>JAXLYR010000042.1:0-4631 GCA_046351325.1 Polyangiaceae bacterium | reverse complement strand
TCCTGTACCGCGTTGAAGCACAGCGGCTGGTCGTATTCGTCGTGCGCGTCGCGCACCGCCGCGAGGTGTACCGGAACCTCCCCGGATGAGGCGCTGAGGTTGCTCAGCACATCGAGGGAGCGTGACCGCGACGACGGTTCGCCTGCGTCTCGCGGGCTCGGAGAGATCAAAGTGTCGGACAACGTGAAGCGCACCGACCCGCTGACCCAGGACCAGGTCGAGGCCATCGCCGAAGGCGTCCGGCGTCTCCTCGGAGACGAGCTGCTCGACAAGGCAGGTCAGCACGGCATCGACCTTCACGACTCGATCGCGTTCGGGCCGGTCGCCGCGCAGGTCCAGCAGGCTCGTGAGGCCGAGGGCCTCTCGCTCGAGGACCTGGCGCGTGAGCTGCACGTCGCGCAGTACCGCATCCGCGACGTCGAGGGCTCACGCATCAACCAGATCCAGCCTGACGTCCTGCGGCGCGTGATCGAGCGGCTCGGTCTCGGAGGGTGGTATGCAACCTGGGCCGAGCAGAATGCCGAGCTCGCTCGCCGGCTCACGTAGATCCTGAACGAAGCAACGCTCGACGCCCGCGCCGACGACGGGCTGGTCGGCACCGTCACCTCCAGCGCCCGCCACGACGGCGTGTGCGTCAACCGGGGCGAATGAGCCTGGGGCGCCCGCCGTTCGCGATCCCTCGCGGCGTGGCAGCTACGAAGGTGGGCAATCCTTGGCATCCCCGGTCGCAAAGAAATTCGTACCGCGGCCGAGGTCCCGTTCGAGGTGGCGCTCGTTGAGACCGAGGGCGGCCGATCTAGCGGTCTCGGAAGAGCGGAACCTCCGCCCATCATTCATGTCCAGGTCACAGCTTGTGAGATCGGCGGCGCGACCGGCGCCCCGGGTGAAGGGTGTACGATCGACGCGGCGAGAAGGCAGTCCTCGACGCGGCCGGCGCGGTCACGCTCCCGCTGGTGACCCGCAACGCGTCGGTCGCTATCCACCTCGACGCGGCGTTGGGTGCGGTCGATAGTTCGATCTCGCTCGAACCCCGCCGGAGGTCCTCGCGTGTGTCCAAGCGCCCGACGTGGTCGATGGTGAAAGCGGCGCTCGAAGGCGCCGATGCACCGCAGTTGCTCGGCCTCGTGCACGAGCTCTACCAACTTGACGCACGGAACCGCGAGTTCCTTCATGCTCGTTTCGTCGATCGCGCTGCGAGTCTGGACCGGGCTCGGAAGGCCGTGAGCGACGCGCTCTTTCCCGACCCCTTCAGCAAGCGGGGCGTCCGCCTGAGAGAGGGACGGCAGGCAATCCGTGACTACGTCGGCGCGACGGGCGACGCCGCGGGTGAGCTCGACCTGATGATCGGCTACATCGAAGCAGGCACGGCGTTCGCGATGGACGTGGGCTACGACGAGGACGCGTTCTTTGCCTCACTCGCCGCCGTGCTTTCCGAGATCCGCGCTCGTGTCAGGCAGATGCGGCCCTACGAAGCGAAGCAGCACGTCACGCGCTTCGAGCAGCTCGCCGACCTCGGACGCGATCTTCGATGGGGATGGGGCGATGCACGCGTGTCAGCCGCGAAGGCGGTGGCGGACCGCAGCCTTGCGGGCGACTTAACCGGGTCGCGGCGGCCCGGCGCAAGGCTCGAACCGCGAGCGCCAACTCGTACCTCAAAGGGCGTTCCCTTCGTTCGCAGACTTCGCTCGCTTCGGTGCGGCGTACGTCGATCCCGGTGCCGACTACTACGAGGCGAGCTACCGGGAGCGGGTCCTCGCCAACCTCCGGAAGCGAGCGCGCTCGCTGGGATTCGACCTCATCGAAGGAGAGCCCGCTGGAATCGGAGTTTCTTAGGAAGGCGGCAACCTTCTTCGCGAGGGAAAGCCGATGAGGTTTCACTTCATCGCTGCGGAAAAGGATCACTTCCCGATACGCATGCTCTGCCGGGTCTTGCAGGTGACCGCCGCCGGCTTCTACGCGTGGCGACGTCGCGGTCCCAGCGAGCGGGCGACGGCGGATGCCCAGCTCGCCGTCGCGATCACCGCATCGCATCGTGCGAGCCGCTGCACCTACGGCAGCCCACGTGTGCATCGCGACCTGCGCGAGCAGGGACGGCGCCACGGACGCAAGCGCGTCGCGCGCATCATGCGCGAGCGACAGCTCGTCGCTCGGCAGAAGCGCCGCTTCCGGCGGACGACCGACTCGCGGTACGCGTTCCCGATCGCACCAAACTGGCTGAAGCGGCGGTTTGCACCGGCGAAACCGAATCAAGTCTGGGCGGCGGACGTCACGTACCTCGCGACGCTGCGGGCCGAGCTCGTCGACCACGAGCACTACGCGACACGGGAGGCCGCGATCGCGTCGATCGGGGGTTACATCGACGGCTTCTACAACGTTTGCCGCCGGCATTCGTTCCTCGGCTACGTGAGTCCGCTGGAGTTTGAAGTGCGGGCTCGTCGCTGGCGCGGCCCCTTCTCGACCCGCGATCCTCGACGATCTCCAGGCAACGCGGGGAAACCGACCTCGCCAAATGGCTCCAGAGCGCTTCCGCGGAGAGGGGCCGCTACCTCGGTATCCCCCCGCAACGAGCGTGTGAAGCGGTCGCGGCCGCAGGGGAGTCGCGATCATCCGGGCGATCCACCGGAGGCGAACCCGAACTTTCACGCATAATCATGGTGTCAACGAAATCGGGACAAGATCAGAGCGTCTTGGCGCTCGTGCAAGAGCCCGTACGAGCAATGATGGGCTCGCGACTCGACGCAAGCCGCCGCCTCGATCGTCAGCGCGCTCTTGCAGCCTTAGCCTGGTCGACGAGCGCGCCGGTGCCGAGCTCGCGCAGGTGTTCGAGAGCGCCCACGGCGGTGCGCCGCACCGGCGGGTTGGGGTCGTCGAGCGCCTGGACGAGTACGGGGATCGCACCATCGCCGGCACGTGTCACGTGGCGTCCGACCAGCTAGGGCCGCCGAGGTCGCTGGGTCGCCACTCGAACCTCTCGCTCGTCGGCGCTCAGCCGGGCTGCGTCCTTTGCCGACCACCGGATCTCACCGCCCGTCTTGTGGGGCTTGCAGAGTGGGCAGGACCGCCGCTTTCTCTTGAGTCGCTTTCTCATCTCCTGTCTCCTGTAACTGCGCCAACCTGCGGAATCTCGCCCCAGACGGACTGCCGGCGAAGATCGCCGAAGTAGGTCCATGCGTCAGACCTCGAGCACCACTCGCTCCCCATCGTCGAAGACGGCCGCGAGCTCGAGGTGACCTCCGAGCGCCTCGATGTACTCGCGCAGCGTCGAGAGCTGCGGGTCCGCGCTGCGCTCGGCGCGGGAGACGCTGGTCTGCTCGACGCCGAGCGCTTCGGCGAGCTGCACCTGTGTGCGGCCGCGCTGCTTCCGCAGCTCGGCGAGCTCGAAGCGCGCATGCTCACGGAGCGCCGCCTTGCGAATGCGCTCGACGTTGGCCCGGCGCTTCGGATCGGCGAGCACCGGGCCGCTCAGGTCCTTGAAGTTCCGTGCCTTCATGGGATCGAACCCTCCTCGCGCAGCTCGGCGAGATACTGCGCGTAGATCGCTTCCGCGCGCGGGATCGCGTCGCGGTACCACTCGTTCCACTGGCCCGACTTGTTGCCCCCGATGAGGAGCACCGCCTGCCGGATCGGATCGAAGATGAAGAGCACGCGCAGGGCCCCGCCTTCGCTCGCGCGCAGTTCTTTCAGGTTCGGCAGGTTCGAGCCGATGATCGTGTCCACGGACGGCCGCCCCAGGTTCGGGCCGTGCTCTTCGAGGAGCTGCACGCGGCCCACGAGCGCGTCTTGCTGGTCGGCCGTGAGGGCGTCCCACCACTCCGCGAATTCGTCGGTGAACAGAACCTCCCAGGGCATGACCGTAGAATGCGCTACAGCGCATACGCAGTCAAGCGCATGTGGGTCGGTCGACTGAGCGCCCGTACAACATCCTTGACGGTGGTCCGCCAGGCTGCCGATCCCGACTTCGCTGAGGGAAGGCTAGCGACGTCAGGAAGGCGTAGGAGGGGAATCACGTGAAGCGTCGCAAGCCCGCTCGACGGGTGGATCGACCATCGCGGAGCTCCTGCGCGACGCCGCGCGAGAGAGCCTGGGGCTCCCGCCGTTCACGATCCCTCGTCGCGTGGCAGGCGCGAAGGCGAACTATTCCGGCTTGGTGTCCCCAACCGTTCCGAGTTGGAACCAACTCCTGCCCTGGCTCCACGGGATGGATGTGTTGAGAAAAAGCCTTGCGGGGTCGAGGATTGTGCCGCTCGGGGCCTACCTCTAACCCCT
Organism: Polyangiaceae bacterium; assembly: GCA_046351325.1. GTDB lineage: Bacteria > Myxococcota_A > Polyangia > Polyangiales > Polyangiaceae > Xiheicaenibacterium. Next base: position 365 of record JAXLYR010000042.1, on the reverse strand, counting down.
GGTACCGATTCACCGTCGACATCCCGAGGCGGTCTGGAACCAGTCGTGATCTCGCGCTCCATCACCCTGACTTGCAGCACCGTCCGCATCCAAGATTCACGCTAAGGATGCTTCGCGGTACGATCTGCTACCTACGCCGTCACAAGCGGCAGGGCGTGCGTTCGAGGAGGGGACTCGATGGACTGGTACGTCGTGCTCGACGGTGAGCGGTCCGGCCCGCTCGACGACGCTGCGCTTCGTCGTATGGTCCTAGCCGGTCATGTCGTGCGGTCCACCCTCGTGTGGCGAAGTGGCATGCCGGACTGGCAGTCAGCCGAGCAGGCAACCCAGTTGTTTCAGCCTCCACCGGTAACGCCAGGCGTCGC
>JAXLYR010000041.1:0-2613 GCA_046351325.1 Polyangiaceae bacterium | reverse complement strand
CTGAACGCGGGCTTCGCGGACTGCCCGGATGCCGACCGGAATCCGCTGCTGCGCTCAAGGGGACGTGTCGAGGCAGCGGTAGATCGGCACACCACCCAGCGTCGTGATCGGGGCGCTGCGATCGCAGGTGCGCGAGGTCCCCTGGCAGTCCGCGACGGTCTGGCAGAGATCCACGCAACGTCCGTCCACGTCCGCGCTCGGGCGGTAGCACGTGAGGCCGAGCGAGCAGAAGCTCGCGTCCATGCAGAGCTGACCGTCGGAGGACGAGCCGGAGCTCGAGCGGCACTCGGGCGGAGCATCCACGCTGTTGCCCGTGATGCGGAACGAGCAGGCCTGGTGGAGCTCCAGCGCGCCGCACTGCGCCGAGAGCAGGCTGCACGTGGGACCCTGGCCCACGTTCGGCTCTGTGGTGACGGGCGGATCGACCTCGATCGGGTCGCAGACCTCGCCCTCGCGGCACACGGAGTCGAAGCCGTAGCCGCACGCCGAGAGGCCGAGGGCCACGAGGCACACGCCGACGACGAGGCTGGGCGTGCGACGCATCAGAAGCTCCCCCGGAGCTGGAGCGAGCCCGGGCCGAGGTCCACGTAGACGCGCGTGCCGCCGGTGCTGAAGCCCTCTGCGAGGAACGAGATCGCGGTCGCGGTGCCGAGCAGCGCGGAGGCGACGACGAGCACGTGCCGCGAAGCGGATGCGTCCGATGGCATCGCGCCGTCCCGCGGAGGCATCCCGACTTCGCGCAGCGGTCGCGCCCCGTCGAAGCCTGCTTGTGCACTCGTCACGGCTCTACGATCGGCAGGACGTTTGGATCGATGCGAAAGATGCCGGTGGTGGCGATGACGAGGATCTCCTCGTCGGTCGCATACAGCGGAACGTCGACGACATTCCCGTCGTCCGGGGGATCCCATTCACGGCGCGAACCGTCTCGGGTGTCCCACACGGCCATGACCCGATCGACGTAGACGGCTGCGAGCCAGTGTGCGCCGTACGCGGGTCGATACAGACCTGGGAAGTCGCTCACTCGCGTCGGCACGACATCCTCGACACGCGTCGCGTAGGGTGATGTCCAAAGCTCGAGACGAGCAAACGTCCGCGTGGCGAAGTCGTAATCGTAGCCTTGAAGCCACACGAGGTTGTTGCCGTCGGTCGCGAAGCGTCTCACTTCACCCGGGCTGGCGTCGATAAGCACACTTGGAGGTTCTGCGACCGTTCCGGTCCAAACTCGTGCGTGGTCCGTCCACAGTTCGTAAAAGACGCGATCGCCGATGAGGTCTGTGTGAACGATCGTTCCGTCGGTCCCTCGCGGCGGGAAGAAGGCCCGTTCACCCGTCTCGTCCATGAGAGCTAGCGTCGCAGTGGGGCTGTACGTCCAAGCGCGATGCGTCGCGCTCACGTGATTCTCCACAATCGTGAGTGACGACATGACATCGAATTGGTAGACCGGTGCCACCACGGTTGCCGTCTCGCCGACCGGCGCGGTCCACGCAGAGAGCTGGGTGAGGCCAGAAGGCCGATTGGCATACGCCGAGATGGCCACTCGGTCTCCGCCGTAGGCGGGCGCTCCGAGCTGGCCGGTCGGTTCCTCGACGTCCCAGAGCTTCCAAGCTGCGATGGCGCGTCCGGTCTCGATGTCGATCAGGGCCGCGACCTGGAGCTCCAGAGGCATCTGCACCCACGCAACGCGCCGTGTCTCGTCGACGTAGCCGGCGATCCAGGCGCACTGCACGGTCGAGCGCCCGCTCAGACACCCTTCGCCGCAGCTGTCCCACTCCACCGACACCACGCGCTCGGGATGACGTGCCACGAAGAGCTCCACCCCGTCGGGCTGTCCTTCGAGCATCACCCATTCGGGGTCGTTCGGTCCACCATCGCGCGGAGCATCTTCGGGTGTGTCATGGCCCACGTCGCGTGTCGCGTCCGGACGCGTGGCGTCACGAGCTCCCGAGTCCAGCCAGCCGCGGCCGACATCGTCGCCCGCGTCGTGTGGCGGTGGGGAAGCGCAAGTACAAGTGCTCAGAAGCACTGCCAGGCACGCTCCCACCGCCCTGAGGCGGTTGGGGGTCAGAAGCATCGGTCGGCGGCCCTCGGGATTCGGTGGAGCTCGCCGTTCCGCACAGCATAGTCCCAGCCCTGCTGGATGGGTGTGAGTGACCGTCCTTTTGCGTGATCCAGGTACTGGGCAGCCCCTTTGAGTTCGATCGGAGCGACGACCCGAGACTCGCCGTGTCGGAAGAAGCCCAACGCGCCGTCCGCGGACCCGCCAAGGAGAGACTTCTCCGCGACCAAATCCCAGGCTCCACCGCTCGCCTTCGCCATGGTGCGATAGCCCAGGACGTCACCGAAGACGCGTTCGAGGAAGCCCGCGTGGAGGCTGACCTCCTTGGTGTCGTCGAGCGCTCCGCTCTTCAGGTGCTCAAGCCAGGGCGCAATAGTGGCGCGATGCTTGTCGAACAGCCCGGTGGGAAGGGCTTCAACACGTTCGCGAACGAGCCGCGGGTGAAACAGCGTGAGGTGACGCGGGGGAGCCATGACCCGTGGGAGAATAGTCGGCGGCGGCCAGAATGGCAGGACTAACAGCCGGGCCCACCATCGGACGGCGCCGAGGTCGAAGAC
>JAXLYR010000040.1:0-2246 GCA_046351325.1 Polyangiaceae bacterium | reverse complement strand
CCCCGTCGACAGCACGAGCCCGTTGCGCTGCTCGAGCCCGGCGTACACCTCCGCTTGCAGGAAGAACGGCGTCGTGATCCGCACGAGCCCGCCGTCGAACGACCACCACCCGAGCATGTCGGTGACGTACTGCCGACCGAGCCGAAACCCGAGCCAGCCGCGCATCAAGTTGCGCCCCTCGACGTACCCGTACATCAGATCGAGCGGCACCTCTTCCATGCCGGGCACGTAGCGTCGCCCCCCGACGTCGAAGCTCGTCTCCGATCCGAGCGGCTCGCCCACGTGGCGCTGGTTGAGCCCGAAATCGGCGTTCAACCGCAGCCGCAGCGTGACGCTGTAGTCCGCTTTTCCAGGCTCGTATTTGCCTTGCAAGCTGTAGACGCTGAGCCCGAGCGTCTGCATGAGCCTTCGCCGATCGAGGAGGATGTCTCCCCACGGGCTCGTGACTTGATAGGCCTGCGCAGCGGTCTCCGCTTGGACCTCGAAGTCGGCGGCGCGAGCAGCGCTCGAGATCCCGACGAGGCCTGTCGCGAACGCGCACGCTGCGCCCAATGACCGCAAGCGCGAGGACCTGCGGAGATCGATTCTGGGTGCCACGCTGGTTCCTTCTGAGCTCCGAAGATCGCGGTCCAGGACGGACGATCGATCCACGACGATGTCGGCATCCGCCCCACGAGCGCGACGCGCCGTGAGAGCTGGAGACGGCCGCCGTTCGCACGCGTGAGATCGCATCGCGCGAGATCGTCGGAGGCTCACCGGCCCCATGCTCCGTCAGGCCGATGGAGAGTGTCAATCGCCGCTCATCGCACAAAATGCGGCAATTTGCCTTGCTTGAAAGTCGTTTGCAGCTGGCCGTCGCGGCTCACCCTTCTCACCCCGAGCGCGCCCCTCCGATCACCATCGAAGCCCCCACCGATCCGCGAAGCGCCTCACCGAGACAAAGCCCCAAAGCGATCAGAAGCGCCCCTCTCGATCACAGCGCGCCCTCTCTTGATCACAGCGCGCCCTCTCTTGATCACAGCGCGCCCTCTCTCGTCTCCAAGCGATCCAAACGAGGAGTTGCCCCCACCCGCCGTCCTCGCCGCTCCACGGCTGCGGGCGGCGCCGCCCCCAAATCGCGTCGCACCGCGCCGCTCAGGGGGCGGCCCAAAACGCCGTGATGCCGAGCTCCATCTGGCGCGCGCCAACCTCTTCGAGATCAGACAGTGAAGCGCGCCAGCTTGAGCTTGGGAGCGCCACGAGCGAGGTCGCTTACCGAGAGACGTTGCCCTTCGCGTCGACGCGGTACCCCTCGGTGTCCATCAACGACTTCGCGACGGCGTCGCGCAGATCGGGAGTGATCACCCAACCGCGTCGCACGAACCCTTCGGCGACCTTGTTCTTCACGCGGACGCTCTCCTCCGCGATCAACATCTTGCAGAGCGCCGGGATGCTCGTCTCGCTCGCGTGAGCGAACGTCGTCTCCGCCGCGTGGAATCGAACCGTCTCGTTCACGTCCTCGAGAAAGCCCTCGACCGCCTCACGGCTGTGCTCGCCAGGCACCTCTTCGATCGCGACGAGGAGCTGGATCTTCGGCTCGACGTTCCGCGAGTACTCGGTGTCGTAGCTCGAGAGCAACCCCAAGAGCTCGTCCCGATAGTCATCGTCGTCGAGCAGCGCGCGCAGCACCTTGATCGGCCAGGTGAGCTGCTCTGCTTTCGCGCAGTAGGCTCGCGTGGCTTCGACGACCTTCTCACGCCGCTCGTCAGCCTCTGTGAGGGTCTTCTCGCGCTCCTTCTCGTCCTTCGGCAGCTCGCCGGGGCGACCCGCTGCGACGATCCCCTCAAACGCGAGATCCTTCTCTTCCTGATCGGTGATTGAAGGATCGATCGAGAAGGAGAAGCGCTTCAGCAGAGCGGCCGCGCTGTCCGCGTTGCGGATCTCCGCGAGCGCCTGAAGCGCCTCCATTCGATCGTAGGTCTGAGCCCGTTTATCGGCGACGACCTTCGCGTGCCCGGCCACCCTCTTGTCACCAGGAGGCGGAACCGAGCCCTTCTTGCCGTCGTCTTTCTTTTTGAGGAAGTCGAAGAATCCCACGGCGGGACACCCTCAGCCGAGCGTTAGTCGGTGGTCTTGATGGCGGTCGGCAGCGCGATCGTCGCGTACACGCTGGCCATGCTGTTGAACTTGAACTCGCTGTCCGAGCCGTTCACAGCCTGATCGGGGAACGCCTTGTCCTGGCCAGCTCCGTGGTTGTCGAAGCCGGA
>JAXLYR010000039.1:0-13274 GCA_046351325.1 Polyangiaceae bacterium | reverse complement strand
CGAGAGTTCTCGGCGACCCTCGAGCCCTTCGTCACACGCCGACGTCGCATCTCCGATCCCGAGGTGCAGAGGTTCGCAGCGGAGGCGCCCGATCGCACGACGGCGTCACACCCTCACCGGAACTACAAGAAGGTTGCCGTCTCCTGGTCCGCGGGCGCCGACAGCGAATGGGCCGAGTCGCTCTTCGCGGCCGAGTGCATGAGCCGGAGCATGCGGGGCCTGCCGCGAGCGGTGACCTCCGCCTGGCCGCGCGCCGTGCAGGATGCCTACACGAAGCTGGCGGCCGGCCACGTCAGCGTCGACCTCATCGACGACGACGCACCAATACCCGTGCCGGCGGACGGTGAGGTGGACGAAGCGATCGCCCGCAAAGTGCGACGGACGGCGTACTGGTATGGGCGACTGCGAGAAGCTCGAGCGAGGGTCGGGCGGGCCCACAAGCTTCAGGAGCACCTCGCGGAGACGGAGCACCCGCGACTCCTCGCGGCCGTGGAGGAGATCGAGAAGTGGACCGGCGCCGTCTCCGGACCCGAGAAGGTCCTCGTCTTCGGCGTGTTTCTCCAGCCGCTGAAGCTGCTTCGGGACGTCCTCGATGCACGGCACCTCCTGCGCGCCGCGGATGCGGGTCGTCCGGTTCCGCGAACGCTGAGCGCGCATAAGTCTCTGCTCCGGAGGCAGCTCGAACGGATGCAGGGGGACCTCAGCGGCAAGCTTCGAGGCGCGACCGATCCAAGCAACGCGATCCGGGAGAGCCATGCCGAGTACGAGCGGCTTCGGGAGCGAGTCCGCGATCACGCGCGGAGGAGTGCCGCTGACTGGCTGCGAGACCCCGCGCTCTTCGGCGCCCCCACAGTCGACCCGGCGTTCGAGAAGCACCTTCGCGATGCCTTCGTCACTTTCGTCGTCGAGCAACTCCTCACGTCCAGCGACATGGCCGTCGATAATCCGCGGGTCGACACGTTCGGCAAGGAGTTCATCAGCAAGCGGCTCCGGCCACTGCTCGGCGATGGGGCGCAGGACGACCGCGAGCACGAAGGCTCGGCCCCCATCGAGACTGTGGGGCGCGTCCTTGCCGACGACGGCAACCAGGTGAGCTCCTTCGCCCGCCTGCTGCACGGCGGGACCGACTGGAACACCCGGCGCTTTCTCCAGTCGGCGTTCAACCGTGAGGGCGCACCCCCGTGGGTGCTCATCGCACAGAGCCAGGTCGGCCGCGAGGGCCTCAACCTCCATGAGCAGTGCCGGGTGGTCCTCCAGTTCCACGCGGAGTGGAACCCCGCCGTCCTCGAGCAGCAGATCGGCCGCGTCGATCGCAAAGGCAGCCTGTGGGAGCGCAAGGCCCGGGCCTGGCTCGACGGGGGTGCCGTCGGAGACCCGCCGTACATCGAGGTCCGCCAACTCGTGCTCGACGGCACCTACGACGCGTACCAGTGGCAGCGCGTTGGCCGCCGACAGCAGGCCTTCGATGCCAGCCTCTTCGGGACGCTGCTGCCCGCGGAGGCATGGGCCCGCGTGCCCGAGGAGCGCAAGGCAGAGCTCATCGCGGCGGCTCCGAACTTCTCACCTGTTCGCACGAGGCGGTCTGATTCGTGACCCGGCCCGGCGACTTCGCCTGCCCGTCGGCCACATCCACAGGCGGCTCTCGCGACTGGCACCATGGTGATCGGCGAGCCGGGCACGTCCTCACCTCGTCGCAACAACTTGGTCGTGCACCACGTTCACGCCGCACCAGTCTCTTGCCCTCGTCATGCCGACGTACAGCGCGGCGAGCTCCTTCGCGTCCCAGGTGGTGCGGTCGGAAGCGTCGCCGCCGCCGGGGTACTTTATGGGCACGAGCTGGCGGCCGGCGAGGACGACGCGGGGGGCTTCGAGGCCCTTGGCACGGTGGAGAGTGCAGAGGACCAAGGGTCGTCGTCGTTCGGGAGATCGTTCTGGCCGAGGCGTCGCGGGCGAGTCGCAGGGGAGAGTCGGCACGTTTTGCATGCCCGCTCGGATGGCCACGGATCGGCTTCCCATACGGGGTCCAGCTCGAGCCCAGCCAGCATCATGCGCTGGATGCTCGCGATCAGGAGCAAGAAGGTGCAGTGGGTGCTTGACGCCGACTTCCGTGGATTCTTGGACGCCATCGCCCACGGATAGATGGTGAAGTTCGTCGAGCACCGCACCGCACAAGGGGCTCGTGCGGCTCATGCAGAAGTGGTTGGCCGCGGGAGCTCTCAAGAACGCAAAGCAGTCGGCCGTTGCAGCGGGACGATCTCGCCGGACGTCTGCCTGTGCCCGTGAAGGGCGCCGAATTGAGGCGCTGGTTCGCGGCGTCGGCCGGCTCGGCAGGGGCCGCCCAACCGCGATCGCAGAACGACCCGTCGCCAACTCGTAGGTATCCCGGTCACTCGAGACAGTTGGCCGTCCCGTCTTCGTGAGCTTCGTCGGACAGCGTCCCCCCCTGCGAGATGCGACGTCCGAGCCCGCCGATCGTCTCCCGTAGGGAGATCGTATCCGCTGCACGACCACCGTCCTTGCGTGACGAGCGGCCGGCGCGGAGCGCCGCGTTCTCTTCACGCTGGTCGTCGATCGAGCGTGCGTGGTACGCGGGACGCGTACCGATGACGCTCACAGGGATCGGGGCGGCGGGATCGTGAGCGGGCCGAGCTCTGCTTCGAGCTGTGGTGCGTCGAGACACTCGCGCGTCGCGCGCCAGTACTTCGGCGCGAGCTCGAGGTAGCGGTCGCGGGGCCAGTGCGGCAGCACGCGAAGAAGATCCCGCACGTACTCCTCGGGCTCGAGGTCGTGCAGCTTCGCGCTCGCCACGATGGACAACAGGTTCGCCGTCGTCTGTGCGTGGTCATCACTGCCCACGAACAGCCAGTTCTTGCGGCCGATGGCCACCTTACGCAGCGCGCGCTCCGAAGCGTTGTTGTCGAGCTTCAACTGCGGATTCTCCAGAACCCGACGCAGCGCGTCCTCTTGGCGAGTCACGTACACGAGCGCACTGCGGAGGAGGCCTCGCTGGCCCTGCACCTTCTCGAGCTCCGCTCGCGCGAAGACGAAGAAGGCGTCGATCTCCGGTTTCAGGAACTGCTCGCGCAGCAGCTTCCGCTTCGACGGCGCGACTCGTTCCCAGAACCGCGCGTCCGTCTCGAAGATGCGACGAATGCGATAGAGGGCTTCGCGTGCCACAGCCTCCTTCGCGACCGCCGCGCTCTCGAAGAAGTACCGACGCGCATGCGCCCAGCAGCCCGCTTCCTTGCGGACTTTTCCGTCGGGCTCGATGTCCGGATCCGGTGGTTCGTCCGGCTCACGAAACAGGATGTCGTAGACGTTCTTTGCGTCCGCCTGGATGTAGCCCTCGTAGCCGCGGAACAGCTCCATCACCGCGGCGCTCGTCTCGCGCTCCACGTACTCGAAGAACACCGCGTCGCGGTCGGCGATCTGCACGAAGTAGTGACCCTTCTTGCAGGGCCGTCGCTTCGTCGACGAGGCCTCCTCGGTGTGTCGCACCAAGATCTGCGTCGCGTCCGTCGAGAGGCAGAGCGCGGTGCGCATCGCCTCTTCCTTCATCGCGTGCAGCACCGTCGCGCCGAGCGTGCCACCCAAGATGTTCATCCAGCGCGACATCGTGCCGCGGTCGAGCGGCACGCCCTCCTGCTCGAAGCGCTCCTCTTGCCGGTACAGCGGCATCGCGCGGTCGTGCTTCTCGACGATGATGTTCGCGTACAGAGACGGCGTGCCGATCGAGCGCTCGATGATCTCCACCGGCGCAGCCGCCGTGACGAGCGTCGTCTCGCTCGAGCCCTCGGTCTTCCTCGTTCGGTACGTGATGAGCTTGGTGACGACGCAGATCATGCAACCGCGGCGACGCTTCATTCGCGTCGAGTCGTCCGAGCCCATGACCTCGGCCAGACCCGCAGCAACCAGCGCCTCCATCTCAGGATCGGTGACGACGACCTCTTCCGTCGGCAGCGAGGCCGGATCGAGCCTGCGTCGCCCCGTCAGCCGATTGCGCGTTCGCGCCTTCGGAGAGTTCGTCTCGTCGTCGAGCTTCGTTCCCGTTGCGTGCTCGATCTGCTCGCGCATCGCGTCGAGCTCGGCCTTCGTCTTCTCGAGCTCGAGCTCGAGCTGCTTGGAGTCGATGCGCTCAGCCTTGGCCTCGAACACACGACGACGAAGGAGCTCGTGCTCCTGCTGCAGCAGCGCGTAGTTCTTCTTCAGGTCCGCGAGCACGCGCTCGGTGAACGAGTGCTTCTCCGCGAGCGCCTCGCGCTGCTCGCGCTCGACAGTGGCGCGATCCTGCTCGGCCTTCAGCAGCGCCTCGAGCGTCCGATTCCGCTCCGCGAGCAGCCGTAGCTCAGCGTCGAGGTCGCGATTCCGACTCGCCAGCTCTTCGTACGTCGGAACCACATGCCGACTCTGTACGCGCGCGCACGCGCGCGCACGCGCGCGAAGTGCGGAAAGTCCGAATCGCCCATGATCACAAGGCGTTCGCGCGATCAGTGCTTCGTCGAAACGTCGATCTCGATGCCCGCGAACAGGTCCGAGAGCTGCCTCTCGCTCAGCACGATCGTCGGGCTCGTGCCGTCATGCGAGATGGGCATCCGGAACGTCCCCGCATCCAGGCGCTTGTAGAAGATGCACAGGCCCGTGCCATCGAAGTAGAAGACCTTCATCGCGTGACGCCGCTTGCCGAAGAACACGAAGATCGCGCCGCTCCGCGGTCGACGACCGATGCGCTCGGAGATCACTCCGCACAAGCGGTCGAATCCCCAGCGCAGGTCCACTGGCTCGGTGCCGAGGTAGATGTCGACGCCGACGGGGATCACGTCGCGCCCTTGGACGAGGCGCTCACGAGCGCCGCGCTCACGAGACCTTCGAGCGCCTTGGCGAGGTCGTTCCGAGCAAGCTCGAGCCGCACGGTGCTGGAGGAGATCACGATCCGCAGCTCGAGCTCGTCGCTGGGCGCGCCGACGACGACCGTCTCGGCCTCTCGCACCACGCGCACGAGCTTCGTCTTCCTCGCTCGGCGCTCGCGCTCGATGCGCCACGCCCAGTACCGGAGCGTGCGCCACGGCCCCAGCCCCTCACGCTCGGCGTACTCGCGGCACGACATGCCGCTCGCGCGCCACGCCGCGACGCGCTTCACCCAGGTCTTCCGATCGGCCATGCCCTCGACGCTGCCAGAGGCCGATCACCACGCCACCACGGTGCTCACGCAGCGGATACGCGGGCCGAGCTGGCGCGCGCGGCTCCGCTGGTCGACGAGGCGCTCGAGCTCGCTCGCGAGATCTCGCGGGCCTTCGAGACCATGCTCGGCGATCCCAAGCGATCGAAGACGCAACGAAAGAAGATCGCGGAGGTGCATCGGCTCCTCGTCGAGATCGGAGTGCTCGAGGCGCCCGGCGCCGAGGGTGCGGGTGCCGCCGAGGGGATCGGTGCCGAGCTTCCCCTCTCGGAGATGGGCGACGACGTGCAGCCAGGCGCGACCGTCCCGAGCACGCGCGCCGCGGGCGCGAGCGAGGACCTGACCAAGGCGCTCTTCAAGAAGCTCGCCGAAGCGTCGCATCCAGACAAGGCGACAGACGAGTCGGACCGGGCACGACGCACCGAGGCCATGAAGCGGCTGACCGTGGCGTACCGCACGGGTGACCTCGCGGCGCTCGTCGAGCTGGATACCGGTCGGGACGAACCCCTGGGTGGCGGGTCTCCGGACTCTGCTCGCAAGGTCGCGATCGTCGTGGCCACCGACGCGCGTGGGCGCGTTCGGCGAAGCTGCGGTAGTCGACGCTCTGCTCGAAAATGTCAGTGCATCGTGACGCCGCGTCGAACGTGAGGAACGCGCTGAACACGACGTCCACGGGGTTCTTGTTGGTGCCCGCGTATTCGTCGGGGTGGCTGTCGGACTGGCACGCCTGCGGCGCGGCCTCGCACCGCGAGCCCGTGTTGACCTCGGGGAACATGGTGTAGGAGTTGTCGAAGAAGTCCCAATTCGCAAGCACCTGGCCACATCGTCCCTCGTCCAGCGCGAGCGCATGGAAGCGACGCGGGCATGACGAGTGATAGCCTGGAGCGGCGCACCCAGTGAGGCTCAGGACGAGCCAAAGCGACGCACGAACTCGCATCATGGTACGTAGAAGGTGACAGCGAGGCCCCATCTAAACCGCAGGCTGCTCACCGCTATCCGAGCCTATCAATCCGCCACCACCCACGAAGACTTCCGCGACGGCCCAATGCACGGGCAACCACTGAAAGAAGAGCTGAAACGTACCCGGAAGGAGCTCGCCCGCCGGCCACAAGCTCGTAGCTTCCAGATCGCCGCGGACGCCCAACCTCGAGTTGATCGTCATCTGACCGAGGAAGAGCGAGAGCCCGACGGAGCCCACGAAGCCACGTTGGGAACCGAGCCACGTGGCAACAGAGACGTTCCAGAGGCTCACGCTCAGGTGAACGCCGGCACCGCCGTAGAGATGACTGGCGCCGCCCCGGACCGGAACTGCGCCGCCCCGTAGAGCTGAATGGCCGTGTCGTTGACCGGGAGCCAGAGCGCATCGTCGCCTGCGCCGTCCGTGACCACTGCGCGCAGGGACGCACCAAAGTCCGATGGGTTGATCGTCGACCCTTGCCACGGAAGCAGCGCCCGCACTCCGTACTCGATCCAGTAGCCGTCGCAGTCGGAGCGGTGGATGAGTCCCAGCGACGGGTCGGGGCCGCGAAGCACGCCATCGAGCCCGTCGCCTACTGCGAACCCGAATCCGGCGGCACGAATGACAACAGACACGGGGGCGGGTGCCAGCCGCGTCTCGTCGACGTCATCGGCCCATTGGTTGGAACGCCGCCCCGAGATCGAGCCAGCCCGCCCGGTCCGCCCCGCCTCTTTGAACCGATGCGGAGAGGCGCGTCTCCCAGCGACGACGGTACGTGCCGAGGCTTCCGTTGAAACCGGGCGGAATGGGCACCGACCGCCCGTCGTGCCCCGCGTAACATCTATCGTCCGCCCCGCGCCTCGCCCTCGGCAGGATGGGTGCCCCAGGTGAGCCTCGTCGTCGATCTCGCTGCCAGAACGTTCGGACGCCCCGAGTCCCGCGAGCTGGTGCCGATGCCGGCGTCGTGCCGCCGAGCCGGCGACTATCACGCCGATGAACAGGAGCGACCGCTGGAGTGTGCCCCGGCCTCTCATGGCATCACCGGGCACATCGTCGTCACAGCCGGAAGCGCCGTAGGTTCGCTGTAGGTCCCGCGCGCGTGGCGGCGATGCGCGAGTGCTCCCACGTGCGGATGAACGCTTCCGCAGAAAGCATGAGAGAGTCGCGGGCCGAGGTACGAGCCTGGACACGCCCTCCAGCGTCCCGGTGAGCTCCACGAGGTCGGCGAGCAGTCCGTAGGTGCCGAGCCCGCTCCTGGATAGCGCGACGACCTCACCCGTGAGCCCCGTACGATCCACGACCTGAACCGCCCACCGGGGCGACGCCGCATCCCCAGGCAGAGTACCCGTCGACCGGAGGCGAGGTCGCGGTGATGGGCATCTGCGTCTGCAAGCCGTTCAGATCGGTCCCGAGCGCGATACGCCCCGCCTCGTCGTCGAAAACGGCATGGAGGGTCGAGAGGTAGGTTGAAGTGAACTCGAGGCCGGGGTCGCTGATGCGGTCGAGCCGGACCTCGTCGACGTTCCATCGTGCGATGCTGCCGTCGCCGCCGAGGATCGCGAGGTCTACTCGACAGGGCTGCGCGTGGACTGGCACGCGAACAAACGCGTCGAACCGAGTCCCGGCCGGCCACTCACCCCGATGATTGAGCGAAGTCCAAGCAGCGCCACAGCCGGCCGCGCTGGGCTCTCCAACGACCAGGGGTACGCACCCAGCGCCGTTGCGTACGCGAATCCGCGCACACGCTTCGAGCCCGTAGCGACTCGTACCCGCGCCGACGAGTTTGTTGTGGTCGCCCGGCGTGCTTCGGACGGCGATGCGAACGATGTCTGTCGTTGCGTTCGGCGCGCGGACGTGGTCGTCGCGCTGATACAGCGGGAGCGATCCGCGGGTCGCCCCCCACTCCGTGAGCGGCGCAGCGGCGTTCCGAGCGACGAGTACGTCGCCATCATTCACCGTCACATTGAACGCAGTGATGAAAGACGGCTCTGAAGCGCCTCCCGTCGTACACGTGGGATGAGCGTCGTCGTTCATGACGGTCCGGACGCGCGCAATGGAGACCGACTCGATGGAGCCGACCGTGAAGCTCATGGATTCGGCCGTCGCAGGCGCGCACGACAGCGGGTTCGAGGCGACCGAGGGAACGCTCGATGGCATCGTCACCTGCGCGCTGCAGGAGGTTGTGCCGCAGGAGAGAAGCTTGCGAACCGTGGTCCCAGGGATTCCGGGAGCCCCATTGAGCTGCACGATCACGAAATCGGTGTAGTTTGCGTCGTGCCCGAAGCCGCCCACGACATCGACGGTGAGACTCGTCAACGACGCTGTGAGGTCGGCAAATGGAGACGGCTCGAGCGCGACGCCACAGGACGGATCGTTGGTCGCGACGCAGCCGTGTGCCACGGTTCCATCGACATCGACGCCCGTCACGGGCCCGCCTCGGGCAACAAGGAGTGGCGCAGCGGTGTACGACCCCGATGTGCCGAGTCCCAGCACGCCGTCGAGGTCGTGAATTCTGCGCGCATGATCGAGCGTGAGACCGCGTTCGGAACCGCCCGGCCCATCCAGCTGAACGCCCCCATGCGATGCAATTACTGGATAGTCGCGCGCTTCCGCGAGCACCAGCGTCTCCTCGACTGCACGCTCACCCATGTGGGAAACGTCGAGCACGAGGCCACTATCCATCACGTGGGCGAGAAACCGGTTCCCAATGTCATCGTCGATGCCGTACTCGTTCATGTGGCCGAGCCGTCGCTCCACGCTCTGGTCCACGGGAGCCGTGCACCAGCACGTCGCGTCGTAGCCGAGCCGGTCGTACCAGCTGAATGGAATCGCACGCTGATCGAAGAGCACCGGCGGGTCACGGGTCACGATGCCGACGGGCCAACCCAGCCTTTCGCTATAGGAGCTCGTGTGAAGCACGGAGATGTACCGCAGTGTTCCGCGGTTGAACATGGCGCTCTCGAGTGCACTTCCGGCGTTGAAGATGTCGCTGAACGCGGCCGTGCCACCCACGTCGTTGTCGACGAGGTGTACTGGGATGATGTGAGCAACGTGAAAGCGCTCGACGAGCGCGTCGACGTCCTGCTGGCGGAGCCCATCCATCTCGAGCGACATGACGAGAGCCAAACGTCCCTCAGCGATGATCTCGCGCGCTCGCGCCGGCGAGTCGGCAATCGCCATCCAGGAACTCTGCTCGCGAGCTATGGTCTCGATGAGCTCGAGCTGGCGCCATGCGGAGTCTCGTTCCTCTTCGCGCCGAGGCTGAAAGGCATCGGCGAACTGCGGGCCACCCAAGAGATGGCCTAGCGCTTGGCTGTCGGTTGCCGAGGCCAGCATGATACGAAGCCCGCCTTCGTATGCCCGTCGAATTGATGAGATCTGCATCTGCTGGTGCAACACGTCACGCCCGTTCGGCCACCCCGACACCTCAACCTGATCATTCGTCGTCGCAATGAGGCCGTGCGGATAGAACGCAGGTTGATTGACGAGCGGCACGATGATGGTGTGCGCCGTCCGGTCCAACGGGCCGCCACTGCCAGCGGCATGGGTCTCAACAGGGCAGGGCGTGGGTGCGGGAAGCAGAGTCGCGCTCGGCGTGTTGCCCGTACGCACGGTGCCCCAAACCAATCCTGTTTGGTCGAAGGACGTCTCGATCGCCGGATGGGCGTGGAGGTCTGCGAAGCCCCACACGGGCGGGGGCTCGACGGGCGACGCCGTGGGTAGCGTTGGCGCGCAGGGAAGCAGCGGCTCGGCAGTCGGTACGGCGGTGCTGCAGCCGGCGCTCGAGACGTGCGCAAGCACGGCCGTGGCGAGCAGCCAGTGAGCTTGAGTCATGTTCTATTCTCCGTCTGTGAACCAGGGGCCGGGCCGCCCCAGTTGTGACTAAGCCCAACGGAGATTCCCCACCGCGAAAGGTCCGAGACGTCGATGCTCGTGTCGAGCGTCGGCCGGAACAAGAGGCTCAAATCGCGCGCGACTCGCCACTCGACGTCGGCGAAGAAGCGCCACTCTGGCCGAATCAGTATGAACGATTGAGCAATTTCGGGGATCCGGGTCGCTCGCTGGGTGAAACCAGTGGAGAGAGAGAGACGAATGCCAATGTTGAACGACCAGCCGCTGTCGTTGTGGGGCTCCACACCTTCCGGGTGCGTCCAGACGCGGCTTGCGATGAGGTACACGATGTCGAGCTGAATACCGATGCCAATATTGATTGTCGACAGGCGAGCGCCCCCAGTTTCGGAAGCAGCCGAGAAGAAGGTGCCGAAGGCGCCCAAGAATGGGTGTGCTCCCAATTCGACGGTCGCAGCAAGAAGCCCGGTCCCCGAGTCGGGCTGGGAGCCTCCACCCAACAGGCCCCGGAAGAACCATCGCGATACGTACGTCTGACTGCGCGCTTCGGATACGAGCGGCTGCTCGGAGTCATCGGGGCGATCCGGATCCGTCGAGGCCTCCGGCGCAGGCGTTGCGTCGCGCGTTGTTCCCGACGCCGGCTCAGAGGTCATCGTGCTCGCTTCGTCGCTCGAACCAGCGGCGTCAGCAGGAACCAGTTCCGCCGGGGGCGGCTCGACTGGCGGCGCATCGGCGGGTGGAGCCCCCACCGTCGTATCGACCGCGGCGTCCGGGTCAGGGAAGACTTGATCGGTACTGTCTACACCCGCGTCCTGCGCCGCAGCGAGGCTCGCCCAGGCGGCAGATAGCCCAACGATGAGCAGCATCGCCGTACGCGAACACCACCCCAGTTGGGCGAAACGCCAAAGCGCACCACTCGGTTCCCTCATGTTTCCCCTCGCTCGTGCGGCGTTCGTCGGGCATGTTCGCGGCCCACTCCGTTGCCGCACTGTACTCGGTAGAGTAAGCCGAGCGAACCAGATTCGGGTGGGCCGTGGAAATCACCCCGTATGAACCCAGGTGTGCGCTGTCGGCGGCCACGCCTCGTCTAGAACATTTCGATGCGACGGTATCAGGTGGCCGGGGCGAGCGGTGTCGAGCCCTTGGCGAAGCCGGCGGCGAGTTCTTGGTCAGTGTGAGCCGGGTCGTCCGCCAGCTTCCTAATCCGACGCTCAGTCAGCGCTTGCACGGACGTTCCCACGCCCAAAACAGATCGCGTCCCGCTTGGGTATCCCATCGAGTTCCCTATGGCCCCACGAAGCGTCTACGGCTTGAGGCCGGGTGCAGAGCACAGCCTCGCGATCGAGATGATGACCCCGGAACCGTGCTCCTGAGGGGAACGACACGCAAAGAACGAGGCCGCTGGCCTCGCTCCTTGGTACCTCACGCAGCGCGCCGCGTGAGGTACCTGTGCCCGACCTCCTCCACGGAGAGCCGGGTCGCGTCGTCGCTGCGGTCGCGTGCGACGGCCGTGATCGCGTTCGCGACGTCGTAGGCCGTCGTGGAGCCCGCGAGGGCGCGCGCGACGGTCTCGGCCGACGAGGTGGCCGGCAGCAGGCCCTGCGCGCTCACGAGCTCGCGGCCGATGGTCTGCACCTCGCTCTGGCCGAGGCCGAACGTGCGGAGGGCCTCGATCTCCTCGAGCGCGTTGTCGACGAGGACCTCGGTGGCCTTGCGCCAGCGCGCGAGGTCACCCCGCGCCTCCGCGAACGCGATGGGGATCGCGTCGCGGAGCTGCTCGTGCAGGCGATTGCGGTCGCCGACGTGTCGCATGCGCACCGCGGCCTCGCTGCGCCAGGCGCGCATGCCGTTCGTGCAGACGAGGCGGTAGGTGATCGGCGTCACCTGCACCGACCGCAGCCCGACCTCGGAGTTGCCGACGTCGATGCCGTACTCGATCACGTCGTCCTTGCGAACGGCGATGCTCTCGCCGGGCAGCGTCACACGCAGCAGCGTGTGCGAGCCGACGGCCGAAGCGCGGACGCGCGACTCGGCGAGGTAGCCCGCGCGGTCGAGCGTCTCCTCGACCACGTCGAGCAGCAGGGCGTCGTCGATCGCCGCGTAGCGGTCCGAGACGATCGCCCGCACCTCGTTGCCCGCGAGGCGCAAGAGGGCGCTCTGCTTCTCGCGGGGCAAGCCCGTAGTTGACGCAGGCCATCTGCAGCTTTGCAGGCAGCCCCTTGAGGTACGCCGACGGCGCTCCGATGCGCTGTGCGAGCTGCGCGAACGCGACCCCTCGCACGGCGATGGGTGGCGAGCTCGACCGACCGGGCAGTGGCACCGGCGCGAGCTGCATGGTGCGCCCGTCGGCCGAGCCGAACGCCCACGCGCGCAGGTCATGGGCGACGACGTCGTCACGGTCGCCGTCCTCGACGTGCGCCTCGAGCACGAGCTGGGCGGCCTCCTCGAAGTCGACGGGCTGGCGATGCGCGATCCACTGCTCGCGCTGGTCGGGGTGGCGTGAGCGGCGCGAGCGCGCTCCGCGCAGCAGGGGCGTTCGTGGCGGTGGTCATCTCGGTCCCTCCTCAGCGTTGCGAGGCACAGCGCCTCGGAGGCTGATAGGACGGAACGGGCGACAGTTCGCGAGTTCCGGCCCGGAGCTACCGACCGACAGCCCGCAAACTCAGGGACCGAGAACAGTCGACTGGAGACGTGAAGGGACGTGGGGGGTCCAGGGCGAGTTCCGCAGGCCGAAGGCCGAGGATGTCTGAGCATCGGCCCCCCCGCGGCCCGATTCGAAGACGGAGATTCTTTCTCCATCTCTCATGACCCCGCGTCGGCTGCCGCCGGCCAGAGCACTAGCAGAGTCTCTGCAAAGGGAACGTCAAACGGGAGCGCCTGCGCGGCGCTCGCATCGAGAGCTGCCTGCTCGATCCGCCGCAGGTCGAGCTCCGCGCGCTGGCCCGGCAGCCCCGCGGCTTTTGGCGCGGTGGCGCTGTTGAGCTGGAGTAGCAGTTGCCAGTCCGCGAGCGTCCTCTTGATCTCCCGCGTCTGCGGGTCCACCAGCACGCCAATGACCACGCTGGGCACCTGCGCTCCTGTCGTCGTCACCCGGTCCTGGATGCGCACGACGACCACCGCGTCAGCGAGCCCACCTGCGGTCGCGAAGTTCGCGTCGAGAGCGCGGGCCCACTCGACCGCCTTCTGGACGAGCTTGTGCCCCCCGCTGAGCACGGTCTGGCCATCGCCCGCGTAGCGAGCGAACGTTAGATCCTCGTAGCGCAATCGTAGTCCCGGAACGGCTTTCCAGAC
>JAXLYR010000038.1:0-13279 GCA_046351325.1 Polyangiaceae bacterium | reverse complement strand
ACGTCCCCTGACCGCGCCCGCCCGAGCGCGGCGAGAGCGACCATCGTGCCGTCCGGTGTGACCCCATCCGCCAGGGCTGACGCCGTGCCAGCGAGGACAGCACCCCAGATCTGGTCGACGAGCGCCGCACGCGGCGGCGGAAGCGCGATGCGCACCACGTACGCGGGCTGTCCCGGCGAGAGATCGATCATGAAGCCCCTTCCTCCGCGGATCGCGTGATCGCCTCGTCGATGCGGACGAGCAGCTCGGCGCACCGCGCCCGTACATCCTCGACCCTCGACGAGGACCAGGCGTCCGTGACGATGCCGATACCGCGCGTCGCCATCCGCGCCCGCTCCGCGGGCGGAAGATCGGCGACGATGCTCGCCAACAGGGCCACGCTCAAACCCATCAGGAGGGCATGCACGTCGCGCCGCTCGGTCGCCAGCGCAGGGTTCGACGACAGCTCGAGCAGCCGCGCGAGGTCCATCGAAGTAGGCCGACGGAGCGCGTGGAATAGGGAGCGCAGCTCGGCCTCCATGCTCGTCCGCTCGGCGCTCGCGGCCATCAGGTGCGCGATACCACGCAGATCTCTGAGCGCCTCGTCGGCGAGGACGCGGACGATCGCCGTGACGCCATCGTCGATCTCACGAGCAGACTCGAGCCGGGTCTGGAGGCCCGGGAGCACCGCGTCGGCGTCAGCGGGCGACTTGCGCGGCGAGAGCAGGAGGCGCCAGGACGTGGACGGGATGTAGCTCACGGCTTCCCCTCCGCAGTCATCCGCCCCCCAACGCCTTCAACGCCGCGGTCTTCGGGTCACCGTAGAAGACCGGATCGACGTGCTCCATGATGTCGGCGCTGACGTCGAGGAAGTTCCGCTTGTTCTCGATCGGGATCAGCGCCCGCTTCGCGCCGTTGTCCATCGCGACCTGAAGGGGCTCGGTCAGCGAGCGGAGCGGCTTGATGTTGCCTTGGATGCTGAGGTCGCCGAGCACGAGTAGGCCTGGGGCGACTGCCGTTCGACGGAGCGAGCTCATCGCAGCGACGAAGAAGGCGATGCCGAGCTCGGCCTCGACCTTGTTGTTGAGGAGGTCGATCACCTCGACGTGGAGGTCGCTCGTGTCGAACTCGCGCGCCACGCCGAGCGCGTTCTTGTTCGCGTTCAGGAAGGTGTGAGCCCGCGCCACGGACTCCTTCGTCGCGCCGGACACACCGCCGGCAGTCTTGATCGTCGCGGTGCCGGAGGAGTTCGTGACCTCGAGGCGGAACAGGCCGACGGTTCCCTGCGCGTCGACGCTGGCCGTGTAGACCGTGCCGGGCGGGAGCGGTTCGGACGGGATGAGGTCGCGTCCGCCCTGCTCGGGGACGCCGACGAAGTGCTCCTCGCCGGTCTCCTGGTGCGTGTAGCTGAAGGACGTCTGGTAGTACTCGAAGGAGCCCATCTTCTTGAGCTGCTCCTTCACGCGGCGACGGCCCTCCATGGCCAGCTCGACCAGCTCCTGGAGCTCCTCGCGCGTCGCCTCCCCGTGCGGGTATAGGATCTTCACCAGGCCAGACACCGTCTTGCGCACGGCCTTGCGGTCGCGAGCGTTCAGATGAGCGCCCATCGAGAAGTGGCGGTCGCTGATCTCCGTGAAGTTGTGCTTCCGGAGCTCGCGCAGCGCCTCGGCGAGGTAGTCGACCACGAAGCCGTAGTGGTCGGTGAAGAGGTCGTTCCGCATCTTCGGGATCTCCCAGCCGGGGAGATAGAAGTGCAGGCGGTCGATGAACGCCATGTCGTCGCGGATGACGTCCGGCATCGGCGCGAAGAGGTGGCCGGTCTGCACCATCACGTCGATGGGCTGGTTGGTGTTGCCGAAGAGGGCGATGCTCGCGTCGCCCGACGCCGACTCCTGCCCGCGCTGGTACGTGCCGGACTCGCAGAAGGTCTTCATCGTCGTGATGACCTCCTTCGGCATCTTCTCGAGGTCGGCGACCTCGTCGAAGCCAACCATGTCCCAGATCTGCACCATCCCCTTCTGCTTGCCGTTCATGTGGCCGAAGAGGTTCGCCACGGTGGTCGGCCCCGTGAGCAGCGCCGCGTACGGCGAGATCTGCTGATGACGTAGCTCTTGCCGGTGCCGCGGGGCCGGCTCGACGAGGTTGTAGTTCCGCTCAGTGAGCGGGATGAGCCGGACGAGAAAGTGGAGCTTGAGCCGGCGCGACATCTCGGCGGGCTCGTAGCCGAGGCTCCGCACGATGAGGTCGAGCCACTCGTCGCTGGTGAGCTGGGCGCGGACGCGGCGGTACTCCTCGAGGTCGAACGCCGCGATCTGGATCGGGGTCATCCGGTCGATCCAGAACGGGTACTTCCCGCCACCCTCTTCGTCGTAGTCGAACCGCATGTCGAGCTGCGCCCAGATGCCGCCGGTGAGCAGGCGCTCGTAGTCGCGCACGTAGTTGGTGGGTACGTGGAGGTTCTTGCTCCCGAAGTTCACCGCCTCGGCCCAGTAGTCCGAGTCGACGATGCGGACCTTCACCTTGTCGATGAAGGTGTACTTGCCGTTCTCCTTGACCTTGCTCTGGGCCTTCACCGCCTCGTCGGGCCGGATGTAGTTGTTCGCGAGCGTGTCGTTCACGACCTGGAGACCCATCTGGATCGCGATCTCGTCGGAGGACGCGCAGTACTTCCCGAGCAGGAACTCGAGCACGAAGACCGGTACGTTCGCGCCGACCTTCACCTTGCGGACCAGATCCTTGCGGACGACCTTGCCGGCGAAGAGCCGGTTCACCTTGTCGTCGAGCGCGTCACGGGCGGGAATGGGCTGGCTCATGTTCAGACTCCGAGCTTGAGCGGGATCTCCGCGGACCGGAAGAGCTCCGCATCGGTTGCAGGATCCTGCACGACCACCCGCAAGGTGATGATGTCGTGGGCGCCATCGGTCAGCCGGAAGTACACGGCAATGGGCTTCCCCGCTTGGAAGGTCACCTGTCCCGTCCGATCGATGTCGGCGGGGTCGATGGTCATGGCCGCGTGGCCTACCTGCCGCCCTTGGCCGACGAGGATGGGCTTCACGACCCGCGTCCCGCTGGCGAGCGAGAGCTGCGCGCCGCCGAGCGTGAACGTGACTGGGAAGATGCGGTTGACGATCTTCTCAGGAAGATCGGTCGCCGTGATCGCTTCCCCCGGTGGCCGCAGCGACTCGCGGACCTTGGTGCGCACGGTGAGCACCGGGACGATCATCTCCTGGAGCGACGGGCCACCGTGATGGAACGCGAGATCGCCGCCGGCCTTGAACACTCCGGCGCCTGCGGGGAACACCAGCTCGAGGTCGGATGCGTACCCAAGCTCGCTCGCCTGCACCCGGACGCACCCCGCCGGGGTCGTGCCCCCGCGACCGATCCAGCAGCGCCGGTGGAGCTCGACCTGACCGCCGCCTGGGGCATCGGTCCGCATCGACTCATCCCGATCGTCGGCGAAGAAGAGGTGCCCGTGGTCCGCGCTGATGACCGCGTGCTCGATCCCGGCTCGCGCGAGCTTGGAGATCGCCCGGACGAGGTTGTCGATCACGCTCTCCATCACCTGGCGGGCCTGGTGCGTGAAGCCGGTCTCGCCTGCGTGATCGATCTCCTGCGACCGGACCAGGACGACCTGCGCCTCGCCGACCTTCTTCTGCAGCTTCGACGGGGAGAGTGAGAGGAGCTCGTCGAGCGAGAGGTCGACCAGCTTGGGGATGCGAGCCGCCGCGTGCTTCTTTCGCGCCGCGAGGTCGGGCAAGAACGAGCCGTCGACGCGCCCACCGAGCCTGTCCTTCTCGACGGCGAGATCGAAGCTCGTCGAAGCGCCCGGCATCAGTGCCGACATGCCGATCGGGGTGATGCTCGGGAGGACGCCGATGGCCGGCCGGATCGACACCTCGGACGAAGCCGGGAGCCGCTCGGAGAGGTCGACGCCCATCTCGTACCGCATCGCATCGACGAGGAAGTACGCGATGGGGTAGCTCTTGCTGGCGACGTTCTCCGCGAAGACCCCGGTGTGCTGCGCGACTGCGGGCACCGACCACTTCGCGCGAACGAGCGCCTTCGTGAAGCCGTCCGCCATGCGGTGGCAGACCTCCTCGTAGAGCCGTCGGACGATCGCCAACGGCTTCTCCGGCTCTTCGTCGAGGTTCGCGATCCACGCCTCGAGCGGGCGCTGCGCCCGATCGAGCCGATGCCATCCATCGCGCGTGGTGTAGGCATCGACCCACGCCGCGGCGTCCGGCCCGGCGGTGTCGAGCGCACGCCCCACCGTGCCTACCGCGGCGCCCAGCTCCGCCATCAGCCGGCACGCCTCCCACTGCGCCTTCCGAGGCACGTCCCGCGCGACCCAGAAGCTCGGCTCACGCTCATGCACCACGACGAGCGCGTCCTCGAACCGCTTCGTCCCGATGAGGTCGTGGCAGTAGTGCAGGAGCGCCCGCTCCTCGAACGGGAACGTGTCGATGGAGCCGAGGGCGGCTGCCTCGACATCTCCGGCCGAGAGACCCAGCTCCCGCTCGATGCGCGGCGCGAGCATCGCGTAGGCACCGGCGTGTGCATCGCGCAGCCGGCGGGCAATCTCCCGCACGGCGCGCTCGGCGTCAGCGCTCGGCGTGCTCGGGACCGCCGCGAGCGATGCCGGCGGCGGGCACCGGAGGTCGAGGCGGAACTCGTTACCCAGCACGTACCGCAGCGTGATCGCCCGCAGCTTCGACAGCGCTGCGTCAGTCAGCTCTAGGCCGAGCCGCGCACGGACAAGCTTCGAGAGCTCGGCCGTGCCCCCCTTGGCGTCGAGCTCCGCGTCGTGGGTGTCATCGACCAGCCACGCCGCGACGATCGCATCGTTCCCGCGCGCCTCGTGGAAGATCACCTTGAGGATGGAGGGGTCCTGCCCATTCTCGGTGGAGGCCGCGCGCGCGAGGTCTGCGTACGTCACGGCGTCGGGCGCGAGGAGCTCGTCGATCACCCCCGCCGTGTACCGCTGGGCGAGCACGTTCTTGGCGAGCTGCTTGAGCTGCGGCTCCCACGTCCGCCCGGCCTTCTCGAGCTCCATGAGCACGGAGCTCTTGTCCTCGCGAGCGACGCCACCGATGTAGAGGAGGGTCCGCTCGGGCGCATCGCCTGCCACGCGCGGCTCGACGAGTGCCCGCATCTCGAAGAAGGAGCCGGCGTACTCGGCGAGCCCGGTGGCCTTGCCGCCGATCGTGACGGTCTTCAGCTCGTGGTCGCGCGGGCCGCCGCGGAGCTCGTCGACGAAGGGCTCGAACTCGCGGCGCGGGTCGTACCAGACGAGCACGCCTCGAGCGTCCAGCTTCTCGCCGACCTGCTTGGCGATGTAGTCGTGAAGAGGGCTGGTCACAAGAGCCCTTGGCGGTTCGCCTCGTACCATACGAAAGGCGCTTCGACGCGGAGACGTTGACGCGCGACGCTGGTGGGGTCCGCGACGTACCAGGTGTAGCGATTCGCTCGGAGCTGGCGGTAGACCGGTTCGTCGAGCCCGAGCCGGACCAGCGTCGCGTCCGCGTCAGTGAGGGACTGCCCCGTGAGCGCGGGGTTTGCGTAGATCCGTCCGGTGATCAGCTCGAGAAAGAATGTGTCTGCCGCGAGCGTGAACGGGTCGAGCACATCGTGAAACTTGCCCTTGTTCGCGTTCATCTGGGCGCACGCCAGCCGGTAGTTGTCCCAGTCGTACGCACGACCTGCGAGCTGCGACTTGGCGATGAAGTGGTCCACGGACGTACCACCCAGGCCGCGCTCGACGTACACGGAGACGTACGCACAGACTCCCGAGTAAGAGCGATGTAGATCGTCAAGGCATCGGGTCCAATAGGGCTCGATCGCCGTCCGTGGTGGGAGAGGAGAGCCGAGAGGGATCTTGTGGCTACGGAGCCAGGCGAGACCGGGCTTCCGGACGCGCACGTCGAAGCTCGGGGGCTCGTCCTGTTGGGTGACCGGGATCATGACGGCAGCCACCCCTTCCTCTCACCCACGAATCGCCAACGCACCCAGAACGGGTCGGTGTCGGAGAGAACCTTGCGGAGCTTCTCCTGAAGGAGTCCGGCTTGGCCTCGATCGAACTTCGGGTTCGACAACGCGGTGGCCGCCTCATCGAGGATGCGCTCTGCCTCGACCGAGCCCGGACTCCGCAGGTCGAACGCCCTGCTCATGAGCCAAGCGCTCGCGTCCCCCTGCCGAATGAAGGGTCGGCGCTCGAGCTGGACGACGTGCGAAGCTCCCTTCTCGACCAAGTCGAGGTCGCTCCAGGCGTCGAGATCTGGCGAGAAGACGGCCTCGAGTGAGGCGAGCACCAGCGGTGCGTGCGTGGTGAACACGACCTGAGTCTTCGTGTCGTGCGATGCGGCGAGCACCTCGACGACCCTCATCAGGGACGGGATGATCTGTCGCTGCCACGCGGGGTGAAGGTGCGTCTCTGGCTCGTCGATGAGCAGGATGATCCGCTTCTCGGGCTTCTTGCCGAGGAACTTCGCGGCCTCGATGTGGCTGTGCCACGCCCAGACGAGGAGGTAGGCCAGGCCCAGAATCCGTCGGATGCCGGCCGAGGCGATGGCGACGTGGACATTGCCCGCCGGTGTGTCGATAGTCGGGCGTTCGCGACCCTCTGCAAGGCGGAGCTTCCGGGGCGGGCCCGGGGAGAGCTTCTCGGCCGGGGGGGCGAGTCCGCGAAGGACCTCGACCAGGGACTTGAACTGTGGGTCCCCGCCCTTCTGCCAGCTCACCCAGTCACGCTCGAGACCCTCGCAGACCTCCACGTCCCCGTGCTTGAGTCCCTCCCAGAGCTGCCGGTTGTCGAAGTGATATGCCGCGGGGCGATCCGTGTCCGACCTCCAGTAGTTGCGGGCTGGATCCCAGACCGAGAAGCCACCGTCGATCCGGGCGTACACGACGATCCCGGGGATCGCCGGGCGCTTTGCGGGGGCCGGCCATTCCTCCTTGGCCGCCCGGTACTCCGACACCTCG
The DNA here is from genome assembly GCA_046351325.1 of Polyangiaceae bacterium. Taxonomy (GTDB): domain Bacteria; phylum Myxococcota_A; class Polyangia; order Polyangiales; family Polyangiaceae; genus Xiheicaenibacterium. The sequence continues at coordinate 6,322 of JAXLYR010000038.1, read as the reverse complement.
GGCTTGGCCGCGCCCGTCTTGCCGCGAACGGCGTAGGAGATGGAGGCCCGCTTCGGAGAACGCGGCAGCGCCGGGTTCCCCGACCACGTCCGGGTCAGCGCCCACCAGGCGACGTCGAGCAAGAAGCTCTTGCCGAGTCCGTTGTCCCCCGTCAGCACGTTGATGCGCGGGGCGAACTCGATCTCCATCTCGGAGGCTGGGCCGACATTCCTGAGGCGAAGGTACTGAAGCATTTGGTGATCCTCTCAGCCCCGCCGGGGCTTCGTCGATTTCTTCCGAGCAGTGCCCGGGCCGGGAGCGCCTTCGAGGCTCGCGAGCGCAGCCTTCACCGCAGCCGAGGTCCGCTCCGCGACGAGAGCGGCGACGGGCTTGGTCGGCGTCGAGCGCTTCTGCCACTTCCCCGCGGAGTCCTCGACCCAGAACACGTCCTCGAGCCCGTGCGCGATGGCGAGGCTGCGATCGTCGGCGCACTTCGGGACCACGCGCTCGGGCCACAGGTGCATCGCGATCTGCGCCCAGTCGTACTTGCCGGCCACCAGCTCATCCCACTTGGAGTGGAGCTCCTTTTGCCAGGGCTTGTGGCGGAACAGCCGCCAGAGCGGAGCGCACACGAGGACGATGCCGTCGTCGAGCGTTGGCCGGAATAGAGGCGCGACCCGCGCGAGCTCGTCGCGCATGGCGCGGAGCTCATCGACGAAGTCCTGCTGTCGACCGCGCGCGGCGCGGTCGTGGGCCGACTCTCCCGTAAGCCCGTTGAGCTTGCGCGCCTCGAGGGCGAGCTTCGGAGCGAGCAGGTCGTTCTGAACCAGCAGCAGACTGTCCGACGTGAGGCGGTGCGCGTAGAGCCAGATCGTGTAGCGACCCGACGCGGTGGAGAGCGGCCAGTAGATCGGTGCCTTGCGACGGCTCTTGGAGTAGCGCTGAACATGATGCTCAAAGAACTGGCCCCTAATCCAGTTACCGACTTCGTGTGTCTTCGGATCAAGCAGGCTGGAGACCTCCTTCCACCGCGCATCGGCTTGACCGTTGAAGACGATCTCGAAGACCGAACGAACGGCCGCTGGTAGGTGGTCCGGATGCCCTGCCTCATCGACGAGAATGCCCGCCTCGGGGAAGATGAGCGGGTATCCCGGTGGAGCGCGGTAAGCCGGGGCCCCGTCCAGGCCGGTGAGCATTCCCGGCGGACACGTCGGCAGCGGATCGAACGGATCGGGCTCCGGCGGAGGTACTCGGACTCCGGTGGCGAGTCTCACGTCGAACCGCCCGAAGGCGACACCGACGGCCCAAGACACAAGCTCGCAGGCTTCAGCGGCCGCGTCCTCGGCGACATGGGGGATTTCGTCCGACCCAATGTCCTCGAGTGCACTATCCTCCGCCGTCGGCACCGGAAGCGCGCGGGCCGCCGCCGCAATCACTTCTCGGTCCTCTGGCCCCAATCCATACGCGAGGCTTCCAATCTCGTTAAGGCGACCTTCAATTCGCGAAAAGACCACCGCCTGGTCGGTGACCCGACCAGGGCGTAACATTGAAGGCATGACAAACTCGCAGGCGGTCTCGTCGCCCAAGCGCGCATCCCTCGCCGTCACCCAGCCTTCGTGGGCCAACCGTTCCAGTTCGTCGCTCCACTCCAGCAACGGGGGCAGCGGCACCCTCTGGAGCGCGCCAACGACAAACTCCGGGAAGTCGAACCGCCCCAGGAGTGCCTTGAACACATAGTCAAAAGCCGACGAGCTCAGGAAACCAAGCAACATTGCGAGCTGCCGACGCGGGGCCATGACCGCATATCCGCGCACACTGAAGATGCATCCACTCGGAAGGACCTGCGGACAGAACCGGCTAGCACGCAGCGGCCACGTCAACCCAGGACTGAAGTAGTGGTCGGCACTGTGAAGCTCTGCGCGCCAATGATCGCCCCATCCGCGTTGCTCCCTGTACGAGCCAACAAATGCCTTCAACTCGCGCCCGTCGTCTCGCCAGTTGATTACTGAGGATATCTCGGAGTGATAGCGTGTGCTCGCGCCACCCTTCGCGAACCCAATCCAGTAGCGCGTCTTCGTGTGGGCGGCGGTGTTCCCGCGCGCCACTCCCGGCACCTCCCACCAGACGCGCAGGAACCGAGAGTCGTCTTTGGTTGACGCACCAACGGTAGCGATTCTGTCGTTCGACTCGAACCTCTCGTGTCGAACGAACAGACCTCGGACTGTTGATGACACCCAGTACGAGAACGGGGCGCCGTCGATCTGCTTGAAGTCGTCGAGCGGAACCAGAAAAGTGTTGCTGTCCTGGCGCCCGGCAGCACGGGCACGAGCTGCGGATCGGAGTCTCTCCTCCTTGTCGTCGCAGTCCACAAGGCGAATTGCCGTACAGGACCTGCTCGGCGCGAGGCAATAGGCTGCGGTCTCGACCATCGCGCCATCCAGAACGCCACTGCCAAGGTCCGCAATCATCGAGGGCGGAAGACGCGCGAGGAGAACCTCCTCCCGCCATTCCCGGTAGCTCTTCAAGAACAGGCCCGTTCGCGACGTGATCGCACCAACGCAGCCGTTCGGCGCGATGATTTCCGTGCCGCGTTCCACGAATGCGGCATAGATGTCGTTCTTGGTCCGAGGGTATGCCTTCTCGAACTCCCTCTTCGCAGCGAGACTTCCCGCCCCGAAGGGAGGGTTCATCAGTACAACGTCGAACCTTGTCCGCACCAGCTCGACCAATGCGAGGCCCTGTGCCGCGTCCTCGGCGAAGAGCCGGCGTCGGACGTTCGTGCCGCCGCTCGCCGCCGTCGCGAAGCGGTGGAGGGCGGCAACAATCTGATCCTCGGCCTCGTGGAAGAAGGTGTCGTCGTCGATGCCGCTGAGGTCGAGCTCGTTCTGCTTCTTCACCGGCTCGAGACCGGGCAGGTAGCCGGTCGTCTTCCTCGAGGCGACGAACTTCTTCCGGGCGACCTCGAGCTCGTCGGCGATCGTGGTCTCGAGGCGCAGGAGCACCCCCATGTCGGCGGCGAGCTTCGTCTCGCTGACCATCTTGCGGAACAGATCCCCGAGCAGCGGAGGCCGCAGCTCGGAGGCGAAGGCGTCGAGCAGGGCCGGCTCGGAGGGGATCGGCTCGGCGATGACGATGTGCGTCCGCCGGATGCGGGGTCGGTCCGCGGCTGCGACGCCGAAGTCCTTCCACGCTCGCTGGGCGCGCAACCAGAGCGCCAGCGCGGCGATCTGCGCGGCGCGGGGATCGATGTCCACGCCGTGGAGGTTCTCTTCGACGATGAGCGCTGGCGCTGCCTTCCGCAGTTCCTCCAGCGTCGGGTACGTCTCGCACAGCGCCGAGCCCGGGACGGCCCAACCCTCCTCGTAGATCGTGAGCAGCAGGTCGAAGGCGTAGAGCAGGAAGTGCCCCGAGCCGCACGCCGGATCGAGGATGCGCAGCTCGCGCGGGTCCTTGCGGGTGCGAGGCGGCGACGGGTCCGGCGGCGTGACGTAGTACTCGCACTTCGCCGTCAGGGCGCTCTGCCCGCCGTTCATCTCGAGCCAGGTCCGGCCGAGCGTGTTGTCGACGAGGAACTGCACGACGTATCGCGGCGTGAAGAACTGGTTGCGGACCGCGAGCTCGCGGCTGTCCCGCGGAGCCTGCGAGGCGTCGCGCATGGCCCGGCGCTCGTCGCCGCTGTTGAAGTACTGGTAGACCCAGCCGATCGTCTCGTCCTCGCCCCACACCTTCGCGAGCTCGGGCGCGTTGAGCTCCTCGAGTAGCGCGTCGAAGGTCCGGCGGGTCGGCCAGAGGACCGACGCAGGGTCACGCCGGTCGAAGAGGACCTTCACCTCGGTCGAGAGCTCATCGAAGAGGCTCTCGACGTAGAGGCGGTAGCCCGCGGCATCGGGAAGGGATGCGATGCCGGGCGCGAGCCCACAGAACTCCTTGGCGTAGCCCGACGACTGCTCGCCCTGCGTGATGCTCGGCTTCACGAGCTCGCGGGCCTCGAGCATCTTCAGGGCAGCAAACCGGTTCAGCGTCGTGAAGGCGGCGTCGCGCAGGTAGTCCGCAACCGCGCCGGCCGGCTTCATCCCCGAGGCGCGCTTGTGCTCGATGGCCGCCACGATCTTGTCGCGCTGCACCCGCTCTCGGGGCGACAGGTGGGCGCCGGCCCTGGAGGCGATGGTACCGTCCAGCAGCACGTCGAACGTGCCCGCGAGCTGCTCGCGGAAATCGTCCTCGAGCAAGCGCCGGCCACGCTGCGTCGCCTTCTCGATCGCGCTGCGGGTCTCCTTGTCCATCAGGACACCCCGCCACGATTACGCGCGAACGGTGACCGCTCCGCGCAATTCGGAGCAGAGCTAACCTCCCGGAATGGCGCGGGATCTCGCTGCCGGATTGCGTCCGGATTACGCGCGAATTGCGCAGAATTGCGTACTGCGCGCCTATTCACCGGCAGCCCCGTGGGCACCGCGCCGGAGTACGTGCTCGGCTGAGACGCCATTGAACTACCGAATCTCCCAGCAAGTCACCGTCACGGGTGACCGATCGTGCACGACGTCTCCCGGTCCGCCGAAGTCCACGTTCTGGACCGCCTCGCCAAAGCCGCTGCCCGGGCAGGCGGTGTTCAAGACGAGGATGAGGAACCGGCGGCCGTGCGGCTCGACGAGCAGCTTCTTGTAGTCTCCGAGGACGCTGTTCACTTTCGGGTGAGCCTGGTCGGCGTGCGTGCGGTCAAACACGAACCGTTGCCCGGAAGCATGAGTGACGTATGGGCGCAGGTCGGAGTGTCCCGTCAGCATCTTCGACTGGTAGTCGAGGCCGAGCAGCTTGATCTCAACGACGGCGATCGGGCTCTCGTCTGTGTCCGTTGCGTAGAAGGCCAGATCACTCTTGTTGTGCGTGTTCGTGTAGACGCAGAGCGTTCCTCCGGTTCGATGGCGCCGAAAGTACCGGTAGGCTTCGCCCTGCAGCCACAGTTCCCGGACGCCGCTGGCGTCGAGGACCTCGGTTAGGCGCGGGTGGCACCAGTGGAAGAACCCGGCGAACTCCTGGGTCCAATCGATGTTCGTCGTCATTGCACGAACACCTTCTTCCCCGCGCCGATCAGCCGGGAGCACTCCTCCCGGATCCCATCGAGCGCCGCCTCGAGCTGCTCCTCGTTCTCGATGCCGCCAGCGAAATACGTCCCGACCGGCACCGTGACCACGCGCTCGCCCTCGATGATCTGACGCACCTCTGCGACTGCATCGCGCAATCGGGACTCGCAGGCGTCTCGGTCGGACCGGAGCTGCGGGATCGTCGAGCTCTGGTCCCTCTCCGCGCAACGTCGCAGGGGTGCCGAGATGCGGCCCTTCTGTGCATCGTCGAGCTCAGTCCAGCCCGCCATCGCCGCGAGTCGCTCGAGCGCCTTCGCATACGTCGTCACCCGTTTCTCGAGCGCATCCTCGTATCGTCGCGCGTACTCCGCATCGACGGCCCGTGCGTGCTGATCGATCTTTGCCAGCTCCCGGTAGAACGTCTCGCGCTGAAGGATGTCTGCCAGCTCCTCGGCCTTCCCTCGGAGCGCATCGTCCAGGTCGGGCTCGTTCTTCAGGAACTCCCATGCGACTGCCAGCGCCTTCTTCGCACGGGTCAGGTCGAGGAGGTGCGGCTCGGTCAGCGCGTTCAGGAGGTTCGCGGTGCGACCGATCGCGTCCTTCAACATCTTGTGCGTCGCACTGAACTCCTGGAGCGCCGGGCAATCCCGCCGCGCCCGGATGTTGCGGATCGCGCCCACCGCCGCGTCGAGCGGCTCCGACCCGGGCAGCCCGTTGCGCCCGAGCGTCAGGAGGACTTCGGACAAGCGCGGCTCCTCGCGAGCGAGCGCCTCGCGGATCTGCGTCGCGACGAGGCCCTCTTCGATCTCCTTGATCTCCTGCCCGAACACGTCGCGGAAGTGCTCCGCCGCCTGGAGGATGTCGGTGAACTCGCAGCCCCCGCTCCGCGGCTTGAACGCCGACGAGCGGAAGAGGTTGTTGTTCTGGAAGGTCTCGCGCGCCTCGACGCTGGTCGCCGAGTCGATCGTCTGGCTCTTGCTCGTCGCCTCGATCTTCCCGGCGCGCAGCAGCGACAGGACGAACAGCCGCACCGCCTCGAAGTCCCAGCCGAAGGGCTCCCTCGCGAGCTCTTCGGCGAGGTACTTGCCGCTCGCGATGTCGCCGTAGGCCGCCCGCTCCTCGATGCGGTGCAGCACCTCCGCGAGCGGACCAGTCTCCGCCGCGAAGACGGTCTTCCCCTTCTCGTCGCGCAGGAGGCGGAGAGCCGCGAACACGGGGGGCAGGCCGTTGAGGTTCTCCGCCGCGAGGAGGGCATCGAGGCC
>JAXLYR010000037.1:0-16531 GCA_046351325.1 Polyangiaceae bacterium | reverse complement strand
GGCCCACGCGGCTCGTCGCCTGGATGTACTCGGCCGTCCCCTTGGGCTGGCCATTCACGACCATCACACCGAGGCGGTTCACGTCCACACCAACAGAGAGCATGTTGGTCGCGAGCACGACGTCGATGGGCCGAGGGACGTCGGGAGCTCGGTGGTTCTTCGCAAGCCGCGCCGCATTGGTGTCGTACGCCGCGTCGAAAGGGATCTCGAGCTGGTCGAGGTACTTCGGGATGTCGGCGTTGCTCACGCGCGAGGTCAGCTCGGCGATGGTCGAGACGCTCCGCTGCTCGAGCCCAGGCCGCTGCACGAGGCTCATCTTCACGCGGTACGAACGGGTCTGGACGTCGTCTTCCGCGAGGCGCTTCATCCCGCCGAGCTCGCGCAGTGAGTTGAAGTAGCCGACCATCGTCATGTACGGGTCGGCCACCTTCCCTAAGGCATCGAAGAGTCCCTGCGCCGCCGTGAGGAACGCGGTGTACGTGCGGATGAGCACGGCAGGACGTGAACTGCCCGGCGAGCAGATGCCCATGTAACGGCGCCCCGGCTTGCTCTCGACCGAGCGCTGCACCGAAAAGAAGTCGTCTTCGACGTCGAGCGCCTTGGGCGGGAAGATCGCGAGGCGCCGCATGAAGACGTTCCGCACCTGGTCGGCCGCGCGTCGGACGGTTGCGGTCGATGCGACCACCTTAGGGCGAACCTTCGTCTTCCCGATCTTCCACGAGCAGAGCTCGTCGACGGCGGTCTCGTAGAGACCAACCATCGTTCCGAGCGGCCCGCTGATCAGATGGAACTCGTCCTGGATGATGAGGTCCGGCGGGCGCACACCGCGCACCGCTTTGACCTTCGCAGCGGGGTGAGGCTTCCGCGCCTTGTGGCCGCCGCCGCAGTCATGGCCCGGCCAGAGCAGTCCGTGGCGCTCGCACTCTTCGCGCACGTTGCCGAAGAGCGTCCGTACCTCGGCGCGCCACGCCGTCATCGCGAACTTGTCGACGGTGGCGATCATCATAGTCGGAGGCCGGTGGTAGATCTCCTCGTCGACGAGCTTCACCGGCAGGCCGGGATGCGCGTTGCTGCTCGACCTCGCCTTGCTGAACTCGCACTGCGAGAGCTTGTCGCCGCAGTAGATCTCGGTGCGCCCGGCAGTCTTGTCGACCTCGATGTCGCGCCCCGGCTGAATCTCGGTGCCGCACCAGGGGCAGCTCGTGAGCTGCGCGGGCGACGCGATGCCGGCGCGGTTCCGGTCCTTGTCGCGGATGGCTTCGATGGCTTGGTGTGACTGCTCGGTGCTGCCCGGCGTCACCTTGTTGCCGACCCACAGCCCGAGCGTGAACGGTTCCGCGCCCCACTTGGCGACATCCCCGGTGCGGATGATCTCCATCGCGCAAAGCAGCGTCGCGGCCCGCTGGAACTGCTGCAGCGTCAGGAGGCGCAGCGTGTAGCGCATGATGACGGTGAGCCCGCGGCCACCGTCGAGGTTCTCTACGACGCCCTGCAAGCGTCGGATGCCCATCGCGAAGGCGGCAACTCCCAAGTACGCCTCGGTCTTGCCACCGCCCGTGGGGAACCAGAGCAGGTCGGCGAAAGCTTCGGCGGGGCTCGTGCGGTCCGGGTGCTTCGGGTCGGCGAGCGACGGGATCGACAGAAGCAGGAAGGCGAGCTGGAACGGGCGCCACGAGCGGTTCTTCCGCACGTCGACGGAGTCGAAGGTCAGATCCTCGCCGCGACGACGCTTCAGTGCGTAGATGCCTCGGACGCGCTGGCGGGCCATCGCGCGGTTGGCAAAGCGGAATGCGTCGAGCGCCTTCGGGTCGGAGAGCAGCACCTTCAACCCTGCGCGCAGGCGCTCGAGGGTGGTGTTGCAGCGGTCGAGGGCCTCGTTGGCCGGGGCGTCGTAGCCCTTGATCTCCTTGCCGACGCGCGCGCGCTGGTCGCCAATCCACGCGGCGTAGTCGTCGACGAGAGTCTTCAGCGCCTCTTCGAGCTCGGCCTTGTCGAGGTCCGCGAGCGACAGCATGTCGAGCCAGCCCTGCTCGACCATCTTCTTCATCGCGGGGCGGTCTTCGGGTTCGAGGCCCGGAGTCTCGGTGACGGGCACCTCGAAGCTCGGGATGACTTCGGTGCGGACCTCGATGGCGCGCGTCAGGTCGTCGTTGGGCGTCTCGACGTGGACGGCAACGCCGTGACCCACGGCGAACTCTACGCGGCGCCGGTAGATGAGCCCAAGGTGGTCGCGCTCGGCGTCGTCCACGACGATGTCGTTGCTTGGGCGACGCAGGAACACCGGCGTCCCGGCTGCCTCGCCCGCGCCCTTCACGCTCAGCTCGGGCTGAAAAAGCCAGGCGCTGTCGCGATTCGTCTCGGGCTCGCGCTGGTCGTTGACCAGGAACAGCGTGACGAGGCGTTCGCCCTTGGCGTTGGTGCGCACGGCTCCCCGGATGCGAACCTCGTCCTGCTCGCTGTCGGGTGCGAGTGGCTTGATTGGGCCGTCCTCGAGCGTGAGCGTCACGCGCCCGCCGCGAGGCGAGCGACGCCAGACCTTCACCTTCGTCTCTTGGACCTCGCCGGTTTCACGGTTCTTCCGCGGGCGCGTGTACTCGTGCTCCTCCTTCGGAACACGCGCGTAGCTGCCCCAGCGTGCGGTGACATCGAGCGCCTTCACATCGGGTCCGACGCAGAACGTGATGCCGAGGCTCGACGGCACGAGCGACTGGTTGTTGGTCGTGTCGATCTCGTCGAGCGCGTCTTCGTCGGGCTCGACACGCCCGCTCGCGCGATTGAACTCGGCGCCCGGCTCGTGGAGCGGGGCGTCGTTCTCTTGCGCCGAGTCGTCCTCTTCGTCGGCCGCCGCTGCGGGTTCGACCTCGCTCGCCGTCGTCGCGCCACCCGGGGCGCGCGGCGCGAGCTTGCCGACGAGGTAGCGGTCGCGAACGCTCATGTCGACGACCAGCTCCTCGGGACCGTTTGCGGGCCCGAGCAGGTCATCGCGGGTCGCCAGCTCGAGTAGATCCCGCACGTAGGCGGCGTCTTGGATGAGCGAAACATCGTCCGGCGACGACACGCCGTCGCGCGAGAGAACCGCCGCCAGGTCTTCGGGACGCAGCCGCGTGACGAGTCCGGTTGGGAGCGTCAGCCCGATGTCGGCGAGCGAGCCCGCCACGTTCACCGTGTGCAACTTGTCGAAGTAGAGCGTGGTCGCTTCGAGGTCGGCGCGGATGCGGAGGATGCGCCCCACGCGCTTAGGTGTTCCGGGCGCGTCGACTACGACGACCCAGTGGCCCGGCGCGAGCGCTCCGAAGCCGATACGATCACCGTCGAGCCGAACGACGAACGGGCCGATCGACGTCGCCTCCCTGGCGAGCCATGCCTGTGCGATCGGTGCGGTGGTCGTCGTCATGCGTCAATCCTCTCGCTACAGCTCCACCCGCGAAAAGTGCGGGTAGATCCGGTAGAACTTCTTGAACACCTCGAACGGGTCTTCTCCGAGCCCCGACTCCGGCAGTTCGAACCCGAGCCTCGTCCTGGCGTCGTCGTTCGATTCCATCGTCAAACGCTCCAGCGTCGAGAGCGCCGGGAGGTCGATGCGCAGAGGGTCGTTGGGCGGCGAGTAGAACGTCCACCCCTTCACGAGGGGCTCGATGACGGTGTCGTTGGCTGCGCACACGACGAGTGTCGCCGTGACCATCGGCTGGCCGTCCGCGTAGTGCGTGCTCAGCGCCCACACCACCTTTCGGTCCGCGTGGCTCAGCACCTCCTTCTCGACGGCCAGGAACAGAGCGCGAAGGATACTGGGGCCGTAGCTCTTCTTCTCCATGCCCGCTGCGGTGATGTCCGTGGGGCACAGCGAGCCGAGTCGGTCCTTGAACTTCTCGAGCCGCCACTCCCACAGCGCCTGCCCCGAGAGTTTCGGGTTCGGCTCACCCAGCGCGCTGGGTTGGGCGTTGAGCGTGAGGCGCAAGATGCTGTTGAGCTTCACCTCGCAGACGGTGCGTGCGAACCGTCCGATCTGTTCGACTGGTTTCGGAGCGGTGTAGTCGAACCAGATGATCGCGGGCCGATCGAAGTCGTGGGCGTCGAGGTAGTCCTCAAGGCTCGAATGCACGCACTCGATGGACGCCGTAGGGCGGTTGAAGATCTGTCGCTTGTGGACCTCCTCCTCTGATTCGACGCTCGTCATGCGGTCGACGCCGAGGCGTGCATGCACGAGCCGGAAGTCTTCGAGGAAAGAGCCCCCGAGCCCGATGTAGTGGTGCCTCTCCAGCGCCAACGCTGGCGCGAGGCGGGTCAACAGCGAGAGGAACAGCTCTCGGTCCACGGCTTTGTTCGGCCGCAGCTTGTACGGCACTGAAGAACCGGTACTCACGATCAGCTCCTCCGCTTCTTGGAGGGTTTGGCCAGGTCCAGCTGGATTCGGAAGCACTCGTCACCGACAGTTCCCGCGTTCACGTCGGGATCGTCGAACAACATCTTCGAGACGGCGCGTATCTCTTCGACGGGACGAGAGAAGACGATACGCTTGGACGAAGGCTTCTTCTCCTCAGGCTTCGGCAGAACGTTGTTCTTCTTCGGGTTGAACTCGACGACCTCGACGTCATCGCCTGCCTCGTCGATCGCGCTCGACTTCTTCGCCGTCTTGCGCGACGCGACCGCCTCGATCGCCTTGCTGAGTGGCAACGGCTGCGCGTCCTGCCAGTAACTCTGCTGGTCGGAGCGAGGGTGGTTCTTCCAGTCGTTCGTGTACGAGATCCAGACCCGCATGCCCTCCTTCATCTTCACGAGGGACTCGAGCCAGAGCTCCGACGACGCATCGAGGGCGCGCTTGGTCGTCGTGACCGGGAGCTTCTTCGCGTCCTTCGCGCGGAACTCGATGATGCCGGTGATGACGGCGAACTGCGGGTGGTAGAGAGGAACGAGCGGGAGGTCTCCCCAGCCCGTCAGGCGGCTCTTGTCGCCGACGATCACCGCGCGATCGTTGCAGAGGACCGTCCAGCCCGCCGTAGCCGACGCTCGCTGGCCTGCGAAGTCCGCGTCATCTTCGTTGTCGTCGCCCTCGGCGCGACGGCTCGTGTTGAGGCCGACGCTGATCGACACCTCCACGTCCCCGCTCGTCTTGCGGAAGACGTACGGGGCCGGACCATCCTCGCGTGGCGAGACGAGCACCTCCACGTGAACGGGCCTCACGGACTCCCCGTTGATTTCGATCTTGAACCCCCACTGGAGGAACATCGTGAAGTGCTGCGAGATGGCCGTCGTCACCTCGTTCACGAAGGCGGGGTTGGCGAAGTGTCGGGCGACGCCTTCATTCAGGTCGGTCACGTAGATCGTCGTCCCCGCGGCCTTGAGTTTCTCCTTCGCCTCCGTAGGTTCGTTGATCGGCAGCGGGTCCCAGTTCGTCGCGTCGAGCCAAGCTGCCGTGATCGGAACTTCGTAGGTGTCCTGATTGCCATCCTTGTCGTGTCGCGTCTTCACGATCGCGTTGCGACCCATCTTGAAGATCGCGCGCTTCATGCCGACGCCGTACATGCCGATCGTCTCGGTGTCGGAGTCGCGGTTGTCGCTGGGCTCGCGGCCCATCTTGAACGCGTAGTTCTTCGCGACCTCGCGAGGGATGCCACCGCAGTTGTCCTCGATGGAGAAGTGGTCCTTCGCCAGCGTGATCTTGACCAGGTACCTCGAATAGTCGGGCTTGCCACCGTTGCCGAGACGTAGAGCGCCATCGAGGCAGTTGTCGATCAGGTCGAGGATGGCGTCCTCAAGCTTGATGTCGCGCGTGAGCATCGACACGAAGAACTGCTTGGTCGGGACCGCTGTCGCCTTGTCCGTGCTGAGTTTCATTGGCCGGTCCTCGGCGTGATGGCCTTCTGGGCACGATGGACGACTAGCATATGAGATCGCCCTCCATGATGATACGACGGTCCTTGGCATCGATGCCGTACGCATCGAGAACAGCTGCGTCCACCTGGCCAATGATGTTGGAGGCGTCCTCACCAGCACTGATTGTTGTGATGAGGCTTCGAACGGCAGCATCAACGCGAGAGATACGTCCGGCAAATCCCCGGGGGAGCGGTAGCGCCTCAACAATGTCCCCGGAGAAACTGATTCCACCGTCCACCCCAAGAGCCCCGTAGGCCTCCTGTAGGTAGAACCGAATCAACCGTGAATTCAGCAAGCCAACACACGTCAGCAGCGACAACCGGCCGTCTCTTGGAAGGACGATAACGCTAGACTTACCCGCAACAAACTCACCCCTCTCATCGAGAAAGGCCTCGAATCCACGCATTCCTGACAGAATCAGCTTGGGCTGACATGCCTGTGCATGACGTCGAGGAAAGCGATGTTCCAGCTTGGCTCGCTCAATCACCGGCTTCATGAAGCGCCGCCTCAAGTAGCGTGTCTCTCGTTCACCCCACAGGGATGTGTACGGATCAACCGTGCCTGTGTTGATGAATCTGAACGCTGGCTGCTCGGTCGAATCCGCCTCGGAGATATCGTCAATCAACTGGTATGCCTCGGACACCGTAAATGGATCGCTGGCCGTTACGAATTCTCCGAGCCTAGTGCCGCCAGACGAAATTCTTGCGAGCAAGGCGATGTGGGGTGACAAGAGGAAACCCCAGTTTTTCTGACCCACGATCGCCTCGCGCGAAACGGAGGTCCCCCCCCCTCTCTCTGTCGCCCTCAGGACGGCGACCGCCGACCGTCGCGGTGCCGTGTCGAAAACCGCGCAAATTGCAGCCACCCCGACGCCTTCGAAGGCCCTTCCAACCGAGAAGTCCAGCAGACAAGCCAGCCTCGTCTCAGTGTGGGTCCGAAGGGCGGAACCATACGGGGCGGCGAGCCACTTGTTCGGGCTTATTAGAGACACCCGCCCACGTTCCCCGGCCAGTTGGAGCGCACGTTCGAAGAACGGGATGTACAGGTCCCAGTTTCCCTTGGTGCACGTGAAGTGACGCGCCAAGTTGGCCCTGCCCTTTGGATCGAGCCGCGACATTGCTTCGGAGTCCAAGAACGGCGGGTTGGCGAGCACGGCGTCGAACCCATGAACTGCGCGTCCAAACGCCTCGGGAAACTCAATCGGCCAGTGAAATGGGGTACGACTGTGACCTCCAGGGGCGTCCACCGAGAGGTTGCGAGCGGCGCGACGCTGAGCGGCCCCAAGCGCGTCCGTCTTGCCCTGGACAGCTAGGTCGGCATCGATCGCAAGCGCAGCGAGCGCAGAGTCCAGGGCGCGTGGCTTGTCGGCAACGAACACCGTCGCAATGAATGCGTCAGCCAGCTGCTCGACCGTCGCGATTTCAGATCGCGCATCCTTGTTCAGGTGCGCCATTGCTTCGACGTCTCGGATGTCGCGAACTGGCGTATCCCGTAGTTGCATACGAATCGCCATCGCGGCTTCAACCGCCTTTCGAACGCTAGTTCCGAAGAGTTTCGCCTGCCGCTGAGTGTCCGGCGTCATCGACAGCTTGGTCAGCTGCTCAAGTTGGGTTATACCGAGAAGGCTGTCGCCACTACGGAGGTTATGGTCCAGGAAACCGAACGGCCGGCCCTTCGATAGCGTCACTAGCCACAGCGAAAGCTTGGCGAGCTCGACTGCGAGCGGATTCAGGTCGACGCCGTATAGGCAGCGCTCGGCCACGATGCGCCGCGCGTTCTCGGCGCGCGCCTCCACGCCGGGGGGCATGCTCTCGACGCTGGTTCGCGGCTCGTGGACCTGGCCGGTGAGGTCGACGACGCGACCCGCCGCCTCTTCGAGCGACCACGCCTCGACTAGGCGCGCGCTCAAGAAGCGGCATGCCTGCACGAGGAACGCGCCCGAGCCCATCGCGGGATCGCAGACCTTGAGGTCGAGCAGTTGCTCGGGCGTCTTCAGCTTCCACTGGGCGCGCGGTGCCCCCAATTCTGGGCCGTCGTAGACGAGTGGCGTCAGCGTCTCCTCGACGATTCTCTCGGTGAGGCTCTTGGGCGTGTAGTGCGTGCCGGTCTTGCGCCTGTCGGCGCCGAGCACGACAACGAAAGCGCCCTTAGGGTGGACCAGGGGGTAGCCCCACGGATCGGTGCGCAGAAGCCGCACGTAGGGTTCAAGCCGGTCTCGAAGCTTCACGTCACCGCGACACGCTGAGAGCAGGCGCGCGCTCTGCTGAGGCTCGACCTTGGCGGCCAGTTCCTTCTCGGTAACCGACTGCGAGCGCTTCGAGCGCTCGACGAGCAGCTTCGTGACGTTAGCCTTGCCGTGGACGCACGCCGAATCCAGCTCGCCAAGCGTGACGCTCGCGTCCTTCGCCGAGGCTCCTGCTTCGAGCTCCAGCATCACGTCTTCGACGCGGGAGACGGTGCGTTCGGAGCCTCGTAGACATGGCCGATCTGCTCGACGTCCAGCGCGCGGTACGGCGTTGGCCCTCGCCGAAGGTCTGGATGGCTTCTAGCAGCAGTAGCACCGTGCGGTCGTCGATTGGGAGCGGCTTGGCCCGGTGGTTGCGCCACGACGTCCCCCCGAGCCGTCCCTCGAGGAACAGAGCGATCGAGTTCGAAGAGCGAGCCGCCCATTGCGGGCAGGCGCAACGTCAGGTGGTCGATGCCGCAGACGGCTCGGAACACGGCGAGCAGCCGCGACCACGACGCGCGCCGTCGACCAGTATCTCGTCGCTCTCGGCGCGGAGCTTGCGCGCGGTGTCGAGACCGCGTAGAACGAGTCGTAGCGGGGCTCGCCCAGAGCAGAGCGCGCTCCTCGGCGGCGAGGAGGAACACGAGCCGCATCATCTCGACCCGGCTTCGTAGAGTTCCTGCAGCTTCCGTGCGCAGCAGCTCGCGGTTGCGATCCTGGTCGGCGCGGTCGAGGGCCTGCACCAGCACCTCGATGGCGCGCCGCACCTGATGCGCCGAGGGCGTCGGTGACCTCGTCCTGGTGCTTCCAGCAGGCGCTCGAAGGCGCAGGGAAGCCAGTCCTGCGCGGGCGCGAAGAAGCGGCGCACGCCGAGTAGCGACGTGAACGCGCGGAACTGGGCTCCTGGCCCAGATGCGCGCGTACCAGCTCGCGAAGGTCGCCACTTCGCCGGTGGGCGCGTGGACGAGCATCCACCGCTCGCCGTTCGTCACGATTCCGAACGGCACGTTCAGCGCGCGAAGGTGCAGCGCCATGCGGTCGCCCGCCGAGCACGAGAGCCCACCGAACTTCATCGACGCCGAGAGGTCGGTGTCGGGCGGGAAGACGTGAACCGGCGCGAGCACCGCCGCGGCATGCGTCGGGTCGACGAACACGAACTCGGGCGCGATCGCGGTGTCGTGTTCGGGCAGCTCGACGAGCGATGCCGGAACGTCCTTGCCGGCCTTGAGCAATTGGTCGTCAGCCTCGAGCGCTGTACGCAGCACCTCGTCGATCCACGCGGCGTGGAGCTTGTCGCCGTCGGCGTCGTCGCCATCGACCGCGTCACGCCATTCCTCGTAGGCGCTGCGCAGGCGCTTGGCACGCGAGGAGTCCAGCTCTTCGAGCCCCTGCACGGTGACCTCGCGGAGCACGGGCACCGCGAGGAATGGGCCGGAGACCTCGAGCAGGTTCAGCCACTCGTGCTTGGAGCTCACGACTTCCTCCGCGTGGCCAGTGACTCGGGCACCAGGAGGATCACCGAGACGGGGAACGTGTGGTCGACGAGGCCGGTGTGGCGCTCCTCGATAGCGAGGCGCTCTCGTTCGCGCTCCTCCGGGATGCGGCGGAGGCGCGCCTCGAGTGCAAGCCTGTCGCGCCGGAGCTGCGTGCGTTCGTCCTCTGAGAAGAGCGAGAGCTGCTTGGGATCCTCCCGCTTCAGCTCGGCCTCGAGGTTCTTGGCCAGGTCGTATCGAGGAGCTGGGTCATCTCGTCGATCTCTTTGCGCTTGCGGGCTTCGATCGTGGACCCGAGACCCTTGAGGCGATCCCTCGAGCGCGTGGTCACGGCGCTCATGACCGCCTCGGTGTTCTTCGTGAACCGCGTGCGCAGGGCATCGAAGAGCGAGTCGTCGATGGCCCCCGGCGCCGACGAGTCGAGCCAGTCGCGCAGCTTGGTGATGCCGTCCTCACGCTTGAAGCCAGCGTCGCGCAGGTAGCCGCCTGCTTCGGTCAGCTCCTCGTGCAGGCGATGGTGGTTGCCTCCGGTGATGACGAGGCGCGAGACGACGAGGACGGCGGGCGCGTCGAGCTTCGCGTCGGGCAGCGTGCGCACCGTGACGCGGTTCAGCTTCTTCACGTCGTCTCGCGCCCACACCTCGGCACGCAGAGCCGCAGGCTCATCTGCACGAGCGGGTGGTTCAGGTGGACGAGCACCACGTCGTCGCGGCCCTTGGCGGCGTCGGCCAGGTCGAAGGTGACGGGGCGGATGCGCTTCGTGTAGGGTGCTCGAGGAGCCCGTCGGGGCATCGCGACCCCGAGCCCGCGAGGAGCGGGCATTTGGAATACCCAGGTAGGAAGGTCGGCCAGCTTCGCCAGGCGTGGGGATCGCCGTTGTCGGTGAGCACCAGGGCGACGCGCACCACGCGCTCGATGCGGTCGGGCGTGAAGGTGCTGGTCGCCGCGTCGTCGTCCAGCCGCTCGTGCAGCGGCGTGCTCGCGCAGCCGCTCGGCCTTCACGTAACGTCTGGCGCGTTCGATCCGTGTCTCGGCGAGGCCGGTGTCGGCCTCGCGGCGGCGGCCTTCGAGCAACGCCGGCAACTGTGGAGCATTTGACCGGGTTCACGCTGCCCATGTCGGCGCGCATCGAGTCAGGCTTCTTGAGCGCGCGGAGGATGTCGTCGCCGTGGCCGCCGCTCGCGTCGGCGCAGGGTGCCAGATGACCACTTCGCTCTGCTTCTGCCCGTGACGGTCGACGCGGCCGTTCCGCTGCTCCATCACGTTCGGGTTGTGGGGATCTCGATGTACGAGCAGGTTACGGTAGTTCTGGAGGTCGATGCCTTCGAGGCCGCGTCGGTCGCGAGCAGGATACGGACCAGCAGGCTCCGCGCGGATCGGCCTGGTGCGGCCTTGATAGTGCCACCGCGCTCGCTGGGTCCCATGCCGCCGAACAGCAGCGCGAGGCGCTCCCCGCCGAGGTCGTGGCTGGCGAGGATCTCGTGGAGCCTTCTGCGTCGCGCGGTGCTCAGTGAAGAGGATCACGCGCGTTCGACCACTTGGCCCACGCCTGGGGCGTAGGGTTCTCTTCAAGGCAGCGCAGGAGCGCTGCGCCTTCCACGAGTCGGGCTTGTGGCTTGCCTGCTCGGCCCACGAGCGCAGGCGCACGAAGGAGCTTCTTCTCGTCGGACGTGAGCGGGCGCAGCCGACAGCTCGCCTCGTCGATGGCCTCGGACTCGGCAGCCGCGCAGGCGCGTCGTCGGCGTAGTCCTCTTCCGTCTTGGCGATGGCGCGCCGGAGGATGCCGTTCGTCGAGCCGCGAGGTGCGGCGTGCCTCGCCTTGCCTTCGGTGGATGCGGTATGCCGCGCAGGGCGTCGACATGAAGGCGGCGGGTGACGACGCGAGGCGCTTGCGGAGAAGCTGGTGGACCCGAAGTGCGAGGCGGCGCCTTCGCGCTCGTCCTGCTTCTCGCGATTCGCGATGTACTGCTCGAGAAGTTGTCGAGCCTCGCGCTCCTCGGCGGTGTCTCGACGTTAAAGCGCTTCGAGGCGGCGCACCGGGTAGAGCTTCTTGCCCATGGCGTCGACGAGGTCGCTCTTGAGACGGCGTACCATCACCCGAGCGAGCTGTTCCTCGGATGGGAGCACGTTTCGCGAGAAGCGTTGGTCATCGAGCAGCTCGAGGAGCGCTGTGGGCGACTCGGTGTATCCGTCGTGCGGCGTCGCCGTGAGGAAGAGCTTGTGCTGGAAGTGTGGCGCGAGCAGGCGTACACGAGAGCGCGTGCGCAGGCTCTCGACGGCGTACTTGCCGACGGTGGGCGCGACGTTGTGGGCCTCGTCGACGACGAGCATGTCGAAGCGGCGCGGGAACGTCGGCTGCGGCGGGAGCACGTCGCGCAGGAGGCGGATGCCTTCGCCCTGCTTCGCCCAGTCGATGGATGCGATGAGCCGAGGAACGAGGTCACGGGTTGGCATGCAGGCCGCGCTCACGGCGCGATCGGCTTCACCGAGTCGGTGTCGACGATGCGGAACTCGAGGCCGAACTTCTCGGCCGTCTCGGAGCGCCACTTTTCCTGCAAAGACGACGGACAGAGCACGAGGAACGGTGCGCACCACGGTGTACAGGAACATCCTGGACCAGCAGGCGGCCTCGATGGTCTTGCCGAGACCGACGTCGTCGGCAATCCAGGAGGCTGGTACGCGCCATGTCGATCGCGCGCACGAGCGGGTCGAGCTGGTAGTCCTCGATGCTCGCGCCGCTGCGGAAGGGCGCTTGGAGGTAGCCGCGATCGGCGTTGGTCGCCGCGCCCCATCGGACCGCGTCGAGGAAGGCTTCGAGCTTCGACGGGTCGTCGAGCGCCGAGAGCGTCGGCAGTCCTGCGCGCTCGATGACGTGGGCTCCCGGCTCGATTTGCCAGACGACCTCGAGATCCTCACCGAGAGCGTCCTCGTCGAGCGACGTCAGCGTCACGAGATGCTGCCGTGGAAGGCTGGCGTCCGCCGAGCTCGAATCCACGTCCGTGACGATCCACTGACGTCGACGGACTTCAACGAGTTGGCCCGGCTCGGGCGGAGTGGCGAGCTGCATGACGGTGTCCTGAGGAGGTTGCCGACCTCGGGGCGACGGGCGGTGTCGCCATCACAGATGGTTAGCCGATTTGAAGTCCGCTACTCAAGTACAGAACTTCCGTTGCCGGATTGTCGAAAGCCGCCAGCTGACACGGTCCAGTCCTACGCCGTTCGGAGGGCATGGCTCTGGGCAGCCCTCCGCCGGCCGATCCGCCGACAGGTCAGTGCCGATCTCGAGTCGCACGAAGCGGATGCCTCGCGCGTCCGGAGCGCCGTCGCGAGCGCACCGCCGTGACGATTCGTCGAGCTGCCTTCGCCGGATCTTCGTGTTCCCAGATCCGTATGCTCACCCAGCCTCGGGACTCGAGCAGAGCATCGACCCTCCTGTCGCGTTTCCGATTGGCGTCCAACTTCGCCTTCCACCATTCGGTGTTGCTCTTGGGCACCGTCGCGTGTCGAGGGCACCCGTGCCAGAAGCAGCCGTCGACGAAAACTGCCACCGCTGCCGGGCCGAACACCAGGTCGGCCCGGAATCGTTGGTCCGGGAGCGGAGACCGGTCTACCCGGTAACGCAGTCCGCTGCTGTGGACGAGTCGTCGGATCTCGAGTTCTGGGCCGGTATCTCGCCGCCGCTGACTCTGCATGCGTTCGCGAATCTGGGACGAGCTGGCTCGTGGCCGCCGCGCGGGGGAGGTCGGCCGCTCACGCCTCATTCAGCCGCCTGCGCCTCGGCACTGTCGTTCACGTACGCCCGGAGGCTCTCGCGGAACTCGCTCGGCGCGCGTAGGGAGCTGGCCTTGAGTCGGCGTTCGAAGCCGGCCGCCGCTCGCCAGGACAACGGGGCAACATCTCCCGTGGCCTTCACGCAGTCCCAGAGCAACCGTGGCTGGAATGCGCGAGGTGCCATGCCGGCGTCCGCAGCGAAGCGCCCTTTGCGCGACCCGAAAGCCGCAGTGGGCCATGCGGTTCCCGTCAGTCTCGTCTTCGGCTCGGGCACCGTTTCACGCGGAGCCGTTCCGAGACGGCGACCAATCCAGGTCGCGACCGGGACGCTCACGGCATTGCCGACCATCCGCCAGCGACGGCGCTCGTGCGTGGGCTCATGGCACTTCGTCCACCCCTTGGGAAGGCCGTGCATGGACTCAGCCAACTCGATGCCCGGCGTGACGAAGGGAGGCAAGGCGTGGATGGCGGAGCGCAACCAGATCGCCGGTGGTGAAGGGATTCCGACGCCGGAGCCGCCCTTCAGTGGAGGCACTGCTTCCTTCGTCCAGCCGATGCCCGAGTTGCCCTCGGTCCAATAGAAACCGTAGGCCTTCGCATCCAGCTCGTGGTCATCCGATGGCCAGACTCTGGCCTCGTCCTGTGCGAGGAGAATCGCTTCGGGACGAAGCTCCCTGGATGCGAGCAGGAAGACTCGGTGGCGACGCTGCGGGAGTCCGAACGACCGAGTGTCGATGACACGGTAGGCCCACGCATAGCCCAGCGCCTCGAGTCGGTCGAGGATGCTCGCCATGGCTGCGCCGCGGTCGACTCGCAGCATGTTGGGTACGTTCTCGATGAGGACGTGTGGAACTCGCGTCTTCTCGAGCAGCCGGAAGACTTCGGACACAAGCCCGGAGTTGTGGCCGGCCAGACCCAGCATGCGGCCTGCTTGGCTCAAGTCCTGACACGGGAAGCCCGCGAGGACGGCGTCGGTACCGGCAGGGAGGGCGGACAGCGTGCGAACGTCGCGGTGGATCGTCACATCGCGAAAACGCTTCGATAGGACGGACGCTGCCGCCTCATCGATCTCGCACAGCGAGCTGATCCGGTGACCTGCCCTCTGGAAGCCGAGCTCGAATCCGCCGACACCGGAGAACAGGCCGACGGTCGATAGGGATTCCGATGACATGCGCTTGCCGCCAATCATACCCGCGAGCCGACTCACGACCAGGACATTGCGGAGGGGCACGGTTTCGATTGCCCGCGCGAGGGATCTCGAAGCGTTGGCGACCGTCGGTTACCGCCGGGAACGAGGGATCGAACGCGGCCCCGAGTTCACCGTGCGGCCGTGGCGGCGAGCGCTCATGCCCCCGGATACCGCATCTTCCCCGCCACCACCCCCCGCACCCCGCCCCGCGGATCTTCCACGTCGCCCCGGTACCGCGGGATCACGTGCACGTGCAGATGGGGCACGGTCTGCCCCGCCGCCTCGCCGGCGTTGAAGCCGACGTTGTAGCCGTCGGGCGAAGACTCCGCGTCGAGCCGTCGCTTCACCTCGGCGACGGCCCGCCAGAGTGCTTGCTGCTCATCCCAAGTCGCGTCGAAGTAGGTGACGACGTGCCGGCGCGGTAGGACCAGCGTGTGGCCCGGGCTCACCGGGTGGAGGTCACGGATCGCGACGACGGTATCCGTCGCGAGCAGGAAGGTCGATTCCTCGAGGGCGCAGAAGGGGCAAGTCATGGGCGACGTGGAGGAGGGTACACGCCCCTCCCTCCCCCATGACGCAGATGATGCATGGCCCCCTCGGGGAGGGACCCACACGTTGTCGCGTAGTCCGAAAGGTGATCCGCACCTCCACGACGGAGCTCGGGCGATGCAGAACTCGACGACACGCAACGAACGCGCCCTCCGCGCGGCCTTCACGCTGACAGCGCTGGCGGCATGCCTGGCCACCCCCGCCGCACACGCCCAAGAGGCGGTCGCCGAGGTCCCCACGATCGGCACCCACGTCCTCGGCGTCGGCTTCGGTTACGGCCGGTACGCGACGCTCGACGAGGCTGCGTCGAGGCTCGCCTACGGGGCGAACGCGGTGGTGGGAACGCTCGACTACGTGGGCGAATCGCGGACGCTCCGCTGGACGGTGCGGACGTACGCCGCGTGGGGGAACGAGCAGGCGAAGGGCGTCGGGGAGAGGTCGATCCGCTTCCAATCGCAGGCGCCGGACGGGACGGTCGACGACGTGACGGTGCCGATGCGCGGCACGCGCCTCGTCGGGGCGGCGGAGGCCGAGCTCGCGTACGTGCATCGCTTCCCGCACGTCGATCTCTTCGCCGGCGCGGGAGTCGACTTCGTCGTGCAGAGGCCGGATGGCTTCGTGACGCCGGGCCTCTCGCAGCGGCTGACCTTCGAGCCCGTGATCGGAATGCGCTGGCGGTTCGCGCCGAAGCAGCAGCTCGAGCTCGAGGCGCGCACCTCGCTCTTCGGTTGGGTGACGCGCCTGCCCTACCATCAATCGGTCTCCTGGCCGGATTCGACCGCGTACCAGGGGCTCGTCGAGCAGGGCTCGAGCTTCCGGACCCTCGCGGACTTCCAGACGTTCGACGCGCTCGCGAGCTACTGCCTGCGGCTCCGGGAGCACCTCGCCCTGCGCGGGACCACGGCCGTGACGTACGTGCACGACCCGGACCCGCGACCGCTCCGCGCGTTCAACGCGCGCTTCCTCTTCTCCTTCGACGTCGTCTTCGGAGGTCGGTGATGACGATGCGTATCTTCGTCCTCTTCGTGTGCATGGGCCTCCTCGTCGGCTGCGAGGGAGCGCTCGGGAAGGGCGGCGTCGATCCCTCGCCCGTCGCGACCTTCGACGCGGTCTGGGCCGACTTCCGCGACTACTACGGCCTCTTCGCGGTGAAGGGCGTCGACTGGGACGCCTCGTACGCGCGCTACCGGCCGAGGGTGAGCGAGAGCTCGACCGACGAGGAGCTCTACGGGGTGCTCGTCGCGATGCTCGCGGAGCTCGACGACGCCCACGTCACGCTCTACCCGGCGACGGAGCCCGCGCTTCCCGTCTGGTCGGTCGACCTCGGCGACGGGGTCTACGTCGAGCCGCCCTTCGACGAGGACCTCGTGAGCGCGAGCTACCTCGTCGACGCACGCTCGCCGCATCCCGAGATCACCTACGGACATCTCG
>JAXLYR010000036.1:0-25237 GCA_046351325.1 Polyangiaceae bacterium | reverse complement strand
CAGCCAGGCGCACACCATCCAGCGCGCCCTCGTCGAGCGGGCCGCGGTCCGACAGCGCGGTGACTGCTGCGGCCTCGGCGGCGCGCCCGGCGCGGACGAGCACGTCCCCGTCGAGCGGGCCGAGCACACCGTGGCTCGTCAGCGCTGGTGGACCAACGAGCTGCCCGCGCTCCCCGATCGCGAGCACGATGTTCACCACGCCTCGCTGTCCGAGCTGCGCGCGTTCGCGAAGCACGTCCTCGGGGATCGGCACGCCCTCGATCGTGTGCACCCGCCCCGAGGTCACGCGACCGACCCGACGCGGCCCCTCCACAGCGCCGAGCTCGACGACCTCGCCGTTCTCGGCGACGAGCACCTCGCCCACCCCGATCGAGCGCGCCAGCCCAGCGTGCCGCGTGAGGTGATGAAGCGTCCCGTGCACCGGGATGAAGACGTCGGGGCGCACCATCTCCATCATGCGCGTGAGCTCCTCGCGGTGCGCGTGTCCGCTCGCGTGCACACGAGGGTGCGTGACGCGCGACAAGACATCGATCCCGCGCCGGAGGAACACCGCGAAGAGATCGAACACAGCGCGGTCGTTGCCGGGGATGATGCGGCTCGAGAAGACCACCGTATCGCCCTCGTCGACCTTGAGCTTCGGGTGGTCCCCGCTCGCCAATCGCCAGAGCGCCGCGTTGGTCTCTGCTTGGGTGCCGCTCGCGATGACGAGCACTTCTTTTCTAGGCATCGCCTGCCCCGCCTCGGGCGACACGACGAGGTCGCTCGGCCAGCGGAGTCGACCGACCGAAGTCGCCACGCGGACGTGGTTGAGCACGCTGCGACCGAGCAGCACGATGCGGCGACCGGTGCGGCGCGCGATCTCCCCGAGGTGGAGCAGCCGCTGCACGTTGGACGCGAAGATGCCGACGATGACCCGGTTCTTCGCCTCCCGCACCACTCGCTCGAGCTCGTCGCCGACCACCTCCTCGCTCGCGGCGGTGCCGGGGCTATCGACGTTCGTGCTGTCGCTCAGGAGGAGGCGGACGCCTTCGTCCCCGAGCTCGATGAGGCGCGCCTCGTCGGTGCGCTCTCCATCTGCGGGGTGCTCGTCGAGCTTGAAATCCCCGGTGTGGACGACCACGCCAGCGTCCGTCCATATCGCTAGCGCCGTCGCGTCGGCGATCGAGTGGGCGACCCGTATCGGCTCGAGCTCGAACGATCCGACTCGGAATCGCTGCCCAGGGAACGTCGTCACGAGCCGCAGGGCGTCGAGGTCGAAGCGCCATTCCGCGAGCCGCAATCGGATGAGGCTGAGCGCGTGCGGGGGCGCGAACACCGGCAGATCGACGTCATCGAGGAGGTAAGGGACCGCTCCGATGTGATCTTCGTGACCGTGTGTGATGACGAGACCGCGCAGCTTCGAGCGGTTCTCGAGCAACCAGTCGAACCGGGGATGGATGATGTCCGCGCCGAGCGACTCGTTGGGGAAGGTGACGCCGCAGTCGACGATGATGATCTCGTCGCGCTGCTCGAGCGCGAGGCAGTTCATGCCGATCTCGCCCAGTCCACCGAGCGGGATGACGCGAAGCGCTGGGGTCGGCCGGCTCATCGAAGGAGAAGGATAGCCTTCAACCTCGGGGTAACCTGTGAAGAGCCGGTGGCCTAGTTGTGCAGGAGCACGATTGTTCAGAATTTTCCGCCCCGGACGGGGCCCGGACTCCCATCCATTGGTGTTTTGAGCTTGCCCCACCCCAAGATGTTGGGGTATCTAATGGTCTCCGGCTGAACGACGAATCACCTGAACACATCTGCGGGAGGTTCGACTCAGGAGCTCGGAGGGTCTCTTCTAGAACGGTGTACTGAACAGCTTTCGTCGCCCATTGTGTGGGTGCGGTAGCGGCGTTCGGGCACTTCGGTGAACTCTCCACGACGCTCTGGCGGTCTGTGCGGTTCGTTGGTGCTCCAACGATTCGTACAACGAAGGCACCGGTGTGTCCGCGAGGCTTCGTCGAGCGGGCAGAGAGATCGTGAAAAGGGGTTGGGGCCAACGATTGGAACGCGACGCGCTCCAACGAGTGGCTCGTGTTTTCCCGACGACATCGTCGGGCAGTGGCAGGCAGCGAGGAGCTAGCGGCGCTCCTCGATGACGAGCACGGAGGCGAGAATGGCGCAGTCGACGGTTGGGAGCGATGCCTTGAAGCGGGTCAACGGAGCGCGCGAGCGTACGCTGAAGGGAACAGACGGTTCGTCCAGCGACGGACCGCCGACGCTGTCTCCCGCCACACTGGGTGCGACCGCAACTCGCCACAAAAACGAGGGCGCAACGATGGGTGAGTCGACGAAGATGCGTGCGCAAAACACGGTCCGCTCCCACGCCAAGAACTCCCACCAGGTCGCTTCCAAAACCCCGCCCGCGAAGGCTGGGCACAGCAGCGCGCGTCATCAGCGCGGCCTCGCCGTCGAGCGTCGGTACACCCATCGCGGGGTCGATCCGCTCGAGCAGGTGAAGTGGGAGCGCCGATCGAGCGTCATCACGAACACCGATGGGTCGGTCGTCTTCAAGATGGAGGGCGCGGAGATCCCGGCGGATTGGTCGCAGCTCGCGACCGACATCGTGGTGTCCAAGTACTTCCGCAAGGCTGGCATCCACGGTGACAAGTCCAAGGGTGAGACCAGCGTTCGCGAGGTCGTCACCCGCATCGCGAAGACGATTCGCGAGGTCGGCGAACAGTTCGGCGGGTACTTCGCCAGCACCAAAGACGCAGACGCCTTCGAATCCGAGCTCAGCTTCCTGCTCGTCCACCAATACGGCGCCTTCAACAGCCCGGTGTGGTTCAACTGCGGGCTCTGGCATCGCTATGGGATCAGCGGCTCGGGCGGCAACTTCGCCGTCTCCTGGGACGCCCTCACCTCGGGTGCGCGCACGCCGAGCCAACCCGGCGTCTCCCCCATCGAAGAGACGGCGAGCGCCTACGAGCGACCGCAGTGCTCGGCGTGTTTCATCCAGGCCGTCAACGACGACCTGATGAGCATCTACGATCTCGTCAAGAGCGAGGCTCGCCTCTTCAAATACGGGTCGGGCACCGGCACCAATTTCAGCGGTATCCGCGGCAAGCAGGAGAAGCTCTCCGGTGGCGGCACGAGCTCGGGCCTCATGAGCTTCCTCGAGGTCTTCGATCGCGCAGCGGGCGCGACGAAGAGCGGCGGCACGACCCGGCGCGCGGCGAAGATGGTCTGCCTCGATCTCGATCACCCCGAGATCGTCGACTTCATCCAGTGGAAGGTCCGCGAGGAGAAGAAGGCCCAGGCGCTCATCGCCTCCGGCTACTCCTCGGACTTCAACGGCGAGGCCTACCACACGATCAGCGGGCAGAACTCCAACAACTCGGTGCGCGTGACGGACGCGTTCATGAACGCGCTCATGAGCAACGGCACGTGGCAGACGCGTGCGCGCACCACCAACGAGGTCATCGACACGCTGCAAGCGCGCGACCTCTGGCGGAGCATCGCGGATGCAGCGTGGGGCTGCGCGGACCCCGGCGTGCAATACGACACGACGATCAACCGCTGGCACACCTGCCCGAACACGTCGCGCATCAACGCGTCGAACCCGTGTTCGGAGTACATGTTCCTCGACGACTCGGCGTGCAACCTCGCGAGCTTGAACCTCACGAAGTTCCTCGACGAGGACGGGACGTTCGATGTCGAGGGCTATCGCCACGCGGTGAAGATCTTCTTCATGGCGCAGGAGATCCTCGTCGACTTCTCGTCGTACCCGACGCGATCGATCGCGCAGAACTCCCACGACTACCGACCGCTCGGCCTCGGCTACGCGAACCTCGGGACGATGCTGATGCTGCTCGGTCTGCCGTACGACTCGGAGGAGGGCCGCGCCCTCGCGAGCGCGCTCACCTCCATCATGTGCGGTCATGCGTACCGCATCTCGGCCGAGATGGCCGCGACCAAGGGGCCGTTCGCCGGCTTCCAGAAGAACCGCGATCCGATGCTGCGCGTGATGAACATGCACCGCGACGCGGCCTATCAGATCAACCGCGATCGCTGCCCGACCGAGCTCTTCCGCGCGGCTTGTGAGGATTGGGATCAGGCGGTCAAGCTCGGTGAGCAGCACGGCTACCGCAACGCTCAGTCGACGGTGCTCGCCCCGACCGGCACGATCGGCCTCTTGATGGATTGCGACACGACCGGGATCGAGCCCGACTTCTCGCTCGTGAAGTTCAAGAAGCTCGCAGGCGGCGGCTACTTCAAGATCGTCAACCAGTCGGTCCCCGAGGCTCTGCGCCGCCTCGGCTACAGCGAGCACGAGGCCCAGGAGATCGTCGCTTATGTCTCGGGCACCAACACGCTGCTCGCTGCGCCGCACATCAACCGCGCGTCGCTCAAGCAGCGCGGGCTCAACGACGACGACCTCGCGAAGATCGAGCGCGCCCTGCCTGGCGTCTTCGATCTGTCGCTCGCGTTCGCGCCTTGGGTCCTCGGCGACGAGTCCTTCTCCCGAATCGGCGTGTCGCCCGAGATGCGTGCGAAGCCGGGCTTCTCGCTCCTGCGGTTCATCGGCTTCACCCAGGCCCAAATCGACGAGGCGAACGACGTCATCGTCGGGCGCATGACCGTCGAGGGCGCGCCGCACCTTCGCATCGAGCACTACCCCGTCTTCGACTGCGCGAATCGATGCGGCAAGATCGGCCAGCGCTTCCTCGCACCGATGGCGCACATCCGCATGATGGCCGCAGCGCAGCCGTTCCTCTCGGGCGCGATCTCCAAAACCGTCAACCTCCCGAACGATGCCACCGTCGAGGACGTGCAGCGCATCTACGAAGATGGTTGGCGACTCGGGTTGAAGGCCGTCGCTCTCTATCGCGATGGGTGCAAGGCTTCGCAGCCGCTCTCGTCCTCCGCGAGCAAGGAAAAGAACACGGATGAGGACGCGTCGGACTCCTCGAAGACGAGCGCGGTCGAGACCTCGTTCGCTCCCGTGTTGCGGCCGACGGGTTCACGCGTGCGTCTGCCGAAGAAGCGCCGCGGCTTCACCCAGGAGGCCTCGGTCGGCGGACACAAGATCTACTTGCGGACAGGCGAGTATCTCGACGGTTCGCTCGGAGAGATCTTCGTCGACATGCACAAGGAGGGTGCAGCCTTCCGCTCTTTGATGAACTGCTTCGCGATGGCTGTGTCGCTCGGTCTGCAGTACGGCGTGCCCCTGCGGACGTTCGTCGAGCAGTTCACGTTCACGCGCTTCGAGCCGCAGGGCCCGGTCGTGGGACACGAGAACATCAAGATCGCCACGTCGATCGTCGACTACATGTTCCGCGTCCTCGGCGTCGAGTACCTCGATCGCTACGATCTCGCGCACATCGTCCCGCAGGCCAAAATCGAAGATCCGACCGAGACGCGGCAGCACGAGACCGCGAGCCTCGCTCCCCCCTCCGAGGTCGTCTCGATGCGCGAGGCTCAGCAGCTCCCTCCCGCGCAGGCGTCGACGAGTGGGAGCAACGCGCTCGACGCTCACCTCGATGAGCTGATGGGCGACGCACCTGTCTGCGACTCGTGTGGCCACATCACCGTCCGCAATGGGGCTTGCTACAAGTGCCTCAACTGCGGCAACTCGATGGGCTGCAGCTGATTCGTCAGGTGAAGTGATCGAACCCCGCGATCGGCGCGGGGCGCCGCGCCCCCCGGTTTTCGATGAGGACCAGGTGGGCGCTGCGTTCTTCGCACGTGCCGATGCGGGTGAAGCCGGGGATGCTCGACCCGCGCGGTGCGGTCGCGAGGAGCGCGTAGTCTTCTCCACCCGAGAGCGCGAGGTCGAGCGGGTCGCGCCGAGCGAGCGCTGACAACCTCGCCGAGGTCGCACCGAGCACCTGCGTTTGATCGAGCACGATGGTGACTTTGCTCTCGGTCGCGACGTGTGCTGCGTCCGCTGCCAGCCCATCCGAGACGTCGATCATCGCGGTCGCGCCGGCGCGCATCGCTGAACGCCCCGCTTCGATGCGGGCGTGCGGGCGGCGGAACGCTACGAGCGCTTCGCGCGTATCCGCGTCCTCGATGCGACCGGTCATCGCGAGCCGCAGGCCAACCGCTGCGAGCCCCAAGCGACCTGCGAGCAACACGTCGTCACCAGGTGAGGCCCCGGAGCGACGCACCGGTCGATCGACCGTACCGAGCACGCTGGTCGTGATGGAGAGCGTCTCGCCACGCGAGAGGTTGCCGCCGACGATGAGCGTGTTCGCGATCGAAGCGGCATCACGCTGACCGCGGGCGATCGCGAGGAAGTCGTCGTCGTTCAAATCGATCGGGAGCACGAGACCAGCGACCACCCCGATCGGCCTCGCGCCCATCGCGGCGAGGTCCGACAAGGCCGCCATCGTCGCGCGGTAGCCCGCGTCCTCGAGCGTCATGATGTCGCGTCGGAAGTGCATGCCCTCCACCGCTGAGTCGATCGACCAGACGATCCGCTCTGAGGTGGGTCGAAGGATCGCGCAGTCGTCGCCGAGCGTGAGCTCCACGTTGGGATCCGCGTCCCCGAAGATCGATCGCAGCATCCGAATGCGCGTGTGCTCGGACGAGCGGCTCGCGGCGGGCGGCAGATCGTGGCGGTTCGAGAGAGGCGGCGTCGGCTGCTGCGCAGGATCCGGCGGGTCTCTCAGGGTCGGAGTGTCCTCGCCGCGCCGCGATCGAGTCACGGAGCCAGATCCACCCGAGGCCGAGCGCCGGAGCTGCCAGCCGAGAGCGGGAGCGTCACGACGAAGACAGCTCCCTGAGGTCTATTCTCCTCGACGCGGATTCGACCTTGGTGGGCTTCGACAAGGCGCTTGACGATTGCGAGCCCGAGCCCAGCGCCACCTTGCTCTCGCGTCGACGACTGATCGACCTGGTAGAACGGGTCGAAGATGCGGCCGCGCTCGTGTTGGGGAACGCCGATGCCGGTGTCACGCACGCGAATCTCGATCTCTCGACGCACGGGCGCGAGCAGCACCATCCCGGGTCCATCGTCTGCAGGTGCCTCGGCGAGGCGAGCGGCGAGCGCGACCTCACCGCCACTCGGCGTGAACTTCACCGCGTTGTCGACGAGGTTCACGAAGACCTGGCGCAGCCGATCGGGGTCGGCGCGCAGATGCGGCAACGCGGGGACGGGGTCGAGCGTGAGCCGCACACCCTTCTTGGAAGCCGCCGGCCCAATCGTGGAGAGCGCATCTCGAAGCACTGCCTCCACCGGCAGCGTGATGGGATGCATGCGAAGCGTGCCGCTCTCGAGCTTCGACAGATCGAGCAGCGAGAGGATGAGCTTGAGGAGCTGATCTCCCTTCTGTCGGATCGTCTGGACGAACTCGAGCTGCTCCTTCGTGAGCGGGCCGCACATGCCCTCCGCGAGCATCTCGCTGTAGCCGATGATCGACGTGAGGGGCGTCCGCAGCTCGTGCGAGATCGTCGCGAGGAAGCTCGACTTCAGTCGGTCGAGCTCCTTCAGTCGCTCGTAGGCCTCCTCGAGCGCCTCGTTCTTTCGAAGGAGCTCGCTGTAGCTCTCCTCGATGCTCGCGAGGTGCATCGACGCTGCGTAGTTCGCACGCTGGCGCGCGTGCAGGATGAGGTCGAGGCTGAGCACGAGGTGCTCTAGATGCGCTGTCGCGACCTCTTTGGTGAAGGTCGGGCTCGACCCACCCGCTGCAGCTCCAGGTCGACGGAATGGACCCACGACGAGCCGCCCGACCACGTCGTGGTCGTACTCGATGGGACATCCCAAGAAGACGTCGTCACTCGGTGTGGCAGGACTCCACTCGGAGACGTGGCCGGACTCGATCTCGAGACCGAGCAGGGCCTCGTAGTCGGCCGCTCCGAGCAGGTCGCGCCCCGAGGTGGAGCGGACCCAAACCTTCATCCCCGTGAGCCGCTGAAACGACGCACCGAGCTCACGAACGGAGTCGGCAGGCAGAATGTCCTCGAGCAGCGGCGTGGCGCCAAGCTCCGGCATCGAGGGTCGGCTGGGCGGCGGCACGCTCTCCTCGGCGGTCGGAGACTGGGCAAACGGCGCACTGGTGCTCGAGGTCGCGCTGCTCGACGCGTCGGTCACCTGCTCGCTGCCCATCAGGGACCTCCCTGGCTGCGCGGCGCGCCGGGAGATGCAGCGCTGCGTTGACCAGAGATTCGCGAGCTCCCGACACCGATGGGATCGAAGTGTCCACCGAGGCGCCGGTTGAGGATTTCCTCGATGCTCGAGGGGGCGTTGAGCTGCTGGGCGGCAGTCGCGAGCAGCGCCCGACCATCGACCTTCAGCTTCTGTCCGAGGCCATGCGCCGCGTCGAGCGTCGCCCACGTCAGCTGCAGGAGCGCGATGAAGGTCTCGAGCACACCGACCCCTTGAATCGCGACTGCCGTGAACACGGGCTCTTTGCCGCGTGCGGCCATCTGCTTGAGCTCGTCCTCCGTGCGAATGCTGGGGAGGTCGCGCTTGTTGAACTGGATGACCAGCGGCGTCTTCGCGATGTCGGACCCGTTGGCCTTCAAGTTGTCGCGCAGGTCGAGGAAGCTCGCCGCGTTGTTCTCGGTCTCGCTGACGCGCGAGTCTGCGATCAACGCGACCCCGTCCGCGCCTTGAAGCACGAGCTTGCGGGTCGAGGCATGGATGGGCTGCCCCGGCACTGTGAAGAGCTTGATCCGCAATTTCACGTCGCCGCCTTCGGAGCGGAACGTCAGCGGAAGCAAGTCGAAGAACAACGTGCGGTCGTTCTTCGTCTCGAGGGTCATCAATCGCCCGCGCGAGTCTTTGCCCGCCCGCTCATGCAAAGCGATGAGGTTCGTCGTTTTTCCGCTGAGAGCTGGTCCGTAGTAGACCAGCTTCATCGTCACTTCTCGCGCCGCGAAGTCGAGCTGCACAGCTTCGCTAGGTTACACGGACTCTTCGCTAGGTACATCGCTTCGCGCGGCAGAATTGTCGGTTGCTTGCGCCGCTCCAGTCGGGGCCCCGTCGGATTGGCCGGATGTTGCTGCCGACTCGGCGTGGGATGGGGTCGCTGTGGGTGTGGCCGCGGCAGGCGTGGCCGGGGCTGATTTGTTGGCGATGCTCACGCGCAGGGCCGAAATTCGCGACTCGGCACGCGCGACCAAGTTGGCCTGTTCTTCGGCGACCAACAGCGCCGCGCGGCTCTCGAGCTCGCCCGCATCACGCTCGGTTCGGGCCTGGCGGAGGATCTCGATGAGCTCCCGGTGCAGCTCCTCTCCCGCCGTCACGACCCAGGCCTCGAGCCGCGAGGCGAAGGTCTCGATCATCTCCTCGAGCTTGGGGCCGAGCTTGGCTGCCGCCTCACGGACGACGGCAGGCCCGATCTCGTGGGCTCGCTCGCGCGTCTGCTTTTCACGGCGGTTCTTGAGCCACCATCCGAGCGGCAACGCGAGCGCGGTCAGGGCGCCTCCGATGAGCGCGTTCGTGAACATCACGCCGATCCCCAAACCGACGAGCGAGATCACGCCGACGTCCAACGAGAGCGTGTCGACCTGGACTTTGGGGGCCTTCACGTCCTCGCTGAAGGCATCGCTCAAGCGCTTCGCTGTCTCGTTCGCATCTTCGCGGACCAGCGCGACCGTCTTCTCCGCGAGGAGCTCGAGCGCCGAGCCGATCTCCTTCGTCTCCTTCTTGACCCAATCGACGATCGTCCGCTCCAAGAAGGGCCCGAGGTGCAGCTTGATCTCGTCGGTCTTCGCCTGATCGATGACCGCCGGCAGCTGCTTGATCACGTCGTCCTGGAAGTGCTCGAGGTCGCGACGCACCCAAGCTTTGATCGCTGCGACCTCCTCGCGGATGAAGGCCTTGCGCTGATCGGTGGTCTTCGCCTGACCTGCGAGGTCTTTCTCGAGGTATTCGATGCGGCGCGTGAGATCCTGCGCGGGCATGCTGATGGCGCGCTTGCGAGCGTCGACGCCTTTGGCGAGCAGGCGCGACACGTCGGCGGCGAGGCCGAGCGCATTGTCGAGCAGGATGCGGCCGCGCTCCTCGGCGAGGAAGCCCATGAGGTGCGTGACGAGCTCGTTCATACCGCTCGCGCCTCGTTCACCCTCGAGCGCGCGCTGCGCGCTCACCGGGAAGATCGGCGCTCCCTTGAGGATCTTGTCGAGCTCGCCGCGGATGTACGCGAGCGCCTCGGCCTCCTCGGAGGTGTCCCAGATGTCGCGCTTCGTGACGACGAAGAGGATCTTGTCGCGCGACTGCGCGAGCAGCTTCTCCTGGAGAAAGACGCGCTCGCTCTCCTTGAGCGGTTGCCCCGCGTCGAGCAAGAACAGCACAGCATCGCTGCGCGGGATGTAGCTGTAGGTGATGTCCGCGCGCTGGAGCGACAGGTCGTTCACGCCTGGCGTGTCGACCAGCACGATGCGCTCCTTCAAGATCGGCGACGGCACGAAGACCTCCACGTATTTCACCTCGGCCCCGGCCGCAGAGCGGTCTCCGCTCACGGCGTACCGCTTCACCTCGTCGATGCCGATGCTCTTGCGCTCGTCGTTCTCGAAGACGACCGCGGCGCTCGGTGATTCGCCGTATTCGAGGTGATGGATGACGGCGGTCGTCGGCGTCACACCGACGGGGAGCAGATCGCTGCCGAGCAGCGCGTTCACGAACGTCGTCTTGCCGTGGTTGAACTCGCCGACCACCACGAGGTGGAAGCGATCCGCCTCGAGCTTCTTCACGAGGTCGCTCTCGACCTTCGTCGCCAGCGAGCGCGCACCGATGCGCGTCGCGAGGGTCACGAGCTCGGCCACCGCCGCGGTGACCTCTCTCTTCTTCGAATGGAACTGCTCGAGATTTCCCATCGATTTCGCTCCGTCCACGTTCAGTCGCCCCACACCTTCACGAGCTCGTACGTCTTCTCGTCGACCTCATCCATCGACAGCCCACCGGCGCCGATCCCCGCGTGCGTGCGGTAGAGCTCGCTCTCCGCGAAGAACTTCAGCGCGATGACCCGCTTCGGCAAGAACGGGTGGCTCTTGTTCGCCTCGGCAACGCGACCGAACCCCGTCTTCATCTCCTCGTACTGCTCGAGGAACGCGTCCATGTTGAGCTGGTCGTAGAGCTTGGAGCTGCCGAGCGCCAGCTTGGTCAGGGCGCGCGTCGACACGTCGAGATCGCGCGCGCACAGCAGGCCTGCACGATCGCAGGTGATCTCCGCGCGCCGCACCCAGCTCAGCATCGCGAGCTCGGCGGGCGCAAGGATGTATCGGAGGAGCGCGCCTGCGACGAAGCGGAGGTAGTGGAGCGCGGTCAGAAAGACGACGTGGTCGTTGTGGATGTGCCCGCACTCGTGCCCGATCACGCTGAGGAGTTCGGCGTCCGTGAAGTGATCGACGAGCGCGCTGTGCACCATGATCACGGACTCCTCGTTCGTACCGAACGTGGCCGCGTTCATCACGGGCGAGTTGACGATATAGACCGTCGGCATCTGGATCCCGAGGGTGTTCGCGCAGTCGCGCGTTAGCGAGTGCACACGCGGGAACTGGCGCGGCCCGACCTTCACGGCCTTACCGAGGAGCTCCGTGCGGCTGTACGCCTCGAAGAAGCGCACCGACGCTGTCGCAACGGCCTCGAGCGGAGAGGCCAGCTCGAAGGCTCGGCGCATTTTGTGGTCCGACACGTACGCGTACGCGCGCCCGCCCTGGCGCCCCTCGCTCGGCGTCGCTTTGACGCGAGCCTCGACGAAGCCCTGAAAATTCAGCCCTCCGACCTCGGCCATCTTTTCCTCTCCGAGGCAGCGTAGTGTTCGCAGTCGACGTTCGCAAACGCGGCCGGTGGTCAAGTGCGCTCACGCGAGCACGATCGCAGTCCATCCGCGCGGGCCCAGGGCCTCGACTGCGTCGAGGCGCGCGAGCCATCGGCGATAATCTTTGAAGGTCCCGACCCCGCGAGGACGCAGCTCGAAGTCCGTGATTCGCGTGGTCGCGAACCGCACGCACGCGACGCGAGCCGTCGTGTACAGGTCTTCGACCTCGGCGATGGTGAGCGAGCGGACACTCTTGTAACCGAGCGCCATCGATCTCGCGAGGTCGTGTTCGAAGCGGTCCCCGAAGCACCAGGCCAGCATCGTCACGGAGAGATCGTACGAAGCGAGCCCGTCGCTCGAGGATTCGAAGTCGAGGAGGGTGGATGCACCGTCCTCGGCGAACAACACGTTGTCGCGGAATAGATCGCCGTGCACGAGGGGGAGCCGATCTCCCGTGGGCGCCCAGCTCTCGAGCTCGTCGAGCGCCGCGCGCAAACGCGATCGAGCGTCGAGAACCGGGCGCGACAGCGGGGCCGCGAGCGTCTCGAGAGAGTCGAGCCGACCCGCGATCGCCGCGAGCGAGAATCGGTTGGGACGCACGAGCTCCGCGGGCAGCTCGCGCCCCGCGAGATGGACTCGAGCGAGCGCTTCGCCCACGCGTCGAGCGTCGTCGTTCGTGACGCTGGCCTGACAGCGATGTCGGCCTTCGACGTAGGGAAAAACAGCGCACGGCTTGCCGCGGAGCTCGATCACGGACGTCCCGTCCATCGCTCGTCGCGGCTCGGGTGTCGGCACTCCACGGCCGGCGAGGAACCCGAGCAGCGCGGCCTCCACGCGCGCGCCACCGAGGTCCTGTTCTTCGTAGAGCCGCAAGAACCAACGCGACCCGTCGCGTGCCTCGAGCGTGAAGCTCGTGTTGACGCTGCCCGCCGGGACGCCCGTTGCGCGCACGAGATCGATCGCGAAGGCCGTCGACGCGAGCTCGAGCTCTTCCCTCGTGAGGTTCGTCAGGATCGCCATGGTCGTGTGCGTCTGGGCGTGCGGGGCGCAGCCTGCTACATCGGGAGAGCTACCTCAATCCATGTCGGCCATCTTCGGAAACACGAGCGGCCTCAGCCCGAACGCGCAGCGGGTGCTCGAGCGAGTTCAGCGCAGGCGCGTCCCCCTCGACGTCATCACCACCCCCGAGCTCATTCGTGCGCTCGCCGACGCCTCGAAGGAGACGGGCAGGCAGGTCGGCGCGCTCGTGCACCGCTCGGGCGACATCGATCACGTCGTCGTCGGCGATGCGACGCGGCTCATGCTGCCCGACGTGGGGCGCTTGCGCGCAGCGCAGGGTCGCTTGCGTGGTCTGCGCTTGATTCACACGCACCTCTTCGGCGAGGAGCTCACGCGCGACGACTACGTCGACCTGGTGCGCCTGCGGCTCGATCTTGTGCTCGCGATCCAGCTCGGCCCCGAGGGCGATCCGCGCGGTCTTCACTACGCGTACAACGTCCCGGGCAAGGCCGATCGTATCGAGTTGGACGGCGCCCCCAAGGGGGTCGCAGCGCCTTATCGCGCGGTCGGTCCGGTGTTGCCCGGGCGCTTGCAGGTCGACTTCGGCGCCCTCGTGCGCTCGCTCGAAGACGAGTTCTCTCGCGAGCGGCGGCTGCGCAAGAACGAGGCGAAAGACGGTCGCGCGATCCTCGTGCACGTCGGTGAGAAGTCGAAGCCGCGCGCGCTGGCCCGCGCCGAGGAGCGGCTGCGCGAGCTCGCCGAGCTCGCGCGCACCGCCGGGGTCGACGTCGTCGACACCGTGATTCAGCTCCGCGATCGCATCGATCCGCGGCAGGTCCTCGGCAAAGGCAAGATCGACGACGTCGTCCTGCGCGCAGCCGAGCTCGACGCCGAGATGCTCGTCTTCGATTGTGAGCTCGCCCCGACGCAGGCCTCGACGCTCACGAAGCACACCGATCTCAAGGTCATCGACCGCACGCAGCTCATCCTCGACATCTTCGCCCAGCACGCGGAGAGCGCCGACGGCAAGCTCCAGGTCGAACTCGCACAGCTCAAGTACGCCCTCCCACGACTCGGGCAGAAGGATGACTCGCTCTCCCGACTCACCGGTGGGATCGGTGGGCGCGGCCCTGGCGAGACCAAGCTCGAGATCGGTCGACGCCGCGCGAAGGAGCGCGTGAGCCACCTCGAGGATCAGCTTCGCCGCCTCGAGAAGGATCGCGCCCAGCGACGCAAGCGACGCGGGCGAGCCGATGTCCCGGTCGTCAGCATCGTGGGTTACACCAACGCGGGGAAGAGCACGCTGCTCAATACGCTCACCGCCTCGGATGTCGTCGCTGCGGACAAGCTCTTCGCGACGCTCGACCCGCGTTCGCGCAGGCTTCGCCTGCCCGCCGAGCGCGAGATCGTCGTCACTGACACGGTCGGCTTCATCCGCGATCTGCCGAAGGATCTATTCGCTGCGTTCCGCGCGACGTTCGAAGAGGTGAGTGACGCAGACCTCGTCCTCAACGTCGTCGATGCGACGGACCCGGCTTCGGACGAACACATCGCCACGACCGAGAATCTCTTGGTCGAGCTCGGCTTCGCAGCGATCCCTCGCTTGCTCGTCTACAACAAGGTCGATCGACTCGACCCCGAGCAGCGCGCGAGCCTCGCGAGGTCTGCACCGGACGCCGTCTTGGTCTCGGCGATCGACGCGAGCAGCACGGGCGCGCTCATCGATCAGCTAGCGCGCCGTCTGCGTGAACGTTGGGCGTCGGCAGTGGTCGAAGCCTGACACCCAATCCAATTTGTCAGAGAACTACGGACAGAGGTTGGCCGCGCAAGGGCCCGC
Source organism: Polyangiaceae bacterium (assembly GCA_046351325.1). Taxonomy (GTDB): domain Bacteria; phylum Myxococcota_A; class Polyangia; order Polyangiales; family Polyangiaceae; genus Xiheicaenibacterium. The sequence goes on along the minus strand of JAXLYR010000036.1, from coordinate 10,663 downwards.
CTGACACTCGAAGTCCTCGTTGCAGCTCCCGCCGGTGCCCTTCTTACCGAGGCACGTCATCATCGTGCCCTGGGCGGTGCCGAGCACGCAGTACGAGTTCGCGTCGCAGTCACCCTGCGCGTTGCAGGTCGTGAAGCACGCGTTCGATCCAGTGTTACAATTGTAAGCGCCGCATTGCTGGGTGCTCGCGTTGTTTTGACAGGTCCCGGAGCCGTCACATTGGTCGACCTGGAGGTCCTCACCCGAGCAGCTCGGCGTGCCGCAGGCGAACCCAGAGGCGCGGTTACCGCAGGCGTTCGCGCCGTCGCACGTGCCGGTGACGCACTCGCCCGAGGAGCACGAGTTCTTGGGATCGGAGCCGAGCTGGATGTTGGCGCAGACTCCGTTCGGTTGCCCGGTGTTGTCACCCGCTGAGCACGACTGGCATCCCGCGACGCAATCGACGTTGCAGCACATCTTCGCGCCGCTGCTGCCGATGTCATTGCAGTGGCCGTTCAGACACTGCCCCGTAGCCGTGCATGCTGAACCGTCGAGAAGCTTCGCGACGCACGACCCTGCGCTGCAGAACGTGTTCCCCGTGCACTGGTTGTCGAGCGTGCACGCCGCACAGGTCCCGCCGTTGCAGAACCCGCTCAGGCAATCGCCACCATCCCCGCACATCAGGTTGTTGGCGCAGCCCCCGCAGTTTCCACCGCAGTCCTTGTCGGTCTCCGTGCCGTTCTTCTGTCCGTCGGCGCACGTAGGATCCACGCAGCTGTGCGCGTTCGTGTCGCAGACCTGACCGTTGTTGCATTGCCCGGTGCTCAAGCACTCGAAGCACGAGCCGCTGCCATCGCAGAACCCGTTCCCGCCGCCCTGCAGCGTGCACGGATCGTTGATCGCGTCGTCCTGCAGGCCGCACGACCCAGCGTCGCAGGTTGCGGATTGACACTCGGGGGCATTGGGGCAGTCGCCAGGAACGCTGCACTCGGGCATTCCGCCCGTTCCGCCCGTTCCGCCGACTCCGCCCGTTCCGCCGGTGGTCCCGCCAGTACCACCCTGACCACCAGCCGTAGTGCCGCCCGTCGACGACGTCGTACCGCCCGTCCCGCCGTTTCCGCCCTGGTCAATCAGGTTGTGATCGACGGCCGCAATCAGCTCACAACCCGACGTGCCCACCAAAACGCCGCCCATCGCCAAGACGAGGGGCCAGCCAAGCTTCTGTCGCATCATCGTCTTCCAGTCTCTATGCGAAGGTCATCTGGAGCGGAGTCGACCTCCAGCTCCACAAGCGAATCAGAAGGTCACGAGTCCGACTGCTCCCGCACCGCTCGGACCCGCGTAGGGCAGGACCATAGCGGTCGGCTTCGGCTCGGCCGCGGGGGCTTCGTCGCCACCGCCCGGATTCGTCAGCAAGAGCACCAGCCCCGTCACGCCGAACGTGAGCGCAACACCGAAGGACATGTCGGCGATGAGCGCATTTCGCTCGGTCTCGTCGAAGAGGTCTTGCGTGGGCGTGTCCTCGTAGTCGCCCTTGGACACGAGCGCGAGCGCACCGAACGTGGCACCGACTACGACCCCAGCGCCGGCGAGGCTCAGCGTCACGATCGCAGGGATGACCGAGCTCGAGCTGCTGCTCGGCTCCTCTTTCGGAGTCTCCGGTGGCGGCGTGTTGTCCGGCGGCGGCGTGTTGTCGGGATTCGGCGGCGTCACGTCGGGCTTCGGCTTCGCCTTCAGCGTGAGCGTGATCTCCTTCTTCTCACCGCGGATGACCTCGACGTCGGTGGTCGCGGTCTCGAAGCCGTCGAGCGACGCTGCGATGGTGTGCTTGCCGGGGGGGACCTTGAGCGGGCTGCCCGAGGCCGGTTGGCCATCGATCGTGAAGCTCGCGGCAGCGGCCTCGGTCGGCTCGATCTTCACCGTGACATCAGCCGGCGTCTTCTTCAGCGCCTCGATGCGAGCGTTCGCAACCTCGACGCGCTCCTTGTCTTTGTCAGGGCGCGGCTTCGACGCGAGGAAGTTCTCGTAGGCTTTGATCGCGCCCTCGATGTCACCCATTTTGTCGAGGCACTCCGCCATGCGGTACTTCGGCACGGGCGGGTCGGGGAGGAGCTCGTCCGCCTTCTTGAAGGCCTCGTAGGCTCCTTGGAAATCACCCGAGTCAAACTTCGTCTTGCCCTCGCCGAAGAGCTTGCCCGCCTCCTCCTTCTTTTGCTCAGGAGTGAGCTTTTTGGCAGGTGCGGCCTTGGCGGGCTGGCCAGCCTTGGCCTCGGCCTTGGGGGCTGGGCCCTTGCCTTGAGCGAGCGCCGGGGACGCACCCATGCCCAACGACAACAACGCCACAGCAACGCCGCTCGCGATCGTTCGACCCAGCGAGCGAGACGTCAGGGAGTGGGTGGTGAAGGTCGACCACCAAACCTTACGCATCACAGGACCCTCCTGATGAAGCCACCGAAGCGCTTCGAATGGGCCTCAGCCTACACTCGAGAGGCCGAGCTCGGACAGCTTTTCGTGCATCACGGCTCGGTCGGCAGAGGCACGAGGAGTCGCAGCGACAGCGCTTCGAGCGCGAGCCACACCTCCGCGGCGAGCGCACGGAGTGCGGCCACGTGACCCTCGAGCTTCGCTTCGAGCGAAGCCTTTTCGCGCTCGAGCGCTTCGTTCGTGAGCTCGAGCTGCGAGGAAAGCTCTGCGATTTGTTTGCCGAGCTCCTCGGCGTGCGCGATCGAGATGTCCTCTTCGCGATCGAGCGTGGCTTCTTCCCAGAGCAGCGCATCCATCGTGCGGATGGGGTGTGCCCCGGAGAGTCGCTGCGCGCGAACGAACTCGCTGCGCTCCGCAACGGCACCGGCCCAGCCCATCGCTCGCGAACGCTCCAAACCCAGCTGATCGAGGCGTGATCCGAGCTCCTGACGCACACAGCGCGCACGCTCCTCGAGGGCAGCGAGGCTGCGCGCATCGAGGGTGACGAGATCGTGGAGCCTCGTCGCCATGAGGACGAGGTCGCGCGCGTGTTGGAGTTCGTCTGCTCCGACGGCTCCGGGCTGTCCCTTCGCTGCGGCCTCGACCACGGTGAGCGCACGCTCACAGAGCGGGCCGATCCGCTCGAAAGGCATGGTCGCGAGCTTGGGTTTGTGCGCGGCTTTGGGCCGCGCGGGCATTCGCTCGGTCGGTGGTTCGTCGTCCGTCTCTTCGAGGTCGGCGCCCGCAGAGTCCGAGAGGATCTTTCGAAACATCGCGACGGCCTCGAAGGCATCGCGAGGGCGATCGTCGGGATCGGGGGCGAGCAAGCGACTCAGGGCGGCGTCGAATCGCTCGGGGCAGTCCGTGCCGAGCGCGGCCAACGGCCGCGGTGGAGGCTGCTCCGAGATGAGCTGCTCCGCGTCGTAGGGCAGCACACCGCACGCCGTCTCGTAGAGCAAAACGCCGAGCGAAAAGAGGTCGCTCCGCGCGTCGAGCCTGCCCAGCAAACGGAGCTCCGGCGCGACATACCCCGGTGTCAGTTGCTTCGGGAGCATCCCTGTCGTGTTGCCGGAAGGTCGCCCATCTCCTTCGAGCAGCTTGGCGACACCAAAGTCAGTCAGCTTGACCAAATCATTCCCGCCACGTCGCTCTACGACGAGCACGTTGGAAGGTTTGATGTCGCGATGGATGACGCCCATCTCGTGCGCCCGAGAGAGCGCGAGCCCGATCTGCAAACCGATGCGGGCTGCACGGACCCACCCGAGCGGGCCGGGCGCGAGCAGCCGCGCGAGGGACTCGCCGGGCACGTACTCCATCACCAAAAAAGCCGTCTCGACGGTCTCACCGTAGTCGGTGATCTCGACGATGTTTGGGTGGTTGATGCGGTTGACGGCTTTGGCTTCGCGGAGGAAGAGCTTGCGCAAGCGAGCGTCGCGACCCATCTCGGGCCGCAGGATCTTGATCGCGCTCAGCCTGTCGATGAGGACGTGTCGCGCGAGGTAGACCTCGGTCATTTGGCCCTCACCGAGGCGCGCGATGACACGGTAGCGGCTCGCGACCAGCCGCCCCATCCACGTTAGCTCACGCATGTTCGGGTTCGATGGAACCTATCAGCGGAGACCTCAGGCGTCGTCCTCGCTCGGCTTCGACGATGAGCTCGACTCGTCGCTCGCGGGCTTCGCCTTCTTCTTTTTCTTCTTCTTCGGCGCCGGAGCGGGCTCCTCGAGTGCAGCGTCCTCCGTACTCTTTGCCTCGTCGGTCGGAGCGGGGTCGTCGGTGGGTTCGGACGCACCCGGCGCGGCTGGTTCGTCCGCATTGGTCGCGCTCTCGACGTTGCTCGCTTCGTCGTTGCTTTCGCTTGTCTCGACGGGGGCGGGTCGCTTCTTCTTCTTCGGCTTCTTCAGCTCGGGCGGCTCGGAGCCCTTCTTCTTCTTGGCCGGCACTTCGCTGGCTTCCTCGGACTCGTCGTCTTGAGGCAGGTCGAGCTTGAGCGGCGCCATCGCGGCCTTCGGGTTGGCCATCGCCGCGCGGTAGAGCATCGAGAATGCGGCCGCCGCGGCGACTGCAGTCGTGACTCCTATGAACTGCGAGGTCGAGAGCTTGACCTTGCCTACGGTCGCGTAAGCCTCGGGCTTGAAGGCGAGGAAGCTCCAAACCACTGGGATGAAGCTCCCGACCTGGGCGACGACACGCAGGCCTTTGCTTCGGATCGCTTGTGCGATGCCGAGCGTGAACGCGATCGCGAAGAACGCGAGACACAGCGGAAACAGGAAGTGCGGCTCCAGCGCAGGCGGCACGTCACCGCGCTCCGCGTCGTCGCGCAAGAACTCGAGGAGGAACCTCGCGAAGCCGTAGAAGAAGGTAAAATACAGGAAAATCTGACCTCGAAAGGCTTGGTAACGGCGCGCGACTAACAGGAAGAGGAGCAACCCCAACCCCGTCGCAGACTCGTAGAGCTGCGTCGGATGCACCGGGAGCGACCAATCTGCCGAGAGGGCGAGGCCCCGCTCCTTGACGTGCTGTACCCACGCGGGCGAGCCGGCGCCCTGATCGACCGTGTTTTCCGGCCATTTGGGGAAGGACCCGAGCTTGCGAAGCCAAGCGGGCGCGGTGTCCGAGAGCGGCCGCCCGAAGTCGCAGCCGTACAGATAACAACCGATGCGGGTGATCAAGAGACCCGACGCGAGGCTGGGCACTGCCACGTCCGCCCATGGGATCAGCGGGATCCGCTTGGAGTTGAGGTACACCAAGCTCCCGAGGAACCCGCCGACGAAGCCGCCGTAGGCGACCATCCCGCCGCTCCGCAGCGCGAACACGTCACCGATCGCGTGGAACTCGTCGAGGTTCGTCAGCACGTAGAGCAAGCGTGAACACACGACCGCGGACAGCGCGGTGATCACATAGCAGTTGGCCATCGTCTCCTTCGGCAAGCCGTCGCGATGGGCGAGGCCGAGCGTCAGGTACCACCCGACGATGAAGGAGACGGCAAGCATCATCCCGTAGCTGTAGATGGGCAGCGAACCACCCCCGGGCAGTGGGATTCGAAACAGGATCGGATGCACGGTTTGCTCTTACTCCTGGCCTGCGCGACCGAAAAGGGGCGCTCTTCTCGGCCGATCCGGCCGGCGGGGGGTGTACCATGCACTGCGTGCGTTTGTGGTCCAGGTTCGGATGTGGTGTCGCGCTCGCAGCATGCGTGCCCGAGGGCCCGTCGACCGAGGTGCTCGACACCCGTGCCGATGACGACGCATCAGGCGAAATGCTAGCGGGAACCTATCGGGACGAGTTCGAGCGGACCACGTTGGGAGCGGACTACAACTCCCTCTCGGCCGAGTGGGTGATCGAAGCCGGCGCGCTCTGTGTATCGGGCGCGCACAACCAGGGCGTGTGGTTGAATAGACGCCTCCCACGGGACGTTCGGATCGAGTTCGATGCGGTCTCGCTCAGCGAGGATGGCGACATCAAAGTCGAGCTCTTCGGCGACGGCGCGAGCGGCGCGTCCTCGGCGTCTTACAACGATGCCACGAGCTACATCGCGATCTTCGGTGGTTGGAACAACTCGCGCCACGTCTTCGCACGGCTGGACGAGCACGCCGACGACCGCATCGAGATTGCTGTCGACGCGGTGAAAGACGACCCGCGCGCACGACCGGTCAACATGGGGCAGCTCTACCACTTCAAATTCGAGCGGAAGCACGGGACCATCGTCTCGTGGTGGATCGACGGAGTGCTCTTCGCTGAGCGAAACGACGCGGCGCCCTTGGCCGGCCCGGGGCACGAGCACTTCGCGTTCAACAACTGGGCTTCGTCCGTCTGCTTCGACAACCTCGAGATCACGCCGCTCTGATGGAACCGAACGAGCTTGAGCAAAACCTCACGGAGCTCGAGGAAAAGATCGAGCGCGTTCGCGCCCTGTACGAGCAGTACTTCTGCGGCATCGAGAAGATCGAGCCGCAGATCCCCCGTAAGGACATCGACCGTCGTGTCGCCCTCCTCCGCAAGGAGCAGATCCGAAACACGGCGATGCGGTTCAAGTTCCAAACGCTGGTGCAGCGGTACAACACCATGCAGCAGCATTGGGGTCGCATCCTGCGTGAGATCGAGAACGGCACGTACAAGCGCGACGTCGTTCGTGCCGCGGCGCGCTTCGGGGTCGACGAAGCGCTGACCGCCGTCGGTCGCAAGCGTGCCGCCTCGCTCGCGAAGGGACTCGCAGCGCAGGCCGAGCGAGAGAAGGAACGCGACCGGCGCAAGAAGAAGCCAGACGACGAATACGAGGTCGCCGACGAGGACATCGAGGCCGTCGAGGACGACGACTTCGATGATGACGCCCCGACGCCGCCTCCCATGAGGGACGCTGGCGCGGCCGCACAGGGTGGCGTTGGCCCGCGGGGCACGCAGCCGCCGGAGCCCGGCCCAGGTCAGGTGGCGATGCCTGCGATGGCTGCACCTCGACCTGGTTTTTCCGCTCCGGTTCTCACCGACGACTACGACTACGGCAACGCGCGCTACCAAGCTCCGGCGTACCCAGCTGCCGGCGGCTACCCGCAGCCGAGCTACCCTTCGCCTGGCTACGCTCAGCCTGCGCAAGGTCAGCCTGTCCCGGGCTACGCGCCTCCCGAGGTCGCTCGCCCCGCAGCCCCGCAGCCCGCCGTCCCCGCTCAACCTGCCGAGCCTGCCGCCGCAGCCCGTGGCGGATTTGGAGAGATCGCACCGGCCTGGGACAGCGCGCCGCCGCCCGCTCCGACCGCTGCCGACGGTCCTGCCGTTTCCCCGACCGTTCAGCAACAGCCCCAGCCGCGTGTGGGCTTCGGGGGCTTGCGACCTGCTGGAGCTTCGGCCGCCGCGGCACAGCAGCCACGCACCGGAGGTGGATTGCGACTCGGCGGCGGGCCCTCCAAGAAAGCCAGCCAAGAAGCACTGAATCGGATCGCCAGCTCGTTGGGCGATGGAGGAGCGTCGACCGAACCTGCGCTCCGAGCTGACACGCGCGCCTCGAGCGGCGAGTCGTCAGCTGTTGCTGCGCCCCCCGCGCAAGCGAGCGCGGAGCGCCCGCCCGTCGCGAGCCCCGCGCGCAAACCACTCCTGTCGAGCCCCATCGACTTGCTCGATCTCGACACGACAGCGGACCCGCCCCGTGCCATTCCGCCGGCCGCGCCTACGACAAGGCTCGCACCTCCACCGGCAGGCTCGAGACCCGGCTTGCGACCCCCCACGACGGGTGCTTCGGCGCCCGTCGCGCCGCGCGCGCAGGCCGCGGAGAATCCAGCCCCACCGGCCCCAGCACCGGCAGCTCCTGCCGCGGCCAGCTCGACCGCATCCGCTGCCGAGCCTGTGTCGCCTCCGCCATCACAGCGCCCGGCTCCCGTGAATCCCGCCGTCGGCCCCAAGCCTGCGCCGCGGGCGTCTCAAGCACGCGACGATCTGAGCGACGGCCGGCTTCGAGAGATCTACTCGCAGTACGTGCAATCGCGCCGAGAGCGCAACGAGTCCACCGCGGGGATCACCTTCGAGAAGCTCGCCGACAGCCTGCGCTCGCAGGCCGACAAGCTGAAGTCGAAGCACACCGCGAAGCGCGTCGACTACGAAGTCGTCGTTAAAGACGGCAAGACACTCATCAAACCCATCGTCCGTTGAGTCCGCTGATTCAAATCGAATAGTCGGCTCAATCAAACGCGATTGTTCGGGCGGGTCTCTTGTCGGACCTCAGCGGCAGGTGACGCCGTTGGCCGCGAGGTTGGCGAGCGCGGCGTCTCGATTCAGTTTGCCTGACTTGATGCCCGCGTTCATCCGATCGCAGAGGGTCCGCTTCGAACCCTTCTGACGCGCGCAGCAAGCGTCGATGCCAGCCACTGGCTTGGCGGATGTCGATGCGCTCGCGCTTGGCGTGACGCTCGTTGTCGGTCGCGCCGACGTCGTTGTTTTCACGGCGGAGGGCAGAGGACGCGTCGTCTCGGTCGCGGCAGTGCTCGAGGTCGTCGTCGCACTCGCGGTCGCCGTGGTGGCCGAGGGGGTCGCGCTCACCTCGGACTTGTCGCTCGTCGCGGTGGCCGTGCTGATTGCCACCGTGGTGTCGTTGTCATCCGGCTTCTTCTTGTTGCGAAGGAAGAAGAACGCGCCAACCGCGCCGCCCACAACAAACAAAACCGCAACCGTCGCGATGAGCGCGCCGCCTCCACCCTTCTTCTGAGGCTGCGGTTGAGCAGGGATAGCTTGGCCGCCCGCTGTCGGGACCGTCGGCTGAGGGACCCAAGGCGCGTCTCCGGGCAGCGTCTTCGCCGTCGCTTGCGGAGCGAGAGCGCTCTCGATCGGCGTCCCCATTTGTGTCCTGCCCGGGCCGACCGGAGCAGGGCCGCTCACGACGCCGGGCATCGCTGCGACTCCTCCGATCCCGAGGCCTACAGCCGTCATTCGGGTTGCGCCGATCGTGAGCTCTTCGAAGAAGTCTCGCGCCGATTGCTGTCGCTGATTCTTGTCTTTCGAGAGCGCGCGGAGCACGGCATTGCGCATCTTCGGCGGTACGTTGCGGCCCGCGGGAGTTGTGTCGAATGACCGTGGCGGTTCGGTCATGTGTTTCGTCATCCAATCCCAGGGTGACTCGGCCTCGAAGGGCAGGTGACCCGTCAACATTTCGTAGGTGACGACCCCGAGCGAATAGATGTCGCTGCGCGCGTCGAGCTCTTTCCCCGTGAATTGCTCTGGGCTCATGTACGGCGGGGTTCCGAGCACGGTGCCCTGCTGGGTGAGCTTCTCGTCGGCCTTCGTGTCCTGCGAGCTGCGCTTCGCGATGCCGAAATCCAGGACTTTGACGTAGTCGTCCTCGCCGGCCCGAGTGGTGAGGTAGATGTTGGCGGGCTTCAGGTCGCGGTGAACGATCCCCTTGTCGTGGGCTTCCTGCAGCGAGCCACACACTTGCGCGACGATCTTGTCGACACGCTCTGGCGCGAGCGCGGTGCCGTTGGCGATCGCGTTCTCCAGCGGCTTGCCCTGCAAGAGCTCCATCGCGATGTAGATCTCACCCGTGCCATCGATGCGGCCCCAATCCGAGATCTTCACCGTGTTCGGGTGCTCGAGCCCGCTGACAGTGCCGATCTCACGCATGAAGCGCGCGACTGTCTGCGGGTCCTTTGCGAACTGGGTCAAAAGTGTCTTCACCGCAAAGCGGCGCACGTCGCTGCCCATCTGGCGTTCGGCGACGTAAACACGGCCCATCCCTCCCTCGCCGAGCACGCTGGTGATGCGGTAGCGGTTGTCGATTACGCGCCCGAGAAGCGGATCTGCGTTTGCTGTGGGGGAGGCGGGGAGCGGCGCGCCGCAGCTCGCGCAGAACCGCGCGCCGTCAGCATTCTTGGCGTGGCAAGCGAGACAATCCATGGCAGAGGGAACTCGTTCTCGGTGAGGGACGCTCGAGTTGCCGGCGTGTCGAATCGCAGGATCTTCCGGCCTTCATGATGATGCACTCTTCGCGAAGAAGAAGCCTAGCCATCGAGCACGTAGCCCACATTGCAAGAGTCGCCTTGACATAGTCCTTGCAAGGAGTTAGTAAGCGCTTCCCTCGCGGTCTGCGGTTCAAGGGGCTCGTGCCCCCAACGCTGTCAGACCCCCCTGTGAGGGGCGTCCCTTAGACGACGAAGCTTCGAGAGAACCAAGCTATCGCTGGCGTAGCTCAATCGGTAGAGCACCTGCCTTGTAAGCAGGGGGTTAGGGGTTCAAGTCCCCTCGTCAGCTCTGCGGGCGAGCACGCCGAGGAACAGAGAAGGAGAAAACAGCGGACTCTCAGGTCCGCGCGAGACAGAAAGACGAAGACAATCGCACGACGCTGGCCGCGAAACCGCGGTTCACGCAAGCATGCGGAGGGTTGCCCGAGCGGCCAAAGGGAGCAGACTGTAAATCTGCCGGCAATGCCTACGATGGTTCGAATCCATCACCCTCCACCGGCGTCCAGCGCGATTGGCTCTCGCGGGAGTAGCTCAGTCGGTAGAGCGTCAGCCTTCCAAGCTGAACGTCGCCGGTTCGAATCCGGTCTCCCGCTCTTCACGCCCACCTAGCTCAGTTGGCAGAGCACGTCCTTGGTAAGGACGAGGTCGTCGGTTCAATCCCGATGGTGGGCTCCGGGTCTCTCCTCGAGAGGGGCCTGCATTCGGAAGTGGTCGGTTTTTTGGCGCACGGTTTGTGCGCTCGATTTCGATTCGCGCCGGACGCCGCGAACGCCGAGGAGAAC
>JAXLYR010000035.1:0-32014 GCA_046351325.1 Polyangiaceae bacterium | reverse complement strand
TCATTAGCGCCGCCGGTGAAGCCCTCAGCCTGCGCGCGAGGTGCTCGACCGATCTCGCGTCAGTGCGGGCGCGTCTTGAACGGCCCCGCGAGGTGCACTTTTCCAGGCAGGTTGCGGTTGACGACCTGCGACGCGATCTGCCCGGCCGCGACGAGCTTCTCGAGGTCGATGCCGGTCGCGATGCCCATGCCCTGCAGCATGAAGACGAGATCCTCGGTCGCGAGGTTCCCGCTCGCGCCGGGAGCGTATGGGCATCCCCCGAGCCCACCAATCGACGCGTCGAAGGTCCGCACGCCGAGCTCGAGCGCGACGAGCACGTTCGCGAGGGCGGTGCCGCGCGTGTCGTGCATGTGGAGGGCGATCTGCTCGGCCTTCGCGAAGGTTTGCACCGCGCGCACGACCTGCTCGGTCTTTCGCGGGGTCCCCGCGCCCACGGTGTCGCTCATCGAGACCTGATAGCAGCCCATCCCGAGCAAGCGCTCCGCGATGCGCGCAGATTGGCTTACAGGAATGTCACCCTCGTACGGGCAGCCCCACACCGTCGAGACGTACGCGCGGACGCGCACGCCGGCCTCGAGCGCGGTCGGCACCATGTCCGCGTAGAGATCGAGCGTCGCGTCGACGCTCTTGTTGATGTTCATCTTGTTGTGCGTCTCGCTCGCCGAGAGAAAGACGGCGATCTCCTCGAGCTTCGCCTCGAGGGCGCGCTCGAGGCCGCGCGCGTTCGGGACGAGCGCGCTGTAGACGACGCCCTCGATCTTGGGCAGGAGCGCGAGCAGATCGTTCGCGTCCGCGAGTTGCGGGATCCACTTCGGCGACACGAAGCTCGTCGCCTCGAGGCGACGGATGCCCGCGCCGACGAGCGCGTCGATGAGCCGTCGCTTGCCCTCGAGCGACACGATGCCGGGCTCGTTCTGCAAGCCGTCGCGCGCGCTCACTTCGTACACGCTCACCTCGGCGGGGACGCGATCGAAGATCGACGGGCTGCGTGCGTCGGCGCGAGTTTGCACAGCGCGAATCCTGGCGAGGCGAACGCCCCGGGTCAATTCCCTCGGCTCTCGGGTCGCTCGGCGCACCCCGCGCGTGGCTCAAGCGTCGACGAGGCGCAAGCGATGCGCGCGACCACGCGGCACAGGCACCGGGTAATCACCCGAGAAGCAGGCGTGGCAATAGCCACGCAGCGATGAGCCCGCACCGTTCGACGCCGGCGGCGCCGAGTCTCGATCGCCCCCCGCGCGCGAACGCGTCGAGCGGACTGAATCGACGAGCGCGTCGAGCGAGAGGTAGCCGAGGCTGTCCGCCTCCAAGAAGGTCGCGATCTCGCTCACCTGCTGTGTCGCCGCGATGAGCTCTTCCTGGGTGGGCGTGGCGATGCCGTAGAAACAGGGGTGTCGCGTCGGCGGCGCCGACACACGGAAGTGGACTTCCTTCGCGCCGGCGTCGCGGATCATCTTCACGATCTTGCGGCTCGTCGTGCCGCGCACGATCGAGTCGTCGACCACGATCACGCGCCGCCCCTCGAGGACGGCGCGGTTCGGGTGGAGCTTCAACCGCACGCCGAAGTGGCGGATGGAGTCCTGCGGCTCGATGAACGTGCGGCCGACGTAGTGGCTGCGGATGAGGCCCATGTGGAAAGGCAGGCCGCTCGCCTCGGCGAAGCCGAGCGCTGCTGGCAGACCCGAGTCGGGGACTGGGACGACGATGCCGTCGTTCGAGCCCAGCCCTGTGTCGGGCAGCGGGTGCTCGAGGGCGAGGCGTTTGCCGAGCTCGCGGCGCACGTCGTAGATGCTCGCGCCGTCGAGGTAGCCGTCGGGCCGCGCGAAGTAGACGTATTCGAAGAGGCACATCGCGCGAGGCTTCGCCTCGAAGGGGAAGAGGCTCGTCGTGCCCGACTCGTCGCAGACGAGGACCTCACCCGGGACGAGGTCGCGTTCGTACTCCGCCCCGATGAGGTCGAAGCTCGTCGGCTCGCTCGCGACGACGACTGCGCGGCGATCCCCACGCATCAGGCGGCCGAGCACGAGCGGTCGAATCCCCATCGGATCGCGCACCGCGATGAGCTTCTTGTCGGTGAGCAAGACGAGCGAGTACGCGCCCTCGACCTTGCGGAGCGCGTCCACGATGCGGTCTTCGATCGCGACCTCGAGCGAGCGCGCGACGAGGTGGACGATGGTCTCGGTGTCCGTCCCGCTCTGGAAGATCGAGCCCCGCGACTCGAGCTCGGCGCGCAGAGCCTCGTGGTTGGTGAGGTTGCCGTTGTGCGCGAGCGCGACCGAGCCGTGCGCGTAGTCGACCGCGATCGGCTGCGCGTTCTTGATGTGCGAAGACCCGGCCGTCGTGTAGCGCACGTGCCCGATCGACGCGTGGCCTCGAAGCTCGGCGAGCTCGGTGTTGCTGAACCCGGCCTGGACGAGGCCCATCATTCGATGCGCGAACAGGCGCGCGCCGTCGGTCGACGCGATCCCGCAGGAGTCCTGCCCGCGATGTTGAAGCGCGTGCAGTCCGAGGTACGTGATGTTGGCCGCCTCGGGGTGGCCCCAGATCCCGAATACGCCGCACATTTCGCGCGGACGCTTAGCACATCCGTCGGCTCAGGACTTCTTGGCCTTCTTCGCCTTCGACGATTTGCCCGCCGCGGTCTTCTGCGACCTGCCGCCCTTGGTCTTCTTCGCGGTCTTTTCGGGCTTCGCGCTCTTGTCGTCGCTCTTCGCTTTGTCGTCGCTCTTCGCTTTGTCGTCGGCCTTGGCTTTGGCCTTCTCCTCGGCGCGCTTCTCGGCCTCGAGCTTCGACTGCTCTGCGCCGCCCGAGCAACAGCGGAAGCCCGTCGAGTAGTCGTGGTACTTGGCGTCGTGAGCGGTCGTTCGGTAATCGCAGCCCTTACCGTTGATCGTCGTGTCCAAGTAATACCCGCCGCGGAAGGTCCCAGCCTTGTTGGCCGTCCACTCGTGGAGGTTGCCGACCATGTCGAAGACCTTGAAGGCGTTCTTGCATTTCGAGAACGAACCCGTCGGCGCGAGCGAGCCCTTCACCTGGTTGAGGCGCGGGTCGTTCATGTTCTCGACCGTGTAGGCCGAAGCATCGGGCGGCGTGTTGTTGCCGGGCCCGAAGAGCAGGTTCATCCCCGAGACGCCCTTGTCGTTGCAGTAGCCCTCTTTGTAGTCGTCGCCGTAGGGATAGATCGTCGGGTTCTTACCCCGGCAGGCGTCGAGCCATTCCTCGTCGGTGCAGAGCCGCTTGCCCGCGTTGAAGCAAGCCTGCTCGGCCTCGTCGCGGCTGATGTACCCCTGCGGCGTCCGACCCTTCTCGCTCACCGCCATCACGTCGAGACCGGTTACAGTCTTGAAAGGCGAGTGCTTCTTCGTGGTCTTCGGCGTGTGTTTGCGCGTGCGCGGTCCGTCCACCTCGACGGTCGCTGCCTCGAACTGGTCGATGCAGAACTTGTCGCGGATGGAGACCATCCCCTTGGGGCAGGAGCTCGCCTCGGCGGAGCTGCCCCAGCGCGAATCACCATCACGGGGCGGCGCCGGGAAAAGCACGGCCAGACTCGCGACTGCGAGCGCGACCAACGCATGAGGCGGCAGATTCCGAATGCTCATCCGCAGCGACCCAACCTTCCTCCAATACGTCCAAAACCGATCGAGCGCAAAGGGCCAACTTTCTTATTCGCGATCCAAAAAGACCACGCAAACCGCCCCGTTCTTAGAGAGGTCTCGACTACAAGCGAGTCGGACGCGCCATGACGGAAGTTCAAAACGATCCCGCCCCTTCACCCAAGGCCCCGGCCGAGGATGCTCTTCCAGTCGCACGCTTCAAGTCGAAGCCCGAGGATTTCGTCGTCGAAGAGCTCCCGGCGTACGAGCCTTCGGGCGCCGGTGACCACCTCTACGTGACCTTCAGGAAGCGAGCGCTCACCACACCGGACGCTGTTCGCGTGTTGGCGCGCGCCCTCAACGTCGACGCGCGCGACGCTGGCTGGGCCGGCCTCAAGGACAAGCTCGCGGTCACGACGCAAACGGTGTCCCTCCCTGCGCCGCGTGAAGCAGGCTCCGTCGAAGAGCGGCTCCGTCGCGCGGCCGAGGTCGTCGCCGCCGAGGGCGCAGGGGCCTCGATCGAGGTGCTCGCGATCAGCCGCCACACCAACAAACTCAAGCCCGGTCATCTGCGGGGCAACCGCTTCCGCATCGTCCTGCGTGGGCTCGATGCGACGGGCGCGGATCGCGTTTGCGCGGGTCTCGAGCGCGCCACACGCGAGGGCGTACCGAACTACTTCGGCGAGCAGCGCTACGGCGTCGGTGGCGGTGTCGAGCCGCTGCCCGGCAACGTTCGTCGCGCGCTCGGCTTCGTGTCGGGGGGCGATCGCCCACCGAAGGACAAGCGCCAGGTGCGATTCCTGTTCTCGGCGCTGCAGTCTCACCTCTTCGACGAGGTGCTCGCGCGGCGTGTAGCCGAAGAGACCTGGGCGACGGTCCTCGTCGGAGACCTTGCGAAGAAGCACGACACCGGGGGGCTCTTCCTCGTCGCAGAGGCGGATCTGGCCGACGCGGTCACACGTGCGCGCGAGCGCACTCTCTCCGCGACGGGGCCGATGTTCGGTGCGAGCATGCGGACGCCTACAGGTGAGCCCGAGCGGATCGAGCGCGAGATTTTGGCTGCGAGCGGTCTCGATGAAACCCACCTCGCGCGCTTTCGTCATGCGGGAGAGGGAACGAGGCGCGCCCTCCGCGTGATGGTCGACGAGGTCCACACCGAGGTCCAGACAGGCAGCGTTCCCTCCGAGGTCGAGCTCATTCTCCGCTTTGCGCTACCCAAAGGTGCTTACGCAACGACGCTTCTCCACGCGGTCGCTCACCTGTCGACGAGCCGCGCACGCGACACCCCCGCTGTGGCGGAGGGGGACGAGCACGGATACGCCCCTGAAGAGCCCGCCGATTGACCAGCAGACTTTGTTCATTCTCGGTTGCGACGTTCGGACCCTCCGCAGAGGCGCTCGACTTTTTCGCAAGAGAGTTGCAAATACAGCCCACCCCTCAGCGTGCGCGCCGCGCACACCAAGAAGGCGACTGACCCCCGATGAACCTCGTTGAATGGCTGAAACGCGTGATGGTGAGCACGGGACCCGCGTGGGTCATGTGGCTCATGATCATCCTCTCCGTTGGCTCGGTCGCGATCATTCTCGAGCGCGCTGTGTTCTTCAACTCGGTTCGCGACGACCTCGTCAAGCTGTCTCGCGACCTGCAAGCGGCGCTCGAGCAGGGGATCGACGTCGCGCAGCAGCGCATGGCGCGGTCACCGTCGGCTGAGGCTGCCGTCGTTTCGGCGGGGCTCGCGGTCGCGCATCTCGGAGCTGCAGCCGCCGAAGAAGCCATGTCGGGCGCGTTCGCGCTGCAAAAGATCAAGCTCGAGAAGCGACTGTCCTTCCTCGCGACGCTCGGCAACAACGCGCCGTTCATCGGCCTCTTCGGCACGGTCATCGGCGTCGTCATGGCCTTCGAAGCTCTCGATCAGCAGATGAAGGCCGCGGCCGCAGCCAACCAGCTCCCCGACCAGACGAAGGTCATGGCGAGCATCGGTGAGGCTCTCGTCGCGACCGCCGTCGGCATCGCGGTCGCCATCCCCGCAGTCGCTGCGAACAACCTCTTCCAGCGTCTGACCAAGGCAACGCTCGCTAACACCGAGGCTCTCGGCAGCATCCTCCTGACGCGCCTCAAGGCCGAGGGGATCCCGACCGCAGCGACCGCGACGCAAGAGTCCGCCTCCGAGTCGGACGCCGAGCCCGAGGCGAAGCCCGCTCCGGCGCCCACCAAGAAGAAGAAGAGCGCAGCCGCCTCACACGACGAGAAGGCTTCAGGCAAGAGCTCCAAGAACAGCGTCGAGACTGGGGAGGGCGGTTGAAATGGCCGGCTCGAGCGCCGAAGAGGACGGGACGATACAGGGCATCAACGTCACGCCGCTCGTCGACATCTGCCTCGTGCTCCTCATCATCATGATGGTAACGGCGCGCATCATCGCGAACGTGAGCGTGCCTCTCGACTTACCCAAGGCCGCGAAGGGGCAGGACCAACAGGTCTTCTTCGCCGTCGACATCACCTCCGCCGGGGAGATCTATGTCGACGGCAAGTCGGTCGAGATCGAGAAGGTCATGCCGCTCGCCAAGGAAGCCCTCGGCAAGAACCCCGAGCTACGCGCGACCATCCGCGCCGACTCGGCGGTGCCTCACGGTCGCGTGATGACGGTGATGGACTTCTTGAAGCAGGCCGGCGTGAACAAGATCGCGTTTGGTGTTTCCCCCAAAGCTCCTGAGCCTGGCGCTGCGCCGAATTGAACTTCACACTGTAGCCGCGCCGACCCCGGCGAGGAGATCGCGAGCAACGTGACCACGACCATCCCCGAGCGATTCGCTCCTCCCGAGTTCGACGAAGTGCTGCGAGCTGCGCGTCCGACGCGAGACATGCTCGGGCCCGTGCTCGAGTTCGGCAACCACGGGGTGAAGGTCGGGGCGCTCGTTGGTTTTCTCGTCGCGTTCTTGATGCACGGCTACGCCGTCGCGCGCGTCGCGACCGCGCTCCCTGGCATGGGCGACTGGGTCCTCGGGACGCGCGCCCAGATGCGCGAGTTCCTCTTGGCGAGCTACGACATCGAAGAGGAAAAGAAGAAGGAAGAGGAGAAGAAGGAAGAGGAGAAGCCGAAGGAGGAGGAGAAGGTCGAGGAGAAGCAGCCCGAGCCGCAAGAGCAGCCTCAGCCACAACAGCAGCAGCAGCAGCAGCCGAAGAACTTCACCCCTCGAACGAACCAGCCTCAGACCGACACCAACACGACCAAGCCGACGAGCGACGATCCCTACAACGACGCGGCTCCGTCGAACGCAGGCCTCCTCCCGCAGGACTTCACGGGCAACGGCACCGACGGCTGGCAGGCCGGCAACGGTGGCGGTGGTTTCTCAGGTCCCGGCGACTGCAAGAAGGGTCTCAACTGCAAGCCGGGTAAGGCGCCTCCGCCGCAGCCCACGCAGGAGCCCGTGGCCGCAGCACCGACCGTCGACAAGTCCCGCGCCGCCGAGGTCACCGGTTCGAAGTCGTGGTCATGCCCGTTCCCGGCCGAGGCAGACGGCGCTGGCAAGGACAGCGCGACTGTGGTGCTCGTCGTCACCGTGCGCGCCGATGGCAGCCCCGAGAAGGTCGACGTCGTGCAGGACCCCGGCACTGGCTTCGGTCGCGAGGCTCGGAAGTGCGCGCTCCAGAAGCGCTACAAGGCCGGCCTCGATCGCGACGGCAACTCTGTCCGCAAAGCGACGCTGCCGATCACCGTTCGCTTCACCCGTTAGACCAAAAACTTCTGCGAATGGCGTCCGCGTCACTATCCTAGAAACGTGGAGCTAGCCGAACGCGTCGACCGGCTCTCGAAGGTCGCATTGTTCTCGGGGCTGACACAGCCCGCCCTCGAGATGATCGCTCGGATCGCGACCGAGGAGAGCCACAAGGTCGGAACCGTCCTCTTCGAGCACGGCCAAGTCGGGGAGAAGCTCTACGTCATCCTCGAGGGCCGCGTGCGCATCGGTCGCAACGTCCCCGGCATGGGTGAAGAGGCCCTCGCGATCTTCGGGCCCGGCGCGGTCTTCGGCGAGATGGCGCTCATCGACTCCGCGCCCCGCTCTGCAGACGCCCGCGTCCACGAGCGCTGCAGGCTGCTCGCCCTGCCGAAGGACTCGTTCGAGGACCTGCTCTTCCTGCACAAGGACCTCGCCTACGAGGTCCTCTGGAGCTTCGTCCGCATGCTCACGGTGCGCCTCCGCGAGACGAACGACAAGCTCACGTTCCTCTCGGTGACGGGCAAGTTCGAGTAGCTGCGCAGCGCTCGACCACCCGCTCGACCGTGCGAGCCGCGGTCACTGCTCGTGCGGCATGCGGTCGCGCGCGCTGCGGAAATGCTGGAGCGGCGAGTACGCGAACAGGTTCGACACGCGCGACGTGTAGAGGCACGCGTACTCCTCGACTTGGTCACCGAAGCTCGAGCGATCGTCGGCCTCGCGCATGAGCGAGCCCCAATAGGGGTGGAAGCAAGCGTCGATCGCGCGTTCGAGCTCGATGACCTGCGCGTCGATGTTCCGCATGTGTCCGCGGATGCGCTCGACGGTGCGCTTCACCCTCGTGCGCTCGGCCTCGAGCGAGGGGAGCTCGCGCGCGCCGGCGTGCGCGTCCTCGATGCGACGCGCGATGTCCTTGAAGCGCTGTTGGTAGAATCGGAGCTGATCCTCGAGCTCCTCGCGCCTGCCGTTGAGCTCGTGGACCTGGTCCATCTCGGGCCGACAGCGCTCGGTCGCGCTCACCTCGATCTCCATCTCCTGGATGATCATCGCGGTGCGCCACGCGCTCTCGCGCTTGCTCCGCAGGATGTCGCCGTAGATGTGGTCGCCGACGTAGAGGATCCGATCACCCGTCGTGCCGAGCGCGCGCTCGAGCTCGGCGAGGTTGCCGCCCTCGTAGAGCGCGCCGCGCTCGAGCGGGAGCGTCGCGGGGCGCAGCTCCTCGTTCGGTTGCCGGACGTAGAGCGGTCGCGACTCCTGGAAAAAGGCTGGCTTCGCCGCTGATACGATGACGACGTCAAAGTAATGGCGGAAGCTCGGGTACTCGGGCATCGCGTCGCCGAGCAGGTAGGTCATCATCTTCTGCGTGAACGGCCACCGGCTGTTCGTGAGCAAGAAGAGCCGCTTGCCCGCGGACCGCAGCTTGTGGAGCGTCGGCGCGAGCAGCGGGTCGTGCTCGACGTATTGGGGCAGGTCCTGTTCGACGATGTCGAGGATCGTCCCGTCGCGGTGCGCGTCGTCGATGGCCTCGCGGATGTCGGTGAAGAGCCCGCTGTGATCGACCGGATGACCGAGCCCCCCGAAGAAGTCGATGATCTTGGCGTAGAGCGCTGCTTCGGGCAGCGCGTAGAGCGTGTCGACCCAGTGGTAGCGCGCCGAGTTCGGCCGGATGCGCTTGCTCTGGTAGAGCGATCGCAGCTCGTCGCGCTCGAGCCGCCGCATGCCGTGGTAGCCCTTCTGGACGTGCTTGAAGCGGTCCATCTTCAGGATGTGGCCGTGCTTCTTGTCGATGAGCAGCCCGCGAATCGGGAAGTCGAGCGGGTACTCGAGGTCACCGAGCTCCTTCGGGTAGCCGCGCTCGATGAGCTTCTGGACCGTCGCCGCGATCGCGATGCGGTCCATCGGCTCCTGCCGGTAGATCGCGAGCGTGTAGTCCATGTCGAAGCCGATCCAGTCGACCTGGCTCAGCTTCAAGCTGCGGTTCGCGAAGACGCGTTTCGCTCGGGGGATGCGCGTCGGCTCACCCTGTTGGGCTGGACCGTATGCGAGCGGGAGCTCGAGCTGCTCCGCCAGCGAACGTTGAAACACCCGTGCAGGGTAATATAGGTGCAGCCAAACTCCCAAACCCGCGTGGGCTCGAGGGTTTGCAGCGCCTAATTTGGGGGGGAGAGATGGACCCTCCCCGCGAGGACGCGACCCTCCCTCACCACCAAGGTCGTGTGGGTCGACCCGAGCGGCTGGAGCAGCGCGAGCTCGTGAGGCAGATCCCAGAGCGCGAGGTCGGCGAGCATGCCGGGCGCGAGGAGCCCCGTGTCGGCGAGGCCGAGCGAGCGCGCGCCCTCGCGCGTCGCGCCGAGCCAAATCTCGTGCGGCTCGAGCCCGTACGAGCGCAGCGCGAAGGCCATCGCGAGCGCGAGGCTCTCGGTCGGCGCGGTGCCCGGGTTCGCGTCGCTCGCGACGACGAGCGGGACGCCGGCCTCGCGCAGCGCTGCGACGTTCGGCGCGGCCTGACCCAACGTGTACGACGCGACCGGCAGGAGCACGGCGCGCACGCCGCCTGCGGCGAGCGCGCCGACGCCCGCGGCACCGACGTTCTCGAGGTGATCGGCGCTCGCGGCGCGGAGCTCGCCGGCGAGCTCCGCGCCCCCGACGTCCGCGAACTGACCGATGTGTAAGCGAACCCCGAGGCCGCGCGCGCGGGCTCGCTCGAGCAATGGGCGGGCCTGAGCGACGCTGAACGCGCTGCGATCGATGTACGCGTCGACGAAGCGGAAGAGCCCGCGCGGATCGGTCGCGAGGACCTCGAAGTCGGACTCGGCGACGCGCGCCGCGTACGCGTCACGGTCGCCGTTCGCCTCGGGCGGCAGCGCGTGGAGCGCGAGGTACGTCGGCACGACGCGCGGCATCGCAGGATCCTTCGCGCGGCCGTGGATGGCCTCGAGCTGTTTGGTCTCGCTCGCGAGGTCGAGGCCGTAGCCGCTCTTCACCTCGACGGTGGTCACGCCGAGCGCGGCCATGCGCGCGAGCCTGCGCGAGAGCTCACCCTCGAGTTCCACGGCCGAACTCGCGCGCACGGCGCGCATCGTCGAGACGATGCCGCCGGCGCGCGCGATCTGCTGTAGTCCGCGCCCTTCATGCGGAGCGCGTATTCGACGTGGCGCGAGCCGGCCCACGCCGCGTGCGTGTGCGCGTCGACGAGCCCGGGCGTGAGCAAGCTCGCGCGAGCGCGGATGCGCGCGCGCGCATCCGCGCCGAGCTCGCGTTCGAGGCCGACGGCGCGGACGCGGCCGCCCTCGAGCTCGACGAAGCCAGCCTCGACGACGCCGAGCGGATCGCTCGGCGTCGCGCGCGCCGGATCGCAGGTGACCACGCGATCCGCGAGGATGAACCCGTCGAGCGTGTCGCTCACGGGAGCTCGGTCAGTGGTAGGGCCGCGGCCTGGATGCGCGCGATCACATCGGCGAGCGCGGGCCGCGAGAGCGGCCCGCGCGCAGCGAGCGAGGCCGCGCGGCGTCGCATCGAGCGGACGCGCGCCGCGGACTCGCGGACGCGCGCCGCGAACGCAGCGCTCTTTTCGGCCTCGCGCGTGACGGCCTCGACCGCGGCGTCCGCGTCGTCCTCGCTCTTGCAGACGAGCAGGAGATCGCAGCCCGCTTCGATCGCGAGGATCGCCGACTCGGCGACCGCGTACTTCGCCGCGAGCGCGCGCATCTCGAGGTCGTCGCTCACGATGACGCCGTCGAACTTGAGCTGGTGACGCAGCAGATCCTCGAGGATCACGCGCGATAGCGTCGCGGGTCGCTCCGGGTCGATGGCCTTGAGGAGGATGTGCGCCGTCATGATCGAGTCGACGTTCGCGGCGATCGCTGCGACGAACGGCACGAGCTCGACGGCCTCGAGGCGGGCGCGATCGGCGCTCACCACCGGCAGATCGAAGTGGCTGTCCTTGTCGGTATCGCCGTGCCCGGGGAAATGCTTGCCACACGAGAGGATCGCGCCGTCGCCGAGGCCGGCTTGAAACGCGACCGCGAGCTCCGCGGCGCGCGGGGCCTCGGCGCTGAAGGAGCGGTCGCCGATGACGGGGTTCGCCGGGTTCGAATCGACGTCCAGGATCGGCGCGAAATCGAGGTTGAAACCGAGGTCGAAGAGGCGCGCGCCGATCGCGAGCCCAGCCTCGCGGGCGAGCGAGGTGCGCCCCGCGCGCCCGACGAGCCGCATCGGCGGCAGGTTCGGCGGAGGCAGGCGACAGACGCGCCCGCCCTCTTCGTCGACGGCGAGGAGGGGAGGAGCTCGTCGTGGCGGGTCGCGGCCGCATGGATCGCGCGGTTCAGCGCCGCGGTCTCGGCGTCGGTCGTGATGTTGCGCCGAAACAGGATGACCCCGGCGCGGTCGCCGCGGGCGAGCGCGCGCTCCGCGCGCTCGCCGAGCTCCGGCCCTGGAAACCCGGTCATGAAGAGCTGGCCTGCGAGCGAGGTCGAGCGCGTCGTCACGATGCCCTTTCTACGGGGTGGCGGCGCGCGCGACAACGGTGCCGTCTGCGCGCAGCAGGGCGCAGGCGAGCCCGAGCTCGGCTGCGCGCGCGAGCGTTCGATCGACCGCGTCGGCGAGGACGCCCCCCCATCGCGGTCGCGCTCGGAGACGAGGACCCACGGCGCGCCGCACGCGAGCGCAGCGTCGACGTCCTCGGGGAGCGCGCACTCGGGTGCGATGCCGAGGCCGAGCTCGCGCGCAGCGTTGGCGAGCTCGGCGAGCGTGAGGTTCTCGCGCCGGAGCGCGCTCACGAGCGGGGCGACGGCGTCGGCGCCCGCGGCGCGCGCGCGCCGGAGCTGGCTCTTCTCGAGGAAGACGTCACACGCGACGACGCGGGCGTCGCCTGCGGCGGCGCGCGCCCTCTCGCAGAGCTCGAAGGACCCGCGCGCGACGAAGCCCTCGCAAGCGACGAGCGCGATGCGCGCCCCGCGCATCACGCTGAGGTCTGTGTCAGGCGTGACGAGCACGATCGGGTCGTCGACGGGCTCGAGCGCGCGCGCTGGCCACGGGCCGGGGAGGGGCGGAGCGGCCGCGAGGCGCGCGGCCCGCGCGCGAGCGAACGCGATCATCTTGTCGAGCGCGCCGCGGCATCGGCCGCGGCGCGCGGCCACTGAGGGGAGGGTGATCGGTCATACCTTTGCAGCTCGGCGGACCGCCGGGGGCTCGAGCGTCGCGAGCCAGCTCGAGATCAGGCGATCGCCGGCCTCGGTGAGGTGCGACTCGGGGTGGAACTGCACGGTCTCGAGCGGCCGTGTGCGGTGGCGGAGGGCCATGATCTCGCCCTCGTCGCTGCGCGCGCTGACCTCGAGCTCGGCGGCGAGCGAGGCCTCCTCGACGACGAGCGAGTTGTAGCGAGCCGCGAGGAACGGGAGCGGAGAGCGCGCGAAGATGCCGCGGCCGTCGTGGTGGATGCGACTCGTCTTGCCGTGGACCGGTCGCGCGGCGCGCGCGACGCGCGTGCCCGCGGCCGCGGCGAGGGCTTGATGCCCGAGGCACACGCCGAGGATCGGGCGAGGCTCGAGCCCCGCGAGCGCGCGCTCGAAGAGCGCGAGGCTCGCGCCGCTCCGCGCGGGGCTCGATGGGCCCGGCGACACGACGAAGCCGTGCGCGGGGCGCGCGCCGAGCTCGACGGCGGTCGCGGCGTCGTGCTCGACGACGTCGCAGCGCGCGCCGAGCCGCTCGAGGAGCTCGACCAGGTTCCACGTGAACGAGTCGTAGTTGTCGACGACGATCACGCGGAGCGCGCGGGGGAGCGTTTCTTTTCCCGGTCCGTCGTTCACGGCTACCGTCTTCTACCATGCAGGTCCAAAACGAGAGGCGGATGGCTCGCCGCACGCGGGTCCAGATGTTCTGCAACCAGTACATCGACGGAGCGCCGTTCTTGACCGAGACGCTCGAGCTCTCGATGAGCGGCGCGCTCGTGCGTCGCGTGCTCAGCCCGAACCTCGATCGCGCGTGTTACGCGCTCGAGCTCGGGCTCGTCGATCAGCCCGAAGATCGCGTGTGGCTCTGCGCTTCGCCGGTGTGGCGAATGGGGGCCTTCGAGGCGATGCGGTTCGTCGCGCAGACGCCTGCCGATCGGCTGCGCCTCGCGCACCTGCTCGGTCAGGTCAGCCGCCCGCGCTTCGGCGATTTCGCCGACAACTGAGCTCTCGGGCGGGGGTGGGTTGACCGCGAACGGGGTTGGGGCCCCGTTCGCCTACCGTGAATTGAAGGGTCCACCTCTGCCCCCAAATCAAAAACCATTCTCGTGGAAGAAGCGCTCGAGTCTGAGCGCCACGAGCTCGGGAAACTCCACGGCGGTGTAGTGCGTGCCGCCGCGCACGACGAGGAGCTCGGCCTTGGGGATGCTGCGCCGCATGGTCTGAGAGAGCCCGCGCGGCGTCATGCGATCGCGATCGCCGGTGATGACGAGGCTCGGCACGTCGATGTGCTCGAGGATGCCGGACGCGTCGTGCTCGCCGAGCGCCGCGAGCGTGCGCGCGAAGGCGCGGAGGTCGAGGTCGCCGAACATCTGGACGACCTCGCCGAACTCGGCCTCGTCGAGGCTGTCGGCCATGAGGCCCATGCGCTTGAGCCACGGCACGAACTCGGGTTGCGACGAGGCGCGGCGGATGGCGGGCTCGAGCGAGGCGCCGTGGCGCTCGACCCAGCCGAGCGCGTGGCTGAGCGCCCAGCGCGAGACGCGGCTCGGCGCGAGCGTGTCGAGCGGCCTGCCGAACGTGCCGTTCAGCAGCACGAGCACCGCGGGCAGCTCGGGCATGCGGCGCGCGGCCTCGAGGCAGACCTGCACGCCCATGCTCCAGCCGACGAGCGCAGCGCGCTGGACGTTCTCCTTCGCGAGGACGGCGCGCAGATCCTCGACCTGCTTCTCCATCGCGTAGGTGCCGGGCGCGCTGTCGTTCTCGGGGCGCGCGGAGTTGTAGAGCCCGCGGTAGTCCCACGTGATGAAGCGATACCGATCGCCGAGGTAGTCGATGAGCGAACGCCACGCGAGGCGCGGGGCGCCGAGGCCGCTCGCGAGGACGACCGTGCGTGGCTCGCCTGCTCGCGCGCCGCGCGCGGGTGGACGGGTCGCGTAATACGCGATCGAGGTGCCGTCGGCGCTCTCGACGTAGTTCGCCTCGGAGAGCACACGCCGAACAGGGTCCTCGGAGGTGGCGACGTGTGCGAGCGTGTTCATGGGCAGCTCGCACGATCATAGTCGCGACGAGCACGATCGACCCAAGGAGGACGCAGGTGGATTTGTCCACTCGCGTCGTAGCCGTGACGTTGACAGGTCGTGTTTGCGACCGTTAACGTGCCCCCCACGACGGCGCCTGTCGCTCTCCGTCCGAGGAGCCCATGGCCGAAGCCAAGAAGCCGAAGATCGACCTTAAAGCGCGCCTGGGCAAGGGCACAGGCGCTGCTCCCGCGCCGACGCCATCAGGGCCCGGCGCACCCGCTCCCGCTCCCTCGATTCCCGGGGGACCTCCCACGCCTGCTGCACCGGGCAGCGGCGGTGGCGAACGCAGTTCAGTCCCGCCCAGCAGCGTCAACCCTCCGCCGATCGCGCGACCATCGAATCCGACGCCTGTGCCGCTCGGCATCGCGCCACCTCCGGGTATCGCGCCGCCTCCGGGGCTCGCGAGCGGCTTCAGTCCGTTCGCGCCCAAGCCGCCTCCGCAAAAGGCTGCACCGGTCAGCGCCGAGCAGCAGACCATCAAGGTCGAGGTCAGCGAGGAGATCCACGACGAGCGCCGCCGCGCAGGGCGTCGCGCGGTGATCTACTCGGGGCTCGCGGTCATCGTCGGCGCTGGCATCGGCTTCTTCGCCGGTGGTCAGCGCGAGAAGAAGAACCGCAGCGATCTCGCGTTGAAGGGCGCTGGCGCGCTCGAGCCCGAGGTCGCGGCAGCGGCCAAGCGCGCCGAGGAGCTCATCCCGATCCTCAAAGAGATCGAGGACAAGGTCTACAAGGAGCGCAAGTGGCCGACCGACGCGCTCGCGAACCTGTCGTCGTTCGTCTTGCCGTTCAACAAAGACACGTTGAACGAGAAGAACGTCGGCAACTATCCGCCCGAGACCCAGGGCAAGGTCTTCCTGTTCTTGAACATGTGCCAGCAGCTCGAGAACAAGAAAGAGGCTTTGCTCGGCGTCCTGACGGAGGAGAACAAAGCCCTCGTCGAGGAGAGCTGGAAGAAGGCCGACAAGCCGCAGTACGAGCGCGCCGTCATGTTCGGCTCGGGCGGTGAGGGCAAGCTCTTCGCGCGCGTCGTGAAGCTGAAGGAGCCCTTCGACCCCGACGCGAAGGACTGGCCGAAGGAGCCGGTGTTGCTCGTTCCCCAGCAGCAGAATCGCAAGATCGTCGAGGTCGAGCAGAAGGGCGCGCGCTACGACAAGGGCGAGCTCACGGCGGCGCCGAACATCATGCTGCCGCTCGATCCGGGCGCGATTCCGGATCGTCGCTTCGAGGGCATCACCTACGACGCGCGTCGCATCATCGGTGAGATGCGGCTGGTGCTCGCGGGCGACGAGAGCATCCCAGGCCGTGAAAAGCCGGGCCTCTTGAAGGAGGGTGAGAACCTCCGCGAGCAGCTCGAGAAGCTCTCGCTGCGCTGAGTTCTCACGGCGAGATGGAGAGCGAACGGGGCCCCAAACCCCGTTCGTTTTCTTTTTGTTGTTGGAGAGCGCCGTTGAGGCTTCTGCGTCGTCGCATCCGCGAGGACCGCTCCCCACGCCTGTGGTCGCTTCTCGCCGGGCCGGTTTTCACCGAACGATCGTGCTTTGTCGCGGAAGCAGCTACGCGAGAGAGCGCGAGCGTGCGAGAGCGCAGACCGCTAGCTCGCGCGGCTGCTCGATCGGGGCTCGTCGTCTGCGTCCGCGGCCTTGCCGTGGGCGCGGGATCCGCTCGAGGGCGGCGCAGGCGACTCGTCGGACGTGCCGTGGCTGCCGCGGCTGCTCGGCGTCGCGAGCGAGCGGGGTGGGCGCATGGTCGACGGCGCGGTCGGTCGTGACAGGACCTCGATGCGCTCGGCGACCCCGCGTTTCTCCTCGCGGACGACGAGTTCGAAGCCCCACCGCAGCACGGTCGCGCCGACCTCGACGGGGGGCTCGAAGGCGCTCGCGAGCGTGGTCGTCGCGGGCTCGTCGTCCATGGGCGGCGTGCCGAGGAACGCGAGCAGGTCGGCGAGCGGGAGTGAGCCGACGGCGACGAGGTGGCCCTCGGCGAGCTCTTGGATGGGCGGCGGGGGCTCGGCGACCTCGTCGTGTTCGTCGCGAATGTCGCCGACGATCTCCTCGATGACGTCCTCGAGCGTGACGATGCCGCGCGTGCCGCCGAACTCGTCGACGACGACCGCGAGGTGCTGGCGCTTGAGGCGCATGTCGCGAAGCAGGCTCACGAGCTTCTGCGCTTCGTGGACGAAGATGACGTCGCGCCTGACGACCTCGCTGAGCAGGGTCGGGCCGGTCGTGTCGCCCTTGCACGGGGCCTCGGTCTTGAAGACGTCCTTCGCGACGAGCAGGCCGATCACGTTGTCGAGCTGGCCGTCGAAGACGGGGTAGCGCGAGTGTCCGCTGTCGGCGACCTTGCGGCGGACCACGTCGAGCGGAGTGTCGAGCGCGATGGCTTCGACCTTGGCGCGCGCGACCATGACGTCGCGCGCACGCAGGTCCTCGAACTCGAGCACGTTGCGGATCATCTCGGCGGGCTCGGCGCCGACGCCGCCCTTGCGCGCGACCTCCGCGACGAGGTGCTCGACCTCGGCGGCGGCGACCTCGGCGGGCTGCGGCTCGGGGGATTCCATCCGATCGGCGAACGCGCCGCTGATGCGCGAGAGTGGCGACGCGATCGGCCAGAGCACGACCTCGAACGGGCGCAGCCAGGTCGCGAGGCCGAGGCCCAAGGTCTCGGCGCGCCTGCGCGCGACCGCGGTCGCGACGTCGGAGAGCGGCGCGTAGACCGAGATGGATACGAGGATCGCGACGGCGATCCCGAGCCAACCGGGGAGCCACTGCTCGACGGCCTTCACCACGAGGACGGCGGTGATCGCCGCACAGAAGGTGCGGCCGACGACGTACGTCGCGTGGAAGTAGCCGCGTGCGCGCTTGTAGCGCGCGAGCGTGCTGCGGTGCGGCTGGTCCTCGTGCTCGAGCAGCGCCGCGATGCGAGGACCCGTGAGGGACCCGAGCGCCGCGTCCGCGGCGACGAAGAGAGCCCCCAAAGCTGCGCTCACGAGCGCGACGGCTAGGCTTGGCAGTGGAACGGACATTCCCTCGAGCCTTCCCCCCGAGGGTATCAGGATAAGCGGTCAGTGCCCGCGGAAAATCCCTCGCCTACGGCTTTGTCAGCGGAAAGCCGCGCAGCACGACGACCGCGTCGGTTCCGGGGTCTCGATGCGCGATCGCTGCGAGCGAGCCGTCCGGGCGGAGGAGCGCGACGGGCACGCCAGGCGCTGGCGGTTCGGCGAGCGCGAGCGGCTTGCCGTCGCGTACGCGGAGCGTGGCTTCGTCGTCGAGGGAGATGACGGGCATCACGCGACGCACGGCCTGCTCGACGGGGAGGAGCGGGGCGCTCGCGAGCGCGTCCAACGTCGTGGCCTCGCGGACCGAGAAATCGCCGGCGGCCGTGCGTCGAAGCGCGGTGAGGTGCGCGGCAGTCCCGAGGGCCGCGCCGAGGTCGCGAGCGAGCGAGCGCACGTAGTAGCCCTTCGAAACGGTCATCGCGAGCTCGAGCGAAGGCGGCGCGGCGGTCTCGCGTGTGCACACGAGCGACCGCACCGCGACGGGGCGCGCGGGCAGCGTCGCGGCCTCGCCGCGGCGCGCGAGACGGTGGCTGCGCACGCCGTCGACCTTGATGGCCGAGTACGCGGGCGGCACCTGCTCGGTGCGCGCGCGCTCGGCGTCGAGGGCGCGCGCGAGGCGTGGGCTCGATGCCATCGATCGAGCTCCAGCCCGGCGGTCCGCCCCAGAGGGCGGCCCTTCCTCCCGGGCGTCGCTCGATGCCATTGATCGAGCTCCAGCCCGGCGGTCCGCCCCAGAGGGCGGCCCTTCCTCCCGGGCGTCGCTCGATGCCATTGATCGAGCTCCAGCCCGGCGGTCCGCCCCAGAGGGCGGCCCTTCCTCCGGGCGTCGCTCGATGCCATTGATCGAGCTCCAGCCCGGCGGTCCGCCCAGGGGCGGCCCTTCCTCCCGGGCGTCGCTCGATGCCATCGCTGCGATCGCGTCGGTCAGGCGAGCTCCGCGAGGAAGCTTGGCGTCGACGGGGACCTCGGTGAGGACGACGCCCTCCGCGTCGAGGGTGTCGGTCTCGCTGCCGAGCGCGACGGTCGCTTCGTAGGATTTCTCGGCGGCGGAGAGGTAAGGCTCGAGCTTCGTCGCTTCGCCGACGAGGACGACGAGCAGCCCCGTCGCCATCGGATCGAGCGTGCCGGCGTGGCCGACGCGGCGCGTGCCGAGCGCGCGCGCCGCACGTGGGCCGCGACGTCGTGGCTCGTCGGACCGCGCGGCTTGTCGAGAAGAAGCACGCCGGCTGCGGCTCCGGCTTCTTTGGGTCGCGTCGCCGGCTCGGGCTCTCGGGGACCAGAGCCCCAGTCTCGCTGTGCTCGACCCACGCCGGCTGCGGCTCCGGCTTCTTTGGGTCGCGTCGCCGGCTCGGGCTCTCGGGAACCAGAGCCCCAGTCTCGCTGCGCTCGACCCACGCCGGCTGCGGCTCCGGCTTCTTTGGGTCGCGTCGCCGGCTCGGGCTCTCGGGGACCACGCAGCCGGCGTGGGTCGAGGGCTCCGGCTTCTTTGGGTCGCGTCGCCGGCTCGGGCTCTGCGAGCTCGAGCCGCATCACCGGGTACGGGTCCTCGCCGTCGACGCGGACGAAGCCGGCGCGCTCGAGCGGGCCGATCGGCAGGGTCCAGAGCTCTTCGTCGGCGACGCGGCCCTCCACTCGGCGAGGCAACGCGACGAGCGCGCGCGCGCCGCGCGTGCGCGTGAGGTCGATCGCAGCGGCGAGCAGCGGGCCCACGAGCCCCGCGCGCCGGTGCTCGGGCGCGACGAGCACGCAGCCGAGGAGGTCGTAGTCCTTCGGCGCGTTGTTCGCGAACACCGCCAGGCCTTTGAAATAGCGCTGGCCGGTTGCCTTCGCGGCGACCTCGGCTGGCGCGACCTTCATCCAGGCGTGGATCGCGCCATCGGCCGCGGCGACGACACCGAGCCCGTCGGGCGCGGCGCACGAGACGGCGCGCTCGAGCTCGGCGCGGCCGAGCTCGGGCGTGCTGCTGATGCGCGCGAGCCAGTCATTCTTGTCGCCGTCGAAGTGGAGCCAGCGGCAATAGCAGCGGCTCTCGACGCGATCGAAGAACGCAGCGAGGGCCGCGCTGTCGCTCGGCTCGACGGGGCGAAACGCGAAGTTCGAGGCGGCCATCACATCCCGATGGCGCGCTCGGCGGCCGCGGCCGCGCGGAAGAGCGTCGCCTCGGCGAACGGAGCTGCGACGAGCTGCAGGCCGACGGGCAGCCCACCCGAGCGCGCGCACGGCAAGCTCAGCGCGGGCAGGCCCGCGAGGCTCGCGGGGAGCGTGCAAACATCGGCCAAATACATCGCGAGAGGATCGAGGGCGCGCTCCCCGATCTTGAACGCGACGCACGGGCTGGTCGCAGATGCGACGGCGTCGACACGTGCGAACGCGCCCCTAAATTCCTCGGCGATCATCGCGCGGACCTTCTGCGCGCGGAGGTAATACGCGTCGTAGTAGCCCGACGAGAGGACGAACGTGCCGAGGACGATGCGGCGCTTCACCTCGCGACCGAAGCCCGCTCCGCGGGTCTTTTTGTAGAGCTCGGAGAGCGGCGCCGAGCCGTCGTGCACGCGCATGCCGAAGCGCACGCCGTCGTAGCGCGAGAGGTTGCTCGAGGCCTCGGCGGTCGCGAGCACGTAGTAGGTCGAGAGGGCGTATTTCGTCGAGGGGAGCGAGAGCGGCACGAGCTCGGCGCCGTCCTTTTCGAGAGCCGCGAGCGCGGCGTCGACCGAGGCGCGAACCTCCGGTTCCAAGCCGTCGCCGAAGTACTCCTTCGGGACGCCGATGCGCAGGCCGCGCGCGCCTCGCGGGTCGCGGATCGCGCTCGAGAGCGAGCCCGCGAGCGGGGCGACGTCGGCGCTCGTCGCGTCGCGCGGATCGAAGCCAGCGACGGCCTCGAGGCCGAGCGCCGCGTCGGAGACGTCGCGCGCGAAGACGCCGATCTGATCGAGGCTCGAGGCGAACGCGAAGAGCCCGTAGCGCGAGACGCGCCCGTACGTGGGCTTGACGCCGACGACGCCCGTGAGCGCGGCCGGCTGGCGGATCGAGCCGCCGGTGTCCGTGCCGATCGCGAGCGGCGTCATGCGCGCGGCGACGGCGACCGCGCTGCCGCCGCTCGAACCGCCCGGGATGCGCGTCGGATCGTGAGGGTTCTTCGCGGGGTAGAACGCGCTGTTTTCGGTCGACGAGCCCATCGCGAACTCGTCCATGTTGGTCTTGCCGACGAGGACGGCGCCCGCTGCACGCAGCTGCGTGACGGCGTGCGCGTCGTACGGCGCGACGTAGCCAGTCGCGAGCGTGCCGTCGCGCGTGAGGATCTTCGAGCCGGCGGTGGTCGGCGCGTCGGTCGTCGCGAGCACGTCCTTGAGGGCGACGGGGACGCCGCCGAGCGCGCCGAGCTTCTCGCCGCGGGCGCGGCGAGCGTCGAGCTCGGCCGCGGTGGCGAGCGCCTGGTCGCGCGTGACGTGCAAGAAAGCGCCGAGCGAATCGGCGGCGATCGCGTCGAGCGACGCGGTCGCGACCTCGACGGCAGAGACCTCGCGAGCGTCGATCATGCGAGCGAGCTCGCGCGCGGGGAGCTCGAGCAGCTTCGGTGTCGTCGCGCTCATCGCTCAGCCCTCGTCCACGAACGCGGGGACCACGAAGGCGCCGTCTTGCGAGCGCGGCGCCTGCGTCATGACGAGCTCGCGCGAGAGCTCGGGCTTAGGCGCGTCCTCGCGGAGGCGCAGGACCAGGTCCGACGCGGACACGAGCGGGCTCACCTCGCCGACGTCGACCTCGGAGAGCTCGGCGACGTAGTCGACGATGCGGGCGAGGTCGTGCGCGATCGCGTCGGCCTCTTCGGGGCTGAGCTCGAGCGAGGCGAGCGCGGCGAGCTTCGTGGTGAAGGCCGCGTCGAATTCGGCGCGCGGGGAACCTGAAGAATCGGAGGACATGGCTGGCTCGCTCGAGTGCTAGCTCAACCCGCGCGCGGCCGGTGTGAGAACCGGCTCGAGGCTCGGCGCGCTGCTAAGGTCCAAGCATGCGAAGCGCGTGGGGGGTTCTGGGGGTGGTCGCCGTCGCGGCGGCCGCGTGCGGTGGCTCGAGCTTGCAAGCGGGTGGCGGCCCTTCGAGGGAGGGCTCGGCGACGGCCGACGTCGTCGTCGCGCCACCGCCGAAGCCGACGCCGCTCGCGGTCGACAGCTCCGTCCTCGTGGCGCCGCTCGCAGCCGGTGGCGCCGCGGGCGAGCTCGATGTCTCGGCGCTGAGCGCGCGGTTCATCGCGTGCGCGCAAGGCTTCGAACACTCGGCCGCGCGCCTCTTCGCGCGGTGGGAGACCACGGGAACCGTCACTGTCGTGAAGGATCTCTCGGCGGCCGACAACGCGCCCGCGGGCTTCGGGAAGTGCATCGCCGCGGCGCTCGGCAGCGAGCCCGCACCCAAGGTCGAGCTCGCGCTCAGCGTCGATGTACGCGTGCGCCCCGAAGCGGACGCTTGCTCGCTCTGCGAGCGCCCCGTCGCGGTCCGCTCGGAACGCGCGCGTTCGCCCATCCTGCTCGTCGGCGCGACCACCACCTCCTCCGGCCGCCTCGCGCCCGAGGTCATCCAGCGCGTCCTCCGACAAAACGCCGGGCAGTTTCGCCTCTGTTACTCGGAGGGTCTCAAGAAGAACCCTCAGCTCAGCGGCAAGGTCGTCCTCACCTTTCGCATCGCCCGCGACGGCAGCGTCGAGAACGTCACGACCGACGGCAGCGATCTCTCCGACAAAGACGTCCTCTCGTGCATCACAAAAGCCCTGAAAAAGGCCAGCTTTCCCAAGCCCGAGGGCGGCACCGTGAAGGTCGTCTACCCGCTCGCCCTCGAATCGGGCTCGGGGGACGGGCAGGTTCCCATCGAGAATGACAAACATGTAAGCTCGCTCACGGCCGCAGACCTCGAGAAGAACCTCAGCGCTCTCGGCTTTCAGTCCGAGATCGTTCGAGGCAGCGGGGGCGGCGCGACGCCGCCGTTCGTGCTCTTCGTGAAGCGCCAGCAGGCGGCTGGCTACGTCGCGTGGTACCCGCAAGCGAGCTGCGTCGAGGGGCCGAACACCGCGTGCGACGGGGGCGCGCTCCTGACCGTGCAGCCCTTCAACCCTGCGTTCGACCTCACCCTCGACGCGCTCCTCACCAAGAAACCAGAAACAAGAAGATTGTGATGGGGCAGAGTCTGCACCCTTCAGCGCGAGATAGTCGCGCTCCGGTGGCACCTCGGCGGCGGGGGCTCCCCGCGCGCCCCCGACTTTCACCGAACGACCGTGCTTTGTCGCGACAAAGCACGATCGTTCGGTGAAACTACCACCGCCGCCCCCACCCCCGCCTCAGCGATACCTTGCCCTGATGCTCTCCGCCGAAGAGCTCAACCGCCAGGCCAACGAGCACGCCCAAGCGAAGCGCTACGACGCCGCGATCGCGCTCTATCACCGCGCGCTCGAGGTCGATCCCTCGCTCGCGAAGGTCTACGGCAACCTCGGCGCCGCGCTCGCGCTCGCGGGCCGCGCCGCCGAAGCCGAGCCCATCCTGCGCGACGGGCTCGCGCGCGGCGGCACCCCGAAGCTCGCCGGCAAGCTCGCGGCCGTGCTCGTCGAGCTCGGCCGCCCGCAAGACATCGAGCCGGCGGCAGCCGCCGCTCCCGCGGAGCACGCGACCGCGATGCGCGAGGTCGCGCTCGCGCATTGGCGCGCGGCGGGCGACGCGCTTCGCGCGGGCGCCGCCGCGCTGGCGGCGTTCGGACCACGCGTCCCCGAGGACCTCGTGCTCGAGCTCGCGGTCGACGGCGGTGGCACGCTCGTCGTGCCGCACGCGCTCTCGCTGATCACGCCGTTCGTCTTGCTCGAACAGGGCGACTGGTTCGAGGACGAGCTCCGCTTCGTGCGGCGCGTCCTCACGCGCGGCGATCGCGCGATCGACGTCGGCGCGAACTTCGGCGTGTACACGCTCGCGATGGGCCGGGCAGTCGGCCCCGAGGGGCGCGTCGTCGCGTACGAGCCGAGCTCGGCGACGAGCGCGTTCCTGCGCGAGACCGTGCGTCGCAACGCGCTCGCGAACGTCGAGGTCGTGCAGGCCGCGCTCTCGTCGGCGCGCGGTGAAGCAGAGTTCGCGAACGCGAGCTCCCCGGAGCTCTCCGGCCTCGGCGCGACGTCGAAGGCCGCCGGCGTTTGGACGGAGCGCGTCGCGCTCGAGACCCTCGAGGACGCCGTGCGGCGCGCCGGCGACGGTCCGATCGCGCTGCTCAAGCTCGACGCCGAGGGCGAAGAGCTGCGCATCCTCGAGGGCGGGTCGCGCTCGCTTCGCGACCGCGACCCGCTGCTCATGACCGAGGTTCGCCACGGCGAGGGCGTGAACCGCAAGCTCGTCGACGCGCTCGAGGCGCTCGGGTTCTCGCTCTTTCGGTTCGTCCCCGGGCTCGAGGCCCTCGCGCCGCTCGAGCCCGCCGCCCTCGACGAGCCGTTCCTCCTCAACGCGTTCGCGTGCTCGGCCGCGCGCGCCGCGCTGCTTCGCGCGCGCGGCCTCATCGCCGACGCCGCGGCCGTCGAATCCCTCGGGGCGGCGCTCGCTCGCGCTCGCGCCGCCCCTCCGACCGCCGCAGCGCTCCTCGCGAGGACGCGCGCGGCCGCCGATCTCGGCTGGCGGCGCGAGGCCAACGAGGCCGCGGCAGCAGGGCTGCGCGCTGGCCCGACGCCCACCGAAGAGATCGCGTTCCTCGAGTATTTGCTCAGGCGCAAGCGCTACTCCGCCTACTACGAACCGACCGCGCGCGCGCTCGCCGAGGCGCTCGTCGCGCTCGGCGATCCACACGGCCACGCCCGGCGCGTGCTCGCGGTGCTCGCACGCGCCGGCCGCTGATCGACGCGTCGGCGTGGCGGTTTGTTACACGACTGTCAGCGATGTCGAGCCAGTTCGCGAGCGGCGACGCGCGGCGCTGGCGGAAGTCCCCTGGAACCAGCATTCTTGAAGAACTCGCGCCGCCCTGGCGGGGCGAAGGCGACTCGGGCGCGACGCGAAGAAACGCCTTCGTGAGGGCGCGGCCCGCGCGATCGGTGAGGTATCTTCCAAGCGCCTGCGCACCCCGCGACCGCGCCACTCGGGGACCGGGCGCGGCACGCGATGTGCGCTTTCCTACTCGCGTTCGCAGTGGTACGCGCTCTGGGAACGCGGCGGCAGCCCTCGAGCGTTGTCGCCTCGACTCTGCAACGAACCAGATGGCCTCCACCTGGACTACCCCCTCGAGCTCCGTGCTGCCGCGCGCCCCCACCGACGCTCGCGCAGAGACTCAGCGCACCCGAGCGGGGCGCATCGGCCGCGCGGTGCTGCTCGCGATCGGCGCGACGCTCGCAGTCGGCGCCTCGATGCGTGAGCCTCGCGTCAAAGCGACCGACCGAAATCAAGCCGTCGTCGAGATCCTGAAGACGCGGGGCTTCACGGTCGACGAGCCAGGCGACGTGGTCTTCGTCGACCCGCCGAAGGGGCTGCTCGGCGCGGCCTTCGGCCGTTCGCGCGTCCTCGTTCGCGCGCGCGCCGTCCCGAAGGACCCGCTCCTCGGCGAGCAGCTCACGGACATCTACCTCTTCGAGGCGAAGCTCACGCCGAGCGGCGCGCTCGTCGACCTCGAGGGCGGCTACAACCTGAGCGACACCACCGGCGCCGAGGAGACTCGCCCGCTCGTGCACGGCGAGCAGATCGCGTTCGCCTCGCTGAGCGGCATCCAGGGCGCACCCAGCATCGTCACGATCCTCGACTTCAACGGTCAGACGGTACCGAGCACGTTCAGCGCGAGCGATCGCATCAAGAACGGCGTCACCAACCTGCAAGCGACCGGGCGCTACCGTGGCCTCTCCAGGCGCACCTTCGTCGTCGGCTTCGACACGACGCGGATCGACCCCAAAACGGGCCTGCCCATCCCCGGCAGCGAAGACGCAGCCGCCGAAGACGCAGCCGCCGGCCCCACGCCCGACCCGGCCGACATGGAGCTTTCGCTCGACGGCGATCACGTCGTCGTCGCGTTCGCGAACGAGCACGCACGCCTGCCGTTCACCGGCGCCCTCCCCAAGGAGGACGCTCTGCCCAAGTGGCTGCACTACGACCCGTTCGAGCTCGCCCCGCCCGGCAACCTCGTCACGTGGAGCGTCGACCGCGTCCGCCTCGAGATCGGCGACGAGAACATGCAGGCCATCAAGGAGAAGTTCTTCGACATGAAGGACTTCGTCGATCGCAACCGCGAGGAGATGACCGGCGCGACCGGCGAGGACGAGATCGCCGAGGATTTGGGTGAGGCCCTCGGCACTCCGAAGCGCGAGATCCCCGTCGATCCCGACATGGGATGGCCGCCCCCACCGCTCGAGCCTTGGGTCACGCCCGCGCTCCCCGGCGAGGGCAAGTGGAACGCGAAGGACGACGCGGCGTTCTACAACAACCAACCCAACCTGCCGCCGACCTTCCTAACGACGTTCATCCGCAGCGATCGGACGCGCAAAGTCACTCGCGCGTACATCGTGCTCTGGGATCCGCGACAGGTGGAGCTCCACATGATGGCCGGCACCGTCGAGCCGAAGGGCGCGACTGGCAAGGCTGGGCCGGGTCTCATCCCCCGCACGCCCGACATCATGAAGCGCCTCGTCGCCGCGACGAACGCAGGCTTTCAGGCGCTCCACGGCGAGTTCGGCATGATGGCCGACGGCGTCGTGTACCTGCCGCCGAAGCCCTACGCCGCGACCGTCATGAGCTCCGCGATGGATCGACCGCGTTCGGAACGTGGCCCGACGACCCGAACATCGACCAGGTCGTCTCCTATCGCCAGAACATGACGGTGATGGTGCAGGACGAGCAATTCAGCTTCTAGCCGCACCTGGTAGGGCGGCACGGTCCAGGCGCGGAGACCGAAACGCGTCCGCACGAGGCGTCTGCCTCACGAGGGAGGACTTCGTCGCGTACTTCTACGGCGACGACCTCAGCCAAGCGCTCGCGCGCGGCGATCGACGCGCTGCAAATAAGGCTCGCGCTCGACATGAACCAGGCCACTCGGGCCTCGGGAGTTCTCAAGGTCACGCCCGACGCGCAGACCCCGTCGCTCGGCCGGCCCTTCGAGACCTCGTGGGAGGCGGAGAACGTCGGTGGACGGCTGGACCTTCCGCGCCAAGCGCCTCGTGGAGGGATGGGCCTCGCGAACTTCCCGATACATCAAGCGCAGGCTCGCGACCTTCCTACCTGACCCTGCGCCACATCCTGCCGGGCGAGAATTTCCCGACGCGTTCTCTCCGGCTGCCGAGGGTGGTGCGCTGGGTCCTCAAGGGGCCTGCCGCGGCACGGCTTCCCCTACGCGATGGCGATGACCGAGACGCGTCCCGAGAAGGCTGACGCGAACCTCAAGTTCCGCGTCCTCGAACTCGACCCGCGCGCTTCGACGCGCAGCAGTCCAGCACCACCACGACCGGCGAGCCCGCCGACGCTGCCCCCGTCGTGCTCACGGTCGATGGCGGCGCAGGCCCCGACGGTGCGGACACGACGCGCTCTGGCTCCACGCCCACGCCTTCCTCGGTCAGCGCTAACGACCCGCCCGGCAAGCGCAGCGCGGCTCGCGCGGCTCATCCAAGCCCATCCAAGGCGCGGCCGTCGCGTGCGTCCACGACGAGTCCAACGTCCTCTTCTACGCCGAGCTCGAGAACGCTGCGGGTCACCAAGGTCGACCTCACCAAGATGGGTGGGCTCTACCCAGGTCGGTGTTCGGGCTCGTGTACCTCCTCGGCGAGCCTCGCGGTCGTGCTCGGTGACAACACCGATCTGTCCCGCAACGCCAGTTCCCTCCGCGCGCTCCGACGACCGTTCGCCTGCGTCGCGCCAAGGCTCCTGCTGGTATGCACTTCTTCGAGGACACGCCCGTCGTGTCACGCGACGTTGTGCATCCTGCGGCAGCAGCCGGATCGATATTTCAAGAAGCACGACTGACCCGCGCGCGAGGTGGTCTTCGCCCTCGCCGAAGCAACGACTCGATGCCGAGCCGCGCGCTTCCGCAACCAACTCACGTTCGGCCTACTTGTTGCTCGAGCGCATCGAGGTCGGCGCGCGCGGTGAGGTCTTCCGCGCGGTGAAGCGCAACGACATGACAAGGTCGGTCTCGCCCCCGCACGCCGAATCGTTTCCACAGCAGTCCTCGCGGGCACGCGCCGCGCACGACCAGGACACGCAGCTCGTGCTCGCGGCCGAGTCCAGCTCGTCGCGGATTCCCATCGACGTCGTGCGCATGCGCGACCGCGGGATCGTCTCGGGCGTCGCGTACGTGGCCTACGAGCTCGTCGACGGCATGGCCTCAAGCATTGATCGCCGCGTCCGCGCGCGAGCACGCGCCAGCTCCGCGCAGGCCGCGCTCACGCTCGAGTCGCGCTCGCGATCCGCGATCCGCGTCGCCGACGCCCTCGCGTACGTGCACGGCTTCCTCGAGGCTCAGCCCGTCCAGGGCGCGCGCCGATCATCCACCGAGACGTTTGCCCCTCCAACGTCCTCGTCAGTCGCGATAGCTCGTCAAGCTCGCGGACTTCGGCATCGCGAAGATCCCGGAGTCGCAGCTCGACGACCGGCGTCGGTGAAATCAAGGGCACGATCCGATACATGTCGCCGAGCAAGTCCGGGGCGCACGCTCGACCCGCGGTCGGATCTCTACGGCCTCCGGGGCGGTGCTGCTCGAGCTCTCGCGACGGGCGCACACCCCATTCAGCGGGATGCGACCGGTCGACATCCTCCAAGCCCTCGCCAAAGGCGATCGGCTGACGCCGGATGACGAAGGCTGGCCGTGCGCTCCCCGAGCCCCTTCGCGAAGTGCTTCACCAGGTGCTCGCCCCGAAGCCCGATGAGCGGTACGATACGGCCACGCAATTCCTCGAAGGCCCTGCGTGGGCTTGCAAGCTAGGCGTTCGAGTGGGCGATCGGCACATCGCGAACGCCATGGCACTGTTGTTTTCGAACACTGACGCGGCGCGAGGTCCCGCCTTGAGGCGGAGGAAAACCACCCCATGGCGGATGATAAAAACCAGCAGCGACCTGGACGTATTCGAGGGCTTGGCGAAATCATGCAGCTCGACGCTGCCAGGGGGACCGCTGTCATCTCCAGCAGGCCCCTCTGAGCCCCCTTCACCAGCGCCCCGCCGGTGAGCAAATCACCTGGCGCAGTGCCCCCCCCACCATCGCTGCGCCAAGGGCAGAAGTCGACGCTGCTAGGCCTACCGGCGCCGCTCCCACCGCCGTCGGGTCCGGTGCCCGCGTCGGGCCCCGTTTCTTCAGGCGCGGCTCCGCCGCCGCCTCCTCCGGGGGCGGTCCCGCCTCCGAGCCTCAAGCCGCAGATCAAGACCACGATGGGCATGGGCGCGCTTCCGCCGCCTGCTGCCCCTCCGACGTCGGTGCGGGCAGGCTCCTCACCAGCGCTTCCGCCGCCTGTCCCGCCCCCGAAGACGAGCGGCTCCGCGCCGCCGACCTCAGGGCCGTCGTCGATGCGCTCGCCGAGCGCGCCCCCCGTTCCGCCGGCGAAGAACACACTCGTCGCCGCCGTTCCGCCTCCGCCGAAGCCTGCGAGCTCGATCGGTGCGCAGGTCGGGATGCCGAGCGCCGAAGAACCCGAGGAGAAGACGCCGCCGGCAGGCACCGCCGTCCCCTCGAAGAAGAAGGCCTCGGGCGCGTCCGTCGAGATGGATTGGGAAGACGAAGAAGAGTCGACCCACGTCTTCGAGAAGAAGCGCCACGGACCGAAGCCTCGTCCTGCAGCGGGTGACGGCGCGAAGCCCTCGGCCGCCGCTGCGCTCGCAGCCAGCTCGGGCTCGTCCGCTGCTCCGCGCAGCGTTCCACCCCCGCCCGTTGCCCCCGCGATCCCGACGAAGACCGTCCCGCTCGGCCCCTTGGTCGAGCCTTCGGTCGTGGTTGCCCCTGCGACGCCCACAGCGACGCCGCTTCCCGCTCCGATTCGCCGCCCCTCCGATGAGCCCACCATCGTGCGTCCGCGCGACAGCGGCTCGAAGGCCGGCATCATCCTCGGCGGGCTCGCCCTCGTCGCCGTCGTCGGGCTCGGGGTCTACATGTTCTTGCCTCGCAGCGGCGCCCTGCAGGTCGACGTCGTCGCCTCGAACGGCGGGCCCCTCGCGAAAGCAGACATCTTCGTCGACGGGCAGAAGCGCTGCGAGACCGCACCGTGTCGCGTCACCGACGTCCCCACGGGGCGTCGCGTGGTGAAGGTCGTCGTCGGCGACAAGATCATGCAGAAGGAGATCGACGTCGAGGCCGGCCGCGAAGGCCACGTCGACTTCAGCGTCGACCTCAGGCCTGCACCCATCAACACCAACAAGTCGACCACCACCGCGCCGCCCATTGCGTCGACCTCCACGCCAGCTCCCGTGGTGGAGGGAACGGGCTTCAAGCTCTCGGGCACCGAGGGCGTGAAGGTCCTCGTCGACGGCAAGGAGCGCGCGACGCTCTCGGGCAACCCCGCGGTCGCAACCTTCACCGATCTCACGCCAGGGGCCCACAAGCTCAAGCTCGATGGGGGCGATCGCTACGAAGCCCTCGAGCGCGACGTGACCGTAACCAAGAACAAGGTCGACGACCTCGGGGAGCTCAAGCTGAAGGTCCTGAAGGGGCGCCTGATCCTCGAGCTCAAGACCTCGGGCGCCGACGTCATCTTGTCCGGAATGAAGGACGGCAAGAAGGTCGAGAAGCGACTCGACGCTGACATGTGGAAGAACCCGCCGATCAAGCTCGAC
Organism: Polyangiaceae bacterium; assembly: GCA_046351325.1. Classification (GTDB taxonomy): domain Bacteria; phylum Myxococcota_A; class Polyangia; order Polyangiales; family Polyangiaceae; genus Xiheicaenibacterium. Next base: position 1,665 of record JAXLYR010000035.1, on the reverse strand, counting down.
CTCGACCCCAAGGGCGAGTGGAAGCTCGCGGCCAAGAAGAAGGGCTTCCAGGATTACGCGCTCGATGTGGTGTTCGAGGACGGCGCCGCGGAGAAGAACGTCGCCATCGAGCTCCTGGAGGAAGGCAAGACGCCGCCTCCGCTCCCCAGCACGACAGCCCCGCCGAAGACGAGCGCGAGCGCGCCCACCGCTTCAGCGAGCGCATCGGTGGCGCCGAGCGGGCAGGGGACCATCAAGATCAACTCGCGCCCCGTCACGAAGGTTCTGCTCGACGGCAAGCCCATCGGCAGCACACCGCAGGTCGTTCAGGTCGCACCGGGCAAGCACACGGTGACGTTCATCCACCCGGACAAGCGCAAGCAGGTCGTGCCGGTGGACGTGCAGCCAGGCAAGTCGGTCTCCGCGTCGGCGAAGTTCGACTGAGCGTTACTTCAAGTCGTCTGGGCTGAGCCCGCCGAAAGGCTCGAGCTCCGCCCATTCGCGCCAACTCTTGGAGCAGACGCTCGTACCGGCGAACGTCGACCGCGTCGCGCCTGCGCATTGGGCCGCGTCGCGCGGGTAGCCGAGCACACTGGTGCCGGGACTCGTGGCGCCCGGGTAATTCTCGAGTCGGAAGCGATCGAATGCGTGGCGTCGCGCGCGTCGCTGCACGACATCCTCTTCGAGGGTGCGCTTCTGACCGAGGGTCTGCAGCATCGACTCCACGCGCTCACGAAGCTCGGGATCTTCGGTCGAGTTGAGGATGCTCGCGTACATCTCGATCGCCCGATCGAACTGACCATTCTGCGCGAAGATGCGCGCGCCGCCGATGGCTTGCCAGAGGATGGTCTGGTCGTTTGGTGCGAGCTCGGCCGCGCGCAACAGGTAAGTCGCGCCTGTCGCCCGCCACTCTCCGCCTTCTTCGGGCTTGTCTTCCAGATAGCTCGTGGGAACGATCAGCCCGACGAAGACCCCAGCGATGAGCCAGAGCTCGGCGTCGGTGGGGCGCTCGCGGAGCCCGCGCTCGAGGATGTGTCGAGCCGCGTAGACCTGCTCAATCGATGCGGCCTTCGTCTGCAGCGTGATGAGTGAGTCGGCGACGCGGTAGGGCTCGCGCCACGTGGGGTCGAGCTCGTTGATGGCCTCGATGTAGTTCGCCGCGAGGTCGTGGCGTCGCTGCTCTCCGAGGCGAAGCCCGTGTGTGACGAGCACGTTCGCCCAGAGCACGTCCGCCGTCGCAGCTCGGTAGCCGAGCGACATGCGAGCGACGTGCTCGGGAGGGGGCAGGAGATAGGCCTCGGAGGTCTCGTGAATGCGCTGATGAATCACGCGGAGCGGCAGCTGAGTCATGGCCGCGAGCGCCGCACCGGCGGCCAGCGCAGCCACTGCCACGAGATCGCTGCCGATGAGGGGAGCATCGCTGGACAAGGTGTTATTCGAGCTCCCGCGTGATCAAGAGACCGGCTTGCACGTGCACCTCACCGCTCGGTTGGCGCTCACCCCGAACCTCGAAGTGCGAGAGGCTGCCGTCGCCGTCGAGGTCGCCGTGTGCGCGCGCTGCGAATCGAGCGACTCGCGAGAGAGGGTCGAAGCTCGAGTCGAAGCGGAAGCTGTAGGCATGCTCGTGCTCGATCTGGAAGCGCAGCGCGCGCCACGTCAGGTGGTCCCACGTGCCGGGCGGGTCCT
>JAXLYR010000034.1:0-32705 GCA_046351325.1 Polyangiaceae bacterium | reverse complement strand
GTAGGCTCTCCTCACTCTCGCGTTGTCTGTCGCAGCGCTCATCCGCTGACTTTGCCCCAAGGCAGTCGACTCTCGGGTTGCTCGCGCAGCATCCACGCCGCGAGGGTCATGGCTTCGAGGCGACCTCGAAGACAGGCCTTGCACCCGAAGGGCCCAGAACCGTTCGCGCCGAGCGATGCGACGGCGTCGCTCTCTTGACCGCAGAGATCGCAGACCGCCCTCTCGGACGGCTCCACGGTCGCGCTCCCATCACGCACTCGACCGCGACCTTGCACTCTGACCTCGACGTCTTTCGCCATGGTTCCTCCCTCGCGGCCTGATGCGCGTGAGAACGCTATCGCAAGCCGGCGCAAATCCGGATAGCCAATTCGCCGACCTCTACGGAACGACTGTGGGATCGTCCGTCGCGCCCGGAGCGTAGACACGCTGCAGCGCGGCAACGCCCTTCAGCTCGAACTCGCCGAGCAGGTCCATCTCGCGAACACCCGCGAGCGCACTCGACGCGCGGGCGAAGTCTTCGCTCACGAGCACGTTGCGATCGAGCTTGCTCGTCAGGCCCTCGATGCGCGCGGCGAGGTTGACCGCAGGCCCGATGCACGTGAAGTCGAGGCGACCCGCTCCGCCGATATTGCCGTAAGCGACCTCTCCGATGTGGAGCGCGAGCCCGAATCGCACCGGAGCCAAGCGGCGCGCGACCCGCTTGGCGTTCACGCTGACGAGCGCGCCGTAGGCCTCGTCCGCTGCGTCGAGCGCGTGCTTGCAGGCGTTCGCGGCGGCGTTCGACTCCTCGCGAATGGGGATGATCCCGAGAAGTCCGTCGCCCATGAACTTGAGCACCTCACCGCGGTGACGTTCGATCGCCGGGACCTGACAATCGAAGACCTCGTTCAAGGTCATGATGGTCTCGGCAGGTTCTTGGGTCGCTGAGAGCGTCGTGAAGTTCCTGAGGTCCGAGAACCAGATCACGGCCTTGATCGGCTCGACGTCGCCGCGGACGATCTTCCCCGCGAGGATGCGCTCGCCCGCTCCGTGCCCGACATAGGTGTTGAGCAGGTTGGCCGCCGTCCGACTGAGCGCGAGGATCTCGGCGATGCGACTCAGCGCAGGCATGACGGACGCGATCGCGTCGACGTGCTCGTCGGAGAAGCCGCGAGCGTCCTTGGTCGCGAAGCTGATCGCGTGCGTTTGCCCCGTCAGAAAACGGAGCGGCGCGACGACGACATCACGGTAACCGCGGGCGGCGAGGGCGCTCAGATACTCCGCCTCTTCATCGGGGAACGAGTCGCGCGCGGACAGATGTCGACGCTCCCACTCGCCGGTGCGGAACACGCATCCGACGGGGCTCGCGCGGAATGCGGCGGACTCCAAATAGGCGTAGCTCTGTTCGTGGATCTCGACTGGAGCGTTGGGCCTCCAGACGAAGCTGCGCCCCGCGATATGAGGGTGGAGCGTGCGCACGAAGGCCTCGGTTCGATCGACTGGAACCCCGAGCGCCGAGAGCTCGGTGGACACGTGCGCGAGCACGTCGGGTGAGCGAGGTTTGCCCGGAGCTCCCGAAATCAGAAAGTCGATGAGAGGTCGCGTGTTCACGTTTCCCGAGCCCCAGCGAGAGGTGAATCGACGAGCGTACCTCAGCGGCGAGGCCCGTCGCCATCTACCCGCGGCTGCGGTAGACGAGACCCCATGACGACGAGCCAAGAACTCGAGCGGCCACAAGAAGAGCCGAGCCGCGGTCCACGAGCCGCGTTTCGCGTGGGCGGGGCAGGGGAGATGAAGGCCATGCTCCCTCGTGTCTTGCGGGCTTGGTACATCCTCGCCGAGAGTCGTGAGCTCGAGGACAAGCCGCTCGCGCGGCGGCTCTTCGATACTCCCGTAGTCCTCTTTCGTGGCGACGGTGGTCGAGCCGGCGCGCTCCTCGATCGCTGTCCGCATCGGAACGTGCCGCTCTCGCTGGGCTCGTGCGTACGCGGCAAGCTCGAGTGCCCGTATCACGGTTGGCAATTCGAGCCGGGCGGCGCGTGTACGCACGTGCCCTCGCTATCCGGTCCGTCGGAGGCAAAGGGCCGCAGAGCGCCCGCGCTCCCAATCGTCGAGCGGCAGGGCTTCGTCTGGGCGTGGGGCGCGTTCGACGAGGAGCCGACCTCGGAGCCGCACTCGTTCGCGAAGATGGGGACCGCGGGTTACACGACGGTAACTCGAAGCGTGGAGGCGCGGGGCTCGCTCTTCTCGACGATCGAGAACGCGCTCGATGTCCCGCATACGGCGTTCGTTCATCGCGGGCTCTTCCGCACCGAGAACCGCGGCATCAGCATCGCGGCCAAGATTCGGCGCACGCGTGATCGCGTCGAGGTCGACTACGTCGGCGAGCCTCGCCCGCCCGGCATCGTCGGCAAGATCCTCTCGCCCTCGGGCGGCATCGTCACGCACACCGACCGCTTCATCCTGCCGTCGATCGCTCAAGTCGAATATCGAATCGGCGACGAAAACCACATCCTCGTCGACAGCGTGATGACGCCGATAGAGGACTTCGTCACGCGGATTTACGCGGTTGTAAGCTTCAAGACTCGCTTGCCCGGCAATCTGTTGAAGCCCGTGCTCGAGCCCTTGGCGCTCCGCATCTTCGCCCAGGACGCGGACATGCTCGCTCGCCAGACCGCGAACATCCACCACTTCGGCGGTGAGCAATTCCTGTCGACGGAGATCGACGTGATGGCTCGTCACATCCAGCGGTTGCTGCGCGCCGCCGAGCGCGGTGAGGTCGTGAGCGAAGAGAGCAGCGAGGTGACGCTCCTCGTGTGAGCGCACCCCTCGACTCCCAGACTCAGGATTGCAGTGCTAGGGCTGGACGCAGAGGTGCAGCGTCCAGCTGTTGAGCGCGCCGCTGAAGGCCCCGAGATCGTCGTAGACGCTCAGCGTCCAGCTACCCTGTGCCTGCGTGCCGACGATCGAAGCGAAGCTGCCCTCGGGTGAGAAGATGCCCGTGAACGGTGGTGTGCCCGCCGTGATGGGAGGAGCGCCCTCGGCGAACACCGTATTGGTGTAGTTGTCGAGCGCTGCGCCGTTGTCCGTCGAGAGCTCGATTTGGGGCACCGTCGGCGCCGTAAGGAAGATGTCGACGTCCGAGTCCCAAACGTGGGTGATATCGAGCGCGACCGCGACCTTCGTCACCGTGCCCACGTCGGGGACGACGACGACGTTGGTCAGTGTGTTGACTTGGTTGTCAGGAATCGGCGCAGGCAAACCAGCGCCCGCGATGGCGACCTCGACCTCACCGGGTTGGCAATCGTAGACAGACAGCTGACACGCCGAGGAGCAATTGTCGCCGTCGATCAGGTTGCCGTCGTCGCACTCCTCTCCGACCTCGAGCACACCATCACCGCAGCCTGGTGCCAGGACGCGCAGGTCCAAGAGATAGGGCGGTGAGGCCGCGTCGTTGAGGTACTCCTCGACCGAGACATAGTAGGCGCCGACTGGCAGGTTGACCGTGCCCGTGGTCGTCGCCAAGAACGCAGAGCAGTTGTCTGCACCGCTGTTGTCGTCGTAGGCGACCTGCGTGCCCACGGAGTCGTAGAGCCGCAGATAGGAATCGAACCCGACAGGGCAGCCGCCGCCCGTAACGCCGAGCACCGCGGCCGCGACGCGCGAGCCGGGGACCGTAACTTCAACGGCGTAAAAGTCTTTGTCGCCGATGGCTGCGAGTTGCCCATTCCAGCCAGCGCAGTCGCCGGTGTTTGCAGTCGCGTAAGTGTTGTTGGCCTCGGTCTCGGTGCAGACAGTGCAGCTCGGGATCGACGAGCCGACGCACGCGCCCTGGACGCAAGACTTGTCGAGCTCGCAGAGGCTGCCGTAGGTGCACGGGGTGCCGTCGTTTGCAGGCATGACCACACAGCCACCCGCCGCGGAGTCGCAATAGGCGACCTGACACTCGGGCGCGGTGACCGCCGTCGTCGAACAGTCGAGTGGGACGCCGGTGCACGCCCCGCCTTGGCAGATCGCGACGCTGGGGTCGACGCAGGGATCTTCTGGAGTGCAGCTCGTCCCGTTCGGGCGAGGATCGAACGAACACCGATCCGCGGCCTCGTCACAGCCGACATCGGCGCAGTCCGTGGATGCTCCGCAATCGCGTGGCAGCCCACTCGTGCACACTCCGCTTACACAAGTGTCGCCGTCCGTGCAGAACAAGGCGTCATCACATGGCGTCGTGTCGGCGACGGGCTGAAGCTCACAGTGAGAGGTCGACAGGTTGCACTTCGCCTCTTGGCAAGGTGAGGTCGGGACGCTCGCACAATCATCGGGACAGCCCATCACGGAAGACGATGAGCTGACGCTCGCGGCGCCAAGCCCATCACCACCTACCAGGGTGTCAGCGCCGCCGCCGCCGAGCTCGGCCGCGCCAGCCCCACCGCCCCCAGTGTCCCCGGTGGTGCCCACGGCGCAGCCGACGCTGGCCGCGGCGACCCAATAAGCAAGCTTGCGAAGAGTGCCCCCCAACCGCGCCCTTACGCGTTCTACGGCGTGATGCAGAGGTGCAGCGTCCAGGCGTTGAGGGTGCCCGTGTCACTGCCCGCGTCGTCGTAGATCGACAGTGTCCAGGTGCCCGACGACTGCGTGTTGAGGATGGTGGCGAACCCACCCTCCGGTGCGAACACGCCTGTAAACGGAGACGTCCCGGTGGTCACGTCGGCGCCGCCCGTGGCGAAGACCGTGTTCGTGTAGTTGTCCCCGCTGCTGCCGTTGTCGTCCGAGAGAATGATCGGGTTGGCGTTGGGCGCGTCGAGCGAGATGTCGAGGTCGCCGTCGAACGTGTGGGTGATGTTCAGATCGACAGCAACCTTCGTGATCGTGCCCATGTCTGGGACGTTGATGAGACTGTTCACGGTCGTCAGGTCGGCGATGGCCTTGGGGACGTCGGTCGACGCGATGGTCACTTGGACATCGCCTGGCAAGCAGTCGTAGGTGGTGAGCTGGCAGGTCGAAGAGCAGCTGTCACCGTCAAGCACATTGCCGTCGTCACATTGCTCGCCAGCCTCGATGATGCCGTTGCCACAACCAGGAGCGAGCACACCGACGAGGAGCAGGTACGGAGGTGAGGTTCCATCGTTGAGCCAATCCTCGACGCAAACCGCGTAGCTGCCAACGGCGAGGTTCGTCGATGCGGTGTCGGTCGGCAGAAACTTGGAGCAGGAGTCATTGCCGTCCTGGTCGTCGGAGAGGATCTCGACCCAGTTGGCGCCCTGCTTCTGGAATAGGCGAATGACGGAGTCGAAGCCGGTCGGGCAGCCAGTGCCGCTGAGGTCCACGGTCTCCGCGGTGATGCGAGACCCAGCAACAGGGACATCCACGAGGAAGCAATCCTTGTCACCAACAACTGTGATCCCGCCGGCCCACGAGGCGCAACCCAGACCCGAGTTCGCGGTTGCAGCCGTGTTGTTGGCCTCGGTTTCCGTACACGCCGTGCAGCCCGAGATGGGAGTTCCCTCACAGATGCCGGCGGCCGTGCACATCTTGTTGCTCTCGCAGATGTCCCCAAAAGTGCAGGCGACACCGACGTTGATAGGGTTGACGATGCAGTCACCCGTCGAGGGGTCGCAGGAAGCCGCCTGACATTCTGGGAACTGGACGGCGACGGCCGAGCAATCCTTCGGCGCGCCGACGCATTGTCCTGCTTGACAGATCGACAGAGCTGGGTCTGTGCAGAGGTCCGTCGGAGTGCACGCCGTACCGTTCGCGACGGGCGTGAATTTGCACTCGTCGGTGCCCTCATCGCACTCGGCAGTCCCGCAGGAGTTGCTCTGTCCGCAATCGCGCGCCGGACCCGCCACGCACTCGCCGTCGGTGCAGATATCACCGTCGGTACAGAACAAGCCGTCGTCACAAGGCGTGTCATTCGCCAGCGGACGCAGTTCGCACATGTACGTGTCGGTATTGCAAAACGCCTCTTCGCAGGGGCCAGTGACGACGTTCAGACAGTCGCCGGGACACGCCATGACACCGGTGCTCGAACTGGTGACCGACGAAGTCGTAACGAAGTCCGAACCGCCAGCGCCGCCAGCGCCCGACCCACCAGAGTTGCCGGAGTTTCCCGAGCCGGCTTCACCGCCCTGGGAGTCACTCCCGCCTGTATTGCCGGTACCCGCGGAGCAGCCGACGACCGACGCTACCACCAAGAAGGAACCAAGGATGTGCTGAGGCTTCACCAGATGTTTCTACACTAATGACGTCGGCCTTCACAGGCCTGAGGTGCTGTCGAGTCAAAGTTTTCGAAAGTACCCTTTTGGGCTTGTCCCCGAAAGGGAGCACAGGCACCCTGAGCTTCCTGTCGGAGGTCGATGTGAAGGTCTTTCGCTTTGCTCTTTCGTCCCGGGCCGTCTTTCCGGCGGCCTTCCTCGCGATGCTGATTCACGGTGCCGCGATCAGCGGTTGTGCCGGTGAATCGACGGATACAGATACGAGCGACACCAATCCGCCTCCGGGGTCCGAAGACACGGACGGAGACACGATTCTCGATTCCGATGAAGGCACCGATGACGTCGACGGCGACGGCGTGCCCAACAACGAGGACACCGACTCCGACGGCGACGGGATCGCCGATAAAAAAGAGGCGGGCGACGAGGATACGAGCACCCCGCCGCGCGACTCGGATGATGACGGGACTCCGGACTTCATCGATGACGACTCCGACAACAATGGCATCCTCGACATCGACGAGGGCGGCTCTGACGCTGACAACGACAGCATTGTCGATGCGGACGACCTCGACAACGATGGGGACGGTGCGCTCGACATCGACGAGATCCCCGGTAATCAGGCCGACTGCAACAACGATGGTATCCCCGACGAAGTCGGGAGTGCGTCGAACCCGCAGGACTGCGACAAAGACGGCGCTGACAACTTCATGGACCTCGACTCCGATGGCGACTCCATCGGGGACACCTTCGAGGGGTTCTTCGACACCGACGCGGATGGCTTCGTCGATCGCTACGACCTCGACAGCGACAACGACGGCATCACGGATCTGATTGAGGGCCAAACCAATGGAGACCCGACCAAGACTCCGGTCGACTCCGACAATGATGGTAAGCCCGACTTCCTCGATCCGGACAGCGACGATGACGGCCTGAGCGACCTCCTCGAGAACCAGGCCGGCAGCGATCCGACCAAAGCCGACAGCGATGAAGACGGGGTGAGCGACCTCATCGAGGTCGCCGCCGGGACGAACCCGAACGACCCCGCGGACAACCCCCAAGCGAATGGCGACTTCGTCTTCCTGGTGCCTTATCAGAAGCCGACCTCGCCGACCGAAGACACGCTCCGCTTCCGCACCAGCATCCAGTTCGCGGACCTCTACTTCGTCATCGACACGACGGGCTCGATGACTGAGGAGTTCGCGACCCTCCAAGGCACGCTGTCGGCCATCGTCGACACGCTCGCTTGCGACGTCGTCCCCAACTCGACGTGTGCCCTCGACCAGGATTGTACGTCGGGCAACATCTGCTTCCAGAATCAGTGCATCCAGGACCCGAACACCGGGCAAGGCTGCGTCCCCAACATGTGGACGGGCGTCGGGCTCTTCAATGACCTCGACACCTACCGCAATCAGGTCAGCCTCCAAGCGAACCCGGCGACGACCGCAAACGCCATCGACGCAGGTGGCTTCCCTGGTGGCAGTGAAGCGATCTATCAGGCGCCCGCGTGTGCCGCCAACCCGGCCGCGTGCCTCACTGCCAGCTACACATTCCAAGACATGAATTGCTCGTCCACCGGCATCGGGTGCGCGGGCTTCCGTCCTGAGGCCATTCGTATCCTCCTCGAGGTCTCGGACGCTGATAACCAGTGCTTCGGCGCAGGCTGCGCGAAGTTCACCGCGGCCTATACGGGCGGCATCCTCGTGGCGCAGGACATCAAGTACGTGTCGCTCTACGGCACTGACGATGGAACTGGGCAGGTCGCGGCCTTCACGGCGCTCGCGCTCGCGGCGCAGAGCGTGGACCAGAATGGGACGCCCTTCGTCTACCCGGCAGCGAACGCTGCAGTCCAAGCGCAGACCGTTCAGGCCGTGCTCGACATCGTCAAAGGCAAACCCATCAGCGTCACCATCGAGGCGAAGGACCAGCCGAACGACGCCGGTGATGCGCTCCAGTTCATCGACTACCTCGAAGCCAATGTGTCAGGGCAGAACGACTGCACGATGGTCGACCCGGTCGTCGACAGCGACAACGATACGCACCTCGATGCGTTCCCGACGTTGCTGCCCGGTATCCCGGTGTGTTGGGACGTTCATCCGGTCCCGGTCAATATGACCGTGCCGCCCGCCGCCGAGCCGCAGCTCTTCATCGCTCGGCTGCGCGTGCTCGGCGACGGCTCGCTCGTCGACCACCGGGACGTTTACTTCCTCGTCCCGCCCAAGCCGGCCGACATCCCGCAGTGAGTTAGCAACCGACGCTGGGTGACCTAGCACCTCGAGCCCGCGTTCACCGCGGGCTCGATTGTTTCGAACGCGGCACCTCCTTCGCCGGCCGCGATGGGCGCTGCTAGGCTGCGGGCGTGACACCGGAGGGGGAGCGCTTCGAGGACACGTTGAGCGCGTCCTCGACGTCGTCCAGCGCTGCCAAAGACGCTCGAAGGGCGGGGCCCACGCTCGAGCTCGGCGAAGGGGCTGCGTTCGCGAGCGACTTCCGCATCGTGAGGCCGCTCACAGCGGGCGGGATGGGCGCAGTCTACGTCGCTCGACAGGAGAGCACCCAGAAGCTGAGAGCGCTGAAGCTCATGCATCCGCAGTTGGTCGCGGACAAGAAGATGCGCGACCGCTTCGAGCAAGAGGCGAAGATCGTGTCGCTCATCAAGAGCGATCACGTCGTCGAGGTCATCGGCGCAGGCGTCGACGTGGCGACGGGGATTCCTTACCTCGCAATGGAGCTGCTCGAGGGACAGGATCTATATGCCTATGTCGCCGGGCACGGCCCCGTGCCTCCGAGCGAGCTTGTCTCGATCTTCGAGCAGGTCGGTCACGCGCTGTCGGCGGCGCACGCGGCGGGGATCATCCACAGGGACCTGAAGCCCGAGAACATCTTCCTCACGCGCTCGCAGGGCGTGACGGCCACGAGGGTCGTCAAGCTCCTTGACTTTGGCATCGCCAAGATTCTTGCGCAGGCGACGATGCCGACCTCCATCCTCGGGACCCCGCTTTGGATGGCGCCGGAGCAGACCGATCCTCGCGCCGAGATCACCGTTCGCACGGACGTTTGGTCGCTCGGGCTGATCGCGTTTTGGCTGCTCACCGGCAGGGAGTTCTGGGCGAGCGTGCATTTGCCCGGTGTCTCGGTGCAAGCGGTCATGCGCGAGCTCCTCTTCGAGCCCATCCCTCCGGCGAGCGAGCGTGCGCACGAGCTCGGTTGCGAGGTGGAGCTACCTCGGGGCTTCGATGGTTGGTTTCGCCGCTGCGTGCACCGCGACGCGAGCGCGCGCTTCGAGAGCGTCGAAGCGATGTTGGCGAGGCTGCGCAGCGTGACCGCGGGAGAGGTCGAGGTCTCGGAGGCCAGTGAGGTCGCGCGTGACCTCGTTTCGAAACGCGATGAGCGCTCGGCGGCAGGGATCACAGCTCGCACCGCGCGAGAATCTCTCGAGACACGAGCGCGACCTTCGATCGCTCTCGTCGCGTTGGCGACGGCTGGGTTCGCGCTGCTCGGTGCGTTCGTGCTCGCATGGGCGCTCGGCTTGGTCGACCTCGGGCCGCGGAATCGCTCGGCGCGCAGCTCGACTATCGCGCAGGTGGAGTCGAGCGCGGCGCCGTCCTCGCTCGTGACGCCGACCGCGGTCAGCACGCCGTTGGTCGTGGTCGCGCGTCCTGTCCAATCCGAAGCACCCGCTCCAATGCGGTCGGTCTCACCCATCGTCAGCGCTCGCGTTCACGCGTCGACCAAACCTCGGAACCTGCCGGCTCCTGTCGCTTCCGTCGCGACACCCGCGCGAGCGTTCAACTACGACGAGGCGAACGCCATCATCAACAACCACAAGCGCCTCGCCGAGGAAGGGTGCTTCGGGCGGCCTGGTCCGCCTGCGATATCCGTGGTGATCAACTACGACAACAATGGCTTCCCGAACGTCTCGATGGATGTCGAGGCAAGGGTGTCGGACGCGGGCTCGTGTGTCTGGTCCTACATGATGGGCGCCAAGGTCTCGGCCTACGACGGCCCTCCAGTGAGCCTCTCCACGGCCGTATCGATTCGCTAGCGTTCGCCTGCTGAACACACGTGCGCGCGCCGCATGAGCGGTCCTCTGAAGAACGCGCAGCGCGCTCCCAAAAAGTGCTCAACGCTCGTCGGGCCGCGCTAGGTTTCACGGGATGATGGCTTGGAGAAGAGCGCTCGCGGCGTTGACGCTCGCGGTGCTCGGCTGCGACGCGAGCGCGAACGAACGCGCCGACGCGACACAGCCTGGAGCGCCGCACGTGATCGCGAGCGAGGCCACGACAGACGCGACGACCACGCCGATCGCAGTGAGCACCGCGGCCGCGCCATCCGATCCGTCGGCGACGAGCGTCGTCAGTGCGTCGACTGCTCCCGCGAAGGAGCCGGCGCACGTGACGCCGACGCTCGCGTTCCTCGATTGGGTGGTCTCGCACTGCGAGATCGATGCGCTCGGGCCCTCGCAATACACGATGATGTGGATGAAGTATCCGAAGCCCCCCGGGCACGTGGGGCCGAAGGATCCGCAGCCGCTCGAGCACGAGCGCGCGAAGCCGCGAGAGGGCTCGCAAGCAGCCAAAGACAAGGCGAACGAGCTGCGCGCGGCGTGGCTCGCGAATCCCGAGAGTCACGTCGTCGACTGCACGACACACATCACGAAGCGCCTCTGTAAGACCTGCACCGATCAGCCGATCGATCGGCTCGACTACGTCGCTTATCTGCCGAAGGCCCTCTTCGAGCGACCCGAGAAGGTGCGAGCGATGTTGCTCCTCTCGCCGGGTGGGCGCGGCGCGCGCAGCCGCCCCTTCCTCCGGGCGATCCCGGGCCGCTCCATCATGGAGAAGGGCTCGGGCGGCCTCGACACGAAGCGACTCGCCGACGCCTTCTACGAGGAGCACCCCGACGCCAACGCGACGATCATCGTCGCGCTCGCGACGAGCGGGATCCAAATGGTGAACGGTTCGATCGAACATTTGACCTACGACGTCCCCGAGCACATCGCGAAGACCTTCATGCCCGATCTGCCGTTCGAAGAGGTCGCGCTCGGCGCAGAGGGCGTGAGCTCGGGTGCTCGCGAGATCGTGCGCGCCGCCTACGCGAAGCCCGACGCGTTCTCCACCATCGGCCTTTCTTGCATGTCGTGCGGCGCCATCGATCCGCAAAAGGAGAAGATGGCGATGCTGCCGCAATGGAACCGATTCGCGAAGCGGCTGGCCGAGCGCAAGACGAAGGGGCTCTTCGACGTCAACTTCACGATCGGCGGGCGAGACGGTCAGAAGCCGTGCAATCGCAGAGTCTTCGAGCTCTTCCGCGACAACGGATTGTTCCCGCCTGGCGATGAGAGCGCGTTCACCGTCTTCCCGGGGAAGATGCACGACTACGCGTTCCTCCGTGAGGCCTACCCGCCCGCGCTCGTTTGGCACCTCGACAAACTCGATCACATCTCGCGGACCAAGCAGGGGCTCGACTGACCTGACCGTCGGCAGGTTATGCTCGCAACGTGGACGAGAGACGCGAGCGATTATCCAGCGGTCTTCGTGAGCAGCGCGTGGTCCTCGGACGCAGGCAGATAGCCGCGCTACTCGTCGCTTTCTCCGCCGTCAGTTTGGTCGGCTGCGGTCCCTCGATCACCACCGTCCCTGTGCGGTCCGTCGAGATAGGACACGGCGACGACGGCGGGATGATGAAGCAGCTCAGCGTCATCCATCCGAAGACGATCGCGCTCTTGCTGGAGGTCCTGCGCAGCGGCGCGGAGGTGCCCAAATGCAAATGCCAAGGGCGCGTGTTCCTCTTGTTCGCGCTCGAAGATGGTCGCTCGGTCGAAGTTCAAATACTCCCTGGCCACACCCCCGAGACCGTCGACTTCCGAACTGAAGATGGTCAATACGTGGTGAAGCGCGTGAAGCTCGCGGCTGTGCTCGAGCCGCTCGGCGTGAAGCTGCCTTGAGCGTTGACGCAATGCCGCGGGCGGAGTGAAAAGGCCCGATGCGACTCAAGGACAAGGTTGCGATTATCTCGGGCGCGAGCCGTGGAATTGGACGCGCGACAGCGCTGGCCCTCGCCAAAGAGGGTGCGGTCGTCGTGCTTACGGCGCGCACGAAGACTGATTTGGACGCGGTGGCGAAGGAGGTCGAGGCCCTCGGCGGCCGGGCGACGGTCATCGTCGGTGACGCCACGCACGCGCCGGACGTGGCGCTCGTCGTCAAGACTACCCTTGCGACGCACGGCCGCGTCGACATCATGGTCAACAACACGGGCGTAGGCGGCTACCGGCCATTCCTCGAATGGAGTGAAGCCGACTACGACCGAATCATGACGACCAACGTGAAGAGCACCTGGCTCTTCTGCCGAGAGGTATTGCCGCCGATGCTCGCGCAAGGTGGCGGCAACATCGTCAACGTGGCGAGCGTCGCTGGTCTGCAGGGTTACCCGAGCGAGGCCATCTACTGTGCTTCCAAGTTCGCCCAAATGGGTCTTACGCAGGCGCTCGATCGCGAGTTCTTCGAGCGCAACATCAAAGTAAGCTCTGTCTGCCCAGGTGGCGTCGAGACCTTCTTCGCGCTCGGCGACGGGCGCACGCAGGGCTCGGAGCGGATGAAGGGCTTCTCCACGGCAGAGGACGTCGCGGAGGCCGTCGTAATGGCGGTCTTGCCGCGCGACCGGACCCGCGTCGTGAGCGTGATCCTTCGGCCGATGAACGAAGCCACCTGAGCGGTCGCTGAGCGCCGACGCGGACACGCCTGTAAGCGCTCGCGGGCGTCGGCGGAGCTGTCAGAACGTGTCGTCGATCATCCCGAGTCGCCAATGCTCCTCGACTCGGGTGGCGTCGACTGCGCGCTCGACGCTGCTTCCATCTTTGTAATGGACGCGATAGCGCACGCGGAAGCCGGCGCCGGACGGCGTCTTCTTGACGATCTCGAGGTCTTTGTAGGCGTCGTGTTTGATCTCCGCCTCCATGAATTGGGCGAAGGTCTCCGCGGTCATCTTTGCGGTGATCTCGTCGAGCGCCTCTTTCGTGTAGAGGGTCTTGGCGCCGACGGCGTCACCCTTCGCGAGGCGAGCGTAGAACTGCTTGATGACGTCCTCGGCGGAGGTGGGCTCGGCCTGGGCTGGTTCGCTCCCGGATGCCGATGCGGTAGGTCGCACGCTGGTCGTCCGGCGCGGCAACGTGGGCTCCGCCGGGGTCGTCGGCTTGCTCTTCGCCGTGGGCTTCTCTGCGGCGGTTTGGGTGGAGCTCGGGGAGCTCGAGGAGGACTTGTCGCCGCATCCCGTCGCGCCGGCGAGGCAAACGACGAGGCAGAGGACAGGGGGAAGGCGCCAGTTCGTTCGGCAGAGTCGAGTCACGTGGACTCGTGGATGAGTGCACGCGCCTGGTCCAGGATCAAGCGGATCTTCGGTGTTTCTGCGAGGACCTTGGGGACCGAAACCCAGAGCTGGCGATCGGCGCCGACCACGCCCTCGAGGACGCTGCGGAGCGGTTCGGGTGAGCCGACGTCCTCGAAACCACCATCTGGGACGAGCGCGATGCCGCGCCCCGCGAGCGCGCACGATCGAATGAAGTGTGCATCGGTCGCGACCAACACGGGGCTCACGCGGAGTCGCTTGCCGTTTCGAAGCGGCCAGCTGCCCGGATCTTCACCGGGGGCCTCCCACGACAGGAGCTCGTGGCGGAGGAGCTCTGCGATGGAGCGCGGCTCGCCACGTTCGCGCAGATACGAGGTGGTCGCGACGAGCCGCGCGGTGATCTTCATGATGGGGTGCGAGACCCAGATCGGCCCGGGAGCGCCCTCGCTGAAGTGCACGGCGAGGTCGGTGTCTTCGAGCGACTCGCGCAGCGGATCGTTGCTGAAGCTCGCGTGGAACCGGAGCGCTGGATGGGTCGCGCGCATCGCAGCGAAGATTTGGGACAGGATTGTCGGTGGCATCCCCACGGGCATGACGACCCGCAAGACGCCCTGCGGGCTCGATACGCCGAGGTCGCGGACCGAACTCAGCACCGCCCGCATCTCCTGCATCATGCGGCGCCCCTGTTCGGCGAGGGCTTGGCCGGCATCGGTCAGCACGATGCCCCGCGGGGTCCGCTCCAAGAGGCGAACCCCGGCGCGCGCCTCGAGCGCGTCGACCTTGCGGCGCAGCGTAGTGCGCGACATGGCGATAGCGTCAGCGGCTGCGAGGTGGGAGCCCGTTTCAGCGAGAGCTATGAAAGCGCGAAGCTCCTCGAGATCCATCGCTTGGTCCCCAATGCAGGCGGTGAGCAGCGTACCACCAGCTCGGGGGCTTCGTCGCGACGAGGGCGCAGCCTAATTCATGCAGGCCCCGTGAACGCACATCTGCCCGGGGCCACAAGGTGGGGCGCACGGAGCGGGGAGACAGTCTCCCGCCGAAGTGTCGCACGCATCGGTGACAGCACAGTCAGTGTCGGTCAAGCAGCCGGGGGCGCACCGGAGCTCGCCGTCGTCTTGTGCGACATCCGAACAATGGGCCTCGGGGGGGCAGGTCTCGCCAGCGTCGCCGCACTGTGTACAGCGCACGAGCGCCTCTGGACATTGCGTGGGATCGAGGAGGCACTCGGTGAGCTTCAGCTGTCGTAGACAGTTGTCGTCGCCAGGCGCGCACGTATGCCAGTTGCACGGCCCGCCCGAGCAGAGCGTGTCGCAGCTCTCCACGGCGGGGTCGCAGACGTGCACGAGCTCCATCATGCCGTGGTCCTCGTGGTTCAGCTTGTGGCAGTGATAAACGAAGTTCCCGGTGAAGCCTCGGTACTCGGTAATGGCGTCTACGACGCGGTCGAGGTTCACGAGGTAGGTGTCGCGCCAGTGAGCGAACGGCGGCTCGAAGAGGCGTGATTTGGTCGCAGGGTCGGGCGAGCCCTCCGGCGGAAGCGGACAGACAATGAACGGATTGATGTGGATATGGAAGGGATGGCCGTCGAAGCCGGAGTAGAGCCTCCAGTGCTCGACCGCACCTTTGACGAAGACACGATCATAGGGATAGAGGTCGCGGTTCGTGTCCTCGAAGTTCTTGCAGTTGAGGTTGTGGTCTTTGCACGAGCAGGCGTCGAAGCCCTCTGTGTTGTAGAAGACCGGCCACATCATACTGAGCTCGTCGATCTCCTCGGGCTGGGTGATGGTCTTGACCTCCTCGCAGCGAGCGAGCGCGTCGTAGGTGCCGTCTTGGAGCATCATGCTCGGCGACTCCGCGGAGACCAGGTCGAGATCGGGCATGTTGGTCTCGGTGGGGGTGCCGGCGTCGTTCGATACATTGACGATCGCGATGACGTCTCCGTTCGAGGCCGCCTGAAGGATGTCCTCGGGCGTGGGGAGCTGCGTAATCCCGACTGGCTCGGAGGTCGTGCCCGTCGTGTCCTCTTGCAGGAAGCGCCCGGCCATGAGGCAGAGCGTGTCTCCGTGCGAGAGCTCGCTGCCGTCGAGCAGGGCCTCGATGCGATAGCCCGGCGCCATGAAGATATAGGGAGGTTTGAACGGCCATCCCTCGCCAGACGCGGGCTTGGTCAACGGCACTCCATCTCTACCTATTTGGGTGAGACCGACTGGCGGCTTCGTCAGGTCGAGGTCCTGACAGTCGCTGTCTCGACTATGAAAGAGCGCCAGCGCAACCTCGTCCAAGAACGCGCCGTGGAGGATTCGCCAGCGCTCGATTTGGCCTGGCGGCATGACGATGCGGGGGCGCCGTATGCCGTTGATGAGGTTCGTCTGCTTCTCCGCGGTGTCGCCCAATACAGCGAAGTCGTCGAAGGTGATGTGGTCCTCGTCACAGGGCTCTCCGTCGGCGAGTGGCTCGTATCCGATGGGCGGCGTCGTGAGCAGCATCACCCGCTCCTTTGCGTTCTTGATGCCGGGGATCTCGTCGAGCGCGCCGCGGATGATCCAAGCGCCAGTCGCGCCGCCGGCGACCTGAATCGCGGTGCTGCCGTGGATATGCGGGTGATACCAATCGAGGCCGGCGTGGTGAATCCCGTCCTCGTCGATGTCCCAACGGTGCTGGACGCCCTCGCCGGGGTTCACCCTCGATATGACGTCATCGGCGAAGAAGCAGTCGTGTGGCCCGGGCTGCGCGTCACCCGAACAGGAGCGGCAGCGCAGGCCACCCTCTTCGACGCAGCCGCCGCCAGTCGCATAGTCGGGGCGGACGTGAGAGCCGTGCGCGTGCAGGTTCGTCACGTTGAAGTCGAACACGTGACACTCGTCGCCCGACGCTGTCGTACAGATACATTGCGTGTCGCCGTGGTGCGCCGGCGTGCACGTCTCTCCCGTGTCGACGTCGGTGCACGTGCAGGCTTCCTCACTGAGCGATTGGTAATCGCTCTTCGTAAAGCCGTTCTTCAGGTTGACTCGCACCTTGCGCGCGGTCCCGTCATTGGCCGCAGTGTCGATTGTCGGCGCCGGGTATTGGCCATTATAGCCGCGGCCGCATTGGCGCTTACCGTCGACCTCGAACTCCGTCGGCTTCAGCTCGAGCTCATAAACGCCGTCTGCGTTCGGCTCGAGGACAGGCGGATTGTGGAAGGTCTCCTCCACGCAGCGCCCGTCCGCGAGGTGCACGCACGCCCCAGCTCCACCGGTTCCCCCGGCGCCCCCTGTGACCGTGTCGTCCCCGCAGCCGCAGCCGACGAGAGCAGCGCCGAGAACAGACGCCCCGCCGAGCACAAGAATCCCCCGCAGCTCGCGTGCGCCAGGCCGTTGAACCCCACGGCCGCCCGACGACTGAGCCATCGCCCCTCTGCCTTTTTGCTCTCGCATCGGCTACGTATCGCATCGGCGGTTCTGTCCAGGTGAACGAAGGTGGCCACCCCTTGGCCGCATTTGGCCGAGAGCTGTGCTACCCCGGGGACACGGGTCGACCGGATGGGCGACGAGACGCTGACACTCACAGGAGCGGACGAGCGTGAAGAGCGCAGCCAGGCTCCCCATCTCTACCTGGTGCTGGAGCGCCATCGTCCCATGGGCACGCCAGCCCGCATCCGTCTCGACGGCGCGTCCGAGGTCCAGATCGGGCGGGCCTCGCCTCGAGCGATCACCGCGCGCGATCGAACGATGACGGTGCAGCTCGACGATCGCTGGATGTCGCAGAAGCACGCGCGCCTCCACCGCGTGCTCGGCAAATGGGCCATCGAAGACACCGGGTCGAAGAACGGGGTTCACGTGAACGGCGCGCCGACGTCGGCCGCAGAGCTCCAGGACGGCGACTGGATCGAGATGGGGCAGGCGTCGTTCCTGTTTCGCGAGCGCGTGAGCTACGACGCGCGGGCGCCGCGCGTGTTCGAGCCGACCGCGCAGGGTCGCAACATCGGGATGGTGACGCTCTCGCCGGAGCTCGAGGCATGCTTCGCCGATCTCGAGGTCGTGGCGCGTTCGACGGTGCCGATCATCGTGGGCGGCCCCACAGGCAGCGGCAAAGAGCTGCTCGCGAGGGCGGTGCATCGCCTGTCGGGACGTCGCGGTGAGTTCGTCGCCGTCAACTGCGCGTCTTTGCCGCAGGGTCTCGTCGAGAGCGAGCTCTTCGGCGCGAAGCGCGGGGCCTTCTCGGGCGCGACCGAGGATCGGGTCGGGCTCCTGCGTGCGGCGGACGGCGGGACGCTGATGCTCGACGAGATCGGTGATCTGCCGGGCCCGTCGCAAGCGGCGCTCCTGCGCGTGCTCCAGGAGCGCGAGGTCACTCCGATCGGCGCGACGAAGCCCGTGCCTGTCGACTTGCGCGTGGTGTCCGCGACTCATCGACCGCTCGGTGATCTCGTGAGCGCGGGGCAATTTCGAGCCGATCTTTTTGCGCGCCTGGCAGGGCATCAGGTGACGCTGCCCGCGCTCCGCGATCGCAAGGAAGACCTCGGTCTCTTGGTCGGCGCGCTCCTCGGCAAGCTCGCCAAGCAGAAGAACCTGACGCTCGCGCAAGGCGCCGCGCGCGCGCTCTGTGCCCATTCGTGGCCGGGCAACATCCGCGAGCTCGAGAAGGCGCTCGAGCTCGCCGTCGCGCGCACGGCCAACACCGAGATCGCGCTCGAGAGCCTCCCCGAGATCCTCCAGCGCGAGCCCCCGGACGCCGGTGACGACGCAGGCCGACGCGAAGAGCTGATTCGATTGCTCCGTCAGCATCGCGGCAACGTGAGCGCGACGGCGGCCGCCCTCGGCAAGGCTCGGATGCAGATCCAGCGTTGGTTGAAGCGCTACGACATCGACATCGAGCAGTTCAGGAGCTGACGCGCGCAAGTATGATGCGCCCTGTGAGCGGCGCGCTCCGCGAAGGCGAGCTTGTCCTGCACTACCGCGTGGGCAAGCGGTTGGGGCAGGGCGGGATGGGCACCGTCTACAAGGCCTTCGACGAGAAGCTCCGTCGACACGTCGCGCTCAAGCAGCTCCGCGCCGAGGTCGCGCGTTCGGAGCGAGGACGCGAGCGCTTCCTGCGCGAGGCCCGCGCCGCGGCCTCGTTGAACCACCCGTCGGTGGTCGCGGTCCACGCGCTCGAGGAGCACGAGGGCGACGCGTACATCGTGATGGAGTGGGTCGACGGCGAGACGCTGAAGGCCACGATCGCACGAGAGCCGCTGCCCATCGAGAAGGTGACGCAGCTCGGGCGCGAGGTCGCCGCTGCCCTCGACGCCGCGCACGCCGCCGGGATCGTCCACCGCGACATCAAGCCTGCGAACATTCTTGTAACTCGAGAGGGGCGCGCGAAGGTCACCGACTTCGGCATCGCGAAGCGCTTGCCCCGAGCGAAGGACGGTGAGGACCCGCTGACAGCGCTGACAGCGCCGGGCGCGGTCGTCGGCTCGGTCTCGTTCATGTCGCCCGAGCAGGTCGCGGGGGAGGAGGTCGGCGCGCTCTCGGACATCTTCTCTCTGGGCTCGGTGCTCTACCTCGCGCTCGTCGGAGAGCTCCCCTTCGAGCGCGAGACCACGTTCATGACCGCGCGCGCGATCCTGCGAGATGCGCCCGTGAGACCTCGGGAGAAGCGGCGCGAGATCCCTCCGGCGCTCGAGGCTCTCGTCCTCTCGATGCTCTCGAAATCTCCCGAGGGGCGGCCGACAGCGGCGGAGGTGGGCGCGGCGCTGACGACGAGCGCGCGCCCGCCGCGCAGCGAAAAGGCTCGCGAGGAGGCTCCGCAGCCGAGCTTCGCTCGACGATGGGCGCCGGTCGGCGTGGTGCTCGTCGTGGGCGCGGTGTTCCTCCCCGTGGTCGCGCTCACGCGTCCTCGCGGACCTTCGGGGCCGATCGCTCCCAGGTCGACGCGCACGACGGAGCAGACGGGGGCAGCGACGAGCGCGCCTCTCAGCGTCATCGTCCCGACCTTGATCGAGCCCTCTTCTTCCGAGCCGAGCTCGAAGCCCAGCGCGACAGAGACCTCGACCCCGATCGACGTGAACCGAGTCCCGCCGGTGCGCCCGTCCGCCACAGCGAGCGCCGCGAGGTCGATCGCGAGCGCTCCGCCGAGCGCCGCCGCGGGTGCGACGCTCGGCGCTTCGTGCGCGTACGACGCGCTCTGCGCGAGCGGACACTGCGTCGACGGCGTCTGCTGCGATCTGCCCTGCGACGGCGTGTGTGAAGCTTGCACGCCGTCCAAGAAAGCTACGGGCGGTGGCCCGGGTGGCTGCGGCTACGTCACCGCGGGGGAGGACCCGGCCCGCGAGTGCGGCGCCGGCAGGGCGTGCAACGGGCTCGGGGCCTGCGTGCCCAGAAGATAGTTTGAGGTCGAATCGTTGGTGCTCAAAGAAGTCGGCGAGTTCGAGAGTGGGCGCGTGCGTGTCGACCCGGCGCGTGTCCGCACCTGGCTCGGGCGCGTCGCGCTCGGGTGCTTGGCCCTTCCCATCCTCGGCCTCGCGGCGGTCGACTGGATGCCGCGATCGAGCCAGCCCGCGCTCGTGGCGGGCCTGCTCTGGACACTCCTCGCGTCCCCGGTGCTGGCGATCGTGTCGGGTGCGCTGGGCCTGTTTGCCCGGAGCTCACGCGGCAGTCTCGGTGTGGTGGATCGAGAGCTGGTCGTGCGGACGGGCTCGCGCGAGCGACGCTATCCGCTCGAGGCGCTCGAGTGGGGCTCGGTCAGCCCGCTCTCGAACGAGGTGGAGATCGCGGTGCGCGGGAGCGATCGGATCCACGCGAAGGTCTCGTCGGTGGAGGCAGGACAGGCGCTGCTCCAGGCCACGGGGCTCGATGAGCAACACCGCACGCTGCGCGTTCAGCTGGGCGAGACGACGTTCATCACGCTGATGGCTTGGCTGCTCGGCCCGACGACGGCTTGGCCAGCGATCATCGTGCTCGGGCGCGCCTTGCACTGGCCCTCGCTGCTCAGCGCGTGGTCGCTGGTCGCCATCCTCCTGGCCCTTCCGCCGCTCGCGCGTCGTCTGTTGGGTCCCGCGACGCTCACGATCGGCTCGGACGGTCTGCTCGTACAGCGGGCGCTCACCTCGCAATTCGTGCCGTTCGCCGACCTCCAGCGCGTGACGCCCGCCGCACAAGAGGTCACGCTGCACGTCTCGGGTGGGCGACGGCTGCGACTCCACGCGAGGCACCTCACGCAGAAGTCGAGCGAGCAGCTCATGCGTCGCATCGACCTCGCGCACACCGCTTGGAGCAGCGGAGGAGGGGAGGAGGCCGCGCTCGCGAGCCTCGAGCGCGGCGGTCGATCGCTCGCAGAGTGGCGCGACGCCATGCGCGACGCGATCCGCGGGGGTGGTTATCGCGACACGAGCCTGCAGCGCGACGAGGTCGTGGGTGTGCTCGAGAGCCACGGCGCGTCCGACGCGCGACGGCTCGGCGCAGCGCTCGCGCTCGTCGCGACCGGGGACGACACGGATCGCGTGCGCGTGGCCAAGACCGCGGAGGCCTGCGCAAACCCTCGCCTGCGCGTCGCGTTCGATCGCATCGCGGCGAAGTCCACGACCGACGCCGAGCTCGAGGCTGCG
The DNA here is from genome assembly GCA_046351325.1 of Polyangiaceae bacterium. GTDB lineage: Bacteria > Myxococcota_A > Polyangia > Polyangiales > Polyangiaceae > Xiheicaenibacterium. The sequence goes on along the minus strand of JAXLYR010000034.1, from coordinate 11,606 downwards.
CTCGCCGAGCTCGAAGCGACGAGCGAGGAGCGGGCCGAAGCGGACTCGTAGCCAGGTCTTCTGCACGCTCCGCCAAGATCGCCCAAGCGAAGCGCGCTGCCTTCGCGTACACCTCGGGCATGGATGACGCGCGACGCACGCGGTTCTGGCGCGCGCCGTGCGCTCTCTCGAGCGGGATGCTCCGCGTCGAGCGCGAGGACCGCGCGAGAACGACGTACTCCGAGCAATTCGCCATGGTCGTCGTGCTCGAGGGGGCGTTCGATGGCTGGTATCGGGGCTCGGCGCGCACGCACGTCGCCGGTTCGTTGAAGCTCAAAGAACCCGGCGAGGTGCATCGTGGCCTGCGGGTCCACGCGCCCTTCACCTTGCAAGGCGCGGCCTTCACGCGCGCCGTCATTTCGGCGGCTGCCGACGCGATGGGCGTGCGTGGTGGCGTCCACTTCCGCGCCGCCGCGTTCGGTCCCGGTGAACGCGCTACGCGGCTAGCCTTCGCGATGCACGACGCGCTCGTTCGAGCGGACGCGACCGAGCTCGAGCGCACGACGCTGGTCTCCGAGGCGCTCAGCGAGGTCGTCGGCGCGAGCGCGCCATCCGCGCGGCGGGCGCCTCGCGCGGTCGCTCGGGCGCGGTCGCTCCTGCACGACGCGCTCACCGAGCGGGTCACCCTCGACGCGCTCGCGCAGCACGCGGGGCTCGATAAATTCCACCTCGCGCGGGCCTTTCGCGCGGAGGTCGGGCTGCCGCCGTACGCGTACCTCACGCACCTGCGCGTCGCTCGCGCACGGGAGCTCTTGCAGCGCGGAGCCCCCGTCGCGCAGGCTGCTCAGGCCGTCGGGTTCTGCGACGAGAGCCAGCTCCATCGCCACTTCCTGCGCGTCGTCGGGGTCACGCCCGGTCGGTACGCGCGGAGCTTCATCTCACCCAAACCAGCTGCGTCGCGCGAACCGCGCGCCCTCGAAAAGAACGCCAACATCACCCAAGGCGCGCGCGAGATCGGCGCCAACTTCCAGGGATGAAGGACGCGAACCAATCCATGAACTCCATGAACCACGCACATCCCCCGGCGACTCTGCGGCTAGGTGATCTCCAGGTAGAACGCATGGGCTACGGCGCGATGCGGTTGCCCGGCAAGGACGTCTGGGGAGAGCCCACCGACCCTCACGCGGCTCGGCAGGTGCTCCGGCGAGCGGTCGAGCTCGGCATCAACCTCATCGACACCGCCTGGTTCTACGGCCCGCTCGTCGCGAACCGCCTCATCAAAGAGGCGCTCCACCCTTATCCGTCCCATCTCGTCCTCGCGACGAAGCTCGGTGGCAAGCGCTTGCCCGACAAAAGCTGGGGTCCCGCGCTCCGACCCGAGGAGCTGAAGCTCGGCGCCGAAGAGGACCTGCGAACGCTGGGACTCGAGCGCCTCGACGTCGTTCACCTCAGGTTCATGCCGTCGGCCGGCGTCCCGTTCGAGGAGTCGCTCGACGCCCTCATCAGCCTCCGCGACGAAGGGAAGATCCGCCATATCGCTCTCAGCAACGTCAGCGTGCGCGAGATCGAGCGAGCGCTCGTGCGCACGCCGATCGTCGCCGTGCAGAACCTCTTCAACGTCTCGGGTGGTGGCGGCCCGATCGCGCGGCACACGCACTCCGAGGTCGACGATCCCGAGGCCGTCCTCGATCTCTGCACGGAGAAGGGGATCGCGTTTCTGCCGTTTTTCCCTCTCGCCGTCGGCAACGTCGCGGCGCAGAAGCCCGTGCTCGGTTCGATCGCAGAGCGCCACGGCGCCTCGGTCGCTCAGGTCGCGCTCGCGTGGCTGCTCGCGCGCTCGAGCGTGATGTTGCCCATCCCAGGCACGAGCTCGCTCGCGCACCTCGAGGAGAATTGGGGCGCTCGCCGCATCGCGCTCTCGCCCGAAGAGGTCGCCGCGATCGGCGAGCGAAGCTAGCGCGCGTCGTCCGCGAGCGTCGTGGGTTGCAGCCTTTGCGCGGGGAGCGAAAGGGTGCGCGTCGCTCGCTCACAAACTCGTCGCGCTCTTGGAAATCGCGGTGGCACGCGCGATGCGATTCCGTCAGCGCATGAACCGGCGACGCGTGATCATCCTCGGCGCAGCGGGGCGGGACTTCCACGACTTCAACACGGTCTTTCGGGACGATCCCTCGTACGAGGTGGTCGCGTTCACGGCCTCGCAGATCCCGAAGATCGCGGGCCGTCGATACCCCGCGTCGCTCGCGGGTCGTCACTATCCCGAGGGAATTCCCATCGAAGCCGAGGACTCGCTCGAGGAGCTGATCCGCGAACGTCGCGTCGACGAGGCCGTGCTCGCGTACTCCGATCTCTCCTACGCCCAGGTCGGTGAGCTCGCGTCGCGCGTGCTCGCGACGGGCGCAGACTTCCGCTTGCTCGGGCTCGATCGCACGACGCTGCGCTCGCGTGCGCGTGTCGTCGCGGTGACGGCGGTGCGGACGGGTTGCGGCAAGAGCCCCGTCTCGCGGTACCTCGTGCGCGCGCTTCGAGAGCGCGGGTTGCGCGTCGTCGTCGTGCGGCACCCGATGCCCTACGGCGACTTGGAGCGGCAGGCCGTGCAGCGATTCGCGACCACCGCGGACCTGGATCGCCACGCTTGCACCTTCGAGGAGCGCGAAGAATACGAGTCGCACATCGAAGAGGGCACGGTCGTTTATGCGGGCGTCGACTACGGCGCGATCCTCGAGCAAGCCTCCGCCGAGGCGGACATCGTCTTCTGGGACGGTGGGAACAACGACGTCCCGTTCTACCGACCCGACGTGTGGATCGCGATCGCCGATCCGCTGCGCCCAGGGCACGAGAGCGCTTACTACCCGGGTGAGGTCAACGTGCGCTCGGCGCACATCGTCCTCATCAACAAGGTCAACACCGCCAAACCCGAGGACGTGGAGGCGGTGGCGCGCGGGGTCGCGAGGCTCAACCCGAGAGCGCTCGTGCTCCGCACGCGCAGCGTCGTGCGCGTCGACGGCGACGCGAGCCTCGTCCGCGGCAAGCGCGTGCTCTGCATCGAAGACGGGCCCACGCTCACGCACGGAGGCATGACCTTCGGGGCAGGGCGCGTGGCCGCCGAGCAGTACGGCGCGGCCGAGATCGTCGATCCGCGGCCGAACGCAGTCGGCTCGATTCGTGAGACGTTGATAAAGTATCCCCACGTCGGCGCGCTGCTCCCGGCGATGGGCTACTACCCCGAGCAGGTCGCCGACCTCGAGGCCTCGGTGCGCGCGACGCCCTGTGATCTGGTGCTCGTCGGCACGCCGTTCGACCTCGCGAAGAAGCTCCGCGTCGAGCAGCCTGCGCTGCGCGTTCGCTACGAGATCGAGGACGAACCCGGCTCGCTCACGCTGCGCGAGGCCGTGCTCGCGCGGCTCACGCGTTGAGCGGCGCCACGGGCACACGCTTCACGCCGGCGCCGTCCGTCTCGGGCGGGCCGACGATCGCGAAGCGCTCGCCGCGCTCGGTGCGGCGCTCGAGCTCGCGGAAGGTCGCGTGGTCCTCCGCCTCCACCAAGAAGGCGCCTGCGAATTGCCTCGGCGCGCGCGCGCCCGACGTCGCTCTGGCGAGGCCTTCGGCGGTGACGCGGAGTCGATAGGTCAGCGTCGCCGGGTCCGCGTGTGCGGGCGTCCACGTGCTCAGGAGCTCGAGGGGACCGAACCGCGAGTGGACGTGGAGAGCCTCGGACGCCCACTGTGTCGCGCCGAGCTGCTCCTCGGCGCGCATCACCACGAGGCCGAGCGCCTTGCAAACGCCCGCGAGCCCGCGAAGGCCGAGGTCGGGCAGCAAGCGATTGAGCGACGCGAGGTTGTGGCCGAACCAGACCTTCGGGGGTCGCACCGGCACCGCGATGAACATCGCGAGCGGGACGAGGTCGTCAAGGCTCGCTGACAAATCGAGTCGCGCCAGGTCTTTTGCAGGGATCTCTCGTGCGCGCAGGCCGAGCCCGCAGATGACCCCGGGCAACGCCGACGCGTCGACGAAGAGCCACTCGGGCATCGGCATGCCCTCCTCGCCGAACGTGAGCCGATCCAATCGGACGAGTCGGTCGAGGAGCTCGCGTGCGCGCGAACCGAGCACATCGATGCAGTTCTCGTCGGGGATCGACACGCCAAAAGGCGAGAGCTCCAAGCTCGCGAAGCGCCAGCTCGGCGCGACGACGAAGGGCTCGAGCCGATCGAGGAGCGCTGCGGGGCCGCGACGAGCGAGCGCGAGACGTGAGGGCGCTGCGACTGCCGCTCGTGCGCGCACGACGGGCTCCCGCCTGGTGATTCGCAGCGTCGCCGCGCTGCGCCCGCCTCGCTCGGGCGTGTCGGTCGCGAGGGTCGTGACCGCACCGAGCTCCGGAAGACGCGTGACGAGCTGCGATTCGAGTGGCTCGATGAGGGTCACCGACGTGGCGTCGAGGACGCTCATCGCCAGGCGGATCATCTCGAAGCGCGCCGCGTCGCGCTCGGCCTCGGGCCTCTCTACCGCGAAGCCGTAGAGGTGCCACGCCCCGCGCTCCGCGTGAGGCGTGGCCAGCACGATCGCCTCGGGCGCGAGCGGCGCGCCGAACGCCGAAGCCACCGGTCGGGAGAGCCTCGCGATCACCGCACCGGGGACCTCAGCGCAGTCGTACACGGCCCATCTAGGGATGGCTTCGCCGGGCGCTGCGGTCGCTGCCGGCTGGAGCGGACCGATGACGTCGACGTCCTTCTCGAGCAGCGGGTCGACGACGAGGGCGCCGAAGGCGCGGCCGGACTCCCACGCCGCGCTCTCGGGCGACGCCACGACGACCACGTCGTAGAGGGCATCTTGAACCATCGAGCGGCCATTCTGCCTGGATTCGCTCGCTCGCGAGAGCTCGCGTGGTCAGGCGAGGCCGCGCCCGCCGTCTGGGCCGCAGGAGGAGGCTCCAAAGTGCTTCAGACCAGCGCCCGTAGCGCGTGACGTCGTCACGCGGAGACAACGTCACGCGCACCATCGAGCGACGCCTGTTCGCGGGCGACTCGGGGACGGCCGACGCCAGCGATCTCGCTGGCAGCCGCGGGGCACGAAACCCCGATCGCCCGCTCCGCACGGCAACGACGCGGCGGTGGGTGGACTGTCATGAGCAAAAGGACCAAGTCGGAGGCAAAGAAGCGACGTCGCGCGAAGAAGCGAGGTCGCAAAGCAGCCGAGCGAGCCAAATACGAGGGGTGGAAGCTGAGCGGACAGAACAGTAAGAGCAAGCGAGCGCGCCTCAAGTCGGCGCGTGTTCGCACGGTCCGCGACACGCGACATCGCCTCGGGCCGTGTGGCAACATCGGTTGCCCGCGGTGCAATCCAATCGAGGAGAACCTCTCCTGCCATTGAAGTCGCGGCGGCTTCGGCGCACTCGCAACTAGTTAGCTAGCGCTTACAGCCGCTCGGGCAGGCCTCGGCCTCCAAGGCCCGCAGCGCGTCCAATGCGCGCTTGGGCCGCGGAGACTGATCCCATCGCCGATCGGGCAGCTCGACAGAGCAGGTCAGATCGGCGAATCGCGCTTCTACAACAATGTAACCGGGCGAGCTCTCTCTCGCTTTGGGGGATAGACTACAGAACGCGAGCTGTCGAAGGAGCACGTGGACCTCTTCGACTTTGTCCGCCGACACAGCGCCCGAGTTGGGTGTACCTCCCAATTGCTCGATGGCGATCTTCACCGCGCCGTCCTCGTAGATCGACAGGACCCGGCCCAAGGCCGACCACCTGACCTCGAGGACGGGGTCGACTGGAAGAGGACGCTCTCGCTCGATCACTGGCGCGCTCGCGCTCTCGACGGTAGCTGACGGCGGCTCCCGCAATATCACTGTGGCGGTCGACGGGCTCGCCGCGTGGCTGACCTCATCCCGCAGCCGACCCTTTGGACCACACCCGACTGCCGAGCTGCCGAGCCCCGCGAGGACGAACACGAAGAGCTTGGGGCGCCATTCAATCAACGTACTCGTAGGTTCTAGCAACCGGTGCTATTCGCGCGGGATGAAATCAACCATCGTCGTATGTGGACATGGGCCCGGAATCTCCGACGCGGTCGCGCGCAAGTTCGGGGCGGAGGGACATCCCGTCGCCCTCGTCGCTCGCAACAAGGAGCGCCTCGAGGCCGCCGCCGCCGCCCTCGCGGGGAGCGGGGTGAAGGCGCAAGCGTTCCCTTGCGATCTCGGTGACGCCGAGGCCGTGAAGGGGATGATTGGCGCTGTGCGGGCCGCGCTCGGTCCGATCGGAGTCCTGCACTACAACGCCTACAGCGGCGGCGCGGGCGACCTCACCAAGGCCTCGGCGAGCGAGCTTCGTGGAGTATTTGACACGGCTGTCAGTGGACTCCTCGCCGCGACGCAGGCCGCCTTCGAGGATCTCCGCTCGAACAAGGGCGCGCTCCTCGTCACGGGTGGCGGCTTCGCGTTCTACGACGCCAAGGTCGACGCGATGGCGACGCAGTTCAACTCGATGGGTCTCGCCGTCGCCAAGGCCGCTCAGCACAAGACCGTAGGGCTCCTGTCCCAGAAGCTCGGACCCGAGGGGATCTACGTGGGTGAGGTGGTCGTGCTCGGCCTCGTGAAGGGCACGGCCTTCGACCACGGGAGCGCGACGCTCGAGCCCGCCGACATCGCCGCGAAGTTCTGGGAGCTCGCTGAGCAGCGAACAACTCTGTCAGTCAACTTCCCGTCCTGAACGGACGCCAGGGGCGGCGGCGTCACCTGCGAATCTGACAGGTTCGTCAGCGAATGGTCCCTTGGACCAACGCCCTCGTTCACTCGAGCGCTCTCTTGCTCGCCGTTGCGCCTTGGCCGTGCGCGAGGTCGGGTGCGAAGATGAAATGGGATGCGTCCGAGTCTTTCGCCGAACGATCGGGACGCGACGGACCCGCGGGGTGAGCGGGTGCTCGAGGACGCGCGCCGCGCGATCCTCCGAATCGCGCGGCACGTGACGATCTGGATTGGCCTGCCGACGCTGGCCCTCTCGCTGATCGGCGCGATCCGAGGTCAGCGTCCGTTCGGCGTGATGCTCTGCGAGTTCGTGACCCTCACGGGTGCGCTGGTCATTCTCTGGTGGGACCAAGAGCGCCGCCCCCGAATCGGCGCGGCCGTGTTCGTCGCCGGGTTACTGGTCGCTACGGCGCTGGCCTTGCTTCAGTTCGGGCCGTTGATGGGCACCGGCGCGATGCTGTTGGGCTGGTCCCTCTTCGCCGTCTTCTTTTACGAGCGCGTCGCGGTGGGGCTCGGTGGGGTCATAGCGCTGTGCCTCGGGATGCTCGGCCTGCTCGTGTCCAACGGTGCGCCGCGCAGTTGGCCGACCTTGCCGGACGGCCTCCACGGCTTCGTTCGGGTCGCCCTCACCGTCGCGATGCTTACAGGGGTGTCAACGTACGCCTTCGCGAGGCTCCTCCTCGCGCTCAAGCAAGCCATCAACCAGGAGTTCGCGGCGAGGGCGCGAGAGCAGCAAGCGAGGCTCGAGCAAGCGGAGGTCGAGCGCGCCCTCGCGGACAGTCGCCGCCTCGAGGCCGTCGGACAGCTCGCGGGCGGCGCCGCTCATGACTTCAACAATGTTATGACGACTATCTCGACGAACCTCTACGCGCTGCGAGACGCCGCGCCGCACGAGCGAGGCGAGCTCTTCGTCGAGATCGAGCACGCCGTCGAGATGGCGCGCGCGACCACCCGGCAGCTCCTCGCGTTCGCCAAGCAGGGCTCGCAGCCCACCGATCAAGCGGTGCCCGCCGACTCGGTGGCCACGTTGTGCAAAGCGCTCAAGCGACTGTTCCCCGAGTCGATCTCGGTCGAGTGCGATACGGCCCCGACACCCCGTTTGCCGATCTCGAGCGGCGAGTTCGAGCAGGCCCTCCTGAACCTGGCGCTCAACGCGAGGGACGCGATGCCTCGCGGAGGGACCCTTACGCTGCGATGTCGAATGTCGGCAGAGTCCAAGCACACCGTCGTCGTCGAGGTGGAGGACACAGGAGACGGGTTCGTCGGGGACGCGGCGACCCGCGCCGGCGAGCCGTTCTTCACCACCAAGCCGCGCGGTACGGGTCTGGGGCTCGCGATGGTCAAGCGCACCGTCGCGAGCGCCAAGGGCTCACTCAGCATCCAACCGCGTGAAGTCGGCGGGACCCGCGTTCGCTTGCAGGTTCCTTGCGCTGACATGGATGTCAGCTCTCGGGCCCCGCGCGCGCCTGCGTCCAAAGAGGCGGCGCCGGAGCCGCTCGCGAGCGCGAGCGTATTGGTGCTCGAGGACGAGCCGCAGGTGCGGCGCGCGATCGACAGAGTCATTTGCCGGGTCGGCTGTCGCGTCATCGCGACGGCGACCGTCTCCGAGGCGCTCGCGAAGCTCGACGAGCACGGCGGGTTCGACCTCCTCCTCACCGACGCGAGCCTGCCAGACGGGGACGCTGGGCCAGTCATCGAGCGCTGTCACGCGCGGCGAATCCCAGTCATCGTCTGCTCCGGCCATATGGACGTTAGCGAGGTCCTCCGCAACGTGGAGGTCTCGAGCGTGGTCTTCATGCAGAAGCCCTTTCAGCCGGCGGAGCTGATGGACGGCGTGCGGCGCATCCTGCGCCGAGAGAGCGACGTCAAACAGGGAGAGTCACAGAGCGCAGGCGTGGACGAGCGCTCGACGTGAGAATCCCGAATGGGGTTGGGGCCCCATTCGCCCTGCGGGCCATGTCTTTTTCGCCTCTCGGCGAAAAAGGTTGGCACGTGAGAATCAAGCCCGCACCAAGCCGAGCTGCTTCGCCTGTGCGTGGAAGGTCTGCTCGATGTTCTGCCAAGCTCGACTCGAGATGTTCACGGTCTCGCGCACCGCTTGAACATTGGCGTCTACGACCACAGGCTCGCTGAGCTCGTATTTTGTTACAAGAAGGTCAGCGAGATGGACCACGGTCGACATGGGGTGGTAGATGCCGTTGATCCGCGGTTGATGGTGGTGTTGCACGACCAGCTTGACCTCCTGAGGCAGGCGCCAAGCGTCGCAGATGAGCGCGCCGGCGTGTGTGTGCACAGCCATGGCAGCGTCGCGGACTACGTCGTAGGGCAGGGCCCCGGCGGGCCCGCGGATTCCATTGTTCGGCTCCGAGAGCGCGATGAGGACCGCGACGAAGCCGACGTCGTGCAGCAACCCACAGAGAAAGGCATATTCGTCTGGCAGCGCCGTCGCTCGACAGACGAGGCGCGAGGCGTGGGCCGTCGCTACGGCGTGCCGCCGCTGTTGCTCCATTTGTACCTGATAGGCCCGCGCGCGGAAGACTCGCGCCGTCATCGTCACCTGAAGAAATAGGTCACCGAGGTTGTGTAGCCCGAGCCGGACCAGCGCCTGCTCGAGCGACTGAATCTGGGCCTTGCCTGCGTAGACGGGGGACTGCGCGACCTTGAGCACGCGCGCTGCGACCATGGGATCGCTCTCGAGCACCTTGAGGATGTCCGCGAATGAGCAGGTCTTGCAGTGGCTCATCTCGAGCAGCTGCATCGCGGCTGTCGGCAAGAGGGGCGGCTCATAGCTCGGAGAAGTGAAGAGCGCGTTCAGGCGCTCGACCAGGCTCGCGGAGCGCAGCTGCTCTTCCGGATTGGGAGGCAGCGCGGGGCTCTCAGGGGCGACTTTGGCGGTGCGCGCCGGCGGGATGCGGCTCGGCCGGCGAACGCGATTTCGGAGTGTTTCCGACTGGCAGGCGGAGAGGTCGTCCGCGTCGAGGGTGACGACGCCCCACCCGTACCCTGGCGAGTTCTTGGATGGCACGTCCCCTGAACGGACCATCTGGTCGATCTTTAAGGGGGTTTTCAGGAGGGGTTCGGGCTATAGGCTGCGACCGTGACTCTCTCTCCCCGTGGCGTCCTGAAGATCCGCTCTTCTGACCAGGGGAACGTCATCGCGGAGTTCAACCCGATCGCCATCGTTCATTTGGACCACCAGCTGAGCGGCAGCGAGCTCGGCGTGTTGAAGACCGTGATCGACGAGGGGATGCGACTCGGGCTGAGAGGTGGGCTCCTCTTCGTATTCGATCGGAAGGACGTGTCTCGAGGCATCGATCCGAATGGGCGCGCCCTCTTCGAGCGGCTCATTCGAGACGGTGGCCATCAAGTTGGATTGAGCGCTGTGGTGATCCGTTCAGAGGGGTTCGCCGGCGCGCTCGCGCGCGGGGTGGTCGCCGGGCTCCTGCAGCTCACACGCAGGCGCGATCACGTGAAGGTCTTCGCAGCAGTCGAGGAGGCCTGCCGGGCTCTCGAGGAGGCTCACGAGCTCGAAGTGGGCGCCTTGCTCGGGGCGTACACCGAGACCATGACTCGCGCACGCGCCGCAGGCGTGGGTCCTGGCGTCGCGCTCACCTGATTGGGATTTCCCTACGGCACGCGCCGCCCCTGACCTCGGCCGAGTCCTCGTCGAGGACGCTCACCCGGGGGGCGTCGGGGCCGCCCGGGCGACTGACCTGTAAGAACAGGCGCCCCGTGCGGGCGTCGAAGACGCTATCTTCCAGTTGCTCGGGTTTGCGGGGGCAGGGCTTGTTGAACGCGGGGGGCTCTGCGTTCTCGTCGAGCTCCTGCGTGCGTCGCGAGACGTGGACAATCCCATGCTCGAGCCGCACCTCGAGGGTCTGCTCCGTCACGCAGAGAATATCGTTGGCGAGCGTATATGGATTGGTTCGAGCGACGACCGTATGGAAGGCGAGCAGCCGGCCTCCCTCGATGGGAAAGACGTGGTCTTCGAGCTCCATATAGGCGCTTTCGAGGTTGCGGCTCAGCACCCACGGCCCGTCGCCCACGCAGCGACCGACGTCGCCTCGCACGCAAAGAGAAGTTCGCGCGTCAGCCTCGTTCGTGGGCGAGAGCGCGTCGCCATAGAGGACGCGATGAAGCTCGAGCCAGTTGTCCGCGCTCACCACACGCGTCGCGAGGACCGGATCGCTGACGCTCGGCTGCTCTCGCCGCACGACCGCTCCGCACGCGTCCAATGGCGTGTTGGTGGTTGTGTCGTGGGTTGTGGCGGCCGTCGTGGGAGCGCTGCACCCGATTGCGACGACCATGAGGAGCGACATGGTCGGAAGAGCGGGGGCGGGATGGCTGGGCCTCATGTGAAGGTCGAAACGTACGACGAGCCGAGCTCCTGCCCTGACACCACCTTCACGCGCCGCAATTTTCTCCCGCCGCTCTCATGCATGAGAGGCTCCGCTCGCAAATGCAGCCCTCGCGCCCGCCCGGAACAATCCCGCTCACGTGTGCCGTCACTGCCTATGTCCTCGGCTTCGGGAGCGCTGCTGCCATGATCAAGCTGCTCGATCGACTGCCGGGTCTCTATGTCGCTGTGGGGCTCTATGCCTGTCTCGCCGCGCTCGTCCTCGATTTGGTTGCGTTCATAGGTGGGGTGCGGGGGATCTTCGTCGCGCGCAAGCATGTCCCGCCAGCCGGGATTGGCCGCTCCGTGTTGGCCCTCCTGATGGGCCTCGTCGGGTTCATCGGCGTCTTTGCTCTGTTGCTCCTCACGAGCCTCGCGGCCGTCGCTGTCCACTGACACGAGCGGTCGCCAGCGTCGGTCGTGGCAGGGCCCGCCTCCGAGCTGGTGTTACAGAGGTGTCAGCCATACCGACGGTAATGGGTTACCAGAATGTCAGCTA
>JAXLYR010000033.1:0-32993 GCA_046351325.1 Polyangiaceae bacterium | reverse complement strand
GGCTGATGGACGCGCTCTGGCCCGGCACGTGGAAGCAGGCCCTCACGCGCGTCAACGCGCTCAGGAAATTCCCATCCGATCCGCGCATCGCGAAGAAGCTCCCGGAGCTCCTCGGGCGATATGACTCGCTCGGGGCCGCGCCGTTTCGAGGTGAGGCGAGCGCGCTCCTCCGACGCATGACCAAGGAACAGCAGGGCGCCGCACCCGAGGCTCTGCTCGCGGAAGCGAGCAAAAGCAGCGGGGGCGCCGTCGACCTCGGCGCGCTGTGGGACGCCGTGTGGAGTGAGCCCGCGAGCGACGATCGGCGCGCGGTCCTCGCCGATGCGCTGTCGGCCGCGAACGATCCGCGTGGCGAGTTCATCAGTTTGTCGCTCGCGATGAGCCGCGGCCTCACCGACCCGAAGGCGCGAAAGCGCGCAGCCGCGCTCTTGAAAGACAACATCGACGCGTGGACAGGGAACATCCCCGGCGCGGAGCTCGGCTCGCGCGTCTTCGAGCGAGGCTTCCTCTCGCGCGTACGCATCGTCCTCAGCAGGCCCGCCGAGCTCGAGCGGTCCGCGGCGGCGAAGGAGTGGCGCACCGTCGAGGAGCTCTTCGTCGATCAGAACGGCTACTTCCACGAAGCGGAGGCGAGCGCGCTCGCCAAGGTCCTGCCCGCGCTCGTGTCGCTGCGCGCGCTCGTCATCCAGAGGTGGGCGGGCGACAGCTTCTTCAAGACGTTGGTCGACGGCGGGCCGTTCCCCGCGATCCGCTCGCTCGGCAGCGCCGAGTGGCCGATCGACCTGAAGAACACGGCGTTTCCGTCGCTCGAGCTCTTCGGAACGATGAGCAAAGAGCCCGCGGTCGCGATGGAGCTCGCGCGGCGTTTCGGCGCGCGGACGGTGGTGCTCTTCGTGACAGACGGGCGCCTCGCGGACGCGGTCGAGGAGCTCGACGGCGCACGCATCGACGAGCTTCGCGTCGTGCTCGAGGGCGGCTACGGCCAGTTCCTCGTGCCGCGGAACTGGACGCTCCGCTTCCGACACGGGCACGACGAGGTCTCGCTGCATCCGTGGTCTTCGCGCTACGAGAAGGGCTCGATCGCCGGCGCGCTCGAGCGCGTGCGAGCCCTCAAACGAAAGACCGTGAGGATCGCGCGCCCCGCGACCGGCGGCGCCGACCTCGAGGCCGAGGTCGCGAGCCTGACGAAGAGCCACAAGCTCGAGGTCCGCTTCGACGCGGAGCCGATGAGCCTCTGGCAGCGTTGACAGTGCTGTCAGTAGATGGGCCGCGGCTGGGCGGTCGACGGACAGGCTGTTAACGTGGGTTTCACCGTGACCCCCGACGTCGAGCGCTTGTCGAGTCGCCTCGCCGAGACCCCTGCGATCTTCCTCGGCGGGCTGCGCTCCGCGCCCGACGCGATCGAGCTCGACGCGGTCGTCGCCGATCTCTTCCGAGCCCGGGCCGAGCGCGCGCTCACGTCGGGCGAGCTCGCGGAGCTCGTCACCGAGCTCGGCCTCGCGAAGGACGATCGCGCGAGCCTCCGACATCAGTCGCTCGTCGCGGTGACGACGTTCCTCCTCTTCGATCCTGCGTTTCAGGGGGCGCCCATCACGAAGCTGCGCGCCCTCATGATCGAGCGGCTGCGAGCGCTCGCCGGCCTCGTCATGCCGCGCGCGTTCGTGGAGGACTCCGAGCGCCGCGAAGAGCTCGTGCGGACGTGCATCGCGGAGGTCGGCCTCTTGCCCGCGGGCGAGTCGCGAGAGATCGCGGACGATCGGCTCGCGACGCTGGACTCCGTGCGCCGCGCGGAGCTCGTCCGCGAGGCGCGCGAGCGGGAGAACGCTCGTGAAGCGCGTCGCAAGGAGCTCGAGCGCCTGCGCGCCGAAGAAGAAGAGGCGCGCCGTCAGGCAGCGCGGACGACCTTCGAGGACTAGTGTGATGAGCCCCATCCCGAGCGCGTGGCGCGAGCGAACCCCCCTCATCACCGAGCGCGCGTTCGCGGGCCTCGAGCGCGTGCTCCAGCACGCGGACGCACCCAAGTGGAACCGGCAGCTCGGCGATCGCGTCGGAGCCCGGGATCTCGAGAAGCTCGCGGCGTTCCGCGCAGCAGTCGCGAGCGCGCCGCGCGAGGTCGAGCTCCGCCCGAGCGAGCGGATCACGAGCTTCGTCGACGCGCTCCGCGACCGGCTCTTCGCCCTCGAGGACCTGCCGCGTGGCTTCGACGTGCGCCGTGATTTCGACGAGCTCCCCACGACGGATCGCGAGGCGATCGCCAGGCGACTCGAGGAGCTCGTCCCGCGCGATCTGCCGCTCGACGACGCTGTCGTCTATTCGACGAGCGCGACGACGGGCCACGCGGTGATCGTCCCGAGTCACCCGGCGGCGATGGTGCAGAACCTCGCGCACCTCGAGCGCGCCGCGACGCTCGCGGGCGTCGCGCTCGACCCCGAGGAGGGCGTGCCGTTCGCGCTCAACCTGACCGTGCAGCGTCAGACCTACGTCTTCGCGACGACGATGAGCGGCTGGCGCGGCGCCGTGTTCGTGAAGGCGAACCTCGCGGAGCACGACTGGGCAGGCGGCGGCGCCTCGCGTGATCGGTTCCTCTCCGAGCTCGCGCCCCGTTTCATCGCGTCCGAGCCTGTGACCCTCGCGCGCGCCATCGAGCTCGGCGTCGAGCTTCGCCCGCGGCTCGTCGTCTCGAGCGCCGTCCACCTGTCGATCGCGCAGCAGGCCTCCATCGAGCGCAGTTGGGGGACGCGCGTCGTCGACCTCTATTCGACCACCGAGACAGGCCCCGTCGCAGTGCGCCTGCCGGGCTCCGAGGCCCACGTGGTCCTCTTGCCCGATCTCTACGTCGAGGCCCTCGACGCGCGCGGCAATCGTGTCCCGGACGGCGAGCGCGGCGAGCTCACCGTGACCGGCGGACGGAATCCCTTCTTGCCACTCGTGCGCTACCGCACTGGCGATTATGGCCGACTCGGGGCGCTGACTCTGCGCGACGGAACTGTCGCTCGCGCAATCTTCGACCTCGAGGGTCGCGCTCCAGTCTCCTTTCGTGCAATGGACGGTTCACGCGTCTCGTCCGTCGACATCGCCCGCAGGCTCCGTCCGCTCGCTCCGTTCGTTCAACACGCGCTCGTCCAAGACCGAGACGGCTCGATCGAGCTCCGACTCAAGCCAATGGCAGGCGTGCCCATCCCGCTCGAGGACTTCGAATACGCGCTGCATGACATCTTTGGAAGTGACGCTGTTGTAAGTGTGCGAATAGACGAGGCGCTCGGGGCGGGTGGGGGCAAGGTCGTCGCCTGGCGTGTCGTCTCCTGAGCCGTCCTCGGCGTCATCGTATTGACGGTTGACCGTCAGCACATCGGCGCTCTCTTCCAGAGATGTACGGAGCCACAACGTATTCCTACGTTGGCGCGCGGCGCGTGGGGCATGCCCGTTGCTTTGTTGTTCGTCGAGGATTGCTGATCGCCAGTGAACCCGTGGGAGCGCCAACGACGATGCACCCAAAAGCCGTAACGAAGGAGCCAGTCGCAGAGCGCCGTGTGTGGGCTGCCTGGGGCCGCGAGCAAGTCCAGACAGAGAGCGTCAGCGTCGGGCCGGGTGGTGACGACGGACCCAAGTCCGAAACGAAGCCGCCGCCCAATGGCGCCCTCGCCGAGGGGTTGGGCCGGTTCGCGACGGCGGTCGAGGGGGTCGGCGCCACGTTGGAGACCGCCACTGGCACCGCCGAAGAAGCAGCCCTCAATGTCCGCACGACCACCGCGATGATCAGTCAGCTCCTTTACGGCATAAAGGATGTCTGGACGAACTCGAACGCGCCGCAGGCCGCGGCCGAGAAGGCGCTGTCGAACGTGACAGACGCAGCCGGACGCCTGAGAGAGCTCGCGGCGCTCGGGGAACAGATTGGCGAGGTCGTCACCGTCATCGAGGACATCACGCGCACCACCAATCTGCTCGCGCTCAACGCTGCCATCGAGGCGGCGCACGCGGGCGAGATGGGGCGGGGCTTCGGCGTCGTGGCCTCGGAGGTGAAGAGCCTGTCGCGCCAGACCGCCGAGGCGACAGTCGAGATTCGCCGCAAGGTCGAGCGCATACGCTCGGCGACCCTCGCCGTGTCGGCCGCCATGGACGCGACGTCGCTGAGCGTAGGGAAAATCCACGAGATGGTGGGCCAGGTCACGGCGACCGTCATGGACCAAGACGCCCTGACTCACACCGTGAGGGAGTCCGTCGAGGAGGCCGCCAGCACGATGGACAAGCTTGCATCCGATTTGGGAGCGCTGCGGGCCGAGGTCACGACCGTGGCGGCGAGCGCTCATTCGATATTGGAAGATCGAACTGTTTAGGAACCGGAGGTTGATATGGCACTGATGGAGTGGAGCCCCAAGTTGAGCGTCGGGATTGGTCAGTTCGACAACGAGCACAAGAAGCTCTTGGGGATGCTCAATGAGCTCTATGACGCCGCCCAAGCAGGTAGCGCCAAAGACCATTTGGGGAAGATTCTGGACGGTCTCATCAACTACACGAAGACGCACTTCGCGAACGAAGAGCGCTACATGAAGATGCACAAGTACCCCGACTTCGAGGCCCACCGCGCCGAGCACGATGCCCTGGCGAAGCAGGTCCTCGCCGTTCAGTCGAAGTACCACGCGGGCGCGAGCGCTGCGCTCGGCATGGA
Source organism: Polyangiaceae bacterium (assembly GCA_046351325.1). GTDB lineage: Bacteria > Myxococcota_A > Polyangia > Polyangiales > Polyangiaceae > Xiheicaenibacterium. The sequence goes on along the minus strand of JAXLYR010000033.1, from coordinate 28,327 downwards.
GGTCTTGAGCTTCCTGAAGAACTGGCTGACGAAGCACATCCAAGGGAGCGACAAGAAGTACGCACCCTTCCTGATCGAGCACGGTGTCCACTGACAGGCCTGAAACTCGAGACGCACGCGAGGGCGCCAGCCGATCGGCGGCGCCCTCGAGGTTTTCCATGCTCTCGCGCGTCGCGCGCGCTCTTGCTCAGTGGATGCGCGCGGCCTCTTCTTCCGTGAGGCGGCGCCACTCCGGCAAGTGCTGCAAGAGCCCAGCGCGCTCGAGGAAGATCCTGTCGAGCCGCTCCTCGGGCTCGCCGCAGGTGACGATCCCGAACAGCGAGTCCGCCGTATGGACAGCCGCGAGGATCGAGAGGTCCGTGTTGGAGTTCGGGCCGAGCGCCAGCATCGGCTCGTGGTGATAGCCGACAGCCTCGACGATCTCGAACGGCAGGCCCCAGACACCCAGCAAATAGCCGCCGAGCTCGGCGTGGGTCGCGGCGATGTGGGCTCGCTCGACCTCGTGATAGGGCATTGGCGCGGTCGACGCTCGTCGCGTGATCCTCGCGAACTGCTCGGGGAAGCGAATGGCGACGACGAGCTTGCCGAGGTCGTGCACGAGCCCGGCGGTGAACGCGGCCTCTCGCTCCGGTGAGGTGGTGATGAAGCGCTTCGCGAGGTTCGCGATGCGAATGGAGTACTCTTGAAAGAGGTCGAGGCTGAAGCCGGGCAGCTTGACCTCCTCGAAGGTCGCGAAGACGTGCGCGCTCAACACCAGCCCTTTCAAGAGGTCTATACCGAGCAGACTGACCGCTTGATGAATGGAGGTCACGCGCCGCGCGAGCCCGAAGAACGCCGAGTTGATGAGGTGCAGCACCTTGGCGCTCATCGCCGGATCGCTCTCGACGATGCGGGCGAGGTCCGCGATGCTGGTCTTGGGTCTACCGGCCGCCCGCATGAGCGCCCAATAGGTCTTCGGCACCGACGGCAAGCGGTCGAGGCCGCCGACCACGGAGCGGACTGTCTCGTTCCCGACGAACCGGTGAAGACGCTCCGTTCGATGGATCATCTCGCCGAGGAACTCGTCGGAGCAGGACGGCCGCAGCACCTGCTGGGCTGATTGGATGGCAGCGACGCCTTGGCGCGCGTCGCCGCTCTGCGTGATCGCGAGCCGCACCGACGAGGGGTTCATTCGCTTGACCTTCTCGAGGAAGGTCGGGCCGTCCATGCCTGCGAGCTCGAGCTCCGACACGACGACGTCGGTCGGCGCCTGCGACAGCTCGTCGAGCGCTTGTTGCGGGTCCGAACAGCGCACTACCGTCCATTCGTCCGAGCCTCTCGCGGTCGCGCGGAGCACGCGCCTCAGACGGGTTGCGTGGCCCTCTGTGGGGCCGACGAAGACAAGTCGCTTCGAGGTCATTGTCCCCTCCACGCCACCTCCACAGATTGCGTCCTGGCCAGAGCTTGGCGAAGTCGATCTGCGGAGGTCGCGGACAAGCGGGTACCGGCTGTGAGCAGCAGCATGCCTTTGGCGTTGAACACGTCTTTGGCGAGCACCATGCCTTCTTGCAGCGCGGGCGCGCCGACGAGGACATTGCGCTTCGAGTGGATCCCGACGCGGACGAAGATGCGCGCGTCGTGGACCGCGAGCGCGAACTGCTCGACGTGGACACACTGCGCGTTGAACTGGAGGAAGCGATTCGGGGGTAGGGCCTCGGGCAGGCCGCCCGTGAACGGGACCGACTCCTTCGCGAAGGCGGCCTTGAGCGCGCCCATCGCCATATTGGCGAGCTCCCCGAGCATGTCTGCCTCGAGGTCACTCGAGTCCTCGCCGAAGAGGTGAGTCGTGAAGGTGCGAGCGCTCTTGGCGTCTGTCGCGAGGGCGACGCGGACCTCCAGTTGTTGGTCGACGTTCGCAAGGACAATGCCGCGCGCGAGCGCGATGTCGGGCTCACCCTCGAGCCGGACTGCGTTGCAGTTCACGGTCAGGAAGGTCGAGGCGACGCGCTGCAGATCAGCGCCCATCCCTCGCCAGGCTGCGGACCGGACGACCACCTCGAGGATCGAAGAGGGGGCAGGGCGCGCGGCCGGCATCGCAGCGGTCGTCGCGGCGCCGGGTGTCGCCGGCGTAAGGGGTCTGGCGCCGTTCGCGCGCACGGCACTCCTCGCAGTCTGGCTGACGCGCGAGAGCTGGCGTCGATCGGCGGGCAAGAGCCTCGCGTTGAACGCGCTCGCGGTAGTCGGCAGTCGAACATCACAGTCGCAGCCCGCCTCGTACGCGAGCTCGACCTGCGCTTCTGCGTTGGCCGGGGCGGCGACGAGCAAGTACACGGAGCCAGACTCGGTCTCGCGCACGTGCCGGATGAGATCGATGCTCTTCGAGACCTGGTCGGTCAACGCGATGACCACCACCCCGAGCAGCTGCGCGAGGCGGCGCGCCTCGACTTCGTCGCTCGTGGCCCGAGCCTCTCTATGCGCTTGTTTCAGCAGGTCCGACAGCTGTGGAGCGGACGACCCGCTCGGATCGAACACGAGGACAGTCATGACAAACCCCCCCACGTTGGGTGCCCGCTTGGTCGCTCCAGGATGCCAACGCAGACCAATTCCTCACCAATTGCGAACCACACGACAGACGTGGTCGCGGTGCCCGGCACCCTGAGGGGGGGCTCGACCACGACTGGGAGCGATAGTCCGCTCCCCGCGACGCTCACGCACGCTTTGTAGTTACCGCCGAGTATGTTCGTGAGCTCACCGACGGCGTCCCGCATGTCGTCGTCGGTGACGTCTTCGTCCTCGAGTCCGAACATGGAGCTCGCGGCTCGGCGCGCGAAGGTCTTGGTGCAGGTCATCGTGACCGCGCCATTCCAACCGCCGGTGACGGTCACGCACCCGACGAACCAGTGATACCGTCCAATCTCGGTGGCGGTCTCCACCCTCCACGCATCCGCGCCTAGGACGGCGCGCGCCATCGATTCGACGATTTGGCAGATGGTGTTTGTGGCGTCCTCTTGCATCATCATGACGACCTCTAGACCTGACGGACACGGAAGTAGGAGAACTTGGCCTGGGAGATACGCTCCCAACCATCGTCGATGTTGAGCGGGGTCTCCGCGGCCCCGAGGAACAGCGCACCGTCCGGGGCGATGGACTGGCGGACCTTCTGCAGGATGCGCCGCTTCGTCGCCTCGTCGAAATAGATGAGGACGTTGCGCATGAAGACGATGTCCGGTTTGTCCTGCAGGGACCACCTGTCGATGAGGTTGAGTCGCTTGAACTCGACCCTCTCGCGCACGTTCGGGCGAACCTGCCAGTACATGTCCTGTCGCTCGAAGTAGCGAGTCAGGTAGCGAATGGGCAGCCCGCGGTTCATCTCGAGCTGCTGGTACCGACCCGAGCGCGCTCGCGCGAGGATCTGCTCCGAGAGGTCCGTCGCGAGGAAGCGGAGGTCCCAGTTCGCGAGGTCCGGGAAGTGCTCGAGGATGGTCATTACAATGCTGTAAACTTCTTGCCCGCTCGAGCACGCGGCGCTCCACACCACGAGCTTGCGCTGGCGCACCCTGGACTCGATGAGCGCGGGCAGGACGGACTTCTGCAGACACTCGAAGGGCCAGAGGTCGCGGAAGAACGAGGTCTCGCAGGTCGCGAGCGCCTCCACGATGCTCGTCTGGAGCGGCCCTCGGTCGCGGCGCGCGGCCACGACGAACGCGTCGATGGACTCGAAGCCATTCGAGCGCGCGAGCGGCAGGAGGCGCGTCTCGAGCAGGTAGGTCTTCGTCTGGTCGAGCACGATCGCCGAGCGCTCGTAGACCAGGTCGCAGACGAAGGCGGCTTCTCCGGCACTAATGGACATGACGACTCTCCGCGACTCGATCGCCACCCGGGTAGGCAGCGATTCGCTGGGTAAGCTCGCGACCGATCTCTGCCAAAGGCAGTACGGCGTTGGCCAATCCCGCCTTGGCGACGAGACCGGGCATCCCCCAGACGACAGAGGTCGCCGCGTCTTGCACGATGACGGAGCCGCCGTGCTCTCGGACGAGCTCGCAGCCGCGCACGCCGTCGGTCCCCATGCCCGTGAGGACCACCGCGAGCGTGGCCGGCCCGAACACCGCGGCGGCCGAGCGAAAGAGGACATCGACCGCGGGCCTGCAAGAGTTCTCGGGCTCGCTTTGGTCGAGCACGATGCGCGTCGAGATCCCGTCTCGATAGAGGCGCATATGATAGTCGCCGGGCGCGACGAGGACCTGGCCGCTGATCAGTCGATCGCCGGCCGTGGCCTCTTTGACCCTCAGCGGGCACGCCGTGGTGAGGCGCTCGGCGAACATCTTTGTAAACACTGGTGGCATGTGCTGCACGATCAGGACCGGCACGCGCAGGCTGGCTGGCAGCGCCGACAGCACCGTCGACAGCGCGGTCGGTCCACCCGTGGAGGCGCCGATGACGAGCACCTCGGGGGTGACCTTGAAGCCGGGCGCCGCCTTCGGCGCGGCCGGGGGTGAGGGCTTGCGGGGCACCGGCGGCCGCGTCGAGAGCCCGCGATTCGCCAGGCCCCGGAGCTTCGGCACGAGCTGTCGCCGGACGTGTTCGATGGAGGCCTCGCGACTGCCTGTCCCGCTAGGCTTGGTCACGTAGTCGGTCGCGCCGCGCGCGATGGCTTCCAGGGTGATGGCTGCTGCGCGCTCGGTGAGCGCGCTGAACATCATGACGGGCAGAGACGGGTAACTGGCGCGGATGTCGTCGAGGGTCTCCAGCCCGTCTTTGCCGGGCATCTCGACGTCGAGGGTGATGACGTCGGGGTTCACCTGCGGGATCTTCGCGAGAGCGATGGCGCCGTCCGCTGCCGCACCGACGACCTCCATGTCGGGTTCGGCCGACAGGATGTTGGTTAGGAGCCGGCGGATGACCACCGAGTCGTCGACGATGAGGACGCGGATCTTGCCCATATCATCCGTCCGCAAATCCAAGGAGGAGGAGCTTCTCGCGGAGCGCTTCTTCGGTGAACGGCTTCATCACGTACTCGTTGGCCCCGGCGTCGATGGCGCGCTCGACCTGAGCAGTCTCTGTCTCGGTCGTGACCATCATGATCGCCATGGGGTCGAATCGACGTTTGGCGCGGACCTCGAGGATGAGCTCGTAGCCTGTCATGACTGGCATGTTCCAATCGACGAGCGCGAGGTCGAGGGGACCCGACTTCTCGAGCTGCTCGAGCGCCTGGCGACCGTCGCCAGCCTCGAGCACCTCGAATCCCGCTTGCGTGAGGGCCCGCTTGAGGATGGTCCGCATCGCACGCGAGTCATCCACGACAATCGCTTTCACGAGAACCTCCCTTGGCTGAACAGGGCGCTCGCGTTCGCGCCGTTTCCATTCTTGTAACCGTTCGTCTTCGAGCGCGCGGCGCCGTTCTTGGCCGCGGCAGCCGGGGGAGCCTTGGACGGATATGCGCTCTTCTCGAACGTGAGCCCCTGGAAGAGGGCCTGGAGCTTCTGGCCCATATTGGACAGTGAGGTCGCGGCCTGGCGAGCCTTGGCGACGCCAGTCGTGGTCTCGTTTGCGGTGGCGGCGAGGGAAGTCACGTTGGCCGAGATGTCCTTTGCGCCTCGCGCGCCCTCGGCGACGATGCGGCTCATCTCCTTGGTCGTCGCGGTCTGCTCCTCGACGGCGCTGGCGATGGTGTTTTGCAGGTCGTTGATCTCGCCGACGATGCGCGTGATCTCTCCAATAGCCGTGACGGCACCTTGGGTATCCGCCTGAATGGCGTCGATCATCCTGCCGATGTCGTTCGTCGCTTTGGCCGTGGCCTTGGCGAGCTCCTTGACCTCGTTCGCGACGACCGCGAAGCCCTTGCCGGCCTCTCCTGCGCGCGCGGCCTCGATGGTCGCGTTGAGGGCGAGCAGGTTCGTCTGCTGCGCGATGGTCGTGATGACCTTGATGACCGCGCCGATCTGGGCGCTGCTCTCACCGAGCTTGCCGATCATGGCGTTGCTGTTCGAGGCGACCGAGACGGCCGACGTCGCGATGTGGGCTGCCTCCGCTGCGCTCTTCGCGATCTCGCGAATGGCGGCCGAGAGCTCGTCCGTTCCAGTGGAGACCGATTGGAGCGTACAGTGGACCTCTTCGGCGCCGGACGCTGCGCTCTCGGCCTGTGCGGCCGTGGACGTCGCGTTCGAGCTCAGCTGCTCGCTCACCGCGGAGAGCTCCTCGGAGGCGACTGCCAGCATGCGAGCGTTCTCCGCCATGGTCGACATGTTGTTGCGGAGCCCCGTGATGAGGTCTTGGACGCCCGCGCCGACCTGGCCCATCGTGTCGTCGCCGAGGTCGGGGACCTCGACCGTGAGGTCGCCGGCCGCAGCCGCGTTGACCGCCGAGAGGATGGCGTTCGCCTTGTTGTGCAGCTCTTCGGCTTGCTGACGCTCGCGCTCGGCGTTCTGGCTGCTCACTGCCGCGAGCTCCTCGGACGCGCGCTTCTCCCTGTCCGCTTGGGCGAGGGCGAGCTTGCGGATGAAGAGCGCAATCACGAGCAGGGTGGCGCTGATGAGCGCCGCCGTCCCGAGGAGGATCCACATGTCCGCTCTCACCTCTTTGTCCACGCCGGTCTCCGCGGTCGCCGCCTGGTCTGCGGCTTCACTGTCGACAGCGTCCATGGCCTCGAGGTGCTTGCGATAGGGCTCTTTGAGGGCGTCGAGCGCAGCTTGCTTCGCCTCGTCGTCTCCGCTCTGGAGCGCGGGCATGAGCCGCGTGTCGATGACCTGGAACATCTCGTCGGCTGGGCGGCGCGCCCGATCCGTCAGGTCGTCTTGGAGCTGCCCTGGGGGCAGCTTCTTCCGCCAAACCTCCAATTGAGAGTAGTACTCTCGACGCTTGTCTTCATATTGGCGCACGAGCTCCGGGCGCTCCGCGGGCGTGGCGTCACCTAAGAGGTGCGCGAGCAGGTGCACGTCGAGCAGGACGAGCGGCGGCGGGTGCACGTCGGCGCGCAGGTCCTTGTTGCTCGCGATGATCTGGTATTCAGGGCCGAGAACTCTGGCTTCCTCGAATGAATGGTAGGCTTTGATCGCAACGACGCCGAAGCCCACGATGAAGAGGAATGGCAGAATCAATAGCCAGGTACCCAGTGAGAGTTTTTTGAGCCAACTCATAACTATTCCTTTCAGAGTTCTCTCCGTGGCGAACTGAATTCGCGGCCTCGGCGGGTCTCAGTAGGCTCCGTCCCGTCGAAAGGCTGGCCCGTCGATCGCTTTCTCGAGGTTGAGCGCGAGGACGAGCGACTCGTCTAGTTTGAAGGCCCCCTGAATCAGCTCGCGCGATTCGGGTGACAGCGTTGTAGGCGCAGGTTCGAAGCTCGCGTCCTCCACCTCGAGCACGTCGCCGATTTGGTCGACGAGCAGGCTGATGACGCGGGCGTCGGTCCGAACGACCAAGTTGAGCGCGCTCTCGCCGTCGGCGGCGTCAGGCAGGCCGAGCCGCCGGCGCAAGTCGATGACAGTCACGATCTGACCGCGCAGGTTGATGAGCCCGCGGACGACGCGAGAGGCGAGGGGGACTGGCGTCATGGGCAGCCACTGCAAGACCTCTTGGACCTTGGTCACCTCGACGCCGAAGAAGAGGTGGCTGACGTGGAAGGTGCAGAGCTGCTTCGACGACGAGGTTTGGACTTGTTCACTCATGACGCGCTCTCCGGAATGGCGGCGGGGTGGCGCGCGTGGATGAGGGCCTTCAGATCGACGAGGTCCGTCACGCGACCTTGAATCACCGCCGCGCCGAGCAGACCCTCGCCGGCGCCCTTGCGGCCGACCTCGGCAGTGCTCTCGATGATGTCGAGGATGTTGTCGACGATGAGTCCAGCGTGGTGGTTGTCTTCCGAATAGATGATGGTCTGAACCATCGTGGCCTCACCGCGGTCGCTCGACCCGAAGGCATCGGACAGATCGATGATGGGGAGGATCTCGCCGCGGTATTGGATGACGCGCTCGGTGCCCGCAGTCTCCATCTTGCTGAGCGAGAACTCCTCGAGCCGTTCGACCTGGGCGAGGGGGATTGCGGTGTAGCGGTTGTCCCCTATCTGACATACGAGGAGCGCCTTCTTCTCGACGGCCTCGGCGCTCGCGACCTCGAGCTTCTCCGTCTTCGCCAGCGTCTTCTCGGCGTTCTGGGTGACGATGCCCGCGAGCTGCGAGAGCCCGAGCACGTCGAGGATGAGCGCGACGCTACCGTCTCCCATGATGGTCGCGCCTGCGATCGCGGAGATGTGCTTGAGCTCGGAGCCGAGCGGCTTGACGACGATCTCCTCGGTGTCGTGGACCTCGTCGACGACGAGCCCGAAGGTGCGGTCGTCGGCGCGGAGGACGACGATATTGGTGACGTCGGACTCCTGAGCTTTGTTCTCGACCACGCCTGCGCCCGCGCCGGCGCGCGGCCTGGGGCGCTCGAGCTCGAGCACGCGGTCGAGGTGGACGAGCGGCAGCATCTTGCCTCGAAGGCGATAGATGGGTGCGTCGTGAATGCGACCGAGCGCTGCCCGCTTGTCGCCCTCGACGCGGACGAGCTCGAGCAAGTTCATTTGCGGGACGGCGAAGCGCTGGCCCGTGGACTCGACGATCACCGCCGGGACGATGGCGAGCGTCAGCGGGATCTTGATCCGAATGGTCGTGCCTTGCCCCTTTTGGCTGAGCAAGTCGACTGTCCCGCCGATCTTCTCGATGTTCGTCTTGACGACGTCCATTCCGACGCCGCGGCCTGACACGTTTGTAACTTTTGCCGCGGTGGAGAACCCAGGCAAAAAGACCAATTGACGGAGCTCGTGGTCGGAGATTCGCGCGGCCTGGTCGGGCGTGATGACCTCGCGCTGCAAGGCCTTCTCGCGGATCCTCTCCGGGTCGATCCCGGCGCCGTCGTCGGCGAGCTCGATGATGACCTGTCCACCTTCGTGGAACGCGCGCAGGACGACCTTGCCAGTCCGGGCCTTGCCGGCCGCGGCGCGCTGATTGGGGCTCTCGATGCCGTGGTCGACCGCGTTGCGGACGATGTGGGTCAGCGGGTCGCGGATCGCCTCGAGGATCGAGCGGTCGAGCTCCGTCTCCTTGCCTTGCATCTCGACGCGAACCTGTTTGCCGCAGGCGACGGCGAGATCGCGCACGACGCGAGGCAGCTTGTTCCAGACCGTGCCGATCGACTGCATGCGCGTCTTCATGACGTTCTCTTGCAGCTCGGTCGTAATGACATTGAGGCGCTGGAGCGCCCCGACGAGGGACGTGTCCTCGAGGTTGGCGACGAGCTGAAGCGTCCTGTTCCGCGCCAATACCAGCTCGCCGACCAAGTTCATCAGGCGGTCGAGCAGGGAGATGTCGATGCGAACAGTGCTGTCAGCGATGGCGGACGCGCTGGACGCGTCAGCGGCCTCCGCGGCGGACTTGTCCGGGCGCAGGCTCTCGCGTCGCTTCGGCGGCGCCGAGGCTCGCGCAGTCGGTGGCGTCGCCGTTCGGGGCGCGGGGGGAGCGGCCGTACGTGGTGGGGGGGGCGCGGCCGTTCGGGGCGCGGCGGGGACCGCCGTTCGCGGCGCTGGCGGCAGGCTCGTCAGCGGCAAATGGAACGCGGGCGGATCGTGTTTGGTCGGCGCGGACGACTCCCTGACCTCCGGCTGCGGCGCGGCTGGGATGATCGACGGAGGCGCAGCGGCCGCCGGCGGGGGGGGCGCGACCGAGACCGTCGGAGGGGGCGTCGCTGGGCGCGGGGGGCCGCCATCCGCGACACGCTTCAAGTCGGCGATGAGCTCCGCCGCCTCGTCGCTGGACTCTTTACCGGTGTTCTCGATCGAGCGGAGCGACGCCCGGACTTTGTCGACCATTGCCAGCAAGAGCGAGGTCGCTTCGGGGGTCAGCGAAAGGGCGCCATCACGAGCGCGCGCGAGCAGCGTCTCGCCAGTGTGCGCGAGCTTCTCGAGGCGTGAGAACCCGAGGAACCCTGCAGTCCCCTTGATGGTGTGGACAGTACGAAAGATCGTAGCGATCCGCTTCTGGGAGGGGTCGGCTTCGAGGGCGAGGAATTCGCGATCGAGCTGATCCAGGTTCTCGTGGCTCTCGACCAAGAAGTCGCGAACCGCTTCATCACATCCGAGCGAGGTCATGGACGTGCTCCGACGTCGACGTCGCGTGAGCCGACCGGCGTCGCGCGCAGCCAGTTCTCGACATCGCGCACATGAAAGCGCCAGCGCCCGAGGACCTTGCGACCGGGGAGCTCGCCGGAGTTTACGAGTCTGTAAACGCTCCGCTTGCCGAGCTGCAGATAGTCAGCCACCTCATCCAGGGTGAGTACGTCACGACCTCGGTCTCCGTGTTCGCCACTCGCCATCGCGATACCCTCTTTGTGCAGTCCCTTGTCTTTGGGATGTCACTCCGATGTACCGGCGCTTTTCGGCCGAACTTTAGTGACTGAGGCTCGCCGCCCGCGCGGATCCCCGCGCTCCGGCGGCCGGCGCAAACCGTCAATGGCTCGGTTCTAAACGGCTTTTCTCGGCTCGGGCGCGGCGATAGGGTCCGAGCTCGATGCGATACGAAGGTCGCCTCTACCGCCCACCGTCCGAGGCCGACGCGCTGATTGTGCAGGCCACCATCGGCTGCTCCTGGAATCACTGCACGTATTGCGACATGTACCGGGACAAGTCGTTTCGCGTGCGCCCCTCGAAGGACGTCCTCGAGGATTTGGACAGCGCGGCGTCGGAGGACATCGAGAAGGTCTTTGTCGCCGACGGCGACGCCCTCGTGATGACGCTCGATCAATGGCTGCCTATCCTCGAGCGCGCGCGACAGCTGTTTCCTCGGCTGCGGAGGGTCTCTTGTTACGCGATGGCCCGTAATGTCCTCGAGAAGTCCGACGCCGAGCTCTCCGCCCTCCGCGAGGCTGGGCTCAAGCTCCTTTATATGGGTCCCGAGTCCGGTGACGACCCCACCCTCAAGCGCATCGCCAAGGGTGACGACGCCCGCTCCCACGTCGAGGCCGCTCGCCGCGCCAGGGCTGCGGGGCTCGACCTCAGTGTCATCGCGCTCCTCGGCATCGGCGGCGACCGAGCGACCGAGCACGCGGAGGCGACCGCCGAGCTCGTCACGCAGATGGATCCGGCCTTCTTCTCCGCGCTCACGGTGACGGTCGTGCCGGGGACGCCCCTCGCGACGCTCGCGCGGTCCGGTCGCTTCGCCGTCCCTGCCGTGCCGGCGCTCCTCCGCGAGCTTCGCGCGATGGTCGACCTGGCGCGCCCGACGGACGCCGTCTTTCGCACGAACCACGCCTCCAACTACCTGCCGCTCGCGGGCAGGCTGCCGGCCGATCGCGCGCGCATCGTCGCCCTCATCGACGCCGCCCTCGACGGGCGAATCCCCCTGCGACCGGAGCGCGCACGGGGCCTCTGAACCGCCGAAGTCGTAGCGACAGCACGATTCGCGATAAAGTGACCGCGATGATCCTTGGGCTCTTGGGCTGGTCCGACACCGCGGGTTCGAGCGCGCCGCGGCGCCGGTCGCGGTGGTCCGCGGGGGCGACGCTCGGATTGAGCGCGCTCTTCTTGGTGCTGTCCGCGGAGCGAGCGAACGCAGCCCCCAAAGACGACGCCGCGACCAAATCCCTCGCCAAAGCGATGGAGGAGGACTACCTCGACACGCGCTTCGACGACGCCGAGAAGCGCCTGCGTGGAGCGATCCAGGACTGCGGAGCGTCGGGCTGTTCGCCGGCCGTCAAAGCGAAGCTCCAGATCGCGCTCGGCATCGTGCTGATCGGCGGCAAGGGAAAGAAGGACGAGGGCAAGACCGCCTTCATCGAGGCCCTCAAGCTCGACAAGAGCGCGGCGCCCGACCCCGACTACGTCACGACCGAAATCAAAGCGGCCTTCGAGGAGGCGAAGAAGGCCGCGGGCTCTTCGACCCAACCGGTCCAAAAACCGGAGCCGACCGAGGGGCCGCTCACGCTCTTGCCGATCCCCGCCCAGAAGGTGAACACGCCCGTCCCGCTCTACGTCACGCTCGACGACGACGCGGCGAAGAAGGTCGCGACCGTGGTCGTCCGATACAAAGGCACGACCGGCGACGAGGCCGAGCTCGAGCTGGAGAAGAGCGGCAAGGCCTTCCGCGGCAACGTCCCCTGCGAGGCCGTCGCGAAGAAGGGCAAGCTCACCTACTCGATCGTCGCCAAAGACAAGAAGGGCAAGGAGATCGCGTCGCTCGGTGCGGACAGCCCGCTCTCGACGAGCATCCAGAGCGATCTCGACGGCAAGGCCCCGAGCTGGCCGGGGTTCGCTCCGCCCGAGGCCTGCGCCGGCGGCGCGCCGCTCGTCGACACCTCGGGGTCGAGTCATCGCCAGTGCGTCGACAACCAGGATTGTCCGACCGACGAACAGTGCAGCGCGAACGAGTGCCTCAAGAAGGCGCCCGACTCGACCCCCGAAGACAAAGACAAGGATAAAGACAAAGACAAGGAAAAATCGGACGGGAAGCCAGACAACCGCCGGATGAACTGGATCCGCATCACGTTCGCTCCCGACTTCTCGATGATCTCGGGCGAGGACGTCTGCGGCTTCCACGACGCGTACTCGGGTGAGACGCCGGCGCAGCCTTTCGACGAGACCTTCGTCTGCGTCCGCAACCCCGAGGGCGAGAACCACACCCGCTACCTGGGTGAAGGGACGCCCGGTCAGGGCAACAACGTCAACTTCGGGTTCGGCGTCGCGACGATGCGCCTCATGCTGAGCTACGACCGCGTCTTGGTCGAGGGGCTGAGCATCGGGCTGCGGCTCGGCTACGCCTTCAACGGCACGAACGAAGACTTCGCGTCGTTCATCCCGCTGCACGTCGAGGGCAAGCTCGCCTACACGATCGGCGCGAGCCCGTGGGACGGCTCGATGCCGGCGCGCCCCTGGGTTTTCCTCTCGGGTGGTCTCGCTCAGGTCGACACCGCGGTCGACGTCGACGTCCTCGAGGACGGCACGAGCTGCGGCGCGGCCGACGCGAACAACGTCAACAGCCCGTGCACGATCGAGAGCTCGGACGGCGTGCTCGAGCCGCGCATCCAGACCCTGCGCGCGATCAAGCAAGCGGGCCTCGGCTTCATCGGTCTCGGGCTGGGCGTGTCGTTCGTCCCGGTCGACCTCTTCGAGATCAACTTGGGCATCAAATTCTCGGTGACCTTCCCCTATGTGGTCCCTGTCTTTTCACCCGAGATCGGCATCGGGTTCGGGTTCTGAGGCGAGCGCGTGATCAAGAGCGAGAAGATCGAGGCGCTGTTCGGACAGGCCCTCGAGGGAGACAAACCGCAGCTCTTCTTCGACGCGATCGAGCGGGCGAGCGGGCTGCCAGGGCCCCGACCGAACCTCGACCTGCTGCGCGCGATCGGGGATCGGCTCGCGTCCGCGTGGTCGAGCGGCGGCGAGGATCTCACGGCCGCGCTCTTCGAGCGGGATCGTCAGGCCCTCACGTACTGCGGGCTCATGGCGCTCGCCGCGCGCGCCGAGGCCGGTCAGCGCGCGGCGCTCGCGGAGCTCGTCGAGGCGAGCGACGAGACCCACAAGGAGAAGCGCGCCGCGGTCACCGACGCTCTCGAGCGAGGGCTCTCGAGCGAGGCGGGGGCGCGTCACATCGACGCGTTCGTGACGCTCGCGATCGAGGGCGGCTACCCCGATGACGGTCGCGCCGACACCCTCACGCGGCGCGCGGTGGCCGACAAGATTCGCGACGCCGCGCCGCTTACAAATTTGTTCGAGGCAGCGCTCCTCGCCTCGGACGACGCGCCTCGCTCGGCCGATCGGCTCCAAGGGCTGCGCCTGCTCCGCGAGGCCCTGCCACGCGCGATGGCCCGCGCGGTCGCGCGCTTCCCTCGCGAGACCCTCGCGTTGGTCGAGCGCGCGCTCACCTCCGAGAGGCCGGAGACGCGCGTCGCCCTCGCCGAGCTCCTCGGCCTCCTGCGCAAGGAGCTCCGCGAGGCCGAGGTCGACAAGCTGCGCGCGACGTTCGAAGCGAACGAGAAGCCCCGACGCGACGCCGCCCGCAAGGTGCAGGGCACGCGCAAGCGCAGCCGCGGTCGCTAGCTCAGGCGACCGGCGGGTCGTCGCCGAACTTCAACCGGCCCTCGATCTCCTCGCCCACGGTCTTCAGATCTTCGGCGGCCTGGTGTTTGTCCCCGGTCAAATACGCGCCGAGGCCCTGCATCGCGAGGAGCGCGAGGCTCGCGTTCACCCCGCGTTCGGTGAGCGCGCCGACGACGTCGGGGTTCTTGAGCAGCGTCGTGAGCTCCCCGAGGAGCTCGTCGAGCTCCCCGAGAGCGTTCGGGCGGAAGGCTTCCCCGAGGGGGACATCATCATCGTCTTGCGAGGCCATGGCATTCCTCAGGCGAGAGAGGCTCAGCGCTCGAACGCGCAGGCGAGTGTGAGCTCCGAAGCGAGCACGCCGCGCATGCCGGAGACGCGGCCTGCGAGCGCTTGGAGCTGCGTAGCGTTGCCGCGGAGGACCGCGACCTCGAGCGATCGATGGGCGTCGACCCGTACCGAAGTGCGCGCGAGCAACGCGGGGTCGGCGTCCGCGCTCGGCGCGTCGAGCGCCAACGCGACCTCGCCGACGACCTTGCGGTTGCATACGAGCGTCAGCGTCCCGACGACGACCCCACCGGCGCTCCACGCGGCGCGCGTGAGATCCGCGCGGACCAGATCGCGCAGCGCCTCGGACCGATTCTCGTAGCCCGCGGCGGCGATGCGCGCGTCGAACCGACCGAGGAGCTCTCGATCCATCGCGACCCCGAACCGAACGAGCTCGCTCATCCTCGCTTCTTGCGTTCGAGGTGGTTCTTGATGAGCGCGCGCACGCTGCCCGCGAGGTTGCGATCGTTCATCATGCGCGTGAGCTCGTGCTCTTGGAAATGGTTGATGAGCTTCAGCGCGAGCGACGGCGGCGTCTTCGGGTTCTTCATGAGATCACGCTTCGTCGAGAGCCGACGGAGGAGCTCCGGGCGCTGTCCGATGCTCGTCAGCACGTCGGTCGCGACGTTGCGACGCTTGGCGATCTGCTCGACGACGGCCTCGTTGAGCTGCGGAGATTTGGCGGCGGCGATCGCGACGAGCGGGCTCGCGTCGCCCACGAGGATGAGGATCGCCTCGGGCGTGCCGATCGAGGCAAACCGGATCTTCTGCGAGTTCGTCATCATCGCGATCTCGCGGTAGAGCGGGACGTACTTGTCCTTGACCTTCTCGGCCTCCTCGCTCTCGCCCACCTCGTGGGTGTTCTCGATCTCCTCGCCCTCTTGGCGCATCGACTCGGCGAGCGCGACGTTCTGGCGGAAGATGTCGTCGTCGGGGTTGGGCTCGTTGCTCGGCTCGGGGATGAGCTCGCTCTGGATGGCGATCGCGGCCTCTTTCCAGGCGGGGAGATTGACCTCGACGTTGTTGCGAACGGCGAGCTCGATCATGCGGTCCGCCGTGGACATGCGCGTGCGCTTGTTGAGGTAGAGCACCTCGATGATCTTGGGGTTCGCGAGGAGGCGCTCTTCGTTCGTGGCGATGAGCTCGGCCGCGTCCTCGTTGCAGAGGCGCGCGACGTCGATGACGGTGTCGACGTCGGTCTGCGGCAAAATGAGGAGTTTGCCGAGCAGATCGATCCGCTCGTGGTAGCGAGTCGCGAGCGCGTGGATCGCGAGAGCGTGCAGGTTCGGCGCGGTCGTCGCGCCCGCGAGCACCGGCGGCGGCAGGTTCGAGAGGGTCTTCTCGGCGGTGTCGGCGACCTGAGGTTCGGGCCCTTGTGAGAGGCCCACGAGCAACAACACGAGATCCGCAGGCGCGACGCCGATGGCCACGCCACGCGCCGCCATCTCCTGGAGCTTCGGGGGGCCCTGGAGGATCTTCAGCGCGGGGCCCGCGAGCATGCTTGGGTCGAAGGGTTGGATCATGTGCGGAGCTGCTGGGGTGCGTCGTTGCCGATCATCGGAGGCGGCATTATTCTCCCCCGAGCCCTGCGCGAGCAAGCAGGGGACGAAGGAGAGCGCGAGATGGGGATCATGAATTTCGTGAAGGGCGGCGTGCGCGAGATGATGATTGCGCGGCCCGACAACCTGAAGCATCTCGTCGTCTACAAGCATCCCGATCAGAACATCCCCTTCTGGTCGCAGCTGACGGTCGACAGCGACGAGTGCGCGCTCTTCTTCAAGGACGGGCAATACCAAGGTTGGTTGCCGGCAGGTCGGCACACCCTGCAGACGCAGAACATCCCGTTCCTCAACAACCTCATCAACAAGTTCACCGGCGGCGACGTCTTCATCGCGGAGATCTTCTTCGTGAAGACGCAGCCGCTCCGCAGCATCCCCTTCGGCGGCAAGCTCGAGCCGATGGAAGATCCGGTGCTCTTCGAGTTCGTCACGCCCCGCATCCACGGCGAGTTCTCGATGGTGATCACCGACCCGGTGCGCTTCGTCATCGGCTACCACGGTCAGGCCGCGGGCCCGAACGACAACGACGCGATCCTCGACTGGGTGAAGAGCGTGTTCCGCGTCACGGTGAAGACCGTCATCGGCCAGATGTCGATGCAGAGCGGGCGCTCGCTGCTCAACATGGCGGGGATGACCGCCGAGCTCGGCGGCCGCATCGTCCAAGCGGCGCCGAACCTCGCCGACATCGGCGTGAAGATCCTGCAGATCGCCGACTTCAACGTGAACTTCAGCCCCGAGGACGAGAAGCTCCTCCGCGAGGCGAACAAGAAGCGCGCGGAGGCTCGGCGCAACATCGGCATCGCGTCCGACACGGCGCAGGCCAAGCAGTTCGAACTCGACCAGAAATTCAGCCAGGACGCTCGCTACGTCCAGCAGCTCGCCGGCAACTACAACAACTACGCCTCGGCGCAGGCTGTCATGGGCGCGGGTGAAGGCATGGCCAAGGGCGGCGCCAACGTCGGCATGGCCAACCTCGGCGCTCAAATGGCTATCGGGATGAACATGGGCCAAGCCATGGCCGGCCACGGGTCGATGCCGCAGTTCCCCGTGCCGGGCTCGGGCGCTCAGCCTCCGCAGCCCGCCGCCGCTGCGGCGCCTGCGGCCGCGGCTGCGGCGCCGGTGGCCTCGGTCGAGGATCGCTTGGCGAAGCTCAAGAATCTGAAGGAGAAGGGCCTCATCAGCGACGACGACTTCGCCAAGAAGCGCGACGCCATCCTCGCAGAGATTTGAAGTGTCCGGCACGGTGCGGGTCCGTGAGGGCGCGGTCGAAGGGCATCGCTCCAGCCCCGCCCGCGGTGCGCCCAATCGCCCCGGCACCACGCCGCTCGGGCTAGGCCCCAACGGCCCGGGGGTGTCGCCGCGCGCCGAGAGCCCTGCAGCGCTCGAGCGCGTAGGCGGCGTCGAGCGCGTCACCGTCCCGAAGCGCTTGCAGCTCGATCTGCCGACCGATGGCGCCGAGCTCCTCGGGTTGACGCTCGGCGGTCGCTACGTGGTCGAGAGCATCCTCGGGCAAGGGGGGATGGGCACCGTCTACAAGGTTCGCCACGCCGTGATCGGGCGACGGTTCGCCCTCAAGGTGCTTCGTCGCGAGATCGTCGTCGACGCCGAGAGCGTGCGGCGCTTCATCCA
Source organism: Polyangiaceae bacterium (assembly GCA_046351325.1). GTDB lineage: Bacteria > Myxococcota_A > Polyangia > Polyangiales > Polyangiaceae > Xiheicaenibacterium. The sequence goes on along the minus strand of JAXLYR010000033.1, from coordinate 10,777 downwards.
AGAGGCGAAGATCGCCGCGAGCGTGAAGCACGACGGCCTCATCGAGGTCACCGACTTCGGTGAGGTCACGGCCGAAGACGTCCCGACGTTGGGCACGGCGAAGCAGCCGTATTTCGTGATGGAGCTGCTCGAGGGCGAGACGCTCGCCGCGCGCATCATCCGCGACGGGCCCATGCCGGCGCGCACGCTGGCGGCCATCATGTCGCGCGCCGCGCTCGCGCTCGCCAAAGCTCACGAGGGTGGCATCGTCCACCGCGATCTGAAGCCGGACAACGTGTTCCTCCTCGCAGGTGAGGAGCCCCCGAAGGTCAAGGTCCTTGACTTTGGCGTGGCGAAGCTCCTCTCCGGAGCGCGCTTCACGCGCAAGGGTACGGTCTTCGGAACGCCCTATTACATGAGCCCGGAGCAGGCGGCGGGTCACGAGATCGACGGCTCCACCGACCAGTACGCGCTCGGCGTCGTGATGTACGAAGCGCTGAGCGGTCGCGTGCCTTTCGACGACGACACGCACATGGGCGTGATGACGAAGCACGTCTTCGCCGAGCCCGAGCCGATCGAGCACGTCGTGGTGGATCCCGCGGCGCTCGGGCCGCTCGGGCCGATCGTGATGCGCTGTTTGGAGAAGCGACCCGAGGCTCGCTTCTCGACCATGGTCGAGCTCTCGCGCGCGCTCGAGAACGCCTTCGACGTGGGCAAGAGCGCGCCGTTCGAGGGGCGCCCGCACGCATCGGGCTTGGCGCTCCGCGAACCGAATCCCATCGCGCCGGCGCAGCCCGTCGTCCCCTCAACGCCGAAGCGAGGCTCCACGTTGCTCGTGGGCGGGACGGTGTTCCTCGTAGCGGTCGCGCTCGGGCTCGGCGCAGTAGCGCTCCTCGTTCAAAGCAAGAGAAAGGGGGCGCCGTCTAGCGCTCCGACGACACAAGCCGCCGGCGCCACCGCGAGCGCTGCCGGCGCGCTCCACGACAACGAGGGCGCTCCGACGCACCCCGAGTCGCAAGAAGCAACGGCTCCCAAGCCCGAAAGCTCTGTTACCGACACTTCAGTAACCACTTCGCGAACAGCCCCCACCGGCTCGGTGAGGGGGGCTCGCAGCGCGCCCGCGCCGGCCACGGGCTCCGTTACGGCTCCAGCGACGCCGCAGCCTTCGGCTGCCACGACCCCGACCGCGCGCACCACGTCGAAGGCCAAGATCGACGCAACCGTCTGGTAGAGCGACAGGTCCCGACCCGTCGGCTTGACAGGGGCCGATGTCGGTCGCCATGCTGGCAAGCCCGGTGGCCAAACGCCAACTCCTTCTCGTCGACGGTGACCCGCGAAGCGTCCGCGTGCTCGACGTCAGCCTTCGAAAGGCCGGCTTCAGCGTTACGACCGCCACCGAAGCGCAAGACGCCTTACAGAAGATCGAGCTCTCGCCACCCGATCTGCTGATCACCGAGACGCGGCTGCCGACGGGCGATGGTTACGCGCTTGTTCGCAAGCTGAAGGAACGGCAGGAGTGGGCGCACATCCCGGTCTTGTTCCTCGCGAGTCAGCGCTCGATCGAGGACAAGATCCGCGGCCTCGAGCTGGGGGTCGAGGACTACCTGACGAAGCCCATCTTCGTGCGGGAGCTCATCACCCGAATCAACCTCATCTTCGCGCGGCGCACCCAAGAGGGCATCGCCACGACCCGCCAGACAGCCACGCGAACGCGCTTCTCGGGCGCGCTCGCGGACATGGGCGTGGTCGATCTTCTTCAGACGTTCGAGGTCAGTCGCAAGAGCGGCGTCGCTCACATCGAAAACGGCGAGACCAACGCGCAAGCCAAGATCTATTTCCGCGAGGGCAGGGTGGTGGACGCGGCGCTCTGGCCTCGCGGCGAGGGCCCGTCTCAGCCCGACGCGCGCTCGCCGGGGCACCTCATCGGTGAGGAGGCCGTCTATCGAACCTTCATCTGGAGCGACGGGACCTTCGAGGTCGAGTTCTGCAAGGTCGACGCGGAGGAGGTGATCGAGACCTCGACGCAGGGCCTGCTCATGGAGGGGATGCGGCGCCTCGACGAGTGGCAGCGCCTGCTCGAGGTCCTGCCCCCGCTCGACAGCGTGTTCGAGGTCGACTCGGAAGAGCTGCTCAATCGCCTCAGCGAGATCCCCGACGAGCTGAACGGTATCCTGCGATTGTTCGACGGGCGTCGCACGCTGATGCAGGTCGTCGACGCCTCGCCGTTCGAGGATCTCTCGACGCTGTCGACCATCTCGAAGCTCTACTTCGAGGGGCTCCTCGTCGAACGCAGCGCTGCCCACGAGGACGAGATGGTGCCCAGCACCGACTCCGTGGCGCCTGGGCCCGTGGTCCCGCGCGAGAGCATCGTGCCCGGTCCGACCGGCGAAGAGGCCGCGTCAACGCCCCCGCCGCCTCAGCCTCCAGTCGTGTTCTCGGGGCAGATTCAGCCGCCGCTTTCAGGTCGCGACAGGCAGCTTCCTGCACCCGTGTCCGAGGTCACGCGGCCGATCATCACCCCCGATGCGCCGCTCATTCCAGCGCCGGCGCCGGTCCCCGTGCTCGCTGCACCCAATCCACCCGCCGTCGAAGCGGCGCCGTTGCCGGTGCCAGTCGCCGCGGCGAAGACGCTGCTCTCGCCGAAGGAACTCCTCGCGAAGGCGCGCTCCGAACCGAGCGTGGACGGCGCCACCCTGGGTAACTCGGAGGACGCGAGTCCGCGCTCGGTGCCGACGATCGCAGGCGTCGCTCTCGCCAAGGCTCCTCTCGCCGATGAGGACGAGGACGAAGACGAGGACGAAGACGACGAGTCCGACGACGAGGAAGAGTCGGACGAAGACGAAGACTCGGAGGATGAGGACTCGGAGGACGAAGAGTCCGATGAGGACGACGACTCCGACGAGAAGTTCGATGACGAGGGCGCGGAGGTCGGCGAGGACGAACCCGAGGACGACGACGCGAGCTCGCAAGTCGCGACCGGTGCGACTCGGGATCGTGGCACGCGCGCCGACGATGATTCTCGTTCGGGTGCTGACGGTGACGACTCGGACGGCGACGGGCTCTCGTCAGCGGACGACGGAGACGCGCCGATCGATCCTGCCCGTGAGGAGCGCCGCCGTCGCTTCGTTCGGCTCGTGGCGATCGTGGTCACGCTGGCCACGGCAGCGGGCGTGATCGCGATCGCATCGAAGGACGACCACAAAGGCACGACGTCCTCGCCGTCGAACGAGATCAACACGCGGACGCCTCTACCTCAGCCCTCCGACATGCGGCTCGAGCCCGTCGGCACCCAACCCGCCACGACGGCGTCCACGCCCGCTCCCAATCCGACGACGTCGACATCCGCGGCTCCGTCGGCCGACACCTCCGCGCCGAGCGCGTCCGCAAGCGCGAGCGTTGCTCCTTCCGCGACGAGCACTGCGTCGACGACAGCCGTGGTCGTGCCCTCGGGCCGACTCCCGCCGGCGGCCGGTGACGATCCCTCGCTGCCTCTCGCGACACGCGTCGAGAACGCACTCGCCCGTGGCGACACACTTCGCGCCGCCTCGCTCGCACGACAGCTGACCGCGCAGTCGCCGGGGAGCGCGCGCGCCTGGTACCTGCTCGGAGCGGCCGGTGGTGGCAAGGACGCCTACCGTCGCTGCGCGCAGCTCGCGGGCAACAGCGAGATGGGTCAGGAGTGCGAGGCCCTCTCGCACTGAGCTCACCTCGCACTGAGCTCACCTCGAAAAAAAACGCACGCCGCTTGTCAGGTTGGTGGGACCCAACTCGTAGGTCCGTCTGATGCGGTCGTGGTACGGTTCGAGCCCCCATGAATCCGACGCCGGACTGGGAGTCCGTGGATGACGACGCCCTCTTCCAGGAGGTGCTCGCGAGACGCGCGGCGAACAAAAACGCCGACAAGCCTCTCTCGGTGCTCCTCTCGAGGTGGCGACGCCCCGCTCTCTACGTCATTCGCCGCATCCAACAGAGCTATCGCCGCGGCAGCGAGCAAGACCAGGAAGAGCTCTTCCAGGACGCTGCCTGCAAGCTGCTCGATCGCGGCCTCGACCAATATCGCGGCACCGCACTCGACTCCGCCGGTCAGGAGCGCACGGCCTCGTCGCGGACGTTCTTCCTGCGGATCGTCAAGCACACGGCGATCGACCACTACCGTCGTCACCACGAGGAGCTCGCGCAGAAGAACCCCGAGGGTGACGAGCCCGAGACTCCGCTTCCGGAGATCGAAGAGGCCGTCGAGCGCGCTCGCCGCGAGCGTGAGCGCGACGAGGCTTCGGAGCTCTATTGGCGTGCGTTCGAGCGACTCAGTCGGGAGCACCCGAACGAGGCTGCAGCGTGGGACCTCTACCACCACCGCGATCTCGACGACCACGTCGCCGTCGCGCGCGAGCTCGAAATCAGCGTCGTCAATTCGTACAAACGCATCAGCCGCGCTCAGGCTCACCTGCGCTTGTACGTCTTGGAGCTACGGGACGAAGCAGCGAAGGCTGGTGGCTCCGAGGGCGATCCTCAGGGCTCCGGCGGCTGAGCGCGTCCCACGAGAGCGATGCGATCGACGAGCGCGCGACCCGCGCCGCTCGAGCGCTCTTCGTCTGCCTGCTCACCGTTTTGCACCACCTGGAGGTTCGTCATCATGCCGCCGATCGGATTGACTCGTTCGCTCATCGACAAGCGTGTCGCAGAGCTGGGGGGACCTAGCGTCGTCGCCTTCCTCGTCGCCTGTGGCGACTCCCTCCGCAGATCGAGTCAACCCTGGAGCGCGCGTCCCGAAGAAACGGAACGCGCGCTTGCTGCTTTGTCCGTCGCCGACGTGACGAGCGCGCTCGGCGCGATCGACCTCGGGGTCGTCGAAGCGCACGTGAAGCGCGCCGCCGAGGAGGCCTTCGAGGCCGCGTTTGCCGACTCGCCCGAGGAGCGGGCGCTCTTTTCATCGAGCGCGGTGCAAGCGCTCGAGCAGCGTGATCGTGTGGCGTCGATGGTAGCTGCGGCCTCGGCCGTCATGCAGCGCGCACAGCAGGGGGCACCACGTGGTGCGCTCGAGCAGGTGGTCTCCTCCACCACGGCAGCGCTCGCCGCGAGTGACGCCAAGCTCGCGAGCCTCACGCGCTCGCTTACGGGCGCGAACTCCGATCGCAGGCGCGAGCGAGACAAGCTCGATCCGAGCTGTCGGGCGGACGCGTGGTGGTACTCGTCGCGCAGCGACGAGGGCGACGACGGTCTGCTCATGGCACTCGGCGGTAACGCCGTGGAGCCTTCCTCGCTCAGCCAAGAGGCCGCTCGTGACATCGAGCGGTCTTCGCTTTTTGGCTCCCCCATGCGCACCGAGAGCGCGCTTCGACGTGTCGCCGTCGGAGGTGCGGTGGACGCCGCCGAGCGTGCCTATCTCGAGCGGCGCGCGTCGGGTGATCCCGACCTCGCGCGGGCGCTCGAGCTCGTGCGCGACACCTCGATCGAAGCGAGCGCCGACGAAGACTCCAAGAGCTGAGCTCACGGAGCGCGCGTGCGCGTGCGCGGGTCGAGCCAGAGCGCCAGCAGGTCCGCGAGCATCGTCGCGACGACCACTCCGCTCGATGCGATGAGCGTGATGCCGACCACGGTCGGCGCGTCGCGATCGAAGATCGCGAGGACGGCGAGGTCACCGAGGCCCGGCCAGCGGAAGAGCTTCTCGGTGACGACGGCGCCGCCGACGAGCGCGCCGAGCTCGAGCGCGGCCAGCTGCGCGACGGGCGGCAGGGCGAGGCGGCTCGCGTGGAGGGCGAGCGCGCGCAACCGCGAGGCGCCCTTCGCGCGGGCGGTGCGCACGCAAGGCTCCGCCAGCGCGTCACCGAGCTCGGCTCGCACGAGGCGCGCCGTGAGCGCGGTGCCGTAGAACCCGAGCGTGAGCGCGGGTAGCACCAGGTAGCGAATGCTTTGAGGTCCAACGATCCGACCGTCGAGCGGGAGCAGATCGAGTCGAACCGCGAGCACGTACTGCAGGACGAGCCCCGTCACGAACGTCGGCGCGCTCGAGAGCGCGCTGGTGATCGCGACGAGCGCCGTGTCGAACCGGCCGCCGCGACGCGCACCCGCGAGCGCGCCGAGCGTCCCACCGAGGAGGAGCTGCACGAACAGCGCAGCGAGGGCGAGCTCGAGCGTGGCGGGCGCGCGCTTCTTCACGAGCTCGATGACGGGCTTGCGGTACGTGAAGCTGAAGCCGAGATCGGCGTGGAGGCCCGCGCCGATCTCTCCACACGACGCGTGGGGCCCGTGGTCGTGCGCGCGGTGCACGAGCCGCCCGACGAAGCGCGCGTAGCGCTCGCCGAGTGGGCGATCGAGCCCGTAGATCTCACGGGCCTTGCTGATGTCGGCGGCGGACGCGGAGGGGCCGAGCAGGGCGCGCGCTGGATCGCCAGGGAGCGTGACCGTGAGCAGCCACGCGAGGCTCGTCACGCCCCACACGATGACGAACGCGGCGAAGATGCGGCTCGCTGCGCGCGCGACGGTGGTCACCGCGACCCCTCGCGCTTCGGCTCGAGCACGCTGGGCAGAGCGCCGTCGCCCCCGTCCTTCGCGATGAAGGCCTCGGTGAGATCGAGCGAGGAGAGGGCGTCGGGGGCGTAGCCGAAGAGCCACGGCTGCGAGATCTCGAGGCCGCGCGTCTCGACGGTCGGGACGTAGGGGGCGTCCTCGGCGACGATCCGCTCGGCGGCGATGAAGAGCTCGTCGCGGTCCCGGCCGTGCGGGGTGCTGCGCGCGCGCTCGATCAGGGCGTCGAGGTCGGGGTTCGCGTAGAACGCGACGTTTTGGCTCTGATCGGGGCCGATCGCCTCGCTGAGCAGCCTCGGGTCGAAGAACGTGATCGGGTCGGGATAGTCGGCTTGCCAGCCCGTCCAACCCATCGGCGCGAGCCCGCGCTCGGCCTCGGCCTGCTGCGCGAGCGCGCTGGAGAGCCGCAGTCGAATACGGATCCCGATGCGCGCGAGCTGCTGCTGATAGATCTCTGCGGCGACCTGCTCGAAGGTGTCCGGCACCGTGAGGTAGTCGATCGGCTCGGGGTAGCCGCCCTGGCCGCTTACAGGATCGTAAGCGTAGCCGGCCTCGCGCATCGCTTCGAGGGCTCGCGTGAGGTCGTGCCTGCGGCCGACCAGTCCTTCGGGGCGGCCAGGGACCCCACGCGGAACCACGGTCTCGAGCGGGGCGACGTCGGGCCGCAGGCGCGTGAGGACCGACGAGTCGATCGCGGCCGCGACCGCGCGCCGCAGCGACCGGTTCGTGAAGGGGCCTCGCGTGGTGTTGAGGTAGATCGAGCTCGTTCTGAGTTTGTCGACGAAGCCGAGGCGCTTCGACCAACCGGGGTGCGCGCGGAAGCGCGCGGCGTCGGCGGACGTGAGCTCGCGCACGAGGTCGAGCTCACCTCGTTCGAATTTGTAGCGCTGCGCTTGAGGCCGGACGCCGAAGGTCATCTCGACGCCGTCGAGGTACGGCAGCTCTGCGTCGTAGTAGAGGTCGTTTCGCGCGAGCGAGACCCCGCTCTCGCTGTCGAAGGCGCGCACGACGAACGGGCCCGCACCGCAGAGGGGGGCCTTCGAGGTGGGAGCAGGCGCGGGCATCGAGGCGCAGACCGGCACGACATACGGGAGCGTCAGCAGGCTCGGCAGCGTCGCGTCGGCGCGCTCGAGCTCGAAGACGACGACGAGCTCGCCCTCGGTGCGCAGGCCGGCGAGCTCCGTCGCCTTGCCAGCGCGAAAGGCAGCGAACCCGGCGATCGACGAGAACTGACTCGCGCCCGGTGATGCGACGGCAGGGCCGAGCGCGCGCTCGATGCTGCGCTTCACGTCGGCGGCGAGGAGCGGCGTGCCGTCTTGGAACTTCAGCCCTCTGCGCAGCGTGAGGCGGAGCGCGCGTCGGTCGGCTTGCCACGCGAGATCCACGGTGATTCCCGGTCGAATCGTGCCTGCGGCGTCGAGGCTCACGAGCCTCCCGAAGACGAGGCGATCCACCGCGAGCGCGGTCTCGTCGGACGCGAGCGCGGGATCGAGCGTGCGCGCCGGGTAGGCGGTCGCGAGGTGAACGACCCCACCGCGGCGAGGTGTCGGCGCGGTGGGCGCCGCCGGCAGACCTGCGAGCTCGGCTCGCGGCAGAAGCACCACGAGCCCGAGGCCGAGCGCGACGAGGCCGAGGTCGAGCGGAAAGCTCAGCCGCGACCCCGCGCGAGACAAGAGGCCTCGGTCGCGTGCGCCGTCGACGCGCGCGGTCAGCGCTTCACCGAGGCGGAAGAAGCCGAGCAGCGTGACGAGGATGCAGGCCGCGGGCGCGGCGACGAGGCTCGGCCGCAGCGAGAGCGTGGCCTCACCCTCGTGAAGCATGCGCCCCCACGTCGCGTACGGCGGCGGAAGACCTACAGCGAGGTAACCAAGGACGGCCTCGGCTAGAACCATCGAGCCGACGAGGCCGGTGCCGAGCGCGATGGCCGTCCCGAGGACGTTGGGCAAGACGTGCACGCGAGCGATGCGGAGCGCGCTCGCACCCGACGCGCGAGCAGAGAGCACGAAGTCTTGCGCGAGCACCGAGATGGCGCGCGTTCGAACGACACGCGCGACGCCCGTCCACCCCGTGAGGCCGAGCACGAGCGTCATCGTCCACGGATCGCGACGCGCGACGAGCACCGAGATCGTCGCGATGAGGAGCAGGAACGGGAAGGCCATGAGCACGTCGAGCGCGCGCATCAGCATCCACTCGACGCGGCGCAGGCCGGCGCGGTCGAGCATCGCCGCGCCCACGCCGACGCCGAGCCCGACGAAGACCGCGAGGCTGGCCGCGCCGAGCCCGATGAGCAGCGACACGCGACCGCCGGCCGCGAGCCGCGCGAGCTCATCGCGATAGACCGCGTCCGTGCCGAGCCAGTGCCGCCACGAGGGCAGGGGAGGCCCGCCGTCGAGCGCAGGCCCGAGAGAGAAATCGCTCGCGAGCGGATCGGCAAGGAGCGGCCCGACGAGGAACGAGAGCAGCGTGAGCGAGCCGATGAGGAGCGCGCCCGCGCGGCCGTCGGCTGTCGCGAAGAGCGCGAGGACGGACCGGCGTCGCAGCATCGATCCTCAGCGCTTGCCCTCGAGGAACTGCTTCGCAACCGTGTAGAACGTGAGCGGGCGCTCCTCGATCGGCGAGTGCCCGGCCTCCATGATCTCGAGGCGCGCGTCCGCGAGCTCCTTCACCAAACGCGAGGCGAATGACACGGGGAAGAGCTTGTCGTCGCGCCCCCAGACGACGAGCGTCGGCGCGCGGACACGCCCTAGCCGCGCGACGAGCGTGCGCGTGTCGAGGGCCGAGCGCAGCGTCGCATAGGCGCTCTCGCGCGAAGCGGGCGTGTTGAACTTGTCGTAGTACTCGTCCACGCGATCGAGGTTCATCGGCGCCCGCTCTTCAGGGACGCCACGGGTCGACGCCGGAGCGTCGGGTGGCGGCGGAGCGAAGATATCCTCTCTGAAGTGCCCACGGAAAAGGGCGCGACCGTAGAGCTGCTTGAAGACGAAGGGCCCGACGACTGGATAGAGGGGCAAGCGCGCGCGGAACGTGGCGGGGAACGCGAACGTGAGAGGGTCGACGACGACGAGGCGATGGACGAGCTCGGCGTGGCTCGCGGCGAGGGTGAGGCCGACCGCACCTCCGAGCGAGTGGCCGATCACGTGGACCCGACCGACCGCGACGGCCGCGACGACGTCCGCGATCGTCTCGGAGAACGCGTCGACGCCATAGACATAGCGCGCAGGGCTCGGCTTCTCGCTGTCGCCCGAGCCGGGCAGGTCCGGCGCGATGACGTGGAAGTCCTGGGCGAACTCGTCCACGACGTCGTCGAACGCGGCGTGGGTCGCGAGGAAGCCGTGCAGCAGGAGGAGCGGCGGGCCGTTGCCGCGCCCCGCTTCGACGACGCGGATGCGGACATTGCGGACGGTGACGTCGTGCAGCTCGTAGGAGATCGGCTTGCGTTCGCGCGGAGGCTGCGAAATCGGCACCGAGCTCTCTCGTTCCACGAGGGAGGGGTGTGAACCCCGAGGGGTCGGGCGCTTCGACTCCGTCATGGGGCTTTCGTCACGGGGACCCCGCGAGAAGTCCAGGAGATTGCGTTCTGGAGCCACTTGTCAACCGCGTCGTCACATTGTGCGACAGGGTATGCAAGTTTCGGCAACCGCAAGCGATTTCGCACTGCGCAGAGACGGGGAACGCGGCCGAAATGGGGGACAAAAAATGTCCTAGCGCCGGCGTTCCGCGTGGGTCGTTAGTGCAACTTCATCGACGGTGGCAATAAAACTCCGGAGAGAAATTGACTGTATTCCATTCAGTGGAATATGGTCCGATGCGTCGATTGACACACGGCATCGTCTCCCCGAGCGGGGGGAGGAGACCTTGACGACGATCCCTGAAGAAGTGCTCGACCAAGTCGAAAGACAGCATCCTGAAGGGATCCCGTCGGCAGTCATTCTCGAGTTGTTTGAGAGACACGGGCTTAAGTTCAGCGAGGCCACGCTCCGGAAGTATGTCCAGCTCGGCCTCTTGCCTCGCAGCGTTCGGGTAGGTCAGAAGGGCAAGCACAAAGGCTCACAGGGCCTCTACCCAGTCGGCATCATCCGACAGATCGTCGCCATCAAATCGATGATGGCCGACAACCTCACCATCGAGGAAATCCAGCGGGAGTTCCTCTTCGTTCGAGGCGACATCGAAGAGCTCGAGCGCAAGCTCGACAAGATTTTCAAGACACTCCGTGACTCGATGAAGAAGCAGCGGAGCGAGCCGACGGTTCGCTCCCTCTCCACGGAGATCTCCA
>JAXLYR010000032.1:0-35000 GCA_046351325.1 Polyangiaceae bacterium | reverse complement strand
CCTGCGCCCAGAGCTGGTGGAAGCCGTACGGCACGGTCTACCGTCAGAGCGGGGGCGTGTTCCTGGAGCACCACAGTGGGGTCCGCAAGATGGTTACAGGCGTGGAGGTCCGCGAGACGGCTCGGGGCGGTGTGGAGCAATCGTTCGCCGTCGAGACGTGGCTCGGAACTGGTGACGCCGACTTCATCGTCGCGTCGCTGCACCCTTTCGAGGCCAGCACGTCGCTCTCGGACGAGAAGGACGTGGTCGAGCTGCCCACCGTCCGCTTCGGCGACCCATGACCACCGTGAGTCCGCGCACCGTGATCCGGGCTGTCGTGGTCGCGGCGTGTTGTGTTGGACTGATCGGCGCCGGGCTTGCGTTCCTCCAGAGCCACACACCGACCGAGCCGGGCTGGAGGACGGCCCAGCTCCGGTACGCCGCCCCCTCGCAGGGGCACTACGTCCGCTGGCGCATCACCCCGGCCCCCTCGGCCAGGCAGGCACAGTTCCGCTTCTCGTGGCGCTTCCCCGGACAGTCGCGGTGGAACTACTTCGGCGCGGCGCTCTGGCGGCGCGACGCGGGCGTGGCGATCAAGCACACGTGGCAGTCGTTTCGTACCCGACGCGTCGGCCATGAGTTCGCGATCGAGTCCTGGGTGGGTTCCAGCTCCGTCGAGTTTCTCATCGCGAGCGACAGTGCCTTCTCGCTCGCGGACATCACGGGCACACCGGACGCCTCGCCTGCCCTTCGCTTTACGCGGTAGCGACCCGCGCCGAATGCCGTCTCATTCGAGCGCGGTGTTTTGAAACGCCGCGTTGGAAGGATCACCTCGCCATGAGGAACTCGCGCTCACGAGCACGACGCTCGTGCTGCGCAGAACGCGCTGCCGTTCACGGAGGACCCCATGACAAGAACCGTTCGAGGCGCCTGGATGGCGCTGAGCCTCATCGGGATGGCGCTCGCCTTCCTCGCCGGTTGCGTGCCGGCAACGGAAGGACCGGCGCTCGGCAGCCACACGTGCTCGCGCGACGTCGACTGCGCGGCGGGTACCTACTGCGGCACCGCGGGCATCTGCAGCCGCGACTGTCAGCTCGACGTCGACTGTGGAGGCGGGCAGTCGTGCGACCCCCGCGGCCGCTGCCGCTCGGGCAACGTGTTCGTCGACGCCGGCCCCGGCGCGCGCGACGACGTCTCGGCCGGACCTGACGCCGGCGTTCCTTCGGCGGGCGCTGATCCCTCCCCCGAGAACCCCTTCGCGACGGACCCGGACTACGAGTCCACCGTCGACCTCGGGGGCGCCGACGGGAGCCGACGCCCCTACGGCACCGAGCTCGGTAGCTACCGCGGTGTCGCGGCGCGCTCGAACTACGTGGCCTGCGAGCCGTCGCCGAGCTGTTACTTCGGGATCAGCCCGCCGCGGACTGTTGGCATCTACGGGTATCAGTACCAATGCGTCGAATACGTGATCCGCTTCTACGCGGAGGCCCTCAGCTACCCCAGCCTCCGCGGCACCGGCGACGCGATCAAGTACTGGGACGCGCCCGAAACGGCGGCCGCGCGCGGGCTCGAGCGCTACGCGAACGGGGGCACGGTCGCCCCGCAGCCCGACGACATGATCGTCTTCCGCGGCGGCACGCACGGGCACATCGCCATCGTGCGAGCGGTCGCGGCCGACAGTGTCCACATCATCCAGCAGAACTGGTACCACAACCCCGAGGACGGTGATCACGCGCTCCGGCTCACGGTTAGCGGGGGGCTTCAGCGGCGCTCTTCTCGTGATCCACTTTCGGCGCTCTCGCTTGACCCACCTGCGGTTGCAGGGAGCCGACCTCGCGTCGTGGCGGCGGCGGGATCGTGACCCACCCCTGGGTCACGTCGTAGGCGCTTCTCCGAGCGCCCTCGGCGCGCGGACGACGCGCGTCGGCCCCGTCGCTCGATCGCGACGAGGGCGGACGCGCCCCTGCGTGTGTCGTGTGTCGTGTGGGAGCGCGGACGCGCTACGCGTCGGCGGTGTCGTCGGGCGCCGGGGCGCCGTGCTGGCGAGCTCGCTCCTGCGCGACGCGCTGGCGATAGCTCGGGCCGTCGATGTCCAGACGCAGCGCTCGCATCGCGAGACGATCGAGGATCGCCGCCGCCACCGTCGGGTCGCCCAGATACCGGCCCCACGCGCTCAGCTTCAGGTTCGACGTGATGGCCGTCGCGGCGCGCGTGTGGCGGCGGTCCAGCAGGTTGTACAGCGTGTGCGCCGCCGTCGGCTCGTCCTCGCGCTTCTTGACCTGCCCGAGTCCCACGTCGTCGATGATCAGCAGCGCCGGCGCGCACCAGCGCTTCAGCCGCGCCGGATAGCTGTTGTCCGCGAGGCCTGCGTACAGGTCGTCGAGCAGGTCGACGCAGCGCGCGTATCGCACCGAGATCCCCTGCTCGCAGGCGCGCAGCGCGAAGGCCATGAGCAGGTGGCTCTTGCCCGTCCCGCTCTTGCCCGTGAGGATCAGGTCCTCGGCGCGGCGCACCCACGCGAGGTTGCCCAGCTCCATCACCACGCCGCGATCGAGGCCCGGCTGGAAGGCCCAGTCGAAGCCCTCCAGCGTCTTGCGCGCCGGCAGACCGCTCGCCTCGATGCGCCGCTCGATGCGTCGCTCGCGCTTGACCTGCGCCTGCTCGCCCAGCACGCGGTCGAGCAGCGCGCTCGGCGAGACGCGCTCGCGCGTCGCCCAGTCGAGGTACTCCTCGAGGTGCGCGCTCGTGTGCGTCAGTCCGAGGACCTCGAGGTGTCGTCGCAGTCGCTCGAGCTGCTCGGCGGGGTCGGGGGCGTCTCGTTGCTTCGCCATGGAGTCTCCTTGGGGTGGGTGCCGACGACCGGGAGTCGGTCGTACTCGTCGAGGTCACGGCCCCGCGTCTCGGCGCGCCCGAGGGCTCGCTCGACGCGACGCGCGGCGTCCTCGGTGACGTACTCGGCCAGCGTGCGAGGCACGGCGCGCGCTTCGAGGATGCGCGCGACGGCGCGGTGCTCGAAGGCGCCGAAGCCCCTGGCATGGCGCAGCGCGAGGACGAGGTCGTCGCTCGTGTAGCGCTCTCGTAGCAGCAGGATCTGCCTCGCCTGATAGCCGCACAGGCGCGCACCCAGACGCGCGAGGGCGACGAAGAAATCCTTCGCGTCGTCGCCGAGGTCTTCGAAGGTCGCGCGGAGGTGATCGAGGTCTGCGCCGCGTCGGTCGGGCGTGCGGTGCACCGAGGGCGGATCGACGTCGCGGCCCGCGCTGCGCGGCGCCAGCTCGTGGCGCGCGAGGATCTTGAGGTCCGGCGCGTAGACGAAGAGCTCGTGCTCGGTCACGCGGATCGGGAGCACGTCGTAGATGGCGTCGTAGGGGACGGCGTAGCGGTTGCCGTCCCACGCGACGAAGCCGTCGATGGAGCAGACGCGATACGCGACGCGCGCCGTGTCGTAGGGGTGCCGCGGCAGCGGTCGCAGATGCGGAGCTTCCTCGGCGAAGAGCTCGATCACCGGGCGCCTGAGCTTCTTGTGCACGCGCGGGTCGCAGACCTTGTCGTGCCAGCGCGCGAGCTGCTCGCGCAGGTCGTCGACGTCGCGAAACTCCCGCCCGTTGAGGAAGCTCCGCTCGTACTCCCAAAAACTCCGCTCGACCTTGGGCTTGTCGTTGGGACGCATCGGTCGACACGCCACGGGACGGAATCCGTAGTGCGTCGCGAAGGCCAGGAAGCGCGGGTTGTAGACGGGCTTGGAGCCCTCGTAGCCGAGCACGACGGGCTTCTGGTTGTCGTACTTGCACTGCGCGGGCACGCCGCCCAGACGCTCGAAGGTGGCGACGTGGGCGTCCATGAGCGCGTGCAGGTCGCAGCGCTCGTGGACGCGAAAGACCTTGCGGCGGCTATGGCAGAGCACGAGGCCGTGGATCTGCACGGTGACGCGTCCGCCGCCCGTGAGCGTGATCGAGCACGGGGTCCAGTCGGCCTCGGCCATCTCGCCGGGGCCGTACGTGGGCGTCGGCAGGCTGGGCGTGACGGCGGGCCGCGGTCGCACCTCGCGGACGTGGTCCTTGATGGCCGTGTAGCCGCCCTCGTAGCCCTCGTCGCGGAGCGTCTCGAAGACGCGCTGCGCGGTGATGTCCTCGTACTTTCGGAGCAGCTCCGCGACGCGCGGAGCCCACGGCGTGACCTTGGTGTCTCGCGGCGCTCGCGATGGCTTCACAGGCAGCGCGCTGTGAGGTTTCGAGTGCGCCTCGGCGTGCCCCGAGAGGATCTTGCGCACGGTGTTGCGCGCGACCCCGAGCGAGCGCGCGATGGAGCGCAGCCCCATGCCCTGACGCGCGAGCGTGACGACCTGGTGGTCGAGCTCCTCGCGGCTACTCCACGACGGCATCGCGAAGGTCCTTTCCGGTGAGCACGCGGGCGAGCGACGCGCTCAGGTGCGTGAGCACGGGCGACAGCGCGCCCATCGCCTCGGTGACCAGCGCCGTCATCGCGGGCTCGAAGGCGTCGAGGGGCTTGTCTCGCAGGCGCACCTGCAACCTCGCGGCGATGCGCGTCACGGCCTCGACATCGCCGAGAAACACCTCGGCCTCGGTCTTGGACCGCGCCGCGGGCGCCGCGCGGAGCACCGGCGCGCGCTCCCCGAGCGCCTCGGCGAGCCAGCGCATGCGCGCCTCGGGGTCGGGCAGCGCGAGCAGCGTCTGCACCATCCGCGAGGTCTGCGCGACGGTCATCCCGTGGCGCTGCGCGACGATCGACGCGGTCGGCTGGTTGTCACGTGACAACCGCCCGAGGTCCGCCGCGGCGCGGCTGCTCACGAGGCCCAGGCGCACGTCGGCCTGCACACGCTCGTGGAGGCTCTCGGCGAGCGTCAGGCGGCGGCACACCCAGCTCTTGTGGCGTCCCATCAGGCGACCGATCTCGGGCTGCCCCAGGCCGTGCTGGCGGTAGAGCGCGCGGCACAGCCACGCCTCCTCCAGCTCCGTGAGGCCGTGCCCCTCGTTGAGCGTCGCGAGCGCCACCGTGGCCCCGACGACGTCGACCGGAAGCGCGCGCACCCGCACCTCGCGCCACGCGAGCTCGCGCGCTGCGCGCAGGCGCTTGAAGCCGTCGACGACCTCCAGCGCGTCGTCGACGCCGCGATACACCACGATGGCGCTGAGCTGCCCGTGACGCCCCAGCGACTGCCGCATCGGACGCACGGCCTCCTCGCCGATCACGCGCAGCCCCGCGAGGGTCTCGCGCAGCGACGCCGTCTCGATCCTGCGCTCGTCGGTGTCGGCGCTCGCCCGTGTCATTGACGGCGTGTGTGCACCCGCAGCCGACGCGTGACCAAGGCGGCTCGTGACATCTCGTCTCACGAATCGCTACGGAAACCCCTGTGCAGAAGGCGTTTCCGCGCCGAGGGTGGCGCGTGACATCGGGGGCGTGACGGGGGCCTCCGTCCCAGCGGAGCGCGTCGCGAGCGCGAAGAACTCGGTGATCTGATGGTCGAGCCTGGCGCGTGACAGGGCCGCCTCCCTGTCCCAGAGATCGAGGATCTTGTGCCGGAGTTTCGCGGGGTTGGCGTCCGTGGGTGGCGCGTGACGGGGGGCGGATGCTGGGGGCTTTGGAGGTGCCGTCTCCCCGGCGCGCAGGGCCTCTCGATGCTTGCGCTGACGCAGGCGCTCGTCCTCACGGGCCGCGTCTGGATCCGCGGCGCGTCGTCGGCGCGCGAGGGCGTTGTCACGGAGGCGACGGCACGCCTTGCCGCAGACCCGCTGCGTGCCGACCGACGAACCCGCGGGGATGAACCACGTCCGGCACTGGGTGCAACGCGAGCGCTCGCGGAGCTTCATCGCGCGAGCAGCCCACGCACGCGCGGGCCACGCGAGAGCGCCCCGGCGGGTGGGTCACGATCCCGCCGTCACCGCCCGGCGAGATCAACCGCGAGGTGGGTCACGCCATCGCCGTGAGGTGGGTCACGGATTGGGCGCCGCTGAAGCCAGCGCGCTCGTCGAGATTGACGGCCGCGGGGGCGTCGCTCTTCGCGTTGGTCATCATCGCGATCAGTTCCGCGCGATCGACGCGGAGCAAGCGCCCAGCGCGATGCCCACGCAGAAGCGCTCGCTGCACCCAGTCGCGGATCGTCGCGACGTGTACGCCAGCGATCTGCGCGGCTTGCTTCGTCGAAACGTATACGGGAGTGCCGCTCTGGGCGGGCTGGTCGGCGGGCTGCGGCCCGAGGCCGTGCGCGCGGAGCTCATCGCGCACGACGTCGCGAACCGCGTCACGGACGATCGCGCGGAGCGCGTCCTCGAATGTGCCGCTCATCGCGCACCGCTGCACAGCCGTGCTCGTGCTTCGACGCTCCTTAGAGAGGCGCCTGCGATGTCGATATACCACGGTTGCCCATCGTCCCCGACAGCATCGTCGACTCCCCGGCCCTGAGCATTAATCAACCGATCCGCGAGCCTCCCATGATCATCGGTCAGATACCTTTCTGCGAATTCAGCGCGAGAGAGATTGCTACTCACGATGGTCACCAGCCCAGCGTCGAATCGCGAGAGCAGGAGATTACGGATGAGTTCAGGTCGATGGCTTTCTGTGCCTGCGTCATCGATGACTAGCATCGCGACGTTCGCCAATTTTGACCACAGGTCTTCGACGGAGGAGTACCCCGTGCGAGGATTTGCGCAGATGACTTGCGCGCACGTGTACAAGCCGCCCCTCTCATAGCGTGCGAGCGCATGACAGGCGGCAGCCGTTTTCCCCACACCGGTCGGGCCGCCCAAGACCACAAGCATGCCGCGATGCCGCTTCCCACGCCACTCCAGAGCTTCACGTACCGCACACATCGCAGCCGTGCGTGGGGCATCTGGATGTTCGATAACGGCACGAAGATCTTCGTCCCTGGGAATTTCCATCATGTCTGCCTTGCGCCGGATCGACTCGCGAATACGTTCGGATTTGCGGTTCGCTTCTACGGTGAGCCGTTGCCGGTGTTCGTGCGTCTCGACGAGTGTCCTCAGTCGTTCGATGCTCGGGAGCGCGTCGCGAAAACCAAGCGCAGGGGCAACGCCCTCGCGCTCGCCAGCGTCGGTGGCAGTCCTCGGGACGGACGGAGCACGGATTCCTTGTCTCATTGGACTAGCCTGCCCTTATCGACGCCGCAATCGCGCCTTCGCGACGAGGGGGTCTACCGTGCTGGCGTTGGCAGCGTGCTGCCTCGCGCCAGGAGTTTTCGTGGGCGTGGTGGGACCCACAGGTATCGCCGGACGACCGTCACGATCCCAGCGAAGCGCCATGCCGATGTGCTCAGCGAGCATTCCAGGCTTAGCGCCGAGTTCGCGAAGTCCGAGCGGAGTGCGCCTCCACGCCATCGAACCGGCGGCGTACCACCGTGCGAGGAGTTCGAACTGCGATGCTGCGTCGTTGGCTGCCTCGCCGACCTCGTTGAGGCGTTCGGCGAGCGATGCATGGATGAGACGTGTGTCCGCCCCCGCGAGAAGGATCGCGTCGGGACACAGCGTGCGGAGACTCTCAATGAGGACGAACACACGCTGCGTCTTCTCCGGACTGCCCCATGGATCGATGCCATCACCACGTCTGGTGGACGTCGAGACCTCTGCTCCCGACGGGGCGGAGCGGGGCGGGGCGGAACGGAGCGGGACGGGAGGGCGGGACACCCCCAGTTGTCCAGTGTGCGTCTCTGCGGTGTCCCCCGTGGCGTCTCGCCTAGGATCCCCGGCCCCGTCCCCCGCGCTGTCCCTCGCGCTGTCCCCCGCGCTGTCCCCAGGGGACTGACTGGGACCAGTACGAGGGGACACGCGCGGGACGGGGGCTCCGAGTTGCTCGCTGGGGCGACCGTCAGGCGACTGGCGATGTCGATCGCGCTGGAGACGCTTTTTCACTCGCGCTGCCTCGCGGCGCGCCTCGACAAACGCGCGCAGCGCGGGTTCCTGATACTCGGCATAGTCGTGGATCAGCCACCCGCCTTCGTGCACCTCCCAGAGGTCGACACGCACCAACTCCGCGACCAGACGCTGGAGTTTGCGCGCCGTCCACGAAGCGTATGGGTAGAGTGCGTGGAGCACCTCACGCGTGATGAGCCCGTCGGTGGTCTGCCGATTCGCATACGCGAGACCAGCAATCCAGAGCCATGCGGCTTCCGGTCCGACGCCCAGAAGCTTCGGGTGGTGTGGGGCTGCGTCGTCCATGCGTACCCAGTTCATGACGCCCTCCGACGAGCACGAAGGTTCATGCTGCGCGAGCTTCCTTGAGCCGGATTGCAGTCACGTCGCGGCGCACGGAAGTATCCCTGCGCGCCGTTGCCCGAAGGCATCAGGCAGGCTACTGTCGTCATCGTCTTCTCCTCGGCGGCCGTCGTACTGCCAGGCGCGGCGGCCGCCGCATCTAGTCACTCTACCGGCAGCGGCTCGTCATGTTGTGGGAGCGCCATCTGCTCGGGCTCGATCGAGTGCCCGTCAGGCAGGAGATGCGCGAGGCCGAGCCGCCGCGCCGCGCCTTCGACGGCCGTACGCGTCGACCGGCGAACGCGA
Source organism: Polyangiaceae bacterium (assembly GCA_046351325.1). Taxonomy (GTDB): domain Bacteria; phylum Myxococcota_A; class Polyangia; order Polyangiales; family Polyangiaceae; genus Xiheicaenibacterium. The sequence continues at coordinate 26,490 of JAXLYR010000032.1, read as the reverse complement.
CGGCCCTCGAGTGCGGCGATCACTGAGCGATAGTCATACCCGGTGTCAGCGGCGATACGCAGCGCGGCGGATCTCAGCAGTTCGTTGTCCACGACCGTGATTTGCGGTGCTGCGCAGGAGCGCGCAAATGCGTTTTGCATCGTGTCGGAACGTTCTCCGTACGCCAACTGTCGGAAGTGTGGGGGACTTCCGAGCGTCGGAAGAAGTTCGATCTTCCGACGCCCTAGGTCTTCTTCTGTTTGCGCAACTTGGACAGCGCGTTTTCAGCGTCTTTCCGGGCCTGCTTGGGCTCCGCCCCGTTCGCGATGTTCAGGCCGATGAACGCGCATGCCGCGATCCGGAACGCGACATCGTCACGGCGCTTTGCGAGCTCTGTGGCTTCACTTCCCGTGCCGACGAGAAGCGCGTCTTGACACTCTCCGTTGAAGAGTTGTTCTCGGAACCCTTCTCGGCGGCTGTTGAGTTGGTCCGCAATCGCTGATGCTACCTTCTGAGCGAACGCGAGACGCTCTTTGAAGGATGAACCAGAATGCGTCCGGTGAGGAAGTCCCCGCGACAACGTTCCAACCAGAGTTGGCGCGAGGTTGCTTTCATCCCTTGACGTTGGATCTCGCCTCCTCCCGAAGCCGTCGGCCTCGCGGTTCGGGTAGATGGGTGACTTGTTCGACCAAGCAATCAAGGCGTCGTTTGCCCGCATGACGACCGCTCGCACGAGGTCGGGTTCGTCGCAGAACTCCTCAGGAACATGGGAATTACATCGCCGATAGAGGTTTGTGAGGTCGTGCCCGCAGCGAGTGGCCGCTTCGCGCCTAAGCCGGTTCTGGGGGCTTTCGTTGGCGGGAGTGATGCCTCCATACAAACCAGGAGGGTTTTCGCGCAGGTATTGGGCGAATGGATCGTGCTGGGGCGACGCCCACTTTCGGAGGTGGTCGTTGGCCTCACTCGCTGCGGCGATCACAGCCGCCTCTCGATTGGCTTGTTCTCCGTCTGAAAGACCCGTAGTTGCGGCGATCAGAATGAACCTGAGAAGTTGTTCGGTCGCGACGGCGAATTTCTCGCCTGTGGTTACTGCCCGCTCAGCGTTTCTGCGCCAGGCGAAGTACAGCGCCTGACAAGCTCGAACGCCGTCATGGTCGTCGTGCAGAAGTGAGTGAGGCAGTATTCCTGACAACCAGCCGGGACTCGCGTAAGGTGTTAGTCCGATCGCGAGTTCTGTGATCCAGGTCGACATTGCGGATGAACCCGGCATGGGCATCCCGCAAGCGAGGCCAGCCGTGATAATGTCTTGAAGCGAGTGGGAGGATACCGTTTGGGGGACACTCGTCGCCTTCGAGGCTTCTTGTGCGGGAGGATTCGAGGCAATGCTGTCAGGACTGACCTCATCTCCTTGAGGCGTTTCCTTGCCCGTCACGCGCGCCGTTTCATCGGAGGGTGTATCCCCCGGTTGCTCTGAGCTGTTCTCGCGAACCCCGTTGTTCGCCATCGCTTCACCTCCTCGACTTTCCCGACGATCGCACATCGGGCGCGTCTGGGAAGCCCCTCTCCGCGTGTTTCGGCCGTGTTGGACGTCTGGCCCGGGTTGCCGTCGGTGCGGGCATTTCCCCGCAGAACCCCGCGCGACAACTCCTGCCGCGCGAGGTTCCGCCGCGCGGCTGTGACCTCGCGAAGTTGGGCTTGTGGTGCGCGCGCGCGCGAGCGTACCTTCGCCCTCCCGTTGCCCGCCGTGGAGGAGTTGGAGCCGTTGGTGACCCCGCACGACGCGATACCAGGCGCGCTCCCAGAGGCCGGGCAGATCGTTGAGGTCCGTCGGCGCCGCTACGTCGTTCAGGAAGTCCGCACGGGGAGCCTCCCCGACGACGCGCTCCCCTCGGCGAACGGCGCGCCCCAGCACCTCGTCGCCCTCTCCTCCATCGAGGACGACGGTCTCGGTGAGGAGCTCTCCGTCGTCTGGGAGATCGAGCCCGGCACCCGCGTCTTCGAGAAGGCCACCCTCCCGCGTCCGACCAGCTTCGATCCGCCCGCGCGACTCGACGCGTTCCTCGATGCCGTCGCCTGGGGCGCCGTCGCGTCGGCCGATGTGAAGGCCCTCCAGAGCCCCTTTCGCAGCGGAATCGAGATCGAGGACTACCAGCTCGACCCCGTCGTGCGCGCCGTGCAGATGCCGCGCGTGTCGCTCCTCATCGCCGACGACGTCGGCCTCGGCAAGACCATCGAGGCGGGACTCGTCGCGCAGGAGCTCATGCTCCGGTACCGCGCTCGCACCGTCCTCGTCGTGTGCCCCGCGTCGATCCAGGTGCAGTGGCGCGACCAGATGCGAGACAAGTTCGGGCTCGAGTTCCGCATCGTCGACACCGCGCTCCTGCGCGATCTGCGGCGGCGACGAGGGCTGCACGTCAACCCCTGGACGCACTTCCCCAGGCTCATCACGTCGATCGATTTCCTCAAGCGTGACAGGCCCATGCGCCTCCTCCGCGAGGCGCTCCCCGGCCCCAATGATCCCGTGTACCCGCGGCGCTTCGATCTGCTCATCGTCGACGAGGCCCACAACGTCGCGCCCTCGGGCCGCGGTCAGTACGCCGTCGACTCGCAGCGGACCCTCGCCGTGCGAACCCTCGCAGCCCACTTCGAGCACAAGCTCTTTCTCACCGCCACGCCGCACAACGGGTACTCCGAGAGCTTCGCGTCGCTCCTCGCGCTCCTCGACGGGCAACGCTTCGCCCGGGCGATTACCCCGAGCCGTGAGCAGCTCGCCGCCGTGATGGTGCGTCGGCTCAAGAGCGAGCTCCCCGCGCGATGGGATGGCAGACCGCGCTTTCCCGCGAGGACCATCGAACACATCGAGGTCGACTACCCCGAGCACGAGCGCAAGACCCACGCGCTCCTCGTCGAATACACCGCGCTGCGCCAGCAGAGCGCCCGCGAAGATGCGCTCGGAGTGGCGGTCGACTTTCTCCTGAAGCTCCTGAAGAAGCGGCTCTTCTCGTCGCCGCGCGCCTTCGACGACACCCTCGCGGCGCACCTCCGCTCGCTGCGAAAGCCACGCGCGCAGCGCAAGGCCGTCACCGTCACGCCGGGCATCCTCCGCCGTCAGCTCGAGGAGGCCGACGAGGAGCGCGCCGATGACGACGAGCAGGAGGAGACCACCGCCGAGGCCGTCGACACCGCCACGAGCTGCCTGCCCGAGCTCTCTCCCCGAGAGACCGCCATTCTCGGCGAGATGAAGGCGTGGTCGGAGCGCGCCGCGAAGCGATCGGACGCCCGCTGCGAGGCCCTCATCGCGTGGCTGCGCGGCGTCGTGCACACCCCCGACGGTCGCTGGGCCGACCGGCGCGTCATCGTCTTCACCGAGTACCGCGCCACGCAGAAGTGGCTGCAAGACAGGCTCACCGAGGCGAAGCTCGGCGGCGACGAGCGCCTCGCCCTCCTCTACGGCGGCATGAACACCGACGAGCGCGAGCGCACCAAGGCCGCGTTTCAGGCCGATCCTGCGACGTCGCCCGTGCGCATCCTCCTGGCCACCGATGCCGCGAGCGAGGGCATCGACCTCCAGAACCATTGCTCCCTGCTCGTTCACTACGAGATCCCCTGGAACCCCAACCGCATGGAGCAGCGCAACGGACGCATCGACCGACACGGTCAGCGCGCCGACGCGGTGAAGATCCATCACTTCGTGAGCCGGGGCTTCGAGCGCGGACGCCTCGTGAGCGAGCGTGAGCCGGGGAGCCTCGAAGGTGACCTCGAGTTCCTCTTTCGCGCGGCGCTCAAGGTCGAGCAGATCCGCGAAGACCTCGGCTCCGTCGGCGACGTGATCGCCGCGCAGGTTGAGGAGGCCATGCGCGGTCGACGGCTCCGGCTCGACACGACGCAGGCCGAGAAGAAGGTCGCCGTCTCGCGCGCCGCCCTCAAGCTCGAGCGCGAGCTCAAGAAGCAGATCGCCGCCCTCGCCGCGCAGCTCGATGACACGCGACGCGCGCTGCGGCTCCAGCCCGAGAACGTGAGGCACGTCGTCGAGGTGGGCCTCGAGCTCGCCGGACACGCGCCACTCAAGCCCGTCTCCTTGAGCATCCCCCAGGAGGGCGGTGCGCCGCCGAAGACCGTCACGGCCTATCAGCTTCCGCCGCTGCCGGGGAGCTGGGCGCTCTGCTTCGAGGGGCTAGAACACCCGCACACGCGAGAGATTCGCCCCGTGGTCTTCGATCAGGGCATCCTCGAAGACGCGCGCGATCGCGTCGTGCTCGCGCACCTCAACCATCGCCTCGTGCAGATGTGCCTGCGCCTCCTGCGGGCTGAGCTGTGGTCGCGAGATGGCGCGCGACGGCTGAACCGGGCCACCGCGCGGATCGTCCCCGACGAGGCCCTCGATGAACCCGCCGTGATCGCCCACGGGCGCCTCGTCGTGCTCGGCGCCGACAACCGACGGCTCCACGAAGAGATCATCGCCGTGGGAGGCTTTCTCCGTGAGGGCAGACTCGCGCGCATGAAGGTCGGAGAGGTCACCCGGGGCCTCGCGGCGGCGACCACGGACCCCGTCCCCGAGCCCCTTCACGCCCGGCTTCGGGCGCTCATCGAGCGGCACGAAGACGCGCTGGTGAAGTGCCTCGAAGCGCGCGCCGAAGAGCGCACCGGGGCGATGCAGCGGGAACTCCAGGAGCGCGCAGACTTCGAAGCCGAGACCATCACCCGCGTGCTCACCGAGCTCGCGACCTCGATCACGGCGAAGCTCGACGAGGCGCCCGTGCAGCTCGCGCTCTTCTCCGACCCCGAGCGAGAGCAGATCGAGCGAGACCGCGACAGCCTCCGCGCCCGCGTCGCGCGCATCCCCGCGGAGATCGTCGAGGAGGTGAGGCTCGTGCGCGCCCGCTACGCCGAACCCGTGCCGAGGCTCTTTCCTCTCGCGCTCACCGTGCTCATGCCCGCCCGTGAGGCGCGCGCCATGAAGGGAGCGTCGTAGCGCAGCCATGGCGTCCATCGCGCGTCATCACGCAGAGTGGCTCTCGCTGGTCGAGGTGTCGGGGCCCTTCCTGTCGATGCCTGTGCTCCTGCGCGCGTTCCCCCAGGGGCTCGACGCGCACGACGCCCCGACCTTCCGCGACCTGCGCAGCGCCTACGAGGAGTGGCTCGACGATCAGCGCGCGTCACGGCCCGATCCCGCGATTCACAACGCCTGGATCGACTTCGTGCTCCGCGCCGTGCTCGGGTTCGAAGACGACGCACTCGCGCGCGGGCAGCGCATCCCCGAGACCCTCGCGGTGCACGTCAGGGAGCACGGGATCACCCTCCGCGCCGACCTCGCCGTGGTCACGCCCGCGGACCTTCCTAACCCCGGCGCGCCGCGGATGCTCGTGCAGGTCTATCCCCCCGACGTGGGCCTCGAGCGCGCGCTCCGCGGGACCGACAACGCGTGGGCCGCGACGCCCGCCACCCGCATGATGGAGCTCCTCCACGGCACGGGCGTGCGCGTGGGACTCGTCACCAACGGCGAGCACTGGATGCTCGTCGACGCGCCGCGCGGACAGACCACGGGCTTCGTGAGCTGGTACGCGCAGTACTGGCTCGAAGAGAAGGTCACCCTCCAGGCGTTTCGGAGCCTCCTCTCGGCGCAGCGCTTCTTCGGCGTCGACGCGCGCGATCAGCTCGAAGCGCTCCTCGCCGAGAGCGCCAGCGATCAGCAGGAGGTCACCGATCAGCTCGGGTACCAGGTGCGACGCGCCGTCGAGGTGCTCGTGCAGGCCATCGACCGCATCGATCGCGAGCGCAAGGGGGCGCTCCTCGCGGGCGTCGCGGAGAAGCAGCTCTATGAGGCCGCGCTCACCGTCATGATGCGCCTCGTGTTCCTGCTCTCGGCGGAGGAGCAGGGGAGGCTCTTCGCGAACTCCGTGACGTGGCGCGAGCACTACGGCGTCGCCACGCTGAGAGACCAGCTCCGCGAGGCCGCCGATCGCCACGGCGAGGAGGTGCTCGAACGCCGCCACGACGCGTGGGCGCGGCTTCTCGCGACCTTTCGCGCGGTGCACGGCGGCGTGACCCACGAGGCCATGCGCTCGCCCGCGTACGGCGGCGGACTCTTCGACCCCGACCGTCACCCCTTTCTCGAAGGGCGCGCCGCGAAGACACAGTGGAAGACCGCGACGGCCGATCCGCTCCCGATCCACAACCGCACGGTGCTGCACCTGCTCGACGCGCTTCAGGTGCTCCAGGTGAAGGTGCCCGGTGGAGGCCCCGCCGAGGCGAGACGGCTGTCGTTCCGTGCGATCGGCGTCGAGCAGATCGGCCATGTGTACGAGGGCCTTCTCGATCACACGGCCGTGCGCGCGACGGAGCCCGTGCTCGGGCTCAAGGGGCCGCGCGACAGCGAGCCCGAGGTTCCGCTCTCGACGCTCGAGCGCTTGAAGGCGAAGTCGCCCGAGGAGCTCGTCGCGTGGCTCAAAGACGAGACCCGCCGCAGCGAGAAGGCGCTCCAGAAGGAGACCGCCTACACCATCCCCGACAAGGACCGTCGCTGGTCGGTGGTCTGCGAGCGCGACGAGGGTCTCTACCGCCGCGTGGCGCCCTTCGCGGGGCTCGTGCGCGACGACACGGTGGGGCTCCCGATCGTGATCCATCCGGGCAGCGTGTACGTCACGCAGGGGAGCGAGCGACGCTCGACGGGCACGCACTACACGCCCCCGTCGCTCACCGAGCCCATCGTGCGCCACACGCTGGACCCCCTCGTCTACGTGGGCCCCGCCGAGGGGACGCCCCGCGAGCAATGGAAGCTCCGCACGCCCGATGAGCTCCTCGCGCTCAAGGTCTGCGACATGGCGATGGGCAGCGGCGCCTTTCTGGTGCAGGCGTGCCGCTACCTCGCCGAGCGCCTGGTCGAGGCGTGGTCCGAGCGCGCGACCCACGGCGTCACGACGGCGCCCGTCGGTGAGCCGTCGAAGGGCATCCCCACGGAGCGGCTCCTGCCCGATGGACTCGACGAGCGGCTCGCGCTCGCGCGGCGTCTCGTGGCCGACCGTTGCCTCTATGGCGTCGACAAGAACCCGATGGCCGTCGAGATGGCGAAGCTCTCGCTGTGGCTCGTGACCTTCGAGCGCGAGCGTCCCTTCACCTTCCTCGATCACGCGCTGCGGAGCGGCGACTCGCTGCTGGGGCTGACCGATCCCGAGCAGGTGAAGTGGTTCCACCTCGACCCCGCGCGGGGGAGGGCGCTGCACACGCAGGCAGACACCGCGATGGCGGTGCAGGGGCTCTTCAACTTCGCGGAGCAGTTCGGGCCCGTCTTCGAAACGGCGGCTGCGCTTCGCGAGGAACTCGAGCGGCTACCCGAGAACGACATCACCGACACTGAAGACAAGGCGCGGCTGCTGCGACAGGCCGAGGCGCTCTCCGAGCAGTTGCGCCTCGTGGCCGACGTCGTCGTCGCCACGGCGATGGAGACCGCGAGCAAGGGGCCGCAACAGTTCGACGATCGGCTGAAGCTCCAGATGCTCAACCTGTCACCGCTGCTTGATCGGCGCGTGCCTTGGAGTGATCGCTATCCGCTGATGAAGCCGCTGGCTGCGATGGCTGACCAGATGTTGCAGCGAGGGCGGCCCGCGGGAGCCGACGCGCGACGCCCGTTCCACTGGGTCATCGAGTTCCCTGAGGTGTTCGCGACAGAACGTCGAGGCTTCGACGCCATCGTGGGGAACCCGCCGTTCATGGGCGGCCAGAAGATTACCGGGGCGCTCGGAACTGACTACCGAGACGCTTTGGTAGAGCATCTTGCGAAGGGACGACGGGGAAGCGCGGACTACTGCGCCTACTTCTTTTTGCGCGCGGTCGAGATCCTTCACGACCGTGGGGGGTTCGGGCTCATCGCGACCAACACCATCGCGCAGGGCGACACGCGCGAGGTGGGGCTCGATGCGATCGTCGCGAGCGGATGCTCGATCGTTCGCGCGGTGCCGAGCATGAAGTGGCCCGGCGTCGCCAACCTGGAGGTCTCGTGCGCGTGGGCGCGACGTAGGGATTGGAGTGGTCCTCGCTTGCTTGGCGAGCGAGCGGTGCGCGCGATCACTCCGATGCTCACCGAGGCGGGAGCGGTCGAGGGCAAGCCGTATCGGTTGAAGGCCAACGAGGGGAAGTCGTTTCAGGGCTCCATCGTGCTGGGCATGGGCTTCGTGCTGGAGCCGGAGGAGGCAGGCGCGCTGATCGCGAAGGACCCGCGTAATCGCGAGGTCGTCATGCCATATCTGAACGGCGAGGATCTGAACTCCCGCTGGGATCAGAGCGCGAGTCGCTGGGTGATCAACTTTCGCGATTGGCCACTGGAGAAGGCTGAGTCGTACCCCGATTGCATGGCAATCGTACGGGAGAAGGTGAAGCCCGAACGAGAAAGAAATACCTTCAGTAAACACGCGCGGGAGGAATGGTGGCAGTTCGAGCGAGTGCGGGCGGAACTGTACGATGCGATTGCTGTGATTGGGTGCGTGCTTATGAAGGCGTTGACCAGTAAACACCATGCGGTCGAGCGGTCGTTCCTCAAATTGGTCATTGACCAAACGAACTTGGTTTTTGCTGTTCGCGGGTATAGCGCGCTGGCGATGATCCAATGGACTGGGCACGAATGTTGGGCCTTGCACTTGGGGGCATCCCTCGAACTACGACCTCGATATACCCTCGCCACATGTTTCGAGACCTACCCCTTCCCAGCCTCACCCGACGGCCTTGAGTCAATCGGTGAGCGCTACCACACACACCGTGCTTCGATCATGGCGGCTCGCAAAGAGGGCCTGACGAAGACCTACAACCGCTTCCACACTCCGTCGGAGCGCGCGGCGGACATCACGCAGCTCCGTGCGCTGCACGTCGAGATGGACCGCGCGGTGGCCGATGCGTACGGCTGGAGCGATCTGGCGCTGGAGCACGGGTTCCACGAGACGAAGCAGGGGACGCGGTACACGATCAGCGAGAAGGCGCGGCGGGAGGTGCTCGCGCGGCTGCTGAAGCTGAATCACGAGCGCTACGCGAAGGAGGTCGCCGCGGGCCTGCACGACAAGGGGAAGAAGGCGAAGGGCGCGAAGGCGAGCGCGCCGGTCGCGGAGCCGCAGGACGCGGAGGAGACGGGGGAGGAGGTCGTGGCGGCGGCGCCCGTGAAGCGAGGCAGGGGGCGTCCGAAGAAGAGTGAGGCGGGGGGCGGCGAGGGCCAGGGGAGCTTGTTCTGAGACTGAGGGGGTGGAATCCCTCTGACGAGGAAGCTGAGAGTCGACGCGAGACGTTTGTGGATCAAGAACGACGGAAGGATGTCGAGCGTGTCAAACACACCAGCATTTGATCGGCTAAAGGTCGCCTCAAACGTCGCGATCTATCAAGGCCAACGCGGACCGAATAAGGTCTTCGGGGAGGATGTCGACGAGCGTACGCATTTTAACAAGGCCGAAGCGCAAGCGCGTTTCGATCAGCGCTGGACGTCCATCCTTTTGCCCAAAATGCGCGTGGGCATGAAGTGTTCATTCGAGTCTGCATCGCTTCGGCTAGGCCAACAACAGCAGAAGTTCCTGCGGCAAGACCGCCTGTTGTGGGAATTCGAAGCCTGCGGCCTCGACTTCATCGCGCAGATCGCGACGAACAAGGACGGCGAGTTGCTCGAGCAACTCTGGTATGTCCCTTCGATGGACTCAAACCCGAAGTTGCTCCGTGTCGTGTTCGATACCGTCGAGGAGCGCAAGGCATTTGGCGAACTCGCCGCCCGCCTTGGGTGGTCCGCAGAGAGTCTCGGACTCGCGCTCGTGCGTGACTTTACAAGCAAGTTCCAGCGCGCCTCGGTCCCGAAGCAACCAAACACCACAACGCTTCGGGAGAGCAGGGCCCTTATCTACGAGATCACGCGTGGGATTCCCGCCGCCGCCAACGCCGAAGATATCAAGCGCTGGAATCCGTATACGAAGGTCGAGAAAACCCACGTCGGAACCACGCTCGATCGCGCGATCGTCAAAGTTCGTACGAGCGAAGACCCTCCCGGCGAGTTTCTGCTCGGCGCAGCCGATCGACACCAGTTCGACATTAACTTCGGCGGATCTGTGTACCGCATCGCCGACGAAGGCGAGTGGCGCTGTTACGAGGTATCTGTGCATCGCGACTGATGTGCAGTGGAGAGATCATGGCAGCCGGGGCGTGTCCCGCGACCGTTCTCGTCGCGAAGACGCCATCGGCGCAACCCATCAAATATCGGAGCATCACATGGATCGATCAGAAGGCATCAAGAAGCTCTCGCGACTCGCAGAGCGACTGGGTGTGAAGCCGGGCGCGATCAAGGTTCGGCCGATGACCGGCTCGAAGGGCGGCATGACGCTGACCCTCGAGTTTCACGGGAACACGATCTCTCGCTCGTGTGACATCGAGGGCAGCGCGGAGGAGAACTTCGGGTACCTCGTGCTGTGGCTCGGCGACCTCGTGAAGAACATCGAGCGCCGCATCGAGACGGTGGAAGAGGCGTTCTACAACGACGGCCTGCGGCAGCTCCCCGACGGCATGGACCCCTACGGGAACGTGGCGCGCAACCTCTACGCAGGGGCGACGACGATCGCAGGAGCACGCGACGTGATCGAGCGGTCGCTGGAGCGGCTGGGCATCGAGATGTCGAACGTGAGCGTGAAGTGGCAGGACGATCCCAACCAGGCGAGCCTCATGATCAAGCTCCCCTCGGGGCGTCTGGTCAGGAAGGTGAGCGCGCTGCAAGAGACACCTCGTCAGAACCTCGTCGCCCTGTCGCTGTGGCTTCAGAACCGGGCCAAGAACTGGGAGCGTGGGATCGAGAAGGATCTCGACGTGGTGTTCGCCAGCAACCTCCTTCCCGCGGGGAACTGACCGATGCCGATTCGAAAGGTGAGGATCGCCCTTGTGCCGACGGACATCGCGCTCCAGGTCGCCGCGCTGACGGAGGCAGAGGAGGGGTGGGAGTGGCCCGCTGCGTGGACGACGCTCCAGACGGCCGCTCACGAGGCGATGGAGCAGACCCTCGAAGAGACGACGGAGATCCGCGCGCTCTGCGAGCTGCTGGCCGAGGCCGACGGCATCGACGTCGGGTTCGGCCTCGCGGACGGCATCGACGAGGATTCGTTCGTCGGTGCGCTCCTCGAGGCCGACCTGCGGGACCTGCTCGCGGGGGACGATCCCGCCGAGGCGGCGACGGCGCTCGTGCAGCTTCTGGAAGTGATCCAGGAGTCGACGAGCTACTACGCCGACGTGCTCGTGGGCGGCAAGCGGGTCGAACTCGACGAGGCCGTGCGCGCGCTTGCGACCGAGTTTCAGTCTCAGGGGATCGACGTGGAGAGCGAGGATGTTCCGGGGGTCTTCGGGGTGGGGCCGACGGTGATCTCGAATCCGCCGCCGCTGACGCCGCCACCCGAGAAGAAGTCGAAGAAGGCGAAGTCGAACACGAACGCGCGAGGCGGCTTCGGCGGGCTCGACGAGGACGAGGCGTTTCGCACGGAGCCGCGCCCCGGCGCCTCCCTCGGACGCGAGCTCAGTCACGAGGAGCACTACTTCATTCACCAGACACAGATCGTCTGGCCCATCGCGAGCGAGAGGCTGGAGCAGCTCCGCAAGAGCGTGCTGAAGGACAATCACCCCGACAGGTTCGCGAGCCGGAGCGACGAGGAGAAGAGCCACGCGCACCAGCGCTTCGTGTGGCTCAACACGGGCGCCGATCGCCTCGCGGAGCGGTTGAAGCGGGGGGCGTGAGGCTCGCCGTCGGGGCATCGTGAAGGCGTACGCGTGCGCGTCGAGACGCTGCGGCCGTCGGAGGGGAACACCGCGACACGTTCCAGCGTTGACGTTTGTTGCGAGGGTTTGCTAGGAGCGACCGAGATGGGTCAGGCCGACGAGTTGACAAACCGAGCGCAGGCCCCCGCGGGGTCGTGGCCGGTGCTTGATCGCCCACCGATCGTGGAGGTCGTCTGCGGCTTCGTCTTCGAGCCGTTGCCTCTCGACGGACTCATGCTCGGCGTCTACTGGGACCAGCGCAAGGCGGACTATCCCAGCCACAGCCTCCAGCCTGCGGTGCTCGACGGGGCGGTCATCGTCCTCGGGGCGACGATGGGCAGAGCGATGCTCGAAAGCGCAGACGGCGCTCACCTGCTTCAGGTCCAGCCCGACCGGATCTACGTGAACTGGCGCGCGCGAGGGGGCGAGTACCCTCGCTTCTCACCGCAGCCCGAGGGCGCGGGACTTCTTCAACGTGCGCTGGCCGAGTACGAGCGCTTCGCTGCGTTCTGTGAGGTGCGCGCAGGAGCCCGCCCGACCTTGCGGCGTGTCGAGGTCCTGAAGATCGACGTCTTGCGGCGTGGCGAGGTCTGGACCGACGTCGATGACCTCGCCGAGCTGGTGCCGATCACGGGGACCTTCAGCGGGCCTCGACCTACGCAACGTCGCGAACTCGGCCTTCGCTTCGTCGAACACCACGAGGGCGAGGATGTGATCGTCGCCATCGCGTCGGTCCTCGGCGGAACGGAGGGCGAGATGACGGCACTTCGAATCGAGACGCGGGTCGTGCGGCTGCTGCCCGAGGGATCGTCCGCAGAGGCGGCGCTGCGCGCTGCCAACGCGACGGCGAACGAGGTCTTCTTTCGGCTTATTCAGCGCGTCGAACGCTTTGGAGCCCGCGAGGGAGGTCGTCATGAAGGCCGCGGAGTCCTCGGTGTTTGTGGACCGCGTGAAGACGTGGCTCGCCGGGCTTGCCGTCGCGCTCTCGTCGATGTCGGAGCCCGGGGCCGTCTCTGCCATGAGCTCGCCGCTCCACACGCCGTTCACGGCGCGCGAGGCATCACCCCCGACCTGGGTCGATGCGAGCGCATCGGTCGCGCCCGTCGAAGTCGATCCGCTCCAGACGGCTGTCTGGTTGCGCGGTGCGCTCACCGAGGTCGAGACCGCGAGGCGCATGCTCGGCGTGCTCTGCGACGACACCTCCGAGGAGGCAGTCGCCTACCTCGGCGAGCTCGATGACGCGTTGGGGCAGGCGTCCGCGGAGCTTTCGGTGCGCGAGCTGCCAGCGCTCACCGCGCAGCTTCGCGCGGCCCATGAGCGAATCGAAGCGGCCGCAACGACGTGGGAACGCTGGACCCGCGTGGCTCGGGCCGTCCGAAATGACCCCGACGCATGGCTCGCCGTGCCCGAACGCTTTGTCGTGCGTGAGGAGCCCGAGGAATTCCCACGGCCGCTGGTCGCGTTCGACGCGTCCGAACTCCGAGTCCAGAAAATGGTCGACATGTTCTGGGGGCAGCGTGCCGATCGTACTTCCGGCTGACCCGGCGCGTCCGCTCGAACAGGGCGACGTCCTCGTGGGCATCGAGACCTTTCGTTCCCGGGCCGGTGAACCGCCCGTCGGCAAGCGACGGGAGTTTGTGTTGGTGCTCTCGCGTCCCTGCAACGCCCTGCGCGATGAGCATGTGGTGGTCGCGCCGATCGAGGCGGCGCAGCATCCAGACCTCAAGGTGGCGCAGACGCCCGGCGAGCTCGTGCGCGTCTTCGAGAAGATCCGCGACAGCGAAGGGCGCCCCGACGGTTTCTACCTGGGGGCGCTCGAGGGAGGCGGGAGTGTCAGGCACGTCGCGAGGCTCGATGAGCTCTACACGATCGCGGTCCCTCGATCGGCCGAGGAGCGAGGTCGCTTCCTCGCGAAGCACCGCCGATTCCGCCTCGACGTGGAGTACGCACGGGACCTCCATCTGCGAGTGTTTCGTGCGTTTGCCTCCCTCGGATTCGACGACGTGGGCTGGTGGTCTGACGAGGATCTCGACCTCGTCGTGCGGCAGAGCGATGCGTGGGTGGCCGCGCAGGATCGCGAAATCCAGGCGCTGATCGACGACTTCGCGGCCCGCCGCGAGGTCCTCGCCGCGAGCGGTGAGCCTGGGAAGGCCGAGAACCAGCACAAGGACGCGCTTGCTCAGATGCAGAAGCAGCGGCGTCGACTGGTCGAGCAATATGCGACGCAACGCGACGAGTGGGAGCGGCGTCGATCGCGGCGCTGACGCATCCCGTGGGTGATGAGCACCCGTTCGTTGACGCTCCGCGGGGACCGGGGCTTGTCGCGTTCCGCACCCCGCCCCGCGGGGACAGTGAATGTCCCCAGGCCATCGCAATCGCCTTCCGTCGGCGCGCGCCGAGGTGCGATCCTCCCGCGATCATGAGCGACCAGTGGATCCTCTCGATGAAGCCCACGTTCCTCACGGAGCTGCTCGCGCTGCCTCCGAAGGAAGCCCACCAGGTGCAGGAGAAGCTCGCGCTCCTCGTGGCCGACCCGCGCCCCGACGCGAAGGTGAAGAAGCAGCTCCGGCACCTCGACGGCAAGCTCCACCGCCTGCGCTCGGGTGACCACCGGATCTTCTACACCTTCGATGATCGGTACGTGAGCGCGCTCGCCCTGCGCCGCCGCAAGGAGGACACCTACGACGAGGAGATCGACTCGGAGTTTCTTGGCGGCCTCGACCCCGAGATCGGCGCGAAGAATCGCGCGCAGGCGGGCTCGGCGTGGATCGCACCATCGGGGTCCAGGTCTGTGGCCCGCGTCTCGCGTCCGCTCCCAACACCCATCACCGAAGCCCTCTTGAAGCGCCTGAGGGTGCCGTCTGCGTACGCTCCGAGGCTCCTCACGGTGGCCGACGAGGACGAACTCCTCAACTGCGCGGGCGTGCCCGACGACGTGCTCCTCCGCGTAGACGAGGCCCTCTTCGAGCGCCCCCTCGAGCAGGTGCTCTCGCAGCCCGACCTCGTCACCTCGTCGGTCGACGACCTCCTCAAGTATCGCGACGGGAGCCTCCTGGGCTTCCTGCTGCGCCTGAACCCCGAGCAGGAGAAGCACACGCGCTGGTCGTCGAAGACCACCGGGCCGACGCTCCTCAAGGGCGGTCCTGGTACCGGGAAGAGCACCGTCGCACTCTATCGCGTGCGGGCGATGATCGAAGGGCTGCGCAAGGGCGGGCTCAAGACCCCGCGCATCCTCTTCACCACGTACACGAACGCGCTGGTGAAGTTCTCGCAGCAGCTCCTCATGCAGCTCCTCGGTGCCGACGCGAAGCTCGTCGACGTGCGCACCGCAGACAGCGTCGTGCGCGAGATCGCGTTCGGCGACCAGGAACTCCCGCTTGCTGACAACGCCCGGCAACGCGAAGTGCTCGACGCGGTGTGTGCGACGCTCACCTTCGAAGGCAATCGACTGCAACAACGTGCGCAGGCGCAGGCCATTTCGCGACTGCCGAGGGAGTACCTTCTCGAGGAGCTCAACACGGTGATCGACGCGCGGCGGCTCGCGTCGCTCGACGCCTACCTCGCCGCGCCGCGTCCGGGTCGCCAGCTCTCGCTCAACGCGACGCAGCGCACGGCTGTGTGGCGCGCCCACACGGCGTACGTCGCCGCCCTCGAGAAGCTCGAACTCCTCACGTGGCAGCAGATTCGCGGGAGGGCTGCGCAGATCGTCGAGGCGGGCAAAGCCCCGCGAACGTGGGACGGCGTCGTCATCGACGAGGTGCAGGACCTCGATCCCGCGGCGGTGCAGACGCTCGTGGGACTCTCGAAGGCCCCGAACCGGCTCTTTCTCACGGCCGACGCGAATCAGTCGGTGTACGGCGGTGCATTCCGCTGGACCGACCTGCACGAGGGGCTGCGCTTCACGGGGCGCGTCGGCGTGCTGCGCGCGAATCACCGATCGACACGCGAGGTCGGAGAGGCCGCGCGGCACTACCTCAACCACATCGCGGGCGCGCTGGTGGACCCTGGCGAGACGCCCGACGAAGCCACGCCCGAGTACGTTCACACCGGGCCGTTGCCCGTCGTCCGCGCGGTCGCGAGCGCTGAGGATGAGGCGGCGCTGCTCGCGCGATTCCTCCCCGGCGCGGCGCGTGAGTACCACCTGGGGCAGAACTCGTGCGCGGTGTTCTGTCCGACCAATGACACGGGCAGAAAGCTGGCAGAGCGGCTCGTTCACCTCGGCGTGCAAGCCACCTTCATGGAGAGCAAGCACCTCGACCTCAGCCGTCAGGGCGTGAAGGTGATGACCCTCAAGAGCTGCAAGGGCCTGGAGTTCCCTGTCGTCGCGCTGGCCGGGTTCGGCGAGGGAACGTGGCCCGTCGTGCCCGCCGACGCGACCGACGACGACCGCGCCGAGCTCATCGCCCGCGAGCGTCGCACGGTCTTCGTCGGGATGACCCGCGCGATGCGAGCGCTCCTCGTGGTTGTGCCCGAAGGGGCCGACACGCCGCTGCTTCAGGGCTTCGCGCCCGCTCGATGGAACACCGGCGCGGAGCCCGCGCCCTCGGAGGCGACGTGAGCACGATCCGACTTCCCGCGCGCCTCGACGACGTTCGACAGGCCACCGCACTCAACGCGGATCTGCGCGCAGGCCGCGGCACGCTCGACTGGCGTGATGTGCGCGAGGCCACTGACGACGCGCTCGTCGCGCTGCTCTCGGGTATGGACCTCACGAGCGACGCCGATGCGCTCGGCCTCGACACGATGGGGCAACTCCCCCCGGAGGTCGTAGACGCTGTTGATCGCCTGGTGCCCGACGCGCCCCCTGCGGCCGCGCCGGAGGAGCGTCCGGCCAGCGAGACCGTCGAGGCGCCGAAGGTCTGGCGCTCCGGTGACACGAGCACGAAGCCTCGACGCCCTCGAACGCCCACTACGACGCGCTCCGAGCGGATCCTCACAGCACCGACGCCCTCCGCGCTGCGTGACGAGTTCGAGCGGATGGTCGTACGCGACCTGCTTGGCCCCGTAGGCGCGCCCGACGAGGAGCTCGATGAGAGCAGCGTCCGTTCGCGTTATGTGCTGGGCGCACTCGCGCCTCTACGGCAGCGGATCGAGGCCGAACAGGACGAGGACCTCGGCGCGGAGGATCAGGGTTCCGGTGAAGACGGCAAGACCGACTCGACCGCGATCCAGAGCGCGTCGTTGTTCCCTTCGTCGTTCGGCGTAACCTTCAGCCTCGCGGCGGATGCCCGGGGGTTCCGCGTGACGGCCTCGTGGGGGCGGTACCAACGGCGACCGAGCGAGGTGCGCACCGACGACGATGGTCGGCCGAGACGCGTCTGGAAGCGCACACCCGTCGAGGTCACGTCGCCGACGATGAACCTCGTCGAAGGACCCATCGCGCCGTGGGGAGTCACGCCACAACAGCCCGGCGTTCACGTCCAGGGGATCATCCGTCGACGCGACGACGCGTGGATCGTCACGGTCTTTCTGGTGAACAAGCAGGAGGAGCCGGACAGGAACCGCGACGAGGCGTGGCTCTTCCATGCGTCGCTCTCCGTCGAGGCCCCCGAGGACGCGCCCGATCGCGCGATCTTCGTGCAGCGTCCGCCACGCCTCCGAGACCCGCTCACGTGGGCCGAGGAGCACGCCCTCGAGATGCTCTATCGCCACAACGGCGAGTTCGCGACGGGCCACGGGGTGTCCGTCCACGTCGAGCCCGCGCCCGATCGAATGCACCGCGCGGTGAAGGTGAGCTCGCGCGTGGTGCCGGTGAGCGAGGTCCCTCAACAGACCGCGCCCACGCTCGAGGAGGAGCCGCTCCTCGCGGGCCTGACGCTCGACATGTCCGAGCTCGCCGCGCTCGCGCCGAAGGAGCTCGCGGCACGCCTCGCACCGCTCCCCGACGCCTACGCCGACTGGATCGCGCGTCAGCGCGCTCGCTTCGATGACCCCGCGGCGGACCTCGGTCTCTACCGCGACGCCGCCGAGGCCGCGATGAACCGCTGCGAGGCCGCGCTCGTGCGGATCCGCGAAGGGATCGCCCTTCTCACCGAGGACTCAGGCGCGGCGTCGGCCTTCGCCTTCGCGAACCGCGCGATGTCGCTCCAGCGCGTGCGGACGATCTTCGCGGAGGAGACTCGTCGCGGCGGTGAGCCGAAGCTCGACGAGATCGACGTGCCGGGCAATCGCTCGTGGAGGCTCTTTCAGCTCGCGTTCGTGCTGCTCAACCTGCCGGGCATCACGAGGCTCGACCATCCCGACCGCACGGGAGAACACGACGCCACGGCGGATCTCCTGTGGTTCCCGACGGGCGGCGGAAAGACCGAGGCGTACCTCGGGCTTACTGCCTACACGCTCGCGCTGCGACGACTCCAGGGCACGATCGAAGGGCACTCGGGCGAGCACGGCGTCGCAGTGCTGATGCGCTACACGCTGCGCCTGCTCACGCTCCAGCAGTGCCAGCGTGCTGCGACGCTGATCTGCGCCTGCGAGACGCTGCGACGGGAAGACGAAACCCTCTGGGGGCGCGAGCCCTTTCGTCTCGGGCTGTGGGTGGGCGAGCGCACGACGCCCAACAAGACCACCGACTCCGACGAGTGGCTCAAGCGCAACCACGGCCAGTTCAACCGGACTGCGTCTCTGTCGGGCGTCGGTTCGCCGCAGCAGCTCAACAACTGCCCGTGGTGCGGTCGCCAGATCGATCCCGGCAAGAACCTCAAGGTCTCGACCTTCGAGCGCGGGAGCGGCCGCACGCTCGTGTTTTGCGGCGACACGTACGGTCGCTGCCCGTTCTCCGAGCGCAAGGCGCCGGGCGAGGGCATTCCCATCGTCGTGGTCGACGAGGAGATCTATCGCCTCCTCCCGTCGCTGCTCATCGGCACGGTCGACAAGTTCGCGCTCATGCCGTGGAAGGGCACGACGCAGACGCTCTTCGGTCAGGTCGCGGGGCGCTGCGAGCGTCACGGGTTCCGCTCGCCCGACCTCAACGACGCAGATACGCACCCCGCGAAGGGCGGGTTGAAGGCCGCTTCGACGGTTCCCTTCGAGCCGGTGCGTCCGCCGGATCTCATCATCCAGGACGAGCTCCACCTCATCTCGGGGCCGCTCGGAACGCTCACGGGGCTCTACGAGACCGCCGTCGATCAGCTCTCGTCGTGGGAGGTTCACGGCAAGCGCGTGCGCCCGAAGGTGATCGCCTCGACGGCGACGACGCGTCGGTCCCGCGATCAGGTGTACTCGCTCTTCTTGAGAGAGGTCGCCGTGTTTCCTCCGCACGGGATCGACGTCGGGGACAACTTCTTCGCGCGCCAACGCACGCCCTCGGAGAAGCACCCGGGGCGTCGGTACGTGGGCGTGTGTGCGCCAGGCCAACGGTTGAAGGCCGTGCTGATCCGCGTGTACGTCGCGAGCCTCGCCGCGGCGCAGCGGCTTTTCGAACTCTACGGCCGCGCCGCCGACCCGTGGATGACCCTCGTCGGGTACTTCAACGCGATGCGCGAGCTCGCCGGGATGCGCCGACTGCTCGACGACGATGTTCGGTCGCGCCTGCGAGACACGGACAAGCGCGGCCTCGCACGTCGCCCGTCGCTCTTCGTCGAGGAGCTCACCTCGCGCAAGAGCTCGACGGACATCCCTTCGCTCCTCGACCGCCTCGAGCTCACGTTCGAACCTCAGGAGCCGAAGGTGAAGGGGGTGAAGCAGCCCGAGCGACCGCGTCCGCTCGACGCGCTCCTCGCCACGAACATGATCTCCGTGGGCGTCGACGTGCGGCGTCTCGGGTTGATGGTGGTCGCGGGTCAGCCCAAAGCGACGGCGGAGTACATCCAGGCCACGAGCCGCGTCGGTCGTACGTGGCCGGGGATCGTGTTCGCCGTCTACAACTGGGCGCGCCCTCGCGACCTGTCGCATTACGAGGGCTTCGAGCACTACCACGCGACTTTCTACAAGCAGGTGGAGGCGCTCTCGGTCACGCCCTTCGCGCCTCGCGCGCTCGACCGCGGACTAAGCGGCGTCTTCGTCGCGCTGGTGCGCCTCGCGGGGCTCGAGATGAACCCCAACGAGAAGGCCGAGTCGATCACGCGCGACCATCCCCTCGTGCAGCAGGCGCTCGCGCGCGTCGTCACGCGTGCGCGTCTGGTGTCGGGGTCGCAGTCGGTCGGCGACGAGGTGGAGCGGCAGCTCAAGCGCCGCCTCGACACGTGGCTCCGCGAGGCGACGCGGCCCGCTGGAGGGTCGAGCCTCGGGTATCGCGAGGCGCTCGACGGCAAGACGCGCGGCCTGCTCAAGAGCCCCGGCGTCGGCGCGTGGGAGGACTTCACGTGTCTCTGGTCGCTGCGTGACGTCGAGCCGACGGTGAGCCTCGTGCTCGACGACGGGCGCCTCGATGACGAGCCGGTGGTCGCAACGCAGGAGGCGTCATGAGCAGCGAGTCGAACTCGGGAGGGCCGCCGTCGAAGGTCCCGCCGCGACGCGCGCTGGGCTCGCTCAGACCGAGCCAGGTGATCTACTCGCACGGCGTCGGCTCCATCGTCGACCTGCCGAACATCTCCGCGATGATGATGGGCCTCGACGACTGGCAGCAGCCGCGCTGTCAGGTGGTGAGCGAGGAGCGCCTCCTCGCGGCCGTGCAGGAAGAGCTCGGACCGCAGGTCGTTCGGCTGCTCTCGCCGATGCCCTCGGAGGACGTCGGATCGTTCCGCCCGTCGTTCGACGCGCCCGTCATCGGGGTGCCAGTGGCGCCGTTCCCGAGGTATCTCCGGTGCCCGATCTGCGGCTTTCTGGGGCCGCTCTCGTGCGGGCTCTTCAAGTTCAAGCCCGACAGCTATCGCCCGGACCGAACACGCTACGTCCACGAGAACTGCGCCAAGGGAAACGCGCCGACCGCGTTGCCCGCGCGCTTCCTCCTCGCGTGTGAGCGCGGACACCTCGACGACTTCCCGTGGGACCACTTCGTCCATCGGGGGATCACGGGCTGCCGTACGCGTCTCGAACTTTTCGAGGCTGGCGTCTCCGGCGAGGCCGTCGACGTGATCGTGAAGTGCACCACATGCAACGAGTGGCGGCGCATGTCCGACGCGTTCGGTGACGAGGCCGTGGACAACCTCCCGGCATGCCGTGGTCGTCGCCCCCACCTGCGCGACTTCGAGACGGAGGTGTGCAAAGCCACGCCGCGCGCGATCCTCCTGGGCGCGTCGAACAGTTGGTTCGGCGTCACGCTCTCGGTGCTCTCGCTTCCAATCTCCAAAGACCCGCTGCCTCAGCTCGTCGAGGAGCGCTGGGCGAAGCTCGGGAACGCGAAGTCTCCCGCGGTGCTCGAGTACCTCCGAGACGGCAACGAGCTGGGGGCCCTGACCGACTTCACCGACGCGCAGATCTGGGCGGCGATCCAGAAGCGTCGCGCGAACGAGCCCGCCGAGCAGGCCGATCCGAGCGACATCAAGGGCCCCGAGTGGGCGCTCTTCTCCCGACCCGATCCCGCGAGGAACAGTCGCGACTTCCGTGTGCGCGAAGTGCCTCCCCCCACGGCCTTCGCCGGGTGTCTCGAGCGCGTGGTGCTGGTCGAACGCCTGCGCGAGGTCGCTGCGCTCGTGGGGTTCACGCGGATCTTGTCGCGCGGCGACCTCGCCGAATCGGGCGACCAGCACGACAAGCGCCGTGCCCCTCTCGCGCGAGGGAAGCCCACGTTCACGCCCGCCTCGGAGGTGCGCGGCGAAGGCGTCTTCGTGCAGTTCAAGGAGTCCTCCATCACGCAGTGGATGGCGTCGGAGGGCGTGTCCCCACGCGACACGGAGTTCTTCGACGCGCACTGCCGATGGCGAGCGCAGCGCAACATCGCGCCGCCCGAGAAGGGATACCCCGGCATTCGCTACGTGATGCTGCACTCGTTCGCGCACGCGCTGATGCGGCAGTTCGCGCTGGAGTGCGGCTACAACGCGGCGAGCCTTCGCGAGCGCGTCTACGCGCGTGAGCAGGGCGAACCTGGAGGGCCGATGGCGGGCGTGTTGATCTACACGGCGGCGCCCGACAGCGAGGGCACGCTCGGCGGATTGGTCAGCCTCGGCGAGCCCGGCACGCTCGGTCGCCATCTGGGACAGATGCTCGAGCAGGCCCGCCTCTGCGCCGCAGACCCGCTCTGCGCGGAGCACAGCCCTGCGGACCACGGGATGACGCTGCACGGCGCGGCCTGCCACGCGTGCTCCTTCACGCCAGAGACCTCGTGCGAGCGGGGGAATCGCTACCTCGATCGCGCGCTCCTCGTGACGACGCTCAACCCGCCCGACATCGCGTTCTTCCGAACTGGCGGTTGAGGGCGTCTCGTGGATCAACCGACGCGAACGGCGACGCTGGACGCGATGCGAACCGCGTCACGCGAGCTGCCGCGCGAGGTGCTCGAGGCCCTCTGCGCGAGGATCGAAGCGCTGCCACTTGAGGCGTCTGTGGCGCAACGCCGAGCGACGATCGCGGCGATGGGGTCCGCGCACGCGCGTCAGGTGGCGCTCGCGCTCATCGACCAGTGGGTCACGCTCGGTGAACTCATGTCGCCGTCCGCGTTCGCGTGGGCGCTCCGAGCCGCTGCGGACATGGACGCCTGGCACCGCAACCGTCAGCGTATCGAGCTCGTGTGGACGGGGCCGACCCCGCCGGGATCAACGCTGCGCCGGATCGACCAGGGGCTGTTGGAGGTCATTACCCGCGCGAGCGCGAGCCTCACGATCGTGACCTTCGCGGCGTGGGAGATGCCCGTGTTGCAGGCGGCGCTGCGCGACGCGCTCAATCGGGGCGTGGCCTTGACCTTCGTGATCGAGACCCACGAGGACAGCGGCGGCCGGTACCGAGGGGACACGCGCGACGTGATGGGCGCCGAGATCATGGACCGCGCGGAGGTCTATGTCTGGCCGTTGGAGCTGCGGCCGCGCGATGGGGAGCGCACACGGGCCTCGCTCCACGCGAAGTGCGCGCTGGCGGACGATCGCCTGCTGTTGATGTCGAGCGCGAACCTCACCGAGAACGCGATGAGCCTGAACATGGAGATGGGGCTTCTCGTGGAAGGTGACGAACTTGCGGGACGCGTAGGGGCTCATCTGCGTGGCCTTGTCGAGGAAGGCGTCCTGCGCGCGATGCGCAACGTCAGACCACAAGCGTTGACCTGAGCAGATACCAACGGACGAGTTTTCCAGACGCACGATGCTCGCTGATCCGTGCCGCGTACGTCGTTCAAAATGTCGGGACAAGACCCGACGGCGGCACACTTCGAGGCCGTCCTGAATTCGCAGAAGAAACTCACCTGGAGAGGGGAAAGTTAGTCGCCCTCGCGGCGCCTGCTTCGGCCTACCTGATCCCTACCTGCGTCCCTACCTGCACCTCTACCACTTGCCCTTCGGAGACCTTGAACTTCGAGTCACTTCGGGACCGCTGCACGGAACACGACCCTCCCCCTCCTCGACGCGAGCCCCGCTTGCGCACGGGAACGGATCACCGCAGCATTCCTTGGATGAACCCTCCGTCGCCCTACGCTCCACCTCGATTCCCTGTCGTCGCGGGTGTCGCCGAGTACCTCGTCTATCGGTATCGCATGGCGACCAAGAAGGGGCTCCAGCGCGAACTCGTCACCAACGTGCTGCCTGGGAGCAACATGACTACGGTCCTCTGGAACGCGGGCATTGGGCGTTACCGCGTGGAGGCGCGTGACCAACGTCGTCAGGTGCGCAAGGTGTACGTCTTCGAGGTTCGCCCCGATGGGCGCATCGTTCGCGCGCGTCCTCTCAAGAGGCCCCCGAAGGTTCCGCCGCCTCAGTACGTCGCCTAGAGCGCCGACCGGAAAACGCCCGCCGTTCCGCGAAGAGCCGCGAGCACTGCAAGGCGCGGTTTCGAAGCAAAGGCTGTTGGCCTTGCGAGAAGACGCAACGAAGCAGGGCGAAGCGGATCTGAAGCAGAACGGCGAGCGCTTCCGGTCGGCGCTCTAGGGCGAACCGCCCGCGGCGTTGTCGCGCCACTGATCCGCGCTCCGAACGTACCTGTCCATCATCGCCCGCGAGCGCCACCGGCCCTGCGCCATGATCGCCCGATCCGACTTCCCCGCGAGCGCGGCGGAGGTCGCGAGGCCCGCGCGCAGCGAGTGCCCGGAGACGAGCGTCGCATCGAGCCCCGCACGTTCCGCCGCGGCTTTGACGATTCGGGCGACGTCACGGCCATCGAGCCGCCCGCCGAGGTTGCCGTGACGGTCGATCGATCGGAAGACCGGGCCCTCGGTGACGCTCCCGGCCGCGAGCCACGCTCGCAACGCTTGGACGGGGCACAGACTCGAGTTGGAGCCGAAGGGGATGGCGACGTCGGCCCCCGCGGCGTTCTGGTCGGTCTTTGAGCGCTTCACGCGCACCACGAGGCCATGAGCAGGTTTGAACGTGAGGTCTGCGACGTCGAGGGCGACAAGCTCGCTCCGCCGGAACGCCCCTGCGAACCCCACGAGGATCATCGCGCGATCGCGTGCTGTGCGAGGCGTGCCCGAACGCAGTTTCGCGCTGATCTTCGCGATGTCCCCCGCGGAGAGTGGAGCTGCACGGCGCTGCGCGGTGCCGTGCGTGCGACGGATGCCCTCCCACACTGTTCGTACTTCGACGGTGTCCGCGGGGTCGGGGAAGTTGGCGTCGCGGTGCGCGGCACGGATCGCTGACAGGGCGAGGCTCAACGTCGCGACCTTGCGACCGCGGCGGGCACGGTCGGCGAGGTACAGCGCGAGTGTTGCTGACTCCGTCGGCAGCGCCGCGCGCCCGCGCCGCTCGCACCAGCGAGCGAAGAGCGTCCACTGTGTGTGGTACGCGCGGCGGGTGTTGGGGGCCTTCGCCGCTTTGACGTAGTCCCTCGCGGCGTTGAGAAGAGTCGGGTGGTCGAGCTCCGAGGAGCCCGCAGGAACAGAAGGGAGCTTGTTTTTGTGCATAACTGATGTCCGATAGACCGTATTATCGGATATTAGAGATCGGAAGGAAACAAGTGGTTTTCGCGAGGCGGGGTGGGCGCTGCGGCGCGTTCGCAGTGGCCCTTCACTGAAGAAAATCGCCCCCAACAACGTCTACTGCGGATAGCGCGCCGGGGGTGTCCCTCGCAGCCGCGCACCGAGGCCCAGCCGCTCCCAACGAGGGAGCTCGAGGAACGAGAACATGGGCACCGTCTACAAGCGCGGAAACAAGCTCTGGATCGGGTACATCGACCTCACCGGCAGACAGCGCTGCGTCTCGTCGGGCTTCTCCGTCGGCGAGGAGACCCGCGCGAAGAAGCTGCTGGAGAAGGTCGAGGCGAAGATCGAGCGGGAGCGCGCCGATGGCGCCCGCCCGGACGGGCCTCTCACGGTGCGTCGCTACGCCGCCCAATGGATCGCGGCGCGTCAGCGCGAGGGGCTCTGGTCCGTGAGGGACGACGAGGCTCGCCTGCGGCTCCACGCGCTCCCCGCACTCGGCGATCTCGTGCTTCGCGACGTGCGCCCGCGGCACTTTCAGGACCTCTTTCTGAACCTCAAGTCGAAGGTCGGCAGCGAGAAGAAGCAGCTCGCGCCCGTGACCGTGCGCCACGTCTACGGGGTGCTCCACTCGATGTTCGAGAGCGCCGTCGCCGACGAGCTCATCGACTCGAACCCCTGCGTGCTCAAGAAGAACGCGCTCCCGAAGAAGATCGACAAGAACCCTGTGTGGCGCTCGGGCGCGATCTTCAAGCGCGAGGAGGTCATCAGCGCCATCTCCGACGCGCGCATCCCCGAGGATCGGCGCGTGCTCTACGCGCTGGAATTCCTGGGCGGCATGCGCTTCGGCGAGGTCGCGGCGCTTCGCTGGAACCACGTCCACAACGACCTCGCGCCCCTCGGGAAGCTCGTGATCGCGCGCTCCTACAACACCAGGCGGCGCGTCGAGAAGGACGTGAAGACGCAGCGCCCGCGCGAGATGCCCGTGCACCCGACCCTCGCGCGCATCCTCGCGCGGTGGTGGGACTCGGGCTGGGAGAAGGCGTTCGGTCGCGCGCCCACCGCGGCCGACCTCATCGTGCCGTCGCGCTCGGGCATGCACCGCAACTCGAACCACATGCTCAAGCGCTTCCACGAGGACCTGGAGCGGGTCGGGCTTCCACCGCGTCGGCAGCACGATGCCCGCCGCACCTTCATCTCGCTCGCGAGGGCAGACGGGGCGAGGGGAGAGATCCTGGAGTGGTGCACGCACTCGCCCAAGGGCGACATCATCAGCCTCTACACGACGCTGCCGTGGGCGACGTTCTGTGAGGAGGTCCTGAAGCTCAAGATCGAGCTCCCTCCGTCACTGCCTGCCCTGCCGGAGCGCATCGAGGGTGCCGGAGGCCCCGGAGGAGACGGGGGCGACGTCGAGACCGTCGAGGCGAGCGACATCGTGGCTCGCGAGCCCGGCGAAAGCCCCGAGACGAACGCTCGTGAAGACGAAATTCACGAGACCGCTGAAGGACGCGCCAACCCCGCTGCGGACGACGGTTTACTACAGTCGTACTACAGTGCGTCTAACTCCGCGGACTCATTCACGAAAAATAGCGGAGAGGGCGGGATTCGAACCCGCGGTACCCTTTCGGGGTACACCGCATTTCCAGTGCGGCGCCTTCGACCACTCGGCCACCTCTCCTGGTGGTACCCGCGCGTTTCCCCGGTCTGAACGATCTCAGCGAGGATCTCTTCGCGCGGTCGGTCTGTGTTTTCTGGCGGAGAGCAAGGGATTCGAACCCTTGGTACCTTTCGGTACACCTGATTTCGAGTCAGGCACCATCGACCACTCG
>JAXLYR010000031.1:0-48378 GCA_046351325.1 Polyangiaceae bacterium | reverse complement strand
TCGGTGGGGACGCTGATCGCCCAGCCGTTGTTGCGGCAGAGGAAGACCGTCGGGGTCTTGAACACGCCCGCGAAGTTCATCCCATTGTGGAACTCGTTGGAGCTCGTCGCGCCCTCACCGAAGTAGACGAGCGAGACCACGTCGTCGTGCTTGAGCTTCGCTGCCCACGAGAAGCCGACGGCCTGCGTGATCTGCGTGCCGATCGGCGAGCTGATGCTCGTGATCTTCGCCCGGCGGTAGCAGTAGTGGTCCGGCATTTGGCGACCGCGCGCTGGGTCGTTCGCGTTGCCGAACATGTTGTCGACGTAGCGCTGGAGCGGCATCCCGCGCCAGAGCGCGGCGCCGAACTCGCGATAACAAGGGAAGATCCAATCTTGTCCGCGGAGGGCGAAGGCGCTGCCGAGGACGGTCGCTTCCTCACCGAGCGAGCCGATGTGGAAGCCGATGCGGCCCTGACGTTGCAAAGTGACGAGGCGATCGTCGAGGGTGCGCGTCTCGACCATCGCGCGGTAGAGCGCGACGATCTCGTCGGACGTGAGCTTCGGGTCGGTGCGCGGGTCGAGCGTGTTGTCGTCGCGCATGCATCGCACGACGTCGTCGGCGCGAGCGTCGTTCGGGTTGCGCGCAGCGGCCGGCCCCACAGCGATCGCGTGCGGGTCCACGCTCGCGGTCCGCGGTCGATCCACGGCTCCATCGACGTGCTGCGTGACGTTCGCTTGCTGGGTCGCGGCTGCGGGCTGTGAGCTCATGGCGCGCGCACCCTAGTACAACGACCTGGAGTTTCAATCGCCCATTCCGCGGGAACGACGACGCGAATCGGCGTCGTGTTTTGCGGAGGTTGATGAGCGGATTTCTTCGAAGAAACCCGGGGCTAACGCGACGTGTCGTGTCGCGCTCAGCCGCCGAGCACGCTGGTCGCGTCGGCGAGCGCGCGGTCCACGGCCTCGGCGTTGAGACCGAAGCCGTTCGCGAGCTCCACCATCGTCGCCCGCTCGACGTCGGAGACGCCGCCGGAGATGCTGGCGATCAAGGCAGCGACGCGGAGCACCTCGACCTGCTGTTCGGGTTTCTGAACGGTCTGCGTGACGAGCTTCACGCGCTTGCTGATGCCGTCTTCGCGAAGCAGGTCGTCGAGATCGGCGAGGAGTGCGCCCAGCTGTCCGCCGTCGACGTGTCCGTCGGTCGCAGCGATGACGACCTGCTCGAACGCCGCGCGCTCGTCAGCGTCGAACTCGCCGTCCGCGTGCGCGACGAGGTACGCGCCCTCGACGAGCGCTTCGAAGAGCGCTGCCGCTGCGGGGTCGAAGCCGGTGGGGGGCGTGTCCTCCGTGCTGGGGCGCACCGAATAGAGCTCGGCGGCCCGAGCAAGGATCGAGTCCTTGTCGCGCGTCGGCGGCGCCCCCTTCGACGTAGGCGCCTCCTCCGCGGGGCGCGGCGCCACGGAGCGGCGAGACACGCGAAGGTTCGAAGCGATGCGCGCGAGCAACGTCGGATCAACAGCCATAGCTCCCCGTATTTGAGCGCGGGAAGTGGGTCGATCGTCAAGCCCATCCTCCGAAGAGAGGTCGATCGTCACTGCAGTGCTCGTGATTTCGCGAGCTCAGCGGCAGCCCGTCGGGGGTCGAGGCGGGTTTCTACCTCGCTCGGGAGGAACGAAGTAATCTCTGCCGATGCCGTCCGACGCGGGCAACCGTCCGCCGGCTGCCGACGCTCGCTCGCAACCGCGCAACGCGGGTGCGACCAGCATCCAGTTCGATTTGCTCGCTCAGATCGCGGTCGGCTCCACGGCGCGCGTCGACCTCTGTCGAAGCCGAGGTCCGAGGCAGGCCGGTCAGCTCATCGCGGTCAAGCGTCCGCTCCCGGAGTTCGCGCACGACGAAGGGACGAGCCGGCGATTCCTCGACGAGGTGTGGATGACCGCAGCGCTGCGGCATCCCAACGTCATCGGCGTCGTGGGTTGGGGCGAGGACGCTCGCGGCGCGTACCTCGCAGTCGAGCTCGTCCAAGGCGTGTCGCTCTTGCGGCTGATGAAGAGCGTCTTCGAGACCGGCGAGCAATTCCCCGAGCGACTCGTCGTCTATATCGGGCTCTGCGTCGCGCGTGGCCTGGGGGTCGCGCACGATCTCGTGTCCGAGCGAGGCGAGCACCTGAACCTCGTGCATCGCGATCTCACGGCAGCCAACGTGCTCGTGAGCTTCGCCGGGGACGTGAAGATCGGCGACTTCGGCCTCGCGAAGGCGAAGAACCGCCTCACCGTGACGACGAGCGAGCTGCCCACGCGTGGCATGACCCACGTGTCGCCCGAGGAGCTCGCAGGGCACGCCATCGACGGTCGATCGGACATCTTCGCGCTCGGCGTAATGCTCTACGAGCTGCTCACCGGCGCTCCGCCTTTCACAGGCAAGGACGACCTCGCTGTGCTCGAGGCGATCATGCGCAAGCCCGCCCCCGATCCGCTGGCTGCGCGACCCAAGATGGACCGGACGCTGGCGGCGTTGGTGCTCGGCTGCCTTCAGAAAAATCCCGGCGAACGTCCTCAATCCGCGCACGAGATCGCGCATCGATTGGACGAGTGGCTCTTCACGCACGGCTACACGAAGGACGCGCCCGAGTCGCTCGCGCGATTCGTACGGCGCAACTCGATGCGACAGATGCGTTGGTTCGAGCGCGTCATCGCCGGCGAACCCGAGCCGCAGCCCGCGCCGATGGCAGTGCCGAAGCAGACGGACGCGATGGAGCGACCGAAGCCCGCTACCCCTCGCGACTCCGAAGAGACCGTCGTCGACGGGAAGCCGCAGCGGGGACAGCAAACGCCCGCGCCTGCGCCCGCCGCTCCGTCGCGCCGCACGCGCAGCACGACCGACCTGCCGCGCGCGAGACGGCGAGAGCCGCACGCGTCGGACGACTTGCCGTCGCTGCACGACGAGGAGAGCGACGACGAGAGCGAGAACATCCCGACGGTGGCGATGCGGATCGACGCGTCGAAGCGCCAAGAGCTCCGCGAGATGGCGCGCGTCGCAGCGGAGCGCAAGGCCGCGCAGCAGGCCGCCGCCGCGCCCCCGCAGCCACAGCCACAGCTGCAACCGCAAGCGACGAGCGCGTCGCAGAGCAATCCACCACCGCTGCCGGCGCGTGCCCCGCTCGAGACGATCCGCATGGATGACGAAGCGGCGGCTCGGACCCTAGGCAAATTCGAGGACCCCGAGACCACGCAAGACCCGACGCCGCTGCATGGCGGGGCGCTCGCTCCTCGCCTCGATCAGCTGCTGCAAGCGGCCCCGCAGCAGCACCTGACGCAAGCTCGTCCAGTGGGACCAGTGCAGCTGCCACCACGCAGACCGGACGCAGGTCCTCCCAACCCGGTCGCAGGCCCGCCGGCGCTCGTCATTCCGAAAAGCCCGCCCATTCCTGGGCCCCGTCACGCGGTGAAGCCTGCGGCACTGCCGCTCCCGCCGCCCGCCACTTCGAACCCCAAGCCTGCTCCTCCGCGCGCCGCCCCACCTCAGCCACCTCCGGCGAAGCCTCCCTTCGTGCAGCACGTCGAGCTCGAGCTCGAACGGATGCGTCGCCTCGCCCTCGATCGGCAGGACGCGGCTCGCTCGGCCCGAGAGGCTGCGCATCGCGCAGCGCTCGAGGCGGACCGCGCGGAGCAGTCCGCGCGCATGGCGGAGCGAGCGATCGGGATGATGCGCCAAGCGCTCGATCTCGCGACGCGCGGCGACTCCGTCGGCGCGACGCGGAAGTTGGAAGAGGCGGTCGAGCACACGCGACAGGACCCGCAGAAGCCCACGTGACGCGGAGGCCCGCCTCTCGGCGAGGAGGTCAGCCGCCGATCCGCTTGAGCTTGCGCTGCAGCGTGCGCCGATCGATCCCCAACATCTTCGCCGCGGTCGCGACGACGCCACCCGCATCGTTCAGCGCGGCCTCGATGGTCTCGCGCTCGATGTCGACAAGATTGTAAGTACGACCATTCTGGTTGCGTCCGCGACTCGACGCGGGCGCTGCGCTGTCGCGGTCGGGGACGGGCACTGCGGTCGCTTCTCGGAGCAGGCGATCCACGTCCACCGGCTTGGTGAGCAGCGTGTCGGCGCCCTCTCTCATCGCGGCGACCGTGAGAGGAATGTCGCCGAAGCCCGTCAGCATGATGATGACCGCGTCGGGGCGGATCTTCCGCAGACGGGAGATCGCGAGCAGGCCGTCGGTGTTGGGCATCCGATAGTCGAGCGCGACGAGATCGATGGCCTCGTCCTCGAGGATGCGCATCGCCTCTTCCACGCTCGCGGCCGTGTGCGCGCGCACGCCCCGCCGTCGAAGCGCGCCTTGGAGCGCGCATCGAAAGGCGGTGTCATCGTCCACGAGGAGCGCGGTAGAGATCTTCCGCGGCGGCACTACCTCTACTTAGATCGAATGCTCCGTCGCGGCGACCCTGGTCATGCGAACGCTGCTTAGAGCGTCTCGAGATATGCCTTCAGCGCTGCTTGCTCGCCGCTGCTCAACCCTGCTGTGTTCGGCATGGTGCTGAGCGAATCACCGAGCACATCGTCGAGGGTCTTGTAGCGGCCGTCGTGGAAGTACGGCGCGCTCAAGCCGACGAAGCGCAGGGTCGGAGTGTCGAAGCCCTCGGCCGAGTCCGCGTCCGTCTTGCTGAAGGGGTGGTAGCGCGCGTCGGTCGTGGTCCCGAGCCCCGTGTGACAGCTGTCGCATCCCTTCGTCACGAAGAGATCGCGACCGTGCGCGATGAGGTCGGACGCCTGCTTCGGTCGAACGGGCGGGTCAGGGAGATTCACGACGAACTCCGCGAGCTCGTCGAGCTCACCGTTCGAGAGCCCATTGCCGCCGAGACGCGACGAGGTGTCCGAGATGTAGTCTGTCACGTTGTACTTCTCGCGCGCCCAACCGAACGGCGCGGTCCCGTGCAAACGCCCAGCGAGCATCAGCGTTTGGCGCGGCCCCTCGGGGGTGCGCCACGTGATGCCGTCGTCGGTGCCGTCGGGGTGGCAGTTCGCGCACGCGATCCCATCCGAGGTGATGCGGCTGTCGTTGGTCCTGTAGAAGAGCTCGCGTCCCTGCTGGTGATCCGCGACGAACGCGGTCGGCTTGTAGTCGAGCGGCACGGTCTCCGTCTTCCCCGAGTCGAGGGAGATCACCGCGAGCGAGCCGTCGAACTGACCGAGCACGACGGCGAGCCCGTCGGCGTCGGACACGGCGACACCCGTCGGACCCTTCGGGACGGAGTAACGCGCGAGCACGGCGCGCATCGGATCGGCGCTGCGAGCATCCAACTCGAGGACCTCGTCGGTACCCAAACAAGCGACGTAGAGGCGCGCGGTGCTCTGCCTGAAGGCGATCGATCGAGGCAGGTTGCACTCGCTGCTGCGCAAGCCTGGAGTCACCGCAAGCACGCGCGTCGACAAGCTGCGCTCGGCGACGGGATCGATCACGACCGCGGTGGGCGCGTGCTTGGGGACGCCAGCGACCGGCGGCGGGCCGTAGTAGTTCTGGAAGCCGCGCGTCGCATCGCCGGGGTCGACGCTCACCATCGGGACGACGAGCGTCTGTTGAACCGACGCCGGCTCGGGCAGCGCAGGGATCGGCGGCGCTTCGGGCTTCGGGTCGGGGTCCACCTGCGTCGGCGGAGTCTGGGGCTCGGGCTGCTTGGGCGGTGTCTTCGGAGGCTTCTTCGAGGGCGTCGGCTTCTTCTCCGTTGGCGGGGCGTCACCGGTGACGGTGGGCTTGCGCTCACCGCCGTTGAGTCCCCGATCGACGAGCGTTCGCTGGTCGTTCGTAATCTCGACGCTGGCGAGCGCGTAGGCCTGCGAACCCGAGCGATCGGTCGTGAGCGACTCGACCTCGGCGCGCATCGACGCAGGACGCAGCGCGATGGGGATGCTGCGAGGGCGATTCAACGACGAGAGCTGCACGACGGACACGGCTGCGCCCACGACGTGCGTGACGAAGACGCGGCCCGTCCCGTCGACGAGTGCGCCGCGTGGAGCACGCGGCAGCGCTGCAGCACCCGTGACGCGGAGGTCTTCAGGATCGAGGACGGTGAGCGCGGGCTCGTCTGCGCTCGTCACCACGACGGGCCCGTTGTTCGGACCCTGCGCGAGACCGAACGGCCCGGATGGAACCTGGCGTTCGCAGCGCTTCTCGAGAGGGCGCTCGGCTTGTCCGGTCGGCTCGAAGACCTCCACCGTGGACTTGCGGCTCGAGCTGACCGCGACGCGGCCGTCCTCGAGCACCAGCACTTGCTCGGGCTCGGGGCCGAGCTGCTCGGAGGCGACGACCTTTCGCGCTCTCACGTCGACGACGGTGAGCGCCTCACTGTCGCGATCGACGACGTACGCGTAGAGCTTCTCCGCCTCGCGAGCGAGCGCCACGCTCGCGCCCTCGCGCGCGCCCGAAGCTCGAACGGGGCCGACCCCTGGGTGCTGACGTGCGCAGCTCGCTTGGACGTACTCGAGTGACACGGTCGCCGTCGGCGTGCGCCCGACGAACGCACCACTCGAGCCAGGGTCGTGACACGCGGCGAACCCCGCCCCCATGAGGCCCAACACCAAGAGACCCTTCGCCCTCGACTTCATGCGACGCTCCTTCGAAGCTCGGACCCGCTCGACGATTCTCACGACGCTCCCCCACCATCAACGCCCGACCCCAACCGTGGGTCAAGCCGCGCACTGTCCCAGAATCAGCCCAATTGCTGCTCTTATATCTATGACATGGTCAAACTAATACTCAAGGCGTGAACACCGAGCGGCCATAGGTCTCGCCGGTCGTCTCCGAGGGAACGTACCCAACGAAGACTGTTCCCGTCGGACTCAGCGCCTGCACGGACCAGACCAGCTCGACGTCGATTTGTAGGTCAACACCTGGGTCGGGCAGGCTCACCTGCGTGTCGGGTTGGTTCGGGACCCAAAAGGCCTCGATGTCCTGACGGGTCATGTGAATCGACGCGGACACGGTGCTCCCGAGGGACAACGGGACGCTGAGGGTCGTGAAAGGACTCGGATGATCGGGGCTCTCCGCCGGGGGCTGGGACGAGGCCGCGACCCAAACGGCGCGTGGCCCG
The DNA here is from genome assembly GCA_046351325.1 of Polyangiaceae bacterium. Classification (GTDB taxonomy): domain Bacteria; phylum Myxococcota_A; class Polyangia; order Polyangiales; family Polyangiaceae; genus Xiheicaenibacterium. The sequence continues at coordinate 41,309 of JAXLYR010000031.1, read as the reverse complement.
AGGAGGACGAGCTGCTCTTCCCTGCGAGGATCACCGAGCGAGAACGCACAGCCCGACGTGCAGCTTCGGAAGCCGTAGAGCAGGCCGGAGACGATCGCGTGCGCAGCGACGGTCTCCACGGTGGAGGCCGTGCCCACGCAGTTCGCATCGATCCAACCCTCGTATCGGACGTGCTCGATGTTCTTGGGGGATCGCGTCGAGAGCCGCAGGCCCTCCCAGCGAGCGAGCTCGTGAAAGGCTCGAGCGGTGGCGTTCCAACACGGCGGCGCGCCGGTCGGGGGCGGCGCCGGAGCATCCTTCGAAGAGCTGCCCGCGTAGGCTCGATAGCCGAGGAGAAAGACCTCACCCCAGACGTCATCCGCCTTCACCGAGAACCCACCCGAGGCATCGGTGATGAAGCGAATGCCGCTGCCGCTCGCGTCAGCGCCGACCCCCGAGACCCGCGTGCGCTCGAGGTCGAGGTCGGTGTAGACGAAGGGCGCGGACTTCACCTCGGGGCGCTTGGGCGCCGCGATCCCGCCAAAGCCCGTGGTGATGGGCGCAGGAGGCTGTGGACCGCACGCGACCAGCGCGGCGCTGAACCCGAGGACCGAGAGGGCTGCCAGAGCTTTCATCGAGACTCGTCCGAGCTCGGCCGAAGATCGGCTGTGAGGGAAAGGACGACCCGCGCGCCCTGCTTGAGCGGCTGCACCATGAGGCGCGCCCCCATCTGTTTGCTCAAGAGCGCACTCACGTAGAGCCCAAGACCCATTCCACCCCGATCTTCTTTGGTCGTTTGAAACGGTTCGCCGAGCCGGGCGAGAACTTCGGGGCTGAAACCCGCGCCGCGGTCTTCGATCCAAATCTCCGCTCGGCCGTCCCGTGAGACAACGGAGATGGTGATTCGTTTCTTACGCCCCAAAATGCTCGCCTCGCAGGCGTTGCGAAGGAGGTTCGCCAGGACCTGCACGAGCGCGGCCCGCAGCACGGGGAACACGATGGGGGGCTCGCAGACGAAGCGCTGCTCACCCTCGAAGCCGAGCCGAGAGAGCTCCGCGCGCGCGTGCTCCTCGACGAAGGAGCAGAGCTCGACGGGCTCGGGCGCTTGGTCGGGCCGAATGCGCCCGCGGACGAGACCGATGATCTCGTTCGCGCGCTCGGCTTCGCGCGCGATGGTCGAGACGAGCTGATGGACTTCCTCACTGGGCATCTCCCCTCCGAAGCGCTCGAGGTCCCTCGAGAGGAGCAAGATGGTCGCCAAGGGCGTGTTCAACTCGTGCGACATCCCCCCGACGAGCCGCCCCAAGACTGCGAGCTTTTCATTGCGCGCGATCTCATTTCGGAGTCGGCTGAGACGCCGAGCGTAGAGAGCCACGAAGAGCCCTAGCAGCACGCTGAGCGACGTGAGCCCGAGCGCGGTCCCGAGCTTCACCACGAACGGCGTGAGCGGTGGGAGTGGGTCCGCCGTTGCGAGCCCCACGGTCACGACGATGGTGAGCGCTGCGATGCCGAACGTCGCGCGAGGGGTGCAGAGCAGGCCGGCGAGCGCGATCTGAAACGCGAGGAAGACCGCGAACGGATTGGAGAGCCCGCCCGCGAACCAGAGCATCGTCGCGAGGCACACGACGTCGACCGCGAGCTGCGCTTCGACGTAGCGACGCGGCTGCGGAGCGCGATCGGGTTCGTCTCCCCTACCCGGCCTCGCGTCGGACCACGCAGGTAGTCCGCTGCGTGTGCTGCCCTTCACCCGGCTGATGAGCGCGAGCCACAGCAGGTTCGAGGCGCCGATCCCCAGCAGAATCGCCATCAGCGTCGGGATCGGTAGGCCCGAGACCAGACGATCCGCGGCGACGATCGTGATCGCCATTCCGACGACCGCGACCCAGCGCAGCATCACGAGGCCACGATCGGCAGGGTCCTCGGGCGGGGTGGTGTCCGCCGCGAGGACCGTGCGCGCGGCTTCGAATTCGGACCCGGGGTCCGAGAATCTCTCGCCGCTCGAGTTTGGGTTGCCGCTACCGGGGCCGCTCGAAGGAACCAACCCCGGACCGCGCTCCCACGCTCGTCGTCAGTGTTTGGGCGCGGCCGCCGCGGGTGCGGCCGAAGCGGACGCCGAGGGCGACGCGAACGGATCGCTCATCGAAGGCGGTCGTCGACCGCGCATCGGATCGAAGCGGCCGCGTGAGTTGGTGTCGAACGACGTGAAGACGACGAAGATGAGGAGGAAGATCGCGCCGGACGCGAAGACGATCGTGTTGAACTTGCTGTCGACGGCGAGGTGCATGAAGAACGCTGCGACGATCGATGCCTTGATGGTGGCGATCGTGAGCGCGATCGTGAGGTTCACGGCCGTCCCCAGGTCGACATAGCTCACGCCCACCGTGATCGCAGTCAACACCACCAGCGTGGCGAAGGTGCGCAGGTAGATGGAGAGCGGCGTGACGTGCGGGACGTGATCCGGGCTGCTTTTGTGGTGGTGGTCGTGCGAATCGTGAGCGTGCGACATGGCCATCACCCGACGAGGTAGAGGAGCGGGAAGAGGTAGATCCAAATCAAGTCGACGAGGTGCCAGTAGAGACCGACGCCTTCGACGGGGGAGTAGTAGCGACTCGAGAACTCGCCGCGCATGTTGCGGATGAAGATCCAGGCGATGAGGCCCATCCCGACCAACACGTGCACGCCGTGCACGCCCGTCATCACGAAGTAGACGGCGAAGAACATGCCCGGGTGCGGCGTGGTGAAGCCGTGCGCGTGGAAGTGCTTACCAGGCAGCAGGCCTTCGTGGATCTTGTGGCTGTACTCGAAGTACTTCACGACGAGGAAGGCGCACGCGAAGAGGAACGTCGCGCCCAGCATCTTCATCGTCATGTCCTTGTCGGAGCGCTGCGCCGACCGCACCCCGAGCGCCATGGTGAGGCTCGAGGTGATGAGGAACATGGTGTTGATCGCGCCCATCCGCTTGTCGAGGTGATGGTGGGCCTCGACGAAGCTGTCGAAGTACCAGCTTCGGTAGATGAAGAAGGCGCAGAAGAGGCCGCCGAAGAACAGGATCTCCGTGACCAAGAAGAGCCACACGCCGAGCTTGTTCGCCTCGAACTGTGTGTCGGCCTTGTCGAAGTGATGGGCGACGTGGAACTGAGGCGAGCCCTTCGGGCTGTCGCCGCTGGCGAGAGAGTCAGCGGAGCTCATCGATTCACCGTGGTGGCGTAGTCGTAGGGGCCGTGGGTCACGACCGGCGTCCGATAGAAGTTCTCAGTTGGAGGGGGCGAAGAGGTCTGCCACTCGAGGGTCTTGCCACCCCAAGGATTCGCCGGCGCGCGAGCGCCGCTGAAGAGCGAGCGAACCAGATTCACGAGCATCACGAGCATCCCGAAGCCGAGGATGAACGACCCGATCGACGAGAAGGCGTGCAGCGGCTGGAACTGGTCGAGATAGGTGTAGTAGCGACGCGGCATCCCGCGCGCGCCGAGGAAGAACTGGGTGAAGAAGGTCATGTTGAAGCCGACGAAGATGATGAGGCACGCGAGCTTGCCCACTCCGTCGTTGAACATCCGCCCGGTCATCTTCGGCCACCAGTGATGCAGTCCACCGATGAGGGCGATGACCGCGCCGCCCATCATCACGTAGTGGAAGTGCGCCACCACGTAGTAGGTGTCGTGCAGGTGCAGGTCGATGCCCATCATCGCGAGCGGCAGACCCGTGAGACCGCCGATGGTGAACAGGAAGAGGAACGACATCGCGTAGAACATCGGCGTGTTCCAGGCGATCGAGCCCTTGAACATCGTGCTCGTCCAGTTGAAGACCTTCACGCCGGAGGGCACGGCGATGAAGAACGTGATGAACGAGAACACCGTCGAGGCGAGCTCGCTCTGCCCTGACGTGAACATGTGGTGGCCCCACACGAGGAAGCCGAGGAGCGCGATCGCGACGCTGCTGAAGGCGATGGCCTTGTAACCGAACACTCGGCGATGCGAGTGCACCGCGACGAGCTCGCTCACGATGCCCATGCCGGGCAGGATCATGATGTAGACGGCCGGGTGGCTGTAGAACCAGAAGAAGTGCTGGTAGAGGATGGGGTCGCCGCCGAGCTTCGGGTCGAAGATGCCGATCCCGAAGGCGCGCTCGAGGATGAGCAAGAGGAGCGTGATCGCGAGCACGGGGGTCGCGAGGAGCTGCACGATGCTCGTCGCGTAGATCGACCAGAGCATCAGGGGCAGGCGGTAGAAGGTGACGCCTGGCGCGCGCAGCTTGTGGATCGTCACGAGGAAGTTGAGGCCCGTGAGGATCGAGCTGAACCCGAGGATGAAGGCGCCGAACGTGACCGCGATGACCGCGGACTGGCTCACGTTCGCCGAGTACGGGACGTAGAACGTCCAGCCGGTGTCGAGGCCCGTCGAGACCAAGGACGATGCGGTGAAGAGCGCACCCGTCCAATAGAGGTAGAGGCTGAGCAGGTTGAGCTTGGGGAACGCGACGTCCTTCGCCCCGATCATGATCGGCAAGACGAAGTTGCCGAGCGCGCCGGGGATCGACGGGATGATGAAGAGAAACACCATGATCGCGCCGTGCAGCGTGAACGCCTGGTTGTACTGCTTGGCGTCCATGAAGTCTTTGCCCGGGTGCATGAGCTCCAGGCGCACGGCCATCGCGAAGGCACCCGCGATGACGAAGAACGTGAAGGTGCTCACGAGGTACATGATGCCGATCCGCTTGTGATCGACTGTCGTGAGCCAGGACAGGAGGCCCTTCTCGGCGTTGAGATAGTTCTTCCCGCCCTTTTCGACGGAGAGACCGTCGGCCGTGATCGCTCGCGACATGGTTACTTCTGCTCCTTCAAGAAGGCGATGATGCCCTCGATGTCACGATCCTTGAGGTAGGGGAACGTCGACATGTTGACTCCCTCGAAGCCCTTTACGATCTGCGACTGCGGGTTGAGGACGCTCTGCTTGACGTAGTTCTCGTCGACCAGGACCGTCGAGCCATCGGACAGCGTCTCGGTCTTGCCCCAGAGCCCCTTGAAGCTCGGGCCGACCTTCTTCGTACCGTCGGTGCTGTGACACGACGAGCACAGCTGCTCGTATCGCTTCTTGCCGAGTGCGGGCGGGGGCAGAACGGTCTTCATGCCGCCGTTCTGCAGCCAGTTCTCGAAGGTGCCCTGCTTGTCGGACTCGCCGCTCGGCATGACCATGACGTGCGTCATCATCACGGAGTGACCGTCGCCGCAGTACTCGGCGCATTCGAGCGCGGTGTCCGTCTCCTTCGTCGCTTGGAACCAGACCGTCGTGTAGAGGTTCGGAACGACGTCCTGCTTCACACGAAGCTCGGGCACGAAGAACGCGTGGAGGACGTCCTTCGAGCTCATGATGAGCTTGACGGGCCGGTCCTTCGGAATGGCGAGGTCGTTGGTGACCGTGCCGTCGGGATATTCGAAGGTCCAGCTATACATCTGGGCTGTGACCTTGATCTCGTAGGCGTCGTTCGGAGCGACCTGCGCGTCGGCGTACGTCTTGAAGCCGAGCCAGAACATGTAGATGAGGAGGACCGTCGGGACGAGCGTCCAGAAGATCTCGAGCCGCAGGTGATGGTCGATCGGACTCGTGCGCTCGTCCTCGCTCTTTCGCTTGTACTTGACGGCGAAATAGAACATCGGCGCCACGACGATCACGAAAAAGACGACGCTGATCCAGACGTGGAAGTGGAACGCGGAGTCGACGTTCGGCGCGAACGTGGAGGTCTGCTGCGGGAGCCAGACGCCCTCCTCGTGAATTTGGAGGGGCGCCTCCTGCGGGGCATCGGCGGCGGGCGCGGCAGCGCCGCCCGGGGTTTGCGTGGATGGGTTTTGCGTGGTGCCTTGGCTCATGATTGCCCCTGATCGAACGGCCCTGACTGATCCGTTTGCGGGAGAGCTCCGCGCCTTTTCCTGTCGGAGCGAAAGAGTCGAAAGAGAACGATCGCAAGGACCGCAATCGTGGCCGCGGCTCCCACGCGCATCGCGCGGGAAGCGACGAGGCCATACTTGCCGGTCTTGCGGTTGAGCTTGAAGCAGTAGAAGAGCGCGCTCTTCAAGGGGGAGTGCCAGGTGCCGCTCTTCGCTTCGGCGAGCGCAGAGGACATGTCATCTCCGGAGTACGAGATGCCGGTCAGCGCCTGCGAGAGGGCTGCGTTCGGCGTGATGAAGAAGATCCCCGCGGCGTGCGCGTACTGCTGATCGGCCTCGTCCCAGCGGTAACGAAAGCCCACGGCGTCCGCCAATCGCTTCACGTGGTCGGGATCACCGGTCGCAAACTCGAAGGCGCCGATCAGCCCCTCTTCGGTCGGTGCGATCTTGTTGCCGAGGGCCTCGATGTACGCCGCGCGCTTGTCGTGCGCGACGTTGGTCGAGTCTCTCGGGTCGAAGCTCACGACGAGCACGCGGAAGTCGCGACCGGCGATCTGGGGCATCTCCTTCAGCCCCTCGACCGTGCCGTTGAGGACCAGCGAGCAGAGGTTCGCGCAGCCGTAGTAGGCGAGCACCAGGATGAGCGGTCGCTCGCCATCCATGTATTCGCCGAGAGCGAACGCTCGGCCATCCGAGCCGATGAGCTCGATGTCACGCGGGATGACCGCGCCGTTCTTGTCTTCGATGCCGATGCCCTCGAGCTCCGGCGGGGTCTCGCCGGCGACGACGTCGCTAGCTTGCCCGGGTTGGCGCGGACCGCCGGCTGCCGGAGCAGCGTGTGCGGGCGTGACGACGAACAGCGCGAGGATCGCGAGGACGCTCACCGTTGCGAAGCGCACGCGGGCTCGCGCGATCACCTTGGCGATCGCGGCCCATTGAAGCGCCGTGGCTTGAACGACAGCGAGCATGGCGAAGGTCTCAGTCGTAGGGCTGCGCAGCGGTGGGTCGAGGTTGCGGCTGCGGCTGCGGCTGCGGCTGCGGGCGAGGCTGCGGCGCGGGGTTGGCCGACGGGCGCGGAGAGGGAGCGCTCGCGCTTGGGACCGGCGCCGCGCTCGTCGAAGGTGCTGCGCTCGCCGAGGTCGGTGCGCTCGCCGAAGGCGCGGCGCTGGCGGATGCGCTGGTCTCAGCGCTCGCGCTCGTGCTGGCGCTCGTCGAAGGAGCGGGCTCGACACTACCGGTCGTGGCGGGCTCTCCGGAAGGCTCCGGGCCGAGGCCGGGGGGCTCCTCGACGGGGATGCCGATCTGATTGTAGCGAGCGACCACGGTCGAGCGCGCACGCTTGACGTTGTCGGGCGCGAGCTTCGCCGTCTCGACCTTGGTCAGCTCGGTCCGCTTCGGAGAGACGGGCGCCTCGACCTTGGCGTGAAGCTCTTGCTGCATGAACTGGAAGAAGAACTCACGCGCCCCGATCACCACGCCGATGACGATCACCACCATGCCCACGAAGGCAGCGGTGATGAGTCGCATCTGCGGGGTGTCCGGCTCCGGCGGCGGCTCGTCTTCGGCGTCTCCATGCTCGTCGGAGGCGCCATGTCCCTCGTGGTCGGCTTCCTCGCTCGAGGGCTTTGCGGCGACGGCGTCGTCGCTGCCGTCCTCGTCGGACTCGGACTCATCCGATTCGTCCGAGTCGTCCGACTCAGCGTCGTCCTCGGATTCGGACGAATCTTCGCCCTTCTCTTCGGACTCCTCCGACTCGTCCGACTCCTCGGACGAAGCGTCAGACTCTTCGGACGACTCCGACTCTTCGGAGGTCTCGTCTTCTTCGCCCTCGGCGTCCCGAGCACGCTTCTCTGCGTTCTCGTGGTCCTGACGCACTTTGGCGTCGGCGTCCTCGTTGTCCTTCATTCGCTTGGACACGGCCTCTTCATCCTCCGCGAGCGCACGGGCGCGCGCTTCGCGTTCGAGCTCCAGGGTTCGTTTGGAAACGACCTCATTTTCCTCACGCAGGCGAGCCTCGATCCGCTCGTTGTCGTCGCGCATTCGGCGCGCGGTCTCATCCGCAGCCTGGTCGGCTTCGCGGATGAACTTCGAGCGTTTGGGCTTCTCCTCAGCCATGACACGTCAGAGATTCTCCACCTTCAGCGCTTCGGGGATGTAGGGATCTCGCAGCGGGTAGACGGGGTCGCCCAGCACGCGCCGCGAGAGGATCGCCACAGTCACGCCAGCCGGCGCGAGCAACCCGAGGATGTCGAACCACTTGGGCGCGAAGTGGTGATCGAAGTTCGGGATCACGAGCCAGTAGACATCGACGAAGTGCATGCAGAGCAGCAGTGCTGCGCCGAACGCGAGCATCTTGGGCGAACGCTTGGCCGTGCGAGACAGGAGGACGAGGAAGGGCGTGACGAAGTGGAGCAGGAAGATCGCCATGCTCACGACGCTCCATCCACCCTCCCAGCGGTGCTTGTAGAAGATCGTCTCTTCCGGGATGTTTGCGTAATAGATGAGGATGAACTGGGAGAAGCCGATGTAGGCCCAGAACACCGTGAAGCCGAACAGGAACTTGCCGATGTCGTGCTGGTGCTCGACGGTCAGCAGGTCACCGCCGATGTTGTCACGACGCAGACGCACCACGACGAGCGCGAGCGCTGCCATCGACGAGACGAGACCACCGGCGAAGATGTAGACGCCGAAGATCGTCGAGTACCAGTGCGGGTCGAGGCTCATCACCCAGTCGAAGCCCGCGAACGAGGTCGTGATGCCCATCGCGGCCACCGAGGGCGCAGCGGCCGACTGCAGTTTTGAGCTGATCGACCGGTCGCCCGAAGAGTCCTGATCGCGGCTCTGCTTGTAGTACCAGAACGCGAGGAGTGCCCAGGTCAGGAGGAAGACCACGGCGCGAACCGAGAAGAAGGTCGGGTTGAGGTACCCAGCCTTCTTCTGGATGGCGGGGTCGTGTGCAGCGTGAGGCCCCATCCAGTGCGTCCACACCTGCGGCGCCATCACGAGCAGCGGCAGGAACAGGAGCGGCATCGCGAGCAAGCCCTGACTGATCCACTCCATGATGCGGCGAGGAGCGACGCTCCACCCGGCCTTCGTCAGGTGTTGGATGATGACGAAGAACAGCGCACCAATGCAGATGGTTGCGGTGAAGATCAGGCCCGTGAGGTAGCTCGCGAGGAATCGCGACCGGTCGCCTGACGCGAAGAGCCCGACCACGAACGAGATCACGCCGACGCCACCGAGCCCGAGTCCGAGCTTGCCCCAGGACTCCGAGAGCTCCTTCGGCAGGCGACCGTCCCCTTTGGGCACTCTCTTCTTGACCGCGCTCACTTGGACTCCTCCATATTTTGGAGCACGCGCACCCAGCTCACGATCGCCCAGCGATCCTGCTCGGGGATCTGCGCGCCGTACGCGGGCATGCGAGCTTTGCCGTGCGAGATCGTCTGGAAGATCTCGCCGTCCGGCATCTTCTTGAGGCGACCGTCCGTGGCGAGGTTCGGCAACCCTGCGAAGGCACCACCCGAACGCTGGGCCACGAGGCCGTTGCCCGCGCCGGTCTTGTCGTGGCAGGGCGCGCAGTAGATGTTGAAGCGATCCTCACCGCGATCGACGGTGGCGTCCGTGACCTCGAAGGGGATCCGCTCGAGCGGCTTGCCGGCGGGGTCGAGCCCCTCATAGAACGCGTGGTCGACCTTCAGGTGACCGCGCGCGATGGTGTGCTTCTCCGGCGTTCGCATCGCGCGACCGTCAGCGAAGATCTTGCTGCTCGACTGCGGTCGCCGGTGCTGCTGCTGCTGCATGTCGGGGACGAGGTGGAACGGCGGGTCTTGGCTCACCCCACCGCGACAGCCCGAAAGCCCGAACGCACCGGCGACAGCGAGCGCCAGGGCGAGGGTGGCCGGCATCGAACTCCAGCGCTTCACGACGCCACCTCCTCGACCTCGGTCGCGCCCAGCTTCTCGAGGAGCTTGCGCGTTTCCTTCGCGTCGTACTTGGGATCGGTCGCTTCGACGGTGACGAAGAACCCGTCGTTGGTCGCCCGAGGGAAGGACTTGTGCCGCATCGTCGGGTGGAAAAACGTGGGCAGCTTGCAGAGCGCCCACAGCCCGAAGAAGCAGGCGAACGCGCTGAAGAGAACCGTCAGCTCGAAGTAGACCGGGATGTAGATCTGCCAGCTGAACGGGACCTTGCCGCTGATGTTGAGCGGGTAGTCGTAGTTCACGTACCAGGTGAGCGCGACGCCGCCGGAGAGCCCCGTCGCACCACCGGCGAGCACGAGGAACGGAAGCCGCGTCGGCTTCAGCCCGAGGGCCTTCTCCAATCCGTGGACCGGGAACGGCGTCAGGGCGTCGATCTCGCGGTAGCCCGCGTCGCGGAGCTCCTCGCATGCGTGGTAGAGGTCGCCGGGCGTCTCGAAGAGGCCCATGAGCCCCCACGCCTCGCCCTTCTCAGGCTCGGGGAGCGGGGCCGCGGCCTCGCCGTGACCATGATGCTCGTGTGCGTCAGCCATGGGCGTGAGCCTCCTCGTGGCTCTCGTCTTCGGAGTCGTGGTGCTCGTCGTGGTCGTCGTGGTGGTGCGGATCCGCTTGCGGAAGCACCGCCTTGATCTCGGCCGTCGCGATCACCGGCAGGAACTTGCAGAACAGGAGGAACATCGTGAGGAACAGGCCGAACGTTCCGAAGAACAGCAGGATGTCCCAGATGCTCGGCGTGAAGTAGGTCCACGACGACGGCAGGTAGTCGCGGTGCAAGCTCGTCACGATGATGACGAAGCGCTCGAACCACATGCCGATGTTCACGAGGATGCTGATCGCGAACATCGCCGGGATGCTCGTCCGCACCTTCTTGAACCAGAAGAGCTGCGGGAAAATGACGTTGCAGCTCACCATCGTCCAGTAGGCCCACTTGTACGGGCCGAAGGCTCGGTTCAAGAACGCGAACCGCTCGTAGTCCACGCCGCCGTACCAGGCGATGAAGAACTCGATGCCGTACGCGTAACCAACCATCGAGCCTGTCGCGAGGATGATCTTCGCCATGTTCTCGAGGTGCCTCATCGTGATGAGGTGCTCGAGTCGGAGGACGCGTCTGGCGACGACCATCAACGTGATGACCATCGCGAAGCCGCTGAAGATGGCGCCCGCGACGAAGTAAGGCGGGAAGATCGTCGTGTGCCAGCCGGGCTCGACGGAGGTCGCGAAGTCGAAGGACACGACCGTGTGCACGCTGAGCACGAGCGGGGTCGAGAGGCCCGAGAAGATCATGTAGGCCTTCTCGTAGTGGAGCCAGCTGCGGTGTGACCCGCGCCACCCGAGCGACAGGACGCCGTACGCGAGGTAGGCGACCTTGCTCTTGGCGCGGTCGCGGATGGTCGCAAGGTCGGGGACAAGGCCGACGTACCAGAAGAGGACCGAGACCGTCGCGTACGTCGAGATGGCGAACACGTCCCAGAGCAGCGGGCTCTTGAAGTTCGGCCACATGCTCATCTGGTTCGGCACCGGGAAGACCCAGTAGAGGAGCCAGACGCGACCGACGTGGAACGCCGGGTATATGCCGGCGGCCATGACGGCGAAGATCGTCATCGCCTCCGCAGCGCGGTTGATGCTCGTCCTCCACTTCTGTCGGAAGAGGAAGAGGATGGCGCTGATGAGCGTGCCGGCGTGACCGATACCGATCCAGAAGACGAAGCCCGTGATGTCCCAGGCCCAGAAGACCGTGTTGTCGAGACCCCACACGCCGACGCCGTTGGCCACCAGCTTCACGAGCGAGGCGACCATGACGAGCAAGATGCTCGCGGCGAGAGCCAACCCGATCAGATAGGTCGGGGTCGGCTTCGACTCGACGATCGATGAAACGTCCTCGCTGATCGTGCCGAACGTCGGCTTACCAAGGACCAGCTTGGCGCGGGTCCCCGGCGTTTCGCCCGGAACCACAGGTGCGCTCGTTGCCATCAGTGCGACTCCTTGTGCTCGCCGCCCTCGTGCTCAGACGGCGACTTCGGAGGCTCGAGATCAGGGTGAGGGTTGCGGATCCGCGCGAGGTAGTTGATGCGGGGCCTGACGTTGATCTCTTCGAGCATGTTGTAGGCGCGCCGAGCTTTGCCGGGCGCGACTGCGAGCTCGGCGACCGGGGTTCGACCGTCCGCGCGCGCGCTGCCGTCGTTGAGATCTCCGAAGGTGATCGCTTCGGTCGGGCACGCTTGCATGCAGGCCGTCTGCAGCCCGTGCATGATCTCGCGCTCGTCGGCGGGCGCCTTCTTGGAGGCGATCTTCGCCGCGTTGACTCGTTGCACGCAGAACGAGCACTTCTCCATGACGCCGCGGTAGCGAACGGTGACCTCGGGGTTGAGGACCAGCTTCTGCGACTCGGGGATTTCCTTGTTCCAGTGGAAGAAGTTGAAGCGGCGGACCTTGAACGGGCAGTTGTTGCCGCAGTACTTCGTTCCGATGCACCGGTTGTAGGTCATCTCGTTGATGCCTTCCGGGCTGTGCGTCGTCGCGGCGACGGGGCACACCTGCTCGCAGGGAGCGTTCTCGCAGTGCTGGCAGAGCATCGGCATGAAGGCCGCGTCGGCCTCGTCGGCGCCCTCGACTGCGCCGTCCTTGCCGGCGAAGTAGCGGTCGATTCGGAGCCAGTGCATCTCACGCGACTTGATGACGGCCGCTGCGCCGACGACGGGGATGTTGTTCTCCGCCTGGCAAGCGGTCACGCACGCGCTGCAGCCGGTGCAGAGCGTGAGGTCGATCGCCATGCCCCACTTGCGGCCGTTGTAGGACCAATCGGCGAACAGGTTGAGCAGCGGGGGGTGCTCGACGACGCGCCCAGCCCAGCCCGGGTCGGCCTTGTAGTCCGTCACGGTCTGCGTGCGGACGAGCGGCCGTCCCTCCATCACGAAGTGGCCCTGCGTGATGGCGAGCTTGTCGTGGTTGCTCCCCTTCTTCACGGTGGCCGGGCCGAGGTTCCACACGTCTCGCGTGCGGACCGCGTTCACGTCGACGCCCACGCCCTTGCAGACACGGCCCTCGAACTTGCGACCGAGGCCCACCGGCAAGGTGATCGAGTCGTCCGCGGCGCCGTAGGAGACGACCACCGGAACGCTGACAGACTTGTTACCGACTGTCACCTCGACGTGGTCGCCGTCGGACACCGCCAACTTCTGCGCGGTCGCGTAGGAGATCGGCGCGGCCGTGCCCCAGGTGACCTTGTGGATCGGATCCGGCAGCTCCATGAGCCAGCTGTTGTTGGCGAAGCGGCCGTCGTACGCGTGCGGGTCCGGCGCGAAGAGGACCTCGAAGTCGCCCGCTGCAGGCAGCTTCTTGAGCTCGGCTGTCACGTTCGGCGCGTTGAGGACGGGAGTCTCTACGACGAACCGCTGGCGCGTCGCGGGGACGTGGACGCCGGCGTGGATGGCCGTGGCGAACGCGTCCTCGAGATCGGCGCCGCTCACGATGCGGCTGTCGGAGATGATCTTCTCCCAGGTCGAAGCCACGAGCTCGTAGGGCGAGCGCATGCCGCCGATGAGCCGCTCGATGACCTCGGCGTCGGTGCGACCGCCGTACATCGGCGCGATGAGCGGCTGCATCACCGTGAGGATGCCGCTCTCGCAGCGCGCGTCGCTCCAGCTCTCGAGGTAGTGCGCTCGCGGGATGTGCCACGTCGCGAGCTGGCTCGTCTCGTCGACGTGCGTCGAGAGGTGAATCGACGTCTTCGCCGCTTTGACGATGTCAGCGAAACCGAGGTCGCCCGGCGCGTTGAAGACAGGGTTGCCGCCGAGCATCAGCAGCGTGTCGATCTTGTTGTCTTTGACCTGCTTCGCGAGCTCGACGAGGGCGCCGACGCCCTGCTCGACGTCGTCCATCAGGTAAGCGAGCTTGATGGTCGAGGGGATGTTGCCGAGCGCCAGGTTGATGGCGGCGGCGAGCGCGTGCAGCGCCGGAGCCTGACGGCAACCGACCGCGACGATGCTCTTGCCTCGAGCGGTCGCGAGATCCTTCGCCGCGGCCTTGACCCACTTCGTCTCCTTGTCGCCGAGCTTGCCACCACCGGCAGCGAGATCGCCGACGGCGAGGCCGAGCGCGCCGAGCTCCGTCGCGAGCGCGCGCAGAACGTCGGCGATGCGGCGCCCCTGAACCCGGAGCCGATGATCCGCGGCGTGGCCGGTGACCGTCGGGACAGGCTCTGCGACGTAGATGCGGGAGAAGTTCGTCTTGCCCGCGGCCGTGTCCTCGGCGCGCCGGCGCTTCGCGAAGCCCTTCGAGTTTTTGACGGGGCTGCTCTCGCTACCGAGGATGTCGGCGTCGAGCGCGACGACCACGTCGGCCGCGGCCAGGTCGAGCGTGACGTCGACGGGCGGGAACTTCGGCCCGCCGAACGCGAGCGCGAGGCCCGCGCGCTGGTTCTCGCGACCGAACGCCTCGAAGCGGAAGACGCGAGCTTCGGGCATCTCGCGCATGAGCGTCGAGAGCAGGATCGACGTTGTCGGCGAGCGCGTGTCCTCGACGAGGACACCGAGCCCCTTGCCGCGCTTCGCGAGGAGGTCGCGACCGAGATCACCGATGGCCTTCCAGGCCTCTTCGGTGGTGCTGTCGGCGCCCTTGAGGCGCGGCTTCTGGCTGCGATCGGGATCGTAGAGGTCGAGGACGGACGCCTGGATGAAGGCCGTCGTCGCGCCGAGCGACTCGGGGTGATCGGGGTTGCCCTCGATCTTGATGGGGCGACCGTCGACGCTCTCCACCAGCAGGCCGACAGCCGTGCCGTAGAGCGGCATCGCCGTCGCGTAGTACTCGCTGCGGCCGGGGACGAAGTCCTCGGGCATCTTGGAGAACGGCAGGATGTTCTCGACCGGACGCGAGCAACCCGCCATGCCGGCGAGCGCCATCGACGCGCCCATGAGGGTCATGAACGTGCGGCGGTCGACACCCGGAGGCGGCTCGTCGGGGTGGTCGTCTTGGAACTCGCGGAGCCGCGCTTCCTCGATCGAAGGATCGCCGTTTCGCTCTGCGAGGGTCTGAAACCAGGGCCCCTGCTTGTCGAGCTGGGCCGGGGTGTCGGAGTCCTTCTTGACGATGGGGAGGCGCTTCATCGGTGGCACCCGGAGCAGTGAAGCGGGGGCGACGGCTTGCGCGCGTCGGCGGGACGAGGCATCGGCTTGCCTTCTTCTCGGGACTGTTCGAGGAGGCCCATTTTCGTGATGTCCTTGGGATCGCGGAGGTGCTGCGACGGGTCGCGGTGACACTCGAGGCACCAGCCCATGGTGAGAGGCTCACGCTGGGTGACGGTGCGCATCTGATCGATGCGGCCGTGGCAGCTCTCGCAACCGACCCCTGCGTTGAGATGGGCAGAGTGGTCGAAGAACACGAAGTCCGGGAGGTTGTGGACCTTGACCCACTGGACCGGGGTGCCCTTCTCCCAGCTCTCACGGAGCGGCGCGAGCTTGGGGCTCGAGGCTCGCACCGTGGCGTGGCAGTTCATGCACGTCTGCGTCGGGGGAACGGCCGCGAACGCCGCGCGCTCCACCGTGTTGTGGCAGTAGCGGCAATCCATCCCCATGTCGCCCGCGTGGAGCTTGTGGCTGAACTGGATGGGCTGCTCCGGGGCGTAGCCCACGGAGAAATGCTTGTCGGTGCCGTAGTACCAAAACCCTGCGACGACCGCGGTCCCGAGCGGTCCGAGGCCGAACACGACCCCCACCGGCAAGACTTTGTTCGCCCATTTCGGGAAGAAAAATCGGCTCATTTCGCTTTCTCGTGGACGCGGGATCCGGTGCGACGCGAACGAACGACGGGAAGAGACGAGGGACGAGTTGGGTCGTCCACCGCGGTCCCGTGATGGCGGGGGCCGCGAGGGCGACGCTCTTCAAAAAAGAAGGTGAAGCCGGCCGGTGTCATTCGACGCCGAGCCAGGGGCTGGGGCCAAAGAAGCGACAAAGCCTCGAGGGAACCCAACCAGGTGCGAGCTCTAGCCCGACGACCTGGATTGCCACGCGCGGTTTTTGGGGCAAAGCGCTCGAGAGTGGAAGGTGGCAACTTGCCACGAGACGCGGCAAAGTGCCGCGCCTGCGACCGCTTGCCGCAGCGTCACGCCAGATTTCAACGAGTTTGCGTGTGAGCCGCGCTGCATAGCCAGCTGCCCTGGTTTGGAGTACGGAGTGAAAAAGCCTTGCCGCCGACGTCGGTGCCCGTCTGCCTGAGCCTTCCTCGTTTCTTTGGAGGACCCGCAGCGTGGCGCGCGGGAGCGGTGTTGCTCACCGCGGTCACCGCGCTCTCGTCGATCGCGTGCTCGTCGCCGCGCCCGCACCTCACGACGAACCACGCGCCGCCCACACTCTTTTATCCGGCCCCGACGCAGACCGCTGAGCCTGCGCCTCCCAAGCCCGTTCTCACGCGAGAGGCGAAGCTGCTCGCGCCCGGCGAGAGCGGGCTTCGCCGTGCGGTGGCGTGCTCGACCCAAGAGCTCACAGTGTGGACTCTCGCGAGCGGAGACCTCGTCGGCGTCTGTGGCACGGGCGTCGAGCACTCTGCACCCTTCGTCGTGCCCGCATTAGGGGAAGCTGCGCGCAGCGCGAGCCCCGAGTTCAAGGGCGTGCGCGTCGACGACACGCTGAAGCTCGGCGATCTCGCGATGCTGCGCGTGCGGGGCAGCGACCTCGAGCACCTCGAGCTCACCGCGACGCGAGCGCGCACGCGGACCTCGGCGGTGTTCGAGCTCCACCGCTCGGAGTCGAAGTGGAAGGTTCGCGCTACGCACGCGCCGAGCGCCGCAGCGAGCCCCGTCGTCGCAGCTTCCGTCGAGCTCGACGGCGGCGTGCTCGCCGAGCTCGACGATGGCTCGGGCACGCGACGCTTCGGGTATTTGCCAGGCGCCGCGAAGGACGCGTGGTCGCCCGAGCGCGGCAAGGCTCCCGGCTGCAGCGAGGGGATCTCCAGCTACTTCGTGCTCGGCGCGTCGGCTTCGACGCTCGTGGGGATGGGCGTCGCGTGTGGCAAGCTCGCCGCGGAGACCTGGCCGCTCGGCTCGCGCGAGACCGCGGTCGCGCTCCTCCTCGACCACGTCGGTGAACACCCGCGCGGCGCTGCGTGGTCGCTCGACGCGAACACCACGCTCGTGTCGATGTGGCTCCATCCTCGCGGCTCGCTCGAGGGACACAACCTGCTCTTCACGGCCTCGAAGATCGAGACGCTCGCCGGCCCCGAGGAGACGACCTGCGCGCTCGCGAGCCCTGTGTCGACGCAGGGCAAGCGCTTCGCGATCTGCAACGGCGCGCTCGCCGAGTTCGACGAGACGCGCATCGCCCTGGTGCCCACGCCCGCGGGCTCGGTCTCCGAGATCGCGGTGAAGCCCGACGCGGCGCTCTGGATCCACGCTGGCTCCACGATCGCACGCCAGGAGAAGGACGACGCTTGGACGCCGCTCCAGCTCAAAGACGCGGGGGACAAGTTGGGGGGCGCGCGGAGCGCGGGGGGCGAACCGAGCCCCCGAACGAAGCATCCATCGTCCGCCTCGGCAGCGCGGGGCCCGCCGCTGGGTGATCACCCGCGACGAGCGCGGCGCCGCGCTCCTCGTGGAGGGTTACAGCGCGGCCGCGTTCGAGATCACCGACCCGCCGTCGGCTGCCACTCCCCTCGCCTATGCGACGCCGCTCGACGACGACTGCGTCTCGCCCCGCGCGATCCTCACAGCGAAGAAGGTGAAGAACCTCGAGGGCGACCCCGACGAGGCGCTCCGCAAGAACCTCGAGGCGCTCCCCGAGAGCGCAGGCGTCGTCCTCGGCGTACGTGTCGAACGGCGTGCGCTACGTGCTCGGTCACTTCAACGGCGCGGACGCGCCGAAGCGCACGCGGGGCCTCGGGCGCGCGCTCGCCGCCGAGGCCCCGAAGCTCGACGTGCAGCTCGTCTGCCTCGATGCGTTGGCAGGGCCGCTCGCGGGGCTCGAGCCGCTCCCCGCGAAGTAGGTTCGCGAAGCATGAGCGGGCCCTACCGAACGCCGATCGCTTCGAGCATCGAGGTGGCTCCGCCTGGGCGGCCGCCGCTCCTCTCGTCGTGCGCGGTGCTGCGCGCGCCGGCGCCGTCGATCGACGCGTTCCTCGAGGCCTGGCATGCGGCGTTTGCTGCGAGGCTCGGGCTCGTGAGCGAGCTCTCAGTCGCGACGCTCGAGGACCTCGCGACCGAGGCAGCGGTCCCACCCGCGCCGGGCGTCGTGCTCGCAGTGTTCGGTCTCCAGCTCGCGGAGGCCCGCGGGGCGCAGAGCTCGAGCGTGTCGGTGATCGATCCGTCGCGTGGGCTCTGGAGCAGGGCGCGCGTGCTCGAGGGCCTCGCCGCGTCGCTCGGTCGCGTGCAGGTCGTGCTGATCGACGAGGAGTTCCACTCGTTCGGCGCGCGCTGGTACGAGCGAGGCGCGCTCGCGAGGACGGTGCTCACCATCGACGGAGTGCTCGAGCAAGAGGGCCCGACGATGATCGAAGAGGTCGGCCTCGACATGGGTCGGCTCGACGCCCAACGCACGCGACTCCTCGCGGGCCTCGGAGCGGACGCCGAGCAAGCTCCCATGCGCGTGCTCGTGTACCGCGACTACGAGGCCGAGCAATTCACGGAGGGGCCGGACTCTCGCTAGCCGAAAAAGGTTTGCCCCCCAAACAGATCCATCGACCTGCGCTCGGGGGGCTGCGGTGCGGTCGAGGGCGCGCTCAGTTGACGGTGTGCGGGACGCCGTTCGCGGGGACGTCGACGGTCGTGCGCTTGGCCATCACGCGCTCGACCTCAGCGTCCATCGAGCCGTTCAGCATTTTGCCCCACATCCGGAAGTCCGCGAGGAGCGACCAGAGCGGGTACTTGAACGTCGCGGGCCGGTTGCCCTCGATGAAGAAGTGGCTGAACCAGGCCGGCCCATAGCCCGCGACGAGCGCGAGCGGCACGAGCTCGGGCCGCTTCTTCGCCGCGGCGTAGCCGAGCACGGCGACGGCGGCTGTCGTGCCCACGAAGTGAAGCGTGCGTGTGGACTTCTTGGAGTGCTCGCGCACGTAGAAGGGCCAAAACTCCTCGAAGGTGCTGATCCGCTCGCTCATAAATCCTCCGTGTGCCGCCTGTGTGTCTGAGTTTTCTCGTGGGTCCGCTGCTCCGAAGGACCTCCGTGGCGGCTGACGGCGTGCGGGTTCGGAGCTCCGCTTCACCATGTGGCCAGGGGGTCTCGGTCGGACCGGGTGCGCATCACGCGCGCCGGGAGCATGAGACAGGCGAGCCTTGCGAACAAGCCCAACGAACAATCGAACATCGAGCAGCGGCTCAGTCGTCGAGCAAGCGCTCGACGAATCGCTCGAAATCGCGCTCCCACGAGGGGCCCACGACCTGCGCCAACGACGCGCGCGCGGCGTGGGTGACCTCCGCGTCAGTTCCGTGCTCCTCGCGTGCAAGCTCGAGCACGAGGCGCAGCCAATCGGCGAGCGCCTCGGGGTTCTGGGCGAGGGCACGCGGGAGCGTCTCGACGGCGAGCACCACGGTGTCGCGCACGAGCTCGCTCGTCTCGAGGTGGGGATCGCGCGGGCGCGTGATGCCCTCGACGACCTGATCGAAGAGGCCCTCGTCGAACTCTACGCCGAGTGAAATGACCGCCGCGCGGAGGCGCTGCCACGGCGACGCGAGCGTGTCGGTGGCGGCGCCGGAGAGCCACGTCAGGACCTCGCGGGAGCCGTGTCGACAGAGGAGCTCGGCGGCGTCGAAGCGTCGCGCGTTCCAGGCGGGATCGAAGAGCGCTGCGAGCAAACACGCTGAGATCGAGCGCGCGGCCGGCTCTGCCAAGACGCGGAGGATCTCGCTCTGCGCGCTGAGCCCTTGAGCCTCGGCGACGACGGCGACCGCGTCCTTCGCGCGCTCGGGATCGAGGATCGCGAGCGTGAGGCGCGCGTCGATCGCCAAGTCCGGGTCGTCGCCCGCGGCGAGCTCGACGAGGGCGTTGTTCTGCTGCTCACCGGGTTCGCCGACCGAGGTGCCCAACATGCGCAGCCCCTCGAGGGCGGCGCGAACGAGATCGGGGCGCTGACTCGCGACGGCGTCGAGCAACGTCTCCTCTTCGGCGGCGCCGCCGATGGTCGCGATGGCGCGCGCGATCGCGCGCTCGTGCAGCTCGAAGTCCTCGTCGAGGAGCGCCGCGCGGAGCGCGGGGAGCGCGGTTCGCGCGCCGAGCGCCGCGAGCGAAGCGGCGACCTCATCGATGAGCTCCTCATCATCGTCCATCCCTTCGCTCGAGCTCCAGCTCGGCGGCCCGCCGAAGACGGCGGCCCTTCCCCCCTCGCGTCGCTCGAGGCGCAAATCGGCCTTGAAGAGGGCGCGGAGCGGCTCGATCGCGCGGGGCTCCGCGGGGCCCTTGCCGAGCGCGGCGACCACGTGGCGCAGTGCCGTCCCCTCACCTGCGCGGCGGCGATCGAGCTTGTCGACCGCGGCGAGGAGCGCGGCGAGCGCGCGCTCGCGATCCTCGGCGCTCGTCGAGGGATCGGCGAGCGCGGCGCCGAGCCTCTCTGCGGCGTCGATCTTCGAATCGACGCTGCCACCACCGAGCACCGCGCAGAGCTCCGCGATTCGCATCTCGAGGCGATGGTAGTTGCTCGCGCGCTCGGGGAGCTCGGCGATCGCCTTTTCGGAGAGCCCGAAGTTCACCGAACGATCGTGCTTTGTCGCGCAAACAGCTACCGCTCGGACCTGAGCCGCTCGCCGGTGCGCAGGGATGGCTTCGAGGAATCTGGCTCGGAGCGCCGGGCCCTTACGCTCGCGCGCGACTAACACACTCGTAAGTCAGTAGTTCGGCCGGCGGGTCGACATCCAGGGAGAGAGTCAGTCGACGAGACTCAGCCGTTGCTCGTCCTATCGCGTTCCGAGTCGGCGCCAGTCGCTGTCGAAGCGCTACGGCACACAAGCGGCAAAGCAACACGCGAGAGACCGCGTCACGCCACCACACGGCAAATCGCCAGGGTTCGCGTGCGTCGTATCGACGCCGTCATAGAACGTGTCCGCGTCCAAGTGCATCTCGAGGACGCCAGTCGCCGGAAAAACGGCGTACTCACCATCAGCGATGTGGTTGCCATTGAACACCCAATCCACGCAGCGGCCCCCGCTGCCAGCTGGCGAGTTGACATTGTTGACAGTGACGTCAGTTGTCCTGTGGATCCACACGCTCGTCCCGGTCGCGACATTGAGGAGCTCACCGGCGCTCTCCCCCTGCAAGACTTCCACGTAGTCACACGGATGGTCGGCACCGATGGTCTTGCAGATCTCGACTCCGGCGTCGTAACCCTCTTTGCCATTTGCGCTCGGGTGGCTCCCCCAAATCGACGCCACGTCCGGCACCAAGCCGGCAAACACGGGCTGCCCTTCACAGGGATTCGGAGCGCCGCCGGCCCCGCCCTCTCCAGCACCGCCGAGAGCAGCATTGCCGCCGGCCCCGCCGCTACTGTGCCCTGCCCCACCATCACTGGAGCCACCTGCCGCACCAATACCGCCGCTACCACCGACGGGAGGATCCGCGCAGGTACAAGCGTCGAAGCCAGTCCCCTCTTCATTACATGCTTGGACGCCGTTCGTATCGTTTGGACAGGCGCAGCTGACCTGTTCACCGGGCACGCAGCGTTCTGGGTCATTGCCCCCGCACGCAACGGAGACAAGAAGATTGAGCATCGTAATCACAGTCAAGTGACGCATGGCCTTGTCGTCAGTCTACGTTCCGAGGACCGCCAACTTCCGCGCTCGACCCAAGACTCATTCGATGGGAGAGGTGGATCTGTACCGTCGCCCACTCGAAGGGCTGCCAACGCCGAGATTGGCTCACGCGCGCGCGATACGCGCCATGCCTACGCGCTCGCCGCACGGTAGCGCTGCACCTGTGCGGCGAACGCCGGGCCCAGGTTGCGCTCCTCAGCGCCATCGCCACCACGTCGACGGTCAAGCTCGACGTCGCCACGGTGAGCCAGGCGATGGAGCTCAAGAACCGCATGATGCGAGTGCTGGATCATCACTTCCCGAACGAGCCGCTTATGGTGGCGGAGCTCGCCGACATCGTCCTGGGAGGGGCCATCAAGATCTCGCGAGCGACCTCGCGCGCCTCGCGGACATTACAGTGTTCACCGCCAACGGCTCGCGGTGGACAAGGTGTTTTATCGACCTGCGCAACCGCGCGTGGACGCGCGTCGCAACCATCCATGCGCAGCCCGCTCCCGTCGAGGCCGACGCCCCGGCGGCTCAGCCCGCTGCTCCGGCGACGTCAGCGACTCCGGCCATCGTCGGCCTACCGGGCGGTAACCCCTTGGGTGGTTGAGGCGGGATGCCGTACGCTGCAGTATGGCTGACGCGGACGAGCACTCGATTGTAATGTACGAGCGGAACGTCGAGGGGGACCTGCTCTACCAGTTCGACGTCGTGAGCCTGATTGGACACGCGTGCGAGCTGCTCGACGACGAGGTGCTCCAGCCCGCGGGCGCGCGGGTCGAGATCGAATACGACCTGCGACGCTTCGCGTTCGGGCAGTTCTCACCCGCGCCGGCGCGCGATCTGCTCGGCGGCGCGGTCGACGCTTCGACGCTGTCGCCCGGGAGCGTGTTCGTGAGGCAGGCAATTCCGCTGCGCCGCGATGACGCCGCGATGGGCGCGCTGCGCGGCGCGCTCGAGGACCTGCGAGCGCTGCGCGCCCCCGTGCGCGCGATCGTCGCCCGCGGACGCCGGGCGGCCGAGCGTTGACGACGGGGGTCGTCGCGGCACGAGACTAGCAACTACCCCAGACCTTCTTGTGGGGTGGGACGATGAACATCTTCCTTAAAGCAGTCGCTTCGCTTGCAATTTTCCTTGGTCTTGTGAACTCGGCGCGCGCAGAGGACGCCGAGTCCGCGGCGACCGATGGCCAGTCGGAGGTCTTCGTATGTGACAATGCTGTCGTGGTTCGCTCGAGCTGTGAGGCCCCGCCGACAGTCATCGTCGTCAACGTGACGACGGAGCCACAATATCACTTCGAGCAGAGGCGCCGGCCTCGCCTTTGGGGGACCGGCGTCGCGATCTTCGGCGCCTCCTATGGACTGACAGTTCTGTTCTCTGCGCTGTCGCGGGATGAAGCGCTGATTGGGGCGTCGGTCGTGCCCGTGGCGGGCCCGCTGGCCGTGATGGCTCTCGTCCCGGAGGAGGGCCGAAGCGTGTTCAGCATAGGCCTCTTTACCCTCTTCGCCGCGGCACAGGCGGCGAGCGCCGGGATGATCCTCGGCGGGGTGTTCAAACACACCAGTCGGGTCCGTGACGCGGTCGCGACCACGTTCGCGGAGGTCGAGATCGGCGCAGGGTGGGCCGGCCTCAAGGTCGGCTCCTAGCGACATACATATAAGTCAGCATCGGAGCTTCAGCCGCGCAGGCCTCGCTCGCGTCGCCACGCGCTCGGCGAAGCGGCGGTGTGCTTGCGGAACCACTCGCTGAACTGCTGAGGCGTCGCGCACCCGACCGCGTGACCGATGGCGGCGAGCTTCTGATCGGTCTCGATGAGGAGGCGCTTCGCCGCGGAGAGGCGCGCATGGGTGTGTTCGGCCTGGAAGGTCGTGCCCGCGTCCTGCAGGCTGCGCTGCAGGGTGCGGACCGAGACCCCGAGCGCCCGCGCCGTTTGCGACAGCGAAGCTTGTTTGAGGTTGGCGGCGAGACACCCGCGCAGACGGGCGACGAGCGCGTCCTCCGTCACGAGCGAGCGCGCGAGCGCGTCGAGGCTCGAGGCAATGCACGGATCGTCCCCGACCAGCCACGCCAAGGCGTCGGCGCGACTGGAGAACAGCCGCGCGGGAGCCCGCAGGCCCACGACCTGCGCGAACCCTGCGACGGTCGCCCCCGCCAACCCCGCGCCGTGGACGATCGCGACCTTCGTGACGAGCTCCGCGTGCACCGCCGAGAAGCTGGTGAAATAGTCGAGCATCACCGAGAAGCCGCTGGCGTCGAGGCCGTCGAGACCGCTCGCGTCGAAAAGGGATGGATAGGGCCGATCGAGCCCGGGGCGGACCTCCCTCGGATAACAACGGCACAATGTGCGGGCGTCGTCCTCACTCAGGCAGCCAGCGAGGAGCGTCCCGTAGAGGCCTGCCTGCGCATCGAAGAAGAAGACGAAGCTCGACCCACGGACATAGCTGTCAGCAGGTGCCGATAAGAAGTCCTCGATGTCAGCCGCTCGTCGCACCTCGTCAGTTTGCTTTCAAAGGGCCGCGCCCGCTACTCGGCCGAACTTCGTCGCGCGCCGCTTTCTCAGGTGCCGCGCGATCACGAGGACCAAGCTCACCAATATACTGAGCAGCATCGCTCCGATTACGATCGCGACGTTCATCGACTCTTTACGCCGTCGCTCGTTCTCCGCGACGTAGTTGCGACTCGAGGAGACCGCGTCGCCGAGGAGCCGGTGAAAGGCGATCTGCTTCGCGTCGCTGCCTCGGAGCGCACCCTTCTCGTCGAAGGCCCGAAGGTTGGGCGCCCCTCGCTCGATGGGTGGATTGCCGCCGGCGTCGACGATCGCCTGCTCGATTTGCTGACAGGACTGTTCGAGCCGTCGTGCCTCGAAGGACTCGGACAGTCCGGGGACCCAACGGTCGTGCCCGCGCAGGACCTCGGCGCAATAGAGTACGAAGTGGGCGTCCTGGAGGTCGTCCTCACCGCGCATCTGTTTGTCCGTGCCGCACACGAGGGACATCTCGTCGTCGACCTCCTTCGAGGAGCCTCCCCATGGATTCGACAGCCTCTCGACTGGACGGTCGGCGGGGTAACAGCCTGTTGAGAAGAGAACGAGAAGGATGATAGTCAGCTTCGGGCTCATGGCGTCTCGAGCCCGTCTACGATTCGTGTCGTCTTATCGCCTTCCGAGCCGGCGCCAGTCGCTGCCGAAGAGACGCCAACTGCGTTCAGTCGGAGGCGCCGCTCGCGATGATTGATCTCCCCGCTGTTGCAAACGACGCCGAACTCGACGCCCTCCGCGCCGACGTCTCCCTTTGGCGCCCGCCCGTCGAGCGACTCCTCCGCGAGGTCGGCGTGCCGCCACTGCCCCTCGTGGATCTAGGCGGCGCGAACCTCGTCCTCGGCGTGGGCGACCACCTCGTCCTGAAGCTTTCGCCCGCGACCTTCGGCCCTGTATTGGACGTCGAGCGCGAGTCTCTCCTCCTCACCACGCGCGCCGTGCTGCCAATCCCCAGCCCGCAGGTCCGCGCGTATGGCTCGTTGGGAGCGTTCCACTATCTCCTCTCGACGCGCCTGCCGGGCCGACCGCTCGAGCAGGATTCACCCGATCGCGTAGACGTCTGCAAGCAGCTCGGTCGATGGCTTGCGCAGCTCCACGCCGCGCCGCCTCCCACTACGTGGCCGCGTTCGCGCACGTGGGACGTCTACATGCCAGTCGAGCGCGCCCGAGCCGCCGAGCGCCAGGCTCGCTGGCGCGTACCGCCCGAGCTCGTCGCCGACATGCCGGCGTGGCTCGCCGCTGCCGATTTGGAGACCGAACAACGCCCGCGCGCGTTGCTGCACGCCGATGTTCACCAGCACAATATTCTCTGCGAGCGCGACGCCGATGGGACGCGCGTGCGAGGTGTCATCGACTTCGGCGACGCGCTGATCGGCGACCCGTTCTTCGATCTCGTCACTCCCGCTCTGCTCATCGGCCAGTGTGATCCTGCGTGTGTGGCGGCGCTCCTCGATGGATACGGCGTCGCCGAGAGCGCGCGGGACGAGGCCCTGCTAAAACGCCTGACCGCCTATGCGATCCTCCACAAGTTCAACGATCTGAGCCGCGTCTTGAGATGGGCGGGGCGCTCGGTCGGATCGCTCACGGAGCTCGCCAAGGTGATGTTCCCCGGCGTCGGGTAAGCGCCATTGTAAGCGCCATTGTCAGCGCGAACCGACCATGATGGCCGCGTCTTTCTGGTAGGGCTCGTACTCGGGCTCATGCATCACAGCGCGCCGAATGTCTGCTTCGGCGCCTACCAGGTCTCGTGCCGCGTAGCGCCGGCGCGCTCTCTGTTGATAGGCGCGCGCCAGCGGATACGTGAGCGCATATCGACGATCGTCAGGCAGCGTCGGGCCGCGCGCGGGCCGCGAAGCGTCCAGTTTGGAGAGCGCACGCTCGCCCTCGACGATGATTGCGTCCCAATCGAAGTGGCGTCGCACGTGGGTGACGTCGGCGATCGCCTCGACGCGCGCGGTCCACCATGAGGGATAGTCGGACGCTCCCGCCAAGAGACGCGCGAGCTCACGGGCGCTGCGCGGTGTCGACGGTCCCGTCGGCGCATCGAGAAAACCGAGGAGCTCCATTGCAGGCCCCGGCCTCGTCGCCTTCTCCCCGAGTCGAGCCTGGAGATGACTGCGCCTCGCGTCGGAGGCTGTCCACCGAGGGCCTTGATGCGTAGGCATCATCCAATGGGTGAGCTGCGACAGCGCGCACCAAAGGTCCTTCTTCACGTTGGCCAGGTTGTTTGTCCAATAGCCGCTGACGCCTGGAAACTGCGCTGGGATGACCAGCGTGAGCGTCTGCGCTCGGTCATCGTCGACCCACATCGAGGACGGCGAAAAGGACAGCTCGACGCCGCCAATGGAGTGGATACGACCGATGCGCTCGAGCAATTGAATCGTCAGATCGATAGCGTGCTCGAATGGAAGTGAGACCGAATCGCGGATGCTGCCGCGGGGACGCTCCATGACCCAAGGGTTTACCTTGCTGATGCGGGCGACGCCCGCGACTTCCTTTTGGGCGAGCAGCGCGCCGAGCTGCGTTGCCTCTACCTGCCTGGTGAAGTCGTACAGTCCGCGAACGATCAGCGCGGGCGCCCCCGAAGCCGTGGTGCCCTCCTCGAAGCCGTAGGTGCGAGGGCTCGTCGGAGAATGGACAGGAGCGGCCGTGGGCTGACTGCGCTGTAGCTGGCGCCGGCGCGAACCCTTGAAATGGGGCAGCCGGTGCAACCTTGGACGAGGAGGCGCCGCACATCCAACAGGTCGTCGCATCGTCCTTCATCATCGACGCGCACGAGCTACACGGCTTCATCGGGCCGACTGCCAGGCGCGTCGAGCGCGCATTCCGACCATCAGCGCAGCAGCCGAAGCGAGGACGACCGCTGGCGCGTAGGGCGGAGGCTCCTCATCCCAGGTTGGCCGCGTGGGCGGAGGGGGTGCGTCGGCGTGCGCCGCCCCATTGGCCGATACGACAACCAAGAACACGAGTCCGCTGACGATCGATCGCAGCATGCGCGAGAGAGCATACGCGGTGCGGTCGGCTCACGCGCGCGCGGTGCTCGAGCGCGCGAGCTCGGCGTACGCGAGCTCACCGAGCTCTGCGATCGCAGACTCCATCCGGGGGCTCCACGGCGAGCCACACGTGATGCGGAGCGCGGAGCGATAGCGCGGGCGCGCGCCGAAGATCGGGCCCGGCGCGATCGCGATGCCACGCGCGAGCGCGGCCGCTTGCAGCTCGAGCGCCGAGATCGTCCCGGGGAGCTCGACCCACAAGACGAAGCCACCGAGCGGCTCGGAGATGCGCGTGCCCGGTGGGAAGGCCGACGCGATCGCCGCGCGGTAGCGCTGCACCTGGGAAGCGAGCGCCGAGCGCAGGTGGCGCAGGTGTCGATCGTACGCGCCGCTCGCGAGGTATTCGGCGATCGCCATCTGCATGAGCGTCGGGGTCGCGACGGTCTGCGAGAACTTCAGCCGCTCGATGGTCGGTTGGTAGCGGCCGGCGGCGACCCAACCGACGCGATACCCGGCGGCGATCGTCTTGGACGCGGACCCGCAAAGGATGACCCGCCCCGCTCGATCGAAGGCCTTCGCCGGGCGCGGCCGCGAGCCGTCGAAGCCGAGATCGCCGTAGATGTCGTCCTCGATGAGCGGGACCTCGTGGCGCTCGAGGAGCTCGACCATGCGCGCTTTGTCTTCGTCGCTCATGAGCGCACCGAGCGGGTTGTCGAAGTTCGCGACGGCGAGGCAAGCCTTCACCGGGGCTTGGTCGAGCACCATCTCGAGCGCGTCGACGTCGAGCCCGAAGCGAGGCCGGCTCGGGATCTCGATGACCCGGAGGTTCATCTCCTCGGCGAGCTGCAGGAGCCCGAAATAGGTGGGCGACGCGACGGCGATCGTGTCGCCGGGTTTGGTCACGGCGCGGAGGGCGAGGTGCAGGCCCTCCATCGCGCCGATGGTGATGACGAAGTCGTCCTCGTCGAGCGAGAGCCCACACGAGAGCCCGCGCTTCGCGAGCTGCCTGCGGAGCGACACGACGCCCGGCGGCGGGACGTACGAGGCGCCCGCGGTCGACATCTCGCGGGCGAGCGACGCGAGGATGCGGTTCAGCGCGCGAATCGGGAGGAGCTCGGGCGCGACCATCGCGGCGCCGAGCGGGACGACCGCGGGATCGCGCATGGACTCGACGAGGGCCGCGACGCCCGAAGAGACCGAGACGCGCGCGGGCGAGAGCGCGAGGCGCGGCGGTCGCTGTGCGGGCGCGGACTGCACCACGCTCGTGCGGCGCACGAAGTGCCCCGACTTCGGTCGAGCCTCGACGCGGCCCTCACACTCGAGGCGGGTGTACGCGGCGATCACCGTCGCGACGCTGACGCTGCGATCGCGGCTCAGCTTGCGCACCGAGGGCAGCCGGTCTCCCGGACGCAGCGCGCCTCGATCGATCAGCGCCGCGACCTCGCCAGCGACGCGCTCGAAGAGGAGCGCGTCGTCGCTCTTGCCCGTTCGCTTCTGAGCTCTGTCCAGCACACTCCGAAGCTAGCGCGCGACCGCCCATCATGCCGGTACAGTTGGAGCCGGGCCGCACCAGCACAGACACAGTCTGTACCGGTCCAGCCACGGTCATCTGTGCTGTCAGGATCGGGGCGCGGCTACTCCTGCTCGATCTCGAGCGGGTAATCGGGCAGCTCGATCTCCGCACCGTCGGCGAGCACGCCGTTCACCTTCAGCTTGAGCTTTACCGGCGGGTCGTCGTCCACTTCGAAGTCCAGGTGGACCGCGTGGCTCTCTCCCGCGCGGATCTTGTGTCGCCCCGACGTCACGTGCCCGAAGCGGCCGACGGCGCGCCCGACCTCGGCGCCGTCCGCGTACGCGATCGTGATCTGGTTGCGATCGACCACGATCTCTTGGTCAGTGTGGTTGACGAACGTGAAGCGGAGCCGGAGCTTGTGCGAGCGGTACTCGAGCTTCTGCGTGATGATCTCCACGCCGCCGTGGTCGTAGCTCGCAGGGCCGTACACCGCGTAGTGGGCGCAGCCCGTGAGCGCAGGCGCCGCAGCGAGCGAGCCCGCGAGGAAGAGTCCCATCCAAAGCCTTCTCATGACCGCGGTGTAAGGCAGCTCGGCCCCCGCGCAGAACGCGGGAGCACGCTTCTAGCGCCGTCAGGCTCGTGGCCAAGCGCGCCGCGCGTCGATCCCGAGGGCCTCGAAGCGCGGTCGATAGTCCCGCTCGAAGGTCCGATCGAGGGCCGCGGCGTACCACGCCGACGGCATGAGGCCCCACGCGCGCTCGGCGGGGTTCGCGCGCACCGTCGGGGCAGGCTTCGCGGGCGCGCGGGTCGAGCCCGCGTAGTTCACGGCGAGCCGCTCGAACATGCCGGGGAGCTCGCGCTCGACGAGCTTGCGCACCGCGGGTCCGAACGGTTGCTCCAGCAAATACGCGAGCAGCGTCCAACCGAAGTCGCGGTGGCGGACCTCGTCGACGAGGATGCGGTCGAGCGCGGCGCGGGCCTGCTTCACCGAGCAGTCCTCGCGCAGTCGCTTGAAGAGCGGCACGGCCACAGTCTCCCCGAGGCAGAAGACCTCGACGCCGCAGCGAGCGATGTCGAGCTCGAGGCTGTCGCCGACCGCGCTGAGGTCGAGCGTCTCGCGCGCGAGTGGGTCGAGCGTGCGCCCGCCCGCCGCGACGAACACGCGGTGGCTGAGGCGCGCGTGCGCGAGCTCGTCTTTCACGATGCGCAGGCCCATATGAATGAGGTCTGGCGAGACCGCGGCCTGAATGAGCCAGAGCGTGAGCTTGTGCGTGATCGCCGCGGAGCGGTACTCGGCGTGGATGCGACGACCCCACTCGAGGCGCACGGCGTCGGTGGGCTCGGGGCGCGCCTCACTCGAGCGTTCCGGCTCTGCCCTCTTTTCGTTCTTCGCTTTCGTCTTCTTCGGGTCGGGCATCGGCGCAGGGTCGCGCGCGGGAGGGGCGCTCGCAAGTCGTCACCTCGGGAGGAGCTTCCCAGGTTCGATAGGTGCGCACCCGAAACCGACTCTGCGCATGGGCGCCAGCGCTCACCGCTGGGAAGCACAGCGAAACGCCGCCGTTTGCGGATAAAACTCATCTCGGAGCGCGGTCGAAGCGATCTCGGAAGCACTGTAGTCTTGACCCAGAGTCATGCCTTCAGCGACCCATTCGCGTCCATTGTAACCCAGGTCCCAAACACCCTCGGGAGTGCGATCACCGGGGGATGTTCCGACCGAACAGCCGATTGGCGACTTGTCGTTGAATTCGCCATGGCGACAGATTTTCTCGGTAGGCAGGGATGCACCCCACGGAAACCTGCGTACGTCTGCTGGCCCAAAGGCGGCTAGCAACCATTCAGTCCTGGTAGGCAATCGCCTGTTGACCGCTCTACAGTATTCTACCGCCTGAGCTCGCGGGACGAAGATCGGGAACGAGAGCGCCTCGGGGCTGAGCTTCAGAATGTCCGACAGTTTATAGTTCGCGAGAGTCGAACACCTTTTGGCGACGTAGCAATCGGCGTATGCACCAATCGTAACCTCGACGTCGTCGAGCTGGAAAGGCGCCACTTTCTCGGACTGCCAAGCGAACCTGAGGCGCACCATTCCTCCGGGGATCGGAATGGCTATCCCCTTGCGCGCCTGCGTGAAGCGCTCGAGTTGTGCTGCATGGTTTGCTGCCAGGATTTGTCCCGGATGTGCCCAATCCTTCGGGGCGACTTTTAGCCAGGCAGCGCGCCGCGCTGCCTTCCAGGGACCGTAGGCACCAGCCGCACGGTTCAAACACCACAGGAAGCCACCGAGTGCAAGGAAGCTGCCCGCGCCAAACAGAATTGCTCGTAATCCGCGAAGCGGTTTTGTCGTGAACTCATCAACGCCTGATGCCGCTTGCGCGCCGGAGACAAGGCCCACGCCTACCATCGCGCCAACGACGGCTCCAAAGCCCATGCTGAAAGGGTCGTTGCCACCGATCGTCGGGGCTGACCGCTTCGTGGGAGGCGTACACCCAACAAACGCACCAGACATGGCGACCGCGAGACCGACTAGGGCAATGAATGCCCATCGCACGACAGGGCCTTTGGTGCGCGACACGAGGAGGGGACTTGCCGTCGCCAGTGCGGTGCCAAGCAGGAAGAAACCGAGTGGGTCGCCGTAAGGTCCCACCCTTTCGCGGACGGAAACGAGCAAGAAGCCGAGCGCGAGGACGGCGCCGATGATTGGAAATGCCAAGAGCCTGTAAGCTGCGCTCGGGGGAGATGTCCTCGTGGTGGGTGGGTGGTATTGGTTCGGACCGAAGTGATAGTGACTGAGAGCCTCTTTGATGCGCGCGTCATCAATGGCCGCGTCCAAGAGCGCGACCAGCCCTCGCGCCGCGTCGGTGACCGTCTGAATCCGCCGACGCGAATCACGCACGACGCAGGACGCAAACCACGCATCAAAGCCTTGTGGAACAAGCGAGCCTCGGGACTGCTCCTGCGCCCGCACCGACGCAGGAACCAGAGGCTCATGCTCCATCTCGGCCAACAATTGCTCAAAGGGCAGATGGCCGTTGGATGAGGAGCGCCAATAGGGGGTCCCCGTCAGGACGAAGTACGCAACCAGGGCAAACGTCCAGACGTCGGTAGCCGAGGTGACTGGCCCACCACGGAATTGCTCCGGTGCCATCCAATGAGGGGACTGGGACTCTGCACTATGCGATTGAGTCAGGGAGACGACCCGCTCATTGCTCTGCGAGGTTTGGACGAGGATGTTGCCGGGCGTGAGCTGAATAGGCTGCCGCCTCCCACCCGCTGTCAGAACGTGACCCAACTGCCCGAGGATTGCACGCGCTTGCGCGAGTGGCGGCGGCCCGTACTGCCGAACCAAATCCCCGAGGTACACCGCCTGGAAGCGTCCTTGAGACGGGTGCATGTATCCCGCCGAAAGAGCAATAAGTCTGCCATCTAAAAGCACGGTAAAGTCGACGCGATCATGGGCCGCTCGCCGGAGGCGGTGCCGCTGAGGCTCGACACCCACGGTGTCGTTCGCGCAGAGGAGAGTGCACCTGCTCCGCCCCTCAGGCGATCCTGCCGTCGTCCTCGTGGAGCACGAGGCGGCTGCGTGGAGCCAATGGGCTGGATAGAATCGGCGGCCGATGGCGCCAGCGGTCCCCGAAGCGCTACACGCCTTCTTCGGCGCGCTTCCCGACGCGCTGTTCGTGCACGACCCAAGTGGTGGCGTCCTCTACGCGAACCGCGCGGGGCTCACGCTCCTCGGGCTCTCCGAGGCTGAGATCGTCGGTCGGCCGATCCTCGACGTCGTGCACCCCAACCACCACGCCGAGATCCGGCGCCGCCTGCGCGACGCGCTCGAACACGGCCAGCTGGGGGAGCCGCTCCTCGTGCGCTTCCTGGCGCGCGACGGCGCAGAGGTCGAGACCGAGTGTCGTGGGGCTCCATGGACGCTCGGCGATGACCGCCTGATGCTCGTCGTCGCGCGTGACCTCACCACGCAGCGCCGCGCCGAGCGCGAGCTCGCCCGCACCGGAGGGCTCTTCCGCACGCTCGTGGAGGAGCTGCGAGTCGGCGTGCTCGTGCAGGGGCCGCGCGCCGAGATCCTCTCCTCCAACCGCGCGGCGCTCGAGCTGCTCGGCCTCGATGATGCGCAGCTCCTCGGGATGACCAGCTTCGATCCCGAGTGGAACGTGATCCGCGAGGATGGCCTCCCCTTCCCCGCTGCGGAGCACCCAGTGCCCATGGCGATCACGACCCGGCGCCCAGTTCGCGGCGTGGTGATGGGCGTGTATCGACCGCGGCGCAGAGACCGGGTGTGGCTGCTCGTCGACGCCGAACCGCAGCTCGACGCGGAGGGCAGCGTCCTTCAGGTCGTCTGCACCTTCAGCGACTGCACCGCGCTGCGCCGCACGCAAGCGCAGGCGGCAGCCGGCGACCGCCTCACCTCACTCGGGCGGCTCGCTGCTGGCGTGGCGCACGAGATCAACAACCCGCTCACCTACGTCATCGGTCGCTTGAACGAGCTCCTCGCCGAGCCGGCCACCCATCCGAGCGGCGTGCTCGCGTTGTCGGAGCGCGCGCGCGCGCACGTCGCCGAGGCACTCGAGGGGGCCCAGCGGGTGCGCGCGATCGTGGACGATCTGAGGAGCTTGTCGCGTGGCGAGGACCAGGCGCTCGGCCCCGTCGATCTCGGCCGGGTCGTCGCGTCCGCTTGCAACATCGCCGCACCGCACCTGCGCCACCGCGCGCGCCTCGTTCGCGACGTCCACCCGACCCCCGCCGTGCTGGGCAACGAAGCGCGCCTCGGCCAGCTCGTCTTGAACCTGCTCGTCAACGCCGCCGAGGCGATCGAAGAAGGGCACGTCGCTGACAATGAAGTCAGGGTAATCCTGGCACCCAAGGAGGGCGGCCGCGTCGTCCTCGAGGTGCGAGACACCGGGAGCGGCATCCCGGCGGCGGCGCTCGCGCACATCTTCGATCCCTTCTTCACGACCAAACCCGTGGGCGTGGGGACAGGCCTCGGGCTCGCGATCAGTCACGGGATCGTGATGCAGTTCGGCGGTGAGATCGACGTGGAGAGCCTCGAGGGGCGAGGCTCGACGTTCCGCGTGAGCTTCCCCGCGACCACAACGACACGTGAGCCCTCGACGCCACCGCAGCCGAAGCGTGGCGTCCGCGCGCGCGTGCTCGTGATCGACGACGAGCCGCGCGTCGCCGAGGTGTTGGCGCAGCTGCTCGGGCTGTCGCACGACGTCGAGGTGGAGCCGAGCGCCGCGCGGGCGCTCGAGCGCATGCTCGCCGGCGAGCGGTGGGAGGTCGTCTGCTGCGATCTCATGATGCCGGAGATGACCGGAATGGACCTGCAGGAGGCGCTCGAGGCGCACCTGCCCGAGATGGCAGAGCGCACGCTCTTCACGACGGGTGGGGCGTTCACGCCGCGCGCTCGCGCCTTCGTCCAGCGGCTGGGTTCGCGCGCGCTCGAGAAGCCGTTCGACTTTGACGCGGTGGAGCGAGCGGTCGCTGAGGTGGCGCGCGGGGCCGCTGCAGATCCGAGCGATCCGCTCAGCGATCAATGACAACGCTGTCAGCAATACAGGGCGTCATTGTCAGGACGTCGCGACGATGAGGATGAAGCCCAGCACGACCGCTGCGGGGTAGAGGTAGCGGCACACGCGCTCGATCTGGATCGCCCAGCGCTCCTTCTCGTCGCGGGCGAGCACGAACGTGAGGATGGTCTCGGCGAGCGCGAAGAAGATGAGGATGTACGTGAGGAGGAAGAACTTGTCGGACGAGACGAGGTAGCCGACCTCGGGCAGGTTCGACACGATGGTGAAGTTCAGCGCGACCGCGGAGAGCAGCGACGTGAGCGCGAGGCTGCTCGCGGTCTGGATCTCCTGCGGCGGCAAGAAGAAGACGAGGTACGCGATCGCGAGGATCGTGATGAGCGGGATGAGGAACTTGTAACAATAGGGTAAGTAATTCCGCTCGACGTCGATCTGGAAGACCATGCGCGAGTAGGTCGAGCTCGTCTTCTCGAGGGTGGGGTCGCCGAAGTCCGAGTCATAGAAGGACTCGTCGACTTTGAACTCCGTGCGTAGGACGCGATACTCGGGAATGGCGACCTCCTTGCGCAGACCCCAGCGCTCGCGCGGCACGCTCGCGCGCTCGTAGGTCGCGAGGTCGGGGACGTACTCGAGCGCGTCGGTCTCGAGGAACGGGTGCTCGAGGTGGAGCGCGAGCGACTGCTTGTCGAACGGGTAGCTCGACAGTGAGAGCTGCGCGCGGATCTTCGCCTTCACGCGCCAGACGACGTATTTCACGTCGCCGAGCTCACGCCGATCGGACTCCTCTTTGCTCTCGATTTCGCCGTTCGTGATCTCGAACTGCTCGAGCTCGGGGCCGCCCTTGTGACGAAACCACAAGTACATGTCGATCGTGAAGAACCCCTCGCGGAGCGAGAGCTCCGGCACCGCCAGCACGTAGACGCCGACCTCGATGCGCTGCTTCTCGGCGGGGGCGCCCGCGGGCTTCGCGGGGTCGCTTGGCTTCGCCGCGTCCGCGGCCTTCGCCGTGTCGGGGGGCGCGGCGCGGCTCGCTCGACCGAAGAGGCTCGAGACGAGCGCGAGCACGACGAACAAGAAGAGCGCGGCGGGCAGGACCCGCGCGAGCTTCGCTGGCCCGCGATCAGTCATTGCCGAGATGCTACTCAGTCAGCACCGAGCTCGACAGTGCCTGCTCCAGCCCGAACACCCTATCGAGCAGTCGAGACAACTCGACCAGCCTCCTATCCAATCGAGGGCGGCGTTCATCGGACCGTGTACACTCGTGGCGTGAGCGGCTTGCGCGGAGGATTGTGGATTCCAATTGCCCTTTGCGCTGGGGCCGCGATCTCCGTGGTCGTATGGCAGGTGACCTCCACGGACGCGCCAGACGAGCTCTATGCCGGGCGCACCACACCACCAAGCAACGAGCTCCACCTGACGCGCGACACACTGGAAGTCGGCGGCAACCCTTACGCTCGCCTCAACCCGACGCGCAACCGATTTGATTTGGATGTACACAACGGACTTCAGGCGTCGTTGAACGAGCTGGCGCGCCCAGCCGTCTTGACGATCCACCTGAGCAAAGACGTCGAGATCGTTCCCTTCATCGATCTCATGGGCTCTGTGCGGGCATTGAACAATGGCAGATCGAAGTCTCTCGACGATCGGGTGCAGGTCCGCGTCGATGTGGATGGGGACGCTTCCTCGGGCTTGATGGTCATCGACGCTTGGCAGCGAGATGAGCCGGAGCTGCGGTTCGTGGTCACGCAGGCTGGAGTCCTGGTCGAATGGTCGGCGCATCGACTGGCCCCCGGATGTGGAGAAGGGGGCCCCGGCGTCACGACGATCCCGCGCCCAGCGAATGTCCAATATGGCACGTTGGATCTCGAGGCGCTGGCGCGATGTACCGCCAGCCTGAAAGAGCACTTCGATCTCGATGGACCGGCGTCAGTCTATTCGGTTGGCGGTACACCCGGGGTTCTTGCATCCGAGGTCGTGGCGGTCGCGCGAGCATTGAGCCAGCCCCCCGACGAGTATCCGCACGCCTCGCTCGACGTCTTCACTTGCGCCGACCATTGCGTGTCGTCAGGGCGCCCAGATGATCCCAAAGCCGAGCTTCCTTGGGTCTTTCCAACCGCGATCCAGTCTTCGGCGACGAGCGCCCAGCGCTCCTCCAGCACGCCTATCACGCAGGCGCGCGGCACCGTTCAGGCCAGGGTGGTCGGTCAGTCGCTACCTGGCGCAGCGGCGGTGGTAGCCGGGTTGAGTGCTGGATTCCGGAGTTGCTACGATAGGGGGTTACAAGACAGCCCCGAGATGCGTGGCTCAGTACGTTTCGCCATCAAAGTCGGGCCAACTGGTGAGGTTCTCCGCGCCTCCGCCTCCGGGGGCAGCGGGCTCAGCGGAACGGTCATCGGGTGTTTGGCCAGTCGCTTGACACGGGCACAGTTCGCGCCGCCACCAAACGGTGAGACTACGCTTGTTATACCCATCACGTTGGCGCCCGACTGAGTCAGAACTTGGCGTGCTCGGAGATCGGCAGCTTCGTCGCCTCCGCGAGGGCCTGGAGGAAGCTGTCGCGATCCTTCAGCGAGACCCACATCTGCTCGACGCTCACTTGGGCCAGCACCCTCACCTCCAGCGGCTTCTTGAACTTGAGGTTGACCACGCCGTCGAGCGATCCCACGACGCCGACGCCGTGGTGCCCGAGCTTCACCCCGAGCCCGCCCCACCAGGGCCACTCGGAGGGGGCCAGCGAGGCTATCTCGGAGAACGGGATCCGCTCGTGGAACCACTTGCCCATGCTGACCTCGAGGTGGTCCGCGTGGAGCTCGGCATAAGAGGTCTCGTCCTTCACGCCGAAGGTGTGGAGGATCGGTTCCAGGAGGAAGTTCTCAGTGATGGAGATGGGGTAGCGCACGCGCCCAGCGGAGCACCAGCCGATGGGCTCGTCAACGCTCACCCAATTCAAGGAGACGTGAGCGACAGATCGGCGACGTCCACACCGAGCTTGCCCATTCGCTGGACCTTCGCTCGATCCCCCGCGATGGAGTAGACAAGGTCGTCGACGAATACGCTCCTTTGGACGGCGGAGCTGGCGTTCGACCACCACGTCTGGCAACTGACGCCCTCCTTGCTGTGTGCGACGCCGCCCAGCTTCTTGAAGCCGTCGAGGCTGACGTCGTAGACGACGAGGCCGCTGAACGTGAGCTTGTCACCATACTGGCCGTCTCCGCCACCCTCACAGATGGTCATAGGCAGCGCGAGCAAGTGCTTCTCTGCAAAGTAGTTGAACGCCAGGTGGTTTGTCGCAGCCTCGGAGCTGGACCCGCGCGAGCCGATCTTCTCCTTGAAGAGGAGCTTGGGATCCGTGGGTGAGGTGACGTCGAAGAGCTGTAGAATAACACCGTTGAAGTAGGCGAAGCTGCCGTGGTCGTCGGCGTCGAAGCCGATCGACAGGAGGTGGCCCGCGTCCAGTCGATGCAGGTAAGTCGAGAAGCCAGGGATCTTGAGCTCGCCGAGGATCGCCGGCGCGTTGGGCTGGTAGAGGTCGACGACGAAGAGCGGATCGGTCTTCTTGAAGGTGACGACGTACGCGCGATCGCCGTCGAAGCGGACGGCGCGAATGTCTTCACCGGGCGCTATGTTGTCCACTGCTCCCACGCGCGCGAGGTTCTTGTCAGGGCCATCGCGCAGAATGGAGATAGAGCTGGAGACGTCTGGATTCGGGACCTTCCCCCGCGTCGTCGCGACGCGCAGATAGCCGAACCACTCGTCCATCGCGAACTGATTCAGCACGTGGCCCGTCACGGCGCCGCTACCGACATAGCCAGTGTCTTCGGGGTGCGCTCCAATCTTGAACTTGTGGATCTCGCTCACCTCGTCGACAGAGGCGTAAGAGGCGTACCAGTTGCCGCCCGCTGACTTGGCGTTCGGAGGGCGGGCATGGCGAACTGCGAGGTAGAGGGCGTCGGCGGACGCGAACACCGCGCCCGGCCGGCTCTTCAGTGTAGAGACAGTGGGAGCCTCCCGGTCATCGAGCGAGAACGAGACGACGCTCGTCGTAGCCCTCCCGTCATCGAGCTTCGTGCGGTAACCCGAACAGAGCTTCGTCGTGACTCCATTGTCAGTCATCGTCGGGAAGGAGGTATTGGCCCGCTGTCGGATCCTCTTCTCGTTCTCGACCTTCAACGCAGCGAACTTCTCGTAAACGATATGCCAGTCGGTGGTGCAAGTGTCGATGTCGGGATAGGTCTCGTATTGCGCCGGGGCGGTGTCGCCGTCCGCGACGACGGTGTGCACCGTGCGGCCGATTCGCCGCGCAGCCATGAGCGACCCCGAGAGCGCGATCGTGCGCACGACCTTGGGCGCCGCGCGGTTCGAGATGTCGAGAATGCTTATGACCGTCGACGAGCCGTCACCTGCGAAGTTGCAGTCATAACCATACGTGCACGGCTTACCGTGGGCCCCCTTCGACGTGTAGACGACGGCAGTGTCGCCCTCGACAAAGAGCTCCCGCACGCCGTCGCCGAGCTCGGTCACGGACACCACGCGCGGGTTCAAAGCCTCGATGATGCGGAGAGCGCCATTCGACGCGAGGTAGAGATAGGTGCCGTCGGTTTTGACGAGGTCGGCCTCGTCGACGCCCTCGACTTGATTGTTCGTCTTCGAGGTGCTGGTCGCTTTGGCTGGCTCTTTGCTGCCGCTGCCATGTCCTATTGTACCAAAGGATCCGAGGCCGATCGCCTCGTCACGAGATCCCCCACCGCCTTCACCGATGCCCGAGAGCCCGAGTCCACCTGCGCCGAAGGCATCCCCGACACTGGCGCCCCACATTGGCATGTTGCGCGCTACCTGGCGCCGCGCCTCCCAGCAGCTCGGCTGCGCCTCTTTCCAGGCGTCGCGCTCCGCGTCCACCTCTTTTTTCATCTGCGCGACGAGCGCTTCGGTCAGTTTGTCCTCGTCGCCACAGGTCCTCGAGACGAGCCGGACCTCGTCGAGGGACGCGGGCTCGCCAACCATCGGCGCAGTGACCAACGGGGGTGGCGGTCGAGCCTCGCTCGCCACGATAGGCACCGCCGAACCTTTCGGAGTGGTGGGTTCGGTTGGAGCTCCTGCGAGGATTGTAGGCGACGCGGGCCCGCAGCTCAGGAGCAGGCAAAGGCTCGCAACCAGTGTGGGAGCGCGTGACACTCTGGTCGTCATCGATCAATGGACAACACGACCCAGCAAAAGTTCCGGCCCCTTCGACCTCGGTTCGAGTCCCCTACTCCCGCTCCGTCACCGAGGACTCCGGGCGCGCCCGATCACTTTCACAGATGTAAGTAAACAAAGGCGAACTGCGATGCGGCGCCTGCGAGGCGCAACGTAGCGCCCGTGCTGGATTGGACCGCGGCACAGCGCGTGCTGGCGCGCGGGCATGGATATCGAACGACTCGGCTCGCCGCCGACTGACTCTTGTCTCGAGCGCATCATCGAGGAGAACCTCCCTGTCGTCATGCCCACTCCCGGCTGGGACGGCTCGGGAGCGGCTCGGTGGACACTCGAGTCGCTCGAGGGACGCTTTTCGGACTTGGTGCTGCCAATCCATTACGCGGACGGCGTGCGCTTCGCCGAGACGGGGGAGCAATTCCACAACGCGACTGTGAGCCTCGAGGCCAGTCGCTACTTCGAATACCTCAAAGGCAGCTCGGAGTTTCGCCGCCACCTCGCGACCGTGATGAACCCTGCGCTGGCGGCTCGCGTGAGCCTGTATCTCCAGGTGTCCCTGCGAGACGGCGAGGGCGACGATGCACACGCCCGCCTCGGCCGCGCGCTGCTTCAGGACCTGCCGCCTCTCGCGCTTTACGCTTCAGGGGGCTCGTCCCCTGACCTCTTCGTCGCGCTGTGGATCGGCGCGGGGGGCAACATCACGAGCTGCCATCGAGATGGTCCGCACAACCTGCTCTCGGTAATCCACGGCGAGAAGCACCTCGTGCTCTTCAGCCCGGACCAGGCCGACTGTCTCTACGAGGAGCTTCACGTGGCCCGCGATGGCGAGCCAGACGAGAGCATCTACGCATGCAGCCCCGTGCGCGTGGACGATCCGGACCTCGAACGCTTCCCGAAATTTCGGGACGCACGGCCCCTCAGCGCGACGGTCCGGCGAGGCGAGTCGCTCTTTCTACCGTCCAATTGGTTCCATCAAGTCAGGAGCGAGGGCCTCAATATCGCTGTCTCTCGTTGGTGGTCTCCCGACGGTGTCGCGAGCGATCGGGCCGCGTGAGCGTCGATTGCAGGCCTGTAGCGCGATGGGTGGCGCAGCGGCGTTTCCCGACAGGAACGTAACCAATATTTCGAAAAACCCACCGCGTGACGCTCTCTACCAATCGGCACGCAGCTTGCCAATCAGCGCGTGCCGTCACGTATCGCCAATGAGGGCGACACGCTGAGGCTTACACACGAACCCATTGGAGACACTCATGGACAACGTCGAGACGAAGATCGTGGCGCAACCGGTGACCGAGCCGGCAGAGAAGGTGGAGTCGCCGAAGAAGGTCGCGGTCAAGATCGTGATCCGCTCGGGCGTCCGCGCAGGAGCCCTGGGCGGCCCGGCGGCGCCCCAGAGCAAGTCCTACTGATTCGTTGTAACCGCGAGCGCGGCGCCTGGCTGCTTTCATCGAGCAGTCCGACGCCGCGCCTCGCGGCCTCTCATCGCCAAGGACCTCGCCATGCGTCTCCAAGAACTGCCGCTCGTGCAGCATCCGTGTCTCAAGCGCCACTCTACTGTCGCGCCCGATCGCCAGCACGCTCTTCGGATACAGAATGGCCCCTTCGAGGTCTCGCTCGACCTGCCGAGGCCTGCGCGTGAAGAGCTGGTCATTGCGCTCACAGCCGCCGCCCCGCCTGGCGCGTTCCTGCCTGCGCTCGCGCGCCTCTTCGACCTGACCCCGGCAGAGTGTGACGGACTTGTCAGTCAGTTGGTGCGCGCCGGACTCATCATCGAGCACCCGGACAGTCGACCGGCGACCCTCCGTGGTGACTACCTCGGCTGGCGCTTGATTGACGTCTACCGCACGACCGCGCCGTCGATTTGGGGCAAGAGCCCGCTGTTCGATGCGCTGCGAACCCCGGGCAACCGCACAGTCGCCATTGGAGCGTTGCTCGAGGCCTACTATCGACTGCGGGCCGCCGCCCCGAGCGCGGCGGCGGTGCTCGGCCGCACGCTGACCCC
>JAXLYR010000030.1:0-73533 GCA_046351325.1 Polyangiaceae bacterium | reverse complement strand
TCGGCAGGAGGGATCTCGGTGAACGCGATCGAGGGCGCTCCAAAGGGCGGCGCTGCGTGACCCATCAGCGACGGCGGGATGACGTCCAGCCGTGAGGGAGCGGAGCCTCTTGGGCACGGAGGTGTCCAATGGCTGGTTTGCGTAAGATCGTTGATGAGGCGGACGCGCGAGCGTGTTTGGCGGCGGTGGAGAGGTCGGGTGTTTCCCGGCGTGCGTGGGCGCGGCAGCACGGAAGCTGGTCGAGCTCGTGCCCATGTCGTCGCCTGCCTCGAGTGCTCGATATGTTGTTCGGGTTGGAGTGGGGACTGTCGAGATCGGTGAAGACTTCGATGACAGTACGTTTCGGCGCATCGTTGAGGTGCTGCGGTCGTGCTGACGTTCTCACCGGCCGTTCGGGTGTTCGTTGTCATCGCGCCGCTCGATATGCGCGGCTCCTTTGACGCATTGGCGGACGCAGTTCGCCGCCTGGGGTTGGAGCCTACCGACGGCCACGCTTATCTGTTCCTCAACCGAAGACGGCGTATCGCGAAGGCTCTCTGGTTCGATGGCTCGGGGTGGTGTGTGCTGGTCAAGCGGCTCGAGAAGGGGAGTTTTCAACTCCCCACATTTGGGCCGGGCGACAGCCGCGTGCGGATTGATGGCGCCACCTTCGCCTCGCTGTTGGCCGGGATCGACTTCACAGTCGCGCGCCACGGGTGGTATCGATGCGACGTCGGTCGATTGGGGATCGACACAGATCTCCGCGCGTGATCGCTCACGACGCTCTGTACCGACCTCGGCAAATGCACCCCCGGCCGCGGCATCTGTTCGGCCCAATCCGACGCCGACTGCAAAGCGTCCTCGAAGTGTAAGACGCAAGGCAATTGCAAGGCGTATCTGGAGGGTGACTTCTGCGGCGCAGGCACCGACGCGGACTGCAAGGCGTCCGAAGAATGCAAGACAAAGGGCAACTGCTCGCTACGCAAGGACGAGGTTCACTGTAGGCCGGGATCGGACGCGGAATGCCGAGCGTCCGATGGCTGCAAGCAGGAAGGGCTCTGCAAGTCGGGACTGATTGGATGTGTGCCCTCGTCGAAGGCCGACTGCGAGGCCTCCGACGCGTGCAAAAGCGTGGGCGCCTGCAAATTCGTCCCCGACGAAATCAGCTGTCAGCAGTAGTCGACGCGACCCGCCCGGCTCCAGCAAGTTGGTCGTCGCCCCAGTGTGTCGTGGCCAGGCGTGTGAACCATTCATCGCGCGCCTTCCGCTCGAGCGAGTCGTGGTACAATCACCGATTTATTGGAGAGTACAGTTGTCGAGAGCGGAGGAATCGAGCACACAAACACCGGGGCCCTGGCCGCCCTCACCGCCGGAACTGTTGCCACCCGCAGAGGTGTTGCCGCCCGCAGGCGAGTTACCGCCCGAGGCTGAGTTGCCGCCTCCACCCGGGGCCTCGCCACTGTCTCCGCACGCCAGCGCGACCAAACCAACCAGAAGGCACGCGACTTTCGCCATGACCGAATTGACTGGATGCTTGAACATCGCTCGCCCCCTTGTTATTTGACACAAATCACCGCAGGGTCGGTGAAGCCGGGCGCCGCCAGGTCGCCCTCGAACCATCCGGCCTGGTAGCCTTGAGCGATGCAGTGGATTTGCGCCATGCGAGCGCAAGCGCCTTGTGAAAAGGTGCCCGAATTTGTCATGCATTCTGCCTTGTAGGTCTCGCCATCTGACACCGTCAGCTTGGTCAAGGTGGTCAGAGGTGCCGGAGCTGCCTCGAGCGTGGTCACCCGCGTGTCCAACGCGGAAACGCGTGTGTCGAAGTCTGCGAAGTTCTCGTTCAAATCCTTGGCGGTGAGAAGTTGGCCGGAGGTAAAAACGTGCTGCGCCTGCGCCATCGCAATGGAGCTGATAACTGCAACGGAGGCTACAGAGAGCCCCAGCGCGGCAAGTGTCTTCTGGGTTCGGCTGAGCTCGAGATCGACAACAAGAATTTTGAATTTCATGGAATTTCTCCGAGGCAATTTGATAGCGATGCACAAATACGAACTGGTCCGAGAAGTTGAGAGCGCGCGGGGCAGATAGGCAATCGTCAGGCCGCGGGCCACGTCCAAGCGAAGTCGTGTGCTCGATGCGTGGCACGACGCATTCTTGCGCAAGCGTTGGACTGGAGTTACTCAAGTTGCGCAACTTTCGCACAGGCAATGACTGGGATCGAGTCTAGCCCTCCCGTGGCGGGGGCGGGGTCATTATGTTGGCCAACGTTCCAGTCCGAGATTGGTTCATCCGCCCGCGTGCTGAGCGACAATTGCATCTCCCCGCCAATGACACAATTGCATGTAGCCGTAGCGCCAGACACACACATCGCTCGGCAGAGAAGTGTGGGTGGGCCCACGCCGTACGGTTCTCATTCCTGGGGGGAGTGCACCATCAGCGTCGAGAGGGTCTGCTCACGCTCGTGTCGAACGCGCAGGTGCGCAGGCTCACGTTCGCGAACAAGGAAGTAACCGGCGTCGAGCTGCTGCGCCGCTCTCGCGCGGAGCGAGCTCGAGGGATCGGCGTCCGAGCGCCCCAAGACCAGCCTTGCGTTGGCGAACGCTCTGGAGAAGCTGGAGCGCGACAATCCCGACGCGACCATCGTCCTCAAGATGGAAGACCGCGAACCCGTGACGGTCTTGATCGCGCTGATGGCGGCCATCAAAGCCGCCCAGCCCGGGCAGCTCGAGCTTCGAGCGACCCGTCTCGAGGAAACTCGACGAGGCTCCTGAGCAGCAAGCTTTGCTTGGCGCGTCCCGCTCTGGAGGCGTGACATGGGCACGAGCTCGACCAGCTTCGCGGCTGTCTCAATAACCGGTGCTATGGTGGCGATTGAAGCCCTTCGTAGTACTGTCGAATCGCGGCGGCAGTCTCGGCCATGGACGGGTGTCCCCCCGCAATTTTGCCGTCTGGTGGCAGGTCCAAAATCGTGACTAGCAAATAGAAGGCGAGCTCTTGCACCGACCGCACAAACCGGTCGCGACCCGAACTGGACCACGTCGGCCCGGAGCTTCTCGTCAGACGTTCATCCTGTGTGAGGCAATCCAGCAGAGGCAACACTGCGGCCTGTCCCTTCGCGAGCGTCGCCCTCACGATGGCATCTTCCCGCCAGTCGGAATAGTCCAAGTCGACAGCGACCTGGTCGAGTCGGGCAATCAGTGACGGAACATCCAAGTCCCCGAGTGAGCTCGGTC
Source organism: Polyangiaceae bacterium (assembly GCA_046351325.1). Lineage (GTDB taxonomy): Bacteria > Myxococcota_A > Polyangia > Polyangiales > Polyangiaceae > Xiheicaenibacterium. Next base: position 70,324 of record JAXLYR010000030.1, on the reverse strand, counting down.
GCTGCTCTCCGCCGACCAACTCCGCGGTCGTTCGGCGCGTTGCGTCCCTGAGTAGGGTGCCATTCAGCCTCATGTAAAGGGCCGGATTGTCGAGAACATCCGCCGCGGGGATGTGGAACCTCAACCTGTGGGGCAACCTTGCAGCCTCCGCGGGGACCACGGGGATGACCGACTGCGCGAGCTCTGCGCTGCGCACGGCGAGCCAATCATTGCCCACTGTATGGGCCCTAATGGCGCGCCCAAAGGGAGCGAAGCCGAAGTCGGACAACATTTCCCGAGCCGGTTCAAACGCCACCAGTGCATTCCATTGTGCCAGTGCCAGTTCAACTCGCCCAAGACGCAGGAGCAGCGCAATCGCGAGCGGTTGAGCAGTCAAATGGCTCTTGAGATCGGAGCGTAAGTCGTCGTAGGGTCGCTCGACTGCGGCCCTGCAGTCTGCCTCGAGGTCGGCCAAGGCGCCAACCGAAAGCTGCGCTTGTGTGGCAATCACCGCCGAGCTGGGCGCGGGCGGTGCTTGCGTCGTCGGCGCTGAGCAAGCGCCGACGATAAGAGCAATCCAAAGCCAAGCGATCAAAGGCCTACTGCAAAACCGCCTGGGCAGCTGAGCTAGGTTCACGCTGCGATCACCATGCGTCCGACCATCCTGGATACTGCACGCAGTACTCACGCCTGCAGCTCAAACAATACGGCCCGTGTCGAATCGTTTGCGTCGTTCATCGAGTATAGGATGAGGCGCTGACGGATCAAGCAAGCGCTGTGCGTGCGGGACGGCCGCTGGGCGCGCCGACGCTGGTCGTACCCACGCTCGGGGAATGGTGCCCTCGACTGACCGCGAGTCAACAGTAAGCTAGCGTGAACGCGTGCGTTCGACCATGGTCGACGCGACGGACAAACCCTGCGACCGCTTTGGCGAGAAAGAACAGCAACATACGGTCCAACGAGCGTTCTTCGATAATTTGCAGCTTAAGCGAGATTGGCGAGGGTCCGTACAACGTTGTAGGTGCGAACCTTCTAGGTTCAACGCAAGAGGTCCGCCGGAGTTCGAGGGGCTATGAAGCCGATCTTGGTGGACGATTCGCGCGCGATCGGCGTCGCCGAGGCCGGAGACGCGGGCCTCATCCCAATTGGCCGCGAACATGATTGGGGGGCCCTGTGACCATCCTCCTCTTCGACCCAGAGGCCACGGCCCAGAGCACGCTTCTGAGCGCGCTCCGGCAGCTTCGACTGGAAGTCCGCAGAACGAGTGACGCCAGCGAAGCGCGGCGACTCGCCCTCGGGGCAAACCCGGTCGTCGTCGTCCTGAACGGGCAGGGCTCGAGCGCCTTCGAGTTCATTCGTGATGTCCGACAGATCCACTCCACCTACGGTTACATTCTTGTCGCCCACTCCGATGTGCCGGAGGAGCGCTTGCTCGCCGCGTACAGCGCAGGCTGCGACGCCGATGTGCCCCTGCCGATCTCACCTGCGTTCCTGGCAGCGCGCATCGCTGCGGCCGAGCGCGTGCTCACGAGACTTCGGACCCCAAGAGTCCAGCGTGCGACGAGCGACACCACGACACCTGCCGCGTCTTCTGGTGTCCAGCCGGCGGCGAGCGGAGTTCGGCCCGCAGTCCACGCTCAATGTGCGTCCACCGCGATGGTCGACCTCGTGGTGCGAGCGGCTGCGTGGCGGGGAATGCCTCTCGGGCTGCAGGAGGTGCTCTCGAGCTTTCTGTCGACCGAGGTGGCCGCACGCCGTTTGGAGAGCGCTGTCGACGCGGCGATCGTCCGCGGAATCCGGCTGGCGAACGTGGGTCACGAGCTCGAGGTGCGCATCGCGCTCGTGACGGATTCGGCGAGCGCCCAAAAGCTCGCGACGCATCTCTTCGGCAGCGCGTCGCCCGAGCTCGAGGGGGACATGATCGGCGAGTTCGCCAACATCGCGATGGGAGCGATGAAGTCCGCCTTCGCACGGGAGTCGCTGGCGTTCACAGGTGGCCTCCCCGAGGTCTTGAGCCCACACCGGCTGAGCGAGTTCATCTCGCCCTGCGTCCGGACCGAGGCCTTCAGCCTGACAGCGCTCGAAGCTCGAATCGATGTTCGCTTGGGCATCGTGTCCAAGAAGAACGTGCTGGTGAGCGCTCACGCGCTGGCGGAAGGGATGGTGCTCGCGAAGGACGTATTCAACGCGAGGGGCATGCTGCTGCTGACGGCGGGGACTCGTCTGTCGTCGACTGCCGCCGAGCGCCTTCGCCAAGCGTTGGTCAAGACTGACTCGGTCGAGGTGGCTTGGAGGGCGTCATGACATCGAAGCGGCTCGTCGTAGTGGGGACTCGAGAATCCAACGTCGTGAGGCTGCGACGCGCCCTCCGCACTGGCGGTCGAGAGTGGTCGGTCATAGCGTTCGCGACGCCCGCGGACGCGCTCGCGGAGCTGCAGCGCTCTCACGCGGACGCGGTGGCCTGTGAGCTTCGTTTGGCAGGTAGCGACGGACCAGGCTTCTTGGACCAGGTGAAGAAGCTCAGTCCACAGTCTGTGCGCTTCGTCATTGGGGACTCGGGCGACACCAAGAACAATGTCGTAATTGTCCAAGCCGCGCACCAGGTTCTGCCCAACGGTTGTTCGGACGACACACTCCGCGAGGCCGTCGAGAGGACCGCTCGGTTGAACGAGCTCATCTCCAATAATGTCGTTCGTTCGGCCGTCGGCGGAATGGACCGCCTTCCCTCCGTTCCGAAGACCTATTGGGCTTTGATGCGTGCGGCAGGCAGACCCGACACGAGCATGACGGACATCGCCAAGATCGTCGAGAGTGACCCCGCAATGGCGGCAAAGGTCCTGCAGCTCGTGAACTCCGCGTTCTTCGGTCTGGCCCGGCGGGTGACGAGCATCCAGCAGGCGGTGAGGTTGCTCGGGCTCGACCTCCTCAAAGGACTGGTCCTCAGCGCCCACGTCTTTGCCACCTTCGAGAACGCACACCTCAGCGGCTTCAATCTTGAGATGTTCCAGCAGTACTCTGTGCGCGTCGCGAACCTGGCCAAGCGGTTCCTCGGCGACCACGCGCACGCCGACGAGGCCTTCGCAGCAGGGCTCGTCCACGACCTGGGCAAGCTCATCATCGCCCTGCGATTCCCCACCGAGTTCGCCGGGATCGCGCGCCTCGCCGCGAGCTCACCGCTCCCCTATCACCGTGTCGAGTTCGACAGCATCGGCACGACGCACGCAGAGCTCGGGGGCTATCTCCTCGGGGTCTGGGGTCTGCCTTTCACGATCGTGGAGGCTGTCGCGTTTCACCACTCCCCGACCGCTGCGCTATTGCCCTCGAACCACAAACGCGCCGCAGCTTCCAGCCAATCAGCAGACTATTCGGTCTTGGCCGCCATCCACGCCGCGGATGCGCTGGTGGGCATCCTGTCCTGCGGCGAAGGGGAAGATCGGCTCGAGCTCGAGTTCTTCGATCGGGCGGGCCTCGCGAGCGAGCTCCCGAAGTGGCGGGACTTGGCCGCTGCGGACGCCCAACGCGGCCAGGCCTGAGGCCTCATGGGGCGCTACGACAGAATCATATCTCGCCGCAAAGCCGGCACCGCTCGCCAAGAAACTCTCCAAAGCGCGCCCAACTTCGGCAGAAGGCTGCATCTTCCTGACTGAGCGGTGCCACACCTGGCTCGAGCGCAAGCCGGTTTCGCCGTGACGCCCGCAGCGCGCACTCCGACAGGTACTCCGCAGTACAGCCGAAGGTCGCGGTAGACGCGCTCTCACGCATCTTGATGGGCGCGAGGGTACTTTGCCGAGGCTGCTGGCTCGTTCGTAGGCCGAATACCAAGTCTCGGGCGGCGCCCGATGGGTTATGCGACAGTCTTCCTCCTCGAGTACATTGACGGCATCGCGCCCGATGCGCGAGATACAAGCCAACTCGCGTCGGTTCAATTGGGCTGCTCGCAGAGCATACAGTCGTTCCAGTCCCTCGTCGGCCCGAGTGTTCCTCCGCAGTTGAGGTCGACTCCACCCGCGCGCTTGGCCCTCCTTGTCTTGTCGACCAGGGGAGAAGCCGTTTGCGGGTCCCACTTGAGAAGCACGAGGGCAACGTCACACCACTCATTGGGGATGCCGGCTTGGAGCAGACGTTCCACCATCAATTCGGTGACGCTCGGGTCAGAGTGAGCCCGCAGTGGTTCACCCCACATGGACGGTGCGCCCGCGTCCCTTGTGGTGATGCTCTTTGCGGCTCGAAGCCAGTCGGCAGATGAAGACGTCTGGTTCGCAAGTACTCGAAACCAGCGCTCCTCACGCGAGACGCCTTGCACTGCGGCGAAATAGGCTCGAAGACTGGATGTGTCGCCGCGGCGCATGGTTGGTTTCGCGCACGCGACCCCCCTGACGAGGCAAGCTGGGCGCATCCCATCCCACGGTAGGTTCGAGGAGCTCTGTCAGCAATACGATCGCGACCTCCGCCACCGAGATTACGGAGAATACCTCGTGTGGGCTAGCGCGAGCCCAGTCTCCCGCGCGGGTGAGACGAGTATCACTGTCCAAACACTCGATGAGCGGCAGGACGGCCTCGTCGCCCCTCGCCGTGAGTGCCCGCGCGATTGGATCGGCTGCAATTTTCCACGTGGAGACCTGGTCGAGCTCACCTATCAGCGCGTGCACGTCGAGTGACGCCAGGTCCTGATTGGCGTCGCCTGCGGAACTCAACCGCCGGCGGGCCTCTCTCCCCAAGGCGGTAGCAAAGTCGAGAGCAGCGCTCAGCTCGGACTCGAGACCAGCAGCCGATCCATGAGCATGCGCATCGAGCTCTGACTGGAGAACAGGAGCCATACGGGCGATGTTCTCGGTCGCTCGTACTGTCAGCACATCGAAGCCCGCAAGATGGGCAGCCCCGGCGCGACGCACTTCCGCGAGCAAGAAGGCTGTCTCCAGATGGTCGAAGACGACAAGATCAGTCAGGCCTTCTGAGTACTTTGCCCATGCCTCTTCGGCCAAACTGGCCTCGCCCATCCTCAATAACAACGCAACGAGCAGCGGCTGCAGGCGCCTGTAATCGAGTTGGTGCTCGCCCTGGGGGGCCCGCCCACCCTGCCTCATCGCTGCTGCGACATCAGCCTGAAGATTCGCCGGCCTCCCCGCCGAGAATATGGGGTAAACCAGCCCGTCCAGACCTATTGCATAGCGCGTCTCGCCAGCTTCATCGGGCATTACCCACGCGTGTATCCGACCAGGGGGCAGAACAATATCGACTTCGCGATAGTCACAACCACGCGGATCAGCCAGACCGATAGTGTAGAGCAACTCTGTCGTGCGAATCAGATCCTCGGGCAGTGAGGTCGCTGGTGGCATCCAGGGATCTCGCTGATGGGGTGGAGGCGGCACATCCACGACTGCCCGCCGGACAAGCTGATAAGGCAAGGGTAGATTGGAGCGCACTGCTCGTCGCGGTTCATGCCCGCAGGCACCCAATGCGAGGAGCGCCCCTTGGAGGACGACCGCCAAAACACGGACCCAACGACGCTTCACGGGGTACTCTCTCTCAACGTCGCCCGACCCACAGGTGCAGCTGTCGCTCGGCAAGACATTGCCTAGAGACGGCCCGCACTTTCATCACCTTTCGCCCTCCCCGCCAATGCGATTGGACAGTGTCCGCCGCGCACCCAGCGTCTCCAGCGCGCGCTTCAATCGCCAGCGCGCCCATTCGTAGCCGACCTCGAGCACCTCGCTCGCTTCGGCGACGGTGAAGTCGTCCATCACGCACGCCTCGACGAGCATGCGGTCGAGCGGCGCCAGCTTGTCCAGCCACGAGCGGACGCGCTCGCTGAGCCGCGCATAGTCGCGAGCGGCCGCGAGCTGTTCTTCGGGTGAGGGCGCATCGAGCGGCGTGACCTCGAGGAGCGCACAGTCCACGTGCGGCGGACGCCGATATTCCCACGCGAGCGCGTCGAGCATCGCGCCCCGGACACGGGGATAGATGAACGTCGAGAACGCCCCACGCGTCGAGTCGTAATGGGGAGTCAGTCTCCAGGCCTGCTCGAACCCTATCTGGGCAAGATCATCGGCGGCCTGTGGGACTCCCGCTTGGCGCGCCAGTTGATGGGCGAGCCGGACAATGAGCGTTCGCACCGAGCCGAGCGCGGTCGGGCCGAGTGGGGTGGCTGTGAACGGTGTCTTCGCGAGCATGGGCGGTCCCTCTGCGCGGGCGGTGTTATGTCGCGACCGCGACTTCAGAGACGGAGTCGCCCGCGCCCCCGAGTCGGGGACACACGAAAGCGTCCGCACACGTCCGCCCCGCAGCGCTGCTAACCTCGAAACATGGGTGGCGACGCAGTGAAAAAGGTGGCGACCTACGAGGACGTCTTGGCGGCGCCAGGGAACGTCATCGCAGAGGTCGTATTCGGCGTCCTCCACACGAGCCCTCGTCCTGCCTTCGCCCATGCCCGCGCCGCCACCCGCCTGGGGAGTGAACTCGACGGCCCGTTCGATCGCGGGCGCGGTGGGCCCGGCGGCTGGATCCTCCTCTTCGAGCCCGAGATCCATCTCGCCCACGACATCGTGGTGCCCGACTTCGCCGGTTGGCGCCGGGCGCGCATGCCGAGCCTACCGAATGAGCCCTACACCACACTCGCCCCAGACTGGGTCTGCGAGATCCTCTCCCCGGCGACGCGCAAACTCGATCTCACAGACAAGCTCAGGGTCTATGCGCGCGAGGGGGTCAGCCACGTCTGGCACCTCGATCCGCCGGCGCGGACGCTCGTGGTGATGCGCCTCGAGAACGCGCGCTACTCCATCCTGTCGACGCACAAGGACGACGACCGCGTACGCGCCGAGCCCTTCGATGCGGTCGAGCTCGAGCTCGACGTGCTCTGGGCTGACGTCTCAAGCTGAGGGTTCGTGCTGGGGGCTCCCAGTGCTGGCCTGTCGAGGCCCCTCCTTGATGCGCCGCATTCAAACCGGGGGCTTCTTAGGCCTACATCCGTGTAGTGCCACTACTCATCTGTAGGCCTATTAGGCCTCCTTTGTGATGCGTCGCATTCAAACCGGGGCTTCTTAGGCCTACATCCGTATAGTGCCACTACTCATCTGTAGGCCTATTAGGCCTTCCTTTGTAATGCGCCGCATTCAAAGCAGGGCCTCCGACCCCAAAATCGGCGATCGATCGCAAATAGTTCTCCGATTTGGAGAGCCGGCGCCGATCACTCCTTCAACGCTGCACGGCCAAGCGACTCGAGCATGGGGCTCGACCGTTCGGCTTGTGCTCGTTCGCAAAGGAAAGAGGCTTCTGTGTCCACTTCCACCCCGGAGGCTTTGCCGCCTTCCATCTCACCGCTGCTCTTTCGTCAGGCGCTCGAGCGGGCGGAGTCCGCGATGGCGGCGCTCAAAGACGACGAGCTCATCGAGGTGAACCTCGACCTCATCTCTGCGCTCATGACGATCTTGGGCTTCGCCGACTCCGAGGCGTTCAAGGAGCTTCGCCAGCGCGCCGCGGTCGAGCTGCCCAAGTTCGACCTCGCTCACTTTGACAGCCTCGTAACCTATGCGCTCGCCGCCGCGCAGGCCCATATGGATATGGTCAGCACGTCGAAGGCCGTGGGCCTCCAGGAGTTGGGCGGGTCTCTCGAGAAGTCGCGCAGCCTGCTCAAGTCGGAGATCGAGCTCCTTCACGGGCGTGGCGTCATCGACGGGTCGCGGCTCAGTGAGCTCCGCGGCGCAGTCGGTTACAAGAACCTGGTGTTCGACGCGCTGCTCTGCGTGACTATCCTGCGCTCACAGTGGAACAAGATTGGCGAGCGCGCGATGACCACGCTCGCTGAGCTCGACCAAGTGGAGCAGCTCGCCGGTCAACTCATGGTCGCGGTGGGGACACGCGACGTGGGCCCGAGCACACCGACGCAAGAGTCCGATCGGCGCACGCGGGCAGCGACCCTCATGGTCAATTCACACGGTCAGGTGCTGCGGGCTGGCACCTACCTTCGTTGGGACCAAGGCGACATTGATCGCATCATCCCGTCCATCTATCCAAACCGCGGCTCCTCCCGCTCGAAGCCGAAGCCCGCTGAGGGTGGGGTCGCGCCTACTCCCCAGTCGGCGACACAACCGACGAATGGCGGGTCCAATGGAGCGGTGGCCCCCGCCGCGCCGGCGGCCAAGCCGGCGCCGCCCCCGCCCGCGAATGGAATGCCCGACGAAGACCCGTTCGCAAAGGGATGACGCATGCCGCCCGCCCTGCGTCTTGGGATCGCGCGACCGCTCGATGGGCGGCCCGAGAGCTCGCCGCTCGACGTTCCGGCGAACCATCTTGTAACGCATGGGGTGGTCGTCGGAATGACCGGTAGCGGCAAGACCGGGCTCGTCACCGTCTTGGTCGAGGAGGCCCTGCGCGCGGAGGTGCCAGTCCTGGTCATCGACGTAAAGGGGGACTTGCCCAACTTGCTCTTGGCGTTCCCATCCTTCGACGCGGCGCACGTCACGCCTTGGCTAGAGGATGGGGCGCCAGCGGGGCAAGCCGCGGAGCTCGCCGAGGCACGTAAGCGCGGGCTCGAGGCCTTTGGGCTCGGCGCCGCCGACATCACTTTATATGCAGCGTCGACTTACGTGCGTGTCATTACACCGGGCGCCGACGCCGGTGAGATGCTGCATGTGCTCTCGTCGCTGGAGCGCCGCTCGAGCCGCTGGGACACGGACGTCGAGGGCGCGCGCGCGGCGCTGTCGGCGGCCATTTCGCTCCTGCTCCGCTTGCTCGGGCGCGACCCCGATCCGGCGCGCAGCCGCGAGCATGTGCTCTTGGCGGTGCTCGCCGAGCGCCGCCTGCTCGCTGGTGAGAGCGCTGACATCGCGGCGCTTCTGCCTGACGTCATCGAGCCGCCGATAGCGACCATTGGCGCGCTCGAGGTGAATGGCTTCATGAGCAAGAAGGCTCGCCGCGACCTGGCGGCTGGGCTCAATACGTTGCTGGCGTCTCCATCGTTTGCGAGCTGGCGACAGGGCTCGACGCTCGACGTCGCCGCCTGGATGGACCCGCTCGAGACACAGGCCGGCCGCAAGACTCCAGTCACCGTGCTGAGCGTCGCTCACCTCGATGACGACGAGCGCGCGCTGGTGCTCGGCGTCGTCCTCGAGGAGGTGCTGACTTGGGTCCGCGGGCTCCCTGGCAGTCAGCGCCTCAAGGCGCTCGTCGTCTTCGACGAGGTCTATGGCTTTCTGCCGCCCCACCCCGCCTCGCCACCGACCAAGCGCCCATTGGTCGCCCTCATGAAACAGGCGCGAGCGTTCGGGGTCGGCGTGGTCGTCGCCACGCAGAACCCGATGGACCTCGATTACAGAGCCCTAAGCAACGCCGGGCTCTGGTGCCTAGGGCGCCTGCAAACCGACGCCGACCGCGCCCGCATCCTCGACGGCCTGACGAACGAGGCCCATCAAGGCCAGGGCGCGGACGAGCTCGACGAGGTGCTCAAGAACCTGAGGCCGCGATGGTTCGTCGTGCGCGACGCCCAGGGCGGCACCACCCAGCTGCTCCGGCCGCGGTGGGCGATGTCGTGGATGCGCGGGCCAATGACGAGAGTGGAGATCCGGCGCGCGAGGAAGGCGCGCGCGGGCTGAACTCACTCGGCGGCAAAGGCACAGCGACACGTGGCCCACGCGGTGACCGTGTAGCCGGCGGCCGCGTCGCGGGCCAAGCTGTGATTCCGAGCGCTATCGACGTTGGGTGATCGCGCCTCGAAGGAGCCGTCTTCAGCCTGGTGTCGTGCGAGCCACGCCAGGGCGCGGCGGGCGGCGCTGCGTGTTTCAGCATCCAGTCTCGTGCGCGAACCGCACATAGCCAATAGCGCGGTAGCGGTCGGTGTTGCGTCGCTCTCGGCGCCCTGGGCCTCGACGCCCAAGCTGCTCCAGGAGAAGCCGCCGTCGTCATTTTGGCTCGCTCGCAGAAGAGCCACGCCGTGTGCGCCGTCTTCATCGCTGAAGGCCAAAGGAAGCTCGGCGGTCGCCCAGAGCGCAAAGGCCCTCGCAAACCCGGTGGCCTTTTCACGACGCTTGTATAGGAAACTCGCGAGCCGCTCCTCAGGCTCGGTCAAAGCGTGCGACGCGGCGGGTTTACAAATTTTCTCAAGCGAGGCCCCTCTGTAGCGGGTCCTCAGGGCGAGCGCAGCCAGCGCAGCGCCGACAAACTCGTCACCGTTTTCCCAGGGCGCTAGATTGTAATCCATCCAATCGAAGCCTCCGTCCTCGCGCTGGGCGCGCCACAGGTGAACGAAGGCGCGATCGGCGGCCTCTCGGTCGTCCGCCCCCGCCAGGACCAAAGCATTGAGCACAGCTTCGCTGCCGAGAGAGCGCTTGCCGTCGTCGGAGGCAGGCGTGCCATAGTACGGCGTCGCTGAGCGCCAATCGGGGTTGGACATTACGCGTTCGCGGACGCCCGATTCGAGCCAGCTAGCGGGCGACTCGCGTTCAACCAAGTTTGTTGAGTGAAGAGCGGTCGCGAACGGGACCGACGTGTGGCACGTGGTAGCACAGGCGAAGTTGTTGCCGACTTGTGGGGTATTGCGGCGCCAGTCGTCGACACGCCGGCTCATCCACACCGACGCTTTGTCGATCGACGTCTGGGGAAGCACCTCCGCCTGCGGTTCTGACGCTGAGGCGGACGGCGTGACGGAACCCAGGGAGGTGTGCGCGTGCTCACTCTTCGAGAAGGCAGCCTCTCGGTCGGCGCTGCCGCAGCCGACGACCAAAACCAACGCAGCGAGCGAGGTGGCGAATCGCATCAACGAAGAGGACACCGCCGAGCCCCCACCGTAAACCGACTGGAGAAAAAAGGGCGTTGACGGGAGGGCGTCCAAAGCAGGAATTCGTCGCTCACGAAAGGCCGTCCTATCCATCCTCCAAGAATGCAAAGGTCATGGGCTATTGGTGTGCTCGTTGGGGTCAGCCTCTTGGGTGAGGGCTGCGTGCGTGAGTCGTCCTCGGCGGGCGCGGTGGGCAGCGACGACCTGGTGAGAGAACCGATCTCGTGCGTCAACTCCAACATCACTGTCACCATCGACGACCGCGAATATGAGCTGACTCAGTCGCCGTACGCGTACGAGCCGAGGCGAACTGCCCAAGCCGAGCTACTCTATAATACCGAGAATGGCAGTCCCAATCTCTCGGGGTGGGCGTCATCTGCCGACGGCGTGTACGTTCATTTGTTGGGGCACGTCCCCAGCGTACCTGGCTCGATCGAGGAGGCAGAAGTGAGGTTGCAACTGCCCGGCGATCCCGACTATCGGACCTCGACGCGCGCGTCGATTCGCGTGACCAGCATGGGCCCAGCAGGAGACCGGATTGCCGGCCGCTTTCGCGCAGAGATCTCTGCACGACTGAACCAGGCACCGACAGCCGTTACCGGAACGTTCTGCCTCGACCGTGGCGTCGATCGAAGTGGGCCTTAGGATCGAGCACCCCTCGTCCGTGTCGACGCATTGGGGGCCTTCTTGGGGCGAGCGTTCTTCTTCGAGGCCGCGACTTCCTTGGCTATCTCGAGCGCCTCGTCGGCGACCCCGTAGCGCTTCGCGTATGCGAGCGCGGTTACACCCTTGTTGTTCTTGGTTCGCAGGTTCGCGCCCGCTCGGAGCAGCACCTCAATGGCTGCCTTTCGACCTCGCTTCGAGCGACACGCCATAGCCCTTTGAAGGGCTGTGCCGGAGAAGTCCTCGGCGTGGAGGTCGGCGCCGGCTGCGAGGAGCCTTTCGATCGCGGCGACGCTCCCGGCGCGCGCTGCCTTGTGGAGCGGCGAATGGAGCGGAAGACCACCATTGGGATTGGCGCCACGGTCCAATAGGAGGTTAAGGCTCGGTAGGTCGCCGACGCCCGCCGCCCAGCCGAGCAATGTTCTATCGAATCTGTCCGGCTGGTCGACCCCGAGGCCCGCGTCGAAGAACAGCACCAGAATCCTGGGATCGCGGGGCTTCTCCGACGACATATGGAGCTCGAGCGCGCTCTCGAGGTCTGCGCCTGTCTCGAGCTCGGCCCTCACCTCCTCCAAACTGCCCTCTATGAACACGCGAACCCGCCGGTCCTCGTCGCTGTCGGCGCGAGGTTCGGGACGGATGAGCTCGACGAGCGGGGGCCCGCCCTCCTCCACATTGTCGTAGGTCGCGCGGATCTCTCCGCTCTTCGCCTCGTTGGCGAGCGCTTGCAGGGACGACGTCGTCGCGTCCCAGAAGCTCGCGGGGAAGCTCCCCTCCACGTCGATGGCGACGCGGGCGCCCTTACGACGCAGATCGCGCCACGCGAACGCGACGTCGTCAGACCATCCCTCGTCGTCGTCCTCCTCGGCGAGACGGCGCAGCACCTCAATCGCCTCACGGTCCGATTCGAAGACGAGCTCGCCCTCGAAGCGCATCGACGTCGTCACTCGCCGAAGCTCGCAGCTCCCGCTTCGGTGGACAAGCCGCCGTTGCGGCCGTTGACACGCCCATCCCTGTCTCATCTGATGGGCGAGCATGAGCGAGCACGCCCAATCCTCAGGTAGCGACCCCACGCGCGCGTTGTCTGCCCGAATCGAGTCTGAGGCCTTCGCGGTGGAGGGCCTCCACCTCACTGGCCTGCGCGGTCGCGAAGCGATCTCCTCGCTGTTCCGGTTCGAGCTGGACCTATTGACGGCGCCGCTCGAGGTGGGCGGACCGACGGGCGTGCCGAAGGGGTGTGTGCCCGGCGCTCCACTCCGACTCGTTCTTTCGACTGAGTCGGACGGTCCAGTGCGCTGGGTGCACGGGGTGATCGACGAGGTTCGAGACTCGCTCGAGGTCGTCCATGGACGCCTCGCCTTCTCGATTACTTTGGTCCCCGTCTTCGCTGCGCTCGAACTCGTCCGCACGCAGGAGGTTCACGTCGCGCTCTCCGTACCCGAAGTGCTGAGTGAGAAGCTCGCTCTGCATCGCCTGTCGTTCGTTACGCGGTGGTCGACCGAATACGCGAAGCGCGCCTTGATCGTGCAATACGCGGAGAGCGATCTCGCGTTCGTCTCTCGCCTCACGGAGCACCTCGGCATCGCGTACTTCTTCGCGTCCGACGACGCGGGCTGCCGCGCGATCTTCACAGACAGCGCAGAGGGTTTCGACAGCGTTGGTCAGATTGCTTTTACCGACCGATCGGGCAGCGCCGCTGGGGAGGGCCGCATTCTGTCGCTCCGCTCGGTCTCGCGCCGAGTGACCAGCGCCGTGTTGGTCCAGGACCAGAACTACCGGACGCCGCTCGTGGAGCTTACCGGTGCGGCAGACGTCGAGGGTGGCGCGGGTGGTGGGGTCGTCGAGTATGCGACTCACCACCGCACACCCGAGGAGGGCGCCCACCTCGCGAGGATGCGGGCCGAGGCGGTCCGCAACCAACAACACTTTTACGAGGGCACGAGTGGTTGCGCACGCCTCACCGCCGGCCACCGCGTGAACGTCATCGGTCACCCTACACTCCCCGATCCGACGGAGCTGCTCGTCGTGGAGGTCGAGCACGAGGGCAGCTGGCCGCTCATGGATGTGGCCGCGAACTCCGCGGTCTACACGAACCGCTTCCGCGCGGTCCCTGCCGCACACGGCTATCGCCCACCCGAACGCACGCCGCGCCCCCGCATCCACGGCATCGTCACTGGGATCGTCCGCGCGCCCGAGGGAGTCGCGGACGGGTCCCTCCCGTTCCTCGATGCGTTGGGCCGTTACCTGGTCGAGCTCCATTTCGACACCTTTCGCGTCCCGAACAAGGCGCTGCCGTCACACCCGATCCGCATGGCGCAGCCGACGCAGGGGCCGAACCACGGGATGCACTTCCCGCTTCGACCCGGCGCGGAGGTGATCGTCGCGTTCCTCGATGGTGATCCCGACCGCCCCGTCATCGTGGGCGCTGTACCCAACGCCATCGCTCCATCCCCCGTGAATCATCAGAACCCGAACCACAGCGTCATTCGCACGGCCGATGGCGGCGTGCTCATCGAACTCGTGGATCTACCGTTCGATGGTCAGTTCGAGGACGCACCGGGGGTCATGCCCCACTACGCGCGCAACGCTCCCAGCACGGGCGGGGACGGCGGCCTCAAGATGCCGGCCCAGCTGCCCACCGACCGCGGGCTTCGCCGGAGCTAGTCCCGTGGAGCTGGTTCCAGGGGACTAGCTCGGGACCTCGATCGTGAGCGCGTCCTCGACCGTCTCAGTCAACGCGCCAGCGGCGACGACGACGACGATGCGCTGGGCGACGCGCTTGCCGAAGGTGGGGCCGCCGGTGATCGCGGCCCGGCCGTGTGCGCACAGCGCTTCGGCGAAGAGCTCGGCCGCGGAGGCGGTGAGGCCGTCGACCAGGATCTCGAGCGGGAAGTCGTAGGGCCGCTCGGTCGACGCGCGGTGCTCGAGCACATCGCCCTCCTCGTCCACGCAGCGCGCGATGAGCGCTCCGAACGGGAGGAAGTCACTCGCGAGCTCCACGAAAGAGAGAAACTCTCCGCCCGGGTTTCCTCTCAAGTCGAGGCGCATCGCGCGCAGGCCCCGCGTCGAGAGCTCGCGCACGGCGCACGCCATCCGCGCGGGGACGTCGATCGAGAATCGCTCTATGCGCACGGCCGCGACGCCGTCTGTCTCGAGCGTGGCCGTGAGGGATGGGCCAGCAGCGCGTGCGGCGGGCGCGAGATCCATCGCCGTGGGGCAAGCCCCAGCCGTCGACAGGTCCTCGGCGTCGCTCGGTGTGGCGGCGACAGCGCGCGCGCCATCGTAGGTGTAGAAGACGTTCGTCATGCTGGGGACCAGCGCCGAGCAGACCGCGGCATTCCCCAGGTTGCCGATGCCGAGCGCGCAGTGGTGGATGCCCGGCAGCGCATTCACGAAGACGACGGGGCTGCCCGTCACGAAGCGGGCCTGCTGCATGTAGAGCGGGTGCAGAACCCCTGGCGAATGGCCGAGCGTGATGGGGATGACCGACATCAGGTTCAGCGCGTTGAGGCCGCTCAGCAGGACGTTCGGTGAGAAACCGAGCGTCATGACGTGGAGGGCGATGTTGGGGTAAGGCACGGGCACCGCCGCAGGCCCGGCGGGCGTCAGGCACACGTCGGGCATGCCCATGCTCATTCCGACGCCGCGGTTGATCGCGAGGAGCATCGGCTAGCCCAGGTGGATCTGTTTGCCGTTGATGGTCATCGACTCGTCCGTGAGGATGGTCGCCGTCTTGGCTCGGGTGATGGTGCCCTCTTCGACGATCGTCTCTGCTCGGTTCGTGCGAACGCTGAGCAGCGTGCGCACGTGCTGAACCAGCGAGCCGACCTTCTCGACTGCCGTCTCGGCGAGCACACTCACACGCGACGCGTGGGTCGAAACGACGGGGGCGTCGAGCTCGATCTCACGGTCGCTCGCGAGCCGCAGCGCGCCGCCACGCGCGCGCAGCTCCACGTTCCCCGCGAGCTCGAGCCTCGTGTCACCACGCGCCTCGAGGACGCCGATCACGTAGAGCGTCTCGCGCCGCGCGATGACGAGGACGGAGTCGTCCGGTACGGGTCGGTACGGATACGCGAGGGCCATCCGCGCGTCGAATCGCACGTCGCCGCGCTCTGGCACGAGCACCACTACGCGCGCTCCGTGCACCTCCACCACAGTGGCTGGGCCGAGATAGTCCTGTTCGTGCAGAACCTCTTCGACCGTGCGCGCTCTCGCGGGGTTGGCCATCATCGTCCTCTCGATTGGTTGTTTCAGGCCGGTCGGGTCGGTGGTTTCCACCGCTCTGCGGCGAGTTGATCCGGGTCTGTCGCGCGCGCGCGCGCTCGGGCGGCCGCGTCGATCTTCGACTGATCCAGGCGGACATCGTGGAGGTTCGCTCGCTCGAGATCCGCGCCGCTCAGATCTGCGAGGGTCGCGTTCGCGTGTGAGAGATCGGCGTGAGCGAGGCGGGCGGACGCGAGGCGCGCGCCAGTGAGGTTCGCCCCCTGAAGCACGGACTCCCGCAGATCCGCCCCGACCAAGCTCGCGTGCGAGAGGTCCGCTGCGGTGAAGCCGGCGTGCCTCAGCTGCGCCCCGTCGAGGTTCGCCTTCCGCAGCCTCGCGCCGCCAAAGAAGGCGCCCTTCGCGGCGAGCTTCGGCGCCGCGAGCCGATCGAGGGCTGCCCCGCGAAAGTTCGCTCCCGAGACGTTGCACTGCTCGAGTTCGGCGCCGTCGAACTTCGCCCGCTCGAAGTTGCTGCTCGAGAAGTTGCACGCACGCGCCTTTGCGCTCGTGAGGTCGGCGTCGATGAACGTGCAGCGAGTCATGGTGAGCCCCATGAGCCGCAAGTCGCTCACGCGAACACCGCTGAAGTCGACGTTGTCGAAGATTGTCTTTTCGGTCCGCGTGCCTTGGATCTTGGCGCCCGATAGGTCGACCTGACGCAGCAGCGCACGGGAGAGATCGGCGCCCTCGAGCTCTGCGTCGCGGAGCACGCACCGCTCGAGCCGCGCTCCGCTCAGGTTTGCCCCTTTGAGCTTTGCGCCGTCGAGGAGCACGCCCTCGAAGTCGCGATCCGACAGGTCAACGCCCTCGAGATTCGCTCGCGAGAGGACCGTCGACTTGAAGGTCACGCCGGAGAAGCGCGCCTCCTTGAGGTCCGCATCCACGAGCACCGCGGAGTCGAGGACCGCTCCCTCGAAATTCGCGCCGCGCAGGTTCGCGCCGCGTAGCGACACGAGCCGAAGCGTCGCCCCCGAAAGATCCACACCGGAGAGCGCCTGTCCGTCCAGCGAAGTGCCCGACAAGTCTCCCTCGGCGGGCAGGAGGCCGAGCTTCGCCTCGTCGAGCAAGGTCTCGCGCATCACGCGTGGCAGCAGCGCGCCTCGCAAATCGGCGCCGACGAGCACTACGCGCTCGAGCGACGCCCCCTCGAAGCTCGCGTCCTGCAGGTTCGCCTTCTGGAGGGCGACGGTCGTGAGCGTCGCGCGATCGAAGCGCGCGCGCTGAAGATCCGTTTGCCCGAGCGAGGCCTCGACGATGCTTGCTTCTAGGAATGATGCGGCGACGAGGGTCGCCCGATCGAAACGCACGCCCCGAAGCGTCGCGCCGTCGAACTTCGCGCTCGTGAGATCGGCGTCGACCAGGTCGGTGTTCGTGACCTCCGCGCCACCGAGGTCCGCACCCGTCAGATCCGCCGCGGTCAGCACGGAGCCTACGATCTTCGCGCGCTTCAGCGTGGCCCCAGCGAGCATCGCACCACCGAGGCGCACCGCTCCGAGATCACACCGATCGAAGGAGGCTCCGACAAGCGAGCATTCCATGAAGCTTGCGCCGCGCAAAAAGCCGCCGTCGAGCCGCGCTTGGTCCAGCGTGACGCGAACGAGCGTGGCCCCGCCCAGATGGATGCCTCGGAGATCCGCCCCCGTGAGGTCGACGCCCTCGAGAGTCTCGCCTGCCAAAGAGCGACCCGTCGCCACCGCCAGCAGGATGCGCTCCTTGAGGTTCATTCCTTCGGCTCACTCGCGGGCGTCTCGTACGCGTAGCTGGCCTTGTAGTCCCACTCGTCGTTTTCACCCTCGCGCGCCTCGTAAACAATCTTCGTGAAGGGCGTGCCGTGCCGGGTGAGGAGCATCGAGAGTCGCCTCACGTTGACCATCAGCGCGTCGGGGAGAGGGGGCTGGCCGCGGGCGCCATCGGGATTGTCGATGGCGAGCTTGAGCGTCTCCCCCCCTTCGTCGCGGACTACGCGCTCTGCCGTGAGCCGGATGGCTCGCCACGCCGACGGCGCGGCCGACACCAACGCGGTCACGATCGCGTTGTCGATCGGGCCCTGTTCTTCGAGGAGCGTCGCCATGGTCAGGTAAGCAGAGGCACGTTGGGGTTTTCCATCCTGATCGCGACGAAGACCTCTTCGCCGTTGCCGCGATCGACAAGGATGTAATTGGTCACCGCGACGGGCCGCGTGGCCGTCGGGTCGTTCCCGTAGTCCGCGTGATGGGCAGTGTAGACCTTGTAGCTGGGGTTTTGCCGCGCGTACTCCTGCACCTCCTTCTCGAAGCCCTGCTTGTAGCCTTGGTTGACGAGCGAGTTCTCGGGGTAGATGTTCTCGCGCTTGTTGGCCTCGGAGGGCCTCGCCGCGGACGAGCTCGCGAAGCCGTGGCTGCGGTCGTCGATGCTCGTATCGATCGATCCGGACAGGGGGTCGGGGGCGTTGCCTTCACGGCCCGCGTTCCGACTCACCTTGCCGATCGCGAAGCCCGCGCGCTGTCCTCCAACGAAATCCTCGGGAGTGTACTGAGGCGTGCCTGTGGCCATGACCTTTTGGACGGCCTCCTTGGTACCCGGCGGCAGCGCGTAGGTCTTCATGGCCTTGAGCATTTCCTTCGTCGCTTCCCGACCGATTCTGATGGCTGCGGCCTTGCGGCTGATCGTCGGGTATCTCTTGAAGTCGTAGCCCTTGATCGTGTGGCCCGCGTCGGTTGGGGTGAGCGTCATCACGCGGTTCCGACTTCGTAGCGTCCGACCCGGGGTGGCTGGGACAGCAGCTCCACCACCCGTCGCGGGACCGACCGCGCCCGTGTCCATCGGCGTCGTTTGAGGGAGGATCAGCGTCTGCGTCTTCGAGCGTAACCGCTTGCCTACTCCACCCGAGACACCTGGCGGAGGTGGCGGAGGCGGAGGCGGATGCTGGGTGTCGGCAGGCTTGCCAGCTTTGGGCATCAGCGGCCTCCCCGCAGGAGCGCGCCCGTCATGTCGCAGCCTGTCGTGCGCGCTCCATCCCGGATCGCGTCGTAGAGGTTCGCGCCACCGAGCTTCGCACCCTCGAGGACGGACATCCCGAGGTCGGCGCGGTAGAGGTTCGCGTTACGCAGATCTGCCTTGGTGAGATCCGCACGGTAGAGTCGGGCGTCGCGAAGGTTCGCGGCCTCGAGCCGAGCCCGTGGCGCGCGCAGGTTCGCGAGGCACGCCCGCTCGAGGCTCACCCACCGCAGATCCGCCTCCTCGAGCGAGGCGCCGAGGAAAACCGCGCCGGCCCCGTCGGCCTGGACGAAGCTCGCGCCCCTGAGGAGAGCGTCCGAGAACGCAGCGCCGCTGAGCTTGGCTCGCTCGAAGCTCACCATCTCACCGCGCGCGCCGAGGAAGCGCGCCTCTACGCAGTTCGACTCCGACGCGTCCATCGCATCGATCGTCGCGCCGTCGAGGATCACCCGCGTGAGGTTCGCCGCTCGCAGATCCGCGCCCGACAGATCCGCGCCTTCCATCGACGCGGCCTCCAGGCTTGCACCTCGGAGCTTCGCTGTGCGAAGGCTCACCTTGGGCGCGTTCGCCTTGTTGAGCTTCGCGCCCTCGAAGCTCGCGCCGTCTGCCTTCGCGAGCGTGAGGTTCGCTCCCGTGAGGTCGGCGCGCGTGAGGTCGGCGCTCGTCAGCGACGCCTCGAGGAGGATCGTCCCAGCGAGCTTGGCATCCGACAGGCGCGCCCCATCGAGCCGCGCGCGCGTCAGGATGCAGCGCGAGAGGTTCGCGCCGCGGAGGTCCGCGCCGCGGAGATCGCGGCCCGTGAGATCCATGTCGGAGAGATCCACCCCGGGCCCTGGAGCCTTCGCGCTGACGTCGAGATCGCTCGATATGCCTGCCCAGAAGGGGGCCTTCGCCGCTGTCGCCGCCTCTTGCGCAGCCTTTGGGCTCGCCGAGGTGTTCCCGCCGCGCCGAGCGCGCGCCGAAGGGCCGCCGTCGGTACGCGCGGTCGGTTCGCGGGTGAGCTGGCGCAGCGAGCGGGCCCTGGAGGATCGTTCACCGCCTTCGAGAGCGCGCCGAGGAGATCGACCCCCTCCGCTCCCTTGGACCGCTCCGCGACCGACAGGATCGCGGCGCGGATCTTGGCCCTCTCTTCAGGGAGCAGCGCGCCGAACCGCTCATCGAGCTTGCGCGACAGCGGGTCGAGCGTCGGATCCGACGGCGCGGCTGCCGCTGGTGCGCCGCCACGCACCGCGCGGAACGCGTCCTGGAGCTCGGGTGGCGCGGCCGCGAGCGCTGGGTCCAGTTGGAACGAAGTGAGCTCAGCGTCGATCTCACCGAGATCACGCGGTGCCTCGCCAGCCCCCTCGTGGATCACCATCACCGCCGCGACGTCGGAGAGATCACGCTCACGCACCGGCGTGAGCCCGCGCCACGTCAGATAGAGCCGCCGCTCGATGAGGTCAGCGAACAGCGTGTCGAGCACCATGGCGATCTCGGTCGACGTGGTCTGTCCGACGCTTCGAGCAAACGCGCGCACCCTCCCACCAGGCAGGGCGCACACGACCTCCCCTCCCCCAGGGAGCAGATTGAGCAGCGCGATGCGCTCGTCACCCCGGAGCGGGGCAGGCAGCCATTGATCTCGCGGCGCTGATTGGAAGTACGTCCAATCGAAGTCCTCGGCGTACCAAGGGGCGCGCGAGGAATAGCTGCTCCCGTACGCTTTGCCGAGCTTCGTCGCGCGCTCCGCCCAAGCCGGGTTGATGGGCCCGAAGCCCGCGGGCGGCGGCCGATCTCCACGGCTCCTCACCCGAGCCTTTGCGTCCTCGATGTTGGGGAGCTCGTCGCTCGCGAGCCCTCGCCCGACCGGGTTCCTCGGCTCGTCGGGACCGCCGAACGCGTGCGTCCAATCGATCGGGAGCTCCGTGAACGTCGCGGGCGCGTCGACGCCGCGCGAGTGTCTGCGCGGCCCGACCGCGAGAAGAGCCTTCGACCAGTCACCGACCGAGACGCGCACTGGGCACTCGGCGAGCGGCTGCCGTCCGGGCGTGTGGCAGTTCGCCCGGACGATCACCTCGGCGTGTGGCTTCCAATCGGCGAAGTCGCTCGGCGCGATCGGCGCCCCCGCGCGCTCGACGTCGGCCTCGTCGAAGACGTCAGCGTCGAGCTTGCCTTGCGAGAGCGGGTGGAAGCCCTTGGGGAGCGTGAGCTCCCCGCTCTCGTTGAGTGCGTACGTCGCTCGCACGACGAGCGAGAGCTCCACCTGCGGGGGCCGTCGCGACGTGGGCTCGTAGCCGGTCAGGAAGGGCGTGCGATCGTAGACACGCATGCGTCAGCCGAGCTTGATGACGGCGGCGGTCACGGAATAGACGCCTGCCACGAACGACTGGGCGGCAGCGACCGAGGTCTCCTCACCCGTGACACGCACCTTCTTCGGGCAGAGGTCGATCGTCTCGAACAGCGAGTAGTCCGCCCGCATTCCGAGGTTCACCGTGAGGCTGTGCGACAGCGCGAGGCTGATGAGGGTCGAGACATTGAGGTCGACCACAGGCCCGATCGTCACGTTCTGCATGGGCCCGATGTTGACGTTCGCCATGTTCCCGACGTTGAGGTTCACCATGTTCGCCAGGTTCACGTTGGTCATGAGCGCGGCGCTCGTCGTGTTCGAGATCGTGTCGGCCTGCGTCCGCGCCGTCATCGCTCCATCGATCGTGGTCCTGTCGTTCACCGAGCCGGCGCGCGTCATGTTCGACATCGACTCGACCCAAGTCTCGTGCTCCACGACCGGCACCCGCTTCTTCTCCGAGCCGAGCTGGTAGCGCAGGCTCGCAGCCCACGTCGTGTCGCTGATCACCGGGTTCTTGCAGGGCTGCCGATCGACGAGCTTCCCCTTCTCGTCGTAGATCGGCCGGTGCTCGTCCTCCGAGCCGGTCGTGCTGATCATCGACTCGCCGTAGCGGTGCGACTCCTCGTTGCCGTGTTGGGTGAGGTGCGTGTCGCCCTTCTCGCTGCGTTCGACGGTCTTCCAGGTGCCGTCGTGGGTCTGCACCCACTCGATCGCGCTCGAGACGGGCAGGCCCTCGATGTGGCCCCCCGAGACGTCCCAGCCCGCCCGACCGTTCGGGTCGCCCTGTCGGCCGAGAATCACGAGCCGGTAGTTGCCGCGGACGACCTCGACCTTGTCGCCGCGGGTGGTCGTCACGCGGTTGCCGTCGGAGTGGTCTCGCCAGCCGCCGCGTGTATGGAGCACCGAGGTCTCGAGCTGTCGCTCCTCGAGGGGTATGAAGTTTGGCGCCCCCTCGGTGTTGCGTGTGTCATCGAGGAACGACGTCGCGTACGCAGCGAGATCCTCGCCGGTGGCGCGCGGCGCGTCCGTCCGTCCGGCGATGTTCGGGTTCGGCACCGCGCCGAGCCTCAAGTACGACGTCATCTGCGCGTCGGGGTCTTGGGCTGCGTTGAAGTTCGGCACCGCGAGCGTGAGGTGCCTTCCGGGGTGCCAAGGTGCGGGGGCGGGCGGACCTGCGGCGCCGACCTCGTCGAGCGCGATCTCGTCCGCAGCTTCACCTCCACCCTCGATGCTCCCCGGGTGGTGCTGTGGGTTCGACGTGGGTGGGGTGATGGGGCGTCGAGGCGGAGGCATTCAAAAGAGAGGATGTCAGAGAGCTTTGCGCGCTTGCAAGCGTGAAGCCGCACAAAGCAATGCGCGAAAGGGAACCAAACCGGAGCGTAAACTAACGCACCTGTAAGCGAACAACCGTGGCTTCTTTTCGCTTTGGACGCTTGCGTGCAACATACGACTACAGCGCTGTTCGTTATGCGGCGGCGTGACCGTCAGTCACGACTGCCGGCTCGCTCGCCACCCCCTCAATGCCTTTATGACATGTAGCTTCTCTCGCTCGGACCCATCGAGTCACGCGCGTGCATGGATGCCCCTTCCGCGACGAGGTGGAGCAGCGCTGGGGCGAACTCGGCGGCACGCGTCGCGTACCCGGTATGGGCGCCAGGGAGCTCCGCGAGAGGGTGGCCGAGCTTCTTGGCAAGGTTCGCTGACGACTCGTGAAGCGGATAGCCACGCGACCCCACGCC
This sequence comes from Polyangiaceae bacterium, assembly GCA_046351325.1. Taxonomy (GTDB): domain Bacteria; phylum Myxococcota_A; class Polyangia; order Polyangiales; family Polyangiaceae; genus Xiheicaenibacterium. Next base: position 47,613 of record JAXLYR010000030.1, on the reverse strand, counting down.
AGCGGCCATCGTGATGCGGTCGGAGTTGGCCCTCAGCGCCTCGAGGTCGAGGTCCACTGAGCAATACTGACGGAGCTCGTGCTCGAACCAGTATTCGATGGCGGCGCCGACCCCGGGCAGGCTCGGATCGCGCAACCTGGCAAAGTGCTCGATGGTCTCGCGCGGAAACAACCGGCTATTGAAGAGCTCGAGCGCCCGCGGGAATCCAGAGGTCTTGTAGACGTCATACACCTCGTCGAAGAAGCCGAGCATCTGCTCGCCATTGGCCAGCTGCTTCATGGCCGGCGGTTCGAAGGCTACGAGCTTGTCAATCCAGTTGGGCCCGCGCGTGATCGCTTGCAGTGAGACCACTCCGCCCGAGCTCGGGCCGAAGACTGTCGCCGGCGTCCGAGCCACCCGCGCGATGAGCTCGAGGGCGTCGTCGGCATCGGTCTCGAGCCGACGCCCGTAGTCCTGAGCGCCGTCGAGCGTGCTCCGCGCGAAGCCGCGTCGGTCGTAGGTGATGACGGTGAAGCGCTCGGCAAGGAGCTGCGCGAGCGGCCGGAAGATGTGAGCCGTACCGTTGCCCCCCGGGATGAGGAGCAACGGCGGGCCATTCCCCACCGATTCATAGTGGAGCCGCGCGCCGGGAACCTCGAGAACACTCATGGCGAATCCCTTTCTTGCGCGCTGGATTCGACGGGGTTCTTTCTCGCTCCCGTCGATGTCAGCGAGCGTTGACTTAGTAGTGGGACCGCCCGGCGCGTTTGTCAACACGCGTTGACTTGGCCGGCTTCGGAGGGCATTCGAGCGTCGACCTCGAGCTGCGGGCCAGCGGCCTAACTAGCCATTCGCCGCTTTGCCCGTCACATAGCGCGCAATGGTCGGCCCGAGCCAAGCCACCACCTCCGCGCGGCTCATCCCAACGAGCGGCGGCAGCTTCAGCACATAGCGACAGAGCGCCATGCCGAGGACTTGGCTCGCGACGAGCGCGGCACGCTCGGGGGCGCGAGCAGCGTCGTCTGACAGCTTCGCGACCGCTGGGGTGACTTGGGCCGAGAGCACCGCACGAACGCGCTTGGCGGCGGCCTCGTGGGTGGCCGCAGCGCGGACGAGAGCCATGAAGGTGTCGTCCTCTTCCCAGCGTTCCATGAAATGGTCGACGATCGCAGCGCCGATGCGCGTGCGCGGCAGCGCGCTGAGGTCGGGAAGGCGGAGGTCGAAGTCGGCAGCCTCGGCGAACAGCTTCTCCTTGTTGCCGAAGTAGCGGATGACCATCGCCGGGTCGATGCCGACGTCGCCCGCGATGGCGCGAAGGGTCGCGCGCTCGTAGCCGTCGGACGCGAAGCGTTGGCGCGCAGCCGCGAGGATCGCCGCTCGACTCGCCTCCGCGTCTCGTGACCGCACGACCGGTTGGCGAGCCATTGGGGCGAGCCTAAGTCAACGTGCGTTGATGGGCAAGCGCGCTATTGGACAAGACGCCAGATGCGACCGGAAACGTGACCCAAGAAGAAGACCGTTCCTCGATGCAACACAACCTCATAGCCCTCGTCGAGTGGGCCTATTTCGGTGCGCTCCAGCGTCTTCAGCTCGACGCGGTACAATGTCTGGGTGTTCTCAGGGTCTGCCGACATGACTGTAAAATAGGCAAAGACCCCGTCGACTACGATATTGCAGAGGTCATTGATCCGTCCGGGCCCCTGAAAGAGAGGCGTGACCGCCCCATCCCACAATAGGACGCTAGTGGGCCCGTTCGGGGCGCTCCAGTCGACGACGGCGACCTCGTCCGAAGACGCGTCGAGGCTCGCGACCCACTCGTCGTCCGGACGCGAGGCTTTGGGGAGCGGCAGGCTCCGCGTGACCGCCCCGCTCTGCTTGTCGACGCGCACGGCCCGAGGTTCAGCTTCGTTCGTGATCATCCAAACGTAATGGGCCGACAAGGCGAGCGCCTGAGGCCCCCACCTGCAAGGCAGTGGGCTCACGACGGTCCGCGTACCGTCCTGTGCATAGCGGAGCAGCCCTTGCCTTGAACAGCCATAAACCCCGCTGGCATCGGCCACGACTGGACCAACCGAAGTGGATGGATCCATCACGCGAACGTCTCCATCCGACAACCGCAATTGCACCAGACCCAGCTCGGGATCGGACCAATAGGCGAACCCACCATACCCCGACAGATGTGTCGCAATGATCAGGCTGTTCAACGTGTCTTCCTTCACGATGTGTGTCTGGTTGGACGTGAGGCTCATCGCCATCAGCTTGTCGCCGGAGACGAAATAGAGCGTATCGCCGTCTCCGACGAGCCCTGTCCCCATCGGAAGGGTAGCGTTGTCTCGGAGCAGCTTCAGCTCCGGGGCGGGTCGCGGCTTCGCGCTGACCGCTGTGGGAGACGCGCTCGGCTCGTTCACGGGTTCGCTGTGCGCCGCCGAGCAAGCGGCCAAGAGCAGCGCACCCAAGACCTGAAGACACCCGCGCCAACGGATCATGTTCGGACCTGCTTTCAGCACCGGAACGCGGCGTCCGCCCTCATGTAGCGCAGGTTCTGGAGTCTATTCGTTGCGCCTGCGCGCGGGGGCTTGTCCGCGAGCGCCCACATCCGAAGATGAATGCTACGGACTCGAAGCGCACCCCATCTGCGACGCGGAACTACAGCTACTTCGATTTGGATCTGGGACGCACGTCACTACCGTGGAAAGATGGTTCGTTCGATGCGGTCACATTCCGATAGGGTGGATGGGAAATGGCTCTGACGATGAAGGGCGCAATCAAGAGCGCCGTGCGCCGCTTCGGCGGCGAGCTCCTCGGGCGAAGCCCCGAGCCGAAGTATCCGTCTGACTTCGGGCGGGAGGACATCGCGGTGATCGAGGCCGTGCGGCCTTACACGATGACGACGCCGCCCAACATGTTCTCACTCATGCGCGCGGTCGAATATGTCGTTGCTGCCAAGATCCCCGGCAGCTTCGTCGAGTGCGGCGTGTGGCGTGGCGGCAGCATGATGATCGTCGCCAAGACGCTGCAAAGGCTCGGTCGCGAGGACTACGATCTCTACCTCTATGACACGTTCGAGGGGATGACTGCGCCAACGACGAAAGACGCGACACACGACGCCGTGCCAGCGCTCCAAACCTTCGAGGAGCTGCAGGCCAAGGGCGAGAAATGGTGTTACGCGTCCCTCGAAGAGGTCCGAGAGAACGTCCTCCGCACGGGCTACAAGAAGGAGCGGGTTCATTTTGTCCGCGGCCCAGTCGAAGAGACGCTGCCCGGCTCGGCCCCGGCAGACATCTGCCTGCTGCGCCTGGACACGGATTGGTATCAATCGACCAAACACGAGCTCGAGACCCTCTATCCACGGCTCTCGCAGCGCGGAGTGCTCATCATCGACGACTACGGCCATTGGAAGGGGTCGCGTCAGGCGACCGACGAATACTTCGCGGCTCACCAGATCGTGCCCATGCTGAATCGCGTCGACCAGACGAGTCGCCTGATGCTCAAGCTCTGACGGGTGGCGCGCTACTTGTTCGGTGTCTGCTAACGTGCCGAGCGATGGCGAGTGGCACCCGGCACTTCTATATAAGGGCGGTTCCAGAATACGTGGCGGGCGCGTCCTTTTTAACGATCAGTGACTGGGGGCTCGCAGGGTGGGTGACGGTCGCGGCAATGAGCGCGGCATGCTCCGGCCCCGAGCAAGCCGATTCCCCCCGTGTCGCGGCTGCTTCTGCTGCGATGTCGACCGCGTCGGCCACGCCCTCGGCTACTCCGGCGGTGGAGAAGCCCTCCTTTCCCTGCTGGAACCAGCGGGACTGTGGTCGCGCGTGCGAGGCGAACATCGGGGCCGCGTGCCTGCGTCAAGCTGGACTCGTGGCTGACCAAGCGCTCGCGGAGTCGCTGACGGTCAGAGCTTGTCGGCTTGGCGAGTTGCCAGCGTGCCTTGCCCTCAGAGACGGGTTCTTGCAACAACAGCCCCCTACGGGTCTGGAGTTTGAAGAGGTTCAGACACTGGTTGGTGCGGCTGCAAAGGCGGTTTGTACCAGCGGCATTGTCAGGGGCTGCATGGTGGCCGACCCCGACAAACATTCCTATCGCGAGTGGCTCGAGCACATGTGCGAACAGCACGACGTGTCCGCATGTCACACGCGCGCCGTGAGCCCACAGGCAACGACGTGGGGCGAACTCGAGAAATACTCGGCGCTCGAGAACGTGGCCCTGCTTGCGACCTGCGAGAAGGACGATGACGCCACCTCGTGTGAGTATTACGCGCATCACGCAGACACTTGGGCGGAGCAGACCCGAGACGCGGCGGAGCTCGGCAAGCATGGTATCGACCTGGCGAAGGTGGACGTGGTGCGTGAGAAGGCCGTGCGGCTCTTCGAGGAACAATGCCAACTGGGTTTCCCGCCAAGCTGCGTTGAGGCTTGTCTCATGCTCCGAGACCGCAACCCCGCACGCGCAAAGGAGCTCGTGGAGCGGGCTTGCGCCCTTGGGGACACCACAACTTGTCGTAGAGCCGAGCTAGGTTGGCCCTGGCGTTGAGCCGGCACGGATGCGCGCTACTTCGCTTTGATCTCGAAGACGACGCGCGCGATGATTTGGCCGGACTCGGTCTCGACGTCGACGTAGTACTTGCCGATAGGCTCGCTCGGCAGGTCGCTCGCGTCGAGGCGTGAGGCGACGCGGACGACGCCCTTCTCGGTCGCGGCCGCGACGTCGGCGCTGTGGTGGGGGAGCTCCTTGTCGCCGCGACGCCAGATGTGGTGGAGCTTCTCCCCGCTGCCGACGACCTGAATGTCGGTTACCGCATAGAGCTCTTTGACGCTGCCCTCGCGAATGGACTTCACCTCGACGGCGAGCGTGCCGTCCTCGCGGACAGTCGGGCCGACGCCGCCGTCTTTCATCGCCAATGGGACGGGCGGCATCGACCGGCGAAAGACGTAGGCCATGATGACGCCGACGAGGATGAGGCCCGCGAAGACGCCGGCCCTGACGGGTTTGCGGAGCGAGTCGAGCGACACGTGGAAGAGGATGAACGTCGCGATGCTGAGGCCGGCCGCGAGGAGCAACGTTACAATGACAGGAGTGTCAGGGAGGAGCGCCGGTATCACCAAGTTCGCGCAGCCGAAGAGGGTCATCGCGAAGAAGGCGCTCGCGACGCTCTTGAAGCGGAGGAGCACGCGGTCGAACACCAGATCCAGAGTAGACAGGATCGCGCACGCGGCGAGCAGGGCGAAGACATAGTAGTTCTTCGCCTCGAGGCTGACAGTCTTGTAATAGAATGGCAGCTGGAAGAAGAGCATCCCCTGAAATAGGTTCTTCATGAAGTAGCTCATGATGAAGAACCGCCGCCGCATCCCCGGCCACGCCGTCATGAAGTCCTGACGAGCGCCCGTCCCGAAGAAGCGGAAGAAGAAGACGACGAGGAGCCACGCCGCCCCGAGGCTGAGGGTCAGCATGCGCGCCCGCTCGAAGCCCTTTTGCGCGAACGTCGCGACGAAGGCCCCGAGGCTGAGCGCGTAGGTCGTGTGCAGCCACCAGATCTTCTTCTCGTGGCGATGGAGGAACTCGCGGAAGATCTCTTTGATCTCGGCGAAGCGAGAGGGCGGGTCCTCGCCGGGGATCACGCCGCGACCGCCGCTGCCAATCGGTTGGGACGGGCCGAGAGCAGGGTCCAACGAGGGCGAACCGTAGGGATCCGAGGCCATCGGCCGCGGGGCCTCGGCGGCGGAGCGCGCTGGTGGAGGCGGTGCGTGCAGCGGCGGCGGCGTGGCGAACGCCGAGGGATCGATCGAGGAGCTCTTGGCGGGCGCCGCGGCGACGCCGAGGTTCACCATGCGCTCGGTGCGAGGTGGAGTGTGGGGTTGAAGCGCGGGCGCAGGCGCAGGCGCGAGCGGTGGCGCTGCGACGCGGGGAGTGGCTGGAGCCTCCGCGGCCTGCGCGATGGGGTGCGCGATGGGGCTCGGACCGCCGCGCTGCGAGGCCTCGGCAAGGAGCGCGGGATCGGGGAGCGCCGGGTTCACAGGCGGCGGCGCTGGGGGCGTGGCGAGAGGCGCCGGCCGCGCTGGGGACCGGCGCGCTGCGGGCGCGGCCTCTTCAGGCGAGAACGTCGGCTCGGGGGTGGGGACGGTCCTGTCCTCGCTCAACCACTCGTTCGGTCGCGACCCCTTCACCGGCCTATCTTGGACTGCGGGCTCCTCGAAATTCAACCCGACCCGCGCGAGCCGACGCGATGAGCATCGAGTCGCCGAACTCGTGTTGGCGATAGCCGCGGCTCGACGCGAAGAGCGTCGCTGCATCGAGCAGCGGTCGATCCGCGAAGGCCTCGAGCAGTTCGAAGTGGCTCGTCCCGGGCTCGTGCATTCCGGTAAGGAGCATGTCGACGACGAGGAGCTCGGTGTTCGGACCGATGCGCAACGCCGAGACGCCCTCGCGCGCCGCGACCGCTCCATCACGCGTCGCGCGAGCCGCGGACTCGAGCGCGCGCGTGGTGCTGGTCCCGACCGCGATCACGCGACCACCTCGCGCCTTCGCGCGATGGATCGCGAGCGCCGCGTCCTCGTCGATGCGGTAGCGTTCGGCGCGCGGCAGCGCTGCGTCGAGCGCAGGATCCCCGGTGGAAGAGAGCGACGCCGCGTGCGTCACGCGCGCGAGCTCGACGCCGCGCCGGCGGAGCTCACCGAGCAAGCTCCATCGCAGCGGGCGCCCCGCCGACGCGAGCTCGCTCGCCCAAGGCCGGCTCGCGTACGAGGTCGCGACGTCCCAAAGCTCGAGCGCGCGATCGACGTACGCGTACTGGATGGGCCGCCCTCGAGCATAGAGCGCGACGAGCGCCGCGCGCGCCGACTCGAAGGCGATCCGCACGCGGCGTGGAGAAGCCGCGTCGACCTCGAGCACGCGCGCGACCTGGCTCGTGCCCGCGACCGCGAGCTCGTCGCCCGGCGAGAGCTTCGGTGGCGCGCCGCGGGCCTCGGTCGGGATCGAGCTGTCGCCCGCACCGAACGCGATCACCCACGCAGCGTCGTCTTCGAGCGACTCGACGCGGAGCTCGAGCGAAGCGCTGCCGAGCGTGACCCAGACGGCCGCGGGCAACGTCGCGGCGTCGTTGACGACGAGGAGATCTCCAGGCGCGAGGAGGTCGGGCAGCTCGGGGACCAGACGATCGGCGATCGCACCCGTCGATGCGTCGACGACGAGCAAACGCTCGCGCTCCGACCTCGCTTTGGGACGCGTCGCGGGCGCGAGGTGCGGGCTCGGGGGTTTGGGCGTGGGCCATGTCCCCTTTGCGAGGCGAAGAGGATTGGCCGGTGAAGACTCGAGCCTCACGCGACCGCTCCGGCGAGGTCCTCGCTCGCGACGAGGCGCGCGCCCGACGGAGCGCGCCCCGGCAGCTCCACCATGTCGACGATGCGGCGCGCGATCACCTCGGGTCGCGCGAGCGTGCTCGGATCGGCGTCGGGGATCGCGGCCGCGTGCATCGCGGTGTCCATGTCCGTGGGATCGACCGAGAACACGCGAACGCCGTGGATCGCGAGCTCGGCCGCGAGGACGCGCATCAGCTGATCGGCCGCGGCCTTCGAGGCGCCGTACGCACCCCAGCCCGGGTAGCCACTCACGGCCGCGTCCGACGAGACGAACACGATCGTGCCTCGCTTGCAGAGCGCCATCGAGCCGCCGACGAGCTTCGTCAGGCGGAACGGACCGACGACGTTCGTCGCGAACACCGCCTCGAGCTCCTCGCAGTCGAGGTCGAAGAGGAGCGGCATCGGCACGGGGCCCAAGCTGCTCGCGTTGTGAAAGAGGAGATCGACGTCGCGACCACCGAGCTCCGCTGCGATGGCGCCGAGGGGATGGATCGCTTGTTTGTCAGCGACGTCGAGCGCGAGCGGCACGGGCTCGGGGCCCCCGACGGCCGCGACCTCCGCGGCGGCGCGCGCGAGCCGCGCCTCGTCGCGAGCGACCATGACCACCCGCGCGCCTCGTCGAGCGAGCTCGACGGAGAGAGCCTTCCCCAACCCGGCGCTCGCGCCCGTAACGAGCGCGACGCTGTCCCTCACGATTCCCTTTCGATCCATGACGCCTCCTCGACGAAGAGGGTGCGTCGCGTCCGCCAATTGGATGACCGCGGTGACAATGCGTTGGCATAATGCCAACACCGTGGACGATCCCGATTCCCGCGAGCTCGCCGGCCGCCTCGCTCAGAACATCCGAAGCCTGCGAGAGGGTCGCAACCTCACGCAGCTGCAAATGGCCAAGCTCTCCGGGCTGCCCCGCGCGACCTGGGCCAACCTCGAGTCGGGCGCGAGCAACCCTACCCTCGCGGTGCTCCACCGCGTCGCGAGCGCGCTCGCGGTCCCCTTCGAGGAGCTCTTGATGCGGCCGTCACCAGCGGCGCAGCTCTTCAGAAAGGACGCGCTCGTGACCAAGCTCCGGAACGGCGCGAGCGTGCGCTCGCTGCTCCCGCACCGCGTCCCGAACATGGTGATGGAGCGAATGGAGCTCCCACCGAACACGCGGATGGCGGGGACGCCCCACTCGCCCGGCACCCGCGAGTACCTCGCGTGCGAGAAGGGAGCGCTCGAGCTCATCGCGTCCGGCGAGCGATTCCAGCTCGCGGCCGGGGACGTCGTCGTGTTCCGCGGCGACCAAAAACACGGCTACAACAACACCGGGACGACGGTCGCGGTGGGCTACTCGGTGGTGGTGCTTCGCCCGCTCCCCGAGTAGGTTTCGGGCATGTCGCAAGGATGGTTTCGTAGCGTCGTCCTCGCCACGTCGCTGCTGGGTTGTTTCGGTTGCTCGAAGGCTTCGACCTCGGCCACGGCCTCCGGCAGCGCGTCGAGCTCGGCCCCGACGACGACAGCTCCGGTCGACGCGCTCGTCGTGGGCGCGGACGCGCCGAAGGTCACGCTCACGCTTCAAGACGGCAAAAAGATCGAGGTCGGCGGCCCGTCCGAGCGGCTCGTCCTCGTCTACTTCTATCCAAAGGACGACACGCCCGGATGCACCATCGAGGCGAAGGGCATCCGCGACGCGTGGGATCGCTTCAAGGCGGCGGGCATCGACGTCTACGGGGTCTCCACGCAGGACGCGCAGAGCCACCAGGCCTTCATCGACAAGTTCGATCTGCCCTTCCCCCTCGCCGTCGACAAGAGCGGCGAGATCGCCAGCGCGTTCAAGGTCCCGCTGAAGGAGGGGCGCGCGACGCGCCAGTCGTTCCTCATCGGCAAGGACGGCAAGCTCAAGGCCGTGTGGCTCGCGGTGAAGCCGGACGAACACGCCGAGGACGTCCTCAAGGCCGCGAGCTCCTGAGCAATGGAGAAGATCATGTCGTCGATCCCCACGCGCCTGCTCATCGTCTTCTCCCTCGCAGCCTCAGCCGTTGCGGTCTCCGCGTGCGGCGAGCAAAAGAGCACGTCCACGAAGGACGAGAGCAAGGGCGATAAGAAGGACAGCGATAAAGACAACGACAAGAGCAAACCCAAGGTTTCGGCGAGCGCGGGCGCAAAAGCGAACAGCACGCCAGCGGTCTCCGCGGCGAAGCCCGCGGCCACCGAGTCCGCGAAACCGCCCGCTGCCCCGGAGCCTCCGGCCGAGCCCACGACGGCGCCGAGCACAGTCGCGAGCAACGCGCCCAAGGATCGGCCCGACGTCATGCACCCGAACATCGGGACGTTCGAGGCGCCCGTGACGTCGCCCGAGCAGCAGACCTACTCGCTCGCGACCATCAAGCCCATCGCGGACGATTGCGCGAGCGCGCACGTCATCCTCGTGACCGCCCCCGAGAAGGTCGGCGTCGACTATCCCTGGCACTACAGCCGGCAAGCGATGCTCGCGAACCAGCAATACAAGGTGGTCGACGGCGCGCCGGCGTTCACCGGTGAGGTCTCGTTCGACGTCTACCAGGCCGACGCCTCGCAGGAGAACGCGTTCGTGTTGGTCGCGAACTGCGCAGATGGTTTGACCTGCAACCATCTCGCCGCGATGTACAAAGCCATCGTCAAATCCGCGAACCCGACCCCTGTCTGCGGCGACCTGCCCGCGACCGTGGGGACGCTGCGCAAGTCGGTGAACCTGCTCGCGGGCGGGCCGCTCGCGAACCTGCCGCAGGCCGGCGACACGATCGCGCAGTGCGCGCGCATCGCCGCGTGTACGATCGCTGACAAGACCAGCACCAGCGAGGACGTCGGGATCTCGTGTCAGAAGGCGCCGTCGAAGTTCAAGCTCGACTGCGCCTCGAAGTACCCGTGCGCCGAGGTCCTCAGCTGTATGAAGTGACCGCGCGCGCCGCTCAGGCGGTGCGACGGATGATGTGGTAGCCGAACTGGGTCTCGACGACGCCGCTCACCCCGCCGACGGGGAGCGTGAACGCGGTCGTCTCGAACTCCTTCACCATCTGGCCCTTGCCGAAGCTGCCGAGGTCGCCGCCCTTGGCTTTCGACGGGCAGTCGGAGTGCTTCGACGCGAGCTGCGCGAAGTCCGCGCCGCCCTGGATCTCGGCGAGGATGCTCTGGATCTGCTGCGCGGCCTCAGCCTTGGAGCGCGTTGCAGAGGACCGGGACGAGCCCTGGTACATGAGAAGGATGTGAGAAGCGCGCACCGTTTCGGCCATGGATTCCTCCCTTTTCTTGGGGTCGTGAGCTACCAGGTAAAAGGGCCGCGCTCAACCCGTAGCGCGGCCGAGGGCGCCGCGCAGGAACGCGAGCGTGCGCTCCCAAGCGAGCGTCGCGGACGCGGGCTCGTAGAAGCTCGCGTCGTGCTTGCGCATGAAGGCGTGGCCGGCGTCGTAGAAGTGCACGGTCAGGCTCGCGCCTGCCTTGGCCGCGCGAGCCTTCACGGCCTCGACGCGCTTCGGCGGGATGATCTGATCCTTCTGTCCGAAGTGCGCGAGGATCGGGCAGCGCGCGCGCTCGAACGTGAGGAACTCGTCGGGCGGCGTGCCATAGAACGGCACCGCGGCCTCGAGCGCGGGGTTCTGACACGCGGCCGCGAACGCGACGCCGCCTCCCAGGCAAAAGCCTAGGATCCCGACGCGCCCGTTCGAGCGCGGGTGCGCCGCAGCGAGGGCGCGCCCTGCCTCCACGATCGGGAGCGCGTCGGCGATCTTGAGCTCGTTCGCGAGCTTCACGGCCTCGGCGGCGCTCGTCGTGGTGCGGCCCTTGTAGAGATCGACCGCGAGCGCGACGAAACCCTCGGCCGCGAAGCGCTCGGCGATCGCGTTGATGTCGTCGTTCAGGCCCCACCACTCGTGCACGATGAGCACCGTGGGGTGCCGCCCGGAGCCACTCGGAACAGCGAGACCCCCCAAGAGATCCTTGTCGCCCGAACCCCGAAACACGGCTTCGATGGTCATGACAGAGATGTTATCGCGTCAGCTCGCTGGCTCGCCGAGCGACGCTGCGAGCTCCCCGAGCTCCGTCTCGACGGCCTCCCACTCGACGAGGAGGGCCTCGACTTTGGCCTCGAGCTCGCGCTCCTTGAGGTGGAGCTTCTCGACCTCCGCGGGGGTCGTGCGCTCGAAGAAGCCGTCCTCGGCGTAGCGGGCGCGGTGGGCCGCGAGCGCGTCCTCCGCGGTGGCGATCGTCTCGGTGACCTTCGCGCTTTTGTCGCGCAGGACCTTGAGGCGATTGCGCCGTTTCTTCTGGTCCTCCCAGTCGACGTTCTTGACGGGCGCGGCCGCGGCTGCGCTCTCCGCCTTCTTGCGCGCGAGCACGCTCGCGGTGTCGAGGTGATCGTCGCCGCACCGATCGAGGTACTCGTCGTAAGTGCCGGGGAAATCCACGAGCCCGTCGGCGCGGACCTCGATGACGCGCGTCGCGAGCTCCGAGACGAACCAGCGGTTGTGCGACACGAAGATGGTCGTGCCCGTGTACTTCTTCAGCGACTCGGCGAGGGCCTGGATGGCCTCCATGTCGAGGTGGTTCGTCGGCTCGTCGAGCAGGAGCACGTTGGGCCGCTCGACCGAGAGGCGCGCGAAGAGGAGGCGCGCGGCCTCACCGCCGGAGAGGCTCTCGATCTTCTTCTGCGCGTCGTCGCCGCTGAAGAGCACCGCGCCGAGGTGACCTCGAACGAAGCTCGTCCCCTCGAGCCGACAGAACTGCCAGAGGTAGTCGACGAGGGTCTGCTTCTCGTCGGTGAGCAGCTCTTTGTGATCCTGCGGGAAGTACCCGACGCGGGCCTCGTGGCCCCACGCGACAGCGCCGCCGTCCGCCGCGAGCCGCCCCGCGAGGATGCGAACGAGCGTGGATTTTCCCAGGCCGTTCGCGCCGATGATCGCCACGCGCTCGCCGCGCCGGATCGTCACGCCGACGTTCGTGAGCACGCGCTTGTCGCCGTACGCCTTCGACACGCCCTCGACCTTGAGGACGTCGCGCCCGCTCGCGCGCTCCTCTTCGAGCTTGATGCGCGGCGCGCGACGGCTCGTCGGCTTGATCTCCTCGATCTCGATCTTCTCGATCTGCTTGAGGCGGCTCTGCGCTTGCCGCGCCTTCGTGGCCTTCGCGCGGAAGCGCTCCACGAAGGCTCGCTTCTGCGCGACGATCTCCTCGAGCCGCGCGACCTCTGCCTCTTTGCGCTCGATGATGGAGGTCTTGTCGCGCTCGAAGGTCGAGTAGTTGCCTTTGTAGAGAAAGACCGTGCCGAAATCGACGTCGAGGACGTGGGTCGCGACGTTGTCGAGGAAGCGCTGGTCGTGCGAGATGATGATCGCGCAGCCCGGGTAGCCGACGAGGAAGCGCTCGAGCCAGCGGATCGACAGGATGTCGAGGTGGTTCGTCGGCTCGTCGAGCAGCAAAATCTCAGGGCGGCCGACGAGGACCTGCGCGAAGAGGACGCGCAGCTTCATCCCACCCGAGAGCTCGCGGAGCGGCCGCTTGTGGGTCCTTCGCTCGATGCCGAGGCCCTCGAGGATCTCGGCCGCGCGCGCCTCGAGCGTCGAGGCGTCGAGGTGACGCAGCCGCTCCTCGAGATCCGCGAGCTCGACGTGGTGATCGCCGTCCGCCGCGGCCAAGGCCGCACGCTCCGCGAGCGCCGTCGTGACGGCCTCGTCGCCCTCCATCGCGAGATCGATGACGTCGCGATCGTCGTCGAGGAATCGGTCCTGTCGGAGGACGCCGAGCTTCGCGCCCTTCTTCAGCGAGACCGAGCCGTCCGTCGCAGGCTCGTCCCCCGCGAGGATGCGGAGGAGTGTGGTCTTCCCCGACCCGTTCGCGCCGACGAGCCCGTAGCGAGATCCCTCGTTCAAGGTGAGCGTCACCTCCTCGAAGAGGGTGCGCGCCCCGAACGACTTCTCGAGGTTCTGTATGCCGATCGCTGTCACACGTTGAAGAGGAAGTGCGCGACGTCGCCTTCCTGGAAGATGTAGGTCTTACCCTCGACGCGCAGCTTGCCGCTCGCGCGGATCGCGGCCTCGGTCTTCAGCTTCACGAGGTCCTCGACGCTGTAGACCTCGGCGCGGATGAAGCCCTTCTCGAAATCGGTGTGGATGACACCCGCGGCCTTCGGGGCGGGGCACCCGATCGGGATCTGCCACGCGCGGATCTCCTTCGGCCCGGCCGTGTAATAGACCGTCATCCCGAGCAGTCGGTAGGCCTCGCGCGCGAGGGTCGCGAGCGCAGGCTCCGTCATCCCGAGGCTCGCGAGCATCTCCTTCTGATCGTCCTTCGAGAGCTCGGCGAGCTCGGCCTCGAGCTTGTTGCACACGGCGACGACGCCGCTGCCCTCGGCCTTCGCGCGCTCACGGACGCGCGTCGCGAGCGGTCCCTCACCGTGCGGATCGCTCTCTGCGACGTTCGCGACGTAGAGGACCTTCTTCGCCGTGATGAGCCCGAAGCCGCGCAGGATCTTGAGGTGCTCGGGGTCGTCGATGCCGCCAGGCCCGAGGATCGCGCGCACGGGTTTGCCCGTCTTCAGCGCGTCGAGGCATTTGCCGAGCAGCTCCGCGGTGACCGCGAGCTCCTTCTGGTGGGTCGCCTGCTTCTTGATGCGGTCGTGGCTGCTCGTGACCGTGTCGAGGTCCGCGAGCAGGAGCTCCGTGTCGATGGTCTCGATGTCGCGGATGGGATCGATCGAGCCGTCCACGTGCACGACGTCGGAGCTCTCGAAGCAGCGGACTACGTGGAGGATCGCGTCGACCTCGCGGATGTGGGAGAGGAACTTGTTGCCGAGTCCCTCCCCCTGACTCGCGCCGCGCACGAGCCCCGCGATGTCGACGATGCGCACCATCGCCGGGATGACCCGCTCGGTCTTGATGAGGCTCTCGAGCTTCTCGAGGTTCGTGTCGGGAACCGGCACGACGCCGACGTTCGGCTCGATGGTGCAGAAGGGGTAGTTCTCGGCCGCGGCCCCCACCGCAGTGAGCGCGTTGAAGAGCGTGCTCTTGCCGACGTTCGGGAGCCCGACGATGCCTACTTCGAGAGCCATAGGAGCCGCGCTCCATGCCCACGGGCGAGCGGCGCGTCAAACTCATCCGCCCGACTTCGGCTGGACCCCCGCGCCGAACGACGAGCGACAAAAAAAAGAAAGCCCCTCACGATGGTTTCCCATCCAGGAGCTTCCACAAAAAGAAGAAGCGCGCGTTCGACGGTGGGGGGGGGAACCGTCACGCGCGCTTCGGAAATGAGTCTTTGCGAGGGGCGTGCCACGCGCCCCTAACCCAAGAATTTCGCCGCATCGGACGACCGTAAGCTCGACGCGTAGCAATTTGGAGCATTCGAGAATTTCATCGATGCAAGGCTCCTCCACACATCCCGCAAGGTCGTATTTTCCTGGCTGACAGCGCCTGTCAACCTGGGCTCCGAACGGCCCCCGCTCACGCGCCCCGCACCCTCGATTCGTGAGCGTCCTCTCTCTCTTTGGGATGGGCTACACGTTCGGCGTGAAGAGCCCGAACTTCGCTCTCCTCGCCGCAGCGGTCTTCTTCGGGTGCGGCAGCACCACGACGACGACCGGCACACCGACCGCGACCTCGACCGCGAGCGCCTCGACGAGCGCCAGCGCCTCGGTGCCCTCGCCCTCCGCGAAGCCACGCGTCGTCGTCTCGTTGGTCGTCGACCAGCTCGCCCTCTGGGAGGCCCTCGAGCGGTGGCCGACGCTCCCTCGCACCGGCGGCTTCGCGAAGCTCGTCGGCGAGGCGAACGCGATCAGCGAGCTCCACTTCCAGCACGCCCACAACGCGACCGCGCCCGGGCACGCCGCGCTCTACACGGGGGCGTCCCCTCACGACTCGGGGATCACCGCGAACGCTCGGCCGACGAAGGGTGACAAATTTGTAAGCTCTCTCGAGGACGAGTCGGCGCGCCTCGTCCTCTCGACCGGCGCCGCGAGCCGCGCGGGGTCGTCGCTCGCGACGCTGCGCGTGCCGACGGTGGGCGACGCCCTGCGCGAGGCCGACCCGACGGCGATCATCATCAGCCTCTCGATCAAAGATCGCGGCGCGGTCTTCGGCGGCGGTCGTAAATCCAACCTGACGATGTGGTTCGACGCGAGCACCGACGCCTTCGTGAGCTCGACCGCGTTCGTCGACGCCCTCCCCTCGTGGGCCTCGGATTTCACCAAGCCGGGCGCGGGTGCGCGCTATCGCCCCGCCGCTTGGGGGCCGCTCGATCGCAAGTGGCTCGAGCAGCACGCCGACATCCCCGGACCCGACCTCGGCCAAGGCGACTTCTTCGGGCTCGGCAAGTTCTTCGACCACGACCTCGGAGCGACGAAGCCTGCGCCGCGTGCGTTCGTCGCGACCCCGTTCTCCGACGTGATGCTCGGCGAGCTCGCCGAGGCCGCGGTCGATCAGATCGCGAGCTCGGGCAAGCCCGCCCTCCTCGCAGTTAGTTTGAGCGCCAACGATTACGTCGGGCACGTGTTCGGGCCAGATTCCCCGGAGTCGTGGGACGATCTCCTGCGGCTCGACGCGACCCTCGGCAAGCTCTTCGCGCACCTCGACGAAAAGCTCGGCGCCGACGGCTACGCGGTCGTGCTCAGCGCGGACCACGGCGTCCCGCCCACACCCGAGGTCATGAACCAGGGCTTCTGCAAGCGGCCCGATCCCGACCGCTTCGAGCGGCGCTGCGACACCGCCACGCGCCTCCTCCCGAAGGATCTGGTGCGCGCCGCCGAGGAGGCCGCCGATCACGCCGTCGGAGAGGGCGCGTGGATCCTCTCCGTGTCGGAGCCGTTCGTCGTCTTCACCCCCGAGGCTCGCGCCCTCGAGCCTGCGAAGTTCGACGCGTTGGTGGCGGCCGTGACGAAGTCGCTCGCGGCCGTCCCGGGCATCGGGCGCGTCATCGACGTTCGCTCGTCTCCCAAGCAGTGCCCGGAGATGGGCGACGAATCGCTCGACGCGCTGCTCTGTCGCTCCATCGCGGGCTCGACCGGCGGGGACCTCTTCCTCCTCACGAAGCCCGGCAGCTTCATCGACACGGGCTACGTCGAGGGCGACGGCGTGAACCACGGCACTCCGTACCTCTTCGACCGCGCGGTCCCGATCGTCGTGCGCGCACCTCGCGCGGCCGGTGCACCCACCAACAACGTCGCGGACGCGCTCGCGCAGCTGAACGGTAACCTGAGCGTCGACCAACGAGCCTTCGCGCGCAGCATCGCGAGCCTGCTCGACGTCCCTCCCCCACCCCTCGCAGCCGCTGGCACCGACCTCGCGAAGGCCTCAATCCGATGAAGCGCCTCGCCATCCTCGCCACCGTCGCGCTCCTCGGCTGCGGCTCGTCCGAGGGCTCGCGCGATCGCAATCCCGTCGCGAGCGCGCCGCCCCCCACGGCCTCCGCGAGCGGCGCGCCGACCGTCGACGTCAGCCGATGTTATTGCGGCACGGAGCCAGGCTGTCCGCCGTGCAGCACCACCTCGGCCTCTCCGTCCTCGACAGCGGGTCCCGCGGCCGCGTCCGGCGTCTTCCCTCCGCCCAATTTCAGCGCGCCGGTGGAACTTACAGCAAAGTCAGGCGACGGAACCTGGACACCGCTCTCCGTCTACGGCGCCGGCGCGGACGGCTCCCCGCTCGTCACGACCCTGGTTCATCCGCACAAGAACCGTAAGTTCGTGGTCACGCAGATCGTCGCGATCGACACGACGCGCGTCTCGATGAACTTCGTCGTCGGCCCCGAGGAGCCGGACGGCTCGACCTTCCCCGCACAGAAGCGCACGGGACTCGTGCCCGACTCGGTGCGCGACAAGCTCATCGCGGTCACCAATGGCGGCTTCAAGAAGCGCCACGGCGGCCACGGACTCGGCGTCGGCGGCGAGGTCGTCCTCGAGGCGAAGCCTGACTCTTGCACCTTCGCGCGCACGAAGACTGGACAGTACGTCATCGGCACCCACTCGAAGATCGAGGCGAACCTCGGGGAGTTCGACTACTTCCGCCAGACGCCGCCGTGCATCGTCGAGGACGGGGTCAAGAACCCCGAGCTCCTCGACGACTGGAAGATAAAGAAATGGGGCAGCGACGAGAACGGCAAGAAGGAGATCCGGCGGAGCGCCATCGGCCTAGGGAAAGACGGGCGCACGCTCTATTTTGCCATCGCCGACTATTCGACCGCCGAGTGGCTCGCCGACGCGCTCATCACCGCCGGTATCACGGTCGCCGCGGAGCTCGACATCAACTACTCGTATACGCGGTTCATCGTCTACGAGCGACAGGGTGGTGAGCTCGTCGCGACGAGCCCACTCCTTACAGAGCTGAAAGCGCCGCGCAACGAGTACATCAAATCGCCGAGCCCGCGCGACTTCTTCTATCTCAAGTGGGAGCGCTGAGCGCTACACCGTAGCGCACCCTGAGGCCGTCGAGCATCTGACTGTAGCTTTGCCTGCGGCTCCCGCGCTCACGCTCGATCACGTCGCACGCGTCGTCGAGCGCCGCAGCGGCGTCCGCCGGGACGAAGCGGTCCGCCATCGCGAAGAGGACATTGTTCTCTTTGTAAATGTGGGCCTGAAGGAACGCGTGATAGCCACGCGCGGCCTCGCGTAGGTCCGCCCGCGCGGTCGCGTCTCCCTCCCCCAGCCTCGCGAGCGCGCCCCTCATCTGGTGCAGCAGGGCGCGCCCGAACTCGTGCTCCGACAGCATGACGCCGATCGGTCCACCGTCTCGCGGCAGCCCGCATTTCTCCAGCGCAGGGAAGAGACACTCCTCCTCTTTACCGTGATGACAATAGTCCACGAAGGACGAGAAGAACTCGAGCAACCCCGCGAGGTGTCCCTCGGCCTCGGCGTCGCTCTTGTCGAGCGCGGCGACGACCGCGTCGAGGAGCTCCAGCGCGACGAGGAAGACTGCGTGATCGTGCCTCAAATCATCCGTGACCTTCATCCAGTTTCGCTCCTGTCAGCCGACGCATCGGGCGCGATGAAGATGAACCGTCTCGGCGCTCTCCCCAATGATCTGGATCAGCTGTCAAACTCTTACATTTTTGTCACGCCTGCTTCGGTCCCGTTACGTCCTCGTCTCCCTATCGTGCGCGCGTCCAGGTCCGAAAACTTGGGGCGGCGCGCGGCCCGCGGCACCATCGCCGCATGCTCCAAGAACGCCGCCAAAACCGCTCGCTTCACCGCGGACCCGCGCTCGACCTGCAGCTCGCCGCTTGCCGCCGCGACGGCGCGCTCGACGCCATCGTCGTCGCCGACGCCGACGGGCTCGTGGTCTCTTCCGCCGGCGATCCTTTCACCTGCGAGCTCCTCGCGGCGCGCGGCCCCACCCGTTCACACGACCATGGCTGTGCCCTATCGGACGGAATGGAGGAGAGCGCCTTCCTCTTCGACGCGGGCGGGGCACGACTCAGCGTGGTCGCGCGCGGCAGTCAGCGCGCGACGCGGCGTCGTGAGCTCATTCGCGCCGCCGCCGCAGTGAAGCGCATCCTCACCACGTACTGACGAGAGCAGCCTCCCGCACCGACACCCTGGCGTGTTGGCACGGGCCGAGCTTGGCGAGAGCGCATGTCGACGCGACTCGCCTTTTGGCTCCTTCCTTTCGGGCTCACGACAGGCACCCTCGGCGCCTGCTCGGACGACTCGACCGACCCGCCGGACACCCACTGGGCCGAGGCCTTCGACGCCACGGAGACAGGCTGGCTGCTCGATGTCTGGGGCCCCAACCCGACAGCGCTCTATGCCGTAGGCGGAGCGCCGGGGGCCGGCGTCGTCATGCACTTCGACGGCGCCTCTTGGACGAAGCTCGAGCTGCCCGCGGGGACGCCGCTCCTCGCGTGGGCCTATGGCTTCTCGGAGTCGGACATCACCTTCGTGGGCGATGCCGGCACTATCCTCCATTATGATGGCCAGAGCTTCTCAGCGGCGACGTCGAACACGACAGAGCACCTCTGGGGCGTGTGGGGCGCCGCGCCCGACGACCTCTATGCGGTAGGCGGCAGCGGCCGCGCCGAGGCCCAGCCGACCGTCCTTCATTTCGACGGCTCGAACTGGAGTGTCGTGACGCTGCCGCCGCTCAGCAAAGCGAACGTCCACGGGCTCTTCAAGGTCTGGGGGACCGCGAGCGACAACGTCTACGTCGTCGGTCAGCGAGGGACGGTCCTCCACTTCGACGGCTCGAGCTGGACCGAGCTCTTGGTCGGGGCGAGCGACGACCTCATCTCCATTTGGGGAGTTGACGCCAATCATGTCTATGCGGTCGGCGGCCGGAGCAACGGCATTATCGCCCGCTTCGATGGCACGGAGTGGCGCACGCAATCTCTCGCTCCATTGCCGGCCCTCAATGGCGTCTTCGTACGCGAGCCGGGGGTCGTCCACGTCGTCGGGATCACGGGCACGATCGCGAGCGTCGACGGGGCTACGCTCGAAGTGCGAACCGACGAGTCTTGGTCGACTGCACTGGATCTGCACGCCACGTTCGCCTCCGGTGGGGAGCTCTATGCTGTTGGTGGGAGTCTTGCTTCGACCGAGGCGCCCTATCAAGGCATCGCCCTCGAGCGTCACTTGCTCGACGAGGAGTGAACCGTGAGAACCTTGCTTACGTTTGCAGCGATCGGCTGTGCAGGCCTTGCGTGCACCGACGAGACGATTTCGCCGGTCGACAACCCTCAATTGGCGGAGGGTGTCTTTGCGGAGTTGGGGG
This sequence comes from Polyangiaceae bacterium, assembly GCA_046351325.1. Classification (GTDB taxonomy): domain Bacteria; phylum Myxococcota_A; class Polyangia; order Polyangiales; family Polyangiaceae; genus Xiheicaenibacterium. Next base: position 27,584 of record JAXLYR010000030.1, on the reverse strand, counting down.
CTCCACTACCTAACGCGACGAGCGAGCAGCTCGACCTCTTCGAGGCTGGGCGCAAGGTCGCGTTACGGCGATTCACCCCCGAGGACGGATTGGGCCCGACCTTCAATGTAACGTTCTGCGCGGCCTGCCACGAGAAACCAGTTACAAGCGGGTCAGCGGGTCGATACCGCAACTTCCTCCTCGCGCGGCAAGACCTCAGCGACGGCAGCCAAGTCAATACTGGGGTGAACGGCGTACAAGACCAATACTCGACCCAGACGCCGCCTTATGTCCCGACCGAGGCCGCGACCAACCTCGTCGCGCAGCGCAACCCGATGCCCTTCTTCGGCGTGGGCCTCTTGGCCGAGCTCCCCGACGAGGCCATCCTCGTGAACGCCGATCCGGACGACGCAGACGGCGACGGGATCAGCGGCCGCCCCAACTACGATCGCGGCTTCGTCGGGCGCTTCGGGCGAAAATCCCAGACGGTGTCGCTCGAGGGCTTCATTCGCGGGCCGCTCTTCAATCACGCAGGCATCACGAGCGATCCTCTCCCGAACGACCGCAAGAACCAGCTCCCTGTACCGAGCGGCGTTCGCGAAGCGTCCAATGTGCTGCCAGGCGGCCTCGGGCAGGCCAAGCAAGCGCAGGCCGCCGCCCCCGACGAGCCGACTGTCGATCGCGATGGCGTGCCGGATCCGGAGCTCTCGGAGGACGATCTGTTCGCGCTGGTCTCGTTCGCGATGCTGGTCGCCGCGCCAGAACCCGACGAGCCGACAGCAGCCTCCGAGCGCGGTGAGGCGCTCTTCACCGAGGCCAAGTGCACGAGCTGCCATATCCCAGCGCTGCGCGGCCCGCGTGGGCTCATACCTGCTTATTCCGACTTGTTGCTCCACGACATGGGCCCGGACCTCGCGGACGGCATCCGCATGGGTGAGGCCTCGGGGACCGAGTTTCGGACCCAACCGCTCTGGGGGGTCGTGGCCGTCGCGCCCTACCTGCATGATGGTCGAGCCGACACGCTCGACGAGGCGATTCGCCTCCACGACGGTGAGTCCCGCGCCTCGCGCGAGGCTTATGAGGCCATGTCCGACGACGAGCGCGCGGACGTCCTCACGTTCCTCGCTTCGCTCGGTGGCAAGTCCCAAGCGAGCGCTGGGCTGCTCCCACCCGACGCACCAGTCCTGTCTGTCGGCGAATACGGCGGCCCCGATCACGAGCTCACCGCCGACGAAACAGCTCAGTTCGAGCGCGGGCGAGCCGTCTTCGATCGCGACCAAGCGACCAGCGGGGGCCTCGGACCGCGCTTCAATGGCGACTCCTGTCGAGCCTGTCACTTCGACCCCGTCATCGGCGGCGCCGGCCCTGCTGACGTCAATGTCATTCGCCAGGGCATCGTCGAAGAGGGGCTGTTCTCGGCGCCGTCGATGGGCACGATGGCGCACCGACATAGGTTGGGAGACGGGCGTCCTCCAATCGATCCGAGCTCCAATGTCTTCGAGGCGCGGCAGACACCGTCGGCGCTCGGCCTCGGCCTGATCGATCGCATCCCGGAGGCCACGATTCTCGCTGGCGCCGACCCCGACGACCTCGACGCAGACGGCATAAGTGGCGTCGCGCGCGTCCTGTCCGACGGGCGCGTCGGTCGCCTCGGGTGGAAGTGTGGGGTGCCGTCTGTCGCGGAGTTTGCTCGCGACGCGACCTTCAACGAGCTCGGCCTCACCTTGCCCGATCAGGCTGGTTTGACCTTCGGCGCGGGCAATGACTCGGACGACATAGAAGACCCCGAGATCAGCACCTCCGACCTCGAGGACATGGTCTTCTTCCTCGAGCATCTTGGGCCGCCGCCGAGGACCAGCACAGACCCCGAGCGCGAGCTCGCTGGGAGCCTGGTGTTCGAGCAGGTCGGCTGCTCGAGCTGCCACGCGCCCTCGCTCGCGGACAGTGACGGTAACCCTGTCGCGCTCTACAGCGATCTCTTGCTGCACGACGTCGCGCCGGCGCAAATGGTCGGCATCGAGGACGGAGTGGCCTCTATGCGTGAGTTCCGCACGGCTCCGCTATGGGGCATAGCGCGCTCCGCTCCGTTCATGCACGACGGCGGAGCGTCCACGCTCGAAGAGGCCATCGCGGCCCACTTCGGCGAGGCAACCGCCAGCGTGGACGCCTATCAGGCGCTCGTCGCGACCGACCGCGAGGCCCTGCTCGCGTTCCTCGGCTCGCTGTGAGGGGGAGACCGAACAGGCTGCTAGGGATCGCCCTCTTCGCCGTCGCCGGCTGCGAGCCATGTGATGAGACACGCCTCCAAATCCGCGACGCCAGTGACAATCCTGTATGGGATGGCTGCGTCGAAATCGCGAGCACCGCCGCCGAGCGACGCCAGGGCCTCGCGGGCCGGCCCTCGCTCGACGAGGACGCGGGTATGCTCCTCGTCTTCCCCATCACGGGCGAGGTCTGCATCAGCGCGGAGGGCATGCGCTTCGGGCTCGACGTCGCCTTCATCGACGGGGAAGGTCGCGTCCTCGCGGTGAGTCCGCTGCCCATTGGTTCGCCCGCGATCTGCGTGGGAGCCACGCGCTGCGTCCTCGAGATCGGGGCGGGCACGGGCAACCTCCAGCGAGGAGACCGCGTCGTGCTCGAATCCGGTGACGCGGTCTGCACCAGCGACTGACATTACTGTCCGCGATACACCACGAGCTGCGGGAGCGCCTGCTCGAGCGTCCGTCGGGTCTCGGGGTCTGTGTCGACCAACTCCACGGCGAGTCGTTCGAGCGCGCTGAAGCGCTCCGCGTTCCAAATGAGCTCTCGGGCGCCCCTCGTGGTTACAGCGCCGCAGAGCTCCAGTCGGGCGAGGCGCGACAGGATAGTCGATTGGAGGAGGCACTCGAACGCGAGGTCTCCGTCCTCACCGAGCTCGTCGAGGCTCAGCTCTCTCAGCATGGTCGCAGGCTGCAGCGCCTCCACGACCCGTCGCACGTCGACGGTCGAGAACCCCGCGAGCCGCAGACGAGCCAGCGAAGGCCACCGCGCCCGCCCGAGCTCACTCATGTCGAAGGCCCATGCGTCGGTCGAGAGATCGAAGGTGCGGAGCCGCGGCAAATCGAGCTCGCCGAGGCGCGCGCCGCACCCCGCGAAGCTCTCGAGGTTCGGAAAGGCTGGCCAGAGCGCGCTCAGGTCGGCGGCCTCTTCTACAGGCTTGTTCCTAGCATCCAATCCGAAGACGAGGTCCACGAGCGGCGGGGGCCTCGCGGCGAGCAGCCGCGAGCACGCCGCGAGGTTGCTGTCTTCGGCGAGCCGCAACCGACCTATCGACTCGAACATCGGTATTCGAAGGAGCCGCTCGAGCAGGACGGGCACCTCGCGCTCGACTCTGCGAAGGCTCGCTCCGCGCACGAAGCCCTGTCGCCACACGAGCTCGAGGCCGTCGTCATAACGAGCCGTCGCGAGCGGTCCGAGAAGGACGTCGGCGTGTTGGTCGATCCAGCGGATCTCCTCGACCTGGAGGTCGGCTCGGTCTGGCTCTCGCGCCGACGCGAGCTGCAGCATGAACAGCCTGCCGCGCGGGTCGCCGAGCCCCTCGAGCGCGTCGGCATGAACGAGCTTCGCCTCGAGGTCCGCGCCCTCGTCGAGGAGGACGCGATAATGGCCAGACAGATCCGTCATGCGCTGTCTGGACGCTACCAGACGCTGTCCCTGACCTCAGACTTTCCGCTTCAATGCAGTGATGGCGGAGACAATAGCCGTCGACGCCTTCGAGAACTCGCTCTCCGACCCTAGCGATACCTCTGCAGACACGCGGGCCCCCGAGCGTGCGCGCTTCACCACCTCGGCGGCGGCCTTGTGGAACCGCGCGTGTTCGGCCTGGAGGGCGCTGAACTCGGCGAGCGACTTGTGTTTTGCGCCGTCGCCGCGGATCCATTGCCCGAGCGGACACTTGTCGTCAGCGCGGACCTCGGCTTCATTCACCGAGTCGTCCGGCTTCTGCAGAAACGCAGTGAGTCTGAGCTTCCAACCCACGTGGGTCTTGATGGCGTCGTCGAGGAACATGGGCAACCTCCAGGGTTCGAGGATTCGCGCAGCGGAGACTTTGCTGAGGTGTCGACACTGAGCGCCCCAACTGCTCTCAGGTCATTTCGACACTTTGCCCAAAAACATTAGAAAATTCGCCCAATTAGACAGTCACGTAGGATTGTCTCGCGCTGGGACACCGGACGCTCTGTCGACACGTTTGCCCCGCAGCGCTGCGAGCACCGCTTCACCGGCGCGACCGACCGCGCGCGCTTTGCGGCGATAAAGCTTCGGCTTGAAGTCGTGGACGTGCCCACCCACGAAGCGAACAGGCTTGAGCTGGCCACTCGCGAGCTCGTCCCTGACGAGGTGCTCCGGCATCCAGCCGTAGCCAATCCCAGCGAGGATCGCGGCCTTCTTCGCGATGAAGTCGTTCAGCACGACTTGGCTCTTCGGCTCGAGCGCGGCTGTCGAGAGCTCGAGGCGGAGATCGGAGCCACGCACCGTGAGGAGCACGGCGCCCTCGAGATCCTCCTGACGCACGGTGCGCCGCGTCGCGAGCGGGTGATTGGCCTGCGCGACCAGCCTGGCGCGAACCGATGACAACGCTGTAACGACGAGCTCCTGGTCGACCACGGGCACGACGGAGATCATGAGGTCGGCGTCCTCGCGCTCGAACGCAACCTCGACCCCACCCAAGAAGTCCGCGATGACGTCGAGTCGGGTCGGCGCTCTGTCGCGCGTGAGCTCGCGCACGACCTCGAGCAGCTGGTTTGCGGGATAGACGCCGTCGAAGACGATGCGCAGCCGCGACTCCCAACCGGTCTTGGTCTCGTGGACGACGTCGCGCACGTGTCGCTCGGCCTCGAGCATGGCGCGCAGCGCGGGCAGCACACGCTCCCCAGCCTCGGTGAGCTTCAGCCGGTAGCCCGTCCTGTCGACCAACGCGAGCCCCGCGAGGTCCTCCAATTGGCGAAGCGAATAGAGGACTGCCGGGTGACCCTTCTTGAGGGCGCGCGCGGCCGCCTGGAGCGAGCCGTGCCGCACGAGGGCGTCGAGCGCCCGCGCGTGCTCGATGCTGAAGGAGGGGGCGCCGAACGGGCGCTGCACATTGTTCATCGCATGAACAATGTATCACGAAGATTGTTCTTTCTTGCGCGGGCCCCAAACTGCACGGTGCGCGCATGGACATCCCCTGGGTTCGAGGTCGCGTGGCGCAGCAGGCCCACGTGGGTCTGCCGGAAGGCACGGTCGAAGAGGAATATGGTCGGGGCGGCTTCTTCGGTCGCTACGCGCACCTCTACCGCAGCCACGCGCCGGTCGGCTGGACCCGCATCGAGGGACCGCTCAAGCCGCGCGCGTACGACCCCGAGCGCGGGGCCGCGACGACGCAGCCAGGCTTGGTCGAGGGGCGCGTGCCGCTCTTTTACAACGCTGACGTGACAGTAAGCTTCGGCACGTACTCGGAGCCCGCTCTTCACTTCTTCCGAAACGCGGACGCGGACGAGGTCGTCTTCGTCCACCGCGGGGCCGGCCGGCTCGAGACGGACTTCGGGCCGCTCGCGTACGAGCCTGGCGACTATCTCGTCATCCCTCGAGGGACCGTCCAGAGGCTCTGCCCGACGAGCCCCACGCGCCTGCTCATCACCGAGTCGAAGGGTGAAGTCCGCTTCCCCGAGAAGGGCCTCTTGGGACAGCACGCCCTCTTCGATCCTGCTGTCTTGGTCGTGCCGTCACCCGAGGAGGGCTCGAACGCCAAACCGAGCAGCGACGGGGAGTTCGAACTCCGGATCTTGCGCGAGGGCGAGACGACGCGAGTCTTCTATCCGTTTTGCCCGATCGACACCGTCGGATGGAAGGGCACGACCTCGGCGCTCAAGCTGCGGGTCCGCGACATCCGCCCCGTGAGCTCGGACCGCTATCACCTGCCGCCGAGCGCCCATACGACGTTCGTCATGCAGAACGCCGTGATCTGCACGTTCGCCCCGCGGCCGCTCGAGAACGGTGACCCGACCGCGCTCAAGGTCCCCTTTTACCACTCCAATATCGACTTCGACGAAGTGCTCTTTTACCACTCTGGCGACTTCTTCAGCCGCGAGGGCATCAAGCCCGGAATGCTGACGCTGCACCCCCAGGGCATTCATCACGGCCCTCAAGCAGGCGCCGAGACAAGGACCTCTCGGGCGACGCGCACCGAGGAGGTAGCTGTCATGATCGACACGCGCTACCCGCTCAAGATCCACGAGAGCGCGGCTGGTTCCGAGATCCCCGACTATTGGCAGAGCTGGAGGAAGCGATGATTGGCGAGAACCCGCTCGGATTGAGCGGCGTCGAGTTCGTGGAGCTCACGGCCCCCGAGACTGGCTGGTTGGGCGAGCTGCTCTTTGCGTTCGGCTTCTCGCGGACGATGCGCCACGAGACCCGGAACATCGACCTCTACGAACAAGGCGAGATGCGCTTCCTCGTCAATCGCGAGGGGACTGGCCACGCGGGTGAGTTCGGGCGCTCCCACGGCCCGAGCATCTCGGCGATGGGCTGGCGATTCCACGCGGCGGACAACGCCGCGAAGGTCGCGGTCGCCCGAGGCGCCGAGGTCCTGTGGTCCGCGGAGTACACGAGGTCGACCCGAGCCGTGCCTGCCATCGTGGGGATCGGCGGGAGCCTCATCTACATGATAGACGACGCGCTCCCCGTCGGTGACAAGCGCATCTACGAGCAAATGGGGTTCGTCGCGCTGGAGAAGCCCGACCGCACCCCGGCGAAGGGGTTCCTCCGGATTGACCACCTCACCAACAACGTCGAGAGGGGGACGATGGAGCGGTGGGCGTCCTTCTACAAGAAGGTATTCGGCTTCACCGAGGTCCGCTACTTCGACATCCGCGGCGTCAAGACGGGGCTCACGTCCTACGCGCTGCGCTCGCCTTGTGGTTCATTCTGTATCCCGATCAACGAGGCCGACGAGGCGAAGAGCCAAATCAACGAGTACCTCGAGGAGTACAAAGGGCCTGGCGTCCAACACCTCGCCTTCCTCACCGACGACATCCTCGCGTCGCTGCGCGCCCTCGACGGGACGCCGATTCGATTCCTCGACATCGATGACGACTATTACCGCGAGGTCTTCGGTCGAGTCCCCAATGTCGCCGAGTCCCACGAGGAGATCCAGAAGCGACAGGTCCTCGTGGACGGTGACGAGCAGGGCTACCTGCTCCAGATCTTCACGAAGAACCTGATCGGTCCCATCTTCATCGAGATCATCCAGCGCAAGAATCACCTGTCGTTCGGCGAGGGGAACTTCACCGCGCTCTTCCGCTCCATCGAGCGGGACCAAGCGCGGCGCGGGCTCTTCGGCTGAATCAGCGCCCCGCTGGAGGCGGGGCGGCAGTTACTACTTTGTAATCGAAAGTTGCTGCTTGGAGGTCCGCGGCTTGTCGGGGGGACAGCCGCGCCGCAGCTGACTCGCCAGCGCCGCGTCCAGGCCCGGGTCGTTGAACGTGACCTCGGTCGTCCGCGTTGCCTCGAGGGTCGGTGGGCCGGCGCTCACCTTCCGCGTCAGGGAGAACTCGAGCAACGTGCTCCTGAAGCAGGCGTCCATCTCACTCTGCAATCGATTGCCGGGCCCGAGGTACACGAAGCCAGCCGACTTGCTGGGGTTCGCGTCGTCGAACAACATCACCACCTCCTGGACTGTGCGGTAGTCCTCGCCGACGGCGAGCATGAGCTCCACCCTCGTGAGCCCCGATTGACGATTCGCGCCGAGCGTTATGTCATCGGCGGACGCGAGCATCGCGTCGACGTCGGGATTGACTGACTTGACTGTCAGCGTTTTACCACCGAGTCGCGTCCGCCCGCGGAAGAGCACGACGGTCCAATCGACCGACGGCGGGCTCGGGTGGCGCAGCCACGCGGAGACGACGCGGAGGTCGTCCTCGAGCTCGACGCAACCCGAGTCAGCGTCGGGGACGGTGATGGCCGCGAGCTCGTCTTGAACATCGCGGTCGGCGCATCGCACAGGGTCGATGCGGCCGTCCCCCGACGGTGGATCCGAGGTCTCGGAGTTCCACACCCTCGACGAACCCTGCTGGGACGAGTCGGCCCCTACCGTCGAGTCCGCCGGCCGCGCCGAGCTCGACGCGACCGCGCTCGCGCTCGCGCCGCTCGAGGCAGGCTCGGCGGCGTCGCGTGGGCCGCCGCACCCGAGCAAGGTGACGCAAAGGGCGAAGGCTCCGAGGTTCTGGTGGACGGACATCATCGTAGGAACGGGGTCAACGCTGCTCTGTCGCATGTTCATTCCCGAGCCCCCAAGTGGTTAGAGCGCGACTGTGACGGGCTTCGCGGCGAGCGCGGCAAGGGCGCGCCTCGGCTCGACCTCCACCAAGAAGCCGCGCCGCCCTCCATTGATGAACATGACCTCGAGCTCCGCGATGGAGGCCTCGTAATAGACGGGCATCGCGCGCTTCGTCCCGAACGGGCTCGTGCCGCCGACCAAGTAGCCCGTATGGCGATTGGCGACCTCGGGGTCACAGGGCTCTATTCGCTTGCGGCCCGCCTGCCGCGCGAGCTCCTTCGTCGAGACGGTGCGGTCGCCGTGCATCAGCACGATGAGCGGCTTCTTGGCCTCGTCCTCCATGACGAGGGTCTTTACGACCTGGTGCTCGTCGACCCCGAGCAGGCGCGACGACGCGGCCGTGCCGCGCTCGTTCTTGACTGCACCGTACTCGTAGAGGTGAGCTTTGAACGGGATGGATTGGCGAGTCAGGAATTGAGTCGCCGCGGTCTCCGGGTGTCCGTCGGGCACGCTAAACTCCCAGTTTGGCGCGGACCTCGGCGATTGGCAGGTTCGCGTAGCGAGCGCTTACCTCCGTGTTATCGGCGAAGGTCCGCGTGATCATGCGGTCCACATAAAGCAGGCCCTCGAGGTGGTCGACCTCGTGCTGCAGGATGCGAGCTGGCCAGCCGCTCGCGCGCCACGACACGGCCGCGCCCTTCTCGTCGGTCCCCGTGACCAAAACCTCGGTCGAACGCTCGACGAGCGCGCACCAGCCAGGGACGCTGAGGCACCCCTCGTAGAACGTCGCGCGCTCCTCACCGACGATCTCGAGCACGGGGTTCACGATGACCCGCAAGGTGAACGGCGCGCGCGCTCGCTCGGCGCGGAGAGCGGCAGGCAGCGTCGCCATGAGGCGCTCCGCGTCCTCGAGCACGATGACTCGTTTGGCGACGCCGATCTGCGGCGCCGCGAGGCCGACGCCTGGCGCGCGACGCATCGCCTCGACCATCGTGCGGACGAGCGCGAGGAGCGGCTTCTGGCCCAGCTCCTCCTCCGTCACGGGGTCTGCGCACCCCCGAAGAACGGGATGTCCAGCGCGTACGATGTCGTGTTTTGCCACGCTTTTCGTGTAAACTCCGGCCCTTCGAAAGTCGAGCCCAGAGAGGTTTATGCCTACCCATCACGCCGTCCTGATCCCTGGTGACGGCATCGGTCCCGCCATCGCTGAGAGCGTCAAACAAATCCTGCAAGCCGCCGACGTCGCGATCGAGTGGCACGAGGAGTTCGCCGGTGTCGCCGCGCTCGCCAAGGGGCGCGATGTGATGCCCGACCAGACGCTCGAGGCCATCGAACACTACAAAGTCGCGCTGAAGGGTCCGTGCTCGACCCCCGTCGGCGAGGGATTTCGCTCGGTCAACGTGTCGCTCCGCAAGCGACTCAACCTCTACGCGGCCGTCCGTCCCGTCCGCAGCATCCCAGGCGTCGACACGCGCTTCGAGGGCGTCGACATCATCATCATCCGAGAGAACACAGAGGGTCTCTACAGCGGTGTCGAGAACGAGGTCCTGCCCGGCGTCGTCATGAGCATGAAGGTCGCGAGCGAGATGGCCTGCACGCGCATCGCGCATTGGGCCTTCCGGTTCGCGACCCGCTCGCGGCGTCGCAAGATCACCGCGATGCACAAGGCGAACATCATGAAGCTCACCGACGGGCTCTTCATTCGATGTGCCCGCAACGTGCACAAGCTCGAATACCCGAACATCGAATACGACGAGATGATCATCGACGCGGGCTGCATGAAGATCGTGCAAGACCCCGGTCGCTTCGACATTCTCCTGCTCGAGAACCTCTATGGCGATGTCATGAGCGACCTCTGCGCGGGGCTCGTCGGCGGGCTCGGGGTCGTGCCCGGCGCCAACTTCGGCGAGCACGGCGCGGTCTTCGAGGCGGTCCACGGCTCGGCGCCGGACATCGTCGGCAAGGGCATCGCGAACCCGCTCGCGCTGCTCATGTCGGCGGTGATGATGCTCGAGCACCTTTCTCAAGAGCGCGACGACCCGAAGCTCGGGACGCAAGCCGCGCAAATCCGCTCGGCCTACGAGCGCGCGATCCTCGACGGCAAGAAGACGCGCGATCTCGGTGGCGACCTCGGGACGGATGGCTTCACCCAAGCGATCATCGAGCGGCTCCGCGGCTGAGGTCGCGCTCGGTTACGTCGACGAAATGGCGCGACACAGGATGTTCACGATTCCTTAACAATCCTGTTGCACATAGGCTCGAACGATGCGGAGAGCTGCCTTGCTTCGGAGGGTGCTAATCACCCTCCCAGTCTGTGTTTTGCTCCAAGCCTGTGGCGACGACTCCTCCACTCCGAGTGGCGGTGGGGGCGCCGGCGGCACGACGGCGTCGACGGGCGGCGCCTACGACGGTGGAGGCACTGGCGACCCGACCATCGTCGTCGGAGCCTTCGAGATCGAGCTCGATGAGACCGAGGCGCCGACGATCGTCGGCAAGGTCTCGGACGGCCCGACCCCGGCGCAGGTCGTTTGGGAGGTCGCATCACAGAGCGGCGACTGCACGCTGATGAAGCCGCGTGTACCGTTCTGTTCGACGTCGTGCGGCGGGAGCGCGGCGTGTGTCGAAGACGAGACCTGCCAGGCCTATCCCACGGCGCGGAGCCTCGGGGACGTCACGGTCTCGGGCGTCTCGACGACCGCCGGTGACACCTCTGTCACCATGTCTCCGGTCGCCGCGACCTACCAGGTCCCGGCCGGCACGACGCTCGCGGACCCGCCATTTACGGCTGGAGATCCGATTCAGCTCACCACCGAAGGCGGGTATTTCTCGCCCTTCACGATCGACGCCGTCGGCATCGAGGCGTTGACGGTCAGCGCGACATCGTATGACCTCGCGCGCGACACCGACTTGCTCCTCGACTGGGACGCGAGCGCCGACTCCCAAGCGAGCATCCACATCAAGCTCGACATCAGCCATCACGGCGGGACCAAAGGCATGATCGAGTGCGACGTCGCGGATTCCGGGGCGGCGACCATCGACGCCGTCCTGGTGAACGCCCTGCTCGACTTGGGTGTAGCGGGCTACCCGACAATCGTCCTCACTCGACAGTACGTCGGCTCGGCGACGATCGAGGTCGGGCGCGTCGATCTGCGCGTGACCTCGGATATCGAGCGACCGGTCGTGATCGATGGCCTCCTCTCGTGCACCGATGATTCCGAATGCACACCACCCGCGACCTGCCAAACCGATCTGACTTGCCAATAGCAATAGGAGCGCTCATGTCGACGCGAAGCATGAAGTCCCGCCTCATCGTCCTCTCGGCGGGGCTCGTCCTCGCTTTACAAGGTTGTTCGGATGACTCATCGAACCCCGGGGGCTCGGGTGGATCAGGCGGTCAAATCAGCGCGGGTGGCTCGGGGGGTGCGGGCGGTGACAATGGTGTAGGCGGCTCGGGTGGCACCGGGGGAGAGGGCGGCCAAGGCGGCGCCCCTCAGCTCGAGCCCTTCAGCTTCTTCGTGACGAGCCTGCGCGCCATGCAGGAGCTCTCTGGCAGCCAAGAGGGCTTCGGCGGGGACCTGCGCTACGGCGAGACGGGCCCCGGCGCGGGCCTGCGCGGCGCCGACAAGATCTGCGCGGCCGTCGCGGAGCGCAGCATGCCGGGCTCGAGCGTCAAGAAGTGGCATGCCTTCTTGAGCGCGACCGCCGACGAGAATGGCATTCAGGTAAACGCCATAGATCGGGTCGGACAAGGTCCTTGGTATGACCGCTTGGGGCGGCTCTTTGCAGCCACCAAAGCGGATCTGATGACGGAGCGCCCGACGGGGATCGACGCCGCGATCAAAGACGACTTCCCCAATGAGGACGGGGTGCCCAATCACCAGCCGGATCCGACCCAGTCCGAGGTCGACAACCACGACACCCTGACCGGTACGAACGAGAACGGTCAGCTCTATGGTGGACTCGACGCTACGTGCCAGGACTGGACGTCTTCTGTCGGGGCGGACGGTCATCCGCGCGTCGGCCACTCGTGGCCTCGATATGGCGGTCCGATGATGGGCGGCGACGGGAGCATGGCGCACTGGATGTCGTCGCTCGATGAAGCAGGCTGCGCCCCGGGCGTGAGCCTCATCGAGATGGGCCCCCCCGACCCCGGCAACCCGACGGTCGGTTCGGGCGGCGGCTACGGCGCGATCTACTGCTTCGCGGAGGTGCCGTGAGCCGAGCGGGCACGGGCCTCGCGGTCGTCGCCGCGCTCGCGCTGAGCGCGCTCTGGTGTGGCGGCGACGACACCGGCGAGACGACGCCGACGTGGAGCTGCACCCTCGCGGAGGGGCAAGAGGCCGAGTCTCTCGACCAACTCGGCTGTAAGGCAGACTTCGACGCGCTCGACTCCGAGCCGCTCGACGCCAGTCTCCCGGGCGCGACCTCGGTCAAGGTCGTACAGGACCACGCGGACGGCGACGCGCTCTATTTCCAGAACAGCGTCCTCTACCCGATTCATTACGACTTCGCGTCGACCCACCTGTCGGGCGGCGACCTGCCCATCGTGCCGGATCTCGCGTCGTTCAACTCGACCGAGTACTTCACGCCAGACCGCCGCTTCAACCTCGGGGCGGTCACCTATTATGAAGAGCCTGACGTCTGGGCGCTCGAGATAGCACCCTATGACACGGCCTCGGCGGAGATGATCACTTCACTCTACGAGGCCGTGGCGAAGAACACCTATTTCGGCTCGTCACTCAAGTTCCACCCCACCTCGGAGGCCGTGTCGAAGACCGCCGAGGAGCTCCCGGCCAGCGTACCCATCATTACGACGGACGAGCTCTACGCCGAAATCGACTATCAGCCGCTCTCGCTCGGGACGGGCATCGGGCGCCTGCATTTCGCGCTCGCGTCCGCGCTCGACACCGAGAACATCTCCTACCAAGACATCCTGGTCCTCGATGAAGCTCCGAACGACATCGCGGTCGTCCAGGGCCTCATCACCGAGGAGTTTCAGACTCCCCTCTCCCACGTGAATGTCCTATCGCGCAATCGGCACACGCCCAACATGGGGTTGCGCGGCGCGCGCACGAACGCGGAGCTCGCGGCGCTCGACGGCAAGCTCGTCGAGCTCACCGTCAGCGCGGAGACCTGGTCTGTCCGCGAAGTGACCGAACAAGAGGCCGAGGACTATTGGGCGACGCACAAACCCGACCCGGTGACGTTGCCCGCTATCGACCTGTCGGTGACGGAGCTCACGGACATCGAGCTCGTCACGCCCGAGCCCGCCGACGGGGAGAGCCTGCGCGACGCCATCAAGACAGCCGTCACGGCCTTCGGCGGCAAGGCCGCGCACTATTCGATCCTGTCGCGGACCGACGGCGTCCCCATGGCCAAGGCCTTCGCGGTACCGGTCTATTATTACGACCAGTTCATGCGGGACAATGGGTTCTACGACATGGTCGACGGCTTCTTGGCCGACCCTGACTTCACCTCGGACCCGACTGTGCGCGACACCGAGCTCGCGGACATGCGCGCGCAGATGATGACCGCGCCGATCGACCAGGCCTTCCAAGACGCGCTCAAGGCCAAGCTCGAGGCCGACTATCCCGGACTCACCATGCGGTTCCGCACGAGCACGAACAGCGAGGATCTCGACGGCTTCCCCTGCGCTGGGTGTTACGAGTCACACACGGGTGATCCCGCCGATTGGAACGACGTCCTCGACGCGATACGCGAGACCTGGTCGAGCGCCTGGCTCTTCCGCACCTTCGAGGAGCGCAGCTACTACAGCGTCGATCACCACTCGGTCGCGATGGCGCTGCTCGTTCACCACAACTTCGCCGACGAGGAAGCGAACGGCGTCGCCGTAACCAACAATCCATTCGACCCGTCAGGGCTGTCGCCTGCGCTCTACGTCAACGTGCAATATGGCGGCGACGTCGAGGTCGTCGCGCCGCCCCCTGGCGTCTCGAGCGACCAATTCCTCTATTACTATTATCAGCCGGGGCAGCCGATCTCCTACCTCGCGCATTCGAACCTCATCACCGAGGGCCAGAGTGTCCTCACCGCGACACAGGTCCACACCCTCGGGGTCGCGCTGGACGCCATTCAAGAGCGCTTCTCCCCTGCGTATGGGCCGGCGTCGGGGAACACCGATTGGTACGCGATGGACGTCGAGTTCAAGTTCGACGACGAGCTCACGCCCGGGACGCCGGCGCTCTACATCAAACAGGCTCGCCCCTACCCGACGCAAACATCCGAGTAACCATGGCGTAGCTCCGCGGCGCCGGACGCTCGACGCCGCGCCGACAGCACGCTAGCTCGTTCGGTCATGCGTAGGACGGGGTGGGCTTCTCGGCGATTTCTGGCGACGGTCGTCGGTCTCTTGGGCGCCAGCGTCGCGCTCGGCTGCGGCGATTCGGGTGAGAACACCGGTGGCTCGGGCGCTGGCGGGTCGAGCGGCGGCGCGGGTGGCGAGCTGCCGCGGCCTCCGCAGCCCGAGGGTGGGCTCCCTTTGCTCGGGGGCGACTGCGACCCGATGGTCCCGGCGCGATGTGGCCTGCCATTTCCCTCGGATGTCTATCGATTGGACGACCCCGAGCACCCCGGTAGAAAGTCGATTCGCTTCGGAGCGACGACGCTGCCGGAGGGCAAAGAGGGCCACGTCTCGATCGATCCCACCCAGTTCTACGACCGTGACGGCTTCTCTCCCGCGTCGGCCCTGATTACGCATTTGCCCCTCGCGACGGCGACGGGTTGCGCGACCCCCCACGACATCGCGCGCTCGCTCGACGACGACTCACCGACGGTCCTCATCGACGCCGAGACTGGGCGGCATATCCCTCATTGGGTCGACCTCGACATGGTGACGGATCACGACGGCCTCGAGGGCCGGCCAGACGAGCGCTCGTTCATGGTGCGCCCCGCGGAGCGCCTCGCGGACGGCAGGCGCTACATCGTCGCGATTCGCCACGTGGTCGATCACGACGGCGTCGTCATCGAGCCCTCCAAGGTCTTCGAGGCTTTGAGGCGCGGCGGCTCGCTCGACGACGGCACCGAGGCCGAGCGCTGGACGGTCTACGCTCGGCACGACCTCTACAAAGACATCTTCGAGCGCCTCGGCGCGGCCGGCGTAGCGCGCGATGACCTGCAAATTGCCTGGGATTTCACCACTGCCTCGCGCGAGAACACGACCTCACCGCTCGTCGAGATGAGAGACGCCGCGCTCGCCGCAGTCGGCGCCGAGGGCCCCGAATACGAGGTCCTCAACGTCGAGGAGTTCCCCACCGAGGCGGACCATCCCTACCTGCTGCGTCGCTTCGAGCTGCGAATGACCGTCCCTGTCTACCTGACGAACGGCGCCGTCTTCATCGACTCGAGCGAGCCCGCGCCGCACCTCAACTACGGCGCCGACGGCAAGCTCGAACAGAACGGCACGATGACGATGGATGTCCTCGTCCTCGTGCCGCGCAGCGTCCTCTCGGGGGAGAAGCACGGGCTGCTCCAAAACGGCCACGGTCTCTTCGGCAGCCGTGATGAGGGTCGCAACAGCTTCCTCGCGCGCGCCGCGAACGAGAGCCACTACATCGTCTTCAGCGTGAACTTCTTCGGCTTCGACGAGGACGCGCTCGACTACGCAGGGCAGATCCTGCTCGGCCGGCACGACGCCATGGCGTCGTTCTCGGAGCGTCAAATCCAGGGAATGGTCAATCAGCTGCTCGCGATGCGCATGATGCGCGGTCGCGTCGCGCACGACGGGGTCCACGCGGACGACGGCAGGCTCCTCCTCGCCCCAAGCTGGGTCGACCCGACGCTCCGCGCCTACCGCGGCGACAGCCAGGGCGGCATCATGGGCGCTACATACATGTCTGTCAGCACAGACGTCACGCGCGGACTCCTCGGTGAGCCCGGAATGGGCTACAGCTTGCTCCTCAATCGCAGCGTCGATTGGGCCGAATACGAGACCTTGCTCAAGGTCGGCTACGGCGAGAACCCGATCGATCTGCAGATCTTTCTCGGGGTTTTGCAGCTCGGCTGGGACCGCGTCGAGCCCGCAGGCTTCGCCCCTTATCTGCGGTACGACACCCTACCCGGCACGCCCGCCCACCGCGTGATCTTGAGCGCCGCGCGCGGCGATCACCAGGTTACGACCTATGCGGCGCACATCCTCGCGCGCGCGATCGGCGCGGTCGAGCTCGACTCGAACGATCCGAACCACCCCGTCCACGAGGAGATCTTCGGCCTGCCGCGCGCTGCGGGGCCGCTCGGTTGGGGCTCTGCGCTCGTGGAGTACGACTTCGGGTTGGAGCCGAACCCCGACATCAATGTCCCGAACACGAGCGGCTGCGATCCTCACGACCGCGTGCGCGCGCTCGATCCGAGCTTCACGCAGCAAGACCGCTTCTTCCGCACGGGGCTCATCGAGCCCCGCTGCGACGGGGTCTGCAACTGCGACGACACGCTGGCGGACCCACACGAAGAAGGTAGCTGCCGCGAGTCCTATGCAGCGGAGTGCGAGTAGCGCTCAGGCGTGGAGCAGCCGGTCCGCGTCCTCGGGGCTCGGCCGGGTGACGACGATCGCGTCGAGCGCGCGGCGCGAGGCCGCCCGTTGCGCGGGCATCAGGTAGAAAAAGAAGACAGCGTTCAAGAATACGAGCCGGTAGAAGAGATAGATCTCGACGTGGCCGAGCGCGATGAAGAGGGCGAGGCCGAACGTCAGGCTGCCGACCCCGAAGAGCGATCGCCAGATGGTCATGAGCGGCCGCATCTCGCGCTCGAACGCCTGGGCGGCGCGGGCGTCGTAGGCCGGCAGGCGCTCGAGCCGGACGAGCGCGCCCGGATCGAACCACGAGATCATGCGCCGCTGCGCGCGCAGGTAGCCGACATAGATCGGAAACACGAGCGAGAGCGCGAGCGTGTAGTCGCCCTGCCGCGCGAGCTCCCAGCGCTCTACGGCGTGCTCGACGTCCTCACCCTCGTGGTTGTTGGGGACGGTGACGCGCAGATAGAGGTTCTTGAAATAGTCGTAGCCGCTCGTGTGGAGCGAGCTCGTGTAGGCCGTGAGGATCGTCGCAGCGATGAGCGCGAGCGCCTGCCATCCGTGCGGCTGCGGCGCGCTTTGGAGCATGGTGTAGAGCGCGCCCGACACCGCGAACAACATCGTAAAGCTGTCCGCGCAGCCATCGAGCATTCGACCGAGCTCGCTGCCGCCACGACGCATGCGCGCGAGCATGCCGTCGGAGCAGTCCACCACCTGCGACAGGAACAAGAGGAACGCGGCGACGAGCGCGGCCCGCGGCTGACCCGTAAAGAGGAAGAGCCCCGAAGCGCACCCGAGCCCCATGCTCAGCGCGGTGAGCTGATTGGGGGTTATCGAAGTGTGGGACGAGAGCTTCGCGATGATGAACGCGAGCGGCCGGTGCACCCAGAGGTCGATGGGCTCCTCGACGGCGGGGGACTTGAGCGTAGCTTTGTACTCAGCCAGGAGGGCCATGGAGCCTGGGTAAATGCGAGCGGAGTGCCAATGCGTATTGGCAAGAGCGCGCTGTTTTTTCCGGCTCACGGGGGCCTAAGTGGTTTTTGAACCGCTCAAAACGGCAAACGTTGCAGCGTCGCACTTGCTGCGCGCGAAAGGCCGTTCCCAAGGCGTGAGCGATGCGAAGCGCGGTGCGCGACGCGTCAGCGTGGATTGGGGATATCGAACCCGAGCCCGAGGCTCGGCGTGTGCGCGAGGACGAAGAAGTCGGCTTCACGATAGTGCGTCGCCGTGAAGGCATATCCGAAGCTCAGGAAGAAGAGAGATACTGGCCTCCAGCGCAGGGAGAGCTCGACCTCGTTTTGATCGAGGCTGCCGAGCGGCGCGCTCGAGGTGCGGGCCGTCGCGGAGTCGCGCAGAGTCGTTTCGTAAAGGGCTGCATAGAACGAAGCTGGGAGCTGATCGATAAACCCATATCGAAGGACGACGCGGAGCTCTTCCGACGGCTGGAAGGACACCGCGCCCTCCGCGCTCGCGGCTGCGATCGCCCAATCATCCCCGTAGAACGACGCCCTGCCGTGCAGCGCCCAATTGGGGGATAGCGGGATGGTCGCGCTGGTGAAGAACGACCCGCCCACGCGAAGGTCGGGGACGAGCTCGGTCGTCGGCAGCCCCGAACGATAGAAGGCGAGCTGATAGGGATTGGCGAGCTGCCCGCCGTCGACGCGGAGGCTCGCGCCAGCCCCGAGCTCGACTCCGTGCGAGACGGCGAAGGTGCCCGCGAGCGCGACCTCACCGCCTGCGCGATTGGCGGGCCAACTGTCCGGGAGGGTCACGCGGCGCTCGTCGGGCGTGAGTCGCTGATAGTGGAGGCCGAGCGTCCCCGTGAGCGTCGCGCCGTCGAGGGAGGCGTCGACGGACGCGACGCCCATCGCGCGCGCACCGTCGGTGAGCCAACTGCCACCTGCCGCGCCCGAGACGGTGACGAGCGCAGCGCCGCCGTCCTTCAATGCGCCGCGCACGCCGAGGGTGCCGCCCGCTGCAGCGAGCACAGCGGGGTGATTGCCGTGTACCGCGAGCATGAGCGAGTGCAGCTCGGGGTCGTGCTCACCAGCGACCTGCATCGAGGAAGCATCCGCCGAAGCGGTCAGGTTCAAGTCCCGAGACACGGGCTGATCGAGGACGGTCGCGACCCGCGTCTGCATCATCCGGAGATCGTCGACCTGCACGTCTGCGCGTGCCTCGGCGTGGCTCGTGCGCGGCGGCGCGGCGGCTCGACATCCGAGGAAAAAGACAGGGAGAACGAGTGGAGCGAGCTTCAATGGGAGCACCCACAGCCGAGAGGACCTGCGCCCGTCATGCGGCGCGCGCCCGTCGTCGACTCGAGTCGGCTCTCACGCGCCTTCGCCGCGAGATCCCCGTCGACGAGGGGGTGAACTGGTTGGGGAGCGCTCGTGCACGCAGCGACGAAACAAGTTACAAGCGCGTAACCCACCAATCGACTGGCGACCTCGAACACGGTCTTCTTCTAGGCGCTCGCACCGCGAGGGGCCATGCGACATCGTGCCGCAGCCCCACGCCAGGCTGACTGTGGCAAGAAGGCATCCATGTCCAAGGTCATTTCGATTTCGATTCTTGCTTCGGCCGCTGCGGTGTTTGCGCTCCTGTCGGTGGGCTGCGGCGATGAGGATCGACCGAGCTGCGACGAGATCATGGAGGCCTGTCACAGCTCGACGACGACGGAGGGGCAGGACTGCCACGAGTTCTCCGAGGACGAGGCCACCACCGAAGGGGAGTGCGCCGACCGCAAGGCCGATTGTCTGGCGATTTGCCAGTAGGCCACTCCCCGAAGGATGGACTAGACCGACGCCATGACCGTCTCTGGAGATCTCGAGACGCCGCTCCGCCGCCTGCGAGGCGCGATGCTGTCGCTGCTCGCGTTGACGTTGCCCGTCTCCGAGCACCTCCTCGGCTTGCCAGTGCGTTATGCCGTAGCGCTGCCCGCCGTCCTCGGCTTGGCGGCCCTCTTCGTCGTGCAGCGGTGGTTCGTCCCAGCGCGGTCGGAGCGTGGGCTCGCGATCGGCGTCGCCCTCGACATGCTCGCGATCACCGGCGTGCTCGCGGCGTCAGGCGGCGCGGCGAACCCCTTCAGCGTGCTCTTGCTCGGATATGTCGCGTTGGCGGCCTTCTTGTTCTCGGCGCGATTCACGTTCGCGCTGGCCGCGCTCTCGACGGTCGCCTTCGGGGCGCTGTTCCTGATTCCGCCGCCGCCCAGCTGTCACGCACCCGGCGGGGCGATGTTCTCCAATCACCTCTACGGAATGTGGATGGCGTTCGTCTTGGTCGCGGCGCTCATCGCGATGCTCGTCACCCAAATCAGGAGGACGCTCGCCGCGCGAGACAGCGAGATCCAAAGGCTGCGCTCGGCGGCGGAGCAGTCACGGCGGTTCGCGGCCCTCGGCACGCTCGCGGCGGGCGCAGCGCACGAGCTCGGGACGCCGCTCGCGACGATTCAAGTGCTCGCCGCCGACCTCGAGGACGGGGACTCTCGGCGTGACATCGTCGCTCAAGTCGAGCGGTGCCGAGCCGTGCTGCGTCGAATGGACCCTGGTGTCCGCGGCGAACTCGACGCCACGTCGACGTTGTCCGCGGTCGTGGAGCGCGCAGTCGGCGATTGGCAAAAAGCTCACCCCGACGTTCACGTGCTCGTCTCGGCGGAGGGCGGCGTGACGGTCGGCCTCGCAGAGAAAGACGTCGCCGCAGCGCTCTCGGTGCTGCTCGACAACGCCGCGCACGCGACCATGTCCGCCGGGGTGGAGGCTCCAATCCTGGTGCGCGCCGCACAGGACGCGCGCGCGCCCTTCGTCGAGGTCGAGGACGGCGGGCCTGGCTTCGACGACAGCCTCGACGGGCGCCTCGGTGAGCCCTTCGTATCCACCAAGGCCCCCGGTGAGGGCATGGGCCTCGGGCTCTATCTCGTCCGTAAGCTCCTCGAACAGGTCAATGGCCGATTGGTGATCTTGCGGCGCGCCCCGCAGGGCAGCTGTGTCCGGCTCGAGTTCGGTGGTGCGGTGTGACGGTCCCGATGGAACCATCGGCCAGCAACGCCGCACCCCCGACGCTGCTCGTCGTCGACGATGACGCAGCCTTTCGTCGCACGCTCAGCGCCGCGCTCGCGAAGCGAGGCTTCGACGTGGTGGAGGCGAGCGACCCCGTCGACGCCCGCGCCAAGGCCGAGGCCCAAACCTTCGAATATGCCCTCGTCGATATGCGCATGCCGGGGCCTCCGTCGTCGGACGCTCAACAGAACAAACGCGAGGCTCCGAGCGGGCTCACACTGATTGGTTGGCTGCGGGCCATCGACGACGGGACCCGCATTGTCGTCTTGACTGGATATGGCTCGATCGCGAACGCCGTCGAGGCGCTGCGCGCGGGCGCGGTCGACTATTTGACCAAGCCGACCGACGCGACACAGTGCGAGCGCGCGCTCTTGGGACAACCGAGCGCCACGACCGACAAGGCCGAGCCCGTACCCAGCCTCGAGCGAGTCGAGTGGGAGCACCTCCAGCGCGTCTTATCGGATTGTCAGGGGAACATCTCGGACGCGGCGCGCAAGCTCCGCATGCACCGCCGCTCCTTGCAGCGAAAGCTCTCGCGGACGCCGCCGCGTGGCTGAGTCGGTTTCGATTACAACTCGGTAACTGAACCCTACGAAGACCAGCTCCGGCGCGGCGAGAACCCGAGGCCGTAGACCTCGGACTCGACGTCCTCGGGCGGCTCGTATTCGTTGATCTCGGAGAGCGGGCCGCTCGGGTATTCGACGATGGCGAGCGCTCGACCTCCAGGCGAGACGACCTGATCGATGCGCCAGAACTGCCAGCCGCGCACGAAGACCTGCAGGCGCCAACCGTTCTCGAGCACGTAGGTCATGTTGGGCTCGCGCGCGATCACGGCGAGCTCGCGACGCTCGACCTGCGACAAGAGGTCTCGCAATTGGATGGCGAGGCGACGCTGCCAGGGCGCGCCGAACGCGACGAAGCGCGTCCACTCGACCCAGTGCGCGAGCGTCTCGATGTCACCCTCACTGCAAGCACTCTCGATGAACGACTCGAGCGCCCCTCGCCAGGACTCTTCGCGCTCGCCGAGCGCGAGCAGGCAGTAGAGGGGGTGAGCGTCGGTGCGGAGGGCCTGCGCCAACTCCTGACCGATGGCGCGCCCCTCTTCGATCCAGCGATCCGCGAGGACTGCGAGGACGGCCTCGGCGTCGGCGGGGAGCTCAGGCGCCTCGAAGAGGGCAAAGACCTGCCGAAGGATGGCGTCCACAGCGGCGCCGAGGATACCAGCTCAGCAGTTCGCTCAAGACCGGCTCGGATGGATGAGGTCGTTCACCTCTTCCGTCGTGATGTCTCCAAGCAAATGGCGGTGGACGACGTGCGCATGATGGCGGCGGAGCACGCGCTCGGCGGCCGCGGCTGCGTCCGGATTCGGGGGCTCGACGACGACGAGCACCTGACCCGAATCCACCTGCGCTGCGAGCCGCGCGAACGTCGGGTCGGCGTCGCTCGCGCCCGCGAGCAGGCCTGTCAGCGCGCCCGCCGCGGTGCCCGCTGTGGTCGTGAACAAGAGCCCACCCGCCAACATCCCCAATGGCGCGAAGAGGATGCCACCGGCCAACACGCCAATCGCAGCGCCGGCGAGCGCCAAGCGCGCCGTCATCGCTGCCGCGCCAGTCTCGAAGAGCTTCAACTCGGAGGCGGGCAGGCGATCCAAATGCTCGCGATGCACGACGACCGAGCAGTGCTCTTGCGGCGTTCCGACAGCCTCGAGGGCCGCGAGCGCCTCCTTCAAATGATTGGGCTGATCGAACAGGGCAAATAGCGTGTACATGTGCAATTGGGCAGCAACGATCGCGCCAGAGCCCGCTGTCCTCGAGTGCGTGGATTGTACGTCACGCTCACCCTCGGGCGAGCGCATATCCCGCATTTCATGCAATCCCTGCGGAGCCGTCAGTGCACGAGCACGGCGCGGCGGAGCGGGGACGGTAGGCCTGACATCATCGAAGGATCCCCCGCGTTCGGCTCTTCACTGAGGGCGATCATGTACACATATCCGTCGGGCCCCTGCGCCCAGGCGCTCGGGAAGGGCTGGTGGCCGATCGGCCAGCCGCTGGAGTCCCCGTCGATCTTGGAGGCGCGCATGAAGCCGACGAAGGCGTCGCCCCAAACGAGCACGTCATTCCAGAGTCCATCGTAAGGGTCGAGGGCGTTGGGCTCGTAGATCCAGCCCGCATAGACGGAGCGCTTGTTGGTGGGCACCGCGTCGGGGTCGTCGAGGACGAACGGCGAGCTGGCGCTGCGGTTGAACCAGACCCAAGGGTCCGTATAGAGCGTGCAGTCGGGCATATGCCCGTAGAGGTCCTTCTCACAGGGGCCCTCGACGACAGGCCAGCCGAAGTTCTGCCCCGCCTCGGAGATGACATTGACCTCCTCGATGTCGTCGAGGCCGACCTCGCCGTAATACCAGCGGCCGTCGTGATAGAGCCCTTGCCACGGGGAGCGCAGCCCCTTCGCGTAGACGGCAGGGTCCGACGTCGGTGAATAAGTGGGCCCGCCCGTTACAGGCTCGTAACCGCCCATCGCGGGATCTTTGGAGGGCAGGATGCGCGTGAGCGACCCGAGCAGGCTCGTCTCGTCCTGCGCGACGGTCATCGTGGGATCGGCAGCGCTCGGCAGAGAGATGCCTTTGTCGCCGACGAGGAGCCACATGACGCCGCTCGGCTCGAACCCCATCGAGGTGATGTTGTGCCAGCGCGGCGACGACGGGACCTGCAAATCGAGGATGACAGTCTCGCTCGCGAGGGTGGCCGCCGGATCATTGATATCGAGCGCGTAGCGGCGGACGACGACATGGTTCTTCGCCAGGTTGAGGGCCAGATAGAAATAGCCGTTCTCTGCGAAGTCAGGGTCGATCGCGAGCGCGAGCAAGCCTGCGTCGTATTCGACGTACACGTCTGTAAGCGCTGCGCTGAAGAGGACGGTCGCGTCCTCTTCGTTCAGCTGCGCGAGCTCGAACCCGCCATAGAGGTCGATGACCATGAAGCGCCCCGAGCCGTCGGGCGTGAAGGCCAGGTCGGTGATGTACGAGAGCTGCGTCTCGAACGGGACCTCGACGAAGTCGAGCGCGAGCCGCGGCTCGGCCGCGCCCCCCGCGCCACCCGCGCCGCCCACGCTGGCCACGCCGCCTGCGCCGCCAGCGGCCCCGCCTGCTCCCCCGCCCCCGTGCGGCGCGGGCGAGTCATCGCCGCAACCGAACAATGCAGACCCCACAATAGACAGACATGTAAGAAAGTGCTTCGAGCTCATGGTAGACCCTCGATCCAGTTCGACAGGATGGACTCCGCGCCCGGGTCGACGCGGGAGAGGCCGATCGGGGGCATCGGCTTGAAGGAGCCCGTGTAGTCGGGCTCGCGGGCGAGGACGACGCTGATGAAGAGCGCGCTCGCGGCAGGGTCGTGGGGGACGACGCGGATCCCCTCGCCTGTGTCGCCCTCGACAGGGACGTCTACGGTGTTCGCGACGGCGTCCTCGGGCAAAAGGCTGAAGGACGCGTTCGTCGAGGTGCCGCCGTTGTGGCACGCGACGCAGTTGCCCACGAAATAACCGAGCGCGGCGTCCTCCTCCGGAGTTCGACCACCGAGCTCGATCGGAGGAGGTGGACTCGCGAACCACCCTGTGTCCGCGAGCGCTGCGGTCATTTGGAGCGGGCTTATCCCCAATACGGGCGAGCCTGCCTGCGCCTCGAAGGTCTCGTGACAGGTGCGGCAATCGAGGCGCGCCGGGACGGTGTGCTCTGCCCCGCCCGCGAGCGTGAGCGGGACCTCGGCCCAGTTACCGACGAGAAGGTCAGCGTCGGTCCCGTCCGCGCGCCATAGGTAAACAGCGTAGTCCCAGCCCACGTCGCGGAGAATCAAGAGCCGCGTCTCAACGGCCTCGCCCTGCCAGGTGAAGGTCTTGACGAAGACGGTGCCCGGCGGGAAGTCGAACGCCAACCCCGCGGCCGATGTGCTTACAACCGCGTCGGTCGGGACGCGGACGAGGCGGTCCTTGTCGAGGCCGTCCGAATAGAGCGGGAAGCGCGGGGCATACGTCGTGAGCGCGTCGCTCGGTGTCCGCTTGATGACGTCGTCGTAGATGCCAGTCTCCGAGAGGGTCGCGGGGAGCGCGGACTCCGGATCATCGAGCCACGTGGGCTCGGGCTGAGGACCCGTCGAGGTGCTCGACGACGAAGAGCTCGTCGTCGAGGTCTCGGTGTCGTCCGCGCACGCGGCGAGGAGCACGAACGCGAGCGAGAGGAGCTTCGTCGAGCGCACGACCTCAAACCCCCACGAGCTTCAGTTGGAAGGGATCGTAGACGACGAGGTCATCGCCCTCGCGCCGCACCGTGAAGGTCCGCTGCGGGGCGCACAGCCCCTTCGGCCGGACGAGCGCGCCCGTCGCGAGCTCGAAGGCATATTGGTGGACAGGGCAGATGAGGCAAGCGCCCTGAATCCAGCCGTCGGCCATGCTGGCCCCCGCGTGATTGCAGGCGTTGTCCAAGGCGAAGACGCCGTGCTCGGTCCGCGCGATAACAACGTCATAGGGAGGCACGCTGAGGCGCGCGAGCGCCCCGACCGCGAGGCTCTTCTCCGGGATGCGTCCGACGACCTTCACGCGAGCATCCTGATGCGTGTGGTCGGCGGGCGGCAAGGCCGCAGCGCATGCTCAAATCCCGTTCACCGCGTCATCGAGGTGGTGTTGGGGGGCTTGGGACCTTCTTCAGATCCCAAATCAGGACCGTCGTATCTCGACTGCCCGTGACGAGGTAGTCGGAGGCTCTTGTGAAGACCGCCGTCGTGATGGGCCCACGGTGACCCGAGAGCGTCGAAACCACCTCTCTCGATTGAGCGTCCCAGAGCTGTAGTGTCGGCTCTTCCTCTTCCCGAGCCCAGGTGACGAAGTGTCTGCCGATTGCGTCGCCCATGGGGATGCAAAGCTCGAGTTCCCGTGAGGTGGGGCGCTTGGACAGAGTCGGGACCTCGAACAGCGACTTGGCTGCACAGTCGACGATTAGATTCTCACCCACGAAGGAGAAGCCGAACTCGGACGTGTCGCGCTCGGTCGTCGCGAGGACGCGCCCGTCTTTGGCGTCGAGCACCAAGAGCTTGCTGGAGTCTCCGAGGGCGATGCGGGCGCCGCTCGGGGACAGCAACAAACGCTCACCGACGCTCGCGTCCAATTGCTGCATCACCGAGTCTTGACCCGTCTTCAGGTCGACCGAGATCAGGCGCGAGCCCCTCCAAGCGTAGCCGGTCGCTCCATCATGCGAGAGGACCAAAGGGAGGACCGATTGGTCGTACCAGCCGAGCTCCGTGACCTTGCCGTCCGCGTCGATGACGCGGAGCACGCGCTCGCCCTCGAAAGAGAGGAGCGCCGTGCGGTCCGAGACGCCCTCGACGAAGGCCCCGGAGAACTCGTGTTTGAGCTCGCAGCTCGAGGTGTCCCAAAGCCGAACGGGCTCGCGATTGCCCACCGTCAGGAGCGCGCGACCACCATCGAGCAGCGCAACGGTCTTGATGGCCTCGGAGTAGCCAGGCCGCTCGGCGGGCGCATCGGAGCCGGAGAAGTGCACCCGGTCGCCCTCTCGCACGGCGACGCGCCTGCCATCCGCTGATACGCCGACAAAGTTGTCATCATGCCACGGGCCGAATTGGCTCGTTTGGAGGTCGAGGACGGTCCACCGATCAAAATCCCCGAATGGCATCGTGAAATGCGCCAGTTTGCCGTCCACCGACAATGAGAAATCGCGCGCGTAGTTGGCGGTCTCCATGTTTGTCGAGGCGGTGCGCTTGCCCGTCTTCGCGTCGACGCGTACGAAGGTCTGCGAGTGGTTATTGAAGCTCTTGTTCGTCCGCTCGATGAAGTAGAGCGCGCTGCCATCGGTGGTGAGCCTCGGGCTCATGCGCTCGACATATGCCTGTTGGTCCGGCTTCTGACGCAAGTCCTTCTGGAAGTCGGCCTGCGCCAAGACCTTGCCCGTCGCGACCTCGACGACACGAAACTCGAGGACTGCCCAATCCTGGAAGCGGACGAGGAGAATCCGAGCGCCCCCGTCGGCGACCGACACTGGAATGAAGCTGTCGGGGAGCGAGACAGGGCGGGCCAACTGCCCTGTAGTGAGATCGACGACGTGGAGGGTCTTCTCGAATTGAAGGACAGCGGTCGAGCCCCCAGGGGACAGCCGCACCGAGTCTGAGCTTGGTGATTGTGTGGTGACGGAGCTCAGGTCAAGGACGCGGGCGACGCTCTTCTTCTCGAGATCGAAGACGACGAGCGCGCCTTTCCGTCGGAGGAGCGCGGCCTTACCGTCCGGTAACACGGTCACGAGCGAGTCAGGGATCTCCGTCTCGACCCCAGTCGCGATGTTCCTCAATCGCGTGGGATAGCCGATTGTGATCCAAATGCCGCCGTCTTCGGTCACTGTGAAGCTGTGTTCTTCGCTGGGGGCGCGCCACAGGCTCGTACCGCAACGTGCGACCGCGCCGCTGGGCAGCGGGTCATGGGGGTCGACTACAAACTTGTCACCGAGGACGCGAGGCGGGGGCTCCCGCGGTTCGACGCCAACCGTCGTTGTGGAAGAGCTCGCTCGGGTCGAGGTGCCGTTGGTCGTCTGCTGACTGTCCGCAGCGCAGCCAATCAACAAGGCAAGAACCGCGAGCAGCGCTCCCCGCGCGCAAAAGGGGCTCATGTTCGTTATGTACAGAACGGGTCCAGGACTGTCTACGGTGGACGCCGTTGCGGCCGCGTGGCGCGGGTG
>JAXLYR010000029.1:0-75294 GCA_046351325.1 Polyangiaceae bacterium | reverse complement strand
GGGACTCACGGGGATCGACACGCGACGCCTCACGCGCAAGCTCCGCGACGACGGCTCTCAAAACGGTGCGATCGGCGCGCTCTCGACGGCGGACCTCGTCGACCTCGCGCGCGCAGCCCCCAAGATGGAGGGGCTCGATCTCGCGAGTGAGGTCACTGCGAAGAGTGTCCGAACCTACGAATCCTCGCTCGACACGACCACGGCGCACGTCGTTGCGATGGACCTCGGGATGAAGACCAACATCCTCCGCAGCCTGCGCGGCGTCGGTTGCCGCGTGACGGTGGTGCCCTCGCGCACGACCGCCGAAGAGATCCTCGCGCTCGGTCCCGACGGCATCTTCGTGTCGAACGGCCCTGGCGATCCCGCGGCCGTCACCTACGCGATCGACACGATTCGCGGGCTGCTCGGCAAGCGACCGCTCTTCGGGATCTGCCTCGGGCACCAGCTGCTCGCGCTGGCTCTCGGCGGGCGAACCTACAAACTCAAGTTCGGTCACCGCGGCCTCAACCAGCCCGTCGTCGACCTCGCGACCCGCAAGGTCTCGATCACCTCGCAGAACCACGGCTTCGCGGTCGACACCGCCAGCCTCCCGCGTGGCGCACGCCCGAGCTTCTCGCACCTCAACGACGACACGAGCGAGGGGCTCGACGTCCCCGAGGCGCGCGCGTTCTCCGTCCAGTTTCACCCGGAGGCCGCCGCCGGCCCCCACGACACGCTCAGCCTTTTCTCTCGCTTCGTGCGCGACATGAGCGCCCCCGCCACCTGAGAACCATGCAACCGCGCAAGCTTCACCTCGTCTCCCTCGGCTGCCCGAAGAACCGCGTCGACTCCGAGGTCATGCTCGGGCTCGCGCTCGGCGACGGCTTCGAACACGTCGGCGATCCCGCTGACGCCGAGGTCATCGTCGTGAACACGTGTGGCTTCATCGGCGACGCGAAGAAGGAGTCGATCGACACCATCTTCGAGATGGCTCGCTACCGTGACGAGGGCCACTGTCAGAAGCTCGTCGTCACCGGATGCCTTGCACAACGTCATCCCAAAGAGCTGAGCGAGCAGATCCCGGAGATCGATCACCTGCTCGGCTCGAGCGACATGATGCGCCTCGGCGCGGTGCTGCGCGGGACCGCCGATCGCATCGCCGTCGGCCAACCCGCGGACTGGCTCGTCAGCGCGAGCTCACCGCGCGTCCTGTCGACGCGCCGGGGCAGCGCCTACGTGAAGATCGCCGAGGGCTGCAATCGAAGCTGCTCGTTCTGCGTGATCCCCGCGCTCCGTGGCAAGCAGCGCTCGCGCGGGATCGACGACGTCGTCCGCGAGGTCGAGTCCCTCGTCGCGCAGGGCGTGAAAGAGGTGAACCTCGTCTCGCAAGACACGGTCGCTTACGGTCGCGATCGACCCGAGAAGCCCACGCTCGCCGCGCTCGTGCGCGCGGTCGCCGAAGTGCCGGGCCTCGCTTGGGTGCGCGTCTTCTACCTCTATCCCGAGACGCTCACGGACGAGCTGATCGAGCTCTACCAGGGCAAGACCAAGGTCGTCCCGTACGTGGACATGCCGCTCCAGCACGCCGCCGACCCGATGCTGCGCCGGATGAAGCGCGGGCACGGGGGCGCGCGCCTGCGCAAGGTCGTCGAGCGGCTGCGAGGCGCGATCCCCGGCCTCTTCTTCCGCACGGCCTTCATCGTCGGTCACCCCGGCGAGACCGAAGAGGAGTTCAGCGAGCTCGTCGAGTTTGTGAAGTGGGCGGAGTTCGATCGCGTCGGGCTCTTCCGCTACTCGGACGAAGAGACGAGCGCGAGCTTCGACATGGCGGACAAGGTGCCCGCTCGCACCGCGAACCGGCGGCTGCGCAAACTGCAAGAGCTACAGCGTCGAATCATGGCCAAGAAGAACGAGGCGCTCATCGGCCGCGAGCTCGAGGTCTTGGTCGAGGGCGAGAGCGACGAGCACGAGTTCGTGATGATGGCGAGGCACGCAGGACAAGCGCCCGAGATCGACGGGCAGGTCTACCTCTCGGGTGGCGAGGCCCACGCAGGTGAGCTCCGGCGAGTCACCATCACGCAGGCCGCCGAGGCCGATCTCGTCGGTGAGCTGCACGACCCCGACAGCGAAACATCGATGGCGCCGCCCCCGCCGGCACCCAAGAAAAAGCCTCGGAAGCTGAACGTCGTCCCCGCCTGAACCCCGGCCCGTTCGCCGTTCGACGAAAGACAAATGGCGCGCCGGGGTATCATCCACTCATGAGTCCGACCGTGGACTCTTCACCGATGCGCTCGCCTCGCGAACCCCGCTCCATTCTTGGTCGCCGCCGCGCTTCGATCGTCGCGGCGATGTTCGGTGTCGTGCTGGCGCTCGGCATCCTCGCGCCCGGCTGTCTCAGCCCGACGCTGCCCCTTCCTCCCCCCGAGGAACCCGAGACCGTGCACGCCGAGTCCGCGACCAGCTGGCAAATCGTCGGCACGTGCATCGAGGGCGCGGAGGTCACGTTGCTCAACGAGCGCACTGGCCGTGGGGTCGTCGTGATCGACCTCGACAATCTCGGTCTCTACTCGGCCACGCTCGAGGGCGAGCCTTGTGACGTCGTCTTGCTCTCGCAGAGCGTCGGCACCGAGGACAGCGACAACACGCGCTTCGTGCTCGAGGAGATCTCCGACGGCGAACCCGTCGGCCCGGGCAGCTGCACGACACCCTAAGGGCATGCTTCCGCGGCCCGACCGCGGCTGATATGGGAAATGGATGGTCGCCTCGACGAGGCGCGTCCGCACGCGGGACGCCCTGCTGTTCGGGCTGTTCGTCGTCGCTTGGCTCCTGCCGATCGCTTGGGTCGGCGGCACCAACCGCGACGTGCCGCTAGTCGGCCACTACCTCAACAACCAGTATCGCGTCGGCTGCCTCTTCACGAAGGCACCCGCGTATTGGGACTCGTTCCACGTCCTCTACAAAACCTCGGAGGACGGCGAGTGGATCGAACACCTCGACGACGCCGAGCTCTCGACGATGCACCCGTTCGGTCACGCGAGCCGCTTCGACATGCTCGTCGGTCGCTCCACCATCACGTCGCGCGGACTCTTGCAGCGTCAGCAGCTCGCGGAGTTCGTGAGGGATCGGATCGGAGCCCTGCACCCCGATGTTCCCCCCATCGTCGCGATTCGGTTCGTCCAGGCCTACGACTTCACCAACTCGTACGACTTCCCGAAAGGAGCTTGGGAGAAGAAGCGCCTCGACGCCTATCCGCTGAGTCGCCAAGCAGACCTCTCGACCCACTTCTTCGATGGTCGGCGTCCCATCGAGGGCGCCAAGCAGGTCGTCGCCGAGTCGCGCTGGGAGGCCATGCATGCCTGCAAGAAGTGAGGTGATCGACCGCGTCATCGAGCACCTCTTCGGAGACCTGCCGGCGGTTCGCTTCGATCTCTTCCGACGCGCCTTCTCGATCTCGTTCATAGCTTACATGCTGTTTCGCTTCAGCTCGTGGCGAGAGTGGCTGACGAGCGCCGGCGTGCATTTCGACGCAGGGACTGCGAGCTGCTTCAAGCCGTCGCCGCTGCCGCTCCTGCCCGTCGCGGCCGTTCCCGTGTTCGCGCTCGCGACCTTCGGGGGCGCCGCGTGCGTCGTCGCAGGGCGCGCTGTCCGCCCGGCTGCCGCAGTCACCGCTGCGTGTGCGATCTATGCGCAGCTCGTCGACGAGATCTCAGCTTACTCGCTCAACAAGTTCTACGTGACGATGTTCTTGCTGTTCGCCTTGGCGCCTGCTGCGCGCACGGGTGAAGCGGGCCGCGTCGTGCAATCGGCTTGGCCACTGCGGGTCGTCCAGCTGAACCTGCTCATCCAGTATTTCACCGCAGGGTCGTGCAAGATCTTCCACGGCGACTGGCTCTCGGTGCCCGACGTGCTGCGCACGCAGCTCATGGGCAGCTACCGGACGGTTCCTGCTGCGACGCTCCTCGCGATCTTGCCGCCGCAGGTCCTCGCGATGTTCGAGGTCGCGACGCTGGCGTTCGAGCTGCTCGCTCCGATCCTCTTTTCGGTGCGGCGCTTGGTTCCCTACGCGTGCCTCGTCGGCCTGACGTTTCACGCGTTCATAGCGCTTACGATGTACAACTTATTTTACTTCAGCTTCCAGATGGTGACCTTCTACGTCGTGTTCTTGTCGCCGGAGCTCCTCGAGCGCGTCTCCAACTTCGGCGCGAAGATCGCGGGGCTCATCCGTCGCCGGCCCGTTCCCTCTTGAGCGCCCTCGCGAGGCCGAGCCGCTCGTTCATCGCGTCGCTCTCGCCACCGCGCCGCGCGTACTCGACGAGGAGCTCGAGGTGCTCGTCGAGCCGGTCGAAGCTCGAGCGCGCGCTCGCGTCGATCGCGGCCTCGATCGCCGCGCAGAGCTCGCGGTCGTGACCCACGCGATCGAACAGGGCGCGAACCTGCGCGCAGAGCTCGGGCGCCGCGTAGCCGCCCTCGCGGGCTGCGTGCGCGGCCGCGACGATCCCCGCCGCGCTCGCGTCGCTGCTGCTGGCTTCGAGGCGAACGTCACGCGCGACGCGTCCGTCGCGCTCGAGCGAAGCGAGCCTCTCCGCACCCACGATGAGGAGCGAAGTCCTGCCGACGCGCGCGCGGCTCGGGACCGCTCGAGCGGGGACGAGCGCGCCTCGCGCATGCAGTGAAGGCACCGAGAACCCCGCGAAGACCCCCGCGCGCTCCGCCGACTCGGCGAGCGTCGCGAGCGCCTCGCCCGACGCGCTCACCGCGCGCAGGAGCACGTCGCTCGGAGCCGCGCACGTCGCGAGGAGCGCGAGCGCGTCGCCGGCGTCGCACTCGATCGAGGCGCTCGCCGCGGGCGACGGTCGCTCGGCGTGGATCGCGATCGGCAGCGAGCGGACTGCGAGCAGCGCTTCGAGTCGAGCGCGCGCGGCTGCGTCGCGCACGACCGCGTGGACGCGACCGACCCTGGTTGCCTCGGCGAGCGAGGTGAGGTGCGCCTGGCTCGCGCCGGCGTCGCTCACGATCTCCGAGCCCGGCGCGATCGAGGCGCGGAAGAACGCAGCCTCGGCGTCGCGCTCTTCGAGGCCTTGCTCGAGGGCGACGAAGGTCTGGCGCGCCTCGATCGAGCGCGGCACACAAGCGAGCTCCGCCCCGCGGCGGACCCACCGCCCATCACAGCCGCTCGCAGCGTGAGCCTCGCGCGAGGTCGCGTAGCTTCGCCAGGCGTCGCGCAAGAGCGCTTCGAACCCGCGGGTGAAGCGCGCCGCGTCCCCGAGCGTGCTCGCTCGCAGGCGATCGCGCAGCGTCTTGCGCAGCTCGCGCCGACGCGGCTCGTCGTTCGCGAGCTCGACCGCGCGCTCGATGTACGCGTCCCACGAATCGACCGCGAGCTCGCCGAGGCCCACCGCGCCGAGCAGGCTCGCGCCGACGCGCTCGACGTGCGCGCGCCCGACGCGCGACACCACCGGCACGCCCATGTGCAGCGCTTCGCAGCTCGTCGTCGTCCCCGCGTACGGAAAGGAGTCGAGCGCGAGGTCGACCGCGCTCCAGCTCGCGAGGTGCTCGGCGCGCGTCGGCGTCCAGCCCGCGATCGTCACGCGCGCAGGGTCGATCCCGCGCGCTGTGAAATGCCTGAGCAACCGCGCGCGCCCGAGCTCGCTGCCGAGCCCGCGGCCCTTCACGAGCATCGTCGAGCCCTGCACGCGCGCGAGGATCTCGGCCCACGCGGCGATCGCCTCGTCACCGAGCTTGCTGCCTCGGTTCGCGCTCGCGAACACGACGGGGCCTCCCGCGGGGCGCGGCGTGATCTCGCCCGCCGCAGGCTCGGCGTAGCACCACATCGCGTTCGGCAATCGAAGGAGCCGCTCCACGCAGTGCGCGTCGCTCTCGCCCGGTGGGTCGACGACGGCGTCGGTGATCCGGTAGTCGCACGCGTCGAGACCCGTCGTCGCCGGATAGCCCAGATACGAGATCTGCACGGGCGCTGGGCGCGCCGCGAGCACATCGAGGCGGCTGAGCGCGGTGTGCCCCGCGAGCTCGACGAGCACGTCGATTTCGTCGTCGCGTATGACCGCCGCCGCGGCGCGCGCCGAGAGCGCACCGACAGCGCGGTAAGTGAGCTCCATCGCGCGGACGACGCGTGTCCGTTCGTCCTCGCGATGCGCGGTCGAATAGCAAAAAACCTCGAATTCTGCGCGATCGTGCTCCGCGAGGATGCCCGTCATGAAGCGCATGACGGCGTGCTCGCGGAAGTCCGGCGAGAGATACCCGACCCGCAGCTTTCGCTCGGGGTCGAGCGATCGCGCGCCGAGTCGCGTGGTCTCGCGCGCGACCAAGAACCGCGCCGCGAAGCGCTCGTGCTCCCTGCGCACAGCGAGCGGATCGGCGGGGCGGTGCAGACCGACGAAGAGCCGCGTCTCGTGGAGGTTCTTCGCGAGCGGCTCGGCGCGCGCCGCGCTGTCTAGCAGCGCACACGCCTCGTCGATCCAGCCCGCGTCGGCGAGCACGCGCGCGAGCCCGAACTTCGCCGTCGCGTTCCCGGGCTCGCGCTCGAGGACGTGTTCGAAGGTCTGCTTCGCGAGGTCGACCGCGCCCGCGATCCGCGCGAGCTCTCCGCGCTCGACCCAAAGCGCGAGCGCGTCCGGATGCAGGGCGACGCCGCGCGCGAGCACGCGATCGGCCGCGGGGTAATCGCCCGCGCGGCTGAGCTGCGTCGCCCACGCCCGCAGGATCGCCGGGTCGGGGTCGACCTCGGCGCGCGCCTCGAGCGCCGCGAGCGCGCCCTTCGGATCACCGCTCTCGCGGAGGAGCACGGCGTGCGCGAGCGCCCCGCGCCGCCCCT
Source organism: Polyangiaceae bacterium (assembly GCA_046351325.1). Classification (GTDB taxonomy): domain Bacteria; phylum Myxococcota_A; class Polyangia; order Polyangiales; family Polyangiaceae; genus Xiheicaenibacterium. Next base: position 68,483 of record JAXLYR010000029.1, on the reverse strand, counting down.
CTTCGGTCGCGCCGCCGCGCGCTGCAGCGAGCGCCGCGAGTCGAATCGCAGCGTCGACGAGCAGCGCCTCCCGCGCGAGGTCGGCCGCGGCGAGGCAAGCGCGCGCGGGCGCGTCGGTCTTCTCCAGCCGATCGAGCGCGGCCCGCAGCATCGCGGTGTCCTCGCTTTCGGTGCGTCCCTCGGCGTGCGCCCTCACCGCGAGCGCCGCGTGCGTCGCGTTCGGCTCGAGCGTGCACGCGCGCTCCGCGTGCACACGAGCCTCGGCCGGGCGCTTCGCGTCGAGGAGCGCCTGCGCGAGCCTCGCGGAGAGCCTCGCAGCACCGGGCTCGAGCTCGACGGCGCGAGCGAGCTCGGCGATCGCCTCTTCGAGCCGGCCCTGTCCACGCAGCACCGTCGCGAGGTTCGCGTGCGCCTTGAACGATCGCGGGTCGAGCTCGATCGCCCGCCGAAATGCGGCCTCGGCCTCGACCGGCCGCCCAGCCTTCGCGAGCGCCGTCCCACGCTCGTTCGCAGCGTCCGCGCTCGTCAGTTCCGCGCTCGAGCCGGCGTCGTTCGGATCGGCTGGCTTCACCGCGCCAACATAGGTCATTGCAGACCACGCTCGAGGTGCGCTAAGAAGCCTGCCCAACACAGCTCGCGAAGCTGGCGGAATTGGCAGACGCGCTGGATTCAGGTTCCAGTGGGGTAACTCCCGTGGAGGTTCAAGTCCTCTGCTTCGCACCACGACCCCTCGTCTTCGAGGGGTCTTTTTTTGGGGGGAGAGCTGCACCCTCCAGCGCGTGCGAACCCTGCTCGCGCGGCCTCACCCAGCGCTGCGCGCTACGCTCCGGTGATGCTCGTCGGTCGGCGCAGCGTCGTCTTGGGCTTGCTCGCGACGCCCTCCTTGCTCGTCGCCCGCTCTCTCTCGGCAGGCGAGACCGTGGTGCCGTCGATCCCGCTCGCGTTCGGCGTCGCCCAAGAGCTCCTCGGTGAGGGCGACAAAGCCGCCACGGTCGGCGTCGTGACGCGCGACTTCATCGACGCGCAGCTCGCGCAGGCGAACACCATCTTCGGAGAGCACGGCGTCGCGTTCCACGAGGCACGCGACCTCGTCGATCTGCCGCAAAAGACCGCGCGCCTCGAGTCCGCCACCGATCGCGACGCGATGTCCGAGCACATGCAGAAGCAGGTCGTGAACATCTTCTTCGTCGCCTCGCTGCGCGACGTCGACGACAAGAAGGTCTTCCGCATGGGGGTCACGTGGCGCAAGCTCTCGGACCTCTCGAAGAAGTACATCATCGTCGCGGCGAGCGCGTTGCCGACCACGATGGCGCACGAGCTCGGGCACTACCTCGGCAACGATCACTCGTCGGTGAAGAACAACCTGATGAGCTACGACCGCGAGCCCGGCGCGAAGGTCTTCCTCGACGACAAACAAGGCGAGAAGGCTCGCAAGACCGCGCTCGCGCTCTTCGCGAAGAAGACCCTGGCCTGACCGGATTCGTGCCCGTTTCGGCGCCGCGTGCTAGGGCCGAGAGATGCGCTCGCTGTCCGTCCAGATCCTCTCCTTCTCGCTCGTCGGCGCCGTGCTCGCTGCGGGCCTGCTCGTCGGACAAGCCTGCAAAATCAGGACAACGGGTGGGAGCAGCGGAGGAGGGGAGGGCGGCGCCGGCGGTTCGGATGGGGGCGGTGGCTCCTCCAGCTCGGAGGGCGGCGCGTCGTGCCGCGATCTGACCGACTGCGACCAGTGCCGGCAGTGCGCGGCGAACGGCCCGTGTCAGGACGAGATCAGCGCGTGCCTCAACGATCCTGGCTGCGCCGGCATCGACCAGTGCATCAGCCTCTGCGACGGAACCCCGGCCGACTGCTGGGAGACCTGCCGCGCACAGGACCCGGCCTCCGCCGAGCTCTACGACCCTGCGCGCGCCTGTCTCGATTGCTTCGAGTGCGGCCAAGCCTGCTATGCGCCCTACGTCTGCGGGGGCTGAGCGGTCGCGGTTCGCTGACAGCATTGTCATCATCGAGGCTCGTTTAGCCCACAGTCGAGCTGGGCGTGTGTTGCCCCGCAACGCGCGCGGTTGCACCGTTGTCGCAGGTTGAAGACCCTCGTGCCGTGTCCTAGGCTGGCCCGGACATATGGCAAACGACGGTCAGCACGAGACGAACGTCAAGCGTGTTCCGGCCGACTCGAAGGACGTGAACGTCAAGACGATCAGCCGCGTCACCGTCTTCTTCCAGAAGTTCCCAGGCATCTACGGCGAGGCCGCTCAGCGGGGCATCCCCGAGGTCGACTACAAAGTCTTTCACGACGGCGTGGAGGTCCCCACACTCGCCGGTAAGACCGACGCGCGCGGCGCGGTCGAGCTCGACCTCGCGCCCGACAGGAAGATCGAGCTCGAGATCTTCAATACGCGCTACGCGATCAAGAAGGTCATCGCCGAATCGATAAAAGACAAGCCGCGCAAGGATGTCCCGGCTGGCGATGGCTCCGGGCTCAAGGGCGTAGCCCGCCGTCTCGAGATACTCGGCTACGAGCCTGGGCCCGTCGAGGCCAAGGAGTCGCACGCGCTGGATTTGGCGGTCGCCCGGTTCGAGGCTGACAGCAAGCTCCACCCCATTGGGGTGTCACCTGATCTCGCGTCTCCAGAGGACTCGCATGTCGAGACCCGATATGGCGTCGAACAGGTTGGCGGGAAGAGGACGCTGGACACGCTCTCGGCCGCCGCAGACAGCAAGGATTGATATGGCTGCCTCGCAATCGCTCTCCGTAACCACCCATCGACGCGTCGTGCTCGTCGAGTTTCAACGCGCCATACACGGCCCGCCCGACAGGAGATACCCGGACATCGACGCGCGCGGCACGGGCCCGGAGCTGGCGTCCGTCGTTGGTATGACCGAGGGGGACACCGTCGAACTCCTGTTGAAGCGCCTGCATATCGACGTCGGCGCCGAGCTCTCCGTCGTGAGCTCGGACGAGTCGATCGTCGAGGTCGTAGCCCCCAAAAAACCGCACACGCTCGACGCGAAGGTCGAACAGAACCTCCAAATCAAGGGCGTCGCGGGCGGCGGCCAAGAGCCGAAGAAGGCGCGCCTCCTCGTCCGCTATCACTCCTCCAAAGACAAGTTCGTGGTGATTCACGAGCTCGAGATATGGGTGTTCCAGCTCGCGAAGATCTCGGTCGTCGTCTACCCCGTAAAGCTCACAGGCAACGCCGGCGCGACGGAGAGCGCCGCCATGTCGGACGCCCTGCGCGACCAGATCTTCGAGCCGATCAACCACATATGGCGCGCCTGCGGGATCGAGTTCGCGGCCAAGGTCGCAAAAGAGCTTTCGCACAAGCCCCCGTACCGCAAGCCCGCCATCGGCAATGACGATCGCAACAAGCTCGTCGCGCTCCAGTACGACGACGCGGCGGTCAATGTTTACTTGATACCGCGCTTCATCAAGTCGGGGCTCTATGGACAAGGTATCGGTAAGCACAAGACGAAGGACGAGGGCCTCGACAAACCGGCGGTCTTCCAAGCGGTGACAATCGAGTCAGTCGACGAACTGGCCGACCCCGATAAGCCGGAGAAAGGGGGGCGCGTCGAGCGCGTCCCCACCCATCGAATCGCCCATTCGCTCGCGCACGAGCTCGGCCATTACCTCGGCCTCTCGCACACGTACGATCAACCCGACCAGCAGTTCGTGTTCGCGCGGCGTAACCTCATGTTCAACTATGTAAACCTACCAACCGATCCCGCATGGCGTGCGGATATGGGTTACGGCGCCGGCGAGGTGGGTAACCTGGTCGCGCTGAAGAACATCGTCTCCAAGACGAGCCGCGGGCTCCTCGCGCGTGCGACCATCTTCAAAAATAACCAATACGCAGGGACTGGCACGTGAGCGCACTGTCGGAGCGCGCGGCGCTCGGTGACCGAACTGTCATTGGTGACTCCGCAAAAGCGACGAGCGCCGATGTCGCAGCGTTCGTGGAGCTCTTGCGAACGCCCTCATGGGAGGTCCGGGAGCTCGCCGTCCAGTGCTTGCTGCGCGTCGAACATCCCAACGCAGCGCACGCCCTGGTGCTCGCGCTCGACGATCCCCACTTCCAGGTTCGGGGCGCCGCATTGAGCGGCCTCGAGCGGCGCGCACAGCCCGTGATGCAGGCCGCGCTCTTCGCAGCGTACGACCGGGCCGAGGACCCGTGGACGCGCTCCGGAATCGCGCGCGCCCTCGGGCGGGTCGGCGCCGCCCTCGACGTGAGGGCGCTCCGAGAGCGCTGCGACCGCGAGCCCGATCCCGTCGCCCGCGAGGGCTGCGTGGTCGCGCTCGCTCGTGCGGGTGAGCCAGCGGCGCGCGAGCAATTCGCGCGGCAGCTCCACGCCGCCCGTGGTGAGGACCTGCTGCACTTGTTCGAACAGTGTGCGTATTTGCACGCGCCGTGGCTCTTGCCCGCGCTGGCGCCGCTGCTCGAGGACGAGACTCCCGTCAGCTTCTACGGCGGCCACGACCCCGAGGGCCGGCCCCCCGGCGCGCTCCGCGTGTGCGATCTCGCGGTGAACCTCGCGCAGGAGATCTCGGGCGCGGCGTTCTCGTTCTCGGTCGCCCCGAGGAAGAACTACGCGCGGTCCGAGCGGGCCGAGGTCGCGCGCTTCGTCGACGCGATGCCGTGAAGTAGTGCTGACAATATTGTAGCGATCAGTTGCCCTCGGCCAGCGATCGCAACTTCTTGCGGGTCGCGTCGCACGGCTGGCCCGTGACCTCGATGCCGTGCTTTTCCTGGAAGGCCGCGAGCGCGCTCTCGGCGTCTTCGTCGAGCTCGTCGCTCGGCGCGCCGCTGTAGAAGCCGAGGTTCGCGAGGCGCGCGAGGACCCCGCTCGGCGTGTCGACGGGATCGAGGTGACCCAGCTTCACGGGCAAGGTCATCGAGGGCGGATCGGGTGGGCTGCCCACGAGCCAGAGCTCGAGCAACCCGCGCTCGACGTGGACAGGGACGGGGTGCTCGATCAAGCCGTCGCCGGCGGTCTTGCCCTCGAAGACAGTGTCGCCGAGCTCGAGCCGGTAGCTCTTCCCCGCGATCGGTTCGTCGGTGTCGTACTTCAGCCGAAGACGAAAGAAGACGCGCGGCTTCCTCACCACGAACTCGTGCGTGCGCTCCGTCGCGCACGAGACCCACGTGGTCTCGTGGTCGGGGATCTCGACGACGTCACCGGGGAAGAGCACGTGCGGGTCCGGGCGGGCCTGTCGGAGCTCGGTGTTCGATGGGTGGTCGTAGACGCGGCGCCAGTCGGCGAAGCCGTAGCGGTCCGCGATGCTGGCGAGGCACTCTCCCTGGCGAACGACGTGGGTCGAAGGCACGCCCGGATGGTGACACCGCCCCCGAAGATCGTAAAGGCAGCTGACGGTCAGAAGAGGTCGGCGGCGATCCCGTCGGTGAGGGCGCGCGCGTGGCGTGCAACGCGCACGCGCGTGCCGTCACGCTCGACGCGACCGAGCTTCACGAGGCGCGCGAGCGCGGGCTCGCGCTCGCGTGCCGCGCGCTCGATCCCGAGCTCGCGTGCGGCGGCCTCGAGGTCGAAGCCATCGCGCAGGCGCAGGCCGAGCATGATGCGCTCGCGCAGACGCGTCTCGGGGTCGAGGTCTTCGCTCTCCATTTCGAGAGGGCCGCGCGCCTCGAGCACCGCGCGCAGGTAGCGGCCGGGATCTTTCTGGTTTTTGTAGCGGCGCGCGTTCACGCAGCCGACCGCCGAGACGCCGAGCCCGAGGTAGTCGTGGCCTCGCCAGTACCCGAGGTTGTGGCGCGACTCTTCGCCGGGGCGTGCGTAGTTCGAGATCTCGTAGTGCTCGAGGCCGAAGGACTCGAGCACCTCTTCGATCGCGAAGAACGAGTCGACGATGCGCTCGTCGGGCGCGATGGGTAGTCGCCCCTTGCGGTGGAGCTCGCCGAACGCAGTCCCCGGCTCGATCGTGAGGCCGTACGCCGACACGTGCGTGAGGCCGAGCTCGGCGACGGCGCGCGCCTCGCGCGCGGCGTCGGCGGGCGACTGCGGTTTGCCGCCCTCGACCCCGAAGATGAGGTCGGCGCTGATGCGCTTGAAGCCCGCGCGCTCCGCTGCGCGGAGCGCGGCGACCGCGCCCGACGCGTCGTGCAAGCGACCGAGGAACGTGAGCCGCTCCTGGTCGAGCGACTGCACGCCGATCGACACGCGGTTCACACCGACCTCGAGGAGCTCGGTCGCGGCGCGCTCGTCGAACGAGCTCGGGTTGCACTCCACGGTGATCTCCACCGGGGGATCGGCGGGGTCTCGGGGGGCGAGCGTGCTGCGCACGGCCGCGAGCACGCGGCCGAGCGCCGCGCGCGACCAGAGCGACGGCGTGCCGCCGCCGATGAAGATGGTCGCGAGGCTCTGCTCGAGCGCGCTCGCACGCTCGGCGAGCTCGCGCACGATGGCGTCGGCGTAGCGCTCGTGCGGGATCTCTTCGCGCGTCGCGGGATACGAGGCGAAGTCGCAATACGGGCACTTCGCGAGGCACCAGGGGAAATGGAGGTAAACGCCGAGGGAATTCACTGCGCCGCGAAGGTCGCGTCGCGCGCGCGGCGCCGCAAGGATCTCGGCTCGCGTGAGCCGTTTCGTTCGGCTTGCGCGTCGTGATCTCGAGCGGGCCCCGCATGCGCGCGACCTGCGCGGGGCTCGCGTGATGACCGCCACGCGACCCGCGGGGCACTCGAGACGCGCGGGCGCCCATTTCTCTTCGGTGCGACCCGTGCGGGAAATTGCAGGCTGCGATAGCGGGTGTTAGGTTCTCTTGTCGGAGCGCTGTCACAGCGCACCGCAAGACGCATGGAATCCTCGCAGCAGCTTGTCGGGCGTGTCCGGTCGTACCACCCGAACGCCGACGCCGCGCTGATCGAGCGCGCGTGGGAGTACTCGCTCAAGGCCCACTCGGGTCAGATGCGCAAGAGCGGAGACCCTTATTTCATCCACCCCGCGAGCGTCGCCGGCATCATCGCCGAGCTGAAGCTCGACACGGCGAGCGTGTGCGCGGGGCTTCTGCACGACTGCGTCGAGGACACGCTCGCGACGGTCGACGATCTCGAGCGCGAGTTCGGTGAAGAGGTCGCGTTCCTCGTCGACGGCGTCACGAAGCTCTCGAAGATCAACTTCATCTCGCGCGAGGACCGGCAGGCGGAGAACTTCCGCAAGATGGTCGTCGCGATGGCGCGCGACATCCGCGTGCTGCTCGTGAAGCTCTGCGATCGGCTCGACAACATGCGCACGCTCGAGCACATGAAGCCCGAGTCGCAGGATCGCATCGCGCGCGAGACGATGGAGATCTACGCGCCGCTCGCGAACCGGCTCGGCATCGCGCGCGTGAAGAGCGAGCTCGAGGATCTCGCGTTCAAGTACCTCGAGCCCGAGGCCTACAACGACCTCGTCGACAAGATCAAAAAGAGCGCGCCCGACCGCGAGAAGTACATCACCGACGTCTGCAAGATCCTGTCGACGAAGCTCGCGAAGCAGGGCTTCGCGGCCGAGGTCACCGGCCGCGCGAAGCACCTCTATTCGGTGTGGCGCAAGATGCAGGCGCAGCAGTGCGACTTCGACAAGGTGTACGACGTCATCGCGTTCCGCGCGGTCGTCGAGTCGGTCGCGGATTGCTACGCGTGCCTCGGGGTCATCCACTCGCAGTGGACGCCGGTGCCGGGCCGCTTCAAGGACTACGTCGCCCTGCCGAAGCCGAACATGTACCAGTCGCTCCACACGACGGTCATCGGCCCGAGCAGCGAGCGCATCGAGATCCAGATCCGCACGCACGAGATGCACCGCGTGGCCGAGCAGGGCATCGCGGCGCACTGGAAATACAAGGAGCGCTCGGGTGGGATCGACCCGCGCGACGCCGCGCGCTTCGGTTGGCTGCGCCAGCTGATGGAGTTCCAGAAGGAGCTCAAGGACCCGGCCGAGTTCCTCGAGAGCGTGAAGGTCGACCTCTTCCAGGACGAGGTCTACGTCTTCACGCCGAAGGGCGACGTCCGCGTCTTCCCACGCGGCTCGACGCCGATCGATTTCGCGTACGCGATCCACAGCGAGGTCGGGCATCACTGCTCGGGCGCGCGCGCGAACGGCAGCATCGTGCCGCTCCGCTACAAGCTGCGGAACGGCGACGTCGTCGAGGTCATGACGAGCGCGCATCAGTCGCCGTCGAAGGACTGGCTCGACTTCGTCGTGAGCGGTCGCGCCCGATCGCGCATCCGCCAGTACCTGCGCACGGAGTCTCGCGACAAGTCGCTGAAGCTCGGCAAGAACCTCCTCGAGAAGGAGATGCAGGCCGCGTCGCTCAGCTTCGCGAAGCTGCAGAAGAGCGACGACGACATGAAGAAGGTCCTCGAGCACTTCAAAATCGCCGCGTTCGACGAGCTCTGCGTGAACGTCGGCTACGGGAAGATCGCAGCGAAGGCCATCGTCGAGGTCCTCGCGCCGCCGCCCGAGGGCGACGCGCCGCCGAGCGTCCCGCCCAGCCTGAGGGAAGGGAAGATCGAGCAGTTCGTCCGCAAGATCACGGGGCGCGACGGCGCAGGCATCCGCCTGAACGGCGTCGACGACGTGCTCGTGCGCTACACGAAATGCTGCAACCCGCTGCCGGGCGACGAGATCGTCGGGTTCATCACGCGCGGTCGCGGCGTCACCGTGCATCGGCGCGGCTGCCCGAAGGCCTTCGACACGGACCCCGAGCGCCGCGTGGAGATCACCTGGGACGCGAAGGCCAAGATCAACCGGCCCGTGCAGGTGAAGGTCACGACGCAGAATCGGCTCGGCATCCTCGCGACGATCGGTCAGACCTTCCACGAGCAGGGGATCAACATCAGCGAGGCCCAGTGCCGCGCGGGTGACGACGGGCGCGCGACCAACGTGTTCACGTTCCTTTGTTCGGATTTGAACCAGCTGAAGAGCGTGATGCGCCGGCTTCAGAAGATCGCGGGAGTCGTAGCGGTGGAGCGCGTGTAGCGCACGGGACAGGCATGCGTCCGATCCTTCGGGGGGTGGAGGTCATTCGGATCGCGCGGCGCGAAGGCGGTCTGACGACGCTCTTGCGCGACGCGGAGGGGATCGCGACGGGGCCGGTCGAGGTCCCGCCGCCGCTCGATCGCGCGCTCGCGCTGATGGATGGAACGAAGAGCGTCATCGAGATCGCGGCTGCGCTCCGGCGGGACGGTGCCCCGACTGTGCGGACCGAGAGCATCGAGCGCCTCGTCGAGGTCCTCGACGCCGAGGGCATGCTCGAGGGCGCGCGCGCCGAGGCTCGCAAGCGCGCGCTCGTCGAGGCTTTTCGTGCGGCTCCCGTGCGGCCAGCCGCGTTCGCGGGGAGCGCTTACCACGGTGAGGAGGCGGCCCTCCGGCGGTTCGTGGACGAGCGATGTCTCGACGTCGCTGCGCCGCTCGAGCTCGAGCGCACGGTGCGCGGCCTCGTCGCGCCGCACATGGATCTGTGGCGAGCCGCGCCCGGCTACGGAAGTGCTTATGCAGCGCTCGCGGAGCGGCTCCCTGAATCGGTCGAGACGGTGCTCGTGCTCGGCACGTGTCACGTCGGGATGCGGAGCCCGTTCGCCTTCACGAAGAAGCGCTGGGATACGCCTCTCGGAGCGATGCACGCGGACAGCGCCTTCATCGATCGGGTGGCGGCGCGCGCGCGGGTCGATCTCTTCGCGGACGAGTACAAACATCGAGGCGAGCACTCGATCGAGTTTCAGCTCGTGTTCTTGCGACACCTCTTCGGCGAGCGCCCGCTCTCGATCGTGCCGATCTTGTGCGGCCTCGGCCGGGCGCAGGCGCTCGGCCTCGATCCGCGGCGCGAGCGCGAGTCCGAGGTCGTGCTCGGCGCGCTCGAGGAAGAGCTGGCGGCCCACCCCGAGCGATACCTCGTCGTTGCCGGGGCTGATCTCGCGCACGTCGGGCCGCGCTTCGGTGATCCGCGCGCGCTCGACGAGCGGGGCCGAGCACGGCTCGAGGCTCGCGACCGAGCTTCGATTCGCGCGCTCCTCGGCCGGGACGCGGCAGGCTTCTTCGCGGACGTCGTGAGCGACGCGAGCGAGCGGCGGGTTTGTGGGACGGGTCCACTCTACACGCTGCTGCGCGCCTTGGACGCCCTCGGTCCGACGCGTGGTCACGCCCTCGAATACACGCAGCACGTCGACCCCGACGAGGGCTCGATCGTGAGCTATGTCGCGGCGGCCTTCGAATCCGAAGGATGAAGCGCTCGACCCAACGCAAAAACTCTTGACCGAGATCGCGCGCTGAGTATGATTCGCGTCGCTCGTCGCTGCGGGAGTAACTCAGTGGTAGAGTGCAACCTTGCCAAGGTTGACGTCGCGAGTTCGAATCTCGTCTCCCGCTCCAAGACCTTCTCAGTTTCCTGAGAACGCCGCCTCACTTCGTGAGCGCGGCGTTTTTCTTTTTGGGCCTCGGCTTCCTTTTCGGGACGTGGTTTTCGCCGGCGAGCTTAAGGCTCGCGTTCGCGCGCCGTCACGTGAAGGGCCAGCTGTGGTGATATGCTCGACTTGGGGTGTGCGCGTTCCCGCGCATCACCGGGCCCGCGAACTCCTTGAAGGTGCACACTGGGGGCATCCAAGGACGGACGAGGGGCATCCTCCCCGCTCGATCGAATCGCTGTCATGAACCAACGTGCCCATCCCACCGTAAGGCCGTATGCGCTCGCGCTCGGGGTCATGCCTTCGCGCGGCGTCAAAGACCAGCTTTCCTTCATGGGGCCTGCGGCGGCTCAAGACCTCGCCACGGCTCTGCTGCTCGACACCCTCGGCGCGCTATCGACTTTTCCCGTGCGCCATCGCGTGGTCTTCACCGACGGTGAGGACGCGGTCACGCGTGAGGCGAAGCTCCCGGCGACGTGGCGCGAGCTCGCGCAGCGTGGGCCTTCTGGTGCGGAGCGCGTGCTCTCGGCCTTCGAAGATCTTCTTGGGCTCGGCGCGGAGGCCATCCTGCTCGTGACCGCCGACGGTCCGATGATGCCGCTCGGCCCGCTGTTCGATGGGATCATGTGGCTCCTCCCAAAAAAGCGACTCATCGTCGGCGGCTCGGAGCAAGGTGGCCTCTACGCGCTCGGCTGCGCAGAGCCCATCCCGTTCCTGCGACAGCTCGGCGGCGGGCTCGGCCTCGGATCCCCAGCTTCTGAGGCCGGTGCTCCCAACATCGAGAACGCGATCTCCGACATGGGGAAGGCTCAGGGCCTCGACGTGACCCTCTTGCCGAAGTCGTATCGCGTGGGCGAGAGCGCGGGACTCGAGCGACTCAAGAAGGAAGTCGCGGGCGGCATGTTCGCGCCACACTGCCGCAAGCTCTTCGAGCGGCCTTAGTCCCCTCGAACCAGCATTTCTTGAGGAATTCGCGCCGCCCCTGACGGGGCGAAGGCGGCGCGGAGTCTCATCGGGCGGTCGTTGCTTTCGACGCCGTCAACGTGACCTTGTCGAGTGGGGCGCCGGTCGAATACGGTCGGCACGAACCGCGTGCAAGCGAACCCCCCCATCTACCAGCGCCTTGGCCAAGTCGCCGCGTCTCTCGAGCGGCAGTTCCTCGGCAAGGACGAGATCATCCGCCTCCTCGTCATCGCGGTGACCGCCGGTGAGCACTGCGTGCTCCTCGGGCCGCCCGGCACGGCGAAGAGCGCGCTCATCCGCTCGCTCTCCGAGCTGATGCAGGCCCGTTACTTCGAGTATCTCCTCACGCGGTTCACCGAGCCGAACGAGATCTTCGGACCTGTCGACATCGCGGCCTTCCGCGAGGGGCAATACCGTCGAAACACGGCGGGCATGCTGCCCGAGGCAGAGATCGTCTTCCTCGACGAGGTCTTCAAGTCGAACAGCGCGATCTTGAACGCGCTGCTCACGCTGCTCAACGAGCGCCGCTTCACGAGCGGTGGGCAGGTCATGCGTTGCCCGCTCATCAGCGTGTTCGCTGCCTCGAACGAGGTCCCCGGCGACGAGACGCTGAACGCGATCTTCGACCGGTTCCTCTTGCGTGTGCGCAGCGACAACCTCGACGCCTACCACTTCACCGAGCTGCTCCAGCGCGGCATCGGGCACGAGATCCGCCAGCTCTCGGGCGAGCGGCCGCAGCCCTTGCTCAGCGCCAAGGAGCTCGCCGACATGGGTCGCGCGTTCGGTCAGCGCCTCGCGTTCACCGACGCGTTCCTCTCGGCCTACAAGGGGCTCGTCTTTCAGATCCGCGCCGAGGGCGTGTCGCTGAGCGATCGCCGCGTCGTCAAGATGCTGAAGCTCTTCGCGGCGAGCGCGTTCATCGACGGCCGACAGAGCGCGGACGCCTCGGACTTCTTCGTCCTCAAGCACATCTGGAACAACGAGGACCAGGCCGCGATCCTCGAGGGGATCGTGCAGCCCGTGCTCGAGGCCTTCTTCCGCGAGCACCCGGACCGACGCCGCGTCGGCGCCGTCGGCGTCGGGGTCGAGGCGCTCGCCGGCGAGATCGATCGCATCCGGCAGATTCTCACGGGGGCCTCGGCGCTCGGCGACGTGCAGCTCTTCAGCCAGCTGAAGGCCCTCGGCGAGATCAAGGCCGCGCTCGCGACGCTCAGCGATCCCCGCGCCCGCGAGCTCGAGGCGCGCGTGGCGCAGCTGCTCGAGGCGTCTTTCCGGAGCGGCCGCTTCGCTCAGATTTAGCGTCCGCGTTGGGGCGGGCCTTCGCGTCGGGGCGAGCCTTCGCATCGGGGCGAACCCCAGCGTCGGCCCCGCGTCGCGTGCGCCGATCGGCCGGTTTCTCCGCTGAGCCCTCGCGCTGTGTGCGGCGGCTCTCCGGGCGACCGGGGCGACCGGGTCGTGCGGGCCGGCCCCCGGTCTTCACGACCGGACCCCCCGCGTCGCGCGGGATGCGATGCGGGACGCCGTATTGCTCTTTCAGCGTGCGCAGCTCCATGAAGGCGAGGGGACGGACCTCGCCAGGGCGCAGCCCTTCGTGGGTGATCCCCGCGAACGAGACACGCGCGAGGCGCATCACGCGGAACCCGGTGGCCTCGCCCATGCGGCGAATCTGTTGGTTGCGGCCCTCGCGGAGGGTGACCTCGAGCCAGGTCTTGTCGCCCTCGTGGCGGATGATGCGGGCCTGCGCGGGTAGGGTTCGTCCATCTTCCAAATCCACCCCGCGTCGCCAGCGCTCGACGTCGTCGTCATCCATCGTGCCCGCGACCTTGAGGACGTAGGTCTTCGGGACCTCGCGCCGCGGATGCGAAAGACCTTGGGAGAAGTCACCATCATTCGTCGCGAGGAGCACACCGCTCGTCGCGTAGTCGAGCCTGCCGATCGGGAAGACCCGCGAGCCGAAGCCGCGGAGGAGCTCACCCACGGTGGGCCGACCCTCGGGGTCCGAGAGCGTCGAGACGACGCCGCGGGGTTTGTGCAGGACGAGGTAGACGAAGGGCTCGGCGACGATGCGCTTGCCGTCGACCTCGATGCGATCGCTTCGCGAGTCGGCTTTGTGACCGAGCTCCGTGATGACGCGCCCGTTCACGCGGACGCGGCCCGCGAGGATGAGCTCTTCGGAGGCGCGTCGCGAGGCGACACCCGCGCGGGCGATGATGCGTTGAAGGCGCTCCAACATTTGCGGCCGCTTATAGCCTGCTTGAGCGCCGATTGCGCGAGGCTGGCCGTCCCACCTGGAACGTGAGGTACGATGGCGGGGATGCAGCTTGGCTTTTCGGGTCGGCTCGCGCTCGCCGCCCTCACGATCTTCGGCGCAGCGAGCGCGTGCGCGAAGCCGACGGGGACCGACTGCGAGCTCAACAGCGACTGCCTTCAGGGCTATTGCCAAGACGGCACCTGCAGGCGCGACTGCGTCGACAGCGAGAAGGACTGCCCGAAGGGCTACACCTGCAACACGATCGGTCAGTGCGAGTTCGAGGGATCGGGGGGTGCGCCGGCTGGTGGTGCGGGCGGCGCAACGACGGGGCCTGGGCCCACGACCTCGACCTCGACCGGGCCTGGGCCGACGACCTCGACCTCGACCGGGCCTGGGCCGAGCACGACGACCGGCGTCGGCGGAGGCACGCCCGGCTCGAGCAGCGACCTCACGCTCTGCTCGGGCGACGGTGAGTGCGCTTCGGGGATGTGTCGCGCGATGGCTCCGAACAACGTCTCGCGCTGCACGCACGCGTGCTCGTCGAACGGGCAGTGCCCGTCGGGCTTTCGCTGCGAGACCGTGGGCGGCGAGACCTACTGCGCAGAGGCCGACATCGGCCGAGCGTGCACCGGCGTCGGCCAGTGCAATTTCGCGTGCCTCACCCCGCTCGACTACTGCACCTCGACGTGCGGTAACGCGCTCGATTGCCCCGCAGGCTTCGGCTGTATGCCCGTCGGCAACCCCGCCGTGAACGTGTGCGTCCGTGCTTCGGCGGACTGCGCCGCGGACACCTCGCAGTGCGTGGCTCCTGCTGCCTGCGATACATCTGCGACCCTCGTTGTTTCGAGCTGCACGCTCGCATGCTCGAGCGCGCTCGACTGCCCGCAGCGCGCGCTCGGGCTCACGCCCTGGAGCTGCGATGCCGGTGGGATTTGCCGCCGCCCAGCCGACGTCTACGGGCCGCTGCCCGGCGGCTTCGAGCCCGCGCAATGGGCGTGCAACGCGGCCTCGCAGGTCGTCAACGTCTGCAACGACGGCCTCCACATCGACTTCGACACGTTCACGCAGCCTGCGGCGCCCGCCGTTAACTGCAACTCACCGACGACGACCGACGGCGCGCCTGGCGACGCGTGCCTCGACACGTGCCGCTATCAGGGCGCTTGTCCCTACGGCTTCAGCTGCGACGCGCTCGCGCAGATCGGCCAGAGCCGCGTTGGGCTCTGCATGCCGCAGGGCTTCGGTGAGGTCGGCGCTGCGTGTGGCTCGGACCCGCAGTGCGCGTTCGGCTTCTGCAAAGACGGTGTTTGCTCGCGTGACTGCTCGGCCGACGGCGTCTGCCCGAACAACACGACCTGCCAAGCGATCGGTGGGCCGACCGTCGAGGGCGTCGCGTTCCGCGCGTGCCTCTGAGCGCCGCCCCGAGAGGACGTGACATTGCGAGCAGGGATCGCGAGCGGTAGACTCCTCGCACCGATGGCTCGATTCCAACGTCCTTCGGGGGGCTCGGTTGGCCCCTCGCGCATCGCGCTCCCCCGAACATCTGCTTGGCTTTTCGCAAGCGTGCTCGCTGCCTCTCCGCTCGCTCTCTTCGCCTGCTCGAGCACCCCCGACGCGAAGAAGCCGGTCGCCGAGACCCGTCGCCTCGAGTTCGAGCACGAGTCCTGCGGCTCGGGTGATCAGGTCGACGTGAACGGCGACAAGAACCCGGACATCGAGACTGTCACGAGCGGTGGTCGCAAGGTCTGCCGCGCGATCGATCTCAACTTTGACGGCGTGAAAGACGCGTTCATCTACTACGACGAGAACGGCAACGAGCGACGGCGCGAGTCCGACTACGACCGCGACGGTCGCCCCGACGTCGTCGTGACCTTCGTGAACGGTCAGAAGAAGTCGGCCGAGCTCGAGACGAACTTCGACGGCAAGATCGACACGTGGGAGACCTACGAGAACGGTCGGCTCGCCAAGGCCGAGCGCGACAGCGACGGCGATGGTCTCATCGACGAGTGGTGGAGCTTCGATCGCCCCGATCAGCCCGACTGCGCCACCGTCTACACCGACCGCAACGCGGACGGTCAGCCCGACCCCGACACCGGCGTGGACATGTGCGGTGAGGGCTACAAGGCCCCGGTCTTCACGAACACCCCGACCGCGAGCGCATCGGCGACGACCTCGAGCACCGCCGCCAAGCCTGCGACCAGCGCTCCCGCGACCAGCTCCAGCTCTGCCGGCTCCAGCCCTGCGACCTCCGCGTCCGCCGCCCCTTCTTCATCGACCTCGAACACGGCGAAAACACCATGAGCATCGAACGGCGGATCGTCTTTTCGGCTCTTCTCGGGCTTGCGAGTGCGGGCGCTGGTTGCGCCAGCACGCCGGAGAAGGCCTTCAACAGCCCCGTCCAAAAGACCGACGTCAAGCGGCTTCCCGACGGCTCGATCGACGACCAGTCCAAGTGCGAGTGGCGTGGGCGCCAGGATCGCGAGGCGATCGAGACGGCGGGTCCGGGCAGCGTGACCCCGAACGTGCGCCGCGTCTTCGCCATCGTCGGCCAAGGTCAGGATCGGCAGCGCGTCCTCGTGTGCCGCGAGATCGACACCAACCTCGACGGCACCAAGGACGTGGTTCGCCGCTACAACGACAAGGGCGAACCGCTCTTCGAGGAGGCCGACATCAACTACGACGGCCGCGTCGACACCTGGCTCGTCTTCTCGAAGGGACACATCACCGAGGAGAAGCTCGACACCAACTTCGACGGCAACCCCGACGAGTGGAAGTACTACGCCAACGGCAAGATCGTTCGGGCCAAGCGCGACACGAACAACGACTCGAAGCCCGACATCTGGGAGATGTACGCGGCCGACGGCACGCTCGAGCGCATGGGCGTTGACGTCGATGGCGACGAGCGCGTGGACCGCTGGGACTACGACACCGACGTTCGCCGAGCCCACGAGGCCAAGGAGCGCGCCGCCGAAGAAGAGGAGGCGCGCAAGGCCGCCGAGAAGGCCGAGGCCGAACGCAAAGCGGCCGAGTATCAGGTCGCCGACGACGACGACGCTGCCGACCCCAAGCCGAAGAAGAAGGAGCGCAAACCCGCCGCGAAGAAGGCTCAAGAAGAGGCCGCGAAGAAGGAGCAGGCGAAGAAGAACCCGGACGAGTAGCCAAGGCGAAAGCGACAAGCCCGCTGCGAAATCGGAAAGCGGCGCACGAGCTCTCAGCTCGCGCCGCTTTCGGACGTTTGTCGGTTCAATTTTTGGGGGGAGAGGTGGACCCTCCCCGCGAAAACCCGCCGTTTGCGCAGTGGATTTGGGCGCGGATTGACAACATACGTACCATCATCTAGGGTAACGCCTTGTCAGTACGTGACTCTTCAGCCAACTTTGCTCTCTCTGGTGAGGGTGCGGTCGGCTAGAAGGCTGGTCCGAGTGAGCCCCCGGCAGGCGCGAAATGTCGCGTAGGAAAGTCTCGACGACCATCTACATCACGCCGGAGCAGGCCGACCGCCTGAAGCTTCTGCACGACCGCACGAAGGTCCCCATCGCCATCTACATCCGCGAGGGGATCGACATGGTCCTCAAGCACTACGCCCACATGATGCCGGGGCAGATGTCGCTTGGACCGATCGAACCGGGTGCGGCAGGCAAAGAGGCGACCTCCGGACAACCCGCGGCGCCTGGTGCTGGCGTTGGTGCTGACGTCGTCGCGACGACCGCGCCCGCAGCAGCGACCCCGCCAGCGGCCGCTCCACCCGTCCAGCCGCCGCCTTCTCCACCGAGCACAACGGGCGTCGACCGACGTCGCTGAGCGGCTGCCTCGTCAGCGCCGCTCCTCAGCGTGATCGAGCCGCGTCCAATCGACTGGAAGCGCTGCCGGTTCCGTGTCATCGCCACGGCGATTCACCAGCCGCCAGCTTCGCCGAGCCTTGATCCCCATGCCGTCCGACCCCTCCAAGATTCGTAACTTCTCGATCATCGCGCACATCGATCATGGCAAGTCCACGCTTGCCGATCGCATCCTCGAGTACACCGGCGCGCTCTCCAACCGAGAGATGCAGGACCAGTTCCTCGACAAGATGGACATCGAGCGCGAGCGCGGGATCACCATCAAGGCTCAGACCGTCCGCCTCCGTTACAAGGCCAAGGACGGGAACGAGTACACGCTCCACCTCATCGACACGCCAGGGCACGTCGACTTCAACTACGAGGTCTCACGCAGCCTGCAGGCCTGTGAGGGCGCGCTCCTCGTCGTCGACGCCTCCCAAGGGGTCGAGGCCCAGACGCTCGCGAACGTCTTCCTGGCGATCGACAACAACCTCGAGATCATCCCCGTCCTCAACAAGATCGATCTGCCGAGCGCCGACACCGACCGCACCGTGCGCGAAATCGAGGAGGTCATCGGGCTCGACTGTTCGGGAGCGATCCCCGCGAGCGCGAAGACAGGGCAGGGGATCGGGGAGATCCTCGAGTCCGTCGTCGCGCGCGTCCCCCCGCCAAAGGGCAAGGTCGACGGCACGCCGCGCGCGCTCATCTTCGACAGCTGGTACGACAGCTATCGCGGCGCCGTCGTCATGGTGCGCGTCGTCGACGGGACCTTGAGGAAGGGCCAGAAGGTCCGCTTCATGTCGACCGGTCGCGAATACGAGATCACCGAGATGGGCGTGTTCACACCCCACGCGACCCCCCTCACGGAGATCGGTCAGGGCGAGGTCGGCTTCATCGCCGGCAACATCAAGACCGTGCACGACACCAAGATCGGCGACACCGTCACCGACGCCGTGCACCCCGCGACGGACCCGCTGCCCGGCTTCAAAGAGGTGAAGCCGATGGTCTTCGCCGGCATCTTCCCGACCGACTCGGCGCAGTTCGACGACCTCCGCGACGCCCTGGCGAAGCTGCGGATGAACGACGCTTCGTTCGTCTTCGAGCCCGACACCAGCGAGGCCCTCGGCTTCGGGTTTCGGTGCGGCTTCTTGGGCCTGCTCCACATGGAGATCATCCAGGAGCGGCTCGAGCGCGAGTACAACCTCGACCTCATCACGACCGCCCCGAGCGTCGTCTACAACGTCTTCCTCCGCGACGGCTCGATGAAGCTCGTTGAGAACCCGGCGCGCTTGCCTCCGGTTCAGAGCATCGAGCGGATCGAGGAGCCCATCTATCGCCTCACGATCCACGTGCCCGCCGAGCACGTCGGCGCCGTGCTCGCCCTCTGCCAAGATCGCCGGGGCGAACAGAAGAGCATCCAATACGCGAGCGCTGACCGCGTCATCATCGCGTACGACATCCCCTTGGCCGAGGTCCTCTTCGACTTCCACGACAAGCTGAAGAGCGTGTCGCGCGGCTACGCGTCGATGGACTACGAGCTCGTCGGGTACAAGGCAGGTGATCTCGTGCGCGTCGACATGCTCGTGAACGGCGACCCGCTCGACGCCCTCAGCCTCATCGTCCACCGCGAGAAGGCCTACACCCGCGGTCGCGACCTCGCCGAGAAGCTGAAGGAGCTCGTGCCGCGTCAGCAGTACGAGGTCGCGATTCAAGCCGCGATCGGCGCGAAGGTCATCGCCCGCACCACGGTGAAGGCTCTGCGCAAGGACGTCACGGCGAAGTGCTACGGTGGCGACATCTCACGCAAGCGCAAGCTCCTCGAGAAGCAGAAAGAGGGCAAACGACGCATGAAGATGGTGGGCAGCGTGGAGATCCCTCAGGAGGCGTTCCTCGCCATCCTGAAGGTCGACTGAGCGCTCTCGCCCGGGAGGCAGCCAAGATGACGGACGCCGCGCGATACCAAGAGGCCGTGATCGAAGAGGTGAACCGCGGACGCTCGGCGAGCGCCCATTTCCGGCACGTCGGCGCGCACAGCTTAGGCCCCGGGATGGTGATCGAGCGCTACCGCCTCGCGAACGGTCTCGACGTGCTCGTGCACGTGGACGACGCGGCGCCGGTCGTCGCCCTCCAGACGTGGTTCCGCGTCGGCTCCCGCTTCGAGAAGCCGGGAAAGACGGGCATCGCGCACCTCTTCGAGCACCTCATGTTCGGTGAAACGGAGGAGCACCCGCACGGCGCGTTCGACCGTCTCCTCGAGGAAGCAGGCGCCGAGACCAACGCCGCCACGTTCGTCGACTGGACCTACTACCAACAGAACCTGCCGAAGGACGCGCTCGAGCTCGGCCTCAAGCTCGAGGCCTCGCGCATCGCGCGGCTCGTCCTGCGCGAGCCTCAGGTGAAGAGCGAGAAAGAGGTCGTCGCGAACGAGCGGCGCCAGCGCGTCGACGATGACGTCGACGGCGCCGTGAGCGAGGTCCTCTACCGCGAGGCCTTTCGCAGCCACGCGTACGGCATCCCGACCATCGGGCTCATGGCCGACATCCTCTCGTTCACGCCGGCCGACTGCGTGGAGTTCTACCGAACTTACTACGCACCGAACAACGCGACGCTCGTCCTCGTCGGCGACGTCGCGCTCCCGCAAGCGCTCGGGTGGATCGCCGATTCGTTCGGGCAGCTCCTCCCCAGCGAGATCCCACCGGAGGACGTCCACCCCGAGCCGCCCCAGACCGAGGAGCGCCGCCTCGAGGTCGCGAAGCCGACCCTCACCGAGAAGATCGCGCTCGGCTACAAGGGCCCGTGCCTCGGTGACTACGACCACGCCGCGCTCACCGTCCTCAACGAGATCCTCTTCGGCGGGCGCGCCGGTCGCGTGCACAAACGCCTGGTAAAAACCAAGGAGATCGCCTCGGATGTGCGCGGCTGGGTCGCCACCTTCCGCGATCCGGGCCTCTACGAGATGGGCGCGACCGCGCGCGAGGGCCACACCGCCGAGGAGCTGATCGCGGAGCTCGACGCCGAGCTCGACCTCGTCCTCGCGGGTCCCGTGGCGAAGGCCGAGCTCGAGCGCGCCAAGAGCCGGCTCGAGCTCGGTACGGTGCAGAGCCTCGAGACAGTCGGTGGCAAGGCCGAGACCATCGGGTTCTACGACACCGTTCTCGGCGATCCGGGGGCGCTCTTCCTCAAGCTCGATGCTTACAGGCGCGTAACTCGCGATGACGTGCTCCGGGTCGCGAGAAGGTTCTTGATCTCCTCGGCGCGGACGCTGGTCATCGTGAGGAGCTCCGGTGAGCTCCCCGAGGGTGAGGACGACGGCGAGGAAGACGAGGCCGCTCAATGAAGCTCTTCGTGGAGCGGAGCGCGAAGCTCCCCGTCGTGTCGATCGCCCTGGGTTTTCGCTCGGGGTCTTCGCAGGATCCGCCCGGCCTCGAGGGCCTCGCGCGGACGACGGCGCGCATGCTCCGTCGTGGCTGCCGCGGCATGACTGCTGACGAGATCGAGGACACGATCGACAGCCTCGGGGGTGAGTTCGGCGCCGACGCGATGCCGTCCGCGACGACGCTCCACGCCGAGGTCATCTCGCGAAAGTTGGGCTCGTACCTCGACGTCGTGTCGCGGCTGCTCGGTGAGCCCACGTTCGCCGAGGACGAGCTCGGCCGCCTCCTCCGCGAGGCCAAGGCCGAGCTCGTGGACGCGCGCGACAGCGATCGAACGCTCGCCTCGCGAGCGTTTCGCCGGACGCTCTTCGAGGGCCATCCGTACGGTCGCCGGGTCGCGGGGTCGCTCACGAGCCTCGACGCGATCAAGGTCGAGCACGTCTGGGATTTCTATCGGCGCCACTACACGCAGGCGAACGCTGTCGTCGCCGTGAGCGGCGACATCACCGAGAGCGGCGCGCACGAGCTCGCCGCGCGCCTCGTCGGCGGCCTGCCCGCGGGCGAGCCCATCCCTCAAGACATCCCCGATCCGACGCCGGCTCCAGGGCGTCGCCTCGTGCTCGTCGACAAGCCCGAGCGCACCCAGACCGAGATGGTGATGGGCTGGACAGGAACCGACGCGCGCGACGACGACCACGTGGCGTGGCTCGTGGGGAACACCGGCTTCAGCGGCATGTTTACCTCGCGCCTCATGCAAGAGGTTCGAGCGAAGCGCGGCTGGTCCTACGGCGCCTCGAGCCGCGTCGGCTTCGATCGCCACCGCGACGCGTTCACGATGTGGACTGCCCCGAGCGCGACCGATGCGCCGCCGTGCCTCGAGCTCGAGCTGGAGCTCCTCGCCAACCTTCGGGAGAGCGGCCTCACCCCCGACGAGCTCGCCTTCACGAAGAGCTACCTCAAGCGCTCGCACGCGTTCGAGGTCGACACGCCTCGCAAGCGTGTCCACCAGCCTTTCGAGGAGGCTCTCTTCGACCTGCCCGAGGGCTACCACGCCCGCTATCTCGCGCGCGTCGGCGATCTCACGCTCGAGGAGGTCAACGCCGCCCTCGCGAAGCGGACGCCCTGCGACGACCTCGTGATCGCCGTAGTCGCAACCGAATCGGAGACCGGCGACGCGCTCCGCGCGCGCATCCCGAACCTCACTCGAGCGACCGTCGCGCCATTCGATCTCGAGTGAGCGCGGGCCTCAGGTGCTGAGGCCGTCTTTGCGCAGGAGATCCTTGCTGACGATGCCCGCGGCTGCGAGCTGCTTGAGGTGCATCTCGAAGGTCTGCATCCCGTAGGGGACGACGCCCTTCTCCATCACGTCCTTGAGCGGCGGGTTCTGATCGGGTCGCTTGATGGCCTCGCGCGCGGTGCCGCTCGCGACGAGGATCTCTTGCACGAGCTGGAGCCCCGTGCCGTCGCGCTTCGGCACGAGCCGCTGGGCGACGATGCCTTGAAGCGCGTCCCCCAAGCGATCGCGCAGGTCCGCTGGGTTCTTCGTCAGCGACATCATGCGGTTCACGGTTCGCGAGACGTCGGGCGTGTGCAACGTCGTGAGCACGAGGTGGCCCGTCTCGGCCGCTTGCATGGTGATCTCCAGCGTCTCCTCATCGCGGACCTCGCCGACGAGGATGACGTCCGGGTCCTGGCGGAGCGCGGCTCGCAGCGCCCGCGCGAAGGAGTCGGTGTCGATCGCGACCTCGCGCTGGCTCACACCCGAGCGGCTGTCGGTGTGCAAGAACTCGATCGGATCTTCGATCGTGACGATGTGCTTCGGGAAGTTCTGGTTGATGTAGCCGATCATCGACGCGAGCGTCGTCGACTTGCCGTTGCCCGCGGCCCCGACGACGAGCACGAGGCCGCGCTCGAGCTCCGCGAGCGCCTTGATCGGAGGCGGCATCTGCAGCTCCTCGAAGCTCGGGATCTTGAGCGGGATGCTGCGCATGACGATCGCGAGCGAGCCGCGCTGCCGATACACGTTCACGCGGAAGCGACCGATGCCGGGCGCTGCGTAGCTCGTGTCGTACTCACGCAGATCGCTGACGTCGTCGACGCCGCGCGAGGCCAAGAGGATGCGCGCGAGCGCTTCTGTGTCCTCGGGTTTGACCTTGTCGACCCTGAAATAGACCATGTCGCCGCGCACGCGCGCGCCCGGCGGCTGACCGACCTTGACGTGGATGTCGCTCGCGTTCGCGGCGAGCGCCTTGGTGAGCAGCTGCTGCAGGAACTGCTCCGATGCGTACGGGGTCGTCACGGCGAGCGAAAATAGCACGCGCGCAGCGGAGAGCTGCGAAGGATGGTGAGCTCAGCGCTCGGTCGCGTGCGCTCTCGTCCAACGAACGACGTCGCTCACCTCTTCGACCTTCGAAAACACCGGCCCGAACGCGGCGGCGCGATCGACGAGGTCGCTCTGGGAGGTCGCGGTCATGAACGCGATCGGCAGCTCCGGTGCTCGAGAACGCAGCGTGCGCGCGAGGTCGATGCCCGAGTCCTCACCGATCTCGATGTCGAGGATCGCGGCAGAAATCCGGGTGGGATCGCACGCGCTTGCTTCACGAAGAGAGGCCGCGAGGACGATCTCGAAGCCGCTCGTCGTGAGCTCGCGGGCGACTCTGGCGCGTGCAACCGCAGAGTCGTCCACCACCAAAACACGGTACATTGCTGCTGATCTGGAGGTTTGCAGGGAGCATGCCATTTAGCCCGACCGTGACCATTCGGTCACGCGGTTTCACAAGACCAAGAGGATTCGCACACGAGAGCCGCCAGTTGAGGTAGAGCGCGGCCATGGATCGATCGAGCGAGGATGCGGTCTTGACCCGAAATGAGACGGTTCCCGTGTCGCGCCTTGCAGCCGTGCATCGCGCGGCCGAGCGCCAGAACGCAACGCCGGCAGCGCCAGCGCAGCCGCTGCCGGCCTTCGATGCCGCGGCCGAGCCGCGACACGACTGGAGCCTCGCCGAGGTCCGCGCGCTCTACGACGCGCCCCTCTTCGAGCTCGTCGATCGCGCGCGAGCAGTCCACCGCGAGTTCCACGCGCACGATGAGGTCCAGCTCTGCACGCTCCTCAGCGTGAAGACCGGCGGCTGCCCCGAGGACTGCGCGTACTGTCCGCAGTCGAGCCACCACGACACGAGCGTCAACGCGGAGAAGATGCTCGACGAGGGCGACGTGCTCGAGGCCGCGCGCCGCGCGAAGGACGCGGGCTCGACGCGCTTCTGCATGGGCGCCGCGTGGCGCGAGATCAAAGACGGCCCCGCGTTCGAGCGCGTCCTCGGCATGGTCCGCGGGGTGAAGTCGCTCGGCCTCGAGGCCTGCTGCACGCTCGGCATGCTGACGCCCGAGCAAGCGACCCGGCTGAAAGAAGCCGGCCTCGACGCATACAACCACAACCTCGACACGTCGCGGGACGCCTACAAGTCGATCATCACGACGCGCACGTACGACGAGCGCCTCGCGACCTTGCGCGCCGTTCGCGCCGCAGGCATCACGGTCTGCTCGGGCGGCATCATCGGGATGGGCGAGTCGATCGACGATCGGCTCGGCATGCTGATCGAGCTCGCCGCGCTTCGTCCGCACCCGGAGAGCGTCCCCATCAACGCGCTCGTCCGCGTGGAGGGCACGCCGCTCGCTGCGCTCCCGCCCATCGATCCGCTCGACCTCGTGCGCATGATCGCGGTCGCTCGGGTGATGATGCCGCGCTCGATGGTGCGCCTCTCCGCGGGCCGCACGGACCTCACGCGTGAGGCTCAGCTCCTCGCGATGTACGCCGGCGCGAACTCGATCTTCTACGGAGATCGCCTGCTCACGACCGACAACCCCGGCCCGGACGTCGACCGCGACCTCATCAAGGCCGCGGGCCTCACGCCGATGTCGAAATCACCGTCGTCGACGGTCTGAGCGCCGCGCACGGGCGGCTCGACCGAACCACGCCACGAGGCCCAACGCGGCGAGTGACCAAGAGCGCTGCGCGCCGGACGACGGGATCGCGCAGCCGCAGCCGCCGCCGCCTTCGTCCGCGGGCACACCACACTCGGTCGCGAACCCGTTGCGAGGTTCGGGATCACACTCGCGGCTGCTCGTCGGCGGATAGGCCTCGCATATCGCCGCGATGTCGTCGGCCTCGAGGGAACGCAGCGTCGTCGACTTCGGCGGGTAGTCGGCGAACATCGTCGCGCTGTCGTCCGGCGAGTGCGCGAGCCCGAGGAAGTGCCCGGTCTCGTGCGTGAGGATGCTGAGCAGGTCGGTGTCGACGTTGGCGTCGCTCGTCGTGAAGTCGGCGCGCTCGCTGTTCAGCTCGATGTCTGCGTCGCGGATCTCGCCGCTCTCGGTCGCGAAGGTCACCGTCGTGAGCGCCAGCGCGGAGGCGTCGTAGGGCCACGCCGTGTCGCGATACATGATGATGTTCGCGTTCTTCGACTCGCCGTCGTACTCGACCTGATCGCAGTTCACGAGGCCGAAGTCCTCGGCCGAGATGTTCGGGTTGCCGCCGCCCGGGCACTCCGCCGCGGCCCACGTCGCGAACGCCTGCGCGGCGACGTCCTGCGTGGTCGCCGCGTTCACGTCGCTCGAGGCGTCGGTCTGCACCGCGAACGACACGCATCGCGTCGGCCAAAAGAGCGGCACGCCGCAGTCCGTGGGTTGCGCCGGCGTGCACACCGCGGCGACCTCTCCGTTGCACGACGACGTCCGGCAATACGCGCTCGCGGTCCCCGTCGACAGCGTCACGAGCCCCGCCGCCGCGACGCCGAGCGCGAGCGCCCAACCAGGCTTTTGCCTCATTTCTTGAGCGCCTGGCGAGCTGCGACGATCTTCTTCCGGGCGCTCGCGACGCTGCCGCCGACGAGCTCCTCGATCGCGCTCTTCGGCGACGGAGCGCCGGACTTCGACGCGCGACGCAGCAGCGTGCCCGGATCGGGGCTGGCCTTGAGCGTGCGATCGTCTGCGGCTTGGTTGGCGCCGAGGTCGAGCGGGTAGTGGCCCTGCGCCATGCCCGTGACGACGAGCGCGCCCGGCACGTCGGCGAGGAAGAGCACCGCGGTCTCGCCGATCTTCAGCTGCGCCTCACCAGCGACGGCTTGCCCCACTTTGTCGACGACCCCGCCGAGCGTCCGAACCCAGATCTCGTCCTCGTGGGCGCCGTAGACGGTCTCCTCGACGATGACACGCGTGTAAGTGACGATCCGCTTCGTGCCGCCGAGCTCCTCCCATTGGGATTGGTGCTCGACCGCCTGGCCGATGACGACGCGCGGCGAGCGCTCGACGAGCTCGTCGAGTGTCATCGCGACCGAGGTCGTGGCGTGCGCCTCGCCGGCGAGCGAGAGCGAGAGCCCCTCTCCGCGCTCGCCCGAGCGCACATGACCGACGAACGCCAGCGCGCCGAGGAGCGCAGCCGCTGCCAAGCGAATCGTTTGGGCGCGCAGGGGGCGAACCAAGCCGCCCTGAGAAGAATGCATGCCGCGAGCTTAGCACGCGTGCGAGCGATCGACTGGACGCGCCCCGGTCGCGGGGCTACCGCGGGCGCGTGGAAGACGACGTCCTCGTCCTGGGCCCGCACCGGTTCCGCTCTCGCCTGATCGTGGGCACCGGCAAATACCGCGACCTCGCGGAGTCCGAGCAAGCCATCCGCGCTTCGGGGGCCGAGCTCGTCACCGTCGCGCTCCGCCGCGTCGATCTCGCAGCGCGCGGCGACGGCTCGGTCCATGCGATGCTCGCGCGGCTCGGCGCGACCATCCTGCCGAACACGGCGGGCTGCTACACGACGGAGGACGCGCTCCGCACGGCGCGCCTCTCACGCGAGCTCCTCGGTACGAACCTCGTCAAGCTCGAGGTCATCGGCGATCAAGCGACGCTCTTCCCCGACAACGAGGCCACGGTCGACGCCGCGCGCGTGCTCGTGAAAGAGGGCTTCGTCGTCTTGCCGTATTGCATCGACGATCCCATCGTCTGCAAGAAGCTCGTCGACGCCGGCTGCACCGCTGTCATGCCGCTCGCCGCGCCGATCGGCTCGGGCCTCGGCATCCGCAATCCGTACAACTTGATGATCATCCGCGAGACCATCAAGGTCCCGGTCATCGTCGACGCCGGCGTCGGCACTGCGTCCGATGCGGCAGCCGCGATGGAGCTCGGGGTCGACGGCGTGCTCATGAACACCGCGATCGCGGGCGCGCGCGAGCCCGTCATGATGGCCACCGCGATGAAGCACGCGGTCGAGGCTGGCCGGCTCGCGTTCCGCGCCGGCCGCATCGCGAAGAAGCTCTACGCGACCGCGTCCTCTCCCGTGACCGGACTCATCGGCTGAGATGCGCGGTCTCCTGTCTCACGCGCGCGGCGCAAGCTTCACGCTGCTCTTCGCCGCCGGATCGGTCGCGCCGTTCCAATGCGCGAGCGAGCCGCCGGCCAACCGCGTCCGCGAGGAGACCCCCGGCGAGGCCCTCTACGCGCTCGCCGACGACTTCGGTCGCGCCGGCGATCGCGACGCGCAGATCAGGACGCTCGCGTTCATCGTGCAGCGCTACCCGCGCAGCCACTACGCCGAGGACGCGAAGGTCACGCTCGGCGAACTCGGGCTCTCCGCCGAGGAGATCGAGAAGATCACCGCGCCGCCCCCTCCGCCTGCGAGCGCGTCGGCGTCGGCCTCCGCGAAGCCGTGAGCAGCCCGCGCACGGGCTACCCGGTCGTGACGCAGATCACGGATCGGGTCGCCCTCGACGAGCGCGAGCTCACGCGACGAATCACGACCGCGCGCGCGCCGCTCGCCGTGCAGCTCCGCGACAAGGATCTCCCTCGCGAGGAGCGACGCGCTCTGGCGCTGCGGCTGCGTGGTGCGCTCCGCGCCCCCCCGACTCGCTGGGGGGCTGAATCCGCCCCCCCGATCCGCCATCTGCTCATCGTCAACGGCGACGTGGAGCTCGCGTGCGAGCTCGGCGCGGACGGCGTGCACCTCCGCGGCTCCCAGGCCGACGACGTCGCGGCCGCGCGCCGCGCCCTCGAGGGCGCGCGCCCCGGCGCCGCGCTCGTGTCGGTCGCGTGCCATAGCTTGGACGATGTCTTAGCATCCGCGCAGCGCGGGGCCGACGCGGCGATGTTCTCCCCGATCTTCGAGTCCCCCGGCACGGGCGTGCCGCTCGGGCTCGCGGCCCTCGCGGAAGCGTGCGCCGCAGCGCCCTCGGGCCTCGCGATCGTCGCGCTCGGCGGCCTCACGCTCGAGCGCGCCCGGGCGTGCCTCGCGGCCGGCGCGCGCGGCGTCGCGGCGATCCGCGCGGACCTGACGGCGCTCTCGGGGTAGGGCGCGCGGCGCGCGACGAGCAGGTGGCAGGACGAGTCGAACCGCACCGGGCGATCGGCCCCGCCAGCGAGCCCCTCGAAGGTCTGGAGCACCGCGGCCTCGACCGCGGCGCGCTCGCCGTCGGTGCAGGTCGCGAGGAGCGCGCCGCTCATCGGGTTCTCCTGCATCGAGTTCCACATCGCGCGCGGCGTCGGCGACGTGAAGACGGCGTCCATGACGGTGATCTCGACGTCGACGAAGCCCGCGCTCGAGATCTCGCGCTCGAGCCCCGCGGGGGTCGAGATCTCGAGCCAGGTCGGGCGGGGCAACGTCGCGCGGACGCGCTCGGGGAGCGCCGCGATCATCGGACCCATCTGCAGCCGAACGAGCGCGTTGTCGTCGGGGCCGCGCCACACCGCAGTCCCGAGGAAGCCACCCGGGCGAAGCACGCGCGCGGCCTCACGCCAGCCGGCCGCTCGATCCGGGAACAGGAAGATTCCGAACGAGGAGAAGACAGCGTCGAAAGAACCGCTGTCGAATGAAAGTGCCTGACCGTCCTCAACGGCGCACTCCACCAAATCATCGGCTCCATAAGCGCCTAGGTTTCGTCGAGCGTTCGCGACCATTCCACTCGAGAAGTCGGTCGCGACCACGCGCCCCGAGCGCCCCGTCGCTGCGCGCTCGGCGATGCAATGCAAGAGCGCCGCACGCGAGAGCTCGCCGTTGCCACACGCGACCTCGAGGATCCGCGGGGCAGGGGGCAGGCGTCCGGCGACGCTTTGAAAGAGGGACTGCGCGATATACCCCGTCAGCGGCGCTCCGAGCCTCGCGTAGGTTTGCGCGTGTCGATCCCAGCCTGTCGAGAGCTCGTTCTGCATGTTCGATGTCCCTTTGGTGCGTTCAGGTCCAATGGATCTTCGTCTTCGGCAAGAGGGCCTTCAGGCGGGCCCGCTCGGCTGCGCTCTTCGTGAGCGGGTTCTTCCCGATGAAGAGGGTCTTCAGTGTCTTGCGGAGAGCGCCAATCGACTCGGGCAAAGTCGACAGGCGGTTGTTCTCGAGTGAGAGGCTGCTCAGCTTGGTCAATCGTTGGAAGACGTCGGGGAGCTCCTTTATGCGATTGTCCTGCAGGTTCAAATAGCGGAGCTCGCTGAGCGCGCCGAGCGCGGCGGGGACCTCGCTGACTCGATTGTAATAGAGGGATAGATTGTAGAGTCGCTTGGCCTTCAGGATGAAGGCCGGCACGGTCTCGAGGCCCACGTGCGCGAGCTCGGCCCGCTCGAGCTTCGGATAGCGGAGCTCGTCGGGCAGCGCCCCCGAGCCCAGCTTGATGTTGAGTGTCAGGTCTGTAAGCTCGGGCAGCTTGTGGAGCGCGGCGGGGAAGCGCTTCAGCCGCACCTCGAAGAGCTCGAGGTGCTCGACAGGGAGCTTGTCGATGGGTAGGTCGTCGACCGTCACGCCACGCAGCACGAGCGTCTTCAGGCGCTTCATGGCGCGAAGATGCTCGGGGCGCGGCGGCGTCTGATCGCTGCTGTGATAGGTGATTTGCAGGCTCTCGACCGAGCCCGGGTCCTCGAGCGCGTCGGCGAGGGTCGAACAGCTCCTGAGGGGCCCGGGCCGCGCTGGCTTCGAGGTCTTCCGCGCTTTTTGAGCGGGCGCGAGCGGCGCGATCGCGCGCGCCAAGAGCGGCCGATCGAGCGCGAGATAAGTCTCCAAGAGCAATAGAACCAGCGGACCGAGCTCCTTCTCCGGCGAGGCCGCGAAGAGGTCGCGCGCGATCTTGAGCGCTCCACCCGGCTTGCCCTGCGCGAGCAGCGCGCGCGCGCGCTCGATGAGCTTCGGTCGCTCGTTCGCGTCACGGAGCTTCGAAGCGAGCCGCGCGTCCGTGAGGCCGGGCGGCGCCCAATGTCGCTTCGAGCAGACGATCCCCAAGCCGTCCAGCGTCGGCGCGACGGGTTTCGGGGCGCGAGGTCGGGCGCTGCGAACGCGCGCGGCGTCGAAGGCCTCGAGCTGCTTGTCGATCGCTGCGATTCGCTTCTCGAGGTCGCGGTCGCGCTCTCCTATTTTGACAATCGCCGCGTGCTCCTCGGCGCGCTCGCGGCGCACGTCGATGAGCCACGTCCGCAGCGAGCCGAAGAGCGTGCCGTCGACGGTGATTGGATAGCCGTCACGCGAATAGAAGTGCGCCGCGAGACCCGGTGTCTTGCCTGGCTCGTGAAACACATAGCCCCAGTGCAGTCCGTCCGTGTCGCCCGAGGCGACGGTGAAGAACTCGGGCGGGTCCGACGTCCAGCGTCCGAGGTTTTTCTCAGGTTCTCCACCCGCGAGGACGACGAACGGACCCTCGAGTCTCACGCCGATGGTGTCTTGAAAAGCTGTCAGCGGGGCGCGTCGATCGAGGGACCGCGCGACGCGAAAGACCTGGTCGAGATCGTCCGGGAAGGAGAAACCCCAGGCCTCTTCGATGCGACGGTGAGAGCTCTTGGCCACGGTGCGGCGAAGCGTACAGTCCGGCGGTGTGAGCGGCACGTCCTCGATTGAGGTGGATATGCGTCGAGCGCACTCGCTACGATTGCCGCGCCATGCGCCCCACGTCCCTCCTCCTTTCGACCCTCCTCGCAATGAGCTTTGCCTGTGGTGACTCCGGCTCGGGCGGCGCCGGCGGGGGAGGCGGGCAGTCCGCCGCGTATGCGGGGACGAAGTGCGAGCAATGCGACAAGACCGCATGCGCCAGCGAGCGCGACGCTTGTGCGGCGGACGCGAGCTGCGCTGGCTACCTGACATGTTTGTCAAAGTGTGGCCTCGCCGACAATCAGGACGCCGAGCCCTCGTGTGAGGCCGACTGCGCGGCCGCTCACGGCACGTCGGCCGCGCTCCTCGACGCGTTCAGGACCTGTCGCGCCGGCGCGGACTGCAGCGCTTCGGCGGACACCCAATGCGACCGCGCCGCCGTCGGCGGGGGCGGGGGCGCGGGCGGCGCAGCTCTCTGCGAGTCACCTGCGTATTTGGACCAGACCTGCCCAGCCTCCACCGAGCCGGACGCCTGCTTCAAATGCAACTACGAGAAGTGCTGCGACTCGGTGGACGAGATCTTCGGGACAGGGCCAGCGGCCGATCTCACCCAGTGCTGGCTACAGTGCGCTTCGGGCGACTCGGCGTGTGAGAAGGCCTGCTTCGACCAATACCCCGACGGCGTGGACGGCTTCGGCAAGTGGTGGGCTTGCTCCAATGTCCAATGTGGAGAGCCCGACGGCCCCTGCACCGTGAGCAACCAGTGCAACCAATGCCAATATGACAGCTGCGAGTGCGAGTACGCCGCGTGTGAGGGCGAACCCGAGTGCTTCTTGGCCTTCTATTGCTTCTCTATTTGTGATGACACCGCTTGCCTGGAGTCTTGTCAGGCAGAGCACCCAACCGGGCTCGAGGCGATGAACTCCCTCATAGTCTGCGTCTCGCAGCGGTGTGGCAGCGTCTGCGGTATGCCGTAGACGGTCGCTGCTCGTCAGAGCGCACACCGCAGGCCGATCGTAGCGCTCGCCTGGCTCGTGGCAGAGTGGCGGCGAACGACGCCAGCCTCGACGGGGACGTCGTTCCACGAGCCGCCGCGAACGCTCGACTGGCCAGTCGGGAGGGAACAAATCGGATTCTCCGCAGTTGGGCTCGACCAACAGTCTGCGCCATATTCGGCGAAGTCGTCTGCCACCCATTCGGAGAGGCTGCCGCCCAAGTCGAACAAGCCCCCGCTCGTTGCATCGGCGCCCGTCGAAGGCGCCGGGCCAGCCGGCAATATGCCCGATTGGGTCGCACGGCATTTCGCAGGTTGCAGCTCTGCGCGTGCGACGATCGCGTGCGCGCAGACGTCTCCGTCGGACCCCCAGGGAAACAAGGTCTCGGCTGTTCCGCTGCCGGCGGCGAACTCCCATTCGGCCTCGGTCGGGAGTCGCAGCTCGCGGGCCTCGCAGATGGCCATTGCAGTCGACTTACTGACGCAGTTGAGTGGATAGTCCACCGTGGAGAGATCATCCGGGCCGCGGTAGGAGCAGAATTGGGAGTCGGCGAGCGCAGGAGAGTTCGCGCGCACGGGCTCGGGCAGGTCGGGGTGCTCGCGGCGGAGCGCCAGATAGTCGCCCACGGTCAGCTCGTGGACATCCAGATAGAAGGGGTCGAGTCGGACCAGGGTCTCCGGGGCTGGATAGTAGGTCTCGTCGCCGAAGGGCTCAGCGGCCGCGTCGCCGAGGAGGAAGCTCGCGCCCTCGATACAGGCCATTCCCGTTGGTGGATCGCTCGCGCACGGCACGACGCTGTCCCAGGTGTCCGGCTCCAAATCAGGGGCTCCCTGGTCGATTCGTGAGACGTCGACGAGCGCGCCTGTGTCGGGATCGCAGGCTGTATTGGTGGCTGCGCTAGCGTCCAATCCATAACAGGCCATGGAGAGCCTCATGTGGACCCGAGAGACCTCGTCGAGCGGGACGAGCAGATCGATCGAGGTCCCTGGCGGTGGCTCGCCCCCAGGGCCCAAGGTGTCGGCTCGCAAGAGGCGCGCTCGGACGCGGAGCGGTCCCCCGGTCGGCACGACCCCGAACGACAATGGAAAGGTCGACGCGTCCGAGGCGTCGAAGATGCGCTGACAGGCGTTGCAAGCCTTGCCGGACTCGTCGAGCACCTCGACGCGCAGCCGATCGCCGAACTGCGGGACGCGCGCGTCGGTCGAGATGGTTACGAGCCATTGCTCACGCGGCGGCGCGACCTCTGCCTCGCAGCCGAATGTCACGGACAACGCTGTCAGTAGAAGGAGCGGGCGCCAGTCGCTCATGGTGCAGAGTCCGCGTAGACACATCGAAAGCCGATCCCCTCGATGGGGGCGCGCAACCCCTGTCGACGCAGGGCCAAATGTGCATAGCTGGGTGGGACGCTCAGCCCGGCGCCGCGCCACGAGATGGTGTTGATGGTGGGGTCCACGCAGAGCGGGTCGTGAAGGATACCGATCTGGGTCCAGCAGGGAGCGTCGTACGCCGCGTGGTCGTCGCGCGTCATCTCCTGGGCGTTTCCGTTCATATCGAGCACGCCGTCTCGGGTGATGTCGCCAGTCCCGTCACAGTTGCCTTGGCCCGGCTCCTGGAGCTCGGGAGCACAGCCCGCGTAAATGCCATGACAGCAGTCGGGTGATGAGTCGCCCCAAGTGTACGGACGGTGCTGCCCACGGCCCCGCGCAGCGTGCTCCCACTGGGCCTCGGTGGGCAGCGTCCCGCCGTCGTGCTCACAGACGCGCTCCGCCGCCGCGAAGGCGATGCAGCTCATGGGCAGCGCGTCGCTCTCCGCCGTCTCCGTGAACGTGCACGCGTCCGCGAGCGTGTTCCCCTCGTCTCGTATCCGGTATTCGTCGCTAGCAACGAGTCCAGGCTCACTCGTCAATGCTGAGCGGAACTGCTTTACCGTATATTCGGTCGTGTCGACCCAGAACGGTGACAACAGGACGGGCCGCAGCGGGACAGGGTCTTCGGTGTAATTGTAGCCGTCTGCGGTGCCTATGAGGCCCTGCTCCCCCAAGAGGCTGAAGCCGCCAGGGATGCAGGTTTTTCCCTCGCGGGGCTCACCGGCGCAAGGGATCTCCCAAGCGCCCGGCCAACGCCCCACGGCCGTCGGCGTCTCCTCGGCCGCGGTGCCGAGGGTCAAGCCCTCGTCGATCGGGGCCGCGACGCGGCTCTTGTCGATACACGTCGTGCGGGGCTCGACGAAGGAGGGTGGCGCCCCGAGACAATCGCCTGTCAGCGTCATGCGCGCGACGGTGATTCCCTCCTCGGGCAATTGGAGCTCTGCGACGCGATCGACGGTCAGCGAGCGCGCAGGCGTCAGCGTCGAGTCGCTGCCGTCGGCGAGCGCCACGCGAAAGACGCGAGCCTGCACGAGGACGCGCGCGTCCTCGGTCGCGACGCCGAACGATACTGGCCAGTTCTCGGGCGACGGGGCGATGACCACCAGAGAGTCGATGGTCGAACCGTCCATTCGATAGACGTCTATTCGCACGGCGTCGATGCCAGCGTCGCTCGACAGTCGCTCGTCGACCGCTGTCTGCGAGACGGTGGGCAGGTCGGTGTCCACGACGACCAGCAGCTGAGGGCGCGGCGGCGCGACCGAGTCACACGAGGCGGCGAGCGTGACAGACGAGAGCGCCGCGACCCCGCAAGCGGCGAAGGCTCGCAGCGTGTGGAGCGGCCGGACCCTCATGGCACGCTGACCGTACACGCAAACAGCGGGCGCGAGAACCTCGGCCCGCGGTATCGTTCATTCACATGGCGCCGCCCGGTTGGACCGAACCGCTCACCATCAGCGACGTCGCGCACGCCTGGATCTTCCCGAACGCGGCTGTGCTCTACACCGAGTCGCTCCTCGAGGTGCCGCGCTTGGACCACGTGAAGTCGCTCTTCGACTTCTTTACATGGGTGAACGAGCACGTGCCTATCGATGAGCCGGCGACGCTCGTCCACGATTGGCGCTCCTTCAGGTCGGTTCCATTGGAGGTGCGACGCGCGTTCGCCGCGCAGCGCCACGCGATGAAGGCGGCGAACCAATCTCCCGGGGTTCGCCGTGTCGTCGTCGCGACGTCCGCGAGCCCCGTCGTGCGGCTCGGTATTCAGGCCGTCTCCCTCGCGGCCCAGATGATCGGCGTCGGCGTCCCCGTTGAGCTCGTCTCCGAGCCCGAGAAGCCGCTCCTCGAGCGCGTTCGCACGCCGCCCGACCCAGGGCTCCACGCGCGCCTGCGCCTCGCCTGGCGCCACGCCGAGGGGTGAGCCTTCAGTCTCGGCGGGGGCGCTGAGTGGAGGCGTACATCCAGAAGTCGCGCGGAGTTCCGCGAACAAATCTGTAACTCTTGAGCAGCCCTTCGCGCTCGAACCCCGCGCGCTCGAGCACGGCGATCGAGCGCAAATTGCTGTCGAGGACGACCGCCTGGACGCGGACTACGTTTGCCTCGCGCCGCGCCCACGCGGTGAGCGAGCGCGCGACCCAAGAGGCGAGCCCGCGGCCCCAAAAGGGCGGCGCGAGATCGTAAGCGAGCTCGGCGCTGTGGTGTCGCGCGGAGACCGCTTGGAAGCCCGCTGTGCCCACGAGCTCCCCGCCGTCGCGCAGCGCGATCGCGAAGCGCGCGTTCCCGTCGGGCGCGCCGCTCTCGGACGAGCCGACGAAGTGGGTGAGGTCGCTCGGTGAAGCGAGCGACCAGCTCGTGTGCTCTTGGACGGCGGGCAACGTCAGATACGCAAACCAGCTCGCGAGGTCGCGCGCCTCGATGGGGCGGAGCTCGACGAGGGGATGATCCGAAAGGGGAGGGTTCTCGAAGCGCATGGTTCAATCATCGACGGTCGAGCGCGGCCTCAGTCGACACCCGAGCGCGCGACGGCTCTATAACCCTGTCGTGGATTGGGACGACGTCCGACACTTCTTGGCTCTCGCGCGCACGGGCACGGTCCGCGCGGCGGGCGCCCTCCTCGGGGTGAGCCACTCGACGGTCGCCAGGCGCGTCGAATCGCTCGAGGCCGGGCTCGGGGTCAAGCTCTTCGATCGTCACCGCGACGGTTATCTCCTGACGGTCGCGGGCAGCGAGATGCTCGTCGGCGCCGAGCGCGTAGAGGAGCAGATGAGCGCGCTCGAGCGCGGGGTCGCAGGGCAAGACGCTCGCCTCGAGGGCCCCGTGCGGGTCACGTGTACAGACATGTATGTCAGTGATATCCTCGTTCGGGAGCTCGCGGCGCTCTGTCGACAGCACCCCGGGCTCGAGCTCGAGCTCGACGCCGACTCGAAGTACTTGGATCTGTCGAAGCGCGAGACCGACGTCGCGCTGCGGGCCTTCGCCGCGAACGACTCGCCGCCCGAGCACTTCATCGGGCGGCGGCTCGCGCCCATCGTGCTCGCGAGTTACGTCGCTGTAGGTCATGCCGACCGCTTGGACCCCGCGCGCGGGGCGACCGCGTCGCGCTGGCTCGGGTCGAACCAACGCAAGGTCGTCGCCGAGTTCGTCGCGGGCTCGAGCTATCCGGAGCTCCCAATCTGGGGGACGTTCCCCGCGATGTCGGTCATGTGCCAGGCCGCTCACGCGGGGCTCGGCCTGGTGATGCTGCCGACCTATGTCGGCGATCGCGACCCGAAGCTCACGCGGCTCGCGCGCCCCGATCTCCGACACGCGGGGGATTTCTGGCTCCTCAGCCACCGCGACCTGCGTGACAACGCGCGCCTCTCGGCGGCCCGCGAGGCCATCGCGCGGGCGCTCGCGCGCGAGCGGGCTCTCTTTTCGGGGGAGTCGCCCGGGACGGACTGAAAACGCGAACCTGCGTCCCAAACTTGCACCGGGCGCTCGGCGGCGCCGTTCTTAGACTCTTCGGGCCATGACGACGGACGCCAAATTCTGGGACAACATCGCGCCTCGCTACGCCGCTCAACCGGTCAAAGACATACCGGCCTTCGACCGTAAGAAGGCGATCACGCGGGCCCTCCTGCGACCGGACTCGACTGTCTTGGAGGTCGGTTGCGGCACGGGGTCGCTCGCGCTGGAGCTCTCTCGTTCGGCTGGCCACATCCACGCGATCGACGTCTCGGCCGAGATGATCCGCATCGCGAACGAGAAGAAGGCGAAGCAGGGCGTCAGCAACGTGACCTTCGCGCAAGGCACGCTCGACGGCGACGCGCCGCCGCCAGGTGACTTCGACGCCGTATGGGCCTATTCGATATTGCACCTCGTCCCGGACAGGCGAGCGACCTTGCGGCGCATCTTCGAGCTCATGAAGCCAGGTGGCGTGCTCGTCTCGTCGAATGTCTGTTTGGGTGATTCGTGGGTTCCTTATCGTCCATTGCTCGCGGTCATGCGCTGGCTGGGCAAGGCGCCCTCCGTGACCGTCTATGATCGCGAGACGCTCGCAAATGACCTACGAGACGCGGGCTTCGTCGAGATCGAGGAGCGAGACGTCGGCGCGTCCAAGCTCGTCGCGTTCGTCCTCGCAAGGAAGCCGCCCACAAACTGACCCAGCAGCTTCCCCGGGCGCCGAGGCGCTTGGAGAGTAGTATCGCGGACCCATGAACGAGCCCGCTCCGGCCGAGCTGCCAGTCGTCGAGTTCGAATCGCTGCATGTGTCGGGTGAGCGTCTCGCGCTCTTGGAGACGGGCTTCGTGCCCGCGACGCGGCTCGCGCGCCTCGGCGATGACGACGCGGTCCTCGTGTATGTCGGCCCCGACCGCAAGCTCTGGTCCCGACACCTTCGCAAGGCCTTCTCGGCGTGGCCGCCCGAGTTGGGTGACGCGGTGTCGCATCCCTTCGGCGGCATCAACATGAACCCGACTGACCTGGTCGGGCGGGCGGACGGATCGTTCAGCGTCAACACGAGCGCCGGATCCATCTTCGCAACCGTCGACGAGCCGGGGGTGCGCTGCGCGCTGTCCGAGCCGGGGTTCTTCGACTCGAAGGGTGTATATACTTTCAACAATGTCAGCGGCTCGAGGCGGCTCGTCTATCGCGTGAGTCGAGAGGAGGTGTCTCACGTGCTCGACCTCGGCGACTGGCCGAGCCGCGCTCCAGCGAATGTCGGCTGCGTCACCGAGGGTGGCCGACTGATGCTCCCAGTCTGGCGAGACGAACAGCTCCTTCAGGTGCTCGTCGCCAAAGACGGCAAATTGGAAGGGGGCGCGCAGGTCGCCGTCACGCGGCCGTTTCGTGCCTGGGCGATCGCGAGGCCGGGTGGCGGCTCCTATCTGGCTCTCGATCGGCGAGCGACTGTCGACGTCCACACTGTAGCCGAAGACGGTCGCATCGTCGGGGCGCCTTGGATTCAGCGGAACGTGAGCGAGACCGATCACGTCGCTGCGTTCACCCGGTGGCGCGACGGCTTCGCGCTCTGTGTGACGCGCGATAAGACCGGCTATGCGGTGAGCGTCTCCGACGGCGTGCGAACGACCTTCGGGCGAGGAACCATCCGGGAGGACCTGCCTCTCTTCGACCTGATGGGTCTCGTATCGAGCCCCGACGGCCGGGTGCTTCTGTTCGTCGGGCCGAGCCCTTCGGGTCCAGTCCTCTTGCGTTTGCTCTGTCGTGCTGACGCCCATGCGGCCTTCACTCCAGAGCGAATCGCGCCCGTCATGGTCTCCGCTGCGCCGTCGCAACACCCTCTCGCGGTTCGCGAGACTGTGCTGCAGAACCTCCGACAGCGCGCGCTCCTCGGGGCCTTTGCGTCCCTGTGCCATCACCAGCCTTACGATTATGAAGGTGACGATCGCGTAGGCAGATACTACGGCTCCAATGAGCAGGGCGCTGACTTCGTGGTGCATTGGGACGCGACGGGGCTCGTGGCGCTCGGGTTCTCGAAGCACAACCGCGAGAGCGAGGCGGACCTCGAGGAGGAAGATCGTCGCCCGGGGAAATACCTGGTCGGATTGCCTGCGGAGATGCGCCCGCTCGCCTTGCGAGCCATCGCGTTCGGGAGGCGCCTCGCCACCGAGGGGTTGTGGATCTCAGCCTCCGGCACGGCAGGCCGCGCGGGTGAGCTCGAGGTGCTCGGGCAGCTCAGTCGCTTCGACCCCGGTGATGTATGGCTCGGAGGAGGCGCCGAGCTCTCCGCGCTCGCGGGTCGGATCGCGCCGCTGAGCTATTATTCGTTGACCCGAGAAGAACAGGCGCTCCTATTCAATAGCGCGACACGCGACGACGGTGAGCTGGAGCTCGGGCGCGTCAAAGAGGTCGTCGCCGACCTCGCGAGGCTCGGCGTGGATTGGCCCGACGCCGTCGCGCAGGCACGCGCGCTCTGCTCCGTGGAGCTGCCGCCCGCTCCGACGCCGAGCGCGGACTTCACGGACCTTCCTGTCGTCCCTGCGCTGGATACGACGAGCTCGCGCGCCGAGGTTACAGCGCTCATCGAGCGCGCAGCACAGGCGCTCCCCAATGACATTGTCGCTGCGCTCGACGCGCTGCTCGCGGCGTGGCGGCTCAATCGCCATCCACGGCTCGCCGATCTCGTCGAGAAGCTGGCGCTCCGCGCGCGAGCGCATCACGGAAAACACGACGTCGCAGCGACAGAGCGCGCTCTCCGTGCAGCGCTGGATTCACTGCCCGATCCCACGATGACGCGTCCGACCCTCGAATGGCTGTGGCAGGCGTGGCCCACGGGAGGCGGCGAATCGAGTCCGCTCGAGGATACAGCGGCAAAGGTCCTCATTCACAATCGGGACTGTCGGTTCGTGGAGAGCCTCGAGCAGCGCTGTGAGCTCGGGCGGCCTCGCTCGTCCAAACCCGCAGGTGCGATGCTGCGATCCGCGCTCACCGCCCTGAAAGAGGTCGTACCGGGCCCGCTCGACGAGGTTGATATTCAATGCATCGGCGCAATGGAAGACGCGCTCGCGGGCCGCTCGAAGCGCTCCAATGGAATCACGACGCGCGACTTGTTCGTAGCAGTCCATGAAAACCCGGAGGACGACACGCCGCGCAGGGATCTCGCGGAGCGCCTCACAGAAGCGGGGGATCCACGGGGCGAGTTCATCTCGCTCCAGCTCGCCCGCAAGGCTTCGGGTGGCGAGCCGACGGCGCGCGAGGTCGAGCTGCTCGCGGCGCATGGTCGCTCTTGGATGGGAGAGATCGAGCCAGTCCTCGGAGCGACCTTCACTTTCGAGCGCGGCTTCCTCGCGAGCGCTACCACCAAGGAGGAGCGCGGCGGCACGCGAGCGCATTCACCACCCATCCTGGCGACGGGCGGCGGGACGCAATGGGAATGGTCGACAATACGGCGGCTCGACCTTTGGCCTCACGCCTACGAGGGAACGTTCGGCTTGCTCCGTGGCTCACGCATCCGCGGGGTCCTCGAGCTCGCTCGAGTCTCGCAGCGCGACTTGGCTGACCTACTGTACGGTCCCCCGCGCAAGCTCGAGCGCTTGGAGATCGAGCACCGTCAGACTGAGCACTACGTTTGTCGGCTCGAACGGTATCTCGACGAGCTCCCCGAGAAGCTCCCGAACCTGCGCAGCCTCGCACTCGCCGCGCCCCGTGGAGATCTCCAGCTCCTTCGCCCGATGTTGGCGCGGCTGTCGAGGTTGCGTGAATTGTCAGTCCGGCTCGCGCAGCCATCCCTCGACGAGCTCGCTGCGGCTGGCTGTGAGCTCGGACTCGAGGTCGTCACGTCGCTCGGTCGCATCAACTTCATGCGTTCCCTCCCAGACAAAACGCTCACGATCACGTTTCCCTATGTGTTCGACGAGACCTACAGTCGTCGCATCGCAGCGTCGCTCGATGCCATTGTTCGAGCTCCAGCCCGGCGGTCCGCCCCAGAGGGCGGCCCTTCCTCCCGGGCGTCGCTCGATGCCCTTGATCGAGCTCCAGCCCGGCGGTCCGCCCCAGAGGGCGGCCCTTCCTCCCGGGCGTCGCTCGATGCCCTCCATTCGCCGCTCACGCAGATCGTGCTCGTCGCACCCCCGGGAGCTCGCGTCGTCCGAGCCGAGAGCTCCGCGGCGACCCTCGAGCGGGATTGGGACTCGATGCCGCTCGAGCCCATCCTCCGCGCGGCAGAGCGCCTCGGCGTCGCCTTCGAGCTCGTCGCTGGTCCTACAGAATTGTAACCTTCCCCCAGAGCAGGGCTCCCATAAAAAGGGGCGCGCAACGCGCAGAGCAACGCTGCAGCCACCGCAGCTTCGCCCTCGAACGGAGCGGCTTTCGCGGGTTTGGGGGGCTCGCGTCTGGCGTGCCCGTTGCTGATGGCCGCCAATCATGTCGAAGCGCACCAGGGGTCCGGTCTCCAAATCCCGAGCCGCGGTTGTCGTCACCTGGCTCGTCCTCGGGGGCGCCGCGTGTGACTCGAACGGTCTGCCAGGCTCCGGTGGAAGCGGAGGAGAAGTTGGCGGTGACAGCGCTGTCAGTGTTGGCGGGGCGAACAATAATGTAGGCGCCGGGGACGCGGGCGGCGCGGTCGCGACCGGCGGCGCCGGCGGGACCTCGAGCGACACAGGGGGGACAGCCGGCGACGGCGGCGCCGCTGGTGGTTCGTCCTCGTCTTGCTCACCAGGGGCCTCGCTCGACTGCTATTCGGGGCCGCCAGGCACGCTCGGAGTGGGCTCGTGCGCAGCCGGCGTCCAAACCTGCAACGAGCTCGGCACCGGCTATTCGGCGTGTGTCGGCGAGGTGCTCCCGACCTTCGACGGATGCGCCACGCCCGCGGACGACGACTGCAATGGAAGCGCAGCGCCTCCGTGCTCGGGCGGCGGACTCTGGTCGAAGCGTTTTGGGGCGTCTGGCGACGAGCGGGGAGCTGCCCTCGCGGTCAACTCCCTCGGCGACGTGATTGTCGGGGGCAGCTATTTCGGCAGCTCGCCGAACTTCGGCGGGGGCGCGCTACCCGAAGGGGCGTCTTATGGAGCGTTCCTTGCCAAATACGACGGCCTCGGGGCGCACCAGTGGAGCAAGGGCTTCCCCAACGACGTGTCGCTTGCCGCGCTCTCCATCGACGACGCGGACGGCGTAGTCGTGACTGGCTCGTATACGGGTATGCATCAGTTCACGGACGTCGACTTCGGTGGTGGCAAGCTCATCGGTGGTGGCGGCGAAGACGTGTTCGTCGCGCGCTTCGACGCCTCGGGCGATCATGTTTGGAGCAAGGGCTTCCCGAGCCTCGGTCTCCAGTACGCCAGCGCGGTCGCGGTCGACGCTTCGGGCAACATACTCCTAACCGGGTACTTCTATCAGTCGCTGGATTTGGGTGGCGGCGAGCTCGTGAGCGCCGGCGAGACTGATCTCTTCATTGCGAAGTTCGCTGCGGACGGCACGCACCTCTGGAGCAAGCGTTACGGCGGGCTGAACAACGAGTACGCAACAGGCATCGCGGCCGACGCGCACGGGAACGTCATCGTCGTGGGCTATTTTGCCGGCATGTTGGATTTTGGCTGGGGGCCGATGTCGAGCCACGCCCCCGATGCCAGCTTTGTGGTGAAGCTCGACCCCGACGGCAACCCGCTTTGGAACCGGAGCCCCACTGGTACGGACCTCGATCGGGTGCACGCGGTCGCCGTCGATGCCGAGGACAACATCATCATGACTGGGGCCTTCTCGGGCGCCATTGATTGGGGCGGTGGAGCGCTCGCCAGCAGCGGCTACTTCGATGCGTTCCTGGCGAAGCTCGATCCGGCCGGCGGTCACGTCTTCAGCCGACGCTTCGGGGAAGGATCGGGCATCCACAGTGGGAACTCCGTCGTGGTCGACCGCACTGGAGACATCGTGCTGGGAGGTGGATTCCAAGGCGCCATCGATCTCGGGGCAGGGGCCCTCACCAGCGCGGGCGCTTACGACGTCTTCCTGGCGAAGTTTCTGCCTTCTGGCGAGACGCTATGGAGCCTGCGCGTGGGCGATGTGGCGGAGCAGCAGGCCGCGGCGGTCGCCGTCGACTCATCTACGAACACATTTGTAACAGGCGCGTTCCAAGGG
Organism: Polyangiaceae bacterium; assembly: GCA_046351325.1. Classification (GTDB taxonomy): domain Bacteria; phylum Myxococcota_A; class Polyangia; order Polyangiales; family Polyangiaceae; genus Xiheicaenibacterium. The sequence continues at coordinate 25,952 of JAXLYR010000029.1, read as the reverse complement.
TTCGTCAACTTCGGCGCTCCGCTCCAATCGACAGGGGGCTACGACGTGTTCCTCGCCAAGGTGATGCCCTAGTCCCCTGGAACGTCGGCGATCAGCGGCGCTCCAACAGGCGTTCGCTCTCGCCACCTTCTGTCGCGCCGGCCTTGCCCTTCAGAATGTAGTCGGCCACGAGGTCGACCCGCACGGTGACCGTGGCGCCGCGGTGCAGGTCGGGGATGTCGAATGGCTCGTTGTCCAGTTGGCCGACAGGGTCACCCCCCACTGGCCAGCTCGAGACTGTCATCCACATCCATTCCACGTTGCCGCTCTTGGTCGCGAACGGCGCCTTCAGGGATAGATATTCACCTAGCGCGAGCCCCTTGCGGAAGCGTGCTGCGAGCGTCGGGAGCTTGGCTTGTACGCGCTTCTTGATCTCCTCGAGCGCAGCGTCGTCGCTGGGGGCGAAGAACGCGTCCTCCCGTCCCTCACCGAAGAGAGTCCGCAGCGCGATGCTCAGCCGCTCAGGCTCTGTCGCGGCCTTGAACCCGTCGAACTGCAGCTCGAGCAGGCGGTTCTCGGCGTCGCCCGATTCGCGCCGGCCAAGAACCAACCGCAGCGTGATCGGAGCCCCGCGGATGGGTTGATAGGACCTCCGCACGCCAGCGTGTTTGATCGCCGCGAGGTCCACGCGGAGGTTGCCCGCGGCGTCGGGGGTCGCGCCCTCGACGAGGAGCTGCGCGACCGCGCTGACGAGCTCGCTACCGAGCGTCGCGAACGTCGGTGGCAAGTCCTCGATGACGAGATCGGGTAAGCCGAACGCGCCCATGCCGAGGGTGACATCGCGATGCCGACTCGACGCGTTCTCGTAGTAGTGCTGCGCGACGGAGCGCGTGAGATCTGGAATGGCGCCGTCCCAGGTGTCGATGCGCTCGGCTTTGAGGCTTACGGTGCTGTAGGCGACGCGGATGGTTTCATCCCATACGACGCCGTGGAACTGGATGGCCGAGTCGTAGGTGGCGGTGAGCGCGGCCTTCATACGCTCGAGCCCTGGATCGGAATCGAGTCGCCAAGCGGTGAAGATGGCGCTCTTTGCGGTGGCCGCGAGTGTCTTGTCCTGCTCGCCGAGGCCGTGTCCAAAGAACGCAAGGTCCTGTTCATCGAGTTGGGCGACGTCAGCGCCACTCAGCGCGGCGACGATCACACACGGCTGCTCGTCGCGGGACACGGCCACGATCGGGAGTCCGGGCGTGGCGCGCGCGACCCGCTTCTCCACCAGACGAAGGTCGGCCTCGCTGATTGGATTGGCGACGTAGGTCACGTAGAGGATCTCGCGAGGCCCCTCTTGCAAGAGTCCAATCGACGCCCCCGAAGGCGCCGCTGAGGGCCCGGTCAATGACGCCGAATCCGCCCATTCGCGGGCGTTCGCGTTGGTGGCGCGTACAGCCACGTCAGTCCTTTTGCCCTCGGTGGTGGGCTTCTGGCTGCAGCCATGCAGACCGACGCCGACCATCAAGAAGGCGAAGCACGCGCGCGCGGGGTTCGAGGTCTTCACGGCTACTCCAGTGGGTCAAGGCACGTTTGGCGGGTCCGCCTCGGAGAGCGCGGGGACGCCCACCGCCCCATCCGAGTTGTACCCCCAACAAGATACTTTGCCGGCGCGCCGCAAAACACACGCGACGTCGGACGTCATTGCAATTTCCGTCGCGTCGTCGATCCCGACGACACTGGCGGGGTCGGCCGTCTGGCAGGGAAAGTCGCCGCGTCCAAGCAGGCCGAAGCGATCGCAGCCGCGCTCGCTATTCCAGCACTTGATACCGCCGGAGACGAGCACGACGCAGGTCTCACCGAGCAGCGCGGTCGCGATCGCGCGGGCATCCATGACGGGCTCTCCGCTGACGATTCTCCCTTTGCCGATGTTCGACCAGCACTGCGCGACTCTCGATTTGCTCACGACGCACGCTCGATTGCGCGCTACGGACAACTCAGTAGCGTCCTCTGCGTCGAGCCGAACCAGCGAAGGGTCTTCGGGCTCGGTGGACAGGACCCCGGCTTTGGGAACCCAACAGTCCACCCTTCCGGTCTTGTGGAGGGCGCAGACCAAGTCAGAGCTGCCGCTGACGCTCGACACGTCTTTGAGCTTTGCAACAGGCTGCTTCGCGCCGACCGAGAAGACAAGGCCGGACTCCGACGCGACGTACGCCGGCTCCGAGTCGGTGATTGAGACGGCGCGCCCCAAACCCTCCTGCAACTTTGGTTTTGTGCCGGGGCGCGACTGCGTCGAGAGCACGAGGGGGTCGGCCGCGCCGTCCTTCCACATCAGGATGTTCGTCCCCACGAGGGCACGATCGACCTGGGCCACGACATCGGAGGACCGGTGCTGGAAGCCCCAGCAGTACATGTCCTTGTGGTGCGCGGCGTCCTGGGGCGTCAGCGCGCAAGACAGGCGAAACCCGAGCGCGAGGGTGTCCATCGGTGGCAACCCGGACACCTCGACTGGCGCTGGGATCTGATTGGAGCCGCGACCGCGCAGGCCGTTGTCGTCCGTGCCCCAGCAGATCGTGTCTCGGCCCCGGACCAGGCCGCAACCGACTCTGTTGTAACCGTCGTCGAGCGCGGAGAAGCTGGTCACACCCTCGACAGATTGAACCGTGGTGAGCGTCCAAGCTGCGCGCGCTCCATTTCCTTCTCGGCGCGCACACTGCACCTCTCCAGTCGCGTTCGTCGCGCAGACGGTGCCGCTGACAGAGAGTTCGACTGCCCCCGTCATGCCCGGGATCGCAGCCGGCGCCCCGACGTCACCCCAGCAGACGACACTCCCGTCCGAAACGATGGCGCATGCTACGGAGTCGGAGCTCCCTAGACGCTTGACCCCCGCCACACGGGGAACCTCGTGAAGACCTCGACTGGACGGCGCCCCGATGGCTTCGTTCATAGCCTCGTTGGAGCCGCCGCATCGAACTTCTCCGGACTCGAGCAATATGCATACAAACCCGTCACCGGCTGCGAGGCTCACGGGCCCCGGCGGAGCCTTGCGGGACAGCTCGTCTGCAGTGCACTTGATTTGACCCGTGGTCGTCAAGGCGCAGGGCCCGGACGGGGCAGCGGCGATGTCCGCCAATTGGACACTGCTGGAGCCGAGGCGTAGGGCGGCGCTACGTTCGCCGAGGCAGGTGAGCGCCCCGGACTCGTTGAGGGCGCACGTGAAGCCTCGACCCACGACCACGTCGCGTGCTCCCGCGAGCGCGGGAACCTCGATTGGATGAAACGAGTAGCTCGGCCCCGAGCCCATCTGACCGTCAGCGTTCATTCCCCAACACCAAACGGTCTTGTTCTCGTGGATCACGCACACGTGGGTAGCCGAGACCCCGATTCTGTGTGGGGCTCGCTGAAGGCCAGGCGCTGTCAAAGTGGGTCCGCCGCTCGCGGTCGCGCTGGTTGTTGACGGCCTCGACTGCGCACGCGGTCTGTCGTCCTCCGAGAACGTCGTGGTCCGGTGAGCCTCGGAATCACACCCGACGCAGCCGAGGCAATAGAGGATCCCCGTCGTGACCCACCGCATCCGCGGAACCTACCACTTGTGTGAAGGTGGTGGCGGGCTCGAAGGGAACCTCGTTCGATTGTGCGGTAGGCCGAGCTTGCTTCGCTGTTGGTATGCTCGCACCCATGGGAGCTCCCCTCTGGCGACAAGCTTGGCAATCACGGTTCGCGCACGGCGACCTCGACCTCGAGGGACTGCCCTGCGACGAGGCCGCGCTCTTCGGTTTCCTCGACGCAGTTGCTTGGCCGGACCCATCGCCCGAGCTCGAGGGCCTGTCCGAGAAGGTCGACCTCGCCGTCGAGCTCCTGAGTCGAGAGCCTGTCCGCGCCGGGGTCGCGAAGCAAGCGGCATTTTACAAGCTTGTCAGCCAATTCCAGCGCGCCCGCCGTCGCTGGAAGAAGGAGGGAGGCAGGCTCGCGTTGCCAGCCGGCGCGTACGAACACCAGCTCGATTCGTACGCCGTGCTCCGCGGTAAAGCGGAGTACGAGTCCGCCCTCGCGAGCCTCGAGGGCGCGAACGCGCTCGCCGCGCGCGAGGGGTTCTCCGCACATTGTCAGGCTCTCGTGAACCTCGAGGACGCGTTCTCGCAATGGTTCTCCGCGCTCCCAGACGCCGAGCTCCTGGCGTTCATTGGAGAGATCGCTGTGCGCGAGCCTCGCGCCGGTGAGGAGCTCTCCGGGCGGTTCGTCCACCACCCTGAATTCGGGTACGGACTCGTCAAGCAGGTAAGCGGGGACGGGCTCGTCGTCACCTTCGACGAAGAGGAGCGAGAGCTCATCGGCGCCGCCGCCCAATGGGACGATCCGGACAGCGTCTTCAGACGTGACGCATATGCCCGTGCTCACCGGCCCCCCATGAAGGAAGAAGCGTTCTGGCAGGTGGTCGCGGCCCTCGAGTGGGCGCGTGACAATAGCGTAGAGCGCGCTGGACGCGTCCTCGCCGACCGATTGGACCTCGAAGAGGCGCTCTCGTTCGCGGCGACCAGAATGGAGCTCCTCGGTCGGCTGTCGGCCCGCATCGAGGCTTGGGAGGAGGCGACCGGCGGGCGCGTCGAGGCCGGGGACGACAGGCTGCGCGACCTCGTCAATCACGTCATCGGCGTCGGTCGGGACGAGTACGAAAGGACGCTCGCCGAGCCACATCTCGCGGCCGAGCGAGCGCTGCGGCGCGACTTCAAAGAGAGCTTCGCGTATGTGGAGCAGGCCGCCTGGGAGCTCCGCTCCATCGACGAGATCCGGCGCGTCCTCGGGCTCCGCTGAGATCGACAGCGATACGAGAAGCCTGCGCTAGCGGCCGCGGCTCGCTGACAGTTCTGTCGGCAAATCGAGGCCGGGGAAGCGCTCGAGCAGCTTGCTCTCGTGGATGATGCGCTTCGTCGTCGTGTCGGAGATGAGTCCGGTTACAGCGCGGTAACGATCGCAGACCAGGGTGAGCACCACGAAGGGGTCGCCCTCGACGGTCACCCTCCCGCCGTCGACGTCGACGACGAGGCCCGGCAGATCGGCGATTTTGGTGAAGGCCGCCCGCCCCAAGATCTGGGCCTTCGACGCGACGACGCGCCCGATGAGCTCTCGGTAGGCGACGTCCGAGCGCATCTCAGCTGAGGAGCTTCACGAGCTTGACGCCTGCTACGGCGAAGAGCGCGGAGCCTGCGACGATGAGCCCGCCCATGATCCAGAGCAGCGGTCGCTCGCTTATGAGGCCGAGCGCCCCTGCGAGCTCGACGCTCGCGTGCACGAGCACCGAGAGCACGAGCGCCCCCGTGAGGAGTTTGAAGATCGCGCTGAACTGACCGCCCACCGTTCGCTTCGCCGCGACGATGAACGTGTAGGTCGCGACGCTCGCCATGAGCACCGCGGCCGCATTTGGAAGGAGGGTGACGACGTCCAAGAGAGCTCCGGACAGCACGTTACGGCGCGAGCCCTGCGTCGGGCAAATGCCCGATGCTCGCTGTGCTAAAGAGCCGTCATGCCTATGACTTTGGTGCGCTCGACGTCGGGAGACGGGTTCTCGCTCTTGGCGTGGCGCTCGTTGGTGGTCCTCGTCTGGCAAAGCGCGCCTACTTACAGCAGTGTCAACGCTGCGACGCCCGGCCTGCTCTCGCTGGTACAGCGCTGCCCACACAAGGCGCTCTTCTGTGCCATCACGCCGCCGGACCTGTCGCTGCCGGACGCCCCGGCGCGCGAAGCCCTGCAGAAGGGCGTCAAGCAGCTCGATCCCTACCTGCTCGGCGCCGTGAACATCGTCCTCGCCTCGGGCTTCGCGTCGGCCGCGGTGCGGGGGGTGCTCACGGGGTTTCAGCTCCTCGCGCGGCCCGGATACCCCGTGTCCTTCGTGGGCACGCACCTCGAGGCAGCGTCGTTCCTCGTGCGGAACTGGCCTCGCGCGGACGCTCCCGCGCCCGACGCCCTAGAGCTCGAGGCCGCGCTCGCCTCGCTCTAGCGCGGCGCTGGCGCGCTAGCCGAAGGTCTGCAGCCGTCGCGGGTCTTGCTATCGTGCGCGCGTGCGCAACCAGTTTCAGGGCCACATCGAAGCCGGGCGTCTCGTCCGCGTCGAGGTCGAGACCCACGCGCCTGGCGTGCTCCTGCCTCCTCACCTCGCGGCCAATCCGACGACGGCGCTCGACTATGGTCCCAACCACCGCTTGACGCGCCCCATCCCGGATCTGCTCGTCACCGACGAGGGGATCTCCGCGACGCTGTCGTTCAATGGCGAGCCGTTCAAGACGATGATCCCTTGGAGCGCAGTCCGCCGGATGGCGCCCTTTCCCGATCCCGCGCCCCCACCCCCGCCGAAGCGCTGCGTCTTCTGCTCTCGCACCCAACACGAGGTCGTCTATTTGATCGACGGCGATCTGGGGGCGGGCTGCGAGGTGTGCATCCCCAGCGCGTTGGCGGTGATTCAAGGCCAGCCCAAAGGCAAGGGCTTCATCTACCTGCTCGACGCCATTCACCAGATCATCTCGGGTCTGGCGCCTACTGCTCCCATCCAAGAGAGCACGGCCCTGCTCCGCGCGGCGCTCGTGCTCGACCCGTCGCCCGCGCACCTGCGCAAGCTCTCCGAGCTCGCCACGCAGGTGGGGAACGACGGCGTCATCGTCGAGATCGTGAGCGCCATTCCAATGTCGGATCGCCGGCCCCAAGACCATCAAGCGCTCTTGTGGTCGCTCTTCTCCATTCATCGCGCCGAGGACGCCAGGCGCCTCGCGGCGAGCGCGGCGCCCCTCGCGGACGACGCGTGGTTGGCCTCTTATCGGGCCTTCTTGCACGCGGCAGTCGGCGACGTCGCTCAAGCTGGGTCGGCGCTGGCGCACGCCGAACTCCTCGTCGCACGACCAGGTCAACAAGCGTCGCGCACGACCGCCCTCGATCAGCCGCCCGGTGTCGGCGAGCTCCTCGCCGCTACGCGCATGATGGTCTCGCTCGTGCTCCGCAACTTTGACAGCGCTGTCAGTCAATTCGCGCACCTCGAGCTCGCTCGGCCCGCTTGGTCACGCCTCGCGGGCGACGTGCGCGCGGCAGCCGGCGCGCGCGCCGACGCGGTCGAGTTCTGGAAACAAGGGCTCGAGAAGGCTCACCCGGAGAGCCCCGTAGCCGCGTCCCTCCGCGAAAGGCTCGCGCGCACATGAGATCTCGAGCTTGGCTCGCCGCCCTGGGATTCGCCGCGCTCTCGTGCTCGGGGGCCGCGAACTCAAGCGACTCCACGATTCGAAACGACACGTCGACCTCGAGCTCCACGTCGTCCTCGGCCTCGAGCGCGCAGAGCTCCGCGCCCGCACCGTCTGCGACGAGCGCGCCCTCGGCGACTGTCGCCGCCGAAGCGCCGTCGCTCCCCGCCGACGAGCGCTATCGAGTCACGCCAATCTTTGACAAGCCTGTAACCTTCTTCATCACGGGAGAGGGCGGGCGCCTCGCGGCCCTCACGAGCGAACAGGGCGTCGTCGTGCCTTATCGGTTCGAGTCTGGCGCTTGGCAGCGGCTCGAGCTCGCGTTCAAACAGTCTACCGACGAGCCGCTCGTCGCTGGCATCTATTTCGGACGAGACAATCGCCCGCGGCTCATGGGCTTCGTGCGCTCTTCAGGCAAGAACCGGATGGTCTATCTCCGGTTCAAAGACGGTAAGTGGCAAGACCAGAGAAAGGAGCTCGGCTCACTCGCGAGCGAGAGCTCGACGCTCTATGGAGTACTCGGCGAGGCCGACCCGGAGGTCGTCTGCAAACTGGACAGCACCTGTCTCCTCAAGAGCCGAAAGGGCTGGAAAGAGATCCCCGCGAGCATCCCTGTCGACGCGGTGGTTCGGGCCTTTTCGGGCCGCGGATATGCGCTTACGAGAGACGGGCTCTTTCGCGCGGACGACAAGGGCTTCGTGCGCGTCGGTGGCGCCGCTCCTTGGACTACCCCAGCGACCGGCTTCTGGGTATCGGACAATGGCGCTGCGGTCGTGGTCGAACCCGAGAAGAACCGCATCCATGAGCTCGCCGCGAACGCGAACGAATGGAAGACGACCGAGTCGCCAACCAAAGGGCCGCGTGATGTCGTGGGTCCCGAGACGGATCGCTGGCTCGTCGGACAAGACGGTGTCGTCCGCTACGAGAGTGGACGTGCGAGCCGCGTAGGCCCGATTGGGTGGGACCTCTCGAGAGCGATACGAGTCGACAAGGCGCTCTTCGTCGCTGGCGCCGCTGGCGTCTCGCGAATCGACGGCTGAGCCTGGCAGTCGGTCCGGCGGGCTCGTTTGCAATTGTTAGCGAGCCTTCTGTCGCAGCTCCCCTGTCCCGTCTCTCGGGACCGTGAGGAAAGGACCATGAACATATCGACCTTGGGCGCGATAGGCGGCGTCGGTGCGGTACGCAGCGTCGCCGCGGTTTCATCTACAACGCGTTCGTCGAACGCCGCGCGCGCGTCGCCGAGCAACGACCAAGCCGACATTTCCGGCCCAGCGCAGATGCTGAGCAAGCTGAAGAGTCTGCAAAAGAGCGACCCGGAGAAATTCAAACAGGTCATGGCGGAGGTCTCGGACTCCCTCTCCAAGCAGGCCGCAACCGTGACGGATCCCAACGAAAGGAAGATGCTCACCGACCTCGCCGAGAAATTCTGGAAGGCCAAAGACTCGGGCGACCTCTCGGGACTCGAACCGCCGAAGGGTGGGCGCGGGCCTCAGGGCGCTCAAGGCCCCCAAGGCCCGCCGCCGCCCCCACCCAGCGGGAAGTCCTCGAGCAGCAGCAGCTCGAAGGCGACGGACCCCGCAGACACGAACGAGGACGGCACCGTATCCCAGGCGGAGAAGGCCGCTTACGAGGCGAAGCAAGCCACGAGCGGTGCGCAGGCCTACCTGAAGCGCGCCGCGGCCGGCCCACCGGACAACATGGCCAGCGTCATCAAGGGCATCGAATCGATCATCGACTCGGCGCTCTAACGACCGCACAACGAAAGACCGCTCTGTCTCCGCGACAAAGCACGATCGTTCGGTGAAACTCGCCGCGCGCGCTCAGCCCCCGGCCGCCTCACCGCCCTGCGCTCCGAGCGCCGCGGCGATCTCGCTCACCGACAGCTTGCCGTCGTGATCCAAATCGAGCGCCGCGAGCCCACCCGCCTCGCGGGCCGCGAGCGCCCCGAACGCCGTCACAACCAGCTGTTTCACCTCGCGTCCCGTCGTCGCGGGCGGCACACGCTCGGGGTGCTTCTCCGCGAGCTCCACGAGCGGCGCGATGCGATCCATCCCGCCGAGCAAGTTGCGCATCAGCGCGACCCGATAGGTGCGCTCCACCTCGAGCGGCGCCCCCGCGATCGCGACGATCGTGCGCGCGTCCGGGCCGACCTCCACCGCCTCGTCGACTTGCAGATAGCCGCCCGAGTCGCCGGGCGCGTGCGCGCGCGACGCAGCCACGATCTCGCGGAGCTCGGCTCCGCTGAGCGCGAGCACGCAGATCTCGTTGTCGAACGGGAGCTCCGTCTGGAGATCCGCAAACGTGAAGCGCTCGCGATAACTCCGCGCTCCGCGCACCCCGCCGCCGTTCAAGACGCAGACGTCGGCGCCCGTGGCCTCGCGGACGCGCGTCGCCAGCATCGCGCCGACGGTCGTCTGTCGATTGCGCGTCCCGACCGACGTGAGCTCCACCCCATGAGGCAGCTTCATGAGCGTCGCGCTCTCGAGCTCGCGAACGGGCGCTGAGACTTGGTGCACGAGGGCGACGATGCGCGGGTCCGGCTCGTACTTGGCGACGGCCTCGAGCCGCACGCTGATCTCGGGCGCGCCCACTGGCTCACCCGCGCTCGTGCGCGCAGGCCACGCGAGCTCGACGATGATCGCGTTCATGGCGTCCTGCCCAGCCTTCACGAGGCGCGTAACCCCGACGCGTTCGTCCATTGGGACGTGGTCGTGCGAGCCTACGATGACCGCGAACGGCGGGTCGTCTTGTTCGGGGGGCTCGGTTCGCCCCCCGCGCTCCGCGCGCCCCCCAACTTGCCCGCGGGCGAGCACGCGATCCTCCGCGATCGGCAAATGTGTGAGCGGCACGACGAAGTCGGCGCGGCCGCTCGCGAGGAGCTCGCGGCTCACGGCGCGGAGCGTCTCTCGCGCGGGCTCGAGTCGCGTTCCACCGAACGGCGGCCGCCGGTAGAGCAGGGGATCGTCCGCGACCACGCCGACGAGCGCGACGCGCACGGGCGGTCCGTCGAGCGGCGACGTTAGTTCAACGATGTCATAGCTACGGAGCTCGGGCGCGAGCTCGGGCGTGTTCGCGCCGAGCCACGTCGCGTGGAGCTCTCGGATGCGCTCGAGGAGCTCGGGCGTCTCGAGATCGTCCTCGTGGTTGCCGAGCGTCGCGTGCGTCACGCCGAGCGCGTTCAGCACGAGGATGGTGCCGCGGCCTGCGTCGAGCGACGACAGGAGGCTCGGCGCGAGGAAGTCACCGACGAAGACGAGCGCAGTTCGATCGACGGGGTGCGCCCGGCCCAAGGTCTCGACCAGCGTCGCGAGGCGCGGGAGGTTCTCGAGGACGTAGACGTCGCTCACCGCGACCAAGCGGAAGACGGGCATCCTCCCGACCCATAGCACGCAGGGCGCGCCCCTTCGTCAGACTGCTCGCGAGCGCGGCGTCTCCCGTGGTAGTTGGCTCGAGGAAACCCTACCCATGAGCACGAAAGAGCCCGTCTTCGCCCCGGTCCGCGCTGAGCTCGACTTTCCCGCGGATGAGACTCGGATCCTCGCCTTCTGGAAGACGCACGGCATTTTCGAAAAGAGCCTCACGGCCGAGGGCCGAGAGACAGGCCCGAGCCGCGGGCCCTACGTCTTCTACGAAGGTCCGCCCACCGCGAACGGCATGCCTCACAACGGGCACGTCCTCACGCGCGCGGTGAAAGACGTGTTCCCCCGCTACATGACGATGCGGGGCTACGACGTCGCCCGCAAGGCCGGCTGGGACACCCACGGCCTGCCCGTCGAGGTCGAGGTCGAGAAGGAGCTGCGCATCCACGGCAAGGCCGAGATCGAGCGCTACGGCGTCGAGCCCTTCACCCATCGCTGCATCGAGAGCGTCTTCCGCTACACGGAGGCTTGGGAGAAGCTCACCGACAAGATCGGCTTCTGGGTCGACCTGCCGAGCGCGTACGTCACTTACCACAAGACCTACGTCGAGAGCGTGTGGTGGGCGCTCAGCGAGCTCTTCAAGAAGGGCCTGCTCTATCAAGGTCACAAGGTCGTTTGGTGGTGGGCGCAGGGCGGCACCGCGCTCTCGAGCGCCGAGGTCGGTCTCGGTTACAAGACTGTAGACGACCCCAGCGTGTTCGTAGCGTTCCCGTTCGCGGACGACGCTTCGACCGCGCTCCTCGTCTGGACGACGACGCCCTGGACGCTGCCCTCCAACATGTACGCGGCGGTCCAGCCGAACTTCACTTACGCGGTTGTCACCGGCGCGGGCGACCGCAAGCTCATCCTGGCGAAGGATCTGGTCCCGGCGGTGGCGAAGAAGCTCGGCGTCGAGCTCACCATCGTCGAGGAGATGTCCGGCGCCTCGCTCGTCGGCAAGAAGTACGTCCCGCCGTTCTCGACCTTCGAGGAGGAGGGCCGCGCCCACGCGCGCGTCTTCACCGTCATCGCCGCCGACTTCGTCTTGATGGACGCCTCGGGCATCGTGCACGTCGCGCCCGCCTTCGGCGAGGACGACAATAGCGCTCACAAGAAGCTCCTCGAGACGCACCCCGATCTGCCGCTCCTCTGTGCGGTAGGCGCCGACGGGCTCTTCACCGATCGCGTGCCCGCGTTCGCCGGCCGCTGGGTGAAGGACTGCGACAAAGAGCTCTCGCACGATCTCAAGCAGCGCGGCCTGCTCGTCCACGCGGAGGTCTATCGCCACGAGTATCCGTTCTGCTGGCGGAGCGACAATGACCCGCTCATCCAGTTCGCGCGGCCGGCTTGGTACATCAAGACGACGCGCGAGATCGAGCGCGCCATCGCCAACAACCAGGCGATCAACTGGCTGCCGAGCCACATCAAAGACGGCCGCTTCGGCGACTTCCTCCGCAACAACGTGGACTGGGCGCTCTCTCGCGAGCGCTATTGGGGGACGCCCCTCAACATCTGGGTGAACGACGTGACGGGCGCGATGGCCGCCCCCGCGAGCGTCGCCGAAATCCTGGAGAAGAACCCGCGCGCGTTCGACGCCTTCGAGGCCGCCCGCGCGAAGGATCCGTCCCTCTCCGAGCACCTCGTCGTGCACAAGCCCTGGATCGACCAGGTGACCTGGCAGGTTCCCGGCGAGCCCGGCACTTACCGCCGTGTCACCGAGGTCATCGACTGTTGGTTCGACTCCGGCTGCATGCCGTTCGCGCAGTGGGGTTACCCGCATGTCCCCGGCTCGAAGGATCGCTTCGCGCAGGCCTTCCCGGCCGACTTCATAAGCGAGGCCATCGACCAGACCCGCGGCTGGTTCTACTCGCTGTTGATGATCTCGACGCTGGTCTTCGATGCACCTGCGCCGCACCCCTACAAGACCTGCGTCGTGCTCGGGCACGTCTGCGATCGCGAGGGCAAGAAGGAGTCGAAGTCGAAGGGGAACTACACCCCGCCCGAGGTCATCCTCGAGCGCGTCCGCATGGAGTTCGCTGTCACTCCTGTAAGTGAAGTGAAGGGCGGGCTCCCCGCGCAGGCCGGCGTCGCCTTCATCGCCAAAGAGGACTACGAGGGCCTCGACCTCACCGGTGAGGGCGCGAGCCTACGTGTCTATCGCGCCGACAATGAAAAGGGCGCAAAGACCTTGGAGCTCCGCCCGACGAAGCACCTCCCGCGGCGCATCGTCGCCCTCGCCAAAGAGGACATCGCCGCGCTCGGCCTCGAGCCCTTCGACGGCGCCCTCCGCGTGATGCCCGTCGAGGTCCCGCGGCTCGGCGCCCGCGAGAAGGTTTGGCTCGAGGAGCCCACGACGCGCGCGCCCGGGGCCGACGCTTTCCGCTGGTTCTTCTACGCGTCGAGCCCCTCCTGGACGAACACGCGCCACTCGCTGACCAACGTCCGCCTCGAGCAGAAGGAGTTCCTGGTCAAGCTCCGGAACGTTTACAGCTTCTTCACCATCTACGCGAACATCGACGGGTTCGATCCGGGCGTCGTCGCCCTCTCGGGCGAGGCTGGTCGCGACCCGAGCGCGCACCCGGGCTGGCTCGCGGGCACCTCGGCTGCGCCGACGAAGGGTTACCGTCCTGTCAGCGAACGCGGTGAGCTCGACCGCTGGATGGCGAGCGAGCTCGCGACCGCGACGAAGAAGGTCACCGAGTCGCTCGACGGCTACCTGCTTTACGACGCCGCCAGGGCGCTCGTCGACGTCGTGGAGAGCCTTTCGAATTGGTACGTAAGGCGCAGCCGCGCCCGCTTCTGGGCCGCGGGTTCGTTCGCGCCCGGCGCCAAGACGCCGCCCTCTCAGGACAAGTGCGACGCGTACTTCACCCTGTACGAGGCGCTCACGTCGATCGCTCGGCTCGCGGCGCCCTTCGTGCCGTTCTTCGCCGAGGAGCTCTGGCAGAACCTCGTGCGCCGTCCCTTCCAGGACAGGATGCCCGAGAGCGTGCACCTCGCCGCCTGGGCCGAGGCCGATCTGTCGGCGATCGACCCGAAGCTCTCGCGACAGATGCGCGCCCTGCGCGAGCTCGTGAGCTTGGGCCTGCAGGTGCGCACCGCGAGCAAGGTCCGCGTCCGCCAGCCGCTCTCCCGCGCCGACATCGTTGTCAGCGACAAGGAGCTCGCGGTCAGCCTGCTCGCGCACGTCGACCTCGCCAAAGAGGAGCTCAACGTCCGCGAGGTGAAGCTGCTCGCGCCCGGTGAAGAGGCCGCGTTCGTCAAATACGCTCTCAAGCCGAACTTCCGCGCCCTCGGGCCGAAGCTCGGTAAGAAGGTACAGGCCTGTAAGGCAACGCTCGCGAAGGCCGACGCTGGCGCGCTGCGCGCCGAGCTCGCGACGAACGGCTCTGTAACCATCGACGTCGAGGGTGAGGCCGTGACGCTCGGGCCGGAGGAGATCGACGTCGCCGTCGAGGCCGCCCCTGGCTACGTCGCGGCGGGCGGGCGCGCTGGCGTCGTCGTGCTCCACCTGCAGCTCGACGACGATCTCAAAGACGAGGGCCTCGCGCGCGAGGTGCTCGCTCGCGTACAAGCCACCCGCAAGGATCTCGGCATGGACTTCGCCGATCGGATCGCGGTCCTCTCGGTGGGTGGCGGTGAGCGGGTGCAACGCGCAGTGCTGCGCAACGCATCCTTCATCCAACACGAGGCTCAGGCCGACAAGCTCGACGTGCGCGGCGCCGACGGCGCGCTCGAGGGTGGCAAGAGCTTCACCGTCGACGGCGAGGAGATCCAGCTCCACATCGCGACCGCGCGCTGAGTTGCGGGGCAGGGCTACTGGTGCTGGGAACATTCCAGCCGCGCGCGTGTCCAGCCTCGACGTGCGATTGCAGGACAAGAGCGACGAGGCGCCGCACGAAGGACCCATTCGGCGGGTGGGCCAACACCGAATGCAGCTCGCCATTCCGTGCGCGCTGCTCGGTTTGGTCGGTGCGTGGTTGGTCGCCGACTATTATGGATTCGACTCGGACAACCTGAGGTCCCGCGCGGCGCTGGTGCTCATGGTTCCGTCGGCCGCGGCGACCTTGGGATTTGCGCTCTCGCTCCGCGTCGTGGCGGCGCGGCGCTGGGCCACGCTGCTCGTGCTCTCGATAGGCACGCTCGTCGCGGGTGTGTTGATCTCGTTCGCGGTGACGACCCTCCTGCGGGGGCCTCGCAAAACGGATCTCGCCATAATCAACGGTGTCGCGACCGCGCTCGCGTTCCTGCCTGTCTTTGGTGCGCTCACTGCGCTCGGCCACCGCGTCGGCCGCGCACGCGCGGGGTCGTTGGTCGACGAGGCCGACGCTCGCGGGCCTTGGCTCGTCGTGGCCCTCGCAATCGCGATCGCCCAGTTTCCGGTGATGGGGAATGCGCGGGTGATGAATTGGTCGCCCGACGTGAGCCTCGCGATAGGCGTGCTCTCGATAGGCGTGCTCGCGGTCGTCTTCCTGAGCGATCTCGTGACGGCGATTCGTATCCGACGAGCCGCCGCAGGTCTCGAGCACATGGTCGAGCGCGACTTCTCGCCGACGGAGATCCCGGAGAACCTCGTCGACTTGGGTTTGGGCAATGAGGAGCATGTCGAGCTCGCGCCCGCCGGCTCGGTCTATCGTGGCTCCGCGCGTCCGCTACGTGTTTTGCGGGGTTCTGTCGTACACGCCCTCGACGCCATGCGCAGGATCGTCGTGCGCGGCGGGGTCGCGCTCGCCCTCGGCGGCATCCTCATGGGCCTCGTGACAAGCGCCTATTTGGAGCAGCAACGCTCGCGAGAGCGCGAAGCTCAGAGGGTGCTCTCAGAGCGCCATACGTACGAGCAAGAAGCGGCGCAGCGTGCGTGGCAAAGGGGAGATCTCCAGTCCAGCGACCGCGGCGACCATCGACGGCGGTAAAGCGAAGAAGACGAAGTCCTGGGCCGCGAGCGCTGCCTTCGACGGGAGCTCCGTCTTCACCACGGCGGGATTGGGGAACAGCGTGCTCGCCCAGGCGCGGTCGAAGGCCTGTATCTCACCGGTCGTCAACCCGAAGTCGCGAGACATGGAGTCGAGCAGCGCGGTGTGGGCTTTCCCTAGGTTTTTCTCGTCGAGCGCGCGATCGGCGTCTCCCCCGTAGGTGAGCACCGATTGGCCCATTGCGGGCGTGTCGAGGATGGCTGCTTTGGCGGTTACGCCGTCGGTTCGAACGCGAATGAGGGGGCCCACAAAGTCGGTCCCGCGCGCGTGGATGAGGCGAAGCTCCGTGCCGCCGGCAGCGAGCGGCCGCGACTCCACATCGAAGGGCAAGGGGGGCGGCGATTCGGTGGCGCGATAGAACAGGAACGGCGCCTCGGATCCCTGCCGATCGACGAGGCAATCCGCGTCGTTCGCGACATAGCGGCCGAGCTCGTTCACCTCGCAGATGCCGTCGGGCGTGCCGCAGCTCGGCAGGTCCTTCTCCGTCTTGGCCGGAGCAAACAGAGCGTTTTGGCAGGCCCCATCCTTCAATCGAAGACCACTCCACAGGAGGGTCGTGCCGTCCGCGGAGAGCTCGCCGGCCGGGGCGTGCTCCATCACGCCCGCCCGCAGAGCCACCTCCTTCTTTGACACGGCTGTAGGGATGGTGACGCGCACCGAAATGTTCGACAGAGCCGCGCCATTCGAATGGAAATAGAGGACTGGCTTCTTCACCGGCACGAGGCGCTGCATAGCGCCCGGGCCCGCGAGGAGCGTCGCAGCGCCGTTGTACACCTCGAGGACGCCCCACTCGTGAACCTCGAAGTCTCCAGCCGCCGAGGCATTGGCGGTTTGCGCGGGGGGCTGGAGGTCAGTCGCGCCACCTCCGCCCTCGGGCTTCGCGCCCGAGCACGCGACGAGACTCGAACACAAGACGACGAGTCGCGCCTTCATCGGACAGAGTGCTTCGCGAGAACGTTGACCAATCCGCGCCAGAGATCGACGACTGTCGGATACCGGTCCTCTGGTCGAATCGCGAGCGCTCGAGTGGCCCAATCGTCGATGCTCCCGTGCAGGTGGGGGGCGAGCTTCCTCAGGCTGGGGCGAGGGGATTTGCTGACTGTGAGGATGAAGTCCATCAGGTTCTCACCCGGCTCGAACGGGCGCACCCCTGTGAGGATGCGGAACACGATGACCCCGAGGGCGTAGACGTCCACTCGATGATCGATTTGATCAGGCCGGCCGGCCCACCCCTCGGGCGCGATGTACGCCGGAGAGCCAGCGACAGTCCCAGCCTCGGTCAAGCGCGCGAGATTGAGGTCTTTGACCAAACCGAAGTCGACGAGCCGCACGCCGCCCGCGTTCAAGACGAAGATGTTCTCGGGCTTGAGGTCGCGGTGAATGATGCCGCGCTCGTGCGCGAACTGCAGCGTCTCGACGATGGGCGCGAGCACCTGCACCATGACGGGGATTGGGACCTTGTGTCCCTGTGACTCGTAGCCCTCGATGAGGCCCGAGAGATCGCGGCCCTCGAGGAACTCCATCACGAGGTAGAGCTGGCCGCCGGGTGACTCGGTGCACTCGTACATCGCAGCCGCGGAGGTGCCCGCGAGCTGCTGCATGGCGTACGCCTCGCGCTTCATTCGAAGCTTGAGCTCGTCGTTGAGGATGTGTGGATGCAGGACCTTGATCGCGACCGTCTGGCCCGTCGAGGTGTCGGTCGCCTTGTAGACGATCCCGTGTCCGCCTTTACCAACCTCGGCCAAAATCAGGAACCGGCTGATCGTCGAGCCCGGCGAGAACTCGGGCTTGATAGCGACGTTGGCGCGCTTGAGGAGCGCCTGCATCGCCTTCGGCATGCTTCGCTTGGGATCGTCGCTCATAAAACTCGGGCTACCGACACTCTACCAGCACTTGTCCAGCAGCCGGCAGTTCGCGATGCTCGTGCGCGTATGAGCCAAGCCACCACGCGCGTCGTCGAACACGGAGAGATCGTCGAGATCGAAGGGGAGCTCACGGGCAGATACGTAAACCACGATCTCAGCCCCACGACCCGCAAGGATCGCAAGTGGGGGATGCGCGACATCTCCGCGCTCTGGATCTCGATGAGCGCGTGCGTGCCGACGTACACGTTGGCCTCGTCGCTCATCGCCGAGGGCATGAGCTGGTGGCAGGCGGTGCTCACGATCTTCCTCGGGAACACCATCGTCCTCGTGCCGATGGTGCTCAACGCCCACGCGGGCACCCGCTACGGCATCCCGTTCCCCGTCTATTGTCGCCCGGCCTTCGGGATGAGCGGCGCGAACTTTCCCGCGATGCTCCGCGCGCTCGTCGCCTGCGGTTGGTTCGGGATCCAGGCGTGGATTGGTGGCTCCGCGATTTACAAGATTGTAGGCATATTCGCGCCGTCGATCACGCGCGCGGCGGTCATCCCAGGCCTCGCGATCAACGCGCCGCAGCTGCTCTGCTTCCTCGTCTTCTGGGGGATCAACGTCCTCGTCATCTACAAAGGCATCGAGTCGATCCGCATCCTCCTCAACATCAAGGCTCCGCTCCTCATCGCGCTCGGGCTGGCGCTCCTCTTCTGGGCCTATCGGCGCGCCGGTGGCTTCGGTCCCATGCTGTCGGCGCCGAGCGCGTTCGCCCCCGGCCAGCCCAAAGCCGGCCAGTTCCTCGGCTTCTTCTTCCCCGCGCTCACGGGGACGGTCGGCTTCTGGGCGACGCTCTCGCTCAACATCCCTGACTTCTCGCGATATGCCCATTCGCAGCGCGACCAGGTCGTCGGTCAAGCGCTCGGCCTACCCACTACGATGGGGCTCTTCTCCTTCATCGGCGTCGCCGTCACGAGCGCGACGGTCGTCATCTTCGGCGAGGCCCTCTGGAACCCCGAGGACTTGATTGTTCGCTTCACGAACCCGGCGCTGCTCGTCTTCGCGCTCGCGGCCCTCTGCGTCGCCACGCTGGCGACCAACATCGCCGCCAACGTCGTGAGCCCCGCAAACGACTTCGCGAACCTCTCGCCGCGCCGCATCTCTTTCCGAACGGGTGGGCTCATCACCGCCGTCGTGGGCATCGTCATCCAGCCGTGGCGGCTCGTCTCCGACCCGACTGGCTACATCTTCACCTGGCTCGTCGGCTATTCGGCCCTGCTCGGCGCGGTCGGCGGGGTGCTGGTCTGCGATTACTATCTTGTAAGAAAGCGCAAGCTCGACGTCGTCGGCCTTTATGACGAGAAGGGGCCGTATGTCTACAAGTCAGGCTGGAACCCCGCAGCCATCATCGCGCTCCTCGCGGGCATCCTGCCCAACCTGCCGGGCTTCCTCGGGACCGTGAAATGGGCGAAGGTCAGCCCCATCTGGACTGACCTCTACAGCTACGCATGGTTCGTTGGCTTCGGGCTCTCGTTCGGGGTCTACGCGCTATTGTCCCGCGTGATGAAGTCCCCGCAGCCAGGGGCCGCCCACTGACAAACGAGTGCTCGCGCGTCGCTGCGCGACAAAGCACGATCGTTCGGTGAAACTCAGCGGCCGGAGAGAGCCCCCGGCCGCCCCACGCGAGAGCCCGTCAGCCCTCGAAGACCTCGTCCGCGAGCGAGAGCGCGCGGTCGATGATGTCGAAGCCCTCCGCGAGCTCAGCGGGCTTCACCGAGAGCGGTGGATTGCACATGATCGTGCCCCACTGCATCATCGTGAAGAGCCCATTGTCGCGGAAGAACTTGCCGATCTTCCCCATTACGGGGTGACTCCCGCCGAACGGCACGAGCCTGTCGCCCTTGTCGTTCTTGCGCAGCTCGATGAGCCCGAAGAGGCCGATGTTGCGGTGCTCACGGACGCTCTTGTGCTTCGCCGCGAGCCGCGCCATGTGCCCCGTCATGAGCTCACCCATCTTGGCCGAGTTCTCGACGAGCTTCTCCTCCTCGAGGACCTGAATCACGGCTTCCGCGGCCGCGAGGCACATCGGGTGCGCATTGTACGTCAGGCCGCCCCAGAACACGTTCTCGCGGAAGTGGTTGGCGATACGGTCGCTGACGCCCATTACGCCGAGCGGCATATACGAACTCGTGAGCCCCTTCGCCATGGTGACGATGTCCGGGACGATGCCGCCGTGCTCGAACGCGAAGAGCTTGCCCGTGCGACCCCAGCCGCACATGACCTCGTCGCAAACGAGGAGAATCCCGTACTTCTCGAGCAGCTTCTTCAGTCCTTGCAGGTAGCCGGGGGGCGGCACGAGGATGCCGTTCGTGCCGGTCACCGTCTCGATGAACATCGCGGCGATGGTGTTCGGCCCCTCGTATTGGATGACCTCCTCGACGTATTGGAGGTTGTTTCTGACAATCTCGTCAGTGTTCGAGCCGAACGAGTAGTCGTATGGCATCGGATCCATCACGCGGACGACGCCGGACATGCCTGGCTCGTTGGGCCAGCGGCGCGGGTCGCCGGTCAGCATCATCACGCCGTGGGTCGCGCCGTGGTAGCTCCTGTACCGGGTCATGATCTTGTGACGCCCGGTGAAGAGGCGCGCCGCCTTGATGGCGTTCTCGTTCGCCTCGGCGCCGCCCAGCGTATAGAAGAACGTATTGATGTCTCCGGGGACGAGCTCCGCGAGGCGCTTCGACAGCCGCGCGCGGACCTCGGTGGCGGCGCCCGGATAGACGAAGATCAGGGTCTCGGCCTGCTTGCGAATGGCTTCGATGACCTTCGGGTGGCCGTGGCCGATGTTCACGCTCATCAGCTGGCTGTTGAAGTCGATCCAGCGCTGGCCCTCGGGCGAATAGAGATACACCCCTTCGGCGCGGGCGATCGGCAGCGGGTCGACCTTGCCCGTGGCGGACCAGGAAAAGAGGCTGTGCTTCGTGCACAGCTCAACGATCTCTTTGGAGCTCATCGTCATAAGTAGGGTCTCCCTCGTCGGCGTCGCCGGGATCAGCTCATCCAGTTGGCGTCCTTCTGGAGGGCCCACTTGCTGGTGATCTTGCGCTGGCGCGTCCAGAACCGATAACCGTCCCAGCCGGTCATGTTGCCTTGGCCGAACGCCGAGTCGTTCCACCCACCGAACCCGAAGGGCTCGCGCGGGACGGGCACGCCGATGTTGACGCCGCACATACCGGCCTCGACCCGCTCCATCACGCGGCGGGCGACATCCCCGCTCGTCGTGTAGATGGAGGCGGCGTTGCCGTAGGGGTTCGCGTTCTCGATCTCGAGCGCCTTGTCGATGTTGGGGACGCGGATGATGGAGAGGACCGGCCCGAAGATCTCTTCTTTGGCGGCGGGCATGTCGAGGTTGATGTTGTCGAGCACCGTCGGGCCGACCCAGTAGCCGCCGTCCGGCCCGCGCTTGCCGCGGCCGTCCACGCGGACCTTGGCGCCGAGCTTCTCCGCTTGGTCGATATAGCCCTTGATGCGCTCCTCGGCGGCGCGCGTCGTCACGGGGCCCATGTCCGTACCGGTAACAATCTTGTCAGCCTTTGCGCAGATGGCGTCGATGACCTTGTCGACGTCGCCGACGGCGAGCAGCACGCTCGCGGCCATACAGCGCTGTCCGGCGCAGCCCATGAAGGACGCGACGACGTTCTCGGCCGTGAGCTCCACGTCGGCGTCGGGGACGACGATGAGGTGGTTCTTCGCCCCGCCGAGGCAGAGCGCGCGCTTGCCAGTCGCGGTCGCGCGGGCGTAGACGGCCTTGCCGACCTTGGTCGAGCCGACGAAGCCGACGGCCTTGATCTTCGGGTGATCGCAGAGCGCCTCGACGACCTCTTTGCCACCTTGCACGATGGAGAAGATCCCCTTCGGCAAACCGGACTCCTCGAGGAGCTGGGCGAGGCGCATCGAGCTGAGCGGCACGCGCTCGCTCGGCTTCAGGATGAAGGCGTTACCGCCGACGAGGGCCTGCGGCATCATCCAGAGCGGGACCATGCAGGGAAAGTTGAACGGCGTTACACCGGCGACGACCCCGAGCGGCTCGTAGGCGATCTCGCAAGCGACGCCGCGGCTGACCTCGAGTTGGTTGCCCGACGCGATGTTCGGCAGCGAGCAGCCGTATTCGATGCACTCGATGCCCTTCTCGACCTCGGCCTTCGCCTCGCTGAAGATCTTGCCGTTCTCGTGCGAGACGAGCCACGAGAGCTCGTCGATGTTCGACATCATCTTCTCGCGGAGGCGGTAGAGCACGTGCGCGCGCTCGCGAATGGGCCAATGCCGGTAATCCTGGAAGGCCTTCTCCGCGGCGGTGACGGCCGCGTCGACATCGGCCGCGCCGGACAGCGCGACCTTCGACATGGTCTTACCGTATCGGGGATTGGCGATCTCCAGCTCACCGACCTTTTGCAACGGATCTTGCCAGTTGCCGCCGA
Source organism: Polyangiaceae bacterium (assembly GCA_046351325.1). Lineage (GTDB taxonomy): Bacteria > Myxococcota_A > Polyangia > Polyangiales > Polyangiaceae > Xiheicaenibacterium. The sequence continues at coordinate 4,069 of JAXLYR010000029.1, read as the reverse complement.
CGAAATTGCGGGCGGGGACGAACTCGGCGAACTCGTAGCTCCGTGCGGAAAACTGGGGAATCATGTGCGGCCTCCTCGGGGCGCCCGCGGTGGTGACGCGAGCGCAGAACGCCACGCTTTTGTCACGGAATCGCGCGGGGCAAAAGGACAACTTGGGGCTATCGCGGCGGTTCGAGCGAGGCTCGGTCGAGCGCGGCCTCGACAGCGCCGACCTGCTCGACCCGGTAGTCGGCGAGCGCTCGGAAGAGGAGCGCGTCGCCGCGATCGAGGCGAGCTTTGACGAGTCGCCCCGACTCCCGGGTTCGCAGTCCGAGCGCGCCGGCCTCGCGTGAGCCCAGCGTGAATTGCACCGGCCGCTCTTCACCCGAGTCGAGCCGCGTTACGCCGCTCACCCTGAGTTCGTCGTCGGTCAAGACCACGCTGGGGCCGCCCTCGATTCGGCCATAAGAGGTGTCCGCGAGGACGACCTGAAACCCTGAGTCGTCGCGGAGCAAGGTGGGGCAATCCCCTGTCGGAGTGTGGCCGAGCACCACGCGCTCGACTCCGCTCTTTTGGAGCCAGGTGACGACCTCGGCGGGCGGCAGGATGGGCTGACCATCGACGGATTGCGGGCGACCGTAAACCACGCTCGCTTGGTTCAAGCGCGTGCCGGGGAGGGGAGCTTGATAAGCGACCACGTCGTCCCAAGCCGGTTGGCCGTCAGCGCCGAGGCGGCGCGTCCGAAAGGCCTCGAGGTCCTCGGCGTAAAAGGCATTGAGCCGCTCGATCCAGACATCGACGTTCGCCGCGCGCTCGCGGACGCGCGGCGTGACGCCGTAGCTCTCTTCGGTGATCGCGCCGTGGAGGAAGAGCGTCGAGCCCACGCGGTGCGCGAGCACGCACGCGGACAGATACCGAGTCAGCGCGCCGGTCGGGGCGAGATCCTCGAGGAAACTCTCGGCGACCGCGTCCTCTCGTGCGCTCGGCCCGAGCTCGCTAAGCCGATATTCGAACGCGCGAGGCGCGCCCATCGTGCGCTCGAAGATGTGCTTGAGAAGAGCGACTCGGCTGCCGCTCGCGACCTCCGGGGGTGTCCGCGGCGGCGGGTGTCCGTCGAGCTCTCTCAGCAGCCGAAGCTTGTTGATGTCGCGGTTGCCAGCGAGCAAGACGACGCGCTCTGGCGCCCGCGCGCGCGTCGCGAGCAGCGTGTCGACGATACGCCGGCCCGCCGGCCCGCGATCGATGGCGTCGCCCCCGAAGACGAACGAGACGTCGGGGGCGAGCTCGATGTGGTCACTCTCGAACGAGAGCCCGGGAGTTCGCTCGACGAACTCCTCGAGCTTCTCCCAGCGGCCCTCGACGTCGGTGACGTAAGCGACGCGCATCGCGCGAGAGCGAGCGCTCAGCCGCGCTCGACGGGCTTGACCTCGGCGAGGCGATTGCGCGTCCGCTGGCTATCCCAATAAACAGGGTTGGTCGGGCGGTTGACGTATTGGCCCCAGCCCTGCTCGGTCTTCAGCTGGTCGTTCTCCCAAACGACCTTGCCGCGGCTCAAGGTTACAGCCGCGTTACCGGTGACCTCCATCCCTTCATAGATGTTGAAGTCGATGTTCTGGTGATGGGTCTTGACCGAGATGGTGCGCGACTTGTTCGGGTCCCAAACAACAATGTCAGCGTCGGCGCCCGGCTGGAGCGCGCCCTTCTTCGGGTACATGTTGAAGATCTTGGCTGCGTTCGCGCTGGTCACCGCGACGAACTCGGCCGGGGTCAGCCTGCCAGTTCGCACGCCGTGGTGCCAGAGCACGCTCATGCGATCCTCGACGCCGCCCGTGCCGTTCGGGATCTTGCGGAAGTCCCCGAAGCCCGCTCGCTTCTGCGGGGTGCAGAAGCAGCAATGGTCGGTAGCGGTCGTCTGGAGCATACCGGATTGTAGGCCGCGCCAGAGCGCCGCTTGATGCTCCTTCGAGCGGAACGGCGGACTCATCACGTAGTGTGCGGCGGTGTTCCAATCCGGGTTGCGATAGACGGAGTCGTCGATGACGAGGTGCTGTGCGAGGACCTCGGCGAAGACGCGCTGTCCCTCGAGCCGAGCGCGCGTGATCGCCTCGAGCGCGTCCGCGCAAGAGGTGTGCACCACATAGAGCGGCACGCCTAGCACCTCGGCGATGCGCAGGGCGCGATTGGCGGCCTCGCCCTCGACCTCGGGCGGGCGTGAGAGCGGGTGTCCCTCGGGGCCGTGGATGCCGCGATCGAAGACCTCCTTCTGGAGGCGATAGACGAGCTCGCCATTCTCGGCGTGAACCGTACAGAGGGCGCCGAGCTCGCGCGCGCGGGTGAACGAGTTCACGAGGACCTCGTCGTCCGCCATGATCGCGTTCTTGTAGGCCATGAAGTGCTTGAAGCTGTTCACGCCGTGATCGCGACAGAGCGTGCCCATCTCCTCGTGGACTTGGTCGCTCCACCACGTGATCGCGACGTGGAAGGTGTAGTCCGTCGCGGCCTTCTCCGCCCAGCCGCGCCACTTCTTGTACGCGGCGATCAGGCTCTCCTTCGGATCGGGGATCGCGAAGTCGATGATGGTCGTCGTGCCGCCGGCCGCAGCGGCGCTCGTGCCGCTGAAGAAGTTCTCGGAGGCGACGGTGCCCATGAAGGGCAGCTCCATGTGCGTGTGCGGGTCGATGCCGCCCGGGATGACGTAGGCGCCGCCCGCGTCGATCACGCGAGCGCCCGCGGCGTCGAGCGACGCGCCAACGGCCTTGATGGTGGTGCCCTCGACGAGGACGTCCGCGCGAGACTCTCCGTCTGCGGTGACGACCGTGCCGCCTCGAATCAGGGTTGCTGACATGGCAATAGCCTCCTTCGAACTCAGAGCTTCACGATCTCGTCGTAGGCCTCGGGGCGGCGGTCGCGGAAGAACTGCCAAGTCGCGCGGACCTCGTCGATGCGCTTGAAATCGAGGTCGGCGACGAGGAGCTCGTCGTTGTCCTCCGAGGCCTCGGAGACGATCTGGCCGCGTGGATCGACGAAGTAGCTCGTGCCGTAGAACTTGCCGATGTTCCACGGAGCCTCCGTGCCGACGCGGTTGATGCAGCCCATGTAATAGCCGTTGGCGGCGGCGTGCGCGGGCTGCTCGAGCTTCCACAGATATTGGGATAGGCCGGCGACGGTCGCCGAGGGATTGAAGACGATCTCGGCGCCGTTCAGCCCGAGGCACCTGGCGCCCTCGGGGAAATGGCGGTCGTAGCAGATATAGACGCCGACCTTCGCATATCGGGTTTGGAAGACCGGGTATCCGCCGTTACCGGGTTTGAAGAAGAACTTCTCGAAGAAGCCGGGGCGGACCTGCGGGATATGCTGTTTGCGATATTTGCCGAGGTAGGTCCCGTCGGCGTCGATGACGGCGGCGGTGTTGTAGAAGACGCCGCTCATCTCCTTTTCGTAGACGGGGACGACCATGACCATCGAGTACTTCTTGGCGTAGGTCGCCATGAGCTCGACCGTGGGGCCGGGCATCGGCTCGGCGGCCTCGTACCAGCGCGGATCCTGGCTCGGGCAGAAGTAGGGGCCGTTGAAGATCTCCTGCAGACAAAGGATCTGCACGCCCTTCTTCCCCGCGTCCTCGATGAAGCCGATGTGCTTGTCGACCATCGCCTTCTGGATCTCGCTGACGGGCTTGGTCTCGTCGTTGAGGGGGTTACTGCACTGGATGAGGCCGCACTTGATGAGCTTCGAATTCGCCATTTCGGGATCTCCCTTTTCCTTGATGAGCTCTCGGGCCGGAGTTCGGATCAGTGCGCGCCCTTCTTCGGGCGCAGCGCGGCGCCGTCGGTGACGTGCTGATTCCAAGTCGCGGACTTGAAGCCGTTCTCCACGGCCACCATTCGGATGCAGTCCGGCACCGGGCAGACGATCTGGCAGAGGTTGCAGCCGACGCACTCCGCTTCGTCGACGATGGGCGGTTTGGCGCCCGCGGGGTTCGGGTGGATGCATTGGTGCGCGCCGTCCTGGCAAGCGACCATGCACTTGTTGCAGCCGATGCATTTGTCGGCGTCGATCTTCGCGATCGTCTCGTAGTTGAGATCGAGGTCGC
>JAXLYR010000028.1:0-80343 GCA_046351325.1 Polyangiaceae bacterium | reverse complement strand
GTAGAGCGCCGCGTGCGTGAAGAGGTGGACGACCGGCGTCCGCGCGTCGCGGAGCTTCATCAGGTCGAGCTCGGTCGCGAGCTCGGCGAACACGCGCGCGGGGTTGCGACCGCGCTCTCCGCGAAAGCTCAGGATGTACGCCGTCGGCAGCTGCCCGTTCTTGGCGCGCGCGACGTCGTAGAGCCGCGAGTCGAAGAAGCGGAAGACGACGTCCTCACCCTCGAGCAGGAGCTTCTTGCCGGTCGCGAGCGCGACGCCGCGCGCGAACGTCTGCCGCTCGCCGCGCATGGACGCGGACGCGTCGACCAGCAGGATGTGCACGCGCCGCTGCTCGTCGCGGCTCTGCTCGCGGGCGTAGTAGAGGAGCTCGTTGTCCGCGATGCGTCGCGCGAGCTCGGCGTCGTCCCACGCGAGCTCGCTCAGCACCATGCTGTCGATCGAGCCGCGCGTGCCGATCCCGCTGTAGCCAAACGACGCCGACGTCCCGGCGGCCGCGCGCGTCTTGGTCTCGAGGACGCTCGGCAAGATCTCGAGCGAGAAGTTCACGATGTCGTTCGCCTCGGGAGATTGCAGCGTCGCGAGCAGATCGACCTGCGCGAGCGCGCCGACGCCGCCGTCGGTGCCGACCATCCCGAAGAGCCGCAGCGTGTCTGCGTCGAGCGCGTCGGCGAGCGTCATCACGAAGAGCCGCATCGTCTCGAAGGCCTCCAAGCTCGTGAGCTCGAAGGTGCGGTCGACGGCCGCGTAGAGCGCGACGAGCTGCGGCTCGATCCGCTCGAAGATCGAAGCGTCGTGCGGGAGCCGCGTGGTGTACGCCGGCCGCGCGCGCGTCGAGACCTGCGTCGCGACGGCGCTGAGCAGGCGTGCGACGATCGCGGAGATGAGGTCGTCGCCGAGGCGGAGCTGGCCCGCGCGCCGCGCGACCTCGACGTCGGCGATCTCGTTCAACGTCGCGCGGTAGCTCTCGAGCAGCTTGGGGATGGTCGCGCTCGAGCCCTGACGACCGCGCGCGATCTCTGCGGGGGCGACGCGCGGCCCGAGCTCGAGCTGCTCGCGAGGCGCCGCGAACAGCATGCCGAGGTCGTGCACGAGGTAGAACGGCGCGACGATCCCGAGACGCGAGAGGTTCTCGTTCCAGCGCAGCGCGCGCAGCGCGACCGTGGGCGCGCCGGGTCGGACCTGCGAGAGCGCCAAGCTCCCCAGCGGGCCGACGATGGCGGCGTCACGGAGCGACTGCTGGGGTACCGGCACGAGCGGAGTGTGCGGGAGGCTAGCCGCTCACTTCAAGGACTTCGCGCAGCGGAACCCGATGCCGTGAGAAGACGCGGTCTTCAGCATGTGGAAGCGGAACGCGGGGTTCACCCAAAGCACGTACGCCCCGTTGAAGCCGCCGCCGCGGATGGCTTTTCGCTCGCCGACCTTGGGCCCGACCGGGTCGGTCTGATCGTCCTTCGTGTAGCTGGTCGAGTAGTCCGCGGTCCACTCCCAGACGTTGCCGACCATGTCGTAGTTGCCCCACTTGGTCACGCCCTTGGGGAACGATCCGACTGGCGCTGTCCCGGGAAAGCCGTCGTCGACGTCGTACATCGGCGTGCCGTCTTCGACGACGCCGTTCGCCTTCTTCCAAGCGACGTACTCGAGGCCGCCCGCGTTCATGTGCTTGCCGTCGTCGCCCGGCTCGTCACCCCACGGGAACTTGCGCTGATCGGGATCGCGCGCCGCGAACTCCCACTCGGCCTCGGTCGGGAGACGCCCGCCCTGGACCTTGCAGTAGTTGTCCGCGAGCTCCCACGAGAGGCAGTTCACGGGGTGCTTCTCGCGGCCGGGTTTGATCTGCGCGTTGTCCCCGAAGTTGCAGAACTCCGAGAACGCCTTGCGGTTCTTCTCGTGCTGGTCCGCGCTGGTCTTCTCGCTCTTCGGGTAGTCGGGCACCGTCTCGGCGCGCTTGCACTCACCCTTGTTGACGCAGGCTTTGTAGGCCTCGGTCGTGACCTCGTAGATATCGAGGCAATAAGGCGAGAGCTGGACGCGATGCGCCGGCGACCAAAGCGGGAAGCCCGGGTCGTCCGAGCCCATGAAGAACTTGCCGCCATCGATCTTCACCATCCCTGCGGGGCAGGTGGCGGGCACCGCGGTCGTCGCGTTGCTCTCCGTCGTGGTGGCGCTCGACTCACTGCCAGCTTGCGGCGCGCTCGACGAAGGCTCGGCCGACGCGCCGGGTGTCTTGGCCGGGGTCCTGCCGAACGCGAAGTACGCGCCCAGCCCGCCGCCGAGCAGCGCGACCGCGCCGAGGATCGCGAAGACCGTCCCGTTGCCCTTCTTCGGCTGCTCGACGGGTGCCGCGGCCACGCCAGGGCCCGTACCGCCCTGCACGAAGAGCGGCGTGGTCGGTGCTGCGCCGGGCGGATTCTGGCCCGTCTGCATCCGAGGACCCGTCGTGTTGCCACGCGCCCCCGTGCTGAGGTTGGCCATCGATGGGCGGCTGCCGTCGCTCGTGAGCATCGCGGCCCCGACCCCACCACCCACCGTCATCGGAGACCACGCCGCCGAGCCTGGAAAAACAGCGGCGTGGAGATCGCCCCAGAACTGCCCGGCCGTCTTGTAGCGGTCGCGCGGAGCGACCGCGAGCGCGCGCCGGAACACGAGCTCGACGTCGTCGTTGACCTCGACGCCGAAGGTCCGCGGCGTCGGTCGAACCTGCGGATCGCGGCTCGCGACCGCGAGCTGGATGTAGTCGTCGCCCTGCAGCGCGGGCCAGCCGCCGCGCAGCATCTCGACCATGATGAGCGCGAGCGCGAAGACGTCGGTCCACGGCCCGGTCGCGCCGTGCGCCCTGCTGAATTGCTCGGGCGCGCCGTAGTTCGGGGTGAACGCGGTGATCTCGCGGCCCGTCTGCGCGAGGCTGGTCGCGAGCTGGGCGTGCTCGGCCATGACCTTCGCGATGCCGAAATCGAGGATTTTTACGAAGGATCCAGCGCCGCGTGGGTCGCCGATCACGAACAGGTTCGCCGGCTTGATGTCGCGATGAGCGATGTTCTGTGCGTGGACGACCTCGAGCGCGCTCGCCACGGACTCGAGCTGCGCGAGCACGTCGAAGATCGTGCGAGCAGGCGCGCCGCGATCGCGCTCGTCGTGGAGGATCTTGTCGAGCGGGCGCCCGTCGAGCCACTCGAGCACCATGAACGGCACCTGGTCGTTCGTGCGCGGCGCGGTGAGCGAGCCGACGTCGCGAGCCTGCACGATGGCCGCGGTGCGGCTCGACAGCGACGTCATGAGCTTGCCCTCTTGGATGAAGGCTTGGAGGAGCTCCTGGCGCATCTGCGGCGGAACGCCCGCGAGCGCGTTGAAGCACTTCAACGCGACCGGCTGCTTCCAGATGATGTGCTCGGCGCGATAGACGATGCTGAAGCCGCCCTCGCCGACGACGGCTTCGACCCGATATTTCTGGTCGACGACGGTGCCGACCAACCCGAGGGCATCGATCGGCGCGTTCACGTGGGGTCGCTCCCTGCAGATCGCGCGAGCGGGGCCCCGCCGAGCAGCGCACCCGACGACGCGAGCTCCGCGAGGAAGGCCGAGGCGCGCTCGACGAGCGCCGGCGTCACGGGCTCAGCCCCGGCAGCGCTCGCGACCGCGACGCCGAGCGGCGCTCCGTCGAGCAGCTTGCCCAGCATCGGGAGCTGCTCCTCGTCGAGCTCGAACCAGCACACGTCGTTCGCTTCGTCGCGATGAAGGAGAAGCGAGGTCGGCTGCGGATCCTCAGCCTCGCTCCAGGGGAGCGGCGCACCCGAGACGATGGGTTCATCCGAAACCGTGTGCACGCGGTGCTCGAAGTTCACGACTCGGGCCGTTGGGTTGAACACCACGCCTCGATCCAGCGCGAGATCGGGAGTCGCGGGGTCCGTCGATGATCGAGCTTCATGGCAGCGGACCTCGAACTCCGCAAGCTCGTAGCGGGCCAGGTCGACCGCGAGCGCGGGCACAGCCCCGGCGCGCCATCGAGGCTCGACGTAGGCAAAGAACTCGAAAGCCACGTCTCGAAGGTAATGCGAACTCGGAAGCGCGGCCGAAAGATATGCCGCGATCTCGCCTGCGACGTCGAAACCCAGGTGTTCGAGCAGCAGAATCGTACGCGACAGCTCGAGGCGGATGGCGCTCTCGAGCGTCCCGCGCACGAGCTTCCCATACGCGCCGACGCCGCGTGGGTCGGCCCGCCTGAAGGCGTCGCGATCGACCGCGGCGAGTCCGCGCTCGTCGAGCCAAGCGCCCTGATCGAACCCCGCGCCGACGGTGTCCACCATCGTGCGCAGGATGGCCTCGAGCCGTTGCGGGTTCGTCGCCGTGGACATCAGGCCGCGCCCTCCACCGGAGCTGCGACGACGCGCGGGCGCTCGAACGCCGCGAGTCCGCGCTCGTAGGCCGAGCGCACGCGGTCGAGCTCTTCGAAGAGGACCGGCAGGCTCGGGATGTTGTTGTCGCGCTCGAGCAGCACCGGCACCGGCCCGAGCTGCGCCACCGCATAGGTCAGAAGATCGAGCGCTGCGTCGCCCGTGGGCGCGCCGTGTGTGTCGATGATGCGGCCGTGTTCGGGTCGGAACTCGTGCCCCGCGACGTGCAGCTGCACGACGCGCTCGAGCGGCAGCGAATCCAGGAACGCCCGCGCGTCGAAGCCGAAGTTCGCGGCGTTCACCACGATGTTGTTCACGTCGAGCAAAAGACCGAGGTCCGCGCCCTCGAGCACGGCTCGGATGAACGAGGCCTCGCTCATGTCGGCCGCGCCTGGGTGCGCGTAATACGAGATGTTCTCGAGCGCGAGCGGCCTGTCGATGCGGTCGCGGACCTCGTTGGCGCGCGCGACGGTGTTCGTCACAGCCTCCTCGATGAACGGCAGCGGCAGGAGGTCGTGCACGACCCGGCCGCCGTGGCCCCCGAAGCACAAATGGTCCGAGTGGAACGGCGCCCCCACCTCGTCGAGGAAGGCGCGCAGCTCGCCGAGGTACGCGTCACCGAGCGGGTCGAGCCCGCCGATCGACAACGTCAAACCGTGGCTGAAGACAGGGAATCGCGCGCGGACCCGATCGAGCACCCCGCGCACGTGCCCGCCGCGGCGCATGTAATTCTCGGGCGAAACCTCGAAGAACGCGATCCGCTCCGAGGCATGGTCGAGCTCGCGCTCGAGCTCTTCGAAGAAGGACCAGCGGAGCCCGAGGCCCACGCCCGTCACGGCATGACGCCTCCGGGGCAGATCGCCGCCGGCGGGGCGTGGGGCTGACATCGATCCCTCGTTTAGCCGCAGGTGCCTTCGCCACAGCTCGACGTCGCACCATCCTTCTTCTTGGTGCCCGCCTTCGCGGTGCCGGACTTGGTGGTCGTCGACTTCTTCGTCGCGGTGGTCGTCGCGGGCTTGGAAGACGAGGTGCTCTTCGCCGACGAGGAGGAGCTGGACGCCGCGGGGGTCGCGCTGCTCGAGGACTCGGCCGTGGCGCTCGAGGCGCCGTCGCTCTTCGCGCCTGACTCCTCGGCGGGCGTCTCGTTGCTCGCCGTGGAGGTCGCGGCGCCGTCGTCGGTCGACTCGGGCGCGGCGGACGCGGACGCTGCCGGCTTCTCGTTCTCAGACGTCTTCGGCTCGCTCTTGGAGCTGCTGCACCCGACGGTAAAAACGGCGACCGTGCAGAGGGCAGCGAGCGTTTCGGAGATCGTCTTCTGATTCAACATGGGGGGATACCTCGAGGTCATTCTACTTTGTCTGGGGTTCGCGTTGGTCCCCACGCTGCGCGAGGGACCGCTCGCCCGAGTTCAAGCGCGGTCTGAATCCGTACGCGCGAACCCCGGTCGAGGTTTCTTTCACTTCGGTTTCGAGGGCGTGCTCTTCACCGGCGCGCTCGTGGCAGGCGCGGCGCTGGCCGAGGTCGCAGCGCTCGCGCTGGGTTGGGCCGCCGCCGAATTCGACGCGCTCGCAGCGGGCGCGGGCGTCTCCGCGGACGGAGGCGTCGTCGGCATCGGCGTCATTGCGCTCCCGTCGATCGCGAGCTTGAGGTCGAAATCGACCATCGCGTCCTTCGCGACCTTGGAGCCGAGCGCGTCGAGCCCCTTCGCCGCGAGCTTGCCGAAGCTCTCGCGCGGGCGCACGTCGTGCTCCGCCAGGCCGACGCCGAAGGGGGCTTTCGTCTTGATCGAGATGGACTTGATGACGCCGCCCTCGACCTGCAGCGTGGCCTCGAGGTCCGCGGTCTTCACGGACTGCCGCTGGTGAAGCAGGAAGTCACCCTTCGCCTTCAGCGTGACCTTGATCTCGCCGGTCGCGGTGGAGACGTCCTTCTGCGAGACGTTCTCGACGCTCGAGATGCGGAACTCCACGCGCTGGTTCTTCTTGCGCATGTCCTCGGGGGTGGAGGGGTCGATCTCGAGCCACTGGCGCGCGTGCTCGTTCTGCTTCTCGACGCGCTCCTCGGTGCTGAACTCGCCTTTGTCGTCCTTCTTCTTCTGGAAGAGGACCAGCGAGCCCAGGTCCACGATGATGTTTCCGGTCGTCTGCGTGAGGTCCTTGGCGTCGATGAAGAGCGAGCCCTCGATGGTGCCTTCGACGCGGCCGCGGATCTTCTCGTCGGGCGCGTCCATCATGAACGAGACCTTGCTGGCGCCACCGTCCACGACGTACTTCTTCGAGCTCGCCGTCTTCGGCGCGCTGGAGGCGAGCGCGCTCCCCGACACAGTGGGCGCGAGCGGTGTTGCGTCGCTGTCCCCGCACGCAGCGAGGGCCGAGACCAAACACAAAGCACCCACGAGTCCGAACACTCTTCTCATCAGCGTATCCTCGGTTGGAGTCGTCTCTCGTCGACGGGTTTTGTCGTAACGATGCGGTAGATCGGGCCCTTCTAGCAACAGCCCGCTCGCATCGACTCTCCACCCCAGTCGGCCGCCCCCCCGACCCATCGGGGGCGCCAACCATACGTGCGCCCGCCTAGTGTGTTCCGCGAGCGCTCTCTGCCCGCTTGCCTGCCCGCTTGCCTGACCGCTTGTTCGGCCATTCGTGTTTTCGCCGCTTGGCATTCGGGGTGGTCGCGTGCCATTGGTTCTCAGCGTGACCTCCGGCGGCTCCCCGATCGCGCAGCTGATGGCAATCGCCTGCGGGTGTGTCGTCGGGCTCGTGGGCTGTCGCGATCGCGAGGACCCCGCGCTCGCCCGCGCGTGCGCCTCCGCGTGCAACTGCAAACAACAAGGGCTCTGCGGCGCGCTCAGCGGACACTGCGCGGCGACCCGCGCCGAGGACTGCCGCGCGTCGAATATCTGCCGACTCTCCGGTAAATGCGACGTCAAAGACGGTCGCTGCGTCGCAGGCTCCCAAGAGGACTGCGCGCAATCGGCCTATTGCCGGGACTTCGGGCTCTGCGCGCTATCCGACAATCACTGTGTGAAGCAGGCGGCGTCTTCGACACCCCGATAGCGGCCGCTAGAGCTGGACGAACAATGTCCTAGCTGGCGTCGCGTTTGCTGGCGTTCGACTGCGTCCTGCGTAGAATGTCGTTGTCGGCGCGGGGGCGGTGGTCGGCCCCGGCGCCGCTCGTCGAGCTCCATCCTCGGGGGGCGCGGCAGCTGTCGCGCCAGCCCCGGAGACTACGGAATAGACATGACGCTATCCATGCCTGTCGTCCCATCCATCCCAGCCACCTTCGTCGTCCTCGGGCGCCTCGTCGACCGCGCTGGTCGGGCCTGCGCCGGCGCCTTCATCAAGGTCTTCGCCGCCATCGCTGGGGACTCGAGGGGTGAGTCCAGCTCCCGCGTGATTTGGCTCGCCGTCGGCGCTGCCGTCACTGGTCCAAATGGAGAGTTCGAAGTCCGCTATGCGGTGACTGGCAATCCCGGCGCGCGGCCGCGCCCTGATTTGAGCCTTCGCGTCTACGATCTCCCCGAGCGCCCCGAAGAACCCTACACCGAGGAGACGGCTTGTCTCGTGGAGCGTCGTTTGCCGAGCGCTCCGCCGCGGGCTCGGGTGCTCGACCTCGCGCTCGAGGGTGGATTCGTCCACCGCTCGCTCGGTGTCGGCCCAATTTGCTCGCGCCCCCCGCGCAAGAGCGTGAGACTGCGCGCGCCGCGGAGAGGAGAGTCCAAGCCCTGTGTCATCGCGTTCGCTGTATCTGCTGGGAGTTGCTGGTGTCGTATCCGCCTGCGCGAAGCCCCTTCCACCGCCCGAGTGTCCGCCGGCCCCGCCCCCGATGGTTTGCCCGCAGGGCACCGAGGCTCGCGGCGCGCCGCCGCCCTACAACTCAGAGCAGTTCTGTCGACGCCCGGACGGCTCGCGCCACGGCCCCGCCGCAGGTTGGTACCCCAACGACAAGCCTGAATATCGCGGCACGTTCGCCGATGACGTCGAAGACGGGCATTGGGAGCGCTGGTACGAATCAGGCGGCAAAGAGCTCGACGCGACCTACTCCAAGGGCCAGCTCAACGGTCACCTGACTGCCTGGTGGGAGAATGGCAATAAGCGCAGCGAGGGCAATTACGTCGACGGCGCCGAGGACGGCGAGGTCACCGACTATTACGAGAACGGCAAGCCAGAGTCGCAGCGCACCTACAAGAAGGGCCAGCTCAACGGCAAGTTGACTGGCTGGTTCGAGAATGGACAGAAGCGAGTCGAGATCACGCTGGTCGACGGCGTCGAGGACGGCGAGAGCATCGAGTATTACGAGGACGGTAAGCCCGCCTCGAAGAAGCAATACAAGCTGGGCCAGTACGAGGGACAGGTCACGGACTGGTACGAGAACGGCCAAAAGCGCTTCGAGGGTACGTTCGTCGCGGGCGCCCCGAATGGCGAGCTACGAGAGTGGTACGACAACGGGAAGGAGAGGAGCGTCACCCACTACGTGAACGGTGAAGAGGACGGCCCCTTCGTCCAATATTACGAGAACGGCAACAAGCAGGCAGTCGGCGCAAAGAAGCACGGCGAGCCCGACGGTGAGCTCCGCCGATACTACGAGAACGGCAAGGACGAGGAGCTCATGAACTTCGTCGATGGCCAATTGTCGGGGCCCTACAAGCGCTGGTTCGACAACGGCCAGATCGCCATCGACACCGTGATGAAGAACGGCGACCCGGACGGCGTGCGTAAGACCTATTGGGAGAACGGTAAGCCCCAATCCGAGGCTACCTTCAAAGAGGGTAAGCCGGAGGGGCTCTTCGTCGAGTGGGACGAAGAGGGCAACAAGACCCGTGAGGCGAACTTCCACGACGGGGAGCTCGACGGCAAAGAGGTCCTCTACCAAAAGAGCGGTAAGGTCGTCCGCAAGTGGAAGAAGGGTGAGCTCGTCGGGGGGAAGAACGGGCGCTGATTGAACTCGAGGAGGAGGCAGCTATCCTCTTCGGATGACGCGTCTCAGGAAGAAGCTCGTCCCAACGTTCGGTGTCGCTGTGTTCTCCGTGGCGTGGGTGATCAACCCCGCGCTCTTCTCGGGCTGCGCGGGCTCATCCACCAACTTCGGCTTCGGTGAGGCCGAGGCCGTCGGCTTGGTCGGCGTCGCGTCGCACTCGGGGCCCTACGTCAGCGCGGACGGCGCGCTCGAGCTCCAGCTCGAGCTCGACCAGTCGGCTGGTGAGGACAAACAGAGCGATGCGGGCTCGTTCCTCTCTCCCACGCGTGAGGCCCACGCCTGCGGCGGCCGCACGTTCATGCGCAGCGCGGGCGCGTGCGTCGACGTCACCTCGGTGCCAGTCGAGGGCTGGATCACCCTCAAAGACGTCAAGACGGGCGCGACCCTCGTCGATCACGAGCGCGCCAGCGGCGCGCTCATGATCTTCGGTGCTTCCCTCGACAACGCGACGGTCGATCTCCATGGTGGGGGCTACGCCTTCGACCTGTCGAGCTCCAACGGTCACACGTTCCAGTTGCGGGGCGTCAGCAAGACCGCGGGCTGAACGCTGACAGCACTGTCGCTGACATCGCTGTCAAGGTTGGAACAGGATCGGGTTCGACACGGCGAAGGGGCGGCGGCCAGGGTGGACTGGGCTCAAGTCGCCAGCACCCTTCGCGTGGAAGATGACCCAGCCGCGGACCCCGCTCGGTAGATTGACCGAGACCGAGTTCACGAAGCGCTTGCCCGGGCCATTGCCGACTGGCAAGAGCGGCTCGGTCGAGACGGTCTCGCCGTTGACGATCACCTCGAGCGTGTCGGCTGGCATCCAGCTCGGGCACTCGACGGTAACGACGAAATCGGCAGTCGCAGACCAGGCTGTCGAGTCACCGGGGTGCGTGCCGCCGGGGCCGTCGACGGTCATCACGAGGCCGCCGCTTACCGTGCTGTGACCGTGGAGGATGGCGTCGCGAACGTCCTCGGGGGTCACCAGATTGGGGTCGTCGTAGCCGACTGCGAGGAGATTGCGAGGGTAGCCCACGGGGTTCGTGCGCAGCGTATGGCTGTCCGAGCTGCCTACGACCCAGAAGGTCTTGCCAGTCCGGAGGAGCGCGAACCAATCTGCGACCGATCGCTCGCGGTTCTCGTCGAAATCCGAGTCATTGAAGACCTCTACCGCGTCGAAGTGATCCGACCAAAGCGGGTCGGGGCTCGTGCCTGTCTCCCTGTCGAGCGCGACCTTCGTGAAATAGGCCTTGAAGGCCGCGTCGTCGCTCGGGTGATTGACGATCAGCGCGGGTGCCTCGGGCAGCGCGTGGACCTCGTCGAAGATTTGCTCGGCGCTCTTGTCGAGCCAATCGATTGCGCCGTTGTTCACCTTGTCCGGGCGCGGGAGGATCGGCACGACCCCGAAGTGGCCCCATGTGAACGTCGAGAGCTCCTCCGACGGGAGGCCGTGCGCCCAATTGGTCGCGCCGAAATCCTCGATGATTCCCTGGAAGTCGAAGATCCACTCGTGCTCGCTCGACACCGGGACCTCGAGTCCGTCCGCGAGCGCGCCCCTCACTTTGTAGACCGTCGGATCGTCGGAATCGACGGAGTACATCGAGTGGATGTGGAAGTCGGCGCTGACGCGGCCAGTGGTATCGACAGAGTGGACGAGCGCCGCGGCGACGTCGACGGTCGCGCCCTCCGCGACGTCGACCGTAGTGTCCACGAGCTCCCACTCGTAGCCGTGTGAGACGACGACGCGATTCTCGCCCAAAGGTGCGGCCAGCGTCGCGTCGCCCGTGACCGAGAACTCCTGCCACAAGCGACCATTCGCCTCCTCCTGGTGCCCGAAGGCCTCGGGCAGGCTCTCGGGCGGAATGGCGGGTATGACCTGGATTCGAGCGGGCATCGGGTCGCCCGTAGCCTGGTCGGTGACGCTGACGTGAATGTAACCGACTGGCGCGAAGGCGAGATCGCCAGCGTCGCCGTCCGCCACGTCGATCGGCAGCGTCGTGCCGTATCCCTGCTTGTCCGCGATGAGCTGCACGGTCCCCTCGGGGGCCTCTACGGTGAAGTCGCCGCAGCCGTTCGCGCCCTGGCAGGGGCCTGTCTTGACGCGATTGAGATAGTCGCCATTGTCCGCGAGCACGTGGACATAGGCGTTCTCGAGGCCTTGCCCCTGGCTGTCGACGACCCGCCCCGTGATGGTTCGCCAAGCCGGCTGCCCCGTCACGCGCCGGACGGCCGCGCCGAGTCCGTCGACCCCTTTGAAGGGCTCACCGACGACGATCTCGTGGTCTTCGACCATATCCATCGAGCAGGCGCCGACTGCGAGCCCCGGCCCACCGAAGAGGACGAAGCCGCCGTCCTCGAAGCCGCCATAGTCGAGCCCCGTCCCGTTCGGCCCGAGGTAAGCGAAGGGCACGACGTCGTTCTCGAAGCCCGCATATTCGACCGACCCCGAGATTTGCCCGTAGCCCAAGCCGGGTACGAAATGGTCGTTCTGACTGCCTTGGAAGAAGCCGTAGAGGTTCCAGCTACCGTCGAAGTGGACGCCGGTGTCGACCTCGTAATCGGTGGTGTTGATGAACCCGAACCGGACCTTCAAGGCCTCGGCGCCAGGCTCGAGGACATAGTCGTAGGCGGCGACGAGCCCCGCGTATTGCGACGGGAAAATCGGCCCGAACGTGTCTCGCAAGAAGGGTATCGCCTCGAGCGGGCCGATCGCGCGGACCACGGCCGCGGCGCCGTCCGAGCCGTCGTTCATCACGGTGACGCTGGTCGGGTTCACCTGATAGGCCGAGGTCAGCTGCAACGTCTCGAGGAACTTCGACAAGCCGAGCGGCTTGCCGTCGTCGCCGACCCGATCGACCGACAGGACCTCCCCGCCGAAGCGACCGTTGCCGTCGCTTACATCTTTGTCCTCGATGACGATCGCGATCTTGTCGTTGATGAGGAGGAAATCGCCGTCTTCGATGCGCTGCCGCCCGTGCGCAGGCTGGGGTACGTCGGTCGCTTTGATGCGGCCGGCGCGCGCCTGGCCCGCGGCCTTCGCCCCGAGGGGGTCGGCGTGCCCGTTCGGGTCGCCCGTCTCGAACGCGAGCGATTGGCAATTAGCGCCGCCCCCCGCGCCGCCTGCGCCGCCGGTCGCGTGGCTGTCGTCTCCACAGCCGAGGCCGAATCCGATGGGCGCGAGTGAGAAGCCGAGGGCGATAAGGCAATAGCGACGCATGCCCGGAGCGTAGCCGACTCTCGCGTGGGACGGCTCGCTACATCGGTCGCGCGACGAGCTCACCCCAGCTGGGGCCGACCTTGCAACCGACGCGGAGGGGCACCCTGAGTTCGAACGCGCCGCGCATCGCCGCTGCGGCGAGCGCCGCGCAGGCGTCGATTTCGGCCTCGGGGACCTCGAAGAGGACCTCGTCGTGGACTTGCAAAAGCGGTGCGGAGAGGAGGTTCGCTGCCCTCAGCGCGCGATCGGCGAGCAAGAGCCCACGGCGCGACACGTCCGCGACCGAGCCCTCATGGCCGGCTCGGCGCGCCATCCGCTCGGCGTTGGAGCGCACCATCGGGTCGAGCGCGCTGAGGCCCCCAATCGGCCACTTCCTCCCAGCGATCGTGGTGATGACGCCGTCCCGCGCGGCGCGCTCGAGCTGAGTGTCCTGATAGGCCCGGACTCCGGCGTAGTGCGCGTCGAAGCGAGCGATCAACGCCTGAGCCTCCTGCGCGGGGAGGCCGAGTTGGAGCGCGAGCGCGCTCGGTCCCTGACCTGCGAAGGTCGCGAAGTTCACGACCTTACCGAGCTGTCGCTGATCCCGAGTCACGGCGTCGAGCGGGACGCCGAGCACGGCGGACGCCGTGTGTTTATGGAGATCGTCGCCGCGCGCGAGCGGCTCGACGAGCGCAGGGTCGCCGCTCAAATGGGCGAGCACGAAGAGCCCGAGCTGGTGATAGTCGATCGACATCAGCGCCGTCCCGCGCGGCGCTTGGAAGGCCTGCCGAATTCGGATCATCTCGGGGGTCTTGCCGGGGACGCGCCCGAGGTCCGGCTGCGTATTGATGATTCGACCCGAGAACGAGCGCGAGACGTGGAACGTCGAGCGGACGCGGCCGTCCGGCTCGATGTCTTCGCGCAAGGCCGTAACCCACGAGTCCTTGAGGCGTTGGACCTCGCGCCAGCGCATCACCAGCGCGACGATCGGGTGCGCGTGCTCGATGCGCTCGAGCGCCTCGTTGGCGGTGCTCCACCCCGTCTTCGTGCGTTTGACGATAGGGAGCTTCAAATCCTCGTAGAGCACGGAGCCGAGCTGCTTCGTTGATCCGATATTGAAGGGCTTGCCCGCGATGGCGTGGATTTGGCCGGTGAGCTCCTCGGCGATGGCGGTGAAATCGTCCCCAGCCCGCGCGAGATCTTCGGCGCTGCACGCGATGCCCCGCAGCTCCATGCGCGCCACGGTCTCGCCGAGCTCCAGATACTCCGCGAGCTGCGCGCGCTCCAACTCGGGCTCGAACGAGGCCCAGAGCTCGGAGATCGCCTCCGCGCGAGCGCCTGCGTACCGCGCAGCGGCGTCGACCGAGAGCTTGCTCCATGGCTTCGCCGCAGCGCCGACGCCGCGCACGCTCTCCTCGTCGGGCACGGTGCGGTGGATTCGGTGCTTCGCGACCACCTCGAGATCGTGAGGTGCCCAATTGCTGGGCTCGGTGAGGTGCGACGCTGCGGCTGTATCGCCGGAGAATCCGCGCGGGCTGAGCCCCTCTCGCGAGAGCGCCACGAGCGCGCTGTTCGCCTCGTGCGCGACCTTCGGACGGGCGGGATCTTCGAGCCAGGCCCTCAAGGGTTCGAGCGCCGGCGTCGTCGAGAGCGGCCCCGTGATTGGGAAATAGGCAGCCGCCCCCCGGCTGCCCGATAGGGCAATACCCGAGAGCGTCGCCCCGCCGACTCTGGTCCGCTCGACGAGCAACTCGAGGGCAACTGGTCCGCTCCCGAGCGCCGCGACCGCGCGCGCGACCGCGTCTGGGTCTGTGCAGGTCTCGACCTCGACCCGATCCGAAGGCCCTTGGGAAGAGAGGAGCTCGAAGAACCCCAACGCCTCGAACGCAGCGTTCAGCGCTACTCCGGGGGGCGGCGCGTACGCGAGCTCCCCAATCGCGCGGGGCAGCGGCGTGGGCTCGCTCAGCGTCGCGCGCGCGATTTCTTGCCTCGCGGTCTCGAGGGAGGCGCGGAGCATCTTGCCAGTTCGACCGGCGATCTCCTCGGCGCGCTCGAGCGCCTGCTCGACAGAGCCGTATTGGGCGACGAGGTCCGTCGCGCCCTTCTTGCCAATACCGGCCACGCCCTCGAGCTGGTCGTCGTCGCCCACGAGCGCGAGCCAGCCGGCCACTTTGTCCGGCCCCACCTCGAAGCGCTTGCGCACGAGCTCCGGTGTATAGCGGACATCCTTGTAAGCGTCGTACCACCAGACCGACGGCCCCACGAGCTGCGCAAACCGCTTGTCGCTCGCTGCGATGAGGACGTCGTAACCCGCGTCGAGCGCGCCGCGCGTGTAGGCCGCGACGAGCGCCGCGCTCTCGCTCGCCTCGAGGACGGTGAGGCCGTGCGCAGCGAGGAGCGCCGGGAGCGCAGCGATCTGCGAGGGCAGGAGCGCATTCGAAAGCAGCTTGGCCTCCGCCGCACGGTCGAGGATCGCCACCGCCGCGTCGGGGCGCTTGAACGAGAGGGCGCGCGACAGTGCGCCTGCGACCGCGTAGAGCGCATTGGTCGGCTGCTTCGTCGGGCTCTTGCGATCGGTCGGGACGACCAGGAACCCGCGGCGCAGGAGGTGGCTCGCGTCGACGATGAGCATGCGGGGCGGCATCGCGGCTAGAGCCTACGCGATCCCAGCGGTTGACGGCGCAAGACAACCCCTCGACCCTGCCGCGCATGGAGCTTCGAAGCCTCGGAACCAGCGGTCTCAAAGTTACCGTTCTGTCACTCGGCGCCATGACCTTCGGCGAGTCGAAGACGCTGATGAAGGGCGTCTCCTCTTCGGAGGAGGACGCGCAGCGCGTGTTCGATCGCGCCATCGAGCGCGGCGTGAACCTCGTCGACACGGCCAACGTCTACAACGAGGGCCTGAGCGAGGAGCTTACTGGCAAGTGGGTCGCCGGTAAGCGCGACAAAGTCCTCGTCGCGACCAAATGCCGATTCCCGATCGGCTTCGGCGTGACCGGCGCGCCCGGCCCGCACGAGATGGGCCTCTCGCGTCAACACATCATCTCCGCGTGCGAGGCCTCGCTCCGCCGGCTCGCGACCGACCATATCGACCTCTATCAGGTCCATATGCAGGACTCCGACGTCCGCATCGACGAGACCTTGCGCGCGCTCGACGACCTCGTAGGGCAGGGCAAGATCCGATATGCCGGTTGCTCGAACTATACTGGATACCGGCTCGTCGAGTCTCTCTGGGCCTCGGACAAACGCGGGCTCGCTCGATACGAGTCCGTGCAGCTCCAATGGAACCTCCTCGAGCGCGGTGCCGAGCGCGAGGTCATCCCGGCCTGTCAGACCTTCGGGTTGGGCGTCTTGGTTTGGTCCCCGCTCGCGAGCGGTTTCCTCTCTGGCAAATACCGCAAGGACAAACCCCTCCCCGAGGGTGCGCGCCTCTCCGAGTGGAAGGACACGTTCAAGCGGCTCGGCACCGATCGCTCTTGGGCCGTCATCGACAAGCTCGTAGCCATTGCTGACAAACACGGCACGAGCCCCGCGGCCATCGCGCTCGCGTGGCTCCTCGGCAAGAAGGCTGTCTCGAGCGTCATCCTCGGCGCCCGCACCGTGAGCCAGCTCGACGACAACTTCCGCGCGCTGGAGGTCAAGCTCGACGCCGACGACAACAAGCAGCTCGACGAGGTCTCGTCCCCCGATTGGGCTTATCCCTATTCGTTCATTCGGCGCATGCAGTCCTGGTAGCGCCATGGGGACCGGTCGAGCCGCGCGCGGGGTGCTCGTCGCTGGGTGGCTCGTGGGCGCGTGCGTGACCGGCCCCCCGACTGTCACGACACCGGCGCTCACCATCGTCCCGCAGCTCGGCCACTTCCTGCCCGACGGAGAGCTCCACGAGGTCTGCGCGGCCTTCAGCGCTGATGGTAAATCGCTCTTTACCTTCGGGACGGAGGGCGCGCTCAAGCGTTGGGACGCGAGCACCGGTCTCTTGCTCTCGACCGAGGTCGTCCCCGCGGGTTCCAGCTGCGCCGCGTCGCGCGGTGGGGCCGTCTGGGTCGAGGGCGACTGGGCCGGTGCGCTCTGGATTCGAGACTCGAATGGTGAGCGACGCGCGTCACTCGGCACCATCGCGATGGCCGTTGCGGTCTCGGGGGATGGGAAATATGCGGCCGCCGCCACACCGCTTGGACGTGTCGTTCGGGTCGACACCGCCACGGGTGACGTCGTTGGCGATTGGACCTTCCCAGACGCCTGCGCGCAGGCGCGCCTCTCGCCGACTGGGCGCTATCTGGCACTCTGGCGCTGCTCCGAGGTCAAAGCTCCCCAATCCCCCGGATTGGACGTCCCGGTCGAGCCCACCGAGCCGGAGCCTCCTTTGCCCGACAGCGCCGAGCCTCCGACGCCCCCAATCGAGCCCAAGCTCGATTGGGAGCCGCGCATCGTGGACGCGCAGACTGGGGAGCTCGTTTGGCGCGCGAGCGGTGCGTGTGGGCCTGTCGCGTTCGCGGGTGAGGGCGCGTCGGGCTACGCGCTCGTCGCCTGCGCCGACGGGTTGCGCCGTGTCTCACTCGACCATGGCAGCGCCGAGCAGGCGCCAATCCCGTGGCCTGCGGATTGGCCAATAGCGACCCGAATGGAGGTCACGCCTGAGGGGCGGATCGTCTTCGCGCGTGGCTCCTTCGACCCGGCGACGCTGACGTGGGCGCCTCACGCGGGCCATTGCGACGTGCTCACCGCCACCGACGAGCGAATTGCCTGTTTGGGAGACAGCCAAGTGCAGATCGCCGCGCTCTCCGACGCGGCCCCGCTCGCGTTCCTCGCTCCATTCCGACGCGACGCGACCGTGAGCGTCGTGTTCGCTCCAGGCCAACAAGACGCGCGGCTCGTCTCCACGACAGCGCACGGCGTCGCCCGCGTCTTCGAACTCGACACCTTGAGCGCGGGCCCGAGTTATTGGGGTGAGGCTCTCGGCAATATCGGCGCGGTGGGGGCGCTGTCCCCCAATGGTCGCTGGCTGGCGATCGGAGACCGCGTCTACGACACGACGCGGGTCCGAGCTGCCAAGGACGCGAGCGCGCCCGAGGGCTCGGTGCGCCTCGAGGGCGCGCGCGGCGTCACAGCGCTCACCTGGACTCGAGATGGTCAATCCCTGGTCGTGAGCACGCTGGACAGTGGTGTAAGCGCTCCCTTCGACGACCTGCCGAAGAACACGGGCCTCCTCCGATATGACCTTTCGAATCTGGAGGCCGCGCAGCAGGTCGAGCCTGTCACCCTCAGCAAGGAGTCCGCGTTCGGACTCGGGGTCGTCGCCGGCGCGAACGAGCTCGTCTCGATGCACGTCCACGTCGACACCGATCACCTGAGCGGGGTCCTTCGCCGCCTAGATCTCCAGTCCGGGGCCGTGCTCGCAGAGCTCCCGACGCAGGGTGTGGGGTTCACGATCACGACCCATCCCAGCGACAAGGCCTTCCTGTTCGTGGAGGTCCCCATGTCGATGGGCGCGGGGCTCTCGCTCGACAAGCCGACCGCGCTCGACGTCCGCAGCGCCACCACGCTCGAGGTCACGCGCACGCTGTGGAAGAGCGATCACCTCATCATCGCGACTGCGTTCGACGCGACGGGTTCACGCGTCGCGGCCTCGACCATGGCCGGTGAGGTCGTGGTCCTCGACTATGCCTCGGGCCGGGAGCTCGGCCGCTACTCGCTTGGAGCGTCGCTCATCACCGGAGTGGCCTTTTCGGCAAATGGCAAATTGCTCGCAGCGGCCTCGCGTGAGGGCGCCATTCGGCTCATACGCCTCGATCGGCCGGATACCGGCATAACGCTGGTCACGAGTCCGACGACCCAGCGCAGCGGAGACCTCGAGTGGCTCGTCGTCGGCGACGACGGTGTCTTCGACGCTTCGCTCTCGGGGGCCTCGCTCGGCGCCGCGCTCATCGGCGGCCACGCCTTGCCGGTGGATCGACAGGGCTGGGAGAAGAACCGGCCCGACGTGCTCCTCGAGCGAATGGGGCTCGGCACCGAGGAGACCCGCAGCGCTTTGCGGGCGCTCGCGGAGCGTCGCGCGCGTCGCCTCGGACGCGCCGCGACCACCCCTGACAGCGCGCCCCCGACCGTCGAGCTCGTCACCGCGGAGCCGCGCGGAAAGATGCTCGAGCTCGCGTTCTCGGCGGCGAGCGATAAGGGATTAGCGAGCTATCAAATCTACGTCCAAGGCGTGCCCGTCTTCGCAGGCGGGGGGCGCCCGCTCGGCGGGACGCGCGCGGAGGTCCGCGAGTCGATCGAGCTCTCCCAAGGGTGGAATCGAATCGAGGTCTCCGTGACCGACGCGACTCAACACGAGTCGCTGCGCGCGCAGCGGCTCTATCCCTATGAGGGAGAGGTCGACCGAGACCTCTATTTCATCGGCTTCGGCGTCTCGGCTTATCGCGACCCGGAGCTGCGGCTCGAATATGCCGCGAAGGACGCCCGCGATCTCGGCGATCTCTTTGCGCGCTCCCGTGGCTTTCGTCACGTGCACACGCTGGAGTTCACCGACGAACAAGTCAGTGAGGCCGCGCTCGCCGACGTGCGGCGCACCCTCTCTTCGACCCACGCCGACGACGTCGTGGTTCTCTTCGTCTCGGGTCACGGCACGCAAATAGGAGACGCTGAGCCTCGCTATGTGTTCTTGCCCGCGACGGCGCGCGTCGACGATCTCGAGCACTCCACATTCGAATTGGGGCTCTTCGAGGACGTGCTCGACGGCGTGCCCGCCCGCAACCGACTCCTCCTCATCGACACTTGTGAATCGGGCGAGCGCGACGAGGGCGACGAGCTCCGCGACGAGGCCGCGGCCGGCGCGCACGGGCTGCGAGCCCGAAGCTCGCGCGGCGTCCGGCGCCAACGCCTCGCGGGCAAGAGCCGGAGTTCCACCGTCGTCGGTGACCCCCAGCGCCTCGTCGCCGGAGACCTCCGCAAGCGGAGCGGCGCGATCATCATTTCGTCCTCGCGCGGCGCCGAGCTCTCTTACGAGCAACGCGAGCTCGAGAACGGCGTCTTCACCCAAGCGCTGCTCGAGGTCCTCACCCAGCCCCGCAAGACCGATAGAGCGCTATCCATCGACGAGCTCAGGAACGGGGTCTCTGACCTCGTGCGCGAGCGCACGGCTGACCTCCAGCACCCCAGCATCGATCGCGACAACCTCGATCTTCGGTTCTTGCCGCTCCTGCCGGAGATCGACGACAGCGAGATCGCCAGTCGCCCGGCCGACCCGATCAAGGTCGAGACGAAACCATGAGTCGCGCCTTATCCCGATATGGGGTGCTCGTCGCGGCCCTCGTCTCGACCTCGTGTGGCGCGGCTCCGACCGATGGCGCTGCTCGAATAAGAACGGGGGAGTGCGACGTCTCGCGCGCTCGGGCGCTCCGCGAGCGTGGCGAACAGGCTCTTCGGGCGAGGGCGTGGGGGCGCGCAGCGAGCGCGTTCGCGGCCGCGCGCGACGTCTGCTCCGACGGAGATCGGAGCGCCGCGCGGAGCGAGATCGGCGCGCTGGCGGAGCTCGGGCGCGAGACTGAAATCAGCGTGGTCGAGCAGTGGGTGAACGGCGCGTCCGACGCCCCCGACGCCGAGCTTCGCGCCGTCGCCGACGCCGCTCGAGCGCGAGCGCGGGTCGTGGATGATTGGCCAATAAGGGGGGGAGATCGCACCCTTCGGAACAAGCTCGTGCACGACGCGCGCGACCTCGAGGCGCGCGGTGACAATGCCGCAGCGCTCGACGCATATGTCGCGGCTGCGACGGCGGCGCGACCATCGGGTTTGCTCTGGCTCGAGGCGAGTCGCCTCGCGGACCGATTGGGGAATAGCGACCGCGCTCGCTCGCTCGCCGAGCGGGCCATCTTCGACCTCGAGCGCGAGACGGGCGCCCGCCTCGAGCCAGGTGTGTCGTCGGGCCCGAGCCGCGAGCTCCCGGCGACGACCTGGTTGGACGATTCGCGCTTGGCGATCTCGCGCGGCTCCAGCGTGGAGATCGTCGACGCGACGACCGGCGAGGCCATCGTCGGGCTCGATGTCTTGTCCAATTCCGCCCGACATCTCTGTAAGGCTGAGACCTCGTTTTGGGCCTTCTCCGCGGACGCCACGACGGGCTTCGCCGTCGCGGATCTCGCGCCCGCCCCGAGTCAGCCCATCTCCGAGTACGCGGGGCTGGCGCCGCTCGGCAGCGACTCGCTCGTGTGCGAGGGCGCGAGGTGGGTGCGCGCTGGCTGGGGTGCGTTCGAGGTGTTCGCCCCTGACTCCGAGGAGTTTGCTTGGGGGACCCGCTCGCCTGAGCCCCTCTTGCAGGCGAGTCCCCTCGAACCGGTGCTTACAGCATCGTCAGTCGATGTGCGGGCTCTCGCCTTCGCCAAGGAGAAGGAGCTCGTCTTGCGCCGGCTCCCGGAGCTCGGCTCCAAGGCCCCCGACGAGCGCACCGAGCTCTCGCTCCCCGCGCCGGCCAAGGCCCTCACCGTGAGGAGCGATGGACTCGCTGTCGTGCTCCTCGCGGATGGCGCGATAGTCGCTTATCGCGCCCCGTCGACGGACCCGCTCTGGTCGGTTCGATTGGAGTGGTCGAGCCCGTTTGGGCTCTCGTCCTCGCGGGACGGCGCGGAGCTCTACGTGCTCGACGGTGTTGGAGTAATAGTCTTGTCAGCGTCGACCGGCGCGGAGGTTCGCAAGATCACCCCGCAGGACCTCGGCTTTCCCGTCGCATCGGTCGCGGCGTCTCCCAATGGGCGCCAGCTGGCGATCCTGGGTGGCCAGCGTGTCGCTTTCGAGTCTGTAAGCGGAGGGGCACCCCTAGCCATCTATCGACAAGGGCGCTTCCAGCCGGACAGCGCGGAGTGCGCGGCGCGAACCTGCACGCTCCGCGCGGGGCTCGTGCTGCGCACTCTGGAGCTCGAGTCTGGCCAGACGCGACCGAAGAGCCTCGCCCGCGAGCACATCCTGGTCTCACCGAATGGGGATCGCGCCCTCCGAATCGCGCAGACCATCATCATCGAGTCAATCGAGGACCCGAAGTCGCCCGTCGCGCTCCGCGCACCGAAAGAGGGCTCCGTCTTCGACTACCAATTCGTCTGGTCCTCCGATGGCGCACGGCTCGGCGGCGTGTCCGGCAGCGGCGTCCTCGCTCAGTGGAACGCCCTGACTGGCGAGCTGCTCGGTGAGCGAAAGCTCGAGTCCAGCGCGTGGTACTCCCCTGTAGCGGTGACCTCCAATGGCCGAATGATCGTGCGCGCAGGGAGGCAGGTCTGGATCGCGACGCTCGACGGCGCGTCGAAGCTCCTCTCTTCGACCTGGGATTCGCTCGCGCAGCCCGTCGTCAGCGCCGACGGGCGCGTCGTCGTCGTCCCCGAAGACCCCAAGGACTCGAGCACGGGTGAGCTCGCGCTCTTCGACCTGGAGACGGGGCTCGCGCGCGGCCGAATTGGGCCCGTGAGCGGAGCGCGCGAAGCATGGCGCCCGTTCTCCGCCGTGGTGATCGACGCGCGCGGCGAGCGAATCGCCTGGCGACGGGGTCGCAGCATCGTCCTCGCGACAGAAGACCGGCTGGCCGAGCTGCACCTCGACGCTCGCCCAATATCGTTCTTGGGGGACGACAAGCTGGTCGCCATCGATGGGGAGGGGCGCCTGCTCGTCCTCGCGCTCCCCGAGGGCGCGGTCCTCCTCGAGCGGACCTTCTTCGAACAAGGCGACCTCGTGCGACGACCGGGCACGCGAACGACTCAGGTCTTCGGCGAGCTCGCGCCGAGTGAGCTCACCTGTCGAATAGGTCGTTACGAGCTCCCTTATCGGGTTTGCCGCGAGGGGCTCGTGGACGATCCGTCGCTTTGGGGAGGCGCGCTCTCCGCCCCTTGATGGGCGAAGGCGCGCTCGATGAGAGCTCGGTGATCGAACCCGAGCGGCGGTAAGCGCGAGCGCGGCGCGAAGAGCACGCGGGTCGTGTCACCGCCAGCGACGAGCGCGCCCGTGTGCTCGGTGCCCCACCGAATCGGGGGGGCGCGGAGCGCATGGGGGGCGGATTGAGCCCCCCAGTGAATCGAGAATACGCTGCTCCGCACCCAGCGATCTTCGGTGTCCCGCGGATCGCGCTGCCCGCCCTCGACCACGCAAACCTCGATTAGCGCGGACGGCTCGACGACGAGGCGAGTCTCCTCCTCGAGCTTGCGCGCCGCGGCCTGTCTCGGTGTCTCTCCCGGCAAGACGAAGCCGCCCGGCAACGCATAAGCGCCTCCCGCTGCGGCGCTCGCTTCGTGGCGTCGGACGAGCAGGACCTCGTCGCCTCTCAGGACCACGACGTCGACTGCGTCGTTCGCGCCCACGTGGCGCAGCCGAGGTGCGCTCGTGAGCGCGGTCGCCCAGCGTTCGAAGTCCCCCGGATCGTCGAGCCAATGGTGTTTGCCGCCGGCTTGTGCCGAAGTCGCCGCCGGCCCCGGGAAGCCCCTCGCGACCGCCGACGGTATGCCGAAGTTCAGCGCAGCCTGGAGCTCATCCATCACGACGACCCCACCGCCGATGAACACCGCAAACCCCTCGCGTGCGCGGAGGGCCGGGACGACGCGCCCCGCCTTCTCATAAAGGGTCGAGGCGCACCGCCAGAACGTCGAGACGCGCGGGTCGAGCGCCGCGGGCTCGATCGCCGCCGCGATCGCGCCGAGGACCGGGACGCCTGCGCGCGCGGCGGACGCGTGCACCATAGCTTCAACGCCGTATAAGGTTCCACCGGTGAGGAGCGCGCCCCCGCGCCGTGCGACCGCGTCGACCACCGCGTCGACGAGGGCCTCCGCGGCGGCGACGTGGCTCGGCTCGAAGGAGAGCGCCGCGTTCTTCCACGCGCCGGTGAGCCAGACCACGAACGTGCCCTTCGCTATCGGCAAATCAGCGCCGGTGTGGATTGGGCGCCCGAGCTCGGTGAGCCGAGCCTCGAGGGCGCTGTCGCGAGCTACCCGCGCGCTCGCGATCCGCTGCGCGACCTCAGGGGTGTAGTGCCGCGGCGCGAGGGCCGGCGGCGGCGCGAAGGCCGCCATTGGCTTACAGCGCTGTTCGCGATTCTCTTTGCGCGCGAGCAGCGCGGCCTCCACCTCGGCGAGGGCGCGCGCGTGCCTTTCCTCAGCGCCCGCGAGCGCTGCCGCCGCGGCCTCGTCGCGCGCCGACGTCGCGTAGAGCCCCGCGCCGTCCGTCCCGAGCACCACCGCGATCCCTGCGTCCAAGTACTCGAGAAGCGGCACTCGAACGGCGGTGTCCACGTTGTTGAGGGCGAAGTTCGAAGTCAGGTTGACCTCGACGACCGCGCCCTCTCTCTGTGCGAGGAGCGCCAGCGTCGACGGGTCCACTCCGTAAATGCCATGTCCGATGCGGACCTCGAGCCCGTCGAACGGCGCGAGCGTCTCGAGCGCCACGCGGACGTTCTCGGGGAACGCTGGGTTTTCTCCCGCGTGCACGCGCACCACGAAGCCGGGGCGTCGCTCGCCGAGGCGGCCCACGGCCTCCAATATCGGGGCGAACGCGCGCGTCGAGTTCGTCTCGTGCCCGGCGAAGTCCACGCCGACGATCGCGCGGCTCTCCAGGCATTGCTCGAGGCGCGCGAGGCGGTCGAGATCCCACTCCGGATCATCGTGACGCGACATCGTCATAAGCATCCGAAGCCTTACACCGGTGTCACGCTCGACCGCGTCGAGGTGCTCGTGGAGCGCCTCGAGGGTCCCGGGTTCGGCGCACGAGGACAGAGAGAGCTCCGCGTAGCAGACCCCGCTCGCCGAGAGCCTGCGCGCGATCGCGTGGAGCTGCGGGACGAAGAGCCGCGGAGCTTTGGTGAGCGGAGCGCGCCGCGAATACAGCGTCTCCATGTCGAGGAAGGTGATCTGCCTGTCGAGGGGCACGTCGAGCGCGGCGCTGAGCCGCGCGCGCGTCTCGGGGTCGCTCGCGCGCTCGGCGTTCTCCACGGCGACGCCGGCCTCGGCCCATAACCAGGCCGGGATGGGGTGGTCGTGCTCGTGCGCGAGCGCCACCAGCTCTTCCCCGGAGAGCGCGCCCGCAAAGTGCGTATGCAAATCGGTGCGAGGCGACCAGGGGAGCTCGCGCGGCGCCGCTAATGGCAAATCATGGTCGGCCAGAAATCGACATTGAAAGGCCGTGAGGCGTCGCTCGATCCGAAGCGCGTCGCCCGCGACGACCCCGAGCGTCTGCTCGCCGAGCCGCAGCGCACCGCCCTCGAGTGAGAGGTGCCGCCGCAGCGCTTCTCCGAGGCGATCGCGCTCGTCGAAGCTCGCCACGACGAGCCGCTCGCCGTCCAGTCCGACGTGGTGCCGCCCTGTCGGTTCGATGGCCGCGAGCGGTGTGCCCCTGTCTCCCACGTTCGCACTATAGGTCAGTCATCGCTCGCTACGCATCACTCCCTATCGGGCGGGTCGCCGTCGCCGTCGCTCTCCTCGATGGGGGGTGGAGGTGGTGGAGGCGGGGGCGGCGCGGTCGGCCCGAAGGCCGCGAGCGCCACGAAGGCTGTCCCGAATCCATGCCATATCCTGCGTAGCTTGCGTGCGAACGCGCGCCGCCACCGATTGCGGTCCTTCGCCATGTCGGCTCCTCGGTACGAGACGTTGTTTCTTATTCGCTGTTAAAGAAACAACGGCCGCTCAACAGCGGAGGACACACAGCAATAGGTATTGAGGAGCAGCGCGCGTCGCGGTCGCCGCTCTCTGGAGGTCGCTCGCGGCGGGGAGGACGCTCCAACGGAGGTCCGCTGCGCTGCCCCAATCGAAGCGAGCGGGCAGCGATCGGATCGCGCGCGCCGCGCTCGTGGCAGCGGGTCGCATCGGAGCGACCAACACCACCGTATCTTCGAGCACGCGATCGACGCCGCGAGGGATGGGCGCGAAGCTCGCGACGAGCGCCAGAGAGAGGACCCACCGAACCAAGACCGCGAGCGACCGGCCGCGCCGTCGGGCGCGTCGGGGACGCTCGGGCAGAGGCAGGGCTCGGTCGATCACGCGCTGACCAGACTGCCACGTAGGGGGCACGCGAGCCAGCACGCAGCCTGCTCACCGCGAATGGCGGTCTGCCGTCGCTGGCGCGAGTGACGCGCCCGTGTAGACTTCGGCTCTATGGGTCTTCGCTCGCGCTGCTTCTTCCTCGCGATGGGTATGTTCGCTGTCGGCATCACGGCCTGCAGCACCGCGAAGACGGGGGACGACGTCGAGGTCTCTCAGCCGACCGCGACCTCGCAGGCGACCACCTCCGAGCCGATCACGCGTCGCGGTCCCGAAGACGGCTTCACGCTCGCGAGCAAGGTCGGCCAAGGCATCGGGGAGGCCTGTGCCGATGCGAACAGCTTCGATTGCGGCAAGGACGGCCGCATTTCGATCGAGCGCACCAACGGGATGAACCCCAATCCCGAGCCTGAGCCCAATTTGCCCTGCCAGCCTGTCGGCTTGGGCAATCACAATTCCGGCTATTGGTTCTCGGCCTGCGTCAGCGGTGACCACCTCATCGTGGCCAGCGATTGCATGATATGCCGAATGCCGTCCAACACGCTCATGCACGCCCGCATCAGCATGATGACCCCCAAGCAGCACCAGCAACTGCTCGAGTCGATGCAGATCAAGACCGACATCCCCGCTTCGGCCGCGGATTGGCGCCGCGTGATCGACCATAACCGCGTCGCCGAGCACTCTGGGCCGACGGGGCAATAGCCCTCAGAGAGACATCGTATCCCAGAAGTCGCAGTGCTCGCGCTCGAGGCCACTGCCGGTCGACAGCGTCAAATCGAGCACGAGGTGTTGGTCGGAGGCTTGTTCGTAGGCCGGCCACGCGAGCGTCCCGTTTGCGTCGCCGGGCGCGCCAGAAATGAGCAGCTCTGTCCAATAGGACATCATGTGCTCCGAGAGCGTGCGCTCCTCGGCGTTGAGCGGTAGTGGCAAGAGCTGGCTCGGCACGCCGAACACGAATTTCACCTCGGCCTCGTGGAACGCCCCGAGCTCCCCGAGGAGCGACGTAGGCCCATAAGAGAACTGATAGAGATAGGTCGGTACACCGGCGCTCGAGACGGCCCGCGCGGTGCGGCGCGCGGGGCAGATGAAGGCCGCGTCGCTGACCGCCGCAACGGCCGCGTCTTTCGCTGTGCCGTAGTCCGCTACGGGGTATTCGGCGACGACGTCCGCGCCGTGCCCGGGAACGAACGACTCCGCGAGCGCTTCGAATGCGGCCTCGTCGGCGATGCTCACGTTCGCCAGCGTGAAGAAGAGCGTCGCCTCGTCGGAGTTGCTCCCGACGATGAGCGGAACCTTGCTGAAGTTTCCGGCCGCGAACGATGCGCCGGGCTGGTCCGTGAGGACGTAGTCGTCGACGACTGGCGACCAGCGCGGCCCATCCGGATTGAGGAAGTCCGCATTGGGCGGGATCGCCTCGATGAGCTCCTTCGGGGTCTTGCCCCGCAAACAGGCAATCGGGTCGGCCTCGACGTCGCACCCCGTGGCCGTGAGCAGCGCTGCGCCTTGAGCGTGCGCTTCATCGCGCGTGAGCGCCGTGTCGCAAGGCCCGCTCTCGATGATCGCAGCCTGGAAGAGCCCGTCGCTCGCGGGAGACACCAAATGATCGCACACCGAAATGCCACCCGCGGACTCGCCGAAGATCGCGATCTGCTCGGGGTCGCCGCCGAACGCAGCGATGTTGTCGTGCACCCACGCGAGCGCCGCCTGCTGATCCAAGAACCCGTAGTTGCCACTCGAGCCGTGCTGCGCGTCCTCGTCCTCGAGGCTGGAGAGCGCCAGGAACCCGAGCGGCCCTAGCCGGTAGTTGATCGTCACGACGATCGCGCCGGTCGTCTCCGAGAGGATCTGCCCGTCGTACGCGGACTCCGCGCCGCTGCCGAGCACGAACGCCCCGCCGTGAATCCAGAACATGACCGGGCGCGGCGTCGCGCTCGATGCTTTGGGGGCCCAAATGTTGAGGGTCAAACAATCCTCGCTGCTCGAGGTCGCGAAGCTGCCGTTGAGCGGGTTCGCCTGCGAACAGCTGGGCAGTCGCGTCTTCACCTCGAGCGTGTCGGCCCACGGCTCGGCGGGCACTGGCGCGCGCCAACGGAGGTCACCGACGGGCGGAGCGGCATAGGGGATTCCCAAATAGCGACGAGACTCACCGAGGATCTCGCCCTCTACTTTGCCGCTCGCGGTCTCGACGATGAGCGGCGCCGCGCCACCCTCGTCGGCGCCGCCGGCCCCGCCCGCGCCGCCTGCGCCCCCCGTCGCGTCGTCTCCACAGCCCGTCGCAACAGCGAGGGATCCGAGCAGAATCGAGCACAGAGAGAGGAGCCGAGAGCGAGCGCGCATGGCTCGCTCTTACCATTGGGGCGCGGCCGGCGTCAGCCCGCGGCCTCGAGGTCCGAGCTCGCCTTGTCGACGGTCGAGTGCGGCGCCACGTTGGGGAAGAACCAGCCCGCGACGCTGCTGAGGACGCCGAGCCCGGCCATCACCATGAACGTGGGCTTGAGCGCGTCCGTTATGGCCTGGAGATAAGGTCCAATCACGGATGGGTCGACCTTCGACCTGTCGTGTGAGAGGAGCTCGTCGAGCAGGTGCTCGGGCACGCGCCCGCGGAGGAGCGCTGCGACGAGCGCGCCTGTCGCGCCGACTGCGACCGCGCCGCCGATCGACCGGGCGAAGAGCGTCGACGCCGTCGCGACGCCTCTCGCTTGATGGCCGACGCTGCTCTGTACGGCGATGATGAGCGCCGTATTCGAAAGCCCCATTCCGACGCCCGCCAAAAAGGACGCTCCGCGCAGCGCCCACGGGCCCGCGCCCGTCACCCCGAGGAGCATGAGGCAGCCCGCGCCGACGACGAAGAGCCCAATCCGCACGAGAGGCCTATACCCGAATCGCCCGATCAGCCGCCCGGACACAGCGCTCGCGATCGGCCAGCCGATCAGCATCGGCGCGACGCTGCTGCCCGCGTCCGTCGGCGAGCCGCCGAGCACCGCAGCGACATAGAGCGGCGTGTACATGAGTGTCACCATCATCGTGGCGCCCATCAGCGCCCCGAGGATGGTCGAGCTCCTGACGACGGGCTCCGAGAGGAGCGGCATCGGCAATATCGGATCAGGCGAGCGCCGCTCGACGACGACGAAGAGGACCGTCGCGCCGATCGCGAGGGGCACGGTGAGGATCGGCAGCGTGCCGCCGGCCCCGAGCAGGAGCGCCACCACCGCGACCGAGAGCGTGATCGCGCCCGCGAGATCGAGCGGCTTGCGCGTCGGCGCGCTATTCGCCTGTGCCTTACCCTCACGGTAGAACGCGATGAGGATCGCGGCCGACAAAACCCCGAATGGGACATTGAGGAAGAAGACCCACCGCCAAGAGAGCGCCGAGACGATCACCCCGCCGAGGAGCGGGCCAATCATCGCCGAGAATCCCCACACCGCGCCGAAGAGACCCTGAATGCGGCCGCGCTCCTCGACCGTGAAGATGTCCCCGACGATCGT
The DNA here is from genome assembly GCA_046351325.1 of Polyangiaceae bacterium. GTDB lineage: Bacteria > Myxococcota_A > Polyangia > Polyangiales > Polyangiaceae > Xiheicaenibacterium. Next base: position 51,320 of record JAXLYR010000028.1, on the reverse strand, counting down.
GAGGGCGACGGGCTGCAGCGAGCCTGCGCCGATACCCTGAATCGCGCGCATCACGATCAGCATCCACATGGAGGTCGCGGCGCCGCTGCCGATCGAGCCCAGCATGAAGAAGGCGTGCCCCGCGAGCATTACCGGTTTGCGCCCGAGCCGATCGGCGAGCTTGCCCCACGTCGGGATGCTCACCGTCATCGTGAGCATGTAGGTCGCGCCCACCCAACCATAGAGCTCGATGCCGCGGAGCTGCGCGATCACGCTCGGCATCGCCGTGGCAACGACCGTCGCCTCCATCGCCGACATGAACATCGACAGGAGAATCGCGACGACGGTGAGCTTACGGCTCGAGCCGGCCTCTCCGACGGGCATGCGGCGAAGTAGCACGTCTCCTCGAGCGCGCCATCAGGACAGCGCCTGCTCGAAGGGCCGCTCGAACTCGGTGCGTTCGAACGTCATCGCCGCGCGCACCGCGGGGCGCTCGCCGATCCGCGTGCGATATGCCCGCACGGCGGGGAACGCGTCGAGCGAGACGCCCGTGTGTGGCAGGAGCCAGAGCGCCCAATAGAGATAAGCGTCGGCAACGGTGAATTCCGAGCCGAGCAACGTCTCGCGGTCGGTGAGGTGTTGGTCGACGACTGTCAGCGCGCGGGGCGCCGCGGCGCGCCCGTATTCTTTAACGGCGTCAGGGCTCGAGGGATCGAACACGAGCGCGAGCACCTTCTTGTGGAGCTCGGTCCCGACGAAGCTGAGCCAGCGCTGGAGCTCGTAGCGCGCCGGGCTGCGAGGGTCGGGCGCGAGCCCGCGCTCGGGTCGCCGATCCCCGAGGTACGAGAGGACAGCGCTGTTCTCGGTCAGCACGCTGCCGTCGTCGAGCACCAGCGTCGGGACCTGCCCCATCGGGTTGACCCCACGCAGATCCCCGCCGCCCTCGACGCGCTTGTCGCGAAAGTCGGTGCGCTGGAGCGCCACGTCGAGGTCCCCCTCGCGGCAGACGATGTGAGCGGCGACCGAACAGGCGAAGGGCGAAAAGTAGAGCTTCATGAGGTCTCCTTTGTTTTGTACCGATCGGTACAAAACCATCGACAAGCGCGCTCCGTCAAGCTCTTCGCCGCGGGAACGGGCGCGCGCGCGAAAAAATGTTCTAATTGGTACAGAAATGACCGACGAGGCACCGAGCTCCGCCAAACCCAAGCGTGGGCGCCCCCGCGCCTTCGACCCGGCCCTGGCGCTCGAGGGCGCGCGCGACACGTTCCTCCGCTACGGCTATTCGGGCGCTTCGCTCGACGCGCTCACCGCCGCGATGAAGCTCAACAAGCCGAGCCTCTATGCGGCGTTCGGTGACAAGCGAGCGCTCTTCCGCCGCGTGCTCGACGCGCGCGTGCGCGAGCTCGGGATCCGGTATCGGGCGGCCTTCGAGCGCGGCGACTCGGTCGAGAGCGCCCTCGCCGAGATCTTCCGCGAAGCGGTCGATCTCAACCTGCACGAGGGCGGGCCTTCAGGGTGCTTGATCGGCGGGCCGGCTGCGACCGAAGCGGGCGCGGACGCCGAGCTCGCAGCCTTCACGCGCACGTACTTCGCCCTCTGCGATCGCGAGGTCGGTCGCTGGTTCGACGCTGCTTATCAGCTCTCGCCGCCGATCAAGGGTGTCGCGTTCGGCAGGCTCGTGACGGGCATCATCCACGACCTCGCGCTGCGAGCGCGGGTCGGCGAGTCACGTTCGCGCCTGCGTGAATATGCCAAAGAAGCCGCGCTCGCGCTCGCGCGCGCGACTGGCCAATAGCGCGACTATCCCCGAAGGCGCCAATAGGCCAGTGCGGCCAGCGCCAAGGCGACGACCACGAGCAACGCGACGAGCGGGACTCGGGACTTCGGGCGCGAGGGGCTCTCGCCCGGCAACTCGACCATGCTGAGGAGCTTGTCCAGATTGGGCTCCCCACCCGCGGCGGCCGGCTTTGCCGGCCTTCCAACGAGGCCAGCGACGTCGGCGTCGGAGAGCTCAGCGCGCTTGCCTCCTCGCTCGACGAGGATGAGCGCGATCCCCTCGTCGCGCTCCCGGGCCGAGAGTGCGTTCGCGCCCTCGCGGGTGAAGAGCCGCGCATTGCACGCCGGGCAAATCAGCGAGCGCTTGTCGTCGAGCCGCGCGAGCAGCGACGTCGAGAGCGGGGCCTTGCAAACGGCATTTCCGCAGGTGAGGGGACTCGCGTCTTGCACCCATCCTCTTCCACCCGCGCGCGCCCGAATGTCAACTCGGCGATTGTGCGCCGTCGTCGAATGGGGTCAGGGCGCGGGCGACATATGGACCAATGCGTCGAGGAATGCCTTGGCCTTTGCGCTGTCGCCCTCTACGGCCAAGAAGAAGCGGTCGAGTTGCTGGACTGCTGCCTTGTTCTCTTGGAGTCGTTTCGCCAGAGCGTCCGGCAGCTTGCCTTTGGCTGACGCCAGCATCAGCGTGATTGCGAACTTGTCAGGCCCTTTGGAGGCAGAGATCGAGAACACCCCGTCCTCGTTGGGGATCGGCGTGGCCGTGGCCGTGTAGCCCAGGTCGGTCAGCGCCTTTTGCACGTCGGCGAGCGTGGCCTTGTCCACGGGGATGGCGCCAATCACCATCTGCTTGCCGAGCAGACCGACCATTCCAAAGCCCCCTGAGCTGCTCGAGGCGGCAGCGGACGAGCCAGCGCTCTTTGCGGGCCCCGCCGGCGTGCTCCCGGCGCCAGGCCGTGCGCTCGCGCTGGCTTTCGAGCTGCTCTCCGCGACTGCGTCGGCAGGCTCATTCGAACAGGCGCCGACCCACGGGGCGAGCGCGGCAACGAAAGCGAATCGAATGAGCACACTCTTCATTGGGGGCTCCGCAGCGCTCGCGTGTTTGTGACTGGATTGTCAGCGTATGTTTGTGGGGTATTCCTCGTCAAGGTGTGCCCACTGTCGGCGGCGACGTCATTGGATTCAACGTGCACGCGCGGCTTGCCATTCCGGCACGGCCCACGCAGCGACGGCCTCTCGAGCCGTTGTTGGGGCGACGCGTATGGAGCATGCTGACCGAAGCGTGAAGGCCAATCCAATCGACGAAACCTCGACAGGAAGAGGGAAGTCCGTCGCCGCGCGCCAGCGTCGGTTCATCACGACACAGACCCGCGTCGAGCCCGTCGCGCTCGTCCCCGAGGTCCGAATGCACGCCGCGACCGAGCTCAGCCCTTTATGGGCTGCGACCCAATCGGATTTGGATCTCGCCGCGATCGAGCCGCCGTTTTGGGCGTTCGCGTGGCCGGGCGGGCAGGCGCTCGCGCGCTTCGTCCTCGATCAGCCGAGCGTGGTTCGCGGGCTTCGTGTCCTCGACTTCGCGACTGGGAGCGGTTTGGTCGGTATCGCCGCGGCGCTCGCCGGTGCGGCCAGCGTGCTTTCGGCCGACATCGACCCGCTCGCGTGCGTCGCCGCCAAGCTCAACGCCCGCGCCTCCAAGGTGAAGCTGCGGACGACGCAGCGCGACCTCGTCGGGGGGCGACTGTCCAATATCGATGTCGTATTGGCAGGCGATGTCTTCTATGAGAAGCCTGCGGCGGAGCGCTTCGGCGCTTGGTTTCGTGCGCTCCGCGCGCGGGGCCTTCAGGTCTACGTCGGGGACCCCGGGCGCGCTTACTTCCCCAGCGGGCTCGAGCGCGTAGCCCACTATCAAGTCCCCGTGGCGTTCGAGATCGAGAGCGCCACTACCAAGCCGTGTGGTGTTTACAGGTTTTGAAGAAGCCAGATCGACCAAGGGCGCTCTTGATTGGTGGTTAGCACCACAATGCGCTTTACGAGAATGAGGGGTACCTGAGCTTGCAGCTTGCAGCCGGCCCGGCGCAACACCGCAGGTGCAATGGAGCCGTCAATCTCCACCTCGCTTGGGCAGCGACCCATGCGACCATATCGTCGGTCGACCATGGGCGGGTCTCGATCGGAGTCCAGCGCACGCGCGCGGCGTTTCGACGTGATGGCGGACCTCGTGCGCGAGTCAGCCGTTCCGATGGCTCTCTTGGATCGCGACGTTCGCTACGTGGCTACGAGCAGGCGTTGGACAGAACTTCACGCGTTGGGCCACGCGGATCTCACGGGCCTCTGCCCATACGACCTCGAGCCTCCCGTCCCAGACCACTGGAGAGACGCTCATCGGCGCGGTCTCGCTGGCGAACACGTCCGCGAGCGTGAGGACATCTTCGATGTCGGAGACGGCACCCAGCGCTGGATCGACTGGTCGATCGCGCCGTGGCGCGACGAGACCAGCGCGGTGGCGGGCATCGTGGTCACGGTCGAGGACATAACCGAGCGCAAGCAGGCCGAGCGCACACTGCGCGAGAGTGAGGCGCGGTATCACGCGCTCGTCGATGGATCGCCGGACCCAATCTTCGTCAGCGTGGACCAGCGCATCGTGTACGCGAACGATGCGGCCGCCCGGATCTACGGCGCGCGCACACCCGCAGAGCTCCTCGGCTTGAGCATCTACGAGATCACCGACAGCTCGTTCCACGCGGTCGCCAGCGAGCGGCAGCTCGCCCACGCTCGCAACGAGCGACTGCCGCCCGTTGTCGTCCGCACCCGTCCCCTATCAGGCGACCCACGCGAGCTGGAGTTCAGCGCGATCGCTACGACGTGGGGCGGGCGCGCTGCGGTCTACGGGCTCGGCCGCGACGTCACCGAGACGCGACGGCTCGCGCGCGAGCGCGACGAGAGCGAGGCGCGGTATCGCACGCTCGTCGAGGGGTCGGTCGACGCGATCTTCGTGCATGTGGACCTGCGTCTCGTCTACGTGAACACCGCCGCCCAGCGCCTCTTCGGTGCACCCGCGAGCGCGCTGCTCGGCCGCGACGTGAAGGAGCTGCTCGCGCCCGAGCACCATGCAGATGCCGAGCGTCGACGGACTGCGTTCGCGCGCGGCGAAGCAATCCCCCCCTTCCTGGTGACCACGAACCCAATCTCAGGGGAACCCCGTCAGGTCGAGATCCGAGCGACTCGCGCCACGTTCGAGGGCCGGTCCGCCATCCAGGTGGTCGGACGGGACGTGACCGAGGAGCGCTTCCTGATGCGTGAGCGCGCCGCGAGCAAGGCGCGCTTCAGCGAGCTCGCCGACAACATCGACTCCGTGTTCACGCTCACGAGCGGCGACGGGCGCCGCATCCTCTACTTGAGCCCCGCGTTCGAGACCGTCTTTGGCCTCTCGCGCGAGCAAGTCATGGCGGATCGCTCCCTGTGGGACGCCCTCACGCATCCCGGAGATCGAGCTGCGCGACCCTCGGAGGCGAGTCCCTCGCACGCCGGCGATCACGAGTACCGCATCACGCGGCCCGACGGCGCCCTGCGTTGGATTCGAGCGCGCGTCCGCCCGATCATGGGTGAAGGCGACGAGATGTCCCGCGTCGCCAGCGTGATCGAGGACATCACCGACAGAAAGGCCGCCGAGCTCGCGCTGCGCGAGAGCGAAGAGCGATACCGCCGCCTCGTCGAGGCCTCGCCAGACGCCATCTTCGTGCATCAGTCGCGCCGCATCGTGTACGCGAACGCCGCGACGGCGCGGCTGTTCGGGGTGTCCGATGTCGGCCAGCTCCTCGGCCGACTCGTTTGGGACTTTCTCGACCCATCCATCCACGCGCTCGTCGCGCCACGCCTCGACGCGCTCGACCAGAGTGGCACTGTCGGCCCGCGCTTTCCGATCAAAACGCGAACGCTCAATGGCGAGGTCCGCGAGGTGGAGGTGTCGGCTATCGCCAGCGTCTACGACGGGCGGCCGGCAATCCAAGCGATGATGCGCGACGTGACCGACGAGCGGCGCAACGCTCGCGCGGCACGTGAGAACGAGGTGCGTCTCGCCGCGATCGTGTCGTCGGCGATGGACGCGATCGTCTCGGCCGACGACAGCCTCAGCATCGTGTTCGCGAACCCAGCCGCTGAGGAGCTCTTCGGCTTTCCGCCTGGAGGGCTGCTCGGCACGAGCATCGACCAGCTGCTCCCAGAAGGGCTCCGCATTCGCCACACCGAGGCCATGCGCCGCTTCGCCGCTGCCCAGGGCCAGCGCGGGCGCATGGGCAGCGCCACGGTGCGAGGTCGTCACGCGGACGGCAGCGAGATCCCGATCGAGGCTTCCATCGCCAAGAGCGAGCTCGACGGGCACACGCTCTTTACTGCGATGCTGCATGATCTGCGACCGCGGCTTGCCATCGAAGCCGCCGCGCGCGAGAGCGACGAGCGCTTCCGCGAGCTCGTCGAGCAGATCGATCAGGTGTTCTCCCTGACGAGTGCCGATCGGAAGCAAGTGCTCTACCTCAGCCCCGCGTTCGAGCGCGTGTTCGGCGTGTCGCGCGAGCGCGCCCTTACCATCCCGGAGACGTGGGCATCGCTGATTCACCCCGACGACCGAGCCGAAGTACAGGGGCGCTTCTCGCTCCGCGAGCCCCACGAGCACGAGTATCGCATCGTGCGCCCCGATGGCGCTGTGCGGCGCATACGCGCGCGCATCCGGCCGCTCACCGACCGGGACGCCAAGGTCACTCGCGTGATTGGCGTGAGCGAGGATGTGACTGAGCGCCGCGACCTCGAGGCGCAGCTCCAGCAAAGCCAGAAGCTCGACTCGATTGGTCGTCTCGCCGGCGGTGTGGCGCACGACTTCAACAACCTGCTGACCGTGATCGTGGGCGCGGGCGAGCTGCTCCACGCGGAGGCCGGCATCTCGAGCGACGGGCTCGCGCTCGTCGCCGACATGGAGGAAGCGGGGCGCCGCGGCGCGGCGCTGACGCGGCAGTTGCTCTCATTCAGCCGCCAGGATTTCCTCGAACCGCGCGTGCTCGACCTTGGCGATCTCGTGGACGAGTCGTTGCGCCTCTTGCGGCGTCTCATCCAGGAGAACATCCAGCTCACACACGTGCGACGAGACCCCGCTCGCGTGCGGGTGGACCCAGGACAGTGGGGTCAGGTGCTGGTGAACCTCGTGGTCAATGCGCGCGACGCCATGCCGGGTGGTGGGCTGCTACGCGTCGAGACCTCCAGTCTGGTGCTCACCACCGAGGACACACGCTTTCCCGATACACCACCAGGGGCCTACGGGTTGCTCGCCGTCAAGGACACGGGCACTGGCATGTCACCCGAGGTGCAAGCGCGCATCTTCGAGCCCTTCTTTACGACGAAGACGCGCCAGCAGGGGACGGGCCTGGGGCTCTCGGTGGTCTATGGCATCGTCAAGCAGGCAGACGGTTACATCCATGTCCGCTCCGAGCCTGGACAGGGCACCACATTCAGTCTCTTGTTGCCATTGAACCACCAACACGTCAGCCCGGAGACCGCCACACAGCGCCCGCAAGCGCTCGCTGCGGGCGTCGAGACTATCCTCGTCGTCGAGGACGACGAGGCCGTGCGCCGCATGACGACGCGCATTCTCGGGCAGGGGGGTTACACGGTGCTCACCGCGAGCGATGGCGAGGCCGCTCTCGCAATGCTTCGTGAGCGTGTCGTCGACCTCGTAGTCAGCGACGTCGTGATGCCGATCCTCGACGGCGCGTCGCTCGTGCGTGTGATCAAGGCGCGCTGGCCGCGCTGTAAAGTGATGCTCTGTACCGGCTACGCTGACGGCTCAGTCGTGGAAGACCTCCGCGCGCACCCCTTGTTACGCAAGCCATACTCGCAGCACGAACTCCTGCAGAAGGTCCGCGAAGTGCTCCTGGGCTGATACGAAGCGCCTCGATGCTGTTCAAGGTCCGCTGACATGGCGCGCCGTGCATGCATTTGCTGCATGACACGCGCCTACCGCCATGAACGCTGGGTGTCTAAGTCATCCCTGGAACGAGGCGACGGTCAGTCCGTCGACCCCCAATCCAGGAGACAGAAGATATGGCAGCGAACTCGTTGGACAGGTTCGTGGAGCGCGTGACCGCCGCGTGGGGGCCGCCCACCACCGAGACCGTCGAGCAATGTCGAACCGCGCTGGAGGACTTGGCGCGCTCGGACGTCCATGAAGCTTGGCTCGCGGCGCTCCTTCGGACCCCGCCAGAAGACGCAGAGCTCTTCAGGCACGTGGAGCACGGGTTCTTGCTCTTGAGCCACGGCGAACGGGTCGGGCGCTACCGGCCCCCTCACGACCACGGCGCCGGCTGGGTCATCTACGCCGTAGCGCAGGGCGAGATCGAGATGGGGACCTACGGTCGTGTAACCGATGGCGGGCGCACCTATCTTGTCCGACGCGAGACCTACCGCATGCGCGCCGGCGACGCGCGCGTCTATTTGCCTGGCGACATTCACGACACCCGCTGCGTCTCGGACTCGGTCCTGATGCTGCGCTTCACGAGCTGCGATTTGAAGCGAGAGGCCAGAGAAGGTCGCCTCACGCGCTATGTGTCGGACGGCCGGCGCTTCACCGCGGAGCGGCCATGAGCAAGCTCGCTATCACGCTCGCTACAGCCGAGTACGACTACCTGCGGCCCCTGCGCGACCGCCAGGTCGAGCCCGAGGGTATCGACTTGAACCTCATTCACGTCGAGTGCGGCGCGCGACACTCGAGGATGATGGATGACCGAGCCTACGACGCGAGCGAGTTCTCGATGGGCTCGTACCTCGTCGCCAGGGCGAGCGGCGTCGATTGGATGCAAGCCATACCGTTCTTTACTCGCAAGATGTTCGCTCACAGGTTCTTCTTCGTCCGCGCAGGTTCGGACGTGCGGACGCCGCGGGACCTCGTCGGGCGCCGTGTGGGGCTCCTCAGCTATCAGAACTCTCTGGCCATCTTCGCCAAGGCGATCCTCGCCCACGGATATGGCGTCTCGCTCGAGGACGTCACGTGGGTCACGACGGGCAAAGAGCGGGTCGCTGTCCCTCTGCCAGAGGGGGTGAGGGTCGAGCGCGCGTCTTCGCAGAGCCTCGAACGACTCCTTTTGTCGGGCGAGATCGACGCGCTCGTGCAGCCCGACCTACCCGAGGCCTGGCTCGACGGGAGCGGTCGCGTTACAAGATTGTTTACGGACTACGAGCGAGAAGAGCGCTCGTATCACCGAGCGACCGGGCTCTTTCCGATCATGCACGCCGTCGTCGTCAAACAGTCGATCCTCGACCGCCACCCCTGGGTCGCGACCAGTCTGTACGACGCGCTCGCGCGGTCACGCGAGCTCTACAGCCGATTCATGCGCGAGTCCCATCGGCTGAGCTTCGCCTGGCCGCCCGTCGAGGAGGAGCTCCGCTTCTTCGGCAAGGACCCATTCAGTCCGGGCCTCTCCGCGAACCAACACGACTTGATGGGGATGCTGGACTACGCCCGAGAGCAAGGCCTCGTCACGCGACCGCTCGCTCCCCAGGAGCTCTTCACCGCGCTACGGACCTGAGCGCTCGGGCGCGGCGCGTCGTGCCTTTCGCTTACGGCGCTGTAGCTGCTTCGCGGTCTCCTCCGCGAGCGCTCGTCGATAGTCAGCGGCCCGCGGCCCGTGGTCGATCGCGCGCGCGATGTCTCCGACGATCTTGCCGCCGCATCGAGGGCAATTGTCATTCTGCCGATCGAGCTCCGCGCGACAATTGGGCGCCGAGCAGAGCAGCGTCACCCGCGCCTGCCCTATCGCGAGCCCGAGCCCGAAGAGGCCGAAGAAGAGGAGCGGTTGATAGGCGCCCGCGAGCAGGGCTACGACGAACCCGGCGGAGAAGCCGACGAGACCACCCTGGAGGAGCTGCGTGCGCTTCAGCCGGAACACCGGCTTGGCCTCACCCGTGGGGAGCGCGGTCCGCTTCATCGCGTCTGGCGCTGCGTTGCCCCAAGTGTGCTCGCACTCGCGACACCGCCATTGTTTGCCCCCCAATGACATCGCGGATGCGACTGTAAGCACTGGGCCGACCGCGGCCGAAGGTCGAGGCCGCGCCGCTTCGAAGTAGACGTATTCGCTCTCACAGCGCGGGCAGCGGAGGACCTCCTCGCCCTCCTCGTCCGTGGTTCGAGCCTCGAGCTCGATGAGCAAGCCACGCGCGGCCTCAGCCTCGGCGGTGCTGGTGAGTAGACGCGCCCCGCCTGCCGCGATGTTGAGGATTGGATGGGTGCTGAGCGACTCGACGATAGTGGACTCGATCCCGTGATTCGCCAGGTGCGCCCGGCGCAGCTCTGCGCTCACGCGATCGTCGTAGCTCCCGACTTCGACGAGGTCGTCCACTCCGCCGAGTATACGGCGCACCGCCTCAGCGCGCGATGGTCGCGTCCGCCGGCGGCCTCGAGGTTTGCTGGCTCAGCTCTTGGGCGAAAATCGAGACCTTCGTCGAGCCCGACATCTCGTCGACGAGCTGGACTGCGGCGTCCCCCTCCAAGAACTCGATCCGCGGAGGCTCCCCCACGAATGGGATGCTGGCCGACAGTTGCTCGATGACAGCACCGTCAGCGGCGGTCAGGATCATGGTCGCGACCCCAGGCCGGTCATTGGGCCATACGGCCTGGATGACCGCGGTCAGGTCGTGCGGCATATTCCGGTCGACGATGACTGTGTAACCGGCCAACTGCAGCTGGCTCATGAAGGCCTTTCGCAGCTCGCTCGTCAAGCCAGACATATTGTAATAGTCCCACCGGTCCTGCGCGTTCTGGGGCGTCCCGAGGAGCTGATGGACATAGACGCGGACTCGCTTGAGGCGCGCCGGAGCGGGTTCCACCGCCGGGGGTGGCGTGTCGACCGGCCACGGCTTCGCGCACGCTGTTTGGCTTGCTCCGAGGAGGAGGAACACGGCAAAGAGAGGGCGCTTCATCGGCCGAACAACGGGCGAGGCTCGGGCGAGGTTACAGTATGCTGCGCCGATGCGTTGCTTCCGCCTCTCAATCGGTCTCACGGTCTCGCTCTCGGTCGCCCTGACAGCGGCCACCAGCCAGGCCCAGACGGTCGTCAATTTGGTCACCGATGCATTGGACCCGCAGGCCTGCAGCGGCCAGGGGTGTTGGACCAATCACATGCGGCTCGCCGACATGGACTCGGACGGCGACCTCGATCTGTTGCTCGTCAACTACCCTGACTTCTTCGGCGGCTCGTCCTCCACCGAGCCGCTCGTCCTCTACGCGAACGACGGGAACGGTAACTTTACCAACGTGTCAGCGTCCGCGCTGGGCAACTACGCCGGCGCGCACCATCAAGTGGCGCTCGGAGACGTCGACCACGACGGCGATTTGGACATCTTCGGGCCTCAGGGGGACGGTTCGCCCGCGGTGTTGCTCATCAACGACGGGGGCACGTTCATGGACGAAGCGCCGTCGCGCCTAGTCGCGAGTCCGCAAGGGGGCGCCGCGCGCATGGGCGACGTCGACGGCGACGGTGACCTCGACATCTTCTCGTCGGATGGATATTCGACGAACGGCCCGCCGTTCGGCCACCTCTACCTCAATGACGGTACTGGCCATTTCACGGAGGCCGCGAACGCCCTCCCGACCACCATCAATGGCAACGACATCGACGACGTCGAGTTCGCCGACGTCGATCGCGACTTCGATCTCGACCTCGTGATCAACGCGCACTCGGGCGGGACAGGGGCCCTCTGGCTGAACGACGGTAGCGGCAAGTTCGCTGCGGGCGGCACGCTCGCGCCGCCCGGGCCGGGCAGTAACTACCATTACAACGTCGCGCCGTGTGACGTGGACAATGACGGCGACCTCGATCTCTGGATCGACAACATCGGCGGCAACTACACCGAGCAACTACAGATCAACGACGGGAGCGGCCACTTCACGGACGAGACCAGCGCGCGCGTCTCCGGGAACATTGGCGCGGACGACAACGGCGTCGTCTGCGTCGACATCGACGCGGACGGTGACCTCGATGCGGTCGTGATCTCGTTGGGCTCGCCCGAGCGATATCTGCAAAACGACGGTACGGGCCACTTCACGTTCATTTCGGGGGCCTTCCCCGGGCCGACGAACTGCAGCCTTTGGGGCGAGTTCGGCGACTTGAACGGTGACGACCGGCTCGACCTCGTGACCTCACAGGGGGAGTGTTCGAGCTCGGACGAGGTCTATTTCGGCAACTCGTCGATGCCCGTCGACTCCGTCCCGCCTCGAATCATCGCGGTCAGCACCGTCCCCGACGCGAATCTCGGCGGCACAGCGCCCGTCCTCTTCGCGGTCTCGGACCGCACAGTGACGGACGACGGTCCCGAGCTCGCGCGAGTCTATGCGGTAATCGACCCGAGCGGCGCGGCGACGCCCGTCGAGGGGTGGGCGGTGGGCGGTGACCTCTCCCGCGTCGAGCTGCCGACGTCGACCGTTGGACCTCAAACCTTCCGCGTTTGCGCGGTGGATCGCAGCAAAAACGAGACCTGCTCCGCCGATGAGACCTACAATGTTATAGACACTACCGGCAGCGGTGGCGCAGGGGGCGCGGGCGGCGCGGCACCGACCGGTGGCGCCTCGGCGGGTGGTGCCTCGGCGGGTGGCGCCTCGGCGGGTGGCGCCTCGGCGGGCGGTGCGGCCGCTGGCGGCGCTCCGGCGGGCGGTGCGGCAGCAGGCGGCGGGGGATCGGACGATGGTGGAGACGACGGCTGCTCTTGTGTTGTCGCAGCCTCGGACCTGTCGCGCGCGCCGGCGTGGAGCTTGATGCTCGGGCTCTCCGCCGTCGCTCTTGCGCGTCGCCGTCGGCGCTGAGAGTCGGCTGCGCACCTCGGCCCCGGGCGCTCACGACGAGCGTCCGGCGTGCTGCTAAAGTCGCGAGCCCCCATGTCCTCGCTCCCGCTCGCTCCGCTCGGCCTGCTCGCTTACACGTATGTCGGCTATCCGCTGGCGATCGGTATCCTCGCCCGCGTCGCGCCGCTCGAGACGATCCGCGATCCGGAGCACTCCCCGATGGTGAGCGTGCTCCTCCCGGCCTTCAACGTGGAGGCTTATCTCGACGCGAAGCTCGATAGCCTCCTCGCGCTCGACTACCCCGCCGACAAGCTCGAGATCCTGATCTACGACGACTGCTCGACCGACAAGACCGCAGAGATCATCGCGCGACGCGCGGCGGCCGAACCGCGGATTCGCCCGCTCAAGGCCGAGTCGCGCGGTGGCAAGCCGACCGGCCTCAACAGGATGCGCGAGGTCGCGGCCGGCGATGTCCTCTTGATGACGGACTCTCGACAGCCGCTCGCGCGCGGGGCGCTCCGGGCCCTTGTCCAGCATTTCGCGGACCCTACTGTCGGGGCCGTCTCGGGCAATCTGGTCCTCGAGGGTGAGGCCGGCGCGGGCGTCTATTGGAAATACGAGAACTGGATTCGCGAACAAGAGGCGAAGTTCCGCAGCATGGTCGGTGTCACCGGGCCCATCTATGCCATTCGACGAGAGCTCTTGAGGGAGCTCCCGGCGGACATCATCCTCGACGACCTCTACACCCCAATGCGCGTGCGACTCGACGGTAAGCGTGTGCTCTTCGAGAAGGACGCGGTCGCGACCGACTTGGCCTTCGACGATGATCGGGAGTTCGGTCGCAAGGCTCGGACGCTCGCGGGCAATTATCAGCTCTTCGCGCGGATGCCCGAGCTCCTGATTCCGGTGCTCAATCCATCCTGGTTCGAGACCTTCTCCCACAAGATCTTGCGGCTCGCGGGGCCGTGGATGCTCGGCGGCCTCGCGGCGGCGTCCGTGCGCGGCGCGATGGGGCCATCCATCGGGCGCGGCGCGTCCGCGACCTGGATTTGTCGCGGGCTCGTCGCGGGCCAGACAGGCTTCTATTTGCTCGCCGCGGCCGGCCCGCGCGGGTCGATTCGGCGCGGTCGCGCGCACGTTCGTGATGATGAACTCGGCCGCGCTCGTGGGCCTCGGGCGCTTCGTGCGCGGGGCGCAGCGCATCACCTGGTGATCCCATGTCCGAAGATATGGCTCCTCGCTATCAGCATATCGGCGCCGGCTACGCCAGCACCCGGCGCGAGGACCCGCGGCTCTGCGAGCGAATCCTCGGCGCGCTCGGCGCCGCGCGCAGCGTGGTCAACGTCGGTGCCGGCGCGGGGAGCTACGAGCCGCGCGATCGCTACGTCGTCGCGATCGAGCCGAGCGACGTCATGGCCGCGCAGCGCCCAGCCGATCGCGTACCGGCCATTCGCGCGAGCGCTGGTGCGCTCCCGCTCCGCGATCGCGCGGTCGATGCTGCGATGGCGGTGCTCACCATCCACCATTGGGACGACGAGCTCCAGCGCGGCCTCGAGGAGATGCGTCGGGTCGCTCGCGGGCCCGTCGTCATCGTGACCTGCGATCCGACGGTGAGCGGCGAGATGTGGCTCATGCGCGACTACCTCGAAGAGGTCGACGAGCTCGATCGGCGGATCTTTCCAATGCCCGCCGACATCGGGCGAATGCTCGGCGGCACGACTCGCGTGGAGGTCGTCCCGATCCCGCGAGACACTCCGGACTGGTCGCTCATGTCGTTTTGGGCGCACCCCGAGCGCGTCCTCGACCCAGCGGCGCGCGCTGCGACATCGGGTTTCGCCCGTATGCCGGAGTCTGTCGTGGACCGCGTGGTGGCTGCTGTCGCGCGAGACCTCGAGAGCGGCGCGTGGGATCGAGCGAACGGAACACTCCGCGCGCTCGAGAGCTTCGACGCGGGAATGCGCCTCTGCGTGAACGAGCCCTGAGAGCTCGAACCATGTTAGAACCTCAGCGCCGTGGAGGAGGACGGGGCGCGAAAGAAGAGCTTCCTGATCGCGTTCTTCGAACCGGTCCTGCTCTGGCTCGACAACCTCGGGAGCTGGATCTCGCTCACGTCGCGCACGATCTATTGGCTCATCCGTCCGCCCTATCGGCTCGGCCAGCTCTTCGCCGCGATGGAGTTCATCGGCGTGCAGTCCGTCGCGATCGTCGCGCTGACGGGCACGTTCAGCGGCATGGTCGTCACGCTGCAGACGGTCTACGCGCTGCGCGCCTTCAGCGCGGAGGGGCGCGTCGGCGGCATCGTGGCGGTCTCGCTCCTGCGTGAGCTCGCGCCCGTCTTCACCGCGATCATGGTCACGGCGCGCGCGGGCAGCGCGATGGCGGCCGAACTCGGCAACATGCGCGTCACCGAGCAAATCGACGCGGTGACGACGATGGGCGTGAGCCCCGTGCAATATCTCCTCTCGCCGCGGCTCTTCGCTTCGGTCGTGATGCTGCCGCTCCTCTGCGCGCTCTATTCGGCGCTCGGGATGATTGGGTCTTATGTCGTCGCGGTGCTCTGGCTCGAGCTCGATCTCGGCATTTGGCTGCAGAGCATCCGCGACCTCGCCGTGCCGAAGGACCTGACGATGGGCCTCATCAAGAGCACGGTGTTCGGCTTCATTTTGACGAGCATCAGCTGTCGGCACGGCTTCTTCGCGTCGGGCGGCGCGCGCGGCGTGGGGCTCGCGACGACCCGCGCGGTCGTGGAGAGCTGCGTCGCGATCCTCATCGCGAACTACATCCTCACGCAGATCATGCTCGACGTGATGTGAGCGCTTCGAACGCGCGCGCGATGGCTTTTCGCAGGCCAGCGCGCTCGGTGAAGACGCCGGCCACGTGCCCCGAGGGCAGCGTGATCGGTGGCGCGTCGAGCCAATAGCGAGCGAGTCGCGCGGTCTCTTCGGGTGGGACGTAGCCGTCTCCCGCCATGCCGACCACGACGGTCGCGTGCGGCGCAGCCGGGCGCGGGAGCGCCGTGAGATCGGCGCGCGTGAACAGCGCTCGCAGCCGCTCGCGTGCGGCGCGCTCATCGCCGTCATCGCGCGCGAGCGCGGTGAAATCCACGCTCTTCGACAAGAGTCCGCGCGTGTAGACGGGCGCTGGATCGGCCCCCGCGGCGAGCGCAGCGACCGCGATCGGGCGCCGCTCGAGCGCACCCGCGAGCGCCGCGAGGTAACCTCCCATGCTGTAACCGGCGACCCCGAGTCGCGTGTAGCCAGCGCGCTCGGCCCAGCGCAGGAGCGCGATCGCTTCGAAGAGCGCGGCGATGTTCATGCGCGCTTGGTCGGCGACGGTGGCCACGTTCGCGTCGCGCGCGCCGAGGGCGCGGCGGCGGCCGTAGTACGGATTCTCCAAGAGGAGCAGATCGACTGCGGCGTGCGTGAGCGGCCCGAAGAGGCTCGCGCGGAGGGCGTAGCCCTCGTCGCGAGAGCCGGCGAAGACCACGCAGACCGCGTCGTTGCCGGGCCGCCGCAGCAACCTGACGTGCGCCGCGCGGAGCTCGCTCGGCAGGTTGGGCGCAGGCGATTCGAACCAGCCGTCGCGGACGAGCTGCGCCCGATCGGTGGGATGCGGGCGCGGGGCGCCGAACCGAATCGTTGGTGCTCCAATCGATTCGGGGGCGATGGCCTCGGGGTGGAAGCCGTCGAGCGCGCTCGTGTCGCCCCAGCCCTCGGTGAACATGCGCCGGCGCGCGGCGTGTCGGGCGAAGAGGTGATCGAGCGGGTGAATCAAAACGCGCAGCTCGCGCCCTTCAGCGCTTGGTTCGCGCCCTCGCTGAGCGTGCGAAACCCGGAGTTGTCCGCGAGGAAAGTGACGGCCTCACCCTGCGTCTCGAACGGCGTGGGGACGGAGCAGGGCTCACGCGCGAGGGCCTGTGCGACCGTCTCGTCGGCTTTGACGGCGTAATAGTGAATGTTGATGTACGTGCGGACGAGGATGCCCGACCGGAGCGGCGAGAAGCTCGCGTCGGTGACCAGCGGCATGAGGTCCGGGACGGTGGCGTCGCCCACGTAGGTCGCGGTCATGGTGCTCGCGGCGTCGAGCGTCGCTGGCAGCTGATAGAGCCGTGTCGCGCTCATGCTCTTCGTGAGCAGGGTGATTTGCGCGGTGGTCGGGTCGACGACGAGCGCCTCACAATCATGGGAGCCGTCGGGATATTTGAAGTGGAAGGTCTGGCCGGTGATGTCGTGGCCGCCGCCGTTCGGGAGCGGCGAGGGCTCCTCGACGCGGACAATCGTGTAGTCGGTGCGGTTCTCGGAGTTGTCGCCGACGTCGCCGAAGAAGAGGCAGCTCTTCGTCGGGTCGGGGCAGGGGCCTCGGCCGACGGCCTCCCAGTCGGTCGCGACGCCGCCCGTCACGTTGAAGGTCCCGAGGTCGGCGCCCGTTTCGTCGATCGCGAAGAAGCGCGCGCTGTCGCCCGAGTCGTTGTGCACGTAGAACGCGCCCGGGTGGAGCTTGCTGGCCGCGATGCCCGAGGTCTCGTCGATCGAGCCATCCGACGGGATCGAGAACGTGAGGGTGTCCTCACATTTCGGGCAGTTCGGGGCGCCGCCCGCGCTGCTCGAGCCACCCGAGCTGCTCGAGCCGCCGCTCGCGCCACCCGAGCTGGTCGAACTGGTCGCGCCCGTCCCCGTGGGATCGGTCGTCGAATCGCTACAACCTTGTAAGGCGACGAGCGCGGTCGCCGCGAGCCAGAGCGCCTTCTCGAAGCGAGCCATCGAGTTCGAAATTACACGACCCGCTCGCGACCTGCGATTGCGTTGGCGCCGAGGACCTCCGCGAGCAGACCCGTCCCCGCGCGGGTCGAGGCCTCGTCGAGCAGGTGGGGCAGGAGCATCGCCGGCTGCTTCAACGTCGTGAGCAGACGCTTGAGGCTGTCGCGCTGGACGTCCTCACGCACGGCGCGACGTGCGCCGGCGACGAACGCCGGGCTCACGCGGGCTTGATGCGCGCCGTGGGTGCCGTGCGCTGCGGCCTCGGCGGCGTGCAGGGTGAGGAGCTCTTTGTGGGCGGCGAGGCGCGAGCGCTCGTCGTCGCGGAAGAGCGGCGGCAGGACCGCGTTGATGACGAGGCGAAGCACCGGCATTTTGAGCTCCGTCTCGACGGCCTGCACGAGCTCGATGGTCTCGGTGACCGGCATTTCCTCGGGCAGGGTGACGACCACGATGCCGCTCTTGTCGGCGTCGCGGAAGAGGTCCACCGCGCGCTGAGCGTCGCGCCTGAGGACGCCCGGAGGCGCGACGTCGAGGATGACCTTGGGCACGCGGAGCATGTCGAGCCCGTGGCCGGTCGCAGGGGCGTCGAATATGACGACGTCATACTTATTGCGACCGTCGCGCTCGACCTCGGTCGTGTGGAACCAGGCCTTGCCGAGCATCGACCACTCGTAGAGACCAGGAACGGCGCGCAGGAAGGCCTTGATGTAGGCGTTCTCGAAGACCGCGGACGCGAGCGTGCGGACCTTGATCACCATGAGGCCGTACTCGTAGAGCGCGAGCTCCGGCTCGATGTTGACGGCGAACACGCCGGGCGCGCACTCGACGATGTCGCGGCCGATCGGCTTGCTGCCGAGGACGGCGCTGAGCCGCTCCTTCGTGTGGCACATCGCGATGAGGACGCGCAGGCCCCGCGCTGCGAGGGCGGTCGCGAGCGCCGCGGACACCGTCGTCTTGCCGACGCCGCCCTTGCCCGTGAGAAAGAGGAAGCGCCGACGTGCGAGCTCGTCGAGGGGACCCTCGACGCGGCCCGCTCCGATCGAAGGTAAGAAGCTCGGCTCGAGCCTTCGCAAGAACTCTTCTGCGCGCGTCACCGGACCGCGCGCACCTTACTCCAGAACCGTCACGAACACGGTGGTTTCTTTCTCCGAACGCGAGCCCGAGCAGGCTCGATGGACTAGGCTCCGAGCCCTTCGTGATGGAGCTCACAACCGAAGCGCTCACGCCTTTGTCCGACGAGCTCGCCGAGCTCGAGCCGCTCGACATTCTTCGCGTCGTGCACCGCGCGTGGGGCAGGCGCGCGGCGATCCTCACGGGGATGCAGCTCGCGGGCACCGCGCTCTGTCACATGGCCGATCGCGCGGGGCTCGACTTCGACGTGGTCTTCGTCGACACCGGCGTGCTGCACGTCGAGACGCTCGCGACGCGCGATCGCCTCGTCGAGACTCACCCGCGGCTGCGCGTGGTCACGCTGCGCCCAGCCCAGACCTTCGCCGAGCAGACGCGTGAGCGCGGCGTGCTCTACCTCTCGAAGGAAGGACAGGAGCAGTGCTGCGAGCTCCGCAAATCAGCGCCGCTCGCAGAGCTGCGGGGTCGCTATGACGTGCTCCTCGGCGCGCTCCGTCGCGACGAGGGCGGGCGCCGCGAGAAGGTCGCTGCGATCGAGATCGATCCAGCGCTCGGTGGGCTCCGCGTTCACCCGCTCGTGCACGTGACGATGGCCGACCTCGAGCGCTACGTGCGAGAGCACACGGACGTGGTCGTGAACCCGCTCCACGCGATGGGCTACCGCACCATCGGCTGCTTCCCTTGCACGACGCCCGTTCGCCCCGATGAGAACGAGCGCGCAGGTCGATGGCGGCATTTGGCCGATGTCACCTATTGTGGCATCAACCCGAGCGACGGTGTTTCAGCGCGCCGTGCCGTGACGGTTTCGTCAGCGTTCGAGGAGTTCAAAGCAGCCTTGGCCGCTGCGAGGAACCCGCTTCTGCTCTGAAGAAGCCATGTTAGAGTAACGAATTAGCCGTGGAAGCGAAGAACCTGGTCGGAACAACGATCGACGGCCGCTACGAGATCACTCGGATCATCGGTCAGGGCGGCATGGGCGCCGTGTTCGAGGCGCAGCACGCGGGGACCGGCCGGCGCGTCGCGGTCAAGGTCATCTCCACGGGCGATGTCACCAAGGACGCACAGTTAGTCGGCCGCTTCCAGCGTGAGGCCAAGGCCGCGGGTGCGATCGACACTCAGCACATCTGCCAAGTCCTCGATACGGGCACAGACGGCGTCACCGGCTGGCCGTACATGGTCATGGAGTACATGGTCGGCGAGGACGTGCAGCAGCTCGTCCGCCGCGTCGGCCCTGTCACGAGCGACCTCGCGCTGCGCATCGTCGCGCAGTCCTGCCTCGGCCTGCAGAAGGCCCATGACGGCCACGTCGTTCACCGCGACATCAAGCCTGCGAACCTCTTCCTCGCGCGTTCGGATGGCGGCAACGTCCTCGTCAAGCTCCTCGACTTCGGCATTGCCAAGGTGAAGATGGAGACCGCGAGCGAGGCCGGCGACGCGGGTCTCACGCGCACAGGCACGATGTTGGGCTCGCCGCTCTACATGTCGCCCGAGCAAGCCCGCGGCATGAAGACGATCGATCACCGCGCCGACATATGGTCTCTCGGCGTCGTGCTCTATGAGCTCCTCTCCGGGCGGACGCCCTATCACCATATCGAGGCGCTCGGTGAGCTCATCATCGCCATTTGCTCGGAGCCGCCGCGCCCGATTCAGGACTTCGCTCCTTGGCTCACGCCCGAGGTCGCGGCGATCGTCCACAAGGCCTTGAAGGCCAACGTCAACGAGCGCTTCCAGACTGCCGCGGAGATGCTCGACGCCATCAAGCCCCTCCTGCCGAATGGCTACAACATCGACGAGGGCATGCTGATTGGGCTCTCGCAGACGCAGCGCGAGCAGGTCGCCAAACGACTCACGCTGCCCCCGCCCGAGGACCAGCGCATCCCGACCAACGTACCGGCCCAGTCTGTCCCACCACCGGCGCAGGGCGCGGGCACGACAGGGGGTATCTCGACTCCGACGGAGCGCAACCCGCAGCTCCCGCAAAAGTCGAATATGCCCCTTATCTTGGCGGGCGCGGTCCTCAGCGTCGCGCTCCTCGGGGGTGTCGGTTACAAACTTGTAGCCAGTCAGCAGCAGGCCGCACCGACCTCGAACCAAGCACCCGCGAGCCCGCAGCCCACCACCCCGCCCACGACGACCGCGAGCGCCGAGAGCCCGATTACGCCGGTAGCGTCCTCGGTGGCGGTGACCCCGGCCCCGCAGGCGTCCGCGTCCGAAGAGCCGACCGACGAGAAGACCGTCTATCTGGGTATCAGCCCCGACGACGCGAAGGTCACAGTCGACGGTGAAGAGGTCGCCGTCAACAAGGACGACCACACAGTCGAGATCACCGGCGTCCAGGGAACTCGACACAAGGTCGTCGTGGAGCTCGGTGAGGACAAGATCGAGAAGAAGGTCATCATCACCGATACCGGTGCAGACCCGCCCTTCATCCTTTTGCAGGTGAAGGGGCGGCCCCCGCCCAAGGCTCCGACCAATGTCCCTGGTCCCGGGACGGGGCCCAAGCCCCCAGGTTCAGGGCCTGGAATCGACCGCGAGTTCGGCAAGGACTGACCCACACGGGAGCCAGCCATGAAGCGCGACGTGCGCCTCCACGGCTTGTCTTCGGAGCATCACCACGCACTGGTGCTCGCGCGTGACCTGCGCGCCTCCGCGAGCGCTTGGACCGAGGTCGACGGCGCGCGGCTCGGCGAGCGCTTCGAGCGAGAGCTCGAGCCTCACTTCCGCATCGAAGAGGAGGTGCTCTTGCCGGCGCTCGCTCGGATCGGACAAACCCCATTGGTCCAACGGGTGGAGCGTGAGCACAGCACGCTGCGGGCGCTCTTGGGATCAGCCCGCGCGGGAGTGGGGGATGCGGCGCGCGATATGGCAATAGCGCTCGAGGAGCATGTTCGCTTCGAGGAGCGTGAGCTCTTCAGCGCGTGTGAGGCGCTGCTCGATACGGCGACACTCGACGAGGTCGCGCGCCGCTCACCCAAGCCTCAGCACTGACGCTCTATCGACAGGCGCAGATGGAGTCAGCCGTTTTGGAGCTTGCGCTCTCGCGCGAGCAAGACGGCCTTCTCGCGCTGATTGGACGCGAGCGACGCGGCCCGCGCGAACTCGAGCCGCGCCTCGGCGACGCGTCCGAGCTTCTCCAGGAGGTCGCCGCGGGTCGCCGACAGGAGGTGATAACCCTCGAGGGCGCCGCTCTCGACGAGCTCGTCCACGAGCTCGAGCGCGGCCTGTGGACCGACCGCGAACCCGAGCGCGACGGCTCGGTTCAACTCGACAATAGGAGACCCGGTGAGGGCCGCGAGGGCGTCATAGAGCGCCACGATCCGCGGCCAATCGGTCTCGCTCGCGGTGTGCGCTCGAGCGTGGCAACCGGCGATGGCGGCCTGCAGCGTATATACGCCTAGCGGCCGGGCGAGCGCCTCGGCGCGACGCAGCGCTGCGAGGCCGTGCTGGATGAGGGCGTGGTCCCAGCGCGCCCGATTCTGGTCGAGCAGCAAGATCGGCTGGCCGGCAGCGTCCGTCCGCGCGCGCATGCGGGACGCTTGCAGCTCCATCAACGCGACGAGGCCATGCGCCTCGGCCTCGTCGGGAACGAGCGCCGCGAGGACACGCGCCATGCGCATCGCGTCCTGACAGAGCTCGGGCCGCATCCAATCGTCGCCGGCCGCGGCGGCATAGCCCTCGTTGAAGACGAGATAGAGGACCTCGAACACGGAGGGGAGTCGGGCCCGCAGCGCGTCGCCAGTCGGCACTTCGAATGGGACCCGCGCCTCCATGAGGGTCCGCTTCGCGCGGACGATTCGCTGCGCGACCGTAGGCTCGCTGACGAGGAAGGCGCGCGCGATCTCGTCGGTTGTCAGGCCGCCGAGGAGCCTCAGCGTCAGCGCGACCCGACCCTCGCGCGGGACCACCGGGTGACACGCAGTCAAGACGAGGCGAAGGACGTCGTCCTCCGCGCCTGATCCGGAGTTCGACTCGACGTCCTCCTCGAGCTCGCGCGCGAGCTCCGCGTGCTTCGCGTGCATCATCCGATTGCGGCGCGCGACGTCGACGGCGCGGTGCTTCGCTGTCGTCGTCAACCACGCGCCTGGATTGTCGGGTACGCCGGTATCGGGCCAGCGCTCGAGCGCCGCGACGAGCGCCTCTTGCGCCAGATCTTCGGCGAGATCCACGTCACGGGTGAAGCGAACGAGACCCCCAATCAGGCGCGGAGCCTCGATGCGCCAGATGGCCTCGACTGCGGCGCGCGTGATCGACGACGACACGGTCGACTCAGGGCTTCTTCAACGCGGCGATCATCCGCTCTTCTTGGGCGCGGAGCTCGGGAGTCATCTCCTTGCCGAAGTCGTCGAGTTCGAAGATCGGTCGGAGCTCGAGCTCCGCTTCTTCTCCGGGCATCGGGTTCGGGCACCGGCGCGCCCACTCGAGCGCCTCTTCCATCGATTTGACCTGCCAAAGCCAATATCCGGCGATGAGCTCTTTGGTCTCGGCGAACGGACCATCGAGCACGGTGCGCTTGCCTTCGGAGAACCGCACGCGCTTGCCCGCCTTGCTCGGGTGTAGCCCCTCACCGGCGAGCATGACACCGGCCTTCACCAGGGCCTCGTTGTATTGGCCCATCTCGGTGAGGAGCGCCTCGCTCGGCATGATCCCCGCTTCGCTGTTCTTCGTGGCCTTGACGATCACCATGACGCGCATCGCTGTCTCCTTGTCGTGAAGCGGCCTGTCTCGACCTCTTCTTAGATCGGCGACGAACCAGCCCGACACGGATCGACAGCGAGCGACGTTTTTTGCTACGGGAGCAGACCCTGCTCACCGAGCCAGAGCTCGACGTCTTGGGCGAACTCGGCCGGGGCCCCGATGGAGACCTCGTGCCCCGCGTCGTAAGTGGGGAATCGCAGGTCCACGTCGAGCAGGTCCCCGTGGAGCCGAATTACCCCCTTACGAGGAGAGCCCGCGGGGACTGAAGTGTCCACGTCGACCGTGAACGAGCTGGCTTGTTGGAAGAAGATCGGCAGGGCCTCGGTGTAGACGACGGCGTCGTGCCGCGCGTTCGTGATGAAGGTCCCGCCGCGCACCATGACCCGCGCGAACGCCTGCAGGCTCATGTAGTCCCCGAGGTAAAACCCACACGGGGACGCGAGCGGCAAATAGTAGGCGTCGCGATCCATCGGCAGGTCGCCGAGGGCCTCGCGCATCGCGGACTCGGCGTTTGCGACGTTGTTTACGTCATAGAGCGACAAATCCCGATAGGCGTCGGCGCGATCGGCGGCCGCGAGGCCCGTGATGGTGTCGAGCCCCACCCCGAGCAGCGCCGCGAGGAATTGCGGATTACGGATGGTGTTGTCGGCGTGCTCACCGATCAGCGCGGCCTCGTCGTTCGTCAGGCGAACGTCGTATGGGCTGTAGGTGCTCGGGTTCGCGAAGTACTCGGCGAAGTCCGGGTCTTGCTCCAAATACTGCTGTTGGAACATCGACTGATCCAAGCCGAAGATGCTCGGTTGAATGAGGATTTGCCAACCGAACTGCTTCGCGACCTGGCCCGCGTCACGCACGCCCGTCCCGTCCTCGGGGAACGCGGCGTCGAGGTGAGCCTGCATCTTGTCGCGCAGCCACGGCGCCGCAGCGGCAATATCGGGGTCCGACGGGCTGGGTGACTCCGGCGTAGTGCCGTAATACTGGAGCATGTAGAGCATGAGCGGCGCGCGCGTGCCGCCGTAACTCTCCCCGCTCACGACAACGGGGTTATCCCGCAGCGGCTCGTGTGAGTCGAGGAACTCGAGGAGCGCGTAGATGAAGTCGCCGGCGTCGATCGCAGGCATGTACCCGGTCGGGCTGCACGTCAGGGCGAGGCCAGGCTCGAGGTCGTACGAGAGCCCGGCGCTCCTCGTGTCGACGTAGAGCAAGTTGGCAAATCGGCTCCACCGATTGGGGTTCTCGGCCGGACCGACATCGGGAGCGGCCGCCGGGTCGATCGTCAAAGGGCCTGTCCCAAATGGCAATAGGACGCTCGTCGTCGCCGCGCCGGGGCCACCATTGAAGAACAGGACGATTGGGGCTTTGTCCGCGTCGTGCTCGGCTGGGATGAACGAATAGAAGAGGCGAGAGGTGTAGTCCGGCCCACCCGTCGTCGCCGGCACCTCGATGAAGCCGGCCTCCGGCGTGAGGACGATAGGCTGGGGTGCTCCACCAGCGCCGCCCGCGCCACCGGTCGCGCCGCCCGCGCCACCCTGATCTTCACCGCCCGCGCCACCACCACCCGGCGGGTCGGTGTCGTCGCCGCAGGCCGCGAGTACGGGAGTCGCGAGGAGCGCGAGGGCTCCAATCAAGCAAGAACGGAGAGCTGTCGTCACCTCGACTGGGTGGGCGGTCGAGCCCTCGCCATCAGAAGCTCGCTCGAAGCGCGGCGCTGGGGATGACGAACACCATGAAGCCCATCGTGGTCTCGTCGGAGGCGTAGTGAGCGAGGCCGTCGCCTTGGATGACGACGTTCTGCGTGCCGTCGCCCTCCCAAGTCGGGGGGCTCGGCGGGATCACGAACAGGCCCTGGACGCCGACGCTCACCTCGAAGCGCTGCGCAAAGCGGAAGCCGACGCTGGCCTCGGGGTCGATGTAGATGAACGGTGTGAGCTGTTGACTGAGCAGCGTGGGCGCGACGTAGGAGGAGCCGTCGCGCGCGGCGAACACGCCGTCGCGGATGCTGCGCGTTTGCGAGATGAGCGCGCCCGCGCCGAGCCGCAAGCGAATGGGGAAGTCCTCGCCGAAGCGATACGACGCGTGGATGCCAGCCACGATCGCCCGCATTCTCAGCTCGTCGGTCGCGGTGCCCGGGCGCGGATCGAGACCCACTGGCTCGATGCTCGTCGGCCGATCCTCGACTGTTTGCGAGACCTGGAGCGCGCCCACGGTCAACCCGATGCCGAACCGATTGCCGAACTCGTACGTGCCGTTGATGAGGAGCGCGCCGCCGAAGCCGATGCCCTGGCTGCAGTTGTCCGTGCACGTCGCGGAGACATCGCCGCCGAACGACGGCGTCAGCGCGACGCCCCCAGTGATGTCGAGGACGATCTTCGACGGGATTTTCCAAGCGGCCGCGTCGTCGTCGCGCTCGAGCGTGAGCTTGAGCTCCTTGCGCTCACCCTTCTCGAGCGCGACCTCCTCGCGCTTCGAGTAGTAGCCGTCGAGCAGCGCCTCGACGACGTGCGCGCCCTTCGTGAGGTGGCCGTCCCAAATGCCGTGACCGACGACCACCGAGTCGATGCGGACCGTCGCGCCCGCGGGAGAGACCGTGATGCCGAGCTCCGACTCGAGGGGCGTGGCCTCGAGGGTGAGCGCCGTCACGTCGTCTTTCTTGATGATCGCGGCTGCAGGCAGCGTCCCGAGATCGCCGTCGCCGAGGAGCTGCACGACGTGCTCACCCACGGCGATCGTGCCCTCCCATGGGGTCACGCCGACGGTCGCACCGTCGACCAACACATCCATCTTTTGGCCGGCTTTCTCGGCGATTCGAAGCATCCCGGACGCGACGAGGGCGGGCATCTTGGCCTCGACCGTCACCGTGATCCCGCCCGCGACCTCGACCGAAGTCTCGAAGGGTTGGAAGCCTTGTTTGAAGAGCCGCACGGTGTGCGTGCCCGCCGCGACGCGAAGCGGATCGATGAGCGGATAGTCGGCGCGTGCGCGACCATCGACGACGATCGAAGCGCCAGGCTCGGCGGCTCGGATGTCGATCGTCCCGACGAGATCGCGGAGCTCGGCGATCTCCTTCTGGACGACCTGCTTCTTCTCCTGCGCGAGGTTCGGGTACTCGCGCAGCAGCGTCTCGTACATGTCGAGCGCCTCGTCGAAGCGCTTCAGCTTGCGGAGACAGAACGCGACGTTGTTGGTCGCCGCGCGCGTCGGAAAGAGCTCGCGCGATCGCAAGAACTCGGCGAGGGCCGCGGTCCACGCCTCTTCGTCTTGGAGCTTCAGGCCCTTGTTGAAGGAGGCCTCGGCTGCTTCGCGATTCTTGGGATCAGGCTCGGTCTTCTCGTCACTCGAGGGCTGAGCGTCGGCCGGCGGCGGCGCCGAGGTCGGCGCGGGTTGCTCCTGCGCGAGTGCGGGGAGCGTGGACTGAAAGGCGATGACGACTGCGAGCGCTGCACCGGCCAGCGAGGTCGAACGCCTCATCGAGATGCCTCCTTGCGACGAACACGCGATGCGATGAGCCCCATCGCGACGAGCAGGAGCCCGAGCGGACCGCGCGCGCTCTCCGAGGTCGGCCGCGCGCCGATCGAGCAGCCGTCGTCTGGGGCCGTGGGGTCGGGTGGTGGATCGATGCACGCGCCGCTCTCGTCGCAGACCTTGCCGTCGACGCAGTCGTCGACGGAGCGGCACGTCGTGAAGCAGCCAGCCTCACCACATTTGAAGGGGGAGCAGTCCTTCGTGGTGTCGTCGGGGCGGATGATCGTGTGGTCGCCGTCGCACTCGGGGCTCTCGACCTTCACGCACTCTTTTTCGCGGCACGCAGCGTTCGGGCTGCAGTCGGCTGCGGTGGTGCACGACGTGGTGCAGGCCTCTCCTGCGTCGTCGCAGCGGAAGGCGCCGCAGTCTTCGTTCGCGGTTCCGCATACGCCGTCGACCTCTTTGCTGCAGCGGCCGAAGCTGCGTTGGCCGTCGACGCACGTCGAGTCGCCGCACTCGACGGTCTGATCGTAGTCGCAGTGCGTGGGGTTCGACCCGCAGACGCCCTCGCACTCCGTACCTGCGCCGCTGCACTCCGAGCGCGTGCCGTTGTTCGGGTGAGGTGCGCCCTCGACCTGACTGCACTTGCCGACGAAGCCCTCGACGTCGCAGGCCTGACACTGCCCATCACACGGCAGATCGCAGCAGACCCCATCGACGCAGTGGAGAGACTTGCACTCGCCGTCGCGCGAGCACTCCTCACCGGGGGTGAGCTGCTCTCTGCAGACGGTCTGATCGCAGTAGTACCCGGTGTTGCAATGGTCGTCGTTGCTCCCCGAGCACGCGAGCCTGCACCGCTCTTGATCGAGGCATTTGTAAGCCCCGCAGGACGTCACTTGGGCTGCCTCGACGATGCCCGCGACGCACTGGAGCGTGAGCTGCACCGCACTCACGCACTGCGGGCGGATCGGTGTGTTGTCGAGCACGATCGCGCAGGTTCCGTCGCCGGGAGCGGGCGCGGCCTGATCCGCCGCGAAGCACGAGCTGCAGACGTCTTTGCAGTTGTCGTCACAGCAGACGCCCGTGACGCTCATCGACTTCTTGTAACAATGGTCCGACGCGCACTCGCCGTTGTTCTCGCAGAACTCGCCGTTCGAGCGATAGAGCACCTCGGAGGAGATGGCCGCGGCGACGTTCACGACGCCGGAGTCGGGAGCCGCGGGCGTGCCGTCGACGCCGCCGCCGACCACCGCGACCTTGCCCGAAGGCAGCAGCGTCGCAGTGTGGAAGTCGCGCGCGGCCTTCATCGTGGAGGCGAGCGCGCTCGAGCTCGCGCCGACCTGGAAGACCTCGGTCTCGGCACGCACCTGCGATCCGTTGGTGCCGCCCGTGATGAGGATTTTGCCTTGGCCGATGAGCTTCGTCGCGGTGTGGAACGCGCGCGACCGCTGCATCGCGAGCGTCTGCTGCTGGAAGGTGCCACCCGAGCCGTTCGGGACGAAGAGGTCGGCGGTCGGGTAGTAGAACCCAGCGTTGTTCGTGCCGCCCGCGATGAGAACGCTGCCCGCCGCGTCCTCGATCTGCGTCGCGGTCGCCCACGCGCGCTGGCTCGTCATGTTGCCGACGAACGCGAAGCTCGAGGTCGCTGGATTGAAGAGCTCGGCGGACGCGACAGCGAGGTTGTTGAGCGAGCCGATGCCGCCAGCGATGAGGACCTGCGTCGCGCTCGAGATCGTCACCGTCTCCGCGACGTGTCCGCGTCGATGCTCGGTCATCGCGATGGGGGCGCCGAAGTTGCCGCCTGGCGTGTAGAGCTCCGCGGTGCTGCCGCTCGTGTTGTCCTCGCCGCCGGCGACGAGCACGCTCCCCGTCGGAAGGAGCGTTGCCGTGTGCCCCCAGCGGCCCACGGACATCGAGGGCCCAGCGCTGACGAGGCCGGTCGCGACATCGTAGATCTCGGTGCTCGCGAGGGCCGTGCCGCCGACGCGCTGTGTGCGGCCGCCGGTGACGATGACCTGCGTGTTGCTCGAGATCCCCGTCGCGGTGTGGGCGCCGCGCGCTACTGCGAGCTGCCCGGGCGCCTGCGTGAACGTCGGTCCGCCGCTGCAGGTCGTCTCGGGACAGAGGACCTCGATCTCGGGCACGGGCGCGCCCGTCACGTCGAAGCCGCCGATGACGAGGACGTCGCCGCTGTTCAGAAGCGTGGCCGTGTGATGCGTGCGCGCGAAGTGCATCGACGCCGAGACCAACCACTCCGGATCGACGAGCACCGGGTGCGGGAGGGACTCGTCGTAGCTCACCGACATCGTGCAGCGCGAGCTGTCGAGCGCGCGCACGGGGCGATGCCACGGCACGGTCGGATCGGTGTCGATCGCGCAATCCGAGACCGAGATGGAGGCCGCGTGGCGCGCACCGGTCGCGTCGATCACGTAGGGCGCTTGCACGCGGAGCCGCGGCGCGCCCTCGGCGTCGAGCACCTCGAGGTTCGCGCCGACGAGCCGCAGCGCGCTCGCCTGTTCGAGATCGAGGACGTACGAGATGCTGCCGTGATCACGCGGCTCAGGGACGACGACGAAGTCTTCGACGCCGTCACCGCGTGCGCGGACGATCTGCGCCGAGCCGTCGGTGTCGTCCTCGAACACGGCGAGCCCACCCTCGATGCGCGATGACGAGCCGCTCGGACCTACGAGGCGGAACGTCGCGGCGACGCCAGTCGCTCGATCGCGAAGGAAGACGCCACCCGCCGCGACCTTGAGGTCCACGGGAGATTCATCGTCGCTCGCCGCAGGAACGAAGCCGCTGCCGGTCCCCGCCTCCACGAGCGCCACGTCCGCTTGAGGCAACGTTCGAGCGAAGAGCTCGAGTGGACGGCGGGCACCCGTCGAGGTTTGCGCGGCCGCTGTCTCGGGGTTCTCGGTCGAGTCCTCGTGGCTCTCGCTGGGCACGCTCGCGTCGCAGGCGACGAGCGAGCCCGCAGCCACCAAGCATCCGAGCGAACGGGAACCCCAAGTCCTCGTGCGCGTGGGGCGCAGAACGATTGGTCGCGTCACCGGCTCACGTTATCAGATTGGGTGCGATTCGTTGGGGGGGCTAAATCCGCCACCATGCGCTCCGCGCCTTGCGATTCACGGCAGCCGAGGAGAGAACTGGACAGGTCACGGCGTTTGCTCGGAAGATTCTGCTCGCAGGGGTCGCTCTCGCCACGGTTTCGGGTGCGCTGACCTCGGTTCGACCAGACCATGAAGCTGCGTTCCAAGCTCGCGCTCGGCGTGCTCGCGACAACTTTCACCTTCGGATCCGAAGCTCGCGCGCAGGAGCGGCTGGGCGGTTACGCGCTCGACCAGTTCGATCCGACGCCCGCTGGCGACGACTTCTTCGCCGTTCCGTCTGCACAGACCGCCGGGCACCTCGAGGTCCGCGCGCACGTGATGTTCGACTACGCCTTCGACCCGCTGGTCATCGGTCAGGGCGACGCGATCGTCTCCGATCAAGCGTTCTTGCGAGCGAACGTGAGCCTCGCGCTCTTCCAGCATTTGCTCCTCGCGATCGATCTGCCGCTCGCGGTCTATCAAGCGGGCGACGATCCGACGGTGAGCGGCGTGACGATCGCGTCACCGGACTCGGTCGAGATGGGCGATCCGCGCCTCGACATCCGCGCCAACCTCTTCGGCGCTTACCGCGACCCATTTCAGATCGGCCTCGGCACACGCTTCTATTTTCCGACGACGCTCGAGTCCGACTCCTTCGCCTCGGAGGGGACGCCTCGCGTGCAGCCTCAGCTCGCGCTGTCGGGTCGCGTCGGGGAGAAGACGTCGTTCCTCTACTCGGCGTCCGCAGGTGGGCTGATTCGAGGGCCGGACAATCCGCACGGGATCACGTGCGGCGCAGGCGTCGGGGTGTCGTTCCTCGACGACATGCTTCACTTCCAGTTCGAGGCCTTCGGCAACACGCTCGTCGGGACCGAGAACCCGCTCACCTCCCCCGCGATCACGATCGAGCCCGCGTCGCGCACGTCGATCGAGCTCCTCGGCGGCGTGAAGGTTCGCGTCCTGCACGGCCTCGTCTTCGGCGCGGCTGCGAGCGGCGGCGCGAGCGAAGGCATCGGCACTCCCACCGCACGCGTCGTCGGCATGGTCGGTTGGGCGCCGCTCCCCGAGCGCGATCGCTCGGGTGACGACGACGACGAGGACGGCATCATCAACCGCTCGGACGCTTGCCCCCAAGTCAA
The DNA here is from genome assembly GCA_046351325.1 of Polyangiaceae bacterium. Classification (GTDB taxonomy): domain Bacteria; phylum Myxococcota_A; class Polyangia; order Polyangiales; family Polyangiaceae; genus Xiheicaenibacterium. Next base: position 20,479 of record JAXLYR010000028.1, on the reverse strand, counting down.
AGGCGAGGCCGACGACGATCCCGCGCACAACGGTTGCCCGCCGCCCGATCGCGACGGCGACACGGTCCCCGACACCCTCGACGCGTGCCCCAGCCAGAAGGGCCGGCCCAACAAAGACCTCACGCGCAACGGCTGCCCGAGCGACTACGACCGCGACGGCATCGCGGACTCCGACGACGCCTGCCCCAACCAAAAGGGCGTGGCCAGCGTCGACCCGGCCCGCAACGGCTGCCCCGGTGACATCGACACGGACCTCGACGGGATCGCCGACAAGATCGACGCCTGCCCCAAGGCCAAGGGCTCGCGCAGCGACGATCCGTCGAAGAACGGCTGCCCTGTGAAGGACGGCGACGGCGACGGCATCGCAGACGTCGACGACGCGTGTCCGAACGAGCGCGGCCTGCCCAACCTGCAAGACAAGACCAAACACGGCTGCCCCAACGGCGTGCGCGTCACCCCCGGCGAGATCGTCATCTTGCGGCAGGTGAAGTTCAAGGTCGCGCAGAGCTCGCTCGACCAGACCGTCGACCCCATCTCGGACGACCTCCTGACCGAGGTTCGCGATGTGATCCTCCAGCACCCCGAGATCGAGACCATCGAGGTCCAGGGCCACGCGGACGACACCGGCACTGAAGACTTCAACCAGACGCTGAGCCAGCAGCGCGCCGAGGCCGTGCGCAAGTGGCTCATCACGCGCGGCATCGATCGCAATCGCCTGGTCGCTCGTGGCTACGGCTCGCGGGTCCCGATCGCGCCCAACACCACCGAAGAAGGGCGGCAAGCGAACCGCCGCGTGCAGTTCGTCATCACGAAGACGAAGGCGAAGTAGTCGGCGTCGGTAACGCCTGCCGCCGCCTCATCGCGAAGCACAAACGCTGAGCGCCGGAGCTCTCGCCCCGGCGCTCGGCTCGCATTCGCGAGGGACTCAGCAGTCGGACATCAGTAGTCGGACTTGTCTTTGCTGAGCTTCTCGGCGTTCTCACCGAGCGACTTGCCCCAGGTCCCACCCTGCTTCGTGAGCAGCGGCGCCATCTCCTCGAGCTTCTTCTGCTCGCCGAGGCGCTTCAGCACGTAGAGGCACGAGCTGCGCGTGGAGTAGCTCGCCTTCTCGTCCATCGCGACCGCGGAGACCGCTTTGACGAGGCGATCCTTGTCGAGGAAGTCTTTGACAGCGTCATACCAAGCCTTGCCGTCGCTGCTCTTCTGCTCGCTCTTCGCGGCGCCGAGACCCGACACCGACGACGGGGGCATCTCCTCGGTGCGGGGCGTCGCCTCGAGGATCTTCATGGTGAGCTCGTAGCCGGCCTTCGAGGGCTTCTTGGGGAAGGGATAGCCGCCCGCCCAGCTGCGGATGAGACCCTCGAAGCAACCCCAGCGGACCTCTTCGGGGCTGTCTTTCACGAGGAGCTTCTCGAAGAGAGCGATCGCCGCGTCGTTGCTCGTGGAGAAGAGCCCCTGGCAAGCCACCGAGCGAACGCCGTTGTCGCTGTCGCTCTCGGCCTTCGCGGCGAGCTTCTCGTAGGCGCCTGCGATCTTGGGTCCGAGGTTCGTGTCGCCGAGGAAGCGCGCGGCCTCTTCACGAACGCGCGGCTCCTTGTCGTCCAACTTGGCGACGACGTAAGCCTCGAGGTCCGGCTTGACGTCGCGGATCCAACGGAGCGAGCTCAGGAAGCGAACCGTCACATAGGGGTCGGTCTCGGCCTTCGCGGCGTCGAGGAACTTCACGAACGCCGCGTCGCCATCCATTCCCATCGTCGCGCCCGACGCGCCGCTGACAGCGACGTAGCGCACCGAGGCCGACGGGTGGCGCAGGTGCTTCATCGAGATGGTGCCGGGGATCTTGTAGTCGTCCAGCTTGTGCTTGGACTGAGCGTCGCTGTAGTCCTTGTAAGCCTGGCACTTGTAGTCGATGCCACCCGACTCGAGACGGCAGTCCGCGACGCCGAGAAGAAGTGACTCGTACGCGTCCGAGGTCATCTTCGCGTTCTCGTCCTTCATGAACGCTGCGAGCTGGTCTTTCGACAGCGGGGGCTTCGGAGCTTCGGTCGGGGCAGGAGGGGGCGCTACCGCTGCGCTGTCTGCAGCCGCCGTAGACGACTGAGCCGACTTGCTCGGCTTGCCCTTGTCCTTGTCCTTGTCCTTGTCCTTCTTGTCTTTCTTGTCTTTGTCCTTGTCCTTGTCGTCGTCCTTTTCGGCTTTCTCGTCCTTATTCTTGTTCGAGTCGCCGCAGGCGGGAGTCAGAAGGAACATCGACAGAACGAACAACCAACGAGCTTTCATGGGGCGCGGAGGCTGCAACGACTTTTGACAGGTTGCAACGGCTCAGCGCCGCGGAGGCCTGGGCACCGGCCACGGGGGCTGTCCGGAAGGTGCTCCATGCGATTCCGGGGCAAGATCTGCCGAATCGACGTCGTATGACGCCGCCTCGTAAAGCGGAGCATCGAAGTTCGCCGGCGGGTACTCGGGTGGAGGCGCGGGAGGCTCTTGCGGGGAGCGTGGTCGCAGCGCGCCCATCGCCGACCCGAGATCCGAATAGGTCTCGGCGTCGTCGGGAGCGTCGTCATTCGGCTCCTCGTAGGCGACTGGATTCGCCCACGGCGCACCGGGGATACGCCCACGATCGGGCCCGCCTCTCTGTCCGGCAGGTGCCAATCGAAATGGAGCCTCCGGCTGACGCAACGATTCGACGTCTTTCTTGTGCACCACGACCGTCGCTGTCGCGAAGTCGTCTTGAGACGCGTCGTCCACGATGCTCGCCAATTGAATCGCGGGTGGCGGCGTCGAGGCCGTCCGCATTGGCGGCGGCCCATGCGTCGGGCGCTTTGGCGGTGCGAGTGGGCTGGGCAGCGGCGCCGAGGGCGTGTGGCTAGGCTGCGCGGCGCCGGGAGACTGGGCTCGGAGCGCGTCGAGCTCCATCTCGAGCCGCGTGGATTTTGCCTCGAAGATGTTCGCTGCTGATTGCACGACGCTGAGGCGACGCTTCGCCTCGTCGAGCTGCTCCTCGAGCGCGAGGCAGGCCTCGGCGAGCAGCAAGATGGCCCCTTGAGGGTCTTGGGGCTGGCCCAGGCGGAGCGCGTTCACGAGGAGCTTCAGGTTGGGATTGGTCATCGCGACGTGCTCTTGCGCGAGCTTAGCTGCACTTCGTGCGCGCGTCTTCCAAGCCCAAGCCCTTGACGCAAAGCAGCGATCTTGGGAAGTAACCGGCGTTTACACCGGCCCTAATCAAAGAGGAGTCGTTCGGTGAAGATCCTCGTCCCTCTCAAGCGCGTTGCCGATCCCGACAACGCCAACAAAGTGAAGATCCCGGCGTCTGGCGATCGCGTCGACACGACCGGCCTGGAGTGGAAGCCGAACCCGTTTGACGAGTACGCACTCGAAGCGGCGCTACGCCTCACGGAGAATGGGCAGCAGCCGAAGACCCGCAACGGCGAAGTCGTGGTCGTCACCTTCGGTGTCAAAGACACGGAGACCACGCTGCGTGGTGCCCTCGCGACCGGCGCGGATCGCGCGATCCGTGTCGACGTCGCCGACGACGCCCTCGACGGCGATCTCGTCGCGCACGCGCTGAAGACCATCGTCGAGAAGGAGAAGCCCGATGTCGTCCTGCTCGGCAAGCAGGCCGTCGACGGCGACTCGAACCAGGTTGGCCAGATCCTCGCTGAGCTCCTCGACTGGCCGCAGGCGACGTTCGCCGCCACCATCGAAGAGGAGAACGGCGCGCTCCTCGTCGGTCGCGAGATCGACGGCGGCGTCGCCAAGCTCCGCGTGAAGCTGCCCGCGGTGGTTTCGGTCGATCTCCGCATCGTCGCGAGCCAGAGCGTCTATTCGCTCAAGACCGCGCGAACCTTCAAATACAACGAGGGCGTGCGCTTCGCGGCGCTGCCCGCGATCATGGCCGCCCGCAAGAAGCCGCTCGCGGAGATGAAGCTCGCGGACCTCGTGAAGTCGACCGCGCTCAAGGTCACGTACTCGTCGTTCGCTGCGCCGCCCGCTCGCAAGGCCGGCATCAAGGTGAAGGACGTCGGCGATCTCGTCGAGCGTCTGGCCAAAGAAGCGAAGGTCCTCTGACGAGGAAAGAGACAGGGAGAGAGTCATGACGTCGATCCTCGTTGTTTCGGAAATCTCCGAGGGCAAGGCCAAGAAGACCACGCACTCGGCCATCACCTTCGCTCAGCGCGCGCTCGCGGCCGCGGGCGGTGGCAGCTTCTCCATCCTCGCCATCGGCGCGGGTGCGACGGCTGCTGCCGGCGAACTCGCTGCCTTCGGCGCTGCAAAGATCCTCGTCGCGGACGACGCGTCGCTCGCGAACTACGTCGCCGAGCGGTACGCGCCGACCGTCGCCGCCGCCGCGAAGGGCTTTGACGTTGTTGTAGTAACGGCGAGCTCCTACGGTAAGGATCTGATGCCGCGCGTGGCCGCCAAGCTCGGCGCGGGCTACGCGGGCGACATCACCGAGGTCGTCGCAGCGGGTGGCAAGCTCACCTATCGCCGACCGATGTTCGCTGGCAACGCCTTCGGCGTGGCGTCGGTCGCGACTCCGGTGCACGCCGTCAGCGTTCGACAGAGCGCGTTCACCGCTGCCGAACCGAGCGGCGGCGCTTCCCCCACGGAGAAGATCGCCGTCGTCGCCCCGGGCGCGGCTGCGTCGCGCGTGGAGTTCGTCGGCCTCGAGACCGTGAAGAGCGAGCGCCCCGAGCTCACCGAGGCCCGCGTCGTCGTCTCCGGTGGCCGCGCGCTGAAGGAGAAGTTCAACGATGTCCTCTCACCGCTCGCCGACGTGCTCGGCGCGGCCGTCGGCGCGAGCCGCGCGGCCTGCGACGCGGGCTACGCCCCGAGCGATTACCAGGTCGGGCAGACGGGCAAGATCGTCGCTCCCCAGCTCTACTTCGCAATCGGCATCTCCGGCGCGATTCAGCACCTCGCCGGGATGAAGAGCTCGAAGGTCATCGTCGCCATCAACAAGGACGCCGAGGCCCCGATCTTCCAGGTCGCCGACTACGGCCTTGTCGCGGACCTCTTCGCGGCGGTGCCCGAGCTGGTCCAGAAGATCAAGGCCGCGAAGGGCTGAGATCGGCCGGGCGCGGGCGACGCATCATTCAGCGTTGCCTTCGGCCGCGTCCTTACAACACCGAAAGCCCGCCTCGTAGCCGAAGTCGCTCTCCTTGTGGAAGGTGACGGTCGGCCGGCAGCGGGCTCGAATCGGACCCCACCAACCACCCTTCAGGCCGCTCCTGTTGGGTGGTTTCTCTTTGGGCAAGAAGACCCACTCGTTGACGTTGCCGTTGAGGTCGAAGACCCCGGCCCACGAGACGCAGGTGGTCCGCTGCCCGATCGGCTCCCGCTGATCGAGTCGCTCGAGCTCGCCCTTGCAGAACGGATCGGACGGGCACTCGTCGTACTGCTTCATGTGGTGGGACCTGTCCGGGAATCGATAGGGCTTGTCGAAATTGCATATCTCCGGGTTTCGGACATACCCGTAGACATAAGGCAGCATCTCCGGCCCCTCACACGCGAAGTTGAATTCGTCTTCGGTGCAGAGCCGCTTGCCGAGCTCTTTGCACTTGTCACGCGCGTGGTACCAATCCCAGAGCACGTGGGGGAGCTCACCCACCTTATTGGGATATTCGAAGCGATCCATGCAGAAGGCCAGGTGGCTTCGCGTCTTGGATACGCACCTCGACGGAACCTCGTATTCCATACAGCGCTCGCTCACGGTCTTGCTCGTGGGCGAGGCGTCGTACTCCTGGTGATGCCGTTTGCAGGTTTGGGTGACCGCCGGACAATATTCGCCCTCGACCCGGACCATGTCATTCGGACAGCCGCGTGAGCTGCCCGGGTACGTCGCAGGTGGAGCGTCGCTCGCGCCTGCGCTCGCGGCGGCGAGGGTGACGCCGGCGGAGGACGCGGTCGTGCCCGCGGGCGATGCGATTGCAGACGCGCCCGCACCCGGGATCTCCGACGAAGTCCGTTGTTGATCCGAAGAGGAAGGAGCGGATTCGTGGCCGCCCGACTTGCCCGAACACCCGACTGCGAGCGCGGTGAACACCGCGACCTCGGCGCTAAGTCGTCGGGGGCGTTTCGCGGCGGCTCGATGGTGAATCACGGAGACGCGTCTGCCTGCCACGGTGCGATCGGCGCGCCAACTGCCATGCACCCGCCCCGCAAACCGCTCGGTGTACTAGAGTGCCAATCGGCATGGTCGACCGGAGGAGCGAAATCGGATCCCCAGCGTGGATCGAGTCGTTCCAGCGCAAGCTGCAAGACCGCGCGCGCCTCGGCCGATATACCCGGCTCCGCAGCGTCTCTCCGTCTCTTCCGGAGTTCGTGCCCGGTAATCAGGCCTTCTACCTACACGACGGTCAGCTTCACCTGGACTGGATGGTTGCTGCCATCGAGAGCGCTCGCTATCGCGTCGATCTCGAGATGTACATCTTCTCGAACGACGAGAGCGGCCGCCGCGTGCGCGACGCTCTCGTCCATGCCGCGAAGCGCGGAGTCGTGGTCCGCGTCCTTTACGACTCCATCGGGAGCGGCGAGGCTGGCCATTCCTTTTTCCAGCCTCTCGTCGAGGCGGGGGCTCGCGTCGTCGAGTTCAACCCTGTCGCGCCGTGGCGCCTGAGGATGGGGCGACTCGGGCGTACGCAGCACTGGCAACCGAACAACCGCGATCACCGCAAGCTCCTCGTTTGTGACACGCCTGTCAGTTGGGCGCGCGCGAGCTATCGCGAAGGTGAGGTCCCATGTTGCCCCGAGCCCGATGATCCCGACCGCGGCGCCATCGCGATCACCGGCGGTCGCAACATAGGAGACGAATACCTCGGCGCACCGCTCGGTGCCGGCCAGTGGCGCGACTGCGGTGTAGTGATCTTCGGGCCAGTCGTCCGCCACCTCGGCGAGCTCTTCGACGCGATGTGGTTCCACGCCGAGGGGCCGGACGTCGAGCCGCCGCGAATCGACTCCGAGCGCGTGGGGGATCTCACGATCTTGCCGATTGGCAGTCAGCCCGGGTTCATGAACCTCCTCTCTTGGGCGCTCTCTCGAATGGCGGCGACGATCCGATCCGAACTTCGGATCAGCTGTGCCTATTTCATCCCGAGCGCGCGATGGCGCAGATCTCTCGCGGCCGCCGCGCGCAGGACCGGGCGCTGTCTCATCCTTCTTCCGAAGAGCAGCGACGTCGCCATGGTCGATCGCGCGAGTCGCCACCTCTGGGGTCGATTGCTCGACGCGGGCGTCGAGATCTACCGATATTCGCGCGGCGTCTTGCACGAGAAGACGCTTGTTTATGACAAGACTGTCACTGTCGTCGGCTCGAGCAACCTCGACCCGCGCAGCTTCCGCTTGAATTACGAGCTCTCCGTGATCATCGTCGGCGCGTCTTTCGCGGCGCCCGTCGTCGCGTGGCACGAGGGAGATCTCGCTTCCGCCGAGCGCTACACCTTGGCGCTTTGGCGAGATCGTCCGTGGCTCGAGCGGTTGGGTGATTGGTTGTGGTCGCTCCTGCGCAGCCAGCTGTGAGCGGAGCGAGAGCCCCAAAACAGGTTAGTGAGCACGCTTAAGTTTTTGCGCGAAGAACATGCGTGCCCTATGAGATAACGGCAGACAGAGATCGGTCCTTGCGCCAGCTGGGCCGCGACCCCAAAGAGCCGCGAGCACGACGAACATCGAGGCGCTCGCGGGCCGATCCAGCGGTCGCGCGTGTGGTTTCCCGAGCAGCGGCGTGTGTCGTGGTCCACATCTTCCCTCCAATCCTCGCGCTGCGTGCAGGTTGCCATGCGTGAAAACGTCTCCGTTCGACCCAATCGATCCGAGCCTCGTCCGGCTCTCTCGCGCGCGCTGCGGTCTCGTCTGGCCCTCGCCGGGGTCGTCGCGAGCTTGGCATTCGGCGTAGGCGCCGGGTGCAAACGTCCAGGCGCCGAGGGCGACGCCGCAGTCGCGGAGAAGAAGCCGGCGCAGGTCCAGCCCGTCGGCACCAAGACCTTCACGGTGATTGAGCGCAGCGTGCAGCCGCGACTCGAGATCAGCGGCACCCTCGATCCCGACGAGCGCAGCGAGGTCGCGTCGCTGGGCACGGGCACCGTCCTCGAGGTCAATTTCGACATCGGCAGCCGCGTGAAGAAGAACGACGTGCTCGCGGTGCTCGACTCCCGCGAGGCCTCTCTGCGCCTCGAGATGGCCAATGCGAATACGGCATCTCAGGCCGCGCGATTGGGGATCAAGGGCGGCAAGTTCGATGTCGAGTCGGTCTCGGACGTGCGCGCCGCTCGTGAGGCCCGGGATCTCGCGGACACCGAATACGAGCGCGCCAAAGGGCTATTCGACTCCGGCGCAATCTCGAAGGCTCAGCTCGATCAGGCCAAGACCGCCAAGGAGCGCGCAGACGCCGGTTACGAGTCGACCCGCAACGGCACAGAGCAGGCGTGGGTGGCGCTGATGGCCTCGCAATCCCAAGCCAACCTGTCGTCGAAGAGTCTCGACGACACGAAGGTCCGCGCCCCCTTCGACGGGAGCGTCGAAGCTCGGCGGGTCTCACCGGGGGAATTCGCCAGTATGGGGCGGGTCATTGCGGTGCTCGTCAGCGACGAGGTCCTGCGATTCCGGTTCGATGTCCCCGAGTCGCGCGCCGCTCTCGTGGGGGTCGACGGCAAGGTCGAGCTCAACATCGCGGCGTTCCCGAATCGGGTCTTCACCGGCAAGGTCAAGCGCATCGGCGCGAGCGTTAAGACCCAAACGCGCACGCTCCCGGTCGAGGCCGAGGTCGAGAACTCCGAGCACGTCTTGCGGCCCGGGTTCTTCGCGCGGGGGCACGTCGAGCTCAGCGGCGACGCCGAGCGCGTGCTGCTCGTCCCGAAGAGCGCGCTCACGCAGGCCGCCAGCGGATACCGGCTCTTCGTGCGTGACGGCGACCACGTCGTCGAGCGGCTCGTGACGGTCGGCGACGAACGCGGCCCAGTCCCCGGCGCGCCTCCACCGGCGGCCGGTGCGACCGCCGACGTCCTCGTGGAGGTCCGCGGCCAAATCGCCATCAACGAGGAAGTCGCCGTCGAGAACGTCGCGCAGCTCGCCGACGGAACCCCGATTACGCTCCCCTGATTCAACGCTCCCGATTAACGCCTAGTTGCCCGCGAAGAGGTAGCCGTGCAGTGGCTTGCAGCGATATGCGTGAAGCGCCCTGTCTTCGCGACGGTCATCGTGTTGATGCTCACGGTGATCGGGTTCTTCTCCTACGTCGGATTGGGCGTCGATCGCTTCCCCCGAGTCGACTTCCCCGTCGTCGTCATCAACACCGTCGTCCCCGGCGCGGCGCCCGAGCAGGTCGAGTCCGAGGTAAGCGACCGAATCGAGTCAGCGGTCAACACCGTGAGCGGCGTCGACGAGCTGCGCAGCTCGTCGGTCGAGGGCGTCAGTCAGGTCTTCGTGCAGTTCGTCCTCGAGAAGGACGTCCACATCGCGGCGCAAGAGGTCAACGAGCGCGTCTCGGCCATCAAGAGCCAGCTCCCGCCGGGCACTGAAGAGCCGACGATCCTGAAGCTCGACCCCGACTCGACGCCTATCCTCACGCTCGTGGTCTCGGGCGAAGGCGACGTTCGAGACGTCACCGAGTTCGCGTCGAAGACGGTCAAACGCCAGCTCGAGAGCATCGACGGCGTCGGTCAGATCACCGTCGTCGGTGGGCGCGACCGTCAGATCAACGTCTGGGTCGATCCGGACAAACTGCAGAAGCTCGGGCTCTCGGCGCTCGACGTCGAGCGCGCGCTCCGCGCTCAGAACATCGAATACCCAAGCGGCCGAATGGAGAACGGCGCGGTCGTATTCACCGTTCGCACGCTCGGCCGCGTGAAGAGCGTCGATGCCCTCGGCGACATCGCGATCCTCGCGCGGGACAACTACATCATTCGCGTCGCTGACGTCGCCCGCGTCGAAGATGGTATGTCCGAGGCCACGAGCGCGGGCTTCAAACAGGGTAAGCCCGCCGTCCTCCTCAACATCCGCAAGCAGAGCGGCACCAACACGCTCCAGGTCGTGCACAACGTCAAGGAGCGGATGGAGGAGTACAAGAAGCTCTGGCCCAAGGGCTACGAGGTCGAGGTCGCGCGCGATCAATCCGAGTTCGTCGGCAACGCGATCGGCGCAGTGAAGGAGCACCTCATCGTCGGCTCGATCCTCGCCGCCATCGTCGTGCTGTTGTTCCTCGGCAACCTGCGCTCCACGATCATCAGCGCCGTCAGCATCCCAGTCAGCATCATCAGCACCTTCGCGCTGATGAGCTGGGCGGGCTTCACGCTGAACTCGATCACGATGCTCGGCCTGACGCTCGCGGTCGGCATCGTCATCGACGATGCCATCGTCGTCCTCGAGAACATCTACAAACACGTCGAAGACAAGGGCAAACACCCGTTCCTCGCCGCCCTCGACGGCACCAAAGAGATCGGCCTCGCGGTGCTCGCTACGACGATGTCGCTCATCGTCGTCTTCATGCCAGTAGCGTTCATGGCCGGCATCGTCGGCCGCTTCATGAACTCGTTCGGTCTGACGATGGCGTTCTCGATCTTCGTCTCGCTGATCGTGAGCTTCGTCCTGACCCCGATGATGAGCTCGCGCATGTTGAAGTCGCACGCCCCGGCAGCCGTTCCGGGCGCTCATGGGGCGCACGCCGCGACTCCACCGAAGCGGTCGCGATTCTCGCTCTACGGGCTCATCGAGCGCATGTACCTCGCCATCCTGGGCTGGTCGATGCGGCATCGCTGGGTGATCGTCCTCGCCAGCATCCTCACCCTCGTGAGCACCGTGCCGCTCGGGATGAAGGCGAACAAGAACTTCCTCCCCGACGAGGACGAGTCCCAATTCGGCCTCACGATACGAGCCCCCGAGGGCACTAGCCTCGACGCGACCCGAATCCTCGCCGCGCGGATCGCCGGTGAGATGGAGAAGCTCCCCGAGGTCAAATACGCGCTCACGACGATCGGTGACGACGCGCAGCAGACGCAGAACCTCGCCACCGTGTACGTGAAGATGACGCCCGCGGACTCGCGCAAGCGCTCGCAGCAGCAGGTCGTCGTCGTGGCGCGCCATCTCGCCGAGGCCTACGCCGAGCGGGATCATCTGCGGATCCAGGTCGGGCCGATCCCGGCGTTCTCGGGCGGTGGGCCCGCGGCGGCCGTCCAAATGCAGATTCAAGGGACGGACCTCAAGAAGCTGGAGAAGTACACGAACGCGATGATGAAGGCGCTCCGCGAGGCGCCTGGCGTCGCGGATTCGGATACATCGCTCGTCACCGGCAAGCCCGAGGTCCGCATCGACATCAATCGCAAGAAGGCGGCTGACTTGGGTGTCAGCGTAATGGACATCGCGAGCGCGCTGCGCCTCTTGGTCGGCGGCTACGAGGTCGGCAATTACGCCGAGAACGGCGAGCAATATGACGTCTTCGTGCGCGCCCAGGCAGGGGCGCGCAACAACATCGATCAGCTCAAGCGGCTCACTGTCCCCTCAGCCAAGCTCGGGACGGTCGCGCTCGAGCACGTCGTCGACATCACGGAGGGCTCCGGGCCCTCGCGCATCGATCGGTTTGCGCGCAAGAAGACGGTCTTTCTCTACGCAAACCTCCTCCCGGGTGGCTCGCAGCAGACCGTCCTCGAGGCGGTCACGAAGGCCTCGAAGGAGCTCAATATGGACCCCGGCTACGAGCTCTCGCCGGTGGGTCAGTCCCGTGAGCTCGGCCGCGCGGCCAAGAACTTCCTCCTGGCGTTCCTCTTGTCGTTCATCTTCATGTACCTGGTGCTCGCAGCGCAGTTCGAGTCGTGGCTGCACCCGATCACCATTCTGCTCAGTCTGCCGCTGACAATCCCGTTCGCGCTCCTGTCGATCATCATCTTCAATCAGTCGCTGAACATCTTCTCGTCGCTCGGCGTGCTCGTGCTGTTCGGCGTGGTGAAGAAGAACAGCATCCTCCAAGTCGACCACACGATTCAGCTGCGCAAAGAGGGCCTACCCAGGAACGAGGCGATCCTCCGCGCGAACCGCGATCGGTTGAGACCCATCCTCATGACGACGATCGCATTCGTCGCGGGCATGATCCCCCTCGTCGCGTCGAGCGGTGCTGGCGCCGGGACGAACCGCGCGACGGGCTTCGTCATCATTGGTGGTCAAACGATGGCGCTCTTGCTCACGCTGCTCGCGACGCCAGTCGCCTATTCGGTGTTCGACGACCTCTCGGTCTTTCTCCGCAAGCTCTTCCGGATGAAGCCCGCCGACGCGCCGCCGAGCTTCAACATGCCCCCGAGCGGCCCGACGCACGGCCACCACGAGGCTCACGCCCCCACGGTTCCGCAGCCGGCCGCCTATTACCAGCCCACGGCGAGCCCCGCCTTCACCCCGCAGGCACCGGGCGAGCCCCCGCCTGTGACCCAGCGGACACCCTCCGCCGAATAGCGGGCTAGGGCCCGTCCGAACGGGCCCATAGCTCAGAGTGCGACTGTCTTGCTTATCGTGTTTACGAGATAGTCGCGCGGGTCCCAGAGCCGCTGTCGAGCGGTGAAGAGCGGGAGCGGTCGATAGAGCAGCGTCGCTCGAACGGTCGCTGACGCGCAGCCGACCGGCAGCTCGAACCCGTGCTGCGTGGTGGCCGTCTCCTTCGGCCGAATGCGATCGTCGACTGCCATGTCGATTGCCCGATAGTGCGGGGCCTGCCGCGCGCCGCTAGGGTCCACGAGCACGCGCGCGAACGCCGTGCCCGCCGAGCCCGCGAGCGCGAGCGAGGTCGCCCCATCGGTGAACGTGGTCGCCGCGTCCCCGAGGAACACGAGGTCGCCGGAGCTCGCGCTCAGCGGCGCATCCAACGTGATTTGGGTGCCGTTCACGCTCGCGACGTGGGCCTCGCCGATGGGCGCGAGGTTCTCCATGCCCTTTTGGGCAGCGGTCAGGGTCGAGCCCTCGAAGAGCCCGACGCCGTCGTAATCCCAATACGTGCCCGTGGGTCGGACGACGCGCACCACCATCCCCGCGCTCGCGAGTGGGGCGCCAGCAGCCCAATCGAGCGAGCTCGCGCCTACGGTAATATCGGTGCCCACGAAGCCCGAGGCGCGCGCTCCACCGAAGTCGGGGATGGTCATGCCGCTGATGGGGCGCAGCGGCGAGCCGCAGGCCTCGGCCTCGACCGAGAGGATCATCGATCGCATGGGCTCGCCGGTCGGGATGGCGTGCCCGGCGGCGCCGTTGGTAACCGCGACTTGCACGGTGAGCTCGCTGGCCGTCGGGCTGGCGTTCACCTCGAGGGTGGCCGCGGCGTCGAGCAACCGCGGGCTCCCCGGCGTCTCCGCCAAGGGGCCGCGGAAGGTATGCGCCCGCAGTTGGTCAGGTGTCCTGACGAATCCGAACACGATGCCCGCGTCGCTCGGCTTGGTGACGTCGACCGAGTTCGCGAGTGAGTCGATGGGCGGCATATGACAGAATTGGCAGTTGACGTCGGTCTGTCCGTAGACGCTCGTCTTCCACTCGGCCCAGGTGGTGTGGGTGGGCAGGCCCGTCGGCCAACGCGCGGGGTCGAGCGGAATACCCGATAGGAGGCTCGGCTGCTCCTGTTGGTGACAGCCCCCGCAGAAGTCGCCCGACGTGTACTTCGGCTGATAACTGCCCCCCATGAACGTTATGGGAACATCGGGATAAGGGCCGTAGAGCGCCTGTCGCGTCGGGCTGCCGAGGTCGCCGATCTTCTCGCGCGGTCGCTGCATGACGAGGCGCCCCGCGCCACCCGGTGGCTTCGTGAGGTCGATGTCGGCGACATGGTGGCAGGCGTCGCAGTGATTACCGTTCTCGTAGCCGACGCCCGTGGCGTCGAGGAGGTTGCGGCCGCCCGCCGGACCATCCATCCCGAGGCCGTGGCAGTCCGCGCACCCGCCGAACGCCGTGGGCGCGTTCGCCTGTGAAATTGCAGGGTCGTCGCAGGTGTGGGTCGGGCCGCAGTCGTTGAGATCGGGCAGCACCCCACCGCCGACATAACATCGGGACATCGCGACCCCGGGTGACCCCGGCGTAGTCCCGATTCGCCAGCTCCCCCCGAGAGCGGCGCACTCGGCCGCCGTGGATACCGCACTAGCGACACCGGCGTAGAGGTCCTGGACGAGTGGGTCGCGCGTGGCCTTCGCGTGGGCGCTCTTCAGGAATTGGGCGACATAGGTCGTGTGGCAGTGTCCGCAATAGGCCGTGCTGCTGTCGAGCCACGCGTCCCCCACGCCGGGCTCGCCGTATTGGTAACCGAGCGCGTTGTCGGGTGGGGCGATCGCGTAGAGCACGAGCTCGATAGGCTCGGCGGGCAACTCGAAGAATTCGAACCCGGCCGAGCGCGAGCCGACCTTCGCCGCGACGACCGTAGGCGTTCCCGGCAAATCGGTCGTCATGGTGACGGTGAAGGTCCCGTCCGGGCCTGTCAGCATTTGGGTCGCTCCGCCGCCTTGGAGGATCAACGCGTCGGCGACTGGCACCCTGTTCTGGTCGACGACGACCCCGGTGACTTCGAAGCTCGTCGGTAGACCACCACCAAGACCGTCGCCGCCGCCGCCTGTCGCTCCCGTGCTCGAACCACCCAATCCAGCGCCGCCAGTCGCTCCAGCAGCGCCTGCTCCCCCGGAGGCACCGCTCGCGCCCGCGCCCCCGGAGCCGCCTGTGCCGGTGTCGTCTCCACATGCTGAAACAGCCAAAACAGCGCTCGCGATGGAGCTCAGCACGAGCCCGATCGAACCGCGTGAGACCCGAGAGAAGGAGAGAGCGTCGTGTGCGCGCAGCACCTGAGCATCCTGCCCGCGCTCGATTTCAGCCGCAAGTCGCCTAAGATCGAGTCTGCCATGCGTTCCCCCGACGACGCGCGCATCGTCTGCGTCCTCGGTCCCACCAACACGGGAAAGACGCATCGTGCGGTCGAGCGCATGCTCGAGCACCCGAGCGGCCTGATCGGTTTGCCGCTGCGTTTGCTCGCGCGCGAGGTCTACGACCGAATCTCCGTGCGCTGCGGCGAGGCGCGCGTCGCGCTCGTGACCGGCGAGGAGAAGCGCGTCCCGCCGAACCCCCGATATTGGGTCTCGACCGTCGAGGCGATGCCGCGTGATCTCGCGGTCGATTTCCTCGCGATCGACGAGATCCAGCTCGCGGCTCACCCCGAGCGAGGACACGTCTTCACCGACCGAATGCTCAACGCGCGCGGTCGCGTGGAGACTTGGTTTCTCGGGTCGGACTCGATGCGCCCTGTGCTCGCGAGCGAGCTGCCCGAGGCCGAATTCACGAGGAGCCCGCGTTTGTCGACGCTCACCGAGGCCGACGTGCGGCGCGGCGGACCGTCCACGGTGGGCGCGCTCCACCGCCGCTCCGCGATCGTCGCGTTCTCGCTGAGTCGGGTATTCGAGCTCGGGGATCGATTGCGGCGTAGGCGCGGCGGCGCGGCGATCGTCGTCGGCGCGCTCTCCCCGCGCGCCCGCAACGCCCAAGTCGCGATGTACCAAGCCGGAGAGGTCGACTTCCTGGTAGCGACCGACGCTATCGGCATGGGGCTCAACCTCGGTATCGACCACGTGGCGTTCGCCGATACGCAGAAGTTCGACGGCCGCGTCGAGCGACCACTCTCGACCGCGGAGCTCGCGCAGATCGCGGGCAGGGCAGGGCGCTACACCCAAAACGGCACGTTCGGCACGCTCGCGCCGCTGCCCCCGCTCGCCCGCGCGGTCGCCCGCGAGATCGAGGAGCACCGATTCCCCCCTATCGAGACCCTGTATTGGCGCGAGCCGCGACCCGCCATGAGCAGCGTCGACGAGCTGCTCGCGTCCCTGCGAAACAAGCCGCCGGCCGCGCGATACCGGCGCATCGACGACGCCACCGACGTCGCGATGCTGCGGCACCTCGCCGCCAAGAAGGAGATTCGAGATCGGGCCCGCTCGAGCACCGATGTCGAGCTCCTCTGGTCCGTGTGCTCGATACCGGATTATCGCCAGCTCCTCGCCGAGGATCACGCGAGCCTGCTCGGGCGCGTCTTCGGTGTCCTCGTCGAGCGCGGGTCGGTCGCGAAGACCTGGATAGGCGCGGAGATCGAGCGCATCGCGCGCCCGACGCGCGAGCTCGACACCCTGATGGACCGAATCGCCGAGATCCGACTCTGGAATTACATCGCCAATCAGCCGGGTTGGGTGGACGGCGCAAAGGCCCACTCGGAGCGCGCGCGCGAGGTCGAAGACGCGCTGAGCGACGTCCTCCACGAGGTCCTCACCCAGCGCTTCGTCGCGACGGAGAAGCGGGCCTTCGCGTTCGACCGCCCCGCACAGAAGCCAATACCGCCCGCCCCGGCCTCGAGCTCGAAGAACGTCTTTGCGCAGCTGCTCGCGCTGCGAGAGCAGCTGCCGTCGGGCGCCGACCGCGCCGTCACTCAATCCCCCAATTCACCTCGCTGGATCGAGAGCCTGCTCGAAGCGAAGCACGCCGAGCTCGAGGTCGATGCGCTCGGTAACATCTCGTTCGGGGGGCAGCGGGTCGGGCGCCTGACGCGCGGCCGAGATCTGCTCGAGCCCGCGGCGGTCGTCTCGATCGAAGTGACCGGTGGTCACAAACTTCGGCTTACGCGCCGACTGACCGCGTTCTCTCGCGATCTCGTGACGGAGCTCACCACGGGGTTCGCGGACCTCGAGCTCTCCCCCGCGGGAAAGGGGGTCGCGCATTGCCTCTTGAAGGGGCTCGGCACCGCGCTCGTCGAGGACGTCCGCGCGCAGATCGAGGCGCTCACCGAGCTCGACCTCGCAGCGCTCACCGAGCGCGGCGTCGTCCTCGGGCGCACGACTGCCTATGTGCCGCTCCTGCTCAAGCGCGAGCGGATGGTCGTGCGCTGCGCGCTCGTGCGCGCCTGGGCGTTCGCGGGCCCGAGCCTGGAGGAGGCTCGACCCGACGCTCGCGCCGGGCGCTGGCCGACAGGCACCGAGGTCTCGCTCCCGCTCCTCAGCGGCGTATCGCCGAAGCTCCACACTTCGCTCGGCTATCCGGTAATCGGGCCGAGGGCGATCCGCGCCGACGTCCTCGAACGGGTCGCGGAGCTCGATCGCGCGGGCGACCCCGAGGCTCGACGCCGCGAGGCGGGGCGACTCCTCGCGTGCAAGGCTCGCGACGTCGAGGCCGTCCTCGGCGCGCTGCCAGGCTCGGATCGCGCGGCCTAGCTGATCCTGTATCCTCGCGCGCTGCATGCGCGCCGAGGCCGAAGCAACGATAGCCGCCCCCATCGACCGAGTCTGGCAACGGATGGTCGACGTGGATCGATATGCCGATTGGAACCCGTTCATCTTGCGGGTCGAGGGTGGTAATCGCCCGCTGCGGGTCGGCGACGAGTTCATCCTTCACGTCCGGCTCGCGGGCCGAATCACCCGCTCACGCGAGCAAATCAGCAAGCTCGACGGGCCCAGCGGACCGGCCGGCGCGCGGCGCGCGGCGCTGGTCTACGTGTATCGCGGGCTCATCGATCGGCTGGGCATGGTCCACGGCAGCCGCACGCAGGAGCTCCTCGAGACCGAGCGCGGCACTCGCTATCACACCTACGAGGATTTCTCCGGCTGGGCGACGTGGGCGCTCCCCATCGGCGCGGTGCGCGACGGCTTTCGTGCGCACGCCGACGCGTTGGCCTCGGGGTGGCCGAGCCCGTGATTTAGACTGCAGCTCGATGAGGTCGTGGTTCATCGCGGTCGGCGCGGTCGGCGTGTTCGCTTCGCTCTTCGGCGTGACGAGCGGCGGTTGCGACGGCGAGTGTGAGTTCTCGGTCGTCAAGCAATCGGATGGATGTGGCGCGGCGTGCGCGTCCCTCGTGCGCGAGGACCAACCGGATGTCGCGATCTGCGCGAGCGACGACTGCCTGGAAGCCACGCACGCGTGCGAGGTCGGGTTCTCGTGCATGGCCCTCGGCAAGCCCGTTTGTCTGCCGACCTGCGAGACCGATGACGACTGCGAGTTCGGCCTCTCGTGCGTACCCGAAGAGAGTGCGCTAACGGGGGATGCTGTGAAGGTCTGCTTCTACCCGTGACGAGGTCTCGAGTTTCGTGATCCGAAGTGGTCGATACGCTGCAGTGCTGTTGTTCGTCACTTGCGCTTGCGGCGCGGACGACGAGGCCGGGCTCTTCAACGGGTCGCAAAAGCCGGTCGGTTCGACCAGCGCGAGCGCGGCGTCCTCGCTCGCGTCTGCGTCTTCCGGCGCACCCGTCGAGCCCGCTTCGGCCGCCGCGCCGTCCCAGACGGTCACAGCCTCTCTGCCGCCCACCGTCAGCGCGTCGGCTGCGCCGCCCGTCGCGGCGACTGGCAATCAGGCCGCGCCCGCGTGGGTCTGGGTCACCGATACGAAAGAGCGGTTCGAGGCCCAGTTTCCTGCGCTGCCGCGCGCGGCGACGATCCCTCCCGACCCGCTCGCCGGCGTGGGCTCGTCGAAGACCATCCTCGCGATGACCGCCGACGGGCGCTTCTCGATAAGCCGCCTCCCGATCGAGAAGGGCGACGCGCGCGCTGTCTTCGATGCTTCGCTCAAGGCCGCGGGCTCCGTCGTCACCGACACGACGTGGAAGAAAGACGGCCGCGCGATCGAGGTGCTCGGGCCCCAAGGCGAGCACGTCCACATGCGCGTCATGTTTACACCGAAGTCAGTGTACGCGGCCTCCACGACCTCGACGAACGCCGATAATCGGTTCTCGTTCTTCGACGCGCTCCGCTTCGACGTCGAGCCCTCGAAGCAGAAGCGACACCACGACGCGGGGCGCTTCTCGGTCGAGGCTCCTTGCAAGCTCGGCGACCGAATCGACGACTCCGCGAGCCCGCCCATCATCGGCTTCGGCGGCCTCTTGGACGGCAATCAGCTCTCTGCGACGTATGCCGATTTGCCAGGGCCGGCTGCGCCCGCGTCGGTGCTCGACGTCGGGATGAAGCAGATGGCGACCAACTTCTCGGCGCAGCTCGTCACCATCGACGAGGCAGACTTCGCTGGCCTGCCGAGCCGTCGCTTCGAACTCGCCGCCGCGGACGGGATGCGAGCCACCGTCCGCGCGGTCCTATCCGGCAATCGTCTTTATCAGCTCGGCGTGTTCGCGCCGACGGGGCTCTTGCCGGCTTGGGCGCAGCCGTTCGTCGATAGCCTCGCCCTCGACAAGTAGCTCACTCGCTCGCGGCGTACGCCTCGACCGATTCGCAGGTGCACACGAGGTTTCGATCGCCGTACGCGTTGTCGACGCGCGCGACCGAAGACCAGAACTTGTGGTCTCGCAAATAGGGCAGAGGATACGCCGCTAGCGAACGGGGATATTTGTGCGCCCACTCGTCGCTCGCGATCTCCGTCGCGGTGTGCGGCGCGTTCTTGAGCGGGTTGTCGAGCTTGTCGAGCTCACCGCGCTCGATCCTGCGGATCTCGTCGCGAATCGCCAGCATCGCGTCGCAGAAGCGATCGAGCTCGGCGCGAGGCTCGCTCTCGGTCGGCTCGATCATCAGCGTTCCCGCGACGGGGAAGCTCATGGTCGGCGCGTGAAAGCCGTAATCGATGAGGCGCTTCGCGATGTCCTCGACCTCGATGCCCGCGCTCTTCTTGAAGGGGCGACAGTCGACGATGAACTCGTGCGCCACGCGACCGCGCGCGCCCTGATACAGGATCTCGAAGTCCTTCGACAGGCGCTTTGCCATGTAGTTCGCGTTGAGGATCGCCGTCTGCGTCGCCTGCTTGAGGCCCTGCGCGCCCATCATAGCGATGTACATCCACGGGATTGGGAGGATCGAGGCGCTGCCGAACGGCGCGGCGCTGACGGGGCCGATGGCCTTCGTCGTGCCCCGGTTTTGCCAAGCGAGCGGGTGCATCGGGAGGAACGGCGCGAGGTGCTTTGCCACGCAGATCGGGCCCATCCCAGGGCCGCCGCCGCCGTGCGGGATGCAGAAGGTCTTGTGAAGGTTGATATGGCAAACATCGGGGCCGAAGTCGCCGGGGCGCGAGAGTCCGACTTGGGCGTTGAGGTTCGCGCCATCCATGTAGACCTGCCCGCCGTGCGCGTGCACGACGTCGCAGATCTCCCGGATTTGCTCCTCGAACACGCCGTGCGTCGACGGATAGGTGATCATGATGCAGCCGAGGTTCTCGGCGTGCTGCGCGGCCTTCTTCTTCAGATCGTCGAGGTCGACGTTGCCCTGCGCGTCACATGCGACCGCGACGACCTTCATCCCGGCGAGCGACGCGGTCGCAGGGTTGGTCCCGTGTGCGCTCGTCGGGATCAGGCAGACGTCCCGGTGCACGTGGCCCTGGCTGCGGTGATAGGCCCGAATGGTGAGGAGCCCGGTGTACTCGCCCTGCGCGCCGGCGTTCGGCTGCAAGCTGGTCGAGGCGAAGCCGGTAATCTCCGCGAGCCACTCCTCGAGATCCGAAATGACTCGGGCGTAACCCTCGGTCTGGGAGCGCGGCGCGAACGGGTGAATCGCGCCGAACTCGGGCCAGGTCACCGGGATC
>JAXLYR010000027.1:0-93546 GCA_046351325.1 Polyangiaceae bacterium | reverse complement strand
CCTCGACCGGAAGCTCGCGCGTTCGATCTGTTCGGAGATCACCCGGCAGCACGGCGGCACGCTGACCAGCGAGAGCGTCGCTGGCAAAGGGACCACCGTCACGCTCTCGCTGCCGCGGCCCGCGGTCGCCAAACCCGATATTCCGCGCGCCACGACCCCGACGCGGGCGTCGAGCCGACCGCTGCCTCGGGTGTTGCTCATCGACGACGAGCCTCTCGTGCTCAGCGCGTTCTCTCGGCTCTTGCGCAAAGACTGTGAGCTCTCTTCGGCCAATGGCGGTGCGGACGCCGTCCGGATCTTGAAAGAGGACACCGACTGGGACTTGGTGATTTGCGACATGATGATGCCGGGCCTCGACGGCCCCGCGGTGTTCTCGTTCGTAGAGACCAACATCCCCGAGCTGTCGAGCCGCTTCGCGGTTTGCACCGGGGGCGCGTTCACCGAGCGGGTGACTGCGTTCCTCGAGAGCTTCGAGGGCATCGTCCTCGAAAAGCCCCTCCGCAAGCGGGATGTCCTCGACGTGCTCGCGCGGACGAAGCCCGACGAGAGAGGCTAATCCTCAATCGGGGACGATCTCGACTCCCTGCCAAAAGGCGATATAGCGCTCGATGCTCTTCGCCTCGGGGCTCGTAGTCGGATAATACCAAGCCGCGTTGCGGTTCTTTTTGCCGTCTATGACGACGTGAAAGTAACTTGCGACGCCCTTCCACCCGCAGGTCGTGTGGTAGTCGCTCGGCTCGAGGAGGTCGTGGTTCACGTCCTCGGGTGGGAAGTAGTGATTGCCCTCGACGACGCGCGTCGCGCTCGAGCTGGCGATGACGGCTCCATTCCAAACGGCCTTGGGCATGATGGACTCCGGGTTACGCGACGGCTGGCTGTTGTTCGGACCGGCTAGCCAATGTCTTTTTACGTGGAAACTTCCTCGATGGGAGTCTAGCGTTAACCCGATTCCATGCCGTGGCTGGTCGCCCTCGACGGAGGCTTGGCGGGCCGACGGTTCGCCCTCGATGCCACGTTTCTCGTGGGCCGCGGGCCGTTCAATCACGTCGTCCTCGACGATGTGCGCATCTCGCGGCACCACGCGAAGGTCGCGGCCGAGTCCGAAGGACACGTCGTCTACGACCTCGGCAGCGCCAACGGCAGCTTCGTCAACGACAAGGGCGTCAAGCGCCACGTCCTCACCGCTGGCGACCTCGTTCGCTTCGGGCCGTTCCGGTTCCGGTTCGAGCCCGACCCTGTCGAGCGCTCGACCCCGACCGGCCGCCGCAACTCGCGCACGCAGGAGCTCACGACGGTCGGCTTCGACGCGCCCTCGAAGATCGTGGGCCACACGAACGCGCAGGAGCACGTCACCCACACGCTGATCACGACGGGCGGCCTCGCCGATCTCGAGGACGCCCACCGCCGCCTGCGGACACTCTTCAACTTCGTTCAAGGAATCGCGGCGACCCTCGACGACGCCGCGCTGCTCGATCTCATCGTAGCGAACCTGCTCGACGCCTTCCCAGCGGCGGCGCTCGCCGCGGTCTACACGCTCGACGAGGTCACCTCGACGATGGACCCGCGCCGCGTCGTCGCGCGCGACGGCCGCGAGGTCCCCCGCTATCCGCTGCCCGCGGACCTCTACCTCGAGGTCGTCCAGCGCGGCAAAGCCGTCCTCTCGACCCCGCTCTCCATCGACGGCGACGACGACCGCATCCCCGGCCCCGCGACGATGATGCACGCGCCCATGGTCTACCGGGGCGCCGTGCTCGGCGTGCTCAACGTGCGGTGCGAGCGCGGCGCGATGTTCATCCAGGGCGACCTCGACCTGCTCATCGTGCTCGCGTCGCACGCGGCCCTCGCGCTGCAGAATTCCTGGCTGCATCGCCAGTCGCTCGAGCAGCAGCGGATGCAGCGCGATCTCGCGCTCGCTCAGCAAATCCAAAAGAGCTTCTTGCCCCTCGCCCTCCCCGAGGTCCGCGGCGTGGAGTTCGTCGCGGAGTACCAGCCCGCGCACACGGTCGGCGGCGACTTCTACGACGTCTTCTGGCTCTCGCACGATCGCATCGGCTCGGTGATCGGGGATGTCTCGGGCAAGGGCGTCGCGGCGGCGCTCCTGATGGCGCGCGTCTCCAGCGATCTGCGCACGGCGCTCTCGACCGAGGGCGGGCCCGCGCTCGCGCTGTCGCGCGTGAACCGCGACCTGGTCGCGCGCGGGCAGAGTGACATTTTTGTAACGGCCGTCGCGATGACGCTCCACGTCCCCACGCGGACGCTCACCCTCTCGAACGCCGGGCACATGCCGCCGTACGTGCGTCACGTGCGGCCCGGAGATTTGCTGCGGATCGACGGCGCCTCGAGCTGTCCGCTCGGCATCTTCGCCGACGTGTCGTACGACCAAGTCACGATGCGGCTCGCGCCCGGCGACACTGTCGTGCTCACCACCGACGGCGTCCACGAGGCCACCGACGAGCGCGGCCGGCAGCTCGGCTTCGAGGGCCTCGAGCCCGCCCTTCGCGAGGGCACCTCGAGCGCTCGGGCGCTCGCTCAGCAGGTGCTGCGCACGGTCCGCGCCCACGTGAAGAGCGCGCCCCGCTACGACGATCTCACGCTCCTGCTCTGCGGCATTACGGAGTAGGAAGGCCCATGTCCTCGTCCCGCACGACCGTGGCGCTCGTGCTCGCGGTAGAGCTCTCGTTCGCGTCGGTCGCCTTCGCCGACCCGATCGCGTCCGCCACGAGCGTGCCCTCGGCGGCAGACAGCGAGGCCGCGCCCGCTGTCCCGCTGCCCTCCGCGTCCGCTGCGTCGGCCGCCCCATCGACAGCACCGTCCGCGCCCCCGAAGCGTCCGACCCGACCGAGCGCGCCCGCCGTGACCGAGCCTCCCGCCTCCGCAGAGCTCCGCGCGGACGCGACGCCACGCCGCGCGCTCGAGGCCTTCCTCGACGCCGGCGACGCAGGGGACTTCGAGGCCGCGGCTCGCTTCCTCGACTTGCGCGGCATGCCCCACGGCAAGGAGAGCGACGGGCCGGAGCTCGCCGGGATGCTCTATCGGATCCTGCGTTGGCGGCTCGACCTCGACGCGAGCTCGCTGCCCGACGAGCCGAACCCCGACGGCGTCCCCGAGAGCGGCGTGGTCATCGACGTCATTCGTTTGGGGGGCAAATCATATGCGATCGCCCTCGCGCCGATTCGCGCGGGCTCGAGCGCCGATGTTCGCTGGGCGTTTTCGAAGAGCACCGTCGCGGCCATCCCCATCCTCTACGGCGCCGACGAGCGACGGAAGCTCGAGGCGAGGGTCCCGCCGTGGCTCCGACGTCAGCCTGTCGCGGGCCTCTACGCCTGGCAGTGGATCGGGCTGACGCTGCTCGTCCTCGGCGTGTACCTGCTCGCGCGGGGCCTCGGCGTCATCGCGCGCTTCGTCGTGTCGCGCGCCCTCCAGCGCGGGCTCTCCCCGTCGAGCTCGAGCCCTGCGTTCAGCGCGGTCTCCGCGCTCGGCCGCCCGAGCCGGCTCGCGGTCGCGACGCTCGCGTTCTACTTGCTCGCGCCGTACCTCGCGATGAGCCGCGTCTACGCGGACGCGAGCAGCCGCGCGTGCACCATCCTCTTCATCTTCGCCCTCGCGTGGGCCGTGGTCGCGCTCGTGCGGGTCTTCACCGCGACGTGGGAGAGCACGCTGCCGGACGACGCAGTCGGCGACCTCGAGAGCCGTGGCCTCCGCACGCGGCTCACGATGATCCGTCGCATCCTCACCGTCCTCGTGGGGTTCGTTGCGGCGGGGGCGATCCTCCTCCAGTTCGAGGTGGTCCGCACGGTCGGGCTCTCGCTGCTCGCGTCGGCCGGCATCCTCGGCGTAGTCGTCGGCTTCGCCGCCCAGCGCACGATCGCCGGCATCATCGCGGGGATCGAGATGTCGATAACGCAGCCGCTCCGCATCGGAGACATCGTGGTCTTCCGGCCGGGTGAGATCGGCACGGTCGAGCACATCTTCTTCACCTACGTGGTTTTGAGGCTCTTCGACGATCGCCGGCTGATCGTCCCGGTGACGCGCGTCATGGCGGAGTCTTTCGAGAACTGGACGCGCACGGACGCCGCGATGCAGGCCCGCGTGGAGATCTTCGTCGACTACGCCGCTCCGATCGATCGCGTCCGCGGCCTCTTCCTCGATCTCTGTCGGGCGAACGAGCGCTGGGACGGTCGCATCGCGCGCGTCGATGTGTTCGACGCCACCGACAAGGCGCTCCACCTGCGAGGGGTCGCTTCGGTCGACAACGCCGCCAAGGCCTACGACCTCGGATGCGAGCTGCGCGAGGCCTGGCTCGGCAGCCTCCGTGAGCTCGAAGAAGGGCGCTTCTTGCCTGCAGGGCGCATCGTCTCGGTGCCCTCCGAGGAGCCCCCGACCGACGACTCCAAAGCTGCGGAGGGCCCCACCAAGACCTCCCCCTCTACCGACGAACCCCCCGGTGAATCAGCGAGCGGCGACGAGCCGCGGCGCAGGCTCAGCTGACGCGCTCGTCGAACGCATCCACCGCGCGCGCAGGCGGGTCTCGATTCGGGTGCAGTCGATGCTCCACGCGAGCTCGGCTGCGAAGTCGCCCTCGAACGGGTCGTCCTCCGCAGCCAAGACCTCGGCGAGGAGGTCGAGCCGCCAGGACTCCGCATCGCTCGTGCGGGCACCGGTGCCATCAGGGCTCATGAGTCCATGTACGCGAGGGCGAGCGAGACCTCCCCCTGCCCCGAGCGAGGGCCGCGCAGAAAACAAAACGCTCACCCCTGCCCGGCTCCACCCGCGGAACTCATCGAAGCACGAATGGGCCGCTCTGACACTGACAGCGCTGTCACTATTGCGCCGCGTCATTCGACGGCTCGGTAGCTTCACCCAGCGTCCGACCGGCCCGGGAAAAGGTCGGCTGCAGCGTCGTTCAAGGGACGCGACCACAGGCGCGCAAGGACGCGCCCAGAGGAGCCCCCATGAAGACCCTATATCGTTGTCTAAGCATCGTCGTGTTCGCGAGCGCCGTGATCGGGTGTTCGAACACCCCCGAGCCGCGGGTCGTCCGCGCCTCGGACCTCGAGAAGATGCCTCCCCTCGCCGAGGGACAGCCGCTCATCGTCCAATTCGAGGCGGGCGACGAGTTCCCGCTCGAGTTCACGCTGGACGGGCCGCTGGTCGGCACCGCCGCGGGGTCGGCTGCGATACCCCTCACGGTCAAACAGAGCTTCTTCTTGCGGATCGATCGACGCGGCCTCCGCGTGAGCAAAGACGGTAAGGACTTCGACGCGAAGCCGCTCGAGCCCGGCGCCTTTCAATTCGGGATCCACGCCGACCACTCGGGGGTCAAAGCCCATATCGGGTTGAAGACTCCGACCCCGCGGGGCGCGGCCGCTAACCCCTAATCGCGATCGCCCTCACTGATACCAAGAGCATTTGCCGTTGATGCAACCACAAGTGCCAGGCGCTCCCTCGCAATCACACGTGGAGATGCCTTCGCTCTCGGCCGGGTTGAAGCAGAGCTCGCCGCCGCAGCCGCCCGCGACGCAGTCGCTGTCCGTGGTGCAGCTGTCTTGGCTGCGGACGCACGCTCCCGAGATGGGGGTGCGGGGGTTCGCGAGGCAGTCGAGCAACTCCTGAGTCTGGCGCCAACCGCACACGCCGCTCGCGTCGCGTTCGCAGACGCCGACATCGCTGTAACAAGCGTACTCGTCGAGCCACTCACAGTCGCTCGGCTGCTCCGCGTCGGCGCAGACTTCGCCGCTGCAACCCGTGACGACGCACGGCGCGGGATCGGGGTTCAGGCAGTTCTCGAGCTCTTCGGTCGCACGCCAGCCGCAGACGCCGTCGGCGTCGCGCTCGCAAATGCCATATTCGGGATAACAGGCATAAGCGTCCGTCCACTCGCAGGTCGAGGCGGTCTCCTCGTCGGCGCAGATTTGGCCGCTGCAGCCCGTGACGACGCACGGGTCGTCGTTGCCGACCGTGACGTCCGAGCCGCAGCCCTTGCTCTCGGCGCCCATGAGGACGGGCACCGCGCTCGTCGCGGCCAACAGGATGAGGTGGCGAATCGGGGAGGCGCGGAGCGCATGGGGGGCGGATTGAGCCCCCCTGCGAATCGAGGCAGGCTTCATAGCGAGACTCCGGGTTCGTAAAAGAGAAGGCTGAGCCGCGCTGGCCCTCGGGTGGGCTCGCGGCGTCATCGAGTGAATGTCCACCGGCGGCGCAAGCCGTGACGAAAAGCGCAGAGCCTCGTCACGGAGAGCCGCAGGCCTCGCGGACACGCTTGGCGGCGGGCGTCGATCCCTTCTCGAGGATGGGCGCGGCCTCGACGCGGCCCTCGTCTTTGCGACCGAGCGCGCAGAGCGCGAGCGCGCGCAAGACCCGTCGCTCGAGCGACAGCTGCCCGCGAGGGAACCGCGTCGCGTGCTCGTCGGCGAGCGCGAGCGCGCCGGCTGCGTCACCGCGACCGAACGCCGCTTGCGCACGTCGCAGGAGCTCAACCTCGGCGACCAGCGGATCGGGCTCCGAACTCGAGCTCGCGCTCACGCCAACGCTGCTCGAAGCAGCGGGGCTCGCGACGAGAGCGGGCCGCTCGGAAGAAGAGAGAGCTGTGCGCGCGACCGCGCTCGACGTCCCGACACGGGCCGGAGAGAGCGCGCTCCCCTCCGCAAACGCGGTCGCAGGCGCTGGCGCTGACGCTGATGCTTGTGGGGTCGGCTTCGAGGGATTCGAGTTGGCCGCGCCGACGATCGCGCTCGAGGCGACCTGCGCGCTCGGCGCTCCGCGCGACGAGATCGCCGCGACGGTCACGGTCGCGAGCCCGCTCACGAGCGCGATTCCGCCTGCGATTTTCCAAAGGACTGCGCCCGTCGAGGCCGCAGCGCCGCCAGCCGCGGTCCCGGTCGCTGCCGCTGTCGCGCCGAACGCGGCCGCGCCGAGCACGCGCTGCTTCATGCGGGCGCGGGCCGCCGCGGAGGGCGTCTCGGGGTGGTTCTTGGCCGCGCGCAGAAGGGCCTCGGCCTCGGGACTCATCGCCATGGGAAGGCTCCCTTCTTCTTGGTTGGAGGTCTGCGCTCGCGCGCTTGCCTGACTCGCAGCGCGTCGTCGAACGCCGCGCGGCCTGCGCGGATCCTCGCGTAGACGGTGTTCACGTTGAGCCCGAGCGAGGCCGCGATCTCGGGTGCGGACAGGCCCTCGAGCTCGGCGAGGACGAAGGCCTCGCGCTTGTCGTGGTCGAGCGCGTCGAGCAGTTCGTAGAGGATTCGCTGGGCCTCGCGCTCGCTCGCGACCTGCTCGGGTGTCGCCGAGGTCGAGGCCTGATCGTGGCCGACGTCTTCGGTCGGGGTCTCGGGGTGACGCCGCTCGGTCCGCCGCGCGTTGCGCGCGACGTGCGCGCAGATCCCGTAGAGCCACGTCGAGAGCGTGGACTTTCCCTCGAAGCTCGACAGGCGCCGAAACGCGACGAGGAAGACCTCTTGGGTCGCGTCCTCGATGGCGCTCTCCGCGACGCCGAAGCGACGCAGCGCGCGCCACACGAGATCGACGTGTTGGTCATAGAGCTCCTCGAACGCAGGTGAGGACGCCATCGAGCGCGCCGCGGCGTTCGCGGGGTCCAAGGCCCCACGGGTGTCGCTCAAAAGCGCGTCGGCGGCAGCCATCCTCGAAGCTGAGTGTCCACGGACTCGGGATTCCGTGATCGAATTGTTTCAGGGGCTCGGTTCAGAGATCGAGCTGGAGCGCGAGCCCGAGCCGCCCCGCTGCGGGCGCGGGCGTGTAGACGACGAGCACGGATTGATCGGCTGCGGTGATGATGAAGCGCCGCGGATCGAGTGGGAACGCGACGCCGACGTCGAGCGAGAGCGACAGCGGTCCGACGAGGTTCAGCGCGCCGCGGACGTCGAATCGCGGCGCGGCCCAGAAGGCCTCTCCGCGTTCGGGATACGTGACCCCGAAGCCCTGACCGGCCATCTCTCCGAGCTCGACGCCGAGGCAAGCGCCGACGGTCACCGCGAACGGCCCGCGATCCGCGCGTAGAGGCAGTGAAAACGGCGCGCCCGCGCTCGGCCGCGCGCTCCACGGATAGAGATCGCGACAGGCGCGAGCGATCCCGGCGATGCGCTCGAAGTCCGCGCCCGCGTCGGGACGGGACGTGAGCCGCGCCGTCGCGCCGCCCGCATATTCGAATGTGAGGCTCACCTCATATTCGTCGATGCGCAGGCCGATCCCGGCCTCGGCCCCGAGGTGCGGGCCGGGCAGATCCCCGATGCCTGCGAGCATCCCGGCGCGCGCGGTGAACCCGAGGTCGAGCGTCGGCGCGAGGGGACGGAGCGGCGCGCCGGGTTCGACGAGCTCGCTCGGATCGAGCGGTTTCACGCGCAGGTCGCGAGGCTCCACGGGCTGCGGCGTGGGCACCTCGATGCGCGGGGCAGGCCCGGTTTGAGGCTCGGCGCTCGCGCGCTCGACGGCGTCGGGATCGTGAGAGACCGCGATGAGGAGCGCCGCGACCTCGGCGGGGTCTCGCAGCTCTTGCCCGCGACCACGCGCTTCGACTCGACGCCGCTGCCGGCGAGCACGAGCTCGAGCTCAGCGACTCGTCGGACGCGCGCTGCGCGCTGATCTCGACGTGGGCCGAGAGGGGCTCGCCGCGTTCGTCGCGCGTCACCGAGGGCCGATCGGGCTCGCGATCGACGAGTGGCCTCGGCGTCACAACCCGCGAGGCCGACGACCTCGAAGGTCACCCTGCTCTCGGTCGCGCCGCAGCGGCTCGGCCCGAGCGCGCGTCGCACCGAGGCGCGACAGTGACGAGCGCGACGAGCGCGACGACCGCGGCAAGCTTCATTCGATCTGCAGGCGAGGATCGGGACGTCGCTCGCCCATCCTACCGCCCACCCCATCGAGTATCGCGCGTTGATCTCGCAGCGAGGCAAGAAGCGCTCGCCGCCCTCGAATTCGGCGAAGAGCGTCGATTCCGAACAGGCCCTCGAAGCCGGCGCGGTGGAGAGCCGTCGCCGCCTCCTTGCCGTCGAGGAGCGCGGCGCGCTCGCTTTGATAGCGCCGTCGCGTCGGCGCGACGAGACGCGCCACGACTGCGCGGCGTCGACCTCGCTCACGTGCGGGCTCGCCGAAGACGAAGCGCCCCGCCGCGTCGAGGTGACCGTGGAGCGCGAAGTCTCCGGCACTCGACCCAGGGCTCGACGAGCAGCCCGCCCTGCGCGAGGCCTTGCGCGCGAAAGCCGAGATCCGCCTGGCTGGGCGCGCCGCACTTCATCACGCGTCGGCCGCGCCCCGCGAACCCGAAGCGTTGGCGCAGGTGGGGGTTTCCAGTCGGCGAGCGCATCGCGAACGCTCGAGCTCGCTCGGCGCGTCGATCCAGCGCGCACCGTCGAGCAAGAGACCGAGAGCCTCGCCCATGAAGCGGCGGTCGAGCACGCGCGCGAGGACCTCGGGGCGCGCGCCGACGACCCGCGTGACGCCGGCGCGCGCGAGCGCTGTGCGCGCGGCCGTCGTCGGTGCCCACGCAAGCCGAAGCGCCTCGCCGTGCGCCGCAATTTGCGACGGCAGTCCGAGCACGGCGTCCCCCTCGGGGACGAGCGCGCCGACGAGCGACGCGACGAGCGCGGGGCGCTCTCTTGCGAAGCGCGAGGGATCACGGAGCTCACCCGTCGCGCCGTCGCGGATCTCCTCCTCCGCGTCGAGGTTCAGCGCCCAGAGCCGCGCGGTCACCGCGAGGCTCGGGGCGCACGAAGCCTGCGTCGTTCGCTCGAGCTCATCCATGAAGGCGTCGTCGAGGCCTTGCGCCGGGGCTCGCGCGCGAGCTCCCGGGCCTCGCATCACGAGCGGACTGAGCGGCTCAGGCAAGCTCGCCGCGAAGGCCTCCGAAGAGCGTCGCGCCCAGAGACAGGCGCGGGCTCGTCTCGCGAAGCCAGCGGAGCGCGAAGCGCACGTGCTCGATCTCCTCACGGCCGACGACGGCCTGCACGCGCGCGGCGCGCTCGTCGCCTGCGTCACGCAGGCGCTTCTCGAAGCGGACCGCGTGGTCGAGGTTCGCGCCCTCGAAGCCGATGCCGAGCGTCGCGAAGAAGGCGTCGATCGAGGTGACGCGCGGCACGCGCTCCCAG
Organism: Polyangiaceae bacterium; assembly: GCA_046351325.1. Taxonomy (GTDB): domain Bacteria; phylum Myxococcota_A; class Polyangia; order Polyangiales; family Polyangiaceae; genus Xiheicaenibacterium. The sequence goes on along the minus strand of JAXLYR010000027.1, from coordinate 83,452 downwards.
AACCAATCGCGCACGGGCAGATCGCCCGGAGCGACGCCGAGCTCGCGGAGCGCGGCGACGTACATCCGCATGTGGCGGACCTCGTCGCCGTGGATGCGAACGAGCCCGCGGCGAGCCTCTTCGGGGGCGTCCGGGAACGCGACGAGCGCCCACGCCATCAGCTCCGCAGCTTGGAGCTCGTGATGAAGGAACGTGTGCAGGAGCTCCGCGCGTCGCTTCACCCCTTGGAACGCGGTGCGCCCTGTCGAGCGCAGGCCCTTCTTCGCGAGCACGAACGCAGGGCCGCGGCCCGGCCGCAGGTCGGGGCGCGGTGTGAAGGCGCGCTCGAAGCGGTCGGGCGCGGGGGGCGGCTCGAGCTTGTGCGCGAAGCTGTCGGCCTCGATGTAGGCCGTCGCCCACGCTTCGATCGAAGAGGCCTCGGCGTCGTGCGACACGAGGCGACCCTACTCGAAGACGGGAGGACCGGCCACCCGACGGAGCTCACCCCGTGGAGTCGAACCGGAGGGTGCACCTCTCCCCCCAATTTAACGACGTTACTTTAACGTCAGGAGGGTGCGCCGATCTCGAGCACGATGCGGTGCCCGCCGAGCTCGCTCCGGATCGTGTTGAAGAGCGGCCGCACGAAGCGCAGGCCCCGGCGGGCCTCCCAACTTTGGTCACGCAGCTCGATGAACTCCGAGCCGTCCTCGATCGAGACCGTCGCGCTGCGCGCGCGGACCTCGACGGTGACGTTGACCGAGCGCAGGCGTCCGACCGCGTGCTCGCGGAGCGTGATCTCCTCGAGGTAGGTGGCGAGATCGAGGCTGCGATCGACGCGGATCTCGAGCGCGCCGTGGATGATCGCGATCGTGAGGACCTCGACCAAACCGAGGCGCACCGCGCTCGACTGCAGGTCGCGCGGCAGGGCCGACTCGATCACGTCGACGAACGACGCGGTCAGGCTCGGTCGAGCGGGGAACGAGAAGCGCTGAGCGGGGTCCGTGCGCTTCCAGCTCATCAGCCATCGGCGCCCCGGCAGAGGTTTTCGCTGCCGGCGTCGAAGTGCTCGAACAGCTTTGTATTTCCTCGTGGTCGACACCGACGAGCTGACGGTGCATGGGCAGGTGGGCTTAACCTTTTTTTCGCGGCGAAGGCCGCGAGCGCGCAGGCTTTTTTGTAGTTTTCGCGGTCTTTACGGGCTTTGCAGCGCCGGGCCCGAGCGTCGAGGCGGCCTGCGAGCCAGGTAGCGCGAACGCCGCGAGCAAGGCGCTGATGGCCGAAATCGCGTCAGCGACGGCCTCGGAGCGGCTCAGCGTGCCGTCGATCCAACCGAAGAGCGCGGCGCGCCCAGCGCTCGCGAGGATCCAGAGGCGGTTCTCGACGCGGGCCTCGGGCATGCCGGTGAACTCGACGAGTTTGTCGCGCCAGGGCTCGAGAAGGCGCTTGAAGATGTCCCGGCAGATCCCGGCGAGCTCCTCGCCGACGCCGCGCGCGTCGAGCAGGAGCCAGGGGCCTGCGCCGCGCTCCTCGATGACGTCGCAGCTGGCCTCGACGAACGCGATCGTGAGCGACGTGACGGTGCCGGGGAGCGCCGCGACGAGCGCCTCGTGGAAGCGTGCGTTGACGGCCGCGATGAAGTCCTCGAGCACGGCGCGAAAGAGGGCCTCACGCGTGGGAAAGACGCGGTAGACGAGCGGGCGCGAGACGTTCGCGCGCTCCGCGAGGGTCGTGACTTGCAAGGCCTCGGCGCCCTGCTCGGTGAGGATGCGGCTCGCGACCTCGACGAGCTGCGCGCGACGGTCGGCAGCGGCCGCGCGCGCTCCCTTCGGCCACGCGAGCGGCCGGGTTGCTTTGCGCGCGTCGCGTCTCTCGGGCGGCATCCGCCGGCATCCTATTCCCGATTTCGGGCTGCCCCTCGGGAGTTGTCACCGCGTCTCGGATATCGTTACATCGTGTAACGAACTTCGGACGTCGCGTAATTCGCGCGCCCATTGCCGAGAGGGACGACGACCATGAACGCACCGAGCCACAAGGCCGCCTTCGTCATCGACGTCAGCGTGGTCGTCGCAGCGACGGGGGCGGGGCTCCTCTGTCCTTGGGGGGTCGCGCGCTGGTACGGCGCGCTCCTCACCGGCTTCATCGGGATCGCCGGCGCGGTGCTCACTGGCGCGCTCGTCGTCCACGTGCTCACGGGTTTGGTCGACCCACGCAAGGCTTCAAGGACCGCGACGCCTGCCCGCGATGCTCGGGCGCGGCGCGCGCGACACGGCGCTGGCCGCTTGATCGCAGCGTGTCTGCTCGCGTGGCCGGTCGCGCGGATGTGGGCCGGCCTACCGACCGGGCTCGTGTTCGACGTCGACGCGGCGGGCGGACCGCTGCGCGTCGCGATCTCGAACGTGCTCGCCATCGTCGCGCTCGACGCTTGGCTCTACTGGAAGCACCGGCTGCTCCACACGCGCGCGCTGTTTCCCTTTCACCGCGCGCACCACGCGTACCGCGACCCGACGTCGCTCGCGAGCTTCGCCGTCGGCCCCGTCGAGTCCGTCCTCACCTTTTGGCCTGTCGTCTTGGTCGCGCACCCGGCCGCGCCGCACTACGCGCCCGTCTATTTCGCGCTCGTCGTCGGCTTCATCAGCCTCAACTTCTATTTGCACTGCGGGGTCGGCGCGCACCTCATCGAGGCGACGCTGCCGCGGCTTGGCTTCAACACGTCGGCGTTCCACAACCGCCATCACGCGAACGCGAACGTGAACTTCGGCGAGGCGATGATCGTGTGGGATCGCCTGATGCGAACCGAGGAGCGCGCGGCGTGCGACGATAGCCGCGCCCATGCCTAGCCGAGCCGCTTCGATGATCGTCGGTGTCTCTTTGGTCGTCGCGGGGTGCGCGGGCGCCGCGACCTCCACCGATGGCGCGGATGGCTCTTCGAGCGCGAACACGACAGCAAGCGCGACGCCCGTGGCCGACTCGCTCGACCCTCGCTTCGAGGCCGACCTCCTCGCGATCGCAAACAGCTACACGTGGATGTCACGCGCCGACGGGACGTCTTGGGCACCGCTCGACTGTCGCGCGCCGACCCATCCTGCGTTCGCTTCGCGTGCGGGCAGCGGCGCCCACGCGAAGAAGCTCTACACGCTGTTCATCAAAGACTTCGACGCGTACGCAGCGGCGACCGACTCGAAAAGGCCGACGGATCGGGTGCTACCCGTGCCCGACGCGATCAAGGCGATGCCGCAGGTCATCGTGAAGGAGGCGTGGACCCCGGTCGAGGTCGCGCGCAAGAAAGAGGACTGCCCGGAGAGCGGCTCGCGTCGCATCCCGAGCTACCTCGACAACGTGACGATCGACGGCGTGAAGTACGGCGCGTGTGAGCCCGCGGGCCTCTTCATCATGTATCGACCTGCCGACGCGGCGCGCGCGGTCGACGAGGGGTGGGTCTACGGGACGGTCGCGCTCGTCACCCGCCCGACCGAGGACGTGGGGCGCTCGCTCATCGAGCCTCGGGTCACGTCGGCCGGCCGCGTCGCGAGCTGCATGGGATGCCACGAGCGAGCACCGCACGGGCGACTCTTTGGTCTGCAGTAGATTGCGCCGCGGCGTTTCGCATGAAAAATGCCCCCGCGATGCAACCTGATTACGCTCGCGCACCGATGCCCTCGCTCCTTCGCCGCGCCCTCTCGCTCGCCACCACCCTCGCCACCACCGCCGCTGCGTTCGCGCTCGCGGCGTGCGGCTCCGACGGCAAGACGACGAACGAACCGGAGAACACCTCGTCGTCCTCCGCGCACCCGCAAGAGAGCGCGAGCGCCTCGGCGTCGTCGAGCGCGAGCGCGCAGCCTTCTTCGAGCGCGTCCGCGACGGCGAGCGCGGCGCCCACGACCAGCGCGAGCGCCGAGCCCGTCGCGACCGCAGAGCCCGAGCCCCTGCCCTCCGGGATCAAGGTGCTCATCATCGGTGACTCCTTCGCCGAAGCGCTCGGCGCCGGGTTGAAGACGAAGGAGGGCGCGACCGGGATCAAGTTCATCCTGAAGGGCGAGAAGGCCACGTTCATCCCCGAGTGGGCGGGCCCGAGCCGCGGCGTGACGAGCCTCGTCGCGCAGTACAAACCTGACCTCGTGGTCGTCGCGCTCGGTGGCAACGAGCTCGCGATGCCGACGCCCGAGATCCGCGCCCCGAAGGTTCAGACGCTCGTCGGCATGTTCAAGGACATCCCGTGCGTGTGGGTCAGCCCGCCGCTCTGGGGGACCAAAGAGACCGGCCTCCTCGAGGTCATCCGCAAGAACTCCTCGCCGTGCCGTTATTACGACTCGAACATCCTCTCGCCCGATCTGCCGAGAGGCGGCGACAAGATCCACCCGACCGCGGCCGGCCAACGCAAATGGGCTGAGTATTTCCTCGACTGGCTGACGCACGAGCGAGACGCGAGCGCGACCAAGTTCACGCTGAAGCCTCGCCCCGGCAGCGAGTGAACCGCGCCGCTCGGGAGCCCTGGGGCGAATCGCTCGCGGCAGGTTGAATTCAACTTGCAGCGAGGCTGACAACGCTTCAAAAGGCGCGCACCAATTTTGAGAGAGAAGCACGCTGCGGCCGGTAAACTACGCGCGGAAAGCGCGCGGTGTCCCGCTGTCCGCGTGCGCGGTCTGGGCGCCGGGCTTTGAGCCCGGAGGAGCATCCACGTTGCCCGTCACGACGGTTCCTTCCGAGTCGCCGGTGAACCCGACCCAAGCGAACGGCGCCACGACGCCGCCTCCACCACCCGTGTCGACGAGCCTGACGACGATCCCGTGGTCGATCGACGACGCGCGCGACCTCTACCTCATCAAGAAATGGGGCGCGGGATACTTCGACGTGGACGCGAACGGCGCGATCGTCGCTACCCCAGAGGGCCCGAAGGGCCAGCGAATTCCCATCCCGGACGTGCTCGCGATGGCTCGCGAGGAGGGCCTCTCCGCGCCGATCCTCGTGCGCTTCCAGGACATCCTGCGCCACCGGGTGAAGAAGCTGAACGTCGCGTTCGAGGCCGCGATCGAGGAGAACAAGTACCGCGGGCGATACCGCGGCGTCTTCCCGATCAAGGTCAATCAGCTCCGCGAGGTCGTCGAGGAGATCCTCGATGCGGGCCGCTCGAGCCACTACGGCATCGAGGTCGGCTCGAAGCCGGAGATCTACGCCGCGCTCTCGATCCACAGCGATCAGGACTCGCTCATCGTCTGCAACGGTTACAAAGACGACGGGTTCGTCCGCACGGCGCTGCTCGGGCGCAAGCTCGGCAAGCGCGTCATCCTGATCGCGGAGAAGCTGAGCGAGGTCCGCTCGATCATCCGCCTCGCCAAGGAGATGAACGTCGAGCCGATGATCGGCCTCCGCTGTCGCCTCGTGTCGAAGGGCGCGGGCAAGTGGGCGACGAGCGCCGGTGAGCACGCGAAGTTCGGGCTCACGACGAGCGAGATCCTGCAAGCGATGGAGCTCTTGAAGGAGGCCGAGATGTCGCAGGCCTTCAAGCTCCTGCACTTTCACATCGGCTCGCAGGTCCCCGACATCCAGATCATCAAGCGCGCCGTCCGCGAGGCCGCGCGTCACTACGCGAAGCTGCGCAAGATGGGCCAGGCGGTCGAGTTCCTCGACGTCGGTGGCGGCCTCGCGATCGACTACGACGGCTCGCGCTCGACCTTCCACTCGTCGATGAACTACTCGCTCGAGGAGTACGCGCGCGACATCGTCTACAACATCGGCGACATCTGCGACGAAGAGCGCGTGCCCCACCCCGACATCATCAGCGAGTCGGGGCGCGCGATCGTCGCGCACCACTCGGTGCTCATCGTCGAGAGCTTCGGCAGCATCGAGAAGGTCAAGACCGCGCCCACGACGGTCGACCCGACGCGCGAGCACAAGCTCGTGCAGGAGCTCGCGTACATCGAGGAGCAGCTCAAGCCCGAGACGCTGCACGAGTGCTGGAACGATCTCGCGGCCCTCAAAGAAGAGGCGCAGAAGCGCTTCGAGGTCGGCGCGCTCGAGCTCCCCGTGAAGGCTCGGGTCGAGGAGACCTACTGGGCGATCGCGCGGCGCATGATCACGATGGCCGACCAGAGCCGCGACATCACGCTGCCCGACGAGCTCCAGGATTTGAAGCCGCAGATCGCCGATCAGCTCATCTGCAATTTCTCGGTCTTCCAGTCGCTGCTCGATCACTGGGCGCTCGGCGCGCTCTTCCCCGTCGTGCCGATTCAGCGCCTCAACGAGCGGCCGACGACGGACTCGACCATCGTCGACATCACGTGCGACTCCGACGGCAAGATCTCGAAGTTCATCGACATCGCCGACGTGAAGGAGACGCTGCCGCTCCACTCGCTCGACGGTAAGCCCTACTACCTCGGCATCTTCTTGACCGGCGCCTACCAGGACATCATGGGCGACATCCACAACCTGTTCGGCCGGGTGAACGAGGTCCACGTCTTCCTCGATGAGGACGAGGAGTGCGGCTACTACGTCGAGGAGACCATCAACGGCAACACGATCCGCGAGGTCCTCGCGATGACCCAGTGGGAGTCACACGAGCTCGTCGCGCGCCTCAAGGCTCAGGTCGACGCTGCGATCAAGCAGGATCGGTTGAAGCCGACCGAGGGCATGCGCCTCATCGCCGAGTACGAGCGCGGCCTCAAAGACCAGACCTATCTCAACTTCGAGGGATCCAAGTAGCCATGTCGACAGCGCGCGCCTCGCTCACCGCCATCGCGAGCCCTGCCCTCGCCGAGATGCAGAAGTTCCACGCCGACGTCATCGCAGACGTCGTGCGCGCGATCGAGCGCGAGCCCGTCGTCGTCGTCGGTATGGCGCAGAACCCTCACGTGAAGAACGTGAGGAAGGCGCTCGACGAGGCCGGCATCCAGTTCGCGTACCTCGAGTACGGTAGCTACTTCTCCAAGTGGAAGGAGCGGCTCGCGATCAAGATCTGGAGCGGCTGGCCGACGTTCCCGCAGGTGTTCGTGAAGGGCGAGCTCATCGGTGGTGAGGACCTGACGAAGGCCGCGATCGCAGACGGCAGCTTGAAGGCCAAGCTCGCGAGCTGAGCGCGAACGCAGCCCTCCACATCTTGCGCACGGCCGCGCGCGCTCAGGGCGCGGCTTCGGTCGGGGCTGTCTTGGGGGTGGGAGCAGGCTGCGTGGTGGGCGCGGTCGCAGCGGTGCTCGGCGCAGTCGCAGCGGTGCTCGGCGCGGTCGGCTGAGCGCTCGCTGTCGGCTTCTTCGGCGGGTCTTCACCGAGGCCGTCGTCGGTGCGGCTCATCGTCGTCGTCGCCGCGGTCGGCAAGCGCCCTGTCAGGGCGGGGCGTGCGCTCACGCTGCGTTCTTCGGACGCGGACGGATGAGCGTCGCTCGCGCTCGCGGTCGTCGTGGTCGCAGTGGTGGTGGGCTCGGTGGTGGTCTGCGTCGACGTCGCCGACGCGCAAACGCTCGGGGTCGTCGTCGCGCTCGGACACCCCGCACACCCCGAGGAAGCCGTGGCCGGCGGCACCGAGTTCGGCGCGAGCACGAGCCCCGCGGCCGTACCGACTGCGAACGCCGTGAGCACCGCGAGCGCGACCGTGCCGCGAGACAGCGCTGAGCCGCGCCCAGCCGCTGATCGCTGTCGCGCTTCGGCACGGTGAGCCTGCTCGGGATCGCAGCGGACGCGGGATTCGACACAGGAGCCGGGGCCTGCGACGGAGCCGGCGCTGGGATCGGCGGCGGCCCGATGTCCGAGAAGGACTGCATCGACGCGCGCGGATTGCGAGGCACGTCGTCGGGGATCGAGCCACCGCGCGCGGCATCGGGCGCGCCCGATTCGGGGATCGAAGGGAGTGAGCCGCGTGCGACGGGGAGCCTCGGCCGAGTTTCGGGCGCGTCGCCGATCGCCACGGCCTCGGGGATGGAGGGCAGCGAGCCGCGAGGGATCACCGCGCCTGGGTTCGACGGCGCAGGCGCAGGCGGGGCGCTCGCGCGAACGTCGGGATTCGACGGAGCGGGAGGTGGCGGGGCCTTCGCCGGAGCGCCCGCGGCGGGACGCGGCTGGGAAATCACACGCGGCGCGGGCCGCTCGAGCTTCGGCGGTTCGGGGGCGGGTGCTGGCGCGACGTCGAGCAGCGGCGAGCGTCGCACCGCGGTCTCGCCCGAGTCGGTCGTCGAGTCCTCGATGTCGATGCCATCCGCCGAGCTCCAGCTCGACGGCCGGCCGGGGACCTTCGACAAGAAACGACGCAGCCCCTCGACCTCGGCGAGCATGTCGACGGCGCTCGGATAGCGCTGCGACGGCTTCTTTTTCAGGGCGCGCGCGACGATTCGGCTGAGCCCTTGAGCGAGCTCGTCGCGTCGACCTGTCTCGAGCGGTGGTGCCTCTTCGATGAGCTTCGCGCGCGCGAGCTCCTCGCCGCGACGATCTCCGAAGGCGTGGTGTCCCTTCAGCGCGCGCCACAGGATGATCCCGACCGCGTAGAGATCGGTCACGGGCGTCACGTCGCGCGAGTTGAGGATCTGCTCGGGCGCCATGTACTCGACCGTGCCGAGCGCGATGTTCGCGCGCGTGATCCCAGTGACCTCGTTCTCACCCTTGTCGGGCAAGAGCCGCGAGATCCCGAAGTCGACGACGACCGCGCGCGGCCGGCCCGTAGGCCCGGGGCGCATGATGATGTTGCCGGGCTTGAGGTCGCGATGCACGACCTTCGCCGAGTGCAGATCGCGCAGCGCTTGAAGAAGATCGGCGGCGAGCTCGACCGACTCTTCGACGCTCAGCGTGCGGTCCTCGAGGACGTGCGCGAGGCTCGGTCCGTCGATGAACTCCATCACGAGGACGAGGCCGTAGGCTTCGTCGTCGAAGAAATCGACGACGCGCGCGACGAACTCGCTCTGGATCTTGCCGAGCAGGTAAGCCTCGCGCTTGAAGCGGACCACGACCTCGTGGTGCTTCGCGGCCGTCGGCAAGAGGTGTTTTACAGCGACGCGCGAGCCGGTCTTCGCATCCTCACCGGCCCACACCTCGCCCATCCCCCCCGCGCCGACCATGCGTCGGAGGCGATACCTTCCAGCGACGAGAGCGCCGGGAACGAAGTCCATGAACGATGAGCGAACATAGCAGAGCGCAGCCAACGCCACGCGAGCGAAGCGTGGTAAGGTCCGCCGCGATGACCGGCCTGATGACCGGTGTGGCGGCCCCGCACGGACAAGGGACCGATTCCGCCGAGCGCTCCACCGGACCCTTCTTCGTCGGCATTGCCGGCGGTAGCGGCTCCGGCAAGACCACCGTTTCGAACCGTGTCCGCGCGGCCCTCCCTGAAGGGCAAGCCGTGACCGTCGAGCACGACTCCTATTATCGAGACCGCCCCGACCTCACCTACGAGGAGCGGTGCCAGCTCAACTACGACCACCCCGACTCGCTCGAGACCGAGCTCCTCGTCGAGCACCTCGCGGCGCTCCGTGCGGGTCGTGTCGTTCACGCCCCGATCTACGACTTCAAGACGCATCGCCGCGCCCACGAGACGCGCCGCCTCGAGCCGACCAACGTCGTCATCGTCGAGGGCATCCTCGTCTTCGCCGACGAGATGCTCCGCAAGGCTCTCGACCTGCGCGTCTACGTCGACACCGACGCTGATATCCGTGCGTTTCGCCGCATCCGTCGCGACATCGAGCACCGCGGCCGGACCTTCGACGCGATCCGCGAGCAGTACTACAAGACCGTGCGCCCGATGCACCTGCAGTTCGTCGAGCCGTCGAAGCGCTACGCGCACATCATCCTGCCCGAGGGCGGTGAGAACCGCGTCGGCATCGGGCTCGTGACGTCGTTCATCGAGCGCGTCGCGGTCCCGCCCCGCCAGCCAGCACCCTGATGTCGGAGAGCGTCGCGGTCACGCATTGGGGTCGAATCGGGCCGCTGTTCCTCACGGTCCTCGTCGACGTCTTCGCACTCACGATCGTCTACCCGCTCCTGCCCTACGTGGCGCAGCACTTCGGCGCCTCGCCGCTCGTGGCGGGCGTCCTGCTCGCGAGCTTCTCGGTGTGTCAGCTCGTCAGCGGCCCCATCCTCGGGCGGCTGTCGGATCGCTACGGACGCAAGCCCGTGCTGCTCGTCAGCCAGAGCGGAACGCTCGTGGGTTTGCTGATCATGGGCCTCGGGCAAGGCCTCGAGTGGCTGTTCGTGGGTCGTATCCTCGACGGACTCACCGCGGGCAACCTCTCCACCGCGCAGGCAGCGATCGCCGACAACACGGCCCCCGAGGATCGGACCAAGGCCTTCGGCCTCTTCGGGATCGCGTTTGGGCTCGGCTTTCTCATCGGCCCCGCGCTCTCGGGGTTCATGGCGGAGCGGCTCGGCTACTCCGCACCGTTCCTGGCTGCTGCGGGGCTCAGCTTCACGAGCGTCACGCTGACGGCCCTGCTCGTCCCCCGACAAGACCCGCGACCCTCCACGACTCGGTCGACCTTCTTCCAGTCGACGCGACGGATCCTCTCCACGCCGAGCGCCCGCGAGCGAATCCTCGAGCTCTTCTTCTATGTTGCTTCGTTCGCGACGCTCACGGGCGGCCTCGCCATGTTCCTCGAGCGTCGCATGTCGTTCGGTCCCGATCGTGTTGGCTACGCCTTCGCGTTCTCCGGGCTCGTGGGTGGACTCATGCAAGGTGGCCTCGGGCGCCTCACTCGCCGCCACGGGGAAGCGCGGATCTCCGCAGTAGGCACCGTGATCATGGTTGTCGGCTACGTGGTGCTTGCTGGGGCACACTCTCTCCCCGTGCTCGGCATCGCGCTCGGCATCGGCGGCATTGGCAGCGCCGTCGTCCGGCCAGCGCTGACGACGCTCGTCACGACGAGCGTGCCCGACGACGAGCGCGGCCTCGTCCTTGGTGTTTCGCAGTCCGCGTCGAGCCTCGGGCAGGCGCTCGGGCCCGCGGTCGCTGGCGTGCTCATCAATCGCGGGGCGCTCGCTGGGTGGGCCATCGCGGCCGCTGTCCTCGCCAGCTCGACGCTGGTGGTGCGCGCGCTTTCGCATCGCTTGACGTAGCATGGGCCGCGTGAGCGAAAGCCCGACGGTGCGCCTTCCGCGCGGCGGCGTCTACGTGAAGACCCCCGTAGGCCCGATCCAGATCGGCGTCCCACCCGAGACCATCAAAGACTCGATGGCGCTCGGCTTGGATCTGCCCGCCGTCTTCGTGGTCCCGCCCGATCTGTTCGACCGACGACGCGGCCTCTCGCTCGCTGAAATCGAGTTCCCCGCCTACTACAACTTCTTCGTGCTCAAGCGCCGCGCGCGCCTCGTCGTCGAGTCGTCAGCGACCGCCGATCGGCTGCGCACGATGATGAGCGAGTCGCTCTTCGGGTCGCGCAGGCCCACGAATCACGACGAGTTCGACGCGAGCGTCCCGCTCGAGGCTCGCCCCGATTTCGTTCGGGAGACTGACCATTTTCGGCGCGGGCCGAAGGGCGAGCGACACACGGTCGACGACCTCGTCGAGTTCTGCGTGATCGGTCCGTTCGGCGCGACGATCGACGGGCGCCTGCGCGTCCTCAAGGCCGCCGACGGCAGCTACATCATCGAGTGCGACGGCGTCGAGCTCGCGCGCACGCCGGCCTCGGTCGAGATCCCCGAGCGCATCCTGCCACCGAGCGCGCGCGTCGCTGCGTTCGAGCCCCCGCAGTTCGGGCTCACGGTGCTCGGCGCGAGCCACGGCTTCGACCCCGCGGGCAAGACGACCGGCTTCATCCTGTGGATCGGTCGGCGCGGCATCCTCATCGACCCTCCGGTCGATACGTCGCAGCACCTCCGAGAGAACGGCGTGATGCCGCGCACGATCGACGGCGTCATCCTCACCCACTGCCACGCCGATCACGACTCTGGCGTCTTCTCCAAGTTGCTCGAAGAGGGCCGCACGCGCCTCTACACGACGCCGACCATCCTCGCCTCGTTCTTGAAGAAGTACTCGGCCCTCAGCGGCATCACTGAAGACGACCTCAAGAAGACGTTCTCGTTCTGCCCCGTCACCATCGGCCAAGCGCTGCACATCAACGGCGCCGAGCTCCTCTTCTTCTACACGCTGCACTCGATCCCGACGATCGGCTTCGAGGCCTTCTACGGCGGCAAGAGCCTCGCGTTCTCGGGCGACACGCTCTACGACCCCGCCGCGATCCGCAAGCTCGCCGATGACGGCGTCATCTCACGCGAGCGCTGCGACATCCTCATCGACTTCCCCTGGCATCACAACGTCATCTTCCACGAGGCTGGCGTGCCGCCGCTGCACACGCCGGTCGCTCCGCTCGCGGCGCTACCCGAGAGCGTCCGACAGCGCCTCTACCTCGTGCACATCGCGAAGAAGGACGTGCCCGCGGGCGCAGGGTTGAAGACCGCGGAGGTCGGGCTCGACAAGACGCTCTCGATCGCGGTCGAGCACCCTCACTTCGCCGAGGCGATCGACGTCCTCAACGTCTTTTGCTCGATCGACTTCTTCCACGAGCTGCCGCTGTCACGCGCGCGCGAGCTCCTCATGCTTGCGAAGCGGCGGGTGGTCCTCGCAGGCGAGACCATCATCGCGCAGCACTCCGCCGGCCATGAATTCTATGTCATCGTTCAAGGATCCGTGTCGGTCCTCAAGGACGGCGAGTACGTGAAGAGCTACCACTCCGGCGACTACTTCGGAGAGACGGCGCTCGTGCTCGATCGCAAGCGCACCGCCGACGTCGTCGCGCGCACGCGTGTCGAGCTCCTCTCGCTCGACCGCCACGGGTTCCTCTATTTGCTGCGCGGCACCGACATCCCGCGACGCCTCGTGCGACTCGCGCGCGCCCGCGAGGCTCGCTCATGGGAGCTCCTCGAGCAGAACTCGGCGCTCCGTCAGCTCTCGAGCCCGCAAAAGACCGAGCTCCAGACGTACCTCGAGCTCCGCCCGATCTCCGCGGGCGAGACTTTGTGGAAGAGCGGCGAGCGGGTCGACGCCGCGTTCCTCGTCGACGCCGGTCGAATCCACGTCGACCGCGTGAGCGACAGCGCATCGTTCGGGTCGGCCGCGCTCTTCGCCGACATCGAGGCGATGAGGTCAGCACACGTGCACCAGTCGAGCGCGCGCGCGCTGGAGGCCGGCCAGGTCTATCGAATCGAGGCCGCTGACCTCTTGAAGTTCCTCGACCGAAACCCCGGCGTGCTCCTGTCGTTGTTGGGCACGCAGATCGTCGAGTAGCTGGGTCCCCCCCGAGACCGCTACTGCTTCGGAGGCTACTGCTTCGGAGGCGCGTCCTTCTTCGGCGCGTCTTTGCCCTCCTTCGGGGCATCCTTCGACGCGTCCTTCTTCGGCGCTTCCTTCGAGGCGTTGGCGTCACCCGCGTTGTAGAGCTGGATGATGCGCTCGGTGATGTCGAGATCACGGCGGAAGAACACGGCAGCTTGCTTCTCGATCACGACGTCGATGGACTCGCGCTTGGCGTAGCTGTCCACGAGGACATTGATGCGCGCCACCATCGAACCGTAGAGCTCTTGCTGCTTGCGGTTCAGGTCGCGCTGGAAGTCCGAGTAAGCCTGCTGGTACTGCCCGACCTTCAACCGGAGGTCGGCCTTGCGCTTCTCGAGGGCGTCGGCCTTACCCTTCGCCTTCTCGTCCTTCATGATGTCGTCGTATTCCGCGCCGAGGGCCTTCTCGATCTTCATGAGCTCGGCCTGGCGGGGGTCGAAGAGCTTGTGGATGTTCGCCTCGATGCGAATCCCCTCTTCGGTGTCGTGCAGGATCTTCTGCGTGTCGATGATCGCGACCTTCAGCGGGGCCGGCCCGCTCGGCGGGCTGTCCTGCGCCGCCGCGACCGAACCCCCGACCGCGCCCAACCCGACCGCAGCGAAAGCGCTCAGCGCGAGCGCGGCGCTCAGGGAACGGACTCGTCGCAAACCAACACGTTCTGCCATGCGTTCGCATTAGCTGCCTCACAGAACAAGGTCAAGGCTGCGACCCTCGCGCGCACGAGCTGAATCCCTGCCTATCGAGGCCCGCTGTCGAGCTCGCGTGGGGCTCGTGTCACTCGAGACAGGCGCCGTTACGCAAAATACGACCTCTCAACGCAGGTCCTGCGCCGGTCGCGCGGGTGGGCTCCGAGGGGTCGCGGTAAGAAACGCACCCTCTGCTGGTACATCCCCTGCACAAGCGCCAAGCCATGAAAGCTCCGAGCTTCCGCCCGCAGCAAATACGAAACATCGCGCTCCTAGGTCGGGCAGGCTCCGGCAAGACGACGCTCGCAGAGGCCATCCTTCACCGCGCCGGGGTCATCACCCGCATGGGCTCGGTGGACGCCGCGACCACGACGAGCGACTTCGAGCCTGAGGCACGCGCCCACCACCACTCCGTGAGCGCCACGGTGCTCTTCGCGACACGAGACGGCTGCGAGCTGAACCTCGTCGACACGCCAGGGAACGCCGACTTCATCGGGCACGCACTCGCAGCGCTGCCCGCGGTCGAGACCGCAGTGCTCGTCGTGGACGCAGCCGCGGGGCTCGATCTCCACGCTCGACGCCTCTACGCGGCCGCCGGAGAGGCCGGCCTCGCGCGCGTCGTCGTGATCAACAAGATCGATCTCGCGCTCGCCGCGCTGCCGAAGCTCCTCGAGGAGCTGAAGACCACGCTCGGGCCGAACCTCCACGCCATCAACCTCCCGACGAAGGGTGGGTCCGACGTCATCGATTGCTTCGATCACGAGGGCGGCACCTCGGATTTCGGCTCCGTCTCCGCCGTCCACAACGAGATGCTTGAGTCCGCGATCGAGGTCGACGACGCCACGCTCGAGCGCTACCTCGGCGGTGAGCCCATCGACCTGCCTGCGCTGCGGCGCTGCTTCGTCGAGGCCATGGCGCGCGGGCACGTCGTGCCGGTGCTCTTCGCCTCCGCGGCGAAGGAGATCGGCGTCGACGATCTCGTGCACGTCCTCGTCGAGGAGAGCCCGAGCCCGATCAACGCGCGACCGCGCCGCCTCAAGAAGGGCGACAAGGTCGTGGAGATCCCCTGCGACGCGAACGCGCCCTTCATCGGCCACGTGTGGAAGACGACGAGCGACGCGTACTCCGGCAAGCTCGCGATGATCCGCGTCCTGCAAGGCACGCTCGACGACAGCACGGCGTTCGTCGCCGCGGGCGATCGCAAGCCGCGCAAGGCCGGACAAATCCTGAAGGTCGAGGGGCGCGAACACCCCGAGGTCGAGGACAACGTGGCCTACGCAGGCGATCTCGTCGCGCTCGCGCGCATCGAGGATCTGCACGTCGATCAGATCCTGCACGCGCCCGGCATCGGTGAGGACCTCGCGGCCGTGCGGCCCGCGTACCCCGCGCCCGTCCTCTCGTACGCGCTCGAGGTCACCAACAAGGGCGACGACGTGAAGCTCGGGACGGCGCTCGCGCGCCTCTGCGAGGAGGATCCGACGCTCCGCGCAGGTCAGGACCAACAGAGCCGAGACTTCGTGCTGAGCGGACTCGGCGACCTCCACCTCAAGGTCGTCCTCGAGAAGCTCGAGCGCGCGGGCATCGCCGTCACGACGCGCCCACCGCGCATCTCCTACCGCGAGACCATCTCGACCAAGGCCGAGGGCCACCACCGCCTGAAGAAGCAGACGGGCGGCGCGGGTCAGTTCGCCGAGGTCTTCCTGCGCATCGAGCCGCGGGGTCGCAACGAGGGCTTCGAGTTCGTGAACGCGGTCTTCGGCGGCGCGATCCCGACGCAGTACATCAGCTCGGTCGAGAAGGGCGTGCTCGACGCGCTCGAGGCAGGCTCGCTCTCGGGCTCACCGATCCAGGACGTTCGCGTCGTCGTCACCGACGGCAAGGCTCACCCGGTCGACAGCAAGGACATCGCGTTCCGCACCGCTGGCAAGCTCGCCTTCCGCGATGCGTTCGAGCGCGCGCGACCCGTCCTGCTCGAGCCGATCGCATCCCTCGACATCACGGTGCCCGAGATCCACACCGGCACCGTCACCGCAGATTTGAAGAACATGCGCGGCCGCGTTCTCGGCTTCGACACCGTGTCGGAGAGCGTCGTCTGCATCCACGCGCAGGCTCCCCTCGCAGAGCTCGGCAACTACGTCGGGCAGCTGAGGAGATACACCGGCGGGCAGGGCAGCTTCACGATGGAGCTATCGCACTTCGACGTGGCGCCTGCGACGGTGCAGCAGAAGGTCACGGCCGCCTACAAACCGCACCCGGAGGGTTGAAAGCATGGACACCACGGTTTCTCTCATGGCCAAGACGCTCGGCGCTTCGGGCGTCGAGTCTTCGGGATCGGATGCGCGCTTCTCGGTGGAGAGCGCCGACGGCTCTCGCCTGAAGGTCTCGCTCGAAGGACGTCAGCAGCGCTTCATGGGCGTGCTCATCGACGCGGCCGGCGTCACCCGCGCCTCGATCGACGTCGCGCCCGTGTCGCACGTCAAAGACGACGCTGCTTATCCAGGGCGCATCACGCTCCACGTCGGCAAGCAGCTCGTCCACATCGACAGCCGACCCACCATCGCCATGGAGATCGTGACCCAGGTCGAGGACGATTGAGCCCGGTCCACCGGTGCGCATCACGCTGACGACAGACTTCGGACTCCGGGATGGCTTCGTCGGCGCGATGAAGGGCGTGCTCGCCGAGCTCGCCCCGAGCGCATCGGTGATCGATCTGGCTCACGATCTGCCACGTGGCGACATCGCGCACGGCGCGTGGGTGGTCGCGAGCTCGGCGCTCGAGTTCCCGCGCGGGACGGTGCACGTCGTCGTGGTCGATCCCGGCGTCGGCGGAGCCCGCAGCGGCGTCATCCTCGAGGTCGCGGGGCACCTCTTCGTGGGTCCCGACAACGGCGTCTTCGGTTATTTGCAGGTCGATCAGGCGTGGATCATCGACGAGCTCGCGGTGCGCGCGCTGCGGCCGTCGCGCACGGTGAGCTCCACGTTTCATGGCCGCGACATCTTCGCTCCCGTCGCGGGAGCGCTCGCCTCCGGGCGCGCTCCCTCTTCACTCGGCAGCGCTGGTGCCGTGCGCGGCAAGCTCCCGTGGGGGCCGCGGCCTTCGGGTGAGGGCCGCGTCGTCCACGTCGATCACTTCGGCAACCTCGTCTCGGACCTACCCGCGGCCGAGGCCGGCGCAGCAATCGAGATCGCTGGCAAACACCTCGCGGTGCTTCGCACCTACGAGGACGTCGAGCCAGGCGCGCTCCTCGCTTACGTCGGCTCGATGGGCACCATCGAGGTCGCGGTGCGCGACGGCCGCGCCGACGCCCGACTCTCGGTGGCTCGCGGCGAGCGCGTGATCCCTCACGCGGCTCTTGTCGTAGGATGACGC
This sequence comes from Polyangiaceae bacterium, assembly GCA_046351325.1. Taxonomy (GTDB): domain Bacteria; phylum Myxococcota_A; class Polyangia; order Polyangiales; family Polyangiaceae; genus Xiheicaenibacterium. Next base: position 66,180 of record JAXLYR010000027.1, on the reverse strand, counting down.
CGTGGCCGACGTGATGGCGATCGTGAGCAAGGCCGTGTTCGACAAGGACGCGCGCGTCGCAGGGCGGCCCGCCCTCCTCGGCGACGTGTGGCCAGTCGACCGCTACAAGAGCACCAACAAAGCCTTCGAATCGCTCGGCGCGGACGGGCGAATCTTCCTCGTGACGGTGCGCCCGCCCGACGAACATTTGTGGCTCGTCGGCGTGGTCTCGGGCTGCAAGCTCACCGACGGCTCGTACGTCGGCGCCCCGAACCGCGCGCCCGTCACCGACATCACCAGCCTGCGAAAAGCCATCAAATTCGAATCCGGCAAGGGGATGTCGCAGGACAAAGGCGCGCTCGGAATGAGCCTGCAGACGCCGCGCGCGATGGCCCCCGCCGACGCGCAGGCGATCCTCGCGCTCGTCCCCGCGCTGAGCGGCGCTGCTCCTGCCGCGCACGCCGCCGCGCCCGTCGCGGTCGCGCCCGCGCCGCCGCCACCTCCCGCCGAGCCTTCACTCCCCAAGGCCTCCCCCGCGACACGCACCGCGCTCGAGGCCCACAAAAAGCAGCCGAAGGACGCGCTCCTGCGCGAGGCCGCCCTCCGCGGTCTCGTCCTCGACGGCGAGCTCGAGGAAGCCGAGCGAGTCGCGGCGGGCCTCGCTCACCTCAACGCGCACGACGTCACGGGTCTGCCTTGCCTCTGTCGCGCCTGCTGGAAGACCGCGCCGAAGGAGACCTCCGCGCGCGGCACCGGCCGCGCTGAGATGGTCTTTCACAAGGATCTCGTGCTCGACGGCAGCAAGCTCCTCTTCTTCTGGGCGCCCGCCGAGCTCATCGCCGACGAGGGACCTCGCCTCGAGAAGGCCGTGCGCGTCTCGCTCCGCAATCGCATGGACCGCCTCGCTCACGAGGCCAAGCTCCGGTTGCGCGCGCGTCCCGAGCCGAGGTTCTGAGTCCCTCCGCCCCATGAGTCGTGAGGCCGAGCTCGCGCCGCTCTTGGCGGAGGACTGCGAGGTCCAGCGCCGCGCGATCGCGACGCTCACCCTCGAGGTCGACGCGGCCTTCGCGTTGCGCTCCGTCCTCGTTCACGACCGGCGCGCGAGCGTCCGCGCCCGCGCCGCCGAACGCCTCGGGTTGAAGGAGGTGCGGCGGCTCGGCGACGCCGTCGCGGTCGCCGTCGAGGAGGCACTCAGGCTCGCGCTCGAGGATCGCTCCGAGGTCGTCCGCGAGGCCGCGGCCCGGGGCCTCGGTCGAATCCATGACGCGCGGCCCCCCCGACAAGAGGGCGCGCTCGACTCCACGCCCGCGCTCGAGCGCCTGCTGAGGTTCGAGCCCGCGTGGCGCGCTCGCCGCGCGGCGGCCCGCGCGCTCGTCGATTTCCACCGCGCGGCGCCGAGCCCTGCGCTCTCGCGCGCGCTCGGTTTGGTCCTCGATGATCCGTTCTGGCGCGTGCGCTACGTCGCGGTCGAGGCCGTGCGGCGCGCGCTCGACCTCACCTGTCCCTCCCCTTCGCCGCGCGCGAGCGCCGCGCTCGCGCTCGCCCGCGGACTCGATCACGCGCCGCCGCCCGCCGCCGATCGCGCGGCCCTCGCGCCCGACGACGACCCCGATCCCGCGGTCGTCACCGCCGCCCTCGCGCGCCGCGCGCGAGATGGTTTGACCCCAAAAGATCTCGTCCGGTACCTCTCGAACCCTCACGACGAGCTCCGCCGCCTCGCGATCCGCCTGCTCCTCGCCGCCGAGGACGACGACGCGCTCGTCGCGACGGCCGCAGTCCTCGACGACCCGCGCGTCCCCTACGCGATCGACGCCGCGTCGCGCGTCCTCGCGCGGGGTGGCACCGCCGAGCTCGCCGCGCGCCTCGCCGACGGCGCCGGTACGGGCGGCCTCCTCTGGGCGCTCGAGAACGCCGCGAACCTCGGCTTCGACCTCACCGCGTCGCACGCTCCCCTCGCCCATCACAGCGACCCGCGCGTGCGGGCCGCGTTCTTTCGAGCCGCGCCGGCCGCGCTCATCGAGGCCTCGCAGCCCTCGCTGGAGGAGCCCGACGAGCTCGCACGCGCCGCGCTCTTCGAGGCGCTCCTCGCGCATCGTCCGGACCTCGCGTCGAACCTCGACGCGTCCAGTGAGCCCGTCCTCGTCGGGCTCGCGCTCGTGCGCGCCGCCTCGCGCATGACCACGAACGAGCCTGCGCGCGCGTCCCTCTTGGCGGCCGCGCGACGCGCGACCTCACCCGCTGTGCGCGCGGCCGCGCTCGAGCTCCTCTTCGACGAACAGCCTGACGATGCGCGTGCGATCGACGCGGCTCGAGACCCCGATCCGTGGATTCGCGCCGCGACCTTGCCGCTCCCGTCCCGCTCGCAGGAACCCGCGCTCGAAGCGCGCGCGCTCGCGATGCTCGAGGCCGATCCCGATCCGTTCGTGCGTCGCCGCGCCATGGCCGTGCTCGCGCGCAAGGCCGATGCACCCATCGCGCGGAGGGCCGTCGAGCTCGGCGCTCGAGCACAGGATCCTTGGTTGCGGGCGCGCGCCGCAGATCTCGTCGGCAAGTTCGCTCTCCACGACGCGACCTCGTTCGAGAGCCTCCTCGCGATGAGCCGCGCGCGCGAGCCGATGGCGCGCTCCGCCGCCGTCGCCGCGCTCGACGCGTGGCCGTTGCTCGCCGACCGCGCGCGCGACGTGCTCAACGCACCCTCGCCCGCAACCACCGAGGTTCGCCTCGCGGCGCACGCGCTGCTCGCTCGCTCGCCTTCGAGCGACGCGCTCGCCTTGCTCGATCGCGATCGCGCGTCGACCGATCTCAGCGAGCGAGATCGACGCGCGCTCGACGGCATGCGCCTGCTCTACGAGCCGGATCTCGCAACGCTCGCACAGGCCGCGCGCCCTCCGCGCGCTCGCCCACTTCGCAGCCCGCGCCACGAAGCCTCCGACGTGCGCGAGCCCGCCGACGTCGCGATGCGCGAGCTCGGTCGAACGGGGGTTCACCTCGCGCCGCTCGTCGTCTCCGGTGCTTTCGAGCTGCCCATCAACGGCTTCGAGGCCGCGCGGCGCGCTGGCGTGAACGCCTTCTTCTGGGAGCCCGACTACGTCAGCCTCAGCACCTTCCTCGTCGAGCAGCGGCGCGATCCGAACCTCGTCGTCGTCGCCGGCAGCTACGAGGCCAGCCCTCGACTCGTCGAGCGCGACCTCGCCCGCGCGCTTCGTCGCCTTCGCCGCGAGGTCATCGACGTCTTCCTTTTGTATTGGGTTCGTAGCCCCGCGCGCCTCTCGGACGAGCTCGCGAGCACCCTCCTCGCAGCGCAGCGGAGCGGCCGCATCCGCGCCTTCGGGTTCTCGACGCACCTGCGCGACCTCGCCACCGAGGCCTCTGCCCGCGGGCCGTGGCAGGTCGTGATGGTGCGGAACAGCGCGGCCCACCCCGGCGCCGAATCCTCGGTCTTTCCCAGCGCAGCCGCGCATGGCGTCGGCGTGCTCGCGTTCGGCTCGCTCCTCTACGGGCGCATGCTCGATCCGCACACGGCCGCGCGTTGGACCGCCGCCGACTGCTATCGCTACAGCCTCCAGAGCAGCGCCGTCGCCGCCGCGATCACGGCCCCGCGTCGCGTCCACGAGCTCACCGAGAACCTCGACGTCCTCCGCCGCCCCGACCTCGATCCGAGCGTCGCGACGCCGATGCGCGAGCACGGAGAGAGAGCTCGCCTCGAGAACCGGCGATTCTTTGAGCTCCTACGAAATATTTGAATCCACCCTCACTCGCTGGGGATTCGTTCTTTCGTGGGTCAGTAGCTCGCGCTCACATCGACGCGGACCTCTTTGCGACGCTCGAACGGCCCCGCCGAGGCCTCGGTCTGCCGCAGGTCGAGGCGCTTCAAGCCCTTCAGCGCCTTCGACTTCGCGAGCGCCTCGACGCCCTCGTCGCTGATCCCTGTCCCACCGAGCTCGAGGTGAGTGAGCGCCGTCAGCGACTTCGACTTCGCGAGGGCCATCACGCCCTCGTCGGTGATCCCGTCGTTCCCACCGAGCGTGAGCAGCGTGAGCTTCGAGAGCCAGCGCGACCCCGCGAGCGCCGTGAGGCCCTCGTCGCTGATGTCCGCGCGCGTGAGGAAGAGCCGCTCGAGCTTGCTCAGCGCTTCGCACTTCGCGAGGGCGGTCGCGCCCTGATCGCCGAGGTTCGTACCCGTGAGCGTCAGCGTCACGAGCGAGCGCAGCTGGCCCTCGACGAGGGCCTCGGCGAACGCGCCGTCCGCACACGAGAGCGTCAGCGCCTCGAGGTTCTTCAGGTGGGGTGAGGTCGCGATCGCGACCACCGAAGCCGGCGCGTACGAGCCTTCGAAGACCAAGCGACGAAGCCCCTTCAGACACGCGAGCTCCGCGACCTGCTGCACGTCGGCGCTCTTCGTGTCGAAGAGGCGCACCGAGCGCACGGGCTCCACCGCGAGCAGCGTCGCCGCGTGTCGCACGAAATCCGAGGCCTTCGCGCGGATGGCGTCGATGAAGCCACCTCGAAAGCGCGCGAGCCCCCAGGGCTTGATGGGCGTCGACCACTCGGCCTCGTGCTCGGCGAGCAGCGTCGCGACGCGACGACGTGCAGTCTCGCGAGCGTCCGGCGACAGGTGACCGAGCAACGCCGTCTGCAGCGTGATGAACTCGCCGCGCGGATCACCACGCTGCACGAGGTAATCGGCGAGCACCGCGCGAGGCTCGACGTCGCCGGGGTACTTGAGCACGAGCGAGCGCAGCGCTTCGATCATTGGGCGCCTCCGAGGAAGGCATCCACCTCGGCGCGCAGGTTCGCGCCGAGCTCGGGTTGCACCATCGCGACGTACGCGGCGAACCCGAGGAGCTCACCGCGAACCGAGGGGTTGGACGCGACGACCGCGGCGAAGCCCTGCGCGCGGTATCGATGCAGCATCGCGCGGAAGAGGCGGCGCCGCGCGCGCGGCACCGTGGGCTTGTCGTTGACGACGATGCCCGTCACGCGCTGCTGGTTGTGGCGGCGCATGATTCGCCGCTTGCCCGCGTTCTCGACGAAGCCCTCGGCCTGGCAGATCTGATCGACCCACCAGAAGAAGCGCCCGAGTCGCATGCTGCCCTGGGCCCGCTTGAACGAGAACGTCAGGTCGTCGGCGTAGCGCGTGTAGGTCGCACCTGCCTTCGCCGCGAGCCGCGAGAGCCGAGCATCGAGCCTGCGCGCGATCGCGTTCGCGATCGCTGGCGACGTGGGCGCGCCCTGCGGCAACACGCCGGGCCACGCCATCTTGCCGCTCGGTAGGCGCGGCCTGTACGTGACGAGCTGAGCGAGCGTGGTCGCGACGGCCTGCGAGTAGCGCCCGTAATGTTTGAAGAGACCGACGACTCGGCGGAAGTGAATCGTCGGGAAGAAGTCGTGCAAGTCGAGCTTCACCACGACGGTCGAGCCGACGTGTGGGCGCGCGTTCGTCACCACGCTGCGCTTGCGTACGAAGCCGTGCGCTTCGTCTCGCGCAGGGATGAGCCCGAGCATCGCGTCGAGGATGCGGCGCTGCACGCGCTTCAGCGACGCGCGCGGAGCGCTGATCGTACGCGTCCCGCCCGAGGCCTTCGGCACCTCGAAGCTGACGTACGGCGCGCCCTTGCCGTCGCCGGCGCGGCTGAGCGCGCGGAGCTCCGCTTCGCTGGCGAGCCCGAGGAACGACGCGACCTCGGCGCGCGTGCGAAGCGTGGGCAGGACGGGCCGCTCGATGGCTCCGCCGCGCTTCTTCAGCTGGCCGCCCGAGCCGTCCCCGCGATAGAGGCCGAAGGCCCAACCGGTCGGGTTCCAACCACCGATCGCGGAGCTGTGGCTGCGCCGCGGCTTCTCGTAGCGGGTGTCCGGCAGCGCGACGTCGTCGAGCCCGAGCTTGCGAACACCCGCGCGCGCGGCGCCGCGCACGAGCGAGTTCGGGTCCTTCACCATGCGACGGAGCAACGTCGCGGCCTCGACGCGACCGAGCACGGTGCTCGCGAGTCGCGCTGCCTCGACGCGCTCGGCCGGATCGACGCTCTTCGCCATCGCTCCGACCATCGGCGCGAACGCGTGGCTCGCGTAGAAGCGCGCGACCTCGTATTCCGCGAGGCTCTGATGTTCGACGAGCAGCTTGCCGATGCGGGCTGCGTTGGCGCGGGGGTCCTCGAGCAGCGGCTGCAGCGTGAGGAGCAGTTCACCGAGGTTCACGGGTTGGCCTCGCGTTGCAAGAGAAGCTTCTGGAGCACGACCGGTCTACTTGCTCGGCAGAGAGAACCGAGCTTGAGGACGCCGCTAAGCGGAGCTCGGTCTCACTCGTATTCGAATGCAGGAGGTGTTCGGCCGCGACGAAACATCGCAGACAGATGGCTAGCTCGTGTCGTGCTCCAGAAGCGAGAGGATGCTCGCACGCGCCGCGCGCGAGCCGCAAGTCCTCACACTCGTGATCAGAGCGCGAGCTCGAGCGTGATCCCTGGGCCTTGTCCGTCGGGCGCGAACGGCGACAAGCTGCGGAGGGTCGTGGTCGCTGCGGGCTGCTCGGTCTTGTCCCCGCCACCGCTCATCGTCGCGAGGAGCACGGCGCCCACGACGACCGCGACCGTCCCGACCGGGAACAGAACCTCGGAGAGGCCCGTCGCGAGCCGGCCTTGATCGACGGTGTCGCGCGCCTCTTGCGAGTCGGGACACGAAGTGTCGCCACCGCAGAGATCATCGAGATCGGAGATCGCCACCTGTCGCATCGCGATCGACACCGCGCCGCCGATCAGGCTCGCGCCACCGAACGCGACGAGCACGATGCCCGGCACGCTCGGTCCACCGGACGTCGTGGTCGTCCCCGTATTTCCGGAGTTGCCGTTGTTTCCGGAGTTGCCGTTGTTTCCGGAGTTGCCGTTGTTTCCGGAGTTGCCGTTGTTTCCGGAGCTCCCTTCCTTCGGCGGCGGGACCTTGAGCGTCACGGTCTTCGTCTCGGCGTCACCGAGCTTCACCTTCTCGGTCACCACCGCCGTGCCGTCGACCATGACGGTGAGCGTGCGCTCACCGGGGTCGACGTTGATCGGCGCGCCGAGCTGCGTGTCGCTGAGCTCGATCCCGTCGAGCTCGATCGTGGCCTTCGGGTTGGGTTTTTCCTCTTTGCGGACGACGGTGAGCTTCGGGATGCGCGCCTCGAGGCGCTCGATACGCCCGGGCGCGTTGTTCGCCACGTCGGCCGCGTTGCCGTCCTGAGCCTTCGACAGGGCGATGCGATAGTTGCCGAGCGCCGAGACGAGCTTGCCGAGGTTCTCCTCGCATTCGGCGATGTTGAACGCCACCTGCGCGTTCATCTTCACGCGACCCGCGGCCTTGAACTTCGCGAGCGCGCCCGCCCAATCCTTCGCGCTCATCAGCGCGACGCCCTCACGGAATTGCTCGCGCGCCTTCTCGACTGCGGGGTCCTCACCGGCGAACGCTTGGCGCGGCAACGCCGCGGGCCCGAGCGAGACTGCTGCGAGGGTCACACCCACGACGCCGGCGCGCAGGGCGCGGGCGAACCTGGACCGATGACTCGACATCGTCGATGAGCGTACATCAACGTCGCAGCCCGGGCGACGAGTTGGCGTGTAGACTGCCGCGCGGAGGGCATCGTGAAGATTCTCTACGGCGTCGTCGGTGAAGGAATGGGCCACGCGATGCGTTCACGCGTGGTGCTCGAGCACCTCGTGAAGGAGGGACACGACGTCGAAATCATGGCCTCGGGCCGCGCCGTCGACTTCCTGGCGAAGCGCTTCGAGGGCGTGAATCGCATCCACGGCCTGCACATGATTTACGAGGAGAATCGCGTCCGAAAGGGCAAGACCCTTTGGAGCAACGTCCTCACCGGCGCGACCGGGGTGCCCAAGAACATCGCGGCCTACTTCGAGCTCATCTCGAGCTTCCGCCCCGAGTGCGTGATCAGCGACTTCGAGTCGTGGACCTACCTCTACGCAAAGGCCCATCGCCTGCCGGTCGTGTCGATCGACAACATGCAGATCATCAACCGCTGCATCATCCCGCCCGAGGTCTACGCGGGGCACGACGCCGACTATTCCATCGCGAAGGCCTTCGTGAAGGGCAAGCTCCCCTTCTGCGACGAGTACCTCATCACGACCTTCTTCCGCCCCGAGATCCGCAAGCCGAAGACGCAGCTCGTCCCTCCCATTCTTCGGCCCGAGATCCTCGCCGCGCCTCGCTCGAACGGCGAGCACCTGCTCGTTTACCAGACCGCCGAGGGCAACGAGACGCTCGCCGACACCCTGAAGAAGACGGGCCTGCCGTGCCGTATCTACGGGATGAAGCGCGACCTCAAAGGGGACGAGACCGACGCGAACCTCGTCTACCGGCCCTTCAGCGAGACGGGTTTCATCGAGGATCTCGCCTCGTCGCGCGGCGTGATCGCGGGCGGGGGCTTCACCCTGATGGGGGAGGCCGTCTACCTCCACAAGCCGATGTTGGCGATCCCGCTCGGGGGTCAGTTCGAGCAGGTCCTCAACAGCAGGTACCTCGCACGCGAGGGCTTCGGCGCCGCGGCGGACACCCTCGACGATCCGAAGACCGTGCACGACTTCGTGGCCGCGCTGCCCCAATACGCGAAGGCCCTCTCCTCGTACGCGCAAGATGGCAACAACGACCTCTATCGCGCGGTCGATGCTTTCCTCGATCGCGCCGCCGCGGGGCTCGTTTGACGCGAGAACTTACGAGATTCGTCGCGGCCGAGACACGATCTGGCGAACTGTCTTGAAGTGTTGTTAGGATTCAGCCGGCATGCGCGCGATCGCCGCGGGGCAAACCGATATCGGACGCGAGCGTAACCACAACGAGGATCGTTTCATCCTCTTGCCGGAGTTCAACGTCTTCGTCGTCGCTGACGGGATGGGCGGGCACCAATCGGGGGAGGTCGCGAGCCGGATGGCCGCGACCACGATAGCCGCCTACTTCCGAGCCAAAGAGACCGAGCGCCCCGCCGACATCGGCGAACGGCTGAAAGCGGCGGTGTGCGACGCCAACGCGCGCATCTTCGCCCGCGCCGACGACTCGCGCTCCCATCGCGGGATGGGCACGACCGTCGTCGCGGCCGCGTTCCACGGCGCTACACGCAAGATGCACGTCGCCCACGCTGGCGACAGCCGCGCCTACCACGTGCGCGGCGGCAAGATGCGGCAGCTCACGCGTGATCACTCGCTGCTCTCCGACGCTCTGCAAGAGCGCCCCGAGCTCACCGAGAGCGATCTCGCATACCTCCCGCGCAACGTGATCACGCGCGCGCTCGGCATCGCGCCGACGGTCGAGGTCGACTACACGACCGTCGACAGCGAGGTCGGTGATCTCTTTTTGCTCTGCTCCGACGGTCTGCACGGGCTCGTCGAGGACGACGTCCTCAAGACCATCATGGAGGAGACGCACTCGCTCACCGACGCCTGCGCGCACCTCGTCGAGGCCGCGAACAGGAACGGCGGCAAAGACAACATCACGGCCGTGCTCATCCGCATCGAGGAAGAGGACGAGCCCTGGAGCCGTCGCAGCCCCGGCGCGACGAACGGTGCAGGCCCAGCGGTGAGGGCTGTGGCGTCAACCGCCGACGCGAACGCCGACGTGGTCGAGCCCACCGCGAAGACCGGTCAGGACGACGCCTCGAGCTGATACCGAGCGACGTGCTCGCCGTCGAGCGAGACGAGCACGCGCCCTGGGGTGAGATCGATCACAGCGTGGGCGCGCGCCGCGCGACCGGGCGCGTCGTCGTCGAGGTTCTCGATCAAGCTCTGCACGGTCACGTAGCCGATCGCGTCGTGCACCGCGAAGTGGTTCCAATGCATGTGGCCGTTCACGACGAGCTTCACGTTGCCGCTCGCCGCGACGAGGTCCCTCACCCTGCGCCGCTCGCGCACGAGCGAGAGGTTCGGGCGCTTCTCGAACCAGCGGTTGCCGACGAGGATCTGATCGGCGAGCGCGTGATGACAGAAGAGGACGACGGGCTTGTCGGCGGTCGAAAGCTCGCGCTCGAGCCACGTGATCTGCGGCTCGTCGAGGAAGACGATCTCGTCTTTGATCTCGTGTGAGTGCAGGACGACGAGCCTCACCGGGCCCGCGTCCTCCGCGTAGTAGAGCTGGTCCGGCGGCGCGCCCGAGAGGGCCCGCCCCGCATCACCCCACGCATCACGCAGCTCCATTGGGCTGAGCGTGATCGTGTCGTGATTGCCAGCGACGTGGCGCACCGGACAGCCGAGCTCACCGAGGATGCGCACCACCTCGCGGTAGCGCTCGAGGTCGACGTCGTGGGACTCGTCCTCGATGGCGTCGCCGAGGTGCACGACGAGATCGGGTTTCACCTCGCGATTCATGCGTTCGACGAACGCTCGGAGCAGCGCCGGTGCCTCGTGCGTGAGCTTGCGCAGCTTGCCGCCGAAGCTCGCGCGCGGCCCCACGTGAACGTCGGTGACGACGGCGATCCGCATCCTCATTCAGCCCGCGTCCTTGCGCGAACCACCGAGGCACTCGGGTGAGCTCGCGACCGTCGGCGAGCTCGCCCACTCCTCGACGCTGAAGCTCGAGATCGTCAGCGCATGCAGCCCGCGCGCGAGCTCGTCGCGAAGGACGGCGTGGACGCGCCGATGTCGTTCGACACGCGAAAGACCAGCGAACACGTCGCTGGCGACCACGACCTTGAAGTGGGTCTCGGCGCCCTTCGGCACCGAGTGCATGTGGCTCTCGTTGATCACCTCGAGGTGCACGGGGTGGAGCTCACGCTCGAGGCTCGTCTGAATGCTCTCCTTGCGACTCACGTTTCCACCTTACCGCGACCGACGCTCCGGTCAGCTGCCCACACCTGCAATCCCCAAAACGCCGCATCTTGCAGGGTTGCAATGCGCGGTGGACACGCGTGATCCAAGCGGGTTGAGACAGATCCAGGATCGGGCCGGGCTCATGTCTCGAGAAGTCAACAAAAACGCGTCTGTTTGTCACGCAATCTGGACGCCCACGATTCTCGGTGCGCTGCGTCAGAGCTTGGCCCACAAAGTGCTAAAGCGCCGACCACGATGAAGTTGGGCGTATTTATGTTGTGGACCGAGATGCGAGGAGGGGCCCTCGATCCAGTCTCGTCGATGAATCCGGTCGAGGGCAGCAAACACCAGCCGGCCCAGGTGCCCGCGCGCGACGCTTCGATGCCGAAGCTCTCGCTCAACGCGCTCGCCCCCGCCAAGCCGGTGAAGGTCTTCGCCGCCGTGCCTGTCACCACCACCCCCAAAGCTCCGGCTCGCGCTCGCAAGCAGCGTGCGACGGCGAGCAAGCCCGGCACGAAGCGCTCGCGCAGCACGATCGACTGAGCTTCAGAAGAAGTGGGCTAGCCCATAGCGGACGCGCGCTGGCTCGAGCGCATACGTGAAGAGCACGCCGTAGATCGCGCCCGCGAAGTGAGCCGTGTGGTTCACCCCGTCCCGCTCGCCCCACGCCTGGTACACGCTGTATGCGAGGTACGCGAGCCCGTAGATGGGCCCAGGCACGAGGATCGGCAGGAAGAGCAGCCCCAGCTTCATGCCGGGGTGGAGCAAGATCGCGCTGAAGATCACCGCAGCGATCGCCCCTGACGCCCCCACCGAGCTGTAGTTCTTCTCGTCCGCGTGGCGGATCGTCGTAGGGATGAACGCGACGACGACCGCGCTCACGTAGAGCGCGAGAAACTTCGCGGTCCCGAGCACGCTGAGCACGTCCTTCGCGAAGAACCAGAGCGTCACCATGTTGAACGCGAGGTGCATGCCGTCGACGTGCACCCAACCCGCGGTGAGCAGCCGGTGCACGTGGAGCTTCTTCTTCACGAAGTAGGGTCGAAGCAGGAGCGCCTGCTTCACCGCGTCCGACAGCCACGCGAGCACGCTCACCGCGCACACGGTCGCGATCAGCATGAGCGGGACGCTGCCCCGAAGTGTGGAGACGACCTTGTCGAGCATGCGATCCTTCAGGGAGACCAGACGATCCCGAGCGCGAGGACCTCTGCGTCTCCTTTTTTGGGGAAGAGGCGAACCCTCTCGACCTCGTTGAGAGCGCGCCGCGCAGCCTCGGCTCTCTGATGCAGGTCGGCGTCGCGAGCAGTGTACGCCGCGCGCACGTCGGCTTCCGCTTTGAGGCACTGCTCGCGAGCTTTCGAGAGCGCGGTCTGCGCACGTGAGCGCTCCTTGGTGGCGTGGGTCGCGGCGTCGCGACCGAGCGCGAGGCGCACGAACGCAGCCCCGAGGTCCGACGGCGCGGCGCCAGCCGCCTGCTCGGCCGCGGCGAGCGCTTGCCGTGCGGCCGCGAGCTTGGCTTCGAGCTTGGCGATCGCGGGCGCGTGCTTCGCCGCGACCTCGGACTGCTCACTCGCGAGCCGCCTCTCGGCCTCGACCCGAACGCGCTGAGCGAAGGCCTCGGGCGTCTCGACATCGCGCCGCGAGAGCGCGAGCGCACGCTGCACGTCGAGCTCGATCGGGCAGTTCGCCGAGACGTGCTCGCGCAGCGTCTTTTCCAGACTTTGCACGAACCGACGCGACTCGAGCCCGCTCGGGAGCTCGGCGTAGCGAACACCGGTCGGCTCGCGACCCTCGAGCCCTGTCGGATCGACGAGGCGTGCTCGTGAGAGATCGAGCCGCCCCGCGTGATCGAACGGCGCTGCGACGCTGTGGCGACGTTCGGCGACCGCCGCGAGCTTCGCGTCCTTGCCGCGCACGAGCACGGTCGCGACCGCCCACGGAGACCACACGTCGCCGGGCGCGGGAGCCGCGGGAGGCACTGCGAAATATCGACGCAGGCCCTCGGGGAGCGGCGGCGCGCTCGACGGCTCGACCGCGACTGCAGCACCGTTCGCGGGCGGCTGGGCAGGCGCGAGCGGCGCGACCGCGACCTGCGGGGGCGCGGGTGCAGGCCGCAGAGGTGCGGGCTCGGCCGGGCGTGGCGCGAGCTCTTTCGCGAGCCGCGCGAGCTCGCGCCGCGTGAGCGGACCGCGCAGCCACGACATCGCTTGCCGCGTCTCGAGGATCGAAACGGCCGGGCTCTTGTGCACGTCGCGCGCGAGGAAGGTGCGAGGCGCGAGCCCCTTGAGCACAGCCGAGACCGCGCTCGGCTCGAGGCCCCCGAGCCCACCGTCCGAGCCGCGCAGGCCCTCGACGACGCGCTCACGATCCGCGTCGGTGAGCAAACGACCGAGGAACCACGCGCCCGCGTTCGAGAGCGCCTTGTAGTCGAGATCCATCGGGTTCTGCGTCGCGAGGAGCACGCCGACCCCGAACGCTCGCGCCTGCTTCATGAGGGCGAGGAGCGGCTTCTTCGTCGGTGGGTTCGCGGGATGCGGAGGCAAGAAGCCGAACACCTCGTCGAAGACGACGAGCGCGCGGAGCTCGCTCGTGCCCGCGAGCCCTCGCACCCACGAGAGCAGCTCGTCGAACAAGATGCCGAGCATCAGCTGCCGCTCTTCGTCATCGAGGTGCGCGACGCTCACGAGCACGAGGCTGGTCTTGCCTGCAGGCGCGCGCATCCACGACGCGACGTCGAGCGGCGCGCCCCGCGACCAGGCATCGAAGCGAGGCGACGCGAGCAGCGTGTTGAGCCGCTGCGCGAGGGCCTGCGCATCACGCGGCGGCAAGAACTCCGCGAACTCCATCGCGCCGATCTGCGCGAGCGGTGGGTCGAGCAGATCACGCACGAGCTCCGCAAGAGGCGAAGCCTTGCCCGAGCGCACGCGACGAAGCGCGAACGCCGAGAGCACGACGTGCTCGCGCGAGAGCGGATCGCCCGCGAGCCCCGCGAGCCGCAAGACCAGCGAGAGCGCAGCCTCGAGCTGATCGTGCGCGGCCTCTGCGTCTTCGTCCCAAAGCGCCGAGCGCGTCGAGAGCGCGCTCAGCGCGTCGAGCGGCTCGCCGATCGACGCGAGCGGCGTGATGACGCGAGCCGCGATGGTCGAAGCGTAAGCCTCGACGTCGGCGGCCGTGAGCCCCGACGCAGCGAGCGCCTCGCCCTTCTTCGTCGCGAGCTCGAGCGCTTGCTCCGCGAGCGGGCGGCCGTCGCGCGCGGCCTCGTCCGGATCGATCCAGGCCTCGAATCGCTGAGGATTCGCAGGCGAGAGCGCGAGCAAGAGGTTCGTGAGGTCACCCTTCACGTCGACCGCGAGGACGGGCACACCGCTCCGCAGCGCCTCCTCGACGAGCACCACCGTCAGCCCCGTCTTGCCCGAGCCCGTCATGCCCATCACGACCCCGTGCGTGACGAGGTGGCGGGTCGGCAACTCGAACGGGACGGTGTTCGGCTCGAGCGGCCCCGCCTGAGGATTCGCCTCGAGGGGAGCTCCGTCGGCCTGCGGGGCAGCGTCGGCGCGCGCGCGCCCGATAGCGAGAGGACGGGCCATTCGCTCGGCGTTCTATCCCCGCCCCCCTCGAAAACCAAGAACCCACGTTGCCAGCGGCGAGCGAGCCCCGCACCATGCGAGGTCGTCGATGGCCGAGCCGATCGTCTTCGAATACAGATACGAGACACGCGCCAGCATCCGCCGCGCGTTCCGCGTGCTCAGCGACACCGACGCCTTCAACGTCGTGGCAGAGGCCAACATGAGCTTCCGCCTCGAGCCACGCGAGGGTGGGACCGCGCGCGCGATCGGCAGCGTGTCGAAGCTCGGCATGACGGTGCGCTGGGACGAAGAGCCCTTCAGCTTTCGCGCGCCGTATTGGTTTCAGATCCGACGCGTCTTCCACAACGGCCCCGCGGAGCGCATGACCGCGCGCGCCGAGCTCACGCCGCTGCAACACGGCGGCACGGCGATCCACTATCGACTCACCGTCCTCGCGCGGAGCGCCCTCTTCCGTCCCATCCTTTCGTTTGACCTCAAACGAAGCGTCGAGCCAGGCCTGCGTGCCGCCCTCGCGGCTGTCCTCGCGACCCTCGAGCAGAACCTCGACGACGACCCCGGGCACAGCGTCGCAGGCCCGCCGCCAGCGCTGCGCTCACATCAAGCGGCGCGCCTCGCGGAGCTCGTCGGCAGGCTCCCGTCGAGTCCCCTCGTGACGCGGCTCGCGGGCTTCATCCGCGGCGCGCCCGTGCGCGAGCAATTCACCATGTCCCCCATCGCGTTCGCGCAAGCTTGGGCGACCCCGCTCGAGGACGTGGCGCAGCTCTTCATCGACGCGGCGACGGTCGGCTTGCTCGGGGTTCGTGTCGATTTGCTGTGCCCCGCGTGCCTCGTGCCGAAGGCCGCAGTCGACGCGAACGGTCGTCTCCCCGAGCTCCACTGCGACGCGTGTGGCATCCGCCTCGACCAATCCTTCCCCGAGGGGCTCGCGGTCCACTTCTTCACGTCGCCACAGATCCGCGACCTTCGCATGAAGATCGAGTGCCTCGGGAGCCCCCAGCGGACGCCCCAGGTCGTCGCACAGGACACGATCGCTCCCGGCGCCGAAGTCAACCTCGCGACCGAGCTCGAACAGGGCACCTACCAGCTCCGCTCGCTGCCGATCGCCGGGCCCCCTGCCCTGCTCGACGTGCGCGACGCCGCGACCACGAACGCTGCGAACTTCACGCTCGCCGGCTCGATTCAGCCGCAGCTCGCGCGCGTCCGCTCGACCCCCGAGGCCATCCGCGTCCGCAACAACACCTCGACCCCGCACGTCGTCGTGCTCGAGCGGGTCCTGCCACCCCGACGTGTCCTCACGCTCGGGCGCATGCTCATCGAATATCCGGGCCTCGGTGAGATCGTGCCTTGGCGCGGCCTCGTCTCGTCAGTCTCGTCCTATTCGGGCCTCGCGGTCGCGGTGCAGTCGACGAGCCCCGCCGACGCCGAGGCTACGGCGGCGGCTCTCTCGAGCGCACGGCTCGTCTACGGCTCGGGTTGGGTCACGCTCGCGACCTACTCCGACGCCGCGGTCGCGCTTCGCGATCTGAGCAAGCTCGACCTCTCCGCACGCCTCACGGCGATCTGCGCGGGCCTCGTGTCGGAGAGCCAGATCGGGGGCAAGGTCGTCCCCGTCGGGCCCGCCGTCGACGACGCTCACACTGCGATGCAGAGCGGCGCGCCGAACTACCTCGTCATCCGCGACGCTGATCTGGGCGCGCCGGGCTTCGCCCTCGCATTGGACTCGGCGGGGCTTCACCCGACCGAGAGCGCGCGCGGGATGACCTATCTGACCAGAAGCTAGCGCCGCTTCTTGCGACCGAGTCTCAGCCCCGCGACGAGAGCGCCGAGCGCGAACACTGGCATCGCACCACGCGAGCCTGTCGATGCAGGCAGCGCGCAATCGCAGCCGTACTCCTCAGCCGGGGTGTCGTCGGCGCGATCGTCAGGCGGGTCGACGGGCTCGTCCGCCGCCGAAGCATGGAGCTCGATGAGGCGCGTCGGCTCGTCCGGATCGTTCGTCTCGATCGAGATCATCGCGACATAGTCGCCGGCGGCCTCCGGAGCGAACGTGACTGTAAGCGGTTTCTCGTCGCTCGTGTCGAGCGCGACGTCGCCATCCTCTAGCGTGAAGGCCGCGGCGCCCGGGTCAGCCTCGTCGATCGCGGCTGCGCCGACGAGCGTCGCTTCACCGGTGTTCTTGATCGACATCGAGAACGTGCGCGTCGTGCCTGTCTCGATGGTGCCGAACTCCAAGAACCCAATCCTGTTCTTTGCGGGCTCGGCCCCGTCGGGCCCCGTCATGTCGTCTCCCTCGAGCGATATATCGGGGAGCGACACGTGGACATTGACAGGCTCAAAGCGCCAATCGCGCTGGGTGAACTCGAAAGGAATCGGAATGTCGGCGATCGGTATGCTGTAGTCGAAACCGATGGCCGAGACGTAGAGCGCCGGGACGAGATGGAGATTGCCCTTGTAGGCAATCTGCCCTTCGGGCGAGACGCGGAAGTTCGCGAACGGCCCACCTTGGAAGTCGTCGAAAGTGAGGCCGTCTTCCTTGAAGATCGCGCCGCCTGTGACCTGGTCACTGTCCGGCCAAATATCGTTCAAAATCCGGATCAGGTCGGTTTTGTAGATCGCGTCGAGGTCGATGTACGTGTCGAGCGCGAAGCCGCCATCGAGCCCCGGAATGTCCAGTCCGATGAGGCTCGTGATGCTCACCTGCGCGAGCGTCTGCTGCTGAGTCGAGCCGCTGACGGTGACACCGTCGAAAGCCCAGGGGTCGAACTCCTTCTCCGCGTCGACCTGAAAGTCGAACTGCGGCAAATACGGAATATCCCCCGTCCAGCTGTAGGTCTGACCGAGCACGTCGATCTGGATATGGGCCTGAGCACCGATGTCGACCCCGTAATGGATACCGAGCTTGCCTGCCCCCGGCGTGCCCGTGGCCGCGAGCGTCAGCGAGTTGGGCCACGAGGTCCGGAAGCGCCCCGCGAGATCGACCTTGCTGTTGGCCCAGAGCTGCGCCCAGAGGTGGACTTGGACAGGGGAGCTCTGCGGCACCCAGCCGGTGTCGAACCCTGCCTGGATGGGCAGGACGATCTCCTTCGAATAAGCGACGGGCGCCTCGGCGCATTGCGTGGCCTCGGGCTCGCAAGGCTTCGCGACCTCGTCAGCGCGCGCGTCCCGAGCGAGCCCAACGAGGGCGACCGGCGCGAGCGCAATCAGCGTGAGCGACCGTGTGAGACTCGACGAGAAGCGAACCGAGCGCATGGCTTATTCTCCAGGGAATTTCGCGCCGCGTAAAGAACGAGCCGAACCTATTTGACGCCCCCCGAGACGTAGCCATCGTCGCCCGGCCATTTGTCGTTGAGCCTCAGCTTCCAGCTGTGCGTGGCGATGTCGCGGACCTTGTCGAAGCTCCAGCCGCGCTCGATCTGCTTCGGGGCGCGCGGGTCGTTGGGAGCGCCGTCGGGCTCGGCGCAGCAGCGCCAAGATAGGTAGTAATAGGCGAAGCTCTCGTCATGCGTGTAAATCTTCGGCCGGCACTGGTTCCTAACGCCGTAATACCAGGGCCCCCCGGTCGTCACGTTGTCGAAGTCTCTCGGCCTTTGGCCTTCCTTCGGCTTCGCAAAATGAGTCACGCTGGCGGCGAGCTCGTCGGCGTTTCCAGGCATGTCGTAGACACCATAGTCGCTCACACAATCAGGCTGCGAACCCGACACTTTGCCCTGCCAAAGGCGCTCGAGCTCCGCGGGATCGCTGTTCGTTACCTTGGTTTTGTCGGGGAAGCCGTAGGGCCTATCGCCGTTGCACTTCTGCGGGTCGCGAACATACCCGTAAGGGAACGGTTTGCGCTCCGGGCCCTCGCAGGCCATCGTCCACTCCTCTTCGGTGCAGATGCGCTTCTTCGCTTTGTCGCATTGGACTTGGGCCTGGTAGAAGTTCTGCATCACCATCGGGCGCTGCCCCTCTCGATTGGGGAATTCGTACTTGTCGATGCAGAAGCGCTTCGGCACCTCTTTGCCGATGCACTTGGTCGGCTCCCGCACGCGCTTACAAACCCAAAGGTGATTCTGCGGCGCGTAGAATTGCTCGAGACAGTCGACCTCGAGGTTCGTGCAATAGTTTCCCTCGACGAGGAGCATCCCCTCGGGGCAAGCCGAGGCCGCCGCGATGGGTGCCGAGCTCGCAGCAGCGCTCGCAGTTGCGCTCGCGTTCGAGGGCGCTGACGCGCTCGGCGGGACGGTCGATCCGGCGCTCGCCGCGGGCTCTTCCGAGCCCCCCCCCCCGCCCCCGCATGCGACGAGGAGCGCTGTGGCGAAGCCCGCCGCGAAGCCGACCCTGCTCTGCATGCTGCAGTGTAACCTGCGACCTCGATGCTGACCCGCTCTCTCAATCTCGGCGCTTTGACCACGCTCGCCCTCGCGATCGCCGCATGCAGCGGCAGCTCGAACGGCTCGAACCACGCGGAGACGACCGCGACGGCCTCGAGCTCCGCGAGCACTGCCCCGCCGGAGGGTCCCGACGACAAGCTCGCGCCCTTCCCCTACACGGCGAAGCAACTCCGCGAGGCTTGCAAGACTGGGCGCATCATTACGCTGCTCATCGAGCAGCCCGACAAACCCGCAGTGAAGAAGCGCGTGCGCTTCATGATCTCGGACGACGAGCGCGCGACGCTCGTGAGCGAGCTCATCGATCAGAACGGTAAAACCTTGGGGGATCCCGAGCAACAGACCGTCACTTGGGAGGAGCTCCGCCACCACGCGAGCTACCCCCGTGCGACGACGACCATCGTCGACGCGACCGCCGAGACCCCCGCCGGCAGCTTCCCGTGCAGGCGCTACACGGCAATCGAGCCCATCGAGGGCGGCGGCGAGCGCAGGACCATCGCGTGCTTCGCAAAGGAGCTCCCCGGCCCGCCCGTCGAGATGACCGTCGAGGAGCGCGGCGCCCTCGTGCTCTCGATGTCGCTCCTCAAAAACGAGCCCGGCAGCGATCCGTGATCCGGAGTGCGCGAGCTGCCCTGCTGAGCCTCACGACACTGCTGAACCAAGCTTGTGAGGCCGAGGTCGCCTCGCCTTCACCAGAAGAAGCCTGCGTCGCGGGTGGTGGTGAGTGGCGACGACTCAGCTGTGGGGGCGCCGCGGACGCGTGCGACGAAGTGCCTTGCGAAGGCATCTTGGGCGACGGCTGCGACTGCGGCGCTGTCGGCGAGTGCTGGGATGGGGAGAATTGCACTCCGCAATAGCGCTCAAGGCGAGACGACGAACGCCCGCGCGTCTTGGGTGACCGCGAGCACGCCGACCCCACAAGGCACCAGGCTGCGCACCGAACACGAAGTGTCCCATCCAGCGATGGGCTCCCAGCCGAGCGCGTCGCTCGAGGAGTGGAGGCCGCCGCGCGCTGCCATCACGAAGGAGCCCTTGTGATGGACCACCGTGCTCCGCTTCGTGCGGTCGGCGTCGCCGAGGAATTTGCCGTATTTGGCCTTCTTCCCCGGCGCGACGAACGCCGTGAACGTCTCGCCAAAGCCGAAGAGCCCGCGCTCGTCGACGTGGACATTCGTCACGACGTCCTTGAACTTCGCGAGCTCCGTCGGGTCCCCGCCAGCGACTTTGATGACAGACCTGTAAACGAGCGCGAGGACCCCCGCGTCGCTGGGGAAGAGGGCTGCCACGGCGCCAGGCAGCTTCGCTGCGACGCGCGTCCAGGACTTACCGTCATCGCCGCTCGCGTAGAGCCACCCATATGCCGAGTCCGCTGCCTTGTGCCCGCCGAGCCACAGCCCCGATTTACCGTCTGTGACGGTGATCGCGCTCGCCTGAAACTCCCGACTATCCGGTATTTCGAAGAGGGGTGAGAAGGTGACGTCGCGCCCGAGGCGAGCCTCGAACACCCTGCTATTCCGATATTTGAAGAGGCGCCCGCGTGGCGCCGCCGTCGGCCCACTGAACTCGTTCAAGTACTCGACGTTCGCCGCGGAGAAGTCGAGCTTACCCTCGACGAAAGCGCTGCCGTCCTCCGAAAACCAGACTGGGAACGACTCCGCCTCTTCCCCCCGAGGCGACGACACGATGGCGACGCGCGTCCCGTCGGACCACGCGTGCACCCCTGCGGGGGGAGTCTCCTTCGGCGCAAACACCGCTCGCACTTTGAACATCGCCGCATCGAACTACTGTGCGCGTGGGAACTCAACCTTCTCTCCGCCGAACTCGCCGACAAGCCGCCGCGAGACCGGACCACTCGTTACAATTCCGTCAGTAAACCGTAGCGCTGACAGCAAAAAGCGGCCCCAAGACCGCCATGGCCCGTCGGCCCTCGAGTCCGGCGGGCGAATTGCTTACAGTCATGTTCGACATCTTGAGTCGATTTGAACCCTCGCCACGCGCGTCGCGCGCTATTCGGGTTTCCGTGCGAAGAACGCTCCTCCTACTGGGATTCTTGCTCGCGGCGTGTGGCGACGACTCGACGGGCGGCGGCGGCGCCGGCGCTTCGGGGGGAGTGGGCGCCGGCGGTCTATCAGCGGGTGGCGCAGGCGGCTCGGGCGGCGCGTCGGTAGGCGGTCAGGGTGGTCAGGGTGGCGAGGCCTGCGTCTCCGGCCTGGTGAGCGGCGACGCCGCGTGCACGGCCTGTCAGGACGCTGCGTGTTGCCTCACTGCGACCGCCGCCGCGACCGCCCCGGGCACGTGGACCAACTCGGCAGCCAAGATCTGTCGAGAGGCCAATTGCGCCGCCGAGTGCGGCGTCGCAGAGCCGGAGTGCGGGGGCATACAGCCGAGCCCCGCGAGCTGCACGGACGCCCTCTACGCGAGCTGCTGCGCCGAAGTGACGGCCTGCGCCGAGAGCGACGAGTGCGTCGCCATCATCTATTTGTGTATCGACGATCAAGGCTGTTATCCGGGTAAACAGCCCTGTTGGGACGAGTGCCTTGCTCGATACCCGGCGGGCGCGGCCCTCTTTGGCCCGCTCGACGACTGCTTCAGCACCGTCCTATGCCCATGACCACCTCGCGGGCTTCAGCGCGATTCTAGACCCGTGATAGCGTCGCCTCGTGGCCGGCGCTGCTGAGCAAGCCCTCGTGCGTAGAGAGCTCTTGTCGCTGCGCGACAGAAGCCTGGCATTGCTCAAAGAGCTCGTGGGCCCGCTCGAGCCCTCGGTCGCGGCCCTCGAGGTGCTGGAGACTTGGTATCTTGCGCGAGCGAAGACGGGCTTTCGGGGCGCGGGAGCGACTCGTCGTGAGGTCGAGTCGGCGCTCGGGATCTTCCTCGGCGCGGTAGCGGTCGCAGAGCACGGCTATCACTGGACGGTAGCGGCGAATGGCGGGTCGGCTGAGCTCGGCGTCGAGCGCGCGGATCGCTTGCACGCTGTTATGGGACTCGAGCAAGCACTCGTGGGTTGGCGCCCACCCAAGAGAGGAGAGCTCCTCCGCGAATATCGCCGCTTGTGGCCTCTTCCGGAGAAGCGACGGCCCGCGACGCTCCCGTTCGCCGACGCGGAGCAACTGCGCACGACCATCGTCGACATCCTCAGCGCGAAGTCGACCACCCTCGTCTACCCCGCGGACCTTCCAGTCCTCGTCGAGCACCGCCTGCGCAAGACGAATCGCGTGAGCCGAAGAGACGTGAATCGGGTCATCCGTGAACTCGAGACCGCAGGCGTACTCGTGCGGGTCGAATCACCCCGAACAGCCAAGTTCCGCTATCAGCTGCGCGACGCCGCGGCCCGACCTCGCGCAGCAAGGGGCGCTGCTCGATGACGCGAACCTACCATCTTCGACAGAAAGCGCCGGCGATGCTCACGCGCGCATCGAGGCTGGAGCGAGCTCCTCTGCGGGTCGATCGAGGTGAATCTCGGGGCTCGGCAGCTCGAGCTCCTCACACGCGTGCACAGCCTCGAACACGATGGGGTTCACCTGCGAAATCCCTCGCCCGCGCGTCAGGAGATGCACCGCGGTGCCGATGGTCCAGCGACCTGCGCGCGTGACCTCGGCGCGCTCGCCCTGGAAGCGAACGCACTCCGCGAAGGCCTCGTGGTGTCGCACGGAGTCGACGCTCTCCTCGTCGAGCACCATCCGCCCCGTGTGCAAGACCCGGTTGAGCACGCTCGACCAAGCCATCATCGTGTCGACGCCGTCGCCGACGTCCTCGAAGAGATCCACGCCCACAGGGAGGCGTTCGATGCGCTCGAGCACCGACTCCATCGTCGCGCCCACGAGGACACGCCCGTGCTGCGGCGCGATCATCTCGATAGGGAGATTCAACTCTCGCAGCGCGCGAACGACGGCAGCGAGGGCCCTGTTGGAGGGCATGTACATCTGGTGAAAAGCGCGGATACCGGCCCAGTCGGACTCGTCCGCCCAAAGCGTCTTTGCCGAGGGCTCGGTCAGACCACCGAAGAGATCTCCAGAGAAGAGCACCCTTGTCTCGGGGTCGTAGAGCATCGTCGCCCCACGGAAGTGACAGAACGGACTGGGTATCGGGATCAGCGTGCGCGACCCGATCTTGAAGCCCTGCGCATACCGCTCGGTGTCGACGAACCGGTTACGCGGCAAGTTCTGATGCACGATGAGGCGCCAGGTGGCGTCGGAGCAATAGATGGCCGCGTGCGCCGCGTAGCGATTGGAGATCATCGAGGCCGACGAGCAGACGTCCGGGTCCTGATGATTGAAGAACATCCCTGTCAGCGAGCCGAGCCCGCCGCGCTGCGCGACCTTGGCGCTGACTACGGCGAAGTCGGAGCTCGAGCCGGGATCGATGATGAGGTTCTGATCACGCTCGAGCGTCAGCAAATAGGGGTTAGCGTGGAAGATCGCCTGCGGGTCGCGCTTGCCCACCCAGAAGGTCCCCGGGGCGACCTCGATCGAGGTCACGTTGTCGCAGGTCGCTCGCTCGGGAGGGGTCGGCGATCGCCCACCAGCGCGCCTCGAATCCACGAGGTGCGGGCCGGTCGTCCGCCCAGCCGAGGCCCGCGTGCGGGGCGTGGTTTGAGGCAGCGCCGCGCGCACCGCGGCCTGCATCTCACGGGCGGTCGAATATCGGCTTTGCGGCATCAGCGCGAGCGCCGTGTCGACGATCTCGGCGACGACCGCGGGGGCCTCGGGCATCACTCTGGAGAGCCGCGGCGATTGGGTCGTTCCGAGACTGGCGCCCTCGTAGACCAGCTGGCCGGAGAGGACCGAATACATGGTAGCGCCGACCGCCCAAATATCGGATCTCGCGTCGACCTTGTCCCATTGACCGCGCAGCTGCTCCGGCGACATGAACCCGGGAGTCCCCATCGTGAAGCCGATTCGCGTGCGGCTCGAGCCGAACACGCCCGCCTCACGAACGCGCGCTAGACCGAAGTCGAGGACCTTGGTCACGCCCTGATCCGTGACGTAGACATTCTCGGGTTTGATGTCGCGGTGCAGGATGTTCTTGTCGTGCGCGACGGCGAGGACATCGAGGATCTCGTCGGTGACGGTGAGGACCTGCGCCCAAGGCAAACGGCCCTCGTGTCGAGAGGCGTGCTCCTCGAGCGTGGAGCCTGTGAGCAGCTCCATCACGAGGAAAGCCTCCCCCTCCTCGCTCACGTCGTCGTCGAGGACACGCACGACGCCGGGGTGATCCACGGCGTTTGCGGCATATCCCTCTTCCATGAAGCGGTCGCGCAACGAGGGGATCGCCGCGAGCTCGTTGTGCAGGACCTTCACCGCGACGCGGCTGCGGTTGCGGTGCGTCGCGGCGTAGACTGCCGCGACTCCCCCGTAACCGACGAGCTCATCGAGATGCCATTTGCCTTTGAAGGTCTTACCGAGTCGCGCCGTGGCCTGCGCCTCGATATGTGGGTCCGAGAGTCGCACGACTACCTCGCTTGCGCGGACGCGTGCAAATTCGCTGGGTCTGCGCGTCGTCGGAGGGGGGAATAAAGAGCGGCCATATTCATCCCCCCGCGGCCGTCAGATTAGCATTACCCACAAAAGATGTAGCCAATATCGAATTAGCGACCGCTGATTCGATATTGGCGTAACGTAATGACAATAGGCAGATAGGGTTACTTCTTGTTGTCGTAATCGATGCCCTTCTGCGTCTCCTCGATAGCCTCCTTCGTGGCTTTGATCGCAAGGGCACGATGCCCACCCTTGTCGGCAGTCGCGGCCTCGAGCTCCTCTTGTGCTTTGGTGAGGTGCGCCAGCGCAGACTTCATATGCGGCTGCGGCTCGGCCTGGACCTCGGGGGCTTTGCTGGTCGCGAGCACGTACGTGAGCGCCCCAGCGAGGATGACCGTCGAGACCTTCCAGATATTGACCTTCATCGAGACCTCCCTCCAATTTGCCATCTTACGACACGCCATCTCGGCGGGGGGCAAATGCAAATCGAGGGAGGAGTGCGACGCCGGTCCTATTCCTCTTCGGCTTCTTGGCCGTAGAGAGCGCCGCCTGTGCTGCGGAACGCGGCAGCGCGCTCCTCCAGGCCTTGGGCGCGCGCGGCGTCGGCGCTGAGGCCGTGCGCGTTCGCGTACTCGGCGAGGTCCTGCGTGATCTTCATCGAGCAGAACTGCGGACCACACATCGAGCAGAAGTGCGCGCCCTTCGCGGCG
Source organism: Polyangiaceae bacterium (assembly GCA_046351325.1). Classification (GTDB taxonomy): domain Bacteria; phylum Myxococcota_A; class Polyangia; order Polyangiales; family Polyangiaceae; genus Xiheicaenibacterium. The sequence goes on along the minus strand of JAXLYR010000027.1, from coordinate 41,279 downwards.
GGGGCCGGCAGCGTCTCGTCGTGGAACTCGCGAGCCTTCTCGGGGTCGAGCGAAAGGTTGAACTGGTCTTCCCAGCGGAACTCGAAGCGAGCCTTCGAAAGAGCGTCGTCGCGAGCCTGCGCGCCGGGGTGCCCCTTCGCCAGGTCGGCGGCGTGCGCCGCGATCTTGTAGGCGATGACGCCGTCGCGGACGTCCTGGCGGTTCGGCAGGCCGAGGTGCTCCTTCGGCGTGACGTAGCAGAGCATCGCGGTGCCGAACGATCCGATCATCGCGGCGCCGATCGCGCTCGTGATGTGGTCGTAGCCGGGAGCGATGTCCGTCACGAGCGGGCCGAGCGTGTAGAAGGGCGCGCCCTTGCAGATGCGCTCTTGGAGGTCGGTGTTCTCCTTGATTTTGTGGAGGGGCACGTGGCCGGGGCCCTCGATCATGACCTGCACGTCGCTCTTCCACGCGATGTCGGTGAGCTCGCCGAGCGTCGTGAGCTCCGCGAATTGGGCCGCGTCGTTCGCGTCCGCGATGCAGCCGGGGCGCAGACCGTCGCCGAGGCTGAAGGACACGTCGTACTTCTTCATCAGCGCGCAGATGCGGTCGAACTCCGTGTAGAGGAAGTTCTCCTTGTGGTGGTGGAGGCACCACTTCGCCATGATCGAGCCGCCGCGCGACACGATGCCGGTCGTGCGCGTGCGCGTGAGCGGGATGTGTGCGAGCAGCACGCCCGCGTGGATCGTGAAGTAGTCGACGCCCTGCTCGGCCTGCTCCTCGAGCGTCTCGAGGAAGACGTCGATGGTGAGATCCTCGGGCTTGCCCTTCACCTTCTCGAGGGCTTGGTAGATGGGCACGGTGCCGATGGGGACCGGCGAATTTCGCAGGATCCACTCGCGGGTCTCGTGGATCTTCTTGCCCGTCGACAGGTCCATCACGGTGTCCGCGCCCCACCGGATCGACCAGCGCAGCTTGTCGACCTCCTCACCGATCGTCGACGAGACCGACGAGTTGCCGATGTTCGCGTTCACCTTCACGAGGAAGCGACGGCCGATGATCATCGGCTCGCTCTCAGGGTGCTTCATGTTCGCGGGGATGATGGCCTGCCCCGAAGCGACCTCGTCGCGCACGAGCTCGGGAGTCACGTTCTCGCGCAGGGCGCAGAAGCGCATTTCTTCGGTGATCAGGCCGCGGCGCGCGAACCACATCTGCGTGTGGTTCTCGCCGTCGCGCGCGACGCGCCGTTCGATCCACGGGGCGCGGAGCTTGGGCAGACCGCGGCGCAGCTCCTCGGCGGTGCGGCCGTCGAAGTGCGGGCCCGAGGTCTCGTAGACGCGGAACGAGCCATTTCCCTCGGCGAGCGCGATCTCGCGGAAGGGCACGGCGAGCTCGCCGTCCTCGATGTAGACGCGCTTCGACTTCGCGAAGGGAGGCAGAGCCTCGAGGCCGTCGACCGGGTCCTCGACGACGTTGAGCGTGGGTTTCTTCGGGGTATCGAACGAGCTCGACATGACGCGTTTCCTCCGCCGGCATGATCCGGGTCAGGTGCAAAGGGTCGCGCGCTCTCGCGCCTCTCAGCTCACGGTGGGTGAGCTCCCCCAGCGGTCGGGCCACCCTACCCCGCGTCGCTGCGCGCGCGCAGGAAAAAGTGCTCATACGCCCCGGCGTCGCTCGAGGCACGTCCGCCCTCGCGCAGCGTGTAACCTCCAGTGCAAACGGAGGGGCAGGTCAACGTGGACAACTGGAACAAGACCCAGATGAATAGAGGCATCCTTCTCATCGCAGTGACGCTCTTGTCTGCGAGCTGTCAGACGACGAAGCGGTCGGATACGTCGAGCGAGTCGACGACGAAGAGCAGCTCGTCGGCTCGCTCGACCGGCGCAAGTTCATCCGCAGCCAGCACAAACAGCGCACCGGCGGCCAGCGCGTCGACAGCCAGCGCGTCGACAGCCAGCGCATCGGCCAGCTCGGCGACCGACAGCAAGGAGGCTCAATGCAACAAGCTGGTCGAGGTCATCAACAAGGTCGACATGAAGGGCGCAGACGAACCGAGCGTGGATTCGTTGAACACGCTCGCAGGCAACCTGGAGAAGAACGCGAGTGACCTCGACGCCCTCGAACTCGCTGACCCCAAGCTCGTCGAACTCAAGAAGAAGTACAGCGACAACCTCCGAGCGAACGCCAAAGCCTACAAGGGATTAGGCGCCTCGATGAAAGACGGCAAGACGCCGGACGTCGAACCCCTGACGAAAGCTGCGGAAGAGTCGGGGAAGCTCGTCGACGAGATCAACAAGTATTGCAAGGAGTGAGGGCGCTACCCCATTCTGGGATGCACCTCGATGTCGACGTCTTGGACAGCCGCGGCTGGGTCGGCAATACACCTCTTGGGGGTGAGCGGGGCGGTCGCGTTCTCTGTTCTCCGCCTCGTTGCGTTGCGTCGCCGCGACGTGGAGGGGATCCGCTTCGCCGACAATGGCAACGGGCTCGCCGCCATATTGCTTTATGGAGCAGGCCTCTATCGCTTGTTCGGTGAGCTGGAGAAGCCTGTCGCCTATTACACCGCGAACCACGTCTTTTGGCTGAAGATGGGCCTGCTCGGCGTGATCGCGGTCCTCGAGGCTTACCCGCAATATGTCGTATTCCCCTGGCACATGCGCGCCGCGCGCAAGCTCCCTATCGAGCCGAAGCCTGGGCAGATCGAGCGGGTCTTCAAATTCGCGGCGTGGCAGATGCCGTGTCTCGTGGGGATCATCGTGTGCGCGTCCCTCATGGCCCACGGGATAGGCCTACAACGCAGTCAGCAAACGAGCAGAGCGCCCGCGAGCGGCGAGGCCCTCTATTCGATGCACTGCCAAGTCTGTCACCAAGCCGACGGGCGCGGGCTGGGTGGCACCGTCGCGGCGGACTTCACGGCCTCGCCTGGCGTGCTCGACAAGACCGATGACGAACTGCTCGAGAGCGTGAGCGCCGGTCGAACCGGCTCGATTGGAACCATGCCTGCGATGGGCGGCGTCCTGCCGGAGGAGGAGCGGCGCGCGACGCTGGCTTGGATCCGCGCGCGCTACCGCCCGGCTCCCAGCAGCTCCGCAACACCGTAGCGACCCGATTCGCTTACAGGTCTGTAGTCACTCGACAGAGCAGCCGCGCACGCGGCGCGCAACGTTGCGCCGCGAGGCAGATCGGCTCGAATTCCGCCGAATTTGCAGCGCTCTCGCGTGTTGCCGTTCTGGGGAACCAGGCACATCGCTTGCCAGCGATGACGTCGCCTCCCTCCTCTTACCGACCTGGAGCAACCATGAACAATCCACTTCGCGTGTCGCTGTCTTCTTTGGCCTTCTTGACGCTCGCTCTTCAGCTCGGCTGCGGCGACGAATCGAACCCGGGTGGTGGTGGCGCGGGCGCCACTGGATCAGGCGGCTCGCCAAACAGTGGAGGCGGGGGCGCCGCCGCGACGGGAGGCACCTCGCTCGGCGGCGGCGGAGCTGGAGGGGACATATCGAATCCGCCCGCCACGCTCGGCACCGAGAAGATGGGCTCGCCACTGTGGGAGCCGGCCGACTATCACCAGTTCTCCGTCACCGTCGGGAGCCAGTTCGAGAACTTCGGAGACGTGATCGCCGCGGTGTTGCCGCCGCCCAATCACCAAAACCACCCCAATCTCGGCGTCGGCCCGGGCGCCCCCCACGCCGGCCCGTACGACGTCGAGCTGGCGACCACGATCGCGGCGCTCGGCTACGAAGAGCACAGCACATGGCCATTCGCTGACGGCGCGCTCCCCAAGGCGATTCTGTCGGTTTGGATGATGGTGCCCTCCGCCGGAGCCCCGACAGGATCGTCACCTGATTTCGCCTCAGGGCCCATCATCCCCAACACCATCTTTCCAATCCACGTTCAGGTCGATGCGTACGCTGACGGGGTGATGCTCCAAGGTTATTCGTACGCGTTCAATGTGCCCCCGCTCGACGCCTCGCTCGACCCGCCGTTCAACGTCGACGGCCACAGCCACTTCCCCATGTTCGACGCTGGCGCGTTCGACGGCCTACCGTCCATTCCGGGGACGCTCGAGACGCACATCGTCATGACCGACGCGGCAGGGGACGGCTGGACGCTTACAACCACGTCCAACGCGGTGCCCTGAGTCAGAAGCGCCAGTCAGGCCAGTCAGAAGCGCCGGCCGAGGGAAAGCACGGCGCCTTCGACGTGTCTGGGTGATACGCACCAGTTACACGAATCTCAGTGAGCGAGACTGGAATTTTCCCCTCGGTTGACAATCGGCGCGAGCGCACAGATTCATCGGTGCCCCATAGGGAGCCGTCGAGCGTGCGTGCGTACGACTGCGCAACCCAATGGCACGCTCCACTTATCAGCTCCTCATCGACGAGGTCACCGGTCCGCTGCAGGTGCACGCTGTGCGGGGCGCGGAGACACTGTCTGCCTCCTGGCACTTCAACCTCACCGTCTCCGGCCCCGACTCCGAGGAAGTGGAGCGCGTCGCCCTCGGGCAGCGCGCGACGCTGCTCTTCGACTTTGGTGAGAAGCAGCGAGCCTTTTACGGCGTAGTCCGCGCTGTCTCCGTCGACGAGGTCCACGCGGTGAACCGCGCAATCAGGTGGACAATCCGGATTGTCCCGCGACTGTCGCTGCTCAAACGTCGGAAGCGCTCGCGAATCTTCCAGAACCAGAGCGTCCCCGAGATCGTCACTGCAGTCCTCGCCGAGACCGGGATCGCCACGCGCTGGGCACTCGTCCGCTCGTACGCCAAGCGTGAGTATTGCACTCAATACGAAGAGACCGACTACGACTTCGTACGCCGCATCATGGCGGAGGCCGGGATCTACTTCTATTTCTTCGGTGGCGGCCCAGTCGACAGCGCGGTCCTCACCGCCAGCGCCGCTGTCGGGGCCGTGTCGGCCGGGGCCGCGGCGCTCGGCGTGAGCGTGCCTGGGGTCTCGGGGCCCGTCGCGGACATGGCCTCACCGTTGATTCCGGGTGACAGCATTGTAGGCGCTGACGACGCGCTTTGTTACCCCAATGTCGCTGGCGACGACCAGGCGGCGCTCGCGGCGTCGACGCTGATCGCGATGGGGGGTGGCGCCGCCGAAATGCTCGGTGACACCGCAGGCGCGCTGGGCGGGCTGGTCGCCGGAGCTGCGACGATGCTGGCCTCACAGCTCGTACAGTCCGCGGCGCCGACAGTGCCGTTCGACTCTGGCAACCTCGGCGACTTCGCGACACACGAGCGCATCGTCTCGTTCCGCATCAGAAACGCGGTGAGGTCGACGGGCGCGGTCTTCCGCGACTATGACCCCGAGCGACCGAACGTCCGTCTCCAGAGCGCCGCGGTGTCGACTGCGCCCTTTCCCCCGTCGCCGTTCGAGATCGCCGCGGCGGCCGCAGCGGCCGCGGAGAACGCCGCGAGCGCGGTCACTGCGCTCTCGCCCGACCTCGCGCCCGCGGTCGGCGAGGCGGCTGCGATCGTCGACAAGGTCGAGGACGTGGTCTCCGCAGTCGCGGGCGCGGTCGGTCAGAAGGTCCCGTTCGAGCGCTACGAACATCACAGTCCCTTCCTGTTCCCCAAATGGTCGCTCGCGAGCGATGAGGCTCCGCTGATGCTGAGACAGGAGCGTCGCCGCGCCTCTGTCGCGAAAGGCGAAGGCTCCTGTCACGACTTCTCCCCGGGCCACCGTTTCGAACTCTCCGGACATCACCTCGACGGGACCTACGTGCTCGTCGAGGTCCGCCACCGGAGCGACGAGGACGGCGCACACCAGCGCGTCTACGTGAACACGTTCGAGGCCGTTCCCGCGTCGATGACGTATCCACCACCGCGCCCGAAGCGGAGGAGCGTGCAGGTGGCGCTCACGGCGACTGTCGTCGGCGACGCTGGCGACGAGATCTATACGGACAAATCCGGCCAGGTAAGGGTGCAGTTTCACTGGGATCGCGAGGGCACCTTTACCGGTCAAAGCTCTTGTTGGATCCGCACGATGCAGACCTGGAGTGTCGCCGCGTGGGGCCACCAGTTCATCCCGCGCGTCGGTATGGAGGTGATTGTCGTCTTCGAGGGCGGCGACCCTGACAAGCCGATGGTCCTCGGGACTGTCTACAACGGGACGCACCCCCCGACCTTCGCGCTGCCGACCGAGAAGACGAAGAGCGGTATCCGCACCCAGACTACGCCTGGCGGCAACGGTTACAATGAACTATCGTTCGAGGACGCGAAGGGTCGCGAGGAGATCTACTTCCGCGCGCAGCGCAATCTCCGCGAAGAGATCCTCAACGACCAGAAGACCGAGGTCGGCGCGAACATGCACGAGACCGTCGCGAGCGACAAAACGACGACGGTCGGCAAGAACTACCACCAAGTCGTAGGCAACGACTTTCACACGTTCGTTACTGGCGTGCACTACGACTCGATCACGCGCAACAGGACGAGCGCCGTCGGTGGTGCTTACAAGCTCCAAGTGCAAGAGGAGATGGCGATCGAGGTCGGCACCAAGAAGGAGCCGAAGACGCACTCGACGTTCGTCCACGGCAATTGGACAGTAGGCGCGTCGGACCAGACGGTCCTGAACGCGACGAACACGATTACGCTCCAATGCGGGGACTCGCTCCTCATCATCTCGCCGAAGGAAATTCGACTCGTGTCGGAGTCCATCAACCTGCAAGCGGTCAAAGAGCTCACGGCGCGCGGGGACGGCCCAGGGCTCAGGCTGGGCAAGGAGGCCGAGGTGACGTCGAAGACGATTCGCCTCGTGTCGGAGAAGTCGAGCATCGAGCTCGACCAAGAGGCGAAGATCGACGGCACCAAGATCAAGATGAACTGCAAAGGCGCAGCTCCGGACGTCGCGTCAGGAGTGTACAAGATCGCGACGAAGAAGCTCAAAGCGACCTTCACAGACGAGAAGTTCGCGCCGCTCGCGGGCAAAGAATACCTCGCAGTGGCGGCCGGCGCGCGCTTCGAGGGGTCGACCGACGGCAGCGGCGCGATCGACCTGGACGTGCCCGAGATCGCGGACAGCGCGAGCGTGACGATCTTCCGCGACGAGCGTCCCGAAGGCCGACAGCTCAAGTTCGAGATCAGATTGAACGAAGTCCCGCCCTCCAACACCGTCGAGGGGGTGAAGCTCCGGCTCGAGAACCTCGGGTATTACTGGGGCGCCGCGAACGACGTGCTCGACCTCGTCACCAAGGATGCGATCCGTGCGTTCCAGCTGGACCACGGACTGAAGCAGACTGGCCTACCCGACGAGGACACACAGAAGAAGCTCGAAGAGCTCGCCAAGGTTTAGGAGGGGATAGGGCGCCATGCTCAAGGACTACGCGTACCGCACAGTCGATGCGACGATCACGAACAATAGCGGCGGCAAGCTGACACTGAAGAAGGTCCACATGCCTTGGGGCCGCTGGATCGACACAGAACGGTCAGGGGACGACCAGCTTGCGACCGCGCCAGCCGCCATCAAGACGATGGAACCCGGGGCCAGCACCACCGTCACGGTCGAGACCGCTGTGTATTTGAGCGGCTGCGAGGCCACGCTGACGTGGGACCTGGAGAAGGAGCCTGGCACCACCTGGAACATCTATTGGGATAACCCCTACTGCGGGGCGAACACTTACAAGCAATTCCGCGAGACGAAGGCCGGCGTCATCGCCGGCGGAGACCCGACCTACAAGGATCTCCACGAGAAGCTCGCGAAGGTCGGCTACGAAGCGACTGGGAGTGCGAAGGCGGCGGGGTCGAGCGACAGAGCAGGCCCACCGCCGCAGGTCCAAGGAGGCTCGGGCGGGAACAAGCCTGTCCACCTGTCCGTCCCCGAGAAGGACCGGATCATCCTCTGGTTCTATGGCGACTACCCCTACGAATACTCGGGCCCGGCTGCGGAGGTAGCGCTGCTCAACTCCCATGACAGCTCGAAGTATTGGACCCCTACGAGCAAGGAGTTCAAGCTATTGGCCGACTACGAGGCGAAGGCCTGGAACGACAAATACGGCGTCAAGAACGCGAAGGTCCACGCGCTCACGAACCTGCGGAGTTTCACCTCGAAGATCCTGGCAGAGACCGACAAGACGATCGCCCGCATCAACATCGTCACGCACGGCAAGGACGACTTGATTGGTCTCGCTGGCTCCGTCGACGGCAAGACGGGCGTCTGTAGGCTGGGCAGCTTCCACCTTTTTGACATGGCAAAGTACGACCCAATCAATCACTCCGAGGAGCAGGAGGCCGGCAACAACGAGGTCCTCGACCTATCTCGGGGAGTCAACGACATGACGTTCGCGACCAGTCATGCGTTCTTCAACGACGCGACCCAAGGGCAGCGAATCCGCGACCAGATTCGTAAGAAGTTCGTCCCAGGGGCCGAGCTCTACTTCTATGCGTGTCACACCGGCGGGGGGAGCACCTTCAATGTCATGATGCTCAAGGGCCTCGCGACTTGCTTTCAAATCTGGGTCTACGGCTTCGACTCTTCGGTCTATTACCACCCGACGGTGGCTGGCAATTCAATCACCAATCGGCTCATCACTGGCGTGGGGAAAGACGAGGCGGACGCGATCGCGAACGAGGGCACTGGCCTCGTCCACAATGACACTCGGCCGCAGCGTCAGGAGCACGGCCCCTGAGCGGCGAGCGAACGGCAGCCCTCCCTTGTAGGGCCCGCGCCGAGGAAAAAGTTGGCGACGGGCTGGCGATGTCCGATCTTGGGGCGTGCTCAGCGCTCTGCGCTTCCTGCTTGCTGCGCTCGCCGCGACCACGCTGGCGTGCTCGGTAGGAGACCTCGAGCCTGACCGAGCTCGCGGTGAGGCAGCGCACGCCCTCGCTGTCGAGGCAGAGCGCTCCACCGCCGAGGCGCCGTCACAACCGCTGCTCGCGCAGCAAGAGCCAACCTCCGCTGCCCCCTTGCCCGACTCGGCGCCCGTCGAGAGCGCGCCTTTTTCCTCGAAGAAGACGGTGGATCTGTGGGTACGGGGCGGCTCGGTCCTCGACGGCTCGGGTGGGCCCGCGCGCGCGGCCGACGTGGTCGTCGACGACGGCCGCATCGTGCACGTGGGCCTGGTCGATCCCGAGCTGCGAGCGCGCGCGACCCTCGACGCGCACGGGCTCACGGTCACGCCCGGGTTCATCGACGCGCACGCTCACAGCGATCCCACGCAGCCTGTCGATCACCTGCTCGCGATGGGCGTCACCACGATCGTCGTCGGCCAGGATGGCTGGAGCCCTGCGAACAGGATCGGTCGGTATTTGACAGGGCTCGAGCGCCAGGGCCTGCGCGTGAACGTGGCGTCGCTCGTGGGCCACGCGACGGTCCGCTCGCTCGCCGAGGCCCACGCGAAGCCGACGGAGGACGAGCTCGCGCGCATGGCCGAGCTCGTCGACAGCGCGATGGAAGACGGCGCGTTCGGCTTGAGCTCGGGACTCGAATACGACCCGGGTAGCGTCGCGAAGGCCGGCGAGCTCGCGGCGATCGCGAGGCCCGTCGGGGCGCGCGGCGGCGTCGTGATGAGTCACCTCCGCAGCGAGGATGACGGCGCGATCGACGCGGCGATCGACGAGCTCGCGGACCAGTGCGAGGCCTCGGGTGCGCGCATGCACATCGCGCATCTGAAGATCGTCGAAGGGCGCGGCGCCGAGCGCGCGCGTCGGCTCCTCGGCCACCTCGACGAGCTGCGCGCGCGCGGCCTGCGCGTGACGGCGGACGTCTATCCCTATGTCGCGAGCCACACGACGATCGGCATCTTGTTCCCTGCGTTCGCGCGCCCGCCGAACGACTACGCGGCCGCGCGGACGCGACGGCGCGTGGAGCTCCTCGATTACTTGCGCGACCGGGTCAATCGGCGCTTCGGCCCCGAGGCCACGCACCTCGACAGCGGTAAATGGGTGGGCCGCACGCTCGCCGAGGCCGCGGAGGTGTCGGGCCTCCCATTCGAAGAACTGCTCGCCGAGATGGGCCCGACCGGCGCCGAAGCGACCTACTTCGTCATCGACGAAGACGTGATGCGCGCGCTCCTCGCGGACGCGAACACGATGCTCGGCACGGACGGTTCGCTCGCGACGTCCCACCCGCGCGGACACGGCACGTTCGCGCGCGTGATGGGTCGCTACGTGCGCGACGAGCGCGTGCTCACGCTCCCCGAGGCCGTGAGAAAGGCCACATCGCTCGCGGCCGATACGATCGGCCTCACGGGTCGCGGCAGGCTCGCGCGCGGCTACGCGGCCGACCTCGTCGTGTTCGATCCCGCGTCGATCACCGACCACGCGACGTTCGAGGCGCCCGCTGCGCGATCGACCGGTGTCGAGCTCGTGGTCGTCGGCGGCGTCATCGAGTGGCGCGACGGAGTCGCAGTGCGCGGCAAGGGTGGGCGCGCGCTGCGACGCGGTTCGAGCCGCTAGCGCGACGGACTCGCGCTGGGTTGGTCGTCGGCCCCGAGGACCAGCGGATAGCTGAGAGCCAGCGAGCCCTCGGGCGGCGGTGGGAACTCGATCGTCTTGAACACTTCGACCACGCAGGCTTGAACGGTCGCGTCGGGGAGCGACGATCCATCGAGGTAAGCGTGGAAGACCCGACCCTCCGGGTCGAGCTCCGCGTGCACCGATACGCGGCCGTTCGCCGCAGGGTTCGCTGCCTTCGCGAGGCAAGCGCGCGCTTCACCGAAGCGCTGGCGGACCGCGCGGATGATGCGCCTGTTGTGCTCCTCGGCGTCGAGCGCGACCGCGCAACCTGCCTTCTGCAGAGGCTCGTTGCGCGTGCCGCCCGGCGCGCACGTGCACGTGCCCCCCACGCCCGTCGCGACCAGACCCTCCTCGCAGCATGCGATCGGGCGCTCCTCCGCGTCGCACCACGCTTTGCTTCGATTGCAGCGCAGCGATCCCTCTTCGGGCGGCTTCGTGCAGAGGTGGCGGGGCGGTGGAGCGGCCGCCATGTTCGCGCTCTCTGTCGATGCGATCGGGTCGCTCGAGGTCGCGTGACGCGCAGCCGACGAACCACGCCCCGCGAAAGACCAGAGCACAGCCGCACCCACGACCAGCCCTGCGAGCGGCACGAACAACAAGCCCGTGCGCTTCGGCGTCCCGGCGTCGCTCGCGATCGAGGTCAGCGCGCGGACCTCGGGGCTCACGAGGCTGGGCCCGAGCTCGGTCGGGTCCGTACCGATCGCGGACAGCGCAGCGACGAGGGCCTCCATCGACTCGAAGCGCGCGGACCGCTCTCGCCTCAGCGCGCGATCCACGGTCGCGGCCACCTCGACGGGGACCTCGGCGGCCCGCTCACGCAGCGGGGTCGCGTCGGTGCTCGTCATCAGCGTCACGAGGCGAACCGCGTCCGCCGCGTCGAACGCGGGCTTTCCAGAGAGGAGCTCGTACGCGGTGAGTCCCCACGCGAACTGATCGGCGCGCCCGTCGAGCGGCTCACCCCACATCTGCTCGGGCGCCATGTACCGAGGCGTGCCGATGACCGCGCCCTCGCTCGTCAGGACGGGCAGTCCGGCCCCGGTGGGCGCCGACGCGTCCAAGCTGGAGTCCTGCGTGCGCGCGATGCCGAAATCGAGGACCTTCACGACGCCGTCGGAGCGCACCATCACGTTGTCCGGCTTCACGTCGCGGTGCACGAGCCCCGCCGCGTGGGCCGCGCCGAGCGCGCGGGCGATCTGTGTGAGCCAGGCGATTCGCTCGGAGATCAGCACCGAGGGGTCGCCGACGAACGAGCGCAGCGACCGACCCTCGACGAGCTCCATCACGATGAAGGGCGCTCCGTCGTGCTCACCCACGTCGTAGATCGCGACGATGTTCGGGTGGTTCAGCGCGGCGACCGCGCGCGCCTCGCGCTTCATCCGCGCCGTCCACTCGGCTCGCGCGTCAGCGTGCAGCGCAGCGCGCGGCGCGAGGACCTTCAGCGCGACCGCGCGATCGAGCTCGGCGTCGCGGGCGCGGTAGACCTCACCCATCCCGCCTGCGCCGAGGAGCGCCTCGAGCGTGTAGCGTCCAATCGAACTCCCCAGCGCGGCCACGCAGCGCACGAGCGTAGCGGATCGTCGAGCCAGATTTCAGCCGCGGCCGAGCAGCACCGGATAGACGACCTCGATGGTGCCGCCCGTGGGCGCGGGGAACTTCATCGCTTCGAAGGCGCGCTCGACACACGCGACGACGGATGGATCGGCCAGGTCCGAGCCGGCGTCCTCGACGTCGCGCACGCTGCCGTCCTCTTCGATCACGAACCGCACGCGGACCGTCCCGCTCGGGTCGCCCGCTGCGCGCCGCTGACAACCGCGAAAGTCATCGAAGCGCGACCGCACGACGCGCTGGATCACCTCGGGTGGCAACTTGCCCGAGGTCACCTCGACGGGGTCGACGGGGTCGGCGCTCTCGGGCTCCGAGTCGACCACGCTGCAGGCGGAGAGGCTCCACACGAGGCCGAGCAAAAAGGTGAGTTTGCTGGTTTGCACGAACCCCACCTAGCGAGTCGCGTGCCTCGACGTTGGCTCGCGCAGGTTCGCGCGGGCAACGCTCGAGCTCGGGCTCTCGCTGTCCGCTGCGCCGGACGCTCGCATCACCGGTGTTGGCTCTGCCGGACACCTCGAGCGCACGCGGCTCGTGCGCTCAGCTCACTTGAAGCCGACGAAGCGCGCGTAGACCGCGAGCCCACCCGCGAACGCGCCGACGACGAACGCGACGAACCCCACCGCCGCCGCGAGCCAGAAGCTGCTCTGCCCACCCGACGGCTGCGCGACCGGAGCCTCACGCGCAGGGCCGAGCGCGCTCGGCGGCACCGAGCTCGGCGCGGGCTCGTCCTCCTCCGTCACGGCGAGACCGCACTGCGCGAAGAGAGACTTCGCCTGATCGAAGAACGCGTCGTACGAGCGCGCGTCGAGGTCGAAGGGCCGCCCGCGGAACCGAGCGTTGTGCATGCCGAGCAGGCATCGATAGGTGCGCATCACCGCGCGCCGCGTGGGGATCTCCACCCACCCGACGGTGATGACCTGTGCCCCCGTCGGCGTCTGAGCCTCCGGCTGCAAGCAGATCGGTTGGCGCGCCTGCTTGCCGCCTGCGGTGCTCATCCCCTCGGGCGCGATGAGCTCGGGCCGACGCGGAACGTTGCCCAATACCTTCACGCCGTTGAAGGTTTGCGAGAAGTAACGGCTGAAGTCGTAAGCGCTCTGGGCAACCTGCGTGCGGCGCGCGTCGAACTGGCCCACGCGCGTACGATAGGCTGAACCGGCGCGCGTGGGGGAATTCCTGGGGTGGCAGAGATGGACCCTCCTGCGCGGCCAACGCGTCGCCACTCAGGCCGAGGCCCAAGTTCACGCTGGCCGCCGCGGCACCGCTGCGGGAGCCTCTCTCCCTCGGATGGCGCCGCGCGCTCGTGGATCGACGGTGCATCACCCCCCCGCGGACAAAGAATGTCCGAGCCCCGCGATCGCCGGGGTCACGGCGCATCGAGCGGGTGATAAGACCCTGCACATGAGCGCAGCGGACTCCACCTCGCACAGCCAGCTCGACCTCGGCGTGCTCGGCTCGAGCGACCTCTCTACATCGGGCGGCCTCGGCGCGCCGATACCTGCCCTTTCTCACCCAGCCTCGGCAGCGATCGACCCGACGCAGATCTCCACCCATGCAGCCTTCGTGTGCGACGCGGTCGAGCTCCTGCGGCGCCTGCCCACGGCGAGCGTCGACCTCATCGTCACCGACCCGGCCTACGAGTCGCTCGAGAAGCACCGGGCGATCGGGACGACCACGCGCCTCAAGCGCAGCAAGAGCTCGAGCAACGACTGGTTCACGGTGTTCCCGAACGCGCGGTTCGAGGAGTTCTTCACCGAGGCCTACCGCGTCCTCAAGAAGAACGCGCACCTTTACTTGTACAGCGATCAAGAAACGATGTTCGTCGTCAAGCCCGTCGGTGAGGCCGCCGGCTTCAAATTTTGGAAGCCGCTCGTCTGGGACAAGCGCCTCATCGGGATGGGCTACCACTACCGCGCGCGCTACGAGCTCATCCTCTTCTTCGAGAAGGGCAAGCGCAGGCTCGCCGATCTGTCGACCCCCGACGTGCTCGAGCACCCGCGCATCCGCGGCGGCTACCCGAGCGAGAAGCCGAGCAAGCTCAGCGAGATCTTCATCAAGCAGAGCACCGAGCCAGGCGATCTCGTGGTCGATCCGTTCTGCGGCTCGGGCTCGATCGGGGTCGCGGCGCGCACGCTCGGCCGCCGCTACGTGGCGAGCGACATCTGCGAAGAGGCCGTGGACGTCACGCTCCAGCGCCTCGGTGAGGTCGGCTCGAGCTCCGAGCCGCGAGGGTGATCGGATGAAGGGGCACGACTACAAACTCCTCGTCGCGCGATACGTCGCGTCGGCGTTCGGGGATCGCGGCATCGATCTCTACGACGAGATCACGCTCGGCACGAGCATCCTCGGCAAGCCTCGGCGGCTCGATCTGCTCGCGCTCGATCGCAAGAGCGGCCGCTCGCTCGCGATCGAGTGCAAGTACCAAGACAGCGCCGGCACCGTCGACGAGAAGATCCCCTACGCCCTCGAGGACCTGCGCGCGCTGCGCATCCCGGGCGTCGTCTGCTACGCCGGCTCCGGCTTCTCGGAGGGCGTGCTCTACCTCCTCAAGAGCTCCGCGAGCGCGGCGTATTGCATGCCCGACGCCTCGCTCAAGCCGCTCGCGCGGCCGCGCTCCGTCGACGCGATCCACGTGGGCACCTGGCAGCTCGACCACGTGCTCGCGCAGACCTTCGGCTGGTGGGACATCATCATCGGCGACAAGAAGCCGATCGCGTTCGACCCCGACGCCGAGGGCGCTCGAGAGAAGCCGGCGCCCTAGAAGCCGGCGCCTAGAAGCCGGCGCCCTAGAAGCGGCCGCTTACACCGATGTAACCGGGTCCCACGACGAGGCTCGCGTGCTCGTCCCCGGCCTTGGGCGCGCCCGTGAAGCTCGCTGCGATGAGGCCGATCCCGACGCCGAGGAGCGAGCCCCCCGCCACCCAACCGACGATCGCACCCACCTGCTTCGTCGAGCCCTGATCGGCGAGGTCGCGGCTGCCCGACGGGCAGCTCGACGGCGTGGCGCCGCATCGATCGACGAGCTCGTCGTAGTCGGACTTCGCCAGAGCGTAGAGCGCGCCGCCCGCGCCGATACCGCCGAGCCCGAGCACGCCCGTCACGATGCCGCCCACGAGCAGCCCCATCGTCGGCCCCGACTTGCCGCTGTCTGTCGGGCCAGTCGGTCCAGTCGGGCCAGTCGGTCCTGTTTCTGAGGGCCCCGTGGGTCCTGTCGGTCCAGCCGGCCCTGTCGGTCCCGTCGGGCCTGTCTCCGTCGGCGCCGAGGTCTCGGGGATCTTGAGCTCGACGGTGGGCGTGGTGGCGGCCGTCGCATCGAGCTCGGCGCGAACCTTGACCATGCTCTTGATCGACGCGGAGAAGCTGAGCTTGCCAGGCATCACCGCGACGGGTTTGCCCGCGACGAAGGGCTTGCCCCCGAGCTCGACGGTCGCGTCCGCGGCTCCTGGCCCAGAGACCTGCACCGTCACGATGGCGACGCTCTTCTTGAGCTCCTCCATCATGGACTCGGCTTTCTCGACGGTCTGGATGTAGCGCTCGTTGCCCTGCGCGTCGCCCTCGACGAACGCGAGCTCGTTGTACGCGCTCGCGAAGTCGCCCATTTCTTGGAACGAGCGTGCGATCATGAGACGCGCGTTCGGGCTCTTCACCACGCCGAACGAAGAGCGGAAGAGCTCGAGCGCTTCCTTGAATTTCTTCTCACCGAAGAGGTTCTTCGCCTTCTCGTAGAAGGCGAGCGCCTGCTTCTTCTGGTCATCGGTCGCCGTGGAGATGGGCGTGCCGGTGGTCGGCGCCGTGCTGACCGACTGAGCGAGCGACGCGCGTGGTGCGGCGACGCCGACTCCGCTCGCGACGAGGAGCGCGCAAGCGACGCGCGCAACCATCCGGCGAGGGTTCGAACGAGGGCTCATGCAACGGGGAGAATAGTCAATCGGCTCGCCCGTTGTCGGACGATCCGCTAGGCTGGCCGGGAACCATGGGAGCTGGCGATTCGAGGCGATCGACGCCGAACGTCGACACCGACGAGCCCACCGAGGTCATGCCGCCGCGCAAGCTGAAGGACCTCGAGGCGAACGGGCCTGTCTCGAGCGCGCCTGTCAGCTCCGGTCCGGATTCGGTGGACGAGGACGGCCCTGGGCGCAAATACCTGGCGCCACGCTCGATCCCGCCCGGTCGCGTCCCCGAGAACGCCGCCAGCAACTCGAAGGTCGTCCTCAACATCCCTGAGAAACCGGGCCGCGAATCGACGGGTGGCCGTGAAGCCGCGGTCGAGGCGACGCGTGCTCGGCGCCGCTCTGCGACGGTGAAGATCCCGCGGAAAGCCAGGGCGAACCTCGGGGTCGAGGCCGCCGCTCCCCCCAACTTCATCGAAGAGGCCGCGCCCGTCGGCGACGCACCGCCCGAACCCGAAGCGCCCGTCGTCGAGGCCGCGCCCGCCCAGAAAACACGAGCCCGCCCTGGAGACAGCAGCTTCGTCGTCGCCAAGACGGTGCCCCGAACGCCAGCAGTCGCGCGGCAACCGGAGCGCAGCCGCAGCCTGGTTTGGGTCGTGCTCGCAGCGATGGCCGTTGGTGGCGGCATCGGCGCAGTCGTGGTGATCACGCGCCGCGGGATGGACGACTCGGGGAACACAGCCGCGGGGACGGGCTCGCCGACAAATAAAGTTGCACCTCAAACGAAGGGGCAGCCGGCCGGACCTCCGACGACCTCGGTCGGCGCGGCCGGGCCTTCGACGAGCGAGCCTCCGGCTGTCGTTCTCGACGCCTCCGCTGCACAGGCCGCGAACGCGCCCACCGCGACCGCTGTCGCGACCACGACGGAGCCTGCGAACACCGCTCCCCCCGTGGCGACCGCGTCCACGCTCGCGATGAGCACGACCACGCCTCCCACGACGGGACGCCCGACGTCCACGTATCGGCCCACCGCGACTGCGCGACCCACCGCGACGTCGCGCCCCACTGCGACGTCGCGCCCGACGTCCGTCTCCACCTCGGACATCCCGTCCGGCATCTAGCTCCGCGCAGCGAAAGTTTGGTGCTCAAAGCAATGTCGGACGCCCAGAGCGCTCGCTTCTTCGTCTACGGAACGGCACGCCACGGCGAGCCCAACCACGCGGCGCTCGTCGCAGCTGGCGCTCGACCGGTGAAATCAGCGGGCGAAGTGTCGCGGACCGCAGCGGGCTACAGCCTCGTCGAGGTCGGACCGTTCGCCGCGCTCGTCGAGGAGGGCGCCGGCGTCGTCGTCGGTGAGGTCTACGAGCTCGCGCGAGCGGGCTTCTTCCCGCTCCTGCGCGCGCTCGATCCGCGTGGGATTTTCCAGCTCGGGCGAGTTCGACTCGAGGACGGCACGACCGTCGAGTCGCTCGTCTTGGCGGTCGACCAAGCCCGCGGCAAGCGCCGCATCCGCGGTGGAGATTGGCGCGCTCGCTTCCAGCCGCTGCCGCGGCAGCCCGGTCTCCGAAACGCACCGCCCGTTCGCCGCGGATGAACCCACGCGCCGAGCGTGCGTCGCCGCGAACCTGTTAGGCTCGTTTCATGCGCGTTCTCCATCGCTTGTCTTTCGTCTTCTGTGCGGTCGCGGCGCTCCACTGCGGGGATGATTCGCCCTCGACGGGCGGCGCGGGCGGGCTCGCGTCGGGTGGCGCAGCAGGCTCGCCGAACGGCACCGGCGCGACGGGTGGAGGCACGGTCGGCGGCGCGGGCGGCAGTGTTGGCGGCGGCGGCGCGGGCGGCAGCGTGGTGACGACCGGCGGCGGCGGCGCTGGGGGTGGCGTGGTCGACCCATGGGCCGGCCCGATCGAAGCGCTGAAAGAGCTCGACCTCGGCGAGGCGAACGTCGGCACCACGATCAAGTTCCCCGTGCCGAACAACGCGCTCGGCTTGACGACGCTCACAACCTCGGACGAGGCCGGCGCGATGGGGATCGCGAGCCTGCGTCCGCCGGCGGGTGGCAGCGTCATCTTCAACTTCGAGATCCCCGGGACCGGGTTGTCCGCGTTCGTCGACGAGTTCGCGTTGAACGGCGCGGACCCCCAAAGTGATCTCGCGGCCGCGTGGCCCGTCCAAGAGGGCCAGTGGCAGCTCAAGATCCTCAGCGACATGACGCCGACGAAGGCTCACTCGCGGGTGTGGGTCCGACGCACGCTCGACGGCGACTACCACGGTGGTTTGCTCGATTTTCATGTGTTCATCTCGCCGGGCTCAGGCACCTCGCAGGCGCAGGTCACGACGATCTTGAACCGCCTCTTCACCGACTACTACGGACCGCTCATCGGACTCACGCTGGGCAATGTCACCTTCGCGACCCTCCCCGCGAGCTACGACAACGTCTCGTCGTACGACGAGTACCGCACCATGATCGCGAGCTCGGCGAACGCGGGGACGGCACCCGCGGTGAACCTGTTCGTGGTCGGCGGGTTCTCGGGCGAGCTCAGCAACGCGCTCGGGATCGCGGCGGGTCTGCCGGGCGCCACGACTGTGCACGGCACGGTGCGCAGCGGGCTCGGCTTCACGCGCTCGGGCATGGCGGGTTACGACGCGAGCGTGCTCGCGCACGAGATCGGGCATCTCGCGGGGCTCTTTCACACGACGGAGTTCTCGGTGGCCGCGTTCGACCCGCTCGGCGACACCCCCGAGTGCCCGAACATCAACAACGTCGACCCGCAGACCTGCCCCGACGTCTCGAACATCATGTTCCCGATCGCCTACGGCGGCTCGGTGTTCACCGCCCTGCAGATCCGCGTGCTGCGGAGCAGCAGCATGTACCGCGGCATCCTCGACGAGGGCCTGCCGCCGAGCGGTCCCTTGCCGCTGCCGCCGGGGCCAGTCGCAGCCGAGCCACCGATCGACGCCGTCGACGCGACCCGCTTCGAATTGCCCGATGAGGACGGCGTGCGCGAGCCCGCGACGCCGCTCGAGCGCGCGCTCTCGGCGTACGTCTGCGCTCGCGCGGGCGACGGCGACGCTGAGCTCTGGCAAGAGCTCGTCGCGAGCGGCGCCCACACCGAGGCCGAGGTTTTCCAGGTCGCGGCCGACCCGACGCTCTTCGGGGTGCCGCGCGCCCGCGCGCTTCGAATGCTCTCTCGCTTCGGCGTCGACGCAGCCACGCGCGACGCGGCGCTCACGCTCGCCGAGCGCGTGCTCGCGGGTGACGAATCCCCTCGCCTCGTGCGGCTCGCTGCCCTCGAGCTCGTCGATCGTTTGAGCCCCAACCTTCTCGGGGATCTGGTCGCGGGCAGCGTCGTCCGCGCGGACCCTGTCGTCGAGGACCGCCTCGTGGAGCTCGGACTCTGAGCCCCGCGGACGAGGCCCCCGAGGCGACTCCCTACGAACTGCTCGGTGGCCTCGACGCCGTCATGCGGCTCGCGAAGCGCTTCTACGACGAGATGGAGGTGCACGAGCCGGCGCTCGCGCGCCTGCATGTCTGCGACGAAGAGGGCCACGTCGCGAAGGAGCCGCGCGAGCGGTTCGCGCTCTTCCTCGTCGGTTGGCTCGGCGGCCCGCAGGACTACATCCGCGCGCACGGGCACCCACGCCTCCGCATGCGCCACGCTCGCGTCGCGGTCGACGTCGCGATGCGCGACGCGTGGATCCGCGCGATGAAGCGCGCGCTCGACGCGGAGGGTGTCACCGGTGAGGTTCGCGCCTTCCTCGACACGCGCTTCGCCGAGGTCGCGGACTTCATGCGCAACGTGCGCGAGTAGCGTCGCGGTTCACATGACGACGTGGGCAGAGGAGATCACGGATCGTCTCCGTGCCTTCTGCGACGACGTCGACCCGATCCCACGGCTCGAGCTCGTCGCGTTCTCGATGAACACGGCGCGAGCCGAGCTCGACCTCGAGCTTTGGACCGACTTCGGCGAGCCGACGACGCGCTATCGCGTGACCGTCCTCGACCCGATCGATCACGCGCTACGCCTCGGCAAGCTCGAGCCGCCGAAGCTCGAGACGACGGGTCGCGTGCTCGAGCCCTACCTCGAACCCATCCTCGCTGTGTCGATCACGAGGGCGCCCACCGACCCAGCCGCGTGTCTCGAGGCGCTCGAGAGCGCCTACCAGCGATGGCGTGTCTTCGACTGGAGCATTCCAGCCTTTCCGGGGTTTCACCTGCCACCGTTGGCGACCCTCTCGAGGGGCCGGGGCACGCTCGCCGACTGCCCAACCAAGCTCGCGGATGCCTACGTCTCGGTGCTCGAAGCGTTCGACGCGGGCCCATCGACGAGCCCCACAAAGCCCCGATCGCACGCCTTCGAGGCAGTGACCTTCGGGCGAGCGTTCGTGATTGGCTCCCGCATCGAAGGCGAGCGGACCCCAAAGCTTACAATCGCGTAAGCCAATCAGCCCTTCACGGCGCCGGCCGTCATGCCGCTCACCATCTGCCGCTGCACGAAGAAGAACACGAGCACGACAGGCAGGCTGAGCAGGAGCGAGCCCGCAGCGAAGACCGCCCAGTCGGGGTCGTAGCCGCCGACGGACTGCTGCAGCGTGACGGGCAGGGTGTAGCGCGTGACGTCGTCGAGGAAGACCGACGCCATGATGAACTCGTTGTAAGCGCTCATGAACGAGAAGAGCGCGGTGATGCCGATCCCCGGGCGCACGAGCGGCAGGAGGATCTTCGTGAAGACGACCCACGACGACGCGCCGTCGAGGCGCGCGGACTCGTCGAGGTCGCGCGGGATGACATCGAAGTAACCCTTCAGCATCCAAATGCTGAAGGGGACGCTGCTCGTCGCGTAGACGAGGACGAGCCCCGCTGTCGTCCCGAAGAGCCCGAGCGCGTCGAGCAGGAACAAGAGCGGCACCGCGGTCACGACCGCGGGGAACATCTGCGAGACGAGCATCGCGCGCAGGCCGACCTTGCGCAGCGGGAACGCAAAGCGACTGAAGCCGTACGCGGCCGAGAGCGCGAACACGACGCCGACGATGGTCGCCGCGCCGCTCACGAGGAGCGAGTTCGCGAGCTGGATGAAGAAGATCGGCCGACCGTGGAAGTCGCGGGCGAGGACGAAGGCCTTGAAGGCGTCGAGGGAGACGTGCTCGGGGATGGGCAGCGGGCCGCTCGGCGCGAGGCGCCCCGAGGGGCTGAGCGCGAGGCGGAGCACCCACAAGACGGGATAGAGCACGCCAAGCGACGCGATGAAGAGTCCGATGTGGACGAGGACGACCTCGAGGGGGCGCGCCTTCATGGGTCTTCGTCTCCGGTCACGCGGCGCGTGACGCGCCCGTAAATGAGGAGGAACGCGAAGATGAGGACGGAGTAGGCCGCCGCGTAGCCGAAGCGCTGACCGCGCTCGAAGGCCCAGCGGTAGGCCTCGCTTACAAGAATGTCCGTTTGCGAACCGGGTTCGCCGCCGCTCACCAGGTAGACGACGTTGAACATGTTGAAGGTCCAGACGCTGCCCAAGATGATCGACGGGACGAGCGCAGGCTTCACGTGGGGGAGCACGATGTGCCGCAGCCGATCGAGGCGCGAGGCGCCGTCGAGGGTCGCGGCCTCCTCGAGCTCCTTCGGGATGGCGGTCATCGCGCCGAGCGTGACGACCATCATGAACGGGAAGCCGAGCCAGGTGTTCGTCACGACGTTCGCGAAGAACGCCGTGTAGAACCGATCGAACCAGGCGAAGTTCTTGAAGCCGAAGGGCTCGAGGAGCGCGTTGATCGCGCCGACCTGCGCGTTGAACATCCCCTTCCAAACGAGGGCGGTGATGTAGTTCGGGATCGCCCACGGCAAGACGAGCACGATGCGCTGCAAGGCGCGGAGGCGCACCCAGGCAGGCCGCAGCATCAGCGCGAGCGCGACACCCAACGTGACGTGGAGCACCACGTTCACGAGCGTCCAGAGGATGGTGACGCCGAGCGCGAAGTAGAACGAGCGCGCCTCGAACGCGCGCTGCAGCGACGGCAAGAGGATGTCGCGGAAGTTGTCGAGCCCGACGAACACGAAGCTGCCGCCGTCGTATTCGAAGAGCGACATGCCCATCGCGACCAGCATCGGCACGAGCACGAGCACGAGCGTCGCGGTGACGCCCGGAGCGAGGTAACCGAGCGCCACACGACCCCAGCTGCCGATGAGCTTCGCGCGCGTGGCCTCGGGAGAGCGAGCCTCGACGCGGGCTTGGCGCACGAGCATCAGCGTCGCGAGCGTGAGCACGACGGCGAGGAGAATCCCGGCCGGCGCGGGGCTGTGCGTGCGCGGGGTCTTCGTGTCGACGCGCTCGAGCGTGGTGCGCGCCGAGGAGAGCGCCTCGTCGACGTCGCGGCCTGCGATCGATGCGCGCAGGACGTCCTCGGCGGGGCGCCACACCGCCGCCATCCGCGTCGAGCTCGGGGTGACTGCGCCGCGCTCGATCGCGAGCCGTTGGATGCGCGCGAGCTTCGCGGGGAAGGAGTCAGCGGCTGCCGCGCCCACGAGCCCCGCGGGCTCGTAAGCGCTCGCGCGAACGGGCGGCAACGCGAGCGCCGCGAACCGCTGATCCGCAGCGCGATCGCTCCCGAGAAATGCAGCGAGCTCTTCGGCCTCGGTGAGGTGCAGGCTGGAGCTCGCGACGAACGCTGCGTCGACCGTGACGTACGAGCCCATCGGGCGGCCCTGGTACGAGGGCAGCGGCGCGATATCCCAGTCTTTTGCCTGCGCGATCGGGCCCTCGGGTGTGTACCACGGACCGATGATGATCGTCGCGGCCTCGCCCGCCTCGAAGAGGCGCACGGCCTCGTTGTAGCTGGGCTCGGGGGGCATGACGCCCTGCTTGCGGAGCTCACCCGGCAAGCGGAAGGTCTCACCGCCCTTGCCGGAGAACACCGCAAAGGGGCCGTCGACGTTCTCGAAGACGACGCCACCACCCGCGAGGAAAAACGGGGACTGAAAGAAGAAGCTCGTCGCGTCGTACGCGAGCGGAAAGACCCCCGCGGGCAACGTCGACTTCGCCGCGAAGAGCTCTTCGGCGGTGGCGGGCGGCCCGCGCGGCATGAGCTTCTTGTTGTAGAAGAGCATCAGGCCCTTGAAGGTGAGCGGCACGCCGTAACGCTTGCCGCCGAGCTCGACGGCCTGATCGAGCCCCGACAAAAACGCAGAGCTCGACTCGACGCTCGCGGGCTCGAGCGGTCGCGCGACGCCATCTCGCACGAGCTCACCGAGCTCGTTGTGTGGCCTGATGAAGACATCGGGGCCGGCGCCGCGCGGCACGGTGCGCAGGAGCTTGTCCTTGAAGGTGCCGTCCGGAACACCGAGAGGTTCGACGACGACGCGCCCCTTGTGGGCCTCGTTGAACTCGCGGAGGAGCGCCTCGAGGACGTCCTTCTCGCGACCGCGCTGCGAGTGCCAGAGCACGATGCGCACGCCGGGCGGCGCGGGCGAGGTCGCTTTGATGACGGGCGGCGCGGCGATGACGATCGCGACGAACGCGAGGAACGCGACGAGCCGGAGGGAGATGCGAGGCTTCTTCACCGCGCCTCAGCCCTCGACGCGACGGCCCGTGTCGGGGTCGAAGAGGCTCGGCCCGGACTCGACGACGTCGAAGCGAACCTCGTCGCCTTCGCGGTAGGAGAACGCGGCGCGCCCCGGCACGCTCGCGGTGAGGAGCGGCTTGCGTGGAGTCTCGCCCTTCGGGGCGCTGCCCTCACCGGGGTCGTGCTCGAGCCCTTCGACGTCGAGGTGCAGATAGCCAGCCTCGCCCACGGGCTCGACGGCGCGCACGCGACCGAGCGTGCGCCCGCCGCCGTGGATGCGCACGTGTTCGGGTCGCAGGCCGAGCACGACCTTGCCGTCCGGCGCGCTCGGCACAGCCGCGCGCAGCGCACCGCTCTCGAACCAGCCTGTCTTCATGCGGCCCGCGAGGAGGTTCATCGCGGGCGTCCCGATGAAGCGCGCGACGAAGCGATTCGCCGGGCGCTCGTAGAGAGCCTCGGGCGGGCCGACCTGCTCGACGATGCCGCGGTTCAAGACGACGATGCGATCGGCCATCGTCATCGCCTCGATCTGGTCGTGCGTGACGTAGATCGTGGTCTTACCGAGCTCGCGCTGCAGGGCCTTCAGCTCGACGCGGATCTGGCTGCGCAGGGCTGCGTCGAGGTTCGAGAGCGGCTCGTCGAAGCAGTAAATCTCCGGCTTGCGCACGAGGCACCGGCCGATTGCGACGCGCTGCCGCTGCCCACCCGAGAGCTGCTTCGGGAGCCGCTCGAGGAGGTGACCGAGCGACAGCATGTCCGCGACGCGCTTGACCTCACGATCGCGATCCGCCTCGGGGACCTTGCGGACGTAGAGCGGGAACGCGAGGTTCTCCGCGACGGTGAGGTGCGGATAGAGCGCGTAGCTCTGGAACACCATGCCGACGCCGCGCTCGTGAGGTGGCACCTCGTTGAGCACGCGATCACCCGCGCGGATCACGCCCTCCGACGGGCTCTCGAGACCCGCGACGAGCCGCATCAAGGTCGACTTGCCGCAGCCGCTCGGACCGACGAGCACGACGAGCTCCCCCGGCTCGCTCGCGAAATGCACGTCCGACAGCACCACGGTCTCGCCGAAGCGCTTGCCCACGTGCTCGAACGAAAGCGCGACGCCCTTCATCGAGGTGTGCGCGCTCAAGCGGGCTCACGCCGCAGGACGAAGAAGCTCGGCGTCTTCGCGATCGAGCTGCGCCGCGAGAGGGGCGACGCGAGGTAGGTCGCGCCGAGCAGGAGCTCGACCGAGCCTGGCTCGAGCGCCACGAGAGGATCGCGCACGAGCCCGAGCGGGCTGAGCGCCGAAGCGGGGACGCCGTAGTCGAGGAGCACGCCCGCGCGGCAACCGAACGGAGAACCATCCGGGGGCAGCTCCGTCACGGCGAACGGACCGAACTCGATGGGCTTGCCGCGCTTCAGCATCGGTTCAGCGGGGCCGCCGATGCCGAGCTGCTGGAGGCGGACGTTGAAGCCGACGACGCGCCCGGACGCGGGGTCGCGTCGGAAAGCCTTGCGAAAGACCTTCCAAGTGAAGCGCTCGACGATCGCGGGTAGGCCGAGCGACACGCCGAAGTAGTTCGCGTCGGCGAGGGCTCCAGGATCGATCGAGTAGCCTTTTCGCAGGAGATCGCCGAGCTCGGCGGGGCGCAAATCCAGAATCGATTCGAGGCTCGTCACGGAGGCGGCCCCGAGATTACAACGCAGCCCTGACCTGTCTCCGGCAAAAAGCCTTGCGCGCGCGCCCCCACCCGAGTGCCCAACCGACGAGGACGAGCGCCGACCACGAAGGTGTCGAAGGGCCACCCTGACCCACCCTGCACGAGCACCCCGCGTCGCTTGCCTCACCGCTCGCCGCGCCCGCGCCACCGAGACCGTCGCTCCCGCCAGCTGCCGCGGCTGCACCGCCAACACCCGGCTGGCCGCCGAGGCCCGTTCCCCCTGCCCCGCCGGCGCCGCCCGCGGGTGGTTCGGGGAGCTTGCCGTCGCACGAGATGTTCATCGTGAAGTCGGTCGTGGCGCCTTTGAAGCCGTCGACCACGACGAGGTATTCGTGCCCCGCCGTCGCGTCGAACGTCGCAGTCTCGTTCGCCGTCGCGGACTCATCCGAGTAGCCCACGCAGTCGTGGGCGTCGCAGGCGTCGGACGCGAGCACATGGAGAGAGAGGTCCGCGCTCAAGCCCGTCAGCGCGATCACGACCGGCTCGTCGCGATCGGTTACAAACCTGTATGCGACCTCGGGCCCGTCGTAGACCCACTCGGTGCCGCAGCCGTAGTACGCGTGCTCGTCGGTCGAGCCGGCCTGGTCATTCCGCGCGGTCAATTCGGCGCCGCACGTCACGACGCCGACTGGAGCGCAGACCGGCGGTGGCGGAGCGCAGTCGAGCGACGGCAGCTCGCCATAGTTGCCTTGGTCGACCCAATAGCTCGGGGGGCCCGAACAAGGCCCGTCGAAAGGGTCCTCGAACGCTCCATCCAGCCCGAGCACACCGAAATGGACATGTGGGCCAGTGGAGTGCCCCGAAGAACCCATCTGCCCCAGGAAGTCGCCACAGTCCACGTATTGACCGACGGTGACGGCGACCGTGCCCTGCTTCATATGCCCGTAGACGGTGTGTTTGCCGTCGGGGTGAACCAGCCAGACCTGATTGCCATAGCCGTCACCGCCTGGACAATCGCCCGTAGAGCATTGGTCGAACTCACCGTCATGCGTGTACGTGACGACGCCCCGCGCAGCGGCGACGATGTTTCGCCCGGCGGCCATGCCCTCCCAGCTGCCGCCGCCGAAGTCCGAGCCTTGATGGCCGTCATAGCGAATGTCGCCGCAATTCCAGTCGACGCCGGCGTGGTCCTTGTACGCGGTCGGATAGAAATAGCCGTAGTGCTCGTCGGCGCTGGGGAAGCGATAGTTCTGTGAGCGCGCGGCGCCGCTCCACGCGACGAGCGCCGCGCCCACGAGGACTGCTGCGATGGTGGGATGACGGAGCGGCGTCACGTCGCGACTACTCCGAACAATAAGGCTCTGGCGAGACGTGGGCCGTCGAAGTGCTCGGGTCGACCCAACCAATGTACGTCATAATCTTCGACTTGCCGTCGGAGTCGGGAGGGAGTGTCGCCGAGATCTCGAACCCTGTCGGGCCGGGGTCGGGCAACCCTGCGGCGGGCCCGACGTAGCCCGACCCCGCCTGATAGCGAAGCTGCACCGCCGGGAGCGCCTCGAGGCCGAACTTGAGGCACTTCCACCCGGTGGTTTCGTCGCCACTGTGGAACGGGTTCTTCTCGTCATCGAGATCGCCGAGCTTGATTGGTCCAGTCGGGACAGTCGCAGGCGCGGGCGCTGCGGACTTGCACAGCGCGTGGCTCGACTGCGGCACGGCCGAGCCGTCTGGGAGGAGCTCACCAAACACAGTCTCTCGCTCGTAAGCACCCACAGCCGCGCGCGAGATCGCGGACATGAAATTCAGAATGTCTCCGTCGGCGCCCCTGCAAATTTTGTCTTTGAACGCGGTCACGTCGGGCTTCACGAAGGGTGCGCTCGCGGTCGCGCTGACAGTCGGCGTCGCTGAAACAGGCGCCGATGAAGACGGCTTCGGGGCTTGGCTCGCCGTCGGGGTCGGCTTGGGCGAAGAGGTCGCGGCCGTGGATTTCGCCGCGCTGCTCGCAGCCGAGCCATCCTTTTTCGCCGAGCTCGACCCCGACGTCGAGCTCGACGACCCGCACCCCAACGCGAGCGTAGCAACTGCGACAGCCATGCAGCGCGAAGCACCATGAAAATCGACCGACATATCCTGCGGAATATCGCCGAGTGTCGCGCTGCCCACAAGCGATGACCGCTACTCGGCGGCAGCGGCCACCACTGGCTCGAGGATGGGGATCCAGCGAATCTGGAGCTGTGGCTTGCCCGTCTTCTGGAGGTCGACTTTGTACCACTCGCCCTTCGCGATCGGCACGGTAATGGTGTTGTATTGGATTCGTCGATTCTCGCCCGTGTCGTAGTCGATCGAGGTCGCGAGGCGGGGCCTGTAGCCGTCGGTGTCTGCGAGATCGCTCGGATCGGACGCCACGAAGACGCTCACGGTCGCCTTGTCGCCGCTCGCGGTCTCGACGAGGAGCGCGACGAGGAAGCCGTCCGTCTCGGCTTGGATGATTTGATTGTACGCCGTCTGCATCATGGCGCCGACGACGCCGGTGGCCCCCTGAATGGGGACGAAGAACGTGCTGAACGTGGGAGTCCCGGAGAGCGCAGAAGTATAGAAGCTTGCGCTCTCACCCGCTTGAACCGGCAGACAAACGCTCGCGCACGACACCCACTCGTCGTCGTCTTTGTCATAGTGCGCGGAGCACTCCGCGAAAATGCCCTCCCGGAGCGCGACCGCCAGGTTTGCTCGCGAGTTGTTCCCCGTGCAATTGACGACCCCGACCAAGAAGCCGTCCGATGCCAGAGTGATCGGGACCGCCCCGATCTGCATGGTCTGCGACGGGCCGAGTGAGACGCCGGGGGGCAAATTCAAGCTGACAAAGCCGACAGCCGTGTCGGGCTTGCCCGATCCTGGGGTGAACGTCGCGTTCCATTTGTACCCGGCGCGGACTGGGAACGTCACCCCGCTCGCGGGGACGTGCATGTCCTTCTTGTCATAGGCGTATATCGAACAAGCGCCCACGAGCGTGGACGGAACGTTCGACGTCGACGATTGTGGTCCGGCCTGGCAAATGAACTTGCCGCGGTCTCCATCATTGACCTCGAGGATCGTCGCGAGGACGAAGCCGTCATGCGACGCGACGAAGTTGGTCGAGATCTGCTGCCCCTCGGGCGGAGAGAGCATCGAGAGATCGCCGTCGTCCTCTGCAACGTAGGCCGTCAGCGCTGTGTTGAAGGCGGCGACCCGCGCGTCGCGATCCGCGCTGTCGGCGGGGATGAGATCGGAGAGCGGAGAGACCACGACCGGGGTCGCGCCCGTGAGGTTCAAGAGGAGGATCGGCGCAGAGTAGACCGAGCTGAAGTAGGCCTGGATGTCCGTGTTGTAGGTCCCTCCGTTCGTATAGAAGGTCACGGTCGAGACGGTCTCGCTATCGCTGAGGAACGACGAGTTCCCGTAGGCGACGGAGGCGTCCAAGCTGCCGCTCGACGTCACGCTTTGGAAGCCGACCGAGATGCTCGCCGCGGCGTCGACCGACGAGCTCTTCTCCATCGTGGACTCGGAGATGGTCGTCTGCATCGTGTAGTAGCCGCCGAACCCGCCCGTTACGAGGTAGTGCGTGCCATAGCGCTCGAAGAAGTCGAAGTAGGCTTCGATCTCTGCCTCTGTCTCGGCAGAGGCCGGCAGCGCCGCGAGCGCAGCGGTGAAGTCCGCCTCGAGGGTCCCGACGTCGATCCGCTTCGCCGAATAGACCTGCTCCATTCCGAAGTTGACAGCGTAGTAATTCGACTTGCTGCTGAACATGGAGCCGTGGAACGCGATCGACGAGCTCGCCGACGCGCTGTAGCTCATGTAGCTCATCGAGCCCTGCACCGACGCGGAGAAGTAGTCGTCGTAGTTGCTGCTCGACTCGAAGATCTCCGTCGTGGAGGAGTTCGACGTGAACGGCTCGCTCGAGACCGAGGTGCTGTCGGGGTATCTGTATACAGTCCTGTCGTCGGACGGTCCGTACTCCAGCACATTGGCCGGATTGTCGTAGGTCAACACGAACACGGGCGCGCCGAGGAAGCTCGCGCGGAGCGCGTTGTAGCCGTTCCTCATGCACGTCTCCAAACCCGGAAGCACTAGCGTCTCGCTCATATCGTCACCCTCACCGATTGGCTGGTCACTTCACGAGGAGGCAGCCTCGCCGCCCTCCCCGCTGCCTGCCCAATCAAGGTTCGGACCAATCGACATTCAGCGGTCGTCGCGAGAGTCGAGGTGACTTTCTTGTAAGGGAGTAACGAACTGTGACCCTACGGGGTAACGAGTCGTTCCTGCTGGGCGGCTCGAGGCAACGTCACGCGGAACGTCGCCCCCGTCGTCGAGGTCTCCGCTGCGACGTCACCGCCGTGCGCCTTCACGAGGCGCGCGACCGTCGCGAGACCGAGCCCAGTCCCGCCTGCGCGCGTCGTGTAGAAGGGCTCGAAGATCTTGGGCAGGTCCTCGGCGCGGATGCCGCTGCCCGCGTCGGTCACCTGCACGGTGACGCGCTCGTCGTCCGCACGGGTGGACAGTCGAATGGTCGCGCCGTCGGGTGAGGCCTGCAGCGCGTTGATGAGGAGGTTCTCGAAGACGCGGCGGAGCTTCGCTTCGTCGCCCTCGACGGGCGCGCCTCCCAATGCGCGTGCTCTGTCGATCGTGACGCGCCGCTCCTCGGCTTGAGGCGCGAGCAAACGCAGGACTTGGTCGATCACCTCGTCCGCGTCCACGAGCGAGGACGCGAGCTTCACCGGCTTCGCGTACTCGAGGATCGTGCCGGTCGTTCGGTCGAGGCGCGCGAGCTCCTCGAGCGCGAGCTCGAAGTGCTCCATGTCGTCCGGGGAAAGCGACACCTTGCGCCTGAGGATTTGCACGTTCATTTGCACGCTCGTGAGGGGCGTGCGGATGTCGTGGGCGATCGCCGCTGCGAAGGTCCCGAGCGCCGCGAGCCGCGCCGCGCCCTCGAGCTCCGCGCGAATTCGAAGCTGCTCGGCGAGGAGCGCCTCGTACTCGAGGCGGAGCGCGACCTGCTCGGCGACCTCGGCGAGGGCCGTCTCTGCTTCGGAGTCCGCCGCGCTCACGACGAGCCCGCCGTGCGTCGTGCCGCGCCGGCGAATCGGAACGAAGAGCTCTCCCTCGGTGGGCGCCTCGGTGAAGCGAACCGGCGCCCCTGCGATCGTGCTCGCGGCACGACACGCCGAGGCGAGGAACGCGTCGATCGCGGGCGCGCCCGTCACGGCTCGAGCGACCTCTTCGAGCGCCTCGCGACGCGCTCGTCGCGAGGGATCGAGCGGGCCCGCGAGCGCGTCTTCGACCCGCCCGGCGACGCGCCGCCAAGCAGCCCAGATCGCGAGCGGTGCGAAGGCGATCGCGACGAGCAGAGTTTGCTGCAGGCTGGGCAGCTCGACGAGCTCGAGGGTCTCGCGCACGGCGTAATAGACGAGGGCGAGCGCGCTGCCGGCGACGCCGAGTTCGAGCACGAGCCGCACACCGCGCGTGACGGACCCCCATCGCGCCAGGCGCAGGACCGTCATCGACGCGAGGATGTCCGTGATGATGGGGACGACCGAGCGACGAATCACCAGCGCGTCCGTGCTCGACGGGAGCGTTCCAGCCTCGCTTCGACCGAGCAACAAGAGCCCCGAGAGCACCCGCAGCGAGAGACCCGCGAGGACGATCGCGATCGCCCAAGCCTCGGGGCGATTGCGCATCACCACGAGGCGCCGTGTGAGGATCGCGAGCGCTGCGCCCGCGCAAACAAGGCAATTGAGCTCGAGCGCGGCTGTCGAGCCTGTCGCGACGGACACGACCATCGTGCCGAGAAACGACGCAGCGAGCGCCCACCGGATCCGGCGCGGTGGACCGCCGAACAAGCCGTCGGCGAGCTCGACCGCGGCGACCGCGACGATGACGGCGCGGAGGATCCCGACCTCGGGGACGGGCCAACTGAAATAGCGCCGCCCGAGGATGCTCTCGGTCACGACGACCAGGTTCATGACGCCGTCGGCGAGGCAGACCGTCGCGAGCCCGCGCCCGAAGCGGACCTCGCGGGTGAGCGTCAAGGCGAGCCACGCCATGCGGAACGAGAGCCCCGCGGCGAGCAGCAGCACGAGGTCGGTCATGACGGCTTGTCGCGACCGAGACCGAACTCCTCGAGCTTCCGATCGAGCGTTGGCCGCGAAATATCCAGCATCGCGCACGCGCGTCGCTTGTTCCACCCGGCGAGCTCGAGGACACGGGCGATGTGCGCGCGCTCGACCTCTCGCAGCGTCGGGACACGCTCGTCGCCAGCGTCGACCACGTGCGTGGGGCTCGGCTCGAGCGGCAGGAGATCGGGCGTGATCATCGAGTCCCGTGCGAGGACCAGCGCGCGCGTGAGGACGTTCTCGAGCTCGCGCACGTTGCCCGGCCACCCGTAGCGCGTGAGCAGCTCGAGGGCCTGCGGCGTCGCTCCACGCACCGTTTTGTGGAGGTCCTGACCGAGCTTCGCGAGCAGCGCCTCCACGAGGATCGGGATGTCCTCGGGCCGCTCGCGCAGCGGCGGGATGCGGATCACCATGACGTGGAGGCGGTAGTAGAGATCGGCGCGGAACGTCTTCTCCGCGATCATTGCCTTCAGGTCGCGGTGGGTCGCGGCGATGATGCGCGCCCCGACGCGGATCGGGCGGGCGTCGCCCACGCGCTCGAAGACACGCTCCTGCAGCACGCGGAGGAGCTTCGCCTGCAGGTCGATCGGCATCTCTGCGATCTCGTCGAGGAACAGCGTGCCGTTGCCCGCGAGCTCGAAGCGGCCAGCTCGATCCGACGTCGCCCCGGTGAAGGCACCACGCGCGTGACCGAAGAGCTCGCTCTCGAGGAGCTCGCGCGCGAACGCCGAGCAATTGATGGCGACGAAGGGTCGCTCTCTTTCGCTGCTCGCGCGGTGGATCGCACGAGCGACGAGCTCCTTGCCGGTGCCGCTCTCCCCCAAGATCAGCACCGAGGCAGGGTTCAGCGAGACCGCACCGATCGTCTTGTAGAGCTCACGGATGGCCTCGCTTTGGCCGACGATCGCGCCCGGCTCGAAGGATCGCGCAGAGTCCTTCGCCAAGAGACGGAGCGCCCGCGAGGCCTCGAGCGACTCGAGCGCACGTCGAACGCTGAGCTGCAGCCGATCGACGTCCAACGGCTTGACCAAGTAGTCGTACGCGCCGAGCTGGACCGCGCGGACCGCCGAGCTCATGTCATCACGCGCCGAGATGACGATCACCTTCGCGGGGTCGTCGCCGCCGTCGAGGTGGAGGCGCTCGAGGACCTCGAGACCGTCCAGACCGGGTAGCCCGAGGTCCAGCAGCACGAGGTCGGCGGCGCGCGCGGCCGCGAGCCCCTCGATTGGATCGGAGGTCGTGGTGACTCGGTATCCCTCGGCCGCGAGAAACTTCTCGAGCGTCCGCCGGATCGCGCGGTCGTCGTCGATGACAAGGACATGCGACAAGCGAGCCCCCGGCTGCAGCGCTTGTGCCAGCTCTGCCGTCGAGGCGCTCATCGCGTTCCCTCATATCGCATGCGCCCCGACGCTGGCATTCAGACAAAGCGCGCGCGTCACACTGACGGCGCCGTCAGTTACAGGCTCGCCAGCGTGGGGAGCGCTCCCAATATGGACTGCGTGGTTCGGTCGAGAGACAGGTCGAGCCAGATTACAGTCCTGTCCTCGAAGTCGATGAGCACACACCCAGGCTCGTGTTCGCGGTGCAGCGTGCCCGCGTTGACGATCGTGAGCGCGCCGACCTGCCGCACCATGCGACGGTGGCTGTGTCCATTCAATACGAGCCTCAGCGCGCTGTCGGTTTGAAGCTCGAAAAGCTCAGGATGCCAGCGCGGGTCGACCTCCTGCTCCGGAAGCAGACTGGCCATATCGTTGTCACCGAGGCCGTGACAGAGGAGAGCATCCCCCAAAGGGGTCTCGACGCGAAGGGTGGTCGCGAGGCTCGTCAGATAGCCCTCGACGAAGTGCGGCGTCTCGTCCCGCAGTCGATGGAGCTGCTCGACGATACTGGATGGTAGCGGCGGAGCGCTCGGGCTCAGGCGGGACAGGTCCGTGAGCAACCATCGATCATGATTGCCGCGTACCGAGGCGACCCGCTCTCGCGAGAGGAGCTCACAACACCGTAAGACATCTCCGGGGCCATCGGTGATGTCACCGACACAGAGCGAGCGCTCGGCGCCGAGCGCCCTGAGCTCCACGAGCGCGCGCTCGAGGAGCTCGTCGTTCGTGTGCACGTCCCCGATCAGGCCGATTCGACGCAAGGTTCGACTCAAGGTACGAGCTCGCTGCACGCTCCGCCCGAAGGCGCAGGCCCGGTCGGGAGCCCGGAGCACTGTGGGTCGAAGGTCGACCCGTTGTAGATTGCGCAATAGCCGACGGGGAAGTCCAGGCTATTGACGCACGTCGCGCCACAATCCTCGTTCGTGCAGCAGAGCTTCAAGCACTCCCCCGAGGCCGGGTCGCCGTCCACCAGTCGACGACAGGTGTAGCCAGCGGCACAGTAAGGGCCAGTCTCGGGGTTACACGCTTCGCAGAGGCCGGCGGGGCCCGCGTCCGCGCAGGCCCAGCCATTCCGACTCGGACCGACATCGCAAGCCTCATTGGCCGAGCAAGGGACGTTGGTCAGCGGATTGCACATCTCGGGCGGCGAGAACAATGGTTCATCGCTCGGGGGAGCGGGCGGTGGGACGGCCGGCAGATCGGGCGTGATGAAGGTCCAGCGAGGGCGTGGCTCCGTCTTTTGGTCAGGGAAGTAGGTATCCGCGACAGACGCGTACACCCGAGCGCCCGTCGAGTAGAGACCGAAGAAGTGGAACTCCTCGGGGTTCTTCTCCAGCTTCGGATCCCAAAGGTCTGCCGCCGCGCCGTCGAAGACGCGCACCACGCGCAGGTGGTCCGGAACTGGATAGAGATTGGCGCTTACATAGATTGCGCCGTCGTCGGTCGCGACCACGTCGTAGATCACGTCGGTGGGGCGGAGCGGTGAAGCCAGCTCGTAGTCGAGAGAAAGCTCCGCGGTCGAGCGATCGAAGTGATAGACGCGCCAGAGCTGCGTGACTTTGTCTTCGAGCAAGAGCCAAGCGCCATGCGGCGTCGCCGCCAAATGCAGGTCCATCGGCGCGGGGAGCGGGGTCTCGCTCGTGACGCGCAGCACCTGGAAGCCGGCCGCGGTGGCGGAGGGATCGGTCGACGGCGTGAACGTCACGAGGCTGTATCGTTGAAATCCGTCGCCGCCGCTCGGCCCTCGGGTGACCACCTGAAAGAGGTGCGGAGTCGAGCCCGGTGGATTGAAGGCCGCGAGCTGTCCCCCGACGAAATACGCCGAGCCGTCATAATCACGGGGACGAAAGAGCTCGTGCCGGTCGATGGTGTAGCTGGTCACGGCCGCGTCGGTGTGCGCGCGAACGAAGAGCTCCGGCGCGTCGTAGACTCCCAAGACCGACAGGTTCGCGTCTGTCGTTTGGTGGACGACCACGTCGAGCGCAGCGTTCGCCTGCCCGTAGGCGGGGAGCGCTGACAAGAGTGTAATGCCCACCCCGTCGAACACGACGGTCTCGTCCAGCGTGTCGAACGCGGCGCTGTGGAGCTGAGGGATGCCGAGCTCCGAAGTCCCCCAACCGTAATAGTGGGTAGGGACGTCCAGCACCACGGATACTTGGTTGTCCGTATCGAACGGGACTGGCCAAACCGTACCGAGATCGCGGGGGGATTCGTCGCCCTCTGCGTCGAACGAAATGGCGGTAGGCTCCTGTCGAGGTGCGATCGCCCGACTGATGATGGACTGGGTGCCCACGTAGAGCCGACCATCGACGAAACCCAGCCAGCTCCCCGCGAGCGGTGTTATGGCGTTCGGCTCATTCGGTAGAGGATCGGTATGGGGAGAGGTCGCCACGACCCGCCAGCCGAGGTCCTCGTTGATCGAGGTGCCCAGCCCGTCGCCACTCGACTCGGGGCACGCGGTGAGCGCGAGCGACGTCGCACAAAGACAGGCGCGACGTAAGACATTCCCCATGCCGACACGCTACGCCGTTCACCCCGCCCGTGGGCGACAAACGCGCGCTCGCAGCGTCGATGGTCAAAACGAGAAAGTGAGCTCGAGCGTGGGCGATTGATAAGAAGGCCCGCTCGCGAACGTCGTGGGATCCGGCAACTCCCCATAGCCGCTTGCGCGTCGGAGCCTCGAGGAGCCGACGCCCAAGATCGCGCTCCCCATGATGAGGCCAGGCAGGGAGAACCCCCAAATGACCCCTCCCGGCAGGATGTGGGTCTCCTCGTTGGCGATCCCCTCCAGCATGAGGCCCACCCCAATCACCGTGCCCAATCCGCCGAGCACCGTGAAGAAGCCCCCCGCAGCCACCATTCGCTTGTTCTTCTTGCGGATGCTCTTCTGGCGCGCCTCGCGTCGCTCCTCGCGCACTGCATAGTCGTCTTCGATTGGAGCTTGATAGGTGCTCTTGCGCGCACGCTTCACTGCTTTGGGCTGCGTATTGGCAGTCGGCTCGGCCGCGGGCTCCTCCACCTCGGGCTTCTTGATCTGCGTGTCGGCCTCGTCGGCGTATTGGACGCGCGCCACGCTCGCGCGTGGGATTTTGCGGCTCGTTCCGTCGGCGAGCTTGATTTGGACACCCGACGAGTCGTCCACCATGACCTCCCCGCGGACGCGACCACCGTCCTGGAGAAAGACAGTGTCAGTCTTGTTGTCGGCGGACGCTGCCAGAGCGACGAACGTCAATGTAACGAAACCGAGGAGCGCGAGCGCGCGACGCCAGACAGTTTGCATGTCGCGTCGCTCAGCAGTTTCCAGTCCATGCAGCGCCCTTCGACAATGGGCGTTATGGTTTGGATTGTTGCTCCAGCGCGGCGCCGCGGAGGCGCGGCGCGCTGCGCTCAGGCGCCCGCGCGCACTGTCACGGGCACCCCGGAGAGCACAGCGTTCCCCGTGAGCTCGTCCACGACAGAAGCGTCCGTGACATCGTTCACGCTCGGCCCAGGCGTCGCGCTCGCGACGGTGAGCTGCGTCCTCGGGCGGCCGTGCCCGAACCCGTGAGGCAGAGAGACGACGCCCGGCATCACCGCGTCCGTCAGCTCGACCAGCGCTTCGACGTCACCGACCCGCGAGCTCAACGTGACGGTCGCGCCCGACTCGATGCCCCGCGCGCGAGCGTCGTCGGGGTGCATCTCGAGGGTGCAGATCGGCTTGCCCGCGACGAGCTTCGGCAGGTTGTGGAGCCACGAGTTGTTGCTCCGCAGGTGCCTGCGCCCCACGAGGACGAGCTCAGCGCGCGCGCCGATCTCCGACGACGCGAGCGCGCGCAGAGCCTCGGCGGCGGGCGCGGGCGCGAGGTCGATCGCACGCTTCCATCGCTTCATGCGGCCAGGCATCGAAGGCTCGAGCGCACCGAGGTCGATGCCGTGAGGCGCTCGCTCGAGGGCGCGCAGACTGAGCGGCTTGCGACCCGGCAGGGCGCGCAGCCCGTAGGGCCCGCCGCGCAGACCGAGGTCGAGCATCCCCTCCACACCGAGGCGCTCGAGCGCCGCGAACTGGAGCTTGTTCGCGAGCGTGAGCTCCTTGCGGAGCGCGAGGAGGCGCCGCGTGAGCTCGAGCAAAATCACGTGATCGGGGCGTTGATCGGGCCCCGGCGCGAAGAGCGCGGGAGCGAACTTCGCCGTGTTGCGCACCGCGAGGTGGTGGAAGGCGACGTCGTAGTGCGGCCGTTCGAGCGGGGACGGCGGCGGCAGAATGACGTGCGCGTGGCGGGTCGTCTCGTTGAGGTAGAAGTCGACGCTCACCATGAACTCGAGGCCTGCGAGCGCCGCGTCGAGCGCGCTGCCCGTCGGTGTGCTGAGGACGGGGTTACCCGCGATGGTGATGAGCCCGCGGATCTGACCCTCGCCGGGCGTCGCGATGTCCTCGGCGAGCGCGGCGACGGGGAGCTCGCCGCCGAACTCCGGCAGCTTGCGGACGCGCGTGTGGAAGCGGCCGAACCCGCCACGGGAGATGCCCATCCCCGACGGCGCGTCGACCGCATCGATCGCAGGCCGCGTGAAGAGCACCCCGCCCGGGCGGTCGAAATTGCCGGTCACTAGATTGGCAGCGTTGACAAGCCATTGGCAGAGGCCGCCGTGGCGCTGCGTCGACAACCCGAAGCGCCCGTAGACGATCGCCGACGGGGCGCGCGCGAGCTCGAGCGCGAGCCGCTCGATGATCTCGGGGGCGAGCCCGGTGCGCTCGGCCGCGACCGCCGGCGTGAAGGGCTGGACGACCTCTCTCAGGGTGTCGAGGTTCTCGGAGAACGCGGCGGCGCGACCGAGGCCGCGGCTCCGCCCGCGCGCGGCCTCGTCGAGCGCGATCGCGACGATGGCCGCGAGCAGCCAGACGTCGGTCCCCGGCCTGATGAAGTGGTGTTCGCTCGCGACACGCGCGGTCTCGTTGCGGCGGGGATCGACGACGACGACCTTGCCCCCGCGAGCGAGGATCCGCTCGAGGCGACCGCGCATGTCCGGCGCCGTCATGAGGCTGCCGTTCGACGCGACTGGGTTCGCCCCGAGGATGAGCATGAAGTCGGTGCGGTCGACGTCCGGGATCGGCAGGAGGAATTGGTGGCCGAACATCCAGAACGCCGCGAGCTGATGCGGCAGCTGGTCGACGGACGTCGCGCTGAAGCGGTTCTTCGTGCGCAGTGCGCGCGAGAACGTGGGGCCGAAGACGAGCGCGCCCGTGTTGTGGACGGTCGGGTTGCCGAGGTAGCTCGCGAGCGCGTCGCGCCCGTACTTTTCTTGAACGCTGTGTAAGCCTCGCGCCGCGGCGTCGAGCGCCTCTTCCCAGCCGACCTCGCGGAACGTGGCGCCGTCGCGCAGGAGCGGTCGGCGTAGCCGATCGGGGTCCTCGTGAAGGGCGCCGAGCGCCGCCCCCTTGGGACACAAGAAGCCGCGGCTGAACGGATCGTCGGGGTCGCCACGAACCGCGGTCACGCGCTCGCCGTCGGTCTCGAGCTCGAGCCCACAGATGGCCTCGCAGAGCGGGCAGGTCCTGAAGTGCTTCGTCGGGATGGTCATTTGATGACTCCAACGATGGGCCGCGGCGGCGAGCCGTCGAGGAGGTCGACCGGACTGCACTTGTCGATATGACCGATGAGGGCTTTGTAGAGCCCATATCCGGCAAGCTTGCGGAGCCGCGGCGAGAAGCCGCGTGCGACCTCGAGCGGCACCCCGAGCTGCTGATTCTCTTGCTGGCGAATCCAGCCCGCGCAGTAGTTCATCGCGATCCCGAGGCGGCGCTCTCGCGTGCGATTCTCCCCGCCTCCGTGCCATATCGACCCGTCGAACACGAGCACGCTGCCGGCTCGCATCTCGGCCTGTACGGCTTCACCCTCGGCCGGGTCCCCGAACGGGTTCGGGTTACGGTCTTGTTTGTGAGTGCCGGGGACGAGGCGTGTCGCGCCGTTCTCCCGGGTGAAATCCGTGAGCGCCCACATCGTGTTGCACACGATCGGGATATGGGGTTTCGGTAAGGGGATGAGCTGATCATCGGCGTGGAGCGGCTGCGCGGTCTCGCCGGGACCGATGTCGATCGAGGAGAGGGACGAGACGAGACAGCCTCTATCGAGCACGCGCTCGACCACACCGAGGACGTCGTCGTGGACGGGGATGGCCTCGAAGAGCTTGCCCCGCGCGAGCAGATTGTAGACCCGCAGCGTGTTGAATCCCTCGAAGATGTTCGGCCCCGGCCGAATCGCGAGCTCCCGCTCGAGCCGCTCGACCTCGGTCCGGAGCGCGCCCGTGGCCTCGGCGTCGAGGACGTCCTCGAGGATGGTGAAGCCCTGTTCTCGCACGCGCGCGGCGTGCTCCTCGAGCGCTTGCGGGGTCAGCATCGCGGGGGCGATTGGACCAGAGGACGACTCGAGCTGCTACTCTCCATCCTGTGAAGCCCCGCCTCGCTGCGCTCTTCGCCGCTGTGTTTCTCCTGCTCGCGACGCGCGCGGCCTCGGCCGCGGAGGTCGTGTCGATCGCGACGGGCGCGCCCAAGAACAGCCTCTGGGGTCAGGTCTTCGGCGTCTGGCAGGAGGCCATCACCAAGAAGTCGAACGGCGCGCTCGAGCTCCAGATTTTCTACAACGGCTCGCAGGGTGACGACGCGACGGTGATCGGCAAGCTCAAGGCCGGGCAACTCGACGCGGCCGCGGTCTCGAGCGTCGGGCTCTCCCAAATCTACAAACCCATCATGGCGCTGCAGATCCCAGGTCTTTTCCGCAGCTGGGACGCGCTCGACCGCGCGCGCGACGCTGTCCAAAGCGACCTCAGCGCGGGCGCCGAGGCCGCGGGCTTCGTCGTGACGCTCGGCGATCTCGGCAAGCTGCGCACCTTCACCATGGGCTTCGAGGTGCGGAGGCCGAGCGATTTCAACGGTAAGAAGGTCGCGAGCTGGCGCAATGACTTGATCGGGCCGGCCTTCTACCAGTCGATGGACAAGCAGCCGACGCTGGTCCCATTGAGCCTGTCCGAGGTCTTGCCGGCGCTCCGGACGAAGAGCATCGACGCGCTCGGCGCTCCCACGTTGGCCGCCGAGCAGCTCCAATGGACGCCGTACTTCGACCACATGACCAAGGGCTCGCTCGTCATGGTCATGGGCGGTATGGCCTTCAGCAAGAAGCGGCTCGACAGCCTGCCCGGCGACCTACGAAAGATGCTGACCGACACGGGCGCCGTCGTGCAGGCGACCCTCCGCAAGAAGGTCCGCGCCGAGGACGAAGCGGCCTTCGACCGGCTCTCGGACAAGATGACGGTCGTCGACCTGAGCGACGACGAGAAGAAGGCTTGGCGCCCTGTCTTCGAGAAGGCCATCTCGAAGCTCAAGCAAGACACCTTCGACGCAGCCCTCGTCGATAAGCTCGTCGACCTCGCCAAGGAGTAGCGGCGCCCTCAGGTTGACAAGGCTGTAACACTGAGGTCCCCGCGAAGAGCTTGCAGGTTTGAAGGGTGCTCTCCGCAAATGCAGCAGCTGCGCTCGCCGTGAGCAGCGTCCCGACGGGAACTTTCGCTCGAGGTGGTGCGCATCCGCTTGTGGTTGGTGCGAAATGACTGGTTTTCTCGCGACGACGCTGCCGCTCACCCGTTTGGACTTGGGGCCCACCGCGGGTCGCTTCGTTAAGGCACAGTCTTCGCTTTGAAGGGGAGCATCGGCGCAATCCGCGCATGATGAGGAGACGGCTATCGATGGCAATGACGGTGCGTTTCTGGGGTGTCCGAGGGAGCATCGCCTCCCCCGGTCCAATGACGGCACGGGCCGGAGGCAACACCAGCTGCCTCGAGGTCCGCTGCGGGGCCGACGTGCTGATTCTCGACGCGGGCACGGGCATTCGCGCGCTCGGCGAGACCCTCCTCGGCGGGAAGGTCAAGCGAGCACACCTCTTCTTTTCGCACCTGCACTGGGACCACATCCAAGGGCTGCCGTTCTTCGGGCCGGGCTGGGTGCCTGGCTTCGAGCTCGAGGTCGCCGGGGCTGCCCCGGACCTCGCGCCGGCGCTCTCGCTCCGCGAGGCGCTCTCGATGCAGATGCGCCCGCCGCACTTCCCCGTTCGACTCGACGACATGCGCGCGACCATGCGGTTTCGCGAGCTCGGTTCAGGCGATCGTGCAGCCCTGCCGGGCGGCGCGACCGTGACTGCGCGCTCGCTGAATCACCCGGGTGGGGTCCTCGGCCTGCGCGTGGACTACGCCGGCCGCTCGCTCGTCTACGCGACCGACAACGAGCACCCGCGCGATCGCGCCGAGGATCCCGCGCTCGTCGAGCTCGCCCGAGGCGCTGACATTCTTGTATACGACGCGATGTACACCGAGGACGAATACGCAGGTCGGCGCGGCGCCCCGCGCGTCGGCTGGGGCCACAGCACCTGGGAGGCCGGCTGCGCCGTCGCCGAGGCCGCAGGCATTGGCCAGCTCATCCTCTTTCACCATGACCCGAGCCGGACCGACGTGGACCTCGACGAGCTCGAGCGCCTCGCCGCCATTCGCAGGCCCGGGACGATCGCCGCGCGCGAGGGTTACAGCCTCGAGCTCGAGAGCGCCGACGCCGAGGAGCCGACCCCTCCGTCCAGGCGCCCGTCCGGCGCCGGCCTCTCCGCGAACGGGAT
>JAXLYR010000026.1:0-95053 GCA_046351325.1 Polyangiaceae bacterium | reverse complement strand
GGGCCGAACAGATGCCGCGGCCGGGGGTGCATTTGCCGAGGTCGGTACAGAGCGTCGACTTCGCGCATTGAGGGATGCAGCTCTTCGTCGAGGCGTCGTAGGTCAAGAGTCCGCGCCACTGCGTGTCCTTGTTACAATCTTGTTGGCTCCCGGGGACGCAGCTGTCCGAAGTGGCCGGCGCAGTGGTGTTCGCTTGGAAGTCGCAGCGGCCGAAATTCTCGCACAGCGCCGATCCTCGACAGTGGGCGGCCGTCGCCGGGCGGCATTGGCCCTCGCTGAAGACACACTCACCGCGCGCTGCGCAGCTCCCCGAGACCTTACAGTCGGAGTCGCTCCCTACGGCGCAACGGCCGTCAATGAATGTGCACAGACCATGCTTCGCGCAGCCCTCCGAGCGCAAGCAATCTGCCGGTGCGCTCGCCACGCATTGGCCTTTGTCTGCAATGCAGTACCCACCAGAGACGCAGCCGCGCGACTTCTTGCAGGCTTCGTTGTCAGCGGCGACGCACGTGCCCCCGTTCGCACTGCAAAGGCCTTCTGCAGCGCATGCCTCGGAGGCAGCGCAGTCCGCATCCGAGCCAACGACGCAGCGGCCGTCTCTCGCGGTACATTTGCCGGCGACACCACAGACGGCCGCGCACTCCGACGATGCGCTCACCGATAGGATCTCGATGGTGGCAGCGTCCGTCTGGTCAGCGAATTGACCAACCACTCGCCACACTACACCGAAGGACTCCTGCACATCGTTGAAGTGCGCGCCCTCATCCGCGTAGGCGTCCCGCAGCTCGCTGCCCTCGGTAACCTCGAAGGCGAGGACCGTGTGATGCACGACGCTCGAGGGCTGCGCCGGATAGATTCGCAGAACACCCTTGAAGGTGAAGGTGAGCGAGCCAATGGGCGTCGCCTGGTTCTTCGGGAGTCGATGTTGCCCGACGCTCGGCCCTCGCACGCCGGACGTCGCGAGGACTGGAGGTGCGACGCTGTGACGAGATGAAGACCCAGCATCACCACAAGACGCGAGACCCTCCAGCGACAAGACAAAAATGGGCAGCGCGCTTTGTATCCGAAGCCTCGCGCGGTCGTGGCGGCAACGCGTGGCGAAGGTTCTCCAGCCGGCGATCACGGGTCTAGAATAGCAGAGCTTCCATGACGGGCTTCACCCAGGCCGCCAGCAACGCGCTTGGCACGAACACAAGCTCGCAGAGCGCAATCGAAACGTCTTGCGAGGCAAACGAACTTCCTTCGGACGGGCGCTGCGATCACTCCTAGAGATACGCGACTGACACGTAGTGATCGAGGACGCTGGGCGCCGAATCAAGATCAGTCGTAGCGACCCTCGAGGAGCCATTCGGCCACGCGTTCACCGACCATGAGCGTGGGCAGGTTGGTGTTCGCGGTCATGATGGTAGGGAAGATGCTGGCGTCTGCGACGATGACGCCCGAGACGCCGCGGACTCGGCATTCGCCGTCGAGGGCGCCGTCTTCGATGTTTTGGGCGCTCATTGGGATAGTCCCGCAAGGGTGGTATCCCGACCCTGTAATCTTTGGTAGGAAGTCGGCGATCGAGGCTGTTTTGCTCAATACGCCGCGGCTCGGATAGAGGGGTGTCGCGAGCGACGCGAGCGCTGGCTTGCGCGCGAGCGCCCACATGCGCTCGATGGCCTCGACTGCGCGCGCACGGTCGGCGGGGTGGGCGAGGAAGCGCGCTTCGATATGAGGTTTCGCGAGCGGGTCGGCGGAGTCGAAGCGGATAGTCCCCGCGCCGTCGGGCTTTCCAATCGCGGCCATGAGCGCGACGACGGGGATCTCGAGGCCGAAGACAGGCAGCCAGGAGCCCGCTTGGATTTGGAGATCGTGAGGGTGGCGGCTGCCGAGCGTCGTGGCCCTCGCCATGAGCTGAATCACAGGGTCGGCGGTCGTGCAGAAGTCGCTGCGCGGCGCGAGGAGGATCGCGACGCCGTAGTGATCGAGGAGGCGGGCGCCGACGGTGGGTGAGTCCTGGACGAGCTCGACGCCGAGGCGCTCGACGTCGCGGCGCGGGCCGATGCCCGATCGCAGGAGAATCCCAAGCGATCCGATCGCGCCGCCCGAGACGACGACGCGGTCCGCGCGCAGGAGCTCGACGCTGCCGTCGGGCAGCTGCACCTCGACGCCGGTTACTTTCTTGTTCGCGA
Source organism: Polyangiaceae bacterium (assembly GCA_046351325.1). Taxonomy (GTDB): domain Bacteria; phylum Myxococcota_A; class Polyangia; order Polyangiales; family Polyangiaceae; genus Xiheicaenibacterium. The sequence continues at coordinate 92,879 of JAXLYR010000026.1, read as the reverse complement.
ACGTCAGCCTGCGCACGTGCGCGTTCGACACGACGCGCAGGTTCGGGCGACGGCGGACCTCGGGCGTGAGGTAGCAGCGCGCCGCGCTCATGCGCTCGCCGCCGACTTTGTTCATGGCGTGCGGGCCGACGCCGCAGGGGAGCTCGGGGTTGTTGTGATCGACGGTCTCCGGGTAGCCGGCGTCGCGCGCGGCGTCGAAGAACCCGGCCTGCCAGACGGTGAGCTCGTAGTGCGGGTGCCGGCGAACCGGGATCGGCCCGTCCTGACCGTGCCACTCGTTGTCGAAATCGAGGTCGTGCTCGAGTCGCTTGAACGCAGGCAAACAGTGCGCGAAGGACCACTCGGTGAGGCCGCGCTCGGCCCACTCGTCGTAGTCGTAAGGGTGACCACGCAGGGCGATGCACGTGTTGACCGCGCTCGAGCCGCCGACGACGCGCCCGCGTGGGAACGCGAACGTGTTCGGGCGCAGGGCCGTCGGTTGGAAGCGATAACCCCAGTCGTGATCGACCAGGGAGTTCTTGCGGCCGTTCGCGAGATCGGCCGGGACGTCAGCGGGGGACCTGTAGTCGGGCCCGGCCTCCACGAGCGTGACCTCCGCTCTGGAGCTCTCGCTGAGACGCGCCGCGATCACACAGCCGGCCGAGCCGGCACCGAGGACGAGGGTGTGCAACGTCGTTTCTCTTTGTTGGTGCTCACTCTACTCCGTGGACACATCGGCCCGCGAATACCCGGTCGCCGATGCGTGGGCCTGCCTGTGAAGTGTATAGCTTCACTTGACACTCCGGGCTCCGGCCACTAGGGTCTCGGCGCATGGGATTCTTCTCGCAGCTCGGGCGCGACATGAAGTCGCTCGTATCGGGGATCTTCGGCGACAAACCCAACACCTATGAAGACCGTAAGGGGGGGAAGGCCGACGCCAAGGCGAGCGCCACGCGCAAGCTCCAGGTGAAGGAGGTCGTGAAAGAGACCGCCGACGCCATCTCCATGGTGCTCGTCGATCCGAGCGGCGCGCCCATCCGGTTCGAGGCTGGGCAGTTCTTCACCATCGTCCGCCACATCGACGGCAAAGACGTGCGCCGCGCGTACTCCGCGTCGAGCCCCGCGAGCGTCACGTCGGAGGTTCGCCTCACGGTGAAGGCAGTCCCGAACGGCCTCGTCTCGCCGAACCTCGTGCAGACCCTCGCCGCGGGCGAGACCATCGAGGTCGCAGGGCCGAGCGGCAATTTCACCGTGCCTCGCGCGCGCAAGCACCTCACGTTGATCGGCGGCGGCAGCGGCATCACGCCGCTCATGAGCATCGCGCGCACGCACCTCGCCGCGGATCCGACCATCAAGATCGACCTCGTCTACGGTAACCGCGGCGAGGCCGACATCATCTTCAAGGACGCGCTCGACGCGCTCGTCGGCGAGCACACTGGGCGCTTCACGGTGCGCCACGTCCTCGAGCAGGAGAGCCCGCGCGCGACGCGCGTCGGTCGCCTCGATCGGCAGACGGTGCTCACGCTCCTCGACGAGAGCAAAGCCTTCGAGGACCCGACGTCGATGTTCTTCGTCTGCGGCCCCGTCGGCATGATGGATGAGGCGCGCGCCGCGCTCGAGTCGCGCAAGATCGCTGCGAACCGCTTCAAAGAGGAGCGCTTCGTCAGCCCGGGTGAGGGCGGCGCCGCGGGCTCGACCGAGCCGCAGAACGTCGAGGTCGTCATGCACGGTGACAAGCACCACCTCGTGGTCAATCCCGGCACGACCATCCTCGAGGCCGCGCAGGACGCAGGCGTCGATATGCCCTTCTCGTGCACGGTGGGCGGCTGCGCGTCGTGTCGCGTGAAGCTCGTCTCGGGCAAGGTCGCGCTCGGTGAGCCCAACTGCCTCGACCCCGACGAGAAGGCCGACGGCTACATCCTCGCTTGCGTCTCCAAGCCGCTCGGGCCCTGCGTGGTCGAGGTCGAGTGAGGCCTCGCGTCGACGCCGCGGCCTCGGCACACCGAGCAGAGCCGGTGTGGGTCGAGCAAAGCGAGACTGGGGCTTCGGTCTCCCGAAGCCCGAGCCGGCGGAGCGACCAAAAACAGGGCTCGCGCTATCGCATGCGCGATCTCTGCGCGCTGAGCGGGCTCGAGCGTCAGACGATTCACTTCTATATCCAAGAGGGCCTCTTGCCAGAGGGGCACAAGACCGGCCGCAATATGGCCTATTACGGTGAGGAGCACGTCGACCGACTGCGCCTCATCAAGCAGCTCCAGTCGGAGCGCTTCCTGCCTTTACGCGCCATTCGCGCGGTGCTCGGCGGCAAGGGTGGGGGCTTCTCACCGGAGCAGCGGAGCCTCATCTCCGAGGTCAAACAGCGGCTCCTCGGTGGGGCGTCGGGGCGCGCGATCGTCGGCGGCCCGACCGAGCTCGCGCCCGTCAAGGAGCTGGCTGACGAGCACAAGGTCGACCCGCGCGACATCGAGGAGATGATCCGCGTGGGGCTGCTCTCGGCCGAGGCGGGGCCGCGCGGCCGCCGCGTCCGCCGTGAGGACGCTTGGCTCGTCGCCACATGGGGTGAGCTCGTGCGCGCGGGGCTCACGCGCGAGCGCGGCTTCTCTCCTCGCGATCTGGTCGTGGTCGACGAGGCCGTCGATCAGCTCTTCACACGTGAGCGTGAGCTTTTCTTCGAGCGCATGTCGGCCGAGGGCCCGGACGAGATCGCGGGCGTCTTCGAACGGGTGATTCCCATCCTCGGGGCGCTGCTCGCGCGGCTCCATACGCAGAAGGCCCGCGATGTCTTTGCCCTCGCGCCCGACGAGCCCAGCGCGGCCCCGAAGCCGCGCCCGGCCCGCCAGAAGCCCTGATTCGGTTGTTGTTCTGTCGTAAACGTCTATCTCGTAGGAGGCACAATGCTCAGCGAACGCGTCGTCTCGCTCCTGCCCATGAAGGTGCGTGATCAGCTGGATGTCTTGCGCGAAGCAGCGGAGGTCCTCGTCGAGATGAAGAGCCCCGCTGTCCTCAAGTCGCTCGGCCCCTCCGGGGTGAAGGGGCTGCTCTTACACCGCGGTAAGCAAGGCGTGCCGACCACCGCGCGCGCCAACTACAATGCATTCTTCGATTGGACATATCCGCGCGACAACGCCGAGATGCGCGACCTCTTCCGCCGGGCGAAGGCCGGCCAATGGGACAGCGATCGCGACCTGCCTTGGGACACGAGCGTCGACCCGCTGAACCCGGAAAGGCCGCTCCTGCCCGAGGATTTCGTCAACTTCGACGCCCTCGAGGCCAACGGCATCAAGCTCGACAAGAAGGAGCGCGCTCGCTTCTCCTATTCGATGTGCGCGTGGATGCTCAGCCAATTCTTGCACGGTGAGCAAGGCGCGCTCTTCGCCGCCGCCCAAGTGACGGAGGCCGTGCAGTTCTTCGACGGCAAACTGTACGGCTCGACCCAGGTGATGGACGAGGGCCGCCACGTCGAGGTCTTCAGCCGATATTTGGATAGCAAGCTGAACAGGCTCTACCAAATCAACGACAACCTGTTCGTCATCATCGACGCCCTCATGACGGACAGTCGCTGGGACATGAAATTCCTCGGCATGCAGATCATGGTCGAGGGGCTGGCCCTCGGTGCGTTCGGGACTCTCTATCGCATGACGTCGGAGCCCCTTTTGAAGGAGCTCTTGCGCCGGGTGATCATGGATGAGGCGCGGCATGTCCATTACGGGGTGGTCGCGCTGCGCAAGCACTTCAAAGAGGCCCTCTCCGACGCCGAGCGCCGCGAGCGCGAGGAGTGGTCGTTCGAGGTCGCGCTCTTGATGCGCAATCGCTTCATGGCTTATGAGGTCTACGACGAGTGGTTCAATGGCAGGCTCTCCCGCGAGGCCTGGCGCGACGTCGTCTGTAGCTCGCCCGGTATGAACGAGTTCCGCCATGTGATGTTCAATCGCCTGATGCCCAACCTCAGGGAGATCGGCCTCATCGCCGACAGGATGCTCCCGCACTACGAGCGCGTGGGCCTGCTCAAATACATGCAGGGCAAGGCCGCGCCCCAGATCACGGGTGAGGAGATGTTGGCGGAGCTCGACGGCAAGTCCGCCGAGATCGCGGCGGAGTGAACATGAGGCGTTCTCTCCTCGTCGGGCTCCTCGGCTGCGCGCTCGCGTTCGGGGCGTGTTCGAGCCAACCAGCCAATCCGCCGCCTGGCGAGCCCGAGCACCCTGTCGCCTCGACGAGCGCGTCGTCGACCAAACCCCAGTCGACCGCGGAGCGACGCGTGCCCGCTGGTACGGCGGAGTCTCCGCGCGTCGCCCTGGGCGCGCACGGCGCGGTCTCCAGCCAAGAGGCGAACGCGACCGACGTCGGGCTCGCGATCCTCAAACAAGGGGGTAACGCCGTAGACGCCGCGGTCGCTGTCGCGTTCGCGCTGGCGGTCACGCACCCCGCCGCGGGGAACATCGGCGGCGGTGGCTTCATGGTCATTCGCACCGGAGCGGGTGAGTCCAACGCGGTCGACTATCGCGAGACCGCGCCGAGCGACGCCTCGCGCGACATGTACCTCGACAAAAACAAGAAGCCGACGAAGGGCAGCCTCGACGGGCCGAAGGCCGCGGGCATCCCTGGCACCGTGGCGGGCCTCGCGCTCGCGCACGAGAAATACGGCAAGCTCTCGTTCGCGGACTTGGTCGCCCCGGCGGTCGCGCTCGCGCGCGATGGCTTCGTCCTCGACGAGGTCGGCGCGAACTCCCTCGCCAAAGCCGTCAAAGAGATGCGGGACCTCGGCTACACCGACTCGGCCAAGCTCTTCGAGGGTAAAGACGGTAAGCCGCTCGCGGCTGGTGACAAACTTGTTCAGCCCGAGCTCGCCAAGACGCTCGAGACCATCCAAAAGGACGGGCCCGGCGCTTTCTACAAGGGGCCGCTCGCGGACAAGCTCGCGACCGAGGTGACCAAGGCCGGCGGCATATGGAAGCCGGCGGACCTCGCCAATTATCACGCACAATGGCGTAAGCCGATCGTCCTGCAATATCGCGGCTACGAGATCACGACGATGCCACCCCCATCGAGTGGCGGGGTCGTCCTCGCCGAGCTCCTCACGATGGCCGACACCGTCAAGGTCGCGGAGCAGCCGTGGCGCAGCGGCGGCGAGATTCACCTCTTCGTCGAGGCCGCGCGGCGCGCGTACGCCGACCGCAACAACCTGCTCGGGGACCCCGACTTCGTCAAGATGCCGCTCGAGACGCTGCTCAGCGCGACGTACGCAGAGGGCCGCGCCAGCACCATCGACCCGAAGAAGGCGACGCCCTCGTCCGAGGTCAAACCCGGTATCGAGCCGCCCGCGGGCGGCCTGCCCGAGCGCCGTAAGCTCGAGTCCGAGGAGACCACGCACTTCTCCGTCGTCGACTCCGAGGGCAACGCCGTCTCCAATACATACACGCTCAATATGAGCTTCGGTGCGCGCTTCGTGGTGCCGGGGACTGGCGTGCTCCTCAACGACGAGATGGACGACTTCGCCGTAGCGCCGGGCCAGCCCAATGGCTTTGGCCTCGTGCAGGGCGAGATCAACCGCATCGAGCCGAACAAACGCATGCTGAGCAGCATGACCCCGACCATCGTCGCCAAAGACGGTGAGCTCAGGCTCATCCTCGGCTCACCTGGCGGCCCGACCATCACGACGACCGTCGCGCAGCTGCTCCGCGCGAGCATCGATTACGGTCAGCCCCTCGACAAGGCAGTCCCTGCCTTTCGCGCGCACCATCAATGGCTCCCCGACGAGATCATCACGGAGAAGTCGATCCCCGACGACGTCGTCGCGACCCTCGAGAAGCTCGGCCACACGGTGAAGAAGCGAGAGCGCATCGGGCACGCGAACGTCATCGAGGTCGACCCGTCGACCCGTGGCTTCCGCGCTGTCGCCGACACGACCCGCGGCGGGGGCAAGGCCGCCGCTTACTGAGCTGTAATCGTTCGGGGCGCGAGACGCGGCCGCCTCGCGGTGTGAGAATGGCGCCATGACCCGAGTGACGGCGACGCTCTTCACTGCATGGTGGCTGACCCTGGCGTTCGGTTGCGGCGACGACAGCGGCGGGGGCAACGGCGCGCCAGGTGGCAGCAGCGTCGGCGGCGCCGGGGTAGCGGGCAGCGGCGCTGTGGGTGGCGGCTCTGTGGGCGGCGGCGCCGCGGGTGGCTCGACCCTCGGCGGGGCTGGCGGCGTCGGGGGCGAGTCGAGCGGTGGCTCGAATGTCGGCGGGCAGGGTGGGGCGCCCCTCGACTGTACGGGTCACGAGCCACCCGCTGGTCTCACGCTGCAAACCTCCTATTCGCTCACGAACACGCAGCTCTGGGGGTCCTCCAATACGGAGTGGCCGCACAACGCGACGCTCGACCTCACCACGTGGAATCCAATGCCCACCGGGCAAGTCACGAGCGCCGGCCTCGAGAAGCCGACGTTGGGCTTCTTCGCCATGAACCCTGGAGATACGGCTACGGTCGAGCTCTTCAATGGCAACTACGCGTCCTTCAGGGTGGACACGAATGGCCTCGCGGGTCGGGCAGGGCAGCTGAGCTCGGAGCAACCAGGGTCGAACGCCGCGCCCTTGTATCTCACGTTCTCACGATGCCCCGGCGACCCCATGCCCGACGACCAGCGCTGCCGCAGCCAGGTCTCGGGGACAACGGGTCTCGGCTGGGCCATCGAGGCCGCCGCGCCCAACTACTGTCCACTCGAGCCGGACCAGACCTACTATCTCAATGTCTTCTTCATGGACCCGGCGACGCCGCAGGTCTCCACCTGTTCGTCGGCGACGTGCTGGTGGCTCGTGACGACAGGCTGTCAAATCGGCTGTTGAGTCCCTCGTTCGACCCCCAGCGCTGGTGCGAGACGGGTGGCAGCCGACTTTCGCGAGCACGTTATTGGGGTGATCAAGCTCCTGGATTTTGCCTACACTGACCGATCGTGTTCGTAACTCCAGCGCAAGGGGCCCAGACGACGAAGGGTATCGGATTGCGTCGCGAGCCATCGTGCGCGAGCTCTAGAAATCTTGGGACGGCTCAAGACGACGGGGGGTGGGCTCCGGTTGTCTACAGCTAGGGGAGGGTCGCAATGCTACGTGTTAGAAGGGGCGTCGCTTTCGTTGCCGTGGTCGCGCTCTTGGGGTGCGGTGGCAAAGATGGAACAGGGGGCGACACCAAGGGCGGTGGAGGCAGCGGAAGCGGCGCGGGTGGCTCGGGCGGGAGCATGAACGCGAACAGTGCTGGGCAGCTCGACCCCACTTTCTCGAGTGATGGTAGAGTCACCTTCGACTCCGGAAAGGGCAACGACCGCGGTCGCTGGGTCACCCAACAGGGGGCCGATGGCAAGGTTGTTGCCGTTGGAAAGAGCAACGATGATTTCATCGTTGTTCGGTATTTGCCCAACGGGGAGCCTGACCTTGCCTTTGGCAACAATGGGGTCGTAACGACCGACCTCATGAACTCGGGCGACGAAGGCAAGTCGGTTCTGGTCCAGAGCGACCAGAAGATCGTGCTCGCTGGGATCACGACCCGGAACGGCAACGCTGACTTTGGTTTAGTCAGGTATTTGACGAACGGACAGTTGGATACGACGCTCGCTGGTGTCGGATCGGTCCACACCGATATCGCCGGCGGGATGTTCTACGATGAAGGCAAGTCTCTCGTCATCCAGTTCGATGGTAAGTACGTGATTGGCGGCAAGGGTCACAATGGTACGGATGACGACTTCGCCGTCGTTCGCTACACGACCAATGGCGCGCTTGACACGACCTTCAACGGGACGGGCATCGTCACGACGAACTACGACCTTCAGCCCAACGAAGGCAACTCGATTGCTCAGCAGCCCGACGGCAAGCTCCTTTTGGCTGGGCAGAGCTTCAACGGCGCGGACGATGACTTTGCTGTCGTTCGGTACAACACCAATGGGAGCCTGGATGATACGTTTCAAGGGGGCGTCGTCACGACACCCATCGGGCCCGGCACCGACACCGCGTTTACGGTCAATGTGCAGCCCGATGGCCAAATCCTGGTGACCGGCAACAGTTTCGACGGCGCGAGGAACGTCTTCACGGCGGTGCGCTACAACACCGACGGCACGTTGGATGACTCCTTCGATGACGACGGCATCTTCACGTTGGCAGTGGGCGAAACGAACGATGTTTGCTCGGGGTCAGCAGTCCAGGCAGATGGCAAGATCCTGCTTGCGGGGACAGCGGAGAGCGCGACGAGCAGTCAGCTCGCCGTCGCTCGTTTGTTGCCCAGCGGCGCTCTCGACACGACCTTCGGGACTGGTGGCGTCAGCCAATTCGGCTTTGATGGTGCAGGCTCTGGTGCATACGCAATGAGGCTCCAGAGCGACGGCAAGATCCTCGTCGTCGGCGACAACGACAACGGGTCCGACTTCGACATCGCCGTCGCCCGTTTGCTGGTCGACTGACATATCAGTCGGGATATGTCAGTCAGGACATATCTTCGGGGCGGCGGCCATCCTCTTACAGCGGCTCGAGGCGACGCGGTTCGGCGCGGCGCCCGCCGCGATGACAGCGGCCCGAAGCCAGGGGCGGGGCGCTCCGGGATTGGCGCGCAAACGGGTGAGCGCGGCGTAGCCCCAAGACGAGGGCAGGACATTCGCTGCCTCGAGCCCCTCGAGCGTAGCGAGCGCGTCAGCCTGACGGGAGGGTAAGCGTGCCTCCGCCTCGCCGGCGTTCATGACCACCCGCGGGTCGTTGCGGTTCTGCACCTTTTCGAGCACGCTCAAGGCCTCGAGGAGGTTCTTCTCGCGCTGCTCGGGTGAATCAGGGAGCTTGGGTTTGGCTGGGTAGCCAGCGAGCTGAGGCATCGCGAGCTCGCCCCCGCTGCGGATGACGCTGACAGCCGCGATGACCAAGGAACGGTCCGCGAGAGCGATTGGGCCCTCTTCACTACTTCCAACCATGCTCGTCGTGCCGAGCACCCCGGCGATCTTCTCGTGGGCCTGTTTGATCTTGCCGACCTCGAGGAGCTGCTCCGCGGTGAAGATCGTGCGCCCCTTACCCTCGAACGCGAGCTCGACCTCATTGCCACAGGCGCTCGCCGGACTGGGCCTGTTTACGAGACAGGCCGACCCGACCAGCAAACCCGCAATAACGATACGCATTGTCTTTTGATGCATAGCCCCGTGGAAACGAAGTTTCCACGCAAAAGACAATGAGGGCCCGCGGAACAAAAGCGATGGCTTCGACGGAGAATTCGCGCCGCCTTCGCCCCGCCAGGGGCGGCGCGAATTCTTCAAGAAATGCTGGTTCCAGGGAATAGCCCGACTCAACGTAGGTGACCCTGGGCGATCCAGGTCTCCACCAGTTGGATGTCCACGGGGGAGAGGGGCGGCAGCCCCAAAGGCATACCACGAATCGCCGCCCTGTCACCACGGGCCTCGGCCTGGCGCGCGAGCAAAGCCTCGAGGAGGAGGGGCACGCCGCGGGGCTCATCGAACAAGCTGACGCGCTGGCCTTGGTCGTCGAGGTAGCCTGCGGCGAGGTTCTCGAACGCCGAGAGATCGGCGCGCCGCGGGGCGAAGCCGAAGCCGCCAGTGTTCCCGGGCCCGCCGTCGCCGCGCGCGAAGTCAGGCTGGGAGTGACAATGCCAGCAGACCTTGTGGAGCACGCGTTCGGCTACTTCGTTGTAAGTGACAGGTCTGTCCAAGAGCGGCAACCGAGGGGGCGGCTCCGGCGGCGGGACGGGTGCGAGCGGTGAGTCGAGGATGTAAGCGGCGAGCGCTCGCGCCTCGTCCTCGGTCACCGAGGGCTTGGGCATCGCGGCGCCTGGCTTGATGGACTCTGGGTCGAGTATATACGGCGCGACGCTGTCGCGAACGAGCCTGTCGCGTGCAAACCGCAGATCGGGTGCGAGCACGCGCTCGCGCGGCAGGGGCTCGGGCGCCGCGGCGGGTGGGGATAGACCGCTACCCGAGAACGAGTGACAGGCAATGCAGCCCTTCTCCTTGAAGAGCCGAGCGCCATTCTCCAAAGCACCCTCGCCGCCTGGAGCGAGCGCCGGCAGCGCTGTCTGGGAGGCGGCCAAGACCAAAGCCTGTACGATCGCGTGGGCCTGGGACGCGTCGAGGGCGAGCCGCGGCATCTCGGGGACACAAGCCGGCCGAACATCGAACGGCTCGAGCAAGAAGCGCTCGACCCAATCGGGGCGCAAGAGGCGCCCGACCCCCGCGAGAGAAGGCGTGAAGCGGAGCGGCCTCGCCCGCGGTCGCCACGCCGCGAGCAGCGGGGCAGGGGCCTTGAAGGTCCCGTCGGTGATTTGTTGATGGCAGTGGAAGCAGTGTTTGTTCTCGGCGACGGGCTCGCGCTGGGCTCCATCGTGGCAGCGCGCACACTCGAACCGCACAATGAGGTTCTGACCCGCGAGAGCGTCGCTCGGTGGGCTGGGCGCGCTCGTGAGGACCGCGCTCGGCGGCTGCGGGACCATCGATGATGAAGCCGCGCTCGGGGCCGAAGCTCCGTCGTCGCGCGATCGATCGTCGCGTCCTCGGCACGCGAGGAGGGCGATCGCGAGCGTGCAGGCGAGCCTTCGCAAGGAACATCCAGTATAGTCCTCTCCGTGTCGGCGACGAGGAACGCTCTCTGGCTGGCCGTCTTCTGTTTTGCGTGCGGTAACGGCGCAAACCGTGGCGGCGCATCGACCCAATCCAACACATCCGTACAATCGAGCTCGAGCAAGCCCGAGCCTCTCCAATCGAGCATCCCCATGGCTCCGGCGAGCAGCGCGCCGCTGGATGCTCAGGACTTCTGCACGCGGCTCTGTGATCGGAGCGCGAGCTGCGGGCTCGAGGCCGCGCAGGCTCTCGCCGATAGGTCACACGACAAGGCGGATGTCGCGGCTGTCGACGAGGCAAAGAAGGACCAGGCGAACGCGACCAAGGCCTGCGTCACGCAATGTCTGGCGTCTCCCCCCAAGACAACCGCAGAGGCCCAGCCCGAAATGGCCTGTATGGACAAACGCGACTGTAAGTCGTTCCGCGAGTGTCTGCACGCGGGGCTGGTGACAAAGCCGTAATTATTACGCGCCACGTCTTTTTGCGGCTCGACGCGCTCGGCCGAAGAGGGCGCCGAACGCGAGCAGCCCGAAGAGCACCCCGCCTGTGCGGGGGCTCGCTCCAGGAGTGGCGCAGCCGCAGCCATCGTCCGCGCCCGTGGGGTTACCGTCGGAGCCCGAACCACCGGCGCCGCCTGCGCCGCCTGAGCTCGAGGACTGCCCGCCCGCGCCTGCGCCACCCGAGCTCGCGCCGCCGCCTGCCCCGCCGGTGCCTGGATTCGTCACGGTGTCTTTGAAGCCTGCGCCGAGCGTCCAGCCAGGATTGGCGTCGTCGTAGACATATGCGCCGACGTCGAGCGTGGCCGCGCGCGAGGTGCCGTTGAAGTCGTCGCTCGGCACGTACGCGGCAGCGGCGGCGCCGACGAGGTGCGAGCCAGCCTTGGGGAAGACGTCATTCGGCGGCGCGCCCGAGAGCGACGCTGCTACGAAATCCGTAGCGAGGTCACCCGAGGCGTCGAACCCCGCCGCGAGGCCGTTCAAAGACCCGACGCCGACGTTCGCCTCGACGGTGAGGGCGCTGAGGTCGCCGCCCACGCGAATGGCGTTGCCCGCTGGCGCGTAGAGCGCGTTGTTCGCGATCGTGACGGACCCGACGATGCCGTCCGAGCGGATCGCGTCGCCCGCGGCCTTGAGGACGGTGTTGTGCACGATGGTCAGGTTGGCGGGCGCGCCTGCTTGATGCGGCTGGTTGCGAATGCCGTCCGCCGCCGCGCTGAGGATGATGTTGTTGCGGATGATCGCGTCCGCCGCGGACTGGATGCCGTGGTCACCGCAGTTCCAGAGGGCGTTCCGCTCGATCACGTTGGCGGCCCCATTGCCGACCGTGCTGTAAGTGATGATGCACGGGTAGTTCGTGTCGTGGATGACGTTGTCGCGGATGACGTTGTTATAGCTACCTTCTTTGACCTCGATGCCGTCGCCCTGCGACACGGCGGGGCCCCGCGTCTCGTGGATCCAGTTGCCGGCGATCAGACTGTCGTGCATCTGACAGCCGTTGTCGTTGCAGCCGAGGTACATCCCCTCGCCGGTGCCGGCGGTGTTGTGGATGTGATTGTTCACGATGGTGAGGTGGTCGTAGCTGCTGCCTGGCACGTTCGCGCTGATGCCGACGTCGCCCGTGTCGTGCACGTGGCAGCCGTCGATGGTGATGAAGCTCGAGGCTGTGATTCGAATGCCATGTGAGCCGCCGACGACCTCGAGGCCGCGCAGCTCGACGTAAGCGGCGTTCTCGACGTTGATGGTGTTTTGGTTCGCGTCGGGGCGCGTGATGATCGCGGTCTCCCCGTCCTTCGCGCGGATGATGATGGGCATCGCTGCGGTGCCCTGGACGTCGATGGCGAAGCGCTGCGACAGATTGTAGGTCCCGCCCCCGAGCACGAGCTCGTCACCCGGATTCAACGCCGACACCGAAGCCTGCAGATCGTCTGCTGGGGTGATCTCGATGACGGCCGCGCGAGCGACGGAGGGGGACAAGAGCGCGCCGGCGAGGGCGGCCCCCGCGAGGCCCCATTTCCTGAGAGGGCGGTGGTTCGTCGTCATGTGCGAGAGGCTACACGATTGGTTTTGTCGTGTCGGGCTGGTGGCTTGTCGGGCGTCTCAGCCTTGCGGACAGCGTCGGCGAGCAGCTCGGCGACGATGCGCACGCGGGGAATGTCGAGCGCGCTCCGCGCCGCGACCAAGGCAAGGCGCTGGCGGATCGGGCCGACCCCGACGTCGAGCTCGACCAGCTTGGAGGGGCGGGAGAAGCGGTGCCGCACGCGGCCCAAGAAGATGACCCCGGCGCCACACTCGGCGGCCTGCAATTGGACGATGAAGTCGTCGGAGGCGAACGCTGGGACGAAGCCGGGGATGCGCGACGCGAGCTCGCGATTGGGGGAGATCTCGTCGCTTTGCCACCCAATCCACGCGATGTCGGCGAGCTTGAAGTTCGGTGGCAGCGACCGAATGTACTCGGGCGTGGCGAAGGCCGCGCCCTCGAACTCTCGTGTCACGAGCGTCTCGAGCTCGCGCTGCGCGAGGTGATCGCCACGCAGCGCGATGTCTGCCTCGCGCCGGCCGAGGTCGAGGTAGCGCACGGTGCTGATGACTTGGAGGGTGATCGACGGCTGCTCCTTGCGCAGCCACGCTGCGAACGGCGCGAGGAAGTCGAACGCGATGCCAGGCGGCGCGGTGATGCGGACGAGGCCACGCGGTGAAGCGTCGGTGCGCTCGGCGGCGCGCTCGAACTCGGCTGCCCACTCAGCCATTCGGCGCGCGGGCTCGGCGAGGCGCTCGGCATAGGGCGTCACGCGAACGCCGTCGACGCCGCGCTCGAACAAGGGCTCACCGAGGCGCGACTCGAGCTCCGCGAGCCTGCGGCTCACCGTGGGTTGTGAGGACCCGAGCCTACGCGCGGCCGCGCTCATGCTCCCGGTCTCGGCGACCGCGAGGAAGAGGCGAGCGTCCTCCCAATTCATATTCATAATTGAATATGAATATGCAGAAATCGCCGATATGCAATCTGTATATGAATGCCCAGTATGGGGCTCATGACCGACCCCGAGAGAACCCTTTCCCACGCGTCCGACTCGACGAAAGAGACCCCCGCCGCCCCGAAGCGCTCGAGGCTGCGACGCGTCCTCAGGGGCGCGGCGCTCGGGCTCTTGGGCCTCGGCGTCGTCGTCGGCGTCATCGCCGCCGTCGGCTTTCGCCAGACCTCACACGCAGCGACGCCCGCTCCGGCCCTCGGGCGCAGCACCTCGACCGAGGCGATGGAGGCCGTGCTCGATCAGCCTGGGCCGTTGACGGTGGACACGATTGTCAGCGCCGATTGGCTGATTCCACGCGCGGGGCTCATCGACCTCGACGACCCGAAGGCCAAGGCCGCAGGCCTGAAGGACGAAGAGGAGCCCATCCAAATCTACATGTACGCGGTTCGACACCCCGACAAAGGCCTCTATCTCGTCGACAGCGGCGTCGAACATTGGGTCGTCGACGACCCGAGTGAGAGCCTCTTCTCTGGCCCGATTGGGTGGTTCATGAACCTGAAGAAGCTCCGAGTCCGCGTCGATACGCGCGCGTGGTTGAGCGCCCAAGACCAGCCCTTGGCGGGCGTCTTCCTCACGCATTTGCACCTCGACCACGTGAGCGGCTTGCGCGACGTCCCGAGTGAGGTGCCCGTCTTCATCGGACCCGGCGAGGGGCGCTCGCGCGCGGCCGACCATGCCTTCACGCAGGGCGTGACCGACGCGGCGCTCGGCGAGCACCCGCTCCACGAGCTCGCGATCGATCGCGACTCGAGCGCTGCCTTCGAGGGTGTGCTCGACGTGTTCGGCGACCAGTCGTTCTTCGCGATTTGGGTGCCTGGCCACACCGCGGGCAGCCTCGCGTTCGTCGCGCGCACGACGACCGGCCCTGTGCTCATGACGGGCGACGCTTGTCACACGCGATGGGGTTGGGAGAACGGCGTCGCGCCGGGCTCGTTCACGCGAGACCACGCCGCCAACGCCGTGAGCCTCTCGCGGTTGAAGAGCCTCGTGGAGCGTCACCCGAAGATCGACGTTCGCCTCGGCCACCAGATGCTCCGAGAGGGCGCTGAGTCCGGCGGTTGACGCGCGCCTCTCGGGGCCTGCACCATCCGGGCGATGTCGCAGCCCTACGATCCCTACAAACCCCCGTCCGCCGGCTATGCCGCGCAAAGCGCGATCGCTCCAATCGACGCGCCCTGCTGGCGCGATCACGACTCGGCGATCGCCTATATGCAGAACGCGCGGCTGCCCGATCGCTGCGTTCGGTGCGGGGCGCCGGCGACGCACCGGATGAAGCGAACCCTCTATTGGCACGAGAGCTGGGTCTACGCCCTCATCGCTTTGGGCGTGCTCATCTATGCGATCGTCGCGATGGCCGTGCGGCAGAGCTGCTCGGTCGACTTCGCGCTGTGTGAGAAACACAAGAGCCGTCGCAACATCGGCCTAGCGGCGGTGCTCGTCGGCTTCTTGGGTGGATTGGCGGTCATCATCGCGGGCGCGAACGCGGCCTCTGGGCCCGTCATGCTCGTGGGATTCGGCGTGATGCTCGTCGGGCCCATCGCCGGTGGGATCATGATGCGGACGCTCTCCGCGAAGCGAATGGACAAGGTCCACGTCTGGCTGCGGACGGGGCAGCCCTTCCTCGAGGCGCTCCCGCCCGCACCGCTCGGCGGCGCGGGCTTCGTCCCGGCCATGCCTGTCGCGCAGCCTTATGGTGGATTTGGGCCGCAGGGTGGATATGGGCCGCAAGGTGGATATGGGCCGCAAGGTGGATATGGGCCTCCGGGCTACGGGCCCCCTCCGGGTGGCTACGGTCCACAGGGCCCCCGCTACTGACCGCACAAAAGCGAGAAGCGCGCCGGCCCACAAGCCGACGCGCCCCATTCCTTACTACTTGCTTGTTACTGAATCGGGTTGGGGTTGACGATCCCGTCGATGGCGGGGCCGTTGTAGAAGTCCTGCACGCGGCGCATATCGCCCTTCGCCACGGCGAAGGCGACCGCGGCGCCAGCGGCCGCGCTCGTGTCCGACGAGCTGCCATTGGGGACGGTGTTGCCGGTCGTGGGGTCGAACGTGTCCGTCTGGCCGTTCGCGCGCACGCCGCCGAACCAACCCGTCTTCGTGTAGCCGTTGCCCATGACGTAGAGCCAGTTCGAGTTGTTCGGGGTGCCGTCGGGCCAGCCGCTGCGATCGCGCGGGTCCTTCGGGGTGTCGCCGTGGACCGTCATGACAACGCTGTCAGACAGGTTGCGGGCCTGGCAGGACGGATCGGGCAGCGCCGCGAGGTCCGCCATGAAGTTGTCGAGGATGCTGCCGAGCGTCCGCACCGTGCTCCGCAGGTTGTTCATGTCGCCGAAGGCGCCGTGCGGGTCGTCGCGCATCGCGGGGATGATGACCGACTGGGTGAGGTTCAGCTTGAAGGCCTTCGCCGCGACGATGCAGGCGCGAGCGATGTTCGCGAGCTTGTTCGGCGTGCCGCCGTCGATCTGGTAGCGGGTGAGGTCCGCGTTGGTGACCTGGAGTTGCGCCGCGAGGTTCTGCCCCAAGAAGCTCGCCGCTTGCTTGCCGACGCGCAGGCCGCGCAGCTGCGTCGGGCGGGCCGCGGCCTTGTTCAGACCGAGGAGCGCCTTGTAGTAAGCGTCATAGAGGGTCGCGTCCTCGGGGACCTCGAGGATGGCGCGCGACGCAGAGCTGTTGAAGAGCTGCACCATGCCGTCTGCGTCCGCGACCGTGGTGATCGCGGGCGCGCCCGGAGCCGTGCCGAAGTTCACGGGGTTTACGCCGATGACAGGGAGCAGCGACGGCGTCGTGCGCTGAATGGCCGATACGACGGCGAGCATGCTCTGGTTGTTGCCGAGCGTCGCGGCCGAGCCGGGCGTCGGGGTGTGCGTCTGGTTGTTGCCCGACATGAACGCGCTCACGCGCTTCGAGCGGTCGAACGAGGTCCAGGGGGCCTCGGGGCCGTGCACGAAAGGCTTGTCCGTGTCGGTCGCGTCCGTCTGCTCGCCGTAGGCGTGGAACGCGAAGCTGTCATTGTTGCTCTTCGCGATCTCGACGTGGGGCCAGAGCAACTGGAACCAAGCGAAGCCGCCGTCGCCGGCGACGATGTGGAACGACTTGTTGGTCGCGGCGCAGCTCGCGGCCTGCGCGAGGGCCTCACCGCCCATATCGTTGATGACGTTCAGAAAGCGTGCGCGCTCGACAGCGAGGGCGGCGCCTGCGGCGCAGGCCCACTTGAGGAATTGCCGGCGGGAGGGGCCCTCGAGGTTCTTCAGCGTGTCCATCACCATGGTCGTTCTCCTTCGAGGGTCACTCGCACGAGTGGGCAGCGCTCAAGAGCGCACCTACCGCGATGTTCTTGCCGTTATCGATCGACGAGGCGCTGTGCACGAGGCTGTTGCAGAGCGCGATGTGGTCCGGCGTCGCCGGACGGCCGATGAGACAGGTGATCGCGTCGGCGTTGCACGAGTCGTCGGCGTTGAACATCGACGGCGCGACGCCGTCGACTTTGCACTGCTCGAGGTTGGGCATCGCCGCGATGATCTCGGGGGCGGCCTGCACGAAGATGTCGAACATCTTCGCCGCGCCGGCCGCGGTCCAGACGATGTCCTCACCCATGCGAGCCGCGTAGTTGGCCTGTCCGAGCGCGGTCCCACCATTGTTGATGAGCTGGCCGGCCGTCGGGGGATTGCCCGTCGCGTCCAGGTTCACGCCGAAGTCGGTCAGGATATTGCGCAGCGTGGTGATGCCGAGCTTCTGACAGGAGTGTAGGCGAGCGCGGGCCTCGGGGGTGCCCTCCTCCTCGCGCTGCTTGGCGATCTCGTAGGGATCGCGCGCCTCATCGGCGCCGAGGCTCGGCATGTGATCGACGGTCGTGTCCTCACCGCCGACGCTGTCCTCGGGGCGATTGCCCGGCTTCTCCGGGGTGTCGCCGATCGGCTCGTCGCCGTCTTTGTCGTGGTTGGTGTTGAGGTCGACGTGGGTGGGTTGCTCCGTGCAGCCGAAGGTCCCCAGCGTTCCCAAGAGGAGAATCGAGTAGAGCGTGCGTGTCATTGGCGTCTCTCCTCAGAAGCTCACGAAGTCGTCGCTGAGGACGATGTCCCGGAGGACAGCCTTCAGGTTTTGGCCATTGGAGTCGAACTTGATGATGTGCGGTTCGACCACCGAGTAGGGGACCGTCGCGAGGTCCGTGACGATGTCCTCTTTGGACATGGCGAAGTTCCACATGCGGGCCACGAGGCACTCGGAGACCGCGGGATCGTCCGCGAGGACTGTCGCGAGGTCCGACAAGTTCGTGATGGGCTCACCCTGGCGCCAAGCGAGGCTGTCACCCGTATTGGAGAGCCAGTGGCTGAGCTCGCTCTTGACCGGCTGGGGCGCGATTGGCGTGTTGACCGCGATCTGGTTCTGCCACATCCCGTTTTCGTCGAAGTTCGCGAAGGCCGGCGCGATGTGGTTCAGCGTCGTGTGGCAATTGGCGCATACGACGGACTGCGTGTCCTGGAAGTTGATGGGCGTCGTCGACACCGTCGAGAACTCCCAGGGCGAGGTGAAGTCTTTACCGTCGATCTGCTTCGGGGTCGCCGCGACCTCGGCGGGGAACTTCGAGCAGTAGAAGATCTCCTGGAGCCAGCGGACGCGGCGGAAGGCCATGTTGCCGTAGAACTGCTTCATGACGGCGGGGTTCGTGAGGACGCCGGCTTGGACTGGAGCGCCGCTCTGGCAATCCGCGTCCGCGAAGGTGCCAGCGGCCGCGTCGTAGGTCGGGCAGTTGCCCGTGCTCGCCGTGAAGATCTCGGTGAACGGGCGGTTCTCGGCCATCAGCTTGGCGGCCAAGACAGGAGCCGTGTCCAGGTCGTTACCACCCATTCTCATCGTGTCGCGCCAGAACTTGATCATGCGCGCGTCGAACTCGGGGCTGGCGAGCATGGCGTCGACCTCTTCGGTGTACGCCTGCTTCTGGTCGGTAGCGTCCTGGATCTTCTTGATCTGCGCGAGCGTCGGAAGGTGACGAACGAGCTTCACCGAGGCCGTTCGGAGCGCCTCGTTGTAATCGACCTCGCGGGCAGCGAGCGCCGGATCGATCGGGTCGGGGTTGCCACCTTGACCGGTGTCACCACCCTGATTGCTGTTGCCAGCACCCGTGGAGCCGCCGTCGTTCGACGAATTGCCGGCGCCGTCGTCACCGCCGCCGGTGCCGCCGGAGAGGGTGGTGTTCCCGCCCCCGTCGCAGCCAATGGCGACCACCGCAATCGCGAACAGCCAATGAGAGAGTTTGCGCATGACCAATGCCTCGTTATTCGGCTTGGATCCAAGTGGTCAGTTGATCGCGGAACGCGCTGAATTGGTTCGCGTCGCCGCCAAACTTGAAGGGGTGAGCCGCGTTGCCCTGCGGGTCCGTCGTGATGAAGATCTGGCTGGAGGGAGGGTCGTTCGGGTTCACTCGATTGAGGACTTGAGCACAAGCTGCTGCGGAGTCGTTATTCAGTGCGCTCATGTCGACGGCAGCGGTCGCTTGACCATTGTTACCGCCATGACAGCCGAAGCAGCGCTGGTTGAGTTGGGGTTTTGCGTTGGCCTCGAAGGCCGCGAGGTTGCTGCAGCCGCCGCCGGGGCCGACAGTCCCGCCGCCTGCGCCGCCAGTGCCAGTCATGCTCGAGTAGGGCTCGACCAGCTCGAAGCCGATACCGACCTTGGCCTCGGGGGCCCAATTGGTCAGGATGAGGATCCCGACGCCGAGGGGGCCAGAGGTTCCCTCGTCGTAGCGCGTGTCGAGGTCGGCAAAGCTGTCGACAGGGTCGGCGTCCGCGGGCTTGCCCTTGGGATAGACCGCAAAGACGGGGTGGACCACGTGGACCCCAGACTTCGAGGTCGCGTGAACCTCGATGTCCGAGAGCTTCAGGCTCGTATCCGTCAGCTCCTCGGCGGTGAACGTGATGGCCACACCCTCGAGATCGGGATCGAGCGGGGTGAGGTAGATCGCGTTGAAGCCGAGGATTGGCGTGATCGGATCGATATGGGGTTTCGCCTCCTCGATGGGGTCGGCGATGTTCGCCGCCTCGGCGGTGAGCCAGTCGGTCACGCGCTCGAGCAGCATGTTGGAGGCGGTGTCGAGGTTCGAGCCCGAGTGGCCACCACCCGTCACCGCGTAGGTGAGGAGCAGGCTCTCCTGCGGGTTCTTCACCACGATGCCGGGCCACGCGAGGATCGAGGCGTAGCGATCGGGCGGCGCGAGGAACGGAGCGTCGCCAATGCCGTTGGGCTCGTGGCAGGTCGCGCAGGTGGTGACGAGGTCGGCCTCGAGCTCCTCGAAGAGGGCCTTGCCGTCGTCGACGAAGACGCCACCCGCGCCTCCCGTTCCGGAGCCGCCATTGCTGGCCGAGCCGCCGTCGCCGCCGCCCGTGCCCAGGTTGATAGGGCCGTTGTCCGAGCAGCCCGTCCCGGGAGCCGCCGCACCTGCTGCGGCAATTACGATCGACGCGAGGGTCAGGGACAAGGAAGTTCGATTGATGCGCACGGTACGATGATATGCAGCCAGCGTGCCGGACCAAGCTGAAAGTAATTGCGCGCAAATATACCCTAGGGGAGGGGTCTGCGAAGTTCGGGGTGGATCGTGTATGAATCAGGACGCACGAACCGCGATATCCAGGCGCTGATGTAGGAGAGTGAGCCCGTGCAGAACACACAAGCCATTGTTGTTGAAGGCGGTTTTGGCCTCGATCGGTTGAAGATCATCGAGCGCGACGAGGGCCGGCCGGGGCCGGGGCAGATCGCGATCGAGCTGCGCGCGGCGAGCCTCAACTACCGCGATTACTTGCTTGTAACTGGAAGCTATAACCCCCGACAGAAGCTGCCCATCGTCCCGCTCTCCGACGGGGTCGGGGAGATCACCGAGGTGGGGGAGGGCGTGCGTGGCCTCGTGAAGGGCGATCGCGTCTGTCCGCTCTTCGCCCAGGGCTACCTCGCGGGTGAGCCCACGCGGGAGAAGCTCTCGACGACGCTCGGCAGCCCGCTCGACGGCGTGCTCCGCAAGCGAATGGTGCTCAGCGCCGAGAGCGTGGTGCCGGTCCCTTCGTCGATGAGCGACGTCGAGGCTGCGACCTTGCCGTGCGCGGCGCTCACGGCGTGGAGCGCGCTCGTCGAGCAGGGCGGGCTGATGCCCGGGCAGACGGTGCTCGTTCAAGGGACCGGCGGCGTCTCGATCTTCGCGCTGCAGATCGCGAAGGCCCTCGGGGCGCGCGTGATGGTGACGAGCAAGAGCGACGCGAAGCTCGAGCGAGCGCGCGGGCTCGGGGCGGACCACGGGATCAACTACGGGACGACGCCGGCGTGGGGCAAAGAGGCCGCGAAGTGGTCGGGAGAGGGCTGCGACGTTGTCGTCGAGGTGGGCGGCGCTGGCACCCTCGCCGAGTCGATCAAGGCCGTGCGCAACGGTGGTCGAATCGCGATCATCGGGATGCTCGCGAGCTCGGCCGCCGAGGTGAACGTCGTGCCCGTCCTCATGCGCAACCTGCGGCTGCAGGGCGTCTTCGTCGGGCACAAGGAGGCGATGATGCGCATGGTCGCCGCGTTCGCCGCGACGAAGATCGCGCCGGTGATCGACACGGTGATGCCCTGGGTCGAGGCGCGCGCGGCGCTCGAGCGCATGGCGAAGGGCGACCACTTCGGCAAGATCGTCCTTCGCTTCGACTGACAGTGCTGTTTGTTACGTCGCTGTCAGTCGGTGCGCGTCTTGAGCACGCGCGCACGCGCCCGTAGGAGGGCCTCTGGCTTGGTCGGCTCGAGTTCGCGCGAGGCCTCGAGCTCGCGGGGGTCGCGCGCGCCGGTGAGCGCTGCGGTGACCCCGGCCTGCGCGAGGACGGCGGCGAGCGAGGCCGCCGCCGGCGTGACGAGGAGCGAAGCGTCTGCTGCGAGCGCGCCCGCGAGGTTCTGCACGAGCGCCTGGTGACGACCCGCGACCTTCCTCGCGAGGCCCTTGAGGGCTTGATCGAGCGCGGACATGTACCGCTCACGGAGGGACGCGACGCGCGGCGCGAGCTCGCCGCCGATTGCGCTGAGCGCGCCGAACTGCGCGTTCAACGCCGGACCGACCGCCTGCGCGAGGAAGGCTTCGACCTCGAGCGCGTCGTCGAGATCGCGCTCGGCGCGCCCGAGCTCCTCGGACCAGAGCAGGAGCTCCGATGGGTCGAGCTCGTCGTTGCCGTCGACGCGAAGGTGGACCGCGATCGTGCGGCGGTATTCGTTCTCGAGGGCCGCGAGCGCGCCGAGCAGCGCCGCGAGGGGCGGGCCTACGGTGACCTCGAGCGCGGCGCCGAGCCGCACCATGCGATCTTGGAGCGCGACGTCGGTCGGGCGGAGCGCGAAGAAGGAGACGCCGCGGGCCGCGAGGTCGTCGAGCGCCGCGGGGTCGCCCTCGGTGAGGTTGAGCGGCGCCGCGAGGACCTTGATGAAGTCGGGCAGCGCGCTCACCACGGTCGCGCTGAGCGGTTCGTCGAGCGCGAGCCCGACGTGGTGCGCGAGCGGGCTGTCGACGAGGGCGCGCGCGGCGACGATGGATGTTTCGAGGTCGCGCACGTGGACGAGCGCGAGATCGAGCGCCTCGAGGCGAGCCTCGCTCGTCATGCGGGCGGCCGCGCGGGTTAGCTCCTCGGCCGTCGCGCCCTCGAGCAGGCCGGCGAAGACGAGCTCGGCGCGAGGTCTGGTGCTCGCGACTTGCGCGACAGCATCACCGACTGCCGAGGCGCGAGCAGCGTCGAACGCGATGAGGTTGCGGCCGAGCTCGAGGGCGCGGAGCACCGTCTCGCGCGCGGCTTGCTCCCGATAGGCCGTGACGAGCACCCCAGCGCGATGGATGGTTAGCCCCGAGAACGAGCCCGCCCACGCGCTCGGCTTGTCGCCCTCGGGGCCGACGAACTTGGCGGTGCCGGAGATCGTTGCTGCTCCAACGACTGCCTTCGGCTCGAGGCGCTCGGCGCGCGCGGACGCGGTTAGCGCGCGCGCCTCATCGAGCTCGCGCGTGAGAGCTTCGGCGGTGGTCACCGGCGCCTTGCACGCGAAGTCTCGGCAGACGTACGCGGCGGGCGCGCCGTCGACGAGGGCTTTGTCGCGGAGGAGCGGATGGGGCAGGGGCGCCGCGGGGGCCGAAGGATCGAGGCGCGCGACGATCGACCAAGGCAGGAACGCGCGGCCGAGCGCGCGGTCGAGCGCGATCGTCTCGGGGGCGTCGGGCTTGCCGACGAGCGCGATCTCGACCGGCGGCGACACGAGCCGGCTGAGCACGTCGATCGAGCTCGCGAACGCGCGCGGCGCCCGCTGGATCGACCTGCCGTGCGCGCGGATCGCGCCCTCGGCGAGGGCTCGGAGATCCTCGCGATCGCAGTGCGCTGCGAGGCGGACGAGCGCGCGAGAGAGGATCGCGTTCGCGCTCGGCGTCGCGTTGTCGGTGTCGTCGCGCATGCGCACGATGAGCGCGGCCGCGTCGCGCGCGGTCGTGTAGAACCCCTGCGAGGAGACGTCGCTCGCGCCGTCGTCGCGCCCGAAATCGATGGTCGCGCGCTCGACGAGGCGGAGCGCGAGCGCGAGGTGTTTGGCCTCGCCCGTCGCTTCGTAGAGGTCGACGAGCGCGTCCGCGAAGAAGGCGTAGTCCTCGAGAAAGCCGTCGATGTGCGCCTTCTCGGCGCGATAGACCCGGTAGAGGCCGCCGTCGGGCCGGATCATGTCGGCAGCGATGCGAGCCGCGGCGCGCTCGGCGCTCGCGACGTAGCGCGGCTCGCCGAAGGCGCGGCCTGCGAACGCCATCGCGCCGATCATCAGGCTGTTCCACGACGTGAGCACCTTGTCGTCGCAGAGTGGCGGGACGCGCTTCTGTCGGAGTTCGAAGAGCGTGGCGCGAGCCTTCGCGAGGCGCTGGTCGAGCTCCTCACGGGAGAGGCCGAGCTCCTTGGCGACCTCGTCGAGAGCGCGCGGCAGCCAGAGAACGTTGGTGCTCAAACCATTCTCGGTCCAGTTGCCCTTCTCGCTGACGTCCCACGCGGCGGCGGCTGCGCGCGCGACCTCGGGCTCGAGGCTCGCGTCGAGCTCGGCCTTGCTCCACGTGAAGAACTTCCCCTCGACGCCCTCGCTGTCCGCGTCCGTCGCAGAGAAATAGCCGCCGTGCTCGCCCTGCATCTCGCGGAGCACGTAGTCGAGCGTCTCGGTCGCGACGCGGCGGAAGCGAGCCTCGCCGGTGAGCTGCCAAGCCTCGGTGTAGACCCGCGCGAGCTGCGCGTTGTCGTAGAGCATCTTCTCGAAGTGCGGCACGTGCCACTTCTCGTCGGTCGAGTAGCGCGCGAACCCGCCGCCGAGCTGGTCGTACATCCCGCCGGCGGCCATGCGATCGAGCGTGAGCGTCACGGCCGCGAGCGCCTGGATGTGGCTGAGCTCGGAGCCGCGGACGTGGTGGCGCATGAGCAGCGAGAGCGCGAAGGGGTTGGGAACTTCGGGGCCGAGCCGAACCCACCCCACGTGGAGTCGAGCGCGCGGATGAGCTGCTCGGCGGCGCGGGCTCTACGTCGGCCTCGACCGAGCAGGGCTCGTCGGGGCGAGCCTCGGTCGCGACCGCGCTCGTGAAGCTCGCTCGTCGGTCGAGGAGGTCGTCGCGGCTCGTCTTCCAGAGCTCCGCGATCTTCTTGATCACCCGCAAAGCCAGGGCGCCCGTAGCGCGAAGCCTTCGAGAAATAGGTGCCCGCGAAGAACGGTCGCCCGTCGGGGGTCATGAACACCGTCATCGGCCAGCCGCCGCCGCCGGTCATCGCGACCGTCGCGGTCATGTACACCGCGTCGATGTCGGGCCGCTCCTCGCGGTCGACCTTGATGCTGACGAAGTGCTCGTTGAGGAGCGCGGCGACCTCTTCGTCCTCGAAGCTCTCGTGCTCCATCACGTGGCACCAGTGACAGGCCGCGTAGCCGACGCTGAGGAAGATGGGTTTGTCCTCGGTCTTCGCGCGGGCGAGCGCTGCGTCCCCCCACGGATACCAATCGACCGGGTTGTGCGCGTGCTGCAGGAGGTACGGGCTCGTCTCGGTCGCGAGGTGATTCGGCTTGCGCCCTTGCATGCACGAGACCTGCGCGGATTGAACCGCGAATGCAAGTCGTGTGGTGATTCGAGGGAGCCGGTGCGGCGATCTTGACCATGCTTTTCGCATGGGCCAGGGTCCCGGCGTGGTCCCGATTACACCGCCCTTCGCCGAGTCGAAGCCCCCTATCGTGATGCAACCCGCCCGAGAGCCGAGCCGCACGCCCTCGGTGGACTCGACGCTGTCGGGCTGGGGTCGCATCGGGGTCCGCGCGACCGAGGCGCTCTCCGAAGACCTCGAGGCGCTGACGCGCGACGCGGTCCTCTCGCGTGGCCTCGGGCGATCGTACGGAGACAGCGCGCTGCCTCCGGCCTCGGCGCCTGCGGTGGCGACGACGGTGCTCGCCGATCGGCTGCTGGGCTTCGATCCTGCGACGGGCCTCCTGCGCGCGGAGGCTGGCGTCTCGATCGAGCAGCTCAACAAGCGCCTCTTGCCCCTCGGGTTCTTCGTGCCCGTCACGCCCGGCACGCAGTTCGTCACGATGGGCGGCGCGGTCGCGGCCGACGTCCACGGCAAGAACCACCACGTCGCGGGCTGCTTCGGCGAGCACGTGACGCGGCTCAAGATCCGCTTGGCGGACGGCAGCATCGTCTTCGCCGAGCCCGACGGCGAGAACCAGGATCTCTTCTGGGCCTGCGTCGGGGGCATGGGCCTCTTCGGTCACATCCTCGAGGTCGAGCTGAAGATGCGGCGCGTGCCCTCCGCGTGGATCGCGCAGGAGACCCAGCGCGTCGGCGACATCGACGAGTACATCGACGCCCTCAAGGACGGCGCGCAGCGCTTCCCCTTCACGGTGGGTTGGATCGACTGCCTATCGCAAGGCAAGAACATGGGCCGCGGGACGCTCATCGCTGGCGACTTCGCTCCTGCCGCGGTCGCGCCCGCCGAGTACCCACACCCGAAGCGACGCATCACGATGCCTGTCGAGCTCCCGTCGTTCGCGCTCGGTCCGCTCAGCGTGCGCGCGTTCAACTTCGCGAACTACTGGCGACACCTCCCCAAGGTGAAGCGCGCGATCACCCATTGGGAGAGCTTCTTCTATCCGCTCGACATGATCCGCGAGTGGAACCGCATGTACGGCCCGCGTGGCTTCACGCAGTACCAATGCGTCCTACCGGACAGCGCGGGCCGCGGCGCCGCGCGGCGCGTGCTCGAGGTCCTGACGAAGCGTGGTGGCGCGTCGTTCCTCTGCGTGATCAAGGACTGTGGGCCTCAGAATCGCGGCCTGCTCTCGTTCCCCCAGAAGGGCATCAGCATCGCCCTCGACATCGCTGTTCGCGACGACACGCAGGCCCTCGTCGACGCCCTCAATGAGCAGGTGCTCGCCGAGCGCGGCCGTATCTACCTCGCCAAGGATCAATTCACGCGGCCGGAGCACTTCCGCGAAATGGAGAAGGCGCGGCTCCCTGCGTTCCTCGCGGCCCGCGACAAGTGGGACCCGCGCCGGCGCATCCGCAGCGCTCAGTCGGTGCGGCTCCTAGGCGACCGCTGACAGCGCTGTTGCTGACAGCACTGTTGCTGACAGCGCTGTTACTTGCGCCCGCCAGCAGGTGACTCGAGCGCGCCGAACGCGCGGTCGATGTCGGCCTCGTCGTCCTCCGCGCCGGGTGGATTCGAGGACGCGGGCGGCTTCGCCGGTTGTGTCGAGCGCACGCCCGTCTGGGCGACGGGGTCCGCGGCTGGGCGAGCGTCGCGGTGCGGGTCGTTGGGACCGAAGCTGCGAATGCCGCCACCGAAGCCTGCCGTCACACGAGCCCCACGCGGGGACGGAACTGGCGACGGGGAAGGGTGCGGAGCCGGTGGCGGCGCGCTCGGGTTGGCGCCCGTCTGAGCCATCCCGCCCCCGAAGCGAAAGCCCCCCGCGCTCGTGCGCGCCGTGTTCGCCGGGGGCCGTTGCATGGGCTGAGTCGGCATGCTCGAGGGAGGGGTCGAACTCGGCGGAGCGAGGACGTCCGCGGGCACGCCTGCGAGCATGCGCGCGCGCTCCTCGGGCGAGACCATGCGCGTCACCTGAGGGCCGTCGTGGGTCTCGTCGAGCGTGTCGGGCGCGACGCCCTTGAGGGCGCGGGCGCGCTCATCGGCAGAGAACGCGCGCGTCACGCTCTGCGGCGCGGGCTCGACCGTGAGGAGCTGCTGAGCCTCGTCGAACGAGATCATCCGCGTGCGGGCCTGATTCGCGTCGCTCGGCTCGTCGATGAGCTCGACCGCGGAGTCGGGTAAACGCATCGCGGTCGTCGAGTCCTCGACGGCGAACGCAGGCGGCGCGGGCTTCGGCGGCGGTGGTGGTGACGGCGCAGGCGTCGGCGGCGGGGAGGGTGGCGCTGCGGACGGCGTCGACTGCGGGACCGAGTGCGGCACCGACGAGACGCGCGCGGAGCTCGGTTCTTGTGCGCCGGGGCTCTGCCCGAGATCCTGGAGCATCACGCTGAGCTGCGTCGGCGCCATCGCAGGCAGGACCTTGCGCGAGGCCCGCATCACGAACACGACCGACCAACTCGCGACGTCGACGAGGCACACGCGCGACGTGAGCAGCATGCGCTCGACGTCGTTCCACATCGCGACGATGCCGAGCTTCGGCAGCTTGCACCATCGCCGCGAGCCGGGGTGATCGACGCCCTCGACGACGAGCCATTCGTCGCCGCGCCTGCCCGCGATCGTGGTCTGCATCGTGTTCGCGAGCGAGACGATCTGCGGCTCGTCGCCGGGGCCGAACGCGACCTCGGCGAGGGTGTTGGTGCCGCGTCGGAGGATGAGCTTGCCCGGCTGAGGGCGCCAACCGCGCACGATGATCTTGCGCGCGCTCGCGGGCTCGATCTCGAGCGGCGCCGGCGTGCGCAGGTTCCACCCGGGAGGCTCTGGGTTCGCGAGCGACAGGTGGCCCTCGAGGCCGAGATCCAGCGCGAGCTTGCCGATGACGTTGAGCTCCAGCCCGACCTGCGCAGGCGCGAGCCAGGCCACCGCGGAGACCTGCCCGACGTGGGTGACGTGAAGCCCAGTAGCTGCCGACGAGAAGGTCATAAGCTCAGCGCGCCCTACGGATCTTAGACAGAACGGAGGCAAAAGGGCGAACCCAGTACGTCGAGGCTGCAGCTCGCTTGCCGCGCGTCGTGCGGAGTGCGAAACCGCGCCTCGATGAAGGTCGTCTTTCTGGGTGCCACGAGAGGGATGGGGCGCGCGCTCGCGCGCAAGATGAGCAAGCGCGGCGACGTCCTCTTCCTATTGGGGCGCGACCCCGCCGATCTCGAGCGGAGCGCCGCCGATCTCGGCGTCGACGGCGCGAAGCCAGCGGGCGTCGCCGCGTGCGATCTCGAGGACCCGGCGACGTTCGAGCCGGCCCTCGACGCCGCGGCGGCCGCGCTGGGTAGCTTTGACGCTGTTGTTGTTACGGCCGGGATCTTCGCCACGCAGGAGGTCCTCGAGTCGGACGCTGAGCTCTGCCGCCGCGTGCTCGAGGTCGACTTCACGAACACGGTCCTCTTCTGCGAGGCCTCGCGGCGCCGCTTGCTCGATCAGGGCGGCGGCACGCTCGTCGTCTTCTCGTCGGTCGCGGGCGAGCGCGGTCGCAAGCCCGTGGTGCTCTACGGCGCCGCGAAGGCCGGGCTCTCTCGCTACCTCGAGGGGCTCGACCATCGATACAAGGCCGCTGGCCTCAACGTGGTCACCGTGAAGCCGGGCTTCGTGAAGACGAGCCTGACGCAGGGGCTCAAGCCGCCGCCGTTCGCAGGCGAGCCCGAGGACGTCGCCGATCGCGTGCTCGCCGCGATCGATCGGCGCGCGCCCGTCGTCTACGCTCCTGCCGCGTGGGGCCCGATCATGAACGTCATTCGGCGCCTCCCTCGGTTCGTGATGCGGCGCGTGGGGTTTTGAGCACTTCCTGTTCGTGTCCCGGGTAGCTGAGATGCGCTAGCCTCCGCCGAACTGGAGGTCTCTTAGACATGGCAAAGACGCCGCTCTTCGCCTCGCTACGTCGCATCTACCAAGGGGTCGCTGCTCGCCGCACGGATGGTACGGCAGCGCCCGTCGCAGCGAGCGCCGCGCGACCGACTCGACGCGACGTGCTCCGCGCGTCCGCGTCGTTCGCAGCCCTCATCCCCGCGGGTGCCGCAGCCTCGCTCGTCGGATGCGGTGACGACACCGAGCCGCCGCCGGACGCCCCGACCGAGATCGCGATCGTCGGCGGTGGCATCGCGGGCCTGCACTGCGCCTATCGCCTGCGGCAAGCCGGCATCGACAGCGTGATCTACGAGGCGACGGATCGCGCCGGCGGCCGCATGTGGACGGGTCGCAACCTGTTCGATACGAACCTCAACCAGATCTGCGAGATCGGTGGCGAGCTCATCGACACGGGCCACACGACGCTGCACGCGCTCGCGGACGAGTTCGATCTCATCCTCGACGATCGCACCGCAGATCTGCCGGTGGACTTCGAGACCGACACGTATTTCGTCAACGACGTCAAAGTCCCGATCGACACCGTCACCCAGCAGTTCGTCGCGGTCGCGTCGGTCTTCCAGGACGCCGTCATGGCCGCGGACTCCGACGAGACGGCGTTCGCGACGCTCGACAGCACGACGCTCGAGCAATGGCTGCTCGACAACGTCCCGAAGGGCACCTACCCCGAGCTCCACGCCGTTCTTCGCAACGCCTACCGCAACGAGTTCGGTCTGGAGACGGACCAGCAGTCGGCGCTCAACCTCATCTATCTCATCGGCTCGGACGACCCTGACCCGTTCCGCATCTTCGGGATCAGCGACGAGCGCTACCACACGCACCTCGGCAACGACTCGTTCCCGACCAAGCTCTATGAGCAGCTCGATCCGGAGGCTGTCCTCTTCGAGCATCGCCTCGTCGCGATCGAAGACACGACCGGTGGCTACTCGCTCACGTTCGACACCCCGACGGGGCAGACCGTGCGGCGTGCGGCGCGCGTCGTCTTCGCGTTGCCGTTCACCATCCTGCGCGAGGTCGACACCACGAACCTCACGCTCTCCGACGAGAAGCGCAACATCATCGACGAGCTCGGCTACGGCACCAACGCGAAGGTCATGATCGGCTTCGATCGGCGCGTGTGGAAGCTCGACTACAACGCGGCCGGCAGCATCATCACCGATCTGCCCGTGCAGCAGACGTGGGACACCACGGTCGGTCAGGTCGGCAACGAGGGCATCCTCACGAACTTCCTCGGCGGTGCGCAGGGCGTCGCGTCGGGCACCGGCACCGCGCTCGAGTGGGCGCAGAACGTCCTCAACGACATCGAGCTGATTTACCCGGGCGCGACGATCGCGTTCACGAACGAGGTCGTGCGTCAGCACTGGCCCTCGGTCGACACCGTGAAGGGCAGCTACGCGTGTTACAAGCCGGGGCAGTGGTCGTTCTTCGGGCTCGAGGGCAAGCGCGAAGGCAACCTGCATTTCTGCGGTGAGCACTGCTCGCAGGACTGGCAGGGCTACATGGAGGGCGGGGCCGAGACGGGCGCGCTCGTCGCCGCCGAGATCATCGACGACCTCGGGATGAACCAGCCGCAGGGCCTCATCAAGGCTCTCGGCCCGAAGCTCGTCATCCCCCAGGCTTGTTATCGAGCTGACCGCTGGGCGAAGCTCACGCCGTTCGAGCGTCGCCGCGTCGCGCGCGCCGAGATGCAGCGCCTGCTCGACAGCGCCCAGGCGCAGCAGCCGCCCGCGCGGCCCTGAGTATCAAGGGCCTCTTCGTCATGGCCCTCTTCGTCATGGAGTCGGCGGTGCGCTCAAGCGGCCCATGAACAGCACCGCCCCGGACGCGCGATCGCGGAGGAAAAAGACGAAGGGGTGGTCGGCTTTGAAGACCACGGGCGGGGGCGGCTCGGGCCTTACGGAGGTGATGGTGGTGCCGCCGACGATCGCGGTGACGGCCGCGGCCTCGCTGCCCTCCTCGTTGATCTCGATCATCGCCTTCTGCACGGCCTTCTGCAGCCTCACGTTGCAGATCTCGTCAGAATCGCAGTCCACTTTCCCCATCTTCTCGAAGTCGGCGTCGACCGCGAACGGAGCCTCCATGCCGAGCTCTCCCAGCGGGGGGACGAGGTTCATTCGCGGTGGTTCCATCTTGAATCGGGGCAACGTGAGGATCACGTCACGCGTCGCGAGCGCCGAGGTCCAGCTGGCGAGGAGCTCGGGGCTGAGCGCCTTCTCGACCGCGGGCAGCCCGTCGACCTTCTTCGGGAGCACCACGACGAGCGATAGACTTTCACCCTTGTAAGGGAGCTCGACGACCTGCGCGAGCCCGTCTTCGGCGTAGCGCAGCTCGGTCTGGTCATGCATCAGCCAGGCTTGTTGCTTCTCGGTGGCGCTGCCGAGGAAGAAGTCACCCTTTTGGGTTCTCGTCTTGGTGAACTGTCGCTGCCAGTCGCCCTTGAAATAGATCGCGTTCGTGAGCACGAACGTCGTCGCCTGCGGGTCGATGTCAGTGTCCGACAAGATGACCGGGATCTTTCCGGCGGTGTGTTCGCTCGCCCAGCCGTTGATCGTGCCTACGGCGCTGGCCGGGTTCGTGAAATCGACTTGGGTGAGCGGTGATTGGTAGGTCTCCTTCGTGAGGGTGAGGAAATCCGGGGCGAAGTGCATGCGCTTGCTGCCCCATAGCGCGTTCGCCACGTTCAGTTTGTAGCCCGAGGCTTTGGCGCCTTTGTCGAGCGCCTTCGCGAGGCCGTTCACCGCCGCATGGTATCGGTCTTGGGGTAGCGTGATATGGAGTGTCTTGCGCATCTGACTGGCGGTCTCGCCCTTGGCCGCGCCATAGACGAGCGCAAAGGCGGTCGCTGCGCTGTAGGGCGAATAGACGAAGTTCGGCTCCTTCTTGACTGTCTTGTAAAACTCCACCGCGAAGCCGTTCATGCCAGTCGCGAACTGGCGCGTCTCGTCGTCGGTCGCCGGCGACTTGGGGATCGCGACAATCGCGTCCAGCGGGTCCGGCGCAGAGTCGACGGGCCCCACCTTTGCCGAGGCGGACTGGGTGCTCGTGGCACTCGCCGAGGAAATGGCGCGCTCACCGGAGGGAGTGCCAGTCGGCGCGTGCGACGCGCTCGAGCTGGCGCTGCCGCCGCAGGCGGCGAGCGCGAGGAGAAGTGAGAGAGCAACGGGAGAGTGCTTGGATCGAGTGGGGAGCCTCATGCCTCACTGTAGGTGCGGTGCGACAGTTTGTGACTGCTGAGAGGTCGCGCTCTCGGCGCACTGGTTGGTGGCTACTGATGCGTAACGGTGTCCAAGGACGAGCGCGCGGCGCCCTTGGAATTGGCTGTTGTTGACGCGGTCGAGGCGCGCGTTTAACGGTTCTTTATGCACTTTGAGGCCCGACTCTCTGTTACGGCCCTCTGTCTCTTCGCTGGCTTGTCGGCTTGCTCCTCGAGCCCGTCTCGCTCCGTCGAAGTGGAGAGGCCGCAACGAGCTTCTTCGATTGTCCCCTCCACGCCCAAGGTCGTAGTCGATCCGACTGCTCTCGACGCTGTCACGTTGTCGGCAGTCCCGCCCGCCTTCCAATTGGACGGAGCGATTGGGGAGTGGGCCGAGTTCGAGCACGCGCTCGATGAGACCCGCGCGAGCCCCGGAACAGCGCTGCCGCCTGCGTCCCACCTCGGGCTCGCGCTCGACGCGCGGGGGCTCGTCATGTTGCTCGACACTCCGGATACACTCGAGCAGCCGGTATGGGTCCTGGTCGCTTTGGACAGCTATCGAAACCCGCCCAACATAGGGTTCTGGGAGCGCAGCGGGGGGATCGGGCCGGTCAGTTGTCCCGAGGGGGAGGAGAAGGACGCGATCCATCCTGACCTCACCGCCGATGAATGCAAACGCATGGTCGACAACTACGAGCACTTCGAGGCGGAGTATCGAGACCATTTCTATCGGCTCTATCGCGTCACCAAAGACGAAGTGGAGGTCGCGAGCCTCGCGAGCCCTCTCCGGGCTGTGACAGGTGGTCGAGTGGCGAGTCAAACGCGCGGTGGGCGGCGCTCGTTCGAGGTTCTGGTTCCGCTCGCCGAGTTGCCGATGACCTTCGCCGCACCCATCGAGTACATTCATGTGTTCGCGACGACCGCGCCCTCCCCGGAGCCACCCTCGATTGAAGCTCTCTTGAGCGAGTCGGACTCGCTGCCTATCGGGCCCGTGTATTTCCACCCGTGGGCGGAGTATCGCGCCATGGCAATGGGGGCGAACCGCCTCATCATCGGCTGTCCGGTGTGGTACCAGCCTGGAGAGCCGTTCAAGCTCGGGCGCGCCTGTTATGCTGAAGACGACTCATGGATGAGAGGCGGCGACGAATGGGATGTCTCGTTCTGGTCTCCGGATCTCATGCAGAAGATCGGGGCGATTGGCGCGTTCGAACTGCATCACGTGTTCGGTGCGGGCATTGTATTGCTCGGTAAAGACCGGCCCGCCTCGGTGCTCCCCGAGAGCGAGGGAGACCCGCTCTACAACTACGGAGAGGTGCCAGTCACCGGTGACATCATGTGCATGGAGAAGCGCGGGCGCGGTCTGCACGTCGTGTCGTTCAAGAGCGAGGTGTACACGGACTCTTGGACGTCGTTCGGGCAATGGACGGTCGCCGAGATCGGCCTGGATGGGACCATCAAGGTGCTCGCAGAAGAGTCGGAGAGCGCCTTGCACGAATTGACCGAGTCGCACGACAGCAAGTGCAAAAAGCTCGGGATTCGTGCCCACCACGACGCGCGTGAGGGCCTCGCCAAAACAGACATCCTTCGCGAGACCGTGCTCCGCTATGACGAACAGAAGAATAGCTATGTAAAGACCGTCACCGATCGGCCGGCCAAGCCATAGAGGTGACAGCGCGAGGGACAAAAGAGAGCAGCGCGGACTGCGCGAGGATCTCGCGCGCCGCGCCGGAGGGTGGAGTCGAACCCCTCGGTCTTGGAGGGATCAACCGCGACGACGACGACGAGCGATCGCGGCGAAGCCGAGCGCACCAGCGAGCAAGCCGAGGCCGCTCGTCGAGCTGCCCATGGCGCTCGCGCCCGTGACCTGACAGTCGCAGCCGTCGTCGTCACCGTCGCCGTCCGTTGCGCCGCCCGAGCCACCCGAGCCGCCCGTTCCGCCGGCTGCATCGCCGCCCGCGCCCGAGCCGCCCGCACCACCGCCGCCGTCACCCGTCGTCGGCGCGATGCCTTGGGCGGAGAACGTGACGGCGAGCGTCGGACAGCTGCGCGACACGAGGATCGCGTAGTAGGTCTGCGCGGGATCGAAGGGCAGGGTGCTCGTCGAGTCGATGGTGATCGAGCCGTTGCCGCTCGTGAGATCGACGGAGTAGTCGAACGTCTTCGGCTCGGGGAGACCCGCCTGATTCGAGCCGAACGCGACGGGCTGCCCGGCGCGGACGAGGAGCGTGTAGTCGAGGTCGCCGCCGCCGAGCGGTGTCACGTCGGCGTTGAAGGTGATGCCGACGTCGGTGCTGGCCGGCGTGAACGCGTAGTGGAAGAGCGACGGCAGCGTGATGCCGAAGTTCTGGACCTGCGAGCACGTGCCGCCGAAGAACTGAGCGAGGATGTCCAGGCCGATGACGAGGCCCTGCGAGGTCTCGTTCGGATCGAGCGTCACCGTGCGATCGCACTCGTCGAGGCCGCGCGCGGTGATGATGCTGGCGACGGAGTCGGCCTGCGCTTGGGTGAGGTCGCCGAGCGTCACGAGCGAGTCGGCCTGCGCGTTGAGCGCGCGGCCGAAGTCGCCAAACGTCGCGCCGGGGTTCAGCGTCTCGAGCGCGCCCCAGATCAGCGCGTCGGCCGCGCCGGCACCGAGGGCCTCGCGGATGGACCAGCACATGCTGCCGATGAGCTCGCCGTCGGCGTGGTTCTCGCCGACCATGTCGTTCGGACAGGTCTTCGAGGTGTTGGTGAGATCTCGCTCGGCGCCGAGCGGCGCGAGGGAGGCCTCACCGAGCTCGGCGTCGTTGTTCTCGCTGCAAGCGAAGTAGTCGGCGATGCCCTCGTCGATCGAGCCCGACCACGGGTTGATGCCGAGGTTGTCCGAGTATGCTTGACCAAGGTTATAGTTGATTGCGTTGCCGCTCACGTAGTGGCCGAACTCGTGTTTGAAGACGTCCGAGTCGTACGCAAAGTCGTTGAACGTGCCCTGGCCGATCGCGATGAGGTTCGGCGCCGCGAACGCGCCATTGGGGATGCCCTGCGGGCTGAAGAAGGCGTTGTCGAGCGGCTGCCCGTTCTCCAGTGCGTTCGCGACGGCGGTGATCTTCCAACTCGCGGTCGACATGTCGACGCCGAGGTTCTCGAAGAACGTCTTCATGCTCGTGAGGTGATAGAAGAGGTTCACCTGCGCGAACGCGTCTGTCGGGTCCGTCGCCATGCCGGGCGGGTCGTAGAGGAAGTCCGTACCGCTCGTGGGGCCGAGGGTCTGCTCCAGTGTGTAGCCCTGCTGCGAGCTGCCCGAGACGTAGTTCGTCACCGTCAAGAGGCCGTTCCAGCCGTTCAAACGCACGGGGTTGGCGGTCTCGTCGAGGGTGAGGAGCTCGACGTCCGCGGGGGTCGGCGTCTCCACGGAGTTCATCGTGTAGACGCGGCCTTGGGCGTCGATCGCCATCGAGCGCTGACCTGCGAAGCTGCCGTCGTGCGCGTCGATCCAGTAGCGGCTGCCAGCGAGGCTGTCGCGAACGTCGATCTGCCAGAGCAGTTGGCCGCCGCCCGAGCGCGAGATGACGAGCTCGTAGTGGTGCGGCTCGGCGCCGAGAGGGCCGAGCACGTCGACGAGCGCGTCGCGCGCCTGCGTCTCGCTGAGCGTCGGCGTCGGGTCGACGTCGAGCTCGTTGCTCACGTCGACGAAGATGTTGTCGATCGAGCCGTTGCGGTTCGCGTGAACGACTACGCCGCCGCCCATCACGGGCACGCCGCCGATCGCCTGCGCGAAGCGCATCACGCGACCGGTGGCGCGCGACGCGAGCATGCGGCCCGCGTCGAGCTCGATGTTCGTGAGGCCGAGTTCGATGCGATGGGACTCGAGATGAGCCCGCGCTGCATCCACTGTCGTGGCGTGTGCAGCCGGTGACGTAACGGCGAAGCGTTGACCGGCGGCGGAGGCCGGAGCGGCGAGGGCAGCGAGTAACGCGAGGCTGGTGAAAGACAGGGCAGTGCGGCGCATGAGGACCTCTCGGTGGGCGGCTTCGAGCGGGGGGACGCGAGCGGCGCGCACGGTAGCACACACAACTCTCTCGTCAGGGGCGCTACCCATCACGACTGAGATCGACGTTGAGATGATTTGAGGAGCATTGCGCGCTGCGGCGGAAGAGGCAGGATCCACGCGTCGTGCGAACTTCAAGCGCTGCTTCTTCGATGGCGACCGCACTCTTCGCGATGCTGGCTTTGCTCGCGGGCTGCGGCTCCGATCCGGATCCGGTCATCACCGATCAACCAGCCGATTTCCTCGATGACCTACCGCTCGCGAGCGTCGAGGATCTCGATCCCGATCCACACGTGCTCGAGGTCGAGCTCACCGCGCAGCTCGCGGAGATCGAAATCGAGCCCGGCGTGAAGAGCACCGTGTGGACTTACAACGGCTCGTTGCCGGGGCCGCTGCTGCGTCTCACAGCGGGCGATCTCTTGCGCGTTCACTTCAAGAACGAGCTGCCCGAGGCGACCACGATTCACTGGCATGGCCTGCGGATCCCGAACGACATGGATGGGATGCCGGGACACACGCAGGCGTCCGTCGAACCCGGAGAGACCTTCGAATACGAGTTCGTCGTGCCCGACGCGGGGACGTTCTGGTACCACCCGCACGAGAACGACGCGGCGCAGTTGGGCTTCGGAATGTACGGCGCGATCGTCGTAGACCCCGTCGAGCCCGAGCCCGCGGATCTCGGGGACGAGGTCGTTCTCGTGCTCAGCGACATCTCTCTCGACGAGAGCGGTGCGCTCGCGCCCGCCGATCAGGGCGGCGATCTCGCGACGGTGTTCGGTCGTGAGGGCGCGCTGGTCCTCGCGAATGGCAAGGTCGCGCCGACGATTCATGCTCGCAACGGCAAGCGTCAGCGATGGCGTGTCGTCAACGCCGCGCGCAGCCGCTATTTCCAACTCGAGCTCGCGGGCCACACCTTCGAGCGCGTCGGTGGTCAAGCGGGGCTCCTCTCTCAGAGCGAGGAGCTCGAGCACCTCGTGCTCATGCCTGGCGAGCGGGCCGAGGTCCTCGTTACACCCACGGGTCAGGCCGACGCGCAGCTAGCGGTGAATTGGATCCCGTTCGATCGTGGCTACGGTTCGACCGAGTATCGCGACCCGATCAAGGTCCTCGCACTCGATCTCGAGGGAGCGCCCATCCCGCGCGAGGCCGACGTCGCCACGTTGGGCGCGCCGATCGATCCGATCGAGGTCGAGCACGCGACGCACGTCGATATTCACCTCACGCTCGGTGAAGGACCGGACGGCCGCCCCGAGATGGGGATCAACGGCGCCCCGTTCGGCGAGAGCCCACCAGTGCCTGCTGCCGTCGGCGAGACGCAGGTGTGGACGATCACCAACGACATGGATTGGGATCACCCGTTCCATCTGCACGGCTTCTTCTTCCAAGCGGTCGACAGAGAAGGCAAGGTGGTCGAGCCCGTCGAGTGGCGCGACACCCTCAACGTGGTTCGTAAGGGCGAGAGCTCGCGCTTCGTCGTGCGCTACGACAATCGCCCCGGCAGCTGGATGTTCCACTGCCACATCCTCGATCACGCGGACGCCGGGATGATGGGGATGGTCGAGCTCGAGTGAGCTCGATTCTTCGAGTTAGAGCTCGACCTTCATCCCAGCGCGCACGCCGTTCTTCCTCGTCCAGCCTGCGTTGACCTCGAGGACGTAGCTCGCGGCGCATCCGGGGCTGAAGGTCTGATCCGAGAGCGTCGGGGTGTTCTCCTCGATGCCGACGATCACGCCGTCTTTGGCGATGAAGATCATGTCGAGCGGCAAGCAGGTGTTGTGCATCCAGAACGTGAGCACCCGCTCGTCCTCGAACTCGAAGAGCATGCCGGCGTTCGTGTCGAGCGCGGTCCGATACATGAGTCCACGCTGGCGATCCTCGTCCTTCGCGGCGACCTCGACGTCGACGCGCTTGTTGCCGAGCGGCGTGACGATGTTGATGGCCTTGTGCTCGAGCTGAGGAACCGGCCCCGGATCGGCCGGACAAGAAGGATCGGGGATGGCGCCGAGCACCACGCGAACCGGCTGCTCGGGGGTGGGCTTGATGCAGCGGGCGGGCGCCGTCGCTGCGGGCTTCGAGCGGGGCTTCTGGGTGGCGACCGCGCCCGTCTTCCCCGAGGTGGCGGGGGTCGGTCGCTCGGGGGTGGGTACGGGCTCGTCTCGATGATCGCAGGCCGCGAGGCCGATCGCTGCAGCAGCGAACGCCACAAACCCGAGCCGTCGGGGGTGCATGAGGGAGTCTCTACCTTGTCCACCAACGAGGCTCCAGCGTCCCAAGCCGCCTCGGATCATCACACCTCAAAGCGATGGAAAACCGCCCGACACGCGAGCCCCGAGGGCCGCTCTTCGCTATGCTTCGGCCCATGCGACTCCGACGCACCTTCCTTTACGCCGGGCTGGCTTTTGTCGCCCCGACGCTCTTGCTCGCCGCAGCTGTCCCCGCCTGTAAGACCCGCGTCGTCGTCCCCAACGACGGGGGCGGCGGTCAAGGCGGTGAGGGCACGGGTCTCATCCCCATCGGCCCCGGTGGGGGCGGCGCGGATGCAGGTCACGACGCCCTCGAGGAGTACGTCGACCCGGGGTGCAAAGACACTCCGCCGCCCATCGAGGATTTTCAGTGCGATCCCGATCATCAGGGCAACGGCGACTGCTTCGACGGCGAGGCTTGTTACATTTATGTAGACAACCCCGAGGACCCTTGCGGCCAGGAGATTTACGGCTCCGTGTGCCTCGCGGCCGGGCCCGGCCAGCAGGGCGATCCTTGCTCGGGCGCGCAAGACTGCGGCGCCGGCCTCGTCTGCGTGGTCACGGGCTCGGGCACGCAGTGCGTGGTGATGTGCTCGCTCGACGGTCCGAACAACTGCCCCGACGGCCTGATTTGCGAGGCCATCGACGTCGAGGGCTTCGGCGGTTGCCTCTGAGCGCGCGCGTCCGGAGACCTGCCCAATGAGAGCGAATCTGCACGGTAGGCCGCGTCTGCGAGCCCTCACCATCGTGTTCCTCGTCGCTGGCTTGCCGCCGCTCACCTTCGCGGCGTGCGGCGCGCGCGACGACATTCCGGACTATCCGCCGGAGCCGCCTCTGCCCGAGTGCGTGGTCGACGCCGACTGCGAGGGCTTCAATGACCTTTGTCGCAACGTGCGCTGCATCCTCGACGACGGGTCGGGTGGACAGAACGCAGGCGGCAGCACCGAGGGCGGCTCCACGGCCACGCCTCGTGGCCTCGCGACCCCACGCGGCGTCTGTCGCGAGGTGAACCCCGTGACGTGCGATGACGACGACATTTGCACGAAGGACGAGTGCGACCCGCTCTCCGGCGCTTGCTCGCACAGCCCGGTCACGGAGGATCGCGACAAAGACGGGCACAATGGGCCGCGCGAGGGAACGCAGTTCGGGGACCCCGACGCCTGCGGCGACGACTGTGACGACACGAACCCCGACGCCTTCCCCGGCAACCCCGAGAAGTGCGACGGCGCCGACAATGACTGCAACGGTGTCGTCGACGACAACGCGAGCTTCGTGCCGCTCGAGCTGAACCCCGTGCGAATCTCCACGCCAGAGATGCCGCCGACCGAGCCGGGTGGCCTCGCGTGGAACGGCGACTCCTACGTCGCCACTTTCGCCGGTGTAAATGGAAGTGGCTCGGATATATGGCGTAGTCAGCTCGCACCCGACGGGACCAAGCTCCAGGCCGACGAGGTGCTGAAGCTCTCGAACAGCGACGCCGGCGGCGGCGCGCTCGTCTGGATTGGCGATCGCTATGGCGTCGCGTGGCACGAGCGCCGTGATGGTGATTACGACATCTTCTTCCGGCTGCTCGATTCGACTGGAGCGACCGTCGAGACGGCGCCGGTGCAGCTCTGTGACGCGCCTGAGTTCTCGCTCTATCCGGACCTCGCGTGGACGGGCTCGCGCTTCGTGGTCGTGTGGCAAGACGAGCGCAGCGGGTCGTTCCGTGTTTATGGCCGCACCATCACCCCGGACGGGGCGCTCGATTCACCGGAGCTCCAGCTCGTGCCGGACGGCAATTTCCCCGATGAAGCGCCCGCTGTCGCGGCCTCGAGCGCGGGTATCGGCGTGGCTTGGGGGCACGGCAACGCCGTAGCGCACTTCATCCAATTCCAGACCTTCGGGTTCGATTTGTCGCCTGTCTCCGAGGTCGTCACGCTCACCACCGGAGACACCGAGGCCGTCTATCCGTCAGTGGTCGTCAACAAGAACACCTATGTCGTGTCGTGGTTCGATCGGTCGGCCAGCCCTGCCGGTATTTACGCGGCTGTCATTGGACAGGACGGCAAGATCATTGTTCCGGTTACAGCTGTGTCAGGAACGCCGCCGGGGCGTCACGCGCGCTTTCCCGCGATGCGGCCGCTCGGTGATCGCGTGCTCTTCGTCTACGCCGACGACCGCGACGACAACGACGGCTACGAGCTCTATGGTCGAATGGTGAACGCGGACTTGAGCTTCGCGTCCCCCGAGGCTCGCATCACGAACGGTCCTGGACAATCCGTCAAGCCGAAGCTCGCGTTCGGCCCGGACGGCAACGTGGGTATCCTGTTCCGCGACGACCGCGAGGGGCCGCAGCACACGTTCTTCACGCGCCTCGGGTGCATCGTCGGCAACTGACGGGACCCATCGGTCAATCGGGGCGAAGGATATAGAACCGTGTGTTCGCCCCGAGCGGCACGATGACGAAGTGCCCGGCGAGGACGGTCTCGCCCCGCGCGTCCTTGCGCGTGAACTCCCAGGTCTTCGGCTCGTAGGCGACGAGGAAGCGGCAGTCGTCGCTGCCCTCACCCGGCTTGAGGGGCGTGCCTACAGACTCGTAAGGAACTTCGACGACCGACAGCGGGCCGAGCGGCTTGGGGCTGCTCTTCTCCTTCTCGAGCTGCGCTTTGATGACCGGCGCTACCTTCATGTGCTCGAGCACCTCGCCCAACCCGCTGTCACAAGCCAGCAAGGTGGAGACCTCGACCTCGGTGGGCGTGCCGATCTCGAACGCCGACAGATCTCCGCGCTCGAGTGAGGCGACGGCCGCGGACTGGGCCTCTTCGAGCGTGGCGAAGCCAGCTGTCGGGGTCCCGGGCTCGACCGAGCGCGCGGGCTGGGGCGCCCTCGTCGATCGCTGAGTCGACCCCTGTCCCCGGTCTTTGCAGGCCACGACCGCACACAACATGAGGACGGTGAGGAGCGTCGGCTTCGAGGAGGCGAGGAGCGGCTGCATCCGGCCGCGGGACGCTACCACTCTCGCTCGAGAGCCGCACTCGTTCGCCCTGGGCAGACCGCACCGAGAGGTTACGATGATGGATCGGCGGCGAGCGAACTTCACTTGAGGGGGATGAATGAACATATCGACGAGGGGCGTGGACTCGAACAAGACGCGGTCGAGAGGTGAAATCGGCGTGATCCTCTTGGTGCTCTCGATCGGGGTCGGCTGCGGCGATTCGGGGGCGGGTGGTGTCGGGGGGGTGGGTGGGCACGCGGGCCACGGCGGGGAAGGGGGCAGCCCCGACGCTACTGGCGGCGGTCCGCTCGGCGGGGGAGGCAGCGGCGGCAGCGACGGCGGAGGGCCAATAGGTGGCGGGACGAACTACGACACGCCCACGATCCCGCTCATGGACCTCGGGCTGAACACTTACAAGAACTTCAGCGGAGGTCTCTACGAGGACGGCTACAACACAGCGCCGGACGACCACCGCGCGGCCGGGATCGAGAAGGCCAATCAAGTCCAGCCGCTCGATACCAATGGACAGCCGAGCAACAGCGGCAAGATCGTCGTCGTCTCGATAGGAATGTCGAATACGACACAAGAGTTTTGCGCCCCAGACCCCGCTCCTGTCACCGCTTGCTCCAGTTGGGCGGACCCGAACCTCTGCGTGATGGGCAACAGCCGACAGGCCTGCAGCACCTGGGGTTTCATGGGTCAAACCGCGCTCGACGGCGCGACCAACAAGTCGACCATGGTGCTGGTCGACGGGGCGCACGGCGGCTGGTCCGCCGAGTATTGGACCGAGCAGCCGCGGCTGTGTGTCAGTCAGCAAGACACTGCGCCGGGGTGCTCGAGCTTCTCCGTTTATGACAGCTACATCCGGGGCCAATTGCTCACGCCGCTCGGGTTGAGCCGGAACCAAGTACAGATCGCCTGGGTGAAGGTCGCGCACAACCTCAACGCCTTCCCCGCTCAAGGCTCGCTGCCCAGCGTTCAAGCGGACGCCTATTTGCTCGAGGCGGACATGGGCTCGATCGCCCGCATGCTTCGAATCCAATATCCGAACCTCAAACAGATATTCTTCTCGAGCCGGATCTTCTCCCCCGGTGGTGGCGTCAACGCCGAGCCTTACGCGTATGAAGGCGGCTTCGCCGTCAAGTGGCTGATCCAAGCTCAAATCGAGGAGCGCCGGACAGGCGTGGTGGATCCCGTCGCGGGCAGCCTCGACGACTCGAACGGGACGGCGCCGTGGATTGGTTGGGGGCCTTATCTCTGGGCGAACGGTGCCACGCCGCGGTCGGACGGGCTCGCCTGGACGACGGCCGACATCGAGTCCGACGACACCCATCCATTCCCGCCGTACATCACCCCTTACGATCAGAACCAGGCTGGGTCGGCGTCGGCCGCGAACGGTCTAGGGGAGGAGAAGGTCGGGACGCTCCTCCACGACTTCTTCTCGACCTCCGAGTTCTCGCGCTGCTGGTATCTCGCGAGCGGTACATGCCAGTAGCAATGCGACCATGAAGCCAGTCTGCGCAGTCGATTGCAGATTCGAAGACTGGCCTGCTGTGTTCTGGGACATTGTTTGCGATTGTAAATAGTAGAATATACACCCGTTTGCGCTCATCGGAGTGGGCATGACAAAAAGCTCGCTGTTCTTGGGCGCGGCGCTGTCGCTCGCTGGGCTAGGCTCTTTGCTCGCGGCGTGTGACGCCGGCACGGGTGTCGCTGCCTCGGAGATCGATTGCTCCACCGCGGACATCCCGACCTATTCGGAGCTCGGCACCACGCTCTCGTATTGTACGAGCTGCCACGGCGCGTCCCGCTCCGAGGGTGGCGTGCGGTATGACACCTACGCGGCGGCGGTGAGCGCCGCGGACGCCGGAGTTCGCTCCATCGAGGACGGCTCGATGCCCGAAGACGGGTCGATGCCGGACGCCGCCGCCGAGGAGTTCGTCACGTGGGCCACGTGCGGCACGCCGGAGTAGCCGCTCTAGAAGACCCCGGCGAGGAGCAGTCCTCCACTCGCCGGGCCCACGCGAGGTGAGAGCGTCAAGGTGGCCTGCTGACCGGCGCGTAACCACGCGGGTGGTCCGTCCGGGTAGAGCACGCCAAAGCCGGCGGCGAGGAGCGCGCTGCCCGCGAGGAAGCCAGCAGTGGAGAGCCCAGCCCGCAAATAGAAGTCCTCGAAGAGCGCGGCGGCGGTCACACCCCCGACGATCGACGCGGCGCCGAAGCCGAAGAGCAGGCCAATCCCTACCGTGCGAGCGGTCTCACCCGACGATGAGTCCGACGTGGATGGTGCGGACACGGCAGGCGGCGGAGGAGGAGGCTGGGTCTTGATGACAATGACGATCGGTCGGTCCTCGTCGTCCGATTGGAGCTCTCCCTCGAATCGCTCTTCATCGTCCATTTCGAGGAGCTCGTGACTGTCCTCACACACGGGTGGCGCCGCTGTAGCGTGCGACGTGGCGGTGGAGACGGTCAGTGCGACCCCGAGAGCTCCAATCCATTGGTTCGTTTTCATGGTTCACCCGCGCCTTCTGACGGGGGCGAGCAACGAACTCCTAGGAGCTGACGGCGCTATTGAGGCTCTTTGATCGAGCTGCCTCCGCGCCGACTGATTGTTACAATCCTGTCACTTCTTCGGGGCCGCCGCGCTCGCCGAAGCGGACACCCCGTGGCTGCCCGGGGTCCCCGGATGCTCGAAGTGGTCATCGAGGTGCTCGATGGGTGACTTCGCCACGAGGAGGAACAGGCTCATCAAGAGCACCGCCGCTTGTTTGTTCTCGGCGGTCACTCCCTCGAACTTGGCTTCTTTGAAGAGCTCGGTCTTCCCGTCTTTCGTGAAGGTGATCGAGCCATCGTCATTGACGGTGACGGCGCCGAACTCCCCCGTGAGCGTGCCGTCCTTCAGGTCGCCGACCTTCTCCCCGTCGGGCTTGTCTCCGTCGTTGATCCAGACGGACCCGTCGCCGTGGACGCGCAGCACCCACTTGCCCTTATCGTCTTGAATCTCGTTCTTTACGAACTTGACCTTGTCGGTGTTGGAGTCCGCGGGAGGCACGATAGTACCGTCCGCCTTCACCTCGATGACCTGCTTCTTGCCGCCGACCTCGACGAGCTTGAAAGGGGTCACCTTGATATCGACGGCCGGGTCCTCGTTCGTCGCCTGAGCGGACGAGGGCGCCGCGGAGGCCGACGCCGAGACCACCTGAGAGGCCGGTGCGGTG
Organism: Polyangiaceae bacterium; assembly: GCA_046351325.1. Classification (GTDB taxonomy): domain Bacteria; phylum Myxococcota_A; class Polyangia; order Polyangiales; family Polyangiaceae; genus Xiheicaenibacterium. The sequence goes on along the minus strand of JAXLYR010000026.1, from coordinate 48,591 downwards.
GCCGAAGGTGGTGCGGTCGGGCTCGACGTCTTTGGCAGGGGTGACGCTGACTTTGCTGGAGTGCTCGACGTTCGCGCCGACTTGGCGGATTGGCTCGCAGACCCGGGCACGGGTGCACTCTCGCCGCACGCTGCGACGCAGACACAAGCAAGGACGATCGCCAGTCTCTTCATGGCCGGTGGCTTCGCAGAGCTGGGCTCGGTCCGCAAGACAGGCCAAGCTCGCAAACGAGCAGCAGCCGATCGGCCGAGCCGGGCTGGGAGCCGCGCGACAGGTTACAAACCTGTCGGCGATGCGACTCACAGACCCAGCGTGTCCCGCTCTTCGTAGAGGCGCATGAGGTCGTCGAAGAACGTCGTGCCGCGGTCGACAGTGACGACCTGACCGTTCACGCCATCCATGAGCCCGCTCGCGAGCGCGAGCGCGACCTCACCGACCTCTTCGGGTTTGAGGAAGTGCTTGTCCGTCGTGAAGCGCTTCGCGAACTCGGAGAACTCCTTGCCGAAGGTCTCTGCGAACGCGGTCGTGCGCACGCTCCGCGAGCGGAGGACGTTGATGCGCACGTCCTCACCGTGCAGGCGATAACACATATATCGACAGAGCGTCTCCATGACGCTCTTCGACGCCGCGACGAAGTCGTAGCCGACCGCGAAGTGATCGGGCCCGGTCGACGACATGCCGATGATGTAGCGAGGGTAGGCGCCGAAGACCTTTCGAATGCGGCGCGTGTACTCGACCATGGGCCAAGCGCCGGACTCGATGCTCTTCAGGAGGCCGCGCTTGTCGTAGTCGTCGAGCGAGTTCGTGACGAGCGCGTTCGAGACGTTGACAACGAGGGTCTCGATGCTCGCGTGACGCGAGCGCATGCGCTCGAGCACGAGGTCGGTGTCCTCGTCGCGAGCGGCGTCCGCTTGCACGAGGTCGGGCTCGGGCGCGCCGGCCTCGCGGAAGGCCGCGCGGACCGCGTCCTCGTCCGCCGAGCCGAAGCGGTAGGTGAGCGTGCAAGCGGCGCCGCGGCGACCGAACGCGAGGCCGGTCGCGAGGCCGATGCCGGCCGTCCCGCCCGTGACGAGGACGGCCTTGCCGCGGTAGTCCGCGATCACGGGGAAGCCTTCGCGGCGGCTTGCTCGGTGATCGTGCGGAAGAGGAGATCGACGAGCTGGTCGATGTTCGTGAGCTTCGAGAGCTCGGAGCGGGGGATCTTCACCTTCAGCTCGCGCATCGAGCTCGAGACGACCTCGACGATGTCGAGGCTGTTGGCGCCGAGGTCTTTCATCGAGCGCGAGGGATCGATCGAGTCGGCGGAGAGTCCGTCGACGGCCTGGCTGAGGTGCTTCTTGACGACGGTGAGGACGTGATCGCGGTTCATGGTGAGCTCTCTTTCAATCTTGTTGGGCTTTGGGCGCGCTCTCGAGGACGAGGGTGTCTCGCTCTGCGTAGAAGCGCATGAGGTTGTCGAAGAACGTCGCGCCGTGATCGACCATGAGGACCTGGCCGTTCACGGCGTCGCAGAGCCCGCTCGCGAGCGCGAGGATGGTGCCCGCGACCTGCTCGCAGGTGACGAACTGGCGCTTCATGTTGAAGCGCTCGGCGAAGGCTTCGAAGTCGGGGCCGAACGTCGCGCGGAGCGACTCGGTGCGGACGAGGCGCGAGCGCACGACGTTGACGCGAACGTCCTCGTCGAAGAGCCGGTAGCTCATGTAGCGGGACAGCGCTTCCATGAGGGCCTTGGTCCCGGCGACGAAGTCGTAGTTCTTGTAGAACGCGTCGGGGCCGCCGCTCGAGAGGCCGATGATGTAGCGCGGCCAACGACCCGTCGCGCGCTGCATGTGGCGCGGGATCGCGAACATCGGCCACGCGCTGTAGTCGATGCTCTTGTGGAGTGCGCGCTGGTCGTAGTCGTCGAGCCCCTTCGTCACGAGGGCGAAGGAGACGTTCGAGACGAAGGCCTCGACGCGATCGTGCGTCTGCTTGATGCGATCGACGAGCTCGCGCGTGTCGTCCTCGTTCGCGGCGTCCGCTTGGATGAGGTGTGGCGCTGGCAGACCCTCGCTCGTGAAGGCGCGTGCGACCTCGTCGTCGTCGGCCGAACCCCATCGATAGGTGAGCCAGACGTCCGCGCCCTCGCGCGCGAACGCGAGACCGGTCGCGAGGCCGATCCCCATCGTGCCGCCCGTGACGACGACGGCCTTCCCCCGCAGATCATTCAGCATGTTGCTCCTCGATTCCTGCGCGCGCCGCGGGATCGCGGAGCGTGATCTCGTGCATCAGCGACTCGATGGTGAGCGTGCTCTCGAAGGCCTGCCGGCGAGGCAGGCTGAGCGTGCGCTTCAAGAGCTCGAGCGCGCGGCGCGGCTTCTCCGCGATGCGCTCGGCGAGGTCGAGCGCGCGCGGCAGGACCTCGGCCTTCGGGACGATGGCGTTCACGCCGGCGCGGCCCTCGAGGTCGCGGCCGCGCACGAGCGCGCCGGTGAAGAGGAGCTCGGCGACGAGCGCTGGAGAGAGCGCCCACGAGAAGAGCCCTGTCGCGCCCATCCCAGGCGTGAAGCCCATGTTCATGAACGTCGCGCCGTAGCGGCTCTCGCGCGCGAGGACTGCGAGATCACACGAGAGCCCGAGCGCGAGGCCGCCGCCGACGGCGTGCCCCTCCATCGCGGCGACGACCGGGATCGGCATGTCGAGCACGAGCTTCGGCAGGAGGATGTCGGTCGGGGCGAGTCGACCGCTCGCGAGGCCGTGGAGCGTCTCGCGATCGGCCCCGCTCGAGAAGATGTCGGACAATCCTGTAAGTACGATGACCTTGCCGGATTGCCAGGCCGCGGCCTCATCGAGCGCGCGCGCGAGGTCGCGCACGAAGCGCTCGGACATCGCGTTTCGCCCTGCCGTGTCGCGCATCTCGACGATCCCGATGCCGGAGGCTTGTTGGACGAACGCGACGCTCACGGCTGCGTCTCCCAGGGCGCGACGCCCTCTTCGGCGAAGCGTCGCAGCGCCGCGCGCACGCGAGGGTCCTGCAAGAGCCCCGAGGTGAGCGCAGCTCCGCGACCGAGCGCGTCGGCGGTCCCGAGGTGCCGCGCCTCCTCGCACCAGCTGCGCAGACCGTGCACGCGCTCGCTCGAGACGCGCGACATCGCGCTCGTCGCGCGTGCGCGCGCGCGGCCGTGATCGCGCGGGTCGACGACCTCGTCGAAGAGCCCTGCGCCGAGCGCCCAGCTCGCGTCGCGCGAGGTCCCGTCGAGGGCCATCAGCCTCAGCTTCTGGATGGGCATGCGCCCCGCGAGCACGGGTGTGATGACACCGGGCAAGACCCCGAAGAGGGCCTCGGGGAGCGCGACGCGCGCCTCGGTCGTCGCGATCACGCGATCGCACGCCGCGGCCAAGCCGAGCCCGCCCCCGAACGCGTCGCCTTCGACGACCGCGATGGTGGGACGCGCGGCGTGGTGCAAGCGCGCGAGCACGGCCGCGAAGCGCTGCAGGGCGCGCTCGAGCTCGACCGGATCGTTGGGCAGCGACTCGAAGGCCATGCCGCGGCAGAACGCGGGCGGTCGGCCTCGCAGAACGAGCACGCGCGCGTCCTCGCTGGAGGCCTGCTCGAGATCGTTCTCGAGCAGCTCGAGCGAGCCAGCGTCGAGCGACTGCGGGACGAGCACCGTCGCGGCGCGTGTCATCAGCTCCACCCGTATTGGCGGTAGTGCTCGCGCGCGCCCTTGAAGACCAGGCGACCAGCGCCCTCGTACACCCGTTTGTACAAGTCTCCGAAGCCGTCCGTCGACGGTTCGAAGTCGCCCGAGTCGATGTAACAGCTGCGTTCGCGCTCGGCCTCTTCGTACTCGCGCACGGTGAGGACGTGGCGCGCGTCGCAGAGCGCGCCGAGGTTCGCTGCGGCCGCGACCTCGTGTGCGCCCTCGCCGACGAGGCCGCTCCAGAACTCGGCGCACGAGCCGGACCCGTACGCGTACATGCCGATGCGATCGCCGCGCGTGAGCTCGGCCTCGCGCTCGAGCAGCGTGGTGAGGGCGATGAACGTGCTCGACGCGTAGGTCCCCCCGAGCCGCTTGAGGTAAGCGAGGGAGGGCAGGGTCTTCGCGCGCCAGAGCGCGTCTGCCTCGGCGCGCGTGAAGTCGCCGAAGAGGCGGAGCGCGGCGCGCGAAGCGCGGAGGGTCATGCCGCCGAAGGGCACGTGGTAGATGTTGCGCTTGAAATAGTCGTAGGCGATCGGCTCGCCGATGCGCTCGAGGTAGGCCCCGAGCGCGCCGTCGAGACCGTCCAAATACGAGAGCAGGCTCGTCTCGCTGTTGCCGGTCTCGACGCGCGAGGTCGGCCGCGTGAGGTCGCTCACCTCGTGCGTGTGCACGCCGCTCTTGCCGGGCTCGATCTCGAAGAGCGACGGCGTCGCGGACACGAGGATCGCGGTCGCGGCCGCGCCCATCACGAACTCGTAGGGCTTGCCGAGGTGCATGCGGCTCTGGTCGGTCGTGATGACGAGGGCCTTCTTTCCCTTCGGCGCGAGCCCCGAGGCGATCCACGAGGCCGCGAGGTGCAGGGCGCCCGTGCCGCTGTAGCAAGCGTGCTTCACCTCGAGGTTGCGCGTCTTCGACGAGAGCCCGAGGTAGCGCTGCACCCAGGTGCTCATCGGCTTCTCCTGATCGACGCCGCTCTCGCTGCACACGAGCAGGAGCTCGATGCTCGCGCGGTCGGCCTCGGTCAGCATGGGCATGGCCGCGTTGACAGCCATCGTGACCGGGTCCTCCCAAGGAGGATTCACGGCGCGCTCGTCGATCATCATCACGTCGCGGATGTCCGCGAGGTCGTGATGGCGCGCCTCGCAGAGGCGCGTCATCGGCAGCGTCATGCTCGTCGGGTAAACCCGGATCTTCTCGATTCCTACGCGCATGTCTCGCTCCTCAAGGCGCCCAATCGAGGCCGCCGGTGACCGCGATCGACTCGCCGTTCACGTACGAAGCGCCGTCGGACAGCAGGAACATCACGACGCTCGCGACCTCGCCGAGTGCGCCCATGCGTCCGATCGGGCAGTACTCGAGCCAGAACTTCTTGTTCGACTCGCTCATCCCTTCGCGGGTCATGTCGGTGTCGAAGAAGCCGGGAACGACCACGTTGCTCGTGATCCCGCGCCGCCCGTACTCCTTCGCGAGCGTCGAGCTCAGGCCGAGGAGCCCGGCCTTGCTCGCCGCGTAGGCGGCCTGCCCCGTCACGCCACCGCGACCGAGCGACGAGATGAAGACGAGACGACCCTTGCGGTTCTTGATGAGCGTCGGGAGGAACTGGCGCGCGACGAAGAAGGACCCCGTGAGGTTCGTGTCGATGACCTCGGACCACTCGTCGTCGGTGACGTTCGCGGCGAGTCCGTTGATGTTCATGCCCGCGTTCGCGACGACGCCGTCGATAGTGCCGAAGTCGTCGAGCACCCGGTCGCCGACCTCTTCGACGGCGGCGGAGCTGCGCTGGTCCAGCGCGTAGGCCTCGAAACGTCGATCGCGCCCGAGATCGCGCGCGACAGCGAGCACGCGCTCGGCGTCCTTCGCGGCGGAGCGATAGGTGAACGCGACGTCGTGGCCGGCCTTCGCGGCGGCGAGGACGATGGCCTCACCGATGCCACGCGAGCCGCCCGTGACGAAGAGCTTCACGGCGCCCTCCGGAAGAGGCTGACGGAGTTGATGCCGCCGAAGCCGAACGAGTTCTTCATGCAGACCTCGATGCGGTGCTTCACGGGGCCGCGCGCGCAGACGTCGAGATCCACCGCCGGATCGAGCTCGTCGATGTTGATGCTCGGGTGGAGCACGCCGGCGTTCATCTGGAGGATCGCGGCGACGCTCTCGACGGTCGGGGCGGCCCAGCAGGTGTGGCCGAGCATCGACTTGGTCGCGTTGATCTTGAGCTTCTTCGCGTGCTCCTCGAAGACGGTCTTGATCGAGCTGACCTCGGTGAGGTCACCGAGCGGCGTCGAGGTCGCGTGCGCGTTCACGTAGTCGACGTCGGTCGGGGCGAGCCCAGCGACCTCGAGCGTGCGGCGCATGAGGCGCGCCTGGCCCTCGGCGGAGGGCTGCGGCAGGTGGTTGCCGTCGGCGTTGCACTCGACGGCGAGGACCTCTGCGTAGATTTTCGCGCCGCGCGCGACCGCGTCGTCCCACTTCTCGACGACCAGCGTGGCCCCGCCGTGCGCAGGCACGAAGCCCTCGCGGCGCGTGTCGAACGGGCGGCTCGCGCGCCACGGCTCGTCGTGGAAGTTCTGGTAGCTGATGGCGCCCATGAGGGCCATCGCGTGGAGCTCGACCGGAGAGAAGTCGAGCACCGCGCCGACGACCATCGCGGCCTGCATGCCGTGATAGCGGAGCTCGTCGATCGCCATGCGGAGCGCGTGGTTGCCGCTCGCGCACGCCGCGCCCACTGTGTAGATCGGGCCGCGCACGCCGAGCACCTCGGAGACCGAGCCTGCGTGATCGGTGTCGAGGCCGGTGAGCGCGAGCAGCGAGTCCATGAAGTCGGGCTCGTCCGCGAACGTGAGGCGGTTCTCGTACTGGTAGTTGAAGTTGATGTTGTGGCCCGCGACGATCGCGGCGACCCGATCCATGTCCAAGCCTGCGCCGAAGAGCTTCGCGTCGCGCATGCCGTCGACCGCGAGCAACATGGACAAGCGGGTTGACCATGGCGCCTTCGACACGAGCCGACGCAGGCGTTTGTGGACGTCGGCGGGGACGGCGCCCTCGAGCGAGCCGACCTTCTTCTGGATGTCGTAGTCCGAGAGATCGGCGCCGACCTTCGAGTAGATCCTCGAGGTGTCGAGGCACTTCCACCGCGAGAGCGCCGAGCGCCCCGCGAGCAGACCCTCGAGGAAGGCCTCGTGCGTGTCCCCGAGCGGCGTGTTGATCGCCATGCCAGTGACGGCGATGCGCGCAGGCTTATTCGACAAAGTACACCTCCATGACCGCGAACGACGCGATGGTTTCGGCGCCCCGCCCGAGGGGCGCGGAGCTCCGTTCGATCGAGAGCTGGCCGGCGCAGATCGCGCCGAAGTCGTCGCGGGTGAGCGCGACAGCGAGGATGTTGAGGACGTCACCGGGCAGCACCTCGCGCTGGAAGGTCGCGTGGTGCACGTGGAGCGCGCGGACCTCGGCGGGGCGCACGCTCTCGGGCACGTCGGTCGCGCCGCGCGCGAGGAACGACGTCAGGCAGATGCCGAGCTGCCCCATCGTCTCGAGCCCGAGCACGCCCGGATAGATCGGCGCGCCCGGGAAATGCCCGGCGAAGATCGGGTCCGCGGGATCGATCGTGCGGCGGCCGGCGATCGCCTTTTGCTCGAGGTCGATGGCGGTGATGCGATCGACGAAGAGGAACGGCGGCCGATGCGGCAGGAGCCGCTCGATCTCGGCGCGGCCGTGGTGCACCTCGACGGTCGAAGGTCCCGGCTCGAAGATGAGCGACTTCTTCGCGCGGCGTGTCCAGCCCGCGAGGTCTTCGAGCGGGTTCACGCGGTCACCGTGAGCTCGGCGCCGGCCGCGCGTGCGCCCCCCGGGACGTCCGTGCGCAGGCGTCGGTTCTGGAGCCACTTGCGCGAGAGCAAGTTGAAGAGGACCGAGCGAGGCCCGACCTCGACGAACGTCGCGTTCGGCGCGAGCTCGACGATCGTCTCGATCGCGTGGCGAAAACGGACCGGAGACGAGACGTGCGCCGTGAGGTGCGTGGCGATGTTCGCCGCCGAGGGCTCGGGCTCGAACGTGCCGAGCACGTTGGGCAGGTAAGGACGGCTCGGGCGTCGGAACGGCGCGCTCGCGAAGATGGGCGCGAGCGAGTCACCGACCGGCGCGAAGAGCGACGAGTGCATCGCGATGCGCTGCTCGATCACGACGACGTCGATGCCGTGCTCCTCCTCGAAGAGCTCGGCCGCGAGCTCGATCGCGCGTGGATCGCCCGAGATCACCGTCTGCGCGGGCGAGTTCAGGTTCGCGCACTCGAGCACGAGGCCGCGCGCGCGGACGCGCTCGACGACGGCCTCGACCTCCTCGAGATCGAGGGGGAAGACCGACGCCATCGCGCCCGGCGGACCCTCGTCGTAGGCGCGACCGCGGGCGTCGACGAGGCGGATCGCGTCGGCAAAATCCAACGCGCCGATGTGAACGAGGTGGTTGAACTCCCCGAGGCTGAGCCCGAGCGAGAGGTGCGCGTCGAGCCCCGAGCGCATCGCGGCGAGCAGGTGCGCGTGGTTCGCGAGGAACACCGCGAGCTGCACGTCGAGGTTCGTCGCGAACATCCCCGCGCCGTTCGAGGGCTGATAGTGCGCCGCGAGGTCTCGCCCGACGAGCTCGGACGCGACGCCGAGCACGAGGCGCGTCTCGTCGGGCGCGTGGGCCGCGAGCCTCGAGAACATCTCCGGGTCGCGCGAGCTCTGCCCCGGGAACATGAACACGACCGGCGCGTCGCCGACGAGCGATCTCATGCGGCCCTCCGAAGCGTGCGGACGATGGTTTGCTCGATGATGTCGAGCGCCTCGTCGAGGTCCTCTTTGGTGTGCGCGGCGGTGACGCTCGCGCGGAAGCGGACCTCGTCCATCGGCACCGACGGGAAGTCGACCGGCGCGAGGAAGAGGCCCCGCGCGAGCATGGCGTACTGCAGGCCGTAGAGGAGCTCGCGGTTGTCACCGATGATGATCGGCACGACGTGCGTGGTCGAATGGCCGACGCTCAGCCCGAGGTTCGTGAGCTGCGTCCTGAAGTAGGTCGCGTTGTTCTCGAGCCGCTCGCGCAGGGTGTCGTCGCGCGTCGCGATGTCGAGGCCGGTGAGGAGCGCCGCGACCACAGCCGGCGGCAGCGCGCACGAGAACCCGTAGGGGTTCGCGTAGTAGCGCACGTAGTCGAGCGTCTCCTTCTTCGTCGCGACGAAGCCGCCGACGCCCGCGAAGGACTTCGAGAACGTCGCGTATTGGACCGCGACGCGCTCGTGCATCCCGTAGTGCGCGGCGACGCCGCGGCCGCGCGGGCCGACCGCGAGCATCGAGTGCGCCTCGTCGATGAACACGTGGACGCCGTGCGCCTCGGCGAGTGGCAAGAGGCGCGGCAGGTCCGCCATGTCGCCGTCCATCGAGTAGATCCCCTCGACGACGAGGAGGCGCCGCTTGCCGCGCGTCTTTTCGAGGACCTTCTCGAGCGCCGCGGGGTCGTTGTGATCGAACGTCGCGAGCGTCGCGCCCGAGAGCTTCACGCCGTCGAGCAGGCACATGTGCGCCTTCGCGTCGACGATCGCGACGTCTCCCTTGCGCAGCAGGCCCTGCAGCGCGCCGAGCCCGCCACCGAAGCCGCTGTTGAAGAGCATCGTCGACTCACGCTCGAGGTGAGCCGACAGCGCGCGCTCGAGCGCGCGGTGCTGATCGGTCATCCCGGAGAGGATCGGCGAGCCACAAGCGCCTGTGCCGTAGTCGTCGAGCGCGCGCTTCGCCGCCGCGATCGTGTCGGGGTGCTTCGCTAGACCTAGGTAATTGTAAGAAGCGAAGTTGAGGATCTTGCGAGGCGCTCCTCCGACGTCGAGCTCCGTCCGGGGCGTCGGCGGTCCGAGCAAGCTCTTCTCGTAGAAGCCAGTCGCCCAAGTCGTCGCGTTCCGCCACGCGACGTAATCCGGCGGCGGCTCGAGCGGGTCGTCCGTCTCGGGCGCGTGAAAGTCGGCGAGCGACAAGCGGGTCGCGAGGGAGAGATCCATCGCGACCCGTCTACGTCGTTCTTTCGACGGTGCACTTGATCCCCATCAAGTGCGGTGTCGATTTTTGAACGCCGCACACCAGTGCAGCGCGAGGCTTACTGACGCGTAATGGTTATCTCCATATTGCACCAAAGCGGTACCTCGACCGTGACGAAGACCATCTGATCGATGGGGGAGGTATAAGACATCGGCGAATAGTTGAGATAGCCGAGGCAGCCCTGTAGGCAAGTCCCCGATTGGAAGACGCGGATTAGCCCACCCGAGCAAGGTGTCGACGTCGCCACGGTGGCGGTCTCACCAGCGACCATTTCTATCCCGAAGACGAGGCCCTCCTCCGAGTTGGGAGCCGAAAGATTGTTTTTACCGCAGTTGCTCGTGGGGCTCACGGCCGCCCCAAAGCCGCCGGGCGCAGACCATATGCCCCTGAAGATGCCGTGGTAACCCGTTGGCCCCACGACGATCGCGTTGGCGCAGGTTTCTCCGACGTGCTCGAGCTGCCCGCCTGAAGAGCAGCCGTCCCCGTCTACGAAGTTGTTGTCCTCACAGATTTCCGCCCGTTCGAGGACGCCATTGCCAACGACGCCGAAGGGGAGGAGGCGTCCGAGGCGCGTGTCGGAGTTGCAACAACCATAGTCGGGGACGTCCTCCAATATGATGTAGTAGTCGTCTGGTTCGGGCGCCTCGAACCAGTAGCCCGGGATGGAGTCGGAGCCGGGATCGGTCGGGTCATTATAGGGTCGCTCGTATCGCACGGGTTCGCAGGGCGTCGATGGATCGCAAGACCCACGCAAAACGCGTACGCTTGGGTAGTGGTCGATATGCTTGTAGAGCGCGTTGTCGATGCTGATCGACTGGTGTGGCTCCGTCGTGTGAATACGATAGACCGTGTCGATGCCCGCCGCCGAGAGCGGCCCGCAGGACGGGTCGGTCAGTGTGATGGAGTCAGTACCGGTGTTGGTCCACGGCCAGGAGAGCACGTCGTTCGGAACGATGTCGACCGGGGCCGCGCACGTCCCGACACGTAGACAGTGAGTCGGTTTTTGATAGCTGTTCCCACAGGCAAAGCCAGGCTCCCGCAAACACTCGCTGGAGCAGCCGTCACCATTCCCGATGTTTCCGTCGTCGCACGCTTCGTTCACGACGAGACCGTTGCCGCACGGGTCTGGCGGTGGGCCCACATTTCCCCCGCCACCACCCGTATTTCCATCCCCGCCGGCTCCACCACCGCCCGCCGAGGCACCACCGCCGCCGGTCCAGGCCCCACCACTGGCTCCGGCGCCGCCGTAGCCACCTGCTTCGCCGCCTATTCCACCACCTATTCCAGCGCCACCGAGCCCACCCATTCCACCTGGGTCACCCCCACCCAATCCGACGCCACCCAGCCCGAGTCCACCCGAACCACCCAATCCGAGTCCACCCGAACCACCCAATCCGACGCCACCCGAACCAGCCTGCCAGAGACCTCCGAGCCAAATAGGGAACGGCTCGCCGCCGCCCTGCGCCGGAGCTCCAGCAGTAGCCTCGTTGCCGCCCTGTCCCCCGGCTCCAATTGGACTTATCACCTCACTGCCGCAGCTCGCCGACAAGAGCGTCAGTGTCGACAGCACGCCCAACCCCCGAACATATTGGGCTGTCATGTCTAGGCTTGGTGGCGCGAGTCGAGACAGTGATTCACCCATTCGCAAGGTCGGACGCAGAAAAAAGAGAGCCCACTCTGCAAGCTGGCCGTTGCTTGCTGTGCGCGCCGATGGCTAGATACTCGTGTTAGTCAAAACTACGGAGATTACCGAACGTGACGACACGAGACCCTGCCTGCGAGAGATGCCCTATCGGTGCCGCGTCCGGCGTCGGGCGGGGTGAGTGCTGCGTCATGCTCGACCGTTCCAAGCGCGCAGGCACGAGCCTCTTCTTGGAAGGTGAGCCCATCGACAAGGTCTACTTCTTGAAGCGGGGCCTCGTGTCGCTGTCCCGCGCCGTCGACGCTCGGGCGAGCGGCGTCTGGACAGTTCGTCGACCAGGCTCCGTGCTCGGGCTCGAGGGAATGTCGCGTGACACCTACCTCGACTCGGCACGTGCGGTCTCCGACGTCGTCGTGTGTGTGGCGTCGCTCGAGTCCGTGCGCGCGTGGCTCGCGAGCCGGGCCGACGCTGCGTTTGCGATGCTCGGCTGCGTCGTCCGCGCCCAGTGCACCGACGCTCCGCGACGCGCTGGGGCCGACGGCAGCTCGGTCGTGCGGGTCGCGACCTGGCTGCTCGACCCCGACGCGCAGGCCCAGGCGGTGGGCGTTCCGCGCGCCGTCGTCGCGAACCTCCTCGGGATGGAGCCCGAGACGCTGTCGCGTGCGCTCGCCGTCCTCGCGCGCCGTGGCCTCATCGAGGTCGGTCGCAAGAAGGTGGCGGTCCTCGACAGCCTCGCGCTCCGCCGTGTGGCCGACACGGCCGACGCCCCCTGACCCGCGCGAGCGCTGGCAGGCTTGTTCCTTTTTTTTGTTCGGTTACTTTACTGAATTGTCAGCATCGAGCGGCCAGTCGTAGCGCTCTGTCGTGAGCGTCGAGGCGGGGGGCGAGCTCGCGATCGCGACGAGGTGGGCGCCGTACTCGAGCCAGTGGAGGCTCCAATCGGCGCCGCGGTCTCGCTCGCCGCTCTCGAGCACAGGCACGCCGCTGTCGATTTGGAGGGACGTGCGCTCGGCGTCGAACTGGAAGGCGAACGCGTCGAGCGGAATGGCGAGCCCCATCCCGCGCGCCTTGATGTAGGCCTCTTTGGCCGTCCAAAGGCGATAAAAACGCTGAAGTCGATGTTCGCGCGGCAGCGCTTCGAGGGCGCTGACCTCGCTCGGGGCGAAGAAGTCGCTCGCGATGGCGAGGTCACGTGGACGCGAGGTGTCCTCGACGTCGACGCCGAAGCGGAGATTTGCGGGACCCACGAGGAGCGCGAGCAGGCCGTTCGCGTGGGCCAGGTTGAAGTCGAGCTCGCGAGCGCTCGACCCCACGAGGTGCGGGCGTCCCCACTGACCACGCGCGAGCACGATGTCGTGGGGCGACGTGTGCAGGCGCGCCGCGAGCGCGGTGCGCACGAGGACACGCGACGACAGGTGCTCGATTCGATCGCGCTCGAAGGCGAGCGCACGGCCGCGCGCGAGGTCCTCGGCAGTGAGCCCGAAGCGCCGAACGAGCTCGTCGTCGTGGAGAGAGGCCAGCTTCTCGCTCGGCGTGGCGACGATGAGCTCGAGCTGCACCGCCAGCGACTCTACTCGCGGCCTGTGCGGCGGTCAGCGCTCGGGCTCACGTTGGACTTTGATTTTCAGGCCCTTGAGAACGCTCTCTAGCAGGGCCTCGTTGGCGATCGAGGCATTGCCGTCGGCGAAGAGGGCGACGTCGCCATCGACCGCGTAGTACATCGGCTGGTCGGTCGTGGCGTTGCGCAAGAAGGAGGAGAGGTCTCGGCTCACGTGCGGATCCGAGATGAAGATCACCGTGGCGCGAGCGTCGTTCTTGTTCACGTCGATGAGCAGGCCGCCGCCGCTGCGCAAAGCGTCTGCGAGGTGAAGGCCGGTCGCACGCATGCGCTCGATGAACTCCCCTTCGCTGAGCTTGCTCAGCGTCGCAGCGGGGACCTTGTCCCACGGGGGCGAGGGGAGCATGGCGAGGTTGATGGGGCGCGGCCCGCCGAAGGTGTCGCCTCGCAGCTCTGGTGTGAAGCCGCGCATGAAGACGTCGAGCACGTAGCGGGTCTCCGCGGTCGGGCCGCGGATCGAGACGAAGCAGTTCGCGTCGATCGCGTAGGAGATTCCTCGGTCGGGCAGCACGTCGAGGGCCTCGGCGTCCTGCAAGAGAGCGCTGCGAGCCCCTGCGATTCGGGCGTTGTCGTCGGGGTCATCGAGCCCGCTCGTGAGATCTTGGGCGCGCACGAGCAGCCAGTTTCCCTCCGGATCGCGGAGGCTCGTCATCGGGTCGCCCGACATCTCGAAGCCGTAGCCGCGATAGCCCGTGAGCGTGCGGATGCGCGCCTTCCGCTCTTCTTCGGACAGGTCGCAAAACGTGACTGAAGTGGGCTCGGCGGTCACGCTCGTCGCGCTGCTCGACGCAGTCGGCGAGAGCGCGCTCGCCGTCACGGAGAGCGCCGCCTGCGGCAGCTGCGGGTTCTGCGCAGGCGCGGCCGGTGGGCTCGCGCGCAAGCTCGCGAAGAGAGCGACGGCAGCGAGCGGAACCGCGATCGCGAGCAGCCAGAGTGGCGAGCGACGCCGAGTCGAGCCGAGGGCGGAGGGGGCGACGGCGGTGCGACCCGTGATCGCCGCGTTCGACACGAGCGGGGTCGTCGAGGGCGCTGTGCGGGCCGTGGGCGCAGTGAGCTCGGTGCGTTCGGTGGGTTCGGTGCGCGCGGTGAGCTCGGTGCGTTCGGTGCGCGACGGATTCTCGGAGGTCTCGCTGTTCTCTGCCTCGCGAAGGGCGTCGCCCGCGCGCGAGGCCGTCGCTCTCAGCGTCGCTGTCGACTTCGTCGCGCCGAAGGCTTCACCCGCAGCGCGCCGCAGCTCGGCGCGGAAGACGCCCGCGTCGGCCTGGCGATCGGCGGGCTTCAGCGAGACCGCGCGCGCGAGGACCGCCGCGAACGGTCCCACGTCCACACCGCTCTCTGCCGGGTCGGGTCGCGTCGCCGCGACTACGGCGAGCGCGCTCTCGCCCATCGCGCCGTAGGGTGGCGCGTTCGTCACGAGCTCGATGAACAAGAGGCCGAGCGCGTGCACGTCGGTCCAAGGACCGGTGCGCGCGCCGGTGACCTGCTCGGGTGCGGCGTAGGCCTTGGTGAAGGCGCGCGTGCGCGCCAGCGTCAACGTGGAGCCCGTCGACGACGCCGCGCGCCCGTCCGCGAGCTTCGCGATGCCGAAGTCGACGAGGCGCACGAGAGGCTTCGCGTCGAGGCCGCGCGCGATCATCACGTTCGATGGCTTGACGTCGCGATGCACGACGCCGTTCGCGTGCGCGTGCGCGAGCGCCGCCGCGACCGCGTCGACGATCTCGAACGCCTCGGAGAGCGAGAAGGCGCCGCGCTCTTCGAGCTCCGCTTTGAGCGAGCGCCCGTCGCACCACTCCATGACGAGGTAGAGGCCGAGCGAATGCGCGCCGCCCGGCACGAAGGTGCCGAGATCGAGGGCCGCGACGATGTTCTCGTGCCGAAGCTTCTTGAGGACGCGCCCTTCTTCGAGGAGCTGCGCGACCGTCTCCTCTCGCTCGTCGTCCTCGAGCTCCACGATCTTCACCGCGACGGGCACGTCCAGCGCGAGGTGCCGCGCCCGGTAGACCCGCCCGAAGCCGCCCTCTCCGACGACCCGTTCGATCCGATATCGACCGTCGATCTCCTGGATGTGCGGCGGCGCGTCGGCTCCCGCGGGCGCGGCTGCGTGCTCGCTGTCTGTCGTCATACTTCGCCTCGCGCCGAACTCACTCGGTCACCTTGGTCATCGGGCTCGAGAGCCCTTCGACGAGCTTCGCCGCGAACGCGTCGTCATCGACACCCAAGAGCATGACAGCGTCCTGTCCGTCGAGGGCATAGAAGAACGGGCGCCGAGTCTGATTCAAGAACTTCATCACGATCGGTCGCGCGTAAGGACCTCGCTCGAGCCACGCGGTCGCGAGAACACCCAGGCGCTCGAAGCTCAGCTCGACCGTCGTGCCGTTCTCCGAGGTGTTCACGTCCGCGTCGTAGAGCTGGCCACCGGCGGCCTCGAGTCGTTTGCAGAACTCGCGCGTGCTAAGCGACGCGAGCGTGTTCGGTGTTGGTTCGGTCGCGGGCGTCGTTCGAGGCAGAGCGTCGCTCGCCGGCGCGTCACCGCGCAGAGCCTCGACGAGCGCGTCGACTCGCCCGGGCGGTCCTTTAACAAGCATCAAGCAATCACTCGAGCGCGCGGAACGAAGAGACAGCTGCGGGATGTCGGCGATGGAAGCCTCGCTCTTCGCGAGCGCCACGCGACCCCTCGAGCTCGCGTCCGCCGCGTCTCCAGGGTCGGAGAGCAGCGCGAGCGCGAGCGCGACGCCTCGCTCGTCTCGAACGACGAGGTTTCGCACGCGATCGCCGTCGCCTGGTGAAGTGAGGACCTCGAACCCTCGAGATGCCAATTCGTCCACCGTGAGCGCGCACGCGGAGCGAGGCCTCGCGAATCCAGCGGACGCGAGCGCGCTCGAGGCGAGCGTCGCGCGCGCGAAGGTCCCCGCGGTCGCGTTGCGCGCTCGTCGCGGCGCGAGGACGAACACAGCGAGCGCGGCCGTCAGGACGAGCGCGAGCGCGATGACGACGAGCGCGCGCGGCCAGACTCGCGGCCCGCGCTCCACCATTCTCGGCGACGGCAGCTCCGCCCGAAGCGAGCTCGGCGGGACGTCCTCACCGAGCTCGTCGCGTGCGGCCTCGCGGAGCGCGTCGCGCAGGGCGGCGCCATCCGCGAATCGATCGGCAGGGCGCTGCGCGACCGCGCGCGAGAGCACGGGCTCGAAGGCTCCGACGTCCACACCGAGCGCTCTCGCGCTGGGGCGCTCGGGCAGGACCGCGCGCTCGAGCGGAGCGTCGACGCCGTAGGGCTTCTTGCCCGTGACCATCTCGATCATCACCAGGCCGAGCGCGTGCACGTCGGTCGACGGCCCCGTGACGTCGCCGACGACTTGCTCCGGTGCTGCGTACGCAGGCGTGAACGCGAGGCCGTCTTCGGGCGGCTCGTCGGCGCTCGCGCTCGTCTTGGCGACTCCGAAATCGACGAGGCGCGCGACGACTCCGCGCGTGTCCTTCGCGACCATCACGTTCGACGGCTTCACGTCGCGGTGCACGACCCCGAGCGCGTGCAGGTGCGTGAGCGCATCGGCGAGCGGCTCGACGATCTCGAAGGCCGCCCTCACGCTGAGCGGGCCGCACCGCGCGAGGTGGGCCTCGAGCGTCTCGCCCTCGCACCAATCCATGACGATGTACGGGCGTCGCTCGCCGTCCCGCTCGATGAACCCCATGTCGAGCGCGGACACGACGTGCGGGTGCTTCAGCGAGAGGAGCACGCGAGCCTCGTGGGCGAAGCGCTCGGCGCGGCGTGGGGTCGTCGCGAGCAGCACCTTCAGCGCGATGGGTGCGTCGAGCGTGAGGTGCCACCCCCGGTAGACGACCCCGTGAGCGCCGCGCCCGACGCGTGCGTCGACTCGGTAACGTCGATCGATGATGCGACCGAGCAGCGGATCGGGAGCCTCCTCCGGGGCAGTCATCGACCTCGTGAGCCTGCAGAGAAATGCGCTGCGCCGCCAGGTCGATCGTATTTGTTACGCTGATGTAAGCGACGTGCCCTGCAACGGGGCATGCAATGGCGCGCAACCGTGCATAAATATCTAAAATAATGAGGTTATGTCTGGTTGCGCGGGGGCTGTTCGAGACTAGCTTGTCGGCGTCCGAGAGGAGGACTCATGAAGAAGCTGGTCGCTGGTGGGTTGTTCGCGTCAATGGTCGTTACGGTCTCGGTGGCTATGGCGTTTTCGCCTACGCTCAAGAACGAAGACTCGCGCAGCTACGACTATGACCTCGAGTGCGGGGGCTCGACCACTCACTCGTCGATTGGCGGCAACACCTCGACGACGCTCTCCTCGGGCTGCACGCTGAAGGTCGACGGCGCAGGCTCGGCTTCGCTCAGCGACGGAACGAGCTGCGTCATCAAAGACGGCTCTCTATCGTGTAATTGAGGGCGACTGGCTTGCTCGCTCGAGGACGACGACCCGGCCCGTCGCAGTCTGCGTCGTGCCGCGGTGCAAGAGGTGATGGCGAGCGAGTGTCTTCTTTGCGGCGGCGAGTTCGTCGGGTGCTCTCTCGCCTTTGATGAAGAGCTCGCGGCCGCCGGGCGCGACGAGGGGAGCCGTCCAATCGACGAGCTCGGCGATCTTCGCGACGGCTCTTGCTATAACGACGTTATAGCGACCGCGGTGTAGGGGGAGCTTGGCGAGGGACTCGGCGCGCTCGGGGAGGACGTCGACGTTCGTGAGACCGAGGTCGGCGACGGCCTCGCGAAGGAAGGTGGCCTTCTTTTGGGTCGCCTCGATCAGCGTGAACTGGAGCTCGGGTCGCGCGATCGCGAGCGGGATACCAGGGACGCCGCCCCCGGAGCCGACGTCCGCGACCCTGCTCGAGGCGTCGAGCCCACCGAGGTGTGGAAGGAGGCTCAGCGCATCGGCGACGTGGCGCACCCAAGCCTCTTTTGGCTCGGTGACCGCGGTGAGGTTCATGCGCTCGTTCGTCGCGAGCAAACGGCCGAGGTATTCGGCGAGCGGCGCGAGCAGCGCGGGGTCGAGCTCGACGCCCGCGGTCGCGAGCGCGGCGTGGAACTCCGGTGGAGGCGGGGGGGGGGGGGTGGGGGGGGGGGGGGGCGCCGACTCCCGAGGTTCGACCGGGCATGCCGCTCGCGACCCTCGACCAACGTCAGGCCGAGCTCTTCACACAAGGGGATAGCGACTTCGAATTACCCCATAGGGACGGCGACGGTCTCGGGCCGCTCTACATCAGGACGAGCTGCAGCGCTTGTCACCGTGAGGACCTGCGCGGACCTGGGCTCGTTCAGAAGATGGTCCTCGTCGAGGCAGACGGCGTCACCCCTCTCGCCGACCAGTCGCTCTTGGCTTTCGGGCACACGGTGCGGCCCCACGTCGCCGCTGGGGCCGCCAATCCGATATTGCCGCCCGCCGACGAACCCACCTTGAAGCTGACGACGCGCCTCGGGCCCGCGGTGCTCGGCCGCGGGTATATGGAGGCGATTCGGGACGACGAGATCGAGCGCGTCGCAGCCGAGCAGGCCGAGCGCTCCGACGCTATTCACGGTCGCGTCAATCACGTGGTCTTCGCCTCGCAGGCGAACCCGGATACGGCCTTTCACACGCACCAGAGCGGCGACCTCGTGATTGGTCGCTTCGGGTTGAAGGCGCGGGTCGCGACGCTCGACGACTTCACCGCGGACGCCTTCCAGGGCGATATGGGGCTCACGACTCCGCTCCGCCCGACGGAGCTCGCGAACCCCGACGGCCTCACCGACGACGAGACCGTCGGGGTCGACGTGCCCATCGAGTCGGTCGAGGCGATAAGCATGTATCTGCGCGCGCTGGACATCCCGACGCGGGCCGATTCGGGTGGAGCGGGCCCAGCCCTCTTCGACGAGGTGCGCTGCGCGGCTTGCCACGTGCCGTCCATGCGCACGCGCGCCGACTACCCAATAGCGGAGCTCGCAGACATCGACGCGCCGATCTTCTCGGACATGCTGCTCCACGATCTCGGCGACGAGCTCGCGGACGGTATGGTCGAGGGTGAAGCGGACTCGCGGAGCTGGCGCACCGCCCCGCTGATCGGCCTCCGCTTCATGCGCACGTACATGCATGACGGGCGCGCGAAATCCCTGGAAGAAGCCATCCTCGCCCACGGCGGCGAGGCGACGGAGTCCGTCTCGCTGTTCGAGGCCCTCGCGCCCGGGGATCGGGCCGCGCTCCTCGAATACGTGGGGTCGCTATGACGATGACGGGCTTTGTCGACCGCGACTGGACATCACGACGAGCGAGGAGATCGAGCATGCGAGGACGAAGACACGCTGCGTGGATATGGGTCCTTGGTCTCGCGATGATCGGCTGTGCCGACGACAGCGACACGACCCCGCCGGGGCGGGACTACGAGGCGGAGGTGACAGAGGGGATGAAGGCGAGCATCAGCGCCGACCTCGCTGGCTGGCGCGCCGGCGCGGCGAACCTCTGTGACGCAGCGCCCACAAAAGCTTGGAATCCGACCACTCACTCGAGCGACGTCGCCGCGATGCGGGCCGCCTGGCGGGACGCGCGCGCGAGCTACGAACATATCGAGGGAGCCATCGCGCCGCTCTACCCCGACATCGACTTCGCGACGGACGCTCGCTACGACGATTACCTCGCTGAGCTCGGCGCGGACGGCGACCCCGATCCGTTCGATGACACGGGTGTAACCGGTATGCACGGCGTCGAGCGCATCCTCTACGCAAACAACGTCCCTCCAGCGGTCATCGAGTTCGAGTCGGCGCTCCCGGGCTACGCCGAGCCCAGGTTCCCCGAGACTGACGCGGAGGCGCTCGCCTTCAAAGAGGAGCTCTGCGCAAAGCTCGTCGACGACATCGAGACCTTGCAGACGTCTTGGGACGACCCCGGCACGAAGCTCGACTTGTCGCTCGCGTTCCAGGGCCTCGTCGACCTGATGAATGAACAGAGCGAGAAGGTCCGATTGGCCGCTACGGGGGAGGAAGAGTCGCGTTATGCGCAGCTGACGATGGCCGACCTCCGCACGAACCTCGACGGCGCGCAGGTCGCTTATGAGCTGTTCTCGGAGTGGATCAAGAGCCGCGACGGCGGCGCTGAAATCGACGAGAAGATCCGCGCGGGGTTCGACGCGCTGCAAGTCGCTTACAGCGCTGTCGACGGCGACGCGATCCCCCAGCCGCCAGCCACGTGGAACCCTCAAGACCCGAGCGAGGAGGACCTCGAGACGCCCTTCGGCGAGCTGTACACAGCAGTCCAGACGGCGGTCGACCCGGCGCGCGACGGCTCCATCGTGTTCGAAATGGTCGAGGCTGGCTCACTCGTGGGGCTCAACGTCCAATGAAGGCGCGTCTCTCCTTGTTGTTGTCGGTCACGCTCGCCGTCGGCGCAGGCTGCGGCTCCGGCGGCTCGGGTGACGGTGGCGGTGGCGGCGACTCGGGGCCGCTCGAGCATTACCTGCCAATCGTGTCCGACTTTCAGGGCTATCGCGAGTGGCCAGCCTTCCCCCTGCCTGACGATGGTGTAACCAACGTGGTCCACGTCGCTGGGCCGCGCACTGTTTATATCAACAAGTTGCCGCCGGCCGGCGCCACCGAGTTTCCAGTCGGTACGCTCATCGTCAAGGAGCTCGAGGACGGCGCGATCCCAGACCGCAAGGTCTTCGCCATGGCCAAGCGCGAGAGCGACGGGAGCTACAACGCCAACGGCGCGCGTGGTTGGGAGTGGTGGGAGCTCAAGAACATCGACGAGCTCACAGTCGAGAAGATCTGGAGCGGCGTCGGTCCACCCGCCGGTGAGATGTACGGCGGAGATCCGAACGCGAGCTGCAACACCTGTCACGTCGGGAACGCCGACAATGACTACGTCGGGTCGCCACCCCTCGACCTCGATACGCTGACCAGCCAAGACTGACTGAATTGTAATCATGAAGACACTCGCCGGCGCCGCCGCGCTGCTCGCGGTCGTGTGCGCGCCCACGCTCGCGCGCGCGAACCCCAAGCCATTGCCGTACTCCTATCCCTTCATGACGCTCCCCAAAGGCAGCGTGGAGGTCGAGCTCTACGGCGACTTGACGCCGCTGCGCGCGCTGTCGACGACGACAGGCGACGAGGCCACGTACGCCCGCACGCAGTTCCAAATCGAGGTCGAGATCGGGCTGCTCGACTATCTCGAGCTGGGCCTCTACGTGAAGGCGACGCCCCCCGCCGGGGAGGGCTATCAGCAGACTGCCAATCAGGAGAACGGCGGGCAGCTCAAGCAGCGGCTGCGCGCGCGCTTCGCCGACCCGGGGGAATGGCCAGTAGACCTCTCCGTCTATTTCGAAGTCGTCGAGGCCCTCGACGAGGTCGAGCTCGAGGCCAAGTTGAACCTGGCGCGCAGGTTCGAGCGTCTGCACCTGATGGCGAACCTCTCGGGCGAGGTCGAGTTCTATTTCGACGGGCACCGCGACTATGTGCTCAATCCGTCGGCGGGGTTTGCTTACGAGGCCATGGCGGCGCTCCAACCCGGCTTCGAGTATTGGACTCGCGTCGAGTTCGCCGACATCGAGGGCCAGGAGCTCTCCATTCAACAAGCCCACTACGCGGGCCCGACGCTCCTCCTGCAGTTCGACAAGATCTGGTGGTCGACTGGCTTCTATTTCCGGCTCGACAACATCGGAGGGGAGCGAATCCCTGGCGAGTCCTTCGGGCGGGTCTGGGCGCGCACCATCGTGGGCGCTGGCTTCTGACCGTCAGTCGCCGATCACCACCTCACCACCTCACCACGGGGAATGGCGGGCCGGGCTTCGCGAATCGATAGCCTTGAAAGACATCGCAGCCCAGGGACACGAGCGTCTCGAGCTCCCCATCGGTCTCCACGCCCTCCACCACGACCAGCATCCCCATCTCTCGGGTCAATGCCACCATCGAGCGGACGACCTTCTGTTTGGTGCGGTTCTCGTCGATACCGCGGACGAGCGACATATCGAGCTTCACCACCTCGGGCTCCAATTGGGCGAAGCTCGCGAGTCCCGAGTAGCCCGCGCCGAGATCGTCGATCGCGATGCGGAAGCCCATCTCGCGCAGCCGAGCGATGCGCGTGCGCGCGTCGCCGATCTCGTCCAATGCGGCGCGCTCCGTGATCTCGAGCACGACCTTGGGAGCGATCCGCGAGAGCGGCTGCTCAGGCTCGTAAAGCGTGGGGTCCGCGAGGTCGCGCACGTGCAGGTTGACGAACAGCAGCTGGTCGCTGGGTGAGGTCGCCATATCGCCGGCAGCGTGGCGTCGAATGGTGCGCCCCAGGATGTCGAGCTCCTCGAGGCGCTCGGCGGCGTCGATGATCGCGCCCGGGTGAGGCAGCGCTGGCTCTCTCGCGCGGAGCAGCCCCTCGAAGCCGAGGACTGTTCGCTGCGAATAGACGACGATTGGCTGGTAAGCGACCCACAGCGTGTCGAGCGCCCTGGCGAAGGTCGCCTCGAGGCTCGCTCGGTCTTGGGGGACGTGCGCGTTGCCGAGCAGCGTAGCCGCGCGCGCCTTCATGCGTGCGACTTGATGATAGCGGACGGCCTTGTGCAGCGTCTCCTCGAGCTCGCGCAAGGAGACTGGCTTCGTCAGATACCTGAAGGCGCCATACTCGAGCGCCTGCGCGGCTGTCGCCACTGCGGGCTCGCCGGTCAAGACGACGAACGGTACCAGCGTGTCGCGATCTCTCAGCTTGCGCAGGAGCTGGATACCATCCATTCCGGGCATCGAGATGTCGCTCAGGATGACGTCGTATCTATGGAGAGCGATCTTCTCCAACGCAGCGAGCCCGTGGGGGGCGGTGTCGACCTCGTAGCCGAGTCGCTGGATGAGACGTGTCAGCGCGCGCAGCACCAGCGGGTCGTCCTCCACCAACAGTACAGTTCGCTTCGCGGAGGGCGACGCGAACTCGGAGGAGTCGTGCGAGCGAGGCTGAGATGGGACATGGGGCTTGCTGCTCGGCTCCACTCCGACGGGCTGGATGCTGGCCATGATCGACTCCTGGTTTCGATCGCTACTCGTTCGCTTGGTCGGCGCCCATGATGGCGACGTACTGCGCAATCTCCGTGCGACTGGACTCTTGTATGTCGATGAACTCGAAACCCGTCGCGCTGGCGCCGCGCACGGACCGCGTCCAGCGGGCGATCGCCATCGCGCTGAGGATCTTCCCAGTCACTGGCAATGCAAAGCGGATGCCGATTGTCTCGCCGCTCGGGACATTGCGCTCTCCCACGAACTGGAAACCACCCTCTGAGACCTCTTCGATGCGCCCGTCGATGGAGCCACCGCTCGTGCGAATGGCGCGAGCAAGTGTGCTGTAAGGCGCCCGGCGGTGTCGCCGGACGTAGGTGGGCGGCTTGGGCTCCGCCGAGGGGCCGGCGGCGGCCGAGGACTCGTGTCGTCGGCTGTCCTCCGCCAATAGATCCACATTCGACAGGTCACGATGAGCGATTGAGACCAGCGTCTCTGCGACGCTGGCCATCGACGGGAAGCGATTCTCGGGCGAGCTCTGAAGCAGACGCGCGATCACTTGTGACAGCGCTGTAGGAACGTCGCCGCGAATGGTTGATACCGGCCGCAAGGCGCCTGTCGCGTGCTTCACGAGCACCTCTCCCAAGGCGCCCTCGAAGGGCAGCATCCCGGTGAGACACTCATAGAGCGTGACCCCGAGACTGTATTGGTCGGCGCGCCCGTCTATGGGTTTGTCGGTCAGCAGCTCGGGAGCCATGTACTCCGGTGTCCCGAGGACGACGCCGTGCGACGAGCTGCCTCCGATTGGATGCGCCACCGCAAAGTCGATGACATTGATTTGAGGGGTCCGCCCCATTCCGACGAACAGGTTCGCCGGCTTGAGGTTCCCGTGGATCACTCCGCGCTGATGGCATCGCTCGAGGGTCGTTGCGATCTCGACGCCGACCTTCATGGCCTCTGCGACAGTCAGCCGCCGTCGGGCCGCGAGGAGCCCGGCGAGGTTGCGACCTTCGAGCAGCTCGAGGACCAAATAGGGCTTGCCCGCGACCTCTCCCGCGTCGAGCAAGTCGACTACGCCGCTGCCTCGCACGTGGACGAGCGCGTCGACCTCTCGCCGGAGCCGCTCCTCCTGCAGCAACCCCGACCCCTGGCGCAGTACCTTGATGGCGACCGATCGATGGAGAAATCGGTGCTCGGCTGCGATCACACAGGTCGTGCCGCTGCACGCGATCGTCCGCTTGAGGGCATAGCGGGGTTCTGGAAAGAACGTCGCCAACTCCGGTTCGACGAGCGGGGCCGAACGAGACGCGGGAGGCCGACCATTCGAGCTCTCAGGCTGGGTCTGCATACCCGAACGCTTGCATTCACTGTTCCAGACCCTATCGAAACGAACCCAACGTCAATCCAAGCGTCCCAATCATGGAAAGCACGCTTCGACCGAGGTCGTCCCCCTGCTCCATATCTCACTTTGGGACCCGCCATTCTCGATTGGAGACGACTGGTATGATGCACCGTATATGCAACTGCAATTCTGTTGCAACAAATTGGAAACTGTGTTGAGCTCCAACGATGCGCAGAGCACTCCACAAGACCTTTCTTCACACGTTCATTCACTCAGTGTGCTGCCTAGCGGCGGTTGGAGCGGTGGGCTGTGGTGACGACACGGGGACGGGCGGGGCGGGTGGTGGCCCAGCGTCTGGGACCATAGAAGTGCAAATATCGGGCGAGGACCTGGCCACGAGCGGCTTCAAATTCCCCGACGGGAGTGAGGTCACGATCGCCGACGGTTGGGAGCTCACGTTCGACCACGTGTTCGTGACCGTGGACAAAGTCTGGTTGTCGGAGACTCCAGACAAGAACCCGAGCGACGAATCAGAGATGGGCGCCGACGTCGCCGAGGCAGTGGGCCCTTGGGCGATCGACCTGGCGAAGCCAGGCTCCGTTCCGGGCGCCGGAGGTGAGGGGACTGCAGTCCCGATCACGACCATCACGAATCAAAACCTCGCGGACGGGGCGCCTTTCGCGGCTGACCAGCGATATGCCTTCAGCTACGCGTTCGGTGCGGCGGACAGCGCGGCCGACGCGCTCAACTTCAGCGACGACGACGCGGCCGTCGCGGCCTACCAGGACGCGGTCGCGGGTGGCTATACCGTCTATTATGTCGGGCGCGCGGTCTTCAAGGGCACGACCTGCACGACGTCCGATGATACGTACGACTTCACGGCCATTCCGACCGAGGTCCCGTTCGCGATCGGGTTCACCACGCCAACTCGGTATTTGAACTGTCAAAACCAGGACAACCAGGGCGAGCCGCTGGCGGACGAGGAATACCAGCGGGGCATTCCCATCGTGTCCAATCAAGCGTCCCTCGCGCAGATCACGCTGCACCTCGACCATCCCTTCTACTCGGCTGTCGAGCACGAGCCGACGCTCTATTTCGACCAATTCGCGGCGCAGCTGGTCGGCGCTCCAGCCGACACCGTCCTCACGATCGACGATGTCAGCGGCATCGACCCGACCGCGCTCACCGACGCGCACGGCGCGGTCTTGCCGTGGCGGCGCTGCGACGGAGGCACGCTGCCGACGGGAACGACGCGCGCCTTCATGACAGGAACCATCCCTGTCGGACCGGGGCAGGACCCAGCGAATGGCTTCCGCGATTATCTGGATTTCGTCCACTATGTGCAGAGCGCCCAAGGCCACCTCAATGGCGGTGAAGGGCTCTGTTACATCGCTCGCGACTATCCGTCTCCGCCGTGAGATCGGATGGAAAATGACTGGCGAGACGACGCTCTGCGGCTAGAATGAGGCCGCGAGAATGACCTCTCCCAGCGCTCCAGTCGCGGAGCCGTCGACGCTCTTCATTCCGGCGTTCTGGCGCGCGCTCTCGGGCGCCGAGCGTGTGCTCGTCGCGGGGGCCGGGGGCGGCTTCGACGTGTTCGCGGCGCTACCGATTTACTTGCAGCTCCGCGCGCTCGGCAAGACCGCATTCCTCGCCAACCTCTCATTCTCGGACCTCGCGGCGAGCGACGCGGAGCGACTGTCTCCAAGTCTGTTTCGGATCGATCACCTCGTGGGCGTCGATCGGACCTATTTCCCCGAGCGACACCTCGCGGGCTGGCTCGCGTCCAATGGTATGCCCGGCGACGTCTACGCGTTCGACCCGACTGGCGTACAGCCGCTGCGGTCGGACTACGCGCTGTTGGTCGAGCGGCTCGGCGTCGACACTATCGTCTTGGTCGACGGGGGCACCGACATGCTCATGCGCGGCGACGAGGTCGGGCTCGGCACGCCAGTCGAGGATATGATGAGCCTCGGCGCCGTGAGCGGACTGCCAGTCAAGTCCTTCGTGGCTTGCATTGGCTTCGGTGTCGACGCTTACCACGGTGTATGTCACGCCCACTTCCTCGAGAACGTCGCCGCCCTCGAGGCCGAGGGTGCGTTCCTCGGCGCGCACACGATTCACCTGGCGAGCAGCGTTGTCGCGCAGTTCGTCGCGGCCGTCGAATATGCCCATAGCCGGATGCCCTATCGACAGAGCATCGTGAACAGCAGCATCCAGTCCGCGTTGGAGGGGCGGTTCGGCGATGTCCACCGCTCGCTGCGGACCGCGCGGAGCACGCTGTTCATCAATCCGCTCATGACGCTGTATTGGTATTTCGACCTCGGGGCGGTCGCGCGGCGCTCGCTCTACCTCTCCACCCTCGAGGCCACGAACACCCCCGCCGAAATCGAGGAGCGGATTGCCGAGTTTCGCCGCTCGCTCAAGGCCGTTCGACCCAAGGCGGCCATACCGGTTTGACCGGGACGCGCGAGGGCGGTGTGCGGGCGGGCTTCAGACCTTCGCGGTGAGGACGAGGGCGCGCCACTTCGTGAGGTGCGCGCCCAGCTTCTCCTCGATGCGGCGGAGCTCGGGGATGAGCTCGGGCTCCTCGACGCCGGCGGAGCGAGCCTCACGGAGGCAGGTGAGCGCGGCGAGGTAGCGCTCGCGCTCGCAGAAGGCCTTCGCCAAGAGGGGCCAGACGGCCTTCGGGGGTGCGCCCAGGCTGATCGCGCGGCGCAGGGGCCCGATGGCCTCACCGGGGCGGCCCGTCATGATCATGGCGTTGCCGAGGCGGCGGAAGAGATCGCTCGCGACAGGGCCGTCCTGTGCGTACTGAATCCCGAGCCGCAGGACCTCTTCACCTTGCTGGGGCTCGCCGAGCTCGACGCACGCGGTGCCCAGCAGGCCGAGCCCCTTCGCGATGAGGGAGCGGGCCTCGGGGGCGAGCATCTGTCCCTCGGGCGTACGCAGGAAGATCGCGAGCGGTGCGGGCCACGACGCGAGCAGCTGCAGGACGCGAGTGTTGTCGCCGTTCTCGGCTGCGAGCTCGGCCTCACCGACCTTGGTGAGGTCGATCGCCGAGCGCTGACCGGCGCTCGCGCGCTCGAGCTCCTCGCGGACGTGGACGCGAACGCGAGCCCGGAAGTCGCTGAGCTCGAGCATCTCTTCGTCGCCGTCGTGCAAGAGCACGAGGTGAGAGGCCCCGCCTTTGACGAGGAGCTTGCGCAGCGAGTAGCCGTAGATGGGCGCGAGCAAGAGATAGCGAACGCCGATGTGCTGCTGCAGTCCCTCGACGTCGGAGTCACGCTCGGGCGCCGGCGTCGACACGTCGTCGGTGAGCAGCGCGCCGACGAGGCGCTGGCGGAAGTCGGCGAGCGTGAGGCGCTGCGGCTCGCTCGGCTCTTCATCGGCGGGCGCGCCGACGACGAAGTCGACGATCGTGTTGTCAGGGTTGCGACGATCGACCGTGAGGGCCGTGATGCGCGCGCCCGTGATCATCGAGAAGGCGAAGAAGGCCTCTCCGACGATCTCGCAAAGGGCCTGAAAGCTGCCGATCCCCTCGCCGATTCGTTCGAACCAGCCGTCGGTGCGGACCGCTTCGAGGTTGAACTCGCGTTCGTTGGCCATGAACGGACGCGCTAGACTCGCACGGGTCGGCTGGCGTTGTCACGCAGGGTAAGGTCGGCGTCGATCAACACGCGCCGGCGCAGCCATCCGTTGTGAAGAACCAATAGCCCTTCACGTCCTCGCATGCGGCGGTGTCGGCGAAGTCCTTGCTGCAGCAAGTATCTGCACCACCGCACTTCGTGTTGACGATCGTGCCGTGTCGCAGGCAGCAGTTGCCGCCGCCTTGTCCTGGCGGGAGCGGGACGTTCGGCCCCTCGGGCTTCTGAATCTCGGGCGGCTTGAACTCGGGGACCTGAATCTCGGGAGCCTGAGGGACCTCCATCGGGGGCATCTCAGGGACCGCCATCTCGGGCATCCCGACATCCGGCAAGCATCCGAGCGGCCCCATGGCAAAAGCCAACGCGGCAAATCCCAGCAACGCGAAGCACGTTCGAATGCGCAGCACGGTTCGATGAGGATACGCGGCTCGACGGCGCGCGCCAAATTCTTCGGAGGAGCTCATCGCGGAGTCAGCGGCGCGAGCACCTGCGAGGCGATCTCGATCTCGCCCTCGATCTCGGCGTCGGAGTCGTCGATGCCGTTCGGGTGCGCGACGCGCTGGTATGTGACGGTGAACGCGATCGGGACGGGGCTCGCGACCTCGGGGAGCTCGAGGTCGAACGACACCGGCTCGTAGAAGACCCTGTCGTCGCGAACGAGCTCGCGGCCTGCCTGCGTTGCCTTGAAGCCCCAGTGTCGGGCGAGGAATTTGTCGGTGCGCGCGAGCACCATGTGATCGGGGCCCAAGGCCTCGGCGGTGATCGCGAGCCGGCGAAAGAGATCACCCGTGGGGAAGGCGTGGCCCTTGTGACGAGGCGCGAGGGTCACGCGCACGTTGCGCGGGCCCGTGCGCTCGGCGGTGACGTCGACCGCGCTGCGAAGGACGTCCTGCGAGCGCGACGCTGCGAAGGCGTGGCTGCGCTTGCCGTGGGTGTCGCGCGGCATGTGGCAGTCGGCGCAGGCTTGCTCGGCGACGGGCGAGGCCGCGTGCTCCGTGACGGTGGTCTGCATGAACGCGCCCGGCCCCTCGCCGCGACCGTGCGGGAAGCGGAACTCGTGGCAGGTCGCGCACGCGCGCGCGCTCGCGAAGTCGGCGACGCGCTGGATGCGATGGGGCGCGCGGGCGTCGCTCGCGCTGTCGGATTTCGGCACGGCGAGGACGCCGCCCTCGTCGGTGACGTGACACGTGACGCAGCCGACGCCGAGCTCAGCGACGTCGCGCGGCTCGTCCTTCGAGGGATCGCCCTCGGGGGCGTGGCAAGCGCGGCAGAACGGGAGCGGCTCGATCTCGAAGGCCTTGCGGTACGCGGGCTCGAGATCGGCGCGCTGATGTTGTGAGCCCGCCCATGTCGCGGCGACGTCGGCGTGGCAGGTGACGCAGCCCTCGTTCGCGCGGATGGCCTCGGCGAAGCGCGCGCGACCCGGGAACGGCATCGGCGGGCCGGCCGGGGCCGCAGCGCTCACGCTCGCAGTCGGCGCGGGCTCCTCGGTCGGGCCGTGCGCGGCGCACGACGCGCTCGCGAGGAGGGCGCTCGAGATCACGAGGGCTGAAGCGCGAGAGGTCACCGCGAGGAGAGGTTAGCGCGCGCGCCGCGAGGCGCCGCTCCAATGAATGCACACGGGCTTCACGCCGCAGCCCTCGCAGAGCTCGGGATCGCGTCGCGACGGGCACGAGCCCGACATGCCGAGGTGGCACAGCGCAAAGTCGTATTTCACGGGATCCGAGGGATCCAGTTTCGAAAGGACAGAAGTGACCTCGCGCGCGGTCGCCCAGTCGGCGCTGTTCCTCTTCGTGAAGCCGAGGTTCCGCGCGAGGCGATGGACGTGCACGTCGACGGGCATCACGAGGAGTGCGGGATCGACGCGCCAGAGGCCGAGATCGACACCGTCAGCGGGCCTGACCATCCAGCGCAAGAGGAGGAGCAGGCGCTTGTTCGCGCCGCCTCGTTCGGGGTGAGGCAGCACGTGCTTCGCGCCGTGTGTGCTGCGCTTGCCGAGGCCGCCGCCCTCGCGGATGGCGTGCGTGATCGCGATGAGCGCGGTCAGCAGAGGCTCTCCATCACCCGCGGCCCTCGCGGATGAGACAGCCTGCTCGAAGTATGCGCCGACCGTCCCGTGCTCGCGCTGGAGGGTGCACACCCCCAAAATCAAAGCTGCGAGATCGCCGCCGTTCACGAAGCGATGTTTGAAGCGCGCGAGCTTCTTCTTGAGGGTGGCTGCGTCGGCACCGGTGCGCGCGGGGCTCGGGCCGAGGTGCGCGAGGACGACCTCGATCTTGCCGCAGAAGGCTTTGACGTTGCCGAAGGCGAGGCTCGAGGCGATGAAGGCGACGACCTCGATGTCTTGAACGTTGTTATAGCGATGAAGGAAGCGCACCGGATCGAGCGCGAGGCGCGCGGCGACGTCGCACTCGAGCCG
The DNA here is from genome assembly GCA_046351325.1 of Polyangiaceae bacterium. Taxonomy (GTDB): domain Bacteria; phylum Myxococcota_A; class Polyangia; order Polyangiales; family Polyangiaceae; genus Xiheicaenibacterium. The sequence goes on along the minus strand of JAXLYR010000026.1, from coordinate 18,232 downwards.
GACCTTCTCGAGCGCCGCGGCGATCGAGTTTTTGGTCGAGCTCCAGCCCGGCGGTCCGCCGGAGACGGCGGCCCTTCCCCCCGGGCGTCGCTCGACTGGGCTCTTCATGTGCGGAGCGCGAGGAGCTCGCGCGCGACGTCGTCGCCGAGCAGGCCCGCCGCGTGCGCCGCGGTGAGCGTGACCTCGTGCATGCGGGCCGTCGCGCGATCGGCCATGTGGTCGTCGATCATCACGGCGCCGAGCCCGCGCTGCTTGGCGTCCGCGAAGGCGCGGAGGTACGCGACGCTCGCGTCGATCGCGGCGCGCGACGGGGCGAAGGACTCGAGCACGGGCGCGAGCTGCGCGGGGTGGCCGATCCATTTGCCGCGCATCCCGAGGTCGCGCGCGAGCGCGGCGTGCGCGCGGCACGTCTCGATCGCGAGGGCGCGCTCGGCGTCGGATTTGTCCTTCGTCGGGAAGCTCGACGTCATCTCGGCGAACGCGGGGAGCCCGGCGAACGCCGCGGCCTTGACGATGCGCGCGCGGACGGCGACGAGCGCGGGGTGATCGAAGCGATAGGCCGACGGCGGCATGCGCAGCGTCGACCAGTAGTCGAACGCGCCGAGCACGAGGCCAGCGACGCGCGGGGCCGCGACCGCGAGCTCGAACGCGCGCTCCTCGGCGGCGACGCTCTCGACGAGCACGTGCACGCGGATGTCACCGGAGGCGAGCGCGTGCGTGCGCTCGAGGTCGGTGAGCACTTCGTCAAGGAGCTTGACCTCATCGGGGTGCTCGACCTTGGGCAGGACGAGGCCCTCGAGGCGGGAGCCCGCGCGCGCGACGACGTCGCGGACGTCCTCGAACTCGGGATCGAGCGCGAGCCCGCGCGGCCTGAAGAAGCGGAGCGCGCCGCCCCAATCGAGTTCGCGGAGGGCGCGGACGACGTTGTCGCGACCCGCGCGGAGCAGGGCGTCGTCACCTTCGGGGATGCCGTCCTCGAGGTCGAGCATGATGAGGCTGGGCGCGAGGGCGCCCGGCGCGGGGCGCGCGCACGCACGCTCGACCATCGACCAACGCGGCGCCGGCACGGTGAGGTGCGCGAGCGGCGCCGCGAAGCGAGGAGGGAGCACACGCACGCGCGCGGCCTCGCGAGAGACGAGCGCGCGGGCGCGATCGGCGACGGAGCTCACCAGACCGTGCACGCGTTCTTGACGGCCATCTTCTTGCCCTCCTTGCATTGGAAGGCCGCGGCGAACTCCGGCAGCTGCGAGAGCGGACCGTTCACGCGGTAGTGCGGGTGCGAGTGCGGATCGACCTGCGCGAGCAAGCGCGTGCTCTCGTCCCGATACTTTGAGCACCAAATTTGTCCGACCGAGATGAAGAACTGCTGGTCCTCGGTGAAGCCGTCGGCGACGACCTCCTCGGCGGCGCTCGCGCGGATGTTGCGATAAGCGCGGAACGCGAGCTTCACGCCGCCGGCGTCGGCGATGTTCTCGCCGAGGGTGAGCTTGCCGTTGAGCTTCACCCCGGGCAGGACCTCGTAGGCCGAGTACTGGTTCGCGACGCACTGCCCCTTCTGCGTGAAGATCTCCTCGGTCTTGGGGCTCCACCAGTTCGCGAGGTTGCCGTCCTTGTCGAACTGCGAGCCCTCGTCGTCGAAGCCGTGCGTGAGCTCGTGACCGACGACCATGCCCATCGCGCCCAGGTTCACGACGTCCGAAGCCTTGGCGTTGTAGAAGGGCGGCTGCAGGATGCCCGCGGGGAAGACCATCTGGTTCTTCTGCGGGTCGTAGTAGGCGTTCACCGTCGGCGGCGTCATGAACCACTCGTCGCGATCGACGGGCTTGCCGACCTTCGAGAGCGAGTCCTTCAAGCGGAAGGCCGCGCCCGCTAGGACGTTGTCAAAGTAAGAGTCCTTCACCGCGAAGTCGTAGGTCTTCCACTTCTTCGGATAGCCGATGAGGTAGGCCATCGCGTCGAGCTTCGCGCGGGCCTTGTCGCGCGTGCCTTGATCCATCCACTCGAGCTCGTCGAGGCGGCCGCGCATGGCCTTCGCGATCTCGGAGACGAGCATCTCGGCGCCCTGCTTGCTCTGCCCGCCGAAGCGGAGATCGACGAACGGCTGCGCGAGCAGCTCGCCGAGGGCCTCGTCGGTCGCGTCGATGCAGCGCTTCCACCGGTCGCGCTGCACCTTCTGCCCGGTGAGGACCTTCGACATGGCGAAGTCCTCGGCGTCGAACTTCGACGAGAGCCGCGGCGCCGAGTAGTGCAGCACCATCCACGTGAGGTAGGTGCGGAGGGCCTCGGGGGACTCGCTCTTGAGGATGGCGCCGATCTCCTTGAAGAACTTCGGCGCGCTCACGCTCAGCGCGGCGAGGTCCGCGAAGCCGACCCCCTTGAAGTAGGCGTCCCACGCGACGTCGGGCGACATCGCGGCGAGGCCGGCGCGATCGACGGGGTTGTACATGGCCTTGGGATCGCGGCGCTCCTCGCGGGACTTCGACGCGGTGGCGAGCGCGGTCTCGATGCGGAGGACGTGCTCCATCGCGGCCTTCGCGGCTTTGTCGTCGAGCCCGTTGAGCTTGAACATGGCCTCGACGTGGGCCTTGTATTGGTCGCGGATCTTCGTCTTGTCCGAGTCGTTGCTCAGGTAGTAGTCGCGGTCGGGCAGCCCGAGCCCGTTCTGGTCCATGAGCGCGATCATCTTCGTCGCGTCGGCCGAGTCCTGGCCGCTCGAGATGTCGAAGAAGGCCCAGACGCCGTAGGTGTGGAGCTTCGCGATCGTGGCGATCGCCGACTCGGGGTTCTTCACCTTTTGGATCGAGGCGAGGATGTTCGCGAGCGGCTTCGCGCCGGCCTTGTCGATCGCGGCGGTGTCCATGCAGGCCGCGTAGAAGCGGCCGAGCTTGCCGACGGTGCTCTCTTCCTTCCTCTTCGGGACCGCGCTCTCGAGGATCGTCTTCAGATCGGCCTCGTTGCGCTGATCGATCTCGGAGAAGCTGCGGCTCCAGCGCGAGCGATCCGCCGGGATCTCGGTCGAGGCCTCCCAGCCGCCGCACGCGAATTTGTAGAAGTCGTCGCAGGGGTCGACGTTGCGATCCATCGCCGAGAGCGAGAGGCCCTGGTCGTCGAGCTTGCCGGCCTTCTGCGGCTTCTTCGGAGTGGGCGGGTTCGACGCGGTCGTCGACGCCGAGGCCGTAGCGGTCGTGTCGGGCGGCGGGTCCGGCGGGGGCGGCGTGGGCACGTGCTTCGTCGTGCAGCCGAAGGTTACGCCGGCGTAAGCGAGCGCGAGCGAGGAGGCCGCGAGGAGGAGCCCGCGGCGGGGATCGAGAGCGTTCCGCATGGCGCTCGCGGTAGCACGGATCGCGGCGGCTGTTGACTGGGCCGGGTCGCTCCCATCGGCTCGGCCGGACGAAGCGGGCGCTCGTCAGGTCGAAGCGCGACCGAGCTCGGCGGCGCGGCGCTTCTTCTTCATCCGCTTCTTCGGCGGGTCGTCGCGGCGCATGCCGATCCAGATGAAGGCGACGAGCGGGATCGCAGCGAAGCCAGCGGCGCTGCCACCGAGGACGTAGACGATCCAATAGGGCGGGCGGCTCGTGCAGTTCGTCGGGATGCCGCGACCGATCACGCGGCACGCGATGAACGAGTCGAGCTGAGCCTTGGTCTGCGTGCGCTGGTCCTTCGTCGGCAGCGTCATGTTCGCGGCCAGCGTCATCTTGTAGATGGCGACGGCCTCGGCGTCGGCCTCGGTGCCCTGCGGGACGCTCTGCATGAGCGCGATGAGCATCGCGGCCTTCTTGTCGGCGTTCGGCTCGGAGAGCGCGACCGCGAGGCGCGTTGCGGCGTCGCGAGGCAAGGTCGCCGCGGCGTTGACGGCCTTGAATTGCTCCTCGGTGAGGTAGAGCGTCTCGCCGTTCGGCCCGGGATATTCCTCGGACGGCGACACGATGGGCTTCACCCCGAGCAGGCGCGCCGCGCCCTCGTAGCGCGGATCGATCTTCGGCGCGGGGCGCGCGAACCGCGTGCGATAGAAGTACTCATAGGCGCCTGCCGATGCGCCGAACAACACGGCGACCGCCATCATCACCGTCATCCAGGTGCGCCAGCTGGAGAAGATCGAGCGGCGCGCCGCGGGGGGTGCGACCTCGGCGGGCTTCGGGGGCGCGCTGTCGGAGCTCATGGCAGAGCGCTCTAGCAAAGCTGCGACGAGGTGTGGAGCGCGGTTACGTGCGCACGGGGGCGCCGCCGCGCGCGACGTAGTCCCAGGCACGCGCGGCCTCGGGGTGCCCGGCCGAGGCGGAGAGCTGGGAAAGGAAGCGTGCGCACGCGCGCTCACCGCTGTCGTCCCCGGTGGCGCGCGCGAGCGCGAGGGCCGAGAGCCCCTCGAGCAGCCCGTCCTCGGGGCGGCCGGCCGCCGCGACGCCGATGGCGTACGCGAGGATCGAGCGCGCCCGCTTCTCCCCGGGCTGCTCGACCTGCGCGGCGCGCCGCCGGACGCGGAGGCCCTCTGCCGTCGCGCCGCGGGTCATCGCGAGCACGCCCGCGAGCCGCTCGACGACCTCGGCGGGCTCACCGGTGAGGCTGAGCTGCGCGACGAAGTCGTCGACGCTCGCGGCCTCACCCTTCGCGAGCACGTCGCGCGCGACCTCGATCAGATAGCTGCCCGTGTCGCGTCGCGCGCGCCGGTTCGGATCGGTGTCGAGGTCGACGAACGGCGCGTCGGTGTCGAGCAGGATCGACTTGCGCGGCGTCCCGCCGACGTTGATCTCGCGACCCTCGGCGCGAGCGCGGAGCGCGCCGTCGCGACACAACCCCACGGACTGATCGACGAGCAATTCACCGGCCTGCGCGAGTCGCGCGAGCGCCGACGCCACGATGAGCGCGTCGCCCCAACCGAGCGCGACCCAGCCGCTCGGAGGCTCGGGATCGAAGGGCAAGAGCTCACCCTCCGCGATGCCGCCGCGTTGAAAGCTGCCCGAGGTCTTCGCCAGCGCGACCGCGAGGGAAATCGCTTGCGCGGCGTTCTTCGGATCGAACGCGAACGAGACCTCGAACGCGCCGAAGCCGACGAGGTGGCCGCCCGCGCGCTCGACGTCGGACGCGACCTCACGAGCGCGAGCGATCGCGCCGGCAGCGCCTTCGACGCTGCCCCAGCGCAGGCTGAGCACGAGAGACGCCATGGCTCAGCCGATGCGGATCTTCTTCTTGAGCTTGGCGATCTCGTCGTCGATCTCGGGCGAGCCGCCGCGGTCTCCGTCGCTGCCGCCGCCTTTGCCCTCGAGGCGTTGGAATTTCGCCTCGAGGTCTTCCTTCGAAGTCGTGCCGAGGGCCTCGTCGACCTCGCGCGCCGCGGCGATCTCCTCGGAGTGGTGATCGATCTTCGCCTCCATCCGACGGAACTCGTCGAACGCCGTGCCGCCCGGCCCAGGCTTCGCGCCGAGCCCCTCGGCCCCAGCGCCGGAGCGCGCTTGCTTGAGCTGCACAGCGAGCGTCCCCTTGCGAGCCTCGTATTCCTGCTGCTTCTGCTCCATGCGCTCGAGCTCGGCCTTCATGTTGAGGACCGCCGATCGCTGCTCGGCGCGCAGGGCCTCGGCGCGATCGCGCTCGCCGACGACCCGCTTCTTCTGCAGCAGCGCCTCGCGCGCGAGCTTCTCGTCGTCGGCGCGCAGCGCGAGCTCAGCGCGCCGGTCCCACTTGTCGACCTCGACGTCGAGCTCTTCGACCTTCTTGCGCAGCACCTTCTCGGACGCGAGCCCGTCGACGAGCTCTTTGCGTGCTGCGCGGATCTGCTCCTTCATCTCTTCGATGAGGAGATCGATCGACTTCTTCGGGTCCTCGGCTTTGTCGAGCAGCGAGTTGAAGTTGCTCGAGATGACCTTCCCCATGCGGTCGAAGATGCCCATGGGCATAGGGTGCTACGCCGGTTCGACCGTGTAAAGTCAGCCGCGAATCAAGGCGAGCCGCAACGACCGAACCGCGTCTACGTCGCACGCGAGCGCGACGTCCGAACCAGGCACGCGAGCCCCGAGCGAACCGCGGTTCGCGACGACGACCGACGCCTGCGAACCCATCACAGCGAGCTCCACGCCGAGCTCGTCGATCGGCGCGACGCACTCGATGGCCACGCCCGCCCTGGTCGCGACCTCGTCCGCCCAACCCACGATCGCGTCGAGGCTCGCCGGCCCGAGCTCTCCGAACGGCGCGGCCTGCCCGACCCCCGGCAACCGTAGCCGCACGGGCTCGCTCATCCCTTGCGCCGCAGCGCAGATCGCAGCGAGAGGTTCGGTCGCGATCGCGCGCAGCTGCTCCAAGAGCGGGGTGTTCGGCGCGAACTTCGGCCCGCGCGCGTGAGCCTCGGCCCACCAAGCCCCGAGGCCCGCGACCAACACGCCCGCGGCGTCGAGCGTCCGCGCCGTCGTGACGTGCGTCGCGTGCTGGACGATCGCGAGCACGCGAAGCTCGCGGGTCTCTTCACGGAGCCATTCGAGCAGCGTCGCGACCTCGCCGTCGTGGGTCGAGTCGCGCGCGTCGCGAGAGCCGTCCCGCGCGCTCGGCGCGCCGAGCGCACAGGCGCCTCGCAGGATGAGCCCGCTGCGACCGTCGATCGTGAGCCGCTCGCCACGCGCGACGGTGCTCGAGCCCGCGCGGAGCTCCTCACCCGTCAGCGTGAGGCCCGCGCCGCTCGCGACGCACGGCTTACCGAGCGCTCGCGCCATGACCGCGGCCTCACCGGTGATCCCACCGCGCACCGTCAAAATGCCCACCGAAGCGCGCAGGCCCGCGACGTCCTCGGGGCTGATCTCGTGCACGACGAGGAGCGCGGGCAGCCCCATCGCAGCGACGCGCTCGGCCTCGGCCGGCGTGAAGCAAACGAGGCCCTCTGCGACCCCGCCGCCGGCGGCGACCCCGCGCGTGAGCACCTGCTCGCGGGCGGGGATCGGCTCGAGCGGGCTCGCTTGCTCGAGGTCGTGCGGCTCCACGAGCGAAATCGCACGCCGTCGCGACACGACCCCGCGCCTCGCGAGGTCGACCGCGAAGGGGATCGCCGCGGCGCCCCCACGTCGCAGGAGCGCGAGCTGCATGATTTTGGACGCACCGCCCGCGCTGAGCTCGAAGCCCACGCGAATCGGGCGCAGCGTCTCGCGCTCGAGCTCGTCCAGCACGCGCTCGAGCTCCTCGCGAACGCTTACAGGAATGTCCGAAAAGGAGCCGAGCTCACGCGATGGTCCCGCGCCGTCGAGCGCCGAGCGCGGCTCGACGTGCAGCGCGCCGCGCGCAGGCCCGAGGCCGGTTCGAGGATCGCGTCGCGCGGCCCAGCCCCAGCGCGCGGTGTGATCGATCCGCTGCACGAGCCAGCGCAGCCGCGCGTGGCTCGGCGAGCGCTCGCGCAACCGATTCAGTAGCGCGAGCACGCGCCCGAAGGACGGAGGCTGCAGCGTGACCCCGCTCGCCGCGCACAGCTTCGCGAGCGCAACGTCGGCGTCGGCCGCGATCGCGCCGCGTGGCAGCGACGAGGTGAAGCGCGTCAACGAGACCTGGCAACAGGCGTCCGCGTACGTCGCGGCCGCGGTGATCGCGAGCCGCGTCAGCTCGGGGGTCTCGTCCTCGAGGGGGCGCGCGAGACAGAGCACGGCTGGCAGGAACGTCCCGTCCTCGGCCGCCGCGGCGCGGAGGACCACGAAGGTCGCGCCCTCGATGGCCGCCGCGAGCGCGCTCTCGGATACGGGCCCGCGCTCGACTACGACCGACGGAATCGTCGAGCCCTCGCCAGCGAGGGGCAGCAGCAGCGCGAGCTCGTCTTGTGACTCGGGACCTGACATCTCAGGCCCCGTACTTGGTGGCATATCTCCGAGCGGCACAGGCCTATTTTACACGACAGAGCTCTTTGCCGGACGGGCGTGCGTACGGCAGAGCCTTGCTCCGCGGCCTGATGTAGATGTGCCCGCCCGGCTCGAGCGGCTTCATCACGGCGCCGGTCGCGATGGGGCGCCCAGGCGGCAGCTCCTCGATCTCGACGACGATGTCCTTCCCCGCGCGATCGACAGCGCGGATGCTCGGCCTGCGATCGGCGGGGTTCGCCGCGCCGTCGGGGCAATCGACGCCGAACGCGCTGATCGCGAGGACCATGTTCGCGGGGTTCAGATCGGGTCGACCGCCGCGCCACACGAACTCCGGATCGTCAGCCGAGCCCACACGCACCGCGAGGCAGCTGCACGAAGCCGACTGCTTGTGGTCCGGGTTGATGATGAGATCGTGGCGCACTCCGAGCCAGTCGAAGCCCGAGAAGCCCAAGCGACGGCTTGCGCCAGCGTCGGCAGGCTCCTCGGCGCCGAGCTGTCGAAACCCAGTTCGGGTCTCCCAAGCCGTGTTGTCGGGTTTCTCTTGGGCGCCACCGCACCCGGCCAAAGCCAGGACGGCTCCCGCCAACAAGTAGGCGCATTGGTACGCGGACCGCATCGCCACAAGCATGGCGGACGGCGGCCCGCACAGGCAAGTTCCCGCTCAAGGCAACGAGAAGGCGCGCACGAAGTCGGAGCCGCTCGCGTGACAATCGGTGCAGATCGTCGGCGAGCCCGAGTACTGCGGCACGCCGTCCGCGTCGTATTCGGCCCAGAACCAACCTGTCTCGCGCTTCTCCATCACCGCGACGAGCTCGAGCTCCCCGTCGCTCGAGTAGCCGTTCTTCGCCACGATCGACCCGACTGGCCACGCGTCGAGCCCGCTCGCGTCGAGCGCGTCCGCGACGACGTCGTTCACGAAGATCTCGACCTCATCGCCGTGCGGCGCCGACGAGGCGCGGCGCTCCTTGTAGCCGGGCGCGCGCTCCCACGACGTGTACTCGTCGGCCTGGATTTCATCGAAGAGCGCCTCGGCGTCCGCGGGCTCGTCGTTCTGTCGGCAGCCCACCGCGACGACGGTGAGCCCGAGGAGGGCTGCCTTCCAAGTCGAGCGCATGGTGCAGAGCGTACGCGGAGGACCCGCACGGCGTTTCGCTCGAGCGCCGGGGTGGCTGGACGCCTCGCGACCTCGGCCCTACGCCACCGCGGCGCATGAACGAGCTCAAGAGCATCCAGGCCGGCGACGTTCGGTTCGCTTACTTCGAAGTAGGTGCAGGCGCCGACCGGCCGCTCGTCCTTTGCATCCACGGCTTCCCCGATACACCCCATTCGTGGAGCGCGGTCGCACCCGCCATCGCCGATATGGGGTTTCGCGTCGTGGCGCCGTTCACGCGCGGCTATTACCCGACCACCGTCCCCGCCAAACCGGCATATGACACCGACACGCTCGGCCGGGACATCCTCAATTTGATTACAGCCCTCGGCGCCGAGTCGGCGATCGTCATCGGCCACGACTGGGGCGCGAGCGCGGCCTATTCGGCTGCGTCGCTCGGCCCCGAGCGCGTGCGCCTCCTCGTCACGATCGGCATCCCGCACCCCGCGTCGATACGCCCGAGTCCGCGGCTCGCCTGGGCAGTCCGCCACTTCGTGTCACTCAGCGTGCCGGGCGCCGCCGGGCGCGTGCGCAAGAACGACTTCGCCCATATCGACGAGCTCGTCCGTCGCTGGTCGCCCGACTGGCAATATCCCCCCTCCGAGACCGAACACGTCAAAGCGGTCTTCCGCCACCCCGAGGCCCTGGACGCGGCGCTCGGCTACTATCGAGCGCTCTCGCCCATTTTGCCTGCCTCCCAGCGCAAGCCCATCACCGTACCGACCCTTGCGTTCGCCGGTTTGGGCGACCCGATCATGCCGCCCGCAGCCTATGAGGCCGCGCGCAGCCGCTTCACCTCGACTTACGAGGTTGTAGCTGTCCCGGGCGCCCACTTCATGCACCGTGAGCACCCGCAGGCGTTCGCCGACGCGCTCCTCCCCAGGCTCTCGCCCTATCGTTGAGCTACCGTCGTTATAGCCACGCGACCGACTGCGGGCCCAGCGACCAGCCCTCGGGCACCGCGCCGAGCGACTGCGTGCTCTCCCCGTCCACGTCCAAGACCTCGAGCGCGCCCTCATCGACATAGACGGCGCAGCCGCCGCCCGCGTCGAGCAGGATGCCCGTCGCCGTAGTGGGGAACTCGGCCAGGTGCTCGCCATTCAGGCGCGTCACGAACCCGAACGGTCCAGAGCGCTCAGCCTCGCCGGCCTGCCACGGATCCATCGGGAAATAGCCGGGCTCGTCGGAGCCGACCGCGATGACCGTCCCGCCGCCGACCGTCAAATGTACATCCCATACATCCCTGAAGGTCGGGCCCACTGGAACGAACCCGTCTCCATTGTCCACGAGCACTGCGCCCGTGTCGCTCGTGCGCGCCGCGGCGACCACCGCGCCAGTCTCGCTCAGCGCCGGCCCCGTGTAGAACCCAGTCCCGAAGAGCGACTGTCCACTAGGGAGCTCGAGCGTCGCCGGCGCGTCGGCGTCCCGGCGCCAGCGCAGCGTTGTCTGCTCGGTAGTCCCGTCCTCGAGATACTCCGTCGATTGAACAACAACGTCGCCGTGGCGCGTGGAGGCCGTCGGCCAGAGCCACGTCGTCGCCCAATCCGTAGACATGGCCACGCTGTCGACGCCCGCGCTCGTGCGCCTGAGGAGCTCTGGCGCCTCGAACGAAATGAGTGAAACGAAGCCACCATCGAAGCCAATCGCGCTGCTCAGCGAGTCCTCACCCCCGACGGTGCCCTGCCCGGGGACATAAAGGCCATAGCGCATCACGTAGGCGTTCGGCGTGAGCAAGACGGGGAAGGCCCCGCTCGCGTCGGCCGCGCCGACTGGCGTAATACCCTGTAGGGTCTCCGAGCTCCCGTCCGCGTTGACGACCAGTGTGTCGGCCCAGCCCCGCGTAAAGAGCGATTGGCCAGCCTCCGAGACGAACACGGTATACGCGCCCTCCGGGATGACCTGATCGAACACGACAGCGCCATCCAGCCCGAGCACGACGACGTGGCCCGCATAGGTGCCATCCGAGAGCTGCCCCGAGGCCGCGACCGCCAACCGCCCGCCGCGACTCACCAGTTGGGCGCTTATTGTCCCAGTCGCCATTTCAGCGAAGGAAAAGACGACCTCCCGCGAGCCATCACCCCGCACGAACACCACATCCTGATTCGACAAGAGCGCGAGCGCCGCGTGCGACCCATCGCCATCGAGCCCACACATCGGCCGAGACGTGGGGACCGTAGTGGGATCGCTCGGCTCCGTCGGAGCAATCGGCTCCGTCGGGTCCGTGGGGTCTGGCGTCGAATAGACATCGACCGTCGCCGTGCAGCCTGCGCCGGCCCCGAGCGCGAGCGCTGCGAGGAGCGTCCACTCCACCGGGCGCACCGCCGCTCTCACGAGGTTCCTGTTACGAGCTCCGCTGGTCGTTCGCTGCATCGCGTCCCTCCAATGGGCCTGACTGTGAGCGAAACGCCGAGTCGAGAGAAGCCGAATGATCAGAAGAAGATTGTTAGGCGCAGCCGGATTTTTCGGGCGGTGGCCTGCGGTCTCAACACCTGGTCAGAACTGCCGGCAGATAAACCCGTTAGAGTCTGCTTGATGCACCCGTCCAAGGTAGCTCGACCGGGAAGTTCACAGGACGCCCCTCGATGAACTTGCCCAGCGCGATCATAGCCTCCCGACCACTCGTCCGACCATCGAAGTGGACGCCAAACTCATGGTTCCCTTCGACTCGACCTCTCTCTGGGTGGTGCACAAACGTAAATGCAACTGGCTGCCCCTCATCCATGAACTGCAGCTCGTAGACGTTGGCACCCGTTCGCCGGATCTCTGTCAGAAGAATAGCCATTGTGTTGCCGTCATTGCGATTCCTCAAAAAACGCTTGTTCAGCCTGACCGAGTTCGTCCTCCGTGAGCGGTCGTGCTTGCCACCCCCGTGAAGCCATGTGGCGAAGGAATTCATCTGGGAGCGTGACGCCGTACACGGAGACATAGTAGGCCAGCTCGCCAGGCCATACCCAACTGCCGTCAGTCCGGATCTCGATTCTTGCGACGCGCGTATTCGACGCTTCGAGCTTGTCATCTGCCATGCTCCCGGTGGTCGCAAGGATTGACCCCCCGCGTAGATAACTCGTGACTTGCTGCCTGGTTGCCTGGTCCAGCTTGTCGCGACACTCTGCAAGCGAGGGGCCGTGGATGTCTTGTCCACCCGCCAACTCGCGAAAAAAGCCGACTCTTCGCAACATTAGGGACCTCCCGGACTAACAACTAACTAATCAAAGTAGACAACAACCCGGACGTTATTCTGACCCCAATGCCTTCCAAGAACCTGCATGAGCTCCAGCAGAACGAGGAAGTGGGTGGACTTCAGCAGCTCTGCGAGATTGGGATCGCCTTGCCATCGCCGAACCTGAGACTCCAATTCGGGCAAGGCGGCCCACGTTTCCGCATAAACCGAACCGCGGACCTTCTGATAGTCGGACTGCAATTGCTCTCCCATGTCTGCCGGCATTCCGCGGTTCGCGAGAGTGGACAGCGGGTGACACTCTCCGCCGGCACCGAAACACAAACGAGCAAGTCGAGAGTTCTTGGTGAGGACGGCCCCGGCGTCGATAACAGCAAACCATTCGTCCCATTGACAAAACTCCACCACTCCGCAAAGCGTTGACATCAGGGCTCCTTCATGACGAACACGTTGTTCGGGCCAAGGCGCTTACGCGCCAGCACAAGAATCTCCTCAGGGGTTGGCTCAAAGAAGACCGCCTCCACCGGAACACCGCCTCTACTTTCTGTTATCCATTTTGTGCTTTTGATTTGCTGCCCGAGCTTGTTCAACGTCTTCGCGCGGCCGCCCACGATGACCAGTTCCCCATTGGGCCCTGTCACATCTACGTCTGTGGTTCCGTAGGGCGTCCACACATCCTCTCCCGCGGTAACTGTTCCTCCCTTCCATGCGGCAACGCGAGCCTCACGAAGTCCGCCCCGAATGTTCGCCTCAGCACCTCCTCTCGAGGGTACGATGGCGTCGGGTGGTGCGTCGAACTGTGCTCGGGGCGCGTTCGCGGGGCTGGTTGTTCGAGGCTTGGAATCAGCTACCCTCCCTTCTACAAGAGAGCCTTCGCTAGCGACGGACGCCACTCCCGCTCCACGCTGAAACATCCCGACCAACGCCAAGTCAATTACGAACCCAAACAGTAGCGTGGCAGCTGCGGCCGCGTCGTCATTTGCGGTGTTCTTCTCGGAATATGAGTAGCCGGGATACTCATCCCACGTCTCTGTGCGCCAGCCAGGCGCGTCCGGTTTCGTGGGAGGTGTAAATCCGGCTGCACGCAGCCGCGCCTCCTGTGCGTCGGCCTCTTGATGCTCGCGCACCGCGGCCCAGTAGGGGTCGCTCGCGTCGACGTTGGTCAGCTGCGCCGATTCGGCGGCAGGCGCAGATCTGGCGGCATCAGCGTCCTTGGGACACATTCGCTCGACTTCCACGTAAAGCGGTGGGATGAGCGGCACGTTGCCCGCGCTCGCGCTCTGCCCTGCGGTCGCGATCGGCGCTTGCTCCACTTGCGCGAACGAAGACGGATCTTCGCCGGTCAGCATGAGCGATGGTGTAGGAGGCGTGCTGGGACCTCCGGATCTCGCCGCACCCGCGACACGCTTCGCTGCCGCGGCGAACATACTGTCCATCCCCCCCGGATCTCGCAGCCCCACCGGGTTCCCCCGACAGTACACATACAGCCCAGGCCCATCCGCCCCGATGCCCGCCGGATCCGCCGTGGTCCATCTCCCGACCCAGGCCGCGTAATAGCGCACGCCCATCACATAGAACCCGGTCTCCTCGTCGCGCTCCTTCCCGATATACCGATAGCGTCGCTCGCTCACCTCGCTCGCGTTCGCGGCTCGATACGCTGAGGTCCCATAAGGGTGGTATTCCTCGTACGAGATCACCGCTGCGGCATCGTCCAACTCCAAACAGGCTGAGCCTAGGTGGTTATCGAGTTGGAAGCGCCAGAGCTCCTCGGGGTCGGTGATTGCGATGTCGTCTTCGATGGTCTTGGTCTCGACCATGGCGACGCGCCGCGTCCCGTCCGTGAGGTGGAGGGTCTCGCGTTCGAGCAGCATGCCGCTCGAGTCGTGTTTGCGATAGAGCTCGTAGGCGCCGAGGTAGATGCGCTCTTCGACGAGCGTGGAGCTGTGTTCGTGCACCTTGCGCACGCGCTGTCCGCTCGCGTCGTAGGTGAAGTACGCGGTCCCGCCGCCACCAAGGTCGGCCTCGACCATTTGGTCGAAGGGGGAGTACGCGATGGTCGATAGATGCGGCATCGCGGTCGTGCTGCCGTGGGCGTCGTGCGTGTAGGTCGCGGTGCCGCCGGGGATCGAATTGGAGGCTAGGCGGTTCGTCCCGCTCACGTAGCTGTAAGTGCGGGTCCAGCTCGCGGAGCTGTCGCCCACGCGCGTGTGCTGGAGCGACAGGATGTTGCCGTTTGCGTCGTACGCATAGTCCTCCTCATAGGGGCGGACGGCGTTTGCGTCGTTCGCGTGGGGGAGATTGCGAATCGGCAGGTCATTGTTGTCGCGCTGGACGTCACCGCCCGTGCCCGCGTGCTCGCGCCCCTTCGCCCAAATGAGGCGATAGGTGGCGTCGTATTCGTATTGGGCAGTTCCGTCGGTGACTGTGTTGTCCCAGAAGAGCGTGGTCGTCGTTGCGTCCGCGATCTCGACGACGTTGCCGACGGGGTCGTACGTGTACGAGAGATCCTGGAGCTTGTCGCTCGAGGAGCTCCGTGTGGAGACGACCTTCGTGAGGCGGAAGGTGAGGTCGTCATAGGTGTATGCGGTTGCCGCGCCGTTGCCGTAGGAGATCGAGCTGCGACGTCCCTTCTCGTCGTATTCGATGGCGGTGACGACATCGCTTGCGGTCGACGCCCCCCGCACCTTGACCGAGACGCTCTCGAGGAGGCCTGCTTCATTGTAGGTCGGGAGGACCTCGCTTGCGTCGGGGGTGATGACAGAGGTCGGCCGGCTTAGGGCATCGTAAGCGCGCGTCTCAGTGAAGACCTCGGTCTCGAGGGAAGACGCTGCGTGGGACTCGAGCGCAGTTACGGTGGTGTCACTGGCGAGCGCGCTCCAGTCGACGGTCGCGTCGTAGGTGGTCGCGAGCTGGCGCTCTGACGCGAGCAGGTTTCCTTTGAAGTCAAACGATGTGGCGCGCACAACGCCCGCGCCGTCGAACGCGCGGATGGCGCGCCCGCGCAGGTTGTCGCTCTCCGGGCTCGTGAGGCCCGCGTCGTCGCCGTACACCGTGCGCTGGAGGAGGATCTCAGCGGCCTCGCCAGGTGTAAGCCATAGATGGGTCACGCGGCGGAGCGAGTCCATCTGCGTGCGGAAGACCTGGTCGCGGGAATCCCAGCGGCGAAGGGGCGCACCCATCACATCACGGATAGTCCAGCGGGAACCCGTGTCGATGTTGGTCTCCTTCAGGTAGGGATGCCCCCCCTCGTCCGTGCCTTGCACGGCCGCTTCCCCCCCATGTCGGGTTGCGCTGCGCTGCGGTTTGCGTGGGGCCGAATAGCCCAGCTTGCGCTGTCGGCAGGGCAACTCTCTTGGCGCCGACCCACGCAAAACCGCAGCTTCGCGGAACGCGACGGGGGGGACCGGTCACGCCTTCTTGAACCTTGCGTCGACTATGAAGAACTGGAACCACGTCGCTATCGCATATTTGGAGAAGTAGTCGCTCCGGCTGCTCATCGACTGGATCGAGCATTGGCCTGCCGGTAGACTGGGTGGTCGCTCCTCGGCCCCACGCTCGGACTTCCTATTGCGAATCCTCCACCACCACGTCACCCCAAACGCCCGCATCGGCGTAGTCTTCGCAGCCATCGTGTTCTTGGCGAACCTTTCCATCAAACGGCGAACTCAAATTCGAGCATACCCCCCAGTCATCCCCAAGAGGGCCCGACAACGCAATCCAATATTGACAATTGCCGCACTGCTCTCGGTACCATTCGTCCTTGTAGTCCGACGCCTCCATTCGCCTATTGCGTTCTCCCACCCAACGCTCATGACACTCCCGCCGATAGGATTCGGTTTCTTTTTTAACTAGCGGAAGGTCTGCAGAGTTCTTCACTGTCATCGAAGTAACGCCTTTACAATTCGCATAATCTCAGGGATACCCAATTTCTGACTCGCCCCGATATTTCTGCGGCCAAAACCCTCACCTACTTTTCTTCCCCTATCACTAGCCACGACTCTTGCCCCAGCAGCGTCCGCTACGGTCCGAATCGACTGGTCACCTGGGTCTCTGCCGATTGCCTCGCCCACCGACCTCGCGTTGACCCCTTCGTTTCGCAGCGCCTCGGCAGTCCTCGTCGGGTTGGCTCCAATTGAGTTGTCAACAATTACCGGCGTCCCTTTCGCTCCAAAACCACCGAGTTGTCGTACCCTTGCTTTCAGCAGCGTGATCAGATTCGGGCTGCCGGCTGAGGAAGCTGAAGAGTCACCGGAGCCGGCACGTGGCGGGGGACCATCCGCTCGAACTGGAACGGCGAGGGCGGCTCAACGAACATCGAGGCATAAATCGTCGTCCACCAAACGGCCTCGTCGATCAGCGTCCTCATGATGACGAAGGAGTCCCGCTCGGCCACAATCACGGCGAAACTCGAGAAGCGCGACGGCACCAAATGAAGGAGCTGGTGGTGCGAGTGGTGCTGGAGTGCGGGGACTGCTTGAGAGGAAGTTTCAGTCGGCGAGTCGGTGTAGCTGGTTTCCTCGTTGAGTGTGGAGTCTGCGTTTGAGTGAGCACTACTCCCGGGTGTGCACTACCCCCGATGTATTATTCTGATTGAAATGAAGATAACCTCGGACAAGCACATTATGGGTCGAACTGCAGACATCGCGAGTTCGGGAGTTGGGAATTCGAGCCATGTCGCACCAGTGCCCGTTACCGGAGGTGAAATGACTTTTGCGCCGAACCTGACGGCAATGTCGTTCGCATCCGCGCCCACAACCACCCCAATGCTGAGAACATTTGTCGGATCACCACGCCCGATCGAAAGAACGTGGGTCTCGGGGAAATTCCATTCGTACGAGAACTCTGGCATGCGGCGCGCAACGCTTTCCCAACGGCACGGAGCAGATAGCGGACTTGTTGCGCTTGGAGCACGCGGAGCCGCACCGGAGACCGTCACCTTCGCCTCCCCATTCGATGAAGATGGGGAACCGATGGTAATATCCTCTATCTGCGGTGGCGAAGCCGACGATTCGTAGGGACCCTCCCTTGTGTGATTCGTGGCGCATCCGGCGACGGTGAGCCCAGATACTAATACCAATGCGCGGCTGGCCCAATAAGAATGGTTCATGGCATCCTATGGCCTCCAGAAAAACTGGTACGTCAGAGCGAACGGATTCCTTGGTGGCGGTGGTATGCGCACAAGGTGATTGATGGCGTTCAGTATATCTTGACTATTGTCTGCAGAGGGATGCGCGCTCAACAGTCGTTCTTCGATTCCCCCCTGCTGAAAGAGCCACCAGCCTCCAGGTCCCTCACCAGCGGAGGGGCGATCCGGATTAGCCTTGAAGCCTGATGAATTAGTCCAAGTTGCGTTATAACCCTGATGAGCGGAAACAGCGCCTGCGCCGATTACCGAAACCCCGAGCTTCGCAGCTAGATCTCGCGCAAAATTGATTGTCCAAGGTTCGCGCTCCACGGTCTCGTGTTCCAGGAGTGTCGTTAAGCATCTCCAGAAGCGTGCGGCCCTCAGCGCCCTGCTGCTCATCGTAGAACCCGCTAGCGTCCGCGTAGAGACCAACATCCCAGCCCAGCATCACGCCGTAGCCGGTGCCATGTCCGTAAATGACCAGGTTTCGAATCGCCCCGTATTCTGCGGTCACGTCGCCGAGAAACTCGAGAATGTCGGCTCCACTCTTGATGTCTTGTGCGCCCCACGCGTTCCCCGTGCTTCGCCTTGTAACAAGCTCCGGGCTCACCGCATATGCGACCGTCGAATCGGACGCACGCTTCTTGTTTTCCTCCGCGGCGAGCGTCGTCGCCTCGACTGCGAACATCCGATTCTCTCGTGCGACTTTCTGCTGTTCGTCCGCTGCCGTGTTCGGCCCTACCCCCTTCTGCGCGCCGAATGCGACTGTGACGCCGTCGCCAGTCTCTCGTATCTTCGCGACCTTCGCGGCACGTTCAGCTGCGAGTGCGCTGGTGGCGTCAAAGGGCTGTGGGCCCGGTTCAAAGCTCGCACAACCAATTCCCAAGCACTCGTCGGGGCTCGTCCCCCCCGGGTCCCGGAGCCCCACGGGATTCCCCCCACAGTACACATACAGCCCT
>JAXLYR010000025.1:0-109915 GCA_046351325.1 Polyangiaceae bacterium | reverse complement strand
GCGACCCTTCATCACGCTGCGCGCGATGAGCCAGATGATCGCGCCGACGAAGACCGCGGCGAACAAGAAGAAGAGGATGCGGAGGACGAACGCGACGCCTTCGGGGAGGTTGAGCTTCTCGGGCTCTTTCTCCTTCTCCTTGTCACCCTTCCCCTCGTCGTCACCCTTTCCCTTGGAGCGGTCGTCTTTGTCCTTTGCGTCGTCGGGGTTGCCCATGCGGCTGCTGGGCTTCGTCGGCAGCTCGTCGTCGCCCGTCAGCTCGAGCTCGTTCTTGCAGACCTGGGGGAACTCGGGGCAAGCGGCGTTGGAGGTGCCGAGCAGCGGGCAGTAGTCGCGCTCCCAAGGCCACAGGCGATGGTCGCGGTCGTTGCAGAATTGGTAGCCCTTGTTCGACAGAATATCTTTTACGTCGTCATTGATTTGGCTGCGCGCGGGGCTGGTGAGCGCGAGCGTCGGCGGGGCGGCTCCAGAGGCCGCGACCATCACGGCGAGGGCGATCGCGAGGCTCATGGCTTCGCGTCCTCGGCGAGGAGCGCCATGTAGCGGACCTGGATGTCCCAACCGTCCGCGCGCGTGCGCGCGTCGATGTAGTGGAGGAACCTGCCCGTCGCCATGAAGGGCCCCGAAAGGAGGAGCCCGAGGAGCGCGTAAGGCGAGCCGTAGTCGGAGATCAACGACCCGAAGGGCTCGCCGAGCTGGAGCACGTCGCGCACGATCCCGTGGCCCAAGGCCTCGAGACCGAACACGAACCCGAGCTTCGCGATGCTCATCGCCATCCCCGCGAGCGAGGCGTTCGACGCGCGCTGCGAAGCGAGGACCCGACTTCGCTTGAACGCGTCGAGAGGCGCTGCGTTCTCGAGCAAGCTGATCTCCCCCATGAGCAGCGCGGCGGGCAGGATGAAGAACACGCCCACGCAGACCATGAGCCCGAGCGCGACGAGGAGGACTCGCAAGAGGAGCGCGCCCGTGTAGCTCGGGATGCGCTTGCCGAAGGTCGCGAGCGTCTGCCGGACCGTGAGTCGCTCACCGAACACGAGCCGTGAAGCGCTCACGGTGAACGGTCCCTCGAGCCACGTGGACAAGGGGATCGCGATCAACCAGAGCATCGGCCACGGAATCGCGAGCAGGTACTTCAGCGCGAGGAGGGCGACGTACGCGGGCAGCAGGGTCGCGAGGGCGATGCGCACGTAAGGCCCGAGCGCGATCGAGAACGCCACGCGAAAGGTGAGGTCCATGACCTCGGAGGTCTTGCGCGGACGCAGCACGATCGTCGCAGCGGAGAGGTTCATGGCGGACTCTCGAGCGGCGAGGAGGCTGCACGATCACGGCCCGCGAAAAGGAGGAAGAACCCGACGAGCAGGAGGTTCACCGCGGAGAAGGCCCACTTGATCGGAGGCGGCAAGCTCGAGGGCGACCAGAAGCCCTCGATGAGCGCGGCGATCACCAACATCACGGCTGCGCCCGCGATCTGGGCGAGGATGGGTCGCAGGTGTCGGCGGAACGAGCCGAAGCGAGTGAGCCCGTCGGTCGCTACCAGCGCGTAGCCCATCTGGAGGCCGGCCCCACCGGCGATGAGGATCGCGGTGATCTCGTACGGGCCGTGGCCGCACATGAAGGTCCAGATGTTGTCGCCGTGCCCCGCGCGCATCACGTAGCCGACGGTCGTGCCGATCACGAGGCCGTTGTAGATGAGGTAGAAGACCGAACCCAATCCGAAGAGCACACCGGTCGCGAAGACACGGAACGCGATCCCGACGTTGTTCCACACGTAGAAGCCGGTCATCTGCGCGTCGAGTCCGCTGCCGCGCCCGCCGGAGAAGCCCTCTTTGTACATGTCGGCTGCGCCCTCGAGCGCGCTCGCGGGCAGCACGCGCTCCGCGAAGCTGCCGGGGCTCGATGCGCCGATGAGGCCGATGAAGAAAGGCAGCAAGAAGAGCGCGCTGCTCAACGCGAAGAGGCGCCAGTTGGCGCGCAGCGCGGCGGGGAACTCGCCGAACACGAACGCGAGCGCGCCGCGTGATCGCACGGGCTTCGCGCCGTAGAGGACGTTGTGCGTGCGCCCCGCTAGCGCGTGGAGGTAGATGAGGAGATCGGTCGAATAGCGGAGCCCCTCGGCGCGCATGACGTCGTTGCAGAGCGAGCGATAGAGCGATGCGGCGCGCGAGATCGTGGGCCCTGGTCGCGAATGGAGCGAACCCCCCTTGCCGATGAGGGCGTCGAGCTCGGTCCAGTCGCGCTGGCGTAGAGCGACGAACTCGTCCTGCGGGATCACCAGCGTGCTCCCGGCGGAGGCCCGCCCCAAGGATTGTGGGTCTGCGGTGGTGCCTGCGGCGGAGGGTTGTTCTGCCAGCCGCCGCCCTGCCAACCACCAGGCCCCCACTGCTGCGGAGCTTGCGGGTAGCCCTGCGTTGGGGGTCCAGCCATCGGTTGAAAGGCCGCGGGCTGCGCGGCGCTGCCGACGCCACCGCGCGCGCGCACGTAGAGGATCTTGAGGAAGCGCACGGGATCGTGGACGCGGACCTTCAGGCGCTCGCCGAAGGTCGGCGCGATCATCGAAGCGAGCTCGTGCACGCGAACGGGCGAGAGGCGAGCCTCACGACGCAGCAAGAGCTCGATGGCCTCGACGTCCGAGCCCAGCAGCGGCAAGCGTTGAGGCAGCGACGCCAACTCTTGCGGGGTCGGAGGTGGCGTGACCACGACAGGTCCCTCGACGAAGGGCTTCTCCTCGAGCACGACCATCGTGCCGGCCGCGAGGTCCCCGAGGCGACGGAAGCGCTTGTCGCGACCCATCACCAGAATGCCCACCGCGTACAGGTTCGGCAGGAAGTCTGCGGCTCGAAGGAAGTTGCGCAGGAAGCTCTGCGCGGGCCGCAGCGGGTGACCTGTCTCACCGATGACGCGGAGGCTGAGCGCGCGCTTGCCTGGAGTCCGGCCGCTCCACGCGATCTCCCATACGACGAAGTAAAACCAATCGATGAGGAACGCGATGATGAGGATGATGCCGAGCGAGGCCTGCCCGACCTCAGCGGACAAGCTGTAGCTGGTCAGCGTGAGCCCGAGCCCGAGCACGAGCATGAACGCCACGCGAATCACCAGGTCGACGAGATAGGCGAGCGACCGGCGAACGGGCCCCGCCACGTGGTAGCGAAAGCGGACGTGCTCCGGTGTCTCGATGTCCGTGGTCGTATCGACCGCGATCACCGGTCGAGGAGCCTCGCCCGCCATGCACCCTCACGCGAATCGCGGTTCATATCCGCGTAGCACACCGTAGGGTTTAGGCCACGGCAACTCGTAGCGCTGCGCCTGCGCTGCGTGACGAACCCAGTACGGATCGAAGAGGTGGGCGCGGGCGATGAGGCAGAGATCAGCACGGCGCGCGGCGAGGATGCTGTTGACATCCGCGTAAGAGGTGATGCCGCCGACTGCCGCGGTGGCGATGCGAGCCTCGCTGCGCACGAGCTCGGCGAAGGGCACCTGAAAGAGGCGCCCGTAGCGCGGCCGTTGATGCGCGACGGTTCCACCCGTCGACACGTCGAGGAGGTCGCAGCCCGCGTCTTTGAAGAGCTTGCCGAGCGTGACGACGTCCCCCACGGAGATGCCACCGTCGGCCCAGTCGCTCGCGCTGATGCGCACGCTGATGGGGAGCTCCGCGGGCCACACGTTGCGGATCGCGTGGAAGACCTCGAGCGGGAAGCGTGCGCGGTTCTCGATCGAGCCGCCGTACTCGTCGTCGCGAACGTTCGTGAGCGGCGAGAGGAAGGTCGCGAGCAAATAGCCGTGCGCGCAGTGGAGCTCGAGCATGTCGAAGCCGGCCTCACGAGCCATCTCGGCCGAGCGGACGAAGTCGTCGCGCACCCGATCCATGTCGGCGCGGGTCATCGCGCGCGGCGTCGAGTTGGGAGGTGAGTTCGGCTGACCCGAGGCCGAGAGCCAGGGCAGGGAGCTCGGCGCGACCAGCGGCCAGCTGTCCTCGTCGGGGAGCGCGATGTCTTGGCCGGCCCACGGCGGCAAGGTCGAGCCCTTGCGACCTGCGTGGCCGAGCTGCATGCCGATCTTGGCGGTGCTGCTTCGGTGAACGAACTCGACGACGCGTCGCCACGCGCGGACGTGATGGGGCGCATACATCCCGGCGCACCCTGGCGTGATGCGGCCGTCCGGGTGAACGTCGGTCATCTCGGTCATCACCAGGCCCGCGCCGCCGAGCGCGCGGCTGCCCAAGTGGACGAGGTGGAAGTCGTCGACCGTGCCGTCCGCCGCGCTGTACATGCACATCGACGAGACGCCGACTCGGTTCTCGAGCTCGAGCTCGCGCAAGCGGAGCGGCACGAACATCGGAGGCGTCGAGGTCTTGTGTGAGGCGCTGCTCGCGCTCGAGTGCGTCGCCGCGAAGTCCTCGTCGACGCGCGCGACGAACGCCGGATCGCGGAGCTTCAGGTTCTCGTGTGTGACGCGCAGGCTGCGGGTGAGCAGCGAGAACGCGAACACGAGCGGCTTCTTCTTGATGTGGCGCTCGGTGTTCTCGAACCACTCGAGGCTGACCTGCGCGGCTCGCTGCAGCGAGTCTGCGACCGGCCGGCGATCGCGATCGTAGGCCGCGAGCGCGTCCTGAAGAGGCCCGCCGCGATCGAGCGCAGCGCGCAGCGCGACCGCGTCCTCGAGCGCGAGCTTCGTCCCCGAGCCGATCGAGAAGTGCGCGGTGTGCGCGGCGTCGCCGAGGATCACCATGTTCTCGTGGTGGTACTTGGCGTTCTGGATCACAGGGAATTGCCGCCAAATCGAGCGGTTCACGAGGAGGGGATGCCGCGTCCCGCGCGCGTCGAGGAGCTCCTTCTCGAAGATCTTCTCGAAGAAGCGCGCCGTCGCGACCTCATCCTGCTCGGCGAGGCCCGTGCGCTTGTAGGTCTCGTCGGAGCACTCGACGATGAACGTGGACCGACCCGTCGCCGGCAGCCCCGGAGCACCACCCGTCGGGCGCGCGTCCTCGTAGCGGTACGCGTGCACCTGGAAGAGACCCCACTCGGTCTCCTTGAAATAGAAGGTGAAGGCCTCGAAGGGGAAGGTCGTGCCGAGCCACACGAAGCGGTTCGGTCGGAACGAGATGGCAGGCTTGAAGCCCTCGGCGAAGGCCGCGCGGAACGCGCTGTTCACGCCGTCTGCGACGACCACGAGATCCCAACCTGCGAGCGCGGCCGAGCCTGGTTCGACCGCGGTCTCGTATCGCACGTCGACGCCGAGCGAGCGCGCGCGCTCCTGCAGCACGGCGAGGAGCGCCGTCCGCGCGATGCCGCTGAATCCGTGCCCGACCGAGCGCTCGACGGTGTCGCCGACGTGGATGTCGATCGCGTCCCAATGGAAGAAGCGCTCGACGATCCCGGAGTAGCTCTCCGCGTCGATCTCGGCGAGGCCCTCGAGGGTCTTGTCGGAGAAGACGACGCCGAACCCGAAGGTGTCGTCGGGCTTGTTCCGCTCGAAGACGACGACCTCGGCGCGCGGATCGCGCTTCTTCGTCAGGATGGCGAAGTAGAGGCCAGCAGGGCCGCCGCCGACGATCGCGATGCGCTCGGGTTTGTTCTGATTGTCCACGGTTCAGCCGATCGGCATCTCGAAGTCGAATTGGTCGAGGCTCACGCCGAGGAAGCGCCGCGGCTCGACCGAGAAGGACGCGACAGGACCGTCAGCGTCGCGTCGAACGGTCACCTTCACCGAGGGACCCGAGGGCGGCGCCTTCTCGAAGAGAGCCCACGTCGCAGCGCCGAGGATTTCCTGCGCTTCGTGTGGATCGACCTCGCGCGGGAGCTTGCTGGTGAGAGACCGCGCGAACTGCACGAGGCGCGCGACGAAGAGCTGATCGACGAGCGAGAGTGCAGGCGGCCGGTTCTCGGGCTCGGTCGACGCGGAGTCGTACGTCTTCTTGTCGGGTTGGACGTACGCGGTCGGCGCGGTGTGGATGTACACGGCGTCGCTGTTCGGTGCGGACGCGAGCGCGAGCACGCCGATGCGGCCGAGCTCACGCTGCGACTCGGTGCTGATGAAGGCCTGCGTGGGGATGGCGACCTGCATGCCGTCATCGTCGATCTCGCGGACGAGCAGGTTCTGCACCTGGCCGTGTCGAGCGCCCGTGATGCGGCCGGGCCACCAGGTCTCCTTGAAGCTCGTGATGCACACGCTCGCGACCGCGAAGGCCGGCGCCATCCACACGAAGGACTCGTGGTCGGCGGGCATCTCTTTGATGACGGCCTCGCGCACGCGTGAGCTCTGCTTGTCGTACGGGCCGCGCAGGAGCACGCCGTTCATCGCGATCGCGAGCCAGCGCAGGCTCGGCTTGTTCGCCGTCGATCGCCAAGGCGCGCGGTGCGCGGCGGTGAAGAGGTTCTGCTTGTTGTCGATCTTGTCGACGCGAGAGAGATCTCCGACGCCGAGCAGCTTCTCCGTCCCGTTGATGATGACGGGGCAAACGCCCTCTTCAGCGAGGGCTGCGAGGGTCTCGATCTCCGCGAGGCTGCGCGCGCTGCCGTCCGTCTCGACGTCGACGACAGCGAACGAGAAGGGGACCTCCTGCGGCTGCTTGAGCACGCGGCCGAGCACCGCGGCGGCGCCCTCGTCGGGGATGCCGAGGACGTCGATCTGGACGCCGTCGATGCGCTGCGATCGCTCGAGGAGGAAGTTCACGGCGCGGTACGAACGCTCGAGGCGGCGCACCTCGGGGTGCTGCAGGATCGAGCCGAGCTGCGCGCCGATGGCCTCCTCGATCATGGGGATGCCGGTCTTGCCGCGACCGCCGCGAGCGCGGCCGCCGAGCGCGACCTCGGAGATGATCTTCTGGATGCGCTCGTCCCCCGCGAACGGGCTCGCGGGCGCGGGCGCTGCAGCCGCGGCGGGCCCGCCGCCGGGGACGTCGACCATGTCGAGGAGCGCGTCGAGGCCCCCCCCTCCCCCGGGGGAGGGGGTAGCGGCCGGAGCCGGCGCGGCGGCGGCGCGCGGCGCCGGGCGATCCTCGGCGGGCGCGGTGCGAGGCGCGCGCCCGAGAACCTCGGCGGCGAGGTTCGACCCCTTCCAAAGACGGTCGAGCAGGCTGAACGCGACGTCGTCGTTGATCTCTCCGTTGCGCAGCCGATCGAGGATCAGCTTGCCGTCGATGAGCGAGCGCAGGAGCGGGATCTCTTGCACCATCCCGTCCGGGCGGAAGCTCTTGAGGCTCGTCGGCGCGAGCTCGAGCCGCGTCGGCTTGCCGCCGTCGAGCACGCTCGGGACGTCGATCGCGATGCGCGGTCGCACCTTGTTGAAGAGCTGCGTCGGCTCCGACAGATCGAGTCGGATGGGGTTCGAGGGCGTCGCCGATCCGGCGTTCGCGTCGGCTGTCGGCGTGAGCGCGGTCACGATGAGCACGCGCAGGGGCAAGAGCGGCCCCTCGACCTGCTCGGGAGGGTTGTCTCCCTCACCGACTGCGAACTTCATCGACCCGCCCATGAAGCCTTTTTCCGCCATGGGCCGGGAGCATACACAGCCACTCTCGCGTTCGCGAGGAGGAGGAGCGGCGTCGAAATCGCGGAGTCCTAGGCTAAGCTCGGCGCGCTTTGCGCCCCGAAGATCCTTCTCCTCCTGCCTCTGAAGTTCCCTCTGGTCGCCGGCGTCGCCGACCGCACGACGGCGACGCTGTGAAGATCGCCTTGCTCGGGTGCGGCACCGTCGGCGGCGGCGTCCTGCGCCTCCTGGCACGCAACGGAGCCCGCTACATGGCTCGGTGCGGAGTGCCGCTCGAGGTGCGCCGCGTGCTCGTGCGCGACACCGACAAACCCAGGGTGGACGAGCTCGATCGCGGCAAGCTCACGACCGACGCTAGCCTGGTGCTCGACGACCCCGAGGTCGACATCTTCGTCGAAGTCATGGGCGGCGAGGACTTCGCCGGCGAGTGCGTCGAGCGCGCGATCAAGAGCGGGCGCAGCGTGGTCACCGCGAACAAGGCCCTGCTCGCGAAGCGCGGGCCCGCGCTCTTCGAGCTGGCGTCGCGGCGCGGGGTCGATCTCGCGTTCGAGGCAGCGGTCGGCGGCGGCATCCCCGTGGTTCGCGCGCTTCGCGACTCGTTCGCGAGCGACGAGGTCCTCGAGCTCGTCGGGATCTTGAACGGTACGAGCAACTACATCCTCACGCGCATGACCGAGGACGGCTGCTCGTTCGACGACGCGCTCGCCGAGGCTCAAGCGCGCGGCTACGCCGAGGCCGATCCGTCGCTCGACGTCGACGGTCACGACGCCGCGCAGAAGCTCGTGCTCCTCGCGATGCTCGCGTTCGGCGCGCGTCCGCCGTACCCCGCGATGACCGTCGAGGGGATCCGCGGCCTCGAGCGCGTCGACGTCGAGCTCGCCGCACAGCTCGGATACTCGGTGAAACACCTCGTCGTCGGCAGGGCGCACGGCGCGGGCGTCGAGCTCCGCGCGCACCCCACGTTGGTGCGGCGCTCGAGCGTGCTCTCGAACATCTCGCTCGCGCAGAACGCGATCCTCGTCGAGGGTCGGGCACTCGGGCCGTGCCTCTTCACCGGTCGCGGCGCTGGCGACATGCCGACCGCGGTGAGCGTCGTCGCCGACATCCTCGACGTCGCGCGCTCGGTCGTCGCGGGCGTGCCGGGCCTCGTCACCGCCGCGAGCGATCTCGCAGAGAAGCCGCTCGTCCCCGCGGAGGAGACGACGCTCCGCTATTACGTGCGCCTCACCGTCAGCGATCAACCCGGCGTCATGGCCAAGGTCGCCGGCGCCTTCGCAGGCGAGAACGTGAGCCTGTCTCAGATCATCCAATCGGAGCTCGCGAACGACGCCGCGCGCGTCGTGATCGTGACCCACGCAGCGCGCGAGGGCTCGGTGCGTCGCGCGCTCGCGCAGCTCGAGCGCGAGGTCGTCGACGGTGGCGCGCGACCGCTCCTCGCAGCGCCGCCGCGCTTCCTCCGCATCGAGGATCGCTGATGAGCGGGCCGGCGGCACCTCGACCGGCGCCGCTCGGCTGGAGCGCGTGGCTGCTCGCGGGGGCGGCGACGCTCACGATGGCGGTGAGCTATTTCGATCGGCAGACGCTCGCGTCGCTCGCGCCGAAGGTCACCGCCGATCTCGGCATCTCGAACGAACAATACGGCTGGCTCGTCAGCGCCTTCAGCGTCGCGTACCTCGTCGGCTCGCCGCTCTCGGGTCGGTTCGTCGATCGCTTCGGCGGCCGGCGCGTCCTCCTCGGTGCGGTGCTCGTCTGGACCATCGTCGCGGCCCTCCACGCGAGGGCGAGCGGCTTCGTCATGTTGCTCGCGCTGCGCGTCGCCCTCGGGTTCGCAGAGTCACCGAGCTTCCCAGGCGCTGTGCAGACCGTCCATCGCGCGCTGCCGCTCGAGTCGCGGGCGCGTGGCGTCGGGCTCCTCTTCACCGGCAGCTCGATCGGTGCGCTCATCGCTCCCCTCGCGACGAGCGCGATCGAGCACCGCGCGGGCTGGCGCTACGCGTTCCTCGTCACCGCATTCGCGGGGCTCGTCTGGGTGCCGATGTGGCTCCTCGTCACGTCGCGCCCGAGCGCTCGCGCGGCGCTGGACGTCGACGTTCAAGATGCCTCGCAACCGACCGCCCCGAAGACGCCCTTCCTCGAGGTCTTGAAGAACCCCGCCGTCCTCCGCGCCGCGATCGTCGTGCTCGCGTCCGCGCCGATGGTCGGCTTCGTCCTCAACTGGTCCGCGAAGTACCTGACCGCGGTCGAGGGCATCGCGCAGGCCGACATGGGTCGCTACCTCTGGGTCCCGCCGCTGCTCTTCGATATCGGGTCCGTCGCGTTCGGCCACTTCGCGAGCATCCATGTCTCGCGGCATCGCAAGCTCCCGAGCCACCTCTTCATCCTGGCCGCGTGCCTCGCGTCGACCCTGCCGCTCCTGCTCGTCGTGCACGGGCCGTACGCGCGGATGGCGGTCGCGGGCGTCGCGATCGGCGGCGTCGCCGGGCTCTTCGCGATGTTCACGTCCGACATGATCAGCCGCGTCCCGCGCGGAGCCGTGAGCGCCGCGGGTGGGATCACCGCGGCCGCGCAGTCGCTCGTCTACATCATCGCAAACCCCATCGTCGGCAAGGTCGTCGACTCGACGCACTCGTACAGCGGGCCGATCGTCGGCCTCGCGTTGCCGGTGATTCCAGGGGTTCTCGTGTTCCTCGCCTGGCGCTTGCCAAAGCCATCGCTCGAGCTCTAGCCCGGCGGTCGACCGCAGCCGGCGGCCCCGGTCGAGCTCGAGCGCGACTCGAATGTGAGGTGAGCCTCAGATTCGGACGGAGGCGGCGGCGCGCGCCCGCACGTCCGCGAGGATGCGTCGAGCTGCAGCGCGCCCGCCCATCATCGCGCCGACGACGCCGTGGCCTGCGCGGAGCGACGCGCCGACGAAATACAGGCCGGGGAGGGGACCGCGGTAGCCGGGCCGCGCCTTCATGAACTGCTGCGGCGTGCCCGCGAGCCCGTAGCCAGTGCCGTCGCTCGCGCCCGTGAAGCGGGTGTGCGTCATGGGCGTCGCGGACTCGCGCAGGACGACGCGCTCAGCCGCGCCGGGGAACAACCGATCGAGTCGCGCGACCATGTCCGCCTCGATCTCGGACTTGCGCTCGAGGTAGCGAGCCTCGTGTTTGTAGCCCCAGCCCTTCTCGTCGCGGCTCGCGCCCCACCACGCCGGCGAGCTCGGCACGATGCACATGACCTCGACGTTGGTGTGACCGGCGGGCGCGTGGTGCGCGCCGTTCGCGGGGTCCTTGAGCGACGCGCTCGTGATGTAACAGCCGCGGGGCATCGACGGCGTCTCGCCGTTGGTCTCTCGGTAGAAGCGCTCGGCGTCGTAGCCGTCGAACTGCCAGATGTTCGAGCTCGTCATCCCGAGCTCGCGCCCGTCGCCCTTCATCCCGACGAAGGTGAGGAAGAGCGCGGCGGCCATCTCGAAGCGGTTCGTGCGGGTGATCCACGAGCCCGGCAAATGCTCGGGGCCGACGAGCTCGAGCAGCGTGCGCTTGAGATCGGCGTTCGAGATGACGAGGTCGGCGCGCACGTCCATCGCGGGCTCGCCGGCCTTCGCGGCGAGGCGCACGCCGACGGCGCGACCGCCCTCGATGATGATCTTCTCGACGGGCGTGCGGACGTGCACGGTGCCGCCGAGCGCCTCGATGCGATCCGCGATCCGATCTGCGATCACCTGGCCGCCGCCCTTCGGGTAGAAGGCGCCGCGGAAATAATGGCCCGCGAGGCCCATGTGCAGGAGCGCGCTCGCGCGTGACGGCGGCAGGCCGTAATCACCGCTCTGCCCGAGCATCACGGCAGCGACGCGCTCGTCTTTCACGAGGCCGCCGAGGACCTCGCCGATCGTCGCCTTCTGGTGGGGCGCGAGGCGGACAGCGTCGAGCGCGACGCGCGCGAGCTCGGTCACGGGCGGGCGGTGACCCTCGTGCACGTCCATCATGCGCGAGAGCTTCATCACGGCGCGCACGAGCTTCACGTAGCCGTCGATGCCGCGTCGCTCGTGCGGGAACATCGCGACGAGCCGATCGCGATAGAGGTCGAGGTCCGCGGGGATCGCGAACTTGAAGTCGGGGAACGCGAGCGTGTCGAACCCGTTCGGGTCGAGCTCGGCGAAGTCGACCGACACGCCGAGGTCCGAGAGGATGCGCGGGATGGTGCCGTCGGCGCGGCAGTCACCGACGTAGTGCAGACCAACATCGAAGTTCCACCGGGCCGAGCGCGGGCCACGAGAGAACTGAGTCACGCAGCCGCCCGCGGTGTAGTGCGCCTCGAACACCGCGACCTTCAGCCCGGCGGCGGCGAGGTACGCGGCGGACACGAGGCCGCCGGGCCCGCTGCCCACGATCGCGACGTCGACCCGCTCGGGGACGGGCGTGTGGGCTCGCTTCTTGTTCGCCGAACCCTGCGCCGAACGCGTGGCGCGGCTCTCGGTGGACTCGGTCTCTCGCACGGCGTCAGCGCTGGTCACGGCGGCCTCCCTGGGCGGTCAATGTGGACAAGCGCAACATGTCAGCCCCGCCGACCGGCTTCAAGGGTGAATGTGGCGCCTGTCCACATTCGGCGCCGCTCCTGCTAAGGTGCACCGGGTGGAAGCCACCGAGCCTCGCGCCTATCACCACGGCAACCTCCGGAGAGAGCTCATCGACGCCGCGCTCCGACTCTTCGCCGAGCGCGGAGATCTGGAGTTCACCTTCCGCGAGCTCGCGAGGGCGGTCGGGGTCACGCACAACGCGCCTTATCGGCATTTCGCGACGCGCGACGAGCTGCTCGCGGCCGTGCGCGAGGAGGGCTTCGCGCGGCTCGCCAGAGAGGAGAAGCGCGCGCTCCGCCGCGCCGGCACCGATCCGAAGGCGCGGGTCCGCGCGCTCGGTGAGGCCTACGTGCGGTTCGCGGTGGAGGAGCCCGTGCTCTTTCGCCTCGTCCTCTCGGAGGGCGAGCACTCGAAGAAGCCGCAGAAGGGAGCGCCGACCGAGAGCTTCGCGCTGCTCGAGTCGAC
Organism: Polyangiaceae bacterium; assembly: GCA_046351325.1. Classification (GTDB taxonomy): domain Bacteria; phylum Myxococcota_A; class Polyangia; order Polyangiales; family Polyangiaceae; genus Xiheicaenibacterium. The sequence continues at coordinate 97,407 of JAXLYR010000025.1, read as the reverse complement.
CTTGGAGGAGGGGCGCGTCGGCGGTGCGCTCCGCAAGGACCTCTCTTCGCGGGAGCTCGCGCTCGTGGCTTGGGCGCTCGTTCACGGGCTCGCGTCGCTCGTGTCGGGGGGGCGCCTGCCCGCCGGCAAATCCCAATTACACCGTTATAGTGACCTCGCGGCTGCCGTGTTCTTCGAGGGGGCGGCCGCGAGCGCCGCTGCTCAGCCGCGCGCCGCAGGCGACAAACCACGTGCGAGCCGCGCGCGCGTCGCCGCCCGATCGTGAAGGACGCCGCTCAGCACGATCCCGAGCAAGAGCGACAGCGAATATAGGAATACGGCGGTCATCGTCACGATGAAGGCCGCAATGCCAGCGAGGTATTCGCTGCTGTCTCCGAGCCTTCGGACGAAGGCCGCGTAGGCCCAACCGAGGAGCGCCTGCAGCGTCACCGCCGATAGGGTCGCAGGCAATATGGGAATTCGGTCCGTCTGCTTCATCCCGAATCTGTAGAGGCCGAACGTGAGGCAGAAGTCCACGGCCACGCTGAGCGCCGAACGCAGCATGGACTCGGCAGTACCGATCGCCTGCGCGCTGCCGCCGAGCACCTGAATGAAGCGATCGAGCCCCGAGCCGACGAGGCCGATAATGCCCATTCCGAGCGCGAGGACGACACAGTAGCCAATCGACACGAGCCGCTTCTTCCACCAGGGGCGCTCGACGACTGCAGCGCAGACCTCGAACGCGTCGAAGAGGCCATGGACGCCGCTCGAAGCCAGCCAGATGAACGTCACCGTCGCGGCGGGCGCAGCGTGGCCCGAGCGATACGCCGTCGCGTCGTCGAGCTGCGTCGCGATCCACTCGCGGGCGCCGGGGGGTATCGAGTGCAAGAGCGGCGCGACCTGAACTCCACCTCGGAGCGCGAGCCTGGCGACCGCGAGCGTGGAGATCGCCGCGAGCGGGACGAACGCGAGCGACAGCCAAAACGCTGACTCCGAGGCGAGGCCAACCACGCGCCGGGCCAGCACCCGCGCGAGGGCCTCGCGGCCGAGCGCCTCGAGGCTGCGTCCCCAGTGCGACACCACCGCGAGGCTCGCTGGGAGCGCCAGTCGACTCTGCTTGGGCTCTCCCACCGCTCCCTCGAGTTACGCCGAAACTACCACGCCGCGGAGGGGCTGTTGTCTCTTATCCTGTGGACCATGCTGGCCCGTTCTCACGCTCGAGGGTTGTCGATAGCGGCGCTCCGGTGCTTGGTCTCATGCGCTCTCGTGCTCGCCTCTTGGCTCGGCGCTCCCGCGGTCGCGCGCGCGGCCGATCTGCTCGTCGACGGTTCGGTGGCTGGGCCGGCGACCTGCCCGGACGGCGGAACCGCGGTCGCGGCTGACTGCACTGTAAGCGCAACGGCGGCGAACAACCGCGGCTGTCGCTACGGGGGCTCTCACCAATTCGGCGTCGTCTCGGTAACGAACGGCGGCTGGATTTGCACGGTCTCGTACAACGGCGCGGACAAGAGCAACTCCGGCAACGTCGTCATCAGGGCGGACTCGATCCTCGTCGACGCGACCAGTCGCATCACGGCGAAGGGCGCGGGCTATCGCGGCAGGACTTGTGATGAGGGCGAGGGCGCGACGGCGACCGAGGGTGGTCGCGGCGGCTGCTCGGTCCTCGACTCGGGTGGTGGTGGCGGTCACTTCGGCGCAGGCGGGCGCGGCACCAAAGACTGCTTCCTCGTAGCGCCAGCGAACTCCTGCCAATTCCCTCAAGAGTGGGAAGAGGACTGCGGCAATCTGGCCCCCGGCGGCGGCTCCTGCGTCGCGACGACCGACCCTCAATTCCCGGTTTGCTACGGGACGACGAATACGCCTGACGGGGCGGGCAATGCGCTGCCCTCCGTCGCGGGGCAGCCTTATCAGCACAGCATCTACGACGCCGAGTTCGGTGGAGCGGGTGGTGACAAGGGATGTCGCGACGGCTTCGACAACGCCAAGCGCGCGGGCAACGGTGGTGGTCGAATCGTCCTCTTCGCGGCCAACGTCTCGCAGACCGGTGTCGTCAACATCGCAGGCAAAGTGAACGCGGATGGCTTTCGCGGCTGCTCCTCGGGGAACGACTCGGCGGGCGGCGGCGCCGGCGGCAGCATCTTGATCATCGGTGACAACGTCGTCGTGAACGGCACCGCGCGCGTCAGCGCTCACGGCGGGCGCGGCGGGGACTCTCAGCCGAAGTGTTTGCCTTGTACGAACAACACAGACTGCAACGCAGGACAGACCTGTAGCGGGGGCCGGTGCGGCCCCTGCAACTGCACTCCTTGCTCGAGCAACGCGCAGTGCAATGCGCTCTTGGGTCAGACCTGCAAGAACCTGGGCGGCGATCTCGGCTCGGTGTGCGCCGACGCTACCAACCAGTGCACGCCGTTCGACCCCGGCGAGAACGACATCGAGTGCCGGGCGACTCAGAACAACGGGACTTGTGACGACTGTGCGGGCGGCGGGGGCGGCGGCATCGTCAATATCCAATCACGCAGCGCCGATATCGATCCGGCGGCCGTCTTCGACGTGCGCGGCGCGCCGGGTGGCATATGCCCCATTTGCTCCGGCGAGTCCGGTGGCGGCGCGGGAGAGCTCCAGATCGACGGCGGTTATGACGGAGAGATCTGCGACGGCTACGACAACGACTTCAACGGCCTCGTCGACGACAACCTGCCTCTGCTCGTCTGTCCGGACGGCACGACGCCGCCCTCGTGCATCGCGGGTGTCCCGCAGATTTGCGACTACGACCCCGCGACCTGCACCGTAGCTTCCCCCGACGCGCGCCCGCGCTTCGCGCTCATCGTGGACACCTCGGGTTCGATGCTCAACGACCTCGCTGGCAACCCGACGTTCGGCGACGGCTCGGTCGACTATCCCGGAGTCGACACGGCGAGCGACGCCGACACGATCGCGGGGAACAACTCGCGCCTCTTCATCGCGAAGGAGGCCCTCACGCAGGTGCTCGCCGCCTTCCCGGAGAGCGACTTCGCGCTAGGGCGCTATTCCCAAGACGTCGGCGTCAATCGGTCTTGCCAGACGGCGTCGAACTTCGAGTGCGCCTCGAGCTGCTGCTCGTACGACGACCCGACCAACAACCTGCCGCCGCAATATCCCTCTACCTATCCAGGTAACACGTGTGTCCTGTCGACGACGTACCCCGCGGCGGGCTATCCCGCGACCGCGGACTTCACCTCGAACATCGAGATAGGCTGGCCCCAAGAGGGGATGGAGTCGCCGCCCACGAGCGACTGCATCAACTACGCGGGCAGCTGCGGTCCGCCGCGCCGTGGGGCTCAATTCCTGGTCGGGTTCGGACAGCCCATCAACCGATATTTGGCGTGGCTCGACGGCGTCGAGGACCCGGACGCGACGTTCGACGCGACGACGACCGAGGGCAACCACTGCCCGTCCGGCAATTGTGAGCTCCGTGGCACGGGGCCGACCCCGCTCGGTGGCGCCCTCGACGCGACGTACGACTTTCTCACGCCCATCGTCACGTGCGACGGCGCCGCGCCTTGTCGGTCCTATTCGGTAATCCTCCTGACGGATGGCGCCGAGAGCTGCAATGGAAACCCGCAGGCCGCGGCCGCTTCACTCTTCGCCGGAATCAACGGCAAAGCGGTGAAGACCTATGTCATCGGCTTCTCGGTCCTCGCGAGCGAGCAGACGCAGCTCAACGCCATCGCCGCCGCGGGCGGCACGGGCTCAGCGTTCTTCGTGCAGTCGAAGAGCCAGCTCGCTGACGCGCTCGCTCAGATCATCGGTGAAGATCAGCGCTTCGAGCTCTGCAACGATCTCGACGACGATTGCGACACCCTCGTCGACGAGGATTTCCCCGAGAAGGGATTGCCGTGTACCGACGGAGAGCTCGGGCTCTGCCTCGGGACGGGGACGTTCCAATGCCTCGCCGACGGGACGGGCACGAGCTGCGTCATCACGAACCCCGGAGCCTCGCCCACGGCCGAGATATGCAATCAGCTCGACGACGACTGCGACGGCCTCGTCGACGAGGACGACATGGGCCTACCGCTGCCTTGTACGGGCTGCGTCCCCAGCCCCGAGATCTGCGACGGCGTGGACAACGACTGCGATCTCGCGATCGACGAGCAGGCCGACGTAGAGGCCAATCAGCCGATGATCTACGGCGTCCCGTGTGGTTCGCTGACGGCGCCGAACGATCAGCCGCCGTGCTCGCTCGGCACGGTCGTGTGCATCAACGCGAGCCCCGTGTGCATCGGCTACAAGGGGCCGGGCAACGAGATCTGCAATGGCAAGGACGACGACTGCGACGGAGTCGGCGACGATATGGCCATGTGCCCCGGCGATACCCAGTGCGTCGAGGCGCAGTGCGTATTGCCTTGTGATACGGGCGAGTTCCCCTGTCCGAACGGGTACGCGTGTGACAACGGCTTCTGCTTCCCGGTGAGCTGCGCCGATGTCATGTGCGACCCGAACGAGGTTTGCCAAAACGGCGTCTGCGTGCCCGCCGGCAGCGGTGGGGGCTCGGCAGGCGGCGCGGGCGGGACCGCAGCGCAGGGCGGCGCGGCCGGTGGCGACGAGGGCGGCACTTCGAATCAAGGTGGCGAGTCGTCGAACGGCGGCACGTCGAACAACGGTGGCGCGGCCCCGAACAACAAAGCCAATTGGGGGCTCGCGACGGGCGGCGGCGGCTGCAGCTGCAACGTGGTGCCCGCGCGCTCGACCCCGAGCGCGGCTTTGGCGGTCGCGACCCTCGTCGCAGCGCTGGGCCTCCGCAGACGCTCGAGCGCGAAGCGCGGGGAGGTTCGCCGATGAAGGCCGGAACTTCGCTCTTCCTCTTTGCGGCGGCTCTCCTCGGCTGCAACGTGAACGCCTATTGCTTCTCGAACTGCGAGAGCGACGGCGGCTCTGCGGGTCATGGGGGCACCGGCACGGGTGGCGTCGCCGGTCAGGGGGGCGGCTTCTCGACGGGCAGCTTCATGGGCAACGGCGGCAACATGGATTGCGGCGACACCCAAATGAGCCTCGAGAACTGCGGCGAGTGCGGCAAGCGCTGCGACCCCGCGGGCGCCGTCGGGGTCTGCGTCGGCGGCGAGTGTCTCGTGCAGAGCTGCCTGGATGGTCTCTACGACATCGATCAATTGCCCGAGAACGGCTGCGAATATGCGTGTCCGATCTCGGACCTTACTCCGGAGTTCTGCGACGGCGTGGACAACGACTGCGACTCGCTGATCGACGACGATGATCCGGATTTGGTGCTCCCGTCGAACCTCTGCAACACGACCGCCGGGACGCCGTGCGCCGCGACCACGTTGATGTGCAATCACGAGAACGGCTGGAGCTGCGTCTACCCGCCCGAGGTCGAGACCGTGCAGGGCATCCTGCGCGAGACCGAGACGCTCTGTGACGGTATCGACGGCAACTGCGACGGAGCCGTCGACGAGTGGTTCACGAACCTCGGGGATCTCTGCAGCGACATGGCGCTCGGCCAGTGCCGAGACTACGGGCTCATCGTCTGCGACCCCTCCAATCCGAACACCACTCGGTGCGACACGAGCCTGCCGCCCACACCCGCGACGCCCTCGCCCGAGGCTTGCGACAACATCGACAACGACTGCAACGGCTTCGTCGACGACAACCTCCCTGACTCAGCGTTCGACATGGCGCTGCTCCCGAACGCGAGCGGCGTGCGGATCGATCGCTTCGAGGCCTCGCGGCCCGACGCGACGACCGCTGGCGCAGGCCTCAGCGAGACTGTGGCTTGCTCCAAGCCGAACGTCCTACCGTGGACGAACGCCGGATATGTCGAGGCCGAGAACGCGTGCAAAGCGCGTGGACCCAAATATCGGCTTTGCTCTCTCACCGAGGTCGAGTCCGCGTGCCGCGGCTCCTCGAACACCGATTACCCGTACGGGGCCGCCTATCAGCCGACCACGTGCAACGGCGTCGACGCAGGCGTGAGCGGCATCGTCCCGACAGGGAGCCTCGCGGGCTGCGTCTCGTCTCCCGATCCGATCTCCGACCTCTCCGGCAACGCCGCGGAGTGGACGCGCACGCAGACCAACGCGCAGCCCGCTCCCGACCGGATCTTCGCGCTGAGCGGGGGCTCGTATCTGTCGCCCAAGCTCACGCTCGCGTGCACCGTCGCGCTCGTGCCCCGCGCGCTCGAGTCGACGCTCCTCTCCAACATCGGCTTTCGCTGTTGTAAGGACCCGTGAGCCGCGAGCGCTAGCTCCTAGGCCACGGCGAGGAGCTGCGCGACGGCCAAACAATAGAGCGCGAAGCCGACGACGAAGAGCACCATCGCGACCGCGAGGAAGCGTGATTTGGTATTGCGCAACGCAATACCGGCGCTCAAGGTCGCGAGCGGGTCTTCCTCGATGCTCTCGGTCAGCCAGCGGAGCCGCAAGACGCCGGAGACCGCGACGGCCGCGCCGAGGAGCACGATGACGAGCCCGGCCACCACCGAGGTCCGCGCGAGCGAGCTCGTCTGCGCGATGTTCTTCCCCGAGAAGCCCGTCACCGTGATGACGATGCCGCTCAACGACAGGATGACCTGCGCGCGCATGACGAGGACACCCAGCTGTCGCTCGACCACCTCGTAAGCCTTCAGCGTGTCGTCCTTGCAGAGGCGCAGGATGCGCCGCGCCTCTCGGTCGATATCGGGCGAGGTCACGGCGCGCCGACTATCGCTTGCGGCGGCGTCGCGCGAAGACCGCGAGCGCCCCAATCGCAGCGCAGACCCCAGCGACGCCCGCGGACGATTTGTCGTCGATCGCGCAGCCGGCGCAGCCGCCGCTCTTCTTCGTCTTTCCGTTGTCGGGGTCGCCGCTCGACGTCGTGCCCGAGTTGCCCTGAGACCCTGACTCCGGCTTAGCGGCGGCGGCCGACACGATGTGGCAGGTCTTCGGCCCGGCCTCGGCGAGTCGGAATTTGTCGGAGACGGTCTCGCGCTTGTCCGAGTCCGGCAAGCTGAAGGTCGGTGAGATGTGCGCGTCGCAAGGGATGACGAGCGGCGTCTTCACCAGGTCAGCGGCGCTCTCGTCGAGGGCGTCTTGGGTCGTGCCGCGCGTGGCCTTCCACACGTCGAAGTCAGCCTTCTTGACCAAATAGAGCGACGGCGTATCCGAGCGTCGTCCGAGCGGCACGGGCATTCCGTCGCTCAGGATGGCGAGCTCGCGAGTCGGAGCGCCGTTGGACATGCTCGTCGGGAATGCGATGAGGACGTAGTCCGGGAACGCCGCGAGGTTCTCGACCGAGAACTCGTAGCCGACGTATTTGGTGCCGTCGGGCGGGGGCAAGTCGGCGCGCGCGACGCTCGGCGCCGCGGCTGCGGAGAGACCGGCGAGCGCGAGGACCCACGCGAGCGAACGTGGAGCGCGAAGAAATGAGGGCATCCCCGAGCCATACCGCGTTCGACGAAACCTTGGAACCAACTCGAGGGCCTTGATGTTTTGCGATGCCCCCGGATAATCGGCCCTTCCATGAGTGCTCGAGAGCGTGCGGAGAGCTGGATTGCCCATGACCCTGACCCGAGCTCTCGTGCGGAGCTCGAAGCTCTGCTGAGCGCGGCCCGCGGCGGCGACGCCGAAGCGGAGCGGGATATAGGCGAGCGGTTCTCGGGGCCGCTCGAGTTCGGCACTGCCGGTTTGCGGGGTGTCCTCGGCGCCGGCGAGAGCCGAATGAACATCGCGGTCATTCGCCGCACGGCGCACGGACTCGGGAAATACCTCCTCGAGAAATACCCGGAGAGCGCACCCCTCGGCGTGGCCGTCGGGTACGACGGCAGGCGGTTCAGTCGGGTCTTCGCCGAGACCACCGCCAGCGTCCTCGCGGCGCTCGGAATACCGACTTATCTCTCGCCGACCCTCTGCCCGACACCGGTCACGGCGTTCGCGGTCTCGCGCATCGGCGCCGCTGCAGGGGTGATGGTGACCGCCAGTCACAACCCGCCCGAGTACAACGGCTTCAAGGTCTATTGGCAAAACGGGGCTCAAATCATCCCGCCCCACGATACCGGCATAGCGGCCGCGATCGCCGCCGCGCCGCCGGCCGACGAGGTCCCGACCCTCGCGTTCGAGGACGCTCGCGAGCGCGGTCTCGTGCGGGAGTTCCCGAGCGATCTCGAGGACAGCTACCTCGCCAGGGTGCAGGCGCTCTCCCTCCAGCGCGCGGGCGATCGCGACGCGCCGATCGTGCACACGTCGCTCCACGGCGTCGGTGATCGGATGGTCCGCGAGACCCTGCGCCGCGCGGGCTTCACCGATGTCCGCCCTGTCGCCGCGCAGGCCGAGCCGAACGGTGATTTCCCCACGGTCGCGTTCCCCAACCCCGAGGAGAAGGGCGCGCTCGATTTGGCCATTGCGTTGGCCGAGGAGAGCGGCGCGGATCTCATCATCGCGAACGACCCCGACGTCGACCGATTGGCCATCGCCGTTCGAAACCCCGAAACTCGGAAGTTCACGCAGCTGACTGGCAATCAAGTCGGTGTGCTGCTCGGCCATTACCTCCTCACCGAGGTCGCGGACCCGTCGAGTCGACAGGGGACCGCCGACCGGCTCGTCATCGCCACGTGCGTGAGCAGCCCTCAGCTCGGCGCGATCGCGCGCGCGCTGGGCGTCCACTACGAGGAGACTTTAACGGGGTTCAAGTGGATCACGAACCGCGCGATGGAGCTCGAGCGGCTCGAGGGCAAGCGCTTCGTCTTCGGCTACGAGGAGGCTCTTGGTTATACGGTGGGCTCGCTCGTCCGCGACAAAGACGGTATCAGCGCCGCGCTCCTCTTCGCGGAGCTCTGGGCGGTGCGGCGCGCCCAGGGAAAGACCATCTTCGACGAGCTCGAGCGCATCGCGCGCACGTATGGCTGCTTCGTGAGCGGCCAGCGCTCCATCACGATGAAGGGCAAAGACGGGCTCTCGCGCATCCAGTCGGTCATGAGCTCGCTGCGCGAGCGCCCGCTCGCGGAGATGGCGCCGCTCTCCGTCGTCGGGCGGAGCGACATCAAGAACGGTGTTCGCCTGAGGAGCTCGGGCGAGACGACGAAGCTGCGGCTGCCCTCGAGCGATGTCCTCATCTACGACCTCGCAGGCGACAGCCGCATCATCGCGCGCCCGAGCGGCACCGAGCCGAAGCTCAAGATCTACATCGACGTGCGCGAGCCCATCGCGGAGGGTGAGGCCGTCACTGTCGCAGAGGTGCGCGCGAACCATCGACTGGACGAGATCCTGGGTGCCTTCTTGCGGGTAGCCGGGCTCGACTGACCTGTAAGGTCGCGCCGCCGCGTCGCGTTCTCGGGCCAACTCAATCGGAGGTCCAACGTGGCACTTCGCATTCTTTTCCGGGGAGCTCGGCTCGCGCGGACGACGACCCTCTGCGCGCTGGGCTTTGCGCTCGGCGGTTGTGGCTCGAGTCCAATGGAGCCGGTGACACAGGCCTACAACGCTCCAGTCCAGAACATGGGCGCTGCGGGTATGGAGGCGCCTGCAATGGATGGAGGCATGGACGCACCAAGGCCGCAGGCGGCCGGCGTGAGCTCGCCCTCGGTCCCTTATGCGGGCGGCGGTCCGGACCTCACGCTCCCCCAGGCCCCACAGCAACAGCAACAGCAAGAGAGCCAGCGTCAGCCGAGCTCGGCCTCAGGGGCCAAGGCCGCAGAGGTCGATAAGCCCCAATCGCGTTCGGCGCTCATCATGTATACGGCCGATGTCTCGCTGTCCGTAGACGCCAATACGATCCCCGCTTCGATCGACGCGGTCGTGGACGCAGCGGAGAGCCAAGGTGGCTTCATCGCGGGGCGCGGCAACGACTGGGTGAAGGTCAAAGTGCCCTCTCAGAACTTCCGCCCGGCCGTCCAAAAGATCGAGCGCGTCGGGGACCTCACGAACGAGAGCGTCGGCGCCGAGGACGTTACTGCGGAGTTCCACGACTTGCAGGTTCGGCTCGAGAACCTCAAAGCGACCCGCAAGCGACTCGAGGAGTTCATGGCGAAGACCGCCAACATCAGCGAGATGCTGACTGTCGAGAAGGAGCTCGAGCGCGTCGCGACCGAGATGGATGTGCTCTCCGGCCGGCTGCGCTTCCTCTCGGAGAATACGGCGATGAGCGTCATCACCGTGCGCTTCGCCGCGAAGCCGAAGCAGGAGGTCATCGTCGCCCAAGACCCGCCGCCACCGCCACCGCCGCCACCGCCACCGCCGCCGCGGCCGCTCGAGCTGCCGGTGTCCTGGCTCGCCAAGCTCGGGATGGACCGCTTGCTCACCATGCCGCCTGCCAAGAACTGAAGCTCGAGTCGCTCGCAATCGGAGTCACCATGAAAACCCCCAGTCCTTCGTCATTGGCAGTCAGGACCCTTCACCGAACTCCACGCCGCGGCGTGCTCTTCATGGTCGTAGCCGTCGCGGCGGCCGCGCTCTTCACCGGTTGCGCCGGCCCATCGGCCAGCCTCACGGCGCCCGACGGCTTCGCCGAGCTCGAGCACGACACCGACTATTCGTTCCGCGCGACCAACGCCTCGGGCGTCGTCATCGGGATCCGCACCGAGAAGAACGAGCCCGCGGGCAACCTCGCTTTCTGGACCGAGGCCCTCGACAACAAGCTCCGCTCTCAGGGCTATGTGGCGCTCGACGACAAGCCTCTAGCGGTGAAGACCGACGACGGCCGCGACGGCAATCGGCTCCGCTATCAATTGAACAGGAACGGTCGAAATCACGAATATTGGCTTACGGTCTTCGTCGCCGGGGAGAGCGTCGTCGTCGTCGAGGCCGCAGGGGACGAGGCCTATTTCAACGACGCGATCCGCGACGAGCTCGAGGCCGCGACGCGAACCATGAAGCTCGGTTGAGGAGCGGAGTATGCTCCCTCGGGTATGCGCACTCGAGGGCTCGTCTTGGCGTCGCTCGCGCTCGCGCTGGCCCTCACGCTCGACCGCACCGCGCGAGCGGATGTCCTCGATGACGTGCGCGCCCGCGGGGCGCTCGTGTGGGGCGCGGATCAAGAGGGTGGCGGCCCTTATGTCTTCCCGCGCGACGACGACTCCACCGTCGTAACCGGCTTCGAGGTCGAGCTCGCCGACGCGATCGCCAGCGAGATGGGCGTCAAAGCGAAGTTCCATCAAGGCAATTGGGACAAGCTCCCCGACCTCGCTCGGACTGGGGAGATCGACATCGTCCTGAATGGCTACGAGTGGACCGAAGACAGGGCGCAGGCCCTCGAGGCCTCGAAGCCCTATTACGTCTACGCGCTCCAGCTGCTCGTCCCGAAGACGCGGACGGATCTCACCTGGGAGACGCTCGCTAAGCCCCAATCGCCGAAGCGCAAAGTGGGTGTGCTCACCGGCTCCGCAGCCGAGGAGGCCGCGCGCAGCCAGCTCGGCGACGCCGTCGAGGTCGTGACCTACGACGGCAACACCGACTCGATGAAAGAGGTCGAGAACGGCAAGCTCGACGCGACCATTCAAGACACGCCCATCGTCGCGTTCTACGGCGAGCGCTTTCCGGGGCTCGTGCGATCGGGAGACCCCATTCGCGAGGGCCTCTATGTCATCTACGCCAAGCGCGGTGAAAAGCGCCTCATCGAGGCCATCGATGCGGCGCTCGTCGCGCTCCAAAAGAGCGGCAAACTCTCGACGATCCTCGCGCGCTACGGCCTGCTCGACGCCCAACAAAAGCGGCTCGAAAAGGAGCTCGGGCCTGTCGACAAACCCGTCGACGCGAGCGCTCCACCCATCAAAGCCGGCGAGCGAAAGCGCGGCCTCCGCGTCGTCGCGGACTACGCCGGTGTCCTCGGCAAGGCCGCGCTGCTCACGGTCGTCCTCAGCGTTGCTTCCTTTCCTCTCGCGGTGATCCTCGGCTTGGCGGTCGCGGTGCTGCGGCTTTGGGGCCCTCGCTGGCTGCGGCCCGTCTTCGCCTCGTATGTCGAGTTTCTGCGCGGCACGCCGTTGATGCTGCAGCTCTACGTCCTCTTCTTCATGTTGCCCGAGCTCGGGGTGCGGCTCTCCGCGTTCCCGACTGCGATCATCGGGCTCGCGCTCAACTATTCGGCATACGAGTCGGAGATCTATCGCGCGGGCCTCCAGGCGGTCCCGGAGGGTCAGACCGAGGCCGGGCTCGCGCTCGGCATGAGCCGATGGGGAGTGCTCCGCCACGTCGTGATTCCTCAGGCGACGCGCATCGTGATCCCACCCGTCGTGAACGACTTCGTAGCGCTCTTCAAAGACACGAGCGTCTGCAGCGTCGTCACGCTCGTCGAGCTCACCAAACAGTATTCGGTGCTCTCGATGAGCACCCAAGCGACCGTCGAGCTCACCATCATGACGGCGATCCTCTATCTCGCGATGAGCTTGCCGCTCTCGTTCGTCGCGCGGCGATTGGAGCAGCGGCTCGCGAGGGGGAGCGCCCGATGATCAAGGTGCGAGCGCTCGGCAAACGCCGCGGTCAACAGACCGTCTTGTCGCAGATCGATCTCGAGGTCGCGCGCGGCGAGATTCACGTCATCGTCGGCCCGAGCGGTTCGGGCAAGACCACGCTGCTCCGCTGTCTCAACGGCCTCGAGTCCTTCGACGAGGGCTCGGCCGAGATCGCCGGTGAGGTCCTGCGCGGTGGTGCGCTGCCCGACGCGGAGCTCCTGCGCTCGGTGCGGCGCAAAGTCGGAATGGTCTTTCAGGGCTTTCACCTCTTCGCGCACCTCTCGCTGCTCGACAACGTGACGCTCGCGCCGCGCACGGTCCTCGATGAACCCGCGGCCTCCGCTGCGGAGCGCGCGCGCTCGCTCCTCGCGCGCGTCGGGCTCTCGAACAAGGAGCGCCGCTTTCCACGTGAGCTCTCGGGCGGCGAGCAGCAGCGGGGCGCCATCGCTCGCGCCCTCGCCATGCGACCGGACGTCTTGCTCTTCGACGAGCCGACGAGCGCTCTCGACGCGCGCTCCTCGCGCGAGGTCCTCGAGCTCATGCGCGAGCTCGGCGCGGGGGGGCAAACGATGGTGGTCGTGACGCACGCCCTGTCGTTCGCGCGGCAGGCCGCGACCACCCTTCACGTGCTCGCCGACGGGGTTCGCGTAGAGAGCGGCCCACCTGCCCAAGTGCTGGACAATCCCACGAAAGAAGCGACCCGCAGGCTCGTCGAGGCTGACTAGGACAGCGTTTCAGCCTACGGGGCTCGAGGCCGCTACTGTCTTCGTGAGTAAGGCGCCGCGACCCGTGATAGAACGGCGAGGCCCATGCCGCGAAAGACCGATCCAAAGCTCTCCGCCCGAATCCTCACCGCCGCCCACGGGCTCTGGTCGAGCGGTGGTGAAGAAGCCTTGACTATGCGCGCCGTGGCCGTCGCCGCCAAGACGACGACGCCGACGGTCTACGCTCACTTCGTCGATCGGCAGGGGCTGCTCCAAGCGCTGCGCAAGCGCGCCGCCGCGAAGCTCGAGGAGAGCCTGAAGCACACGGAGTCCTTCACCGACGGGTGCCGCCGCTACCTCGCCTTCTCGGAGAAGCACCCGAACGACTACGCGCTCCTCTTCGGGGCGGGTTGGCGGGCGCGCGCGGAGAACGGCCCCGAGAGCGGCCCGCTCACCCTCTTGAAGAACGCGATCGCCGAGAGCGTCGGCGGCTCCGCCGAGAACCAACTCCGCCTGGCGACGAGCATCCTCCTCGTGCTGCACGGCGCGGCGAACCTCATCGCCACGGGCGGCGGCGCAACGGCGAAGAAGTCGACCTTGCCCGACCTCAGCAAGGCCTGCATCGACGCTTGCAACGCCATCGTGGAAAACGCGCGCGGCCCGGCGAAGAGCGACGCCGCACCGAAGTCGCGACCGGCCCGCAAGGCTCAAGCCTAGGCGCTCAGCCGCTCGCAGTCGGCTCGGCTCTGTGCTGGTCCTGAGAGTGCTGGTCCTGCGCGTGCCCGTGGACGGTGTGCGCGGGCTCACGATCGGGCGCGCGAGCCTCCTGTGTCAGGGTCTTGCCGTCCCAAAAATGCAGGCCCCCCCGCAGGCTTGATTCGTTGGGGCCCGATTCCTCGCTCACCAAGTAGAGGAGCGGCCTGCGCACGTAGACGGGCTTCGTGCAGCTCTGGTCGTGATAGGCCGGGCACCAAGAGCCGCTGTTGCCCGTGAAGCGCGGCGTTCCCGCGACATCGCGCCAAACTCCCGAGGGGCGATGCGTGTGCCCCATGCAGACCGCGCGCGCATTGTGGATCTCGAAGAGGCGCTCGACGCGCGAGGCCGCCCCCGAGTCATAGGTCCGAATATCGGGCTTGGGGGTTACAAGCTCGTAAGTGATGAAGACCGCCGCGGTCAAACCGAGCGTGATCGCGCCCGCGAGCAGCCCACCCAAGACCGCGCCCACGATCGAGGTCGTGAGCAAGATGAAGAGCCATATCGCGCGGTCGAGCCAGAGCTCGCGCAGAATGGGCAACATCCAACGCTCCGCCGAAGGGACTGTCAGCGCGTGGGTCGCGTCGATCGCGTCGAGCGACACACCGGTCTCCTCGTGTGCGAGCGCGCGGGCCTCGTCGGACCAGTCCTCGTCGTGGCGATGTCGCCATATGTCGAGCGCGGTGTCGAACGAGCCCCAGAACCATACTCGCCAGATGTGGCGCCTGCTCGAGAAGGCGTAAAAACGCAGGTAGTGACCGAGATACCCGAAGAGTCCCATGTAGAACGTGCCCTCGTGGTAGGGGTTGAAATACCCCATTCGCGAGCCGGTTCGCTTGAACGCGAGCTTGCCAGTCTGCGGGTGAATCCAGTCACGCTTGCGCGTGACGGGCAGCATCGCGTGGCGGACGCCGTTGAACATGTCGTATTGGCTGCCGTGCTCCAAATAGATGCCGTCTTCGGTGAGGTGGAACCACGCGCGGAAGCGGACGCGCGCCTCGAGCTCGTCGGTTGAGAGGTCCGGAGCATGGCGCCCGATGGCGCGACGGATCGCGGCGCGGACGCCCGGCCAATAGAGCTCGATGTCGTGATTCCCTGACAGGATCAGCAGGCGATGCCCTGCCGCGACCACGCGACCAGCGGCCTCGAACCATATGGGATGATCGTCGATGATGCGCTCGACCTGCTCGGCGCAGCCGCGGTCGTCGAGCGGGTATTCCTCGAAGGAGCTCACTCCGTCCTTCACCCACGGAGCGTCGAAGTCGAACACATCCCCGTTCCAGACGACCTCGAGCGCGTCGCCAGCCGCACGCCGGAGCATCTCGTCGACCAAGGAGGCGAAGTCGACGTCGGGGTGACAATCCCGCTGCCGATAACGCATCCAGAGCGGGTCGGATTCGTCGTGAGGGTGCGCCTGACTCAGGTGGACGTCCGAGAGAACGACCGTGTGGCGGCGGGGCCCCTGGGCTGCCTTGACACTCGGAGTCACGGGCTGGATGCTGACATGATCTGCATGACGAGCTCGACGCGCCAGAGCAGCACGCGGGAATTGAGTGGGGTCAAGATCAAGGGCCAGAGCATCTTGGCGTTCGTACGGGCTTTGACCGAACTGCAGGGGCCGGATTCAGTGGATCGAATTCGACCGCTCATTCTGCCCGAGGTCGCGCAGTCGCTCGCGCAAAAAGAGGTGCTCTCCGTCGGTTGGTATCCAATCGAGTGGTTCTCGAGCTTGCACAACGCGGCTCAGTCCGTCTTCGGGCCGGGTATTTCGCGGAACATCAGCCGGACCGCCACGCGACACGACGTGACCACGATCTACCGCTTTATCCTCAAGTTCATCTCACCCGATACGGTCGTAAAGCAGTACGCGCGGCTCTTTGCCATGTTCTGCGAGACGGGGCGTGTCGTCGTCGAGGAGAACCGCAAGGGCTTCGCTCAGCTCAAGCTCTCGGGTCTTGCGGGCGCGAGCCAGGGAGTCTGGGAGGACGTCATCGGCACGACCGAGGTCGTGCTCGAGCTCTGTGGCGCCAAGTCCGCGACTGGGCGTTTGGTCGCGGGGGGCACCGACTACTCGGGTGTCGCCACGGTCGCGCTCATGTGGACAGCCGGCTGACGCGCGGGCCTCCGCGTGCTTCGCGTTGAGGCCCACGCTTTCAGCGCTGTCAGTGCAGCCCGAGCTTCTGCTTGAGGAGTTTGTCAGCGTCCGCGAGCACCCGCTGGATCTTGTCGAGCGGGTCGTCAGCGCGGGGCTGCATGGCGGGGTTGAGGTAGTTGAGCGAGGTGATGGCGAAATCCCGGATGCGGGTGAGGCGCTTCACCGGATCGTCGATCTTGCCGTCACCATCGGCGTCGAGCGCGGACTCGAGCTGATGGTGCAGCCACGACGCGAACCCCTTGGGCCCGGCGGGCGAGGTCGTCCATCGGCGAATATCCTCTTTGGACACGTCGTCGACGGCCGACTTGACCCGCTCGAGGACGGAGACGATGCGATCGGTCGGGTGGGCCGAGACGGGCGGGATGTCGTGCTTCGTCGCCGCCCCGTCGGGCCGCGCGGGGAGCTTGTGAGCGAGCCCGAGCGATTGGGCAATTTCGTGAGCGACGTATTTGCCGGATACCAGCGCTCCATCCATGTAACCGAGGTTCTCGCGCCAATCGGAGTAGTCGGTCGAATAGGGGGGAGCAGGGTCTGGCAGGAGGATGCCGTCTTCGGTGTACTTCGGCTTGTTGTCCGGGTTGAAGGGGCTCCAGTGGGGTGACTTGGCGATAGGGTCGAGCTTGATGGAGTTCTCCGCCGAGGCGAAGAAGACCTTGTCGTCCCAATGGGCGTTGAGCATGCGGCCCACGTCGCTCGTGAGGGCGCCCGGCGTAAATACGGTGTTGGGCCCGCCGCCAATGACCTTCTCCGCGGCGGACCAGGTGAACGGTACGAGCCGCAGATATTCGGAAGAGCCGGCGAGCGCGCGGTTGTCTTGAAACATGTCGCGGATCGCGCCCGTGACCGAGGTCTCGATCTGCTGGAGCGAGGGATTGGGGCCTAGGGCGTCGAGCTGCGCGCCCACGGTGAAGGTCATGAGGACGTGTGTCTCGTCGTCCGTCCCGGGCGGAGGCGAGTTGTCCATGACCCAGAGAACCGGGTTATTGGCGCCCCCGCAGTAGCCGTTGAAGTGGGTGCCCTGGCTGTCATGCCACCAAGACGACTTGTAATAGACTTGGCACTTCAGCGTGCGCCCCATGGGCAAGCCCATGAGCTCCTTGCGCGCCGGTGCGGGCTCCGGCGTATAGGCGATCTTGCCAGCCGTGTGCGGCGACATGGCCACGAGGACCTTCTTCGCCACGAGGGTCTCGCCCGATTGGGTCGTTACCTTGCACTTCGGCCCGCTCAGGTCGATGTGCTTCACCGAGACCCCTTGTTCGATGTGGTCCCGCACGGGCGTCGCGTAGAGCTCGGCGAGCGTGCTCATGCCGCAGCTCAGCCAGTATTGCTGCGGCCCCCCCGCGTCGTCGTTGACCTCGTTGACGAACCCCGAATTGCAGGCCGTATACCAGAGAAGGTAATAGGGGGAGATCTCGCTCGGCTCGACGGAGAGCAGGGCCTCGATGCTGATCCGGAGCAGATCCTTCACCGAGGCGGGGACCCAATCCTTCTGATTGAGCCAGCTCCAACAGTCGATCTTGTCGAGCTCGCGCAGGTAATCCGGCGCGTTCCACGGCTCGAGGACGTTGATCTGGATCTCCACGAGCGTCATCTCGGCCAAGAGCCCGACGACAGCGATGCCCGCGGCGATACCGAGGTCCGGTGGGATGCCCGTAATACCGAATAGGCTCTGGTCCAGGCGGAAGACATGCCGCTTCTGGTCGAGGACCATCACCTGATAGGGATAGGGGTGCCGCAGGTTCGCGCCGTTCACGAGCGCCTCTTTGGGGAGGTACTCGCGGATGATGCTCATTATCGAGTTTTGCAGGTCGCCGATGTACTCGGCGCCGTGATCGAAGCGCAGCGGCAAACCCGCCACTTGGGGTGGTGGCGTGTCGCTCGCGTGCTTCGCGTCATAGGCGTAAGCGCGACCGCCAAGATGGGTGTCGAACGCCTCGAGAACTCGAAAGCTCGCGCCCAGCTCCTTCAGCTCGCGAGCGGCCGATATGCCGGTAAAGCCTGCACCGATGATGATGACGTCGAGCTCGGGCGCCGCCCCTTCTTGGGTAGTACTGGCGCCGTCTCGGGTACTACCGGACTCCTCTGCCATTGAACCCCTCCTCGAAAACAGGCGTTCGAGAAGACCACGAGGGGGGGAGTCAGGCAAGCGGAGATCTGGAGACTACTCGGCCGCGACCATTCCCCGTTTCATCTCGTCGAGGAACCGAGTCCGCTCTCGCCGGCGAGCCTCGTATTGGCTGAGCGCGAGAACGGGGAAGTAACTGCGGTAGAGGGCATAGTCGAGCACCGCAGTGTGGAAGAACACCCCGTGCGGCGCCTGCTTCGGCCACTCGCCGCAGCCGAGCTGCGCGCGTGCGAGGAAGCGGGCTGCGCGCTCGAGCGCGTCCCAATCGGGGTCGTGCGCCTCGAGGAGGGCGCTCATCGCCCACGCGGTCTGCACGACCTGACCCTCGTCGTGTTCCACGTACGCGGTCGCGTGCACCGCGTGTCGCTCACCCCAGCTGCCGTCCGGTCGCTGGTGCAGCTTCAACCAGGCAGTGGCCTTGCGGATTGCGGGGTCCGTAGCCGGGATACCGGCGCCGAGCAGACCCCGAATCCCGAACATCGTGCCGTAGATGAAATGCACGCCCCACGCGCCCTGCCAGCATCCCTCGGGCTTTTGCATGACCCGGAGATGGCGAATCGCGCGCTCGATGGCCTGCGGTAGGCCCGCGAGCGAGGGCCGCCTGAGCAGCTGCGGGCGCTCGCGGGCGATGGTCGAGAGCGCGATGAGCGCCGACGCGGTGCACTCCACGTGCGAGTGCTCCGTCATCGCGTCGCCGAACATCTCGGCTGGGTTCATCCAGTCGAGTGAGATGCGCATGCGCTTCGGCTCGTAGCTGCCGAAGCCGCCATCTGGAGATTGGGCGCGCAGGATGAACTCGGCGGCCTGCGCGAGATCGTCGTCGGCGGGGCCGCCTGCGACGTTCGCGCGGGTCCGCGCGATGACGGCCTCGGCGGTGGCGTCGCTGACGGGCCAGCCGTGCCAGCCCCACGAGAGGGGGAATCCCCCGCAAGGATCGATGCGGTAGTGCTTCTCGAAGCCGGGGAAGGAAGTCCGGATCTGTTGCCCGGCGAGGAAGCGATCGGCGCGCGCGAGGTTTTCTTCAACGTCGTACAAGGAACGCGCCTGAGAGAGCGCTTGCATCGCGAAGCCGGTGTCCCAAATCGCCGAGCGTGCGCCAGCGACGCGGGCGCCGTCCTTGTCGTCCTCCCAAATCCAGTTGTTGAAGTTCTCGAGGCCCTGGAGCATCTCCGAGTCGCCCTCGTCGGCGACGTAGAGCGCGAGCAGGTTGAAGAGCCCGCTCACGGGCGAGAGCGACGTGTGGCTCGTCGTCGAGAGCTCCCATCGGATGGACGCGCGGAGCTCGCTCACGGCGTCTCGCCGCGAGGCCTCGCTCTGGGTCTTCTCGAACACGGCGAGCGCGTCGTACGCGGTCTGGAGCAGGCGGCTCGGCTCGGCGAAGAGATCCTCACGGCGCAGGGCCGAGCGCGCGACGCTGAAGTCCACCGTGTGGTAGCCCTGCGGGTAGAGCTCACCGCGCAGCTCTTCGATCAGGGTGGAGACTGGGGTCTGGAAGCGCTCGGCGTAGAGCACCGCCATCGCGAGATAGGCGTGGCGCGTGTGTGAGTAGAAGTTCGAGGGGTGGACGGGCATTCGCTCCGGCAGGGACCAGAGCTCTGGGACGACGGGGTTCACGCCGGACCACTCGTAGAGCGAGAGGATCGCGAGCCAGACCTTGCCCCACGAAGGGATCGCGACGACGCCACCCTCGCGCTCGAAGAACGAGCGCGCACCCGCGAGGAGCGGCGCGTCCGCTGCGACCCCGAGCAAGCGCGCTGCGACGTAGACGAGCGTCGTGACGAAGAGGCTCGGATCGGAGACCTCGGAGAGACCCCAGAGCCCGTCCGCGAGCCTGGTGCGCTCGAAATGGAGGAGCAGGCGACGGCGTCGCTTCTCGTCGATCGCGGCCGATTTCCCAGGCTTCAGGCGACCCATCACGTGCCACGCGAGGACGTACTGCGCCGCGAGGATCGGGCACCACGAGACCTCACCCTCCCACGAGCCGTCGACGTCTTGGCGCCCTTGCAGCGCGCGCAACCCGCGCTCGAGCGCGATTGATGGGTCGAAGCGATCCTGGCCAGTGCGTGCCGCGTGGTTCGTCGCGCTCGGGAGCTCGACGACGTCGGCCTTCGCGGCGGACGCACGCAGCGCCCCCGCGTAGCGCTCCTCGGCGCCGCGGGGCAGGTCCTTCGTCGGGCGCGGGTCGGAGAGGTGCAGCGCCCCTGCGAAGAGCCAACGAATGCGTGAGCTCAGCTCCTCGGTCATGTTGCCGACGTGGCCCCACTCGGACGTGGCGAAGCCCTGGTTGACGAGGCGCCGCGTCGCGATCCGAATGGCCTTGAGGAAGGAGTTCCCGAAGAAGAGCGGGCTCGTCTCGCGGCCCGACAGGAAGCGCATCGTGCGGAAGCGCTCGGTCGGGCTCTCGCGCCAGAGATCGTAGACCGCGCGGCGGATCGCGATGACCTCGTCGCTCGTGTCGGCGAAGACCTCGTAGAGCGCGACCGCGAGCATCTCGGGGACGCGGGTGTTGAACGCGCGCTCGCGGCGATACGACTGGAAGCTCGAAGCGTTCGCGAGCGAGATGCCGTCGTTGAACCCGAGGGTCATACCGAGCGCCGTGAGCGGGTGGTGGTGACCGACGGCGTCGCCGACGAGGGCGAGCCCGGGCCGGCCGAAGTGCACGCGCGCGCGGGTCTGGTTCGTCGCCCACGAGATGTCGCCGCGGAGCAGCGCGCGACGGAACGGTTGGCGCAGCGTCTCGGGCATCGCGCGACCGTAGGCCTCGAAGAGCGTGACCTCTTTGTCGCGGGTCATGCGGAGCGCGAGCGGTACGTCCATGCAGACGCGCACCGTGTCCTGCGAGAGCCGATACATGAGGATCGGGCCGAGCGCGCCGAGGATGACGTGCCCGAAGCCCTCGAACGGGACGCGGCAATCCTCGAGCAGGACGCCGGCCATGCGCGAGTAGGTGCCTGAGCTCGCCCCGATGCCGAGCGCCGAGTGCGCGACGCTCGAGCGGCCCGCTGCACCTACAATTTGGTCAGCGTAGATCGTCCGCATCGCCCCGCCCTTGCCTTGGTAGGTGAGGTTCTGCCCGACGATGCGCGTGGCCTTCGCGTACTCGAGGTACTCGATGCTGGGGTGGTTCGAGACCTTCGCCCGGAGCAGATCCACGAGCCGCTCGTGGTGCAGCCCCCAGCCGAACTCGCCGTTCGCGTAGGGCAGGGCGATCGGTCGCGAGCCGTCGTCCGGGTAGACGACGAAGCCGCGGCCCGTCGCGTAGGGACGGCTCGACGTGAGATCGACGCCGACTCGGTTCAAGACCTCGACCGCCGCGGGGTGCAGCCACTCGCCAGCGAGGCGAGCCCCACAAGCCTTGGGGTTGGCCTCGAGGAGAAGGACGTCGGCGCCGCGCGCCGCGAAGGCGAGCGCGGTGACGCAGCCGACGGGCCCCGCACCGATGATCGCCACGTCGTATGACTTGATGTCTCTGCGCATCGAGGGCTACTCCGGTATCTGTTTACTAAGTCAGCAACGCGACGAAACTCGTACAGAACCGCGGGCTGGTCAAGCGCGCAGCGCAGGGTCGCGCGCTGCGCTGCTCACCACCGCCTGATCAGCCGGCCTGCGCGGCGGCCCGTTTGACGGGCACGAGCTTTTTCGCGGCCTCGCGCTCCAGGTGCTGCTCCCACTTCTTGATGGTGAGGTTCTGGAAGGCGTGCACTGCGGGGGAGAGCTCGGCGATGGGCTCGGACCAGTACTTCTCCCACCCGAGCTGCTCGGCCTCGACGGCCTCACCGTCTTGGTTGAGGAGCGGCCGAATATGCAGGCGGTTCGCGACGTGGAGGATGGGCTCCATCGCACGACGGGGCAGCGCGAACGGGAGCAGCGGGACCTTGAAGCCCTTGAAGTGGAAGAGGAAGAAGCTGCGCGTCGTGCGCTCGTCGATCGGAAGCACGAAGAGCCAGTGCTTGATCTGATCGTCGGTGTTCGACCACTGATACGGGTACTGGTACCCGAGCTTCATGTGGTTCGTGTTGACCCGGCGCCGGTCCACGAAGAGGCCGGAGATCTTCCCGTAGCCGACCTTGGTGTCGTACGAGAGATAGACCGCGTCCTCGGTGGGCTCGAGCGACGCGAGCCGAGCGTCGCTGAAGGGCTTGTACTTGCGATGCAGGTACGCGTGCGTGAAGTCGCTGACGTTGTCGATGATCATCGAGTGGTGGGCCTTCCACGTCGCGTCGATCGGGACGCACGCCCACGGGTCGGGGCCCTCGAGATCGGGGATGACCGGCATCGGCACGGACTCGGCGCGATCCTTGTCGCCGAAGAACACGAAGATGAGCCCGTAGCGGACCTTCACCGGATACGTCCGCAGCTTGCACTGCGGCATCGCCATGCCGAAGAGCTCGTGCGGGACCTCCGCGAGCTTGCCGTCGCGATCGAACGACCAGCCGTGATACTGACACGCGATCTGCTCGCCTTTTACCTGGCCGATCGAGAGGGGCAGGTGGCGATGCGCGCACCGGTCTTCGATCGCACGCACGGCGCCTGACTCGGTCCGATAGAGGGCGACGTGCGTGCCCCAGAACGTGACGCGCTGGACCTTGCCGCGCTCGAGGTTCTTGTCTTGCTCGACCGCGTACCAGTAGTTGGGGTCCATGCCCGCCGCGCGGACCTTCTCGCGGCGGTTCTTGGCTTCGCTGAAGTTGGGAGGGCTCACGCTGCGGCTCCTTCTTTCTTGCCGGCGGTCTTCGACTCGGGGCCGGCGCCTTCTGCTTGGGGGCGCTCGGAGGCGGGCCCCGACGTGGTGCGGCCCGCGAAATTCGGTACGAGCCCGCGCTCTGCGAATTGCGCGTAAGCCTCGTGGATCGCGGTCCGGATGGTGGTCGGCTTGTATCCGAGCTCGGTCTGGGCCTTCGTGGTGTCGGCCTTGCGCTGCATGCCGAGCAAGCGAACTGCGTGGGGCGTGAAGCGCTGCGGGACGTCGGGGAAGAAGGTCGACATCACGAGCGAGTTCACGCGCGCGACGCCCGCCATCACGGTGGGCGGCAGGCGCAAGCGCGGCCGGCGTCGACCCGTGACCTCCTCGAAGAGGTCCATGAGCTGGTCGACCGTCGCGAACTCGGTGCTGAGGATGTAGCGCTGCCCGCTGCGACCGCGCTCGGCGGCGAGGATGTGACCGTCGATGAGGTCGTGCGATGCGACGAAGTCGAACCCGCCCGGGAGGTACGCGTTGAGCTTGCCGTTCGCGAAGTCGAGCAGCGTGCGGCCCATGCGCGAGGGCACGTAGTCCCACGGACCGAGGACCGCGCACGACGTCGCGATCACGGCGTCGATCCCCTCGACGACGGCCTTCAAGGTCTCGTGTTCGACGAGCGACTTCGTGCGGCCGTAGGGGAGGTGCTCGGTGAACGGATAGAACGGCATCGACTCGTCGCTCGGCTTCGACGGATCGTCGAGGTCGTAGCCGACCGCGCTGAGCGAGCCCGTGACGACCGTGCGCTTCACCCCGGAGTCGCCTGCTGCGCGCAGCACGTTGGCGGTGCCGATGACGTTCGAGTCGTAGATATCCTTGAGATCGGCGTCGCTGCCGTTCAGCGTCGAGACGCGCGCGGCTACGTGGAAGACGTGGTCGATCCCGCGGGTCGCGGGCGCGACCTCGTTGAAGAAGCGCAGGTCGCCGTTGACGCGCTCGACGCGCTTGCCGAGCGCTGCCTCGATGGCGTCGATCGCGGGCGCCGGGTCGTTGTGCTGGATGAACACGCGCACGTCGCGCCCGTCGCGCAGGAGGCGATGCACGAGGTTCGCGCCGACGTGGCCCGAAGCGCCTGTGACGAGGATGCGTTGGCCGAGCTCGCGCCGAGGCTGCAGGCCATGCGATCGCGGCCGTGGGCCGTTGTTCGCAGAGCTCGATTCGGGGTTGGGGGAGTCGGACATGGCTTCGATCCTGTGGGAGGTGGGAGCTGCTTGCTGCGGTTCACGCGAGCTCTCCGCCGGGGCGGTGGTGCTCGACGGGGGAGGGACCGTGGGCGGGCGGGTCAGCGTGGTCGAGGGGCGCGCCGGGCGACCGACGACGCCGGCGCGCGCGCGACCGAAGAGCGCGGTGAGCGCGGCGTTGCTCGCTTGCGGCTCGTGGATGCTGCAGGCCGAAACGGCGTCTTCGAAGACGCGCATCACGAGGGCGCGCGTCACGGTCGGCGCGCGATCCGGCAGGAGCGCGTCGTCGCCGAGCTCGATCTCGCGCAGGGTCGCGAGCGCGAGCGCGAGCGGCACCGAACAGAAAAGCCGCACCTGCCCCGCGTGCTCGGCGGGCCAGAGCAGCGTGTACTCCTCGGCCTTGTCGAGGTGCACGCGCGCCCGCGCCGAGAGCATGCGCAGGAGCGCGATGCCCTTCGCGCGCTCGGTCGGCATCAGGATCTGATCGAGATCGATGCCGTGCTGAGCCGCTTGCTTCACCGGCAAGAAGCAGTCGCCGCGCACGGCGTCCTCGGCGACGTCCTTCAGGATGTTGACGAGCTGGAGGCCGAGGCCGAACGGGATGCTCCGTGCCTCGAGCTCCTTTCGCTGCGTCTCGTCGATGGGATACGTGAGCCCGAAGAGCGCCGTGAGGAGCTCACCGACCGTCCCCGCGACGTAGTAGCAGTACTTCTCCAGGTCCTCGACGTCCTTGAGGCGCAGCCCGTTCTGCGCGTCCGCGCGCTCCGAGTAGGCGCGCATGCCGCGCGACATCTCCGCGACGCTCGGGAGGATCGCGGTGCGCTGCTCCGCCGGCAGCCGCGCGAACGTGCGGAAGACGGCGCCCGCGCCCCCGCAGAGGCGCTGCTCGGCGACGCTCTGCCCGAGCTTCGCCCCGATCGCGAGCGCCTCGAACGTCGCGCCCGCGGTGACGTCGCCGCGCGACGAGGTCTCGAGCGCTCGGTCGAACGCATCGAAGAGCTGCGCGCGCTCGGACGGCTTCTTCGAGCGGTCGTCCTCGACGGTGTCGACGACGCGGCAAAGCAAATACGAAACGCAGATCGCCGCCTGCAGCGAGTCAGGCAGGGCCTGGATCGACAGGGCGAACGTGCGCGACACGCCCGGGAGGAGCTCATCGCAGAACGTCCGGTCGGCGCGCGCGTCGAAGGACACCTCGATCGCCGGCGTCGCGTCCTGCGACGCACGCTCACCCGACATGGGCGGCTCGGTCGTCGCCGCGGGCGGCGCTATCGTTTCCGTAGCGGCCGGCGCCGCTCCGCCGCGCACGAGCTCCAACGCCGCGATCGCGGCCTCGACGGTCACGCGCTTCTGATCGGCGATCCGATCGGCGACGAGCTGGATCTCCTCACCCGTCGCGCCCGCTTGGATCGCGATGTTGCGCGCGTGCAGGCGCATGTGCCCGCTCTGGATCCCCTCGGCGGCGAGGGCGCGCAGCGCCGAGACGTTCTGCGCGAGGCCGGTCGCTGCGAGCAGGCCACAGAGCTCGCTCGTCGAGCCGATGTCCGCGACCCGTCGCAAGACCTTGACCCCGGGGTGAACGTTGACGACCCCGCCGATCGTGCCCACGGCCATCGGCAGCGTCATGCGGCCGACGAGCGCGAGGCCCAAGCCGTCGACCTGTTCGACGCGCCACTGCGCGAGCGCCGTGTAGCGCCCGCTGCGCGCGGCGTAGGCGTGCGCGCCGGCCTCGACCGCGCGCCAATCCTGGCCGAGCGCGATGAGCGCGGCGTCGATGCCGTTCATGATCCCCTTGTTGTGCGTGGCCGCGCGGTAGGGGTCGCGCTCGGCGAACACGCTCGCCTCCTCGATGGCCTTCGCCAATGCGAGGCCCGAGTCGAGGCCTTTGCCCTCGAGGGCGCTCACGGGGATGCGACCCTCGACCGAGACCGTGCGCCGATCGGCGAGGTTCGACAGGATCCGCAAGCCGACGCGCCCGCCGGTGAGCTCCGCGATGCGCGGCGCGAGCTCTTCACACATCGTGTTGATCGCGTTCGCGCCCATCGCGTCGCGCACGTCGACGACGAGGTGGAGCACGACCATCGGACCGCACGGATCGGACGCATCCATCGGCGCCAAATGCCGCACTTCGATATCGATAGCGCCGCCCCCGGCCTTCACGAGGGCGGGGTTCGAAGCGTTCGCCCGGGCGAGGAGCTCACCCTTCGCCGCGGCGATCGCCTGCTCGGCGGCGTGCGGGTGAGGCACGTCGAGCACCTGGATTTGCCCGATCATGTGCGGCGCCGAGGTCGTCGACGTGACGCCCCCACCCGCGCGCAGGAGCTTGCTCGCGTAGCTGCAGCCAGCGATGACGCTCGGCTCTTCGACGGCCATCGGCACGAGGTGATCGCGACCGTCGAGCCGCATGTTGACGACGATGCCGAGGGGCAGCCCCATGACGCCGATGGCGTTCTCGACCATGTGGTCGGCCTGATCGTCGGAGAGGTTCAGGCCTGCGCTGACGAGGTCGAGCGCGCCCTCCTCGAGGCCCGCGGCCTCCGCGGCCTTGGCTCGCCGCTCCGGAATTTCGAGCCGGTAATAACCAGCTAGCTCGCTCGTCTTCGTCATGGAAAGGCTCGCCCCCGACAGAGTCCAAACATCGAGCCAGGGAGTCCGGCACGCACAGGCGAGCGCTTGGATCCACGGGCCTTCGCGGTCATTACCCCGAACCGGAAAAACAACCAAGCTTCGATTGAGTGGGATTCAGTGCTCGGTTTGCTACGAGCCTGCGAACCCGATTTCGCACTTCGTACGATCATCGGAGTTCCTCATTGCACGCACCGCGCCGATGCGGATCGCGCAACGCCGGTAACGCGCCTACGGGATATGGGACTTGCGGCAGTGATGAGGCCGCCCTACCGGTCCGCCATGTTCCGTCGCATCCTGATCGCCAATCGCGGCGAGATCGCCTGTCGGATCCAACGAACCTGCGCGCGCCTCGGCATCGAGACGGTCGCCGTCTACTCCGATGCAGACGCGAACGCGCCCCACGTGCGCGCCGCGACCACGGCCGTTCGGATTGGTCCGCCCCCAGTCAAAGACAGCTATTTGGATATTGCCGCCGTCGTGCGCGCGGCCCTCGACACCCACGCCGAGGCCATTCATCCGGGCTACGGCCTCCTCAGCGAGAAGGCTGCGTTCGCGCGCGCCGTCGCCGACGCAGGCCTCGTGTTCATCGGGCCGCCCGTCGCCGCGCTCGAGGCCTTCGGCGACAAAATCCAAGCTCGCCGCGTCGCGCGTGAGGCTGGCGCGTCGCCCCCGCCGGGGACCGAGGGCCCGATCGAGGTCGGTGACGCCGACGCGCTCACCGCACAAGCCGAGCGAATCGGCTATCCGCTGCTCGTGAAGGCCGCGGGCGGCGGCGGCGGGATCGGCATGCAAATCGTCGAGGATCCGAGCAAGCTCGTCCGCGCGGCGCAGGCCTGCTCCGATCGCGGCAAGAGCGCGTTCGGCGACGCGCGCGTCTACATGGAGCGCTACGTCCGCTCGCCGAAGCACATCGAGGTTCAGGTCCTCTGCGACAGCCACGGCGCGGGCGTCGCGCTCGGTGAGCGCGAGTGCAGCTTGCAGCGACGACATCAGAAGATCATCGAGGAGTCGCCCTCTCCGGCGCCGTTCTTCCAAGGTGAAGCAGGCGAGGCTCGTCGCCGCGCCCTCCTCGACTCCGCGCTCGCGATCGTCAAGCGCGTCGGGTACACGGGCGCGGGCACCGTCGAGTTCGTCGCGAGCCCCGAGGGAGAGCTCTTCTTCCTCGAGGTGAACGCGCGGCTGCAGGTCGAGCACTGCGTGACCGAGATGGTGACGGGCATCGATCTCGTCGAGCAGCAGCTCCGCGTCGCGTCGGGTGAGCACCTCGCCCCCGAGGTCCTCGCTCCGAAGCGACAGGGCGCGTCGATCGAGGCGCGCGTCTACGCCGAAAACCCCCTCAAGATGTTCGCGCCTCAGCCCGGCAAGCTCGCTGTCCTCGAGTGGCCGACGAGCTCCAGCGATCTCCGGATCGAGACTGGCGTCGAGCAAGGTTCGGAGGTCACTCCCTACTACGATCCGATGATCGCGAAGGTCGTCGCCCATGGGCCCACGCGCGAGGCTGCGATCACGCGCCTCGTGGCCGCGCTCGGCGCGACGCAGCTCGAGCTCGTCGGACCTGCGGGGCCCGCAGCTACGAACCTCGATTACCTGGGTAAGCTGCTGAGAGACGCCGACGTCGCGGCGGGCACCTACGACACGAGCACCGCAGAGCGCTTCGCCAAGACGCTGAAGGCGGCAGCCGGCTGATTGCCGACTACTGGCCAACTACTGGCCAATCCATTCGATAGGGCCTAGTGGGTGACAGCGCTGTCAGCGCGGGAGCAGCGCTTGCGGCGCGGATTGTCTTGGGAAAGGATTGGCGCCCTCATGCGCCGAATCCTTCTCCTGGGCTTTTGTATTGGGCTCTTTGCGTGCAGCAGCTCGAAGACTCCAGCCAGCACGCAGACGTCTTCGGAGCCAGCGAGCAGCGAGACCGCTTCGCCTGCGCCGAGCGCGTCAGCGCAGTCGACGGCGACTGCGTCGAGCTCTGCGTCCAGCGCCCCCGCGACGCGCAGCTCTGCGTCGGCGACCCCCGCGGCCAGCACAGCCAAATCAGCAAGCCAGCCCGAGTTCATCGAGTGCGGCTGCGGCTGCTGCGGCGACATCGAACCCGAGGACAAATGCTTGTTCCACAAGAACGGTGACGACCTGGAGAAGATGAGGAAGCAATCGGAAGCCAGCCACTCGAAGAGCAACTGCAAAGCAGTCGGCTGCTCGCGGGGCGTTCGCTATCACTACTGCGATTGACGGCGGTTCGCTGGGGGGCGGCCGTGGCTGATCAGCGGCGTACGAGCAGCACGATGGCCGCTGTCGTGCTGCACACGATGATGAGCGCGAGCGAGATGAGGAGCCACGGACTCGCGCCGTGTTTGCTCTCTGCGGTGATGGGCCGCGCCGTCGGCGCCGCTGCAGGAGGGAGCGGCGGCGAGCTCGGCGCAGGCACGATCGGCGCTGCTGCGAGACGGATCGGGGGCGCACCCTCCGAGGTCGGCGCCGAGAGCTCGGCGAGGTCGAGCACGCGCCCGTCGTGGGTGCGCACGGCGAGCCCATCGAGCGCGTGCCAGACCGCAGAGCCGTGCGGACGCACCATCACGTCGCGCCCGAGGTGCCCGCTGCGCAGCCCCTGGATCATCTCGAGGGTGAGGAGCGGGCCGATCTCCTCGCCGCGATCGCGGATGGTGAGTCGATCCCCCATCGCGACCGTGGGTTTGCGCGCCTCGGCGCTGTTCGGCGAGTGCGCCCGCGTCTGCCAGAACTCGGTGAGCTCGTCGAGGTCGATGCTCGAGTCGTAGAGCTTCGGGATCGCGATCGGCCGAGGTGGCCCCGCTACGACCGAGATCGACGGGACCTTCTCGGGCGGGCGCGGCAGGTCGGCGTCGCTCGAGACCATCGTGACGTCGAGCTCCATCTCAGAGGGAAAGACGCGCGGCTTGCCGTAGGAGCCAATGAGCGGGAGATCGGGGACCTCGGCGCACTCGACCGCGGCGAGCGCGTCCGCGAGCTCGCGCGCCGACTGGAATCGCTCGTTCGGGTCTTTGCAGACGGCCTTGTTGAACCACGCGTCGAAGGCCGGCGCGAGCGACGGATCGAACATCGAGGGCCTGCGCGGCGGCTCGTTGAGGATGGCCATCATCACCTCGAGGACGTTGTCGCCCTCGAACGGGAGCTCTCCACATACACAAAGGTAAGTGATGATCGCGAGCGACCAGAGATCCGAGCGGTGATCGAGCTTCTTGCCCTGAATTTGCTCGGGGCTCATGAAGGTCGGAGTGCCGAGGATCTGCCCGACCTCCGTCAGCGCGGACTCCTCGGAGACCTCTCCGGCGAAGGCCTTCGCGAGGCCGAAGTCGAGGACCTTCGCGAGCGGTTCGCCCTCGTCGAGGACGATGAAGACGTTTGAGGGCTTGAGGTCGCGGTGGATGTAGCCGACCTCCTGCGCGCGGCTGAGCGCGCGAGCGACGTGCGTGACGAATCGCTTCGTGTCCGCGAGCGAGAGTCGGCCGACGCGCGCGAGGTGGATGTCGAGCGTGTCGCCTTTGAGGAGCTCGAGCGCGATGTAAGGCCGCCCTGTCTCGTCGACGCCGTGGTCGAGGATCTGTGCGACGTGCGGCCCGCGGACGGCGGCGGCGGCGCGAGCCTCGCGTGCGAAGCGCCGATTGAGCTCGCCCGCTTGAGCGTTGCCCATCGGGCTCTTGTGGATGAGCTTCAGCGCGACGGGTGCGCCGAGACCGAGGTGCTCGGCGCGCCAGACGACGCCCATCGAGCCGCTGCCGATGAGCTCGAGCAGCTTGTACTTGCCCGCGATGATCGCGCCCCGCGCATCAGTTTCGGTGCCGCGCGGTTCCATCCCCACCCAAAGGGACCATCGACCCCGTCGTCTGGTCAACCCCGATGCGTGGATCACGCCGGACGGTCCCTCGCGAGGAGTGATATGGGTTCTTCTGAACGCCTATGTTCAAAGGTCGACCGGGCAAGTCCCGACTAGCGCTCGATTGGAGTGCACCCGCTCGCCGCCCGCGGGCGAGCCTGGCGCTCACTCGAGCGGATTTGGTCGAACGCCCCGAGGTCGTCGTCGCGCTCGACGAGCACCCCGTCCTCCGCAATCTGCTCATCACCCAGTCCTACTTCGAACTCTCGAGCCAGCTCAGCGAGCTGCTCGGGCGGGAGCGCGGCAGTCGAGCGGCGCCCCAAATGAACTGGTGCACGTTCGCGACTTGGGCGTCGAAGACCGCCGGGCGCTTCATTCGCAAAGAGGCCTGTCCGTCGCTCGTCGCGCGCCTGCTCGGGGTGGGCGACGTCGAGCTCGGCGCAGCCTCCTCGTTGCCGCCCGAGAGCCTCGCGCTGTTCGCGCCCCCGAGCTCCCACGTGAGCCTCCTCGGCTTGCCGGAGCGCATCCTGGAGGAGGTGAGCAAGCTCATCGCGCGTGGGAATTTGCTCGTCTACGCGGAGGTCGCGCCGATGTTCTCTCGCGTGCTCCGGGTCTATTCGGGCGTCACTCGCCCGACGGACGAGCACCTCCTCGAGGTGCAGTCACCGCTCAAGGTAGGTGACAGCGCTGTAGGTGGTCAGACCCTGCTCCGCGAGGCGCTGGCTGCCTATCACCAGTCGATCCTGACCGACGACCCCGACGCCCGCGCGGAGCTCGTCCTATTGGGTAATCTGCGCGTCGGACTCCACGAGCAGACGCGGCTCCAACCCTATATCAAGGGGTCACTCGACGCGCCGGTTCGGCGGCTCCTGCGGTCGCTCCTGATTGGCAATTTGCCGAGCCTGATCGCGTCGACGCTCGAGCCGGCGCTGAAGCGAATGGGCGAGAGCGCAGCGCTCGCCTGGCGCGAGCTCGCGACCGCCGAGATGATGGTCTTGCACTTACCGACCGGCGACCTGCGAATGGGGCAGGGCCTGAAGCCTCAACCGGGGCAACCTCGCTATTCGGCCTATTTGCGCACCATCGAGAACAGCGAGCTCGCGGCCGCGCTCGCGGCGCTCGACGCGGCCGACACACACACGAGCGATCAGGGCGTGACGGACTGGTCGTTCCTCCCCGAGCGCATGCGCTACATCTGCGAGCTCTTTCGCTCCAGGCAGTCGGACGCGGCGCTCCTCGCCCCGCCGTTCTCCGAGGCTCAGCAGCGGTCGATCCTCGACGGCGCCGCTCCCCACGGGGCGCTCTGAATCGCTGACCATACTGTAAGCCAAGGCATCAATCGTCGTCGTGCGAGCGGGCGATGTACCCCTGCAGCCAAAGCCACGCGGCGATCCCGCCGAACATGAGCGCGAGGACGGTGGCGAAGACCACGCCGAAGGAGTAGCGGAGCGGGCCCGCATACTCGACCGCGTCGACTGGCGAGCGCGGTGGGCCGTCGCACCAGACCTCGAGTGAGGACCGGCCCGTGGTGAAGCAGCGCAGGTGGCGGTGCTGTTTTTCCCCGAGGTCGGCGCACGTCGCGTCCGGCGGCTCGTCGGGCCGGAGGTGCATCTGGCCCGGTTGGCAGGCGACGCACTCCGCGCCGGAGACAGCCTGCACTCTGGGCGTGCATGGCTCGAACTGGAAATTGGGAACGTCGGCGCTGGCCACGCCCCCTCATCGCTCGACGAGGGGGCGTGTGACCGCTCAGTGCACGCCGGGCGCGATCCCTCGATACGCCGTGTTGGTCGCTGCGGTGTTGAGGGTCGTTTTGGTCATCGCTGCGCCGGTGAGCGGGTCGACTGCGCTTACAATCGTGTTCGACGTCGTCGTGGCGAACAGCGTCACCGACCCGCCGAAGAACACGCCCGCGAGGCCGCGCGCTCCGTTGGTCGCGCCGACGTTGGTCACCGCAGGCGTCCCCGCTGCCCAGGTGACGCCGTCCGTCGAGGTGTACTTGTAGATGCCGCCGGTCGCCGCCGTTCGATCGTCGGCGAAATACAGGGTGTCCACGACTCCGTTGTTGTCGATGTCGAGGATCACGAAGCCGTAGACGCTCGGCCCCAAGGCACTGGGCAACCCAGAGAGCGTCGTGCCCGTCTGCCCGGTCGTCGTGGGCAGCCCTACCCCGACTGAGAAGAGGCTGAAGAACGGTGACGAGCTCGCGCTGCCGTAGAGCTGGCCGTTGAACACATTGCAGAAGCGAGCGTTGTTCGGTGCGGCGAGGACCTGCGTGCCGCCGCTCGTGCCGAGCGCGGCGTAGAACATGCCGCCGACGGCAGCCGTGCTCGTGCCGCTCGCCCAGAGGTCCGTGCCGTTGCTGGAGCACGCGCCGCGGATGTTCGACCCGGTGAACGCCGTCGTGAGTCGCGTGCTCGTGTCGATGGTGTAGTTGCGGTCGACGCGACCGATGATGCGATTGACGGAGGCCGTCGCCGTGCTGGCGACGGTCGCGGTTCCGACCGCGGCGTCATAGCCAGCGACCACGACGTAGCGGCCGTCCTGCGACAGGGTCAGGTTGCCCTCGCTCGTCGAGGAGCCGGCGTTGGTGAGACGCGCATTGGCCCCGCTTGTAGTGGTCGGGAGGGCGATCGGGTTGTTGGAGGTTCCGAAGAGCGAACCGTCGTAGAGGCGCTCCTCGATGAACGACGGGGTCGCGCCCGAGCCGAGCGCTGCGGAGCCATCCCCCACGCGGAGCACCATGAAGGTGCGGACGCAGCTGCCGGCGCCGTTGCACGCGTTGCCGTTCGTCGTGCAGCTCGAGCCGATGGTCTTGTTCGGGTGCGAGGGAACTCCGGCGACGCAGGCTTCGCTCGTGCAGGTGTTGCCGTCGTCGACGGGCAGGTCGGCGTTGTCGGTCTGCGTGGTCGTGCCGCCGGCCCCGTCGCAGACGTTGAGCTTGCAGTCGTTCGCCGTCTGGCTCGCGATGGGAGTCCCGGACGCGAGCGGCGGATGATCCATGACGCCACCGACGCAAAGGTTCGCGGTGCACTCGAGGCCGTCGTCGTGAATATCGGTGTTGTCAGCGACGCTGATGATGCCCCCCGAGCCGTTGCAGACGTTGATCTGGCAGTCTTGTGGCGTCTGCGCGGTGGTCGGCGTCCCCGAGGCGATTGGCGGATAGGGAACCCCCGCGGTGCAGCCGTCGAGTGTGCACTCGTTGCCGTCGGGCCCGGGGATATCGGCATCGTCAACCGCGTTGACGACACTCCCCGAGCCGTTGCAGACGTTCTGGTGACAATCTTGTCCGACCTGCACGCTGGTCGGAGTGCCCGACGCGACAGGCGGGTAAGGGACCCCCGACACGCACACGTCGATCGTGCACTCGTTGCCGTCGCTCGGAGGTGTGTCGGCGTTGTCGGCGACCGAGGTGATGGTCCCAGCGCCGTCGCAGACGCGAAGCTGACAATCCCCACCCGTCTGGCCGGCGACTGGCGTGCCGAACGCGAGCGGCGGGTGATCCATCATCCCGTTCGTGCACAGGTTCGCCGTGCACTCGTTGCCGTCGTCATGAATATCGGCGTTGTCGTTGATGGTCGTGACGTTGCCTGCTCCGTCGCAGACGTTCTTCAAGCAGTCGGCCGGGGTCTGCGAGGACGTCGGCGTGCCGAGCGCGACTGGCGGGTAAGGCGACCCGTTGGAGCAAGTGTCCGAGGTGCACTCGTTGCCGTCGGCTGGCGGGACGTCGGCGTTGTCAGCGATCGAAATCGTGGCTCCCGAGCCGTTGCAGACGTTGCGCTGACAGTCGGCCGCGGTCTGCGACAGAGCGGGGCTGCCGAGCGATCCGTTCGGCTGGAAGTTCATCCCGCAGGTGTGGTTCGTGCACGTCCGAACCTGGCAGCCGTTGTCCGTTCCGGGGCAGTCACTCGCGACGTTGCATTCCACACAGAGCCCCGATCCGTCACAGAGCCCGCCGGGGCAGGTCGTCCCGGACGGGAAGGCTGGATTGGACGGTACGCCGCTCGAGCACACGTCGTCGGTGCAGGCGTTGTTGTCTACAGGCAAGTCAGTCCCGTCGTTCGACACGATGGGGACGCCCGCGCCGTTGCAGACGCGTACCTTGCAGTCATGGGACGTCTGCGAGAGCGGGGGTGACCCTGGCGAGCCGCTCGGCTGGAAGTTGAAGCCGCAGGTGTGATTGGTACAGGTCCGCGTCTGGCACTCGTTGTCGGTCCCTGGGCAATCAGCCGCCGTATTGCAAGCGACGCAGTCCCCGAGCCCATCACAGACCGTGCCGCTTTGTGAGCAGGCGAATCCCGAGGGCTCAGGCGGATTGGAAGGTACGCCGATCGTGCAGACGTCCGCCGTGCACTGAATCCCGTCGGCCGGCAGATCGGCGTTGTCGTTCACGATGATGGCGTTGCCCGCGCCGTCGCAGACGTCAGCGCGACACGCGCCCGAGGTCTGCGCGAGAGGCGGGACACCAGGCGAGCCGTTCGGCTGGAAGGCAAAGCCGCAGACCTGAGCGACGCAGGTGCGCGTGCGGCACGAAGTGTCGCTGCCTGGACAATCCGCGGGCACGTTGCAGCCCACGCAGGCGCCGGCGCCGTCGCAGACGAGGCCAGGGCCGCAGCTCACCCCCGAACCGACGTTCGTGTGTGACGGGACGCCGTTCGTGCACACGTCGTTCGTGCAAGGGTTGCTGTCGTCGGGGAGCTCGGTGTCGTCGTTGACGGTCGCGCCTGCACCGGCGCCGTCGCAAACCTCTTTCTTGCAAGCACCCGAGGTCTGCGTGAGCGGCGGAACCCCCGGGGTGCCCGCGGCCTCGAACGCGAGATCGCAGCTGTTCGCCGTACAAACCGGCGTTTGGCACTCGTTGTCGACGCCCGTGCAGTGCGAAGGCAGCGTGCACTCGACGCAGGAGCCGCTGCCGTCGCAGAGCGAGCCGCCGTTATCGTTGCAGCTCAAACCTTCTGACGAGTCGGGGTTCGACGGCACGCCGTTCGTGCAGATGTCGTCGGTGCAGTCGATGTTGTCGACGGGCAGGTCGAGATCGTCGCTCACGGTCGCCACGTGGCCGAGCCCGTCGCATTGATCGACGAGGCAATCCCCAGCCATCTGGCTCGCGACAGCCGTGCCGTCCGGCGTGAACGAGAAGCCGCACGTGTGATTCGAGCACGTGCGCGTCTTGCATTCGTCGTCGGTGCCCGAGCATTGCGCGGGCGCGTTGCAGCCGACGCAAGCACCCGCGCCGTCGCAGTGCAGGCCCGTGCCGCAGGGCGCGTCGAGCGGCAGCGCAGGGTGGCTCGGCGTGCCGGCGTCACAGACATCCGAGGTGCACTCGTTGAAGTCGTCCTCTGTGTCGTTGTCGTCGTCGACGCTCTCCACCGCGCCGTCGCCGTCGCAGACAGCCTTCTTGCAGTCGCCGGCTATCTGATTGGAGATGGGCGTGCCTTGGATGGTGAAATCCATCCCGCAGCTGCCGTTCTCGCACGTGCGCTGTGCGCATTCGCTGTCGGTGCCGGGGCACTCATCTGCTGTCGTGCACCCGCCGCCTGTGCCGCCGCCCCCTGCGATGCCGCCGCTGCCGCCAGCACCCCCGACGGCGCCCGTGCCGCCGGCGCCACCTCCGCCGTTATTGGAGCCGCCTTGGTGCGCGCCGCCGCGCCCTCCCTCGAGCAGATCTGGGTCAGGCGCAGCGATGAGCGAACAGCCCGCAGCCAACCACGCAGCGGATACGAAGAAGCCAAACGCGAGGAGCCGTCGAGGTGTCATGGGTGCTCTCGTCGAAAGGAGGTGGACGCTCGGCGAGACTACCAGCGACGAGCGTCGCGACGTGTGCGATCGTCCTCGCGAGGGGGGCGAACGGCGATGTTCACGGTTCGTTTCAAGACGACGACGGTCCGACCCGATTCGACGGTCACCCTGCGCAACTCCGTCGACGGCTGGGGCCACGACCTTGGCGGCGTCTACGAAGACGACGAATGGCGCTTCGAACTCGACGAACAACGCTATCCGAATGGCGCCGAGTTCAAGTTCGTCCTCGAGCGCTCTATTTGGATGCAAGGGCAGGGGAATCTCTCGTTCGGCCCGCAGGTGGACGGCGCGGCGCTCGAGTTCGATGACAGCGCTGTAACTTTTCCTCCGCTCACCGAGGTCATCACCGAGAACACCGTCTTTCAACAGCGCTTCTTCCAGCCGAACCTCGACGAAGCGCACCTCTACGACGTCCTCGTCATCGGTTCCGGGGTCGGCGGCGGGGTCGTCGCCGATCAATTGGCGGATCTCGGCGCCGACGTCCTCGTGCTCGAGGCCGGCAGCGCCCTCTTCGTCACGCACACCGCGAACCTCCCGCGCCAGCATCAGCTCGGCCGCTTCGACAAGCACCTATGGGCGCTCTTCGACGAGTTTAGAATTTACAACTATGTAAATGCGCCGGGCTCCGAGTACCAGGGCGCGCAGGCCTTCAACCTCGGCGGGCGCTCTGTCTTTTGGGGCGGCTTCATCCCGCGGATGACGTGGTGGGAGCTCGAGGCCTGGCCCAACAGCGTCGCGTGGGACCTCGAGAACTTCGCGTACGAGCGCGCCGAAGAGCTCATGTATTGGCCGCCGCCGCCCAGCAACTATCAACAACAGGTCAAGTCGTTCCTGCGGCAGCTCCTCCCGGATTATGACCATTTCGACGCGCCGATGGCGGTGCGCCAGCTCAACCCGGCGCAGGGCACGCTCGCGCCCGGGCTCTTCTCGACCGCGGATCTCCTGACCGAGGGGCGACTGTCCATCGACCCCACGAACCTCGGTCGCACGACGATCAACCTGAACCACGCGGTGACGCGGCTCCTCACCGGGCCTGACGGCACTGTAACCGCGGTGGAGGCCCACGATCTCGTCGCCAACAAGCTACGCACCTATCGCGCGCGGTATGTCGTCTTGGCCGCGGGGACGATCGAGAGCGCCAAGCTCGCGCAGCTGAGCGCGCTCAAAGACGATGACAGACTTGTCGGCAATGGATTGACCGATCACCCCGTGCTCTTCACGCATTTCGCCATCCCGCCCGGCAAGCCGCTCCACAGGGTGGACTCCTCGAGCAAGACGCTGTCGCGCCACCACGCCGCGAACGCGGACAGTCACCCTTACAATGTCCTCATCGAGCTCGGCGCCGATCTGAACCAGGGTAGATACCTCGACCCCGACACGCTCGCACGCCACCGCCAATTGAAGGGCGACGTGATGCTCTGCGAGGTCGTCGTGCTCATCAACTCCCCGCTGGTGGCCGCGAATGGAATGAACCAGAGCGGGCCTTCCTACGCCAAGCCCACAGTCCGAATGGCGCGTAGCCCGGCGGCCGACCCGCACCTCCCCGAGGTGACGGCGCTCAAAGACAAGCTGATTCAGGCGCTCGGCGGCGAGCCCCTCGAGGGTCAGGACGCGAGCCTGCTCCGCGGCGCGCTCGGCGGCGTCGCGCACGAGGTCGGGACGCTGCGAATGGGGCCTCCAGGTGCGGGCGTCGTCGACAACGATCTCCACTATAGGGGGCACGACAATCTATATGTCTGCGACCTGAGCGTCTTCCCCACCTCGCCCGCCGCCAACCCGACCCTGACACTGGCGGCGCTCGCGCTGCGGCTCGCGAGCCATTTGAAGACTAAACTATAGGCGGCAAGATGCTGCGGCGCGAGTGGCGCAGGCTCGACGGCGCGCCGAGCCCGCTCTCCGGCACCTCCGCGAAGACGATCCCACCCTTGTTCTCGAGCTTGGCGGCTGCCTTTGCGGCGTTCGCGCGCCCGAGGATCTCGCGGTCCGTGAGCGGGCAATCGGGGTCGACCATCATCACACCTTGCGAGACTGTCAGCTTCACGTCCGTCCCGGAGAATCGCAGGCCGGCGATGCGCAGTCGCAGCCGCTCGAGCATCATCGACGCCATCGGCCGATCGACGTTCGGCAGGAGCGCGATGTACTCGTCACCTCCAAACCTGTAAGCGTGTGCGTGCCCGAACGCCCAGGCCTCGATAGCCTCGAGGAAGGGCCCGAGCACCTTGAGATCGGTGACGCTCTCCGTGAGCTTCGTATTGACGGCTTTGAAGTCGTCGATATCGATGTAGGAGACCGCGAGATCGGCGCCGCGCAGGCCGCACTCGTGACGCGCCAGCGCGAGGTCGGGCAAGAACAGACTCGGCGCCTCGAGCACGTGGAACTTCTCGTCGAACGTGCGCGGCAAGCGCGGTGGGCTCTCGAGCGTGGCCTCGGCGGCGAAGCGAATCGACAGGAAATCCGTGAGCCGCGGGATCCTTTGAGGGCGCGCCGAGACGAACCAGCTCGCGGCCATCAGATCGTCGAAGCGCCTGAGCTCGCGATGCAAGAGGCCGACGACGTTCGGCTCGATCGCCTTCGCGAGCGGCACCTCGAGCGACTCGGCGATACGGCGGCGCTCCGAGAGCAGGATGCGCTTGAGGAGCCCCTCCATCGACTCGTGCACGCGGATGGCCGATTGCCGCGACTCGAGCTGCCGCATGAGGAGCTGCAGCTGCTCGCGGAGCTCGCTCACCGCCGCGGGCTCGACCCCGCGCAGCTCTCGGGCGAGCACCTCGACGACCGTGCGCTCGAACGTCGTGGCGAACGACTCGACGCAGCCGAACAGGAACTTCGCCTCACCTCGCTTGACCTCGGGCATCGCGACAACTCTACCTTAGGGTTGGATCCACTCTCACTCGCTCGACTCGACGGCGGTTCGTGGATCGGTGAGAAGAGCGCATGCACGACGCCGGAGAGCGGCTCGTGACCAGCGCGGTCGCGAGCATCATCGAGCGAGAGGGCGCGCTCCTCGCAGGCGCATACGCGAGCGCGCTCCGCTTCGAGGGCGACTCGGTTCCGTTCGTCGCGGCTACGCTCGAGCTCCTTCGCGTCCCGAGGTCGCGCGCCGAGCTCCGCGCCGAGCTCTCGGCCATGGCCGGCGGCGGCTCCGTCGACGCAGCCCTCGAAGACACTCTGCGCGCGCTCCTCGCTGCGCGCGTCGTCGAGATCGCGAGCGCAGGGCGTCGCGCGTCGACCCCGCTCGCGGGCGTGCACCTCGTGCTCGGGAGCACGGGCGCGATCGCCACCGCGGACGTCCCGCGCCTCGTGCGCGAGCTCCAGCGACTCGGCGCCGTCGTGCGCGTCGCGCTCACCCGCGCGGCGCACCGGTTCGTATCCATCCGCGTCCTCGAGGCCCTCACGCACGCGCCCGTCGTCGGCGCGATGTTCTCGCGAGATCCGAGCGCGCCAGCGCCTCACATCGAGCTCGCGCGCTGGGCCGACGTCGTGGTGATCGCGCCCGCGAGCGCGACGACGATCGCGCGCATCACGAGCGGTGACTCGTCCGACGTCGTC
The DNA here is from genome assembly GCA_046351325.1 of Polyangiaceae bacterium. Classification (GTDB taxonomy): domain Bacteria; phylum Myxococcota_A; class Polyangia; order Polyangiales; family Polyangiaceae; genus Xiheicaenibacterium. The sequence goes on along the minus strand of JAXLYR010000025.1, from coordinate 57,546 downwards.
GCGGCGACCGCGATCGCGACGGCCGCGCCCGTCTTGCTCGCGCCGTCGATGAACGATCGCATGTGGAGCGCGCCCTCCACGCGTCGCAACGTGGCGACGCTCGTCCGCGACGGCCACGCGATCCTGCAGCCCGCCGCGGGGGTCGAGGTCGCCGACGCGCCCGACGCGCGACGCGCGATGAGCGGAGCCGCGCTCACCGCCGAGAACCTCGCTCGCGCGGTCGCGACCTGGGTCGAGCACGACGTGCGCCCGCGCGCGGTGCTCCCCATCGATTGGGACGCCGTCTACGCCTCCGAGCGCGAGCCTGTCTTTCATCGCGACGACCTCGACGAGACCCTCGCCGCGGCCCTCTCTGCCCACGCGCCTCCGCCTGCGCGTCTGCTCGACGCAGGCTGCGGGCTCGGCGCACAAGCGCGCGCGCTCGCGGCGCGCGGCTACGTCGTCACCGCGGTCGATGTCTCGCGCACCGCGCTCGCGCGAGCGCTGTCGAGCGCGCGGGGCTCGGGGGTGCTCTTCCTCGAGGACGACCTCGTCAAACCGCGCTTCGTCGGCGAGTTCGACGCGATCTTGGATCGCGGCACGCTGCACGGCTTGCCCGCGCGCGACCGCGCGACTTACGCCGCGAACCTCGCGCGCTTCACGCGTGCTTCGGGCGTCGTCATCGTCGTCCGCGACACCGAAGCCGCGAGCGCTTCGTTCTCGACCGCGCGCATCTCGGCCGAGGAACTCCGCGCGCTCTTCCCTGATTTCGAGCTCGTCGAAGAGCGCCCCGCGACGCTCCGCCGAGGCGAATCAGACCGCGCCATCGTCGCCGTTCTTCGTCGCCGCCCAGCGACTCCGTTGCCGGCTGCAGCGCCTTCCGCTTGAATGGCCGCATGAAGCAGGATGAAGAGAAGGCGCTCGTGCGCCGACTCACGATCCCCATCGCGATCACGGTCGTAGCCCTCGCTGTGACGCCCATCCTCGCGTCGAGCTGCGGCGACGACGACGACGGCGGCGGCAACGGCGGCACTGCGCAGGGTGGCGCGGGCGGCGACGCAGGGGCGGGCGGCTCCAGCGACCAGGGCGGCTTCATAGCGTGATGACCTCGAGCCGCCCGGTCGGGCGGCTCAAACGCGTTGGCGCGCACGCCAACACCATGCCCGGCGGCCTCCAATCACTTTCAAGGCTGTAACCGGATAGGGTCGCTTTTTCGCTCGCGCGACCTCGAGGGCACCGTCATTCGCACGACGAGCCCACCCTCGGGGTGGTTCGAGGCGGTGATCGAGCCGCCGTGGATCGTGATCGCGCCCGAGGCGATCGCGAGCCCGAGCCCCGCGCCCCCGCGCTTGCGATCGCGATCGGTGTCCACTCGGTAGAAGGGCTTGAAGATCGTCTCGGTCGCGTCTTCGGGCACGCCGGGGCCGTGGTCGCGCACGACGATCTCCGTGGCCCGCGGCGCGCACTCGTGGAGTGAGACCTCGACTGTCGAACCCTTCGGCGTGTACCGCAGGGCGTTTCGCAGGACGTTCTCGACCGCGCGCCGGAGGAGCTCCCGATTGCCGTGAGCGACCGCCGCCCCCGCGCTGTCGAGTGCGACGACGACACCGCTCTCGCCCGCCTCGAACGCGGCGTCGTCGACGACCTCACGGACGATCTCCGCGACGTCGAAATCCTCTTTCCTGTCGAGCGGAGCGCCGGACTCGAGGCGGCTCAGCGTGAGGAGCTCGCCGATCATCGAGTTCAGCCGATCGGCCTCGCGCTCGATGCGATCGAGCGTCGGCCAGAGCTCCGCCGGGGATTTGCGGCGGACGAGCTCGAGCGCCAGCCCGAGCCGCGCGAGAGGCGAGCGGAGCTCGTGGCTCACGTCTCTGAGCAGCCGGTGCTGACCCTCGAGCAGCGCCTCGATGCGCTCGGCCATTCGGTCCATCTCGGCACCGAGCGCGAGCACCTCGGCGTCCGCTGCTCCGAGCGACGGACCGACACGCGACTTCAAGTCGCCGCTCCCGAACCGCGCAGCCGCGTCCCGGAGCACGCGGAGCGGTCGCGACAAGTACCGAGCGAGGAGCGCCGAGATGAGCCCCGTGATGAGGACGATCGAAGCGAGCCGATAGGGGAGCGTCTCGGGGACGACGAAGAAGAGCCACCGCGACGCCACCGGCTGCGCGCCCACTGCGGTGAGATCCCCTCGTTCACCAGCGAGGCGCAGCGCCATGAGATCGCTGTCTCCACGGCGCTCGAACGCGAAGGGATCGGCCGCGCGCCCAACCTCTTCGACGAGGGCGGGCGCCCCGTCGATCGCTTGCCCCGCGACGAGCTCCGAGCCGCGATAGATGGCGATGCGCTGATCGCGGGCGTCGACGGCCTCGAGCACGGTGTCGCAGTCCTCTTGGGCGTTCGCGTGGCACGTCATCCAGTGCTCGGCGCGAAACGTCATCGCGCGACGAACGACCGTGCGCAGGTGCGGGCTCTCCCTCGGAAACGTCCACGCGTGGATGAGCGCGAACGCGACGAGGAGGAGCGTCATCGTCGCCCACATCCCGATGAGGAGCCGGACGTAGAGGCTCTTCATGGTCAGCCAACCTTGACAAGAATGTAACCGGTGCTGCGCACGGTCTTGATGCGGTCCCCGCCGTCCGGCAGCGGCCCCAGCTTGCGCCGAAGGTTACTTACGTGCATGTCAATCGATCGGTCGAGCGCCGAGCTCTGGCGGCCGAGGACGACGCGGCAGAGCTCGTCGCGCGAGACTGGGTTTCCGGCGCTCCGCGCGAGCGTGTCGAGCAGGTCGAACTCGGCAGTCGTGAGCTTGACCTCGACGCCGCGCACGCGGACGAGGCGGGCGCCCCGAGAGATCTCGAGGTCTCCGATCGCGTGCGCCTCGTCGGTCTCCGCCGTGCGCTGCGCGTGCGTCGACGTCCGGCGGTGAATGGCGCGTACCCGCGCGACGAGCTCGCGCGGGTTGAACGGCTTCGGCAGATAGTCGTCAGCGCCGATCTCGAGGCCGACAATCCTGTCAACGTCCTCGCCGCGCGCCGTGAGCATGAGCACGGGCACATCGGACCGCTGGCGAATGCGCCGCAGCACCTCGAACCCGCCGAGGCCCGGCAACATCACGTCGAGCACTACCATCGCGAACTCGGTGGACGTGGCGCGCCCGAGCCCGGAGTTCCCGTCGAACGCAGCCTCCACGACGAAGCCCTCCTGCCCGAGGAGCTCCGCGAGCAGATCGCAGAGCTCCGTATCGTCGTCGATGACCAGGATGGTCGGGTCGCTCACTCCTCCGAGCTTAGCGACGCGCATGCGCTTTACCGTAAAGTGTCGTCAGCGCCGGGCCTTACGAATCTTTACAAACCCCGACGAGCAAGGCACTCGGACCGCCTTATCGTGCTTGCATGAACAACCCGGTTCGAGCAGCACGACCCTTGTCAATTGCGCTCGCGCTCACCGCGACGTTCATCGGCGCAAGCGCTCACGCAGAAGGGCTCTCAGCCGACCAAGCCGTCGCCCGTGCCGCACGCGACAATCCGTCGCTGCGCGCCACCGAATACGATGTTCGCGCCGCCCAAGAAGGCGTCCGCGCCGAGAAGCACGACCGCGATCCGACGCTGACCACGAACGCCTCGGGGCAATATGCAGAGACCCTCAATGTCGGTGGCGACACTGCCAGTCGCCGCGCTTCGGCGGGCATCGGAGTCGACAGCAGTCTCACCTATACGACCGACTACGGCACGTCACTCGAGTGGGGTGTATCGAGCGATCTCACGTGGGCGAGCACCACGTCGACCGAGCTCTTTGGTCCTGTCTACGCGACCAACACCTACTTCACCTTGAGGCAGCCTCTCCTTCGAGGCGCCGGCAGAGACCTCATCCTCGCGCCGCTCCGTCAGGCCGAGCTCGGTCAGACGAGCGCGACCAAAGATCGAGAGCTCGCTACGAGCCAGACGGTGCTCGCTGTCTTACAGGCATATTGGGAGCTCTGGTACGCGCGCCGCGCGACCACGGTCGAGGAGGCCGCGCTCGAGCTCGCGAAGAGGCAGCTCGCCGACGCGAAGGCCAAGGTCGAGGTGCTCGGGACGGGCGCGAACGTCGATGTGCTCCAGTTCGCCTCGTCGGTCGCCGCGATCAACGAGTCGCTCGCGTCGACGCGCGCCAACGAGAAGACCCGCGCGATCGAGCTCGGGCGCTTGCTCGGGCTCGCTCCCGACAAGAGCCTCGAGCTCACCGCGACCGACTCCGAGCCGAGCCTCGGGACGCTGCCGTCGGCCGCGACCCTCGTCGAAGCCCTGGTCGAGCGCTCACCGGAGCTCGCGGCCATGCGCGCCGATCTCGAGACGCTCGAGTCGCGTGTGGCGGTCGCGACGAACGCCCGCAAACCGCGCGTCGATCTCTTCAGCACGGTGAGCATGGGCGCTGCGTGGACGGACGATGACCTGCCTGGTCTCCAGCTCCCCGGCAACGCGCCCGCGTTCGCGGTCCTCGGGGGCGTGACCTTCGAGCTGCCTCTCGGAGGGGGTCGCGCGCCCGCCGATCTCGCGCGCGCGCAGGCTCAGCTCGACGCGGCGCGCGCTCGATACCAGGCTCGGGTCGACGCGATCACCTCCGACGTCGCGAAGCTGGGCGTCGCGCTCGACACCGCGAGCGAGCAGGCCAAGCTCGCCGGTGAGACCGCCGATCTCTCCGAGAAGCTCGCGCAAGCTCAGCGCGAGCGCTTCAGCATCGGCGTCATCTCTTCGGCTGACGTCGTTAAAGCCGAGCAAGACGCTCGCGAGGCCGAGCTCCGTCGCCTCCGCGCGATCGTGGATCGCGCCTCGACGACGTTCGCTTTGGAGAACGCGGCCGGCACGCTGCTCGCACGCTTCTCGGAAGTCCTGGCGCAAGGCGCCGGCAGTGGAGCAGGCTCATGAAACGCCTCGGCAAGATTGTCCTCGCGGTCGCGATCTCCCTCGGCGTCGCTGGCGGCGGATACGGCGGCTACGTCTACCTGCAGAAGCCGGCGAAGACGACGAGCGGGCAGGTGCTGACCATCAAGCGCGGGTCCCTCACGGAGACCGCGTCCGCGTCCGGAACGATCGCGCCGCACATCCAAGTCGAGGTCAAATCCAGGTCGTCGGGGCAGGTCATCGAGATCCTCGTCGCGGAGGGTGACCACGTCGAGGCAGGCCAGCTCCTCGTGAAGCTCGACCCGACCGACGCCGAGCGCAACCTCACCGTGGCGAAGGCCGCGCTCGAGAAGGTGAAGGCCGACATCTCGGCGTCACAAGCTTCCGTATGGGTCGCGAGCCTCGACGCCAAGAACGGCAAGGCCAACAAAGAGACCGCCGACAAGAGCGCTGCGATGGGGCTCGGGACGAACGAGGCCGCGCGTGAAGCGACGCACACCGCGGACGTCGCGGCCGCCAACGTCTCGCTGAAGAGCGCGCAGCTCGCGTCGGCGCAGGTCGAGCTCAAGAAGGCCGAGCTCAGCGTGCAAGACGCCGAGACCCGACTCAAGGAGACGACCATCTACGCGCCGATGTCGGGCACCGTGCTCGATATCCCCGTCGAGAAGGGGACGATCGTGACGTCGGCGCTCACGAGCGTGAGCGGCGGCACCTCAGTCATGACCATCGCCGACCTCTCGGATCTGCGCGTCGTCGGCGCGATCGACGAGGCTCAGATCGGGCGCGTCTCACCGAAGCAGTTGGTCGAGATTCGCGTCGACGCCTACCCCGACAGGACCTTCAAAGGCGTCGTCGATCGCATCAGCCCGCTCGGCAAGACCACCTCGAGCATCGTGACGTTCGACGTCGAGATCGTCATCGTCGACGAGAACAAGAACCTCCTCATGTCGGGCATGAGCGCGGACGTCGACATCCTCACGAAGAAGGAGGACGACGTCTTGCTCGTCCCGCTCATCGCGGTGCAGTCGTCGGGCCGCGCGCGCTTCGTCAGGCTGAAGAGCGGCGAGAAGCGCGAGATCAAGACCGGCGCGACCGACGGGACCAACATGGTCGTGCTCTCTGGCCTCGAAGAGGGCGACAGCGTCGTCGCCGGCGCCGTAGAGGACACGAAGGGCGGCAGCACGGCGAAGAGCGGGCAGGGGCAGGGCCAGAATCGAATGCCTGGGATGGGCGCTCCGCCGGGGATGCGCTGACATGAATGTCACTCCTCGGAGCGTCGCGACGCCCCCAAAACCCAAGCCGGTCGAGATCGAGAAGCTCGTGAAGGTCTACGAGAGCGGACACGCCGACCTGGCGGTTCGCGCGGTCGACGGCGTCGACTTCACCATCGATCACGGAGAGTCCGTCGCGATCATCGGCCCGTCCGGCTGCGGCAAATCGAGTTTGCTGAACATCCTCGGTTGCTTGGATCGCCCGACATCAGGCACGTATCGGCTCGACGGTCGCGACGTGCGCAAGATGGACGACGACGACCTCGCGGCGCTCCGCAACAAACACATCGGCTTCGTCTTTCAGAGCTTCAATCTGCTGCCGCGCATGACGGCCGCGGAGAACGTCGAGCTGCCGCTCCTCTACGGCTCGGTCAAGAAAAGCCGCGGCATCGCCGAGGAGGCACTGCGGCGCGTGGGCCTCGCGGATCGAGCAAAACACCGACCGAACGAGCTCTCCGGTGGGCAGAAGCAGCGCGTCGCCATCGCGCGCGCCATCGTCACGCGCCCTTCGATCTTGCTCTGCGACGAGCCGACTGGCGCGCTCGACAGCCGCACCGGCAAGGAGGTGCTCGAGCTCCTCCAATCCCTGAATCAGGACGGGACGACGCTCATCATGGTCACGCACGATCTCGGGATCGCGCGGTCTCTGCATCGCGCCATCCAGATGCGCGACGGCCGCGTCGTCGCGGATGGTTTGGCGTCGGCCGTGGTGTCGGCGTTCATCGAGGCGGAGGCACACGCGTCATGATCATCACCGAGACGGCCAAGAGCGCCTGGCGTTCGCTCGCGAGCAACCGCATGCGAACGCTGCTCACCATGCTCGGGATGATCATCGGCACCGCCGCGGTCGTCGCCGTGCTCGGCATCGGCGAGGGCGCGAAGGCCAGCGTCGAGGGCCGAATTCGCTCGCTCGGGACGAACCTGCTCTCGGTGCGGCCAGGCTCCGCGCGCAGCTCCGGCGGTGTTCGCTCGGGCTCCGTCAAATCGCTGAAGCGCTCGGACGCAGACGCCGTCGCCCTCATCCCCGGCGTCGCGGCGGTGGCCCCCGAGGGCAGCGGCTCGGCGCAGCTCAGCTACCAGTCGAAGAACCTGAACGCCTCCGTGGCAGGCGTGACGAGCACCTATTTCGAGGTTCGCGCCGTCGAGATCGCCCAAGGCGTGGGCTTCTCCGACGCGGACGACGTCGGGCGTGCGCGCATCGTGATCATCGGCGCGAACGTGCGAAAGCAGCTCTATGGAGACGAGCAGCCGATCGGCACGAGACTCCAAATCAACGGCTCGGCCTATCGGGTAGTCGGCGTCTTGGTCGAAAAGGGCAGTTCGATGGGCTCGCCCGACGACAGCGTCCTCGTTCCTTTGGGCACCCACCAGGGCTCGCTGTTCGGGCAGGACTATCTGTCAGCGATCTCCGTCGCGGTGCGCGACGAGAAGGAGTCGGCCACCGTTCAGGCGCAGATCGAACAGCTGCTCCGCTTGCGACATCGCCTCCCGGCGACCGCGGACAACGACTTCGACATTCGGTCGCAGACCGAGATGCTCGAGACGATGAACCAAGTCACAGGCACGTTCACCGCGCTCCTCGGCGGCGTCGCGGCCGTGTCGCTGATCGTCGGTGGCATCGGGATCATGAACATCATGCTGGTCTCGGTGCGCGAGCGTACGCGCGAGATCGGCGTCCGCATGGCGGTGGGCGCGCGCCGCAGCGACGTCCTCTTGCAGTTCCTCTTCGAGGCGATCGTCGTCTCGATCGCTGGGGGGATCGTCGGCGTCGCGCTCGGCTACGCGATGGCCGCGGGCCTCGCAGCGCTCGGGCAGTGGGCGACCGTCGTCCCGGCGTACGCGCCGATCCTCGCGCTCATCGTCTCGGTCTTCATCGGCGTCGTCTTCGGCGTGGGGCCCGCGCGTCGAGCCGCGCGGCTCGACCCTGTCGAGGCCCTCCGCTTCGAGTGAGGCTGGGCTTCGAATGAGGCTGGGCTTCGAGCGAGATCGGCTGCGGAGGACTAAGCCTCTTCGAGCGTCGAGATCTCACCGTCGGCCAAGCGCAGGCGCAGCGCCAGGCTCCGCGCCAGGCTGTTGAAGACCGCTTGCCCGAGCCGCGGGTGCTGCGCCGAGAGCTTGTCGAACCGAGCGCGCGAGATCACGAAGAGCTCGGTGTCGCACTCGGCGATCGCGTCGGCGGTGCGTTGGCCTCCGTCGAGGAAGGCGATCTCTCCGATGAAGTCGCCGCGGCCGAAGCTCGCCACGTGCAGCTGTTTGCCGTCGATCGGCAGCGAGATCCGCACCGTCCCCGACCGAATGAAGAAGATCTCGTCGCCCGTGTCCCCCTTGCGGAAGACGAACTCGCCAGCGACGAGGGAGCGCGGATCGATGCACCCCTCGAGGTCGCTGATGGTCTCCTTCTTTCGCCCTGCGAACATCGGCAGTTCTGAGAGCTCGATGGGACCTTCATCGCTCGTGTTGGAAAAGCCCGCCTCTGCCAAGATCCGATCCTCGGCCCACGCGAGCGCGTCCGAGACCTGCTCGAAGACGCCGTGTTCGTCCTTGGGATCGACGAGCCCAACCTCCTCCAGGTACTTGCGAGCCTCCGCGTGGCCGGCGAGTTGGCGAGGCAAATTGCAGAAGACCGCCGACGCGCCGCGCCCGCGCAAGGTGCTCTGCATCTGCGCGAGGATGTGCGCCGCGGTCAGATCGATCGCGTCCACGCGGCGCAGGTCGAAGATGATGGTCCGCCGCTTCGCGAGGTCGTGCTCGAGCTCGGTGCGGAGCTGGTCCGTCGTGCCGAAGAAGAGCGAGCCTTGGAGCTCGACCACGACGGTCTCGTGTCCGCGGTCGGCGAGCACCGCCATGTGCGCCGGGATGCGCTTGCGCTTGGAGAAAATCTTGTCGCCGTAGAGCTTGCGGCGAATGACGGCTCCGCGAGCCTCGTTTCGGATGAAGAGGAGAATCGAGAGCGCCACGCCGACCGCGGACGCCGAGATGAGGTCGACGGTCACCGCGGTGCCGATGACCACGAAGACGACCGCGAAGTCGAACGCCGTCGACTTGCGCCGTGCCCAGTGGAACGCGCCGAAGTCGAACATCTTGTAAGCGACGACGACGAGGATCCCAGCGAGCGCTGCGAGCGGCGCCCAAGCGACGACGCTCCCGAGCGCGACGTAGGCGAAGAGGACGGCGACGCCCTCGAGCACCGCGGACCACCGGGTCTGCGCGCCGCTCGCGACGTTCACCAGCGTCGCGCCCGAAGTCCCCGCGCCGGGCATCCCACCGATGATCGCCGAGACAGCGTTCGCGACCCCTTGGCCGAGCAGCTCGCGGTTCGACTCGTGTCGTGAGCCCGTCACAGCGTCGACGACGACACAGGTCTTCAGCGTGTCGAGCGACAGCACGACCGCCAGCGTCAGGGCCGGGCCCAACACGTGGCCCAAGTCGGCCGCGCGCAGGCTCTCGATCGAGCTGAGGCGCGTGCGAAAAGCGTCCCAGAACGACGCTCCGCCGCCACCGAGTGGGCCGATGACGAAGGGATTGTCGGCCGGCGCGCGCAGCGTCGGGTGAACGAGGGATAGACCGAAATAGGCGACGATGCCCGCGACGAGACCGATGATCGCAGGCGGGACCGCTTTGGTGATCTTGGGCGCGACCGCCATCGCGGCGATCGTGACGGCCCCGATGGCGAGCGACGGCCATTGCCACGAGCTCGGATGCACGATCCCGTGGGGCAGAGTCACGTCCTTCGGCAGGCCCAAGATCGCGGGTAGCTGCTTCAGGAAGATGACGATCCCGACGCCGCTCAAATATCCGGTTACAACCGGGTAAGGGATATATTTGATGACGGTCCCGGCGCGCGCCACGCCGAGCATGACCTGAATCGCTGCGGCAAATAGACCCACGAGCGTCATCAGGATGACGACCCGGGCCGGGTCGTTCGGCGTCCGCGCCGCGGCCTGCAGCGCGAACGCGCTCATCACGGCCACAGCCGGCGCGCACGGCGCGGAGACGAGCCGCGGTGTCCCACCGATGATCGGCGCGAGCGTGCCGAGCGCCACGGCGCCGAGGAGCCCCGCGAGCGCACCGAAGCCAGGCCCCAGCCCGAGCGGTGAATAGACGGCGATCCCGAACGCGACCGAAGCAGGGAGCGCCACCAGAGTCGAAGCGAGGCCGCCCCAGGCATCGCCGATGAGGCGCTCGCGGAGCGAGGGCGTCGGCGCCGGGGGAAGGACACTCTGGGGCATGGTTGGTGTCGCGGTCATTCGGCAAGCCCTCACGATGCGACGGCGCGCTCACTCGGGAGAGCTGCAAATCGCGCGCCCTTCACGCGGGCCGTCAGGTGCTCGGCGGCGAGACTGGGCGACGCAAACTTCGCCGGGAGCCTCCGAAAATTGCGCCTTCGAGCCGCGCGATCGGCCGTTCGCTCTCCGCATTTGGTAGGTTCCAGATCGCTCCGGCGAATGACCTCGAAGCTCTTCGACATCACGGGCCGTCTCGGGATTACGACAGACGAGGAGCGGTCGCGGGCGCGTCTCGGGGCCCTCTTGGCGGAGCGCAGCACGCCGAGCGACCGGTCCTTCGACCGCTTCCTCTCCGAGGAGCTCCGCTCCTATTCCGGAGTCCATTGGACGCCGCTCGCGGTCGTCGTGAAGGTCGCCGATTGGCTCGACGAGGCCGGTGTCCGGGCGGTCGTCGACATCGGATCAGGCGCTGGCAAGTTCTGCGTCGCGTCGGCGCTCGCTAGCCCGCAGCGCAGGCTCGTCGGCATCGAGGCCCGCGCCGACCTCGTCCGCGCCGCAGACCAGTTGGCTGCGGAGTTCGGTGTTCAGGATCGTGTCGAGTTCGTCGAGGGCGACATCGGTCAGGCCGCGACCCCGCACGGAGAGGCCTATTACCTCTACAACCCATTCGAGGAGAACCTGCTCGGCCCCGAGGCGCGCCTCCCCGGAGACATGCACCTCGACGAGGCGCGCTTCAGTCGCGATGTCGCTGCCGTGGAGCACCTGCTCTGGGGCGCTCCTCCCGGGACCGTGCTGGTCACTTACAACGGCTTCGGCGGTGATGTCCCCGCAGGCTTCCGCGTGATGAAGGTCGACCGCTCTCTGCCGTGCGTGCTCTCGATGTGGAGGAAAGAGCGCCCGCCCAGCGCTCGCGTCTGACTCAAGGATAGAGCGTCTTGTCCTCGAGCTCCCGACCGCGCGTCTCGGGAAAGAACGCGAGCACGATGACGAGCGCGAGGATTGGAAAGATCGAGGTGGCTCGCACCGCCGCGCTCCAGCTCGTCCGCTCTGCCGCATAGCCGACTACGAGCGGAGAGAGGACGTAGCCGATGCGGCCCAGCAGGTTGTTCGACCACGCGAACGCAGCGGCCCGTTGATCGGTCGGGAACATCTCGGCCGTAAAGGTATTGAGGACCTGCAGGACAGCCGTCGTCCCGAAGATCGCGAACACCAGCGCGACGGTGAGCGCGGCCTGCCCGAATAGGGAATAGGCGGCGAACGTACCTCCGGCGGTGACGAGGAAAATCACAGCCGCGCCGGGCTTACGCCCCATTCGATCGAGGAGCTTGCCGGACGCGAACGCGAGCGGCATCGAACCGACCGCAGCGATGGGCACGCTCAAGCCGACTGCCGCGTCGCTCATGCCGCGCTCGCTGACCGCGAACTCCTTCCAAAAGGTGACTGCGTTCTGCGTGCACACGTACGCGAGCGCCCACACGGACGCGACGAGCAGCACGCGCTTCACGAGCGGTCCTCGCATGATCGCAAATGGGCTCGCCGCGGGTCGCGTGGCCTGCTCCGCCGCGAGCGCCTCGAAGCGGCGAGTCTCGCGCATGTTCCGCCGCGCGAACGCCAAGAGCACGAGCGGCACCGCCCCCACGAAATAGATGGTTCGCCACCCCGTCGGGAGCTTGAGGAGGATTGGAACGAGCCCCGCGCAAGCGATGGCCCCGAGGGTCGAGGCGGCTTGGATAATCCCCATTGCGCTACCGCGGCGCTCCGCTGGGAACTCCTCGGCAGCGACGACCATCGCGACCGCCCACTCCCCAATAAGGAAGACGCGCGCCGCGAGCTGCGCGATGGCGAAGACCCAAGCGTTCGGAGCGAGACCCGAAATGAACGAAGCGACGGTGTAGCCGGCGATCGTGAGCGAGAGCACGCGCTTGCGCCCCCAGCGATCCGCGGTCCGGACCAAGCCGTACGCGATCATCGTCCCGACGTTGACGACGGTGATCAGCGCGCCGCCCTCTGCGGGGGTGAGCCCGAAATGCGAGCGGATGTTGGGCAGTAGCTGCGCCAGCGCGAGGAAGTCGTATCCCTCGAAGAAGGACGCGACGCTGAGGAAGACGAGGAGCCTTCGTTGGTAGCCGTCAGTCGTGCTCACGCGGGTCGCGAGCGTCTCAGGTCGAGCCGCGCTCGTCGAGCCCCCGAGAGCGCGGCCTTTGTCCTGTGAAGCGGGGGCCGAGCGTGTACCCTCCGCTGCTCACCCTGCGAGGAACCACCATGGCGGACAGCTCCGATACCCCGCTTCCCAGCAAATTCTCGGGCATGCCGGCCGACCCCGACGAGCCGAAGGGCCCTGTCTACACGGTCGAGTCACGCAGCGGCGGCGAGAACGACGTCACAGCGGCCGGCAAATACCTCCTCATGGCTGTACCCCAGTTCGCCAAGGACCCGATTACCGGGAACTTGATGACGTCCTATCTGCGATTGGGCGCGTCGAGCACGACATGGCAACAGGACCCGGGCGGTTGGCTCGCGGCCAAGATCCACCTGCACGGTCCTCCCGGCGATCACCTGTCTCCCGACGCGCCTCACGGCGCGATCGCGCCCGACACCCAAGTCATCACTCCCGCTGAAGAGCGCAGCGAGGATCGGGTGTTCATCGACGATAACCGCAACCGAGTCACGGACGTCCAACACAAGCTCAGCAAGGGGCAGCGCGCTGAGCAGAGCCGCATCATCCACACGCGCGGTGGTTGGCGCGACCACTCGGACGGCAACCGCATCTCGACGACTTACGGCGACAAGATCGAGGTCATCCGCGGCAACTACAAGATGGTAGTCCTCGGCCGTCAGGACACCGACGACGCGAGCTCCGGCTGGGACGCGAGCGGACAGCACATTCAGGATTGGGGCTACACGATGCCGGGCGCTTCCGTCCGCGTCGAAGAGTCAACGAACTACACGACACAGGACGGACACAACGTCTGGCATCTGCAGAACACGACCGAGGGTGTCGTTCAATCCAGCAACTTCGCCGGCGACTTCTTCACGTACACGTGGGGGAAGAAGAAGTTCGACTTTGTCGGCCAAGAGGTCCCGGCCGAGAAGGGCCCGAACGGCTATCCCCGACAGAACCCTCATATCAAGTCCGTGACTTGGGCAGAGCGGATCGAGAGCCGCACAGGCTCGCCCGCCAATCGGATCCCGCTCATCGACTCCCTCCTCTGGGCGAAGGACGTCACCGAGGAGACCCATATCGATACCTCCACGACGAACGAGGAAATCGGGACCACCACGACGACGAGCAACATCGGCACATCGCGGACGACGAGCACGATCGACACCCAGGAAGAGACCAGCACCGTCACGACGTCGACCACGACCTCCACGGTCACGACGAGCACCACCACCGAGACCATCGCCGTAGAGACCACGACCTCGACGGTCGGTGTCAGCAGCGCGCTCTCGACCACCGGCGCGGAGCTCGACATCTCGATCAAGGGCGCGGCGCTCGGCATCAACGTGGTGGGCGCACAGGCCGATCTGACCGCGGCCGGCGCTCACGCCGAGATCGACCTGAAGCTCGTGCACGCGACCGCCGAGATATGCCCGTTCCGGTTCGACTTCTTCCTCGGCATGATGATGAACATCCAGCTCGGCGCGTTCCTCGAGATCAAGGCCGGGTGGAAGAAGGAGATCGGTAGTCTCAAAGACACGACCGAGGCCACGATCACCAACACGGCCGCGGTCTATTCGGTGAGCGCCGCTCTCATCATGCTCGGCTGAGGCGAGGCCACGATGCTCACCAAGAACCTCACGCCCTTCTCGGGCGCGATGAAGGTCACCTCGACGGCGCCTCCGCAGCTGTCGATGTCCGTCGCAGTGCGCGCGACCTACGCGATCGGGGACGACGGCGCTTTAACGCTCATCAAGGATCCGCTCGGGCAGCGACCGCTCTCCTCGGGCGTCTACCGCGAGGGTGACGACGAGCGCGCTGGCGGCTGCCTCGGCCCGGACGACCTCGCCGACTTCAAGCCCAAGGCCGAGGTCCTGGTGAAGGCCACTTGCCATGCGCCGAAGGGCGTCGCCGTCACCGAGTGTCCTGTGATGGTGAAGGTCGGTGATTGGTCGAAGACGCTCCGCGTGACCGGCCGCCGCACGCACGGCGCGCAGCCTATTGCCTTTACGAAGTTGCCAATCGATTGGGAGCACGCCTACGGCGGTTCGGGGTTCGACAAGAACCCAGTCGGGCGCGGCTTCTCCGGGGACGAGATGCCCTGTGTCACCTACGCGAAGGACGTCGCCCCGGCGCGCGGCGATACCGGCATAGAGCCTGCGAGCTTCGCGCCGGTGAACCCGCGCTGGCCCCAACGGTCGAAGAAGATCGGGCAGGCCTACGACGCGGCCCAAATGCGGACAGCCCCATATTTCGGTGCTGACTTCAATTGGGAGTACTTCATGGATGGGCCGGCCGACCAATGGCTGCCGCGCCTGCGGGGCAGTGAGGTCGCGACCTTTCAGAACCTGCATCCCCGGATACCCATCCTCACGCTGACATTGCCGTCAGTCATCGCGCGGGTGTTCTATCGCGATGACCGGCAGACCTTCCGCGAGATCCCGATGGTGCTCGATACGCTCTTTGCCGATCTCGACGCCGGTGTCCTCGAGCTGACTTGGCGCGGCCTCGGTGAGGTCCGCGAGGACGATCTCAGCGACGTGAAGAGCCTGCTCATCGCCTCGGAGCCGATGGGGGAGAAGCAACCTGTCTCCCATTACGAGGCGCTGCTCACTCGCTTCGAGGAGAACCCGCTCGGCTTGCCGAAGGAGCTCGCGAACCCGCTCGAGGCTCCGCCGCTATCCCCGAGTGGGGAGCTGCCGCGGCTCAAGTCGATCCTGAGCGATTCGCTCGGCGACGTCCTGCCCAGCGAGGCCGCTGACGCGCTCGATTTCATGGATGCCGCCGTCGCGAGCGCGGCCGATCGCCCCGAGGTCAAGAAGGCCATCGCTGAGCAGGCCGGCCGCGCAGCGGAGGCCCCGCCCCCGCGGGTCAAGAAGCCGGGCGCGCTCCCTTATTTCGGACTCCGGCGCGCCGTGAGATCCCAAATCGAACAAGGCAAGAAGGCCCGCGACGAGGCCCTCGCGAAGGGGCTGAAGCGCGAGCACCTCGGGCAGCTCGCCGAGATCGAGAAGCTCGCCGAAGACCCGCGCTGGCTCGAGCTCGACCCTTCGTACACACCGCCCGAGCCGCTCTCGACCTGCGCGCCGGGGCCTGGCGCCGATCTCCGCGATCGCGATCTGCGTGGCCTCGACCTGCGCGGCGCCGATCTGCAGGGCGCCAACCTCGAGGGCGCGATCCTCACCGGCGTCGATCTCGAGGGCGCGAACCTCGGCGGCGCGCGCCTCTACGGCACGGTGTTCTACAAAGCACGGCTCCGCGGGGCGAAGCTCGAGGGCGCGGATCTCTCGCGCGCGCACTTGGGCTTCGCCGACGCGACCAACGCGATCTTCGACGGCGCGACCCTGGCAGAGACCTGCCTCGAGTCCGCGAACCTGGAAAATGCCTCGCTCATCGGCGCGAAGGGCGAATATGCCATCTTCTCGAAGTCACGCCTCGTCGGCGCCAAGCTCGAGCGGGCCGAGCTCCGCAACGCCGAGATGGACGAGGTCGACGCTACGCGCGCCGTGTTCAAGCAGGCCTCGCTCGACAAAGCCCACTTCGGTCGAGCGCGCGCGCGCGGCGCAGACTTCTCTCGCGCGAAGCTGAACGGCGCGTCGTTCGCCGGCGCGGAGCTCGTCGAGGCCCGCTTCTTCGATGCGCGCGTCGAGGGCTCGGTCTTCGAGAACGCCGTCGCGGATCGGGCGATCTTCGCGTTCGCTCGGCTCGGCCGCGCGCTGATGACCCGGCTCGCCGCCGACAACGCGGACTTCCACGCCGCGGACCTCCGTCACGCGCGCCTCAAGCGCGCGAGCTGCAAGCGCGCGGCCTTCACGCAAGCGAACCTCTTCTCGGCCGATCTCACCCAGTCGAAGCTCGACGGCGCGACCTTCAAGAAGGCGAGCCTCTACGACGCCAAGCTCGCGAAGGCTTCGGTCGTCGACTGCGACTTCTCCTCGGCCAACCTCAAGCGCGTGGTGCGGGAGCCTTCATGAACGAAGCAAACTTCTTGAGGGAGCTCGCGCTCGGGCGGGACTTCTCGGGCGTGACGCTCACGGCCTGTGATTTTCGCGGTCAGAACCTGTCCGGCGCGAAGCTCGCCGGGGCGAAGCTCACCAGCGTCCGCTTCGAGGGCGCGAACCTCCGCAACGCGAACCTCTCGGGCGCGGAGATCGTGCGCTGCACGTTCGCCGGCGCGATCTTGGACGACGCGCGACTCGACGGCGCGACGCTCCTGATGGTCGATCTCGAGCGCGTCTCGGCGCGCGCCGCGCGGCTCGACCACGCCAAGCTCGTGAAGGTCCACGCCGCGGAGATCCAGCTCGGCGGGGCGTCGCTCGTCGGCGTGCAGGCTCCGCAGTGCAATCTGCGTGGCGCAGTGCTCGCGGGCGCATTGTTACAGGAATGTCAGCTCGACGGCGCCGACTTGGGATCTGCGGACCTCCGGGACGCCACCGTGAGGAAGGGGATGTTCACGCAGACGCGGTGGACCGACGCGACCCTCGAGGGCGCGACCCTCGAGGAATCAGCGGTCGCGCTCGCCGATCTGCGTGGCGTCGACCTCTCGGGGGCCAAGCTCAAGTCCGTCAGCTTCTACGGCTCGGACCTGCGCGGGGCGCGCCTGCCGAGCTCGCTGGTCGGCTGCCAGTTCACGAGCGCGATCTTCCGCCCTCGCGACCTCAAGTCCCCCTCGAGCCCGGTGAACTTCTCGGGCGCGGGCGCGGTCCCCACGACCGCCGAGGCCGTCGCGAACGCGCTGCCTGCGCTCGGCGGCGCGCGCGCCGCGTCGCCCTCCGACGACGCCGACACCCCGATGTCGTTCGTGGGCTTCGACCTCGAGAACGCGTCGTTCGAGAGCGTGGACCTTCGCGGCTGCGACTTCACCAACGCGAAGCTCACGCTCTGCAACCTCTCGCACTGCGCGCTCGAGGGCGCGACGTTCACCGGGGCCAAGCTCGCGCGCGTCGTGATGTTGAACGCGAAGCTCGGCGCGGTCGATCTGCAAGGCCAGGATCTCGAGATGTCCGTCCTCTCCGGCGCCGATCTCTCGGGCGCGAACCTGTCGGGCGCGCGCTTGGGCAAGACGGCGCTCGACAGCGCCAAGCTCTTCGGCGCGAACCTCGAGCGGGCCTTCATCAGCGACGCGCTCGTGCGCGACGCTCAGCTCGACGACGTGAAGCTCGATGGCGCGGTCCTTCGCGGGCTCGATCTTCGCGCGACCGATATCGCCCGCGTGCCCTTCGTCGGGCTCACGATGGAGCGCTGCGTGTTTCACGAGCTCGATCTCTCGGGCCGCGACTTCTCGGGCGCCGACCTCTCGGGCTCGAGCTTCAACGGCGCGAAGCTCGCACAGGCCACGTTCACCCGAGCGAACCTCCAATACGCGAGCTTCGCTCAGGCCGATCTCGCGGGCGCTCGCTTCGAATCCGTCCGCGCGAAGGGCGCGAGCTTCGAGAGCGCGAAGCTCGAGCGCTCCCGCTTCGACGAGGCACTCCTCCGGTTCGGCACGTTCGTCGGCGCCGACCTGCGCCTCGCGAGCTTCGCCGGCGCCGACCTCCGGGACGCGCAGCTCGGCAAGGCCAACGCCGAGGGCGCGAACTTCTCCCAAACGAAGCTGAACAACGCCGAGCTCTCCCACGCGAACCTCAAGAACGCGAAGCTCCGCGCGGCCGATCTCTCGGGCGCTGTCTTGCACAACGTCATAGACGAGGGCGCGAGCTACACGGGCGCCACCACGACGGGCATGTCGCGCACCGACGTCGATCGCCTCGAGGCCGAAGCCTGGATTCAGCCTACTGCGCCCGCCGACTACCCCTGATTCGCCAGCCACGCCGAGGAAACATGTCCAAGTCCAACGTCGCCATCTTGATTCCTCCCGAGTCAGCGCAAGCGGTGAACCTCGCGAGCCCGCAGCGCACGCTGGGCCCCGCCGAGGTCCTCGCCGTGCGTGGCGCGTCGCTCGAGGTTCGCTTGGAGTCCGGCGCGACGGCGAGCGCCGCGATCGCCCTCGCCAGCCCGTGGGAGCCCGCGGTCGGAGACACCGTCCTCGTCATCAGCGAGCTCGAGCGTTGCTACGTGATCGGCGTGCTCATGAGTCAGGGGCGCACCGTCTATTCGTTCCAAGGCGACGTGGAGCTCCGCTCGAGCGACGGCGTGGTGAAGATCGCAGGCGCCAAAGGCGTCGAGATCTCGGGGCCCGACGTCGCGCTCACGACGGCGCGGCTGCGCGTGGTCGCCGAGTCTGTCGTCGAACGCGTGACGAGCCTCACCCAGCGCGTGCGAGACCTCGTGAGCGTGCACGTCGGTCGACGCCACGAGATCGTCGACGGCGCCTCGCTCACACAAGCGAAGAGCGCGACGTTCGTCACCGAGGACGACGTCAAAATCAATGGCAAAGCCATTCACCTGGGTTGAGCTATGGGCGTCTGTTTTCCTGCCTCCGTGCGTGGTCCGGGCATGAACCTGGCGCAGCTCGACTGGTGTCGAACGCCGCCCATCATGATCCCCGTGCCGTATGTGAACTTGGGCATCCACGCGACCGCGCTCATGTGGTCGCCGATCGTGATGTTCGGCAAGATGAACGCCCTCACCATCGGGTCCTTCATCCCGAAGACGACGCTCGACGAGCCTGGCACCGGGGGCGGCGTCGCCTCGGGGATCAACATGGGCCCCGGCTTCTTCGAGATGGGGAGCTTCGTGGTCTTCGTCGAGAAGAAGGCCGCCATTCGGCTGACGAGCAAGATCAGCGGCAACAACATGAACGCCTACGGCGTCGTCGTCGCGCCCGGCATCCCCACGGTGCTGATCGCTTATGACGACGTTGAAGAAACAGCGGCCGATGCCACGTCGAGCGCGCTCGATGTGGACCGCGTTTGCGAGCTCATCGCGCGCTTCGAGCGCGCCCCCTCGAGCCGCGCGGAGCTCCTCGAGCCGGGAGTCGGTTACTTCCGCGTCGAGCGCTTCACCGCGGACCTCACGAGCGCCTTCTTCACCGCGCAGGCCCGGCTCCGTGACGCTGGCGCCGAGCGCTTCGTCTTGGATCTCCGCGGCTGCCCAGGCGGCGACGTCGAGTCTGCCTATCGTCTCGCGGCCGAGTTCCTCCACGCGGGCGCGCTGCTCGGTCGCGTGATCGACGCCGACGGCGACTCGACCGATCGCGTCGCCCCGCGCGAGGGCCCCTATCGATTCCCGCTCACCCTCTGGGTCGACGGTTCGACCAAGTCCGCCGCCGAGGCCTTCGTCGGCGCGCTCGCGGCGCATGCACGCGCCGAGGTCGTCGGCCCCGCGACCTTCGGCAAGACGACGATTCAATCGCTGGTCGAGACCGAGTCCGGCTTCACCCTCCAGACGCGCGGCCGCTTCGAGACTCCCTGATCGAGCATGCGAAAGACGCTCATCATCGGAGCGACCTCGGCCATCGCGACGGAGATCGCCAAGCGCTGCGCGTCGCGCGGTGAGTCGCTCGTCCTCGTCGGCCGCAACGAGGGCCGTCTCGCGGCGCTCGCGAGCTCGCTCGGCGGCGCCGTCGTCGCGCACATCGCGAGCGACTTCCTCGACACCTCGCGCGCGGAGTCGATCGTCAAGCAGGCTGACGAGGTGCTCGACGGGCTCGACTCGGTCTTCATCGTGCACGGCGACCTCGGCGACCAGCTCGAGAGCGAGCGCTCCTTCACCGAGGCCGAGCGCGTCATCCGCGTGAACCTGCTCAGCGTCCTCGCCTTCGTCATCCCGATCGCCAACCTCTTCGAGGCTCGGGGGCGCGGCTCGCTCGTGATCTTCTCGTCCGTCGCCGGGGATCGCGGGCGGCCTCGCAATTACACCTACGGCTCGGCGAAGGGCGCGCTGTCCCTGTATTTGCAGGGTGTGCGCTCGCGCCTCTACGGCAAGGGCGTCCGCATCTGCACCATTCGGCTCGGGCCTGTCGATACCCCGATGACCCGCGACCACGAGAAGAACCTGCTCTTCGCCGCCGCAGGCGACGTGGCAGACACCGTACTTAGGGTGCGCGACGCCGGCCCCGAGGACGTCTACGTGCCCTGGTATTGGCAGCCCATCATGACGACGGTGCGCCGACTGCCAGAGTGGATTTTTCAGCGACTGCGGTTCTTGTCGGGGCGCTGAGCGCGAACGTGGTCTGACCTCGACGTCACGCGCTATGCTCTCTGCATATGCGGTCTTTAACGATTGGGATTGGGCTTTGTTTGGCGGTGGTCGCTTGCGGCGACAGCGATCCTACGGGCGGTAGCGGGGGGACCGGCGCGAGCGGTGGCTCTGGACAAGGTGGTAGCGTCACCGGTGGAGCTGGCGGTTCGGGCGGTAACAATGGCCTCGGTGGGGCAGGTGGCTCCGCGACTGGGGGCAATGGTACTGGCGGTAACGCCATTGGCGGCGCTGGTGGCGGCACGGGAGATCCGTGCGCCGACGCCTGCACCAAAGCAGCCGCCTGCGGTCTACCTGCGAATCAATGCGCAGGTCTCATCGACTGCGCCACACCGCAGGGGGTTTGCTACGCAGGCTGCGTGAACGACCCCACCGTAGACTGCAATGCAATCTTCGGCGCTCTGCAGGGTAGCCCTGGCCCACTGACGGACTGCGTGAACGGCTGCCAGGGGACTGGCGGCGGTGGCGTGGGTGGCGGCGGCGTGGGTGGCGGCGGCGTGGGTGGCGGCGGCAACGTACAGGCCTGTCAGACATGCGCTCAGAACAGCTGCACGAGCGCGGCCTTCCAATGCTTCCAAATGGTGGGTCAGGCCGAGTGTCAGGCGTGGGTCAGCTGCGCTCAGGCGTGCACCGACGCTGCGTGCCTCGACACCTGCACGACCATGCATCCGGGCGGCGCGCCTATCGAACAGTGCATGTGCAGCACGTGCGCGAGCGACTGCAGCCCAGTCTGTAACTGACCTTCTTGTAATCAGCCAATGGGCTAGTTGGTGATCGCCTGGCAGTGGCCCTTGGAGCCGTCGCCTTCGGTAAAGCAGGTACCCCCGTGGGCCTCGAGACAGACGGCGCACGGGATGGGGCCGCAGCCAGCCGCGACCCAAGCCTCGTAGGCTGCGCGCGCCTCTTCGATCTCCGTGATGTTGTGCTCGTTGACGACGACATTCGGGCACGCGCACGTGTCGAGCAACACGACGCTCCCGTCACATTGGATGACGGGGTCGAGCGGGCTGCAGGCGCGCGCGTGGTCGTAGGCCGTCTGCATCGCCTCGAAGAGGCCGTCGCACGTCGAGCTCGTCCCCGTCGAGGTCGTGCTGGAGCTCGACGAGCTGCTCGAGCTGGTCTCGCCGCCGCCTGCTCCGCCGGCGCCATCCTCTTCCCAAACGACCTTCGCTCCGCAACCGATGAGCGAGGTGACGAGGAGGAGCGCGGTTGGTGTTGTCGTGCGGTCGAAGCGAAGCATGACTCGAGTCTATCGAACCCTGTCGATTCGGAGCGGGCTCGATTCGGAGCGGCCGCGACACGCGTAGGATGATGGGACGAACAATGTCCTAGGATCGTGGATGGACCTCTTGGCAGCGGGGAGGTGGGTGATAGGGTGTTCAGTATGAAGGCCTTGGGCCAGGTGCTCGACCCGCGCGGGCTCATGTCACGTGTCGGCTACGCCTCCCAGGAGAGCGTCGAGAACGGTGAGGCTCGGGCCAAGACTCTGCCTCTCGGGCTCGCGTCCCCGGCTCGACTCGACGAGCTCTTGCCCGACGGCGGTCTGCCTTGTGGGGCCGTGGTCGAGCTCACGACACCTCGCTCGCTCGGTCGCGCGACCTCGGTCGCGCTCGCTGCGTGCGCCTCCGCTCAGGAGCTCGCGCGGGCGCGCGCCGTCGACTCGCAGACCGCTGGGGCGTGGTGCGCCTTCGTCGATCCTTGGCGCACGCTGCACACGCCTGCCGTCCTCCGCGCGCGGGTCGATCCGACGCGGCTCCTCGTGGTTCGTCCCTCGATCGAAGCGCTGGCGCGCTCGGTGATCCGCATCGCGGAGAGTCGGGTCTTCGCGGTGATCGTCGTCGACACCTCGGCTCCGCCGGGGGCCTCGAACCTGGGCACCGTCCGGCTCGATCGCTGGTCGACCGTAGTTCGTCGGCTCGCCATCGCGCTCGAGGGTACGGACACGACGCTCATCGTCCTCACCGACGCGACGGCCCCGCGCTCCATCCATCTCCCTGTGGCGATGCGGCTCGATCTCGCGCGCGTCGGCGACTCCCTCGTTGGCGATCGCTGGGTCGCGCGCATCTCCAAGGAGCGCTTCGGGCGCGTCAGCGGCAGACTCGCGATCGGCGCCGAGCGCGACGTGGGAGCGCTCGATGTCGCTCGCGCCTGACGAGCGTCGCATCGCAGCCGTCGTCCTGCCCGAGCTCGCGTGTGAGCTCGCGCGCGCGGCTCAGCCGCTCCTCGTCTCGCACCCGCTCTGTGTCGTCGTGAGCGACGACGCGGCCGACGACGACTCGGGCGCTGCCGTCCTCGCAGAGGTCGATCAAGCAGCGTTCGCGCGGGGCGTTCGACCAGGGATGCGCGTGTCGGAGGCAATGACCCGCTCGAGCGAGCTTCGCTTCGCGCGCGTGACCCCGCGGGCCGTCGCCGTTGCGCTCGCCGCAGCGGCCGATCTCGGGCTCGGCTTCGGCACGACGGTGGAGATCGGTGGCCCCGACACCGTGTGGATCGACGTCACCGGGGTCGCGCACCTCTTCGGCGGTGAGGTCGCGCTCCTCGACGCGATCGTCGCAGCCATCGCGGCCAATCCTGGCGGCCGCCCGCGCTGCGTCGAGGCTTCGATCGCGCCCGGTCCTCGCACGGCGCAGGCCATCGCGCGCTTCGCGACGCACCGCCCGGCGATCGAGCGCATCGTGCCTTCGGGCGGCGTGCGGCGCGCCATCGCGGAGCTCCCGCTCGCGGCCCTCGCGCTCGGCCCCGACGGCTCTGCGTTCTTCCACAAACTCGGGGTCCTCACCCTCGGCGACGCGATGGCGCTCGAGCGCACGCAGCTCGGAGCACGGGTCGAGCCCTTCGTCGCCGATCGAGGCGCGCGCAGCGCTGTCCGCGAGCTCCTCGCGTGGCTCGACGGTCGCGACGAGCGCCCCCTCGTCGCCTACGAGCCCTCGGCTGTCCTCGTCGAGGAGACCTCGTTCGAGGACGGCGTCGAGACCGCGCAGCAGCTCCTCTTCGCGGCGCGCGGTATGGTCTCGCGTATCTCGTCGCGGCTCGTCGGGCGCAGGCAAGCCTCGCTTCACCTGGAAATCGAGCTCAGGTTCGATCGGGCCTTCATCGCTCCAGCTCGGCGGTCCGCCGGAGACGGCGGCCCTTCCCCCCTCGCGTCGCTCGAGGTTCTCTCGATCGAGCTGCCCGCGCCGCTCAGCCACACCGAAGATATCTTTCGCGCTGTTAAAGCAAAACTCGAGGGCAATGCGCTCGCGGCGCCCGTACGCGGCCTCGAGCTACGCGCCTCGCGCATCGTGCGCGCGCCCGAAATTCAGCTCGATATCGCGCGCGGTCGCACCCTCGATCCGGACGCCCTGCCCGCGCTTTTGTCCGAGCTCTCGGCCGAGCTCGGCTTCGAGAACGTGGGGACGCTCGGTCTCGGTGACGATCTCCGCCCCGAGCGGCGCACGCGCATCGACGCCGTCGAGCTCACTCCCGCTCCTCGCAAATCGCGCACGAGCCGCGCCGCGCAGCTACCGCTCTTCTCGTCCTTCGACGAGCTCGAGCCTGCCGAGCCACCGCGACTGCTCTCCGAGCCAGTCTTGCTGGAGCTCGAGGATGCTCAGCCCGCGAGCCGACTCAGCGCGGCCATCTCTCGGCTGCGCGCGGGCGTGACCTTCCGCGTCGGGCGCGAGCCGTTCAAGGTCGAGCGCGTCCACTTCGATCGACGCCTCGACGGCGTCGCGTGGTGGACCGACAGCACCACGCACCGCGACTACGTGCGTGTGCTCGTGGCCTTCGACGGCGCCACGAGCAACGTCGCACGCGGTGAGCGCACCGTCGCCGAGGCTTGGATTTACCTCGATCGGCGTACGGGGCAGCTCTTCCTTCAGGGCTGGTGGGACTAGTGCTACGAACGCGGGGCCTGGGCGAACCCCAAGCTAACTAGGACCGGCGTACCAGCTCAGGACGGCGGCAGGATCACGGTGTCGATCACGTGGATGACGCCGTTCTCGCACTCGATGTCGGTCGTGACGACCTTCGCGTCGTTGATTTGAACATTGCCGCCGGACGCCGAGATCTTGATGTCGCCGCCCTGAACCGTCTTTGCGGTCTTACCGTCCATTCCGGCCACGTCGCTCGCCATCACCTTGCCAGCGACTACGTGATAGGTGAGGACCGCGATCAGCTTGTCCTTGTTCTCGGGCTTCAGCAGGTTGTCCACGGTCCCCGCCGGCAGCTTTGCGAAGGCTTCGTCGGTCGGAGCAAAGACCGTAAAGGGTCCCTTACCCTTCAGTGTGTCGACGAGGCCCGCGGCCTTGATCGCCGCTACGAGGGTATTGAACTTACCGGCTCCGGCGGCCGTATCGACAATATCCTTCTTCTCGGTCTCCTTCGCGTCGTTCCCCGTCGCCGACTCCTTCTTCTCCGAGGAGGCGCACCCCATGGTGGTCGCGGCAGAGAGGGCGAGGACAGCAGCGAGCGAGAGTCGGGCGAACGTGTTCATGAGAGCTCCTCCAGGATTTTGTAGGCGGCCTGGCGCAAACCTTGTGCACTCGAGTGGCCGCAGAATCTCAGCGTGACCCCCACTTCTTCGGACGCCGCGTGCGTCGGTTTCACAACATTCGACAATAATTGTGCACCCTCCTGCGCGGGCGGTCCGCCGACCCACCCTCCGGTGGTTCACCCACGCGGTGGGTCCCGGTCTATTGTTACTTTGTTGTAAGCTCAGCGGGCCCCAGGGCCTCGAGCGCGGTGAGGAGCGCGGCGCCTTTGGCCGGGTCGATCATGCTCACGTAGGCGATCCTGCCGCGCAGGTGAGCGCCGAAGTCGGGGTGCGCCTCACGGTTCTCTGCCTCGAGGCTGGTCTTCTTCGCCGCGTGAAGGATCGCCCGCAAGCTGCGGAGTTCTTCGCGCGGGACGGCGAGCCGGTGATTCACCACCACGCCGGTGACCAACTGCCGATTGCCGGCGCGCGCGACATGGACTTTGTCGGGGTGCACGGTGAAGCCCTCCTCCGTGACGATGTGCCGCACCCGCGCGAGCAACATGCCAATAGCGCGCTCGGTTTCTTTGTCCCCCGAGAACGTCAGATCATCGGCGTAGCGCGTATAGGTCACGCCGTGCTTCGCGCACATCCCAACGAGCCGGCGGTCGAGCTTGCGCGCGATGTAGTTGGAAATGGCTGGGCTCGTAGAGGCGCCCTGCGGCAACCCCCGCGGCGCGCGCGCGACCCAGTAGCGCTTGCCCTCAAGTTCGACCTTCTGGCGCGGAGCCTCGGTGACGAGCAGCGCGAGGATCGTCGAGACCGCCGGTGAATAGCCGAGCTCCTCGAAGAGCCCGCGCACGCGGGGGAAGCGTATCGAGGGGAAGAAGTCCTTGAGGTCGACGTTCACGACGACCGCGCGCCCGACGTGCGGCGTCGCGTTCGTCACCGTCGAGCGACCGCGCGCGAACCCGTGCGCCGAATCGCTGAGCGGCAGCTTCTCCAGGATTTCACGGAGGATCCAACCCTGCGCGCGAGCGAGCTTCGGCAGCGGCGCGGAGAGGACGCGGACCCCCGAGGTCTTCTTCGGCACCTCGAATTGCACGTAGTGGATGCGCTCCGCGGCCTCGGTGTGGAACGCGAGCCAGCGCAGCGTGGGGATATCGAGCTCGAGGGCGCGCGCGAGATCCGCTGGGGTCGAGAGCAAAGGCAGGTTCGCGCGCTCGAGCGCCTCGAGGTCGCTCCTGCGATCCCCGAGCTTGCCCGACACGCCCTTGCCGAGGAACACGATGTCCGTTGCGCGACGCTCGGCGATCTCCTTCGTGCGCTGGGCGCGGCGCTCGGCGGCGGCGCGCTTCTTCTCGGCCTTCGCCTCGAGCTTCTTCTTGTCGTGCTCCTCGAGCGCCTCGCGCGTCTTCGACCGGGCGCGGAGCTCCATCACGCGCGCGTCTTGTTTGTGCTCCAACCATTCGTCGCCGATCCTGTGGATCTCCTCGAGCTGAGCTTCCGTCAGGTAGCCGCGCAGGACGAGCGCGCGATCGATGAGCCGCGTGCGCTCGTCCGAGGTCGGCGGGATGAGATCGGTGCGGCCGATGAACGGGGTGAGCCAAGGTTGGATCTGCAGCGCGCGCGCGCGGAGCTCCTCGGCGGACATGCCGAGAGCCTCGCCGCCCGAGTAGGGGTCCGCGTGCTGGCGATACGGGGTCGTCTTCGCGGCGGGCGCCGGCGCAGCGGGCTGGGGCGGCGCGGGTACGTTCTTCGGCGTGGCCTTGGCTTGTTTGGCTGTGACGGCTTGGCGCGCCGTGGCCGGCGCCTCGCGCGCCTTGCCGCCACCTTTGCCGGGGTATTGCTCGGCGCTCGTCCCACGCGGGTGGTAGACGTCGGCCGTGGCGCCGAGCGCGTAGTCGCGCTGATAGCCGAGCGAGCTGAAGAAACCCTCGTCGTACAGCTCGTGGACGCGTTTTCTTACAAGCTTGTTTGCTTTCTGCGGCAGCGCGCGCTGACCTTTGAGGACCTGGGTCGCGAGGTCTTGGGCGGTGAAGAGGTGAGCGGCCTTCACCCGCGCTTCGATCGCGTCCTCGACGGCGGACCGCAGCGCCGAGGTCGGCTGCTCCTCTTCGTCGAAGAGCGGCTCTCGCGCGGGCTGAGCCTTCACGCCGAAGAAGCCTTTGATCTTGTCCCAGAGACCCATCAGCCCCTCGAGCCGTCGCGACAAAGGGCCGAGAGACCTGACACGCTGAAAGGAGCCCCGCTCACTCGACGACCTGCTGACGACGACGTCCGATCACCAAGGCCAGCCCGCTCTGCTGTGACTAGCAAACCCTGCGGGTTGCCTTCGTGGTTGTCGCAGCAGAGCTGGGCGGCCCCCGAATATCGGGCGTCGGGAAGTACGACAGAGTAGCGGCCACCGCGGCGGAGCGCCGCGGCATGGTGGGCTCGGGAGAGCGAGGCTCCTTTCAGCGAATCAGGGGCTCTTCGAGGACGTTTCATAAGGCCGATTCAGGCCGGCACAAAGCCGGTAACCGTCAATGGATGAGCGGCGACGCGCTCGATGCTGAGGGCCTGCGCGCGCGCTCGTCGAAGCTCACGCGCAGCGCGAAGAGGTGGCGACAAGGCCCCTTCCGAAGACCGAATTGGTGGTGATAGCTGCACCCGCAGCGGGCCTTGAGCATGCGCCCGTCGGGGTCGAGCAGGACCTCGCAAGCGACCTTCGCGACTGTCCCGACGAGGAGCACGCGCCCGCCGTCGAGCAGCTCTTCACGGTCGAGCGAGACCGCGCCCTCCCTCAAGAGAGCGCGTGAGCCCGCGAGCTCGGCGCTCGCCTCGTCGTCGCTCGAGAGCGTGATGGGCGTCGCGAGCACCGACCGGTAGCGGAAGCGCTTGCTGTCGGGGTCGAAGACGACCTGCCCGTGACGCGCGAGCTCTACGAGCGAGCCGAGGAGCGCGTCGCGCGCGGCCCCCGTGCGAGCGGCGAGCTCGTTCAGCGTCGCCGAGCGATCGCGCACGAGCTCCGTCGTGAGGCTGTGCATGACCTTGAGATCGGGCCGGAGATCGCCCGCGAGCATGTCGAGCGACAGGCTGCCGGTCCAATCGTTGGAGGTCCAACCAGATAGCGCGAGCACGAACCGCATCCCCGCCAGGTGCGCGACCCAGAGGCTCGGCATCCCCGAGCCGAGCAGCGTGACCTCGAAGCGCTCGGCGAGCGGGAGCGTGCGCGCGAACGCGAGCAGCCGGCGGCGTCCCCAGAGCTTGATCTCCTCGGGCCGTGGACCCTCGTAGCGCGGGCCGCGCGAGGTGAGGACGGTGCCCCACGGATCGAGCACGAGCTCGGGCGGCTTGCCCGGCACGAGGCGCACTCGGATCGAGCGCGGCCCCGTCTTTTCGCGGCGTCGCCGCAAGAACGCGAGGAGCGCGTAGACGACCTCGGTCGGCAGCGTGAACGAGACCTGCCCGAGCATCGTCGCCGCCGAGATCTGCCCGAAGCCGCGGAGCCACGAGCTCGGCAGCTCGATCTTCTCCTCGCGGTGCCCGTCGCGGCCCGCCACCTCGACGTCGAATCCTTTGGGGTCCAACGATATGCGCGTCGAGCGGTAGCTCCGCAGGGTCTGCAGGTGATCGTAGAGCGACTGCGAGTAGTCGACGTTGGTCGTACCGAGCGCGACGCTCGAGCTCGTGCGGAACGCGCCGCGGTCGACGTAGAGGCAGCCGTAGCTCGACTCGTCCTTGGAGAAGGCCTCGAAGAAGACGGTGTCGGGCGCGACCGAGATCACCGGGTCGCACGGCACGAGGTGGCGAAAGAGCTCGGGATCGTTGCGCCGAAGCTCGCTCGACCAGTCGTTGCGGGCCCGCCAATAGAGCCTGTGCGCTCGCCGGAAGTCGTCCTTGAGATCGGGGCGCGGAGCGCGAGGGGCTCTGCGAGCTTGGTCGTGCGCGGCGACGTAGGCGCGCGTCGCGACCGCCTGCCGCTCGGCCTGCTCGCGAGCCTTGAAGGCGACGTACGCGGACTTGTCGCGTGGCTTGTAGCGGAGGTCGCCGACGACGACCTCGTGGAGGGCGCTCATCGCCTCGCGAAAACGCAGCGGATCGTCGACCTCGCCGTCGAAGCTCACGCGCTCGCGTGCGAGGTTCGGGGCGAGCGCGACCGTCGCGCCGCTCTCGGTCGTGAGGACGTCGCTGCGCGAGGGATACGAGAGCCGGACCGTGCTCACGCGACCACCTCGCGATCGGTGGCGCCGAGCGCGAGCTCGGGGAACTCCGCGCGCACGAGGCCCGCGAGCGCCTCGCTCGCGCACGCGACCTGGACGAGCGCCGCGAGGGCGTGTCGGCGCTCGGGGCCGCGCACGCTTCGCACCGAGATGCGGAGCAGCGGCAGGAGCGCTGGAGCGCGCGCGGGGCTCCTCGCGAGCTCCGCGGCGAGGCTGCGCAGAGCCTTGAGTTTGGCGCGCCCACCGCGGTGAATATCAGCGAGCGTCGTCGCCCAGAGGTGCCGGTCGAGCGGGGAGAGCGCGCTCTCTTCTCCATGCGTGGGCCCCGGAGCATCGAGCACGTCGAGGAGGCGGTCTCTGACATCGTTGTAAGGCGATTCGGCCATCGCGCGCAGCACGACCGGGCTCTCTCGAAAGCGACGCTCGTCGGTGAGCCCGAGCGCGGGCTCGCGCGACGCAGGGTCGGGGGCGTCGAGGAGCTCGCGCACCTCTTCGGGGCGAGCCGCGGGCGCGCTCGAGACGAGCTTGGCCAAGAAGTCCGCGGCCGTCGCACGGACGTGTGGAGCGCGGGCCTGAACGAGACGGAGGAGGTGGCGGCGCTCCGCGGCGCTCGGCTCGGAGGGGAGCTTGCCACGAAGCCACGAGAGCCCGAGCTCCGCGACGTCGGCGAGCGGCGACATCGCGAGCTCGAGGCAGTCGTCGACCCCGAGCCGGCGAGGCGTCACGTGCTTGCGAAACACGGCGACGAGCGGACCGGAGGAGTCCGTCGAGGCGCGCCCGAGCAGCTCGAGCCACTCCGCCACTGCCTGTTTTTCCAGGTCCTGGACGCTGCCGAGGTACTTCAATGCGAAGAGTCGCGTGGCGTCGTGCGCGGCGAAGAGGAGGCGCTTCGCGTCCGCGTAGGGCAAATGCTGGAGCCACGCTTCGTGGTCCTGTTCGAGCAACAGGACAGCGGCGCGTGCAACGGTGCGCGAGCGCGCGGTCGCGGCGAGCGCGACGACATGCTCGCGTGCGTCACGCCAGAGCTCGGGTCGAAGAGGAGCGGGCTCCAGGTCGGCGAGGGAGCGATCGGAGTCGAGGGTGACGCCACGCGAGCGGCGGCGGAGCTCGCGCGCGCCCCAGAAGAGCGCGTGACAGAGCGACCACGCGTCGAGGAGCTTCGCGGCGTCCGCGAGGTCTCGATCCTCGAAGCGCGCGAGGGCCGGGACGATCGCGCGCAGGTAGCGCTCGGGCTCGCGGTGCGCGAGTCGGCGGAAGTAGCGCCACGCGCGGCGACAGAGGTGCATGCGCGTCTTCACCGAGAAGCGCCGCGAGATCTCCTCTCCGTCAGACACGATCGCGGGGCTCCTCGTGAGGCGGCGCGCACCCGCGGCGTCCTCGACGAGCCATCGCTTTTCCATTCGATCAAAGGCGACGAGGAGGTGCGCCATGAGCTCGTCGTCCGCGTGGCGCTCGGCGAGCGCGAGGAGCCCCTTCACCACGACGGCGTGTTCGGGCCGATCGCAGCCGTCGTCCACGTAGTCGAGCATGAGCGCGCGCATCGCCGGGCGCTGGTCGCCGTGGAGACGGGCCGCGACCGACGAGAGCCCATCTCCGGTCGACGCGAAGAGCTCGTCGAGCGCGCGCGGGTCACCCTTGTCGTGGAGCTCGGCGAAGAGGAGGAGCGAGCCGCGCTGCCCGGCTTTGTCCGCGGAGCGTCGCGCTGCGGCCTCGTGCTCGGCGGTGCCCCGGCGGAAGCGACCCTTGCGTGCGAGCGCGACGTACCGCGCGCGCGCCGCAGCTTCGCTCGCGAAGGTCACGACCTTCACCCGGGTCTTGTCGCGGCGCGTGCGCTTCGTCGTGAGGGTCGCGCCGTCGAGCGTGACTTCTACGATGTGAAAGCCAGCAGGCTTCGCCGGGAGTATGCGTATCGCGCCCGTGCGCGGGTCGCGCCCAGGGCGCGCCTTCACCGCGGGGACTCGGTACTTGTAGACGAGCACCTCGGCAAGCTACGCCTCTTGTGGCGGACCCGGAACCGCCTCGAGCGGAGCCGCGCGGGCGTGTCCGACCTGCTACCGTCGAGAGCGCAGCGTGACGCGTCCTCGCACGACCTACGAATATCCCCCTTTCGAAGCGCGCTCCCGGGATGGCCGCTATCGCGTTGTCGTGGGCGCGTGCTCACCAGCGAGCTTTTGGGGCCGCGCGCGCACGTACGAGCATGGGCTCTTCGAGCTCGTGCCGCGCGACTATCGCAGCGACTTCGAGGTGCCGCGCTTCGAGCTCCAGCGGCGCGCGAACGCGACGCCGTGGGCGGGTTGGGTCCACGTGGACGGCACGAGCGCGATCGTGCACGCCGATGACGAGCTGGTCTTCTTCGATGAGAGCGGTCGGGCGCTCTCGTCCCTCAACGTGCTGCGCGAGCTCGAGGCCGATCGCACGCTCCGCGCGCACCTCCAGCCGTCGACAGCGGGCACCTTCTGGACGCACGCGCCGATCGGCTACTTCGCGACCGCGAGGGAGGGTGCTTCTCTCACGCTCATCCTTTCGCAGGGACAACGCGTGACGTTCGACGCTCGGCGCGGAGCGCGGCTCGACAGCGTGCCCGCGCCCGACCAAGGACTCGCGGCGTGGCTGCGCGACGCGCTCGCCGAGGCGCTCCATCAGGACCAGCTCGCGATCGCGTCGGAGCTCGCGCGGCTCGCGGGGCGCGAGCTCGTCCGCGAGGCCGTCCCCTCGCTGCTCGCGCTCGAGCGCAGAGACAAGCCCGCCGACGGCACGAGGAGCGACGGACTCTGGACGTACGAGGTCGCGCTCGGCAGGCTGCGCGCGCAGCACGCGCTCGTCCGCATGGGCGTCCCGTTCGAGCCTCGCAACGCGCTCGGCAACGTGGACCGCGCGCGCCCGGCGGATTGGCGAGCGGGCCTCGGTAAGCTGAGCGTCGGCATGACCCCGAGCGAGATCGTCGCCTTCACCGGCAGCCCGATGTTCATCCGCGGCGATCACGACGGCTGGATATGGGAATACGACGTCTTCGTGAGCGAGCGGCTCGGACCGCAAGGCGCGGGGGGTGACTACGTGACTGTGCGGCTCACCTTCCGGTCCAAGCGACTGGCGTCATGGCAGCGGCTCGGCCCGGCGCCCTCCATCGAAGATCCCTATCGCTGTGACGCTCGCTGACGTGAACCGCTGACAGCGCTGTAAATGTCGAGCGCCTGCTAATCTTTGGCGGTCGCCGCCACCGCGTCGACGAGGTCGCTGCCCCCGAGCGCCTTCAGGACCTCATTGTCGGGCTTCTCGCCTTTGAGCAGCGAGGCCGTGGCCTTCGCCGCTGGCTCCCAGCGGGCCTTCATGAGCTTGCCGAAGTCCTCTTGGTCTGTGGCGTCGATCTCGGTCGTCAGCGACAGCGTGACCCACACACCCTCTTGTCTGATCTGGGTGCTGTCCTTCTTCATCGCGGCGCGCAAGGCCTTCACGCGGCCTACATTCGCTTTGACGCGAGCCTTGTCATACTGGGAGTCGGGCAGCGCTTGGTCCTTCTCCCTTTCTTCCAACTCTTTGGCCGCAACCTTCGAGAGCGTCCAGATCTCACCGAGGATGACCTTCATATCCTTCGCGTCTGACTCGCTCTTACACTTCAAGTAGTAGTCAGTCTTCGTCGAGCTCGAGGTCGAGGTCACGCCCTGGGCCCACTGGTAGTCGATGCTCTTGGCCTTGTCCCCGAGCTTTCTCAACTCCACTTCGGTGTCGTCCTTTGGCTTCTTCGAGTCGCCGACGCCATCCAAGATCAAGTCGAGCCCCCCGGCAGACTCCTGCGTTCCCATCGACACGAGCTCGTGCCCCTTCACCTTGCCGAGCAGCACGCTGAAGCCGTCGAGTGACTTGTCGATATGTTTGCCGTCGGGGGCGAACGCGTCGCCGAACGCCTTGATGGAGTCGAGCGAACCGAAGAGCCACATGTTCGTCCCCTCGACACGAGCCACACCACGGTCTGCGCGGACGCCCTTCGCTTTGTCACTGACCCACTCGCACTCGCGGGGTTTGTCCTTGTCGCTTCCACGTTTGTCAGCCTCGTACTTTGGCTTTGCGGTGAAGCAGTAGGCCTGGGTGATGTGCTCGCCTTTGTCTTTGGCCTTCTTGACCCAGTCCCCCGACGGGTACTCCTCGAGATCGTTGAGGACAATTCGAACGCTCTTTGCGCTCCTGTCTGCCCCGAAGACAATGAGGTATTGCGCGGGATTGACCGGGACTTTCTCGGCGAACTTCTGCCCGCACTCCAGCTTCTTTGCCAGTTCCTTTCGCGCCGCGACGTCCTCACCAATGATGCGTTCCGACTCCTCTCCCCCTGCTTCCACGAAATCCCGGAAGACGTCATCGGCTGCGCACATCATGGCGGCCCAACGGGAGACGAAGGCCTCCTTCGGCTGCTCCGTGTACTTCACTCCATGGGGCGAGGACTCCGCGGCGGCCTTGCTGAAGAGGAGTACGTCCTCAGGCAGTATCTTCAGGTCGAACGGCAGCGCTGAAGCTTCGGTACGTGTCGAGGTCTCTTCGCTCGTCGGCGACGGCGCACTCCGATGATCGGAGCGCCCACAAGCCGCTAGGATGGAGAGTGAAGTGGAGAGCAGGAGCGCGCGAATCTTCATGCGCCGCGGAGAGCAAGTGCCCTGCCAATGGGCGAGACTCGGGGCAGCCCCAAAATCATGCGGCGCGAGCGCGTACCGCACAAAAGCGACGCGGGACTCGGCGACGAAGTGTTCGTCAGCGACGACGACGCGTCGTCACAATCGCAGACGGTCTCGAGAACGGTGACGCGTTTGTCAGTGTAAGTGGCGCTCGGACCCGTCGTCTGTCGGCGTGTTGTTACTGGTCTGTCAGTGAAAGTCGCGCGAGCGCGCGCGGAGCGGCCCGCCGGCGGACTCGAGCTCGAGGCGCTCGACGGAGCGCGCGAGGACGTGGATGACGTCGCCCTCGCGCTCGAGGCGGCCGCGCACGAGCACGATGGTCGAGTGCAGGATCGCGTGTCGATATTTCTCGAACACCGGCACGGTGACGACGAGGTTCATCACGCCGGTCTCGTCCTCGAGGGAGACGAAGGTGACGCCGCTCGCGGTCTGAGGACGCTGCCGCCCGATGACGAGCCCCGCGACGCGCACGGCCTGGCGATCGCGCAGCTTCGGGAGGTCGGCGGCGCGCGAGACGCGCTCGCTCGCGAGGTGCGCGCGCACGTGCCTCATTGGATGATCGGTGAGCGAGAGCCCCGTTCTCCCGTAGTCGAGGAGCAGCTGCTCCATCGGACTCAAAGGGATGAGCCGCGGCGGCGGCGCTTCGCGCTCGAGGTCCTGCTCCTCGAAGAGGCCGCCGAGCTTCGGCGCGCGGGCGCGCCACATCGCGTCGCGCCGGCCCTCGACGAGGGGCTCGAGGGCGCCGGACTCTGCCAGGGCGTCGAGCTCGTTCTTCTTGAGCGCGGCGCGCCGCTCGAGGTCGCCGATGCTCTCGAAGGGCGCGTGCGCGCGGGCCTCTTCGATGCGCTTGCCGGCGTCCTCACCGAGGCCGCTCACCTGGCGAAAACCAAGGCGAAGCGCGTACGAGCGAGGCTCGGCGAGCGGCTCGAGGAGGTTGTCCCAGTCGCTCTTCGCGATGTCGACGGGGCGCACGACGACGCCGTGGCGCTGCGCGTCCTGCACGATGCTCGACGGGCTGTAGAAGCCCATCGGCTGGGAGTTGAGCAGGGAGCACGCGAAGGCCGCGGGGTGGTGCGTCTTCTGCCAGGCGGAGGCGTACACGATGAGGGCGAAGCTCGCGGCGTGCGACTCGGGGAAGCCGTATTCACCGAAGCCCTGGATCTGCTTGAAGAGCGCCTCGCCGAAGTCGCGTGAGATGCCGCGCGCCGCGAAGCCCCCGAGCAGGCGATCGCGGTGTCGCTCGAGGCGGCCGTGTTTCTTCCACGCGGCCATGTCGCGGCGCAGCTGATCGGCCTCGCCTGCGGTGTAGCCCGCGCCGGTCATCGCGATCTGCATGACCTGCTCTTGGAAGAGCGGTACGCCGAGCGTCCGCTCGAGGATGGGCTCGAGGATGCGGTGCGGGGCGCGCGCGGGCTCCTTGCCCGAGCGGCGACGCAGGTAGGGGTGGACCATGCCGCCCTGGATCGGGCCGGGTCGCACGATGGCGACTTCTATAACAAGGTCATAGAAACAGCGCGGTCTGAGGCGCGGCAGCATCGACATCTGCGCGCGGCTCTCGATCTGGAAGACGCCCACTGTGTCGGCCTTGCCGATGGCGTCGTAGACCGCGGGATCCTCGGCGGGGATCGCTGCGACCGACTCGATCGGGTCGAAGGGCGCATCCGGATCGCCCACGGGCTCTCCGTGCCGGTAGAGGAGCTCGAGGCACTTGCGCACGCACGTGAGCATCCCGAGGCCGAGCACGTCGATCTTGAAGAAGCCGAGCGTGTCGAGATCGTCTTTGTCCCAGGGGATCACCGTGCGACCCGGCATGCGCGCGGGCTCGACGGGCGCGACGCGGTCGAGCGGCTCGGCCGAGAGGACGAAGCCGCCGACGTGAATCGAGAGGTGCCGGGGGAAGCCCTCGATGGTGCGCGCGATGGTGATCGCCCGCATGAGGCGCGCGTCGCGTGGGTCGAGGCCGAGCTCCAGCACCGTCTTCTCGGTGACCTCCGACAGATCCCAACGCATCACGAGGCTCGAGAGCCGATCGAGCTGCTCGGTCGCGAGGCCGAAGGCTTTGCCAGTCTCGCGCAGGGCGCTCTTGCCTCGATAGCAGATGACCTCGCACACCATCGCGGCGCGCTCGCGCGAGTACTTCTCGTAGATCTCTTGGATCACCTCTTCGCGGCGCTCGTGCTCGAAGTCGACGTCGATGTCCGGAGGCTCGGCGCGCTCGGCGGAGAGGAACCGCTCGAAGAGCAGGTTGGAGCGCGCGGGGTCGACCGCGGTGATCCCGAGCGCAAAGCAGACAGCGCTGTTCGCTGCGCTGCCGCGCCCTTGGCAGAGGATGCGACGTCGTCGCGCCATCTCGACGACGTCCTTCACCGAGAGAAAGTACGGCGCCACGCCGAGCCGCTTGATGAGCGCGAGCTCCTTGTCACATTGCTCGACGACCTTCGCCGGAGCGCCGGTCGGGTAGCGGAGCGCGAGGCCCTCGCGGGTCTGTCGCTCGAGCGCTTCGTCGGAGGTCTCGCCGCTCTTGATCCAGTCGTCCGAGGGGAAGCGATAACAGAGCTCGGAGAACGAGAAGGTGAGCTCGTCGGCGAGGTCGGCGGAGCGCTCGACCCAGCCCGGCTCGTCGCGAAAGAGCGCGGCCATCTGCTCGCCGGAGCGCAGGCGAGCCTCGGCGTTGATGGAGAGCGCGCGCCCTGCCTGGTCGAGCGTCGTGCCCTCGCGGATGCAGTGCACGACGTCGCTCACGGGCTTGCGTGACGGGTGGTGATAGAGCGGCCTAGCGGTCGCGAAGACGCCGGCGTCGAGCGCGCCCGCCAGCATTTTCGCAGCCTCGGTGCGACGCGCGTCGAGGCCGTCGAGCCTGCGATGAGCCGCGACGTGCGTGTGCCCGCGGAAGGCTTCGAGCGGTGCACGCCACGAGGGCGACCAGCGATGTGGGTCGAGCTCGCGTCCTCGCAAGAGCGGTGCATCCACCCCGAATGCGAGCTCGAGCCCAGCTGAGTACGTCGAGAGATCCGAGAGCCGCAGCGCGCAAACACCCTTGTCGCGACCCTCGTGCGAGCGCGTGAGCAACCGACAGAGCGAGCGGTAGCCGTCGTGGTTGCGAGCGAAGAGGATCACGCTGTGCGGGCCGCGCGCGGGCGCGCCCGTCTCGGCCTCCACCAGCTCGAGATCGACGTCGAGCTCGGCGCCCGTGACGAGGCGGCCGCCGTTCTCGCGCGTCTCGCGGTAGGCGCGGACGAGGCCGTAAATCCCACCGAGATCGGTGATGCCGATCGCGGGCATCTCGAGCTCGCGCGCCGCCGCGACGAGCTCCTCCGGGTGGGAGGCGCCGAGCAAGAACGAGAAATTGCTGCGCGCGCAGAGCTCGACGAAGCGCGGTCGCGAGCTCATCGCTACGCCCTCGCGAGGGCCTCGGCGCGCGCGAGCGTCGCGCGCTCGATGCTCTCGCGGTAGCTGATCGCGTAGTAGGGAAACATCGGCGCGACGGGCAGCGGGCTCACGCGCTCGGGATCGACGAGCGCGCCGCGCACGCTCGAGCGCAGCAGGCCCGCGAGCAGCGGCTCGACCCAGCCGCGCCGGCCCTCGATGACGTCGAGCAGCATCGAGCCGGCGACCATCACGAGGACGTCGTATTCGTCGTCGCCGCGCTCGGTGACGTTGCCCTTCGTGTCGAACGTGAGCGCGAGGTGAGCTCCATCGGAGAGGACGATCTCGAGGACGAGGCTCAAACCGGCGAACACGGGGCTCGAGAGCTCGCGCGCGATCGCAGGGGCGAGCACGTCCCGACAAAACCTGAGGCAACCCTCACGTATCTCGGAGAGCGGTCGATCGTCGAGGTTCGGGTCGAACATCGGCGCGAGCTCGAGCGGTCGGAACGGCCGCGGATCGAAAGCGCCGGAGACGTGGAGCGGGATGGTGCCGGGCGCGATGGACACGTCGCTGCCCTCGAGCACGAGGCTCTCGCCGACCGCGGGCACGAGCACACGCTGGCTCGGCGCGTACCGCGCGAGGTCGCGCGCGGCGCGCGTGCGGGAGACCGGGTAGACGAGGTGGTTCATCGCGCTGTACGGCTCGGCGAAGCGCTCGCCCGACGCGCAAGGTGAGAGCGTTTTCGCGCCCGTCGCGGCGGCGCAGCCGAGGAAGTGACCGTAGTCCGAGGTGACGAAGCCGACGTGATCCGCGGTCGCGAGCGCGATCTCGCGCATGGGCTGGATGGGCACGAGGGCGAGATCGATCGCGCGGTCGCCGAGCGCCGTCTGGCGGACGGTGCGGACGTCGAACGGGCTGTGAAAGACGGTGTCGATGAGGTTCCACGCGACGCCGCTCGAGTCCTCGACGATCGTGCCCCACTCGACGTCGGGCGCGCGCGACGGCGTCATCGTGAGCGTGACCTCGTCGAGCTCGACGCGCGTGCCCGGCTCGACGAGCCGCACCGTGTGGAAGCCGACGATCTCCGAGGCGCGCGCGACGAGCGGGTCGGACGTCACGAGGACGGTCTCGGGGTCGTGGCGCGCGAGCGCGGCGAGGCTCGCGACGTCGAAGTGATCGAAGTGCACGTGCGACACCAGGCAGAAGTCCGCGCGGAGGTCAGCGGGCTCGATGCGGCGCGCGGGCATGACGGAGAAGACGCCGCCCGCGTGGCGCTCGAAGAGCAGCGGATCGAAGAGCAACCGCAGGCCCGCAGCCTCGAAGAGCCAGCTCGAGTGGCCGAAGAAATCGAGCCTCATCGCCCGAGAGTGTCGTCGCCCGTCGTCGGCGCGTCGATGCCTTTGATCGAGCTCCAGCTCGGCGGTCCGCCGGGGACGGCGGCCCTTCCTCCCTCGCGTCGCTCGATGTCTTTAATCGAGCTCCAGCTCGGCGGTCCGCCGGGGACGGCGGCCCTTCCTCCCTCGCGTCGCTCGATGTCTTTGATCGAGCTCCAGCTCGGCGGTCCGCCGGGGACGGCGGCCCTTCCTCCCTCGCGTCGCTCTCAGCTGGGCGCGGCGCTCGAGCGCCTGTGGATCGCGTCCTCTCGAAGGCCGAAGAAGCCGCGTCCTCCTCCATCACCATCGGGCGACGCGAAGCTCCACCCGAGGTGGCTCCGGCAGCGCGCGCAGAGCGCGATCTGCCAGAGGTGATGCGGAAACCAGGCGAACTCCGGGCTGGGCGAGTCCACGAGCCGGGCCCCGGGCGCGCGCGCGAAGAGCAAGATCCGAAAGGCGATCCCTGCAGGGTTCACGCGGTCGTGCGCGTGGCCGCCGAAGCGCTCGACGCGCTCGCGCTCGGTGGTGATGACGTGGTCACACGCCGCGCACGCGATCACGGTGTCGTCGTTCGCGGCGTCGACGGGGAGCTCGGTCGGCTCGGCCGCGCTCGCTCCGGAGATGGGCGGCGTGGGAGAGCCTTTTTCGAGGAATTTACTGACAATCATGTTCGCGTTTGCTCGGCCGCCGGGCGTGCACTCTACGACGAGGTCGGCGGCCTGATAAGCTCGCGCGCCGTGGCGAAGTCCGAAGAACCGCACGCGCGAGAGGGCGCGACGACGAGCGTCGAGCGCCGCACGAGCCCCGTCCGATCGAGGGTCGTGGTTCGCGTGACGGGGGCGCCCGCGACGCCCAACCCGATGACCCTCGGGGAGGGCGCTGCCGTTTTGGGCGCCGGCGCGAAGGCCGATCTGATCATCGACAGCGACTCGGTCTCGCGCGCCCACGCGGAGCTCACCGTCACGCCGGACGGCGTCCTCGTCCGCGATCTCGGCAGTCGAAACGGCACGTTCTTCGAGGGCCAGCGCATCGGGACGCTGACCGTCGCGCCCGGCTCGCGCATCGTGCTCGGCTCGGTCGACGTCTATTTGATGCCCGACCTCGAGGGCGTCGAGGCCCTCGAGGTCACGCACTACCGCGGGCTCCTCGGGAGCTCGGCCGAGATGCGCAAGCTCTTCGGCGTGCTCACGCAGCTCGAGGGATCGCTCGTGAACGTGCTCGTCCTCGGTGAGAGCGGGGTCGGAAAAGAGGTCGTCGCCCGCGCGATCCACGAGGGCTCGCGCGTGCGGAGCGGGCCGCTCGTCGTGAAGAACTGCGCGGCGATGAGCCGCGAGCTCGTGCTCTCGGAGCTGTTCGGCCACAAGAAGGGCGCGTTCACGGGCGCATTGGACAATCGGGTAGGTGCGTTCGAGGCCGCCGACGGCGGGACGCTCTTCCTCGATGAGGTCGGTGAGCTGCCGCTCGAGGTTCAGCCCATGTTGCTACGCGCTTTGGAGACTGGCGAGGTCGTCCCCGTCGGGGAGAACAAGCCGCGCAAGGCACGCGTCCGTTTGGTGGCCGCGACGAACCGCAATTTGGCGGCGATGATGGTGCAGGGGACCTTCCGCGAGGACCTCTATTATCGATTGGCGGTCGTATCCCTCACAGTCCCGCCGCTCCGCGCGCGGCCCGACGACATCGAGATGCTCGCGCGTCACTTTGCACGAGATGCGGGGCTCGCAGACCTGCCCGGAGCGGTCCTCCAAGCGCTCTCCAAACGGGCCTTCCCCGGCAATGTGCGTGAGCTGCGCAATGTCATCCTCGCCTATTCGGCGCTCGGCGTTCTGCCCGAAGAGGGCGCCCCGCGCGGTGATGTGTTGGGGATGGGGCTCCGCTCCCAGGTCCGCTTCGACGTGCCGTTCGGCGAGCTGCGCGACGAGCTCGAGGCTCGCTTCACCAAGGAATACCTGAAGGAGCTGATGCAGCGCGTGGGCTCGAACCAGTCGGAGGCCGCGCGCGTGAGCGGCATCGAGCGGAGCCACCTGCGGAAGCTCTTGGGTCGATATGGGCTGTTGAAAATGGACTGACAGGTAAGTAAGCGAATGGCGCTCAGGCGCCCGGCAGCGAGACCGTCACGCTCGCGGACTCGGCGGGGCCCGCGCCGAAGCCGTGCTCGTCGAACGCGAGGACCAGGCAGCGCCGGAACGGGACATGGTCTGGGCCCGTGAAGCGCACGTTCTGGGCGCGACCCGTCGGGGTCAAATCGAAGTCTGCGCGGAGGCTCGCCGCTGGGGCCCCGGCAGGTCGGCTCGCATCCCAGCAATGACGGACGAGCTGCGCAGCGGCCACGTTGGCGCGGCTCGTCGTCGGCTTGGCCGAGGCAGAGGCCGAGGCGCTGGCGGAGCTCTTCGCGAGGGCCGAGCCGCTGACCAAAGCAGGCGCGGCCGACGAAGAAGGTGAAGGCGTCGAGGCAATAGCGGTTGCACTAGCCGGCAGCGCCGAGCTCACTGGCGTGTTCGGAGCGACGGGCTCTTGGCTTGTCGAGCTGCTCGAACTGACAGCGCTGTTCGTGTTGGCCGCGGCCCTATTGTCTGGTTGCGCCGGCGAAGCGCTGAATAGCCGCGCTCCGACGAGCGCGAGCGCCGCCGTCGCGACCACGAGGACCCCGACGATCGAGAGGGGCAGGCCGCGCCTCCCTTTCGGCGCGGGCTCGGCGCGCTCGGTCAGGGAGCTGCCGACTGTGGTGGTATCCCTCGGTCGCGCGACTGGAGCCTCTTTGGGCGCACCGCTCGGGGCCTGACCGAGGGCGTCCAAGATCTCTTTGGCGGATTGGAAGCGCCGCTCGCGATCCTTCGTCAGACAGCGCGTGACGACGTGCGCGAGGTTCGAGGGACAGTCCTTCGCCAGAGTCTCTATGGCGACGGGCTCTGTCGTGCATATGCGCACGAGCACTTGAGCATAAGACGACCCCGTGAAGGGCGGGCGCCCCGCGAGGCACTCGTAGAGGAGCGCGCCGAGAGACCAGAGATCGCTGCGAGCGTCGAGGTCGCCGTCTCCCTCGATCTGTTCGGGAGACATATATGCAGGCGTCCCGAGGATCGCGTTCTTCTTCGTGAGGGTCGTGTCCGTCCCCGCGACGGCGCGACCGAGGACCTTGCTTATGCCGAAGTCGAGGATCTTCGCGGTGGGTGGCTCGGGCGCGTTGTCCACGAGGAAGACGTTCTCGGGCTTGAGGTCGCGGTGGATGACGCCGACGGCGTGCGCGCGCTCGAGCCCGCGGAGCACGTGCGTCGCGACCCTGAGGATCTCCTCGTGGGTGAGGTCCCGCTCGCGCAGGACCGCGCCGAGCGACGCGCCCCGCAGGAGCTCCATAACGATGTAAGCCCTACCGTCCTGCGTTTGTCCAGCGTCGAAGATCGAGATGATGTACGGGCTCTCGACGGCGCTCGCGGCGCGCGCCTCTCGGGTGAAGCGCGCCGCGAACTCGCGGTCGGATTGGGCCTCCGGGCTCAGCACCTTGATGGCGACGCGGCGCTCGATGCTCGTGTTCCACGCCTCGTAGACCTGTCCCATCCCACCCGCGCCGAGGAGCCGCTTGATCTCGTACTTGTCGAGCCGCGTCCCGACGAGCGGGTCGGCTGGCTCGTTCGACTCGGTCGAGCCGACGCGCAGCGTCGTCGAGGGGGGCTCGTCGTCTGACATCCCGAGCGACAGTACCAGTCTCGTCGGCGTGGCTGGAAGCTCGGCTGGCGGCGCCCAAGAGACGCTGAGCCCCGCCCAGCGAAGGAGCGCTCGCCGTCTTACAAACTTGTCGTCGTTCCCCGGGCGTTCAACACGACTGCACAGGGATGTCGGTGCATGCTTATGGCCGGCAGCCCGGTCCGCCGACCTGCTTCCATGCGCCACCCTTGCATTCATAATCGAACGCGCACATGCCGTCGTCCTGCGTGCAGCGCTGGCCCTGCTTCTTGCACGGGCCATTGACGTCCCACGGACAACCGTCCGTACGGCATGCCCACACCAAGGTGGGCTTGCACCCCGGCATGATCCCTGCCGGCGTAATACAGGTAGACTGCGTGCAGCGGCAGGAGTTCTTCGCTCCATATCCGCAGACGAGCTCGCCAGTCGTGCACCCGGAGCCCGCCTCCGGCGCCGCGGAGGGACAGGTCGACGACGTGGTCGACAATGTAGCGCTGGAGGAGCTGGTCACAGTCGACGATGTGCCACTCGAAGAGCTGGTCGCGGCGCTCGACGTCACGCTCGCGGTCGAGGTGCCCGCGGCGCTCGCCGTTGCGGTTGCCTTGGGCGAGTTTGCAGGACCGGCGTCGCAGGCAGCCAGCAAGAGCAGCGCTCCCAAGAACCTAGTTGTGTGCATGTGGAATGGAAGTAGACCCTGCCCCGAAGGATGTCCAGTCGACATGCAGCCCGGGCGCCCATTGGCATCATGGACCTGTTGTGTGCCATTGCGAGGATGTGGATGGGTCAGTACTGGTCGTAGCTCGAGTCGATCGCGGTGAGCGCGGCCTGCTTCGCGATCTGATCGGCGAGCAGCGCGAGGTCGCTGTCCCGTGGATTGCCGCTCACCGAGAGCGAGACCGTGATGCCACCGACGTCCACGTTGTTCACCAGATAACCGACTTTGTACTTTGCGATATACCCCTTACCGCCACCCGCCGAGCCGTCCTTGGCGAGCTTCGTCAGGTTGTCCGTCGTCCGCCACCCGAGCGCGTAATCCGACGCGTCCGGGAACGGTCGAGTCTCTGCGTCCACGAGCGTGGAGCTCGACAGGATGTCGGGGTGATTGGACAGTCCGTCGACCGCCAAGAGCAGCCGGGCCAGATCGTCTGCCGTCGCGACCCAGCCGCCCGCGGCGAGGCCGAGCCCGTTCGAGTCCGGGGTCATGGACTGGCTCACGAAGTCGCCCTGGCCATTGACAAACTTGTAGGGCGTGGCGTCCCTGCCGTCGTGGATCGTGTCGCGGGGGACGACGTGGGGGATGCCGGCCGGGGTCAGGATGTTGTCTCGCACGAAGTCCTCGTAGGGCTCGCCGGAGACCTGCTCGAGGATGTGGCCGAGCAGCCCGAAGCCGTGGTTCGAGTAGCTCTCACTCGTGCCGGGTGCGAAGAGCGGCGCCCGCACCGACAGGAAGTAGCGGTTGAGGTGGCTGTAGTTCATCGTCTCGTCGGTCACCCCGAACATCAGCTTGGTCCCGCTCTCCGACGTGTCTCGGTCGAAGCCAGACGAGTGGCTCAAGAGGTGTCGCACGGTGATGGCGTCGAACCAGGGGTGCCAGTCGACGTCATTGCCGGCCGCGGGGGCGTACCAGCACGTCACGGGCGACGAGTTCGATGACATGGCTGTAACCGTTCCCGAGCTGACCTTGCGGTTCTTCCAGTGATAGTAGACGACACCCGACGGCGCGAAGTCCGCCTCGACCAAGCTCCAAGGGTAGTAGCCGGGCGGGGGGGTGAAGAGCGGCGCGCCATTTTGCCCGGGTGGGACCGCGTTCAAGTCGAGCGAGTTGCCCTCGAGGACTTTGCCGGTCCGGTGCCAGCTGAAGACGTGGTCATCGCTCTTGCGGATCCCGATCGCGGCGATGTCGGCATAATCCCAGTCCTTCGGGATCGCGAACTCTTCTCCCGAAGACTCGGCGCCCAAATCTTGGGGCGTACCAATCGCTCGGGTCCCGTCGCGATACCAAGAATAGACCTTGTTGGTCGACGCGATGGCGATGCCCAGGACGTCCGACGCCGTCTGACCGGGCGGTAA
Organism: Polyangiaceae bacterium; assembly: GCA_046351325.1. Classification (GTDB taxonomy): domain Bacteria; phylum Myxococcota_A; class Polyangia; order Polyangiales; family Polyangiaceae; genus Xiheicaenibacterium. Next base: position 13,081 of record JAXLYR010000025.1, on the reverse strand, counting down.
GCTGTAGGGCTCGATTGGCGTGTACTGATCGAGATCGGTCGAAGTGCCGATGCTCATGTAGCCGTTCGCGTACCATGCATAGACCTTGCTGTTCCCGCCGATCGCGGTCCCGACGAGCGGCTTGTGGAGCGCCATCCCTGCGTCGATCGAGTTCTGGTAGGCGGCCGTCGCGAGCACCCCGCCAGGACCGTAGACCTTGGTGTCGACGCTGAAGCTCGGGTCGACCTCGGCCTGCTTGAGGATTGCGAACGTCGTCAGCATCTTGCCGACGCTGCCGATGCGAGCGCGGTGCGTGGGCAGCATCGAGTCCTGATTGGCGATATTGGCGTAGCCGTACCCTCGGCTGAGGACGAGCCGCCCATTCTTGGTGACGGCGACCGTCATCCCGGAGATGGCTCCATCGGTCGCGTCCGCGGCTCCCGCGGCCAATCGGGTCTGCCGCAGTTTGTCGACGACGAGAGGGTCCACGCTGTTCGCCAGAGCGGGCCAGGCGACGCCCTTCTCCAGGTCTTGTATCCAAGTGTAGACGCGGTCGTTCCCGGCGATCGCGATGTCACGAATGTGGGCCGGCTTGGTGTCGCTCGGCAGGTCGAAGGTTGGGAGATTGGCAGGGTTCGGGTCGAAGGCGGCGAGGTTCGTGCGCGTCCCGTGACTTACAGTCCCGTCTTTGTACCAAGCGTAGACTGTATCGTTCGAATTGAAGTCGATGCCCACGAGGTCCGCGACAGTCTTGCCCGGGGGCAGGGTCACGTTGGCGGGGCCGCTGTAGAGATCGACCTGTTTGCTCCAGCCTTCGGTGACTTTGAGGCTGTTCCCGGAAGCAAACCAATAATGAACACGGGAGTTCGTGGAGATGCCGACCCCGACGATCTGGCTCGCGGAGAAGCCCGTCGCGCCCATCGACACCTGGGCTGCCCCCTCGTGATAGTCAGGGTCGGTGCTCGTGCCCTCGGTCCGCGTGCCGTCGGCGAAGAAGTAATAGACGTGATCGTCCGACTTGCGGATAGCGACGCCGACGATGTCCACGAGCGCCTTGCCGGGCGGCAGCGAGAAGCTCGAGCGCGGCGTGACAGTGTCCAGCTCGAGGCTGGTTCCGGAGAACACCCCCTCAGGAGTGGTGTCCGACAATAGCTCGCTCGTCGCCTCGGCGATGGGCTCCTCGTCGAGCTCGTCCAAAGCGGGCGCCTCGTCGATTGGATTGCAGGCGGCGAGGGTCAAAGCAATGGCCGTGAACAGTCTGGATTGGAGACGCATATAGGTACTTTGGGTTCTCGTTTCTTGGGGTTGAGTCGAAGCACCGTTGACCGGCGCAAGCCCCTAGTGCGCGTCGCGTGCCAGCGTGCTTGCGAGCGCAGTCGCCTGCATTTCTCCGCCGAGTCCGCACATGGAGCATGGCGGGCTGAGTCTTCGAGACTCAGCGATTGAGCGCTCCAGCCTCAGCGGTGAGTCAGGCGGCCCGGAGCAGGCGGGCGAGCGCGCCCTGATTCAAAGCTACGGCGGCGCTTGCAGGCCGAGCCGGCGCGAAGCTCGCGCGAAGGATGGCCGACCGCGGATCGGTGAGGAGGCGCTTCAGCTCCGTAATGAAGACGCGCACGCGGTCGTAGCGGTGCGTGTCGAACCGCGCTTGTCGCGTATGCCACGGAGACCACGCGGGCGACCACGCGCTCGGCTCGACGCGGTCGCCCCCGACGAACGCGACGCACGAGGTGGCGCTACCGTCTTTGAACTCGACGTAGGCGTCGCTGAACAGCACGAGGCAGCGCGCGCGCCGCACGAGCTGCACGCCGCGCAAGAGGGCGCGCTCGAGGTGACGTCGCACGCGCGGCAGATCCCAGCCAGTAGGCTCGTCGTCGTCGCTCTCCTCGGGTTTGAAGCCCGCGAGCAAGAGCCCGTGTCCGCTGCGGAGCACGGTGCCGCGCGCGGTCCGCGAGGCGCGCGGGCGAAGGACCTCGGCGGAGAAGGCGCGGAACGCGGCGTCGAAGAGCCCTGGTTCGGGGGCCCACTGGGGCGGCACGCCGAGGCACTCGCCAGGCAGCGCAGGGTCAGCCTCGCCTGCGAAATACCGGATGATCGCGCCCAAGCTGAGGACCGCTGTCCGCGAGGGGAACGGCCCGAGCGGCCGCGCGGAGCTCCGCGCCTGCGTCGCGGAGTCGAACGTCGTCGCGCTGAACCACACGCCGCGATCCTCTCTCGGCGACGGCATGGCGATGCCCCCGCGCGAGAGGCCTCGCCGGAGGTGCACGTTGTACGGCGGGTCGAGGCGCTTGATCTCGTCGCACTCGAGGAGCGCTGCCTCGAGCGCGGTCGGCGTGGGCGTGGCGTCGACGGCCTGCGCTTGCGACAGCATTTCGAGGGCGCGCTCGTGCGTGTTCTTCGACCGCGTGAGGTGCGAGGCGACCCGATCCCGCAGGCTCGTTGCTTTGCCGACGTACAAGACATCGCCGTTCGAACGACAGAACCTGTAGACGCCAGGGCCGGCTGGGAGCGTGCGCGCGAACGAGCGGGGCAGGGGATTGATGCGCCGCGATTTGGGTGCGCGCGTCTCGCTGGTGAAGGCGCGGAGCTCGGACCACGTGTGGACGCCGCGCTTCGCCAGCTCACCGACGAACTGTCGATAGACGTGCGCGGTCGCGGCGACGTGAACGGCGACGCGGCGCGCGGGCGGCGCGCTGTACCCGAGAAAGCCGGCCAGCGCGCGCAGGCTGCGGCGTGGCAGGTCGGGCAAGAGACGGCGCGCGAGCTCGTGGAGGCACACCGTCTCGAACGGAGGCTCCGTCGAGGGGGAGAGGCGCCCGTAGAGGTCCCGTAGGAATGAGAGCTCGAACCGCGCGAAGTGGATCACGGTCGGGATCGGGTGCGCCTCGCCGGCGAGAGCGGCCTCGAGCCGAGCGAGCACCTCGCCCTCGGGTACTGTTACACGCCTGTCAGCGAGCTCGATCCCCAGCAGGCGCCGGACCATGGGTGGAATGGTCGTGTGTGGCGGCAGCGCGACCCAGTGAGCCTCTGCCGATTGGAGGTCACCGTCGGGCGATACGAACCCCCACCCGAGCTCGAGCAAGCTGCCCTTGTCCGGTGCCGCGCCGGTCGCCTGACAATCCACTACGAAGACGCGCAGATCTCCCAGCGGCGCGTCACCCGACATGGCAATAGCGAGCTTCCCACGAGCACTGAACCGATGTCAAGCCCGAGGCCGCCCGTTGATAGTTTGGGCTGCAAAGGGTTTATCCAATTACGGTGTCAAAGCTCTTCGACGGGTCACGTTCGGGGACCCGTCGGGTCGATGGCTCGCTGGCGATGAGCCTCGTACTATCGCGCGCGATGAGGGATCTCCCCGAGTCGACCGTCACTCTCTTCATGTCGTCGCCGACTCCGGGCTACTTGACTCGGCGCGAGGGCGGGCAGCTGCTGCTGGTCGCAATCAACGATAAAGCACAGGCGGTCACCAAGCTCCCGCCGTCGATGATAGGCCGGCCGCTCGACCCGCTCTACGCGGACCAGCCGGCGCTGCGTGAGGCCGCGGATCGCGTGCTGCGTGAGGGCCGCTCGCTCGCGCTCGACCTCAAGCTCCGGCGCGCCGACCTGGCCGCCGCACACCAGACGATGCGACTGACGCTCGTGCCGCTGGGCGGAGAGTACCTTGCGGCGTTCAGCGAAGACGTGGCGCAGCCGACCGAGGTTCGGCGCGTGCTCGCCGACGTGGAGGCTCGCAGCGCCTCGATCGTCGGTTCGTTGATGGATGGCGTGATGCTCCTCGACGAGCAGGGTTCGATCCTCCTTTCGAACCCGGCTGCGGCGTCGATCTTCCAGAGGGAAGAAGCGGACCTCTTGCGCAAGCGGCCGGAGGAGCTCGGGGTGTGGCGCATCGATGGTCGGCCTGCGACGGCCGAGGAGCTGCCATGGCGACGCGCGCTCGCGTCCGGCGAGGGCGTCAGCGCGAAGAGGTTCAACCTGCGCGTCGGCGAGAACAACTTGGGCTCGCCTGCGCTCGCCCAACAGGCTGCACTTGATTCGCGCCCTGCGGGCACGAACAACTTGGGCTCGCCTGCGCTCGCCCAACAGGCTGCACTTGATTCGCGCCCTGCGGGCCCGAACAAGTTGAGGGAAGCGCGCAGCGCGGGGGGCGAACCGAGCCCCCCGAACAGGTGGGTCCTCGCGTCGGCCCGCCCGACCCGCGTCGAAGGGACCATTCGGTCGATCGCTCTCGCGCTGACGGACATCACCGCGCTCGAAGAGAGCGCGGCTGCGCTCGATCGCACGCAGCGATTCCTCGACGCAGCGCTGCACGCCGGGCAGCTCGGGGTCTTCGAATGGGACGTGGATACGGAGGTCGGGTCGTGGTCCCCACAGTTGAGCGAGCTGCTCGGCGCCCAGCGCATGCCCGGCATCCAAGGCTTCTTGGAGATCGTTCATCCCGAGGATCGCGCGCGCGTCGCCGAGGTGCTCGGCTCGATCGTCACGCGCGTGGGAAGCGTCTTCGATTCGCGCTTTCGCGTCGTTCGCGTCGACGGTGAGGTGCGCTGGGTGCGCGTGACGGGGAGACACCTCGAAGAAGACGGTCACCGGCTCTTGCTCGGCGTCATGGCCGACGTCTCGGAGCGACAGCGAATCCAGGAGGCCTTCGCGCGGCACGAGCGCCTCGAGAGCCTCGGAAGGCTCGCGGGCGGCATCGCGCACGACTTCAACAACCTGCTCACGGTCATCCTGTCCTCGCTCTCCCTCGCAGACCCCGACGCCTCGCCTGCGGTCCGCGACGAGCTCACGACTGCGCGCTACGCCGCAGAGCGCGCTCGAGAGCTCACGTGGCGGCTCCTCGCGTTCGCGCGGCGACAGATCGTCGAGATCGCCACGCTCGACGTCGCCGAGCTCGTTCGCCGCATCGAGCAGCTCCTGCGACGGCTCGTCGGGGACGAGATCGCGCTCTCGACCGAGTCCTCCGCTGCGAGGGTCTTCGTTCACGCGGACGCAGCCCAGCTCGAGCAAGTCCTCGTCAATTTGGTCGTGAACGCTCGCGACGCGATGCCTCGGGGTGGGACGATCTCGATCGCGACGCGCGCGGTCGACCTCGGCGCGACCGAGGCCTCGCAGCTCGGTTTGCCTACGGGAGAGTTCGTCGTCCTCGAGGTGCGCGACTCCGGTGAGGGCATCACGCCCGAGGTGCGCGCGAAGCTCTTCGAGCCCTTCTTCACCACCAAAACGACGGGCACTGGGCTCGGCCTCGCGAGCGCGTCGGGGGCCGTCCGTCAGCTCGGCGGGACGATCGTCGTGGACAGCACCGTCGGCGAGGGTTCGACCTTCCGGGTCTATCTCCCGCGGGTCGCTCCGCCGCCCGACACCGAGCAAGCGCTCGCGTCTTCCTCACGCTCGCAGGGGCGCGGCGAGTCGATCCTCCTCGTCGACGACGACGCCCTCGTGCGCAAGACGACCCGGCGCGTGCTCGAGCGGCTCGGGTATAGCGTCACGGTGGCGGCGGACGGTGCTTCGGCGCTGCAGCTGGCCGAGACGACAGCGACGCCCTTCGCGGCCGTCATCACCGATATGAGCATGCCCGGGATGTCGGGGAGCGAGCTCGTGACGCAGCTGCGCGAGCGTCAGCCTTCACTCGGCGTGTTGGTCGTATCCGGTAATCCGCCGCCCGAGGTCGAGACCGTCGCGCGCTCGGCGTTCCTGCAAAAGCCCTTCACGATCGAGTCGCTCGCGGCGCGTGTTCGCGAGGTTTTGTCCAGGCAGAGTTGACGCCGCGGGCGCCGCGTAAGCGCTAGGGCCGCCCGGGTCGAGCAGCGAGACCCCGGGCGACCGACATCGGATCTGGGTCGTCGAGCCAGTAGTCCGGCATATGGCCGTAGCCCTCCCTCGCGACGCGGCGTGGATCTCCATCGTGGAAGTACTTGGAGCCTGCCGCGAAGCCGAGACCGCTGTTCGGTAGTCGGTATTGCCGCTGCTCGCCGAAGACGCCGACGCCCGTCGAGTTCTCCCCCACGAGGATCGTGCCGGGGAGCTGCCGCGCATATTGGAGAAAGCTCTCGCACGCCGAGCCACATTGTTTGTCGACGAGCACGACGATCGGCGCGGTGAAGGCTTTGTCGGCCTTGCCCTCGTCGGTCGGGGTCCAAGTCCGATAGGCCCTCTCCTGGGGCGGCGCGGACAGGGCGGCGAGCGCGCCTTCATATCGTGTTTGGAGCTTCGCGCGAGCGCTTGCGTCGAGCGACGGGTCCGCGAGATCGCAAACGAGGACGTTGAGCGCGCCCTGGTCGACGACCTCGCTCGAGAGCTCCTCGATTTGGGCATAGCGCAGAGCTCCACGCGTGAGCTCGACGAAGAAGTCCCCGGCGTAGCTGTCACTGCCGCCGTGGTTGCCCCGCACGTCGACGACGAACCCAGCGGTCGATCGGAGCTCCGCGGCCGCGCGCACGAGCTCGCTCAAGCTCGCGTCCTCGGTGCTCGAGAAGGTCCTGATGCGGAGCTCGGGGATCCGGCCGCGCGTGAGCTCGAACGCGGGGCCGGGGTCCCGAGCGCTGAGCGCCGAGCGCAGGCGATGCAAGGGCAGCTCGATGTGGACCGTGCCTTGTCCCGAAGTGAACTCGCAGCGGAGCGGCGTGGGTGGCGTCGCCGACAGGACGATAGCGAGCCGGGCCGGTTGGAGGTCCGCCGTGAGCGTCGGCCGCAAGAGCTCGCTCAGGGATTGGCCCTCGCACCCGAGCAGCGTCGCCCCCTTGTCGGCATATCCCGAGAGCACGCGGGCCTGGTCGTCAACCCGCAAATCCGAAGTGTAAGGGGCATATTCGACCCCCATTCCCCGATAACGTGACCAGCCCTTTTCCCCCATTCGGTAGAGGGCCATATGGTTGTCTTGCAGCGCGACCAAGCGACGAGCTGCCAAGTCCTGGAAGGTGTCAACGGGGAGCGGATCGGGCTGCGCCTCGAGGTCGGCGCGCAGCGCGGCGAAGAGCGCTGGGACGTCGACTCCCTCCGCGCGACGGACCTCGAGCCCCGCCCAGCCCTCGAGGAGCACGCGCTCCATCACCGCGAGATCGGCGAGGGCGCCCGCGCGCGACACCGTGTCTCGCGGCGGATGTGTGCAGTCCTCCGCGGTCATCAGGAGATCGCGGCGGCCCTCCTTTGGTGGCTCTTTCGTTACAGCCTTGTCAGTCTTCGTCGCGCTCGCCGCACAGCCGAGCTGCAAGCCGAGCAGGCATAGAGACGCCAGGGCAGCGCGCCGCACAGCAGGCCTCAGGCGAGGGCCGCGCGATACGCGGCGACGAGCCGTTTGACCTCCGCCGGATCGACCGTGATTTCCCCGGCGGTCGCGGCGCGCAAGAGATCGAACACGCCCCAAGCCTTCGCGTCTTTGGGCATCGTCGCGTAGCGCGGCACCAAGTGCGCGTGGAAATGCGGCCAGCTCTCGCCCATCCACGCCGTGTAGATCCGCAGCGCTCCCGTCGTGTCGAGCATCACCTGCGTCAGGCGCTTGAGCATCGGACCGAGGTCGGCCGTCGTCGCCTCGTCGAAGGCCCAGGGCCCGGCGAAATGGTTCTTCGTCACGAGCATCAACCAGCCCGGCACGCCGTAGGGCGCGCCGAAGTGCCGCACGTGCCAGAGATCGTTCTCGAACACGATATCGTCGGGGCTGCGCTCGGCGCCGTGGACCGAGCGGCAAATCCCACATTCCTCGAGCTTCACGTTCATCGTGAGCTTCGCTTAGTCGCGCTCCCCGCGAGGAAGAAGGGGCCTCAGCTCGAGGCGCGTCGAGAGCCGAGCGCGAGCGCGATCCCCGCGCCGATGACGAGCCCTGCGCCCGCGATCTGAGACCACACGGGGCGCTCACCGAGCAGGAGGATCGAGCCGACGAACGAGAACACCGTGCCGAGGTAGCTCACCGCGCCGAGGCGCGCGGCCTCGGTGAGCGCGTAGGCGCGCGTCATCGCGAGCTGCGCCGAGCCACCCGCGACGCCGGCGATGACGAGCAAACCCATGTCTCGCGGCGTCGGCATCGAGAACCAGACGAGGTTCAGCGCCGAGAGGACGAGGAACGCGACGATCGCGAAATGGAGCGCGATGGCCTCGGCGCTCTCGGGGCTCTTGCCGCCCCGCATGCGCCGCAGAAACAGCATCGCGAGCGCCGAGAACCCCGCCGCGACGAGCGCCGAGAGCGCGCCCTTGCTGCCACCCGAGAAGTGCGGTCCAGCGATGAGCGCGACGCCGCCGAACGCTACGAGGAGCGCGCCCCAAAGCCTGCGATCGGTGCGCTCACCGAGCACCACGGGCGCGAGCAGCGCGATCAGGATCGGTGCCGTCGCGAAGAGCGTCACCGCGTCGCCGACGGGCAGATCGATCTGCGCGAGCGCATAGAACGTCGCGATCATCGAGCCCGTCCCGAGGAGCGAGCGCGCCCACGAGAGCCCTCGGGTTCGGACGCGCAGCGAGCGCCCCGTGCGCAGCCCGACGAGCAGCGCGACGAGCCCACCCACGAAGGCGCGCGTCGCGCCCACGGTCGCAAACGACGCGGTCCGCGACGCCGAGCGTGCCGCCAGCGTCATGATGGCGAAGAGCACGTTGGCGGCCATCATCCAGGCGAGGCCGCTCCGCTCGAAGCGCGCGAAGAAGGGCGACGAAGAGGCGTGCTCGGACGCTGTGTTCGGGACCGGGGTGAGGTCGGCCGGACTTGGAGCTACGGACACGCGTCTAGGTCTTAGTCGATCCGCTCACGCCGTCCAACACGGTGAGCGAGCGCTCACGGGCACAGAAGGCAGCCTGTCGGGCAGGTGCCTGTGTCGTCGGGCACGATGCACATCGGGCCGGTCATCGCGCCGCTCGGGACGTCGCAGCAGAGCTCGCCCTCGTTGCAGCACGAGGTGCCGCAGCAGAACGAGTTCGCCGTGCATGCGACGCCGTCGCACGGAGGCTCGACGCAGTTGGTGCCATCACAGAACGGGTTCGCGCCGCCGCAGACGACGCCGCAGCCGCCGCAGTTGTTGACATCATTGTAGGTCGCGACGCAGCTGCCGTCGCAGCACGTGAGGCCGCTCGCTGCGCAGTCGGTCGCGCACGACACGGGGCGGATGTCGCAGTGGCCGTCGTCGGCGCAGAAGGCCTCGACCGAGGTCGGATACATGGGTTCGCAGGCGGGGCAGCCGACCTCGGGGTCACACGCGAGAGCTGCGAAATCGCTCGCGGCGTCGACGCGGACCGCGATGAGATCCTCCTCCGCGGTGGAGCCGCCGCACTCGCAGCAGCCCTGGGTTCGAAGCCTGCAGTCGGTGTCCGCGGTGCACGCGGACACGGCGTCTTTGCGCACGTCGATCGCGGTGCAGGTGCCCTCGGTGCAGGTCGCGAGGAGGTCGGGGTTCACGAGCGAGATGCAATCTGGGCAAGGCACCGGGTTCGGACAGACCTCTTGTTGGTGGGCGTCGACCTTGTCCGAGTTCACCGCGTCGACGTCCGCGAGCGTGGGCTCACCGCAGGTTCCGCAGCAGGTGTTCGCGCGGAGCACGCATTGAGAGGTCAGCGTGCAGCTCGCCCAATCCGGAGTCTCCACGACATCGCTGCCGCAGCCCGGCACGAACTGCACGAGTATCGCCGCCGCGCCGAGCGCGACAACCCAGCGAAAGCTCGAGATCCCCAACGAAGCAAGAGCGCGCATGAAGGCCTCCTCGAGTCGGTCCTAATGGCATTAGCGAGATCCGCGCCAATCGCGAGGGGCGCGTTCGCGGGCGGCTGATTTTCACCGAACGATCGTGCTTTGTCGCGGCGGGATCGCGATCGTCGATTGGCCTATTGGATTTGGGGGAGAGGTGCACCCTCCAGCGAATGGACTGCGCGGCCGACCCACAAAGCACGCGGTTCTTTCGTCAGCCGCGAGGCTTGCCCTGCGTGAGCACCCACTCGAGGTCGTCGACCTTCTCCCCGAAGGGATTTCCGTAGGCGATGACGACGCTGCCTCCTGGCCACACGCACGCGAGGGCCGCGGCCGAGCTCGTCATCTGCATCTGTCGTTGAAAGGTGACTTGCGCGAGTTGGGCGAGCGCGCCGCCCGCGGCGTTGCGGAGGACCCCGTCGCGCCGATCGAGCACGAGCACCGGCTCAGGGGGCGCGTCGCTCGCGCGGCGTCGTCGCGCGACGACCAGCCAGAGCGCGACGCCGACGAGCACGCCGACGCCGATGAACGCCGCACCGATCGCTGGCCCCAGGGTGAAGCTCTGGACGAAGCCGTTGGCGATCAGAATGAACGACACGAGGCCGAGCACGAAGAGGAGCGTCGGGCTGCCGCGGCTCGGTCTGTAAGCCACGATCAGGTCGCTGCCGCGCTCGAAGACGACAGTCTCATTGCAGGTCGCGAGGTAGTTCACGTCGGTGGAGCTCACGGGTTCTTCGCGAGCGCCGCCAGATAATCCTGTTTGATACGCCGCTGGACGACGTGCGCGACTGGCTTGCCGAGCCGCGCGAGCGTGTCCTGCGGCCGCGCGCACGCGATGGTCTCGGCGTGGACCGAGCCGTCCTCGCGCTCGACGACCGTGAAGGTCTCCTCACCGTGCTCCGAGTGACCCGGGAGCGTCCCGTACGCGTAGGAGAAGCGGCGCGGCTCGTCGACGACGCTGACAATGCGGCAAGGATTGATCGTCCACAGAGGACCGATGCGCGCGCAGACGAGCACCGTCAGTCCTTCTTCGACCGTCGCGTGCTCGGGGTGGAGGAACATGTAAGGCAGCCGATGCGTCGCGAAGACTCGCAGCGCCTCACGAGCTTCGGCGAACGGGCGACGCAAGAGGGTCTCGTGCTTCTCGTAGCCGTAGCCGGGCGGGGCGCTCGGTCGCCCGCTCATCCCGACTTCGGCGTAAGAGAGGGGGGCGCTCGATGCGGCCGCGAGCAACGGCGCGAGTCGCTCTCGGCTGGGTCGACGGAGGAGCCACATCCCCTCAATCGAGCGCACCCTGGCCGCGCGCGACAACCCATTTCAGCAGCTCAGAACGTCCCGACGACCTGGACGCCGCCGCCCGTCGAGTCGAACACGGGGACGGGGATGGCGGTTACAGTGTTGTTATGTTTCTTGGGTGCGGCGGCGTCGCTGTCGATGACCTCGTTTGCGATGTAGGCCGCGAGCGTCCCCATCGCGAGGCCGACGACTGACGCGCCTGTAACCGCGAGCGGCCCAACCCACTCCGGGACATCGGGGTTGTCGCTCACGAACGCGATCGTTGGCGTGATGATGACCGCCTCGAACAGCATGCTCACCACATACGCGCTCAACATGGCCTCGGCGGGCAGGTCAGCCGTCGCGCCCCCGACCAGCGCCGCGAGCGGCTGAACCACGAGCAGGCCGACGCCTACCGACATGACGATCTCGTTCGCCGTCGGGGTGGAGCCGTGGTCGAGCTCGGACGCGATCGGCGCGATGACGAGCCCGAGCCCGCCGCCGAGCAGCGCGCCGACCGCGAAGCTCGTCGCGAGCGGACCGAGGTCGCGACCCAGGCCCTCAGGCTTCTTTTCGGGAGTGTTCTCCGGGCCGATGACGCCGCGTGCGTCGAGGTCGACGACGGTGTGCTGAGCGCGGTCGATCCCCACGGCCACGATGCGCAGGACGGTCTTGTCGCCAGTGGTCACGCGGATCGCGTGGCAGCCGGGCGCGAGCTTGGTCGGTGAGCCCTGGGCCCGCGCGCCGTCGACGTCGATGAGGTTCACGTGGCCCCAGAGATCCACACCCGCGAGCTCGATCGAGAGCTCAGTCTCGGGGCCCTCTTTGAAGAGCGCCTCGGCGGTCGCGGCGCGGTTGGGGAAGCGCTCGTAGAGCTCGGTCGCGGGGAGCGTCTCGTTGAACGTCGCGCGCGTCTTCCCCGTGTCGGCCTCGATCTGCTCGATCTCGACGGTCGCTTTGTCGCCCTCGAGTTTGCGCACGGTGAAGCGGAAGAGCAGGCTCGCTTGCGCGGTGCGGGCGGCCTCGACGGCGGCCTGGCGATCGGCGACCGAGGGCGCGACGGTGACGTCGACCGCGCCGAAGCGCTCGCTGAGCTCGCGCGAGAGCTCGCTGCCGAGCCAGCGGGCGAGGTGCTGATCGCGAGGCTCGATCCCGCTCGGGACGACGACGAACGGGCGCGGCCGGGCGCACGCCGGCGTGTCGAGCGGCACGTCGACGTGGATGACGGGCTCGCTCTCGTCAGCGACGCTCACGCGGGTCGAGAAGCTCGCTTGGCGCTCGCGTCCGACGCGGGTCTCGACGAGCAGCTCGACGCCCTCGCGCGGACAGCGAACGGGGACGCGCGCGCGCTCGAAGCCCTCGATGCGGCCGTCGACGTAGATCGCGATGTCGGCGCGGTGCGCGTCGATGACGACCGCGGGCGGGGGTGGGACGGCGGCGGCGTGGACGACGAGGGCGCGCGAGAGCGCGACCGAGAGATCTCCGCACGACAGATCGTTCGGGAGCTCGGCCGTCGCGCGCTCCGAGAGCGTCGCGTCGTTCGCGGCCGATCGCAGCTCCGAAGCAATGACAATGTTATTGCTACGGACGTCGACCTCGAGGTCCAAGCGGGCGGCGACGGCCTCGGCGGCGCGCTCGTCCGCTACCAAGAGCCGCCTCCCCCCAAGGCTGCCGAGGCACTTCTCGATCGAGCGCGCGGCGTCCTCGGCGTCGGACCCGTCCGCCGCGTTCACGGTGACGAGCACGGGCTCGAGCGCGCAGGGCGCGCCTGCGTCCGCCCACGCGGAGCGAGCGCAGAACCAAGAAATCAGCAAGAAGCTCAGGAAAACCGTGAGTGACTTCACGGGTCGGCTCAAAGCAAGGGCCTCGCCAGGGGCGACGAGGTGTTGCGCTCGCCAAACTCGGGGCCCTCGCGCAGCGCGACTGCGAGCGCTCGGACTCAGCTGTGCCCGCAACGCTACGTGGGTGTGCACGCAACGCTCTCGGGAAATGCTCTCGGGGATGCAGGGTCGCTCGAGCGCCGCGGAGTTTCACCGAACGATCGTGCTTTGTCGCGCGTCGGCGAAGTTAGGGGAGCGAGCGCCGCGCGTGTTCGTAGGAGTCAGCTGAGGTCCAAGATGCTCTCTCCGCTTCGGCGCGCGTTGCCCGTACTCGCGCTCTTGTCACCCGCGCTCG
>JAXLYR010000024.1:0-117854 GCA_046351325.1 Polyangiaceae bacterium | reverse complement strand
TCGCCCTTCAAGAGCTCCATCGCGATGTAGGGCACGCCGTCCGCCGTCACGCCGTGGTCGAGCGTGCGCACCACGTGAGGACCCGCGAGCTTCGCGGCGAGCTGGGCCTCGCGCTTGAAGCGCACGAGGACGTCGGGAGCGACCGCGCCGAGCGACGGCGCGATGAACTTCACCGCGACGTCGATGTCGAGCGTCGTGTGGCGCGCGACCCACACGCTGCCCATGCCACCCTGACCGAGCGGGCGCACGAGCCGAAGCCGGTCCGAGACCATCGCGCCCGCCTCGAGCCGCAAAGACGAGACGTCGCCCACCTCGGGCAGCGTGCTCCCCCGCTCCGCCATGGCGGGATGCTAGCAAGGTCCCGCGCGTTCGAGCGCTCGCCCGATCAGATCCGCTCGCCCGTCCTGCCGCTCGGCGCGCCGTCGGTGCGCGTGCGGTCGGCCTTCTCGAGCCGGTCGAGTCGGCTCATCAGCCGCTCGGTGAGCGTGTCGATCTTCTCGTGCAGGTGCGCGACCTTCGCCTCGGCCGACACGTTGATGTTGTATTCGATGTCGTTCTTGATGCGGTCGCGCGCGACCTGCCGGTTCTGCGAGAGCATCACCAGCACCGACAGGATGATGGCCTCTAGCGAGACGCTCATCGTCAAGAGCCCGAACGGAAATGGATCGAAGCCACCTGGGCTCTTGTGAGCCAGCGGGGGCACGTTGAGGACGATCCACACGATGAAGAGCGCGATGTGGATGAGGAGAAATGCGATCGATCCCGAGAACTCCGTCACCCAATCGGCGGCGCGCTCGACGGTCGAGCTCTTGTCCTCGGTCTCCTCGTTGACGTTCTTCGCCGCGCCAGAGCGAAGCAGTCGCGAGGTCTCGCGCAGGCGCCGACCCGTCGCCGTGAGCAGGTCCATCGCGGCGGTGGGCTTCACCCGGAAGAGCTCGTCGAGGTCGCCTCGATCGACCTCGATGAGCTCGGCGTCCTCGAGCACGGTCGCGGTCGCGTTGCGCGGGCCGCCGTCGAGCAGCGAGATCTCACCGAAGAAGTCGCCCGCTTTGGCGGTCTCCAAGACGACGCGCTCGCCCGTCTGCCGCTTGACCCAGAGCTCGACCTCACCCGATCGGACGACGTACAGGGCATCGCCGGGGTGCCCGATCTCGAAGAGCACCTCGCCCTTCTTCACTCTGAGTTCGTCGACGCGTTCGGCGAGCGCGGCTCGCTCGGAGCTGTCGAGCATCGCAAAGAACGGTACTTCTCCCAGGATGTCCGCATTGGTTGCCATGGCCGCGAGCCCCTCACGCTCGGGGTCGGACTATATCCGCTGCTCCTAGCGCCTATGTCGTGCAGGCGGGTGTCCGGGCAAATCGCAGGACAGTCGCGTTGCCTGCCGCTCCACGCCGCGCCATCTTTCGTCCCCGTCTCCCGCGCAACCCAACGAGGAAACATGTTGAGAACCTCCCCGCTCTCGATTGGCAGCATCGTCGTGATGGCTGGTCTCGCTGCTTGCGGCGGCAACACTGCGTCGCCGAGCGGGCCCTCGTCGAGCGCGTCGAGCGCGTCGCTCACGACGAATTCGACCGCGACCGCAACCGCACAATCCACCCTATCCCTGAAGGCCGGGGACCCCGCGCCGTCGTTCTCTCTCATGGGTTCGGATGGCAAGACCCATAAGCTCTCCGACCACCTCGGACGCGAGGTCGTGGTGGTCGCTTGGTTTCCAAAAGCATTTACAGGTGGGTGAACCGCAGAGTGCAAGTCGCTCCGGGAGAGCGGCAAAGAGCTCCAGGGCTTCGAGGTCGCGGTCTATGCGGCCAGCGTCGATCCGCCCGAGACGAACGCTGCCTTCGCAAAGGATCTCGAGCTCGACTATCCAATCCTCAGCGACCCGACGCGTGAGACGGCGCGGGCCTTCGGGGTGCTCGCGGATGGTCAATACGCGGACCGCGTGACGTTCATCATCGGCAAAGACGGCAAGCTCCTCGAGGTGATGCGCAACGTGAACCCGAGCCATCACGGTAAAGACCTCGCCGCACGCTTGGCCGAGCTCGGCGTCGCGCGTCGGCCCGCGCCGCCGCCCTGAACGCAGCGAGCACGCTCTCGACGTGCTCCGCCGCGAGTCCTCGGCGAAGCGCCCTAATAAACGCGCCCGACCTGCGTAGACGAGGTTGGGCGACAATGACCAATAAGACTCTTCGGACCGCGACCTCGACTGGGCTCTTTCTCTCTTGGGCTGTCGTCGCGGCGTGCTCGGGTGGGGCTGAGTCCAAGTCCAATCACTCGGGGGACTCCGGAGAGACCTCGGTGCGTGAGAACCCCGACAGCACTCTGGAGTTCAAAGGACATTGGCGCGACGCGACCGGCGAGGCCCCGTGGGAGTTCGTCGTGATCGAGCCGCGCGACGCGCGGAGCGGTCATCTTCGGGGATTGACCACGCGGTGCGCGACCCCACCCTGCGACCCCGTCGAGGCAGGCGACTATGCGTTGGCGGGTCGCGAACTCACCGCCCATACGCCCAAACTGGAGGGTAAGCACTTCGTCGTTCACCTGGCCGGCGACGTGATGGAATGGCGACAGGACGACATCACCGTCTACCGCTTTCACCGCGAAGCGGAGCCCCGGCCGGACCCGCCTCCGCGCGAGCATTACCCGGCAAAAGACGCGGCGCGACCGGCTGGGACCCCCTGTGAGGAGCTCACCGCGCAAGGTTGCTTGTGGTCTACGGACTGCGTCCTCGTGGCGCCCGACAAGAACAGCGCCGAGTACGTGTGCCGCAAAGCGACGGGCGCCTGCGAGGGTGGTATCGCTCAGTCCGACCCGGGCTTCGAGCGCGACTGTCAGGCTCGCGGGTCCGGCAGCCAGCGCGGCGGCGGCTGCGCGTTCAGCCCGGGCAGCTGCTATTGTCCAAACGCTCGGACGAAGGTCAAACCCCGCGCCGGCAGCGGTGAGGCCCTGCTCGCCAGCGTCGCTTGCGCGTGTGGCGGCGGCGAGTATCGGCGCTGCGTACCCTCGCGGTGAGCCAGCGGGCCCCCATTCCTCTTGCGTGGAACCTTCGTTTCCACGGGACTAGCGCTACGGACCGCAGAGGCGCCGCACGGTGAGGGCGTCCTCCCCAGCGCCGGCGTCGATCAGCGAGTAGAGGTCGGGTCCAATGACAACCATGTCACTGATGGGTGCGGGAGCGTCGAGCGATTGGACGATCTTCGGCGCGGCCGGGTCGGAGATGTCCACGATTCGCAGCGTCGGGCTCAGCCATATGTCGATGTTCTCACCTACATATGCGTAAGTTCCGGCGAGCGTGATCGACGTCGTGTCGGCGAAGAGATCGACCGCGCCGAGCTCGATGGGGCTCGCAGGGGCCGAGATGTCGAAGAGGTGCAGGCGCCCCGCTTCCAGCGCGGTCCTGCGGCTTAGGACGGCAGCCAGATTGCCCTGTACCGCGAGGTCCAGGGAGAACTCGCTCGTGATCGGGACGTCGGCCGCGAGCACCGGGAGCGTCGGATCGCTGACGTCGTAGACTACGAGGCCGCCCTCTTCGAGGTAGAGGTATCCGTCAGCGACCACCATCTCGTCTGCGTCGAACGGCCTGTCGATGTGGGCGACGATCGCGGGCGACGAGGGATCGGTCACGTCGACGACGTCGATGCCGCCGCCCGTGGCTTGATTGTTCGAGACGAAGACGGTGTCACCCTCGACGGCGACCTCGATCGCCGAGCCCGTGACCGCCGTTTGGGACAAGAGCGCAGGCTGAGAGGGATCGGAGACGTCGAAGACGGCCAGGCCGCCGAGGCCACCTGCGACATAGACGCGACCAGCGAGGACCGCGACGTCGACACCGTTGCCTTGTGGGATGGGGACGCTCGCGATCTGCGTCGGAGTCGCCAGCCCCAAATCGAACACGGCCAATCCCTCGTAGCCGCGCGCGATATACGCGTAGCGTCCGTCGGTCGCCATCGCGTAGGAGATGTCGTCGGACAGCGCCGCGCTCGCAGTGGGGAAGGTCGAGGCCTTCGCCTTCGCCGGGTCGAAGGACCGGAGTCCGTTCGAAACCGTGCCGCCCACTACGAAGTCGCCGACTTTGGCTACAGTCGTGTAAGCTCCGTGCGTCCTGTCGGTGCCGGTCGCCACGGGCGCCGACGGGCTGGTCGCGTCGACCCAGTCGATACCACGATAGCTTTGGCCGATAATCAGCTCGGAGCCGTCGCGCCAGACCGAGTGCGGGCCGTCCCCCTGGCGATCGATCGTCGAGAGGTGCGTCGGCGCGGCGGGATTCGACACGTCATAGAGATCGACCTGATAGCCATTGGCGGTGTAGAGCATCCCGGCCTCGGCCCGGACGAAGAACGCATTCGGCGGGTCTGGCATCGTGCTGAGGAGCGACGGCGCCGCCGGGTTCGTGACGTCGAGCGCGTAGACCTCGTGCGTGCCCGTGTAGTCGGCGACGTAGGCGACGCCAGCGTCCACGCTGATCGCGACGAAGGGGCCGACCGCGCCACCCCAGACGCCGCGCAGCATGGGGCTCGACGGGTTCGAGACGTCAATCACACGCAGCGCGTTCGGCCCGCCGGTTACATAAGCGTAACCCCCCGCGACGTCGATCCCGTAGGCGTCCGCGAACGTCAGCGCCCCGACGATGACGGGCGCGTCGGGGTCCGTCACGTCGGCGATCTGCAGGCCCTGTGCGCTGTCAGCGATGTAAGCATGATTGCCGGAGACGACGACGTCCGAGGCGTTGCCCGGCGTCACGATGGTGCCGCGCTGAGTGAAAGACCCGTCGGCCTCGAGGTCCACGATGATGACGTCCGTCGCGACGCCGATGTCGCTGTCCACGACATAGAGCCTCGTCCCGCTTACATCCATGTCATAGATGAGCCCGGGCAGCTGGAGCTCCGAGACGATGGCGCCCTCGATGTCCGAGCAGACGGGGCAGGTCGGGCACGCGCCGCCCTGGCCAGTCCCGCCTTGGCCAGTCCCACCTTGATCGGCACCGCCCTGAGCGTTGCCACCGCTGTTCGCTTGCCCGCCGCCGCCCGAGGCGGAAGCGCCGGCGCCGCCCGCGCCGCCAATGGTGTCGTCACCACACGAACACCCCGCGGCGGGGATCGACGAACAGCTGAGAAGCAACGCAACGGCCGAGAGGCGCTGAAGATCCAACACGCGCGCATCGTAGCGCGCCGGCGAGCCGCGACCCAGCGGGCTAAATATTTACATGACTGTAAGAACCGGGTGCGTCGCTGCGCGACAAAGCACGATCGTTCGGTGAAACCGCGCCGCCCGCGAGAGCGGCAGGCCGCCCCCCGCAATGAATGCTCAACGCTTCGACGGAGGCGGCGACAGGCACGGGTGCGGCACGACCTTCAGGCAGGGATGAGGCCGGCTCGTCTCCGTCGGCTGGGTCGTCGCCGTCGGCTTCGTCGAGGCGGACGCCGAGCCCGAAGCGCTCGCCGACGCGCCAGCCGAGGCCGACCCCGTCTCCGTCGTGCTCGTCGAGAGCGCTGGCTGCGCCGCAGATGCGCTGGGCGCGCTCGCGACCGTCTTGTTGCTCGCTGTCGCCGCGCTCGCCGTCGCGGCACTCGAAGTGGCTTGAACAGCGTTCTCGTCACCGCAGCCGGGTTGACCTACGAGCGTCGCGATCGCCGAGGCGATGAACATCGAGCGTCTGCGTAGGATCGCCGCCCTCGAGAGCGCATCATCGTCGTCTGACACTTACGTAAAGAGCCACGCCGCGCCGTCGGCGTCAACATCGCGACCTGTTGCACTGCAACCCAGGCGTGTCGCAGTCCACAATCGACTCGCTCTGTGCGAGGCTCACCCCATGAGATGGACGCTCGGAGTTGCGCTCGTGGCCGTGGCCTGCGCGGCGTGTGGTGACGACGCTGTCACGGACGGCGGCGCCTCGAGCGGGGGGAGTCCCTCGACGGGGGGCCTCGGCGGCGGAGGCGGCTCGCCCAGCGTGGGCGGCCAAGGTGGAGGCGGCACGGGTGCTGGCGGCGCGCCTGTCCCGGGGCCCGTCCCTGGCTGCGAGGTGCTGGCGCTCGCGGGCGATCCCGAGCTGTTTGCGACCCCGCCATTCCCTCCGCTCGAGACTGAGATGGCGCTCGCGTCCCTCGACGGCGACCGGGCTGGGCTCACGTACTTGCGCGGTTGGGCAGACAGCGCCGAGCTGCGGTCGCGGACCATCGACGGGGCGTTCACGTCTTGGCCTCCGACGGTCAGCGACCCGACCGTCCAGTTCCAAGGTTTCATCGCCAATCGCCCGCGGTTGGACAGCGCGCTCCCGAATGGCCTCTTCAGCATGGGCTTCGGCCCGTATGGCGTGTACTCGTTCGACAGCACGAGTGTAGTGCGCCCCTTCGAGGACACTTGGTCCCAGGCGTTCCTCGAGCCTCAAACAGGTGTGCTCGACATTGTGACCTTCGACTTCAACGCGCTGACCTTTGGTCTGCTCGTGTTCGACTCCGTCGACGCGACCGTGCCGAGCGCCAGCAGCGACATCCCGATTGGCGGCTGCAAGACCGTGCGAATGGCGACGAGCGGCGACAATGCGCTGTTCAGCATCGCGACGGACTACTATTGCGACGAGGCCCCGCGCGTCGACTTCTTCAGAAAGTCCGCCAATGGGGTCGAGCTCGTGGGCGGCTTTGACCTGCCAGTCAAACCCCTCTACCAATCGCTCGCGCCGCGGGCCGATGGGGGCTACTGGTACTTCGTCTCGAGCAACACGCCAGGGCAAGGCTCTTATGCATATGCGCTCGACGCCGACGGGGCCGTGGTGGGCGACCCGTGGCATGACGACTACGCGTTCGGCGACTTCGCGCCGCAGTTCCTTCCTTGGCGCGACGGCTTCGTGGGCACCCACCGCGACGGCAAGGTCTCCATCTTCGTGACCGACGGCTTCAATCGCACGTCCGCGCCGCCCCTCGACGGCACGGACACACAGGCGCTCGCCTCGAGGTCACCTTTGGCGGTCGCCATCGGTGGCGTCGACTCAGGGTCCTTCCTGGTCGCTTACCCGACGATGGAAGGCATCCTGATGGCGCGGTTCGATTGTGTAACGCCGTTATAGTCAGTTGCCGCAGGTGTATTTGAGCGTCGCGCCGCCGTCGATCGTGCCATCCGAGCTGAAGTCGACGTCGATGTGCTCGATCTGGCCGGCCGCGTTGTATTTGTAGGTGAGCTTGCGCGGCGTCTCGTTGATGCCGCAGTTGTCGTAGCGGTCGAGCTGTGGCCGCCCCTGGCTGTCGTGCTTGACCTCGACGCGGTCCGCGACGCAGAACTCGTCACTGTCGGGGTAGTTGTGATCCGTCCCGTACGAGTCGTCGGGGTTGTACTTGTATTGGAGGAACTTCCCGTTCGACTCCTCTTTGACGATGCGCCCCTTGTCGTCGTATTGCAGCTTCGTGTTGCCGTCCTGTATGACGAGGAACTTGTCGTTGAAGCGCACCTTGACCTTCTGCTTCTCGCGCGTGCGGGTCGCGGTGCCGTCGGCCGCATAGGTATAAGTCGTGTCAGGGCCCGAGACGATGCGCCCCTTGTCGTCGTATTTGAACCGCAGCGGCTTGTTGTCTTTGAAGCACAGGTTGAGCGGCCGCCCCTCGGGCTGAACGCGCTCGAGCTCGACGCAGTTGTTCCCCGGGTCACCCTTCTTCTCGACAGCGACCTCACAGGGGCGCGCAGGGGCGGCGTCGAGGATCGGCGCAGCGCTCGCCTGCGTCGTCGCGACCGCGCTGGAGCTGCTGCTGCTCTGTGGAGCGGGTGCGGAGCTCGACGCGGCCGCAGTGGAGCTCGCCGTGCTGGTCGTGTCCGTGTCGTTGGAGTTCGTCGGCTCGGGTTGGCTGGAGCAGCCCCAAGACACGACGAGCAGCCCTATCGTCAGTGAGCCCATAATGCAGTCGACTGTCTTCTTGTCCACGGCGCCACGGTACGCAGCCCGTGGAAAAAGTCACGCGGAAAGGTCTCGACAGGATACTGTTACAGAGATGTCAGCTGGTGGGAGATGTCGTTTGGTAGTTGCCTATTCAGGCTCGTCCGCGCCCTCGACGATGACCCATCGCTGAACGATGGCGAGCGCGACCTCGAGCGCGCGCGGGTCGAATGACGCGACCCAAGCCTTCGCCTCTTCGGAGAGCGGCTCTCTGGCGAGGCGCTGCAAAACCTCGTCCGTGGAGCGGGCGCCTGTGAGCGCGCGGAGGAGCGCGCCCTGGAGGTCAGCGAGCTCGGGGTCGTTCACGCGGCACGCTCCACACACCCCGCGAGGCGCATGAAGTCCTCTCGATAGCGCGTCACGTCTTCGGGTGTGGACAGGGTATTGCCGAGTCGCTCGAGAATGACGACCTCCAATTTCGGGCACTGCGGGATCGCGGCCGAAACGAGCTCGAACACGACCTCGGGGACGGGCCCGTCGTGGGTGTCGCGCCGGAACGGGCGCGTGCTATTGACTTTGGGCGTGTACAGGCTACCACCCGACACATGAAGCTCGCGGACGCGCTGGAGTGGCATGCTCGACAAGAGCACGCGCGGGTCGAGTGAATAGCTGACAGCGGCGCAATAGAGGTTGTGCAGGTCGAGCAGGAGGAAACCGTCCGACGGGGCGAGCACCTGCTCCATGAACTCGCCGAGCGCGAGGGCGTCTCGGGCGCTCATCGCCAGGCCCAGGTTCTCGAGCCCGACGGGCGCGCGCGCGGCCGCTGTCAGTCGCGACAGGCGGTCACGACCGAGCTCGACAGAGGCCTTCGTGAAGGGGATTGGCAGCGGGGCTCCACGGCGCACACCGGGGACCGTCATGAAGCCGAAGTGCTCGGAGACATGCACGTAGCGACGCCGCTCCGTCTCGCGGGTCAGGGCGCCCAACCAGTCGAGGTGGCGCGGCTCGAGGATCGCGGAGAGCGTGGAGAAATGCACGCCGTGGCCGTAGAGCGCCCCCTCTCCGCTGTAGTGATCGGCGACCGCTACCATCCAATCCGGCATCCAATCGCCCATCGCGTGATCGAGCGTGACCTCGACCGCGTCGACGACGCCCGCCGCGAAGAGGGGGGCCTGCGCGAGGCGCAGGTCGTCCGCAGGCAGGAGGCTCAGACCGACGCGCATCGACCCATCCTACAGGAAGGGCAGGGCCTTCGTCGCGCCGTTGGCGCTCGACCGGACCGCGGGCGTCCTCTACAGCGAGCCAGCGCTCTCTGGCCCGCTCGGCCGGGACCCGCGCGTGCTGCAGGATCCGCTCGGGGTGCTCACGCGTTGGACCTGGGTCGTCGTGACCCGACCCAATGGATGAACTCCGCGTGGCGCTGACCCAGTCGAACCGTCGACTCCCCACCGACAATGGAGGTCAGGGCGTTTTTCTTTGTACAGCGTTCTATTTTCGTGGTCCACGGCGGGGTCGCCTGCGACGTCGCGGGCCAATGGCAATGGCGCTTCGCGCAGGTGTGGACCATCTTCGCGCCGGGCGGCGCAAATGGCATCTACTCGTTCCGAGGGAGCGGCGGCGCTGCTTACAGTTCTGGAGGCTCGAGTTCGTGCAAAGGGGTAATGGCGGGTTCGGTGGTGGCACTCCGGGGTGTCGCGGCGCTCACGCTCGTGGGCCTCGCCCCGTGAACGACGCATTTCGGCGGGGTTCGCAGTACTAGACCTTGCATGGACGTGCTTTGGGACGACGTGCGCATCCTCGAGAGGGTGGAGCGTAAGGGCAGCGTGAGCGCGGCAGCGCGCGAGCTCGGGCTGTCGACCTCGACGGTTTACAGGCGCGTCGCGGCGCTCGAGGCGGCCGTCGGTCAATCGTGTTTGCTGCGCGGCCCTGGCCCGGCCGTCCTCACCCAAGTCGGAGCCGCGATGGCTCGCGTCGGTCGAACGACGCGAGTCGGGCTCGACGAGGTCGCGGCCGAGCTGCGCAGCCAAGCGACGAGCCTCGCGGGGCCAGTCAGTTTGACCACCGTCGAGGCGCTCGCGCCGCTCATCGCAGCGCCGCTGGCGAGGCTCACCCGCGAGCACGGCATGGAGGTGCACCTGACGCTCGGCGACGACGGGCCCAGCGTGCGCGATCGCGAGGTCGACGTCGCGCTCGCGATCATGAAGAACCCCTCCGCGGGCTGTTGGGGGCGCAAGGTCGCGCGGCTGCCTTATGGGGTCTTCGCCACGCGTGAGGTCATGGTGAGCTCCTCGCCGCGCTGGGTGCTGCGGGCCGAGGCTCTCCGGCACACGCCGGAAGCCAAATGGGAAGAGACGCACGCGGGTCCCGTGGCCGCGCGCGCGCCGTTCACTGGCTTGCTCGCGCTCGCAGCCAGCGGCGCAGGCCTCGCGCTCGCGCCGCGCCTGCTCGCCGCGCAGCACCCGAGCCTCGTGGAGGTCACGTCCTTTCGGCCCAAGGTGGGCACGCTCGGCCGCACGCTGTGGCTCCTCACGCACCCCGATCAGCGGCGCGCGCCGCGCGTGCTCGCGCTGATGCAGGCGCTCGCAGCGAGCTTTCGCGACGGCTGAAGGCCTCAGCGCGGGTCGCGAGGCGAGGGCGCGACGAGCTTGCCCAGCGTGAAGTGGACAGGGCAGAAGCCGGTGAACGCGCTCTGCAGCATCACCACGCCCGTGAGCGCCCCGAGCCATAGAAAGCGCGTGTCGACGAGCGCCGTCAGCAGCGCGGTCAGCCCGAGCAAAGCGCCAATGATGCCGTCATGGATGCGTACCCGCTTCGTCATGCGGGCGCAGCATAGGGAGCAGGGCGCTCGGTGCCTCACGCAAGACTGCGACTGCCATTCGCAGAGTTGCGAATGGCGACTGGACCGCCCGCGGCTTCAGGCTCTCCGACGAAGCGCCGCGCGGATCTTCTGAGCGAGCTCCTCGACGGGGGGCGGCAGCGCGCGCCCGCGGCGCCACACGAGGCGGTAGGGCACGGTGCCGAGCTCCTTCGCTGCGCGCAGGACGAGCCCCTTCGTCGGCGCGGCGTGGGCTCCTCGCACCACTACGTCATTGACGATGGCCACGCCCAATCCCATCGCCGCGAACGCGAGCGCGAGGGGCCAGCCGTCGGCGTCCACGACCTTGGCCGGGCTGATTCCCTGTTTGGCGATCGCGCGCGCGACGAAGTCGCGGTGAGGGCGTCCCTCTGGGGGTAGGACGAGCGCGCCCGCTGCGACGTCGCGCAGGGTGAGGCGCCTCTTGGCGGCGAGCGGGTGTCGAGCGTCCAGCACGAAGCTGAGTCGTGACTCGAAGAGGAGCGCGCTCTCGAGCGCCCGAGGCACGAGATCCACGACGACGACAGCCAGATCGGCGCGCCCGCTCTCGACCGCGGCCATCGCGTCACGCCCGCCCAGCGTGAGGAGCTCGAGCGCGCCGCCCGCGTCGCGGAAGGCCCGCACCACGTCGGGGAGGATATGCAGATAGCTGCCCTCGCCGGCCGCGAGCGTGACGACCTCGCGTGTGGTGAGGCCGCGGAAGCGCGCCTCGAACGCGTGCGCCGCTGCCAGCGTCTCGCGCGCGTAGGCCTCGAGCGCGCGGCCGCGATCGGTCAGCGCGACGCCGCGCCCGACACGCACGTAGAGCTCGGCGTCGAGCAGCGCGCCGAGGCGCTGGATCCGCTCGAAGAGCGCCGGCTGCGAGAGGCCCACGCGCGGCGCGGCCCGCGTGAAGTGCAGCTCCTCCGCGAAGGCAACGAACGCGCGCAAGAGCTCCCCGTCGAGCGCTGGAGCGGGCGAGAGCGCTCGGTTCATGCCCGCCCCGCGGGTTTGCCAAGACATCGGCAGCTCCGATGAGTCATTGGCTGTTGATTGTAGTCACCGATAACCGAATATCTACAAAGCTCGCTCTCAGCCGTGCGCCCCGAGCGGGGGTTGGGCCGTGTGGGTCGGGGGCGGAGCGACGGGCCCGCGCGGCGTGCGTCCGAGCCGCGTCCAAAGGAACGAGACAGGCACGCCCACGAGGACGACGGCGAACGCGAACGCTGCAGTCCTGTCGATGCTCGCCGACGCACCCGCGAGCAGCGCAAACCCACCGAGGAGGAAGAGCAGCGGCGTGACCGGATAGCCTGGCACCTTGAAGGGCCGAGGGAGGTTCGGCTCGCGTCGGCGCAGGATGAACACCGCGACGACGGCGAGCATGTAGAAGGGGAAGAACCCGTAGACGAACGCCTCTGTAAGCTGCTCGAACGAGCGGAACCCCACATAGAAGACGCCGAGCATCGCGGCGATGAGGACCGCGCGACGCGGCACGCCGACGGAGCGGGACACGCTCCCGAGCCACGCTGGGAAGAGGTGGTCGCTCGCCATCGCGACGAAGACCCGGGGGCCCGTCAAGAGCGAGCTCATACAGCCGCCGAGGCACGAGAGCAGGACGAGGACGCCGAGGACAATGCGGCCCGTCGGGCCAGCGGCCAGCACTGCGAGGTTCGAGGCCGCCATATTCGAGCCTGTGGTCGACCGCTGCAGACCCTCCAATCCGAGGACTCGGCCGTATCCCAGAATGGCCACCAAATACACGGCGACGATCCCCAAGGTGCCGAGGGCCAGCGCGCGCGGCAGCGTCCGCGCAGGCTGTTTGACCTCACCGCTCAGGGTGCTGAGGTCGGCCCACCCGTCGTAGGCCCACATCACCGACACCAAGGCACCAAAGCAACCGGCCAAGGTGACGTGCGTGGCGAATGCGGGTGCGTCCGCAGGTACCTCGACGTGAGCGCCCTGAGGTATCACTGCGAGCAAGCCGATGAGCCCCAAGAAGGCTACGCCCGCATATTTGGCGACCGTGATGACGGCCTGCTGAATGGCGTTCGAGCGGACGCCGAGGAGGTTTGCGCTCGTTGCAACCAAGATGAACCCCATCGCGATCCTGCCGTCGCGCGCAGGGTCCGGCGCCCAGCCGCAGGTCGCGGCCAGGGCCTCTGCGGCGAGCTTGGCGAAGCTCCCGACCGCGCTCGGGATGAGGAGCGTGAGCTTCGTCCAGCCGAGCACGAACGCCGTTCGCGGCCCATACGCGCGCCTCAAATACTCGTAGACGCCGCCAGTCCGCGGGATCGCTGCAGCGAGCTCGGCCAACGAGAGCGCGCCGGCGAGAGCGATCGCGCCGCCAGCGACCCAAACAAGCATCGAGGCGGTCAAGCTCCCGGTCATTCTGGCGACCTTGGCTGGGGTCTTGAAGATCCCAGTGCCGATGGTCGCATTGATGACGACCAAGATCGCGAGCAACGTCCCAATCTCGCGACGCATGCTCTTCTCGCCGACGCCCGATTGTCGGTCAGCGGACCCCGAAGCCTCGACTGGTTTCGCCGAACGCATGACTTCAGCGGAGGCATTGGATATGCCGTTATAAATCGGCCGAATCACCTATAGCCTCGGCCTCTCTTATGCAGGAGTTGCATCGTGGGCTCGGCCTTTTGCGCGCTGAAAGTCAACCCTCCACGACGCCCTCCGCGCGCAGCGCCTCGACGACCGAGGCTCTGGCGCCAATGCGCTGTACGAAGCGCTCGACCGCGGGCCAGCGCGAGAAATCGAGCCCCGCCGCGCGACCCATGCGAAGGACGATGAAGAGGTGAAGATCGGCCACGGAGAAGGTGCCGCCGAGGACGTAAGGCCCAGGCTCGAGCAGCGCGACGAGCTGCTCGAAGGGCCTCGCGTCCTCGAGCAGATGTTGTTTGAAGGACGCTGGAGTCTCGGGGTCGAGGAATGGAGAGAACCCCTTGTGGAGCTCGGTCGCGACGAAGCTCATCACCTCGAGCGCTCGGGCGCGCGCCATCGTGCCCGCTTCTGGCATGAGCCGGGCGGCAGGCGCGAGCTCAGCGATGTAGTGGAGCAGCGCCAGCGTCTCGCTCAAGACTGTCCCGTCCGGGAGACGGAGCGCCGGCACCTTGGCCATTCGGTGGACGTCCCCGAATGACTGGCCAGTTGCGGCGACCTTGCCATTGTCCAGATCGACGCGAACCAGCTCGAAGGGGATACCGGCCTCGCGCAAAGCGGCGTGGGGAGCGAGAGAAGAAGCGCCGGGGCTGAAGAAGAGTTCCATCGTGTTCCTCGTCGTGTTTGAACGGGTGGGCTGCGGACGAGGGCCAAAATGACCAGCTTCGGGGAGCGACAGTAGACCTCACGTGGGCAAGACTCCCGGTCCTCGAATTCAGCAATCGCCGTTCGCCGATGCGGACGCGCGCCTCTTCGTCAGCGTCGCGCACGCAGGCAGCTTCGCGGCGGCAGCGGCGCTCGCGGGCATGACGCCCTCGGCGGTCAGCAAGGCTGTCGCGCGACTCGAGTCCGCCTTGGGGACGAAGCTCCTCGTCCGCACGACGCGAGCGCTCCACCTCACCGACGAGGGCTCGGCGTTTCGCGATCGCTGTGCGCGAGCCTTCGCGCTCCTCGGTGAGGCCGCTGACGAGGCTGCTCGCGGCGCGCACGCAGTGACCGGCACGGTGAGGGTCGGCTTGCCGCCGCTCTTCGGTACGCATTTTCTCCCGGCCGTGCTCGCGCGCTTGGCGACCACCCACCCCGAGCTGCGGGTCGAAATCGTCTCCACGATGCGAGCCTCCGACCTGGTCGATCGTGGCCTCGACCTCGCGATCGTGGTCGGGGCGCTGCCTGACTCGAGCTCGGTCGCGCGCCCGCTCGGATATGGACGGTTCGTCGTCGTCGCAGCGCCGAGTTACCTCGCGCGCCGTGGTGCCCCGCGCAGCCCGGCAGACCTCACAGAGCACGCGTGCCTCGCGTATGCCCAGCCGGACGGTCGCGACGCACCCTTTCTCTTCGCGCGAGCTCCATTCGAGCTCGTGGCCGTCAGAGGCCCAGCACGGAGCGACGATATGCACCATTTGGCGGCGATGGCGGAGGCCGGCCTCGGCGTCGCGCAGCTCCCGATGTTCGCCGTCGCGGACGCGCTCTCGCGGGGCGCTTTGGTCACGCTGCTCGACGATCTTGAGCCCGAGCCCAAGCTCGCATCGCTGGTCTTTCCCGCGGGACGCGAGCTCCCTCGGCGGGTGCGCGTGCTCGTCGAGGCGCTGTCGAGCCCCGCGTCGGTGATGCGCGGCACGACCACGAAGCGCCGCTGAGGCGCAGCCACACGACCTCCCGAGCAACGCGCGGGACGAGCGGGCCGAGACATCGGCATCTCCGATGAGTCATCGCCGAATCATTGTGGCCATCGATAACCGAAGAGCCACGCTGGGGCATGTCCCAATGCGGCCTTCCGCGTTCGTTCGCGACCCGTCCGCCAAGCCCCCTCCTTGCTCGGGCGGTTTCATGGGCCTTCGTCGTCATGTGTCCCTGGACGATCGCCGTCAGGGTCGCAGCGGATGTCCTCGACGGAATACAACTCATCGAGCTGCCGGCCCCCCTCGACGCGGAGGGACGGGCGCAGTTGATGGCGCGCCTCACCAGCGAGCAGCCGCGCCATGTTTGCCGCATTCTGACGACGGCTTCGACCATCGAGACCGGCGACTCGGTGGACTGGCAGGTGCTTGTGCTCCGCTTCGCGGACGGGCTCGAGGTAGTGGTGGCAGGGCTGACCAACCCCTCCGAGGTCAACCCCTGCACGAGCCTGCTCTCGGCCCTCGAGCCGCGTCATCTCGGCCGCTTCCGGGACCCGATCGACCGAGAGGTCGAGCTCGGCGTAAATGGAATGGTGGTGTGGGTCGCGCTTCAGATCATGGTGCTTTGGGCGATAGCGCTCGGGCTGGTCTTCGGGCTTATCGCGAGCCTCGTTGCGCTTCTGCCACTCCCGACCGCGCTCTGCCTCTCCAATCTCGTAAGACGCAGCGCAACTCACGTCGTCCCAGACGCCGTGTGACTGTGTCCTATCAACCGGTCAAAAACCCCAGGTGTTGTGCGTGGAGTCGAAGGCTATCCACCGCACGACGAGCCCCAGCCCGAAGCTGCCTTGCGCGTCGCCCGAACTGTCGAATTGCGCCTCGGTGGAGAGTCGTGGACCCAGCGCTATCGTCGAATGCTCTCCGCCGCGCTCTCCGACGGGAACCAAGACCTGCCCCGCGACCCCGACGGAGTGCTGCGTAATGTCGCGGTCGACTGCGTAGAACCGAGGCTCGTAATAGACGCCGACGGACCCACGGGGTGAGTCGCCAAAGTCGAAGCCCAGCTCCGGCGAGACGAAGCCATATCCAGCCTCGCGTTGGCTCGAATAGCCACCACCCACCGCGGCCGCAGCGTACACGCGAGCCTTTGGACTGCCGACGCCCGCGAGGACCTCCAGTCGACCCTCGCCGCCAGGGTGGCCGCCCGTGTCGATCGTGGGGCCCGCTGCTCCGCTGATGGAGGCCACGCAACCTGTCACCGTCAAACCGCTCAGCGCCAGGACGCTCAAGAGTCCAGGAGTAACGTAGCTCTTCATGGGCGTTCGCTCATGACCCCCACGCAAGGGGGAGGCCAATTGCGGCCGTCGACGGATTGGTCAGCGCTGGGACAGGACTTTGCGCCGCAGTCGAGAGCGCCGAGAGCTGATAGACTGTTCGGTCGATACGGAGGAGACATGCGAGTTCTCGGCTTATGGGGAGTCCTCTTGACGTCGCTTGCTGTGGCGGCCTGCGGTGACGACGGATCAGGAGGCGGCGGCACGACGAGCTCGTCCACGGGTACGGGCGGAACGAGCACCGGTGGCACAGGCGGAACGATGAACCCGACGACGTCGAGCAGCGGCGGCGCGGGCGGCCTCGGGGGAACGGGGGGTGCAAACACCGGCGGCACTGGCGGCGTGATGAGCACCGGCGGTATGGGCGGGATGGGCGGTATGGGCGGTATGGGCACTGGCGGAGTGGGCGGTATGGGCGGCGCCGCCCCGATTGCCGACCACGTCGTCCTCTCGGAGGTCGCGGTTCAACCTGCTAACGCGGAGTTCATCGAGCTCTATAATCCGACCGCGGCGGACGTCGATCTGTCTGACTATTACCTCTCTGACAACGCCCTCTATTACGGCCTCGCTGCGGGGCAGCCGTTCAATCCAGTCCTCGCGACGCCGGGCTCCGACTTCCTCGTTCAGTTCCCCGCTGGCGCGACCCTCGCGCCGGGCGCCGCACTCGTCGTGGCCATGAACACCGGGTTTGAGGCCCAGTTCGCGAAATGCCCGGACTACATCCTCTCTGCCACAGCCTTCACCTGTTTGAACGGTACGGCTCAAGCGATGGTAGTCCCCGCGAATGGCGCTATCGGTAATACGGCAGGGCTCAGCAACAGCCGGGAGATGGTCGTGCTCTTCCGCTTCGCGCCTGGCGCCGTCACCGTCGAGGACGTCGACTATGTCAGCTGGGGTGCCATGTTCGACGCCGAGACGCGCGTGGACAAGAGCGCTGTCGCCGGTTATCAGCCGGACACTCCAGCCGCCAATCAAAAGCCTGCGCCGCCTCCCGCCGCGAGCGAGAGCATCGAGCGCTGCGCCGGTGGCGTCGAGGTCGGTGAGTCGACGTCGGGTGGCAACGGCATCGACGGCCACGACGAGACCAGCGAGGCCCTGAGCACGACGTTCGTGACGCAGACTGTGCCCAGCCCCGGCGTCAAGAACTCCTGTCTCTGAAGGTTACAATCGCGTCAGTGGTGCGCGGCGCGTGAAGGCACCTCAGCCCCATGAACAATCGCTGACAGCGCGCGAGAGAAGGTCGCTTCGGGGGTGCCGCTCGCGTCGACGAGGAGGCTCCCGGGGATGGCTCGCGCGACCTCGAGGAAGCGCGCGCGGTAGTGCGTGAGATCGGCGCGCGTGTGATAGCGCTCCTCGAGACTCTTACCGGCTTGTAGGAGCCGCGCCTCCGAGACCTCGACGGGCGCGTCCAAGATGACGTAGAGCTCGCCAGGGGTGATGGGGTGGATCGGGTCGTCGGTCATCTTCGTGGGCGCGCCGCGATCCTTCACGCGGAAGCCCAAGTCGCGCAGCTTGGCGACGAGGGTGCTCTTGCCGGTCCCGTCGTTGCCGTCGACGACGAGGTCCACGGTCTCTTGGACGCGCAGCACGCGTGCCAGCCAAGCGGTGAAGTCCCGGAGCACGCGGCGACGGTGGCTGCGGAGGTTCTTGCGGGCGGGGTCGAGCTCCGCGTAGGTCGCGCCCCCAGTGTCGCCACCGACGAAGATGCTGTCGTAGCCGAAGCCACCAGCTCCACGCGGCGCTTCGGTGAGCCAGCCGTGGACCTTCGACTCGGCCTCGAAGAGGACGGTGCCGTCGGGAGCGGCGACGGCGAGCGCGACGACGAAGCTCGCCGCGCGATAGGGTTGTTCGATCCCACGCATGAGCTCGAGCACCCGCGCGACGTTCTTCGGGTCGATGACCCCTCGCGGGTCACCGCTCTGCCGGTGAGACGTTACCGTCCTGTCAGTGAGCTCGCAGTCGGCGAACCGGGCCGACCACGGCCCCGGCAAACCGCCGAGCGCCGGGACCTCGAGGCCCGAGTCCTCCGCGATGGTCACGCCGCCGAAGACGCGGGCGTGTGCGCTCGCTTTGAGCCGCGCGTTGCCAGCGAAGGTCGACTCCGTCTCCTCGACCTCGGGCAGCTCGGCCGTGACGAGCTTGCAGCCCGACGGAGACAGAATGTCGGCGAGCTCCCGGATCTTGTAGGGGTTCGTCGTCCCGATCGAGAACGTCCAGCCTGTCATGGTTGGGCTCCAGGAGAGAGGTATAGGCGCTTTGGCGGACTGCACGATAGGGCGCTCGAGCATCTCGGAGAGGAGCGCCCATTTGGCAAGCACTTGCTCGCTCGACCCCCCGGCGCGCCAAACATCCTTGTCGAGGTGACCGAGCTCGAAATGTCGGAATCGACCGCAGTCCTGTGTGACCTCTCCATAGAGCGTCTCGCCGTCCTCCGCGATGAAGAGGCAGAGGTCGTAGATGACGATGTCGCGGTCGCCGAGGTGCTGCTCGAGCGCAGAGAACGCGCGCCGCGCCGTGCGCTCGGCCCGCGCGGCGTCGAGGTACCAGTCGGCCATGCAGGTCGGTAGGATCTCGTCCGCGACCCGATCGCCGTTCGCGTCACGGAGCGGGTTTCTCCAGTCGAAACGTACGACTACAGTCGGGTAAGCGTCGCTGACCCGTATCGGCATGTGCGGGTAGAGCGGGTGGCTCGTGCGGACGGTCGAGCCATCCATTCCGCGGTAACGATGCTTCGACGTTCCTCCGTGGTAGCGCTTCACCACGACCTCGATGGGGGGTGCCTTCGCGAGGGCCAGCTTCTCCTCGCGCGTGAGATCGGGCGGGTCGAAGGCCGGCACACCGTATTTCGCGAACTCGACCTCGGCCGGCATGACGAGGTCGGAGAGGACCCATTTGTCAGTGACAGTTCTGTAGGCGTGACGAAGCCCGGCGGCGCGCAGGACCTCGAGGAGCTGCCGCATCGCCCGTAGGCGCAGGAGCTCCGAGCCTGGGACGACGCCGCTGCGGTTGTGCGTGAAGCTGTAAATGGTCGGCAGATAGCGGATCACCACGCTGCCGCGGCCTGCGTAGCGGACCTCCTTGGACTCGCCGCGGATGACGAGCGGCAGCGCGGCGAAGGCCTCGTCGTCGAGGGTGTCGAGATCGACGTCGCTCATCCGGTTCCTCCTCGGGCGGCGCTCGCGATCGCTTGCACCGCAGGATCTTCAGCGGCGGCTCTTCTTGCGAAGAGCCGCGTCGAGCTCGAGAACAAGGTCTCGACCTCCACCAGTCCATTGGCCGCGAGCGTCGCGCCTGTCTCCACGCAGTCTACGACGACGTCAGCGACGTCCTGCACGTAGGCCTCAGTCGAGCCGTGGCTCTCGATGACGAGGTGAGCGAGGCCGCGCGACATCGCCCAGTCGCCCGCGAGCTGCGGGTACTCGGTCGCAATGACGAGCGGGCGTCGCGGCGGCTCGAGCAGGAGCCTCGGTCGATCGGCGGGTACCGCAACGACGATGCGAACGGGCGCGAGGGCGAGATCGACGAGCTCCGTGAGCTCGGCGCGAGCCTCGCGGACCACGTCGAGCCCGGCGAAGATCGCGTCGCAGAACCCGAGCTCGCAGAGGCGCGGCAGACTGCGTGGCTTGTACATCGTGGCAGCGATCCGCGGGTCGCTCGGACGGGGGTGGTAGTCGCGCTCCGACTCGAACAAGAATGTAAGTCCACCCGCGGCGAGGCGCGCTCGGACACCCTCGAAGAGACGTCCCTTCGGCAGACCGAGACGTGTGATGGTGGCTTGCACCCCGTGAAGCTACCTCAACACACGCAGGGTTTGCTCACGCTGAGTAGCCCCGCAGGAACTTGCCCGTGAGCGCCGGCCCACATTGAACGAGCTCAGCATCCAATAATGTCGGCGCGGGCCGGAATTGGTAGAATCGATCATGCGCTCCTCCAGGCTCGCGGCCGTGGCCCCAACTTTCATGTTCTTTACGGGCCTGTCTTGCAGCGGCGCCCAGCCTGACAAAGGCGAGCACCCGGCGCCGACTGGCACTGGGAGCGCGACCGCGAAGCCCACGGAGACCGTCGCTCCACCCGTGATGGGCAGTCGGTTCGAGGATCGCGACGATCCGCTGCCGATTGGGGCTGTCCTGCGACTCGGCACGAGACGCTGGCTCGGCTCGGCGGACCTCGTGACGAACTCTGGTGAGGTATGGGAATTCGGGGCGGAGCGAACGAATCATCCTCATACGGTGCGCAACGTGGGAAAGAACCACGTCGTGCGCCTCCCAGGCAAACCCCTCGCGTTCGCGCCCGACGCGGCCTTCGTGCTCGTCCAATCCGCAAAGGAAGTAGTCGTCATCGACCTCGCCACGGAGGTCGAGTCCGCCAGGGTCGCTCTCGGCGGGTCGTGGGCCCAAAGCGCTGTCGTCTCCGCCGACGGCAAGGTCGCCGCCGTCGGACTGAGTGACAAGTCTTTGGACATCATCGATCTCGAGGGGACGGCGCGAATCTCGCGCTCGACGAAGTCCGCCGCCGAGGCCGGCGAGCTCGTCGCGATCAGCAACGACGGGGCGCGTGCCCTGTTCGAGCACATAGCGACGGACGGCAAAGCGCTGCATGTCCTCGTCGACGTCGCAAAAGGTAAGACGCTGTTCAAGCAATCCAGTGAGAGCGCGGTCCTGATGTCGCCCGACGGCGAGCACCTCTTCCTCTTCGAGACCCGCCCTGGAGAGACGCGGGTTGTGCGCATGGACGTGGGCAAACGGACGCGCACGGATATTGGGACTGTGGCCCTCGACCCAATCCGGTCGGACTTCGCGATCGTCGCAGGGGGCGCCCGCGCGTGGCTCCGCGACGGCGACAAACTCGCGCTCATCGATCTCGAGAAGGGCTCGATCATCCGCGAGACGCATGGGGAGGACCTGAGGAGTTGGGCAGCCTCTCCCGACGGCGAGGTCGTCGCTTTGGTGCGTAGGTCGAAGCGAGTGTCCCTCGCGGACCGCCCCGCCCCCGTGCTGCCCCAGTCAATGGCTGGGGTGAACGGCGTGGCGCTGCTCGAACAAGATCAGGTGCTGCTGACGACGGACGGCAACGCCTACCGACTTTGGGACACGGAGACAGGAGAGCAGCGCGGCGCCCAATCGATTTGGGTCAAGCTCCGACTCGAGAACAGGAGCAGCGCGTTCGTCGAGGTCCTCGACGAGGACAAAGGCCTCGCGTGGATCGATGGGTCCGGCAAGCTGTCGAGGGTCGAGTACGGGCTTCAATGGCCGATACCCGTCGCGCTCACCGACGACGAGACCCTCTATATGCTGGGCGGCGACCTGCGCATCGAGCCCCGCGTCGGGATCTATCCAAGAGGCGCGACTCAGCCCCAACGCACCTTCGACGTAGGGTTTCGTCCGACCTACGGAGCTGTAAGCAACGGCGGGCGCTGGATCGCTTTTCTCAACGAGTCCGGGGCGCGCGCCATTACTCTGCCCGACGGTACCCTGGCCGGGCAGTCCAAAGTCAAAGCTGGCTTGTCGGATTGGCGCGGCGCCGTATTCGCGGGTGAGGGCGCGCTCGTCGATTGGTGCTTGTACGAGCTCTTGATCCACGCGGTCCCGACCCTCGAGGTCGAAAAGCGCATGGCCGGCCAGTACTTTGCGGCCGCCGCGACGAGCGACGGCACGCTCTTGGCCACTGCGCACGAGGACTATATTGTCGTGCGAGACCTCGCGACGATGTCTGTCGTGGGCGTGTTCCAAGGTCACGCGGGCCGGATCCTCGACTTACAGTTCAGTCATGACGGTCGCTATTTGGTGAGCGGCAGTGAGGACACGACCGCCCTCGTGTGGGACCTCAAGAAGCTGCGAGGCTTGGTTTGGTCCGTCGACAAAGCGCCGACCTTCGAGCTTCCAAAAGGCGTCGAGAACGCGACCGCGGTCCGGTGGGGGTCCGTCACCTCGTGTGCCCTCGTCGGCGGCAAGGTTGGCGATGACGTGTGGTGCTGGGGCAAGCCGGGCACGAAGACAGAGGCGCCCAAACGCATCGAGGGCATCGCCGACGCTGTTGAACTCCACGTCGCGGGCGGCTACGCGTGCGCGCTAACTGGCGCTCGAGACCTCTATTGTTGGGGCACCCTCGGCTCCACGCTGAGCGCTCCCAGCCGGATGCTCCAAGGCGTTCGTGCGCTGGACGCGATCGACCGAGAGCTCTGTGCGCTCGACGCCACGGGCGAGGCGATCTGCTGGCGAGACCTCGGCGCGCCTGGGACCCCAGTCGAGGGCATCCAAGACGCGTCGGCCTTGATCACCGGTGATGGCGTCCGCTGTTTCGTCGCAAAAGGGCGCGTCGCCTGCGCCGGCAAGAACTCCGAATACCAGCTCGGTGACGGGACTGGCGTCGACCGCAGCGCGTTCGCGGTCGTGCCCAATCTGGCGGACGTCGTTGCGTTGGACCACCGGGGCCGCGTGGCGTGCGCGCTCGACCAACAGGGCAAGGTGAGCTGCTGGGGGGAGCTCGACTTCGGCGACTTTGCGGCGAGCCCGTCGCCCACCGAAATCCCCGTCTTGCGGGGGGCCTCGCGCCTGGAGCTCGACAAGGGGTTCGGGCTCTGCGCGCGCGTGAACCAGAAGGTCGTCTGCGCGACGCCACACCTGCCCGATGATGGCTCGGGCGGCTGAGCGAACGCTACTGATTGGCCAAGAAGCAATCCAGGTAGGGCTTACAGGCCGGGTCGACTGCACAGCCCTCGAACGCGCCAGTCGCCATGCAGGCGCTGCCCAGATCGAGCGAGTTCATGCAGTCGCCGCACGGGCCGACGAGCGTCGGCTGGGTGCACTCGCTCGTGTTCGCGCAGACATCGACGCAAGGACTGCCCTCGACGCAGCCGCACGCCTTGACGAGCGCCGCCAAGAGGAGATCATGCCCCGTTGGATATTGGTCCTCGCACGAGTCGAGACAGTCGGGCTCACAGACCCACGCGGCGCCCTCGCAGACAGGGACCTCGACACAGGTCGGGATAGGCTCTTTGGGACAGGAGGGCAGCTCGACATTGTCACAGGGACAGGTCTCTTGACACGCCCAGTC
The DNA here is from genome assembly GCA_046351325.1 of Polyangiaceae bacterium. Classification (GTDB taxonomy): domain Bacteria; phylum Myxococcota_A; class Polyangia; order Polyangiales; family Polyangiaceae; genus Xiheicaenibacterium. The sequence continues at coordinate 94,493 of JAXLYR010000024.1, read as the reverse complement.
TCCATTGGAACAGACAGCCTCGGCCGAGCAGTTGGGGGCCGGATCACACAATGGCTTTTGGGCGTCGTCACAATCGACAGGCTCGACGGGGCAGGTCTCGTCGGTGCAACTCACCGCACCTCCCGCCTCACAGGTGCAACTGTTGCAGCCGTCCGCCGCGGGGAAGGTCTCACCGGCGGTGTACGACTCCCCCTCATAGAGGCAGTCGGCGCCGAAGATGACTTGAGCGCCGCACGCGGGGAAAATCAGAGCTCCGGTGAAGAGGAGCGAAGCGAGGAGAGTACTGCGACGAGCCGCTGGCATGGTGCGTTCATCCTCCATTCGCGGTGTCCTTGCAACAGATGTGCTCGCTTACATTCATGTTGCTTGCCTTCTCCAGCCGAGAGCCCATTCCCAAAGAGGCGTTCGAGTCCTCACGACCTTGGCAGTTCTTTGGTTCGCGCGGTCCTCGGTGCTACGCCCTCCGCATGAAGCGCTCGATCTGTTTGGCACTCGTGGTGCTCGCGTCGTCCGTCGCGCTGCCCGCGGCCGCGGCTGGCTCACGCTCGCGCGCGACGACGCGGTTCCTCGGGCTCGACCCGCACGGACCGCTCGCGCGGGTGAACTCGAAGGGTGCGCTCAGCGAGCCCGAGGACACCGCTTGCCGCACGTGGGGCGACGCGAAGGGCTCGTGGAACGCGCTCGATGCTCTCGGCAAGGTCGTCGGCACGGCGCGCGTGAGCGGCGCCGAGCGCTACGACGTCACGAACTGCGACGAGCTCGAGCTGGAGCGCGCGAGTGGAGAGCGCGGCGTGGGCATCTTCGTCCGGGGCACTTACAAGGCTGTAGATCTATCTCGCTTCAAGCCCCCGAAGCGCGCGATGGCGAGGCTCGCCAGGCTCATCGAGCGACGCGACGCGCGGCTCCCGGCCGCCCAGAACAAGGCGCCTGACGCCCCGCTGCGCGCGCGGATGTTCGGGTTCCGCAAGGGAGACGACGCGCCGATCGTCGTCGTCGGTGGGCGCGCGCTCAGCGTCTTTCGGCTCGAGCGCGGCCGCTGGCACAAGCTCTACGAGGAGCTGCCTTGTGAGCCGAAGGACACGAAAGCACAGTGCGCGGCGACCGTTTGGTCCCCCGACATTTACAAGACCGTCAGCGCATTGGACATGAACGGCGACGGCCAGATCGAGATCGTCGTCCACGAGGCATTCGTGGATGCTTACGACGATGTAACGTTGACCCCCGACGGGAAGGGCGGCTTCAAGCGCGTCGAGTCGGGGATCCACGGCGCCTTCGCCTGAGGGCGCGCGTCACCGCTCGAAATGCCAGAGCGTGCGCTCCACGCTGCCGTCCGGGGCGCGATAGAGCTCGAGGCGTTCGAGCTTGTCTCCGTCGATGGTCAGCTCGAGCTCGACGAGCTGCGCCTCGCCCGGATCGAGGTCGGTGATGTCCGCCTGTTGGAAGCGCAGGTGCAAGCCATCCGCCGAGACAGCACGCAGGCGCGGCTGATTGCCCTGGGCGCAATAGTGCGTAGCGACCAATCCGCCGTGGTCCGGGTGGAAGAGCGTCATCGTGGCGTGACCTGGTGAGCCGAAGGTCTCGGCGACCGCGCTGCCGCCCGCGATGCTGTGATAGCTTACAGAGACCTCAGCGCCGCCGCCGGCCCTGCCGCGCCAATCACCCTCGAGTGCGGCAGAGAACCGCGGCCAAGCGTCGGGGGCGACGAGCCAGCGGGCGTCCTTTGCGGGCGGTGCGGAGGACGCCGAGCAGCCGACCGCGAGCGCGCCGACAATCAAGAGAATGGCGGCCCGGCTGGAGGTGATGAGCGAGCGCATGGTGAGTGGTCGAGAACGTAGTCGGGGCGCCCCGACGCGCAAGCTCTACGGCTCAATGACCTCGCCGACTGTCAACCGCCGAGACCCGCGAGCGCCCACCACGCAGGGACGGTGACGAGGCTGAGGACGGCGCCGACGGCGACGAGGGAGGCTGCCAAGTCGGGCTCGAAGCGATGCTCGGCGGCGAGGATGCCGGCGGTCACCATCGGCGCCATCGCGGCCTCGGCGATGGTGACGCGCTCCGCGAGTCCAATCGGTCCGAGGCTGCGCAGGATCGCGAAGACGAGCGCGGGTGCGATGACAAGTCTGTAAGCGATTCCGACTGCGAGGTAGCGACGATGCGTGCGGAGCGACGAGAGCCGCGTCTGCCACCCCATCGACGCGAGCGCGAGCGGGCTCAGCATGTCGGCGAGCCGCGAGATCACCTGCTCGACCGAGCCAGGGAGCGCCACCCGGCGCAGGACGAGCGCGGCGAAGAGCGCAATGAACGGCGGGAAGGTCACCAGCCTGAGCACGAGCGCGCTCGGGCGAATCGCTTTACCCGAGAGGAGCACCGCGAAGGGCACGGCCAGGATCGCGAGCGCGGCGAAGCTGCCGAGCTGATCGATGACAGAGGCCTTCGCCATAGCGTCTTGTCCGCCGAGCGCCTCGATGAGAGGGAGCCCGACGAAGGCGGTGTTCCCGAGGCCTGCCGTGAGCGCGAGCGCGCCGCCCACGCCGACCGAGACACGCTTCGTGCGAATGGCGAGGAGCGCGAGGCCGATCGCCAGCGCGAGCTCCAGCCAGAGCATCGCGGCGCCGATGAACAGCGCGGGCTCGAGCAGCACGCCGCGCACGGCGCGGAGCACCAAGGCCGGGAGCGACACGTTCATGATCCAGGCGTTCACGATGCGATGCGCGTCGGGAGGCAGACCCGCGAGCGGGCCGCTCGCGCGTGCAGCGAGGCGTCGCGCGAGCGCGCCCAAGCCGAAACACGCGACGAGCAAGATCAGGTTGGTCATGCCACCCGGCGGGCGCCGGTGGCGCGATTCATACCACGCGCCAGAGCGAGAGTTCGTGCGCTACGCTCGGCCGCTATGAGCGATAGCGACGAGCGCATCCTCGACACGGCGAGCAAGGGCCGCGTGCACTTCGAGCTCCGCGCGGCCGAGTACTCCGAGCATGGCCGCGTCGTTGGCTACGTCGGCGGGGAGAAGCAGTTCGAACGCGAGCTGCCGTCGCAGTGCCTGATGATTCTCTACGGCTCCATGACTGTAGACGACGCGAGCCTCCGCGTGACCGTCCGCGGCGAGCACGTGAAGGGTGGCGACATGAGCGACTCGTTCGCGATCCCAATCCCCGAGTCGCTGCACCCCGCCATGGCGACCCCACCGCCAGCGCCACCACCACCAGCGCCAGTGGCGCCTGTCCCGCCGCCACCGCCCCAGCGTCTCCACGAGATGGCTTACAACGGCGTTCGTTACGACGTCGTCTGCGCGCCTAGCGGTCAAGCCGTCATCGTCACGGCCTACGGGCGCGACGGCGCGCCCGCATGGGCGCGCGAACTCTCGGGGTACGGCATCGGGGTGATGTACGGTCGGGCCTCAGTACGCGACGACAAGCTTTTGGTCACGTTCGCAGGCGAGCACGAGAAGGGTGGACCGCTGACTTACGACTATGAGCTGACGCTCGCTGGCGAGGTCGTCTCAGAGCAATATCGCTGACGAGCTCAGGGACTGGTGCCTTGTTCGAGTTGGCGCAGGGTCGCCCAGTGCAGCGTGGTTATGAACGAGAAGATCTGAGCCCTGAAGTGGGCCTCCGCATACGCTTTGGCGACAGTCATGAGCTCCCTGTCGTCGGCTGGCATGCCCATGATCGCGAGCGTGTCTTGTGGCGCCGCTTTTCCCGAGTAGACATAGGGGTTTTGCAGAAACTCGGACGACGAGAACACGAGCACACGACTGAAGCTCTCCGAGAGCGGCTTGGGGACCGCGAGCTCCGACGAATCGCTGACATCCTTGAAGGCGCTCTGCCGCACGCCATTGACGAGGACGGCGACAGCGTGGGCGCCGAAGGGCGGCTCGACCGTCGCCGGTGATGCACCGTACCTGAGGTCAAGCGTGGGTCCGTGGTTCAAGCCGGCCTTGGTCGTGCTGGACGCGAGAACGGTGAACTCCGCCGCGGGCTGCCGATCTTCATGGATGATGAGCGGCGACGCGAAGGGCATGGGGAGGAGCGGTTGTTCGGTGAGCCCGAGCACGGGCGACGCGTGGGAAGGATCCTTTTCCCTGTCGACGACGAGCACGGCAGGCGATTGGAGGACACCCACCGAGGTCTTGAGCGTGAACGTGCCCTCTTCGGTGTCCCAGACGGCCGCGGGCACGAGCTCCACGCCATAGCCCGCGAGGAGTTTGTCGAGGTTGTGTGTGCTCAAGGTCCCCTGCATCTTGGGGTCGTAAGGCGCCACGTTCAGCGCGCTCGCGTAGACAATGAGGGTCTTGTTCCCCCGCATCACGAACTCGTCGATACGGCGGAGCTCCTTGTCGGTGTAGTCGGTCGCGGGCTGGGTGATGATGAGGCCCACGAGATCGGCAGGGATCGCGCTGTCGGCCGCGGCGAGGTCGAACTCGACGAACTTGTACTCGGGGAAATGCTCGCCAACGATGTGGACCAAGTTGAAGTCGGGGTCGTCGCCTGGACCGAGCACGGGGGCGTTCAAGGAGAAGACTGACTTCTTCGCGATGAGGCCGAAACGGCGCTCGACCTTCTCCGCCTTGTCCGCGAGCGTGACGAGCTCCCGCGTGAGCTGGTAATCGAGTGGCCCCGTGTCCCCAGGGAACAGGCGGAAGATCTCCGTCTCTTCGGTCCCCATGTGGATCTCCACCCCGGAGACGCCGGGTGTCCCAATCTCTTGGCTCGCCTTTCCGTCGGCGGTGAGCGGACCCACGATGAACCCCTTGGTCTTGAGGGTGTTGAGCGTGTCGACGGACGCGTCTTTGACGCTGAACTGGAGACGGCCATGGGTGACTGTCTTGTAACCCTCGAGGAGCTTCGTGATGGCGTCTTCGAACTCTCGAGCCTTGGGCAGGTCCTTGCTGAGCCAGACTGTAACCTCTACCGTCGAGTTCAGTCCGCGGCGCTCCAAGACACGTTTGCCAGAGAACTCGTTTGCCTTGGGGGGTGTGGGCTCGGCAACGTCGCCCGAGTGCGCAGGGGCTGGCGCGCGGCCCGGGCGGAGCCCCAGCCAGGCCGCTCCGACGACGAGGCCCAAGAGCACAGCCGCGATACCCCCGTAAAGCGCGCTACGCGTTTTGCGGTTCGAATTCGGCGCCGGGGCGGGCGGGACGAGTATTGGCGGCTTCTCGGGCTCGGTCAGCCCGGCCCCGCCGAGCTCGGTCTCGGGGAACACTTGCGTGAGTGGCTTCTCGTCGTCGATGACAGTCGGGGCGCTGGCGAGGGCGTCCGACGAGGGGGCGCTGGCGCGAGTCTCATCCGCCGCGGTCGACGCATGCTCGCCCGCCACGGCCGCCAAATCGCGGGCCAACGTCGGGATGTCCGGGTAACGATCCTGCGGCAGCTTACAGAGACATCGGCTGACGATTCGCGCGAACTCCGCTGGAGTCTCCGGCGCCAGCTCGGAGAGGTCTGGGACAGGGTTTTCCATCACGGCGAACGCGACCTCGGTGGCGCTGTCACCGGGGAATGGGACGCGCCCCGTGCGGAGCTCGAACATTGTGGCGCCGAGCGACCATATGTCGCTCCGCTTGTCGACATTCTTGGTCGAGCGCATTTGCTCGGGGGACATGTAGTGCGGGGAGCCCATCGCCGTGGCTGTCTTGGTGAGGTCGTCGAGCGCCCCCTCCGTCTTGGCGATGCCGAAGTCGAGCACCTTGACCAGCTGATTCGTTACAAACATGTTCGATGGTTTGAGGTCGCGGTGCACGATGCCGAGAGCGTGGGCCTCGGCGAGGGCGTCGCACGCTGCCAGCATGTACTCTGCAATGAGCGGTGCCGGCAGAGGCCCGCTGGCCGCGAGCCGCTCGGCGAGGTTTTGCCCCTCCAGGAGCTCGAGCACCATGTACGGCGAGTCGTCTGGGAGAAAGCCATAGTCGAAGACGCGCGCGACGTTCTCGGACTTGAGCTGGGCGGCGGCCTTGGCCTCGCGGGCGAAGCGCTCTCGCGAGTCTGCGTGCAAACCGACCTCGGGCAACATGAGCTTCATGGCGAAGAGCGACCCGAGCTCGCGGTGCTTGACCGCCAATACAACACCCATCCCGCCCGCGCCGAGGACGCGCTCTACGACATATTTGTCAGTGAGCTCGAGCCCAGGGGGAAACCGCTCCGCGTTCGCGTCTGCGTTCATTCGGCGCCGAGCCTATCGGAGGTCCGCCCAGAGGGGAACGTCGCTCAGTCGCCCATCTCGAGCTGACGAAAGACCGCCCACTCCAACGTTCGCTTGAACATGAGAACGGTGTCACCGGCGTCCGACGCGTAAGCCTTGCCCCACGTGGAAAGCTGGAGGTCTGCGGGCGCGCCGCTTTTGTCCTCGGGTTTGGCCTGCGAGGAGCGTGCCCCCGAGTAGAGAAATGGGTTGTAAGGGAACTCCGAGGACGAGAACACCAGGAGACGACTGCCCGCTTCGGCGAGGGGCGGCGGGATAGGGAGGTCGGTGTCGTCGCTGACGCCCGCGAAGGCGCTCCTGCGGATTCGTCGGACCATCACCGCCAAGGTCTCTTCGCCGGACTCCTGCTCCCGTAGAACCTCCCTCCCAGCCGAGAAATCGAGCGTTGGCGCCTGGCTCAGGAAGGCACCTTTGGTCGTGCGCGCCAGTACCGTGAACTCGGCCCCGGGTTGGCGGTCTTCGTGGAGGCGGAGTGGGGACGCGAAGGGCATGGCCAACGTCGTCATATCGTGGGTAAGCCCGAGCACGGGTGGAATGCAATTCGTGTCCTTCTTGCGGTTCAGGAGCAGCAAGCTCGGGAACTGGATAAAGGGGCCGTGCCCCACAAATCCGCTCGTCGAGTCGAGAGCGACCGCTGGGACGAGCTCGACACCATAGCCCGACAGGAGCTTGTCCAGGTTGTGGGTGTCGAGCCGGCCCAGCATGGTCGGGACATAGGGCTCCAGGTTCACCGCGCTCGCATAGAAGATGAGCGTCTTGTTCCCGCGCAACGCGAACTCGTCAATCCGTCGGAGCTCCTTATCGGTGTAGTCCGTGGCCGGCTGGGTCACGATCAGGCCGACGAGATCGGCGGGGACGGCGCTCTCGCCGCCCTTGAGGTCGATATCGACGAACTTGTAGTGCGGCGAGTCGCCCTGGATATTGCCGACCAAGTCAGTCGGACTCGAGGAGTCTTTGGGCACGAGTAGAGGAGCGGTGAGGGGCACTGCGGACCTGGTTAGGACCCCGAAGCTCCGGGGGGTCTGATCCTCGAGGTCGGCCATGGCGACGAGCTCCCAAGCGAGCCGGAAGTCCAGGGTGCTCGTGTCGCCGGGGAGGAGCTCGCCAATGACCGATTTCGAGAGCCCGTACTCGATCTCGACGCCACAGATCCCGGACACGCCGATCTTCTGGGTCGCTGTGCCGTCCGGCGTGAACGCGCGCACCGAAAATCCCTTCTCCTTGAGCTCGTCCACGGTCTTCCCCGTAGGCTCTTTGATGCTGAAGTGGACGTTGTCGGCGACGGCTCTGTAACCTTCGAGGAGGCCCCTCACATAGGTCTCGAACTCCTCACCCTTGGGCAAGTTCTTCGAGAGCCAAATTGTGACGTTGGCGAGGCTATGGAGTCCACGTCGACTGAGCACGCGCTTGCCGAGAGACTCTGCGGCTCGAGACCCCGCGGGTGCGTCTGCACTCGCGGTCGAGGTCGTCGTCGTGGTCGTGTCGGCGCGTCGGGTGCTCGATGACGTGGCGCCTCCGTGGCTGCCGAGCCGAGTGGCGCCGATTGCGAGGACTGCGAGCGTCGCAGCGATACCCACGTAAAGCGCAGCCCTCCGGGGTTTTGACGGTCTTTGGGGTCTGGCCAATAGGGGCTCGATTGGGGCCGCGATAGGCTCGCCCGCGATCGTGCGCGACGCTTGGAGCTCGGTGGCGAGCTCCGTCTTTTCGGATGGAGCTAGAACAGTCGGTGCAGTCGCGACCTCGTCCGCTCCGGGCGCGGCCGCGTGCTCGGGGTCCTCCAAAGGCGTGTCGTCACCCGCCACTGTCACCAAGTCGCGGGCCAACGTCGGAATATCGGGATAGCGATCTTGGGGCAGCTTGGAGAGACAGCGGCTCACGATCCGGGCGAACGCGACCGGCGTATCCGGCGCGAGCTCGAGCACGTCGGGGACTGGGTTCTCCATCACGGCGAACGCCACCTCGGTGGCGCTCTGTCCGGGGAAGGGGACGCGCCCCGTGCAAAGCTCGAACATGGTGGCGCCGAGCGACCATATGTCGCTGCGCTTGTCCACGCTCTTGGCCGAGCGCATCTGCTCGGGAGACATATAGTGCGGCGAGCCCATCCCGGTCGCAGTCTTCGTCAGGCCGCTGTCGTCCCCCACTGTCTTGGCGATACCGAAGTCGAGCAGCTTGACCCGGTGTTTGGTTACAAACATGTTCGACGGCTTGAGGTCGCGGTGCACGACCCCGTGGTCGTGGGCCTCGGCGAGGGCGTCGCACGCGTCGAGCATGAACCTGGCGATCTGCTGGGCGGACAGCGGCCCGCCGCGGGCCAGTCGTTCGGCGAGGTTCTGCCCCTCGAGGAGCTCGAGCACCATGTACGGCGAGTCGTCCGGGAGGAAGCCGAAGTCGAAGACGCGGGCGACGTGTACGGACTTGAGCTGGGCAGCGGCCTTGGCCTCGCGGGCGAAGCGCTCGCGCGCCCCAGCGTGCCCGCCGAGCTCTGCCAGCATGAGCTTCATCGCGAACTGCGTGCCGAGCTCGCGATGTTTGACCGCCAATACGACCCCCATCCCACCCGCGCCGAGCACGCGCTCGACGACATACTTGTCAGTGAGCTCGAGCCCAGGTGGGAACCGCCGCGCGTTGGCGTCCATGCCACGCGACTCTATCACGGAGCCTCGAGCGATTGGCGCTCGCCCCTTGTCTGGATTGGATGGATTGCGGACAGCGGACGGTCTAGCCTCCCCGCCGATGAATCGCATCGCGCGCCCGCTCGCGCTGGCGTCCTTGGTCTTGGGTGTCGGCTGCCGTCAGCCCAGTGAGGTTGAACCCAACGGGCCCGCGTCGGCTTCGAGCGCCGCACCGACGAGCTCCACGCCGACGGTCGCGTCAGCGTCGGCTTCCCCGTCGTCACCGATTGAGGCTGCTTGTGGAGCTTGTCAGCGCGGCTTTCAGTGTCTGACAGGTCCAGGCAGAGCGCTCGGGTGTTTGCCGCGCCAGACGCTCGTGGCGAACCAACAGGTCTGCGCCATCCTTCCCAATGGGGAGGCCTGGTGTTGGGGCTATGAAGGTCCGTGGGCGCCGCCCCCGCGCCGCATGGAGTTGGGTGGGGTCGAGCTCGCCCAAATTCATGCGTACGAGGCCCAGGTGTGCGGCGTGACGACGGCCGGGGCGCTCGGTTGCTTTGACGCAGTGGGCTTCCACTCCTTCCCGGTCACTCACATCCCACCCAATGTCATCGACTTTCGCGGGCGCTGTCTCGTTCAGAGTGACGGTGCACTCAGCTGCCTTCAAGGGGCGGAGTTCGTTCGGGTCCTGTCTGATCAGCATTTCCTCGCCGAGACGTTCGAGCAACTCGAGGCCAACAAGCTCGATTGCTCCGTCGGAGCAAAGGGCGTCGTGACATGCTGGCAGTTTGGCTCAGGCGGGGACGTCAAAGTGCTCACGCCAGGTCTCGCCAATGTCACGCAGGTCATTGTCGTCGACAATAATGGCGCCGCTGTCGACGGTCGCGGTCAGCTCTACTCGTTTGGAGACCCACAGGCGAGCGCTGGCGCTGCGCCGTCAAAGCTCGAGATGAAGCCCATGAAAGGCTGGGAGAACGTCGCCCACTTTGACGGTAAGTGCGCTTTGCTCCTCGACGGCAGGGTCGCGTGTGCGGGGACGGGTCAGTTCGGCGAGCTCGGTACTGGCGATCGCCGGGAGTCGGTGCAGACGCCATTCGTCGTGCCCGGCATTTCGGACGCCGTTCAAGTGGCCAACGGGAATGGGTTCGCCTGTGCTCAGCTCGCGAGTGGCAAGGTCATGTGCTGGGGCCGGCGCGAAAACGGCTCTTTGGGGGATGGCTATTCTCCAATCGCCCGAGACCCTACTCGCGTGGCGAACGTCGACGGCGCTGTGCAAATCGCTTCGAGCGGTGACGCCACCTGCGCTCGTCTCAAGGACGGCTCGGTGACCTGCTGGGGGCTTTGGCCCCTGGAGGGCTCGGTGACGCTGCAACGAGGCCGACCGTGGGTCGTCCCGGGCGTCGCGGACGCCCTATCCTTGGTCGGTACATCCGGCGGCGTCTGCACGACGAACAAGGCAGGACTCCTGTCTTGTTTCAAGGCAGGCGTACCTGGAAGCCCTGCGACCCATTTCCGTTATTTGGGTGACATCGTTGCTGGGGGCATTGTCCCTTGTGAGCCCGGCGAGCACTGTGAGTCGCTTCGGGGCGTGGCGCTCCGCAAAGATGGTAAGATTCTCGCGTTCAAGACTGCCCTGGAGGGCGGTGACGTCGACGTGGAGAGCCGCCTCATCACGGAGCTCGGAGAGGACGGCGGCCCGGACGTCTCCGCCGTTGTCTCGCTCGCGATCTCGGGGAAATCCGTGTGTTTCGTCCGCGCGGGGGGCGTCGTCGGCTGCTTCGACTTTTGGTCCAACCTGGGCACCGGCGCGACTCGACCCCTGAAAGGGCTGAAGGGAGTCGTGGACCTCCAGGGGGCTTCGTTCGGCTATTGCGCGCGTCTGCGCTCGGGTGAGGTCGACTGGTTCTTGTCGGGAGACGATATCGAACCGCAAGAGTGGGCGCGCGGGGCTGTGAGCGTCGCGCGGGGTGGCGCCGGCGCTGGCTCCGCCGTTCGTCGCGACGGCACTATCGTCTCGAACGGGTCACAGATGGCCAAGCTGAACAAACTAGAAGACGTGGTCTCCATTGCAGCTGGGGCCGCGCACGCGTGCGCGCTCGATCGGCAGGGCGCTGTGTGGTGTTGGGGCGCGAACGACAATGACCAGCTCGGTGGTGAAGAGTCCCCGATTGCGTTTACACCCGTGGAAGTGCCGCTGCCGATTGGAAACTAGGGTCGGGGCGGCCTCAACCAGCGCGGATTGGAGTCGCCATGGCGGCGTGTGTTCGGTAGGCTGCGCGAGTGGCGAGGGCGCGACGTTTGCTGCTCGTGGACGACGACAAGGGGCTCTCCGCGTCCCCGAGTCGTGCGGAGAGAGAGCTCGAGAAGCGGCTCGGCGAGGAGAGGCTGCGCCAGATCGATTGCGCATTGGTTCGCTTCTCCCAGGCGCGAGCGCTGAAGATCGCGCGGGTCGTCTCGGACGCGGCCGAACACTTCGATTTCGGTAGAATGGACGATACAGCAGCGCGGCTGTTTACCCGGCGCTTGATTCGTCTCGGCGAACAGGGCTTCCTCGAGATATTCGGCAATGCGCGTCGACCGACCTTCAGCGAGGTGCAGCGCACCTCCAGGTCGGCCGACCTTCTGGCCGACACGGGGAGCTTGTTCCTGGCCGAGCAGGGTCCGGGTGACCCCGGCCGCTCGATGGACTTCAAAGCCCGATTGCGCGAGGTCAGCAAACGCTCGAAGCTCGAGGACCCGCGGACGTTGGCATACGCTGACGCCCTTGTCACTGATTTTCCGGGTGAAGCGAGCGCGTGGGCGAAGCGCTCCTTCATCAAGGAGCTCGGTAAGGACCTCGTCGGGGCTGAAGAGGACGTAACCATGGCGTTGCGCCTCGCGCCCGACAACCCCGGACATTGTCTGGATCGTGCGATGCTACGGGGGAGACTCCACGATCACGAGGGTGCGATCGCCGACTACAGCGCTGGATTGGCGGCCTGCAACGAACGTGAGCTCGAGTTCTTCGGGGAAGCGCTTCTATTCGGCAGAGCGCATCAGCTCGTGCTTTTGGGCAAGCACGCAGAAGCTCTCTTGGATCTTGCTGGAACCGGCGATCGTGCTGGTACGATGTTCGGCGTCAGCAAGGCCGAGCTCATGGCCGAGTGCGCTCGCGCTCTGCCGTCGTTCCCACCTCGGCTTTAGGAGTCGGTGACCAGCGTGCTCATTGGGCGCGATCGCAGATCTGCACACTGCCATTGCCGCTGAAGTCGCCTCCGAGGAAGAGCCCTTCTTCGATGCATTGGGGCCGACAGGGATCAGGACAGTCTGCGTTGGACTTACAACGGTGATGGCAGCGACCGTCTCCCACTTCCTGGCAGAGGCCGTTGGCGCCCTCACACAGCTGGTCGACATAGAGGAACTCGTCGACGCCGCAAGCCGATCCGACGGGTCGTGGCAGTGGGGGGAGGGGCGTGCAGTTGCTCAGCGGCGTCGAGGGCAGCGGCGTCGAGGGGCCGCGAGTGCTGCTCGAGGCGGACGCCGACGCGCGGAGCTCGACTGATTGGGTCGACCTCGTGCTCGTGTTGGTCGGGTTCGCCCCAGGCGTCGTGGAGCAGGCTGAGAGCGACATCGCTACGAAGGCTGTCAGGTCCAAGGACGAATCGCGCACGCTCCAATGTACTACGCAGCGTTCGGCGAACCGTGGTATCTTCTTCTCCAAGCTCGGTCAGCAGAAGGTCGCGATGACGCGACAATAGACCATAGAGCCTGCGGCCTCGCGAGCCGCCACAGCTCTCGCGTCGTGTGAATAGGTTGCAATGGACGTCGTGCGAACGTGTCGCGGGTGAGCTTCTCCATCGAATCGAAGACAAAGCCCTGACCGAGCAACAAGAGGCGCGCGTGGCGCCGCTCGTCAGGCATTGGGCCGTGCGTGGCCTCGGGCCCAGGTTGGTTGCGCTCGCGCGCGACTCCACGCGCAGCTGGGTTGTGCGCACGGACGCCGTCGAGGCGCTCGTGGCCTGTGGAATCGAACCCGAGACCCACGACCTCGAGGCGCTGTTCGCGGAGGTGCTCCTGTCGTTCGATTCCTGGTGGGCGGCGACTCTTCTGCGATGGCCGCGATCTCCCGATAGGGTCGCGCTCGCGCTCGCCTGGGTGGAGCGGCTAACGCCCCAGGCGCGCGCCCGTCTCGCCATACACTGCGTGAGTCCGTGGACCGACATCGCCCCGAGGGGCCGTGCCTGGGCGGCTGATGTGGCGCCTCATTACGCGGACGAGCCCGAGACTCCTCCACTCGCTCGCGAACCAGGTCTCGAGGGACCCGACGGGCGTGCGGCCATCATCCGACGTCTCTCGAGCAGTGTGCTCGCTCGGGTGCGTCTCGACCGCTGCCCGATCTTCGAGGAAAACGCTGCGATTCATGAGGCCTACGGCGCGACGCTGGACCACCTCCGTCGATGGCCCCAGCTCGCGAGACCTGTCATCGCCCGCGTCGCGCGCCGTGCGCTCTCCGAGGAGGTCACAAGGGATCTCGCGCGCATCGCGTTCGAGGTCGACCGCGAACAGGCGGTCGCGCTCGCCTCGCGTTTGCCCAATACAGTCGCGGCGACCGTCGTCGTTCGACAGGTCTGCAAGCACCCTCGACTCGGAGACACTGACCTTTTGCTTCGGCGGCTGCGTGTCGTCACCGAGGTCAAAGAGCGCTTCGACATCGTCCTCACGTTGACGAACCTCGGCACCATGCCCGAGGCGACTCGGCGCGCTCTCTGTGACTCGCCGCAGGCCGCAGTGAGGATCCTCGCGTCGTTCGACAGCGCACGCCGTGGCTCTCGCCTGATGAGGCTCGCCCTAGAGCGCGCAGCACGCACGGAGCCCAAGGCGATTCACCGCGCGAGCGCGATTCACTGTCTCGCTCGACTCGAGGATCCGACCGCGTCGTTGGATCTTTATCTATCAGCGCTCGCGGACCACGAGCAGGTCCCCACCTATCCCTATGGTCGCTGTTACCCAGTGTTCGAGCAGGCGCTCTTTGCGATTGGCTGCGTCGGAGACCCGAGCGTCCTACGCCGCGTGCTCTGCGCCTATCTCGATGCGCCCCCAGGTTGGTTTGACGACGTTGAAGCGGCTGCGCTCGCGACGCTGGATGTGCTCGCCGACGAAGCGCAGTCCGGGGCTTCGTCGTTGTCGGCGCGCCGCCGCGCCCTCGCCGCGAAGGCCCCTGAGGTGAGCGAGTTCTACGCTCTGTCGTTGGACCGCTGAGCGCCGGAATCGCTGACAGTACTGTCCGTAATGGCGGAGCGGGCCGCGACCTCCTCGACTGTGCTTGTCGTTTCGGGTGCGATCTGCGCATCCCGCGGCTGCCCGATCTGTGTCATCCCTCGCTGTCGAAGGAACGCTGCCGATGTTGGAACTCACCCAGCCCGAGGCTGACGCTGTTCGTCCATTGCTCGACAGCGTGCCGTTCAACGAGCTCTTTGCGCGCGTCGTGGTGGAGGGCACGGCACGCGGGCAGGTCTTGGCCGACAGTCTGGACAGTCCGCGCGCCGCGTGGATCACCCACAGCTACGGCATGAGCCTCCTCGTCGGCGACCCGGCCGCGCTCTCCGACGAGGCGTTTTGCTCGCTCGTCGCGCGGCCGCGCGCGCGCGACGAGTGGCTGCAAGTCCACCCCGAAGCTTGGGCCGACCGCATCGACGCGTTGATCGCACTCGGCCCGAGAGACGGGGGCAGGGTCCGCCGACACACGAGAGTGAACTTCCAGTTTCGGGCGGCGCGCTATGCCTCAATCCGACACGAGGTCGACTGCTCGCGATGCGAGGTCGCTCGCGTCGACGAGGGCATCTTTCATGCGATGCGGGGCAGCGTCGTGCCAGCGGGCTTCTGGGATAGCGCCAAGGCCTTTGTGGAGCGAGGGCTGGGCTTCGCCGTGATGAGCGAAGGGTGCCCGGCAGCGGTCGCCTTCTCGTCTTTCGTTCGGGGCAATCTGCTCGAGCTCGGGATCGAGACCGCGCCGGCGTTTCGAGGGCGCGGCCTCGCGCGGACCGCGTGCGTCGCGCTGATCGATGCGTGTCTTGCGCGTGGCCTTACGCCCGTGTGGTCTTGCCGACTAGGGAACGCGCCGTCCTTCCGCCTCGCGGAGAGCTTGGGCTTCGAGCCCACGTTGCGTCTACCGTATTATCAGCTCCTGACAAATGAGTAGCTGAGCCCGGAGTTTAGAGCTTTAGCCTCATGAGATCGCTCCGCGTCAAAGTGGGAACGATGAATCGTGCGTTGCGCATGTGCGCCAGGAACTCGGCCGGGAGCTCGAGTCCATGGGCTTCGACATAATGAGCGGTGTCCTCCCGCCATGCCCACACGCCGTCTGTGAGAACGCTCGCGGTCCCAATCATTCCGCACGACCCATGAATTGGATCGGTCACTGGACCGGGCGAAGCAATGAACAGCTGCCCGTGCCTTAGATACTCCGTCACTTCTGTCGAGCAGCGCGCTCTACCCAGCAAAGGCAGCATGGACTCGCGGGTGCTGCTGCCCAATTCGCGGAAGAAGCCAAATCGGTTCAGTTTCATGGTCGCTCGTCGCGGTGCTGGCGCTCGAGACCGACCCGATCGAACATGGCCGCATGGGTGGGGACGTCGTCGAGCTGTTCGAGTCCAAGCTGGAGCGCGTTCGATATGTGAAAGGGCCAGTCGATCTGTCCGGGTTTACCGAGGAGGAGGTCGAAGCGTACATTCGCGAGAAGGCTCGCCGACGTCACGATTTCGGAGGCCCTTATGACGACGTGATTCGGTTGTTCCCGGAGTCGACGTGGCGCGCCGCCGTCCAGGCGATTGGCGCCGACCCTGAGGCCCCGAGCGCGGTGAGGTTCTTGAAATCGGTGTTCGAGAGGCACCCCGCGTTCTTCGCGGGCGAGCCTGAGCGGGTGATTGACATTGTCGGAACGGCCGCGGCGACGCGCTTCATGCGACAAAACCGTGAACTTGCGGTCCGCGGGCTGCGGGACAGGATGCAGCGCGGTGGCGCGGCGCTGGCGGCGGGCATGCTCGTGCTCCTCGAGCCGGACTCGCTCGCGGAGGTCAGTGATTGGCTCGAGTCGCTCCCTGATGAGCGCGCCCGCGTCGCAGCGTATTCTGTATTGAAGGACTTCGGCTTGGGCCCTGGGCGACTTGGTCTGCGACGCCTCTGGCCGCTTGCGGGCTATCATATCGTGTTCCCGTCGGGCTATCTGGCGCCGCGCCGACGAGAGGATATTGCCCATACCGAGTCGGCCGTCGAGGTCGCCTTCGGTGGGGTCGCGCGCGTTCCGATCCTGGATTCGACCGACTCCCTCGAGCTCGCTCATGTCCTTACGCTCGACCCTGTTCCCGCCGGGCTCGGGGTCAGCTTGCGTCGGCTACAGCTCGTCATCGATCTGGAGAAAGCAGAAGAGGACGGCTCTCCCCAGTATTTCCGCCACGACGAAGACGGCTCGCCGAATGTCCGCGACGACGAGGCCACGCCGATGCCACCTTTCAAGCCAGCGCGCGTGCGGCTCGAGCCCATGCACGAAGCCGACTCCGTCGAGACCCATGGGGAAGCCAGAGGCCGCGGCGCCAACCTCTCTCGGCTGGGCGGCTTCCCGATATTCGTCCAGTCGCCCGTGTTCCCGAAGTGTGTTTGCGAGCTCCCCATGAGCCACCTCGTCAGCCTGGCGTCTGGCATTCCCACAGAAGACGGGGAGGCGCGCGACTGGGGAAACGGGAGCGGGGTCGCCAACGGCTTTTGGTGTGACCCGTGTCGGCGGAGCGCGTGGACCTGGTCGTGCAGCTGACTGAGCGTGCAGCTGACCGTCGCTGCCACCGCGTGCGCCCCCCGGCGCAGCGGCAAGCTTGGCGTCCCCAGCGGGATTCGAACCCGCGTAACAGCCTTGAAAGGGCTGGGTCCTGGGCCGGGCTAGACGATGGGGACCCGAGGCAGCCGGCTTCTTAGCGGGGCCGAGCGATCCGCGCAAGCGGTCTCTTTTACTGGGCTGCGGCCGCCCCGAGGACGCGCTCGATCACCGCGGCGCGCTCGGCGCTGCGTGCGGCGAAGCCGTCGCGTACGGCGCGCACGAGCTCGGGCGCAGCGGCGCGCGGGTGGCCGGGCCCGAACGGAGGGGCGGGATCGTACTCGAGCTCGAGGGCGATGCGGCGCGCGACGGCCTCGCCGGCGAGCTCGCCCACGAGGCGGAGCGCGAAGTCGATGCCGGCCGTGACGCCGCCGCCGGTCACGCGGTTTCGGTCGATGACCACGCGCTCGTGGACTGGGCGAGCGCCAAACGCGGGCAAGAGCTCCATGAAGCCCCAATGCGTCGCGGCTGCGTAGCCCTCGAGCAGGCCGGCCGCACCGAGCAGGAGCGCGCCCGTGCAAGCCGACGTGACCGAGCGAGCCTCGGCGCCGCGAAGGCGCGCCGAAAGCCGGATCTCCGGGTCTCCATCAGTCGGATCTGCCCGGCCGCCCGGCACGAGGAGGACGTCGAGCGGCGGCGCGTCGGCGAGCGCCGGCCGTCGGCACGAGCCCGATGCCGGAGTCGGCGAACACGGGCTTCGTGTCCTTCCACAGGAGGTGGATCTCGCGACCAGGTAGACGGTTCAGGACCTCGAGCGGACCGGTGAGGTCGAGCTGGGTGAGGTCCGGGTAGAGCAGCATGCCGATGCGGGTCTTCTGCGTCTCGTTCATGAGGAGAACGTAGCGCTTCGGAGCGTGGCAGAATTGCCAATGATGGATCGATTGCTGCCAACGTCGCGCGCGGCCTCGAGCGCGCCTCGCCGGGTCGTCATCGTCGTCTTCGACGGCGTGCAGACGCTGGATTTTGCCGGGCCCGCGGAGGTCTTCGCCGCCGCGTCGAGGTCTCGGGGGGAGGACGGTTGCTACAACGTCGTTATCGCAACGGCGGCGCCGCGGCGGCGGGTCGCGACCTCGAGCGGCTTCAGCGTGGAGGCGCGCGCGCTCGAGCGAATCCGGCCTGGCCCACGCGACACCGTGCTCGTGGCCGGGGGCGACGAGGCCGCGGTCCGGGGCGCGGTTCGGGATCGCGCGCTCGGTCGATGGCTCGGGCGCGCGCGCGGGGTGGTCGAGCGGCTCGGCTCGGTGTGCTCGGGAGCGTTCATCCTCGCCGCGCTCGGCATGCTCGACGGGCTGCGGGTCGCGACGCACTGGTCGGCTTGCGATCGCCTCGCTCTGCTGCGGCCCGGGCTCGAGGTCGATCGCGAGGCGATTTACGTGAAGAACGGCTCGGTCTGGACGTCGGCCGGCGTGACGACGGGGATCGACATGGCGCTCGCGATGGTCGAGGAGGACCTCGGCGCGAGCGTCGCCGACGCGGTCGCGGCGCGCCTCGTGCTCTACGCGCGTCGACCTGGGTTTCAGACGCAGTTCTCGGAGGCGCTGGTCTCGCAGCGCGAGCGGAGCGATCCGCTCGGCAGCGTGCTCTTCGAGGCGCGGCGCAGGCTGCGGTCGCTCGACGTGCCCGCGCTGGCGCGGCTCGCGCGGTGTTCGGAGCGCACGCTGCACCGGCGCTGTCTCGAGGAGGCGGGGACCACCCCGGCGAAGCTCATCGAGAAGCTCCGCGTCGAGCACGCGCGTGCCTTGCTCATCACCACCGCCCGCCCGGTGAAGAGCGTCGCGAGCGCGGCCGGGTTCTCGAGCGAGGTTCAGCTGCGGCGCGCGCTCGGGCGGACGCTGGGGCTCGGTCCGCGCGAGGTTCGACTGCTCTTTGCGCGGGGGCGAGGCGAGCCCGCCAAGGAAGCGACGACGACGCGTCGTCGTCGCGGTGAACGGCCCGATCCGCAGGTCGAGCGATCCACGCAGCGCGCGGCGGCTCGAGCGCTGGCGCGCCCCTTGCCGAGGGCTCGGGCATGAACCCCCTCGGCTTCGATCTGCAGCAAGGAGAGCGGCTGCTCTACGCGAAGAGACCCGACCTCGGCGGCGACAAGTTCGTCAATTGGTTCTTGGGCATCATCTTCGCGCCGCTCCTCTTCGGCTGGTACTTCATTTACATGGCTGTAACCATGGAGGGGCGTCGGCCGCGCCTGCACGCCGTGACGACGTGGCGCTTCGTCGTCGTCGAGGCGAAGGGTGAGGCCCGCTCCTTCTGGTTTCGGGAGTTCGCCGATCTCGAGCCGCGTCGCGAGAACGTCAACGTGGGCGGGGGCGGCATCGTCGGCGGCCTCATCAGCGTCGCCGTGTCGGCTGGGCTCGACGCGATGGCCAACAAGAAACAGAAGGCCGACCCGAAGTACTGGGCGCGCTGCATAGGTCTCGTGTTCACGACGCACCAAGGCCAGAAGGTCAGCGTCGACTTGCCGCGCGGCGACGGACAACAGCTCGGTCTGCGTGTGGCGCAGGTGTTCCTCGGGGGGATGGGCGAACAGATGCCGAGCGTCGACCCGTCGCGGCTGCCGCAGCGCAAGCCCGTGCCGGAGGGCAGGGGCCTGCAGGTCCTCGGCGGTGCGCTCGCTCTCTACTTCCCGTTCTTCATCAACCTGGCCGCGTCGATCGTCTTCGTTGGCGATCGCAAGATGACGTCGATCGCGACCGCGGTGATCGCGGCGGGGGGGCTCGCGGTGTTCATCGCTGGCTCGGTGAAGGCCGCGCGCTCGCTCACCGCGCAGGGCTGGCGAGCTTCGCCCGTCGTGCCCGTCGTCGTGATGTCGCTGCTCGCGCTGCCGTTCCCTGGGCTCGGGGTGGCGCGCGCGATGAGGTCCTCGAGCTACGACGACGACTACAAGCGCTACTCCGCGTCACGCGACGACGACGACGATCGCAAGACGAACAACAAGCCGAAGAGCTCGAGCTCTGCGCTCGGGGCGGGCTCGTCGAGCGCGACGTCGAACGGCAGGTCCGTCGCGATCCCCGACAAGGTCCCCGCGGGCGGGATGAGCGCGGAGAAGATCGCGGCGGTGTTCAAGCAGCGCGGCTGGACCTTCAAGCCGCCCGAGCCTTCGGAGAGCAACTTCGGGTTGGAGTGGGACTTCGACGCCGAGGGTCATTCGTTCGTCTACTACTGGGAGATCAACGACGTGACGAAGGAAGGGCTCGTGCGGCGCTGCTCGATCGAGCCCATGCACGCCGTATGCGTCGACGGCGACACGACGACGAAGAACGAGGTCGAAGCGCTCCTCAAGAGCATCGCGAAGAAGGCGCTCGGTCCGAGCCCCGAGGCTGCGATCACGGCCGCCGGCTACAAGATCGGCGACAGCCCGATGAAGGGCACGGACTTCTACTTCGGGCACCGCACGCACCTCTTCTTCCCCGCGAAGGGCGAGACCTCGCTGACCGTCAATGTGCTTGACTATTCGGAGGCCGCGCAAGGCAAGAAGCAGACGCTCCTCCGCGTAGATGGTCGCAAGGTGCTCATCGTCTCGAACGAGTTCACCGACGACAAAACCGAGGTGCCCAGCCTCACCAAGGACATCGCGGGCAAGTAACGCCGGCGGATTCTTGGACGTTGTTAGCGTTTCGTCTGCGCGCGGTTTGGGAGACACTGCGCGCCGTGAGACCACCGCATGGGCAGCGCTAGCTCCGAGGAGGCCCGACGCTTCCTCGGCAGGCGGCTCGCGCTCTTTCACGGGGTCGGCTTCGTCATCGCTGCGTCGTTCTTGGTGGCCGTCGTCGGCAGCCGCAGCGTGCTCGGGGATCCGTTGGTGGAGCTGCGTGATCCGTCGCGCTACGCGCACCTCGCGGCGACGGTCCTCATGGGGACGCTCCACTTGGTCACCCGGCGCGGCGTGCGCTCGGAGCGCGGGCTGGTGCTGCTCGACGCAGCGGGGATCCTCGGCATCACCGCGCTCCTCAATTTGAACGCCGGGCTCTTCGCGGTCCGCACGGTCGCGGTCTTCAACATGGCGCTCACGACCGGGGTCGGCGCGACTCTGCGCGCCGTGATCGTCCCGAGCACCGCTCGGCGCACGCTCCTCCTCGGGGTGACCGCGAGCGCCTTCACGTTGGCCGTGTTCTTTGCGTCGGCGTTGTGGCCTGGCTGGCCCGTGCGCCAGCACTCGATCGACTGGCCGCTGAGCTTCCAGACCGTGAGCTTGGTCCTCTGGCTGTCGGTGCTGATCGCGACGGCGACGGTGGCATCGCGTGTGATTTACGGTCTGCGCGAAGAGGTGCGCTCGGCCAGGAAGCTCGGCCAATACGTGCTCGAGGAGAAGCTCGGTGAGGGCGGGATGGGCGTCGTCTACCGCGCGACGCACGCCATGTTGAAGCGCGCCACCGCGGTGAAGCTCCTGCCGCCCGATCAGTTCGGGCGCGCGACCATCAAGCGCTTCGAGCGCGAGGTCACGCAGACGGCGAGGCTGCGTCACCCGAACACGATCGCGATCTACGACTACGGGCGCACGCCGGAGGGGATCTTCTACTACGCGATGGAGCTCCTCGACGGGCTCAACCTCGAGGAGCTGGTGAAGCGCGCGGGCCCGCTCCCACCAGGGCGCGCGGTGCACCTGCTCACGCAGGCCTGTTCGTCGCTCGAGGAGGCTCACGATCTCGGGATCATCCATCGCGACGTGAAGCCGGCGAACCTCTTCGTGGTGGCGCGCGCGGGGCTCTGGGATTGGCTGAAGGTGCTCGACTTCGGTCTGGTGAAGGACCTCTCAGTTGCTGACGAGGGTGTAAGTCGTGCCGAGCACGTCTTGGGGACGCCGCAGTACATGGCGCCGGAGGTGATCGCGTCCGCGACGGGCGCCTCGCCGTCGAGCGATCTCTACGGCCTCGCCGCGACCGCGTACTTCTTGCTCACGGGGACGCACGTCTTCGAGGGTGAGACGATCATCGCGGTCTGCGCCGCCCACCTCAACGAGGAGCCAGAGCCACCGTCGAAGAGGTTGGGCCGCGAGCTGCCGGCGAAGCTCGAGGCGGTGGTGCTGCGCGGGCTCGCGAAGAAGCCCGAGGCTCGCTTCGGGTCGGCCAGCGCGCTTCGCGAGGCTCTGCTCGCGTGCGACGTCGAGCCTTGGACCGAGGAGGACGCGCGACAGTGGTGGCTCGAGCGAGGGCCGCCGCGTCGCGGATCGTCAGCGCCGCCCCCCGGGTGAGCTAGCCCCAGGCCGCGCGACAGGCGTCCTTCGCTGCGTCGCAGAACTCCTTCTGGATCTTGGCGAGGAGCTCCTCGACGCCAGCGAGCTCGGGGACGCGCTCGGCGAGCAAGCGCGAGACCACGGGGGCCGAGGACTCGGCGGCCTTGCGCACGCGCTCGGCCTTGGTGAAATCGGGCTCGGTCGAGGCGCGGAGCTTCTCGCGCGCGGGGTCGACGAACACCGTCCCGACCTGAGCGAGCGACTTGGAGAGCGCGCCGAGGATCTCGCGGACGTGGTCCTCGACCGCGGTCTTGCGCTCGGCGGCGAGCGTCTTCTGTGCGGCGTCGAGGCCCTCGGCGCGCGCGACCCTCGCGCTCTCGACGCGCGCCTGCGTGTGCTGGCGCTCGATCTCGATCTGCTTCTCGCGCGCCAGCGTGCGAAGGCCGTCCTCTTTGTGTCGCTTCTGCTCGGAGCGCAGCCGCTCGATGTTCCCGTCGAGCTCGAGCTGCTTCTGCTCGAGCGCGTGGACGATCTCCTCGACCTCTTCGGGCGGGACGAGGCGCGTCGGGCGTCGCGAGCCGAGCTTCTCGCCGGCTTGGGTGAAGGTCTTCTCCGCGTCGAGCCTGCGCTGGCGCACGTCGGCGAGGCTGCGCTCGACGATGGCTTCCTCGGCGCGTGCGGTCTGCACGCGGACCTCGGCGGCCCCGAGCTCCATCTTGCGCTGCGCGACCGCTTGGATCTGCTGCGCGAGCACTGCGCGATCGGCCTCGACCGTCGCGCCGAGCTCAGCGACCTTCTTGCGCCACTCCTCCTTGCCGAAGAGGAGCGGCTCCTTGCCGGAGATCTCCTCGTGCTCGGCAGCGAGCGCGTCGCTCTCGGCTTGTTTTGCTTCGAGGGCCTTCGTTTCCTCGTCGAGCCGCAGTTTGATGCGATTCGCCTCGTTTTGGTACTCGGCGCTCGCTGCGATGCGCGCGCGGAGCTCTCCCTCGAGATCGTCCGCGCGCTTCTTCAGGCCGCCGACCATCGCGCCGAGCCGCACCCAGTCGAAGAGGACGCCCGCGTACTCGACGTCCTTCGCGGCCTCTTCGCGCTTCATCATCGCGGCGGCGATCTCGCCCTCGAGCTTGGTGAGCGCGACCGCGACGTCGTCCTTCGCCTTCTTCATGGCGATGGCCTCGGCCGCGAGGGCCTGCAGCGTGCGCTCGGCCTTCTCCACGTCCTCGGAGCCGACCGCGGTCACCGTGAGGAGCTCGGGCGGCAGGGCCTCGACGAGGGGCAGCTCGTCGGGGAACGACTGCGGGACGGGCGCGCCGACGAAGTCCCAGACCTGCGCGATCGCGTTCTTCAGGAAGGGAAGGCACGTCTGGTAGACCTGCTGCATCCGTGCGCGGAGCTTCTTGTATTCGTCGCCGGCGTTCGCCGGATCGTCGAGGGCAGGGATGGGCACCGCGTGCAGGGCGTCCTGCGTCTGGCGGGCGCGCAAGAGGACCGTCTCGATGAGCGGCTCGAGCTTCGCGCTCTGCATCGCGCGCGCGACCGCGGCCCGCGCTTTCTCCTCGGTCTCCATGCGCTCGGCCGTCTCGAGCGCGAGGGCCTTGAGGCCCTCGAGCGCGCGCAGGGCCTGCTCGTTTTCGGTCGCCGCCGCGCGCGCGGTCTCGACGAGCTTGCTCACGCGCGCGAGGTTCGCGTCGTCCTCACCCTGAAAGGTGAAGCGCCCGACGACTTGGTAAATGTCGGTGAGCCCCGTGAGCTCGGCCGCGTCCTCGGGGCGGAAGAGCTCGTCGAGCTCGATCGGGCTCGTGCGCGGCGAGTCGACGAGCGTCGCGACGGCCGTCATGGGCACCGGCGCGAGATCCTCGGCGAACGGGCCGAGCTCGTCGCGGACTGCGATCTCGATCGCGACGAGGCTCTGCCAGACGCGCTCGAGCTGCGAGACGATGGCGAGGTAGAAACGGACGTAGCTCTTGAGGGGCGGAAGCTCGTAGCTCATGGCGCTTCTCGGATCGGTCGTCAGGCGGTGGCCGCCGCGGCCGCCGATGCGGCGGCGTTGCGCGAGCCGAAGAGCTCCTCGAGCGCCTCGATGTCGGAGCGCGCGCGGTCCTTCTCGGCCTCGAGGGCAGCGAAGCGGTGCGGCCAAACACGGGAGCACTCGCTTCGAACCCAGCGCCGCAGCGACTGCTCGCCCTCGCGATCGATCCACGAGTCGTGAACCGTGCGGACGGCCTCCTCGTGGTACTTCTGCAGGCCGCGCGGGTGCTTCGCGAGCGCCTCGAGGAAGCTGCAGATGCGCTCGACGTCGGCGCGCACCCTGAGGAGCATCCTCGTCCAATCGCGCGGCGGGCCGGCGGGGACGGGCGGCGGCGCTTGCTTGCCCGAGCTCGCGCTCGACGAAGACGACGAAGACGACGACGAGGAAGAAGACGCGGAGCTCGAAGAGCTCGAGAGCGAGGTCTTCTGCGCCTGCGCTGACGGGAAGCCGCCGACGGCGCCCTCGGACGAGGCGAGCCCGAGCTTCGAGCGCATCGCGCCGAGCACCGAGGACTGCTTGTCCTTGTCGGCCTTGTCTTTGTCGGCCTTGTCCTTGTCGACCTTCTCTTCCTCGGTCTCGCTGTCTTTGTCCTTGCTCTTTTCTTTATCTTTGTCTTTGTCGTCGTCCTTGACGACGAGGCCGAAGAACCGCTCGAGCCCCGTCATCTCGCGCTCTCGGAGCTCGCGATCGCCGGGGTCGGTCGCGTCGAGGATGTCGACGATCTGCCGGGCGAAGTAGCGAGAGAGCACCTCGAAGGCGACGTCGGCCTTCGCCATCTCGTTGTTCTGGTAGCGGACGACGCTCTCGGAGACGTGGCCTGCGCGCCCGAGCGCGTCGATGCGCTCGAGGATCGTCTTGCCCCCGCCGGGCAGGAGCATCTCGAGGCGCCCGCCGTCGTAGCTCGCCTCGATGAACATCTCGCGCAGCATGCGCTCGACGCTCTCGCGCGCCGTGTTGCGGAAGTCCTCGCCGAGGCCGGCGATCTTGGCCGCGACGCGCTCGCGCATCTGCTTGCGCATCTCGATCTCGACCGCGGTCTCGTTCATGAGGCCGGGGCTCGGCATCTGACGTCGCTTGGCCTCGGCCTCCTCGGGCGTGAGGCGCGACATGAGGTCCTCGCGGATCTGACGGATGCGCTCGTCGGCGCGCGTCGCTCGCGCGAGCCGCGCGGGCTCGCTGACCTCGTGATCCATGAAGGCGCTGAGGCGCTTGCGGATCTCGGGCAAGAGGCCGACGGGGTCCTCACCGGCGCGGATGTGCTCGAAGAGCACGTCGAACTGCTGTTCGCCCCTGCGCTCGAACTCGCGATCGGAGAGCGCGTCCTTCACCGTGACGAGCACGCCGCGGAGCTGCGCCTCGACCTCGGCGAACTCCTGTCGGGCTTGCTGCATGACCTTCTGATCGAGGGCCTCGATGTCGGTCGAGAGGTAGCGCGCGACGGCGGCCTGCAGCTTCTCGAGGCCGTTCACGGGCGCGGTCGACCCGTAGAAATCCATGATCTGCTTGCAGACAGGGTGGTTCTGGTCGGGCCCTTGATGGACCCACATCTTCGAGTACGGGAAGACGCGGTCGACGCCTTGCGCGGAGAAGTTCTTCGCGGCGAGGTTCCAGTGCCAGTTGCCGTTCTCGTCGGGGTGGTCGAAGAGATCGATCTTCGTGAGGACCACGAACATGCGGTCCTTCAGCGAGATGCTGCGATCGGCGCTCTGCGCGGTGCGGAGGAGCTCGATCTCGTTGCGGACGAGCGAGGGCCGCGTGACGTCCTTCACGAAGATGGTGACGTCGACCTCGTTCGTGAGGGCCTCTTCGGTGTCGCGCCGGGCCTTGTCGCTCGGCGCGTCGATGCCCGGGAGATCCACGAGCACGACGCCCGGCATCGCGCCCGCGACGGGGATGTTCACGCTGACGAGCTTCACCGCGCGCACGCCGCCGTACGGGCGATTGCCGTTCTTCGTGTCCTTCAGCGCGATGTACGGGCGGATGAGCTCAGCGAGCTGATCGAGGCTCTCCGCGGCGAGCGTGAGCGGCTCTTTGCCGAGGTTCTGCTTGATCTGCGAGAGCGTCGCCGAGATCTCTTGAAGCTCGAGGAGCGCCGCCTGCTCTTTGCGGCCGGCGCGATCGGGGTCGTCGGCCTCGTAGCCCTCGCGCGCGCGGAACGCGGCCTTCAGGCGGATGATCTCCTGGTCGTTGAGGCCCTGCCAGCGCTCTGCGCTGCCCGGCTCGATCGCGTCGAAGTAGCTCGAGATGCGCTGCTTGAACTCCTCGGGGCCATAGAAAAAGACGGTCGCTTCGTAGCGGCCCTCGTTGCCCGGCTCGACGACGGTCGTGCTCCACGTGCACCGCTCGGCCTCGCTCGGCAGGAGCTTTTCGCTCTTCAGCCACGCGGAGAGGAACGCGCTCTTGCCCTGCTTCTCGAGGCCGACGACCCCGATCTTGACGACGCCCTTCGCGAGCCGCTTCTCGCGGTCGAGGGCGCGAGCGCGCAGGTCCTCGATCTTGCGTTTGCAGCCCGCGAGCGAGCGCGCACTGTCGCTCTCCGCAGGGAAATAACCAAGGAATCGATCCGCCAACTGACGATACCGCAGCGCCTTGTCCGCGATGGCCTTGAGCTCGCGGGCGTTCTGTCGTCGTCCTTCAGGGCTCCACATGTTCGCTCCAGAGTGATCTCGAGATGAAGCTCAGCGCAGGGCTTTCGAGAGATAGAGGTGAGAGGTGAGGGGCTCGGTCTCGGGGCTCGACGGCGCGGCGCCGCCGGGCGCGCGATCGAGGCAGAGGACGACCTCGTCGGGCGAGACGACCGCGACGTAGAGCCGACCGACGTGCCCGGGAGGGAGCCCCGTCGGCACGAGGAAGACGCGCGGATCGTTGGAGGTCATCTTGTTCGGCACGTACTCGCGGGCGACCCGGAGCGGCATCTTCGTGTCCCAGCGACCGAAGTCGAAGATGTGCGGGCCGGGCTGATCGGGCGGGCCACTCGGCGCACCCATCGGCACGAGCGCGGTGAACTTCGGGGGGAAGCCGCGCAGATCTCCGAGGAAATAACCGAAGCCCTGCGTCGCTCGCACGAGGTGGACCTCGTGGCTCGCGAGCTTCAGCGCGCCGAGCGCGACCGCGGTCTTCGGCGTGACGCCGACGATGGTGGTGCCGCGCTCATTGCGAGGCAGCGTCTCGTAGAGCACCACGCTCCTGAACGGCGCTGAGCCGTCGCCTTCGGGGCGCCACGCGCGGAAGGCCTCGCCCTTTTGGGCGTCGGCGAGCCCGAGCTCCTCCGCGACGGTCTGCGCGACGAACGCGGAGCGCGAGCTGTTGCCCGCGAGCAGGACGACGATCCCTCGCTCTTCGATCGAGCCCGAGCTCTTCGCGGTTTCGGGTTCGGTCTGGCCGGCGGGTGCGGGCCACGCGGCGCTCGCGATGGTGCTCACGACGAGCTTCACGCCCTCGCGGATGCGCGAGACCAAGTGTTTTCGCAGCGTCTCGGTGATCGCGCCGAGGTCGCCCCCGAGGCTCTCGATCGTGGCCTCCGTGCCGTCGATGCGCGTGAGCGTGAGGTTCGGTGCGGGGGTCGCGGTCTCGGTCGGGCCGTATTTGACGCGCTCGAGGCCGAGCGCGCGCTCGATGCGCAGCCAGTTCTGACGGGCCGCGAGGCCGCGTTTGTAGAGCTCGGGGCGACGCGCGAGGTGGTTGATGGGCACCGTGATGGGCCTCATCATCGGGACCTCCTTCGCCTCCATCTCGGGCAAGACAGACGGGTGCTGGTGGACGAGCCACGCGAGCTCGTGGGTGAGCACGTCGCCACCGAGATCGGGAAGGCCGTTCACCTGCAAGGTCTCGATGACGGTCGACGAGCCGAACTCGGCCTGCTCGGGCTCGGTCGCGGGTCGGAAGCGGCCGCACGCGACGTCGAGCGTGCCGCCGCCGAGGTCGAACACCACGAAGCGGAGCTCGCCGTGTTTCTCGAGGAGCGGCGCGAGATCGGGGTGCGCGCAGAGCTCGGGGCAGACCTCCGCGGCGAACGCCTCGGCCTCGGAGGCGACGGCCTCGACGCGGAGCTCCTCCGCGGGGATGTCCGACGGGAACGAGAGCAGGAGCCCCGCGCGCAGCTCGTCCTCGATGAGCTTCTTGATCTTCGCGTCGGTCTTCGACGGGTAGGTTAATACATAGTGCAAGTAAACGTCCTGGCCCGGCCGGTTGATCGCGCGGCCGAGGAGGTACGCGTACGACCGGACGAGCGCGCGCACGCGGGCCTCGTCGAGGAGGAAGTCGCGCTGGCGCTCGCGGTCGCGCAGCTGCGGTGACTCGTCGAGGCCGAGCACGCGCTCGGGCAAGCTCTTCAGCTGACCGACGACCGAGTTGGGCGCCTCCGTAGCCTTCGCGAGGGCCGCGTGGCTGCCGCGCAGGACGCGCACCAAATAGGGGAAGCGGCCGGGCTCGGACATGCGCGCCCAGAGCTGCTCGTGATCGTCGACGAGCAAAACCGCAGGGTTTTCAGCGGCGCGCACGCTCTCGTCGCCGCGTGAGCTCTGCGCGGGCACGTCGTCCGCGGGGCGCCCGAGCTGGAGCAGCGAGCGATAGCCGCGCTGCACGAGAGCCGCGACCGTCGCGCTCGTACCGAAGTCGATGCCGACCGCGCTCAGCCGGTGGAAGGTCTTCAGCATCGGTCGCACGTCGCGCACGCGGATCGCGAACGGCGCGCGCCACACGAGGTGCGCGCGAGCCTCTTCCCCCGGCTTCGCGAAGAACGAGAGCGCGTGCGTCGCCGTGAGGCCGAGCGCGACGTCTTTGCCCTCCTCGGGGATCGCGCCGAGGTCGTCGTGCCCCGTGTCGAACACGAGCTCCGCGCGCGTCGTCGTCGGCGACGCGCTCCGCTGGCTCACGTCCTCGACGAGCGCGCCGCTCGACGTGAACGCGTGCGTGAGCTTCTCGATCTTCGTCTCGAGGGTGAAGCCGCTCGTCGCGTCGGTCGCGGTCCACGTGAGGTTCAAGCGCAGGAGCGCGCGCCCGCTGCCGCGCCAGAAGCCCTCCTCGGGGTTACCGAGATCGAAGCTCCTGCGCTCGGAGCCGCCGTAGAGCTCGGCGTCAGTGACGTCGCTGAGATCGATCGCTTGGATGCTCGGGCCGCGCGAAGGGATGAGCGCGAGGCTCACCGTGACGAGCGGGATGCGCCGCGCCGGTAGAGCAGGGGTGAGCGGCGACCACGCGGTGAGCGCGAGCTCCACGGTTTGACCGAGCGACGCGCGGATCGCGCCGAGTGGTACCGCGAGCGTGCACGCGAAGGGCAGGGCGCCCGTCGCGGGGTCGGCCTCGCCCTTCGGCTCGAGCTTCGTCGTCGCACCGACTGCGCCGTGACCGAGATCCACCGCGAGCTCCATCGGCTCGGCGGCGAGGCCCGAGATGCCGACGTGGAGCTCACCCGCGGCGATCCAGCCCTCGAAGACGGGCAGGGCCGTGGGTCGCGCCGCGATCACGGGCCGCTCCGGAGAGAGCGTGAGCGTGGTCGCGCCACGCCCGGCGTCCACTCCGCCTCGCGTGATGCTCAAGTCGATGTCGTCGATTCGCAAGCGCGGTCCCTTCGGCGGGGGGCGGCGCTCCATGCGGGGCTCGGTCGAGGCGGCCGTCATCGTGGGCGGCCGGAGCGTAGCGCCAGGCCGTGGCCCACGTCAGGTTCTCTTTCCTCTTCGCGCCGGGGGCTCGAACCTCCGCAGACCGAGAAACTCTGCCACGGCTTCGATCGTAGGTTGGGCGTGCAACCTCGCTACGCTCGACTCGGTGCCCTCCTCGTCTTGCCGCTCGTGGGTCTTGCTTCCTGCGGCGGAGCCGACAAGGACCCATCTCAAGGGACGGCTGTCATGCAGTCGAACGGCAGCGGCGAACCCGAGGCCGCGCGCGTCCCAACGACCGAGGAGATCCAGATCATGTCGAAACGCTCGTATCCCAAGCCTTCGGACGCCGAGCTCAAGAAGCGGCTGACGAAGATGCAATACGAGGTCACGCAGCACGAAGCGACGGAGCCGCCTTTTCAGAACCCGTTCTGGGACAACCACGAAGAGGGTCTCTACGTGGACGTCGTCTCGGGCGAGCCGCTCTTCTCCTCGCGAGACAAGTTCGACTCCGGCACGGGCTGGCCGAGCTTCACCAAGCCCATCCACGCCGAGCACGTCCTCTCCAAGGTCGATCGCACCTACGGCATGACCCGCGTCGAGGTCCGCTCGCGCGACGGCGACTCGCACCTCGGGCACGTGTTCGACGACGGGCCAGCGCCGACCCACATGCGCTTCTGCATCAACTCGGCGTCGCTGCGGTTCATCCCCGTCGACAAGCTCGAGGCCGAGGGCTACGCCGAATACGTCCCGCTCTTCAAAGGCAACGCAGCGCCGCAGGCCTCGAATCACCAGAACGCCTGCGCCGCGCCCGAGCCCGGCCAGCAGCCCGGCTGCAAGACCACGCTCGAGACTGCGATCCTCGCGGGCGGCTGCTTCTGGGGGATGGAGGAGATCATCCGCTCGATCCCTGGCGTCATCGAGACCGAGGTTGGTTACACCGGTGGAACCACGACGGCGCCCACGTACGAGGATGTCCACGCCGGCACGACCGGCCACGCCGAGGCCGTGCGCATCGTGTTCGATCCCACGAAGATCACCTACGAGACGCTGCTCGAGAAGTGGTTCTTCCGCATGCACGATCCGACGACGAAGAACCGCCAGGGCAACGACATCGGCACCTCCTATCGCTCGGCGATCTTCGCCACGACGCCCGAGCAAAAGAAGATCGCCGAAGAGGTGAAGAAGCGCGTCGACAAGAGCGGCGAGTGGGGCGCGCCCATCGTCACGGAGATCACCGACGCTGGGCCGTTCACCCCGGCCGAGGAGTACCACCAGGACTATCTGCAGAAGCACCCTGGCGGGTACTCCTGTCACTTCATGCGGAACTTCTCCGACTAACAGTGTTGTTAGTGAGCGACGCTGTCAGCGAACAGCACTGTTAGCGAACAGCCTTGTCAGTGGATGTCGGCGCTCTCGCTGGTCAGCTCGCCCTCGCGAGGAGCACGATGGCGAGCGCGATCACCGAGGCGATGAGCGCGGCCGCCACGATCCACCGCGCGTCGAGGCTCGAGCGCTGCGGCGGGCTCGAGCGCTGCGGCGGGCTCGAGCGCTCGGCCTTCACCGGCGCCTCGGGGGCGACCGCGCTCGGTGGAGGTTCGCTCGCGAGCATCCTCGGTGGAAACTGCGACGACGCGGGTGGCTCGACGGGCTCGAGCGGCGCAACGCGCGCGGCCGGCATCACGCGATCGAGCGCCGCGATGAAGTCCGCCGCGGACTGGAAGCGGCCGTCGAAATCCTTGTCGAGCAGCTGCATCACGATCGCCTCGAGCCCGGGATTCACCGCGATCCCCGAGCGCGCGGCGATGGTCGGCGGCGGCGCGTGGCGCTGCTTCGCGAAGAGCTCGCCCTCGCTGCGCGCCTCGAACGGGTGCTTGCCCGCGAGCATCTCGTAGAAGATCACGCCGAGCGCGTAGAGGTCCGCCCGCTCGTCGACGAGCTCCATCCCGAACGCGGCCTCGGGCGCGAGGTACTCGATCGTGCCGAAGATCACGCCGCGCGCGGTGAGCCGCGCGTCCTCCTCGAGCTCGTCCGGGCCTGCGGTCGAGATGCGCGCGCCGTCGAGTTTGGCGAGCCCGAAGTCCACGATCTTCACGTAGTCCCTCGAGGCCTCGTCCCCGTCGGTGACCATGATGTTCCGCGGCTTGAGGTCGCGGTGGATGATGCCGCGCGCGTGGATGTGGCCGAGCCCGTCGGCGATCTGCCGCGCGATGCGGGTCGCGCGCGTGACCTCGAGCGGGCCCTCACGGTCGAGGAGCTCGCGCAGCGTGCGGCCGCGCACGTACTCGGTCACGAGGTAGCGCGCGCCCCCCTCGAGATCGCCGAAGTCCGTCGCGCACGCGACGTGCGCGTGGCTCACGTGCGCGCGCGCGAGGGCCTCGCGCTCGAAGCGCATCGCGAGCTCCGGGTGGTTCTCGACGTTCGGGTGCAGCACCTTGATGGCGACGCGCTTCCTGAGCTTCAGGTGGCGGCCCAAATACACGGCGCCCATCGCGCCCCGCGCGAGCGGTCGGTCGATCCGATACCGATCGTCGAGGGTGCGGCCGACGAGCGGGTCCTCCACGTGGGGCGCCGGAGAGACGGACATGCTCATGAGCTCCGAGGGGTAAACGCCGACCTACAAGGTCGCATTCAGTTAGACTGATGACTACCCATGACGATGCAAGCCGATGAAGGATCTGCGCTGGAACCTTCCTCCGAGCGGGCCCTCGCGCCGCCCGCCGCCGTGGTTGAGGAGAAGAGCGACCTCTTTCCACCGGGCGTTCCCTTCATCGTCGGGAACGAGGGGGCCGAGCGCTTCAGCTACTATGGAATGCGCGCCATCCTTTATACCTATCTGGCGTCGCTTTATGTGGGCTTCGTCTCCGAGAAGGAGCTGAGCGAGGCCGCGGCTGGAGACGCCAAGGCTCGCGCGACAGCCGTCGCTCACCTCTTCATGGCGGGCGTCTACGCGTTCCCGATGATAGGCGCCATTCTGGCCGACCGACTGCTCGGTAAGTTCCGCGTCATCTTGTGGGTCTCCCTCATCTACGTCGCGGGCCACGCGGTCCTCGCCGTCGCTGGGCGGCTCGGCGCGATGGGCGAGCTCGGCGCCGCCGCGACTGGCATGTATGTCGGGCTCGGGCTCATCGCGGTGGGCTCGGGCGGTATCAAGCCCTGCGTCTCGGCGAACGTCGGCGACCAATTCACCCAAAAGAACAGCCACCTCGTCGCGAAGGTCTTCCAGATCTTCTACTTCATCATCAACTTCGGCTCGTTCTTCTCGACCCTCATCACGCCGCTCCTCTACGACCGCTTCGGCGCCGAGGTCGCGTTCGCCGTCCCCGGCGTCTTCATGGCCGTCGCGGCGCTCACGTTTTTCCTGGGCCGCGGGCGCTTCGTCAAGGTGCCGCCCAAGCCTGGCGCCCCGACGGGTCTCTACGATTTCGGCGCCGCGCTCCTCTTCTTCACGCCCGTCGTCGCGCTCATCCTCGCGGTCTTCATCATGGGCGACGCCTACAAAGCCCCGAGCGCCGCTGGCAAGAGCGCTTCGGCCTTCTATTCGGAGTATCTGTCCGGCTATCTCGGCCACCTCGCAGTGACGTCTTGGCCCTTCTTCGCCGGCTCGCTCGTCCTCGTCGGGCTGGGCTTCTATCTATTCTCCCTACGCCAGAAGCGGGCGAAGGACGACGGCTTCCTCGCGGTGCTCGTCTATAGCTTACAGCACCGTAAAGAGCGCAAGCCCGGTGAGGGCTTCTTCGAGCCGGCGCGCCGCGCCTTCGGCGAGGAGGCCGGTGAGGGGCCGCCCGCGGTCCTCAGGCTCATCGTTGTCTTCTCGATGGTCAGCGTCTTCTGGGCGCTCTTCGATCAGCACGCCTCGACATGGGTGCAGCAGGCCAAGGAGATGAACCGCTGGCTCACGGTCCCGCTCCACACTGGCCGTTTCGTGGTCGCCGCGACCATCGGCGGCGCGCTCTACGGCGGCGCTTGGCTCGCCCTCTGGATCTCCAACCGCAAGATGCCGCGCCTCGCGCCGCGGATGCTCGCGTCCATCGCCGTCCTCATCGGCGTCGTCAGCGTCGTCCGCGACGTCCTCACGGGCGACAAGCTGACCGTCGAGCTGAAGGCCGCTCAGATCCAAGCGCTCAATCCGCTCATGGTCATGCTCATTATCCCTGGGCTCAACGCGCTCGTTTATCGCCCAATGGAGAAGCGGGGCAAGAAGGTCAAGCCGCTCACGCGCATGACCGTCGGCATGTTCCTGGCAGCTGTCGCGTTCGCCGCCGCCGCGCTCCTCCAAGGCCGTATGGAGGTCGCCGCGGCAGCGGGCGCCAAGGTCCACGTCCTCTATCAAGTCACGCAATATCTCGTCATGACGACGAGCGAGGTCCTCATCTCGGTGACCGGGCTCGAGTTCGCCTACACGCAAGCGCCCCGCCGGATGAAGTCGACCATCATGGGCTTCTGGCTCCTCTCCGTCACCTTCGGCAACGTGCTCGTCGCGTTCCTGTCTCCGATGCAGAAGATCCTCTCGCTGAGCGCGTTCTTCTGGGTGTTCACGGGCCTGATGACCTTCGCGGCCATCGTCTTCACCATCCTCGCGCGCTTCTACAAGGGGAAAACCTACCTGCAGACGACCGCCAAAGAGTGAGCCTCTGCCTTGAGCGCTCGGCTCAACCCCGACTGAGCGCTCTCAAACAGGCCTCGATGACGGCGTCGACGTCCGACTCGGCGAGCGTGGGCCGAAGCTGATTGGCCGCCAGTGCGTCGCCCGAGATGCAGCACTCCTCCTGCGTTCCATATTCGCCTTGTGGAGAGAAGGCGCTCTCCACCACCACGCCGAAGGCGCCTTGGGATTGGTGCACGATCCATTTCGGCTTTGCGTAGTAGCCGAGTGTTCGCTCTCCGCGGCGCACGATCTGGAGCGGGCGGCTCGAGGTGCTCGGGCACCGCGGAAAGGCCGAGGTGCTCTTGCCGGTTACGTTGTCGACATAGTAGCTCTTGACCGATAGTTTGATCGAACCCTTGCTGAACACTTTGTAACCGACGAGGTCGCTCGGCGCGGCGACGAAGTCTCCCGGCCAAGCTGGGTACACGTCCGCCGACGCAGAGGCCGACGCCCGCTCGGCGACTGTGGGGGCCATGCTCACCGGCTCGAGGACCGTACTCGCATTGAAATTTACAGCGCTGTCAGTCGTTCCGGCTCCCGCTGGCGTGGAGTCGTTGCACGCTGTGCAAGCGACGATCGCCGCCGCGCACAGAGCTCGCCCGAAGAGTGGAGCGCCGTCGACCCTCGACATGCCAACCTTCTATCCGCCGACGCCGGCACACGCAAGTCGGGGACGGGCTGCTAACCTCGGCGGACCAAACCACAGGAAGGCAGGGGGACGAGATGAAACTCTACGGATTCAAGGGGACCCGATCGAACCGGGTCGAGTGGATGCTGCGCGAGGTCGGAGCGGACTACGAGTTCGTCAAGGTCGACCTCTTGAGCGGCGAGCACAAGAAGCCGGACCACGTCGGCCGCCACGCTCACGCGCTGGTGCCGGCGTTCGAGGACGGCGCCGTTCACATCATCGAGTCCGCGGCCGCGTGCCTCTATCTGGCCGACAAGTTCCCGGCAAAGCACCTGGCGCCCGCCCCCGAGTCGGCGGAGCGAGCTCGGTATTACCAGTTCGCGTTCTACGCGGTCTCGACGCTCGACGAGTGTGTCGTGCCGCTCTTCTTCCAGAATGTCATCTACCCGCCGGAGCGGCGCAGTCAGGAGGTGGTCGACAAGAAGACCCAGGTCTGGGAGACCGCGGCCGAGTTCCTCACGCGTGAGCTCGGTGACAACCCGTACCTGCTCGGCCAGACCTTCAGCGCGGCCGATGTCTGCGTCGGCTACGACATCACGCTCGGGGCCCGCGCTGGTCTCTTGAAGGGCAAGCCTGCGCTCGAGGCCTATTGTGAGCGCCTGACGTCACGGCCGGCGTTCAAGCAGGTCTACGGGACCTGAAGTTCCAGTCGCGAGCTCCTCTCCGTCAATCGATCAGCGCGGGTGAGCCATGAGGAAGTCGACGATGGTCGTCGTCGCGACGAAGCCAGCCGGCGGCCCCGCGTCGGTCCACAGCGTGCCCCCGCCGAACCAATCATGCAGGCCGCCGTCGACCGTACAGAGCTCGACGGCAGCGCCGCCGGCGCACGCCGCGCGCAGCACACACGAGGTCGTGTCGTCCTCGTAGACGACCGCTGAATCATCGGCGCAGCTGTCGCGGTCGGCCCAGCCGTCGACCGTGCTCTCCGTCGACGGATAACCGAGGATCGGGTTACCGCCATAAGGGACGAGCGGGTCGGCAGTCCCGTGAATCTGCAACATGGCAATAGGCCGGGCAGGGGAGCACGACGGCAAACCCTCTTGTCCAGCGACCACGCCGACGGAGGCAATGCGGTCTGCGAGCTCACACGCGAGCCTGTGCGTCATGAAGCCGCCATTCGAGAACCCCGTCGCGTGCACGTGGTCGGGGTCGACGCAATAGTCGGCCTCGACAGCGTCGAGGAGCACGCGGATGAAGCCGACGTCGTCGACGTCCATCAGGCGGGCGAGCCCGCAGCAGACCCCACCATTCCAGCTCGCGTTCTTGCCCTCGGGGTAGGCGACGATGAACCCGCGCTCGTCGGCGACCTCATCGAGGTGGGATTTGTCGCGGATGTCCTCGGGGCTCTCGGTGAGTCCGTGGAGCGCGACGATGAGCGGTGTCGGCGCCGTCGGGTCGTAGGACGCGGGGACGTGGAGCAGATAGCGGCGCTCCTCGCCGTCGATGCTGACAGTCTTGTCAAAGTCTCCAGCGGCTCCCGAGAGCCCGGCGCACGCGGGCGCTGCGGTTTCGCCCCCGCCTCCGCCGCTGCCGCCGACCCCTGAACCACCCGTCGCAGCCGGCGCACCGCCCGCGTCAGCCCCGCCCGTCGTTGGGCTCGCGCCTCCCGCACTAGGGCTCGCGCCGCCCCCGCTCGGGCCTGCGCCTCCGGCCTCGGCGGGCGCGCCGCCCGCGCTCGGCCCCACCTCGCTACCACCGAGCTCGCCGTCACCCGGGTTCGAGCCGCCGGAGCACGCGGCGAGGAGGCTCGAGACCGTGAAGAGCAGAGCTCGCGTGCGATTCATGCGCAAGCCGTGCCCCGCGGCGCACCGTGGGACAACCCCGCCCGGTGATGCAAACCGTATCGGATTTTGATACAATCGAGGCTCGTGTCTGCCGACTCGTCGCGACCTCGAGAGCGGACTTGGAGCGAATGGTTCGGCTTGCCACCGCTCGCGGAGAGGCCGCTCCTCGCGAAGCGCGCCGAGCTCTGGGAGAACTGCTACCTCGCGATCGACGGCGCGCTGCCTCTCGAGGCGGTCGCGACCTGGCTCGAGCAAGAGAGCCAGCTTTGGTCGAGCGTCGCGCACCGAGCCACGGTCGACGCTCTGCTCGCGCAGCGCGACGTCGCGGCGTGGGCGCGCATCGTCGACGCCGAGCGTTTTCCCGAGCGTCTGCGCCGCGCAGTCAGGCGGCTCGCGGTCGGGCTGCTCTCGGGGGCTCGCCTCGACGAGCGTGACTTCCCTTCGGTGGTGGCGCTCCTCCGAGAGCCTGCCGT
Organism: Polyangiaceae bacterium; assembly: GCA_046351325.1. Taxonomy (GTDB): domain Bacteria; phylum Myxococcota_A; class Polyangia; order Polyangiales; family Polyangiaceae; genus Xiheicaenibacterium. The sequence goes on along the minus strand of JAXLYR010000024.1, from coordinate 57,460 downwards.
CGCGCCGTTCACGACACCCGTGCTCCGGGGACTGCCAGCGCTTCGCGCGGAGAACCTCGGTGAGCACGTCGGTCGGGCCCTCTCTGATGCGCTCGCGAATTCCCGAGCGCAGGGCTCGCGCGGCGCACCCGTGTGTTCGCGGTGCGCGGACACCGGCCACGCAGCGCTCGAGTACTGCGATTGCAAGTTCGGCGCTTGGCGAGCCTTCGCCGAGAACGCAGGCGGCGTCCTCGTGACCGACCTCCGCGCCGCGATCGCGCTCCTGCGCCTCGGGCGTGATCGGTACGCGCTGCTCTTCGGCACCGAACGGGGCGCGCCCGTCCGACCCATCCGCGAAGCGCACGGCGATCCGTACGAGGTCTTCGAGGTCGAGTGCGACAAGAACCTCGCCCTCATCCCCGCGGAGCTCCTCGACGACGAGGCCCTGCTCACGTCACGACTCGCGATCCGCCAAGGTCTGCTCGTCTCACGGGCCGCTCGCCTTCGCGAAGCGACGCCGTCTGACGAGCTCGAGGCGAGGCTCCAGCGCGTCGAGCTCGACCGCACGCTCATGCGTCTTCGCAGCGCGATCTACGAGCGTCAGGACGAGGAGCGCTTCGCGCGGCTCGTCGTCGTGGCGCCGTTCGGGCTGCGGGCTCCGCGCGCCGACGACGTGCCGCTGTCCGTCAGCAAAGCCATGCGCGAGCTCAAGCCAACAGTGCGCCTCGACGACGGCAAACAGATCGAGCTGCGCTCGCTGAGCGCCCTCGCGCCGGACGCGCTGGTTGCCTACGCCGACGGTGGTTCGGCGGCGCTCCGTCGCCGGAATGGACTTACAGGTCTGAAAAGACCGGTCGGTAGCGACAAGAGCTTCCGTCAGCGTCTCGGGCAGGCCCTGCTCGCGGGTGAGGCGCTGCGCCTCGAGTGCTCGCGTGTCCTCGGCGCGTACGACCTCGGCGGCCCTCTCCCGGACGAGCTGCCGCTCCTCGAATCGCTCGGCGAGGCCTTTCGGATAGCCCGCGGCCAGGAAGGCTTTGACGTTGTTATGCTCGGGTTCGCGGTCGTTTGCACGCACGCGCTCGATCGGCGCCTCGTGACGATCGACAAGCCGCTCGTCGACGCGCTCATCGCCGAGCTCGATCGTGAGCTCTCCCACTCGGCCGTGGGCCTCACGACGCACGCCCGCGTTCGCGAGGTCGAGGCAAGTTGGCGAGGGCTCGAGCTCATGCTCGCTCCGGTCGCGAACCTGCCACCTGGGTGGCGCGCTCCCATCGTGCTCGATCTCGTGGACGCGGATCTCTGTGAGGCCGACTCGCTCGACCTCGCGGCGGCGCCTCGTGCGAACAGGTTTGTAACCACGAGCGCGGTCTTGGCGGGGCCGCGCGCTCGCGCGCTGCGCCCGCGCCTCGAGGTGAGCGGGGTTCGGGTCATCGAAGAGGTGCGGAGGCCCATCGTGCTTCGCGATTTCTGGGGGTCCGAAGAGTTGCCCGTGAAGGGCTTCGACTACGCGAGCGCGCGCGATCGAACGCCGCTCGTCGGGGACGGTTGCTGGCTCCCAGCGCAGCGCTACGTCGAGGGGCTGATCTCCGGGTCGGTGCGCACGTGAGGGCGAGCCCGCGATGAGAGCTCCTCCTGTCGACCTCGCAGCGCTCGAGGCCTTCGTCGCGGTCGTCGACCACGGCGGGTTCACCGCGGGCGCGCGCGCGCTCGGTTTGGGGAAGCTCGTGACCAGCCGACGCGTCGCCGAGCTCGAGCGCTCGCTCGGCGAGCGGCTCCTGCATCGCACGACGCGCGCGGTGCGTCCGACCGAGGCCGGCTTGCTGGTGCGAGCGCACGCGAGCGCGGTCCTCGAGAGCGCCGCGCAGCTCTCGGGCGCCGTCGCTGCGGCGTCGGGAGATCCGCGCGGGCGCATGCGAGTCGTCGCAAATCAGGTGCTCTACGACCTCGTCCTCGAGCCGGTCGTCGCGCCTTTCATGAAGAGCCATCCTCGCGTGTCGCTCGAGCTCGCCGTGTCCGCCGAGCTCCCGTCGTCGTTCGACTTCGACGTCGCGCTCGTCGTCGGAGCGCCACCCGACTCGACGATGGGCTCGCTCCTGATCGGTCGCGCGAAGATGGGGTGCTTCGCGAGCCCCGAATACCTCGCGGCCTCGGGGACGCCACGCACCCCGGAGGAGCTCGCGTCTCACGCCGTGATCACGGTCGGTGTGGGGCCGCGCGCGACTTGGAATTTCGTGCGCGGCTCGCGGTCCTCGGCGGTGGTGGTGCACCCGCGCCTCGTCGTCGCCTCGCCGAACCTCGCCGCGCGCGCTGCGGTTCAAGGGCTCGGCGTCGCGCGCCTGCCGCTCTTTTACGTCGCGCGCAGCCAAGTCGCGCGGGGGCTCGTGCCGATCCTCTCGGAGTGGACGGTCCCCGAGGTCCCGGCCTACGCGGTATTTCCGAGTCGCGATCGCCCGTCGGCGTCCGTGCGGGCGTTCCTCGATCTGCTGAAGGAGCGGCTGCGCGCTGGCCGAACCGAGCAAAGGGGTGCGCGCTCCGGCGGCGCCGCGGTATAGGCGCGTTCGAGATGTCCAAGCTCCGCGATTCGAACGTCGCTCGCCTCTCGCGCGAGTCGTTCGATGTGCTGGTGATCGGCGGCGGCATCAACGGCGCCGTCGCGGCCGCGTGCCTCTCTGCCCGCGGCGCGCGCGTCGCGCTCGTGGACGCGGGCGACTTCGCCGGCTTCACCAGCCAGCAGTCCTCGAACCTCGCCTGGGGTGGGATCAAATACCTCGAGTCGCTCGAGTTCCCCCTCGTCCGCAAGCTGTGTGTCTCGCGCAACCACCTCATTCGCAGCTACCCGTCGACCGTCCAGGAGATCCGCTTCCTCGTCGTGCACGAGCGCGGCTTTCGCCACGGCCTGTGGAAGCTCGTGATGGGCGCGTGGCTCTATTGGCTCATCGGCAGCTTTTTCACCAAGCGCCCGCGCCACGTCTCGGTGAGCGAGCTCGCGGCGCGTGAGCCCGTGCTCGCGCTCGACAAGAGCGACGGCGGCTTCGAATACTCGGACGCTTATCTCCACGACAACGACGCGCGCTTCGTGTGGAACTTCGTCCGCGGCGCGCTCGACTTCGGCTGCGCGGCCGCCAATTACGTCGAGGTCGAGGGCTCGACGCGCGACGGCGCGACGTGGGTCACGCGCGCGCGCGACCGCGTCTCGGGTCAGCCGATCACCATCTCGTCGAAGGTCATCGTCAACGCGGCGGGCCCGTTCGTCGACGAGGTGAACGGCGTCGCGGGCATCTCGACCGGCTTTCGCCACGTCTTCTCGAAGGGGATCCACCTCATCGTCCCGCGCATCACCGAGCACCGCCGCGTGCTCACGTTCTTCGCGGACGACGGCAGGCTCTTCTTCGTGATCCCGATGGGACCTCGCACTTGTATCGGCACGACCGATACCCGGGTCGAGTCGCCCCACACCGAGGTCACCGCTGAAGATCGCAGGTTCGTCCTCGAGAACATCAACAAGCGCCTCGGGCTCGCGAAGCCCTTGACCGAGGCCGACATCGTCGCCGAGCGCTGCGGCGTGCGACCCCTCGTCGTGCCGAAGAACGATCGGGGCGACGCGGACTGGACGCAGCTCTCGCGCAAACACGAGGTCGCGGTCGACGCCGAGCGCGCGCACGTCAGCGTCTACGGCGGCAAGCTCACCGATTGCCTCAACGTGGGTGAGGAGATCGCGGCGCACGTCTCCTCGCTGGGCGTCGAGCTCCAGTATCCGACGGCGCGTTGGTACGGTGAGCCGCCGCCGCAGGCGCGCGAGCTCTTCTTCCATCAAGCGGCGCTCATGCGCCTCGACGAGCGCACGCCGAAGAGCTCGTCCGAGCCGCTCTCCACGCGCCTCTGGCGTCGCTACGGTCGCGAGGCCTTCACCCTCCTCGAGGACATCCGCGCCGATCCGACCATGGCCGATCTCCTCATCGAGGGCGCCGAGTACCTCCGCTGCGAGATCGCCCAGGCGGCTCGTCGCGAGATGATCGTCAAGCTCGATGACTTTCTCCGCCGCCGGTCGAAGATCTCCCTCGTCCTGTCGCGGAGCGCGATCCAGCACGCCCCGGGCCTACGCGAGGCCTGCGACATGCTCTTCGGCGCCGACGCCGACGCCCGCTACGCCGAGTATTTCTCGGGTGAGTCTGACAATCGAGTAAGCGACGCGCGCGCGGCGGACGAGCCCGCGGCCGAGAACTCGGGCGACTCGTTTCCCTCGCTTCGCTCGGCCAACAAGTCGACCGCCGCCTGACACCTGTGTAACGATGCGGACATGCGTGTCGTCGGGGCGGCGCTCGCGTTGCCGCTCATGGGCTCCGGGCTTTGGGGGTGTGGGGTCGGGGTGAGCCAGGAGTGGTCGCTACGCCACCCCGAGCCTGCCCCGCGCGTGAGCCGCATCGGCGTCTCGAACGCCATCGTCGAGCAAGGCGTCATGGTGGGAGCGGGCGCGACGCTCGTCGAAGACCGAGATGGTGTGGCGGTGAAGAGCGGAGATCTCCACGCCGGGTTCGGCTGGAGCGATCTCGCAGAGGGCGAGTGTTGCGACGGGAGCTGCGCGCTCGGCGTGAATTTGCTCGGCGTGCTCGATGTTGGTCTACCGCCGATTGCGACCGCCAAAGACGTGACCGCGGGCCTCGGCGGTCGCGCCGAGATCGTCCTGATTCAGGGCCGCAATCGCGAGCAGGAGCTCGAGCTCTTCGGGTTTCGGTTCGAGCTCGTGGGGACGGTCGACATGAGGTTCTGGGTCGTCGACGGACCTGGCTGGTTCGAGCTCACGACAGGGCTCGGTCTCCGCGTCGCGTTCGTCTCGGAGGCAGGCCCGCCGTTCGCACGATGGCTGAAGGCGCTCTTGCCGTGAGGCGCGCCGCTCTTGCGCTCGCGGCTGCGCTCTCGGCAGCGCTCTCGGCAGTGCCGGCTTGTGTGGGCGTCATCTACTCGCCGGCCGTGGCTTCGCGACTCCCCACGCCGACGCCTGCGGACGCCGCTGTTCGCGGGCCGCTCAGGGCGGGGGCGAGGCACGTCGATATCACGCCCGCGCCGGGTTTCTCCATCTTGGGGCACGGGCCCGAGGGGCGAGTCACGAGCGGCACGCTCTTGCGCCTGCGGTGTCAGCCGATCGTGCTGCGCCAGGAGCTCGAGCACCAGGGCGTGCGTCGCGAGGAGGTGCTCGCGCTCGTGCCTTGTGATCTCGGATGGTCGTCGCTCCTGCTCTCGCGCGCCGTCGCCCGAGAGCTCGAGCGACGGAGTATCCCGATCGGCGCCGATCGCTTGGTGCTCTCGGCGACCCACACGCACGGTGGTCCCGGGCACTACCTCGGGCCCGCGAACTACGCAGGGATCATGAGCAGCGAGAAGCCGGGCTATTCGCCGAGCATGGTCGAGTTCCTCGCGAAGCGAATCGCCGAGGGGATCGCGGGCGCCTACGAAGACGCCGCGAACCAGCCCGTGCGCGCCACGTGGCGCAAATGGTCCTTCCACGACGGCGAGCCGAGCGCGCGCACACGCGACGCGGGGACCTCGGCGATCGCGACGTTCATCGGCAAGAACCGCGCGATGGACGCCTTCTCGCGGGACACCCTCAGCCCCGAGGAGCAAGCGCGCTTCCTCGATCCGCGCCGCACGGCCGTCCCCGACGCGGCGCGGCCCGCGCTCTACGCCGTCGAGGGATCCTTCGCCGTCCTGCGCATCGATCGAGACCTCGGCGCGACGTTCATGCCGCTCGCCGCTTACGCGGTTGTAGGCGTTCACCCGACCGCGATCTCCAATCTGAACGACCTCTACCACGGAGATCTCTTCGGGTTCGCGAGCCGCGCGGTCGAGGCCAGGGTCCGCGACGAGGTCGGCCCGGAGGTCGGCGCAGACTTCGTGGTCGGCATCGCGAACGGCGTCGAAGGCGACGTCTCTCCGCTCATTGATTTTCCAGGCCCTCGAGAGGCTCGCCGTTTGGGCGCGGTGCTCGGCAAGCAGATCCACCACCTCTGGGAGGAGGCCGGGCCCACGGTGTGCGCCGAGCCTCCGCCAAAGTCGACGAGCGACCCCGAGCACGCGCTCCGCGTCGCCTATCGAGAGCTCGAGTTGAGAGGCGCCCGCGCGAGCGCTGACAACACGTTCCACCAGCTCTGGACCTCCGCAGGGTGGGACCCGAGCCCGCCGCACGCGACGCTCGCGGGTGATCCCGTGCTCTGCGACAACGCGCGCCTCGGCACCGCGGCCTCGGGCGGCGCCGAGGATGGGCGCACGTTCTTCATGTCGCTCCCCGACTTTCGAGAGGGTGCGGTCGCGCCGCGCTCGACCTCCTGTCACGCGCCGAAGCTCGAGCTCGTCCCACCAGCGGACGGGCCGACGGCGTTCCCGACGCGCGCGCCGATCTTCGCCTTCGAAGTCGCGGGCGAGCTCGTGACGACCTTCCCCGGTGAGGTGACGACCCTCGCGGGATTCCGCGCGCGGCGACAGCTCGAGCGCTACCTGCACGCGATCGACAACGACAGCGCGCGCCGCGTCGCCGAGGCCGAGATCGTCGAGGTCGGGCTCACGGGCGAGTATCTTCAGTACATGACCACCGCGGCCGAATATGGCGCTCAGGAGTACGAGGGCGCCTCGTCGCTCTACGGCCCGAACGAGGCGCGCTTCTTCGCGAACCAGCTGCTCTGTCTCTCGCGCTTCCTTTACGAGGATGTAAGCGAGCGGTCCGACGCGGAGTGCGCGCTCGACCACGGGACTGGTGCGGTTCGCGAGCCCCAACCGCGCGTGGGAGAGGTCGCGCCGGTGACGTTCGAGCCAGGGGGAACAGCACGCGGCGGTGATCCCGAAGCTGTGTGTTCCAACAGCCCGCCATCGGGCCGCAGCGCCTTCGCCCCGGCGGACGCGCTCGAGGGGCGCCGCTCGCGCGTCAACAAGCTCGTAGACCCCGTTTGCGGAGCAGAGATCTACCCGCTCGCGCGGGACGGCGAGCACGGATATGGGGTTACTTATTATCCAGTCCCCCATTGCGGCAAACACGAGCAGCCGCGGGTCGCGATCGTCGCCGCCGAGGGCGAGACCGTCCTCGACGACGACGACGGCGACGGGATGGAGATCCGCTGGGTCGAGGGCACTTGGCGGATCGCCTGGTATCCGGACGCGGGGGTTCGTGGAGTCGTCGGAGACAGGAAGTTCCAGTTCCGCGCAGCGCCGAGTCCAGGGCATGAGGAGCGCTCCGCCACCGGAAGCATCTGCTCGGCCGTCGACTACGACCTCGTCTTCTGGCGCGGCGCCCCGCATCCCCGCGGCGGAGGTCTGGGCCAAGCTCGCCGCCGGCGCAGGCGCTGATTTGGGCCTGGAGCGCGTCCCGCGCGCCGAAGGGCTCAATCGGCGCGTTCGGCGCTGATCTTTCAGCGCTCGCGCTGGCTGGCGGGCTCGCGAGACCGGGGTTCGACGTCGCCGCTGGAACTGAGGAGCGCATCGTGGCAGCTCTGCTGCTGCCCTCTGCTGTCCTGGCTCGATCAAGACCAGCAGGCCTCGCGCGGGCGCGGCTCTGCGGCCTGCGCGGCGGCCTCGGCTACCTGTTCGATCCTCAGACAGGCGCGCATCGGCCGCCCCCGCCGCCTGGGCTCGGGTGCCGAACTCCAGCCAGGCGGACGAGGCGCACAGCCCTTCGCCGAATTGGAGAGAGGACGATCCCGTCGCGTGGTCGGTCTACGCCGACAGCTCGAGTCCGTGGGCCGGTCACGGCCGCAGCCGGTCGGCTCGAGCTCGAGCGGCGGCCCGATTGGGCGCTTCAAGTCCACGACCCTCAGAAGCGCCATTCGGACTTGTGGGTAGGGCCGCTCTTGGGGGAGCTCGTTCGACAGAACACGCTTACAATCGAGTACGGCTACGGCAACTGCTCTGCCGCGCTTCTTCTCTGCAACTCATCCCGCGAGGCTGATTACTTGGCGCGCGCGCTGCGACAGCTCTTGGCCGAGGCGCTCGCTTCTTGCGCACGCTCGTCTTAGCGGCTGGATGGATCACGACGCCGAAGAGCTCAGCGCCGAGCTCCGCGCTCGCGCTCCGCGCAGCTTCTTGGGAGCTCCGCGCGTCGCGGCTTCGAGGTCTCCCCTCGGCGCTCTCACGCGCCGTCGAACGCTGCCTTCTCTGCGCGGGCTCCACGTGCGCGCGACGACTCTGCCTTGGTGCCCTCTCCGTGGAAGCTTGCGCCAGCTGCTGTCCACTGGAGGTCGAGCGCTGGGCCTTGCTGAGCTCAGGCTCTCGCAGACTCGGACCTGCCGAAGGTCGCGAACCTGACGCTCCAGCTCGGCGCCGACCTGGCGAGCCTCCACTTCGAGCGGCTGTTCTCGCAGCTCCCCGGCCTGAGGATCTCCAGCTGCACGGCGTGGTCAGGGTCCGTCGTCGCCGGGCTCGCTGCGAACCTCGGGCGCAGAGCCTTGAACAGCGTCAGCCTATCGGAGCTCGGCGAGCGCGCGCTCGCCGCCCTCGACGACGCGGCGTTCAGCGGCACCCATATCTGGCTATCGGGCGACTACACCCGAGGCTGTCGCACCGCTCGCCTCGCGTTTTGGTGATCGCTTCCGACTCAATGAATGGTCGCGTGGTGGGCGCCGCCGCCCCAAGCCGACTCCGCCCGCCCCCCGAGAAACCCCCATGCCCCGCCGCTCCTGTTGGACGCTCGCGTCGGCGCCCTCCACCGGCGCGGGCGGCACCAGCCTGGCGCCGGGCGGGTTCAACCCACAGGCCACCCGGACCCAGGCGCGGCTCCTCGCGAGCGTCCTCGAAGCGGCGCCGAACGCAGTAGGGCTCAGTCCCGGCTGCGATACCGGGCGTAGGCGGGCGAGGGCAAGTCAGCGAGTGGGCGCCGAGCGCGCCCATTTCTTCGAGGCGTCCTCGATGCCGTGGGCGCGTAGATCAGCAGCCGAGCGTGTCGAAGGCGTGGTGGGTCACGCCGTACGCGTCGGTCGACCACCACCGCGTGGTGCCCCGGTAGCCGCCTTCTGGACTTGCCGGTCGGCGGGAACAACTGCCGGAGAACAAGGATCTGCAGCGCGACGCACGATGGGTATGGCCGAGATCGCGCGGTCACGCTCTTCGCCGGTGATGTGGCGAGACCAGCGAGCGCCTGTACGAAGGCGCTGAGGAACGTCGTAGCCGATATGCCATCGCGACGAAGTGGACGCCGCGCTTCGGAAGTCGATCTTCGAGGAGAGGACGCCGAGCAAAATGGCGGATTCGACCGCGACCAAGGCCCGAGGACGACGAGCTTCGAGCCGAGATGGCGCATGCCGGAACACCCGCCGCCACGCTCGCGGCGCGGAAGATGGGCGTCTCCTTGGCGATCTGCACGGCGATGCCGGTGACGCCGAACCAGACCGAGACCGTCGCCATGAGAGGACAGGTCTTGAAATGGACGGTCAGGCCACCACAGCAGGCGTCGCGCCGGCGACGTAGCGCGTCGTCAATGTGGCCATCAGCGGCGCTTGCAGAGCATCACCGCGAGTTCTCCATGCAGAAAGACGAGCTCGAGGCCAGCACCGCGAGGACCTTGAGCTGGCGCCGGCGACTCGAGATCCCGCGGCACCAGCGACGAAGTCGAGGCTGCACCTCTTCGACGCCAGCATTGGCCCTGACCTGCCGGCGTGAAGGCCACGGCCGCGCTGGCCTTGCCACAGGCGGCGAGCCTGCGGAGCACTGCGCTCGGCGGCGGCGCGCGGAGCTCTTCTCGAGGCCGCCGAGCTCTGGTGGTCAACGCGCCGGGCCTCGTTCGAGGCGAGACAGCGCCGTCGAGCTTGCCGTAGATGTCGGCCTGTCCTTGTCGAGACGCCGGAAGGCCAAGGGGCTGATCAGGCGCGGCGCCGGAATAAACAGGGCGTCCCTCGGCGAGGAACGCGATGTGGTCGCATTGATCGAGTTCGCGGTCGCGTGGGTGACGAGGACCACGGTGCGACCGGCGCTCGCGAGCTGCCGGAGCGTCTTCATCATCTTCTTCTCGAGGCCGGGATCGACGCTCGTCGGCCTCATCGAGGAAGAAGGCGCCGGATCGGCGAGGGCTCGGCACGCTTGTCCTGCGCGCTTGCGCTGCCCGCCTGCTCCTGGAGGGTGGCCTGCGCTTGTCGGGTGCTCGGCATCGCGGCGTCTCGCGAGCTTGCTCGAAGGCGCGGCCTCGATCCGCCGGGTGCGCTCGGCGTCGATCATCAGCGGCAGCACAGCGAAGCCGTGTAACCGAGCGCGCGCCACCACGACCTCGCGAACAGGACAACTCCGTCCTGCAGGACGCGCTCGGCGACAGGCGATAGCGATCTGACCGTCGTGGGCTGCGTCGCCGTTGCTGAAAACCGGACAATCGCCTCGCGCGTCAGCAGAAGCTGGGCAGAAGGACCGCATCAGCGTGGACTTGCCGGCGCCGCGCACGCCGACGAGCGTCACGACGAGCTCGCGGGGCAGAACCGATATGGGCCATCTCGAGGATCCGGCGGCGGCCGCGCACCTGCCGCGCCTGACCAGGCCATCGGCTCGCGCAAGCACCTGGTCGAACACGGTCGCAGTCGGCCTGTCGTGCTGGATGCAGTGGGGCCCGACCACGATGACGTCCCCCTTGCGGAGGCGCTGTCTGCGGACGCAACATCCGTCAGCGATGAACGTGCCGTTCATCGAGCTCATGTCCTCGAGCGTGTGCCCGCCCTCACGCGCGTGGAGAGCCGCGTGCGCGCGTGAGACGACAGGGCTGTCGAGCACGACGTCGGCGCCCTCGCGACCGATGACGATCGTGGGTTTGTCGAGGTCGATCTCTGCGACGGGCGCCACGCCGAGGGGCCCGGCTGCGCGCGGCGCGGCGCCCTCGACGATGGTGCGCTGGACGGCGACGACCCTGCGCGGGCGCACGGGAGGGGGCGGGGGACCAGGCATCGCCCGCCCTTCATACCTCACTGCGGCGCGGGGTCGTCCTCGAAGTCCTCGACGCGCGCGATGGGGTCGGGCGGGAGCTTCTCGAGCTCCACGTTGAGGAGCCTGACGTGCTCGAGCTCCTCGCCGCGGAGCTCCTCGAAGAGGACCTTCACCTCGGCGTCGGTCACGTGCTCGAGCGCCGAGACGAAGAACTGGTGAGCCTTCTCCTCGGAGCGCAGCGAGGCGTGCAGGGCCTCACGGACGCTCATGAAGGCGCGCGCCTCGTCGTATTCGGGGGCCTCGACGTCGAACAGCATCTCGCGTCGGGCGCGGCTCGCCTGCTCGCCGAAGAGCTCAGCGCGACGGCCGGCCAGGTGCCCGCGGTGCTTCTCCTCGTTGCGAGACATGAAGCGGAAGAACTTTGCAGCGTCGGGGGTGCGGTGGATCTCGAGCTGATCGGCGAGCTCCTCGTAGCGATCGCGCGCCTCTTCTTCGATCAAGATCGCGAAGTCGAGCGCGTCCATGAGGCTGAGCGCCTTGAAGTCGAGCTTGGGTATCGGGCCTGCCATTTGACGTCTCCGGATGGAGGAGGGGACCTACTTCTGCAAATACATGTCGAGGACCCGCAGCCGATCTGGGGCGGTCTCGTGCTGCTTCGTCTGGCGCTCCTTCACGAGGGACTCATAGGTCGGCGGTGGATTGGGGTTCTTGTAGAAGACGCCCGTGTGGAGCTCGGCCCCATAATGCTGGGCCAGGTTCATGGCCGCGAGCCGATCGGTCGGGTCGTGCCCGAGCGAGCTCAGCGGCTTCATCATCGCGCGGTGTGCCTTCACCTGCTGGTGCTCTTCACCATAAGTGACGCACGGAGATTGAATATTGACGAACGCGAAACCCGGATAGCGAATGGCCTCTTCGATGACGGCGCTCATACCTGCCATATCGGCCGGCGTCGCCTGCGCGACGAAGCCCGCGCCGTACGAGAGGACATAGAGCAGCGGGTTGACCGGGTCCTCGAGGCTGCCGAGGCTGGACGTCACCGTCTTCAGGCCCCTCGCCGAGGTGGGCGAGAGCTGCCCCTTCGTCAGACCGTAAATCTGGTTGTCCATCACCAAATAGGTGAGGTCCATGTTGCGACGAATGGCGTGCGGGACGTGGCCGCCGCCGATCGAGAAGCCGTCGCCGTCACCGCCCGCGACGAGCACGAGGAGCTCGGGATTGGCGAGCTTGATGCCCTGCGCGATCGGCAGCGCGCGGCCGTGAACGCTGTTGAAGCCGTAGGCGGTCGTATAACCCGGTATGCGGCTCGAGCAGCCGATCCCGGACACGAACGCGATCTCGTGCGGCGGTCGCCCGATCGCCGAGAGCGCGCGATAGATGCCTTGCACGACGCCGAAGTCGCCGCACCCAGGGCACCAAATCGGCTTGAGGTTGCTCTTGAAGTCTTTGGACTGCAGTTGGACCAACGTCATCGAACGCTCCTATTGCCTTTGGCCCGGTCAGCCCTGGGGTTGCTGCTCGAAGCTCGAGCGTTGCATCGCGATGACCAAGTCGCCGAGGCGGCGGACGACCTCTTGCGGTTGGAACGGATTGGCGCCGCTGCGCGCCATCGACTTGATGCCGTGCGGGACGTCGACGTACATCCTCAAGATTCGATAGAGCTGCCCTTGATGGGACTGCTCGACGACGAGCCCCGCGCGCACCGAGCGGAAGAAGCCGTGATAGACCTCTTCGGCGACGGGATAGACCAGCTGTGGAATGAGGAGCTTCACCCGTAGTCCGGTGTCCTTCGCCAAGGCGAGGGCCTCGCGGCAGACGCCTGCGACGCTGCCCCAGCTGACGAGCGCGACAGGGGCCTCGGGGTCGCCCTCGATGAGGAAGAGATCGCTCCGGTGCTTCAGCGACTCCAGCTTACGGAAGCGCTTGTCGTTCATCTTCGCGTGGATGCGGCCGTTGACCGTGGGGTCACCGTGCTCGTTGTGCTCGATGCCGGCCGCGAGGTAATTGCCACCCTCCATTCCGGGGTGGCTGATGGGGCTTATGCCAGAGTCCGTGTTCTGGAATCGGTGATATTCCTTGAGCTCGGCGTGGCTGGGGACGAGCCGCTCCTCGATCTGGACCTTGCTCGTGTCGATCGGGTCGACGGTCTCCTTGCGCTGAGCGATCTCCTGGTCCGAGAGGATGATGACCGGAGTCTGGTAGTGCTCCGCGACGTTGAAGGCGTGGACAGTCACGTCGAACGTGTCCGCGACGCTCGTCGGCGCGAGGATGGGCCTGACGACGTCGCCGTGCGCCGAGAACGCGGCCTGGAAGAGGTCGGATTGCTCGGGTTTGGTCGGGCTGCCTGTGGAGGGGCCGCCGCGCTGCACATTGAGGATCACGAGCGGTAGCTCCGCGATCGTGGCGAGGCCCATGATTTCGGTCTTCAGCGACATGCCGGGGCCGCTCGTCGCCGTCATCGCCTTCTTCCCCGCGAACGACGCGCCGACAGCCACGCCGATACCGGCGATTTCATCCTCGGCCTGGAGGACCGCGCCGCCGTATTTCCAAATCTCGCGACTGAGGAACTGCATGACCTCGGTCGAGGGCGTAATCGGGTATCCACCGAAGACGTCGCAGCCCGCGACGACCGCGGCGGCGGCGCACATGTCATTGCCGTCCAAGAGGAGCTTCGGCGAGACCGCTTTGGGGCGCTCGAGCGTGCGCGGCACGTGGAGCGGGTGCTCGAGCGCGTACGCGACGCCTGCGTTGAAGGCCTTGCTGTTGCTCTCGACGAGCGCGGGGTTCTTCTTCGCGAAGCGCTTCTTGATGCCGCGGAGGATCGCGTCGCGCGCGATGTCGAACCACCCGGCGAGCAGCCCGAGGACGACTGTGTTCTTGGCGAGGTCCGTGCCTGCGTGTTTCTTCGCGAGCTCGGTGATGGGAACGGGGAAGACCTCGGTCGGGGAGACGCCCTCGATCGGGATTTTGTCGGGCGCGACGTTGGTCTTCTCCTCGTAAATGACGACAGTGCTGCCGCCGACGGGGAGCTCGCTGCCGAACTTGAGGAAGTCCTCCCAGTTGAGGGCGACGGCGACGTCGAGGACCCCGCCGGGGTTGTGGAGCGGCTCCGTCGACAGACGCACGCGGCACGAGGACTCGCCGCCGCGGATCTGGGAACCGAAGCTCTTCGTCATGATGGCGTGGTAGCCCTCGCTGGCGACCGCCGCGATCAATGACTCTCCAGCGCTGACAATGCCGTCACCGCCGGAGCCCGCCATGCCGATAGTCAGATCTTTGGCCATAGGAGTCTAGGTGTCTTGGGGTTGAGAGGGAGAGCCGACCGCTCAATGCGGCAAGTCGGCGAGGGGAGCTTCAGTGGGTGCGCGGTCGGGGACCTCGCGCAGGGAGGCCGCGGCCTTGCCGGCGGCCTCGAAGAGCGGCCTCGGATAAGCGCCTACGACGACGACGCCGAGGAGGCACACGACGATGGCTGCGCGGAGCGGGAGCGAGACGTGGATGCGCTCCGTCGTCTCGGGCTCGGTCATGTAGGCCGCGCGGGCGACCTGCATATAATAATAGAGCCCGACGACGGCGAAGAGCGCGCCGATGACGACGAGCGCCGTGAGCCCAGCGCGATAGGCCGCGAGGAACACATAGAGCTTGGCCCAGAACCCAGCGACCGGCGGGATCCCCGCGAGCGACAGGAGGAAGACCAAGAGCGCGAGGGAGAGCCAGGGCGAGCGCCGCCAGAGCCCCTTCAGCGAACCGAGCTCGTAGCCAGTGCCGCTCTCGGCGATGGCGTGGACGACGAGGAAGAGCCCGACGTTCGAGAAGAGATAAGCGACCAGATAAAAGAGGAGCGTGCTCTCCCCGAGCGCGGTGTTGGTCGTCGCCGCGACCATCACGTAGCCCATTTGCCCGATACCGGAGTAGGCGAGGAGTCGGCGCACGTCGCGCTGGGCGAGCGCCGCGAGGTTACCGATGATCATCGAGGCCGCGGCGAGCAGCGAGAACGCGAGCACCCAAGTCTTGAGGGCGTGTGGCGCCCCGGAGACGAACATGGTCACGAGGGCCGCCATGCCGCCTGCTTTGGGGGCGACAGAGAGGAACGCGACGAAGGGCGTGCCCGCGCCTTCGTAACAATCCGGTACCCACATATGGAAGGGGACCGCGCCCACTTTGAACGATAGCCCCGCGAGCACCATCATCAGCCCGACCACGGTGATCGGCTGGAGGGGCGTCGCCGCGAGCTCCGCGATGCGGGTCGTGCCGCACATCCCGACGACGAGGGAGAGCCCGAAGAGGGTGATCGCCGTGCTCGTCGCGCCGACCAGATAGAACTTGATAGCGGCCTCGCCGGCGCGATTGGGGCCTAGCCCCTCGCTGCGAGCGTCCGTCTTCTCGTGGGCGGCGAGCACATAGAGCGGTATGCCCATGAGCTCGAAGGACACGACGAACAGGATGATGTCGCGCGCCCCGGGGACGAGCATCATGCCGAGCAAGCTCAGCAGGTGGAGCATGTAATACTCGCCCTGCCGGTGGGGCGTCGTGCGCGCGACGTAGTCGAGCGAGCCCATCGCGGCGAGCGCGCCAGCGACCAAGAAGAGCCGCTGGAAGAACGTGACCCACGCGGTCCCGAAATAGGCGCCTCGACCGGCCGAGCCGCCGAGATCGACGGCGAACGAGAGCCCGAAGATCGCGAGGAGGCCCACCGTGGTGAGCTGCCCGAGGAGCCGACCCGACTTACCCGGCGGCAGCGCGAGGTCGACGAGCAGCACGAGCACCATCAGGGCGGCGACCGCGAGCGCGAGGCTGAGAGGGCGAAAGTCGGCGAGGCTCATGGCGCGCTCCCCACGACGGCGCTGAGGTATTGGCCAGTCGTCGGATCGATGGTGTCGAGCAAGAGGCGAGGCCACATCCCGAAGGTCACGACCGCGCAGCCGAGAAGGACGAGGGCGCCCCACTCGTAGCGTTTGGCGTCCGAGAGCTCGTGGAACTTCTCGCTCGGGCCAGGGCCCCAGAAGATGGAGCGGCTCGCGCGGAGCACATACACGGCTGTAACGAATGCGCCGATGACGGCGAAGATCGCCCACCAGCTGTGCGCCTTCCACGCGCCGAGGAACACGAGCATCTCAGCGATGAAGCCCGCCGTACCGGGCAATCCGAGCGACGACAGACACGCGAGGGTGAAGAAGCTCGCGACGCCGGGCATCACCTTGCCGAAGCCGCCCATGGTCGCGATGACGCGCGTGTGCGCGCGTTCGTAGACCAATCCGACGAGGGCGAAGAGCAGGCCCGTCATCACGCCGTGCGCGAACATCTGGAAGATGGCGCCGTTCCAACCCGCCGGGTTCAGCGTCGCCGCGCCGAGCATCACGATGCCCATATGGCTGACAGACGAGTAAGCGACGATGTACTTGAGGTCCTTCTGGCTGGTAGCGCTGATGGCGCCGTAAACCACGTTGAGGACCGCGACCGCGCCGACGATGGGAGCCCACTCGCGCGCTCCCTCGGGCAAGAGCACCATCCCGATCCGGATGACGCCGAACGCGCCGAGCTTCATGAGCACGCCTGCGTGGAGCATCGAGACGCCGGTCGGCGCCGAGGCGTGGCCGTCGGGCGACCAAGTGTGGAACGGGAAGACGCCGCCCAAGGTCCCGAAGCCCATCCACAAGAGGGGGAAGAGCACGAGCTGCGTGGTGCGCGAGAAGCGGGTCGCGCCGAGCGTCGTGAGGTCGAAGCTACCGCCAGCCTCCTGTTGGAGCTTGAGGATGCTCACGAGGATCGCGGCCGACCCCACGAGCAGCATGATGGTGAGCTTCATCGCGGCGTACTCGCGTGAGCCGACCGAGAAGAGCTTCCACACGAAGCGGAACGGGCCAGCCTCGGCGACCTGGTGGCTCGAGCCCCAGATGCCGATGAGCAGATACATCGGCAGGACGGCGATCTCGTAGAAGAGGAAGAAGACCAGGATATCCTGCGCGACGAACACGCCGAAGACGCCCGCGACGAGCACGAGCAAAAGGACGAAGAACTCCTTGGCGCGCCGGGTGAGCGTGAAGCTCGCGAGCACCGCGACGAAGATGATGATCCCCGTGAGCAGGAGGAGCGAGGCTCCCCAGCCGTCGACTGCGAGGTGCAGCCTTACCTTGAGGTCGGGGATCAACGGGACATCGAAGCGCCCCTGAAGCCCGCCTACATGTTTGTCATATTGGAGCGCGACGACGATCGAGCCAGCGAGGGAGATCGTGGCCCCGAAGAGCGACACGAGCTTGATCGCGCGATCGGCTTTGTCCGGCAGGGCGAGCAGAATGAGCGCCGCGACGAACGGTGCCGCAACGATGAGGGGGAGCAGATACGGGTTCATCGCATGAGACCCCAGGCTGCGAGCACCACGGTGCCCAAGAGGACTGCGAACACGTAGTCAGGAGCGCGCCCAGTCTGCACGCGCTTGAGGCCGCGACCGGCCATCACTGCCGACCAGCCAATGCCGTTCATGAGACCGTCAATCACGTAGCGGTCGAACCACGCGATGGCGTCGGCGCCACGGAGCGAGACGCGGAAGCCAGCCTCGTAGACGCGATTGACCGCTGCGCTCTCCGCGAGTCGAACCACGAACGCCGGCGGAGCAGCGTCGCGCTTGCGCCCGTAAACGACCCACGCGAGCGCGAGCCCGCCGAGTCCGGCGCTCGACGCGAGGATGGGCGTCGGCCCAGCGAAGTGAGCGTGATACTCGACGCCCGCGAGCTCACCGAGCCGCGTGCCGAACCAGCCGAGCGCGAGCGTCGGAATGAAGAGCACGACGAGCGGCCCGAGCATCGAGAGCCCCGACTCGTGTGCGTGCGAGGCCTTCTCGGTCGGGCTCCCGAAGAACGCGAGCACGACGACGCGGCCCATGTAGAACGCTGTCAAAAGCGCCGAGCCGAGGAGCAGCACGTAGGGGACCCAGCCGGCCTTGCCCTCGACGGAGGCGAGGACCAAATCCTTGCTGAAGAAGCCCGAGAGACCAGGGATACCAGCGAGCGAGAGCGCACCGACGACGAAGGTCAGCGTGGTGACGGGCATCTTCTTCGCCAGGCCGCCCATGTCGCTGAGCTCGTTCGAGTGGACAGCGTGGATCACGCTGCCAGCCGCGAGGAAGAGCAGCGCCTTGAAGAAGGCGTGCGTGACGAGGTGGAAATAGCCACCGAAGACCGCGCCAGCGCCGAGCGCCGAGACCATGTAGCCGAGCTGCGAGCAGGTCGAGTAGGCGAGGACCTTCTTGATGTCGGTCTGGACGGTCGCAAGCACCGCGGCGAAGACCGCGGTCGCGCTCCCGAGGAGCAACATGACAGTCCGCGTATTGGGCGCCTGGACGAACACCGGGTCGGCGCGAACAATCAGGTAAACGCCGGCTGCGACCATCGTCGCGGCGTGGAGGAGTGCTGACACGGGTGTAGGTCCCTCCATCGCGTCCGGGAGCCAGACGTGGAGGGGGAACTGCGCCGACTTGCCGACGACCGCGACGAAGAGCAGCGCTGACACGGCTGTAGCCACGGCGGGCGTGAGCGCGCTATCCCAGCGGAACGAGCCCGTATTGGCATAAGCCACGAGGAGGGCGAGGACGAAGCCCATGTCCGCGAACTTCGTGACCCAGAAGGCCTTCACCGCGGCGCGCGCCGCGCTCGGCTTCTGGAAATAGAAGCCGATGAGCAGGTAGCTGGTCACGCCGACGAGCTCCCAACCTGCGAAGAGCTGCATGAGGTCGGGCGCCAGGACGAGCACGTTCATGCTGAAGAGGAACAGCGCATGAAACGCGAAGTAGCGTCCGAAGGCCTTGGGCGGCTCGTGCGCCATATAGCCGATAGAGAAGATTTGGACGCAGGTCGCCACGATCGCGACGGCGAGCAGCATCGAGGTCGAGACGCCGTCGAGGCGCACGCCGACCTCGGCGATGGGCTTGCCGCTGATGAGGAGCCACGGCGTCGAGAAGACGCGGGCGGTGTTCGACGAGAGCTGCTGAGAGAGAAGCACGGCCGCGGCCGTGAGCGCCGCGAGCGAGCTCGCGATGGTCACGCCGGCCGCTCCGGCTCGGCGCGCTCGCAACGTAGGCAGCGCCGCGAGGATGAGCGCACCGAGCGCGGGCCCGAACAGGGCAATCAGCGCGAGAGGGGGGGCTTGAAGGAGGGGCTGGGGGTTCATCCGCTCATCTCCGCTGCGCTGTCGACGTTGACGCTGGCGTGGGCGCGGTAGACCAAGATGACGATCGCGAGGCCGACAGCGACCTCAGCGACCGTCAGCGCCATCGCGAAGAGGGCGAAGATCTGCCCGAGCGAGCCGCCGCGAAAATGCGAGAAGGCGACCAGGTTGATGTTGGCCGCGTTGGCCATCAGCTCGACGGAGAGGAGCACGCCGATCACCTGCCGCCGGGTCATGAGGCCGTAGAGCCCGACCGCGAAGAGGGCGCACGAGAGCAGGAGACATCCCGAGAGCGTCATGTCGACTCCTTCGCCGCGTTCGCGGGCTCGGCCGCGACGGGCTCCACGCTGGGAGCACGCGAACTGCCGAGCTCGCGCGCGCGCGACTCAACGACGAAATCGCGGCGTCGTGCGATGGCGACGGCACCGATGATCGCGGCCAAGAGGAGCACCGACAAAACCTCGAAGGCCAGCACGTGATCCCGAAAGAGCGCGGCGCCCACTGCCGCCGTCTCCACCGGAGAAGGCGCGGAGGTCGACGGCAATTCGGACTTGGCAATAGCGGCGGCGAGCACCCCGAAGAAGCCAGCCGCCACCACAGCCCCGCGGAGCGGCGGCATGCGCTCGGCCTGCACGACGAGGCCGTCGTGCCTGCGGGTCAGCATCACGCCGAAGAGCATCAGCGTCATGACGCCGCCGACGTAGAGCAGGACCTGCACACCCGCGAGGAAGCTCGCCCCGAGCATCGCGTAGAGCGCGGCCGTCCCGACGAGGGTCAAGCCGAGCCACAAGGTCGCGTGCACGAGGTTCTGCGAGCGGACGACGAAGAGCGCGGCCAAAAGGACGCAGGCGGCGATGATCCCGAATCCGACGAGGCTCATGACTCCCCCTTTTCTGCCGGAGCGGCCTCGGCCTTGGGGGTTTCAGCCTTGTCAGCTTTGGGGGCCTCGGCTTTGGGGGTTTCAGCCTTGTCAGCTTTGGGGGCCTCGGCCTTGGGGGTTTCAGCCTTGTCAGCTTTGGGGGCCTCGGCTTTGGGGGCCTCGGCCTTGTCGGCTTTGGGGGCCTTTGCGGGCTTGGCCTCGGCTGCGGCCGCTGCGCCGTCCGCCTTTGCGCCGTCGGCCTTTGCGGGGGCTGCCTTCTCCTTCTTCGGGTCTTTGGGCGGCTCCTGCATGGCCATCAGCTTCGAGCCGTTCGCCCAGGAGTGCGGTCGCTTCTCGTTCTCGTAGAGGCGCTCCATCGTGAGCACCAGATCCTCTCGGCTGAAGGTCGGCGGCTCAGGCTCCTTGACCATGACGATGGCGTCGGTCGGGCAAACCTGGACGCAGAGCTCGCAGTAGATGCAAGCGTTGAGGTCCAGCGTGAAGTCGTCGGCGTAGCCGCGCTTCTTGCCGGTGACCTTGGACTCGCGCTTCGCCGCTTGCTTGATCTGGATGATGCGCGAGGGACAGATGCGCTCGCACTGCAGGCAGCCGATGCAGAGCTCCTCACCCTGCTCGTCGTGCAAGAGCGCGAAGCTCGTGCGGTAACGCTCTTTGCGCTCGCGCTTCACCTTGGGATAGCCCTCGGTCACGGCGGGCCTGAACATGTTCTTCAGCGTCACCCCGAGGGCGCGGACGGCATCGGTAAACTGGCGCATGTCAGTGTGCCTCCGGGACGAGCTGCACCCAAACGGCGGCGAGGAACACGAGCCCGACAGCGACTGGGACGAGCCAGCGCCAGCACAGGTTCATGAGCTGATCCGACCGGAAGCGAAGGAGCGTGTAGCGAATCCAGTAGATGACCGTGAAGAGCGCGAACGTCTTCAGCACCATCCAGTGCAGGCCCGGCAGGAACGGCCCGTCCCAACCACCCAAGAAGAGCGCCGCCGCGAGGGCCGAGCTCACCAGGGTGTGGATGTACTCACCCATATAGAAGAGCGCGAACTTGAAGCCGGTGTACTCGGTAGTGACGCCCGCGACGAGTTCGCTCTCGGCCTCGGGGATGTCGAACGGGATGCGGTTCGCCTCGGCCAGCATGGCCATGAAGAAGAGCACCATCGCCGGTAACCCCGGGACGATCGGCCAGACGCCGATCCAGTGGTTCTTCATCTGCCAATTGACGATCTCCGTGACGTTCAGCGAGCCCGCTAGAATGACAGGCACGAGCGCCGCGAGGACCAACGGGACCTCGTAGGAGACGGATTGGGCGATAGCGCGCATCGCCCCGAGCAGCGCGAACTTGTTGTTGCTCGACCAGCCCGCCATGAAGATCGGCACGACCGAGACGCCGCCTATCGCGAGCGCGAAGAGGACGCCGATGTCGAGGTTGCTGCCGACGACCTTCGGGGCGAAGGGCACGACCGCGGCCGTCCCAATCGCAAACAGCGCTGTCAGCACCGGCGCTAGCTGGAAGAGCGCGCGATCCGCGTCCTCGGGGACGATGTCCTCTTTTTGGAGAAGCTTCACGACGTCGGCGACGGGCTGGAGGAGCCCGCGCGGCCCGACGAACATCGGCCCGAGGCGCGACTGCATGCGCGCCGCGAGCTTGCGCTCGAACCAGAGCGCCATCGCCGTGACCGACAAGAGGGCCACGATGATGACCATCCCGTATATAACGCCGTATAAGAGGGCGTTCATCGGTCGACCTCCCCCATGATGGGGTCGAGCGAACCCAGGATGGCGACGGAGTCGCTCAGCTGGTTGCCCGGCAGAATGTACGGTAGGGCGGAGAGCGCGTGCAGGCTCGGCGATCTGAACTTCAGCCGATAAGGGCTCGCGCCGCCCTCACCGCCGCCCCCGATGACATAGGTCCCGAGCTCACCTCGCGGGGACTCGAGCGCCGCGTAGACCTGGCCCGTGGCGATCTTGACCTGACCAGGGAGCTTGATTGGACGGTAGCCGCAGATGGGTCCCTCGGGCAGGCCGCCGAGGAACTCGCGCACGAGCCGGACGCTCTCGTAGAGCTCGCGGACGCGGACGAGCGCGCGCGCATAACAGTCGCCGCCCGTCTCGGTCATGACGTTGACTTTGACCTCGTCATAGGCATGAAACGGCGCGTCCCGACGGAGGTCGTGGTCGACTCCGCACGCCCTGAGGTTCGGACCTGTGACCCCGAGCTCGAGCGCGACGTCGGCAGGCAGCACGCCGACGCCCTTCGTGCGCTGGAGCAGGATGCGATTGGTCGTCGACATTCGCTCGTACTCGGGGATACGAGCCTCGATGGTCTGCATCGCGGAGAGCACGCGCTCTGCCCAGCCAGGCGTCACGTCGTGTCGATTGCCGCCGATCGTGTGCGTGTTGTAGTGGAAGCGACAGCCGGTGATCTCCTCGAAGAGATCGAGGATGAGCTCGCGCTCGCGGAACGTGTAGATGAACATCGACGCGCCGCCGCCGAGGGCGCCGCCGAGGTCGAGCGTGAAGGTCCCGAGCCAGAGCAGGTGCGAGGCGATGCGCTGGAGCTCGGCGAAGAGCGAGCGCAGCCAGCGCGCGCGACGCGGGACCTCGACGCCGAGCAGCTGCTCGAAGGCCATATTGATGGCCTGCTCCGAGGTCATCGGAGCCACGTAGTCGTGTTTGTCGACGATCGGGGTCGACTGGACGTAGG
Organism: Polyangiaceae bacterium; assembly: GCA_046351325.1. Taxonomy (GTDB): domain Bacteria; phylum Myxococcota_A; class Polyangia; order Polyangiales; family Polyangiaceae; genus Xiheicaenibacterium. Next base: position 34,865 of record JAXLYR010000024.1, on the reverse strand, counting down.
TCAGCTGCTCGCAGAGCTTCTCCACGCCGCGATGCAGATAGCCAGGGAACGGGACCGCTTTGACGATGGTCTCGCCGTCCAGATAAAGGTCCATTCGGAAGACGCCGTGTGTGGACGGGTGCTGCGGCCCCATGTGCAGGAGCATGAGCTCCGCTTCTGGGTCGTAGCGGTCCATGTCGATGTGTGGATCGACGCGGCGGGCGGTCGCTTCATAAGCTCGCATGGCGGTCATCTCCACGGCGCGCGGTGCGTGTCCGCGGCGTAGTCCTTGCGGAGAGGGTGGCCTTGCCAGTCCTGCGGCAGCATGATTCGTCGCAGGTCGGGGTGGCCGCTGAAGCGCACGCCGACGAGGTCGAACTGCTCGCGCTCCTGCCAGTCCGCGCCGGCGAAGACCTTGACGAGCGAGGGCACGGAGCCCGGCTTCTGTTCGGCGTCGACGGCCGGAACGGAGACGGTCCAGCCGATTACACGGCTGTTGGAGCCGACTGTCCGCAGGCCATAAGCGACCTCGAAATGCTCGGGCTCGCCGGCTGCAGCGCCAGCGCGACCGCGCCCCGCCTGCCAATGACTTGCAACAATGTAAGCGAGCTGCTTGTAACCGGCGGCCTTGAGGGCGGCGGCGAGCTCGACGTGACGCGCGACGGGGACGAGCGCTGGGCCTTGTTTGTTGGCCGGCGTCGCGCCGTGCGCCTCGAGGATGCGCTCGACAGTCGCGTCTCGGTCGAGCGCGATGGGCTCGGCCGGGGGCAGCGCGACTTCGGCGGTGGGCTCTTCGATTGGAGCCTCCGAGACCGCGAGCGCATCGGCCACCTGCGCTTCCGTCGTCTCGGGCGGGCGCGCCGGATCGAAGATCCGCGGGACAGAGGGATTGGTAGCTGCCAGTCGCTCGGGCCGGAGCTCGCGCGGGACGAACTTGCCCTGGCGAGCGAGGTTCACCTTCTCTTGCAGGCGCAAGAGGCCGTGCATCAGAGCTTCGGGGTTGGGTGGGCAGCCCGGGACATAGACGTCCACGGGGAGGAAAACGTCGACGCCCGGCACGACTGGATAGAGGTCGCGATAGAAGTCGCCCGAGATGGCGCAGGAGCCCATCGCGATACACCACTTGGGCTCGGGCATTTGCTCCCAGAGTCGTTTGCAGCGTGAGGCCATCTTCACCGTCATGGTGCCGGCGATGACCATCACGTCCGAGTGGCGCGGGGTCGCGCGGACGATAGACCCCATTCGGTCGAGGTCCACGCGACTCGCCATCGTCGCCATGAACTCGATGCCGCAGCAGCTCGTCGCCATGGGGAAGATCCAAAGCGAGTTGGTGAGCCCCCAAGTGAGCAGCTGGTCAATCGAGCCGAGCGCGACAGACCCGCCCGGCAATCCCTCGATAGTATGATAAAGCGGGTGCTCGTACGTGCGAGTCGACTCGTCGACGACGGGCAGTTTGCGGGGTTCGTTCACTGCCATTGGAGGGCTCCCTTGCGAAGGCCGTAGAGCCAGCCGAGCATCAGCACGACGACGAAGGTCACGACAGCCCAGAAGCCGTCGGTCCCGAGCAGGCGGCTGACGCGCGCCCACGGCAAGAGGAAGACGGCCTCGACGTCGAACAGCACGAAGAAGAGCGCCACGAGGTAGTAGCGCGCGTGAAACTGGAGCCACGCGCTCCCGCGCGGCTCTTCACCACACTCGTAGGGACGCGTCTTGAGGGCCTAGGAGGCGCGGGCCTTCACCCGGAGCAGGCGCGCCGCGACCAGCAATCCCAAGACGAGGATGGCCGCGAATGCGAGGAAGGAAAGCGCCGTAAGCCACTCGGTATTCATCGAATGCCCTCGACAGGTTGGGGGTAGCGCGAGCGTGCAGCGCTGGGGGGCTAACTGAGCCCCCCGAAGAGGTTGGGGAGCGCGAAGCGCCCCCGAACGGTTGGGGGGAGCGCGAAGCGCGGGGGGCGAACTGAGCCCCCCGAACGGTGGGATCGCACCACGAGGGTGCGCGAAGCGACGGGGCCCGCGGGCCCCGACGAGGTGGGCTCGCCGGACTGCTCAATCGCCGAACCGCTCAATCGAGGAGCGTCGCGCGAGCCGTTGGAAGTGCGTTCGCGCTAGCTCCGGAGCCGTGAGGGGAACGTGTTGGCCTTCGCGGCGGCCTGGAGTTCACCGTCGTCCGGGTGGAGCTTGAGCGCCCTGGCGATGAGGACAGCCTCGGTCTCTTCGTGCTTGGGGTCGGGCAGACAGCACTCGACCGGGCAAACCGCCTGACAGGCTTCCTTCTCGTGGAAGCCGACACACTCGGTGCAGAGCTCGGGGTCGATCACGTAGATCTCGTCGCCCTGGCTGATCGCGTCGTTCGGACACTCCGCTTCGCAGGCGCCGCAGTTGATGCAATCGGACGTGATGTAGGTAGCCATGAAGGTCTCCGGGAACAGAACTGTTGGCTCGAGCCGATTCGCGGGGCGAATCAGACCCTCTGGTGACGCGGGCGAAGCATCGGGGCGAAACGGAGCCCCCCTTCGTGCTGGATTGTGTTCTTCGGGCCGCCAGTCGGGTCTGACTTGGCAAAAGCAACAAGCGTTCCGTGGCGGCAGCGCATACCGAGGCGTAACGCTATGTCCTGATTTTTACGCGCCTGCGACGTCAGGTGGGGGACTCGCGACGGGAGCGGCGTTTTCGGCAGGCTCGAAAGTTTGCCCTGGAGAAAACCACGCTGAATGCTCAATGACGCATTCCACAGCTTGGAGGCGACCCCGACACAATGTCCGATAGCGCCGAACGCATTGCTTGCGTGACCAAGCGCAGAAGCTTCGGCGGGCGAGGGGACTGCGTGCGTTCAAACCGAGTGTCGTGCTGAACTCGATTGGGGCGTTGTTTTTGCAGCGTGGCCGGTCAGCGGAGGCGCTTACATGACCCCAACTGACATTGAGCCCAGCCCGAACTCGGCCGTCCGACTAGCAGCGCTCGCGTCACATCGTCAGGTTCGCGAGGTCCTCGCGCGCGGGTTGGCAGCGGTCTCGAGCGCCCGCAGCAAGCCCGACGGGGCCGACCACCTCCTCGGCTCGGCCACGCGCATCGCTGCGGTCGTCCGAAACCAAGTGAAGTTGGAAGACGAGAGGCTCGGGCCCATCCTCGCGCAGCTCGACGCTTGGGGGCCGCAGCGGCGCGCCCGGCTCAGTGAGCTCCACGAGCGAGAGCAGGTGGCCGCGGGCTCGGCCCTCGCGATGGAAGCGGACGCCGAGACGCTCGCCACGAACTTGAAGCGCGCCATCCTCGAGATCCTGCGGGTGCTGCGCATCGAGGAGAAGGAGCTCCTCGACGCCGATCTGCTCGACGACACGACCGCCGTCGTCAAAGGGCAATCCGGCGGCTGAGCTCGGTCACTCTTCGGCGGCGAGCGGCCAGGCGTCGTCCTCGACGGGGAGCTTTCGCTCGAGGACGTCGGCCCAGGCCTCCAAGTACTGAATGGCGTGCTCGCGGTCGTTCCGCGCGAGCCCAGTCGTCGACTTGCCCATCGCGCGGAGCACGGCGCCGTCCGACAGATCCTCGAGGTGATCGATGTCCTCGCGATCGAGGCCGATCGGCTACATCTCGGCGAGGACGTCGGCGAGCGGCGAGCGCGTCACCGAGCAGAGCTCGACGCCGAGCGGTTCGTACGCGCCCTCGTCGAGCGCGGGGCGATCCCCGAAGTCGGGGAGCTCGGCGGCCTGCTGGCCCCAGTCGCCACCACGGCTGAACGCGGCTTGGTAGATCTCGCGCGCAGTCTTGCCGGTGACCGTCTGCGCGAGGTGCCCGCAGTTGCAATGCCCGAAGTGCGACCAGCGGTACTCGACCGAGGGGGATCGCAGCCGGAGCGCGGTGCTCCGCAAGGCGGCGACGAGGCGGCGCGTCGGTTTGGCCATGCCGCGATTCTAGAGGTGAACGAGCCTCAGTCGACGGGGAGCTGATCCGGTATCGGCGTGTCGGCGATGACGCTCGCGAGCCGCTCCTCGTCGAGGACGAAGACGAGCGTGCCCTGGCAGGTGAAGACGCCGAGGATCGCTCGGCGAGCCACCCCAGGACCGACGTGCGGCGCCGAGGAGAGGGCGTCCTCGGGTTCGACGACGTCGAGCACGCTGTCCACGACGAAGCCGATGAGGCCGCGCGACGTGCGCATTAGCAGCCACTTGGCGGCCGTCGCGAGGCGGCCGCGCAGCGCGTTCTCGGCCGACAGAGGTTGGGCCTGCCCGAGGCCGAAGCAGAAGCGCAAATCGACGATCGGCGTGACGCGACCTCGATGATCGAAGACGCCCGTCACGCCCGGCGCCATGTGCGGGAGCGGCGTCACGCCGACGGGGTGAACCACCTCCTCGACGTTGGCGACCTCGAAGGCGTAGCAGGTCTCGCCGACGCGAAAGCGCACGAGGTTCTTCTGCTCACCGCGCGCCCTGACGAGGCGCCTGTTGTCGGAGCCCTTCATGGAAGCAGTGCCTTGGCCTCGAGGAGGAGCACGACCTCGGTCGGGGACGGGCGCGCGATGCCGACGACGTGCGCGCCGACGTCGGTGCCGAGCGTGTGCGTCGCGCGCTCGATCTCCTTCGCTCCGAAGCGATAGACCAGGAGGACCTCGTCGACCACGAAGCCGATCGTCTCTTGGCCGACATCGACCATCAAGACCCGAATGCGGTTCGTCCTGGCGTTGCCCGCGAACATCGCAGGTGAGCGGCCGATCGTGGAGCTCGCGAGGCCCATGCGCTGGCCGAGATCGATCACGGTGACGACCCGCCCGCGGAAGCTCGTGATGCCGAGCACGCCGTTCGGGGCGCGCGGAACGGGAGTGATCGGAGCGGTGCGCGCGATCTCTCGCACGATGCTCACGGGGAACGCGCCGGTGATGCTGGCGACTTTGAAGCCGAGGTATTCGGTGACGCCGCCGGCGTCCTTCACGGCCTCGGTGGTGCGGGGCTGACGTGAACGGGTCAGGCTCTTCATGACGAGGATGCGCGGGCTTGGGCGCGACGCCGATCGGCGGCGACGACCTCTTCGTAGAGGCTCGGCGTGTCGAGCACGAGGCCGAGCCGTTCGTCTCCGAGATCGGCCGCGCCCGCGAAGCCGCGCACCGATCGCAAGGACGGACCGATCGTCTTCATCACGACGTCTTGCCCGCCGACCAAGCGATCGACGATGAGCCCGAGCCGCGCGGAGCCGGCCATCGTGACGATCACGAAGCGGCGCGCCGGCGTCGGCACGCGGCTCGTGTCGAGCTCGAACACGTGGCTCAGACGACAGAGCCGCAGCGTCGAGCCGCGCAGGGTCATCGCGTCGTGGCCATCCACCGTGAAGATGTCGGACTCGCTCACGGGGACGGCCTCGCGGACGTTCGCGAGCGGGATCGCGAACACGTGGCCCGCGACCTCGGCGACGAGCACGCGGATGATCGCGAGAGTGATCGGCAGCGTGATCGCGAACTTGGTGCCGATGCCGACCTCGCTCTGCACGTCGATGACGCCGCCGAGCTTGCTGATGTTGGTCTTGACGACATCCATGCCGACGCCGCGGCCGGAGATCTCCGTCGCCTGCGCGCGCGTCGAGAGCCCGGGCATGAAGATGAGCGCGAGGACCTCGCGGCGGCTCGTCGAGCGGACGTCCGCGGGGTTGATGAGGTTCTTCTGCAGCGCGACCTCGAGCACGCGCTCGGTGTCGATGCCGGCGCCGTCGTCCTCGAGCTCGATGAGGACGTGATTGCCCTTCTGGAAGGCGTTGATCGCGATGGTCCCGACCTCGGGTTTGCCGGCCGCGAGGCGCTGCTCGAGCGGCTCGATGCCGTGATCGATCGCGTTGCGGACCATGTGCATCAGCGGGTCGCTCAGCTCCTCGACGATGAGCTTGTCGACCTCGGTCTCGGCGCCGGTGATGACGAGGTTGAACTGCTTGCGCGCGTTGCGACCGACCTGGCGCGCGACGCGACTCAGCCGCTCGAAGAGCTGGCCGAGCGGCACCATGCGGACCTCGAGGATGCCCTGCTGCATGGCCTCGAGCTGCCGATCGAACGTGCGGCTCAGGCGGACGAACTCCGCCATGCTCGCGCGATCGGACGAGGTGCCGCGCACGCGCACGTAGAGCCGATCGAGCGCGCTCTTGACGATCGCGAGCTCGCTCACCGCGTTCATGAGCCGATCGAGCTTCTGAATGTCGACGCGGACCGTCTGCGTGACGCTGCGCACGGTCCCGAGCTTCGCGTCGGGGGCCGGTGGGATGCTCGACGCCGAGCGCGGTCGAAGCTCGGCCGGTGGCGCAGGCGGCGGCGGTGGCTCGGCCAAGCTCGGCGCACGCGCGAGCGCCCCGGTCGCGGAGAGGTTCTCACCCGTCTTCTCCTGTGGCGCGGGTGGGCTCGGCGTCGCGCGGTCCGACGGCCCCGTGAGCACGGTCGGTCGCTTCGGGGCCTTGAGCCCGATCGGAGAGACCACGCCACCCGTCGCCGAGAAGAGCTCCGTCAGCTCGTCTTGAGATCGCTTTGACGCGAGTAAAATATCGAGCTCGATCGAGTCGGCGTCGGCGCCCTCGCCGGTGGGCAGATACGTGATGATCTCGCCGTGTGGCTTCGCCGTTTGCTTGAGGCGCTCGAGCGACTCGTCGATCGTGAGCAGCGAGAAGCGGACGCGCAGCCGGTAGACCTTGAGCCCGTTCTGCACGTTGACGCGCAGGCGGTGCTCTTCGTACTCGGTGAGCACCGCGAAGATGCTCGGGTCGAGGTCGAGCTCGCCAGACTCCGTCGCGGGCGCGGCCGGAGCGCCCGCGCTGTGCAGCTTGTCGAGCAGGGCGCGGACCTCGTCGGCCGGAGGCGGCGCGTCCTCTTGTTCAGCGACGAGCAGCCGATGAAAGAGCTCGATCGCCTTGAAGAGGAGGTCTAGCGCGTCGGACGTGAGAGGCGCGCGCCCGAGCCGGACCGCGTCGAGCTTGGTCTCCAGATCGTGGGCGAGCTCGGCGAAATACGACACGCCGAAGAGGCCGCCGAGGCCCTTCAGGGTGTGGACGCCGCGAAAAATATCGTTGAGCGCGTCGGGATCGGGCGAACCCTTCCTCAGGGATTCGTCGAGGACCACGAGGTCTCGGCCGAGCCCCAGGATGATCTCTTCGGCTTCGGTGAGAAACTCCGACGAGCCCTTCTCCGCCATCGTGCGCCCGCGAGCCTATCAGGTCGGCCCCCGATTCCTAAGAGAACGTCAGCCGCGTCGCCACGCTGCGATCAGGCGTCGATCGTCATGGCCGGCGAGGTGCTGCGTGTAGAGCTCGTAAACCTCCGACGCGCGGTGCTTCAGCTTCTCGGTCCACGTGGCGACGGTCCGCATCCGCCAATCCGTGGTGTTCGACGCGAGCCGGCGCGCCATCTCGTCGTTGTCGACCAGCGTCACCCCGAGCGCGCCTTTGCTCCACGTCATCACGGGCTCACCGGCGAGGATGCGCGCGTACTGCTCGGGCTCGACGAGGCCCTTGCGGAGCGGCCCCTTCTCCCACGCGACGCTGCCCAACGCGGTCGCGTCCAGCTCGCTCACGCCCACGGGTTTGAGCTCGCGGAGCGCCGCACGCGTCGTCGCGCTCGCGTCCTTCGGCACCCCGCGCAGCTTGCGCGCAGTGCTCTTCTTTGCAAGGGCACCGATGACACCGAGGACCTCGGTCAGGACCCCCGACATCCTACGCTCATCGAGGTGCTGCCAACCCGAGGCCTCGCGGACCTCGACGTGGAGCTCGACCACTCGCCACGGGCTCATGATCGAGGCCTCAGGGAACTTCCGCGAAGAGCTCGAGCCGCCGCCGCGCGCCCGCGAGCTGACCACAAGCCCCACCGACGTCGCGACCGCGCGGCCGTCGAACCAACGTCGTCACGCCACGCTCGGCCAGCGCCGCAACGAACGCCGAGAGCCCCGCGCTCGTCGGAGGCCGCAGCGTCGGGTCGGGCCCAGGGTTCACCGGGATCACGTTGAGCCGGCTCGGCACGCGCGACGTGAGCGCGACCAGCCGATCGGCGTCGGCTGGCGAGTCGTTCACGCCAGCGATGAGCACGTACTCGAAGAGCACCTTGTGGCCGCGGGGCACGTGGCGCTCGAGCGCCTGCATCAGCGCCTCGATCGAGAAGCGCCTTCCGACAGGCATCAACCGCGCGCGGGTCTCGTCGTCGCTCGCGTTGAGGCTGACGGCGAGCTCGGCGTGGCAGCTCGCGAAGAACGCCTCGAGTTTGTCGACGACCCCGACGGTGGAGACCGTCACGCGCGAGCGCGCGAACGCGAGGCCGCGATCGTCCGTGAGGATGCGGGTCGCGCGCGCGACCTCACCCAAATTGTCGAAGGGCTCACCCATGCCCATGAACACGATGTTCGAGATCGGCGGGTGTTTGTCGCCCCAGAGTGTGCGCGCGATGCGGACCTGATCGACGATCTCGCCGGCGGCGAGCTGCCGAACGAGCCCCATCGTGCCCGTCTCGCAGAACGCACACGCCCGCGCGCAGCCGACCTGACTCGAAATGCACAGCGTCGTGCGCCCCGGCCCCGGGATGATCACGGTCTCGAGCAGCGAGCCGTCCCGCGCGCGCAAGAGGAGCCGCTCGGTCCCGTCCGCAGCCGGCGCGCGCTCGGCGATCTCCAACGATACGGTCGCGTCGAGCGCGAGGAGCTCGCGCTGCGCCCAGGCCCCGATGCCGATCGAGCCGAGCGCGTCCGCGTCCCAAGCCGGGTCGAGCGCGGCCGCCAGCTTGCCGCCGAAAATGTAGCGAATGACCTTGCCGGCGGTGGCGCGCGCCTGCGACAGGGTGCCGCCCGCGGCCACGAGCCGAGCCTCGAGCTCGTCGGCGGGCAGGGAGGTCACGAGGGCGAGCGCGGGTCTCGCGCGGCTTTCCATGATTCTCGCGGTTAACACAGGCTGTGTTTTCGCGGGCCAACCTTTTTCGCGTCGCGAAAAAGACTCTGTTTGCACGGGCCAACCTTTTTCGCGTTGCGAAAAAGACTCTGTTTGCACGGGCCAACCTTTTTCGCGTTGCGAAAAAGACATGGCCCGGGAACGGGGCCCCCTTACCCCATTGAGAGCGAACGGGGCCCCCGCCCCATTCGCGTTTAGCGGTTGGGTTTCGGCTGCGGGCTTCACTGGGACCCGCCGCAATCACACCGGTTGCGGCCGCGCTTGTTCGCTTCGCGAACGCGCAGAAGGGGTTCTCTCGTCACCTAAGCTCGAACAGCCTCCGTTGTCGGCCTGTCGAGCCCTCACCTGCGTGTTGGCTGCGGCTGTTGGGGGCTGGGTGACGATCGATCTGTTGCCTGACGGCGGTTGGGCTCGTCAGGGCGCGGGCTCACCTTGCCAAGTACGTCTCTTGTACGCGCGCAAACAACACTTCACCTACCCGTGATCAGCGGCTGTTGGGACCTAGGTGACACGTCGCCGGGCCGCGAGCGGGCTTTGTTCGGACCTTGGTGACACCTGCGGTTCGTGTTTCCGCCTTCAGGCGGGGTTTGCTGGTGGTGTCGCCGGCCCGGCCGCGGGGTCCGTGCCCTCCTCATCACCGCTTGCGACCGCCGCATCCGACCGGAAGAACGCGTCCGCCCACCCCCGCCCCTTGCCGCCGTCGGCCGCGCGCTTGAGGAGCTCGGCGTACGTCGACAGGCGCAGGGTGTTCACGCCCTCTTTCCACTCCTCCACCTCGTGCGCCGAGACGCTGCGCGCGCTCTTGGCCTTCGTTCTCGCGTCGAGCGCGGCGAGCGCTCCCTCGGCCTGCGCCTTGAGCGGCGCGACGTACGCCCGCAGCGGGTGGTCCGCGGCGAGCCTCTCGAGCTCCGCGAGCATGATCTGCAGCGTCGCCTCGGCCTGCTTGCGCAGCGGCCGGCGCACGAACTCGCTCGGCACGGCCGAGAAGAATCGACGGAAGAACGCGCTCTTCCTATCGCCGCCCGCCTCCCCCAAAACCCCAACGCCAAACTTCGTCGTCGTCCCGTCGAGGACAGCGTTCTTGACGCTTACGACAGCCTCGCTCCGCGTCACCTCCCGCCGCGCGAGCCGCTCCTTCTGAGCCATAGCCCCCCAAGACTCGAGCTCCTCCGTATGGTGAACCGCGAGATCGACTGTGTCCTCCGACGCGAGGAGCGCTGCCTCGGTGAACTCGAGATCATCGAGATAGGTGAGGAGCGAATGGCTAATCGGGATCTGTCTCATGGCTTTACCTCGCTGGCCTCGGCCTCGGTTTCGGCGTTGGCCTTGGTTTCGGCCTTGGGCTCGGTTTCGGCGTTGGGCTCGGTTTCGGCGTTGGCCTGGGTTTCAGCCTTGGGCTCGGTTTCGGCGTTGGCCTTGGTTTCGGCCTTGGGCTCGGTTTCGGCGTTGGCCTTGGTTTCGGCGTTGGCCTCGGTTTCGGCGTTAGCCTCGGTTTCAGCCTTGGGCTCGGTTTCAGCCTTGGGCTCGGTTTCAGCCTTGGGCTCGGTTTCGGCCTTGGCCTTCCTTTCTTCGGTCTTCGGCGTCAGTGGGATTTCTGGTTTGGCCTTATCGACTTGGTACTCGCACCGGTCGATCCGCACCGCGTCGACCGCAGGATTTCCTTTCACGTTAGTAGATAGATCCAGGATGAGCTCCACGGTCTTGTTCTTCGTGAGCTTCTCCACCAGCCCGTGCGCGTGCTCGGCGGCGCTTCCTACCATCACATCAAATGCCACGTCCTCGTCTTTGCCGTTGGTTGTGACAGCTACGGTCAGGGATAGGTAGTACTCGTGCTCGCCCGAGTTCTTGACAAGTCGTGCATAGGCATCTTCCTTGAGTTTTGCTGTGATCCGAAGTTTCTTGGTCTCTATCATCGGCTTTTCTCCATGTTCTGCAGACCCGGGCTCTTATGCTCTTTGCTTCTCCGTCAACTGGTGCCTCTTGTTGGCTCTGTGTGTGACCCACCGCAAAAGGCTGCCCAGTCGGCTAAGCATTCCCACTTGGCCTCGCGTGCTTTGCGATGAACTCGGCGGGATTGCCAATCCTGGCTTCGATGTATTCGAGCATCTTGTGGTTCTTCGAGCGCGGGTTCTTCTGGGCGAAGCGGCGGTTCTCGTCGAGGACTTCTTTCTCCTCTTGTTTGAGCGCGGACTCGGCCTTCTCGACGCTCATGCCACCAGCATAGAAGGCCTTCTTGAAGACCCCGCCGAAGACCTGGTCTTGCATCCCATGCCAGTTCGCGATCGTGAGGCGCTCTTCCGGTCGGAGGGCGAGCCTTGCCCGCTTGCGCGCGCGCTCATACCGGTCAAAGGCTTCGAGGACTGCGTACTTCGCGTCCGTGGGGGCGCCAGTGCCGTGCTCGAGCGCAACCATCTTGAAGAAGACAATGGCCGCGAGCGCCCGCGCACCATCCATCAAGCCGTGGGCTCGCGAGCCGAAGTGCTCATGATGCCCCAGGTCCTCCATGTCGCGCAGCACGCGACCGACACGGGTCACGGCGCCCTCTTGCCATCGCTCACCCTCACGAAGGGACGCGGCGTCGTGCTTTTTATAAAGGAACAATGTCCCTCCGATGTGGCCAGCGAGCTGAAAGGATCGCAGCGCAAAGCGCCTTCGACCCTCGGGGTCGGACATATGCCGAGTGAGCGCTTCGTCCATGCGCACGAGCGGTGCGATGGGATCGCTGCCATTGGGGTCGATCCCCTTGATGATCGTCCTCACCCACCCAGCGGTGAGCGCGTTCTCACTACCCGCGTTCGCGTCGCTGAGGAGGGCGAGCGCGCGCTCCTTGAGCTCGACGAGGGTCGGGCCCGGCACGAGCGCCGAGACGCGCGCGAGCAACGTGACGAGGTGATCGGCGGTGTGCATCGTGGCGACCTCGACATCACGCGCCTTGCCTCCCCAGGCCGGCGGGTCGACCGGGACGCGATCGAAGTGCGCGAGCGCCGTGGCGAGCGCGACCACAGCGCGTTCGAGCGTCTCGTGAGCGGCGTCGCGCTCTGAGCGCGAGCCCCGCCCGGGTTCGACTTGGGTCGGGCTGAACTCGCTGTACTCGAGGAGTCCCAGCAGCATCTGGCCTATCGCATAGATGTCAGGATCGTCCGCGAACATGCTCACGAACTCCTCGACGTTCTCGCGGGCCCTCGCGAGGTAGCCGGTGTCATAGAGCCAATGGCGGAGCGTTGCCTCACGGAGCAATCCAGCAGCAAAGCCTCGAGCGGCGCGACGCCGACCCTCGCGCTGCAGGCGGCGACTCGTGCTCAGCACCCCGAGCAACATCCGTAGGACGTCGGGTGGGGTGTGGAGCAAACGGCGAACGGCGCCACCCATCGTCTCACCCTCCTCGTGCGCGAGGTTGCGAGCGAGGGCCCACGCTGAGAGATAATCTTGTACGGCGTCGTGAACGAACCTCACGCGGCCATGGGTGAACGTGAGGACGGATTCACCCGCAAATTGAGCCTCTGTCGTGACCTTCGGTCGTTCCAGGAACCGGCGAGAACCCATGGAGAGTGCGAGCTGCCCGAGGCGATCGAGCTCCTCGTCGGCGCCACGAAGTTTCGCCTCGACCCCCCTTGCCGTCGCGCGACCGTTCTTGTCGACGGTGTCCATGAGCGGCCCGACATGCTCCCTGAGACTCGCTTCGTGCCATTCGCCCGCCAGCGCAAAGCTGACGACGGTCTCGTATTCCTCAGGCCGACATGCGGCGATGACATGGAGCCACGTCGCGCGCTTCGACAGGATGCCCAGCTCCTCGAACCAATATCGCTCATGGGGCGTATGCAGCAGTCGATCGACATGATCGACAATCAATAGGACATCTCGCTGACTGCCCGCGCGCTCGCGTTCGCAGAGGTCCGTGAGGTCCTCGAGAGCGGTGTCGAGTTCCTCCACGAAGATGACGGCGAGCTCACGCCGACCAATCTTCTTGGTTCGGGCGAGGGCGCGGAGAATTGTGGATTTGCCGGCTCCGCCAGGCGCGACCATCACCGCGCGAATGGGAGCGTCGCCCGAAAAGACATCGTAGAGCTTCACCTCTCCCGAGGTGTCGAGATGAAGCAGAGGGGCCTCGTCATCAGGCTTCGTTTTCAGGGTGGCGTGCACCTCGAGATAGGCACTCCCACCTGTTGGCGCGGAGGCTTCGGTGACCTCCCGACTGCGCATGGATAGGGAGTCATCCGTCTCGATGGGCCATGCGTACCGGCGCGCGACCTTGCAGCGCTCACCCTCGACAGAGTCCGTGAACCGAAGCCGTGGATGGAATGTCGTGCGCTCCGTCACGCGCGGCTTGAAGCCATTTTTGTACGTCCGAGAGTCGTCGGCCGCGGAGACCTCGCGTGTGCGGGCATGGCGAAGGAGGTTTCGACGGTCCTCGGGAAAGAGATGGTGGACGACATGGGCTTGAATTCGCAGGCCGTCGGCGTCATCGACCGCGAGCTCGGTGAGCACCGAGCGCGCGGAGGGAAATGGGCGGTCGCCCGCTTCACGGGTCATCGCGTTGTCGCTCCGCTCTCTGCCCCACTCTTGGATCTCGTCGGCGACGGTCACGAGCGCGGCCAGCGGCTCATCCCAGAAGTCGACGGCGAACCAGGCGACCTTCTCCTCCGAGGGCTCTGCGTCGGGCCTGAGCAGATGCCGGAAATTGTGGGTCCAGAGCGAAACGGCCCCGACTTCGAGCAGCTCCTGGGTCGGTCCTGGGTGTCGGGCGGCCTCGGCGAGCAAGGCCTGTGCGGTGAAGAAGGCGTGGTCCGGCCCGAACTTGTGGGCGAGGTGCTCCTCGATGACCTGCTCGACGAGCCGGGTCACGGGGCGATCGATGATGGTTGATCGCCGCGCCGCTACGCGCTTCGCGAGCTCCTTGGCGTATATGCGGTCATAGCCGCCCGCCCGCCCCGGGAGGTAAAGCTTGCCGAACATCGCGCGGAGGCGTGCCTCATGAGTGCGCCCCTGAAAGGCGTTCTGCGCCGAATACGCGCAGTCGTGTAGGAGCGAGGTGAACACCCACCCGCGATTCAAGTTCTCGAACCTGTCGCGCTGCGACCAGCCATAGGGAGTCCAGTCGTCGAGCGTCCGAAACTTCCCGCAAGAGTTCAGGATGAACCAACCCACGAGGAACACCTGCGTGACGTGGGTCAGGTGGTCTCGATCCTTCTCGACGTCCGCAAGGGACCGCGCCTCCGACGCGGCCGCTTGACGCATGAAGCGCGTGAGCACCGCGTCCTCGTCGTCATTCAGGATGTCGCGGAGCCCCTCCAAGAACGCGAGGTAGAAGCGCTCTTGATCGCCCGAGTAGGGGGACGCGCGGTCGATCGCCGCGACGATCTCGTTCGCCCTCCACGGGCTCCCGACCGGCCGGTCAGCTGCGAGTTGGCGCACCAGGTCGACGAGGTAAAATCCATCTTCGCGGACGGTCATTCCACACCCCGAGGCGATACCCTACGAGGCTCGACCGCGCGATGTCCAGACCGTTGATGGACAAACACGTAAGAAAGACGGTTGTCGCATCCGGGGCTCCCAAACCGCGTTTAGCGGTGAGGTCACAGCTGCCGTCTCGACTGGCGCTTAGTGGTCTGCTTCTTCCAACTGACTACTGACAGCTGATAGCTGACAGCCAATAACCGACAGCTTCCAACTCACATCGCCCCACGCAACCCATGCAACGCAAATAGGCTGTAGCGCAACGCGGATGCGGGCTCACGATTAAGGTCGATTAATCTCAAGATAGATATTCGCGCGTGCTTGATTTGCTATCTTCGTTGTTAATATTGATCGCGCCTTTCTTCTGATCCCAATTGGGCGGAGGTCTTGATGAAGCTTACGGTCGGGCAGAGTGGGGAAGCGGCGAGTCCAACCCGAGTTTTGGCGCCCGTGACCTGTGCGGTCGCCGTGCTGCTCGTGGCGTGCTCGAGCGAGGTCATCCAAGCCGATGGGGGGAGCGGGGGCTTGCCCTCGGGGGGCGCTCCGGTCTTGGGGGGCGCTGGCGGCGGGGGAGATCATGAGCCTCCGCGGGTCACGATCGAGGCACCGACTCCGGGGTACCAGACCAACGAAGAGAGCTTGCTCGTCCTCGGCAAAGCGACGGACGCCTCGGCGATCGAGAGCGTGATGGTCGGCGACCTCCCAGTTACGTCCGATGATGGATTCGCCACGTTCTCGGTTTGGATCCCCATATCGCTCGGTTATAATGAATTGTACGTAACCACGCGCGATGTCCTCGGGAACGAGGACCCCCACGCAGCCTTCATTATGGTGCACGGCCTGGAGAACGTGCAGCCCAAATTCGACGCGGTCTTCCCCGGCGCGAACGTTGCGATCGAGGGGCCGACTATCCCCGTGCGGGTCTTTGCGAGCTCGCCGGTGGGTATCGCTCACGTGTATGTAGGCGGTGTGTCCGGGGTCCGCGTGGACCGCCCCTGGCTGGTCGAGGACGTGCCGACCAATCAATGGGTCGATATCGCGGTCGAGGACCCGTTTGGTAACCTCACCATCACGCCCTATCTGGCTGAGACGCATTCGCTGGTCAACCCTTATCCCTATCAATACTTCTCTGCGATAGGGGACGGGCGCCTCGTCGGGTGGGACGACCTACGAGCGGCGATTGCCGTGCTCGACCCAAACGCTGCGGCGCCCCTCACGGTGATTGCGGATTCGACGTTGGGCAGTGGCCCCATGCTTCCCCATACCAATAGCGACATGTCTGTGCAGCTATTGGATGTCACGTGGACCGACCAGGGCATCTTCATGGGCGCAGAGCGGAACAGCAACCATGGGGAGCTCGTCGGCTATCGAGTCGACCCAGCAACAGGCGATCGCACGCTCACGCAATCCTGTTTCTTGGACGGCCCTATTCTGACGATCGCGACAGACGGCGAACACTTCTATGCGACCACCGACCATCTCACCGAGAGCCATCTCTTCAGGTGTGATCCGGTCAGCGGCGAAGCGACGTTCATGGCGAACCTGCCATTTCGTGGCGTGACGCTCGAATTCGACGCGGTCCACGACCGAGTCGTCGCACACGGTTGGGTGTCGGGTGGCGACTTCCAGTCCTTGCTCTCCGCTGTCGATCGGTTGTCGGGGGAGGTGACGCCGCTCATCACGCTCTACTCTGCGACGAACTTCACCATCGTCGATGGTGAGGTCTACGTCGTCGACTACCTTGGCCTCGAGCATCTGCGTGAGCCCGGTGGACTCGAGCTCGTCATTCCAGACGTGTTCACGGACGGTCAAATCGCGGAGTGTTCGGCCGGCGGGCCTCTTGCGTTCTGCCTTTCGGATGGATTCTTCATCAATCGATATGTGCTCGGTCCGAGCGGCTGGGTCTGGAGCCGCATCGAGCCGACCTACGGCGTGGGCTCGGGGCCGATGCCCGCGGAGAGCACCTCCATCGCGCTCGTCGACGGTCCGCTGCTCCCCTTCGCTTTGGGCGGTGCGAACCCGACCGTCCTCACCTCCCTCGACGGCGTGCGCACGCCTACGGCGCTGTCAGCGGGTAGTGAGCTCCGCGTCCTCCCTGGTGGCGCGGGCGTCGCCGCAGAGGGGGGCGTCTTCACCCGATTCCAGGCCTCGGCGGATGGCGTCGACGCGATCTCGGTCGTCCCTGGCCCTGACATTACAACACTGTCGGCGTTCGAGCTCGCCCCAGCCAATACGTTGGACGCCGACCCGGTCATTGTCTATCTCACGCCCACCGAGCTCCGTTATCGAACCCTGGGCGGCGGGGACCAACTCCTCGCCACGGTCGCAAACGGGAATGGACTCGCCGTCACACAGGATGGCGTGGTGTACGTGGGCACGCTGTTCGAGGGCGTGACGTCGCTCGTGACGGTAGAGCACGGTCATTCGCCCTCGACGATCAGCGGCCTGCCAGTCAGCCTCGCAGGCATGGTCTACGACAGGCAGAAGAACGCGCTCGTGACGCCTGCCATCGATATCGTGAGCCTGCCGAATCTCACGGTGGAACACTTCGATCCGGCGAGCGTCGAGCCGCTCGCCGCGACCGTCACTTCCCTCCGGCTCGGTCCGTTCGCGGGGACCTATTGGACTGTCCTCGACGGCCACGACTGGGCGCTCGTCGACGTGGACCACAAAGCAGTCTTCACCGTGGCTCACTGACCGCAATGTCCACAACGCAAGACGCAAGGAGGTCGCAATGAGGCTCACTATTTGGGCGCCCGTGACCAGTGCGGTCGCCGTGCTGCTCGTGGCGTGCTCGAGCGAGGTCACCCAAGTCGATGGGGGGAGCGGGGGCTCGCCCTCGGGCGGGTCTGCCATGGTGGGCGGCGCTCCGACGCAGGGGGGCGCGGGCGGCGGGGGAGATCAGGAGCCTCCGCGGGTCACGCTCGAGGCCCCCACACCAGGGCTCGTCACGAGCCAGCAGAGCGTCGTCGTCGTGGGCAAAGCGACGGACGCCTCGGTGATCGAGAGCGTGACAGTCGATGGCTACCCGGCAATCTCCGACGACGGCTTCGCCACGTTCTCGGCCGAGGTCCCCGTGGTGCTCGGTGAGAATGACATCCGTGTAACTGCGCGCGACGTCCTCGGGAACGAGGACCCCGAGGCCGCGTCGGTCGTGGTGTGGGGCAAGACCGACTCACCGCCCGCGATCGACGCAGTGTTCCCGGGCCCGAGGATCGCGGTCAGCGTACGGTACTTTCCCTTGCGGGTCTTCGCGAGCTCACCGGCGAGCGTCGCTGACGTGCGTGTAGATGGTGTGTCGGCGGTCCCCGCGGACGGTGGTTGGCTGGTCGAGGACGAGCCGACGAACCAATGGACACAGATCGACGTCGAGGACGGGTTTGGTACCGTCACCACCACGCACTATGCGGCTTTGGACGGCTCTGGCGACGAGTTGTCGCGACTCACCGCAACGGGGGACGGGCGCTTCGTTGGCCTCAACGCTGGACTGGAGTCAATCGTACTCTTCGATCCGAACGCGCCGAATCCCTACACGCTGATCTCTGGTATCACGTTGGGGAGCGGTCCTCGGCTGCCGCTCGCCTCGGACCAGATCTTGAGTGTCGCCTGGACTGCGGATGGCATTCTGGTCGCCGCGAGCTTCGGCGGGGGCGAGCTCGTCGGGTATCTGATTGACCCCGCGACGGGGGCGCGCACGCTGACACCCTCATGCCTCTTACCGTCGGAGGTCACGGCGGCCGTGACGGATGGCGAGCGGTTCTATGCGACCACGGAGAGTGGTCTCTACGTGTGTGATCCGGAGGGTGGTGTCGCGACCTTCCTAACGTCGCTGGACTTCCGGTCGGGCGTTCTCCAGTACGACGCGATCCACGACCGGATCGTCGCTGCTGGCTTTCCGACCGACCCCAACTATACAAACGAGATCGCTTCGATCGATCGGCTGTCGGGTGAGGTGACGCCGATCTTCAAGACCGCGGACGGGCTCCAGGGCTTCAACGTCGTAGATGGCGAGGTCTATGTCGGCTATAAATTGGGGCTCCACCACGTCAGCGAGTCGGGCGCGCTCGAGCTCATAATCCCCAACATATATACGGAAACCATTCTGGGGTGTTCGGTGGGGGACACTCCAGCGTTCTGCCTCGGGGACAGCGACCCCGCGCGATGGGTGCTCGGCCCGAGCGGCTGGGTCAACACCCCTATCTCTACGACCTACGCCGCAGGCATAGGGCCGATGCCCGCGGAGAGCACCTCCATCGCGTTCGTCGACGGGCCGATGAAGCCCTTCATTTTGGTTGGGGCGAACCCGACCGTCCTCACCTCCCTGGACGGTGTGCGAACGCCTACGGCGCTGTCAGCGGGTAGTGAGCTCCGCGTCCTCGCTGGGGGCACGGGCGTCGCTGGAGAGGGGGGCGTCTTCACCCGATTCCAGGCGTCGGCGGACGGCGTCGACGCGATCTCGGTCGTGCCCGGTCCCGTTGTTACAGTATTGTCGGCGTTCGAGCTCGCCCCGGCCAATACGTGGGGCGCCGACCCGGTGATTGTCTATCTCACGCCCACGGAGCTCCGTTATCGAACCCTGAGCGGCGGGGACCAACTCATCGCCACGGTCGCAAGCGGGAATGGACTCGCGGTTACCGACGCTGGCGCGGTGTACGTGAGCACCCTGTTCGAGGGCGTGACGACGCTCATGAGAGCAGAGCCTGGTCAACCGCTCTCGACGATGGGCAGCCTGCCAGTCAGCCTCGCCGGCATGGTCTACGATCCGCGGGAGGGCGCGCTCGTGACGCCAACCATGGACATCGTGAGCCTCCCGGATCTCGCGGTGAAACACATCGATCTGGCGAGCTTCGACCCGGCGGCCCCAGCCCTGAGCGCCATTCGGCCGGGTCCGTTCACCAGGACTTATTGGACTGTCCTCGACGGCCGCGACTGGGCGCTCGTCGACGTGGACCACAAAGCAGTCTTCACCATGGCTCGCTGAGCGCTTCCGCTCTCTGTTATCGTCCCACTCGATGACGGGTGACACCTCGGCGGACGGCGACACCTCCACCGTTCAGGTCGCTAGTGCGGCCACCGCTCGCGCCGCGCGGGTCGCGTGGGGAGCGATCGTCCCTTTCCCCCTCGTGTTTACCGTCCTGTCACTGGTCCGCCTTTGGCCGAGTTGGTTGGGCGTGACGCTCGGGCTGGTGTCGCTGTTCGTGTCGGCGCTCGCCCTGACGTGGAGCTTCCTCGCCGCGCGCCCAGCCGCGGCGACCACCGCCAAGGTGACCGTCGGCCCGGCCGAGCTCGTGCTCGAGAGCGCCGACGCGAGCCGAACGCTGCGCCCCGCCGACGTTCGAGGGGGGTTCGTGATCGGCAAGACCCTGGAGCTCGCGCTCCGCTCGGGCGAGACGCTGACATTGCTGTTCGGGAGCAGCGTCCAAGCCGCGCGCGCGCTCACCACCCTGAAGATCGACGCGGCCCACCAGCGCCTCACCATCGAGACGACCTCTCCACAAAGACCCGTTCACGCGGCGGCGCTGGCGATCGCGTCCGTGGTCGCGACGAGCTTCGTGACCGAACGCTATTCGTTCGTCATCGGATTGATCGTGGGCGCGCTCGTCGCTTACGAGTTCTCCCCGCGACGGCTCACGATCGGACGCGACGGCGTGGAGCTTCGGTGGCCATTTCATCGGCGCTTCGCCCGCTACGAGCGAATCTCGGCGCTCGATGGGCGCGGGCACGAGCTTCGTCTGCGGCTCATGGGTGGGAACTCGTACCGCTTGCCGACGCATGCCCCCGCAGACGCGATCGCGCGTCGCGTCCTCGAGGCGACCGCCGCGCTCGGTGGGTCTCGGGTTCGTGCGCTCGAGCGTGGCAAACGAACGATCTCCGCTTGGCTCGAGCAACTCGACTCCATCAAGTTCGCGGAGCCCGGGTATCGAGACGCGGGCCTCGATCGGGGCACGCTCCTCGAGGTGCTGGAGGATCCCGCGGCTCCGACCGATCAGCGCGTGGCCGCCGCGATCGCGCTCCGCCTCGCGGGGGTCGACGAGGCCCGAGAGCCCATTCGGCTCGTGAGCAGCACGTTCGCCGATCCGAAAGCGCGCGCGACGATCGCGCGGCTGGCGGAGGCCGAGCTCGAGCAAGCCGAGCTCGAGGCCGCGCTCGCGGTCGTCGAGCCACGCGCCGCGCGGCGATGAGAAAATCATGGAGGTCGCAATGAGACAGGTGTTTGTGGCGCCCGTGACCTGTGCGGTCGCCGTGCTTCTCGTGGCGTGCTCGAGCGAGGTCATCCAAGGCGGTGGCGGGAGCGGGGGCTCGCCGTCGGGCGGCTCTTCCATGAACGGGGGTGCGGGCGGCGACGGTGATCATGAGCCGCCGCGGGTCACGCTCGAGGCCCCGACGCCTGGGCTCGTCACGAACCAACAGAGCGTCGTCGTCGTGGGTAAGGCGACGGACGCCTCGGCGATCGAGAGCGTGACAGTCGACGGCTATCCGGCGATCTCGGACGACGGTTTCGCCACGTTCTCGGCCGAGGTCCCCGTTTCGCTCGGTGAGAATTACATCGGTGTAAGCGCGCGCGACGTCCTTGGGAACGAGGACCCCGAGGCCGCGTCGGTCGTGGTGTGGGGCGTGGACGACTCGCCGCCCAAGATCGACGAGGTCTTCCCGGGGGTGAACATCGCGATCGACGGGCCGACTGTCCCCGTGCGGGTCTTCGCGAGCTCGCCTGCGGGTATCGCTGACGTTCGTGTAAATGGCGTGTCCGGGGTCGCCGCGGACGGCGGCTGGCTCTTCGAGGACGTTCTTACCAATCAATGGGCGCTCATCGAGGCCGAGGACCCGTTTGGTAACCTCACCTACACGCCTTACCTGCCTGCGGCCCATCCGACGGTCAGCCCGTTCTGGCAATTCTCTGCGACCGAGGATGGGCGCCTCGTCGGCTTCGACCGCAAGCGCAGGGCGATTGCCGTCTTCGACCCGAACGCGCCGCAGCCCTATACCGCGATTTCTGATTCGACGTTGGGGAGCGGTCCTGGGCTGCCAGAGTCGAGCGAGTTCCCGACGAGGGTGCTGTTCGACGTCACGTGGACCGATCAGGGCATCTCCCTCGGCGCCGAGGCCGCTGCTGGCTCGGGCGAGCTCATCGGCTATCGGATCGATCCAGCGACGGGAGATCGCACGGTCACGCAGTCCTGCTTCTTGGGCGCGAGCATCACCGCGATCGCGACAGACGGGGACCTCTTCTACGCGACGACCGAACTCGGCCTCTTCGCGTGTGATCCAGTGAGCGGCGACGCGGCGTTCATGACACCGTTGCCACTCCTGGGCATGATGCTCGAATACGACGCCATCCACGATCGCCTCATCGTGTCCGGCTATGATCTCAATAGCCAATTGCCACCCAGTCTCACCGCGGTCGATCGGCTCTCGGGGGATTTGACGCCCCTCATCCCCGCGATCGATGATGGCCTGTGGGGCTTCACCGTCGTCGACGGTGAAATCTACCTCGTCGACGCCTTTGGCCTCGAACATTGGAGTGAGTCCGGGGGGTTCGAGCTCGTCATCCCAGGCGCGACCACAGGCGTCTTCATGGCGGCGTGCCCCGCGGGCGGCGGCCCCGCGTTTTGCCTCACGCCGGTCTACGACATCGAGCGATGGGTGCTCGGCCCGAGCGGTTGGATCGTCGCTCCTATCGCTCAGAGCTACGGCGCGGGCTCGGGGCCGATGCCCGCGGAGAGCGCGTCCATCGCGCTCGTCGACGGGCCGGTGCCCCCCTTCGCTTTGGGCGGTGCGAACCCGACCGTCCTCACCTCCCTCGACGGTGTGCGAACGCCTACCGCGCTGTCAGCGGGCAGTGAGCTCCGCGTCCTCGCTGGGGGTGTTGGCGTCGCCGCAGAGGGGGGCGTCTTCACCCGATTCCAGGCCTCGGCGGATGGCGTCAGCACGATCTCGGTCGTCCCTGGTCCCGCCGTTACAACATTATCGGCGTTCGAGCTCGCTCCGGCCAATACGTGGGATGTCGAGCCGGTGATTGTCTATCTCACGCCCACGGAGCTCCGTTATCGAACCCTGAGCGGCGGGGACCAACTCCTCGCCACGGTCGCAAACGGGAATGGACTCGCGGTCACACAGGACGGCGTGGTGTACGTGAGCACGCTGCTCGAGGGCGTGACGTCGCTCATGACGGTAGAACACGGTCAACCGTCCTCGACCATAGGCGGCCTGCCAGTCAGCCTCGCAGGCATGGTCTACGACAGGCAGAGGAGCGCGCTCGTGACGCCTGCGATCGATATCGTGAGCCTGCCGGATCTCACGGTGAAACACTTCGATCCGGCGAGCTTCGAGCCGCCCGCCGCGACCCTCACCTCCATTCGGCCTGGTCCGTTCGCGGGGACCTATTGGGCTGTCCTCGGTGGCCGCGACTGGGCGCTCGTCGACGTGGACCACGCGCGGGTCTTCACCGTGGCTCGCTGAGCGAAGCGACTCACCCATAGCGAGCGCGAGCGCTACTCTCCGCGCGACGATGCTCGGCTCGGTCCTCGAGTGGCTCGACAGTGCGCCCATCTCGCTCGGGCGCGTGCCTGTCACGTGGGCCGAGATCCTGGGAGACGTCACGGGGGCGGCCTGCGTGTGGCTGGTCGCGAAGCAGAACGTCTGGAACTGGCCGCTCGGGCTCGCGAACAACGTCTTCTGGGCGCTCCTTTTTTTCCGCGCGAAGCTCTACGCGGACGCCTCGCTCCAGGTGATCTTCTTCGTGCTCGGCTGTTATGGCTGGTGGCGCTGGACGCGCCCGAGCGGGCGGGGCGGCTCGACGCGGGTCGGGCGGACCTCGCGTCGAGCGTGGAGCGCGCTCGTGCCGACGACGGTCCTGATGACGTCGCTCTTCGCCCTCTTGCTCTCGCGGTTCACGGATTCGCCGGTGCCGCTCGCGGACGCGAGCGTGCTCACGCTGAGCCTCGCGGCGACGTGGGGGCAAGCGCACCGCCTGCTCGAGTCGTGGTGGATCTGGATCTTGGTCGACGTGATCAGCGTGCCGCTCTACCTGAATCGAGGGCTCTACCCGACGGCCGTTCTCTACGCGATCTTCGGTCTTTTGTGCGTGAAGGGACTGCGGGACTGGACGGTCGCGTTGAAGGCGCCGGAGGCCGCCGAGTGAAACACGGGCTCGTCATCGGCAAGTTCTATCCGCCGCACGCGGGGCATCATCACCTCGTGCGCGCCGCCGCGCGCGCCGCCGCGCGCGTGACGGTCGTCGTGATGGCAGCGCACGTCGAGAGCCTCGGGCTCGAGGAGCGCGTGCGCTGGATGCGCGAGGTCCACGCGACCGACCCCAACGTCACGGTGACCGGGATTTGGGACGATCACCCCGTCGATTACCAGAGTGATGCGATCTGGCGAGCGCACGTCGACCTCATGCGTGAGGCCGTGAGCGGCGTCACGAGCGAGCCCGTCGACACGGTCTTCACCTCGGAGATCTACGGCGAAGAGCTCGCGCGACGCCTCGACGCTCGCCACGTGCTCGTGGATCTCGAGCGCGCCGCGGTCGCCGTATCGGGGACAGCGATTCGGGCAGACCACGGGCGCTATTGGCCAATGCTCGCGCCGTGCGTGCGCGCGCACCTCTCGCTGCGCGTCGTCCTCGTCGGTGCCGAATCGACGGGAAAGACCACGCTCGCCGCCGCGCTCGCGGCGCGCCTGAGGGAGCGCGGCGCGCCCCTGTCGGCGACGACGTGGGTCCGCGAGATCGGGCGCGACGTGACGCTCGAGAAGCTCGCGAAGGTCGGGGGCTCGATGGAGGCGCTCACCTGGGCGACCTCGGATTTCGTCCGCATCGCCGCGGCTCAGGCCTCGCTCGAGGCGGAGGGCGCGCGCGGCGATTCCCCGATCGTCGTCTGCGACACGGACGCCTTCGCGACTGGGATATGGCACGAGCGCTACACGGGAGCGTCGAGCGCCGAGGTCGACGCGCTCGGCGCCGCGGCACCGCATCATCTCTATTTGCTCACGCATCACGACGATGTGCCTTTCGTCCAGGACGGTGTTCGCGACGGCGAGCACATCAGGGCCTGGATGACTTCGCGCTTCGTCGAGCGGCTCGTGGAGACAGGCCGAACGTGGCAGCTCTGTCGTGGTTCCCGCGAGGTTCGCCTCGAGAACGCGACCGCCGCCGTGCTCGCTCGCTATGCCTCAATCGGGTTCGCGCCGCCGCTCGGGTGAGTCTGCTCTCAAGTCTTGCGCCATCGATCCGTTTGGACGATGGGGATGATTATGGCGGTCCAGGCTCCCATGGTTCGAAGCGCCCAAGCGCAGTCGCTGCTCAGCGTGGTCGAGCGGCTGCCAGAGTTCGACCGCATCGCTCGGCAGGCCGGTGACGACGTCCTCGAGCGCATCCGAACGACGACCGCGCTCGGGTGGCTGCCGCTGCAAGATCACATGGCCGTCGCGGACGCGGTGCGCGACGTGCTCGGCGTCGCCCGATCCATCGAGGCGTGGCGCGCGGCGATGCTCCACGCTTTCAAGCTCCCCTATCTCAAGAGCTTCGTGCAGATGTCGACGAGCCTCTTCGGCGTGTCGCCGGCGTCTCTCTTGAAGCGGGCCGACACCGTCTACGCCTATGTCGTTCGCGACGCCGGCTCACTCGAGTTCTCCGCTCTGCCGGGGGCGAAGTGCGAGCTCGTCGTGCGCGACTTCCCCGCGGCCCGTCATCGGTTCGTCTGTTGGCTCGAGGGCCTCGAGGGGTGTCTGCTCGGGACGCTCGATCTCGGCCGATTCGTGGGGGAGGCGCGCATCGCAGAGATCGACGACCAGCGGGGCTTCGCGCGCTACGAGGTCTCGTGGCGCCTTTGAGCGCTGCTCACTGCACCGAGACGAGCTCGAGTTCGAAAATGAGCGTCGCGTTCGGCGGGATCTTGGGCGGGACGCCGCGCGCTCCGTAGCCGAGGCTCGGCGGGATCGTGAGCGTGCGCCGGCCGCCCTCTCGCATGCCGAGGATGCCCTGCTCCCAACCCTCGATCATGTGGTGCTGGCCAATGTCCGCCTCGAATGGGGACCCAGTCGTTCGGTCGAACACCGTGCCGTCGATGAACTTGCCCACGTAGCGGACCTTCACGCGGGACCCGGAGAGGACAGGCGCGCCCGAACCGACGAGCGTGTCCTCGATCACGAGCCCGTTCTCGCGGTGTTCGATGCGGGCTGGGCGCTGATCGGCGCGACGACTCGGGGTCGAATCGCTCGCCCCGGGAGCGGGCGCGCTCGCTTGGCTGCTCGCGGCCGGCGAAGTCGAAGTCGAAGTCGAAGTCGGTTCGGCGCTCGGCGCGGCGGCGCTCGAGGACTCGGTGCTCGCCTCAGCGACGTGATCCTCGGTCTTGTTCGAGGCGCACCCCGAAAGAACCAGCGAAGCGCTGCACATGAGCGCGACCGACGCGAGCGTCCTCAACATGGGCCGCGAGTTTAGCAGCGCATACCCGAACCGCTCCTCGGCGGCCGCTCGCTCGCCCGCGAGCCCGTCGGGCGATACCCTCGCCGCGATGGCGAAGACGAAGCACGCGCAGGTCTCTCAAGCGCCGACGAACCCGCGCGCGGCGGTCTCCTCGCGGGCGTTCGACGTTGCCGATCTCTACGCGGGGCCGCTCGGCGAGGTCGAGACGCGCGCCGCCGCCGAGGTCCCGCTCGATGAGAAGCTGCGGCAGGCCTACTTCTGGATCGTCAACCACGCGATCATCAGCCCCTTCTACGACCTCGAATATTGGGACGCGCCGCCCCCGACGTTCACGCTGGGCGAGCGCGCGGTGAAGGTCGTGTTGCCGACCGCGCAGAGCTACTCGAGCTACGTGCTCCTGCCGCTCCTCAACCTCGCGGTGCGGCGGCGGTGCCTGCTCGTCGGCGGCCCAGGTCGAGGAAAGACCGTGATCGCCACGCTGATCGGCCTGCTCGCTGGCTACTCGCTGCGCGAGATGAAGCAGGGCATCCAACATGGTCAACCTCAAATGACCATCGCGGACCTGCTCGGTAACCCGCTGCCGTCGAGCCTCGTCGGCGCGAAGAGCATGGACGAGATCAAGATCGCGTGGCGCAAGTGGCTCGGCATGCGCGTGAAGATCATCGACGAATACAACCGCATCCCGACCCGCACGCAGTCGGCGCTCCTCACGGTGATGGCCGACGAGTACGCCGAGATCTACGACCAGATTTTCGAGTGCCCGCCGGCCGCGTGGTACCTGACGGCGAACGACGACGCGGGCGGCGGCACCTACCAGGTCATCGAGGCGCTGCGCGATCGCATCGACGTCGTCGTGAAGGCCCTGCATTTCAACACGCGCTTCATCGGTGAGCTCCTCGAGCGCATCGAGGCCGGCGTGCGGCCCGAGGAGATGGTCCCGCCCGAGATCGTCTTCACCCCCGAGGAGCTCGACCGGATGGAGAAGGAGATCCGCGCGGTGCGCTTGCCACCGGCGCTCCTCTCGCGGCTCGAGTTCTTCGCCTCGGAGTTCGAGTTCTTCGAGCCCGCGGCGCGCCAGCTCGAATACATGACGAAGGACACGGTGAAGGTCGCCGCCGTCCCGTTCGAGAGCTTCTCCGAGGCCGCGGACGCGGCGATCCCCGGCGCGCAGACGAAGAACGGCCTCTCGGTGCGCGCGCTCATGACGTGCCTCGCGTTCGCGAAGGCGCTCGCGTGGTTCCGCGGCTCGAAGGAGGTCAGCTTCGAGGACGTGCGCCAGATCCTGCCCTTCGTGCTGCACGACAAGCTCGTGCAGAAGCGCGAGGCCGCGTTCTTCGACGCGCCCGAGAACGCGCCCTACCGCTCGGACCTCGTCAGCTGGATTCGCGTGCTCTTCGATCGCGCGAACCAGGAGTACGACCGCCTCGATCGCGCCAAGAGCGACGCCGTGCGCGCGGAGCTCGAGCTCTTCGATCGCGGCCTCGAGGGCCTCGCCGAGAGCGCGGTCGAGGAGCGACTCGCCGCGATCGAGCGCGCCCTGCGCGCGATCGAGAAGGGCGGCAAGCTCTACGGCCACCTCTTCGACGACGTGCTCACGCTGAAATATCTTCATCAGCGTTATACCAATTACCGCGCGTGGCTCCGATGCCGCTGACCGACCCGCGGGTGAGCGCGACCTTCGCGGCGCTCCTCGCGCGCGAACGCGAGGCGTTGAACGCTCGGTTCGTGCGAGGTGGCGCGCTCCTCGGCCGGTCGTCGCGCGCCGAGGGCGCCCGCGTGGACCCCGAGGTCATGCTCGCGTTCCTCGAGCGGACCGCGCAGCCCATCGTCGACGCGGCGCCTGTCGACGCGCGGCGCGCGCTCCTCTTCGAACTCTTCGATTTGGTCCTCGCGGGCGTCTCGCTCAAGCTCGTCGGTGAGCGCGACACACCGAGCGCCTTCGAGCGCGGCCTCGTCGGCGCGTGGCCTGCGCTCGGCGCGCACGCGAGCCCGACGCTCTTGCGCGCGCTCGGCAACGCCTTCGAAAAGCTCACGCGCGAGCTCGGTGAGGCCGCGGCGACCCGCTGGCTCGAGGAGCTCGCGAAGGTCGCGCACCTCGCGACCGAGCGCGCGACCTTGCAAGAGGCTGGCTTTCTCCTCGCGTGGCGCGCGGGCTCGCGCGGGCGCGGGCGCGTTCCCGAACGAGCGCCGGCTGCTTCGCCTGCGCTCCTCTCTGCGATCTTCGGCGTCGAGGCCCTCGATCGCGACCCAGCGCGGCGCTTCGTCGCGCCCTCGCATCGCGGACCGCTCGGTCCTCTCGAGGTCGTCGCGCGCCTCGGTGGGTCTCCGGTTTTGGGGGTGTTCGACGGCCCCCGCGGTCCTCGCCGACGGCGAGCGCGCGTCCTCGCGACCGACGGCAGCGCCTGTTCGTCGTGCACGCGGACGCCTCGGCAGCGCGCTCGAGCCTCCATGCCGGCGACGCGAACGAGAGCACCGCGTCGGCGCCGAGCGAGCTCGTGAAGGCGCTGCCCGAGTTCGACGGCGCGAGCTCGATGGCCGAGGCCGCGGGGCTCGTGGCGGTCGCGCTCGGTGAAGAGCCACCTCGTCTTTGTCCCTGGTCGGAGAGCGACGACGTGACCGCGGGCGCCGTCGCGGCGCGCTTCGAGTCCGCGTAGGCCCCAGGCGGTCGCGGCCTTCAGTCCGTTCACGAGGCTCGCGGCGCCCATCTATTGCACGACCGAAGCCGAGGAGCGTCGCGAGGGGTTGAACGCGTCCTTCGCGATGATCCGCATGCGAGACGATCGCATCGTCATAAGCCTGCGGCAGGTCGCCGAGCTCGGGCTCGAAGCGCACGCGCACGCGATCCTCGCGCACGAGGTCGGGCATTACGTCCACGCGCCCGGCACGCTCGCCGATCACGTGCGGCTCACCGATCGCGTGCGGCGCACGCTGCCGAGCGACCGCGCGAACTTCGCGGGGCTCGTGTCGAACCTCTACACCGACCTCCTCTTGAACGATCGCTTGCAGCGCTCTGGCGCCGCCGACGTCGCGGCCGTCTACGTCGCGCTCGAGGAGCGGAGGCGCGACCGCGAGGGTGACAAGCCTGTAACACAGCTCTGGGCGCTCTATATGCGCATATACGAGCGCCTCGGCCGGTGCGGCGGACGCCGACAAGGCGACGCAAACGACCACATCGACGCGGACGCCGAGCCCGCGGCGCGGCTCGTCCGGTTCTTCCGTGACGATTGCCGCAGGGCGCGGCCTCGTTCACGCGGCTCGTGGAGCCTTATCTGCGGGACCCTCCAGAGCGACGCCCTGCCCGTACCGCCTGGGTTCGACACCGCCGGCACCTCGATCGGTGATCGCATCCCCGACGGCCTGCTCGAGGACGACTTCGACCCTGACGGCGTGCCGCACCCCGCTGTCGACCGGCGCCTCTCGGACGACGACTCCGACGCGGAGGAGGGGACCGAAGAGCAGCGTAATCCAGGTGGTTTGGGTCGAGCGAAGCGCGGGGACGGGCGGCCAGACAAGCGCCGCGTCTTACGCCAGCCCAAGCAATGGATTGATATGTTGCGCGCGGCGGGCATCAAGCGCGACGGCCCCGAGTTGGTCGCGCGCTATTACCGACAGGTCGCGATGCCACACGTCATTCCCTTCCCGGCCGAACGAATAGAGCGGGCAGGGGACCCGCTCCCCGAGGGGCTCGACGCTTGGGAGCCCGGCAGCCCACTCGAGCACATCGACTGGTTCGAGACGCTGGGTCGCGGCGCGGTGGTGATCCCCGGTTACACGACTGTAGAGCGAACCTATGGCATCGCCGAGGGCGGCGAGCCCGAGCGGCGCCCGCCCGACTTGTACGTAGGAATCGACTGTTCGGGCTCCATGGGCAATCCAGCTTATGCGCTCCAATATCCGATCGTCGCCGGCGCCATTCTGACCCTCAGCGCGCTGCGCGCCGGCTCGCGCGTCATGGCCTGTCTATCGGGCGAACACCTCTCGTCTGGCAAATACCTCGAGACCCCGGGGTTCATCCGAGACGAGGCCAAGCTCCTCGGCGTGCTCACGGACTACCTCGGCACGGGCTGCTCCTTCGGCCTCGCGCGCCTCGCGCAGACCTTCGCGAACGCACCGCCGCGCAAGAGACCCGCGCACCTGCTCGTGATCAGCGACTCCGATCTCTTCGGGGAAATCGAGAACACGCACGACGGCTGGGCCATCGTCGAGCGTGCGGTCGCGAACGCGGGGGGTGGAGCGTCCGCGGTCCTCCGGCTCGCGGGCGCGGACTCTTATCGCGAGCCGCTCGACAAGCTGCGGAAGGTCGGCGTCGTGCCGTATCTCATAAGCCGAGAGGCCGACATCGTCCCATTTGCGCGCGCCTTCTCGCGGCGGACCTTCGCGCGGTAACATCGGACCGAATGGCAGGTACGAATGGACGGGACTCCGCCGCACTGCGCGGGGTGATCCTCGGGGCCGTCGCAAGCGTCCTCGCCATCGCGGGCTGTGGCGCCTCCCAAAGCTCGGCCGAGGCACAGGCGAAGAACGGGCCCGGCGGCGGCGCGACCGAGGTTACTTCAACGTCAGTAAAGCCAGCGGAGCCCGCGCCGAAGACGATCACCCTCGTCAAACACAGCGCCGTCGTGGGTGAGGTCGCGACCATCACGAGCGAGTCGCGGCTCGCCATGAGCGTTCGCGGCGCGACAGGCGGGCCCTCGGCCCTGAGCCTGAGTTCGGTGACGTCGATGACCCTGCGAGAAGAGTGCTTGGAGGTCGTCGACCGCGCGTGCACGAAGGTCAAAGCGGACGTCATCGCGCACGACGTTCAAGTCGACACGGGGTCGGGGCCGGAACCGACTACGAGCTCCATGCGCGGCAAGTCCTATGTGCTTACGCGGGCCGACAAGAGCTGGACCATCACCGATGCCACGACGGGCAAGCCAGCGACCGCCGAAGAGACGAGCGCCCTCGGCGCGAGTCGCATCTACAACGAGAGCGCGTTCACCGACGCGCTGCCGGAGACCCTGGTGGTCGGACAGTCTCTCGAGGGGCTCGCAAGCCTCATCGAACGGCAACTGTCCGAGAGCAAGGTCGGCCCCACGTCCGTCGAGGTGCGCGTCAAAGGCGTGCGCCGATTGAAGGGCGTCGAGGTCGTCGTCGCCTCGATGCGCACGAGCCTGGCCTCACCCGCCGACAGCGCGCGCGTGGTCGCGGCGCTGAGCGGCGAGCTCCTCATCCTGGTCGATGGCGCGCTCCCCACGGCGCTCGAGTTCTCGGGGCCGCTGACGCTCGTCTCGCCCAGCTTGAATGGTGCAGGGACCGCCTCGTTCCGGCAATCCGCCAGCTATTCGCGGCCCGCCGGCGCGGGCAATCACTGACATACATTGTTGTAACAATTGTAGGACGAGCAGTCCGCGTCGACGTCACAGGGGTCGCCCGCGTCATTGCCGTAGCAGCAGCTCTCGAAGCAGTTGTACGACGAACAGTCCGCGTCGACGTCACAAGGGTTGCCGGGCGCGTTCTCGTAGCAGGTGTTCTCGAAGCAGTTGTACGTGCCGCAGTCCGCGTCGACGTCGCACGAGGCCCCGGTCGGCGTGCCGCTGCACCCGGTCGGGCTCGTGCCGGGGCCGGTGCTCTCACAAGTTACAGAGCTGTCGGCGTTGCATTGACTCGGGTCGGGGGTCGAGGCCGACCACTCCGCGAAGCAGGCGTCTTGGCAGTCGAAGTCGTCCTGCTGACAAGCGTTCATACAGCCGTCGATGTCGAAGCCGCCGCACTTGTCGAGCGCGGCCTCGTCGGGGCAGGCGTAGCCCTTACCGTTGATACAGCAAGAGAAGGAGACGCTATTGTGCGAGCCGGTCGAGCCGCCATTGGCGCTGTCGGTCGATTCGCTCTCTCCGCCACAGTTCGCGCTCGCGAGGAGCACAATTCCAAAGAGTCCGCGCCGAAACATCCTGTCACCTCCGAGGCGCGGTCTGTCAGCGGCGGGGCGAGGGCGCCACGTCGGCCCGGTAACATCGGGTAACATCGAAGGTGATGCGAGCGCGGGCGCGTCGAGCCGACAGCTGGGATCGCAAGGATCTGCCCGGCCTCTCTCGGGTCTTCAGCCCGAGCAAACAGGGCTTCATCAGGTACCTATTGCCCGTCGGTGGGGTGCCTCTCTTCTTCGGCGCGCTATGGCTCGGCCGAGGTGGCTCCTGGTGGGCGCTCGCGCCCATACTCGTCTTTTTGCTCCTCGCTGGGGTCCTCGTCGCGCACCTCTATTCGAAGACCCGAGTTCGGGTCGCGGCGGACGGCGTCGTCGTGCGGTGGCTCGGCTGGACACAACGCGTAGCGTTCTCGCAGATCGAGGCGGTCTCGCTGTTCGACAAGACCCTCTTCCAGGAGGAGATCTTCGGCGTTCGACTTCGTCTGAGAGATGGCCGCGAGCTCTGCGTGCCTTGCGGTCTCGAGCGCGCTGGGGAGGTGGCCGCGAACGATCTCCTCGAGACGCTGCGCTCGGCCATCGACGCTTACAAAGATGGAAGCGGAGACGGGGCCTCGGCGCTCGCGCGCGGCGCTCGGAGCCTCTCCGAGTGGGTCGCTCACCTCCGCGTGATGGGTACGCAGGCGAACGTCGACATGCGCACGGCCCCCGTGAACCCCGACGAGCTCCTGCGGGTCGCCGAGGATCCGAGCGCCCCGCCGACGACACGCGTCGCCGCGGCCATAGCGCTGAAGGACGACGCGGCGGCGCGCGTTCGCCTGTCGGCCGCGGCGAGCGCGACGGCCTCGCCCGCGCTCGCCGAAGCCCTCGAGCGGGCCGCGAGCGAAGCTTCCGACGAAGCGCTAATCGAGGCGCTCGAGGCGCTCGAGGCGCTCGAGGCGGAGGGCGCCGCGGACCGCCGCGGCTGACCGTCAGCGAAAGAAGCCCGCGCTCGACGCCGAGAGGCGATAACCAATCTCGGTGGTCTCCAGGGTCGCGGCGTCGAACCCAGCCTCTGCGAGGAGCGTGCGCAGCCGACCGATCGCGACTTGGAGGCGCTTGTCGTCTCGGAGAGGGTGATAGTCGGACAGGCCCCAGACGCGGGCCGCGAGCTCTTCTTTGGTCGCGGCCCCGCCGCGCTCCGCGAGGCAGCTGAGGAGGCGCGTCGGGATGGTCTTGTCCGTGAGGTCCAGCGAGCGCGCGCCCCAAAAGAGCCGAGCGCGCTCGCGGTCGACGCCCCACGCGCCCGCGAGCGGCAGCCGCTCGGTCGAGCCGATGCGTTGGATCGAGGCGGCGTCGCGCGCCCGCGTGACGAGCCGTCGATCGACGAGATCGAGGTCGATCGCGTCCTCGCCGAGCCAAGCGCGGGCCCGCCGACACGCGGGCGGCAAGAAGCGCGCGGGCTCGTCGGGGCGTGCGAGCGCGACGATCGCCGGGACGTCGACCGACCCTGCGAGCGCGGCGGCGAAGAGCTCGAAGAGCGAGAGCTCGAGGTGATAGCGGCTGTCTCCGAGCTCGAGCACGAGCGCGCGGAGCGCCTCGAGATCGAGGTCCCGCTCGGAGAGCCAGGTGATCTCGGCGCGCGCGACCAAGGCCTCGGCCGCCCAAA
The DNA here is from genome assembly GCA_046351325.1 of Polyangiaceae bacterium. GTDB lineage: Bacteria > Myxococcota_A > Polyangia > Polyangiales > Polyangiaceae > Xiheicaenibacterium. The sequence continues at coordinate 1,572 of JAXLYR010000024.1, read as the reverse complement.
GCGCGAGCCCCTCGCGCGAGGCCTCGGACACGGCGCGCTCGACGAGCTCGAGCGCGGTCGCCGCTTGCCCCTCGAGCGCGCGGGCGCGGGCCTCCGCGATGAGCAGGGCCACCCTCGCGTCGACCGGCTCGACCTCGTCGGGCCCGAGCGGATCGGTCGCGCTGAAGTGCCCCGTCTGCGCGACCTCGTGCATCGCCCGCAGCGCGCGCGTGAGGCGAAATGCAGCGTTTTGTGAGGGGACCATCGGGTCGAAGGGCCGACCGGTGAGGAGCGCGAGGTGATGCTGGCCGGCGGCGATCCAGTCGGCCCAATACCCGACCAACTGGGGCTCTCCCTCGATGACCTGCAGCTCGGCGTAGGCCCTCGCGAGCTCGCCGCGCGCGGCGAACAGCCGAATGCCGTTCATGCACTGGAAGGGGAGGACGGCGGCCGGGATCGGGTTTGCTTGAACGGTGTCAAAGATTGCGCGCGCCTCTTCGAGCTGGCCGAGCTCGAGCGCGAAGATCGTCTCGCGCGGCAAGCGGAACGCGCGGCGGACCATGTTGGGCCACGCGCCGTCCTCGGCCGAGCGGGCGCGCGCGAGGGCCTCGGAGGCCGAGCGCATGCGGCTGAGGTTCGTGTAAACGACAGCGCGCTGCGCGTCGATCTCGGCAGCGTCGGCGTCGTCGGCGCGCGCTCCGCAGGCGTCCGCGAGGGCGAGCGCCGACCGGGTGGCTCCCGTCATGACGAGGGCGCGCGCGAGCCAGATGTCGGCTCTCGGGTCGTCACCGACGCGGAAGACGGCTGCGTGGACGTCGGCGGCCTCGGCGGCGTCGCCCGAAGCGACGAGCACCCGCAAAAAGAGGAGCGTCGCGCGCTCGCGGAGGGCTGCGTCGAAGGCGCCCTCGCGAGCCTCCTCGAAGAGCGCGCGGCCCTCGCGCTTCGCGAGCTCGAGTTGGTTGCTCGAGAGGAGCGCCTCGATCCAATCGCAGCGCTCTCCGAGGGGTGCGTCACGGCTCGGCGCGCCCAAGCGAGCCACCCAGCCGAGCGCGGTCGGGCTCGCGATCACGTTCGCGCAGCGGAGCTTGATCGCGCGGAGCCGATCGTCCTCGACACCCTCGAGCGCTTGCCAAAGACCGCTCGAGTCGAGCGTGTGTGGATCGGCTCGATCGAGCCACCGCGCGAGGATGGGGAGCGCCTCTTCGATCTCGCCCTGACCGAGCAGGAGGCGCGCGGCCTCGAGCTCGAGACCCGCGCTGCGTGTGTCCAGCAAGGCGCGCGCGAGCGCGATCGGATCGGCGGGCGCGAGCAGCGTCCGGACGACGCCGTGCGCGCGCAGCCCACGCTCCGTTCGCTCGACGAGGCCCCGCTGCGCGAGCTCCTCGAGCGCGCTCGCTGGACCTCGTTCACCGAGGGCGCTCGCGTCGGCCTCAGGCAGCGCCAAGCTCAACATCGCGAGCTTTCGCAGCCACTCGATGGTCGCTGGGTGGAGCCCCGCGACGATCGATCTGTCGAGGGGGCGCGTCGCCTCACCAGGGGTGCCCCGCGCGAGCTGCTGACGCAGCCAAAATGGAGAGCCCTCGGACTCGGTGA
>JAXLYR010000023.1:0-123818 GCA_046351325.1 Polyangiaceae bacterium | reverse complement strand
GAGATCCCCGCCGGCGTCGACCGCGGCCGAGAGCGGTATGCCGCGCAGGGCCTCGTCGACCGTCGCTCCCTTGATCATGCCGCCGAGATCGAGCTCCACGCCGGGACCCAAGACGACGCCGCGCTGCGCACGATCGAGCGTGAGGCGCGCCCGCCTAGTGACAGCACTGTCACCCTGATTCGGCGGCGCGACAGGGTCGGATTGGTCAAGCAAACCGAACGAAAACGGGCGGTCGTAGCCGAGCCGACAGAGCTCGCGCCCCAAGGTCGCGTCGAAGAGTCCGTTCGTCTCGACCGACCATCGCTCCGCGCGAACGAGCGCCGCGAAGAGGGCCTCCGAAACACCCGTGGCAGCCCCCGCGCGGTTGAGGCGCGAGAGCTCGCTCTCGGGCAAGAAGCGGCTGAAGCGCTGCTCCGCCGCGACGAACCGCTCGGTCGCGACCTCTGTGAGGTACTGCTCGACACTTTGGATCTCGCACGCGGCGCGCACGGTGACCTCGGTGCCCATCGCTCGGAAGGTGCCCATCACGAGCTCCTCGTGCGGAGCGCCCTGCGTGTCGCGACCCGGCGGACCGGCGCCGCGGTGGTGGTTGCGGTGGGCTTGCGCGCCGCGACCTCCGGGTTCTTCTTCCCGCTCGTCTCGGTGACGGGGGAGCGGGCCGACTCCTTCTTCTCCGTGAGCAAGAGGTCGCGCCCGACGATCGCGCTCGCGACGGCGAACGTCGCGAGGAGCGCAGCGCCGACGTAGAGCTTCACCACGCCACCGCTGAGGCGCGCGGGCGCGGATCCTTCAGTCGTCATCGTCGTCGTCCTCCTCGTGCTCGCGCTCTTCGCGGTGGTGGCCGCGGCGCTCTCGATAGGCGGGCGCCTCGTCGACGCGCGGCGCATCGGCGCCGGGCTCGACGGCGACGGGCTCGACGGCGGCCTCGGTCGAGGTCTCCGACGGGCTCGCTGAGTTGGCGGTGTCACGGTTCGTCGCGTTGTCGACCGGCGGCTGCGCGACGAGCACGCCGACGACCACGCCGACGGCGACCGTGAACGCCGCGGCGACGGCCGCGAGGGCGAGCCCGGGCTGCCCCGCGGTCTTCGGCGGGGCGCTGTTTTGCTGGTTGGTATGCATGTGTCTCCTTCGAGTGATGAAGATGGACCGCCAGGCTTCAGGGCTCTTGAGCGCAAGATGAGAGGGCTCTCATGCTGCGAGATTGCAGAGTGCTAGGTTCGAGCCGTGCGCATCCTGATCGTCGAAGACGAAGCGCGGCTCTCGGAGCTCATCGCGCGCAACCTGAGCCGCGAGGGCCACACCGTGGAGACCGCGTGCGACGGAGAAGACGGCTTCGAGCGAGCGCGCTCGGGCGGCTTCGACGTGATCGTCCTCGACGTGATGCTGCCCACGATGAGCGGGCTCGAGATCAGCATGCGGCTGCGACGACAGCGGATCTCCACGCCGATCCTGATGCTGACGGCGCGCGACACGGTCGACGATCGCGTCGCAGGGCTCGACGCGGGGGCCGACGACTACCTCGTCAAGCCGTTCGCGTTCGCCGAGCTCATCGCGCGGGTGCGCGCGCTCTATCGGCGCAGGACCGCGGAGGCCGCGGACTCGAGCCTCCGCATCGAGGATCTCGTGCTCGATCGGGTTCGGCGCGAGGCCACGCGCGGTTCGCGTCGCATCGAGCTCACTCAGCGGGAGTTTGCGCTCCTCGAGTACTTCATGACGAACCCGGGGCGCGTGCTCTCCCGCGAGCAGATCCTCTCCGCGGTGTGGCCGAGCGACTACCAAGGCGCGAGCAACGTCGTCGACACCTACGTCCACTACTTGCGCGACAAGATCGACACGAAGCACTCGGCCGCGCTCATCCGCACCGTGCGCGGCGTCGGCTACGCCATGGGGCGCGGGTGAGCTCGGCCGCCGCGCGCAAGGTCCGCTTCAGCCTGGCCGCGGTGAACCTGCTGGTCGTCGCGATGGTGCTCGCGATCACGCTCGGCGGGGTCGCGCTCAGCGCCGCGCGCACGAGCCGCGCCGCGATCGATCGCGAGCTTCGCACGGTCGCCTCGCGCGTCGAAGATCGCATCCAACACGAGCTCGCCGAACAGGACCACGGCACACGCTCGAGCGACGAGGAGGAGGACGACGATGACCACCACGGCGAGCGAGAGCGCGCCCGCGATCGAGCCCCTCGCAAGACAAGAGAGCGAGCGCTGCTCTCGGTCGATGTCGGCGACGAGCCGAGCTCGATCGTGCTCGTCGCCACGCTGAAGGGCGACGTGCTGCGCGGCGATGGTCGCGCGCTGCCCGCGGGCCTCCCCGATCGAGAGAGCCTCGCGTCCGCGTTCGAGGGGCACGAGGTCACGAAGGAGGTGCTCGTCGACGGGGAGCGCTCGCGCGTGCTCACCGTCCCGATCGTGGTCGATCGCCACGTAATCGGCGCGCTGCAGGTCGCGCGACCGACCGCCGAGGCCGAGGGCGCGCTGCGCTCGACGCTGCTCGTGCTCGCCATCGTCGGCGCGGCCGGGCTCGTGCTCTCGGCTGCGGCGAGCCTCTTCCTCGCGAGCCGAGCGATGCGACCCATCGTCGAGTCGATGGATCGACAGCGGCGCTTCCTCGCGGACGCGAGCCACGAGCTCCGCACGCCGGTCGCGATCCTTCGAGCGCGCGCGGAGCTGCTCGAGCGCGAGCTCGGCGCCGACGATCGAGCCGCGCGCGACGTGACCCAGCTCCGGCGCGACGCCGAGGAGCTCTCCGAGTTGCTCGGTGATTTGCTCGATCTCGCGCGCCTCGAGGCCGAGGAGGCGACGCTGCCGCTCGCCGCGGTCCCGATCTTCGACGTGGCCGAGGAGCTCGCCGCGCAGGTCGCGCCGCTGGCCAAGGAGAAGCGGATCGCGCTCGAGGTCCGCGGCGCGAGCCCCAACGAAGAGCCGCTCTTCGCGATGGCGAACCTGAGCCGCCTGCGGCAGGTCCTTCGCGCGCTCGTCGACAACGCCCTCCGCCATACACCGGAGTCGGGTCGCATCGAGATCGCGGTGGAGACCGCGGGGCCGCGCCACCGCATCGTCGTCCGCGACGACGGCGAGGGCATCGCGCCCGAGCACCTCGCGAAGGTCACCGAGCGCTTCTATCGCGCAGAGCCTCAGCCCTCGGACGACGCAAAGGGGCCGCGCGGCGCCGGGCTCGGGCTCGCGATCGCGGCCGAGCTCATCCGCAAGATGGGCGGCTCGCTCGCGGTCCGGAGCGAGAAGGGCAAGGGCACCGAGATCACGCTCGAGCTCGAACGCGCGCGGCGCTGAGCGCGATTCGCCCGAGTGAAGTGCGGTTCGTCGCACTAGACTGCGCGGGCCGTGCACGTCGCCCTCGTCTATCCCCCGACCTGCGATCCGACAGCCCCGTTTCTAGCCGTCCCGATGCTCGCGGGCTTCTTGCGATCACACGGCGTCACCGTGACGCCGATCGACGCGAACCTCGAGGCCTACGATCGGCTCATCAGCCAGCGCGGGATGGAACAGACGCGCGCGCGCCTCGTCGATCGGCTCGCGAAGCTCGAGGCCAAGCCCTACCTCGCGCACACCGATCAGCTCGCGTACGCGGCGCTCTTCCGCGCGCGAGCCGACGCCGATGCGCTGCCGAGCCGCGTGGACGAAGCGAAGCGCACGCTCCAATCCGAGGTCACCTTCTTCGATCGCGCGGCCTACGCGAAGGCCACCGCCACGATCGACGCCGGGCTCCGCGTCGTGAGCGCCGCGCACACGCCGCTCCACGTCGACTTCACCGCGTACCGCACCCCGTTCGGCCTGCTCACCCCCGAGGACGTCGCGCGCGACGCGAGCGAGGAGCTCGATCCTTTCCACGAGTACGTCGCGGCCGAGCTCATCCCGCGGCTCGCTGCGGGCAAGCCCGACGTCGTCGGCCTCTCGGTGTGTTTCCCCGGCCAGCTCCAGCCTGCGTTCGCGTTCGCCGCGAAGATCAAGCGCGCCCTACCCGACGTTCACCTCACCGCGGGCGGCCCCGGCATCACGCAGCTCTTGATTCGTTTGCAAGGTGATCGCCTCGCGCGCGCGCTCGGTCCGTTCGACTCGGCGGTCGTCTACGAGGGAGAGCACACGCTGCTCGAGCTCGTGCGCGCGGTGAGCGCGCGCTCGACGAAGCTCCGCGAGATCGGCAACGTCGTCGTGCGTGATCGGCTGCTCGGCGCGCGCTACGCGTCGAAGCACGGCATGGAGGATCTGAAGGCGCTGCCCTCACCCGACTTCACGGGCCTGCCGCTCGATCGCTACTGGTCCCCTCGCCTCACGCTGCCGTACGACCCGACGCGCGGCTGCTACTGGGGCAAGTGCACGTTCTGTCACTACGGCCTCGCCGAGGTCGGCACGGCGCAATACCGCGAGCGAAATGTCGAGGTCGTCGTCGAGCACCTCGCCCACCTGAGCGCCCAGCACAAGACGCGGCACTTCTACTTTTCGCAGGACTCCGTCGCGCCGAAGACGCTGCTCAAGCTCGCGGAGGCCATCGTCGCGAGCGGGCTCGACATCCGGTGGGGCACCGATCTCAAGCCCGAGAAGTACCTCACCCGCGAGCGCGCCGAGACCCTCCGCAAGGCAGGCGCCGTCGCGTGCGCGCTCGGCGTGGAGTCCGCGGCGCCGCGCGTGCTCTCGCTCATCGACAAGGGCGCGCCGATCGAGACCGTCTCCACCGTCGTCGAGAACCTCGCGAGCGCGGGCGTCGCCCCCGAGGCCATGTGCTTCACCGACTTCCCCACCGAGACCACCGCCGAGGCCCTCGCGACACTCGACTGGCTCGACGCGCGCGCGGACGCGCTCGGCACCTTCATCCTCGGCGAGTTCGGGCTCACGCACGGCGCGCTCGTGGCGCAAGATCCCGCGTCGTTCGGGATCCGCGAGACCTGGTCGCTCGAGGGCGACGAGCTCGGCCTCGGGCTCTTCTTCGAGCTCCGCGATCCGCCGAAGACCGATGCGGGCCGCGCGCGTATCGACAAGCGCCTTGACCAATTGAGCCAGCGGTTCGATCTGCGCACGTACCCCTGGTGCGGCGCCGTCTCGACCGCGCACACGCTGCTCTACTACGATCGGTTCGGCCGCAGCGCGCTCCACGCACGCCCCACGCACGCGCGCCCGTTCCCCCCGCCGGACCGCGCGTACGAGCCGCGCTTCGACCCCCGCCGGCTCGCCGAGACCGAAGCGCGCGACGCAGAGATTTGGGCTCGCCTCGTCCACGAGGACCGCAAGGTCTCGCGCGCGGCCTACGAGGCCTACGCCAGCGAGACGCCGAAGCTCCCGATCCTGCGCGCTCAGCGCGGCGCGAGCTCGGAGCGCGAGCGCGACCGGGGCGCACGGAGCGGCAGGCGTCCGCTCCACGCACACAACGCCGCGACCTCGAAGGGCAAGCGGCGCGCTCGCTGATTCGTTGGGGGGCTGAATCGTTCCCGATTCAGTCGAAGAGCTGGTCGAGCCACACCGTGGGCGCGGCCCACGAGACGGATTCGTTGCAACCGACCGGGACGAGCTTCTGCCCGGTCGACGTCTGGATCGTGAGGACGTTGTTGTTGATGTCCGCTTGGAGCACGCCGGTCGCGCTGCTCGCTTCGGGTGTCGGCACGAGGTGAATCTGCCAGCTCGGCTCGTTGCTCGTGTGCGTGGGCTCGGCCATCGCCAGGTGGTCGAACTCGTAGGTCGCGCCGTCGAGCCACCCGAGCTCGGGGACGTCGGCGGTCGCGTGCAGACGAACGCGAGCGGTGTAGCGGATGTCGGTGAATCCCATGTCGGGGAGCTCGTCGGGGTTGGTGTTCGCCTCGACGGCGACGAGCGAGAGCGCGCTGCCACCACAGGTCGTGCGCGTCACGACGGAGGCGTGCGCGAGGATGTCGCGCGGGAACGGCTCGGTCAGAAGCTCGACGGGTTTGTCGGCGTTGCTCGCGTCGAGGCTGCGGGCTTGCTTGACGATGAGCCTGCGCCCGAACGTGGCGCCGTCGTCGCGCGTCGGCCAGCCGTCTCCCATGTCCCTGAACTCGAAATCGAGGATGAGCGTCGAGCGATCTTGTGCGGGCGGGAGCTTGCTGTTCTCGACCTCGATCCAGCGCTCGGCCACGGCCTTGGCTTGCTCGAAGAGCTGCGTGAGCTGCTCGTCCGAGAGGACGGTCCCGTCGGGCAGCTCGGTCGAGGGCTGCACGCGCTCGATGCGCGGCGCGCTGTCGAGATCGCTCTCGAGCACCCTCGTGACCTCGGGGAGGATGAGCGGACAGATGTTGCCCGGCGGGTTGGTCACGCTGATCGAGCCGACCTGGGCGTTCACGCGGAGCTCCCAGCGATCCGCGGCGCCGTCGGGGAAGCGCGTGATCGTCATCACCCCGTTGCCGAGCTCGAGATCGTCGTCGAAGACCGCGTGCACGATCATCCCCATCGCGCCGGCCATGTGATCGATGCCCGCGCGGTGTCGCTCTTCGAACGCGACCGAGCCCCAATACGAGGCCCAGACCTCTTGCATCGCGTGCTCCAGGGTCTTCCCGGGTTTGCCGGCCGCGACAGGATCGACGTAGCCCGTCGCGGACTCGTAGAGCCCTGCGCCCGTGAAACCCTCGATATCCTCGATGTTGGACGACGTGCGGAGGCGGAGCCCCTCTGTCGAAGCGAACGGCGCGAAGTTGTCGATGATCGCAGGGATGACCTCGTTCACGACCTCGGGCACGAGCGGCGTCTCGAGGATTCGCTGGCGGAGGCCCCCGCCACGCGCGAGATCACCGAGCAGCGTGCCGGCCGGGTGCGCGAGGAAGTAGCTGTCCCTCGTGCTGATGTCCGCCGCTTCGGTGTAGACCTTCCCGTAGGCCTCGGCGCCCTCGAGCACGAGGTAGCGGAGCCGCGGATCACCAGGGTGCGCGAACTCGAGGCCCGACAGGACCTCGGTGAGGAAGGGATAGGCCGCGAGCTGCGCAACGTACGCGCGCCCCGAGATCGCGAGCGGCAGATCGGGCATGGTCGCGCCCGCGTCGTGGAGCGCGATGAAGCCCGCGGACTTGCCGCCGAGGATCGGTCGCCACGCGGGCATGTCCTCGATCGGGATCGTCGTGGGGTCGACCGTCCACGGCTGCGCGGACCAGTCGACTTGCGGCGGGGTGAAGGCTTGGCTGACCGAGAGGCTCTGCCACGTCGCGAACTGATCTGCGGACATCGGCACGACCTCGAGCGAATCAGGCGAGGTCACGCGCACTGCGACGGGCGCGCGGACCCGGTGCCAGCTGTCCCAAACCGGATCGTCGGTGATGCCCGCGACGTAGGCGTTGGGGATCCCGCGGCTCTTCGCCAGGAGCGCGATGTGCGCGAGGGGCGTCTGCGGCACGGAGGTGAGCAGCGCGGCGCAGGGCGGAAGCTCGTCAGGGATGAAGTCGAGCAACAGGATGTCGGACGGGCGAGCGTCCTCGAGGCCCGACTCACCGAGGCGCACGCGGCGCACGCGCCCCGCGATGGTCCCCGGCGCGTAGACCTGGACCTCGCCGGTCGTGGCGAGCTCCGAGTAGCGAACAATTTTGTCAGCGTAGGGCAGCCCGTCAGCCTCCATCTGCTGGGCGATGCCCTCCTGCTGGGCGGACCGTACGAGCCAGTGCATGTCCTGGAAGTCCGCGCCGAGCTGCTTGTGCAGCACCTCGAAATAGACCGCGAGCTCGTCGTAGGTGATGTCGTCGCTCGCCTCGAGTTCGAAGGCCCACATCTCGTCTTTGTCGCCGTGAGCCGGGACGTACACGATCGTCGCTACACCGATGATGCGAGGGTCCCCGAGCGCGAGGTCGTAATAGCGCTCCGAATAGAGGCGCCCGCCGTCGGTGAAGCGCAAGAAGTGGGGCGGGAAAAGCTGCTCGAGATCCACCGTGTGCGCCCAATCGACGATCTCGGCGATCGAGCTGAAATTGCCGGGATAGGTCGGGTACTCGTCTTCCCCCTCGACCTTCTGCCCGTTCAACATCCGAAACCAGTAGTACTCGTCGTGCAGCTCGAAGAACCGACTGTCCAAGAAGACCGCGTGTCTCTTCGCCGGGTCCTGAAAAGACAGGATGTCGAACTTGGCAACAGCGAGCCCCGTACGCGCATATGCGAGCGAGAAGAAGCCCTCTCGCGTGTCGATGCACGGCACCGTGTGATCGTCGAAGCTGGTCTTCTGTCCGAAGCACTTGTCGTCAGGCGGGGCCTCGTTCGGCTCGCCCGGCGTGGCCGTGCGCTGCGCGCGCCAGACCTCGCCGCCGTCGCCGTAGCGCCCCCAAGCGGTGTCGGGCTCGAGCGCGGGGACCTTCACGTGATCGGCGAGTTGTCCGCTCGGGGTCGTGAGCCAGAGATCCTCGCCCGCTTTGGAGACGCCGAACGAGGTGTGGAGCGGCCCCTGTGAGGGAGTGCCGTCCGCGACGAGGAGGACGCGCTCGCCGGGTTGAAGCGTGGTCGACGGCAACACGAATTTGTAGGGCTCGGTCGGGTCGTCCGTGAGCCCGAAGCCGACGAGGTCGATCGGGTGGTCGGCGCGATTGAAGAGCTCGATGAAGTCGTCGTGTTCGGGGCACTCACCACTCGCGGGGTCGACCCAACCCTCGCGGTTGTCTGCGAGGATCTCGTTGAAGACCACGCCGTCCTCGTCGTGCACCGTGATCGCCGGGTCGCAAGCGGGCAGAAGAAGGCCCCCCATCAGGCTGCCCATCAGCGCGAGCGTTCGGACGAAGTGTTGAGTCGACACGCCTCGAGCGTAACAACAGCCGTGCCACCGAGGCGCCTCTCGCCGCGCTCGCAACGCAGGGCTGCAGCGCTCGGGAGCCGGCCAAGCTGTGCCAGTGTTCGCGGGACCGTGATCAACGAATGGCGTCGAGCAACGCCTGGGAGGCTGCGTGGTCTCCGTCGACGATCACGGTGAGCACCGTCGCGCCGTCGGCCGCGAGGACGCCTTCATCCTCGTGGGAGGCGTTGACGAGCGCGGTCGCGTTCTGGGCCTGAACGAAGCGCGCGAGCTCGATCGTCGCAGTCGTGGAGCCGTGGCTCGCTTCGAGTGACACGTGCAGCGTGGTGAGCTCGCTCGGGAGCTCCTCGACGGATTGCACCGCGTAGCCGGCGCCCTCCACGCGACGTCGGAGCTCGGCGGCGTCGATGGTCGCGAAGCCGCGAGGACGTGTCGGAGTCGAGGGAGCGTGAGGCCCCGGCGGACGCTCGACGGTCGGCTTGGGTCGAGCAGGGCTCGCATCGTCGTCGTCGTGTCGCTTCTGCGAAGTCGGGTTCGGCTCGAACGCCACGCGGATCGCGACGATGACGAGCGCGAGCGTCACCACCGCGATGAAGGCGAGGAGCACCAAGACGCGTCTGTCAGGCCCAGGTCGCTCGGGCGAAACCTCGACTGCGGCGGGCGCAGGGTTCGGAGCCTGAACCGGCGGCGGCGCCGCCATCGAGACGGGCGCCTCGGGCGGCCTCGGCACGACCTCGATTCGCTGCGTACCCAGCGAAATCGTCAATGACGACTTACCTCTTGGGGGCGCGCCGACCGCGAGGATTGCCGCCTTCATCTCCGCCGCCGTGGGGAAGCGCGCCACGAGCGACTTCGAGATCGCGCGTCGAATCACGGGCGCGAGCGGGGATATTTCGACGACGCGCGGCAGCGCGTGCGGCTCGCTCGAGCCCTGTTTCATCAGCATCTCGAGGCTGGTCGCGCCGTCCACGATCCGCGTGCCCGCGAGCATCTCGCCGAGGACGAGCCCGAACGAATAGAGGTCGGTCGCCGGCAGCACCTGACCCCCATAAGCCTGCTCCGGGGCGAGGTACGCGGGTGTCCCGATGGCCTCTCCAGACAAGGTCAGCGCGGGCTCACTCTCGGTGCGATTCCACGATCGCGCTATGCCGAAGTCGATGACCCGAGCCGGCCCGACAATCCCCGGCTTCGGCAAGAAGATATTCGACGGCTTGATGTCCCGGTGAACGATGCCCTTCTGGTGCGCGGCCGCGAGCGCGTCGAGGACGTCGAGCGAGATCGCGGTCGCGGCCTGCAGCGAGAGCGGCTCTCCGTATTTGAAGAGATCCTTCAAGGGCACGCCCTCGAGCAGCTCGCAGACGAGGTACGGCTCTCCTCGGACCTCACCGAACGCGTACGCTCTCACGATGTTCGGATGATCGAGCGACAGGAGGATCGCGGCCTCGCGCTCGAACCGGGAAATCGCGACTGGGTCGAGGAGCATCGCGGTGTGGAGCACCTTGATCGCGACGTGCCGACGAGCAACAGCGTCGAAGGCTCGGTGGACAGAGCCATAGCCCCCGCGGCCGATGCAGGCCTCGAGGTGGTAGCGTCCATCGAGCACGCCTTCGAGTCCGTCTAGCGTCATGGAGCGCCCGCGCGTGGCAAGGCGCGGATCCTAGCAGCTCGTCTCGTGGCCCAGGGTTGCGCCCCCCGCACCCGCCGAGGTAGGACAATCGGGCCCGTGAGCGCTCACCCCTTCCCCACGATGACGCGGTACCTCGCGAGCATCGACGGCGGCTATCCGGCACTCTTGGGTGCCGCCGACGTGAAGGCATCGGTGCTGCGCGAACTGCGGATTCCACCGCGCGTGATGAGCGCGCCCGAGCTCCCCCGTGAGGTCGTGGAGCTCGCGGCCTCGACGCCGGCGGCCTCGGCGTGGATCCCCGAGGTGCTCTATCACGCCCTCACGCACGCCCTCTTCGATCACGAATACGGGCAAGCCAGGATGATCGATTACCTGGAAAAGACCGAGCAGGCGACGCGCGCGCTCCTCCGCGGCCCGCTCTACGCCGCCGCCTTTCAGGTCAAAGGCGCCGAGCGCTATTTGCGAAACCTGGAGAATCGCTGGACGCTCTTTCGCCGTGGGACGGCGTTGCGTGTGCTCACGGTCGCGGAGCGCGACGCCGTCGTGCGCGTCGAGCACCCGCGAGGTCTCTATTCGGATCTTCTGCGGCACGTGCGGGCGTCGAGTCTGCGCGTCGGACTCGAGCTCGCTGGGGCCTTCGCGACGGGCGCGACCATCGAGGATGTCAGCGCCACATCGTGGACAATTCAGTTCCGCTACGACACTTGAGGGCTAGTCCGCGCCGTCGCTATTGCCCAGTCGACTCTTCGCTCGGAGCTGCCTTCTCCGCGTGTTCGGCGAGCGCGCAGCGGTCGAGCCCGACCGAGGCCTGCGCGTCGCGGAGCAAGCAAGCCCGCGCGTCGCCGAAGCGCACCGAGAGCATCGTGCGCAGGTAGATCCCGTCACCGTTGTCGACGTGTTGCTCGAGAAAAGCCAGGCGCTTCACGTCGGCGAGCTCGTCGGGCTCCATGGGGTCGACCTCGGCGAGGTGGTCGACGTCGCACGTCAGCACGACAGCGTCTTTGTAGCTCTGCCCCGTCGGTGACGGTCCACTCGGGGCGTTGGGTTCGGAGTAATGCCAAGGCGAGCAAGCCGCGGCGCCGCCGGCGACCAAGATGGCGAGAGTGAGGCTCGAGGTGTTCATTGAGACGAGATGGACACGCTGAGAGGTTCGACCTTGGCCATCATTTTACATGCGAGCTTCGGCCGAAAAACCGGTCCTCGTGAAGGGTGTTGTTGACGTAACCCTTTTTAGGGCGGAAGAATTTGTCATGCACAAGGCACTTGGCTTGAAGGCGCTAGTCGCCAATGGGGTAGTCGCGTTGCTCGCTTGCGGCGTCCTCTCGAGCGGCGCGATCGGTTGTAGTGATGACTCTTCCACCGGCGGCAGCGGCGGCAACACTGGCGGCGCGGGCGTCGGGGGTACCGGCGGCGGCGGGGCCGCGCACCCGAACACCTGCAACAGCGCCGACGAGTGCCTGATCGACGCGGTCTGCGATCCGACGACACACAAGTGCGTCGACAACAAGGCCTGCACCACGCACGCCGAGTGCGGCGGCGCCGCGTTCTGCAACGCGGGCATCTGCCAACACAACGAGTCGGGCGGGCCGTGCGACGGCACCGAGAACTGCATCTCGGGCGAGACCTGCACGAACGGCGTATGCGGATGCGGCGGCGACATCTACGGCGCCGAGGCTGTTCCCCCCAACGTCCTCATCGTCCTCGACCGCTCGAGCAGCATGACCGAGAACATCGGCGGCGGCACCAAATGGGATATTGCCCGCACGGCCATCAACCAGATCGTCGGCATGTTCAACACCGATGTCCGGTTTGGCTTGCTCCTCTATCCGGGAGTCGATCTCGCCGGTGATCCTGGGCCCCAGTGCGGTCCCGGCATGATCTGGGTCGCGCCAGGCCCCGACTCGAACACCCAAGTCACGACGACGCTCAATCAAGCCAATACCAGCTCCGGAACCCCCACCGCCGAGGCCCTGACCTCGCTCGTCGGCTATTCGGGTCTCGCGGACACGACCCGCGACAACATCGTCTTGCTCATCACGGACGGGCAATCGAACTGCGCCGATCCGATCCCTGTCGTCGGCCAGCTCCTCGGAGAGACGCCGTCGGTGAAGACGTATGTCGTCGGCTTCGGCGCTGGCGTCGACCCGACCGAGCTCGACGCGATGGCGCAGGCGGGCGGCACCGCGCGCCCGCAACAGCCTTTCTATTATCAGGCCGACGACGCGGCCGGCCTCGACGCGGCCTTCTCGACCATCGTGGGCAGCGTCCTCTCTTGCAACTACGCCCTCGCCGAGACCCCGCCCGACCCGAACGAGCTCTACGTGTGGATCGACGGGACCTTGGTGCCGAACGACGCGGCGAACGGCTGGACGTACGACCCGGCCACGAACCAGATCATCTTCAATGGCCAGACTTGCGCCGACCTCCAATCGGGCGCAGCGAACCAGCTCATCGTCTCGTACGGCTGCCCGAACCCGCCCCCGCCGCAGTGACAACCCTGTAAGGCTTCGCGCGCCGCTCGGGCTCGACAGTCTGTCAGGTGCGGCGCGCGCCAGCGAGCTTGGCGCCCGAGAGCGCCTCGGCGCCCGTGATGTCGCGCAGATCGGCGTCCCGCAGATCGGCCTTGTCGAGGTGCGCGCCGTCCAGCTTGGCGCCGCTCAAGGTCGCGCCTCGAAAGACGGCCATCTCCAGGTGAGCGGCGCGCCAGTCGGTCTCGTGACAGTCCGCCTCGGTAGCGTTCAATCCAGAACCTGACACTTCTGTAAGTTTTGCGCCGCCGAGCTTCGCCCTGCGAAGATCGGTGTTCCCGAGCCGCGCGCCGTGGAAGTCGGCGCCCGTGGCGTTCGCCTCACGAAGGGTCGCGTCGCGGAGGATCGCCCTGCGGAGGCTCGCGCGCTCGAACGTCGCGTGGTTGAGTCTCGCGTTCTCGAACGAGGCCTCCTCCAAGCACGCGCCGTCGAAGCGGCTGCGCGTGAGATCGGCCTCGTCGAAGCGCGCACCACGGAGGTCGGCTCCCGTCCAATCCAGATCACGGAGCTTCGCGCCACGCAGGTCGACCCCACGCAGCGAGCAACCGCGGAGGTCGAGGCCGGCGAGCCCCTCGTTCGCACGCACTCGACGCTCGACCTCTTCGCGGCGATCGGGCGGAGCCTCGACCTCCGTGGTCTCGACCGCTGCGCTGGCGCCCTCGGCGGGCAGCGTGTCGGAGAGCGGAGGCTCCTCTTTGACCTGCGAGGGTCTCGCAGGCTCGCTCGCAGGCGCGCCCGCAAAGGGCAATACGGGCCCCGTCGATCGGACCTCGGTGATGGTGGGTTCGTCGCTGATTTCGGGCGCCGGCGAGATCGGGACGCGACTCACCCACGCGGGGACCTCGTCGGACGACGCGTGAATGAAGGGCAGCGCTTGCTTCATTCGCGAGGCGTCGGGGCGATCGTCGTCGATCGGCAGCGTGCCCGCCATCTTCGCCGAGTAGGCCGGCGGAGCCGAGACGATCGGTGGCGCCGGGATGATCGGTGGCGCCGAGACGAGCGGCGGCGCCGAGACGAGCGGGGGCGCCGAGACGAGCGGCGCCGAGACGAGCGGTGGCGCCGAGACGAGCGGCGCCGAGACGAGCGGGAGCGCCGCGACCGCCTGATCGATGTCCGTGATCTCGAGCATGATCTCGCGCAGGAGCGCGGGGTGCGAGATGCGCTGTGTCCCACGAAAGACGAAGTGAACGAGCGCCGTGGCGATGTCGACCTCGATGAGCTTCGCGTGGAGCAGCGTGCTGCCGTCCGCCCAGCGCGCGGTCACTCCCCAGCGCGGCAGTCGACACCAGCGGCGCGCGCCGATCTTGTCGCCGCCCTCGATGACGAGCCATTGGCCGCTCTCACCGCCGCGCGTCGTCGCCATCGAATTGGGGATCTCGACGCTCGGGTGGTCGGAGCCCGATTGGAAGATGATGGTCGCGAACGTGGTCGTGCCCCGGCGAAGCGAGATGCGACCGCCGTAAGGGCGCTTGCCGCGGACCAAGGCGCGGCGCGCGTCGAACACAGCGGTCTCCTCGTGCGCGACGCGCCCCGAGATCCAACCCGGGGGCTCGGGGTCAACGAGGACCGCGGTGTCCTCGGGTTGCACGCGCATCGAGATCTTGCCGAGGAGATGGAGCGTCGCGCCCTCGGCGGTCGCGATGGTCCAAGCCACACCGGCGACCTTGCCGAGCGCAACGACGGGGATCCCTGCGGGCACGGTCGTCATCGCGGGCGCATTATTACCGAGTTTTCACGGGCCAACCTTTTCGCCTTTGGAGAAAAGACATGGCCCGGGCATGGGCCCCCTCCCCATCCAGAGCGAACGGGGCCCCAACCCCGTTCATGAGTTTTCACGGGCCAACCTTTTCGCCTTTGGCGAAAAGACATGGCCCGGGCATGGGGCTTGGCGAAAAGACATGGCCCGGGGATGGGGCTTGGCGAAAAGACATGGCCCGCAGGCTGCCGGCTATCGGCCGGTCGAGACCGAGACACGTGCGGCCGAGTGCTTCGCCCACGCGCGCGAGATGCGCTGGCGCAGGTCGAGGAATGGCTTCTCGATGAGATAATACGACGCGAGCGCGCCGGCCGCGACGCAGACCAGGTTCTGCGGGAAGGCGTTGACCCACGCGCTGCCCGTGCGGTTGATGAAAGGCTGCTGCACGAGATAGAGCGAGTAGCTCAGCGTGCCGATGTACGAGAGTGGGCGGCTGTCGAGCACGCGCCCGAGCAAGCTCTTCGGCTGGCGCAGACACGCGTCGATGAAGAGCGCTACGCCGATGTTGTTGATCGACTCGCCGAGGGGGAGCGACACGCTCGGATAGCGATGCGTGAGATGCCCGAGGAGCGCCACGATCAGCCAGCCGAACGGAGCGAGCGCGTGTGTCTGAACGGCGGAGATCCGCGGCGAAGACGTCAGACGCGAGCGAACGAGCGCGAGCAAACAGCCTGTCGCGAGCGTGTCCGCGACCGTCTGGAAGGTCTCGCCGATGCCGCTCCGCCAAGCGGGAAAGAGCATCCACGACGCGACGCGGAGCGCGGGCGCGGCGAGCACCGTCAAGAAGGCCCAGAGCGTCGAGCGCCGCGGCCCCGCGAGCATGAAGACCGCTGGCCAGAGGAGGTAGAACTGCTCCTCGACGGCGAGTGACCAGAGGTGGCCCATCTCCCAGGCCCGCTCGTGGTGGTAGTTCGTCGTGTACGTCGCAGCGTGCAGGACGTCGCCGTCGCGCAGGTGGATCGCGCCCAGCTGATCGGCCACGAAGAGGGCCCCGATCAGCACGTAAAACGCAGGGAAGATGCGAAACGTGCGACGAAAGTAGAACTGCGGCAGGCTGATCGTTCGGGTCTTCTCGTACTCCTTCATCAGGAGCGAGGTGATGAGATACCCCGATATGACGAAGAAGACGCGGACGCCGAAGTTGCCGAGTTCGAGCCAGCGGTCGAGGTAGAGCTTTGGAAAATGCCTAGTCCCGTTGAGGTGCGCGAGCAGCACCATCAGGATCGAGACGGCGCGGATCCCGTCGAGACAAGGGATGCGGGCGTCGCCCTTCACGGCCTTCGCCTCTTCGCTCACGGGCTGGCCTTCATCGCGGCGAGCGCGGGCGCGAGCGCGCTCGCGAGCCGCCGATAACCCACGCCGTTGAGGTGAACCCCGTCCGTCGTGAGGTCGGCGTCGAGCGCACCGGAGCTGTCGCGGAGGTCGCGCCCCGGATCGGCGAAGGTCGCGCCGTGCTCCTCGGCGGAGGCGCGAATCGCAGTGTTCGTCGCGGCGATGTCGACGGGCGAGACGAAGCCAGCCCCCGCCGAGCCGTCGCGGACGGGCAGCACGCCGACGGCGAGGAGCGGGAGCTCGGGCGCACTCGAGCGAACGCGCGCGAGCAACGCGCCGTAGTCGACCGCGACCTCGGCGGGCTTGCGACCGTTCAACAGATCGTTCACGCCGAGCAGGACGGCGAGGCCGCGCGCCTGCGGGTTCGCCGCCCGCTCGATCCACTCGAGCGCGCCGCGCACCGTCTCACCCGCGATCGCTCGGTTCACGACGTCCGCGCGCCCGAGGAGCTCGGCCCACTCGGCGCGATCGCTGATCGAGTCACCCACGATGACGAGGGCACCCGAGGGCACACCGAGCGTTTCGAAGAGGGCCAAGCGACCCGCCCGATACTCCCCTGCAGAAGGCGGCTCCACACGAGGACGAAGACGGTACGCGAGCACGAGGGCGGCTGTCATCGCATGGACGGCGAGCGACAGAAAAAGAGCGCGGCGGACGAGGACGGGCCTCAAGCGGGCGGCATAGCTTGCTTTACGCCAAAGCAAAAGAGCCCTTACCGGTCACATCCGGACGACGACGCGCGACAATGCCCGCACGCGCGAGACCCTCGTCGGACGCGCCAGAGCCAATCGTATGATCCGAATATCCCTCCTCGCGATCCTCGCAGTCGTCGTCGGTTGTGAGTCCACGCCCAAGAGCCGCGAGGCCGCTTCCCAACCGGCCCACACTGCGCCGCCCACCACAGCGAGCGCGGTCATCAACGAGGCCTCGGCGAGCGCGACGGCCCTCGAATCCGCGAGCGCAGCGCCCACTCCCGCGACCTCGACGGTGGCGTCTCTTGCGACCGAATCCACAGCGAAGGCCACGCCCGATGTTCGAATGCCGACCGATTGGGAGGCTGATTTGTCGTGGGGTGGGACCGCGCGGGTGAAGCACGCGATCGAGACGAAGCAGGCTGTCGTCGAGCAGCTCTTCGCGAAGGCTGGAGTCCCCTTCCCCGCGGTCGACTTGCTGTTTCGGATCTTCAAGCTCGAGCGACAATTCGAGGTTTGGGCTGGAGACGGCAAATCCGAAATGAAGCTCATCGGGACTTGGGGGATATGCGCGGCGAGCGGCCAATTGGGGCCCAAGCGAAACGAGGGCGACTACCAAGTCCCCGAGGGCTTCTACAAAGTCGGTTATTACTACCCGTCGAGCTCCTATTACCTGGCAGCCGAGGTCGATTACCCGAACGCGAGCGACAAAGTCCGTGGGGGCCCCAAACCGGGCGGCGAGATCATGATCCACGGCAACTGCGTCTCTGTGGGCTGCGTCGCGATGACCGACGAGCGAATCGAGGAGATCTACGTGATCGGTTGGTCGACAGGCCAGAAGGGCCGGCCGACGTATATCCATATCTTCCCCTCGCGAGACCTGGAGTCGCTGCTCTCGAACGCCGAATATGCCGATATGCACGAGTTCTGGCGCGAGCTCCGGCCCGGCTTCGACGTCTTCGAGCAAACCCATCGACTGCCGACGATCTCGACCGAGAAGGACGGGCGCTACGTGATCAAGCCAGCCAAGGGCGTAGCCCCCTAGCCTTCCGGGTCTGGCGGCCGACGCGTCGCGCCATCGGCGACCGTCGATTGAGCTCTTCGGGATCCACCCTTAATCCCTCCCCGAGAGCACACGATTGGCGTCTGTGTTTGCGTGTCGTGACGACTCCCCCCGGAGAAACGAAGTCGGTTATCCTGAGGGGCCAAGTGGGGCTCCCCGAGCTCGATCGCAAAACGGACCGATTCGTGCTCGACGACCGCGCAGGCGGCGGCGGGATGGGCGACGTTTACCATGCGGTCGACCGCGAGACGGGGCGCGCGGTCGCGGTGAAGGTCCTTCGTGGCAGCGCGAGTTCGGTCGAACGCAAGCGTTTCCAGCGGGAGATCGCGGTCATCGCGGACCTGCGTCACCCGAACATCGTCGAGTACATCGACCACGGCTCGCTGCCCGACAGCCGACCGTTCTTCGCGATGGAGTGGCTCGACGGCGAGGACCTGGTGCAACGGCAGCGCAGCGCGCCGCTCGGGATGCGCGACGCCGTCGAGGTCGTGCGGCGCGCGGCCCAAGCGATGGCCGCGGTCCACGCGCGCGGCGTCGTTCACCGTGATCTGAAGCTCGGCAACATCTTCCTCATCCGCAGCCGCGGCGTGAACGTGAAGCTCATCGACTTCGGCGTGGTGCGCATGCCCGGTGAGGACCCCGCCGAGGACAAAGGCGCGATCCTCGGCACGCCGCACTTCATGGCGCCGGAGCAAGCGCGCGGGGAGGCCGTCGACGCGCGCGCGGACGTCTATTCGCTCGGTGCGGTGCTCTTCAAGCTCCTCACCCTGCGCAATGTCTTCGAGACCGAGCACATCGTCGCGCTGCTCGGTCGCCTGGTGATCGAGGACCCGCCCGTCGCGTCGTCGGTGCGGTTCGACGTCCCCGAGGCCATCGATCGCGTCCTCTTGCGCGCTCGCTCGCCGCGCCGAAGACCGATTCGAGAACGCCGCTGAGTTCGCGCGCGCCTCGCACGCGTGGGTGAGCTCCCAACGATCCCCCGAACGCCGATCGCTCGGCGTCCGCGGTTCGGCGCGCTCCATCTCGCATCATCGAGCCGCCCGCGCTCGAGGCGCCGCTCATCACGGGCCCGACGAGCGAGGACAAACCGCACCGCAAAGAGGCCGCGGTCCGTCGCGTGGTCGCGGCGGTGCTCTTCGATCTCGGCGGCGAAACGCCTTCGACCCGGAGACCTTCCGCAAGCCGGGCCGTCATCGGTGAGGACGCTCGCGTCGAGACGCTCCTCGGTGGGCGCGTCGTCACGGTGCTCGGCCTCACCCAATCTCAAGGCGACGAGCCCATCCGTGCCGCGCGCGCTGCGCTGCTCGTCACGCGCGCCATCCCCAAGGCAAAGGCCGTCGTCGCCGCGGGAAGCCCGCGATCGCACCGCCGGGTGACGCTGCGCCGAACTCTGCGGCGGGTCGCGCGCGCCCGCGAACCTGGCAGCGCAGGCCCTCGAGCGCGCCGCCGAGGAGCTCGAAGCGACCGCGCCCGGCTCGGCCGTCGTCGACGCGAGCGTCGTCGGCGCCCTCGCTGGCCGCTTCGTGATGCAAGACGCCGCGCGCGGCTCGGTCCTCGTCCGTGAAGATCCAACGGGGTTCGTGTCGCGCCTCCTCCTCGGTCGACCGACGCCGACCGTCGGGCGCGACAAGGAGCTCGCGCTCCTCGTGAGCTCGTATCAAGAGCTCCTCGACGAGGGCACGCCACGCGCCGCGATCGTCACCGGCCCACCCGGCACGGGAAAGACGCGCGTGCGTCAGGAGCTCCTCGCGCGCCTCGAGTCGAGCGGCTTGCCACCCGAAGTGCTGGTCGTTCGCGGCGATCCGATGAGCCAGGGCTCGAGTCTCTCGTGCCTCGGGCGCGCGCTCCGCGCCCGCATCGGCGTCCACGACGGAGAGAGCCTCGACGATCAGATCGGGCGCGTCCGGCAGCAGCTCAACTTCCGCCTGCCGAAGCCGCTGCGGTTCCTCACCGGGTTCTTGAGCGAGCTGCTCGGCGTCCCCTTCCCCGACGATCACGACGAGCCTCTCCGCGCCGCGCGTCGCAGCTCGCAGCTCATGCAGTCGCGGACGCGCATGGCGCTCGAGGCCCTCATTCGATCGCAGGCCGAGCTCATGCCGCAGATCGTCTTCATCGACGACGCGCACTGGGCCGACGAGACCTCGATCGATCTGCTCGATTGGCTGCTCGGCTGCCCCGACCTCAAGTTCGCGGTGTTCGCGTTCGGCCGGCCCGAGCTCGAGCAGCGCTTCCCTCAGCTCTGGGCGAACCGCAACACGACGCGCCTCGCGCTGCCGCCGCTCTCGCCGACAGCCGCTGACAAACTTGTCCGCGTCGCGCTCCCGAGCGCGGACGCGAAGCAGCGCGCGACGATCGTCGAGCGCGCCGCCGGCAACGCCCTCTTCCTCGAGGAGCTCGTGCGCGCCGCCGCGAGCGGGCAAGACGAGCTCCCGCTCACGGTGCAGGCGCTCCTGCAAATCCGGCTCGATCGGCTGCCCAAGCCGATGCGCGAGGTCGTGCGCGCGGCGAGCGTGCTCGGGCAGAATTTCTGGACCGGCGCCGCGAGCGCGCTCGTCGAGCGCGACGTCTCGTCGGAGCTCGAGGACCTCGCGAAGAACGAGGTCATCACCCGCCAAGAGCAGAGCCGCATCGCCGGCGAGACCGAGTGGACCTTCCGCCACCCACTCCTCCGCGACGGCGCGTACGCCTCGATCCTCGAGGAGGACCGCACCGAGATGCACCGCGCGGCCGCGCGCTGGCTCGACTCGAAGGGTGACGCCGACGCAGGCCTCATCGCGAAGCACGCCGACGCCGGCGAGGACTTCGAATGGGCAGCCAAGCTTTACCATCGCGCGACCGGCCAGGCGCTCACGGCAGGCGCGAATCTGGAGACCGCGCTCGAGCTCGCGGAGCGCGGCCTCGGGTGCGGCCCGACCGGCGATCTGCAAGCTGATTTGCTCGTCGCCGCGGCGACTGCGCGCATCCCGCTCGGCCGCCTCGAGGACGCGGTGCGCGCCGCCGAGGAGGCCGCGAAGCTCTCTCGGCGCGGCGACGATCGCTGGGCCGCGGCGCAGTGCCTCGCGGCGAGCGCGCTCATCGAGAGCGGGCGCGCCTCCGAGGGCGACAGCCGCGCTGGGCTCGCGCTCGCGTCGGACGTCGTCGATCAGCTCTCGCGACCGATCCGCGTCAAGCTCATGGCCGCGCGCGTTCGTGGCTGGGTCGACCTCGGCCGGCCGCGTGAGGCTCTCGCGCTCGCCGACGAGGCCCTCGCGATGGCGCGCGCGATCGGCTCGAGCGACGCCCTGCTCCGCGTGCTCGACGCGCGCATCTTCGCGCTCATGCAGATGGCCGATCCTTCGGAGGTCGTCGCGAGCGGCCCGAGCCTCATCGACATCGCGGAGACCGCGGGCGACGTGGTGCTCGCGACGCGCGCGCGGCTCAACACGGCCTCGTCGATGAACCTGCTCGGCCTCTTCGAGGAAGCCCGGTGGCTCCTCGATCGCGCGCTCGCCGACTCACGCGATCGGCGCATGCGCATCCTCGAGGCCTTCGCGTTGCACAACCTCGGCATGACGGAGG
Organism: Polyangiaceae bacterium; assembly: GCA_046351325.1. Taxonomy (GTDB): domain Bacteria; phylum Myxococcota_A; class Polyangia; order Polyangiales; family Polyangiaceae; genus Xiheicaenibacterium. The sequence continues at coordinate 102,547 of JAXLYR010000023.1, read as the reverse complement.
CTCGGCTCGGTCTGGTCGATCGCGGCATCGAGATGCAGCGCGAAGCAGGCCGCATCGCCGACGAGACCGGCGCTGCTCGCCTGCGGATCCACACGCGCGTCTACGAGGCGCTGCTCCTGCTCTGGCGGATCGCGCAGGCCCGCGCCGACGGCGAGACCATCCAGGACGCGAGCCACCTCGCGGCCGCGCACGCGGTCGCGAACTTCGTCGAGGCCGAGGTCCGCGCGGTGCCCGTGCTCGCGCCCACGGCGAAGTTCGTCGCAGCGGCCGTCGCGTACTCGCGCGGCGAGCTCGACGAGGCGCTCGTGCTCGCCCGCGAGGCCGTCGAGCTCACGCGCACGAGCCCCGTCGAGGAGTGGGAGGAGCTCACGCACCTCACCCTGATCGAGACGCTCTACGCCAACGAAGAGGACGCCGCCGCGGACGCAGCGCTCGAGATAGCTTTTACGTTGGTATGCGATCGCGCCCGCAAAATCAGCCGCGCCGAGCATCGCAACGCGTACCTCGAGCGCATCCCGGAGGTGCACGGCATCGTCGAGCTCGCGCGCGAGCGACGCGGCCGCAACCTCCCGTTCTTCGCGGCCCTGCCCCTCAGGCCGCCTCCCTCGTCGAGGCAACCCTAGTGTCTCGCCGTCGAGACCTACGACGTGAGCGCGCGGCTCACACGGAGCGATCGGCGTGAACGAGCGCGGTCGCTCCCTCGTCGGCGCAGTCATCGCCGGGGACTTCGAGATCCAAGCTCCGCTCGCGCGCGGCGCGGCTGGGCAGGTGTACGTCGCGCGGCAGGTCTCGACCGGGCGCAGGCGCGCGATCAAGGTGCTCCACGCGGATCTCGCGGACGATCACGTCGCGGTCGAGCGCTTCCGACGCGAGGCGAGCATCGGCGCGCGCGTGCAGAGCGCGCACATCGTCGAGGTCATCTCGGCCGGATTCGACCCGAGCCTGAAGCGCCCGTGGCTCGCGATGGAGCTGCTCGAGGGCCAGAACCTCGCCGAGCGGATCGCCGCCGGCCCAATCTCGGTCGGTGAAGCGGGCATCATCCTCGGGCAGCTGTGCGACGGGCTCTCGGCCATCCACAGCGCAGGGATCATCCACCGCGACCTCAAGCCCGAGAACATCTACGTGGCGAAGGCTCCGAACGGTGGCATCTCCGTCAAAATCCTCGACCTCGGGATCGCCAAGCTGCTCGAGGGCAAATCGCTGACGGGTCAAACGACGCTCGGGACACCGAGGTTCATGGCGCCCGAGCAGACCCAGGGCGGCGACACGATCTCACCCGCCGCGGACGTCTGGTCGCTCGCGTGCGTGGCGTTTCGCATGCTCACCGGGCAGCACTACTGGCACGGTCGCGAGCTCGTCGAGCTCCTGCTCGAGATCATGCAAGGAGCGACCATGCCGGCCTCGGCCCGGGCGAAGGAGCTCGGAGGCGCCGTCCCCGCAGGGTTCGATGCCTGGTTCGCGCGCTGCCTGAGCATCGACCCGAATGGGCGGTTCCCCAACGCGGCCGAGGCTTGGTCCGCGCTCGCGCCGCTCTTGCCCCAACCTGCGGCGGCGACCACCAAGAAGGCCGCGGCCCCCACCCCCGAGACCCCCTCGACTGGACGTTCGTGGCTCGTCACGATCGCGATTGTCGCACTCGCTGCATTGGCAGGTGTCGGTGCCGGGCTCGCGCTCTATTGGGCGCTCGTGTTGCGCGCTCATTAGCAGTCCGTTGAACAATCGTAGCGAGCGCCCCGAGGCCAAGGCGCCGGGGGGGACCAACCGGAGGAATACGCGGGTATTTTGAGGATTGGTGGGGCCCCGGCAACGCAGGGATCGGGGCGTGAGCAGGTTGATCAACGGGCTGCGAGAGGACGGCGCTATCTACTTTGGACGTGTCAGTCTGCCATCATCGCCCCCGGGGTCGGCTGCGCGTCCGCGCGCGGCCGCGAGCTCTGGTGGCGCACGTACTGCTGCGTAATGGGGGGTAGGCCCGCGAGGCTCGTCCCCTGACCGACGATCGGCGAGCCCGCAGCCAGCGAGAAGTCACCCGCGTCCGCGTCCACAAAGCCAGGGTTCGTCCCGCCGAGGCCACCGGGGAAGCCCGCAACCTCGGCGACGTGCACGTTGGCGTTGCCAGGGATCTGATTGAAGGGACTCCAGCCAGTGCGGATCCAATCATGATCGAACGAGGCGACGCCCGAGATGGTTTTGTCGCGCGCCCCGAGCATGACGACTGGAGTCTCGGACCCGGGTGCGGCGGGAGCCCAATAGACGTTGTTCGTCGAAATCAGCTGCTCGTCGTTCGTCGACAGTTCGAAGGCCGCTGGCACGTTCCACGAGCCCGCGCTCTCGTTCCTGACGATGACGGTGTTCTGGAAGAAGTGGAGCGTGCCTTTTCGGTAATTCTCGTAGAGACCACTGTCGCCGCCATAGTGCACCATCGAGCCCTTGTCGGTGCCATTGCGCAAAAGGATATTCCCGTAGACGTAGCTCTCGTGGAAGCTCGGCATCCCGACGGTGTCGCTCTGGGCCTCCTGCGCGTCCACGAGGTCGATCAGGTGGCCTCCGTCTTCAATCCAATTATAACGAATAGTCACGCCAGCGGAGCGCTCCTTGATGTTGTTGCCGAGGACCACGCCACCAGCGCCGGATTTGGGCGGCCCGAAATGATTGTATTGATAGGTGACGTCCGAGACCTCGTTGTAGACATTGTGCTCGAACCAGTCTGTCGGGCTCCCATTGTCGAAGATGTAGTTGGCCTCGATGAGCGCCCGGTGGGAGAGGTCGGTGCCGCCGCTCGTGCCCATGAAGAGGCCGTTGTTGTTGTCATGGATCACGCAGCCGCGCACCGTGATGTCGTCGCCGCGCTGCACGAAGATCCCGGCGGCGGGCGCCGAGTACGCCATCGTGCCTCCTGACTTGTCTGTAAACGTGAGGGGCGAGCGCGCGTTGCGGATCTCGAGCGCCTCGACCGTGATGTGCGCCGGCTGCAGCGCGTAGGGCTGGCTGTTGGGGTGTCCGATGATGATGAGTCCGCGCGGCTGGTGACCGGTGAAGGGAAAGTCGAGCTGCGGGCGCGTCGTCGCGTTCTCGCCGTCGATGATGGGCAGCTCGCCGTTTGGTCCCGCTACGCCGCAGACCCGGATTGGTTGAGCCTCGGTGCCGACCCCGCCGATCATCAGCTTCTCGTGGTAGGGCTCTGCCCGATAGAAGATGCGGACCGTATCGCCGGCCCCGAGCGACTCGAAAGGCACGTCGCCGATGTTCTCGTAGGCCTTTCCAGGGCCTACTTGATAGTCAGTCCCCTGACCGACGTGGGTGCAGTCGACCGGGACTGGAGCGCCAGGGATGCCGCCGCCCGTCCCTGAATCGTCGCCGCCTGTGCCTGTATCGTGGCCGCCGCCCCCTTGAGGCGCACCGCCGTCGGTGCTGGTCGAGCCGCCGTCCGAGCCTCCCGAACCATCGCCGCCGGGGTCTGAGCTTCCACCTTGCGTGCAGCCGACGGCGGCAGCGAGGAGGACGACCAAGAGCGCTCGATTCATTCGTACCTCACGTTCAATGCGCCTCGCGGTGCGGGTCAGAACAACGGCCTGCACCACGAGCGACGCTGTTGCGTGAGACAGAGCCATCGCAAAGACGGGGCCGCTCGATCGGCGCTCTCTATTCCGCGAAATCGAGCGATTGCGCTGTCCCGCCTACATGTTGTTTGGTGGCAACGCCTGTCGCGTCGAAGCTACACCCGGGCTAACGCCGATTGGCCGCCACACGGAGCCCGTAGCGCTGCACGAGCCGGTGCAGATGGATGCGATCCATTCCGGCCCTTCGCGCCGCTTGGCTGACGTTGCCGTTCGACCAGCGAAGGAGCGCGCCGAGGTAAGCGCGATCGAACGCCTCGACCGCGGCCTCCTTCGCGTCGCGGAAGGGGACGTCGAGATCGATGGGCTGCTCTTCGGTGCGCTCGGCGATGCGGAAAGTGCCGCTCTTCGAGCGCTTGGTGGTTCGCAGCACGACCGCGCGCTCGACGTAGTTGCGGAGCTCGCGCACGTTGCCGGGCCACGGATGCGTCGCGAGGTCGGCGAGCACCTCGGGGGTGAAGAGCGCCTCGGCGCCGCGGGCGCCAGTCGCGCGCGCGAAGGCCGCGACGAGCGCGGGGATGTCCTCGATGCGCTCGCGCAGCGGCGGAACCTGCACCGTCACGACCGACAGCCGGAAGAACAGGTCCTCACGGAAGCGGCGGTGGTTGACCTCCGTCTCGAGCGCGCGGTTCGTCGCGGCGATCACGCGCACGTCGACCTTGCGTGCTGTCGTCTCACCGACGCGACGGATCTCCTTCGACTCGAGGGCGCGCAGGAACTTCGGCTGCAGCTCGAGCGGAAGCTCGCCGACCTCGTCGAGGAACAACGTGCCGCCGTTCGCCGCCTCGAACGCTCCGACGCGGTCGAACGTCGCGCCCGTGAACGAGCCGCGCACATGGCCGAAGAGCTCGCTCTCCGCGAGGCCCGTCGCGATCGACCCGCCGTCGACGATGACGAGCGGGCCGTCACGCCGAGGTCCTCGTTGCACGAGCTCGTTGGCGATCACGTTCTTGCCGCTCCCGCTCTCGCCCTGGAGAAGGACCGTTGCGTCGCTCTCGGCGACGCGCTCGAGCAACCCGAAGAGGCGGCGCATCGCGGGCGACGTGCCGAGGACGGCGCCGAAGCTCGACGCGACGGGAGCGTCGTCCTCGTCTCGTGAGCCCGCGGTGTGGATCGCGATGGTCGAGCCGCCGAGCTGAAGCCGGCAGAACGGAAGCGTCAGGTCCGCGTCGCGGACGCGCACGCCGTCGACGCGCGTGCCGTTGGTGGAGCCGAGGTCCTCGACGCGCCAGAGGCCCTGCACTGCGCGGAGCCTGCAGTGAAACTGCGAGACGAGCGGATCGTCGAGCACGAGGTCGTTGCTGCGGTGCGCCCCGACGCGGAAGATCTCGCCCTCGGCGAAGACGTCGATGGGCACCACGTGCCCCGCCATCGACTCGACGAAGAGCTCGAGCCGAGGAGCCTCCATGGACTCCCGGAGGTCGGGCACCGTCGCCATCGAAGCTCGCTTCATCGCACGAAATGGAGTTTAAGGCTCCAGTGTGAGATTGCTGTTCGAAACCAGGGATTTGTGACGCGCCGTTCTTGCATCGCGCGCAGGCCACGCGCCACTATTGACCAATCGCTACACCCTATTGAGCCACTGCGTAACTATCTCCGTGTGACGTTGCCGGAGCCTATGGAGCTCAGCCATGTCCACGGCCCGTAGCAACTCCGCATAAGCTTCACCGTCCGCCCTGAGCTTCCAGTCATTTTGGATCATGCGTGCGTCGGCACGCCCCGTCTGCGCGATCGTCGCTCCTTCGCAGAAGCCAGCGGCAGCCTCACCCATTTGCTTGAAGAACTCGGTCTCCGGCAGCGGCGCGTTACCAGCGTCGGGCAGATTCAGGACAAGCAAGTCGTCACCGAACGCGGTGTACCCCTTCGGGAGCTGCGGATTCAGAGTGGCATGATTGAGAAAACGTTCCGCTTCAGCGACGGACAGCTGCTCAGGACCAAGGTCGACGATTGCGTAGGGACATGTCCCTTCCAAGCTGTCGCGGAGGTCGGCGACCAACACACTGTACTGGCGAAAGACCCAGCCAATGCCGGCCGCGACAACACTCGCCGGAGCGTCCTCGATCCGGAGCTCCGAATGAATCGACGGACTCGTTTTGCCTTTGTAGCCACCCGGCCCGAGCCTGCTCGTCACAGCAACATTCGGCGGCGCAAGGAGCTGGAAGATTGCCGGAACAAGCTCTTCCAAGACGGTCCGCGTCAGCTCTGCCTCGGCTTGATAGCTGCCATGTTTGAAGGCGATCTGCGCCGAAGGCAGCACCTCATAGAAGAAGGTCTGAGACGGTTCCTCCGCGGCTCGCTCCAGAAGTGGCCAGAATTTGCGGTGTAGGGTCAGCACATCGCAACGGTAGGCCGATTTCGCCCGAGCCGCGGCACATGTTCGTACCGAACGACCGCGACGGAGCCGTCTCCAACCCGCTACGGCGTGAGCGGTACAGCGCCGGTGGCGCGCCAAGCGCCCCGCAGGGTCTTCCAACGGGGCGTCTGCATGGCATAGTCTCGAGGCGCGAAGATGGGCGGCACCCAGAATACCTACCTATTGGTGCCGCCGGCCGGGCCTCCGCGACATAGCAACTCGCGACCACTCTCACCGGACGACAGGCTCCTCGTATTGGTGATTCTCGCAGCTGCGTTCGTGTTTCTGGTTGGGGTCTTCGTGACCGCGATGGTCGTCACCTGGCGCCGGGAGCGCCGCGCGGAGGCAATGGCCAGACAGGCCTCGGCTGCGTACGGGCACAACCTCGCGGTTGTGTTCGCTCCCTCGGCCGGCCGTCGAAGACTGCGGGCGCTCGCTGTGCTGCTGTTCGCTCTGACGTTGCCGCTGCTCGGGCTCTTTGTCTATTTCGCTGCGACGTCATGACGCCGGCCCCAACCGAGCCCGCGTTTATTTACAAACTCGTAAGAACATTCCTCTGCATGGCTAGCGAGAGCATCACTGCAGGGACGCGAGCCAGGCTTCCACGTCGCTCTCGAAGGCTGCGGGCTCGATCATCGTAATCATGTGCCCCGCGGACGCGTATTGACCGACTGCGATCGTGCGCTGCCCGTCGTCGTAGGCGACATTGATGGCTGTCGGCGAGGCCGTCACGCGGTCGCTCCCAAGGATGGTTGCAATGGCGGGTGCGAGCGCTACGCCCGGAACGACCAGATCCCGCGCCCCGCTCGTAGTGAACGTCGGCACGTCGCGTAGGTTGTCGACGAACACAGGCCCGAGCAGCGCCTTGTCGCGCCAATCCGCCGGGGTGGTCGTGAGCTCTTTGCCGGGTTGGAGTGGTGAATAGGGTAGGAAATAGGCCTGCCCCGGTGGCAGCACGCCCAGCGCGGCGACGAGATCGTCCTGCGGGGGCGCGTCGGCGTCGGCTATGTCGCACTTGAAGCCCTTCGCGCGCTCCGCAGCCAAAAGACCGTCGAGGGACTCGAGCGGGACGCCGAAGAACAGCGGGGCTGTTTCGGCCGAGGTCTCTGCGATGTTCGCCTCGGTGATGCGGGCGCGTTGGTGGACATCGGTGTAAGCGTAATTGTACGGGCTGCGACCGTGCGCGCTGGCACACGCGCAAGCGTTCGCGGGCGAACAAGGAGCCCCGACGCTCTCGGAAACGCCGTCGACGATCGAGGGCTCCGTGCACGCGTCGGCGATCGCGTCGGCGTGCGGTTTTCCAAGCAACCAAGGCTCGAGGAGGATCTGCCCAGCGAGGAGGCGCGAGGGATCCTCGAGCTGCGCAATCCGCTCCGCGAGCGAGGGATCGGCGTAGGGCGCGAACGACCACGCGCCACGGAGGAACGCCAAGATCCATTGGATGCGAACACCCGCGTAACTCTCGCCGACCCAGTAAATGCGCCCCTTCAACTCGGGGTGAGAGTCGAGGAACGACAAGACCCCGAAGAGCACGTCGGCCGCGTCTGCATATTCATTGAACACCGCTGCCGAGCACCTCGTCGCGACGTCGCCGCCGACGTCGTACGAGAACCCCGCCTGGCGTGGCTCGATGTAGAGCAGATTGGCGAGCTTCGTGAGTGACGCGGGGTTCTCGACCACCGCGCCGCCATCGTCCACCGTGTACGGGCCAGTTCCAAACCCCCGAACGACGTTGGCCGAGAAGCCGTTGAAGAGCACGAAGACAGGTTTGCTCGCGGCGTCGCCGTCGGCTGGAATGAAGTTGTAGAAGAGCCGCGCCGTCGCTGCGATCGTCGCGTCCTCACCACGTACAGTGACCTCTCGCGGCGGAGCCTCCACGAAGCCCGCCTCCGCGACGATCGCTGGCGTCGCGCCGCCTTGCGCGCTGCCCCCCGCGCCCGCGCCGCCGCCCCCTGCGGGGTCGCTCGATGACCCACAGCCCAGCGCGACTATGCATGTGACGACTGCGGAAAAAAGTGCGTGGCGGCCCATCAGGTTCGACAGGCGCCTGCGGTCGTCTTGCCGTCCTCGAAGCAGTACTTCTCGACGCCGCCGACTTCGGAGAGCGCGAGCGTAATCTCACATTGCTTGGGGGAGCGAGAGAGCGTGGAGACGAAGAAGAGGTGACTCGAGTCTGCGAACTTCGCCCCTTTGGGTGCGTTGCTCATCATCATGAAGAACGCCTGCTCGTCATCGGTCTCCGTCTCGCCCGCGGTATCACACTGTGCCGTCACGACGACGTACGGCGCGACGTTGGGCATCGCGCCAGTGGTCTCGAGCTCCATCGAGACGACTAGCTCGTAACCGCCGACGTCGGAGCGCGAGGGCTTTGCCTTTACAGAGGTGTAACGAACCCCCGGGTGCGACACCGCCGGCACGACGATCACGACAGTGATGCTCACGACCAGCGTGATCAGCACCAACGCCACACAGCCAATCGCCACGACAGGGCGGCCAGACCGCCGGTGCGGCCGGATTGGAGGCGACTGGAATGGAGGCTGCGGGAACGGAGGTGGTGGGAATGGAGGCGGCTGGAATGGAGGCTGGCTTTGCCCTTGGAGTTGCGCGCCACAGTAGCGACACCGTGCGGTGTCTGGATAAGAAGCGATCGCACCGCAGCCGGGACACTTCGAGCCGTCGTTGGGCGTCACGTCCTTTGGTTAAGGATCGCCGCGCCCATTTGCCACTCCATCAGGCTCACAACTTGGGGACTCGTTCCCCTCGCTTCGCTCGCCCCACAACTCAGCGATGGATGTAGACGAGTGTTCCGCCCGCTTGTCGAACCGCGCCGTGCCAATCGGTGGGCACCTCGGGCTCGGTCCAATCGAAGAGCCACGCGGCGTCGGCGGGCGCGAGGTTGATGCAGCCGTGGCTGCGGACCTTGCCGAACTCGTCATGCCAATAGGCCGCGTGCAGGGCGTACCCCTCGTGGAAATACTGGATGTACGGGACGTCCCGCAAATCGAACGCGTCGTCGGAGCTCTCGTTGCCGTCCATGGTCCCCGACACGTGCTTCGACCGAATGAGGAAGGTCCCGCGCACGGTCGCGAACGACTCCGCCGGGTCGCTCATGCCGCCGCGCCCCGTCGAGACGAGCGCCGCATAGACGGGGGTCGTGCCCTCGTAGGCGATGAGCATCTGCTGTTCGATCGAGACGCTGATCCACTTCCGGCCGCGCTCTGCGTAGTGGGCGCGGTCCTTGCCGAGGATGCCGAGCGTGAGGCTCTGCGCCGCGAGCCAGAGGCCCGTCGTCGTCTCGAGCATGCCGTGGTCGCCGCCTTGGTTCTCACCCGTGAGCTCCCAACCGGAGCGCCCCTTCGCGAGGCCAACCTGGATGAACTGGCCATTCGCGTCGCGTTTGTAGGTGTTTGCGCCTGACAGGACTGTAAACGCTGGCCGCCCGCCGTGCTCGAGCTTCACGCCGCGGAGCTCGCTGATGATCGCGGGCTTCGTTCGGTCGAGCGGGATGAGGTCGAGCTCCGTCGTCAGGCCGAAGCGCCGGCCCGTCCAATCGAAGACGGTGATCAACCCGAACGCCGAGTGGTCCGACGCGCGGCCGCGATGCACCGAATAGGAGAGGTTCTTCTCGCTGCCGTAGGGGATTGGCAGGTTGTTCCCGTCGAGCAGGAACTGCGGGACAGGGTCGACGGGCATGTCCTTCAGGCGCAGCTGGTGGAGCGCCGCGTGCGTCGCGTAGGTCGCGCCCTCCACCCGCTTCTGATCGCTCTCGGAGGGGAGCCGGAAATAGAGGTGCGGGCCGGGGCTCGCGCTCATTACATAGCTGTAAGGAGTCGGCTCGCCGCGGTGGGGACCCCGGGTCGCGGCCTGCACGATGGGGTTCGCGACGTCGAGCGTCGCCCCCTTCCCCACGCAGGCGTAGCCGCGAGGCTCGACGCGGTACCAGCCGCCGGCGCAGTTGTCGGTGCCCGCCGAGCGCTCGGCGCGATCGATGACCGCGCCCGCGCGCAGGTACCCGAGCTTGCGGCCGTGCGCGTCGGGCGAGTCGTAGATCCACGTGCGCATCGCGATGCTCGCGAGCTTCGCGCCGTGCCCGGGCTCGAGCTCGTCGGGGTTCGCGATGGTCTTCGCGGTGGGAGACGGCGCCTCGGCTGCGGGCAGCTCGGGCGCGTCGAGGGGGATGACGACGGTGGGGGCGCTGAGCTCGATCGCGGGCGGCGAGTCCGCGGTGCGCCCCGGAGGATCACGCCGTTCGCAGCCACCCGCGAGCGCCCCCGCTGCGAGCGCGAGACCGACGGCGAGGAGCGAAGCGCGCATGCGAGCTCAGGTCTCGGCGAGCAGGCTCTTGTAGACCGAGACGTAGCGGCGCGCCGGACGATCCCAGCCGACGTCGAGGCGCATGATGCGCCTGCGGAGCGCGCTGAAGCGCGGGTGCGTGTACGCGCCGAGCGCGCGGCCGACAGCGCTCACGATGCCGTCGACGTTCGGGCCGTCGAAGAGGAGGCCGGTGCCGGTCTCGAGCTGAGCGTCGATGTCGACGATGCCGTCGATAAAGCCGCCCGTGCGCGTCGCGATCGGGACGGCGCCGTAGCGCTGCGCCGAGAGCTGCACGAGCCCACAAGGCTCGTAGCGCGAGGGCATCATCACGAAATCGGCCGCGCCGAAGAGCCGGTGCGCGAGAGGCTCGCTCACGTAGCCGAGGACCTTGCAGCGCTCGGGTGCGAAGCTCGCGGCCTTCTCGAGCTCGGCGATCATCGCAGGGTCGCCGCCGCCCGCGACGACGAAGCTGAGGTCCTGGCGGAGCAGGCGCGGGAGCGCTGCGGCGAGGAGGTCGCAGCCCTTCTGTTTGACGATGCGACCGAGCGACAGGAAGAGCGGCCGCGCAGGATCGAGCTCGAGCCCGAGCTCGTCGAGGAGCGCGGTCTTGCAGCGGCCCTTGTTCGACGGGTCGTCAGCGTCGTAGCGCGCGACGATCGCGGGCGTCGTCGCCGGGTTCCACACCGCGTAGTCGATGCCGTTCATGATGCCGTGCGCGGCGTCTTTGCGAGCGCGCAGCACACCGTCCAAGCGCGCGCCGCCCTCGGGCGTGACGATCTCGCGAGCGTAGGTCGGCGAGACCGTCGTGATCGCGTCGGCCGCGAGGATGCCGCCCTTCAACATGTTGAGACCGCCGTAGAACTCGAGCTTCTGCGGGGTGAAGTGCTCCGGGCCGAGCCCGAAGTCCGCGAGCACGCGGCGCCCTTCCTCGGCGTAGAACATCCCCTGATGAGAGATATCGTGGATGGTGAGCACGCTGCGGGTCGCGTCGAGGTCCGGGTGCTGCCGCATCAGGTACGCGATCATCGCGGTCGGCCAGTCGTGCAGGTGCACGACGTCGAAGGCCTGCTCGTTCGCCTCGCGCTGACGCATCAGCTCGACGACGGCGCCGGCGAAGGTCGAGAACCGCTGCGCGGCCGCCACGGGCCCGCCCTTGTGATCGTAGATGCCAGCCCCCGACGTATGGCTAACATCGTTGAAGAAACCGCCGCGCTCGCTGTTCGACCACTCGAAGAGGAGGAGGTCGACGCCCGTCGCGAGCCGCCCGTCGAACACCGTGACCTCGACGGGGGGACGCGTGGGCGCACCGCCGACCGACGGCCACTCGACCTTGAGCGGGGTGAGCCTGCGCGCGGAGAGCACGCCGGCCTGCTCGAAGGCCGGGTAGCGCGGCATCGCGATCGTGACCCGATGACCGAGGTTGCGAAGCGTCTTGGACAGCGCGAATACGACATCGGCGAGGCCGCCGACCTTGACCACCGGGCCGAGCTCGGTCGCCGCGAACAAGATTTCCATGCGGGGCGAGGCTGTAGCATAAGTGGCCTCGCGCGATGAGCCGGCTTCGTGTAGGCGAGCTTTCCGAGCGCCCGACGCGCCCGCCGGGCGTCGACGAGCGCGCCGTGGTCACCGTCCTGCGCGTGCCGCCGGAGGCCGCGGGCATGCGGCTCGACCGCTTCGTGCAATCCCAGCTCAAGCGCACGAGCCGCACGCGGACGCAGGTGATCATCACAGCGAGCGCCTTCGGTCCCGACGCGCGGCCGCTCCGCGCGAGCGATCGCGTGCGCGCCGAGCAGCTCATCCTGCTCTGGCGGGCCCCGTGGGACGAGGAGGACGTCGACCGCGAGCTGCCCGTCCTCTTCGAGGACAGCGAACTCATCGCCGTCGACAAGCCTCCCAACGTGCCCGTGCACCCGACGGCGCGCTACTACCGCTCGACGGTCGTCAAGCTCATCGAACGAATGCGGCCGGGCGAGCGGAACTTCCTCGCGCACAGGCTCGATCGCGAGACGAGCGGCGTGCTCTTGCTCAGCAAGACGCCGAGCGCCGACCGGCACGTAAAAAAGCAGTTCGCCGGCATCGACCCGGCCACGGACAAACCAGCGCGCGCGCGCCTCGTCGAGAAGACCTACGTCGCGATCGCGCGCGGAGAGCCGCCGGCCGATCGCTTCCGCGTGGAGGTCCCGCTCGAGGAGGACCCGACGAGCTCGCTGCGCGTGAAGATGCGCGTCGCGAAGCCCGGCGAGGGCCTCACCGCCGCGACGGGTTGCACGGTCCTCGAGCGGCGCGTCCACCCCGAGACAGGCGCTCGCTACGCGCTCGTCGCGTGTGATCTCGAGACGGGCCGTCAGCATCAAATCCGGGTTCACCTCGCGTCGGTCGGGCTGCCGCTCGTCGGCGAGAAGCTCTACGGAGGCGACGACGGGCTCTTCGCGCGGGGCGCGGACGGCGAGCTCACCGAGGCCGATCACGCGACGCTCGAGCTGCCACGGCACGCGCTGCACGCGAGCGTGCTCTCGCTGCTGCACCCCGTCTCGAACGAGAGGCTCCGCATCGAAGCGCCGCTGCCCGCCGATCTCGCGGCCTTCTTCGACGCGCTCGTGCCCGCGTGAGCTCCCGCGCGAGCGCGCTTGACCGCTCGCGATCGAGCTGGACATTCTCGAGCGCGTGATGCGCCGCGGGATGGTCGTCGGAGACCGCTTCGAGGTCTTGGAGCCCGCCGGCCGCGGCGCGATGGGCGTCGTGTATCGAGCGCACGACCGCCTCACCGGTGAGCTCGCGGCGCTCAAGGTCATGCTCGACGCCGCCGACGGCCAGCGACAGGCGCGCTTCGATCGCGAGGTCGCGGTGCTCGCGGAGCTCCGACACCCCGCGATCGTCCGCTACCTCGCGCACGGGACGCTCGCGTCGAGCGAGCGCTGGCTCGCGATGGAGTGGGCCGCTGGCGAGACGCTGAAGGCGCGCCTCGCGCGCGCGACGCTCACCGCTGCCGAGACGCTCGAGCTCGGTCGACGCCTCGCCGAGGCCCTCGCTGTCGTGCACGAGCGCGGCGTCGTCCACCGCGACCTCAAGCCGAGCAACGTGATCCTCGTAGCGGGCGACGTCGCGCAGCCCAAACTGCTCGATTTCGGCGTCGTGAGGACACCTCGCGTGGAGCTCGCGCTCACGCAGGCGGGCGCGATGGTCGGGACGCCGGCGTTCATGGCACCCGAGCAAGCGCGCGGTGATCCCGTGGGCCCGCCGAGCGACGTGTTCGCGCTCGGGGCCCTGCTCTTCGCGTGCCTCACGGGCAAATCGCCGTTCGCGGCGGAGAGCCAAACCGCAGTCCTCCTGAAGTTGGTGCTCGAGCCCTCACCGCGCATCGCGGACGTCGCGGCGGTCTCCGCGCCGTTCGCCGCGCTGATGGATCGCATGCTTTCGAAGGCGCTCGGCGATCGTCCTCGGGACGGCGCCGAGGCCGCGCGCGCGCTCGCCTTGCTCGATCGCGCAAGAGGTCCCGAGGCGCCGAAGCCGCCCGCGGTGACCGTCGAAGAGCGGCGCGCTGTCGCGTGGGTGGCAGCGCAGCTGCCGCGGCCCGAAGGCCGAGGCGAAGGCACCTCCACCGAGGCCGCCGAGCTCACGATCGGCCGCGTCGCACACGACTGCAGGGGCGCGGTGAGCGAGCCTCGCGCTGACATATTTGTCATCACAATCGAGGAGCCTCGCACCGCGACCGATCAGGCCGTCCGGGCCGCGCGCTGCGCGCTCGCGCTCCGCGACACGCTCACGAGCGCGCGCGTCCGGGTCGGCTTGGTCCAAGACGACGCGAGCGGCGGGCGGGTCCGCGAGGCCGCGCTGCGAGCCCTCGACGACGGCGCGACCGACCCGACGATCCGCATCGACGCGACCGTCGAGGCGCGGCTCGTCGGCCGCATGGATGTCGCGGCGGACGGCCGCGGTCCCATCCTGCGCGGCGAGGCCGTCACGGCCTCGTCCACGCGGCTCCTCCTCGGGCGGCCGACCCGCTGTGTGGGCCGCGAACACGAGCTCTCGATGCTCGAGCTCATCGTGCAGCGAGCCGTCGACGAGCGATCGGCGCAGGCCGCGCTCGTCACGGCGCCTGCGGGCGTCGGCAAGAGCCGCGTGCGATCGAGCTCCTCGAGCGGCTTCAGCGCTCGGGGCTTCGGCTGAGGATTTGGCGAGCCGCGGCCGATCCCTTGAACGCAGGCGCGTCGCTCGGGGTGGTCGCGGCGCTCTTGCGCGCGCAGGCCGGGGTTCGCAGCGGCGACAGCGCAGCCGCGCGCGAGCGGGCCCTCGGCGGCTTCGTGGACGGGCTCGTCGCGCCGAGCGAGCGCACGACACGCGAGAGTTCCTCGCGATGATGCTCGGCGTCGCGCTCACGTCGGCGCCGAGCGCCGAGCTCCGCGCCGCGCTCACGAGCCCCGGGCTGATGGCGCAGGGGATGCTCGCCGCGTGGACGCGCGTCGTCGTCGCGGAGGTCGAGCGAGGCCCGCTCCTCGTGTTGCTCGAGGATCTGCACTGGGCCGACGATCCTTCACTGCGCTTCATCGACCATGTCTTGCGCGTCCTCGAGGAGGCCCCGCTCGTCGTCATCGCGTTCGCGCGCCCCGAGATCGCGGACACCTATCCACAGCTCTGGCGAGGTCGCCCGCTGCAAACCCTCGCGCTGAGGCCGCTCGGGCAGCGGAGCAGCGAGGCCCTCGTGCGCGAAGCGCTCGGCGACGAGGCCTCCGCCGAGCTCGTCGCGGGCATCGCGCGGCGCGCGGGCGGGAACCCGTTTTTCCTCGAGGAGCTCGTGCGAACGCACGTGGACGGTCGCGACGGCGAGCTCCCCACCTCGATCGTCGCGACGATCGAAGCGCGGTTCTCGCGGCTCCCGAGCGAGGTGCGACGCGCGCTGCGAGCGGCCGCTGTGTTCGGCCGCGCGTTCTGGCCGAGCGGCGTCGCGGCGCTGACGAACAGCGCCGATCTCGACGAGCACCTCCGCCGGCTCGAGGCCGACGAGATCGTCGTCACGCAGCCGACCTCGCGCTACGCGGGTGAGCGCGAGCTCTGGTTTCGCCACGCGCTCGCGCGCGACGCGGCCTACGCCATGCTCTCCGAAGAGGATCGCGCGCGCGGTCACAAGCTCGCCGCTGCGTGGCTCGAGGCGCACGGTGAGACGGACGCGGCGACGCTTGCCTTTCACTATGTTCAAGGTGGCGAGCTCGATCGCGCGGTCGAGCGCTACCGCGCCGCGGTTCACGTCGCGCTGCGCGCGAGCGATTGGGAGCGCGTCGAGGCTCTCTCCGTTCTCGCGCTCGAAGCGATCGACCGCGCGCCCTCGCGCAGCGCGATCGCTGGCGAGCTCCTCTGGGCGCGCGCCGAGGCCGCGCGGTGGCTCGGTCGCACCGAGGTCGCGCGGAGCCTCGCGCGACGCGCGCTCGAGGCCATCAATCGAGCTCCAGCTCGGCGGGATGCCGCGGCCGGCATCCCTTCCCCCCTCGCGTCGCTCGATGTCATCGATCGAGCTCCAGCTCGGCGGGATGCCGCGGACGGCATCCCTTCCCGACCGCCCTTCTGGTGCAGGGCCGTCGCGATCATCGGGCAAGCGGCGCATCGGCTGAAGCGCATGGATGAGCTCATCGAGATGGCGGAGCTCCTCACCTCCTTCGGAGATCGAAGCTCCGACGACTTCGTCCTCGCGTGCGCGCAGCTCGTCGCGGAGCTCTGGCACGCCGGCGAGCGCACGCGCTCCGTGCGGCTCTTCAGCAACGTGTCGCTCGCGGATCTCGAGCAGCGCGATCTCGTACACGCGGTCACATCCTGCGGTGCAGGTCGATCCACGCCGACTGGTTCGAGGGTGATCCCGAGGCTGGCGCCGCTCACGCGCTCTCCGCGCTCGCTTGCTTCAGCGCGGCCAACGACGCGTTCGGGGCCTGCCTCCAATATTGGACCGCCGGGTCGATGCACATGCACATGGGCCGGTTCGAACAAGCCCTCGCGCTCCTCGCCGAGGGCCTGCGAATCGCCGAGTCGGACGCGCGCTACACCTACGCGGCGGCGGGCATCCGGCAGAACCTCGGCTACCTGCTCGTGTTGACCGGCGACTTGGACGCGGCCGAGCGCTGCCTGACCCTCGCGCTCGAGCCCTTCGCGAGGGCGAACGACCGGCGAATGCTGAGCATCGGGATGGTGTGCCTCGCCAAGCTCGAGCTCGCGCGCGGCAAACCCGAGCGCGCGTTCGAGCACGTCGAGCGAGCGCTGCGCGAGGTCGATCCCTCGGGCGGGCCTCGCGTGACGACGCTCGCGGTCTTCGCGGAGGTCGCGCTCGCGCTCGGTCGCACCGAGGACGCGCTGCGCGCGGCCGACGAGGCCGTTCGCTTGCTCGCGATCCTCGGCGTCGTGGAGCTCGGACAAGAGCTCCTCGCGTGTGTCCACGCCGAGGCCCTCTTCGCGGCGGGTGAGTACGCGCGCGCTCGTCAGGAGCTCGAAATTGCGCTGCGACGTTTGCGACGTCGCGAGCCGGATGAAGACCCCGCTCTTTCGCCGCGCTTACCTCGAGCGCGTCCCCGAGAACGCGCGGACGCTCAGGCGCGCTCGCGAGTGGAAGATCCCGCTGCCCCCCGGCATGTGAGCCCTCGACCGCGACCGCGACGAGCGCCCACGGCGAGCCCCAACGCGACGAATCCAGTGAGCCCCATCCACGACGAAGTGCTCTCGTCGCCCGCGCCCACGCGACACGAGCAGCCGTCGTCGCCGCCGTCGTCGGTCGCGCCCGCGCCGCCCCGCCGTTGCCACCCGCTCCGCCGTCGGACGCACCGCCCGCGGCTGACCCCGTGGTGCTCGACGACGACGCCGTCACGGTCGTCGTCGTCATGACGGGCTCCGTCTGGAGCGAGATGTCGGCGCAGTGGTGATAGAAGCAGCCGCCCGGATTGTTGAGCCCGTGGTTCGACATGAACTCGATGATCTGGAGCGTGCAGTGGTCACACGTGACGTCCGCGGGCAGCGTGACCTCGATCGTCTGCGGACCGTCGAACGGCGCGTCGTGCTGCAGAGCCCCATCCAAAAGCACGGGGAAGACCGGCGGATCCATGATCGGGACGGACCCACACGGAGTGCTGCCCGCGGTCACAGGGGGCTCCTCGGGCAGCTCGCTCCTGTCGTTCACGGCGAGCGCTATCCGGTAGTGCCCCGGGTGAAAGATGGTCTCGTTGATGGTGATGCTGATGGTCTGTCCGGATTGATAGGCAGTTACAATGTTGGAAGCGGTGCCGCCCGCCTCGTCGCCGCACGGCGGCGCCTTCTGAGGCGATCCGAGGAAGTCTTGGGATTGCCAAGAGGGCGGCGTCTCGAGGACGAAATGGGCGTTCGCGACGCTCGACGAGGACAGCGCGACAGCACCGAACAAGAGACGCATCGACCACGAGCTCAGCTTCGACATGCGCCCAATCTACCCAACACCGAAACGTAACGGCGCGCCGATCATCAATCGATCGGCAGGGTGAGCGCGTCCTCGCGAGTGTGCGAACGGCTCGGCCCGGCGACGCCCGGGCTTGATTACAAAATTGTCTGCAATTCAGACCCAAAGGTCGCGATCGACTGTATCGGACCACATCGATTCAACGCTGAACCCCGAGCGCTTGACGGCCCTCACCCACTGCGCCGAATCTGAGAGCAGCATGGCCAAGCACGCGCGGAATGTCACCGCACCCCCGAACGCCAAGGTGAAGGCCACCCACCCGGATCCGGACCCTGACTTCATATTGCCTGAGGCGCGTGTCGTGCAGTGCGTCTTTTACTCGTACAACGACCCCGGCATCGTCCCACGGAGCTATGCCCAAGTGGCCGACCGACTGCTCCAGGAGCATGGATTGGAGCTTCGGCTCTACAAGTCGAACGGGGCCTGCATCTCCATTCCCGGTGGGCAGTGGAGCGACTTCAACGACGATGCCCAGATTGCGGCAGCAATGGTGGCACGCGCGAAGAAGGAAGTTGACCCAGGGTCGAAATTTCTCCCGGTCATCTTCTGCTCGATCGTCAAAGAGTCCAACGGCACGGGCGAGACCTTCCCGCGGCCGACGAACGAGAAGCCGACGTCCACGCCCGGAGAGCGCTACATCCTGCTCTACGTCAACCGGCCCTCCGGTGACCTCGTTACCTTGCTTCACGAGATCGGCCACGCAGCTGGACATCGCGCGGCGGATGGAGACATCCACGACGAATGGGGGATAGGAAACCCCGACGGGCGCTACAGCGTGATGGGGACGCCGGGCAAGGTCGGCGGTCTCTTCATGGGTGAGGACGGCGCAAAGAACAAGCACGACATGGACAACGGCAGGTGGGCGCGAAACACCATCTACCGACCGCTCGTCGAGAAGATCGCCGCGGCGCCTTGGACGGTGAAGGCATCGGACTGCCAGCTGCAAAGGCTGAACTTTCCGTGAGCCCCTCCCAACTCCCTTCGAGTCCCGATCGGCCGTTCTCTTTTGCGGTCGATCCCTTCCCGACCGACCGCTTCGTCGTGCACAGGCTCCGTGGGAGCGAGGCTCTGTCGAAGCCCTTCGCGTTCGTGGTCGACGTGACGTGCGCCGAGCCCGCGACCCACGAGCAGCTCGAGTCGGCGCTCGGCAAGCCAGCCGCGGTCGGCATCCACCTCGAGGACGCCCCTGCGCGCCTCGTTCGCGGCCTCGTCGTCGACGTGCGCGAGCTCGGGAGCCGGAACGCAGACCGCGTGCTCCAACTGCAATTTCGGATCGTCCCGCGACTGTGGCTACTGTCGCAGCGGCGACGCTCACGCATCTTCCAGGACCTGCGCGTCGACGAGATCGTCGCCGCGGTGCTGCGCGAGTGGAACGTCGCGAGCCGCTTCGAGCTGAGTCGCAGCTACCCGGCTCGCGAGTACTGCACGCAATACGACGAGACGGACCTCGACTTCGTCACGCGCCTGCTCGCCGAGGAGGGGATCTTCTTCTACTTCGCGCACCCCGAATGGGTCGATCTCTCGTCCGCGAGACTCGGGGACGCGGAGACGATCGTCCTCATCGACGAGCCGCACGGCTACGGCTCCATCCACGGTCGCGAGCCTGCGAAGCTCACGTGCGTCGAGGGTGAGGGCCTCGCCGGGTCGTCGTGGGACAAGGTGATTCACTTCGTTCCACGCTCAAGTGTGCGCACGAACGCGGCCGAGTTCCGCGACTACGATCCGCGCCGTCCTCTCGCAGAGCTCCGCGGTCGGGCCGCGGCGACAGGCGCGGGCACGGACACCGAACTCGAGGTCTACGAGCATCACGGGCGGTATCGCTTGCCGAGCTGGGGGACCGAGACAGCGGACGCGGGCAACGTCCTCCGCGCGGCCCGGCGGAGCGCCGACTGCGCGCGCGGCGAGAGCCGCTGCACCGCGCTCGCGCCCGGCCTGCGTTTTCGCTTGGAGGGGAGCTCGAGCCCACGCGCGAACCGCACGCACGTCGTGACGAGCGTGCGCCACCAAGGCGGCGCAGGGCTCGACGGACCGACCTATCAGAACGAGTTTCGAACCGTGCCCTCGGACGTCCCTTTCGTCGCTCGACCGAAGCGAACGCGGAACGTCCTCAACGCGCTCACGGCGACCGTCGTCGGCCCGCCCGGCGAGGAGATCCACGTCGACGAGCGCGGTCAGATCAAGGTGCAGTTCCATTGGGATCGCGACGGAAAGCACGACGAGCGGAGCTCCTGCTGGATCCGCACGCTGCAGTCGTGGGGCGGCGCCGGCTGGGGCACGCAGTACATCCCGCGCGTCGGGATGGAGGTCACGGTGCTCTTCGAGGGCGGAGACCCCGACCGGCCCATCGTGCTCGGTAGCTTGCACAACGGGACGCACCCACCTGCGTTCCAGCTCCCCGAGAAGAAGACGAAGAGCGGGGTTCGCTCGTCGAGCACGCCCGGCGGCAAGGGCTACAGCGAGATCTCGATCGACGATCAAGCCGGCAGCGAGATCCTCCACGTCCGCGCGCAGCGTGATCTCACCGAGGTCGTCGTTCGCAACCGCGACGCGCGCGTGATGGGCAATGACGCGATCGTGGTGGACGGCACCCGCCACGAGGAGGCCCAAACGAAGACCCAGCGCGTGCGAGGGCTTCGCTCCGAAGAGATCGACGGCGAGTCCCGCACGCGCGTCGGCAAGAGCGCGATCACTCGGATCGAAGGCAACCTCGAGCAGCAGGTCGCGGGCGCTCGCGAGGCGCGGATCGGGGGCGCCGAGCGCGTCGAGGTCGGTGGGCGCGCCGAGCTCGCGTTCAACGACGACGTGACGACCCGCGTGCGCGGCTGCCAAGTGACCGTGGTGGGTCGCGACGAGGCGCGTCGCTCTTCCCTCCTCCACGTCCAGGGCGTGAGCCGCATGTACTCGGCCGACACGACCGAGATCACCTCGGAGAAGGAGATCCTCCTTCGCTGCGGCAAGAGCATGATCCGGCTGGCCCCGGATCGCGTGGAGATCATCTCGCCGAACGTCGCGGCGCGCGGGGACGGCGGCGGCCTCACCTCCGACGAAGCGGGCTTCAAGATCAGCGCGACGAGCGAGGGCATCTTCAAAGGCAAATCCCTCGTCATCAAGACCGAGGACGCCTCCATGTCGCTCGCGAAGGAGGTCCAGATCGACGGCAAGAAGATCCTCCTCAACTCGCCGGACATGGCGACCGATCCCAAGCCCAAGAAGGAGCCGCCGCCCACGCGGATCGCGCTCAAAGACGGCGACGGTCGACCGCTCGCGTATCAACGCTTTTTCGTCAAGTGCGCTGACGGATCGGAGCAGAGCGGCATCGTCGGCAAAGACGGCGTCGTCGACGTGGAGATCCCCGCGGGCGGAGAGATCGTGTTCCCCGACCTGAAGAAGGCGAAAGGCACCTGACCATGCCGCCCTACGTCATCAAGCAGGGTGACTACCTCACGAAGCTCGCGCACGAGCTCTCGTTCGACCCCGACACGGTGTGGAACCACGAGAAGAACGCGGCGCTCCGCGAGCGCCGACCGAACCGCGACATCCTCTACCCGGGTGACATCCTCGAGATCCCCGACGCGGAGCCGAACGCCGCTCCCGTCCAACAAGGGAGCTCGAACGACTACAGCGCCGCGATCCCGAAGGTGAAGATCACCGTGCTCCTCGAGGGCCCCGAGGGCCCACTCGCGAACGAGCCGTTCTCGATCGAAGGGCTCGCCGAGACCACGGGCTCGACGAACGGCGCCGGCGAGATCGATCTCGAGATCCCCGTCGACGTGAAGTCCTTCACGGTCAGCCTCACGCAGAAGGAGTACGCCTACAACATCCTCGTCGGGCACCTCGATCCGCCGACCGAGGACTCGGGGATCCGTCAGCGGCTCACGAACCTCGGCATCTTCCGCAGAGCTTCGCCACCCGAGGACGCGGCCGCCTATCGCGCAGCGATTCGCGAGTTCCAGCGGCAGAAGTCGCTCCCCATCACGGGTGAGGTCGACGACGCGACCCGCGAGGCGATCGTCTCCGCGCACGGCGCCTGACCTCGTCAGCGACGCTCATCCCTCGGCCTGACGCCCTTCGACCGAGCGCGCGCGCGTGCGCAGATCCTCGTCTCCGAGCTCCGCGGCGAGCGACGCGGCCCGCGCGGAGAAAGACGCGCTCTCTTCACCGGTCGTGAGGCGCGCGAGGAGCCCGAGCGCGATCGCGCGGTGCCTCACGAAGCCCCCGTCGCCGGCGGCGGTCAGTGCGGCGCGCGCGAGCTCTCGCGCGGCGTCGAGCTCTCCCTCGAGCTTGTGGCAATACGCCAACCCCAAACACCGCTTCAAGCGGGCGAAGACCGGGCCGGACTCCGGTATCGCGAAGAGGAGCTCGCGAGCGCGCGCCCGCTCGTCGGCCGAGCCGCGCACGAGGAGATACGCACGCTGATCGCGAGAGCGCGCGTCGAGGCACGCTCGGTCGGCGCTCCGCTCGAGGCTCGCGATGAGCTCGTCGGCCTCGCCGAGGAGCGCCCACGCGGGCGCTCGACCGTCGCCTTTGCGAACAACACAGTAAGCGCGCGCGAGCCGCTCCTCCGCGTGCGAGAGCGCGTCGGAGCCTGCGGCCGCGCGAGCGCGATCGAGCGCCGCGAGCGCCTCACGGTAGGACGCGCTCCGCAGAGCGCAGTGCGCGAGCCCGAGCTGCACCAACGCGCGCGCCGCCGATTGCGCGACCGGCGGTCGATCCCAACTCCGGAGGAGCTCCACGCAGATCGGCACCGGCAAATCGGAGAAGCGGCTGTGATAGAGCCCCATCCAACGGAGCCGATCGAAGACGTCCGCCGGCATCCCGAAGCACTGCACCGCGCGCGCACCCCACGCGCCCCCGTCCTCGAAGCCTCGCGCGCGCAGCCTGCGGAGCGCGCGTTCGACGCTGTCGGGGTGCTCGGCGCCGCGCCGCTGCGCCGCCATCGCCGACGCGACCGCAGCCAAGCTTCCGCGTTCTCGCACGAGCCACGCGACGTACTCGCCCCAATCGAAGCCTGCCCCGCGTCCGGAAATCTGTCCGGGAGTTCTCGGGCCCACGCCCCATCCTAGCGACGCGCCTTGGAGGCTCGATGAGAGTTCACGATCACGCTCGCCCAACCACCCTGTCGGGGCTCTTCGTTCGCGCCGTTCGCCTCACGATCTCGCGACGCAGGCGGGGCGTTCGACGCGCGCTCGGCTGGTTCGCGGCGCTCCTCCTGTTTCTCGTGCTGTGGCTCGCGGGGCGCGCCTGCGGACCTCGCAGCGTCCGCGTCGGGACCTTCAACATCGAGAACTACCCGAAGTCGACGACCCAGCGAGACGCGGCCCTCGCGGTCATCGAAGAGACCGGCGTCTCGGCGATGGCGGTCGAGGAGATCCGCGACCCCGAGCTCTTCGCCGAGGTCGCGAAGCAGCGCCTCGGTGAGAGCTGGCGGTTCGTCTACGCGAACCACCCCGCGCAGCGCGTGGGCGTCCTCTTCGACTCGTCAGCGCTGCGCCTGCTCTCGACCGCGACCCACGCGGACACCGAGCTCTACGAGGGCGCGAAGCCCGTCTTCGAGGCGCGGCTCGCAGTCGGCGACGCGCGTCCCCTGCGAATCCTCGTGGTTCACCTGCGCGCCGGCGCCAACGGGCGCGAGACGCGGGCTCGACAGATCGAGGCGCTCGCGCGGCTCGTCGGGGCGGCGGGCGACGACTCGGTCGTCCTGCTCGGGGACTTCAACGCGACCGAGCGCGCCGACCTCGAGGACCTCGAGGCGCTCGCCGCCGGCGCACATCTCACGCTCGCGACCTCGGGTATTTCTTGCACATCGTATTGGAATCGCAGCGACGGCTGCGTGGGCGTGACGCTCGACCACATCCTCACGACCGCGCCGGGCACCCGCGCGACCGTCGGCGCCGCGTGCGCGACCGAGGGCTGCGCCTCGTCACCGAGCTGCCCGGCCTATCGGGACGCCGTCTCGGATCATTGCCCCGTCTGGGTCGAGGTCCCGCTCTGAGCCAGGGCGTTGCTCGGTCCGGTTCGAGTTGGTAACGAGCTCGTGTGGCGATCTCCACTCCCTCCGACGCGGTCCCCGACTGTCGCGCTTGCGGCGCCTGCTGCAGGCAAATCCCTGATGGGACGGCGCTCGTCTCCGAGGACGATCTCGTCCGGTGGAAGCGCGAGGGCCGGCGCGACATCCTCGACAAGCTCGTCCCCGGACACTTCAGTCAGCTGGGCCTCGGCACCGACGCGACGGGGACCTGCTGGTTCCTCGGCACACCGGAGAACCCGAACGACTGCTCGGTCTACGCGACGCGCGGCTGGGCGTGTCACGCGCTCGAACCGGGCAGCGCGCAGTGCCACTCGTATCGACGCAGCGCGGGGCTCGAGCCGCGTTCGTGACGGAGCGCTCGCGGTGTGCGAGCCTCCAGCGCGATGAAGATCGGGTGCTCGACGAGCTCGGCAGCTCTCCTCTTTTTGGCTGGCTGCGCGCTCGCCGCGTGCGCGTCCTCCAGCCCAGCGCCCGCGCACGAGACCGACGCGCCCGCGAGCTCGGCGTCGAACGCCTCGAGCGCATCGACCGCGTCGACCGCGACCGCGACCGCGAGCGCTTCGGCTCCGCCGCCTGCGGCCGTCCGCGTGCTGCAGACGCCCGCCCTCCCCGAGGTCTCGTGCACGATCCGCCAGGAGAAATGGGGCGGCGCGATTCGGCTGCGCGCCGACGGCCCCACCTTCGCGAAGCTCGCGCCCGCGACCATCGAGCTCCACCTCGCGAAGCCGGGGCCGGTCGTCCTGCTCACGCAGGCCGAGCTTCGCCTCACGGTCTTCGCGGACGAGCAGAAGATCTATTTCAAGGAGCCGACGTTGGTCGCGGGCTTCCTGATGCCGAGCGCCTTCACCCAGTTGACTTACGAACCTGTAACCAAAGCCGACAAGCTCCCGCTGAGCGTCGACCTGTCGAAGGACTTCAGCTCCCCGAGCCGCGCTACCGAAGACGTCGACTGCGCCAAGCTCCAGCTCAAGCCGTCGAGCTACGACGTCGACGCAGAGCTCAAGATCGACGCGAAGACGCCCCACGCGACGCTCGCGAAAGGCACCGACCTCTCCGCCGACGCGAAGGGCGCAGCGGTCGCCCGCACGCTCGACGAACGCGATTGCCTCGTCCTCGAGTCGAAGGGAAACCGCCGCCGGATCGCGTTCGACCTCACCGACTACTGGGCCGTCGGCTGGGTCGACAAGAAGGCCCTCAGCGCGCCCGGCCCGAACGGCATCGGGTTCTCCGGGGCGGGGCTCGGTGAGTACGGCACCTACGCCATCGGCTCGGGCCACCCGTCCTGCAATCGCGATCTCACGGTCTACGGTCAGGTCGGCGGCGAGCGCTCGCTCATCGGGACTCTGGTGCAGGGCAGCTTCTACCAGCTCGACGCCCCTCAGCCGGACTCCGTGCCGAAGGGCTTCATCTCGTTCCACACGGTCACGCCGTGGCTCACGCTCGAGAAGGGCGCGCTCCTCCTCTTCAAGAGCGACGACTTCGCGACCTGCAAATAGACCGCTCGCGATCGGCCGAGCTCACAGCGCGAGCTCGTACGCTTGAACAACGTTATCCATGAACCGCGGCACGACGACGCGCCCCCGCTTCACGTCCACGCCGAAGTCCGCGGGCGCCGCGAGGTTCGTGAGCACGGCCTCGAATTTCCCGGCGCTCCCGACGTAGATCGTCTTGCTCTGCCAGCTCGACACGAGGACCTTGTCGCCGACCCACGCGAGCCCGTCCAAGCTCGGCGCCGGCGTCTTCAGCACCTCGCCCTTCTTGCCGTCCGCGCCGAGCAAGAAGACCTCGGCCGCGCCGAACGTCGAGACCCACACGCCGCGCGCGTCGACGGTGACGCCGTTCGGTTTGTTGAGGTCGGCCGACTGCGCGAGCGCCTTGGCCTTGCCCTTCTCGATGACCCAGACGGCGTCCGTGCCCGACGGCTCGAAGTCCGACGCGCCCTGCTTGAGGCCCGAGTCGGTCACGTAGATCTTCCCGTCGGGGCCCGCGGCGACGTCGTTGAGGAACGTGGCCTTCGGGATCTTCACCTCGCCCTTCGGCGCGCCCGATTTCGCGTCGAACATGCGCACCGTGTCGAGGTCCGCGACGTAGAGGACGCCACCCGCGAGGGCCATCCCCTTCGGCGCGTTCAGCGTGACCTTGTTCTTGCCGCCCTCGATCCACTTCAGGTTCTTCACCTGTCCGTCGGGCGAGAGCTCGCTGATGAACCCGTTGTTGTCGGCCTCGAGCGCCTTGCCGTTCACGTTGCTGACGCAATATCGATCGTCGTCGATGAGCACGCTCTCGGGCGTGGAGAACCCGGTCCACTCGACCGCAGGCTTGGGCGCGGCGGGCTCTTTCGCCGCCGAGCTCGACGTCGACGCGCTCGAGCTCGAGCTCGACGAAGCTTCGGCGCTCGCAGTGGGCTCGCTCGAGCCCTTCTCCGAGGAACCGCACGCCACCGCCCCCACGACGAGCCACGTCGAGACGAGCGCCGACCGAACAACCATCTTCGAGGTCTGGTTCATCGGCGCGAAGAACCACGACGCTCACCAGGCCGCAAGACGTCGCATTTCTAATACAACGTCATAGCAACCCACGACGAGCGCGCTCGGGCTGCCGCCGGGGAACAGAGAGTTCGCTGCGCGCGGCGCGAGCCCGCGGGCGCGCGCTGTGGAAAGATAACCGCGTTGGCGGCGGACGACCGGACCTCACCCTCACGCACGGGGCTCACGCTCGCGGGGGCGCTCGCGCTCACGGCGGCCGTCGTGCATGTCGCGCTCTCGCTCTGGCGGGGCAAGTCTGGCGACTCGGGCCTCTTCATCGGGCGCTTTCATCCGCTCATCGTGCACCTGCCGATCGGGCTCTTGCTGTGGCTCGCGTTCGCCGAGTCGCTGAGCTTCTTCAAGCGCGCGCGCGAGAAGCTCGATCCGTCGACGGGCGTCGTGCTCATCGCGCTCGGGGTCACGGGCGCCGGTGCGCTGCTCGCGGGCCACCTCCTCGGCAAGGGCGGCGGCTACCCACAGAGCCTCCTCGGCCTGCACAAACACCTGGCTTTCGTCTCGATCGCGCTCGCCTGCGCCGCGCTCGCCGCGTGGTCTTTTGTGGAGGCTCGCTCGAGCCGAGTCGCGCGTTGGGTCTATCGCGCGCTCCTCTTCGGTTCGGTCGCGACGCTCTCGATCGGCGCTCACTTCGGCGGCTCGCTCACGCACGGCGACACCTACCTGACCGAATACGCGCCCGGTCCTTTGAAGAAATTGTTGGGGGCAGAGAAGCACCCTCCTGCGAATGAAGAGGGGCCGACCCACACCTCGGACCCCTTGGTCTACGAGAGCGTCGTCGCGCCGATCCTCACGGAGCGATGCGTGGACTGCCACGGCCCTGACAAACAGAAAGGTAAGCTCCGCGTCGACTCGCTCGAGGCGCTGCTCGCAGGCGGCGAGAACGGGCCCGGCGTCGTCGCCGGCGACCCAGAGAAGAGCCCCGTCCTCGCGCGCATGCTCCTGCCCGCGAGCGACGAAGATCACATGCCGCCCGAGGATCACGAGCCCGCGACCGAGGCCGAGCTCGCGCTCATCAAATTCTGGATCGAGCGCGGCGCCTCCGCGGAGCTCCGCGTCCGCGACGCGCTCGCGCCCGCGGCCGCGCGCCCGCTGCTCGAGCGCGCGCTCGGTGAAGACGGCGCCGCCGAGGGTGCGCTCCCAGCCTCCACCGCGAAGAGCGCCGCGCCTGGCGCCTCGCTCCCGAGCGCGCTCGCGAGCGCTTCGAGCGAGCCCTCGAGCTCGAGCTCCAGCTCGAGCTCCGCGGCGTCGCACCCCATCAGCGCGGGGAGCTCCGCGTACGCGGCCTACGTCGCGCCCATCCTCCAGGACAAATGCGGCGGCTGCCACGGCGGCGCGAAGACCAAGGGCGGGCTCAGCGTCGACTCCGTCGCGGCCATCCTCAAGGGCGGCAAGGCTGGCCCCGCAGCGAAGCCTGGGAGCGCCGGCTCGAGCCCGCTCGTCACGCGCGCGCGCCTCCCGATGGATGACGACGACCACATGCCGCCGCGGAGCAAGCCGCAGCTCGACGCGCGCGAGCTCGACCTCGTCGCGTGGTGGGTCGACCAGGGCGCGAGCGAATCGACGCCTGCGTCCGCAGTGCCGGATCGCCTGCGAAAAAGCAGCAGCAGCTCGTCGACGTCGACCCCGAGCGCGACCTCCCATCCGAGCGCGACCTCCCATCCGAGCGCGACCTCGCACCCGAGCTCGACTTCGACATCGAGCGCGAGCGCTTACCCCACTGTCAGCGCGCCGCCCGTCGCGCGCGAGAAGCTCCCGCCCTCGGCGCGCCTCTTCGAGGACCTCGTGAAGCCCGTCCTCGACGATCGCTGCGGCTATTGCCACGGCGGCGCGGATCCTTCGGGTGGCCTGCGCACCGACGAGGTCGCGGCCTTGCTGAAGGGCGGCGACACGGGCCCAGCGATTGTCCGCGGCGCGTCGAAGAAGAGCCCGCTCATCGTGCGCGCGCGCCTCCCCGAGGGGCACGACGATCGCATGCCCCCCGAGGGCTCCGGTGAGCTCGCACCTCACGAGATCGAGGCGATCGCCTACTGGATCGACGAGGGCGCGCGCGAGGGCGACGTCCGCGAGACGGCGTCTTTGCCCGAGGCCGCGGCGCGCATGATGAGCGAGCTCGTCGATAAAGGCGTGCTCGCGAGCCCCGCGACGTCCGCGTCCGCGTCGCCCTCGAGCACGGGCTCACCGTCGAGCACAGGCGCACCGTCGAGCACGGGCTCACCCTCGAGCACGGGCTCACCGTCGAGCGCGCCGTCCACCACCGCGGGGCCGAGCGCGACCGCTTCGAGCGACGAGACTCCCGGCGCTCGCCCCGATCATGGCGGGTGCGCGTCCTGTCGCGCCGCGGGCGAAGACGGCGGCCTTCACTGGTTCTACTTGGTCGCGTTCCTCGCGGGTGTCGGCGTGCTTGCCGCCCGGTCCAGCACGCGCCAACGTTGACCCGCGCGCCGGCCGACGCTGCCCTGCGCGTGCGTCTCCGAGGCCATGGCTTCCTCGAACCCGCCCCCACCACGCGGAGCTGACATTTCTGTCACGAGCTCGCGCGTCCGCTCCGAGGTCGTCCTCGAGGGCCGCGGGCTGCGCAAGATCTACCGCATGGGCGAGGTCGACGTCGTCGCGCTCGACGGCGTGGATCTCAAGCTCTCGGACGGCGAGCTCGTCGTCTTGCTCGGGGCCTCGGGGAGCGGCAAATCGACGCTGCTCAACATCCTCGGCGGGCTCGACAGCGCGACCGAGGGCGAGCTCGTCTACAGGGGCCAGCCGCTCGGCGGCGACGACGATTCGTCTCTCACCGCCTACCGGCGGCGCCACGTCGGGTTCGTCTTCCAGTTCTACAACCTCATCCCGAGCCTCACCGCGCGCGAGAACGTCGCGCTCGTCACCGACATCGCCGACGACCCGATGGACCCCGAGGAAGCCCTCGAGCTCGTCGGGCTCGGCGAGCGCGTCGATCACTTCCCGGCGCAGCTCTCCGGCGGCGAGCAGCAGCGCGTCGCGATCGCGCGCGCGGTCGCGAAGCGCCCCGACATCCTGCTCTGCGACGAGCCCACCGGCGCGCTCGACGTCCAAACGGGTCGGCTCGTCCTCGAGGTCCTCGACCGCGTGAACCGCGAGCTCGGCACCACGACCGCCATCATCACCCATAACGCTGTCATAGCAACGATGGCGGATCGCTCGATCACGATGGCAGGTGGCAAGCTCCACAAGGAGCTCCTGCATCCGACGCGCGCCCGCCCCGAGGACCTGAGCTGGTGAGCCCGCTCCACACCAAGCTCTTCCGCGACGCGGTCCGCCTCCGAGGGCAGGCCTTCACGATCGCGCTCGTCGTCCTCGCGGGCGTCGCCTCGTGGGTCGCGCTGCGTTCGACCTACGACTCGCTCCACGACGCACGCGACGCTTACTACGAGCGTCAGCGCTTCGGCGAGATCTTCGCGAGCTGCACGCGCGCCCCGCTCGCGCTCGCCGATCGCATCGCGGCGATCGAGGGCGTCACGGGCGTCAGCGCGAGCGTCGTCGAGCCGCTGCGCTTGCGCGTCGAGGACGCGGCCGCACCACCGGTCGGCGTCCTCGTGAGCTTGCCTACGAACCGCGAGCCCGCCGCTGACGTCCCTCACCTCATGCGCGGCCGAACGCCCGATCCAGGTCGCGAGGACGAGGGCGTGCTGCTCGATGCGTTCGCGAAGGCCCACAAGATCGAGCTCGGAGCGGTCCTCACGATCGTGGTCTCGGGGCGTCAGCGCGAGGTCCGCATCGTGGGGACTGCCGTGTCTCCCGACTACCTCTTCGCCGTCGCGCCCGGCGACGTCACCGCCGACGAGAAGGGCTTCGGCGTGCTCTGGATGGACGAGGACGCGGCGCGCGCGATGACCGGCATGGGCGGCGCGTTCAACCACCTCTCGCTACGGCTCGCGCCCGAGAACACGAGCGCGCCGGGTTCGGGGACCGAAACGCTCACGCCCAAGCGCGAGGCCGCGGTCCGTGACGAGGTCGACAGGTTGCTCGCGCCTTGGGGTGGCGCGGGCGCGCTCGGTCGCGCCGATCAGCCCTCGAACCGCGTCCTCGATCAGGAGCTCGGCCAGCTGAAAGGGATGGCCCTCGTCACGCCGATCATCTTCCTCGGGGTCGCGGCGTTCCTCTTGAACACGGTGCTCGCGCGCCTCATCACGCTCGAGCGCCCGGAGATCGCCTCGCTCCGCGCGCTCGGCTACACGGGCTTCGAGGTCGCGCTCCACTACGTCGAGCTCTGTTTGGTGATCGTCACGGGCGGCGCGCTCGGCGGGGTCCTCCTCGGCGCGTACTTCGGCCGGTTGATGACCGACCTCTACGCGCAGTACTTCCACTTCCCCGAGCCTCCGTTCAACGTCGCCGCGGACGTCGTCGCAGTCGGCGTGCTCGTTTCGGTCGGCGCCGCGCTCATCGGCGCAGTAGGCGCCGCGCGTCGCATCGTGAAGCTCCCCCCCGCCGAGGCCATGCGCCCGCCCGCTCCTGCGGTCTTCAAGCGCGGCCTCCTCGAGCGGAGCGGCGTCCTCGCGCTCCTCTCGCCGAGCAGCAAGATGGTCGCGCGCGAGCTCGCGCGCAGGCCGGGCCGCGCGCTCCTCAGCATCGTCGCGCTCTCGTTCTCGCTCGCGATCAACGTCATCGGCAGCTTCAACGGCGACCTCCTCGACGACTTCATCACGCAGCAGTTCACGGGCGCGATGCGCGAGGATCTGACGGTCTCGTTCCGACGCGCCGTCGATCCGAGCGCCGTCGGCTCGCTCGCCGCGCAGCCCGGCGTCACGCGCGCCGAGCCCTTGCGCATGACCCCGATCGAGCTTTCGAAGGGGCACATCCGACGCGAGCGCATCCTCATCGGTCACCCCGACCACGCGGTGCTTCGCCGCCTCATCGATCGCTACGGCGAGCCCGTCGCGCTGCCCGAGCACGGCCTGCTCATCGACGACTACACAGCGTCGCTCCTCGGCGTGAAAGAGGGCGACCTCGTGACGATGCGCGTCCTCGAGGGCGAGCGGCGCACCGTCGAGGTCCCCGTCGGTCGCGTCTTCGACGGCCTGACCGGCATCGAAGCGCATGCGACGCTCGACGAGCACGCAGCCCTCACCGGCGAGTCGGGGATCACCAGCGTCCTCGTGACGACCGACGAGAGAGGTGAGCGCGAGCTCATCGCGCGCTCGATCGACATGCCCGAGGTCATGAGCGTCACGCGCCGCGCGGACGCGCTCGCGCGCTTCGAGGCCCTCACGGGCGCGACGATGACCACGATGACGCTCATCCTCTCCGCGTTCGCGGCCATCATCGCGATCGGCGTCGTCTACAACGACGCGCGCATCGCTCTCAGCAGCCAAGCCCGCGAGCTCGCGAGCCTTCGCGTCCTCGGCTTCACCCGCGCCGAGGTCAGCCGCATCCTGCTCGGGCAGAGCGCGGTCGTCGTCGTCTGCTCGATCATCCCAGGCCTTTATTTGGGGCGCCTCGGCGCGGAGCTCGTCATGTCGACCTCCGATCCGGAGCTCTACCGCTTCCCGACCACCATCTCGACCAAGACCTACGTCGTGTCGGCGCTCATCGTCATCGGCGCCGCGATCGTCTCGTCGCTGCTCGTCCGGCGCCGCGTCGATCACCTCGATCTGGTCGAGGTCCTCAAGACACGAGATTGAACATGACCGCGACCACCACGAGCGAAGAGAAGAGCGCGGAGCCACAGCCGGCCCGCGTGCGCCGCGCTCCCCGCAAGGGCCGCACCCTGCGTCGCTGGTTCGGGCGCATCATCACGCTGCTCGTCCTCGTCGCCGTCGCGGTCGCGATCGGGTTCGCCGTCCGACCGAAGCCGATGCGTGTCGACGCCGGCAGGGCCGAGCGCGGCAAGCTCTCGGTCACCATCGACGAGGACGGCCGCACCCGCGTGCGCGCCCGCTACATGGTCACGTCGCCCGTCATGGCGCGCGTGCTGCGGCCGAATCTCCACGTCGGTGACGTGGTCGAAGAGGGGCAGGTCGTTGCGCAGTTCGTCCCTGTCTCGACGCCGCTGCTCGACGGCCGCGCCCTCGCCGAGGGTGAAGCCCGCGTCTCGGCCGCGGCCGCAGCGGTGAGCCGCGCCGAGGCAGCCGTCTCCGGCGCGAAGGCAGCGCTCGACCTCGCGAAGGTCAACGCCACGCGCGCGCGCTCGCTCGAGGCGGACGGCGCCATCCCGAAGAGCGAGCTCGAGCGCCTCGTCGCCGAGGAGCGACTCCGGACGAGCGATCTCGCGACCGCCGAGTTCTCCGCGCAGGTCGCGCGGCACGAGCTCACCCTCGCGAACGCCGTCCTCGGCCGCACCGCGCCCACCCCGAAGAAACCCGACCCGACGAAGAAACCCGACCCGACGAAGAAGCCCGACGCCGCGGGCCAACCCACCACCGCCCCCTCCCCGACCGACACGGCTCAATCGATCGTCGTCACCTCGCCCGTCGCGGGTCGCGTCCTCAAGGTCTTCCAAGAGAGCGAGGGCGTCATGAACCCGGGCGCACCGATCGTCGAGATCGGCGATCCGACGAACCTCGAGATCGTCGTCGACATCCTCACCGCGCAGGCTGTCCGGGTGAAGCCAGGCCAGTCCGCGACGGTGCTGCGCTGGGGTGGTGATCCGCTCGTCGCGCACGTGCGCTCCATCGAGCCCTCTGCGGTCACGCGGATCTCCGCGCTCGGCGTCGAAGAGCAGCGCGTCGACGTCATCCTCGATCTCGACGATCCTCGCGATCGCTGGGCCGCGCTCGGCGATGGCTATCGCGTGGAGGTCTCGATCACCACCGAGACCTTCAACGACGCGGTGCTCGTCCCCGTCGGCGCGCTGTTTCGCCACGAGGGCGGCTACGCCGCGTTCGTGATCGACTCGGCCAACAAGGCGCGGCTCCGACCGATCGATCTGCTCGCGATGGGCGAGACGCAGGGCGCGGCCAAGTCGGGCCTCGAGGCCGGCGAGCGCGTGGTGCTGCACCCGAACGACCGCGTGAAGGACGGCGTCTGGGTCGACCCGCGCTAGCTCGGGACCGGCCGTACTAGGTCAGGCAGCCTTCAAAATACGTCGCACGCCCGCCTCGACCAGCGTCGAGAGCTCGGCGCCACCGACGCTCGCAAGCAAGAGCTGCTCGCGACCGAGCTCGACCACGCTGATGCTGAAGCTCTCCGAGGCGAACGGCCGCGCGTTCACGTGGTCCGGGACCCCCTCGAGCCGCGCGGTCGACGCCGCGAGCAGGCGCTCGCCGTCGTGTGCACCGACGCTCGCGATTGGTTTGCCCCCCAAAGTACCGAGCGCCACGCTCGTCGCGCCGCTGCGGTCGAGCTCGGCCTCGAGCAGGAACTCGAGCGCGAGCGAGGGGACACTGGAGCGGCACATCCGGCGGCAAGCTTCCATGGGGCGAACTCTTGCCGAAGCCGCCCGGCCCGGGCCAGTTTTTGCCCGGGCCGAGTTCAGATCCCGCGCGGGACCTTGTCGAGCTCCACCGACGAGAGCGCGTGCCGGATGAGCGCGCTGCGACTCGCCTTGGTGAGCCCGCGAGCCTTGAGCTCGTCGACCATGTCGTCGAGCTTGCGCAGGTCGTCCGTGTACATCGAGATGCAGATGACCTTGTAGTGCGCGGGCTTCTCGTCCCGTGCGCCGGCCTTCGGACGGGGCTTGCCCGCCGTGTAGAAAGCACCGGAGAGGACGCCCTCCACCTCCTCGCGATCGAGAACGGCCATCCCGCCGCTCGCCCGTGTGTCGATGTCGCTTGCCATGGTCTCCTCAGTGTTTCTTTTGCGGCGTTGTTTCTAATACAGCGTTCAAGTTCACGACGAGCGTCGCGCTCAGCCCCCCAAGAAACTGGAGGCAGCGGCGTTCTGGGGCTCGTCCGTCCCGGGTCGGGGTGCGCGGCCCGAAGCGGGCGGCGGCGTGCGGCTCGAGCTCGCGCCCTCGCCGCGTGCAGAGCGCTCGCGGTCCGCGATCAGCCTGTCGATGACGACCATGTAGTCGTCGGCCGCGCTCGCGCCCGCCGCGTACTCGAAGATCGTCTGGCCCTGCGCCGGGGCCTCCTTGACCTTGATCGCCGCGCGGACCGGCGGGAGGCAGCGCGCATCGAAGTGCTGCTTGAGCGTCGAGACAGCCTCGTGGCAGATGTTCGCGCGGGCGTCGAAGAGCGTCGGCAGGACGCCCCAGATCTGCACCGGGTGGTGCAGCAGTTGGTTCACGTTCTTGACGGTCTTGATGACCTGCCGCACGCCGACGAGCGACAGGTAGTCGCAGGCGACGGGCACGAGCACGCTGTCGGCGAAGACGAGCGCGTTCTGGTTCATCAGCGACAGGCTCGGCGAGCAGTCGAGGACGATGAAGTCGTAGCCGGTGGTCGCCTGCATCAGGCGATCACGCAGCACGCGATCGCGGTTCTGGCGACCGGCCAGGTAGAGCTCGGCGGCGGCCAACGTCTCGTTGGACGCGAGCAGATCGAGGTTCGGGCGCACCGTCTTCTTCGCGTCGTCGACCCGCAGCCCCATGACGAGCACGTGGTAGAGCGAGCGCTCGCTCGACGCGCCGAGCGACACCGAGACGTTGCCTTGCGCGTCCGTGTCGACGAGGAGGACGCGCTTGCCCTTCATCGCGAGCCCAGCAGCGACGCTCACGGCGGTGGTGGTCTTGCCCGTCCCGCCCTTGTGATTGAAGACAGCGAGGACGCGTGGGGTCTGCGCAGCGGGAGGCGGCTCGGCGGGGCGAGCCGCGCGAGCCTCGACCGCGTTGGGTCGAGCGTCGGGCTTGCGATCCGCACGCGGCACGACAGGGACTACGACTGCGGCCTTCGCGGCGGGCTGCGGTGCAGCGGGGGCTTGCGGAGCCGCTGCGACCTGGGCCACTCCAGAGGCCGGCAGCGTCGCCGGAGCCTTCGGCGAAACGCCGGACGCAGGGTTCGAGGGCCCGAGTTCGGGCAGCGCCAGCGTGGAGGCCTCGGGGGCCGCGAGCATCTCGCCGAGACGGGCGCCTTGAGCTTCACGCAGGACTTGAGCGCGACACTCCATCGAGCACGCGTAGGCGCGCCGGCCCTTCACGTAGAAGAGCTGCGCCGCCATCGAGAGCGTGAACCGCTTGGCGCACGCCTCGCAGGTCGCCCCGTTGGTCTGGCTGTGGCTCTCTTCGAGACACTTCTGCGAGCAAAAGAACGAGAAGCCGCCCTCCCGCTCTTCCATTTGGTAGCGAAACTGCACGTCGAACGCGCTGTTGCAGACGCTGCAGGTTTCTCGAATGGCCATCACGCCTCCTCGCGAGTGGCGGTCTCACCACGGAACGGTCGGCGAGGGCAAATTTCTGGAAAAAGAAAATGCTGAAACGGCGCGAACTCAGCCGGATTAGGGCGAAGTCCATGATCCAGCGCGCCCTCCTCTCGTGCTCCGACAAGACTGGCCTCGTCCCCTTCGCGCGGGCCCTCGCCGACCGCGGCGTCGCGCTCGTCTCGACGAGCGGCACCCTCGCGGCGCTGAAAGATGCTGGTCTTCCAGTCACTTCCGTCGAAGAGCTCACCCAATCTCCAGAGGTCATGGCGGGCCGGGTGAAGACCCTCCACCCCCGCGTGCACGGTGGCATCCTGATGCGCGGAGACGTTGATCTTTCGGACCTCGAGCGCCTCGGGGGCGAGCGCATCGATCTCGTGGTCGTGAGCCTCTACCCCTTCGAGAAAGTCGCCAGCAATCTAGAGAGTTCGGTCGAAGAGCTCATCGAGAACATCGACATCGGCGGACCCGCCATGCTCCGGAGCGCGGCGAAGAACCACGCTCGCGTCACGGTGGTCACCGATCCAGCGGACTACGAGCGCGTGCTCGGCGAGCTCGCGCAGCATGGCGACACGACCCTCGCGACTCGCCGGGCCCTCGCCGCCAAGGTCTTCGCTCGGACCGCGGCCTACGACGGGCTCATCGCAGCGACCTTGAGCGCGCTCCCCGTCGACGCAGCCGACGCCGACGTGCCGACGCGCGAGGCCTATCCTCCCTACCTCACCCTGCCGTTCGAGCGCGTGTACACCCTGCGCTACGGCGAGAACCCGCATCAGACAGGTGCGCTCTACGTCGAGCGGGGCGCCACCCGCGGCTCGATCGCGACCGCCGAGTCGCTCGGCGCTGGCGGCAAGGAGCTCAGCTTCAACAACCTCGTCGACGCCGACGCCGCGCTCGACGCCGTCCGCGAGCACGCTGTGCCCGCCGCGGTCGTCGTGAAGCACACGAACCCTTGCGGCGTCGCGACCGGCTCGACGCTCGAGGCTGCCTACCGCGCCGCGCGCGCCGCCGACGAGACGAGCGCCTTCGGCGGCATCGTGGCGCTGAATCGCTCGGTCGACGCCGCGACCGCGAAGGCCCTCGCCGAGACCTTCCTCGAGTGCGTCATCGCCCCGAGCTTCGATCCGCCGGCGCTCGAGCTGCTCCGCGCGAAGAAGAACCTGCGCCTCCTCGCGACCGGCGCGTGGCTCGCGGCCGATCACCACGAGCTCGGGTGGAAGCGAATCGGCGGCGGCCTCGTTGTTCAGTCGCGTGACGCGACCGCGGCCGGCGAGGTCGAGCACGGCCGCGTCGTCACGAGCCGCCCGCCCACCGACGCCGAGCGCGCGGCCCTCGCGTTCGCCTGGCGCGTGGTGAAACACGTCAAATCGAACGCGATCGTCCTCGCCGTCGGCGACCGCACCGTGGGCGTCGGTGCGGGCCAAATGAGCCGCGTCGAGTCCGTCAGGATCGCCTGCTCGAAGGCTGGATCACTCGCGGCGGGCGCTGTCCTCGCCTCCGACGCCTTCTTCCCCTTCGCCGACGGCGCGAAGCTCGCGTTCGAGGCGGGCGTCACGGCGATCGTGCAGCCTGGTGGCAGCGTGAAGGACGCCGAGGTGATCGCCGCCGCGGATGCAGCGGGCGCCGCGATGATCTTCACGGGCGCCCGACACTTCCGCCACTGAGCGGCGCGCTCAGAGCGCGTGCGCGTCGTCGCTGTCCGACGTATCCGAAGACAGCGACGGCGGCGCGGTCGAGCCCGGCGGTGTCCAGAGCTCGCCGTCGCGGTACTCGATGACGCCGTGGCTCGGGCCGAACAGCTTCTCCGGGTCGTCGACGACGAGGGCCTCGCGGAGCACGTCGTCCACGTGATCGACGAGGACGAGGCGAAGCGCAGCGAGCACGCGTCGCGGGACGTCGCGCAGATCCTTGCGATTCTCCTTCGGGAGGATGACCACCTGGATGCGCCCGCGGTGGGCCGCGAGGAGCTTCTCCTTCAAGCCGCCGATGGGCAGCACGCGCCCTCGCAGCGTGATCTCGCCGGTCATCGCGACGTCGTGGCGCACCGGGACCTTGAGCAAAGCGCTCACGATCGCGGTCACCATCGTCACGCCCGCGCTCGGCCCGTCCTTCTTCACGAAGTCTGGGAAGTGCACGTGCACGTCGATCTTCTGGTGCGTGTCTTCGGGCAGGCCGAAGCGCTCGAGGCGCGAGCGAACGTAGCTGAGCGCAGCCTGGCCGCTCTCCTCCATCCCTTTCTCGACGAGCCCCGTCACCGTGATCTTCCCCTTGCCGGGGAAAACGCTCGCCTCGGCGGGCAGGAGATCGCCGCCGACACTGGTCACCGCGAGGCCCGTCACGAGACCGATCTCCGGCTTCTCCTCGGTCTTGCCGACGCGGTACTTCGGCACGCCGAGGAGCTTCGGGATCGACTTCGCGGTGACCTCGATGTTCTGGTCTTTCCCCTCTTCGACCACGCGGCGCGCGAGCTTGCGGCAGACGCTCGAGATCTCGCGCTCGAGCGAGCGGACGCCGCTCTCCTTCGTGTAGTGGTGGATGATCGTTCGGATGGCCCCTTCGCTGAAATCGATGGGGACCTCCTCGAGGCCGCAGTCCTTCTTCTGCCGGGGCACGAGGAACTTCTGCGCGATGTTGAGCTTCTCGAACTCGGTGTAGCCGGAGAGCTGGATGATCTCCATGCGGTCCTGGAGCGGAACCGGGATCCCCGACAGCGTGTTCGCGGTCGTGATGAACATCACGTCGGAGAGGTCGTAGTCGAGGTCGAGGTAGTGATCGTTGAAGGTGTGGTTCTGCTCGGGGTCGAGCACCTCGAGGAGCGCCGCCGCAGGATCACCGCGGAAGTCGCTCGACATCTTGTCGACCTCGTCGAGCAAGAACACCGGGTTTCCCGTGCCCGCCTTCTTCAG
Organism: Polyangiaceae bacterium; assembly: GCA_046351325.1. Taxonomy (GTDB): domain Bacteria; phylum Myxococcota_A; class Polyangia; order Polyangiales; family Polyangiaceae; genus Xiheicaenibacterium. The sequence goes on along the minus strand of JAXLYR010000023.1, from coordinate 64,063 downwards.
GCTCTGCACGATCTTGCCGGGCAGCGCGCCGATATAGGTTCGCCGATGCCCGCGGATCTCGGCCTCGTCGCGCACGCCACCGAGCGCGAGCCGAACGAACTTGCGCCCCGTCGCGCGCGCGATACTGCGCCCGAGGCTGGTCTTTCCCACGCCGGGCGGCCCGACGAAGCAGAGCACGGGCCCCTTGAGCTTGCGGGTGAGCGCCTGCACCGCGAGGTACTCGAGGATGCGCTCTTTGATCTTCTTCAGGCCGTAGTGGTCCTCTTCGAGGATGGCCTCGGCCTCTTTCAGATCGAAGCGCTCCTCGGAGCGGTCGTACCAGGGCAGGTCCAGGATCCAGTCGATGTAGTTGCGCACGACGGTCGCTTCGGCGCTCGTCGGGTGCATCATCTTGAGCTTCTTGAGCTCCTTCTTGACCTTCTGGACGGCCTCCTCGCTCATCTTCTTGTTCTTGAGCGCGGCCTCGATCTCCTGAATCTCGGACTTGAACTCGTCCCGCTCGCCGCCACCCAGCTCCTTCTGGATGGCCTGCATTTGCTCGTTCAGGTAGTACTCTTTCTGCGTCTTCTCCATCTGCTTCTTGACGCGAGATTTGATCTTCCTCTCTACCTGGAGGATCTCGATCTCCGACTGCATGAGCTCGATGAGGCGCTCGAGGCGTGTCTTGGCCTCTGCGGTCTCGAGCAGCTGCTGTCGATCAGCGAGCTTGATGGTGGGCAGGTTGGCTACGACCGTGTCAGCGAGGCGCGCCGGATCGTCGATCGTCTGCACGCCCACGATGACCTCGGGGGCGATCTTCTTGTTGAGCTTGACGTAGGTCTCGAACGTCGAGGCGACGCTGCGCATGAGCGCCTCGATCTCGACGCCGTGCTCGACGACCTCGGGGATCTCGTCCCACTCGACCGAAAAGAACGGGTCCGTCGCGATATAGCGTCGAATGCGCGCGCGACGCCGGCCCTCGACGGTGACGCGCACCGTGCCGTCCGGCAGCCGGAGCAGCTGCATGATGATGCCGATCGCGCCGACCGCGAAGATGTCCTCGGTCCCCGGCTCGTTGGTCTTCGCGTGCTTCTGCGCGGCGAGGAAGATCTCCTTGCCGCGGTCTTTGCTCATGGCCTCATCGAGGGCCGCGATCGACTTCTCGCGGCCCACGAAGAGCTGCGTGACCATGTGCGGGAAGATGATGATGTCCCGGAGCGGCACGAGCGGCGCCGTCCTCTCCGAAGCTGGACGACCCCGATCGCTCTTGAAGAACATCGTCTTTCCTTGAACCTGTCTGGCCGGAGCTCAGGCGAGCTCGGCCTCCTTCTCCTTGGAGTAGACGATGATGGGGGCCTCGCTGCGGAGGATGACCTCCTCGTTCACGACGACCTCCTTCACGCCCGTGCGGGAAGGCACTTCGTACATGATGTCGAGCATCGCGTTCTCGAGGATGGCGCGAAGACCACGCGCGCCGCTGTGCCGCTCGAGCGCTTGCTTCGCCACCGCGACGAGCGCGCCGCGGGTGAACTTGAGCTTCACGCCGTCCATCTCGAAGAGCTTCTGGTACTGCTTGACCAAGCTGTTCTTCGGCTTGGTGAGGATGTCGATGAGCGCGTCCTCGTTGAGCTCGTGCAGCGTCGCGACGATCGGCAGGCGGCCGATGAACTCGGGGATGAGCCCGAACTTCAGGAGGTCCTCGGGCTGGACCTGGCTGAGGAGCTCACCCAGCTTGAAGTCCTTCTTCGAGCGGACGCTCGAGCCGAAGCCAATCGCGCTCTGCCCGATGCGGCGCTGGATGATCTGGTCGAGCCCGACGAACGCGCCACCGCAGATGAACAGGATGTTGGTCGTGTCGACCTGCAGGAAATCCTGCTGCGGATGCTTGCGCCCACCCTTCGGCGGGACGTTGGCGACGGTGCCCTCGATGATCTTCAGGAGGGCCTGCTGCACGCCCTCACCCGAGACGTCGCGCGTGATGCTCGGGTTGTCGCTCTTCCTGCTGATCTTGTCGATCTCGTCGATGTAGACGATGCCGCGCTGGGCGCGCTCGACGTCATGGTCGGCGTTCTGCAGGAGCTGGACGATGATGTTCTCGACGTCCTCGCCGACGTAGCCAGCCTCGGTCAGGGTCGTCGCGTCGGCGATCGCGAACGGGACGTTGATGATCTTCGCGAGCGTCTGCGCGAGGAGCGTCTTGCCCGAGCCCGTCGGGCCGAGGAGCAAGATGTTCGACTTCTGGAGCTCGACGTCGTTCGCGGAGACCTTGGAGTCGATGCGCTTGTAGTGATTGTGCACCGCGACCGCGAGAATCTTCTTCGCGCGGTCCTGACCGACGACGTACTCGTCCAGGATGGTCTTGATCTCGGCGGGCTTCGGGATGGGAGCCGACCCCGCGGTGGGCTCCTCCTTCTCGACTTCCTCCGCGATGATGTCGTTGCAGAGGCCGATGCACTCGTCGCAGATGTAAACCGTGGGCCCCGCGATGAGCTTCTTCACTTCCTTCTGCGATTTGCCGCAGAACGAGCAGCTCAGGTTCCCACTCCCGTGATCGTCGCGCCTACGCTCCACCGTTATCCTCGCGATTGCGTGCGGTCGTAGAGAGCGCTGCGCTCCCTAGCCGTTGAGCCCGGCTTCATGGTGGTTGGTGCGGCTGAAGGCCGTATTTCCATCCACCGTGAAGCCTCCAAGTTTAGAACTCGCCAGAAGCCCGAGCAAGACGCGGGCAGACCGTCACTTGTCGCGACGATCCGACTTCGTCTCTTTGGTGTCCGACTTCGCGTCCGAGACCGCCTTCTCACGTCGCGGAATGACATCGTCGATGAGGCCGTACTCCTTGGCCTCGGCGGCAGTGAGATAGAAGTCGCGATCGATATCCTTGGCGATTTGGTCGCGGCCCTTGCCGGTGGCCTCGACGAGGATCTCGATGATGGTCTCCTTGAGGCGCTTGATCTCGCGCGCCTGGATCTCGATGTCGGTCGCCTGACCGCGCGCGCCGCCGAGCGGCTGGTGCACCATGATGCGCGAGTTCGGCAGCGCATAACGCCGCTTCTTCTGACCGGCGGCGAGCAGCACCGCGCCCATCGAAGCAGCCTGGCCGATGCAGATCGTCGAGACCTGGCAGTGGACGTACTGCATGGTGTCGTAGATGCCGATGCCGCTCGTGACCACGCCGCCTGGGCTGTTGACGTAGAGCTGCACGTCTTTGTCCGGGTCCTCGCTGTCGAGGAAGAGCAGCTGCGCGATGACCGCGTTGCAGACGAAGTCGTCGATCTCGGTGCCGAGGAAGACGATGCGATCCTTCAGCAGACGGCTGAAGATGTGCCACTCGCGCTCGCCACGGTGCGTGACCTCGGTCACGGAGGGGATGATGTAGTGCCCGACCTCGCGCTCGATACGCTCGCCGTGCCGTTCGAGGAACTCCATCGCGTGCGTTCGGTTCTCGATCCTTCGCATGTGCTTGTCGTCTCCCGGGGGGCTGTCGACGCGAACCTTAGCGCCGAAGTTGGAGTGAAGCGAGCGTGAGTCGCTGATCGGATGTTATCGATCGCGACCCGCGCTCCGCTCAGGCCTCGACCTCTTCCGTCTGGGCTGCGCCTTCGAGGATGTCGAGGATCTTGTCCTCGAGGATCATCGCGACGAGCATCTCGCGCTTCTTCGGATCGCGGTGCTCGGCCTTCACCTTCGCGACGTTCTTGCCGGTCTGTTCGGCGAGCTCGGCGAAGCCCTTCTCGAGGTCGTCGTCCGTGATCTTGATGGCCTTCGCCTTCGCGATCTCGGCCATCAAGAGGCCCGCGCGAACCTTGACCTCGGCGTCTGCGCGAACGCGCGCGCGGAGGTCCGGCGTCGTGTCGAAGCGCTGACCGGCGCGGCGAGCCGACTGAACGAGCTCGCGCTCCGTCGCCTGAGCCTGCTGCTCGACGAGGCTCGGCGGTACGGGGATCGGGTTCGCGCGGCAGAGCTCGACGACGAGCTGCTCAGCGACTGCCTCGTCCTGCTTGGCTTTCGCCTTCTTCTCGAGGTCCTCGACGATGTGCTTCTTGAGCGCCGCGAGGTCGGCGTAGTCGCCGCAGTCCTTCGCGAACTCGTCGTCGACCGCAGGCAGCTGGCGCTCCTTCACCTCTTTCACCGAGATGCTGAAGACGCCCTTCTTACCGCGGAGGTCCTGCGAAGGATGGTTCTGCGGGAACTGCACCTCGACCGAGCGCGTGTCGTTCGTGGACGCGCCGGTGAGCGCGCTCTCGATTTCCTTCATCGTCTCGCCGCGACCGAGCTCGACCGTGATCGACTGCTCACCCGACGGATGCGGCTTGTCGTCGACCGAGAGCGTGAACTTCACGTCGAGGACGTCGCCGTCCTTCGCCGGGCGCTCGGGGTCCGGGGTCTGGAGCGTGGAGTGCTCGCGACGGAGTCGCTCGATCTCGGCGTCGATCGCGGACTCGGCGATGACGATCTTGCGCTTCTTCAGCGGCAGGCCCTCGAACTTCACCTCGGCGACGTCGGGCCGAACCTCGAACCGCGCCTTGTAGGTGTACGCGGACTCGGGGTGGAGCTCGTTGAGGACGAGCGAGGGCTTGGACAGCGGCTGCACGGCCTTCTCGTCGAGCGCCTTCTGGAGGGTCTCGTCGACCAAGCGCTGCGCGACGTCAGCGTGGATGCGCGGACCGTAGAGGTGCTTGAGGATCTGGCGGGGAGCCTTGCCGGGGCGGTAGCCGCGAACCCGCGCAGTCTTGCCCACGGAGATATAGGCCCGGTCGACCTCGGTCTTGACCTTCTCGGCCGGGATCTCGACGGAGAACTCGACGACGACGGGCGACAGCTGCTCGACGGAGATTTGCATGAGGGGGGCGGCCTTAAACCTGGCGCTTCGCCGAATCAAGGCGAGTGTGCTTTTCGCTTCGCGCGCGAACGCGGCGCTCGGAAAAAAAAGGGCCCCATCGGAGAGGCGCCGATGGGGCCGACGTCCCGGGAAGGACGTGCAAGGTGTGTTCATCCGCGAGCCGGCGCCCTCGACGGGCGGTCTCGCGAGGAGCCGCGCGGGACGCGGCTAGTAGTCGTCGTCCGCCATCTCCGAGAACGGGTCGTCTTCATCGACCTCCACCTCGGCGTCGAAAGCATGGTCTTCGACCATCTCTTCGAGTGACAGGCCGATGCGGCGCTCGGTGTAGAGGACCTCGCGTTCGAACTCGGCGAAGCTTCGATAGGACTTGGGAAGCGACATCGATATCTCCCTCGAGAAGAAAAAAAGAGACGGAGCCCCAGCCGGCGCGAACGCCGGACGACCTGTCACCGAGCGCTCGCCGTTCTCGCGGTGGCTTCCGCGGCGAGCGCTGTGGTGGATTACGACGATGAAGCTGGCGGCCGCGAACGGCCGAGAAGATGAAGAAGAAGGAAGCGAGGCGAGGCGTGCGGCTGGGTCAGCCGCGATGGCGTGTGCGAAAAATCAAGGCGAATCGACTACCGGGAGGCGCTCGCCGATGGGCGCGAACTTCGGCTGAAGCTGGAGGACGGTTCCAAACGAGGTCGTCCGCCGATCCGAAGGACGCCAGAAGGTGGCCGCGAGGATTCGTTCGCGAGCACTGGGAGCCTCGGAGCGGAGCGCGACGCGAAAGGAATCCCCAAGGAGGCGAGGGCGTTTCCCGTGCACCACGTTCTCTCTGCGACTCACACCTACATCGGGCGACATGTCGCTCAATGTAGATGCCGAGCGTCCGCTGGCCAACTTTGGGGGTTGATTTTTCTGATGCCCGCTGTCAGGGCCGTGGCGCGCGACCGGGGAACGCGCGGGGGCTCGACGGCCCCGACCATGTCGTGTAGGTGAGGCGTGCGCTCGCGCGCTCACCCCTTCATGAGCTCCCTCATCCTCGCCATCGCCAACCAAAAAGGCGGGGTCGGCAAGACCACGACGAGCGTGAACCTCGCGGCGAGCTTGGCTGCCGCCGAGCGCCGCACGCTGCTCTTCGACTGCGATCCGCAGGGCAACGCGTCGAGCGGTGTCGGCGTCGATCGGCGCAAGATCGCGCGATCGGCCTACGACGTGCTCCTCGGGGCGGCCACGATCGCCGAAGCCGCCCTCGAGACCTCCGTCAAGAACCTCTCCGTGGTGCCCGCGACGCAGGATCTGGTCGCGGCGGAGCTCGAGCTCGTCGAGGCAGACGACCGGGCGATGCGTTTGCGCAAGGCCCTCAACGAAGCGCGCGCTCGCTACGACTTCATCCTCATCGATTGCCCGCCATCGCTCGGCCTCTTGACGGTGAACGCGCTCGTGGCGGCGGACCGCGTGCTCGTCCCGCTCCAGTGCGAGTACTACGCGCTCGAGGGGCTCACCCACCTCATGGCTACGATCGACCGCATCCGCGCGGCGTACAACCCGAGCCTCGGCGTGGAGGGGATCGTCCTCACCATGTTCGATGGGCGCAACTCGCTCACGCACCAGGTCGCGGACGAGGTTCGAAAGCACTTCCGCGTGTTCGATACCGTCATCCCGCGCAACGTGCGCCTCTCCGAGGCCCCGTCCCACGGCGTGCCTGCGCTGCTCTACGACGCTCAGTCGCGGGGCTCGCAGGCCTACCTCGGGCTTGCGCGCGAGGTTCTGGACGGTCGACCCGCTTCCGCCCCAGCGCCCGTGACGCCAGAGCCTCCGCCGGTGAAGGTGAAGGAGAAGGCCAAGCGCAGCGAGGCCAAAGGCTCATGAACCAGCCCGAAAAGAAGCGCGCGCTCGGTCGCGGTCTCGACGCGCTCCTGCCCGCGGTCCCGGCCTCCCCCAACCCCGCAGCGTCGGCCTACGGCGAGCGCGCGGTGTTTCTCTGTCCGGTCGAGCGCATCGCTCCTCAGCCGGGGCAGCCGCGGCAATACCTGGACGAGGCCGAGCTCGCCGAGCTCGAGGCATCGATCCGCGAGCACGGCGTCATCGAGCCCCTCGTCGTGCGACGCCTCCCCTCGCCCACTGGCGAGGTCCACAAAGACACGTTCGAGCTCATCGCGGGCGAGCGTCGCTGGCGCGCGGCACAGCGCGCGGGTCTCAAGGAGGTCCTCGTCGTCGTCAAAGACGTCTCGCCGAAGGCCGCGTTCGAGCTCGCGCTCGTCGAGAATTTGCAGCGCGCGGACCTCAACCCGATCGAGGTCGCCGAGGCCTACGACCGTCTCTTGAAGGAGCACGCGTACACCCACGAGTCGCTCGCCGAGCGGATGGGTCGCGATCGGACGACGGTGACGAACGCGCTGCGACTGCTGCGGCTCCCTTCGCGCGTGCGCTCGCTCGTCATCTCGCGCGAGCTCTCCGAGGGTCACGCGCGCGCGCTGCTCGGCGCTCCGGACGAGGGCTCGCTCGCGGATTTGGCGGAGAAGACCGTGCGCGGCAAGCTCCCCGTCCGCAAGGTCGAGCAGCTCGTCCGCGACGTTCGCAAGAAGAACGCCCCCGCCAAGCCCGACGCCGAGGAGAAGGCCGCGAAGGAGAAGGCGAAGTCCGCCGCCGTTCGCGATCTCGAATTGCGCCTCGCGCGTCGCATGGGCACGCGCGTCGAGGTCCGCGATCGCGACGGCTCGGGTGAGCTCGCGATCCACTACGGCTCGCTCGACGAGCTCGATCGACTGCTCGCTCAGCTCGGCGCTTGATCGCGGCCGCGATCACTTCAACGGCGCTCTAGAAATCCTCAGCGCGTGCGATCGAGCTGCTCCTGCGCCTGCTTGCCGATCGGCGTGTCCTTGCCGAGCTTGACCGCGTTCTTGAAGGCCTGCCGCGCGCCGTTCTTGTCTTTCTGAGCGAGCAGGGAGCGGCCCAGGTAGTAGTGCGCCGGCTGGAAATTGGGGTCGAGCTTGATGGCGCGCTCGAAGTCCTTGGAAGCGTCGAGCTCCTTCTTGAGCTCGTGTTTGCAGAGGCCGCGACGCACCCAGAACTCGGAGACATTGGCTTTGAGCTCGATCGCGCGGTTGAAGACCTTCACGCAGTCGGAGTAGGCCTTCGCCGGGCCGAGCATCACCCCGATGGCCGCGAGCCGATCGGCGTCGTCTTGAAAACCAGCGGCAGCCTTGAGCAGGTGCGGCAGCGCTTGGTCGGCGAGCTTCTCCTCGAAGAGGAGCGCCGCGAGGGCGAAGTGGAGCTCGGCGGAGTCGTCGTGTTGCAGCGCGTCCTCGTAGGCCTTCTTCGCCTTGTCGCGCTCGCCCGAGAGCGCGTACGCGACGCCGAGGTTGGTGAGGAGCTTCGGGTCGCCGGGCGCCTGCTTCAGCGCCTTGTCGAGGACCTGAATCGCTTCCTTCGGTCGAGGCGGATCCTCCAGATACATGCTCGCCAGGTTCAAGGCGGCGTCGACGAGCTTGGGGTCGGCGTCGAAGGCCCGCTTGTAGAGCTTCTCGATCTCCTTGCGATCGCCCTGGGTCTGCTCGAGACAAACGGCGAGGTAAAATGCTGCCTCGGCGTTTGTCGCGTCAGCTTCGACGCCGGCGCGCAGGTGCGTGATGGCCTCGTCGAATTTGCCGGCCTTTGCGAAGGCGACGCCGCGGTCGGCCTCGGGGTTGCCCTTCTTCAACGTGCTGGCGGAGTTCGTCGCGGTGACCACCGGCGGGTCTGCGCGAAGCTCTTCATCGTGCTTGGGCGGCGGAGTCGAGCTCGAGCACGCAGTGCCGATGGCCGCGATCGCGACGGCCATTGCCGGGCTGCCGAGTCCCCTTCCCCAAAACCGCGCTCGTGTCATCGAGCGTTTCATGTCGAATTTCCTATCACGCTTTGACGCGGGTGTCCTCGAGGCCTTGGCTTGCGTCCTCACCGAGCGCGGCGAGGACCGCGGCCTCGACGGCGCGCGAGCGAGAACCCGAGTCGAGCTTCGTTCCGTCTCGCTCTGACACGTAGAAGACGTCGGCGACGCGCGTGCCCTCGGTGTTGATCTTCGCGACCGCGATATCGAGCCCGAGTTCGAAGAGAGCGTTCGTGATGGCGAAGAGCACGCCGGGCCGATCGAGCGTCGTCACCTCGATCACGGTGTGCTCGCGCGAGGCTCGATGATCGAGCAGCACGCGCGTCGGGACCCGAGGCCCCGCGCGACGTGGGACGGCCGGAACGCGAGCGACTGCGCTCGCCGTCGTCGCGCCTGCGAGGAAGCGCGGCGAGATCGCGCTCGACTTTGGGAGGGCCTTCGACGCAGCGGAGAGGCTGTCGACGCGACTCACCACCCAGAAGAGATCGACCGCGCTCGCCGCGCCGCCTGGCAAGCGACGCAAATAGACCTGCGCGGCGAGGACCTCGAGGCGAGCCCCCGCCAACGCCGCCGCGATCGCCGCGAGCAGGCCAGGCCGATCGCTGGCGACGACGCAGACCTCGAGCGCGTCGGGGTGACTCGACGGGACGGACTCGAGCGACACGGTCGCGCTCCGCTCGTCGTGTCGGCGGGCGACTGACGCATGCGCCACGACGGCCTGCGCGGAGCTCGCCAGCAAATAGCGATCGGGCATCGACGCGACGAACGAAGGCAAATAGGCGAGCTCGACCGCGCTCGCGGGCTCGCCGCGGACGTACTCGTTCGCGAACGCGAGGATCTGATCACGCAGGGAATCCGCGCGCCCCTGCTCCCCTGCCCCGCCCGAGAGGTGCTGATCGCAGGCGACGTAGAGCTCGTCGAGCATGTGCGCCTTCCACGAGGTCATCGACGTCGGGCTCGTCGTCGATACATCCACCACCGTCAGAAGGAACAGGTTCTGCAGGGCCTCGCGCGAGCGGACCGCCGCCGCGAGCTCGCTCACGGTGGCGGGGTCGTCGACGTCCCTGCGCGTCGCCAGCCGATACATCGTGAGGTGCTCGCGGATGAGCATCGCGATCTCGTCGATGTCGCTCGATCGCAAGCCGAGCCGCTCGAGGATCACGCGGCACATCGTGGCCCCGCGCTCGCTGTGATCCTTGCCGCCGATGGCCTTGCCGACGTCGTGAAGGAGCGCCGCGAACGCGAGGACGGCGTGGTTCGCAACCTCCGCGGCGAGGCGAGACGCGAGCGGATGTTCGGTCGCGAGCTCTCCGCGCGCGAGCGCCGCGAGCCTGTCGACCGCCGCGACGCTGTGAACGTCGACCGTATACACGTGGTAGACGTCGTGGTGGACGCGCCCGACGACGGGGGAAAACTCGGGGATCATCGCGAGCACGAGCCCGAGGTCGTGCATCTCGCGGAGCGCCGAGCCCTGACGCAGCGAGGTCTCTCGGCGGAGGCTCACGAGGTCGATGAAGAGGCGCCTCGCGGTCGGGTCGACGCGGAGCCTCTCGCAGAAGGCAGCGTCGCCAGTGAGCCGGCTCACGGCGTCGCGCGCGAACGGGTAGATGGGCCGGTTCTTCTCGACAGCGACGGCGACGAGGCGCAGCGCGAGCGAGGGCTCGGCCTCGAGCCGAGCGGTGTCGTCGAGCGTGATCGCCCCGTCGAAGAGACGGAATCCATCACCGAGATCGCCGTCCTTCGGTCGGCGCTTGTCGGGGACGTGCGTGGCGCGCGTGAGCATCATGTCGAGCGCGCGTTCCATGCCGCGCGCGGCGCGGTAGTACTCGCTCATCATGCGCTCGACGGCCTCGGTGCCGTCGGCCCCGCCCTCGCGTCGCTCGAGGCCCGAGCCGTAGCCGAGCTCGCTCGCGACGATCTCCTGCGCGTCGAACGTCAGCCGATCGCTGCGTCGGCCCGCGAGCTTGTGCAGGAGGTGTCGGATGCGCCAGAGTCGGTCCTGCGCGCTCGCGATCTCGGCGGCCTCGCGCGGGACGATCGCGCCGACGCGGAGCAGCCCATCGAGCTCGCCGGTTCCGTAGCGCGCCGCGCCCGCCCAACGAAAGACGTCCGCGTCGCGCAGACCACCAGCCCCGTTTTTCACGTCGGGCTCGAGGAGGTACACCGAGCCGCCGAAGCGCTCGTGTCGCCGGTGGACCTCGGTCGCGAGCTGCTGCCCGAAGCGCGCGAGGCCCGTCGTCGAGAAGAGGCTCCCCGAAGCGCGCCACACGAGCTCGTCCGACAGAGCGCGATCTCCGGCGACGTGCCTCCAATCGAGCAGGCTCGTCGCCGTGGAGACGTCCTCGCGCGCGAGATCGAGGACCTCGCCGAGCACGATCGTTTGATGTCCAACGGCTATGCCGGCGTCCCAGAGGGGATAGAGAAGCTTCTCGCTCGCGCGCTCGGCGTCGGCCGCGCGTCGGGCGAGGATCCGGAGATCGAGGTCGCTGCGGAGCGCGAGCGCGCCGCGGCCGTACCCACCCACGGCGGCGAGCGCGACGGGCTCGCGCTCGACGATCGCGAAGACGGGCGCGAGCAGCTCGTCATAAGCGCGTGCGAGCTCGCGCCCGACCGCGAGACCCCACTCGCGCCCGGTGTCGCCGTGACCAGCCTCGGTCGTGACGGCGGCTTCAATCCGTGCGCGGACCTCCTGGACGCGAGCCTTGAGAGCAGCGACGTCGATCATGACGCCGCTGAATCTACTCGCTCAGGAGATCACGGGCCGAACTGATTCGCGCAGGCTTGGGGCAGGTTCGCGCCCACCTCGACGAGCTTGCAGACGCCGTGGAGCATCGACTCGAGCTCTCGGCGAACGCAGCAGTCGGCAGGCGTGTTGTCGTCACAGGTCGAGGTGTTGACGACACAGTTGGGGGCGAGCGCGACCAACCGATCGAAGGCCAGCTGCAGATCCGGGGTCGCGCGCGTTCGCAACGCCTGCACCACCGCGGTGATCGCGGACTCGGCGGCGGACGGGCCAGCGAGGGCTTCGAGCCTCGTCTTCGCGTTCGTGGCGATCGAAGCATCTCCATCGAACAGGGTGAGCGTGAAGAGGTCCTCGCTCAGGTGGGTGGGATCCACGACGTTGGCGCAGCCATCGACGACGACCTCACCGGAGAAAGCGCGCCCGAAGCCGAGGCCTGTGCGACGCACGATCGCAGGGTCGATCGGGTCGACACGCTGCACATCGGGGAGCGAGACGCCGAGCGGGAGCCCGAGCTCCATCCGCGCGTTGGCGGTCGCGACCGGAATGATCGATTCGTATTGGTTGGTCAGCGCCAGATCGATCTCGGCCTCGTTCGTGAAGTAGAGACGCGCGCCGCCGGTCGTGCCGACGATGGTCTGCAGGAGCGCATCGGCGAGGAAGGGATTGCCCGGCTCGCCGAGCTGCGTGGCCGACACGGGGACTCCAGACTCGTGCGCGGCCTCCACGGTGGCAGCGAGCCCGTCCGAGGGCAGGATGCCGCCGTCGGTGATCACCATCACGTGCGCAGCGGTGGAGCTCGCGCGCGCTTCCTCGAGCGCGCGGGTGAGCCCGAGCACGAGATCGTTGCCAGTCCGCTGGTAGAGCGCGCCCGAAGCGAGCGCCTCCGAGATCTTCGAGTCCAAATCGGCGGCGGTCTCATTCTCGAAGACGACCTGCGTATCGGCCGCGAACGTGATGAGGGTCAGCGTGTCCCCCGACGAGAAAGCGCCCGTCTGCATCGCCGCGGCGAGCTGACGGAGCAGCGCTGCGCGAAGTCCACCAATCCGGTCGTTGCTCGGAGAGACGTCGACGAGCAGGATCAGTTCGGTCGGCTGCCGCGTCGTCGCTGTAACGGGCAATCGAGCGCGAAACGACAGCCGCGTGCTGAGTCCAGGCTGGTCACCCGGCACGCCCTCCGCCACCTTGTCGAGCGAGGCCAGGTGTACCGAGAGCTCGAGGCCCGCTCCGTCGGGCAGCGGGGTTTGCGAGAGCCCGTTCGGCAGGCGATCGCCGAAGTAGTTGAGGAAGTCGTCGAGCCGAATCACCGTCGGGTCCGGCCAGACAGGCTGGGTGAGCGTGAGCAGCCCCTTCGCGTATTCGGCGGATGCGTAGCCCGCGTGGGAAACAGGCGTGGCGACGAACCGATCCGGATCGGCCGCCGTGGTCGAGCACACCGGCGCGACGAGCGAGCCGGCGTTCACGTCCGCGACGACGAACTCCTCGACCTCGTTCGCCTCCGGGCCCTGCGAGCCCCCACCACCGCCCCCCAGCACGGGAGTGACCCCCCCCGCGCCGTCGCCGTTGGTGCCGCTGTCCGTGGAGTCGAACTCGAGGGCCTGGCATCCGCTGATCACGGCGAGTGCCGCGGCCGAGCCCACCCACCACGCGACCGAGGCAGAGGAAAACCAGCCGAATCGGATCATGCCGAACCTCCTAGAGACCATTGGGGCAAACCCCGAGGCAAAGAGACGCTGCCTCGCTCACGCACACCGAATCCCACGACGAGCACCAGCAAAAGAAGTCAGTCTGGTTGACCAAATCGACACAGTCCTGCTGAAGCTCGTCCGCGAAGCAGGCTGGACGCAGCAGACCACCGACCTCGCAGAGGGAGTGGCAGTCAGGCTCGAGCGCGGCGCAAGCAACGCCCTGCCCTTGGAGGCAGGTGCCCGCGACCGGATCGCACAGCCCCGAGCAACACGCCGAGCCAACCGCACAAGCCGAGCCGGCCGGCCCGCACGCGAGGTCCTCGCAAACCGGCTGCGCGAGCTCCAGTCGACAGACGCTGCCACAACAGTCGTAGTCCGAGGCGCACTCGAAGCCGACCCCGCAGCCACCGTTCGTGGAGCAAACCCCATGACCGAGGGCCAAGGATAGAACGCACTCGCCCTCACCAGGGCAGCAGCCCGCCGCGGAGGGATCGGTCGCGCCGAGCTCACACGCCTCGCCCTCGGCGGCGCAGGTCTCCACGACGAGGGCACACACACCGTCGACGCACTTCGGGACCTCGGGGCTGTCAGGCAATTTACAGCAATCCGAGTCGACGACGCAGTCCTCATCGATGAGCGCGCAGTTCGATACCGCGCACTGCCCGTCGAAGCAGCGCTTGGAACAACACTGGTAAGCAGCCGAGCAAGGGGCCTTCTCTTCCTTGCACTGGAATCCACCGCAGTAGCCGTTCCTGCACTCCGCGTCGCAGCATTCGGCGGTCACTTCGCAGGAAGCGCCGCGGGTCGCACAGCACCGTGGTTCCCCTTCGCCATCGGCCTCGCACGACGTGAGCCCCAGGCTCCAACCGCAGCATTGATCGTCACGGGCGCACGCACTGCCACCCCTCGCGCAATAGAGGGGAGTGTCGAGACAAGCGCGCGACGTTGCGCACGAGTGCAAGCAGTCCTGCACGACATAGCCGTCCAGAAAGGCCTGCGACTCTTCGGACGTCGCACGCGTGAATACGTCTCGCATCGACGCGCAATCGTAGAGATCCTCGCCGTAGCAATCGTGGAGCTGCGTGCAGAGATCCAGGATCACGTCGTGGTCGTCACCGCTCACGACTTCACGGCAACTCGTCGCAGACCCCGCCACGATCACGGCGCAAGCGCTCGCGCCAAAGAGACGTCGTGCAGCGGAGCCAAGTCGCAAATCAGCCTCCCCCGCAGGCAGTCTTCATCGCTCCGACGAGCTGTCGCAAGGATTGATACCCAGCGTCGGTATCGGGGAGCTGGTTCACTAGCCCCGCGAGCGTATCGAACATGGTGAGGTCCGCGGGGCAGCCTGCGACGAACTGGTCATAGACGAGGTCGACGATACCCAATCGGGTGAGCCTCGGGTCCTGATCGGGGTCGGCGAACGCGCCGGTCACGGAGACCTTGTCCGGCAATGGGTGGTCGCCCGTCGCCTCGATGGTGACGGTCGCTTGAGCTGCGTCGCTGTGACAGAGCGACACGGCGCCGCTGAAGAAGGCTGGGCGCCCGAGGGGCAACCATGTGCCTTGAGGCTCGCTCGTCGCACCGGTGCGGTCCCCCGTGGTGGCGAGGCCGAACGCAGGTGCCTCGAACTCGACGACGTCGGTGGAAGACATCGCGAAGCGCGCCGCGCGAGAGGCCGGGCGGAAGAGCATGTCGAACGAGTCGAGCACGGAGACGTTGGCTGGCGTCAGCACGAGGGTGAGCCCACCCGCTTGCACGGAGAGCTGCTCGAGGAGGTCTGCGTGAAAAGACCCGAGCGCCATCGGCGACTCGTCGGGGTTGAGGGCGCCTTGGATCTCCGCGAACGAGACGAGCGCACCTTGCCTGCGCCACCGGCCGATCGCTCCCAGCGTTGCGGCATCCGGGACCATCCCGCCGTCGGTGAGCAGGACCACATGTTGGGCGTGTTGGGGGTCCGGCACCTGTTGGCCGTCCGGGTTGGAGACCATCGCGTCCTCGACGACCTGGCTAGCCGTCGTGAGCGAGCCCCCCGGGCCGAGCTGACCATTCGCTAGCTCGATCAAGTGCTGTTCGAAGGTTGCAGCGGCGTCCGTGGCGTTCGGGCCTGCCTCGAACACCGAGGTCTTGCCCGACTGGAAGAGCGTCGCGGTGCCGCCCCACTCGACGAACGAGATGGCGTCCTTCGACCCGAGACCAGTCGCCAGCTTCTCCACGACGTTTGCGGCGAAGGAGAGGTCGTTTCGCATGCTGCTCGACGTGTCGACCACGACGACGAGATGCACCGGAACCGGGTCACCGAAGGTCGCTGGGGGCTCTGCGACGAACGCGTCCATGACGAGCTTGCCTTGGTCGTCCGTGCGCAATCGACCGTAGCCGGCAGACCCCAGGAGATCGCCGCTCGTGGGCGCCGCGAAGAACGTGAGGAACTCCTCACGTTTCAAACCGTCGACCTCGACGTTGTCGGGCCAGGCGTTGGAGAGGACAGCCGCCAAGGCAAAGGTCGGCGAGGCAAGTCTGTGGGATTGCACGGGAGCAAAGTCGAATGTCGAGAGCCCGCAGACGGCGGCGGGGTCTCCCTGTCCACCCGTGCCTGCAGCCGTACCACCGCCCGCACCGCCGGCCTCGTCAGCTTGCGGCCGAGCAGGGTCGGGTCCACCACCGCCCACTTCGTAACCGCCGCCTACGCCTCCCCCACCAAAATTTCCGGGGCCTTCGCACCCACCCAACCCGACGACACAGCTCAGGAGCGCGACGCTCGTCCAACGTTTGGGCACAAGTCCTCCAACTCAACGCAGGCTGCAATCCACACGCCTATCAGGACGTATGGATTCTTCCGAGTTTGGGCGAAGCTCGACTGGGCCGTCGGCACGACACGGCACACGTGGATGCGCCGACGATCACAGGGCGCAGTGATGACTCGCATCACACTCCCCGAGGCAGCACTCGTCGCTGGTGATGCAATGGCTGCCCGGCCCTCGACACTCGGCACAATGTGGGATGAAGGCGTCGTCGCACAACAGGTCCGGAGCAGACCCATCGAGGCACCGGCAGTCGATGTCGCCGCCACACTCGGCGCCCGCGGGTGGGCAGGTTGGAGCCGCGCACGCGGACAAGCCATCGCCCGTGGGAAAGCAGACCTTGCCCTGTGGGATGCAGCAATTCTCTGGGTCGAACGGGTCGCAGAAGCACTCTTCTTCGGGGCGCCGACAGACCTTGATCGCTGGGTCTTCGCTCGACGGGAGACAGTCATAGAGGTCGCCACCATCGATGGGTGGACAACAATCCGAGGCTGTCGCGCAGAACTCACCCGGCTTGGTGCAGAGGTTGGCGACGCACTCTCCGCCCTCGTCACACCGCCGAGAACAACAGTCGAAGTTGGAGAGGCACGTGTCGCCCACGTCCTTGCAGACGATGTCGCCGCAGCGCCCGTCTTGGTCGCAGGCCACCCCACTGCAACAAGGATGACCGCTCCCGCACGGAGCACCATCCGGCACGCAGCAGCGATCTTGGTAGCAAGTCGCGATGCCCAAGGTCTCGTTGCAGCAGCCCTGATTCGGACCGCACGTTCTACCGTAGTCGGCGCAGATTGGGGGCTGATCGCGACACTCTCGAACTGCGCTGCAGCTCGTGAAGCAGTCCTTCACCTTCACGTGCGCGAGGAACTCGTCGGTCAGGTCGGAGTGGAAGCGCAGGTCGAGTTCGTCCGGACAATTCCAATCGAGCCCGTCGCAGTTGACCGACATCTCGCAGAGCTTGGCGGAGAGGTCGACGACGTCAGGCGCCACGATGTCGCGGCAAGAGCCCGCTACGAATCCGCCGCCTACGACGAGCACGAACGCAGCCAGGGGGCGTCGTGCGCCGACGCCCACGTCAGTTGCCCCCGCTCAGCTGCTTGGGGCGACCCTCGCTGTCGGAGAGACAGTTGTCGAGCACCGAGTCACAAGCTGTGGGGATGTTGTTCGGGTCGAGGATGCACTCTCTGCACGCGAGCGTGGCGGGCTGAGCGCACTCCGCGAGGCAGAATCCAATCTTCAAGCGCTCTGCGGCGAGACAATCGACGAGGTCGTCGAGGAGCGGGATCGAGTCCACGCAGAGGTTGGTGCGCGCGTTCGCCGTCATGACCTCCGCGCACGGCGAACAGCTGTCGCAGCAGGTGGAGCCTGCGTAATCGATGAGGACGCCGTCATTCGGAGCAGCTTTCGCGGTGAGCTCGGTCGTGCAGCACGCCCACCCGGCGCAGGATGCGCTGTTGGTGCAACACCGTTCGTCCCCGAGCGCGGCGCAGTCGTCCGGCGTCAGCGCGTCGGTCGCGAGGACGAAGCACGACTGCACGTTGTCGCAAGCCGAACAGCCCGAGGCCGCAAGGGTGAGCACGAGCTCCTTCGCGGCCTCGTCGCCAGCGTTGGTGCGCGCCTCGAGGTCGTCGATGGTCGTCGTGCAGAGCGCGCCGAAGCTCTCGCCTTGAAGGAGCAGCTCGTCGCAGCTGCACATCACGCTCTCGAACTCCGTGGCGCTCGGCGGATCGGACGGGATGTCCAGGATCTGCTGGCAAGCCGAGGAAAAGAGCACACCCGCCGCGAGCCACGCGAGCGCTGGCGTTCGACGACCTCGCATCAGAAGGTCCCTTCGATTCGAAGTCCGCCGGTGGGAGCGCCGCGGAGCATCCCTGTCTCGACGGGCCCGCCCGCCCAGAAGCGGAGCCCGAGCTGCGGCTTCTTCGGGGACTCGGTTCGCCCCTGCGCTGCGCGCTCCCCCAACTTCTTCGGCGCGTCCTTTTTCTCGGGTTCTTCGGACGGGGCGGTGAGGATCACGGTGAGCCCGACCGCGAACACGGCGACGCTCGCCACGCCGATCCATTGCCCGATCTCGGCGAAGTCTCCCGCGCGGGTGACAAGATCGTAACCCTGCGGCGAGCAATACGTCACCCCGTCGCGATCGATGCAGCCCCCCTCCCCGTCGGCCGCCGAGCGTTGCCCGAGCGCGACGGCCTCGAGGACGGCGAAGGTCGCCATCCCCGCGAGACCGAGCGACATCACGGCGAAGCCCGCGTAGCGCTGCGCTGGGTTCGGCGGCTCGGCCTTCGGCTTCGCGAGCGGATGGGCCTTCGCGATCGCGTCGAGATCGACCTGCACGTGGGTCGTCTCGCTCTCCTTCGCGACGGCTGGCCTCGTCTCAAGGACAGCTTCGCCGCGCAAGATCTCGAGCTTGACGTCGCCGGGATCGACGGAGACGGGCAGCCCCCACTTCGTCTCGGGGAGGTCCGCGCCGTTCAAACGAATCGCGAGCGTCTCGCTGCCCTGACTCACGTCGACGACGAGCTTGGGCACGCGCGGCAAGAGCGCTTGGAGCTGCTTGTCGGCGAAGTCCTTGCGAGAGTCGTTCTTGTCGGTCGCGAGCGCGAGCCCCTCCTGCCAGCGCTGCGCGGCAGACGCGAGCTTGCCGAGCTTCTCGAGGCAGTTTGCCCAATTGAGGAGCACACCGAGCTCGGGCGAGAGCTCGAAGCTCGCTTGAAACTTGGGGCAAGCAGCCTCCAAGTCGCCCTTGGCCTGGAGGTCCTTGGCCGCGGTGAAGAGCGCGTCCGCGGTCGCGACATCCTCGGCGGACGGGGCCTTCTTGCCTGGCTCGTCCGCGAGGGCCGGCGCGCTCGAGGCGACGGCTGCTGCCACGGCGGCCGCGCTGACGAGGAGCGCACTGCCGCGTTTGAAGCGTTGCAACCTCAAGCCAACCATGGTGAAGCGAGCTCCAAACGAAGGAACGTCAAGGACGACCGAGCATAAAGCGAACGCTGTCAGCGTACCGCTTTTCGAGGCGGACGAAGCGCGCGCTCAGCCGTCGCTGAGGAAGCCTGGCTTGCGCGAACCTGCGCTCCCACCGCTCGACGCGGCCTCGGCGGAGAGCGCGTAGACGTCGGCGAGCGACACGAAGAAGCGCTCGCCCTTGTCGTTCTTGGCCACCAAGATGCCCTCCTCGACGAGACGCAGCGTCTCGATCCGCGAGATGGAGAGCGAGGCGCCGTCGTGGGCGACGTAGAGCGTGAGCCGCTTGCCCTCTCCGAGCTCGTACTCTCCCCCGTCCGAGCGGCGGGCGTGGGTTTCAGCGAGGATCCGGGTCAGCATCGCTTCGATCATGGTTGTGGGCTAGCACCGGAGCCGCGGGGGTGGCAAGACTCGGGAGCGTGACCGCCACCCCGCCGCCGTCCATTCCCGGCATCGAGGAGAACGACCACATCTTCGTCGACAACGTGGTGAAGAGCTTCGGGGACAGCCCCGTGCTCCGCGGCGTCACGTTCCATCTGAAGCGCCGCGAGACCGCGGTCATCATCGGCGGGTCGGGCGCGGGCAAGACGACGCTCCTCCGCATGCTCATCGCGCTCGAGCGGCCGACCACTGGGCGCATCTGGGTCGACGGAGAGGACATCGCGCCCTTGGGTGAGGTCGCCCTGAACCGCGTCCGGCAGAAGATGGGGATGGTCTTCCAGTACGCGGCGCTCCTCGACTCGCTCAGCATCTTCGACAACGTCGCGTTCCCGCTGCGCGAGCACCGCAAGAACCTCTCGAAGAAACAGCTGAGGGAGAAGGTCGTCGGGATGCTCGAGCTCCTCGGTCTGGAGGGCAAGGAGCACCGCATGCCGAGCGAGCTCTCAGGCGGGCAGCGCAAGCGCGTCGGGCTCGCGCGGGCGCTCATGCTCGAGCCGCAGATCCTCATCTACGACGAGCCGACGTCGGGGCTCGACCCCATCACGAGCCGCATGGTCGACGATCTCATCGACGAGACGCGGGAGCGCTTCAACGTGACGAGCGTGGTCATCTCGCACGACATGACGAGCACCTTCCGCATCGCGCACCATGCCTATCTGCTCGTCCGCGGGCAGGTCATCGCGCAAGGCAAGCCTGACGATCTCGCTTACGGCGGCGTCGAGGCCGCGCGCGAGTTCATCGCGGCCTCGGGGGTCGCGCCCGATCGAATCGGCCGCGTCAACGACGACAAGGCCGAGGATCGCACCATCAAATACAAAGCGATGTAGCGAGCTCGGCGGCGCGCGCAGCGGTGACAAACCTGTAACCCTTCTCGGAGAGCTCGCGCACTGCAGCGGCGAGCGCACGCATGCGCTCGGTGCGCCCGATGCGGAGCTCGGGCTGGTGGCCGACGAGATCGGCGAGGCCGTCCCCAGCCTCGAGGAAGTCCATGCCGTGGAGCTCGAGCGAGAAGACGGCGCCGTCGGCTCCGCCGCGGGCGAGCCAGCGCGCGCCGCGCTCGCCCGCGAGCGCGAGGGTCTGCCCGATGATGGGCAGGCGCGCCCCGCGCGTGACCTGCATCGGGAGCTCGACGAGCGAGCGCGCGCGCTCGCCTGCGCGAACAATTCTGTAAGGATCCGCGCCGGGTCGATAAGGCGAGCGGGGAGCGACGGTCGAGCGGAGCGGGCCCACGATCGCGCTCGAGCGCCGCCCTACCTGGAACAACGCGCCCATCACGGCGAGCTTCGCGAAGTAGTACGCGGGGCACGGCAGGACCGAGGCGTCGAAGCGCGCCCCGGCCTGCTCGAGCGCGTCGAAGACCGCGGCGTTTACGATGTAGCCAGGCGCGCGGAAGCCACGCGGACGAACGGCGAGACGCCGCTCGATATCGTCGAAGCTCCCGAGGACCTCGTCTGCGATCCGGGCGGCGCCCAGCTCGACGAGGTCATACGGATGGGTCCGCGTGTGGCTCTCCACGGCGTGTCCGAGCGCGAGCGCGCGCTCGAGGGCGCGCACCGCAGCCGGACGCTCGAGCTCCGCGCTCACGACGAAGAACGTCAGCGGGATCTCGAGCTCGGCCGCGAACGCGCACGCGCGCTCGACGGCCACCGTCGACACGAGCTCCCCCCCTTCGGTGCGCTGCGCGAGGCCGTGGAGGCCGCGGTAGAGGTGGACCTCGTCGAGGTCCACGCTGACGAACGCGGCGCGCATCGCGAGCGACGCTGCCGAGCCGAGCTCAGCCCTGCGCCATCTTCGCCACTTCTTCGGCGAAGTTCTCTTCCTTCTTCGAGAGGCCCTCACCGCGCTCGAAGCGGACGAACCGCGCGAGCGTGATCGCAGCGCCAGCGGCCTTGCCGGCTGCGTCGCGCTGCTGCGCGATGGTCTCGCCGGAGACGACGACCGACTCTTGCTCGAGGAGGACGACCTCGCTGAACCACTTGTTGAGCTTGCCCTCGACGATCTTCGGCCACGCGGCCTCGGGCTTGGGCTTGGCTTCCTCGCGGAGCTGCGCGGTGAAGATCTCCTTCTGCTTGGTGACCGTGTCCTCCGCGACCTCGGAGCGGTGCAGGTACTGCGGATTCATCGCAGCGATCTGCATCGCCGTGTCCTCGGCGAACTTGATGACGGCTGCGTGCGAAGCGGCCGCTGCGCTCTCGGTCTCGACGCCGACGAGCACGCCGATCTTGCCACCGAGGTGAACGTAGGCCGACACGAGGCCCTGCTTCCCCCCCGCGATCTCGACGCGCTCCCAACGGCGCACTTCAATTTTCTCCCCGATCTTGCCGGTGAGCTCAGCGGCGACCTCGCCGACGGTCTTGCCGGCGAGCGGGGCCTTGCTGAGGTCGGTGCCCGCGGCGGCCTCGGCGGCGATCGCCACGACGTCGCCCACGAAGGTCTGGAAGCCCTCGCTGCGAGCTGCGAAGTCCGTCTGGATGTTGACCTCGACCACGGTGCCGCGGCGGTGATCGGCCGACACGACGGCGCGAACCTCACCCTCGGTCGCGACAGCGGAGGCCCGCTTCGCGCTCTTGGCGAGACCCTTCTTCAGGATGATCTCGACCGCTTTCTCCATGTCGCCAGAAGCCTCGACGAGCGCGTTCTTGCAATCGCTCATGCCGGCTTGGGTGCGTTCACGAAGCTCCTTGATGGCCTGGGGGGTAACGGCGCTCATGACTGTCTCCTTCAGAAACCAGACGGATGGATACGAGAAAGCGGGGTGAGGACCCCGCGCGATGCGCGCCCTCGAGAGACGCGCCCTCAAGAGACGCAAGAGCGCGGCCGAACTGAATCGAGACCGCGCCCCTGAGAGTGCGACGAGCGATCAGTTGCTGCGCTGACGACGCGCCATGACGGGGACGTCCGCCTCTTGGCGGCGCGAGTCGCCGGTGTCACGGCGGCGCTGCACGCCCTCGACGCAGGCGTCGGCGATGCGCGTGGTGATGAGACGGATCGAGCGGATCGCGTCGTCGTTGCCGGGGATGACGAAGTCGACGAGGTCCGGGTCGCAGTTCGTGTCCGTGATGGCGACGACCGGGATGCCGAGGCGGCGAGCCTCGCTCACGGCGATGAGCTCCTGGTGCGGATCGATGACGAACACGGCGTGCGGGAGCGAGCCCATGTTCTTCAGACCGCCGAGGTACTTCTCGAGGCGCTCACGCTCCTTCTCGAGCTTGGCGACCTCCTTCTTGAGGAGCTGCTCGTGGGTGCCGTCTTCTTTCATGCGCTCGAGGGTGCGCAGACGATCGAGGCCGCCCTTGATGGTGCGGAAGTTGGTCAGCGTGCCGCCGAGCCAGCGGTTCGTGACGAAGTACATGCCCGCGCGGCGAGCCTGCTCCTGCACGATCTCCTGGGCCTGGCGCTTGGTGCCGACGAAGAGCACGTGGCCACCGCGACCGACCGCGTCCGTGACGAACTCGTAGGCGCGCTTGAAGAGGCGCACCGTCTGATCGAGGTCGACGATGTGGATCCCGTTGCGGGCGCCGTAGATGAACGGCCGCATCTTCGGGTTCCAGCGCTTCGTCTGGTGACCGAAGTGAACGCCGGCGTCGAGCAGCGAGCGCAGGGGAAGGGGGAACTCACCGCTCGCAGCAACCATCGCGGCCTCGCCGGCCGCGGTCATCATTTCTTCACTCATGGCTTTCCTTTCCGGTTTTTCGTCCGCCCCAGGAAGCCAACCTGCGCGCGAGGCGCAGGCACCGGGCTCTTCCCCTCGAGCTCCGAGTCGGAGCGCGATGAGCGCCGCGAACTCCGAAGAGGGCGCGGCGCCGGGCGTGTGTGGTTTCTCGCGTGGTCTTCGTGAAACTGGAGGCCCGCGAGGGTGCGGCACATTAGCCCGCTCCCCCCCGCTGTCAAGAACGCTCTCTCACGGGTCCTTCCAGCCTTTCGCGCGTTGTGGACGAGCTATGCTCTCGCCGTGCGCACCACGCGACGGACCCATCGACCGAGCAGCCGTTTGCTCATCGCCGCGGGCGTGGGCGCAGCGGCCGCGATCAGCTTGGCCTTAGCAGCTTGCATCGCTGGCGGGCCCCCGATCGATCCGATCACCGGGGACGAAGACGCAGGCTTCGGCGACGGCGGCTCGGCGCCGACGGACGCGTGGGTCGACGCGCCGACGCCCGAACCGCACGCCGTGATCGGCGCTTCGCCGTCGCACGGCCCCTTCACGGGTGGGCAGCGCGTCGTCATCAGCGGCAACGGGTTCGCGGCCGACACGCGCGTCTGGATCGGTGAGACCGAGGTCGACGACGTCGTCGTCGTGGACGCGACGCGCCTGTCGATCACAGCGCCGCCGGGCACGCGCGGCCCCGCCGACGTGACGGCGCAGAACGGTGACGACGACTCGACGAAGCGAACGCTCGCGGGTGGCTACGCCTACGACGCGCTCTACGCCGACCCATCGTCGGGGCCGATCGCGGGCGGCACGGACATCGTCATTCACGGGCAAGGAACCGCGTGGGACGCAGCGACGACGGCCTTCATCGACGGCGACGCGTGCAGCAGCCTCGACGTGCTCTCCCCGACCGAGCTCGCGTGCACCACGCCGAAGGGCACGCCCGGCGCGAAGACGATCCGCGTCCACACGGCCGACGAGGACATCACCGTGCTCGAGGCTTTCACCTACGAAGACTCGTCGGATGGCTTCAAGGGTGGGCTCAGCGGCGACCCGATCGACGGCGAGCTGCGCGTGCTCGTCTACAACAACTACACGGGCGACGCGATCCCGGGGGCGCACGTCATCGTCGGCGCGCCGCTCGCGACGCCGCTCGTTCAGCCGACGGACACGACCGGCGTCACCGTCTTTCACGACGATGCGCTCAACGTCCCGGTGACCGTCACCGTCTCTGCGTATTGCCACAGCCCGATGACCTTCGTCGCGGTGCCGGTCGACACGATGACCGTCTACCTGGATCCGGTGCTGATTCCCTCGTGCGCCGAGCTCGGTGATCCACCGGGGATCGGCGGCGGCGCGGGCAGCGTCGGCTACGTCGACGGGGAGATCGTGTTCCCCACGCAGGGCGAGTTTCAGCGTGGGCCGTTCCTCGTCCCGGAGCCAATCGGAGCCGAACGCCAGGTCGCGTACATCTTCGCCGCGGGCACCAACCCGCTCGCGATCTTCTCGCTGCCGCCCGAGTCGAACGGCATCACGCCCGACGCGGACGGCGCGCTCGGCTACGGCTTCGCGCTCGCGAGCTCACCGGGCAACCGCACCTACTACGCGGTCGCCGGCCTCGAGGATCGCACCGCGAATCCGCCGCGTTTCACCGCGTATTCGATGGGTGTCGTGCGCGGCGTGCCCGTCGTCGGCGACAAGACCACCGACGAGGTCTACATCCAAATGGTGCCGCTCGATCAGGCGCTGACGCTCGAGCTCACGCCGCCCGCGCCAGGCCCTGCAGGTCCGGATCGGCTGCTCTCGACGGTCGCTGTGCGGCTCGGCGCCGACGGCTTCGCGATCTTGCCCTCCGCACAAAAGACGCCGGAGCTCCCGTTCAACGGCGACCTCGATTTCGTCGGTCTGCCCGTCCTCGACAGCGCGTTCGAGGGCGCGACCTACTTCGTCTCGAGTCGCGCGGTGACGGGCAGCGCCGCCCTCACGCCCATCAGCACGGTCGCTTCGATCCAGACGAACACGACGGCGTTCCCGGTGACCGTCGATGGCTTCGTCGGCGTGCCCACGCTCACGACGCCCGCGCTCAACGACGCATGGGACGACCAGCACCTCGCCGCGACGTTCAGCGCGGGCGCGCCTGCCGACATCACGGTCTACGAGATCTCGAGCGGCAACGGCCTCGTCAAATGGCTCGTCGCGGCCCCCGCGAACGCCGGCCCCGTCGAGGTTCCGGATCTCAGGCAATTCCCAGACGAATCGCTCCCGAGTGGACCGATCGTGATCGGCGTCTACGGCGCGCGCGTGAGTGGCTTCGACTACGCGAAGATCCGGATGCGCAACCTGCGCCCGCAGGGCATGAGCGCCTACTCGCTCGACTACTTCGAGGCTCACCTTCCATGAGCTCGCCGAGGGCTCTCGGGCGAGCGACCCGCACCGCGAGCGGCCTCGGCGCGATCGCGATCGCGGCCTCGCTTGCGGCCTCGTGCTTCGATCGCGGCGATCGATGGCTGCCCCTCGACCCCGCGCCGCCCGCCTGCAACGCGGGCGACCTGCGCTGCACGACCGCGGTCGAGCGGTGCGACGGCACGGGTGCGAACGCGAAGTGGGTCGTCGTCGACGACTGCGCCGCGACCGGTGACATCTGTGTCCCGAACCTCTTCGAGTGCAAGGCCTGTATCCCGGCGTCGTCGTTCTGCGACGGGCTCGACGTGAGGTCGTGCGCCGCCGACGGCGAGTCTTCGAGCTTGGTCATGACCTGCGATCCAGCTGCGGCCCAAGCGTGCCGCGAGGGCGCTTGCAAAGACCTCTGTGAAGAGGCTGTCATCTACAAGTCGAACGTCGGGTGCGAGTACTGGGCGGTCGATCTCGACAACGCCGACATCAACGCGACGAGCAACGCCGCGGCCCAGCAGTTCGCGGTGGTCGTGTCGAACCCTCAGCCCGACGTGCCCGTCACGATCCACATCGAGCAAGACGACACGGACCCGGGCGAGCTGGGCGAGCCCTACGAGATCGCCTCTTCGGTCATCGCGCCGCTGAATTTGCAGGTGTTCAAGCTCGGTCCGCGCGAGGTCGACGGCAGCCCCAAAGGGCAGTTCAACGCGGGCACGCACACCGCGCTCACGCGCCACGCCTACCGCATCACCAGCGATTTTCCGATCGTCGTCTACCAGTTCAACCCGCTCGAGAACGTCAGCGTCTTTTCGAACGACGCCTCGCTCCTCTACCCTCGCGAGGCCCTCGACTACGGCACACCCAACGTCGTCTTGAACTACGTCACGCTCGGCTGGCCGCAGACCATCGCCATCACCGACGACCCCGAGACGAACTTCGATCCGGCGCACCCGATCAACCTGCGCGCCTTCCTCACGATCGTCGGCACCGAGCCCGGGACCCACGTGCGGGTCGAGCCCTCGACCACCGTCGTCGGCGGCGGGCCCGTGGCAGAGACCGGCCCCGGCGGCACGATCGAGGCCACGCTCGACGCGTTCGACGTGCTGAACCTCGAGACCGGGGACTTCAACGCCGACTTCTCCAGCACGCTCATTTATTCGGACGGGCCCGTCGCCGTGTTCGCCGGCAGCGAGGCCAGCGACGCGCCCCACTTCGAGAAGAAATCGCAGCGTCGCTGCTGCGCCGATCACCTCGAGGACCAGGTCGCGCCCATCCGCACCGCGGGCAAGGTCTTCGCCGTGCCGCACACGCCGAACCGCGGCGTCGCGGTGCAAGCCGCGGGCGCCGACGTCCAGCCCATCCCCGAGGCCGACTACGTCCGCTTCATCGCGACCGAAGAGGACGGCGCGACGATCGAGACCTCCCTCCCCGCCCCCGACGACGTGATTCACCTCGCGGGGCGCGGCGCGATGGCCGAGGTTCGGGTCTTGACGGACTTCACGGCCGAGAGTTCGAGCCCCGTGCTCGTCGCGCAGGTGATGGGCAGCCAACAGGACGGCAGCGTCACGAAGAGCGGCTATCCCGGGGGCGATCCGAGCTTGATGTTCGTGCCGCCCCTCGAGCAGGCGCGCACCGACTACGTCTTCCTCACGCCGGACAAGTACGCCTTCGATTTCGTGTTGGTCGTTGCGCCCGCGGGCTCGACGGTGTTCCTCGACGGCCAGGAGCTCGGCCCCGACATTTGCGAGGTCTCCGCCGCCGACGGGCTCACGAGCGCGGCGCGTGGCAAGGCCGAGCCCGACCAATACGTCTATCGCTGTCAGCTCGGCTTCCCGACGATCGATGGCAGCACCGACCCGCCGAAGATCATGCTCGGTGAGCAGCGCGACGGCGTGCACCGCGTGAGCGCGAACGCACCTGTCGCCGTGTCCGTCATGGGGTTCGATGCCTTCGTGAGCTACGCGTACGCGGGCGGGACGGAGCTCCGCGAGATCGCTCCTCCCCAGTGACCTTCGTCTCCCGCGCTCTCGCCCTCGTCGCGCTCACGGCGAACGCGACGGCTTGCGCGCCGAGCCGCGCCCCCGACCCCGACGAACAGCAAGCTCCGCGTGGGGCGACGAGCACGCTCGCCTCCGCGTCGGCCGCGCGCCGAGCAGCCTCGGCCGAAGCTGCCCTTTCGGTCGAGACCAGCGCAACGAGCGTTGCCTCGGCGAGCGCGGTCGTGTCGACCGCGACGGCCCCGTGTGAGGCCTGCCCGACGAGCTGTCAGCGCCGGCCGCGCCCTCTCGAAGATCGTTGCAGCACCAACGATCCTCCCCCCGAGGCCCTGCTCAAGCTGCTCTCGGCGAAGCCCTACGTCGAAGAGGGCTGCAAACCCGAGCCGCGTGAGGATCTGCCGACCGCGCTCCGCTGCTCTTATGTCGTGCTCGGCGTGTCCGCGGAGGTCGTCGTCGCCGACCCAAGCGCCGAGCGCGTGGCGCGCTGGATCATGGATGCCGCGCGCTATTCTCCAGTCCTCGAGCGGCTGCGCGAGACCTCACCCGAGCGTTACACCGAAGTGCTGGTGATGCTCGGCCGACAAGTGCGTCAGCAGTCCTCGCGCATCTTTCCAGTCTCGGGCGCCATCGTTGAAGATCTCGGCGAGGGCCCGACGGCCTTCCAATTCGACCGCGGGGTCGTCACTCCATGTGACAAAGGCAATTGTCGCTGCCGCATCAATTCGCTGACGCCGCGCGCGTATTGTCGGTACCGCGAGGCCTTCGGCGAGGACTTTGCGAAGTGCCTCGAGACCTACTCGGGGAAGAACGGCGACAGCGCGTGGCGTGACGAATGCCTAGCGAACCACGTTCGCTCTTTCGAGGCCGACGCCAACGAACATTTCCGCGCCAAGGTCTACGCCGCGGGCTTGGGCGTCGAGAAGAACTTGGGAGCGCGAAGCGCGGGGGGCGAACCGAGCCCCCCGAAAGACTGCGGCGTCGACTGCGCGCCGGATCGCGTCGTCGCGCTCTTCAAGCGCGAGCTCGACGTGCGCTGACAATCATGTCGGCGTACCGAGCGCGCGCACCCCGGCGATGACGACGCGTACCGCCTTGAGGAAGTCGGCTGGGCGCGTGCGCTCACCGAAGTTCATGAACCTCGCCATGACGGGGATGAACACGAGATCGGTGACGATCTTCACGTCTGTCGACGCGGGGAGCTCACCGCGCTTCACCGCGCGCTGCACGATCGCGCGCCGAGCCTCGAGGTGCTCCTGGCGGAGCTCTCTGGCGATCTCGGCGAGCTCCGGGTGAGAGCGCTCTTGTTGGATGACGCGGACGATCCCCCCGCCGAGCGGTGAGTCGGCGAACGCCATCGTCGCCTTGAACCAAGCGAGGAGCTCCTCCTCGAGATTGCCAGTCTCGGGCGAGGGCGGCGCGCGCTTTACCGTCTTGAGCGCCGCGCTCACGAGCTCGCCCTTCGTGGGCCAACGCCTGTATATCGTCGTCTTGTTGACGCCCGAACGCGCCGCGATCTCGTCGACGCGGAGCTCTGCGTAGCCGACGCGCGCGAACTCCTCGCAGGTCGACGCGAGCACCCGCTCGACGACCTGCGCGGCGCGCCCCTGAACCTGGACACCGCCCGTGCGGCGCGTCCCTGCAATGCCTTTATCGGTGTTGGGCTCGGACATAGCGGCTCTGCTCGATTGTATGAGTCGACTCACAAACTGTAGCTGGCTCGACCCACTGTCGATAGGAAATGGCAACTAGAGGTTGCAAATTCCGGAAGGGCACCTAAGATGATGGCAACTTATGGTTGCCAACGATTCGACCGACGCGCCCGGGGCCTCCGACGGGGCTGCCCAGGTGGCCCCACCCCCGCCGGCACCCGCAGCGCGGCCGGGTCGCAGCCGTCGCGGCCTCGTCATCGGCCTCGCGCTCCTGGCCATCGCCGGCGCGGGGGGCGGTTATTGGGCGACGCACCACACGCTCGAGACCACCGACGACGCCCAGCTCGATGGTGAGGTCGTCGCGGTCCCGACCAAGGCCGGCGGGACCATCGCGCACGTCTATTTCGTCGACAACCAATACGTCCACGCGGGTGATGTGCTGGCGTCGCTGGACGACGCGCCGGCCCGCGCGCGAATGCGCCAGGCCGAGGCTCGGGTCGCCGTCGCCGAGGCTTCGCTCCACGCGGCCGAGGCGAGCCTCGCCATCGCGACCTCGAACGCGACCGGTAACAACAAAGTAGCCTCCGCGGCGGTCAAGACAGCCACGATGGGCGCGCTCACCGCGAGCGACCAAATCAAAGAGGCCGAGGCCGCGGTCAAGTCGACGGACGCGGCCTTCAAACAAGCGAGCCTCGACGTCGAGCGCGACAAGAACCTGTTCGACAGCGGCGCGATCCCGCGGGCTGCGCTCGACCGCACGACGACCGCCCTCGAGCTCGCGAAGGCCAACCAAGAAGCAGCGCGGGCCCGCTTGTCCACGCTGCGCCTCTCGCAGGCCCAGGCCGAGAGCCGCGTGGTCGAGGCCTCGGCGAAGGCCGAACAGGTGAGCGACGTCGAGACGCTGGTCGGCGACGCGCGGGCGCGCGTGCTCACGTCTCAAGCGGAGGTCGACAGCGCGAAGGCCGCGCTCGATCTCGCCGCGCTCGACGTGAAATACACCGAGATCATCGCGCCCGCTGACGGCATCGTGTCGAAGAAGACCATCGCGGAGGGGCAGGCCGTCGCGGCGGGGCAAACCGTCGTGCAGCTCATCAAGCCGGCGCTCTGGGTCGGAGCGAACTTCAAAGAGACGCAGATAACCCATATGCGCACCGGCCAACCCGTCACCATCAAGGTCGACGCGTTCCCGACTCTCGTCCTCGAAGGCGAGATCGAGAGCTTCGCGGGGGCGACGGGCTCGCGCTTCGCGCTGCTCCCACCCGACAATGCTTCGGGCAACTTCACCAAAGTCGTCCAACGCATGCCCGTGCGCATCAAGTTGAGTGGAGAGCCGCCCGCTGGATACGAGCTTCGACCGGGCATGAGCGTCGAAGTCACCGTCGACACTCGGTAGCCCGATGAGTGCCGACACGAAGGCTGCGGGGACAAATAACTTGGGCTCGCCTACGCTCGCCCAACAGGTTGCACTTGATTCGCGCCCTGCGGGCTCGAACAAGTGGGCCATCGCGGTCGCGGTCGCGATTGGCGCTTTGCTCGAGATCATCGACACCAGCATCGTCAACGTCGCGCTGACCTCGATGCAGGCTTCGCTCGGCGCGACGCTCTCACAAGTCGGTTGGGTGGTCACGAGCTACGCCATCGCGAACGTCATCATCCTGCCGCTAAGCGCTTGGCTCGGCGACCGCTTCGGGAAGAAGCGCTACTTTCTATTTTCGCTCGTTGGGTTTACAGCCGCATCAGTCCTTTGTGGCCTCTCGACCAACCTCACGATGCTCGTCATCGCGCGCATCCTCCAGGGTTTGACGGGCGGCGGCCTCCTCGCAAAGGCGCAGGCGATCCTCTTCGAGACCTTCCCCAAAGAGGAGCAGGCGATGGCGCAGGGCTTCTTCGGCGCCATCGTCATCGCCGGCCCAGCCATTGGCCCGACGCTGGGCGGCTATATCGTCACGAACATCGATTGGCGCTGGATCTTCTTCATCAACCTGCCAATCGGCATCCTCGCCGTGTTCCTCACGATCTGGGCGCTCCCGGCGGACGACCCGAGCAAACGGCAAAAGCTGCCTGTTGATTGGCTGGCGATAGGATTGCTCGCGGTCGGCATCGGCGCGCTCCAGACCTTCCTCGAGGAGGGCAACGCCGACGACTGGTTCGAGTCCTCGTTCATCACCACGTTGGCGATCGCCGCGGTGGTGTCGCTCACGTGGTTCGTCGTGCGAACACTGAAGTCGGAGGCGCCCGTCGTCCACCTGCGCGTGCTGCGCTATCGCTCACTCTGGGCCGGCAGCATCCTGTCGGTCGCCGTCGGCATATCCCTCTACGGCGCGCTCTTCTCCGTGCCTATTTTTGCCCAGCAGATCTTGGGGTTCACCTCCCAACAGACGGGCATGCTCCTCTTGCCAGGCGCGCTTACATCGGCGTTCGCGATGCCCATCGCCGCCAAGCTCAACCAACGCGTCGGGGACCCGCGCGCGACGCTGGTCTTCGGCGGTTTGGTCCTCATCACGGCGCTCTTCATGTTCTCGCGGCTCAACCCGCAGACCTCCAGCTCGGAGCTCCAATTGCCGCTCATCGTGCGGGCGCTCGGGACAGTGTTCATGTTCCTGCCGCTGCAGCTCGCGGCGCTCGCCCCCGTGCCGAAGAAGGACGTCGGCGCGGCGACCGGGCTCTTCAACCTCACGCGACAGCTCGGCGGCAGCATCGGCGTCGCAATCCTCACCACCATGCTCGAGAAGCGGACGGCCTTCCACCACGCAGTCTTGAGCGAGCACCTCGTCAGCAGCGACCCTCGCACGATCGAGCGCGTCACGCTCTACACGCGCGCCCTCATCGCCAAAGGGATGGACGCGAACGCGGCTCACAGCGCCGCGCTGAAGCTGCTCGACGGGAGCGTCCGCGCCCAGGCCGCGGTGATCTCGTTCGGCGATACGTTCTTTGCGACCGCGGTCCTCATCCTGGTGTCGCTGCCGCTCGTGCTCTTGCTCTCACGGCCGCGCCCCGGCGCCTCCGTAGCCGCCGGCGCACACTGACAACAGAGTCACCGACTCGTTTACAATATCGTCAGCGAACCGGCCCCGCCGAGGGGGTCGCGGACGCGGCTGGGAGGCCGCTCGAGCCGTTCTCACAGAGTTTGACGGTCGCTTTGCCGCTGACGCGGACATCGAACGTACCTCGCGAAAAGCTCCAGTCGAGCGTCGCGGTGGTCTCGCTCTCGTCGGGCTGCCTCGACGCTGGGAACGTCGATTGGACCTTCGCGGAGTCTGGATCGATCCAGACGCCACCGCCTCTTGGTACCGCGTCTCCGCTCACGTCGACGCTGAGCGTGGCCGCTGCGGAGAAGCGACCGGCCTGCAGAATGAGGTCCGCGCCGTCGAGGTCCGAGCCATTTCCGCACGCGAGCGGGCTCGTCGACAGGGTCACGATAGCGGCGCCGTCCTCGTACACATTGGCAACAGCGCCTCGGATGGTGAACGCTTTACCGCCATATTCGACTTTGAGGTCGGGCTCCGACTGAGGGGCCGGCCCCGCGCCTTGCCCCGTCCATTGGCCGCAAGGCTGCGCCTGGATAGGCCCGCTCAACTTGATGGTGGGCCCCTCCTTTTCGTAGAAGTCGAGATCGATGGTGCCGACGACGGGCTTCGAGGCGTCGCGCTCGGTGAGCGTGCCGTCTAGCTTGCCCGAGATCCCGGCGAGCGGCAGGACGCCAGTCGGCCGCGAGCGCCGCGTGCCGTTCGCTTCGAGCGTGTCGGTGTAGAGGACATCGAGGCGCGTCGGGTCGAACGCGCCCCGGTCGCGCTCGATGGGTTTCAGCGTCTCACAGCTGCCCTGGTTGCTCAGGATGACGAGCGCCGCAGTTGGACGGAGCTGCCACGCAACAGCGACCGAGTACTCGACTGGCTTACCGTCTATTTCGCCCTTCGGCCCGGCGGCCTTGCTCGAGGGTACGGCCGAGGGGGCAATCGACGACGCAGTCGGTGCGACGCGGGCCGCGCTGGGGCGCGTGGAGCTCGAGGCGCGCGCCGAGCTCGCCGACGTGGATGGCGCAGGGGACGGCTCCGAACATCCCACGAGCGTCCCCAAAACGATGATCGACACGCCGGCCCCGAGGTTCCGCATGAGGTCGCTTTAAGCCAGCTTTAAGTCGCGGGAAAGCGGGCCTCCCCGCACCTTGGGCGGCATGAAGACAGCCTCCACGAACTTCGGGCGAATCGCTCTCTTTCTTGTGCTCGTTGGTTGCGGTCGTGTCGTCCTGGTCGCAGACGACGGAGCTGGCGGCGGCGCCGGCGGTGACGCGAGCTCCAACGGCGGCTCACCCGATACCGGGGGCGCGACCAACACGACGTCCTCCGCCGGTGGTGGCGGCGGGGAGGCGCCGATTGGGCCCCTCACCTGCGCGCTCGGTGCTGACGTGTTTGTAACCGCTACAGGGATGGGCAGCTCGTCGGCGGCGCACGTCGCCAACGGTGCTTGGCAGACGCTCTGGTTTGGTCCGCCGGCCGCCGCGATTACCGCATATACGGACCCCTATCAGCGCTTTGGCGCCCTCTTCAACGACACGGAGGGCATCACCCGCGTCCTTCAGGAGGTCGAGCCTGGCTTGATGCTCGACAGCTCGACAGGCTTCGTCGCGTGGCCGCCGATCATCTCGCCAGTCGGGGAACCACCTGGCTTCGTCAATGTCGTCCTGACGCAGAGCCAGAGCGGTTGGCGCACGGCGATCTTCGACCCTGATGCCTTCGATTGGGTGCCACACGGATGTTCCTGATTCGGCCGATTGGAGCTCGATCGCGCCCGACTGGGTCCATGGGCGCTTCACCATAGTCGGGCGCAGCGGCGCCTCGGTCTGTTACGCCGTGACCGACGCCGCTGGCGTCTTCTCCAACATTGGCTGTCTACCGAACATCACCTCACCCACCTCCGAGATCCCGAACTCCCCGCCGCAAGCCATTCCGCTCGCAAACAGCGACACCGCAGTCGTCTACATGCCGCAAGCGAGCGGCGCGCTCTCCGTCGTCGTGAGGGACGGCGAGGTTTGGTCAACACCCTTCACCATCGAGTCCCCTGCGATCGGCGTGCGCTTCGCGGCGGCGCCGACCCCCGACGGCGGGATCGTCGCTGGCGTGCTGTCGACCTCGGGTGAGCTCTCGTTCGTGCGCTTCGAGGACGGCGCTTGGGCTGGGCCCTTCCCCATCGCGAGTGGCTACCAAGGCGACGCCGCGCTCGGCGCAGGGCCGGGCAACTGCGGCGCCGACGCCTTCATCGGCGTGGCGCGCGGCGGGGTCTCCGTCGACGTCGCACGCGTCCGCGGGACCCAATCGGCGATCGAGACGGTGCTGCCTTTCGGAGACGACTTCGCCTCGAATATCTCGTTCGCGGTCCGGCACGCGAATGAGTGACAGCAGTGTAACTCACCGCTTCGTTGCGATGACAACGACGTTCCTCCTGAGAGGCTCGGTGAGATCCTCGGACGGCGAGACGACGGGGACGACGCGCGTCTCGCCGATCTCGGCCGCGCACGCCGCGACGGTGTCGTCGACCGCACCCGACCGCCCGAGGACCCCGATGACGTTGACGGCCAGCGCGCCCCCGCTCGAGAGCGCTCGCGCGACAGTGCGGTAAAACGCTCGAGAGGCGAGCCGCTCGGGCAACGCGTGCGACGAGTAAGCGTCGACGACGATCACATCGAAGCTCTGCGGACGAAGCGCGGCGACGAAGTCCGCGCCGTCACCGATCACCGCGCGCGTGCGCGGGACCGCGTCGAGACCGAACCACCTCCGCGCGAGGTCGAGCACGCGCGGCTCGAGCTCCACGACCTCGAGCGTGGCGCGTGGATAACGCCTCGCGAATTGATGGACCGCGACGCCGCCGCCCGCGCCGATGAAGAGGACTCGGCGCAGATCGCGCGCGCTCGCGGCCGCGACGTGGAAGAGCTCCACGTAGGGCCAGCCCGATCTGGAGGTGTCCGCGCGGTGCATGCGCGTCCAGACCATCGACGCTTCGTCGACGAGGCTCCTCGCCACCATTTCCCGGAATTCACCTCGATCGCGGACGACGATCTCGGTGTCACCGAGCCTCACGCGAGCGAGCGCTCGACGCGGCGCGAGGCGCTCGATCAAGCCACCGAGCCCGCGCGCTGACGACGACGCCTCGGGGTGCGCCCACGGCGCGGGCGGCGCGCGCCCGACGAAGGACGCGTGCGCGACGGCGAGCCGCGGCAAGAGGCGCGCGACGTGCTCTTTGTCGCGCGCGCCGAAGCTCGAGCCCGTGCGACCGAGCACCAGAGAGCCCTGGATTTCACCTCGCAGACTGGGGAGCGCGACGAGCGAGTGCCGACCCCCGACGGGCCTCGCGAGATCCTGGAAGTACCGCGTCCTCGCGACCGCGCGCTCGCCGAGGACCTCGGTGTCGACGGCCACCCCAGCGTGCGCGAGCGCGTGGGACTTGATGGGCGCGAGCTCTCGTCGATAGCGCTCGTCGTCGAGCCCAATCGCGGCAGCGAAGGGTGACTCGAGGTTCATCGTCGTGGGCGCGCGCCCCTCGCGGTTGAGGAAGAAGGCAACGTCGCAGCCGACCTCGCGCCCGAGGGACTCGAGCACGCCGCGCTCGAAGTCCGCGACGTCGCGCGCAGTGCAGGCAAGATCGACAAGATCGAGAGGCTCCGGCATTGCACCTCGGACCTCGTCGGGCGCGCTTGGTTCCCACAATCCCCCTCGAAGCGCGGCGATCGATCGATGTACTTTGAGGGCCGGTGAACAAGCGCCTTCGTGGCATCCTCCAAGCGGCCGAACGCGAGGGACTGACGGTCCGCGGGGACTCGGCTGGGGGCTCTTTCGACGGCTGCGCGGTCACCGTCGGCGCGACACACGAGGAGAACAGCGGCGAGACCGTGAGCGTCCGCGGCCTGCTGCGACCCGCGCTCGATTTGGGCTTACAGCTCGGTAAGCACAGAGGCAGCCTCTTCGGCGGGGTGGTCGTCACGGGCAACACCGATATCGATGGCGAGCTCACCGTCACGAGCGACGAGCCCGCGCGCGGCAGGGTCCTCTTCGACGGGGGCCTGGCGGACGCGTTGGCTGCGCTCTACCGCGCTTCGTTCGAGCTCCGCCTCGACGACGCGAGCTGCTCGATTTACCACTATGTAGGCTTCGATCTCCCCGAGGCTGGCTGGCTGCGCGGGGCACTCGAGGGCGTCAGTCGAGCCGTCCATTTGATGGAGGCCGCGCGCTCGACTTTGCCAGTCGCGGGCCCGCTCACCGCTTACGAGCCTGTCTTTCGACGCCTGTCGACCGACCACGAGCTCGCGCTCATGACGAGCCCGCTCGTCCTTTGGAGCCGAACAGGTGCGGACTCGCGCGGCGAGCTCGGCACCTCGATCGAGCTCGCCGCGCAGCGCACGCGCACTCGCCGCTTCCGACTCCATGCGTGCGCGCGGCTCGAGACCTCGCTCGCGGTCGGCCTCACGCTCCACCGTCGCGGCCTCGCCGACGAGCTTCGAAGCGCCTTCAGCGAGGACGTCCGCCTCGGCGACCGACCCTTCGACAGGCGCTTTCGGATCACCGCCGGACGCGTCGACAGACTGGCGGCGATCCTCGACGCCGAGGTGCGGGCTGCGCTGCAAGCGCTCGACGAGCAGTTTGGCCGCGTGACGCTCGACGACGAGAAGCTCTCGCTCGAGGCGGAGCTCGCCGACGTACCACCGAGCGAGCTCCCTCACCTGCTCCACCTCGTCGCGGACGCCGCGAGGAGGCTCGCCCGAAACGTCGTTCATGGCGGCGAAGAGAGCCCCTATCGGTGAGGAGCCGCCATCGCTGCGGACGGTGTTTCGCTCCCGCTCCAACCTCATTAGAGAGCCGCATGCCTCTTCGGCCGCTCTTCATTTCGCTCTTCGCGCTCCCTCTTTTTGCAGGCTGCGGCGATGACGCCTCCGGCGGAGGCGGCCACGGCGGCGCGGTCGGCGGCTCGACTCAAGGTGGGTCCGCCGCGGGCGGTAACAGCCAGGGCGGGAGCGGCGGCAGCAACCAAGGCGGCGACGGCGGCAGTGGGGGCACAGGCGGCGGCGCTTTGGGCTTCACCTCACTCGGCGGCAGCTCGTACGAGACGCAGGCGCACCTCGCGGCGAGCTCGATGGGTGACATCGTTGTAACTTGGATCGCGGTCTTCGCCGACGGCCACAGCGCGGTGGGCTACGCGGTCTCACACGACAGCGGCGCGTCCTTCACCGCGCCCGCGTACGCGGCGGCCCCCGATGATCGGCTCTCGACGAACCCAGTCGTCGCGGTGGACTCGACCGGGCGCTTCACGCTCGGGTGGATTGGTTTTCGCCTCGATCCCTCGAACCCCGATGAGCACGTCTATGTCGCGCGACTCGACCCTGGCGCCTCCACGTTCGGCGCGCCCGCGATCGCCTCCGACGACGGCACCGCGACGAACCTCGACTACGACGCCTTGACCATCGCGGTCGACGCCTCCGACGACGCTCTGCTCGTTTGGTCGAACTTCACCAACTTCTCCCAAGGCTTTCTGCCTCAGCTGCTCTTCGCCAAGACGAGCGACGGCGCGACGTTCACCCGGACAGCCATCGTTTCCGACGAGTCGTTCGGCAACCTGCCCGCGCTCTGTGTCGACTCGACCGCTCCAGCGAGCCCGCTCTACGTCGTTCACCTCGGCGCGACCGGCACGCTCACTGCGCGCCGCTCGGTCGATCACGGCGCAACGTGGGAGCTCCTGCCCGCGACGCCCGCGGCGACCGCAGTCTTCCAACGTCCGAGCTGTGTCGTCGCAGGTAATTCGCTGCGGGTCGCGTACGGGAGCGGCGACGCGCCGTTCTCGGCGACCGACGACTCTCCAGCCGACGCGATCATGGTGATGAGCTCCGCGAACGGTGGCTCGACGTGGGCTGCGCCCGTCTCGGTCACGGAGCCCGGCGTGGACCAATACCTCTTCCCGCGGTTCGCGCGCTCACCCGACGGCAAGCTCGAGATCGCGTATTACCAGGGCGTCGTCGACGCGCCCGCGACCTTCATGCACGCGAGCTCGAAGAGCGGCTCGGCTTGGACGCGCGCACCGATCGCGCCCGCTGGGACCTTCACCACCGATCTCGTGCTCGCGAGCTGGCTCGGTGGTTACGTCGGTGTAAGCGCTCCGGGCGCGACGGGCTTCGTCGCCTACGCGGAGAACACCCAGAACAAGACGCACATCGCCTTCGCGGAGATCGCGCTCCCGTGAGGCCTCGAGCGCTCCTCCACCTCGCGCTGCTCGCGCTCGTGTCCTGTCAAAACGCGAGCGCGTCGCTCGCGGAGCACACGCGCGCGAGCCGCGACGCGATCATCAACGGCGCGGCGGACGACGCCGATCCCGCGATCGTCATGCTCGCGGCGTGGCCCTCCGACCTGAGCTCGCTCGACCTCTGCACCGCGACGCTCGTCGCGCCGGACGCGCTGCTCACGGCCGCACACTGCGTCGATCCATCGACCCACCAGGGCTATGGATTCGGCGTCTATTTCGGGCCGGACGCGAACGCTTACCCGACCGCGTCGACCCTCGTGCCGAAGCTCTCGCCGATCGCGAGCGTCCACGTTCACCCCGACTACGATCGCGACCCGCCGTTCACCGCGGATCTCGCGATCGTCCTCTTGCCCGAGTCCGTCGCGATCGAGCCGTTGCCTCTCGGGTATTCGCCTGTCGAGGCGTCCGACGTCGGCGCTCCCGCGCGCATCGTCGGCTACGGCCAAACCAAGTACGAGGTACCGAACGCGAAGAAGTTCTCGGCGGACACCGTGCTCGCGGGCCTCGACGCGACCGACACGATCACCGTCGGCGACCTCACGCACCGCACCTGCATCGGGGACTCGGGGGGCCCAGCGCTGATGGTCCGCGGCGGCGTCGAGACCGTCATCGGCGTCAACTCGTTCACCGATCTCGCGGGCTGCCTCGAGCCCGCGCACTACCGACGAACCGATCTCTACGCCGACTTCCTCGACCTCTACGTGCCTCGCCTGTCGTCGGGCGCAGGCGGCGCAGGTGGCGCCGCACAGGGCGGCGGGGGCGCCAGTGCAGGCGGCGCGGGCGGTGATACAGGCGCCGGGGGGTCCTCGATTTCGGACGGCGGGGACGAGAGCGACGGCTGCAGCGCCGGCCGCGCGCGATCGACTGGTTTGCTTCCGTCGCTCGGGCTCGCGCTCGGGCTCACGCTCTCTACGCGGCGGCGACGGCGCGCCCCGCGCACTTAACTCTTTGTAACCTCGAGGAGCCACGCCGTGAGCGCGTCGAGCGCAGCCGGCGCGAAGGTCTCCTCGATGAGGGCGTACTCGGAGACGAGCCCGGTCTTCGAGGTCTGGAAGAGGTGGTTCAGGTTCGCGAGCTCGACGAGCTTCGCGCGCTTGTTGCCGCCCTTCTCGAGCGCAGCGCCGATCGCCGCGAGGTTCTCCTTGGAGGGGACTTGAACGTCGTTCGAGCCGTTCAGCGCGAGGACCGGGACCTTCACCTTCTGCCAGGTCTCGCGCGGGTCGAGCTTGACGAAGGACTTGAACCACGGCGAGAGCAGCGCGGCCTTCTCGCCCGCGAGCTTCGCCTCGACGACCTTGGGATCCACCGCCTCACCGTCGGCCGAGATCTTCACGAGCTCACCGAGCGCGCGGTCGATGTCGGCCTCGGGAGCGTCCCTCGCGATGAGCCCCATGAGATCGCGCTGACCCGCGACGATGGACGCGATCTTTTCGGGCGGCGCGCCGCTCTTCTTCATGATCGCCTCGACCTGGAGCGGGTTGATCTCCGCACCCGAGAGCCCGGTGCCCGCGAGCGAGACGACGAACGCGACGCGCTTGTCCCGCGACGCGACGAGCGACGCGATGATGCCACCCTCGCTGTG
The DNA here is from genome assembly GCA_046351325.1 of Polyangiaceae bacterium. Classification (GTDB taxonomy): domain Bacteria; phylum Myxococcota_A; class Polyangia; order Polyangiales; family Polyangiaceae; genus Xiheicaenibacterium. The sequence goes on along the minus strand of JAXLYR010000023.1, from coordinate 24,216 downwards.
ACCGATGAGCCCGATCCGCTTGGGATCGACCTCGTTCGCGGCCCCCAAGAACGCGAGGCCTGCCTCGACGTCGGTCGCGTGGGTCTCGATCGTCGCGGACTTCGCGTCGCCGTTCGAACCACCAATGCCGCGATCGTCGACGCGCAGGACGACGAAGCCCTGGCGGCTCAGGTGATCGGCGATGACGAGGAACGGCTTGTGTCCGAAGATCGTCTCGTCCCGGTCCTGTGAGCCAGACCCTGTAATCAAGAGCACCGCGGGGTGTTTGCCCGCGCCGGCGGGCAGCGTCAGCGTGCCGGCGATCGTCGAGTGATCCTTCGGGTTCTCGTAGGTGACCTCGCGCGAGCCATAAGGGAATGGCGGCTTCGGCAGCTGGGGACGAGCCGTCACAGGCTGGTCCGAGGGCTTCAGGTTGAGGCCCGCGACGAGCAGCGTGTCCGGCTCGAGCACCACGCGGACGTCGAGCGGCATATCCCCGAACCGGAAGGTGACAATAACAACGTTATACTTACCAGCTTGTTCCTCGCGGACGGCGAGCTTCTCCCCCGGCTCTCCGTATTGCCCTTCGATCGACAGGAACGTATCGCGCAGGCGCTCCGACGAGAGCGCCTTCTTGACGTCAGCGTTGAAGCGCGCGCGCACGCTGTCGAACTGTCCGTGCACGAGGTCGAGCGCGACTGTGGTCCCGACCTCGAGCGGGGTCGCCGCTGGCGTCACGGGCGCCGCGCTGCTCGACGCGACCATTGGAGCCGACGAGCTCGACGAACCCCCGGACTTTGAATCGTGCGCGGACATGGGCTCCTCCGAGCGACAAGAGACGAGTGCGAGAACGACGAGGGCGCCTATGGCCTCGCGAGACAGGTGGATCATGGTCGCCCTTCGAGCAAGGCGCACGCCATTCGAGGCCTCACCCATTGAGCGGACATTTCGCGGCCGCACTCTAACTGCCAATCGCTCGGACACGTGTCTCGCCGCAACGCTCGCCCGAGACACGCGACCCACCGAGCCGCGACGAGTCTGGCACGCGCGCTCGCCGCCGTGCCACTTACCCTGTAAATTACCTAGCGTTCGCGATCACTTTTCGTTTGCGCGGTCGGGGTCGAGCCCACCATTCTTCGCCGATGGGTGATGGGCCGCTCGTTCCGCTCTTCTTCATCAACCTGCCCAACCAACGAGGAGCGCTCCAAGCGCTGAAGCTGCGGGGTCGAGAACAGATCTCGAAGTCGTATGCGTTCGACGTCACGGTCGCGGGGCCGACGATCGACGTCGACACCATCGAGAAATCACTCGTGGGCCAAGCTGCCCACCTGCGCTTCGGCCGCGAGGGCGACACGGACCGCTGGGTCCACGGCGTCGTCCGCTGGATGGAAGCGGACGGTCGCGCCAGCGAGGGCGACGACCAACACGTCTATCGGCTGCGCATCGTTCCGACCCTTCGCCTGCTCGGTGAGAAGAAGAACAGCCGCGTCTTTCAAGACTTGGCCGTCCCCGACATCGTGGAGAGCGTGCTCCGGGCAGGTGGCGTGTCGCTCCGCTGGGAGATTCGCCGCAAATACAAGACTCGGTATTACTGCGTTCAACACCAGGAGACCGATCTCAGGTTCGTAGAGCGCCTCCTCGCCGAAGAGGGCATCTATTACTTCTTCGATCAACCCGCGGACGCGAGCGCGAGCGAGATCATGGTGCTCGCGGACGAGGCGACGGCTTGCAAGCCCGTCACGCCGAGCGCGGCCTTTCGTCTCACGCACCGCGAGGGGATGGCCACGGACAACTCGCGCGACCTCACCGCGTTCAGCCTGCGCAGGCGCGTCTTGCCCGGCTCGGTGCTGCTCAAAGCGTTCGACTTCACCAGGCCGTCGTTCGACGTGCACGGGAGCACCAACGGCGCCAGTTCGAAAGGCAGTGAGCCAGGGCTCCTCGAGCAGGTCGTCTCCGAGGTGGAGAAGACAGTCGCCGACAAGACGAGCACCAACACCGACGGCGACGCGATCCTCGAGCCGACTGGCAAGCTCGAGCCCGACTCGATCGAGCACTATCACCACGACTATGGCGAGCTCGAGATCGAACAAGCGGACGACGCGGGCGCAGCGGTCAGGCGCTCGCAGCTCCGGGCGAAGCTCTGGGTCGGCGTCGGGGCGAGCCGCGCGCCCCAGCTCTTGCCTGGCTATAACATCGATATAGCGGAAGCGCAGATCGACAAGCACCCGGGCTCGTACACTGTCTTCGAGGTCGAGCACGAGGCCGACAACCCTCGCATGAGCCTCGGCGGTCACGTCGCGATGTACCGCAATCGCTTTCGCTGCGTGCCGGCGGGGACGCCCTTCCGCCCGCGCCCACCCCGCGATCGGCTGCGGCAGGTGTTGGAGACTGCGACGGTCGTCGGCCCCGCTGGCCAGGACATCTACACCGACGAGCACGGTCGCATCAAAGTGCAATTCCATTGGGACCGACTCGGCAAACGCAATGCCCAGTCCTCGTGCTGGATACGCGTGATGCAGCCCTGGGCCGGCGCGGGCTGGGGATTCCAGTTCATCCCCCGCGTGGGGATGGAGGTCATGGTGATGTTCCTCGCGGGGGATCTCGATCGGCCGATGGTCGTCGGCGCCGTGAACAACGCCGAGCACCCCCCGCCGTTCCCCCTGCCCGCCCACAAGACGAGGAGTGGTATCCGCACCGCGAGCACCCCTGGCCGCGGCGGCTACAACGAGATCGCCTTCGAGGACAAAGCCGGTGAGGAGGGCATCGCCGTCCGCGCGGAGAAGCACCTCACCGAGTTCGTCGGCGTCGACCGCACCGCGAAGATCGGCAATGACAACCGTGTCACTATCGGCGGCCACTTCGACACCACCGTAGGCGCCGCGATGAGCCTCGCCGTCAAGGCCGACAAACACGAGCTCATCAAGGGCAACCGCTCCGACTCGACGACGGGCAACGTCAGCGTGCAGGTCGGCGGCAACTGGCGGGAGATCGTGCGCGGCCAGCGCTCGACCGAGCTCCTCGGCAGCGCCAAGCTCCAATTCAAGAGCTCGGCGAGCGTCAAGGTCACGAAGCAGGCGTCCCTCACCGCGCTCGGCGGACTGTCCGTCAACGTCGGAACAGACAGCGCTGTAAATGGAACTCTGCACGCCACCGGCAACTGGACGATCGGCGCAGACGAGGACATCCTGCTCACGACCCCGAAGAGCATCTCGCTCCAATGCGGTGACAGCGTTGTACGCCTGACGCCTGACAAGATCGAGATCGCCGGCAAGGAGATCGCCCTGAAAGGCGAGACGAAGACGACAGTCCGGGGCGACAAAGGCCTGCTCGAGCTGGCCGGCGAGGCCAAGCTCGCCGCGCCCGCGGTCCGCCACTTCGGCAACGGCGGCAGCCTGGAGCTCACGTCGAACGCCTATCTCAAGGGCGCCGCGATCAAGCTCAACTTCCGCGAGGGGGACCCGCCGCAAGCCACCGACGAGACCGCCAATCAACCGACGCGCACGCTGAAGCTCAAGCTGAGCGACGGCGGCTTCAACGTGTACAAGAACAGGCCTTACGAGATGACGGTCGACGGCGTCCGCTACACCGGCACGACCGACGGCGGCGGCAACGTCAATCAGGACATCCCGGAGTCCGCGACGAAGGCACATATCCTCGTGTGGGAGGGTGATCCTCCGACGGGCAAAAACCACGTATGGGACCTCTCCATCGAGGACCCGCCGGCAGCCTCGAGCGTCGACGGCGCGCGCAGCCGCCTCGCGAACCTCGGCTACGAGGTCGGCACGGGCGCGAGCGTCGACCCCGTGACGAAGCAGGCGATCCTCGACTTCCAGTCGGACAACGACCTCGAGGAGACTGGCGAGCTCGACAGCGCGACGAGCGCCAAGCTGAGCGAAGTCCACGGTCATTGACGAGCGACGAGAGACCTTGAAAGGCACGAGGAAGAGCGACCTATGATCTCGACGGCCAGCCCCACGGACAGCACGCAGCTCTCGCCCGCGGCGCGCAAGATCCCCATCATCGTCGTCCCGGGCATCATGGGCTCGCGGCTCGCGGAGCCAGACGGTGATCACGAGCTCGTCTGGAACCCGACTGGCGGCTGGATTGGGTATTCACCCGGCAGCTTCGCCGCGGACGCGACCCGCCTATCGAACGTCGAAGCGCCGCTCGCCCCCGACGAGTGGAACATCGCGGACTACGACTCGGCGGACCGCGCCCAGCCCATTCGACATTTCTATCAGCTCATAAGCGACTATTACGATCAGCTCTGCTTCGCCCTCTACGAGCAGCTCAGCGACTCGCTGAAGGCCCTCGGCTGCGAGCCTGTCGTCTATGCGTGTGGCTACGACTGGCGTCAGCGCAACAGCGACTCGGCCCTCTTGCTCCAAAAGATGGTCAGCGAGGCCCGCGAGGAGTGCAACCAGGAGAAGGTCATCCTCGTCGCGCACAGCCAGGGTGGGCTCGTCAGTCGCTACTTCTGCAAGGCGCTCGGTGGGGAGTCGGCCGTTCGCGCCCTCTTCCTGATTGGCAGTCCCAGCTTGGGTGCCCCGCAACTCTACGCGTGGATGAAGCGCGGGATCGTCAAAGACGGCGACGGCTGGTCGATGTTCGGACTCCGAACCCTCATGCTCCTCTCGCAGAGCGGCTCGAAGGACCTGCTCCGCTCCTTCCCGTCGATGTATCAGCTCCTGCCGAACAAGATCTTCACGCAGCAGCTCATCGAGGCGGACGACCGGGAGCCGCGACTCTGGCTCGAGTTCGATCGCTCACAGTCGGGTTATCCTTACACGCGAGACTCGACGTTGGATGACCCCGAGGCGCCCGCGCCCCTCGCCGACTGCACCGCGTTCTTCCCCGCGATTTACGAGGATATCTACGCAGGGTTCGGCGAGACGACGACCGCGCGCGAGACCTCTGAGCTCTATTCCGAGGACGGCGCGGCCTTTCACGACGCGCTGACGGTCGACGGCAAGGCCTATATGCACCCGCGCACCTATTGTGTGCCCTGCCTCGACTTGCCAACGGCCGCCCAAGCCGACCTCCCCGTCTACGGCAAGGTCACCGCCCTGGGGAGCGACTACGTCTATGTCCCCGACCGCGGGCTCTGGGGTTGGGGCCTCGAGGTCGAGGCCCCCCTCCAGCTCTTCAACGGCGGCGGCGACAGCGCCGTGCCTGAGCTCAGCTGCAATCCACCAACGGAGCTCATCACGACGCCCTTCCAGGACTTCACCGCCAGTTACTCCCCTGTCAGCGGTGTCGAGCACGGGTCACTCCCCAACAGCGAGGACGTGATCCAGCGCATCGTCGAGGAGATCCCCAACATCGTCGACCTCGAAGACGAGGCCTCCGAGGAGGGCGCCGCCGAGGAGTCCAAGCCTTGCTCGTGCGGCTGCCCCGACTGCTGCGCGCCAATCACCGTCGACCAAATCAAGTCGATCTTCTCGAGCGTGAAGGATGACGACGCGACCACGGCGGTCGATACCTTCAACGCCGAGATGCGGAAGTTCGGCGTGGACACCTGCTTCCGCAAGGCGCACATCTTCGCCCAAGTCCGCGAGGAGGTCGGGACCGGCCTCAAGCCTCTCGCCGAGAACATGAACTACACCGAGTCGCGGCTCAAAGAGGTCTTCTCCTATTTCAAGAAGCACACCGACGAGGCCGCGCTCTATGGTCGTAACTCGGAGCACGGCGCCGATCAGGAGGCTATCGCCAACAGGGCCTACGCGAACCGCTTGGGCAACGGCGACGTGGCGAGCGGCGACGGCTGGCGATACCGGGGCAAGGGCTACCTGCAGCTCACCGGCAAAGACAACTACTCGACCATCCAAAACGAGATCGCCGCCAAAGACCCCAACTGTGGCATCGACATCATCGTCAACGGCGACGACATCCTCACCGGGAAGGGAGCGATGATCTCGGCGTTTGGCTTCTGGTCGCACAACAACTGCAACAGCGCCGCTGACGGGGGGGACGACGACGCCGACGTCGACGCCGTCACCGCCATCGTCAACCTGCACACGGACTCCTACGCAGACCGCCGCAGCCATTTCCAAACGACCAAAGCGACGTTCAAGACGAGCGCCTGCAAACACCCGAAGAACGACTGAGCGCCATGACGACGAAGATCGATGCGAGGCGGGTGTATGTTGCTTGGGAGCCGCGGCCCGACGGCGTCAGTGAGATCGCCGATCAGCTGCTGCGCGCGATGAGTTGGCTGCGGACGCTGCCCATCTTGGACGCGGAGTGGACGGCGCCCGCGCCGAACACCGGCACGCCAATGCCCTGTGGCGCCCTCGGGGAGATGAAGCGGTGCCTCGTGCATGGCGGTTATCCGAAGGAACGCGCTTCCCTGATGGAGCCCGAGTATTGCCGGCAGACCTTCCACATCGGGCCGGGGCGCAGCTGGCGCGCTCGCATCCAAATCGTCGCGGGCCTGCGTGAGGCCAAGCTCGACATCGCAACGCCCAACCGACTCGACCTCCTCGTGCGCAGCGAGCTCGGCGCGGTCGACCTCCGGCAGATCTTGATCGGGCTCTTGAGCGTCACGCGACCCGCCTGGGGTTACGCGGGCTTCGAGCAATTCCCCGAGCGCCCCGACCCGATCACGCCGCGCCCGACCGTCGGGTTTCTTACATATTTGTCATCATCCTACGGCCCCGCGCCCGAGCTGGCGACGCCCGCGCTGGTCACCCCCATCCCGGGCTTCGGCACGCTGATTCAGGCCTTCGACGAAGACCCCAAGCCGCGCTGCGACCCGCAGAAGGCACACATTCGTACGCTGAAGACCGCCCTCGAGGAGCGCGGCCATTTGAACTCGCCGGCAGGCAGCGCAGCATGACAAAAGAGCTCGAATCGAAAGGAGTGCACTGAACAATGGCCAAGCTCGTCGTCCTGGGCGCTACACTCAAATGCAGTCAGGGCCTGGCTCCGTCGACGCTCACCGTCGTGCCGGCCGTGGCCTCCGACGTGGGGGAGAAGCCAGTCGCCACCATCATGGACAACAAGCCCATGACCAACATCGCGCCCTTCGGGATGTGTCAGTCTCCGGCGAACCCTCAGGTCGCGGCTGCGACCTCGGCCGCGGGCGGCGTGCTCACACCGCAGCCGTGCGTCCCCGTGGTCGCGGCGCCTTGGGCGCCAGGCTCCGCGGTTACAACCTTGTCGGAGATGCCCGTCCTGACCGACGACTCGAAGTGCATGTGCAATTGGGCGGGCACGATCGAGATCACCAACTCGGGTAGCCAGGTCGACGTCCTCTGACCGGGCCCGTCAGCACGCTGTGCGGCGCTCCCGAGCTGACTTCCTCGTAAGTCTACGCGAGACGGTGAGCACCGCGAGCAACCCGTAAATGAACGCCGTCGGGCGGAGCGGGATGCGGCCGCGCTTCACCGAGCACGCGTCGAAGCCCCCGCCACCCGAGCAACCGCCCGCGTCGAACCCCGAGCAGCCGCTCGCGTCGAACCCTGAGCAGCCGCTCGCGTCGAACCCAGAGCAGCCGCTCGCGTCGAACCCAGAGCATGCATCCGCGAAGGCGTCGGCGTCGGACCCGTCGCAGCCCGAGCTGCTCGAGCCCGAGCACGAGTCCCAATCGAAGTCGACGTTGGGGTCGTAAGGCTCGTAGGGGTCATTCGGGTCGGGGTCCCCGCCATTCCAAGAGCCGCCGTCACCCGTGTCGTCGCCCGGTCCTTGTCCGCCCCAGCCGTTCGGATCGCAGAGGTTGGTGCTGGTCACGCCAGCGGTGACGATCGGCAAGACCTCCTCGCCGTCGACGAAGCTCACAGTCGGGTTTCCCCCCGCGGCCTCGGCGTGAATGAGGGTCGCGAACCGCGAGAGCGTCGCGTCTTTGGGGACCATACCCCCGAGCGCCAGCCCGAAATCATCACCGTGCTTTCCACAGACAAAGACGGCGGGATCGACCTCGCCTTTGGTGAAAGAGGGCGTGCAGCCAGGCCCCCCACCTGCGACGCCGAGCAACGCGCTGGGGCAGGAATGACCTACAGCCGTGTCCCTTCCAAAGCCGGCCACGAATTGACCGACGCATTCGGACGGGGTCGCAGGGGCTGCCTCGTCGTAGAGGGCGAGCCGCGAGATATAGCTCATCGTCAACGAGGGGACTGGCGGCGCCCCGGTGACCGTCGGGAGCGTGTCGCTGAGCACGCGGTGACTCGCCATTTGCGTAAGAAACAGAGGGCCGCCCTTGCCGAGGGCCTGCATGATGAGCGGCTCGTAGTTCGAGGTCTCCGGCCCCAAGTCGAGCACCAAGCCCAACCAATCAACCCCGACGGTTTCACCGTCGAGGACAGCCGGCTTCTCCCCGAGGGCCCAAATGGTCACTGGCACATCGGACGTACCGGCCGTCATCAGATCCAAGGAGACACGCGAGTCCGCGACTGGCGAGACGACGCGCACGGTCGGCAGCCGGACCTCACCCCCCTGAGACATGAACGTCGCGACGAAGAACTGTTCTCCCGGGTGGGACAACATAGCGGTATAGACGGATACAGGCACGCGGAGCCCGCGCGCTTGCGCCCAGTCGACGAGCTCCGCGGGCGAGCTCACGAAGCCAGTCTCTCCGGGCTCGAGCGGGTCGTCCTCGTCGGAGCCACCCTCCACAGAGATGACAGGGCTGTCACCCGAGGGACATCGGTCCACCGCGCCAGCGAACGGGATGACGCGTGGGCTCGAGCACTCCTCCAGCGCCTCGAAGAACGCGCGGCTCGCCCAGTCGAGGGACGCGCCCGGGGGAACTGGCAACACGATGCCGAGCGGCCCGGGATTGGTGCGGACCGTCAATTCGGTAAAGAGGACGGACCGATCGGGAGCGACCGCCAAAGCGACGCGCTGCTCGACGGGCTCTGCGCTGTCGAGGTCCGTGACGAGCAGCCCCTCCGCGCGGGCGACGGACGAGCTCGACAGGACTGCCGTGCTGGAGAGGACGCAAAGCCCCAAGGTCCCAATGGCGATACGACCACGCGACGCGCGCGGCGCGGCGGCGAGCCCCGATTGCAGCATCCTAAGACCTTAACAACACTTCATACGAATACAGCCGTGAGCACCAATTCGACACCCCGTTATCCGATGCAGAACATTACAATACTCGCCCCCGCTCGCAGGCCGAGGACCGCGTAATTCACCGCCGATTCAACGCGAAGCCCGCTTCTCAGCGCACAGCGAGCAGGCGATTTTAGCCGCCAGTCGCATAGCGCCATTCGCTGTCTGCGACCGGTCTTACGCGCCATTCAATCGGATAGCGCGTCAACCAGGTGGAAAGCGCCGAGGCCGCCTGCGTAGCGCGAGGAGCGCGAGGATGGTCGCTGCGAACAGGTGCGCGCGGCCCGACGCGGGCGCCGCGGCCCTGCATGCACAACCGTCCTCGTCACCCACGCCCGGCGACGCTCCGCCGCCTCCGCTCCCACCCGCGTTGCCAGCGCCGCCGCCACCGACTTGCGAGGCGCCGCCGGAGCCGCCCATCCCTGCCTCGGTCGTGCGGGTCGGACCGACGCGCACCGCGACGTCGCCTCTCCAGAAGACATCGGTGCTCACCCGGACCCTCACGGTCTCGCCGGCTGTCATCACACGATCGACCGCTGGGAATGGCTCGGTCGAACACGCCAGGGCAGCTGCCTCGGAGCAGTCCGTATAAAGCGCAATATCGGGCGCGCTCTCGACGCTCGCCTTGGTATCGAATTTGTAGATTCCGTCCGCGGGGGCGGTGAACGAATACCAGAGCGGGAAGTTGCCAGTCGGGCAGAGTCCCGGCGAGTCGACGGGCGTGGAGCTCACGTTGTCGCCAATCGTGGGCGCGCCTATCGAGATGGGCTCGGCGCCCTCGCAGTGGTCATTGTCGGGGGGTGGCGGCAGGCGCGAGACCCGGAGTGTTACGTCTCCCTCCTCGCTCAAGTAGCGCCCCGCGACGGCGATGCAGACCGAGGTTCCCGCCGTGAGGAAGCCATCGAGCCGAGCCTCGTGGCCCTGGCCGGACTCGTCGTCACAGGCGAGGAGCGGAGGGACCACCGGCCCGTTTACCGTACAATCGTCGAAGACGGCGACGACCGTGTCGGCGAGCCCGCTCCCGTTCGTATCGAAGACATAGATGTCGTCATCGGGCGCGACGAACGAATACCAGATAGCGGCGTTGACGAAGGGACCGCAGGTGGGCCCCCAGTTGAGGCCGTCCTCGGTCGCGCCGCGCGTCGTGCCGTTGGTTACAGACGGAACTGTAACCGCGATGGCCCCGAGGTGGCTGTCGTTGGGTGGCGTGACCGACGGCGGCGCCGGCTCGGCGACGAGGTTGAACGCGTCCGCGACCTTCGGGTTCGAGCCGACGCGGAGGCGCACGCTCTCTCCGGCCGCGAGGGTCGCGCTCGCGCCGAGGAAGCCACACGCGAGCTCCGCGCCACCGCAGCCGTCATAGACAGCCACGAAATGGGCCGCGACCATGTTCTCGGTCAGTCGAAAGGTGTAGTCGCCAGCTGACGGAGCTGTAAACGAATACCAGACGTCGATGGAGTCCTCAGGGCCACAGGAGGAGAGGTCCTGCCCCGTCGCGAAGAGCGTCGTGCCGGGCGCGCGGTCCTCGACGGTGACGGGGGTCGCGTCGGCGCACGCGTCGTTCGAGGGGCGCTCGAAGCCACCGAAGACGTCCGCCGCGATCGTGAACGCGCCGCGTGAGCTCCCCCACCCCGCGACCCGCAAGCGCACAGTCTCGTCGGCCGCGAGATCCAAGTCGAGCCGCCCCGACAGATCGTTCAGCGTGTCGTCGCTGCACGCGATGGGCTCGGCGTCGCCGCAGCTCGAGTAGGCCGCGAGCGTCGTGTCGGAGAGCCCGTCGCTGGGTTCTGTTACCACGGTGTAACGACCGGCGGCGCCCGCGCGGAACGAGTACCAAGCCGCGAAGCGATCCTCTTTGGCGCAAGGGGTCGCGCCCTGGTCGAGCGCGGCGCCGGCGGTCGAGCCCGAGACGCGCACGCCCGGCTCGAGCGCGACGGCGTCCTCGCAGGACTCGGCGGCGCTCGCGGAGCTCGCGAGCGTGACACCGAGCGCGCCGATCGACACCCACGTCCAACCATGGAACCGCTCATGCCGCGAAGCTACCCTACATATGACGTGCGTCATATGGACGTTTGCCGCGGACGCGGGGCGCCGACGGCCGGCGGGCCGAAGCGAACAACAAAGTAAGCGACGGGGCGCTCAGCGCTTCGGCGGGCGCGTGGTCGTTCGCTGACGCGCGGGGGCTTTCTCGGGCGCGGCCTCTGGCTTCTGCGGCGGAGGGCGACTCGCCATCGCGCCGAGCGCGGCGTGCCAGAGCTCGATCCCCGAGTCCCGAGGCAGTCGGTCCGCGACCGGTTGCTCACCACTCTCCGCCGGCGCGGAGTTGGGCGAGCCGCCGCGCGTCGACACGGCCGCCATCTCGGGGACGGTCTTCGCGCTGCGATTCGAGGACGCCGGCGCATCGCCTGCGCTCGAGTCACGCGCGGCCCCGCGAACGACCGCCATCTCGGGTTGGGTCCGCGAGTCGCGCCGCGAGCGCGGCTCGTCCTCGCGCGGAGGCGGAGGTGGAGTCGCCGCGCGCGGCGGAGTCGACTTGGCCCCACGACTCGGCCCGATCGCCGCGACCACAGGCTTCGCCCCACCTTGAAGCCCAGCGAAGGCCTTTCGCTTGGTGGGTTTGGTCGAAGAGCTCCCCACGACGACGGTGCGCTGCGGGGACTGCGTGAGCGTGAGCGCCGTCTCCATGACCTCGGCGCTGATGACGGGGCCCTCGTCGTCCGCGGCTCGAGGCAGGTCGGGGACGGTGTCGCGCGGGAGATTGTCGGGCGTGCTGGGCGCGCGCGCGGCGGGCGCTTCGACGACGACGACCTTGTGAGGAGCGCCCTCCTCGAACGACTTCTTCAGGTCATCGACGCTCTCGGTGAAAGGCAGCGTCTGTCGATCGAGCGGGTCCGAGCCACGCCGCTCGGTCTCCGAGATGCTGGTCACGGACACGCGAACGTCGGGGATGCTCGAACGCGGATCGCCCGAGGGCAGCATCGAGAGCTCGATCTCCGCGACCGTCTGCCGACCGATCGAGGCCATGCCGTACGTGATGTCGGGGGACTCGGCGTCGACCTCGATCGCCGCGAGCGTCGCGCGCCCGAGCGGGGCCTCGCCGACCGAGATCTCGGGCGGCATCGGTGGCGGCGTGATCTTTCGACTCGGCCGGTACGGCTGCATGAACGGGATCGTCCCGCGAGGGCTCGGGTTGCTGTCGTCGAAGTCGAGCGCGGGCGGGCGGTTCGTGCGGCGGCCACGCGAGGACGTCGGCTTCGGCGGGGGCGGCGGAGGTGCTGGCTTGTGACCCCGGCGTCGCGCGCGCTTGTCGTTCTCGTGCTCGAGCAGCGCGTCGAGCTCGACGAGGCCGCCCGCTACGGCGGGCCCGACTTTGTGCTGCTGCGCGTACGTCGCCATCACGACGCAGATGATGGCCTCGTCGCGAGGCGCGATGTAGACGTCGACCGGCGCGGCGCCGCCGTACGGGACGAGCGCTTGTCGCGGGAGCTGGAGATAGGTGAGCCCCGTGCCGCCTTCCTCACCGGTGAGGACCCGCTCGGCCGCGGCGACGAGCTGCATGCGGCCCTCTTCGGGCATGTCGGCCGGGGCCCGCTGCGTCACGAGCCGGCCTCGGCGGGTCAACACGAAGGCGAAGTCGGCCCCTGCAGCCTCGCAGATGCGGTCGACGATCAGGTCGAGATCGGACACTCGTGCGACATCATACCGCGAGCCGCGCGCTAGTACGACTTCGCGAAGAGGGCGCGGCGCGACGCCGGCCTACCTGTGAAAATGCAGGTGCCCGGTTCACGCGCGTCGTCGATGTCGTCCGGCAGATTTCGGACGGTGACCTTCAGCTTCTCCTTCAGCTCGGCCTCGACCTTCGCGTCGGGGACGAAATGGCTGAGCGCGAAGCCGCCGTGGATCTCGGCGCGATCGTCGTCACCCGAGCGCTTCGGCGTGAAGAAGGCGTCGAAGTCGGCGCGGCTGTCGATGCGACGCGTGTGCTCTTTGCGGAAAGCGACCGCGCGATCGAAGAGCCCTTTCTGCATGTCGTCGAGCGTGGCGATCACGGTCCCCACGAGCTCCGACATCGGGAGCGAGGTTTTGTCCTTCGGTCCGCGATCGCGCCGGCTCACGACGGCGGTGCCGGCGTCGACGTCGCGGGGGCCGACCTCGATGCGGAGCGGGATGCCCTTCTTGATCCAGTCCCAGTTCTTCTCCCCGCCGCGGATGTCTCGCTTGTCGATCTCGATCTCCAGCGGACGACCATGGTAGCGCTGCGCGCGGAGCTCGGCCGCGAGCTTGTCGATGGCCTCGAGGACCCGCCCCTTCGTGTCGTCGCCGCGGAAGACCGGGAGGATCACGGCGTGCGCCGGCGCGACGCGCGGCGGGATCACCATGCCGTCGTCGTCGCTGTGGGTCATGACGAGCCCGCCGACGAGCCGCGTCGAGACACCCCATGACGTCGTCCAAGCAAACTCCTCGGTTTCTTCCTTCGTCTGGAACTGAATGCCGCTCGCCCGCGCGAAGTTCTGGCCGAGGAAATGCGAGGTGCCGGCCTGCAGGGCCTTGCGGTCCTGCATCATCGCCTCGATCGAGTAGGTGTCGACTGCGCCGGGGAAACGCTCGCTCTCGGTCTTCGCGCCGCGATGGACCGGCATCGCCATGAAGTCCTGCGCGAAGGTCGCGTAGACCTCGAGCATGCGGCGCGTCTCTTCTTCGGCCTCTTCGCGCGTCGCGTGCGCGGTGTGCCCCTCTTGCCAGAGGAACTCCGCGGTCCGCAGGAAGAGCCGCGTGCGCATCTCCCAGCGGACGACGTTCGCCCATTGGTTGATGAGGAGCGGCAGATCGCGGTAGCTCTGCACCCACTGCGCGAAGCTCGCGCCGATGATGGTCTCGCTGGTCGGCCGCACGACGAGCGGCTCCTCGAGCTTGGCCTTCGGGTCGGCGATGAGCCCGCCGTCGGGACCGGCCACGAGCCTATGGTGCGTGACGATCGCGCACTCCTTGGCGAAGCCCTCGACGTGCGCGGCCTCCTTCTCGAGGAAGCTCTTCGGGATGAAGAGCGGGAAGTAGGCGTTCTTGTGGCCCGTCGCCTTGAACATGGCGTCGAGCTCGGCCTGGAAGCGCTCCCACAAGGAGTAGCCCCACGGCTTGATCACCATGCAGCCGCGCACGGCCGAGCTCTCCGCGAGGTCGGCGGCGCGCACGACCTGCTGGTACCACTCGGCGTAATCCTCGGTGCGCGTCGGCTTGATCGCGGTGTCGTTGCCGCCGCCGCCACCACCGCCGCCCTTGCCCTTCTGCGCTTCACCCTTCGCCACGTCGAAGCCTCCGTTGTGCCGCCCTCATAGACCGAATCGGAGCTCGCGCGGCCCTACTTCTTCGGGGGGCTCGGTTCGCCCCCCGCGCTTCGCGCTCCCCCCAACGGGGGGCTCGGTTCGCCCCGCGCTCTTGTCAGCCGCGCCGAGTGAGCTCGAGGACGCGCGGGCACGCCGCGAGCACGATCTCGATCACCTTCTTCAGAAGGCTCGGTTCGCCCCCCGCGCTTCGCGCTCCCCCCAACGTCGACGGCCCGGTGAGCAGGTCCTGACGGAGCTCGAGCAAGAGGCCGAGTCTGCCCGCGCGCTCGGCGTATGTCGGCACGCCGTAGTCGGTGCCCGGCGAGATGAAATACGGCTCGTTCATGCCGACGACGAGAGGCTCGCCGGGGGCGAGCGTGGCGCCCGCGAGGGCCTCGTTGAAGGCGTCGGCGAGGCGTCGATCGACGCCGAACAAGAGACCCACGTGCCACGGCCGGTCCTTGCCGTAGAGGCTCGGCGTGAACGAGTGGACGGCGAGGATCACGCTCTCCTGGTCGCGCGCGTCGCGGGCGGCGAGGACGCGCTCGATTGCACGGTGATAAGGCCAAAAGCACGCATCTTGCCGTGCTCTTCGATCGACCTCGCGGAGCGAGGCGTTGCCCGGGACCGGGATGTCGCAAGTGACCGCGGGGATGCTTGCGGCGACCTCGAGCGGGCGGTTCGCGTCGATGACGAGGCGCGAGTAGCCGCTCGCGACGAGCGGTGCGTCGAGCGCGTCGCTGAGGGCGCGCGCGGCGTCGTAGGCGCCGAGGTCCCACGCGATGTGGCTCGAGAGCGCGGCCTCGTCGAGGCCGAGATCACCGAGCGCGCGAGGGATGGTGCGGCTCGCGTGGTCACACGTGAGCACGAAGGGGCTCGCGCCGTCGGCGCGGTGAATGGTGAAGGGCTCGGGCTCGCCGGGTTCGAGCAGCATGGATCGCGCTCCCTTCTCACACGACTCGAGCGTCTCTGCTCGGAAAAAAGCAGGCTTGGAATGGGTGGGGCCGAGCGAGTTGCTCCGCCGACGCGTCCCGCGCTAAGGGCGAGCGGTGACCGACGTCATCGTCATCGGATCAGGACCGAATGGGCTCGTCAGCGCGGTCACGCTCGCGCGCGCCGGGCTCTCCGTCTTGGTGCTCGAGTCCGCGAACGAGCCCGGCGGGGCCGTGCGCACGTTGGAGACCACGCTGCCCGGGTTCAAACACGACATCGGCGCGGGGTTCTTTCCGTTCGGCCGCTCGAGCCCCGCCCTCGTGCCGCTCGAGCTCGGCGCGGCCGGGCTCGCGTTCGAGAACGCCGCGATCGAGAGCGCGCACCCTGCGCGCGACGGCTCGGTCGGCGCGATCTGCCGCGATCTCGCGCGCGCCGAGGAGCTGCTCGGCGTGGACGGTGAGGTCTTCACCGAGCTCGTTCGCTTCTGGCGCGGCGCCGAGGCGACGCTGCTCCCCGCGCTGCTCGCGCCGTTCCCCCCGATCCGCGAGGGGCTGCGCGTGCCGCCGTCGGCGCTCCTGCGGCTCGCGCGCGTCGCGCTCTCGAGCGGGCGCGGCCTGGCCGAGAGCCTCTTCCAGACCGAGGCCGCGCGCCGGATGTTCCCCGCCCTCGCGTTGCACACCGACGTCGGGCCCGACGACGCGCTCGGCGCGGTCGTAGGGTTCATGTTGGGTGTGACGGCGACGAGCGGTGGCTTCGCGGTCCCTCGCGGGGGCGCGGGGGCGATCACGCGCGCGCTGCTTACAAGATTGAAAGAATCGCGCGGCGTAGTGATCACCGGCGAGCGCGTGCGTCGCGTGGTCGTGGAGGGCCGCGCGCGCGCGGTCGAGACGGCGCGCGGCAGGACGTACGACGCGAGCACCGGCATCATCGCGGCGACGGCCGCGCCGACGCTCTACCTCGAGCTCCTCGGGCCGCGCGTCGTTCCGACGCCGATCCTCGAGCAGATGCGGAGCTTCAAGCGCGGCTTCGGGACCTTCAAGGTCGACTGGGCGCTCGACGGGCCGGTGCCGTGGACGGCGCGCGCGTGTCGCGAGGCCGCGGTCGTGCACACCGGCGAGAGCAACGACGATCTCGCGCGCTTCACGCGCGAGGTCCGCGCGGGGTCGCTGCCGCGTGATCCATACCTCGTGCTCGGGCAGCAGTCGCTCGTCGACCCGAGCCGCGCCCCCGAGGGAAAACACACGCTCTATTGCTATTCACGGGTCCCGAGCGAGCCCGCGGGTGGGTGGAGCGGCGACGCGCGACGCGAGATGCTCGCGCGCATCGAGACGCGCATCGAGGAGCTCGCGCCTGGCTTCCGCGAGCGCATCCTCGGCAGGGCCGTGTTCGCGCCGCCCGATCTCGAGCGCATGAACGAGAACCTGCTCGGCGGCGACCTCGGCGGGGGCACCGCGGCGATCACGAACCAGCTGCTCTTTCGACCCATCCTCGGGTACGGGCGACGCACGCCGATCGCGAGGCTCTATTTGGGATCTTCGTACGCGCACCCCGGCGCCGGCGTGCACGGGATGGCTGGGCTCAACGCGGCGCGCGCGCTGCTCAGGGACGCGTCCTGACAACGCCGTCAGTGAAGTTGCGCCAGATGGGGACCGGTGGGGCGCGCTCGGCGGGGTTGATGTTCACCGAACGATCGTGCTTTGTCGCGGAAAGCTGCACCCAATCCAATGACAAGCCTGTCAGCAATTTGCTGACATGGCTGTAATGACGAACACCGTTGAACGAGGTCGCTCGGGTTGCCGAGCTCGACGAGGCACGGTAGGCCTCATCGGTGCGCTGGGCTCGCTCCCTCACCTTCGCTGCGGCCGCGTGTTCGATGGGCCTCTCTTGCTCGGGCTCGCGGAGCGCGGACGGGCATCGCGACCTCTCGACCGCCCAGACTCCGACCGCGCGAGAACGCACCGAGCCGCGCGGCGCGGGCGCTGACGCGACGACCGTTCCCGCTCCGACGGCGCGTGCCGAAACACACGGGGACTGCGATCCGTCCGCCGCGAACTCCGACGGGACACCGAAGCGTGCGCGCCCCGGGCGACCGAACATCCCGGGCCACGCGCTCGTGCTCGCGTACGACGACTTCGGTCCGCAGGCCTCCGCGCACACGCTCTTGGGCATGGACTGGTGGGCGTGGGAAGGCGGCGGCAGCTTCGAGCGGTGTGATGCCTTCGACGTGCGTGTCGTGGTCTACCGCGGAATCTCTCGCTCCGAGGTCCAAGCGGACTTCCCGACTGCGAAGAGCGCGGGCGATCTCGAGAGAGGCCTCGCGGATGTCCGCTACGTCGAATACCAAGCAGCGCTCGAGCACCTCGACCTCGAGATCCGCGAGCTCTCCAACCTCGAAGAAGGCGACACAGTGCTTGCCGAACTGCGCGCCCTGCTCGAGAGGACGCGCGCTCGAATCGTGGCCGAGCTCGGCGCCTGAGGTCGTCGGTCGATAAGGCCTTACGGCCCTGGCGGCCCGCCGCCGCAGCGCTCGAGAGCGGGGATGTGGCGCTCCTGCGAGAGCGAACGCAGGTGTTCGTAGACGCAGCGGACATCGTCAGGCGGGCCCGCGGCGAGGAGCTCGTCGTAGAGCGCGACGTTCTCCTTCTCGGCTTCGAGCGCGAGCGCGCAGGCGTCGGCAGCGCTGGCCGCTGCGGGCGCGACTGGCGCGGAGCGCGACGGCACTCCGTGACCGTGCGTCGCGAGCAGTCGCACCAACAGATCAGCGTGGCGCTCTTCGGCGCGTTCGAGTCGCTGGAAAGGTCGCCCAAACGTTGCTGCGAGCGAGGTGTACGTGTCGTCTGCGCGCCACTCGTCCGCGAGCGCTCGCTCGACGCCGGCCTTCACCGAGTCGCCGAGCGGACCATCGCCCGTGAGGCACATCAGGCCCGGACCGTTGCGTCCGTGCATCATCGGCCCCGGCGGCGCTTGCTGCGCGATCGGATCGTAGCGAGGCGCTGCGTCCGCACGTTGCGCTCCGTCTTCACTTCCACAGGCAGTGAGGGCCAGCGTGAGAAAGACGAGGGTCTTCGATTTCATGGCTCGTTCCTCCGAGCAAACCCCCTCTTCTCCAAGGTGGAAGGTCAGCAGCCCCGTGGCGGCTCCTGCTCGGGAGACTCCGGGTCACCATCTTTGCGCGCCGACCGGCGCGGTTGGGGGACGGCTCACGTAGGCACGCCGAGCTTGGGCAAGACCCAGGACTGCAGGCCGATCCACGCTGCGAAGAACACGAAGAAGAGGAGGAGGTTCTCCATCGATTCTGAGAGCCACCTCGGGCGGGAAAGGATTCGTCGTCAGGCGAAACCACGCTCGAACGTCGGGCGGCGCATGAACGCGAAGAACCGGGGGAGCCTCTCCCCAAGGACCCGAGTCGTGGTCGAGATCCGCGCCGCCGAAGGCGGGGACGACGCCAAATCCCTCGTGAGCGAGCTCCTCGGCGTGTACGCGCGGGCCGCGCTCCTGCATCGTCTTTGACCACGAGATCGTCGAGGAGCGACCGGGCTTCACGTCGGTCCTGTTCGAGGGCCCGGGCGCGCGCGAGCTCTTCGCTGAAGAAGGCGGCGGGCATCGCTGGCAACGCATCCCTCCGAACGAGAAGCGCGGGCGCGTCCACACCTCGACCGTGACGGTGGCCGTGCTCGACACGAGCGACGATGGTTCGACGAAGAGCGAGCTCTCGGAGCGCGACGTCGACATCCAAACGACGCGCGGCTCAGGCCCGGGTGGTCAACATCGCAACAAGACCGACTCGTGCGTCATCGCGACGCACAAGCCGACCGGCCTGCGCGTGCGAGTCGACATGCGCTCACAGCACCAGAGCCGCGCGATGGCGCTGCGGATCCTCGCCGCCAAGCTGCGCGACGTCACGCAGTCCGCGGCTCACGCGGCGCGCGAGAGCGCACGTCGCGAGCAGGTCGGGACCGGCATGCGAGGCGACAAGATCCGCACCTACCGGACTCAAGACGATCGCGTGACCGACCATCGCACGAACCGCACCTTCAGCTTGAAGCGCTGGAGCCGCGGCGATTGGTCCGAGTAACCGGGCTCAGAAGCGCACGTCGAGCCCAGCGCCCGTCGGTCCGACGTCGAGCATGACCTCGGGCTCGGGCGTGAGGCTCGCCGCGCCTCGCGCCTCTTTGCGGTCGCTGCGTCCCACCAGCAAAATGGGTAGGCCGACGCCGAGCGAGAGCGCGATCCCGACGGGGAACGCGAGCCACCACTCCTCGGTCGACGAGCAATCCAGCAAGCCGAACGAGCTGCTGCAGTGAACCGTCGTGGCCCACCCCACGAGGCCGACGACGAGGCCAGTGCCCGCGAACGCACCCATCAGCCCGCCACCGACGGAAACCTCCAAGTTGCCCCGGCGCATGAGCTCTCGATCGACGACTGGCGCTGGCGCTTGCTCCGTTTCGGTCTCAGCTGGGTCTTCGTCGTCGTCGGCGCTGGCGCGGGACGGACACACCACGAGCGCCGTGAGCGCGAACGCGAGGGGAATCACTGGGAAGGTCGCTGACAACCGCGGTCGAGGGACGAGCATGCCCCCATCATCGCAAGTCCCCTGCCACATGGAGCGTGGCGCGCTCCAACAAAGCACGCGACGCTCCCAGGATGGGGAGACGCGCGCGCTTCGTGGCCTCGGCGTTCGGTTCGGCCGGTGATTTCCTGCCTACGCTCGCCGTCGCGCGCGGGCTCCGCAACGCCGGGCACGAGGTCACGTTCGTCACCAACCCGTTCCACGCCGACGTCATTCGGCGCGCCGACGCTGGCATGGGTCTCGTCACAGTCGGCGATCACGTCGATCTCTACAAGCTCATCACCGACGATCCGGGGCTCCTCACCTCACCTCGCGTGCTCGGCGTCATGGTCGAGGACCTCGCGCGGCCGCACTACGTCGCGACCTACCACGCTGTGCGCGCCCTGCTGCGCAGCGAGCGCGTGGACGGGGTGATCGGCAGCAACCTCGCGTTCGGCGCGCTCTGGGCTGCCCTCGAGCGCGAGGTGCCCGCGATGATGCTCGCGGCGACGCCGCTCGCGTGGACCTCGCGCGCCGCGCCGGTGCAGTTCCTCGACGTCGAGCTGCCGAGCTGGGCGCTCTCGCTCGCCATCGGGCTGACGAACGGGATCGGCTTCGGGCTCGTCGATCACGCGCTGCGCTCGATCGCGCGGAGCGCGGGAGCGACCGCCTTCGACACGTCTTACAGCGCTGTAACATCGAGGGTCGCGCTCCACGTCGGCGTTTGGCCGGAGCTCCTCCGACCGCGCGCCCCGGACGACCAGCCCAACATGCGCGCGTGCGGGTTCATCCGCGCGGGCCACCTCGGGGCGGCGGCGCCGGAGCTCCCGCGCGCGCTCGAGGCCTTCCTCGACGCAGGCGAGCCGCCCATCGTCATCGCGCTCGGCTCGATCTTCTCGCTCAGCGAGGACGCGTTGATCGCCGACGCCGCCGCGGCGAGCGCGCGGCTCGGCCACCGCGTCGTCGTCGTCGGACCGGCGCCGCGCGGGCACACGCTGCCCGAGGGCGCGTTCGTCGTGCCGTATGCTGCGTATCACCTCCTCTTTCCGCGAGCGCGCGCGACGATCATCCACGGCGGCGCAGGCACGACCGCCGAGGCCCTGCGAAGCGGGCGGCCAACGGTGGTCGTGCCCTTCGCGTTCGATCAGTTCGGGATCGCGTGGCAGGTCGAGAGGCTCGGCGCCGGCGTGCGCGTGAGGAAGCGAGACCGCACGATCGACGCGATCGAACGCGCCCTCGAGCGTGCTTTGGACCCCGAGATCAGCGGCGGCGCGGCGCGGGTGGGGGCTGCGCTCGCCGACGCGCGCGACGGCGCTCTTGTCTGTGCGGAGTGGGCGGGGGAGCTCGCGCTCGAAGGCTGACTTTATTGTCAGCACAAGAGGACCGCGGCGCAGAGCAGCGAACCCACCCTTACGCCGAGACGTCGCGCGACCAATTCTTTAACGCTGTGATTCGATCCCGCATGACTTTTCTCGCTTCGGCGCTCGTCGCGTTCACCTGCTCCGAGGCGTCGGCTCAGCCCCGAGTCGCCGACAGCGAGCCGCTCAGGGCGTCGTTCTTCGGCCGCGTCCCGATCGAGGGCACGAACGACGCCGTAGGCAGCTTCGCGTTCGACGTGGACGCGGGCGTGCACCTCTTCTTCGGCGAGGACGATCACCTCACGACCCACCCTGGACTCGTGATCGTGCTCGAGGCTGGCTATTCAGGCACGCCCGGTCCCGTCCAGGCCTTCGCGATGAACCCTGGCATCGGCTACGGGAACGCCTTCTTCTATGTGACGTACGAGTCCCGCGCGCTGATTGGCGCGTATGGGCCGCGCCTGGATCCCCTGTTCGGCGCTCGAAACAGCCTCGTGGCGCACGGCCTCCTCGACACACTGACCCTCCAAGTCAGCCACGAGGTGCTCGTCTTTGACGGCGCGGCACATCAGAGCATCTTGGTTGGCGGTGGGCTCAACCTCTTGTCGACGCTGACGTTCTTTCGCAACATGGCGTGGATGTCCAACTGAGGTGTAAGCGTCACCCCCCAAGACCCGTTGAAGGCCGATGCCTCCCCGTCGAACGGTGCCGTTCCTTGGTCTATCGCTGCTCGCGATGACGTTGGGGCTTGGTTGCGACTTCGTCGGTGGCGTGACCCGCTACGCGGAGCTCGAGGTGCCACTCACGCCCGAGTGCGTGCGGCGGGGCCTCGAGCAAGCGGGCGGCGTAAGCGACATTCGCTACCACGCTCCCGACTACTCGAGCACCTATCACCGGTTCGACTATCGGGTCGCAGGACTGGACAACAGCCTGCTGTTCGAGCACCGCTTCGGCTACGGCGCCACGCGATATTGGCATGAATACTCCCGCCTGAACGCCGCCCCACCCCAGGCAGAGGTCGACAGGATCCGCCCCCAGCTCGCGCGCATCGACGCGAGCATCGGCCGAGAATGTGGCGTCCCCGAGCTGCCGAGTCAGATGGCCGAGGACTGTCGCGGGGTCGAGTGCAAAGCCCCCGACTGAGCTAGTATTCGGGCAATATGTTCTCGCCTGAGAGCTCGGGCCCGCGCTCACTCGCGCGACGGAGGGCCGCGTTCCCCTCGCTTCGCTGGCTCTTCTGTCTCTTGATTGTGGCGCCCGGTTGCGCAACCGCGGCGCCCGCTGGGCGGCCAGTGAGTCTGCAATCGACAGTCGCGGCGGAGCCTGCCGTGCAATCGTGGCAGCGCTACAGCATTGGACAATTCAGTGCGCGCTTCCCGAAGGTGCCCAATCGGTCGACCCAGCCCTTGGAGATCGCGGACGGCACGATCGAGCTCCTGGAGGTCGAGGACGACAAGGGCAATCGGCTCTCGCTCGCCGTCACGCGGCTCTCGACCCAAATCAACGCCGAGAAGGCACTGGAGGTCATGGATGCGACCCACTTCGACTCGGAGCTCGCCGCCGACTCCATCGTCCACGACGAGCGCGTGGAGCGCTTTGGAATCCCCGGTCGCGAGTTCACCTTCACCGAGAGGGACCTCAGCAAGCGGCCGCTCGGCGGGTCCGGGCGGCTGTTCATCGACGGGGCGCGAGGCCGCGTCATCCGCATGGGCGTCGTCGCGAACCTCAAGCTTGATCCCGACCTCGAGCGCGCGTTCCTCGAGTCGCTCGAGGTCGACCGCGCTTCGTTCGCCTTCGAGTCGGCCGATCACACCTTCAGGGTGCTGTTTCCTGAAGAGCCGAACGTCTCGACCACGACCGTCGAGACGGAGATGGGACCTGCCACGGAGACCTACGCCGATCTCTCCTTTGGGTTGGGGCTCTTCGTATGCTCCATCGCGACCTACCCCAGCAGTGTGGCGGGTCTCGACCTGTCGAAGGGCTTGACCGCCGCGCGTGACGCGATGTTGGCGAAGGTGAACGCAAAGGACGCACAGTCACGCGACCTCAAGGTCGCTGGACAGCGGACGCTCGACGTGACCTTCAAGCTCCAGGACGGGGCAACCCGCGGTCACATGCGGGTCTTCGCCCTGCCAGGTCGACTCGTTACTCTCCTCACGGGGGGTGTGGAGCCTGCCGAGTCAGCGGCCTTCATGGACTCGTTCAAGCTCATGAAGGACGCGCTCCAATAGCTACATTTCTGTAAGCAAATGACTATCCATTACGACTTGGCTTGCCGTCGTGAGGGCCGAGCTCTCGCTCCGGGGCGTCGTGCCACCAGCTCGTCCCGGGGAGGTCCGCGCGGCGCGAGGGATTCAGCGGATATTTGATCCGGCTCGTCGGGCGACCGACGTCCCCACCGACGAGGAGCAAGGCCTCACGGTCGCCGTTGTTCAAGAAGCAGTGCGAGATGCCAGTGCCCGCCGGGAAGGCCACGAGATCGCCGGCGACGACGCGGTGGAGATGCCCGTCGATCCACACGTCGACCTCACCCTCGAGGACGTAGACGAACTCCTCTTCGTCCTCTTCGGCGTGGGGCCAAGACGAGCGCGTCCCAGGCGGGAGGCGCTGGATGTTGACGCCGATGCGGACGAGACCCGCGGCCTGACCGACCCGACGACTCGGCCCCATGCGCTCGTCGCTCTGCGGATAGACGTGCGCAGTCTCGGGGACGTCGTGGGTCGAGACGATGAAGGGCGGACGCTCGCTCATCCGCCCTTCGTAGCACGCGCCGGGGCGAGCTCGGATTACAGCGCTGTCAGCCTTGCTCGAATTTGCCGCTCTCGTACCAGGCGCGGACCTTCGCGGCGACGGCGTCGGGGGTGAAGCCGAACTGCTTGGCCAGGACCTTCGCCGGGGCGGAAGCGCCGAACGTGTCGTGCCCGATCGCGAGGCCGCGGCGACCAATGATGGAGTGCCACGGCGTGGTGATGCCGAGCTCGATCGACACGCGCGGGACGCGCGGCGGCAGGACGCTCTCCTGATA
>JAXLYR010000022.1:0-125591 GCA_046351325.1 Polyangiaceae bacterium | reverse complement strand
GGAAGCGGCGGCGAAGGCGGCGCGGGCGGCGCGGGCGGCGCAGGCGGTGAGGCTGGCGCAGGCGGAGACGCGGGCGCGGGGGGTTAGGTTGGTGCACGCCGAAGGCCGCTTGGTGTAGCGGCTAGCTCGGTTGGCGCTCGAGGTCCGGGCTTTGGCCGGCGATCCACGCGCGCATCGCAGCCTTCACCTGGGCCTGGATTGCAGGCGAGACCTTTCCAGCTTCGGTCGTCGCCGTGGCCGAGCCCTCGCGCTTGCACATCGCGAGCGTCTCGCGGAGGCCGTCGCAGGCCGCGCGACACGAAGGGCAACCGACGAGGTGTCGCTCCATCTCGGCGCAGTCGCCCGCGCCGAGCTCTCCCTCGAGCTTGCGCGACCAGAGGAGCGCGACATCGGGACAGCTCGGGCGTGGGGTCGAGCGAGGCTCGAGCGTCGAGCGGAGCGCCGCGCGCAGGGCGCTGCGCCCGCGATGCAGCCGACTCTTCAGGGCCTCGACGCTGATGCCGATGGCCTCGGCGGCCTCGGGGGCGGTGAGGCCCTCGACGTCGCGGAGGAGCACGGCCTCACGCTGTTCGTAGGGCAGCGACGCGAGCCCGCGTCCGAGCGCGACGCGGAGCTCCTCGGCGCTCGCGAGATCCTCGGGCGAGGCCGCGAGATCGGGCATCTCGACCATGGCCTCGCTGTCGACTGGAGGCTGGTTCTTGAGGCCGCGCCGACGTCGCGTGCACGCGCTCCGAACGAGCGCGAAGAGCCAGCTCGAGAACGACGCTCGCCCCTCGAACTCGGCGACATGCGTCGCCACCGTGAGCAGCGTGTCTTGCAGTACGTCGTCGGCGTCGGCGCTCGCGCCGCAGAGCCGCAGCCCGAAGCGCTGCACGACGGGGGCGACCTCCGCGAGCAAGCGTTCCATCGCGGCCGGGTCCCCGGCCTGGGCGCGCGACAGGGTCTCGGTGGAGGGCGTGGTCATCGGTGCGAATCCTTTGCGCGGGGAAGAGACTCCAACGGGGGAACGGCGTACATCAGCGATCAAACGGCGAGGACACAATGAGTGAACCGGGCAAGTGGGTGGAGCTCAATCAGGGCTTCGAGGACGTCGTCGGGCGCGTGCAGGCGGCGCTCGCAGCGGAGGGCTTCGGCCTCATCACGCAGATCGACATGAAGGAGACGCTGAAGGCCAAGCTCAACGTGGAGTTTCGCAAATACAAGATCCTCGGCGCCTGCAATCCGGCGTTCGCGCGTCGCGCGCTCGAGCAGAACCTACGCATCGGCTTGCACCTGCCGTGCAATGTGGTCGTTCACGAGATCGACGACAAGAGGACGTCGGTCGGGTTCATCGATCCCATCACGGTGCTCGGGCTCGCCGACTCGAGCGAGGCGCTGAAGCAGATCGCAGGCGAGGTTGGCGAGCGCCTCGATCGCGTGCGCATCGCCGTCTCGGGCGCTTGAACGCGAACGGCGCTACGGGCGCTTGCGGCGCGGAGCCGGAGCGCCCGCCGCGTTGAACGGCAGCGCGAGCTGCGAGAGCGGACGCGACGGATCTTCCTCGGGCTTGCCCTTCTCGGCGAAGAGCGCTTGCTCGCGCTCGATGTCGGCTTGGATGAGCTCGACGTTGTCGTAGGCGAACGAGAGCGCGTCGAGGATCTTGCTGAAGCCGAGGTTCGGATAGCGCCTGCACAGCGTCTCGACGCTCGTCCCTGCTTTGTGCCACGCCCAGAGGCGACGCACGGGGACCTTCGATCCGACGACGTGAGGGCTGCCCGACAGAATGGCCGCGTCGATGCGGACGTGCGGGTGAGGCACGAGCACGCGCGGGAGCGGCGAGAGCGACATCGAGTCGGACGTATATCGCGCTCCGGCGCAGGCCGGTAGCATCAGGCCATGCGTTCTTCGAGAGCTTTGCTGACGATGGCTTGCGCGGCGCTGCTGGTCGCCGGCTGCGGCGACGACGAGCCGACCGGCGGATCGGGTGGTGCCGGCGCGACGGGCGGTACGGCGCAGGGTGGTCACGGCGGCGCGGGAGGCTCGGGTGCTGGCTTCGCGCAGGGCGGGATGGGGGGCGGCATGCCCAACACCTGCACCGTTCCGTGTGAGCCCGGGGAAATCTGTACGCACGGGACCTGCATCCCTTCGAAGACGTGCACGAACGACAACCAATGTGACTTCGACACCTACTGCGATGAAGTGACCGGCGAGTGTTTGCCCTGGGACACCGCGATGCCGGGGCATGATCCGACCTGCATCCAGGTGACGCCCGCGGGGCTCCTGTCGCCGAAGGTTCGCTGCGAGTTCTCGACGGCGCCCGCGAACGATCCGTTCCCCGGTCACGTCGACGTGCAGGGCACGCCGGTCGTCGTCAACTTCAACAACCCGCCGAGCGCTGGGCCGCCGAGCATCGCCGCTTCGTTCACCGCGACGGTGGTCTCGGGCTACACGGAGGATCTCGGTGTCATCCGCGTGCTGCGGGGCACCGACTGCTCGCTCGAGACGAACCTCGGCGGCGTCGACGTCGATGGCGACTCGATCGCGGACTACACCGTGTCGAGCGCGTCGCTCGCAGTCGGTGATCTCGACGGCGACGCCTCGGCCGAGATCGTCGCGTACGGCGCCGACGGCTCGACGATGGCGTTCACGCGCAAGGCAGGCACGTGGTCGCTTCTATGGAAAGCGCCGTACCCCGCGGGCGCTCCGTGGGCGCCGTGCAACGGTGCGAACCACCGCTGTTCGGTGGGTTGGGCAGGCCCGGCCATCCACGACCTCGACGACGACGGCAAGCCCGAGGTCATCCGCGAGGGCGTGGTCTTCGGCTACGACGGAATGCTGAAGACGATGCAGCCTCCGGGGTACGCGTCGTACAGCCAGGGCCTCTTCCCCGTGCTCGCGAACTTCGATGACGACGCTCCGGTCGAGTTCACGAACGGGCAGTTCGTTTGGGAGTTCCAGTCGAATGCCTGGGTGCAGGACGCTGCCTTCCCGGGCGCGACCGCGACCGCACCTGGCCACGTAGCGGTGGCGAACTTCGGCGCGTTCGGGACGGGACCCGCGACCGACGCGGAGATCGCGGTCGTGCGCAACTCCACCGTGATGGTGCTCGCGCTCGACGGCACCTACGCGATGCAGCCGACGCCCGTCCCGGGCAACGGCGGCGGCGGTCCGCCGACGGTCAGCGACTTCGACGGCGACGGCCTCGTCGAGGTCGGCGTCGCGGGGCAAGCCTTTTACACCGTCTACGATATCGACTGCGGTCCGACGCCGCGACCCGGTGGCACCTGCGTAGTCGGCACGTGCGACTTCCTCGCCGGGCCGTGCGCCGCCGGCAGCTCGATCCTGTGGTCGCACAGCACGCAGGACATCTCGTCGAACGTCACCGGCTCGAGCATCTTCGACTTCGAGGCCGACGGTGTGAGCGAGGTCGTCTACGGCGACGAGTGCTTCACGCGGGTCTACAACGGGCAGACCGGCGACGTGCTCTTCAGCCAGTATCGATCGAGCTGCACCTGGTACGAAAACCCGATCATCGCCGACGTCGACGGCAACTTCCGCGCGGACCTCGTGACCCCGTCGAACAAGGCCTGCTCCGCCGACGGGAGCGGCATCGCGTGCTCGACCCTCAACGCCGACGGCGTCGACCCGCAGTGGAACGGCGTGCGCTGCGAGGGCCCCGGCGACTGCGTCTCCGGGATCTGCGACGCGGGGCTCTGTCGCTGCACGACGAGCGCAGAGTGCTGCGCGCTCGCGGATGACGCCGCTTGCATCGAGGCCGGCCTCAAATGCTCGCCGCCGAACGCAGGCACGGGCGGCGCGAACACCTGCCGCGCGTCGCACCCGCACGGCGTGAGCGGCATCCGCGTCTACTCGGACGCGAACGACAAGTGGGTGCGCTCGCGCACGATCTGGAGCCAGCACCCGTACGCCGTCTCGCACATCGAGGAGAACGGCACGATCCCGAAGACCTCGCTCTGGAAGCAGAACTGGCTCGAGCCCGGCCTCAACAACTTCCGCCAGAACGTGCCCGGCGTTCCCGACGGCACGGTCATCCCCGACGCGACCGCGGGCGCCGCGAAATTCGAGTCGTGCGTCGGCGGCTCCGCGGTGCTCACGGTCGACGTGTGCAACCGCGGCACCGCCCCCGAAGGCTCGGGGCTCGTCGTCGGTTTTTACGTAGACGGTGTCAAAGTTTGCGAGTCGCTGACCACGCAGCCGCTCGCTCCCGACGAGTGCGAGTCGGTCTCGTGCACGTGGGGCGAGCCCCCGACCATGATGGACGCGGCCGTCGACGTCGACGTCGTCGCGAACGACGGCGGCGCGCTCAGCGAGTGCAAGGACGGCAACAACGACGGGCTCATCCAGGGCGTCTGGTGTCAGCCGCCGCAGTAGTTCTCACGGGCTGGGTTCTCACGGGCCAACCTTTTTCGCTTCGCGAAAAAGACATGGCCCGCAGAGCGAACGGGGCCCCAACCCCGTTCGGGTTCTCATCGGCCAACCCCGCTTCGCGAAAAAGACATGGTCTGGGGCGAGAGCGAACGGCCCCACCCCCGTTCGGGGTTCTCACGGGCCGGGTTTTCACGACGCAAAGCTCGCCGCCCTACTTTCTGGCTGATGGCTGATGGCTGACGGCTGAGAACTGCACCGCGGACCGCAAACCAATCATGCACCCTCCGAAACAGGGCGCGCGGCCGGCGCCTACTGCACGCCGTTCGGCCTCCAAGCCACGCGCTCGCGCGGCGAACGGCGCGCCCGACAGCCCCCGCCCGAAGAAGCGGCGCGGCAAGTGGACGATCCCGCGCTCGGCTTGGATCGGAGGCGCGATCGCGGTCACGCTGCTCGTCGCCTTCGGCAGCGCGATCACGTCGATGGTGCTCTTCGCGAGGCGCGCTGGCCCCGGCGACGGGCAGACCTTCATCGTCGACGTCGCGCCGGACGCGACGAGCCCGAGCGAGCTCGCCCACACGCTCGCCGAGGCCGGCCTCGTCTCCGACGAGCGGATGATGTCGCTCTACCTGCGGCTCTCGACGATCGGGGACGTGGTGCCGGGCGAGCACCTGCTCTCGGGCGGCAGCACGCCGAGCGAGCTCGCGAGCTGTCTCACGCGGTCCACGTCGCGCAAGGGCGCGAAGCTCACCATCCCCGAGGGCTGGAATCGCTTCGCGATCGCCGAGCGCCTCGAGAAGCTCGGCATCACGTCGAAGGCGAGCTTCCTCCGTGACAGCGCCGACCCGCGCATCCTCGAGGAGCTCGAGATCCCTGCGCCGCGCCTGACCGACCCAGCGTCGCCTGCGCCGCGCGGCCCCGGAATCCGCCGAGGGCCCTTCCCCGCGACCTACGAGCTGAAGCTCGACACCCCGTCGAAGGAGGTCCTCGCGCGGCTCGTGCGCGCCGCGAACGAGCGGTGGGCGAAGCTCGCGGGCGCACACGCCGCGGCGCTCGCTGACCTCGAAAAGACGCTCGGCTGGTCGCGCGCCGAGATCATCACGCTCGCCTCGATCATCGAGAAGGAAGCGGCGGTCGACGACGAGCGCGCCATCATCGGCAGCGTGTTCCTCAATCGATTGCGCGACGCCGAGTTCACGCCACACCTTCTGCAATCCGATCCGACGAGCGGCTACGGCTGCCTCGTCGATCGTGACCTCGTGCCGAGCTGCGCGACGTACGACGGCAAAATCACCGGCGCGATGAACCGCGACAAGCTGAACCGCTACTCGACCTACGTGAACGAGGGCCTGCCGCCGGGCCCCATCTCGAACCCCGGCGAGCGCGCGATCCTCGGCGTCCTCGAGCCCGCGACGACGAAGTCTTCATTTCGTCGTGGTGATCGGCGGCGGCCGGCACAAGTTCAGCGAGACCTACGACGAGCACAAGAAGGCCATCAAGTGAGCCGCGCTCCAGTGGGCCCGTCACCCAGGGAGAGCCCTGACGAGCGGCCCGCGAGCGCCGCGCGTGTGCTCGCGCCCCTCTTCGGCGCTGGAGCGCTCGCCGAGATCGTCGCGCTCGCCGCGCCGCACCTGCCCGATCTCGGCCTCGGCGCCGACGCGCTCGCGGTCCTCTTCGGCGTCGCGCCCGCGATGCTCGCGCTTCCGCGTCGAGTCGCGTATGCGCCTCTCCCTTCGTCCCGCGCTGCTCGCGCTCGCGGTCGCGCTCTCGATGCTCGCGGTCGTCTTCGCGCTCGGGGCCTCGCGCGCCATCATCGGCGCGCAGGTCGTCGCGCTGCTCACCGTCGGCCGCATCGTCGGCGGCGCAGTCGGCGAGCGCATCGCGCATCCGGGCCATGTCCTGCCAGCGTGGCTGCGCGGTCGCCGCGATGGCCGACGTCATGTCGGTCGTGTCGCCGAGCGGCGCATCCCACGCGATCGCGGCGAGCCCGCGCGCGCTAGCGGTCCTCGCTTTGGCGGGCGCGGTGCCGGGCACGCCCGCGCTCACGTTCATGCTCGGCGTCGGCGATCTCGTCATCGCGGCGCTGCTCACCTCGGCCGCGGCTCGCTTCGCGCTCTCGCCGCGGCGCGTCCTCGCGGGCTGCTTCGTGGGGCTCGCGGTCGCGTTCGTCCTCGCGGCCGTGCTCGGCGCACCCATCCCGGCGCTCGTCGGGCTCGCGATCGCGGGCGCGCTCGCGGAGCCTGCGTTTCGCCGCGTCCCGAAGAAGGATCGCAACGCGGCCGTCATCGCGATGGTCGTCTCCGCAGGGCTCGCAGCGTTCGTCCTCTTGAGGCGCTGACGCCCGGGGCTGCTAGCCTCGAGCGTGGATGGTGCGATCGCCGACGGGGGAGGCTCGCGTCGAGATGCCGACGCTCGTTCGGAACGTCTGGTATTACGTTAACGCTGTCTTATCATCGCCCCGCTCGCGGCGCTCCCGATCATGGCGATGGCTGCAGCGCTCTTCTATCAAGGGCGATGGGTCGCCCACGCGGGGGGCGCCGCGTGCGCGCTCTTCGCCTTCTCCGCGGTGGTGCGCGCGCGGCTGACCCGCCCCAAGGTCGGCCCCGTCGAGATCGGCGCCGATTTCGTCCGCGCGAGGGGGATCACGTTGCCACGCGCGACCCTCTCTGCGTTGGTCTTGCCGCGCCCGCACGGCCTCTTCGACCTCGAGCTGCGCGCGCCAGGCAAACCGCGGCTCCTCCTCCGCTGTCGTTCGCTCCCCGAGGCTACCCATTGGATGACGGCGCTCGGGCTGGACCCGCGCGCGCGCACCGCTTCGATCGCGGGCTACACGCTGCGCCCCGGCTTCGTTTGGGCTGCGCGTCGCCCGTGTTTTCCTCGTCATCGCGACCGCAGTCCTCGCGCGGAGCCCCGCCGCGTCGGTCGCGCTCGTGACGGGTCTGGCGGTGCTCGCGACGTTCGTTTTACCGAGGTCATGCGGCGCGGCTCGATCACCGTGGGTGCAGACGGCGTCGTGACGCGCGACCTGCTCGGCGCGCGCTTCATTCGCTGGGCCGACGTGAGCGCGCTCCACCTGGCTCCGCGACCGCAGCGTCCTTCGGATGAAGACCAGGGTCGAACGATCGAGCTCAGCGCGAGCAAGACGGTTCTGAACGGATTACGCGGACGACACGAACGCGCAGGCCGCCTCGGGATCCGCCTGAGCGACGCCTTCAGCGCGAACGTCCGCGCACGCGAGGAGAAGCCGCGGCTCGCGCACCTCATCGCGCGGAGCGGGCGCGAGGTCGGCGCATGGGCGAGCTCGCTCGCGGAGCTCAGCCGCGCACCACGTTTCGCGAGCTCGCGGTGCAGCCCGAAGATCTCGAGCACCTCCTCGAGGATCCGAGCGCGGAGCCCGATGTCCGCATCGGCGCCGCGGTCGCCTTGAAGAACCTGCGGGTCGACGCCGATCGACTGCGCGTCCTTGCTCGGGGGTCGGCCTCACCCGTCGTCTCGAGCGCTCTCGAGCGCCTCGCTGCCGGCGAAGCCGAGGCCGTCGTGCTCGAGCAGCTCCAAGCCTCCGAGCCCCAGCGCGTGGATTAGCAGCGCGCGGATTGGCAGCGCACGGATTAGCGCCGTGCGAACGCGGGCGCTGCGCCGACGTCCTCGGAGGGCGGCGGATCGTACGGCCACGTCTTCTCCGTAAGCAGCCACTCGCCGAGCCCGAAGTAGACCCCGCCGAACGGGCGGCCGTTCTCGACGCCGTAGAAAGTCAGGTGGGGTTTACCAAAATAGGTGAGCGTCGTGTGGAGGACGAACTCCCCCTCGCCGCGACCGAGCACGCGCGAGGAGCTCGGGTCCGACGGGCTGCGACCGCCGCCCGTGTCGGTCGCCGTGACCGAGAGGAGCAGTGTCGCTGCGTCGCGGGTTACGAGCTTGTAGCGGCCGCGGACCTCGTACGTACCGCCGAGCTCGAACTGCGAGCGATCGGCCTTCACCGACGTGATCTCGATGCTGTCACCGCCGAAGAACTCCGTCGCGCCGAGCTCGAACCGCACCTCGTTGACGAGGCTGTTCGGGTCGACCGTCGCGACCGGCTGCACCTGCGCCGTCGACGCGAGCGCTGTCGTCCGCACGTATGCGAGCTCGGCCTCGAGCGCGCCGACGCGCGCCTCGAGGAGCGCGACGCGGGGGTCGGGAGTCGCCGCGCACCCCGCGAGGAGGTGCAACCGAGACCAAGCTCGAGCGCATGGCCCACTCTACCGCCCTGCGAGCGCACGGCGACCTCCGCAAGCATCGAGCGCCCTTCGATGATCACCGTCTCCAAGCTCGCGAAGCTCTTCGGCGGGCGCACGCTCTTCCGCGAGGTCGATCTCTCGCTCAACGCCGGCTCGCGCTACGGAATCGTCGGCGCGAACGGCAGTGGCAAATCGACGTTCCTGCGGATCCTCATGGGTGAGGAGCACGAGCCGCTCGGCTCGATCCTCCATGCCCAAGGCCGCGCGCATCGGGATGATGCGGTGATCGGTTCCTCGACGACGCCGAGCCCGTCGTCCGCGTCGCGATGCGCGGCGACGAGATCGCGTTCGCGGCCCTCGCCGAGCTCGAAGCTCTCGAGAAAGAAGACGAGCCCGATCCCGAGCGCCTCGCGCACTGCGACGAGATCCTCCACGCGACGGGCGGCTACGCCCTCGAGGCGCGCGCCGCGCAGATCCTCGTGGGGCTCGGCGTCCACGAGGCGCAGCTCCGCGAGCCGCTCGGTCGCCTGTCGGGCGGCTACAAGCTGCGCGTGCTCCTCGCGCAGGCCCTCGTCGGTCGGCCCGACGTGCTCCTCCTCGACGAGCCGACCAACCACCTCGACATCGTGAGCATCCGCTGGCTCGAGAAGTTCATGCTCGCGTTCAAGGGTTGCGCGGTCGTCGTCAGCCACGACCACCGCTTCTTGAACGAGGTCGCGACCCACATCCTCGACGTCGACTACGGCACCATCCAGGCCTACCCGGGGAGCTACGACGACTTCCTCGCCGCGAAGGTCGAGACCCGCGATCGCAAAGAGGCCGAGGTCGCGCGCGTCGAGCGCGCCATCGAGGAGAAGAAGGCCTCGCTCGAGCGATTCAAGGCGAAAGCGACGAAGGCGCGCCAGGCGAACAGCCGCCTGAAGCAGCTCGAGCGCGTCGAGATCGTCCGCCTCGAGCCGACGAGTCGGCGCTACCCGAACTTCTCGTTTCCGATCGCGCGCCCGAGCGGCAAGGACGTGCTCGAGCTCCGCGGCCTCGAGAAGGCCTTCCGCAAGCCGGTCCTGCGCGGGGTGAACCTCACCGTGCGCCGCGGCGAGCGCATCGCGATCATCGGCGCGAACGGCCTGGGAAAATCCACGCTCCTCAAGATCGCCGTCGGTCGCCTCACCGCCGACGCGGGCGCGGCGCTCTGGGGCCACGAGACGAGCGTCGGCTACTTCCCGCAAGATCACCGCGAGGTCCTCGTGCACCCCGATCAGAGCGCGCACGACTACCTCTGGAGCCACTGCCAGGACGAGACCACGAACTACGTGCGTGGCGTCCTCGGGCGGCTGCTCTTCACGCGGGACGAGGTCGACAAGAAGGTCGGGCGCCTCAGCGGCGGTGAGGCCGCGCGCCTCGTCTTCGGCAGGCTGACCATCCAGCGCGCGAACGTGCTCGTCCTCGACGAGCCCACGAATCACCTCGACCTCGAGTCGATCGAGGCGCTCGCGGACGCGCTCTCCACCTACGAGGGCACGCTCCTCTTCGTGTCGCACGATCGCTGGTTCGTCTCGCGCCTCGCGAACCGCATCGTCGAGATCCACGAGAGCGGCGTGCGCGACGACGTCGGCACCTACGACGACTACGTGGCGAAGTTCGGCGACGGCCGCGGGGCGCGCGTGAGCGAACCGCCGCTCAAGCGAGCTCGCCGATGATGAGGTCGAGGATCGCCCGCGCGACGCGCTTGCGGCTCGCCGACCGCGCGATCGCGTCGAGCTGAACGGCCGCGTCGACGGCGCCCGTGCACGAGGGGCAGCCGCCCTCGCAGGTGCAGCGCTCGAGCAGACTGCGCGCGCGCACGATGAGGCTCTCGGCCTGCTCGAAGATGCGCGGCGCGAGCCCGACACCACCCGGGATCGAGTCGAAGAGGAACAACGTCGGATCGAACATCCCAGCCTCGGGGGCAGGGGAGCGAGCCTTCGACCCGCGGGGCGTGACGAGCTCCCCGGGCGAGCCGACGTCGGGCGCACCGAGGCAACCGTCCTCGATCGCCTGACCGAGATCACGCGGCTCGCACATGAGCGCGATCGTCGCGACGGTCTCGAGCGCCCGCAAAATACCACGCAAACCATCGAGCGCCGCGGCCCGCCCGAAGCCCGGCTCGAGGCAGAGCCACGCAGGGATCGTCCACCAGAAGCTCG
Source organism: Polyangiaceae bacterium (assembly GCA_046351325.1). Classification (GTDB taxonomy): domain Bacteria; phylum Myxococcota_A; class Polyangia; order Polyangiales; family Polyangiaceae; genus Xiheicaenibacterium. The sequence goes on along the minus strand of JAXLYR010000022.1, from coordinate 114,826 downwards.
TCGTGTGCATGTCGACGTCGGGCAGCCGCACGTCGCCGTAGCCGGTGTTCTCGTGGGTGAAGAACTTTATTTTTTTAAAGCCCACGACCTTCGTCACCACACTGACCTCACCCAGGACGGCGGTTGTCGCGAAACCCCACGGCGGGCCTCCCGCGCTCGCGTCACCGAAGAGCGGGCGCTCCGACGAGGTGTCGAGCGGCGCGACCTTGCGGTGGGTGAGGGCGGTCGTGAAGTAGTCGGGCACGACCCGCCGCACGAAGGCTTTGTGGTTCTCGTGATCGAGGCGCTCGACCTGGTACTGCTCGCCGTCGTGTTGGTAGATCGCCTGCTCGTGGAGCATCACGGGCGTCGCGCGCCAATCGAGCTCCGCGAGCGTCTTGCCTGTCGCGACGTCGATGATGACCGTGTTGTCCCAGCTCACGCTCCGCAGGCTCACGTGGTTCGCGGGGTACTTGTCCGTCGACCAGAAGAAGCGGCCGTTCTCCTCGTGGACGACGCCGTGCCCGGCGAGGAACTCGAGCGCCTGCCGCGTCTCGGGCGGGTCGAGCTTGCCGTAGCTCTCTCCGTCGACGAACGGCAGCTCGAAGGCCGCGCACTTCAGGTGTTGGATGACGATCTCCGTGTTGCCCGGATCGATGCGGGCCTGCTCGATCGCGCCGTCGAGCAGCACGTCCGGGTGGGTCGCGAGGTACTGATCGAGCGCGTGGCTCGCCGCGACCATGACCGCGATCGAGAGCTTGCCGCGGCGGCCCGCGCGCCCGAAGCGCTGCCACGTCGCCGCGACCGAGCCCGGGTAGCTCGCGCAGATCACAGCATCGAGATCCCCGATGTCGATGCCGAGCTCGAGCGCGTTCGTCGCGACGACCCCGAGGATGTCGCCCTCTCGCAGGCCGCGCTCGATCCGCCGGCGCGTGTCGGGCAAGTAGCCCCCGCGATAGGCCATGATCGCGCCCTCATCGAGCTCGCTCGCGAGCGCGTCGCGCAGGTACTTCAGCATGATCTCGACCGAGTTGCGCGACGGCCCGAACAGGATCGTCGGCACGCGCGCCCGCAACAGATCGGTCGCGAGCCGCACCGCCGATTTGAGGTAGCTCGCGCGCACGCCGAGCTCCGCGTTCACGACGGGTGGGTTGTAGACGAACACGCGGCGCTCACCGCGCGGCGCGCCCGACTCGTCGACGAGCTCGATCTCGCTCGGGTCCACACCGAGGATGCGCGCCGTGTGCTCGCGCGGGTTGCCGATCGTCGCCGTCGCACACAAGAACGTCGGGTTCGACCCGTGGAAACGAGCGACCCGTCGCAGCCGATCGAGGACGTGCGCGACGTGCGACCCGAAGACCCCGCGGTACGTGTGGAGCTCGTCGAGGACGACGTATTTGATGTTCGAGAAGAGCCGCGCCCAGCTCGCGTGGTGCGGCAAAATCCCCGCGTGCAGCATGTCGGGGTTCGTCATCACGATGCTCGTGCGCTCGCGCGCGGCTCTGCGCGCGTCGCCGGGCGTGTCGCCGTCGTAGACGATCGCGGGCGCGCCGAGCTGCGCGTCGGAGAGCATCTCGCGCATCGCGGCCTCCTGGTCGCGAGCCAGGGCCTTGGTCGGATAGAGGTAGAGCGCGCGAGCCTCACGGTCGCGCGCGATCGCGTCGAGCACGGGCAGGTTGAAGCAGAGGCTCTTGCCGCTCGCGGTCGGGGTCGCGACCGTCACGTTCCGGGCGCGCGTCGCCGCGTAGAAGGCCTGCGCTTGGTGGCTGTAGACCTCTGCGATCCCGCGCTTCGTCAGGGCGCGGCGGACCTCGGGGGCGAGCTCATCGGGGATCGGCGCGAACTCCCCCGAGGCGGCCGCGAGCGTTTTGTCAGCGGTCAAACACGGCCGCACCGAACCCTCGGACACCCAGCGATCGACCACGCTGGCGACGCCGGTCTCGAACTTCCACGGCGGATCGGGCATGGCGACTACCTAAACAAATGAGCAAGGCGGGCGCAAGGGCGCCTCATGGTAGAAGAGCCGTTCGACCATCGCGATGACCGAGGCAGATCAAGCAGAAGACGCGCCGTCGAGCGAGCCGATCTCCAAGGGAGAGCCCGCCACCGTCGAGGTCCGTCAGCCGCCTTCTTACAAGCTGTTCGCGGTCATCGCCGCGCTCGCCGCGGTGGCCGACCTCGCGTCGAAGGAGTGGGCGACCCACGCGCTCGCGCGCTCCGAGCTCTCGCGCGCGGCGCAGCGGCAGATCACCGTCATCCCGAACTTCTTCACGCTCGAGTATCAGCAGAACCCCGGCGGCGCTTGGAGCATGCTCCGTCAGCAGCCCGAGATTTGGCGTCGGCCGTTCTTTCTCTTCGTCTCGACGGTCGCGAGCGTCTTCATCACGTCGCTCTACCAGCGCGTCGACAACCGCGATTGGGCGATGAAGTACGGCCTCCCGCTCGCGCTCGGCGGCGCGATCGGCAACCTCGTCGATCGCGCGCGACGTGGCTCGGTCGTTGATTTTCTCCACGTCTTCGCGAAGTACGGCGGCCGCGATCACCACTGGCCGACCTTCAACGTCGCCGACGTGTGGATCGTCGTCGGCGTCATCCTGATGGGCAGCTCCGTCCTCTTGCGGCGCTCGTTCGCGAGCGCTTCGACCGAGGATTGAGCGACCGAGCCGCCCTCGGGTTTGCCAATCCGGGCGAGGCGGAGTAGACGCTGCCACTCATCATGAGCGACCCGAAGACGCCCGAAGACGCGACCGACCCAGGGGATGGCGATCCCGAGGCCGAGCCGACCGAACAGGCGGGCAAGGACGGCTCATCGGACGAAGGCAGCTCCACGTCCGACGACAAGCCTCGACGCAGGCGTCGGCGCCGCGCGGAGTCCAGCCGCGGAGACGACACCGCGCCCGACGAGGAGGACCCGGCGCCGAAGCACCCCGCGCCGTCCTACGTGTTCCTCGGCGTCGCTTCGGTGATTTTCCTCGCAGCCGACCTCCTCACCAAATGGTGGGCCCTCTCGCGGCTGAGCGGCGGCCCCGACAAGAAGATCGTCGTCATCAAGGGGCTCTGGCAGTTCAACCTCGCGCGCAACAAGGGCGGGGCGTGGGGCCTGCTCGGTGATCAGCCCGACTACGTCCGGCTGCCTTTCTTCTTCCTCATCAGCGCGATCGCGGTGGCGTTCATCGTCTCGCTCTACCGCAAGCTCGAGCCGCGGCAGGTCGCCCTGAAGTGGGCTCTTCCGCTCGTGCTCGGCGGTGCCCTCGGCAATCTCACCGATCGCATCCGCCACCAGCACGTCGTCGACTTCATCGACTGGTTCGTCACGATGAGCGGCAAGGAGAGCCACTGGCCCACGTTCAACGTCGCCGACATCTGGATCGTCGTCGGCGTCGGGCTCATGGCGGTCGACATGTTCACGCCTCGTCGCAAGCCTCGCCGTCGCCGCAGCAGCGCGAACCAGGGATCGACCGCACTTTCCAAGGAAGCCGGCGAAGAGCAGAACGCCGAGACCTGATCCGTCTGGTACAACTCCCGGGTGCGCGGCGAGCTCTTCCGCATCTTCGACGTCACGGCGTCGGCTTACTTCGTCCTCCTCCTCACAGGGTTCTTGTTCGCGACCGCGATGGGCGCCGCGTGGGCTCGTCGCATCGGTCAGGACCCTGATGTCGTCGTCGACCTGGGGCTCGCGTCGCTGCTGCTCGGCATCATCGGCGGCAAGCTCCTGCACGTCATCGCCGACGGCTATTTCTGGGACTACGTGAACCTCTGCCGCGACCCTTCACGGGTCGACTGGCGTGTGGACCAAGCGCTCTGCGTGGGCCGCTACGAGGGCGTCTGGGACGCCACGAAGGGCGTCTGCCACCCGACCCACAAGGACTGCTTCGCCTGGGCGAAGTTCTGGAATCCTGGCTACGCCTACTACGGCGGTCTCATCGTCGCTGGCATCGGCGCGTGGTTTCTCCTGAAGCGGGATCGGTTCCCGTTCTGGCGCGCAGCGGACATGGCTGGCTTCACGATCCCGGTGGGGCTCGGCTTCGGTCGAATGGGCTGCCTGCTCGCGGGGTGCTGCTTCGGCGCACCGACGAAGGGCTCGCTCTGGCTCGTGTTTCCGTCCTCGAGCCCAGCCTCCGAGGCTCAGGCGAAGCTCGGGCTCTTGAAGAGCGCGCGGCTTCCGTCGCTGCCCGTGCATCCGACGCAGATCTACGAGAGCGCTGGGTCGCTCTTGATCGCTGCGTTCTGTCTCTTCTACCTGCACGGGCGCAAGCGCTACGACGGCCACGTCTTCGTCGCGTTCCTCGTGCTCTACGCGATCCTGCGCTTTGCGATCGAACAGCTGCGCGCCGACGATCGCGGCGGACTCGGCGCGCTCTCGACCTCGCAGCTCATCGGCCTCGCGCTCATCTCGCTGGCGGTGCTGCTGCACCGCCGCTTGTCGCCGCGCGGTCGAATCAGCGAGACGGGTCCGACATGACGTCGTCCGTCGCACGACCGCGCGCCTTCCGGACCTCGGTGTCCGACGGGGGGTCGGGCTCCAGCTTGAGCCCGTGATTGCGCACGGCCTTCAGGGTCATGCCCGATCCCTGGAGCTTGCGACGGAGGCGCGCGGCGACCGCAGCGAGGGCGTTGTCACTGCTGTCTTGCCCGCCGTAACAAATGCTGAGGATCTCGGACCGCGAGGCCACGCCGTTCGGGTGGTTCGCGAGCAAGCTCAGCAGGCGCATCTCGAGCGGCGAGAATGGGATCTTCGAGCCGTCATCCATCGAGACCGCCACGAGGGCCTCGCAGTGCACGATCCACCGCCCGAGCCGCAACTGGGCCGGGTGTTGATACGCGGCTCGGCGTAGGAGCGCTCGCATCCGAGCTCGGAGAATCTCGTGGGTGCAAGGCTTCACCACGAAGTCGTCGGCTCCTGCGGCGAACGCCTGAAGCTGGGCTTCTTCGGAGCTGAGGCCGCTCAACACCATGATCGGCGTGCGATCTCCCACGGCGCGCGTGCGACGGCAGACCTCGTAGCCGTCCATGACGGGCATGCGGAGGTCCAGGATGGCGAGGTCGACGCGGCTCTTTCCCAGGTGGGAAAGGGCATCACCGCCGTCGAGACAGGTCGTAACCGAGTGCCCGTCCGCGCGCACGATGCGCGCGTAGTACTCCACCATATCGAGATCGTCTTCGGCGACGAGAATCTCCATGTGCTCCACTCCCTGATCCGGAAAGGGGATCAGCCCAGGACGTTGCAGACCGGCCCTACAAACGCCGACCGACCTCCGCCGCAGGCTTCGAGTTCATGCCTGCTGGGAGACCGAGTCGGTCACGGGTGCGGAGTCATCGGGGGAGAGGGGGCACCGATGTCACCGTTCCGCGCTTGTGAATCTTTACTACTTTGCTGTCGAGCTGCTCCTCCTCAAGTCCAACATCAATATCCCCTGCCGGGCGAGCGAGATCAAGGTCTTCGAGAAAGAAGCGCTCGCTCAGGCAAAGGGCGTCTCAGAGAACCTCATAATCAAAGCTGGCTGCCAGGGTGATTCGTGTGACAGGCTGCCGTGCATTGCTGCAGCGACTCTTCGCGGCCGCCGACATACATGTCGACGATGGGTCCATATGCTTGTACGTGACTGTCGGGGTAGCTGTTGTGACATGACAGACAGGCCGACTTGCTTGTTCGCTGGATGCTCTCACGCGAGAGGTGACAGTTCTTGCAGCGTGTCAGCGAAGCGTCGAATCGATTGGAACGTGAGTGGATGAAGTGGCTACGCACATAGATGGGCCCCTCGAGTTCGAAGGAGAGGGGGACGTGGCAGGTCGTGCAGGCCGCGAGCTCCGACTGGGGCATGGCGTGCGCGACTCTGGTCAGGTCGCCACCATCTTGATGGCAGTTGCCACATTTGCCCGTCTTCGCCACGTATTCGGTGGGTGCGGGTGAACCGACCTGAATCTTGAGGATCTTGCTTTGGGGGATGTCCTCACCCAAGTAGCGCCTGCGGGCCTTGAGCACCGCGTAATAGGTACCCGGCTGTGCGTCGGCTGGGAGGGTGAACGTCCACGTGTCCGTGGATGGGAATGACCAGTATGCAGGGCCGCCGAAGAGGGCCAGGTAGCTCGGCACCCCGGTGACAGCCGCGTAGAAGCCGTCTTGAGAGTCCGTCGCCATCGAGATGATGCCTGTGTTGAAGTCGATCCGGGAGAACAGATCGACGACCTGGCGAACAGGCTGGCTGTCTTGTACCGGCCCGACGAGGCCGAGCGCCATCTGGCTCTCCCAAGGCTTGCGGCGATAATAGGTCGCGTACTGCTCCTGGATGAACCGATAATACTGAATCCCAGATTCGTCGGCGCCCGTGAGAAAGTCCGTGTAGCTCGGCATCTGGCCGGGGGCATGAAGTCGCTTGCCGGCGCCGTCGGTGAGCGTGAATTGGAACGTCACCGCATCACCGGGCTGATACGCTCCGCTCGGCCCGACCGGCGTGAGGGCCTGAATCTGCATGTCGAAGCCGTAGTCCCAATTGGGGTTCTCGACTTGCGTGAGAGGGATCTCGTAAGGAGCGTTGGGCTTCAAGGACCAAGTCACGCGCAGCGAGGTCGCCGCGGGGTGGATCTTGAACGTCGAGCGTGTGTGATTGGACGAGCGAACCTCGACGAGGGCTTCCTCACCGAAGGTGTGCGCGGTCGAGCAGTCGTCGCGAGACGTACAGTCGTAGGTCCACTGAATGGCGTGGAGGCGACGGATGAAGAAGGAGTCGCTGTCGTCACGCTTCTCGTCTTTGCCGATATCGGCAGTGAGCGAGCCACCGACTTTGTGCCCGTTCTGGTCCAGTTGGTCCACCTTGAACGAGCTGCGCTTCGTCATCCACTTGGCGTCGCGGTAGAACTTGCGGCGTGACCAAGTTCCGTCTGGATTGGGTTGCCCGACGAAAGACTCGTCGGCGAGTTTGACCCCGCTCCAGTCCAAGTCGGCGAAGTCGCCACTCTCTGCGAGTCCGGCGACTCCTTCATCACTCCCCGTCGGGGGAATGGACGCGACCATGTCCAGTTGGTTGAGATAGAAGCGCTGTCCAGCGCGGACCTTCAGCGGGTCCCCGACGCCATCCCTGATTTGGAGGGCCAGGCCTACGGGCGTGTCGCTCGTAGTGGGATATTCCGGAGAGTCTCCGCAGTTGATTGCGGCCTCCGTTTGGGCAACGGTCTCGGGTGCAGACTCTGGAGCGTCGCTGTCACCAGGGGGTGCGCAGGCGGCGACGAAAACTCCGAACGTGAGTGCGAGAGAGGCAGCCGAGCACCATCGCGCCATGAAACCTCCGTGTTGTTGTTGCTAAGTTCTGAACGACTTAAAAGCTATTCGATCGAGTTCGGGTTTTGGCAAGTCATCGAGATATGAATTTACCAAATTGGTGAGACGTTTCCGCACGATGGATATTGCTGCTCGCGCGAGACTGACGAATTTATCAGCTACGTTTTGGGGTCGACAATTAGGCTGACAAATGAATCATTGACGCATTTGAGCCTCTCTTCGTTAGTCAATTCATGTATTCGTCGCTTATGGCCTCAGTGACCTTGCAGTCTGGCAAATCCAAACTCGAAGACCCCAATGCGGCTGCCGAGGAGGCCCTTGGCCAACTGGGCAGCGGAACGCCGAAGGTCGTATTCGCCTTCATTCCTGGCCCATGGGATCAAGTCGCGACTCATCGTGCTTTGCGCACCCGGCTACCGAGTGGTGTTCGCCTGATATCGGCTTCGACCGGGGGTGAGCTGACGAACGCTGGAATGCACCAGCACACACTGGTGCTCGGGGCATTGTATGGCGACATCGAGGTCGGCATCGGGCTCGCGCGGGGACTCAGTCGCGACGCCGCCCTCGCGGGCTCACAGGCAGTCGAGCGCGCCGCCAGCGAGCTCGGCACACGCGTGTCCGCCCTCGACCGGAAATACGGCGCCATCGTGATCGATGACGGCTTCAAGATGAAGAAAGAGGAGCTGCTCCTCGGCGTGCTCGAGAAGAACCAGGGGCTCGTGCTGACGGGTGGTGGCGCGAGCGGTTACGAGTTCATGAAGGGCTCGGGGGTCATCGGGCTCGACGGCGAGGTCTTCGACGACGCGGCGCTCGTGATGCTCTTCCGCACCAACGCTCCGTGGGCTGCGCTCCGATCGCATTGGTTCGAGCCGACCGGCAAGCGCGTGCACCTGACGAAGGTCGACGTGGCCAACCGCAAGATCCTCGAGCTCGACGGCAAGCCCGCAGGGCCCCGCTGGGGCGAGGTCGTCGGTGTCCCGCCCGAGCACCTCACGTTCGCGTTCCCTCAGCATTTGCTGTCGTTCTCGCTCGCGATGCGCGTGGGTCGTGAGTACTTCCTCCGCACCATCACGAAGAGCATGACGGGCGACGAGCTCGAGTCCGCGAACCTCGTCCAAGAGGATCAGGAGCTCGAGGTCATGACGATGGGCGATCCGATCGCCGCGACTCGACGCTTCTTCGTCGAGGAGGTCCCGCGGCGCGTCCCCAACCCGAAGGCTGCGATCCTCTTCGACTGTGGCGCGCGTCGCATCCACTCGATGATGCTCGGTAAGCTCGACGAGCTCGGTTCGACGCTCTCGTTCGCGCCCCCGTGCGCTGGGCTCACCGCTCAGTTCGAGAGCTACTGCGGCTTCATGGTCAACAGCACCCTGACCGCGCTCGTCTTCGGCTCCGACTCATGAGCAGCGACAAGGAGAAGGAGCTCGCAGCGGAGATCGAGCGACTGCGCGGCGAGCTTGCCGGACAGCGGTCGCTCGCGGCGCGCGCCGTCGCGAGCTACCAAGATCGCGCGCTGCAAATGGAGGTCATCCGGCAGCAGAACGAGGACCTCGACCAGCTCGCGATCGAGCTCGCCAAGTCGAAGGCGAGCGAAGAGGAGCGCGCCCGACAGCTCGAGGAGGCCTCGCGGCTGAAGAGCGAGTTCCTCGCCAATTTCTCCCACGAGATCCGCACGCCGCTGAACGCGATCCTCGGCTACTGCGATCTGCTCGCGCGAGAGGAAGGCGGTCGGCTCACACCACACGGGCGTCGCGATCTCAACGTCATCAAGACGAACGCGCGGACCTTGCTCGCCCTCATCAACGACATCCTCGACCTCTCGAAGATCGAGGCGGGTCGTCTCGAGGTCGTCCGCGAGAAGGTCGATCTCTTGCTCCTCGTCGAGGAGTCGGTCGCGACGGTGCGCGAGCAGCTGAAGTCGAAGGACGTGACGCTGTCCGCGAACATCGACCCCGAAGTCCACACGGTCTACTCCGACACGCTCAAGCTCCGGCAGGTGCTCTTGAACCTGCTGTCGAACGCCGCGAAATTCACCGAGTCCGGCGAGATCCTCGTCGAGGCTCGGCGCGAGGGCAGCGGCCTCGTAATCGTCGTCGAGGACACCGGCGCCGGCATCCCCGCCGACCAGCTGAAGCACATCTTCGAGAAGTTCCGGCAGGTGGACGGCGCCGCCCGACGCAAGGTCGGCGGTACGGGCCTCGGGTTGGCGATCGTCAAGGAGGTCGCACGAATTCTCGGCGGCACCGTTTCCGTCGTCAGCACGCTGGGGCGCGGGTCGCGCTTCACGGTGGAGTTCCCGAACGCGCTCGACGGATTGGGCGCGCACGTACCGAAGACGCCGCGGCCGAGCCCTGCTCCGCCTGTCGCGGCGGCCGACACCGCGCCGCTCGTGATGGTGATCGACGACGATCCCATCATCGTCGAGCTGCTCCGCAAGGACCTCGAGCGCGAGGGCTTCAAGGTCCTCGCGGTGGAGGACGGCGTCGCTGGGCTCGAGGCCGCGCGCACACACCTTCCGCAAGCGATCGTGCTCGACATCCATCTGCCGCGACTCGACGGCTGGACCGTGCTCGCGGAGCTGAAGTCGGACCCGGCTCTGCAGCACATCCCAGTCATCATCGTGTCGGTCGAGGAGGCTCGCGCTCGTGGTTTTGCGTTCGGCGCGGCCGACTACTTGGTCAAGCCCGTCGAGCGCGAGCGCCTGATCGAGATCGTGGAGCGTCACGTCCCCCGCCAGTCCGGCGACATCCTCGTCTGCGACGACGACGCGGAGACCCGTGAGCTCGTGTCGCGGCACCTCAAGTCGGCGGGCTTCGGGTGCGTCGAGGCCCGCGACGGCGAGGAGGCGCTCGTCAAGACGCGGATCGTGCGGCCCAGCTTGCTCATCCTCGATCTGTCGATGCCGCGGATGGACGGGTTCGAGGTGCTCTCCACCCTGCGCTCGGACGGCTCGAAGATGCCGGTGATCGTGCTGACGGGGCGCATCCTCTCCAGCGGCGAGGAAGCTCAGCTGCGCAGCGGTCTCGCGAGCATCGTCCGCAAGGGTGGCCTCGCCATGAGCGCGGTCGTCGAGCAAGCGAAGAAGGCGCTCCAGCACGCTGCGGCGCCGATCGACGGTCTGCCGAAGGTGCTCTACATCGAGGACTCACCGCAAAATCGAGACATCGTGCGTCGCTATCTTCAGGGGCAGTTCGAGCTGCTCGAAGCCGAAGACGCCGAGCACGGCATCGATCGAGCGGGCCGAGAGATGCCCGATCTCATCCTGATGGATCTCTCGCTGCCGCGGATGGACGGCTGGGAGGCGACGGAGCGCATCAAGGCGAACCCGAAGCTCGCTCACATCCCCATCGTTGCTTTAACAGCGTATGTGGGACGTGAAGATCGAGAGCGCGCCAAGAAGCTCGGGTGCGTCGATTACCTCACGAAGCCCGTCGAGCAGGGCACCTTGATCACCACCATTCGCCGCCACTTGGCGCCCGTCGCGAGCCGTCGTCTCGGCTCGCGCGTCGGCGGGCAGAAGGAGGATGCATGATCGGTCAGAGCTCGCGACCGAAGGTCGTCGTCGTCGATGACGACGAGATGCAGCTCGATCTTGTCGCGCGCCAGCTGAAGCTGGAGGGCTTCGACGTCCTCACCAGCCCGACACCGTTTGGAGCCACGAACCTCATCGCGCAGGTCGCGCCGCGGGTCGTGCTCTTGGATCTGAATTTCCCGACCCTCTCGGGGGATCAGCTCCTCGTTCTCTGCAAGAAGCGAGCGCCCAAATCCACGCTCTTCGTGCTCTACAGCGCCGCGGACGAGACGACGCTGCGAGAGCTCGCTCGGAGCTCCGGCGCGAACGGATGGATCTCGAAGAGCTCGGCCGCCTCCGAGCTCGGCTCGAGGCTGCGCGCGCTGATGGAGAATCACCCGGCCTGATCGGCAGCGTCAGATGGCGCGCGCGACGAGCAGATCGCGCGAACCGGCCCGGAGTCGCGTCGGGCGCTCGAAGCCGTGCAAGACCAGGAGCTCTTCGAGCTCGCGCGGAGAGAGCTGCTCGCCACCGAGCGCGGCGAAGAGCACCAGCGATACCAGCGCGGGGCCGAGCGGCCCGCGCCGATCGTCGTCGAGGAGCGTCTCGCTGACGAGCAGCATTCCTCCCGAGCCGAGCGCGGATCTCGCGTGCGCGACGACGCGGTGCCGATCGCTGAGGCTCAAGTCGGCGAGCACCGCTGAGAGCAGCACGGCGTCCGCGCCGCGCGCTCCCGCGTCCTCTCGGATGTCGTGGCGGATGAAGCGATGCCGGTCGGAGAGCGACGCCATGCGCGAGCGCTCTTCGGCGACGTCGCAGGCGGCCGCGAAGTCGTAGCTGTCGACGCGAAGGAGGGGCAGCGCGAAGAGGAGCTCCCTCGCCACGACGCCGCCCCCACAGCCGAAGTCGCAGAGGAGCCGCGCGCTCGATAGATCGCACGCGCTCGCGATGCCCGAGCCCACACCGCGGCTCGCGTGATCCATCGCGGTGAGGAAGGTCTCGACCTCTGCGGGATGGAGAGCGAGCTCCGCGTAAGGTTCGCGGCGAGGAGCCTCGCTCGCGAAGGGCCAAGCCACGTGTTGAGGTCGGCCCTCGCGCACGGCGCGCGCGAGCCGAGACATCGGTGGCAGGACCTGTCGCCCGTGGTGGCGGAGGACCGCGCCGAGATCTCCAGCGAGCGCGAGAATCGTTGGACCTCCAACGATCTGATCTCCGCGCCGCTCGACGAGCCCGAGCAGATCGCACGCGCGCACCAGGCGCTCCACGCCGTCGAGGCTCGCGTCGAGCTCCCTCGCGAGCTCCTGGGCGGTCGCGCTCCGCTTCGCGAGCACGTCGAAGAGGCCGAGATCGGCGGCGGCGTGGAGCACGCAGCCCACCAAGTAGCTCGTCGCGACCTCCTCGATGGCTTCGGGCGTGTCGAGCTTCACGCTCGATCCTTGGCGATCGCCGTCGAGATGGCCTCGACGACCGCGTCGCACGCCTCGATCGAGCAGGTAGGGTGGGGACCAACGCGGACGCCCGCGAGGGGGCGCGCGTCGATGTCGAACCCGAGCTCGGACAAGCTCGCGACGATGGCTTGAGGATCGCGCGCGCGGATGGTGACCATGCCCCCACGCTTGTGCGTCTCGCGAGGGCTCGTGACCTCGAGCCCTGCCTCGAGCGCACGCGAAGTGATTCGCCGCGTCCGCTCCTCGCTGGCCGCACGAAGCGAAGCTGCACCACGCGAGAGCACCCACTTCAGCCCTGCCCGCGAGGTGTATACCGGCTCCATCGCGACCATGCCCTGAGCGAAACGACGCGCCGTCGGTGCGGGGACGAAGCTCCCGTGAAAACCAGGTAGATCGCGATGCGCGAGCCACCCTGGCAGAGCCGTGGGCAGCGTCTCGAGCACACGCGAGGACGCCCATCCGAACGCGAGGCCGGTGCCGCCACCCCCGAGCCATTTGTGATAGCCGCCTGCGACGAGGTCCGCGCCGAGCCGGTTCACGTCGACGGGCACGACGCCGATCGCTTGGTAGACGTCGAGGACGAACAGGGCGCCCGCGGCGCTCGCAGCGGCGCCGATCGCGGCCGCGTCGGTGAGCCCTCCGTTGACCGGCGACACGAGCGACGTGGCGACGACCGCGACACGCTCGTCGATCTGCGACACGAAGGCCGAAGCCTCGCGCGACGGGCTGTCGTCGATCTCGACGACGTCGAAGCCTCGCTCCTTTTGTGCGGACCAGAGATAGCGGCTCGACGAGAAGTCGGAGGCGCCGACGAGGATCCGATTGCGCGCGGGGCTCGGGCTGAGCGCGGCCGCGATCGTGGCTTGAACGGCTGTCGCGGAATCGCGAAGGAAGACAGTGCCCGCGCGAGCTCCGAGCAGAGCTTCGGTCAGCGCGTGCATCTCTTGGTAGCGCTCGACCCACTCGCCCAGCGAGCGGCTGCGCAGGGTCAGCGAGCGACGATAGGCCGCGAGATCCTCGAGCATCTCCTCGGGGAAGGGCCCGAGACACTGCGAGGCGAAATAGGCCCGATCGCGCAGCGTCGGAAAGAGCTCGCGATCGGCCTCGAGCGACGCGAAGGGCGATGCGCCGTCGGCGACGCTCCCGAGCGGAGATCGGGTCATGGCGCTCCGAACGCGAGCTCGTAGAGAGCGTCGAGGAACGCCCAGCCCGAGGCCGCGAGCTCACGAGCCCCTCGCGCCGAGAGCTCGCCCCTCGAGCCGCGCGGGATCAGGCGCGCGAGCGCGATCACCTCTTCGACGTGCGCGATCTCGAGCTCCTCGTGGAGCGAGAGCCACTCGCGCACGGTAGGCGTGAGCGCGTGCTTCATCCGCGCGAGCTGCTTGCCGAGCCAGAGATCACCTTGCTTGCCGTAGACCTCCATGATGAGGGTCGCGCCGACGCCCTCCCACGCGCTCCGGTGGAAGTAGAGCTCGTCCTGCACGGCTCCGAAGGCGCGCCCGGGCGCGAGCTCGCGCGCGTCCGGTTGCAAGCGATCGAGCGAGCTCTGCGGGTCGCAAGCGAGGAGCCCATCCGCGAAGCGTTCGAAGAGGAGCCTGTGCGTTCGGGTCGGATCACCGTCGCCGAGCTCGTCGTTCAGCTGCTTCGCCAAGATCGAACGCACGGCCTCGTCGTCGCAGCGCGCGATGATGCTCGCGAGCCTGCCCACGAACCGGCGCGTGATCGCCTCTCGGATGTTGAGGACGAAGAGTGTGACCGCGCGCAGGTTGAAGGGCTCACGTGCGATGCGCGCGAAGAAGGGATGATCGCTGACCGGCCACGTGTCGTACGTCCGGACGACGGCCTCGGCGTCGTCGGCGGGCGGGGTCGGCTCGAGCAGTGGGCGCGTCGCCTCGTCCGAGAGGGCGCGGGGCGACAAGTACAAATTGAAGAGCGGTTTGTCGGCGCCCGCGCGGATCGCACCCCAAGCGATCATCCCCACGCCGCCCCCGAGAGGTCGATCCGCCATGGCCTCGATCGACGCCGCGACCGGGGCCGGGTCACCGCCCGCTCCTTTTACGGCCTGCAGAAGGCGTCGCTCCGCCACCGCGTCATCGCCTGCGATGGACCGAATCGGGATATGCAACGTGCCCGTCTTGGGACGCGCGCTCTCGCTGGTAAAAGCCAAGCAGGTCGCAGGTTGGCGCGACCCGGGAAAGACCCCACTACCGCCCATGAGGGTCCGCGCGAAGCTCGCGACGTCGACCTGGTCATGGTGAGGAACGACGCTGAGAACCTCGGCGAGATACTCGGGTGTAGCGCCGTGATGGAAGCCGTAAACCTTGAATCGAGCACCCGCCGAGCGCTCGAGATCGATCGAGAGAAAGCGCGGCTCGTCGAGGTCGACTCCGCGACGCAGCACCCGCGCGACATAGGGCCAAGCCGACGCGTGACCCAGCCGAGCACAGGCCTCTTCGAGGAGGCGGGGCGCGAGCCGCACCCCGCGGATCATCGGGTTCAAATAGGCCTTGAACGCAGGGCGGCCGGCGTCGTCGAAGGACGCAGCCAGCCAAAGCCCGAATGGCCCTGTCGGATTCTCGGGTAGGAAGAGATCCGAAATCGCAGACAGGGTCGAGAGGTCGGCGCCGAAGCGATCTCTCAGCACATCGGCGGTCTGCAGCGCGCAGTCGATGGTGTCCGAGAGCGTCACCGGACCGTCGAGTGGCAGGAGCTCTGCCATGAGTCGGACTTGGGGGCTCGCTCCACCGAATAGGACAGAGAGCTCGAAGGGAGTGTGGTCGTCGCTGATCAACGAGGGCCAGCCTGTGGCCCTCAGTTTGGGTGGGATCAGGATGTCGAAGACGGCAATTGTCGACTCAGGCGGATCGACTTTGTGGAGTGCACGCCAGAGCTTGGTGAGCTGCGCGCGTCCTAGCGCGTTGAGTGAGACGTCGTGAGCGCCCATATAAGCCTTTCTGTGTGAGTGCTCGTTGCGTTAGAGCGCCTCGACAAACAGGTTAACACTCGCGTTCTCCTCTGTTGCTCGAACGAGTTGTTTTTGTTTGACTATTTTGAGGGTCAGGAACGCGGGCGCCGATGACGAAAATGTCATCTTCGCTAATGCGATATTGGCGAGACTGTCAGTTGGACGATGGGCTGGTGTCGTCGCGACTGAGGTGTTGGTGTCCAAAGGGTGAGTTGAGGCCCTAACACCCATATCGGCCACAGCCCGTTTTGGGCCACACACGTCCGCCGACGAAGGCGTTGACCGCCAAGACCTTTCGCGAGAAGCGTGGGGCGTGTCTGCGAACGCCGCCGAGAACGTCTTCCGACGCATCTACGACTCGTCCTGGCATCACCCGGGCGTCGCGTTCGCGGGCGTGTTCGCGTTCGTCCTCGCGCTCGCGCGCACGCAGCGCTTCGTGGTCGCGCTCTCGGTGATCTTCGCGTTCGAGGCCGCCGCCGACGCGCTCGTCACCGGCGGGTTCAGCCCGACGCGCGGCACTTCGATCCACAACGCGCTCGGCATCGCGTTCGTGATCCTCGGTGATTTGCGGTACTTCGCGTTCGCGACGCACGCCTCACGAGCGGCGAACCGGCTCGAGCGGCGCGGACTCGGCGACCTGTCTTCGTGGGGGCTCGCGTGCGCGCTCGCGATGATCGTCCCCGTCGCGTCGACGGCTCCCCAGCTCATCGCGCCGAAGTTCTTCACCGACGAGACGCGCATCTACCTGCTCTACGAGGTGATGTTCGTCGTCCTCGCGCTCTTGGTCCGAGCGCTCTTCCTTCCGCGGCGCCTCGCGGTCGCCTCGACCGATATCAGAGTGTGGATCTATCGACTCACGATGTTCGAGATCGCGCAGTACGGGCTCTGGATCCTCTCCGATGTGCTGATCCTCTCAGGGGTCGAGTTCGCTCGCGTGCTGCGCCTCGTACCGAACGCGCTCTACTACGCGGGCTTCTTGCCGCTCGCGTTCTTCGCCGCGCCGGCGCGTCTGCGCGACGCCCCATGAGTCAGGGCGTGCAGGGCGCTTCCCACGCGTCCATGTTCTCGACGTCCTTCTGGTTCGAATAGAGATACGGGATCACGTGACACGGACCGTACTCGATGTTGTAGACGGGGCGCCCCACGGTCGCGTACGCGTCGCACTCGGAGAACTCCTGGCATTGCTCGTTTTGGTAGAGGTCCACGAGGTCGAAGAAGAGGTCGATCTTCTCGATGGCGTTCTTCTGTGAGACGAGCAGGCCGCGATCGCGAGCGGCGGTGAAGATCGCGGCGACATAGTCCTCGTGGCCGGCGTGATCGATGTTGTCGAGATCGATCCCGTCGCAGCCCTTCTGCACGGCGATGTCGAGGCGCGCCATCATCACGGCGAGGTTCGCTGGGTCCGTCGGGTCGACCCAGTACTCACCCGGCCAACCATCGAGCGGCTCGGCGATGGCGCCGAAGTTCCCGGCGTCGTCGCGCCAATCCTCGTACTGCGACGAGAAGTAGCAGAGCATCTTCGCGCCCATCGCGCCGCACGCGGCGATGTCGGCCGCGGGCGTGTCGAGGAGATCGTAGTCGACGAAATCTCGCTCGGCGCACTTCGAGGTGTCGAACGTCTGCGTGTAGTTGAGGTGAAACGTCGCGTAGCTCGGGAGCGGCGTCTCGCCCCCCGCGCCGCCTGTGTTCGCGGCGCCGCCACCACCCGTCTGCGTCGAGCCGCCGTCGCTCGCGGAGCCGCCTGAGCCGCCGTTCGCGTTCGCGCCCGCACCACCGCTGCCCGCCGTGTTCCCGTCGTCGCCGCAGCCTGCGATCGCGAGCGCGAAGGGGAGGAGAGTCGAGAGGACGCGGTTCTTCACGTGAGCTCCTTTCAAGGGGACCAGACGGTCGCGCACCGCGCGCGGACCTCTCGCGCGATCGCGTCGTAGTGTGCGTGCGCGTGCAGCGGCTTCAAGAGCGGACACCGATCGAGCCACGCGACGTCGTAGAGCAGCGTGGACGCCGCGAGCCGTAGCTCGGCGACGGCGCTCTCGTGGTCGCCTGCGTGCGCGTAGACCTCGACGAGGATCTGTCGAAGCAGCGCGCCGAAGCGCACGCTCGACGCGCCGATCGCGCCTCGCAGCGCGGGCGCGACCGCGCTCGCAGGGACGAGCCCGAGGAAGAAGACGGCGACGAGCTCGACGAGCCCGTTGATCGGCGGGGCGAGCCCCTTGGCCTCCGCGACGACGCCGCGAAGTCGCTCGGCGTCGCGAGACCATGCCGCGTGACGGAGCGCGAGGTGGGTCGCAGCGATGCCCGGCGTGAGTCGGCGGACCGTCGTCATCGCCTTGTCGAAGCGCGCGTGATCCAGATCGAGCGCAGCAGCGCGCGCGAGCTCATAGGTGTAGGTCGGCGCGGCGGGCTCGAGCTGCGCGGCGAGCGCGAGCCGAGCGAGGCCCTCGTCGATGCGACCTGTCTCGCACTCGAGCATGCCCAGGAAGTGGTGGGCTTCGGGCGAAGTGGGCGCGATGTCGATCGCAGCGCGCAGCGCCGTCACAGCCTCTCGGAGCGCTCCGCGTTGAGACGCGAGGCGAGCCGCGGCGACGTGGGTCTCCGCGATCTCGGGCGCGGCCTCGAGAGCGCGAGCGACAGCCTTTTCGGCCGCGGACTGCCAGTCGCGCGCGGGCGCACCCGACGGCAGAAACCAGACCTGCACCGTCGCGACCGCGAGCCACGCAAGGATGGGCGCGAACTGCGGCGCGAGCTCGTGAGCTTCCTCCAACATCGCGACGGCGCTGTGGGCGTCGTCCCACTGCATCGCTCGCAAGATGCGCCGGCCGCGCGCGAAGAGCTCGACCGCAGTGTGGGGCAAGATCCCCGCGTGCGCGCGGGTCTCGAGCTCGAGTCGCAGCGCGTCCGCGACCTTCCTGCCGACCTGATCCTGCGCCGCGAAGGCGTCGCCGAACTCGAGCTCGGCGCGATCGCTCATGAGCTGTTCGCCGCGATGATCGGTGAGGCGCGCCGTCACGCGCAGCCGCGAGCCAGCGAGCTGCACAGTCCCCTCGACCATGTAGTCGACGTCGAGCGCCTCGGCGATTCGCTTGGGATCTCGCTCGCCCCCGAGGCGAGCGACCGCGTTCGACGACATGATCCGCAGGCCCTTCGTTCGACCGAGGACCTCGATGAGCTCGTCGCTCATCGCGTCGCCGAGGTAGTCGTGCTCGCGAGGACCCCGATAGCTGAAGGGCAAGCACGCGATCGTGCGGCGCCCCGATCCGAACGGGACCGCGAGCGCCGCGTTCGTCGCGGGCGCGACGGCGTTGGTGGTGGCGACGTTCGGAGGGACAGCGGGCTGAGCGAGCGCCACCCGACCCGTGGTGTTCGTGCGAAAGCTGCGGCTCTCGCTCCCCGAGGGCACGAGATCCTGCGCGATGGTGAGCGCGCGAGCCGCGACGAACGCTGCGGACTCGGGGCGATCGTCGGGGTGGGTCGCGAGCAGCGCGTCGGTCAACGCGGCGAGGACGAGCGGCACTTCGGGGACGAACTCGGCGAGCTTCGGCGCGGGGCAGGTGAGACGCGCGAGCGCGAGCGCGACCGGCGTCGCGCCCTGAAAAGGCTGGGTGCCCGCGAGCATCTCGAAGAGGATGACACCGAGCGCGTAGAGATCCGTCGCTGGGCCGATCTCCATCCCGGCGACCTGCTCAGGCGCCATGTACGCGGGCGTCCCGAGGATCGCGCCGTTCGCCTCGTCGCTGCCCGAGCTCTCGAGGGCGTTCGGGCGCTTCGAATCGCCGAGCGTGTCGTACGCCCGCGCGATGCCAAAATCGCTGAGGAGCGCGACGCCGCGTCGATCGCAGAGCACGTTCTCGGGCTTGAGGTCGCGATGCACGATCCCTGCAAAATGAGCCGCCGCGAGGCCCTCGGCGACGTCGCAGGCGATCGACGCCGCGCGGGCCGGCGTGATGCGCCCACCCGGCGCGCGCTCGAGCTCGCTACGCAGGTCGCCGCCGTCGACGAACTGCATCGTGATGAAGAGCTGCTCGGCGTGCGCGTCGAGGTCGTGGATGCGAACCACGTTGGGGTGCGTGATGCGGCGCGCGGTCCTGACCTCGCGCTTGAACATGTCGGCCGAGTCCGGGAGCGCCGAGACCGCACCGTCGAGGAGCTTCAGCGCGACCCGCTCTCCGACCAGGCGATCGCGCGCGCGGTAGACGACGCCCATCCCGCCGCGCCCGAGCTCTTTGTCGATCTCGTAGCGCCCGGCGAACAGCGTGCCCGGCACGAGCTCGATCCGCGCGCCCTCGAGCGATCGTGTCGGCTCCGCAGCGAGGGTAGAGTCCCTCACGGTGTCGCCTCGCGTGGGCTCGTCCGTGTGCACGGTAGAAGAGCATACGCCAGCCGCGTTGGCGGTATCGTGCAGGTCGGGTCTTGTGTAGAGACCCGGCGATAACCAGGAGATCGCGGCGTGGTCACCCTCTACCAGTTGGATGGTGCTTGGGGAGCGAGCAGCATCAGCCCCTTCTGCATCAAGGCCGAGGCCTTCCTGCGGATCGCAGGCATCCCGTTCGAGTCGGCCTTCGGCGACCCGCGCAAAGGTCCTCGCAAGAAGGTCCCGTGGCTCGTCGACGAGGGCGTCGTCGTGTCGGACTCGCAGCACATCATCGAGCACCTCGTCCGAACGCGGGGGCTCGAGCTCGACGCGCGCCTCACCGACGTCGAGCGCGCGCACGGGCGCGCGTTGCGACGCATGCTCGAGGAGGGCACCTACTTCACGATGGTCTGGCTCCGCTGGGGTGAGCCAGCCGGCTTCGATGCCTACCGTCCCGTCCTGCTGACGATGGCGCCGCCCGTGATTGGGAGGGCCGTGCTCGGTCTCGTCCGGCATCAAGTCTTGCGCTCGCTGTTCGCGCAGGGCACGGGGCGGCACACCCCCGACGAGATCCAAGCCATGGCGCGCGCAGACTTCGGCGCGCTCGCGAGCTTGCTCGGCGACAAGCCCTTCCTCTTCGGTGAGGAGCCGACGTCCTACGACGCGACCGCGTACGCTTTCGTCGCGAGCGTCCTTGCGTTCCCCGTCGCGTCCTCGACGAAGACCTTCGTCGAAGAGTGTCGCAACCTGGTCGCGTACCGCGAGCGCTTCGAGGCTCGCTACTTCGCGAAGGCCGAGGGCGCCGGTTCGTAGCAAAGTACCAGCGATGCCCGATGAACCCGCACCGCGCCCGTCGCGCCGCAAGGTCCTCCTCGCGGGCGCAGCCGGTCTCACCGCAGGTGGCCTCGGACTGCTCTTCTACAAGCTCCTCGCGCGGCGGCGCTCGTATCCACCCGGCTTGGTTCGTGATGGCAGCGGCCTCGTCCGCGTGAAGCCAGGCTTCGAAGTCACGGTGATCGATCGCGCGGGCGACGCCATGTCGGACGGCTTTCGCGTGCCCGCGCTGCCCGACGGAATGGCCTGTTTTCCAGGCCGCGCGCCCACCGAGCTCGTCCTCATGCGCAACCACGAGCTCTCTCGAAATCAGTCCGCGCAATCGGCTTACCCGAATCGTGAGGCCCCCTCTCAAGCCTACGACAGAGAGTCCTTCGGTGGTGTCACCCGCGTCGTGCTGGACGCCGCGTCCCTCACGGTCGAGCGCACCGAGCTCGCGCTCACCGGCACGAGCCGCAACTGCGCGGGCGGCGCGACGCCATGGGGCTGGCTCACCTGCGAAGAGGACCCCGACGCTCCACATGGCTACGTATTTTTGTGTGATCACCTCGGTGCGGGGCTCGCCGCTCCGCGACGCCTCGAGGCGCTCGGTCGCTATCGCCACGAGGCCGCAGCGCTCGAGCTCGCGTCGAACGCGGTCTACCTGACCGAGGATCAACCCGACGGCTGCCTCTACCGATTCGTGTCCAAGACACCGCTCGACGGCCGCTCGTTCGAGGGGCGGCTCGAGGCGCTCGCGATCACCGGCAAGCGCGGCTTCGACACGAGCTCGCTCCGCGTGGGCGAGTCCCTCGCCGTCGAGTGGGTCGAGCTCGACGACGTGACTCCTTCCGCGGACGACCTGCGCAAGCGAGCGCGCGAACGCGGTGCCGCGATCGTCAAGCGCGGTGAAGGAATTTTCTCGACGACCGCGCACGACGCAAAGGCCTCACCGTCCATCGTGTTCGCGGCGACCGCTGGCGGCGCACGCGGTCGGGGGCAGGTCTTCCACCTCGATCCGCAGTCAGGCTCGCTCGAGGTCGCCTTCGAGGCCGCGGGCGACGAGCTTCTCGACATGCCCGACAACGTCGCCATCGGACCGCGCGGCGAGATCTACATCGCGGAGGACGGTGAGCCTCCGAACGGTGTCCGCGTCCTCACCCCCGAGGGTCGCATCGAGACGCTCGCGGTCGCGGAAGAAGCGGGGGAGATCGCAGGGGTCACGTTGTCTCCCGCCGGCGACGTTCTCTTCTTCAACCTTCAGCAGCGTGGCGTGACGGTCGCGCTGCGTGGACCGTTCGCGGATCTCGCTTGACGCAGCTAGACTGCTCTCCGGTGAACGCGACCTCGCCGAACATCCTCGAGACCGATCTCTACCAGCTGACCATGGCAGCCGGTTACTTCCGGCGAGGGATGGCCGGGCACGTCGCGACGTGTGAGCTCTTCGTGCGGCGCCTCCCCGAGACACGCCGCTACCTCGTCGCGATGGGCATCGAGCGGCTGCTCGCCGATCTCGTCTCGCTGCGGTTCACCAAAGACGACGTCGCGTTCCTCCAATCCGTGCCGGCGCTCGCGGCGAGCTTCACGCCCGAGCTCGCCCGCTACCTCGAGGAGTTTCGCTTCACGGGTGATGTCTGGGCGATGGAGGAGGGGACGGTCCACTTCGAAAACGAGCCCGTCCTCCGCGTGCGCGCGCCCATCATCGAGGCGCAGATCATCGAGACGTATCTGCTCTCGATCTTCAACCACGCGACCATGGTCGCGTCGAAGGCCGCGCGCATCGTCCGCGCCGCTGCGGGCCGCGCGTGCGTCGAGTTCGGCTCGCGCCGCACGCACCCGACCGCTGCGGTCGACGCCGCGCGCGCCGCGTACGCAGTGGGCTTCGCGGGCACCAGCAACCTCGAGGCCGCACGTCGCTACGGCATCCCGGTCCTCGGCACCGCCGCGCACATGTGGACGATGGCCCACGCGACCGAGGAGGACGCGTTCCGCGGTTACTTCGAGGTCTTCCCGAACGCATCGATCCTCCTCATCGACACCTACGACACGCCGCGCGGCGCGCTGCGCGCGGCCCGCGTCGCCCGCGACAAACTGCGCGGCGTTCGCCTCGACTCCGGCGACCTCGGCGCGCTCGCCCGCGAGGTCCGCGCGATCCTCGACGCCGAGGGCGCACCCCAGGCGAAGATCGTCGCCTCGGGCGATCTCAACGAACACAGCATCGCGGCGCTCGTCGCGTCGGGCGCGCCGATCGACACCTTCGGGGTCGGCACCGAGCTCGTGTGTTCGGTCGACGCACCCGCGCTCGCCGGCGTCTACAAACTCGTCGAGCTCGACGACGGGGTGAAGCGGCGCCCCATCGCCAAGTTCTCCGAGGGCAAGGGGACCTTCCCCGGCCCGCACCAGGTCCTGCGCGTCGTCGACGAGCACCGCGCGCTCGTGCGCGACATCGTCGCCCTCGACACCGAGGAGCCGCTCACCCCGACCGCGGGCGATCACCACGAGCTCTTGCTCACGCCCGCGATCCGCGGCGGCGTCCGCGTTCGCCCGCCGCGCTCGCTCGACGAGATCCGCGCGCGCGTCACCGCGAACCTCGCGGCCTTGCCACCCGAGCTCCACCACCTCGGGCGCGGCGGCGCTCGCTTCAGCGTGCAGCCGTCCTCGCGCCTCGTTCACCTCATGAACGAGGTCCGCGCGCGCTACGCGGCCGACGCGGCGGCTTCCCCCTCGCAGGATCCCCCCGAAAAATGAGCCTCTCCGCCTCCTCGCGCGGTCGTGTCCTCGTCGACGTCGATGTTCAGAACGACTTCTGCGAGCCGCGCGGTTCGCTCTACGTCGCTGGCTCCCCGAACGACCTCTACCGCTCGCTCACGCGCGCCGCGCTCGCAGCGCAAATCCCCATCATCGGCAGCGTCGACTCCCACGCGTTCGACGCATGGGAGTTCGCCTCGAACGATCGGCCCGCGCCGGGTGGCGCTCCCAAGCCGAACTTCCCCGACCATTGCGTGAAGGGCACGTGGGGCTGGCTCAAAGTCGAGGGCACGCTCCCCGCTCGCTATCGGTTCGTGCCCGACGTCGAGCTCGGCTCCACAACCATCGAGCGCCTCGCCGCCGAGCTTTCGTCGGGCGCCGCGCAGGGCCTCTACTTCGAGAAGGAGGTCTACTCGCTCTTCGCGAACCCCAGCGCCGAGCGCTTCCTCGCCGCCTTCGCACAGGCTGCCCGCGAGCCGCTCACGTTCCTCGTCTCGGGCGTCGCGACCGACTACTGCGTGCGCGCCGCGGCGCTCGGGCTGCGTGAGCGTGGCTATAACACCGTTGTCCTAACCGACGCGATCCGCGGCATCACCCCCGAGGGCACCGCGCGCGCCCTCGACGAGATGCGCGCCGCTGGCTGCACGCTCTCGACCGCACATGAGCAGGGCCTCGCGTCCGCGCCGAGCGCGGCGAGCTGACGATGCGCGTCTTCGGCCTCACTGGAGGCATCGCCTCGGGAAAGACCACCGTCGCGCGCCGCTTCGAAGAGCGCGGCGTCCCCGTCGTCTACGCGGACGAGCTCGCGCGCCAGGCCGTCGAGCCCGGCTCGCCAGGCCTCGCGGCGATCGTCGACGCCTTCGGTGACGACGTCCTCGCCGCCGACGGCTCGCTCGATCGCAAGAAGCTCGGCGCGCGCGTCTTCAACGACGAGTCCGCGCGCAAGCGCCTCAACTCCATCGTGCACCCGCGCGTCGCAGCCCTCGCGATGGCGGCGTTCGCCGAGCACGCGGCCCGTGGGACCAAGCTCCTCTGCTACGAGGTCCCGCTCCTCATCGAGAACAACCTCCAAGACGCCTTTCGACCTGTCGTGCTCGTCGCAGCCTCCGAGCAAAACCAGCTCCGGCGCGCGGCCGACCGGGACAGCCTCTCCGAGGACGATGCCCTCGCGCGTGTCCGCTCGCAGCTCCCCCTCGCAGACAAACTCCGCGTCGCGGACTTCGTGATTCGCAACGACGGCACGCGCGACGAGCTCATCGCTGCTGTCGACGCCCTCGTCGAGCGCCTCCGAGTGGATCCACCGAACACTTGACCTGGGCTGAACGTCGCTTCAGTCTGGGCTTCTCGTGGCGTCTTTCGCGGGCTCGAAACGGCTCGCGGCGCTCGCTCGGCGCGCCCGCTCAGGCGCGCAAGCTCTCGCTCCCGCCGCCGAGCGCCCGCCGAGTCCTCGACGCTAGCGCCGCTCGACTCGAGCCCGTCGAGAAGCTCGATCTCCTCCGCGCGAAGATGGCGGAGATCCTCGCGCGGAACCCTCTCCGCGCGCCGACTCCCGCAAGCCAGCTCGGTCCCACCGCGCCCGAGCCTGCCATCTCGCTCATCGACTCTCTCTTCGTGCGCGCGGCTGGCACGGGCGCTCCGCTCGCGCGTCGCCCGACCCCGCAAGGCCACCGCGTCGGCGCGATCCCCGTGTGGACCGCGCGCCGCGCCGACCCGAACGTGCTCGCGCTTCTTGCTCTCGATCCATCGCTCGCCGACTGCGATCTCGAGCGCGCGCTCTACCTCGACACCGAGACGACGGGCCTCATGGGCGGCACTGGCACCGTCGCGTTCCTCCTCGGGCTCGCGCGCTTCGAGCCGGACGTCGGCGACTTCGTCGTCGAGCAGCTGCTCCTCCGCGGCTTCGCCGACGAGCCCGCGATGCTCGAGCACCTCGCAGCCCGTCTCGAATCCGCGTCGGTCATCGTCACCTACAACGGCAAGGCCTTCGATCTCCCGCTGCTCCGCACGCGCGCGATCATGAATCGCGTCGGCCCGCTCCCCGAGCGACCCCACCTCGACCTGCTCCACGTCGCACGCCGCCTGCACAAACACAGGCTCCGCGCGTGCAACCTCTCCCGCATCGAGGAGCACGTCCTCGGTCGCGCGCGCGTCGACGACGTGTCGGGCGCCGACGTCGCGGCCATTTACTACCACTACCTCCGCACCGGCGACGTCGCTGCGCTCGAGCCCGTCGTCGAGCACAACCGCCTCGACGTCGTCTCGATGATCGCGCTCGTCGGCCTCTACGGCGAGCCGCTCGCCGATTGGGCCACGAACACACCGCCGCGCCTCGCCGACCATCGCAAACAGCTGTGCGCGACCGAAGGAACTCGCGGGGCTCAGGAACGATGGGGCCCCGCGACCGAAGGAACTCGCGGGGCTCAGGAACGATGGGGCCTCGCGCCCGGCGACCTCGTCGCGGCCGCGCGCGTCGCCGTCCGCGCTGGCGATCTCGAGCTCGCGCACCGACTCGCGCAGGCCGGTATCGAGCGCGGTGACGAAGTGGCCGGCCTCTGGGCGCGCGGCGACGTCGCGCGCGCACGCGGCGACAAAGCGGCCGCGCTCTGCGACTACGAGAGCGCCGCGCTCGCCGCCGGCGAAGACACCGCGCCCTCCCTCCGGCTCGAGCTGGCGAAGCTCTACGAGCACCACGCGCGCGCCTACGAGAAGGCCCTCGCGACCGTCGCCCAGGGCACGACCGAGCCCATCGATCGGCACGTGCGGCGCAGCCAGCGCCTCGCGCGCAAGCTCGAGACCTCGGCCACGCGCACGGCGAAAGCCACGAAAGACGCCGCAAAGCCCCGCGCGCGGCGTCCGCGTTTGAAGGCGGGTCCAAGCTGAAGTAAGGTGCCGCACGATGATCACGGTCGGGTGCGCGGGGTTTCCGGTACCGGCGACGCGGTATTTCAAGGAGTTCAACTTCGTCGAGGTGCAGGACACGCACGTCTCGACGCCTGGCCCTGGTACCGTTCGCCGCTGGAAGCGTGAGGCCCCCGCGGAGTTTCGCTTCGCGCTGCTGGGTCCGCGCGAGATCGGGCAAGAGGGTTTTCGCGACGGCAAGGTCATCGAGACCGCCCTCAAGACCCTCGAGTCCATCGGTCAGGAGCTCGACGCCAAGACCGCGGTCTTCGTCGGTCCGCCCGAGTTCCAGAACAACCGCGCGAACAAGGGCATCCTCCAGGAGTTTCTCTCCAACGTGAAGAAGCGCTTCGACCTCGTCGTCTTCGAGCCCGGCACGGGCTGGGACCCGGACGAGTGCGATCAGCTCGCGCACGAGGTCGGCACCCTCGCGGCACGCGACCCGCTCACGCAGGGCGTCTCCAAATTGCGCGAGGCTTACTACCGCCTCCACGGCCCCGCCGGTCACAAGTCCCGCTACGAAGACCCCGCGATCGAGCGCCTCGCCGAGCTCGCCCGCGCCGCCAAACACGACGTCGCGACCTACGTTTTCACCAACGTCGACATGTTCGCCGACGCTCGTCGCTTCAAGAAGGCGCTCAAACTCTAGCCCGGTCTTTTTGGGGGTTTGAGCACCCTCCAGCGCAAACGGGCGGGTCGCCTCACTCCCACCACGCGCTCCGCCCCCAGCCACGCTGCGCGCTGCTCTCGCGGGTCGCCCCAGCCGCGCCGCGCGCCCTCGGGCCCCCGCGCGCTCTCGTCCGCGCGCCCGGCGCGACCTCGACCGCCCGGCGCGCCTCGGGCCCCCGCGCGCTCAAAGCCCTCAACACCTCGAACCC
Source organism: Polyangiaceae bacterium (assembly GCA_046351325.1). GTDB lineage: Bacteria > Myxococcota_A > Polyangia > Polyangiales > Polyangiaceae > Xiheicaenibacterium. The sequence continues at coordinate 87,962 of JAXLYR010000022.1, read as the reverse complement.
CTCGACCCCCGCGGGAAGCCGCGCCCTCGAACCCCTCGACGCCGCGCCCTCGCCCCCCGCGCTCGGGCCTCGGGCCCCCGCGCGCTCTCGTCCGCGCGCCCGGCGCGGCCTCGACCGCCCGGCGCGCCTCGACCCCCACGCGCCAGGAACCCCCTCGGCGGCCACGACCGGGGATCGCGCCCTTGACCTCTGCGTCCTCAGCCCGCCCCTCCAAGACCAAAGCACGAACGGTCGCTAAGTTGTTTGCCTAACGCTCTGAATTAATTCAATCAATTCTTGCGACCGCTCCCGATCTACCGCGCTCTAAGCACGCTCGTTCGGTGAAACTCCGTCTCCACCGAGACGCCCACCATGCCCCCGCCAACACCACGCCCAGCGCTATCGAAATCATAGCGCGCGATCCCACCGCCCCATAAACGGTGCCGCCCGCGAGTCGCGGCACGGTCCTCACCGTACTGCCGCGCGCTCCCTCCTCGAGCGCGGGCACCACTCGCCCCCGCGGATCGACGACCACGCTTGGCCCGCCGAGCGACGCGCGCACCACGTAGCGGCCCGTCTCGATGGCGCGCACGCGCGCCATCGAGACGTGCAGCGCCGCCCCACTCGACCCCGCGAACCACGCGTCGTTCGCGAGATCGAAAACGACCTCGCCGCGCGTCTCGCGCACCGCACCCGCCACACGATCCTCGTCCAGATCCTCGCTGCAGATCACGACCGCGATCGGCGTGCCCGCGAGGGCCATGGCGGGCGCACGCTCGCCCGCCACGTAGGTCGCCCCGCTCGCCCCGAGACCGAAGAGCTTCCGCTCGCCGAATGGCAACAGCGCGCGCTTCGCGTACGAGCCTGCGACGTGGCCCTCGCGATCCGCGAGCAGTGCCACGTTCAGATCACCAGCGCGCTCGCGCTGCAGGGTCGCGCCGAACAAGAGAGGTGAACCCGCGCCGAGCAGCGCGGGCAAAAGAGCATCGAGCTCGCGCTCGGGCAATCGACCCGGGAGAGCGCTCTCGCCGATGACAACAATGTCAGCGCCCTCGGAGGTGCGCGCTTCGCCAATGCCACCTTGCACGAGCGCGACCTCGAGGCGCGGCGCAGAGCGCGCCGCGCCGTCGAGCTCGCGCCCCCGCAAGGCCCCGTAGATTGCTGCCACACCGATCGCCCCCGCGCCGAGCCGTCGCGCGGCGCGCGACGGCTCGGCCACCGCGGCAGCAGCGAGCCCCGCCAGCACGGTGAGCGCCGCGGGCCCCCCCAGATCTGCGACCTGCGCGATGAACGGGAGCTCGACGAGCCCCGCACCGACTGTGAATGGAAGCGGGGAGGGGAGCAGCCGCTCGAGGAGCGCCGCGCCGAGCACCGCGCCGAGCCAGCGCGGGCCCCCGCGCGCCTCGAGCACCGCGCCGATCAGCGACGCCCCGCCGAGCCAAACTCCATGCATCGCAGCGAACGCTGCGAACGCGACGGCGGCCGCGGCGGGGTTCAGCGCCCCGCGCGCGACCACCGCGCTCGGCAAGAATCGCAGCACGATCGCGGCCGCGATCGACCCCACTGCGAAGCCGAGCGCGAACGCGCGGCGGGGTTCAGCGCCCCGCGTGATCCACAGCCACGGCGCGAGCCCGAACAAGGCTGCAACGCCATGGGCGATCGGGCCTAGCGGCCCGATCGCCCCCCACGCGGGCTCGATCCCGATCGCGAGCGCAGCGCTCGCCCCGACGATCCGCAGGAGGCCGACCCCTATCGGTGTCGCGCCAGCCGGACTACTATCCGCCGGCAGCTCGGAACCACCGGGTGCGACCCCCATGCCGCGCATCCTGCACATCGAGGACGACGCTGCCAACAGGCTGTTGGTCAGGAAGCTCCTCCAGGCCGCGGGCCACGAGGTCGTAGACGCTGTCGACGGCCTGGAGGGCGTGCGCCTCGCGTGTTCGCTCGCGCCCGATCTCGTCCTGGTCGATCTCAACATCCCCGGCCTGAACGGCTTCGAGGTCACGCTGCGCCTTCGCGGCGAGCCCGCTCTGCATCGCGTCCCCATCGTCGCGATCACCGCGGAGGGTGATCGCGACACGAGCCTCGCCGTCGGCTGCACTGGCTTCATCCAGAAGCCCATCGAGGCTCGCTCGTTCGCGTCGCTCATCGCGCGCTACCTCCGCGGAGCGCGCGAGATGCCGTCGAGCGCCGACCTCGAAGAGCGCATGCTCCGCGAGCAGAGCTCGCGCATCGTCGGCCACCTCGAGGAGAAGATCGCCGAGCTCAGCGCCGCCAACACGCGCCTTCGCGAGCTCAGCGCCGCGCGCACCGAGTTTTACCGCAACATCTCGCACGAGCTCGCGACGCCTCTCACGCCCGTCGTCGGCTACATGAAGCTCCTCATCGACGAGGAGCTCGGCGCGCTGTCGAAGCCTCAGCACAAGGCGCTCGTCGCGATGGATGGCTGCGTCCGCAGGCTCCGCGCGATCCTCGACAACCTGCTCGACGTCACTGGCCTCGAGACCGGTCGCATGCGCTTCGCGCACCGCGACTACGACTTCCTCGACACCACGCGCCGCGCGATCGCGTCGGTCGCGGACCGCATCGCCGAGCGCAAACAGAACTTCGTCGAGGAGCTCCCGCGCGGCCCGCTGCCCGCGTTCGGCGACCCGGATCGGCTGCAGCGCGCGATGGGCCACCTCCTCGAGAACGCCGCCAAGTTCTGCCCAGCCGGCGGCACCGTGGGCGTGCGCGTGGCGCGCACGCCCACTGGCTATGAGCTCTGCGTCGCCGACACCGGCCCCGGTGTCCCCGCGAACAAGCTCGATCGCGTCTTCGAGCCGTTTTACCAGGTCGATGGCTCGGTCACGCGCGAGCACGGCGGCGTCGGAGTCGGGCTCGCGATCGCGCGCAGCACCGCGCGGGGCCTCGGCGGCGACCTCCGCTTGAAGAGCCCCGCGAGCGAGCTCATCGAGGGCGCGAGCCTTCGCGGCAGCGCCTTCTACCTTTCGGTCGCGCAGCGCGCGCCCGCGGAGCTCGACGGATGAAGCGCAGCTTGCTCGCAGCCGCCGCCCTCAGCGCGGCGCTGCTCTCGACGTCGATCGCGCTCGCCACCGGTGAGGATCCGGGCGGCGCGGAGGAGCTCTTCAACCAAGCGCGCGCGCTCAAAGAGCAGGGCAAGCTCGTCGAGGCGTGCGTCAAATTCAACGAGAGCTACCGGCTCGATCCCGCGCCGGGCACGTTGCTCAACATCGCGGAGTGCAACCGCGTCGACGGCAAGACCGCGACCGCGTGGAGCCAGTTCCTCGAGGCCGCTCGCGCCTTCCGCCGCAAGAACGACACGCAGCGCGCGCTCTTCGCCGAGGCCGAAGCACAGAAGCTCGAAGGCCTGCGGGCGTTCGTCGTCATCCACGTCACCGCAGCCCCTGACGGCCTCGTCCTTCACCGCGACGACGCAGCGCTCACGACCGCTTCCGTCGGCACGCCGCTCCCGATCGATCCAGGCGAGCACGTCATCCTCGCCGAGGCTCCGGGGCGCCTCCCTCAGCGCGTCACCTTCAAGGTCGATCCTCAGCAATCCGTCGAGGTCACGGTGCCCGCGCTCGAGCTCGCGCCTGTCGTCGCCGCACCGGACGACGGCGAAGGCGACACACAGCGCATCGCAGGCTTCGTCGTCGGCGGGGTCGGCCTCGCGGCGCTCATCGCTGGGTTCGCTTTCGTCGGGCTCACCGCGAGCCAGGCCGGCGAGGTCGATCGTTTGTGCCCCAACCATCTCTGCTCGACCAGCGAGGGCCGCGACGCGCTCGACACGGCGAACCTCTACGCGAACCTCGCGAACGGCTTCGTCGCTGGCGGCGGCGCGCTCGTCGGCACGGGTCTCATCGTCGTGCTCGCCGCGCCCGGCACCTTCGGCTCGAGCCCGAGCGGCAGCGCAACCCGCGTCGAGCTCCACCTCAGCGGCCGCTTCTGAAGCAGCGACTCAGTTCGGCGGCACGCCCGCGAGCAGATCGTACGAGCAACACACGGTGTGCTCACCGAGCAGCGCGACGTCCGCGGCGTGCGCGTCGGGCGGGTCGGGATCACACGCGGCCTGCTTTTGGAGCACCGCTCCGTTCGCCAGCGTGACGTCGGTGCACGTCGCCGCGTCGTCCACGGTGTCACCTCCACACGACGCGAACACGATGCTCCAGCCGACCTGATACGCGGGGTTCTCGCAGCGCGGCGTGCAGCCACACGCGGGACACGTAGCGTCCAATTCCGTGTGCAGCTGATAGCGGTTGTCGAAGCCCGCGGGGCACGCGTCCGCGACGATGCCCTCGGCGACGACGCAGCCTCCCGCGGTCAGCACCTCGCAGCACGAGGTCTCGGGGCAAAACGTGAAGAAGTGATCGAACACCGGCGCCGGATCCGAGAGCGCGCCCCCGCTCGCATCACACGCAGCCGGTGTCGGGTCGCCCGCGAGCCGGCAGGACCGCACGTCGTCACCGAGGAAGCCACACGACGTCGAGGGCTGCGCCGCGACCAGCGTTCCCTCGCAGTTCGTCTGGGTGAAACACTCGAGCCCAGGAACCTCGCAACCCGACGCAGCGCAGGCGCAGGCCTCGCACGCGCCCGTGGGCTCCCCCGAGAACAGGTTGAGCGCTGGCGTGCCGTCGCCGCATTTCGTCGGCATCGTCAGGGCATCGCCAGGCCCGTCGGTCGCGACGACGAGCGGCTTCCACACGGCGGGGAACCCGCAATCACACGTGCCGCCCGCGCCGGCCTCGCCGCCCGCGCTCGTCGTCGAGCCCCCTGCGCCGCCGCTCGAGGTCGCGCCCGAGCCGCCCGCTGCTGCGCCCGCCGCACCCGGCGCACCCGTCTCGTATTCGTCGAGCCCGAACACGACCTGGCAGGCGGTCGCCACGAACGACACGGCCAGCAAGAGCGCGCGTTGACGAGGAAGGACTCGAGCCAAGACGCCCCATGCTACAACATCGCGCTCTCCGCGCTGAGTCGCTCGATGCTCTACCTCGACTGGAACGCTTCGGCTCCACTCGCGCCCGAGGTCGTGCTCGCGATGCGCGACGCGCTCGACACCGCGTGGGCAAACCCCGCGAGCGTCCACGGCCCAGGCCGCACCGCCCGCGCCGCCGTCGAGCGCGCTCGTCGCGCGACCGCTGCGTTCCTCCACCTCGACCTGCGCGACGTCGTGCTCACGTCAGGCGGCACCGAGGCGAACAACCTCGCGGTGCGCGGCGCCCTCGCGCGTCTCACGCGCGACACCGGCCGGCCCGCGCGCGGCGTCGTCTCCGCGATCGAGCACCCCTCGGTGCTGCGCGCGTTCGAGGCTGCGCAGCGCGACGGCGTGGAGGTCACGACGCTCCCGCCCGACAGCACGGGTCGCGTCCCACCGGAGGCACTCGAGGCCCTGCTCCGCGACCGCGACAACAGCAGCACCCTCGTGTCCGTCCAAGCCGTGAACCACGAGACCGGCGTCGTGCAGCCCATCGCCGAGATCGCGCAAATCGCCGCGAGCGCCGGCGCGAAGCTCCACGTCGATGCGGTGCAGGCCGCCGGCAAGCTCGACCGCGCGAGCTGGGCCGACGCCGACCTCATCACGATCACCGCGCACAAGCTCCGCGGCCCGAAGGGGATCGGCGCGCTAGCCACCCGCTGCGGCATCAAGCTCGCTCCGGTGCTCGTCGGTGGCGCACAAGAGCGCGGCCTGCGCCCTGGCACACAAGACCCACTCGCGGCGGTCGGCTTCGAGGCCGCCCTCGTCCGCGCCCGCTCAGGCCCAGACCGCTACGCGCGCCTCGCCCCGCTCCGCGCCGAGCTCGAGGCTGGCCTCGTCGAGCTCGGTGGCGTCGTGAACGGCGCCGGCGCCCCCCGCGCCCCGCACGTCACCAACGTCTCCTTCCACGCGCGCCGCTGGCTCGGGCCCGAGCTCGTCGCCGCGCTCGACCTCGAGGGGGTCGCGGTCTCGAGCGGCTCCGCGTGCAGCGCCGGCACCGCCGAACCCTCGCCGGTCATCGCAGCCTCCTTCGGTCCGGAGCGCGCCGCGAGCGCCGTTCGCGTGAGCCTCGGGGACGACGCCACCGAGCTCGACGTTGTCGAGGCGCTTCGTGTGTTCTCTCGCGTACTTGGCCGCTGAGGGGACTCCTTGAGGCGACGCTTCACCCCCGAGGCACAAGCCTCCGGTGCGCGCTCACCGAAGGGTGCACAACCATACAAAATTGCTAGCAAATTTCTCGGCCTCGCGGACGACGTTCAGTCCTCCATTGAGTGGATTTTGCCGAGCTCGCTTGGTGGCAGCCGTTCAGTGAGGAAATCCGCGAAAAGGTGCGATCGAAGTGGAGCCTCAAAGATTGGTAGCTAAGCAATTATAATTATTGCAGAACTATGCACCCTCCGGCGCGGACGGTCAGGTCGCCGCTCAGGCCCCCTACCGAATTGTGATGCGCTCGCGGATCACCCCCACCATCGCTTGCGTCACCCCTCGGAGGTGGTCGACCCCCGACGGGTCCGCGACGAGCCGGCGCGCCAACTCGAGCTGCACCGCGAACACGCCGGCCTCGATTCTGGCGTGGCGGGTGAGCGAATGCCCGCCGGGGAACGGCGCCTCGAGCGCGACCGCGAGGCCCGCCGCACGCAGCACGTCGGCGATGGCCTCGCGAAGCTCGGGCTCGAGCGTGCGCCCCTCCTGCGTACCGAGCACAGCGTCCGCCTTCGTCGCCGCGCTAGCGGGGAACGTGTGTGACGCGAGCAGCACGACGCGACCGTAGCGGGCTCGGCTCCGCGTGAGCTCGACGTCGACCGCGGCGTGGTAGGGCTCGAAGATCTCGTCCACCCGACGCGCCACTTCGTGCCGCGGTAGCGCCGGCTCGCGCCAGCTCACGCCGGCCGCCGAGCGGCGGATGATCGGTCGCGGCTCGGGGTCTTCCTCGTAGAAGGGCGGCTGCGGCGGGGGGCGAGGGTTGGTGTTGAGGTCGATCACATAGCGATGGGTGCGCGCGACGATCCGCGTGATCCCCCACGCCTCGGAGCCGAGCCAGACGAGGTCGGCGCCGAAATCAGCGTCGGCCTCGCGGGCGCCCCGACGTTCCACGTCGACTGGGACCGTCGTGAACCGCGCCGAGGCCTCGTCGATGGTGAGGCCCGCGTGCGGGATCTCGACCACCACCGGGCCTGGGTCGAGGGCGCGCACGACCTCGAAATGCGCGTGCTGCAAGGTGGCGTTCAGGGCGCGAGCAGGAGGACCTTCGGCTGGCTCGGGACGATGCGCATCCCCGGACAGTTGGTGCTGTTCTGGATGTTGATCGTCGTCATGCGTGTCGCCGGCGCACCCGAGAAGAGCACGGTGAACGCGCCCGTCAGCGGCCGCGTCATGCTCATGTCGGTGGCCGAGGCGACGCCACCGATGATGCCGGTGTTGTCACCGAGCGAGAAGACGACGGGGTGCGTGAGGTTGTGCGCCGGCGTCCCGACCATGAGGATGTTCGGACAGAACGGGACGGTGACGGGCCCGAACGAGAAGTTCGGATAGGGGATGGGAACGGCGGTCGGCGGCGTCAGGCAGACGTCGGGGATCCCGAAGTTCATGCCGAACATTTGCGTGCTCGCGAACATGGTGCCTGCCTCTCCTGGATAGCGTCTCAGCCGACGTGGATCTGCTCGCCGTCGAGTTTGACGAGCTTCTCGGCGGTCATCAGCGTGTTCTTGCCGTGCACGTTCAGCGTCGACTCGGCGCGCACGTGCATCTCGTCGGCGGTGACCTTGTCGACGCCCGTCACCGTCCGAACCGAGTGGCGCATGCGCGCGGTCACCGTTTCGAACACCGACTCCATCGACTTGCCGACCTGGCGCACACGCTCGACCTGCGCGTCGATCGTGCGGCCGACATACGAGAGGCTGTCGGCGAAGACGGTCGCCTTCGTCGAGGTCGCGACGAGCTCGGGGGCGGTGACCGCGACCTTCTTGGTGCCGGCCACGTGCACAGCGTCGCCGGCGATCGCGACCTTGCCTGTTCGCGATCGAAGCGTGAGGTCGCCCTCGACCTCGACCGTGCATCCCGGCGCGTCCTCGGCGGACGAGAGCACGGCGAGCACCCACGAGCCGTGATGCTCCGAGCGGGCGACGAGCACTGCGTCCCCCACTGCGGGGTCGAGCAAGCAGCTCTTCGAGCGGGCTGCCTCGACGAGCTCCGCGCCAGCACGCACGAAGAGCGCGCGGCCTTCCTTGCGCTCGACGAACCCGAAGGTCTGGTTCACCACGGGAGCCGCGACGAGCGACTCGACGAGCGGAGCTGCGTGCGTGCGCTCACCGACGACGGCCTCGCCGACGATGACCTCAGCGGACCCTTGGCGCGCAGACGAACGTGAAAGCGTCATTTCAACGGCCCTTCCTGCGGTCGCTCGTGTCGATGCTTCGCCCACCAAGCGTCGGACTCGGTCTGCTCGGGATCGTCGCTCCGCGCCGTCATCTTGGACACCCCGAATCGGGTGTTCTCGTGCGTCGAGCCCTGGAATCGGGCGCGGAACAGCGTCGCTCGGAGATCGGCGTCCTTCAGGTTCGCGTAGGAGAAGTCGGCGTAGGTGAGGTCGGCGTCGGTGAAGACCGCGCCCGTGCAGTCCGCCTTCTGAAAGACCGCGAGGTCTGCCTTCGCCTTGGAGAAGTCGGCGTTTGCGACGATCGCCTCGACGAAGATCGCCTGCGACATCCGCGCGCCAGCGAACGATGCGCCCGTGACGTCGGCCTTGGGGAAGAGCCCTTGCTCGAGCTCGGTGTCGCGGAAGATGGCGCCTCGCAAACTCGACGACCCGAAGTTCGTTTGCTTGAGCTTCGCGCCGCCGAAGTCGCAGCCGTCCAGCTTGCACTCCATCAGCTGACACAAGCCGAGGTCCGCACCGCGGAACACGTGACCGCGGAGATCATTGCGGAACAGCGTCGTTTGCTTGAAGCGCGCGAGCTCGAAATCGCGCACCTTCGTGAGGTCGAGCTCCATGAACGTGGTGCGGTCGAGGTTCACACCAGCGAAGCTCGTCCCCTCGAAGTCGACCTCGACGAACGATGCGAGCTCGAGGGTCGCGTCCGTCAGGACGATGCCCTTCATCGAGACCTTGAGCCACGGCGTGTACGAGAGATCCGTGCCGACGGCGCTGGCCTCGTCGAGCGCGGACTCGTTGAACGCCGACCGCGTGAGCACCGCACCGTCGAGGCGCACGGCGGTGAGGTCGCAGTCGTGGAATTGGCAGTCTTTTGCCATCGCGCCCGAGAGGTCGGCGCCCGTCAGATCGCAGCTCGCGAACGTGGACTCCGTGAGGCGAGCGCCCTTGAAGCTCGTTCCCTTCAGCGAAGTGTCGAGGAAGTTCGAGCCACCGAAGTCGAGGCCGCCGAGGTCGAGCCCGTCGAGGTCCTCTTCGTGGAAGGACTCACCGCGCTCGAGCATCTCTGCGACGTCTTCGCGCGTCTTCCGCGGCTTGGTCTCGGCCGTCGCCGTGTTGGTTGCGTCGCTCACGGCGCCTCCTCGCGCTTCGGGATGGTCCGCACGCGCTTGACGTTCGCGCCGCTCATGTCGACGGCGTCGCCGCCGGATCGCCCGAAGTCCGCGCGGAACAGGTTCGCGCGAGCGAACGACGCCCGATCCATCAGCGCGGAGCCGAAGAGCGACTCCACGAGGTCGGCGCGATCGAAGCGACAGTCGCGAACGCTCGCGCCGACGAAGCGCGCACCGACGCCGCGCGCGTCCTCGAAGTGGGTCCCGTCCATCGTCGCCTTCGAGAAGTCGGTCTTCTCGAAATCCGAATGGCGGAAGTCACACGTCTCGAACGACGCGCCGCGGAACATCCCGAGCTCGACGCGTGCTCCGACGAACGAGCAACCCACGAAGCGAGGCTGTGCGTCGATCTTCGCGGCCTGCGCCTTCGTGAGCTTCGCGTCGTCGAAGCGCACGGCCTCGAGCGTCGAGTCGACGAAGAGCACGAGGCTCATCGTCGCGCGCCGCGCGCTCGCGCGAACGAAGTGGCATCGATAGAACGTCGTCTTGTCCCAGAGCACGTGCTCGAGGTTCGTGTCCTCGAACACGAGGTCGAAGAGCAGGGCCTTCTCGAGCTTGGTCCGCGACAAGTCCGCGCGCGTGAGCTTCGCGGCCGTGAGATCCACGTCGTTCAACGTCGCGCCGGTGAGGCTCGCCTGCGTGAGATCGCTCCGGACGAAGAAGCACCCCGTGAGATCGCACGCGCCCAAGTTCGCTCGGGTCAGGTTCGCCTCGGAGAAATTCGCGCCGGTGAGCTTGCTCTTCGAGAGGTCGACGCCCGTGAGATCCGCGCGCGCCAGGACAGCGTTGGTGAGGTTCGCGCCGTCGAGCTTCGCCCCGACGAGCTTGGTCGCCTCGAGCCACGCGCCGCGCAGGTCCGCGTTGGTGAGATCCATCCCCGAGAGATCCGCACCCGTGAGGTCGAACCGGGCGAAGGGCTCACCTGCGTCGTAGCGGATTTGCGCTCGCGTGCGCGCCGCAGCGCTCGCCTCGGGACCGAGCGCGGGCGGCACGCCCTGGTGCTGCACCATCGTCCGGTACGTCTCACACGCCATGTCGTCGAGCGCGCGGAGCTGCTGGTCTGTCCGTTCGTCTTCGAGCTGCGCCGCGACACGCGAAGCGTCGGCGTTGATGTTCTCCAGCATCTCCTTCTGGGCGAGCAAGTCCTCGCGGAATTTCTCGCGAGCGAGCGCCGGCGGTCCGACCTCTTCGGTCTCGAGCTTCTTGGCAGCCTCGTCGAAGTCTCTTCGCACGCGCGCGGCCTCTTCCGCGGGGAAGCCGTCGAGCCCGTCCTCGAGCTGCTGCTTGGCGTTCGCCAGCATCTCCTTTCGCTTCTCCGCGACGCCGCGCTTCGCCTCGTCGAGCGTGGGCGGTTCGTTCGGGGGCGGCGGGACCTCGTCGGGATCGACGCTGAGATCGATCTCCGGCAGAGCCGGCAGCTGTGCGAGATCGAGATCGTTCTCGATCATGAGGCGCTTCACCTCTTCGTGCTTGTGGCGCAGGCTGCGCTGGACCTGGCGTGCCTTGAGGCCCTCCCCAGGGGCGACGATGCGCTCCTTCTTTTTCGGCGGCTGCTCGGGCAAGAGGCCGGTGTCGTCGAGCGCGGCGAACGCCGCCCCGTCCTTGCGGCTGCGAGCCGCGAAGATCGCCTCGTAGTGCTCGCGTGACTTCGGGCGCCCGATCCACTCGAGGCCGAGCCCGACAGCCTCGATGTCGTCGAGGGTGTCGCTCTTCGTCGTGGTCCCACCGCGACAGACGAGGACCTGCCGCTCGAGGTGAGGGAAGAGGTGCACGGTGTCGAGGTGCATGGGCACGTCGACCCAAGGCTCGCCGGTGCGCTTGACGAACACGCGCGCGACGACGCCGGGGAGCTTGCCGTCTTGCTGGGCCTTCTCGGGGTGCATGTTGACGACCGAGAAGGCGTCGTGGCCCGCGAAGAACTCCGCTCGCCATTGATCGGCCGGCGCGAGCTGGAAGTACGTCATGTCGACGTCCTCCGCGAGGCCCGGATACCGCGTCTTCAGCCATTTCTGATCGTAGGTCCCGAGCTTCTTCATCCGCTGCGGCAGCGTGAAGTCCAAGCGGCCGAAGCCCGCGATTTGCGGGCGATCGTCAGGGGACTTGATCAACTGACCGAGGAGCTCGACCTGCGGCAGCGCGCCGTCCTTGTAGCCGACTCCGCTCGGGTTCTCGGCGTAGCCGTTGCCGCCGAACGCGTGCGTCCACCGAATGGGGACCGCCTCGAACGGCTCGGGTGCGCTCGCGACGCCGAGCTTGAACGTGCGCTTGCCGAAGACCGCGAGCGTCTTCTCGAGCTCGGCGACCTTCACCTTGACGAACGACTGCCGCACGTCGGGGCCGCGCGCGTAACACGACCCGTGGACGAGGAACTCGGCCTTCGATTTCGGCTGACCCTCGTCGAGGACCGAGCCCTCGACCTCGTCTTTCGCGAACGGCCAGAGCAGCCGCTCTTCGCAGAGCTCCCCGTCGAAGGTCGCGTGGAAGATCGCCGACACCACCAGGCGGAGGCGACGACCATCGTCGAACACGGCGGGGATGGGCGTGACGAAGTTGGGCTTGATGATCTTCATCGAAGGCCCGCGTTAGATCTTGTTGTGCAGGCCTGCGATCGAGTTGTTGAGCGCCGCGATCTCCTGCTTGAGCGCATTCTGTTTCTGCGCGAGGCCCTTGCGCTTGCTGCTCAGCCCCTTCGTCACGCTCTCGACCGCGCCCATCGAGTTCGAGATGGCCTCGAGCGCATTCTTGATGGCCGTCGCGCGGTCCTCCTTCGCCTGTGCGCGCCCTGTCCCACCCGAGACCTGGAACTTCGCGGGCATCAGCTCGTAGGACGCGCTCGCGGTCAACGACAGCTTCGCCGCGAAGTTGATCTCTGCGCTGAGGCCCACGGTCAGCGTGGCCTTGGCCGCGCCGGTCGCCGAGAGGAGACTGGAGAGCGCGAGCTCGTTCTTGTGCGCGAAGTTCATGCTCGTGGACACGCCGTACGTGTACGAGTCCTTCGTCGCCTGCCACTTCTCGACCACGGGGTTGTCGACCGTGATGGTCTGATTGCCGGTGACGTGGAGGATGTGGTTGCCCGTGACGGTCTCGTTGAGGTCTCCACCAGAGACCTCGAGCGTCTGACCGCCCTTGAAGATCTCGTGCGTGAGGCCCGCGCTGACCGTGTGCGTGTAGCTGTTCGCGTGCGTGAGCGTCACGGCCTTGGTGACGTCCTGGGTCAGCGTGTCGTGGTACGTCTCCTTGACGAAACCCATCACGTCCTGCGTGAGCGAGCCGGTCGAGATCGTCTGCGTCAGGCTGCCCTTCGACACCGTCTGCGAGACGTTGCCCACGATGATCTCGGTGTGCGTGCCGTCGACCCAGACGTTCCACTCTGCGCCGATCGACACGTCGGTGGTTTGGCCCGAGCTGATGATGATGTTCTTGTCGGTGGAGAGCACTGCCTCATGACCGGGGATCGCGCGGTCGCCGGTGAAGACCTGACCGAGGCCTGCGACTGGGTTGCCCATCGATAGGAAGGTGCTGGCGTGTGGCGTCGAGATCGTCACGCGCTGCGAGCCTGCCAGGTCCTCCATCTCGACGCGGTTCTTCCCCCCGGTCTGGATGACGTTCTGCGTGTGGTTCGCGTTGGTGACGGGGCTCTGCGTCGTCGCGGTCGGGATGGCGCCGATGACGATCGGTCGATCGGGGTCGCCGCCGAGGAACGCGCAGACGACCTCGGTGCCCGCGCGCTCGGGGAAGTGCCAGCCCTCGATGGTGCCCGCGTGGGGCTGCATCTTGCGCACCCAAGTCGAGGCCTTGCCGCCCTTCAGCGTGCCCTCGTCGAACTTGAACTTCACCTTGTAGCGACCCTGGTCGTCGATCTGCGCGTACTCACTCTTCGCGGGACCGTCGACGACCGCGTTCTCGAAGCCATCGAGCCGCGGCCACGGCGTGGTCTCGGGGTGTCGGTACTGTTGGGTTGCGTCGATGGCCGAGACCTCGACGTAGTACGTCTTGTCGAGGTGCTCGTGCGGGACCACTTTGGTCCAGGTCCGAATCGCGTCGGTCACGGTGCCGTAGTGTTCGACCGAGGTCGCGAGATACTCGGTGTTGAGCTGAGCGCGCGGGTGGCGATCCACCGTGAAGCGGAAGCCGCTCGCGAGACCGTAGACGCTGCCCGAGCCGTGGAACGTCTTCGCCTGCGCACGCAGATCCTCTGCGCGCACGGAAGCGAGCGCCTCGCCCTGCTGGCGTGTGAAGAAGCGGCCGCCGTACGTCACCTGCTCGCCGGCGCCGACGGGATTGACGTCAGCGCTGCCGACCATCGCGAGCGCGGGCTTCGCGTAGTCGTAGTCGGTCAAGCGCACCGTCATCGGGGACGCGGCGTGGCGCCACGTGAACGCGTCGAGGTGCGCGCCCGTCGAGCCATCGCCACCACCGAACGGGTGATAAGGCACAGGGCGCAGCACCGAGGGGACGCTCGTCGCGTTGTGATCGGTGATGACGAGCGTCTCACCCGACTCGCCTTGCTCGAAGAAGTAATAGAGGCCGACCTTCTCCATCCAACGGTGAATGAAGGCGAGCGAGCTCTCCTTGTATTGGCAGACGTGCTCTTCCTGTTCGTACGGGCGGTCGACACGGAGCGCGACGTCGGGGACGCCCTCCTCGGCGAGCACCTCGAGGATGATCTCGGGGATCGTCTTGTTGCTCCAAATCCGGCTGTGCTTCGTGAGGGAGAGCTGCCAGAGATGCGGCACGAGCCGCAGCCGGTAGAGCGAATGCACCCGGGTCGAGCTCGCCTCCGCGACGCTGCGGAGCAGCTCCATCGACGCGATGATTCCTTGTACGTAGTGCAAGGGACCGTTCGGCTCGTGCGTGAGCAGCGTCGCGCGCGCGCCCGGCGCGTCATCGACATCGACCTCGTCGCCGGTCCCGTCGACGGTCACGTAGACCTCGTAGAGATAGGGCCGCGAGATCCCCTCGCTGCCGCGGAACGCAGCGACGCGTGCCCCGCTCGGGAGCACGCTCGATGTGATTTCGAAGTGGTCAGCCATGGGTCCTCCACTGCTCTCGGCGCTCGTGGTTCGATGCGCGCGGCCTCGGACATCCTAGGGGTCACAAGCGATCCCGAGCAGCGCATTTTGTCGGTAAAACCCTGACTTTCAGCGATCCTCGGCGTCGCCTACACGCGCCTCCGCGAGGGGGCCACGAGGTGGCGCAAGCGCGACCAGGGCAGGGCACATCACTCCAAGAGCGACGGCGACATCGTCGGACTTGGTACGTACCGCACTGAGAGCGGCGCTCGAGTCGTTGGACCACGCACACCTCGCTCTGAGAGCGAAGTTGATGTGGTCGGAGCGCGCAGAAATCGCTCTGCGAGCGATAGCGATCTAAAAACCGCGTTGCCGCGCGACTTCGTAGAGGGCGATCCCAGCTGCGACCGATGCGTTCAGCGACTCGACTGTGCGCGCCAGTGGGAGGCGGGCGCGATGGTTGACAGCGCGTCGGACTGCGCCTCTCGCGCCCTTGTCCTCGGAGCCGACGATGAGCGCAGTCGGACCCGTGAGGTCGAGTGTGTCGAGTCGGCCCTCGGAGCTGCCCTCGAGCAAGACGACTTGAAACGCAGCGTCTTGAAGGTGCGCGATGACCGACGGCAACGAGCGCACGCGCGCGAGCGTCGCGTATTCGATCGCGCCCGCCGAGGCGCGGAACATCGCAGGGCTGAGCGGCGCCGCGCCGTGCTCGGGCCACACGATGAACGGCGCGCCGAGCGCGATCGCGCTGCGGACGACCGCGCCGAAGTTCATCGGATCCATGATGCCGTCCAGAATGACGACGACCGATGTTGGTGACGCGGCCGCGGCCTTCGCGAGCGACTCCTCGTCGAGGATGCGGAGCGCGGGAGCCTCGGCGACGGCGCCCTGATGCTGCCCGTTCTTCGTCAGCCGATCGAGCTCGCGCTTCGGCACGCGCTCGGCGTTGACGCCGCGGCTCTCCGCGAGGCGCGCGAGGCCGTCGATCTTCGGCGAGCCGTCGCTCGCGAGCCAGAGGCGCTCGGTGCGCTTCTCGTGCACGCGCAGCACCTCGCGGACGGGCTGAACGCCGTAGACGAGGCGGCTCATGCGAGGGCGGCCGCGATCTCGTCGCGGATGGCACGCGCTGCGTCGGCGGGGCTTGCGGCGTCGCGGATGGGGCGGCCGACGACGAGCAAGTCGGCGCCGCCGCGGATCGCAGCGGCGGGCGTCGCGATGCGCCGCTGATCACCAGCGCTCGCGCCCGAAGGGCGAATCCCGGGCGTCACGAGCAGCGCTTCAGGACCGAGCGCTGCGCGCAGGCGAGGGGCCTCTTCAGGCGACGTCACGAGCCCACGAAGGCCGGCCTCACGCGCGAGGTGCGCCAGGCGATCGGCTTGCTCGGCGGGCGCGCTGGCTACGCCCGTCGCCGCGAGCTCGCCCGCGTCGAGCGACGTGAGCACCGTCACCGCGAGGAGCTGGAGCTTCGTGTTGTGTGCGGCGCGAGCTGCGGCCGCGAGCATGCGCGGGCCACCACCAGCGTGGAGTGTGAGGTAGCGCACGCCGTGCTGCGCGGCCGACGCCACGCTGCGCGCGACGGTCTCGGGGATGTCGTGCAGCTTGAGGTCGAGGAAGACATCGCACTCGAGGTCGCTCACCGCGCGCACTGCCGCAGGGCCGTGCGCGACGAAGAGCTCGAGCCCGACCTTCAGCACGCGCGCAAAAGGCACGACGAGGTGCGCCAGTTCGCGCGCCTCGTCGAGGGTGGGAACATCGAGCGCGACAGCGAGGTGAGCGCGGGCCGCGTCGAGGTTCATCAGGATTTCGGGAGTCTCGGCGACAGTGAGCTCAGAGACAGTCGCAGAGCGGGTCGGTCGACTTGCAGGTGCACGCAGTCTTCGGCTGGGGCTTGTCCTGCGTCGTCTTGCTCGTGGTCGCAGGACCCGTAGCAGGTCGCGGATCGACCTTCTTACCGGCGGCGTCGGCGGCCTGCTGCTCGGCGAGACGAGCGGCGTCGAGCTCGGCTTGCAGCTTCGCTTTCTTCGTCGCGTCTTGCTCCATCGCGACTGCGTCCTCGAGCCGCTTGCGGTTTGCTTCGGCGGCGTTGAGGTTGTCGGTGAGGCGCTTGTTTTCGGCCTCTGCGGCTTCGAGCTTCTTCTTCTGCTCGAGGGCTGCGGCCTCCTTCTTCGCGTTCGAGTCCACGACGAACTTGATCGCGATGCCGCCGCCGATCACGACCACCACCGCGAACGCGATGAGGATGTTGCGAAGGCCCTTCTTGGACTTGTCGGTCCGGATGGCCTCCAGCTTCTGCTCGTGCTGCTGCTGCGCCGCCATCGCGGCCATGCGCGCGTCCTGTTCGGCCTGCAAACGAGCGCGCTCGACCTCGGCGTGCTGGATGGCCGCGAGCCGCGCTTGCTCCTCGCGCTGCCGCTGCTCCTCCGCGCGACGTCGCTCTTCCTCCGCGCGGATGCGCGCGGCCTCTGCGTCGCGTGCTGCGCGCTCTGCTGCGAGCTTGGCCTCTTCCTCGGCCTTTACCTTGGCAGCTCTATCCGCCTCTTCAGTGCGGATACGATCCTCCTCAAGGTTCATCAGCTCCTTGAGGGAGAAAAGAACCGAGCTTTCCTTCTGCTCCGACATCGCGCTTGGCTCCTTTGTGGCGGCTCACGGTGCTGTTGTTGCTGCTCGCGTCTCTCGAGAAGCGAGTCCACCGTCACCGCCGCTACCAGAATATTCCACCAATCTATCGAGACGTGCAACGAAGACGATCAGCCATCACTCCAGCGTGCAGATGGGGTCGCCCTCGCTGACGGGCTGGCCCTCTTTCACGTGGATTTCCTTGACGACGCCCTTGTCCTCGCTCTCGACCGGCATCTCCATCTTCATCGACTCGAGGATGGACACCACGGTGCCCTCTTCGATTGGGTCACCGACCTTCACCTCGATCTTCCAGACGGTCCCGGTGATGTGAGCCTTGATGATCTTCGCCATGGCGCGCCGACGCTAACAGGTGGGGAATCACTCGCGCCAGAAGAACTTCCAGGGGTTGTGCTTGAGGTCGCGCACCATCTCCTGGAGGTCGTCGAAGAGCTGTTCATCCATCAGCAGCGCGCCGACTGTCCCGCGGCCGCGGCGCATCTGCGAGACGACGTATTGGGCGTCGGCCATCGTCGCGTTCGCCTTGTCGACGAGCTCGATCGCCCCGTCGACGGCCTTCTTGATCTTCGCGGTCTGCTCGTCGCTCGCGACCGCGTCGCTGAACTTGCGGGTGTTCGCGAGCGTGACGTCGGCGTTGTCGAGGATGGCGGGCGTGCGCGCCGCGACCTGCCCCGTCACGCCGTCGACGTTGTTCATGATGCGGTCGATCTGCGGGTTCTCGATGTACTTCTTCTTGGCCGCGTCGAGCGTCTCGTTCGTGTTCTTGACCAAGCCGTTCGCGTTCTTGATGAGGTCGTTGCCCTCGACGGTGGCGGTCTCGACGTTGTTGATGATGCGGTCGAGTTTGTCCTGGTTTCCACCGAGGAACGTGCCGGTCGCCTTCAACGTGAGGCGCAGCGCATCGAACGTCTCGCCGATCTCTTTGCGGTTGTCGCGTACGGCGGCGACCGTCGAATGAAGGAGCTCGTAGGACTCGGCGAGGAGCATGTCGAGGCGAGGTGGATCGAGCCCGCGCACCACTGATCCTGGCTCGAGCACGGGGCGATCGCTCGAGCCCGGCTCGATCGCCATGAACTGCTCGCCGAGCACGCCCTGGGTCGTGACGTAGAAGAGCGAGTTCTCGTAGATGCTCGACTTGTAGCGCTTCTCGATCTGGACCTTGATGCGGACGAGAGACTCTCGCCGGCCCGTCTTGTCGTCGACCTTGCCACCTCGGAACTGGATTTCCTCGATCTTGCCGACCTTCACGCCAGCGATCTTCACCGGCGCGCCCGTCTGCAAACCGCCGGGGTTGTCGAAGTCGACGTAAACCGCGTACGTGGGCTGGAAGTTGATGCCGCCCATCACGAGGACGAAAGCTGCGAGCAGGCCCACGGCCGCGAGGATGAGGATGCCTACCTTGACTTCTATCGAGCGGGCGCTGGCCATGTTGGAACTTTGCGTAGGCTAACCTAGTTTGCCGTTAGGGAAACCGGCGTGATCTCGTTTCGCGGCATCAAGAAATCGTTCGGCCCCAAGCAGGTGCTGAAGGGCGTGAGCTTCGACGTCCAGGACGGTGAGGTCTTTTTCATCATCGGCGGCTCGGGCGTCGGCAAGAGCGTGCTCATCAAACACCTCGTCGGGTTGCTCTACCCCGACGAGGGCGAGATCTGGCTCGACGGCGAGGAGGTCAGCAAGTTCAACGAAGAGCAGATGTACCCAGTGCGGGAGAAGTGCGCGATGGTCTTCCAGCACTCGACGCTCTTCGACTCGATGACGTGCGTCGAGAACGTCGCGCTCCCGCTCCGCAAGCACAAGAAGCTCCGCATGAAGGCCGCGCTCGCGGAGGCTCGCAAGCGCCTCGAGCAGGTGCACATGCAAGAGTTCGCGGATCGCTTTCCCCCCGAGCTCGGCGACGGGATGCGCAAGCGCGTGGCGATCGCTCGTGCGCTCACGCTCGATCCGAAATACGTGCTCTTCGACGAGCCGACGACGAGCCTCGACCCGGTGAGCGCGCGCCGCGTGGACAAGCTGATCCGCGAGCTCTCCGACACGGTCGGTGTGACGAGCATCGTTGTCAGTCACGACCTCGTCAGCATCTTCTCGATCGCTGACCGCGTCGTGATGCTCTACCAAGGCCTCGTCAAACTGCTCGGGCAGCCCGACGACTTCAAGGCCTCGCCCGACGCGGTCGTGCAGCAGTTCATCCATGGGCGTGCCGAGGGACCGTTCGAGTAGCGCTTGGAGCGAGCCGCGCGCCCGTGGCGTGTGTACACTGCCCCGGTTCGATGTCGGGACCCGCAGCCACCGAGAGCGCAGCCGAGCCGTCGTTCATCGCGAACTTGGGCGGGAGCTTGCTCGAAATCGCCGAGACCGCGGGCGGCATGGGCCTGCTCGGCTTCAAGGTCCTTTACCGCATCGTCACGCTGAAGCTCGATGGGCTCGAGCTCGTGCGCAACCTCGAGCGGATGGGCGTTCGCTCGGTGCCGATCGTCATCGTCACGGCGCTCTTCACCGGCGCGATCATGGTCCTGCAGGCCGCGCCGCTCGTGCTCCGGTTCGGCGCGCACGGTCTGCTCGGTTGGGGTGCAGGCTTCGGCACACTGCGTGAGGTCGCGCCGCTCCTCACCGCACTGATGATCAACGGGCGCGTCGGCGCGAACAACACCGCGGAGCTCGGGACCATGGTCGTGACCGAGCAGATCGACGCGCTGCGCGTGCTCGCGATCGATCCCATCGCGTTCCTCGTCGCGCCGCGCACCGTCGCGATCGTCATCACGCTCTTCTTCTCGACCATCTTCGCCGACGTCCTCGCGCTCGTCGGCGCCGCGTACGCCGGCTGGGGCCTGCTCGGCGTGGCGCCGACGGTCTTCTTGAACGGCCTCACGAGCGGGCTGCTCGGGGTCGGCGACATCCTCAACGGCCTGGTGAAGAGCATCGTCTTCGGGGTCGTGATGGCGCTCGCGAGCTGCCAGTTCGGCCTCTCGGTGAAGGGCGGGGCGCCCGGCGTCGGTCGCGCCGTGAACGCCACCGTCGTGGCCTCGGCTGCGGGCATCTTCATCCTCGACTACTTCGTGTCGTTCTCGCTGCCATGAGCGCAGCCCCGCCGCTCCGCCAACACTCGGGCGAGGGCCTCGCGCCCCACGCGGACGGCGTGCGCGCCGGTCACGCCGTGAAGGCTCCGGCGAGCGAGAAGCTGGCGGCGGCTCGACCCGAGCGCGGCTTCGTCGCGACGCTCGGGCACGGCGCGCTCGGGCTCGTGCGCACCGCCGTCGAGCTCTACTCGATTTTCGTCAGGACGCTTTACTATTGCTTCTTCGGGCGCACGGAGAAGTACGCGATCCTGAATCAGATGTACGCGATCGGGAACAAGTCCGCCTTCTTCCTGACCGTCGTGATGGGCTTCATCGGGATGATCCTCGTCTACCAGGCGGGCATCCAGACGCTGCGCGTCCTGCCCGATCTGCAGATGCTCGGCGCGACCTTCCTCGAGCTCCTCGTGCGCGATCTCGCCGCGTCGATCGGGTCGCTCATGCTCGCGACGCGCGTCGGCGCGGGCATCGCCGCCGAGGTCGGATCCATGGTCGTCACCGAGCAGGTCGACGCGCTCAAGATGAGCGCGGCCGACCCCATCGACTACCTGGTGAAGCCGCGCTTCATCGCGAGCGTGCTCATGACGACCGTGCTCATCATCTGGTCCGCGGCCGTCGCGACGCTCGCGGGCGTGCTCACCGGCTACGCGATGTTCGATCTGCGACCCTCGACCTTCTTCAACCTCGCGCTCGTCGACGTGGGCGATCTCTCGGTCGGGCTGGCGAAGTGCGTCGCGTACGGCGCGGCGATCCCCATCGTGTCGGCGCACGCGGGCCTCACCACACACGGCGGCTCCGAGGGCGTCGGTTGGGCGACGACACGCGCGGTCGTGAACTCATCGCTCGCGGTCATCATGCTGAACCTCGTCATCTCCGCGATCGGGTTCGTGATCTTCCCCTGAGCCGCGTGTGCTACGGCGGGGCGATGGAGCGCCCCCTCATCCTGCTTTCGAACGACGACGGCTACCAAGCGACGGGCCTCGTGGCGTTGCGCCGTGAGCTCTCGGAGCTCGCCGACGTGATCGTGTGCGCGCCCGAGGCCAACCAGAGCGCGACGAGCCACTCGCTGACGTTGCATCGGGTGCTCCGCTTGCGCCGCGTCGAGGACGGCGTCTTCCACGTCGACGGCACGCCCGCGGACTGCGTCTACGTCGCGCTGAGCCAGGCCTCGCGCGTGCTGCCGCGCACGCCGGATCTCTGCGTCTCGGGGCTCAACCACGGCCTCAACCTCGGGGTCGACGTCTTCTACTCGGGCACCGTTGCGGCCGCGCGGGAGGCCGCGCTCCGCGGCGTGCCGGGGGTCGCGCTCAGCGCCGACGCGAAGGCCGACCGCACCGCGGCCGCGAGCTTGGGCGCGCGGATCGCGCTCGAGATCCTCGCGGCGTTACGCGCCTCCAAGACGGAGACCACGCCGCTCCTCTACAACGTGAACTTCCCGCGGGGCGCGGCCTGGTCCATCCGCGCGACGCGGCTCGGCAAGCGCACCTACGACGGCGACGTCGACATGCGCGTCGACCCTCGTGGGGGCGAGTACCTCTGGATCGGCGGCTCGCGGGCGCAGCACCACGACGCGCCCGGCTCCGACACCGAGGCTTACGACGAGGGAGTCGTCGGCATCACGCCGCTGTCGCTCGACCTCAGCGCGCCCGAGGGTGGCGCGATCGCGACTGCCGCTGCTGGAGCGTGCTCCAAATAATCAAGGGATATTGACTTGTTTGGGGACATTGCTCGACTGCGTCGTCCCGTCTCCGAGCTGGCCGAAGTCGTTGCCCCCCCAGCAGAAGATCTCGGTCGGGGAGCGGTAGCCGCACGAGTGCACGGTGCCGGTTCCGACCGCGATCATGCTCGTCGCGCCCGGAACTTCGACGGGGCTGGGGAAGCCCATGCCCGCGACGCCGAGCTGCCCCGAGCCGTTGTCGCCCCAACACGAGACGACTCCGTCCTCGAGCGCGCAGGTGTGCGCGAACCCGGGCGCGACGTCGGTGACGGTCGATAGATCGGTGACGGGAGTCGGGAGCTCGGCCTCGGAGCGGAAGCCGAGCCCGAGCTGGCCTGCGTCGTTGTCACCCCAACAGAAGAGCGTGCCCGTCCCGCTCTCGCGGGCGCAGGTGTGCTGGCCGCGCCCCGAGCGCACGAGATCGACCGGCCCGATGAGGTCGACCATGGTGGGATCGAAGAGCTGTGACGGGCCCGCGACCCCGGCCTGGAGCTGTTCGTTTGACCCCATACATTCGAGGATCTCGGCGCCGATGAAGCACGTGTGGAAGGCGCCGCACGCGACCTGGTCCACGAAGCTCGCGACGCGCGTCGGCAGCGCCGAGTTGCCGTTCGGGCCGATCTGCCCGACGCCGCCGTCGCCCCAACAGACGAGGTAACCGACCTGCGCGCCGTCGCGGAGGATCGCGCACGAGTGGCGTTCGCCGAGCGCGATCGACTCGGGGAAAGAGTCGTCGAAAGGGGAGAGGTCGAGCTCGACGGGCGTCGCGATCTCCTCGGCGTCGGAGGCGACACCGAGCTGCGAGTTGCGGTTCCAACCCCAGCAGTAGAGCGTGCGATCCTCGAGGATCGCGCACGTGTGGTAGCTGCCCGCCGCGAGGTACGTCGCGGGCTCGGGGAGGTCGACGGCGACGGGCTCGAGCGAGCCGTCCCCGACCTCGGATCCGAGCTGGCCACGCGTGTTGGAACCCCAGCAATAGACCTCACCGGAGAACGTGCGCAGGCAGCTGTGCGCGGCGCCGAGCGCGAGCTGCTCGACACCGCCGACACCCCCGCCGCCTGGGTCACCACCCACGCCGCCAGCGCCGCCGGCGCTGCCGCCTGCACCGCCGTCACCTCCGGCGTCTGGGACTGGCAGCGAAGAGCGCGCGCCGCAGGCAGCGAGCGTCGAGAAGAGAAGCAAGAAGGGCAAGCGCATGAGCGAACGCTAGCCTCGTGGGGGCAAAGTACCAGCGCTCGATCAGCGCTGCTCGATGCCTGCTTTGTCGGCGACCGCGCGGGTCGCTCGAACGCTGTCGCCGACCCGCTCGACGGGGAAGGTGACGCGGATGCCGCCACGCGTGCCCATGTCGTCGACGGTCGCGCCGAAGCGCTGGAGTTCGAGGTCGAGCCCGTTGGATTTGCCGTTCGCGAAGCGGCCCACGAACCGATCGAAGAGGGTCGGGCCGCGGGTGTCGGGGCCACCGATGCTGTCGGAGCGGACGATGGGCGAATCCGAGAAGGCCGCGAGCGCGACCAGCATCGCGCTGCTCGTCGCGACGATGTCGCGGCCGCGGAACCAGAGCGCGAACTCGTGCGTCGAGAGGTGCGCGCACCGCAAGTAGAGCGCACCGGCCTCGGCCTTCACTTGCTCGAACGCGAGGTCCGAGGCCTTGATGAGACGCAGCGACTCCTCCTGATCGAAGACGTTCTGGGTCACCGGGCCAGTGAGGCGGATGAGCGTGCCCTCCTGCGTGGTGTCGCCGGCGCCGGAGAGTTTGTCGACGACAGCGACGCTCGCGGGATCGGCGCCCGAAAGGGAGAGCAGGTCGAGCTTCGACGAGTCCACGGCGGCCCCACCTGCGCCGCGCAGCCAGAGCTCGACGAGCCAGCCGTCCCGCGCGAGCCCAGTCGATGCGCCGCCCGAGCGGACGCGGCGGCGCATCGTGTCGCACGCGGTCGCGGCGGCGGCGGGATCGGCTGTCGGTGTCCCGCTCGGCTTCGTAGTCCGGTGGTTGCTGCGCACCACGATGACGACGCCGATCACCAGGATGAGGATCGTCGCACCGCCGAGAAGGAGCAGCCCGATGAGCCCGCGCTTCGAGTCGTCGTTCTTGAGTGCGCCGCGCGTGGCAAAACCATCACCGCTCGCATATTCGGGCCTCGCGTCGAAGGCTGGACCCGAGGAAGGAGCGCCGCCGCGCTGGCTGGATCGCGGGTCAGCGGAGGGCGGCGGCGTGGCCGGCATGAAGGCCGTTGGAGGACGCGGCGACGGCGCGCCGAAATCCACGTCGAGGGGGAGGCCTCCCGGCTCTGGAGGTGGCGCCGCCGGAGGAGAGGCAACGGGACGCGGCGGCGTGGGGGCGGCTACCGGAGGTGCACCCCCCTCCCCCGGGGGAGGGGGTGGCGGAGCAGGCGGCGCGCCGGGCACGTCGAGCGACGGGAGCGACGGCAGCTCGAGCACGAGCGTGCCCACCTGCGACGGCGAGGTCGGACCGGTGGTCGGGGTTGTCGCAGGTGGCAGGGCTCGGGGCGCGGCGCCTGTGTTCGGTGCGACGACCGTCGGCGAGAAGGACGCGGCTGGAGGTGTGCCGAACGCTGGATTGCCCGCAGCCGTCACAGACGCGCCCATCGCGATGTCCGCGGTCGGAGCGGCGCGCATCGCGCCTGTCATCTCGGCCGCGCGACGGACAGCGGAGCTCACCCGCTCGGCGCGCTGTTCGAGCTCCACGCCGAGGACAGCCTCGAGGAGCGACGCAATCGAGGACGGGGACGCAGTGCCGAGCTCGCGCTCCACCGCGTTCGCCATCTCGCGCGCGGTCTGAAAGCGGTCGGCGGCGTTCGCGGCGAGGCCCTTCATCACGACCGCGTCGATTTGAGGCGAGAGACCAGGCACGAACTGACTCGGCGGGGAGGGCTTGAGGTGGAGGGCCGAGTGGATGAGCTCGAGATCGCTCGCGCCGTCGACCAAGCGACGCCCGACGAGGGCCTCCCAAAGCACGGCCGCGGCGGCGTACACGTCGGCGCGTCGATCGACGTCCTTGCCGCGGATGTGCTCGGGCGCCATGTACGCGACCTTGCCTTTGATCTTGCCGACCTGCGTGCGGCGACCCAGTTCCGTGGCCTTGGCGATGCCGAAGTCGAGCACGCGCGCGACGCCGTCTCGACCGATGAGGATGTTGTCGGGCGAGACGTCGCGATGAATGAGACCGAGCGGTTTGCCGTCCTCGCCGCGTGCTTCGTGGACGGCGTGCAGGCCGCTCAGCATCTGCACGACGATGCCTCCGACGATGTCGAGCGGCAGCTGCGCGCCCCGCTTTTGGACGCGGCCGAGCACCCGCGCGAAGGAGTCTCCGTCGACGTACTCCATCACGTGGAAGAGCTCGCGGCCCTCGCGCACGACGTCGAGCGTGGACACGACGTTCGCGTGCTGCACGCGCGCTGCGATGTGCGCCTCTTCGACGAACATCCTGCAGAACTCCGCGTCCTCGGCGAGGTGCGGGTGCATTCGTTTGATCGCGACCGTGCGGGAGAAGCCGTCCGCTCCGAGGAGCCTCCCGATGTGGACGGTCGCCATGCCGCCCGAGCCGATCGCGTCGCAGATGGCGTATCTTCCGAGCACGCGCACGGGCGCCGTCGACATGGCCGCTCAGGCTATCAAACCCATGACACCTCCGCTCCTCTTCACGACGTCCACGTACGCCTATCTCGAGCCGCGTCTTTTGCGTGAGATCGAGCTCGAGCGGGGGCCCATCACGCGCAAGTCATTCCCCGACGGTGAGCGCTATCTTCGGCTCGACGCCGATTGTTGGGGGCGGGACGTCGTGTTGCTCGGCGGCACCCCAAGCGACGTCGACTGGCTCGAGCTCTACGACTTGGGGTGCGCGATCGCCCAGTCAGGAGCGCGGTCGCTCTCGATCATGCTCCCGTACTTCGGGTACGCGACGATGGAGCGCGCGGTGCGCGCGGGCGAGGTCGTCACCGCAAAGACCCGCGCGCGGCTCGTCTCGAGCATCCCGCCGTGTCGTGAGGCTGGGACGCGCCTCTTCCTCTTCGACCTCCACACGGACGGCATCGAGTACTACTTCGGCGACGGTCACGTGACGCGGCACCTCTACGGATCGCCCTTGATCACGGCAGCGGTGAGGACCCTGATGGGCGACAGACCCTACGTGCTCGGCGCGACCGACGCAGGCCGCGCGAAGTGGGTCGAGAGCCTCGCGCGCGCTCTCGGTGTCGATCCGGCCTTCGTCTACAAGCGCCGCGACAGCTCGACCGGCGCAGTCGCTGTCACCGGCGTCAACGCCGACGTGCGCGATCGAGAGGTCGTTCTCTACGACGACATGATCCGCACTGGCTCGTCGCTCATCCAAGCCGCGCGCGCTTACCTCGACGCGGGCGCGAGCCGCATCCACGCGTGCGCCAGTCACCTCGTCCTGCCGGTGGGCGCGCTCGACCGGCTGCGAGACAGCGGCGTCTTCGCGTCCGTCATCGGGACGGATTCGCACCCCGCGAGCCAACAAGTCGAGGCCCTCGCTGCGTCTCCGTCGTTCTTCGGCGCGATCCACAGCGTCGCGCCTCTCTTTGCGCGCGCTCTCGTGTTCGCTCCGTCGACCCAAGCGCGCTGAGGGTGCGCAGAACCCGAGCGGGGTTCCAAGGCGCGACGGCATCGGTTACGAAGCCCTCAGATGGCGACGACGACGGTCTATCTCTCACCGGGGATGTTCGGCTTCGCGCGGCTCGCGAGCTTCAGCTATTTCGACCACATCGAGAACGCCATCAAACGGCGTTTCGAGGCGAAGGGGCGCGCTTGCAACGTCGTCGTGTGCGACGTGCACCCAACGGCCTCGATCCGTAGGCGCGCGGTTCGACTGGCCAAGACCGTGCACGAGAGCTCCGGCGGCGGGAGCGATCTCATCCACGTCGTCGGGCACTCCACCGGTGGTCTCGACGCGCGCCTCGTCGCATCGCCCGGCGTCCACCTGCCTGGCCTCCAGCCGAACGAGCTCGCGTGGCGCTCGCGACTGCGCTCCATCACGACGATCAACACCCCGCACTACGGCACTCCGCTCGCGGCGTTCTTTGCAACGAAGAGCGGGCAACAAGTGCTCTACGCCGTGACCGCGCTCACCGTCACTGGGCTGAAGCTCGGCGCGCCGCCCCTCGCGGCAGCCAGCGCGCTCGCGGCGGCGTTCGGGCGCGTGTCGGGGGCGATCGAGCTCGAGATCCTGGAGCGCACGAGCGAGTCGATCATCCGCGTCCTCGACGACGCTTCGAGCCGTGAGCTGCGTGCCTTCTTGCGGCTCGTCAACGAGGACCAAGGCTCCGTCATCCAGCTCACCCCCGAGGCGATGGATCTCTTCCAAGCATCCGTCGAGGATCGACCTGGCCTGCGTTACCAGTGTGTCGCGGCCTATGCGCCTCGTGGCGGGATGCGCGCGCTCCTCGCTCGATTCTCATCGCCGTGGAGCGCCGTCTCCGCTGCGGTGTTCACGACGCTCTACAACCTGACTGCGCGCCAGGACTCGCGGTATCCATGTCGCTCGCGCGACGTAGCGGGCCAGCGCGACACCGTGCGCACGCTCCTCGGCGAGGTCCCGCCCGACACCGAGAACGACGGCGTCGTCCCGCTCTACTCGCAGCTCTGGGGTGACCTCGTGTGGATCGGTCGCGGCGATCATCTGGACGTCGTCGGGCACTTCCCCGGCAAGGGCAAACGCAACCAGCCGAGCGAGCACGTCGACTGGCTTCGGAGCGGCGCGGGCTACGACGAGACGCGCTTCGACGCGATGATGGATCGCATCGTAGGGGGCATGTTCCTCGGTGAAGAGTCCGCGCGCTGACGTCGCGCTCGGCTCGATCGCCGAGCAAATTACCTCGTGTCGGCGGTGCGAGCGTCTGGTCGCTCACCGCGAGCTCGTCGCGCGCGAGAAGCGCGCCGCCTACCGCGACGAGGCCTATTGGGGCCGCCCTGTCCCGGGCTTCGGAGACCCGCGCGCGCGCTTGCTCCTCGTAGGCCTCGCACCAGGCGCGCACGGTGCGAACCGCACGGGGCGCGCCTTCACCGGCGATCGATCGGGCGACTTTCTCTACGCCGCTCTCCATCGCGCGGGGCTGGCCTCACAGCCGAGCTCGTCCCACCGCGGGGATGGTCTCTCGCTGCGTGGGGTCTTCATCACGCTGCCCGTGCGCTGCGCTCCACCCGACAACAAGCCCTCGCGCGAGGAGATCGCTGCGTGCTTCCCCTTCTTCGAGCGAGAGGTCGCTGCGCTCTCGTCGGTGCGAGCGATCCTCGCCCTAGGCGCGATCGCGCTCGCTTCAGTCGCGCGCCTCACGCAGGTCGAGCTCGGCTTCGAGCACGGCGCATCGGGGAGGGGGCGGCTCGCCGGTCGACCCTGCGCAGTGTTCGCGAGCTACCACGTCTCGCAGCAGAACACGCAGACTGGGCGCCTCACCGCCGCGATGTTCGACGACGTCCTCCATCGCGCGTGGGCTGCTGCGTCTCTGAAGTAGCCCGCAGGAAAATTGCTCGAAGGCCTGCATCGCCCCCATACGAGCCATCGTGTAGAACACCCTGGGTGCTGGTACGTCGATCACCCTGAGCCTCAACACCATCTGCGTGCAATCTCGCTAGGAGCTCTCTCTCATGCGGCTATCGACCTCGCTCGGCATTCTCGCTCTCCTCGGCCTGGCCGCTTGCGAGAGCAACCCTGACGCCAACGATCCCTCGCAATACAACAACGGCTATCCGCAGCAGGGCTATCCGCAGCAGCAGGGCTACCCGCAGCAGGGCTACCCGCAGCAGCAGGGCTACCCGCCTGGGACCTACCCGCCCGCCACCAATCCCAGCGCGCAAACGACGGCGGGGCCAATGGGCATGCCGTTCCCGTTTCCGGTCATGGCGCCCACGGGTGCTCCAGCGACGCCCGTGAACCCCGCGATGATGGGGCCGATGCTCGGCCCTGCGATCGCTGCAGCATCAGCCAACGACACACGCGGCATGCAGCCTGAAGGGCAGGCCTTTGCGGGGCAGTTCCAACAGGGCCAGGTCCTCGAGCAGCCGATCAACCTCGACGGTGGTCGTTGTTACACGGTCGTCGCTCTGGGCTCGGGGATCACCGAGCTCGACGTCATGCTCATCGTCTCGCCGGCGCCCATGATGCCTGGCCAAGTCGTCGCGCAGGACAACCAGACTGGGCCCAATGCCACGATGGGTGGGGGCGGCAACTGCGTTCGCAACCCAGCGCCGTTCCCCGTGCCGGCGAAGATCGTGGTTCGCGCCACGTCGGGCAACGGCACCGCTGTCGCGCAGATCTTCAAGAAGTGAGTTCGCGCCAGCGTGGGCTCACGCAGCGCGGGCTCACCGCAGCGCGATCAGCCGGCCTTGCCCATGCGCATGAGCAGATGGTAGCGGCCGAACTCGCACTGGCCGGCCGTGTACAGAATCTCCATCAGCAAACGGTAGGGCGTTGATTCGTCGGCGATGATGATCGCGTCCGAGGTCGAAGCGTCCTTGCCGAGCGACTCGAGGATCTTCTTGTCGTTCTCGCGGTACTTCTGAAGCACGAGAGCGAGCGGCTGGATGTAGAGGTCGTTCGGACCGCTGCGCTTGTAGCGTGCGTCGAGGCCGGTCTGCCCGAGTTGCTTCGTGTCGGTGTACTCGACGATCGGATCCGACTCTTCGCCGACGGTGATCTGCGTCTTGCTGATGCGGATGATGACGCCCTCTTCACCAGGGGAGGCCGTCATGATGCTGACCGGCAGCTGCAGGTCCGCGCTCTGGGGGACGTTCTGCGTGCTCGTTGCCAAGCTCTTCAGAACGAACACCAAGATGATCGTCATGAGATCGAGCATCGCGGTGATGTTGAGGAAGTCGATCTCGGGCTCGCGCGCCGCAGCGCGCTTGGCCTTGCGGAGCGCGGCCTTGAAGCGAACGACGCTCGCCGCCTTCGGGGCGGGGCGCGGCGCGGCTGCTCCAGGTGCTGCTTGAGTCATCGGCTCGAGGTCCTTTCGGCTCGCTGAGGCAACGCGTTCACTTGGCTACGCCCAGATGAAACTCGGGGAAGAGCTCGCCCTCGGGGTCAGCCCGCAGAGCGTCG
The DNA here is from genome assembly GCA_046351325.1 of Polyangiaceae bacterium. Classification (GTDB taxonomy): domain Bacteria; phylum Myxococcota_A; class Polyangia; order Polyangiales; family Polyangiaceae; genus Xiheicaenibacterium. Next base: position 57,952 of record JAXLYR010000022.1, on the reverse strand, counting down.
AGCACCGCGACCAGGTATTTGAACTCCACGTCGCGCGACGCTGTCACGGTGACCTGCGTCTCCTCCTCGAACTTGCCGCCGCCGGCCCGCGACTTCAGCTCGCGTGCGCAGCGACGGATCTCCTCGTAGTCGTAGTCGTATTTCTCACCGCGAACCTTCACGGTCGGACCGCGGCCGGTGCCGTCGCACCCAGTTCGGATCGAGCCGAAGCTCGTCTTGAACGACACGCCATCATCGGCGATGAGCACCGCGAGGTTCAGCGCTTCAGTGTTGAGCTGCTGCTTGACCTTGCCGCTGCCGATCGAGGGAGGCGTGGTGTTGAGCTCGGTGAGGAAGGTGACGCTCACCGTCGCGAGCACGAACACGAGGATGTTCGTGACGATGTCGAGGTACGGCACGATGTTGAGCTCGCCAGCTTCGTCGCCCGGCTCGGCATCCTTCGGCTGGGCCAGCCGGCGGATCTTCGAGCGCTGGGCGGGGCTCAGCGGAGCGTCAGCCGCAGTGTCGTTGAAGGAGGGGCCACTCTGCGTCATGGGGTCCTGCTGCGCTTGCAGCCGCCGCACACGCGGCGGACGACAAGACCGCTCAGTAGTTGCCCTTCGTGCTGATCGTCAGGAGGTTGAAGACGCGCTCGGTGATGGCTTCGAGCTCGTGCTGAATCGTCTTCGACCGCGTGTGGAGAATGACGTGGGCGATCATGCAGAGAACGGCGATCACGAGGCCGAACGCCGTGTTGTACATGGCCTCCGCGATGCCGTTCGAGAGCATCTGCTGCTTCTTCGCGGGCGAGAGACCCTCGGCAGCGATGGCGCCGAACGTGCTGATGAGGCCGAACACCGTGCCGACGAGGCCGACGAGCGTCGCGATGTTGGCGAGCGACCAGAGCGCGCCGATTCGCTTCTCGACCTGCGGCTTGATCTCGCTGAGCTTCTCACTGAGGGCCGCGTCGATCTCGTCGGGGCCCTTGTTGGCGTGCGTGAGACCCGACTTCACGAGCTGAAGCACGGGGTAGTCGCTCGCCTCGCAGAGCTTGATCGCGCGGTCGATGTTGCCCGCGACGACCAGCTTCTTGACCTGGCCGAAGAACTCCTTCGCGTTGACGCTGTAGCGGCGGATTTGAAACGCCGCACGCTCGACGATGATGGTGACGACGACTGCGGACACGAAGAGGTTGACGATCAGGAAGGTCGGGTTGTGCTTGATCGCATCGACCAAGCTAGCGCCACCCTTCGTTCCCTCTGCCGCCAACATCACGAGATGACGCATCCGAGAGTTCCTTTCTCTATCCTTGACGGCCGCGAGGCCCGCAGGGGTGCTCGCTGGCTGAAGCCGGCGTGCGCGACAGACGCGAGAGCAGGCTCCAAAGCGTCGGACGGCGCAACGACGCGACTATACCGGTCGCTACTGATCTTGTGCAAGCCATGCGCTCGGCTGGGAGATCGCGTGAGCTCGAGCGAGGTGTGCGGGGCTGTCGACCAAATCTTTGTTGACGGTCGAGGGTAGAAGCCTGGAAGATGCACCCCGCTTTCGGCATCTCTTGTCTTCTCGAGAATGGTTGCCGCGTGGGAACTTCAAGCATGGATCGCGTCTAGGAACGCGTCCGCGCCCACTCCACGCGGGGCAGGTCCCGGCCCCCGCCACGCGGTGCCGGCGGCCACGAGGACTTCAACCGGGGTCTCGATCCCACCCGGAATTCTAGCGAACGCACGGTCTTAGCTAAGCGCGAGTCAACAGGCGAAGCGCCAGTCACCCAGCGCGGGCAGCCCCCGCCACCGGGGTGCCAGGCACCCCGGGGTGGATTCAGAGAGTAATCGGGCCCGCATGAGCCGGGTCAGCGTCGGAGGAGAACAATGTGGGAGTTTTTTAAAGAGGGCGGCTGGGGCATGATCCCCATCGCGGTGTGCTCGGTGTTCATTCTCGGCATCATCATCGAGCGCGCGATCTTCCTCTACAGCGCGTCCATCAACAAAGACGTCTTCCTAGCCACGATGCAGAAGTGCATCCTCGCCGGCGACGTGCCGAAGGCTGTGAAGATGTGCTCCGCCGCGAACGTACCCCTCGCGAGGATCGTGCAGTCCGGGCTCGTCAAGGTGAACCGCCCGGACGAAGAGGTTCAGGCCGCGATGGACGAGGCCGCGCTTCAGGAGATCCCGAAGATCGCCGCGCGCACCCCGTACCTCGCGCTCCTTTCCAACATCGCCATGCTCTCGGCGCTCTTCGGCACCGTCATGGGTCTCATCAAGTCCTTCGGCTCGGTCGCCGGCCAGTCGATCGACCCCAGCCAGAAGGCGACGATCCTCGCCAAAGGTATCTCGGAGGCCATGCACTGCACGGCATTCGGGCTGGCCGTCGCCGTCTTCGGCCTCGTGGGCTACGCGCTTCTCAACGGTCAGACGCAGCACCTCGAGGACGACATCAACGAGGCCTCGGTTCGCGTGCTCAACCTCGTCGTCGCCAACCGCCAGAAGGTCAACGTCAACGCTGCGGCCCCCGCGGCTTGAGGTTGTGTGACCCGACGTGCTCGCCGAGAGGCGGGCGTCGGGTCCTGGCTCCGATGTGGGGGAGCCTGGCTGCAAGAATCGTTCGCGATTCCAAATTTCTCGAGCGCGTCGCGGAACTCGCGGCGCGCTGGCATGTCGAAGCAGCTCTGATCGGCCCGATCTGGTTCAGCGTCAGCTCTTCCCAGGTCGTGCCCGCGCCCAAGGAGTTTCGATTATGGGTGGCGTAGACGTAGGTGACGGCGGAAAAGGCAAACGTGCCACGAACGCCGACGTCAACATGATCCCGTTCATCGATCTGTTGATGGTCACCGTTGCATTCCTTCTGATTACTGCAGTCTGGGTCACGAACTCGCGCATCAACGCGAACGCGCAGATCCCAGGCCCTCCTGACAAGGAGAAGGAAGTCACGCCGCAGAACCCCGAGAAGGTTCTGAACGTGACGATCGGCGAGAGCGACTTCACCCTCACGTGGAAGGTCGGCTCCGTCGTCAACCAAGAGATCAAAGTGCCGAAGCCGAGTGATGCGGGCGATCCGCCCCGCTACACCGAGCTCGCCAAGAAGTTCGAGGACGAGTGGAAGGCGAACGGCCAGCACAAGGACCCGGCTGATCAGAAGGTCGACCAGGCTGTCCTGCACGCCGACAATCGGCTTCCTTTCAAGGAAATCGTCGCTGTTCTCGACGCTCTTTATGCCCCGAAGCGGGAGATGAAGATCGGCTCGAACACGCAGATGGTGCCGGTCTTCAACATGACCTTCTCGATTCGGTGAGGCCAACATGTCGGACCGCTACACCAACAACCGCGACCACAATCCTCACGCGCATGTCATCCACCAACCGGGCCGGCGGCTCATGCTGCACATCCCGCTCCGGTTCGTGTGGAACAAGGTCAAGGGGCACGGCGCTCGTTCACCGAACGCGAACCTCAACCTGACATCGTACATCGACTTCCTCCTCGTCACCGTCATCTTCCTCCTCACCACGTTCAACGCATCTGGTCAGGTCACCGTCGACGAGACGATCCACCTGCCGAAGGCCGAGAACGCAGAGGACGTCATCCAAGCACCGATGGTCGCCGTGAACGGCAACCAGGTCTTCGTGGATGGGCAGCTCGCAGGCAACGTGCGCGCGATCAGCGACCGCATGCAGATGGGTAAGATCGACGAGCTCTTCGTCATCCTGAAGACCCGTCGCGAGCGCTGGCGCGAGCTTCAGCCGGACACCGAGTTCCCCGGTGTGGTCATTCTCCAGATCGACGAGAACGTCCCCGCCATCGTCGTGAAGAGCGTGTTCCAGACCGCGGCGTTCGCTGGTTATCCGAACGTGAGCTTCATGGTTCAGAAGACGGGTGGTGGCGGCGGGGGCGGCTGAGCCCGAGCACGCGCCACGACCACGAAGGGCGCTGCTCTCGCGACGAAAACGGCGCGGGGCAGCGCTCTCGTCTTTTGTGCAATGTGGAATGACGGCCCAAGTTAAGGTGTAGTGAGGAAGCGAAAGTGTCCGAGGAATCCAGCGCCGAAGCGGGAGGGACGCCCCCGCCGCGCCAGTTCAAGCCGCCCATCCGAAACGAGGCTCCCGCAGAGCCCCGTCCGCGCGGTCTCAATGCAGTCGAGGCCTCGCGTGTCCAGCGCAACAAGATCAAGCGCCCGCCTTTGCGGGTCATCGTGTGGTTCTCGATGACGCTGGTCGTGGCGCTGGCGCTCTACTTTCGCTGGGAGTCTTCGAGGAACGAGGCGCTCCGCAACAAGATCATGGCGAAGCAGCGCGCGGTCGACTCCGAGCTCGGCCCTCGCTGGTATCCGCTCCGCGACAAGGTGGAGGGTTGGACGATCGCGCTCGCGAACGGTGACCCACCGAAGGACGTGCTCGAGCGTGACGAGCTCGCCAACTTCAAATTCCAAGAGCTGCCGGGGCTCTACCTCCGGCTGCGAGCCGACCAAGCGAAGGACGCGGGGACCGTTCGCAAAGCCGCTCAGGAGTCGCTGCGCGACGGCTTCACCGCGTGCCTGATGCGCAACCCCAACGAGGTCGCGACCGAGGGCAAGGACTGCACGAAGTCGAAGGATTGCGATCCGGGCTCGCTCTGCAACGAGTACTTCCACTGCTCGAAGCCGGGGCAACCCTACAACCTGCGGCTCGCCTACCGCGCACTCTTCATGCTCACTCCCGAGTGGGTCGACGAAGTTCGCAAGGCCACGAACGACCTGCAGCTCCGTGCCTACGATCTTGCGATCGACGACGCCAACTCGATCGAGTTTCCGATCGCGGTCGAGCTCCTCACGAAGGCACAGTTCTTCCTCGTCGTCGTCGACGAGAAGCCAGCCCCGGCTCCCGTGTCCAGCGGAGCTGACGCGGGTGTAACCACCGACGACGTCGACGCGATCGAGGGTCGGACCTACCCGTCCCGTGTGGGCCTCTATCGACTGAGCGATGGCAAGGAACTCATCAAGCTGCGGCGTGAGGGGCGCGGCAAGCTGATCGGTTCGGCCCCCGCCGACGATCACGCAGCAGCGGCCCGCGCTCGACAAGCACAGAGCTGCAGCCTCGCTCTCGACGTGCGTGAAGCCCTCGGTGACACGACCGTAAAATAGGGAACCCCACGCCACGTCGAGTGTCGAACCTCGACGCACGATCGAACGCCGCTCTCGGCGTTGTCGTGCAGGGAGGTTCGATGGCGGGAATCGACGTTGGGGGCGGAGGAAACGCGAAGCGCGCGGTGAACCAGGAGATCAACATGATCCCGTTCATCGACCTCTTGATGGTGACGGTCGCGTTCCTCCTGATCACAGCAGTCTGGGTGACGAACTCTCAGATCAACGTGAACGCCGACGTCCCGGGCGTACGAGGGGACGATCCACGGGCAGCAGAGCGGAGCCTGCACGTCCACGTTCGCGACGATTCGTTCGTCCTCGCGTGGCACGAAGGAAGCGTCGTGATGGAAGAGGTGCATGTCGAGCGCCCTTCGAACCACGACTACCACGCGCTGAAAGAGCAGCTGGCAGCCTCATGGCATGCGCACGGCATCCACAAGGACGCAGCCGATCTCGGATCGGATCGCCTCGTCCTGCACACCGACAACCGCATGCCCTACGGCGAGATCGTCGAGGTCATGGACGCGGTCAGCGCCACACAGCGCGAGATGAAGATCGGTCCACGCACGACCGAGGTCCCCGCGTTCGCGATGACCTTCGCGACCCACTGATCTCAGGGCGTCGCATTGGGGTCCCTCGCGTCGACGAGGTGAGCGCTCACGACTTGATGCCACGCGAACGTGAGCACAATCGCCGAGCCCCGATCGAGGAGGTCCGAGTTCGATCCGTGCGCGAGATCTCGCGGGTGAAACCTGGCGAGTGCGAGCACGCCCAGATACGGGCCACTCGCGCGCCCCATGAGCGGTGTCTCGAGTCCCACGCCGAGCTCCAAGCCCGGCTCGGTGTCGAACCCGGTGCTCCGAGCTGCGCGCCACGTCGCGCCGACGAACAGCGAGAGAGAATCCAGGAACAGGTCGAACACTGCAGGCCCGTGCTCGAGGTCCTTCGCGAACCGACCGAGGAAGAGGGGGCGCAGCTCGACACCGAGGCCGAGCACGCGCGAGAACGGCGCGGCGTCGTTGCCGAAGGTCTCGACGTAGCGCGCGTAGAGACCCGCGGTCGACAGGTAGAGCAGCGATACGTGAGACTCGAGCTCGGGGCCACCGTCGGCGATCGCACAGCCCACCGAACCGACCATGAGCAAATCGCCTTCGATGCGCCCATAGGAGCCGTCGGTCTCTTCAGCGGCGGCAAAGCGACCGGGGAGCGCAGCGAGCGCGAAAGAGAGCGCTGCGACCCAGCGCCGCACCGTCATCGACAGAGCGCTCCGCGGAGCTCATCACGGAGCTCCGCCGCGAAGACGAGGCGCGTGCGCGAGACAGCCTGCCCGCGAAGGCGACCGAGCAGGAAGGATACCTCGGCGAGATCACGCGACCGCCCATCGGGGAAGATGACCCGCACCCGCGCGTCGTCGGGGAACGGCGTGTCTTCGGCGTGGTCGAGCGCGACGTAGGCTGTGGGGTCGAGCCCGCGAGCTTCGGCCGCCGCGCGTCCGAGCGCCAGAGCCTCTTCGGGTGAGGCCGAGGACTCGACGTTCCCGAGCTCGATCGTCTTGAAGAGCGTTCGCGTTGAGAGGCGCTTGGAGAGATCCGCGAGCGTCGGGTCCGCAGACTCCTGCCAAGCCGTTATCGCCGACAGGATGGTCTGGTCGTCGAGCGCGAGGTACTCGGGCGTCGACGGTTCGGCCCCAACGGCGAACACCCCGAGCGCCGCGATGTTTGCTTCGTTTTTCGTAGCGGGTGAGGGGAGTCGCGCGCCGTCGGCGAGCAGCGTCAGGGCTCTGCCGAGGATGCTGCGGATCATGATCTCTGCCGCTCGCGTCGTCTTGTGGAAATAGACCTGCTGAAACATGAAGAGCCGCGCGAGGAGGAAGCTCTCGATGGCGGTGATGCCCTTCATCCCGTCGACGGCGAGCCCCGGCGCGTCGAGCTCGGAGGTCGGCAGATCGAGCCGCAAGCTGCGCAGCAACCAGGGCAGATCGTAGTCCCCGTAGGTGACGCCTGTCGCCCACGCGTCACGCAGCAGATAGTCGCAGCGATCGACGTCGAACGTGCCGCTGACCGCGTTGGCGAGGTAGGGCAGCTCGTGTTTGCCGACCACGAGATCCGCGACCCTGCGCGGCATCCCCGGATCGTGCTCAGCGAGGACACGATGAACCTCGCTCGTCTCGTCGAGGATGATGCGGATCGTCCAGTCCTCGTGGGGCGGACCGTCGGGGATCACCTGTTCGAAGAGGTGGGAGAAGGGGCCGTGCCCGAGATCGTGCAGGAGGGCTGCGGCCATCGCGTCGCGCGCGCGATCGCTGGTCAGCCGCTGCCAAAACGGGAGCGCGCCGTCGAGCCGGCGGAGCCGATCGATCAGGGACTGCATGACGAAGGCGGCGCCGATCGCATGAGAGAAGCGCGTGTGCTCAGCGCCCGGAAAGGCCAGCGACGTGAGCCCCAGCTGTCGGATGCGGCGGAGCCGCTGCACTTCTTTGGTCGCGAGGAGCTTCTCGACGATTTCGGCTTCGGGGCTCTCGAAGGTGACGAGGCCGTGAACCGGGTCCCGGAGGATCATGCGGAGTGACCACGTTAGTGGATCGCCCCTCGTTCGGGGAGGTTAGAGGCAGCTGACAAGAACGTCACCGAGGGAGGCGTCCCGGCCGTCCGATTTGGGCCAACGAGACCGGCGCCTCGTATATGGTAGAGGTTCTGGCCAGCTGTCGAGGCCGGTGAGGTCATGAGTCAATCAACCGACCAGGAAGAAGTCGGGGCGGACGGCACCGCCCGTCCCGCCGCCTCCGCGGTCGGGGATCGCCCTCTTCGTCGGCTTGACGATATTCTGCGGGCGCTTCCACCAGGCGAGCTCAAGAACCTCATCGATCGCTTGGGAATTCGCATCGACGCCCAGAAGCGGATCGACGTCCCCAGCCAAGTTGCGCGCGCGCTCGCCGGGATGCCGGATGTGCGCGATCCGTCGCGCCTTGCCCCGCCGGCCCAGGACCTCATCCACCGCATCGCGGAGGCCTCCGGGATTCTCCGTGTTCGCGCGTTGCCGCCAGGCATCGAGCAGCTCGTTCGCCGTGGGATCGTGTTTGCGCGGCGGCTCGACAGCTCGAACGAAATCGAGATCGTGTTGCCGTACGCGTACCTCGTTCAGCTCCCGACCTGGGGCTCCGAGAATCCTCGCAGCCTTCGGGCGCTGGTAGCGCAGGCTCCGTTCGAGACTGTGAGCGCGATCGCTTCGCACTTCCTCGGGCGTCCCGCGACGCCACCGATCGCGCTCGCGCTCGAATCGGCCTGGGAGCTCCTGATGGATCACGACCTCCTTCACGCCGAGGTCGCGCGACTGCCGCTGCTCGAGCGCCGACTGCTCGAGTCCATCGAGGCCATGGGCGGTGAGGTCGAGACCACAGAGCTGCTCGATCTCGAGCGCGAGCCCATGCGCTTGCGCACCGCGAAGGGGGTCAACACGACGCGACGGGGTGCGAGCTTCGCGCTCGAACGCCGGGGAATGCTGATCCCCGTTCACCCCAATCGCCACATCGTCCCCGCTGAGATCGCTGCGATCGTGGGCTTCGAGCGCAAGCGCCAGCTCGAGTCGCGGCGCGCGGCGATCCGCAAGCAGGTCACCGATGAAGACCACATGCCGCGGCGCGCGCAATTCTCTCGAGACCCAGCGCCGCTCGCGCTCGCGCTCGCCATCGCTGTTCGCGAGTCCGCAGGAGAGGTCCGACCCAACGTCGGCACTCCGCGGTCGCTGCTCGTGCGATTGGCGCAGCGCTTCGGCCGCTCTTCGAGCGCTGTCGGGTTGATCGCGGCGATCTCGCGCGCGATCGGACTTTGGGAGCCGAACGCATCGCTCGCGGCAGCGCCGCCTGGCTCGCTCCACGTTCACGAGCTCTCGGGTCTCCTCTTCCAAGCTTGGTTGAACGGTGGTGCGTGGGACGAAGCGCGGCTCGAATCCGAGCTCCTCCGCGCGAGCCCCGACACACGTGACCCGAGCCCGTGCAGGGTCCTGCGCGAGATCATCCTCGAGAGCCTCGGGGACCTCGGCGTCGGCGGCTGGGTTCCGTACGCCGCGTTCGAGGACTTCGTCCTACGCGACCCGCGCATCGAGGGCATCGAGCGCCTGCTTCGGCGTTGGTCCGAGCGCATCGGCTTGCCGGAGCCGCCCGCGACTGCCGACCTCGTCCGCCGGATCGCGCTCGAATCCCTGCCAGTCCTCGGCGTGCTCGATCTCGGTTCGGAGAGCGACGCTCGGCAGCCGGCGCAATCGGCCATCCCTTCGCTCCCGACGCCACCGACGCAACAGACCCCGCCCCCGACGGCCGTCACGCGCTTCCCGGCGCCTCAACCCGGTCCGACCGTGACGATGCGGGTGACCGCTCGCGGTCGTAACATCCTCAAGCAGCGATCGACTGAAGACGCGATGGCGAACGCTTCGCGCGCGCAGACCGAGCCCCCGAAACAAGGCTCGGACCGCGCTGGCCCCATCGTGAGCGACAAGGCTCTCGAGCGCAGCCACTTCCTCGACACACAGGTGCTGCGCGTCGGTGTGAGCGCTGTCGTAGGCAACGTGATCGCGCTCGGTGTGCTCGCCGAGGTCGGCCGCGTCGAAGATCAGATCGATCTCGTGCTGACGCCGGCAACCATCGCAAAGGTCATCTCGGCGGGCGCGCTCGCCGACGAGATCCGCGAACGCATCGAGCTCCTCGCGCCCCTGCCGGACGGGCTCTCGCAGATCTTGATGCGCGCCGCGGTCGTGGTCGGGCAAGCCAGCCTCGTCGCGACCTCCGGCTTCCTTTGGGTGGATGATCCCGATGTCCGCGAGCTCCTTCGAACGCGGCGCCCAACCTCGGATCTCTTCCTCGATCCTTCCCCGCCAGGTGGCTTGTTGGTCGCGGCGCACGTCGACATCGAGCGCTTGGTGCGTCGTTGCCGCAGCGTCGGCGTCGAGGTCGAGGTCGATGCTGCGCTCCGAGCGCGCGCGGCCCTCGCCCAGAGTGAGTCAGCCTCCGGCGCGCGACGCGTCCCGCGTTCGACCACGCCGATGGGTCGCCGCCACTCGAGCACGACGACCCCGACGATCCCACGCGCGAGCTCGAGCTCGCACGGCGCGAGTGAACCGCCTGAGAATGCAGCCGGCGCGTTCCCTGGTCGACCCCGCGATCGCCCGTCGCGCTGAGTCGATCCGCTCGCTTCGCTTCTGAAAGAACGGTAGAGCAGCGGGCGATGCTAGTAGCGAACCTCGCGCGCTTTGCTTGCTGCTGCCTCCTCGGGGGAGCGCTCGTCGCGTGCAACAATGACCCGCCCGCGCCGACCGCAGAGCCGAGCTCGAGCGCGCTCTCGAGCAACAGCGCGACCCCGGCGAACCCCATCGTGCTCACCGGGAGCGCGGTCGCGACCCTCGCGCTGCCCGCGTCGGCGTTCGTTCAACCATCGGCGACCGCCTCCGCGATCGCCTCGGCGAGCGCGCCCGCGGCGCCCGCAACCCCCACACATACGATCGTCGACGACTCGGTCATCTCTCAGGCGAAGAACGGCGTCCTCACGCCGGCGATCGCCGACTCCGTGTTGCCCGCCGGCGCGCCCGCACGCGTCACCCTCCTCGAGGCAGGCGCCGCGCCTCGCGAGGTGATTTCCTACAAACTCGGCGCGGCCTCCTCGCAAACGATCACCCTCACGAGCGAGGACGAGACCCGCATGGAGAGCCCGCAGGCCCCGAACGGCCCTCAGGTCATCGCGACGCCGCCGATCTCGGTCGGCCTGCAGGTCGCTGCAGAGGACGGGCAGAGCGACGTGCCGTTCACCGTCACCGTGCTCTCGACGAAGGTCACTCCATCGAGCGACCCGAAGCTCGCGCCCATGATCGACCAGCTCGGCAAGCAGGTCGAAGGGATGAAGGGCATGGCGTTCAAGTTCTCGGCGACGTCACATGGCATGCTCCGCGAGCTCAAGGTCGTTCCACCCGCCAACGCGACGCCAGCGGTCAAACAGGTCTCCGAGCAGATGCAGTCCACGCTGCAGACCATCGTGCTCCAGCTCCCCGACGGTGAGCTCGGCGTCGGTGCCAAGTGGCAGGTCGTGCAGCGCCTCACCATCGGGATCGACGTTCTTCAGTGGACCACCTACACGCTGACGAAGCGCGAGGGCACGAAGCTCGAGCTCACCGCGGAGACCGGCCAGCTCGCGACCAGCGCGGCCATGCAAGCGGGTGGTGGGCGCACCGGCACGGTCGATTCGTTCGAATCGCAGGGCACGACCACACTCCAGCTCGACCTCACGAAGCTCTTGCCCGTCTCCGCCACCAACACGACGAAGGCCAAGCTGAAGCTCTCTTCGGGGATCGAGTCGCTGAACCTCCAGACGACGCGCAAGATGCTGCTGACGAGCGGCTGATGGACTCCTCACAGCGCACGGCGCTCCGCCTCGAATACAAGGCGTTTCTCGGCCGCTCCGATCGCGTGCTCCTCACGGGGCACTCGCATCAAGCATGGCCCGACGCCGCGCGGGATGCGGGCGCGCGTGCCTTCGACGACGCGGCGACCTTCGTCGACGACAAGTGGCAAGCCCGCATCTTTCCGCTCGTCGAGAGCGTCGGCTCACGCATCCTCGATCGGCTCGGGTTCGATCGCGCCGACGGGATCACGTTCGGAGCGAACACGCACGAGCTCGTCTACCGCGTGCTCAGCGCGCTCCCACTCGGGGCGCGCGTCGTCACCACCACGAGCGAGTTCCATTCGCTGCATCGCCAGCTCTCGCGCCTCGGCGAGACCGATCTCGAGGTCGAGTGGGTCGACGCGCGACCACGCGAGTCGCTCGCGTCCCGCATCCTCACCGCGCTCGAGGGGCGCCGCACGGATCTGCTCGCGCTCTCTGCGGTGCTCTTCGAGGACGCGTGGATCGTCGCGGAGCTCGGCGAGATCGCCTCTCGCGCCGTCGACCTCGGCGTGACGGTCCTCGTCGACGCGTACCACGCGTTCAACGTCGTCCCGCTCGATTGGGGTCCCGCGCGCGACGCGCTGTTCGTCACCGCGGGCGGCTACAAATACGCCCAGCTCGGCGAGGGAGTTTGCTTCCTCAGAGTCCCGTCGAAGACGGAGCTGCGGCCGCGCTTCACGGGGTGGTTCGCCGACTTCGCCGCCCTCGAGGAGCCTCGCGTCTTCGACGGAGGCCGCCCTGCTCAGGTGCGCTACGGCGCGGGCGGGGCACGCTTCGCTGGGTCCACCTTCGACGCGACATCGCTCTACCGGGCGAGCGCGGTGCTCGATGTCTTCGATCGACACGGCCTCGATGTGCCCACGCTGCGCGCGGAGTCGATACGTCAGACCTCCCTCATCACCGACTCGCTGCAGCGCGCTGGATTGCAGCTCGCGTCGAGTGAAGAGTCGGCGCGGCGCGCGGGGTTCGTCTCCGTCCGACTGAAGAACGCCGAGCACGTCGTTCGTGCGCTCCGCGAGCGTCAGGTCTACGTCGACGCACGCGGTGAGCTGCTGCGGCTCGGCCCCGCGCCTTACCTCGAGGACGACGAGATCCTCCGCGCCGTCGCCGAGCTCGTGCGTGTCGTGGCGAGCCACCCGCGCTGACGCGCTCGCTAGCGGCGATGCACGCGGCGCGCGCCCGCGTAGAGCGGGACGAGGCCCTCGGCCGCGACCTCTTCGGCGGTCGTCGCGCGTCGGTCGAGCGGCCAGCTGAGATAAAGTTTGTCGCCGTCAAAGCAACCGAAGCTCGTCGAAATGCACAGCAACGGCTCGCGATCGATCGCGTACCCGGAGTGCGCGACGTCGTGCCCGTAGACCGCGACCGCGAGCCTCTCGTCGACCGCACGCAAGAACGAGCGGGCTCGATCGCCCGAGGTGCTGCGCGCCCAGAGCAGCGCGATGATCGTCGCGCCGCGGTCGAGGTCGGTCTCCTCGTCGGCGTCGACGACGAGCGACAGCGTCTCGAGATCGTCGCGCGATTGGATCGCGACGTGGGGTGCTGCGTGCATCATGAGAAGCCCGGACTCGGGGGCGATCGCGACGAACGGCCAAGTGCGAACCCACGAGCGAAAAGACTCGGTGCCCGCGCGACCGAGTAACGTCTCGAGTCGCTCGGCCTCGTTGGGGAAGAACTTCGAAACGACCGGCCCTCCGATGTGGGCGTGCTCGTGGTTGCCGAGGAGGAAGTGAACGCGCCCCGGGTGACGTTCGGCCAGCGCGCGCGCTCGCTCGAGCACCGCGGGAGAGTTGCCGTGGTAGTACGTGCCGAGGTGATCGGGCCAATCCGACGGCGCGATCTCGGGCCCGTGAACGAGGTCCCCCGTGACGACGAGGACGGCGCCGTGCTCCTCGGTCTCGTGGGCGCGCTCGAAGGCTCGCTCTAGCGCGATGAAGTCCTGCAAGTTGCCTTGCAGATCCGTGCCCACGATCAGCCGACCTTGGCTTGGCAGCTCGACGATCCGGGGCACGATCCACCCAGGTTAGCAAACTGCGCTCGTCGTGGCGCGTCGGCGCGCCCGTCGTGCTAACACCGGGGCCGTGCGGGACACGACAGCGCTGCTTGCGCTTTCAGTCTTGTCAGCGTGCGCGGGCCTCGCTGTCGGGGCTGGCTGCGGCTCGGCGGATGTCGATCAGCCGAACGCGAGCGCGACGGGCAGCGGCGCGACGATCCCGCCCCCACACGCTCCGGCGCCGCCGCCGCGCGCCGCGGCGAACCCCAACCCTCTCGAGCTCCCGTCCAAGTCGACCACCATCGCGACCGGCGCGAAGGTCTTCGCCGTCCCCGAGCGCATGCTCCGCTACGCGAAGCTCGGCGCCACGCTCCAACTTCGCCTCACCACTGTCGTCGGCAAGGATGGAGACAACCTCGTCGTCGATGGTCGCGACGGCCCTGACTATTCGATCCATCCCGGCTACGTGATCCCCGTGAACGGCGCCGCGCGCGCCCGCGTCGGCCAGCCCGTCCTCGGTGAGTGGGCGGGCAGTCTTCGCCACGGCGTCCTGCGCAAGCTCGCGGCGAAGGGAGACGCGGTCGTCCGCTTCACCGATGTCTCCGACAAAACCGATCGCCAGGTCGACCCTACATCTTTGTCAGTGCAGTCCGATGGCTTCAAACCCGGCAACTACGCGGTGCTCCGCGCAGCTCCGTCGGCGACCGCGACGAAGGGCGGTGCCGCGAGCGCGACGCCTCTTCCGCCTCCGAGCAGCTCGGCGTTCGCGTCCGCATCCGCAGCCGCTGCGTTCGACGCCGCGACCGACCTCGGCGCATCGCTCGAACACGTGCTGCTCGTCTCGGCGCTCGGCGACGAAGCGACCGCGACGAAGTGGCTCGTCCTCGGCTACGCCGGCGCGGCGCGCATCGTGGATCTCGCCGATCTTCGACCCATCCCCGTCACCTACGATCCCAAGCCTGGCGCGATGGTGCTCGCCGAGCACCTCGGCCACATGCGCCCCGCCGTGGTGAAGGACGTCGACAAACCCGGCATCCTCACTTTGCGCTTCGACCGAGCCGGTCGCCCCGTGATCGCTGGGTGGGGAATGGTCATGCCGCCTACGCTCTGACGATGTTGCGAGGTTTGATTTTTGGGGTGTGCACCGTCGTCGCGGCAGCAGGCTGCGGCGCACGCACCGGGCTGGGCGACGCTGATCGCGACGTCGGCGGTGCAGGCGGTGCTGGCGCTCGGGAGATCTGCAACGGCCTCGACGACGACCTCGACGGCGACGTCGACGAAGGGCTCGGCACGATCACCTGCGGGGTCGGCGCGTGTCGCGTCGAGGTCGCCGCGTGCATCGACGGCTCGCCCGCGACCTGCGTTCCAGGCTCGCCGTCCCCCGAGGTCTGCAACGGCGAAGACGACGACTGCGACGGCGCCGTCGACGAAGACCTCGGGCTCGCGCGCGTCGCGGGTCCGTTCACGCTCGACCCGTCGCTCAACTACCTGGCTTACGCGAGCGTCGTTCCAAGCGACGACGGCTTTGTCTTCGCGTACGGCACGGGCTTCAACGGCTCGAACCCTCAGACCAACGTCTTCTACGGTGTCCTCGATGCGTCGGGCGCGCCCGTGACGACGAAGGCCCCGCTCACCACGCTCAACATGGCGAACGGGCTCACGCTCTCACGCGCCGACGGCGGCTTCCTCGCGTCGTACTGCGGTCGCTATGGCTCCGAAGATCGTGCGGCGATCGGGTGGCTCTCCGATGCGCTGGAATTCACCGACTTCGGCGTTCGCCCACCCGCGAGCAACCACTGTGGCGCCGGCACCCCAGGCGGCATCGCCACGGGCGATCGCTTGCTGTTCGGTTGGACCGACAACAGCATCTTCGACGTTCGCCTCGATGTCTCCTCGAACGATGGTGCGAGCCTCGACACGGTGACGCTCGCACCCGGCGACGGCGATCTCTACAGCCACCCGCGCTTCGCGAAGCTCGGCGACCTCGTGCTCGCGACCTATAGCGCGCTCGTGGACGGCGTCTTTCTCCTCCGTGTCCATCGCCTCGATCCGCTCGGTCAGGAGGTCGCGCCGCCGCTCGAGCTCACCGCTCCGATCGGGACGAACTGGACGGACGCCCAAGTCGTCGCAGGCGCCGCCGGCTTCTTCATCTGGGCGCGCGGCGCGAGCGGCGAACGGATCGAGGCCCGCCTCGATGCGTCGGGTGAGCTCGTCTCCGGGCCGACGCTCACCGGTGAGACGATGGGCCAGCACGCGCTCGCGAGCGATGGGGGCGGGGGATTCGTCGTCGCGAGCACAGCGATCAGCGATGCCACTTACGACTCGGTCGTCGAGCGCCGCGACTCGAGCGGTCAGCTCCACGACAGTTGGCGCGGGTCTCGCGATCCGGGCTTCGGCCTCGACGTGTTCGGATGGCCCACCATCGCGTCGGCGCACGGCCGAATCGTCGTCGTCTACACCGCGCTCGGCAGCGGCGACGGTGGTGATCACCCCGAGCTCCACGCGATCGCGCTCGGCTGCGAGGCTACCCCCTGACCCAATACAGACTGACTGGTCGGTCGTGTTTCGATCGATCGACGTGACCGAATGGTCGCATTTCACCGTGTATTTGGAGTCTTTCGCGAGCTCTGCTAGCGCATTGAGTCGAGCTATGACGCCCCGCGACCTCTGGAGATCGGCGAAGCAGTGGGTCCCGTTCGCGGCGCGGACGGCCATGTACGGGTCCTTGTCGGTGACGCTCGGCCCGATGACCTCGGACCGACGCGTCAGCCTCTGGGCGATGCGGAAGTGGTGCATCGACAGCACGCGAGCGCTCGCGATCGAGGTCGTCGCCGACGGCCTCGACAACATCCCGTCGAACGGTGCGTTCGTCTACACGTCGAACCACCAGAGCATCGTCGACATCATCGTGCTCGGCAGCGTGCTGCGAGGCGACTACAAATGGGTCGCGAAGCGCTCGCTCCTCCGGGTGCCCTTCCTCGGGTGGCACCTGGCCTTGAGCGGGCACGTCCCCGTCGATCGCGGCGGTGGCCCGCGCGCTGCGGCCGAGGTGATCGAGCGCTTCGTGAAGGTCCTCGGTGACGGCAAGCCTCTCCTGATTTTTCCGGAGGGCACGCGCACAGCCGACGGCAACCTCAAGAGCTTCAAGAACGGTGGCTTCTATGCGGCGGTGCGCGCGAACGTGCCCGTCGTGCCCGTCGCGTTGAACGGAACCTTCGATCTGATGCGACGTGGGGCTCCCAACACAGGCGAAAACAACCTGCGACGCGTTCGCGTCAGCGTGGGTACACCCATCTACCCGACCTCCACCGGCAGGGAATCGATCCGGGTCAACGACCTCCGCGAGCGTGCGCACGCAGCGGTGACGGACCAGCTCCTCTCGATCGGCGGCCTCGCAGCGCCACGCAGCGCGAGCCGCAACGACGGGGAGTCGGCGACGCCCGAAGATCGCGCAGAGCCCTGAGCTGCTGCGCAAGTCGCAGCAACAGGAGACCCCGCGGTGCGAGGACCACGCGCGGGGTTTTGAGGTTTGGGACCGTCTCGAAAGGGCGCTCGAGGAGCGGTCTAGAAGCGGGCGATCAGGTGTGGAGAGAACGACGGGCGGTGTCGCCCGTTTGAGGCCCGCACATCGATTGGCGGAGCAGCGCCCAGCTCCGCGGAGTCATCGCGACAGCTCGGGAGGCAGCGTCCCGGCGGGGCGCTTGCCGAGGAGTGCGCGCAGCTCGGCAGGACGACGGAAGCCGATCTTGCGAGCGACGTAGCCCTCGTTGTGTCCCGAGTTGAGCATCAAGCGAGCGGTGTCGGCACGCACCTCGTCGTAATAGACGTGCGGCGACCGATCGAACGCGAGCCGGAACTGCCGTGCGAAGTGGAACTCGGACATGTCGAGGTCGAGCGCCACTTCGTAGGTGCGGATGCGCTGTCCAGCGCGCGCTGCTTCGTAGATGCGAGCGCGAGCGATGATGAGGCGCTGCATGGTGCCGGGCAGGATCTGCGACCGGCCGGCGCCTTCGTATTGAGCCAAGTCGACATCCGAGCTCGCATCGCAGGGCTCGAGGCCTCGGGCTCCCGAATCGCCCATCATGCTCTCGTGCCCCGTCCCCAAAGTCTTGGGTGCGATCTGGCTGTGGCTCTCGGGGGCGGGGGGGATCGACGAAACCTTCTGCAAAGAAAGCGGGCTGGACACGGTGTTCTCTCCTCGTTGGCCTCGCGGGTCCACTCCCGCGTCGGTCGGTTAGGGCTTTTGCAACCGACGGGCCGACCCGAGACGCTGGTTTTGTGCTCGAAATGCACGAAAAACCCGCGAAGAAACCGTGTTGCGTGAATCTTGGTTCACGCGGAGTGATGCCTAGGTCACTGAGCAGGGGTGTACGCAGCCGAGGTCTCGAGAGGTTTGCACCGACAGAATCATGCTCGAGAGCGGCAAATTGCAGCGGTTCACGCAGGGCCTCGTCTATCCCCTCCTGTGCCCAGTGAATCGCTGACCGAAGTTCGTTGTTCTGCGGCCGCCGAGCACCCAAGTTTCACCCCAACAGGGTGAAAAATAGTCTCTGCGCAGAGTTGCCTACATCGGCCCGGCAGGGAAAATCGGTCGGTCAAGCGCCGTAAACCGCGGGGTGTAATCACCCATTCACACGTCGAGTTCGGCCTCGCGGGCACGGTCCATGATGAACCGGAAACGGGCTTGCGCATCCTTGCCCATGAGCTCGGTCATGATGCGCTCAGTCTCGAGAGCGTCGTCGATGGTGACGCGCAGAGCACGACGGCGCTTCGGGTCGAGGGTCGTCGACTTCAGGTCTTCGGCGGGCATCTCACCGAGGCCCTTGAAGCGACTGATCTCGGGCTTCGCGTTCTTCGCCAGTTTGGAGAGGACGCGGTCCCGCTCTCGCTCGTCGAGAGCCCAATGGGTCTCTTTGCCGACGTCGATGCGGAAGAGGGGAGGCAGCGCGATGAAGACGTGCCCCTCTTCGATGAGCTTACGCATGTGCCTATAGAAGAAGGTGAGCAGCAGCGTGGAGATGTGCTGCCCGTCGCTGTCCGCATCCATCAGAAGGAAGATGCGGCCGTAGCGAAGCTTCGAAGAGTCGAACTCGGGGCCGATCCCGCAGCCGAGCGCGCTCACGACGTCGGTGAGCTCCTTGTTCTCGCGGACCTTCGCCGCGGTCGCCTGCTCAGCGTTCAAGACCTTGCCACGTAGGGGGAGGACAGCCTGCGTGCGGCGGTCGCGGCCCTGCTTTGCAGAGCCGCCTGCGGAGTCACCCTCGACCAGGAAGATCTCACTCTCCTGAGGGTCGGTCGACGAACAGTCCGCGAGCTTGCCGGGCAGGTTCAGCCGGTGACTGACCGCGGTCTTGCGGATGACCTGCTGCGTAGCCTCGCGGCGGGCCTCGCGAGCGCGCGCGGCGAGGATGGCCCGCATCACGATGGCGTCGCCAATGCTGCCGTTCTCGAGCAGCCAGCGCTCGAGGGCTGGGCGGACGGCGCTCTCGACCGAACCCGCGACCTCGGGGTTGTTGAGTTTGTCCTTGGTCTGGCCCTGGAACTGCGGGTTGCCGACGTAGACGCTGATGAGCGCGACGATGCCCTCGCGGATGTCCTCGGCGGTGAGCGTCACGCCTTTTATCGGGACCTTCCGCGCCTCGATGAAGGCACGCACGGCCTTCACGACGGCGGTGTTGAAGCCTGCCTCGTGGGTGCCGCCGAAGGCGGTGGGGATGCCGTTCGCGTGGGATTTGACGTAGGGCTCGGTGCCCTCCGTCCAAGCCAGCGCGACCTCGACGCTGGGGCTCTCGTCTTGTGGGGTGTAAGACAGGACGAACTGACTGGGGTGGGCGACAGGCTTGCCGCGGCCTTGAATGAGCTTCGGCAGGTACTCCGCGATGCCCCCTGGGTGGCAGAGTTCGATCGTCTGACCGTTCGCCGCGTCCGAGAAGGAAATCTGCACGCCACCGTGCAAGTAGGCCTTGGTCTCGAGGCGTTCGAGGATGAGCTCAGGGTCGAACGTGCGCTGCCCGAAGATCTCGTGATCGGGGCGGAAGTGCACGATCGTCCCGCGCTTGCGGGACGCGCCACCGCGCTTGAGCTTCGAGGTGGGCTTGCCGCGACAGAACGTCTGCGACCACTCGAAACCGTCGCGGTAGACGGTGACCTCGAGGGCCTCGGAGAGGGCGTTCACGACGCTCGCGCCCACCCCGTGAAGCCCGCCCGAGACCGCGTAGTTGCCCTGCTTGAACTTCCCCCCCGAGTGAAGGACCGTGAAAATGAGCTCGAGCGCAGGGAGCTTGTGCTTCGAGTTCATGTCGACGGGGATGCCGCGACCGTCGTCGTAGACCGCGACGCCCTTGTGATCGGCGTCGAGCTGGATCTCCACGCGACGCGCGTGGCCGTTCATGACCTCGTCGATCGCGTTGTCGAGGATCTCCCAGAGGAGATGGTGAAAACCGCGGCTGTCGGTCGTCCCGATGTACATCGCGGGCCGCGTCCGCACCGGCTCGAGCCCCTCGAGGACGAGGATGTCGTCGCCGGTGTAGTCCGCCTTGCCGGTCTTCTTGGGTGCGGCGATCGGGGGCATCAGGTTCCCTCCTCAGTGTCGAACTTGAGCGGCGGGAGCTCGGGGGGCGGTAGCAGCAGGCGCTGCGGCTTCTCGCGGCGCATGAAGACCTCACCGGGACGCGCGCGCTCGCCGAGGAATTTGTCGACGACGAGCGAGCTCTCTTTGCCCTTGTCGCTGACGACCGTGACCTTCCCCGAGGCCGTCGGAACCACGGTCGCACCGACCACGCGCTCGCCCTCCGCGAGCTTGATGAGGATCGTGCCCTTGCCGGCACCGGAGAGGAGCGCGACGTCGGAGGTGTAGACCGCGAGCGCGTGCCCGTCGCTCGCGACGGCGAGGACAGCGTCCTCGTCGGAGCAGAGGCCGACGTACGCGATCTCGTCACCCTCGTTCAGGCGGGCGAACCGACGTCCGCTGCGCGTCGACGGATCGCGATGCCCACGCAGCGAGAAGCGGAGCGCGAGACCGCTCTTCGTCACCGCGACCGCGAACGGAGGCTCGGGCCCGACCTCGCTGGAGGAGGGCTCGGCGTCGTCGTCGCCGCTCGCGGACGCCGCGGGTGGGACCTCGAGGACGCGCGGATCGAAGCCGAACATCGCGATCATCCGCTCGCCGTCTGCGAGCTTGAACAGCTTCTGAACGGGGTCGCCGTAACCTGTCGACTGCGGCACCTCGTGGATGCGCGTCACGTAGCAGCTGCCGTAGTTCGAGAAGAACGCGACCGACGCGCGGGTCGAGCCCGCGGTGGCGGCCAGCACCGAGTCGCCCTCGCGAAGTCGGGTCGAGCCGAGATCTTTGATCTCCTTGGCGCGCTTCAACCAGCCCTGGGTCGAGAGGATGACGTTCGCGTCCTCGTCGATGATGAAATCCTCGGCCTGGAACTCGGGCTCGTCGATCGAGCCGGCGATCTTGGTGCGTCGCTTGTCGGCGTACTTGCCGCGGATGTCCTTGAGCTCGTCGCGGATCATCGCCCAGCGTTTGTCGGTCGACTTGAGCACGCCCTCGAGGTGCTTCGCCTGCGCGCGCTTCTCCGCCAGCTCTTTGCGGATCATCAGGATCTCGAGCCGCGCCAGGCGGTAGAGGCGAAGCTCGAGGATGGCGTCCGTCTGCTCCTCCGACAGGGAGAACCGCTTCATCAGCTGGGAGGCTGCGTCAGCGCGGCCCTCGCTGCGGCGGATGATGCGGATGACCTCGTCGAGCGCGTCGAAGACGATCTCGAAGCCCTCGAGGAGGTGGATGCGCTTCTTCACCTCGTCGAGTTCGAACTCGATGCGGCGCGTGAGCGTCGCGAGGCGAAAATCAAGGAACGAGCGAAGGATGTCGCGGACGCCGAGGCGCTTCGGCGAGCAGGCCTCACCCTCGCCGGGGGCGAGCGAGTCGGGGACGAGGCAGGTCAGGTTGACCTGGACGTTCTGCGCGAGCGGCGTCTGCTTGAAGAGGTACGCCATCACGAGCTGCGGATCGGTACCCTTCTTGATCTCGAGCACGATGCGGATCTGCTCCGTCGACTCGTCGCGAACGTCGAGCAGCGTCGGCAGCTTCTTCGAGATGATGACCTGCGCGATCTTCTCGACGATGTTGGCGCGCTCCACCGCGAACGGGATGGATGTGATGACGATCGAAGAGGAGCCGCGGCGACCGTCCTCTTCTTCCGTCGTCCACTCGCCGCGGAGCTTCAGTGAGCCGCTCCCCGTCTCGTAGATGTCCTCGATCTCGCGTCGCGAGGCCATGAGCAGGCCGCCCGTCGGAAAGTCAGGGCCCTTGACGAACGACACGAGCTTCTTGGTCGGGAGGTCGGGCGTCTCGATCAGGGCGATGGACGCGTCGATGATCTCGCCCAAGTTGTGCGGCGGAATGCTCGTCGCCATGCCGACCGCGATGCCCTGCGCGCCGTTGACGAGGAGGTTCGGGAAGCGCGCCGGCAGCACGACGGGCTCGCTGCGGGTGCCGTCGTAGTTCGGTCGCCAATCCACCGTGCGCTGGCCGAGTTCGCTGAGGAGCTCGAGCGCGATCGGCCTGAGTTTCGCCTCGGTGTAGCGCATGGCCGCGGGGGAATCGCCGTCGACGCTCCCGAAATTGCCCTGGCCCTCGACCATGGGGGCGCGCATCACCCACGGCTGCGCGAGGCGCACCATCGCGTCGTAAATCGCCTGGTCGCCGTGCGGGTGATATTTACCCATCACGTCGCCGACGACCGCCGCGCTCTTGCGTGCCTTCGCGTCGGGGGCGAGGCGCAGATCGTGGTGCATCGTGTAGAGGATGCGCCGCTGCACGGGCTTCAGTCCGTCGCGCACGTCGGGGAGCGCGCGCGAGGTGATGACGCTCAACGCGTAGTTGAGGTATCGGCGCTCGGCCTCACGCGAGAGAGACGTGTCCTCGAAGTAGAGGGGAGGCGGCGGTGTGGAGGAGCTCTGCTTCGATGATGCGGGCCGGGCCACGGTAAGCCTCTGGTAAACTCGCGTTCAGTGAAGGGGGAAGGTGGTCTTTAGAAGCGCTTTGCGCGTCGGTCAAGGTCCGAGGTGCGGCTCTCCGCGGTCGAGGGCTCTCGGTTGACGCCCTTGTGACCTGCACGTCCCTGCGGTACGGCTCACGCGCTCGTGCCGCAGCGACTTCCCCTCCAACCCACGTCTCGTCGGCCCGCGTTGGTCGACGGCGGCGCACCCATCGTTCCCTAGATGCGAGCTTCCGCTCGGACAATTCCAGGCTCTCGTCGTCGGGCGTGCTCACGGCGTCGCCCGCGCGCTCGACGTCTTCTTTCGTGGGTGGGCGTCCTCGTCGCGCTGCTGGCGTTCGCCTTGCCGACCGCGTCGGCGTGGGCTCAACAACCCCAGCCTCAGCCACAGCCGACCTCACAGCCGCTCCCTCCACTCCCTCCGAGCGAGGCGGATCTCGCGCGCGGGCTCGTCATTGACAAAGTTGTCATCACCGGCAACTCCCGCCTGCCGACCGAAGACGTCGAGGCGCTCCTCCGCAACGTGCGCGTGGGTCAGGTCTTCTCGCCGGAGGGGCTCGCGCAAGACGTCAAGGAGATGTGGAGGTCGCTCTACTTCGACGACATCAAGGTCGAGCTCACCCGCAAGGACAACGGCGTCGACCTCAGAATCATCGTCCACGAGCGCCCCGCGATCAAAAACATCACGTTCGAGGGGAACAGCGCCGTCGACAACGACGACCTCCTCGAGGCGCTCAGCGTCGAGGTGAAGATCGGGTCGGTGCTGAGCTACTCCGCGCTCCGCCGTGGCGTGCAGAAGCTCCGCGACAAGTACGCCGAAGAGGGCTTCTTCCTGGCCGAGGTCGACTACGAGGTCGGCCAGACGAAAGACAGCCAGGTCGAGCTCAAGTTCAAGATCGCCGAGCACGAACAGGTCACGATCCGCCGCATCTCCTTCGTGGGGAACAACAACGTCTCGGAGGACGACCTCCGCGAGGTGATGATCACCGGGCACACGAGCTTCTTCGACTTCGGGTCGGGGGCGTCGTTCCGCGCCGACGCGTTCGAGCGCGACGTGCTCATCATCAACTCGCTCTACTACGACCGCGGCTTCCTCGGCGTGCAGGTGGCGACCCCGCGCGTGATGATCACGCCCGACCGCACCGGCATCGAGATCACGATCCCGATCGTGGAGGGGCCGCGCTTCAAGATCCGCTCGGTCGCCGTCTACGAGAAGGATGCGGACGGCAAAGAGGTCGAGCCGATCGGTGGGCGGCGCGCGCTGCGGGACATGATCCGCTCGCGTCCGGGCGACTATTTCAACCGCGCCGCCATCGCGAAGGACATCGGCAACATCCAGCGGATGTACCGCGACCAGGGCTTTGCGAACGTCGAGGTCCCGCTCGACAACGACGTCGACCCGACCGCGAACGAGGTCGACATCCGCATCGCGATCAAGCGCAACAAGCCGGTCGTCTTCGGCCGCATCGAGGTCGTCGGCAACACGAAGACCCGCGACAAGGTCATCCGCCGTGAGCTCGAGATCGAAGAGCAGAAGCTCTTCAGCGAGACGGCGCTCGAGCGCAGCAAGCGCCGCATCGTCTCGCTCGGCTACTTCGAGCGGGTCGACATCACGACCGAGCAAGGCGACACCGAGGACTCGATCAACGTCGTCGTCCGCATCGTGGAGAAGCCGACGGGGACCTTCCAAATCGGCGCGGGCTTCTCCAGCATCGAGAGCTTCATCGCGACCGCGCAGATCCAACAGTCGAACCTCTTCGGCAACGGTCAAGCGTTCTCGCTGCAAGCCCAGATCTCCGGGCTCCGACAGCTCGTCGACTTCCGCTTCGTCGAGCCTTACCTCTTCGAGACTGAGCTCTCCGGCTCGATCAGCTTGTACGACCGGCTGAACCAATACGAGCAGTTCGCGCAGAACTCGCTCGGCGGACAGATCACCCTCGGCTACCCGATCATCCAGCCCGAGCTCCGCGCGTCGCTCACCTACACGATCCAAAACGACGAGATCTCGAACTCGTCTCCGGCGACGTTCTTCGGCACGGCGAGCACGGTCAGCGTCTTCAAGAAGCTGCCGCTCGCGAACCTCTTCAACGACGGCGTCACCTCGAGCATCAAGCCCACGCTGACGCTCGACACGCGCAACAACCAGCTCTTCCCGACGAGCGGTATCTACCTGAACTTGTCGGCGGAGTTCGCGCCCGCGATCTTCGGCACGGACAACCAGTTCTTCAAATACCGCGGCAACTTCAAGGCCTACTACCCGATCACCGACGACATCATCTTCCGCTTCAACAGCGAGGCGGGTGCGGTGACGAGCCCTGATCCGACGGGCGTGCCCATCTACGCGCGCTTCTTCCTCGGGGGCATCTTCGACCTGCGCGGCTTCCCCCTGCGCTCGGTCGGCCCGCGGTTGCCGCTCCGCAATGCGCTCGATGAGAACAGCGACCCGATCCGCAACGGGGCGAACATCGGCGGCAACCTGATGTACTTCCAGAACATCGAGATCGAGTTCCCGATCATCGAGGCCGTGCAGCTGCGCGGCGTCATCTTCACGGACCTCGGCAACGCCTGGAACCTCGAGGACCTCTATTGCGACGCTGCGCCGGCTTCGCCGGACTCCGTCACCGATCCGTGCTTCAAGCCCGAGAGCCTGCTCAAGGTACGCACCTCCTGGGGTCTCGGGCTTCGGTGGATCTCGCCGCTCGGGCCGCTCCGCTTCGAGTGGGGCTTTCCCTTCGCGCCGCTCTCGTACGAAGAGTCGAACAAGTTCGAGTTCACGATCGGCAACGCGTTCTGAGCTGAGCCGCGGTCATCGGCCGCGATCAGGGGGTCGCGGCAGGGCAGAGGGCGGGGTTTGCGTCGAGCGCGTCCTGGCAGGCGACCTCGGGCTCCTGACAGAGTTGTTTGCCAGTCTCCACGAGATCGATCTGGCACGACGAGGCCTCGTAGGTGGTGACGCCGTCGGGGCACGTGCAGCACTCGCCCTTGCAGTCCTCGGCTGCCTCGCACTCCTTCCCCGGTGACTTGCCGTCTTGCTCGGTGCTGGGGCAGGCCCCGTCTTCCTGGTTTCCGAGCACCATTGGAGCGCACGCCTTCGGTTGGTTCTCGAGCACGTACGAGCAAACCTCGTCGGCAGAAGCGCAGACGTGGTCGATGCACGCCGCCGCGCCGTACGAGGGGCGGTCGTTGATCGCACAGTCGCAGCAGACCTCGGCGCAGTCTTCTGCGGTCTCGCACTCCTCGCCGGGCGCCGCGCCGTCCTGGACCGGATCTGGACAGGCGCCTGTGTACGGGTCTCGAGAGTAGATCGTCGTGTCGAAGAACTTCGCGCAGGAGGCCACTCCGAAGAGGAGGCCGCCAGCCAATACCCACCCGCCAATCCGACTCGCCGACAGTGATCGTGTAGCCATTGTCCCTCCAAAACAGTGTGCAAAAACTTGGGCGACTCGCTCCCGTCGTTCGGTGAGCAACTTGGGGGACTCGTCCCCCTCGCTCCGCGAGGGGAGCAAGTCGCCAATTGGGGTCCATTCGGGCCTGGGCCTACAAGACCCCCCAACTAGGCTCATAGCTTGATGAGATCGGTGACTGAACAGTCAGGGTTCGCGTGGAGAGTGAAGTCTGTAGGGCTCCCATCCGACCGCACGCCAAACGTCACAGTGGATGTGAGCGCGGAGCTGCTATCGTCTTGAAAGGAGACCCACGTCGTCCCTTCGCCGTCAGCGCATGCAAAATCGCAGTCGCCGGCCGTCAGGAAGTTCCAGCCGTAGTCGACGCCATCGCCGGAGAGGAAGATGCTGCCGCCGCTGTCGACTTGCAGCGTGAGCGTCTTGTTCGTCGTGAATTGGCTCTGGGTGAGGGATGACTCCGCGCACTGCGCGTTGGGGTGCCCCTGGTAGAGGCCCTGGATGAGACCGAAGGCCGTTATGGGGTCGACCTGGGCTGTGATGTTGGCGTCCTGACAAACGGTCGGCGCGCATCCCGCGCCGCCGGCTCCCCCTGCGCCGCCCGTCGAGCTGCTGACGGACCCGCCAGAGCCACCCTCATTGGAGCCTCCAGCTCCGCCGCTGGCCCCGCTCCCACCCGCGCCGCCGGATGCGTCGTCCGAGCAGCCCGCGAGGAGCATCGCGCCGACGCACGCCGTCGCGAGGATCGAGATTGTCTTCATTCTGTTCTGACCATGCTTTCAAGATTGTTAGTGAAGCGCGTCCTCCGAATATGTGGCGGCCGTCCCCATCGTCGACCCGAACAATTGTTTGCGTCGCGAAGCGACGGAAAGAATTCCCCATGTTGGGCGAGCGAAAGCGAGCCCAAGTTGTTTGCGTCGCGAAGCGACGGAAAGAATTCGCCCAAGTTGTTTGCGTCGCAAAGCGACGGAAAGGATTCGAGGGCGACATACGAGCGGCCCCAAACAATTGTTGATTGCCCGTGGGCGATGCGACGCTCATCGTTGTCCCACTGTGATTCGCGTATTCGTCGCCGACGATCACCCCATCGTGCGCCACGGCGTGATCGAGCTTCTTCGCGCCACGGACGGCCTCGAAGTCGTGGGGGAGGCAGATGACGGCCTTCGGCTGATGAAGGCCGAGGCGCTCTCGCGCGCCAACGTCCTCGTCCTCGATCTTTCGCTGCCGCGGCTGAGCGGGACGGAGGTGCTGAGGCGCCTGCACACCGAGCGCCCCGAGCTGGCGGTTGTCGTCCTGTCGAGTCACCCGGAGGACCAGTTCGCGTACCGCGCGCTCCTCGACGGCGCTGCCTTCTACGTGTCGAAGGAGCGTCCGCCGAGCGAGCTCGTCGAGGCCATCCGCTCCGCAGCCGCCGGCAAGCGCGCGTCGCCGGAGCGCCCGGGCGCTCTCAGCGGTCGGCCGATCCGCGCTGGGCACGAGAAGCTCTCGCGGCGCGAGCACCAGGTGCTGCTGCTGCTCGTGTCGGGGCGCTCGGTCGCGGAGATCGCAGCCGAACTCGATTTGCAATCGTGCACTGTGAGCAACCACCTCGCGCGCGTGCGCGAGAAGCTTGGCGTGCAGACCGTCCCCGACCTCGTGAAATACGCCTACGCGTCGGGGATGATCACCTCACCGCCCGAGGGGGGCGCGCCGCCTGACGAAGGCGCTCCCGTCGTTTGAGGACGGTCGCTGTTGCTCGTCGTCGTGGCGGTCGGGAGCTCGCCGGCGCCGAGGGGGACCGAGGCTGCGAGCGAGGTCCCCTTGCCGGGGGTCGACGTGAGATCGAGCGCGCCGCCGAGCGCGACGAGCCGCTCGCGTAGCCCGAGCAAGCCGAAGCCCGAGGGGCGCTCGCTCGGATCGAACCCGGCGCCGTCGTCTTCGACTTGCACGAAGAATCGGTCGACATCCGCGCCGATCGCCATTCGAACGCGGCTCGGCTTGCCGTGGCGGAGCGCGTTGGTGAGCGCCTCCTGGAGCGCACGAAAGAGCGCGAGGGCGTGCGCTGGATCGAGGCGCGGCTCGGCCGCGCGCGCAGCGTCCGTCACGACGAGGTCGCACGGGATCGCGCTCGCGTCGGCCGTGCGGACCGCGAGCCAATCCGCTGCGGCGACGAGCCCGAGATCGTCGAGGATGCGCGGGCGGAGCTGCGAGAGGAACGCGCGCACGGTGGTGAACGTGCCGTCGAGGAGCGAGCCCATGTCGTCCACGAGATCCTGCGCGCGATCGTCGACGGGCGGCATGCGGTCGACGAGGCGCGCGAGCGTGTAGCGGAGCGCCGTGAGGCTCTGCCCGAGGTCGTCGTGCAGGTCGCGCGCGATGCGCCGGCGCTCGGACTCTTGCACGTCGGCGAGGTGCGTCGCGAGATCGCGCAGCTGCTGGGTGCGCTCGCTCACCGTCCGCGCGAGGGAGCTGCTCATGTTCGCGAGCTTCGCGTTGGCCGCGTCGAGCTCGCGCCGCTGGAAGAACGCGCGGCGCAGGATGCGGTAGCCGACCTCACCGATCGTCGCGGTGAGGCCCACCGCGAACGCGGCGAAGCTCACTTGCATCGAGGCGCCGGGGACGTCCCATCGCGCAGGGTTGCTGATGAAGTAGCCCGCGACGAGGGCCGCTCCGGCCGCGACCGACCACACAGCGCGCGTGCGCAAGCGCGCGGGCAGGAGCGCCATCGCGATGATGCCGAGCATCGCGTCGCTGAGCGCGGTGTGGTCGCGCGCGGGCACGCGCCCGAGCGAGAACCCGAAGGTGCCGAGCAAGAGCACGAGGCTCAGCGGACCGAGGACGAGCGCCGAGCGCCGCACGCGTCTTGAGAGCACGAAGGCGAGGAGGACTGGAACCTCGACGAAGACGGCGCGGATTCGGAGCCAGCGGAAGCCCTCGCGTACGGGCTCGTCTGCGAGCACGACGCTGTCGAGCGGCCACCAGAGCACCGTGGCGAGGAAGACGACGATCCCCGCGAACAGTGTGAGCTGCGCCGTCACCGCGACGCGGTAGCGGTAGAAGGCTGCTTCACCGCGTCGGTCGGACGTGTCTCGGCGCGAGCGAAGCAGGCCGCAGCGGCGCAGGCGAGAGCGGACCGTCATGCGTAGGAGCGAGGAGGTTACCAAGGATTTCGAGCGAGCGCCGCGCGTGAGAGCGCTCTGTCTGAGCGCGACCCCAAACAATTGTTGAGCGGGCAAAGCCTTGTGAGGTCGCAGTGCGATCGCCATCGTGGAGCGCAGACGAACGAAGGGGTCCACGATGCGAGGTTTCGTTTTCGCTGCTCTCGCGAGCGGCTCGTTGATGTTTGGATGCGGCGTCGAACGCGAGTCGCCCATCGTCGCGGAGGAGGGCCGCGTCGACGTCGCACACGCGCCCAAGGCGGGCGCGTCAGGCGCATCGCTCGCGACAGAAGCTCGACTCGTGCCGCGCGCGACGAGCGCGGGCGTGGAGCTCGGCGCGGACGCCGTGCTCGACGTGAAGTTCGCCGAGGACGCGACGCGCGTGCACGTCGGCGCGGTCGATTTCGGACTGCGCCTCGCGGCGATCGGACGCGCTCGCGGCGAGCGCGAGAGCCTCGGCGTCGCGCCTGCGCGCATCGAGGGCGCGAGCGTCGAGCGCACCCCGGCGCGCGGCGTCGACGAGTGGTGGCGCGCCACGCCCGAGGGCCTCGAACACGGCGTGACGATCGACGAGCGCCCCGAGGGCGACGGTGATCTCGAGGTCGAGCTCGCGCTCGACGGCGATGTCGTGGCGCACGTGATCGACCGCGGAGGCGTCGCGCTCGCTACCTCGGCGGGCGCGCGGTTTGGTCGATACGCCGGCCTCGCGGTCATCGACGCCGACGCGAGAGAGGTGCCCGCGCACCTCGAGGCCGAGGACCACGTGATCCGCATCGTCGTGGACGACGCTGGCGCGCGCTATCCGCTGCTCATCGATCCGGTGGTCTCCATCGAGGAGCAGGTCCTCGGTGTACCGAACAGCGGCTCGTACAGCATGAGCGGCGCCATCGTCGCGATGGACGGGACCGGCTCGCGCATCGCGGTCGGGCGCGACAACGCCGTCGAGATCCTCGTGCGGAGCGGCGACACGTGGGCGAGCGAGCAGACGCTCTCGGGCGCCTACCAAGAGGGCTTGGGGATCTCGGTCTCCTTTTCGGCCGCTGGAGATCGCCTCGCCGTCGGGATGAGCAACATCAACGCGAACTTCCCTGGCCTCGTGAGGTTCTTCGTCCGAAATGGGTCGACGTGGTCGCTCGAGGGTCAGGTCAACAACCCGGCGCCGGCCGCGTACGACCTCTTTGGTCGTTCGGTCGCGCTCGACGCAACGGGGACGCGCGCGGTGGTCGGGACGCCGAACGACGATCCGAACGGCGGGACCGACGTCGGGAGCGCGTGGGTCCTCGTTCGCGATGGCTCGACCTGGAGCATCGAGAGCGAGCTCGTGTGGACCACGCCCTTCTTGGACGCTCGGTTCGGATCCTCGGTCGCCATCAACGGTGATGGCAGCGTCGCCGTGGTCGGGGCGCCTCTCTTCTCGCCTTCTGGATCGGGCGGTGTGTTCGTCTTTCGCCGGAGCGGTACGACGTGGACCGAGGAGGGGCCGCTCCCGACCCAGGGGATCGGGGACGAGCACTGCGGCCAAAGCGTCGGCGTCAACGCGAGCGGCGACCGCGTGGTGTTCGGGTGTCCCGACTCGTCCGAGGGTGGGGCGAGCGTCTGCTTCTACGACGGGAGCACGTGGCAGTTCGAAGCTCAGCTGCGCGACCCGATCGCGGGACCCGGCGACAAGGCGGGCGCGTCCGTATCCATCAGCGCGGACGGCACCATCGCGTTGGTAGGCGAGCCCAAGAACGACCAGGCTGGGCTCGCGGCGGGCGCGGTGAACGCCTACCACCGCAGCAAGGGCAACTGGTCGCACCACCTGCGGCTGCCGTTCGCGAACAACGGGAACGCAGACAACGCGGGCGCGGGCGTCGCGATCGCCGGCGATGGCTCGCACTCGGCGACGGGCATGCCGGGAGACGACGTGCTCGGCGCGTACTCGGGGAGCTTGCGCGTCCACACCCTCTCGGTCGTCGGCAGCGCAGACGGGACCGCGTGTACGGATGCGAGCGATTGCTACAACGGCTTCTGCGTCGACGGAGTCTGCTGCGACGGTCCATGCGGAGGAGGCAACCCCGACGACTGCATGGTGTGCAGCGCCGCCGCGGGCGGCAGCGTGGACGGCACCTGCGGGCCGTACGCGGCGACCGACTCACACGTCTGCCGCGCGGCTGTGGATCTCTGCGACGCCGTCGAGCGGTGCTCGTCGACGAGCCTCGAGTGTCCCGCCGACGTCGCATCGGCCGTAGGGACAGTCTGTCGCGACGCAGCCGACGCCTGCGACGCAGTCGAGTCGTGCGACGGAAGCTCGTTCGGATGCCCGGCCGATGTGGTCGCGACCGCAGGTACGGTGTGTCGCGCTGCCGCCGACGGCTGCGACTTCGACGAGACCTGCGACGGCACCGCGAGCGCGTGCCCCGCGGACGTGACCCAACCCGACGGCGCGAGCTGCGACGACGGAAGCACCTGCACGACGGGCGACCAGTGCGTCTCGGGTGCGTGCGTGGGCACCGCGCCCGCCGACGCTGACTGCTGCTCCGTCGACTCCGACTGCGACGACGGAGACGCGTGCACGACCGACGCGTGCGCCGCGGGGACGTGTCAGCACACCACGCTCGACACCTGCGGCGGCGACGACGGCGGCGGCGATGACGACGGCTGCAGCTGTCGCGCGTCGGGCGCCGGGGGTGGCGCGGGCGTGATGGTCCTCTTGGGTCTCGCGGTGCTCGGCCTCGGCCGCCGCCGCGTCCGCGCGCGCGCCGTCTGAGCGCACGTCGCGTTGAACGAGTTCGCTTGATTCGTGGAGATCGAACATGTCGAGAATCGGATCGCTTCCAAGGTGCGTGCTGAGCTCGCTGGGCGTGGCTGTGATTCTCAGCGTCGCGCCAGTCGCGTCCGCCCAGTCGGTGGAGGAGCCTCGCGACCGAGTGGCGGAGCCGCCGAGCTTCAGCAACGTCAGAAACGAGTGGCGCCCGGGAGATCCTCTGCCCGCGGGCTACCACGCCGAAAAGGAGCCGTACGTCCCGCTCGTCATGGCCGGCAGCATCCAGCTCGGGACGAGCTGGCTCACGCTGGGCGTCCTGCCGGCCGCGATCCTGATCGTGGGTGGCATCGACTCCCAAACGGACACGAACCCGTGCCAGTCGTGCGTCGCGACGGGAGCGACGCTCTTCGTGCCCGCGCTCGGCCCGTTCGCCGCGATGGCGACGCTCGGCGCCTACGGCGAATCGGAGCCTGCGGCCTATGCGCTCCTCGCCGTCGATGGGCTCATTCAGGGCGTGGGGCTCGGCATGCTCATCGCGGGCCTCGCCATGCAGCACGACGTGTTGGTGCGCGATCGAGGCGGTCGCGCCGACGTGGAGCTCACGCCCGTCGTCGCGGCCGGACCGGATGGCGGCAAGCTGGGCTTGAGCGGGAGCTTCTAGCGCTGCGGAGACCGGTCGAGGCGCGCGCGACAGGCAGGGTTGGCGCTGCGCACCTCGGTCGCGGGGGAGGCGACGTTGCTAGCGCGGAGCGCCGCGCGGACGTATCGCTGGGTGGGGAGGGTTGTTACAAAATTGTCAATTGAGCATCGACTTGTCGGGCTTCTTGGAGGAGGCCCCGCCCTCGACGACGCGCAGGCCGAGGCGTGCCGCGCGCTCCTCGGTCGAGCCGGCCGGGCGCGCTCCGAGCTGCTTCTGGATGCGCGAGAGCTTCCACTCCAGATAGCGGCGGCGCAGCGGCGAGCCGTCCGCGAAGAGCCAGCCCGCGAGCATCCCACCGAACGGCGTCGCGAGACCGTCAGGGCGCTGATTGAGCGCGATCAGATAGAGGACGTTCATGCCGACGATGAAGAGCAGCATCATGCGGCCGCTCACCGGGAGCACGAAGAAGAGCCGAATCTGCTGGTCGCGGAAGGTGAGCGCCCACGCGACGGCGATGGCGTCGATGATGCCGAGCGAGCCGAAGAACACGGGCTGATCGATGCGCGCGATGAGCAGGCTCGCGAGCACCTGGACGACCGCGGAGAAGACCCCGGTGCCCAGCATGAACACGGCGAGACGTCGCGAGCCCCAGCGCTCCTCGATCGACGGCCCGAGGAAATACAGGCCGAGGAGCGACGTCATGATGTGGCCTGCCGCCCCAGGACCCGTCGGTGTGTGGAGCAAGAAGCTCGTCACGAGTCGCCAGACCTGGCCGTGGATGATCGCGGTCGGGCTGCCGACGAGCGCGAGGAAGATCGAGTCCGCGCGCTGGATCCAGTTGATCGAGACGGCGAAGAAGACCCAGAGGACGCCGACGAGGATCATCGCCGTCAGGATGGTGCGGCCCGGCTTCGGGAAGCCGAAGCCCATCTGTGCCTCTTCTCGTCGCATTCGTTCACAAACCTAACCTCGGATCGACGAGGCCGCACGGTGAAGCGCGGAGGTCCATGACCGCTTGACCAACCCCACGCGGTTGGGGACGCTTGAGGGATGCGTGGGTGGCTCCGTGTCGGCAGCTTTCGAGGAGCTCCCATCCACGTGCACTGGTCGCTCCCACTCGGCGCGATCTTCGCGAGCCGCTTCTCGTGGGCGCCCGTCTTCTGGGCAGCCTTCGTGATGCTCATCCTCGTGCACGAGCTCGGGCACGCGGCGATGGTGCGGCTCTACGGCGTTCGGGTCATCGGCGTGCGGCTCCACGGACTCGGCGGCGAGTGTGAATGGTCGGGTGAGCCCTCTCCGATTCAGCGCTCGCTCATCGCGTGGGGCGGGGTCTTCGGGCAGCTCGTCGTGTTCGCGCTGAGCCTCGTGTGGTTCACAGTGCGGCCGCCGCTCGACCTCAACGCGTGGCAGCTCCGTGAGGCCTTCGTCTGGTCGAACCTCTGGCTGATGGCGTTCAACCTGTTGCCGATCGCGCCGCTCGACGGCAAGGAAGCGTGGCAGCTCCCGGGGCTCCTGCTGCGTCGACGGCGTGCGCAACGGCGCCTGCCCGCACCCCGACGAGCGAGCCCTCCTGCGCCGCGGCTCGTGCGCGGCAACGGCGTGCCCGGCGAAGAGGACATGCCGCTCTCGGAGGACGCGCTCCAGGTGATCGAACGCGCGAAGGAGATCGCGCGTCGCGAGTCGACCGACGCACGCAAGGGCTGACCCTCGCGCCGCGAATCGGGGGCGCGGAGCGCATGGGGGCGGATTTAGCCCCCCAACGAATCGTTTGAGGTCCTACTTTTTCGCGGCGCAGGACTCGAGCGCGGCGATCGTCTTCGCCGAGAGGATGCAGTCGATCTCCTTCTGATCGACGCGGCGCCCCTCGATGTCGCGCCGACACTGCGCGAGCCAGTCGTTCGTGATGCGCTCGCCCTCGATGCGGATGGCGTTCTTCGCGCGCTCGCTGCGCTCCCGATCCTCGGAGGGCGCGGTCGCGGCGACCTCGTCGTCCCAGATCTCGCGCATGTGTTTGCCCACGCGCTCGCAGTCGGCCTGCGTCATCTTCTTGCCCTCGCAGCCGGGCAAGAACACAGCGAGGCCGAGCGGGACCGCCGCGCTGGCGAGCGCGACGCCGAGCCAGCGCACCGGACGACGCGTGCGCTGCGACACGGAGGAGGAGCGGACGCGCATCACCGAGAGCGTCAGTTGTCGATGAAGCTCTTCAACTGCTTCGAGCGGCTCGGGTGACGGAGCTTGCGCAGCGCCTTCGCCTCGATTTGTCGGATGCGCTCGCGGGTGACCTCGAAGTCCTGACCGACCTCTTCCAACGTGTGGTCGCTCTTTTCGCCGATGCCGAAGCGCATGCGGAGGACCTTCTCCTCGCGCGGGGTCAGCGTCTTCAGCACGCGCCGCGTCTGCTCCGCGAGGTTCATGTTGATCACGGCCTCTTGCGGGGACACGACCGACTTGTCCTCGATGAAGTCGCCGAGATGCGAATCTTCCTCCTCGCCGATCGGGGTCTCGAGGCTGATGGGCTCCTTCGCGATCTTGAGGACCTTGCGGACCTTGTCGAGCGGCAGCTCCATCTTCTCGGCGATCTCCTCCGGCGTGGGCTCGCGGCCGTACTCCTGGACGAGGTAGCGCGAGGTGCGGATGAGCTTGTTGATCGTCTCGATCATGTGCACCGGGATGCGGATGGTGCGGGCCTGATCGGCGATGGCGCGCGTGATGGCTTGGCGGATCCACCAGGTCGCGTAGGTCGAGAACTTGTAGCCGCGCTTGTACTCGAACTTGTCGACGGCCTTCATGAGGCCGATGTTCCCCTCCTGGATGAGGTCGAGGAACTGCAGGCCGCGGTTCGTGTACTTCTTCGCGATCGAGACGACGAGGCGCAGGTTCGCCTCGACGAGCTCGGCCTTCGCCTTCTCGGCCATGCGCTCACCGGAGCGGATGGCCTCGTAGGTCGCGCGGATCGCGTCGACGTCGATGTTCAGCTCTTCCTCGACCTTGCGGACGCCCTTCTGCGCGGCCTTCAGGGTCTGCTCGAGGGTGTCGAGCTCCTCGCGGCTGCCACCGAGCTTGCGGGCGAGGCGGAGCTCGAGGGCGCGGTTGCCGCGGACCTTCGTGAGCTCCTTCTTCAGCTCGTCCTTCGACAGACCCGTCTTGCGCTCGAGCTCGGTCGCGCCAGCCTCGGCGCGCTCGACCTTGAGGATGATGCTCTTCAGCTTCTGGACGATCTTGTCGATCGTCTTCTTGTTGAGGCGCATCTCCTCGAGGGTGGTGACCATCTCCGCGGTGGTCTCCTGCACCTCTTGGTCGATCTGGCGCTTGCGCGTGTCCTTCGCGGTCTTGCGCTCCTCGCTCAGGTCCTGCTTCTTTTTGTCAAGGCGCTTGACCTTGTCGATGAGGCGGATGATGCGGCGATCGGCCTCCTCCTCGTCGAACTCCTGGTCGTCGGCCTCTGCGTCCTTGATGAGGTCTTTGACGCGGATCTTGTGCTTCCGCAGCTTCTCACCGAGGTCGATGATCTCGCGGACGGCGATCGGAGAGTCGAGGATCGCCGCGTTGACCCGCTGCTCGCCGCTCTCGATGCGCTTCGCGATCTCGACCTCGCCCTCGCGCGTGAGGAGCGAGACGCTCCCCATCTTGCGGAGGTACATGCGGACCGGATCGTTCGACTTCGAGTAGTAGTCGTAGTCCTCTTCGCCCTCGCGCTCGGCGTTGATCGCGAGCTTCTTCTCGCCGGCTTCTTCTTCGGCGATGCGCTTCGGGGCGATCTTGACCTGGGTCGCGCCGTCGACGATCTCGATGTCCTCGTCGCCGAGGGCGCCGACGACGTCGTCGATCTGATCGGGCGCGACGTCGCTCGGGAGGGCGTCGCTTACCTCATCGTAAGTGAGGAAGCCCTTGCTCTTGCCTGTCTCTACGAGCTTCTCGAGGCCGGCCTTCTGGCTCGGGCGCGCCGCCGGCGCCTCCTCGAACTCACCGAACTCGTCACCGCCAGCCTCGGCGCCGCGGCTCGAGGCCTTGCCGGCGCCGGCGCGATTCGCCCGCGCACCGTTGCGACCGCCGCCGTCGTCGTCGTCGAAGTCCTCGACCTCTTCGGAGTACTCCTCGACTGCGCGCCCACGAACCTTGCCCGGCGGGGGTGCGTCCGAGCCCTCTCGCCGAGGCTTGCCGCTCGCGCTCGGGCGCGCCGCGGGCTTGCCGGCGCGGGCAGCGACGTGCGCCCCGTTGACCGCCGAGGATTTGGAGCTCGCGCTCTTGGCCGTGCTTGACGTGCCGCGGTCCTTGTCCTGTGCGGCGTTCGACTTCCCACGCGCACTCGAGGCGGTTTGCTTGGCTTTCGTGGCCATCCGTTTCACTCCAAACTGAGGCTTTGGGACCTCTGCCACGCGCGGCAGCGGTCTCGGGCGAGGCGAACTCGCCCCGCGGTGTCTCAAACGACGCTGGGTCTCAACGACGTTGTGTCTCGGCGCGTGCGCGCCTCTACCAGAAGTTGTCGCGTGGGCACAGTCGGCGCGCGCGATAAGTGAAAGCTACGAACAAGTTCTGCGGAACAGGTTGGGAGGCGAAGTGACTCCCGAAAAAAGTCGAAATACGCGGGCAGGTGGACTCTCGGCAAGAAGATGACGCAGGCTCGACACGCATAGGCGAGTCAAGCAATGTCTGCGCCGATGTCGCGAACCCCTCACGTGACGGTGGGACTCACGTCTCAAGCATCCCTCCGAAACTTCAGTCGTCGAGCCCTAGTCGACGGCGGGCTCGCTTTTCCCGGGCACGCAGGAGCTCGACGCTCTCGGCGTCGAGGACCCCACCACCGCGATCGAGCACCCGCTGTTCGTCTGCGTCGACCCGCCGCCGCACGAGGTTTGCGAGCTTTGAAGTATTTTCCAAGAGCTCCGACTTTGCTTCGGAAGGGGAATCAAAGATAGGACAAGCACAACGCCGAGCCGCGAAGCTTTGGATCGAACGCGGTAGCGTCGCAAGGAAATCCACGACGTCTCCCTGGGATTTTCGCTGAACCTGGGCACCCGGTTGGGCAGTCGCCCCCCCGGAAGCATCAAGTAGGCCGCGTCGAATGGCGACGACTGCGAGTGCCGCGTCGCCGTCGAGCGAAGAGAGCGCCGCGATGACGTCTGCGTCCTGCAAGAGCTCGGGCTGATCGAGGAGGGCTCCGAGGACGGCTTGGCTGAGCCGATCCTCGGCGGAGAGCGCGCGCTGCGGCGCCGGACGGTTCGCGTGCGGGTTGGGCGAGCCGCCGTCACGACCGTTCGAGGCAGCGGGTGCACCGCGGTTCGGCGCGGTGGGTGAGGGGGCAGGTTGCGAGAGCGCGGCCTCGACCAGCCGCTCGAGCTGCCCGAGGTCGCTGACAGCGCTGTTACCGAGGACGAGCTGGCTCGAGAGCTGATCGGCGAAGCGCTTCGCCATCAGGCGCAGGTTGGGATCCGGCTCTTCGGCGAGGAGCCGCGCGACGGCCTTCACCCGGGCGACGCGCTCGGTCATCGCGGCGCCGTCGAAGCGCTCGCCGTCGAGCGCGTCCTGGCTGAGGAACTCGAGCATGCCGCGCGCGGTCTTCAGCCGCTCGACGAGGGCCTTCGCGCCGTTCTTCCGGACGAAGTCGTCGGGGTCGACGCCGTCGGGGAGCGTGGCGACCTTCGCGTCGAGGCCGCCCTCTTTGCACGGGATGCGTGCGGCGCGCGTCGCCTTCTTCCCCGCGGCGTCGCCGTCGAAGAGCACGACCACCGAAGGGGCGAAGCGCTTGAGGAGCTTCGCCTGCTCGGGGGTGAAGGCGGTGCCGAGCGGCGCGACCGCGTGATCGACGCCGCGCGCGTGAAGGCTAACGACGTCAAAGTTACCCTCGACGAGCAGAGCCTCGCCGCGATCGCGGATGCCGCGCTTCGCTTGGAAGAGACCGAAGAGCTGCTCGCCCTTGTGATAGATGGGCGACTCGGGGCTGTTGATGTACTTCGCGGGCGGGTCCCCGTCGTAGCTCGGCGTGCTCGGCCCGAGCCTCGCCAGGTCCTCGCGCGAGGGGGTCGCGAGCGCGCGACCGCTGAAGGCGATCGTGCGGCCGAGCGGATCGAGCACCGCGAACATGAGCCGGTGTCGGAAGCGATCGTAGTGGCCGCGCTGCCCTGCGACGAGCAGCCCTGCGCGCTCGGCGAGGGCAGGGGAGACGCCCTGCTGCGCGAGGAACGTCGCGAGCGAATCCCAGGCCGCTGGCGCATACCCCATGCGGAAGCTCGCGAGCGTCGCGACCCATCGCTCGGCGCCGTCGTCCTCGGATTTCTGCGAGGCAGATAGATCGGGCATGCCGCGCTTCTTGAGCTCGGCGATCGCGTAGTGCGCGAGCGGGTTCGGCGCACGCGGCCCCTCGGACGCGAGCCCGAGGCAGCGCTCGTAGAACGATGCGGCGAGGTTCATCACCCCGAGGAGCTCGTCGCGCTCGGTGCGCTGCGCGCGATCCTGTGCGCCGTTGCCGCGCTGCTCTTCGATCTGGATGCCCGCGCGCTCGGCGAGCATCCGCACGGCCTCGACGAACTCGAGGCCGTTGGTCTTCATCACGAAGTCGACCGCGCTGCCGCTCTCCTGGCAACCGAAGCAATGGTAAAAACCACGCTCCGGGTGCACGTGGAAGCTCGGGGACTTCTCCTTGTGGAAGGGGCAGAGCCCCACCATGCTGCGGCCACGCCGCGTGAGCCGCACCGTCTCGCCGATCAGCGCGGCGATGTCGGTGCGCTCTTTGACGCGAGCGATGGTCTCCGCGGAGAGCACGACAAAACTCTAGCAGGCCGCGGCCACGCGGTTGCCCGCGTGCTCGCGAACTACTGCTGCTGGTCGGTCTCTTCCGCGGGGACGATGTCTTCGTGAGGCTTGACCTGGAAGCGCGTGAGCTCGTGCACGCGCGGCGGCGGCGGGTCGCCGACGAGCTCGAGCTGGGCCGCGAGCCACTGCTCCTCCTCGACGAGCGTCAAACGCTTCGGGTCGAGGGGATCTCCAGTCCATGCGGCGAGCTCCTCACCCACTTCACGGAAGCGGGCGCGGACCTTCACCACGTCGACCTGCTCTTTCTTGAGGAAGCGCTCGGTCAGGAGCAGGGCCTTCGTCCCGGTGATCTCGAAGACCCCGTGCGCGATGGCGAAGCTCGAAGGCTCGGCCGAGCGCTCACTGGTGCTGCGATAGGTGACGAGGCCCGTGCGGACCGCGGCGAGCAGCGGGACGTGACCGGGGAGGACCCCGATCTCGCCCGAGAGTGTGGGGACGTCGACCTCGAGCACGTCGTGCGCGAACGCGATGCCCGTGGGCGTGACGATTTCCAGCTTGAGGACGTCGGCCATGAGGAGCTCCGCTTACTTCTTCTTCTCGGACTTCTCGCCGGCGGCGTGGCGGGCCTTCACCTCGTCGATGGTGCCCACCATGTAGAAGTCCTGCTCGGAGATCATGTCGAGCTTGCCGTCGAGGATCTCGCTGAAGCCCTGGATGGTCTCGGCGAGGGTGACGAACTTGCCCTCGCGGCCGGTGAACTGCGCGGCGACGAAGAAGGGCTGCGAGAGGAAGCGCTGGATTTTACGGGCGCGCGAGACGACCTGGCGATCGTCCTCGCTGAGCTCGTCCATGCCGAGGATGGCGATGATGTCCTGCAGATCCTTGTAGCGCTGGAGCGTCTGCTGCACGCCGCGGGCGACCTTGTAGTGGCGCTCGCCGATGATCTGCGGGTCGAGCATCGTCGAGCTCGAGTCGAGCGGATCGACGGCCGGGTAGATGCCGAGCTCGCTGATCGCGCGCGAGAGCACGGTGGTCGCGTCGAGGTGGGCGAACGTCGTCGCGGGCGCGGGGTCGGTGAGGTCGTCGGCGGGCACGTAGATGGCTTGCACGCTCGTGACCGAGCCCTTGTTCGTCGACGTGATGCGCTCCTGGAGAGCGCCCATCTCGGTGGAGAGCGTCGGCTGATAACCGACGGCGCTCGGGATGCGGCCGAGGAGCGCCGAAACCTCGGAGCCGGCCTGCGTGAAGCGGAAGACGTTGTCGACGAAGAGCATCACGTCCTGGCCCTCTTCGTCGCGGAAGAACTCGGCGACGGTGAGCGCGGAGAGCGCGACGCGGGCGCGCGCGCCGGGGGGCTCGTTCATCTGGCCGTAGATGAGCGCGGCCTTCGAGATGACGGGCTCGCCGGTCTCGAGCTTCGACTCGGTCATTTCGAGGAAGAGGTCGTTGCCCTCGCGGGTGCGCTCACCGACGCCGGCGAAGACGGAAACACCGCCGTGCTTCTTCGCCACGTTGTTGATGAGCTCGAGGATGAACACGGTTTTGCCGACGCCGGCGCCACCGAAGAGGCCGATCTTGCCGCCTTTGCGGTAGGGGGCGAGGAGGTCCACGACCTTGATGCCGGTCTCGAAGACCTCGACCTTGTTCGACTGATCGACGAACTTCGGCGGGTCGCGGTGGATGGGCAGGAAGTGGGTCGCGCCGACGGGGCCGGCCTCGTCGACGGGCTTGCCGACGACGTTGAGGATGCGGCCGAGGCACTCCTTGCCGACGGGCATCTTGATCGCGCTGCCCGTGTCCTTCGCAGCCATGCCGCGCACGAGACCGTCGGTGGAGTCCATGGCGATCGTGCGAACGGTCGACTCGCCGAGGTGCTGTGCGACCTCGAGGACGAGGTTGTCCTCGCTTCCGTCGATGCTGGGGTTCGTGACGGTCAGGGCGTTCAAGATGCGGGGCAGCTGACCCGCGGGGAAGTCGACGTCGACGACGGGCCCGATCACCTGGCTGATTTTTCCGACGGCCATGATTCGCTCGATCTCCTCGGTTCTCTGAACGGTTCCCCTCGCTTGGCGAGGCGACCAAAGGTGGCGCCTCCTAACACGAAGCGCCGGGCCTGACTAGATGACGAGTGCCGGGCCCTCGAACGCACGCGAGTCCCCGAGTTCCGAGCGCCTCCCACAGCCGATCCTTCGCGGCGCAAACTGTTCGCAGGATGGCGCGCGACCTCGTCTAGCATGCCTCGTTCAGCCGTTCAGAGGATCGCATCACGCGAACCTCCAATCCCGTGTGCGCCGGAGAGAACCGAGCGCGCGAGATCGCACCAGCTCCCGCGCCGTCCGAGCGCGGGCCTTCGCAACGGAGAAGAGCGAAGCGTATGCGTCGAAAAATCGCAGTCGCCGCAACTTTGAGTTCCCTCGTGCTGTTCTTGATGGGGGCGCCCCTCTTGGCGGATGACGACCCCGCTGACAGCGCGGCACCCGCAGACTCCGCCGCGCCGAGCGCAGCGCCAGCCGAGACTGCAGCGCCGGAGGCGCCTCCCACGGCCGCGCCCGACGCTCCACCCGCGGACGCAGCACCAGCCCCTGAGGCGCCACCGGCCGACCAAGCCGGCGCGCCTCCTCCTGAGGCCGAGCCCACACCCGAAGAGCTCGAGAAGCTCGAGGACGCCGACGTCAGCGCGTTCGGCGACGACGAGCCTCCCCCCGAGCAGCCCGAGTATTTCGAGAAGGCCGGCGCTGACGACTACGACCTCGAGGACGCGAAGAAGCTCGGCTACGAGGTCGGTGAGACCTCGGGCGACGACCCCGGCGGTCTCGGCGTCGACGGCAAAGACTACGAGCTGCCCGCGAGCGAGTTCGAGGGGATGGAGGGCGTCTCCGCCGAAGACCTCGAGGCGCTGAGGGAGGTCACGCCCGCCGAGATCGGCGAGGTCGACGTCGACAAGAACATGCCGAAGGCCGCGGAGGACCAGCTGATGAAGCAGGCTCTCGCGCTCGACGGCTTCACGCCCGAGAACCTCGAGAAGCTCGCGTCGAAGTACATCAACGTCCTTCGCGAGAAGCTGAAGACCATCAAGAAGAAGACGCACGACAAGGCCGTCGCGAAGTCGAAGGCCAAGCAGAA
Organism: Polyangiaceae bacterium; assembly: GCA_046351325.1. Taxonomy (GTDB): domain Bacteria; phylum Myxococcota_A; class Polyangia; order Polyangiales; family Polyangiaceae; genus Xiheicaenibacterium. Next base: position 15,644 of record JAXLYR010000022.1, on the reverse strand, counting down.
GGCGAAGATCAACCTCGTCGCCAAGATCCTCGCTTGGCTCAGCCTGAGCGGGTTCTTGCTGCTCCTGATGCCGCTCATCAAGGGCAAGAAGTACCCCGGTCAAATGGGGAAGTTCTTCGGCGCGAGCGCGCTCGCGGGCGCGTCGCTGACGATGGCGATCCTCATGCTCACCGGCGTGCTCATGTTCATGCGCACGATCCAATCCGAGCTCGGCCAGTACACGAGCCCCGCCATCGTGATCCAAGACGCGACGTTCGACGCGGTGGATCAGCGGCTCGAGAAGATCGCGGCGATGCCCGGCGTCCTGCTCGTCCCTCTGGAGAAGGTCGGCACCGGTCAGAGCGACGATCTCAACGTCGCCATCTTGGACAACGCCTCGCAGTTCAAGAGCGACGTCGACGCCTTCAAGAAGGTCGCCGGGTGGTTCAAGGACGTGAAGGAGTACCTCTCGTACGTGCCGATGATCCTCACCGGCCTCGCGGTCGTCCTCTTCCTCCTCTCGATCAAGGACCTCATCAAGGACGTCGCGAAGACGCCCGAGCGCGCAGTGAAGGGCGAGATCCGCAGCACCGAGGTCATCGGCATCGTGCTGCGGCGCGTGCGCGGTGAGCTCATCGCGACGCTCGGGACGCTCGGTGTGCTCGTGCTCATCACGCTCGTGACGGCGTTCGCGCTCGCTTACATCGCTGTCCCCTCGATGGGCATGTTCCTCGGGCAGCTCTTCGCGACGCTGCAATACGTGTTCATCCAGCCGGGCGCGAAGAAGAGCTACGTGTACATCTCGCTCCTCGGCGTGCTCGTCTTCCTCGTCCTCGCGATCGTCATCATCGTCGCGTCGGGCATCATGTACCTCGGCAAGGTCCAGAAGATCCTGCGCGCGCGCTTCAACGACGGTAAGCCTCTCGGCGCGCACAAGAAGTTCTTCGTCCGCCAGTCGCTGGCCATGCTCTGGTGCATCGCGATCCCGATGATCACCCTCGAGATCATGGCGCGCCTCGCCAAGTCGTTCATCGACAAGGCCGACAACGGCGGCAAGTTCGACTGGAACATGGCGCTCTTGCCCGCCCCGATCTGCCTCGTCGTGGGCCTCCTCGTGTTCTTCGTCGCGGGCATGGGTCTCAAGGCCCTGCTCAGCATCGTGAAGTACAAGGTCGAGGGCGTCGGTGACGCCGCCGTCGAAGCTGCAGTGCAGGCCGCCGGCGGTCGCTGATCCGCAGGCCCATCCGAGCCGGCGCAGTCGCGCCGGCTCTCGCATTTTGTCAGGCAGCGAGCGACAACCCCAAACACAGCTGCGCTCCTCATCGAAGCCCCTAGCGCGGGCCGATGTGACAGCGATGTAAGCGCGATCAGCGCCGGCGCGCGCTTGGGGTATGGTGGCGCATGGACTCCACCCTCGCGTACGCGCTCGTCGGCTGCGGCGTGGTCGCGGCGCTCTCGTGGCTCGCGGGTGTGCTCGCGCGCGAGCACTCTTGGGTCGATCGCGGCTGGTCGATCCTCCCGGTGGGGTACGTCGCTTGGTTTGCGTACGCCACGCGCTTCCAAGACGGTCGCTTGGTCTTGATGGCCGCGCTCACGTTCGCGTGGGGCGCACGGCTCACGTACAACTTCGCCCGCAAAGGTGGCTACAGCCGCGGCGGCGAGGATTATCGCTGGCAAGTGCTGCGGGCCAAGATGACCCGGTGGCAGTGGGAGCTCTTCGCGTTCGGGTTCATCGCCGGCTTCCAAAACGCGATCCTCCTCGCGATCGCGCTGCCCGCGTGGATCGCCGCGCGCGCCTCGCTCACGCACACGGCGCGCCCGCTCGGTGTCCTCGACCTCTGCGCGGCGTTCCTCTTCGTGGTCTTCCTCGCGGGGGAGGTTTGGGCCGATGAAGAGCAGTGGCGCTTTCATCAAAAGAAGCGCGCCGCCGCCGAGCGCGGCGTCAGCCTGGACCCCCCGTTTTGCACGACTGGGCCTTTCCGCTATTCGCGGCACCTCAACTTCTTCTGCGAACAGGGCCTCTGGTGGGCGCTCTATCTGTTCGGCATCGCGGCCACTGGCGAGCTCTTCAATGTCAGCGTCGTCGGGCCAATCGTATTGACGGCTCTCTTCCAGGGCTCGACGCAGTTCACAGAATCTATAACTCTGTCAAAGTATCCAGCCTACGCCGAATATCGCCGACGGACCTCGCGGCTCTTCCCGTTGTGGCCGCGGCGCAGCGAGGGCGCGAATGTCCTTACTCCTTCGCGAAGTGGTGATTGAGATGTCCTCTTGTATCCCGACCCACGCGCTCGTCTCCGGGCTCGCGCGGCGAATCCTGCACGATGGCGTCTTGCCACCCGAGTCGGACTTCGCCGCGCTCCTCGCGCTGCGCGTCCCGCCCGAGGACATCCTGCGCGCGCTCGGCGACAGCGACGACCCGCTTGTCGAGGCCGCGCGCCAGATCGTCCGTCGGTTGACTCGTCAGTGAAGCCGACCCGCCTTTTGCCCGCGAGCCGTGGTCTCAACCCCAACAAATGGAGGTGTGCAGCCTATGAATCCGACGAGAGCACGCTTGGTGGCGCTCAGTCTTCTTTCCGTCGTTTGCGTTGCTTGCGCCCCCAGGGTTCCCGACCCAAAAACAGCTGAAGCGATAGGCGTGGCAGAAGACGAGGCGCGAAAGGTGGTGGCGTCCGAGTTGTTTGGTCGCCACTTGAACGCCATGAGCCGTCTCGACGCCCGGGCGGGTGCAAACGCAACCACGGGAAGTGAAGTCGCTAGGCTTTACCTGGGGCTCGATGGCGTGAGCCACCTGTACCCGACGACCTACCTCGTAACCTCAGGTGGCTGCGGTTCTAGCACCGCGAGCACAGGGATAGACGGAGTGACGAGGACAGCAACGACCGTTCTCCACTCTTGCACTGTGGATCGCATCACCCGACATCCAATGACCCCGGGCACGCAAGTTGAGTCGTTCGCCTGCGCGATCAATACGATTGCGCACGAATGGGCCCACACGATCCCTGACCCGAGCGACGCCGGTGTATGGCTCTATCAAGACGACGATCACGAAGGATCGGACGAAGCCTTGGTGTCGTACGCGATTGGCGCAATTGCTCAGTGTGTCTATTTGGACATGCAAGGTTATCGCGTCGAAGAGCAGTTCGACGAATGCATGAGAAGGGTGGGGACGACAACGTTCAACTCGACTACGTGCGCGGCCGGCTGGGCGGAGACAACTTTCGGGCGCCGCTGACTGAGCGCGATTCTCCGCAGGCCTCTAGACGCGGAATCGATGCCGCGAAGCGCGTCGCCCTCCGCGTTCGTAAGTGACGATGTTGTCACTCTCGGCGTCGTCGCACCGCCACTTGATGACGTCGCCATTGCGGCGATACTCTTGACGGCTCCCATGCCTCAGCTCTCGCGTGCGGAGTTCATACGGCAGCTCGCCGATCAGATCTTCGACGTCAGGCGGATCCAGCTCGTGGCCGACGATTGTGGTCTTCCGCCGGGCGAGATCGATTGGCAAGGCCCCTCGCGGCTCGTCTGGTCCGACGTTCTGGCCGTCGCCGAGAGGTGCAACGCGCTCGGCCGCCTCCGTGACCGGATTTCGCAAGACCTCCACAATTTTTCGAGTCTCAACATCGAACCGCCGATCCCAGCAGAGGGAGGGGGCCTCTCGTGGTCGGCCGACTGGGACGTTGGCCGCCAGGAGGAGGAGCAAGCCGCCCTCGGCTCGATACGAGGTGGCGACACGATGCCGTTCGTGCTGCAAGCCCCCACGGGTTATGGGCGGACCTGGTTCCTGCAGCGATTGGAGGCTAGGTTGCAAGACCAGGTCGCCGCCAATGGCGATCCCATCAAGGTCTATGTGCTTCGCGACACCGCCTTCAAAACGGACGCAGGCGGCAAAGAGTTCTTTCGCACCCTCGCGAACGCGATGGCAGAGCAGACCCCGACGGATCTGGACGCGCACGCCGCTTGGTGGGAAAGACGCGAGAGGAATCTGTCGCCTCCAGAGTGTTTTGGCTACTTTATCAAAGACCTTTGCGGCGCCGGCGGCCGCATCTGTCTGTTGATCGACATTCCAGAAACCATCTGGCAATTGGACAACGGACCCCGCGGCGACTTCTTTGGCCGGATCCGTGAGTGGAAGCACGCAGGGCCTGCAAGTCCCCTCAAGAACCTGCGCAGCGTGGTAGCGTTCTCCGTGACGCCCGCGCTGCTCACCAACCTCGACCAGTCGGCCAATCTGAGCGACGAAGTCTGGGAGATTGGTGGGTTCGTGGATGGAGAAATCCGAGAGCTCGCCTTCCTGCACGGGCTCTCCTGGTCCGCCGCGGAGATTCGAACCGTTCAACGCCTGGTGGACGGGCACCCGCGTTATGCGCGACGGCTGCTGCGGGCCTGTCGGGCTGGCAAATCGTTCGCCGATCTTGTCGCAACGAGCCATCACCCGAAGGGCATCTTCCACTACGAGCTTCTCCAGATCCGAACGCTCTTGCGGCAGCGAGGTAGCCTCTGGGCCGCTTTCCAATCCGTGGCCAAAGACCGGCTCCCACCAAAAAAGGAGGCCGACTATATCGCTCTCCTCCAGGCGGGCATCATCCAATCCGCTGATGGCGGCAAAACCTTCCAGTTGCGGTTCGAGCTGCTTGAGCGCATCTTGGAGCTCCCGGGTTGATATGCGTTTTCAAGCGGGTCTCCGAGTCGATTCAGGCGTCTTCTACATCGAACGCGCCGCGGATGACGCCTTGTTCGAGCGGCTCTCCAACCTTCAGCTTGCCGCCGTTCTAGCCCCTCGCCAAGTAGGTAAGAGCAGCCTCTGCCACCGGGTGGCGAATCGCCTCCAAAAGGCTGGGATTTGCACCGTCATGATCGATGACGCGAGCCTCGGCGTGGCGTCGGTCGAACCCGTGACAGAGCGCTCCGCGCGGTTGTTCTTTGGTCTCGCCAACCGCATCGCCGATGAGTTGGGCCTGGTCGACACACTCTTGGAGGGTTGGGAGAAGCGCAAAGACCTGGCGCCTTTGGAGCGACTCCGGTGGTTCTTGCTGGAACAGGTATGCACCGGCGAACGGCGGGTGGTCGTGTTTCTCGATGAGATTGACCGGCTGCGCGCGGTGGGCCTCTCGGCGGATGCCTTCTTTGCCTTCCTGCGTGAGACGGTGAACGAGCGCCCCGTCGAGCCCCGGTGGAAGCAGCTCGCGTTTTGCGTTGCGGGGGTTGCCACCATCGACGAAATCGCGAGCGACCCCAAGAACGCCGCGTTCGCCGTCCCCAGCATGCTCGTTCGCATCGACGACTTTACGCGCGAGCAACTGGACGCTCTGGCGCCCGGCCTCGCTCCCCTCGGCACGCCCGGACCGTGGCTTGACGCAATCTTCGACTGGACCGCCGGCCATCCGCTTCTCACGCAAACCATCGCGAAGTCGCTCGTCGACACGCCGCCTGCCGCCGAAGACGCGGTCGCGGACACCGTCGAGGCTCGCGTCACGGCGCTCTTCCTCAGCGAGGGCCTCCGAACCCATCCAGTCTTTCGCGACACCCATCGACGGTTCGCTGGTTCTCACGGAGCGCGCCCGCTAGCCCTCTATCGCCAGATCCTCAAGGGAAGAGTGCTCGTCGCCGACGGCAACCGCCAGCAGCAGCTCCGCCTCCGGGTGGGGGGGCTCGTTGCATTCCGGGGCAATCATGTCGTCGTCCGAAACCGGATCTTCGCAGAGCTCTTCAACGCCGCATGGATCGACGAATGCCTGGCCGACCGACCCTTCGCCGAGGCGATCGCCGCGTGGCTCAAGAGCCGCGAGGAGCGCCTTTTGCCAACCGGCTCCGAGCTGGCGAGGTTGGCTGCATGGGCGGCCAAGACGGAGCTCACCTCGGATGAGCTCGCGTTCCTAGAGGCCGCTCGACGCAGGCAAACCCGCACCGCCCGGCGCAATCAAGTGTTCTTTGCGACTGTCGGCACCGTGTCTCTCATCGCGGCGGCGATTGCCATCTTCTACTACCTTCGCGCCCGTGCAGCCGAAAGCCGGGCTCTTGAAGCTGCACAGCGGGCTCGTAACGCCGAGACAGCGGCCAAGGCGGCGCAACTGCGCACCGAAAAGCAATTGTATGTCCGGCGCGTCGCTGACATGCGCCGCAAGGGTGAGGAGCCTGGCGCTGAACTGGAAGACATCGCGGATGCGCTCCGTCTGCTGGCGGAGGGGGACGAGAAGGTCGCGCAGGACGAGTTCACCCCCGACGAACTGCTCGCGAGCGGCGCCGGCGAGGCGTTGATTCAGGCGCTCGAGACGAGGGACTTCGGCGATATTGTGCTTGGTGGTGGCTTCTACCGAGCGACCACGTTGGCAACCACTATGGTTCGTGCCCCTTCGACGCGGGGAGAGGCGGCACTGAGAGTTGCTCAAGGAAGCTCGGCCGGCTTCCGCGTCTGGGATCCTCCGTATGATTCGCCGGACACTAGCCCCCCCTTGGGAGGCAACGTCGCGGCGCTCGCGTTCTCCGACGACGGAGCGACGCTCTTCGCGGTGGTGACAGATGAAGTGCAGGCATCCGGTGCTGTTTCGGAATGGATGGTGCGCTACAAGGAGGGGCGCGTCGCGCATTCTAGGTGGAAAATCGAGTCTTCCGGGGTCGTGTTGGGACCCGAATACACAGTCTCGAATGACGGCGTCATGATGCGCTCCCAGCTCTCGCACGAAGAAGGTAGCGTGCTTTTGCAGTGCTTCGATTGTACTGGTTCTGCTGTGCTTCCAGTTCGAAACATCCGAGGCGCCCGATTCATAGGACCCTCTCGATTCCTTGTTGATGACGGCGAGAAGACGACTCTATTTGGGTATTCCACCTCCAATCAACGACTACAGGTGGAAGAGCAAGCTCGTTGGGCAAGTGACCGGTTCCTGGTGCTATCTGACGATGGGCAAGAGGTGCTCCTTCGCGAGGGCGATGGTTCAGGCGTGTCTTGGGAGGGGGTTACTGGGAGGGTGGTGAACACTCTCCCGGTCGGTCAATCTGTTAAGAGTGGTCGCTTCGCGAGCGATAAGAGTCGGATCATTCTTTATGCCGACGAAAGCGCGACTGTGTGGTCGCGCACGGGAGCTGAATTGGCGCGGGCGATGACGGCTGACCGTCTTCGATCCGCGGAGTTTCTCCCAGATGCGCGTATTCTTCTACACGACAACCACTGCGAAATTTGGGATCCCGAACTGGGCACAAGGCTCGTGCTCGACAGCGATTGTGCGAAGACCGCTGATCCCTCGTTCGTATTTGAAGCTCAAATTTTATGGCGAACGACTGCTCGCCTGAGGGGGAGTTCAAGCCGCTCTGGCCTTGGTCCGCTTTCTCTGGATCCGCACTGGGTCCACTCGTCGGCGAGTTTGGGGGAAGAGGGTGTAGTGACAGTTCAGTCAGGCGAGACTCGCCCAGGCTGGCTGCATATTGACGACGCCACGGATGGAGCGACCTTGCTAGATTGGCCGCTAGGCAACTCCAACCTTGTGCTGGGTGTCTCCGACGCGCTCGGTGCAACCCGCGCTATCCTGTGGGATGAGTCCAGTAAGCGAATCGGCGTCGCCGATATTAGCGACGAAACCGTGGGGACTGCTCCCCCGGCTCCCGCTGGCTTCCCCGTGCCGGTTGACATCATGGGTCGGTCCAGATTGATTGCGGAGACTGGGGAATGGGTCTTCGCCTACTGCGGGCTGAACGATTCTTGTCGCGAGGATTTGGGAGCGCAGAATGTTCTCGTCGACCTTGCAGCGCGGAGAAGCTACGCCCTTCCCGGGCTCCCCGCCTCCGAGTTCACTTCCGCCGCAGCGTTCTCCTTTGACGGCACTCAGCTTATTACTGTTGGCAAGGCGAGCGTTCGTTTGTGGAGTCTCCAGCCTGGTCAGGAACCCCAGTTGCATGCCCAGGCGGACGTGAAGGGCTGCAAGTCCTTCGTCAGTTCCATCGACATGTCTGGACGTCTCGTAGTGCTCGCGTGCGACGGTGCTGGATACTATTGGGACAGCGCAAGCACCCAGGGTCCCGCACCTCTCACGAAGGAACGAGCAATGATGTACACCATGGCCTTCAGCCAAGACGGGTCTCACTTCTCCGCTTCTGACTACTTCCCAGTGCTGCGGGTATTCGAATGGGGTGAAAGCGGGGCGCCGCAACAGCGCGCAATAATAAGGGACACTACGTCCGGGGTTCTTTCGCCTTCCGGCGACAGGTGGGCGGATCACTTCGGGACGCTTTGGCGGTGGCCTGCACAATCCGACGGCGAGACCGAAGTTGAGGGCCGCGCCGTTCTCAGACTCCCCGGCGGCAGCCTTGAGTACACCCAGTTCTCGCCGGACGGCAACCGGCTGCTCGTCTCGCGCCCCAAAGGGGGCTGGCAGATCCATGACATCGATGTTGGCCCTTCGCTCCGCGCCGAGGCCTGCAATGTTCTTCGGGCGGAGAAGGCCATTTGGGACGATCCCCTGCGAGGAGAGGAACTGCATCGCATCTGCGAAGCCTATAAATAGAAGGCGGAAGGTAGAATGATGTCGAGCGCGGACGGGGCTCAGCGGGTTCGGGCGGCGCTGGTCCAATTGGACCCGAAGGCGCGGCTCGCGGACATCATTTGCGAGGACGCGGGAGTGCCGCTCTCATTGGTGGACTTCTCGGGCGCGGGGGAGCTCACTTGGGCCTCTATCCTGCGCGTGGCGCGCAATGCTGGGCGCTGGGAGAACCTGCTGGGTGTCGTGCGGGATCGGTGGCCGAACCATGCCGCTTGGGCCGGCAGCGGTGTGTCTTCTACGGGCTCGGTGGCGCGGGCGGCGAGCGCTGGCCGCATCCTCGAATTGGTCGCGGAGCGCGCGACCGATCCGTTGGAGGCCATGGTCACCGATCTGGAGATCCAGGATGCGGCAGCGTGGATCGCGAGTTACCGAGCGACGATGAGCCGCGTCGGATTGCTTCAGATCGACAACGCTCCCGCCGCTACCTGCTTCTTGATTGCGCCCGATTGGGTGTTGACCAACTGGCATGCCGTCTATCGGGTCTCGCCAGGACTGAGGGCGCTGTCCGTGCGATTCGACCATTGGCGGCGAGACTCGGACCAGGTTCATGAAGTCGCGGCCGCCAGAGATTGGCGAATAGCGCACTCGCCCTGGAGCGCCGCCGACACTCACGGTGGCGTCCCGGCGCCCGGTGCTTCGGCGCTCGACTTCGCTGTGGTCCGCCTGGAGAACGAGGTCGGCAACGAACAAGTCCAGGGCGGCCGTCGAGGCTGGATCACCTTGCCGGAGCTGACGGATCTGCGTGCTGGCCAGGTCGTGGTGATCCTCCAACACCCCGAGGGCAGACCCCTCCGAATGGCGGTCGACGCCGTATCGGGCCTGAACGAGGACGGGACTCGCGTGCGGTACCGCGCCAACACTCTGAAGGGTTCGTCAGGGTCCCCGTGCTTTGACCACGCCTGGCGACTTCTCGCCATGCACCAGGGGCACGACCCCATTTATGCCGGCTATAACCAGGGCATTCCCGGGGCACTGATACGTGCCTGTCTTGTCGCGCAAGGCCTCACACTGCCATCAAGCGAGGCCAAATCCCAGGACAAACTGGAAGAGAAGGAGGGCTGACGGGCCAATACCAGGATCTGGCCGGGCTGTCGTGCGTTCACCGCGAATCATCGGGGAACGGTGGCGATAGGAGAGTAGGGGATGTACGCAGCAACTCCTCGATAGCGCGCATGGGCACGCCCCAGCCGAGCTTCTTCGCGCCGCCCTCGTATTTGCCGCTATGGTGAATGCCTATCACCTCGCCAGTCGCCAAATCGACGATGGGGCCGCCAGCTGTTCCACTCATGGTCCAGCATTCGTACGTCAGTAGGCGCTCCTCGACACCCGTGATCACGCCGGGCATGATCATCTTCGCGCCGCTGGGCTGCGTCGCGAACGCGGCGAGCGTGACCAAGGTCGGAGCGAACGTGAAGATCGGGTGTCCGATCACGGCGATACGCGTCCCGACTTCGGGGGGCTCCCACCGGATCTTCAGTGGGGCGGGCAGCGCAACAGCCGCTGAGAGCCGCGCGAGCGCGGCGTGTCTCTCGTCGTTAGTCGCCGCGACGACCTCCGCTATCGACAGAGACAATTGGTTCAATACGGCCACGTTGGGCCCCAGCTCGGCGATGAAATCAGTCGTCGCGAGCGCGTTCGGACCCACCAGAAAGCCTGTCCCGACGAGCTCGCCCGATGCCCGCTCGACGCGCACTGTCGCAGAGGCGGCGGCGACGACCGCTTTCGCCCAGGCAGGCGCTGCGTCGGCCGGGAAAGCCTTGGAGACCACGGGCTGTCCGCGGGTATCGAACGTTGTCCAAAGCCCACCAGTGAATGGCTCCGGCGCGATTGGTGGGGGCAGATTGTCCTTTTCGAACTTCTCCAGCAGCCACGCCTCCATCGCTCGATAGCCCTCCCCGATGATCGGTACCGGGGACGACACCGCCAGCTGCATGTGGGCGTCGCGTTGTGTGGGTTCGGCGAGGGCTGCGAGCACATGGCCATCCGTGAGGCCCGCGGCGATGATCCTGTGCACGAGCTGCCCGATTTCGGACCATCGTTGCTCGCGCGCGAGTCGGTAGCCGAGGACGGCGAGGGCCAGCGGATCGAGATCGCGGGCGAGGAGGCGAGGAACCTCGTCATCAGAGAGCGGGGCACGTGCCTCAAATGCGCGCCAGCTCTGCTCGACGAGTCGAATGGTGTCGTCGAACGGTTGTTGGGGAGAGAGCCGCTGAAGGTAGCGATGGATCTCGGTGCGTTGGGTCGACTCTCGGACGATGACGATCGTCCAGACGTGCTCCGCGACGAACGGGATCGGGATCCGTTTCGGGTTGAGGCCGCCGGTCTGGACCGTGATGCTCGTGTGACAGTTCACTGGGGCGTGCCATTGCTCGGCGAACCCGAGCAGGGCCGGGACTGGCTTCATGGCGACATGCTGTCCCGGCATTTCGAGCATCAGCGTCTCCAGCGGGCCTCCTTGAGGGTTCGGCCCGGGGGCGCGAGCATCGCCGACGAGCACGCGCACGAAACACGCCCCCTCGGGAAGCTTCTCAATGCCGAGCGCGCGGAGCTTCCGACCGTCGCCTCCCGCGTGGAACTGAGCGGCCCATGCCCCCCACGCGAGGATCGATCCGAGGTGCGTTGTGGTCGCGACGCCGAACTGCTCCGAAGGGAACGAGAACCCATCATGCGCGCTCAACATCCCGGCAACGGCCGGCAGGCGATCCGTCAACTGGGGATCGGGCTTCACGTCCATTCGCTCGGGCTCGTCCGCCGTCACCAGGATCGAACGGACCAGCGGCCGCTCGGTGGGTAGGGACACCTCGACGCGGTAGGTTCCAACCGGCAGACTCGCGCTCAGTCTCTCCCACGCGGCATTCACCCGAGTGCCACTCCAATCGAACACCTCGATCCGCGCATAGCGGTCATGGGCATCCACCGACAGACGCCCGAACTTTCCAGCGCTGAGCTCGGCACCATCGGGCGGCTTCGGGCCGATCTCCGGCCCATACACAGGAAAGAACGACTCGAGACCACGGGGGCGGGAAGGTACGCTCTTAACCAGCTCCGCATGGATCTCCATTGGACCAATCACGTCGATCTTTTGGGCCCAATTCTCGAACCCCTGCGCTTCGATCTCGATCTTGTACATTGTCGAGGAGAGGTCCCAGACCACGGGAACACCAAGCGGCGAGGGCTTCTCCGCCTGCCGTTCCCAGAGCTTCTTCCAACGATTGTATGTGCGTATGCCGGCCGTCCCGGCCTTGGTGGCCTCCTCGGGCTCGACGAACACGCGCACTGTCGAGCTCGGCTCCTCAGCGAAGCGTGCGAGCTCCAATGAGCCGTCCAAACGGAACAGGCTCTCCGCAGGCTCTTGGGTCGGAAGCGTCTGGTGTCGCCGGCGGGCCTCGTCCGACTGACGTTGGATTCGGAGCTTTGTGTACGCCGCGAGTGCACCGAAGCGGAGCACGAACTTCTCCGTTTCAGGATCGTCCTCGAGCTTGGGGCCGGCCCCCTTGAGGCCGTCGATCACCGCGCCGCCGAATAGGCCATGGAGCCCTTGCTCGTTCGCGAGCTGACCGGCGGTCGTCGCGAACAGGACCGCCTGCCGGGCCTGCGCCTCGGGCTTGACCTTCGAGAGATCGAAGAACAGCGTCGTCATCGCTGTGGCGACGTCCTCACTGACAACGATTCCACGACATGCATCGACAAAGAAGATTTGATGCTCCGGCGCGCACACCTGCATCTCGCGGATCCACGAGCCTAGGTCGATGGGATTGGAGCGATAGAAGTCGAGGTCGGTGGCGTCCGAAGGGACGATCACGGGTGCTTGGTCGGGGCCACCACCTGCAGGCGCGAGCCCGTGCCCCGCGTAGAAGAACCACAGACGATCGAACCCTCCACCGTTCTTCTTGTGATCGAAGAGCGCACGCCGGATGGTCTTTTCGGTCGCTTGGTCGAACTTCACGTCCTTCACCGGACGCTTGGGGTGCGGGGAGAGAAGGAGGGTCAGCGTGTCGGGGGTTGCTCGCCCGGCGTCGCCCTCAGTCACCCATCTCGCGAACGCTAGCGCATCGCGCACGGCTGCGCGCAGCTCCCAACCAGGGTTGTCATAGGCATCGAGGCCGATGACGAGCGCGCGATCCGTCATGATCCGACCGTGATCCCGTTGTCTCTGAAGAACGGCTCGTCCTTCACGAGCCAAAGCGGCACGGCATAGTTCGCGACGCCATACTGGCCCCGATAGTGGAGCGCGACGACATGGTGATTGTCGAAGTCGATCAACGGCGAGCCGGAGCTGCCCCCGAGCGTTGATCCGTCGTGACTCTCGCGCGGCTTGTCGTCGGCAATGGGGAGGTCCTCGACGAGCGAGACTAGCTGCCCTGGTGAGACTCGCTTGAGGCCGCTCGACGACGCACCCGGAAACAATAGCTTCGCGACCTGCTCCGAGAGGCCGTTCGGTGGGCGCACGCCCGGATACCCGGCGAGGTAGACATCGTGTTTTGAAAGCGCGGCGGGAGGCGTCGCGTGAATGCGGAGGACGAGATCCCTACTGTTCGCGACGCCGGTCACGTCGAGGAGCGCCATATCGAGGTGGAGATGCCACTCGCGGATCTTGGTGATCGTGCCGATGGCGGTGCTGGCGGCGCTTGGCGACTCGGCAGGATCCCACACCGCGCGCCTGCTCGGATCTTGGTCCCATAGCGCGTTCGTGGCGACGACGGCCCCCGGCAGCTTGTCGAGCCATTGCGGGTCGAATAGTGGGTTCAATCCGCAAAGGGCGCCGGCGACATGTCGATTCGTCAGCAAGAGTCCCTCGGCGACGAACCACCCAGTACCGACGTGTGCACGCGTGCTGTCGTCGATGCGGCCCACCCCTCGGATCCTGCGGATCACCGAGTCGTGAGCCGTCGTGAGCTTCTGCCAAGGCCGCGGGATCGCCGGAATTGCGTTATCGACGACGCGGAGCGCTGGGCGCGCCAACAGATGTACAAACGCGTGGAGCGCCTGCGTTTGCTCTGGCGTCAGGACGGAATTCGGGTTCTTCCTCAGCGCTGCGGCCGCGAGCTGCGCAGTCGCAAACTGCTTCTCCAGCTCGGGGTCGTCAGCCAGATCTCCCGGACCGTGCACGAACCCTGTTTCGATTGGTGCGCGGCTCTTGACGAGCCCGAGCAAAGCAGCGACCGGATCGTCGCCGAGCGACTCCTCGAGCAACTGATCGCTCGGCAGCACGGACGCCAGCCAGGTCTGCTCCCCGTTGTCCTGAGCCGACATGCGCCCTACCTCGTGTTGTTCTTCAATGCAGCCCGGATCCCTTGAAGGAACTCCGGCTCTGCCCCCCCGCCCCCGACGGATTCGAGACCGGCCGAGACGGGCGCCTCGGCGACCTTCGCGAGGTTGGAGCGACGGTCGAGGAGGTTGTCGACGGCGCGCACCTCCTGGAACGGATACAGGAGTCGCAGGCCGCGCTTGTCGCCTTCGGAGAGGTCCTGACCGTCGCCCGAAGGAGCGGCCGGGCTGGGGTTGTGCCTGTAGAAGAGCGCCGGGAAGCGATAGAGCATCACAGACGCATTGTCGAATGCGCTAGCGACGACGTTCGGGTTGTCGGTCGTTCGAAGGTTCGAGTCGATCTTCCCCTTCGACCAGCGGTTGGGGGGGCCCGCGAGGAACGTGTAGATTCCGGGACGGCGACCGGCGCCGTCGGGAATGAAGCTGCCGTTAGCGTTGGTCGTCGGGATGTAGCCCGGATCGTCCTCCCAACGGAACTCGACCTCGGCCGGGCCGCGCATGTTCTGGTGCTCGTGGTGAAAGCCTATTGCGTGCATGAACTCGTGTCGTGTCGTGCCCTGCCAGCTGGCGGGCCGCTGCTGCGCGAAGCCCCCAAGGTTCAGGCTCCGCTGGTTCGGACGACCGCCGACCGGCGCCCCGTCGGGCGCGATGGAGGCGTTGATGCTGTCTTGACCGACGAGCGACCAGTATCCGCCCATGTCGAAGCTGACGCGGATTTGACCATTGTATTGGGTGTCGCTCTCCGACCACGTCCGAAAGCTCGTACGCGACGCGTCGGTCCAGAAGTCGAGCTTGATGTTGCACGCGTCCGTGATTTGCGACGTAGCCTTGGCGACGTCGTTGCGAAGTGCATCGCTCCCACCGAGGAAGGCGACCGTGACGACTTGCCCTGGCGCCCACGCGGTCACGTCGGAGAAGATGAACTCGAAGCCCGCGGTCGAGGCATTCTTTAGCCACCTGTCCCGAAGCTCCATTGACGCGCGGACGTAGTCGGGAAGGTCGTCGAGTACGAATTCGCTGTCGCTCATGGTTACCCCCATTCGCCTCCAACTGGAGGCGAGGGATAGAACGAAACACATTCGATGTGCGCCGCCAACCCAGAAACTGGCAGATCGAAACTGACAGAGTTGTCATGTTCGCGAGCCGCGCTTCCAGCGGCAACGCGGCCAAGGCTCTACAACCTCATCCTCTCGCGGCGTTCGCGGTCAGCGAGCTCCACAATGTCCAGGCCGCGTGGGCAAGAAGCGCCAATATGGCTAGCAATCGATTGGCCATGAGCTCTGCGTTCGACGTCGTGATTTCGAATCACGTGTGCATGGCCGTAATCCCCCGTGCCGCGCCAAACGGGATTGTCAGGGCAGACCCCACGCACGACGATGTTCCGAGCGCGGCCGGTCGCGTCCATTCGTTGCCAGTCGCCAGCGCTGTGCATCCTCCAGACGCAGCAGGTAGACTCCTTATGGTGCTCACCGATCCCACCCCCGAGGAAGAGGCCATGGCCGAGGAGATCGCGACCGAGGCGATAGGCGGCCTCGACGCCTTGCTGCCGGCCGCGGAGCTCGAGGAGATCCGCGAGTTCCTCGTCGACGAGCTGCTCTGCACAGAGGCAGGCCGCGCGCGGTTGCGGCGATGTCTAGCTCCGAGGGTCGGCACCAAGAGTGACGACTTGGCGCGCTTCCCAGACGCCGCTCTCCACGCCAAAGACAAGAGCGGCACGGGCTCGTGACGGAGGACGCTCCCAGCAAAGCAGTGATCGAGCTCGTCGCCCGGCGTCTGACCCCGGAGCAACAAGCATTGGCGGTAAGTGCAATGACCGTCGTCAGGAGGGTCGCCGCGCGCGTGCACCGGAAGTGGCCCCACGCAGAC
>JAXLYR010000021.1:0-136610 GCA_046351325.1 Polyangiaceae bacterium | reverse complement strand
GACCTCCACGAGATCGGCCGGCTGCAAATGGACGACCCATCGCACGAGCGAGGTGCCCTCGACCGCGGAGCGCTCGAGCGTCGCGCGCGAGAGGAGCTCGGCGAGCTTGGCCTCGCCGTACGCGAGCGCGAGCTCGATCGCGCCCTCGCGAGCGGCGTCGGGGTCGACCTCGGGGGGGTCGCTCCGTGGCGCCGTGCGATAGGCCGCCCCACGACTCATCCCCGCGAGCGGCAAGCGCAGCAAGACCACGAGCTCGCCGAGCTCCGTCTCGAACGAGCGCACCGCGGCGGCGAAGGCCTCGCGGACGTGGTTGTGACCGACCGGATCGGATTTGAGCGTGACCCAAGCGGGGGCGTCGACGACGAGCCCGAGGTGCACGGCCTCGACGCGACGCTCACCGAGCTCCCACGTCTCGGCCGACTCGTAGATCTCGACGCTGGAGGCGCGGACGAGCGCCGCGAGCGCAGGGTGGTGGCTCGCGACGAGCACCTCGGCGGCGCCCTCGCGCCAAGCGGGGCGCACGTCGAGAGACGTCATCGCTTGGCGCGCGCCTCGTCGAGCGCGCGCTGCGCTTCGGCGACGGCCTCGGCCTCGTACTCCGCGCGCGCCGCAGCAGTCGCGTCGGACGTGACGCCGACCCGCGCCGCAGGAGCCTGTATGGGCGCCACCGTCTCGGCGGCCGCGAGCGCTGCTTTGCGAGCGTTTTGGGCTTCGTCGAAGGGCTTCGCGAGATCGAAGACGACCTTCGTCGCGCCGCTCTGCGCGAGGTTCGCGAGCGCCTCGAAGCGCCGAAGCTCCATCGCGCCCGGTGAGCTCGTGAGGATCTCCGCGGCCTGTGCGAAGTTCTTCGCGCTCTCGACGTCGGCCTGGCTCTTGATGACGACGTACTTGCGATCGCGCTCGGCGATCGCGGCCTTCGCCAGGACCTCTTGCATTTGGGGCGGGAGCTGCACGTCCTGAAGACCGATGAGCTCGACGTGCAGGCCCCATTGATTCACGACGGTCTCGACCTGCGCGCGGACCTTCGCGGCGATCTCCTCGCGATGCGAGAGCAGCTGATCGAGCGGGGTCTCGCCGACGACGTCGCGGAGGACGACCTTCGCGCGGTCTTTGACGGCGGCCTCGTAGTTCTCGACCTGGAGCGCGGCCTTCTCCGGGTCGACGACGCGGTAATAGACGACAGCGTCGACCATCGTCGTGACGTTGTCGCGCGTGATCACCATCTGACGAAGGAGGTCGCGGTTGCGCGTGCGCGTGTCGACGCGCTTGAGGCTCTGAAAAATGGGGAGCACGAGCGTGAGCCCAGGCTCCACGCGCCCTGCGTATTTGCCGAGCGTGAACTTGAGCGCCGTCTCCCACTGGTTGATCTGCCGCACGCCAGCGAGCAGGTAGAGCATGAGGAAGAGCGCGAGCACACCGAGCACGACGGGCATGGGTCGATCCTTTGCGAATCCTCGCGGGCGAGGCTCGCTCTCTTCATACACCTCGACAGGCTCGCGCGACTTCGATTCGTGCGCGCCGAGGGCTAGAGTGCACGCATGAGATTGTCGGTCTGGCTGTCGCTCGCTCTGGTCACTCTGGGCTGCGCCAAGTCCCCACCGCGTGAAGCCGAGGGTGAGGTCGCGACGACGTCGGCGAAGACCAACGGATCGGCACCAGCCACGTCGACAGTCGCGAGCGTGGCCGAGCCGACCTGCGCCGAGCCGCCCGCTCGCTGCGCGATCGAGCTCACGTCGGACGAGGCGCGCCGGCTCGACGCGGACATCGACGCCGTTTACAAACTTGTCATCGATTCGTCGTTCGCGGACGCGTCGGCCCTCGCCACGCTCGCGCGCCTCGGCTTGCGCCGCGACAACCAAGTGAGCGATCGCGAGGGAGCGACCGACAGAGATCGCGCGACGAAGAACGCGCTGCGCGCGCTCGCCGTGGACGGGACGCTGACCTCGGCGCGGTTCACGCACGCGCTCGCGCTCAGCGCGACGTTCGCGCGCTCCACCGCGTCGCGGGCGTCCGTCTCGCGGGCGGTCGCGCTGCGCCTCGTCGCGGTGCGGCTCGGCGCGATCGGCTCGCCACCTCGGGTCGCGGCTGCTGCCCGCACGCTCGAGGGCTATCTCACGCTCGCATCCGGCGACGCGGAGCGCGCCTCGAGTTTGTTTCACGCTGCGACCGAGCTCGACGCGACGCTCGCGAGCGCGTGGGTCGGCGCGGGCGACGCAGCGCGCGCGAGCAAGCGCTTCGACGTGGCGCGCGACGCGTACGCGACGGCGAAGAAGCTCGCCCCCAACGATCGCGCGATCGACTCGCGCATCGCAGACGCCGCGCAGGGGCGCGCGCTGCCGCTACCAGCGCGCTCGGTCACCGCGCTCGACGACGAAGCGCTCGGGGAAAGCCCCGTCGCGGGCGCGCCACCCAAGATCCCTGCGTGCACCAAAGCCGAGGCAAAAGAGAGCGACGCCGCAGCGTTCTGCACGGGCCTCGCGGATCTCGCGCAAGCCAAAGACGTGGCCGCGCGCGTGCGCGCTGCGACCGCGATCGCGAGCGCGTTCTCGACGCTGCGCGGGGCGTGCTCGAGCAAGAGCAAGGCTTGCGGCGCCTTCGCAGGGGACGGCCTCGCCGCGGCCGGGCGCGCGTTCCTCGCGGGTGGCCAGACAGCGAAGGGCATCGCCGTCTTCAAGATGGCGCTCGCTCCCGAGCTCCCGGGTGGCAACCAGCGAATGCCGCACATCGCCTTGGAGATCGCCGACGCCTACTACGCCCTCGGTGTGCTCGACGTCGCGGCGGACTTTTACGAGCGCGCAGCCACAGAGGCTCCAAAGGACGCCTCGAGCGGGCTCGCGCTCGCGCGAGCGACGGCGGTTCGGGTCACGCTCGGCCAAGAAGTCCAAGCCGTGCGCGCCGTCGCGCGACTCGCCGACAACGATGAGGTCCCAGCGGCTCGACGCGCAGCGTGGCTGCTCACGGTCGCGGCGCTCGAGCGCGCGAGCCAAGGCGTCGAGGGCGCGAAGGCCATCCTCGCAGGGCGCGAAGCACTCCTCGCGAGCGCGGGGCGCGAGGCCGACGCGGCCGCCGTCTTGGACCCGGCTCGCACCGAGACCGCTCCGCTCGGCGGGTGCGAGGCCACGCTCGACTGCGCGATCTCGCGGCTCGCCAACGAACGGTTCTGAACGCGACGCCGCGCCCCACAGAGCTGTAGAGTTTTGCCAGGGATCGGGGTTGAAACCCGGCCGCGGGCACGGCCACGATGCGACGATGCGTAATCGCATCACGGTTCTGATCACGGCCACGTTGCTCGCCGCTGCGTGTGGAGATGACGGGCCGTCGCCCACGGGCGGCACGGGTGGAGCTACGGGCGGTACGGGCGGCACTGGCGTGGGCGCGACAGGTGGCGCCAACACGGGCGGCGCTGGGCCCACGACGGGCGGCACTGGCGGCACTGGCGGCTCTGGGGGCGGCACGTGCACCATCGCGACCGACTGCGGCGACAACAGCGAATGTCAGTCGTTCACCTGCGACGCTGGGGCTTGCAACGAGTCCTTCACCGCGAGCGGCACGCCCACGCAGGTCCAGTCGCTAGGTGATTGCATGCAGAACGTCTGCGACGGCGCGGGGGCCATCACCATCGTCGACGATCCGAGCGACTCCAGCGACGCGAACGACTGCACCGACGACGCCTGCGACGCGGGCGTGCCGCAGCACAACGTGTTGCCCAGCGGAACACCATGCACTTCGAACGGGGGCAAGGTCTGCGACGGAGCCAAACACTGCGTCGAATGCGTCAGCCCCGCAGACTGCGCGACAGGTGTGTGCGCGCTCGATCACACGTGCGCTCCGATCGATTGCGGCGACCAGGTCAAGAACGGCCAGGAGACGGACATCGACTGCGGCGGACCGATGTGCGGCAAGTGCCCGACGAACAAAGCTTGCCTCACAGCCTCCGACTGTATCGAGGGGGTCTGTGATCCGACGCTCCACGTCTGTAGCCAGCCGACGTGCACCGACGCCGTCAAGAACTCCAATGAGACGGACATCGACTGCGGCGGCCCCATGTGCCCCGACTGCGCTCCCGGTGAGAACTGCACGTCGGCGACGGACTGCACGACATCGGTTTGCTCAGGCAATCCCCTCACCTGTCAAAACGCGCTCTGCACCGACATGGTGAAGAACGGCCAGGAGACGGACACCGACTGCGGTGGACCGACTTGCCCCGATTGCGCGAACGGCAAGCTGTGTAATGTCGGTGCCGATTGTGTGAGCGGTGTTTGCTCGGGCGCGCCGAAGACCTGCAAAGTCCCGTCTTGTACCGACGGGACGAAGAACGGCACCGAGACGGCCACCGACTGCGGCGGCGGCTGCCCCGGCTGCGTGTCCGGCTCGGCGTGTTTGATCAACACCGACTGCGCGAGCGGACTCGTCTGTAACCTAGCCAACGTCTGCGCCGCGCCAGCCTGCAATGATGGCCTCAAGGACGGGCAGGAGACGGACATCGACTGCGGCGGCCCGACGTGCGCGGACTGCCCCGATGGTGACACGTGTGTAACCGCTTCTGACTGCACGGGCGGGCTCTGCCTCGGGCCGCCTATCTGTCAGTCGACGCTCAACGGCTGCTCGCTGGCGACCGCCGAGGACCACACCGGGGAGGCCCTCACGACGGTGACCCAGAGCGGGTTCGCGTATACGCCTCAATGCATCAAGATCAAGGCGGGTCACCAGGTGCGCATCAACGCGAACTTCGCCGGGCATCCCTTGTCCGAGGGCGCGGTCGTGGGCGGCGTCGCTTACCCCGACGCGAGCGGCCCAATCACCCACACGACCGCTGGCACGACTGCCACGTATACCTTCAGCACGACGGGCGCGTTCGGGTACTACTGCGATTTCCACTACGGCTTTGGGATGTACGGCGCCGTATTCGTCGTGCCCTGACCCGCCCGCCGACCTGTTTGCCGACGGGCAAGCGCTGACAACGGAGTCAGCGCTTGCGCCCCGTCACTGATAGCCGCTGAGATCCGGCAAGACGGGCTCGATCGTGATCTTCGGCGTGAGCTTGGCGGGCTTGGCTGCGGCCGGCGCGCTCTCCGCGGGGGCGCTCTCGGGCTCGGCGGGCTCGGCCGGGGTCGACGGAGCCTCGCTCGTCTCCTCGGTCGACTCCTCGGCGTCGCTGTCGTCCGTCTCGTCGTCGCTCGTGCGCGTGAGCTTGGCCGCGGCCGTGATCCCCCCGGACTTCGCCCGGAAGCTCACGGTGTCGTCGTCGGTCAGCCGAAGCTCGATGTCGACGCGGGCCATGCATCGGTCCCCGCCGCCCGTCGGCTGCTGCGTGATGTGCTCGACAGCCCTGACACGATTGTCAGCGGTGCCGCGGGTGCAAGTCCAATAGCCGCCGCAGCCGATATCGGGGTAGCGGACGATCGCGCAGGGCCCGCCGTCGGTGCGCGTGACGTCGAGCTCGATCGCCCACGTCGGCCCGTCCGACTGCTTTGCCACGCCGGTCCAACGACCCTCGAAGAGGTCGTTCGCGCCGTCGACGCCCTCCGTCACTTCGGCCGACTGGCGATGATCATGCGTGCGCCCGATCTGCTGGCCGTCCGGGTGGCGGACGCCTTCATAATAGTAGTCGGGCGCGGGCCCGCAGCCGGCCGCGAAGACGGCTGCGACGAGGAGGAGACGGTGAAGCTCTCGTTGCATCGCCCCCACTCTAGCACCTTGTTTTGGAATTGCGCGTCGGCTCAGAGCTCGTCTGCGCCGATGTCGGGCGTCGCAGGATCGCGCGGATCTCCCTCGAAATCCGTCGCGGGGACGCCCGTGCCCGTGCCGGCCGCGACGCACGGCGAGCCGAGCGAGAGGTGCAGGTCGTTCGGGTAAGCGACGTAGAGCGGGTCGACCGACATGATGCCGCTCACCAACATGTCGACGAGCGCGTTCACGCCAGTCGCCGAGTTGATCGCGGCCGAGCCCTCGTCCCAATAGAGCGCCGACGGGTTCTGGAACGGATCGAGGTTGTTGTTCTCGAAGATGCGCGGGTCGGCCGCGGCCACCGCCTCTTCGAAGTCGATGTGGCTCGTGCCGCACGCCCCCGCTCGCAGGATGTTGTTGCGGAAGACGCCGGACGAGACGGCCGCGGCCGTACCGATTTGGGCGAACCGCACCGCGCGGCCCGAGCAGCCGCCGGAGTTGCCGCTCGCGTCGATGTCGTTCGAGTGCACGGTGAGTTCGCGCTGGGTCGCGTCGACGAGGACCTCGAGGCCCGTCGTCTGCTGCGGGTTCGGCGGGTTGCCCCCGCAGTTCGGCTGCCAAAAGCCGAAGACGCGGTTGTTGAAGAGGCTCGCGGCCGCGTCCTCGGCGTGGATGCCCACGCTGGTCGACGAGCAGCCGCCGAAGACGACGTTGTTCTCGACGACCGCGGTCGTCGCCTGGAGGAAGACACCGTAGCTGGTCACGCCCCCGCGACCGCTGACAATGTTGTTCGCGATGCGCGCGCAGCCGTCGCCGTCGCAGCGCACACCCGTCGCGATCTGGGGGAAGCCGAACTCCGAGCCCTCGATGCGCGGGTTGTTCACGACGACGCACTGGCTCGAGACGCCCTGCGCGTTCGCGCCGCAGTGCACGCCGTTCGGGTTCGAGGCCTGCCCCTCGCCGCCGCCGGTGATCTGCACGTTGCTGTCGATGACGGGGTGGCAGTCGCCCATCGCGCGGATCGCGTCGACGAGCGTCGCCTGCGAGTCGCCTGCGGCCGCGATGTATTGGTTGCTGACGATCCACGGAGCCGCGCCGCCGCAGTCGCTCATCGCGATGCCGTGCGACTCGACCGCGCCGCCGAAGGCGTTGATGAGGTTGCCCCGGATCACCACGCCGGTCGCGTCGTTCACGATCGACACGACCGCGCCGACGTCGGCGTTCACACCGCACATCGAGCTCGTCTCGAGCGTCGAGCCCGCAGCGCCATCGAGCAGCACGGCCGAGGTCGCGCCGACGCCGGCGTTCGTTCGGCCGAGGATCGCGGGGTTCGAGCCGCCGCAGAAGTCGTCGCACCGCCCCGATGCGTTGAGGCTCAAGCAATTGTTCTGGAGGTGGACCTTCGCGCTGGTCGCGCGCACGCCGACCGAGCTCTGCGTGCCGTTGCCGCCGTCGATGCGGCTCTTCGTGATCGTTGCTTCACCAGCGTTCAAGATATCGACGCCCGTCGACGTGGTGACCGCCGGACCGCCGGTGATGTTCAAGTTGCCGAGGAGCACGGCCTTGGCGCCGTCGACGGTGACACCCGCCGTGGTCTGCGCTTGGAACCGCGTGATCGAGAAGCCGTCGAGCACGGTGGTCTGCGCGACCGTCGAGGGGAACGTGACGCCCGTCGCCGTCTGGGGCGAGAGCGTGACCATCGGCGAGTTGCCGAACGCGCAGCGGTTCCACGTCGTGCTCTCGTATTGCCCGAGGACGGACACGCCGTCGGCCATCGTGATCGTCTGGCCGGGCGCCGAGGTGTAGGTCGTCGTCGCGCCGCACGCGACGCCGCCCGCGACGCAGACCGTGTGCTGGTTGTTGGCGGCCGCGAAGTTGATCGCGGCCTGCACCGTGCGGAAGGGCAAGAGGAACGAGCCGTCCGCGGTCGTGTCGTTCCCGAGCGGCGAGACCGGCACGCACACGTGGCAGTCCTCGTCGACGGGGCCGTCGCAGTCGTCGTCGATGCCGTTGCACGCCGGCCCGTCGATCAGCGTCGCGGGCGCGGGCGGAATGCATTGCCCGACGCCCGAGGCGTTGCACGCGGCGACCGAGGTCGCGCACGCGCCGAGCCCGCAGCTCACGTTGCCGAGGTTGTCGTCGACGAGCGAGTTGCAGTCGTCGTCCTCGAAGTTGCAGGCCTCCGCGCTCGGCGCGACCTCGCCGATGCAAGGCCCCACGACGCCGCCCGTGCAGGTGACGGTGCCTGCTCGACACGTCCCGACCCCGGCCGTGTTCGCGGGCCCCGAGTAACAGCTCGCGATCAGCGTCGACGCGATCGCGTCGTCGTTGTCGTCGCAATCGAGCCCTGCGCAAACACAGTTCACGCCGACGCCGTAGCCGTCTTGATCCGCGTCGGTGCAACCTGGTGAGCTGGCCTCGCAGTTTCCGTTCGCGCCGCAGGCCCACGCATCACACGGCGAAGGCCCGAACGCCGTGTCGCAGTCCGCGGCCGTCGTGCACTCGGGAGGCGGCCCACCGCCGCCCGATCCTCCGGTGCCGCCCGTGCCGCCCGTCAGCGCTCCGCCGCTGCCACCGGTGCCTCCCCCTGCACCGCCTGTGGTGGCTGCCTCACCACCTCCGCCCTGCGGATTGCCAGCGCCCGTGCCGCCCGCACCTCCAGGAGCGGGCGAGTCGTCCGAACATGCCACCACACCGAACGCGAGCATCCACACGACGCCGAGCGCGCTCACGAGCCCATGCCCGCGCGCGTCCCTCCCTCGCTGGTCCATGTCCACCTCCGTGGCGAAGTAAGCCGAGGGTCCCAGCGTAGGCGTGTCGCGATCGCTGTCAACGCGAGTCGGCTCGACGAGTTGGCTCGGTGGGGAGATCGCGTCGCGGTGACAACGCTCCGACGCGGAAGTAGGCTCGCCGCCCCGAGTGGCCAATCGCGCGCTCTCGCGCGCAAGGAAACATGGAGAAACGCATGCAATCGGCGAGCATCACGAGTCTCTTGGCGCGCCGCCCCATCGGCGAGCGCGTGCGAGTCCAGGGCTGGGTCCGCACCCGCCGCGACAGCAAAGGGGGCTTCTCTTTCCTCGAGGTGAACGACGGCAGCTGCCTCGCGAACCTGCAGGTGCTCGCCGAGGCCGCGCTCTCCAATTACGAGGCCGACGTCCTCAAGCTCTCACCGGGCGCGGCCATCATGGCCGAGGGCACCGTCGTCGAGAGCCCAGGCAAAGGCCAGGCGATCGAGCTCAAGGCCGCGACCATCGAGGTCTTCGGCTTCTCCGATCCGTCGTACCCGCTCCAGAAGAAGGCGCACTCGTTCGAGTTCCTGCGGACGATCGCGCACCTTCGCCCGCGCACGAACAGCTACGGCGCGGTCTTCCGGCTGCGCAGCGCGCTCGCCCAGCACGTGCACGAGTACTTCCGCCTCAAGGGATTTCACTACGTGCACGCGCCCATCATCACCGGCAGTGACGCCGAGGGCGCGGGCCACATGTTCCAGGTGACGACGCTCGACCTCGACAAGGTCCCGCGCGGTGAGGGCGGCGTCGTCGACTATTCGCAGGACTTCTTCGGGCAGAAGACGCACCTCACGGTGAGCGGCCAGCTGCAGGCCGAGATCTACGCGATGGCCCTCGGCAAGGTTTACACCTTCGGTCCGACGTTCCGCGCCGAGAACTCGAACACCGCGCGGCACCTCGCCGAGTTCTGGATGATCGAGCCCGAGATGGCCTTCACGGACATCGTCGGCAACGCGGACACCGCCGAGGATTTCCTCAAGTCGGTCGTGCGCATGACGCTCGAGCGCTGCGAGGCCGACATCACCTTCCTCGACGAGCGCGTGCAGCCCGGCCTGCGCAAGAACCTCGAGAACGTGCTCGCCGCCCCGTTCGAGCGCATGACCTACACCGAGGCCGTCGAGCTCCTCAAGAAGTCGGGTGAGAAGTTCGAGCACCCGGTCGAGTGGGGCCTCTCGCTCCAGACCGATCACGAGCGCTACCTCACCGAGAAGGTCCTGAAGAAGCCGGTCATCCTCACCGACTATCCGAAGGACATCGCGGCCTTCTACATGCGCCTCAACGACGACGACAAGACCGTGCGCGCGATGGACATCCTCGTGCCTCAGATTGGCGAGATCATCGGCGGCAGCCAGCGCGAGGAGCGCTACGACGTCCTCGTCGATCGCATCAAGTCCCGCGGGATGAAGGTCGAGGACTACTGGTGGTACCTCGAGCTCCGCAAGTTCGGCACGGCCCCGCACGCAGGCTTCGGCCTGGGCTTCGAGCGGCTCGTCCTCTTCACGACGGGCATGGCGAACATTCGCGACGTCATCCCCTGCCCGCGCACGCCTGGCCACGCAGAGTTCTAGCGAGTTTGCTAATCTCCTAGCGTGAGATCATTGTTCGCCCTGCGTGGGGATCGGGGCCGCCGATGAAGCGGCCCCCGACCTCTCCAGGTGAGCTGCCCGCGCTGCGCAGTCCGTCCTCGGGTCGCACGCTGGTCTCCGGGCTCACGTTCGGCCTCGTGCCTGTCGTCGACAGCGATCACGCGCGCATCGACATCGCCGACTTCTGCGGCTTCCTCGAGCGCGAGATCGCGATGGTCGTCAGGCCGCATCGAGCACCGACCCCCGAGGCCCTCGCCTCGGCGTTCGGCGCCGGCCGCGTGCACCTCGCGTGGGTCTCGCCGACGCTGCTCGTGTCCGCGGACAGCCTCGCCGACGCCGTCCCGCTCGCGTGCACCCTGCGCGAGGGCGCGTCCTTCTATCACTCTGTGCTCTTCACGCTCGAGAGCTCGCGGTTCACGTCGCTCGAGACGCTGCGCGGGGCGCGCGCCGCCTGGGCCAGCCCGACGAGCGCCGGCGGCTACGTCTTCCCGAAGCTCTCGCTCGAGAGCCAGGGCATCGACGGCGCGACGTTCGCGACCGAGGTCTTCTGCGGCACTCACGGCAACGTCGCGAGCGCCGTGCTCGAGGGTCGAGCCGACGTCGGCGCGACCTTCGCGGTCTTCGAAGACGGCGATCCGACGAAGCGCGCCGTGAGCACCGGCTACGACGAGGCCGCGCGTAGCGCCGGCGCGAGCATGCGCATCCTCGACGTCGCCGGTCCCATCCCTTCGGACCTCTTCGTCGCGCAGTCGAGCATGCCCGCGACGCTGCGCGCTCGCATCATGCGCGCGTTCGAACGCATCGCGCGCGACCCCGCCGCACGCGACCTGACGAAGCGCCTCTTCGGCGCCGACGGGTTCACCCCCTATTCGCCAGAGGCGCGCGATCGGCTGCGGGCCTTCGTCACCGCAGCCCACAGGGGCAAAGCGCCCTCGCTCTTTTAGATATATATCTACATATCCGCTTATTTGACTGGATATATATTGGGGGCAGAGGTGAACCCTCCTCCGCGGGCGGCCGGGCTCCACTCAGCCCGCCGGGGCTGACTCGCGCGCGCCAACTTGGGACCGACCGTACTGGTGCGGCTCTTGCGACCGCCACATCGAACCGCGAGAGCAACGAGGAGACGACCTTATGAAGACGACATGCACCTGGAGAAGAGCAGCGGCCGCGCTCGCGTCGAGCGCGCTCGCGGCGGGCGCGATCGGCGGCTGCGGCGAGGCCTGCCCGGACCTCGGCGGGACCTGGACGATCAGCTCGCACTGCGAGCCCTCCTTCGTCGGGCAGGAGGTGAACATCACCGCGGACGCCTGCGAGCTCGAGATGCAAGCGCCGTTCGACGGTTGGACGGGCGAGGTCAGCGACGACGGCGAGCTCACGGTCACCGGCGTCGTCGGGGGCGACACCTTCACCTGCACGGGGACGGCGACCGACAGCGCCATCACGATGAGCTGCTTCTCGGGCACGTGCGCGGTGACGCTGACGCGCTGACCCAGCGCTTACAATACAGTCACCGCCGCTATTGCCCGACGACGGCCTCCGCGGCGGCGCAGACATGCATGTCAGCGTCGAAGAGGACGGTCTTGGCTTTGGTGGAAGAGCCCTCCTTCTCGATCCAGGTCCAGAGGTCCTTGCAGCCCTCGGGGGCGTTCGGCAGTATGGACTTGGTGGTCGGGGGCCCGAGAATTTCGAGGACTTGCTCTGCGGTTTGGCCCTTCTGAACGACAGTCGAGACCGTGGTCTTGACGTTCTGGGCCGCGGCCGCGACACGCATCGGCGCGTGGTAATAGGCCTTCAAATCCCCGTCGAGCTCGCGCTCGACCGGCTCGGGGTGGGCCGCGAGCTTGCCATCGGCGAGGGCCTGATAATCCGCCTTCAGGTCGATCATGAGCTGCCAAAGCGTATGACCCATATGGGTCACGAGCGGGTCGATGGTCGACCAATAGGTGCCCGCGATGTCGCAGTCGTCGATCACGTAGTGATAGTCGCGACGGAGCTCCCCCACCTCGGCGTGATAGGTGATGTCGACGTCCTTGCAGAAGCCGTGGGACGGCGCTCCGAAGAGCATCCACGCGGGGAAAAAGACGATGTCCGGGATCGCCAAGAGCGCCGCCTGTTTGGGGGCAAAGTCGAGCTCGTCGATAGCGATCTTCAATCGGACTGGCGGCAGCGTGCCGTTGACCATCGACGGGGAACGCAGGAGCGTGCTCTCGAAGTTCCGTCGCATGACCTCGTTCGCCGACAGGCCGCTCGGCAACCCCCTCATCGCGGCCACCTTGTCGATGACGTCTTGGTCGTAGTCGAAGTCCTCGGGCAGAGTGAGAGACTCCACGGAGACGCCCGAGAACGTCGGCGTCGTGACCTCCTCGAGCACCGCCAGATCGGGCCCGATCAACGTCAGGTAGCGTCCGCCACATCCGAATAGAGACGTCGAGAGCGCGAGCGCGACAGCGAATCGAAGCCTAGGGAGCGTGGATTTCATGGAGCCCTCCTCAACGCGCCGCGAGGAGTGCAAAGCGCGAGCCCGCCTCAGGCGTCGCGCTCTTCGTCCGCAGTCGAGCGCGCTGCGAGCCTGCTCGCCAACGTCGTCCGCGCGATGCCGAGCGAGCGCGCGGCCCGCGTGACGACACCTCGGGCGGAGCGCATCGCCTCGTCGATGAGCGCGCTCTCTCGCCGATCGAGCTCGGCGCGCTCTGCGTGCAGCGCGCTCCAGCGCGCAGCGAGCTCTCCAACGCAGTCGCTCGAGGTAGGCGCCGCGCGCAAGGGCGCCGCGCTCGCGAACGCGGCCTCGAGGTCGAACGCACGGATCTCGAACGGCCCGCTCGGCGTGCGCAGCCGCACGCGCGCCGCCGCTCGTCGCAGCACGGCCTCGAGCTCGCGCGTGTTGCCGTCCCAACGCAGGTCCTCACCGAGCAGGCGCAGCCGCGCGTCGCGCGCGAGCGAGCCGTCTTCTCGGGTGAGCGACGCGAGCAGCGACGCCGCGAGGCCCGGGATGTCGCCGCGTCGAGCGCGCAGCGGCTCGACACGCAAATGGACGCCCGCGAGGCGATGAAAGAGATCGCGGCGGAAGCGCCCCTCGTTCACCGCTGCCTCGAGATCGCCGTTCGTGACCGCGATGATGCGGAGCTCGGCGCGCCTGGGTGAGGCTCCAGCGTGTCCGAGTGGTCGGTACGCGCCGAACTGCACGAGATCGAGCAGCAGCTGCTGCGCGCCGAGAGGGAGGTTCACGATCTCGTCGAGGATGAGGACGCCGCCGTGCGCGTGCTCCACGAGGCCGACGCGTCGACTCGCTGCTCCCGAGAACGCGCCCTTCTCGTGACCGAAGAGCTCCGAGCCGATCGTGTTGAGGTCGTCGCTCGCGCCGAGCATCGCTCGCACGACGGCCTTCCGTCCCATGCGCTCCGCGAGCGCGCACGCGAGCAGCGTCTTGCCTGTCCCGGTCTCGCCCGTCACGAGCACGGGCAGCTCGGTGAGCAACGCCGTCGAGACGTCGTCGCGGAGCGCACGTTGCCCCGGCAACGCGAGCAGCTCCTCGAGAGACGGCGAGCTCTCGTCGAGGGACTCGACGGGTGGGCTGTCGGCTCGCGAAGTATGGATTTCGTCCACGCCGAGCACCTCGGTGAGCAACGCGTGGGCCGCGCTCCAAGCGCGCGCGTCCGCGCTCTCCCCCAGCCGAGTGACGTCGCGAAAGTCGACGTAGAGAACTGCCCACGAGCCGACCGGTCGAGCCCACGCGGACACGATCGCCGCCGTCGGCGCGAGCCTGGAGCCCTCTTCGAAGGAGGCGTTCGACCTGATCTCGCGCTGCTCGAAGGACGCGCGCTCGACGACACCGCGGCTGACGTCCTCCATCGCGAGTCGATCGAGCCGCCCAGCCCGCGAGCGACCGATCCAAGGCGCGAGCGTTCGCCCGCGACCGAGGAAGAGCAGCGCGCGATCGGCGTCGAGCTCGTCGAGCAAGGCCGTCAAACAAGCGGCGACGGTCGCATCACGAGGTGCCGCGGCCTCGCACGAGAACGGGATCGCGGGCCCGTTCGTGCGCGTCATCTCGACCGATATCGAACTCTCCATTTCCACCCTCGCCTGGAGTCAGCGCAGCGCCCCTCGTCAAGGTCGCTCCGACGCGGCGGGGCGTGGAGTGCAAGTTTTCTTGCAGGGCCCCGGTTACAACCGAGTCAGCGATCCTCGCGACGCCGGAGGATGTGCTGCAGGAGCTGCCGCGAGATGCCGAGCAGTCGAGCTGCTCCTCGTCGGCTGCCATTCGAGCGGCTCAGGGCTTCGTCGACGAGCGTGTCGCGGACCTCCCTCTCCACGTCCTCGAGCGGGCGCAAACCCACGGTCTGCGCGAGGTGCGGCGCGATCGCGGGAGGCTCGGCGCGCGCCTCGGCGATCGCGCGCTCGAGCTCGGCCAAGGTGAAGGGCTTCGTTACGTAGGCTCGCACGCCGTGCTGAGCCAGGCGAAAGGCCTCCGACTGCGTCGCCTCACCGGACATCGCGACGACGAGCGGAGCGCAGCCCCGCACGCGAAGCTGCTCGAGCACCGAGAAGGCGTCGCCGTCGGGCAACTTCACGTCGAGCAAGACGAGGTCGGGTCGAAAGCTCTCGAGGACCTCAGCCACGCGAGCGACGTCGCCGCAGCAAACGACCTCGCGACCCTCGTCGGACAGCGCACCGGAGACGGCGCGGACGAGCTTCGCGTCGTCGTCGACGACGAGCACGCGCTCTCCTCCCGGCTGGACTCCAGAACCTCTCGCTTGGGTCAAACGGCTTATCCTAATGAGTCTCCGTGAGCGTCGACAATCACGCCGCGAGCAAGCTCTCTCGTCGCTCCGAACAGGCCGTCGAGCGCACGGTCGCGCGCGCCGCGTGGGTCAGCGAGCGCACGTTCTCTTTCGCGCGCGCCGTGTTGTTCGCCGCCGTGCTCGCGCGCTTCGCCCTCATCACGACGGCGCCCCCCGGAGCGATCCTGATGACCGCGGGCTCGCTCGGTGTGGGGCTCGTGTTCTCACTCGCCGTCGTCTTCGCGTTTCGGCGACCGCCGCTGCCGACCGCGATTCTGTTCGCCTCCGTCGCAGTCGACGCGATGGTCTGCCTGCTCGCGCTCGCGCCGAACGTGCTCTGGCCCACGCGCGACCACTACGGCATCTTGGTCCGCGCCGACACCGCGGTGCTGCTCATCGCAACGATGGTCGCGGGCCTACGACTCTCGCCGGGCGCCGCGCTCTTCGGGGGCGCGTTGAACGGCGCGGGGCTGCTCGTGCTCGTAGCGCTGGATCGCAGCGTCTCTGGAGATCGGTTCGCGGTGCAGACGCCGACCGTGAGCCTCTACGTGCTCTGGATCGGCGCGAGCGCCGCAGCGGCCTTCCTCCTCGCGCGCGGGACGCGGACGCTCGCCGTTCGCGGCGCGGAAGAGGCGCTCCGCGCGCAGGGCGCCGAGCAGGTCCTCTGGTCGATGCTCGGCGATCACCACGAGCTCTGCTCGCGGCTAGCGTCCCTCCTCATCGAGGCCGAGACCTTGGAGCGAACGCTCGAGCGCAGCGAGCCTTCGCGCGAGCTCGCCAAGCTGCGCGTGACCACCGCGAGCCTGAGGGAGGACCTCGCCCTCGTCCGCGAGGTCGTGGACGGCGGCAAATCGAGAGCCCTCGACCGACTGAAGACGCGCGCCGAGACCCCGCCGGCGCCCGTCGGCGCCGCGCTCGAGGTGGCGATCGTTCACGCGCAGAGTCGCTCTCCACGAGTCAGGTTCCAGCTGGATTGCGATGACATTGTTAAATCGATTGCGGTCGTGGTCCCGCGCCCCGCGCTGGAACGCATGCTGAGTCTCCTGCTCGACAACGCCTGCGAGGGTGACGGCTCACGCGGCGCCTCGACGGTGCGCGTCCACGCGCAGGCTGTTGATGGCTCGGGCTGCGTGCGGATCGTCGTCGAGGACGACGGCCCGGGGGTCCCCTCCGACGTCGGCCCCGAAGGCTCGCTCCCGACCACCACGAAGCAGGGCGTGCGAGGCCTCGGGCTCGCGATCGTGAGATCGCTCGTCGAGGCCTTCGGCGGCGAGCTCGAGCTGCGACGGCGCCCCGAGCGCGGGACCGTCGCGACGCTGGTCGTGCCCGTCGAGCCGAGTGCCGGCGCGGAGCCCGCTCGCTCCGACCGCTACTGACAGACGAGATAGCCGTTGGCCGACGTCCCGCAGGTCAGCCCATCACAGCAGCCCGTGAGGCCGTTTTCGTCGAGGTAGTCCGCGCTGCAGTTCTCTTGCTCTACAGCGCAGTCTTCCTGTCCCTCGCAGCTCGGGGCGGCGGCCAAAAGCGCCGCGCCAATCAAACCAATTGCGACGAGTCCTTGTGCGCTTCTTCTCATGTCGTCCTCCCACGCAAGCAGACCCCGCGTTTGCAACTCCCACGCCTCGATTGCCAGTCGATTGCTGAGTCCGCTCGTCGCCGAGACTCGCTTCGGAGCGGTCGTTCTCACGTCTGTCGCGCGCCTCCAGTCACGTTGCGTAGACACCAATCCTCGCGATCACCGACGACGGATCGTCGACGATTGACGGCCCCTCGTCGGCGGCACGAGTCGCGGTGCTTGAGCGTCCTGACGTCATTGCCTATCGTCGGCCGCATGATGAAGAGTCTGCCGATCGTGTTGACGCTGGCGATCTCGGCGCTGGGATGTGGCGGCGGTTCGACCGAGCAAAACGACGCGAACTCCCCGAAGAGCGAGGGCTCGTCGAGCTCGAGTCCGAGCTCGAGCTCAGCCTCCAGCTCGACCGACGACCCGCCGAAGAAGAGCTCGTCGGCCACCTCGTCGAGCACTTCGGAGGCGCCCAAAGGTCCTATTCGATTCGAGGCCTACAATGGACCGAAGGGGACGCGCGCGCTCGAGACACCCCAGGTCTGGACGATCTTGCCACCCGGCCTCGGCCCGAACTTCGAATACGTGAGCCCAGTGCTGGTCGACCGCGTGAAGAGCGACGGCAGCGACGTCATCGTCCAATATGGGCTCAAACAGTTCGCGCTGCCCCAGCTGCTCGCGGTCCCTGCGACCGCTCCAGCCAAGCTGGCTGCTGGCGACGTCGTGTTCGTGAATACGGGTTTGAGCGGCGCGGTCGGTCACGTCACCGCGGTCGGCGCCGAGATCACCGTCAAATACGTGAACGGCTCCGAGTTCGCGAGCGCGAGCGTTCCCCCCGCTCAGGTCCTCAAGCTCGGTAGCACGGTCGCTTATGGGCAGCCCGTGACGTGGAAGGCCGAGAGCGGCTGGCAATATGGCATCTTCATCGGCGGGGACGCGAGCCAGTCTTTCATCGCGACCGGCAATCGGTGGACGCTCGTCTCCACCACCTCGCTCAAAGCCATCGACCTCACCAAGAAGCACAAGAAGGGAGCGAAGGTCTGGGCTTACAACGATGGAGGCAACCACGCCGCCGGCACTGTCGCCGAGGTCCGCAGCGACAATGATCAATACATGATCACGCTGCCGGGCACGCCGAGCCCCCAGCCCTACCCGTTCTCCCAGGTGTCCGCGCCTATCGAGTAGTCACTCTGTCGCGCCGCCCGGGCACGCGTCGAACGAGCCAGAGATCTCGTGCGAGGGCGTCCCGGGGGCGCTGAATGTCCCCTGGAACGACCCAATCCAGCGGTCCGAAACGTTCGTCATCGTCAGCTCACAAGCCATCGCGTCGGTCGACTGGTCGCTTGTCGCGAGGCCGCTCACGCGGCACGTGGCGGAGAGGACGCCGACCTGGAATGTGCCGTAAGGCTCGATGTGGAGGTGCGCCGTGCACGCGGTGCCGTCCCCAAAACACAGGTCGATATAGGTGCCTGGCGCGAACCAAGTCGCCTCGACCTCGGTGTGAGCAGCGCCGACGCCGTCGACGTCGATGGTGACCGGGCCCTCTTCACAGTGACCGCCCGCGCCGCCCGCGCCGCCGTCACTGCCGCCCGCGCCGCCGAGGGGCGCGCCCCCCGTCGCGCCGCCTGCGCCCCCCGCGCCACCCGAGGCGCCAGCGCCGCTCCCCCCCGACCCTGAGTCCCCGCACGCAGAGAGCGCGATCGCCGCGACGAGCACGACCGAAGCTTGAAGTCTCATGGTCTCCGAGTGGACGGGGCGCCGACCTTCCATTTCAGAAACGTAACACGCCGCGAGCTTACTCTGCTGTCAGCCGAGCACACGCTCGGGGTTCGTGGGAACTTCGGAGGCCGGCCCCGGTCGAAGCTTCGCGGAGGATGCCGCATGCGCCGTCCCTTGCCTCAAAGCCCCCTCTTCGACGCGCGGATCACCGCGATCGCGGCGGGCTCCTTCCTCTTCCACTTCGGCGCGTTCGCCGCGCTCTACTCCGAGTGGGGCGATCTTTCCTATGACAATGGCATCGTCATCGACTCGGTGATCGCCTCGATTCGCGAGCTACCAGCCGTGCCAGAGGAGACCCGCGAGGAGGTCGCTGACGGCGCACCCGCCGAGGCTGCGCCGCGCGTGTCCGACGAGGCGCCCGGCAAGCGCGGAGCGAGGGCCCTCCCGCAGAATGCCACGCGTGGACCCGACCGCGCGATCGTGAGGCCGACGAGGCCGACCCTCTCGTCCGAGCTCGACCGCTTTCAGGCCGATATGCTCGCTGCGCTGGGGAGCTCGACCGCGTCGACGGACCACGTGCTCGACAGCGCGACGCTGCCCATCTCGACGCTCCGCGATCCCGCTCTAGGCAGCTCGACGACGGGCTCACCCTTCGCGGCCGGGATGGATGGTCCCGAGCTGGCTCGCACGCGAGGTTGCCCTGACTGCGTCGACCGGAAGCCCGAACGGGACATCTGCGAGTATCAGCCGCAAAGACTCCCCGCACCGCCGCAGC
Organism: Polyangiaceae bacterium; assembly: GCA_046351325.1. Lineage (GTDB taxonomy): Bacteria > Myxococcota_A > Polyangia > Polyangiales > Polyangiaceae > Xiheicaenibacterium. Next base: position 117,729 of record JAXLYR010000021.1, on the reverse strand, counting down.
CCACGGTCTCACCCAACCCTGGACCGATCGGGCCGCACCCTGACCCAGTGCCCATCTGGGGTCGGCTGCAATGGGTGTTTCGACGTTGTTACGAGCGCGCGTTGAAGACCGACCCGGAGCAGCGCGGCTCCGTGCGCATCGTGCTGAAGATCGGCGCCAACGGTGAGGTCATCTCCGCGTTCGCGACCGCCCCGACGGGGAACCTCTCACCGTCGCTCGTGAATTGTTTGACCACCAAAGCAATGACCTTCGACTTGCCCGCGACCGGCGACCTCCACACCGTGGTCATTCCGGTCCGGATGGAGCCGCAGTAGGCGAACCGGGCTCGTCGGAGGTGTAGGCTCGTCCTGTGCCACATCCCAGCTCGCTCTCCTCGAAGCTCCTCGGTTGTTTCGCCTTGTCCATCCTCCTCGCAGCGTCGAGCTGCGGCGGTGAGCGCAGCTCGACGAGCGAGTCCCCTCAACCGAGCGCGACGTCGAGCTCCAGTTCGTCGTCGACGGCGAGCACGACTTCGAGCACGCCAGCTCCTTCGCAGACGGCGTCGTCCCAGGTGGCGTCCTCGCAAACGGCGTCCTCGCAAACGGCGTCCTCACAGGCCTCGCAGACTGCGTCGTCGGAGACGCCGGCCGTAATCTGTGACCCCAGCTTCGCCCCACCCGACGCCGAGCTGCGCGCGCCCGCTGCCTTGCGCGGCGCTACCTCGATATCGATCGCCGACGCCACGGACTCGAACCTTACAGGATTGTTCGTCGTGGACGGCGTCATAAGCGTCCAGCAGCGCTGCTTCTGTCCACCGGGCGCCATGTGCAAGCCGTGTGAGCAGGGCATCGAGATCGCCAATCAGGTCGGTAAAACACCTGGAATCTGGATCCGCGTGCACGACGCGACGCCCTTCACGCAGGGCAAGCGATTCCGCGTCGCCTTCAACGCGTGCACCCGTGGAGGACGGGTGATCGCCGGCTATAAACCGCTCTGAGCGCGGGCCCTTGGGAGCGCGCACGGCGTGATAGGTTGCGCGCATGCCAGGCTCGCCCGCCGCGACGAACGAGACGTTGGAAGCAGCCATTCTGAGCGCACCGACCGAGGTCGGGCCGTTCCTCGCTTACAGCGATTGGCTCGCCGAACAGGGTCGTGAGCGCGAGGCCCACGCCTACCGCCTGCTCGGCGGCGTCCTGCCACGTGAGGATGCTCCGCTCGCGGGCGAGCTCGAGTGCGCGTTGCTCGTCGTCGCGTCGGCCTTCTGGGTCGTCGACTGCGCTCGAGGCCCCGCAAATATGGACCAGCCCGGCGCTGAAGCGCTGATGCTCGCCGTCGCGAAGGCGCGTGAGGCGCTCACGAACCTCGAGAAATCCCTCACGACGCGAGCGGCCTTCACTCCGCCGCCCGAGTTGGCGTCGCTCGACCCGCACATACCCGCGCCGGCGCGCGCCGTGCTCGACGCGATCTACCAGCTCTCTCGGGCCGTCGCGGGAGAGTCCGTGCGCGCGTCGCTCGAACAAGCGCTCCGCGCGGTGCGCGCCGAGGTCGCTTGGCCCGCCCTCAAGGAGGTTTTGGAGCTCGCGCTCGGCGGCTCGAGCGCGCCGCTCACCGCTGACAAGGCTGTTACAAAATCGCTGAGCAAGAAGCTCTCTCGCAAGGACGTGGCGACCGCCTTCAGCGACGCCGAGAAGCGCGACTTCACCTTCGCGAAGGTGATGATCACGAACGCCACCCAAGGGGTGGAGGGCGCGAGCCTGCCCGCCGAGCCGACTACCAAGCCGATGGTGGCGTTTTGCCAATTGGCCGCGGCGAGCGAGCTCGACGCGTCGGACTATGCCGATATGGAGCCTGCGGAGCGCGTCGAGTGGTTCACCGACGAGCTCTTCTCCGACCCGCCCGTGTGGTCGGCGCGGAGCTATTTCGGATTCTTGAGTTGGGTCTTCACGCTGCGCGCCGAGAACGAAGGGGAAGAGCTCCGCGTGGGACCGGACACGCATCGCCCGCTCGTCGAGGAGCTCGCGAGCTTCGGCCGTTATGTCGGCGGCGCTGAAACCGAGGACGAGTTCCCTTTCAGCTTCTTCCAGTTCGAACGCCGCGCCGTCCTCTCTCGGCTCATCTACTGACGCCCCCCGCGAGCGCGCTACGATCGCTGGGTCGATGTCCTTGGAAGCGCCGAGCGTGCACCCCGGCGAGGTGCTGGATCGCCGATACCGTGTCGAGCGCGTGCTCGGCAGAGGTGGGATGGGCACGGTGCTTCTCGCGACGCACCTCGACCTCGACGAGCCGCGCGCCATCAAGCTCATGCACAGCGATCGGGCGCGAGAGCCGAAGGCCGCAGAGCGCTTCGTGCGCGAGGCGAAGGCCGCTTCTCGAATCTCGAGCCGCTACGTCGCCAAGGTGTTCGACCTCGGCAAGCTCACGGACGGGATGCCGTTCATCGTCTTGGAGTACCTGCCAGGTCATGACTGGAAGGCGGAGCTCGATCGTCGAGGCGTGCTCTCGGTCGGGGACGCGCTCGGGGTGATCCTCCAGGTCCTGCGCGGCCTCGGCGTCGCGCACGGACTCGGCATCGTGCACCGCGATCTCAAGCCTTCGAACCTGTTTCTGGTCTCCAGCGACGCGAGCCGCGGGGGGCTCGACAGGTCTCTCACCAAGATCGTCGACTTCGGCGTAGCAAAGCTGAAGTCCGCGACCGCGACTGGCGAGGTGACGACGGACTCGGACGTAATCGGTAGTCCGCTCTACATGGCCCCCGAGCAAATTCGGTCCACGCGCCACGTCGACGAGCGCGCCGACCTCTGGTCTGTCGGGGCGATCCTGTATCGGTTCCTGACAGGCAAACATGCCTTCGAGCGGCCGACCGTCGCGGACATCATGGTCGCAGCGCTCACCGAAATGCCGGTCTCGCCCGAGCTCGTCAAACCGCATATCCCGACCGAGCTCGCCGCGGCGGTGCTCGCGTGTCTCTCGAAGTCACCCGAAGATCGCCCGCGCTCGGCGACCGCGCTCGAAGCACTGCTGCTCGGCGCGGTGGACGACGACATCGCCGCGTACGCCTTGCGCTTCGTGAGCGAGCTCGAGCGAGAGCTCCCGGCGATGAGCTCCCGCGAGCCCGAGCGCGTGCCTAGCGATCCTGCGTGGCACGACAGCGAGCGCACGGTCACTTCGCCGGCGATGAAGGCCGAGAGCACGCTCACCCTCGCCTCCAACACCGCAAACGCCGGCCCCGCGGTCGAGCACGGGCGCGTGCGTCGATGGCCGCTCGCGCTGGGTCTCGTCGTGCTCGCCGGCGGCTCGGTCGCGCTGTCACCGCTCGGGCTACGCGTGAGCGGGACGCGACCTTCGGGAGAGATCACGATGGGCAGGGCGGTCATCTCGACACAGTCGCCCCCCACTCCAATGCCGATTGCGACTGCGACCGCGACTGCGACCCCGAATCCGACCGAGGCTGCGACTGCGACGGAGGCTGCGACGCTGACTCCGACTCCGACTCTGACTCCGAGCTCGAGTGCCCCGAGTGCGTCAGCGGCGCGAGCCTCCACGGCTCGCTTGCCCGCAGCGCGCCCGACCCCGACCGCGTCGGTGCCGGCCGCAAACACGACGAGCTCGGCGTCCCCTAATGGCAATTCGGACGATCCGACCCGAATTCGAAAGTGAGCATTTTGCGAGCGTTCATCCTCGTCGCGACGGCAGCGTTCGTGTGCGGTACATCGGCCTTCGACGCGAGAGCCGAGGACGCGCCTCCGAGCGATCCCGACAGCGCAGAGGCCCTATTCCAGAGTGCGCTCGGCGCGCTCGACCAAGGCGATTGGGAGGCTGCGTGCCCGAAGTTCGAGCTCTCGATGAAGCTCGACCCGACGGTCGCAACCCTCCTCAACATCGCAAAATGCAGGGCGCACGACGGCAAGGTCGCGCTCGCTTGGCGCACGACCGCCGAGGCTATCCTCATGAATCGCTCGACTGCGGATCCGGTGCGTCGCGAAAAACTGGAGAGCTACGCGCGCAGCCAGCTCGCACAACTCGAGTCTCGCCTCGCCTGGCTCGTCCTTCGGGTCTCGCCCACGCTGCCGCCCGGCGCGATCGTGGAGCGCGACGGCGAGGTCATCCCGCCCTCCTCGCTCGGAGAGGCGATTCCGGTCGACCCCGGTGAACACACCCTGAGGGTCGTCGCGGAGGGCTACGAGGAGCACTGCTCGGTCGCGCTCACCACCGAAGGCAAGACCGCCACGGTGGAGATCGCGCTCGTCCCGATCGCGCCTATTCCCATATTGACGAAGTCGACCTCGGACGCGCCGCGGGACGTCGGGCCCCTCGCCGGCGGCGTCGTCGTCGGGACGCTCGGCCTGCTCGGGCTCGCGGTCGGGACCGTAGCGGGCGTTCGGGCGCTCGACTTCGCCAGCGCGCTCGAGCGCCGTTGTCCCGAGCCGTCGAGGTGCGACGCGACCGGCGTCGATCTGGCCGATAAGGGCAAGACTGCTTCGCTCGTGAGCACGACCGCCTTCGTGGTCGGAGGCGTGCTCGCCGCGGCGGCGGTGCCGCTCACCATTTGGGGCGCAAGCAAGCTAGACGCTGACAACAAAGTCAACACCGGCCTCGTCTTGGGGTTCGGCTATATCGGCCTTCGAGGGGAACTTTGAGACGGCTCGCGACGCTCGTGGTCTCGCTGTGCGCCGTCGGCGCGAGCTGCGATCTCGTCGTCGGCGTCGATTGGGACGCCTATCGAGACAGCGCCGACGCCCCACCTTGCGACGGTGCGTGCGCCGGAACGACGACGCTCGTCGACGACGACGCTGCGCTGTCGATTGCGGGTCTCGCGCGCGCCACCGACGCTGGCCTCCTCCTGATTGGACACGCCTCTGGGGCCTCGAGCGAGCTCGGGCTCGCGGGCGACGGTGAGAGAGCCTTCGCCGCGAAGCTCTGCCCGAGCGGCGCGGTCGTTTGGTCGGTAGCGTGGGGCTCAGGAGACTCCCCGGTTCGCCTGTTCGATCTCGCCCCCGACGAGGACGGCGGGGCCTATGTCGTCGGCGCCTTTCGAGGTTCCATCGCGGTCGGGTCGCCGCCGTCGCAGCTCGTCACGGCGGCCCCGAATACGGAGGAGGGGCTCGTCGCGCATATCCGCTCGAGCGGCGAGGTCGATTGGGTAGTCCGCGTCGGTGGGCCCGTGATCGACGTCGATTCGAGCCCCGCGGACAACGCGAATCCGCTCGCGATCACCGCCCTCGAGGCGCCGGGCGAGCAGCTCTTCGACGAGGTCGCCTGTGACGACAGCGCAGGCCGCAGCGAGACCGCGCTCGTCGTCGCGCGCCTCACCGCGGACGGGCGCTGCTCGCTCCGCACGACTACCAGCGTCACAGCGTCGAAGGACGCGGGCGCCGTGACTTCGGATCTCACCTTCACGCCCACGGGCGAGCTCGTCTTCGTCGGGGAGTACGACGCCCTCGAACAGCCGTTCCCCCTCGCGGGCGCCGTCGACGAGGCTCAGACCATACCCGTCGGCGAGCACGGGCTGATCTTCAATCGAGCGACGAGCGACCTCGACTTCGAACCCGTGGGCCTCGGCCGGAGTCCGGATTACGAGGGCCCCGCCGCGGGAGCGTCGCTCACCGTCGCTCAGGATCCCGAGACCCACGACTACTGGATAGTCGGTACGACCGTATCGACGTTCGCCTACTCCGGAGTCGAGGTTTCTGGGAACGAGGATGGGTCGATGTTCGTCCTGCGCGTCGAGGAAGAGGGGAATCAGGGCGAGGCCCTCTACGCAGGACAAGGGGCCGGTCCGAGCGCGGGCGGCGGCCTCGGGTTCGACGCCGAGGGGAAGGTCTATGTGCTCGGCTGGGCGAGCGGCAACGTCGATTGGCAGGGCAAGAGCGAGGTCGTCGGCGAGGCCGACGCGCGCTTGCTCCTCACGGTGATCGGGCTCGAGCTCGACCCGTTCGGGCAGCGCCCGATCGAGCGCGTGAGCCTCGACCGCGGCGTCTCGCGCACGGCGGCGGCCTTCTTGGCGTCTCTACCGGGTTGCGCGCCGAGCTCGGCGATCGGCTTCAGCGGTACGATCTCGCTCGCCGATGGAGCCGAGAGCGCGGACGGGCCTGCGCTCTTGGTCGTGCCTGCGCTCGACGCGACCGCGCTCGAGCCCTGACAACGTTGTCAGTCGGCGGACCCTTTGCGCGGCCGCTTCACCCCGAGCGCGTCGAGTTTGTAGAGCAGCGTGCGACGCGCGATCCCGAGGCGTTTCGCGGCCTCGGTCTGGTTGCCGCCGCAGGCGTCGAGCGCCGCGAGGATGCGATCGCGCTCCGCGTTGCTCGTCGGCGCGGGCGCGACGCTGGTCTCCACCTCGGTGGGTTCGATCTGGAGATCGGCGGCGCGGATCGTCACGCCGCCGTCACTGAGGAGCAGCGCGCGCGCGTCATCATGGCCTTGAGCTCGCGGACGCCGGGGAGGGGCAGCTCGACGAGCGCCGCGGCCGCGGCCGGGTCGAGCGCAGGCGTGGGCCGATTGCGCTCGCGCGCGGCGATCGCGAGGAGCGAGCGGATGAGCGGGACGGGATGTCCTCACGACGAGCGCGCAACGGGGGAATCTCGAGTGACGGCCGCTGAGTCGATAATAGAGGTCTTGTCGAACAGTCTTTGTCGACTGCGCTGCGGAGGTTGCGGTGCGTCGCCGACGAACCGAGTGTCGATGCGGAGCGGCTCGGAGACCGCCCACGGGCAAGACCATTCGCTCCTCGATGACGCGCAGGGAGCTTCGCTCAAGCTCGTTCGACAGCTCACCGATCTCGTCGAGGAAGACGGTCCCACCCTCCGCGGCTTGGAGCAAACCACGCTTGGGCGTCGAGGCCCCGGTGAAGGCGCCGCGCTCGTGACCGAAGAGCTCGCTCTCGATGAGACTCGGGGATAGCGCAGCGCAGTTGAGCTTGAGGAGCGGGCCGCGCGCGCGCGCCGAGACCGCGCGTGGATGCTCGGCCATGACCTCTTTACCGGCGCCTCCGTCTCGCCCAAGATGAGGATGGTCACGTCGTCGGGCGCGACCCGATCGGCGAGCTCGAGGAGCCGCCGCATCGCTGGCGAGCTGTCGACGACGTCGAGCGCCGCGGGTGGAGCGGGGATTGCGCGCTCTCGTCCTCGACGACCAAGAGGACCTCACCCAAACGAATCGCGGCGCCGAGCGGACATGGCATCACGCTCTCCTGCGGGGACCTGCACTCCGGCGACCATCGTCCCGTTCTTGCTGCCCAGATCGCGCACGACGAGCCGATCGTCTGCGACCATGATCTCGGCGTGTTCGCGAGAGACCGACGCGTGCGCTGTCGTGATGTCGGCGCTCGGATCGCGACCGACGCGATAGCGCTTCGCCCGAAGGATCGAGTGGCGGCTGGCGAGCCCCGGACCTGCCACGCGGACGACGAGCCCACCGCTCTCGGCGCCGTCGGTCGGCAGGGTCTCCTCACCCGAGGAGTCGCTCACCATGGGAATCGCCGAGAATTATCGACGTTGCGCTTCGAGCGCAGGTGCGCATTGCGCTCGAAGCGCAACCGCCCACGCCGGGTATGTCGGCTCCGCGGACTTCGGATTAGGCAGGCTGGACCTCGAGTTGCAATGCCCGAATCGACCCCATCGTGGGGACTGCAACTTAGGAGAACTGTTCAATGCAACTTCGGCCATTCGGGATTCGCGGTGCGATGATGTTTCTCGGTCTCGCCGTCAGCGCGGGGTGCAGCTCGACGCCCCAGCCAAACGGTGAAGGAGGGGGCGGCGGTGGCAGCACGGACGGCGGGAGCGGCGGACAAGGGCCGAGTCTCACCTCGAGCTGCGCGACCGCGCTCTTCGTCGACGCGATCGCCGAGAGCGCCTGGGTGAACCTCGACGTCGCGCCCGCAGAGGGGACAGCCGGCATTCGCCAAGCCCTCGAGACCGCCAATGCCGAACATCCCTCCGAGCCGGTGCGCATCCGACTCGCGCCCGGGACTTATGCCGATAACCTCGGCGGCGAGATCTACGCGCAGCACATCCAGCGCACGGAGACGACCCCGCTCTGGATCGTCGCGACCGATCCGACCCCGAACGCGACGACCGTGGGACACGGCTTCAACCTCGTCGGGATCTCGTACGTCGCGATCGAGGGGATCACCGTCGGTCCGGCCGTCGTCGGCGCCTGGAATGGTTCGAGCCACGCCGATCCGCAGCCGCTCTACACGCAAGCGGGGGTCCACGTCGCGGGCGCGGCGATCGCGGGCGGGACCTCCGCGACGCTGCCGAATGGCCAATTGGACACGAGCGTCTATGGGCGTTACGAGCCCTCGCACCACGTGATCGTCAGGCATATGACGATTCAGAACCTGTTCCCGACCGAGGATGAAAGCGGCGAAAAGGCGCTGTCGATCGACAACGACGGGATGAAGTTCAACCAGGTCGAGAACCTCTGGGTCATCGACAACACCGTGACCCAGACCTCGCGGCACGGGATCGACAACGTGGGAGTCCACTCTGCGGCGTTCTGCGGCAACGTCATCACGAGGAACGGCAACGGCCTCGGGATCGAGGCGAAGGGCGGTTCCTATGACGTCGTATTCGAATCCAACGTCTTCTATCGGGTCCGCCGCGTCGCCCTCGGGGGCGAGGCCACCGACGCCACCTATTACTTCTCCGTCGACGGCGCCTACGACTACGAGGGCCGCGCGATCGTGGCGCGAAACAACGTCATCATCGACGCTCGAGAGTCCGCGCTCCAATTCGGTGGTTGCGCGGGGTGCGCCGCGCTCGACAACACCATCCTCTTCACTCCGGATTACGTCCCACCCCTCACCGAGTCGGGCGACGCGAACGGCGGAGATGGAATACGGATCACCGACAGCGCAGTCCTCTCCTCCGACGAGGGCGCCGGCAGCGACTGCGTGAGCTGGGACGAGACCGCACAGGACTACGTCTACACGGAGGTCTGCTGGGGAGTCGGCTCGAACGCGCCCGCGCCCGTCGGGCGGGCCATGATGTCGCGCGACAACAGGTCGATCAACAACGCCTTCGTCTCGATGAGCGGCATTTGGAGCAACGACTTCGGCTCGACGAACCCGAGCCCCTCGACGGTGCCTTGTCCGATGGTGGGCTACACCGCGGCACCGGAGCTCTTCGCCGAGGCGAACTACAATTATTGGTTCAATAACGGTAAGCCCCTGCCCGACTGCGGGCCCGCGCCCGAGGGCACAAGCTCCCTGTTCCCGTCGACGGACGCGCCTCAGTTTACAAACCTGTCCGTTTCGGACGTCGAGGGTCTGCGGGTCTTCGGCCAAGCCGTCGCCGCAGGGCTCGTCCCCGCCGAGGCCAGCCCGCTCGTCGGTCGCGGCGTCGCGAACCCGCCTGGCAGCGTGCCCACGGACCTCGCCGGCGCGGCTCGCCCGAGCGCGTGGACCATCGGAGCGCTCGAGCCCTAACCGCCGCGGCGCTTCGACGGTGACACGCGCGTAAGTCCGAGGCTCTCGATGCGGCTCGCGAGCGTGGTGCGCGCGACGCCCAGCTCCTTCGCCGCGTGCGCGACGACGCCGCTGTGCGCGTCGAGCACGGCCTGGAGGAGAGCGCGCTCTCGCTCCTCGAGCGCGCGCCGCTCGGCCTCCAGCGCGGCGATCGTCTCGCGCGGCGAGGCTCGGTCGATCGCTTGCGGGGCGCGCGTCTCCCGGTTCGGGACGGCGACGCTGGCGGGTTCGATCGCGGTCGCGGCCCGCGCCTCCGTCGACGCGCCGCCGAGATCGCGCTCGGCGAAGTGGCGAGCGTCGACGCTCTCGGGCAAGCCCTCGGCGAGGGCGCGATCGCGCGCGCGCTTCGTCGCGGCCTCGAGCTGTCGGACGTTGCCCGCGAAGCGCCACTCGGGGCGCGCGAGGAGCTCGCGGGCCGCGCTCGTGAGCTTGGGCGCGCGGCCCGACGAGAGCTTGTGTCGCGCGAGGATCGCGCTCGCGAGGTCGGGGATCTCGGCGCGGCGCTCGCGGAGCGGCGGCAGCTCGAGGACGACGGCGGAGAGTCGATAATAGAGGTCCTCGCGGAAGCGGCGCTCCTCGATGGCGCGCGCGATGTCGCCGTTGGTCGCGGCGATGATCCGGACCTTCGCGCGCTTGGGATCGCGCGCGTTGTGACCGAGCGGGCGGTAGCTGCCGAACTGCGTGAAGTCCAAGAGGAGCTGCTGCGCTTGGGGCGGCAGATTCAGGATCTCGTCGAAGACCAGCGTGCCCCCGTCGGCGAACTCGACGAGCCCAGTGCGCTTGCCGAGCGCGCCTGAGAACGAGCCGCGCTCGTGGCCGAAGAGCTCCGAGGTGATCGTGTTGAGATCGTCGCTCGACCCGAGCACCGCGCGGACGACCGGAGCCCGACCGCTCGCGACCGCGATCGCGCGCGCGAGCTGGGTTTTGCCTGTCCCCGACTCACCGAGGATGAGGATGGGCGCCTCGCTCGTGACGGCGGTCGCGAGCTCCCCGCGAATCACGCGCATGCTCGGGTAGTGCACGAGCTCCTCGAGCGGTGGATCTTCGGGCACCGTGCGCGCCGCGAGCTCACTGAGATCGAGCCGGGCGCGCTCGAGCTCTTTGTAAGGAACGAGCGCGGCGCCGAGCACGTGCGCCATCGCTTGGAGGAACGCGCGCTCGTGTTCGCCGGCCACGCGCTTGCGATCACGGAAGTCGACGTAGAGCACGCCTGCCGTCTCGGTCGGGCGCGCGTCGAGCCACCGCACGCGCCGCAGCGGCGCGGCCATCGCGAGGAAGATCCCCTTCCAGACGAGGCTCTCGTGCGGGTCGGCGTCGTCGAGCGGGCGCGCGACGACGCAGCTGCCTGTTTCGGCCGCGCGGCGCGTGACAGAGCGGCTGATCGCGAGCCGCTCGTCGTCCTCGAGCGCGCGCCCCCGCGTCCGCGTGCAGGGGAAGCTCACCGAGCCGTCCTCGTGATGCAGGAGCACGAGCGCGCGGTCAGCGCCGAAGAGACCGAGCAGATCGTCGAGGCATCGCTCGAGGAAGCGCGACTGCTCCTCGGTCGCCGAGAGACCGGCGAGCATGCGGCAGAGCGTCGACCAGACGTTGGCGAGCGCCGCGGACGACTCGGCTGAGCTGGGCTCGATCGAACTCACGGCGAACGCGTCATTACCCTACCATGGGGCTGTGCGCGAGGACCTGGTGGGAGAGACCCTCAACGGGAAGCTCCGCGTCCTCTCCTGTCTCGGCGAGGGCGGCGCAGGGCAGGTCTTCGAGGTCGAGCACACACTCACGCGGCATCGACACGCGCTCAAGGTGCTGCGACCCGAGCTCTGTCAGTCGAGCTCGGCCGTCGCGCGACTCGTCCGCGAGGCAGGGACCGCGAGCCACCTCGATCTGCCGTTTGTAGCTCAAACCTTCGACGCGGGTCGCCTCGAGGACGGCCGCGCCTTCGTGCTCTTCGAACTCGTGAACGGAGAGACGCTCGCCTCCTTGGTCGAGCGCCGCGGCCCGCTCCCCGCGAGTGAAGCAGTCGCCCTCCTCGCGCGCGTCGCCGAGGCCCTCGACGCGGTTCACGCGCGCGGCGTCGTTCACCGCGACATCAAGCCAGCGAACGTGATGGTGGCAGAGCAGAGCCCCAGTCTCGCGCAACCCGAGATCAAGCTCCTCGACTTCGGCGTAGCGAAGATCCTCGACGACGAGAGCGGCCGCGTCACCGCCACGGGCGCGGTGCTCGGTACGCCGCTCTACATGGCGCCCGAGCAGGCGCACACGGACATCGAGGTAAGCGCCGCGGCGGATCGCTACGCGCTCGCGCACGTCGCGTTCTTCATGCTCGCGGGCGAGGCCTACTTCGAGCGTCACGCGGGGCGTGGGCTCATGCCGCTCATCAGCGCGGTCGGGCGCGGCCTCGATCTGCCTCCCACCGCCGTCGCGGCGGCGCGCGGCGTGTCGCTCCCGCGCAGCTTCAACGGCTGGTTCGAGCGCGCGACGCTGCCCGACCCGAGCGGTCGCTTCTCGAGCTCGGCCGAGATGATCGAGGCTCTCTCTCGCGCGCTCGACGGGCGGTCCACGACGCGACACCGGCGTGGGCTCCTCGCCCTCGCGGCGGCCGTGATGACGCTGCCGATCGTCTTCGTCGCGTTGCCCTCCCGCGAGCGCGCGCGCCCGAGCGAGCCCACGGCCGAGGCCGAGACCGCGGCCGAAGCGGAGGCGGCAGGCTCCTCGCAAACACCGCTCGTCCTGCCGTCGAGCGAGATCACGCCCCCCCGGGTCGAGACCTCCAAGCCCAATCAGACTTACACGAGCGTCAGCGCTTCCACGCCTGCCGCCTCCGCTGAACCGTCCATTGTCACCACGACCGCCCCGGCGAGCGCGCGGCCGTCCGCCCACACAGCGCGCAGCGCCACGAAGCCGCGAGACTCGATCTGGTAACAGCGCTGTAATCTTATCCCGCCTATTTCTTGGCGCTCCCGGCCGGCGAGGGTTCGCGGCTCGGTGCCTTGTCGGCCTCGGCGGTGTCGGGCTTGTCCTCGATCACACAGTCTTTGACGGTGACGTTGTGGCTGACAGGGTGGGCGCCGACGACCTCACCGTGGAGCGTGACCTTCGCGCCCTTTTCGCTCCCGTACTTCAGCTGCGCGGGCAGGCGCACGCTGCAAATGATGTTGCGGATCTTGTCGAGGTCGGCGGTCTCCACGTTGAAGCCCGCCTTGTCGACGAAGATCCATTTGGCGTCTTCGTAGTCGAGGGTGCTCGAGGACATTGCCCGTTATCCTGACCTGCTTGCCGACGCACTTCTTGGCCGAGCGAAGCGAGGGCAACGAGTTCCCCTGTTGGGCGAGCGAAGCGAGCCCAAGTTCTTGTCGGCTGCCTGCCAGTCTTTGACGTAGTCCCCCTGGAAGGTGTCGAGCTCGACCTTCTCGAAGGGGTCCTTCTTCTTCTCGGACTTCTTGTCGTCGTCGTCGTCTTGCGACTTCTGCGACTGGCTCTTCTTTTCACAGGCGGGCAGCGAGACAGCGAACATCGACACGAGGAGCAGGTACGCGAGCTTCATGGGTCCTCCCGAGACGCGTCGTTTGGCAACCGCCAGGCCAACTCGCGATCCCGTCTCCGCGCCCCAATTGGGAGTGCGAAGAGTCCACTTCGCGACGATGACGACGACGCGTCGTCGTCACGCGCTCACGCTGGAGCGCTGACGAGCCCTGACGCGAGCCTCGCGAACGCGAGCGCTCGCTCTTCGGTCGACTTGTCGAGGAGCTGCATGATCACGTTGGCTTGCGCGGTCGGCAGGCGCGGCGCGAGCGTCGCGACGTTCGGCGGCGTGCCCGTCGCGTGCCCATCGAGGATCGCTGCAGGTCGACCGACGAACGGTGGCTGGCCCGTGACGAGCTCGAACCACACGCACCCGAGCGCGTATTGATCCATCGCGGGGCACGCGGGCTCGCCGCGCACCTGCTCCGGCGACATGTAGAAGGGCGTCCCGAGCACCTCGCCAGTGTCGGTCAAACCAGGCTCGCCCTGCACGCTCGCGAGGCCGAAGTCGAAGATGACGGGGCTCTCGTGCTCGGCGAGGAGCACGATGTTGGCCGGCTTCACGTCGCGGTGGACGACGCCCGCGCCGTGCGCGACCGAGAGGCCCGCCGCGAGCGTCGTCGCGATCGACGCCGCGCGCTCGAGCGCGAGCGCGCCGTGCTCGAGCAGGCGTCGCAAGGTCGACCCCGCGTAGAAGGGCATCGCGAGCCACGGCGCCGTGGACTCCGACTCGCCGACTGCGAGGATCCGCCCGATCGCCGGGTGAACGACGCGCATCGCGGCGCGGGCCTCACGAAGGAAGCGCTCGCGATACATGCGGCTCGTCGCGAGATCGCGATGCAGGATCTTCACGGCGGCGGGCGCGCCGCTCGCGCGATCCACCGCGTGATAGACCACGCCGACAGCGCCCGCGCCGATGAGCTCACCGAGTTCGAAGCGCTCGCCGAGACAGAGGCCCGCGAGCTCGCCACCTGCTGGTGTGAGCGTGGCGCCATCGAAAGGGCAGCGCGGCAGCTTGCCGCGGTAGCGCGCACCGCAGGTCGGACAAACGGAGATCACCCGAGCCTGCTTGGCAAAGCTGATGCCGGACGCTTCACGGCAGGGCGACCCGAGCGAGGAAGGCGTCCTTGCTCTGGCTCGTGACAAACTTGTCACCGATCGAAAGGGTCCCCCAGAACTCCCCTGCGATGATGATGTCCCCATCCAACCAGCCCACGGCTCGGATGGTCTGCGCCCCCACCCCACCGAGCCGACCTGCGAGCGTCGGTGCGGGGGCGTCGACGCCCGTCCACGTGGCGAGGAAAGCGTCGGTGTCACCGTCGCTGGTGGTCACCCCGGTTGGACCGAGGAGCGTCGCTCCAGCGAAGGTGCCTACGAGCGCGACCTCCGTGCCGGAGCGCGGCGGCGCGACGCCGAGCGCACCCTCGAGTCCGTCGCCGCCGATCACGGTCACGCCCTGGAAGACCCCAGTGAAGTCGTAGGCCGCGGCGAACGCATCCGACTGGCCGACCACCGCGAGTGGGTCCGCCGAGCCGGCAGCGTCGAAGTCCACCGAGCCGTCGAAGATGCCCCCCACGGCGAACCCGTTGCCCGAGGTCTGCACCGAGGTGATCGCCTGCGCGCCGGGCCCGGAGACCGGGATGAAGTGCACGTTGTCACCGCTCACGTCGAACGTGAGGATGAAGCCGTCGGTCTCCGCGTCGGGGGTCGAGAAGTCGTCTGCGGTGCCGTTGTCGTCGACGTCGATCTTGTTGCCGAAGGTCCCCGCCGCGACGATGGGTCCGGCGCCGTTCTTCCGGATCGCGAGGTGGATCTCCGACTCGGTCGAGGCCACCGGGATCCGGTTCGCCCACTTCGTTTGGCCTCCAACGATCTTGGCGCGGAACAGATCGAGCTCACCGACGACGTCGAGGTGCGCGGTCCCAATGTCCATCGGCCCGTGAAACGCGCCCGCGATGTAGATCTCGTCGCTCGGCCCGAGAGCGATCCCCTGCCCCACGTCGTCTCCGCTCGAGCCGAACGTCGAGCCCCAAAGGATGTCACCGTCGATCGACAGGAGCACCACGAACATGTCCCGCGCGCTCGACGCGACGACGCCACCACCGACGTTGATGTTCCCGAGGAAGTTGCCGATGATCGCGACCTCACCCGCGACGTTCGTGTCGACGGCGGTGATCTCGGCGTCGGACCCGAAGCACCGCGCCCAGCGCATCACGCCATCGGCGTCGACTGCGTAGAGCAACGCTGGCGAGGCGGCCGCGGATTGGCATGCGCCGCCGAGCACCGGCATGTCGAACGAGCCGCTCCATCGGCCGCCCGCGTAGATGTTTCCAGACGGAGAGATCGCGAGCGCGCCGAACGATTGGTCGCCCACAGTCCCGAGGATCGTCGACCAAACGACGTTGTCGATGGGAGCGTCGGGGCCCACGCCACCCTCGCCGCCGCTGCCTCCGATTGCACCGCCGATCCCCGAGCCCCCGAGTCCACCCGCACCACCAGCACCACCCGTCGGCGCTCCGCCGGTGTTCGCGCCGCCCGCGTGCGAGCCTCCGCCGCCGAGCGACCCGTACTGCGCGGGATCGGTCAGGCACGCCGTGAGCGACGCGCTCGAGAGCAACGCAGCGACAGGCCATGCGCGTCGGCGTCGCATCAGAAGCTCCCCGTCAGCATGAGACCACCGGGCTGCACGACGAGGCTCGCGCGCGGCGCGGAGCTCGTCGAGGCGCTCGTCAAATGCACGACGGCGCCGATCACCGCAGCGCCGAGCAGCGCGGCGCCGCTCACCCCGAACCCGACGAAGAGCCCGAAGTCGACGAGCTTCCGCTGGTTGGTCCCCTCCACGTCGTACGTCGCTGGGCACGCGTCGCGCTTCGGACCGCAAGCGTCCGCCTGATCGGCCTCGACGACTGCGCCGTCCGCGCGGAGGGCGACGCCGACGATCCCGCTCGCGAGACCCACAGCGCCGGTGATCCAGACCCAGCTGGGCATCGGGTTCGACACGTCCGCGACGGGCGGTTCCTTCTTCGCGGGCGGCGGAGGCTCCGCTGCCGGAGGTGGAGGCTCCACTTTCACCGGTGTAACCACGACGGGCTCCTCGGCCTTGTCGAGGTGGTCGATCTGCACGGTCAACGCCGCGCCCTCGGCCTCCACCTCGACCTCGCGGCGGAGCTCGGCGAAGCCCGGCGCCCGAGCGACGACGACCACGCGACCGCCGTCGACGGGGATCGGCGTGGACCACTGCGCGGACCCGACGGGCTCGTCATCGCGGGTGACGACGAACCCAGCGAGCGCGCCGACCTCACTGGCGACGACGATCGAGATCGTCGAGGCCCGCGCCCGCGCCGCGGCCCCGCGCTCGTGAGCCCACGCGACCCGCTCGGTCTGCCCGGCCGCTTGGGCCGCGGCCTCGGCGATCGTGTACATCGCGAATGCGCTCGCGAAGCGCCCGTCGAGCTCGTAACACTCGGCGAGCTTGAGCTTCGCGCCGTTCCCGTTCGGCTCGAGCCTCACGACCTCTTCGAGCTTGGGGCAGGCCGTCGCAAAGTCGCCGGAGTCCATCTCCGCTCGAGCCTGATCGAAGAGCGCCTGCGCAGTCGCAGTGCGTCGCGGGTCGCCGCTCCAAGGCTGAGCCTCTGCGCTCGACACGACGAGCGACGCGACCAACCAGCAGGGCAAGAGCGCTCGCAACCCGACGTACGACCTCACAGCGATCTCGCATCTTAGCCGAGCTCGCGCCCGGCCACGCCTCAATGGGTGGACGCAGCGTTGAGCTCGGCCGCGCTGCGAAGCAGATCCTTGAGCGCGTCCTCGTCGAGCTCCTCACCGACGTGAAAGTCGATCGCGCGACGCACGTTGCCGTCGAGGCTCGCGTTGAAGAGCCCGGCTTTGTCCTCGAGCATCGCGCCCTTGGCGAACGTCATCTTCACGCCGTTCTTGTAGGTCTCGCCGGTGCAGATCATCCCGTCCTGGTACCAGACGGGGACGCCGCGCCACTTCCACTCCTCGACGACCCGAGGCAAGGCCTCTTTGACGAGCGCGCGCAGCCTCGCGAGCGTCTCACCGCGCCAATCGCCGAGTTCTCGGATGCGCGCGTCGATCATCGCGGACGGCGAGAGCGCCGACGTCTTCGAGGTGGCTGTCTTCTTCGAGGCGGCTGTCTTCTTCGAGGCGGGCCGCGGGCTCTTCGCGGCCTTCGTCGCGGGCTTACGGGCTGGCTGCTTCTTCGTGGGGCTGGCCTTCGGCATGGCGCCGCACTCTAGTTCCCTCGAACCAGCATTTTTTTGAAGAATTCGCCCCGCCCCATGTTCCATTCGACGGGTAGCGGCGCGTCGCAGAGCGCACACGAGAAGTCGTCGTCCTTGACGAGGTTGCGCTCGCCGCAGGCCGGGCAGCGCCTGAAGCGCGCGACGAATCTCCTCGACCCGTTCGGCGCGGGCATCGATTCGCAGCTCACCCGCACCGAGGACCGCCTCGCCCCCAGCACACGCGACGTGCTCGGAGCGCCGCGGCGCCAAGACGAGCGCACCCTGCGCGTTCACGACGTAGGTCGCCCAACCGCCATCGCCGCGACCCTCACCGCGCGCCCACTCGAAGAGAGCCGCGGCCGACGTCATGACGACACCACGGGGCGAGTGCTTCGACGCCTCGAGGACCGCGCTCGGCCCGACATAGCCCAATAGTACGATGTCCGTCATCTCTCTCGCCCTCGCCATGACCTACAGCGCTGTAACCACACTCACGGGCTCGCAGACAAAGTATCGAGAGCACGATATTGGTGCCCCAGCCGAGAAAAAGCATGCGAATGGTCGTTCTGTAAATGCGGCGTGAGCCGTTTCAGGATCCTCCTTCATCAGAGAGGCCATGATGCCTTCCCGATCCCTTGTCCTCTTGCTCGCAGCCTCGACCGTGGTGGTCGCGGTCGGATGCAATCCATACGCAGGTAACCCAGCGTCCATCAACGACCCGTCCACGCTGTCGCTCGACAGCTATGGCTCCCCCTCCAATGGCAGTTTGACCTCGCCGCTGCGCTGCCCCGAGAGCACCGCCGACGGCACCATTCGCTTGAGCTGGACGACTGGCGCGCCCAGAACGGCGGGTGAGTGCCAGAATGGCGTCATGACCGGCTCGTGGAAGGGGTGGTTCCCGAACGGCGAACTCCGGTGGAAGGGTGAGCTCATCGCGGGGCGCTTCGACGGCACCTTCAAAGGCTATTATCCAGACGGGACGAAGCGAGTCGAGCTCCTCTTCGTGAATGGGCTCCCCAACGGCAAGTTCAAGGCTTGGTGGGAGAATGGCAAGCTGCGTGAGGAGGGCGACCTCGTCGACGGCAAGCGCAACGGCTGCTGGGAGAGTTGGTTCGCGAGCGGTCAAAAGGAGTCGAAAGGCACGTACGCCGACGAGACGCGCGTCCTCACGTGGTTCTTCTGGACCGAGGCCGGCGTTCGCCGCAAGGAGAAGCTCGGCGGCGAGTCCCCGCACGGCCAGTGCCTGATTATGCTGTAAACTACGGACATCGGGGCGCGACGCTGTGCCCCGCCCAGAAGTCCGCGAGCAAGCGATCCGACAGCTCCACGTTCTTCGGCGGGTTCTCCAGATAATAAGTGCAGCGTGCCTTTTCGCGGGGTCCCGAATAGACGCCGCGGGTCGTCCGAACGAGGAGCGTCGACTTGCCCTTGTCGGTCACGACCGAGAAGACGAGCTGCTCGCCGTCGCTCAGGCGCGCGACGCCATTGCTGGTAACGAGGAAGTCCACCACCCCTGATTTGTCACGCAGCCAGTTCTTTGGGGGGTCCGCGAGCGGGATGCGCGCTTTGCCGGTTCGGGTCTCGATGATCTGCCCGCTCTTCGGGTCCCACGTGAGCGAGCCATCCGGCGAGAAGATAGGGACAACGTCGTAATAGAATGGACTCGGGTCGGTCGTGGGCGTCGGGGTCACGATGGCCTTGCCCGACTCGAGATCGTAGAGCTCGAAGGACTCGGGCCCCATCGTCAAACCAATGACACTGTTGTCAGCGTTGATCGCGGCGCTCGCCCACTCCGAGGCCATGCTCTCGTTGAGGACCCCGACGCCGACGCGGAGCTCTCGGGTCATCTGTCCTGTCGTCCCGTCGAAGATCCGCAGCCGTCCGTCCGCGAGCACCGCGAAGAACCGCGAACCATCCGGACTGAAGGCCAGCTGCAGGATGGGCGGCGTCTTGGATTCGTCCGGCTTCGGGGGCGTGCGGTCGATGCCCGTCACGTCCGCGAGCGCGTCGATGGTCTTCGTCACCTTCATCGTCTTCAGGTCGATGAGCGACACGTCGCCGCGCCACGCGACGCCAGCGACTACGTCGCGCTTCGGCGCGAAGGCGAGCACGTCGTATTTCTCGAGCTTCTTGATGAGGGTCGCCTTGTCGCGCGTGCGAGGCCCCTCGGCCAAGAGCACCGAGCCCTCCCCGCTCCACTCGAAGGGATTGCAGGCGGGCCCCTCGCTGCGCAGCGCCGTCGGCGCCACAGTCGCCGTCACGCGCCCGGTGGCGACGTCGAAGATCTTGACCTGCCCGAGCAAGCCATTCACGGCCAGCAAGCCATTGTCCGGGCTGAAGGCAAACGCCCAAGGAAGCATCGACGCGCTGTCCGGGTCCTCGACGAGAGGATGAAGGTCCCGTCCGTCGTAGAGGCGGATCCCCCAAGTGCTGCTTTCGACCACGCCCACGGTCGCGAGCCGGCTCCCGTCACGCGTCCACGCCCCCGCGACAGAGCCTCGATCATCCTCGACCGTGGCGAGCGTGCGCTCGAGCGTGCCCGCACGCAGGTTCCAGACGTCAGCGCGCTGCCCCGCCTGCTGGTTGCCGAGCGAGACGAGCGCGCGCTCGGCGTCGGGCGCGAACTTGAGCGCGTTGACACGCAGCCCCTCGTCGCACTTGGCCGCGACCTCGACGCGAGCAGCCTCACACTGCGTCGCGCTCGTCGCCCCGGACGACGACGCGCTCGCCGTCACGGAGGCGCTCGCGGTCCCGGTGGGGGCGTCGCTCTTCTGCGTCGCGCCGCCGCTGCCGCATCCCGCCGAGAGGAGGAGCACTGCACCCCACGAGCCCCCGAATGTGTGGACGCGCATGACGGCCTCGCAAGGCGGCTACCGTCTAGTTCTCGGGCTCGGGCTGGGGCACTCGACCTACAGGATCGTCAGCGAGATTGCGCAGGAAGCCCGCCGCTTGGTGCGTCGCCGCGTCGACGTCGAACACCACGAAGTGCCCGTCACCGCCCTGCGGGATCCACTGTCCGAGCACGCCCGACGCCTGACCATCAGCGAGGTTACCGCTCAATCCGTCGGGGCCGATCGTCACGCGCTCGAGCGTGCCCACGTCGTCCTGCGGATCGTGCACGACGGGGGTCTGGATCGGCAGGCCGAGCGCGATGGCGAGGGCCTCACCGCCGCGCGGCGGTGCGTAGGAGTCGCCCGTCCCGTCGGCGCGCACGCCCTCGGTTTGGTAGATGCTCTTCGACCCGCCGAACTTGGGCTCGAGGACGATCGAGCGCGCGTAGTTCACGGGGTCGACGGCGTCGACGATGGTCTGCGCGAGCGCGATGGGCGGATAGATGACGCCGACCTCGGCCTGCTCGTCGAAGAGCAGCTGGAGGAAGATCGTCTTCACCAAGTTCGCGACGCTCGGCTCGGGCTTCGTCTTCTCGATCAAGGTGATCTGCATGACGCCCGACGCGCCCGAGAGGACAGCGCCGAGCGGCGCCGGTGACCCCGCGAGGAAGAGCGGCCCGTTCAAGCTGCCCTGCGAGTGACCGAAGAACATGAGCTTCGTCGCGTCGAAGCGGATCTCGGCGCCGCCTGGCGTGATCGCCGCAGGAACCGTCATGTGGCTCTCGGTGAAGAGGCGCGCGCGCTGGACCTCGTCGAGCCCGCTCTGCCGCACGTTGGTCCGCGCGGCCTCGACGTTGTTGAAGTTGAAGAACAGGATCTGCAGCGTCGTGTCGTTGTCGGGAGCGCCAGGCCGCGTGCCGTGGAAGATCTGGTCGACGCCCATGACCGCGAGGCACTGGGAGGTAAGCGACTTGGCGGTGCCGTCGCCGACATACGACCGGTAATCGCCAGTCGTGCCGTGCGCGTACATGACAATCGGGTAACCGTTCGCGGGCATCGGACAGTTCGCTGCCTTGGGCACGGACAGCGAGAACCGCAGCGAGAACGTGTTCTGGATTTGGGGGATACCGTTGTCGTCGAGGATGAAGCCGCCGCCGTCCCCGAACGAGGCATAAGGCACAGTCCCGCGCTGATAGTTGGGCGACGGACCATACGAGCCCTCGTATTCGTCGTAGGTCGAGGCCTCGTCGCGCAGCGTCCACGCAGCCGGATCGGCCGTCGGCGCCTCGATTTGGGTGGGGAGGGCGCCCGCCGCCGCGAAGTACTCCTCGGTCGGATCGTCCGTCGTATAGACCGTGAGGTCGACGATGCTCGCCGCGTCGAGCCCGAGGCTCTCGAGCTCGACGATCGCGTGCGCCACGCTGTCGCGATAGGCCGCGACCGCCGCGTCGCTCGTGTCCTCGAGCCCGAGCACCTGCTTCAGCGTCGCGGGCGCGACGAGGTCCTTGCCGTCTTCGGCCTTGACGGCGGTCGTGACGACGAGCGCGTATTGCGTCTTCGGCCGGAGCGGATAGCCGGGCACAGGCATGAACGCGAGCGTGTTCGGCTGCCAATAGACGCCCTGGTCTTTGTGGAACTCGACGTAGATCGGCGTGCGCTTGCCGTAGTCGGGCGAGTCCGGCGTGATGTCGACGAGCTGCACCGACGCGCTCGACTCGAGCGACCCCGCAGCGTCGGGGAGCGTGGCCGGATCGAGGCCGCCGCTGAACCGCATGAAGCCCGCCGCGAGCGGCGAGAAGCCGCTGAGCTGCCCATCGATGAACTCGATGTACTGCTTCAAGAGCGGGACGTGGCGCGGGTTCGGCCACCCGAGCAGCTTGGTCTTGCCGTCGACGAGCCGCAGATCGCTCGGGTACGGATGATCGAAGAAGGTCTCCTCCGAGAGCTCGTCGAGCGACGCCGGCACCGTGTACACGGCCTCGACCGGCGCGGCCGGCTGCGGGTTCGTGTCGGTGTCCGTGTCGTCCTGGCAAGACGCGACGACGGGTAGCAAGCAAAGCCCGAGAGGCAGGGTCCAGCGCGCACGCAACATGGTGAACTCAATGCTACTCGCCTTGAGTCCGCCGCAAGGGAGATCTCGCGCGTGCCGGGCGGCACTCCCGCGAGCTGTGATGCCTCTATCGCCGCTTCGGCTTCCAACCGGGGAACCAGCGGACCTCGAGGTCGGCGCGCCACGCGTCGAGCGCCTTCTTCTCGAGCGCGAGCGTCGCCTTGCGACTCGCGCCGGCCGGACGCGGCGCGGCCTTCTCGAGCGCGTCGAGCACGCGCGGCCGCGCGCTGTCCTCCACGCGCTCGAGGAGGTGAAACAGTACCAATGTGTCACGCTCGCCGAGCCCCGCGAGCGCCGTATCGAGCGCCGCCGCGTCACCTGACTCGTCGAACCGAGCGAGCGCCGCACGCACCGAAGCAGGCGAGCGCGACCACACAGGCGTGCCCGGCCCACGCGTCGGATCGATGGGGCACTCCGCGCCCTTCGGGACGAGCGCGTGCCTGTGCGGCCCCTCGAGCTCGACGAAGCCGAGCTTCACCGTGAGCAGGCCGCGCCCCGTCTCGTCGACAGAGAGCTCGTATTCGCAGCCGAGATCGACCGCGGTCGCGGCCTTCGTCTCGACGAAGAAGAGCCTCGGCGGCGCGTCGATCGTCGCGTGCAACTTGCCGCGATCGAGCGCGAGCCGGTGCGCGTTCTCCGAGGTCTCCAGCAAGCGAACGCGCGACGACGGCGCGAGCTCCACGCGCCCGAGATCGGCGATGTCGAGCTCGGCGCGCGTGCCGTCGGTCTCGAGCACGCCGCCGGGGCCGAGCGTCGCAGCCGTGAGGCGCCGGCCATCCTGCACGGCCTCGCCGTCCAGCGCCCGCCACGCGAAGCCGCTCGAGGAAGAAGGAGCAATTTGGGGTGGCAGAGATGGACCGACCGAAGTCGCAGTGCGGTCGACCCACCTCTCACCCGAAGCGGACGTCGCGGCCGTCACGACCGCCGTCGAGCGCGCAATCGGCTGCAAATTCACAGGCGCACGCAGCACAAAGAACAGCACCACCGCCGCGGCCGCGAGCACCATCACCCCGCCCCCGATGAGCCACGGCCGGCGACGACGCGGTGGAAGCGCAGGCATCGGCGCGTCGTGTTTCAGCGGCGAGAGCAGCGCCTCGAGGCGCGCGACGTCCTGCGGAGGAGCACCGCGCTTCTCGAACAGGTAGTCCTCTTCGTCGTCGGTCACGCGCCCTCCACGGAGAGCTTCTCGCGAAGCAGCTTCATGCCACGGCAGAGATTCACCCGCACGCTCTCGGGCGTGAGCCCCGTGACCTCGGCGATCTCGGGGCCCGTCATCTCCTCGAGCAGGCGCATGAGCAACGTCGCGCGGTAGGCCTCGGGCAAGTCCTGCACGAGCGCGAGCACCTGCAGCGCCTCGGCGCGCGGCGCCGCAGCAGCGCCGACGTCGGGCACCTCCCCCGAGGCCTCACGCCGTCGCCGTCGCGTCACCGCGAGCGCGTGACTCCGCGCGATCGCGAGGAGCCAGCCGCCGAACGCCGCAGGCTCACGCAGCTCACCGAGCCGCGCCCACCCGACCAGGAAGGTTTCTTGTACAACGTCATTGGCTTCCCCGTAGCGGACGACGGCGAGCGCGGTCGCGTGCACCGCGCGATGGAAGCGCCGGTACAGCACCGCGAAGGCCTCGCGATCGCCGCCCTGGGCGCGCGCAACCAGCTCGCGCACTCCAGGCTCCGCGACGCTCATCCTAGGGTGCTCTTTCACCCACCTTACCGACACCGCAAGACTGACCAAGCCGGACCCTCACCCGACCAAGGAGATCCGGCGTGACAAACCGTTAGCTAGTTTTCCCACCGGCCAACCTTTTTCGCTTTGCGAAAAAGACATGGCCGGCAAGCGAATGGGGCCCCAACCCCATTCGGTTCTTCGCTTCGTGCTCGTGCTCGCTCTCTCTCCCGCTGCTCTCTCCCGCTGCTCTCTCACGCTGCTCTCCCCCTCGTGCCCGTGCCCGTGCCCGTGCCCGTGCCCGCTGCTCTCTCTCCCACTGCTCCTCTCTCCCACTGCTCTCCCAAGCTCACGCCCCCTGCACTACGGTGAGCCAATGTCCACGGGGAGCCATCTGCATTACTCCTACGAGGACTATCTCGCGCTCCTCCACGAGGCCGCGATCAAGCTCGAGTATTGCGATGGGGTCATCTATGCGACGGCAGGGGGAACGATCGCTCATGCTGCCCTGTGCGCGGCAGCCGTCGGGCTCCTGCGAGAAGCCTTGCTCGGCCGTTGTCAGGTCTTCACCTCCGACCTGAAGGTGCGCATCGACGCGACCGACGTCGCCACGTTTCCCGATGTATCGGTCGTCTGCGGTGTGCCCGCGCCCTCGGCGATCGACGCCCACGCGATCACGAACCCGACCATCCTCGTCGAGGTCACGAGCCGCTCGACCGAGGACTACGATCGCGGCGACAAGCTCAGCCACTACAAGCAGCTCTCGACCCTGCGGGCCGTGCTGTTCCTTTCGCACCGAGCCCAGCGCGTGACGTTGGTCGAGCGCGTCGGAGCCCGCTGGACCGAGCACGAATACGGGACTGGCGAGGTGATCACTCTCGCTGATCCGAGCCTTCGCATCTCGGTCGACGCGCTCTATGCCGGCGTCACCCTCGATCCTGCGTAATGGCGTGCTGCCCCAGTGTTTTCACCGGCACGCGAATGGGGCGCCAGTATGCTGCCGGCACAATGCTCGTGGCGACAGTTCCGACCTCGCTTTCCTGGTTGGCCAGGATACTCCGGCCGACAAGGCTGCTCGCGAACAGCACAGCTATTGCTGAGCGTCGCAAGCGTTGGGAAGCCGCCGACGTTCGCCCTCTTCGTGTGTGGCTACCAGGCGAAAGGGACAGCTTTCACCGAATCGGTGAGTCGCGCTGGTGGCGCCCGATGGGGCAGCAAGAGGCCGGTTGGTTCGAGCTGAGCTCCGACCTTCGTCTCGCCAGCGACAAGGGCGATCTCGTCCTCGCGGCGAGCACCAGAATCTGGTCAGAACGCATGGAGGCTATTCGACGAAAGGCGACGTTCGACACGGCAGCGCCTGCGACGGAGGCGTACGTGACCGGCGCCGAGCTGCGCGCCTCAACCCCATTTTGGTTGCTCGGCCGCGGGGCGAGTGGCGGTTCGGACGTCCTCTTGCCATTGGACACTGGGCACATTGTCGCCGCCGCGTCCCCAGAAACCCTTTGGACATTGGGCTAATTGTCTGGAATACGCCGAAGGCCTCGACTTCGGTCTCGAGTGCCAAACCATGTAGCTTGATCGCATCATGTCCACCAACGCCAAGCTGTGCTCAGCAATCTTTCTCTGGTGCACAGCGGGTTGCGGTGACGAGAAACCGCAGCCCCTCGGCGGCGTTACCCGCTCCGCGACCGCGTCCGTTGTATTGGTGTCTCCTCTATCGAGCGAGCAGCCACCTGCACCCCCGTCTGTCGACTGCTCGGGGTGCGCCATTTTCGACGGAGGGATGGGTGACGGTCCCATGGACCGACCCGGTTGCTTTCGCGTTCCTTTGTGGGAACCCAGCAACGGGTCGTGGCAAGTTACGGCAATGTACGCTCGGGATGCGACGGCTTGCCCCACCGCGTGCTGCCCGGGTTTCTCTTCGCGCTACTGCACTGGCTGCCGAAAGACGTCGTCGGGCTGCGCCAAAACCAACCCGCAATATCGTGCGTGCGGACCCAGTTGCTGCGACTGAATCGTCAGCTCATGCGGTTTGCGGGCAGTGCTCGTCGCATGGCGCTGCCATGTCGATGACGGACATGTCGGTCATTCGAGGCTTCCAAAGTCAGGGCCGAGCGCGGCGGTTCTCCCAGCGAAAGTCCAGCGTGAGGTCTCTTCCGCGCGCACCGTCGGCGTACGTCACCAGCCCCTCTACGCCGACGAGCTCGAAGGCGATGGCGAGGCCATGAGGCACCGCCGCGACCCACGCTGCGGAGTCGGCGCACACACGCGGCAGGTCCACGAGGGCGACGCGCGCCGCGTCGTCGCGCACCTCGAGCAGCTCGAGCCGCCCGACGTCGCGGAAGAGCTGGTTCCACGCCATCGGCAGCCGCCGAAGCACGAACGCGGCCGAGGCGCCGGAGAGGCGCAGCACGGCCTCGACGAAGGCAGCGAACAGCGCGCTGCCCATCTCATCGCGCTGCCTCGAGAGCACCAGCGCGTTGGTGGCGCGCTCGCCGAAGACCGCCGCCACGGCTTCGATGACCGCGACGTCGAGCTCGATGGGGATCCAGGCGCCAGCAATGGCCGCGTCGACCGCGGCGATCGTCCCGCGGCCGAGCCGTTCCTCCACGGCTGCGTGGAGCTCGCTCGAAGCCTTGTGCGCGAGGCGCAGCAAGGTCTGAGGATGGCGCGCACGGACGAGCGGTAGGTCGCTGCGCGCGGTAACACTCATCGCCAACACACGCTCCCGTGAACCACCCGCAACGTCGAGGATCTCACCACAACCGACTCTAGCCTGCTCAGGGTCGTCGAGCGTGGCGCCGCAACCAATAGCGCGTGACGCCGAGGAACTCTCCAAGCGCGCGCTCGTTCTCCGTCATGCCCTCGACGTGCAGTGGCTCGCGCTCTTCTTCTTCCTTGAGCTTGGCCTCGAATCTTGGGCGTCCGCTGGCCTTGTTGGCCCACTCCACAAGCGCGTCTATGACCGCACGACGATTATCTTTCAGACGCCCCAGGTTGAGGTTGAGTACGACGATGTCCTGGGATGCCCTCGCATCATGCGACGTCATCAAGCCGTCCGACCCATAGGCGTAGCGCGACTCCACGTCTGGCGACTCCTTCGCTGGGTTGTAGGTCAACGGCTGGTTGCCACGATGGGTATCGCAATGCTGCTCAGACCGGCGATTGCCCTCTCCTCCACGACAGCAAGCAAGGAGGTTCGCGTAGTCGAGGGTGGAATCGCGCTCCAGCGACTGCGCGACAAAGTGCTCGACCTTCATGTCCGGCGGCTGGATCCGCTGCATGCAATAGCAGCAAAGAAAGCCCTGTTCGGAAGCGAGCGCCTCGCGCAACGCACGCATCGCCTCGGGCGAAGGGCCAACCCCGCGGGAACCGTCGTAAGCGGCGCCCGGCGTGTTGCGATGCTCGACCCACGCGGCTGGCTCCTTTCCCTTGTGGATGCGGATCATCGGGGCGCCCCGAGGAAGTCGAGCAGCTTGTCGAGCCGCACGACCTCGTAGTCGTGCGGGCCGAGTTCGACCGCGAGCTCGCGAAGTTTGTCCCGAGCCGTCGCGAGCTCCTCGCGCTCGATGAGCTCCTCGATTGTTGTGAGGATGGCCGACACGTTCTCGGGGTGTCGCGGCAAGCCCATCAGCTCTTCCAAGATGGCAGTGGCATCGCGACCCCGCGTCACGACCGATGTGGGGAAGGCCTGGAAGTTCTCGAGCACGACCACGTGCTCGCGCGCGACGCTGCCGATCACGGGAGCGGAGTGCGACGTGACGACGAATTGGCAGCGGGGGAAGGTCTGTCGCAGCTTGCCCAAGATCGCTCGCTGCCATTTGGGGTGCAGGTGCAGCTCGATCTCGTCGATGAGAATGAGGGCTGGTTGCTCGAGCGGATCCTCGCCTGCTGGCGTCACACCCGCGAGACGCTGAGCGATCGAGCTCGCGATGACCATCAGACTCCGCTCTCCATCCGAGAGCTGGTCGGCCTCGAGCTCCATCCCTCCCTTGGAAAAAACGAACTGATGGTCTCCGGCACGGGATCGATCCATGCGTGGATCGGTCAGGGGCAGGACGCGGCTCAGGGCCTTGCGGACCGCCGAGAGATGCGGGTCCGCGTAGCTCAGATCGCGACGCCGGACCTTCTCCTGATTCTCGAAGTCTTCCGTCTTGAGAAACCAAGCAGCGAGGAGCTCGAAAGAGGTGAAATCGGGGTTGAGCCAGGTGTCCCACGCGGGTTGTGGGCTGCTGCGGAGCGCGCGCTCGTGCGATCCGCGTAGGACAGAGCGGTTGGTCCCAAAACTGATCGTGGTGAGGATGCGCACGCTGCGAGCGACCACAGGCGGAGCGGCGATTTGGACGTCGGCGACCATCCCCCGCGTTTGGGTCTGCGAGATCGCGATCCCCCCAACCATCGCTGCGAGAAGAGAGGACTGTGCGCCGATGCGAATGTCGCTCTCTGCTGGCGGGAACCGGTATTCCGGCCTCCCCAATACGTTCGCGGCAAACCCACGTGCGAGGCTCTCCAGCGCAAAGAGGATCGTGCTCTTCCCCGAACCGTTCTCACCAACGAGGAGCGTGAGGTCCGGTCGGAGGGCGAGCTCGAGGCGCTCGAAGCCCCGAAAGTCTTGCAGTGTGAGCTTCTCGAAATACACCCCAACCAAGTAGCACGGTGCTCGCCGGCACCTCAGGGGCCTCCGCAAGCTAGGCCGGCCTCGTCACCCTGACCCCAGCGCGGCGCCGTTTTTCCGGCCCCGCCGGCTCGACTGCCGGCGCTCGCGTTCGAACGCCGACGTGACGAGGCGCAGGCGCGCGGGGTCGCCGCTGAGGACGAGCCGAGCTGCAGCGCGGACGAGGCGAACGCGACGCTGGATGAGGGCGAGCAGGCGGTTGCGGCGTTGGACGAGGCGCTGTCGCTCGGTCCTCACGCTCGCGGTGGTCTGCCGACGCCGGCGGAGCGCCTGCGCGAGAGCCTTGCCCTCCGTCAAGACGCTCTTGTCGAAGGCAGCGACCTGCGCGAGCGCGTCGTCGAATCGCGAGGCGAACTCCACATAGGACGCGAGCCGCTGGGCGATCGCCGCCGCGCTGCGGCTCGCGGGTTGCGCGCGCCGCAAGGCCAAGAGCTTGCCGCGGCCTTGTTCGTCCAACGCGAGCTCCAGCGCGTCGTCGAGGTGGCGAAGCAGCACCCTCGCGCGCACGGGGGCTGAGACGGGATCCACCGGCCCTGCGCCGTGTCGCTCGCGGGCTGCTTGGGTAGCCTGCGCCAGCGCCACGAGGGCGCGCAGCTCGTCGGCGATCTCACGGCGAATCATGGGCCCCGCCTGATCGAGCCCCGGGCGAGCGGCGCCACGCTCGCTCGTGGTCACCCAGTTCGCGTCCACGAAGGCCGCCACCGACAGCGCTTCGGAAACGGCGGCGGCGAATGGCAGAGAGCTTCGCGGAGGCGTCGCCGGCTCACCCGACGTGAAGCTCCGCAGCTCGTCCTCCAGCGCCTGCTGAAGGGGATCCGACGCATGCACAGCCTGTTTCTTGGTCATTCCCTGTGCTCCAGGACGCATAGATCCCCAATCAGGTGCCAACTGGCATTAATCGTACGCCCTCTCGCGAGGAGCAGGACATCGCTCACTACTTGCATTGGCCTGCTCGCATCGATCCGATGTCCTGGAAAGCCAGAGTCATGTCCTGGAGGTAGCAATACATGTCCTGGAGAGGCCGAGCGATGTCCTGCTAAGAACAATGCATGTCCTGGAGAAGCTGAGTGATGTCCTGCTAAGAACAATACATGTCCTGGAGAAGCCGAGTGATGTCCTGGAGGTTCTGAGCAGACGCCCGCAAGGCTCCCCAACGCGTGAGGTGCGTTCGAGGGAACAGGAGATTGGGGACGCCGGCCGAGAGGGGGAGAGGGCGTGCGTTCCGCGAAGGGGCAGTCAGGTCGTCGGGGCAGGCTTGGCCGGCTCGTCGGGGCTCTTGTTCGACGGGCCCGACCTCTTCGCCACGCGGCGGCGCCGCTCGAAGGCCGACGCGACCTTGCGCGCGGTGCGCGGGTCCGAGCGATAGATGAAGCGGGCCGCGCTCCGGACGAGCTGGACGCGCTGCATGAGCAACCCGAGCAGGCGATTGCGCTGGGCCATGGCTGCTTCGCCCTCGGGCGAGGCCTTGGCGGTACCCGGTCGCGCGCGCAGACGGGCCGCGACGGCCTTGGCCTCGGCGATGAAGTCCGCGTCGAAATCAGGGATCTCTTCGAGCTCGGCCTGATGATGCGCAGCCAATCCCGCATAGTCGTCGAGCTCCGCCGCGAGGGCGTCGAGGCTCTCGGACGAGCCGTGTCGGGTCCCCAGCGCCGCGAGCTGGGCGTCCTTGTCGTCCTCGACGCCGTCGTCGAAGGCCCACGCGAGCGTCGCGGCGAGCTCGCTCAGGAGGAATCGGCCACGGGTGACGTCGTCTGCCCCCTTCGCCTGGGTGGCGAGAATGACCGCGTTCTGAGCCGCTGTGACGAGGTCGATGAGGGCGAGGATCTCTTGCCCAGTGCTCGCCTTCAGCTTCTTACCGGCGCGGTCGAGGCCCGGGCGGACGACGACGTCGTCGACGATAGTGGAGCTCCAATGCTCCGCGAAGAACGACGCCGTGTCGGCGGCCTCACCCATCAATACGTGATAGGGCTGCGTCATTTTAACGGCTTTGGGATCGATCTCGGAGAGCTCCGAGGCAAAGGATTCGAGGGTAAGCGCCTTGCGTGCGGGCATCGCGTGCTCCTTGGTAGAGAATGGCTGTGAACGACGCGCCGAGCGCGACTCCCGTGCTCGCGCGCGGCTCGAACGTATCGGGCCACCAAGTCCGCGAGCAACCGTGATCCGACCTCGGGGATCGGCTCGGGGAGCTGGATCCCAATCCGCCGAGTCGATACTGTTCTTGGCAAGGTTTCGCGTGCGCAAAATCTTGTTGGTGGAGAGCAGCACAGTCACCGCTTCTTTGATCAAGAAGAAGCTCGAGGCCCACCTGGAGCTCTCCGTCACGGTCTGCCGATCGTTCGCGGGCGTGCGGCAGCTGCTCCACAACTCTCCGAGCGGGTATTTCCTCGCCATCTTGAACATGACCCTGTCGGACGCCGAGTCCGGTGAGGCGGTCGACTACGTGATCGACAAGGGGATCAGGACGGTCGTCTTCTCGGGGTGGATGGACGCCGAGCGGCGCCAGGAGCTCTTCGCGAAGGGGATCGTCGACTACGTGATCAAAGAGGGCGAGCAGTCGCTCGACTACGTCGCCGAGCTCGTCTCGCGCCTCGCCCGGAACCAAGGCGTCGAGGTGCTCGTAGTCGACGACTCGGGGTTCCTTCGCAAGCGGATGAGCTGCCTGCTCGAGCTCTACAACTTCCGGGTCCACGAGGCCGGCAACGGTCTAGAAGCTCTGGCAGCGCTCGAGGCCCACCCGGCCATTCGCATGCTCCTCACGGACTACAACATGCCCGAGATGGACGGCTACGAGCTCACCCAGCGCGTCCGCAGGACGCATCGCCGTGATCAGCTGGCGATTATCGGGCTCTCGGCGTCAGACTCGGCGCTCGTGTCCGCTACCTTCCTGAAGAAGGGAGCCAACGACTTCATCCACAAGCCGTTCTCGGAAGAGGAGCTGGCCTGGCGAGTCAACCAGACCATCGACTCGATGGAATACATCAACAGGATCCGTGACGCCTCCGAGCGGGACTACTTGACTGGGATCTACAATCGCCGCCATTTCTTCGAGGCCGGCAGCGTCTTCTTGGAGCAGCATCGGAGCGCTGGCGTCCCGACGGCGCTCTTGATGTGCGACATCGACCACTTCAAGAAGATCAATGACACCTACGGGCACCCTATTGGGGACGAGGCCATACGAGCCATCGCCAAGGTCCTCCACACTCGGTTCAAGGCGCCACAGCTGGTGGCGCGCCTCGGCGGGGAGGAGTTCGCGGTGCTGCTCACAGGCCCACAAGCCGCGACCCTAGAGGATAGCTGTCGCGATTTGCTCGGCCGCGTGCGGGAGATCCAGTTGGGGACCGAGCAAGCCGTGGTTCGCTTCACGATCTCCATCGGCGCAATAAAGCCAGCCCAGGGCAACCTGGAGAAGTGCTTGGATGAGGTCGACCATCTGCTCTATCGGGCCAAGCAAGCGGGTCGGGATCGAGCCGTGCTGCCCGACGGCGTCACGATTGAGTAGCGCCTTCGAGCGCGTCGCTGACTGGACACTGGGACTGGCTGGATGAAGCTCACGACCCACGACCACTCTCGCGACGTTGCTGGACTGAGATACGTCTATCCCGTCGTCTCCCGGCGCAGTGGGGGCCTCTCCATCGGCGTCAACCTCAACCCGAACAACGCCTGCAACTGGCGCTGCGTCTACTGTCAGGTCCCAGGACTCACGCGTGGCGCCGCGCCCGAAATCGACTTGGCGTTGTTGAAGCAGGAGCTCTCGCTCTTTCTGAGGGACCTTGAGCAGTTCTTCGAGCGCTTCGAGGTCCCCGTCGGAGCGCGCGAGATCAAAGACCTCGCCATCTCGGGGAACGGCGAACCCACCAGCGCGCGGAACTTCGCGGAGATCGTGGACGCAGTAGGCGACCTCCGAGCGGCGATGGTGCCGAATGGCAGCTATGTGCTCATCAGCAATGGAAGCCTGGTCCATCAAAAGAGAGTGCAGCGTGGACTCACGGCCTTGAACCGACACCGCGGTCAGCTCTGGTTCAAGTTGGATAGCGCAACCGACGAGGGTCAAGCGCTCTTCAACAATGCGGGCCTCGGGGTGGCCAAACACGTGCGCAATCTGGTGATCGCGGCGCAGCTCTGCCCGACCTGGATACAAACCTGTCTCTTCGATTTCAGAGGACAGGGTTTGCGGGACAGCGAGGCGAGCGCCTATCTGGAGCTCTTGCGTCGGCTCCGGAGCGAGGCCCCTATTCAGGGTGTGATGCTGTACACGTTGGCGCGACCGTCCCAGCAGGGGGAGGCCGCCGACTTGGCGGAGCTGCCCGAATGGCAATTAAAACGGTTTGCAGCCGAGATCGCCGCGCTGGGGTACGAGGTTCGGGTCGCGTATTGACTCCCTGGCGCCCCGCTCCGCAGGTCGCGCGTGTTCCGGCGGAACACGGTGCGAGCCGCGCCCGCCGGTCCTGGGTTTACAAAGTCACGCCAGACCCACAACGATGAGCCGATGAAGAACCTCGGCCGTGCTGTCGCCTCCGCGTGCGTCCTGGCGCTGTTCGGTTGCGGCGACGACTCGGCCTCGGGGGCTGGCGGCTCCACTGGCGGTGGCTCGAGCCAGGCTGGTGGCGGGGCGGGCGGCGGGTCGAGCAGCTGCCAATCGGCGGACCAGTGTCCGGCGGGGGCCGTGTGCGATCCAGAGACGAACCAATGCGCCGAGAACAAGCCGTGCGCCACGCACACGGAGTGCGGCGCCAACGCCGCGTGCTTGGACGGCGTTTGCGGTTTGAACACGTCGGGTGGCCCCTGCGACAGCGACACGAATTGCCTCTCGGGCGAGACCTGCACCGGCGGCGTATGTGGCTGCGGGGGCGTGGTCTACGGCGCAGAGTCCGTCCCGCCCAACGTGCTCATCGTGCTCGATCGCTCGGGCAGCATGAACGACATGATCCCGGGCGGGACCAAGTGGGACGTCGCCCGTGCGGCGATCAACCAAGTGATCAGCAGCTATGGAAGCGGCGTCCAGTTCGGGCTGATGCTTTACCCCGGCACCGATCTGGCCGGCAACCAGGGCATGCAGTGCGGCCCCGGCGCGGTCTTCGTCGATCCGGCGCCGGCCACCGGTCCGACCATCTCGTCGGATCTGGCGATGGCCAACACGACGAGCTTCGGCACGCCGACGGCCGAGGCGCTGACCGCGCTCGTCGGCTACGCACCGCTGCTCGATCCGAACCGCGACAACTTCATCCTGCTGATCACCGACGGACAGTCGACCTGCGCGGACCCCGTGCCGGTGGTGACTTCCATCTTCGGTCAGGCGCCCTCCGTGAAGACCTTCGTCGTTGGCTTCGGCAGCGCGGTCGATCCGACCGAGCTCGACGCGATGGCGCAGGCAGGAGGCACGGCCGGTCCGATGATGCCCTATTACTTCCAGGCCGACGACGCGACCGCGCTGAACACCGCGTTCGCGACCATCGCAGGCTCGGTGCTCAGCTGCTCGTACGCGCTCTCCGACGTCCCGCCCGATCCGAGCCAGCTCTACGTGTGGATCGATGGCGTGAACGTCCCCGCTGATCCGGCCAACGGTTGGACCTACGACGCGACCCTGAATCAGATCACCTTCGTTGGCGCGACTTGCGCCGACCTGCAGTCCGGCGCCGCGATGGAGCTCGTCGTCTCGTACGGCTGCCCAGCGCCGCCGCCCCCGCAGTGATGAGGGCACGCGCCCTGGGGCCGCGAGCTCGGGTCACGCCATGATCTGTCCGCCGTCGAGCACGATGGCTTGCCCGTGAATCCCTCGCGCTTCGGGTGCGCAGAGCGACGCGACGAGGTGCGCGACCTCCTCGGCCTCCATGAGGCGCTTCTGCGGTGACATCGACGCGAGGGTCTTCTCTGCGTCCTCGAGGCTGCGCTTCGTCTTGTCGGCGATGTTCGCGACCGCGGCCTGCGCCATGTCGGTGCGGACCCAGCCGGGGCAGACTGCGTTCACCGTGATCGGCGTGCGCCCGAGCTCGGCGGCGAGCGCCCTCGTGAGCCCGACGAGCGCGTGCTTCGAGGCGCAATACGCGGACGTGTACGCGTAGCCGGCGCGCCCTGCGTTCGAGGCGACGTTCACGATGCGCCCGAAGCCAGCCTTGGTCATCTCGGGGATGAGCGCGCGCGCGAGCGCGAACGGAGCACGCGCGTTGAGCTCCATCGTCCGATCCCAAATCTCGTCAGTCGTCTTGTCGATCGGCGCGGAGGCCGCGACGCCCGCGTTGTTGACGAGGACGTGCACGGGCCCGTGCTCGGCGACCTTCTCGAGCAGCCCGGCGAGCGACGCACGGTCCGCCAAGTCCGCGACGAGCGCGACGCCACTCGTCGCTCGCGCGACCTCGGCGACGTCACCCGCGGACCGACCCGTCACGAGCACGCGCGCGCCGTCACGCGCGAGCCTCTCGGCGATCGCGCGACCGATGCCGCGTCCTCCTCCAGTCACGAGCGCTGTCTTGCCTTCCAGCATGCGCGGGAGCATCGCACGACGTCGCCGCGCTCGAGCTGGTAGAGTGAGCCGTGCGCGACGTTCGAGGGATGCTGGGCCGCGTCCTCGATTTACGACCGATGTTCGCAGCCGCGGCGCTCGCGCTGCTGAACTCCGCGACGATGATCGCGACCTCGAAATCGGGGAGCGCTCGCGTGCGCCTCTACGCGCACGCGCTCGATCTCGGCTACGCCCTGTCCGCCGGGCTATTGCTTACAGGGCTGTTCGCGATCGGCCACCTCCTCGCGACGCGCCCGCGCGTGCGGGCCGCGGGCGCGCTCGCCCTCGGCTTCGCGATCGGCGCGCTCGTCCTCGCCGAGGACGTGACCAACCGCGCGAGCAAGCTGCCCGGCCTGCCGCTCGCCGT
This sequence comes from Polyangiaceae bacterium, assembly GCA_046351325.1. Taxonomy (GTDB): domain Bacteria; phylum Myxococcota_A; class Polyangia; order Polyangiales; family Polyangiaceae; genus Xiheicaenibacterium. The sequence continues at coordinate 82,386 of JAXLYR010000021.1, read as the reverse complement.
CTGGTCGGTGCTGCTCGGCGGCGGGATCGCCACGCTCGTCCCAGCCGCGGGCCTCGTCGCGAGCCTCGAGCCCATCCATCGCAGGCGCGCGCTCCGCATCGCGGGCGGCCTCGGCGCGACGCTCCTGCAGCTCGACAACCACCGCGTCCTCGTCGGCCTCTACCCAGGCATCCACCTCGTCGCGTACGCGATGTCGCTCGTCACGCTCGCGGTGGTCCTGCCCGCGACGCAGCATGTGGCGGCGCGCGTCGCGACGGGGGCGGGCGCGCTCGTCGGCCTCGCCGCGCTCGTCGTGTCACCTCCACGCGGGGCGCGCTTCGAGCTCCTGCGACACCCGGGCTCATCGCTCACGCCGTATGTGGCGCGTGTCCACACCGCGATCGAGCGCAGCTCTCGTCGCTCGAAGGCCGCGGCGACCCTGCCGAGCGAGCCGAAGCCACACACCTCACCCGGCCTCGGGATCGACGCGCCCATCGTGCTCCTCCTCACCGTCGACGGCATGCGGAACGACATCGTCGACGACTACCCGTCCGAGCTGCCGAACCTCGCGGCGCTCTCGAAGTCAGGCTTTCGCTTCAAGCGCGCGCGCACGATGGCGCCGGCGACGCTCGTGTCGCTCACGTCGGTGACGACCGGCAAGTTCTACTCGTCGCAGCTCTGGAGCACCGGCACCGGGCGCGATCCCGAGGTGCTCTGGCCCTACGCCGATCCGAGCCCGCGCTTCCCCGCCCTCCTCACGAGCGCGGGCGTCTCGACGGTCGTCGTCGTGTGCGGCGATTGGATGCGGCCCGACTACGGCGTCGTGCCCGGCTTTTCGGAGGTCATCGATCCGCCGCGTGAGGGCGCGCTCACGCCGTCGTCGGTCCTCGCCGATCGCATCATCGAGCGCGTTCGCGCGCAGGGGAGCGCTCCGCTCTTCGTGTTCACGCACTTCCTCGACGCGCACGCGCCTTACGATCTCACCCCGAAGAAGGGCACCGAGAAGGAGCGCTACGTCGCAGAGCTCGGCCTCGTCGACACGGCGATCGGCCGCATCATGGAGGCCGCGCGCGCACCCGGCCTCGCCGAGCGGGTCGTGCTCGTCGTCAGCGCCGATCACGGCGAGGCGTTCGAGGAGCACAACCACCACTACCACGCGAGCTCGCTCTACGAAGAGGTGATGCGCGTGCCGCTCTTCGTGCACGTCCCACCGGGCGGTCCACGTGGCCCCGCTCAAGGCGGCTCGACCGACGTCGACGTGTCGCTCGCCGACTTCGGTCCGACGATCCTCGACCTCTTCGGACTCGATACGCCAGGCGGCTTCGAGGGGCGCTCGCTCGTGCCCGCGCTGCTCGGTCAAAACCTCGAGCCGCGCATCACGGGAGCGGACACGGGGCGCCTCACGCAGGTGCTCGTCTTCCCCGACGGACACAAGGTCATCTACGACAAGCGCAACGACGTCGCGGAGCTCTACGACCTCACGAAGGACCCGAAGGAGGAGCACAACCTCTACGAAGAGGACCCGCTCGAGATGCCCCACCTCGACCAGCTCTTCGACTTCTTCGACGTGCGCACGCGTCGCGAGAACGGGTACGAGCCCCCGATACGGCTGCCCTGAGATCAGGGGCGCTTCGCGCAGCGAAACCCGAGGTCGTACGAGTCTTCGGTCGGGGCCTGTCGATGCCCCACGGAGAGCGTCGCGGGATCATCGTCGGCGAAGCTGCCGCCGCGAATCGCGTTGCTGTCCGCGTCGAAGCCGCTGCTCGTCCACTCGAACACGTTGCCGGCCATGTCGAGCACGCCCCAGCGATTCGCCCCCTTGGGGAAGCTGCCGACGGGTGCGGTGAGCGGGAAAGCGTCGGCGGGGTCCCACGTCGCGCCCCACTCGAGCTTGTATTTCTTCACGTACTCGGTGCACTCGGGACCGCACGCGTTCACGAGGTCGCCGTTCGGAGCCTCGGTCCCCCAGGGGAAACGGCGGGCCTCGTCACCGCCGCGCGCAGCCCACTCCCACTCTTCTTCCGTGGGGAGTCTTTTATTGACGTACAAGCAATACGCGGAGGCCTGCGAGAGATCGACGCAGTTGATCGGGTGGTCGCCGCGGTCGGGCGCGCCCGAGTTGCAGGCGTCGCCGTCGATGGTGTTGTTCTCCTCGTGTTGGCTGGCGGCGCGGCAGAACTTGCCCTCCACGCAGGCCTCGAAGTCGGAGACGGTGACCTCGAGCTGATCGAGGCAGAAGTCTTGGACGGTCGCGTCCACGTCCTTCGACGCGAGTCGGTACTTGCCGCCGGGGATGAGGGCCATCTTGGCCGGGCACGTCGCTGGACTTACAGCGCTGTTCGTGACCGCGGGCGCGACCGTCGGCGCGACGCTGGTCGCGGGAGGCGCCGACGACGCGACGCTGATCTTGGGCGCGCTCGCGGAGCCCGTGGTCTCCGCGGAGGGCGCGCCGCTCTTCGACGTCGTCGCTGAGGAGCTGCTTGTCGCCGTCGCGCCGCTCTTCATGACGAGAACGCCACCGACGACCGCGCCGACGAGCACGACGCCACCCGCGATGAGGGCGATGGGCGGCCCAGACTTCGCCGGCGTGCGCGGGGGCGGCGCCGGGAATGCGCTCGGTGAGCGCTGTGAGGTCGAGGCGAGTGGACTCGCGGCGATCGGATCGCCGAGCACCGTCGCGCCGGGGCCCGTTGCGCTGGGGCCAGTCGCGCCGGGTACGCTCTGCATGGTGCCGGCCGGAGTGTGCTGCGGCGACGCGGCCTGTCGCGGTCCCGCGTCGCTCACGACCGCGCTCGGGTAGGTGTGCGCCGGCACCGCCGTCTGCGGGCCGACCGGTTGCGACTGGCTCGCGCCGAGCGAGACCATCGTCCCAGCCGATTGCGTCTGCGGCGACGTGGTCGAGGTCGAACCTATGACGCTGTCAGCGATCTGCACGTCGGGGTAAGCGGCCTGGAGGAGCGCGAAGGCCTCCATCGCGCTCGAGACGCGATCGTCTGCGCGATGCGCGACCGTCCTCGCGAAGAAGGTGTCGAACGCGGGGGGCAGCGTCACACCGCACTTGAGCGCTCGCTTCGTCGCGGGCTCGTAGGTGAACGCGAGGAGCTCACGCATCACCGTCGAGAGGTCGTCGCCCTCCCAATATTGGTAGCCGACGAGCACGCGATACGCGACGAGCCCGAACGCCCAGACATCGGTGCGCGCGCCGACCTGCGCGGCCTTCTCGGTCTGCTCGGGGGCCATGTAGAGCAGCGTGCCGCCAGCCATCGTGCTCGTGGCTTGCACGCCGTCCATGATCTTCGCGATGCCGAAGTCGAGGACCTTGAGCTGCGCGGGCTTGCCCGGTCGCTCGACGATGAAGAGGTTCGCGGGCTTGATGTCGCGGTGGATCACGCCCTTCGCGTGGGCGGCGGCGAGCGCGGTCGCGAGCTGCTTCAGGATGCCGAGGGCCTCGTTCGGCGGCAGGCGCCCGCGCTCGTCGAGGATGTCGCCGAGCTCGCGGCCCTGCAGGAGCTCCATCACGATGAACGGCGCGCCCGAGGCCTCGTCGATGCCGGCGTCGGTCACGTTGACGATGTGATCTGCGTCGTCGATGAGCGCGCCGATCGTCGCCTCACGGAGGAAGCGCGTGCGCTGAGCCTCGCTCCGCACGAGGTTCGCGTGCATGAGCTTCAGCGCGTGGCGCTTGTGCGTCGCCGAGTGCTGCACGACGTAGACCGCGCCCATTCCGCCCGCTGCGAGGCGCCGCTCGACGACGTAGCGGCCGTTGAATACCTCGCCGGGCCGGAGATCGAGTTGGTCGCTCAACGTTGGCCTCTCCGTGCGCGACGGTAGCTCCCAGCGGTTCATTTGGGGGGAACAAACCGCGGACAGGGGAGACTAACATCCCCCAATGCCCAAACGGCCCAGCAGCCACGCTCTCGTCCTCTCTGTGCTCGTGCTCTTCTCGAGCGCCTGCGGCGACAAGAAGAGCGAAGCCCACAAGGACAGCGAGACCTCGGCGAAGTCGGGCTCGAAGTCGAGCTCGAAGTCGAACTCCAGCTCGTCGAAGCCCGCTGCGTCCCCGCCTTCGAAGCCTGCAAATTCACCCGCGACCGTCGCGTCGACGCCGGCTCCTCCGCCGACCGCCGCGCCCACCGAGCCCGCACCGGCAGCGGCGAGCGACAGCCCGACGGCTCCACCGAGCCCCGCTGCCGCGCCCGCGATGCCCGCGTCCGTCGTGAGCTGCGAGGCCGAAAAAGGCGGTCACTTCGGTGGCTACTCGCCCACCGCCGACGAGCTCGTCGCGGCGGTCCAGTCCCTCAAGGAGCCCGTCTGCTTGAAGAAGGACATCGTGAACGACGCCATCCGCGCGTGCGCCGCGAAGCTCGGCTCGACGGCGATGACCATCTCGACCGACGATCTGAACGGGCCCTCGGGCTGCCAGGTCACGCTGACCGGCGCGGAGATCGCGCAGCGCAAGTTCGTGGTGCAGGCGGGCTTCTTCCGAAGCAACGCGTCCCAGTTCGACGGCGGCACGACCGTGGTCGAGTTCGCGAACAATGCTTGGACGCTGTATTTCGATGCGCTCGGGCCGGACGGGGATCTCTGCCCGATCACCGGCGGCGGCGGGACGCCGAAGCGCGTACCGCCTGGGTGGGACTCGTTCGACGAGAAGTCGAAGGGCTTCCTCTGCGGCAGCAGCCCGTAGCCCTGCGAACACCGCGACTCGAACATCAAGCTTCTTGGGGGGATCTTGGCCGAGCTCACAGTTCCGGATCTGCTGGATCCGACGCCGCGCACGCGCATCGATCGCGAGCAGACGAAGTTCGGGATCACGATGGCCTTCGCGGGGAGCACGTCGGGTGGGCTCTTCGCGGACGCGCTCGACAAGGCCGCGCTCCCCGCGTCGAGCTGGGACCCGCGTGGCTTCGCCGAGGACCTCTTCCTCCAGCGCTTCGCCGCGCAGTACTTCAGCCTCGCGAGCCCCGAGGGCGCCGAGATCTCGCTCACCTCGCCGCGCTACCTCGTGCGCGCGCTGAGCCAACCGCCGAGCGATCCGCGCGCAGTCGGCTTTCGCACGGACATCCTTCGCGAACTCGTCGAGGCCCCCGCGCTCCGCGCGGCGCTCACCGGCTTGCACCGCGACCTCGCGCGCACGCGCGCCCTGCTCGAGAACACGGGCGCGATGAAGAGCTACGACCGCAACCGCCAGCGCCTCGACACGCTCGGCGCGATGAAGCAGGTCATCGATCGGCTGGGCGAGTTCGCGCTCGCGCGCTCGGGGCTCGCTCGGCTCGGCGCGCTCGGCAAGGAGCTGCGGGAGGGCGAGCCCTATCGGTCGCTCACGGATCTGCTCGGCTACGACGCGAAGCTCGCGACCTTGAACCTGAAGGTGAGCGTCGGCGCGGACGGTCAAATCCGAGCGTTCGACGTGCTCTCGATCGAGGAGTCGAACGAGAACGCCTTCGTCAATCCGTTCTGGCGCAGGTGGCTCGCGCGCTTCGAGCTCTTCCTCCGCGGCTACAGCTTCTCGAAGGGCGAGGTCCTCGCGAGGCTCATCGACTCGGTCTTCACCGGCCTCGAGGACGCGGTCGTCCTCTTCGTGCAGCTCCTCGGCGACGTCGAGTTTTACCTCGGCGCGCTCGGCTTTCGCGACCGCACGGAGCGCGCTGGGCTCGTGACGTCGCTCGCGGTGCTCGTGTCGCGCGACGAGCCGCGAGAGCTCCGCGGGCTCTTCAATCCCCTGCTCTTCTTCAGCGGTACGACGCCTGTCCCGTGTGACGTCGTGGTCAACGCGACGACCTCAGCGACGCTCATCACGGGGCCGAACTCGGGTGGCAAGACGCGCCTGCTCCAGTCGATCGCGCTCACGCAGCTGCTCGCGCAGAACGGGCTCTTCGTGCCGGCGCGGGTCGCGCGCGTGACGCTCGCTTCGGGCCTCGTCGCCTCCCTCATCGAGGGCACGAAGGCCGATCAATCCGAGGGTCGCCTCGGCATGGAGATGATGCGCATACGCGGCCTCTTCGAGCGCTTGCCGCCGAACGCGATGGTGCTGCTCGACGAGCTCTGCTCGGGGACGAACCCCTCAGAGGGCGAGCGCATCGTCGAGCTCGTCCTCGGCATGCTGCACCGGCTGCGACCGCAGGCCTTCATCACGACGCACTTCCTCGCGTTCGCCGATCGCCTCGCGCAGGCCGGCACGGTGCCCGGCCTCAGCTTCGTGCAGGTCGAGATCAACGCCGAGCGCCGGCCGACCTACCAGTTCAAGCCCGGCGTGGCGAAGAGCTCGCTCGCCGAGGCCACGGCCGAGCGCCTCGGCGTGACGGGGGACCAGCTGCTCTCGCTCGTCGAGGAGAACCTGCGAAGGCACGCGGCGACCTCGCCGCAGCGCGGTTGAGGGAGCACGTGGGCACCTTCCTCACGACGCCGAAGATGTCTCCCGAGCTCGCGCGGCGAGTCGAGGCCGCGGTGCGCGGTCGGCCGCTCGCGCAGCGCTCACGCATCCCTCCGGTGCTCGTGACGGTGCTGCGCGTCGCTGCGGTCGCGGGCCTCGTCGCGCTCATCATCGCGTTCACCACGACCCGCAAGAAGAAGCGCGACGAGCTCGAGGGCGACCGCAAGCGGATCCTCGACGCGCTCCACACGCGCACCGACAAACTCAGCGATCGCGACAAAGAGCTCGGCGCCCGCGTCGAGGAGCTCCTCGCGAGCCGCACGGGCAAATACGAGGGCGACCTCACCTCCAAGGAGCTCGCCGACCCGCGCGCGCTCGCGGCCCTCCTCGCCGAGCCCATGGTGTACGTGCGCGGCCCGATCGACGCGTTCTCGAACCACGACGTTCGTGAGCGCGGCGGAGGCTTCGTTCCGCGACCCGTTCGTCCTCTGTTTGCTCGACCCCCGGCGAAGCGCACCGAGGCCGAGCTCCTGCAGCCCGCGCGCGCGGCGCTCATCGGCGGCGACCGCACCGCGCGCGCGGCGCACGTCGGCCGCGTGCACGCCCTGCTCGCGGCCGCGCCCTTCCTCAGCCCCGACTGGGAGAAGCGCGTGCTCTCCGCCGAGTCGCGTGGCGAGCTCGGCAAGCTCCGCGCGGCGCTCACGAGCAGCACGCTCGACGAGGCCGTCGCGGTCGTGCGCGCGCGCGGCCTGCTCTACGTGCTCGACGAGCCGAAGGAGGGCAGCGGCCCCACCGAGCTCGACGGAGCCTGCGCGCACCACGCTCGGATGGGCTACATCGACCTCGAGTCGGGGAGCGAGCGCTTCCGCGCGAGAGCCTTCGTCGACCCCGCGTGGCTCAGCGAGTCGACGCGCATCCAGTACGCGGACGCCGTGAACGGCTGCGAGCTCGCGCTCGCGGCGCGCGAAGCGCTTACAAAAGAGAAAGTCCCGCGCTGAGGCGAGCGCGCTCCGCTCACTGCGGGAGCTTGGTCGCGATCTGCTTCACGAGGTCGGCGTTGGCCGACTTCGCGAGGTCCACGTAGCTGACGTTGCCCGCGCCCGAGACGACCTTGATTTGCTCGGAGTTCACGACGTCGACCTTGCGGACACATCGCGCAACGCCGTCGGGGCCGAGCTCGACCTCCCGCGCGGTGATGGCTGCCGGCTCGAACTTGCCGTCGTCTTTGCCGAACATCGCCGGACGGAAGTTCTCGAGCGCGACGACGCGGGTCGCAGGGGCGTCGAGCAGCGCACGCGCGAGCGTCGCGCGCTTGTTTTGGGGCGCGCGCAGGAAGTCGAGCGCGGACTTCGCGACGAGCTCGAGAGGCTCGACGAGGACGTTCGCGTCCGAGCCCTCGAGCGCCGACGCCTGCGCGAGCGCCCGCAGGCGCTTGCTCGTCAGTCGAAGCGCACCAGCTGGTGGAGCGGCCGCGCAGTCGGGGACCTTCTTGTCGAGCTCGGCCACCATGCCTCGGAAGCGCGCGGCGACGTCCGCGAGCGTCTTCTGGTCTGCATCGGAGGCCGTGCTCGCGGGATCGCCCTTCAGCGCGGCGGGTGGCAGCGAGAGCCCGAACCGGGACTTCAGCTCGGCGTCGAACTGAGCCACCCAAGCCGCGACGATGGGCTCTCTGTCGGCCCCGGTGTCGCTCGACCACTCGTCACCGGTCGCAGGATCGTAGGCCGAGGACTTTCGCACGTCGGCGGGATCGGGGAGCGAGAAGCCACACTCGACCGCGCCGCTCGGGAAGCCGACGACGAACGCCTCGAGCGCTCCCCCACCCCAGTTGCCACCGCGCAGGACGAGCAGGTGATCGATCTTGCGGACGTGGTCGTACTCGGCCTCGAGCTGCTTCAGCGTGTCGTCGGTCGGCCGCTGCTCAGCGTTGTCGTAGGTGCCCATTTGAACGGCGAAGAGCACCTTGTTGACGTCGCTCTTCAGGCTCGCGTCGATGCGCCCGATCGGTGGATCACCCGGCGCGCCCTTGAACGACGCGACGCGAGTCTGGCGCTCGTCCTTCGGCAGGAGCTGGAAGAGCGTGACGACCTCGGTCGTGTCCGCCTTGAGCGCGACCTTGCAGGGCGCACCCGCCGCGGCCGCTGGTGTCTTGTCGAGGGAGCCCCTTATTGCTTCGGCGCCAGACACCGCTCTGTCGAGGGCGTCTTTGTGTTTGCCACCGAGCTCTTTGAAGGTCGGGTTTCGCTTGCAGCCGAGGAGGGCGAGGACAGTCGCGAGAGCGAAGATGGAGGCACGACGCACGGCCCAAGGATTCTGAATGGAGACGCGTAGAGTCAAGGGCGCGCGTGGCGGCGCGTCACGGCTCAGCGAGCTAGGCTCCAGCCGTGGCCCGCGGGACGGTCGAGCTCTACACGATGCTGCGCGGCCCGCTCTACACGCCCGTGCGATTGGCGCTGGCAGCTGCCATCGGCGCTTTGCCGGTTACGGCGTTCTCGGTGCTCGCCATCACGACGCCGGCCCTGAGCGCCGCGCTCGCCGTCGCCCACTTGAGCGTGCTCGTCGCGCTCGCCGTCGTGCGGGCGCGAATGGCGGCTTGGCGAAACACACAGCTCCAGTACGACGAGCGAGGGATCGCGTGTCGCGACCGCTTCTGGCCACGTGAGTCGCTCTCGGCGCTGCTCGTGTCACGCCTCAGCGGCCTCGTCGATCTCGAGCTCACGACGAACCTGCCGAACAGACAGCAAGAGCGCCTCTCGATCCGCTGCACGACCCACGCCGATGGCGCACGGTGGATGAAGGAGTTCGGCCTCGCCCCGCTCGACCGAACCGCCACGATAGGGGCCTACGTCTATTTCCCGTGGCTCGGCTACGCGCTGGTCGTGCTGCGCGTCCTGTCGATCCTGGCGACGCCGCTGCTCCTCAGCGCGGCGATGCCCTCGCTCGCGGTCCTCAGCGCGGCGTGCGCGCTCCTCACCTTCGTCGCGCCCAGCCTGCTGCGTCGCGGCTGGATCACGATCGGCGCCGACGGCGTTTCCTTTGACAGCGTTCTATTGAAGAGGTTCGTCCCTTGGTCCGAGGTCGCCGAGATCGAAGGCGCCTCGGACTCCGTGGTGATCGAGCTCGATCCTCGAGATGGGGAGCGCCCGCGCAAGCTTCACCTGCGCGCTCGCCACGGACTTCGCATCGACAGCGACGACAACCACGACCTCAACGGCGCGCTCTACCACCGGCTCGAAGCGGCCTTCGCCGCACACGAGAGCGCCGACCAGGCGCGCTCTCACGTGCGTGATCTGGTGGCGCGGAGCGGCCGGTCGACCGAGAACTGGGCGACCGCGCTCGTCGAGCTCACGCGCACGACCTTTCGCGATCTGGCGGTCGCTCCCGAAGACCTCGAGAGCGTCCTCGAGGACCCGAGCGCCGCGGCCGAGGTGCGCGTCGGCGCGGCGGTCGCGCTGAACCGCATGCGACCCGACGCCGATCGCTTGCGCGTCCTGGCGAAGGGCGTGGCGTCGCCCGCGGTCTACGAGGCGCTCGAGCAGCTCGCGGATGGAGAAGAAGAAGCCGAGGTCCTCGCCGAGCTTCGAGCGAGCGACGCGCGCTGATCCGCTGCGGGACGCGAGAGGCTCAGAGTCGGCCCGACCACTCGTCGGGGATCTGCGTCTCCTCATCGGCCATCTCGGTCGCGAAATGAGAGACGCGATCGTTCGCGCGTCGCAGCCGCCTGCAGAGCTCGCGGTTGATGTTCTGCAAGACCATCACGTACGTGTGAACGTCGCGCTTGTAGAGGTCGTAGAGGTGGCGGCTCGTGAGCTCGTAGAGGCGCGCAGGCTGCTCCGCGACGGCGGTGAACGGCCGCGGCTGCATCTCGATCAGCGTGGTCTCACCGAAGAAGTCGCCCTGGCGAAAGCGCATCAGCTTGACCGCCGGCCCCGCCGCCGACGCCTGATGAAGCGCGACCACCTCGCCGCTGCGCAGGATGAACATCGAGCGTCCGTGCTCGCCTTCGACGAAGACGGGCGTCTGCGCGGCGACGTCGCGCACGATGAGGAGGGTCGCCAGGTACTCCAGCGCTTCGTCGAGCACCCCACCGAAGAACGGCGTTCGCCCGAGGAAGTCCTTCAGCGAAGCGAGGTCGTCCATCGAGCGAGTCTACACGCGGGCGTGCTCCTTTCGTGCGCTTGTCCCTCGAACGGCTCGAGCGCAAGATGCCGCGTCCCATGCTTGCATTCGTCGAGCTCGTCTCGCACGCCGCCATGCGCGCGCTCGGCGCTCGCAGCGTCTTCATCGACACCTCCGTCGCGCGGGTGCACGCCTACGAGCTGCGCGGCAAAGGGCGCGGCACGTTCGTCTTGCTCCACGGGATGGGCACGACGTCTTCGGCCTATTTGCGGGTGGCCATCGACCTCGCGAAGCACGCCGAGCGCGTCGTACTCCCCGATCTTCCGAGCCACGGCAGAAGCCAGAGCCTCGGAGGTTCGCTCGATCGCGAACGGCTGCGGACCGGCATGCGCGAGGCCCTCGACGCGCTCATCCATCCGCGCGAGCCGGCCGTCGTGCTCGGCACCTCGCTCGGCGGCGCGACCGCGCTCGGCTACACGCTCGAGCGACCCGAGCGCGTGCGAGCGCTCGTCCTCGCCTCCCCCGCCGGCGCCCCGCTCGACGCCGAGGAGCTCGCCGCGATCCGCCGGCGCTTCAAGCTCGAGTCGCGCGCCGACGCACGCCGCTTCTTCAGCGAACTCCTGCACGAGCCGCCGCTCGCGTTCGTCCTGCTCGAGCCGGGGCTCGTCAAGCAGCTCTCCTCAGCGACGGTGCAGGGCTTCCTCGGCTCGCTCAGCGAGGCTGACTTCTTCACCGCGGCCGAGCTCGGCACCATTCGCTGCCCGGTGCACGTCGTTTGGGGCGAGAGCGATCGCATCCTCCCTCGCTCCGGCCTCGCCTTTTTGAAGCGCGCGCTCCCCCCCGAGACCTCGTTCGACGAGCCTCGCGCGCTCGGTCACAGCCCGCACCTCGAGCGCCCGAAGCTGCTCGTCGACGCGCTGTTGCGAGCTCGCGAGCGCGCTACCGGTCAATCGTCGATGACAGGCGGGTAACCGTTGGTGCCGTAGGGCCAGCCCTCCGGGAACTTCTCGCCCTCGTCTTTCACGCCAGTCTTGATGAGATAGTACTTGAGCGCGCGGCCATACCAGCGCTGCTCCTCACGGCTCGAGGCCTTCTGGACCCACTCGTCGATTGGAGCCTTCGCCTCGGGGGCGCCCGACGCGCCCAGCGTGATGAGGATGGCGCCGCGCACCTTCGGGTCGGACTCGTGGCCGAGCGTATTGATGAGCGGTTGAATCGCTTCGTAGGGCACGACGGACTTCTTGAAGCTGACCGACTTACCACCGCGTAGGGAGTCCGCTGCCTGGCGCCTATCGCCCGGCTCGGGGCTGTCGAGGAGCGAGATCGCGTCGCGCGTGGTCATCCGCCCACCACCGCAGCCGACGACCGCACTCGACAGGGTGCCGGCAAGAACCAACATCGACAGGACTTTCAGCGTCTTCATCATGGTAGGCCCCAATCGCAACGGGAGTGCCAACCGTGAGACCGCCAATCACGCGCCTTTTACGTGCATATCGACCGCTTCGCCCGAGCGGCATGCCGCTCCCGAGGGGCGGCGCCCCTGCGCCACCATGAAGGGTTTAGCGCTAGGCTGTCGCCCGACGACATGAGCAGCAGGATCGAGCTCGCCGAGCTGAAGCTCTCGCACATGAAGGCGCTGGCGCTGCTGCTGTCGCGGGAGCGACTGACCCGCACGACCACAACCGAGCTCCCCCCGCCCGCCCCGCCGAGCGCTCCCCAACAGGCGGTCGCGCGAGCGTTGCTCACGCACGACCAGCTCGACCTCGCGTGGGAGACCGCGCGGCCCGCGACGTGGGCCTCCGCCAGGCGATGGTATCAGGCATGGATTGGAGGGTACGCGCGACGCCCGTCACGCAGGGCAGAGATGCTGGCCGTGCTCGTCGACCCGACCCGCGTCGAACGCGCAGAGCGAATATTGACCGCTTTGTCACCGAGCCTCGCCGCGACCTTCAGGCTCGAGGACGAGACCGTGATCACCTTCCAACAGCGCGGGGAGGTCGACCCTGCGATGAGGGCCTGGGTGCTCGGGCTCGGAGACTCGGCGATCGCCCGATGGGAGAGCTCGGAGTTCAACGCCTCGATGGGTCTAAAGAGCGCTTGGGAGTCCATAAAAAGGCCTGATACCGACTTTGCGATTGCCTGGTTGGCGGAGGTCTGGGAGGTGCACCAGAGGACGCTCCCGGCGCTGACGGAGGGCCCCAACGTCTTTCGGCATTGGACGGACCTGCGAGAGCTGGAGGTTCGACTGGTGCTGGCTCCGCCTGTCTCCGCGGTCCCCCGCGAGGTGCCAGTCCCTCCTTTCGACACCACAGTCTACGACGACAATGACCGGCTTCGACGCGAGGTCGCGGTGACCGAGGCACACGCCGGCGTCGCGCGCGCAGCAGGCGTCGAGCGCCCCGTCGTCGCCATTGCGCTGGAGCCCGGCACCGACCTCGACCTCGAGGCCGTAGACGAGCTCGAGCGAATCGTGGATTGGCTCGGGCGTAGCTGTGAATGTGGAATGCCGCACCCCAATCGCCTGTCTGTGGCGATGACTCCAGGCCTCGACCTGGCAGCCGCGCGCGGCCTCGTCGACTATCAGCCCAGGGTGACATACGAGCGCGCGTACGCGGCCGCGACCGAAGAGCGCGAGCTCGTCGATCCCCAGACTGGCTTGTTCAATCTGAGGGCTGTGCGACCCAAGCCGTGTCTGACGGTCCGCGGCGATCTCGAGCGCACCCGCTGCGAGCGCTGCGAACGCCCGCTTACACTCTGGTTACCCAACATATTCTCCAAACCCAGCTACAAAAGGCGGTACCGAACGAGCTGTGGCACCTGCAAGTCAGTTTGGACGGCGGGGCAATGGACCTGGGGCTGCCGAGAGTGCGGCGGCGGCGCGCTGCTCATCCCCTGTCACCTATGCTCCAGCTGTGGTCGCTCGTCTCGGCGCAACATCGCCGAGAGCCGCGGTCGAGGGATAGCGAGCTGGGTGGCGAGCTGTTCAGCAGCACCCGCGCCCGATTTACTGACAGTGTTGAAACCCATTCTCGCCGACGTCGCGTGCAGCCGGCTGGTCGACGAGGCGCGCCGCGACCTTCAGCTGTTCTGCTCGGACCGAGTTTGGACGGTCACACCTGGCGGCCCAGAGTCGCTCGTCGTACTCATCGATTGGCTACTGGAGCGGGGCGTGGCGATCGATCCTCGCACGGTGGCTATCGCGCTGATGGGCGAACCGCGTTGAGCGCTGATTGCTGCGCGCCGCGGATGGACTAACCTCCGCGCCTCGATGCGCGCGCTCGCTGAAGAGGCCCTAACGTCGTCTGGAGCAGTCGGAGCGCTCGTCGAGCGCAGTCGCCTGCTGCGTGAGCTCTTCACCTTGGAGCAGGCGCTCGCGACCGCACAGTCGCCCGCTGCGCTCGAGGAGCTGCGGCTCGAGAGAGAGCGCGTGGCCTTCGCGGACGAGGCCGCGCGGCGCGCCGCGAGCGCCTTCGCCGAGTCGCTCCCACCTCTGTCGGTAGCAATGAGCGTAGTCGAGCTCTCGACGGCCATTCGCACGGCCCCCGGCCTCGGGACCGACACGAATGTAACCAATCTGTTCATGACTCGCCTGGACGCGCTGTCGCAGTATGTCCTGCGGGTCTGGGTCCCGGGGCTCTGTGATCGCCATTTGCTCCAGATCTTCAAGGCGACGGAGCCTCAGGGCACCCCGCCGCCGCTCTCTCGACACGACGTCCTCGGGTGGGCCCCCGTCGACTGTGACGTCCTCGCGGCGCACGTCTCTCTCGCGCTCGCGACCCCATCCTTCCAATCGGCGCGCGCCCTGCTCGCTCGTGAAGCCAGCGAATACGAAGCGGCGCGGCTGAAGCGAGAGGCCGAGCGCAAGCAGAGCGGCCTCCTCACGCGCATGATCGCTGCATTCGAGATCGACCCCATCAGTCGCGACGAGAGCGAGCTCGAGCTCGCGACGCACACCGCGTGCGTCGAGGTATTGAAGGCCTTCGACGTGTACGGTCCCGCGGGGGTCGCGCTGCGGGCGCAGCTCGGCGCGGCCATCTATGCGCGGCCGATCGGGGTGAATCAGCCGACATTGACCTCGAACGGCACGATCACACGCCGGGGCTCGGGGTTCATGCGAGCGATATTTTTAGCCGCCATTCGCGGCCTCAGCGACGCGACGAACGCCGCGTTCGACGGGCTGGTCGACTTGCTCGAGCGACGCATCGGCGAGGCCTCGGGGGGTCCCTATCGTGGCGCGGCGGCGGCTTCCACGGACGACGACAATCGCGCTCCGATCGCCGACGAGTCGCCGGCAGAGGTCGAGCTCAACCGCAGCATGGATGGGCTCGGGGTGCGCGCGCGCATCGAGCTCGGCGTGGCTCGCGCCGCGGTCTTGTCGGTCTTGCTGCGCAGTCCCAAGAGCGAGGTCGACGCGGAAGGCGAGCCGCCGAGCCTCATTCGCAGGATTCTGTGGACACCCATGTCGCGGAGCGACGGGCTCGCGCGGGTCCGTTGGCTCGCCGGCAACCTGCGTATGGACATCGAGGCTACGCTCCAGTTGGTCCGCCTCGCTGAGGCTCCATTTCCAATCTTCGCCGTGCGCAACGGGTGCCTGAGGGTCGCGCTCGCCGTCGAGCGGGCTTCTGTCTATGAGGGACGCGGCGGGCGAATGGTCATGAACGCGGAGGACATCCTGCCAGCCTTCGCGACGCTCTTCGAGGCAGTGGTCAGGCTCCTCGGCGCGCAAGGCAATCGCTGGACGCTCGCGGTCGCGATCATGCGCTGTCTCGAGCGTCCCGCGTCGGCGCCGCCCTACGGGATGGACTATGCGAGCACCGTCATGCGCCTCGCCGAGGCGCTGCGGCCGACGACGTTCGCCGACCACATGCGGCACGCCGCCCTCCGAGCGCAGGAGAGCGCAAACGCTGACGCCTGGGCGCGAGCGCGACAGTCGGAGCAGGGCTTCTGGGACTCGATCGGCATCTTCAAGACCGCAGAGGGTCGCGAAGTGGACAGGCTGCATGAGATGGCCGCGGCCGCCGGCTCCTCGAGCCGGAACGACTTCGAGCAAGCCTACGTGCTGCTCAATCAGGCGCTCGCGCGCGAGCCGAGCCTCGCGCTCTATTGTGACCTCTGTGACCTTCGGCCATCGACCGAAGTCTTGACGAATACGACCTTGTTCCAAGCCTACCAGCTCGTGCCTCGGGTGCAGCATTGGACGGCGCGCGCGCTCGCGCTCTGGGGGCCCATGCCGAGCTCCGACGAGCTCCTCGAGCGCTACGCGCTTCGTCGACTGACAAGTCAGTCAGCATAGGCGAGCGCGCGGCCCGGTGACGCAGTGTGCTCCTCGCTCGCGTTGACGTCGTCCACCGAGCTGCGCTCCCATGCTGGGCGTGGCAGACAACGACGACGCGAACGAGAGAGCCGCCATTCTGCGCCGACGGGCGATGTTCGTCGCGTCGGCGATCGCGACGCTGGTCGGGCAAGCGAGCTGCGGCGACGAGAACGCCGCCCATCCCAGCGCGAGCACCGCGACCTCGAGCGCCAAGGCGGCGGTGAGCGCGCCCCCGAGCGCCAGCGCGGCGAGCGTCTCGGACTCGACTCCGCCGGCCTCGAGCGCGCCCTTGAGCGCGAGCGCAGCTGCGAGCGCCTCGAGTTCGGCGTCTGCTTCAGCGTCGGCGTCGGCCTCGGCCGCCCCGACGACGACGACGCGCCCGCGCCCCTGCCTCAACGTCGCGCGACCGTGCCTCAAGATGGTGCCCACGTCCGAGGACTGACGAGCTCGACAACACGCGACGGCGTGCATCCAGTCTGCTACCGCCTAGTAGCTCTGTTCAGCGATAGGATGAATATGCGCATCTCCCGATTGGCCTGTTTGGCGAGCTCGCTCAGCTTGTTGGGTTGTCGAGCGATGATCACCCCCACGGTGGGCGCGACCATCGACACCGATGGTCACCCAGGGTTCGAGGCGCGCGCCGAGGGCGCCGCAGCCATCGGCGGCGACGTCGCCCGCGCTTACCTCGCGCTCGCGCCTGGCATCGGCTACAGCGAAAGGCGCGGCGAGCTCTACGGTACAATCGCCCCCGAGGCCGGCATCGACCTCGGGACGCTGCGCCCGGAAAACACCTCGGCCCCGGCGATGGAGGGTGACATCGGCGTAGTCTACAAGCCGCTCATCTTTTCGGACGGGGCCCAACACGGCTTTGGCGGGGTGGCCGAGGTCTTCTTCGCGACGTCGCGCTCCGCCGAGCTGGTCATAGGGCCCCGCGTCGAGGTCGACTACATGTTTCCCGGCTTGGGTGAGGACGGCTACCCGCTCTTCGGATTGTCGCTCGCCATTCGGTATGTCCCATTCCGGTTCGCGGGCTGGGACTGATGGGGGTTCACCCAGGCCCCGCGCTGGCGCGCGCGAGTGAAGGGCCTGGTCGAACCCATGCGATCGGCAACGTCTGACCGCGCAGCTCGGACATATTTGGGTGCCTACGAACCTGCGGTTCGTAGCACTAGATCTCGAGCTGCGCGCTGCTCCCGACGTCCAACGTAGCGCGCGCACCGAGCATCAAAGGCTCGTTGACGGTGCCGTGCCCAGCGGGCAGGCCGCGCGCGGCGGGCACGGCGAGCGCGCGTGCGTAGTCGGCAATTACTGACTCGACTGTAACTCCATCGGGGCCGGGGTTACAGTCGGTGAAGTCACCGACGACGAGCCCGCCAATCCGGTCGAGGTGTCCACCTGCGCGCAGCGCGGACAGCGCACGATCGATGCGATAGGGCCGCTCGGTCACGTCCTCGATGAAGAGGATCGCGCCCGCCGGAGGCGCCCAGCGACCCATGGTCGCCGCGCACATGATGAGCGTGAGATTGCCGCCGACGAGAGGGCCCGAGGCGCGCCCGGCGACGAGCGGAATCAGGCCTTCGAAGCGCCGCGTCGCTCGGGGATTCTCGAGCGCGGCGATCACCGAAGCGCGGGCGCTGCCCTGACCGCCGAACGCGGACAGGTTGGGCGCGTGCAGCGACGCCACCCCGAGGCGCATGGCCTCGACGTGGAGCGCCGTGATGTCGCTGAAGCCGATCAACCAGCGCGGTCGCTCACGGAGCTTCTGCCAAGGGAGCTCGTGGACGAACCGGGTGAGACCGTAGCCGCCGCGCGCTGCGACGATCGCGTCGACGTCCGGAGCCTCGAGAGCGCGGGCGAGTTCGTCTCTACGGCGCTCGTCGCTCCCCGCCAGATAGCCAGTCCGGGTGAAGAGCGCGCGGTCGAAGCGCAGCCGATAGCGCTCGCCGAGCGCCCCGAGCCCACGCCAGATGAGCGCGTGATCGAACGGGCTCGCGGGCGCGACGACAGCGATCCGCGAGCCTGGTTTGAGAGCCGGAGGGAAGACGAAGGCGTCGCCGGTCACTCGTCGTCGAGCAGCTCCGCGTCGTCGACGTCTTGGACTTCTTCCTCTTCAGGCTTCGGCGGCGCAGGCGTCTTGAGCTTGGGCGGGGGAGGCTTGGACGAGACCGGCCCCTTCGGCGGGGCAGGACGGCTCGGCCGAGCGGGAACGCTCACCGGCGGTGCCTCCGCCGCGGCGGGATAAGCGGGAGCGCTCCCCTGCGGTTGCGGATAGCCCTGCGGATACTCCTGCTGCCCGGGATAGCCCTGCTGCGGATAACCCTGCTGCGGATAACCCTGCTGCGGATATTCCTGCTGCCCGGGATAGGCCTGCTGCGGATAGCCCTGCTGGGGATATTCCTGCTGCCCGGGATAGCCCTGCTGCGGATAACCCTGTTGGGGATAGCCCTGCTGCGGATAACCCTGTTGGGGATAGCCCTGCTGCGGATAACCCTGTTGGGGATAACCCTGTTGGGGATAGCCCTGCTGGGGATAACCCTGCTGGCCGGGATAGCTCTGCTCGGGATAGCTCTGCTGGGCAGAGTCGGGATAGCCCTGTTGTGTCCCCTGCCCCGGATAGGCCTGCTGACCCGGATAAGCCTGCTGACCCGGATAAGCCTGCTGACCCGGATAAGCCTGCTGGCCCGGATAAGCCTGCTGACTCGGATAAGCCTGCTGGCCCGGATAAGCCTGCTGGCCCGAATAAGCCGGGTAGCCCTGGTCTGCCGGATAGGCCGCTTGCCCGGGATAGCCCTGTTGGCTGGGATAGGCGGTTTGGTCTTGCGGCGCCGAGTGGCTCGCGGCCTCACCGTTGGCGTGCCCCTGCTCCTCGGCCCAAGCGCGCGCTGCGCTGGCGCGGGCCGACGGCGGCGGGTCGGTCTTGGCCTCGTTGACGACGGGAGCGGGCGCGGCCTCGACAGCGGGCGCGTGAGGAGTGAGCTGCTGTTCGTGATTCTCGGTGATGGAGTCACGGGTCGGGACGTGGCCCGTGCTGATTTCGACGGCTCGCGCGCCGAGCTGGGACGGCGGCGGCGTCGGTGCTCCCGAGTCGTCGTCGTCCGCCGCAGCCTGCGGGGCCGGTGCGGGTGCGGGTGCCGGTGCAGCGGAGATCGCAGGCTCGGGCGTGCGCAACGCAGGCGCACGGAGCGCGGGCGTGAGCGGTGCCGAGGACGGGCCCATCTCCGGAGCGGCGGGCGGAGGCGCAGGCGCGACGGGCGGCGCGACGGGCTTGCTGCCAGGCGTCGCGCGCTGGAGCTTGCCGGTCTTCGCCCGGTCGAGACCCGCGGTCGCTTCGGTGTCGTTGGGCTTCATCCGGAGGACGCGGCGCCAAGCGTCCGCTGCCTCGCGGGCGTCGCCGAGCTCCTCCTCCCAGAGCTTCGCGACCTTGCGCGCGAGCTCGGCGCGCTGGGCCTGATCGCGCCCGCGGAGGATCTGGTCCTCGTAGAGCTGGATCATGCCGCGGTGATCACCGAGCCGCTCGAGGATCGCGGAGAGCTCGTTCATCACGGCCGCATCGGACGGCGACAGATCGTGGAGCTTCTTGAGATCTTGCGCGGCGCCCGGCAGATCGTTGGTTTGGTCGCGACGCAGGCGCGCCCGCCGCGCGAGCAGCTTGCGCACGAGCGGGCCGTCGAAGACCTCGCTGAGGGCGCGGCCGAGCGTGGCCTCGACGCGCGCGAGATCGCCGACGGCGGCGCCGAGATCGTCGAGGGCCGCGAGCGTCGCGTCGTCGACGAAGGTGACGACCGCGTCGCCGACCCACTCGAAGGCCTTGCTGACGTCGTTGAGCTCGTGGTGTGCGATCGACGCGGCCTTGCGGAGGAGCGCGGCGCGCGTGCGGCCACCGTCGCGTGAACCTTGGCCGCCGCTCGCGAGGGCCTCGGCGAGGATGCGTCGCAGGGAGTTGGGGCCGGTCGAAGGAGACTCGCCGCGCGAGGCCGCGAGCTTCTCGTCGCCTGCCTTCGCGGCCTCGACGAGCTTCTGCAGCGTGTCCTCTTGGACGCCGCCGCCGAGGGCGAGCTCGAAGAAGCTGCGCGCCCGATCGAACGCGCCGCGCTCGCCGGCGACCTGCGCCGCGCGACCGAGCGCCGTGAGCCGATCCGCCGGGGCTTTGCAGCGCGAGACCTGGCGTTCGTAGAGATCGACGACGTGGCCCGGCGCGGTCGTGAGCGCCGCGAGCCGCGTGAGCAAGGGCTCGACCTCGGCGGGCGAGACGCTCGCGAGCGCGGCCTCACCGTGTTGCATGGCGTCGAGCGAGTCGGCGCCCGCGCGCACCATGACCTCGGCCTGGCGGACGAGCTCTTCGGCGCGTTGCGGGCCCGAGACGTCGCGCGCGAGGATCTCGTGCGCTGCACCGAGCGCGTCCAGATCCTTCGCCTTGATGGCGATCTGCTCGAGCTTCTCGCCGAGCTCGCGATCGGCCGCGCGAGCTCGCGCGAGCTCGAGCGCGACCTTCGTCGCGTCCTTCTCGCGGTCGATCTCGACGAACCGCTCGAAGGCCTGCCGCAGGGCCTCGTTGCGCTTCGCGGGCGGCGCGCTCTCGTTCCAGGCGACGAGCTTGCTCGCGACGACGCCCTTCCACCCGAGGCGATCGCCCAGCGTGACGTAGGCCTCGCGCGAGGAGGCGTCGCCGGCGTCGGCGCTCTTCTCGAGCGCGCCGAGGGCCTCGTCACCGCGCCCGAGCTTCTCGTCGAGGATGCCGGCGAGGCGAAGCGTCATCTTCGCGGCCTCGCTCTCGTCACCCTCGAACTCGATGAGGACGGCGAGGAGCTTCGTCACGCGCTCCCATTCGCCCTCGCGCTCGCAGAGCTTCAGCAAGCGCTCGGTCGCGTCGAGGTCACCGGAGTCGGCGGTGAGGACGATGTCCAGGGCGCGGATCGCGGACTTCGGATCGTCGAGTGCGCCCTCGTAGAGCTGCGCGAGGCGCTGCGCGATCTCGACCTTCTCGTCGCCGTCCGTCAGCGGGAGCTCGCGCTCGAGGGCGCTCGCCGCGATCGCCTCGTCGCCGAGCTTGTCGGCGAGATCCGCGATGGCGCGCAGCGCGACCCGCGACTTCGGGTCCAATTCTTTAACGATGTTCTCATAACGCTCGATCGCGGCCTTCGGGTCGTCGAGGGCCTCGGCGACGAGCGTGGCCTCACGGAGGGCGAGCTCGAGCTTGCGCGCCGAGTCGGTCGTGACCGCGGTGAGGCGCTTGAGGAGGTCGACCTGATCCTGGTTGTCGCCGCGGCGCTGCGCGTCCTCGACCAGGAGGCCGAGCGCGCGCTCGTCCTCGCCGTCGTTGAGCACGAGGAGCAGGGCGTCGCGGGCTTGCTCGAGATCGCCGAGCTCACGCGAGAGCTCGGCGACGCGGAAGCGGGTCGCGGAGCGCGCGGCCTTGTCGTGGAGCTTGTCGGCGCGCTCCGAGAGGAACGTGACGAAATCCGAGAGGCGTTCGGCCCCGCGGAGCAGGCCCTCGAGACGCTCGACGAGGGTCGCGTCGTTGATGTCGAGCTTCGCGGCCTCGAGGAGCTTCTCGATCGCGCCCGCCGGATCGGAGGCGCGCTCGTAGTGGCTCGCGGCGCGCGCGAGGAGCTCGACCTTGTTGGCTTTGGGGTCGAGCTTGCCGCGCTGATCGAGCGCGTTCGCGGCCTCGATGAAGCGGCCAGCCTCGAAGTAGGCCTTCTCGGCTTTGTCGAGGAGCGAGGTGTCTCCGCCCGACTCGGCGGCCTCGGAGAAGGCGTCGCCGGCGCCGCCCGGATCCTGGGTCGCGAGGCGGAGCTCACCGAGCTTCGCCAGCAAGACCGAGCGAGCCTTCGCGTCCTCGATCGACGAGACGTTCTCGGCGATGACCTCGGCGGCTTCCTTCTGTTTGCCGCCCTTTTCGAAGAGCTTGACCGCGGTCTGGATGGCCGTGTCGTCGGACGGAGCGAGCGCGGCGACGCGCGCCCAAGCCTCGGCCGCGCCGACCGGGTCCTTGCGCTTTTGTTCGTGCAGGCCCGCGAGCTTCTTCTCGAGCGCGATCTTGGTCTCGACGTCGGGGGCCGCCATGGCCTCCTGCTCGAGGACGGTCGCGAGGTCGTCCCACTTCTGCGACTTCTCGAGCAGGCGCCGCAGCTGCTCGCGCGCGGGCTCGTCACCGCGGTCGAGCTGCACGATCTGCTTGGCGGCTTGGACCGCGGTCTCGATGTCGCGCAGCTGCGTCTCGCAGATGCCGGCGATGTCGCGGAGCTGAGCCTTGCGGGTCTCGATCGGCTGCGTGGCGACGCGCGACGCGGCGAGCAGGACCTCACGAAGATCGGTGTACATGCGCTTCTGGCGCAGGTGCTCGTCGACCCAAGCGAGGGCCTCGGAGTTGGCGGGCTCGAGCTTGAGGGCCTCGCGGAATTTGGCGAGGGCCGTTGGCTTGCGACCCTTCGCGGCCTCGGCTTGGGCCTGGTCGATGAGCGCGCGGACCTCGTTCGGATCGGGGCCGTGGGAAGAGGCGCGCGCGTCGTCGTGCGTCGAGGTTCGGTGGTGGTGATCACCCGAGCGCGGATCTTCGAATGCGGGTGTGCTCGAGCGGGCCGCAGCAGGCGGCTGACCGAAGCCGGGCGGTGGGCCGAACGCGGGCGCCTGCGGAAGCGGCGCCTGCGGCATCTGGACGTGCGGCAGTTGGACCTGCGGCATCGCCGGCCGCGCGCCGACGAGGTTGGGTGAGCCGTCCGGCATCGAGTCGTCCTCGTCGGCCTCGGGCTCGATCTCGTCGAGGCCGGAGCCGCTCGGGGTCGGCGCGGGGATCGGCTTCATCGGAGCCGGCGCTGGGCGCACGTCGGGTTGCGAGGATCGGCCTGGCTCGGGCGGGCGAACGCCGGCTGCTGCGAGCTGGGCGCGAGCCTCTTGAGCGACGTAGCCACCGGGGTTCGCGGCGAGGTAACCGCTGTACGAAGCGCGGAGCTCGGCGACACGCCCGAGGCGCTTGCCGTAGTGATCGGCGAGCTGCATCGCGCGGTCGTCGCCGGGCGTGCAGCGAAGGGCGCTGATGGCGTAACCGAGCGCGTACTCGGCGTCGTACGACTCGGCGAAAGACACGAAGATCGCGCGCGCCTCGTCGCGCTCGGTGGTGGGGACGTCCTCACCGTTGTCGATGCGCGTGACGATGCTCTGGGCGAACTCCTGCGCGAGGCCCACGTCGTCGGGGGTAACGGTGCGCGCGTGGCGCAGCGATTGGCTCGCTCCAGGGCCGTCGCCGAGGCGAAGCCGGACCGCGGCCTCGTCGCGGTAGAGCGCGACGCGACGCTCGGGGTCGTCGATGACCGCGTGCTCCATCGCGAAGAACGGGAGCGCCGCGGCGAAGTGCTCGAGCTCCTTGCAGAGCTCGCGCGCTTGGTAGATCGCGAAGACGTTCGCGGGGTCGTGCTCGGTGACCTTGCGCCAGTTCTCGAGCGCTCGATCTTTCCTCGAGAGCGGAGCGGCAGCCCAGAGCTTGCCGAGCTCCTCGTGCAGGCCGACGACGCGAGCCTTGAGCTCGGGCTGCGTGGCGAGCAGCGGCGTCAGGAGCTTGACGAGCTTCTCGTGGAGGGCGACCAGCGGTCGCGTCTCGTTGAGATCGCGGTAGAGGTTCGCGAGGCGATCAGCGGCTGCGCTCGAGGTCGGATCGCGATCGATCGCGGCCATGAAGGTGCGCGCCGCGTGATGCGGATCGCCCACTGTCACGGACCAGACGTTCGCGCTTTCACTGAGCCAGTGCGCGGCGTAGGCGGAGTCGGTCGTGGCGAGCCCGACCTTCTCGAGTAGAATGGCATAGGCGCGCGGATCCGACGCACCGGCTTGGTGCGCGTACGCGAGGGCCTCTTCATCGTGCGGGTTGCGCACGAGGCGCTGGACCAGCGCCTCCATGTCGCGAGGATCCATGGGGTGCCGCACGGTACAATGACCTCGCCCCTCCGTACACCTTTGATCACGCGATTACAGAGTCGCGAGGAGTGCCGCAGCTTCTGGCCGGTTTTCGGGGGCTTGGGCGGTCGCGAGGCGCACCGAGGGAGCCGATGGGTCGGCCAAGATCCGGGCGAGCACACACCCCAACGCGAAGACATCCGACGCGACGGTGGGCACGCCCGTCGGTCCGAGCTCGGGGGCAGCGAACGCGGGGGTGGCGCCACCGCATGCGCGAGGGATGGGCGCGGCGAGCACGCGCGCGCTGCCGAAATCGACGAGGCGCAGCGTCTTGGGGTCGGAGGGATCGACGAGGACGTGCGCTGGCTTCAGGTCGCCGTGGACGACGCCGCTCGCGTGCATGCGAGCGACGGCGTCGACGAGCGCGCGTGCGACGGCGCGCGCTCGCTCGGGGGCGAGCGGCCCGTCGCGAAGCAGGGTCGCGAGCGACGGGTGCTCGACGAGGTCGAGCGCGAGCCAGGGGGTCGCAGGATGGGGCGCTGATGCGCGAAGGTTCGGTGCGATCTGCGGCGCCAGCGTGAGCAGTGCGGCGACCTCGCGATCGGCGCTGAAGGGTGCATCCTCTCCAACACCCAAATCAATGCAGGCAAATTTCAGGGCGCAGAGATCGCCCTCGGCCTCGTCGAGCGCGACGTAGACGCTCGCGCTGCCGCCGAGCGCGCGGAGCTCGAGGACGTCGAAGCGCTCGCCGACGCGCGCGCCGAGCCGCGGATCGCCGATGCTGCGAGCGAGCGCGCGCGGCGCGACGAGGACGCGATCGTGAGCGGCGCAGCGAGCGCCGAGCGGCGCTTCGATCGGATCAGCCGAGCCACACGCAGCGCACGCGGGGCAGACGCGCGGCTCAGAGGAAGGTGCCGGGCCCGCCAAACGGCTTCTTGCGGCTCTTGAGCTTGCCGTGGAGAAACGGATCCATGACGGGCGCGATGTTCTTCGGGATGTCGGCGTCCCACTCGCCGCCGTCGATGCCGTCGCGCGGCACGCCGTCCGCGCTCAGCAGATAGAAGCCCGGCGTGACCTCGGGCGACATGTTGAGATCGGAGAGCTCGCGCTGGAAGACGATGACGTCGACGCGCACGAGCACGTGCTTCTCGAAGGCCTTCTGCATCGAGGGATCGCTGAGCGACGACATGAAGCCCAAGCAAGGGCTCGACTTCGCGTTCGTCGTCATGACGACGATGTCCTTGCCGTCGGCCTTGGCGGCGGTCAGCTGCTTCACGAACGCGGCCTTCATCTGCTTCTCGGATGAGCCGAGCTCGACCACGGTGACGGCGCCGACCTTCGTCGTGGAGGTGTTCTGCGGGACGCCGATCGAAGCGGGGCGCGCCGGGTTCGTGGGCTCGGGCGGCGGAGCGTCGTCGACCTTCACGTCGTCGTCTTCTTTGGCTTGACGGCGCTTGTGCTCCTCTTGCCACTCTTCGCGGCTCTTGCGAGCGGACTCGCGCGAGCGCTCGATGTAGTCGCTCGTGTAGATGGCGCCGGCGGACGCGTAGCCGATCGTCGCGAGCGCGCCGACGACGATCGCGGTCCACGCGAGGGTGCGACCACGCATCGTGTGGGTCGACGTTTGTCGCAGACCGCTCATGCCGACGAACACGGCCGCGAGGCTGCCGACGGGGAAAATCGAGAGCACCATCGCAGCGAGCGCCGCGGGCGACAGAGGCTTCGACGGCGGCGGCGCTGGCTTACGATTCAGATACGGATCGAAGAGAACATCGGGGTTGGGCTCGGCCTCCGGAGGAGCGCCGGGCGGCGACATCGCGGGGGTGTACTGCGAGGACCTCTCGACCGATTGCATGCCTGACGGCGCGACCACGAAAGCATGATAGCTTCACGTGCCGCGGCACGCCCGTCGGTCTGTCGACTCTCCGTGGGTGGGGGTCGCGGTCGGGCCCCGCGCCCCTCAACGTGCCCACGACTCTCTTCCGCCGCTCGACGCTCGCGAAGTTCGCCATCCCGGTCGCCGCGCTGGTCGGCTGCGGTGGCAAGGGTGGCGTCACGACGACCTCGGCGTCGGCGACCACGTCGGCGCCAACGGCGTCGGCGTCCGTGAGCGCGGCCCCTCCGCCGCGCACGATCGACGACACGCCGAAGGGCAAGGGCTTCACCGAGGTCGTCCCGGCGAGCAAAGCAGGCTGCAAGCCCGAGTATCTCGAGCTCGCGACGTACCTCTTGCGTGGCGAGCTCACGATCGCGGGCCGCGCCGGCAAGGACCCGAAGATCCCCGCCGAGTTCGCGGCCGCGTGGCTCGTGCAGCTGCCCGACGGCGCGCAGATCGGCTTCGGCGGTTATGACGGGCAGGCTCGCAAAATCGCGAAGGTCCGCGGCATCGGCAAGGCCCACGACAACGCGCCGCACCTCTTCGCGACCGGTGATCGCTGGACCGTCGCGTGGTTCGACGATCGCGGCCTCGCCTACGCGTACCCCGAGTTCGAATCGTCTTCGAACCCTGCGATCCAGCACTTCGGCGCGCCGACGCTCGACCCCGCGAAGGTCGCGTTCGCGCTCGACCCTGCGGGCGTGCTCGTGGTCGCTTCACCGTTCGGTACGAGCGACAACCAGCTCTCGGTGTTCGTGTTCGGCGCCTCCCCGAAGGGGGTCGGCCTGACGAAGGCCGCGGTCAGCCCGGTCGTCCCCGCGGTCGCCGCCGACAAGACCGGCTACAGCCTCGTGTGGCTCGAGGCCGCCGGCCAGATCATGGCGCAGCGATTCAACCTCGAGGGCGCGGAGGTCGGGCCCGCGACGATCCTCGTCGACAAAGGCGGCACGCAGCGCACGAACCTGCAGATGGTCTCGGTCGAGGGGGGCTCGCTCCTCACGTGGGTCGAGGGCGACAAAGTCCTCGCGCGACGCCTCGACGACCGCGCGAACGTCGCGGGGGACGTCATCGTCGTCGGCACGGGCAAACACCCCGCCGTCGAGCCCACGGGCAAGGGCGCTGTCGTCGCGATGCTCTCGACCGTGGAGGGCGCGGCCGATCAGCTGGTGCTCGTGCGCACGGACGGGCTCACCTCCCCTGCGAGCGCGATCCTGGCGAGCGACGGCAAGCAGCCCGTGCTCGATCCGCCGGCCCTCGCCGTCGCGCCCACCGCCGTCGCGCTCACTTACACGGTTGTCATG
Organism: Polyangiaceae bacterium; assembly: GCA_046351325.1. GTDB lineage: Bacteria > Myxococcota_A > Polyangia > Polyangiales > Polyangiaceae > Xiheicaenibacterium. The sequence continues at coordinate 55,537 of JAXLYR010000021.1, read as the reverse complement.
AGCACGACCATCTCGTCGAAGCGCGCGTGGCTCGCGACGTTGAACCGCGCCTGCTTGAAGGAGTAGCGACATGGCTTCGCGCATGTGGGTTGCGCTCGCGCTGGTGGTCTCGGGCTGCTCTTCCGACCCCGAGGCCCAGCCCGAGGAGCCGAGCGACGTTGACATTGAGGTAACCGCGACGGCGTCAACGCAGGCCTCGAACGCGAGCGCGAGCTCGTCCGCGAAGAACTCGGCGGGGTCGGTCTCGTCGCCGCCGCCGGAGAGCACCTACAAGTTCGCGAGCGTGCGCGGCGTGGCCATCGGCGAGCGCTGCGAGAGCGCAGAGGGCCCTGATTGCGGCCTGCGCGGTCGCACCGCGATCGAGCACGGCCAGGGTCCGATGCGCGACTTGCCCTGCTCACCGGTCGTCGTCGGCTCGAAGAATCAGGGCAATTGGCGCTCGGCCTGCGTGAGCGGCGACGACCTGATCGTGCGGAGCGAGTGCGTCGTTTGCCGTCTTTCTGTCGAGCAGTTCCAGCACGCGCGCATCAGCGAGCTCAGGCCCGGGCAGGCCGACGCGCTCGTGAAGTTCCTCACGCTCGAGGGCGCGGCTCCCACGAGCGCCCAAGAGTGGCGTGCCTTGATCGAGAAGAACAAAGCGCCCTGACCACCGCGCTCACGACACGCGAAAGCCGAGCGACTGAGAGACCTCGGCGACGCTCGCGTGCACGTCGGGGGAAGCGAACATCGCGACCTCATGGGGAGCGCCGCGGTTCTCGGCGACGAAGCGCGTGCCCGAAGGAGGCGTCGGCCAAGGAATCCGCGCGACGCGCGTGTACCGATAGAGGACGAAGACAGCGCTCGAGGCGCGCGCCGCGATCGCGTCGAGCACGGGCGCGATCGGGTCCCACTCGGCGGGCGTGAGCGCGAACGGGTCCACGTGCACGAGCACAGCGCCGCCTGCCGGAACCCAGCCGCCGCGATCGACGAAGCTGGCGTCCTCGACGACGTGCACCCGTGCGTGGCCTTCGTCGGCGAGCTGCTCCCTGAGCTCGGCGCGTGTCAGCCCGTTGGCCTCGCCGAGCACGGCGCACGCGCGGTCCTCCCCGAGGACGTCGAGCACGAGCCCCGAGGAGCAACGGTAGTTTCCAGTGCGGAGGAGCGACGCGCGCTCCATCTCCGCGTAGCGCTCGGCGGCTCGATAGCTTCGGACGTGGGCCTCGAGCTCGCGCGCGAAGCGCGGCGGCTTCGCGAGCGGCGCGCGCAGCCGAAACGTGTGCGTGTCGACGAAGCTCACGGGCGCCCCCCTGCCCTTCAAGAGGAACGCGAGCTCCACGAGCGCCGCGTGCTTGATGATGTCGCCCAGGTTGCCGACGTGACCGCTTTGCCTGTTTCTACTCACGCGTGCGTTCGCCGAGCCCTTACGTCGACAAGACAATCGCGTCCATTCTCTCGTGGAGCGCCGAGCCATGAGTCCGGCGCGCGCCTGCGATCGTGACGGGGCCTCAGTGCAACGTCACCGCGGTTACGAACATGAGCCGGCGCTGTTCCTGACACCGGAGTCATCCCCGGAGAGGTCAGATTCCTCCAACTTGCTGGCTGATCGCGACGCGCAGGCGGAATCACCGTCGACAATGTAGAGTCCATTTGGAGGCATGCTTTCTGCTGGCGAGTAAGCATGCGCAACATAAGGTCTTCACTAGGCTTTTCGCTTTCGATTGTTACGCTCCAGTTCCTGGCCACGGGGTGCCTCACAGGGGGAGAAAGGACTTCAATCGGCGACGGTGGCGGCGGTGGCGGTGACGCCTGCGTTCCGGACGAGGTCTGTTCCGACGTCACGCCCGAGGGACTCTATTTCGGGAGCGCCGAGTTCTTCGGCCGCTTCGGCCGACTGCCCAAGACTGTAGCCATTGGCGGCGTCGAAGAGATTGGCGTCTATCTGGACGACAGCGGAGCCCGCACGTTCGATGAGCCCTTCTCCGCCGCGTCGACCGCGGGGCTCTCGATCGACGGCGTCGACGGCAACAACGTCACTGTGCGAGGCAGCGCCGTTGGCGGCGGCTATCTCCGCATCGTGGACCCCGACAACGGCGAGCTCTTCGATCGCATCCAGATCTCCTCGCAGTTCATCACTGACATCGATGTCATCTCATCGGACCTCGACTTCGTGGCCAGACTCGAGCCCACCACCAATGCCCCGACCCTCCTCTGGGCAGGCAGCGACGTCTCGCTCGGGGTCGTGCTCACCGGCGACGGTGATCGCCTGATCGACCAGGCGCTCACGGCGAGCTTCACCGGCGCGACTGTCCTCTCCGACGACGCGGCCGCTACCGCTTCGCTCGCGCCTGCCTCGTGGGACCTGCGCAATATCCACGTCGCAGACGCGGGCTCGGTGACCGCGACAGTCCACGCGGGCAGCGCGAACAGCACAGTCTCGTTCGACATCGTCGACGACCTCGACTCGATTGTAGAGCTCGATACTGGCGAGTCCGATGGGCCGATCCCCCTCGACCACCATGCGATCTTCTGCTTCCGCGCGCAGCGTGGCGCAAACCCCGTCGCCGGGGTTCCTTGGAGCGTCTCGACCACAGGCGTAGTGACGAGCAACCCGTTCGGCCCCAACTGTTATCAGGTGTGGGGAGAGTCGCTCGGAGCCGGGACGTTCGAGATCTCGGCCGGCGGACTGTCGCTCGAGCTGGACCTCGAGATCGTGAGCGCAGCTACCAACACCTCGACAGGCTCGCAACCAAAACCCGAGGACAAGGCGTTGCTCCACCACGGCGAGGTCGGGGAGCACTGACATCAGAGTCAGTAAAACTCGGCCACGAGGGCTCGGTCTTGCGGTCGGCAGGCGACTGCGGATAGTCAGCCCGCATGAGACTCACGGTCGGGACCACGCTCGCGATAGCTCTCTTCGCTGCCTGCGAGGGGGGCGGCGCCAAAGGTACAAACGCGCCGGTCTCGACGCAGCCGAGCTCACGCGGCGAGGCCTCGACGTCGGCGGCGCCGCCGTCGCAGGGGCCACCCCGCGGAGGACCCGAGGTTGTTTATGAAGCGCCGAGCGGCGGACAGCAGTCGACGCGCCTCTTCGCGGTCGACACGACGGCGAAGCGCGCGTTCTTGAGCCGTGAGGCTCGCGAGCCCAAGCGCGCTTATCGCATCGATACTGTCGACTATGAATCAGGCAAGCTCGTCGAGTCTTGGATCGCGTCGGACGCAGGCAGCGAGCATTGGGCGGGCTCGCGGTCGCTCCTGCAGTTCGCGCCGCTCGACGGCGAGTTCGCGACGGATCTGGCGCGCTTCGCCAAGCTCGCCGAGCTGAGCGGTCGCGGCGTGACGCGGCCGGGTCCGTTGTCTGCCTTGCGAGCGGGCGCGACGACAGTTTATGGGAGCGAAGATCGCGCGTGGCTCGCGACCACAACCCAGCCGAAGCGGCTATCGGCCCCGTGGCCCGCTACGCTCTCGCCGGACGGACAGCGCCTCGCGTACCCGAAGGAGTACGCCTCGACCAGCGTGTGCGTGACCCCGATCGCAGACAACAAGCCGGTCTGTACGACGAGCAGCGACGGCAGCGTCGCGGCACTGTTTTGGAGTCGAGACGCGACGACGATTTACAGCATTGTCCGAAAGGGACTGACCGATCAGTGCCTCGTCGCCATCGCTGACAAAGGCGTAGGCGCACCCCGCGAGGTGAAGTGCGCGCCCCTCGGCGAGGGGATCGCGTTCGCGCAGTCTCCGAGCGGCGGTTCGGGGCTCCTCCTCACGAAGACGAGCGCGACGTGGGTGGCCTTGCCGAGCTTCGAGGCCAAGGGCGCGATAGACGGCCTCGCGCTGCCCACCGCGCCGCTCCTCGAAGAGCTCGTCGTCGACGACAGCGGGCGCTTCGCGATCCTCACCGACGGTGGTGGCTCGCTCGTCTTCGGCGACGTCGCGTCGAAGCGCACAGCGAAGCGCTTGCCCGAGGTCTATTTCGAGGGGATCCGCGCGACCCAGTTCGTCGGCGACGGCGTGTTGCTCCTGCTCGAGCGCAGGAAGAACGGCGCGGACGCGCTCCTACGCGTCGCCCTCGAGCCGTGAGGCCGCGCGCTCGGGCGTCGTCATGATCCAGAGCGGCGGGCCCTCGTGCGACGTGATCTCGTGCGTCACTTCGTAGCCGAAGCGCTGATAGAGCGAGATGTTCGCGGGGTTGCCTGTCTCGAGGTGCGCGCGCACCTTGGCCTCGCGGGCCATCGCGGCGGCGTGGCGAAGGAGAGCGCCCCCGCACCCGCGGCCGTGCTGACTCGGGTCCACGCCGAGGACGTAGACGTAGACATGGCGGAAGCTCGGGTGATGCTCGTGCATGCGACGCTCGAGGTGGAGCCCAGCGGTCAGCAACCTCCACGGAGGCAACCCGATCGGGAAGGGCGTTGCCTTCATCTGCTGGTAGAGCGACGCAGGCCAGGTGCCTGGCGGGTAGAGCCCGATCGCGCCGACGCCGGGCCCCACGACCGTGAACGCGCCGCCGACGAGGTGAGCCTCGCGCAGCGCGCGCAGCTGAAACCAATGCAGCCAGCGCGCGCGACGCTCGGGGTCGGGCAAGAGGAAGGTGAAGAGCGGATCGCTCTGGAAGGCGCGCGCGAGCGTCGCCGCGGCCTCGTCGAGCTCGCTTGCGATGAGCGGCCTCACGTCCATGGTCTTGCTTCTCAGCTCGGTCGGCTCGGCTCGGCGTGGCGATCGCGCAGGATGGGCTCGGCGCTCGACGCGCGGCGCGACGCGAGGAGCAGATAGGTCGCGTACCCGACGAGGCTCGCGACAGCGATGACAGCGAGGGCGAGCGCGATGTAGAGCCGCACCGGTCGGCCCGCGGCCGGCGGTGGATTCGATGGCACGAAGCGAATCGGGCTCGGGCCGAAGTTCCCTTGGGGTGCGGGCGCGGCCGCGATCGGCGCCGCCGGCGCGATGGGCTGCTGCATGGGCGGGCTCTCACCGAAGCCGATCGAGGTCTGCTCATTGGCGCCCTGGATGGGCATCTGCTGCGCCATCTGCTCGAGCGACGCCGCGTAGTTCTCGTGCGGGCTCGGTGGCGGCGCCATCGCGACAGGGCGGCTCGGCGCGCCGAACCCAGGCGGCGGCGCGAACGCGAACGCGGCTGGCTGCTGCTGCTGTGGTTGCGGTTGCTGCGCCCCGCGCATCGACGGCGGAGGTGCACCGAACGACGGCGCCGGCGGTGGGATCGCAGCGCCTTCGCTCGCGGTGGCTCCCGCGCCGACCATCATCCCGCGTTGCACTGCGTTCGACGTTGCGGCCGGCGGCGCGCTCCGCTGCTGCTGGTGGTGCTGCTGGTGCTGCTGCTGCTGGTGGTGCTGCTGCGGCTGCTGTTGTTGGGGCTGCTCGAAGCCACGCGAGTGCGCGTGCGGCGACCTCGGATCGACGCGCGCGGCCGCGAGGGCCTCGGTGGCGTTGAGGATGTGCGTCCGCGGCACGTCGTCGTCGTCATCGTCCGGCTCTACGGGCGGGGTCGCGGGGAACGCCGACGGCACGAGGCCCGTCATGTCCATCGCCGCGGTTCCGCCACGCACGACCGGCTGCACGAGGGGCTGCGGCATGGGCGGAGCTTGCTGCGCGGGTGGTCGCACCGAGGCTTGGCGCGCTTGCGGCGGTGGTGGCAGCGGCGCCGGTGCACGCGGCATCGGGATCGGGACAGCGGGCGGGACCTCGCGCAGGCCGGTGATGGCCGCCTCGTCCTCGTCGTCGTCGTCGGGTGGTGCGGGCGGCGGCGGTCGAGACGCTGCGCGCGCAGCCGGGGATGGCCCGCGCAGCGGCGCAGGCGGCGGCGCTGGCGCGGGGGCCGCGGAGGGGACGCGCACGGCGGTTTGCGTCTCCGTCGGCGGATCGGGCATCGGCTCGGGGAGCGGCAGCGGGATCGCGTTCGTGGGGAGCTCTTCGCTCGAGTCGGCGGTCGAAAGCGAGGTCGGCCGCGCCTGGGCTCGCGCACCCGTCAGCGCCGGTGGAGGCGGCAGGTTCGCGCTCGAGAACGCAGGTCTCGCTGCGGGCGCTGCGGGGGCTGGGCCGCGCATCGGAGGCGGCGCGAAGCTCGCGATGTCTCGCGTGCGCGTCGGCGCGTCCGTGTCGTCCTCGTCGGGCTCGGCGGGCTGCGGCCGCGCGTCCAAGAGGGCCTTCGGGACCTCGGCACCCACGCGCGTCGGGACCTCGGGTGCGCCCGCGTCGAGCGGGCGCCCCATCGGCCGCGCCGGCTCGGGCATCGGCTGGGGTCTCGGCGCTACGCCGCGACGAACCGCCGCGCGCCGCGAAGCGCTCGCAGGGTGATTGCTGTCCGGCGGAGCCGGCACGGGTGGCAATTGAGCGGCGAGTGGCGCAGGCGGTGGAGGGAGTGGTGGCGCAGGCGCGCGCGGTGCTGGCTGCACGGGCGGCGGCGCGTTCGACCCCGGCCGAGGCCCCACGGCCGTGCGCGTCGCGGGCCCGTCGTCGGAGTCCTTCGCGGGGGGCGGCTTGTCCCCGAGCCGCATGAGGTTCGCGACCTCGAGCGCTCCGACACCCGCCATCGTCGCTTTGCGACCGCGCGGCAGCGCCCGCATCGGCGGAGCTTCGGGTTGGCGCGCGTCCGATGGGCGCGCGGAGGTGTCGCCTCCGACGCGCGTCGGCGGAGCGTCGTCGTCGTCGGGCGTGGTGAGATCCGTCTTCGATCCTTCGTCTTCACCCGTCGGTCGAATGCTGCCGAACGCCGCCGCTTGCGGGCGCGTGACCGGCGGCGCGTACGGCGATCGGCTGGGCCCGAGCGCAGGCAGCTCGGGCTCGTTCCTCGAGGTCTCTTCGTCGTTCGGTGAGGTCGAGCTCGTCGCGTTGGGCGCGGGCGTCTGAGCTTGCGGAGCCGGCGCTGCGGCGAGACCGAGCCGCGTGCGACGCTCGACGCGAGGGAGCGGAGGCGGCGCCGCGGGCAGCCCAATCGCGGTGTGCTGTCGTCGTGGGTTCGGCGTCGTGCGCGCGGCTGCGCCTGGTCTCCGGCTCGAGCGGCGTCGTCGGCGCGTCGAGCGTCTCGGGGTCTGCCGTGCGCGCGGTGAACTCGGCCGTGCGCCGCCGCCGACCGATCTTGTCGAGCCGCTCGTGCACGCGGCCATCGTGCGGTGCGATCTCGGTCGCGGCCTCGAGGACGCCGCGCGCTTGATCGGTCATGCCCGCGACGAGGAAAAGATCGGTGACGGCGATCGCGACGTCGACGTTCCTCGGGTGCACCGCGCGCGCTTCGCTCGCGAAGCGCATCACGAACTCGTCGGGCAGGAGCTTCGCGCCCGCGGCCTTCAGCGTGGCGCGGATCAGCATCGCGCAGAGCTCGACGGTCGCGTCGACCCTGGGGTCGGCGCGCCACGCCTCGAGCAACCGCTCCATGCTAGCCATTCGACTCAGGCGCAACGATACAGGTTCGCTGACAATCGCGCACGAATCGCACCGAGCAGCCAGTCAGCCTACTCGAAACGGCTCGACTTGACTCCAAAGCGCAGGTGACGGAGCCACGCACGATGCGACCGCGCGTCTGTCCGTTCGACCTCCCGCGCGCCGAGGCTCGGCGCCTGCTCTCCGCTGGAGCTACCGTTTTTCTCACGATCAACCCGGTCGAATATCACGGGCCCCACCTCTCGCTGCACAACGACGCGTGGGTCTCGCGCGGGCTCGTGTCCGAGCTCGCCGACGCGCTCGGGATCGAGGGGACTCTCCTCGTCGGCGCCGACCTCGAGGTGGGCGTCGATCCGTGCCCAGGCCCCGGCACGCGACACACGTCGCTGCCGACGGCCTCCGCTCTGGTGCGCGAGGCCTGTCGAGCCGTCGTGGAGCTCGGCGCGTCGCGCGTCGTGCTCATGACCTTCCACGGCTCACCGCTGCACGCGGCCGCTCTCTATGACGGCGTACAAGAATGCGAGCGTCTCGGGGCGCGCGCCGCGGCGCCGCTACACGCCGCGCAGGCCGCGCTGATGGCGCTCGACGTCGGCGAGCGAGGTTCAGCCGGCCCGCTGCCCGCCGAGCTCGAGGCCTTCGCCGACGCTGTCGAGCACGTGGCCGATCGGAGCCACGCGCGCGCCCTCCTCGCGAACATCCCGCGCGACTTCCACGCGGGCTTCGTCGAGACCTCGCTCGCTCTCCATTTCGCGCCGGACACGGTCGATCCCATCTATCGATCGCTGCCGCCCTGCCCGCCGATCGCCCCGAACCCTGCGCTCGACGCGGCCTCGCGCACCGCTGAGCTCCTCGGCCGCACTGAGCTCGCGCGCGAGCTGCGCTACGCCGCGCTCGGCAGCGGTTGGTACGCGCTCCGCCCGTTCCCCGGCTACACCGGTGAGCCCGCGCTCGCCACCGCCGCAGCGGGCGCGGCGATCGCGCGACACATCGTGCGGTTCCTCGCGGACGTCGTGCGCCCCGTGCTCGACACCGGCTCGAGCGCGCCACGTCCCCCCCTGGGTTGGCTGCGCCCGATGACGCTCGGCGGCCGCGTGCGCACGGTGCACGTGCCGCTCGACGCCGTGATGAAGGTCAGTCCTCTCCGTTGAACGACGCCGACCCGCCCGCGGAGCTATTGCCGCCGAACATGCTCATCTCGGGGTTGGCCTGACCGACCTGCACCACGATCGAGATGAACGCCGTCGGCTTGAAGCCCTCGTCAGGGCCCTTCTCGCTGAAGATGTAGCTCATGCCGAGACCCGCGAGGAACCCGAACGTCGTCGTGTTCCCGCCCTGCCCGAGGATGGGCAACGTCGGCGCGATGCCCACGTAAGCCATCAGCGCGAGCTTGTCTTCGGTGAGGTTTTGGAAGAACCCGCCGATCTGCGCGGCGATCGGGAACGCCGATCGCTCCACGGGATCGTAGCTGTCGAGCGCGAGCGCGATGCCGATCGACGAGAGCAGGTTGCGTGAGATGAGCGGCTTCTCGATCCACGGAGCGCGCGTGATTTGCAACGTCGCGAGCATGGTCGGGATCGTGAGGTAGGCGCGCATGCAGCTGCCTGCCTCTTCGAGCGTCTCGAAGTTCTTCTCCCCGCAGAGCGGCACCGAGTGGATCGTCGCGGAGCCGATCATGCGGCGCCCCGAGCGGTCGTCGCGGTCGTAGCCCTGGTCCTCGATGTTCGCCTTGATGGCCGTGACCCGCCCCGCGTCACCGACGAGGATGACCTTGCCGTTGCGGTTGAACGGATCGCTGTGCACGACGATCTTCAGGCGCGAGTCGCCGTCGATCTTCACCGCCGGGATCGCGAACTCGTAATCGCTCGGCGTGACGATCCACTCGGCGAGCGAGCGCGGGATCAGGTTGACGGGCTCGTTCGAGCTCGGCTTGTCGGTGCGGTAGAGGCCGACGTGCAGCGCGAGCGGGGCGGTGAGCCGCCACTTCTGCTGACCGGTCATGACGAGCCTGCAATTGCCCTGCTGCAGCGGCTCGGGGGCGATGACGAGCGTGCCGTGGTCGAGGGGCTTCGAGCTCGGCCCTGAGGGCTGCTCGACGGCGGTGTTCACGGTGGGCGTCGGGCCAGCCTTCGCGCCGGGAGGCATCCCGCCGGGAGGCATCGCACCAGGAGGCGTCGCACCGGGAGGCGTCGCACCGGGAGGCGTACCCGAGGTCGCGCTAGGTGGCGGGCCTGCAGCGGGCACCGGTTGGCCCGTCGGTGGCGGCCCACCAGGTGGAGTCGCGGGCGCGTCGAGCCGCGCGCCGTCCTCGGGGGCAGGCTCGTCGACAGGCTCTTCACCGGGGACAGGTTCGGGCTTCGGATCCTCGGGCTTGGGCTCGACCGGTTGCGGCGTGGTCACGGGCGCCTGCGGAGCCTGCGGCTCGATCCACGTCGGCGGCGTGCCCATCGGCGGACCACCCGAACCAGGCTTGCGCGGCACACCGCTGCCGTCGCTCGGCGTGCGGCGGAGCACCGGCCCGCAGTCGATGCGGAGGTCGTTCAGCTTGATGTCGGGGAAGAGCAGCTGCGGAGGGTCCGCGTCGCTGTAGTTCTCGAGCGGCGGGACCGTCACGCGGTAGGTCACGTTCATGACGTCCTCGGACGCGGGCGCGTCGAGGTTGAACGCCGTCACGCGGATGAACCCGCCCGTCGGGAAGACGCGCAGGACCTTGCCGTCGGGTCGGCCGCAGCCACCGCTCGCGACCTCGAACACCGGCACGGTGAAGCTGCGTTGGAAGGGCTGCACGCGGGCGTTGCCGCACGAGTCGACGATCGCCAAATAACGGAAGCCCGCGAGCTCTGCTTTGCGAGGCCACTCGAGCCCGAGCAGGATGTCCGCCGAGTCCGAGCTCGGCGCGGCCGGCTGCCCGTCCTTGCAGAGCTCGATCTTGTTCGGGTCCTTCTTCGCCGAGGCCCCGTCGTCATTGACCGTCGGCGGGTACGCGCAGAGGTGCGCGTACGAGCGGCGGCCGAGCAGCACCGGATCGAACAGGAGCTTTCCGCCCTCGCGCGAGTTGCGCCAGATGGTCACGGGCAGCGGCACGTTGGGCGTCTGGATCTTGATGCTCCGAAGCATCCAGTCGCCCTCGCGGCTCGCGCCCGTCACGCCTGCCGTGGCTTGGCAGTTGGCCTTCGAGCAGGCCCACGGACCGCCGCGGCGAGCGCGCTCGATCGGCACCGGATCGGTGTCGCGCACGCCCATGAAGACGCGGCTCGACTCGGGGAAAATCTCGACTCCGAAGCGCGCGCTCGACGCCGACACACCCGGCGCTCGGACGATTTGCAGCGAACCCGAGAAGTCGGCTTGTTTGCCGTCAGGCTCGCTGGTGCTCGGTCCGAAGCCGGGGTCTTCGTCTTCGTCGGCGCGGCTGAGCTGGGGCTTGGCGATCGCGATCGCGAACAGCGCGAGCAGCGCGAGCGAGACCTGGACCTTCTTGTGGAACCAACGCTTCGTCGTGATGCGGCTAGGCATTCGAGCGGTCCTCGTACTTGAGCGACAAAAGAAACCCCCGCGCGGATCGATGACCCGCGTCGTGACGTCTGGACTCGGAGAGTGTCGATCTCACCGCTGGGCGTGACCGACGACGATCGATTCGCGGACGGGCCACGCAGCCAACCGGCGCGCGTGGTCCAGAGAAGATCACTCGACGGTGACCTCGGCGCTCGCGCACTCGGGGCTCGCGAGCAGGCGCGGCGTCACCAGGAGGTGCGCCGAGCCGATGTTCTGCGGGTCGACGTTGATGACGGTCGCACCCGCCCCCGAATCGGAGAGCTCCAACGTTCCCTCTTCGAGGACGAGGACGTTCGGCGCGGACTCGTCGAACGCGAGATCGACGGTGAAAGAGATGGGTTGGAGCAACACGTTGAGCGCGCTCAACTCGAACACATTGGTGGAGAACCCGAGCGGGATGGTGCTCTTGCCGGGCAAGACCCTCACGCGAAGGACGCGCGGCTCGGGTTGGACGCTGACGCTCGGGTCCGGGTTCACGCGATCTTCACCGCTGGTCACCACGATGCCGAGGTCCTTGCCGCCGATGTCGCTGAAGCAGGCGAAGAAGTGGTCCGACTGCCCGGTGGCGTCGAGCAAGAGCCGCAGCTGCGTCGTGCGGTCCTCACAGTCGGAGCTCATCGAGAACATCAAATCTTCGGTCTGGGTCTCGACGTAGACGGGCGCGTTCTCGAGGGCCTGCGGCTGCCCTGTCGGCGGCGTCGCGCGGACGACGACGTCCTGCGATCGGATGCCGCCGCTCGGCCATTTGCTGCCGAGGTCGCTCGGGAGGACCTCCCCCGCGCACTCGAGCGACTTCAACGTGGCGTTGACGGTCGCCTCCTGATCGATGCCGATCAGCCTGAAGTTCGTCGTGCCGGGCGGAACGCCCGCGGGCAGGATGTTGATCGCCTTGGTCTCGGTGCGATTGCCCGACCACGTCACGGTGAGGTTTGCTTCGGAGGAGTAGTTGCCGCTGACCGTGAGCGAGAAGCGCGCGAGCCCCTCACCGTTGCCGCGGCATTGGAACGCGCCGTCGACGACCGAGCACGTCGGTGTGGTGCCGTCCTCGTGGTGCGCTCCCTCCCCGTCGGCGAGCAGCGGCGAGCCGAGCGTCAGAGCCTCGGCGGGCTCGACGCTGACGTAGACGACCGCGCCGTGCGCCGGCTGATCGTCCTCGGTGATGCGCAGGAGCACGTCGGTCTGATAGGGCGACTGCCGCGGGCCAGCGGGCTTGCCGTCCTCGTCGAGCAGGTCGGTCGCGAAGAGCGGGCTCTTCACGCTGAGCTCGATCTGCACGGTCCCATCGGTGCCGAGCGGGTGGCCGTCCTCGACGCACGCCGAGAGCGACCAGGCTGCGAGCAGCGCGGCGCCGAAGAGCCCCCGCGCGAACCTGGCTGTCCCGCTCTTCGATGAGACGTGGGGCCGGGCGCGAAGGGGAGCGGGGCTCACTGCTGGAAAATCTCCGTGTATTCGGTGCCGAGTGGGTGTCGATGCCATGCGAACGCGGTCTGATGGTAGCCGTTCTCGTCGGTGTACTCGCAAGGCCCGAGTTCCCATTCCGTGTGCCAGACGCTCGCGCCGGTCGCGAGGTCGGTGCCCATGTTGTGCGCGGTCACATCCTCGACGGGAGAAGCGGACGGATCATGCCCGAGCGTCACCCCCGCCTGAGCGAACTTCTCGAGTACCTCGAGCGGCACGCGCGCCACTCGCCCGTTGGGCAGGGGCACCAGGAAGTGAGGGTTCTGCTTGCTTGCTCCGTTTTCCATCTAGATTTCCTGTTCTCCTCAGCTGTGGGTGAAATCGGATCGAGGCGCAGCGACCCGGGGCTCGCGACTCTACCCGATTGGTGCCCTGTTCGACGACGACGTCCGAGAAACGAGTCAGCAAGAAATTGACTTTGTCGTTTTCCAGCTTGCCTTCGTAGAAGGAGCCCCTCTCCCTCGTCAACGCCCCCGCTCACGACCTGGTTCCGGAACGCTCGACGAACGTGCGCCCACGAGCCCCCCGTCCTCTCAAAAAAACGTAGCTCGCAACATCTCTTCGTTCCAGCTGCAAACCAACGAGCTCCGTCGAGGGCAGAACGAGGTCGAAGGCCGCGTGTCGCGATCGATCGCGCGGGCGCGCCCCCCAACACCTTGCGCCGATCCGCTCGCCGCAGAACCCCTACGAATTTCCGACCACCAGTACTAGTCTCTGCGATCGAGTGTGACCAACAAGGACGACCGTGTGGGGTCGAGCTCGAGAGCGGCGCGCACGTTGCGCGGCGGATCGAGCCTTCCCGCGGCGCCCCAGGCGTGGCTTCTTCGGCGATGGGTGGAACCGGACAAAGTGGCGGCGGCAATCCTCAGCACACGACGGCTGCCGCGACGCTGTGGCTCACGGAGGAATCATGGGCGCTCTCGATCTGGCGTGGTGAGGTCGACGCCCCCGATCGACTCCGCATCGACGCGCGTGATGGCTCGGTTCACGAGCTCCGCCTCGAGCGAAACATCGGCGCGACGCGTCCCATCAAGCTCGGGCGCGCTCCGCAGGTCGGCGCCGAGGTCAACGATCTCGTCTTCCCCGACGTAGCTTCGCGCCTCGCCGCGACCTTCCGCCATGACGGCACGCGCTGGTGGATCTTCCGCCGCGAGGAGTGCAGCGTCCCCGTCGAGGTCGGAGCGCGCAGCCTCAACAAGAACGAAGAAGCTCCGCTCGTGCACGGCGTCGTCGTGATCGTCGGCGGCATGCGCGCCATCTTCGCCGATCGTCGCTTCGTGACCTTCAGCGTGCCGGCCGGCGCCGTCGATCCGATCACGGGGTTGCTCGGTCGCACGGGCCTCGAGCTCGAGCTCGCGATCGCCCTGCGTCGTAAGACACAGCCGACATTGCTTGTCGCGCGCGATCCCAACAGCGCGCAAATTCCCTCTTCGGGCGGCCGACTCTCGTCGCCCGCGCTCACGCCGCTCGACAAGCTCCCGTACGCGCGCTTCGCGCTCGCCGCGCACCGCACGCTGCCGACGGCTGCCATCGCCGTCGTCGACGAGGTTGTCTTCGTGATGCTCCCCGAGAAGCCCAACCTGCAGCCGCTGGAGGCCGCGGCGCGCGAGGCTGGCATGGTGCTCGGGCTCTGGCCGCTGCGCGGCGGTGGGGAGAGCGCAGGTCGCGAGCTCGAGCTCGCGCTCGCGGCGAGCGCGCTCAAGGCGCTCAACGCCGAGCCTGGCGTCGCGCAGGTCCTCCGCGACGAGAGCGCCGCGGAGATCTCCACGCCCGAGGAGCTCATCGAGGCCGCGCGCAGCGACAAGCGCATGCTCCTGCTCTTCGGCATCGAGGAGCAGCACGCGCTCGACGCCGTCGGTCGTCACGTGCTCGCCGGCCTGCAAGAGGAGCTCGCTGCTGTCGTCAAAGCGCAGGGCGGGCCCGGCGTCGTCGTGTCGCCGCTCGCTCGTGGCGTCATCGGCGCGGCAGTCCCACGCAAGCAAGAGCCGAGCGCCTTCGGGTATTCGGTGCAGTCCGATTGGCACTCGCGACCGCCGGTCGTGGACGGTCGCGCCGAGCTCCCGCGCGCGCTCTCGTGGGAGATCACGCCGACGGGTGCTGCGACCTCCGCGCAGGAGCGCGCCGCAGAGCTCTCGCGCGAGTGCGCCGATCCCGCGGGTGTGCTCTCGAGCTTGGGCGGCGGGCTCCCCTACCCGATCGCGAGCCGCGTCGCCGCGCTCTCCTCGTCGCGCAGCGGCGTCGAGCGCGTGAAGATGCTGTTCGACGTCCTCGAGGGCACGTGGCGCTTCATGGCCGCGGTCATCTGCTCGGCGTATCTCTGGGGCACCGAGGAAGCGAACCCGCAGGCCGCGCAGTCGCTCACCGAATTTTTGAAGCGGAACGCGACCCGCGATGGCTATCCGCTCGGCACCTGGCGCGAGGCCACGCGGCACGCGGCGACCGGCTTACAAGGCCGTAAGGACGCGATCGCGACGATGGCGCGCGACGTGATGGAGGTGAAGCTCTCGGAGAACCAGACCTTCGACACGCTCTCGAACCTCCTCCAGGCCGAGCGCAACGCGTTCGCGCACGGTCAATACACCGAGGCCAACGCCGCGACCGACCTGCCCGAGTTCGAGCAGGTCACGCGCACGCTGCTCCGCGCGCTGCGGCCGCTCTCGCTCTGGACGCTCGTCACCGTCGAGCGAACCGAGCCGGACATGTACGGCGAGCAGCAGATGGTCGAGTTCATCGATCACACGGGGCCGAGCCCCGCCGGCGTGCGCCGACGCCTCGGCCTGATGAGCGCGATCCGCCTCGCGAACGTCACCTACCTCGCGCGCTGGCGTGAGGGCATCGTCCTGCCGCTCGAGCCCATGGTGCGCCGCGTTGCCACGGGGGATCGCTTCGACCTCTACTGGATGGATCACCTGCCGCGCCCCGGCCAATGCACTGTCAGCGCTGTCAGTGGCGGTCAAACCATGAAGAGCCCGTGTGACCCGCGGCGCCTGCCGCCGCAGCTCCGCAAGCTCCTCAGCATCGGCTGAGTTCACCCGCTCGTCGCTTTCCTGCTCTCCACCCACTCGAGCTGGGATAGGCGAGCCGTGCGCGCCACCTAAAGGGCACGGCTTAATCAGGAGAACTCAGAATGACCCATAGACTGGGATTGCTTGTGGCTGCCCTTTTGGCGACGGCAGTGGCTTGTGGCGATGACGGCAAGGGTGGCGGTGGCTCAGGCGGTCAGGCCGCTGGCGGCGGCGGCGCGGGTGGCGCGCCCCAAGGCGGGGACAATCAGGGTGGGGACAATCAAGGCGGTGACAATCAGGGCGGCGCCGGCGGACAGAGCGCTTGCACCGAAATCACGGTCGCCACGCTGACAACCGTGCAAGCGAATGGCGATTACAACTACGGCAACGCTACCTCGCAGTTCGGCGACATGGCGACCGACAACCTCGTCCTCGAGCTCTACAACGGGCTCGACACGCCCACTGTCGATATCGCGAACGACAGCAAGACGCGTAAGCCCACGACGTGTGAGGCCTGCGGCTGGGTCTTTCAAGACGGTAACGGGACGACCGCTCCGAAGATCTTCTTCCACGAGAGCGGACAGATCGCGCTCGAGGTCCCGAACTTCGGCAATCAGCTCTCTGTCCAGCCGACCTCGGGCACGCTGACCGACGTGACCTACCGGGAAGTCACGCTCACCGACCCGAATGACATTTACACGGCAGAGCTCGTCCCGGGCGGCGCCTGCGTGCATATCGCGTCCGCGAGCTTCTGACGGACTCTCCCGTCCAGACCTTTGCGGTAGCCTCCCCTCGATGGGTGACAATTGCATCGTCGGGTCTGGCGGGTTCGACTACCCCGGAGAGCCCGGCCCCTATTGGACGACGAACTGGGGCGACGCCTTGGCGGACCTCGCGCGCGCCGCGGGAGTCGAGCCGTCGCTCCAGCTCGCGATGTTCGTGGATGGAGACGAGCTCGACCACAAAAGGGGCTTTCCGAGCGTGCCGATCCCCGAGGGGACGACACCCCGGCGTGCGTTCGAGAGCTTCCTCGCCGCGCAGCGAAAGAAGGGGGCGAGGCGGGCAGCTCGCGCCCTCGGCTTCGACACCGAGGACGTCGAGTTCGACGACGTCGAGGAGGTCTCTTTCACCGGGCGTGTCGAGTGTCGCATAGAGACCGCGGGGCTCCGCGCGCTCGCGGACAGATTTGCGCACAAGCTCGGTGAGCCGGCCTCCAAGAACTGGCGACAGAGATTTGGCCAGCAAGAGCGCGTGCTCGATTGGCTGTCGTCGCTCGCGAAGTCGAAGGCCTGGCACGAGCACTTCGCGCTGGCGGTGATCGCGCACGCCGCCAAGTCGGGCGCCCGAAAGGTCTCCTTGGAGGAGGACGAACCTTCTTGGGATGACGTGTTGTAACAGCACAGTCACTCGTTCGCACCGCGGCCGAACGGCGGTTTCTTGAACGACGCTATCGGGCGCGCGGCCTACCCAACTGAGTAGGGGACAATAGGAATGCCCAATAGGCTGGGATTGCTCATGGCCGCCTTTTGGCGACGGCTTTGGCTTGTTGCGACGACAGAGCGTTTGCACCGAAGGCACGACCCCGGTCGGTGCGTTGACAGCGGGCTTTGGTAGAGTGCGGCACTGATGACTGTCCCTCTCCCTCAGCAGGCCGGCTCCGCCAAGAGCGCTGTCCGCCAACTCGAAGACGCGGTCGACCTCCTGCGGGCAGGTGATGATGAGGCTGCGCTACCGTGCTTGCTCGAGGCTTGGCGTGAGCTCCGGTCGGCTCGCCTAGCGGAGGGGATCGATCGCGTGAGCGACCGCATCGTCCAACGGCGCGGGCCGGTCCTGGGCAAGACTCAATCCGCCGTCCTCGCGGCGTGGTACGAGATCGAGGCGCGCCGCGACCCGTGCGACGTCGGGCGGTTGCTCGCGATTCGGTGGCCTGCTCAATGGCGCTCTGGAGAGCGCCTCGCTCAACGCCTCGCCGAATGGCCCGACGACCCGCGGATCGCGCTGGCGTTCGCGCGCTTCGTCGCGGTCGGAGTCCACAAGGAGAAGGTAGCCGGCGGCTTCTTTCGGTTGGTGTTGAAGCGGCTCTCGACCCTTCGGGACGTGCGCGCCGCCGAGCTGCTGGAAGCGACCACCACCGACGCGCGCAACGAGCACTACCGCAAGTGGCGCCTCGCCGACGAGGCCTCGCTCATCGCAGAGCTCCGGGGGCTCCCCGTCACGACGACCGCCGAAAGCGAGGCGGGCATCATTGCTCTCGAGGGTCTCGTCGGCACCCGACAAGACGAGACCGCAAAGGAGGCCACGCTCTTCCAAGCCGTCTACGACGCGCCCGACGACGACGAGCCGCGTGAGGTGCTCGCAGATTGGCTCGCACAGAGAGGCGACCCGCGCGGCGAGTTCATCTCTCTCCAACTCGCTATTGTCCGCGACCCCGACAAAGTCACCAAGGCCATGCGCGGCCGCGAAAAGGCCCTGCTCAGCGAATATGGCCGAGCTTGGGCGGGAATTCTGGATAGTTGGCTAGACTCGGCCGGGCGTGTCTTCGAACGTGGATTTCTTGGTCGCGCTCGGCTCGCCCCGAAGCTGACAGGCGAGGCGCTGAAGCGCGCAATGCAGCATACGGGTTGGGCGACGATTCGCGAGCTCACCTTGACGTGGGAGACCCACCGCCACTTCGACGAGGTGTTGCCAAGCTCACCGCTGAAGAGCCTGCGCGATCTGCTCGACGTCGAGGGAAAGACGGCCGCACGCATCCTTGGGACCCGTGCGAAATCGCCGACGACCTACCCTCCTATCGAGGGCTTGGGCATCACGGCGTTCCACTACCTGGAGGCCGACGAGCTCGCCATCTTGGCCGGCGATACGGGCATTCGGCGACTGACCATCGAGGGCGACGATTTGCGGCACTTCCAGGGCAGTCCCCTCCTGTCGCACCTGAGGACGCTGACCTTGATCAATTCCCGCAGCATCGCGACACAACACGCTCAGATCGTCAGCGAAGCGCCTGCGCTGGAGACGCTACAGTTCGGCGAGATGGGAGTGGTGGCGAAGTTCCAGCGCGCCGACCACCCCCAACTCGGCCACGTCGAGCTCTCTTGGTCGGACTACGACACACTGTGGGAAAAGGACGCGACGGACTCTCTCATTCGCACGATCGAAGCGCTGGCTGGCGCCGAGTTGGAGACGGCTATCGTCTTGCCCGACAGCCGGTGGGGCGCGACGGCGCTGCATCGGACGATGGTCGATGAAGCGCTCACCAAACTGAAACAAGGCGTGCGAGTCGAGCTGCCATGGGCCACACAGCCAAGCTCGACTCACACTGAGGAGGATCGAGCGGCGGGGAGCGTCGTCCTCCTCGAGCTCGAGGGAGCCGAGCTCAAGAAGGTCGGGGTCGCGAGTCGAGTCGTCGAACGCTATTTGGCCTCCGGCGCGTCGCTCGATGCGTACGCCGTCCGGCGCAACAGTTGGGCTCGCCCCGGCCTCGACATACGCCCCATTGGAAAGAACCCCGCGGCCACGATCGACCGCGCCGCGGGTCACAACAACAGTGCTGTACGCGTCTTTCGACACGGCTCGACTGCCTGGCTCGAGCTCCCTTCTTGGGGTCGCTCCAAGTTCGCCTTTGGAGGGATTGACGATCTCGCCAGCGCCGACAAGCTCGTCGATTGGATCTGCAGCTTCCTCGAGGAGTTCCCCACGCCTCACGGAATGGCGCGGGTATTGACCGACGCGGAGGTCACGACACTGCGTGAGCGCTACGAGGTGGACAAGAGCGGCTCATGCACCATCCCGGCGCTTACATGGCTCAGACGTGGGCCCGCTGACCGCGCCTGGTTGACCATCTTCGGAGAGAAACAACGTCGACTCTTTCCTTTCGACGAGCTTCTCCGAATCGGCGACCGAGTGAGCGGCGCGTCCGCGCGGTCGGTCGGCGACAACGTGCTGATTCGGTGGAGTCGATTGCCTCGAGTCTTCGACGACGAAGGTTCGGCGGTGATCGATGAGGCCCTCCTCACCATCCTCCGAGCTGCCTTCGAAAGAAGCTACGGCTACGATCCCTTTGTCGATGTCCCTCGAGCGCTCGCCGCGGCGGCGGCTCGGATTGGCCTCTCACCCAAACCTGTATCGTCGGCTCTATTTGGCTGTTTTGTCCTGTCCGGTGAGCGCCACGGCAGAGGAGTGGAGGTCTACGCCACGGTTCGCGAAGTCGAGAACGAGCCTAGGTTGCACGCATATGTGCACGTGGGCACCAGGACCGAGCTCGACGGCAAGGAGCTCGAAGCCACGGACCCTGCTCAGCTCGCGCGCGCGATCGACTGGATGGTAGGCCGAATCGAATCCTTGAGCGACTGAACGGCTTGACCTGGGTCCGATGCGCGACCCACCATGCCGCCATGTCGAGAGAGACCAAGCGTTCGTCATACCGCGCCCTTCACGCTGTCGGGTTCTTCTCGGCCCTCGGCGTCGCAGCGTGCGCCTCGGCGAACAACCACCACGACGAGCAGCCGATCTCCAGCGCGAGCGCGTCGTCCTCTTCAGT
This sequence comes from Polyangiaceae bacterium, assembly GCA_046351325.1. Classification (GTDB taxonomy): domain Bacteria; phylum Myxococcota_A; class Polyangia; order Polyangiales; family Polyangiaceae; genus Xiheicaenibacterium. The sequence continues at coordinate 35,620 of JAXLYR010000021.1, read as the reverse complement.
GTCCTCCGACAAGCCGAAGCCAGCTCCGGAGGCTCTGCTCATGTCGGTCGTCACCAAGGCTCCGCCGGCGAACCTCGAGATTGATGGCGACCTCAAAGAGTGGGGCTCGCTCGACGCCGAGCCCGCGCAGGCAGCGGCCGAGCCCGAGCAGGTAATGCCTTATGGGATGGCGCCCGCCGCGGCCGAACTGCCTGAACCCTCGACTGCTGTGAACCCTGCTGTCAGCGGCTCGCACCTCGCGGTCGCGCTCGGAGAGGCGCTGACGATCGCGGGTGAGCTCGGCGCGGCCGCCGCCGATGGTGCGTGGGTCGCGATCGGGTCCTCGGTCCCGCTGCTGCCGCCGACAGGCATCTGGTACCGCGCCCAGCAGGTCGCCGGCATCGACTGCGTGCACGAACAAGACTGCTGCAATGACGGTGAGATCATCCAGGGGCCGGAGCGCCCTCCCGAGGTCAGGGCCGCGTGTGAAGCGACGATCGCGCGCAACAAGGAATACATTGTCGAGCACGCCGCAGAGTTCGAGCGCATCTATCGGCTCGACGCGACCGGCGCAAAGCTCCTAGAACCAGACGGCAAGCTGACCGCCATTGCCGCGGCGAAGGTCGCGCTGGTCAAGAGCGATACTGGCGCTCACCTCGAGGCCACCCTTCCGCTCGAAGCGCTCCCTCGCTTCAGCCAAGCGCCCATTCAAACCCTGCGTTTTCAGGGGCGTCCGCTCTCCAAGGAGCCACCCAAGAGCGCCACCGCCAATGATGGTTGGATCTGGCTCAACCTACCGCAGCCGGTCTCGTTCGAGCCGAACGCCGCAGTGCGCGAGATCGCTTTCGCGAACCTGCCTTCCATCTTCTTCAATCCGGCGATGTCTTATTCGGCGACCGACCGCGACCACATCTTCTATGTGCGCCACAGCGATGACGCGTCCACGCTGGTGCCCCACAACGAGGTCATTTACGAGAAGCTCAACACCCTCGGCGACGTCGAGGTCGGGCTCCTCAACGTGCCCACCAAGCGGCTCCTCATCCGCAAGGCCGGGCAGCTCGTCGCGATCCTCAACCATACAGAGGGCGGCTTCATGGACCTCGCGCCCGACCCCGAGATCAAGTTCGCCAAAGAGCGCGGCGGCGACCTGCACTATGTGTTCTTCAACCCCGGCTTCGTGGATAGTTGGGCCGGCATGCCCTACTTTGGCTGGTGGGCCGCGATCGTTCACGCCGACGGCACCTATGAGGCGAACGCGCTCGACCTGACGGACATGCCGATGGCCTATCAATATTACAAAGCGAAGGTCAGCTCGAACGCCGACTTCACCAAGCTCACGCTCGGGATGCCCGACTATATGCGCGACGTCTATGCCGACCTGACGTGGACTTGGGACGCCAAGAAAAAGAAGTGGAACGCGAAGCGCAAGGACAAGCCGATCCCCAAGGAGCTGAAGCTCAATTAGCCAGCAAAGAGCGACACGAGGCGGGCGCGGTCGCGCTATCGTCCTAGCGTGAACACCGGCCGACTCCGCCTTCGCTTCCTCGCCGCGCTCGGACTGGGAGGCGCCGCGTGCGCCGCTGGCTCGGACGCGAAGCACGAGCCGACGACAGAGCCGAGCGGAGAGCGTGCGACTGCCGTCGTTTCGGCGAGCAGCGCTCCCACGAGCACAGCGGCCGCGTCGAGCAGCGCTTCGACGGTCGCGACGGTCGCGACGGTCGCGACGCTGCCCTCTGCCCAAACCTCCAGCGCGCCGAACGTCACGCCCTTCGCGCCAGCGAGCGTTAGCGCGTGGGCCCCAGAGGCCGCGCCCAATGCCAGCCTTGCGCAGCTACCTCCTGGGATTGGGCCTGGCGAGCAACACCCAACCTGCCCGAGCGGACGCACATGCGTGCACCAAGCGAGTCGAACAATCGGGCAGCCCCCCTTCCCTCGCTGCGCTTCGAGCCTCCCCGGAGCGGGCGCCGCTCGCGTCAGCGATCTCAACGTCGAGATCACGACGCTCGAGCGTGCGGGCGCGAACAAGGACGCTTGCTGTTACGAGTGGACCATCCCCTGCCCCGGCGGGCGCCCGCTGATTGTCGAGGGGGCGCCCCGCATCGCGGACACTACTGTCAGCTCGGGTTGGAGCGCCCCTGGCGCGGCGCTCGTGCTCGCGACGCTCGAGGCCGTCGAGCGCAGCGCGCTCGCGACCCACTTCGCACGCGAGGCCGCGTACGAACACGCGAGCGTCGCGTCGTTCGCGCGCGTCACGCTGTCGCTCCTCGCGGCGGCGGCGCCGACCGAGCTCATCCTGGACACCCAGCGCGCGGCGCTCGATGAAGTGCGGCACGCACGCGCGATGTTCGCCGTCGCCTCGGCGCCGCGGACTGTCCGCTTGGGCCTGGCGCGCTCGACGTTCATGGCGTGACCCTGACCGCCGACCCGTGGACGTCGCGCTCGAGGCGCTCCACGAGGCTTCGTCGAGACTGTCGCCGGTCGTCCTCGCTGAGGAGTCCGCGCGCGCGCCGGCGCCGCTCGCGGCGATCTTGCGAGAGACAGCCGACGACGAAGAGCGTCACGCCGAGCTCGCGTTTCGCACGCTCGCTTGGGCGCTGTCGGCGGGTGGCGCGCCAGTCCGCGAGGCCGTCCGCGCCGCACGCGACACGCTGGCGAACGAGCCCGCGCCCGTGCGGCCGGCGCGATCGCTTACAACGCTGTTTGTGCTCGACGGCTGCGAGCGCGCGACCGTGAGGGCCGAGGTGATCGCACAGGTCGTCCTGCCCTGCCTCGACGCGCTGTTGGCGAATGGCGCGGCCCCGACGTGGACGCGACCTATCGCGACCAGAGCCGCTGATTGTCGCTGATGTACTCGCCAATGGACCGAGCCGGTCGCCTGAGCAAGCGAGCTAGGGTCGGGTCCACCGCTTTGGCGTTCCCGAAGCGCAAACCGACGTGAAGCACCGTCTGGACGACGATCTGCATCCACGGCATTCGCCGTCTGCGCAGGTGCAGCGCGTAGGCCGGAATGCTCGCGGCGTCGTAGCGAACAGTGCGGCCGAGCGTCGCTGACAGCATGGCCGCGACCTCGTCGAAGGTCACCGCCTCCGGCCCTGTCAGCGTAAACGCCTGTCGCCGCAGGCCGTCGTCGACGAAGCTGCGCGCGGCGAGCTCGGCCACGTCGCGCACGTCGACGAACGCCACGCGGCCCCGACCCGCGGGCACATAGAGCCGGTCATCGTCGCGGATGTCAGTCAAATACGCATCGGCCAGGTTCTGGGCGAAGAAGCCTGGGCGCAGGAGGGTCGCGCTGACGCCCCTCTTGGCGAGGTGCTCTTCGACGGCGTGATGGGGCACCCAGCTCTGTCGGTCCGCGCCCTCGACGGAGAGGAACGCGATGTGCTCGACCCCAGCGTCGACGTTATCGCTCGAGCTCCAGCCCGGCGGTCCGCCGCTGACGGCGGCCCTTCCTCCCGGGCGTCGCTCGAGTGCACGGTCGACGAGGACATTGAGCGTCTCCCGAACGTTCGAGACGGGCGGCGGACGAAGCAGGAAGAGCCCGCGCATTCCGCGGACCGCCGGCGCGTAGGTCGAAGGGATCGAGAAATCGAGCGCCACAGCTGGCGTACCCGAGCCGAGAATCTTCGTCACCCGCGCCGGATTGGTGCCAGCGGCGACGAACGGAACGTCGAGGTCCTGGAGGCATCGCACAACCTCCCGACCGACATTCCCAGTGGCGCCCGTCACGAGCACTGGAGCGATAGCGTCCATCATGAGGCCATCTCAGTAGAGTACGCAGCTCGAGGCAACTCGAGGCAGCTCGGCGCCAGATGTAAGGTCGATGTAAGGGTGTGCAGTCGACGACCGCGCGTAGTTCGCCGGCATGCGAAGGTTGTCTTTGATTCCCCTCGGCGCCCTATGGATGGGTTGCGCGGACCCCAGTGCTACTGCGAATGAGGCCGCGCGACTCTACGCGACCCCACTGGCAGAGCTCGACCCGAGCGACTGCACGGGCTCGCTCGAGCGCGCGACCCGCGCCCAAACGGATGCCCAACCCAAGATCACCGCGCTCAAGGCGAAGGTCGCTCGGGTCGCGTCCAACGACCAGTTCCAGGCGAACTTGATCTCGGCGATCAACAGTCTACAAGCGGGGTCGCGCGACTTCCCGCTGCTCTGTTTGAAAGAGGCTCGCGCCATTCACACGATGCTGCGCGACAATGCGAAGTCGCTCGGCCTCGTGGACGTCGTGGATTGGTTCGACGCCTCGCCGTCGAAGGAGACACACGTTTGTGTTCGCGGGCCGAGCTGCGAAGAGAACCTCGGCGTGGGTCGATCACAGGCCGTCGTTCGACAGGTCTGTGAGTCCGTCGACGGAGCGTGGAAGCTCGGCTCGTGTCCACGGGGCGGCGCGCTCGGCGCGTGCCGCTTCGACCCAGGGGGCGAAACAGAGCGCCTCTTCTTCACCTACGGAAAGGGCGATACCACCCAGTCGAAGCGCGCGTGTGAGGAGCCCCCGAATGGGCGTGAGCGAGGGAAATGGGAGCCGCTCGCGGAGTCAGCACCGGCCGCCGCGAGCGCAGCACCGAGCGCACTACCCGCCAATGCCAAACCCCCTCAAACCAAACAGGCCAGTCCTCCGCGGGCACCCAAGCCTGCCGCTCGACCCTTGGGCCCGCCGCCCGCTCCGGCGGACCCGGTGTATTGAGTCGCTGGCGATCGTCGCTCGTCGATCACGTACGAGCGAGTAACGCCGCGACGTGGAGCTCGCCCCCTTCTCGCGCCAATTGCTCGGCGGTCCTCGCGCGGTCGTCCGCGGTAAGGAGCGTGGCGTCCGCGCCATGCTTCACCAACAGGGCCGTCGCGGCCGCTTGGCCATTGGCGGCGGCATAGTGGAGCGCTGTCTGTCCGTCGCTCGCGCGCGCGTTCGGGTCGGCCCCAGCCGCGAGCATGAGCCCCAGGGCGGCCAACGCGTCGACAGTGTCGGGTATACCCAAATAGAGACGGCCTATCGCCGGGTCGCCATCTCGGTCTCGCGCGTTGGGGTCCACGCCCGCCCGCAGGAGATCCGCCAATAGCTCCGGATCGACGTCGGAGCTCAATAGCCTGATCCACATCGGATCATCCCCTTCTTCGGTGGGGGCGACTTTGACCCCTTGTTCGACGAGGGCGCGCACGAGCTGTCGATCTCGGCTCTCCACCGCGAACGCGAGCCACCGCTCCGGCGATTCGCGCTCACCGGCCTGGTACGGCGTGCGCTTGGCTTTGCGGTTCTTCTCCGCCTTTCCAAGGAGCTTATCGACCTCCTTTTGAGCTTGGCTCGCGGACGCGTATCGCTTGGCTGCGAGCTTGGAGGCGCTGCGGAGGATCGGCACGCCATTCTTCGTATCGAGGTCTTGGGTGATCACGAGCGCGCCCACCCGCACGACGCGCGTCCACGTGTCGCGACCTTGCGGGCTCGCGCGGAGCTCCCAATCCTCATCGCGCTGCGCGAGGTCGAGCTCGGACATCAGCCAGTCGTCGCTGTCGACATAACGCTGTTTGCACCAGGTCGTCAGCGCGCTCGACGCTACCTCCCAATCGATCGACAGCGCCGCCACGAAGGCCCGCAGATCGTTGCGCGGGTGATCGCCCCATTGGTGCTGCCCGCTCGGAGCGGAGAGCCCCATTCGCGTCGTCAGGCTCGTGAGCGCCGTAAGGTGGAAATTGGAGCTCCCGTGCGCGAGCGCCCACTCGAGCTCTGCCCTCGGGGTCTCGAGCCTGTCGGCCCGGACGCGCCTCAAGACGTCATAGACCCGCAAGTTGATCTCTCGGGTCGACGAGACGCCGAGCTTCTGATCGAAGCTCGAATCCCCCTTTATCCGGGACGTCAACGTCGCGAGCGCGGCCTCGTCGCCGAAGGCGAGGTGCTCGAGGACGGCTCGGCCAAGCTCGGCATCGGGCTTGTCCGCCGCGCGCATGAGTTGAACAACGTCATCGAAACCCACGTCGAGGAGCGCCCGCTCGCCAGCTTGATAGCGCCCGTGACAGAGGATTGACAGCGGCCCTTCCATTACCCCGCCGGGGTGTTGGCTGATGACCTCCCAATCGACGAGGGAGCAAAAGGCCTCGACCGCTTGGCGCACGCGCTCGATCCCCTCGAGCCGAAGCACGGCCCCCACTACGCGCGCGGCCGCGACGTCTTGGAGCTTCGGATCGGCTTGGTCGAGGACTGCGCGAAAGCGACGCTCGACCTCCAAGGCGTCGAAGGATGCAGTCGCGAAAGCAGCATAAGGCGAACCCGTCGACAGGTCGGGCGCGGCCGCGCGAGCGTTGGCCTCATTGGGCAGCGCTGACTTGGGGAGGCAGGGCAGCACGCTCGGGGGCAATGGAATGGGAGCTCCCTCGAGGGCTCGCCGCACGAGCCACGCGGCGACTGCAGCGTCGTTGCGACGCTCCGCGAGCTCGAGGACTGTGCTGCCGCTCGCAAAACGAGAGCGCGGATCGGCCCCTCGCGCGAGCAAGAGCTGGAGCGAAGAGAGCGCGCCCGTATGCGCGGCCGTCAGCACAGCCTGCCCGAGCGGCGCCCCCCGCTCGACGAGCAGCCTCACGAACTCGCTTACAGATGCGTCACCCGCGAGCTTGTCGAGCGCCGAGGACCGCTCGTCATAAGGCGAGCCAGGCTCGACGCCCGTCTCGAGCAGCGCCGCCGCGATCCACGGGTCCGATGCCGCCTCGACCAAGAGCTCCCCGCCGCGCTGAGCGGACAGTTCGGGCTCGAGTTGGAGATACCGAGAGACAGCTTCGCGATCACAAGAGCGACAGGCCTCGAGCAGCGCCGCGTGGAGATTGGCAGGCCTGCGAGGCACACGAGGTTTGCTGCTCGACGCCTCGAGCTTCTTTTCCGACTCGGAGAGCTTCGTCGCCAGGCTCTTCTCCGCAGCGGCCTCGGAGCGCTCGCGCTTGACGGTCAGGGTACCTGCTTTCCCTTGGTTGCCGCGATGAATGAGCGTCAGCGGGCCGTGTCGGCGAAACCTCGCGTAGGCCGCTTTGGACTCGACGTCGAAGCTCGCGTCCCAATCCACGAAGCGAGTGAGCCAATCCCAATGGTCGCTGCCGAGGCTCGGGCACGACGCGACGACTGGAAAGACCTCGTGAAAGAGATCGGGTGAGATCTTGAACGCGAGCTCGAGCAGCGGCTTTGCGTCCTCGTGCCAGACGGACTTGGCGCTCACGCCGCCCGTGCGTTGGGTCAGGCCGGGAGCGTCGAGCGTAATGTCGAGGCGGCGCGCGATCGCCGCCGCGCCATTGGACATCAATCGATAATAGCCACCCGTCGAGGCGAGCCAGCGGAGCTCTTCACGCGGGTCCTCGAAGCGACCCGCGAGGAGCTGATACCAACGTTCACCAACGGGGCCCGTTATCGGGATAGAGCCCGAGCGGCGAGGATCCCCCAACGCGATAGGGCGCATTCGCTCTTGGGTCCGTTCGAGGGCCTCTTCGTCGGCGGCGAGCAACCAGGAGAGCGCGTCGATCGCGACCGCCGCGTCGAGCTTGTTTCGGGCGGCGCCAATCTTCTTGCAGAGACCCACAAACTCGAAGAGGTCGATCGGGTCGATGAGCGCGCCGAGCCCGCGCACCTTGCCGCCGACGCCGGGCGCGCCGGCGATCACGCGCCAAGGGAGGGCCTCGCAATAGAGCGCCGCGGCCTCGAGGATCCTCTCCGGGTGTTCGAGCCTGAGCGCTGCGCCGAGCTCGTCCACACGCCGAATCAACTCTCCGTCGACGTCGTCGCTCGGTGTATCGAGCAGCGCCTCCAACCTTGCTTGGACCTCCTCGACCCCGAAAACCGATGTGGTCCAAGCCTGCACGAGCGCGTCTTTCATGGTCTCCCCTCGAGTCGGTGACATCGTGGTCCCTCTACGGGCAAGACGACGGCGGCCACCCTTACAACGACCTTACATTCCCGGTTCGCCCGGCGGCAGCGGCGTTACGCTGCCCCCGTGCCGGAGGCCCTCGACGCTGACTTGAGCGAGCTCGTCACGCGCGCCAGACGCGACCGCTACGTCGTCCTCGCGGCCCACCCTCGCGGCGCCTCGCTCGTCCTCGACGCGGCCGCGCGGCTCGCGGGCGAGGGGCGGAGCTTGGTGCTTCAAGTGCCCCCCATCGAGAGCGATTGGCTGCTCGATGAGCTCGCTGCCCTCGTGATCGACCTCGCCCAAGGAACGCCAGCGTCCAGCGAGGATCGAACCGGTTTGATCGACGCCGCCGGCGAAACCCTCCGCGCCATGAACATATCGACCGTGACGCTCCTCGACGCGGAGCCCTGGCTGCGCGCCGGGGGCTCGACAGTCCTACGTCGTTGGGTCGAGGCCTCGGAGGGCACGACCTTCCTCGTCACGACTGGCGATAGCGACGACCTGCCGACTGTCGAGCTTCGCGACCCGAGCTCCACTTTGCTCGACACGATGGCGACTATCGCCGCGCTACCTACCGCCCTACCCGTCGCGCTCCTCCAGTCGGTGCTTCAGCGCGAGGAGCTCAACGCGGCGATCTTGGAGCTCACCCGCGCGGGCCTCATCAAAACAGAGTGGCTCGATGGAGCGCTCTTCGTTCAAGCGACGCGTCGAGCGCGCCGGCTCGCGACGAACAATCCAAAGAGCACGAGAGACGACCTCCTCCGCGCGGCGCACGCGCTCTTCATCGATCTCCTCGACGAGGCCGGGGACCCGCGTAGCGCACAGTGCGCTCGGTTCTTGACCCGCAATCGCGTGCTCCTGAGGTTCATGCTCGAGTGTGAGCCGGCGCCGCGAATGGCGGGTTTGGCCCTGCTGACCGCCGCCGCGATGGACACGTATGGTCCTCTCACGACAGCGCTGAGCCTCGTCGATACGGCGCTGACCCATCAGCCCCACGGGGCGCAGGCCGCGTCGCTCCGCCTGCGGAGAGCGACCACCTTACGGACTTTGGGGCGATTGGCAGACGCCACCGACGAGGCCCTGGCGATCGCCGACGCGCCCGCGGGCGCCCTCCCCAAACTGGCTTGGCTGCTCGAGGTGTTGGCGACCCCCGAGAATGACCGCCCGCGCTGCGGGAGCGCGCAAACGTCGTCCTGTCGCAGCTCGACAGAGAGACCCCGATGGGGCGCGCCGCGACCGCGCGCGCAATGGCAGCTAGGGCGTGGACCCGCGAGCCCGCCAATCAGGCGCTGGGGCTCATGCTCGGGGTCCTCGGGGCGCCGTCGCTCCCATTGAGCGAGCCCCTGGAGCTCGAGATGCTCACGGCGCTTACCGTCTATTCGGTGGGGGCGCGCGCGCCGTTCGCGTTGGAGCTCACGCACCAGCTCGAGCGTCGCGCGCTCGGGCTCGGCCGAGCGGATCTTCGCGATCGAGCGCGCGGCCTGCGAGGCTGCGTGCTCCTCGAGATGGACCAGCTGAACGACGCAGTCCGCGAGCTCTCATGGTCCATCGAGCACCTCGAGGCCTCGGGCTTTCACCACTTCGAGCGCTGGCACCGCCTCCATCGAGGCTTCGCTCACTATGCGCTCGGCCAATCGCACCACGCCATCGCCGACTTCGAGGACTTCATCGCCATGTCGGACGGGCTCGGCGGCTCCGCGCTGCTCGGTGTGCTCGGTGGTCAATTGGCGGGGTCGCTGCTCGCCAAAGCGCGGCTCCCTACCCTCGCCCAGCCGCCTGCCTGCTTTGCGCCCTATGTCGACATCATCGCGCGCGGCGAGCGCCCGCCCCTCGAAGCCTCCAGTCTGCGAGCGCTCGCGTCCGCCCCCGAGCCACCTGGCTATTATGCCCTCGAGGTGCGCTGTCTCTCGCGCGCCCTGGCAGTCTCGCACGGCGAGTCGCCCCAGCCCTCTCGGCGAATCATGGTCGGCCCCAATGCCCTATGGTTCTGCGTGGGCCCGAGCGAGCGTCAATCGCTCGGGCGGTCCAAGACCCTGCGGCGCATCCTCTCGAGCTTGCTCGACGGCCAGGGCCGCGGGACCGTCCTCACGACCGAACAACTCTTTCAGCTGGGTTGGCCCGACGAGCGCGCGTCCTCCCTCTCGATGGCCAATCGCGTGCACGTCACCCTCTGCAGACTGCGCGCGATGGGGCTCCGAGACTTCATCCTCTATCGCGACAATGGCTGGCTGTTCGACCCCGCCGCCGAGGTCATCTGGTCGTCGCAGGGATTGTGAGGCTTACGCAAATGTCACTCACTGGCGCGCAAGCGTCGCCCCAACCGTGCAGTCGGAGATGTCCTTACCGGGATAAGAGACCGCCCCAGAGGTGCGAACTTTGAGCCGGCGTGAAGTGGATCTGACTCAAAGCTTCTTTGAAGACTGGGCGATCAGCTCGAGGCTGGTCCCGAGGTGCCCGGGAGCGAGGGTCGAGAGGTCCAAGATGATCTCGACCCGCGGCGGAGGTCCGCCGCTGCGGTGGACGTAGACCCGGCTCGGCCGAAGGCGGAGCAGGGTCGCTTCGTTCGCAATGAGCCAGGCGAGCGCAGCGTTGCTCGACGGGCCGTTCGCGGATGCGTAGTACGTGCGGCGAAAGCGGCGGCTCAGACTGCGCTCGAGGCCTCGCTGCCGCATGAGTAGATCACGCTTGTACAGCGCGAGCTCGAACGGAACGTCCGGCGTGCTGGCGACCATATCGACATAAGCGAAGGCCGACATCGCGCGCGGCGCGTCGAGCGCGACGTAGGGCTCGGGGTCCTGCAGGTCACGTGGGTCGACGACGTGGAGGAAGGTCGGTCCGCCGGGAGCCTCGAGCATCAAACCGAGACCGTCGGGAACCAGCCCGAGCGCGGCCGACTCGCGCCGCAGGAGCGCGAGACGCTCAGGTTGAAGCGCCGCTACTTTCCAATATCGACGGCGCCGCCAGAGGACGAGCGCGACGACGCAGACGGCGATGGCCAGAACGAGCGAGCCCATGGTTCACGGTCGGCGTGGCGAACGGGCGAGGGTACCGTTGGGCACGTGCGGCTCGACGGGTGCCTTCATGCGTAAGCTCGACATCGGTGTGGTGGGATGCGGAACCGCGGGCCCCGCGGCGGCGCTGTTTCTAGCGCGGCAGGGGCACCGCGTGACGATCTACGAGCGCGTCGAGCGACCTCGGGCGATCGGCGCGGGGATCATCCTCCAGCCCACGGGCCAGCACGTCCTTCGCCGGCTCGAGCTCGATCGCTACGTGATCGAGCGGGGCGAGCGCCTCGAGGGGCTCGAGGTCCTTCGGCACGGCGGCGGCCCGCTGCTCGCGCTCGAGTACGCCGACGTCTCGCCGAGCTACTTCGGCGTGGGCTCCCACCGCGGTGTGCTGTTCACCGCGCTCTACGAGGCCGCCGTCGCGCAGGCAGGCATCGACCTCGAGCTCGGCGTCGCGTGCACGGGTGTCGCGCGCGAGCGCAGCAAGCTGTTCATCCTCGACGAGCGCGGCCGGCGGCGCGGCCCTCACGACCTCGTGGTCGCCGCCGACGGCGCGCGGTCTCGCTTTCGCGACGACACCGGCCTCGTGCGCGCGGCGGAGCCGTACCCGTGGGGCGCGCTGTGGTTCGTCGCGCGCGATCCGGAGCACCAGTTCCAGAAGCGGCTCCACCAGATCGTGCGCGGCACGCGCCGCATGCTCGGCCTGCTGCCCACCGGCGTCGGCCCCGACCAAGTCCACGGCGAGAAGGCAGGCTGCCCGCTCGTCAGCCTGTACTGGAGCATCGCCGAGGCCGAGGTCGAGGCGTGGCGCGCACGCTTCGACGCTTGGAAGGAAGAGATCGTCGAGATGGAGCCGAGGGCCGCGCCGGTCGTCGCGCAGATCTCGGGGCCCGACGACGTGCTCTTCTCGCGCTACTTCGACGTCGTGATGCGTCCGTGGAACACGCACAGCATCGTCTACCTGGGCGACTCGGCACACGCGATGAGTCCACAGCTCGGCCAAGGAGCGAACCTCGCCCTCTGGGACGCGATGGTGCTCGCCGACAGCCTCGAGCTGGAGCAGGGCGACGTCGTGCGCGCGCTCTACCGCTACTCGGCGACGCGACGCGAGCACCTCACGTATTACGAGACGGTGACGCGCTGGCTCACACCGTTCTTCCAGAGCGAGCACGACGTGCTCGGCGTCCTACGCGACCTGTTCATGCCGATCGCGTCGAAGATCGGCCCGCTGCGCAAGGCGATGATCCTGGGCATGACGGGGACCGCCGAGGGCAGCCCGTTCAAGCAGCTGCAGCTCGGGGGTTGATCCATGGACGCGTGCGCTCGCCTGCGTGAGAAGCTCGAAATCCTCGAGACGGCGGCCGCGACCCTCGAGTGGCCACATCACGCGAGGCAAGCGCCCCTCGCGGAGGCGGAGGTGGAAGCGTTCGAGGCCACCCACGGAGTCGCGCTGCCGGCCGACTTCCGCGCGTTCCTGCTGCAGGTGTCGGGCGGCGGCGCCGGGCCCGACTACGGGCTGCTCGGCCTCGCGCCGGCCGCGTTCGATGCGCTGCCTTCGGTCGTCGCCACCCTCACCACGAACGAGGGGGAGGTGTTCACCGCCGGCACCGGGAAGCGTGAGCCGCTGGCGCGGCCCGCGGAGGTCCGGCGTCCGTTCGCGCTCTCGGCCGCATGGTCGCCCGTCGACGCGCCGCGCCCGCCAAACCTGCCCGAGGACGCCAACCCCTACGATGGGTGCCTCGTGCTGTCAGAGATCGGCTGCGGGTACTTCCACCTGCTGGTCGTGAACGGCGAGCGCGCGGGGGAGGTGTGGAGCGATTACACGGCGGCCGACGGCGCGCTCGCGCCCGCAGCTGCGTCGTTCGGGCAGTGGTACGAGGGCTGGCTCGACCGAACGCTCGGCGCGCTCCTCGAGACGGCCGCGCGAGACGCGTGGCACAAGCGGCGAGCGTCGCCGCTCCACGGGTCGATCGCGACTGCAGCGCCGCTCTTGGTCTACCCGCTGCCAGCGTCGATTGGCACGATCGAGCTCTACCTCGGCCAGCGCGAGCGCGCGCTCGAGCGGATCCGCCAGGCCGAGGCGGAGAGGCCCGACCACCCGGTTGCTGTTCTGCTCCGTCGCGATGTGTACCGCGACGACCTCGCGCGGGCCGGCGGCACGAACGACTTGGACGGCCTCGAAACGCATGCGGTCGCCGAGGTGCGGCGCGCGTTGGCTGCGAATGCGGCGGTCGTGGAGCACGTGCTTGCGGCCCTTGCACGCGACGTCGACGCGCACGTCCGCCGCAACGTGCTCACGAACCCTTCGACGAGCGCGGCGATATTGGGCGCGCACGTGGCCCGACCAGACGACGGGTCGCGCGACCGAATCCTCGAGCTCGATCTCGTCGCGCGCCACCCCACGACGACGCCCGCGGACCTGGCCACGCTCGCGTCGGATGCGGCGACGCACGTGGTTCGCGCGGCAGCACAGTCGGCACGGTTGCCCGCGGCCGACCTCGCGCGGCTCGCGTCGCACGCCGCACCGGAGGTGCGCGCCGCGGTCGCGGGGAACCGCGCGGCGCCCCCGGCGCTCCTCGCCCGGCTCGGCGACGACATCGACCGCGGCGTGCGCGCGGTCGTGGCCGGTCGCGCTGATGCGCCTCAGGAGACGCTGCTGGCGCTGGCGACCGAGGACGCCGACGATGCGCTGCTCGTCGCGCTCGCGATCAACCCCGAAGCGCCGCTCGCCGCGCTCGAGCGGATCATGGCGCGCATGTCGCCGCCGGTCCTCGCGAACCTCGCGGCGAACCCGTCGTTCCCGGGCGCGCACCGCGCGTGCGTCGAGCTTCACCCCCTCTTCCACCCCGCGAGCGCAGTCGCGGTGGGGGCGCCGCCGGAGCCGCTCGCCGCGATCGTGGCGGCGGGCAAGGTGGGGGATCCGTCGTTCCCGGTCGCGTGGCTGGCCGAGAGGCTCGACCCCGAGTCGCCGCTCGTCGGCTACCAGATGGCGCTCCACCCGTGGCTGACCCCGACGCTGATCGAGCTCTTGGCGCGCGATCCCTATGCGTACACGCGGGCGCGCATCGCGGCCGATCGCCGCACGCCTCTCGGGCTCGTCGAGGAGCTCGCGCGCGACCCGCAAGCGATGGTGCGGGGCGCGGCCGCGCGGCATCCGCTCGCGTCGATAGAACTCGTTGCGAGGGTGCTCGAGGAGTCGCGCGCGGAGGACGGGCGTGACTACGACGACGCGCGGAGCGACGCCGCGATGAACCCTGTCGCTCCACCCGCGCTGCTCGAGCGGCTCGCCGCCGATGGCAACGAGTACGTGCGGCGGGCTGTCGCATCGAACCCGTCGACACCTCGGACGGCGCTCGAGCGGCTCGCGAAGGATCCCTCGATGCAAGCGCGCTGGGGGCTCACCTGGAACCCGGCGACTCCCGATGAGCTGTTGCTCGCGCTCGTCGTCGACGCCGATGGGAAGGTCGCGGCTGGTGCCCGGTGGCAAAGGGCCCTGCGGTCGCTGCTCGCTGCCGGAGTCGCAGGGACGGCCCAATACCCGAGCCGCTGATTGCCAATGATGTACGGGCCAGTGGACGCGTAGTCGTGTCCTCGGCTCTGCGCACCGCCCCGCAACCACTTGTCTAACAGAGATGTCAGCGAACCAGCGGTGCGCCGCTTCGAGTGAGGCGCACTCGAGGCGAAGCGCGGAACACAGCGGCATAATCTTTCAAGACCGCTCGGCTCCAGAAATCATTACCGCCATACTCAACAACGCCCAGATTCCACATCAAGAACGGCTCGCACGAGAGCACGTCAAGCAACCATTCTGCGTACAATACCAGAAAACAGACCTCAACTCCATCACACGAATCGCAGCCGAGGAGGGCATATTCTGGTACTTTGACACCCCCGATGACCCGACAGTGCCGCCTCAAAACGCCGTTAACCTTAAGCACGTCTTTGGGGATGACGCAGCCAGCTACACCGACAACCGTCTTCACCTATCAGTAGTCGAAGCTGACACCGCACGTTCACAGGGCGAGGACTGTGACCACTTCAGCATCACCAATACCATTCGGCCGACCTCCGTATCGCTGCGCGACTTTGACTCTCGACGTCCTCACTGCTCGTCGACACCGTCCTCAACCTTGTGGAGTGCCGATCACTGCCCGCGATTTGGACATGGCACAATATGAGACGAGTCGCCTCCGTGTGGTCCCGCTACAATCTGCCCCAGCATCTCTCGGCGGCGGCGCACTTCGCTCGACGCTGCCCAGTCTCGCAGAGGGCCGAGTGGGTGATGGTTCGTCTCGCCGCTTGGATCCAGAAGACTGAGCGCTGCCAGGAGCGCCCGATCCTGAACCGTAATTGCCTGCCCGCCAACATCAGCGCGACTGAAGAGCTCTCGAAGACATACAGCCGCGTCCCGCCCGAAGTAGCGCGGCATCTCGACAGAAGGTTCTGCTCCCACCTTGAAAAGAGGTTCAACGGCACGCGTATCTCCTAGGTACTCGAGCCCGAGAATCGCTCCGACACGACGCTCATCGAGTGCCAAGTCCAACAAGTTCACCAAGACGGCGCAAGAGTCCTCAAACTTGGCGAGCCCGTAGCGGATCGCGGCCCACGCGGCAATCAGGCTATCGTCATCATGAAGTGCCAGCCGCAAAAACCTCTGCAGGTCATCGCGTGTCTCCCCCACCCAAGAGCACACCAGAAATGCACGCACCAACGGGCTCGTCTCCTGCCCGAGGCGAGCCTCGATGGCAGACTGAGCAGCAGCGCTGCTGATTCGAGCGAAACGAAACGGTGGGAAGGGCTGCGCTGTGTGCTGTAGAAAAGTCCGAACCTCGTATTCGACGAGGGCTTCGAATGCTTCTTCGGTCCCAATCAGGCTGAGGGCGTCCGCGGCCTCCTCCGCCACTTCTGAATCGGCGTCTGAGAGAAGCTCCTTGAGTCTGGGCACTGCCGAGGATCCAGGTGCGCCCCTTGCGCTCATCATCAATGTGGAGGAGGCGGTCGGTGTCGTAGGACGACTCGAACTGGTTGAACTGGAACCGGGGGCACCAGGCGACTCTCCGCACGAAGTCGTAACCGTTAGTGCGACAGTAACGCCGAGCAAGCTCCTCGCCACTTTGGCGCACAACATTACGGTGGCTCCGGGTATTGGACATATTCAACGTTCGCAAGGCGCACCGGCCCTGGTATGTTGACGGCAGCATATTCCTGCTCCCGTGCCGCGCGTGTGTGAGGAGTGCTTGATAATGGGTGCGCCCAATACGAGTCTTCACCAATCTTTATGGTATTCTCACGTTCGACTGCAGACTGGGCAACGTTGTAGTCAGGCTCTGTCCACACATACTGGACAATGTCGGCCGGGGGAGGTCTGGAACCCATCGAGTCCTCGCGACGGGAAAGAGTAGCACCAACGCGTTGGGGCTCGAAGCCGCATCGCTCGCAGCCGATCCGCACGCAGCCGTGCTCGAGCAGGCCACAACGCAGGTACTCGTCCACCTCACGCTGCACGAACCGCGGCAGGCCTCCCGCTTCTTCGACGCGCTCGCGGAACTCCGCCCAGTGCGCCGCGAGCGTCCGGTACAGCACCGTCTCTTCGGGCCGGTGTCGCTCCCTGGGAGCTCGCTGCATCGTGCGGATGCCGCGCTGTCGGCTGGGCCCTGCTTTTCCGAGAGGTCCCGTTGCACCCACGCGGGGCACAGCCGGAGGGATACGCTGCGGCGGTGAGGCGAGTGTGGGTCGCTTTGGTCCTGGTGGGGTGCTCGAACCCGGGAGGGAATGCGGGGAGCGCTTCGGTGCGATCTTCGAGCGTTGCGCCGGCCGGGTCGTCGACGACGAGCTCGCGGGGGAGGGCATCGGCGTCGGCGTCGGCGTCGGCGTCGGCGTCGGCGTCGGCCTCGGCGTCGACGTCGGCGTCGGCGTCGGCCTCGGCGTCGACGTCGGCATCGGCATCGGCGTCGGCGATGCCGGCGAAGAGCTTGGCGCTCGTGGCGATGCCTCCGCCGTTGTTCGCTGCGCCGGAGGAGGCGCGGTGGATGGAGAAGTATGTCGATGGGTTGCCGGCGGCCTGCTCAATGCGACAGGACGTCGAGGTGACACCGCGGGTGCGGGGAACGCTCGCGATCGAGGTGCCTTCGATCGCGCCGGAGGATCTGCTGGCGCGGCGGGAGAGGATCGATGAGGTGGCGCTCGTGCCGCCACCGGGGGAGGAGCTCGATCTGGACTCCCCGTCGTCGCAGTGCAGCCCCCCGCGGGTGTTCTTGGCCGGCGGGCACATCCGGGATGTGAACGGACGGATCCGGGAGATGTTCGTGGGGACGGCCGAGGAGCTCGTCGCACTGGCGGAGCTCGGGATCGAGAAGAAGCTGGTCGTGCGGGCGGGGCGGCGATGGCTTGCGTCAGGCGCGCAGCAGCGGTTCCTCGATCTCATGGTGCCCGAGGCCGACCGGGCAGCGGTGGAGGCAGCACTCACGGCGGCGGGGCTCGAGCGACGGCCTCCGTCGACGTGGCAGCGCCCGCTGCCGCGCGATGGCGAGTGGGGCATCGGCGCGACGTGGCAAGACACACGCGTCCAGATCACCGCCGGGCTCGGGCGCGAGGACACGAGCGTGCCCGCGTGCAAGCCGTTCACGCCGTAGCGCGGAAGGCGCGCGCTACGTCGGAGTCGCGCTCGAACGGTAACGAGTGGCTCGACGATCGTCGGCCCGACGGGATGCTGACCGCGGACTCCTTGTGTTCGACACCCGAGCGGCTTTTTGGCACCGTGCGAACTCGTGCACGAGCGGTCACCGGTTGGAGCGCCACGGATCGGCCCGCACCGCACGCTGCTCGCCGCGGCCTCGATCCTCGCGCTCACCACGCTCATCCTGTGGGGTACCCACGCGCAAGGCCCGTACGAGTTCGATGATTGGGTGACACCGCTGAATGACCCGGCGAGCAGCTCGATTGGAGCCTTCGCACGGCTCGCGCTGAAGACGCTTCGTCCGCTCACCAAATTGACGTTCGCGCTCGAGAGCTCCGCGGGGTTGGGAGACTCGGCCGCGGTTCGGCGCGCGGTCACCGCCTCGATGCTCGGGGCCGGCGCTGCACTCCTCTTCGCGCTTCTCGCGCGGATGCGCGTGGGCCTGGTCACGTCTGCCGGGCTCGCGCTCCTTTATGCCCTTCATCCCATCCAGGGCGACGGCGTCTGGCTATTGGCCAATCGCAGCGCGGTGCTCGCCTCGACGCTCGTCTTGCTCGCCTGCTATTGGGCAGTCCGGCGTCGCTGGCGCGCCGCCGCCGTCGCGCTCGCCCTCGCGTGTTTGGCCAGGGAGACCGCGATCGCGGGGGTCTTGCCGCTCGCTGCGCTCTCGGTGGCGCGTCACGAAACCGAGGGCTGGCGCGTGCGCGTCGCGCGGCTGGAGCCCGTCCTGACGGCCGCACTCCTCATGGGGGCGTACCTCCTCGTGCACCCGCGGTACTCGAAGCTCGCGCAGTTTTCCCTGCAGGCGCGGCCGTGGGGCGAGAGCGTCGCGCGGCAGGTCGCTGCGATCCCTCACGGCCTCTCACTCTGGTTCGCGCTCGACAAGCTCTCTTCGGATCACGGCGAGCTCCTCCCGCGCACGATGGCCTCACCGGCCTTCATCGGCGGCGCCACGATCCTCGTGGGGCTCGTCGCCCTCGCCGTCGTGAGCGCGCGGGCGCGGCGTACCCGTGCAGCGCTGGGCGCGTCGCTCGTCCTCGCGGCGCTCTTGCCCACGCAGTCCGCTATTCCCAAATTGGACGCCCTCACGGAGAAGCCGTTTGCGTTCGCGCTCGCCGGCTTCGTGATGCTCGTCGCGGAGGCAAGCGCGCTCTCGTACGAGCGCCTCACCCGCGTCGTGGAGAGTGGCGCGCGGCGCTGGGTGCGGCTCGCAGCGCAAGCGGCAACAGGGCTCCTCGCGGGGACGCTCGGCGTCGCGACCATCCACCGATGTCGCATCCTCGAGAGCCCCGTCGCGTTTTGGGCGGACGCCGCGCGCAAGTCGACCGCCAACGCGCGGCCTCACTTGAACCACGCGCTCGCGCTGGAGGAGGCCGGCGAGCTCGACGCTGCGCTCGAGGAGGTCATCCGCGCGAGGACGCTGGATCCCTTCGATCCGACCGTAGAGACGCTTGAGATTCGTTTGCGAGTCAAGCTAGCTTCCGCGTCGCGATGAAGAGCCTCAGGCGAGTTCTGTCTTCGCGCCAGCCGCAAAAGCCGGCCCGGCCCTTGGGCTTCTTGACCAGCCTCGCGGCCCTCACGATCGTGCCTGCCCTGGCCGCCGCGGCGTACGAGCCCCAGCCGGCGCACGCCATGAAGCGCTGCCTCGAGGGTCGCAAGTGCGATGCGAAGGTGGACCCCTGCTTCGCCATCCAGATGGCCCGAGCCCAGATTCGGGAGTCCGCCTATCGGTCGGACTGGCTCCTGTCGAAGGCTGTATTGGACGCGCTCGCCAACGACAACAAGCTCGACGATCTCGAGAAATACACCGACCGCACCTTCACCGAATACGGGACTCAGGGTTTGAACCGGCGCGTCTCGGAGCTCGAGGAGCTGCTCCGCTTCTCGGACATGACGGCGAGCAAGACCCCCGCGATGGACGCTGCTCGCGCAGCCGCTCGCGCCGACGTCGAGGCGAAGCTCGCACAGCTCAAGAATCTCGCCGCGAACCGCAACCCGGACGGCACCGAGCTCGACGAGAAGGTCTCCAAGTTCGAGGACAAGCTCGGCGAAGAGGTCAATCTCGCCATCGCCACCATCGAACAGATGGGCCTCAAGCTCCCGGCGGGCGGCTGCGCGAACCCGCCCACGCTCGGCACGAACGAAGAGTGCAAGCTCGTCTTCAAACCTGCGGGCAACCCGACTGGCCGATCGGGCAAATCCGACGGCGATGTGGCGCTCGGCGAGACCGCACAAGACATCTGGTCTTCGCGCGACGACGCGAAGAGCCCGCTCCAGCGGAGCGAGTTCAAGGACGTCTGCGAGGAGTTCATCTTCGCTGCGCTCATGCACGAGTCCACCCACGTGAACACGTGCAAGGCCGCCGCAAAGGCCAAGAAGTCCAAGGCAAAGACGCCCGGACCTCGACGCGCGGGGCGGAACGTCTCGCGGCTCCCAGGCAAGGACGCGGACGCCAAGCAGGGGGGTGCGGTCGACGCCGCGCTCGAGTGGGCCAACGACGAGGCCGACGCCTATATGAACGAGCGCGCCGTCCTCGACGCGCTCCTCCACCAGTCGCAGGACAGCTGCGAGGACCGCAAGAAGAAGGACCCGGCCCAGCGCACCATCCGGTTCGAGGACGAGAAAGGTGCCTATGACAATGTTCTCAAGAACATGAAGAACTACACGGGGCGGTCGCATTGACCTCGCAGCGCGGCCACTTCCTGCGGGCGCTGCTGCGCCCTTCGGTCGCAGCGGGCGCGCTCGTCGGCTTGGCCGTCGCCCCCGCCAGCTCGACCTCCACGCCCGCAGGCAGCGACCCCCAAAACGGCCTCGCGGGACGGCGGCCTCGCGGCGACCACCGGACACTCGGGCGAGTGCCTCGACCTGAGCCGTCAAGATTGCCGAACCCAATTCGGCGAGCGCCTGGAGATCGTCGCCGACCTGCGCAGGCTGGCGCTCACCCGCGACCGGCGCACGCTGCCCGCGGCGGAGCTCGCGCTGTCGCTCGGTGATCCCGAGATCGCGGACGCGGGGCTGCGCTTGCTCGGCACGCTGGACTGCCCGCCTCGCGCTTCGGACTTGGCGTTGCCGTTCGCCGCCGACCCGCACGTCTCCGGGCGCGAGCTCGCGCTGCGCATCGTGGCCTGCGACTCGAGTCGCCAGCGCCTCTTGGACCAATACAAGGTCGGTCATGCGCGCATGGGCGAGCTGTTCGCGCCGACGGCAGTCGACCTGCCCCCAGACCAGCGCGCCATCGGATTTCCCCCGGTCGGGACGGACACCGAGCCCGCACGCCGATACCCCATCGGGGACTCTCCCATCTCGGTCGCTTACCTGGTGACGGGGTCCGTCGAATCCGTCGCGGCCGACTTGGCTCGCGAGGGCAAGGGCGAGCTCACCGCCGCCGAGGACGTCGCGACCCGTCTGCGCGAGAGCACTCCAGAGCGTCGCGCAGCCCGCGGAGCGAAGGCGAACGAGCGCTTGATGCAAATCCAAGCGGCGCTCGCGAATGGAGAAATGACCTCCGCGGAGGCCGACCGAGAGGTCGCGCTGTCCCTCTATGCCGGCGAGGTCCCGCTGCCCGACTCGACGTTGCTGGGCGCGGGGCGCGGCGTCGTCTTGAGCACGCAAGACGGCGCGGTCATCCGAGCTGCCTTCGTCTATGCGGAGCCGCTCTTCGATTCGACGGTCGTGATCTTCGCGTGGGACGGCGACATCGTCCCAGCCTACGATCGAACTCCGCAGTCGATTGGGGAGTACCTCTCTAGCCGATAAGGGTCGTCAGGCTTGGGGATGGGACAGTCGACCCGTCACCGCAGACACCGTGAGAGCCGCGGTACGGGTGCTATCTTCCCTGCCCGAGCTCATGAGATCGCTGCCATCAGCCTACCGTCCGCGAGAGTGGCAGACATCCAATTCACCGGTCCGTGCGCCGCGTATTCACTCCACGAGAGTGTTTGGTCTTGTCTGTGGTGTGCTGCCCCTTCTCCTCGCGTGTAGCGCGACCCCGAACGGGGGGGGCCACGCTCAAGAGACAGAACGAGCGCACGCAAAAGTAGAGGAGCCGAGCGGTAAGGTCGGTGCCGAGCGTCCTTCGGCGGAAGCCGCTCCGGTGGCTCCTCCGCCCGGTCGCTGCGCCTGGCCCACCAAGGAGATCCCAGCGATCGCATCCGACTCGGCCTGGCTCGTGGGGATGGGCTGTGAGCTGCATCGTGTGGGAGCCGCCCCCGCGGCGAGCGGCGCGCCTCATCTTCTGCTCGATCCAGTCGCTGGCGCGTGGGAGAAGCGACCGGGCGAGCGTGTGGCGCACGCCGGCGTGGCGAGCTCCGACGACGCCATCTTCATGGTGGGTGGAATGGTCGTGTTCGGAGGCGACACCCTCCGAGTCCGAGCCTACGAGTTGAAGAAGTCCGCGTGGCGCGACCTGCCTCCGTTGCCTCATCAAGCGCTTCCGAATCCCGACGCGACTGGGCTCGAGGGGGTCGCCGCGCTCGCGCACGACGGCCGTCTATATGCTTTTGGTGGTCGGTGGGTCGGGCACACGCTCCGCCCGAGGTGGGACGGCGCGCTCGACGTCGAGAGCGGCCAAGCCCAGCGAGCGTGGGTCCTCGACGGCGACAAGTGGCGCGAACTGCCCGCTTTGCCGCGGCCCTCCTCGTTCGCGAGCGCCGTGTGGTTCGAGGACCGGATTTGGCTCGTCGGCGGTGGTGAGGACCGGTTCACCAGCCCCGTGGAGGATGTGGTCTCGTTCGATCCGGTGAGCGAGTCGTGGCGAACAGAATCCCCGCTCGCGCGGCCGACCGCGGGTGGCGTTGTCGTCCATCACGGCCGGATTTACGCCTTCTCCAGCTTTGTAATGGATGCGGGCGGCCCCCAAATCTACGATCCCGAGGCGCGGGTTTGGCGGTCGACTGCGGCTCGCGAAAAGCGATTGCCGAGCAGGCTCCAAGAGGGCGTGGCCGTGGTCGACGATCGGATCGTGGTGCTGGAGTCCGACTCCCACGCCCAGGAGAGTCGACTCTTCGAGTACATTCCCACGGAAGATCGCTGGCTCGTGCTCGGCGCGCAGCGCTGAGGGCGCGTCCGGAAATAGGTGGTCCTAGCGAATTCGAACCGCGATCGGGGGATGGTTGTGTGCACTCGCGGCGATCTCGGCGGGGGTGGGCCGCTGGTTACGCCCCTGTAGGCCCATCACCGAGCGCGCGCCGCGCGGCCAAGGCGCGGCGGATCTCCAGTCGGGTCATGGGGCCGCGCATGAACGACATCGCCCAGCGCGGCTGGAGGAGGACCGAGCCGTGGTCCGCGTGGCTGTCGCGGACGACGAACCAGCGCGGCGCGAGGCGTTTGAGGAGCTCGCCGAGCTCCGCCTCCGACTGGCCCTGCCCTGCCTCGTTGGCCAGGCCGTCGAGCACACGCGCGCGGTCGGCGTCGGTTTGGAGGCGGCCCAAACACGTCCAACGCTCCAATCGAGATTGCAGCGTTGACGCGATCGATTTGCAATCAATCATCGTATGGTCATGGTGTCGCCGCGAATGATCCCACTCATCCTCACATATCTGGCGAGCGTCTCCTGTACCTCCGCACCCATTCCGGGTGCGGTGATGTCGAGAGCATCTGGGCCCTCAGCGACGGCGGCGGCGCTCGGCCCCACCGCCTCACCCGTCGAGCCCGCAGAGTGGCCGAAGCGGTTCAAGAACGAGAAGCTCGAGGGGTGGATACTGGCGCCGCGGATCGCCGTAGCCGCCACCACTGCGGAGGGTGCTCGAACGTTGGTGCAGTCCAAGCTCCTTCGAGACGATCTCGGGGAGATGAACCTCGACCTGTACCGAGTCGTGGAGGACGAGGGGGATGTGGTGCGCATCCAATGGGTGACCCGTCGCGAGCACCTGCCGGAGGCAATGCGAGCTGCTTTCCGATCTGGCTCTTTCCCGATGGACATCGAGGCCTACTTTCGGCGCGATCTCCTCGCGCCCGTGCTGAAGAAGAGCCAGCGGGTCGAGTTCTCGGACGGAACTGGATATGTGGTCTACAGCGGTACGCCGCTGACCATTGTGAAGGGCAGGTTCGCTGTCGGCGATTACGGGTTGCGAACACTGCCCGTGTCCCTCGGGGAGGACGACGTGGCGCTGTCCTTTCAGATGGACGCCCATCCTCCGGCGCTCACGGCGCTCAGAGCCCCGCTCGGCTGCCGCTCCTGGAGGCGTGAGGGCGATTCGCGCGAGCCGACGGAGGAAGCTGCCATCGTGGGGCCGCTCGAGGAGCTGGCGCAGGAGCACTGGGAGCGGACATCGAAGGATCCGTACATCCCGGGATGGTCGGCCGAATACCCCGTCACTTGCGGCCTGATTGGTACGGATCCCCTCATGATGGACGGACGGCCAGTCGGCATTTCCGAAAGGGTCGATAACGCGAGCGGCTCGTCCCTCACGCGTGTCGCTGACAAGCTGCTCATGACCGTGCCTGTGCAGTATGGCGTCGTCCGCGTTCAGGTGACCGAGGCGAGCCTGCGCGTGGGTTGGCGTGGAGAGGGTTGGGGCCTGGGGTCGATTGGCTGTTTGGGGGCGGCCGCGAGCTGCCGGAAGTCGAAGGTCACCTACCGCGTGGCGCCCGGCCCCCTGACGCTCAGCGACGGTACCTCCGCTGGCGACCTGCTCGAGCCGCTCGATGTCGCGGACCCGCGAACCGAAGGTGCCCTACTCTGCACGACCATCGATGGGCTCGTCGGCGAGCTCTGCTTCCCGAAGAGCCGCGCGAAGAGGAAGTGAGCGCAATGCGCAGCGGTTTCATATGTTCGTGGTCGTCCCCTCCGTCCCAGCATGACTCGAGGTGCGCTATTTCGGCGTCATCTTCTTGACCGTTCCCAAACCGCTCACGTTGTCCGCCCATTGGATGCTCGTTGCGTCGATGGCGAGCGATTGCCACCAGGGGACATCGGGCCTGGACCTCGGGGATCACCTTCTCGACCAGGTGCACCGCCGTGTCCGCCATGCGGGGTCCCAGGCACGAGGACTGAAACCACGACGCTTGCAGCTGAAGGCGACGAGCCGCTCGAGCCGCATCGCTCGCAGCCGATCCGCACGCAGCCGTCCACGAGCAGGCTCGGGGATACAGTCGACCCGTCACTGCAGACACCGCGAGAGCGCTAGCCCGCCGGTTACGCCCCTGTAGGCCCATCACCGAGCGCGCGCCGCGCGGCCAAGGCCCGGCGGATCTCGAGTCGGGTCATGGGGCCGCGCATGAACGACATCGCCCAGCGCGGCTGGAGGAGGACCGAGCCGTGGTCCGCGTGGCTGTCGCGGACGACGAACCAGCGCGGCGCGAGGCGTTTGAGGAGCTCGCCGAGCTCCGCCTCCGACTGGCCCTGCCCTGCCTCGTTGGCCAGGCCGTCGAGCACACGCGCGCGGTCGGCGTCGGTTTGGAGGCGGCCCAAACACCATAGGCCTGCGTTGCTGAGCGCCCTGTAATCCAGATCCATGGGGTTCTGGGTCGCGACGACGACGCCGACTCCATACGCGCGGGCCTGCTTCATCAGCGCGACCAGCGGGCGTTTGGTCGGTGGTGAGGCCGGGTGCGGCGGCAAGAAGCCATAGACCTCGTCGAAGACGAGCAGCCCTCTCAAGTGGCTAGAGCCCGGCAGCGACCGCACCCAGGAGAGGAACTCCTCGAGGACGACGCCCAAAACGAGCGCGCGCTCGTCGTCGTCGAGGTGCGCGACGCTGAGGATGGTGGTCGGGGTCACCCCCGCGGTGGGCTCCATCCAAGCGCCGATGTCGAGCGTGGCGCCCCGCCGCCAGCTCGCAAAGGAGGGAGATGCGAGCAGGGTATTCAGTCCGGCCGCGAGGTCGCGCCGTGCCCGCTTCGACATGAAGTGGTTGACGTCCAACGCTCCAATCGAGGCGATGGGCGGGTCCGAAATCTCCGGCAAGAGCGACGCGAGATCGGCGCAGAATGAGTGATACGGCAGCGCTGAGCGCCGCGCGGGCGCCCTCGACGTCGGTGTCCCAACGATTGGAGCGTCGCTCGAGCGCCGAGAGGACATGCAAGAGCTCGCCGGCCTCGGCGCCCGGGGTGATCACGCGCACGTGCGTCGCGCGCGCGAACTCGGCGAGCTGTTTGACCCCAATGCCGTAAGACTCGAGGCCACGCTGGCGCTCGGCCGCAAGACGCGCCGCCAAAGACGCATGCGTCTCGGCGCTCCCGGGTGGGGGTTCGACCCAAGGCACCAGTAAAGAAGCCTCGAAGGTCGGGAAGGACAATAGGAGATTGGGCAAGTCCCCTTTGACGTCGATGACCAGCGTCGGGACGCGGTTGCGCATGGCCTCCTCGACGAGGACGGTCACGAGCCCCGTCTTGCCGCTACCGGTCATTCCGACCACCACCCCGTGCGTGACGAGGTGGTGGGCGGGCAGCTGGTGAGCGACCACGTCGGCGCGCCCGTCGAGGGGACGGCGCGCACCCATGAACAGCCTCGGAGGACTCATTGTGTCTCTTGGGTTCGTTGATCGACCGGTGGCCTAACCGTTAAAAGGATCGAGCCTGTCCGTCACGAAGGTCGCTCTTGATCCTCCGGCAACGTCGCAGGTTTTTACACGCTCGCGACTGGGCAAGTCGACTTCAGTGATCTCCCCTCTTCACTTGTGAAGAAGCTGCCCCATCGGGCTTTGCCAGTTGCGGTGTTGGCATGGCTGGGTGTTGACAAGAGGCACAGTGGTTGCGGCCTAGGCACTCGACTTGTCGCACAAGCACTATCTGACTGCTTCACCGCGGCGCAGACGTTTGCGTTTGTCGCGGTGCGGCTCGATTGTGTCGACGACCAAGCGAAGCGCTTCTACCAACGCTGGGACTTTCAAGAGCTACCAGGCCGTCCGATGCGTCTCTTTCTGTCGTACGCAACGCTCGTCGCGCTGATGACCGCGGAACCGAGAGCCCCTGGTTGACGTCGCGGCGTGCTCTCTCGCTTGCCCGCCTTCCAGCGCGTATCAGACCCCTCATTGAGTTCACAGCTGACAAGGCCGACTCCGGCTAACGCGAGACGAACGCGCTTACGAGCATAGCTTACCGACTGGTAATCGGACGAGGGCCACTGCAAGAGTTCCGTCAATCAGCCTTCCCAGTATGGAGCGCTCTCCATCGAGACAGTTCGCGAACGATGAAGAACCGCGCCACGTCGAGCGGCATGTGGCTCGCCTCTTCACGCACATAGCCGAAGGGCTCCTCGTGGAAGAAGCAGCCATGGGTCGACGCTCCAACGTCCACAGGGTCAATCGAGGGATCTCTGGAGATCCCGATGCTCCAGCTCTCATGACGAGCGCGAAAATAGAAGGTAGCGTTGAACTCTGGGAGGCGCCCCAGCGCCTGGACTGGCGCCCGACCACCCAACTCGTCGAACACGACCCATGGGGGCACGTCCTCAATGGATAGCGACGCGTGGGGCGGGAGCAGGGGCGCGAGCAACGCGGCGAGGGCCATGGGGTCTCGCGGGAAGGTTATACCGTGTTGAAGCTCGAGCCCGTCCAGCTCTCTGGACATCCAAAATGGAAGGAGCTTCGCCTCCGTCTCAATGCTCGCGATGAACCGATAGAATCGAGCATCGCTGCCAAGGTGGACCCGAAGTGCTTCGACCTCAGCCGTCGTGGGAGTCGGTGACATTCGGCGAGGCTTTCCTCACGCTGGAGCTCGGGCACTCAATGGACTGCCGCCAGCACGACGATCCTACAGCTCCCGACGCAGGTCTTCCTCGAAATAGCGTTTCTTGATTCTGCGGCCATCCTGGCTGATGAGGTAGAACCAACACGCCCGCCGGTGGTGCCACACACACGCCCGTATCACGCCGCTTCTTAGCGTCCGGTTGCTCGTGTTGGGAAGCACGTGCACTGCCTCTCCGAGACCGAAGGCCGGCTTGCTGGCCCATGAGGGGCCGCTGATGAACGGCTCGTCTAATGGCGAGGGCTCTCGTGGACGAAGCTTGCCGAGGACGACGAGCGAGCCCAACTCTTGTTCGTAGGGTGACTCTTCGTGTAGCCGCCCCAGACGTTTGCTTGCAGCTCGTCGAGCACCGACTGCACGCTGGGCGATCAGGAATCTGCTACGCGCATCGCCGAGCATTTGCAGGGCGCCCGCGATCTCTTTGCTGAGCGCCTCGTCTCTCCGGAGCAGATCGAAGCGCGCCTCGAGCTCCGCGCAAACGCTCTTGAAGCTCGTGCCTGTCAGCCAACTGTAGGTCTCCACCGCCTGTCGATAGGCCAGATAGCGCCGAACGAGGGGCTCATTGGGGTCCGTCGCGCGGCGACACAGCCTGCCATAGGTCATCTGCTGCTCCGCAGGTTCGGCCACCACTTGGGGTCGCGTTCGCTCGCCCAACAGGGGGACTCGTTGCCCTCGCTTCGCTCGGCCACCACGTTGGAATGGTCGCACAATAATGGTCGGAGGGTCTGCTTGATGTGACCGCCGAGAGCGCTCGGGTCGGGTCGCCAGTTACGCCCCTGTAGGCCCAGCCCCGAGCGCGCGCAACCAAGGCATGCGGATCTCGAGCCGGGTCTGGGGGCTGCGCATGAACGACATCGCCCAGCGCTGCTGGCGGAGGACCGAGCGATGGTCCGGGTGCCAGGCTGTCGAGCACACGCACGCGGTCGGCGTCGTTTGGAGGCGGCCCAAACACCATAGACCTGCGTTGCTGAGCGCCTGTAATCCAGATCCATGGGATTCTGGGTCGCGACGACGACGCTAACTCCATACGCGCGGGCCTGCTTCATCAGCGCGACCAGCGGGCGTTTGGTCGGTGGGATGTTGGGCCTCAACAGGGTGAGAACCCGGCTCAGCGCTGACTGCCTCGAATTGGTTAGTTCAGGTGCCGCAGACTCAGTCGCTGCCGAAGCTTCGAAAGAATCACCTACAGCGAGACGGAAGAGAGCTGAATCGCCCGCAAAATTCGGAGAATCTCGCGACCAGAATGCAGCCAGTTCGTGGGCTGGTTCCCGAGGCGCGCCGTACGGCGTCTGCTAGGAATTCCCCGACATCGGTCGCGGCCCGGTCAACGGATTCGCAAAGCGTGGAGGCGTCGATGAGGTCCAGAAGCTGACTGGATGCCACGATGAGGGTCGAATCCTTGGGGACGTCTATCCTGCAAGCTGCGTCCGCTGGAAGAACACCGTTGCCGAGGAACTCTGTGACCACGCTCGGTACGCTGCGAAGGTCGCTGCCAGCGTGCCGCGGGTCGTTCCGCAGGCGATTGAGAAGCGTGTGGTCGTCCAGCAGCAAGCGGCACTCGCCTTCGACGACAAGATGGGCCCTGACTTCGCCCACGCGCGCGACGACCACTGCTCCTTCTCCCTGCATGATCAGGCCCGCGTGACCTCCAAAGTCCCAATTTGCTTCGAGGTCACCCTCTCTCCCGGTCGCGACCAAGAGTGGTCGCAACGCGGCATCCACTGCCGAAAGCAATCCTACCGCGCTGGTGACTGAGGTCGTGAGCCCTTGGTCGCGCAAATGGGCGCGCGCGGCCTCCGCCATGACAGTCGGGGCGTGCAGCCCGGACACCGGCCAAGCGGTGTTTAGGAAGAATGCTGCAAAGCCAACTTCCGGCTGAACGACGGTCGACACTCGCTCACCAGGATCGCCTGCGTGGCGTACGACTGCAAAAGCAACCTGTTCGGGGCGCATCGCACCTTCTCGTCTGGTGAATGAGCGTTAGAGCAAACGGCACATTCTTCATAGCAGCCTGAACTCGAGCCAGCCGCGCCTCCACTTGAGAATGACTATGGGGCCACGACCGAGCCCGTCGGGTCCGTATTCGAATGTGTGCTCCTCGAGTTGGGCCTGCAGTTGTTCGAGCTCGAGTTCGGCCTTCTTGATAGTGGGATTCGCGTCATCGCCGCACGAATCGAGATATTCCGTCAATCGTTGCAACCTCTCCAGTAGCGCTCGACAGGCCGACGACTCGAACTCTCGCGTCTCATTGAGCCGCCCCCAGACGTCACGCATCTCCGCGTTGGACGTCTCGAACCGTCCTATCACGACTCCATCGAAGAAGACCGTCCCGCGCGTCACCTCTTGCATTCTTGCCTCATTGCCGACCTAACGGCCAGTGCCACCTCGCTGATTGGCGCGGATTGCAGCCGACCACCATGGCGTGAGCCCTGGCGCATATCGATCGATGTTCTCGGCGAAGCGCGTGTCCGCCTCGTAGAGGTCGGCGAGCCCCGCGTGCAGGTCGGGCGAGCACGCGTAGAACCAACGGTCGATCGAGGCGCGGTGCTCTTCGGCGACGGCGCGCGCGCGTTCGTCATCGCTCGCCACGCCCGCCATGAAGAGGTCGGCCGCGGCGCGCATAATGGCGTTCGCTTCGGCCTTGTATCGCTCCCAATCGGCCTTCGTGTACTTCGCAGTCCTGCGCGCGGACTCCACGTAGGCCTCGCTCTGGCCAAAGCGCTCTCGCGCCTCGGCCTCGTAGCTCGCAGGGTCGAAGCCCTCGAAGAGTTCGCTCGCTCGGCCCCCATCGAGATCGGAGAGCGCGGCGTCGATCGCGCGCACCATTTGTGTGGCGCGTTCGGCGCGGGCAGCCAGCGCGGCGCGCTGCTCGACGAGCGCAGCACGCCGATCGAAGTGTGGGTCGTCGAGTGACCGCTTGATCTGCTCGAGCGGCATACCGAGCTCGCGCCCAATGAGGACCTGCTGCAGGCGCAAAAGGTCGTCCTGCGAATAGCAGCGATAGCCGGCGCGCGTCCGCCTCGAGGGCACCAAGAGGCCGATCTCGTCGTAATGG
This sequence comes from Polyangiaceae bacterium, assembly GCA_046351325.1. GTDB lineage: Bacteria > Myxococcota_A > Polyangia > Polyangiales > Polyangiaceae > Xiheicaenibacterium. The sequence continues at coordinate 5,344 of JAXLYR010000021.1, read as the reverse complement.
TGCAGCGCACGCACCGACACTCCCGCGAGCCGCGCGAGCTCCGCAACTTGGTAGGTTCGACCTGCGGGTTTCATGGCGCCTTCTCGGTTCGACCGGCCGCGATCATCGCCTCCATACGCGCGCGGATCTCCGGATCTTCGACGGCTCGGCGCGCGCTGAAAATCAGCGTGTGGCCGTCGGGATCGGTCAGCGAGAGCTCGCGCGTGTTCCAAGGCGTATCGCATGGCGGCGCGACCAACGAGAGCCCCCGCTGCGGGATCGCCTGAGCATCGGCGACGAGCGCGTCGAACTCCCCATCGACGTCGAGCCGCAGCTCCGGCCCGCCCGGCTGTCGCGGCGCCCCGGGCACGATGAGCAGGTCTTGGTACTTTCGGCGGCGTAAGTGAATCACGGGCCCATCCAACATGCGCTGGAAGCCGAGCCTCTCATACCAGTCGCCGAGCGCGCGCGGGTCAGGCGAGCGCAGCGTGATGAAGAAGGGCATCGGGTAAACCTCGAAGCCATTGTACTCGCCCAGTGTCGGCGGTTCGGCGCGGCGATCGATCGCGGGTGCAGTCATGAAAGCCTCCTGTTTCGCTGGAGGCTGCGGCCTCACGCCGCGTGAGGGTCAAGCGCGAAGGCGTCGTTATTTGCTCGGGGCCTTCTTCGCGCCGTCCTCGAGCGTCGGGCAAGGCGCGCCAGCCTGCGACCTCGTCGCGCGCCGACGCGAGCGCGTCCGCGGTGCGCCCGAGCTCTCCTTCGCGCACGACCAGGTAAATGCCATATCCGACGGCGCGCTCGAGCCCGTCACCTTGGCATTGTGATGCTTACGCAGCTGTCACTGGCGCGCGAGTAGACTCACGGGTTCCGACGCGCCTCCATCACGACCACGGAGGTGCACTCTTTGCCCCGAGCTGCCTCGAGCGTCGCCCCAACCGTACAGTCGGAGATGTCCTTGCCGGGATAAGAGACCACGACCTCGCGGACCTCGACGCGGGTGAGCCCGCCTTCGAGCTGGTTGACCGTGGTGAATCGAGCCTTCGCGTTCTTGCAGCTTCCGCCCTCGACCGACATGGTCGTCCCGCCCGTCTCACCAGAGAGCTCACTCGTGTCGAGGCCTCGCGTCAAATAGGCGATGATACCGAGCGACAGCCAACTCTCGCCCTTCGCCCCGCGCTGACAAGTGTCCTCGTCATCGGAGGCTCCCAGCGTCTTGAGGGGCAGTGAACCGGCCATCTCCGATCGAACAAAGAAGCACTTGAGCGGGTTCCTTGCCGGCTCTCGCGGCGGCTCGCAGCCATGTTTGTTCTCCAGCGTGCGCTCCACCGAATAGACCCCGTCCTGCAGGGACACCGCTGGGGCGATGCGCGCCGGTGGCGCCCCCGTTGCCGCAACACTGGACGCAGCTGCTGAGTCCTCCGTCGGATTGGTCGACTGAGCGGGCGTCGATGGGTCCGCCGCACAGGCGGCGAGCGAAGCCAGGGACATTGCTAAAACAAGGACGCGGGGAGCGGGCATGGTCGAGCACGCTCGCAATGTGCGTTCCACCGCGCCCGCCCACCGGCCCTAAGTGACAGACATGTCGACGCTCCACACGGAGCCGCCTGTTCTCGTGCAGTGGCTTTACCCGTCTCGACTGTTCGCGCTTCGCTCGAGAACAATCCAATAACGAGATAACCGCCGCTGACACCAAGCCGCCCATCGAATTGGAGGCGATGATGCCGTTGTCGACGGCGCATTGGGTCCAGCTCGGTGAACCAGAGTGAATCGCTCGGCTCACTGGCCCCGGACAACAAGAAGTCTGACCGAGATGTCAGCGCACCAACCTGGTCCCCCAGTGGTCAGCGAACCCGCGGGCGAAGATTGGGTAGCATCGCGCACATGGCGAAGGGCGGGCGCGAGAGCACGTCGCGAGACAGCGACGAAGCTTCACCGGTGCGTCTCGAAGCGGGCGCGCAGGTCTCCGATCGTTTGCGGCTCGTGCGTCCGCTCGGCCAGGGTGGGATGGGCAGCGTGTGGGTCGCTCGGCACGCGACGCTCGACATCGACGTCGCGGTGAAATTCATCGCGCCCTCGCTCGGCGCGATCGACCCCGACGTGCTGCTCCGCTTCAAGCGCGAGGCGCAGCTCGCGGCGAAGCTCGCCGGACCTCACGTGGTCCGCACGCTCGATCACGGCGTCACGCGCGACGGCGTGCCTTACATCGCGATGGAGCTCTTGAAGGGCGAGAGCCTCGCCGAGCGGATCGAGCGCGCTGGGCCCATCGCGCCAGCCGAGCTCGTGCGCATCGTCGACGACGTCGCCGAGGGCCTCGCGGAGGCGCACGCGCTCGGCATCGTCCACCGCGACATCAAGCCGCAGAACCTCTTCGTCACGAGGTCACCGTCCGGCAAAGAAGTGGTCAAGGTCCTTGACTTTGGGATCGCGCGGAGCGAGTCGAAGGAGGACGCCGTCACCGCCTCGGGCGGCGTGCTCGGCACGGCGCTCTACATGAGCCCCGAGCAGCTGATGGAGCCTGGCAGCCCGGACAAGAGCGCCGACCTCTGGGCGCTCGCGGTCGTCGCCTACGAGGCGCTCACGCGGCGCCACGCGTTCGGCCGCGACACCGTGGGCGCGACCGTCATGGCCGTGGCGCGCGCGGACTTCGCGCCGGTCTCGTCGCACGGCCCGTTCCCCGCGTCGGTCGACGCGTTCTTCGTGCGAGCGTTCTCGCTCGACAAGGCGAAGCGTTTCGCCACCGCGCCCGAGCTCTCGCGGGCGCTCGCGGCGGCCCTCGAGGGCGTGGCTCCCATCCCGGTGAGCGAGCCCGCGCAGGGTGCACGCGACCTCACCGCTCTCGCGAACGAGCCGACCGGCGAGTTCCTGGCGAGGCAGCCGACCGAACTCGCGCACTCCGAGACGCAGGCGCTCACCGCGATCGAGCCCGTCACCCAGCCACCCTCGCGCGACGCCGAGACGGCGAAGACGGAGCTCCATGAGTCCCCTCCCCTCGGCGCGCGTGCGGCGCCCGAGACTCCGCGCCGGCGACGCACGCTCGGGTGGGCGGCGATGGGCGTGGGCACCGCGGCGATCGTGGGCGGCCTCGCTTTGCGCACGCGCCGGACGGAGCCTGCACCACCGCCGCCGATGCCCGAGGTTCAGCTCTGCACCAACTTCACGATCGCGAAGGACGGAGCTCGGTGCCTCGTGCCCGTGCCCGAGAGCGCGATCCCTCGACGCGCGACCACCTTCAGGTTGACGCGCAGCGCGCACGGCTTCGACACGGTCGAGGCGCTCAACTCGGCCGGGCTCGCGACCAAGGGGGGCATCGTGCGCGTCGAGCTGCGGCGCGCCGGCGATGGGACGATCAGCGATGTCGTCGCGCTCAATCGCGACGGCGTCGAGGTGTGGCACGAGGTCTGGCGCGAGGGCGGCGAGCTCGTCGACTACGTCGAGCCCGATGGCAAGTCGCCGCGTCACAGGGACGACAGCTTCGCGACTCGCGTGCGCCGCACGTTCGACGATCGTGGGCTCGTGACGAAGGAGCGGTTCTTCGGGGTGACCGATCATCCTCGTCAGAACGACGGCGTGTTCGGTCGCCTGCTCGAGTGGTCGCCTGCCGGGTTCAAGCTGCGCGAGACGTATCTCGGCGCCGACGGCGCGCCGATGGCGGACAAGCGAGGCGTCGCCGTCGTCGAGCACGTGCGCGACGAGCGCGGCCTCAAGGTCGAAGAGTCGTACCGCGACGTCGATGGCAAGCCGCTCCTCTATTACGGCGTCGCGATCGAGCGCAGCACGTATGACGACGCGCTGGAGCTCACGGAGACCGCGTTCCTCGACGCCGAGCGCAGGCCCACGTCGAGCCTGCGCTACGGCACACACGGCGTGCGCATCGCGCGCGACGCCGCGCGCCGAACCCGTCGAGTCACGCTGTTCGACGCCGCTGGCAGGCCGCGCCCCGGCGGCCAGGACGGTTCGCCGGCCATTTTCGACGAGCTCTACGACGAGCGCTGGCGCCTCATCGAGAAGACCGATCGCGATCCCTCGGGCAACGCGCTCATCACGGTCGAGTACGGCACCGCGGGGTTTCGATACGGGTTCGACGACGTCGGCCACGTGATCTCGACGGAGGGCCTCGACACCTCGGGTAAGCCCATGCGCACGATGTTCGGCTGGACAAGGCGCGTCGACGACTACGACGTTCGCGGCAACTTCATCGCCCAGCACCACCTCGACGAGAACGGCCGGCCCATGATGTCGCGCTTCGAACCGGCGACGGTCGAATACGGCTACGACGACCGCGGACTGCAGACGACCGCGCGGCTGCTCGGCGCGGACGGCAAACCGACCTCGATCGTGGGTGGGTTCGCTTTGCTTCGACGACGCTTCAATCCACTGCGCAACCTCATCGAAGAGGCGTGCTTCGGCGTCGACGGCAAGCCCGCGGTCGACGAAGCGGGCATCAGCGTGTACCGCACGACCTTCGACGACGACGACAACGCCGCCGAGGAGTCTCACTGGGATGGCTCAGGCGCGCTCGTGTGGGCCGCCGGCTTCGCGAAGCGGCAGCGCAAGTACGACGAGCTCGGCTTCGTCATCGAGGAGGCCTATTTCGACACCAACGACGCGCCGGCCTCGAACGACGCTGGCTGCGCCATCGTCCGCATGGCGCGCGATCGATCGGGTGACCTCACCGCAGAGACGTGCTTCGACGGCAAGGGAACGGGCATCGATTTCACGGCCGGCTACCGCAAGAGACACGAGCGACGTGACGCGCACCGGCGCCTCACGGAGGTGCTGCTCGTCGACGCGAGCGACGCCGCCAAGGTCGGCGACGAAGGATGGGCGACGACGCGATACGCCTACGACGAGCGCGGACTGGAGACGACGGAGAGCTTCTTCGATGCCGCGGGCGCGCCCGTCGTCGCAGCGGCCGGTTACGCGTCCAAGACCTCGAAGCGCGACACGCGCGGCAACGTCATCGAGGTCGCGACGCTCGACGCGAAGGGGCAGCCGCTCGCGACAAAGGCGGGGTACGCGTTCAAGCGAACCACGTACGACGAGCTCGATCGCGTCGTCGAGGAGGGGCTCTTCGACGTCGCGGGCGCGCCCACGGTCGGGAGCGATGGCTGGTCCGTCCGCAAGCTCCGCTACGACGAGCTCGGCAACCCGACCGAGGAGACCTTCCTCGACGCGTCGCGCGCGCCCGTCCTGCCCAAGACGCCCGCGTACGCCCGCAAGCGAGACAAGTTCGACGCGTTCCGCCACGTGGTCGAGACCGCTTACTTCGATGTCGGCGGCGTACCCACGAAGGGCCCCGAGGGCGTGGAGATGATCCGCTATGTCCGCGACAGTTGGGGCCACGCGACCGAAACGAGGTACCTCA
>JAXLYR010000020.1:0-140349 GCA_046351325.1 Polyangiaceae bacterium | reverse complement strand
GCCGCGGGCCGCGAGATCGACGGCGGCGTGGCCGCGATAGATGGGGCCGCGCTTGGGATCGATGGCCGAGATCGCCGTGTCGACGATGGGCTCGCCCCAGCGCATCGCAGACGCGGCGGTCGCGGCGTGTCCGGAGCGCGCGCGCTTGCGCAGAAGCAGGCGCTCGAGATCCTCGCGGCGGTAGGCGTGCCCCTCGGTTCGCGAGCTGCCGACGCTCCTGACGAGGCCGCGACTCGCGTACGCGTAGAGCGTCTCGAGCTTCACGCCGAGCATGCGCGCGGCCTCCCGCGCCGCCACGAGCTCGCCCGCTACATTGAAGGACGAATCAACATTGATCACAGGGTCCAATCTATACGCCGGTCGAACAAGGTCGCCCCGGCTAAGACGAGGTCCCAAAAAAGCGCGAACGGGGCTGGGGCCCCGTGAGCTCTCGATGGGGCTGGGGGCCCCATCCTCGGGCCAGGTCTTTTTCGCTTCGCGAAAAAGGTTGGCCCGAAAAAAAACAGCTCTCGATGGGGCTGGGGACCCCATCCCCGAAAAAAACCGGTTAACCGCTTCCGGGAGCCCGACGGGGCTTGGAAGAACTGGTTAACCGGTTGGGGCGAGCCGAGCTGAGAGCGAAAACCACCGGTTTTCCGGAGGCGGCGAGTTTGGGGGCTCCGCGCCGAAGCGGTTGACCACTTCCGCCTGGAGAGGTGCTCGCGGAAAACATCGGTTAATCCGTTCGGGCGTTCAGGCGGGGGCCGATTTTGGAACGGTCGAACCAGTCCTCGGGTCGGCGCGGGGTGCGCCGAGAACGGTCGAACCGTTCAAGCGAGCAGGTCCGGTCAGGCCGCGTCGGGGCAGGTCGTGCACGTCTTCGCGCAGTAGCTCTTGCCGCGGCAGGCGTCGTTCCCGCAACCGCCGTCGCCGTCGACGGCGTGCTCGCCGCGGCACGCTGGGTTGAAGTTGCCGGGGCAGCCCTCGCACGTGGCCACGCAGAAGGTCCGGCCGCGGCAGGCCTCGTCGCCGCACCCGTCGGGCCCATCGACGGCGTGGTTCCCGTCGCAGTTCGGATTGTTCATGCGGTCGTCCTGCACCTCGCCGCCCGAGTAAGCGGTTCGGCAGTAGGGACACACGGCTCCCGGCTTTTGAGGAGCGCCACAGTGCGGGCAGTCGGCTTGGGACATGACCGAGCACGGTACCGCTCTCCCTGGCCTCGGGGAAGTCGGGGGGCGAGCACGGCTCGCTACATGGATGAACGAATCAACATTGATCAACGTCGGCTCGGCCCCAAGGTTCGCGGTGTCCGAGAGGAGGTGCGCGATGACCGAGGTAAAGACGAGCGGGCTGGTTCGAGAGCAACCGAAGAACGAAGAGCCGCACGTAGCGGGAGCCCGAGCCGGCGAAGTGAGCGATGGCCCCGAGCGGAGCCGGCGTGGGTCGAGCGAAGCGAGACTGGGGCTCCGGTCCTCCGGAGCCCGAGCCGGCGAAGTGAGCGATGGCCTCGAGGGGGTGGTCGTCGCGCGGACGGCCCTCTCGGAGGTGGACGGTCAGCGAGGTGAGCTCACGGTTGCGGGCGCGTCGATCGAGGCGCTTGCGGGTGCGATCTCGTTCGAGGAGCTCTTCGCGCGGCTCGCTGTGGCGGCAACCGGAGCGGCGGCGAAAGGGGTCGCGCTCGATGCGGCGGCGGTGCGCGTCGGTCTCGGGGCGGCGCGCGTCGCTGCGTTCGAGGTGATGCGCGGGCGGCCGTCGAACGCGGCCGACGCGATGGATGAGCTCCGAGAGCGCGTCGCTGCGCTGGACATCTCGGGGAGCGAGCACGAGGGGCTCGCGCTGACGGGTGCGCTCGCGGTCGCGGCTGCGATGCACGCGCGGCGTCGGCTGGGCTTGGAGTTCGTCGCGCCGGATCCTCGGTTCGGGCACGCTGCGGACTTTCTACGCATGGTGCTCGGCGACGCGAGCGCGGCGGACTTCGCGGCGCGGGCGCGCGCGTTGGAGGCATATCTCGTGACGGTCGCGGATCACGGGCTCAACGCGTCGACGTTCGCGGCGCGGGTCGTCGCGTCGACGGGCTCGGACATGGTGAGCGCGATCACGGCGGCGATCGGCGCGCTGAAGGGGCCGCTCCACGGCGGGGCGCCGGGGCCGGTGCTCGATATGCTCGACGCGATCGGTGAGCCCGAGCGCGCGGAGGCTTGGCTCGACGCAGAGCTCAGCGCGGGCCGGCGCATCATGGGGATGGGCCATCGCGTGTACCGGGTGCGTGACCCACGCGCGGCCGTGCTGGAGCGTGCTCTCGGTGGGTTGGAATCTACGATGGTGGGGAGGGTGCAAACTCTGCCCCAAATAAACAAAAACAGCCGACTCGAGCTCGCGAGGGCGGTCGAGAGTGCTGCAGCAGGCCTGCTCGCGAAGAAGCATCCGGCGCGCTCGCTGCAAGCGAACGTCGAGTTCTACACGGCGGTGCTGCTCGACGCGGTTGGCCTACCGCGGTGGCTCTTCGCGGCGACGTTCGCGGTCGGGCGCGTGGCCGGTTGGACCGCGCACGTCACAGAGCAGCGCGCGCGGGGGCGGTTGATTCGACCGGAGAGCCTCTACGACGGGCCGCGCGCGGAGTGACAATGCTGTCAGTGACCGGAGCCGTCGAAGAGGCCGATGGAGCCACCGACCCACGTGAGGTTCCGGTTCTGATCGACGCCGAGCATCTTGCCGCGTGAGAGGCGCACGAGGTTCAACGAGAGGCGCGGCTTGGGCTCGTCGGGCGCGCGGAGGAACATCATGCGGACCTCGGCCTTCACGCCCTCGCCGGAGGGCATCGGGATGCCGGGGTGATAGGTGATCTTCTTTTGGAGGAGCCACTCGGCGCGCTGCTCGGCGGGCACGGCGTCGATGTCCTCGCGCGTGACGTCGACCTTCACCCCGGCGCCGGCGAACGAGAAGAGCGGCTTCATGACGTAGTTCTCGAGGTCGCCGGGGATGTCAGAGCCGAGCTCGCGGAGGGTCCGAGCCCTCGGCACGGAGGGGTGATCGATGAACGGCAGCGAGTACTTCGAAACGACCCAGTACCAGTTCGGGTGCGAGCACCAGGTGACGTCGAGATCCTCGTTGTACGAGAAGGGCAACGTGACGCCCTCCTTGGCGAGCTCGTCGAAGACGATGCGGTTGTAGATGCGGCGTACGGGGACGCGGCGACCGTCTTTCTCTCGGTAGAGCTTCGCGCCCTCCTTGATGAGCTTGGTCGGGCAGACAGCGTCGATGCCGATGAGGATCTTCGTCGCGGCGAAGTCGGGCAGCGTCTTCTGGGTCTCGGGGTGGAGATCGAGGAGGACGACCTCTTCGGGGTCTTCGTCGGCGACGACTGCGCGGCGGAAGCGCTCGGTGAACGACGCGCGATCCATGCCGTCGTAGTAGACGGACCACGGTCGATCGAGGCCGGGGTAGCGGTCGGCGAGGAGCTGACTCACGACCTCGAGCTTCACCGTCATCATCGCGTAGAGCGAGGGAAACGCCTGGAGTTCGACGACGCGGCCGTCGAGCGAACCGTCCTCGTTCTGGGTGATCGCGAAGTCGATCTGCACGCAGTTCGGCTGCGCATCCATGCCGGCGGTGTCGTATTTCGCCGGGATCGCGGAGCGCATTTTGTCGACGAGCGCGGGCGCCGTGACCTGATCGAGGACCTCGCGGGCGTGCGACGCGAGCCGGTCGCGCAGCGCGTCCGGGATGAAGAACGGAGTCTCTGCGACGCGATACGGGATGCCGCAACCGAGGCGTTTCTCGAGGCGCTCGAGGAACTCGGCGTGGAGCGCGTCGCTGTAGGTCGCGTTGTAGAGAGGGCGATAGCGCGTATCCATTGCTTTGGCTTCCTACGTATCACGAGCGAGCGCGCGCACGCGATCACCGCGCGCGCGTGCTAGCCTGCGGGCCATGTCGTTCCCCCGCCTCACCTTGATTGCGCTCGCGCTCTCGGGCGCCGCGTTCGTCGGTTGCAACAGCCTCACCGAGCCGAGCGGCACGCCTGAGATTCGCAAGGAGCAGCGCCCGCTCGACAAGGCGCCCGCCGGCAATGGTCCGAGCACGGCCGCGCCTGGCGCGAACATGAACGCGCCCCAGCAGCCAGGCAATCAGAAGCAGCCGATCCAGCCGATGCAGCTGATGAACGGCGAGGGAAAGAAGGGGTCGCCAGTGCCGGTGAAGCTCAACCCGACGCCTGCACCCGACGCGAACGCTGGCTCCTGCGGCGGCTGAGCGCGCGTGATCCCGCACTACGAGACCGAGGTCCACGCGGCGCTACGCGCGGAGGCTCGTCGGTTCGCGCGCAAGCAAATCCAGCCGCACGCGCACGCTTGGGACGAGGCTGAGGAGTTCCCTCGCGAGCTCTACACCGCGGCCGCCGAGGCTGGGATTTTGGGCGTCGGCTACCCCGAAGAGCTCGGCGGGAGCGGCGGAGATTTCTCCCATGTGCTCGCGGTCGCCGAGGAGCTCGTGCTCGAGGGGCACAACGTCGGCGTCATCGCGAGCCTCGGCAGCCACGGGATCGCGCTGCCACCGATCGTGAGGTTCGGGACCGACGAGCAGAAGCGGCGGTTCGTCACGCCCTGCATCCGCGGCGAGAAGATCAGCGCGCTCGCGATCACCGAGCCCTCGGGTGGGAGCGACGTCGCGAGCTTGCTCACGCGCGCGGTGCGCGACGGCGATCACTTCGTCGTGAACGGGAGCAAGACCTTCATCACGTCGGGGTGCCGCGCGGACTTCGTGACGACCGCGGTGCGGACGGGCGGGCCTGGGCACGGCGGCGTGAGCCTCCTCGTGATCGAGCGCGGCACGCCGGGCTTCACCGTCAGCAAGAAGCTGAAGAAGACGGGGTGGTGGGCGTCCGACACGGCCGAGCTCTCGTTCGCGGACTGCCGCGTCCCCGTCGCGAACCTCGTCGGCGAGCTCGATCAGGGCTTCGTGCCGATCATGACGAACTTCGCCTCGGAGCGGCTCGCGCTCGCGGGCCAGTGCGTCGCGATCGCGGAGCTCGCGTACCGCACCTCGATCCAATACGCGCGCGATCGCCGCGCGTTCGGCAAATCGCTGACGGGGTTCCAGGTCGTGCGCCACAAGCTCGCGGACATGGCGACGCGCATCGCGGCCGCGCGCGCGTTGCTCGAGGCTGCCGTCACGCGCGTCCTTCGTGGTGAGGTCGCGACCTCGCTCGCAGCGATGGCGAAGAACGCGGCGACCGACATGCTCACGTACGTCGCCGACGAGGCCGTGCAGATCCACGGGGGCGCGGGCTTCATGCGCGAGAGCCTCGTCGAGCGGCTCTATCGCGACGCGCGCCTCTACCCGATCGGCGGCGGCACGCGAGAGATCATGAACGAGATCATCGCGAAGACCGAGGGCTACTGAGCGAGGGGCTCGCTCGCCCTCCGCCAGTAGCGCTTCTCGATCCTGCGAACGTCCTCGACAGCGGCGAGCGAGCTCAAGAAAGGGAGCAGCGCGGGGAGCTCGCCATCGCCGAAATCACCGAGGAACGGCGCGATGGGGACGAGGTTCCCGTAGTTCCGCAAGTGCTTCTCGGGCGAGTCGTCGACCATCACCAAGCGCTCGAGCGGGAAGCCACGCGAGCGGACTTTGCTGAGCTTCTTGATGGTCGTGCGCCCGCGGGTCTCGTGGTCGAAGTGCTGGGTGCAGCGCTCCGCGCACCAGACGAACGCGAGCTCCGCGCGCCACGGGATGATCTTCTCGAGGACCGCGTGAGCGTAGTCGCTCCCGGCGGCTGTCCAGATCGCGACCTGGTAGCGCTCGCGCAGGGTTTCGAGGAAGGCCTCGAGGTGCGGGCGGCGGTAGCCGGGTTGGCCGTTCACGTGGAAATCCGCACGGCGCGCGAGCGGATGGTCAGGCACGTGAACGAGCGTTTCGTCGAGGTCCAGGATGACGAGGAGGCGGTCCATTTTTGTTGGAGGCTGGGTTAGCCCCTGCGCGCTCCCCCAAATCGACGACGCGCCCCCGCGACCGCTGACGACTACATGTTCGGCAGGACCGCGACGACCTTGGTGCTGGCGATCTTGTCGTGCAGACACTGCTGCTCGCTGCCGAAAATCATCAGCGCGTCGACGAGCCCGATGCAGCCGCCGATGTAGGGGATGTTCGCGAGCAGGGCCAGAACCCAGTTGCGGAGCAGCACGCCCGACACGAAGTCGACGGGGCGCCCATCGGTCTTCATGATGCGGATCTTCAGCCACTTCTTGCCGAGCGTCTGACCCGTGGTCGAGATGAGATACCACTGGTAGACCGCGAGCCCGAGCACGGGCAGTGCCATGAGTCCGAGCGCCGGCATCGTCGACGAGTCGATCATGTCCATCGCCGTGGGCGGGCGCGGCCCGGGATGGGTGAACGTCGGCTTCTGCATGAGGAGGATGATGAACCAGACCATCCCCGGCATCATGAGCACCGAATCGAGGAGCCCATCGACGAGCTTGGCTGCGAAGCGCGAGCCGCGCGACGCGAGGGGCTGCGCGTCATAGCCCATCATGGGCTGCTGGTATTGGAAGGGGTCGGGTTGTTGGGGCGCCTGGTACGGATTGAAGTTCGACTGGCTCACGCGCGTAGGTTAACAGCCTGTTAGGCGGGGCGTCGCTGTCGTTCCTTTGGCAGCGGTGACCTTGGTGCGCGCGCCTCCTCTGCCTCTATCATCGAGGTGATGCTTACGCGGCCTGCCGTGCTCCTCGTCGCCTTCATTGGCTTGGCCACTCACCTCGGATGCTCGGCTGGCACCGACGATCACGCGCGCGGTGGCGAGGGTGGAGCGACGAGCTCGTCGAGCTCTTCGACCGGTGGCGAGGGCGGCTCGACGGGGACCTTCTCCGGCGGCGCGGGCGGGATGGGTGGCACGGGTGGGACGCCGATCTCCAACCCGTGCGACACGCAGTGCGGCACCGCTGAGCTCTGCGACGGCGTGCACCGCGGCGTCGACGACAACTGCAACGACGAGGTCGACGAGGGCTGCCCTTGCTTCGCAGGGGAGTCCGCGAGCTGCTTCCGAGGCGACCCGAAATACCTGAATGTCGAGGGCTGCCACCCTGGCGTCATGGCGTGCACCGAGCTCGCGACCTGGGGCCCGTGCATGGGTGGGAGTCACGCAACCGAGGGCTGCTACGAAGCGCAGACCGCCTGCCACCCGATCACGAGCGTGCCGTTCAAGTCGGCCGATCTCATCCAAGGGCTCGGCAATTTCGGTGCGGACGCGACGAGCTACCTCTTCGAGGTCGAGTGCCCCGCGGGCGTCGTCCCCTGCCCCACTCCGAACGGCGCGCTCTTTCAACCGCTCGTCTCGGGCGAGTACACGGTGCACTACACGAAGACCACCGCGAGCGGCTCGGGCGAGTGCTCCTTCCCGCTTTATGTCGGCGATCGCGGCCTGCGCGTCGAGCTCTCGTGGAACTACCCCGCGGGCGCGACGGCCGATCTCGATCTGCACATGCACGAATCCGGCAGCACCGCCGCGTGGAAGTTCGGGACCGACGGCGTCGGCGCGAACCAGGACTGCGGCTGGGCGAACTGTCGCGCCGACGACTTCCTCTGCGGCGGCGGTCCGAAGTGGTTCCAAGACGGAAACACCGCACCCGATCCTGTCAACTGGTGGGAAGAGTTCCCGGCCGACGCGAACACTTGCTACTTCGCGCCGCGCGGCGAGGGCGACAAATGGCGCGATGGTGTTCCCGGCTGTCCGGGCATGCAGGGCTGCCACAACCCGCGGCTCGACGTCGACAACTTCGGCTGCTCACCCGGGGTGCTCGACGTCGCGAACCCGAGCTTCTGCGCGCCCGAGAACATCAACATCGACTACCCGCCGGCCTCGACGTGGACGCGCGTCGCGGTGCACTACTTCCTCGCGAACAGCACGTTCACGGGCCCGGTCACGCCGACGGTCAAGATCTGGTGTGACGCGGAGCTCGCGGCGGAGCTCGGCCCCGCGGGCTACAGCGCGCCCGTAACGCTGACGGGGCCTCAGTCGTACGATAAAGTGTGGCACGTCGCGGACGTCGCGATGGTCGACGACGAGTGCGGTCGCCGCTGCGTCGTGAGGCCGCTGCACCTCTCGGGCGGCGAGGATCCGATCATCACCTCGCGCGCGCAGGCCGAGCTCGGGTTCACGCCCGACTACCTGCCTGCGCCCTGAAATCGGCGGCCGTCCAACCAAAGGTGAGGCTCCCCTCATGTTCTCCGACGCCGAGTCTTTCGACGTGCGCGCGTGGCTGCCGATGCTGCGCGTGCTCTCTCGCCGATTCCCGACGGCGAGCTCGGCGCGAGCCGAGATCGGTCACCTGCGCGCGGTCCTCACCCTGCCGAAGGGCACGGTCCACGTCGTGTCGGACGTGCACGGCGAGCACAAGAAGCTGAAGCACATCGTCAACAACGCCTCCGGATCGCTGAGGCCGATCGTGGAGTCCATCTTCGAGAAGCGCGCGGCTGGACAGGGCGAGCCGACGGAGCGCGATCTGCTCGCGCTCATCTACTACCCACGCGAGACCTACGCGCGCCTGCGGCCTCTCGACGACAGCGCGCGCGCGCGCTTCGTCCTCGCGATCGTCGAGCGCGTCGTCGAGGTCGTGAAGGCGCTCAGCCGGCGGCACGCGCGACGCCACGTCGACAAGACCTACCCCACGGCCTTCGCGACGACGATCCGCGAGCTCGTCGCGAGCCGCGAAATCGAGGACGGTCGCGACGCGTTCCACGCAGCGTTGCTCGATCCGTTCCTGCGCGCCGACCGCGAGATCGATCTGCTCCGCGCGCTCGCGCACGTCGTGCGGCACCTCTCCGTCGAGGAGCTCGTCGTCGCGGGCGACCTCGGCGATCGCGGTCCACGCCTCGATCGCGTCGTCGATTTTCTGATGCGTCAGCGCAAGGTGACGCTCGTCTGGGGCAACCACGACGCGAGCTGGATGGGCGCGTGCCTCGGGCACGAGGCGCTCGTCGCGACCGTGGTTCGCATCTCGATCCGCTACGGCCGACTCGAGCAGCTCGAGGAGGGCTACGGCATCTCGCTCGCGCCGCTCGAGCACCTCGCGCGCGTGGCGTACGCCGACGATCCTGCCGAGCGCTTCCTGCCGAAGTCGGGTACGACGACGGGCGCGCCTCGTGATCCGCTGCTCCTCGCTCGCATGCAGAAGGCCGCGAGCGTGCTGCACCAAGCTCGAGGCCGCGCTGCGCGTCGCCGCCACCTGGAGCTGGGGCCTCGACGGCGCCGCTTGCTCGAGCGGCCTATCCGCCGGCACCGTCGAGATCGACGGCGTTTCGCATGCGCTCGCAGATCGGCTGATGCCCACGGTCGACCCGCGCGACCCGACTGCGCTCACCGCGGACGAGGCGACGTGCCTCGCGCTGCTGCGCGGTTCGTTCCTCGCGAGCCCGACGCTTTGGCGGCACATGAGCTGGGTCGAGCAGCAGGGCAAGATGAGCCTCGTGCGCGACCGCGCGGTGATCTTCCACGGTTGCGTGCCTGTCGACGCGGACGGTCGCTTCCTCGAGGTCGAGGTCGACGGCGCGCCCCGCTCGGGCCGCGCGCTCTTCGATGCGGCCGAGCGCGTCGTGCGGCGCGCGTTCCGAGCCCGAGGGGAGGACGATCTCGATTTCCTCTATTTCCTTTGGGCGGGCGCGCGCTCACCGCTCTTCGGCAAGGATCGGATGGCGACGTTCGAGTCGGCCTTCGTGAGCGATCCTTCGACCCACAAAGAGACGAAGAACCCGTACTTCGCGCTCCTCGCCGACGCTGGCTTCTGCGCGGAGGTCTGCCGCGAGTTCGGTGCCGACCCCGCGCGCGGTCTCATCGTCAACGGGCACGTCCCGGTGCACATCGAGCGCGGCGAGTCACCTCTCAAGAAGTCGGGCCGCGCGGTCACGATCGACGGCGCGTTCTCCGAGGCCTACGGCGACCACGGTTACACCTTGGTCCTCGACGCGTCATGCGTACGCCTCGCGCAGCACCATCACTTCGAGTCGGTCGAGGACGCGGTCGACAACGGCGCGGACATCATCCCGACGATCGCGGAGCTCGAGCGCTACGAGCGGCCCCGCACCATCGCAGACACCGAAGAGGGCGCCGCGCTCGAGAACGAGATCCGCGCGCTCGAGGCCCTCGTGAGCGCCTACGAGAGCCGCCTCCTCCCCGAGCTCGCGGACTAAACCGCGGCTCGTCCACCTCACTTGTTCGAGCCCGCAGGGCGCGAATCAAGTGCAACCTGTTGGGCGAGCGCAGGCGAGCCCAAGTTCTCGCGCGATCGTTTGTGCCCCAAGCAAACCCGCTGGCTCGAACTGGGCCCGCCGTGAGAAACCTGCCATGTCCGATAATGCAAACGCGCGGACCGACGCGCCGATTCACGATGGTCCAGGCGCCGAGCCCACGCTCCGCGCGAGGAGGAATGGATGATGATGCGAGCTCTTGCTTTGACGGTGTTCTTGGCTGCGACGGCGCTCGGCTGCGGCGACAGCGGCTCGGGCGGTGGCAACACCGGCGGCCAGAACGCCGGGGGTGGGAGTGTGGGCGGCGGCAGCGTCGGCGGCGACGGGGGCGGCGGCTCGGGGTCGATGTCGACAGGCGGCAACGGTGGTGACAGCTCGACGGGTGGCGCTGCGGGCTGCGTGATCACCGTCACTGGCGGGGTCTCGAAGACGTTCGCGAACTGCACGGTCGGCGTCGAATACTCGGCTCAGGATGGTGGCGGCCTCGTCATCCAGTCGGTCGAGAAGGTGATGGGCGCCCCCGAGGCCTCGTTCGCGATGCACATCCCCGGTGATTTTTCGGTGCAGACCTATCAGTGGGCGGACTCGGTCGATCAGGGCGGCGCGCTCTTCGAGGGCGGCACGTCGGCGTGGTCGGCCTCACAAGGCGACGGGAAGGGCAGCTCGAGCGTGACCATCGAGGAGCTCACCGTCACGAACCAGGACGCGAACGGCACGATCTACGACGCGCATGGCTCCGTCACGGCGACGCTGGTCTCCGCGACTGGCGCAGGCGCCGACGTCGAGATGAACATCTTGTTCTGAGCGCTGCTCCGAGCGCTGCGGCCGCGCCCGAATCAGGGCGCGCCGATCTCGGGGTCGACGGAGACCGGGTCGAACGCGATGCCGTCGAGCTCGCCGGGTGCGCTCGACGCGAACACGAGGACGCGCACCCCGCGACACTCGAGGTGCATGACCTCCGCGGGGCCGAGCTCGCGCGCGCACGTCGGGCTGCCGTCGACGCGCGTCGCGAAGGTCGAGGAGACGAGCGACAGCGTGCGATCGACCGCGGTCGCTCGATCGTCGCCGCGATCTTGGAGCAGGCGCACGCCCGCGGCCTCTTCGATGCGGCTGAAGAGCCCCTCTCCCTCGAGGTGCGCAGAGCGCGGCACGCCCCGCTCGTCGAGCTCGATCGTGAGGAGAAATGCAGCCTCGCGCTCGACGAGGTTCGGCTTGACGGGGATCTGGTAGCCGAGGGCGATCTCCTTCGTGCAGACCTGACCCGTCTCCGGCGGGTCGGCCGCGTAGCAGACTGGCTGTGGCTCGGTTGCCGAGAAGAGCGAGACCAGATCGGCCGAGCCCTCGGCGATCGGCACGGTGTACGTTGCGGGATCGGAGAGCTCGGCGATCCACGTCGAGAAGTCGCGGCGCGCGGTCGCGCAGCTCGCGGCAGCCGCGGCGAGCCGCTCCTCGGTGAGCTTCGCGGCGGCGAGCAAGCTCGCCATCAGGCTTGCGCGCTCGACTCGAGGCGGTAGCGACCTCGCCTTCGCCCCGTGGGAGCCGTCCGGCAGCGCGGCGAGGTAGGCCTCGAGGCCCGCCACGGACTTCGCGTGCGAGGTGAAGAACTCGTCCTCGGTGCGAGCGAACCACGTGCGAACCGACGGCGCATACGCACCATTCGGATAGGCCGCGAGGTACGCCGACGCGGCGGTGAGGCGCTTGTCGAGCGTGGTCTCCGTTCGCACGCGGCGGTACGTCCCGTACTCGTAGCTCGAGGCGCTCGCCCACGCGCACCCGGAGCCGAGCGCCGCGATCGCGAGGAGCATCGAGAGCGAACGGGCCCCGATCACGGAGCACCCCCCGCGCCGCCAGCGCCGCCTTGTCCGGGTCGATCCTCGAGAGGGCAGAAGTTGCACTCGGTCGGGATGGTCGCGCCGCTGTCGGCGACGAACGCAGCGAACTCGTCGCAGGTCGAGGCGCGCAGCGCGTCGAGGCAGACCTCGCCGTCGTGTACGAGAGGCAAGCACCCTTCGGGGAAATGCTCGAGCTCGGGGTTGCCACCCGCGCACGCGACCGCGCACGGCGCTGTCACGAGCTCGCAGCTCGTGCACTGATCGCAGTCGATCGCGCGCTTCGCGGCGAAGAACTTCGCCTCGTCGAGGGCCTCCGCGGTTTGGCCGCAGCTGCCGATGTTGCCCGCGCTCGGCGCGAGCGTCGCGATCGCCGCGAGGAGGATCGGGGCGAGCATGATGCGTGAGGGGCGACGCGCGGCGCTCACGGCAGGAACTCGTAGTCGGCGACGAGGCCGAACTGGAAGAAGAGGATTGGTATGACGCTGTATTGGGTATCGAGCGTCGCGGCCCCGTAGAAGAGATCGAACGCGACCTCGCTCGTGAGCCCGATTCCCGAGGTGAAGAAGTACGAGACGCTCGCGGCGATCTCACCGCCGACGTTCGGGTCCGGCGCGAGCAGGATCGGCAGGCCGAGCCGCGCGTAGAGCATCACCGGCAAGCTCGCGCGATACACCGAGCGCATGCGACGATGTAGGGCTGCGAGGCCCGGCCATCGTCGTGCCCGTGGATCGCGCCGCCGTTGAGGACGCCGTCCGCGTCGCCCGCGACGACCATCGCGCCGAAGTCGAAATAGGGCTGCGTGACGGAGAGAGAGGCGGCGTCGTCGCCGAGCTGCGTCCGCGAGCCTGTACGGATTGTTGAACCTCCGACCGATCCGCTCGCGGCGCCGAACCGCATGAATCACGGGCCCGGGGCCAGGTCGGTTTGGGGCGCGCTCGGCGCGGGCGGAGCTGGGTCGTCGGCCGCGCGGGCTGAGCGCGCCGCGATCCGCGAGCGTCGCGACTAGCGCGAGCGCGCTCGCTGCGCGCGGCGGGGCTCTTGGTTGCTCTCACGGGGACGACCGGTCTTATCTGCAGCGTCAGGTCCGGCGCGAGCTGAAGCAGCGAGGACCTTCCTCGCGAGGGTCGAAGGCAACGGCTGGCCCAGCTCGCGCGTCGACAGGCTCGAGGCGCACGCTCTCGCCGGGCAGCGCGCCCGCGAAGCGCGTGTAGGGAGCAGGCTCGCCCACCCTGCCCTCTCCGACGCGCGCGGCGATGGGCGCGATGTTCATCACCCGGTGCGTGAGCACGTGGACGACCGCAGGCTGGGCGCGCGCAGCCGGGGCTGAACTGGATGCCGGCGGCGGCAGACGAGGCCGAGCCGCGCGCGCCGCGACCCTCGACGAGAGGTGGCTCCACAAGCCACCGAAGAGGCCGTCGGTCGGGCGCTGGCCGAGCAAGACCTCGCCGTCTCGCTCGACGATCGCCGCGGTGAACGCGAGCTTCGGTACGGCGCGGCGCTCTTTGGCGGCGGGGATCTCGGCGCGCGCCCAGCAACACGCCCGGCGCACTGCGAGGGCCATCGGGCATGCGTCGCAGCGGGCGCGCGCGGCACGCAGATCGTGGCGCCCAAATCCATCATCGCTGGGTGAAATCGCCGGGGCGATCGGTGGGGAGCGTCTCGTCGAGCGCCGCTTCGATCGCGGCCTTCGCGGTCTTCGACACGGCCTCGTCGAGGAAGTTCAGCCAGCGCGCGACGACGCGCGTGGCCCGTTGCCGTCGATCGATGGGACCCGCTGGTTGAACGCGATGCTCGCGATCGCGCCCGCGGTGTGGCGACCGACGCCGGGCAGAGCTTCGAGCGCGCTGAGCTGTGCCGGAACGCCTCTCCGCCGTGTCGCTCTGGATCGCGAGCGCGCCGCGTGGAGCTGGCGCGCGCGCCGGTAGCCAGCTGACCAGTGCTCGAGCACGACGTCGGGCTCGGCGCCGGCAACGCGCGCGGGGCCAGAAGCGCGCGATGAACCGCTCGAAGTACGGCACGACGGTCTCGACGCGCGTCTGCTGCAACATGATCTCGCTCACCCACGTTCGATACGCGGTGCGCGTGCGGCGCTACGGCAAATCCCGCGGCGAGCGCGATCGAACCGCTCGAGCAGCGGGCGGGGATCAACGGCTCCGCGTCTACCTCGTTCTGCAGGAGGCGCAGGCTCGGCCAACTACTTGGGCTCGCCCAACAAGTTGAGCTCGGTCGTGGAACGTGGGAAGAGCCACGCGAGGTGTCGCGATTCTTCAGCCCACCTTGCGCGGGGCCTCTCGTGCTCCTCACCCTCGCGTGCGTCGGCTGCGACCCCGCGAGGGACTTCCACGTTCAGGCCTCCAGGCGGCTCCAGCGACGCCAGCGCCCTCGACGTGGGAGGCTTCCGACTGGCCCACCGGAGAGCCGACCCCACCGCCGCCTCCGATGAGTCTCTTCGCACGGTGCCGCACAGGCCTCGCGGCCGGACGAAATCCGCTCGCGTTGTGGGCTCGTCACGGCTTGCGGGCCGTCGACCGGCATGCGTCGCGTGCCTCACCTCCAAGCGGCAGCGTCCGGCGCCTCCGACGAAGCGAGCGAGACGGCCTCCGACGCCGGACCTCATCGAGGGCGCGATCATGGACGGTCCGGCAGTGACCTTCCAGCTCGAGCTCGGTGCGAAGCGCTGCTATCGCATCTTCGCCGTCGGAGCCGCGGGCGTCGCCGACCTCGACGTGGAGGTCCAGTCGAGCCGGGGCACCGTCATCGCGAGCGACCACGAGGTCGGCCGCGTGGCGATCGTCCAACCTGACCGACCTTTTTGCTCGACGGCCCGCGACACCGCCACGATCATCGTCGAAGCGCGTGATGGGGCAGGCGCGTTCGCCCTGGACATCCTCGAGATGGAAGCCCCGGAGAATGACGGTGACGCTCCGTGGTGAGACCCAAACATTGACGGCCGCTGGAGCGCCCACTATTTCGGGCCCTCGGTCATGATCGACGAACGCGACGGCGATGTCGCGGGGCGGCCGGGGTCGATTCCCCCTCCCGCTGACCCCCGCGAAGACTCCGAGCCGCCGCCCGCGGGCTCCGGAGAGAAGAAGCGCCTTTTCGAGCGCGCCGTGCCGGTCATCGTGAAGCGGGTGCTCGAGCGCGCGGTCGAGAGCGGCGTCGAGAAGCTGACCGAGATCAGCGAACGTCCCGACAGCCTTCGTCACTTCATCAGCGAGCTGCGCCTCCCGAAGGAGGTCCTCGGTGACATCTACGCGCAGATCGACGACACGAAGAACGGGCTCTACCGCGTCGTCGCCAAGGAGATCCGCGATGTGCTCGAGCAGACGCAGATCGCCGACGAGATTGTAAAAGCCCTCACCAAGCTGTCGTTCGAGATCAAGACCGAGATCCGGTTCGTCCCGAACGATCGCGCCGCCAGTGAGGGCGCGGCCGCTGAAGACGAAGAGCGGTCGGCAGGAGTGGGTGGGGTCCGACCCAAAGTAACGAGCGAGGTGACCGTCAAGGATCGCTCGAGTGGGTCGGAGAAACGAAAGCAACGGGAGGAACGGTGACTCTACAGACTGCTTCGCACGGCAAGCCCCGCGTCAGCGGAGAGATTGACGCTTACTGCACCAAGTGCAGGCTCGACCTCAACCATCGGATCATCGCGATGGTCGGCGAGGACGTGAAGAAGGTGGAGTGCCTCACCTGCCACGGCCATCACGTGTACCGGCGCACGCTCGCGGACCGCGAGAAGGAGAAGGAGCGCAAGGCACAGCGCGCGGCGATCCACGGGACCACGCCCGCGGAGCCTCGCAAGTCCAAGGCTTCGTCGAAGGCCGCGAGCCCTCGCACTGAGCGCTCGATGCACGTGGTTTGGGAGCGCGCGATCAGCGGCCAGCCGCCCACCGCGTTCAAGGCCTACACCATCAAGGGCACGTACAACCCCGGCGAGCTCGTGCGACACACGCGCTTCGGGGACGGCGTCATCGCGCGGGTGATCGATCCGCTCAAGGTCGAGATCATCTTCGAGGACGGCCCGCGCACGATGGCGCAGGGCATGCCCGCCTGAGCGGGCCTCGCAGCTCGCACCTCACAGGTCGCGCGACCCGTTCGTCGCGCGACCCGTCGAAGCTCAATCAGGGGCGACGAGCGATTTGCCCTGAGGTTTGCCGGTCGAGGGGGTGATCGAGGACTTCGACGGCCCCTTCTCGAAACCGGGGTAGGCCGTCGACGTGGTTGTTCCCGTCGGCTTGACGGTCGGCCTCGCGCTCGGGACGAACGGCGGCTCGGACGACGGCGAGTTGCCGTTGTTCTTCGGGTTCAGTTCGTTGAGTGGAGTCGCCGTCGTGGACGGCACCGCGGATGGGGTCGGCGCAGGCGCGAGGAGCTTGGCTGCGCGCTCGCGAGCCTGCCGAACCTCTTCGGTCGCGTCGCCGGCTGGATCGAGCCGCTTCGCCTCGTCGAGGCCGTCGACGCAGCGCTGCGCGGCCTTCGCCGCATCGGGGGTTGCGCTGCTCGCAGGGAGCGCTGTGCAGAGTTCGAGGGCGGCGCGCCGCACGCCCGCAGCACGCTCGAGCGGGGACGGCGCGAGCCCCGACGGCGCGAGCGTCGGATTGGGGCCAGGTCCAGGCGACGGGGTGCGCTTCTCCTCGACGATGGGTGGAGTCGGCGCGGGCGCGAACCATTTCACGATGAGGAAGAGCGCGACCGCGAGCACCGCGGCTGCCGCTGCGAGCTCCGCGATCCATCGCTGCTTCATCCAGCGCCGCATCCGCGAGACGCGCTGTCGCACGGTCGCGGCCGGGAGCTTCTCCTCGGCTGCGATGTGCTCGAGCTTGTCGCCCTCGCCCTCGCGCGCCATCCACCGCAGCGTCGCAGTCCCGTCCTTCGTGGCCTTCGCTTGCTCCTCGGCCCAACGAACGAGCTCCTGCTCTTCGACGGGCGGTGGCCCCGTCTCGACGTCCAAGAGCTCCGCCGGGCGTTCGCGCCCGCCCTTGCGATGAACGTCGGCGACTTTGTGGCGAGCGACGCCCACGAGCCATCGCCGCATCTCGGCGGGGTCCTCGGGGATCGACTCGCTCGCGAGCGCTTCGACCAACACGGTCTGCACGACGTCCTCGACGTCGGCCTCTGAGACGCGCTTGCGGACGAAGTCAGTCAACATCCGCCGTACTTCGCTGGAGCCAAGCGCACGAAGGTGCGGCCGTTCCGTCGGCGAGGCCATGCTCATGGCAGCTTATCTGGCAGACGGGCTCGAGTGTGACCGGTCGGTTTGCGCTTTTGAGCGCGGCGCTCGGCTGGGTTCGCGAATCGAAGAAAGCGTTCGCCCGTGCATAACCTGGTATGGTCGCCCCCGTGCCCAAGTCCGCCGTCGCTCGCCAACACTGGCTGATCAAGAGCGAGCCCTTCAAATACTCTTGGGCTCAGCTCGAGAAAGACGGCGTCACGCTCTGGGAGGGCGTGCGCAACTTCGAGGCCCGCAACAACCTGCGCGCGATGCAGATTGGCGATCTCTGCCTCTTCTATCACTCGAACGAGGGCAAAGAAGTGGTGGGCATCGCGAAGGTCGTCAAAGAGGCCTACGCCGACCCGACCTCACCCGGTGAGGACTGGAGCGTCGTGGAGGTCGCGCCCGTCAAATCACTCAAGGCTGCGGTACAGCTCGAGACGATCAAGAGCGAGCCCGCCTTGAAAGAGATGGCGCTCCTCAAGCGCGCGCGCCTCAGCGTCGTGCCCGTCACCAAAGCCGAGTTCGATCACATCTTGAAGCTGGGAAGGACCAAGGTCTGATGCGTCGCGCGTCGCGCGGTTTGCGCCACTCTTTGCCGTTCGTCGTAGGTTGCGCGCTCCTCCTCTCCGCAGCGGGTTGCGAGGGGCCGAGCAGACCCTCGCTGATCAAAGACGAGCCCCAATGCGCCGACTTCAAGGGCGGCACCAAGACCTTGAAGGGTGGTCTCAAGCGACCGATTCGGCTGCGGGTCCTCGAGGGCAAAGACGTCATCGCGACCGTGATGATCTTCGGTGTTCCGAGCTCCAGCAAAGAGCCGACTCGGTTCTTGTTGCCCGACACGAACGCCGAATACTCGCTCGAGTGGGGGCTCTGCGCGAACGAGCGCGCCGCGTCCGAGTTCGATCCGCGCGACCGCAAAACAGCCCGAACGGAGGCCTATCAGTGCGGCGAGCCCACGGTGTACGCGACCACCAAGCACAAGACGACGAAGGGTGACGACTCGACCCACGACATCCCGATCGTCCTGCCAGACGACTACGAGTGCTGGGCCGCCCCGGCCGCAGAGGCTCCGGCGAGCGCGAGCGCGAGCGAAGCCCCTCCTCCACCGCCGAGCGCGACCGCGACTGCCGAGGTCAGCGCGGCGCCGAGCGCCACGCCATCAGCTTCGGCCTCGGCGGACGCGAGCGCTTCAGCAAGCATTTCAGCAAGCGCTTCAGCACCGAGCTCGGCGGCCGCCGGCCCGTCGGTCAGCGCGAGCGCGTCGGCTTCCAGTGCGCCGGCAGCCTCGGCCAAGCCGAGCGCCACCGCGGCCTCCAGCAAGCCGACGAAGTAACTTCAGGCGACTCGCTTCTTCAGAGCACGCCACGCCGCGAGCGACTCACGCGTCGGCGCGGGGTGCACGGGCAGCGAGTTCTTGCACGTCGCGGGGTTCAGCACCGTCGGCCACTTGTGGTGGTTCGCGTGCATGTAAATCCCGAAGCAGAGCTTGTTACCGAGCTTGTAGAGCCCGTGGTTCAGATTGACAGGCTTGTAGTCCATCTCGGGGGAGACGGCGTTGTGCGTGCACCAGTTGAAGTGGATGAGATGGAACGCACCGTAGATTGAGGCCGGCACGAAGAAGGCAAAGAACGCGATCGGGCCGAGCAGCGTGAACCAAGCGCCAATGAGGAGCAGGTTGGTTGCGTAGCTCACATACGCACGCCGCCGCTCGAACGCTCGTGTCTCTGGCGTGTCCCCGTAGAGCTCAAAGTAGGTCGCCATCAGCTGCTTCTCCACGTTCACGACCGTGAGCTTGAAGTGCTTGAGATAGCTCGGCAGCGCGGGGTGCGGGTCGTTCTGGGGATCATCCGAATAGCGGTGATGGCGCTGGTGGACGACCTCCCAAGAGGCGAATCGGGTCAGGACGATGATGCCGCAGATCTCGCCGACGATCCGATTGAGCGGGCGCGGCAGACTGCCGTGCGTGCAGACGTGCGCGAAGACATGCCCCAGCACGATCACGTAGGCCACGAGTGGCAGAAAGGCCAAGTGCCACCACGCGAAGTGGTGAATCAGCGCGCCCTCTCCATAGATGCCCCGATGCCCCATGAGGAGCAGCGCCACGATCGTCAGCACCGAGGCGATGCCGTAGAAGGTGTCGTAATAAAGATAAAAGAGGCGATTTCGTCGGAGTTGCGCGAAGGGCAAGGTCCAAAAAGTCGAGACGTTGGCGGCGCTCACCGAGGTTCCTCCGAGGTCGCTTTGCTGGCTTAATGCGGTAAATTCCGCACTCGGCTGGGTATCTTAGTTTTTCGATCAAGTCCACCGACCGGTGACCAATTATTCGTCACTTGGCTGCTGGCTTGGTGTGGATGCTGGCAAGCATCCTGCTTATTGCGATCGAGCCCTACTGTTGCCGCACAAAGGGGGCTCGGCTAAGGGGGGCGCAAAGTGGAGGTCGCGTGGACAGTCAACATGCGAGCGTGATCGAGCGGGGTTTGGAGGGGGAGTCCGGCGCGACGACAGAGAGCGCACAGGGCGAAGCACGCGAGTCCGCCGAATGGCTTGTTCGCCATCGGGCCGAGTGGCGCCAAGTCGGCATCGTCGCCGTCTATTGGGCGCTGCTCTTCTCGATGTACTTCGTGCCCGCTTGTAGGAACGTCGTGTTCTTCGGCCTCGCCTGTTACTTCAGCTTCCTCAACTCGGTCGTCATTCACAATCACATGCATCAGGGCGTCTTCCGCTCGAAGGGGATGAACCTCTTCTTCAGGCGGGTCCTGTCCTTTGGAGCGCTCTACCCCGCGACGGTGAACATCCCGTCTCACAATCTGGTTCACCACCATTTCGACGACGACGGCCAGCCCGATTGGGCGGACTCACACAACGTCGACTTCAAGTGGAACCTCCTCAACCTCCTGCACTTCCCGAACGTGGCTGGGCCCAACACTTTTTCGGGCGTGCAGCGCTTCGCTCAGATTGCCGGGCGCGAGGAGTTCAAGCGCCAATACGTCTACGACAACGTCTTCATGTTCGGGCTGACCGGCCTCTTGATGGTCTTCGACTTCTGGACGACGTTGTTCTTCATCGTGCTTCCGCAGCTTTACGGAGCACGCAGCATCCTCCGCATCAACATCATCCAACACGACGGCTGTGACATCACGAGCACTTGGAATCACTCGCGGAATTTCGTCGGCAAAGCCCTCAATTGGATCATGTGCAATAACGGCTACCACACGATCCATCACAACCGCGCGGGGCTCCACTGGTCGGTCCTCGACAAGGAGCACGAGAGGGAAGCCAAGCCTCGAATCGACCCCTCGCTCGACGAGAAGAGCATGGTGCTCTACCTGCTCCGGACCTACGTCTTCAACCTGCGGCGCCCCGAGGTGAGGAACGTCGCGCTCGCGGAGGCTGGGCTCGAGTCGAGCCTCGCGTCGCGTGAGGATCGACTCCAAGAAGCAGCGCGCGCAGCAGGGGTGTCGTGATGCTCACGCGCGAGCTCATGGGGTACGTCGCGCTGTGGGTCCTCTGGGGCAACACCGTGCTCGTCGCGCTCGCGGCGCTGAAGCAGCTCGCGCCCATCCTCGCGACGCTGCGCGCCTTGCGACCGCTCGATTGGAAGGCGCTCGACGCCGAGGGCACGCGGGCCTCAGGGAGCTTCGTCGCTCGGGTCGTCGGTCCCAAATCGATCGGCGAGCTCGTGATTGACCAGCTCGGGCGCGCGATGACCGGCCCTGAGCGCGCTATCGTCTGGCACGACCGCGGCTACCGGTCTCTCCTGCGTGGCGGGACGCTCCTCGCGACGACCGGCCAAGAGATCGCCGTGTCAGCGACCGATCAAGCGCGAGTGTGGTTCGACCCCGAAGAGGTCGAGGCCGTCGCACGCTCGACGGGTGAGGCTGACTTCAACGCGGTCTATCACGACGCGCGCCGCGTCCGCGGCCATGCCCGCTCGGTCGTGACGCCCCTGCCCGTCGGCCCGGCGCTCCACGTCGTCGGCGAGTTCGAGCGAGCGGGTGGCGGCATTCGCGCCGTGCTCTCCGCGGATGCGCCGCTCCTCATCGCGACGAGCGATCCGCGGCGCTTCTGCAGATCGCGGCTGATGTTCACGTTCGCCGTGTTTCTGCCCGCGATCTTCGCCGGCGCCGCGCTCACGACCTGGCTTGCGCTGACGCCGCCCGTGTTCGACGGGCTCGTGAGCAAGATCGGTGGAGCCTCGGCGCTCGTGTTCTTCCTCGTCGTCTTGCCTGCGGGGACCGCGCTGCGCGACTACTTGCGCATGCCGCACCTGCGGATCCTCCGGGGCAAGTGGACCGCCGCCGAGCGCGCGATCTCGGCGGCAGCGTCCGCCAGAGCAGACCCGACCTCAGTTATGCGAGAGGGTCAGCGTGTAGGGGCCCTCTTCGCCGTCGAAGTATGCGTCGACGAAGATGGTGATCGGCTGGTTTGCGGTGACGGGGACCTGGAGGTTCTCGTCCGTTCCGCCGACCTCGGCGTCCGCGCAGCCTGCCTCGGTGGCGCTGTCAGTGCAGTCGGTCCGCACGTGGATGCCCTGGTCGGTCGCTGACGAGAGGACCATGTTGAGCACGCCCGACGTGGCAGGCGTGAACTTGTAGAGCTGCTCCGCGCCACCGCCACCGCAGCTCGAGGTGAAGGCCGACGTCCCGTTCGTCGTGTTGCCGTTCGTCGTGCCGAGGTTGATCGTCTGCGCCGCGGCGCAGAGCGGCCCGATCGCCACGAAGCTCACGTCGAGCGTGAAGTTCGCGTCCGCACCGTAGCCGTCGACGAAGACGAAGAACGTGTCGCCAGGCTGTACGGAAGCGCCAGCCGGACCGCCGGTCTCGGTGGAGCAGAAGCCGCCGGACGTCGCGGCGTCGGCGCAGTCCGAGCGGATCCACCAATCGACGGTGTCACCGCCAGTCGTCACGTTGAACGTGACCGTCCCAGCCTCGGTGGCCGTGTACTTGTAGATGAGGCCGGGACGCCCACCGCCAGCGACGTACGAGCCGAAGAGCGACTGGCAGAGCGTCGCGAAGCCATCGACGCCGTTCGCGGTGTTGCCGTTGAAGGTGCCGCCAGCGGAGACGTCGATCGCGGCCGTGCAAGCGCCGCTGATGGCCGTCATGCAGGTGCTGTCCGCGGCGCAGTCGGCGTCCTCGCAGTCGGTGTAACCGCCCGAGTCACCGAAGTCGCCGTCGTCGTCGACGTTGTTGTCGCAGACCTCGGCGTTGGCCGTGCAGCCGCCCGTGTCGGCGTTGCAAGCGACCTGACAGTCGGTGTCTTGGTTGCAGCCGCCGTAGCAAATCTGCAGCGAACCATCACCCGAGATGTCGACGCAGGTCTGCGCGATGCCCGTGCAGTCCGCGTTGGTGTTGCAAGTCTTGATGCACGCGGAGCCACCGGTCGGGAGCGTCAAGCACTCCGCCCCTTCAGGGCAGGGCGCGAGCTCAGCGTCGCAGAGCTGCGTGCAGTAGCCACCGGCCCAGCCGAGGTAATCCTCGGGCATGCAGACGTCGCCAGAGCACTCTGCGTCGTCCATGCAGGGCGATGCGATGGGTTTGCCGGGAGCAGCGCCGCCCCCACCCTCATCGCCGCCCGTGCCACCCGTGCCGCCCGTGGTCGGGTTACCGCCACCGCCGCCCGTGGCCCCCGAGCCACCCGAGCCGCCGCCACCAGTGCTGTCGTCGCCGCACGCCGCGAGCGCCAAGATCGACGCGGCAATCCAACCAAAGTGAATGGTTCGCATGGGTCCCTCTTCCGATGTGGCTAACCAAGCTCGCGAGCGTGCGCTCGCTCCCCTTGGCTAGCCCACTCCGAGGGCTGCGTCACGCGTGAGACCGCCGCTTGCGGGCGGCGAGGGCCGTGACGCCGATCATCGCGAGGAAGGCTGCGACCCAACTGTGCTCTGCGGTGGAACCGACCGCGCGGATCGCACAGCCGTCGCCTTCGGCGTGCGTGGGCGTGGGGGTCGGCGGGTCGACGTGCTCTTCGGGGGTGCGGACGGTGACGCGCGCGAGCGCCTGCGCGTAGCGACCCGTGGCGTCGGTCGCGCGCAGCTTGAGCACGTGGAAGCCCTCCTCCGGGTAGTCGAGCGTGAGGACGCCGCCGTCCAAGGTCTCGTCGTAGACGCCGTCGTAGTCGCGGTCGACCTCGAGCACGAGCTCGCTCGCGGGGCCGTCGTCGGTCGCGGGGATCGTGACCGAGGTCGGCTCGTCGATGGGTACGACGATGTTCAAGGAATCGAGCTTCGGGGCGTCGCTCTCGGGCGCGCGCTCGCCGAAGACCGCGGCGTAGGTGTCGAGCTTGCCGTAGCCGTAGTCGTCGTTCGGGACGGCGCCGGTCGCCTCGTCGACGAGCGCGTGGTCCTCGACGGCTTGTTTGAAGTCGCGGCCCGTGGCGTCGGGGTGGGCCTGGAAATAGAGCGCCGCGGAGCCCGCGACGTGCGGGCTCGCGCCCGAGGTGCCGCCGTAGACGATGTACGCGAGCTCGCGATCGGTGAAGTGCCCCGGCACGGTCGGGTTGTCGGGCGCGCTGATCGACATGAGCTTCGTGTCGTCGATGCGGAAGCCGCGGCCCGAGTAAGGCGCGCGCACGCCGCTCGGGTAGTTGTAGTCGTGGCCCGTGTACGCGGCGATCGCCATGCCGTGATCGGCGGTGCCCGGCCAACCGACGAGGTGATCCTCGGTCGAATCGTCGGGGAACGCGATGCCCGGACCCCAGCCGCTCACCTCGTCGAAGACGAAGCCGAACACCGTGACGGGCGCGCCGCCTGCGTCGGGGTCGGTGAGCGTCACGGTCCACGCGTCGGTGGGGAGCGCCGCGGCCGTGTCCACCACGGCGTAGAGATCGATCTTGGCGGTGCCGCGGTCCGAGTCCTCGCGGAAGACGTAGAACGTGAGGCCGTCGGAGTTCACCTGCGTCGCGGCCTTCGCGTCGCCGAAGTCGAGCGTCGAGCCGTTCGGGAGCTTGACCGAGAAGGTGAGATCGCGCGTGACGTCGCGCCAGAGGAAGCTCGCGATCATGTAGGTCGCGTTGATCGGCGGGACGTCGATGGTGATGTCGTTCGCTGCGCCGGGCGTGAGCGCGCGCTCGAAGCCCTTCTTCGAGCCGGAGAGATTGCCGGCCGGGTTGATGTGCGCGACGTTGCCCGCGGTCGTCTCGTCGATGCGCTGCTCGAGCGCGCTCGAGCCGTCGAGGTGGTAGGTGATCCACGGGGCGTACTCGTGGAGCACGACGCGCGCGCCCTCGGAGATGCAGAAGTTCGTCATCTGCAGCTCGCGCCCGCCGACGTTGTCGGTCGCCATGATGAGGTCCGCGTCGGGCGCCATGCCGACGAGCTTGCCGAGGCCCGGCTGGCCGCCCGCGATGACGCCGGTCGCGCCGACGCCGTGGAGCATCGAGTCCTCCCACGGGGCCTCGATGAGGTTCTCGCCGCGGCGGTAGGTCTTCGAGCCGAGCCGAAACGCCTTGATCTTGGAGGTGCCGAGCGCGACGAGCTTCTCGCCGACCTCGAGCTTGCCGTCGCCGTTGACGTCGTCGGCGATCAGCAATTGCTCGCCGTAGGTGGGCGTTGCCTCGGTGAAGCCTGCGTCGAGCCCAGCGTTCCGCGCGCCGTCGCCGTTGTCGTCCGCGTAGAAGTAGTCGTACGTGAGGTCGGTCGCGTCGTCCTCGGTGCCGAAGAGCGGAGCCTCGCTGTAGTAGTAGGAGACGATGCCGTTCAGCTTGCCGATGACGACGGGGCCGGTGCCGAGGTCGATCGTGTCGACGCCGGGATCGAGCACGCCGTTCTCGTTCTCGTCGGTCCAGTCGAAGTAGCCGCCGTCGGCGCGGAAGAACATCGGGTGGAGCGGATAGGCGCCGGCGTCGACGTCGCAGACGGTGATGCCGGCGCCGCGGAGGGGCAGGCCCGCAGCGTCGGTCTGGCGCTGCACGTCGTCGACGGAGATGAGCGACGCGGTGAGCTCGAGCGGGTGCGGCACGTGGAAGGGCCGGCCGTCGAGCGAGAGGCGCGCGACGCTCGGGAGGGAGGCGAGCTCGTCGAGCCGAGAAGGCTCGACGAGGGCGCCGACGAACCGCGAGCCGCGCCCGAGGACGTGGCCGTCACGATCGAGATCGAGGACGGCGCCGCGCGCCGCGAGCGGCGCCGCGTCGGCGTCGCTCGCGAGGGGCGCCGCGAGCTCGATGACGACCGGGAGCGCGGTCGACGCGACGGGAGCGGCCGCGCCGCGGAGCTTCGCCAGGGTGCTCGGGCTGTGCGTCCGCGCGAGCGTGAGCGAGCCGTCGAGCTTCGACGGTGCCGCGTTTGCGGGCGTGGTGAGCGCGAGGAGGAGCGCCGAAGACAAGCACCACCTCCCCAGGTGAGGGAGGTGATAGGAGCGGAGCGAACGCATGGCGCCCTATGCGTAGCTCCGCGACCGCCTCGCGTTCAATCAAAGGCGCTCAAGGAGGGCGCTTCGGGTCGGGTGGCTTGGGGTCGCGTGGCGGGCCGAGC
The DNA here is from genome assembly GCA_046351325.1 of Polyangiaceae bacterium. Classification (GTDB taxonomy): domain Bacteria; phylum Myxococcota_A; class Polyangia; order Polyangiales; family Polyangiaceae; genus Xiheicaenibacterium. Next base: position 114,620 of record JAXLYR010000020.1, on the reverse strand, counting down.
GTCGCGTCGGCGCAACAGCGGATGCCGGTCGAGTAGTCAGCGTAGTCGTAGGGGTGATTCGTCACCGCGGATTGGCAGCCGTCTTTCTTGCCGCGCGCGTAGAAGCCGCCGACGAACGTGCCCTCGGGGTCGTCGATCCACTCGTCGATGTTGCCGACCATGTCGTAGATCGCGTCGCTCCCCCACTTCGAGATGCAGCCGAGGGTCGCGCCCGTCACGCGAAGGAGCGGCCCCTGCTTGGTCTTCATCAGGTTGAAGCGAGGATCGGTGTGGTTGATGCTCGGGTTGTCCCAGAGCATGAAGCCAGGGTGGTTCTCGCGGAAGATGTTGCAGACGCCCTGCACGTACTTGTCGCCGTAGGGGAAGTCGCGGTCCTGATCGCCGCGACACGCCGTGTGCCACTCGTCGCGCGTGCATAAGCGCTTGCCTGCATTTTTGCAGGCAAGCGCGGCGTCTTTGCCGCTCGCGTAGCCCTGCGGGACCATGCCCTTTTTGTTGAGGGCGCGAGGCTGAAATGACTTCTGCTTTTGGAGGGCGGGGAGCGGCGGCAGCGGGGTCGACTGCTCGAGGTCGGTCCCCCCACCCTTCAGGCCGAGCCAGATCTTCTCGATGTACGCGGCCTTGCCGGGCTCGGGCGGGTAGTACGGGGAGATGACCATGTTGGTCGCGTTGTCGACGACGTACGACTCGTACCGATCGACGCAGTAGCTGTCCTTCACGAGGACCATGTCCGCGGGGCACCTCGGTTTGGGCGGAGGGGGCGGCGGCAACGTGACCGTGAGGGCGCGCTCGCTGGCCTCGAGCGGGGCACCGCTCGAGGGCAGCGGGGGCGCGGGGCTCGCGACGCTCGGCGCCTCCGTGGAGGTCGTCTCGCTCGCGGTCGCGCTCGTGGTGTCGGAGCTACCCCGATCACGACAGGCCGCTGCGAAGACTGCGATCGCGAAGAGCGCCGACGCCCCCGAGCGCGGTAGCGCCACGGGCGCGGCGGGGAACTTTAGGAGAGTGGAAACCACAGGGCTCGAAATTAAAAAACGGGGGGCCGCGACTGGCCGGAGTGTGCCGGATGCTGACACACGCGGAGCCCGTTGTCGTGCATCGACGCTGGGAAGCAGCGTGCAACGTGTGGCGTGGCAATGGGCACATCGCGTGCAATCGGGGCGGGCAACATGAAGACTTCGAACCACACGCTGGTCGCTGCGCTTGTCTTTGGGACCCTCGCGATGGTGGGCTGCGGCTCGCAAGTCACCGTCGAGGGCAACGAGTGTGGCGACGAACCGCCGCAGCCCGGCGGGCTCTGCGAGGACATTTACGACTGCGTCGACGGCGAGTGGAAGCTCGTGGGGACGAGCTGCGAGGAGCCGCCCGTGTGCCCCGACGTGCGGCCCGAGGACGGGACTGCGTGCGAGATGATCGGGCAGACGTGCGACTACACGGAGGAGGCTCCGTGCGGTCCGATCGAGACGATCACGGCCGAGTGCACGCACACGGGTTGGTTCAGCGTGTGGCCGTACTGCGTCGCGCCGAATGAGTGCCCGATCGACATGCCAGTCGCGGGGACGGACTGCACGGGCTTCGACTATTCGTATTGCTCGTACCAGGTGAGCTGCGACGGGACGTCGCAATCGTGGACGTCGCTGAGCTGCGACTACACCGACACGGGGATGCAGTGGAACGTCACGCAGCTCGCGACGTGCTCGGACTGCCAGCAGCTCGACCCGGCGTCGTGCGCGGCGACAAGCGAGTGCCAGTGGCTCACGCCTGGGTGCGGCGAGACGCAGCCTCCCCTCCCCGAGGGCTGCTACCCCGTCGCGGATTGCCAAGCGACGGGCTGTGACGCGGGCGGGATCTGCACCGACTTCACCTACGACCCTTGCGCGAACAAGGGGTGCGACGCGTGCGGCGCGACGTACTCGGCGTGTACCTTCCCGCCCGACTCGCCCTGAAGCGTGATGTCAGCGAACGGGGTTGGGGCCCCGTTCGCTCTCGATGGGGTTGGGGCCCCATGCCCGGGCCATGTCTATTGCGAAGAGCGAAAGACATGGCCCGTGATAACACCCGCGCGTGCGAGAGAACCATTTCGGGCGCGAGGAGCTCGCGAGCGCGACCACGGTGTTCGCGAGCGAAGAGCGCACGGTGAAGTTTCAGGACGTGGACGCGGCGGGGACGATCTTCTTCCCGCGCGTGCTCGAGTACTTCGCGGACACGTACGGCCTGCTGCTCGCTAGCGCGGGGCTCGACGTGCCGAAGATGCTGCGGGAGCGCTCGCTCGCGGCGCCGCTGCGACACGCGGAGGCGGACTTCGTCGTGCCGCTGTTCTTCGGCGATCGCGTCAGGGTCGAGATCGTCGCAGCGCGCGTCGGCAACTCGAGCGTGACGCTCGGCCATCGCATCCTTCGACTCGGCGCGGGGGGGGCCGCGAGCGATAAGCTGGCGGCGTTCGGCACGACCGTGCACGTGTTCGTCGACGGACAGACGATGCGACCCGTCGCGCTGCCCGAGGGGCTGCGGGCGCGGCTCACGCCCGCCGCAGACTGAGGTAGAAAGCAGCGCATGAGCGCTGAGATCGAAGAGAGCATCGGGCGGGCGGTCGAGCTGATGCAAGCGGGCCGCTTCGGCGAGGCGGACGCGCTCTTCACCGAAGTGCTCGCGGGTGCGCCCGAGCAGCCGGACGCGCTGCATTTCGCTGGGCTCTCGCGCCACGCGCAGGGCGATCTCGAGGGGGCGATCTCGCTCCTCGAGCGCGCGACGGCGGCCGCGCCCGCGCACGCCGACGCGTTCAACAACCTGGGGAGCATCTACCTGCAAGCGGGCCGCGCGGAGGACGCGGAGCGAGCGTTTCGCGCCGTCCTCGCACTGCAACCCGAGAGCGCCGCGGCGTGCTTCAACCTCGGGGTCTTTCTGTCGCGCGCGAACCGACTCGAGGACGCGATCCCCCTGCTCGAGCGCGCGGCGAAGCTCGAGCCGAGCGATCCGAACGCGCACGAGCGGCTCGGGGACGCGCGAGCGAAGCACCGCGACTTCGAGGCTGCGCGGGCCGCGTATCGACAGACGCGCGCGCTCGGTGGCGGCTCGAAGGAGCTCCTGCGCAAGCTCGGGCGCGTCTATTTCTACTTGGTCGACGACGCGGATCGGCGGCTCGTCGATCGCGAAAAGACGCTCGCGTGGCTCGACGAGTGGCTCGAGATCGCTCCTGACGATCCGATCGCGAAGCACACGCGCGCGGCGTACTCGGGGGCGGCCGTGCCCGAGCGCGCGAGCGATGACTACGTGCGCGCCACGTTCGATCAGTTCGCGGACAGCTTCGATCAGGTGCTCGCGAACCTCGAATACAAAGGCCCCGAGCTCTGCGCGCGCGGCGCAGGCGGCGGTCGGCGACTTCCCTTCGGCGGAGCTTGCGCTGCTCGACGCGGGGTGCGGGACGGGCCTCGTGGGGCCGCTCGTACGGCCGTGGGTCGCGCGGCTCGTCGGCGTGGATCTGTCGGCGAAGATGATCGAGAAGGCGCGCGAGCGGCGCGTCTACGACCAGCTCGTCGAGGCGGAGATGGGCGCGTATCTAGCGAAGCACGCGGCGTCGTTCGACGTCGTGGTGTGCGCGGATCTGCTGACGTACTTCGGGGATCTCGCGCCGCTCGCGAAGGGGCTCGCGCGGGCGCTGAAGCCTGGTGGCGTGCTCGTGGCGACGGTCGAGCCGGCGCGCGGTGAGGACGCGGGGGACTTCGTGCTTCATCGCCACGGGCGGTACGCGCACGCGGCGACGTACGTGCGCGCGACGCTCGAGGGCGCGGGGCTCGCGGTGGAGCGCGAGAAGCAGATCGAGGCGCTGCGGCGCGAGATCGGGGTGGCCGTGCCGGGGTTGCTCGTGACGGCGCGCAAGCCGGAGTGATCGCGCGCGGGGCGCGTTTGCGCGCGGGGCGCGTTTGCGCGCGGGGCGCGTTTGCGCGCGGGTCGGGGGCTGGGGGGGGCTGCGGGAGGGCGAGTTTCACCGAACGATCGTGCTTTGTCGCGAAACGGCGAGTGAGGTGGCGTAGCGGTTGCGAAGGCTTCGGGTGGCTCGCTGCGCACGGGGACGCTCCCAACCCCGCGGCAGGGGCCAAGCCGAGAGCGATCCCACGCCGCCTGGCCCGTGAGCGTGGGGGCGCGGGGGTTACGTGCGGCGGAGAGGACAGAAGCGAACGCGGACGGCGGCGGCGAGTTCGGGCGAGAGCCCTGAAATTACGACGTGCCGGAGGCCACGCGCATCCGGCAGCTCGAGCAGGCTTCGCGCGAGAGCCTCGGAGCGTGCGAGGTCGCGTGAGCGGCCGACGACGAGCGTGTCGAGGTTGGCGAGGCGCTCGCTCGTGACGAGCGCGACGAGGGCCTCGATGGGTGTGCGATCGAAGTATGGGATGCTGAAGGATCGCAGCGTCGGCGGTAGGCGCTCGGCGAGGAGCTGCAGGATGCGGTCGTCGAGCGTGAGGCTCGCGAGCGTGAGGCTCGCGAGGGCCTGGAGGTTCGGGCCTACGAAGAGCGCCTGAGAGGCCATGAATCCGATCCCGCTGCCGAGCTTGAGGTCACGGAGCCCGTGAAAGGCTTGCCCGTGCGCGACCGGCCGGATGGTCATCGCGTCGACGCTCGCGCTGAGGCGGAGGGACTGAATCGAGGGCGGCGCCTGATTTTTGTGTAGGCCCTCGAGCACGTCGACGGAGAATTCTCCCGTGAGCGAGAGCGCGGCGAGCGGCGCCTTGAGCTTCGCGAACGTGGCCACCGTGTCCTCGGGGCGCAGGTATTGGAGCGTGAGCGCACGCAGCCGCGTGAGGTGCGGGCTGTCCGCGAGCGGCTCGAGGAGGATGGGCTTCGAGCCATCTGGAGCTTGCTCGAGCGTGAGCTCGTCGAGGAAGAAGCCCTCTGGCAGCGAGCGGAGCCGCGCGACGGATTCGGTCGTCGTCGGATCGAGGACCCAGCGCCGGATCGGATTGCGAGCACGCAGCGCAGGGCCGTGCTTCGCGAGCTTGGGTGCGGTGATCGTGACCTCTTCGACGAAGCCGCGTCGGAAGCGCATCGACTTGCACGTGGCAGCGACGTCGGGCGCAAACACCGCCCCGTGACTCCGCTCGAGGAGGTTCGCGCGGCGCCGCAGCTCGGCGCGGGCCTCGAGCTCGCAGAGGTGCGTGCGCTCGAGCGCAAGCTCCAGCTGGATGAACTCGCCGCGTGGGTTCCCTGACTCGGCGAAGGCATCGGCGAGGACCTGCCTCGGAGCGTCATCGTCGGGTGCGGCCGCGACGGCTGCATGGAGAGCGTCGAGCGACGCAGCCGTCGCGGTGGCGAGAGTCGGACGAGGACGCTCGGCCACGATCAACAACGAGAGGGCGTCGGCGGGCTTAGAATCGACCCAGGCGAGCGCGCGAGCGCGGTTCTTGGCGAGGTCGAGCTGCCATCGCGCGAGCTCTCTGAACGCGGCGCTGATGTTCGGCTTATTGCCCCACGCATCGCGGCAGCACAGAAGGAGCCGATCGCCGACGCGCACGGCGAGGATCCAACACCAATGCTCGACGCGGTGGCGCACGCACGCGGTCGCGAGGCCGTGCTCCGATCCGAGCGCGTTCTCGAGCGCGCCGAGGTACTCGCCGAGGAGGTCTCGTGTGCTGTCGAACGGGCGCTGGAGCCAGGCGGCGTCTTCGGGCGTGAGCGCGACGCCGAGCTCCGCGCGTACGCGCTCGAGATCCTCGGGGGTCGCGCGGCGACAGGCGTCGATGACGTCGGCTTGCACGGCGACGAAGCTATCAGCGCACCCGCGTCAGCGGCGAAGCACGGGCTGGAGCGCGCCCGCGAACGCCGCGCGCGCGGCGCGCCGGTCGACCTTGCCGGTCGCGTTCACCGGAAGGCTCGTCGCCACGCACGCGAGCCGCGGTCGCTTGAACGCCGCGAGCCCGTGCCCGGCTCGCTCGAGCGCGCGCTCGAGATCTGCACCCTCTTCGAGCACGAGCGCCGCGGCGACGAGCGCGCCCCACTTCGGATCGTCGAGCCCGAACACGACCACCGAGCGGACGCCGGGCGCGGCGCCGAGCGCGGCCTCGACCTCCGCGGGGTCGACGTTCTCGCCGCCCGTTATAATAACGTCGTCAAAGCGACCGAGGACCTCGAGCGCGCCATCCCCGCCGAGGCGCCCGACGTCGCCGGTCTCGAACCAAGCGCCAGGCGCGAGCGGCGGCGCGCCGACGTAACCTCGCATGAGCATCGGCCCTCGCACGCGGATGACGCCGCGCCCGGTCTCGTCGGGGTGGGCGATGGAGAGCTCGACGCCCTCGAGCGGGCGCAGGCCGGCGCGTGACGGGGACTCGGTCGCGAGCTGCGAACAGGTCTCGGTCATGCCGTAGGTCGCGAGCGAGCGCACGCCGAGCTCGCGGGCGCGTGCGGCGAGCGCGGGCCTCGTCGCGGCGCCGCCAACGAGCACGGTGAGGCGCTCGAGCGAAGCCGGCGTGGGTCGAGCGAAGCGAGACTGGGGCTCCGGTCCCCCGGAGCCCGAGCCGGCGGAGCGAGCGAGAACATCCAGCAACGACTCGAGCATCGGCGGGACGAACGACGCGAGCGTGATGTGCTCTTCGGCGATCGCGCGCGCGGCCTCCTCCGGATCGAAGCGCGGCAGGACGACGACCGCGGCCCGCGTCGTGAGCGCGCGCGTGAGGATGCTGAGCCCACCGACGTGCGCGAACGGGAGCGCGAGCAGCCAGCGATCTCCCTCGCGTGGAGCGACGTTGGCCGCGTGCGCCCGCGCGCTCGCGAGGAACGCGCGACGCTCGAGCAAGACCCCCTTCGGTCGCGAGGTCGTGCCCGACGTCGCGAGGGTCGCGGCGATTTCATCAGGTGTAATGGCGGGCAAGGTCGGTGCGCGCGGGGCTCTCTCCGCAGCCGCAAAGACCTCGACCTCGGCGTCGTCGAGAACGCGCTCGACGCCGCCAGCCGCAGCGATCGCGGCCGCGCGCTCGGTCTAGGACCAGCGCGGATGCATGAGCACCATCGGCGTGCCGCGCGCGAGGAGCGCGTGCCCCGCGACGATCGCGCCGAGCGTGGGCCGCGCGACGAACGCGATCGGCGCACGAGGATCACCCCTGAGGTGCGCGGCGAACGACGCGGCGCGCGCCGCGAGTTCGGCGTAGCTGAGGGCTTCACCTCCTGCGAGCACCGCGAGCGCCGACGGAGCCTCGCGCGCGGCGTCCCACAGATTCAGCGGGTCCACGTGTGCACCAGCGTGGCGCGCGAGAGCTCGCGAAGAGCCAACCCAGCGCGCTCCGTCCCCACGACCTGCGCGGTCTCTGGAGATATTTGGGGGCAGAGATGGACCCATCCGGTGGGCGCGAAGATCCCCAGCGCTTCATGCGCGTCGAGTCCAGGCGCGAGCGTCCCGTCATGCGCGCCGAGCGCGAGCGCGAGCTCGGCAGAAGCGGCGAGCGCGATCGGTCCCTCGAAGGCGTGCGTGACGACGACGCGTTTGCCACGCGCGCGCAGCCGCGGCGAGCTCGAGCGAGCGCGCGAGGCCGAGCAGCGTGGGCTTCAGCACGACGCCCTGCAGGTGCTCGCATTGGAGGAGCGCGTCGGCGAGCGACGCGTCCGCGAGCGACTCGTCGGCGAAGACTGGCACCGCGAGCGGCCCGAGCTCGAGCATCGCCGCGCCGGCGCACGGCTCCTCGAGGAGCTCGAGGTTCGGCGTCGCCGCGAGCGCGCTCGCGAGCGCCCTCGCCTCGCGGATCCCCTGCCCTCCTCGGAGCGCGCCGCCGAGATCGAGCCTCAGCGCGACCTCATCACTCAGCTCCGTGGAGAGCGCGCGAACCGCAGCGAGCGCCTCGGCCGCGGAAGATGCTTTGACCTTCAACGATCGAGCGCCACGCGCGACGGCGGCGCGCGCGCGACCGACGAGCGCGGCGTCGGCGCCACGCCCGAGGAGCACGCTGCGCGGCAGCTCGCGCCGAGCCTCAGGCTCGAGCCACCGCGCGACCGAGGTGCCCGCGCGCAGAGCCGCGAGCTCCGCGAGCGCGGCCTCGATCGCGAAGCGCGCGCTCGGCGCGAGGCCCTGCCCGAGCAATGTCTGCGCTGCGATCGCGAGCTCGCTCGAATGGGTCGGGACCCTGAGCGCACCCCAGTCGAGCGCGCGGAGCGATGCGAGGACCTCGTCGAGCGACTCGCGCGAGAGCCCTGGGTACGGCGCGGCCTCACCGAGCCCGCGGAGCTCTCCCTGACGGAGCTCGACGACGAGCCCCTCGCGGCCCGCGAGCGGTGCGCGCGAGGTGCCGAGCAGCGCACCCTGTCCTCCCCACTGGAAGACCTGCGCGCCCTGAAGGCTCATCCCGCAGCGATCCCGAGCGCGAGCCCGAGGCTCGTCGCGAGCATGAGCTTCGCGGTGTTCGCGAGGCACGCGTTGAGCGCGGCTCCGTCGCGGCGCGTGGCGACACGGCGCGCGAGCACGACCCCCGCAGGCATCGGCACGAGCGCGATGAGCGCGAGCGCTGGCGCGAGACCGAGCGCGACCATGAGCACGACGGCGAGCGCGCTCGCCGCGACGAGCGCTGCGTACTCGAAGACGCCGAACGCGCGCCCGAGCCGAACGACGAGCGTGCGCTTGCCAGCGCGAACATCGTTGTCAGCGTCGCGCACGTTGTTGACGACGAGGACCGCGGTCGCGAGCGCGCCGACGGGCACCGACGCGAGCCACGCGAGCGGCGGGATGTACCCGGCGGTCACGTAGGCCGTGCCGGTCACGGCGACGACCCCGAAGAACACGAACACGAACAGATCGCCGAGGCCGTTGTAACCGAGCGGGAACGGACCGCCGGTGTACGCGATGCCGCTCGCGATCGACGCGAGCCCGATCGCGACGATCGGCCAGCCCGCGAGCGCCGTGAGGTAGACGCCCGCGGCCGCGGCGAGCGCGAACGCGGCGGCCATGCCAGCGCGCACGGCGCGGGGGCTGAGCAGGCCGGACGCGACGGCGCGCGGCGGACCGATGCGGCGCTCGTCGTCCGCGCCCTTCTCGTGATCGAAGACGTCGTTCGCGAAGTTCGTCCCGATCTGGATGAGCAGCGCGCCGAAGAGCGCCGCGAGGAGCGCGCCCACGCGAAAGCTCTCGGGGTGCGCGGCGTGCGCGACCGCGGCGCCGACGGCGACGGGCGCGACCGCGACGGGCAGCGTCGCGGGCCGAGCCGCGAGCACCCACGCGCGCGGCGAGCCGGGTGCGATCGCGAGGGTGCTCATGGCAGCCGGCGGAACTTGCTGAACTGCGGCTTGCGCTTCTCGAGGAAGGCGTTCTTCCCCTCTTGGCCCTCTTCGGTCATGTAGAAGAGGAGCGTCGCGTTGCCTGCGAGCTCCTGCAGGCCAGCCTGGCCGTCGCAGTCGGCGTTCAGCGCGGACTTGAGGCAGCGGAGCGCGAGCGGCGAGTGCTCGAGCATCTGGCGACACCACGCGACAGTCTCGCGCTCGAGCTCGGCGAGCGGGACGACCTTGTTCACGAGGCCCATGTCGAGCGCCTCGGTGGCGTTGTACTGGCGGCAGAGGAACCAGATCTCGCGGGCCTTCTTTTGACCGACGATCCGCGCGAGGTACGAGGCCCCGTAGCCGCCGTCGAAGGAGCCGACCTTCGGCCCCGTCTGACCGAAGCGCGCGTTGTCGGCCGCGATCGTCAGATCGCAGACGAGGTGAAGGACGTGGCCGCCGCCGATCGCGTAGCCCGCGACCATCGCGACGACGGGCTTCGGGAGCGTGCGGATCTGGCGCTGCAGATCGAGCACGTTGAGGCGCGGGACGCCGTCGGCGCCGACGTAGCCGGCCTTGCCGCGCACGCGCTGGTCGCCACCCGAGCAGAAGGCCTCATCGCCCGCGCCCGTGAGGATGACGACGCCGACGTCCGCGTCGTCGCGGGCCTCGGCGAAGGCGCGGATGAGCTCGGTCACCGTCTGCGGTCGGAACGCGTTGCGAACCTCGGGGCGCGCGATGGTGATCTTCGCGATGCCGTCGGCCTTCTCGTAGCGGATGTCTTCGAAGCCGGTGCCTGCGTTCTTCCAGTCGGGGATCATGATCGCTCCAGTCTGTTCGTCGTGGTTTCGTGCGATGGGGACGGTCGCGAGCCGAGCTCGGCGAGGAGGGCCGCGAGGGCGCGCGGCGCCTCGAGGACGACGTTGTGCCCGGCGTTCGGGATCACGTGGACGCGAGCGCCGATGCGGGGCGCCGCGTCGCGCGCGATCGACGAGAACTTCTCGTCGAGCTCACCCGCGACGAGGTGCACTTCGTGGCCCGCGCGCTGTGCGAGGCGCGGCTCGAGGAGGGGCATCGCGCCCGTGCCGAGGACACGCAGCGCGCGCGCTGCGCGAGCCGGATCCCAAGCGAGGCGCCGGCGACGTTGCGCCTCGAGCACCGAGGCCGGCACGCGATCGGCGGTCGCGAGGACGGGTAGCTTCTCCCACGCGGCGACGAGCGCGGCGATGCCGTCGCGCTCTGCGAGCGCGGCGAGGCTCTCTTCCCACGCGCGGCGCGTGGCGCGCTCGGCGTCGCTCGCGATCCCGAGGTGCGCGCCGATCGCGACGACAGCGCCGAACCGCTCGGGCTCGAGGGCTGCGGCCGCGAGCGCGAGCCGCGCCCCATCGAATAGCCGAGGAGGAGCGCGCCGCGCGGGATGCTCTCGGCGACCACGCTGGCCGCGTCGTCGAAGGACGCGGCCTCGACCGGCAACGCGAGCACGTGTGCATCCATTCGGAACCGGCCGAGCGCGGCACCGAGAACATCAAAGTCGGCGGGCGCGCCGAGCATTCCGTGGAGGCACGCGACGATCACGACGAGGCCTCCGCGCGAACGGCCTCGCGTACGGCCTCGGCGATGCGCTTGCGACAGCTCGCCGAAGCAGCGTGCGAGGTCTTCGCCACGATGAGCGTCGCGGTGGGCGCACCGAGCGCCCCGCGGAGCGCAGCGTCGAGCTCCGCGACAGAGTCTGAAGCGACGAAGCCGAGCCCGAACGCCGCGGCGGCCGCGCGCCAATCGATCGAGGGCGGCGTGCGGTAGAGCGCATCGAAGGCGGCGTCGCTCACCACCCCGCGCACCGGCAGGCCGTCGAAGATGCGACCGCCGTCGTTGTCGACGAGCACGATCGCGTGTGGCGCGCGGGCCATGCGGAGCGCGGCGAAAGAGCCGAGATCGTGCGCGGCCGACACGTCGCCGAGCAGCGTCACGAGCGGCGTCTGCGGGTCGAGGGCCGCGCGCACGCCCGCCGCGCCTGCGAGCAGGCCGTCGATCCCTGCGGCGCCGCGCTGGTGAAACACACGGATATTCGCAGGGAGGTGCGCGTGCCCCGACTCGTCGAGATCGCGGATCGAGAGGCTCTGCCCGATCGTCAGCGCGGCGTTCTCGGGGAGCGCCGCGGCGAGCACGCGAGCGAGCGCGGGCTCGGTGAGCTCGTCGGTCGCTTGATCGAGCACGCGATCGAGCGCGCGACGGGCGGCGCGGGCGGCGCGCTCGAAGCGTTCGAAGAACGCTGCGCGTGCGCGGGTCAGCCGTGCGCTCGCGAGGACCTCGACGAAGGCCCGCGGGTCGGCGTCGACGAGCGCGCGAGCGCTCGCGTGCGGATCGACTGCGCGCCCGCTCGCGATCGAGAACCGAGCCGGGTGCGCGCTGCCCGCCCAGCGCGCGTAGACGCCCGACGTCGGGGCCGCGCCGAGCTCGAACACGAGATCCGGCGCGAGCTCGCCGAGCGCGTGCGCGAGCAATCCGAGCGGCGCGACGCCCGCCGAGTCGGTGGTGTTGGTGGTGAGGCCGCTCGCGGCCTCGCCGAGGATGGGCAGCGCTGCTGCGCGCAGGCTGGGCGCGCCTGCGAGTGAGGTCGGCCCCACGACGACGAGCGCGCGCTCGGCGCGCGAGAGCGCAGCGAGCGCATCTTCGATCGCGCCCGCCGAGGGCTGGCGCGGAGCTGCGAAATAGAGGGACGGTGGGTCGCCGAGCTCTCCCCCGCGCGCCGCGAGGACCGACGCGCTCTCGCCGGGCTCGAGCGGCTTTCGAAAGCGCGCGTTCAAATGCACGGGCCCCGGCTCGGGCGCGTGCGCCGCGAAGACGGCGCGCGCTGCGAGCGCGGGCAGCGCCTCGAGGGCGGCCGCGTCGGGTGCACCGAGCTCGAAGAAGCGCCGCACGTGCGACCCGAAGAGCTTCGTCTGATCGATCGTCTGCGACGCGCCGGCCTCGTGGAGCTCGACCGGTCGATCCGCGGTGAGGACGAGCAGCGGCAGCGACGTCAGCGAGGCCTCGATCACCGCGGAGCGCGTGCGCGCCAGCCGTACCGCTCGTCGTGACGAGGCACGCGGGCGCGCCCGTCGCGCGCGCGTGCCCGAGGGCGAAGAAGGCGCCGGAGCGCTCGTCGATGAGCACGACGGTGCGCTCGGGGACGAGCGCGTGCGCCGCGAGGGCGATCGGCGTCGAGCGCGAGCCCGGCGCGATGACGAAGCGCTCGACGCCGCACTTCGCGAGGGCGTGGACGAGCGCGCACGCCCAGCGATACGTGAGCTCGGCGGGCGTCATGCGCGGGCTCCGCCGAGGGCGCGCAGCGCGCCCTCGGCCTTCACGCGGGTCTCGAGGACCTCTGCGTCGGGATCCGAGCCGCGGACGATGCCGGCGCCGCTGAAAGCGCGGGCGTCTCCCTCCGCGCCGAGCTCGACGCTCCGGATCGCGACGATGAACGCGCCGTCGCCGCGCGCGTCGACGTAGCCGAAAGGACCGCCGTAGAAGCCGCGATCGAACTCTTCGAACCTCGCGAGGTGCGCGAGCGCGGCCGCGCGCGGCGTGCCGCCTAGCGCGGGCGTCGGGTGCAGGGCGAGCGCGAGCTCGAAGCCGCGCGCGAGGCTCTCGGCGCGCGGCGACAGGTCGGCGCACGTGAGCGGCGTCGCGAGGTGCGCGACGTGCTCGAGGAGGCGCACGTGGGTCTCGATGGGCTCGCGCGCAGCGACGCCGTGCTCGGCGAGCATCGCGAGGAGCCCACGCACCACGAGGTCATGCTCGCGGCGGTCTTTGTCGCGCCCGAGGAGCGCGCGGCAGACGTCCTCGTCGCGGCCACGGCGAGGCTCGGAGCCCGCGAGCGCCTCGGTGTGGAGCGCCCTGCCCTCGCGCGCGACGAGGAGCTCGGGGCTCGCGCCGACGAACGCGCGACCCGACTCGAGCAAGCCGAACCGCACCGAACCGCGCGCTCCCGCGAGCTTGTCGAGCACGCGACCCGCGGGCGGAGCCTCGCGCAGGCTGAGCACGCGCGCCGCGACGACCTTCTCGAGCTCGCCGCTCGCGATGGCCTCGAGCGAGCGCGAGAGCAGCCTTCGAAACGGGACTTCGCCGTCGTCCGCGAGGAGGGTGCATCTCTCCACCCCAACATCAGACCTCGCTCTCTTCGAGGACGCCGCGATCGAGGATCTCTCGATGCGCGCGGCCTCGGCGAGGAGCGGCGCGTGCGCTCCAGCGAGCTCGTTCGCAGGCGCGATGAGCGTGACGGTCGAGGTCGTGTCCGACCCCGCGGCCCTCAGCGTCCATCGCGGCAGAATCGTGCGATGCGGGCGTGCAGCGCGGGTCGGGTCGAAGGCGACCGCGCTGAAGACACGAGCCCGCGAGCCGGCGAACGGCGCGAGCGCGGCCGTCGCCGCGGCCGGAAGCGAGTCGACAGGCGCATCGATCGACTGCGCGACGCCGAGCGCGATCGCGAGCTCGGGCGCGAGCGCGGCGTTGGAGCCATCGATCGAGCGGGCGCGCGTGTCCCAGAGGACGGCGCTCCCGAAGCTATCCCGCAGGGCGTCGAGCGCGGTCGCGACGACGTCGAGGTCGAGCTCGGCCTCGAAGCTCAGCGCGCCGAGGCCCGCGCCGCGCACGGGCGCGCGCCGATCGAGCGCACCGGCGAGGGCGCTCACGAGCGAATCCTTGTGCGATGTCATAGCTACCTCTACGTGGCGACGCCGAAGGTGAGCGGCTCGACGCGCAGGACGTCGAGGCCGGCTGCATCGATGATGCGTGCGAAGTCGGCCGCGGGCGGGAACGCCGCGATGGAGCGCTGGAGGTAGCGATACTCGCGGCTGCCGCTCAAGAGACCGCCGACGAACGGCACGAGGTGGTGCACGTGGAGGCGTGCCATCGCGCCGAGCAATCCAGGCGGCGGCTCGGAGAGCTCGAGGATGACGACGCGACCGCCCGTGCGGGTGACGCGCGCCATTTCCCTGAGGCCCGCGGGGCGATCGGGCACGTTGCGGATGCCGAACGCGATGGTCACGCCGTCGAAGACCTCGTCGTCGAACGCGAGCTCCTCGGCGCGACCGACGCTGAAGACGACGCGGTCGGCGAGGCTTCGGGCCGCGACCTTGCGCTTGCCGACCTCGAGCATCGCGGCCGAAGGATCGACGCCGAAGACCCGCGTGCGCGGGCTCGACGAGGCGATCTCGATCGCGAGATCGGCGGTGCCCGTCGCGAGGTCGAGGACCGAAGACGAGCGCGTCGACGGGATCTCACCGAGCTCGAGCGCGCTCGCGGCGAGCCTGCGCCAGCGCCGATCGATGCCGAGCGAGATCAGCCGGTTCAAGAGGTCGTAGCGCGGTGCAATCGCGTCGAACATTGCGCCGCTCCCGAGCGGGGCGGCGGACGCGACCGTGGTTACAGCGCTGTCAACCTGGCGGGTCACAGCGACCCCCGCGCGAGGCTCGAGCGACGCGAGGGGGGAAGGGCCGCCGTCTCGGGCGGCCCGCCGAGCTGGAGCTCGACGGAGAGGCTCGAGGCGAGGTCGACGATGGGCGCGACGCGCTCGGGTGAGAGCGCCTGGGCGCCGTCGCTCGCGGCGCTCGCGGGGTCGTCGTGGACCTCGATCATGACGCCCGCGGCGCCGGCCGCGAGCGAAGCGCGCGCGAGCGGGCCGATGAGATCGCGGCGGCCTGTCGCGTGCGAAGGATCGACGACGACGGGCAAGCCGTGGACGTGCGCGAGCAGCGCGACCGCGCCGAGGTCGAGCAGGTTGCGGGTCTGGTCGTCGAAGGTGCGGATGCCGCGCTCGCAGAAGACGACACCGCGCGCGCCGTTCGCGAGCAGGTGCTCGCCAGCGAGCAGCCACTCCTCGAGGGTCGCGGCCATGCTGCGCTTGAGGAGCACCGGGCGCCCGGCGCGACCGACCGCGCGGAGGAGTGCGTAGTTCTGCATGTTGCGCGAGCCCACCTGGAGGAGGTCGGCGTGCGACGCGACGAGCTCGACGTCGCCCTCGCTCAAGACCTCGGTGACGACGGCCATGTCGTGCGCGCGGGCGGCGCGGCGCATCCATCCGAGGGCGTCGCGGCCGTGCCCTTGGAAGGAGTACGGGCTCGTGCGCGGCTTGAACGCGCCGCCGCGAAGGACGCGGACGCCGGCGCGCGCGAGCGACGCCGCGAGCCTGTCGATCTGGGCCTCGCTCTCGACGGCGCACGGGCCCGCGATGACGAGCGGTCGCGCGTTCGAGATCGACAGGCCCAGCGCGAGCTCGACCGACGAACCCATCGCGTCGATCTTCGGGTGCGCGCTCGTCGGCACCGTGACGGTCGAGACGCCGGGGATGCGCTCGACCTCGGCCGCGGGCACGGGCAACGAGGAGTTCGCGACGAGGAGCGAGACGTCTCCGCGTGAGGACCGCTCGACGCGCTCGATCCAGAGCCCGAGGCCCGTGAGGGCGCGGCGGGCTGCGTCGAGGTCGGCGCCGTGGGAGAGGTTCACGATCATGGCTAACTCCTCCGCGTGACGATCGCGTGCGCGATCGTGGTGAGCGCGGTCCGTGCCGGTGTGTCCGGCAGTTCTGCGAGGAACGCAATGGCGTCGGCGGCGAGCGAGTCCGCGAGGCGGCGCGCTTCGACCGCGCCACCCGCGTCCCGGATGGCCTTCGCCGCGCGCGTCGCGGTCTCCGGGTCGAGCGCCGAGGCACCGGACGCGCGGCTCGCTGCGAGGCGATCGCCGAGGACGCGAGCGAGCGACGGATCGCGCTCGAACGCGACGAGCAGCGGATAGGTGACTTTGCCCTCGACGAGGTCGGCGAGGAGGCTCTTGCCGACGGCCTCGGCGTCTCCGTCGACGTCGAGTGCGTCGTCGACGACCTGGAACGCGAGCCCGATCGACTCGCCGAAATGTTCGAGCGGCGCGCACTCGCTCGGCGAGGCACCGCCGGCCCGCGCGCCCGCATAGAGCGCCCAGCGAAAGAGCGAGGCCGTCTTGCCGCGCACGACGCGCATGTAGTCGGAGAGCGTCGTGTCGACGCGACCGCGCGCGGCGAGCTGCAGCGCTTCGGCCTCGAGCATCTCGGCGAGGACGCCGAGCGCACGATCGAGCACGTCGGTGAGGCCGGCGCGGCGCACGCGCATCAGCGCCTCGACGAGGAGCCAATCGCCTGCGTAAACGCTCGCGGCGTTGCCGTAGAGGACGCGCGCAGTGGGCGCGCCGCGCCGCCGATCGCCGAGATCGACGACGTCGTCGTGCAGCAAGGTCGCGCTGTGCACGAGCTCCGCGGCCACGGCGAGATCGCGGGCCGCGGGGCCGAACACGCCGAACGCGCGGGCCGCGAGCGCGACGCACATCGGGCGGACGCGCTTGCCGCCGAGCCCGATCAGATGGTGCGCGCTGTCGTGGAGCGGCGTCGGCCTGTGATCGACGCGCGAGAGGTCGTGCTCGATCCCCGCGAGATCGGACTCGAGGAACGCGCGGATGTCGGCGAGCCGTGTCTCCATCGGCCCCGGAAGGTGAGTTCGGACAGCGCTCGAGAGCGCGGTGAGGACGGGGCCACGGGTCTCGAGACCCGCCGGCGGGGCGGAGCGCAGTGCGGCCTTCACGATTCTTTACCTCCGCCGGCGACGCGGCCGCGGGCGAGCGACAGGACGTTGCCGAACTTGTGAAAGTCGGCGCGCTGCGAGTGGATGAAGCTGTCGATCACGCTCTGCGCGACGGAGGCGAACGACGAGAGGCGCCGGATGCGGTCGACGACATGGGTGCGTCGCGGGGTCTTCGGCGCGTCGGCGGCCGCGTCGGCGGCCGCGTCGAGGCGGCTGCGCACGCTGTCGACGAGGAACTTCTCCCGCTCGCTGACGACCTTGGAGATCATCTTCCAGAAGTCGGTCTCGGCCTCGAAGTACTCCTTCCTCTCGCCGGGCTTCCAGACGCGGCGCACGACGCCCCAGCGCTGGAGCTCGGCGAGCGCGGTGCTGACGTTGCCGGCGGACATGCTGAGGCGCGTGGCGATCTCGGTCGCGGCGAGCGGGCCCGTCGCGAGGTAGAGGATGGTCCAGACGCGGCCGAGGGCCTTGCGGAAGCCCCAGTGCTCGATGATGTCGCCGATGGCGTCTGCGCACGTGAGCTCGGCTTCGTCGATGCTTTCCGGCATGGGGCCCCTCGGGGATGGTTTGTGCTGGTCGCTCTGAACTTTCAGATCAACCTGAAACTTTCGTAGGCTCAGGAAGGTCGGTCGTCAAGCGCTTCCGTTGAAGCTGGACGACGCTGTAAATCACCGACAACCGAGCTCCCCCTGCGGAAGTACGCAGGATGTGCATCCTCCGTGAGCCGTTCTGCGCAGCTCGTGCGTCGAGTGGTTTGGTGGTCCGAAAAGCCGCGAAACAAGGCCCCGTAGCTCCGCGTACCGCGGACGAAACATGCGCAGGCGGTGCGGGCGGAACGTGTGGATTTTTCGCTTCGAGCCAGGTATCAGGCGCCGAGTTGTTTCCCTACGAAGCGTTCTTGGGGAACCATTCCGCTCCGGCAGCAGTCGCGAGCGGACCTCTCGCACGCGCTCAGCGGTCGAACCCGAGTGTCCGTTTGTTGGAGAAAACTCCAGTTTATTGGCACCCGGCTTTGTCTGGGACCCGACTTTCTCGGGAGCCGGCTGAGCTGCTTGCGCGTAGTCGGTGTCGTAGGCCGCCCCTCCTTCTTCTCAGTGTGACAGGAGCAACCCGATGAGCCGTCCCGTCAGCACCGTCTCCGAAGCTCTCGCTTTCAGCGCAGTCAGCGGCCTCCTCGTCGGCCTCGTCGGCTGCGGCGGCGGTGAGAAGAAGGGCTCCGACGAGCCCAAGAACGACGCCAAGTCGAGCGAGCCGGCCAAGACCGGGGAGCCCGCGACCCAAGACGCCTCGAAGGCCTGCTGCAAAGGCAAGAACGAGTGCAAGGGCAAGGGCGACTGCAAGGTCGAGGGCGCGAACGACTGCAAGGGCATGAACGAATGCAAAGGCAAAGGCGGCTGCAACGCGCGCTGCCATTGAAGGAGCCCGCGAGCGATTCGCGCTCGTGAGCTCGTTTGGACGGAGTTTCGAGGCGCCAAAAGGCGTCTCCGTGGAGGAACGAACATGGATCTCGTGAAGACGCTTGCGTTCTCGGCTGTGGGTGGAATGGTCGTTGGCGTTGTCGGCTGCGGCGGCGGTGAGAAGAAGTCGGACGAGCCGAAGAGCGACTCGTCGTCGACGGCCGCCTCGACCTCCGAGCCCGCCAAGGACGCAAGCGGCAAGGCCTGCTGCAAGGGCAACAACGAGTGCAAGGCCAAGGGCGGCTGCAAGGTCGAGGGCGGCAACGCCTGCAAGGGCCAGAACGAGTGCAAGGGCAAGGGCGGCTGCAAGACCCGCGAGGGCTGCTGAGACAGCTCAAGCGTCGCGTCCCTTCGGGATCGTGACCCCCCACGGAGCGGTCCGGGTTCATGCTCGGGCCGCTACGTCTTTTTGTGGCGCTCAGCGCGTGGTGACGCAGGGTCGCCTGGACTCGCCCTTGCGATCGCTTGGCCATCCTGGGATTTGAAGGCAGAGAGACCTCTGGAGCAGCGCATGACTCAGCACCCGATCGTCGATAGGCCCGAGAACACTCCCGCTCGCGCACAGCGCGAGCCCCGAGCGACCGGTCGAGGTGCGCGCCTCGGCCTGCCGGACTTGGGCATCGGCGCCGGCCTGCGCATCCCGCATTACCCGGCCGTGCTCGACGCGCCGGAGCCTGTCGCGATCGATTGGTTCGAGATCATCAGCGAGAATTTCATGGCCGCGGGTGGACGCCCGATGGCGAACCTGGACCGCGCGCTCGACCGCTACAGGCTCGTGCAGCACGGCGTCTCGCTCTCGATCGGCAGCACCGATCCGCTCGACTGGGACTACCTCGCGAAGGTCAAGGCCCTCATCAAGAAGACGAAGACGCCCTGGGTCAGCGATCACCTCTGCTGGACGGGCGCGGACGGCGCCGACCTGCACGATCTCTGTCCCCTGCCCTACAACGAAGAGGTCGCTCGCTACGTCGCCGAGCGCGCGCGCATCGTGCAGGACTACCTCGAGACACGGCTCTTGCTCGAGAACGTGTCGAGCTACCTCACGTACACGCACAGCACGATGACCGAGTGGGCGTTCGTGACGGCCGTGATCGAGGAGGCCGATCTCGGGCTCCTCCTCGACGTGAACAACATCTACGTCTCGTCGGAGAACCACACCTTCGATCCGAACGAGTTCGTCGACGGCGTGCCGATCGAGCGCGTCGTGCAGGTCCACCTCGCCGGGCACACGCGGTTCGAGAAGTACATCATCGACACGCACTCGGGCCACGTGGTCGACCCCGTGTGGGAGCTCTACGAGCGCGCGATCCGCAGGATTGGATCGGTGGCGACGATGATCGAGTGGGACGACGAGATCCCACCGTACGAGACGCTGGCCGCCGAGCTCGGCAAGGTCCGCGAGGTTCGTGATCGGGCGCTCCGCGCGCGGGGCGAGCTCGTCGACGCCACCGCTGAGGGCGTGCAATGAGCGCGGTCGAGCGACACGCAGAGCCAACGCCGCCTCCGGTCCTCGCCGAGGTGCAGAGCTTCCTCGCGCTCATGTTCAGGCGCGCGACCGCGGTGACCGCCGACGCTTCGCTATCGAGCGAGGCTGCGCGCCACGTCACGGGCAACGATCGGCTGAGCCCCGCCGAGCAGGTCGACATCTATCGGCGCCAGTTCTGGCTCCGGCACGAGGACGCCCTCGCCGAGGACTACCCCGCGCTCCGCTTCGTGCTCGGTGAGGATCTCTGGGACGAGCTCGTTCGCGACTATCTCACGCGCATCGTGCCGCGCGACTTCAACCTGCGCGACCTCGGCGTCCGCGTGCCCGAGTTCCTCGAGAGCTGGGAGCGCTTGCCGAGCGATCGGCGTACCGTCGTGCTCGAGGCCGCGCGCTACGAGCTCGCGTTCATCGACGTCTTCGACGGCAAGGCCGCGCCTCCTCTCGACGAGGCAAAACTTACAGCGCTGTCACCCGAGGCCTGGGAGCACGCGCGCCTCGAGCTCAGCCCGCTCGTGCGCCGGATGAAGCTCGAGCACCCCGTCCACCACCTGCGTCGCGCGATCGGGAGTGACGAGCCGCCGGCTGGGATCCCCGAGCCCGCGGTGAGCCGCATCGTCCTCTTCCGTCGGGAGAACGTCGTGCACTTCGAGGAGCTCGTCGAGGACGCGTGGGTCATGCTCGAGGCGCTCGCGGGTGGCGCGACGCTGCTCGCAGCCTGCGCGAAGATCGCCGAAGGAAAAGACGAGGCAGCGGTGCTCGCGCTGTCGAAGGATCTCGGCGAGTGGTTCCGTCGCTGGGCGAGCTGGGGTGTCATCGGCGCCGTCGTCCTCGAGACTTCGGACGCGAGCCCCGCGTGAAGGTCCACGACGAGACCCTCACGATCGCGACGCGCGGCACACACGACGCGGAGGCCGGCGGCCGCTTCGTCGACATCACCGCGCGCGTCGCTGACATCGTCGCGCGCTCCAAGGTCGTGACGGGGCTCTGCTCGGTGTTCGTGCAGCACACGTCCGCGAGCCTCGTCATCCAGGAGAACGCGGACCCGCGCGTGCTCGCCGACCTCGGCCGATGGATGGCGAAGCTCGCGCCCGAGGGCGGGCCGTACGAGCACGATGACGAGGGGCCCGACGACATGCCGGGCCATTTGCGGAGCGCGATCACGAAGACCAGCGAGACTGTGCCCGTCCGAGGTGGTCGTCTCGCGCTAGGAACGTGGCAGGCGATCTACCTCTGGGAGCATCGCCGGAGAGCGCACGAACGCAAGGTCATGATCACGGTGATTGGCGTATAACGTCCCGTCGGACATGTCGCTCTACCAGACGTTGAACGCGATCGGGATCACCGCGCGCATCTGTTTCCCCACTGTCCTCGAGTCGTTCACGAACAGCGTCGTACTCGACGAGTGCGACGAGCGACTCGCGTGGTGGAGCCGAGAGCTGCTCCGACAAGCGCATGTCGACCTCCACGTCCGTGGTCTCGAGAACCTGCCGGCGCGAGAGGACCAGCCCCTCGTCGTGATGTCCAATCACCGCAGCTACTACGACATCCCGACCGCGTTTTGTGTGGTGCCGGGTCGGCTGCGCATGGTCGCGAAGAAGGAGCTCTTTCGCGTGCCGATCTTCGGTGCAGCGATGCTCGCGTCGGGGTTCGTGAAGATCGATCGCGCCAAGCGTGAGAGCGCGATCGAGACGCTGCGTGAGAGCGAGAAGCTCCTCGCCGGCGGGATGCGGATCTGGATCGCGCCCGAGGGGACCCGCAGCAAAGATGGTCAGCTCGGCGAGTTCAAATCCGGCGGCTTTCACATGGCGATCGAGGCCAACGTGCCCATCCTACCGCTCGTGATGAAGGGGACGGAGAAGGTCCTGCCCCACGACAAAGTCGCCGTGCAGCCCGGCGCGAAGGTCTACGTCGACGTGCTGCCGCCGATCGATCCGGCGCCCTTCGGCCAGTCGGGCCGCAAGGAGCTCATGCAGTTCGTTCGAGCACAGATGGCCGCGGGGCTCGCGCGCGTGCCCGAGAGCGTCTAGGCCCCGCCCGCACCAACCATCGCTGTTTGCGCTGATGAGCGCCGCAGGTCAGTGCGCGATGACAAGCGTGTAAGCGCCCGAGTTGTTCGTGGTGCCGTCGACCCACACATAGGTGGTGTCCCCCGCGCCGAGCTGCAGGTCTTGGAGCTGGGCATCGTTGCCGAACGGGTTCGAACAAGTGATCTGGGTGTTGGGGTCCATGCAGGACGACCGCGCGTAGAGGACCGTGTTGAACGGCGATTGCGTCGTCGAGGCGCTGTAGTTGCCGTCTTGGGTCGCCAGGATTTGGTAGACGATATCGGGGCCGCCGCCCGAGCCGTTGCACTGGTTGCCCGACGAGTTGGTGTCGCCGACCATGCCCGTGGTGTTGCCGAGCAAACGGATCTGCGCGTCCCCCTCGACGACGATCGGCACCGCGAGCTGGCAGTTGTCGCCGGTCGTGAGATTCAGCGAGAGGAGGAACGGACCCTGATCCATCGCGGTGTAGCCATCGACTGCGAGGAGCACGGGGACGCCGTTTTCTACGGGGAACGAGATGACCTCGCCGCCGCCGTTCGGCGTGTTGAAGTTGTCGTGACACGCGCGCACGGTGTCGTTCTGATTGCAGCCGGAGACCGTGTAGAGGACCGCGTCGAAGTCGGTGTCCGTCGAAGGCAGGTACGCGGTGAGGATGCCGGAGGCGCCGGGAACGACGCGGTAGAAGGTCTCGCCGCCCTCGGAGCCCTGGCAGTTGCCGACGTTCGTGATGTCGAACGTGCTCATGCCCGAGATGCTGCCCGCGACGGTCTGCGTCGCGTTCGGAGCGAGCTGCACCTGGATGGGCTGCTGACAGGTGCCGCCGGTCTGCGTGGTGCAGTTGCCCGAGCAGCCGGGCCCGCCGTCGCACTCTTCACCGGGCTCGATCACGCCGTTGCCACACTCGGGCTTGCAGCCCGCCGCGTCGATCGTGCAGCTGTCGTTGCAGACGAGGCCGGCTGCGTTGACGTAGCCGAACGCCGCGCAGTTCAGACCGCCGAAGTCGTTGCCGTCGCACTCTTCGTTGGCGTTGCGCGTGCCGTCCCCGCACGTCGGGCCCGTTGTGGTCGAGCCGCCCGCGCCGCCCCCGCCGACGGGTGTCGTGCCGCCTTGCCCCGAACCGCCCGGTGCGGTTCCGCCCACGTTTCCGGCGCCGCTTCCGCCCACGTTTCCGGCGCCGGTGCCGTCACCGCCTGCGTTCGGCGGCCCACCGCCGAAGATATCGGTCGTGTCGACGCTGCACGCGGGAGCGCCGAGGAGGAGCGTGGAGACAGCGCCGAAGATGGACAGGCGCAAGGAGCGTCCAAGCAAAACCATGCGCCATCTTACCTAGTTTCGCGGCGCTCGCGAAGACGAGAGGCGTCGCCTCAGTGCGGCAAGGCCGTGCGATGGCCGCGTGGCTTGAGCTCGTCTTCGGGGCTTGGTTTGAGGGTCCAAGGTTTCTTCTCGTCGCCGGTGCGCTCGTTCATCAGCCACGCGAAGAGCTTGTCGGCCCAGAGCGCGCCGCCCTCCATCGTGGGGTGGATCTTGTCGTTCCGGCGAGGGATGAACTGCCCGACGATCCGGTCGGTTTCGAAGAAGCGGCAGTGCCCGAGGTGGGCGGCGATCGTGTCGAAGAGGCCGAGCTCCTCCATCCAGAGGGGCGGCGTCGTCCAGACGCACGGTCGATCGCCGACTGCGGCGATCATGCGGTCGATCTGCTTGCCCTCCACGTCGAGCCACTTCGAGCCGATCTCGTTGCCACCGACGGTGATGATGACGAGGTCCGGGCTCGCGGCCGCGACCTCCTGCGGCAAGCGCTTCGCCCAGTCCTGCGTGTTCGTGCTCTGTTTCGCGGCGACCACGTAGTGCACGCCGAGCGGCTCGAGGAGCTCGCGGAGCCGCTGGGTCAGCCCGCTGTGGACGAACGAGTCGCCGACGTGCAGGACGGTGGTCTTCGGCGGCAAGGGTTTGACCTTCGCCTGGGCGTCGCTCGTCGATTCGGCCGAGCTCGTGCCCGCGGGCGCGACCGACGCGCTGGCCGATGCGGAGCCGCTGCTCGAGGCCGTCGCGCTCGAGCTCGCGCTCGAGTCGGCGGACGCAGACGCGGAGGTGGCGCTGTCGCCGTCGGCGCGTTGAGAGCTCCCCGCGCAGCCGGGCGCGAACGCCGAGAGCAACGTCGCAGGAGCAACGGACGCCAGCAACCGAAGCCGAGAGATTCGAGAAGGAGGGCGGGTGTTGCGCACGGTGTTTCTCCGGGGATTGTGCCCGGGCCCCACATGGAACGGCCAAGCTCTTGGAACTCGTCCGAGCGAGCCGCGTTCGAGCCGCAGAAAAAGGCCGCTTTCGACCGCGTCATCGGGTGCGACGAGGGGTGGCGCGTATTATAGAAGCGTCACATGAACGTCAGGCTGTTCGGCTACGACGTGGAGATCACCGGTGGGTTTTGGGTCTCCGCCTTTCTCATCGGTGTGATGGTCGGCGCGCTGGAGAATTGGCCGATCATGGCTGTGGTCGTGCTGGGGGTGCTCCTCAGCGTCCTCATCCACGAGTTCGGCCACGCGCTCGCCTACCGCGCGTTCGGCATCCACTCGACCATTCGCCTGCATTTCATGGGCGGCGCGACGTTCGGCAGCGTGGTCCTTCCACTCTCCCGGCCGAAGCAGGTGATCGTCTCGCTCGCCGGCCCATTCGCTGGTTTCGCGCTCGCTGGCCTGAGCTTCGTCGCCCTGCAGTTCGTCGTGCACCCGGGCTTCACGTTCCTCGCGTGGTGGCTGGTTCGAATCAACATCGGCTGGAGCCTCTTGAACCTCGCGCCGGTGCTGCCGCTCGACGGCGGGCACGTCGTCGAGCAGGTGCTCGGGCCGCGCCGCTACCGCATCACGCTCGGCATCTCGGCCGTGGCAGGCGCGCTCCTCGCCATCTACTTCTTCGTCTATTCGCGGAGCCTCTGGGCGGGCTACATCTTCGGCTCGGCGGCGGTGCAAGCGTTCCTCCAGCTTCGCGAGGTCTCGAGCGCTTTGCGCGACGCTCGCGTGGCCGCCGACGACAAGCGCGAACGCGGTGAAACCCTCGCCCCCGCGACGCAGGCCGCCCTCGCCGAGGCCGTGCGTTTGCTCGACGAAGAGGGCGATCCAGCGCGCGCGCTCGCAAAGGCTCGCGACGTCGTCGACGGACGCGAGGTCGGCGGCCGGCCGAAGGCTCGCGCCGTCAGCGAGGCCCTCACCATCGCAGGCCGCGCGGAGCTCGCCCTCGGCGACGTCGACGCGGCTCTTCAGACCGTTCAGAAGCTCGGGAAGATGGCGCAGGTCGACCCCGCGCTCGCGGGTGGGCTCGCCCTCGCGCAGGGCAACTCGGCGGCCGCGCGCCGCCTCCTCGAGGGCGCGCGCGCGAGCGGCGACAACCGCAAGGCCGTGTTCGGTCCTTTGATCCAAGCTCTCTTGCTCGAGCGTGAGCCTGCGCGCGCCGGCGCTCTCGCGCTCGACAACTTCGAGGCGCTGAGCACCGAAGACACCCGCACGATCGCCCGCATGGTCTTCGAGCAGGGCACCGCGAGCGAGGGCGCCGCGCGCACCACGGCGCACTGGGCCGCGCGACTCTACGAAGCCGTGTTCGCTCGAGAGCACGCCTCCGAGGACGCCTTCGAAGCCGCGCGCGCGTTCGCCCAAGCAGGTGAGTCCCGCCAGGCGCTCGAGCTCTTGCGCCAAGCGGTGCAGGCTGGGTTCTCCGACGCGCGCCGCGCCTACGACGACAAGGCTCTCGTCGGGCTCGACGAGCTCGACTCCGTCCTGCCGAGGCCCGCGTGAGCTCCGCGACGAAGGCGGCAGGGTCGACGAAGGCCGCGGCGCGCGTGCGTGTGCGGCGCAGCCCAGAGACCGCCGATCTCCCGCTGCCCGCTTACAAAACCAAAGGCGCCGCCGGCATGGACCTCGCCGCCGCAGTGACGACGCCGATCTCGATCGCCCCCGGTGAGCGCAAGCTCGTCGGCACGGGGCTCTTCATCGCGCTGCCCCCCGGCTACGAGGGCCAGGTTCGACCGCGCTCGGGGCTCGCGTTCGAGCACGGCGTGACGGTGCTCAACGCGCCGGGGACGATCGACGAGGACTACCGCGGCGAGCTCAAGATCGTGCTCGTGAACCACGGCGCCCGTCCGTTCGTGGTCGAGCGCGGCATGCGCATCGCGCAGCTCGTCATCGCTCGCTTCGAGCAAGTCGAGCTCGAGCTCGTGAACGAGCTCGACGACACCGAGCGCGGCGCGGGCGGCTACGGCTCCACCGGCAAACACGGCTGAGCCCACGCGACCGCCACGCGGCACGCGAGCGCGACAGCGCGAGGGTGGAGAGGCAAGGTAAAGCGCCGAGGACAAAGGCGGACGCTCTACCTTGCCCTCCCCACTCCTCGAAAGAGAAGCGACGAGAACCAGTGTGCGGCTGGACGCTCGTCGTAAGCGAAGCCCAGCGAATGCTGTGCTCCGAGCATCATCAGGTTTCGTGCCACGCGCGCCGCGACCAAGCTCGCGAACCGGGTCGCCCGCTCCGACCCTCATCGCAGCGCGCAAACGCCGGCTCTTCGCCGACAAATCGTTGGAGCTCCAACGATTTGGCCCGGCCACCGCCCCCTGACATCGATGTCGCGCTGGGCCCGATCGCGGCGGGCCGTGGCTAGCCCTTGCGGGGCCGCTGCTGTGTCGTCGTCGCCGCGCTCAGCAGATCCCCGAGCGTCCCGAAGGAACGTACAGAGCGCTGTTGAGCCTTCTGGGTCTTCGCATCTGCGGGCATGGGCTTGCTGACCTGGCCCTTCTCGTCTGCCCCGCCGGGTGTGCCGGCCGCTGGCGCAGGCTCGTTCGAAGCGTTCCGATATGCCTCGAACTCGCGCCGCTCGAGGTCGGCACCGAGCGCCTTGAAGCTCAGCCTGATCTTGCCGTCCTCAGCGATGGCGAGGATCTTCGCCTCGACCTCCGAGCCAGGCTGGAAGGCCTTGCGAAGGTCGGCGCCTCGCGGCGTCCCCGTCTCGGAGACCGGCACGAGCCCCCTGCCCTGACGCCCCTGCGTGCCGGCGATCTGCACGAAGACGCCGTAGCGCTCGACGCCGGTCACCGTGCCGCGCACGTGCGCTCCCTCGACGAGGAGCGGGGCCGATTTCGCGCGCGGGATGGTGACGATCTCACCGCCCGCGTCGATGCTCGACTGCTCGGTGCTGCGCACGAACACCGGCGAGAGCCGCAGCCGCTCGCCGTCGGACTCTGCGACGACCGCGGAGACCGTCTGCCCGATTTGCACCGCGAGCTGTCCGTCCGGGCCGAGCAGCTCCGTCCTTGCGATGAAGCCCTCCTGCTTTTCACCTACGTCGACGAATACCGTGTCGCGCGCGATCTCAACGACCCGCACCTCGAGACGATCACCACGATGCAGGCGCCGCGCTCGGTTGCGACCTGCCCCAGGGGTCGCCTCGAACAAGGCGGCGAAGCTGTCCTTCGTGTCGGAACCCATGGAACGAGCAGATAACGCGGGGTTCGAAGCGACGGAAGCACGACGCGACGGCAGGAAGGAAATTCAGCTAGAACCACAAACGAATCGTGGTAGTTTCCGCGCCGCTTCATTCCGGGTCGATAGCTCAGTCGGTAGAGCTGCGGACTTTTAATCCGTAGGTCCAGGGTTCGAGTCCCTGTCGACCCACCAAACCTCGCGATCAGCGGCGCGCACGCCGCTCGGCGGCCTCCAGCTCGGCCTCCTCGATCTCACCCTCCGCGGCGCGCTCGAGCATGGCCTTCACGCTCGTGTCCGCGCAGCCTCGCACCGCGACGCGCACGCGATCCTTCGCGGCGTCGCCCATCCGAGACAGCACGACGGCCGCGCCCACCCTGCGATCGACGGGCGCTTCGGGATCGCTGACGACCGACGCGAGCGCGTCCTCTTCGAGGCGCGCGCTGCGGTAGTCGTCGCCGGGCACAGCGAGGTTCTCGAGGTGGACGCGCCACGCGTCCTTGGATTTCGAGCCGCGATCGAGCACCTCGGTCGCGGCGCCCGTCTCCGGCGCGACGCGCGCATCGCGCCAGGCCTGGAGCCTCGAAGCGAGCATCGCTCCGCCTGGCGCGGGGGCGAGCTCGAGCGTGCCGCGGTCCGCGAGGCCGAGCTCGACGCCGCCCTCTTCGGTCTTGCGGACGCGCGTGATTTCGCTCCACGGGATGAAGCGACGCTCGAACGTGCCTCGCACGAAGACGCCGTCATTTCCCACGCGAACCTCTCGGCGTCGGCGCGCCCGCGCGAACGCGAACTGCGCGAAGAGGACGAGCGAAGCGATGATCGGGGACATCACGCCCGACGCGAGGTTGCCCTGATGGAAGAACTCGCTCGCGGCCACGCCCGCGCCCAACCCGAAGAGCGAGATCATGAGCGGCAGCGCGACGCTCGCGATCGCACCGAAGAGCGAGCTCCCCGCGGGTGACGTGATGCCGCCCATGAAGCTCGCGAACCGCGACCACGCGCTCGCCGTCGGCACCGCTGCGACACGCCCACCTGGCGCGACGCCGAGCTGCGCGAGGAGCTGCTCGCCCCGCTCGCGCGGAAGCGTGGCCGCGATCTCCACGCCGCTCCGCAGACGAAGCACGCACCGACCCTCGTCGTCGATCCAACCGCTCTCCACGTCGGAGATCGCCGAGGTGAGCGGTGGTCGTGAGCCTCGCGTGACGACGAGCTCTCCGCCGCGAACGGAGAGGCTCCCAGGCTCGACGTCCCAAGCCTGGTCGTCGCTCTGGTTGCCCGCGGCGAGCTCGAAAAGCCCCGCGAGCAGCAGGCCGCCAGCGGCCGCCCAGAGCAACGGTACGGCGAGAGCACCACCCGCGACGAAGAGAAGTGTCGAAGCATAGAGCCCGAGCGGGCCAAACCGCTCGCCAGAGCGCCGACTTCCTTCGAGCGACCGCACGCCGATCGTCACTTGCTCGATCGTCGTCTCGCGCTCGACCTCACTCACGGTGCGCGCCCCCCTCTGCCCACATATTTTTCATCGACCCCCCAAACTTTGCTGGAAGCGAGGGCGGCTCTGCGGATACGGATCGTTTTCGACGCCGGCTCGCAAGAGGCCCGCGTACCCCATGTTGCATCCAGCTACAGAGCTCCGCTTCATCGACTCAGTCATCGGCTACGGCGTCTTCGCCACGCAGCGCATCCCGAAGGGTACCCTCACCTGGGTCCGGGACGAGCTCGACCAGACCTTCACTCCCGAGCGGATGAAGCGGTTCTCGACGTTCCATCGCGAGCTGCTCGACCGCTACTCGTTCGTCGATCGCCACGGGGACTACGTCCTCTGTTGGGACCACGCGCGCTACATCAACCACGCGTGCGAGGCCACGTCGCTGAGCCCCGGCTACGGCTTCGAGATCGCGGTTCGCGACATCGAGCAAGGCGAGGAGCTCACGGACGACTACGGCACGCTCAACATCGACGTGCCGTTCACCTGCTGCTGCGGGTCCGCGGTCTGTCGCAAAGAGATTCGCCCCGACGATCTCGTTCGCTACGCGGACGGTTGGGACCGACTCATTGCAGGCGTTTTCGGGCGCATCTCACAGGTCGCGCAGCCGCTCTGGGAGCTCGTCACCGAGAAGGACGAGGTCGCGCGTGTCCTCGCCGGCGAGCTCCCCATCGCGTCGTGTCGGCAGAATTTCTTTTTGCCGGCGACCGAGGCGCAGCCGCTCCGCTCGCAAGCCAACGCCTGAGAGATACGCCCAATCGCGAAGCAGCCGTTCGCGAAGCAGCCGTTCGCGAACGAGGGGACTACGCTGCGGCGATGACCTCGGGGCGGTTTGTTGGGTTTCTCGCTGCGTTCGCGGGCTCGGTCGTCGCGTGCTCTGCGCGCACCGAATCGACCGAAGCGCCGTCGGTGAGCGCGAGCGTGAGCGCGGCCACGCTCGTCCCCGACCCGCACTTCGATGAAGACCACGCCGCCGCCGTGGCCGCGAACCCCGCGGACGCGAAGCTCGAGCTGCGCACCGCGGGGAAAAAGACTCGGTTTTCGCGTGGGGAGCCCGTCGCGCTGGAGCTCTCGTTCGAGACGACGTCGGCCGGGGCCTACGAGCTCGACATGGCGAAATACGATCGCTCCGGCCGCATGACGAGCGAGGTCTTCCACGTGAGCCCCGCGGTCGTGGACCCGCTCGCGCGCTACTTCGAGGGGCCGATGATGGGCGGCGGCCTCCGAACGATCCCACCCCTCGAGCCGTCGAAGCCGCTCGTCGTGGAGCTCCGCGCGAACGAGTGGCTTCGCTTCGATGAGCCTGGGATTTACCGACTCTTCTTGACGTCGAGCCGGCTCGGTCGACCCCACGATCGCTCGGGCCAGCCGATCCACATCACGTCGAACGTCGTCGAGATCGAGATCCTCCCCGGCGACGCGTGGGCCGAGCGCGCGCTGCCCCGGATCGTCGAGGCTCTCCACGCCGCGAAGGACGACGAGGCACGAGCCGACGCTCGCTACGATCTCAGGTTCCTGCCGACGAAGGCCGCCGTGAGCGCGATGGTCGCGGACCTCTGCGAGAGCGGCGCGACGCGCGACCTCTACACGTGGCACACGATCGCGGGCCTCTTCGGTTCGCCTCAGCAGGACTTCGTGCTCGAGGCCATGCGTGACGGGCTCACGCAGCCCGACTGCGCGGTCGACGATCGGTACCTCGACACGATCGCGCGGCTCGAGCTCTTCGCGGAGGAGCGCCGCACCGGCACCAAGAAGGACGGGCTAGCTGTTCGACCCAAGATCGCGGAGCTCGCGCGCGTGCTCGTCGGCGCGCTCCCGAAGAAGAGCGCGCGCGTCCGGCCGACCTCGGCGTACGCGGCGCTCGAGGCGCTCCGCGAGAGTGGGCTCGCGGCCGAGAGCCCCGAGGCGAAGTCGCTCCGAGAGACCCTCACGAACTCGCTGTCGGCGCTCCCCGAGCTCTCCATCGAGGATCTCCTCACGCGAGACTGGCCGCTCGTGCGATCGCCCGACATCGAAGCGGCATTGAGCTCGCTGACGAACGAAGCGCGCGATCGCGGCGGCAGCCTCCGCTCGGTCTCGGACCTCGCGCTCGAGCGCTGGCTCGAGCTCCACTACGACGCGGCCCGAGCCTTCGTGCTCGCAGAGCTCGCGCGCCCGAACGGTCCGCGATCGTCCTTCTCGGGCAGGACGCTGGGATTGCTCAAGGACGCGGAGCTGCCCAACCTCGACGCGACGTTCGCCCTGTTGCTGAAGCTCCCCGAGATGGATGGCGTCTCGCTCGAGCTCCGCGCCGAGGTCGTCGCGCGCTACGCGAGCAAGACCATCCTCAAGGACGTGTGGGCCGCGTACAAAGCCATCGACTACTTTCGCGTGAGCTTGCTCGGGTATTTGGCTCGTCACGATCCCAAAGGTGTCGACGCTGTCATCAAGGCCCTGAAGTCCTTCGACGACCTCGAGCACGCGTCACCGTTCGTGTGGAACGCCAGCCTCGAGGCGCGCGTCGCGACGTTCCTCGTGGGCCCATCGGCCTCGCGAGCCGCGCAGCTGCTCGCGGAGCGCGGCACGCCCAAAGCCGAGAAGCTCCTCTGGGATCGACTGCGCGCGCTCGTGAAGGAGAGCTCACCCGACGCGAACGAGGTCGAGACGCTCACGAGGGCGATCATGACCGCCGAGGCTTGGATGACGCCGCCAGCGCGCCTCACGGAGCTGAAGAAGCTCTGCCCCGCGGGCGATGCGTACGACGCGTGCCGAGCCACGCTCTCGGACGCGATCTCGCGCTGGGGTGACGACGGAAACCAGCCCGTCTTGGTCCTCTGGACGAACAGCCTCACCGACTCCGTGTCGGGCTGGCTCGCGCAATACGATCTCCACTCCCGGGCCGACGTGAAGGCTCGCGTCGCGTCGCTCCCTGCCGGCGCGCGCGTCCGCTGGACGACGAAGCGCGAGGACGTCGACCCGAAGCTCATGGACGAGCTGCGCGCCCTCGCCGCGACCAACAAGATCGAGATCGTCGAGGCGCCGTCGCCTTGAGCCCGCGGGCGTCGAGAATGAACGCGGGAGGTCGCAGGATGAGCCGGGCCGCGGAGCTCAGAAGCCCGTCGTGCCGCCGACGAGCAGGCGCAGGCTCGAGGGCTCGGCGCCCTCTTCGATCGTGTTCGTGCCGAAACCGACGAGGAAATTGAAGGAGTGATCGCGGTGGTTCGGCGATCGCAAACCGCCGACGAACGAGAAGCGCAGGAGCTCGGGATCGAAGTCCTCGAGGTGCGACGAGAGGAAGGTCTCGCCCACCGCGAGCTGCAGCGTCCCGTCGAGGAAAGCCCACACCGGCCAGCGATACTCGAGCGTCGCGACGATCGCGCTCTCTCCTAGCAGCCGTCCCGGTTGGAAGCCGCGCATCATGTCGACGTCGGGGACGTCCTCGATGTGCTTCGCGCCGACGAGCTCGGTGAAGGGCACGACGGTGCGCTCGCCGAACGGATCTTGAAAGCGCGCCGCGAGCGCGAGGCTGAGGACACGCTGGGTCCCCGTCACGTCGATGAACGCGGCGGCGGTCGCGCCGTAGTTGAGCCACTGGCCGAGCGCGGGCGTGTCGAGCTGCGTGACGTGTTCGATCGAGGCGTCGAGCGCGACGCCCGTGCCGGACGCGGGGCGTTTGTCGCGCGAGTCGAGCACCGCGCGCGCGCCGGCCTTCACCGTCGCGTAGGGCCGGCCGTAGCGCGGCGGCGGCTCGAACACGCCGTCGAGGATGCGGCGTCGCATCGTTGGCGGATCGCAGATGCGCGCGATGAAGTTCTCGTCGACCACGTTGAGCTCGCTCCGGCACGAGCCCTCGTCGGTGGTCGTCCACCTGCCGGTGAGCCAGGCCTCGAAGATGCGGCCGCGCCAAGGCTCGAGGTGCAGGCGCAGACCACCGCCCGCGGTCGTGATCCCGTAGTTGGAGAGGTCTTCCTCTTTCGAACGAGGCCCGATCCCCCAGAAGAGCAGGTCACCGCGCGTGAGAAAGTCCGTCTCGACCTGGAAGAACGAGCGCGCGCGCTCGACGCCGTAGGGTGTGTCGAACGGGAAACGCCACGCGACGCCGGCGCGCCAAAAATGGATGCCGCCGAAGCTCAGGTTGGCGCGGAGGTCGTTGCCCTTGTAAGCGAGGTCATTGACAAAGAAGTAAACGCCGACGCTCGGTCGAAACCCGAAGTCCACGAAGGCCGTGGGGATCGCGCCGAGTCGGTTCTGCGAGAGCAGCGCCGCGAGCAAGTCGTAGCGCTCGAAGACCTCGCCGAGAGCCGCGAGCGGGAGGCGAATGAAGTACTCGGTCGCGACGTAGAGCGGATAGAGGAGCACGCGCGGCACCCAGAGCGCGTCCTCGGCGGTGACCGCGGGCTTCGGGCGGCCGTCGTAGTCGAGCTTCGGGCGCTTCTCGCCAGGAGCGAGCTCGCTCGCGGGCGCCAGCGATTCGTCGTGCTTCGGGGGCGCCGGCCCGCCGCGCGGCTCGCCCTCCCCTTCTGCCGGCGCATCCGCGGGAGCCTCGGCGGGCGGGTCGGTGGGCGCGTCGGCGCGCGCCTCGGCTGCGAGCCCCGAGAGCGCTGCGAGCGTGGTGAGGAGAGCGCGCGCACGCACGCTGCGAGGCTACCTTTTTGGTGGGCGCGGGCTCCAGTTCCCGTGGTGGTAACCTCGGGACTTCATGAAGCTGCCCACGGATTTGGACGCGACAGACAGCGAGGCCTCGCCCCTGCCCTCGCTCGGCGCGGCCCTCGAGCGGCTCGAGCCCTGGCTCACGCGCGGCTTCGATGCGGCGCGCTGGGGCAATCGCGCCGCGCGCCAGGCTGTCGCCGCTGCGACCGATCGCGTGCTCGGCCAGGACTTCGAGGATCGATTGCGCATCGTGCGCGAGCGCGTCGGGCCCGCGGGCGTCGACCCTTTCGGGCTCGATCCCGAGTGGGCGCGGCACGCGGTCGCGATCATGTCGCTCCTGCACAGGCTCTATTTCCGAACCCTGGTCTTCGACATCGATCGCGTGCCGAAGGGCGCGGTCTTGCTCGTCGCGAACCACTCGGGGCAGGTCCCGCTCGACGGCATGATGCTCGGGGCCTCGATGTTCCTCGACGCGAACCCGCCGCGGATCGCGCGCAGCATGGTCGAGAAGTGGACGCAGTCGATGCCCTTCATTTCGACGGTGTTCCAGCGCGTCGGGCAGGTCGTCGGCGTGCCCGAGAACGCGCGCTCGCTGCTCGAGCGCGGTGAGTGCGTCGTCGTCTTCCCCGAGGGCGTAAAGGGCATATCGAAACCCTATAAAGAGCGATACCAGCTCAAGCCCTTCGGGCTCGGCTTCATGCGCCTCGCCCTCGAGACGAAGACCCCAATCGTGCCCGTCGGGATCGTCGGCGCCGAAGAGCAATACATCTCGGTCGCGAACATGGGCCGCCTGGCGAAGCTCATGGGCGTGCCGAGTTTGCCGCTCCTGCCGCAGATGCTCGTCCCCGGAGGCCAGCTGCCGCTTCCCGTGAGATACCGAATCTATTTCGGAGAGCCGCTCTCGTTCAGCGGCGACCCCGACGACGACGACGAGGCGATCGAGCTCAAGGTCACCGAGGTCCAGCGCGCCGTGGGGGCGCTCCTCGACCGCGGGCTGCGTGAGCGACCCGGCCTATTCCAATAAGGAGGGTTCAGCTCTCCCCCCCAAATAAATACCGAGAAGGCCATGTTCGACGCCCCCGATCCGACCCTCTACGCGATCCCGATGTTCATCGCCGCGCTCCTCGCCGAGGTCTGGATCCTCGGGCGGATGCGTCGGGCGGGGCGCGACGTGCTCGGGTACTCGAACGGGCGAGACACGGCGGCGAGCCTCGCGATGGGGATCGGCTCGGTCGTCTTCGTGACGCTCATCAACGGGACGGTCTACGTCCTCGCAGAGCGGCTCTTCCAATATCGGATCATCGATTTGGGATCAGGGCCGGTTGGCTGGGCCGCGGCGCTCGTCGGCTGGGACTTCGCCTATTATTGGCATCACCGCTTCGAACACGAGATTCGGCTCTTTTGGGCCTGCCACGTGAACCACCACTCGAGCCGGTTCTTCAATTTGAGCACGGCGCTCAGGCAGCCTTGGACGCCGGTATTGGGGATCGTGCTCTATCCGCCGCTCGCGCTCGTCGGCGTGCGGCCGTGGCTCATCCTGTTCTCGGGTGGGCTCAACCTGATTTACCAATATTGGGTGCACACCGAGGCTATTGGCAAGTTGCCGCGGCCCTTCGAGCTCGTCTTCAATACGCCGTCTCATCACCGCGTCCACCACGGCAAGAACCCGCAATATCTGGACAAGAACTACGGCGGAGTCCTGATCGTGTGGGACCGCCTATTCGGCAGTTTCGAAGAGGAGCGCGAGCGCGTGGTCTACGGCCTGACCAAGGACATCGACACGTACAACCCGTTTCGAATCGCCTTCCACGAGTACGCGGCGCTCGGCCGCGACGTGCGCGCGGCGCGCTCGATCGGAGAAGCGCTGCGAATCGTGTTCAAGGGGCCGGGTTATCGGCCGCCGACGACCGACGCCGCGACCTCGACGTCGACGCCGTAGTGGCGAGCGAGCGCGTCGAGCGCGGCCGGCCGGTCGCCGAGGCGCGCGACGAGGGCCTCGTGGACGCGCGCCGGCTCGTGCGGGTGATACCGGAAGATCCAAGGCGCGAGCTGCGCGCGGATGCGATCTGCGCGCACGTCGGAGACGACCTCGACCCCTGCGCGGCCGAGGATGCGCAGACCCTCGCCGTCGACGCGCGGGTTCGGATCGAGGATGCCCGTGACGACGCGGCGCACGCCCGCGGTCACGATCGCGTGCGCGCACGCAGGTGTTCGACCATGGAACGCGCAGGGCTCGAGAGTCGAATAGAGCACGACGTCGTCGAGGGCCACGCCCGCCGCGCGCGCCACGTGCATCGCGACGATCTCGGCGTGGTCCTCGCCGGGGCCCTGCGTGTGGCCGACCGAGACGAGCTCGCCCGCCGAGCTCACGATCGCGCAGCCGACCCACGGGTTGTCGCCGGTCTTGCCGCGCGCGGCCTCGGCCTCGCGGATGGCGAAGTCCATGAAGGCCTCGTGCTCGGCGGCCGAGAACGAGAAGGTCACGGGCATTTCTCCAAGCGACGGATCACGTCGAACCGTCCGTCCTGATCGCGGTCGACGTACTCGAGGCAGCCGCCGCCGCGCTTGACGACGAGCTCGTCGAACTGACCGTCGCCGTCGAGATCGCGCTGCACGCGCGCGAGCGCGAATAGCTCGTCGAAGAACCGAACCTCGTCGGGCAGGCCGTCGAAGGTCAGATCCGCCACCTGACAGAAGAGGTGCCCGCGCTCGCTCACACGAAAGACGTCTGGCCGCCCATCTCCGTTCAGGTCGACCTTCTCCACCTCGGGACCGTTCGTCGGACACGGCTGAAAATGCTCGCCAGGGTCGAACACCGCGACCGTCGAGGGCGAGCTCGAGGGCGTCGCGGTCTCGGTCGACGATGCGTTCGCGCTCGCGCTGGCGCTCGCAGCGGAGGGCGTAGCGGTGGCCGCAGCAGTGGCCGCGCTGACGGTGAGATCCGAGCTCGGTTCGACTCGAGAGGCCGAGCGCGAGGAACCACACGCCGCGACGAGGCAAATCGAGGACGCGGCGACGAGCGCTTTCAATTTCATAGCGGTCGATGAGCCTCCGCGCGCGAGCTTACGCGCGCCGCAATCGTACGAGTATGCGCTCGGCGACCAGCGTGTCGAGGAGGGCGGCCACGCGCGACCACGAGAGATCGGCGCCCCAACCGACCGCGTCGCCCGCGCGGAAGCCTGCCTGTCGCGCGACGAGCTCACCGACGAAACCGAAGAGCTCCGGCTCGTCGAACGTGACCTCGCAGATGCCGCTCTGCACCTTCATCGACGCGGGCGCGCTCGCGTCGGCGCGCGTCCGCGCGAGCTTGACGGGCTGCCCGGCGTGATCGCGAAAGAAGCAGAGCATGTCGTCGGGTTCGAGCGGGCTCGTGTCGCCGAGGTTCCACGCAGCCGGTGGTTGAAAGAGCAGCCCGCGGCTGACGAGCGCCTCGAGGCCCAGCTCTTCGAGCTCCGCGAGCACGGCGGGCGACCACTCGGGCAGCGACGCGAGCACCGAGCGACCGCCGAGCGCGGCGAGCGTGCCGTGGAGCTCTTTGGTGATCCGCACCGGATCGCAGGGTGCGTCGGCCGTGCGAACCGAGAGCTCCTCGGGCGAGAGCTCCGTGACCTCGACGCGCGCCATGCAGAGCGGGATCCGAGCGAGCGGCTCGCGTTCGAGCCTCATCACCCTCGCGGGCGCGCCGCGCCGACCGAGCGAGACCAACGTCGAGGCGCGCTGAAAATCCTCGAATCTCGGTAGGACGCTCGCCTCGAGGGCCGCGATGCGCTGACCTCCACGGAGCCGGACGCTCTGCCAATCGAGCTCCGCAGCGAGCCGCGCGCAGGCCTCGTAGAGCGCTCGCTCGCGACCGAACCATCGGCCCCATCGATGCTCCTCGTCGGCCGCGCTCGAGGCGCGCTCGCGCAAACACCCGACGTCGTCGTAGAGCGAGATCGAGCGCGAGGCGTCGACGTCGAGCTCGCCGAGGAGCGCGACCGAGAGCTCCCATTCGACCGCCGCGAGCAGGTCCTTCACCGAGCGCCAGAGTCGAACGCTCGCGAGCCCCCGATCGAATTTGCAGAACCACGTCGAGCACACCGCGTCTCGATGTCGCCAGAGTCCGCAGAGCCCGGCTTCTGGCTCGAAGTACGGACACACGACGTCGGTGCGACGCCCGAAGCCGTCGTTCTCCGTCACCTCGGAGAGGCGCGCGCGCTCCTCCGGCGTCGGTCCGACCCCGAGCGGCGTCGAGCCGCGCCGCTGTGCGATGCGCGCTGCGAGCTCGCGAGGCGCGCCGCTCTCAGCGAGCTCCGGGTCCGACAGGATCGCGCCGACCAAGTAATTCGGCAGGTGAGGCAGATAGGTGCAGCACTTCGCGTCGGGGACGAACGCGACCTCGCGCGTGAGCGGGTGCTCCTCACCGTCGCCGGGGCACATCACGCAAGCGTGGCAAGCAGCTCGCTGCTCGATCGGCAGAGCCTCGCCGAGAACCTCCTCGAGCCAGCGATCGTAGAGCGGCGGCAGCGCCCCGCGGATCAAGGGCGTTCGCCGAAGAGCGCGAGGAGCTCCCCACGAACGCTGTCGACGATCTCGGTCGCGAGCGCGCGATCCCCGACCGCACGCGCGAGGCTCACCGCGCCGACGCAGGCGGCGAAGAGGAGAAGCGCGCGCGATCGATGGCTCGGGCCGACCGGAGAATCCCCCGCGAGGCGCGCGGCCATCGCGTTGACGAGCTCGTCTGTGCGAGCCCCGGCGACAGCCCGAAGCTCGGGCTCCGCGCGCGAGAGCTCCGCCGCGAGCGCGGGCGCCCAGCAGCCGTCTCCGGGGCTGTCGACATGGCGCATGGTGAGGTACTTGGAGATCGCCGCGGCCGCCCACGCGCCGGGGCTCGCTGTCGTTGGCGCGCCACCCACCCAGCGTCGCGTCGCTCGATCGAACATGAGCCCGAGGGCCTCGGCGGCGAGCGCGGTCTTGTCGGGGAAGTGAGCGTAGAAGCCGCCGCGCGTGAGGCCGGCCGCACCCATCACCATGTCGACGCTCGCGCCTGCGATGCCGCGCTCGCGGATGATGCGCGCGGCCTCGACGAGGATGCGCGCGCGAGAGGCAGCGGCTCGAGACGAAGGATCTTCACGCGCGGGCTGCGGGGCGTCGGTGCTCTGCGCGCGGGCACCAGAACTGCGGAGCATTCGCGTTCAGTCTACGGGAATCCCGAGCGTGGTTGAAGGTCGGCCCGAGCGGGCGAAACCATCCTTCCGGGAATTGTGGACCGCGCGCGCCCCGACTAAGTCGATCCCATGTCACGCGAAATCGTCGCCGTGCCCGAGTGGCCGCGGCCGAAGGGTTACTCGAACGGCGTCATCGCCAGCGGGCGCACGCTCTACGTCGCCGGGCAGATCGGTTGGCTGCCGGACGGGTCGTTCCCTCGGCACGACCTTGCGGGTCAGTTCGATCGCGCGCTCGCGAACGTGCTCGCGGTCGTGCGCGCGGCCGGCGGCGGCCCCGAGAACATCGTGAGGATGACCGTCTACGTCACGGACATCGAGGCCTACCGCGCGAGCCTCGCCGAGGTCGGCGTCGCGTGGCGCGAGCGCATGGGCAAGGTCTTCCCCGCGATGGCGCTCGTCGGAGTCGCCGCGCTCGTCGAGGAGAGGGCCCTCGTCGAGATCGAGGCGACGGCCGTGCTCGACTGAATCATTTGGGGAGCAAACGATGTTCATCCCCAAGGAGCGGATCCGCCACCCGCTGCCGCCGCTCTCGGAGCCCACGGCCGCGCAGGCCGAGCGCTCGCGGCTCTTCTCGCCGCTTACATTGAAGTCAGGGCTCGAGCTCCGCACGCGCACCTGGGTCCCCGCGATGGTGCCGTGGCGCGCGACCGACCAGGGCTTCGTCACGCCCGAGGTCCGCGCCTGGTATCGACGGTTCGCGCGGGGCAAGCCTGGGGTCATCGTGCTCGAGGCGACGGGGATCCGCGACGTCCCGAGCGGGCCGCTCCTGCGCATCGGGCACGACCGGTTCGTCCTTGGTTTGCGCGAGCTCGTCGAGGACGTCCGCGAGGCGAGCGACGGCGAGACGAAGCTCTTCATCCAGATCATCGACTTCTTGCGGATCCGCAGGCGACCACCTCGCGATCGGTTCTTCGCGAGCTTCCTCGCGATCGGTGAGCACCACCGCGCGCGCCTCGCGGAGCTCGCGCGTGACGCTTCGATCGTGAGCGAGCCCGAGCCCGCGCTCCGCGCGCTCCTCGCGGGCCTCTCGGACGAGGCGCTCGCCAGCGTGCTCGAGCCTCGCGAGCGCGAGGCGCTCGACTTCGGCGAGCGAGAGCGCGTGACCGACACGCACCTCGCGCACATCGCGAGGCTGCCCGAGACGTTGCCGCCGCTCTTCGCCGACGCGGCCGCGCGAGCGCACGCCGCGGGCTTCGACGGCGTCGAGCTCCACTTCGCGCACGCCTACACGATGGCGTCGTTTCTCTCGCGCACGAACACGCGAGCCGATGGCTTCGGGGGCGAGCTCGCGGGGCGCGTGCGCCTGCCCAAGGACGTGATCGCGCGGGTGCGTGCGAGCGTGCCGCGCGGCTTCACGGTGGGCGCGCGCATGCTCTGCGACGAGGTCTTTCCCGGGGGGAGCGACGTCTCCGACGCGTGCGCGATCGCGGTCGAGCTCGCGCAAACGGGGCTCGATTTTCTGTCGCTCTCGACCGGCGGCAAGTTCGATGACGCCAAGCAGCCGAAGGTCGGCGAGGCCGCGTACCCATACACCGGCCCGAGCGGCTACGAGTGCATGCCCGGTGCGCTCTCGGACGCGCGCGGCCCGTTCGCGCGCAACATCGGCAAGCAAGCGCGCGTGCGTCGCGCGCTCCGCGACGCGGGTCTCGAGACGCCCGTCGTCGTCGCGGGTGGCATCGACGACTTCGCGATCGCCGAGGGGATCCTCGAGCGCGGCGAGGGCGACCTCATCGGCGCCGCGCGGCAGTCGCTCGCCGACCCGGATTGGTTCGAGAAGCTCCGACGCGGTCGCGCCCGAGAAATCAGGCGCTGCGTGTACTCGAACTACTGCGAGGGCCTCGATCAGAAGCACCGGATGGTGACGTGTCGCCTCTGGGATCGCGAGCGCCTCGACGAGCCCGGCGTGCTCACGACCGACGGCGGTCGGCGTCGCTTGATCGCGCCCTGAGGCGAGCGCCCGATCGAGGGTGATACGGTCCTCGCATGAGCCGGCAGAAGGACCTCGACGGGGGCCCCGCGACCCGAAGGGACTCGCGGGGATCTGGAAGGGGGGGCGTCGTCGTCATCACGGGCGCCTCGAGCGGCATCGGGCGAGCGATCGCGCAGCAGGTGGCAGCGCGCGCGAAGGAGGTCGCCCTCGTCGCGCGTCGCGCCGATCGCCTCGAGGAGCTCGCCGAGGAGATGAAGCTCGTGAACCCCGCGCTCGTCACGCGGATCTACCCGTGTGACCTCGGGGACCGCCGCGCGCGCGACGCGACGATCGCCGAGCTCTGCCACGATCTGCCGCGCATCGATGTGCTCGTGAACTGCGCTGGCCTCGGCGATCTCGGCGTCTTCGATCGCTCGAGCCTCGAGAAGCAGCTCGGCATGATCGAGCTCAACGTGAGCGCGCTCGTGGCGCTGACGCACGCCGTCCTACCGAGCATGGTCGAGCGCGG
This sequence comes from Polyangiaceae bacterium, assembly GCA_046351325.1. Lineage (GTDB taxonomy): Bacteria > Myxococcota_A > Polyangia > Polyangiales > Polyangiaceae > Xiheicaenibacterium. Next base: position 73,611 of record JAXLYR010000020.1, on the reverse strand, counting down.
CGCGGGCTCGATCCTGATGGTGAGCTCCGGCTTCGGCCTCACGTTCTTGCCCGGGCTCAGCACGTACATCGGCACGAAGCACTTCGTCACCGGCTTCACCGAAGCGCTGCGCCTCGATCTCGCCGGCACGGGCGTCTACGTCGGGCAGATTTGTCCGGGGCCCGTCGCGACCGAGTTCGAACAAGGCACGGGCAACTTCACCGGACAGAAGGTCCCCGCCTTCCTCGAGCTCACCGCCGAGGAGTGCGCGCGCGCTTGTATCAGGACGCTCGACAGGCGACGCGCGCTCGTCGTCCCCCACCCTCTGATTTGGCTCGCGATCTGGATCGGCGCGCGCTCGCCGCGTTGGCTCACGCGGCTCGTGCTCGCGCCCGTGGGGAAGCTCCTACGGCGACGTCAGCTCGACGCGCTCACGGGGCCGTGACCTTGATCGGCTTCTTCGCCGGGTCGTAGGTGTTGTCGAGCTCACCGTCGACGACGCGCATGCCGTCACCCGTCGCCTCGGCCGCCTGGAGCAGGTCGAGGTAGCTCGCTTGCTTGCCGTTGATCAGCGTGTTGACGAACTGCCCGAGCGCGTAGCCGCTCTGGTACGAGGGCGACTCGACGGCGTTCGTGATGAGGTCGAGGTTCTTCGTTCCGCCCGACTTCAGCGGGATGTAGTCGGCCTCGTAGTAGTTGTACGAGACGCAGCTGTCGATGAAGAGGATCTGGTAGCTCGTCGGGAAATCCGAGGCCGTGAAGTTGCGCGGGTCGAGCGGGCCGAAGCCGATGAGCGAGTGCCCGTTGTAGAGGAAGACGTCGCTGTTCTTGATCGCATGCTTGAACGGCGTTGTAGTCTCCGCGTGCCCGAAGAACGTGGTGAGCTCGACGGTGAAGGCCTTGGTCTTGCCGGTCTTGCCGATCTTCACCTTGCGCGGCAGGGCGAAGGTTACCCACTGGTCAGCGACGCGCTCGGCGAAGAGGCCCTCGAGCTCGGTGCCCTCGGCGTACGTGAGGCCCGCGGGGCGCGTGCCTGCGTGGAGCGAGATCGCCTCGGGGAAGCTGAGCGTCACGGCCTTGCCGCTCGCGAGCGTGAAGTGCGTGAGGTCCTCGCCGCTCTCGGCGCCGACGAGCGTGAACGCGGGGTACTCGCTCATGACCTGATCGAGGGTGTCGAGCCACTCGCCGTAGCCCGGGTCCTCCGCGAGCGAGCCGCCCTCACCGTGATCGATGAGGCCGTTGATGAGGCTGATGACGAGCTTGCCGGGCTGGACGCCGCCTTTGTAGAGCCGGTCGTACTCGGGGTAGCTCTTGCCTTCGTTGGTCTTGTCGGCGCCGAGCGCCGCGGTGATCGGCAGGTAGAGGCGGTTCGACTCGAGCTTCGCGACCTGGGTCGCGCTGTCCTTCAGCTTCGCGCGGGCCGCGTCGACCTTCTTCTGCTCGGCCTGGATGGCCTTCTGACAAGCCGAGCGGCTCGGCTCGAACACGTACCAGAGCGCATCGGCGAAATCGCGCGCCTCCTGGTCGTTCGCCGTGCACTCCTTGAGGATGCGATCCTTCTCCGCGGTGTAATCGGGGCGGAGCAGCGCGAGCGGCACGCTGGAGCGCGACTCGAGCTCGGTGGGAACGACCGCGTCGTCGACGTACGTGTAGCGGACCTCGAGCATCTTCTTGCCGGTGTCGCCTGCCTTGTCCGTGTCGATGACGGTGACCTCTCGCTTGATGAAGGTCGCGGGGTCGACGCCCTTGAGCTCGCGGTTGTTCACGCCGATGCCGATCGTGCGGAGCGGGCCGAACGCGGTCTTGGTCTGGCGGTGCACGACATCGAGGATCTGCGAGTCGCTCGAGCCGGGCGTCACGTAGACGCGGCCCTCGAAGCGGAGCTCGCGCGACTGACCCCGCACGCTGGTGAGGTCTTGCTCGTCACCGGTCGTGGGCGAGCCGTCGGTGCAACCCACCGCGGTGAGGGACAAGAGGCCGAGCATCGAGACCGTCGCGAGGACCTTCTTCATGGCCGGCCGCTAGAGCAGGAGGCGTGCCGCTCCGCCCTTTGCCTACATCTGCGCCTTTTGGCGGTCCGATTAGGCTTCAAGTGGATCCTCAGTGGACCAGATCGGGCCGGACGAGGTGGATCGTTCTTCCACCACTTCGTGGCATGCCCAGTGCTGCTCGGGAGGGTCGACTGTCAAAAGCTCGCGCCTCGAGGGAATGGCTCGAGGCCCGTCTATGACATCGCTGTCCGCATGCTTCGCTTCTTGGAGGGAGGTCACATGGCTCTAGGTTTCTTCGCACCGGGCGAGGTCTTGCCCGGATCCGGAAGGTCCTGGGCGCGTCGCTTGGGGATGGGAGCGCTGGGGAGCGCGCTCGCCCTCACGGCGTGGCCCACGACCGAGGCGCACGCCTGCGGTGGCTGCATCGCGCCCCCGCCGTCGGAGAGCACGACGCCTCCGCTCGTGAACGCGCACCGCATGGCGGTCTCGATCTCGACGACGCAGACGGTGCTCTGGGATCAGATCCGATACAGCGGCGAGCCGAGCGAGTTCGCGTGGGTCCTGCCCATTCGGCCGGGCGCTCGCGTCGAGGTCGCATCCGACGCCTTCTTCGACGTGCTCGAGGCCTCGACCAGCACCCGCGTGAACGGCCCCTGGCAGGACTGCCTCTACTCCGACTCGCAGAGCTGCGCGATCGGCGCGCCGGGCGTCGGGTTCGGGTGCGGCGACGGCGCCGACGTCGTCGAGGACCCGACCGAAGACGGCGTCGACGTGGTCCACCACGGCTCGGCCGGTCCCTACGAGGTCGCGATCCTGAAGAGCGAAGAGCCGGGCGCGCTCGTCGATTGGCTACAGAGCCACGACTACGCCGTGAGCGACGACATCCGAGGCGTCGTGGATCAATACGTCAGCGAGGGCTTCGACTTCGTCGCGCTGCGGCTCGTACCGGGCGCCGGCGTCTCGCAGATGACGCCCGTCCGCGTGATCACGCCGGGCGCAGGTACCGCCCTCCCGCTGCGCATGGTCGCCGTCGGCGCCGGACCGAAGGTCGCGCTCACGCTCTTCGTCTTCGCCGAGGCTCGGATGACGGCCGCGAATTTCCCCGAGGGGCGGGTCAATCCCAACGATTTGATCTACGACTTCTCGAGCGACACGACGAACTACGGCGAGCTACGCGACGCTGTCTTCGCCCAGAACCAAGGTCGCACGTTCCTCGCGCCGTACGCGCTGCAGGGCACCTTCTTCGGTGAGGCGAAGAACCCTCGCGACAAGTCGCCCATCCTCTACCGGACGACCGACGGCGAGAGCTACTCGTCGATCGCCGGCGCGGTGGTGCAGCAGGCCTTCCTCAACGGAGAGTCGAGCTCGACCGAGTGCGGGCTCGGGTTCGAGGACCTCGCGACGAGCGTCGCGCGCGTCGTCGACCCCTGCGACGAGAGCGGCGCGTGTCGCGAGATCGATCCCGAGAACGAGATCGATGCGCGCACGCTGATGTGTGATCCCCCGATCGGCAGCGACCTCCCGTTCGACGACCTCGCGATCGCGATGATGGGACTGCACCCGCGCGACGTGTGGGTCACGCGCCTCGAGGCGAACCTCACGCGCGAACAGCTCGACGAAGATCTCGAGCTCGCGCCGCTCGCTTACCAATACGAACAGCCTGGCTTTCTCCAGGCTTCGTACGGCGTGAACGGCGCCTGCGGGGACGAGGACGCGCCGCCCGCGCTCTCGACGATCGCGCAGCGGAGCAACCTGCACGCTCGCGGCGCGGGCAACGCGCGCGCCGGCGTCGCCCTCGCGATCGGTGCGCTCGCGATCGCGATGGTGGGTCGTCGGCTCCGCGCGCTCAAGCGACGGAGCGAGCCGTGAGAGCGCTCGATCTTCGCCGCGCGCTCGTCTCGCCACTCTTCGTCGCGAGCGCGCTCACGCTCGCGCTCAACGATCACGTCCTCAAAGGCTCGGGCCTCGTGCCGGGGCTCGTGACGGGCAAGCTGAGCGACGTCGCGGGCATGTTCGTGGCGCCGCCGCTCCTCGCGTGGATGCTCAGGCTTCGAACCCGAAGGGGCCTCGCGGTCGCCCACGCTTCGACAGGCGCGGGCTTCGCGCTGCTCGAGCTCTCGACCCGCGCGACGGGCGCGCTCGACGCGGCGTACACGCTCTTCGGCTCGCGCTGGCGCTCGACGTCGGACTGGACCGACCTCCTCGTCCTGCCGCTGCTCTTCGCCTCGTACTTCGCGTATGCGCGGATCGCGGGTCGGGCCACGTCCGCCTCGCCTTCGGGTGGCCGGACCGCGTGGGTCGCCGCGGTCGGCCTCGCGATTTGTTTGGGCAGCAACTATCTGCCGCCGAAGCCCGGCGACTACCAGTGCAGCGGGCCCGAGACCGACTGCGACGCTGACGGCTTCGACGAGGACGTCGACTGCAACGACTACGACGGGACCATCAACCCGGGCGCGGGGAACTGCCCCGGCAGCGGCGAGTTTGCGTGCGACGACGGGATCGACAACGACCTCAACGGCGTCGTCGACTGCGACGACGAGGCCTGCGCCGAGGTCTGCGCGGACGCGATCGCCTCGTGTGATGTGGCGACCGAATACGACGTCACGGTCGTCAAGACGATTGACGGATCCACCGTCACGGCGGGGACGTGGGCGCACGAGGGCTCGTGCGGCGGCGCCGACGCGCCCGAGTCCGTCTTCGTCGTCTACCACTACCAGCCCGCCACGGTGACGATCTCGGTGCCGCCCGGGCACGTGGTCTACGCCCGTACGCGATGCGACGCCCCGACGACCGAGCTCGGGTGCGCGACCGAAGAGGAAGGCTCGCTCACGATCGCTTCGCCGGGTGTGTTCGAGCTCTTCGTCGACGCGGCCGATGCGCTCTCGGCGTCGGACTTCGAGATCACGGTCGACGTCGCGACGCCGAGCTTCTGCGGTGACGGCGTGCTGGACGCGGACGAGGCCTGCGACGACGGCGGTTCCCAGAGCGGGGACGGCTGCGACGCCGCCTGCTTCGTCGAAGACGGGCTCGCTTGTGGGCTCGCGACGCAGCTCTCGCTCGGCACCGCGGCGACAACCTTCGAGGGAGCGACGCGGTTCGTGACCTCGAGCTGCAACGCGAGCGCGACCGACGTCGAGGCGCCCTTCTGGTTCATGCCCGAGGCCGACGGCACGCTCACCATCCAGGCGACGGCCGAGCAGCCGTTGTCGATCGTCACGACCGAGGGCTGCGATGGCGTCACGCCGACGGAGACGGGCTGCACGCCCTACCCCGACGTCGCGGGCACGGTCGAGCTCTCGGTGCCTGCGACCACGGGCTCACCGATCGGCATCTACGTCGAGGCCCAGGCCGGCCTCGACCCTGCGACGCCGCTCGCGATGAACCTCTCGCTCTCGCCTTGAACCGAGCGAGCCCCCAGCGCACCTGAAGGCGCCGGAATGAACCGCTCCTGGGTGTTGGGTGCGCTCTTGGGTTTGGGCCTCTCCGGCTGCGGCGACAGCGGGGACCCGACGATTCTCGGGGGCGCGGGGGGTGAGTCCGCGGCCGGGGGCAGCGGCGGCAGCGGCCCGGCCGTGACGACGACCACGGGGCCGACGACGACCACGGGCACGCACACCGCGACGGCACACGCGGTCATCGGCGGCCCCGACAGCGTCGTGTCGCTGTCGAGCGTCGGGCTTGATGGCTCGGGGAGCTTCAGCGATTGGGACGACGCGATCGTCGAGTACACGTGGTCGCAGGTCGACGGCGCGCCCATCGGGGGGCTGCCCACCCACGGCGCGAACGTCAACATCACCGCTCCTTCCATCCCCGGGCCGATCACTGTGGCGCTCGTCGTCGACGATGGAAACGGGCCCTCCGCCCCGACGGAGATCGTCATCGACGTCCTCAACCAGCCTCCCCACGCCAACGCGGGGCCCGACCAGAGCGGTCAAGCAGGTGAGACCGTGACGCTCGTCGGAAGCGGCGTCGACCCGGACCAAGGCAACCCCGTCGGCTTCCAATGGACGCAGATCTCGGGGCCGACCGTGCCGCTCTCGAGCTCGACGGACAGCGCACCGACGCTCGTGCTGCCGGCGGATCTCGCGGAGCCCGTCGTTTACCAACTTGTAACCTTCGACGGCTGGGACGAGTCCGAACCCGATTGGGTGACCGTGGTGCGCACCGACGGCGCCGACGTCGATCACGATCTGCTCGGCGCTGCCGAAGAGATCGCCTACGGCACCGACCCGAACAATCCCGACACCGACGGCGACGGCCTCCCCGACGGCTGGGAGGTCATGAACCACGAGGGCGTCGACTTCGCAGCGCTCGGCTGCGATCCGCTGCACGCAGACCTCAACGTAGCGGCGCACGGACAAGCTTACACAGATGTCAACGGCGACCCCGCCGTCTTCGAGATGGCGCCCGCGCTCGCCTCTGCCCTCGAGGCCTTCTACGCGGGTCTCCCGCTCTCGAACCCCGACGGCTCGAGCGGCGTCGCGCTCCATTTCGTCGCCGGCTCCCCCATCCCCGAGACCTTCGTGTGCACGCCGGGGCTCTCACCCGGCGATCCGATCCCGAACGACTTCGCGCTGAGGGATGCGTTTCACCACGCGGCGATCTGTCGCGGGCTGACCTACGCCGGCTACGCAGCGATCAACGGCAACCAATTCTGGCTGACGTTCCCCGCGCCGAACGACGACCCGGCGGACGACCCCGTCGAGGCTGCGCTCTACTCCTCGTACGCGCTCTTCATCCACGAGATGGGTCACAACCTGAGCCTCTTCCACGGTGGGAACGAGAACCGGAACTTCAAGCCGAACTACCCGAGCGTGATGAACTACGCGTACACGTTCGGGCTGAGCGAGGCCCACAAGACGCTCGCGGATCCGAGCGTCGCCTTCTCGCACGGCACGATGCCTACGCTCGACGAGTGCGCGCTCGTCGAGCGTGGAGCGCTGGGCGGCGCCGCCCCCGAGCTCATCGAGGCGCTCGGCGCGTTCGCCTATATGCCTTACACCTATGAAAGCGACGGCTCGGTCGACTTCAACAGGAACGGCACGATCGAAGACGAGGCCTACAGCTATCCCGAGCTCGTCGAAGACCCCACCGCGTGTGAGCTCGATCGGGACAGCGACGACTTCGCGATGGTTCGCGTGGGCCTGCACACCTCGCTGCCGTGTGATCCTGGCGCGACGAACTTCAGCCATTTCGACGCGCCGCTCTTCGCCCCGTGAGCGCCTGGCGCGCGTCGAGGGCGTGGCATACTGCGCCCATGGTTCGCCAGCTCTTGCTCGCAGCACTCGTCTTCACCTCGAGCTGCGCCGACAAGGGCAAGTCCCACGATCCGAGCCCCGACGACGACGACGATGCGCCTCGGCATCGCCCGAAGACCTCGGCGTCAGCGTCGGCCTCGGCGTCGACGTCTTCGATCGCGATGGCCCCAGGCTCGGCGTCGGCGACGGCCTCGTCTTCCTCGGCTGACGCGCGCGCCGCGCCCGCCAAGGTGCCCGCCGAGTTCCGCAAGTCCAGCCGCGCGCACACGTGCGTCGCGGCGCTTTACGCTTACAGCTACGTAAGCAAAACCTATTTGAAGAGCCTCGCTGGCAAGCAGCCCGGCCCGACCATCCCGGTCCTCGTCGACCCGCCCAAAGCGGCTTCGGCTCCGACGCCACCGCGTCCCCGCCCGCCGCGGACCCCTCCCAAGGGCACCGCGAGCGCCCTCCCCTCCGCCCAAACCTCGGACCGCGAACGCGTTCTCTCGTTATCGATCCGCTGGCAGAAACTGCTCCGTCGGCAACCTCGTCCAAGGGGCGCCGGACCCCGCCCTCGATCCGGCGCTCGCCGCTGCGGCGGACCTCGAGAAGTCGCTCGGGAAGAACCTCGCGGACGCCAATTCCTATTACAGCGACAAAGCATACGAGAAGGACGCCTTCGAGAAGGGGCGCGCGCTCCACAAGGACCTGCTCGCGGACTTCGCCGACCTCGAGAAGGTCGCCGCCGACCTCGACAAGGCGCTCGTCGCCTACGACGCGGCGCACCCGCCCGACGCACCCGCCGAGGCCGAAGCTGCACTCGAGGTCGTTCGCGCGGGGCGGAGACTCGTCGACAAGAAGCGGCGCGGCGAGCCGAGCGACGCTGAGCTCGCGACCTTCAGCGCGGACCTCGACGGTCTGGAGAAGGACGGCGGGCGGGCGGCGGGCACCACCAAGAGCGCCGCGAAGAACCTCCGCAAGGCCGCCGCCGAGCCGCTCGACACGCCGCAAGCGATGGGTGACTTCATGCTCCTCGAGGTCCGACTCGAGGAGGCCGGCATGCGCGCTTTCATGGTCGGGCTCGCGCCGCCGCTACCACACCCAGCGAAGCCGGGCCGTCGCCCCACACCGAGCGCCGACCCCGATCCGGATCCCGATCCCTGAGCGCTGGCGCGCGCGCGGAGTCCGCATATCCTCCGCCGCGATGGCCGCACCGATCGCACGCCCCTCGTTCACCGACACGTTCAACCTCGCGGACTACTACCTCTTCGATCGGCTCCGCGACGGGCTCGGCGACAAGGTCGCGGTGCGCTTCGGCGAGCGCCAAGAGACCTACGCGGAGGTCGCACGCGCCGCGCGTGAACTCCAGCGATTCCTCTCGGCGCGCGGGGTCCGCCGCGAGGAGCGCGTGCTCATCGTCCTTCACGACACGCCCGCGTTCGTGTGGGCCTTCTTCGCGACGCTGCACCAGGGCGCCGTGGTCGCGATGGGAAACCCCGAGGCCCCCGCTGCCGACCTCGCGTACCTCGTCGGTTACACGCGCGCGACGGTCGTGGTGACCATCCCGCGCGTCGCCGCGTCGATCCGCGACGCGCTCGCCGACGCGGACCTGCGCGCGCTGGTGCTCGCCGCCGAGGTCGACACCGGAGGCGACGTGCTCGGGCCGATCTCGACGGAGGGCCTGCCGAACGCCGTCGCGCTCTCCGCGGCCCTCGCCGAGGGCCGCGAGCTCGAAGGTCAAACAGCGCACGCGCCGCGCCCGACCAAGCGCGACGACGTCGCGATCTGGCTCTTCACGTCGGGCTCGACCGGCAAGAGCAAAGCGAATTTGCACGCGCACGGTGACTTCGCGTTCAACACCGAGGTCTACGCGAAGCGCACGGTCGGCTACCGAGAGAGCGACGTGACGGTGAGCGTGCCTCGGCTCTTCTTCGGGTACGCGACAGGGACGAACCTCATGTTCCCGTTCGCGGTGGGCGCGACCGTCGGGCTCTTCGCCGAGCGACCCACCCCCGAGTCGCTCGTGCGGGCGATCGAGCGGTATCGAGCGACCGTCGTCACCAACGTGCCGACGATGATGAGCAAGCTCCTCGACTACGACGACGCGCGTCGCGCCCGCGGCGAGCGCGCGATCGATCTGTCGACGGTGCGCTTTCACCTCTCCGCCGGCGAGGCCTTGCCCGAGCCGCTGCTCCAGCGGTTCATGGGGCGCTACGGCGCCGAGGTCTACGACGGCATCGGCTCGGCCGAGATGTTCCACATCTATTGTTCGAACCGACCGGGGGACATCAAGCCGGGCTCGCTCGGCAAGGTCGTGGACGGTTACAAGATTGTCATTCTCCCGACGGAGGCGCAGGCCCCTGGCGAGCCGCCCGTCACGCCGGGCGAGTCCGGGGTGATGTGGGTCCGCGGCGAGTCTGCCTCGATGGGTTACTTCCAAGATCGCGACAAGAGCTTCGCGACGTTCCTCGGGCCGTGGTGCAGGACGGGCGATCTCTTTCGACAGGACGCGGACGGCTACTACTTCTTCCTCGGGCGCGCGGACGACCTGATGAAGGTGAGCGGTGTGTGGGTCGCGCCGCTCGAGGTCGAGGAGTGCCTCGCGGCCCACGCGGCGGTCTCGCTCGCGGCCGTCATCGGCGCCGAGGAGGAGGAGGGCCTCACGAAGGTGAAGGCCTTCGTCGTGCTGCGCGAGGAATATCGCACGCAGAAGGACGACAGCGCGGCGGCCGCGAAGCTCGCCGACGAGCTCCGCGAGCACGTGAAGGGCGCGCTCGCGAAGCACAAGTACCCGCGGTGGATCGTCTTCGTCGACGACCTGCCGAAGAACGATCGCGGCAAGGTCGATCGCAAGAGCTTGCGTGAGGCCGAGGCCCGCGGCGAGAACCCGAAGGGCCTATGACCACGTCGCTCTCGCCGATGACCACGGTCGAGGCGCGCGCGCTCTTCGGCGCGTCCGAGCCCGTCGCGATCCTTCAACCCGTGGGCTCGGTCGAACCGCACGGCCCGCACCTGCCCCTCGGGACCGACACGATCATCAGCGAGGCCGCGGCGGAGCAGGCAGCCCACGCGCTCACCGCGCGCGGCATCGCGGCGCGCGTAGCCCCTGCGATCCCGTACGGCGTGACCGACTTCGCCGCGGGGTTCGCGGGCGCGATCAGCGTGCCGGCCGCTGCGCTGACGGCGTTCCTGCGCGAGATCGTTCGAGCCCATTTGACCGCGGGTGCCGCGCACGTCTGCCTCGTCAACAACCACCTCGAGCCCGCGCACGACGCCGCGGTCCGCGCCGCGATCGTGGACTTCGAGCGTTCCAAGGCCTCGGTCGCGTGCCCGCTGGATCGCCGCTGGGCGCGCACGCTCGACGCCGAGTTCAAGAGCGGCGCTTGCCACGCAGGCTCCTACGAGACCTCGCTCGTGATGGCCGCAGCGCCCACCCTCGTCCGCGAAGAGGCGCGCCGCGCGCTCGAGCCCGTACCGATCTCGCTTTCGACCGGGATCAAAGCGGGGCTCGTGACCTTCCTCGCGATGGGCCTCGAAGAGGCCTACGCGGGCGACCCCGCGAGCGCGAGCTCCGAGCACGGCCACACGCAGCTCACGCTCCTCGCTGCGATGGTCGAAGCTACGGTGTTCGAGGCTCTGCGCGGTGGAGGTGACGATGTTCGGTGAAGGCGGCCCCTCGTTCCTCGAGCTGATGAAGCAGGCGCTCTCGAGCACGGAGCACGGCTACGATCTGCTCGCGACCAAGTTCGACGTGACGCCGTTTCGCACGCCGGACGAGGTGGTCGGGCGCTCCCTCGAGGAGCTCGGCGAGCTCGACGCGGCGCTCGACGTGTGCACCGGCACGGGGGCTGCGCTGCCTTTCCTCCACACGATGACGAAGCGCCGACTCGTCGGCCTCGATTTCAGCGAGGGCATGCTCGGCGTCGCGCAGAGTCGAATGAAAGACCGGGGGGAGCCGCCGTCGCTCGAGCTCGTGCGCGGCGATGCTCTCGCCCTCGAGTACGACGCGGAGTTCGACTTGGTGACCTGCTACGGCGCGCTAGGCCACGTCGTCGAGGCCGACATGCCGCGCTTCTTGGGCGGGATCGCGAAGAGCCTCAGGCCCGGCGGGCGCTTCGTCTTCGTGACGAGCGACATGCCCCCTCGCCTCTCGCGCGAGCGCATCGTCGCGCGTACCTTTAACGGCGTCATGCGTATCCGCAACGCGATCGTGCGGCCGCCGTTCATCATGTACTACCTGACGTTCATGCTCCCCGACATCGCGCGCGTCCTCACGTTCTACGGCTTCGACGTGCGCATCGACGAGGGCTGGTTCCCCGAGCCCCACGAGAGGCTCAAGCGCGTGGTCGCGACCCGCCGCGGCTGAGGCTCACTCGCAGAAGCCGTAGCCGACGCCGAGCGCGGCCGACGGCGTGCAGAATTGCCCCGGCGGGCAGTCGGACGCGAGCGGATCGCACATCATGTTCTCGTCGCCCGAGCAGCTCGATTTGCACTCGAACTGAATCCAACCCGTCTGGCTCGTCCACTTGCCGCAGCACTGCGCGCCGGCCTCGCAGTCGGTCGTGTCGTTGCACCCGATGCTGATCCAGCCATCCATGTTCGGACAGCCGCCAGGGAGCGAGCAGAAGTCGGGAGCGGCTGCGTTGTAGCAGCAGACCTTGCCCGGGTCGCACTCCTGGTTGTTGCAGCTGACCTGCGGGGCATCGATGACCCCGGTCGAGGTCGTCGTCGTCGTGGAGGTCGTCGTCGACGAGGTGGTCGAGGTCGTCGTCGTCGTCATGTCGCCGCCGGCGCCCCCGTTGCTCGGCACGCCCCCGAATCCACCGGTCGTGTTCGAGGAGCCGCCGTTGCCCCCGCCACCGTCGCCGGGTGGCCGACCGAAGACGTTGTCGACACCGTCGACGCTGCACCCCGCGACGGTGAACGCCGCGCTGAAGAGCGCGGCCACGACGAAGAACGACTCTAAGCGCGCTGACGACATGGCTATCGCTCGAGCGTAGCGGAAAGAGAGACGCCCTCAACCAAACCGGCGCGCCCACCCTGACGGTGAGCAGGGCTCCGCCGCGATCGCTCTCAGCGGGCGGCGAGCGCTTGCGCGAGCGCGCGCAGGAAAATCTCATACACGCCGAGCTCGTAGTCCCCCATGTGGAACACCCTGAAGATGCGGGACGAGAGCTTGCCCTGCGCGGAGTAGATCTCGAAGGTGTGGCCCTCGACCTCGGTCTCGGCCAACCGGCGCGCGAGGTCGTCGAACGAGACGCCAGCGGGGATCTCGAGCGCCGTGCCGATCGACCCGAGCGGCATGTTCGGCCAGCGAGCGATCTTCAACCCGAGCGACGTGTACCCAGCGCGCAGGAGCTCGCAGCGCGCGCGGTAGATCGCGTTGCGCCCCGCGACGCCGCCCTGCGAGACGAGGTGATCGAGCGCGGCCTCGACCATCGAGAGGCTCATCGGATCGATCGTGTAGGGGTGCGAGCCGCCACGCTGCGCTTGGTAGAGCTTGTGGAGCTCGAGGCTCGGCGCGCGAGGTGGAATCCTGGCCATCTCATCGAGGAGGTCGCCGCGCACGAGGCACATCGTCAGGTTCGGGTGGCTGTGCAGGCCCTTGTTGCACGAGCCCATGACCGCCGAGATCCCCCAGGCGTCGAGGTCCATCGGCTCGACGAAGAGCGCGCTCACACCGTCGACGAAGAGCTTCTTCCCGTAGCGCCGGCAGATCTCGCCGATCTCGGCGACGGGGTTCAGCGAGCACGTCGAGGTCGCGCCGTAGACGACCGCGACGGCCTCGACGTCGCCGCGGCGCAGGTGCTCCTCGAGGCGAGCGAGATCAGGGCGCTCGCCGTACGCGCTCTCGAGGTCGATGACGGGCTGGCGGAGCGTGCGCGCGAACTCGAGCAGCCGATCGCCGTACGCGCCGTTGCGCACGACGAGCAGGGGCTCGCTCTCGCGCAAGCAGGACGAGAGCACCGCGGCCATCGCCGTCGAGCCCGTGCCGGTGAGGAGGATGGGCTCGTGCCGAGGCGCGCCGAGCACCGACTGGATGCCCGTGCGCACCCGACCGAGCAGCGGCGAGAGGCGCGGGCCGCGCGGGACGATCGGCGCCGCGCCGTAGGTGCGCGCGACAGCGTTCACGCGCTCGGAGAGATGAAAGACAGCCGGGGTCAGGGAGACGACGCGCGCCATGGCGGCGTCTTACCACCAGACGCAGCGGCGTAGATCCTCCCAAACCTCTCGCGCGGATTGGTAGCGGTAGCCCTCGCGACGACGCAGGAGCTTCGCGATGATCGGGCTGAATGGTGTGCCGAGAGCCTCGGCGAGGACGCGGGGTGTGCCCTCGCGGATGTGCTCGGTCACGTCGCTCGTCTCGGACGTGGGCATCGCGCTCCGGCCCGTGTGCATCTGATAGAGCAGGAGGCCGAGCTGGTAGAGGTCGCTTTGCCGCGTGGTGTATCCCGCGGTCACGAGCTCGGGCGTCAGGATCTTCGGGTTGGCGACGCGCGGTCGAAACCACGTCTGATCCCCGAGCTGATGCGCGACGCCGAAGTCCGTGAGCTTCACGATCGGGTAGCGATCGACCTGGGACAAGAGCACGTTGCCCGAGTGCAGATCGGAGTGCACGAGGCCCGCGTCGTGGAGGTACTGCAGCGTGAGGAGGAGCTGCCGCGAGATCTCCACCATCAGCGGGGCCGAGAGCGGGCCCATCTCGAGCAGCGTGCGGAGGCTCGTGTCGCACTTCTCGAGCGCGAGGTAAAAGAGGTAGTTTTCCTCGAAGGCGTCGTGGATGTAGACGATGTTCGGGTGCCGATAGCTCTCGAGCCGCTTCATCTCGGTCGCCCACTCGGCCTTGACCACCGCGTACGGCTTGTTCGCAGGGCGCAGCATCTTCAGCGCGTAGGGCTGATCGAACGGGCCGACGCACTCGTAGACCGAGCCGTAGTGGCCGTCGCCGATCAGCTGGCCCACCACGTAGCTGCCGCGCGCCGAGGTCAGGACAGACCCCGCCGTCGGGAAGGGTAAAAGTCCGCTGGGGCCGCTGGAGGAGACCACGAGTCGTTCGCGCTGTTCGTCGTCTTGCTCGACTAACCCGACCGCACCGCACACGCAGCTCGGAGCGAGGCTGCGACGCAGAGAACCAGGGTACGACGCGGGAGCCGCATTGCAAACTCCCGCCCCGATCGAGCTCAGGTGGGGCGCCGCTCCATCGACTCGACAGCTCGCCGCACCATGTCGGCGGCTTCGTTGGGATCGATCTCGAGGGCGACCGCGATGTCGAGCACGAGCTCGCGCTCGCTCGTTCGCAGCACGCCGTCGGCCGCCATCACCTGCAACGCCAGATCGAGCGCGACCCGGCGCGAGGCAGGCGAGCCGAGGGCCGCGCGAACCGTCGCGAGCCGTGCGGCGCGCCCCTCGCTCGCGATGCGACGCTCGAGCCCGTTGAGGAGCGGGTCGATCCTCTCGGGCGAGAGGCGTCGACTCGTGAGCGTGAGCACGCTCGTGCGGAGGCGCTGCCGCTCCTCGTCCGAGAACTCTCCGTCGGCGCTCGCGGCGAGGACCATGATCTCGACCAGCGCCTCGAGCTGCGGGGTGTCGAAGCGCTCGATGCTCTCAGGCTCGTCCATGACTTACGTCCTTGTCAGTAATTCCGGGTGAGTGCGTGGTCGTCCGCGTTGGGCGCGTCGGTTCGGCGTCAGTACGGCGATTCGGTCCCGGACTCCCTGTTCGTGCAGAGCCCCTGCTTGCAATAGACCGGAGGGCTGTCCTTGCAGACGTAGCCCTTGTCGTCGCATTTGCCGGCCTCGACCTTCTTCTCCATGTCGGCGAGCGCGTCGAAGGTCTTCTTGCTGATGGCGCGCCGACACTGCGGCCAGGCTGCTTCCTTGCAGTCCGCGTCGGTGTTGCAGGTCTGCCCCTCGTTCATCAGCTTGAACGCGTCGGCGCGGATCTTCTCGCACTCGGCGGGATCCATCTTCTTCTCGCCGCAGCCGCCGAAGAAGGACACGATCGCCAGCGCGGCAGCGCCGCCCGCGAGCCCGCGCCGCACCCACGCACCGAACGTCTCGGATTTTCCGAACATGGCGCGCGAGGCTAATCGCGCAGAAAGGGAGTTTCCACCCCCTTCGGGCGCGCGGTGAAGAGCGCGGTCAACGCTTGTCTGTCGCCGAGCCGAGCGCGCGGATCCGTGCGACGTCGCTCGCGAGCTGCCCCTTCGGGTATTGGGACTGGTAGCTGTCGAGCAGGGCGTTGCAGGTCGCCTTGTCGCCGCGCCGGCAAGCTCGCTCCGCGTCGTTGAGGAGCGCCATCTCGCGAGCGAGGTCGGCGGCTTTGCCGGTGTGCTTCGCCGTGGTGTCGGGCTCCACGCTGGCCTTCGCCGCCGAGACGGCGGCCGAGCGCGCGGTCTTCACCTGGGGAGCGCCGGTGTCGACCGCGGTCGCCGCGGGCTCCGCCGCGACAGGCTTCTCCGCGCGCGCCGTGGGAGCGGCGGGGCCGTCCGCGTCCGCGCGAGGTGCTGGGGCTCGATTGTTGGGGCCCAAACGATCTGCGGCCGCGGTCGCGGGCGCCTCGACGGCGGGCTGCGAGCCCTCGGAGACCGAGCGCGCGACGACGTATCCACCCGAGAGCACCGCCCCGGCGAGCGCCACGCCCGCGACCCACTTCATCAGGAGGGCCGCGCCTGCAGCTTTGCCTGCGCCCGCAGCGCTGACCGCACCCGCGGACCCGGCCGCGACGCCGGTCGCAGCAGTCGTGGTCGACGCGACGACGGCGACTGCGGTCGCGCCGAGCCCCATCGCAGCGAGCGTGCGCTCGAGCGAACGCGGCGGCGGCGCGTCCGCGATCCCTGCCTCGAGCAGGGCGCGGTCGAACTCGCTATCGGTCTCATCGACGAGCCGCTTCATGTCGTTCACGGCGTCTCCTTCGAGCGTTCTGGGCCGCTTTTGCCCCGGCTCACTTCCTGGAATCGGAGCTTCACTTCGATGCGCTTTCGTTGCTCGGCGAAGACCTCGCGTGCGCGTCGTAGCCGCGACGCGACCGTGCCCTGCGGAACGCCGAGGAGCTCCGCGATCTGGATCATCGTGAGCTGCTCGAGCTCGAACAGAGTGAAGGCGCTGCGCAACTCGAGCGGCATGCTCTCGAGGATCTCGTCGAGCAGCGCGCGAGCGCGCGCGCGGTCGACGAGCTCGTCGGGGCGCGCGGACTCATCGACGCGCTCGGCGCCCACGGCGTCGTCGACGACCTCACGCCGGCGCGCGTGCGTGCGCCGCGTGCGCGACGCGACCCGCAGCGAGACGCCGTAGAGAAACGAGCGCTCGGCGCCGGGGGTGATGTCATCGAGTCTTCGTGCGGCGACCATCATGACTTGTTGGAGAGCGTCCTCTGCGTCGGCCTTGGGCACGCCGAGCCGCACCAGCGAGCGCCAAACGAAGGCGTGGTGCGTGACGACGAGCTCACGCAGCCGCGCGGCGCGCTCCGGCGAGGACGCGACCGGGGCGGAATCCACGGCGTCGTTCTCGTCGGCGTCACCCACAGGGGCGTCCCGATAGAGAGGCAGGGCCTCGGAGGAAAGCACTCTTCGCCATAATTCCCGTGAGCCCGTCGACCGATCGCCAAAAAGTGAGGGTGCCCAATCAAAACTAGCGAGGGCGGCGGCACACGGCTTGCTTTGTCATTTGCATTATCCTCCTCGACAGCTGAATGACGTTGCTCTTCGAAGTCGCAGAGACCTCGGCTGAGATCGGGGCGCTCTCGTCGCGGGTCGCGAAACGCCGTCGATTGGTCGCCCTCCTGAAGAGCGCCGACCGAGGGGACATCCGCGCCATCGTCGCGTGGCTCTCGGGTGAGCTGCTGCAGCGGCGCATCGGCGTGGGCTGGGCCGGGCTCAGCGACGTGTTCGAAGCGTCGGCCGCGACCCCGAGCCTCGCGGTCGCCGAGGTGGACGAGGCCTTCAGCGCGATGGCGACGGCGTCGGGTCCGGGCTCTCAAGCGCTGCGAACGAACCTCGTTCACGAGGTCTTTTCCAAGGCGACCGACGTCGAGCAGGCCTTCTTGCGCGCGCTCCTCGCGGGGGGTTTGCGCCAGGGCGCGCTCGCGGGCGTCATGACCGACGCGGTCGCGCACGCCGCCGCCGTTGATCTCGAGGTGCTCCGGCGGGCCGTGATGCTGCGCGGAGAGCTCCCCGCCGTCGCCGAGATCGCGCTCACCTCGGGCCCGAGCGCGCTCGCGACGATCGGGCTCGAGGTCGGCCGCGGCGTCGCTCCGATGCTGGCCGAGAGCGCCCGCTCGGTCGCGGACGCGCTCTCGAAGCTCGAGGGCGCGGTCGCCTTCGAGGCCAAGCTCGACGGCGCGCGCATCCAAGTGCACCGCCGCGGTGAGGAGATTCGACTCTTCACGCGCTCGCTCGACGACGTGACAGCGCGGCTCCCCTCGGTCGTGCGCGATGCGCAGAGCTGGCCCGTCAGCTCGGCCGTCCTCGACGGCGAGATCCTCGCGCTCGCGGGCGGCGTTCCGCTCGCGTTTCAGGAGACCTCCTCGCGCTTCGCACGCAAGCCCTCGAACGACGACGCCGCCGATGGATCGAGCCTGCGCGTCTTCTTCTTCGACGTGCTCCACCTCGAGGGCAGAGACCTCTTCGACGAGCCGGCGCACCAGCGTCGCGCCGCGCTCGAGACCATCGTGCCGGCCGCCGAGTGCGTGCCCCGCCTCGTGACGCGCGACGCTGCGGTCGCGCAAGACTTCTTCGAAAGGATGGTCCGAACCGGCTACGAGGGCGTCGTCGCGAAAGCAGAGGGCGCGCCTTACGAGGCCGGCCGCAGGCGCGCGACTTGGTTGAAGGTCAAACCAATCCTGACGCTCGACCTCGTCGTCTTGGCCGTCGAGTGGGGGTCGGGCCGCCGACAAGGCAAGCTGAGCAACATCCATTTGGGCGCACGCGACCCCGACAAAGGCGGCTTCGTGATGCTCGGCAAGACCTTCAAAGGGATGACCGACGCGATGCTCGATTGGCAGACAGCTCGCTTTCGAGAGCTCGCCGTCAGCGCCGAGGCTCTCGAACCCGGCCGCCACGTCGTCCGCTTGCGACCCGAGCAGGTCGTCGAGATCGCCCTCGACGGGGTCCAGGCCTCGTCTCGCTATCCTGGAAAGATGGCCCTCCGCTTCGCGCGGGTCCTTCGCTATCGCGATGACAAGACCGCCGCCGAGGCCGACACGCTCGACGCGGTCCGCGCGATTCATCGGCGTGAGACAGACGCTAACCGTTAGTCACTCTAAACAGAGTCACGATTGGCCTTGACGGCGCTTGGCGCGTGCGACATGAGCCTACCCATGGCTCGTTGGAAGTTCGCCCTCACCCTCCTCGGTTCGATGCTGTTCGCGGCCGGTTGCGCGCCGGGCAACCCCGAGCTCGACGACGAAGAGGTCGACGAGTCGGACGACGCGCTCAGCGGCGCGCGGCTCGTGTTCGGGGCCGATTTCAGCGAGTCGGTCGAGGGCAAGCTCCGCGCGGGCGACCCTGTCGAGCTCTCGTACGACGCGAGCCGCCTACCGTCCTGTCGGGGCGACCAAGGCGGCGTGCCTCAATGGAGCATCACCGCCTTCTACCGAGTCGGCGGCGGAGACGTCCAATCGGTCCCCGTCGCGGGTCTCAACGCGACGAGCCCTGTCCTCATCGTGCCCCCCGCGACTGGCCAGCTCGAGCTCTGGTTTCAAGTCACGAACCGCTGGGGCTGCGTCGCGTATGACTCGGACTTCGGGCAGAACTACCGCTTCTCTGTCGCGGCTGCCGCCGGTCAACCGGGCTGGGTGGGTAACCCCGCGAGCGTCGTCGATCGGTGGACCTGCGGCGGCGGCCCGTGTGAGCTCAGCCGCGTCGCGCTCGACAAGGGCTTTCGCTATGACACTTGGGCCCGCCAGCGCGCGACGGTCGCAGGCCTCTATTTCGATGTTTGGGAAGAGGGCGTGACCGATTGGGACAACCCCGACCTCTGGAAGGAAGTGGACGCGCAAGTTCACTTCCGCTTTACGGGGCAATCGGCGTTCACCGCTCGTTATGTCGATTTCCTTCATCGGGTGAACCACGACGCGCGCTATCAGGTCGTGCTCCGCACGATCGATCCCTTCTTCGCCAAGCCCTCTGTCGTGCCGGCGGAGCAGTGCCCCGATATGCAGCTTACGCGCTCGGCGGACGGGCAATACGTCTTCGTCGAGGTGGAGCTCTACTTCACCGCCGACAGCGTCGAGCTCCGCCCCGCTCCTCAGCAGACCTTCAAAGGCCGATTCGAGGACTACGCGGCTCCTTACGCTGCCTGCCTTTGAAACGCCTGGCTGCCAGTACATCGCGTCGATCGCGCGAGCCTCGGTTGCTGGACCCGAACGAGGCTTGGCCGTAGTCTGTCGTTACGACCCGTCGCCACAATCACAAGAGGCTGTGCGCAAAGCGGGGCAGGAGACTTAGAGATGCGAACTTCTACGGTGGCAATCTTCTTTTCGGGCGCGCTCTTCATGTTGGCTTGCGGGGACGACGGCTCGGGCGGCGCGGGCGGCTCGAACAACGGCGGCGGCGGCTCGAGCGCGGGCGGCTCGAGCGCGGGCGGCTCGAGCGCAGGTGGCTCGAGCGCGGGTGGTTCGAGCGCAGGTGGCTCCAACGTGGGCGGCTCGAGCACGGGCGGCGCAGGCGGCTCCAACGTGGGCGGCTCCAGCACGGGTGGTGCGGGCGGCGGCGCCAACACGGCAGCCTGCGAGGCCTTCTGCAATACCTACTTCACCAACTGCGGTGATTCGAACGCGAACGACTACGGCACGGAGCCTCAATGCGTCGACGCTTGCCTCCAGTACGACGCCGCGGAGCTCGACTGCAAGGTGTACCACGCGGGGATGGCGACCGGCCCCACGAGCGTGCACTGCGGTCACGCCAACCTCGACGGCGGCGGCGTCTGCTGACACGACTGTAACACGTCGTCTCACCGATAGATGCCACGCTGAGCACGGCGAGCGGCGTTTTGGGTGAGGCCGCGGACCACTTCGACGAACTGTTCGAGCGCGCGAGGCAGCGCGCTCGGCGGGATTTGCTCGAGCCCGCTCTCGAGACATATCCCCATATCGTCGAGCAGCACCCGCCCGAACTTGCCATCGAGCTCGACGAGCCGAGCGCGCGTGTCGGCGCCGAGGAGCCGCGCTGTACGCTTCTTCTTCTCGGCGGAGACCTCGAACCTGTCGTCGAACGACCGGTCGCCTAGCTCCACATCTCCCTCGCCGAAGAAGCCGCGAACGCCATCCGCGAAGGTCCGCCGGCGCAGCTGAAGCCCAGCGCGGAGCGGGCTCCAGAATGGGGCCACCATTCGAAGCCGGTATTGGCAGCGCTCGATCCGCGTCGCGCTGATCTCCAATGAAGCTCCCACTTCGCGCGTCGTGGCACCGCTCGCGGGCGTCCGAACGACGAGTGGGACGGTCTGCATCTCGAGCCCCCAATCCTCGGCGAAGCGCGCGAAGACTGGGGCGTAAGGCGCGAGCGGCGTGGCGACGGGCAGGAGTGGTCGCGCCGTTGCTACCAGCTTGGCCACCTCACTCACGCCCCCGAGGGCCGTCGTGACCCAGTCTCCACCACTTTCAGAGATGTAAATGGAGCAGCCCGCGTCGTGGAGACTGACCTCGTAGAGCCTCCGGTGATAAGCAACCAAGAGGGCAGCGAGCCCGCCTTCGAACAGGATTCGGGCGCGCGCTGGCTCGTCCGCCTCGATGATGAACTCGCCGTCCAGATCGGCGTTGCCCGTCACGACCTTCGCGTTGCGGCCCCTGCCCCTCAACCTGCCGAGCGTGAGACCCAGGTCGAGCGCGGGTTCGATGCTGCCGAAGACCTCGGCCCAGATCGATTGGCTGCCCTGGGAGTGCACGCTGACAGAGCAACCCTCGAACACCCCGACAGCGCTGCTGTCCCGGACCGAGAGCCCGTTTCCTTCGGCGACGGCGAGCGCGGCTTCGAGCGGGGTGGACATGGTTCACGCTCTAGCACCTCGGGAAACCGCATAGGATGCCTGTGCGATGACACGGCCTACCTGGGTATTCTGCCTCATCGGTCTAGCGGCCGCGGCGTGTGGTGATGACTCCGGCGGAGGCGCGACCGGCGGCGCTCCGAATCAGGGAGGCGGCGGTGCGGGCGCGAGCGCCACAGGCGGTACGGGCGCAGGCGCCTCGGACGGGGGGACGAGCCTCGGGGGGAGCGGCGGAGTCGGGCCAATGGCGAGTTGCGCGCCACTCGCCGCCCCAATGGGCAATACGGTTTCGGTCGGCCCCTCGGACGACGTCGCCGCGGCCATCGAGGCCGCTCCGGCGGGGACGACGATCTTGCTCGCGGACGGGCAATACGACGTCCCCGAAGGGGGATATTGGATCCGCGCGAGCGGGGTTACATTGCGGTCAGCGAGCGGCGACCCGGACGCCGTCGTCCTCGACGCGGGTTACGCGACAGTAAGCGGTGGCGTCGTGAACGTCGCCGACCAGAGCGACGTGACAGTCGCCGAGCTCACCATTCGCAGGGGCCGCTATCACGCAATCCACGTGTCCGCGACCGCGGCGCCAGCGAACGGCGTCCGCATCTATCGCGTCCACGTCATCGACCCAGGCGAACAGGGGATCAAGATCAACAACGCCGGACAGGGCTATTACACCGACGCCGGCGAGGTCGCGTGCTCCACCATCGAGCTCACCGACGCGGGGCGCGCGCAGGTCATGTCTTATGACGCTGCCGGCTCTCATTGTTATACGGGAGGAATCGACGCGCACGGGTCGCGCGGCTTCCACGTGCACCACAACGTCGTCCGCGGATTCTGGTGTTCGAATGGCGATCTCTCGGAGCACGGGATCCACTTCTGGCGCGGCAGCCGCGACACCCTGATCGAGGACAACCTCCTCGTCGACGACGCTCGCGGGATCGGGCTCGGACTGGACTCGACGGGCCGGACTTATGCCGATAACCCCTGCCCCGGAGTCTCCGAGGCGAGCCACTATGGGGGAGTCGTCCGGGACAACTTCATCGTCGCGACGAGGCCCGAGCTCTTCGCGTCGCCGAACGGTATGGATGGCGGAATCGCGCTCGCGTATGCGTGTGGCGCGACGGTCGCGCACAACACGATCGCCTCGACCGAGGCGCCGTTCGCGTCGATCGAGTGGCGGTTCGACACGACGAGCGTCGAGCTCGTGAACAACCTCGCGATGTTCCCGATGCGCGAGCGTGACGGCGCGACCGCGACCCAAGCCGGCAACATAAGCGACGCGCCCGCGGCGTCGTTCGTCGACCTCGCGGGCTTCGATTTGCACCTCGCCGACAACGCGGCAGCGCGAGGCGCCGGGGACGACGCTGGGGCCGCACTCGCGCCGACCGATTACGACGGAGACGTTCGCCCGACGAGCGCGCCCGACGTGGGCGCGGATGAGAGCGCGCCCTGAGTCAGGGCAGCTCGACGACGAAGCCGCTCTTCAGATCGAACGACGCCGGCGCCGATTCGAAGAGGGGCTCGGAGCCCGCGCTGAACCGACCCCGAAACATCGGCAAGCTCACACCTGCCTCGACCTCGAATCCGAAATAGCGAGAGGGCATGAGCTGCAGGCGCGCCGAAAAGCCCCAATCGAACCACGGCGCCGCGGCCTCGGCGGTCTCGTTTCGACCGATGAGTGAGCCCCAGAGCGCGCCGCCGCGCAGGCTGCCACAAGGCCAGAATCGCACCCACCGATTCGGGCGGAACGCCGGAATGCAACCCTCCAATGAGGCCGCGAAGAGCCGATAGGAACTCTCGACTTCGAAGACCGGAATCTCCTCGGGAACGATGAAGTACTCGGCGGCCGCGCGCACCGAGAACGAGACCACGCCGAGGTGCACGATCTCCAGGTGCCCACCTCCACCGAGCAGCGGGATCGGCGCAGGTCCGACGGCCATCGCGAGCGCGCCGCCGAACCCGAAGCGGAGCTCCTCTCGATCGCGGAACGACTCGACGACGAGCGGCCCTATCGGCAAAGGCGGGACGTGGAAGACGCTCTCCTCCGGCAGCTCGATTGCGAGCCCGGGAGGTGGCGGCTTCGGCGGCGGTATGAGCAGCCGCGGCGTCGTATCGAGCCGCGGCGGCCCCGAAGGATCGGGCGGCAGTGGCAGCGGATCGATCGGCGGCGGGGGGACGGCCTCCGGATCGATGCTGAGCGCGGCGAGCAGCGAGAGCGCGGAGGTCACGTCCCCGCAGCTGATTCCCTCGATCGCGCGATCGGTCGACACCGTGCCCGCGGTGAGCAGCAGGTGACCGACGTAGACACCAGCGTCCCGCTCGATGTGGACGATGACAACCGTGTCAGGGAGTTCGCCGACACCGACGGGCACCGCGCGCGGCGTGCGGAGCTGGACCTCGCGAATGAACGCCCCGCGATCCGGGCATTCCTTCGGGGCCTCGAACGTGAGCGAAAAGCTGGTATCCGCGTGTGCCTCGCGCGAGAGGCCGAGTATCGTGACACCCGCGCTCGCCGCGAGCAGACTCGTCGCTTGTCGGATGCGCCGACTAGCGCTACGCCCGAGCGCCATGCGACCGCTGCGCGTACTCAGCCTCAACATCTGGAACCGACAGGGGCCTTGGGAGAAGCGACGTAAGCTCCTCGAGCGCGGCCTCGCCGAGCTCGCCCCCGACATCATCGGCCTGCAAGAGGTCATTCACGGCAAGGATGGCGGCCTGAGCTGCCAGGCTCACGAGCTCGGTGAGCTGTGGAAGGCGCACGGTGGGCCGGAGGAGTTCCACATCGCGTTCGGGCCGGCCTGGTCGTACGAGAGCGGGGATCAATTCGGCAACGCCATCCTCTCCCGATACCCGCTCACGGACCAACAAGTGTTCCAGCTTCCGACCTCGGATGCACGCTCCACGGTGTTCGCCAGGGTCATGACGCCGTCGGGCCCCCTGCCCTTCTTTTGCACGCATCTCTCGTGGCGCTTCGAAGAGGGGCTCCTGCGCGAAGATCAGGTGGTCGCGATCGCGGAGAAGGTCAAAGCGACGGTGCGTGATGGGGACTTGCCGGCTGTGCTCGTGGGCGACCTCAACGCAGCGCCGGATGCAGCCGAGATACGGTATCTGCGGGGTCTCCAATCCATCGGTCGGACCACGATTCACTTCACCGATTGCTTCGAGCGGGTCGGCCAAGGTCCTGGCTATACGTTCGATCCGCCTGCAAATCCGCACGCCGATCTGACCTACGAAGCCCCGCGGAGGATCGACTATGTGCTCGTGCGCGGCCCCGATGACAGCGGCCGCGGGATGCCGCTCTCGGCGCGGGTCGTGATGACCGAGGTCGTCGAGGACCAAGGCGAGCGCGTCGCTCCCTCTGACCATTTCGGCGTTCTCGCCGAGATACGGTTCTGACAGCGGCGTGCCGCGTGCGGGCAGGTAGACTAGTGAGATCCAAATGCGCTTTTTGAAGCGGCTTATCCTCCTCGGCGGGACGATTTCGGGGTTCTGCGCGATGGCGAGCTCCGTGCTCGCGGGTGATCAGGCCGGCACGGGCGGCGCTGCCAGCTCGGCAGGCGGCGACGCAGGCGCCTCCGCACCATCGCAAGGTGGGTCCAATCAGGGCGGGTCCAATCAGGGCGGCGCCGGGGCCGGCGGACAAGGTGCGGGTGGGTCCAATCAAGGTGGGTCCAATCAGGGCGGGTCCAATCAGGGCGGGTCCAATCAGGGCGGGTCCAATCAGGGCGGCGCCGGGGCCGGCGGACAAGGGGCTGGTGGGTCCAATCAAGGTGGGTCCAATCAGGGCGGGTCCAATCAGGGCGGCGCCGGGGCCGGCGGACAAGGGGCTGGCGGACAGGGCGCTGGCGGACAGGGCGCTGGTGGACAGGGCGGCGACGACATTCCCCCGAGCCCCATGACCCAAACCAGCGTCGAGGATGCTCGCAGCCGCATGGAGAAGGGGCAGCGGCTCTTCGCAGACGGCAAGTTCGTCGAGGCCGCGGACGAGTTCGCGAGCGCTTACGAGAAGCACAAGTTCAGCGCGTTCCTCTTCAACGCTGCAGTCGCAGCCGAGCGCGGCCAGCAGATGTCTCGCGCGGTGGATCTCTACGAGCGCTTCCTTCGCGCGGAGCCGAACGCCCCTGACCGTGCCGAAGTGGAGAAGACCGTCGAGCGATTGAAGAAGGACATCGCGAGCAGCGCGCCCGCGCCGACTCCGCCGCCGCGCCCCGCAGACATCAAGTCGCTCATCTTCTTCGAGAGCGATCCGCCGGGCGCGCCCGTGTCGATCTATCAACGCATCGACGACAAGGCCCCGCTCTTCGACCCGAAGAACCCGAACAACCTCGGTTACAAGAAGGTCATCAGCGGGCTCACTACGCCTACAAACCTGTCACTGAACGACGGCACCTATTTCCTCTTGGTCGAGGGCTTCCGCGACTACAACCCGAATGGCAGCCAGTTCACCTTCGAGTCCGGCCGCGTCTATGTCTACCGCGCGGGGCTCTCACAGGGTGATTTCATCGGGCGCGTCGAGGTCAACGTCCCCGTGTCGACCGCGAAGATCTACGTGGACGATCCGCCGCCGCACAAGAACGCCGCGCGCGCCGTCGGCCCCAACATGATCGAGCTCACCCCGGGCGAGCACACGCTCTACGTCGAGGCCGCTGGCTTCTCGACCTTCGAGCAAAAAATCACGATCACGCAGGGCAAGACGGTGAAGCTCGACGCCGCGCTCGAGCGCGTCCCGTACGGGTATTTGCTCGTCTCGGGCAACGCCGACGAGGTCGAGATCCAAATCGACGACAACGATATGCCCCCTTACAAGCGGCGCGCGGGCGAGCCTCTCCGCATCCGCGTCCCAGCCGGCGAGCACCTCGTCGAGATCGACGCTGACGGTCGTCAGGAATACGAGAATTTCCTGACGATCCCGCCCGGCCAGGAGATCGCGGTCGACGCCCGCCTCGAGGAGGCCAGCGGCCGCGGTGGCGCCGTCGTGACGACCATCCTCGCCGCCGGATCGCTCGCGGGTGGCATCGTCCTCAACCGGTATATCGCGGCCGGCGTGCCGAAGAGCGACACCTGGTACGAGCCGCTCTTCTACACGGAGATTGGCTGCTTCGTCGCCGCGGGTGTCTTCACCGGCCTCGCGATCTTCCTCTTCGCCTGGGAGCCCAACGACCCGTCGAGCGCGCAGCTCACGAAGCCTCGCGAGTTCACCGGCGAGACCGAGACTCCCGCGGTCCCCGAGAAAAAGAAGGTTTCGGAGGTGGGACCGAGCATCTCGGTGGGCTTGTCGATGGGCGCGCCGACGCTCTCCATCGACGCCACCGCAGCGCCGACAGGGATGCAGCTCGGGGGGATGCAGGGCCTCGTCATCGCGGGTCGCTTCTGAGGCTCGCGGGCACGGCGCTCGTCGTCGGCGGGGCCGGCTTCATCGGCAGTCACCTCGTCGACGCGCTCGTCGGCCGCGGCGTTCACGCGAGGGTGTTCGACAACCTCAGCGTCGGGCGGCGCGCGCACCTCGAGCAACACTTCGCTTCGG
This sequence comes from Polyangiaceae bacterium, assembly GCA_046351325.1. Lineage (GTDB taxonomy): Bacteria > Myxococcota_A > Polyangia > Polyangiales > Polyangiaceae > Xiheicaenibacterium. Next base: position 46,901 of record JAXLYR010000020.1, on the reverse strand, counting down.
GCGCGGCCTCGCTGGTGGTCGCAGACGCGCTCGATCTCGAGGCGCTCGTCGCCGCGAGCCAAGGGGCGAGCGCGGTCTTTCACCTCGCAGCGAACCCCGAGGCTCGCTGGGGTCTCGAGAACACGCGGCTCGACCTCGAGCAAGGCACCATCGCGACCTACAACGCGCTCGAGGCCGCGCGCCGCACAGGCGTCCCGCGCTTCGTCTTCGCCTCGAGCGGCACCGTCTACGGCGAGGTCGAACGCCGCGTCGCCGAGGGCGATCTCGGCGCTTTGCCGATCTCGCTCTACGGCGCGAGCAAGCTCGCGGGCGAGGCGATGATCTCGGCCTTCGTCGAGGGGTTCGACCTCCGCGCGACGATCGTGCGCTTCGGCAATGTGGTCGGCGCACGCGGCACGCACGGCGCGGCCCTCGATTTCTTGAAGAGGCTCGCGAGCGATCCGCGCGAGCTCGTCGTGCTCGGCGACGGGCAGCAGGCGAAACCTTACCTTCATGTAAGCGACTGCGTCGCTGGCCTGCTCCACGCAGCCGAGCATCAGGAGAGTCGGCTCGGCGTGTTCAACCTCGCGCCCGACGACACCTCGACGGTGCGGTTCATCGCGGAGACCTGCGTCCGCCGCTCGCCTCACCCGAGCGCTGCGATCCGATTCACTGGCGGCGACCGCGGCTGGCGTGGGGACGTGCCGCGCTCGCGCATGGACGCGAGCAAGCTGGCGGAGCTCGGGTTTCGGATCGCGCTGCGGAGCGACGAAGCGGTCGAGCGCGCCGTGGGCGAGCTCGCGCGCGAGGTGTTCGGCGATCGAGGCGCCGCGTGACGCAGGTCGTGGTGCTCGCCGGGGGCCTCGCGACGCGGATGCGGCCGCACACCGAGACGACGCCGAAGATCCTCCTCGAGGTCGCGGGGCGACCGTTCTTGCATCACCTCGTCGACCGGCTCGCGGCGAGCGGCGCGAGCAGCGTCGTCTTGCTCCTCGGGCACCTCGCGAGCGCGGTGCGCGCAGCCGTCCCAGCGTCCAGCCTGCCGATCACGCTCGTCGAGGATGGGCCGCGCCTCTTGGGTACCGCGGGCGCGCTGCGTGGAGCGCTCGGCGCGCTCGCGGAGACCTTCGTCGTGACCTACGGAGACTCCTATCTGGAGCTCGACCTCGGGGCCCTCGAGCGCGCGCTCGTCGATCGACCCGAGGCCCAAGGCGCGATGGCCGTCTGGAAGAACGAGGGCGCGCTCGAGCCTTCGAACGTCGCGCTCGACGAGCAGGGCTTCGTGTCGCGCTACGTGAAGCGCGGCGGCGAGCGCGGGCTCGATCACATCGACTTCGGCGCGACCGCGCTGCGGCGCGAGGTCATCGCGGCGCTGCCCGCGGACGAGCCGCTCGGCTTTGACGTTGTCCAAGCAACGCTCGCCCGCGAACGCGCGCTCCTCGCCTTCCCCGTCCAGCATCGCTTCTTCGAGATCGGCTCGCCGGGGGGTCTCGCGGACCTCGAGCGCCACCTCCGAACGACGAGGACTTCGACGTGATCGTGTCGCGCGCGCCCGTGCGCTTCTCCCTCGGCGGTGGCGGCACGGATCTCCTGCCTTACACCTCGCGCTTCGGTGGGTTCGTCGTGAGCGCGGCCATCGACAAATACGTCTACGTCTGCGCGAACCCTCGCTTCCACAAGGACATCCGCCTCGCCTACGCGAAGACCGAGATCCAGCCGTCGGTCGACCGGATCGAGCACCCGATCTTCCGCGAGGCCCTGCGAATGACCGGCATCCGCGACTCGATCGAGCTCGTCAGCGTGGCCGACCTGCCGTCGAGCTCCGGGCTCGGATCGTCAAGCACCTTTACCGTCGCGCTCCTCAACGCGCTCCACGCTTACAACCGCGACTTCGTGTCCTCGCGCCGCCTCGCCGAGGAGGCCTGCGAGCTCGAGATCGAGCGCCTCGGTGAGCCCGTCGGCCGCCAAGACCAGTACATCGCGGCCTTCGGCAACCTTACGGCCTTCACCTTTCACCCCGACGGCCGCGTCGACGTCGAGCCCGTGCGCGCGCGCGACGAGGTGATCGGGGAGCTCGAGAACAACCTCGTCATCGTGTTCTCGGGCGTCGAGCGCCCTGCGCGCGTCGTACTCGCGGAGCAGACGCAGCGGATCACCGAGCTCGCGCCCGACGTGCTCGAGGGGATGCATCGAATCAAGGCGCTCGGTCGCGAGGTCGTGGAGCTCCTCGAGCGCGGTGACGTGGACCGCTACGGCGAGCTCCTCCACGAGCACTGGACTCGGAAGAGACGCTTCACCTCCAACATGACCGACCCGACGATCGACGAGCACTACGAGGCCGCGCGCGCGGCCGGCGCGCTCGGTGGCAAGCTCATGGGCGCGGGCGGTGGGGGCTTCTTCATGTTCTACGTCCGCCCCGAGAAGAAGCGCGCGGTGGTCGAGGTGATGAAGGCGCGAGGCCTGCGCACCCTGCGCTTTCGGTTCGACTTCGACGGCGCTCGCATCGTCGCCAACCTGCTTCGCTCCTGACGCGCGTAGCGACTGACGCGATCGGGTGGAGTCGTTCGCGCCGTCGACCGAGGTGATCGAGCTAAACGCTCTTCGTTGCTGGGAGAGGGCCGTCGAGTTTTCGCCGTCAACGGCCTCTTCGATATGGGCATAGCGACTGCCATGCGCCGTTTTTCTGCGGTGGCGTCCAAGTCGAGTCGCCAGCGAAGAGCGAGGTGTTGCCTTGAGTCCCAATGCGCGCGTGTTCCGCATCACTAAAGGGGTTTGGGTGGGCGCGGCCGTACTCGCTTGGGCGCCGACGTCGTGGGCCGATGAAGGCTCCAAACATGCCGACAAGGCACCCGCGCTCGACTACGGCGCGCCGGTCCTCTGTTACACGACCCCGGACAAGAAGCGCGTCCGCGTCCAGTGCTCGGGTGAGGGCAGAGACCGTAAATGCCTCGTCGCGCCGAGCGACGACGCCCAAGGCGACCCGCTCAACAAGACGCGGACTTGCACCTTCGAGACGCCCGACTCGTATGTCCAATACGTCGCAGGCAGCGAGGTCGTGAACGCCGCCCCCGAGACCCCGCCCGGTTATGCGCGCTCGTCTTCGGGGCGGGCCTATCAGGTGCAATTCGACCTCGCCAATCGGGTCTTCCTCGGCGCGAGCTGGGTCCCGACCTTCCAGCTCGGCGATCTGGATATTACCGCCCCCGAGGACATGTTCGGCCGCGGTCAGGCGGAGTTCGGAATCGACATCAGCTACCTCTCCGTGCGCAACCGATCGCGGCACGATATTCGGATCATGGACGCGACGGCGACGTTCCCTGATCTGGAGTTGAGGGGGCTCCTATTCGCCTATGACTACCAGCAAGTCCATCGGCGCCCCGCGTTCTACGTGACCACGTTCTTCGGCGAGCCGAAGCTCCACGAGGTCGCGCCGCCGCTTGGTTGGGGCTTCCGCGTGCTGCGCGTGCGCGACCAGCCTGCCGCGCTGCGGAGCTCGCTCGATATGGAGTTGGCCGAGCTCCACGTGTCGGTGTCTCCCTGGCAATCCGCGAACATGGCCCAGCGTTTTCGCTTGGAGGCGGGCATCGACACCGGCAAATCGTGGCTCAATCGCACCGACCTCGAGAAGGGTTTGGACACCGGTGACTGGTACGTGGGCTTCGACGCGGCCGCGCGGCTCAGGCTCGAGCTCGGCAACTCGGGTCTTCACTATTTCAATATCGACCTCGACTACCGACATCCGGTTTACGCGGACGGGCTGCTCGCGGGCTCGGCGTCGAACGACGTCTCGTTGAAGGGCGTATACGAGGGGATCTTCGTCGCCATCAACGATCAACCGCTCAGCTTCCGCGTGGTCGCCGAGGGCTCTTCGCTCGAGGACCCGCTCTCGGGGATACGCCACCTTGAGGCTCGAACGACCCTCGGGATGCGCGTCTCGTTCTGGGCGCCGCCGCCGGTGTTCGACCCGCTCCCCGCGCTCGAGGACCCTTGAGCCAGCGGCTGCGCGCGCTCGTTCGAGGCGGGTGCGCGCTCGTCGCCGGGGCGGCGCTCGGGGGCGCCGAAAGCCCTGCGCGTGCTGACGACAGCGATCCGAGCGACGTCGTCACGCACGTCGTGTCGAGCGCGGACGACCTGCGCCTCAGCGAGGGCGGCCACCCCTACCGCGTGCGGTTCGACCCGGGCAGCCGCGTCACGCTCTCGGCGGGGCTCATGGCGAGCCACGAAGAGGAGGACGCGACCGCGACGCTCGAGCTCGGGGCGACGCTCGACTACCGCAACGTGGTCATCCTGGGCGTCGCGCCCGACGCGATCCTCTGGGAGGTGGACCATCGAATCATCTCGGGGTTCGTGCGTCCGCTGGTCCATCCGGCGGGCGATTGGCCCGCGCTCGACGCGGTCGTTTACAGGCTTTGCCTTCATCGGCACAGCGAGTCCCCTACCCTGGTCCTGCCGTTCAATCCGCCGGTGTCGGTCGACTTCCCGCTCGATGTCGGGCTCGACGCCGAGATCGGCCGCGTCGCCGTGATGGATGTGCCGATCGCGCGACCCGACGACGGGGCGCTCGTGCCCTGGGTGCGCGTCGGCGTGACGCGCGCCTCGTTCCTGCTCGATCCGTGGCGCTCGGGCCGCGTCGGGCGCTCGCTCACGCTGGGGATCGGCGTGCGCTACGACGTGGAGCTCGCCGTCGCTCCCGACTTCTCGAGCGCGCGCGTCCTGCACCGCGTGGCACCGCTTACAGCGACGTCAGTTCGCTTCCGCTACCAGACCGACGACGGGCTGCTCGCGCTCGACGCGAGCGCCGGGGTCGCGCCGCACTGGACGAGCGAGGATCGCTGGGACGTGCTCGCGGACTCGACGTTCCGGCTCGATCGCACGCTCATCGCGATCAACGACCAGCCGATCGGTGCCTTCGCGGAGCTCGACTACCACTACATCCCGACGACGTTCGGTGAGGCGCCGCTCCACGACGCGCGCGGCAGCGTCGGGCTCTCGGCGAGCTTCAACCTGAAGTAGCGAGTTGCGCGTGGGCGCGGGCCTTGGGAGAGTCGCGCGGTGACGGCTCGCTCGAACTCCGATTTCGTCGACGCGTACCTGAAGGAGACGGCCGAGATCGCCGCGCGAACGAATCGCGACGCGCTCGCTCGCGCGATCGACGTGCTCTTCGAGGCCTGGCGCGACGATCGCGAGGTCTTCGTTTGCGGCAACGGCGGGAGCGCCGCGAACGCGAGCCACCTCGCATGTGATCTCGTGAAGTTCACCGCGGCGCCGGGCAAGAAGAAGCTCGCGGCGCGCTCGCTCTGCGACAACGCCGCGCTCCTCAGCGCGCTCACGAACGACGTCGGCTTCCATCGGATCTTCCTCGAGCAGCTCGAGGGCGTCTTCGACGCGGGCGACGTGCTCGTGTGCCTCTCGGTGCACGGCGGCTCGGGCCGCGACGCCGCGGGGCCGTGGTCGCAGAACCTCGTCGCGGCCGCGCTCCACGCCAAGGAGCGCGCCGGCAAGGTCGTCGCGTTCACGGGCTACGACGGCGGTGCCCTGCGCGAGATCGCAGACGTGAGCGTCATCGTGCCGCGCACCGAGGCCGGCGCGACCTCGACTCCTCACGTCGAGGGCTTCCACGAGGTCTATCACCACCTCGTCTGCGAGCGGCTTCGCCAGCTCATCGCGGCGACATGAGCAGGCTCGCGATCGTCGATCGCGACGGCACGATCATCGACTTCTACCGCGACGCGGAGCTCGGGGTCGTGACGCCCGCGTTTCACCCCGATCAGCTGCGGTTCTTGCCGGGCGCGCTCGACGGGCTCAGCGCGCTCTCGCGCGCGGGCTTCGCGATCGCGATCGCGACGAACCAGCCCGGCGCAGCGAAGGGCGAGCTCCCCGTCGCGGCGATCGAGCGAACGCAGCGCGCGCTCGTCGAGCGACTCGAGGCAGCCGGGATCCCTATCGCGGGTTCGTTCCTCTGCATGCACCACCCGAGCGGCGGAGACGGCGGCGTGCGCGAGCTCGTGAGCGCGTGCTCCTGTCGCAAGCCAGAGCCGGGGCTCCTTCTCGCGGCCCTCGAGGCGACGTCGACCTCGGCCGCGGCCGCGTGGATGATCGGTGACACGCTCACGGACGTGCGCGCCGCACGTGCCGCGAGAGTTCACGCAGCGCTGGTGTCTCCGACCGAACGGTGCGAACTCTGCCCCCATCGTTTTTCTTCTATTTCTTCAGGCGGCGAGCGCCCCGACGTCCACGCCGCGAGGCTCGACCTCGCCGCCGAGCTCATCTTGCGGGCGTCGATTTGACGGGCTTTTGACAAATCGAGCGGGCGCTCCTCGGTAGGGTTCTCGAGCGATGAAGGTCCTCGTGACGCTCGCCCTGCTGAGCTTCGTCTCGCTCGGCGCGAGCGGCGCGGCGTGGGTCTACGCAGCGCGAACGACGGCTCCGACGGCCGCGCTCGGAGATCCGAACGAGACCGTCGCGGCGTTCCGAAGAGCCGCGACGCCGCTCGCGGACATCGACCTCGGCGCTCGCTATCGCGGCCGCAGCGAGCTGCTCGATCCACGAACGGCGCTCCCTTCGTGGCATCGGTTCGCGCGTGCCGACGCGGTCCGAGCGCGCGCGGCGACGCGTGCGTGTCCGCCCGATTCGCCAGGCAAAGACCTGCCTCCGACGCTGCGGAAGGCCGTCGAATGGCACGCCGCGACGTGCGCGGGGGGCGCTCCGCCCATCGAGCTCATCGAGTCCGCGCCGTTCCTCCATCCGTCGGGTCGGTCGTACGCGGCGCTCGGAGACGAAGCGGCGTCCCACGCGGGGGCCATGCACGTGCTCGAGCTCGCGGCGGTCGATCCCACGCTGCTCGACGCAGAGGAGAGAGCGCTCGCGCGCTTGCCGCGCGCTGCGTGGGAGGGGCTCGCGCGCGGGGACTCGCTCGTGCTCACCGCGCGAGTGCTGGTGCTCGCCGAGCGCAACGAGATCGGGATCGAGCGCCTGCGCATCTACGATCGCGAGGCGTGGGACGCGTTCTCGAGGACCGCGGCGCTCGCGCTCGTGAGCGAGCCCTCGGCGACCTGCGCGCGCCCTGCCTCGAGCGCGGCCTGTTGGGAGCCTCGGACGCTCGCGTCACGTCGAGCGCCTGCGCTCGTCGCTTGGTCGCTGAGCTCCGCGACGCTCTTCGTGATCGCAGTCGTTCTCCTCGCGCTTCGACTGCGCCGAGATCGCGCTCGGCTTCGAGAGGATCGGCTCTTCGTCCTGCGAACGCTCACACACGAGCTGCGGACGCCAGCGACGACGCTCCGGCTCGACATCGAGCCCTTGCGCGCCGCGTACGACGAGCTCCCGCGCGACTGCCAAGAGCCGCTCCTGCGCGTGAGCGACGGCGTCGAGCGCATGCTCCGCGTGCTCCACACGACCGCGCGCTACATGGCGCTCTTCGAGCCGAGAGGAGCCGGGGCCGCGGACCTCTTGAAGATCGTGCGCGTCTCGTCCGCGCGCGCGATGCTGGAGGAGATGGCGGAGAGCTGGCCCGAGGGTGTGACGCTCGCGGCTCTTGGCGAAGACGGTCCGCTCGACACGGACCCCGAGTGGCTGGGCGTCGCGCTCCGCAATTTGGTGGAGAACGCGACGCGCCACGGCGCCCCGCCGGTGCGCGTGACGTGGCGCTTACAAGACGGTAACTTCATCACGAGGGTCACCGACGCCGGAGACTCGCGCGCGCTCTCGTTCACGCGAGCGATCGAGCCCTTCGGACGCGCTCCGCAGAGCGCGGGGCTCGGGCTCGGTTTGGCGATCGTTCATCGCGTCGCGCGCCTCTTCGGCGGAGCGCTTCGACACTCCTCGGCGCCGACGACGTTCGAGCTCGAGGTCCCCGCGCGACGGAGGCAGGCGTGAGCTTCGTACTCGTCGTCGAAGACGATGCGCAGGTCGCCGCGGCCTGCCGCGACCTGCTCGAGCGCGAGGGACACAGCGTGCGCCTCGCGGACTCGGTCGCGTCGGCGCGTCGCGCGCTCGACGCCTCGATCGACGCCGTGCTGCTCGACTGGCGCTTGCCCGACGGCGAGGGCATCGACCTCCTGAAGGAGTGGCGCAAGACGACCGACGTCCCAGTCCTGATGGTGACCGCGCGCGTCGACGTGATCGATCGGGTCCTCGGCCTCGAGATCGGCGCGGACGACTACATCCTCAAGCCCTTCGAGCCGCGCGAGCTGCTCGCGCGACTCAAGGCGCGGCTGAGGACGCGAGAGCGACCGCAGCCCACGCGGCGCGTCCTCGAGCGCGGTGGGGTCCGCGTCGATCTCGACCTGCGCGAGGTCGGCCTCGACGGTGCGCCCGTCACGCTCACGAAGATGGAGTTCGATCTGCTCTGCCTCTTGCTCGAGCACCCCGGGCGCGTCTTCAGCCGCGAGGAGCTCCTCGGTCGCGTGTGGGGTTACGAGCGCGCTCCGACGACGCGCACCGTGGACACGCACGTGCTCTCGCTCCGTACGAAGCTGCGCGCCGACCTCATCGAGTCCGTGCGCGGGATTGGCTACCGCCTGAGGCGCGAGATTTGACGTGAGGCGCACCGAGCTTTGACCTCGCGTTGGCACGAGCAATTCGCAGGGGACGCATGCTGCGGGCCTCGATCGACACATCGAAGAAACGAGAACCCACCATGCGAATTCGAACTCTCCTCCCGGCCCTCGCGCTCCTCGGCCTCGGCTGCACCGACAAACTCGAGCCCGAGCGCGACGCCGAGCCGCCCCTCGTGTCGGCCCCGCTCGAGGCTGCGCACGAGGCCTATCTCGACGGCGATTGGCTCGCGCTCGGCGAGCGAATCCACGACGTGCTCCTGGATCCGAGCGCCGACGAGCTCGCGAGAGAGAACGCGCTCGAGCTCCTCGACGCGGCCTATCGAGATCAGAACGGCACGCTGCCCTCGCGCTTCACCCCACCCGAGGGCGTCGACAGACTCGCTTACGGACATGTCCGCGCGGTCGGGCTGGACGGCCTCCAATACAGGCGCTTCTTCCGCGGCCGCCTGAAGGATCCCGCTCGGATCGCACGCGTGACGGTCGAGGCTCTCCCCGAGCGCCGCGTCGTCCTCGACAGCGACGACCCGAACGCCGAGCTCGAGTCGGAGGTCGAGGAGCCGGGGTTCTCGACGTTCTCGATCGACTCGGGCCCGATGCAGACCGCGCCGGCCGACGGCGTCTACGCGGTGCGGATCGCGCTCACGACGGGCGCGACGAGCGAGGGCTGGTTCATCGCGCGAGAACTTACATCATCGTCAGTTCCCGAGCTCGTCGCGCCCGAGCCCAACATCACAGAGCGACGCCCGGAGGTGCGATGGGTCCGCTTCTCGTCGCCCGAGTTCGCGCCCTTCGAGAACAAGACTGTCAGCGTCTATTTGATGGACGACGCGCCGCCCTGGCCCGAGCGGTGGAGCGTCTGGCGGAGCGACGCGGACGACGTCGTCGCGACGACGATCGGCGCCGAGCCCGACGCACCCGCGACCGAGCTCGCCCCCGGGGACTACGTCGTGTCGCTGAGCCTCGGTGAGAACCGGCGCTTCGGACCGGTGCGACTCGATCGCATCAGCAGAGCCGCTCGCTCTTTTCACGTCGTCGCCCCCTGATTGACGCGAGCGCCGCGCCCGCGAGCGTGCGAGGGTCGACCCGAGCATGCACGAGCTCCGCCGCCTCCTCGGCTTCGTTCGCCCCTACAGGCGGCTGTCCGTCCTTGCGCTCGTCATGCTGACGACCCTCGTCGCGTTCGATCTCGCGATCCCGCGGCTCGTCCAGCGCATCGTCGACGAGGGGATCGGCAAACACGATCAGCGCGCGGTCATCTCGACCGCGCTCGTGATGCTCGGGATCTCGGCGATCAGCTTCTTCATCGCGATCCTCAACAACAGCTACAGCGTCCGCGTCGGCGAGGGCGTCGCGCGCGATCTCCGCGAGGCCCTCTTCACCAAGATCCAGACGCTGTCGTTCGCGGACCTGGATCGCTTGAAGACGGGTGAGCTCCTCGTTCGGCTGACGAGCGACGTCGGCGCGGTGAAGGCATTCACCCAGGTCTCGTTGAGGATCGGCACGCGCGCGCCGCTCATGATGGCGGGGAGCCTCGTCCTGATGGTCACGACGAGCCCGCGCCTCGCCCTCACGCTGTCGCCGCTCCTCATCGTGACGGCGATCTTGCTCGTCGTGTTCGTCGCGCGCCTCGAGCCGCTCTATCGCAACCTGCAGGAGCGGCTCGATCGCGTGAACACCGTGCTCGGCGAGAACGTCGCGGGCGCTCGCTTGGTCAAGGCCTTCGTCCGCGCCGCCCACGAGCGCGCGCGCTTCGCCGCCGCGAACGACGCGATGACCGAGCGCTCGATTCGGGTCATGCGGACGACGGCGACGATGACCCCCGCCCTCACGATGTGCGTGAACCTCGGGGTCGTGGTGGTCGTCGCGATGGGCGGCCGGCAGTCGATCGAGGGCGAGCTCACGCTCGGACAAATCGTCGCGTTTTCGAACTATCTGCTCACGACGATGACGCCGCTCATCATGATGACGATGCTCACGAGCACGTGGGCCGCCGGGCTCGCGTCGCTCCGCCGCATCGGCAAGGTCCTCGAGACCGAGCCCGCGATCACCGACCGCGCGAACGCGATCACCATCCCCGACGGCGCGAAGCCGAGCGTGCGCTTCGAGGGCGTGTCGTTCTCCTACGCCGAGGGCGCGCCCGCGATCTCGGACGTCTCGTTCGAAACGTTTGGGGGCAAAACGATCGCGATCCTCGGCGCGACGGGCGCGGGCAAGACCACGCTCGTCGAGCTCATCCCTCGCTTCTACGACGCGACGCGCGGCTCGGTGAGCGTCTTCGACCACGACGTGCGGACCGTCCAGCAAGCGGCCCTTGCCTCGCGCGTCGGCTTCGTCCAGCAGGAGGCTGTCCTCTTCTCCGGGACGGTGCGCGAGAACATCGCTTACGGCAGGCCGAGCGCGACCGACGAGGAGGTCGAGCGCGCGGCGCGCGCCGCCGAGGCTCACGCCTTCATCGAGGAGCTCGTCGGTGGCTACGGGGCCCGCGTCGAGCAGCGCGGCCGCAATTTCTCAGGCGGACAACGACAGCGCCTCGCGATCGCGCGGGCGCTCCTCGTCGATCCCGACGTCCTCGTCTTGGACGACTCGACGAGCGCCGTCGACGTCGAGACCGAGGCTCGCATCCAAGCGGCGCTGCGGCGCGGTCGACCGGACCGCACCACGTTCATCGTCGCGCAGCGGATCAGCACCGTGCTCGACGCCGACGCGATCCTCGTGCTCGACAAGGGCCGCGTCGTCGCGTTCGGCACACACGACGAGCTCCTCGCGAGCTCCGAGGTCTACCGCGAGATCTACGAGTCGCAGCTCGGCGAGGGCGTCGCGCCGCGACAGGAGCCCGCGTGACCCAGCGCCAAACAGGCTCTGTGAGCGCCCAGGCCGTGAGCGCCGCCGTGCGCGGCGTGAGGCACGGCCCGATGGCGTACGCCGCGCCCGCGAAGAACCCACGCGGCACGCTCAGTCGATTGGCGCTCTACCTCGCGCCGTACCGCGCGGAGCTCGCGCTCGTCGCGCTCGCGATCGTCGTCTCGACGGTGCTCGGGCTCTTGGGTCCGTATTGGATGGGCGTCGCGCTCGATCGCTTCGTCGCGCGCGGCGACGCCGCCGGGCTCGTGCGCATCGCCGGGCTGATGGTGGGGGCCTACCTCGGGAGCAACCTCTTCCAGGGCGTCTCGGGGATCGTGATGACCCGCGTCTCGCAGCGCGCGATCAACCGGCTGCGCCGCGATGTCTTCGCCCACCTGCAAGGGCTGCCCATCGCGTTCTTCGATCGGCGCGCGACCGGCGATCTCATGAGCCGCCTCACCAACGACGTCGAGGCGATCAACGACGCCGTCGCGCAGAACGCGACGAGCCTCTTCGCGAGCGTCCTGTCGATGTTCGGGATCGTCATCGCGATGTTCCTGCTCGATCGCTGGCTCGCGATCGCGTCGCTCTTCGTCGTGCCGCTGATGCTCGGCGCGACGCGGTTCATCGCGGTCTTCACGCGGCGGGGCTTCCGCGAGCTGCAGCGCGAGGTCGGTTCCTTGAACGGCGTCATGGAGGAGTCGCTGAGCGGCGCGAAGATCGTCAAGGCGTTCGGCCGCGGCGCATCGGTGAACGCCACGTTCCGCGAGGCGAACGAGCGCGTCTACGACGTCTCGATCCGGGCGAACACCTACGCGCTCTTGCTCATGCCGCTCACGTCGGTGCTCGGGAACCTCTTCGTCATCGTGCTCGCGAGCGCTGGCGGGATGCTCGCGCTCCGCGATCTCGTGAGCGTCGGCGTGCTCGCGACCTTCATCCACTACAGCCAGAGCTTCGTGCAGCCGCTCCGGCAGATCTCGAACCTCTACAACCTGCTTCAGGCTGCGTTGGCCGGTGCCGAGCGCGTGTTCGAGACGCTCGACGAGCCGACGGAGGATCGCGACGCGGCGACCGAGCCCGTCGAGCCCGCGTGGCGCGGCGAGGTTCGTTTCGACCACGTGAGCTTCGGCTACGTGCCCGAGCGCCGCGTGCTCCGGGACGTCTCGCTCGAGGCGAAGGCCGGGCAGATGGTCGCCCTCGTCGGACCCACCGGAGCGGGCAAGACCACGGTCATCAACCTGCTCACTCGCTTTTACGATGTAGAAGAAGGCGCCATCACGATCGACGGGGTCGACCTGCGCTCGATCCCGAAGGACGCGCTCCGCAAGCGGCTCGGCCTCGTGTTGCAAGAGACCTTCCTCTTCGGGGCGACGGTGATGGAGAACCTCCGCTACGGGCGCCTCGACGCGACCGACGAAGAGGTGATCGCCGCGGCGCGCGAGGCCGACGCGGACCACTTCATTCGGCAGCTCCCCGAGGGCTACGAGACCGTGCTCTCGGAGCGCGCCGCGAACCTCAGCCAGGGCCAGCGGCAGCTGCTCGCGATCGCTCGCGCCATCCTCGCCGACCCGACGATCCTCGTGCTCGACGAGGCCACGAGCAGCGTCGACACGCGCACCGAGCTCCGCATCCAGCGCGCCCTCGCGCGGCTGATGCGCGGCCGCACGAGCTTCGTCATCGCGCATCGCCTCAGCACGATCCGCGACGCCGACCAGATCCTCGTCATCGACGGCGGCGAGGTCGTCGAGCGCGGCACCCACGCTGAGCTCTGCGCGCGAGACGGCGTCTTTCGTCGACTCTACGAGTTGCAGTTCAAGGGGCGCGCGCTCTGATGGTGAGGCTCTCGCGAGGCACGGGCCATGTAACATCCCGCCTCGTGCGACCGGACTTCGTTGGAGCGCGCTACCCCGTCGAGGAGCGCAACGTCGCCGTCGCTCGCGCGATCGGGCGCCCCGAGCGCGTGCTCGACGTCGGGTGCGGCGGCGGACAGAACGGCGCGGTCGCGCGCGCACGCGGCGCGATCGTCACGGGGATCGAGCGAGATCCGAGCGCGCGGAGCCGCGCTTCGCGGCGCCTCCACGAGGTGCTCGACGTCGATCTCGAGTCCATCGACGCGCTCCACCGCGCGCTCGCGGACCGCACGTTCGACCTCGTCGTCTGTGCGGACGTGCTCGAGCACCTGCGCGACCCCGCGGCGACCTTGCGCGCCCTCGTCGAGCACCTCGAGGAGGAGGGCCGCGTCATCGTCTCGCTCCCGAACGTCGCGGTGTGGACCGTCCGGCTCGGTCTCTTGGCGGGGCGCTTCGACTACGAGGACAGCGGCGTCCTCGATCGCACGCATCTCAGGTTCTTCACAGAGCGCTCGGCGCGCGCGCTCTGTGAAGAGGCAGGCCTCGAGGTGCTCGGGCTCGATCAGAACCCGATGTTCGTGCGCGCGCTGCGGTCCTTCATCACGCGCGCGGCGCGGGCGACCGTCGACGACTTCGGTCGCGACCCCGACGCGCTCGCGAGCAGCGCCGGATACAAATTGTATCAAGCCGCGATACGACCGCTCGAGGACGTCGTCGGCGCGCGCGCGCCCGGATTGCTCGCGTTTCAGCACGTGCTCGTCGCGCGCAAGCCTCCGCGGCCGCGCCGCCTTCGCGTCGCCGTCGGCATGCTCACGCTGAACGAGGAGGGCGCGATCGCGCCGATGATCGACGAGATCCGCCACGAGCTCCCCGACGCCGAGATTCTCGTCGTCGACAGCTCGCGCGATCGCACGGCCGAGATCGCTCGGAGCCAGGGCGCACGCGTCGTCCGACAAGCGCCCCCGCGAGGGCACGGCCCCGCGATGGAGTTGCTCATGTACGAGGCCGCGCGTCACGCCGAGGCTCTCATTTACCTCGACTGCGACTTCACCTACCCCACGCGCTATCTCCGTCAGCTCCGCGCCGTGCTCGAAGAGGGCGCGGTCGACGTCGTCAACTGCGCGCGCACGCGCACGCGCCCACCGGCGATGCCGCTCGCGAACTACGCCGCGAACCGCGTCTTCGCAGGCTTCGCGAGGGGCCTCTACGGCGTCCCGACGACCGATCTCCACAGCGGGATGCGCGCCTACCGGACGAGCGTGATCCGCGCCTTCGACTTCGACGGCGAGGGCGACGCGCTGCCGATCGACACGCTGCTCTTGCCGGCGCTCGCGGGCTTCCGCGTCGTCGACATGCCCATCGACTACGCGGAGCGCGTCGGCGACTCGAAGCTCAGGAAATTCGCAGGGACCGCGTGGACCTTCGTGCGCCTCGCGCGCCTCGCCGCGCCGGGCTCGCGCGGGTCGCTCCGCTACGTCGTGCGCTGAGCCCGCGTCGCGCTCGCGCTCGGCTCGAGCTCAGCGGAAGGCCTGCGCCGTCGGATCCCACCGGGCGGCGTCGAGCGCGGCGTCGAGCGCGGCCTCGAGCCAGTGCGCGTCCTTCTCGACGTCGGGGATCTGCACGTTCACCTCACCGGGCGAATACGTGAACGCCGTGAAAGGTTTGACCGAGATCGCTTGGATGCGCTCGCGCAGCGTCGGCTGGAGCAGCGCGATCGCGCCCTCGGGGGGCGTGGCCTTGATGATGAACGCGTCGTCGAAGAGCTCGTCGTCGACCTGCAAATCCTCACCGAGGTGCGACTTGAGGAAGCCCATGATGCCGCCGGGGTTCGGATAGACGCCCACGTGGAAGTCGTGTTTGGCGAGCGTGACGACGCGGATGCGCGTGTGGGCCATGCCCACGTGGTCGAACTCGATGCTGATGGTGATCGGGCCCGTGCCTTGCGCCGCCCCCGTGAGCGACGGGTTCTTCGCGGGCCCGCCGAACGCGAGCGCGCGCGGCCCGGCGACGAGCGACGACCACGCCGAGGAGAGCTCCTCGATGGCCTTCGCCTGTTCGGCCTTCTTGTTGGCGATCATCAAGCCCGCGAACGCTCCACCTGCCATGGCCGCGAGCTTAGCCGGTGAAGTTCGTCTCAGCAGCGTCCATGACGATTTCGGGCGACGGGTCCGGCGCGCCTGCGTCTTTGCGGCAGGAGGATCGAAAACGTCATGAACAAGCTCTCTTCTCGCGCCCTCGCCGTCGCCCTCACCCTCGTCACGCTCGTCCCGCTCACGGGGTGCAAGAAGGGCCCGGCCCTCGAGGAGCTCAAGAAGGTCGAGGAGGCCTGCAAAGCGAAGGACAAAGACAAGGCGCTCGACATCGCCCTCAAGGCCGCCGAGGGAAACAGCTCGTTCAAGAAGGCCTTCGACGGCGTGTTTCAGGGCGTCGACGACAAGAAGAAGGCCAACGTCTGCGGCGAGGTGAACCTCTCCGAGATGAAGATGAGGATCGAGAACGGCCCCGCGATCTGACGCGCGAGCCGGCCAGCATGCCCGTGATATACGCCGAGGGGTGACGAAGCGACCGACCGAGCCCCACGATCGTGATGAAATCCTGGCCCGTCGCGCGCTCTTCGTGACGACCGCGCTCGCGGCGCTCCAGTGCTCGGCGCCGCAATCGGGCTCGACCGGCGAGCCGAGCGCGAGCGCGAGCGCCAGTGCATCCGTCGCCCCCGCGCGCTCGGGCTCCGTCGCCAGCCAGACTGTGACCGAGACGCCAGCCCCGGCGATCCCTTGGAGCGAGGCGATCGCCGAGGCCCCGGCCCGTGGTGCGGTCGATGGTTTGAGCCCCAACGAACTCGGTCGCCTCCAACTGCTCGAGGCAGAGCTCGACCGCAATTACGGCCTCGTGCGCGCCTTCTGGGAGGGCACACCGAGCTGCGACGCCGCGCGCGACGCGTGCCGCGAGGACTGGCGCGACCTCGCGAAGAAGGCCAAGGCCGCGATCGACGTGCTGCGAAGCCCGCGATTCGCGCCCTGCGGGGGAGAGCTCGGCATGACGGGGACGCTCGTCGAGCGCCGCCGATTGCACCGCGAGTTCCTGAACACCCTCGTCGACCGCGCCGAGGAGCACGCCGCTGCGGTCGCGAGCGCGTTCAGCATGCAGGGCGAGCAGCTCTGGCGGAAGGAGATCGCTGCCGCGAAGGTCCCGCCGCCGATGCCGTGCCTCGAGCCCTGCATGATGCCCGACATCGACTCGATCTGGGCGAGCGTGCCTTTCGCGAAGGACAGCGCGTCGCTCGACACGGCGGCGAGCTCGCCCATCGAGGTCGCGGCCTCGTCGCTCAAGCGCTTCAAGAAGGGCGCGCGCATCTTCGTGCGGGGCCACGCGAGCGTCGACGAGGCCAAGCCCGCAGACCTCGCGATGGCGCGCGCGCGCACGGTCGCCGACGCGCTCATCGCGGCCGGGATCGCGAAGAAGCAGATCACCATCGTGAGCTTCGACACGCGCTATCCCGTCTCCGTCGGCAACGACGAAGCCCACGCAGCGCCCAATCGACGTGTCGACTTCGAGGTCGCCGAGCACTGACGCTCAGGACTTGCCTTCGATGGCCGAGGCTGCGCAGGATTCGCCACGTAAGGAGAGAGAGTCATGACGAGCTGGATCGGTTACTCGAGGGTGGGCGCGGCGAGCTGGCTCGGCGCAGGAGCGCTCGCGTTGCAGCTGTTCGCGAGCGTGGCCGGCACCACTGGGTGCGGGGACGACGGCGGCGCGGGCGGCGGCGGCGGCGCGGGTGGAGAGGAGTCCATCAACGGCTGCACCGAGTCCGACGCCGAGGACATGACGGGCATGACCGACGTCACGCTCACCTGGACGAACCCTCATCAGAAGTGCATCAAGGTCGACACTGGGACCAACGTGACCTGGGACGGCGACTTCACCTTGCATCCGATCGCC
Source organism: Polyangiaceae bacterium (assembly GCA_046351325.1). Lineage (GTDB taxonomy): Bacteria > Myxococcota_A > Polyangia > Polyangiales > Polyangiaceae > Xiheicaenibacterium. The sequence goes on along the minus strand of JAXLYR010000020.1, from coordinate 29,737 downwards.
GACGGCTCTCCCGACACGGGCCCCGAGAACGGGCCGCTGACGAACGCCGATCAGACGGGCACCACGGTCTCGGTCATCTACGCCTCGGCTGGCACCAACCCGTACTTCTGCAAAGTGCACAACGCGACCATGCAGGGCGTCGTCTACGTGAGGTGACGTCGCTCCTCGTGCTTGCAGACGTACGAGCCGCAGAGCGGGCACGGCTTGACGAAGAGCCCACGAAGGAAGCGCCGCAGGCGACCGCCGAGCCCGACGGGGGGCTCTATCGGGTTGGCGATCGCGTCGGCGCAGACTGAGCAATAGACCTGGTTCGCCTCGCCCCCGATCGGCATGGGGCGACCGCAGCCTTCACAGGGGACGCTCGCGCTCGCGGTCTGCGCGGTGGTCCGATAGCCCGTCGCCGAGACCATGACCTCGGTCGCCGCGAGCGTCGGGCGAGCGTCTTCGAGCGGTTGGATCTCGTCGGCGTCGACCCAGAGCCCGCCGCACTCGCCGCACGTGTCGAGCTCGAGCCGATCGACGAACACGGGCGCGAGCGGCTTGGCGCACGTCGGGCAAGGGTGCTCTCGGTCCGGCGTCTGCCGAGCGGCGAGGAAGGGAATCACCTCGGGGAAGGCCTGCGTGAGCGCGCCTTGCTCCATCCAAAGCCCGCCGCATCGCAGGCACATCGCGATCTCGACGGCGCGCGCCTCGTCCCGCGTGGGCCGCGAGAAAACATCGAGCGGTTCAGCGCAGCGAGGACAGAGCGCTCCTTCCATGGCTCCCGTCACGATGCGCCCTTCTTCGGCTTCGCGGCAACCGACGACGTGATCGCAAAGGGGAACTTCGGAGCCTCGCGCGTATTCTATAACGATGTTATACCCACGAAGGAGGTCGGGCGAATGAAGCGTTCCAAGAGCCGCAGCAAACTATGGATTGGAGCGGCGCTCGTCGGCCTCGCGGCCCTCGCTGTTCCTCGCAGCGCGGCGGCGGGCGAGCCCTGGGTGTACGGCGAACCGCGGGCGGGCTTCACCTGCACCTTTCACCGCAACTCGGATTGCGAGACGTACGGGACCGTGGGGGGCGCCGTCGGCATCGGCTACTCGGGCGCCCTCGCGATCCTGCGCTTCGGCATCGCCGCCGAGGCCTCCATCGCCGGCCTCTTCAACGGTGATGGCGCGGGGCTCACCGCGACCGCGGCCGGCATCGGCTTCGGGGGGTTCGAACTCGGGGTCATCAACATCGACTTGGCCGCAGGCGTCGGCGTCGGCGCGCTCGCGCTACCCGAGAGCAGCGTGGGAGACCTCTATTGGACGGGGCGGCTCCGCGTGACTGGCCGGATCGATATGCCCCAAAGCTACGTCACCATCGGGGGCGTCGCGGCCGCCAACTTCTTCGACCTGGGTGAGTACACAGCCGCCGGTGGGACGCTCGGCCTGGAGATCGCCTACTCCTGGGAGCAACACGAAGGCGGTTGGTACTTCATGAACTAGCGACTAGCCCACGCGACGACGGCGACGACTGGCGAGGAGCGCGACCCCGAGCACCGGAATCAAGAGAGCCGCGCCCGAGCGAGCACCGGAGTTCGAATGCCCAATAGCGGTGCTGCACGAGCAGCCGTCGTCGCCCGAGTCGTTGGCGCCATCACCCCCGGAACCACCACCACCGCCCGCTCCCGAGCCAGTGCCGGCCCCAGAGCCGCCCGTGCCGACGCCGGTCGAGACAGTGCCCTCACCGGGGATCGTGCCCGAGCCCAACTCGAACGCGCCGATGTCGATCGCAGCGTCGACGGGGCGATCGCCCTGAGTTCCCGCGAGACGCGACGGCGGGACGTCCGCGGCGACGCCGAGGGCGTTGGGGACAGGCGCCCCGGCAATCAGCGTCTCGGTCGTGCCGGCGTCGAGCAGCGGTGAGCCCGCGACCGGGCGAAAGTCGAAGTCAGCGTCGTTCTGGAATCCGGCGCTCGCGCCCGTGAGGGTGTTCGTGAAGCCTGCGGGGATGTCGCCGATACCGTCCTGTATCCAGTTGTGACTACCGACCAACTCCGGGTCAGGCCCCTCGGGCTCGGCGTGATTCCATACCGAGCCGCCCGCGGCGCCGATGCGCACGATGACGTTGTTGTCCATCTCGAGGCTCTCGACGGTCTGCTGCAGGCCAATCGCGACATCGGAGCTCGCCCCGAGGACCATCGTGTTGTTCACGAAGCGATAGCGACCTGCGGTATTGCCCGTACCGTCGCCGCCGATGCGGGCGATCCGCCACTCCGAGTGCTTCACCAACACGTTGCCGACAACGTCCGAATCCTCGCGAGCGAGGCTGGGGTCTTGGCCGTCGGGGCCGATGAGGTCGAGCTCGTGGTAAACCGCGCCCTCAATCCAGTTGTAGTAAATCTCGTTGCGCTCGGCGCGCGACTTGACGTTGTTACCGCCCGCGCCGTCGTGGACATAGCAATACTGCATACGAAAGACGGAGCCCGGATACATGGACTCGTCGGTCGCCATGTAGATCTGGTGTTGGTAGAGGTCGTTGCCGTTCCCGTAGAACTCGCTGCTCTCCAACGTGAGCGAGCCAGACTCCGAGTCCGTGCCGAGCAAACCCTGATTGGCGACGCCGTGTACCACCAAATCGCGGAGCGTGACGTCATCGGCTTTGTGGACGAGGCCGAAGTGGTCGACGTTGCCGTCCCCGATGATCTCGAACCCCTCGAACACGAAGTGGTTCGCGTTGAAGAAGACGATGATGTCGTGCCATTGCTCGGTGCCCACCCCCTGAATCACCGGGCGCTTGCCGTTCACAGGTATCCCGCGAATGGTTACAGGGGCGTCAGCGGTGCCGCTCTGCTCTGCGCGAAACCACAAGTCGCCCGGGTAGGTCGCGTCACCGTCGACCTCGACGACGTCGCCGGGCGCGAGCATGCCGAGCGTGTCTTGGATGGTCGCGTACGGTTTGCCGGCGCCCACCTGATATGTCGCCGCCTGGGCGATCGCAGGGAGAGAAGCGACGAGCGAGAGGGTGACCCCGGCCCCGATTGCGGCGTACCGGCGGAAGCGAAGGGCGCGAGCCGACATGGAGAAAGACATGGCAACTCCCTACCACCCAAAGGCCCGGCACGCAAAGCGCGCTCCTATTGCTCAGTCGAACGTCGCGTCGATTCGATAGATCATCGTCGGCGCGCCCTGCCCGACCCACCAGGTGATGTCGGTGCACGCGTCCGGCCACGAGGCGCAGTCCGGCGCGCCGTCGAGGAAGCTCGAGTAGTTGTAGATCGTGACCGTGCGCTCGTCTTTGGGCACCTCGGAGGCGAAGCAGGTGTCGCCGCGAGAGGGCAAATCGACGACGAACTCCACAGTCAGCGCGCCGGGGTCGACCCGCCAAAGCGAGCAGCGCTTGGGGTTGAAGGAATAGTCGATTTCGTATTTGCCGGCTTGGTCCTCGAGCGACTCGTCGGAGAGCCCGAGATCGTAATTGCCAGTCTCGGTGACGTTGCGACGACCGACGAGCCAGACATTCTTGCCTTGTCGAAACACGAGGGAGAGTCGATTTTTCTGTCGGGTTTGCACTGCCAATCACCGTACGGCCACTCTCCGCGCGCGGCAGATCTTCGAGCCAAACCCGAATTCGGTGTCACCTGCCTCGTTGCGGGTCACGGCGACCAAGGTGCCGTCGTCGAGGATGGTGAAATCGGTCTCGGAGCCGCCGCCCTCTTGGACGACGGGTTGCCCTGGGACGGCCGGCGTCAGCGTTCGCCCGTCGGTCGTGGTGAGGAGGTGAATCCGTAGCGGCTCGCCGTCGATCTCGTAGATGTTCTCGCCACCGACATACCCAATCAGGTAGGCCGTGCCGTCGACGACGCGCGCGCGCCAAGGGATGAACCCGGGCTCGTAGAGCGACTCCGGATCATCCCAATTCCCCTGTCCGTGATACTCGGTCACCATCATGCCTTGAGGCTCGAACTTGAACGGGTCTTTGCCGAGCACAGCGAAATACAGAAATAGCCTGTCCCCGAGCACGAGCAGGCGCGGCTCACGGAGATCGGTGCCCATCGCGAACGAGCCCTCGAGTCGCCAGCCGTCGGAGCCCTCGCTCGCCACGTAGAGCACCGTGTCCTCCGACGCGAAGTGCGTCGGCGCCGTGCGCCACGCGAGGAAGGTGCGGCCGTTGAAGATCGCCACGTCGAGGTTGTTGTTCGCGTCTTGTGTCGTGACGCCCGCGACGGGGCTCGCGAAGGGGACGACGACCTCGTAGGTGCCGAGCGAGACGTCGCCCGTGTCGACGTCGACGAGGGTCGGATCTTTACAGCCCATCGCACCGGCGAGGGTGAGTACGAGGGCAGCGAGAGGAGCGAGGCGAGGCATCGCTGGAGATGGTAGCGGGGAGCGCGACCCTTCGAAAAGCGAGACGCGCAGCCCTTCCTCCGGCGCGCAGATCTGGATGGTAGAGGCCCAACCGAGTAACGCTGGTCACGCATGCTCTACGCCGCGCTCTTCGGGATGGTGTTCGGCCTTCTCGGCTCGATCCCCGTCGCCGGCCCGATCTCGGCCTTGATCCTCACGCGCGGCATCGAGGCCCGCTTCAGAGCAGCGGTCTACATCTCGGTCGGTGGCGCGATCGCCGAGGCGATTTACGCCTTCCTCGCGTTTTGGGGCTTCAGCACCTTCCTCGTCGAGTACCCGCTCGTGACGCCGATCTCGCGCGGGCTCGGCGCGCTCATGCTCGGCGTGCTCGGCGTGGTCATGGTCCGCGGCCGAGACACCGGCGACACGGTGTCCGAGTCGGTCCGCATGCGCGACACCCCGCTGAAGAGCTTCGTCCTCGGCTTCTGGGTCTGCATCATCAACCCCTCGCTCTTGCCCACGTGGGCCGGCGTGGTGACGACCCTCTACTCGACCGAGTCGGTGAAGTTCGACAACCACCAGGCGCTGCCCTTCGCGGCCGGCGCGCTCATCGGCATCGTCGCTTGGTATTTCCTGATGCTTTGGGTGATCCGTCGCTACCGCGGGCGCTTCTCCAACACGACGCTGAAGCGGTTCATTCGGATCGTCGGCGTCGGCCTCTGCGGCATGGCGCTCTGGTTCGCCTGGCGCTTCGTCGCTTATTTCGTGTCGAAGAGCTGAGCGTCGCGCTTCAGCTGCGCGGCGCAGCGAGCGACGGCGGGACGATCGCGGAGGCGACGAAGTACGCGACCGCGCCGAGGAGCAAGACATACGAGTAGCCCGCGAACAACGCGGCCAGCGCGCCCACGACGAGCGCCACGGCGCCACACGCCGACGCCGCTGCGAACATCCACGCGGTGAGCCGACCCGTGCGCGAGATCGCGAGCGAGCAGCCGAGGGACAAGAGCGCGCCCGCCGGCACGCCGACCGCGCTGATGACCAGGATCGCGACCGCGGCGCGGAGCGGGAGCGGGGATCGCGCGAGCCCCGCGAGCACGACAGGCAAGGAGAAGGCGCTCAGCGCGAGGACGATCGCTACGACCTGGGCTCGACGCGCCGCGGACCGCGCAGCGCGGCTTTGAGGGAGGCGCTGGACCATGAGCGCGCCCCCCGCGAGCGACAAGAGCAGCGTCGTGAGCACGACCGTCACGGCGAAGATCGGATGGCCGAGCGACGTCGTGAGCTGCGGGACGAGCCCTGCCTCGAGGAGCGCCGCGCCGGCGCCGCTGAACCCGAAGAAGCCGACGAGGCGCGCACGTCGCCCACGCGGAGCCCACACGAAGCCGCGCTGGCGCAGCGTTCTGCGGCGAAAGGCGACGGGCGCGCTCACGATGGCGGCCGCAGCGACGACGAGCCCGAAGAGCGCGACGAGGCCGACGAAGAGCCCTCGCTCGGTGTTCGCCAGCTTGCGCGCGTCCTTGAGCGCGGCGCGGAGCGAGGTGCCCGAGAGCCGCGCGTGAAAGAACGGGCGATCGTCGGTCGGGGGCGTGTCGTCGACGAGCGACCGCCCTTGCTGGGTCGAGAGCGCCCAGGGATCGGCGACGAGCGCGGCGTAGTGCGCGGCTGCTTGGCCGTCGGGCGCGAGAAGCTCGTCGTACCGCTTTCCCTTGCAGAAGAGGTGGAGCTCGCGGATCTCGTCGACGCCGAGCGGCGTGCGAAAAAGGACGACAGCGACCTCACCCTCGGTCGACGCGGCGAAGATCTGGGAGCGAGGATCTCGAGCTCCCTCGCGCGTGAGCGCCGCCGACGCGAGGCTGAAGAGGCGGTTCTCTTCACCGTCGCGCGCGGTGAGCACGAGCGCGCCCGAGTCCACGAGGACGGCGAGCATCTCGCGCACGGCCTCGACGGTGTAGAGGTCCTCGACGGTGGTCGCGAGCGCGCCGGTCTTCACCGCGGCCTCGTCCGCGGTCGCGGAGACGATGACGGTGTTGAACCGTCGCGGCGCGCCGCGCATGAAGCCGCGCGGATCGGTGACGACCGGGGTCACGCCGGGCAGCTCGAACACCGAGCCGCCGAAATCCCTGAGCTTTCCCAGGGCAGCGCCCCGCACGATCGAGCGACGCAGCTCGACCGCGACGACGTCGCTGCGCCCCGCCTCGACCGCGACGCGCACGTCGCGACCGCCGCCCGCCGCGAGCACGAGGGCCGGCCCGACCCCGCGAACCTCGTCGAGGGCGAACGCGAGGTCGGTGATCGCGCGCGGCGCGCGGCTCTTGGCCTCGGGGATGAAGGTCGAGGTCGCGGCGCCGTCGACGCGAACGACAGCCCTGGCGCGCGCGGGTCGATCGACGGTGACGAGCCCGAGCTCGTCCCACTCGACGAAGCTCGCCTTGTCGAGGTTCGACGTCCGAATCTGCGAGACGACGAGCCACTGCTCGCCGTAGTCGCCCGCGACGAGCGCGACGGTCCCGAGGAAAAATGCGGCCGCTGCCCACCCGCCCGTGCGCTCTTCGTTCTCGGAGAACGGGCCGATCTCCTCGCGGCTGCCGAGCGCGAAGACGATCGACGACGAGGCGAAGAGGAGCGCGACGAAGAGCCCCGCGCGCGGCACGCCCGCGCGCATGAGGAGCAACGTCACCGCGCCGCCGAGCGCGAGGCCCACGAAGTGAGCGAAGAACGTGGGAGCCGCTCGCCCGCGCGCGAAGCGCAGCGCCGAGGCGATCGCGAAGCCGCACGCGGCGAACGGGAGGGATGCGACCAGGTAATGGGCGCCGATCGAGAGCCACGCGCGCGGGTCGAGGGCCTCGGGCGTGGTCGCGCGCATCGTGCGAATGATGGAAAAGACGGCGATCGACGCGCCCAACCCGCTGACGACCCCGAGCCGCGAGAAGAGCCGCGGGGGCTCGGCGAAGCGCGGGAAGAGCGCGACGAGCGCGGCCCCCAAGGCCGCCCCGAAGAGGGGCAACGTGCTCACGAGCACCGAGAACGCAGGCCCGAACACCGCCTGGTGGAGCCGATCGTGAACGAGCCCGAGCCCGCTCATCGCGGCCGACACGAGCGCGACTCCAAAGAGCAGCGCGCCGCGCTGACCGAGAACGAGGGGGCGGCGCTGCATCGGTCGCGGGTTCTAATAGATCGCCGCTCGAAGCTCCAGGCCCGCGCGCGGCCTCACGCCCCGTTGGTCACGGCGCTCGGGCAAGACCGAGCGGCACGCTCTGACGAAGCGCCCGCTCGCACTCCGCGCGGCTCAGGCGGCGGGGACCGAGCGCGGTCGCGTCGAGCGCGTCCGAGTCCATCAGCGAGGTCGGTGTGTCCCGCCCGTAGTCGTCGGGGTGGCCTGGCTGATCGAGCAGCACGTGCCCGAGCTCGTGCGAAAGGGTGAAGGACGACGCGTTCGATCGGAAGCCGCTGCGATCCTCGATGACCACGTTGCGGATCGCGCCGCGCTCGAGCGCGATGAACGACTCTCCGATGCGCGCGCCCTCACCCAGGCTCGAAACGACGAAGATATCCACGGTCGCCGGATCTCCATCGTCGAAGGCTTTGATCAGGGTGCGCTCCTCGAGGCTGCCCGCGGCCACCGTGCTGTCGCCGAAATGGCTGAGCCCGTCCTCGAGGACCACCGAGCCGATGCAGGCGTCGAGCGTCGCGTCCGTCGAAACCGAGCCGTTCTCCGGTGGTTCGAGCGCGACGAGCGCGCCGCGCGCGTCGCGAACCAAGAGATCCGTCGACGCCAGATCGGAGGCGCGCGTCACGCGGTTGTCGCTCACGGTCACGCGGAGCTTCGCCTTCTCGAGCGCGGCGGCGAGCACGCGAGCAGCGCCGCGAGGAGTGACGCCGGCCTCGATCGGGACCGAGATCTCCTTGCCTTGGACGCGAACGCGCAAGGTCCCGCCCGACGCGGAGCTCGGCGCGTCGCACCCCACCGAGAGCAGGTAGCTCGGGGGCGGATCGACCACGCGGACATCGCCTGGCGACGCGGCGACACGCAGGCCACACGCGGACCAGATCGCCGTCGCTCGCTCGAGCTCACGCGTCGCGAGCGAGACCGCATCGGCGTCGCTCACGCCGATCGGAGCGGGCCCGCCGGGCCTCGTGCGCACGACGAAAAGCCGCGCTCGAACATCGTGCATCCCGTGCTCCGAGGTCACGACGAACGAGCTCGAACCCGCGTCGGGAGCGCTCGCGCGAAGCACGCCGCCGAGCTCGACGAGGAGCGCCGCACCGGCGTCGGGGTGGTCTCGATCGAGCACCTCGGCGACGAGCCGAACAGGCTCGCTGAGCGCGCAGACCTCGCCGTCGAGCGCCCCGAGAGCGCCGGGACAGGTCGCTGTCGCCTTCAGCGGGACCTCGAGCTCCCCGAGCGGCGTCGCGTCCTCTCGAGTGTTCGTGCGAAACGATTTTACGGTGAGCGGCCCGCTCGGGAGCTGCCCCTTGCGAGCGATCACCGCGAAGCGCACCGCATCGGGATCGGCGCTCGATCCGGGTGGCAAGCGCGAGATCGGCAGGCGCTCGCGCGCCTCGGTCCCGTCCGCGTTCATCGGGACGAATCGAACCCGAGGAGTCGTCGCCCCGCTCGCCGACGCCGATGCGTGCGCTGACGCCGAAGCGCTCGCCGATGAGGATCGCGCTGCGTGCGTCGAGGGAGCACCGGCGCTCGCTCGAAGCCCGAGCGCGACGACCGAAAAGAGCAGCACCCCGACGATCGGCGCTACTCGATCCATCCCCATTGCACGCGGCGAAATGCAGGCTCCGTGAGCACGACGCTGTGCCCATTGCGAGCGGCGCCGTTCGTGGGCTCGGCGCTCTTGATCGAGGGCTGCGCTGCGATGTGCACGAGCGCGCTCCAGCCCTGCGCCGTGATGTCCGAAGACTCCGCGAGCGCGCCGCACAGGGCGAGCGCGCGCTCGCGATCGCCGAGGTCCCAATACGCCGCGGCCGCGAGCGCGCGGAGCTCGTCGCGCTCCGAAGACTCGGCGGCCTCGAGGACCTCGCTCGTGAGCGGCAGGCGCTCGAAGTGCTTCGCCAGCGTGAAGGCCGCGCGCACGGCGACGTCGTCACCGAGCGGCCGCGTCCGCGCGAGGGCCTCGAGCATCGGGCGCGCGACGTCGACGCGAGCCTCGGCCATGCGGAAGAGGAAGGCCGTGTCGCGATCCGCGCTCGGTCGATGCGAGAGCCGCGCGACGAGCTCGGAGGTCGGCCGCGTCGAGCCCGTACCGCGGTTCGGATCGAGCGCCCACGCGACGAGCGTCCACGCGGCACGCGAGCTGTCGGGGCCTGTGACCATGCGCTCGGTCGCCTCCTGCATCGGTCGCTTGTCGCCGCCCTTGTGGGCGATCTCGGCCATCACCAACCACCGACCGAGGTGTCGCTCCGAGCCGCGCAGCACGTGGAGCGCATCCGCGAGGCCGACACACGCGCGCTCGGGCACGACGTCGAGGTGCAAGCAGATCGGCAGGAGGAGCTCGACGCAGAGCGAGATGCGGTGCGCCTCTTTGATCCGAGGCGCGAGGGCGAAGAGGCGCGCGCCCGTGTTCTCTCCGCGCACGAGGCGCGCGACCTCGGCGGCGAACGCGAGCTGCGTCTTCTGACAGGCGGCGGCCCGCGCGAGCATCGGCGTGAGCGACGGGTCCTGCACGAAGCACGCGGCGCTCAGCGCGCCGAGCCCACCGAAGTCCTCCGTCTTCAGCGCCGTCGTCAGCAGCGTGATGAGGCGCTTGTCCGAGGTCTCGGCGAGCGCGCGCATGCCGGCGCCGTAGAGCTCGCGATCGAAGGCGTCCTGCTTGACGAGCTCGCGCAGGCACAGCGAGAGCTGCCCGCGGATCGCATTCGAATGGGGCGCGAGCGTCCGCGCCACCGCCGCGATCTTCGCCTCGGTGGGGGCGCGCTTGCGGGGTGCGCCCTCGATCTCGGCGCAGATCCGCTTCTCAAACGCAACGAGGGCGCTCGTCCCCGACCCCTTCGCCATGCTCTTCGAACAAAGTATCAAACAAAGTAAGCCGAGCAGCGTCCTTTGTGGCTTGACGCGCAGCCAGCGCCACTTCGGACGGCCGATTGGCAAAGTCCGCGCTCGCGCGCCATCCCCATAAACCGTGGACCCCACGCGAAAAAACTGCATTCGACCCAGCGCCCAGGGGCAGGCTACGTTCGCCGCGTGCTGGCCATCGGATCGGATCTCGTCTTGGATCGGGCCGGTTTCGCGTCGCTGCTCGATGCGCTCCGGAGCGCTGGATATCGCCTCGTTGGGCCGACTCTGGGTGACGGCGCCATCGTGCTCGACACGATCACCGGGATCGGTGATCTCCCTCGCGGCGTCGGGGATGAACAGGCTCCTGGGCGCTACCGCCTGCGCGAGCGCGGCGACGAAGCCCTCTTCGGTTACGCGGTTCCCGCTCAACCGCTGAAGCGCGAGCTCTTACCCCCGCGCGTGCCGCTCGTGCAGCTCCGGAAGAGCGCGCGCGAGTTCGTCGATCTCACGGCCGCGGAGCCCGCGCCGAAGATCGCGTTCATCGGGGCGCGCGCCTGCGAGCTCGCCGCGATCAGCGTGCAAGACAAGGTGCTCTTCGCGAGCTCGGGGCGCGGCTCGCCCGACGCCGACTATCAGAAGCGGCGGAGCGCGAACTTCATCCTCGCCGTGCACTGCGGCTCGCCAGCGGGCACCTGCTTCTGCGTCTCGATGCAGACGGGCCCTCGGGCGAGGGGCAGCTTCGACCTCGCCGCGACGGAGCTCCTCGACGGCGGTCATCGCTTCGTCGTCGAGATCGGCAGCGAGCTCGGGCGCGCGATGCTCCAAGGTGTCGCGTCGCGCGCGGCGACGGACGCGGATCGCGCGGCTGCGCAGGCCGTCACCGATCACGCCGCCGCGAACATGGGGCGCACGCTCTCGACCGACAATTTGCGCGACGACCTCATGGCGAACCTCGATCACCCGCGCTGGCAGGTCGCCGCCGATCGCTGCCTCGGGTGCGCGAACTGCACGATGTCGTGCCCGACGTGCTTCTGCACGACCATCGAGGACACGACCGATCTCAGCGGTGATGTCGCGACGCGCACGCGCCGCTGGGACTCGTGCTTCTCCGCCGACTTCGCGTACGTGCACGGCGGCAGCGCGCGGCCCTCGCTGCGCGCGCGTTATCGGCAGTTCGTCACGCACAAGCTCGCGACGTGGCACGACCAGTTCGATTCGTCGGGCTGCGTCGGCTGCGGTCGCTGCATCACCTGGTGTCCCGTCGGCATCGACATCACCGAAGAGGCCGCGGCCGTTCGCGCGCCCGTCCCGTCGTCTCGGAGCAAGGCCTGACCCAGGGGCCAGGACTGAGGAAACAGCCATGGAAGATCTCGAACGCGTCCTGAAGGCGCACCCGTTCTTGGCCGACCTCGCGCCGGAGCACGTGCGGTTCCTCGTCGGCTGCGCGAAGAACGTCAGGTTCCGCGCGAGCGAATACATCATGCGAGAGGGCGACCGCGAGGACTCGCTCTACCTCATCCGCCAAGGGCAGGTCGCGATCGAGATGCCGCGCCCCGGTGGTGAGGCCATCTGCATCGAGACGCTCGGGCCCGGCGACATCCTCGGGGTCTCGCTCCTCACGCCGACGGCCGCGCACCTCGACTGCCGCGCCCGCGAGACCGTGGTCGCGCTCGCGATCGACAACACCTGTCTGCACCGCAAGATGGATGAGGATCCGCGCCTCGGGTACGCGATCTCGATGCGCCTGCTCGAGCGCACCTACGAGCGCCTCTCTCGCGCGCGCATGCAGCACCTCGACGTCTACCGGTGACGGAGATCATGGCGAACCCCTACTTGCCGGTAGCGATGCCGATCGCGAGCTCGGTCCGCGAGCTCAGCGACGTCTTCACCTGGACCTTCGACGTGCCCGGCGGCTTCAAGTTCGAGCCCGGGCAATTCAACATGCTCTACGCCCACGGCGTGGGTGAGGTCCCGATCTCGATCAGCGGTGACCCCGCCGATCCGAAGCGGCTCGTCCACACGATCCGCGCCGTCGGCAACGTCACGCGCGTGATGGAAAAGCTGGGCTCGGGCGATCTGCTCGGGGTGCGCGGGCCCTACGGCTCGGCGTGGCCCGTGCGCGAGATCGAGGGCCGCGACGTGCTCATCGTCGCCGGCGGCCTCGGCGTCGCGCCGCTCCGCCCTGCGATCTTGCACATGCTCCACAACCGCGAGCGCTACGGCCGCATCATCATCTTGGTCGGCGCGCGCACCCCGGCCGATCTCCTCTTCCGCGAGGAGCTCGAGCGCTGGCGCGGCCGGTTCGATGTCCGCCTCGAGGCCATCGTCGATCGCGCAGGGCGCGACTGGTACGGCCCCGTCGGCGTCGTCACGCGCCTCTTCGAGAACGTCCCGATCGAGGAGGACGACGCGGTCCTCCTCTGCGGCCCCGAGATCATGATGCGCTTCGCCGCGCGCGACCTCGAGAAGCGCGGCGTCCCGCGCGAGGCCATCTGGGTCTCGATGGAGCGCAGCATGAAATGCGGCGTCGGCTTGTGCGGTCACTGCCAGCTCGGCCCGACGTTCATGTGCAAGGACGGCCCCGTCTACCGGCTCGATCGCGTCGCGTCCCTCATGCAAGTCCGGGAGCTCTGATCATGTCGAAGCCCAAGCTCGCCGTGTGGAAGTTCGCCTCGTGCGACGGCTGCCAGCTCAGCTTGCTCGACTGCGAGGACGAGCTCCTCGCCGTCGCAGGCGCGATCGACATCGCCTACTTCCCCGAGGCCTCGTCGAACTACCAGCCAGGCCCCTACGATCTCTCGCTCGTCGAGGGCTCGGTCACGACCCCGCACGACGCCGAGCGCATCAAGGAGATCCGCGCGAACTCCCGCACGCTCGTCACCATCGGCGCGTGCGCGACCACGGGCGGCATCCAGGCCCTGCGCAACTCCCGCGACCACGCCGCGATGATGTCCGTCGTCTACGCGCGCCCCGACTACATCGACACGCTCGCGACCTCGACGGCCATCGGCGCCCACGTCAAGGTCGACCTCGAGCTCCGCGGCTGCCCCGTCGACAAACACCAGCTCCTCGAGGTCGTCTCCGCTTACTTACACGGCCGTAAGCCCAACGTGCAGAGCCACGCGATCTGCATCGAATGCAAGATGCGAGGCACCGTCTGCGTGATGGTGGCGAAGGGCGATCCGTGCCTCGGGCCGATCACGCACGCGGGCTGCAACGCGCTCTGCCCGAGCTACGCGCGCGGCTGCTTCGGTTGCTTCGGCCCGAGCGACGCGCCCCGCCCCGAGCCTCTCGCCGACAGGCTCGTCGCGCTCGGCGTGGCGAAGCCCGCGGTGCGGCGGCTCTTCTCCACGTTCAACGTCGCGTCTCCCCCCTTCCAGGCCGGCGCCAATCGCGCCGAGCCCGACCCCGGAGCTTCGAGTCATGGCGCCTAGGACCATCAACGTCGACGTGCTCGCCCGCGTGGAGGGCGAGGGCGCGCTCACGCTCGTGCTCGACGGCGCCGCGGTCGTCGACGCGAAGCTCCGCATCTTCGAGCCGCCGCGTCTCTTCGAGGCGATGCTGCACGGTCGCGCGTGCACCGAGGTCCCCGACATCACCGCGCGCATCTGCGGCATCTGCCCCGTCGCCTACGAGATGAGCTCGTGCCACGCGATCGAGGACGCCCTCGGCGCGAAGGTCGAGGGCACGCTGCGTGAGCTCCGGCGCCTGCTCTACACGGGCGAGTGGATCGAGAGCCACGTCCTTCACATGGTGATGCTGCACGCCCCCGATTTCCTCGGGCTGCACGACGCGATCGCGCTCGCGGGCAAGCACCCCGAGCGCGTGAAGGGCGCGCTCCGCATCAAGAAGGCCGGCAACGCGATCGTCGCCGCGCTCGGCGGCCGCGAGATCCACCCGGTGAACATCAGGGTCGGCGGCTTCTACCGCGCGCCGCGCCGCTCCGAGCTCGAGGCCCTGCTCCCCGAGCTCCGCGCGAGCCTCGCCGAGTGCGAGGAGCTCCTCGCGTGGGTCGCGACGTTCGACTTCCCCAAGTTCGAGCGCGACTACGAGCTCGTCTCGCTCCGCCACCCGAGCGAGTACCCGATGAACGAGGGCCGCCTCGTCTCGAACAAGGGCCTCGACATCGACGTCCACGACTACGGCGCCCACATCCAAGAGCACCAGGTCCCGCACTCGACCGCGCTCCACGCGCGCATCCTCGCGCGCGGCAGCTACCAATGCGGGCCGCTCGCGCGCTTCGTGAACAACGTCGATCGGCTCACGCCACGCGCCCTCGATCTCGCGACGCGCGCCGGCCTCAACGAGCGCGAGAAGAACCCGTTCCGCATGATCATCGCGCGCGGCGTCGAGACCCTCTACGCCCTCGAGGAGGCCATCCGCATCATCGAGCGCTACAGCCCGCCCGCCCAGGCCAGCGTGCCGCTCACGATGCGCGCCGGCACGGGCCACGCCGCGACCGAAGCGCCGCGCGGTTTGCTTTATCACCGTTATATCCTCGACGACCAAGGCCTCGTCCGCGAGGCTCAGATCGCGCCGCCCACCTCGCAGAACCAGCGCGGCATCGAAGAGGATCTCCTCGCGATGGGCCCGATGCTCGCCGCCCTCCCCCACGCCGAGGCCACGCGCCGCGCAGAGCACGCCGTCCGCAACTACGACCCGTGCATCTCGTGCTCGACGCACTTCCTCACGCTGAAGTTCGAGCAGCTCCAGAAGGACCCGAGCTGATCATCCTCGGGCTCGGCGCGGACCACGCGGGCGACGACGCGATCGGCCTCGAGGTCGCGCGCGCGCTCGCGGCCCGCGGCGCCCCGGCGCGACCGTGCGCGGACGCCTCAATGTTGCTCGCGCTGCTCGTCGACGGCGAGGCGCTCGTCCTCGTCGACGCCTACCAAAGCGACGAGCCCGCAGGCCACGTCCGCGAGCTCGCCCTCGGTGAGCTCGAGACCCGCGCACAGCCCGTCTCCTCGCACGGCCTCGGGGTCGCCGAGGCCCTCGCGATGGCCCGCGCGCTCGGCCTCGACCTCGCCCTCACCAACGTTCGAATCGCTGGTGTTTCGCTCGGTCCCACGCCGAACGTCGCGCCCGGCGCGCCGCTCTCTCCGGCCCTCGCCGCAGCGTTCGAGCCCCTCGCCGCCCTCGCGCTCGAGCTCACCCGACGTCCCTAGTTTTGCTTTTCTTGGTGGGCAGAGATGGACCCTCCAGCGCGAGCTCGTCGGGCCAACCCACCCCCACCGCGAAGGCCCCGACGCGCAGCCGCGTCGCTCATTTTGCAGGCAAAAAAGAGGGATCCACGACGTAAGCCGCGGCCGCGTCCTCGCGTTTGTCGGGCGAACTTCGTAACCGTGACCTTCTTTCTGCCGAGGTAGCCGTGAACCGAACTTCGTCTCTTGGGCTCCTGTTCGCTTGTGTGCTCCCGCTCCTCGCCGGCTGCGGCGCCGACCTCTACCAGCCCCGCACGCTCAGCGATCTCGATCCCGAATACGAGGTCGACGACGCCGAAATCGAGAAGGCCTTCGCCGCGAACCCCCAGATGCCCGCGGCCGTCACCGTCGCTTACTACTCGACCGCGAGCTCTGCGCTGCCCTCGCTCGAAGACGCGGGCGCGCCGCGCGCGGGCGACCCGAACGACACCTCCTTGAAGGAGCTCCTCGGTCGCCTCCCCGGCGTCGAGGACGTCTACCGCATCCCGAGCCTCCTCGCCGAGGGCAAGCCCGTGAACGACTACAGCCAGCCCCGCGGCGTGCACCTCAAGCGCCTGCGGCTCGCAGCGGCGCGCGCGCACGCCGACGTCCTCGTGATCTTCGATCACGGCCGCGTCGAGGGCAGCGTGAACGGCCTCGTCGCCTTCGCGCCCCTCATCCTGCCCGTGCTGTTCCTCCCGATGACTGACACCCGTGTAAAGAGCTTCCTCAGCGCGTACGTCATCGACGTGAGAAACGGCTACTTCTACGGTCAGGTCGACGCTACCGAAGCGGGCGGCACCGAGTACCAGACCATCTACGCGTCGTCGCAGCGCGACGCCGAGGCCGCCCGCGAGTGGTCCTCGATGACCACCGACGTCGAGGACAAGCTGGGCTTGCTCTTCACCGACGCCCAGAATGGAGCGACCGCGCCGAAGGCGAGCCCGTCAGTCGTCCGCGCCGCCGCCGCCGGGAGCTCCGCCGCTGGGAGCACTGCCGCGTCGCGCTCGAAGCCATGAGAGCTTCTCGCGCAGCTTGATCTCGAGGCCTGCCTCGCGCGGCTCGTAGTAGCGACGCTCCCCGAGCTCCTCCGGGAAGCAGCGCTGTTCGAACGCGACGCCCTCGGCGCGATCGTGGTCGTAGACGTAGTCCTTGCCGTGACCGAGGTCGCGCATGAGCTTCGTCGGCGCGTTGCGGAGCGCGACCGGCACAGCGAGGCTCCCGTGCCCCTCGACGTCGGCGCGCGCCGCGGTGAGCGCCGCGTACGCCGCGTTGCTCTTCGGCGCGAGCGCGAGGTAGAGCACGACCTCCGCGAACACGAGATCGCCCTCGGGTGAGCCCAGCCGATCGTAGGTGTCCCAGGCCTCGAGGCTCAGCGTGAGCGCGCGCGGGTCGGCGAGCCCGATGTCCTCGATCGCCATCCGCGTGAGGCGCCGCGCGAGGTACGCGGGATCGACCCCGCCATCCATCATGCGCGCGAACCAATAGAGCGCCGCGTCCGGGTTCGAGCTCCGCACCGATTTGTGCAGGGCCGAGATCTGGTCGTAGAACGCGTCGCCCGCCCGATCGAAGCGCCGCGTGCGATCGGCGAGGACCTGCGCGAGCGTCGCGGCCTCGATCGCGCCGGCGACCGCGAGATCGGCCGCGATCTCGAGCAGCGTGAGCGCCCGACGAACGTCGCCGTCCGCGGCCTTCGCGATCGCCGCGAGCGACTCGCTCGAGACGCTGAGCGCTCGCTTGCCGAGGCCTCGCTCGGGGTCAGTGAGCGCGCGCTGCAACGCTTGAACGATGTCATCCTCACCGACGGGCTCGAGCACGTGCACGCGGCAGCGCGAGAGGAGCGCCGAGTTCAGCGAGAACGACGGGTTCTCGGTGGTCGCGCCGACGAGCACGAGCGTCCCGCGCTCGACGTGGGGCAAGAAGGCGTCCTGCTGCGTCTTGTTGAAGCGATGCACCTCGTCGACGAAGAGCACCGTGCGACGGCCGCTCATGAGGCGATCCTCGGCGCGCGCGACGGCCTCGCGCACCTCGGGCAGGCCCGAGAGCACCGCCGAGAGCGACTCGAACTCCGCGTCGGTGTAGCGCGCGATGAGCGACGCGAGCGTGGTCTTGCCGCACCCGGGCGGCCCCCAGAGGACCATCGAGTGCACGCGATGCGACTCGAGCGCCCGGCGAAACGCAGTCCCGGGCGCGACGAGCCGCTTCTGTCCGACGACCTCGTCGAGCGAGCGTGGTCGCATGCGATCGGCGAGCGGCGCGCCACTCGCGATCGCCGCGCTCGCGAAGAGGCCGGGCTGCCCTCGAGCTTCGGGCCGGCGCGCGCGGTTCACGAGCCTTTTTCCGTGCCCTCGGTTCCCTCGCCCTCTTCGTCCTCGAGCTCGCGCACGACGCCGTTCACGATCTCACCGACGACGAGGAAGCCGTCCTCTTCGAAGGCCTCGCGCACGCGGTCGAGCTGCGCGTCGACGTGGAAGCCGACCTCGAGCGAGTCCGTCACACCGAGCACGCTCTGCAGCTCGTCGTTGTGGGCCTCCGCGAACGCACGGATCGCAGCCATGATCGCGGTGACTTTGCCCTTCGGCATCGGGTCCTCGGGCAGCTGCTCGAAGATCGTGACGAGCTCCGCGTCCATCGACAGCAAGTACCAAACGGGGCGGTTGCCGTAGACCTTGCGAAGCTCGGCGGGCACTGCGTCCCCGAGATCCCGGAGGCGCGCCAGCACCACCGCCGGGGTCTCTTCTTCGTCGCTCTCGTCTTGGTCTTCGCCTGTCTCGCGCTCGGGATCTTCCGTCATGGCGAGAGCAGGTTAGCGCGACGCGCTCAGCGCTTCGGGCTCGACCGCGCAGGGACGCGCGCGGACGACGATTTCGGCGCCGCCGGGGGTTTGCGTGCGGACTTCGCGGGCGCCGCGGGCGTCAGCGCTTTCTCGCGTTTGGCGCGGACAGTCGCGCGAACGGCGGCGGTCTTCTTGCTCTTCGGCGGGCCGCCCTCCTCGGGGGAGAGCTCGCTCGCTTCGGCCTCTTCTTCGGGCTCGACCTTGGGCGCCCGCGCGGACGTCGGTGTCGTCTTCGTCTTCTTTCGGTTCGAACGCTGCTCTTCCGCCCTGAAATGCTCCGCGCGCGTCGCCATGGTCGCTCCTCGTGGTTGGAGACCGTTCGTCGCGGTCATCGAACCCCCGTGATCACCGCGTCCCCGAGATCCTACCAGCCGAGGACGCGCGCCAGCGACACGTCGATCTGGTTTGTGCTCAAAACTTCAGCGTCGAGCAGATCGCGAGGAGCTCCTGCTTCCGTTCCGCGCTCTTCGCCGGGTCCTTGTTGATGAACTCCTGGGCGAACTTGCACGCGCCGGCGCTGTCACCGAGCGATCGGCGCACCTGGGCCAGGTTGTAGAGAATCCCCGGGGCGGGCACGAGTCGGTAGGCCCGGGTGAAGGCGTCGTCGGCGCAGCGGAAGTCACCCTGCGAGAAGCACTCGACGCCGACCTTGAAGAGGTTGCGCGCCTGCATCTTGTCGTCGTCACTCGGGTTGGCGCTCGCGTGCGTGACCGGCGCGGCGCTCTCCGTCGGCCGCGTCGCTGGATGCGTGGCGACGACCGCGCTCGGTGGAGTGACGCTCACCTCGGCTGCGGGTTCGACCTTGTCTTCCGCGGCGCGCTCGTTCGCGTTGCCACCCCCGCAGCCCGTCGCCCCTCCCACCAAGAGCGCCACGAAAGGCGCTAAAGTCCTCTTACGGCAACTGTCGAGCGCGAGGCTCAAAAGGACGAGTTGAGGATGAAGCTTCTTCGATCGAGCGAACGTGGGCACGCGAACCATGGCTGGTTAGACAGCTTTCACACCTTTTCATTCGCGGACTACCACAACCCGAACGCCATGGGCTTTCGCGCGCTGCGGGTGATCAACGAGGATCGCGTCGCTCCCGGCGAGGGCTTCCCCACGCACGGGCACCGCGACATGGAGATCGTCTCCTACGTCCTCAGCGGCGCGCTCGAGCACAAGGACAGCATGGGGACGGGCTCGGTGATTCGTCACGGCGACGTCCAGCGGATGAGCGCCGGCACGGGCGTGATGCACAGCGAGTACAACCACTCGAAGGTCGAGCCCGTGCATTTCCTGCAGATTTGGATCACACCCGACAAACGCGGGCACGCGCCTTCGTACGAGCAGAAGACGATCGCGTTCGAAGAAATGCGTGGAAAACTCCGGCTGCGCGCCTCCTCCGACGGGCGCGAAGACTCCCTCTCGCTCCACCAGGACGTCGCGCTCTACTCGGGCTTCTTCGCCGACGGCGAGACCGAGATCTACGAGCTCGCGGACGGTCGACACGGCTACGTGCACGTCGCGCGCGGCACGGTCAAAATCAACGACACGAAGCTCGGGCCTGGCGACGCCGCGATGCTCAGCGACGCGAACGAGATCCGGATCGAGGGCATCGAAGAGGCCGAGGTTCTGCTCTTCGATCTCGCGTGAGCCACCTCGAGCTCGTCGCGCTGGTCGTCGACGACTACGACGCAGCGCTCGCGTTCTTCGTCGGGACGCTCGACTTCGAACTCGTCGAGGACGTCCCCTCCCTCACGAACGACGGCCGACCGAAGCGCTGGGTCGTCGTGCGGCCTCGCGGCGGACAGACCAGCCTCCTCCTCGCGCAGGCCGACGGCGAGCGCCAGCGCGCGGCGGTCGGCGCACAGTTCGCGGGGCGCGTCGGGCTCTTCCTCAGGGTCGATGACTTCGACGCGAGCTTCTCCCGCATGCGCGAGCGCGGCGTCACCTTCGTCACCGAGCCGCGCGACGAGCCCTACGGTCGGGTCGCGATCTTCCTCGACTGCTCGGGCAATCGCTGGGATCTGCTCGGCCCCCGCCGAACCCCGAGCTGAGATCTGCGAACGACCGTTCGTCTTTATTTTCGACGGTCACACGGAGCGAGCAGGCGCGATGAAGGCGCACGATGCTCGAATCCTCAGCAGAGTACACCTTCGCCAACCTCTCCCTCCTCTTCGGCCTCGCGGTGCTCTCGGCGTGCGGCCGCGCCCAAGTCGCCGAGCAGAGCCTCTCGCATAGCGAGGGCTCGCTCTCGCTCCCCAGGGCGATCTCGGAAGCGCGCGAGCCCCCAGCCCACGCCGGCGGGCGCGTCTCGGTGCTCAGTTACAACGTGAACTACGGCGTCGCGGGCGCGGCGGAGCTCGAGCGCATCGTGCGCGAGGCCGACGCTGATCTCGTCCTCCTTCAAGAGACGAACCGCGAAACCGAGCGCGCCCTCGGCGACCTCGCGCGCGAGCGCTACCCGGAGGCGCGCTATCACCACCCCGTGAAGCTCCTGCCCGAGGGGCTCGCTGTGCTCAGCAAGCTGCCCATCGAAGAGGACGAGCTCATCGCCTCCCCGGTCGACTGGTTCCCTGCGAATCGCCTCGTCTTGCGCGCGAGCTGGGGTCGGTTCGAGGCCGTCAACACGCACCTCCGCCCCGCGATCAGCGACTCGGGCAGCTGGGTCGTCGGCTACTTCTCGACTGGCCATTATCGGGCGAAGGAGATGAAGCAATACGTCGCGCACCTCGACTCTGAGCTGCCGACGTTCTTCGCGGGAGACTTCAACGAGAACGACGACGGCGACGCCATCTCGATGCTGCGCGAGCGCGGCTTCTCCCCCGCCGTCGCGACCACGAGTCCCTCGGCCACGACCTGGCGTTGGATCGGCGGCAGCGCGCCACTCGAGCTTCGCCTCGATGACGTCGTCGCGGAGGACTCGGGTTTCAAAGTCGTCAGCGCCGAAGTCCTCCGCGCGGGGTTGAGCGATCACTTCCCCGTGAAGGTGGTGCTCGAATCAAAACGATGAGCTTCGGCGGCGCGGTGCTCACTCTTCTATGTGGTAGCGCCGCGCAGGCCGAGCCAACGGGGGTTGTCGTCATTGATGGGAGCGCTGGTTTGTTCATCCAGCCCGGCCACGAGGCTGACATCCCCCTAACCGCATCTGCGGCGCTCGGCGCGGTCGTCAGCGGGCGAGACTATCTCGCAGAGCCCTTGCGATTTACCTGGTTTCTCACGCCGCGAATTGGATGGTGCGCCGAGTTCGACTTCGGAAACAGTGACCCGGCGGTTGGCCCGCTCGACGACCAAGTTCGTAACCACTATTTCCAGTTGAGCTTCGGTGCAGGCGCGGGGGTTGGCTGGTTCTTCCCAACGGTCGAGGTCTCCGTGCTCGCCGGGCGTCACTTCGTCGACGGCCACGGCTCCAGCGTGGCTGTGGGGGTCCGCGACGCATTGGTCTTGAACGGTGTCTGGCGTGTAGTCCGCATCGAGGTCGCGCATGAAGCGGTCGCATGGAACGGTGGGATCCATCAGGGTGCCATGGTCGCGCTGGGCGTCGACTTCGGGCCGATCATTGCGCTCTCCATCACCGGTGCGAGGGACCTGCCGTGGAATCGCTGAGCGCCAGGGCGCCTGCGGAAGTCGAACCGTGACTCCCTCCAGCTGGAGGTTCCGAAAAGGCCGAATCGTTTTCGCCGTCTGATGGATAATGTGGGTGACACGAGGGAGCGCTAGTGAACTAACAACCGCGTCACGTCGGTCGCCAAGCGCCGCGTGAAGGCGGCAGCCGCACTGGAGTGGCAGTCGGATCGAGCAAGAATCGACTTACACACAGTGGCAACAAGATTGCACTGCAGCGAAACCATGATCCGACGCTCGACCTTGGTCTTGGTTCTGGTGATGGCTGTTGGCTGCTCAAGCTCAAAGAGCGGGTCCAGCTCGGCCGAAACGACGACATCGTCAACGCCCGCGCAAAGCAGTGCACCTGCGGCGCCCGCCCCACCGCCCTGGCGAGCCCAGCACCGAGCCAAAACGCTCACTTCGGGGGGCATTCACACGTGCCACATCACCGACAAGAAGACAGTGGAGTGCTGGGGCGGCGATGGGCTAGGCCAGCTTGGGAGAGGAAAGGTTGGCGGCAAGTCCGCCAAACCGCTTGAAGTGCCCGATGTAGCGAACGTCAAGGAGATCTCGTCGAGCTCCTCCTCGACGCACACGTGCGCCATCCTGGAGGATGGCAAAGAACTCTGCTGGGGCCACAACGACTACGGACAGGTCACCTCCGAGACGGGCTCGGACCGCGAGGTCATGCCCAAGGCCGTAGCCATGCCCACGGCACCTGCAGCCATTATGGCCATCGCTGGTGGATCGAGTCACACATGCTCCATCGTCGCGGACGGCAAAGCGTATTGCTGGGGAATTGGCGCCGATGGACAGCTGGGCACCGGGGAGCCCTTCTTGATGGGTCCTCCCAAACCCGCTCTGGTCTCCGAAAGGCTCGTCAGCATATCGGCAGGTGGCTACCGAATTCTTGGCTTCAGCTGTGCCGTGTCCGAATTGGGTAAGGTCTTCTGTTGGGGCGGGAACACAGATGGCGAGCTCGGAACTGGCAAGGCCGTCGAGCGCGAGAAGCCCAAACCGCCCAGCGCGAAGACGAGCGCCGACGCCCCGCCTCCTCCGTTGGTGCTCTCACCTGTCGTCGAAGTCCCTGAAATCGAGGAAGTCTCGTCTGGCATGCGGGGCACCTGCGCCGTCGACCGCTCTGGAGGTGTCTGGTGCTGGGGCTCCGTGTCGCCGCTCATCAACGACCCTGACAACAAGATCGACAATGTTCCCACTCCCCGCAAAATCGAAGGAATCTCAAACGCCAAGCAAATTAGCGTTGGGGCTGGTGGCTTCGCGTGCGTCGTGAATGCGGCAGGCGGAGTCGATTGTTGGGGCCGCAACGACAGCGGTCAGCTCGGACGAAAGGCTGACAAGAGCAAGCTCTTCCCGGTGGCTCCCGTCCCCGGCCTGACTGACGTGGTCGAGATCGCCGCCGGGTGGACGCACGTATGCGCCCTCAAGAAGGACAAGTCTATTGTCTGCTGGGGTGACAATGAAGACGGTCAACTTGGCAATGGCGGCTCCAAATCGACCGAGGTCCCGACGCCCATTGTGCGCTGAACCGCGTTTAACCATGTCGGTGGCGCTGACGTGGAGCAGATTGCCTTCAGCGGCGAGGAGCACGTTTGAAAGTGCCGGCATGGCGCTCTTCTTGTCAGCTACGCCCTGACAGCGCCCAACGAGCCGCAGCGTTAGGCTAGGCGAAACTGCAGGATAAGGTTGCCGACGGCAAGAGGCGGTGCGTCCGCGGGACGCTCGCCGAACATTGGGCAAAGTTCTGTGAGCGGGGTGAGACTGACCGCGACCACCTCGGAGATCGGTGGTCACGCGCTGCTTGTGGCGTCGAGATGTGGGTGGCAAGCTCCCGGCGTGCGCTTATCCGTTGCCGTTTGTGCCTTCTCCTTGAGCGTCGCTTGTAGTGACCCCGCGCCTGGAGGAGAGCGCGGTGGCGGGGATGCGAGCGGGGGCACGGCAGGCGCAGCCTCTCAAGGCGCCGCGGGAAGTGACGCCGGGGGCAATGGCGGAATTGGTGGCTCGGAGCTGCCCCCCGTGGTGCCGCCCGCGTCGGACGTCGTGGTCATTCCTGTCTCGACCCTCGCCCAACTCGAAGATGCTCTCGCGGTGGCAGGCCCGGGGTCGGTCATCGAGATCGACTCAGGAGCGGACCTCGATCTGACTGGCAAGAACGGACTGGTCATTCCGGCGCAAGTGACAATCTCGGGCGGCGGGGGCGATGGCGGGGTGGGCGGCGCGCGATTGCACACCAGCACGAAGGACACGCCGTCGCTGTTCTTGGCCGGCGGGCCCGGGGTTCGAATCACGGGGCTGCGCCTGATTGGCCCCGATCCAGACATCGGGGCGACCCCTTATGGGGAGCCGCTCTGTCGCGCCATTTCCGCTTCACACGCAGATGGACTGAGGGTCGACCATTCGGAGCTGAGCGGCTGGTCCCACGCCGCGGTGCTGCTCGATTACACGCGCCGCGCGCGCGTCGACCACGACTCTATCCACCACAATCGTAGGACGGGCCTCGGCTACGGCACAGTGCTCGTGCATCAGGCCGACGCGATCCTCGAGCACAACGCTTACGACGCCAATCGCCACGCCATCGCCGGCACTGGCCGCCTCGGGATCTCTTACGAAGCTCGCCACAACCTCGTGGGAGCGACACGCAACGGCCACGCCTTCGACATGCACGGTGAGAATGAAGTGGATCACGACGGCGCCCCCTGGGCGGGGGAACGAATCGACCTCCACGACAATACCTTCGCCGGGGTCGAGCAAGCGATCGTCATTCGGGGCAAGCCGCACATTGGCGCGACCATCGAGGGGAATTGCTTTGGACAATCCGAGAGCGCCGGCACCGCCATCGTCCAACGGTACTTCTTTGGAAACCTGTTCATTGGCGACAACGAATACGCATCTACGAACGGGCAATGTCATGTCGGGTCCTCGCCGAGCAAAGCAACGCGCGGCGATGTGAATGGCGATCAGTTCGCGGACCTTTTGACGCTGGTCGACGGCACCGTGTACCCCTACCTCGGGACGCCGACTGGGGCGCTCCTCCCTGCCCCGTCCAGCTTCGCGGGCACGATGCCAACAGCCTTGTTCGGTGCGCCGGGGCACCTCGTCATCGACGTGGCGGACGTGGATGGCGACCTCCTCGCCGACGTCGTCACCGCCAATCAGGATGGGAGCGTATATGTCTATCGCGGCCGACCGGGGGGGACGTTCGCGAGCGCGGTTGCCTCCTTCGACGGCACCTATCCAGTGAGCCTCGTCGACCCATCGGGCTTCGAGCCGATCGCCGTCGCCGACGTGACCGGTGACGGCCGCGCGGACCTCGTGAGTCAAAGGGACGGCACTGTCTATGTACATCCCGGAGCGCTGGACGGTAGTTTCGGGGCCTCGGTCGCTTCCTTCGCCGGCACCTTCGACTCTGCTCGCTTCGACGACGAAGGCCACTATGCCCTCGATGTCGCCGACGTCACCGGAGATGGCTTCGCCGACCTCGTGACCCTCCACTCGAACGGCAACGCTTATGTCTTCCCAGGGCGGGCGAATGGCTCGTTCGGCTCGGCGGTCGATTCATTCGCGGGCACGATGAACCCCGCGCTCCCCGACGGCGAAGGCTTCGAGCCAATCGGGCTCGGGGACGTCGACGGAGATGGCAATGCCGACTTGGTCACTCTCCACACCAACGGCACTGCGTACGTCTATCTCGGCAATGCGACTGGCCACTTCACCACCCGCACCGAGAGCTTCGCGGGCACGATGCCGACCTCGCTCTTCGATGGAGTGGGCTTCGAGGCCATTGCTCCTCTCGACGTGAATGGCGACGGCCGCGCCGACCTCGTCACAGTCCACCCGTCGGGCTCGGTCCATGTCTATCCCGGCAAGGCGGATGGCACGTTCGGGTCGAGCATCTCCTCGCTGACGGGCTTTCGAACCGCACGCGCGGGTGACCACAGCTTCGAGCCGATCCAGGAGAAGACAGTGCGACGTCGGCTGTCATGTGCGCCGTCGGGTTGCGCTGCGCAGTGAGCGATCCCCGGGTCACTCTCACCCTCATTCGACCGGTCTTGCTCACGTAAGCACACCTCGACGACCAGCGGCCCCCAGCGCCACGGTGCTCCAAGAGGCGACACGCTATTTGCGCGGAGAATTTGAGCGCGCGGTCAAATTGGGCACCGTCGGCGGTCACATAATTAACCGCGCGGTTAAATCTTCGACCGTTTGCGGTCGAAATTTGAGCGCGCGGTCCTTCCGAAACCGACCCACCGGCAGTTTCCGCATCACGCGATCTCCAGGGCGCTGTTTGCGGGCGTTTTTTTGACCGAACGCTCACCGCAAGGCCGACCCACCGCCGATTTCCGCATCGCGCGATGCTCGCGGGCAGTGTTTGCGGGCGTTTTTTGAGCGCAACCTCACAAGAGCGCCGACCAACCCACCCCGCGCCAGCGCCGCCTCAAAAAATCGACCGCCAACAGGGCTTGGCTGGGCGTCGGCTCACAAGAACGCCGATCAACTCGACCTCCAAGCATCGCGCGCTCAGAAGATCGACCGCCAACAGCGTTTTTCGTGAGCGCGCGCTCGCGAAAACGCCGACCAACTCGACCGCGGAGCACCACGCGCTCAAAAGATCGACCGCTGGTGGTGCTTTTCGTGAGGGCGCGGTCATTGGAAGGCCCGCGGACGCACCACTCGACACTTCACGTGTCTCGCTGAAGTCCTCGGTCGGGAGCGTGCCCCCGCCGATTCCTCGCACCCAGTTGAAAAGGCCCGGTTAACCTCACATGTTGTGAAGAACTGCGACTTTCTCGGGACCAGCTCTGCGGGGCTGCTGTTCTGCGCGTTGATGCTGTCGTGGACAGGCTGTGGCGACGACGCCTCCGGCGGGGGCGGCGCGGGCGCGGGCGGCGGCGGAGCGGCGCACGGAGGTCAGGGCGGCGGCGGCGTGGGCGGGCTCGCCAGCGTTGGAGGAATGGGCGGCACTGGCGCCTTCGGCGGCGGCGGAGCAATGGGCGGTACGGGCGGGATGGCGGGCGTCTGCGATGGTGAGCCGCCCCAGGGACTGGCGATCCAGCAGCCTGATTTCCGGCGAAGGCAACAGCGGAGAATGGAAGCACCTCGGGATGAACATCGACGAGAAGACGTCGACTGCGCTCCCCCCCCCACGGATCTCTGTCAGCCGAACGGCGGGGCGAGCCCCATTACGCCCTACCCCGACGGGGACGCCGGTATCGACAATTCGTTTGGCAAGAACATCCTGCCCATCCTGCTCGGGCTCGCCCCCACTTGGACAAGCGACGCGAACAACACAATCGACCAGGGCGCAGGCACGACCCTCCTCGACCTCGCGTGCCTCCCGCCGACTGGCGATTTGCCGACGGTCACGACCAAGCTCTACCTCACGACGAACCTCGGGATGACACCCAAATGGGACGGCACCGACGACTATCCAGTAGCGCCCGAGCTCCTCAGCAATAGCTCGGACCCTCAATCGGCCACTATCCTCTTTCCGGACAGCTCCGTCCTCGGCACGACCTTCGACAGCGGACCCGCTATCACCTTCTTACTGCGCATCGGAGGAGGCGTGATGGGAATGGACCTCACCCTGCACGCGGCGCACTTCACGACGACGCTCTCCGCCGACCGGAAGAGCGCGACTGGCGGCGTGCTCGCTGGCGTGCTCGACACGGAAGAGGTCGTCGCCCAACTGAAGAAGATCGGATACGCGGCGAACCTCTGCTCGTCTCCGCTCCTCAACGACCTCATCACTGCTGTTCGACAGGCCTCCGACATCATGAACGACGGCACCCAAGACCCGACGAAGACCTGCAACGGCATCTCGATCGGCCTCGGCTTCGACCTCGGCGCCGCCAACGTCGGCTCGGTCGGACCGACAACCCCCACCGCAATGAGCTGCCAGTAGCGTCGCTCCACCCAAGCGAGAGTCCACTGACAAGGCTGTCCGTGTCGCGCGACGAACGGCGCTGTCACCTGACCTCGACGACCGCTTCGACCTGCCCCGTCAGGCGGTAGCGGCCCGGAGGCAAGTCGCGGATGTGAAGCTGCAGGTCGGGGAAGCACAAGCAACCCGAGTAGGGCTCGTCCTCTTTCGCGCGAACCACGACCTCGATGGTCTTCGGGGCCCCATGGACGGCCTCGCTCAAGAGCGCTTGGGCGACTACACGGGCGCTGCACGACCGGGGCTCGCGACCGAGGTCGACGAGGATCCCGCCCAGTTCGCCGCTCGCACGCGCCACGACCGGGCTGTCAGCAGGGCTCGATCCGCCTTCGCACGGCACGTCTGTAATCGTCGTGGGCAACTCCCGCGCTGGAGCGTCCTCGGCCCAGGTGTCCGGTGCCAGAGCGACGGGCGGAGCCGGCTCGGCGCTGCACCCCGAAGGGCCGACCGCAAGGAGGAGCAGGCACCAAGCAAAGACAGCGCGATTCGAGATTGGAGGCACCGCCTTCTCTAGCCTCGAATCAAGCTCGAGCGATCACTTCCTACGCTGCTCGAGCGAAAGCGAAGACGCGAAGGAGGAAAGCTCCGGCGCTCGCGTATCACGCCCGGTGACCACAGCGGGCTACGAGCGCGCGCTCCTCCAGGGTTTCACCTCGAGCATCTCTCGGCCCGGGGTGACCGCGGTCCGCGGCCTGGTTGCTCGTGACTTTCCTGTAAGTGAACACGCCGCGGCCCACCGCGTGCTCAGCCTCGGGCGCGAGTTCGGCGCCGAGCTCGAGCCGCTGCGGTTCGTCCTCACGGTCGGCCTCGGACAGCGCGCGCTCGCGTCCTCCGCGCAGGGGTCGCTCTCGCGCTTCGAGCTGCTCGCTGTCGTGGACGACATCGCGATGCTCGGCAGCTCGCCGCCCGACGTCCTCGCGGCGCTCTCGATGATCGGGCGGCTCATCCACGCTGGCACCGAACCTGGCAGCCCACCCTGGTATTGCGGTGACACGCTGACGGTCGCTGGCGAGGGCTTCGGGGGTTGGCGCCGGTTCTTGCTCGCGCGCTCGGTCCCGCCCATCGCGACCGAAGCGGGCACGATCGAGGTCGCGCGCGTCTTGCCCGTCACTGACTTCGAGGCCGACGCGATCCGCGCGGCTCCCGACGAGCGCGGCGGCGCGCTCTTCATCCGCGAGCGCGAGCAGGCCAACATGCCCGCGACACTCGCGCGCTTTCGGAATCCGCCGCGGGGTCCGACCGCCACGCTCCGCTGCGCCAAGGTCGAGTTCGAGCCCGCGGGCGACACGCTGCGTGTCCACCCGAGCGCGCGGGCGTGGACGACGAGCGCAATGCGCGACGCCGCCCTCACGTTCGACGAAGCGGGGCACCTGCTCGCGGTCGAGCTCGTGGACGACGCCGGCCCGCAGGTGCTGATCGAACTCGGTCCGATCGAGCGCGCCGCGCGCAGGGGCATCGCGCGCGTCCTCATGATGGAGCAAGGCACGCTCCTCATCACGATGGCGGAGAAGCGCGTGCGCGGGCACGAGAAGAACCCCTACGTCGCGTGGGCGCGCCTCGGCTGAGGAGGCGCGAGACGGGTCCTTGGCGGCCCCGGCGCGCGGCCCTATATCGGCCGGGCTCGTGATCCACCTCCCTGACGACGCGACCTGGTTCGAGGGGGAATCTCCCCTTCGCTTCGATGACATCACCCAAGACGGCCGCATCGTCCCTGGCGCCCTCATGCCGGGCCTCGGCGCGACGACGTGGCCTGCGCTCATCGGCGATCCGTCGACGCGCGCGCTCCTCTCGAACGGGATCATCCCGATCCTCTCGCGCCTCGAGATCGAGGCCGCCGACGGGCCGTTCGGCGTCGCG
>JAXLYR010000019.1:0-161116 GCA_046351325.1 Polyangiaceae bacterium | reverse complement strand
TTCGGGTAGCGGTGCCGGTCGGCCTTGCAGAGGCGGATGCCGTCGATGATGGACGCGTGGTTCAGCGCGTCGCTGATGATCGCGTCCTCCTCACCGAGGAGCGTTTCGAAGAGGCCGCCGTTCGCGTCGAAGCACGACGAGTAGAGGATCGTGTCGTCCGTCCCGAAGAACCGGGAGATCGTGGACTCGAGCTCTTTGTGGAGGTCCTGGGTGCCGCAGATGAACCGCACCGACGACAAGCCGAAGCCGTGCGTGTCGATCGCGCGCTTCGCGGCCTCGATGAGAGCGGGATGCGACGACAGCCCGAGGTAGTTGTTCGCGCAGAAGTTCAGCACGCCGTCGCCAGCGGCGGCGCTGCCCAGCCGGACCATCGCGCCCTGGGGCGACGCGATGATGCGCTCGTCTTTGCGCAGGCCGGCGTTGGTGATCTCTTGGAGGATCGCTTCGTAGTGGGGCTTGGCGCGGTCGAACATGGCTCCCTCGTAGGTCGAGCGACGAATCCGAGCCGCGCGCCGTTACGGCACTAGGTCGTGGCACCGGTGCCCGGCGCGACGGCAGGCGGCGGCGGAATGTACATGCGCGGGTGCTCGATGGCGCGGGCCATCGACGCGAGCTCGGGAAAATCTGCGGCGAGCCGCGCGAGGAACGCGAGGCGCGCGGCCTCGTCTGGAGTTCGGATCGGGCCCCCTTCGCGCATCGTGCGAGAGAGCTCGTAGTACCAAGCCGCCATCGACGCGTGAGCCTCGAGCAGCGCCTGCAACGTGTCCTTCGAGACGATGGCGGTAGACGACATTCCGCGGAGCTTATCAACGCTTGCCGCGGCGACCCAACGATGCATGTTGGCTGCGTGGGCCAGCTGCGGGTCATGACGTACAACGTTCGGTACTTCGGGCACCCCGTGCGCGGCGTGTTCTCCACGCGTCGTGGCATCGCGCGGATCGCGCGAACGATCGCGGCGATGGACCCGCTGCCCGACGTCGTCTGCCTGCAGGAGGTCGAGACGCGATCGCTCCGCGCGCGACGCACGCACGCGGTCGAGGAGAACGCCACGCAGCTCGACGCCCTCACCCGGTCGCTCGACCACGCCCTCGAGGCCTACGGCAAGGGCGCGCGCTTCGACGCCTATTACTTCAGCGCGCACGACTATCGCCTGACCTCGAGCACGAGCATCTACACGACGGGCCTCGCCGTCTTGGCCCGCAGCGATCTCTCGGTTCTCGAGCACAACGCCCACGCGCCGCACGACATCACGCACCGGTCGCGGCTCGTCGGGCTCAAGCAGACCCGCATCTGCGGGCACGTCGCGTTCGAGAGCCGCTCTGGCGATCGGCTCGATGTCTTCAACACGCACCTCAGCCTGCCGAGCTTCCTCGAGAAGCGGTTCTGGACCGAGCCGCACCGCATGGGCTTCGGTCCGAACCAGCTCCGCGAAGCGCACGAGCTCGCGCGCTTCATCCACCGCACCCGCAAGAGCGACCACTACATCGTGGCGGGCGACTTCAACTCGCTGCCTGGCTCGCCGGTCGACGAGTTCCTGCGCACCGAGAACGACCTGGTCGACGCTTACCAAGCTGTTCGCGACACGCACCCCGCGCGGGCCCGCGCGTTCCCGACGGCCGGCTTCATGTCGCTGCGCATGCACATCGACCACCTCTACGCGTCGCGCTCGATCGACTGGCTCGACATGGATGGGACGCACGCCTTCGGCAGCCCGGGCGACTTCGACGGGTTGAGCGATCACGTGCCGCTCATCGCTCGGCTGCGGCTGCGTGCGTGACCGCGCCCTGCGATTGTTTTGAGCTCAAACGATCGGGCGCGCGCGCCAGCGCGAGGCCGACCGCAGACGACGCGCCCGCTACGAGCAACGCCTGAACACAGGCGTCGAGCGTCGCGCCGGTGGTCACGACGTCGTCGATCACCACGAAGTGATGCCCCCGCACACGTCGCGGATCGCCGAGATAGGCGCCGATCGCGTTCACGGACCGCGCGCGCTTGTCGAGGGCAGCCTGTCGCTCCCCGCCCCGCACCCGCACGAGCGCGCCTCTGTCGAGCGCGACGCCGCCGCGGCGCGCGACCTCTTCGGCCAAGAGCTGCGCCTGGTTGAAGCCGCGCTCGACGAGCCGCCGCGCGTGGAGCGGCACCGCGACCACGCGATCGGCGCCTGCGAGCGCGCGCGCCGCGGCAGGGCTCGCGGCGAGCAGCCCACCGAGCCCCGGCCCGAGGTCGAACCGCCCCTCGTATTTGAGGCGAACGACGGCCTTTTTGAGGCCGCCGTCGAAGAGGAACGCCGCGTGGTGCGGGCCCGCTGGCGCATCACCGAGGGTGCCGGCGCACTCAGCGCACAGCGCACCTGGAACCCCGCCGCTCGGGGCGATCGTCGAGAGGCCTGCGAGCCGCCGCGCCCACGCGAGCCGAGCCCACCACCGCGTGGCGAACGCAGGCCATGTGAAAGGCGCGGGCGCGCGCGGGCACGGCCCGGCGCACGCGACGCACGTCCGCGGACCCACGATGTCCGCCAGCAGCCCGAGCAGCCACGAGAGCGCGACGCGCACGCGAGCCGCCCGCGAGACCGCGGGTTCCAATGCGACCAGGTTCGACGCCATGCCCCTCTGTCGTGGACCGGCGACCAAAGTTGCTCGCTTTTTTCTCTCGGCCCGAGCCGCGCGCGGCGTGAAAAGACTGGGTCCGCATTGGGAACACCCGAGGATCGCGTCGATCTCGTATACTGCTCGCTAAGCGCGGTTCGCCTCTCAGCGGCGCGCAGGAGAAGACACGTTGAGTCGGACCGAGTGGCGCTTCACGGACGACCAGGGCGTCGAGCGTGTGGTCGACACCGACGAGTTAAGAGCCTCGCTGACGACGGGCAAGGTCGCCGCCTCGACCCCCGTGTGGCGCGAGGGCATGTCCGAGTGGCAGCCCGCGTTCACCATCCCCGAGCTCTCGTCGGCCGCGATCGCCTCGGCTCGTCGGTCGGTGCCTCCGGGCGGTTTGCGCTCGGCGCCGCCGCCTTTGCCCGAGCCACGCGGCGGTCGTGCGAAGCCTCGGCCGATGCTGCGGACCCTCACAGGGATCGAGCCCCTCGCGCTCGAGACGGCCGACATCATGCCCGATAGCGCCAAGAACGACGGCGCGGACGATCCGCGCGCTTCGCAGCGCGACCTGCCCGCGCTCGTCGCCGCTGCGACCGAGGCCGAGTGGGAGGACGATCAAACCGACGTCATTCCGCGCGCGCCGAAGCTGCCGCGCGAGGTGAAGATCCCCGCGATCAAGTCCGCGACTCCGACACCTCCGCCGGGTGTCTTGTCGAAGTCCGAGGAGAACATCCCGAAGACCAAGACGCTGATGGGCACCGGCCAGCGACAAGGCAAGCCGGTGCTTCGACAACCGACGGTGCCCGCCGATCTCGTCGCGCCGAAGGCCGCGCCGACCCCGCCATCGCCACCGAAGAAGGGCCGCAGCGAGCCTCCTCCTCCGCCCCGTCGCAACCGCACGCTCGAGATGTCGACCGCTTCGAGCGGGGCCTCGCCCGCTCCGGTGAAGCCTGCTGCCACGACGATGGCGAGCAGCGGAACCCCTGCGACCAGCGCAGCAGGGCGCTCGAAGCCGCCGCCGCCGCCCAACCGGCAGCGCACGACGGCGCGCATGGACAACGACGCGCACGCCGCTGCGTCCTCAGCGAGCGCGAACGCCGCGCCCGGGTCCGTCGCGCGACCGAACCACCCGAGCCCGCCTCGGCCGCCGCACACGCAGCCGCAGACCTCGAGCACAGCCGCGAGCTCGCTCGCGAACGAGCCTACAGCGCTGTCAGTACCGTCGCCGGGCGCCTCGACCTCGAGCTCCCCTGCCCCGCGCTCGGTCACCTCGGAGGGCACCGAGATCATGCCCGCGCCGAACAGCGAGGCTCTGCAGCGCGCCGCAGCGGCCTTCAAGGCGAGCGAGAACGATCCCGACGATGTGCCGACGTCGAAGCCTCGGCAGGCGCGCACGCTCGAGATGGCGCTCGAAGATCACTCGAAGGCCGCGTCGAAAGATCCGGCGCCGCCCGAGTCGCAGGCTCCACCGAAGACCGAGGAGTCGGGCTCGAAGCTCGGCGGCGTGACGAAGAGCATCCCCGCGCGCAGCGCTACGGACGAGCCTTCGTCGCGAAAACCATCGACGCCGCCGCGTCGCTCGCGCGAGCGCGTGAAGGGCGCGCTCGAGGTCCCGATGTCCACCGTGCTCGCGGTGAGCTCGGTGTGGATGCTCGGGCTCGTCGCGTTCTTCTTCGTGGGGCGCGTGTCGGGTTACAAGAGCGCGAACCGCATCCCGATCGCGCGCGACGGTCTCGACCAGGCCTTCACGCCACCGATCGAAGCGACCAGCTCGGCGGCTGCGCCCGTCGCGAGCGAGGAGCCGAAGGCTGCGGCGCCGCTGCCGTGTTGGGTCACGCGACAAGCCGTGCGCTGGGCGCCGAGCGCGTCGAAGGCCGTGCCGTTCGATCTGCGCGCCGCCGCGGGCTCGATGCTCGTGGGCTACGCAGCCGGCGAACACGAGGGCGTCGGGCTCAAGGTCGACGCGCGCTCCGGCAAGTTCGAAGAGGTCTTCCGCAGCAAGGTCGACGGCACCGTCGCGCACGTCGTGTCGGTGGACGACAACGCGGCGTTCGAGATCACGGCGCGCGGCGATCGAACCTTCACGCCGGTCGTGTCGAGCTCCACGGGCGCGACGAACAAGACGTACCTCGTGCTCGAGAAGGGTTCGATCGGCGCGGCGACCTCGCTCGACGGCGAGGTGAAGCAGCTCTGGGCGCTCGAGGGTGACGACCCCGTCGCGGCCGAGCAAGTCCAGCGCGTCGGCGAGGATTTCCTCGTGACCTTCCGTCGTGGAGACGCGGTCTACGGCGGCTACTTCGGGGTCGATCTCGCGCCGAAGGGTGCGCTCGTGAAGATCGCCGGCTCGGGCGGACGCAGCGGCAAGCCGCGCGCGGCGACGAACGGCATCGAGGTCGCTGTCGCGTTCGCCGATCGCGTGGACGAAAAGGAGGAGACGCCCTGGGAAATCCGGGTCGGCCGATCCAGACTAGGGAGTGTCCCCGAGAGCGCCGCGCTGGTCCCGATGCCGCCCGACGGCGAATCGATCGCGCCCGACATCGTGGGGCTCCCGGATGGTCGGTGGCTGCTCATGTGGACGCAGGGGCCCTCGGGCAAGCGCGCGATTCGTGCGCAGGCGTTCGACATGACGTTCGCCCCGATCGGTGATCCGATCGCGCTCTCGCCGCCAGGCGGCAGCTTCGGGCAGGCGGTGCTCGGCGTGGTCGGCAACTACACGACGGTCGCGTTCCTCCAAGCGGGTGAGGACGACGGCTTCGAGATGTGGGGAGCGGTCTTGCAATGCGGACTCTGAGTAGATTCTGCTCGATGCTCGCGCTCGGCTTCGCGCTCGCGGCGGGCTCGATGACGATCTCGGGTTGCGCGGCGGGCTCGCCGTCGCGCCTCATGCGGGGCGAGGCCTACACGAGCGGGGACGAGCGCTACGACGCGTTCTTCAACTCGGTCACCGACGTGAAGATGCGCGCCGACGACGCCAAAGGTGAGAGCCCGCTCCGGCAGAAGCTCGCGAAGGCCGTCGGCCTGTCGGGCGAAGCCAAGCTCGACGAGGCGATCGACGCGGCGAAGAACAAGTCGAGCGAGCTCAAGAAGGACGGTGGCCAGTTCTTCGTCGTGGTCGCGCCCACGCCCAAGCTCATCGTCAAGAAGGGCATGGAGGAGAACAAGAACGCCGCCGAGTTCGTGAAGCTGGTCGAAGAGGTGATCCGCGAGGGCGTCTCGAAGTCCGACGAACTCCAGGGCATCGCGCGCGAGGCGACGGAGCTCGAGCAAACGCTGCAAGGGCTCAAGGACGATCTCGGCAAGACGTTCTCGGACGGTGGCAAGCGCAGCCAGGTCGAGGTCGAGCTCGACGCGGCGAAGCAGATCCTCGAGCAGGCGAAGCTGCGCGCGGGCTACGAGGCAGGCGGCGCGCTGCGGTTCGCGGTGCTGCTCGCGAGCGCGGTCGACGCTGGCGCCGCAGCAGAGCTCCTCGCGATGGAGGCTGGCTCGTCGAAGGGGCGCTCGCAGCCGAAGGGCGGCGGCGGCAAGCAGGCGGGCGGCGGCAAGCAAGCGGGCGGCGGCGGCAAAGGCAAGACCGGCAAGCCCAAGAACGACTTCGATCCGTGAACGTTCGAGTCGAGCGTGACGACGCGGTCGTCACCATCCTCATCACGCGACCCGAGGCGCGGAACGCGATCGATCGCGCGACAGCCGACGAGCTCGCGCAGGCGTTTCGAGACTTCGAGAGCGACGAGACG
Source organism: Polyangiaceae bacterium (assembly GCA_046351325.1). Classification (GTDB taxonomy): domain Bacteria; phylum Myxococcota_A; class Polyangia; order Polyangiales; family Polyangiaceae; genus Xiheicaenibacterium. The sequence continues at coordinate 154,791 of JAXLYR010000019.1, read as the reverse complement.
CTGCGGGTCGCCGTCCTCGCAGGCGAGGGCTCGACGTTCTGCGCGGGCGCGGACCTCAAAGCGATCGCGCGCGGCGAGCCGAACCGCGTCGACCCCGAAGGCGACGCGCCGCTCGGGCCGACGCGCATGGTGTTGAAGAAGCCAGCGATCGCAGCGATCGAGGGCTTCGCCGTCGCGGGTGGGCTCGAGCTCGCGCTCTTCTGCGATCTGCGGGTCGCGGCCGCGAGCGCGCAGCTCGGTGTGTTCTGTCGACGATGGGGCGTGCCGCTCATCGACGGTGGGACCGTGCGCTTGCCTCGTGTAGTCGGCCTCGGGCGAGCACTCGACCTGATTTTGACGGGGCGCGCCGTGGACTCCACAGAGGCTCTGGCGATGGGACTCGTCAACCGCGTGGTGCCCGACGGAACCGCGATCGCTTGCGCGCAGCGGCTCGCGCGCGAGATCGGTGCACTACCTCAAACATGCATGCTCAATGATCGAGCGAGCGCCTTCGAGAGCTTCGATCTCGAGTTCGAAGCGGCGATGAAGAACGAGCTCCGCCACGGGCTCGAGTCGCTCGCTGCCGGCAGCATCGAGGGCGCCGCACGGTTCGCAGGCGGCGCTGGGCGCAGCGGCAGCTAGGTCTCTTTCGCCGACCGGCGAAAAAGGTTGGCTCGTGTGAAGCCCGAACGGGGTTGGGGCCCCGTTCGCTCTGCGGGCCATGTCTTTTTCGCGAAAGCGAAAAAGGTTGGCTCGTGTGAATTATGGCAGATCGAGCCGCAGGTCGGCCGCGAGGTACTCGGCGAAGTCGGGTGCGCGCGAGGCGTCGAGGCCGGGTCGCGCGTCGACGAAGATCTGCTTCGCGGCGTCGTCGAGGATCATGAGGCCGTAGTGGGCCGCGATGCGCAGCGGCTTCCACGGCTGAGCCTCGAGGTCGACGACGACCACGTGCCCGAGGATGTTCGACTCGTTGGTCGACGACTGACCGACCGGGACGAGCGAGGCGCTGCGCCAGGGTCCCTTCGGGTCGGCGAGACCTACAAATCTGTAACCCGCGAGCGCGCGAAACTCATCGACGGGACGGACCGCGATATCGGCGCCGCCCTCGATCAGGTTCGACCACGCGTAGAAGCCACCCTGGCCGAAGTGCTTCGTCGTGTCGGGCAAGATCGGATCGAAGGTGCCGACGCTCGCGACCAGATCTCCGTCGACGGGTGTGCCGGTCGCGTACGCGCCCTGCGCGCCGAACGTGATGTGCCAAGGGAGCGAGGTCTCCCAATCGACGCGGCCAGCGACGGCGCCCGCGAACAGGGTTCCGAGGTCGGTCTGACCTGCGTACGCGACGCGACCGCCCTCGATCGCGCCGACGACGGAGTAGCGCACGCCGCGGTAATCACCGAAGAGACGCGCGGCGCCGACGAAGGTGTCGCTCGGCGTGAGCGACGTGACGAGCGGCTGTCGAACGATGCGCGCGATGCCCGTGAGCTCGGCGGAGAGATATGGCGCGCCGTGGTAGACGCCGTCGAGCACGTAGAGCTGCGCGCCTGGCGCGAGCGCGCGCGGCTCGTTCGGGTCCTGATCGGGCTCGGTGAACGTGGGCTCGCCGGGCATCACGAGCAGCGCCATCAGGGCCTGCAGATCGAAGTCACCGACCTTGCCGAAGAGGCGGACGGCGTCGAGCGAACGCCCCTGCGGGCGGTCGTCGCTCGCGCCGATGAGGCGACCGTCGCCGATCTCGACCTCCTGGCGACCGACGCGGAAGAACACGTTGCGGTCGTTGGTGTGGACGTCGAGGTAGGCCTCGAACGGCTCGGTTACAGGCAAGTCACCATTCGCGCGCCGATGCACCGCGCCGAGCGAGCCCGCGCCACTGCCGCCGAAGCCCGAGCCCGTCGAACCGGACGCAGTGGCGAACGCCGTGTACGTGCGCGTGCCCCAGCCGCGGACGTCCTGCATCGTGACGCGTGCGGTGACCGGGCCGTATTCGACCTCGAGCCCGAGACGCGCGCGCTCCCAGACGTAGAACTCGTCCTCGTACGGGAGGTCGGACGTGCCCACCGGCATCGTCTTCGAGAGGATGGGTGAGTCGACGTAGAGCCCGTCCGAGAGGGGGTTGCGCCGATACTCACCGCGCACGCGCACCTCGACGATTGGGCGAAAGACGAAGCCGCCGACTTCGAAACTCTCGGGCGGCTCTTCGGCCTTGGCCTTGTCTTCCGCTCGAGCCTCGGTCGCGAGCATGAGGACCGCGATCCCCGTAAGCCACCGCATCCGCATCGCGGTGGGAGCATACACGCTGCGAGCAAGCGGCGCTGTTTTCACGGGCCACAAACGCGAGCGAGCCGCCCTTTTGGGGCGGCCCGATGCGACGCAGCGACTGCGTGACTCCGGTCAGCCGGTGGCGGGCTTCGGCGCGCCGAAGATGCTCGCCGCGCGACGCTTCTCCTTCGCGGCGCGCTCGCGGTCTGCGTACGACGGGATCACGATCTTCTCTCGCTCGGGGAGCGGGCGACCGTTCACCACGGCGTCCATCTCCTCGGCGTCGAGGGTCTCACGCTCGAGCAGAATCGCAGCGAAGCGGTCGAGGGTCTCGCGGTTCTCGATGAGGAGGTTGCGCGCCATCTCGTGCGCCTCGAGGACGAAGCGCTTCACCTCGTCGTCGATGAGCTGCGCGACGCTCTCGGAGTAGTAGCGACGCGGCGCCGAGAAGTCCTTGCCGAGGAAGACGTTCTCCTCGTCGGAGCCGTAGTGCACGGGCCCGATCGTGTCGCTCATACCGAACTCGGTCACCATGCGACGCGCGAGGTTCGACGCCTGCTTGATGTCGTTCGCGGCGCCGGTCGTGAACTGACCGAAGGTGATCTCCTCCGCGACGCGGCCACCCATGAGCACCGCCAGGCGAGCCTTCGCGAAGTCGCGGCTCATCGAGAGGCGGTCTTCCTTCGGCAGCTGCTGCGTGAGCCCGAGGGCCGGGCCACGCGGGATGATCGTGACCTTGTGGACCGGGTCCGCGTTCTTCTCGAGGAGCTTCGCCACGAGCGCGTGACCAGCCTCGTGCCACGCGGTCGTCTTCTTCTCCTCCTCGTTGATGACCATCGAGCGACGCTCGGTGCCCATCAGGACCTTGTCCTTGGCCATCTCGAAGTCGGCCATCGCGACGACGTCCTTGTCCTGGCGAGCGGCGAGGAGCGCGGCCTCGTTGACGAGGTTCTCGAGGTCAGCGCCGACGAAGCCAGGCGTACCGCGCGCGATGATGTCGAGGTCGACATCGGGCGCCAGCGGGACCTTCTTCGTGTGGACGCGGAGGATGCCCTCACGGCCGCGCACGTCGGGGCGGTTCACCACGATGCGGCGATCGAAGCGACCGGGGCGCATGATCGCGGGGTCGAGGACGTCGGGGCGGTTCGTCGCGGCGATGATGATGACGCCCTCGTTCGACTCGAAGCCATCCATCTCGACGAGGAGCTGGTTCAGCGTCTGCTCGCGCTCGTCGTGACCGCCGCCGAGGCCCGCGCCGCGGTGACGACCGACAGCGTCGATCTCGTCGATGAAGATGATGCAGGGCGCGTGCTTCTTGCCTTGCTCGAAGAGGTCGCGCACGCGGCTCGCGCCGACGCCGACGAACATCTCGACGAAGTCGGAGCCCGAGATGCTGAAGAACGGGACACCTGCCTCACCCGCGATCGCGCGAGCCAGCAGGGTCTTGCCCGTACCTGGCGGGCCCATCATGAGCACGCCCTTCGGGATGCGGCCGCCGAGCTTCTGGAACTTCTTCGGGTCCTTGAGGAAGGCGATGATCTCCTCGAGCTCGTCCTTGGCCTCGTCGATGCCGGCCACGTCGGCGAAGGTGACCTTGTTCGCGGACTCGCTCAGGAGGCGCGCGCGCGACTTGCCGAAGCTCATCGCCTTGCCGCCGCCGGCCTGAAGCTGGCGCATGAACAAGTAGAACATCACCAGCAGGAAGATCATCGGGAGGATGGTGATGAGCGCGCCCGACCAAAACGGCGAGCTCTCCTCCTTCTCGAAGGAGACGCGGATCCCGTTCTTCACCAGGGATTGCGTCGTCTCCTCGGACTCGCTCGGGTCGGGCCCGATCGTGACCTTCTGCTCCTTCGCGTTGTTCTTCGTCGGATCGACGACCGTGAAGGTGTACTCGCGATCCTTGATGTTCACCGTCTCGACGTGCGCAGCATCTTTGGATGCTTGCGCGAGCGTCATGAACTCACTGAAGGCGACCTGTGTCGCGGGCTTCGTGTTGGAATCCAAGAACTGCCAAATCGCGAGGAACATCGTCGCGATGAGGACCCAAAGAAGCAGCGTTTTGTGCGATTGCTTCACAACGACCTCGAGTGAGCGCTCCGGAGAGGGGAGCCGGCGACCGACCGAGAGACTACCGAGAGGCTATTAGCCTGCACCAGCCGGGCCACGCGTGCCACCGCTCGGTGCGAGATTGCGAACATCATAGGTTTTGCTGGCGTTCGTGTCGATGAACCCGGGGGACCGGCGACGCGTGTGGGGTGATGAAACTCGAGTAATCACCGGCGTGCCCCCCTCCAAGGCCACCAACACTTCTTCATGGTCGGTGGTGCGCGCCCGCGCGACCTTTGCGCCGTGGAGGAGCGCGGACTCGAGCTGCTCGCGTTGCTTGCGCGGTAAGCCGGCGAGCGGAGGCTCGATGGTTCCCCGCGCTGTCGCGTCCCCTGACTCGTCGGCGAGCCGGGCGAGCGTCTCCACGATGCGCGGGGAGAGCTCCTCGAGGACGGGCATGACGCGCGACCGAACCGCTACGCGGAGGAAGCGTGGATCCTGGTTCGAGGGGTCGTGCGCCGCGACGACGTTGTTGCGACGCAGGTGAAGGAGCACGTCGGAGCGACGCGCGCGGACGAGCGGTCGCAGCAGATCGCCCGAGCGTGGCGGCAGCACCGCGAGACCACCGAACGAGGCGCCGCGAAGCAAGCGCATGAGGACGGTCTCGGCGCGATCGTCGGCGGTGTGCGCGGTCGCGAGGAAGGTCGCGCCACACGCGGCCATCGCGGCGCGGAGCGCGGTGTAGCGGGCCTCACGGGCGCGCGCCTGCAGGTTCGAACCGCGCTCGACGACGACCCGGGTCACGTCGAACGGAACGCCGAAGGACAGCGCCGCGCTGCGCGCAACGTCGAGCTCACCGTCGGCCGCGCGGCGCAGCTGGTGATCGACCCCGTGCGCGGTCAGCGTGAAGCCGACCTCCTCGCGGAGGGTGGCGAGCACGTGCAGCATCGCGGTCGAATCGGGCCCGCCCGAGCACGCAGCGAGGACGTGCGCGCCGCGAGGCAGCTGGATCTCGCGACGCAGCACACGCAGGACGAGCGTCCGCAGCGAGGGCGCGTGCGAGCCCTTCGCGCGGCCGGTCACGTGAGCTCGAACTCCTTGCAGAACACGAGGTCGGCGCCTGCGACGAGCGGTCGCTCGCGGTGCATGTCGTTCGGATAGCCGAGCGCGCAAACGCGCGACGTCGGTTCGAACGTGGCGCATCGCTCGCAGCTCCACGCGAGGCGAAAGCGTCGAGCCTCGTCGAGGAGCTTGTCGTCGACGCGAGTGATCACCGCTCTCTCGCGCGGCTGCGGGTGAAGCGACAGAGCGTCTCGACGTGGCTCGTCTCGGGGAAGAGCTCGAGCGTCTCGAGGGCGGCGATGCCGTAGCCAGCGCGCGCGAGCACAGCTGCGTCGCGCGCGAGCGTCGCAGGATCACACGAGACGTAGACGACGTCGCGCGGGCGCGCCGCGGCGATCGCGGCGACTGCGCCTGCGGCCCCTGCGCGCGGCGGATCGAGCACGACGAGCTCTGCCTTGGCCGGGATGGGCGTGCGCTCGGCGTCGCCTTGTCGAAGCGTCGCGTGGAGCCCGCGCGCCTGCAAATTCTCTCGCGCGCAAGCGACGGCCGCGGCCTCGAGCTCGACGGAGGTCAGGCTCGCGGCGTGACGCGCGAGCTCGACCGACAACGTGCCGCTGCCCGAGAAGAGCTCGAAGACGTGACGGCCCTGCGGCGCGGCGAGGGCCACAGTGCGCTCGGCCAAGAGGCTCGCGCCCGCGTCGCTCGACTGCGCGAAGCCACCCGACGGAGCGACCATCGGCAAGCCATCGAGGCCGCGCTGCACCGCGCGCGGATCGCCGAAGCGTGCGGGCTCGCGCGCGCCCGGCGATCGAACCATCGCGCCCGCGAGCCATCGCTCCGAGCCGCGGATCGCCTGGTCGATCGCTTGAAAAAACGCAGTGCCGAGATCGACCGAGGCCTCGAGATCGACGACGGGCAGCGCGCCCGCGCCGAACGCGATCGCGAGCTGCAAGTCGACAGCTCGACCGGAAGCAGCGACGCCGCGGATGCCTCTCCCATCTTCTCGTCGCGCAGAGCTCGGCGCGCTCACGTGGATCGCGACCTCCGTCGACAAGCGGCGCGCAGCAGCGAAGAGCGACGGCGCGAGCACCTGGCAGTCGTCGATCGACGCGAGCGCGTGCGAGCCGCGCTCGCGAAAGCCTAGGGTCGCGCGCCCGCGCTCGACGTGGATCACGAGTCGCGCGCGGGTCCTGTGGTGGGTCGGCGCCTCGCGCACGGTTGGCTCGGGACACGACCCGACGGCGCGCGCGAGGAGGCCGCGCACGATGTCCGCGTGCCCGCGACCCTGCGCGGCCGCGCTCATGTGCATCCAGTCGCAGCCACCACACGCTCGCTGATGCGGGCACGCTGGCGAGACGCGCTCGGTCGACGCGCGCACGACCTCGACGAGCTCGAGCCGACGTGCACCCCGAACCTTGCCGGCGCTGCGCACGCGGACCGACTCACCGGGCAGGACGCCATCGACGAAGCCGACCTCACCGCTCGCGAGCCGTACGAGGCCTGCGCCGCCAGGTGCCAACGACTCGACCTCGACGCCCTCGATGCCGCTCCAGCTCGGCGGGGCGCCGGAGACGTCGCCCCTTCCCCCCTTGCGTCGCTCGATTGTGCTCACGGCCATCGATCGACTACGTCGCGCGCGAGTCGATGACGAGCGCGCGATCGATCGCGCCGGCGGGCGCGGGGTTCTTGAAATACTTGAGGTAGACGAGCGTCGTCAGCGCGACGACGCAGATCGCGGTGAGGACCGCGACCGCGATCAAGACGACGGTGCTCGTGCGATCTGCGCGCCCGACGCTGGCAGGTCCGTTCCAGTTGGTCGTCGGCGGAGCGACCGGGCGCGGCAGCGACAGCGCCGTCTCGATCTGCGAGGGCCGCAGGCCACTCGGCACACCCGAGCCATGCGGCGGAGGCTTCTGCGCCTGACCTTGCTGTTGGTTCTGCTGCTGCGGTGCAGGCGCGTTCATCGTCGGCGGCGGGCCGAAGGTCGGCAGCGCTTGCCCGCCCGCCCCCTGCTGTTGCGGCGGATAGAAACCGGGCGAGCCCGGCGGCACCGCCATCGTCTTGGCGTTGTTGTTCGCGTTCGGATTGGCGCCGAACGAAGGCGGCGGACCAAACGTGGGGAGCCCGCCTGGGTTCGTCTGCGACGCGCCGCCGAAGCCAGGTTGGAAGGGCTGACCGTGCGCCATCGGCGACGCTGGGTTGGGCGCTGGCCCTTGGATCGGAGCCATCGCCATGGTGCCACCGAGCGGGTGGTTCATGGCCATCAGCTGCGACTGACCAGGGTTCGGCGGCCCGGGAGGAGCGCCGTAGTTGCCAGGTTGGGGCGGTGGACCCCCGAGGCCGAGCGAGGTCGCGCGCACAGAACCGTGCTGCTGCTGCTGCGCACCCATCGGCCCAGCGTTCGCGGGAGCCCGCTGCCCAGGCTGGGAGGTGTTGGGCATGAACGCCGCGAGGTCTTTGACCTGATCGCGCGTCGCCACCGTCGTCGGAATGTCTTCGTCGTCGTCGACGAGCGACGTGACAGCGGCGCCCGCGTTGCGGGCGTTCGGAGAGCTCGGCACCGTCGGGCGAGCCGCGGGTGGAGCGCGATTCGGAGCGCCGTTCGCCGCACCGTTCGCGGAGGGCATCATCGGCCCTGCGTTCGGCCGCATGGCCATGTTCATCGCGCCAGGCACCGACGGGCGCCCGAGGTCCCCGCTCGGCGGGATCGCCGGGCCGCTGTTCTCCGGCAAGCTCTTCAGCGAAATATCGTCGACGGTGACTGGGTTCGCAGGAGAGCCCGCGGCGCGCGCGGCCTTCATCGCGTTGAGCTGATCGAGGTTGATCGTGCTCGTGACGTCGGCGGCCCAAGCGAGGTGTGCCTCACGCTGACGGATGCGATCGACGAAGAGCTCGCGCACGAAGGCCGAGACCTCTTCGGGGCCGATCAGCATGCCGCGCCGCTGCAAGTACATGTTGAGCGCGCGTGAGAACTCACGCGCCGTCTGAAAGCGCTCGGGCTTCTTCTTGGCGAGGGCCTTCATCACGACGCTCTCGAGCTCGATCGGATAGCCGGGCACGAGCGTCGACGGCGGCGGGACCACGCAGGCCTGGACCTTCTCGAGCGTGTCGAGATCCGTGTCCATCCTGAAGAGCCGGTGCCCCGTCGTGAGCTCCCAAAGCACGACGCCGAGCGCGAACACGTCCGTCGTGCGATCGACGTCGTCCTGCCCGCGGACCTGCTCTGGAGACATGTACGCGAGCTTGCCTTTCAGCGTGCCGGCGCGCGTCTCAGACAATCGATCGGCGACCTTCGCGATGCCGAAGTCGACGACCTTCGTGTAGCCCTCGTAGGTGATGAACAGGTTGTGCGGCGTGACGTCGCGGTGCACGAGCCCGAGCAGCTGACCGTTCTTGCCGCGGAGCTCGTGCGCTGCGTGCAAACCCTCGGCGGCGTCGGCGCAGACACGCGCTGCGATGTCCGGAGAAATGCGCTGATTTCGTTCCTCGCAGCGGCGCATGAGCTCGCGGAGCGGCTCGCCGTGCAGGTACTCCATCGCGATCCAGTAGGTGCCGTCGTCCTTACCGAGGTCGAAGACCTGCGCGACGTTGGCGTGATTGATCCCGGCCGCGATGCGCGCTTCGTCGAGGAACATGTCGACGAACTGGTCGTCCTCGACGAGGTTCGGGTGGATGCGCTTGATGGCGACCCACTTCTGGAAGCCACCCGGCCCATCCATTCGGCCGAGGTGCACGCTCGCCATACCGCCAACGCCGATCTCTTCGACGACGCGGTAACGCCCGAGGAAGAAGGTCTGCGCTTTCTCGCCCGAGGCCTGCGCGGTCGCAGCGGAGCCCGCGGCGACGCGCGGACCCTGCCCCGTCGCGGGACCTGGGTTCGCGCGCGCAGCCCGAGAGGGTCGGGGCGGCGGGGCGGCAGCCATGGAGCTCCCAGCAGTCTAGCGCTGTTTCGCCCGGCGAAGGAACGCTTTGAGTCGCGCCGACGTCAGGGGAAGGGCTGCGCGGGCTGCCCTCGCTTGAAGTAGAAGCGAAAGCTGCCTGTGACTTGGCTCTGGTTTTGGAAGGTCCAACCGCCAGCGTCGTCCTCGACGATGTCGCGGGGGTCGCCCACCATGACGTCGAAATGACCGTCGGTCAGCTTCTCGGCGGCGTCCTCTTCGTTGGGGTCGCCGCTGAAGAGCTGGTCGAACGTGACCGTGCCCGAGGTCGCGTAGAGCACCGTGTTCTCGGTGTGACACGAGTCGAGCAAATAGAGCGACAGGTGCACCGGCGAGTTGCAAGCTCCACCGTCGCCGCAGAGCTCCCCGACAGGGACACCGGGTGGTGCCACGCCGGGGGGCAGCGTGATCGGGATGGCCTCGCCGAGGCGCGAGCGGACATCCTCCGTGTCGTCGACGAGGAGGATGATGCCGTCGGAGACCTCGAGCAGATCGCCGCCGCGCTGCACACGGATGTGCATCGTGTTGCGGAAAGGATCGGCCGCGAAGAAGTCCGGCTTGAGGTCGAATTTGCCGTTCCAGCAATCGCGCGCGTAGAGGTTCGCGCTCTCGACGTCGCCCTTGCCCTCACCGACCGAGTCGCAGCCCGCGACGACGGCCGCGCTCAGGATCGCGACGGCGGCGCAGGCGTGAGCCCAACGCATCATCGAAGCTCCGCGCTCAGTGAGCTCACGGTTCCATCGTGCGCCGTTCCAGCGTGCAGCGCGACCTCGATCGTCCCGCCGCCGAGGACCCGCGACCCGTCGTAGACCACCGCGACCTGACCCGGGCTCACGGCGCGCACGGGCTCGTCGAACACGACGCGAGGGTTGCCGCCTGGGCCGCGCCGCACCTGCCCTGGCGCTCCACTGTGCCGGGCGCGCACCTGGATCGTCACGTTCGCGAGCGGGAGCTCCACACCGTGGCTCCAGCAGGTCGCCGCCTCGAGGTCCGCGCCCTCGGCGAGCAGATCCTCGGCTGCGCCGACCATCACGGCGGCCGAGTTCGCGTCGATCCCCACGACGAACGCCGGCTTTCCGAGCGCGACGCCGAGCCCCTTTCGCTGGCCGATCGTGAATCGATGAACGCCCTCGTGATGACCGAGCACGCGACCTTCCGTGTCGAGGATCGGGCCGGGGCGCACGCGTGATCCAGACCGAGCCTCGACGAAGGCGTCGTACCGCCCAGTCGGGACGAAGCAGAGCTCTTGGCTCTCACCCTTCGTCGCACCGGGCAGCGCGAGACCGAGCGCATCGGCGCGGACCTCCTCTTTCGTCGAGGCGCCGAGTGGCAGGAGGACACGCTCGAGCTCGTCGGCCCGGAGCATGTGCAAGAAATAGCTCTGGTCTTTCTGGGCATCGACGCCGCGATGCAGCTCGGGCCCGTGGGGCCCCGCGAGCACGCGCGCGTAATGCCCGGTCGCCACGAATCGCGCCCCCAGCCGATCGGCGAGCGGCAGGAGCTCGCGCAGCTTCACCGTGCGATTGCACGTCACGCAGGGGCTCGGCGTCCGCCCCTCGACGTACGCGTCCACGAACGGAGCGACGACCTCCCGGGCGAAGAGCTCGCGCCGGTCGAACGTGAAATGCGGGATGCCGAGGTGGTCCGCGACGGCGCGAGCGTCGTATTGATCCTCAGGGGCGCAACACCGGCCTCGCTCGCCGTCGTCCGGGTAATCCCAGAGGTGCAGCGTCACGCCGACCACGTCGAAACCCTCGCGCGCGAGGCGTGCCGCAGCGACGGAGGAATCGACGCCTCCACTCATGGCGACGATGACGCGCTCGCGGCCCACGCGCCCAGGATAGTGCGGGAGCTTCGATCGGACAAACTCGGGGCGAGCTAGCCGGGCCCTCCCTCCGCTCGAGGATCGGGCCATTTGGCCTGCTTCGAGGAGCGCGTGGTACCGTTCCGTCGGAATGTCGAAGGGCCGCGTCCTGGTGATCGACGACGACGAGTGGGTCTGTCGCCTACTCGCTGTCGCGATGCGAGACGCCGGCTTCGAGGTCACCGTCACCGAGAACGCGGTGCAGGGCTTCGAAACCGCGTGCTCACAGCTGCCCGACTGCATCGTCTGCGACATCGATCTGCCCGATCACGACGGCTATTGGGTCGCTCGTCAGATCCGCTCGCACCAGAGCAAAATCTCTTCGACGCCCTTCGTGTTCTTGTCGGGGCTCGACGATCGCGAGCACCGGCTCGAGGGCTTCCAGGTGGGCGCCGACGCCTACCTCACCAAACCGTTCCGCATCGACGAGGTCGTCGCGCAGGTCGACGCCCTCATCGCGATGGCGACGCGCCTCAAGCGCAGCCGCGCGACGCTCGCGTCGATCCCACCGAGCGCCGCCATGTTCGGCGATCTCTCGCAGATGTCGGTCGGAACCGTCCTCACGCTGCTCGATCTCGAGCGGCGCAGCGGACGCCTCGAGCTTCGCACCGACGTCCATCGCTGCGCGTTCGTGATCGTCGCCGGACACGTCGCGGCCGCGACGATGGATGACGGCCCCGTCGCGCCGCTCCAAGCGATCCGCGAGTCGATGTCCTGGCAGTCGGGGAAATTCTCGTTCTCGCCAGGGAGCAGCGACGCTGCGACGAACGACCTCAGCCCCATCAACGCCCTCCTCATGGAGGCCGCGCGCCTCGAGGACGAATCCAACGCAGACCGCGGCGAGTCCCCGGGGCCCTCCTCGCGCATCGCCTCGTGGATGGACACGTTCTCGCATCGCGGACAGCGCCCCGCGACCGGCCAGCACCAGGCGATCACGTCGCGCCCCGGCGAGGGCGAGGCCTCCGAGCGCCCTCCGCGCCCGACCTCTTCGCTGCCTCCGCCGATCCCAGCTGCAGGGCGCCCCGCCGTGCAAGCGGCGCTGCCTCCACCAGCCTCCGAGACACCGATGCCGGGCCCAGCGCTGCCGCCACCGGCACCCATTCCTGGAGCGCGAGGCTCGTCACCGCAGCTGCAGCCGCCGCCACCACGCGCGGGGTCTTCACCCCAACTTCAAACCACGCCATCGCCGGGCCAGGTAAAACCCAACGTTCCCGGTCCGCGCCCGGCCCCGCCGAAGCCGCCGATTCCGCGGTTCGCCACCCCGACGGGTGCGGTCAAACAGACCCCGCTCAGCGAATCGCCGAAGGAGGTCCCGAGGCACGAGCCGATCAAGCTCGACTCGCTCCGCCCGGAGCCCACGAAGCCCGACGCGCCGAAGCCCGACGCGCCGAGGCCCATCCCGGAGCCGACGCCGCTGCCTTCTTCTGCGCTGCCCAATCGACCCGAGCCGCCCCGGCTGCGCCCGCTCGTGCCGCTCGTTCCCTCGGGCAAGACCACACCGAAGCCGCTGCCCACTACCAAGACTGCGTTCGGCGCGATGCGCTCGCTCTCCCCTGCGAAGGGGATCCCCATCGTGAAGCAGCCCACCGCACCGACGACGCCCGCGAAGCCCGAGTCCTCGCCCGAGTCCCTCGACACGGGGTGGAGCTCACCTCCCCCGGCTGGCGACCCCGACAAGCAAGGGAACGAGTAGCTCGGTCGCTCCGGTTACACCCGCACGCACTGGCGGACGCGAACGCACATAGCCCCACGTTTCGCACGGTCGCTGCCAGCGCGTCGCCGTCGGCCCACGTGGTTGCGCGAAGAAATCGCTCTCAGAGCGATTCCCAGGGGATCCGACCCCATCACTTTCGCTCTCAGAGCGATTCCCAGGGGGTCCGACCCCATCACTTTCGCTCTCAGAGCGACTTCCGTGTCCTCGGACCACATCCCCATCGCTCTCAGAGCGACTTCCATGTCCTCGGACCACATCCCCATCGCTCTCAGAGCGATTCCGAGGGGGTCCGACCACAGCCCCTTCGCTCCCAGAGCGACTTCCGTGTCCTCGGAACACATCCCCTTCGCTCTCAGAGCGATTCCGAGGGGTCCGACCACAGCCCCCATCGCTCTCAGAGCGACTCCCGCGTCCTCGGACCACGTCACGCTCGCTCTCAGAGCGACTTCCGCATCGTCAGACCAAGTCGCCGTCGCTCTCAGAGCGACTCCCGCGTCCTCGGACCACGTCACGCTCGCCCTCAGAGCGACTTCCAGGCCCTCGGACCGCATCATTGTTGGGGCCGCTGCGTGACCACGCTGCGGCCGACTCGTGAGCCGGCCGCCCCAAGGCGTCAGCGAGTCTTCAGCAGGCCCCCGACGAGGAACGCGAGCCGGTGAGCCGTCCGGTTGAGCTCGGTAGCGCGAGGCTCGCTCAGCGCGCCGAGCACTGCGGCGAGGTCGAGCGCAGCCGCGGCTTCACCGAGCGAGCCGCGAGCGATCTCGAAGTGCCGGCGCCGCACGCCGAGCCGGCGGTTGGGCAGTCCTTCGGCGATGTTGAGGAAGACGCTCTTCGCCGCCCGCGTCACCTGTTCTCGAAGTTCACTGTCGGCGATCTCCGCTCTTTGAACCTGGCGGGCGAACTCGCGAGCCGCGACCTAGCAATCGAGCTTCTGGAATGGAAAGACGGTGTCCATAGGAGCCTCCCGCCGACGCGAAGGGCGTCGGCTTGCCCCCATCGCGCGCAGCTTCCGTGACAGACCCGCGCGCCGGATCCTTCAAATTGTCGAGGGGTACCGCGCGGGGCTGGCACGGAAGGTTCGCGCCTGGGCAGCCCGACGCCCGAAGTGGAGGCGGGAGGTCGCGGAGCACCAAGCAATCGCAACTCGCACGTCGCAAGTCGCATCTCGCAAGTCGCACGTCGCACGTCGCACGTCGCAAGTCGCAAGTCGCAAGTCGCAAGTCGCTCGTCGCACCTCGCACGTCGCACGTCGCACCTCGCACCGCTCGCCAACGGCGTTTCACAGCTCTGGGTCTCAGGTCGTCTTCGCGTCGCCGTAGTCAGGCTCCTCGGTCACGACGTAGCTCCTGAGAAATTGCAGGTTCGTGCCGTTGATGAGCGCGTGCGCGACGATGGGGCCGAGCACCGACCCCGTGAAGCAGTAGAGCACCGCGAACGCCGCGCCGACGATCGAGGCCCACGCGACCCAAATCCACCGAGCTTTGCCGCGGGTTTGATGCAAGAGGCCGAAGATCAGCGTCGAGCCGATAACCCCAACGACGGGCACGAGGAACGACCGAAAGAAGAGCTCCTCGCCCAGACTCGAGAGGAGCGCGACGAGCCAAATTTCGTTGCGATCGAAGCGGCGCGCGAGCGGCTGGAGCTCGTGGTGGAGCGCGCGTGCCCACCCGAAGCGCGTGACGGTGAAGCGCGTCGCGAGCACGACGGCGAACGCGAGCGCGGTGCCGAGAGCGATGCTCGACGACACGCGCGTGAAGAGCGAGAGGTTGAGCCACGGGCGCGGATGCGCGAGCGGATTGCCTGAAAAATACCAAGCGAGCGCGCCACCGATGAGCGCCAGCACGAGGTACGTCGACACGACCACGCGCGCGAGCCCACCCTCGTGCGGTCGCTGCGGCTCTTCACGGCGCAGCGCGACCACGGAGCGATTCTTCGCGCGCCGGCCGAGCACGAGCGAGTTATGCCACACGACCGGTGGGTTGTCCGGGTTTGCGCCCGGAGAGCGATCCGCTATGCCGAGCGCGTGCACGCCGCTGTCGTCGTCTTCCCGGGTTCCAACGCCGACGCCGAGATGATCCGCACCTTGCGGGATGTCCTGCAGGTGCGCACGTCCATCGTGTGGCACCGCGACAGCGCGCTCCCCGCGGGCGTCGACCTGGTCGCGCTGCCGGGTGGCTTTTCCTACGGCGACTATCTGCGCTGCGGCGCCATCGCCAAGGCAAGCCCCATCATCGCCGACGTCAAACGGCACGCCGAACGCGGTGGGCTGGTGCTCGGTGTCTGCAACGGCTTCCAGATCCTGACGGAGGTCGGCCTCCTCGAGGGAGCGCTGACCCGCAACGCGCATCTGCGCTTCGAGTGCCGCGACGTCTTCGTTCGGCCAGTCGCGGACGGTCCGTTCACCTCCGCGCTGCTCGCGAGCGGGCGACCCACGCTGCGGTTGCCCATCGCGCACGCCGAGGGCCGCTACCAGCTCCCGCCGCACGCGCACCACGACGTCGTCGTCGCCTTCGAATACGTCGACGCCGCGGGCTCGGCCACGACGAGCGCGAACCCGAACGGCAGCGTGCGCAACATCGCCGGGGTCTACGGCGGACCTCGTCGCAACGTGATGGGCCTGATGCCGCACCCCGAGCGCATGAGTGAGGCTCTGCACGGCGGCACCGACGGCCGCTTGCTCTTCGAGGCCGCCGTTCGCTCCCTCGCGGAGAAGCCCTCCTGATGCAGCACCCCGGCTTCGATCCCTACGCGAACCTCGCGTCGAGCTTCCAGGGCGCCGCGCAGTGCCCTGCGTGTCGCGGCGTCGGCGCGATCGTGCCGCACCCCGAGTTCGTCGCAGTGTGCTCGCTGTGCGGCGCGCCGCGTATCCCCTCGCCGGACGGCACGCCTCCCCCCGAGGTCGCGACGACGCTGCTCCGCAACGCGGACGCTGCCCGCAAGAAGCGTTCGCTGTTTCGCGGGCTCGGGATCTTCGGCATCGTCGGCACCGTCTTCGGCGCGTTCGTGTCGCTGCCGATCTTCTTCTTCTCGTTCCTCGCGGCGCTCATCACCCTCGGCGTGATCGCAGGCCCATCGGTGCTCGCGATCCTGCTCTCGCGCGGTAAGCAAGCCTCCTTGACGAAAGAGATCGCGACCGCGATCGAGGCCGCGTGGATGCAAGCCACGACCGAGCTCGTGCGTCGCGGCGTCGCGAAGACGCCCGCTGACATCGCGCGAGCGTTCGGCATCCCCGAGGCTCGCGCGCAGCACTTCTTCACCGCGGCGACCGTCGAGGCCGAGATCGGTGGGCTCCGCGTCGACACCGGCACCGGCCCGACGATCGGCGCCGACCCGCGCTTCGCGGCCCTCGAGGCTCGCTTCGCACGCGAGCAGTCCGCGGAGACCGAGGCCCAGGCCGCGCTCGACGCGCAATCCGCGCAAGCCAAGTCGCGCGTCGGTCCCTGACATGACGACGCGATCGCCCGAGCGTCGAGAGCCCGATCGACATCGGCGCTCGCTCACGCACGTCGGCGGCGAGACACGCCGGCGCGGCGACAGCACCGCGTGCGAGCGCATCGCGCACGCGCTCGACGTCGCGAGCAGCATCGCCTCGAGTGACGACGCCGAGCGCGACGCTCGCGCGCACGTGCACGGCTTCCACACGTACCCGGCGCGCATGCACCCGACCACCGCGCGCCGCCTCGTCGAGGGCTTCAGCGCGGCCGGCGACTCCGTGCTCGATCCGTTCTGCGGCAGCGGCACCGTCCTCGTCGAGGCTCGCTTGCTCGGGCGCCGCGCGTTCGGCTCCGACATCAATCCGCTCGCGGTTCGCCTCGCAAAACGCAAGACGACCCCGCTCCGCCCCAACGAGGGCGAGGCTCTCCTCGCCGCGGCCGGTCGCATCGCGGAGCTCGCGAACACACGACGCGCGGCGCGCGCCGGCGCGAGTCACCGCTACGGCAGCGCGGACACCACCGCGTTCGATCCGCACGTGCTCCTCGAGCTCGACAGCCTCCGCATGGGCCTCGACGCCGAGCCCGATGAGGACCTCCGCGCGACGCTCGAGCTCGTCCTCTCCTCCATCCTCGTGAAGCTCAGCCGCGCGCGCGGCGACACCGCGAGCGGCGAGCGCCCCACGCGCATCGCTGCGGGCTATCCCGCGCGCCTCTTCGAGAAGAAGACGCGTGAGCTCGTCGAGCGACTCGGCGCCTTCACCGACGGCGTCGCGACGCTCGCGGCCCAACCTCGAGAGGCTCGCGTCTTCGTCGGTGATGCGCGACTCCTCGAGCCCATCGGCGACAGCTCGATCGATCTCGTCGTGACCTCGCCGCCTTACCCCGGTGTCTACGACTACGTCGAGCACCACCGCTTGCGTTTGCGCTGGCTCGGGCTCGGCGCGAGCGCCTTCACACGACGAGAGCTTGGCTCGCGTCGCGACGCTGCAGGGATCGGTGAAGAAGAGGCGCGCGCGACATTCGAGGCGCAGCTCGACGCCGCGGTCCTCGCGATGGCGCGCGTGCTGCGCCCGGGCGGCCGAGCACTCGTCATCCTGGGCGACGGCTCGTTCGGGCGCGAGGCAGTCCGCGCCGACGAGCTCTTGGCGGACGCGGCCGAGCGGGCGAACCTCGAGCCGGCAGCCATCGTGTCCCAACCCCGCCCGCACTTTCACGGCCCCACCCAACAGGCCTTCCGCGATCGCCCGCGCGAAGAGCACTGCGGCATGCTTACAAAATCATCAGCGACCCACGCGACCCGCGCGCACCACGCTCCTCGCCGAGGACCGCACCGATGACCGCGCGCCCCCGATTCGCTTCGGTGCTCGTGTTGTTGTGCGTCGCCTGCGGCGACGCTTCGCAGAGCGCGCCCTCGTCGACGTCGACGACCACCGCGACCGGCACCGCGATCGTCGCGAGCGCGAGCGCCTCGGCGAAGTCGGGCCCCATCGGCGTCGCGGCCTGCGATCGCTACCTCTCGCGCGCACGCGGCTGCCTCGGCAAGGCCCCCGAGGCCGAGCGCTCCGCCCGCGCGAAGCTCATCGACGACATCGAGGGGCAGTGGCTCTCCCGCGCGAAGACCGCGCCATCCGACGCGCCCCCGCCTGCCCTCGTGAGCGCCTGCGAGCTCGCTGACGCGGAGCTCGCGAGCGCGCCCGCCTGTCGCTGATGTCCGTCGCGATCGAGATCGTCGCCTCGGACGGTAGCGAAACAGTCACCGCCATCGCTGAGCCTGGCGCTCGCGTGCTCGATCTCTGCGACGACACACGCGCGCCCGTCCCGTTCTCGTGTCGCGGCGCGAGCTGCGGAGTTTGCCGCGTGCGGGTGGAGTCGGGCGCCGAGCTCCTCGCGCCGGCGCGGTCCGACGAGCGCGAGCTGCTCGACCTGCTCGAGCGGAGCCCCGAAGCCCGAGGCCCCACGATCCGTCTCGCCTGCCAGCTGCGAATCATCGGCACCGAGGGGTGCGTGCGTCTTTACGCGCTCGAATCTTGCGATCGGCCATAGCCCTGTCTTCGTGCGGATGTGTTATGCCGGCGCGCAATCTGCATCACCCTGGGGAGTGAACGTGGCCACCAGCAAAGCAAGACAGCTCCGAGACCTCATCAGCCGACCCGGCCCCATCGTCATCGTCGGCGCCCACAACGGGCTCTCCGGCCGCATCGGCGAGGAGGCCGGCTTCGACGGCCTCTGGGCCTCGGGGTTCGAGATCTCGGCGTCGTACGCCGTCCCCGACGCGAACATCCTCACCATGGCCGAGAGCCTCGGCGCGGCGAAGATGATGAACGACGCCGTGAAGATCCCCGTCGTCGCCGACTGCGACAACGGCTTCGGCAACGCGATCAACGTCATCCGCTGCGTCGAAGAGTACGAGCGCTCGGGCATCGCCGGCATCTGCATCGAGGACAACGTCTTCCCCAAGCGCTGCAGCTTCTACGCAGGCGTGAAGCGCGAGCTCTCGCCCCTCGAGGAGCACGCCGGGAAGATCCGCGCCGGCAAGGCCGCGCAGCGCGATCGTGACTTCGTCATCATCGCCCGCACCGAGGCGCTGATCGCTGGCTGGGGGATGGAAGAGGCGCTCAACCGCGGCCGCGCGTACGCCGACGCGGGCGCAGACATGGTGCTCATCCACTCGAAGTCGAAGAGCCCCGAAGAGGTCCTCACGTTCGCGCGCCTCTGGGATCGCAAGGACGTGCCGCTCGTTTGTGTACCAACGATCTACAAGGACACGAAGGTCGACGAGCTCCACGCCGCCGGCTTCAAGCTGGTCATCTTCGCGAACCACGCGGTTCGCTCGTCGATCAAGGCGATGACCGAGACCTTGCGCACCCTCCGCAAGGAGGCCTTCACCGGCAGCGTCGAGCCGATGGTCGTGCCCCTCACCCGCGTCTACGAGCTCGTCGGCGTCGACAAGATGACCACCGACGAGAAGGCCTTCATGCCGAGCGAGAGCAAGGGCGTGACGGCGGTGATCCTCGCGGCCGGTCAGAGCCAGGGCCTGCTCCCGCTCACCGAGAACGTCCCGAAGCCGATGCTCGACATCAAGGGCAAGTCGATCCTCGAGCGCCAGATCGAGGTCCTCAACGCCTGCGGCATCAAGGACATCGTCGCGGTGCGCGGCTACAAGAAGGACGCGATCAACCTGCCCAACGTCCGGTACTACGACAACGAGGACTTCGCCTCGACCGGTGAGGCCGCGAGCCTCTTCACGGCGAAGAAGGAGCTCGGCAATCAGTTCCTCTTCCTCTACGGCGACATCCTCTTCGAGCGCGGCATCCTCGAGAAGCTGCTGAAGAGCCCCGCAGACATCTCGCTCGTGGTCGATCGCGCTTGGACCGACACCCACCCCGCAAAGGGTGAGGCTCCGGCGGCCGCCACGGCCGGTCGCGGCGTCCCCGATCTCGTCCAGCTCAAGGACGCGCAGGAGTCCGGCTACCGCTTCATCGGCGCCGACGCTCCGCACGCGGTCGCAAAGATCGGTCGCAACGTCCCCTCGGGTCAGGCCCAGGGTGAGTTCATCGGCCTCGCGCTCTTCTCCGACAAGGGCTCGCGCCTCCTCAGCGACCTGCACAACCAGCTCGCCGAGACGAAGGGCGCTTGCGGTGAGGCTTCGTCGCTCAAGGACGCGACGTTCACCGACCTCGTCCAAGAGCTCGTGCACCGCGGCTCCGACGTGCAGGCGATCGACATCTACAAGGGCTGGCTCGAGATCGACACGTTCGACGACTACAAGCGCGCTTGGGCGCTCATCAAGGAGTAGCCGTGCGCGCTGTCCTGCTCGCCGCTGGTCGAGGCAAGCGCCTCGCGAGCGACGCCCCGAAGTGCCTGCTCGACGTCGGGGGTCGCACGCTCCTCGCGCGCCACATCGACAACATGCACCGCGCGGGCGTCGACGCGGTCACGGTCGTCGTGGGTCACCAGGAGAACATGATCCGCTCCTTCGTGGCCGAGCACCTCGCGCACACTCCGCTCACGATCGAGCTCGTCACGAACCCCGACTTCGTTCGCGGCAGCATCGTGTCGCTCTACCGCGCAGCGGATCGGCTGCGCGACGGCGGCATCTACATGGACGCTGACGTCCTCTACCCGCCCGCGCTCCTCGAGCGCCTCGTGCGCTCGCCGCACGAGAACGCCGTCCTCCTCGACGGCCGCTCCGAGGAGACCGGCGAGGAGATGATGGTCGGCACCATCAACGGCCGCGTGATGGCGATCGCGCGACGCGTGTCACCGCTCGGCACCTGGGATTTCGCAGGCGAGAGCGTCGGCTTCGCGAAGGTCGGCAAGAAGGGCTGGGCCGTCCTCGAGAGCATCCTCGCCGAGGAGATCGCAGCGGGCCGCCTCGATCAGGAGTACGAGGCCGCGATGAATCGAGCCTTCTCGCTCGTCGAGTGGGGCTTCGAGCGCGTCGACGAGTTCCCCTGGACCGAGATCGACTTCCGCGAGGACGTCGAGCGCGCGAGCGAGCTCGTAAAGGTCGTCGACGCGGCGTCCGCGTAGCGCGCGGCCCGCGCCGATGGGCCGCGTCAGCTGCCGATGTCGATCGTGAGGGTCGCTTCGTCTTCGTCGACGGAGATGCCCTCGATCACGAGGTCGGTGATGGCGTGGAGAGCCTCGCCGAAGTCACCGTTGACGCGCACGTTCACGAGGCCCGAGATCGGCTCTTCGGTGGCGCCCGCGTACATCCTTCGAAAGCCGACCTGCACGGCCGCCACGACGTCGCGCACGGAGATCCCCTTCGGGTTGCGGACCTCACACGCGAGCGGCGACTCGAACGGATAGTCGAGCGTGAAGCGGAGCTCTGTGAGCTTCGTAAAGGGCTCGTCGATCGACGCCGTCTGCTCGTCGTCGTCCATCAGCTCGCCAGTCGCGATCTCGATGCACCCGTCGAAGACGCTCCGCCCCGAAGCCACTGTCAGCGCTCCGGCTGCTGGTAGCGACGAATGAACGCAACGTTGTACGCGATGACCGCGAAGATCCACGCTGTCCCGAACGTCGCGAAGAAGAGCTGCCCTGCCCAGAGCTTGCCGATCAGGATCGAGACGATCACGAACGAGAGGAACGCGTCGCCGCTCGAGACGCTCCACAAGAAGCCGACGAAGCGTGTCCGCGGCGAGTCCTCTTCGCTCACCATCCGCTCGATCGCCGACGCAGGCAGAGGACGCGAGCGCCGCGCGTCGAAGCCCTGGAACTGGAAGAAGAGGTGCTGGGTTCGCAGGATGAAGGTCTCGACGCGGCCCCACCACGACCGGCGCTTCATCAAGAGCTGCTCGGTCACCTCGTCGCGTCGTCGCTCGTAGATGCCGATGTACTTGCTCTTGAAGAAGTCGTGCGAGATCGAGCGCAGCGCGCCCTGCGCGAGCGCGAGGCCGACGATCCAGAAGCTCAGCATCGACGAGTAGCCCGCCGCCGGGTGATGCACGACGTAGTGCATGATCCCGATGAACAAGAACACGACGCCGAGCCAATCCGCGATCGCGTCCACCGCGTGACCGTTCGGGCTCGCGATCTTCTTCGCTCGCGCGAGCGACCCATCGACGCAGTCGAGGATCGAGCGGAACTCGAACACGAGCGCCGCCGTCATGTGGTAGCGCCAGTCGTCGAACGTGATCAGGTAGCCCGCGAACGCCGAGATCAGCGGCTGCACCAGCGACACCTGGTTCGGTGTCACCGGCGTGCGAATCAGGAGCTTCGTGATGCCCGCCGCTACTGGATAGCGGTAGTAGGTATTCAGCGGGTCCTCGAGGCGGCGCTTCCACCCTCGAGGGAGCTCCACATTGGGCGCGGAGTTCGCAACCTGCGGCTCGACCGTGGCCATGTGGTAACGGATCCGTGTAGAAGCAAACCGGGCGCCGCGACAAGACCGAAATTCGACGATGTCCTGTCTCCGGCAGAAACTCGACACCCCCGCCTCAAGCGGCCCACCTCCAAAAGACCATGTCTTCGGGAACCACCGCGCGCTCCCCGGACAAATGTGAGGCTCGCCTCACATTTTGGGGAGTAAAGCGAACTTCGCGGTGCATAGGTGGTTACGCGAACGCGTGCTTCGGCGCCGTGATCGCGGTCGCGCTCGTCGGCTGCTTCGGATCGAGCGCCCCTGAGGTCGGATCGATCGGCGCCGTCCTCAGCCGCGACGGCGAGACAGGTCGTGTCTACGTGCACGACGTCGCGTCGAGCTCCGCACCTGGTGTTCTTCCCGGCGACGAGATCGTCATGATAGACGGGGTCTTCGCGCGTGACCTCGACGCCGAGCAGCTCCGCAAGCACCTCCGTGGCGCCCCCGGCTCGAAGGTCCAGATCACCATCGTGCGCAGCGGGCATGCGCTTCGGCTCGAGCTCAACCGCGTGGCACTCCGCAACACCTTCGTCCCCAAGACGGAGACCGTAACGCCTTGAGACCGCGCTCCGTCGCGCCTTTCGTGCCCGTCGTGCCCGCACCGGAACCGCCCGAGCACGTCGTCGCTCGCCCTTTTCTCAAGTGGGCCGGCGGCAAGTGGTCTCTCGCGCCGCGCCTCGCAGAGCTCCTGCCGCAAGACCTCTCGGGGCGCACTTACCGCGAGCCCTTCGTCGGTGGTGGGGCGCTCTTCTTCTGGCTGCGCGCTCACCGCCCAGCTCGTCGATTCGTTCTCTCCGACGCGCTGACGGATTTGGTGAAGACCTACGAGGCCGTCCGCGACCACCCCGTCCAGCTCTGCCAGGAGCTCGAGCGCCTCGCCGAAAAGCACTCAGCGACGCAGTTCTACGAAGTGCGCGAGCACTTCAATCACCGCGGCGGCAAAGCCATCGAGCGCGCGGCGTGGCTCATTTACCTCAACAAAACCTGCTTCAACGGGCTCTTCAGGACGAACCAGTCGGGCAAGTTCAACGTGCCCATCGGGCGGTTCACGAACCCCCGCATCCTCGACGTGCGCCGCATCGAGGCCGCGTCGCGCGCCCTCGCGGGGGTGACGCTCGCTCACCAGTCCTTCGAGCATTTGCTCGAGCACGCGGAGCCCGGCGATGTCATCTACCTCGACCCGCCCTACGTCCCGCTGAGCCGCACGGCGAGCTTCGCAGGCTACTCGGGCGGTAGCTTCGACGACGAGGACCAGGCCGAGCTGGCCGCGGTCTTCCGCAAGCTCGACGAGCGAGGATGCCTGCTCGCCCTCAGCAATTCGGACGTCCCCGAGGTCGCGGCGCTCTACGAGGGCTTCCACATCGAGCGCATCATCGCGCCGCGCGTCATCAGCTCGCAGGCCTCCACCCGCAAGGCCGTGACCGAGGTCCTCGTCCGCAATCTGCACCGCTATCCGCGCCGTCGCGGCAAGTAGCGCTGAATAGAGCGTAGGGCTCGCTCGTCAACCCACGTTCGAGGACCACCTCGCGTGGGCTTCGGAGTCTTAAGTCGGTTGCTGCATCGATTCGTCGGGGTGGTTCTCGACGGGTCGGGCGCCCTACCCACTGGGCGATGGCTCCGCTATACGGGGCGGACGTTGGGAATGGAGGGTGTATCACCATGAAGTTGCAGAAAGCGCTCATTGCGCTTTTTGGAGCGTTCGCCCTGATGGTGGGCGTGCTCCCGCGGGAGGCATCGGCGCAGGAGGTCCTGAAGTTCGGGACGCTCGCGCCGAAGCAGAGCATCTGGGGTCAGGTCTTCCAGGTCTGGGAGGCCGCCGTCGAGAAGAAGTCCGACGGCAAGATCGACATGCAATGGGACTATAACGGCGTCCAAGGAGACGAGGGCGCGATGGTCGGCAAGATGAAGGCCGGCCAGCTCGACGGCGCCGCGGTCACCGCCGTCGGCCTGAGCAAGTACTACAAGCCCGTCGTCGCGATGCAGATGCCGGGCGCCCTCACCAACTGGGACAAGGTCGACGCCGCGCTCGCTGCCGTGGGTGACGACTTCAACAAGGGCCTCAAGGACGCAGGCGCCCAGAACATCGGCTGGGGCTTCGTCGGTATGGCCCACCTCTTCCTCAAGGGCACCGGCACCGTGTCCAGCCCCGACGATTTGAAGGGTCGCAAGCCCTACGTCTGGAAGGACGACACGGTCACTCCGGTCTTCTACCAAATCATCGGTGGTGTGAGCACCCAACCGCTCAACGTCCCCGAGGTCCTCTCCAACCTCAAGACCGGGGCGGTCGACACCGTCGTCTCCCCGTCGCTCGCGGTGGAGCAGCTGCAGTGGGCTGGCCAGCTCGACCAGGCGTCGAACCAGATCACCAACGCTGCCATCGGCGCGATCATCATGAACAACAAGCGCCTCGAGTCGCTCCCCGGTGATCTTCGCACCATCGTGGTCGACACCGGCAAGGTCGCCGCGAAGGCGCTGACCGCGAAGATCAAGACCGAGGACGGTGAGTCCTTCAAGCGCATGAAGCTCACCAAGTTCGACGTGAACGAGGAGAAGTTCAACGCGGTCTTCGCCAAGGTCCGCGCACGCCTCAAGGAGTCGTTCGACAAGGACCTCGTCTCCAAGATCGAGGCCGCTGGTGGCGTGAAGAACTGACGCCCTCGCGTGTGTCGCAGCAAGGAGACGTGGCTTCGGCCGCGTCTCTTTTTTTTGTGAACTCAGGCCGGCAGTCGCGCCACCGAGTAGCCGCGGAGAGCCTCTGATTGACGGTTCGTCTGTTAGAGCGTAAAGGCCATCCGCTTTACGCGAGAATTCGCACGGGCGAACGGGGCCCCAAACCCCCGTTCGGGACTAAGCACGCCAAGAAGGATGCAAGATGCGACGCTACCATTTCACCTCCGAGTCGGTCACTGAAGGTCATCCGGACAAAGTCTGCGATCGGATCTCGGACGCGATCCTCGACGCCATCCTGCGCGAGGACCCGCGCGCACGCGTCGCCTGCGAGACGATGGTCAAGACCGGTTACGCGATTGTAGCCGGCGAGATCACGACGAAGGCTCACCTCGACTACCCGTCGATCGTCCGCGCCACCATCAAGGACATCGGGTACACCGACTCGGCGATGGGCTTCGACGGCGGCTCTTGCGCCGTCCTCACGGCCATCGAGCAGCAGAGCCCCGACATCTCTCAGGGCGTGACCGAGGGCTCGGGCCTCTTCAAGGAGCAGGGCGCCGGCGACCAGGGACTCATGTTCGGGTACGCGACCGACGAGACGCCGGAGCTCATGCCCGCGCCGATCACGTTCGCGCACCAGCTCGCGAAGAAGCTCGCTGAGGTCCGCAAGAAGCGCCAGGTCGACTGGCTCCGCCCCGACGGCAAGACGCAGGTCACGGTGGAGTACGACGGCAACGAGGTCGCGCGCATCGCGACGATCGTCCTCTCGACCCAGCACTCCGAGTCGGTGAAGCACAAGACGATCTCCGACTCGATGCGCGAGCTCGTCATCCAGAAGGTCATCCCGGCGAAGCTCATCGACAAGCAGACGAAGATTTTCGTCAACCCCACTGGACGATTTGTCGTCGGTGGCCCGCACGGCGACGCCGGCCTCACCGGCCGCAAGATCATCGTCGACACCTACGGCGGCATGGGCCGTCACGGCGGCGGCGCCTTCAGCGGCAAGGACCCGTCGAAGGTCGATCGCTCGGCTTGCTACTACGCCCGCTACGTCGCGAAGAACGTCGTCGCCGCGAAGCTCGCCGCCAAGTGCGAGGTCCAGATCGCCTACGCGATCGGCGTCGCGCAGCCCGTCGGCGTCTTCGTGAACACGTTCGGCACCGGCCGCGTCGCGGACGACGTGCTCGAGCGCTACATCATGCAGAACTTCGACATGCGGCCGAAGGCCCTGATCGAGGAGCTCGATCTCCTGCGCCCCATCTACTACCAGACCGCCGCTTACGGTCACTTCGGTCGGTCCGAGTTCTCGTGGGAGAAGACGAACCGCGCCGCCAAGATGGCCGACGATCTCGCGCGCCCCTCTGCGGTCGCCGCGAGCACCAACGGCGCGAAGGCGAACGGCGCGGGTCACGGCAAAGCCGACAAGGCGAAGAAGGCCAAGGCAGCCAAGAAGAAGGGCAAGCAGCCGAGCGCTGACGCCTGAGAAAAAGCAGCCGACCGAGCTCAGCCGCTCCCGATTCCTAAGAGAACTGTGCGGCGAGCTCTCGCGCCCTTCGAAGGTCGCTCCACAAGCAACCCTCGAGGGGCGTCGTCGTCTCCAACGCGAGCTCGGACGAGAAGCCGAGAGCGCTGGTCGTGGTGAGCGCGTCGCCACCGACCCAGACGCCGAGAGACGTGCGCGCGACGTCGAGGTAGCCGATCGGGACCTCGATGGGTGCTAAAAACTTAGCACCATCGTCGATGGGGCTCGTCGTGCGCGTCACCTCTTCGATGAAGACCACCTGCGCCGAGCTCGCCTCGTGGGTCGCTGGCTCCATCGACACCGCGCGCGCCACGCCCTCGACGAAGGGTTCGACGAGCGAGGCCGCAGGGGCACCGCGCAGCGCCTCGTCGAGCGAGAGCGGGGCCTTGCCGCGGTAGCGATCGAGCCCGCGCTCGAGCGGCGTCGCGAGCTCGCGAGGGACGGCGAGCGACCCGCTCGCTGTGATGAAGAGCTCGAGCACGAGCGCGCTGTCCAGCGAGCCCTCCAAGCCGAGCACCCCGATCGGCCGTCGGTCCGCGGCGATCCACTCGCGTCCGAGGTACATCGCAGGGATCTTGCACGCGCGCAGGCCGTGGAGCAGCGGTCGCACGTAGCGATTCACCGCGTTCTTCGGGGTCGCGTCGTCGAAGAGCGCGTCGATCTCGGGGACGGCGAGCGCGACCACCAGCCCACCGTCGAGCGCCACGGCGGTCCCCGTCGTGGTGCGTCGCAGGACCGAGGTCTTCGAGCGCGCGCAGGCCTCGAGATCGAGCACGCGACCGGCGTGCTGGGTCGCCCCGAGCACGAGGGTCGGCGCGCCCGAGCGCCCCACCACTGCGACCGAGAGCACGGGATGCCCGAGCTCGACCGCGAGCGAGAGCGCGCCGCCCGTGTGCGCGAGCGCGACCTCGGCGGGGTGCTCGCCTTCGAGGAGATCAAGGACAAAGGAGCTCACGTCGGTCCGATCGGGGCAAACATGACGTCACGTCAGATATGCTTGACGTGCGGGAGGAAGCGACCTAATAACTCTAACACGCACGTAAGGGTGCGAGTTAGAATGGAGCTCTCGTGAAGCACCTGCCCATCCTCCAACCCGGCGCAAGCCACCCTCTGCACGCGACCAGCGTGTCGAGGGATGTGGGTGAGCATGCGGTGCATAGCCACGAGCCCGCGGAGAAGCTCCTACAAATCGGTGATTTGGCGCGGGCCACCGGCAAGACGGTGCGCGCCATCCACCACTACGAGGAGCTCGGGCTGCTGCGCCCGGACGCCCGGTCGAAGGGGCGGTTCAGGCTGTACGACCCCTCCGCGGTCACGCGAGTCCGGTGGATCAGCAAGCTCAACGACCTCGGGATGAGCCTGAGCGACATCCAGCGGGTCGTCGCCTCGTGGGAGAACGCGCCCACCGCGGCCGTGGCCATGGCCGAGATGCGCGCGACCTACCGCACGAAGCTCGAGGAGACGCGCGCTCAGATCGCGCGGCTCGCCGAGCTGGAGCGCGAGCTCGCCGCGAGCATCGATTACCTCGACACCTGCGACGCCTGCGATCCGGGCGCGCTCTTCGGCGTTGGGGGCCCACCGCCCCGCAGCGCCGAGCCTTCGGCGACGTGCGACGTCTGTCAGCTCCGCGAGCGTGAGGCCGAGCCCGACCTCGTCGCGGGCATCGTTTCTTGACTGCTGTTCAACTCTGGAACCTGCAAATGAAGCTACCGATTTACATGGACTACCACGCGACCACGCCGGTCGACCCGCGCGTGCTCGAGGACATGCTGCCCTACTTCACGGAGAAGTTCGGCAACGCCGCGAGCCGCAGCCACAGCTTCGGCTGGGTCGCCGAGGAGGCCGTGAGCGTCGCGCGCGAGCGAATCGCCGCGCTCATCGGAGCCAAGAACCCGAAGGAGATCGTCTTCACCTCGGGCGCGACCGAGTCCGACAACCTCGCGTTGAAGGGCGTCGCCGAGTTCTACAAAGACAAGGGCAACCACTTCATCACGACGAAGATCGAGCACAAGGCGATCCTCGACACGTGCAAGCGCCTGGAGAAACAGGGCTGTGAGGTGACTTACCTCGATGTCGGCCGCGACGGGCTCGTCGATCCCGACGCCGTCGCGCGCGCCATCACCGACAAGACGGTGCTCGTCTCGGTGATGCTCGCGAACAACGAGGTCGGCACGGTGCAGCCGATCGCGGAGATCGGCGCGATCACCCGCAAGCGCGGGGTGCTCCTCCACTGCGACGCGGTGCAGGGGCTCGGGCGCGTGCCGTTCGACGTGGAGACCTTCAACGTGGACCTCGTCTCGATCAGCGCTCACAAGATGTACGGCCCGAAGGGGGTCGGCGCGCTCTACGTGCGTCGCTCCAAGCCTCGCGTGCGCATCACGGCGCAGATGGACGGCGGCGGTCACGAGTTCGGCATGCGATCGGGCACGCTCAACGTGCCGAGCATCGTGGGCCTCGGGCGCGCGGCCGAGATCATGCGCCTCGAGGGTGCGGCGGAGAGCGAGCGCGTGCGCGGCCTGCGCGACCGGCTGCTCCGCAGGCTCGAGACGAAGCTCGAGGCGATCCAGGTGAACGGGCACCGCGAGCGACGCTTGCCGAACAACCTCAACGTGTCGTTCAGCTTCGTCGAGGGTGAGGCTCTGCTGATGGCCATCAAGGACATCGCGTGCTCGAGCGGCTCGGCTTGCACGAGCGCGAGCCTCGAGCCCTCGTACGTGCTCCACGCGATGGGCATCGGCGACGACCTCGCGCACTCGTCGATCCGGTTCGGGCTCGGTCGCTGGACGACCGAAGAAGAGGTCGACTTCGCGGCGGACCTGGTGATTTCCAAGGTCGAGAAGCTCCGCGAAATGTCGCCGCTCTACGAGATGCACAAAGAGGGGATCGATCTCGGCTCCGTGCAGTGGGCCGCGCACTGAATCTTCACGGGCAGAGAAGGAACAAGCCATGGCCTACAGCGACAAAGTCATCGAGCACTACGAGAACCCTCGCAACGTCGGCACCCTCGACAAGAACGACGAATCGGTCGGCACCGGGCTCGTCGGCGCGCCCGCCTGCGGCGACGTGATGCGCCTGCAGATCAAGGTCGGCGACGACGGCGTGATCGAGGACGCGAAGTTCAAGACCTTCGGCTGCGGCTCGGCGATCGCGTCGTCTTCGCTCGCCACCGAGTGGCTGAAGGGCAAGACCGTCGACGAGGCCGAGGAGATCAAGAACAGCATGATCGCCGAGGAGCTCAACCTGCCCCCGGTGAAGATCCATTGCTCGGTCCTCGCCGAGGACGCGATCAAGAGCGCCATCGCCGACTTCCGAGCGAAGCAAGCGGCGCGGCGCGCTCTCGAGTCCGGCGCAGCGACGACGGAGCCGACGACGGCGGAAGAGGTTCAGCCATGACCCCAGAAGTCGAGATCACGACACCGCAGACGCAACCCGCCCCTGCCGCTCGCAAGGCGCCGAACCTCGAGGTCAGCGCGAAGGCCGTCGACGCCATCCGCGCCGCGCTCGAGAAGCGGAAGACGCCGGACGCCGCGCTCCGCGTGGGCATCCGCGGCGGCGGCTGCTCGGGTTTCTCCTACGTGATCGAGTTCGCCGACGACGCGCCGCGCGCGGGCGACACGGTGCTCGAGTTCGAGGAGGCCGGAAAATCCAAGGTCCGCGTCTTCTGCGACAAGAAGAGCATGGTGTACCTCGCGGGGTCGGTGCTCGATTACGAGAGGACGCTGATGTACCAAGGCTTCAAGTTCAAGAACCCGCAGGAAGCCTCGCGTTGCGGCTGCGGGCACTCCTTCACCGTGGCGTGAGATGGCCGATCCGTTCGAGACGCTCGGCGTGACGCCGAGGTTCGGGCTCGGCCTCGCCGAGCTCGAGGAGCGACATCGAGCCCTCTCGCGTGCGCTCCACCCCGATCGATACGCGGGCGCTCCTGCGGCCGAGCGACGCATGGCCCTCGGGCGCGCGATCGAGGTCAACGAGGCGCTGCGCGTGCTCAAGGACCCGGTGCGTCGCGCCGAGGCGCTGCTCTCGCGCGCGGGCGTCCCCACAGGCGAGGACCGCGAGCCCAAGGCCTCGCCCGCGCTGCTCATGGAAATGATGGAGGCTCGCGAGGCGCTCGCCGACGCGGTCCGCGCCAAGGACGCCGCGCAGGTCGAGGACCTCGCGAAGGAGATGCGAGCTCGCGAGGCGAAGCTTCTCGGCGCGCTCGGTGAGGTGCTGGACGCCCCCGCTCCGCAGGCGCCACGCGCGCTCGCGCTCCTCGGCGAGCTCCGCTACACGCGACGGTTCCTCGACGAGGTCTCCGCGTTCGAAGAAGCCCTCGCCGGCTGAAGACGGCTGATCATGGACCTACTCGAGATCTTCGACCCCAAAGCCCTGCCGCGTCCGATCGGTATCGACCTCGGCACCACGAACTCACTCGTCGCTCGCATGCGCGACGACCAACCCGCCGTCATCGAGGACTGCAACCAAGTCTGGATGGTGCCGAGCGTCGTCTACTACGACGACCACGGCAGCGTGATCGTCGGCGACGACGCGAAGCGCCTCGCCTCGATCGACCCGGAGAACGCGGTGTCGAGCGTGAAGCGCCTGATGGGGCGCGGCGCCGACGACCCTGAGACTCGCCGGCTCGGGACCTTCGACTTTGTTTTGCCTACAAACGAAGACGAGGCGAAGAGCGTCCGCTTCCGCGTGCGAGGCCAGGCTCTCACGCCGGTCGAGGTCTCGGCAGAGATCCTGCGCAAGCTCCAAAAGATGGCCGCGGACGAGCTCACGCGCGTCGGTGGCGCGGTCATCACGGTGCCCGCGTACTTCGACGACGCGCAGCGACAAGCCACGAAGGACGCCGGCAAGCTCGCTGGACTCGAGGTGCTGCGATTGCTCAACGAGCCGACGGCGGCCGCGCTCGCGTACGGCTTGGAGAAGCGCAAGAGCGGCGTCTTCGCCGTTTACGACCTCGGCGGCGGCACGTTCGACATTACGGTGCTCCGCCTCGACGACGGCGTCTTCCAGGTGCTCTCGACGGGCGGCGACAGTCAGCTCGGCGGCGACGACATGGACCGCGCGCTCGCCGAGCGGATCCTCCCTGCCCTTCGCGCCGAGGGCTCGACCGACCGCGAGACGCACCTGCGCCGCTTCGCGCTCGACGCGGCACGCAGCGCGAAGCACGCGCTCACGACGAGCGCGACGGTCGAGCTCGAGCTCCCGGAAGGCGCGCGCGAGCGGCTCTTCCGTATCTCGCGCGCCGAGTTCGACGAGCTCATCCGACCGCTCGTCGAGCGCACGGGCGTCGCGTGTCGGCGCGCGCTGCGCGACGCGGGGATCAAGGCGGGCGAGCTCGACGGCGTGATCCTCGTCGGCGGCTCGACGCGCGTGCCGCTCGTCAGGTCGTACGTCGCGGAGCTCTTCGGCCGAGAGCCGCTCTCCGACATCGACCCGGACAAAGTGGTCGCGCTCGGCGCGGCGATCCAGGCTCACCAGCTCGCTGGCGAGGGAGAGAAACACGACGTGCTCCTGCTCGATGTCCTGCCGCTCAGCTTGGGCATCGAGACCATGGGCGGCGTCACGGAGAAGATCCTGCCGCGCAACACGACGATCCCGACCGGCGCGCGGTCGACGTTCACCACGTACGCGGACAACCAGACGGGTTTTGTCTTGCACGTTGTTCAAGGTGAGCGCGAGCTCGCCGCCGACAACCGCTCGCTCGCGCGCTTCACGCTTAAGGGCATCCCGCCGATGCCCGCGGGGATGGCTCGGCTCGAGGTCACGTTCACGGTCGACGCCGACGGGCTGCTCCACGTGAAGGCTCGCGAGACCACGACGGGCATCGAGCAAGACGTCGAGGTGAAGCCCAGCTACGGGCTCAGCGACGACGAGGTCGAGGCGATGCTGCTCGCGGCGCTCGACCACGGCGAAGAGGACCTCGCGCGGCGCAGGCTGATCGAGGAGAGCGTCGAAGCCAGGCGCGTGCTCGCTGCCACGACGAAGGCCCTCGAGACCGACGCCGACCTCGTGTCGGCCGAGGAGCGCGCCCGCATCGAGGAGGCCCTGCGCGACGTCGAAGCGGCGCTGCGAGGCACGAACGCGTCGATCCTCCACGCGCGCGTCGAGCTGCTCGACAACGCGACGAAGGCTTGGGCAGGGCGCCGCATGGACCGCGCGATCGCGAAGGCCATCGCTGGCCGCAGCGTGGGCAACGTCGAGGCCGAGGTCGCGCACGCTAAGGGAGTCGAGACGCACCTCCGCGAGCACTCCCAAACAACGCAGGAAGCTCATTCATGACGACGATTCGGTGGCGTGCGCACGGTCGAACTTGGGACGTCGAGGCGAAGGAGGGCATGTCGCTGCGCGACGCCTCGAAGCTCGTCGATGCGCCCGAGGGCGACGCGTGCGGCGGCGTTTGCGCTTGCTCGACCTGTCACGTCTACGTGCTCGCGGGGCGCGAGCTCCTGAGCGCGGCCGAGGAGGACGAGGAGGACATCCTCGACAAAGCCTTCGACGTGCGCGCGAACAGCAGGCTCGGCTGCCAAGCGAAGATCGAGCAGGCGAGCGGGCTCGTCGAGGTCGAGATCTCGCGGGAGAGCCTCGACGCCTACTACAACGAGCACCCCCAAACGCGCGACCCCCGCAAGGGTTGAACCCTCATTCACGCGGGCTCGGCGAACGGGGCCCCAAACCCGTTCGCGTTCTGCGCGAGGCTCAGCTCAGGGCGCGAGGTTGAGCTTCAGCACGTAGGCGCCGCGATCGGTACCGTCGCCGACGTCGAGCCAACCGTCGACGAACACGTAGTAGCTCGTGCCGGCGGTGACAGGGATGGTTGCGGTCTCGACGTCCCACCAGTTGAACGCGCTGTCGGAGCAGCCAACCTCGGCGGACTGTTGATCGCAGGTCGCTGCGCGAACGTGGATCGAGCGATCCCAGCAGCCGGCGGGGTAGGGCTGCACGGGGGGTTGCGAAGTGTCGGCGCCGCAGAAGGGCACGCCGTTCTGGTCGGCGCCGAGCGTCACCGTGAGCGTGCCGTTCGCCGTGGGCGTGACCTTGTAGACGTGATCGGGGCTCGGGAACGAGGTCGTGCCGTCCGGCTCATACATGCAGCCTGGCGGATCAGCGAGGTACGAGATGCCAGTGCCGCTGTCCGATGCGCCGAGCGTCGTTCGTGTGCCGGTGGGCGGGATGAAGACAGTGCTGTTGAGCGCGAGGGTGGTCCCAGCCGACGCGGTCGCGCCAACGCAAGTGTCGATCGTCGGGTCGGTAGCCTCGAAGTGGCACTGCGCATCGCAGCCATCGCCGGGCTGGGTGCCGCCGTCGTCGCAATCCTCGGTTGGGTTGAGGACGCCATCACCACAAGTCGGAGGCGTGCACTCGACCGTCAGCTGGAAGTCGCCGCCCGAGTTGTCCATGTCGGAGACCACGATGAAGTAGGTCCCCGCGGTCGCGTGGCGACGGAAGACCTCAGTGTTGCCAGTGCTGTTCACACAGTACTCGTCGACGTCGCACGCGCTGCGGAGCGAGATCGCCGGATCGAGAGGCGCGGTCCCGTCGACCTGGATGTCGAGCGTGCAATCGGCCTCGAGGGTGAGCTCGTAGAAGACGTCGTTGCGAACATCGTTCGCGTCTTCGATGCAGAAGCTCTTGGTGTCGTCTTGTGCGCCCGTCGTCGTACCGCTGGCCGAGGCGCTCTCACCCAAGCCGATCGTGAGTTTGTCGGGGTTGGCGCACGTGTCGTTGGCGACGGCTGGCTGGCCGCCGGTGCCGCCTTGCCCGCCTACGGAGCCGCCCATGCCCCCGTTGTTGCCGACCCCTCCCGTTGCGCCTGAACCACCAGCGCCCGCAATCCCCCCGCTGCCGCCGCCACCCGTGACGGTGTCGTCACCACAGCTGCAGGCTGAAAGGGGTAGGGCCATCACCAAGAGCGCCGTCAACCAGGTCCCAGTGCGCATAAAGGAGCTCCTCCTTAAGAACTGCTCGGCAAACATTGATCCGGTGTGCGAACGGGCGGCTCCATTCAAGCTGCTCGACTAAGAAACGATCGGAGCGCACCCGGGACGCCCACGCCCGCGTCTCTCTATATAGCACCCTACGATAGGATGGGCGCTCCAGCGCGGCCGTCGACGACCACGTCAGTTTCGTGCGCCCCCAAGTGAACGCGGGTGAGCTCGCTCGGCAGAATGGTCGTGTCGTGGACCGCCGCCAGCACGAGTCGATGGCGTGCGAGCTCACCGAGAAGACCTTTGAGGTCGGCGCGACCCGCGTCGTCCAGTCCAGCCTCGGGTTCGTCGAGCACGACGAGATCGCACTCGTCGACGAACGCGCGCGCGAGGAGAACACGCCGTTGCTCGCCCGCGCTGAGAGCCCCCATCGGGATATCGCCTGGCGAGCTGTGTGATCGGGCGCGGAGCCTCTCGAGCAAGCCCACCCGCTCGAGGGCGCGCTCGATTTTCTCGGGGGTGGGCTCGGCGGTCCCGAAGAGGCCGAGGTGCCAGGCGATCGATTCCTCGGGGACGAGGTGCGGCCGCTGGGGCAAGACGAGAATTCGCGAGCGAAGCGCGGCCCATCGCGAGGCCTCTGCGGCTCGCCCATCCAAGAGGACGCGGCCCTGATCGAGCTCGAGCAAGCCGAGCGCGACGAGCAGCGTGGTCGTCTTGCCGACGCCGTTCGGACCGAGGAGCGCGACACCTGCTCCGCGGCGGACACGCGCGCTGAGGTCCGCGACCACCGGGCGATCTGCGCCCGGGTATCTCACGGTGATCGCCTCGAGGGTGAGCTCGTCGAGCGGCGTGGGATTCGCGTCGGGAGAGGCCTGCGCCTCGGCTACCGCAGCGGCCCCGCGGCCCTCGAACTCCTCGAAGGTTCGGCGGAGCGGGCGCGATCGACCTACAGCCTCGTAAGCAGAGAGGGCCGCGAGGACGAACGAGGCCCCTGCAGTCGCGAGCACCGCAGCCTCACCCACGCGGGCGCCGACGAGGCTCGCGAGCCAAGCCGACGGCGCGAGGGCGAGCACCGCGGAGAGCCCGAGCGGCAGGGCCGCGAGCGCAGCTCCATAGCGAACGCCGTCTCGCTCGGCGCGCGCGACCCCCGAGGCCACGTCGGAAAGAATGGTCCGGAGCGCGTGATCGCGGCCGCTCGCGCGGAGCTCGAACGCACCTGAGAGCAGCGTGTCGAAGAGGCGCGCGGCGCGCATGTGTCCCTCCCACGCGAGCTCGCGGGCGCGCCGACCGCGTCGACGTGACGGGGTGAGGAGCACGGCGCCGCCCAACGCGCCCCCGACGCCCGCGGCGAGCCAGCCCGGACCCAAGCGAATCGCGACCGCGAGCAGCACGACCGCGAGCGAAGCGAGCGCCCCTGCGAGATCCGGAACGGCGAAGGCCTTCGTCGCGGCGAGCTCGAACGTCGCGTCGACGAGCGCCGAGGCTTGTCCTCGGTCCTTCTCCGTTCGAGGGCCGCGATGCCGTGTCGGCTCGAAGCATCGAGCAAGCGCTTCCAGAGATCGGCCATCGCGCGATGCAGGAGCTCTGCACGCCAGAAGGTCCGCCCGAAGCCAGCGACGCTCGCGACGAGCCCGACGGCCGCTGCCGTTCGCCCGTGCCCCGACGACGGCATGAACAGCGCGAACACCGTCCCGAAGAGCGCGAGACGCGCCACCATCTCGAGCGCCACGGTGAAGATCGTGGAGCCGAGCCGAACCGCACGGGAGTTCGCGGGGGCGCGAAGCCCGCCCGCCGAGGTGTCAGTCACGAGGATGTGAAGAACCACGGGCTGCGCGCATCGAAGGTCAGCGGAGCCCGAAGCTCGACCTTTGCTCCGCCCGATAGAGATGGCAAATTATCCGCTCGAGCTCCAGCCGAGTTCGTCCCCGCCGTGCGAAGCATCGACTCTTTCCGGCGGCTTTCGCCTGGCGAACGCGCCTTCTTCGTCGTGGCTTGGGGCCTCGTCGCGCCGGTCTCGGGGCTGCTCCGCGCTGGAGGCTTGGAGCGCGCGACGCGGTGGATTCGTCGGCTCCCGATCGGGGTCGTGCGGGGCGGCGCCGACGTCGACGTCGAGCGCGCGGACGCGCTCGTGCGCCGCGCTTTTCGTTGGTCGGGTGTACGCGCCGCGCTCGGCCGCCCCGCACCGGAGGGCCGCGGCGATTGTCTGCCGCAGGCGCTCGTGCAGCTCGCCGTTCATCGCCTCGCGGGCCGCGACGCGGTGCTCTTCGTCGGCGTGCGAAAGGACGCGAGCACGGATTTCGAGGCCCACGCCTGGGTCGAGGAGCGGGGCGGCGCGCGGCGTGATCTCCGACACGCCGTGATTCACGAGGTCAGCGCGCTATGAGCCTCCTCTACGCAGAGGCCTTCGGGTCGACCAGCGAGCCGCCCATCCTCGCCACGCTCGGTGCGCGCGCCGATCGCGTCGATCGCCACCAAAGCCCGAGCTTCGCGTGCGTGGTCTTCGCGCGGTGGATCGCGCCCGAGCAGCTGGATCGCAGCGCGATCGCCGAGGGCGCGCGGTGGATCGTGGCCGTCGACGGTCGCCTCGACGAGCGCGACGCGCTCGCGCACCGCGTGGATCTCTCTGCGGACGGCTCGACCGACGCGGCGCTCGTGGCGGCGCTCCTCGATCGGCGAGGACTCTCCGCGCTCGAGGCGCTCACCGGGGATTTTGCGCTGATCGCGTTCGAGCCCGCGCGCCGCACCGTCGTGCTGATGCGTGATCCGCTCGGTGTTCGACCGCTCTTTTATGCGCGCGGCGGCTCGCTCCGGGTCTCGAGCGACGAGCGCGCGCTCCGCCGCAGTGGCCTCGGTGGGGTCGATCCCGGAGCGATCGCAGCCGCCCTCGCAGGTGCGCTCGTGACGCGTGAACGCACCCTCTTTCGCGACGTGCGCTCCGTGCCGGCGGGCTCGATCTTGGTCTTCGACGGCCCCGACGCTGTGCCCCTCGCCCGGACCTACTTCGAGCCGGACCCGCACGCCGCCGACGCGCACCGGCCCGATCGCGAGCACCTCGAGCGGGTGCGGAACGCGCTCGAGCACGCCGTCGAGTTCCGCACGCAATCACCCCACCCGATCGCGGCGCAGGCCTCGGGTGGGCTCGACTCTTCGTCGGTCGTGGTCCTCGCGTCGGCGGCGCTCGCGAAGCGGGGGCGCTCGCTCGACGCGCTCCTCCACATGCGAGCGACGGGCCTCGATTGCGACGAGCTCCGCTATGCGACCGCGCTCCGCGAGTCGCTTCCCTCGATCGACGGCGTCAGCCCCGAGCTCCTCGTCGCCGATGGCGCCGAGGTCGTGTTCGACCCTGTCGCGGCCGCACGCGCGGACTTGGACTTTCCGGGGCCTTGGTGTGTCGCGTACCGCGAGCTCTACGAGCGCGCCGTCGCGCGCGGCGTCCGCGTCGTGCTCACCGGCGAGGGCAGCGACGAGCTCGCGACGCACCTCGGGTTCGAGGTCGATGACGCGCTCCAGCGCCACGCATGGCTCGAGGCCGCGCGCTTCGCGAACCTCTACGATTCGCCTTTCGATCGCGCTTCGTGGGTCGCGCTCGCCCGAGCTTTTGTGCGCGCCCTCAGCCCCGCTGCGGTCGGCGTGCGTCGCGCGCACCAACGCCTCGCGCGGAGCTTGCCGCGCTTCATGAGCGCGCAGGGCCGCGACGACGCGACGGCGGCGCAGCTAGAAATCGAGCATTTTTCCGAACGATTCGATCACCCGAGCCCGCTCCGACGGGCGGCCTGCCTCGCGCTCGCGTTCTCGCCGTCGATGTCGTGGATCATGACGAGTCACCAGCGCTTCGCCGCCGATGCTGGCGTCGAGCAGGCTCATCCTTTCCTCGACGTGCGCGTCGCCCGCGCCTTCCTCGCGCTGCCGACCCACCTGCGCTGGTCGCCCGAGATGATCAAACCAGCTCTCAGGCAGGTCATCGGGCCCGCGCTCCGACCCGGGCTTCGCTGGCGCAGCCCGCCGGCGGAATACTCCGCTTTCCACGCGCGAGCCTTCCACCGCACCGCCGCGTCTTGGGAGCCGCTCGCATCCAATTCGCGCCTCGCCGAGCTGGGCGTCGTCGATCCCACCGAGTTCACCCGGATGGTTCGCGCGACGTTCGCCCCCCAAACCCCGCCCGCAGACATGGATTTCACGGTGCTTCGAGCGCTCACGCTCGAGGCCACGCTCCGTCGGCTCGAGCGCTGACCGGATCAACAGTCCGCCGTCCGGTGATACGGCATGAATGGACCGGGAGACCGGTGCATCGTATGCTGGGAACCGCCGCCCCGTGGGGAACTCATGACAGCCTCTTCCAACTCGCGCACGACTGGTACGAGCCTGCCCAGCGCAGCCGATGCCTCCCCGACCGGCTCGCCCACGGTGAGCCGCCGCCCCTACCGCAAGCCGGAGCTCACGGCCTACGGTCGCGTCGAAGACATGACGCGCGCGGCGACCAAATCAGGCTCCGAAGCCGGCGGCAAACCGCGCCGCTAGTTTGACAGCCCGCGGCCCGATTCGGTCCGCCGGGTCTCGTTGAGGGCGGATGGTCGAGGGTCCTACGATTTCTTGGACAGACCTTCGGCCTGCGACCCCGGTGAACGCAGCGCCGCTCGTGACGCTCGAGGGTCAACCTGCGCTCGTCGTTCGTCGTGGGACGAGCAGCTACCAGGTCTCTTCGGACGTCGCTGGGTTCGACATCTCGGCTGACGGCTCGGCGGTTCGTGTGTCCGCTCTGCCCGAGGTGCGAGCCAGGGCTGCGACCATCCTCGAGCACCGCGTGCTCCGCATGGTCTATCAGCTGCGCGGCGCGCCCTCGCTCCACGCGTCGGCGCTCTCGACGGAGCGTGGGGTCATCGCGTTCTTCGGGCCTTCGGGGGCGGGCAAGTCCACGCTGGCCGCGCTCGCCTCGACTGGCTCACCGTCGTGGCCCCTCGTCGCAGACGACTACCTGGTGATCGAGCTCGCCGCCGACGCCGCGATGGTGACGCCGACCGCAGCGGCGGCCCGCGTCCGCGGCGACGTGCCGGACCTCGCCGGCGAGGCTCCCCCGACCGAAGACGACGAGCTCGCTGGCAAGCGTCGCGTCGTGCTCCCGATCGAGCGAGAGGCCCGCCCGCTTCGGGCGCTCTACGCGATCGACGCGACCGACTCCGCGGAGATCACCATCGAGCCCATGCGTCGCGGCGAGGCCACGCTCGCGATCGCGGCGAGCCTGCATCGGCTCGATCCGTTTGACCCCCAACTACTTCGCGCGGAGCTCGCGTTCATCGGGGATTTGACCGCGCGCGTGCCCGTGCGGCGCCTGCGTTACCCGCGCACCCGCGACGGAGCTCGCGCCGCACGCGCAGCCCTCGACCTCGACCTCAGGAAGGCGTCACCGTGACGAGCCGCTGCGCCCCGAGCTCGCCGACGAAGGCCCGCAGATCGCTGTCGAGCTGCTCGGACGCGACCTCGAACTCATCGAGCAGGGTGCGCCGTAGCGCGCCGTACGTCGTGCCGCTCGAGATGAGCTCCCACGCGCGCGTCGCGACCTCGTTCATCCCGAAATACGTGCCCGAACCGAGATGCAGGAGCACAGCCTCGCCGTCGAGGACGCGCGACAAGACTTCGGGCGGGCAGCTGATGCGGTCGTCTTCTGCGATGGACATCCGAGTCTATTCTTTTCGGTTCTCGGGGTTCTCGTCGAGGAGCTTGCCATGAGCGGCGCGCTTCGGACCGATACGTTGCTCGGGCGGGCTCCGACGATCACCTTGGAGCTCCACTCGGCCGGCAACGCGACCGCCACGGTGAACAGCCGCCGGGTCGAGGTCGGCGCGCGCGCCCTCGAGGTGCTGGTCGCGGCGGCGGACCCCATCCACCTGAAGGACCTCGTCGAGCGATTGCCCGCGGCCGGCACGCAGGACTTCGTCAACGTGGTCGCGACCGTGCGCGATCTCGTGTCGAGCGGCCTCCTCGAGGTGTTGGGAGAGTCGCAAGACGAAGCGCCCGCGCAGATCGTCGACGTCGGAGGACAATGGACAGATCCGTCGATCCACGTGGCGATGCTCGACGACGAGGCGCGCACTTCGGCGTACGTCGCGGCGGTCCGACGCGTGGTCCAACCCGACGACGTCGTGCTCGACCTCGGCAGCGGGACAGGCGTGCTCGCCGTAGCCGCCGCGCTCGCGGGCGCGAGGCGCGCGTACGCGATCGAGGCGTCCGCGATGGCGCGCGTCGCGCGCGAGCTCGCGGCCTCGAACGGGGTCGAGGATCGCGTCGTCGTGCTGCAGAGCTGGTCGACGCGCGTGACCCTGGCGACCCGCGCCAACGTCCTCGTCACCGAGACCATCGGGAACGATCCGTTCGCCGAGCACATCCTCGAGAACGTCCTCGACGCGCGGCGACGCCTCCTCACCGCGGATGCGCGCATCATCCCCGCGAGCTTGGCGGTCCACGCGGTGCTCGTGGACATCCCCGACGCGGTCCTCGAAAAGCACGCATTTTTGCAGGCGAACGCTCTACGATGGACGGCTGACTACGGGATCGACTTCTCGGTGCTCGACGCGATCCGGTCGCGCAGCAGCTTCGCGATCGAGCTCGATCAGAGCGAGCTCTCGTCGACCGCGGAGCTCGGCGAGCCGGTCGAGGTCGCGCGCGTCGACTTTCGCGAGTTCGCGAGCAAACCCGCCGATCGCGTGGTGATCGCCGAGACGAATCGCGCCGGTCGACTCGTCGGCGCGGTGACGTTCTTCGAGGCCGAGCTCGCGCCCGGCATCCACCTCTCGACGAGACCCTCGCGCGCGAAGCCCACGAATCACTGGCGAGCGACGCTCTGGCTGCTCGAGCGCCCGCGCGAG
Source organism: Polyangiaceae bacterium (assembly GCA_046351325.1). Taxonomy (GTDB): domain Bacteria; phylum Myxococcota_A; class Polyangia; order Polyangiales; family Polyangiaceae; genus Xiheicaenibacterium. The sequence continues at coordinate 113,652 of JAXLYR010000019.1, read as the reverse complement.
GTCGAGGCGGGGCGCCGGGTCTCGCTCGACTTCCGCTTCGACGGCGCGTTCTCGTCCTTGCGGATCGAGCCTTGAGCTCGACCGACGCAGGGAGCTACGGCGAGATCGTCCTGCGGCTCGTCCACGCCGAGAGCGAGCGCGCGCGCGCTGGGCTCGAGCTCGCGGAGCTCTGCCGACCCGAGATCGCGGCGACCGTGGCTCGGCTCGAGGCCGGCGCGGCGCTCTACTCGACGCTGCGCAAAAGCGGTGAGCTCGACCGAGTGCCCGCGTCGCTCCTCGCGACCATCCGCGCCGAGCATGCGTCCAACCAGGCGATCGCGCTCGAGCTCGAGGCCGCGGCGCGCGAGCTCTCGCGCGCGTTCGCGACCGAGGCGATCCCGCTCGGCTTCTTGAAGGGCGCGGTGCTGCTCGAGCGAGGGCTCTTGCGCGACCCGGGCGCGCGGCTCACGTGCGATCTCGATCTCTTGACTTTGTCCTCGGATCGCGAGCGCGTCCTCGCGCTCCTCGACGCGCTCGGGTTCGTGTCGATCGGGTACGGGGGCGCACCCAAACACCTCGTGGGGAGGCGGCGTGGGCGCGTCTTGGTCGAGGTTCATGAGTACGCCTACTGGAGCGCTGACGGTGCTCCCCAAACCCTGACAGAGCTGCTCCGCGAGGAGGATTCGCTGGCTTTCACGGCGGTGCACCTCGTTCATCACCTGCTCGTGAACTCGTGGGTCGAGCCCTGGCTCGTGTTCAAGACGATCAGCGATTTTCGGTCGATCGGGCTCGCGCTCGCGGCCTCCCCGGCGCTCGCAGTGCGCACGTTCGAGCTCGCGCGTCGCGCGGGGCTGCTCGTGGAGATGGGCGCGTTGCTCGGCGTCGCCGAGTCCGTGGCGACGGGCGCGCCGATCGCGTCGTGTGATCGCTGGCTCGTCGACTCGATCGCGACCGAGCACGCGTCGCGCGGTCGAAAGCAGCTCGAGTACCTCGCGAGGTCGTTCCTGCGCGCGCCCCGTTGGTATCTCCAGGATCTCGTGCGCGAGGCTCTCCTGCCATCGCGCTCGACGATGGAGATCATCCATGGGCTCGAGCCTGGCTCGCGTTGGGTCTACGCGGCGTACGCGGCGCGCCCCGTGCGGCTCGCGTGGCGTGCGCTCGAGAAGGCTCGCGGCAAGGGCACGCCGAGGTGACGCGCGACGAGGAGCTCTCCGCGCTTTGTCTCGCGTGCGGCGCGTGCTGCGACGGCACGATGTACGCGCGCGTCGAGCTCGACGGCGAGGGCGATCGCGACCGCGTCGCGCGGCGCGGCCTGCCCATCCTCGAGGAGCCTTCGCCGTCGCTCGCGCAGCCTTGCGCGGCGCACGTCGACGGTCGCTGCACGATCTACGAAGACCGACCGGAGCGCTGCGCGGGCTATCGGTGTGAGCAGCACCGCTCGCACGAGCGCGACGGTGGCTCGCTCGAGGCGCGGCTCGCGCGGGTCCGAGGACTCCGTGCCGTAGCGGCTCGCGTCGCCGAGGCGCGCTCGCGCAACACAGCGCCAGACGCGCTCGACCTGGCCGAGCTCGGCATGAGGCTACGGCGCGATTTCGGCTGGAAGGGTGCGGGCGCCGGCAAAAAAGAAACCCCGCCTAGTGCCGACCCGAGGTAGAGAAATCCGAGCGAATGTCCCCAGCGCGACGGCCGAGCGGCGAGAGGGTTCGGTTGGGCGTGCTCGGCGCGGGCCGCTTCGGGGCGAACTACCTCCGCGTGCTGCCGACGATCGCGGGCGCGTCGCTCGAGGCCGTGTTCGACCCCGATCCGCGCGTGCGAGAGGCGCACGCCGGCGCGGCCTTCACGTGGACGCGCAGCGCGGACGAGCTCCTCGATCGCGGGCTCGACGCCATCGTCATCGCGACTCCGCCCTCGAACCACGTCGAGCTCGCGCTCGCGGCGCTCGATCGCGGTCACCACGTGCTCGTGGAGAAGCCGTTCGCGACCTCGGTCGAGGACGCAGAGCGCCTCGCGTGGACCGCGCGTAGGAGCGGGGCCGTCCTGCTCACGGGGCATCTCGTGCTCCATTTCGCCGGCGTCGCAGAGACCCTGCGCGCTTCGGCGCGCGTCGGCCACCCGCTCCACTCGATCCACGAGCGCTTGAGCGACGGCGCGAGCCGCTCTCGTGAGAACGCGCTCTGGGCGCTCGGCCCGCACGACGTGGCGGTCGCGCTCCGGCTCGGCCGCGCGACGCGCCTGCCCGAGCGCGTTCGGGCAACGGGGGTTCGCGGGGCCGACGGCGTCTGGGACGAGGTCTCGGCCGAGGCCGCGTTCGCCGACGGCGGCACGAGCCGGTTCGTGTGGTCGCGAGCAGGCGGCCGCGCGCGCACGCTCCGCATCGAGGGGCCGCTCGGCTCCGCAGCTTTGGACGAGGCCGCGCGCGCCCTCGAGACCTCGTTCGGACCGGCGGAGGTCTTCGCGAGCGAGGACGCGCTGCGGCGGCAATGCACGCATTTCCTCGGTTGCGTCCGCGGATCGGAGGCCCCCGTCGAGTCGCTCGACGACGTCCTCGCGAACGTCGAGGTCCTCGCGGCGATGGAGCGTTCGCTGCACGACGAGGGGCGTTGGGTCGCGCTCAGCGCCACGATCACTGACCCAGTGCTCAGCGCGGCTCCCCCTCGAACCGGCGTTTCGGGGCGGCGCAAGACCCTACCCCCCACACCAAGCGCGGGACTTTGAACCCCGGTCGGGGGTTGGGCAACGTATTGGCAGCGGTCGCTGAGCGGCGATAGAAACGCTCTTTGCGCGTCCCAGGCGGAGGACCATTGGTGGCCACACCCAATAAACCCGACGAGCAACGACAGCCCCTCGTCGATTTGCTCGCAATTTGGCGACCGGTCCGTAAGTACTGGCTCACCGTCATAGCGCTGATGATCGCGGTCGCGGTCGCGGTCGGCTTCTACACGATGGGGCAGCGCCGCATCTACGAAGCATCCGCGTCCGTCCAGTTCGATCCCAACCCACCTCGACCGCTCGGCAGCAAGGTCGACACCGTCGTCGAGATGGGCAGCGGCGCAGTCTGGGACACGCGCGAGTACTACGAGACGCAGTACCAAATCATCCAGAGCCGCCGCATCTCGCTCGCGGTCGTCCGTCAGCTCGGGCTCGAACACGACCCGGCCTTCCTCTACAACCTGCCGCCGAACGCTCCCACGCCCGCGCACTTCGAGCCTTGGACCGAGGAAGACGCGGCGGACGCCCTGCGGTCGCGCGTGCGCGTCGAGGCCGTGAAGTCGTCGCGCGTCGCGCTCATCCGTTTGCAAGACGCCGATCCGGAGCGCGCCGTTCGCTTGCTCAAGGCGCTGGTCGAGACCTACCGCGATTCGAACGTGGACACCGCGATCGAGTCGACCGACGAGGCCACGAAGTGGCTGCGCGCCGAGCACGACAAGCTCTTCGCCGAGCTCGACAAGAACGAGCGCGAGCTCCACGACTTCAAGAAGGAGAAGAACATCCTGTCCGTCGCGTTCGACGACAAGTCGAACATGCTGCGGGACGAGATCGAGCAGCTGAACACGGCGCTCACCTCCATCCGGACCCATCGTGAAGAGGTCTCGGCGCGTCGCAACCAGATCAGCCGCGTCCACGCCGAGGACCCGTCGAACCTGCCGGCCACCGAGCTCCTTCAGAGCCCGATCCTGACCGAGCTTCGCCAGTCCTACGTCGCCGCCGTGCGCGATCGCGACGCGCTCCTGCAGGGTGGCCTCGGCCCGATGCACGACGACGTGAAGGCCGCGTCGGCGAAGGTCGACACGAACCGCGCCGCGCTGGTGAAGGAGATCCGCAACATCCAAGGCTCGCTCGACAGCGAGCTCTCCATCGTCAACCAGCAGGAGGGCGGCGTCGCGGCCCTCTACGAGAAGGCCCGCCAGGACGCGCTCGACCTCAACATCAACGAGATCGAATACAACAACCTCCGCCGCGCCAAAGAGAACACCGAGAAGCTCTACTCCCTCGTCGCAGAGCGCCTGACCGAGGCCGACATCACGCGGCGACTGCGGGTCAACAACGTCTCGATCGTCGACGAGCCCGTCGTCCCGAAGGCTCCCATCAAGCCGAACGTCCCGCTCAACATCGCGGGTGGCGCGGTGCTCGGGTTGCTGCTCGGCGTGATGGCTGCATTCGGTCGCGGCCTCCTGGATCGAACCGTCAAGACGCCTGACGATATCGAGCACGTGCTGAACACGACGTTCCTCGGCCTGATCCCCGAGGTCGACCCGGCCACGCAGCCGCGGCGCCGTCGCGGCAACGCCTTCGCGCCGGAGCTCATGGTGAACTACCAGCCTATGAGCGGCGTCGCCGAGGCCGCGCGCTCGGTCCGCACGAACCTCACGTTCATGGCGCCGGACAAACCCTACCGGACGCTGCTCATCACGAGCGCAGGCCCGTCCGAGGGCAAGACCACCGTCGCGTGCTGCATGGCGATCGCCATGGCGCAGGCCGGTAAGCGGATCCTCTTGCTCGACGCCGACCTCCGACGCCCGCGCCTCCACCGCATCTTCGGCGCGCGCGGCACGAGCCCGGGTCTGACGACGGCGCTCCTCGACGACACCGCACCCGACGTCGCGGTGCCGACCGAGGTCCCGAACCTCTACATCTTGCCGGCCGGCCCCATCCCTCCGAACCCCGCCGAGCTCTTGCAGAGCGAGCGCTTCCGCTCGTACCTCACCAAGCTCACGAGCCACTACGACATGGTGATCCTCGACTCGGCGCCCATCGTGGCCGTGACCGACTCGGTGATCCTGTCGACGCTCGTCGACGCGACGATGCTCATCGTCCGCGCGTTCAAGACGAACAAAGAGCTCGCTCGGCACGCGGTCAGGCAGCTGATGGATGTGAGCGCGCACGTCGCTGGTGCGGTGCTCAACGCCGTCAACCTGACGAAAGACGAGTACCGCTACTCGTACCACTACTACCGGCGCGACAATTACTACTCGGACGGCACGCCGCCCTCGAGCTTGGGTGGCGGGTCGAACGGCAGCTCGAGCAGCGGCAGCTCGAGCGGTGGTGGCGGCGGTCCGAGCGGCGGCTCATCGGGTGGTGGTGGCTCGCGCACCGAAATCACCGAGGCCCCCGCTGCAGAGGAAGCCGATCGCGCGCGCCCGTCGGTCACGAGCATCGGTCCGAATTGAGTAGCGCGTCGGCGTGGCGCGGGGCGCGGTCGCCCCGTGCGCTTTGCGCCCCCCATCGAGCGGCCTGAGATGCGAGCCCTATTCTTTGGTGAAAGTCCGCACCGCATCGGCGGTGCTCAGAAGAGCCTCCTCGCGGCGCTGAGGCACGTGCGCCGCTTCGGGCTCGACCCGATCGTGGCGTTCCCCGCGGGCGGCGTGTACGCGGACGCGGTCCGTCAGGCCGGGCTCGACGTGCGCATCCTCGAGGCGCCCGCGGCGATCAACACCTACGGCAAGGCTCTCCTGCGCCTCGCGCCCGAGCAGCTCGTCAGCACGACCCTGCGCGAGATCCTGCCTTTTTCCTATCAACTCGCGCGACTCGCCGACCGCGAGCGCTGCGAGGTCATGCACTTCAACAACCAGCGTGGCCTCATCCTCGGAGGGCTCGCGGCGGCGCAGCGCGGGAGCGCTGCGGTCCTGCACGTGCGCGGCTATCCATCGCTCGGCCGCCCGATCTGGATCGCGTGTCACGCCCTCGCGGACGAGCTCATCTGCGTGACCGAGCGGCTGCGGTCGTACGTCGCTCCGTCGCGCCAGGATCACTGCCACGTCGTCTACAACGGCGTGGATTTCCCCGAGTCGGTCGATCGCGTCGCAGCGCGCGCGTGGCTCGCGGAGCTCCTCGCCGAGCACGGCGTCAGGCTCGAACCGGGCGAGCTCGTGTTCGTGTCGCTCAACACACCAGTGCCCTTCAAGGGCCTGCATCACCTCGTCGAGGCCGCGGGCCGACTCACGGCGCGCGGGATCAAGGCGCGCTACGTCCTCGCGGGGACGGGCCTGCCGGGCGACACCTACCAGGCCTGGCTCGAGCGGCGCGCCGCGACGCTCGGCGTGGGCGATCGCATCCACTTCGTCGGGTACGTCGAGCGCGCGATCGACCTCGTCGCCGCGGCCGATCTCACGCTGCTCACCTCGGTCGTGCGCGAGACCTTCGAATACGACGGCAAGGTCGTGGAGCTCGCGGGTGAAGAGGGCCTGCCTCGCAGCATCCTCGAGAGCATGGCGGTCGGCACGCCCGTCGTCGCGACCGACGGGGGTGGCGTCCGCGAGCAGCTCGTCGAGGGCGACACGGGCTTCATCGTGCCGCCGAGCGACGCGATGGCGCTCGCCGACGCGATCGAGCGCGCAGCGCGAGACGACGTCTTTCGCGCGCCGCGCCGCTCTGCCGCGAGACGGTGCGCGCGAAATTCTCGGTCGACGCCGCGGCCTCGGGGTTGGTTCGGGTGCTCGAGCACGCCGCGCGCGAGCGACGGTCCGCTCCGAAGCGCGCGCGCGATCTGGTCAACGTCGTCTCGGACGCACGCACGCATACGATGACCTGAGCTGCCATGTCGCTCCGCCTCGCCCACCTCTTCTCGTCCGATCTCGGCATCCCCGCGAGCCTGCCTTATGTCGAGCTCCTGCGTCGGCGCGGCTGGGAGATCACCTTCTTCACGCCGCCAGGACCTCGCGTCGCGCGCCTCGCGGAGATCGGCGCGAAGCTCATGGACGGGTCGGGCTCGGCGCCGCCGATGCGATGGGTCGAGCTCGACTTCGCGCGCAAGATGGACCCGCTCGGCGATCTGCGCGTCTCGGCGCGCCTCTTGAAGCAGCTCGCGACCGAGCGCTTCGACGTCGTGCACACGCACGCGACCAAGCCGGGGCTCGTCGGGCGCGTGCTCGGCGCGGTCGTGCGCAGCCGCGCCGTCGTCCACACCGTGCACGGGCAGCTCTGGTCACTCGAGACGCCGCTGAAGAAACGCCTCGTCCTCGCCGGCCTCGACAAGATCGCGAGCTTCGGGACGCACGCGGTGCTTTGCCAATCGAACGAGGATCTCGCGGCGCTCCGCACGATGCGCGTCATCGACGCGCGCCGGCTCTTGTGGATCGGCAACGGGATCGATCTCGGGCGGTTCGATCCGGCGGCGATCAGCGCCGAGCGCCGCGCCGAGATTCGGCGCGAGATCGGCGTCGCGCCCGACGAGGTCGCCTTCTTCTCGGCGGGGCGGCTCGTTCATTTGAAGGGCTTCGCCGAGCTCTTCGAGGCCGCGGCGCGCGCGCGCAAGATCGATCGTCGCGTGCGGCTCGTCGTCGCGGGCGTGCCCGACGACACCGTCGACTCACTCGAGCCGCACCTCATCGAGCGCGCCCGTGGTGAGGGCGTCATCATCCTGCCCGAGACCAACAAGATGCCCGAGCTCTACGCGGCGAGCGACGTCGTGGTGCTCGCGTCGATCCACGAGGGAGTTCCCCGCGTTTTGATGGAGGGCGCGGCCATGGGCAAGCCTCTGCTCGCGTCGAACGCGTGCGGCTGTCGCGAGGTCGTCACGGCCGGCGAGACGGGCCTCTTCGCGAACGTGCGCGACGCCGGCTCCTTCACCGAGGCGATGCTGCGATACGCGGGCGACGCGCGTCTGCGCGAACAGATGGGCGCGTTCAACGTGACGGCCGCGCGACAGCGCTGGGATGTGCGCCGATCCGCGGCGCGTGTCGCGGCCGCTTACGACGCTGTCCTCGCTGGGCGTCTGCCGAGCACCATCGAAGAAACCGATGTCGACGCGCTCCTCGAAGAGGCACGCGTCGGCGCGACCCACACCGCGCGCTCGACGCGCGGGGCACACCCGGAGTGACGCGTGGCCTCCATGCTCTCACCCGCCGCTCGAAGACCGCTCGCGTGGTCCGTGAAGCGCGCGCTCGATCGCTCGCTCGCGGGTGCGGCGATCGTCGGGCTCGCGCCGGCGATGGCCGCGATCGCCGTCGCCATCAAGCTCGACAGCCCCGGGCCCGCGGTCTTCGTACAGGAGCGCGTCGGCTTGAATGGCCGGGTCTTCAGGCTCCACAAATTCCGGACGATGACCACCGGCGCGCCGGTGCAGTTCAACGCCGACGGCTCCACGAAGGTCGTCGCCGGTCACGCTCGGCTCACGCGCGTCGGCAAACACCTGCGCGGCGCGCTCGACGAGCTGCCGCAGCTCAGGGACGTCGTCCGCGGCGAGATGAGCCTCGTCGGCCCGCGCCCCGACATGCCCGTGCACGCCGAGATGTACACGGAGCGCGAGCGCGAGAAGCTCTGCGTTCCGCCTGGGATCACGAGCCTCGCCGCAGTGCTCGGCCGCAACGACATCCCGTGGAAGAAGCGGATCGCGATCGACCTCGAATACATCGAGGCCTGGAGCCCCGCGCTCGACGCGAAGATCACGCTCGACACGCTCGCGCTCGCGACGCGGCGGGTCCTCGGGGTCGGCAGGCTCTTCGACTACGGCGCGATCACGGTGTTCGACAGAGAGCCCCCGGTTCGAGAGGAGCCAGCGAAATGAGCAGCGACGCACCCCACATCCCGTTCTCTGCACCGAGCATCGGCGACGAGGAGATCGCCGAGGTCGAGAAGGCCATGCGAGAGGGTTGGGTCACGACGGGGCCTCGCGCGATCGCCTTCGAAAAGGCGTTCGCGGACTACGTGGGCGTGCCCTACGCGCGCGCGGTCAACTCGTGCACCGCCGCGCTCCACATCATGCTCGTCGCGAGCGGCGTCGGGCCTGGCGACGAGGTCGTCATCCCGTCGCTCACGTTCGCCGCGACCGGCAACGTCGTCGAGCACGTCGGCGCGACGCCGGTCTTCGCCGACGTCGACGAGCGCACGCTCTGTGTCACCGCCGCGGCGATCGAGGCCAAGCTAACGCCCCGCACGAAGGCCGTCATCCTCGTGCACTACGCGGGGCTCGCCTGCCCGATCGACGAGGTGCGCGCGCTCTGTGAAAAACGATGCATCCTCGTGATGGAGGACGCCGCCCACGCGGTCGGGACGCGCTACCGCGGCAAGCTCGTCGGCGCTCACACCGAGGGCGTGAGCTTCTCGTTCTACGCGAACAAGAACATGACGACCGGCGAGGGCGGCATGCTCACGACGACCCGCGAGGATCTCGCGCGCCGCTTCGAATCGCTGCGTTTGCACGGCATGTCGAAGGACGCGTGGAAGCGGTACACGGCCGCGGGGACCTGGCGCTACGACATCGTGGAGTCGGGCTTCAAATACAACCTCGGCGACATCGCCGCGGCGATCGGTCTCGTGCAGCTCCGCAAGCTCGAGGGCTTCATCACCCGTCGCAACGAGCTCGCCGCCGAGCTCCGGAAGAACCTCGCCGACCTACCTGGCGTCGAGTTCCAAGCGCTCGCGCCCGAGGGCGATCGCCACGCGTACCACCTCTTCGTCGTGCGCCTCTCGACCGCACGCGGCACCCCCGACCGCGAGACGATGATCGGCGCGCTGCGCGCTAGAAACGTGGGCTTCAGCGTGCATTTCATCCCGCTCCACACGATGAGCCACTACAAGGAGCGCTGGCCCGACGCAGGCCGCGAGCTCCCCGTCACCGAGCGCATCGCCGACGAGCTCCTGTCGCTGCCGCTCTATCCGGGCATGACCTCGAGCGACGTCGACCGCGTGACCACCGCGGTGCGGAGTGCGTTCGGTCGTGGATGAGCGGCTCGCGCTCCTCGAGCGCTATCCGTATTGGCCCCACCCACCGCGCGGAGCATCACGCGCGGCGATCGCGCGCTTCGCGTTGGGCCTGCTCGAGGGCTCCGAGTACGTCGACGAGCGCGCGCCTGACGGCTCGCTCTCGGCGTCGGCCGCGCGCCAGCGCCTCGCGTGGGACACGGAAAAGCTCGGCCTCGCTTCGGCGCGCGTAGCCTTCATCGTCGATCCCGCATCATCGATGGATCGCGACGCCTTCACCGCGCGCGCCGTCGCAGACGCGCGCGACGCGGGCATCGGCTACCTCTTCACCCGCATCGACGCCGCCGAGCTCCCGCAGGTGCAAGCCTGCGAGAAGGCCGGCTTCGTCACGGTCGACGCCATCCTCTCGCAGTACCTCGAGGTCGCGCACGCGCCGCGCGTCGAGGTCGCGACGGGCATCACCATCCGCGAGGCGACCGCGAGCGACGCCGCGCTCATGAGCGATTTGGTCGACGCGACGCTCTCGCACAGCCGCTTCCACGCGGACCCGAAGGTCGGGCCGGCGCGCGGTCGCGAGCTCTACCGCGAGTGGGGCGCGAACAGCGTCCGCGGCCTGAACGAGCTCACGCTCCTCGCAGAGGTCGACGGCACCCCCGTGGGCTTCCTCTCCGTCAAGGACAACAAGGCCGCGCGCCCCGCGTTCGGCTGGGGCTACGGTCGCATCGAGCTCGTTGGTGTTCTGGAACGCGCGCGTGGTCGCGGGGTCGTCACTGCGCTGACCGCCGCGCTGATCGAGGTCTCGCCGCGGTTCGGTTGGGAGCGGCTCGGCATCGGCACGCAGATCTCGAACGTGCCCGCGATCCGCGCCTATCAGAAGGCCGGCTTCGTTCCTGGGGACGCGATCTTCAGCATGCGTTGGCGCGTCGACGACGCGCGATGAATCGGGGGGCCGCGGAGCGCATGGGGGCCCCAACGAATCGCGGTTCCAGCTGCGAGCGTTGCTATGCTGCAGGCACATGCCGACACTGAAGTACTTCCCCCCGCAGGGGGCGCCCGTCCTTTACGCCGTGCACAAGCCAGTCACGACGCTCGGGCGCGCGCTGGGGAACGACGTTCCCCTCAAGGCTGACGGGGTGGTGGAGCACCACGCCCAGGTCGTCTTCGACGGGCGCGACTTCGAGCTTCAAGAGGCCGACCGCAGCGGCGACATCGCCATCAACGGCAAGAAGAAGCGCCGCGCGCGCCTCGTCCACGGCGACCGCGTCCAGCTCGGCCACGCCGAGATCGCGTTCTCGATGTTCTCCGATGTCCCCGCCAAGCGCGCGGTCGACGACGACGACGACGCCCCCGGCGGCGTCCCCTCGGAGAAGGACACAGGCGGTCGCGTCTCCTCGGAGATCGTCGGCGTCCGCAAGCTCTTCGCCTTCAGCGAGAAGCTCATCAAGCTGAAGAGCGTCGACGAGCTCCTCGAGGCCATGCTCGACGACGTCATCGAGCTCACGAGCGCGCAGCGTGGCTTCTTGCTCCTCGTCGAGGGCGCCGACGGCATCACACCGACCGAGCCCCCGAAGAGCGGCGATCGCAAGGTCGTCGTCCGCGCTTCGCGCAACGTCCGCAAAGAGTCGATCACCGACACGCAGGGTCAAATCAGCGACAGCATCGTGCGCCAGGTCATCCAGACAGGGCGCCCGCTCATCGTCTCGGACGCCCTCGCAGACACCACCTTCGGCAAGAGCGAGAGCGTCATCGCGATGAAGCTCTCGAGCGTCATGTGCGCGCCGCTCCTCTCGCAGGGTCAGGTCGTCGGCGCGCTCTACGTCGGGAACGACAAGGTCAAGAGCCTCTTCGAGCGCACGCAGCTCGAGCTCCTCGCCATCTTCGCGTCGCAGGCCGCGCTCATCCTCCAGAACGCGATGCTCCTCAACGCCCTCCGCGCCGACAAAGCCAAGCTCGAGGCCGAGCTCAAGGACAAGCGCTTCGGCGAGATCATCGGCACGTGCCCCAGCATGATGGAGGTCTTCCGCAAGCTGCAGAAGGTCGCCGCGACCGACATCAGCGTGCTCATCACCGGCGAGACCGGCACCGGCAAGGAGCTCATCGCCCGCGAGATCCACCGCCGCAGTCAGCGCGCCGAGGGCCCGTTCGTCACCATCAACTGCGGCGCCATCCCCGAGAACCTCATCGAGAGCGAGCTCTTCGGCCACGTGAAGGGCGCGTTCACCGGCGCCATCGCGTCGCGCCCCGGCAAATTCCAGGTCGCCGACAAGGGCACGCTGTTCCTCGACGAGATCGGCGAACTCCCTCTGAATTTGCAGGTGAAGCTGCTCCGAGCCCTTCAGGAGCGGGTGGTCTTCCGCGTCGGTGACTCACGCCCCGAAAAGGTCGACATCCGCATCGTCGCGGCCACGAACCGCAACCTCGAGGAGGAGATCCGCGCGAACAACTTCCGCGAGGACCTCTACTACCGCCTCAACGTCGTCAACATCTGGCTCCCGCCGCTGCGCGACCGGGGCGACGACATCGTCATCATCGCGAAGGCCCTGCTCACCAAATACGCGGACGAGCTCGGCAGCGCCGTGCGCGGCTTCAGCCCCGCGTCGCTCTCCGCCATCCGCAAGTACACGTGGCCGGGCAACATCCGTCAGCTCGAAAACCGCCTCAAGAAAGCGCTCGTCCTGTGCGACCAGACCTTGCTAAGCCCCGAGGATCTCGATTTGGGGGCCTCAGCCGAAAACCCGATCTTGCCGCTCGAGAAGGCGAAGGAAGAGTTTCAGCGCCGCTACGTGCTGGAGGTCCTGGAGCGCAACAACGGCAACCGGACACAGACGGCGAGGGACCTCGGCGTCGACCCGCGAACCATCTTCCGCTACCTCGAGAAGGAGCAGAACCCCATGCCGAGTGGTGCGGGCGGCGTGTCGAAGGACTCGAGCGATGGCTGATCGAGCCCTCCTCCGCGCACGTCGCGCGGCCGCTTGAGGCCACCGTGGGTCTCTCCGACACTGCCGAACATCGAGGGCTCCGAAATGGTTTGGGGAGCAAAGTACTGCGCGACAGCGAGCTGACCGTGGCCGCCGACGTCGAGCACCACGACCTCCCCGTCGAGGCCTGCCCCGACAAGACGCGAGCCGATCTCGAGCTCGATCGCGTCCTCGAGGCTCTCGCGTCACGCTGCGCGAGCCCAGCCGCCGCGGCCGCAGCGCGCGCCCTCCCCTTCCTCGAGACGCTCGACGCCGTCCGCGACGAGCACACCGAGCTCGCCGAGGCCCTCGCGCTCTCGCTCTCGGCCGAGCCCCTCCCGCAGGCCGGCGTCCCCGACGTGACCTCGGCCCTCGGCCGCGCGCGCGTCGGCGCCTCGCTCTCCCGCGAGGAGATCCGCGACGTCCTCACCGTGCTCCTCGCGGCCCGCAAGCTGCGCCGCTACCTCAAGGCGCACCGCGACGACGCGCCGAACCTCGCGCGGACCTGCGACACCGACGCCTCGCTCGACACCCTCGCGTTCGAGCTCGAGCGATCCTTCGACCCTGACGGCGGCATCGCCGACGCCGCCGCGTCGCCGCGCCTCGCCGACTCCGCGCCGAGCGGAAGAGCTCGCGCGATCGCATCGTGCGCCGGCTCGAGGAGCTCATCGCGAACCCGACCGCGCTCTCCGACAACTTCTGGACCGAGCGCGACGGAGCGCTTCCGTACTCCCGTGCGCTCCGACTCGCACGAGCGCTTCCAGGGCATCGTCCACGGCGCGAGCGCCGGCGGCGCGACGCTCTTCGTCGAGCCACGCGTGGTCGTGCCGCTCGGCAATCGCCACAAAGTCCTCGGGTCGCTCATCGAGCGCGAGGAAGAGATCGTCCTCGCGCGGCTCGGCGCGCTCGTCTCCGAGTCGGTCGAGAGCGTGCACGCCGCGCAGGCGGCCCTCGTCCGCGCCGACCTCAAGGCCGCCGCCGCGAAGCTCGCGCTCGACCTCGACCTCACGCAGCCCACGCTCCACGCGGCCAGCCCGAGTGAGCCTTTCCGGCTCGAGCTTCACCGCGCGCGCCACCCCATCCTCGCCCTCGATGGCATCGACGTCGTCCCGAGCGATCTCTCGCTCGAGGGTGGCCGCGTGCTCGTCGTCTCGGGTCCGAACGCGGGCGGCAAGACCGTCGCGCTGAAGACGATGGGCCTCGCCGTCCTCATGGCGCGGCTCGGGCTCTTCGTCCCCGCGAGCGACGGCTCGACCGTGTCGTTCTTCGACGTGGTGCTGACCGACGTCGGCGACGAGCAGAGCATCACGAAGAACCTCTCGACCTTCAGCGCGCACGTGCAGAACCTCGTCGCCATCCTCGACGGCGCGCACCCGGGCGCGCTCGTCTTGCTCGACGAGGTCGCCTCGGGCACCGACCCTCGCGAGGGCGAGGCCCTCGCCACCTCGATCCTCGAGTCGCTCGCCGCGCGCGGCGCCGCGGTCGCCTGCACCACGCACTACGAGGGCCTCAAGATCCTCGCCCTCGAGGACTCGCGCTTCGTGAACGCCTCGGTGGGCTTCGACTTCGAGAACCTGCGCCCGACGTTTCAGCTGCTCTCGGGCGTCCCCGGCGCATCGAGCGCGCTCGCGGTCGCGCGTCGCTTCGGCGTGCCCGCTCATCTCGTCGCGCGCGCCGAGAGCCTGCTCTCGGGCGGCACGCTCAGCGTCGCCAAGGTCGTCGAGCAGCTCGCCGCCGATCGACGCGAGCTCGAGGTCGCCCGTGAGGCCGCGCGCGCCGAGGCCGCCGAGCTCCGCGAGAAGCAGCGCGCCCTCGACGCCGAGCGACAGCGCGTCGAGACCAAGGAGCGCGGCGCCCTCGCCCGCGAGACCGAAGAGCTCATGACCGCGGTCAAGCGCGCCCGCGAAGAGCTGCGCGCGGCGCAAACCAAGCTTCGCGCTCAGAAGCTCGAGGAGCGCGAACTCGCCGCCGCCGAGAAGGCCATCGACAAAGTCGCAGCGCGCGTCGCGATCGGCGGCCAACTCGAGCCCGAGCACCCGAGCCGCGGCGTCGAGCGCAAGCCCGTCACCGCGGGCGACATCTATCCGGGCATGCGTGTCTTCGTGCCGCGCCTGAGGATGGAAGCCGACGTCCTCGACGTGCTCGCCTCCGGGCAAATCCGCGTCGCAGCCGGCCCGCTCAAGCTCCTCGCGAACATCGACGAGATTCAGCGCCCGGATCAGAAGGGTGGCTCGAACAAGTCCCCCGCCTCGAAGGGCAAACCCAAAGCGGCGTCGAAGCTCCAGTTCGACGCCGCTGCCGATCCGGACGTCCCGATCCAGACCAGCGACAACACCGTCGACCTCCGCGGACTGCGCGCCCACGAGGCGATCGCCACGGCGGAGCAGTTCCTCGATCGCTGTGTAGGCTCAGGCAAGCGCGTCGCGTTCTTGATTCATGGACACGGCACCGGCGCGCTTCGACAAGCGGTCCGCGACGCCCTGCGCGGCAGCCCGTACATCGAGCGCAGCCGCCCCGGCGAGCCGCGTGAGGGCGGCGACGGCGTCACCGTGGTCTGGCTCCGTTAGTTCTGTTTTGCATGGGGATGGGGCCCCCGCCCCCATCCGGAGCAAACGGGGCCCCAACCCCGCTTGCTGTCTCGCGTCCGCGCTGCGCTGCTTTCTCTCGCGCTCCGCTCTCGCGCTCCGCTCTCCCGCCCTCCACGCGCTCTCCCACCACCAACGCCATGACATCCGCGTCGCGATCAGCGTGACCGCTTGGAATGTCTACGGCCGCTCGATTGCTCGAGTGGAGCACGCCTCGCGCACGAACCTCGTCAGCGGTGCGCGTGGAAGCACGTCTTCGGCAGTCCCACAAGGGAGATTCGACGTAACAAGGAGTGAAGGTCCGAACGCTGGCTCGTCCTGTGCTTTGACCTCTCGTCCACCACGTTTCATCAACCCCAGAAGAAGAGTTCAGCCATGGCCCCGTCCCGATTTCGCTCCGCTAGCTTCCCGCGCGTCGACGCGGTCGGCGGTGCGTTGCTCGGGGACGGCTTCGTTCCCGACACGACGCTCGCTGACTGGCTCCGGCTCGGCTCCGCAACCCGCGCCGGCTCGATCCTCACGCTCTCGGACGGCCGCGAGTTCGCGCTCACCGACGCCCTGCGCGTCCTCGGTCGTCGCAACGGCGACAGCGATCCCTACGGCCTCACCGGCCGCGTCCTCACGCTGCGGAGTGTCCTGCGCCGCGGCGGCCTCATCTCGCCGGACGGCATCCGGCTCGGCGCGGCCATCTACGACGTCGCGTACGGTGTGCTCGCCGAGCCACTCGGTGCGGCCAGGCAGCCGCGACCGTCGAGCCTGCCACCACCCACGACGCCACCGCCCACGACGCCCTCGCCGTAGCTACTTCGCGCCGAGGTCGTTCGCGATGCGCGTGAGCACGCCGTTCACGAACGCCCCCGAGTCCTCGCTCCCGAAGCGCTTCGCGAGCTCGACGGCCTCGTTGAGCGCGACCGCGCGCGGCACGTTGTGCTGGAGCTCCCACACGGCGATCCGCAGCACATTGCGGTCCGTGCGCGACATCCGCTCCACGCGCCAGAACGTGCTCGCGGTGCGGATGATCTCGTCGACTGCGTCGAGGTCGTCGAGCACGCCGCGCGTGATCTGCTCGCCGTACTGACGCGACTCTTCGTCGGTCATGAGGTCGGCCGCCGTGGCCAACCCCGGAAAGAAATCGCGCACCATGCGGCCGGCGTCGACCTCGTTGAGCTCCGCGCCGAACAGCATCATCAGCGCGCAGTCGCGGGCTAGCGCTCGCGCTCCCATCGCAAATCCTCCTTAATTCACAGGCCGGACGAGGTGAGCGCCGCGCGCAGGCTGAGCATCTCGATCGCGCTCACCGCGGCCTCCCAACCTTTGTTGCCAGCCTTCGTCCCGGCGCGCTCGATGGCCTGCTCGATCGTGTCGGTCGTCAGCACGCCGAACGTCACGGGGATCCCGCTCGACATCGAGATCGACGCGATGCCCTTCGTGACCTCGGCGGCGACGTAGTCGAAGTGCGGCGTCGAGCCGCGAATGACCGCGCCGACCGCGATGATCGCGAGGTTCTGCGCGCTCTCCCCGCGCGACCGCGCGATGAAGCCGACCACGTTCGGGATCTCCCACGCGCCCGGCACCCGCACCAGCGTGACGTCGGCGCTCGCGCCACCGTGGCGCCGAATGGCGTCGACCGCGCCATCCACCAGCCGATCCACGATGAAGTGGTTGAAGCGGCTCGCCACGATGACGAAGCGCGCACCCTCCGGGACGACGACCTGACCTTCGACGATTCGCGGCGTCATGGTCGGCGGGCCTTAGCAGCGCTCGGCTGGGATGGGAATCCGCTCGACGACCTTCAGCCCGAAGCCATCGAGGCCCGCGATCTTGTGCTGGTTGTTCGTGAGCAGCCGGAGCGCGTGAACACCGAGATCCGCGAGCACCTGCGCCCCCAATCCAAATTCACGGAGGGGGGGTGCACCCTCCCTCGCAGGGGACCCGGCATCGGTGGCGTGGACACCGTTCGCGCCATCGCTTCGAGCCGCGGGCTGCATCACGCCCGAGCCGCGGCTCCGTCGCTCGATCTCCGCGATGAGGTCCCCCTTCGGCGGGACGTAGAGCACCACACCGGCGCCCTCGCGCTCGATCATCCGCAGCGATTGGCGCAGGTTCGCGCCGCCGTCCGACGTCGTCGACGAGAACACGTCACCCAAGAGCCCGCCCGAGTGCACGCGCGTCAGCACCGGCCCACCGCCGAGCTCACCCTTCACGAGCGCCATGAACTGCCGGCCCTCACCTACAATCTCGTAACCGATCGCTGTCCACTCGGTGTTCGTCACGTCGAGCAGGATCGAAGACTCCGAGCGGCGCACGACGAGCCGCTCGGTCTGCAGGCGGTACTGGATGAGGTCCGCGATCGTGAGCAGCATGAGGCTGTGCGTCTTTGCGAAGACCTCGAGATCCGCGAGGCGCGCCATCGTGCCGTCGTCGTTCATGATCTCGCAGATGACAGCAGACGGGTTCGCGCCCGCGAGCCGCGCGAGATCGACCGAGCCCTCCGTGTGACCCGTGCGCACGAGCACGCCGCCACGCCGCGCCTTGAGCGGGAAGACGTGCCCCGGAGTCACGAGATCGCGAGGCGTCGACTCGGGGTTCGTCGCGACCTGAACCGTGCGCGCGCGATCGGCCGCGCTGATGCCGCTCGTCACGCCAGTGCGAGCCTCGATGCTCACCGTGAACGCCGTGCCGAGCGGCGGGCCGTGTCGACCCGGCGCGGACATCATCGGCAGCTCGAGCCGCTCGACCTGCTCCTCGGTCAGCGAGAGGCAGATGAGGCCGCGCCCGAAGCGCGCCATGAAGTTGATCGCCTCGGGCGTGACCCTGTCGGCCGCCATCACGAGATCGCCCTCGTTCTCGCGGTCTTCGTCGTCGACGAGGATCACCATCTTGCCGCGGCGGATCTCGTCGAGCGCGCGGTTCACGCGGTCGAGCAGCGCCGGATCGATGGTGAGGCGGTGGCCCGCCGGGTTGTTCGCTGTGCCGCGGTTGGAAGAGCGGGCCTCGGGGATAGTGCGTTGAGGCATGGGTGGGCTCACATGTAGCCCCCCGAGCGGAGCTTTTCCAGGAGAGAGGCCTCGCGATCACCATCGCTCTGCGAGCTCGAAGCAGCGGCGAACCCCAGCTGCCGGGCAACGTAACGCGCGAGCACGTCGACCTCGACGTTCGCCGCGGACCCCGGCCGAAGCTCGGGCAGCGTCGTCCGCGAGAGCGTGTGCGGGATCCACATCACGCTGAAGCGCGTCGCGCCCGGCGCGTCGCTCACCGTGTTGATCGTGAGGCTCACGCCGTCGATCGCGACCGAACCCTTGCGCGCGAGCAGCGGCCCGAGCTCAGCGGGCGCCTCGAAGGTCGCGCGCCGAGCCTCGCCCTCGGTCGCGAGCTCCACCATCGTGATGAGCCCGTCCACGTGACCGAGCACCGTGTGCCCACCCATGCGCCCGCCGAGCTGGGTCGCGCGCTCGAGGTTCACGCGCGACGTCGGCCCGAGCCGCCCGAGCGTCGTCGCCGAGAGCGTCTCGATCGAAACATCGGCCTCGAAGCCGTCGCCGTTGATCGCGTCGACCGTGAGGCACACGCCGTTCACCGCGATCGACTCGCCGAGCGCGAGCGGATCGCCCTCGGCGCCGAGCTTCGTCGCAACGCGGGCGCGCGCGCTCGGCCCGCGACGCGCGAGCGTGAGGAGCACGCCGACCTCCTCGACGAGCCCCGTGAACACGTCGGGCTCAGCCCTTCGGCGCTGTGAGGATGCCGCGCTGGAGCGTCAGCAGGCGATCGATGAGGCCCTTGCTGTAGCTCGAGAGCTCCGTGAACACGACGCCCATCCCAGGCGGATCGTCGTGCACGCGCACGACCTCACCCTCACCCTCGATGGTCTCGATGTCATCCATGATGACGGTGAAGCGCAGGTTGACGCGTGTGCCCACGGGCAGCGGAGCCTTCGATCGGACGAAGGCCCCGGACCGCGAGATGTTCGTGACGTACTCGTTGATGAACGCGTCGTACGACTCGAACTCTTTGTTGATCGTGACGCGCTCCTCGCGTCGCGACTCGTCGCCTTCCATCGTCATTGTTACTTACCCACGAGGTCGAACTGCTCGAGGTGGTACTCCTTGCGAGCCACGAGCTCGATCCTCCGCATGTAGCGCCGCTCGGCATCTTGCACGGCAGCGCGCTCCTCACTCTTGAGGTAGTCGACCACCGCGGGGTGAGCGTTCACCACGACATTGTACCCGCGCAGGCTCATCCGCTCGCGCTTGATCTGACGCAGGATCTCGTAGGCGATGGTCTGCCGCGACTGCAGCGACCCCGTGCCGTCGCAATAGAAGCACGGCTCGTTCATGATCCGCCCGAGGCTCTCGCGCGTCCGCTTGCGGGTCATCTCGATGAGCCCGAGGTCGGAGATGCGATTCAGCGTGGTCTTGGCCTTGTCGCGGGCGAGCAGCTGCTCGAGCCGGCGCCGCACCTTCTCGCGGTTCGACGCCTTCTCCATGTCGATGAGGTCGAGGATGATGAGCCCACCGATGTTGCGGAAGCGCAGCTGGTAGGCGATCTCCTCGACGGCCTCGAGGTTTGTCTGAAGGATGGTGTCCTCGAGGTCGCGTGAGCCCTTGCCGACGAACCGGCCGGTGTTCACGTCGATCGCCGTCAGAGCCTCCGCCTGATCGATGACGAGGTGCCCGCCCGAAGGCAGCGGCACCTTGCTGAGCAGGGCGCGACCGATCTCCTCTTCGATGCCGTACGCATCGAAGATCGGCTCGTCGCCCTCGTAGAGCTCCACCGCGCTCGCGCGCTCGGGCATGAACATCTCGACGAAGCGGCGCAGCCTGGCGTGCTCCTCGGGCGAGTCGATGACGATGCGCTCGACGTCGTCGGTGAAGAGATCGCGCGCGGCCTTGAGCACGATGTCGAGCTCCGAGTAGAGGCACGCCGGCGCGCGCTCGACCTGCTCGCGCCGCTTCATGATCTCGCCCCACAGCCGCACGAGGTAGCCGACGTCGGCCTTCAGCGACTTCTTCGTGAGGCCTTCCGCGAGCGTCCGCACGATGAGCCCACCCTGCGGTGGCTTCATCGCGTCGATGGCTTCACGCAGGCGAGCGCGCTCCTTGTCGGAGCCGATTCGCTTGGAAATTCCCACGTGCTCGACGGTGGGCAGGTACACGACGTAGCGCCCCGGCAGCGAGACGTGGCTCGTCACGCGCGCGCCCTTCGTGCCGATCGGCTCCTTCGAGACCTGGACGACGACCTCTTGGCCCTCGCGGACGACCTCGCGAATCGGCGTCGACTTCGACACGCGGAGCGGGTCTTTGACGCGGCCCTCGCGCGCAGCGGGCGCGGCGACGGGTGCGCGCGGCGCGCTCGTCTGCTCTTTGTTGCGACCGCGCCGATCGTTGCGACCGTGTCGATCACGTCGCTCGCGCGGTGCAGCCTCGACGCGCGCGGCCTCACGCGGGGCGCGCTCTTGTTGCTGGCGGTTCGCGGGCTCCTTCGGCGGAGCGGCGGGCGTCGCCGCGGCGTTGGCTTGAACATCGGTCGAGCGACGACGGCGTCGCCCGCGACCACCACGACGCGTGCGGTTGCGGCCACGCGCGTCGTTCGGAGCTGCGGTCCCATCGGCGGCGGCCTCGGGAGCGCTGCCCTCCGCGGCTGCGGCTTCAGCGGGCTCACCCTCGGCGGCGACCTCGGGAGCTTCGCTGTCCTCGTCGTCCGCCGCGCCCTCGACGCTCGCGTCTGCGGGCTCGGCTGCGGGCTCGGCCTCTTCGTCTTCGTCGGCCGCGCGCTCAGCGTCCTCGCGCTCAGCGTCCTCGTCGTCGAGCGCCGCGCGCTCTTCCTCTTCGTCTTCGTCGACTGCGGGCGCCGCGTCTTCTTCGTCGTCGGCCGCGGGCTCGTCCTCGGCGGCTGCATCGGCGGCGTCCGCGTCCATCGTGTCGACGACATCCGCGTCGGGCACCGAGTCGTCGTCGGAGTCGGCGCGCTCGTCGACGTCCGCGTCCTCGCGATCCTCGTCCGAAGCCTCGACAGCCTCGCCGTCGTCAGCCGAAGAGCCGAAGTCGATGCCGTCCTCCAGCCCCTCCGCTGCTGCGATCTCGTCGGAGTCCGACACGAGCTCTTCGCCCTCGGCCTCGAGGATCTCGGCCGGCTCCTCGGCCTCGCGGTCGTCTGCTTCGGGAGGTGCGGCGACCTCGGCCTCGTCCTCCGCGGCGCCGGCGACGGGCTGAGCCTCGGGTTGGCTGCGCTTCTCCGCGCCGGGAGGCGCTGCACGACCGGCGCTGCGACCCGACTCGTCCTTCGAGTGGCGGTGCCCCGCGAGGTAGGCCTCGAAGTCGTCGGGCCGGATCAAATCCTCGACGTGGAGGAAGGCTGCTCGCTCTTCACCGATGTCGATGAACGCCGCCTGCATCCCAGGCAGCACGCGGCTGACCTTGCCGAGGTAGATGTTGCCGAGTGTCGATGCGCTTGAGCCCGCCCGCTCGATGTGAAGCTCGGCAATGATGCCGTTTTCGATGAGGGCGACGCGTGTCTCGCGGATGTCGACGTTGATGACGATGAGGTTCTTGGCCATGGGCTCGGCCCGCGAATCAAAGCGGGCGAAGGGAGTGTGGTTGGGCGCACCCCCGCAGAGCTCCCATTGGGTCGAGCCCCACCCTGGTCAGATCGAGGCTCGTCGAGGCTTGCGAAAGCGCGCGATCGCCCGCGCCCTCGAACGGAGAGAGCGCACCCCGCGCAATCGAATTGCCGCCAAGGGCCAAGGGGCTAGAGGGGCACCAGCCCGAAGGCGGACCCACTCACGCCGCGAGCCTACGAGCTTCATCGGCGCTTCGCAACCCCGGACTCACATCGTCCGCAAAACCTCAGATCTGCGGTCTTTTTCGGCCTCTCCGTGAGGTCCGAGGCCCGCGCTCACATGCAGGACGCCGCGCAGACCCCCGGCGAGGTAAGCCCGTAGACGCAGTCCTCGTAGTCGATGGCCTTCCCCAGGCCGACGCCGTGATCGCCAACGCACGTGCCGGCCATCGACGTCGACGAGCACTGCACGCCGCCCATCCCGTCGTCCTCGGTCGTGCAGAAACATCCGAGCTCGGATTCGTCGAGCCTGCCGT
Organism: Polyangiaceae bacterium; assembly: GCA_046351325.1. Taxonomy (GTDB): domain Bacteria; phylum Myxococcota_A; class Polyangia; order Polyangiales; family Polyangiaceae; genus Xiheicaenibacterium. Next base: position 91,401 of record JAXLYR010000019.1, on the reverse strand, counting down.
TCGCGTTGCTGTCGCAGAAGCTCGCGCAATCGTAGAACGCGCAGCAGTCGGGCTCGCCGCCGACGCAATCACCCTGCGTTCCAAAACAAGCGACGAACGCGGCCTCACACGAGCCGCCGTCGGGCGCGACCGTCGTGTCGCCAGCGACCGCGCACTCGAGGCAGCTGCGATATGGGTCGATGCCCATCGCGTTCGAGGGCGGCGTGCAAACGCCGATCTCGTCGCACGCAGCGACCATCATGTGCGGCGGGCCGCCTGCGTCACCGCCTGTGTTCGCGCTGCCGCCTGCACCACCCGACCCGCCCGAGCCATCGTCGCCACACGCCGCGATCGAGCCGAAGCAGAAGATCACCCCGAGCGAGATCGCGCGCTTCATCACCGCAGCATCGAGCTTGTGCAACGAAAGAGCTAGAGCGGGATGTTGCCGTGCTTGCGCTTCGGCACTTCGTCGCGCTTCGAGGCGAGGAACTCGAGCGCGCGCCCGAGCCGCTGGCGCAACGAGCGCGGATAGATGACCTCGTCGATGAAGCCGAGCTCCGCAGCTTTGTAGGGGTTCGCGAACTTTCCCTTGTAGTCCTGGATGAACGCCGCGCGCGACGCTGCGGGGTCAGCAGCCTCCGCGATCTTCTGGCGGTAGACGATGTTGACCGCGCCGTCAGGACCCATCACGGCGATCTCGGCCGTCGGGAACGCGAGGTTGTAGTCCGCGCGGATGTGCTTCGACGCCATCACGTCGTACGCGCCGCCGTAGGCCTTGCGCGTGATGACGGTGATCTTCGGGACGGTGGCTTCAGCGAAGGCGTAGAGGAGCTTCGCCCCGTGCGTGATGATGCCGCCGTACTCCTGATCGGTGCCGGGCAAGAACCCAGGCACGTCGACGAACGTGAGCAGCGGGATGTTGAAGCAGTCGCAGAACCGCACGAAGCGCGCGGCCTTGATGCTCGCGTCGATGTCGAGGCAACCCGCGAGCACGGCGGGCTGGTTCGCGACGACGCCGACGGAGCGACCGCCCACGCGAGCGAAGCCGACCACGATGTTCTGCGCGTAGCGCTCGTGGATCTCGAAGAGGTGGCCGTCGTCGACCACCGCGCGCACGACCCGCTTGATGTCGTACGGCTTGTTCGACTCGGTCGGGATCATCGTGTCGAGCTCGGGGACCTCGCGATCGACAGGGTCGTTCGTCGGCGTGCGCGGCGCGTCCTCGGCGTTGTTCGACGGCAGGAAGCTGAGCAGCTCACGGGCCTTCGCGATGACGGCGGGATCGTCGACCGCGGTCACGTGGCAGACGCCGCTCTTCGCTGCGTGCGTGCTCGCGCCGCCAAGGTCTTCCTTCGTCACCTCTTCGTTGGTCACCGTTTTGATGACCTCGGGGCCGGTGATGAACATGTAGCTCGAGCGCTCGACCATCATGATGAAGTCGGTGATCGCCGGCGAGTAGACTGCGCCGCCGGCGCACGGACCCATCACGAGGCTGAGCTGAGGCACGACGCCGCTCGCCTGCGTGTTCCGCCAGAAGATCTCGGCGTAGCCGGCGAGGGACTCGACGCCCTCCTGGATGCGCGCGCCGCCGGAGTCGTTGAGCCCGACGACGGGGATCCCCGTCTTCACCGCGAAATCCATAATCTTGCAGATCTTCTGCGCGTAGGCGCCCGACAGCGAACCGCCGAACACCGTGAAGTCCTGCGCGAAGATCGCGACCTTGCGGCCGTCGACGAGGCCCCACCCTGTGACGACGCCGTCACCGAGGACCTTCTGTCGCTCCATGTCGAAGTCGGTGCAGCGGTGCATGACGAAGCGATCGATCTCGGTGAACGTCCCCGGATCGCAAAGAAGCTCCACGCGCTCGCGCGCGGTGAGCTTGCCGGCTTCGTGCTGCTTCTGCACACGCGCGGAACCACCGCCCGCGAGCGCGCGCCGGTTCAGGTCGTCGAGCAACGCCATCGCGTCGGGCGGCGACGAGGTCGCCGCCGGAGATGGCGGATTGGAGCCCTGCGGCCGATCCGACGTCATCTCAGCCGTTACTTCGCGCGGCAGTAGATGCGGTTGCGACGCCCGACGTTCTTCGTTCGGAGCTTCGCCTTGAAGCGAGCGGACTTGGTGCGGTTGGTCTTGCGAGGGCGCTTGGAGATCATCAGGAACATGGTCAAAACCTCGGGAGCGGGGCACCCTAGTCGACGCTCCTCGCCCGATCAAGTCGAAGTCGAGTCGAGCCGGCCAGGTCGCGCGACTCGGAGGGCTCTGGTAGAGTCACCGCGTGCTGCGCGGCATGATTCTGCGGCTCGGTGCGGCGTGCGCCCTCGCCGTCGCGACGATCTCGCTCGGCTGCGGCGCGAGCGTCAGCAGGACGTACGAGAGCGACGTGCGCTTCGAGCGCTGCTACGCGCTCGATTGGAACCGCGACGTCGACCCGCAGATTCGCCACCACTGCTGGGAAGAGTGGGTCACTTACTTTGCTGTAGGTCAGTCGCGCGATCGCATCGAGTACGCGAAGGCCCAGATGGCGAGCATCTCGGGCAGCGGTCTGACCATCCCGAGCGCGAGCGCCAGCCCGAGCGCGCGCGCAGGCGCGAGCAGCGCGATCGGGGGTCCATCCGGCGGCCCGAGCGTCGCGGGTCCGCTGCCCGAGCCGACGAGCGTCTTCGCGCCCGTGCCTGTGATGGCTTCGTCGGCCTCGGGTTCGTCGTCGGCGCTCGCGCTGCGCTCCGCTGCTCCCATCCAGCGGACAGCGTGCGAGACGCAGTGTGATCGCTCGCTCGAGGCCTGCCTCTCGGGCTGCGCGTCCGGCGTGTGCGAGCGCTACTGCGCCGAGAAACACGGTCGTTGCTCGACCGCTTGTGACAAGTCCGCGAAGTCCCGCAAGGGCTCTTGAGGCAGAGAAGCGCCCTCCTGCGCGAGCCTCACGCGCGCCGCACCTCCCGCCCTGGAATCCTTGACCGGCCCGTGGGCGTATGGGATGAGCGAGGCCCTTCTCATGAGCGGTACCACGAGGAGTGATCGGACGAGCGTCGATGCGAACGCTCACCACGCAGACGACGAGACCATTCGCGTGCTGCGTCCTCGGCGCGCGGCCCCGGCCGACGCGGTTCGTCCGACCCGCGCGGAGATCAACCTCGGCGCCGTGCGACACAACCTGCACGTCCTTCGGCGCGCGCTGCAAACGCAGGGCGTGACCGCGAGCGCGCCCTCGATCTGGGGCGTGCTCAAGGCGGACGCGTACGGCCACGGCGCGCCCGCCGTCGCGCGCACGCTCGAGCGAGCGAAGATCGACGGCCTCTGCGTCGCCCTCCTCGAGGAAGCGATCGAGCTGCGGAGCGCCGGCATCACCATCCCCATCCTCGTGATGGGCGGGTACTTCGGGCCCGCGCACCGCGGCCTCGAGGAGGTGCTCGAGCACGACCTCACGCCGGTGCTCTACCACCCCGACCAGATCGAGCGGCTCGCGACCCTCACGCGCGATCGCAACCTCGAGACGCGGCCGGCCTTCCACGTGAAGGTCGACACTGGCATGGCCCGCCTCGGCGCCGCACCGACGAACGTCGACGCGCTGTTCGACGTCATCGCCGATCACCGCGAGCTCGAGTTTCGCGGGCTGATGAGCCACCTCGCGTGCGCCGACGACCCCGAGCCAGGTCCTACGAACCTGCAGCTGCGCGCCTTCGCCGACGTCCGTGAGCGCGCGCGCCGGCATCGCCTCGTGCCTCAGGTCTGCCACATCGCGAACTCGGCCGCTGCGCTCGCGTACCCGAGCACGCGGTTCGACGCGGTTCGCCCCGGCATCGCGCTCTACGGCGTGAGCCCGTTCTTCGGTCGCTCCAGCGTCGCGGACGCAGCGCTCTCGGCGAGCGGCGAGCTCCGGCCGGTGATGCGCGTCCGCACGGAGATCGTCGCGCTCCGCGATCTCGCAGCGGGCGATGCGGTCGGCTACTGCCACACGTGGCGAGCCTCGAGCCCTCGCCGCATCGCGACCGTGCCGATGGGCTACGCGGACGGGCTCACGCGCTCGCTCTCGAACAAGGGCGCGATGCTCGTGCGCGGCCGTCGAGCGCCCATCGTCGGCGTCGTCTCGATGGACCTCACGACCATCGACGTCACCGATATCCCCGGCGCGGCGCTCGGCGACGAGGTCGTCGTCCTCGGTTCTCAAGAGCCTCCGCGCGCCCCGCTCATCGCCGACAACGCGGACCGAACAGCCGCGGCCATCACCGCCGAAGAGATCGCACAGCACACGGGCACGATCCCCTGGGAGGTCGTCACCAACATCTCCCGCCGCGTGCCGCGCTTCTATCGCGAGCCGTGATAGCCTCAGCGCGTGCGCTTCCTCATCCTCTCCACGCTGGTTCTCTTGGGAGGATGTGGCAGCGATCACTCGCCCCAACCGCACAACGACGGCGGCGCTGGTCAGGGTGGCGCGAACTCGAGCACGTCGACGGGCTTCACCGGTGACCCTTCGATCTGCGGCGACGAGGTTCATCACCCGTCGAACACGTACCCGCTCGTCTACTTCGTGATCGATCGCTCCGGGAGCATGCTGGACGTCGACGCGCAGGGGGTCAGGCTGTTCGACCGCGTGCAGGACGCGGCCGTCGATCTCGTGCGAGACCTCGGTGCGCTCGTACGCGTCGGGGCCGCTGTGTTCCCCGCCGAGTCTGCCCAGGACGGCACTGAGTGCGTCGCTGGTGAGCAGGTCTACACGCCGAAGCTCGCGAACACGGGCGCCTTCCGCAACGCCATCGACATCCCACCATTCGGCGGCACTCCCATCTCGGCGACGCTGACTGCGCTCCGGCCCATCCTCGCAGCCGAGCCCGGACCCAAGGCTGTGATCCTCGCGACGGACGGCGGCCCGAACTGCAACCCGGACACCGTCTGCACGGCCAGCCAATGCATGGTGAACATCTTCGGCGAGTGCCCCGCGGACATCGACAACTGCTGTGACCCGGCCGTCGGCGGCACACCGCTCAACTGCGTCGATCGCGCGGCGTCAATCAGCGCGGTGCAGGATCTCGCGATGGATGGCTCGCTCGTCTACGTGGTCGGCATCCCCGGCAGCGAGCTCTTCGCCGGCGTCCTCGATCAGCTCGCGCTGAACGGCGGCGCGCCCCAACAAAACTCCGACACCTACTATTACAAGGTTCAAGAGCTCGACACGCTCGCCGACGTCTTTCGCGAGATCGGCGCGAGCTTGATCTCGTGCACGTACGATCTCGCCGACCCACCCGAGGCCCCCGGCAAGACCAACGTCTACTTCGACGGCGAGGTCGTCTACCAAGACGCGAACAACGGCTGGGTCTGGGTCGACGCCGACACCATCGATCTCGTCGGCGACGCGTGCGCCGCGTTGAAGGCCGGCAAGGTGCGTGAGGTCCAGATCGTCTCGGGTTGCCCGACCGAAACTCCGCTCTGATGTGGCAACCCGCTTCGCGCGCGGCGCGCATGGTCGCGCAGGTCGAGTTCATCGATCCGCGAGGAGACTCGGGTGCACGCATGCTCCGCGACCGCGCCTCGTTCGAGACCTTCGCGCGGGAGGGCCTGCATCAGCCGACGTTCGATCTCGAGGACGAGCTCTATCGCCCTTACGGCTTCGTCCTCGCGGCCTGGACCGACGCGGGCAAACCGGCGGGCTTCTTGTCCGCGTCGCGTGCCGCCGACGAGCTGCACATCCTGTCGGTCGCGGTCGAACCCTCGCTCCGCCAGCTCGGCCTGGGTCGCGTGCTCGTCGAGCGCATCGTCCAGCACGGCCGCGACACCGACATGCGCCTGCTCTTCCTGGAGGTCCGGCGCTCCAACACGCCCGCGATTCGTCTTTACAGGCGTGTAGGTTTCGTCGCTGTCAACGTGCGCGCCCGCTATTACACCGACAACGACGAGGACGCCGTCGAGATGGCCTTCGCGATCGCGCCCGACGCACTGCGCCCGTTCGGCCCGCCGGTCGATACGGGTGATTGAGCCTGCGCCGGGGTAGCCGGCGCGCCCTCCAGTCCTGTTACTTACGCGTTAGTTATTGGGGGGAGAGGTGGACCCTCCTGCTCGGGCGAGCGATCCGCGCACAGGCGACGCCGCTACTTTCCAGTCTCCCCGACTCGCAGCTACGCTGAGATCCGTGGCGCAGGGCGGGGAGCCGGAGGACGGGGAGTTCCACGAGCCGGTCGAGTGGCTGTTCGGACCGCAGCTCCTCGCGAGCCTCAAGGACATTGTCCTCGACACCTTCTTCCACGACCGGCTCGACGCGGCCGACTGGATGTCGGTCGGCCGCGTCGCGTTCACCGAGTCCGACCTCGACGAGGACGGCGCGCTCTGGTTCGACTACCTCGCGGACGCGGGCGACGGCACGATGCCGATGTACGGCGTCGCTTACATGGCCCTCAGCGAATTCGCGCTCGGTGGGGACAAGACCATCCAGTTCGCCAAGACAGAGCGCATATCGGGGGCGCGGCTGCGGCGCGGCTCGTTCCTGCTCGTCGGCGGCGACACCGCCTATCACGTCGCGAACACCGAGAGCATCGCCGAGCGCTTCCGTGCGCCGTTCGAGCGCGCCACGCGCGAGCTCGCGACCGAGCGCAAAGCGCCCCTACCAGAGAGGCCTATCCTCGCCATTCCCGGTAACCACGACTATTACGACCAGCTCCACGGCTTCAATCGCCAGTTCCGACGCCCCGTCCAAGGCGGCGAGCGTCCTGTCTGGAGCGCAAAGAGGGGCGCCTTCGTCGAGCCCTATTTGGATTTAACGGCGTTCAAGCGTGTACAGGAGAGCTCCTATTTCGCGGTCGAGCTGCCCTTCGGCTGGGAGCTCTGGGGCCTCGACACCGAGGGCTGGGAGCTCGACACGCGACAAGCGGCCTATTTCACCAGCCGCGCGGCGCAGCGCCTCATCGTCGTCACCTCGTCGCCCGGCTTCGTGTTCGGGGCGCCCGTGCCGCCCGCGAGACCCGTCTTCGAGGGCGTGGGCCTCGAGTTCGAATACCCACCTTCGCTCGGCGACGCCCCCGAGACCCAACATCGCCCGGCACGCCGAGCGCTCGAGTGCCGCCTCGACCTGTCGGGCGACATACACCACTACGCGCGCTATTGGGGTGGCGGCCCGTGCCCCAACGCAAACAACACCGTAAGTACGGTGGCTCGCGACGGCACCGTTTACGCATCTGTCGTCTCGGGCCTCGGTGGGGCCTTTCACCAGCCGACGAGCACGATGTTCGGCGGGGAGCTGCCAATCGCGAGCTTCCCCGATCCGACGACGTCGCTCAGGAGAACAGCCCAGCAGGCCCTCACGCCGATAGCCATCATGAACGGCGGGTATGTCCAATGGGTCGGCGCGGTGACCGCGGGGCTCGTTCAGGCGCTCTCCTTCGCGCCGAAGAACCGGCCAATCGCCGCCGCTGTTACTTGGCCCCTCCGTCGCTTGGCTGGCGCCGAGTCCGCCGCGCCCGCGATCGCGATAATCGAATACGCGCGAGCCCTCGCGCCGCTCGCGGCCCTCGTGGCTTCTCCGATCCTCTTGAAGCTCGTGAGGGCGCCTCGGTGGGCCGTCCTCGGCGGCACGCTGATCGCGCTCGTCGCTGCTGTCTTCTGCGTCAGTGACATTCCTGTAGGCGCTCTCTTGTCGGTAAACGCGTGGGTCGTCCTCCTGCTGCTCAGCCCAATCGCGTTCACGATCTTCGGGGCGAAGGCCGGGGCCGCGGGTATGCCCAAGCCGAGCGCGCCGTTCTTGTTCGGGGCGCTCGGCTTGGGCCACGGGCTCGCCCAAATCACGCTCCCGACGCTCGCGGCATGGGTGCCGGCCGCCCCGCTCAACGCGTGGATCGTCACGTTCTTCGCGCTCGGTGCGGCGCTCGCGACGACGGCCGCGCTACGCCGATATGCCGAGCGAGCGACCTTCGCGGGACGGCATCGCGCGGGGGCAGTGATTCTCCTGACTTCGACGCTGTTCGCGCTCGTCGTCGCCGCGAGCTCCGCGGTGCTCGCGGGGACACCTCGCGTACCGCCCATTTGGCTCGACGCCCTCGTGCGGACGAGCGCCGCTGCGGTCGCCGGGTTCGTCCTCTCGCCGACGCTCCTCGGGCTTTACCTCGCTGTGTCGCTCTTCTTCGACGCGCACAACAACGAAGTCGGGGGCGCCGCTCGCAGCGCCGAGTTCAAGCAGTTCATCCGGTTTCGGCTCACGAAGGACGAGCTCCGCGGGTTCGTCATCGGGTTTCGCAGACCGAAGCGACGCGCGGCCGATCTCAAGCTGGAGCTCGTCGACGAGTTCGTCGTCCGCCCCGCCGCTACTCCGGAGTCGGCGCCGCGACCGTCGGATCCTCCCGAGTGCGGCCGTCGAGCAGACACGCCACGTTGACGTCGCCGAGCACGTTGATGGTCGTGCGGCAGCGGTCCAAAAACCAATCCACCGTGAGCAAGAGCGCGATGTATTCGGTCGGCAGGCGGACCGCGGTGAACACGAGGGTCATCGTGACGAGCCCGGCCTCGGGGATGCCGGCCGCGCCGACCGACGCGACCACGCTCGTCAGGACGATGAGGATCTGATCGGCGAGGCTCAAATGGTGCCCGAGCATCTGGGCGACGAAGAGCGCGCTCATCGCCTCGTAGAGCGCAGTCCCGTCGTTGTTGAAGTTGCTCCCGACGAGGGCGCCCATGCTCGCCGAGCGCTCGCGGAGGCCCAGCTTCTTCAGCCGCTCGTAGGTGACCGGCATCGTCGCCGTGGAGCTCGCCGTGGAGAAGGCCATGACGAGCGCGTCGCGCATACCGGAGAGCAGCTGGGCAGGGCGCACCCAGCTCGAGAGCCGAATACGGATCAGATAATAGGCAGTCTGCAAGAGCAGCGCGCAGAGGACGGCGACGACGAACGCGCCGAGCGACCGAAACGCGCCGAATCCGCTCTTGCCGACGATGCTCGCGACCTTGCCGAAGACGGCAAAAGGGACGACCGCTATCACCCAATGCAAAATCTGTATAACAACGTCAAAGCTTATCTCGACCATATCGCCGAGGAGCTTCTGCTTTGCCTCGGTCGCGCGGCGCGCGGCCAGGCCGACCGCGACCGCGACCATGACGACGCCGATGACCTTGTTGTCGACGAGCGGCTTGATCAGGTTGTCGGGGACGTTGTCGAGGAGCTGTTGGACGACATCCCCTTTGGGGGCGGCGCCGGAGGAGCCGCTCGGGTTGAGCCCCGCGCCGGCGCCGGGCCGAATGACGTTGGCTACGAACAAGCCCACGACGATCGCGACGACCGTATTCAGGACCAAGAGCCCTGCCATTTTGCCGGCGAGCCGACCGCGGACATCGGCTTTGACGAGGGCCTGGACGACGGCGAGAAGGACGATGGGCGGGGCCAGCGCGCCGAGGACTCGCAGGATGAGGCGCGCGGGGATATCCAGGCTCGCCGCGCGCTCCTTCAGCAAGAGCCCAGTCACGACGCCGAGCACCAAGCCGATGAGGATGCGCAGATAGAGCGGTATCGAGCGACGCTGCGACTTCACCGTCCGGTGATATCGGACTTCGACGCCATTGTCCGCAGCGCCGCCACCGTCTGCGCGAGGCCGTCGGCGAGCGTGGTCTGCGGCGTCTCGCCGATCGCGTCGTGGAGACGCTTATTGTCGAGTCGATAATCCATTATCTCGCGCGGGCGAGGAGGGAGCGCGCCGGCGCGCAGCCGCCCATTGCCCCACGCGTCGAGCGCCGCGCGGGCCGCGTCGCGAACCGCGACGCCGACGCCAGTGCCGACGTTGATGACGTTCGCGCCGGGTGGACAGCGCTCGGCGAGCGAAGCGAGCGCGCGCGCGACGTCGGTGATGAAGACGAAGTCCCGAGTCTGCTCGCCCGAGCTCATTTCGAAGTCGCGCCCCGCGGCCGCGGCCTTGAGGACCTGCGGGACGAGCATCGGCGCGTCGCCTTGGCCGGGCCCGTAGACGACACCGAGCCTCGCGGCGACTGCCGAATAGCCAGCCACCGAAGCAGCCCCGAGGACGAGGGCCTCGGCGGCGAGCTTCGACACGGCATAAGGGGTAATGGGACGTGGGGCAGCGCTCTCGACGAAGGGGCCCGGCTGATCGCCATAGACCTCGCCGCTCGACGCGAGGACGAGCGCGCGCGGCGGCGAGTCAGCGAGCGCGTCGAGGAGCGCGGCCGTCGGGAGCACGTTGAGGCGGGTGTTCGACGCGTGGAGCTCGGCGCCGTCGGCGACCCGGCCGCCCGCGAGGTGAAAGACATAGTCGTAAGCGGCGGCGCCGAGGGCGCGCCGCGCGCTCTCCGCGGAGTCGATCGAGGCGCTACGAATTTCGAAGCAGGGGTGCGTCGGCAGGAGCGCGACCGTGGGCTCGTCGCGGACGAGCGCGGTGACGAGGTGCCCGCGCGCCAGCAGCTCGGCGACGACGGCGCGCCCGATGAAACCGCTCGCCCCGGTGACGACCGAACGCACCGCGCTGGAGGGTGCACCTCTGCCCCCAATCAAAAGACCCGGCTCATCGTTGGAGGGCGGGGACACGACGGCATTCTGCCTGCGTTGAGCGCTCACAAGAAGGGGTCGAGCGCGCCGCCGTGGGGCGGCGCCGCCGCGCGTTCGCGGCGATGGATCGCGCGGGAAAAGAGGCCGATCCGATGGCGCCCTGCTTGCTTGATGGACGGCCGAGATGAAAGAACTCACGTGTCTTGGGGTGCTCTTGCTGATCTCGTCGAGCGTCGTGGGCTGCGGTGAAGATGCCCACGCAGGGTCCGGCCCGGCCATCCGCGCCGAGGCGACGGCGACGTTCTCGAACGGCTCGACGCGCACGACGAGCACACACAAATGCGGTGGCGGCGAGGGCCGCAGCACCTCGTCGGCTTACGCGTGTGCAACGAACACCGTAAAGCCAGAGCAGTCCGTCAGCGGCTCGGGCTGGCCCTCGCATCCGCCCATGCCGTGCACCTCGCCGCCGACTGCGCGGGCGTCGGCGCCGCCGCGCTCGCCGTGTGACCGCTGAGGCGCGCTTGGATGCCGTAGCATCACACGATGGCCGAGCGCCGCTTCGAGGTGGAGGTCGTCGTCGACGCGCCGCTCGAGGCCGTGCGCGCCGCGATCCCCGACGCGCCGAGCATCATCGAGCTGAACCCCTTGGTCGCGTCGTATCGACTCGTGAAGACCGAGGGAAAGACCGAGCACTACGAGATCCTCGACCGCGTGCGCGTGCTCGGCTTCGCGATGCCCGTGCGCTACGCGGCCGCGATCACGCCAGTCGAGGGCGGCTTCGACTCGAGCACCGCGAGCCCAGGCAGGCTCACGACGACGAATCAGCTCAGGTTCGGCGCGAGCGCGCGAGGGACCTGGGTTCGCGAGCTCGTCGTGATGCGAGGACCGCCCCTCGTCGTGGGCTTCGCCGCGAAGACAGCGGAGCGCGCGCACGAGACCATGCTCCGCACGCTCCGTGAGCGCGTCGAGCGAACGGCGCGCGGCGAGCGCATCGCGAGCTAGTTCTTCAGCTTCTCGAGGTTCACGTTGGGCAGGTTGCCGACCATCGTGCCGTCGAGGAGCTGGCGCATCGACTCGGCGATCTCGGCGTTCTCACCCTCGAGCGGGAGCGGGGATTTCTCCTTGAGATCGCTTTCACCGTTGTAAAGAATCGCCTCGCCCGAGCCGGAGAGCTCCTCGAGGTAGGAGTAGTCCCCGGTGCGGACCGCGCGCCTGCGGAAGACGCCGTTCGTGCCCGCGAGCCCGATGATGTTGCAGAAGATGGGGCGCTTCGCGTCGAGCTGATCGGGGGAGCGCGCGCTGAGCAGCAGGCTGTTGCCGTCGAGCTTCTCGTCTTCGGAGTAGGGCAGGTTCGCGAGCTCGATGAGCGTCGGCACGACGTCGACGAGGGCGACGCGCGAATCGACGTGTTTGCCCTGCATCCCGGGGACGCGGACGACGAGAGGGACGTGCACGCTCTCGACGTAACAAGTCTTCGCGTGGCCGCTGCCGCCGTGGTCGCCGAACTCCTCGCCGTGATCGGAGAGCACGACGACGATGGTGTTGTTCCAGACGTCCTCGCGGTACTTGAGCGACTCGAGGACGAAGCCGATCGAGCGATCGGCGGCCGCGAGCTCGCTGTCGTATTTGCCTTTGTCGCCCGAGCCGAAGTCGATGAAGCCCTCGTCGTGTTTGACGTAGGGCTGGTGCGGCGCCGCGACGTAGACCGTGAGGAAGAACGGGTTCTGGTGCGAGACGGCGCGCTCGATGAACGAGACGGCCATCGCGGCCGCTTGCCCCGGAGCCGCTTGCTGGTCGCGCGTCGCGTGGATGACCTCGTCGTAGCCACGGAGGAAGCCGGGGATGCGTTCGAAGTACGGGTTGCCGACGATGAAGGTCTCGTAGCCGCGCTTCTTGAAGCGCTCGGCGACGAGGAGCTCGTGCTCGGCGGGCTGCAGACGACCGCCGATCTCCTCCCAGGTGAGGCGCCCCGGATCGAGGCCCGTGAGCATGCTCGGGATCGAGAGCTGCGTCGCCGACGCTTGGCTGTAGGCGCGCTCGAAGACGAACGAGTCCTCGGCGAGCGCGCCGACGTACGGCATCGTGTCCTTCTTGTAGCCGAGGAAGCTCACGTGGTCGGCGCGCACCGCGTCCACGATGAACCAAACAACGTTATAGCTACGAACCTCGTCGTTCGAGAGCGCCCCGTAGAAGAGGGGGCCCGCGGACTCCGCCGAGACGCCGCCGGCGTCGCGGCCGTCGCAGTTCTCGTCGATCTTGTTGCCGGGGATCTCGCGCGCGCCGGGGTGGATGTTGTGCGCGAACGGCTTGCAATCGCGCCCACCGAAGAGGCTCGAGTCCCCGTCGAAATCGATGTCGGTCGCGAGCCGCATGAGGCCGATCGCTTGGCCGGACACGGGGCGCTGCTCGAGCGCGCGCAGCGGCTTGCGCTCCCATTTGCGCGAGCGCTGCACGGTCCAACCGAGCACGACGACGACGACGACCGCAGCGACGCCGCGGAGCACGCGCGGCCAGCGCGCGGCGAGGAACGTGAGGAGCTCGAAGACCATCCACCCCGCGCCGAAGACGAGCCCGAGCAAGCCGACGCGCACGAGCGCAACGAGGCTCGAGCCGACGGCCAAGAGCAGCGCGGTCGAGCCGAGCGCGAGCGGGAGCGCGAAATACACGATGCGCTGCGCGCGCGGCCACGGGGGGAGCGGCAAGCGCACGCGCGCATCGATCTTGCCGAAGAGCCAGCGACCGATCGCGGCGACGCCGAGCTGGGTCGCGAGGGCCGCGAGCCCGAGGCCGATCGCGGCGCCGACGAGCAGCCACTCCTTGAGCCCCTCCTCTTGGATCGCGCGCAGCACGACGACTACGCGACGCATGCCCAAGCCGAGCACGCCGAGCACCACGAAGGCCGCGACGACGTTCGCGTGGAGGCGCACGACCTTCGAGCGATCGGCGTCGGCGGCGCGCGAGACGTGCTGACCGAGCTGAAAGCGCTCGGCGATCGCCTGGCCCGCGACGTAGAGCGTGACGAGGAACGGATAGCTCACGAGCGCGACGAGGACGCCGGCTGCACCGACGATCGCAGCGCCGGTGTGAACCGGTAACGGGAAGGTGCGCCGCGTCGCCGCGAGCCACCCGTCGACGGTGCCGGTCGCGCCGCCTGCGAGCGCGGCTGACGCAAGGGCAAGCAAGAGAGTTCGCCCTGACATCGCCTTGAAGACGCGTCCAAGGGCCGCTCGAGCCTTGTCTTTGAGCTTCATGGTAAGGAGCTTCGCGGGACTTAATCGCAAGGACGGCGTGTGTCGACCTCGCAACCGCGGCGCGGCGACGAAGTGACGTGCCTCGGGGGTCGTGGTAGCACGGCGCCCATGAAGCGGGCCCTGGTCACCGGCATCACCGGACAGGACGGGTCCTATTTGGCGGAGCTCCTGCTCGAGAAGGGCTACGAGGTCCACGGCGTCATTCGCCGCGCGAGCACCTTCAACACCGAGCGCATCGACCACCTCTACGTCGACCCGCACGATCCGCGCGCGCGCCTCCGCCTGCACTACGGCGATCTCAACGACGCCTCGAGCCTGCAGACCATCATCGGGATGGTGCGGCCCGACGAGGTCTACAACCTCGGCGCGCAGAGCCACGTGCGCGTGTCGTTCGACATCCCCGAGTACACGGCGGAGATCACGGCGCTCGGCGCGGTCCGCATCCTCGAGGCCCTGCGCAAGCTCGGCGTCGCGTGCCGCTTCTATCAAGCGAGCTCGAGCGAGCTCTACGGCAAGGTCGCCGAGGTCCCGCAGTCCGAGCGGACGCCGTTCCACCCGCGCAGCCCGTACGCCGCGGCGAAGGCTTATGCCTTCTACATCACGCAGAACTTCCGCGAGGCTTACGGCCTCTTCGCGGTGAACGGCATCCTCTTCAACCACGAGAGCGAGCGCCGCGGCGAGACCTTCGTCACGCGCAAGATCACGCGCGCCGTCGGCCGCATCAAACACGGTTTGCAGAAGGAGCTGTTCCTCGGCAACCTCGACGCGAAGCGCGACTGGGGGCACGCGCGCGACTACGTCGAGGCCATGTGGCTCATGCTCCAGGCCGACAAGCCCGACGATTTCGTCATCGGCACGGGCGAGACCCACTCGGTGCGCGAGTTCGCGGAGCGTGCATTTTCTCAGGCGGGGCTCGACTTCGAAGACTTCGTCAAGATCGACCCGGCGTACTACCGACCGGCCGAGGTCGACCTCCTGCTCGCCGATCCGTCGAAGGCTCGGCGTGAGCTCGGCTGGCAGCCGAAGGTCGGGTTCGAAGAGCTCGTCCGCGTGATGGTCGAGAGCGATCTCGAGCTCGCGGCGAGGGAGAAGCGAGCGCGCGGATGAGCGAGTTCGAGGAACGCGAGCGCGCGCGGCGCGATCGCAGGGTGAGTGAGTTCGATCGCGCGGCCGACTGGCGCGCGACCCATCATCAATTCCGCGCCTACTACGGCAAGCAGATGCAGCGCTTGCTCGAAGGGCTCTCGCGACCGCGTGGCGCGATCCTCGAGGTCGGCGTCGGGCTCGGTGATCTGCTCGCGAGCCTCGGCGGCAGCTCGCACTACAACCGCAAGGTCGGCATCGACGTCGCGCCTCGCATGATCGAGCTCGCGCGCGAGCGCCACCCCGAGCTCGAGCTCCACGTCGCCGACGTCGAGATCGACGACCTCGCCGCGCGGCTCGGCCCAGGCAAATTCGACACGATCCTCATCACCGACACGGTCGGCCTCTTCGACGATGTGCAGCGCGCGCTCGAGCGGCTCGCGCCCTTGCTCGCAGAGGGCGGTCGCTTGGTCGTGACGTATTACAGCTACACGTGGGAGCCCTTGCTCCGCGCTGGCGAAAAGCTCGGCCTCAAGACGCCATGGCCCGATCAGAACTGGCTCTCGATGACCGACATCGAGAACCTCCTCGGCCTCGCCGACTACGAGGTCGTTCGGCGCGGCACCGACGTCCTCGCGCCGCTCGGGGCTCCCCTCGTGAGCGACGCGTTGAACCTCGTCGGCGCGAAGATCCCCATCGTGAAGGAGGCCTCCCTCGTCTCCTATTTCGTCGCGCGCCACGTCCCGAGCCACATGCCCGCGACGCTCCCGTCGGTCAGCGTGATTTGCCCGTGCCGCAACGAGCGCGGCAACATCCGCGAGGCCATCTCGCGCACCCCGCTCATGGGCCCGCGCACCGAGCTCATCTTCGTCGACGGCAACTCGACGGACGGCACGGTCGAGGAGATCGAGGCCGCGATCAAAGACTACACGGGGCCGCTCGAGCTCTCGCTCGTCCCCCAGGGCGCCGGCAAGGGCAAGGGCGACGCCGTCCGCAAGGGGTTCGCCGCGGCGAAGTGCGATGTCCTCATGATCCTCGACAGTGATCTCACCGTCGTCCCCGAGGATCTGCCGAAGTTCTACCGCGCGCTCGTCACCGGTAAAGGTGAGTTCATCAACGGCGTACGCCTCGTCTATCCGATGGAGGGCGAGGCCATGCGGTTCCTCAACCACGTCGGCAACAAGTTCTTCTCGAACGCGCTCTCGTGGTTGCTCGAACAACCCATCAAGGACTCGCTCTGCGGGACGAAGGTCCTGACGAAGCAGTCTTACGAGCTCATCGCGCAGAACCGCGACTTCTTCGGCGACTTCGACCCGTTCGGCGATTTCGATCTGCTGTTCGGTGCGGCGCGCCTCAACATGAAGATCGTGGACTTGCCTGTTCGTTATCGGGCAAGGACGTACGGCGACACCAAGATCAGCCGTTTTGCTCACGGCTGGCTCTTGCTCAAGATGACCGCGTTCGGCTTCCGCAAGCTGCGGCTCGGTCGCTGACCACCCAACCTCTTCGGGGGGCTCGGTTCGCCCCCCGCGCTTCGCGCGCCCCCCAACCTATTGTGGTTGCAGGCTCACGGTGGTGGGCAGGATGGACGCGCCGTCTTTGTCGACCACCAGCGCGATATGGTCCTCGGAGAAGCCGGCGTCGTGCAGCGCCGCCCTGGTGAACATATTGTTCTTGGCGGTCGGCATGAGGATGTAGTCGATGCCGCTCAATGGCTTGTACGTCAGCTTCGTCTTCAGGGCGTCGTAGTCGGTCTTGAACTTCGAGTCGTTCGCGATGATCGCGAAATAGGGGTTCGACTCGATCACCGCGAACAGTGAGCGCGCCAGTCGGTTGCCACCCGGCTCGGCAGCGTCGATAGCGGCCTTGATGAGGCCGAGCAGCGTAGCGACTGTAGCGATCGCCAGAGCGGCCACCTGGAGCGGCGGGCAAGGGACGCCAGCCAAATAGAGCACACACGCCGCGAACGACGCCGCGCTCCCCACGAAGCCAGCCCCGGCGATCACCATCCCGGCCTTGTCGCCATCGGCATACGCCGAGGAGAACTGCAGGGCCGCCGAGATCATCCCGAACACGGCGGTAATGGCGCCTATCTTCATGCCGAGCATACCAATCTTCGCGGCCGCGCCGTCGAAGTCGGCGACGATGTTCTGCAGCATCTTGAGCGGGATCTTTTTGGCGACGACCGTGAAGGCCTGCTTGCCGAGGTTGCTGGTCAAAGCGACGTCGGCGAGCCCGACGAAGAACATGGGGACCTGACTGGCGAGCCCCAATCCGTCGACCAAAATGACATCGGCTGGCTTACCGTCTTTGACGTCGCCAGCGGCGATGATGCAGGAGACGATGATGCCCACGAGCTGCACGAGCACGAGCCCCGTCTTGATGGGCGTCGTGCCTTGGCGGCCGGCGGTCAGCTCATCCATGAAGTCACGCTGAGCGCCCTTCAGGATCTGGTGGTCGCCCTTCTTGATCGCCTCCGCGAGCGTCTTCCTCATGTTCGCTGTCGGAGGGATGCCGATCTCCATCTCCTTCAGCGTCTCGTCGAGCAGCGTCTGGAGCTCGGGTTTGCTGAGCTTGCCGGACTTCAAGGCTCCATACACGCGATTCCAAGTGCGCAGCTGGATGAAGGCGATCATCAGGCTGGGCGGCCCGGCGAGGTTTCCATAAATGGTGAGCCCCGCGTTGATCAGCGCGCTCGCGGAGGCCCACGAGAAGATCACGTCGACGAAGGTCTTCGTGTTGACGTCGGCCCGGCTGACGACTGGCTTCTTCGGGGCGCGCTGTACGATCCCCGCGAGCGCCTGGTCGAGATCGCTGCTTATGCCGATCTCGAGCATGATCGCGGCCGAGTCGATGACGGCCGCGACTGCCCTCTTGCAGCGCTCGACGTAGGGGCCCGTCGCCGTGACCTTCCGGTCGAGCATCTGACCGACATAGTCCGCGGCCCGCGTAGCCTCGGCCGGGTCACTGAGCAGTAGGTTCGTCAGCTCCGTATGGTATTTCTTGATGTCGGCCGCGATGTCAGTGGACCAGCCGAACTCCTTTTGTATGACGCCAATCAAGTGGGGGTCGGCGTTGGGTGGGTTGTAGAGCTCCCTGAGCTTGGCCGTCTTCAGGCTCTGGATAGCAGTCTTCTTCAATGCGGTAGACGCGACCCAGGCCTTGTCCATGTCGGGCGACCAATTCTTGCCCGTCGAGGACACCTGGCAAAGGACCTCGAGCGCCTCGAACTGTTTGGCGAGCTCGGCGCGACGCTTCAGGGTCTCGGCCGACCGCTGCAAGAGGCGACTGAGCTCCGAGTTCAGGTGGGTCAGCCGCTTGATGTCGGCGTCCATCTTCGCGAGCAATTCGTCCGACACGACGACCTTCTGCTCGGCGCCAGGCTTCGCGGCGTTGGTGGCCGGCGTCGCCGCGCGAACTGGAATGACCTTGATTCTGAACTCCGAGGAGCCGTCTTTGGCAGTCGTCGGGACCTTCGACGCGGGGTCGCTCTCGGCCCACGTCGCGGCGGTAACGGACTTCGACGCCATGAGGGCGTAGCGATACTCCGTGTTGCTCCAATGCTCGAGGATGAGGTGGGTCATGACCTTCCTCTGGCTCTCGCTCATCGTGTCGAACTTGAAGCACTCCTCGGGGTACTTCTTGTTCTTGGTCGCGAGCAGCGCCTTCCCCAAATCGGCGAGGGTCTTCGCGTCTTTGGCGATCGCCTCGGGGACCTCCTCCCAGTCGTAGGCCTCGAAGCGCTTGATCGCGAGGAGGATCTTGGCGCTCTGTAATGGCATGTTCACCTTCGTCCCCAACTCGATGGTCTTCGAGTTGGGGATCGCCGTAGGGTGAAAGTTGTAAGGCGTGACCTGTTTCCCCTCGATGGCGTCGGCGCGGTCTTGGGCGGTCCATTTGTACGATACAGACTCGGGAATCGCGCTCATGACATCAAACCCCGTGGACCTCTACGAGCTTGTCTCGTGTTCCGTCGTCGATACGTCCAGTCGCCTCGAGCTCGTGGAGCGCCTGAAACTGCCATACAGCGGCGGCTACGCAGTCCTCGTCGAGCTCGGTCTCGGGCGTGAGGTACCCGAGGTTGATGAGGCGCTGGCGGACACCGCTGTCTTCGGTCGGCGGATCCAAATGGCCGATCTGAATGATGTGCGTGAGCCCGTGATTGGGGAAGCTGATCTGGAACTCGCGGAGCGTCACGGGGACCTCGAGCGTCACAGTGCCTTCTTTGGAGGTCTGTCCCTCTGGCGGTGTGGCGACGCCGCCCTCGACCACGTAATCGGCGTCAGCGAGGGGCGCGTCGTCGAAGCCGACGAACGTGAGCTTGAGCTCGACCTTCGGGACCTCGGCGCTGAGCTCGTTGTTCGTCCCACCCTCGATGGCCGGCGGCTCCTCTGGGGGGCTCTCCGGCAAATAGACGAGATCGCCAGGGCAGAGCATGTCGTAGCTCTCACGGCTCGCTGAGAGGTCAGCGTTCTGCGGGTCCTTCCAAATCGTGTCCGCATCTGTTCCGGACCGATAGGCCAAGCTCGTCAGGTAATCACCCTGTCGAACCACGTACGGTTGCCACACCATGTTACGGTATCGTGCAATCGCGGGGCCCAATCTGCCCGCGATTGTTACGGCGTAGTTCCCCGAGGATTTGCGTAACCGACCTCGATGTTACGCCGCTTTTGCCTGGCCTCCCGCTTGCTGGGGAGGGCGCCGCCCCCCTATGAACGAGCCGACCGCAACCTACGAACTTTGGATCAAAGCAAAAGACGAGACCAAGACGCTACGTGTTCACGCGTTGACGGGGCGGGAGCGAGTCTCTCGGCCCTTCCACTTCGATCTCCAGGTCTTCGCCTACGAGGGGCAGAACCTCCAGTCGTTCATCGGGTATCGAGCGGCGTTGATGATCCAGATGCCCTCGGGGGCTCCGCGCTCGGTGAGCGGGGTGATCGCGTCTGTCGCGCAGCTCGCGACGACCGAGGCGGGTCGCGAACACCCCTATCGCGTCCGCTTGGTGCCGAGGCTCAGCTGCCTCAAGCTCCGCAAGAACAGCCGGGTCTTTCAAGACGCGACTGTCCCCGAGATCGTGCAGCGCGTGGCCGCGACCTCTCGGATTGGCGTCCAGCTGCAGCTCGCGCGAACCTACAATAAGCGAGCCTATTGTGTTCAATACCGCGAGACCGATCTCGCGTTCGTCGAGCGCCTCTTGGCTGAAGAGGGGATCTTCTATTGGTTCGCCCACGCGACCGCTGAGGTCGTGGGGCAGACTGGCCCCGAGGACGCGCTCGTGCTCGTCGATCAACCCGGCGTCGGCGCTTCGAAGGACGCCCTGACTCTGTCGTTGCGCCGGGGCGGCACCAGTGTGGTCGACCACGATCGCGACGTGACCTCGTTCGAACTCCGCCGCAGCATGAGGTCCAATCGCGTCGCCTTGCGCGACTATGACTTTCAGCGTCCGCTGCTCGATTTGCACGCCGAGGCTGCCTCTTCGACCACGGAGGAGGAGCTCGAGGTCTATCGGCACAAGACCGACTTCGACGGAGCAATCGACGTCACCCTGGAGCGCGCCAAGATCGACCTCGAACAGGCCCGCGTCGGCGAGGCCGTCGGCGGAGGGGAGAGTCGCTGTCGCGCGCTCGGCGCAGGCACGCTCTTCGAATTGGAGGTCGAGGAGGGTGAGGGCCTGGCTGGCGACTATCTTGTAACCGAGGTCCGCCACACCGGCCGCATCCCCGAGACCTCGGGCAGCGACACCACGCTCACCTACGAGAACAAGTTCAGCTGCGTGCCGGCCACGCTCGCGGCCCGCCCGAAGCGGGCCCCGCGATCCTTGGACAACGTTCTAGCTACGGCCGTCGTCGTCGGCCCCGCGAACGAAGAAATCTATGTCGACAGCGACGGCCGCATCAAAATCCAGTTCCATTGGGACCGCGAGGGCGGCAAAAACGAGAATAGCTCGTGTTGGGTTCGCGTGATGCAGGCCTGGTCGGGCTCCGGCTGGGGCAGTCAGATCATCCCGCGCGTCGGGATGGAGGTGCTGGTGTCCTTCTTGGGCGGCGACCAGGACTTCCCCGTCGTGATTGGCTGCGTGCCGAACGCCGCACACCCGTTGCCGTTTGCGCTCCCGCGGTCGAAGACCCGGAGCGGCATCAAGACACAGAGCTATCCCGGCGCGGGGGGCTCCAATGAGCTCAGCTTCGAGGACGCGCGCGGACAGGAGCAGGTCTATCTGCACGCCGAGCGCGACCTGGACGAGATGGTCGAGCACGACCACACGCGGGTCGTGAAGAACGACGAGAAGACCCGCGTCGAGGGCGCGGTGCTCGCCGAGGTCCGCGGCGACCGAACAGACATCGTCGGTGGGAAGCTCACGCAGACACTCCAAGGCGACGAGCTGACGACGGTAACCGGCAATCGAGTCGACGCGGTCACCGGCAACGTAGAGGCCAAAGTCGCGGCCGACTTGATTACGCGTGTCGGGCGGAGCGAGCGCCGCGAGGTCACTGGGCGCAGCGATCTGAGCATCGACGGCGACTACACGGTTCGCACCAAAGGCTGTTACACGAACATTATCGGTCGACACGACAAGAAGCGCTCCTATGTCGTGCGGGTCGAGGGGACGGCACAGTTCTCGTCCAGTCAGGCCTTCGAGGTCGAGTCCGAGAAGGCGCTCGTCCTCCGCAGCGGCAAGAGCTTCATCCGGATCAGCGACGAGCGCATCGAGATCGTCTCGCCGGCCGTCGCCGTGCGCGGTGAGGGCAGCGGTCTCACGGTGGAAGAGGGCAAGCTCAAGATCCGCTCCAAATCGGAGACCTTGCTCACCAGCGAGAAGATCCTGTTGAAGACCCCTGACGCCTCGGTCGGCCTCAAGAAGGACGTGGAGGTCGCTGGCGCCAAGATCCTCCTGAACTCGCCGAACGACGCCAAAGACCCAGTCAAAGACGAGTCCAAACCGCCTACGAAGATCAAGCTGAGCGACGCTGCTGGCAAGTCGCTCGCGTACCAGCGATTCCTCATCAAGATGGAGGACGGCTCCGAGTACAGCGGCATCTTGGACAAGGACGGCGCCATCGACATGGAGCTCGACGGCAAGGGCACTATCACGTTTCCCGATACTTCGAACGCCGCCTAGTCCCTTAGTTGCATGCTCGAGCGTGTGGTGAGCGGACAGCTGCGGTAAAGAGTCCGCCCCACCATGTTGAAGCTCAAGAACACGTACACCAAAGCCGTCGAGGAGTTCGCCCCTCGGATCCCAGAGTCGAAGACAGTCCTCTTCTACAGCTGTGGGCCAACGGTCTATTCGTACGCGCACATCGGCAACATGAAGAGCTTCCTCATGGCGGACGTCCTGCGGCGCACGCTGGAGAAGCAGGGCTATCGCGTGCGCCAGGTGATGAACATCACCGACGTCGGCCACATGACCGAGGACCACCTCGCGGACGCGACGGGCGAGGACAAACTCTCGAAGGCCGCGCGCGAGCTCGGAACAGACCCGTACAAGGTCGCCCAGCATTTCGAGAGCGCGTTCGTCGAGGACGCGAAGGCCCTTCGCCTCAAGATCTACCAAGGCGACGAGGCCAGCGACCCGTCGCTCCACCCGCGCGCGACGGGCCACGTCGCCGAGATGCTGGTCATGATCGACAGGCTCTTGAAGCGCGGCTTCGCTTATTCGGACAGCGCTGGGCAGGTCTATTTCGATGTCGCCAAGTTCCCCGAGTACGGCGCCCTATCGGGCAAAGTGCTCGAGGATCTCGAGGCCGGCGCGCGGGTCGCGGTCCGCGAGGAGAAAAAGGACCCGCGCGACTTCGCGCTCTGGAAGGTCGACGACAAACACCTGATGAAGTGGGACCCGCACTCGCCTCAGGGCTGGCCGCAAGGTGATTGGGAGCGCTTCAAGAAGCTCGCGCCCGACGGCGTCGACGCTCGCATCAAAGCAGGTTTCCCAGGGTGGCATATCGAGTGTTCGGCGATGTCCCACGCGCACCTCGGCCCGGTGATCGACCTGCACACCGGCGGTGAGGACAACATCTTCCCCCACCACGAGTGCGAGATCGCGCAGTCGTTCGCTGCCGCCGAGGAGCCGAACCCGCCAGTCAGCTTCTCGAAATATTGGGTGCACGGGCGACACCTCTTGGTCGACGGCAAGAAGATGTCGAAGCGCGATGGGACGTTCTTCACCGCGCGCGAGCTGTTCGATCCCAAGGCTTGGGGCCGCGATGAGCTCGCGGAGCGCCTGGCCGGCCTCGGCTTCGCCGGGGGCAAAGTCCCGCCCACCGTGCTCCGCTACGCGCTGATCTCCAATCAATACACGCAGCCGATGAACTTCTCGTTCGACGTGCTCGCCCAGGCAAAAGCCAACGTCGACAAGATCCAGAATCGCTACGAGCGATTGGTAGAGGCCGAGTCGGGCTCCGATAAAGCCGCTCCCTCCAAAGACCTCGAGGAGCTCGTGCGGGCTTGTGAAGCCGAGTTCGATAGTGGGCTCGCCGACAACCTGAATATGCCTGTCGCCCTCGCGGCGCTCTTCAAGCTGATTGGCGAGCTCAACCAGCGCACGCTCTCCGCGGCGGACGCGCGCGTCGCGCGCGAGGCGCTCGACCGCGTCGACGGCGTGCTCGACGTGCTCGATCGGCGCGTGCGCTCCGGCGTCGTCCCGCAGGACGCGCTCGCGGCCGCGGACGTGGCGAAGCTCCCTTCGCTCGACGCGCTCCGCGCGGTGAGCCCGCTCACAGGCGAGACCGTGCAGAGCTTCGTCCTCTACCGTCAGGCGTCGAAGAAGAGCCGCGATTTCGCGACGGCGGACGCGATCCGCAGGGAGCTCGATCAGAAGGGCGTGCTCCTCGAGGACCTGCCTGCAGGGGTGCGCTGGCGCTTCAAGTGACCCATCATCGGGGGCATGGCCACCGCCGCTCCCGTTCATCCAAGCCTGCCGCCCGGACCGCCAGCGCGTGAGGGGCTCGCGTCCTCGCTGCGGTATGCGGCGCGCTTCTTCTTCGATCCGTTCACGTTCGTGGGCGGTCGCTTCGAGCGCTACGGCGATATTTATTACGCGCCGGCCAAGGGCGTCGGCCTCTTCGTCCTGCGGCGCCCCGATCACATCCGTGAGGTGCTGGTCACGCAGGCCGACGCCTTCGAGAAGACGCACACCGCGTTCGAAAGGCTGTCGACCGTACTTGGTCAAGGATTATTGACGACCGACGGCGACGTCTGGCGTCGCCACCGTCGCCTCCTCGCGCCCGCGTTCTCGCGCTCCGCGATCGAGTCGAACGTCGACCGCATGACCCGCGAGGCAGAGGTCTCGCGCGACAAGCTGCTCGGCGCGGGTGACAAACCTGTCAATGTCGCGCCCGAGATGGTGGACCTCACGCTGCGCGTCGTCGGCCGCACGCTGCTCGGGATCGATCTCGCAGACGAGGTCGACCTGGTCGGGCGCTCCATGCGCACGCTGCAGCTCGCGCTCGCGGTGCCGCCGTCGCTCCCCGGCCCCGTGCGTTGGGTCGCGCAGCGCGAGGTCGAGCGCGCGGTCGCTGGGCTCGACGGCGTGATCGAGCGCATCATCGCCGCGCGCCGCGCGCGCCCCGAGAAGGGCAGCGATCTCTTGCAGCTGCTCCTCGACGCGGTCGACCCCGAGGACGAGCGCGTGCGGCTCTCGGCGCGCGAGATCCGCGACGAGCTCGTGACCTTCTTGCTCGCGGGGCACGAGACGACTTCGAACACGCTCGCCTGGGCGATCTGGCTCATTTCGCAGAGCCCCGACGTCGAACGCGAGCTCCTCGGCGAGCTCGATCGCGTGCTCGGCGGGCGACCCGTCGGCGAGGCCGACGTCGCGCAGCTCACGTACACCGAGCAAATCGTCAAGGAATCGATGCGACTCTACCCACCGGCCTACATCCTCGCGCGGCGCGCCGCGACCGACGTGCGCCTCGGCGACTACGACGTCCCGCGCGGCAGCGAGGTCGTCGTCTGGATTTACTTCACGCATCACGACGCCCGCCTCTACCCCGACCCCGAGGTCTTTCGCCCCGAGCGCTTCACGAAGGAGGCCGAGGCCGCGCGCCACAAGCAGGCTTATCTGCCGTTCGGCGCGGGGCCGCGCGCGTGCATCGGGCGCAGCTTCGCGCTCGTCGAGGCCGTGGTCGCGCTCGCCACGCTCTATCAGCGCGCCGTCTTCCGCTTCGCGGGCTCGAGCCCACCGCGACCGCGCCCGCGCCTCACGCTCTCGCCGTCAGGCGGGTTGCCGATGCGCGTCGTACGAAGGACCTGACGCGATGAACACGATCGGCTTCGACGACGCTCCGTTCCCACGTGAACACCGCGGTGACGTGATGGTCGTCGGGGTCGTGTGCGCGGGCACGCGCGCCGACGGCATCGTCACGACGCGCGTGCGACGCGACGGCGCGAACGCGACCGATCGCCTCGCGAGCGTGGTCGCGAACACCGGATTTCGCCGGCATCTCCACGCGATCTTGCTGCAAGGGATCGCGGTCGGCGGCTTCAACGTCATCGACGTGCACCGCTTGAGCGAAGCTGTCGAGCTCCCTGTCCTCGTCGTCGTCCGTCGCAAACCTCGCTTCCACCTCATCGAGGCCGCGCTCACCGACCCTGGCTCGCCAGTCCGCGGGGGCGCCGCGAAGTGGGCGCTCATCCAGCGCGCGGGCGAGGTCGAGCCGCTCGGGCACGTCTTCGCGCAGCGCGTGAACCTCGACAAAAACCAGGCGCTCCGCATCCTCGAGGGGACGATCCTGCACGGCCACATCCCCGAGCCGCTGCGCCTCGCGCACCTCATCGCGGGCGGCGTGACGACGGGCAGGAGCCGCGGCCGCACCTGAGCTGTGCATCGCGAGGCGAGTGCTACGCTCTCGACATGGCCGCAGGCTCCTATCGCTACGAGCTTCGCGCGATGTCGGCGATCGGCCGTTACCTGCCCGTCTTCATGGGCGTCGTGCTCGGCGGCGCGTTCACGCTCTCGGTGCTCTACGATCCGGCCGACATCGCGAAGGCCGCTTGGGAGTCGGGCGCCGATCTGCTCGGCCTCTACGGCGGCTTCGGGCTCGTCGCGCTGCCGCTGATTTTCCTCGCGACCGCGATCGCGCGTCGCGGCTGCCCGGCACCTGTCGCGTGGGCCGAAGTCCAAGGCAACCAGGTCGTCGTCGAGCTCGAGGCTCCCACCCTCGTCGCGACTGGGCGGCGCACCAACGACGACGACCCCCTCCAGGCAGCGCTCGGGGCTCGCGCGCGCGCCGCGAGCTCGCGGCGGACCGTGCGCATACCGCTCGCACACGGCTACGCGCACCCGATCGACGGCGGCAAGGTCCGCATCTCGCTCGCGCACGGCACCGGGATCCGTCAGGGCGATCGCGCCGTGCTGGATTTGCCCGCGCACCTCGCAGAGCCGATCGTCGAGCGGCTCTCCATCGGCTCTTACGACTTTGCTCGCTCGAGCCTGGTCATCGGCTGTGCGCTCACGAGTGCGTCGCTGCTCGTGGGCTTCCAGATTGCTCTCGCGTTGGTCGCGGCGGTCGAGCAGCGCGTCGCACACTTGCCCGACGCCTCGCTCGCGACCTTCTCGACCGGCTTCACCGCGGGGCTCGTCGTCGCCTGCGTCGGAGCCGTGCACGCAGCGCTGAACTTCGTGCTCGCGCCGGCGCGTGTGATGGTGGGCGCAGACGGCGTGTCGATTGAGGATCAATTCCAGCGCCGGTTCATCCCCTATTCCGATATTGCGAACGTCGAGACCAAGACGGGTCGCCTGCTCTTTCACAGGCGATCGGGCCGCGCCGTGGTCGCGACCGTCATCGGCGTCGACCCGCGCCCCGTCGCCGCGCTCGTCGCGACCGTCAACGCCCACGCGCGCGCCGCCCTCGCCGGCAGCGCCGTGCTGCCGGTAGCCACAGCCGACGCAAAGGTCTGGCGCGAGGCCATCCGCAAGCGCATCGGCGAGTCCGGCTATCGCGATCAGGTCCTCACGCGTGAGGCCCTCGACGCGGCCCTCACGGGCCCAGCGTCGTCGCGCGAGCAGCGCGTGGCTGCGGCGCTCGCCCTCGCCGAGGGCGGCGAGGAGCGCGCTCGCGTCCGCATCCGAGTCGCCGCGGCGACCGTCGCAGACGAGCGCACGCGCGCGATCCTCGAGCGCGTCGCCGAAGACGAGGCCGACGACGCCTATTTGAACGCTGCGCTGGCGAAGCCCTGACAACAGCGTCAGCGATAGCGACCTCGTCGGGGCCCCGTCAGGCCCGCGATCACCCAGGCAGTTGTTGTAACCGCCGGCGTTGTCCCAGCCACGCAGGTCCGCCCCGACGCCGAGCAATTGATCTGGTTGAGCTTGTTGTTCTCGCACCAGACGACAGTCCCTGACTGACAGACACCCGCGTAAGTGATGCCGTTGCAAGGGTCGCTGCTCGCGGGCGGAGCCGTCGTCGACGACGCGCTGATCTTGTCTTTGAGCCAGGAGTTCAAGAGATCGGTCCGCGCGAGGACCTGCGTGCCGCCGCCTGCGCCCGAGTTCACTGCGACGATCTGGTGCGTCCCCGGCACGACCACGGGACCGCCGGAGTCACCGCTCTGGATGGTCTCGCTGGTAACATAGTCGTAAGGGAAACCATACGACGTGCCGGACTTGACCGCGACCGCGGGCCCGATGAAGAGCTTGCTGTAAGAGGCCTTGCCGTTGTCGATCCGCCCGATGTTCTGGACTTTGCTGCCGACCTTCACGGCCGTGCTGGCGATTGTCGGGTAGGTGGCAATGGTGATGGCCGTGTCCAGCGTAATGACGGCGAGGTCATGTAGATTGGGGTCGACGTATTCACTGTCATTGTTCCAATCGTACGTTTCGCCCTTCGAGCTGTTCGCCTTTTGATTGCTTGCGAACGGGGCAGTGATGGCCCACCCGTCGAACCCATGCACGCAGTGGCCAGCCGTCAGGACCAACTTCGGGGCGACGAGCGCGCCGGAGCAAATGGCCACGACCGTGCCGCTCTGCTTCATACTGATCAGTACGGACTCGGGATAACCGGTCGCCGCTGAACCACCAATAATCTCGTCCGAGCGCTGGTCGGCGCCTTCTTCCTCAGTATCTTCGTAATCGTCTGATTGGATGCCGCCGGGCGCGCAGCCCAGAGCGAACAGTGGAAGAGCGCAAATCGCCAGGTAGAGAGCACGAACACGAGAGGAGTGCATTCCAGGCCTCCTTGTGGGGCGGGCGGCGGCACGTTCGCATTGTCCGTGCCACCGCGCCGACGTGAGCGTGCCCTTATGCGCTTATCGAGGGCCGTCGGTGTGAGGGTGCGAGTCTATTGCAGTCACAAAGGAGACTTCCGAGACTGCCAGATAGAGCGACGACATTCCCACCGACGTCGCCGATATACCGATATGCGCCCCTGGGTCGCTGCTGGGTGAATAATTGATCCACCTGGAGTCACGAGTGTTCTGAGTGAATGCAGGCCAATCTCGGTCAACCTGCTGCTTCACCAGACGATTCACAACATCACAGCACAAGCCGCACGTTGGGGCTCATGTGCGGCCGATCACCAAACAGCCGCCTACTTCTTATCGGGCAGTCGTACGAACTCGTCGAGGTTCGGCACGAGCCCAATCTCGATGCGCCTGTTCTTCTGTTTGTTCTCGGTGCTGTCGTTGGCCGCGACCGGGTCGAACTCGCCATATCCAGCTGCTGAGACGTTCTCGGGTTTGACCTTGTTGTCGATCAGCAGCTTGACGACCTCGACGGCGCGCGCGGTCGAGAGCTCCCAATTGGAGGGGAAGCGCTGGGTCGAGATCTTCACGTTGTCCGTGTGTCCCGCGACCTGAAAGCGCCTATCCGGCATTTGGGCGAGGACCTTCGCGACCTCGAGCAGCGTGTCCTTGCCCGCGGAGCGGAGCTCGGCTTTGCCGGAGTCGAAGAGCACGTCGGTCGGCAGCTCGATGATCATGCGGCCCTGCCGCATCACGACCTTGAGCTTGCCCGCCTCGGCGAGCTTCTGAAAGCGCTTCACCAGCTCTTGGAACTGCGCGACGCGGGCCTCGGCAGCGGCCTGCTGCTTCTTCAGCTCGTCGAGCTGCTTGCGGGTGTCGGCGAGCGCAGCGTTGAGGCTGCCCTTCTCCGTCGACATCTGGTCGAGGCTCTGGCCGGCCTGCTTCAGCCGATCCTGGAGCGCGACGTTGAGGACCTGGACCTCGTCGAGCTTGCGCGTGAGATCGGCCTCGCGCAGGTTGGCCTCCTCGAGCTTCGCGTCGCGATCCTTCATGTCGGTGCCGAGCCGATCGACCTCGGCCTTCGTCGCCTCGAGCTTCTTCTGCAGGTCGGCCGATCGGTTGCGCTCGAACTGCAGGTCCGCGAGGGCGGCCGTGTAGAGCGACTCCTTCACGCAGCCGAGCGACAGCGCCGACGATCCGAGGAGGACGAGAGCGAGCGCGCCGCGCGTTATGCCGGCACTCGCCCAACTCCGCCGCACGCTCGCGTGCCGCGCGCTTGCCCGTCTAGCTTCCCCTCTGTCAAAGCTCTTGGTAGGGCAAAGACCCAGCTGCCTGTCCATGTTTGGGGCCTAGCATGCAACCCACGAACTCGACCAAGAAACTCGCCCCTCTGCCGCTGGCGATCCTGCTGGCCGCGACCACCGGCGCGTGCGGAGACTCGCGGGTAGCCGAGGTCCCGCCCGCTCACTCGACCGCAGCCTCGACGGAGGGCGGGCCGGACGCGAGCACGTCTCCGACCGCCGAGGACTCCGCGCAGGCGAGCAACACGACGGCGCCGTCGAACGGCCCGGCCACACCCAAGGCCCCCGAGCCCAGCTGGCGCGCCGCTGTGCGGCTCGAGCGCTACGGCGAGGCGAAGAAGCTCCTCGACGCACTCGACGACACCGAGAAGTCGAAGCCCGAGATGCGCTACCTGCGGGCTCGCGTCGCGCTCGAGGCCGAGGACTACGCCTCGGTGGGCCCGCTCCTCGAGGGGCTCGACCTGCCGCTTTTTGCTGACGACGTTAAAGAAATGCGGGCCCGCGCCGCGGCCCAGGTCGGGCCGTACGACGTGGCGGTGGCCTTCTACGAGAAGTCGGGGCGCCCGCGTGATTGGGTGCGCGCAGCGCGCGCCGCACAGAAGGGTGGCGACACGAAGCGCGCGCTCGCGCTCGCTGACAAGGCTTTGACCGAGTCGCAGCGCCTCAAGCGGATCGGAGACGAGCGCCAGGCGCACGCCGCGCGCGTCGAGATCCTCACGGCCGCGAACCGCGCCGCCGAAGCGCTCTCCGATCAGAAGTGGCTGGCTACCCAGTTCCCCGCCCCCACCGAGGGCCGCGCCGCGCGGCGCGCGCTCGACAACGTCAAACAAGGCCTCACCGACAAGGAGAAGCGCGCGGTCGTCGACGCGCTGCTCGACGCGAGCGCCGGCAAAGACGCGGTCGACGCCGTCGAGAAATACTCGGGCGCCTTCTCCAAAGCGGAGCTCGCGCATCGCCGCGCCGAGGCTCTCTTCAAGGCGCGCAACTACCAGAAGGCCGCGGATGCCTTCATCGCGGCGTCGAAGCTCGAGAGCGGTCGCACGGCGGAGCAGCTCTATTACGCAGGCCGCGCCCTCGCGCGATCGAAGAAGGAAGACGAGGGCGCGAAGCGTTACCGCGAGGTCCTCAAGCGCTTCAAGAAGGGCCTCTGGGCCGAGCGCGCGAGCTACCAGCTCGCACAGCTCTACCTCGGGCAGGGCCGTTACGATGACGCCGTCAAAGCATTCACCGAGTACCTAGCCAACTTCCCCGACGGATCGAGCCGCGACGACGCCGAGTACGCGCTCGCCCTCGCGCTCCTCTCGACGAAGTCACCGGGTGAGGCTCGCAAGGTCCTCGGCAAGCTCGCGTCGCGCGCGAAGAAGACCGAGTGGGGCTTCTTGCGCGAGCTCGAGGGCGTGGCCGTGCTGCGCTCGGGCGACAAAGACGAGGCCATCCGTATCTTCACGCAGGTCGCGACCGATCAGCCGCTCACCTGGGGCGCGCAGATGGCGCGGGCGCGGCTCACGTCGATCGGCGCGCCGCTCCCGCCGCTCGTGGTCGCGGGCGCAGGCGGACCGAGCGCGCCCATCGATCCAGCGCTCCCGGCGAAAGCCGCGGAGCTCGTCGCGCTCGGGCTCGACGCGGACGCAGAGGCTCACATCGCCGACAACGAGGCCTCGATCAGCGCGCCGTTCACGGGCCGCGAGACCGAGGCGCTCTGCTCGATGTACGCGAAGCTCTCGCGCGCGAAGCGCCGCTACAAAGTCGGCGCGGCCGCGGTCAGCTTCGAGGCCCTGATGCGCGCGCCCAGTCCTTCGGAGCGCTGGGCGTGGGAGTGCCTCTACCCGAGGCCCTACGGCGAGCGAATCTCCGAGCTCGAGAAGACCGACGCCGTCACGCCCGGGCTGCTCCACGCCTTGATGCGCCAGGAGAGCGGCTTCGACCCGGAGATCCGCTCGCCAGTCGGCGCCGAGGGCCTGATGCAGCTCATGCCGAACACGGCCGAACAAGCCGCGCGCGAGGCTCGCTTCTCCGACTACAAGGCCGAGGACATCCGCGCCCCCGAGGTGAACCTCCGCCTCGGCAGCTTCTACATCAGCAAGCTCCTGAAGGGCTTCCAAGCGAGCTTGCCGCTCTCGGTGGCGGCCTACAACGCGGGCCCGGGCGCGGTCTCGCGCTGGGTCGAGAACGCGAAGGAGCTCGAGGCCGACGTGTTCGTGGCCCGCATCCCGTTCGAGGAGACGAGGACGTACGTCGCGCGCGTGCTCACGAACCTCGCGCGGTACGAGTGGCTCGCGGGTGGGGATGACGCTGTTCAAGTCATCCCGCTCGAGCTCCCGGCGAAGACCGACACGAGCGACGACGACTACTGAGCTCATGTGGCTCGCGCTCGTCCCGCTGCTCGCGCTCGCGCCGCCGAGGCCGGTGCCCTCGCCGCCGCTGCGCCCGTCCGCGGACGCGTGGCAATGGTCGGGCGCGGGCGGGATCCGAGGCATAACCCTCGGCCCGATCGAGAGCGCGCGTCACCCGCGCAAGGGATACGGCTCCGACGCGTGCGGGCGAGCGCTCGACGAGGTCGCGAAGATGGGCGGCTCGTGGGTGAGCCTCACGCCGTTCGGTCGCGTGCACGATCTCACCCCGCTCGGCATCGATCCGAACTTCGAGGCGCCGTTCGAGGAGAACCGCAAAGCCGTGCTCGCGGCCGCGGAGCAAGCGCACCGGCGCGGCCTCTCGGTGATGCTGGTGCCGCACCTGTGGGTCGAGTCGGGCGAGTGGCGGGCGCTCATCGACCCGGGCTCCGACGAGGCTTGGGAGGCCTGGGCCGCGTCCTACCGTGACTTCGTGCTCGCGTGGGCGCGCGTCGCAGCCGAGGCGAACATCGAGATCCTGAGCATCGGGGTCGAGCTCCGCAGCTGGGTCACCACGCCGCGGGTCGAGCTTCTCTTGCCCATCGTTCAAGAAATTCGCTCGGTCTATCCCGGCCTCCTCACCTACTCGTCGAACTGGGACGACGCGCGCGCGACGCTCCTCTGGGACGCCGTCGATCTCGTGGGCATCAACGCCTTCTATCCGCTCGCTTCCCACGACGGAGCGACGCTGCCCGAGCTCCGCGCCGGTGGCTCGCGGGTCGTCGCCGAGATCGATCGCTTCGCCGAGGGCCTGCGAAAACCCGTCCTCCTCACCGAGATCGGCTACACGACGCGGACCGATCCGGCGATTCGACCTTGGGAGTGGCCCGAGGATCTCTACGGCGTGACCGTCGACGAGCAGGCGCAAGCCGACGCCTACGACGCGCTCCTCGGGGCGGTGCTCCAGAGCCCCAACATCGCGGGGTTCTTCGTCTGGCGTTACTTCGCCGATCCCGACGACGTCTCCCAAGAGGCCGCGTGGGGGTTCTCGCCGCGCGGCAAGCTCGCGGAGGTCGTGCTTCGCGACGCGTTC
This sequence comes from Polyangiaceae bacterium, assembly GCA_046351325.1. GTDB lineage: Bacteria > Myxococcota_A > Polyangia > Polyangiales > Polyangiaceae > Xiheicaenibacterium. Next base: position 58,723 of record JAXLYR010000019.1, on the reverse strand, counting down.
GTCGCGCGGTTCGAGGTCGACGGCGCGCGCTTCGTCGGCGACTTCACCGGTCGTCATCGGGCGCGCTCGCCTTGGCGACACGGCTGGGAGTCGCAGCCGCCGCTCTTCGAGGCAGATCTGTTCGGGGGGAACGGTTCGCCCCCGCCTTGATCGCGGCGCCGCCCGACGCGACCATTCGCGCATGAAGTCGAACGGTGAGGGGGACGCTCCCACGACGATCACGCGCCGCGCGCTCGTCCAAGGCTCGCTGGCCAGCGCGACCGGCGCCGCGCTCGGGGCTTGCGCGGACGATACCCCTCCCCCCGGGGGGGGAGGGGGTGCTGGCGGCGCAGCGGGTGGCGCGGGCGGCGCGGGCGGCGCGCCGACCACGGGCCCAGGCGGCGCGGGCGGATCGAGCGGCGGCGCGGGCGGGGCCGGGGGCAGCGGCGGCGCCGGAGGCTCGGGCGGTCAGGGGGGCGCGCCCGGCGATCTCTGCGAAGAGCCTACAGCGCTGTCAGCCGCAGAGCTCCTCGCGCCGATCGACACCATCGTCGTGCTCTGCATGGAGAATCGCTCCTTCGACCATTATCTGGGCACGCTGTCCTTGCTCGAGGGTCGCGCCGACGTGAACGGCCTCACCGGACTCGAGACCAACCCCGCGCCGAACGGCGGCGCCGTCGGGGTCTTCAACCTCACCGATGAGACCGTGGAGAGCCCGCCCCACGAGTGGGACGCATGCCACGAACAATGGAACAACGGGCTGAACGACGGCTTCGTCATCGCCCACGCGGGCGCCACGCAGCACGAGGTCATGGGCTATCACGTGCGCGCGCAGCTACCGATCCTCTATGCGCTCGCCGACTCGGGCGCGATCTGCGACGCGTGGTTCGCGAGCGTCATGGGGCCGACCTGGCCCAATCGGTTTTACCTGCACGGCGGGACCTCGAAGGGGCAAAAGGCGAATCTGCCGGTCATCGGGTTCAAGTCCGTCTTTGGCGCGCTCGACGACGCCGGAGTCTCGAACAAGAACTACTTCCACGACATCGCGTGGGCCGCGGGCGCCTATTTCAAGCTATCGGGCAACGCCGGTATCGAGCAGTTCTTCGATGACGCCGCGGCGGGCACGCTCCCGAACTTCTGCATCATCGATCCGATGTTCTTCGCCTCGGGGGCCAACGACGACCACCCCGATCACGACATCAAGCTCGGGCAGGCGCTCATCGGCGCTGTCTATTCGGCGCTCGCGCAAAGCCCCCAATGGACGCGCTGCCTGCTCGTCATCACCTACGACGAACATGGCGGCTTCTTCGACCATGTTCCGCCGCCGACGACCACCGACGACGACGCTGACTTTCAGCAATTGGGCTTTCGTGTACCGAGCCTCGTCCTCGGCCCGTACGTGAAGCGCGGCTGTGTCGTTACCACCCAGTTCGAACACGTCTCGGTGCTGAAGACGCTGTCGACACGCTTCGGCATCGAACCGCTCAACGCGCGCGTCGCCGCGGCGAACGATCTCTCGCCTTGTATCCAGCCGTCGTATCTGTCGACTCCACAGTTGCCCGTCACGCTGCCGATGATGGCGATGTCGCTCTCGGCGGTGATGGCGAGGACGGGCGGTGAAAACAGCCACCCCGAGCTCGCCGAGGTCTTGGACCAAGGGCTCGTCCCGGCACACCTCGATCGACGCTCGCAGGCCGCGTCGATCACGCGACACGTGCTCGAGCGAGCCGCGGCGTTGGGCGTCGTCCAGCTCGAACCGTGAGCGAAGACTAGGGAATAGCGGCGACGTTCACGCGGTGCACGCCGGGGACGAACCCCTGAGTTCGGTGGATCGCGCACGAGCCGCTCGGGACGCCCGCCGTCGAGAAAGCCCCGTAAAAGAGGACGTGGGCGTCGCCCGCGCGAAACACCGCAGGCCCGGCGAGCAGCCCGAGGTCCTCACCGGGGCGGCTCGCGTCCCAGGTGAAGACGCGATCCGCCGACACTGAGAAGGTCTCGCCGTCCGAGGAGGTCGCCTCGAAGAAGCCGATGGTGGGGAAGAGCGCGCTCGGCACCGCGGCGAGCTCGGCTTGGGTGTCGCGCGAGAGCCACATGCGGAATACGCCGTCCTCGACGAGCACCGAGGGTTGACCAGCCGTCCCCGCGACATAGGTCAATATCGGGTTACCGGCGGAGGGATTCCAGCTCAGGAGATCGGTCGAGGTCGCGTGGCTTATGCCAATAGGGGTGAGCGCCGTATTCGGATCGGAGAACGCGGCGCCACCGAAGAACACGTGAAACACCCCGTCGCGCTCGACTACGTCGGGGTCGGCTGCGACGCCGAGCGCGGCGGCGGTCGCGGGGTAAGCGTCCTCGCCGCGCAGCGCGAGCCCCGCGACATTCCAGGATAGGCCGGTCCCGAAATAAGGAGATTCCGTGTCGGCGGGCCGAGTGAAGTGCCGACCATCCGGCGAGAACGCGACGCCCAAATGCCATATCGGGACTTGGCCGAAGAGCGTGCCCTCGTCGCGACGCCCGCCTGCGTAAACGAGGGCGAAGCGACGCTCCGGCGGCGCATTCGGGACCTCGATGACCGAGGGCGTCTCGACGAAGTCGCGATCCCAATCGCCGTCGCCGCCGACGTCGAACGCGACGTCGTTCGAGAGCGTCCAGTCGAGGCCGTCAGCGCTCTCTGCGTAGTAGATCGCCACCTTGTCGTCGTAGAGCCCCGCGTCGCAGGTCGTCGCGCGAAGCGAGGAGACCCACATCTTGAAGAGCCCTTCTGTCGAGTCCCAGAGGACGTCGGGGTCTGCGTGAGTCCATCCGTGGACGCCCGCTCCGAGGTCCGTCCAACCCTGCAGGACGAGAGCGCCGTCGTCGAAGGGCGGCAGGGCTGGTGGTGGGGTGTCGTTCGCCACGCCGCCGGTGCCGCCCGCGCCCCCGCGTGAGGAGCCGCCGGCACCAGCGCCGCCCGCGCCGCCCGCCCCGTCATCGCCGCAAGCTGCGCTCGCAATCGCAGCCATGAAGAGCAGGCCCCGCAGGGACCTCACTTCTTCTTGCCCTTGGCTTTGCCCTTTCCCTTCCCCTTGCCGAGCCACTCCACGGCGTCGGGATTGGGCTCGCCGTTCTCGTAGGGTTGGTGACCGCCGACGCGCTCCGGATTCGAGGTGGACGACGGAGAGCTCGAGGTCTGGGAAGCCACGCTCGACGCCGAGGGATCGGTCGGCGTCGGGCGAGCGTCGCGCTCTCGGTCTTCGTCGCCATCGTCGGTCGAGGTCGAGCGGCTCGCGGCGCCCGCCTCCGCGTCGGTCGCGCGAACGACGAAGAAGAGCGCGATGAGGCCGCCGACGAGCAGCATCGAGGCCGCGACCATGACGAGGACGACGATGGGGATCGGCTTCTTGTCGCGCTCGCGCTCCTGCGGCTGCGAGGGACGCGCGAGCGCGACGCCCATCGAGACCGCGTGCGACGGCGTCGTGGGTTCGAAGGCTCGGTCGGGGATCGTGGGCGCCTGCATCGCGACGATGGTCGGGGCGTGCACCATGGCGCCTGTCTCGCGTTGATCGGCGTGGCCCGTGCGGACCGACGAGACGCTCGCGCGCGTCGCGCCTCCGGCGGCAGCCGCGAGAGCGCTGGTCGCGTGCGGTGGAGCTTGCCCGGCGAGCACGGCCTCGACGTCCTCGCGCATGGCGCGAGCGCTCGGATAGCGACGCTCGGCAGCGAACGCGAGCGCGTGATCGACGACGCGACCGAGCCCTTCACTCGCGTGCGGCGCGACCGATCGCAGCGGCGGCGCGGACTGCGTCCCCATCTTCACGAGGAGCTCCGCGTCGGTCGTGGCCTCGTGGATGCGGCGCTGCGCGATGATGCGAAAGAGCGTCGCGCCGACGGCGAAGAGATCGGCTCGGCCGTCGATCGGGCCGCCGACGATCTGCTCGGGAGGCATGTACGCCGTCGTGCCGAGCATCGCGCCCGTGCGGGTCCGCACACTCGACGCGCCACCTTGCTTCATCTGCGCGATGCCGAAATCGAGGACTTTGACCTGGCCCGCGGTCGTCACGAAGAGGTTGTCGGGCTTGATGTCGCGATGGACGATGCCGCGCTCGTGCGCGATCTCGAGGACCTCGAGCACCGTGCGCGCGAGCTCGAGGAGCTCGCGTTCGGGGATCGCGCCGAGGCGATGCGCGCGCTGCCCGAGAGACTCGCCCTCGAGCAGCTCCATGACCATGAACGGCGCGCCGTCCTCGGTGGTGTCGATGTCGAGCACCTGCACGGTGCCGCGATGACCGAGGTGGCCGACCGCCAGCGCTTCTTGCTCGAAGCGCGCGCGCAGGTCCTTCGACACGGCGACCTGCGGGTGCAGGATCTTGATGGCGTCGCGTCGACCGATCTTGTGTGTGGCCGCGTAGACGGCCGCCATGCCGCCGACGCCGAGCAGCGCGTCGATGCGCCATTTGCCTCGAAGTGTCGAGCCGACCCGCGCGCGATAGAGCTCGAGCTCTTCGTCCTCCGCAGACGCCATCACCATTCCTCTTGCGCCGCTCGACTTTTGCGCAGCCCGCGAAGTGAGCCTACGGCGATTCGCTGGGGGGCTCAATCCGCCCCCCATGCGCTCCGCGCCCCCCCGATTCGCTGAATCAGGCCAGGCGACGGGCTCGGGGTCGGCATCACCCATGGTGCGATGGATCGAGGGACGCGTGCCGCCCAGGGTGCATTCCGAGGTTTTTTGCTCGCTCGATGCGTGCGCCGATATTGCGCCACGGCGGCCGCCGCGTAGCCTAACGGTTGCTCGATCGGTGCGCTGTCGCAGCACGTCGTCGAGCTTTGCCCTTCTCCACGACGAGGCCCCATGCGCTCTGCACCTGTCCCCAACATTCCCCCGATCCCTGGCATGTGCCCGAGCATGGCCGTCCTCGCCGGGGGAGGCGACGTGGGCACAGGTGGCAACGGCTCGGGTGACGGGACGTCCGGCGGCAGCGGTGAGGGTGGCGGCGGCAGCGGCGACGCAGCGTCGGCTGACTCGCGTGGCGCGCTCGACGGCTCGCCGGAAGCTACATGCGTGTCAGACCCGGTCGACGTCGTCACCGGCAAGGTCTTCACCTTCCCGTGCATCGACTTCGTCCTCGCGGGCCCGATCGAGCTGGTGTTCGAGCGTCGCTACAGCTCGAAGCTCGCGCGCTCCGACTTCGGCTTGGGGCGCGGCTGGTGTCACACGTTCGGGTGGAGCCTCGAGGTCCGTCGCGACAAGCTCTCGATCACCAATGACCAGGGCGTCGTCGTCGACTTCCCTCTGCTCGAGCAAGGCGAACAGCACATCGGCTCGTGGGGATGGCTGCTCCGGCGCGACGCCTCGGGCTACCAGCTCGACATCGACGACGGGCTCTTTCGCGACTTCGAGGCCGCCGCCGAGGGCAGCTCGTTCTATCGGCTCGCGCGCGTCCGCGATCGCAGCAAAAACCAGATCCGCCTGACCTACGATCGCAACGCGCTCGTCGAGATCGTCGACTCCGCGGGCCGCTCGATCCGCGTGCGCACCGCGCCGCCGAACGCGAACGCGACGACGCTCGCTCACATTCAATCCTTCGAGGTGAAGAACGCGGCGGAGCAGGGCAAGTGGATCTTGCTCTCGCGCTACGACATCGACGATCGCGGAGACCTCGTCGCGTTCACCGACGCCGACAACTTCACCGCGCGCTTCACGTACGACGATCGCCACCTGCTGGTCGAAGAGATCAAGCGCACCGGCCTGGTTTTTCACTACGTCTACGACAGGCAAGGCCGCTGCACGGAGGCCTGGGGCGAACACAAAGGCGGCGCGCCCGACCCGAGCCTCGCGGACGGCCTCCCGAAGCTGCTCGCCGACGGCAAGACCAAGATCAAGGGCATCCACCACGTCGTCCTCGAGTACGGGATCGACAGCTCCACGACGGTCTACGACTCGACGCAGACGCGCACGTTCTTCGGCAATCGACACGGCTTGATCGACAAGCGCGTCGACGGTGGCGGCGTGACCACCTGCGAGTACGACGACCACGGGTTCATCCGTCGGCGCACCAACGCCATCGGCGCGACCGTGCAGTTCGAGCGCGACGAGCGCGGCCGCGTGCTGAAGGTCGTCGAGGGCGACGGCCGCGTCACGAAGTTCGATCGCAACGCCGATGGCCTCATCGTGCGTGAGACGGACCCTGCTGGCCGCGTCCACGTCTTCGAGCGCGACCTCTACGGCAACGTCGTGCTCTACACGGACCCAGCCGGAGCCCCGAGCAAGTTCACCCACGACGAGCGCGGCCTGCTCCGTGAGATCCGCGACGCCTCGGGCGGTCGCACGGTCCACGAGTACGACGCGCACGGCAACATGGTGCGCGAGACCAAACCGAACGGCGCGGTCTGGCAATACGCGTACGACTGGCTCGGTCGGCTCGTCGGTCGCACCGACCCGCACGGCGCCGTCACGCGCACCGTCTACAGCGATCGCGGCGACGTGATCAGCGAGTACGACGCGCTCGGCGGCATCGATCGCTACGTCTACGACGGTGAGGGCCGCCTCGTCCGCGAGATCGCGGCGAGCGGTCGCGTGACCGACTACGTCTGGGGCGGCGTCGATCGCCTCTGCGAGAAGAAGACCGCCGACAACGTCGCGGTGCGGCTCCGCTACAACTGGGAAGGCGAGCTGCTGAAGGTCGAGAAGGGGGCGCTCGCGCACAGCTTCGAGCTCTCGCCGAACGGCCGCGTCGTCGGCGAGACGACCCTCGCCGGCGAGAAGATCTCCTACAAGCGCGATCCGATCGGGCGCATCACCCACGTGCGCTGCGGCTCGGAGACGACCGAGCTCGTCTACGCGCCTTCGGGCGAGCTTCTCTCGCGCAAGAACCCCGACGGGAGCACCGACGAGTTCGAATACGACCGGACGGGCTACCTGATGGCCGCGCGCAGCGGCCGCGCGAGCTTCCGCTACGAGCGCGACGGGATGGGCCGCGTCGTCCGAGAAATCCAGGGACTCGACGACTCCGAGCACCACGTCGACAGCGCATACGACTCCATCGGTCGTCGGATCGAGCGGCGCACGTCGCTCGGCCACGCGGAGCGCATCGTTCGCGATCGCGCGGGCCTGCGCGTGAAGACGGAGCTCGGCCCCGACTTCGAAATCGAGCACCTCAGCGACGCGAGCGGGCGCGAGATCGCGCGGCGCTTCGCGAGCGGCGCGTCGGTCGAGAGCGAGTTCGATCTCGAGGGGCGGCTCGCTCTTCGTCGCGTCCTCGGGACCGGGGGCGCGCAGCGACCGCACGTCGGCGACAGCGCGCCGCAGTGGGCCGGGCCTGGTGTCGAGCGTGGGCGCGGCGAGCGCCGCTACGGCTACGATCTCGACGGCGAGCTCATCAGCATCACCGACCCGAAGCGAGGCGCGACGCGCATCGACTACGATCCGGTCGGGCGCCTGCTCGCGATGGTGCCGCCCGACGCGCGCCCTCACCTGACCTCGGGCCGCGGCGACGCGAAGAGCCACAGCTTCGCGTACGACGCCTCGGGTCGCATGACCGAGGTCGACGGGCAGTCCTGCCGCTACGAGGGCGCGCGCCTCGTCCAGAAGGGCAACGTCAGCTACCGGTGGGACGAGCAGGGTCGACTGCTCGAGCGCCGCGAAGAGAACGACGGCAAACCAGCAGCCGTCACGAAGTACGAGTGGGGCGGCATCGGGCTCTTGAAGAGGATGACGCTCCCCGACGGGCGCATGCTCGACTTCACGTACGACGCGCTCGCGCGCCGTTTGGAGAAGCGCGTGCTCGAGCGTGGGATCGACGGCAAGCCGCGCGCGGTCGCGATCACGCGCTTCGTTTGGGACGGCGGCGTCCTCGTCCACGAGGTGCACAAGGACCTCAAGGCGAAGAGCAACGACTACGAGCGGACCTTCTGCTTCGAGGAGGACAGCTACGAGCCCGCGCTCCAGCGCGTCCGCAAGACGGACGACGTCGCGGTCGGCGATTGGTACTCGTTCGTCAACGATCCGTCGGGCGCGCCGGAGCGGATGATCGACAGCCAGGGCACGGTCGTCGCCGAGTTCGAGCGGACGCCGTTCGGTGTCGCGCCCACGCAGAGCTCGAAGGTCGAGACGCCGCTCCGTCTACAAGGTCAATACGAGGATTCGGAGAGCGGGCTCGCTTACAACCGATTCCGTTATTACGACCCCGACTCGGGCACGTACATCTCGCCCGATCCGCTCGCGCTCGGCGGTGGCACGAACCCCTACGGGCTCGGCGACAACACGCTCGGCTGGGTCGACCCGCTCGGTTTGGTGCCCGGCGCGCCCGTCATCCTCGGCGAGAACATGAAGGATCGCGTCACGCCGACGGCGAACTCGATGGGTGGGCACACGTTCCAAGTGCGGTCGAAGTACAAGTGGAACGACACCGACCCGCCCGACGTGAAGGCCGTGAAAGAGAAGGCCTGGGAGAAGAACCAGAAGCGGTGGATGCGTGATCAGATCGACGCCGGCCGTCCCATCTACGACATCGGCATCGACCCGACGCGTTCGAACCGCAGCAAGTACTGCAAGATCGAGCACGACGTCCTGAAGGAAGAGGGCTTCACCCGCGTCTGCCGCGGCACGACCATGGTGAACGGCGTGTCGACTCCGCTCTACGAGTGGGTCCCGCCGCCGGGCTTCAAGCCAGGAGACGGCAAGAAGAGACGCCAGGCCGCGCGCAAACGGAAGAGCCCGTGACCGCCGCGAAGAAGCCCGCCGCGAAGAAGCCCGCTGCCAAACAGGCAGCTGCGAAGAAGCCCGCTGCGAAGAAGCCCACCGCCAAGCAGGCAGCTAGCTCGCCGTTCGAAACTGCAGGCAACGTCTTCGTCGACGCATGCGAGGCGACGATCGGCGAGATGCTGCGGGCTGCGGGCTTCGGCGCGCCGCAGACCGACGTCACGCAGGGCGAGCTCCGCGCGCGTTACACCCGAGAAGCCTCGGCGATCGAGGTCGCGTCCGAGCGCTTCGGCGAGCCGTGGGTCGTCGTTCACGTGAAGCCTGGCCTGTCGTTCGGGCTCCACACCTTCGCGGCCGAGCTCGAACCGGACTGGTTCGACAAACGCCCGCACAAGGAAAAAACCTCGCTCTCGAGCGCCGAGATGCGCGAGGCCCTCGCGGATCTCGCGGGCCTCATCGGGCGTCACCTGCCGACGTTGCTCGCTCCGAGCGAGGACCTCATCGGCCGCCTGCGCGAGCGCGTGCGGGCCGCAGTCTGGGCGCAGTAGCCGCCTAGAACTTCATGAGCTTGCAGGTCGCGTCGTCGATGATGATCGACGCTCCCTTCTCGAAGAAGTACCACATGGGCTTCTTCAACGAGGCGTCGAACCTGTATTGCCCCGAGGTCTTCCCCGCGCTCGGGAGTCCGTTCGCGACGGCCTCGTCGTAGACGGCCTTGAAGGAGCACTTGGGCGGGACGATCCCCCCGCCGTTCGGGAACATGCTCGAGGCTTTGTCGGCGACGAGCTGTGCGCCTTGCACGGAGACGTAGATCCCGCCGCCGCCGTCGACGCTGAAGCCGACCTGCACACGCAAGTTGCGCCGCGTGTCGCAGACCCCACCGATGGCGCAGTCGTGCGCGAAGAGCCCCGCGAGCTTCGCGGTCGGGTCGATGCGGAGCGCGAGCTTCGTCGCGGGCGCGAGCAGCGCGACCGGATCGAGAGCTGCAGGGTCGGCCATGGGGAAGGGCTCGCAGTCGAGCCCGACGCACGTGGTGGTGGGCTGCGCGCTCGGCTGCGGAGCTTGCGTCGTCGGTGCGGACGCGACCGAGGTCGGCGCAGATGCGGAGCGCCGCGGAGCCCGCTTTTCATCGTCTTCTTCGTTCGCGCGGCTGCTCTTGTCGGAGCCCTTCGTCTCCGAGCCGCGAAGCACGAAGAATCCGGCCACCGCCACACCAGCGACCACGATGAGTGCGCCGGCGATCACGAGAGGTGAAGGCCCTGGCGAGGTTGAGTCCGCGCTGGAGGTGGCGCGATGGGAGCGATCGGACTCGCGTGCGCTGTAGGTGCGGGCGGTGCGGGCGGTGCCGGCGGCGCAGCAGGTGGCTGCGGCATGAAGGCCGTCCTGCCCCTCGTCGGATCGCTCGCGGGCATCATCGCGGTCGCCGATGGGACCACCGTCGAGCCCGCGATCGGCGCGGCCGAGACCGTCGCGGAGGCCCCCGTCGGGACGACCGTCGGGAGCGCAGATGGCCGAGCCGGAGCGCCCGCAGGTTCGGGCGCGGGCACCGTCGTCGCGTGTCCGATCGAAGGCCGCTCCTCGAAGATCGCCGAGAGCGACTCGATCTGCGAGAGCGCGGCCTCGAACCGCGCCGCGGGATCCACCGCAGTCGCGCGCGCGAACCACGCGTCGAACGCAGCCGGCAACACGACGTCGCTGCGTCGCTTGGCGCGCGCGGTCGCCGGCTCCTGCGCACCCCCCAAGATGCGCCTGAGCAGGGTGACGATGGGCTCGCGCGCGGCCTCGTCGGCCCAATACGGCTCGCCGGTGAGCAGGCCATAAGCGACGTGCGCGAGCGCGTAGAGGTCGGCGCGTGGCCCGATGGTGGGCTCGCCGCGCGCCTGCTCGGGCGCCATGAAGAGCGGCGTACCGAGCGCTCGCGTCTTCTTCGCTTGTGCCGAGGTCACGAGCTTCGCGACGCCGAAATCGAGGATCTTGATGCAGGGTGATCCGTCGTCGCGATGCGCGACGAAGAGGTTGTCCGGCTTCAGATCGCGATGGACGATGCCCGCTGCGTGCGTCCGAGCGAGGGCTCGCGCGACCTGCATCAGATAGAGCAAGACCTCGGTCGCAGGCAGCGCGCGCTTGCGCGCCACGATCGAGCCGAGATCCTCACCGCGCAGCAGCTCCATCACGAGGAACGGCGTCTCGCCTTCGACGCCAGCGTCGAGCGTCCGCACGATGTGCTCGCTGTCGATCGCGCCGGTAACGCGCGCCTCCTGAGCGAAGCGCGCGCGTTGGTCCGCGTTCTCGAGCAGCGAAGGGTGCATGACCTTCAGCGCGCGGGGTGCGTTGGTGCGTTCGTCGACGACCTCGTAGACCGCGCCCATCGAACCGGCGTTCAGCGCGCGCACGATGCGGTAGCGCTGCTGGAAGAGGTCGCCCGGCTTGAACGCGGCCCCTTCTCTCTGCGCGTTGGGAGCTTCGGCCATGGTCCCTCGTCACGCTACCCACCGCCGCGATGCGGTTCAATCGCGCGTGGTAGCATCCAGGCATGTCGCACCGGCTTACCTTCGCACTCGGGGTCGTGCTCTCCATCGGTTTTTCGGCTGGCAGCGCGTTCGCGTTGGGCCAGCCCGACGGGACGCCGATCCCTCAAGGCAACGGCCTGCAGGGCCTCTTCGACTCGCGCGGTGAGAACATCAACGCGCTCGGCGCAGCGTCGGCCGTACCCGAGACCTTCCTCCCCGCGTGCTCGCTCACGTTCGAGGTCCTCCAGCGCAACGCCGGCTATCAGAACGCGTTCGGCTGGTACAACGTCACGGGCGCGCCGCCGTCGCTCTCGGATCTGCACGAGTTCATCAAGTGCTCCGACCCGCTCGGCACGGTCGTTCCGCTGCCCAACATCAAGCAGGACCCGGCCTACCTCGGCGGCGAGATCGGCTTCTACGAAGGGGTCGTCACCGGCGGCTGTACCCCGCAGAGCGGCGTCGGGAACTACGCGTATATCTTTTACAGCGAGAAAGCTTGGAACCCCGACGGGAACCAAGCGAACCCGTTCATCCACCTGCTCATCTACGACAGCACGGTGACGCCGAACGCGTTCTACTTCGGCTGGGAAGATCTGATCTCGGGCGGTGACAACGACTTCGACGACCTCACGACGCTCGTCACCGGCATCACCTGTTCGGGCGGCGGCGGCGAATGTCAAACAGGGCAACCCGGCGTCTGCGCCGACGGCACGGAGCAATGTCAGAACGGTTCGCTCACGTGCGTGCCGCTCGTCGGCGCGAGCCCGGAGAGCTGCGACGGCTTCGACAACGACTGCAACGGTCTCGTCGACGACGGCGACCTCTGCGGCGCGGACGAGGTCTGCTCGAACGGCGTCTGCGTCGCTCGCTGCGGCACCGGCGAGTTCGTGTGTCCGCCGTCGCTCGTCTGCGACACCGCGAAGGGCGTCTGCGTCGAGCCCGCTTGCAACGGGATCTCTTGCGAGGAGGGAACGAAGTGTGTCGGCGGTACCTGCGTCAACCCTTGCAACGGCGTCGTGTGCCCCACCGGCCAAGCGTGCGTCGCGGGCACTTGCCTCGACCCGTGCGACATCATCACGTGTGACGACTCGCAGGTCTGTCAGGGCGGCGCCTGCATCGACAAGTGCGCTTGCGCCGGCTGCGCCGCGGGCTCGCAGTGTCAGCCGACGGGGCTCTGCTTGTTCGACGCTTGTGTCGGCAACACCTGCCCGCCGGGCACGACCTGCCAATCCGACGGCTCGTGCAAAGACGACTGCGACGGAGTCGTGTGCCCCGCCGGCCAAATCTGCATGACGGGCGAGTGCATCACCGATCCCAACCCGGGCACTGGCGGCGCGGGTGGAGCAGGCGGCGGCTTCGTCTTGTCGGGCGGTTCGGGCGGTGGGCCTTCGGGCTCGGGTGGCTCGAACGGCGGGTCGAACAACGGCGGCAGCGGCGGCTCGGGCGGCTCGGGTGGCGCGAACACCGGCGACGACGGCGGCTGCAACTGCGTCACGGCCGGCGACCCGCGCGCTCCCTCGAGCGCGGGCTTGGCGCTCGGCGCGCTCGGTCTCGCGATCGCGGCGCTGCGGACTCGCCGACAGCGCTGTAAGCGCTGAGCCTCACGCGTCGAGCAGGCCGTTCTCCACGGCGTAGAGCGCAGCCCCCGCGCGGCTCTCCACGCCGAGCTTGTCGTAGACGTGCGCCACGTGGACCTGCGCGGTGCGCGCGGAGATCCCGAGCACCAGGCCGATCTCTTTGTTGGTCTTGCCGCGCGCGACGAGGCGCAGCACCTCGAGCTCGCGTTCGCTGAGCGCTCGCGACGGCCTCTCCGCGACGGGTGCGGCGCCGCGAACACCGAGCACTGCGTCGACGGCACGCGCATCGAGGCGCCCCGTTCGGACATCCGTCGCGAGCTCGGACTCGACGCGGCTCTGGGACAGCGCGGGCCGATGCGCGCGCGGCTCACCCATCGCGGAGACTGCGTCCGCGGCCGCGAGGATCAGCGCGCCCTTGCCGAGCGCGTCGTGAGAGAGGGAGCGGTGATAACCACGGCCCCTCGGCTGCTCGTGCGCGCCCGACGCGAGCGACGCGAGCGGCCGCCACGCAGCGCTCTGCGAGAGCGCGCGCTCGGTATAGTAGGAGTGCAAACGAACTCGCTCCCACTCGGCAAAACCCAGGCGTCCGGGGTGATCCCAGATCGTGTTCGGCACGCTGAGCCGCCCGAGATCGTGCAGCAGCGCCGCGCGCTCGAGCTCCTCGCGCTCGAGGGCTTTGAGACCCCAATGCTCGGCGGCTCGCGTCGCGAGCGCAGCGACCCGCGTCGAGTGTCCGACCGTGAAGCCGCTCTTCAGATCGGCGAGGTGCGCGAACGCGCGCGCGACGTCGCCGGCGCGCGGCGAAGCGACGACGACGTAGGGCTCCGGCTCGCAGTCGAGGAAGAGCTCCCAGAGCTCGGGCCCGTCGAGCCCGTCGAGGAGCACCACGGAAGCCTCGAGGAAGGTGCGCGCCAGCATCGGGTCGACGGCGCCGGCCGCGCGCGCGGCGATGACCTCGCGAGCACTTTGTTCACCGGCGCGGTGGAAGGCGATCTCCGCGACGTCCGCGACGTGATGCAGCCGCATCGGCAGCGCGATCGCGTCCCCCTCGAGCCGCGCTGGGTAGCCGCGCCCGTCCCACCGCTCGCAGATCGCCGCGAGCGCGCTCAGCACCGAGTCGCTCATTCCGACGAGCTTCGCGAGGGCGATCGAGGTCTCGCACTGCGCCTGCGCGTGGCGGAGCTCGGCCTTCCCGTCGCCGAGCAAGCGCGCGACCGCGGCGGCGCGCGAGAGGATGGGTGCGCCGCGACCGACCCCGCGCGCGATCGAGAGCACGGTGTCTGTGGGCGCGGCCACGTCGGCCATCGCCATCACATTGCGCAGAGCGATGTCGTCGAGGGCGCCATATTCGGCGCTCTCCTCGTGCGAGAACCCCGTGCACCCGAGGAAGCGGAGCAGGTTCGTGTAGAACGTGTCGCGGAGCACGCTCTCCGGCGCGCCGATCGCGCGCCCGAGGCGCATCGCGAGCGTGACCGTTCGCACGACCTTCCCCGGAGCGAACCCGCTCGCGATGTCGCACGCGAGGGTGAGGCCCCCGATGAGCTCTGCGAGTCGAAATGCGCTGGGGGTGGGTCCCTTGTGATCCATACGCCAAAGTGCTTAGCGGCCGCGCTCGGATTGGCTCGTAGACACGGCATCTCTCAAGCAACCAGTGGAGGAGCCATGAGTCACGTCCAACGCAACATCGATATCGTAAAGGGCATTTACGAGAGCTTCGGCAAGCAGGATATCCCAGCAATCCTCGAGCGCATCTCGAGCGACGTCGAGTGGGAGATGGGCGTCTCGAGCGGCCACGGCGTGCCCTGGCTCACGCCCGGTCGCGGTCGCGAGCACGTCGTCGCGTTCTTTCAGAGTCTTGGGCAGCTCGAGTTCAAGCGCTTCGAGGTCGTGGAGATCATGGGCTCCGGCCGATACGTCGTTGGCCTCGTCAACGTGACGCTCTCCGTGAGAGCGAACGGTCAGACTATCCACGAAGACCTGGAGTGCCACGTCTGGCGCCTCGACGAAGCGGGTCGAGTGACAGGGATGCGGCACGCTGCCGATTCGCACGCGCACGTGCTCGCGATCAGCGGATCAGCCGCCCGATAGATTGGAGCGTTGGCGCTCGGGGAGTTGCCAATCCGCTATCGCGTATTTCTTCGAGCGACGCCCGGGAGGAAGGGCCGCCGGCTGCGGCGGATCGCCGGGCTGGAGCTCGAACAAGAACATTGGTGGCCCCGCCGGGGCTCGAACCCGGACGTCCTAAGGACAGTGGATTTTAAATCCGCCGCGTCTGCCATTTCGCCACAGGGCCGTGCGAAAAACTATAGGAGCTATCACCGGGCGCGCGCCTGCCTGCAACGTGCTTGTGAGAGCACTCCGTATTCAGGCAGTCAACGCGCCAAGGCCGGCCGGTCGCAAGGTTCGCGGGCGCTTCGGTGGAATCAGTTGCCCTCGCCCCTCTTCTTTCCTAAGGGGCCCGCGTGTCCTCGCCACCGCCCGCGACCAAGATCCCCGAGGGGTTTCGCTTTTCCGGGATCCCTTGCGGGATCAAGGCGACGAAGCGTGACCTCGGGTTGCTCGTCTCGGATGCGCCCGCCGTCGCCGCCGGTACGTTCACGCGCTCGAGCGCGCGCGCAGCGAGCGTGCGCTGGTGTGAGGCTCATCTGCCGACGCACGCGGCGCGCGCCATCGTCGTCGCGAGCGGCAACGCCAACGCGATGAGTGGTGCAGGCGCTGCGGCCGCGAACGAGCGAATGGCCTCGGCCGTTGCTCGTGCGCTCGACGTCACGCCGAGCGCGGTCCTGACCGCGACCACGGGCGTCGTCGGCGTGCCCTTTCCGGTCGAGCGCGTCGAGGCCGCTGCCGGCCGCCTCGTCGAATCGCTCGGCGACGACGTGGCTCCCTTCGCCGACGCGATCCTCACGACCGACACGACGACCAAGCTCGCGTCGCGCGAGATCCACGTGGGCGGGACGCGCGTCCGCTTGCTCGGGATCGCGAAGGGCTCGGGCATGGTGCACCCGAACATGGCCACCGTGCTCGCGTTCGTCGCGACCGACATCTCCATCGACGAGCGCACCCTGCGTGAGGCCATCGACGAGACGACGCGCGCGAGCTTCAACGCGCTCAGCATCGACGGCGCGACGTCGACGAACGACTCGTTCATGGTGCTCGCGAACGGCCTCGCCGAGAACCCGATCGTCGACGGCTCCTCGCGTGAGGCCGTGCGCATCTTCACGCGAGCCCTGCGCGAGATCGCGGTCGAGCTCGCGCGCGCCGTCGCTCGCGACGGAGAGGGCGCGCGTCGGCTCATCACCGTTCGCCTCGCGGGCGCACCGGACGAGGAGACAGGGCGTGATCTCGCGCGCGCGGTCGTCGCGTCCAACCTGGTGAAGGCCGCGATCTTCGGCGCCGACGCGGGGCACGGTCGCGTGCTCGCGGCGCTCGGTGCGCGCGCGGCCGCGACGAACGTGCGCTTCCTCCCCGAGCGCGTGTCGCTCTGGATCCAAGGCGTCCGCGTGATGGATCGCGGTGAGCCCCTGCCCTTCGACGCGGACGCGCTGCGCACGCGCCTCCGCCAGCGCGACGTGCTCGTCGAGATCGACCTCGACGTGGGTGACGCTCGCGCCGAGGCTTGGGGCTGCGATCTCTCGTACGACTACGTCCGCATCAACGCCGACTACGCGGCCGTCCTCGTCGACGGCCCGGTGCGACGCGACGGTCGACTCGACACGAAGACCCCCGAGCTGAAGACCTCGCTCGTCGTGTCGGCGCTCGACTACATCGCGCGGTTTGCGGGCACGCGCGCGGTCGTCCGCTACGGGCGCGCGACCCTCGCGCGGCAGGATCTCGCGCTCACGTTCGCCGAGGACGTGCGCCTGCTCACCGCGGTCGGGCTCTCGCCGATCCTCGTCCAGGAGGGCTCGAGCGAGATCGTCGTGACCGCACTCGCGAGGCGCGGCGTGCGCGCGATCGGCCTCTCCGGCGCAGACGGCAACCTCTTCGCGCTGCCTTCGAACGGCGACGCGAACCTGAGCGTCGACCCCGACGTCATCGAGACCCTGCTCGAGAAGCGCTACATCCCGATCGTCGTCCCCGAATATTCCGAAGAGGCCTCGCGCCTGCTCGGCACGCACGGCTCGACCATCTGCGTGGAGACGGTCGCGTCCGAGATCGCGGTCGCGTGCCGCGCGAAGAAGCTCATTTATTTGGGTGAGGCTCCGGGCCTGCTCGCCGAGGGATTGCTCGTGAGCGAGCTCTCTGCGGACGAGCTCGATCGCCGCCTCCTCGAGGGCTCGATCGAACCCGGCGCTCGCAAGCGCGCGCGCGCCGCCGTGCGAGCGCTCGCGGGCGGCGTAGAGAGCGTGCACTTCATCGACGAGCGCACGCCACACGTCGTCGTCGCCGAGCTCTTCACCGAGGCCGGCATGGGCACGATGGTGACGACCGGCCCGCGCGCGCTCGATCCGAGCGAGCCGTTCCGCGTCGGGCGTCGCTGATCAGCTCGAGCTCGAGTTCGACGCGCTCCGCCCCGTGGGCTTCGCTGGGATGCCGACGACGGTCGTGTTCGCGGGGACGTCGTGCACCACGACCGCGTTCGCGCCGACGCGCGCGTGCTCGCCGATCGTGACCGGCCCGACGATCTTCGCCCCGGCGCCGATGAACACGCCGTCGCCGATGATCGGGCTCTGCCGCTTCTCCGCGCCGATCGTGACCTGGTGTTCGATCTTCACGTCCGAGCCGCCGCGCACCGCGCCGTTGATCACCACGCCGTCCGAGTGGACGAGCACGAAGCCCGGGCCGAACTCGGCGCCGCGCCCGATGATCGCCCCGCCGACGACTGACGTGAGTTTGTTGAAGACCATCTCCATCATCGGGCGGTTCGCGCGGCGCGAGCCCTGCATCAGGCGATAGAGCACCATCGCTGCGGTGCCGTCGGTCGCGAGCGTCTTCAGCTGCGCGCGCGAGTCGTCGCTCTCGTAGAGCCAGCGGGCCTTCGCGCGGACATCGGACTGAATGAGGCGGAGCGTCTCGAACATCGGATGCGACCTCTATTTTCATCTTCGCGGCGCCGCAAGCGGCCGCGCCTGCTAGCTTCGCGACCCGAACCGCGATGCAAGAGGACGTCCGCTCCGCGCTGCTCATCACGTACGTGTGGCCTCCGACCGGCGGCGTCGGCGCGGGCCGCGTCCTCAAGCTCGCGAAGTACCTGCCGAGCTACGGCGTGACGCCCTCGGTGCTGACCGTCGCGAACCCGTCGGTGCCGCTCCGCGACGAGTCGATGTTGAAGGACGTGCCGCCCGGCATCGAGGTCCTGCGCGCGCGGACGTTCGAGCCGAGCTACGCGACCAAGCAGGCTGCGTGGCAGGCCGCGAGCGCCGACGCGAAGAGCGCAGCGCCGCCCTCGATCAAGAAGCGCGTCGTCGGGCGCGCCGCGAGCCTCGCGAAGCACCTGCTCGTGCCCGATCCGCAGCTGCTCTGGCAGCCCGACGCGCAGCGCATGCTCGCGGGCCGCCTCGCGTCGTCGCGCGCTGACGACGTCGTCTTCATCACCGCCCCGCCCTTCTCGATGTTCCTCTCGTCGCCGCTCATCCGCGCCTCACGCAGGAGCGCGCTCGTCCTCGATTACCGCGACGAGTGGATCACGATCCGCACGCACTTCGAGATGATGGGCAAGCTCGGGCGTTGGCTCGGCGGCCCGATGGAGCACGCGATGCTCCGCTGCGCGCACATGATCACGACCGCGACCGACGCGTTCCGCGAGAACCTGCTCTCGCACTTCCCGTTCCTCGAGCCTTCGCAGGTCGTGACGATCGAGAACGGCTTCGATCGCGACGACCTCCCCGCGACCCTCCCCGAGCCACCTACAGACAAGTTTGTCATCACCTACGCCGGCTCGGTCCTCGTGCAGAACAGCCCGCAGGGCTTCCTCGGCGCGGTGCGACGCCTGCACGAGCGCTCGCCCGAGCTCGCGAAGCTCCTCGAGGTCGTGTTCATCGGTCGCGTCGTCGACACCGAAGCTCGCTGGTTCGAGGGGATGGAGGCGATGGGCGTTCGTCGCATCGGCTACATCGACAAAGACAAGGTCGCGCCCGCCCTCTCCGCGAGCCACATGGTGCTCTGCCTGCTCGACGACATGCCCGGCGCCGAGCGGATCTACCCCGCCAAGATCTTCGAAATCATGGTCCTCGACCGACCGTGCCTCACGCTCGCGCCCGAGGGTGCGCTCACCGCGCTCGTCCGCGACCACAACCTCGGGCCCGTGCTGCCCCCGCGCGACGAGGCCGCGATCGCCGCCGAGCTCGAGCGCGCGCTCCTCGCTTTCCGCGACGGGCGCTACGAGACACGCACGCGCCCCGTCGACATCGCGCGCTTCGACCGCAAAGCTCAGGCGGGTCGCTTCGTCGACGTCTTCCGCGAGGCCCGCGCCCGCGCGCGCCGCTGAGCGCCGCGATTACGGGCAATCGCAGAACATAACGCCGACCGCGAGCCCGACCGCGCCGCTGAACTTCCTGCAGGTGCTCTTCGCGCCGACGCAGTAGTCCTTGCAGTCGTCGCTCTTCTCGCAGCTCTGCTGATCGTGCCAGTGCACCGTGCACTCGGCCTTGGCGCCGGCGCTCCTCACGCAGCGCTGCTCGGGCAGGCACTCCGCGTTCGACGAACAACCTGCCTCCGGGTTCGCGAGCGGCTTCACACAGAACCCGTCGACGCAGGAGGTACCCGGCGTCCGACACGCGGGGCCGCCCGCGACGCAGAGCTCCTCGCCGGGGCACGGCCCGCTCGACTTCGCGCTCGTCTTGCCGAGCGCGAAGCAGCGCCGATCGTAGAAAGGCAGCTCACCGTCGACGGCCTCGCAGCAGACCTGCCCGTCGCCGCAGTCCTGCGACTCGTCGCATCGGCTGACACTCGTGTAACGCGGCAGCGCGTTCTCTTCTTTGCATTCGATCCCGAAGATCTTCGACGCTGCCTTCTCTCGCGCGGGGGCGGCCGGGGCGACGACGCACTTCGCCGCGCGCTCCATGCCCGAGACGTCGCAGCAGGTCTCTTTGCCTGCGGCGCACCGCAGATCACCGAGGCACGCGAACGTCGCGGAGTCCGACGTCGCTCGCGAGGGCGCGCTCGCGCTCGTCCCGGCCGCCGCGCTCGCGGTCGCGCTCGACGCAGCGCTCGAGCTCGAGCTCGCGCTCGACTTCGCGCTCGCTTCCGCCACGGTGCCCGCGGTCGAGCTCGTCCCAGGCTCGGCGCCGTCGTCGGCGACCGCCGAGGGCTTGCAAGACGCGGCGGCGACGCACGCGGCCATCACGATCGCGACGCAGACGATGGGCCTCATGCGGCGCCATCATACGGGCACGCCGTGTGTGCTCAACCGAGCTCGGCGCGCTCGAGGAAGCTCGCGTAGCTCTCCGCCGGTCGACCGAGCACCTCGGAGATCGTGGACGTCGTGTCCGACGCCCAACCGTTGCGCTTCACACCCTCGAGCGCGACGAGCGCTTCGACCTGCCAGGCCGGCGTCCCCTGCGACTCGAGCGCGCCCTTGTAGGCGTCGAGCTCGAGATCCACGAAGCGGACGGCGCGCCCGATCTTGCGGCTGAGGAGCTCCGCGACCTGCGCGTCCGTGACGCCGGCGGGCCCCGTCAGCTCGTAGCCGCGGTTCTTGTATTTCTCGGGCGACGCGAGGATCGCCGCGGCGACCTCACCGACGTCGCGCGAGCTCACGTAGGTCACCGGCTGACCGCCTGACGCCCCGTAGAAGGCGCCCTGCTCGAGCACTGGGCCTCGCTGGAACTTCAGGACGTTGTCCATGAAGAACGTCGGCTTCACGAGCGCCCACGGCGTCGGGCCAGCGGCGAGCGCCTTCTCGAGGCGCGCGTGCTGTCGACCCGCGTCGAACGGCACGTCCTCGGAGAGGCCCCGCGCGCTGAGCTTCACGATGAAGCGCGCGCCCGCTCCGCGCGCAGCCTCGATCAGGCCGCGGCTCGGCGCCTCGAAGTCCGCCATGAACGGGGTCAGCAAGAAGACTCGCTCCACGCCCTCGAGCGCCGGACCGAACGTCTTCGGATCGGCCCAATCGAACCGCACGCCGGTCGTGCCCTTCGGGGCGCGCCCCGGATCACGCATCCCCACAGTGACGTCGAGGCCGGCGTGTTTGCCGAGCGCCCGCACGAGCTCGCTGCCGATCGTCCCCGTCGCGCCTGTCACGAAAATCCTGGTCATGGTCGTCTCCGCGCCCCGCGGTCTGGTTCGCGAGGGCCGCTCCAAACTGCGTCCGACCAAGGCATCTCTCAAGACGATAGGCGAGATACCAACTATCGTTCGTGGCGATGTCGACGGAGCTCGACCCGAAGACCCTGCGCGACGTCGATCTCAACCTGCTCCTCGTCCTCTCGGTGCTGCTCCGCGAGCGCAACGTCTCGCGCGCCGCGCGCAAGCTCCACATCGGGCAGTCGGGGATGTCGGGGGCGCTCGCGCGCCTGCGCCGCACCTTCGACGATCCGCTGCTCGTGCGCGTGAGCCGCAGGCTCGAGCCCACCGCGCGCGCCCTCGAGCTGCAGCCGCAGGTCGACGCCGCGCTCTCGACGCTCTCGCGTGCGCTCGGCTCGCGCGCCACCTTCGATCCGAAGACCTGCGCGCGCACGTTCACGCTCGGGGTGACCGACGACATCGAGCTCCTCTACGCGGCGCCGATCGCCCGCACCCTGATGAGCGCCGCGCCGCGCGCGCGGCTCGTCCTGCGTCCAGTCGACACCTACGCGGTCCGCGCGACCCTCGACGAGGGCTCCGCCGACGCTTGCATCACGGTCAACTACGACAACCCCACCTGGCACCGGACGACCGACCTCTACGCGCAGTCGTTCCGCTGCCTCTGGTCCCCTCGGCAGCTCCCCGGTTGGCGGCGGCTCACCCTCGAGCGCTACGTCTCGCAGCCGCACGTGCTCGTCACCTTCCGCGGTGATCTCTCGGGCCTCGTCGACACCGCGCTGTCGGCGCGCGGCCTCGAGCGACGCGTGGTCGTCGGCGTCTCGCGCTTCGCTGCCCTGCCCGCGCTGCTCGACGCGCAGCCGCTCATCACCACGATCCCCGGCCCCATCGCCGAGCGGTTCGCGCGCACCCATCGCTTCGTCATCGCCGAGCCTCCGCTGCCTCTGCCCGATCGCTCGCTGCGCCTCGTCTATCGCACGCACGACGAGGACCTCGCGGAGCTCGCGTGGTTCCGCGGCCTCGTCGCGCGCACGCTGAAGACCGAGCGAGAGCGGCTCGCGACGTTGGCCCTGAAGAGATCGGTCATCGGCAATGCCGATGATGCATCGATGAAGGCTAATCGACGCCGATAGCTGCGACCCCACCTTCTCGAGCAGCTGCAGCGCTTCGCGAGCAGCAGGAGGAGTCGCAGATGAACGCGCTACCACTTCGAGACAGCCGCGCTTGGTGGGCCGAGATGAAGTCGAACCCCGAGCGCTTCAGGGCTTGGCTCTTCGATCAATACCGCGGCGAGGCGACGGCCTCGGGCCGGATCGAGCTCCTGCGCGACGCCTTCGCGGAGCCCGGGTCGCGCGCTCACCACATCCTCACCGTGATTGCGGGGCAGGAGCGCAAACACGCGACGTGGGTCGCGGACCTCCTCAGGGCGCGCGGCCTCGAACCGACCGTCGGCGCGAAGCGCGAGCGCTATTGGGATCGCACGCTGCCCCTCGTCCGCGACCTCCACACGGGCTGCGCGATCGGCGCGCACTCGGAGCGGATGCGCCTCGCGCGCATCGAGGCCATCGTCGAGGACGATGGCTCACCGCCCGACGTTCGCGAGGTCTTTCGCAAGATCTTGCCGGAGGAGCGCTTCCACGCGCGCGCCTTCACGGACCTCGCGGGCGCCGACGCGCTCGCCGCGACGAAGGACGCACACGAGCTCGGCCGCATCGCGCTCGGCCTCGCGCCTTGAGGGAGCGCGCGCGTCCGGTGATAGGCGCTGAGCGCCCCGATCGCTGACAGCAGAGTCAGAACCCGGGAGCGCCGTCGTCTCCAGCGCAGTCGTAGCTCCACACTGTCGTGGAGGTCTTGCCGTTCCACACGACGTCGTCGAAGCCCGTTGGGCGGTCCGCGTCATAGCTGTACTTCTGCACCTCGAGGCGGCTTCCATCCCCGGAGTGATCGATCTCGACCACGTCGAGCCTGCCCGCCGAGTCGAAGACGAAGTGCTCACGACGTTGGAAGACGCCCAGGCCCGATTTGACGTCGCCGAAGAGGCTGCCATCGGGCTCCTTGGTGTAGTGGGTCTCCGAGATTCGCATGTCGCCTTGTCCGAACACGGTCGCGACCTCGGGCGTCCCGTCCGTCGCGTATTGCACCGTCGTGCGCTCCGTCACGAGGTCGCCGAACACCTTCTTGATCTCGACGAGGTGGTGATCGTCTCCCGCGTAAATGAAGAGCTCTCGCTCCATCGCAATCCAATCGATCGGCGCGCGCCCCGTCGGACAACCAGGTGGAACGAGCCCCGGCGGAGCGATGCACGAGGCGGGAGCATCCACGTACGTCAGGGAGAACTTCGACGCGCCCTGAAGGCCACCGCGACGCAACTCCGCGCACGGCCGTCGCGCGGCGGCTGGCTCGGGGGGCGCAGGCGGGTTTGGGACGGAGGCACTCGGCGTCACCGACGGGATCGCGCTCGACGCCGCGACGCTCGGCACCGGGACGCTCGGGACTGGAGCGCTCACCGAGGCGCTGCTCGCGACGCTCGCCGAGCTCGGCGCGACGCTCGCGGAAGCCGTGTTTTCCGCGGCGTTCGATCGTGGATGGGGCGCGCTCGTGCGACCGAACGCGAACCACAACGTCAGCCCGCCCGCCGCGACGCCGAGGAGCGCGAGCGCGACCGCAGGCGTCCGCGTGCGCCCGCGTGGCGCCGGCTTCACGGCGACCGTCTCCGCGAAGCCCAGGCCGCGCAGCGAGTCGTTCCGGTTGGAAGGGAATTGGCTCGTGATCGGGACCTCGGATGACACGCGCGACACGCCGCCGACGAGCGGCAAGAAGGCATCGATCGCGGCGCGCGCGTCGGTGAGGCGCTTCGCAGGATCGCGCTCGACCACCGAGGCGAACCACGCGTCGAACCCCACGGGGAGCGGGGCGACCTGGAGCTCCTGTGCGCGCTGCGTCGCCGCGGGCATCGGATGCACGAAGGCCTCCATCGCGAGCATCATCGCGGAGGTCTCGCGCTCGCGGAGCGTGCGCCAGAACACGGCCCCCGTGAGGCACTCGAACGCGATGAGCCCGAGCGGCCAGACGTCGGCCGCCGAGCTGATCACCGCGCCCGGCTCCGTCTGCTCGGGCGCCATGTAGATCGGTGTGCCGACGCTCGCCATCGTCGCGGGCTGCGCCGCGAACATGGCGCGAGCGATCCCGAAATCGAGGACTTTGACATGCCAATGGCCGTCGACCCTCGGCGTGAGGAAGATGTTCTCGGGCTTGAGATCGCGGTGCACGACGCCAACGTCCGCGGCCTTGCCGAGCGCGTCGCGGAGCTGCACGAAGAGCTCGGCGACCTCGGCGTGAGTGAGCGGGCCGCGGTCGAGTCGCCTGCGAAGATCCTCGCCCTCGAGCAGCTCCATCGCGAGCCACGGGACGCCCGTCGCCTCGTCGACGCCCGCGCCGATCACGTCGATCACGTGCTCGCTGAGGATGCGACCGCTGACGGTCGCCTCGAGCGTGAAGCGTCGCCGCGCGTCGGGATCCAATACGACCTCCCGGCGCATCACCTTGAGCGCGCGCAGCCTCGACGTGGAGAGCTGCTCGGCGACGAAGACCGCACCCATCCCGCCCTCGGCGAGGGGTCGAACGATCCGGAAGTCTCCCCCGACGATGGTTCCGGCCGAGAACACGTCACTTCCAATCGTACACGGTCACTCTCGCAGAGAGAGGACGTTGCGAACGTCGGTCGGCACGCTGACCGAAGGATCGAGCAGCTTCTTCAGCGGCAGGCCATCGAGTGAGACGCCGCTGCGGACCTGCCGCGCCTCGACGTAGAGCGACACGATGCCGGGGCTGCCGCTGTCCCCGACGTAACCGAGCACCGCGCCAGCGCCGAGCTTCGCCCCCGCGCTGACCTCGGCGCTCACGGCCTCGAGCCGGCCGTGCACGATCAGGATCGTTCGCTCCTCACCACCGAGCGCGCGAACGTGATGCGCGGTGACGACGGTGTTCCCGATGAGTCGACCCGCGGCGAGCACACTCGTCAACCCATCTTGACCATCGAGGACGAGCGTGACGATCGGCGTCCCGCGCTCGGCCGCGAGCTGCACGGAGACGGGGCTCTCCCCCGCGGGGTGGATCTCGTCAGGGCTGCGCAGGAAGAGCGGCTCGCCGTCGATCGGGAATCGGAGGAGCGCTGCGTCCGCCGGCCGATCGGGCCTGCGCGGGAGCACCTCGATCGCGGGGCCGCGCGCGCCGCGCTCTTGTCCGACGACGGGGACGCCCTCACGCAGCGGCTCGTCGAGGCCCGGCAGCGGGATGCACGCGTCACCCTCGGGCAGGTGACGCGAGGGGCACGGCATCGGACGAAGCTCGATCGCCGAGTACTGCGCGGACGCGGACACCACCGTCACGCTCGGCGCGTCGCGCGGCGCCCGCCCACGCTCGGACGATCGGCCGAGCGCGAGGCCGAGCGCCGAGAGCGCGGCCACGGCGACCGCGGCTTTGGCGAGGGCGTGCACTCCGAGGTCCTAGCACGCGGACGCGCACCACGCGCAGCTTGCCGCGTCGCCGCGAGGTTGATACCCAGCACGCATGAACAAGCCAGCCGAGCTCGATCAGACCATCTCGCAGATGTTCGAGGCCGAGCGCCGCGTGCGCAAACTCCACAACGAGCTCGCGGACTCCGACGAGGGCCCGCTGCTCGACGCCGTCAGCCGCGCGATCGAGGCCGCCCTCAAAGAGTCCGATGAGAACGAAGCCTCGCTGCGCCTCGAGCGGCTCGCCGTCCTGCTCGGCGAGCGCGAGGGCGCGCGCGTGGTCGATCTCTTGATCGACGTGCTCGCTTCGGAGTTCCCGGACGCCCGCGCCGCGGCCGGCGAGCAGCTCGAGGGCCTCGCGTTCGATCGCTTCAAGGAGGTCGCGAAGGGTGTCGAGCGCGCGGTGAAGCGCTTGCCCGACGGCTCGCCCGCGTTGCCCGAGCTGCCGTACATCGTCGCGCAGGTCCCCGAACCGGGCGTGAGCAAGCTCCTCAAGCTCTTCCTCGAGCACCGCGATCCCGACGCCGTCGCCGCGGCCATCGAGGCCTCGGTCGAGATCGGTGACGTCTCGCAGGTCGACGCGCTCGAGCGCCTCTCGAAGGACGGGCGCACGGTCGAGGTCACCGACGAAGAGGACGAGTCCGCGACGGTCACGATCGGCGAGCTCGCGCTCGAGGCGATGGATGTGCTCTCGCAAGACGAGGAGCTCGACGACGAGGAGGACGAGGAGGACGAAGAGCCCCCGCCCCCGCCGAAGCCGCAGGGCAAGCCCGCGAACGCCAAGTCGCCCGCCAAGAAGGGTTGAGCGTTGGCGGAGCGGCGCAACACGAGCTCGCTCATCGTCCCGGGCGTGCTGGGTCCGGACTTCGGTCAGGGCGACGTCGAAGCGCTCGAGGCCGAGGTCGCGCCGCGATACCTCGCCATCTTCGACGACCTGGTCACGGACCGCGTGCTCGTCGCCCCGGACGCTCGCGTCCTCACGTGCGGGCCGCTCGCTTCGAGCCTCGTCGCGAAGGTTTCCGAGCGCCTCGCCGACGCGCATTTCACCGTCTACGAGCCCTCTCGCGCGGGCGTCGAGGCCGCGCAGTCGCGCACCAGCACGACGCCGTTCCAAGCCGAGTACGCGATGATCCGCGTCTTGCCGTTCTCGGTGCGCGACGCCTCGCAGACGCACTCGCTCGTCGTTCACCCGCTGAGCGGCGCCGCGGATCGCTTGCACATCATGAAAGAATCGATGCGCGCCCTCGTCCCGGGTGGGCAGCTCGTCTACGCGCTGCCGCTGCGCGGCTCGTATCCCGAGATCCTCGACATGCTCCGCGAGTTCGCGCTGAAGTGCGATCAGCCGCGCGTCGCCGAGGCCGTGGAGCTCGCCGCGCAGAGTCGCCCCACGCCCGAGACCCTCGTCGACGACCTCGAGCGCCTCGGGTTCGTCGACGTCGCGGTCGACGTCGAGCTCCTCTCGGTGGCGTACGACAACGGGCCGAAATTCGTGCCGAGCCCGCTCTTTCGCCTCATGATCGCGCCCGAGCTCACCGCGCTGCTCGCGCTCCCTGCGGCCACCGTTCAGCCGGCGCTCGAGTACGCGCGGACCGCGCTCGCGAAGTACTGGTCTGACGGGCAGTTCGACCTCACCGTGAACATCGGCTGCGCGATCGCGCGCAAGCCCGCGCAGGGCTGAGACGCGAGCAGGTTGCCCCGAGCGAAAAGCTCCGCTAACTGGGCGCCATGCCCCAGAAGCCCATGGTCCGTAAGAAGCAGAAGGCACGTCGTCGGAAGCAGCTCGCCGCCTGGCGCGCAAAGCAGGAGCAGGCCACAGCCGCCGCCCCCGCGCCGAAGAAGTAACCCGCCCTACGAGCGAGCCCCCTCGTGAAGAAGACCGTCGTCTGCCGCTGCGAAGACGTGACGCTTCACGAGCTCGAGGTCGCGATCGAGCGCGGCCACACCGATATGGAGTCGGCGAAGCGATATACCGGCTTCGCCACCGGCTGGTGCCAAGGCAAATACTGCCTAGCCGCGTGCGCTCGTGTGCTGCGCGAACGCGGGTTGAGCGCTGAGTTGCCCATCACGCCGCGCCCTCCCTATCACCCTATCTCGTTTGCGGCGCTCGCCGGTCTCGACTCCACCGAGCAGCCGACGCCCGCGCCCGCCGCCTCCGAGGAAAAGCGCGAACGGTGACGAGGCCCCCGCGAGGCAGTTAGCCTGAGGGGATGGCTCAAAATCTTCGGCGCGTGCGACGCCGCTTCGCGAGTTCGATAGCGCTGCTCTCGCTCTGCTGCGCCGCCTCGGCCGCGAACGCCCAAGGTGATCGCGTTCGATCGTTTGCGCCGACGTCTTCGTCCTATTCGAGCTTCGCTCCGGCCGACGCTGCGATCGAGCAGCTCTTCGAACAAGCGCTGCCGTACACCGCGAACCTCGAGGTGATGGCGACGCTCGAGCCCACCGCTGTCTCCGCCGTACCGACCGGCGGCACCATCGTCAGGTTCGACCAGACCATCGACGGCATCGAGGTCTTTCACGCGTCGGTGCGCGCGCTCCTCGATCGCGACCAGAACCTCCTCGCGACGAGCGGGGAGCCGCTCTCGCTCGATGTCTCGCGCGCCCGCACGCTCGCGTTCGGCCCAGCGGACGCGGCGGTCGCTGCGGCCCTCTCCAACGCGACCGGTGACGATTACAGCGCCGATGACCTCGCCGCAGTCACCGGGCGTAATGGCTATTACCGATTCGCGCTCGCGACGACGGGGGCGCTGCGCTTCGTCGACCCGGCGCGCGCAAAGCCCGTGTTTTACGCCGATTCAGCCCACGGGACGGTCGCCGCGTATTTCATCGAATTGTCTTTGGGGGGCAGAGGAGCACCCTACAGCGCTTACAGTTATGTCATCACTCAGGGCGGCGAAGTCCTCTATCGCGAGGACCTCGTGCACCGCGCGTTCGGCTACCGCGGTTGGATCGACCCGACCGATGGCCGACCGCTCGACAGCCCCAAGGCGGACACGACCCCGCACCCCACGGGCTTCCCCGACGGGATTCGCCAGCCCTTCATCCCTCCGTCGCTCTTCACCACCGACGGCTTCAACACGAACCCGAATGGCCTGGTCGATCCGTGGCTCGCGCCGGGCGCGACCCAGACCCGCGGCAACAACAGCGACGCGTACACCGACGACAACAACCCCGACGGCTTCTCGGCCGGCGACATCCGCGCGTCGACGACGAGCCCGGGCATGTTCGATCGGGTCTATGACACTTTGCTCGAGCCGACCGCGAACGACACGCAGCGAATGGCCGGCGTGACGCAGGCCTTCTACACGACGAACTGGCTGCACGATCGCTGGTACGACGCGGGCTTCGACGAGGCCTCGGGCAACGCCCAACAAGACAACTTCGGTCGTGGCGGCCTCGGCGCCGATCCGCTGCTCGTCGAGACGCAGGACGGCACGCCCAACAAGCTCGACAACGCGAACCTCTCCGCGTTCGAAGACGGTCAGTCGCCGCGCATGCAGATCTATTTGTGGAGCGCGCCCACGACGAGCCAGTTCCAGGTGTTCCCGAGCGGGACGACCTATCAGACGAGCATCGCGGCCTACGGCCCCGGCACTTCGGATCAGACGGGGCCGATCGTTACCGCGAACGACGGCGTCAACGTCGCGACCGACGCGTGCGAGCCGCTGTCCAACGTCGCGGCCAAGATCGTGTTCGCCGAGCGAGGCAATTGCAGCTTCAAGACGAAGTCGCTGAACGCGCAGAACGCCGGCGCGATCGCGCTCATCATCGGGAACAACCAGCCGAACGGCCTGCCTGTGCTCGGCAACGACTTCAACATCACGACCTCGATCACGATCCCGACGATCGGCGTAGCTCAAGCGGACAGCCAGCTCATCCTCGCAGAGCTCCAAGCGGGGACCATCCAATCGGCGCACGTCTCGCTCGTGAAAGACGCCCTCGTAGAGGCCGCGCTCGACAACACCATCGTCGCCCACGAGTTCGGGCACCTCGTCCATCTCCGGCTCAACGACTGCAATAGCTCACAGTGCGGCGCCCTCAGCGAGGGCTTCGGTGACTTCATCGCGGCCCTCATGGTCTTGCGACCAGGCGACGATCTGAATGGCAGCTACGGCTTCAGCTCTTATGCCTCTTCGTACTCGGCGAACTCCAGCTATTACGGAGTTCGGCGATACCCGCTCTCGGTCGATCCGACGAGGAACGCGCTCACTTTCCGCCATATCACCGACAACGAGCAACTCCCGGCGAACGTCCCCCTCAACCCGGATGTCACCACCAACAACGCCGAAGTCCACGCCGCGGGAGAGGTGTGGGCCTCGATGCTCTTCGACGGCTACGTCGCCATGCTCCGGCGAACGACCATGCCCAATCCACCGTACACGTTCGCCGAGGCCGAGCGTCGAATGGAGAGCTACATCGTCGCCGGCCTCAAGCTCGCGCCCAGCGAGGCTACCTACGTCGAGATGCGCGACGCGATCCTCGCGGCAGCTCGCGCGGCAGACACCAGCGACTTCGACGTGCTCGCGGCGGCGTTCGCGGCGCGAGGCGCCGGCACTTGTGCGGTCGCTCCTCCGTCGAACTCGACGACCTTCAGCGGCGTCGTCGAGAGCTTCGACGTCATGCCCTCGTTGGTCATTCGCAGCGTCGAGTTGGCCGACGTCGAGAGCTGCGACGCGGACGGCATCATCGACGCGGGTGAGACTGGGCTGCTCAGCGTCAAGATCGAGAACATGGGCTGGACCACGTCGACCGGCGCGTCGATCACGGCCGACGCGACGGGCCTCACGTTCCCCTCCGGGGCCTCCGTGGTCGTGCCCGATCTGCTGCCCCTCGAGAGCGTGCTCGTCACGCTCCCTGTCGTGGCGGCGGTCGACGCGACGGTCACCAACGTATCGCTCGAGCTCGACGCCCCGAACACCTGCGCGCCGGTGCTTCAGGCCTCGCTGCAAGCGCCGCTCGACTCGGATGTCGCCGTCGCCAGCTCGTCCATCGACAACGTCGAAGCGCCGACCTCGTCGCTCGTCACCAGCGGGGCGGGCGCGGACGCGATTTGGACGCGCGTGCTCACGACCCCGCTCGATCACGCGTGGCTCGGCGCCGACGTTCCTTACAGGAGTGACACCGCGCTCGAGACTCCCGACCTCGCGGTCAGCTCTTCGAAGCCGCTCGTGCTGAGCTTCTCCCATCACCATCAGTTCGAGTTCGACGCCCAAATGGGGAGCAACTTCGACGGTGGGGTCATCGAGGTCACGACCGACGGCGGCGCCACCTGGGAGGACCTCTCGACGTACGGCGCCGTGCCTTACAACGGGACAATCTACAACGGCTCGAACAACCCGCTCACGCTCCAGCCTGCGTTCGTAGCGCAAAACGCCTCTTGGCCCGATGACAATGCTGTAAGCATAACCCTGGGCACGGTGTTCGCCGGCAAGACCATTCGACTTCGCTTCCGCCTCGGGACGGACGACTTCGTGGGCGCGACGGGCTGGGCGATCGACGACCTCGCCCTTCAGGGCATCGACAACACGCCGTTCAACGCGCTGGTCGCGGACGCTTGCATCCACGCCGACGCAGGTCCTGATCAGAGCGTCTCGGGCGGCGACACGGTGACCCTCGACGGATCGGCGACGAGCTCGCCGAACCCCGGTGCGCTCACGTTCACGTGGAGCCAGCTCGACGGGCCGACCGTGTCCCTCGCGTCGAAGACGACCCCAGTGACGACGTTCGTCGCGCCCGCTGTCACGACCCCGACGACGCTCACGTTCGAACTCTCGGTGAAGACCGGCAATTTCGAGGGGACCGACACGGTCGCGATCGTCGTGAACCCCGACTCCGGGGGAGCGGGCGGTGGCGCTGGTGGCGGCGGAGACGGCGGTGGCGGCGGCGCGGCAGACGGGGATGGAGACGACGACGGCTGCGGCTGCGCTGTCGCCGAGAGCGGTCCACGCTCGGGCGCGCTCGTTGGGCTCGTCCTCGCGCTCGCCGCGCTTCGACGTGCCCGCCGGCGCCCGCTCAACCGAGGGGACGCATGACAGCGGTGTAACCACCGCCGACGATGTCGAAGTTCAACGGAGCATTCGGGTTGCGTTTGCTCCAATCGGACAGCGTCTCTTTGGGGAGCAAACGAGCGCCGTCCGGGCGCTCGAGGATGACGCGAGCCTCGATCTCACCCTCCGAGGCATCACACCCCGAGGACTGCACCTCGACCTTCTCGGTGATGGTTCGGAAGCGGGGCGCGAGCGCGTCGAACGTCGGCCTGTCGATCTCCCACAAGCCGGCGAGCGCCATGAGCTGCCCCGCGAGGGTGCCGCTCGCCACCACGTACTCGAGCGCTGCCTTGGCGTTGTTGGTCTTCATGACCGTTCGAAGCGCCTCGACCTCGGGCGTGGGGATCCCGGCGAAGCCGACGGCCCAACCACCGAAGTGCCCCGCGACGAGGAGCTTGGCCACGGCCTGCTTGCCGGGCTCGGTGAGCTGCAAGGACGCTGGGATTTGGTTGCTCAAGTTCGGCGACGACGAGGTGGTGACAGGGATGAGGACGGGCTTCGCGCCGGGCCG
The DNA here is from genome assembly GCA_046351325.1 of Polyangiaceae bacterium. Taxonomy (GTDB): domain Bacteria; phylum Myxococcota_A; class Polyangia; order Polyangiales; family Polyangiaceae; genus Xiheicaenibacterium. The sequence goes on along the minus strand of JAXLYR010000019.1, from coordinate 26,730 downwards.
AGACGAAGAGTCCGTGATCAGCGTTTCGGCGGTCGCGCTCGTCGAGCTCTTCGAGGGCTCGGCGCAACCACCCAATAGAGAGCACGCGATCAACAAGGTCGAGACATGGCTCTTCAGCATCACGAGCCCTTCTACGGGTGAATGGGAGAAAGGACCTGCGACGAGCGGTCGAAGAACGCGGCGCGAGCTACGCTAATCGGATGTCGCGCGCTCGGCGGGAACACGACGCCAACTTCGGCATAGCGGTAGCGGTCGGGGGCCTCGGGGTGGCCGCCCAATATCTCGGTGATCTCGGCAGCTCGATCGCGCGGATCGCCCGCGGCTCGGGGACGAGCAGCATGAAGCGCGCGGAGCGCGTGATGGCGATGGAGGACCTGCTCGCGATCGCGGTCCTCGCGGACGGTCGATTGCACGCGCGCGAGCTCGAGGAGCTCCATCGGTTGATCGCCAGTGGGGCGAGCGCCGCCGACGCGGCTGTAAGTCGCGTCCTGCCACGCGCGGCGGAGTTGCGCTCCGCGGACGCCTTGCGGAGCGCCATCCAAAGCGCAGCGGTGCCACTCGACGAGTCCGAGCGCGAGGAGGTCTTCTCGCTCGTCGTGGAGCTCGCGCACGCGGGCGCGGGTGCTTACGCAGCAAGCTCGAGCTATCGCTCGGAGGCCGTCGCCGACCCCGAGGAGCTGCTCGCCGCGTTCGCAGAGTCGCTCGCGCTGCCGGATTACATGAGGCAGAAGCTCACGCTGCGGACCCGCGCGAAGCTCGCCAAGCGAGAGCATCGCTGAGCGCTACTTGGCCGGGGCGTCGTAGCTGCGAGAGCGCGAGAGCGGCGCGGGCATGTCGTCTGCCGGGGTGTGCTCGGCCTTGCGACGCGCGACGATCGCGGCGAGCTCCTCGAGCGTGACGCCGAGTCGCGCCGCGGTCTCCGCAGCCAGCGCGCTCGCTGCGACGCCAGATACAAATTTGTAAGTCGGCCGATTGCGCTCATCGAGCGCCGCCTGGAGAAACTCGAGCCGCTCGACGTGCGGCTCCGCCGCGAGCTCGGCCGCGAACCCGAGGAAGTGCGTCGTCACGAACACCTGCGGGTGCAGCTCGCTCAGGAGCTCGAGCACGAGGCGAATGATGGCCTCGGCCTCGGAGGGGTTCGTCCCCGAGCAGAGCTCGTCGACGATCACGACGTCGCCCCAGCGGAGCTCCTCGAAGAGCTGCCGAATCCGCAGGAGCTCGGTCCCGAGGCGCCCCTCTTTTTGCTCGGCCGTCACCTCGTGATGGAGCGAGACGAAGAGCCCCTCGGTCCACGCGATCTTCGCCGAGCGCGCCGGCACGAACACACCCGATTGCCCGAGGAGCTGCACGAGCGCGACGGCCTGGAGCAGCCGCGTCTTGCCACCCGAGTTGGGCCCCGTCACGAGGACGATCGCGTCGTGTCGTTCGTTGACGATGTCACAAGGCTTGGGCGCGCCGCGCTCCCCGATGAGGAGCGGATTGAAGAGGCCACGGAGCTCTCGCTTGATGTGCGCCTCGTCCGACGCGGGCGCAGCGATCTCGGGCAGGCAGACGGCGAGCCCACGTGAGGTCGCTCGGTCGTGGAACCCTAGCGCGCCGAGGTAGAACTCCATGTCGCCCATGAGCTGAAACAAGCTGACGACGTCGGCCTCGAACGGGGTGAACACCGTGTCGAGGAGGCGCGCCATGATCTCGAGCTCGCCGAAGCGAAAGCCACGCAAGAAGAGGCGCAGCCGCGTCCACAAGCGGCGCAGCGGATCGGTGTGGAAGCGGTTGTCGCGTGCCTCGCGCACGCGAACGATCTCGAAGCCGCGCACGCTCCCGTCGGCCCCGACGCCGACCTCGAGATCGACGCGCGCGAGGCCGTCTTCGTACGCGAGCAGCTCGGCGAGGTGCTTGAACGCGGGTCGGCCCGCGAGCTCGCGACCGAGCTCGAGCGCGCGCGTGAGCCCGCTCTTCGCTCCGTTGAAGCGATCGGAGAGCCCCTCGATCGCGACCTTCAGCGCGCGCAGCACATCGACGCGGTGCTGGTGGAGCTCGGGCGCCGAGCCGTGGGTGGGGGACGTCAGGAGCTCCGCGAAGCGACGGAGCTCGACGTAGCTCTTCTCCAAATCGAGCCGATATTCAGGCTTCGCGAGCAGCTCCGTGAGGATCTCGCGACGGAAGGCACAGCACGCCGGATCCTTCGGCGGGGTGGTAAGCACGCGACAGAGGTGCGTGCGGTTCGGCGTGAAGACGCGCCCGCACGCGGTCACGGGGAAACACGTCCGCACGAGGTCGTCGATGAAGAGATCGGCCGCGTACTGCGAGGGATCGAACGTCGTCGGAGCGAGGGTCGCCCCGTCGAGGGCGTGCTGGATGAGCTCACCGCCCTCGCCAGTCGCGAACGCGAACGCCACGCCTTGAGAGATGGATCGGGCGTCCAACCGCGACGCAGGTTCATGGTGGAGGAGGTCGGGGGGCGCCATGCCGGTCTCGGAGCGACACCCGAGTTTAGCGGCGAGTTCCCGCGGCGGACCCAGCGCGATGAAATTCCGAAGATCGTTCCCCAAGTTGACGGTCGCAGCTCGGGGCGAGACGCTGCGCGAATGCCGAGCGTGATGGCGATCGTGAGCCGCGCGGTCTTCGAGAAACAGGTCACGCGCGCGGAGCTCGGGAGCGTCGCGCCGCTCGATCGCTACGCGAGCTCGCACAAGGCCCTCGAGGCGCTCGCTGCGGGCGGCTCGCTCTTCTTGGTGACGGTGCGTCCACCCGACGAAGCGCTGTGGCTCGTCGCGATCCTCGAGCGCCCCGAGTTCCGTACCGACGGCTGGTACGCGGCGCCGAACGAGGCGCCGCTGACCGACGTGGGCGCGGTGAAGAGCGGACTCGTCTTCAAGAGCGGCAACGGGATCGCAGCGAAGCCGGGCGCGCTCGCGATGTCCTTGCAGACACCGCGTGAGCTCACGCCGAACGACGAAGCGCTCCTCCGCGGTGCGATTGGCGGTGAGCCGCCGCGTCGACCCAAACCCGATAAGACCCCCAAACCCGATAAGACCCCCAAACCCGATAAGACCCCCGCGGGCCTGCCCGGCACACTCGAAGCCTCGCTCGCGCGCGACGACGCCGCGGCAGCGCTCCACGCAGCGCTCGCGTGGTGGCGCGAGACTCGAGCGCGCGCCGCTGCCGAGGTCGTAGAGGCGATCTCCACGCGGATCGTCCGCGAGCCAATCACGGCCGATCGCGACTTCTCGATGGTCGCCGGGGCGAAGGACCCGCTCGACGTCGCGAGGCTCTGCGCGTCGCTCCGCGCGCTGCCCGTGAGCTTCTTGCCGACCGCAGCGGAGCTCCTCTCGACCTTCGAAGACGACCCGCGCATCGCGAGCACCATCGCGGAGCTCGTGTTGGATCCCCCGACGACCTCGAGCTCGACTTACCCCTTCTGGACGCGGTCGCTCGCAGTGCTCGCGCGCTCGAGGGACGCCCGGGCCGTGTCGGCGCTGACGAAGCGCCTCGCGATGCCGAAGGGCGGTTCGACCTTCTGGCCCAAATTCTACGACGCCCTCGCGAAGACCCGAGCGCGCCTCGAAGGCGAGACGCCATCAGCCGCGGCGGGTCGAGAGCTCCTCGCGCGGGCGGCATCGCTTACAACAAAGTCATCACAAGAGACCCGCGCCGCAGCGGCCGAAGAGACTGCTGCGCCGCTCCCCGAGTTCGCGACGCGCCTCGAGCTCGCGACGCACCTCCTTTCGACCGGGCAGCTCGCGCGCGCGATCGACGTGATGGTCGAGGTTTGGCGAGCTGCTCGCGCCCCCGAGCTCGCGAACCGGATCGATCGCGCGAGCCGACTCCTTCCCGATTTCGACGTGCCCATCGCGCTCGGCGTGAAGCGCTCGCTCGAGGCGTGGATGGCGCTCTACGAAGAGGGCAAGGCTCGCTCGATGCCGCGCCTGCTCGACAACCTCAACGTCGGCGGGGCCTCGTTCGCCGAGCAGCGTCTCGCGCGACTCGCGAGCCTCGACGACGACCCGCGCGTCGCGCTTCGCCTCGCAGAGCTCACAGCGAGCCACGCCGTGAGCCCCGAGCGGACGCAATATTGGAAGACGCTCCTCGAGATCGTCGCGCGCGCGAGGGACGTCCGCACCGCGGGGCCGCTGCGCTCGCATTTCAGGGATTTCACAGGCAATTACTACAACCATCACCGCCAAGCGCGGCGCATCCTCGGTGACTTCGCGCTCGTTCCCGGCGAGGCTCCCGTCCTGCCGAAGAGCGAGGCCGCGATCATGCCGCAGCTCGACGCTGCGCTCCGCAACGCCGAGGCCACGGGCGACACCGAGCGCAAGCTCATCGGCGCGCTGGTCGCCGACTTCGACGACCCGGCCCCGCGCGCCGTCTACGCCGACTGGCTCTCGTCTCGCGGGCACCCGCGCGGCGAGCTCATCACCCTCGAGACGAAGGGCGGCGCGCTCTCACCCGCCGAGAAGAAGCGGCACGGGGAGCTCCTCGAGGTGCCCTGTCTCTTCGGTCCGTTCGACGATCTCGCGGGCGTCGGCAACTTCGGCCAACGAGCGAGCGCTGGCTTCGTCCGCGATCTGCACGTCAGCACCTGGGCGAGCACGCTCACGTGGCGACGCGTCGCTGCGTATCCGCTGCTCGCGATCGTGCGCAGCCTCGAGTTCAACAACACCGTGCTGCTCGAGCCGACCCCCGAGGATCTCGCGGCGACCTTGCGCGCCGCAGTGAGCCTGCGCGAGGTCCGACGCGCGCCCCCCGCGCTCGTCACGGCCGTGCTTCCACTCCTCGACGAAGCCTTCGAGGGGCAGAAGGACACGCTCACTCGGCGTCGCTGAGCACCATCGGCGGAGCGACCGGCTTGGCCTCGTCGGGGAAGCGAATCTTCTGCTCTTTCTCGATGCGGATCACGCCGATGACCGCGAGCCCGCGGATGACCCAATAAGCCGGATCGAGCTCCCAAGTGCGCGCGGCGAAGTTGAGCGACTGGCCGTAGCGGTGATGATTGTTCTGGAAGAGCTCGCCGAGCGTGACGAAGTCGAAGAAGAGGGTGTTCTTGCTGCGGTCGCTGGTGCTGAAGTTTCTGTAACCGTACTTGTGCCCGCACCAGTTCACGATCGCGCCGTGGATCGGACCCATGAACCAGTGAATCGGCACGAGCAGGAAGAAGGCCCAGTGGGGCGCGAACAAGAAGTAAGGGATCGTGTACGCCGCGCCGAACGCGAGGCGCGTCATCCACGAGTCCCCGAATCGCTCGAGCGCCGGCCACGTCGGATACCCACCCTCGAAGCGAGCCTCGGGCTCGACGCGGCGGTGCCACAGATCCGAATAGCGATTCACCGTGCGCACGTTCATGTCGATGAACCCCTTCGACGCGTGCGGCGAGTGAGGGTCTCGCTCGGTGTCGCTGAAGGCGTGGTGCTCGCGGTGCAGGAGCGCGTAGCCGCGTGGGTTCAAGTAGCTCGAGCCCTGAAAGAGCAGCGTGAGCGCGTGAAACACACGCTCGGCGCGCGGGCTCATCGTGAACATCCGGTGCGCCGAGTACCGGTGGAGGAAGAACGTCTGCATGAAGACGCTGAGGACCCAGTGCGCTGCGAAGAACCCGAGGATGATCGCCACGGAGCGATGATGGTCAGCCCGTCATCGGCGTGGCGTCACGCCTCGTCAGGATTTCGTCAGGGCGCGTACTCGGCGACAGCTTCGGCGGGGTGCAGGCTCTCGTAGATGCGGGCGGCGCGCACGCTGACACGGTCCGAAGCGAGGCGGGCGTGGGTCACCGCGTAGAGCCACTCGGCGAGGCGCTCGCTCGTCGGCGTGAAGGGGAAGACGGCGACCTTGATGCCACCGGGGTATTCGTTGCGCGCGCCGCCGAGCTCACCGGCGTGCCCCTTCGGGCAGGTGCCGAGGTCTCCGGTGATCTCTCGTCGCGAGCCGACGAGCACCACGCCCAGTCGCTCGAGCTCGGGCCGCGTCTCCACCCAGGTCTTCTCCCCGATGGCGAGCGCGTGATCGAGCAGGTCGAAGCAGGGCACGAGCACGTGCTCGTGCAAGAGGTCGAAGTCGACGACGAAGCCCTGCTCGTCGAGCTCGCGTGAAGCGAGCTTCACCTCGAGCTTCCACGTGTGGCCGTGGAGCGAGATGCACGGTCCTGCGTGCCCCCGGACGTGGTGGGCGAAGTGAGCGTGGATACCCGACCAGACGGTGAACATGATGGGCTCGGACGCGGGTCAGCCGCGGTAAATGACGCGCGACACGTCGTTCTCGCGAAGGGAGAGCTGGACCAGACCGGGCACGCTCGGCTTGAGGTGATTCCAGATCCAGGTGACGAGGACCTCGCTCGTCGGGTTCTCCAATCCTTCAACGTCGTTCAAGTAATGATGGTCGATGCGATCGCGGATGGGCTTCATCGCACGATCGATCTCGGCGAAGTCGAAGACCCAACCGGTCTCGGGGTCGAGCCGGCCCTCGACGTGGATATCGAGGTAGAACGCGAGGCCGTAGACGTTCCTGCAAGGGTGTCCCTCGGGCGTCTTCGGCAGGCGACGCGCGGACTCGAAGCGCACCGTCTGAACGAGCTCGTACACGCCGCTCTCTCGGCGACTCTCCATGATCGCGGTCTAGTGCGCCCGGCCCGAAACGCCAAGCGGAACGGCGCCGCTACTGCTCCTCTTCGAGCGAGTCGGGCGGCAAGCTCGTCGAGTGCTCCGCGGCCTCCTGGGCTCGCCGACGGTGCGCGCGCAGGGCCGCGACCTCGGCGCGAGACGGGTTGATGATGAGGAAGCCGTGGTCACCGTCGAGCATCGCGACGTCGCCGGGCGAGGCCCAGCGAAAGGCGTTCTCGACTCCGACGAGGGTCGGCAGATCGAGCAGCCTGGCAAAGACCTCGGTGCGAGGTGACGCGGGCTCGATGAGGGCGAAGCCCGAAGGCTGCGTGCGCGAGGTCACGAGCAGGTCGAAGATCGAGATGCGCTCGCCGATGATCACGGCCTTCGCCGGGACGTGACCGCGAGCGTCCGGGGCCGCGATCATCAAGACGGCATCGACGATGTCCTCGATGTCGCGAGCGCGCTCCTCGAGGAAGGGATCGCCCACGATCCCGGTCGCGGCGCGCGTGACCTCGCGCGCGACGGTCGACAGGGCCTCCGCGGGGCCGCGGCCAGCGCGCAGCAGCTCGACGGCGCGCTCACGCAAGCGCGAGTCGCTCGCCATGAGAGCCGCGCTCGCGAGGAAGCTCGCGTTGCCGACGAGGTGCAGCGAGCGCGCGCGCTCGTCCAGCGAGAGGATGCCCTTCTCCACGGCGTCGAACGCGGAGAGCAGCGCCTTCTCGTCGCCGGGCTGAGGTGGGTTTCGTCGGTCTTTTGCGGGGCGTCGCGGCGCCGCGACCGCGCCGAGCGCGCGACCACCGTGGAGCGGCCGCCCCGGCAGCGTGACCTTGCGCGTGCCGCCGCCAGTGCGTCGGTGCGGTCGATCCCTGAGATCCGCGAGCAGCGCCGCTTGCCTGAGGGCGTGTCCGATCGGCGCGGTCGCCGTCGTCGCGAGGACGACCTCGTCGTGGGTGAAGGCCTTCGCCTTGCGTTGGACGACGAGCGCGCCGAGCGGACGCTCGTCGTGTCCGATCACGGGCACCGCGAGAAAGACGGGGAAGCGATCCTCATCGAGCTGTTCGAAGCGACGGAACTGGTGGCTCGAAGGCGCGCCGTCCTCGGTGATCGGTCGCCGTTCTTTGATCGCGAGGCCGGTCAGGCCCTCACCCACGCGCAAGCGGATCGTGCCTTGAGCCTCCGGCGCGAAGCCGACGTTGCCGCGGAGCACGAGGAACTCACCGTCGCCCTCGACGAGGTAGATGCTGACGACGTCCGCGTCGAGCAGCCGCGAGATGCGCGCGGGGAGGCCATCGAGGAGCGACGTCAGCGGCAGCGCTCGCGAGACGTACGCGGCGTAGTCCATCGCGGCCTCGACCGCGGTGCTCACGATGAAGGTTGGGTTCGCTCTTCGCATCGTCAGCGTCGACCGACAACGGGCAGGCCGGCATCGTGCGGTGGCCCGAGGAGAGCCCAGCGTGTAGCATCTTTTCGGAATGGATCGAAAAGCCTTCGGGCGTCGCGGCCTGCTCCGCGGCGGCCTCGCAGTCGGCGCTGCCGCGGTCGGTGGGGCGCTCGGGCCGGACGCCCTCTACGCGCAACCTCGCGAGACGCTCGTAGTGGGCCCGCCCGCCGGGTTCTTACCGCTCAGCATCCCCGGCAAGGTCGTGCGCGTGGAGAAGGGCGACACGCTCATCCCGAACGGACTCTGGCCGAAACAAGAGGCCGCGGACGCGATGCTCCAGCGCGTGATGGAGGAGCTCACCGGCAAGGCCGATGTCGGCGAGGCCTTCGCCAAGTTCGTCCACAAAGACGATCGCGTGGCCATCAAGCCGAACGGCATCGCGGGCCGCAACGGCGCGACGATGGCCAGCAACAAAGAGCTCGTGCTCGCGATCGTGCGCGGCGTGATCGCCGCGGGTGTGCCGGCCGCGAACATCATGATCTACGAGCAGTACCCGAAGTTCCTGATCGGGACGCGCGTCGTGACCGACAAGTCGCTGGCCATCGCGCCCGAGTTCCCCGCGGGGATCAACGTCGCGGTGCACGAGAACACCGACGCGCAGATGAGCGCGATCCAGGTCGCCGACAAGGAGACCAAGTTCGTGCGCCCCTTCGTCGAGGCCACGTGCGTCATCAACGTGAGCCAGATCAAGGATCACTCGATCTGCGGCTTCACCGGCACGATGAAGAACATCACGCACGGCTCGATCATCAACCCGCACGACTTCCACGGGCACCACGCGACCCCGCAGATCGCCCAGCTCTACGCCCAGGATTTGGTGAAGAGCCGCGTGCGCCTGCACATCACGGACGCTTACAAGATCATCTACGACGAGGGCCCGCTCGACACGAACAAGAAGCGGCGCATCCCCCAGGAGGCCCTCTACGCCTCGACGGATCCTGTCGCGCTCGACGTCGTCGGCTGGGAGCTCGTGGAGAAGCACCGCAAAGAGAACGGCCTGCCCACGCTCAAGGACGCTGGCCGCGAGCCCGCTTACATTCGTGTAGCTGGCGAGCTCGGCCTCGGGGTCTACGACAAGAACCTGATCCGCCTGCGCGACGTCAAAATCTGAGGTCGTTCGCGAGCGATCCGCGTCAGGTCAGCGCGGACATCGCGCGCCCCACGCCGTAGAGCAGGACCGACACGATCCAGAGAACGACGGTCGGCTTGCGGCCCGCGCGCCACGCCCAGAGCGCGCCGAGGGGCGGCACGAGGAGCGCGACGGCGCCGCGCCAACGCGGTCGCTCCGCGAAGAGCAGCATGACTGCGAGCACGAAGTGGGTCGTGATGAAGCCCGCGAAGCCGAGCACGAGCATCCCGAGGACGACGGCGTCGCGCATGCGCGCCGTACTCTAGCGGCCTTCGACCTGGTCGCTCACGAAAACAGAGTTTCAGCGCCACGTTGCGCGCACCGATTCGGCTCTCGATCGAGCGCGTCGACCGAAACGCGGCACTCGTCCACGCATACGCTAGACTGCGCCGGGTCGCCTGCTCGTGTGCAGGTTCGACCGGAATCCCAGCATGCGAACCTTCTCTCCCATCTTGTTCGGGGTCCTCGGGGGCGCTCTCTTGAGCGCGATCATCGGCGTCGGCGCAGCCCGCGCAGTGCCGAACACTTCCAACATCCTGCCCCTCGACGAGGTGAAGGCAGGGATGAAGGGCTATGGCCTGACGGTCTTCCAGGGCACCTCGCCCGAGAAGTTCGACGTCGAGATCATCGGCGTGCTGAAGGGCTTCAGGCCCAATCAGGATCTCATCCTGATCAAGACGCCGAACCACCCGCGCCTCGACGCGGCGAAGACCGTCGCCGGCATGAGCGGCAGCCCCATCTATTTGGACGGCAAGATGATCGGCGCCTACGCCTACGGCTGGACGTTCGGGTCCGAGCCGATCGCGGGCGTGACGCCGATCCAGAACATGCTCGACGACCTCGCCAAGCCCATCCCGCCGCTCTTCAAGCCGCGCGCGAACCTGTTCGGGCCGAAGAAGGACGCGTCGTCGTCGAAGGACGCCTCGCCCAAAGAGGCGGCGACGATCGTGCCGCAGTCACCGCGCGCGTACACCGCGATGTTCTCGGGCGGCGCGAGCGAGAACGCGGCGTTCTCCTACAGCTTCGAGGATCACGCGAAGCAGCTCGCGACGCGCGCCAAGCGTGAGATGGGCGCGGGCTCCACGCTCGAGCCGGCCTCGACGCCGATCATGTTCGGTGGGCTCACGCCTTCGTCGATGGCGCTGCTCGAGTCGACGCTCACGCCGATGGGGCTCATCCCCGTGCAGGCTGGTGGCGCCGGGACGAAGGTCGATCCCGACGCGCCCACGTCGTTCGTCGACGGCGGGGCGATCGCCGTGCAGCTCGTGCGCGGCGACATCTCGGCGATGGGCCTCGGCACAGTCACGCGCGTCGAGGGCGACAAGCTCGTCGCGTTCGGCCACCCGATGATGGGCGGCGGCGCGAGCGATCTGCCTACCGCCGTCGGCAAGGTCCACTGGATCCTCGCGAGCTCGAACCGCAGCTTCAAGATCGGCGAGGCCGTGCGTCCGATCGGCACGCTGGTGAACGATCGCCAGTCTTCGATCGTCATCGACACGAAGCGCGTCGCGAGCGTCTTCCCCGTGAAGGTGAAGATCGAGGGCGTCGACGGCATCACCAAGACCGAGTGGAACTCGGAGTGTTCGCACGACCCGTTCCTCGCGCCGATGCTGGCCGCGATGGCGATCGGCAACCCGCTCGAGAGCACGACGGGCGAGCGCGGCGACATGACCTGGCACTCGGACACCGTGGTGAAGGTCGCTGGCTACGGTTCGCTCAACCTGCGTGACTTCGGCGTGACGGCTGGCGAGCCCATCAGCTCGGACGCCTTCATTCGTTCGCGTGTCGTCCGTGCGCTCGGCGCGCTCCTCAACAACCCCTGGGAGGACGTGCGGATCGAGAGCGTCGAGACCACGGTGCGGATCAGCTTCGGTCGGCAGGTCGCGATGATTCGCGGGACCGAGGTCATCAACCCCGAGATCGATCCCGGCGAGTCGGTGCAGATCAAGATCCTGCTCGTCCCCTACCAGGGCAAGCAAGAGACGCGCGTCATCGAGGTCCCCATTCCGAAGGACTACGCGGGCGAGGACGTCGACATCGATCTCTCGCCCGGCTACGAGCTCGAGAAGCCGCGCGCAGCGCCCGAAAATCTCGTCGATCTCATGGCCGCGCTCAACAACCCCTCCTTCCCGGAGGAGAGCATCGTCGCGACGATCCGCCTGCAAACCGAGGGCGGCGCGGCGTTCCGCGGCAACGTCGCCGAGCGCCTGCCGCCCGGCGCGCTCGACACCATCAAGGTCTCGGCGAGCAGCGTCGGCCCCGAGACCTTCGGCTCCGTTCAGCAGACCTCCCACCCGATGAAGATGTTCATCGTCGGCCGTGACCGGGTGCGCGTGCACGTGCGCGCCAACATCAAGTGACCCTCTCAGCCAGCCAGCCCCGCAAGAGAATCGACCCGATGATCAAGCTCCCTTCCCATCCGTCGAAGCCCAAGAGCGCTGCCCACTGGGCGTTGCGAACCACCGTCGCCGCCGCGCTCGCCCTCGCGGTCTTCGGCGCCACCGACAGCGCGCGAGCGGTAGGCACGCGGACGTTCGACCTCTCGAGCATGGACGATCTGTCCAGCGGCGACCTCACCGCCGTCGCCGTCGACTCGCTCGGCATCATGCGACCGGGCTTCGCGCTCGGTAACACGCCTGTAAACGATGCGCAGACGGCGTGGGCCAGCTTGCTCATGCCGGACGGCTCGCTCCTCGTCGGCACCGGCAACGAGGGCAAGATCATCCGCGTCAACGGCGCCAACGTCGAGGTCGCGGGGACGACGGGACAGATGGCGGTGAGCGCGCTGGCTGTCGCGTGGAACGGCGACGTCATCGCGGGCTCTTTCCCGAACGGCAAGCTCTACAAGCTCCCGAAGGGCGGCGGCAAAGATCAGGCGGCGACCGAGTTCGGCACCGCGATCGAAGGCGTCGAGTACATCTGGGCGCTCGCTTACGACGAGAAGAGCAAGTCGCTCTACGCGGCCACTGGGCCCGAGGGCAAGGTCATCCGCTACGACGAGCAAGGCAAAGGGCAGGTCCACTTCGACGCGGACGACGCTCACATCGTCTCGCTCGCGCTGACCGCCGACGGCAAGGTCCTCTGCGGTACGAGCGGCAAGGGTCTGCTCTATCGCGTCGATGCTCCGGGGCGCGCGAGCGTGGTCTACGACTTCGACGCCGACGACGTTTCGAACATCGCCGTCGCGAAGGACGGGACCATCTGGGCGACGGCGAATCGCTACGGAGGCAGCTTCTCCCTCCCTGGCCGCGGTGGCAGCACGAGCATGCCGGGCCCCGGTGGCGCGCGTCCGAGCCGCCCCGGTGAGGGCACGCTCTACCGCTTCCAACCGAGCGGCGCCGCCGAGGAGATGATGTCGAGCCGAAAGACGCACTACACGGCGCTCACGCTCGGCGACGACGGGACGGTCTACGTCGGCGCGGGCGCGGACGGCCGCGTCTTCACCGTCAACGACGATCACCTCGAGCGGATCCTCGCCGACACCGAGGAGCGTCAGATCACCGGCCTCGTCATGTCGGGGAAGAAGCGGTTCCTCATCTCGAGCGATCCGGTGGTCGTGCACGAGATCAAGGGCGAGGGCGGCGCAGACTCCGTGTGGACGAGCAAGGTGCTCGACGCAGGCTTGCCCGCGACCTTCGGTCAGATCGCGTGGCGAGGCGACGGCAAGGTCGAGGTCGAGACGCGCACTGGCAACACGCAAGAGCCCGACTCCTCGTGGAGCGCGTGGTCCAAGGCCCTCACCGCCCCCGGCAAGGTCGAGAGCCCGAAGGGCCGCTATCTCCAGATGCGCGCGCGCTTCCCTTCGAGCGGCGGCTCGAGCCTCAGTGAGGTCCGCGTGCACTTCGTCACCGACAACGCTCGCGCCGTGATCACGTCGGTCTCCGCCGAGGGGCGCACGCAGCGCTCGGGGCGCTTGCAGCAGGGTCTGGTTGCTTCGGGGGGCAAACTATCTCGCCCCTCGACGAGCGTCTCGGTCCGCTGGGAGGTCGACAACCCCGATCGCGACGAGCTCCGCTATCGCATCTTCTACCGTCAGGACGGCCAGACCGAGTGGCGCGACGCCCTCAAGCCCGCCGAGATCTTCACGCGGACGGACTACGACTGGGACACGACCGCGCTCCCCGAGGGCCTCTACAGAATTCGCGTCGAGGCCAGCGACGAACTCGTCAACCCACCTGACAAAGTGACGCGTCACTCGCTCGAGTCCGGGGTCGTCCTCGTCGACAACACTCCCCCCGTGTTCAAGTCGCTCTCGATCGCCCAGCGCAAGCTCACCGGCGAGGTCAGCGATGGGCTCGGCCCGATCGCCCGGATCGAGATCTCGGTCGCTGGCTCCGATGACTGGCGCCCGCTCTTCCCGGCCGACGGCATCTTCGACCAGGCCTCGGAGAAGATCGACGCGGACGTCAGCGCCATCGTGCCGGCAGGGTCCAAGCTCATCGGCGTGCGCGCGTTCGACAGCGCCGGGAACTCCGTGAGCAAGGAGCTCGAGGCCAAGTGAGCTTGCGCCCCGCCATCCTGGCGGGCGCGCTCTCGCTCACCTCGGCGTGCGGGTCGGCCTCGCCGTCGGAGGTCAGGGTCGCAGAGGTCGACGCGACGGTCGCGGTTCCGTGCCCGACCTCGGGGCGCACCGCACCGCCAGCGCCCTATCGAGCGCTGGACGATCCGACGTTGCCCGCGGACCTGGTCAGCAAAGCGCGGGCTGCGCTCGAGTGCGACTGGGGTCAGTACGGCAGCGACTACGACTGCGCCGGCTACGCAGATTGGTCGTCGGCGGTGACCTCGATCGAGGGAGGCCCCGCGCCCGCGATCTTGTTCGCGCTGCTGCGAGATCCCGATGTTCGCGTTCGCTGGCTCGCGCTCGCCGCGACGGGGATCGCGTTCACCAACGCCGACGCGGTGCAGATCGGCGCGGTGCTTTCGCTGCTCGAGACCGAGAGTGTCCCGCTCATCGCGACGCCCCTCGCCGAGATCGTCGCGGGCGCCGATATCGAGGGCTTCGGCCTCGCGAAACGCGTCGAGACGTTCCTCGCGAACACCCCGCTCTTCGAGGCTCGCGAGCGATTCGCTGCGCTGATGCTGCCTCGATCGCAGACGCCGCTCGTGTTTCGCCTGACGGTCGCGCTCGCGAAAGATCACAACTCGAGCGTGGCGAGCTCGGCGATGGACGCGATCGCGAACCACGGCGCACCCTTCGGCGTGCAGGCGTGCGACGTCCTCGGCGCCTCGCTCGAGAGCGACAACACCCTGCTCTTCGGGTCGGCCGCGTTCGGCGTCGTGAACCTTTCGTGCGAGAGTTATTACGATGCCTTCGTGGTCGCGTTCGATCGGGAGTCGGCGAAGAGCTACCCCTCGATTTACCGCACGGCGGACGCCGCCGAACGATTCTGCAAGTCGAGCCAAGCGACCGCAGATCAACGCGCGATGCTCGCCCACGGCGCCGCTGCCATCCTCAAGAACGCACGCTCGACAGGCGCGCGCACCCAAGCTCCCAAAGTCCTCGCCGCGTGCGACCCCGTCGAGGGCCTCAGGATGCTGAAGGCAACGGCGTCGAGCGACCCCGACGGCCGCGTGCGCGATGCCGCGCAGAAGCAGGTCGACGCCCTCACCCCGGCGGCGTCACAAGGCAAGAAGCACCCATGAGCGCATCTGTCTTCGCGCGGACGACGATCGTCCGGCTCGCCCTGACCGGCCTCGCGTCGGCCGGCCTCTTCTTCTCGACTCCGGCCTTCGCGGATCTCGTCGCGATCGTCCCTGCACACGGCGGCGAGAGCACCGCGGACGACGTCGCGCTGACGAAGACGATCGCCGCGACGCTCGACTCGATGGGCCACAAGGTGACGCCGGACGCCGACGTCGGGCGCGTCCTCGGCAAGCGCATGAAGTCGACCGATCTCACGCCGGAGGACGCGAAGGCCATCGGCGCGGACCTCGGTGTGGACTGGGTGTTCGTGCCTGTTCAGACACCTGGCGCTCCGACGTTCCGCCTCGAGATCGGCGCGAGCTCGCTCGCGGCGAAGCGCTACGAGGTCGTCGCGCGTGACGTCGCGCGCGACAAAAAGGACGATCAGATTCGCGAGATGCTCGTCGTGCTCATGCGCCCCGAGGGCGTCGGCACGGGCGCTCTGCCTTGGGAGACGGGCCTCAACAACCCGACGCCCGATCCGCCGGCGACGACGGTGCCCACCGACACGCCGAAGACCGAAGAGCCCGAGGCACCGCTCGACGCGGGCAAGACGCGCGTGACCATGCTCGCGACCAAGGCCGATGTCGCTCACCCCTACGGCGCCGATCGCTACTTCTTCATCTCGGTCGGCGTGGGGTTCGACGCGCTCGCCATCCGCCCCGAGGGCGCGACCGGCTCACCGGTCTCGATGCTCGGCGCGATCCGCGTGGGCGGCCTCATCCCCCCGACGCAAGGCCTCGAGGTCTTCGCGGAGGTCGGCGGACACCTCGTGAACGCGCCCGCGCTCTACTTCGGCGGCGGCGTTCGGTACATGTTCACCCCGGTCATCCACGACAACCGCGCCTTCGCCTTCCATATCGGGCCTTCGGCGCGCTTCGACGGTTATGTCCGGTTCGGTCGCCGCGTCGAGGAGACCACCGGCGCCGTGGAGTTCGACGGAGAGGTCGCGCCGAGCTTCGTCGGCAGCCTGGAAATGACGCTGGGGATCGCACCCATCGCGCAGCTCGACATCAACCTGGGTGAACTCCGATGGATCGGCCTCGACGGCGCTGATCTCTTCTCGGCCGGCGCCACCGTGGGATCGTCACTCCGGTTCTAGCTCGCTCGATGCCTCCCTTCGAAGTCGAGCTCCCGAATCGTAGGAGCACAAAGCATCTCGCGCGGTCGCTCGCGAGAGCGCTTCGCCCGTCCGATCTCGTCGTTTTGAGCGGCGCCCTCGGCGCGGGCAAGACGTTCTTCGTGCGGGCGGTCCTCCGCACGCTCGGCCTCGCCGAGAGCGACGCTGTCACGAGCCCGACCTTCGCCCTGGTGAACGAGTACGTGCTCGGCCCGCTCGAGGTGTGGCACGCCGATCTCTACCGACTCGGTGACGAGTCCGAGCTCGGACCGTTGGGTCTAGGCGACGCCCGCGCGCGGGGCGCCGTGCTCCTCGTGGAGTGGGGCGCTCCATACGCTGCCGCCCTAGGAAATGATCACGCGAGCATCGCACTCGAGCTCGGGCCGCTCGGTCGTCGTGCGCGCATCGAAGGTGCGGGTGCGCGCGGAGCCCAGCTCGTCACCGAGCTCGCCGCGCAAGGCCCGCACGCCACTGTCAGAGACCGGCGTCGGCGAGGATCGCTGCCTTGATGTCGGCGAACCCGCCGTAGCCCGACTGGTGCGCTATCACCTTTAGATTCGGATCGACGATAGTGAGTGAGGGGAAGCCGACCTGATCACCGTAGAGCGGCTCGAACATCGAGAGACCCCAGCCACGGTCAGCGAGGATCGGCGACGTCAGCGAGAAGTTCGTCTTCCAGTTGTTGAGCTGGGCTTGCGACGCGATGCCGAGCGGATCGGCGAGAGAAGGGGCGAGCAGCGTGACGACCTTCACCTCGACACCCTGCGCCTCCATATCGGCAATGAAGGCCTCCTCGTCGGTCGCCATCTGCTGGCAAGGCGGGCAGTCCCGAGCCGCCATTTCGACAATCAGATAGCGGCCCGCCAAATCATGCAGTCGAACGGTCTCGCCGCACGCGTCCTTGAAGAGACCGTCGGGGAGCGTCCCGCCCTCCGCCAAGGTGTAGTCCCCCGTATACGGTGCAGGGTCGGTCTTCGGCCAGCCGCACGCGTAGGTGTCGGGCGGGTGGAAGCCATTGAGAGGGTCGCCATCGGCCTCGGCCTGCGTGAAGGTACCCGCGACGTCGAACGAGAACGTGCCCCCGACAGGCGCCATTTGGTCGAGGATCTGATTGGTGGTCGACAGGGCGTCGCCATTGGCCTCCAACGTGCCCTGCGAAGTCATCGTCATGCCGTAACCGCGGTAATAAGTCCCCGCGGTGGAGTCGTAGCCAATCCACTCTTCCGTAAGTGGGGGATCTGCGGAGATCTGCGTGAAGCAGTCGGCTTGCCCCGCAGTCATCTCCACCGTCGCTCGGAAGATCACATCGCAGCTCGGGCAAAACCACTTGGCGGACTCGTCCTCGGTCCCCTCGTAGTGTCGGGTGTACGAGCAATTGGTCGCGCCGGCGGTGATCGCCGCGTCGTCGAAGGTCACCTGCCAAGTCACGTCGCCGATGATCGTCTTGACCTTGGGCATATCGACGACAGGTGTGCCGCCAGCGCCACCGAGGTCGCTGCCGCCCAACGTCGCCGCGCCCGCGCCGCCGCCGCCGGCGTTCGGCGAACCGCCCGCAGGCGAACCGCCGCTCGGCGTGTTGCTATCGTCTCCGCAACCAACGTTGCTGAAGACCGCCAGAAGTCCGGCGCCCCCCAAACTGAGGACCCGACGTGACAGGAGTGAGCTTGAGACCATGGTTCAAGCTAGACAAAGTCGGACTTGAGGGAAACCCCCAGCGCCTCTCGCCACGACGAAGACAAAAAGGAAACGCCCCACCTGCACGAGGCAAGTGGGGCGCGCGGTTTTCGTACCCCCGTCGGGGCCACCCCTTTACGGTTCTGCCGAATATGGGGTGATGTTCGTGTTTCGCGGCAACTGAACCCGACAATCAAGGTCGAAGCTGTCGCGGCACCGCAGACTCAGATTGTGGAGCAACCGTCATCGGCACAGCAGCCAAAGAAGCCTACTGCTGCACCTCTCTATCCGAAACTCCTGAAGGCCTATGAGGCCACCTATCCTGAAGGGGAGACTGGAATCAGGATACCTCCCAATCGTCCCACGCTTCCGAGTGTGTGCCCGGTGACGGCGAAGTCAACCCCCGGTAACGAAATCAATGAGCTCGGCGACGACGTCGGCGCGGTCTGCATCGGAGTCGATGAGTTCGAGCGGAAAGCCGACGATCACTGACCTCCCCGGGACGCCGACGGCGGCTGCAAACGGAGCTCCGTCGTAGGCGATCGCCTCGACGCCCAAGCCCGTAGGGTCGAACGCATCCGGGTACTCTTCTGGATAAGCTGCATTGGCGCCGGCGAATCCCACGGAGACCACTGTTGTACCGGTGACTGAGTACGAGCCGGAGGCATCTAGTGCAAACGCTGCACCGAAGTCGTCCGCGAGGAAGGCACGCCCCGCAGAGGTCTTGTCGAGGGTGTAGCCAATCTCGCTGCCCGAGACGATGACGTGGCCGCCCCCTGCGAGATAGGCCGAGATCGCGGCTTGGTCCTCGTCGCTCAACGGATGATCGGCGACGGACTCATCACCCGTGAGCCAAATCACCACCGAATAGGGACTCAGGTCGAACCCATCCTCTGTAATGGCGCTCGCTGAGACGGTATTGGCGCCCCCCGCTGCCGCTGCGACCCACGCAGCGAAGTCGTGTGAGAGCCCACCCCATGAACCGTCGATGACACGCGAGAAGCCGTCCACGACGAGGACTCCCGAGGAGCTGTCCGCGGCGAAGGCGTTGGACGGAAGGGACTCACTCACATCCAAGTCACGCACGATGGGGACCAGTCGCAGCGCTGCGGAGCCCGTCAATGCGATGGTTGCGCTGCGCTGATCGGAGGGGATGGCCCCAATCCCCATCCACCCAGTGTCGTCTACCCACTTCTCGATGCGGAAGGCTGCCGTGTCGTCATCCTCGGGGGCTGCCCACTCGAGCGTGACGCTACCCCCCGACGCGATGGCCTGCCTGAGCTCGATGCGTGGCCCGCGCCTGTGGTGGTGATGGCCCCAGCGCAGCTGTTCGCCATAAGCGTTGTCGATGCGCGTGGACCCCGTGTGGGTCGTGTCGGCGAAATAGATGAGGGGCGCGTCGCTGGACATCGCCGTAGTGGTGGGGTCCGTGTGCACGGTCACACCGGCATTCTGGAGGTCGTCGACGACTGCCAAGTTGTTGTCGAGCGTCCCACCGCTAGGCGTGTAGTTGGATCGCAGACGGCCAGGCCCCATCGCGTAGCTCTCGAATTCGGCCTCGAGTCCGTAGATGGAATCGAAGAGATCGACCTGCGCGACCGGCACCGAATTGGTCGCTGGCTCGAGGTTCACGCCCGTCGCGATGTAGCCACCCGAATGAGAGGTGAGGGTGAGCTCGCCGAGAACTGGACGGGATATTCGCCCTTCGCGGTAGAGGACGACGAGGACCTCTCTCAACATCGCCTCGACGCCGCCGGGATCGAGCAGTTTGCCGAAGTCGCCGCTCGCGGCGTTGACCGGACCCTGCGGCACGACAAGGACCGCGTTGACGCCGCTTGCGCAGAGGTGATTCTCGTAGAGGTGGCCCGCGAGCGTGCCGGCGAGCGTGGTGTTGTGTCCGTGAAAGTGGAGCACCATGTCGTGCTCGCCTCGATCGCGATAGCCCTCGGGGACGAAGATGCGGACGCTCGCGTCGGTGTAGGGCGTGTTGGGATAGGGGAACGGCGCTGTGGGGAGGTCCAGCGTGATGCCCTCACCACAAAAGACCCCGCCTGGGTTGTTGATGGTGTCCCAACTGCCAGACCCAATCGCCGAGTCCCCGGCGACCGCGAAGACGTCGCTCGACGCGCTCACGTCCACGCCGTCCACGCTGACGACGGAGTGCTCGATCGTCTCGGCGTCGGAGCCCGCGAAGGAAATCGTCAGATTCGCCTGACTATGTGCGGCGATGTTCGTGGGGCCCTCGACTATCGACAGGAGCGCGCTGCCCGTGAGGTCCCATGTGAGGTCCGTCGCATCACCGTTCCCGGTGTTTTCGACGACGACCTCGACCGTCGAGCCGCCCGCGCCCGCGACCACATAGGGGAGGTCGATGACCGCGGGGAGCGCGACCTTTGGCTTGGTGGATTGGGGCGTTCCCCCGTCACCCCCGAGTCCGCCGAGCCCCCCGACAGAGGGCGCTCCGCCACCACCGCCGACGCCCCCTGCCCCACCCGGCTGGGTCGTCTCGGTGTCGTCTCCACAAGCAGCAAAGCCAAGCAGCGCTAGCCCGATGCCGGCTGCTCGCATCCTCGAGCTCCGCGTCGGTGTCCACATGTTGTTGATTGGAGCTTAGCGCAAATTCGACTCGAGATCGGTGGTGACTGCGCCGCCCGCGCCCGTACCATGGCCGCGGGTCTCGGTCTGGAATGGCGCACATCTATTTGCAACTTCGGCGCGCGACACCCCTCTCGAACGAAGAGCGAGGCATCCTCGGTGATCACGTCGTCGAGTGGGCCGAGAAGCTGGCGCTCGACGAAGCCTACAGTCTCAAGGTCGCGCTCGAGGACGCGACCCACGACGTCCTGGTAGAGGGCTGCGTCAAAGCAGAAGTCGGAGCGCGCGACGATCTCCGCAGCGCGCTCGCCGAGCTGAGCAAGCTCGTCGACGGCGCGGCGCTCACCGTCGGCGACGATGAGGGCTTGCTCGACGACGAGCGCTTCCTCGTGACCGAGGTCGAGCTCATCGAAGACGGTCTCGAGGACGCGACTCGGTTCGCGACGCGTCGCAGGCCCGCTGTCGAGTCGAGCGCGAAGGCCACGCCACTGCGCGACCTCGCGGACGGAGAGAGCACGAAGATCCCCGGCTCCGGCTCGTCGGTCTACACACTCAAGAACACGGGCGGCGTGTACTCGTGCAGCTGCCCTGCGTGGATGCACCAGTCGATCGGGATCGAGCGGCGGACTTGCAAGCACCTGCGCGCGTTCCGCGGCGATGCTGCCGAGCAGGATCGATTGGGCACTGCGGAGCTCAGCGGCAAACCAACGAGAGCGCCCTCCACCGCAAAGAGCGCCTCTTCGACGAGCGCATCGACGTCGTCCTCCAGCGAGCCAGCGCTCTTGCTCGCGCACAAGTGGGAAGGCGACGTCGATCTCACCGGTTGGTGGCTGAGTGAGAAGCTCGACGGCGTCCGCGCCTATTGGGATGGCTCACAGTTTCTCTCTCGACTGGGCAATAAGTTCCACGCCCCGGCCTGGTTCACTGCGGGACTACCGAATACGCCCCTCGACGGCGAGCTCTGGAGTGGGCGCAAGCTCTTCCAGCGCACGGTGGGGATCGTCAAGCGACAGGACCAAAGCCCCCTTTGGAAGGAGCTCTTCTATGTCGTCTTCGACGCTCCTGCGCACGGCGGAGTGTTCGAGGAGAGAGTGGCGCATTGCGAGGATCTCTTCGCGAAGGCCGGGCACGCTTACGTGCGAGTCCACGCCCATATGGAGTGCCTCGGTAACGGCCATTTGAGGGAGGAGCTCGCGCGCGTCGAGGCGCTCGGCGGCGAGGGCCTCATGGCGCGACGCCCGAAAAGCAAATACGAGGCTGGGCGGAGCTCGACCCTGCTCAAGGTGAAGAACTTTCACGACGCCGAGGCGCGCGTCATTGGACACGAGCCAGGCGCCGGTCGACACAAAGGTAGATTGGGGGCTCTCGTCGTCGAGCTGGCGGACGGGACTCGCTTCAACGTGGGGACTGGCTTTTCGGATCAAGAGCGCGAGCGACCGCCGGGGATTGGGGCGCTCATCACGTTTCGATATCAGGAGCTCTCCGACGGCGGGGTCCCGCGATTCCCCAGTTACGTCGGAGTGCGGGACGACGTGCGCGGGCCGTCGGTGCTGGTGTCGAAGCCAGCACCCAAAGCGGCGCCCCGAGCGGTGGTCGCGAACGAGGCTCCACCGCCAGCAATGGCGCCAGCGACAGAGGCTCTCCGCCGATTCGAGATGAGCGACGGGGATACCAAGTATTTCTGGGAGATCTGGCGAGAGGGCGCCGTACATCGCGTTCGCTACGGGACCTTCGACGCGAAGGTGAAGCGATTCGAGGACGAAGCATCCGCCGCAGCCGCGCTCGAGAGCCGTATTCGTGACAAGCTCGCGAACGGCTTCGTCGAAGTCGAGAACAGTGGGACAGCCGGGCCAAGGGAGGATTGACCATGCCGCGTTACGAGTTCGTCGAAGGCAGCTCAAGCAAGTTCTGGGAAATCAAGCTCGACGGTAGCTCTTTCGAGACCACCTATGGCCGAATCGGCACGGACGGTCAGACGAGCTTGAAGGAGTACGACTCCCCCGACAAAGCCAAGAAGGAATACGACAAGCTCGTCGCCGAGAAGGTCAAGAAGGGCTACAAACTTGTCAGCGATGGCGCCGCCGCC
The DNA here is from genome assembly GCA_046351325.1 of Polyangiaceae bacterium. Lineage (GTDB taxonomy): Bacteria > Myxococcota_A > Polyangia > Polyangiales > Polyangiaceae > Xiheicaenibacterium. The sequence continues at coordinate 4,406 of JAXLYR010000019.1, read as the reverse complement.
CCTGCGGCCCCCGCGGCGCCGCCCCCCGCGCCCGCCAAAGCCGAAAAGGCGCCGGCCAAGAAGGCAGACGCGCCGAGCCCCGCCAAGAAGGCTGCAAAACCGGTCTTCGACGACGAGGGGGACGACGAGGGGGACGAGGAGGAGGCCCCGCCGAAGCCTGCGCCCAAGGCCGCAAAGGCGGAGAAGGCTGCTCCCCCGCCGGCCGCCGCGCCCGCAAGCGGGGCTGGGCCCGGCGAGCGCTACTTCGAATTCGTCGAGGGGAGCTCCAGCAAATTCTGGAAGATCAAGCTCGACGGTAGCTCGTTCGAGACCAGCTATGGCCGTATCGGGACGAGCGGGCAAATCAGCCTGAAGGAATATGACTCTCCCGACAAGGCGAAGAAGGAATACGAGAAGCTCGTCGCCGAGAAGGTCAAGAAGGGCTACGTCGAGAAGTAAGCGCTATTTGGATTTGGCGGTCGCAGCCTCGAGGGCGTCGATTCGGTCGAGGAACGCGCGCCCCTTCTTGGCGTCGGTCATGTGGATGAAGGCCGCCATCCCCCGCAGCTGATCCAGAGTCTCGCCGCCCTTCGCGGGACGGCCGTGCTCGCGGTTGAAGAGCGCGGCGCGGAGCTTGCGGACGGTCTCACGGGGGACGCGCGCAGCAGGCGCTGCTGCGTCGCTCGCCTTGTTCACGACGAGGCCCGTCACGCGCTGCGTCCCACCCGAGCGCATGACAGCAGTCTTCTTCTTGTGAACGCGGAAGCCCTCGCTCTCGAGGATGACGCTCACACCGTGCAAGAGAGCACCGACTGGGGCGCGACTGCTGGCGGAGTCTCCAGGTTGATAGGAGAACGTCAGGTCGTCGGCGTAGCGTGTATATCGAAACCGCAGCTGCCGCGCCAAACCGGACAATCGCCGATCGAGCCGCAGGCAAATGGCGTTGGTGATCGCGGGTGAGGTCGGCGCGCCTTGAGGGCACGCGCGCGGCCCTTTCGCCACGAAGAGGGTCTTACCCCTGAATTGGATGACCTCACGCGGGGACTCGGTCGCAAGCAAAGCGCAGAGCGTGGCGACCCCCTCGGGCAAACCGCCTTTGCGGAATAGCCCCTTCACACGGCGGAAGGTGATCGTGGGGAAGAAGTCCTTCACGTCGATCTTCACGATGCACGCGGCCCCGGCGTGGGCGGCCGCGTTCGTCGCGATCGAGCGCGCCCGCAAGAAGCCGTGCGCGGCGGCGTGGACTGGCAATTTCTCCACGACCTTGCGGAGGAGCCAACGCTGCGCTGCCTTCAGCTCTCGCTTCGGCGCAGCGATTTGCCTGCGCGAGCCGTCGCGCTTGGGGATCGTCCAAAGCTGGTAATGCGAGTGCGTCGCGACCTCACGGTGGAAGCAGAGCCACCGCAATTGGGGAATAGCGAGGCCGAGGGACTTGGCCATAGCCTCGACGCCGTCGAGCGCCGCGAGGTCGTTCGAAAGGGCGCGCGCCGCGCGAGCCTCGCGCTCTTGCGTGGTCTCGGCCTCGCGATCGGCGAAGAAGATCCCAGCGCCGACGTGGTTGACGTGCGTCGCGTGGTAGGCGCGCCAAACGAGCTTGAGGAGCGCGCGCCGCGCTTCCGCTTCGGCCTTCTTGCGCTCTTTGAAGCTCGCCTTGTCGCCGTCCGGGGACGACTCGTCGACCAGCAGGCCCTTCTTGCGAAGCTCGGCGTTGACCCAAGCGTCGGTACCGCCCGCTTCCTCGATGGCCTTCCACCGGACTGCGTCGTCGCTGCGCGCCTCGAGCCGCGCAGCCCGCGCGGCCTTGGCGCGGTCGTCTGCAGGGGTTCGGGGCAGGCTGTCCGGATCGAGCACGGCGAGCGGCGTGGCCGCCACCGTGCGATCGCTTTCACCGCTCACGCGCGCGTCTCCTCTCGAAGAGAGATTGCAAACCCAACACTTCTATCGTTCGAGGAGCCCCTCAATGAGGCGGTGAACACATCACCTTCCTTCATTGTGCACGGTAGCCTCACCGGCTCTCCCTAGATGTCGACCCTCCGGCCGGGGGAGGAACACCGGAAGCGATGTTGGCTCAGCTCTCCCCAGGCCGGAGGGTCGACATCTAGGAGAGAGCCAAGAACAGGCTACCTTGCGATGTATAGGGGGCGATTCTCCAGGGCGGCGCGACGCCGCCCCCGCGCTCGAGGCGCAAAGGCTGGTGCGCTCACGCGCCTCATGGAGAGGCTCCTCGAAGTGGAATGGCCGAGTGTTGTGGTCCCCTTTCTACGCGTCCCGCGAAGCTAACACGGGTCAGGCGCTCAATGCGTCGGTGTCGATGAAGCCCTCGCGGGCGAGCTCGTCGAGGCGAGCGAAATAAGCGTCGCGAGCCTCACTGTCGGTGTCGAACCAGAGCTTGGTGGAGCGAGCCTCGCTGAGCGGCTGACCCGGCGGCGCGTCGGCCAGCTCGACCCGCACCACGCGGTCGTCGAGCGTGAGGCGGTAATTCGTTTGAGCACCAACGGCATCGCGCCGGACGAGCGTGCGCGTCTCGGCACGAATGAGCTTGCGCCCTTCGGGAGAGAGGCGTGCTCGCTCGGCTTCCTCGGCGCTGCGCTTCTGGAAGATGTAGAGCGCGATCATGTGCTCGCACGGGCCCTCACGCATCGCGGAGCGCATGAACGTGGGGCAGTTGCACCAAGCGCCGGAGACCTGACCCTCGGCGTCCGAGGTGAAGCGCGGCGCGAACGAGCGGCGCGCCTGCTTGTCCTCGATCTCTCCGGTGATCTCCGTCCCCTCGCCGGCGATGATGTGGATCTTCGTGATGCGGATCGCGGCCGCGCCTGCGGTGCCGTCCCCGAGCAACCTGTGCGCGAGAGCTTCGCGCGGCGAGCCGTAGCGAATCGCGGCCTCGTCGACGGGCTCGGCGAGCAAGGCGCGAGGCCGATAGACGCGGCGATCGGGATCGAAGAGCACCTGCCCTCGCAGGCAAGCTCGCTGGAGCTCCGCGCGCGCGTCCGTCGCGGCGACCTTCGCGACCTCGGCGACGGACTCGAGAGGCATCGGCCCCTTCGCGCGGAGCGCCTTGATCACGGCGTCCACGTCCTTGGTTTTCGTCGCGCGCGGCATCAGCGCGTCGAACGACGCGAGGCTGCCCCACTTGCTCTCGGCCCAGCTCGTGAGCGCGAGCGTGAGGCGAGCGTGCCCCATGTCGAGCACCCAAAAAGACGGGAGCCCGGGCCCAGCGACGTGGACGCGCACACTGCGTGTGTGCGAGAGCGCGCGGTCGAGGAGCAGCAGGCGCTTGCGCCCGAAGAGCCTCACGATCCGCGGGACCTTGCCCGAGAACGGCGCGGCGTGCGCCTCAAACGTGACCTCCCACGGCTCGAGGATGATGCGCGGTCGCGCCCCTGGAATGAGCTCGAGGCGGAGCCCGCGTGGGGGTTTCTTCGTCGTTCGCGTCTTCAGCGCGAAGAGCACGTTGTAGAGATCGATCGGCGCGAGCTCGACCGTCGTCGCGGGCAGCGTCGCGGCCGACTGCACCTGGAGAAAGCCTCGCAGCCACTCGTCCGGGAGCTCGACCTCGCGCTTGGGTCGAACCTCGTCGGCGCCAGCTTGCTTGGCGCGGCTCGACGACGTCGCGGCGAGGTGGAGAGGCTGGTACGTGCGCACGTGCTCGAGCTGATCGACGAGCGCGGGCGAGAGATCTGCGAGGGCCGAGCCGTGGCTCGCGGTGCGCTGCTCGAGCAGCGCGTTGTCGAACGCGAGCCGCGCGTACGCGCTCTCGTCGCGAGAGAAGACCTCGAGCGAGAACTCGTCGGGATCGACGGTCCACACCGGATCGAGGCCGCGCGGGCGAGGCGCATCGTCGGCGTACGCGCTGTCGAGGAACGTGCGCTGAGCCTCCCAGATCTGCTTCGTGGCCTTCTTGCCCTGCTTCATCAGGTACGCGAGGTAGGCCGTGCGATCCTTGCCGCGATAGCGGAGGTCGCTCCGCATGAGCGCGACCGTCGTGAGGAGCGCGTCGCGAAAAAGTTCAGGGTGCTTGACGAGTCCCGTGACCCCGACGTTCGCCGCGCGGCTCGCGTCGAGCGCCACGCGGACGTGCGAGTCCTTCGGTGAGACGGCGACGTCGCTCGCCGCGGGGTAGAGGATCTCGAGGATGCGTGCGGTCACGTCGCGGTCTCCTGCTTGTTCGCGCTGGCGGCGCGGGATTGACGGGCGACACGGCGTTGGGCGCGGCGGAGCGCGCGGTAAGCGGCCTTGCGGAGCTCTGCGTCCGGTGACTCGCGCGCGGCGAGCGCACCGAGCACCTCGAGCGCCTCGGGGGCGGACGAGAGCGAGAGCATCGCGACCGCGTCGAGTCGATTCTCGAGGCTCGCGTCGCTGCGCGCGAGCGCCCCGAGCGCCCCGATCTTGCCCGAGCGAATCGCGAGAGGACCGACGACACATCG
>JAXLYR010000018.1:0-170461 GCA_046351325.1 Polyangiaceae bacterium | reverse complement strand
CGCGACGTCGGCGTCGGGCGACCGCGCCGACCATCGCGGCGAGCCCGAGCAGACCCAGCGCCCCGCGCGAGGGCGCAGCGCCCGGCGTCGCGCAGCCGCAGCCGTCGTCATCACCATCCGTCGCGCCGTCGCCGTTGCCCGTCGATCCCCCGTTGCCGTTGTTCGCCGACCCACCGTCGCTGGACGTTCCCCCGCCCGCGCCGTTCAGCGCGCCGCCCGCGCCGCCCGAACCATTCATCGAGCTCCCCGTGCTCGTGGTGGTGGTCGTCGTGGTGGTCGTCGTGGTCGTCGTGGACGACCCCTGGCAGCTCGGATCGTTCGCGCAGAGAGCCGCGCACGTCGAACAGAAGCAGTCGAAGATCGCGTTGAACTTGTCGATGCCGTTCGGGTGGGCGGCGGCGCAGTTGTCCGCGCACTGCTGCGTCGTGCACGCGTTGAGGCAGGTCGCGAGCGCGTTGCATTCGGCGTCGTTGAGGCAGGTGTCGACGGCGGGCGCGCAAGCGCCGGTTGGGCTGTTGACCTCGGCGTCGAAGCAGGTGCTGCAATCCTCCATCACGACGCCGCCGATGATCCCCTGGATCCAGTTGTTGACGTCGGCCTTCGCCACGCGCCCGAAGAACCCGTATTGGACGCAGTTCTGATCACCGAACGAGGTGACCCCGGCGACCTTGCCATTGAGGATCGTCGGGCCGCCCGAGTCGCCGCTGCACGAACCCTGACCACCCGACTGATCGACCACGATGAACTGCGAGTCGAACTGGTCGATCGGCATCACCACGTGGCGCCGGTTCGTGGTCTCGCCGTTCTCGGTCAGGCCGTACCCGACGATGTCGATCATCACGCCGTTGCCGACGCCATCGGGCATTGTGGCGATCGGAATGACCGGGGTGTTCGCGTCCGCGCCGTTGAACCGGATGATGCTGAAGTCGTAGCCACCCTGGACGTTGTTGGGGTCGTAGTTCGGGTTGACCGTCTGCTGTGCGACGTTCCAGATGTTGTCGCAGCTGTTGTTGTTGAGGCAGGTGAGGTTGTCGCCCTGGACGACGTAGTTCATGCCGTCGCAGTGCGCGGCCGTGAGCACGTACCCGGTGCTGCCGTTCTTCGCGATGATGGTGCCCGTGCAGGCGAATCCTTGGTTGCTCTCCAGGTAGACGACCGCGTCGTGCGCGGTGTCGATGGAGCCGCCGTAGATCGCCTCCTTGTCGTTACCAACCTGTTCTGGCGTGTCCTGCTTGTTGGACTTCGACCCATCGGGGAGGTCGGCCGGCGCGCAGCCGGCGGCTAAGGCAGAAGAAACGAGAACCAGGGAAGAGAGACGAATGCGGCGCATGAAGCCTCCGGGTCGCACAACGGTTCGGGCGGGGAGTTGGGACGATTCGGGGATGATTCGGGGGATCGGGGGGCGCGAAGCGCAAGGGGACGGATTCAGCCCCCCATCGAAATGACGGACCTCTCCTACCAATGTATTTCGCAAGGTAGTTGGCTAATGAGCAATTCGAATGATCTCTGATTTGCTAACAAACGCTCGGCTCTCCCACGAGAACAGAATCTTCCAGCGTTACGCGACGGACCGCTCCAACCACGTTCAGATAAACTGGTGTCGCTATGCCGAATAGCGAGGACGCACGCGCTCGACGCGAAGCGTTGGTGCGGGGGATAGCTCGGCGGAGCGCGCCCTGGCCCGGCCGAGCGTGGGACCCTGGCGTTTTGCAGGCGATGCGCGACGTCCCACGTCACGTGTTCGCGCCCGAGCTCGATCTGGAGTCGGCTTATGCCGATATTCCACAAGGCATCGGGCACGGTCAGACCATCTCGCAGCCGACGGTCGTCGCGCTGATGACTCAAGCGCTCGAGCTCTCGCCGACGACGCGCGTGCTCGAGATCGGTACGGGCTCTGGCTACCAAGCAGCGGTGCTCTCGCGCCTCGCAAAGCACGTCTACTCCATCGAGGTCGTGCCTGCGCTCGCGCGCTCGGCGAGGCAGCACCTCGCGTCGCTCGGGATCACCAACGTCGAGGTTCGTGAGGGCGACGGATATGCCGGTTGGCCCGAGGCCGCGCCGTTCGATCGCATCGTGCTGACGGCCGCGCCAGAGAAGATCCCCGAGCCCCTCTTCGAGCAGCTCGCGGACGGTGGACTGCTGGTCGCGCCGGTTGGTCCCGAGCACGCGCTCCAGCGCCTCCTTCGCGCTCGCAAGAGCGGCGGGCTCGTGCGCTACGACGATCTCGGGGGCGTGATGTTCGTCCCGATGACGGGGATCGCGCAGCGACCCGCTTGGTGAGTCGCCGCGAGCCTGCGCTGCGCGATCTGCGCTAGGTTTCGGCGCATGCAATCCTCCACGGAGCTCGGGCCGCTCGGTCCGCTGCAAGGAATCTGGGAAGGCGACGCGGGCGGCGACATCGCCCCTTCGGACAAGCAGGCTGACAACCGACAAGCGACGAAGAGCCTGTATCGCGAGCGCATGGTGTTCGAGCCCACGGGCCGGATCGACAACCACGAACAGAAGCTCTACGGCCTGCGCTACTCGACGCGCGCCTGGCGAATCGGCGCCCCCGACCCGTTCCATGAAGAGCTCGGCTATTGGCTTTACGAGCCCGCGACGGGGCTCATCCTCCGCTGCTTCATGCCACCTCGCGGGATGACCGTGCTCGCCGGCGGCAACGCTCCGGCCGACGCGCGTCGCTTCACGCTCGAGGCTCGCGCCGGCGACCCGGTCTTCGGCATCTGCTCGAGCCCGTTCCTCACGGCCGAGTTCAAGACCGTGCGCTACACGCTCGACGTCGAGCTCGTGAACGACGACACGCTCCACTACGAGTCGCACACGATCATGGAGATGAAGGGGCGCGCCGAGCCCTTCGATCACGTCGACGCGAACACGCTTCGCCGAGTGGGCTGACCATGCGCGTCCACCACTTCAACTGCGGCACGATGTGCCCCGTCGGGTTCGCGCTGATGAAGGTGCACCCCGCGCCTCACGCGATGGTCTGCCACGTGCTCGTCGTGGAGACGAACGACGGGCTGGTCGTCGTGGACACGGGCCTCGGTCGCGGAGACCTCGCGGAGCCCTCTCGCCTCGGCGCTCCGTTCGTCGCGATGACCCGTCCGAAGCTCGCTCCCGAAGAAACGTTGGTGCACCAACTATCCGAGCTCGGCTTCTCGGTCGACGACGTGCGCCACATCGTGCCGACGCATCTGGATCTCGATCACGCCGGTGGGCTCGGCGACTTCCCCAAGGCGAAGGTCCACGTCTACCGCCCCGAGCTCGAGGCCGCGCTCCACCCGCCGAGCGTGCGGGAGAAGCACCGGTACATCAGCGCGCAGTGGGCGCACGGCGCCGACTTCGTCCCTTACGACGTGGCCGGGGAGCGCTGGCTCGGCTTCGAATGCGTGCGCGGGATCGATGGACTCCCACCGGAGATCCTGCTCGTCCCGACGACCGGACACACGCGCGGACACGTGGCCGTTGCGGTCGACGATGGCCGTGGATTCCTCGTGCACGCGGGCGACGCGTACTTCCACCGCGACGAGATGGACGCGGAGTCACCTCGGTGCCCGGCGCCGCTCCGCGCGTTCCAGCGCGCCGTCGCGATCGACAACTTCGCGCGCGTCCGCAATCAAGCGCGACTCCGTATGGCCGCGCGCGATCACTCCCTCAGGATCTTCTGCGCCCACGATCCGATCGAGCTCGAGCGCGAGCGCTCGCGATGAGCAGCGCGCGCTGCGTCTTCTGCGACATCGCGAGCGGCGGCGCGCCCGCTGCGATCGTCGCGCGCGGCCCCGAGTGGATGGCGTTCCTCGACCTGCGCCCCGTGTTTCCGGGCCATGTCCTCGTCATCCCGACGGTCCACCGCGAGACGCTGCTCGACTTGGGCGATGACGAGGTCGCCAAGATCTTCGTCGCTTCTCGCAACATCGCCTCGGCGGTCACGCGCGGGCTCGGCTGTCAGGGCACCTTCGTGGCGATGAACAATCGTGTAAGCCAGAGCGTGCCGCACCTCCACGTGCACGTCGTGCCGCGAACCAAGGGCGACGGCCTGCGCGGCTTCTTCTGGCCTCGCAGCAAATACGCGAGCGACAGCGAGCTCGAGCGTCACCGCGCCCTCATCGCCGCGGCCTACGAGCCCGCGGCGCGCGTGTGACGAGCTGCTGATCAGCCGTGCGCGTCGCGTGTTCGGGCGCGCTCGGCGGCGCGGCGCTCGGCGCGCTCGGGCGACCACAACGTCCCGTGGAGCCAATCGAAGAGCGGCACGGTCACGTTGAAGTTCCAGCGCTTCATCAGCGATGGATCGTGGTGCGTGCGGTGCAGCTCGCGCAGCGTGCGCACCAACGAGAGCCTGCCGATGAAGTGCGTCTCGGGCACGTGGTACGCCGCGTGGAGGAGCTCGTACGCGAGGAAGAAGAGCATCGAGCCGACGAGGTAGAGCATCGCCGCGTTCACCGACCACGCGAGATAAAGGAGGATCGCGAGCGGAGCGTCGACGCACGCGACGAGCACGATCGCGTAGGGCGGCATGAGGATCAGGTAGAGCTCACGCGGCGAGCGCATCGCCATGTCGTAGTGGCGATAAGCGACGTGGTGATGCAGCTCGTGGCGCACGTAGAGGATGCCGAGCCCGGGCTTGCGCTGATGCAGCACCGACTTGTGGACGCGCCACTCGAACGCGAAGCCGAACACCAGCGTGAGGGGAAATACGATGAGCTCGATCCACGTCGGGGCGTGGATGCGGAGGAGCGCCGTGATGCAGACCGCGAGCCCGAACGAGCTCGGCGCGGCGAGGTGGAACCAGGGGCTGTAGCGCTTCGGGATCGTCTGCGCGATCACCTCGCGTTTTCGCTCGAAGACGCCGTCCCCTTCCCGTTCGACCTCATCCATGGCGCCCCTCACGCTCGCGACTCTGCGCGCGGATGAATCGTATCAGCGCCCGAGGAGCTTCGGGCCACCGCTCGGGCCGCGCGTGATCGGCTTGTGCAAGACGAGGTTCTTGCCTGCAGCGCGACCGTGCGCGTGCGCCTCGTTTCGCTCGGACCCGCCGAAGCGGATCGTGTGGACGTGGGGGTGTCGCTTCTTGAAGAACGTCGTGAGCTCCGGGTCACCGACCCAGACCAAGCCCTCACGCTGCTGTTGATCGCGCTCGTCGTTGAGCTTCGCGTAGAAGCCCGACATCACGCCCGCCTGGAACGTGCGTCGATCGCGGTTCTTGCGGATGTTGTGTTTCGTGCAGTGCTCTCGCCACAGACGATCGGCGGCGTGCGTAAGGAACGAGTGCACGTACGAAGCCATCTCGAGGTTCGCGACGGAGCCGGAGATCTCGAGGATCGTCCCGCGCTTCTGTTCGAGCGGGCGATAGACCGAGACCCAAACTGCCTCGACGAAGAAGTGCGCCGCGAGGATCGTCCCGATCATTCGCTCCGCCTCGTTCACGCGACCCGAGGGCTGACCGAGGAAGCGGTGCGAGTAATGGATCTCGTCCGGCCCGCGCGGGATCGCGCGCTGCTCGAGGTTGTATTTCAGCATGAGGCGCTGCGCGGCGTTCATCGCGGCCTCGGCCTCGTGGAGGCTCGAGCTCTCCGCGAGCGCCAGGAGCTTCGCGATGCGCGCGAGCACCCGATCTTCGGTCGCGTCGGACTTCGAAGCGTCGGGCAGCCCGCTCGAGCGACCGTCGATGCCGAGCTTTCTGCAGAGCTCTTGGAACGTCGGGCCGTGCGCGCCTTCGCCGGTGATCCCCAAATGCTCGAGCACGTACTGATGCGCCACCTCGTGCTTCAGGACCTCGACCAACATCTGCCACGGCTGAGTCATCACGAGCTTGCGTGAGATCTCGATGGTGCGCGTCGCGTGGTCGAACCTGCCGAGGCGTGACTCCGCGTCACTCAGAGTGAACACCGGCGGACGCAGCGCTCCGCGGAAATAGGTGCCATTCAAGCGGTGATACTCGCGTCGAACTTCCGTCAGGAGCGCAGCTTCGAGCTCCGCCGACAGCCGCTCTCGAATGTCATAAGCTCGATCGGAGCTCGCGTTCATGCGAGAGGACTCTGCCAGATGAAGGGGAGCGAGGGTACCCCTCGGCTTTCCACCCGGCCCTTCCCTCTCAGGGCGGCGCGGTCTACGAGATCCCGCTTCTCCGCTTCAACCCAGTCGTAGTCGTATGGCGACCGCATCTCCCGCTAGCACCCCACCCCAAGCGCCACCATCCACGCCCGATGAGGCGCGTCCCTCGCGAACCTCGCGCCCTTCGCTGACGAGGCTCAAGCCAGTAGGTCGATGGCGACGTCGGCTCGGTTGGCTGCTCGCGCTCGCCCCGGTCGCGTGCGTCGTCGCAGCCGACTTCGCGACCCGCGGTCACCGCATCCTGGCGCTGCCTCCGAAATACGTCGCGAGCTACACGGCCGCGGTGCTCGAGAGCGCAGCGCTCTGGGCCGCGCTCATGTGGGCGGGCGCGGCGCGCCGCGGGGTCTCGCGGTGGCTCGCTGCGTCCGTGTTCGTCCTCTTGTTCACGTGCTCGGTCGGCGGGCAGCTCTATTTCCACAGCCAGTATTCGACGTACCTCAACCTCGACGCGACCCTCTTCGGCACCTCGTTCACGGGGAGCGTCTTCGGACAGCTCAACGCCGACAGCTCGAACTTCATCAAGAACGTCGGCCCCGCGTTCGTCGTCTCCATCTTGCTCGTCGTGCTCGGTCGACGCTTGCTCAGGCCTGGCCGGCGCAGCCTCTGGGTCGCGCGCTTCGTCGCACCCATCACGGTGATCGCCGTCTTTCTCGTGCCGTGCTCCTACCGCCGCGTGCAGGCGTCGACCCCCGACGTGATCTACTTCCACGCGATCGGCGGCCTCATCAAGGAGCTCACTGGCGTCCACTCGACCGCTCAGATCCGCCCAGGCCGGCGCACGCCTCCAGCGATGCCGCAGCTCACACCGAAGCAGCCAGTCCAGCGCAACGTCATCCTGCTTTTGACCGAGAGCGTGCGATCCGATTGCCACTGCTCGGTGCCGACCAACGACTGCCCAGTAGCGCCGCGCGCGAACGCCGCAGTCCCCAATCGAATGCCCCTCACGCAGCTTCGCTCGAACTCTTCGACGACAGCGATTCAGCTCGCCGTGTTGTGGTCGGGCCTGTCTCCGAACGAGCCTCGCGAGCGCCTGCACAGCGTCCCGCTCCTCTTCGACTACGCGACCGCCGCCGGGATGGAGGTCGCGTATTGGACGAGCCACCACATGATGTTCGCGAACTCGCGGCTGTGGGTTCAGGACCTGCCGACGAAGTTCCAATGCGGCGCGAGCGACATCGAGCCGACCGCGGATCTCGACGTCGGCGGCGATGACGGCCTGCTCGTCGATCGCGCCCTCGAGGAGCTCCCCAAGCTGAAGGAGCCCTTCTTCGCGGTCGTCCACGTCGGCAACACGCACGTGCCTTACAAGGTCGACCCGGACGACATGCCGTTCCAGCCGGCCTTCCCCTCCAAGGACCCGGCCGACACAGAGCCTTATCGCAATTACTACAAGGACGCGGTCTATCTCCAAGACAAGTCGATTGGCCGGTTCTTGGAGTCCATGCGCGCCACCGATTACGGCTCTCGCACGGTCGTGGTCTTCACGAGCGATCACGGCGAGTCGTTCCACGAGCACGATCAGGTGGGTCACACAGGGTCGCTCTACGACGAGGAGATCCACGTGCCCGGCTGGGTCGACGCGCCGCCAGGGGTGCTCACGCCCGACGAGGTCGCGAACCTCGCGGCGCACCGCGACACCCCCGCCTTCCACACGGACGTTACCCCGACCATCCTCGATCTCCTGGGATTGTGGGACGATCCTGCTTTGACACCGTTCAAGCAGGGTCTCTTCGGGTCGAGCTGGATCCGCAAACCGACCTCGCCTGTCGCCCTCACCCTCACGAACTGCAGCGGCGTCTGGGGCTGCGCGTTCCGCAACTGGGGCGCGATGCGCGGCACGCTGAAGCTCCACGCGCGCGAGTGGGACACCGATTGGCGGTGCTTCGACCTGACCAAGGATCCGCTCGAGAAGAACGATCTCGGCCCGGACGCTTGCGGCGACCTACGAGAGTTCGCGGAGCGCACGAACGACGGGTTTCCCGGCAGCCGCTGACCGGGTATTGAGAGCGCTCGTTGACCACTCCGGATCAAGATCAATCGGGAGAGGCTGAGCTTTCCGCGGAGGCTGAGCCCTCCGCGGAGGCTCCCTCGACAGAGGCCGAGCCCTCGGCCGGCAGTGAGGGCGAGTCCCCCGAGGGCGAGAGCGCCGCGGCGAATCCGTCTCCGGACTCGACTCCAGAGCTCGCGAGCGACGCCGACCTCGAGCGGGCGCGGGCCGCAGCCAGAGCTCACGAGCGGCGCAAGTCAGTTCGCCGTTGGCGTCGGATCGGTGGGGCCGTGTCGCTCACCGGGCCGACCCTGTGGATGCTCTACGGCGAGGCTTTTCGCAGGGGTCCTCGCATCCTCACGTTCCCCTATCAATACAAGCTCTCGTATTGGGGTGGCATCGCCCAGAGCCTCGTCTTCTGGGGCGTGATCCTCTATGCGGCCTCGCGCCGGCGCTCGTTCTTCGGGTCGGTCGCGGCCGGCCTGTTCTTCATGTTGTTCGTCGTCATCATGGGATCAGAGTCCGCGTTCCACGCGGTCTGGAACATCTATCTCTGTATCGACGCCCAGATTCACTCGAAGAACTTCATTCAGGCCCTCGTCGGCACGTTGCCGCTCGCCCGCCCGCTCGTGCTGTTCCATTTCGCCGCGGCCTTCCTCGTCGGCGCGGTCTTTCTCGTCGTCTCGCGCAAGCTCGTGCGGCCCCGCAAATGGCGTTGGTACGCGACCTTGCCGCTCGTGCCCGGCGTCATCTACGGCGCCACGCAGATCCCGACGAGCTATCGCGGTATCCAGGCCTCACCGCCCGACGCGCTCTACATCCACGGGCTCACCGCGCTCGCAAAAGAGCTGCTCGACATCACCAACGACTCGCCCGACCTGCGCGTCCAGCGCCGCAAGCCGGAGCACGTGCCGCCTCTCAGTCGCCACCCCGCGCGACCGCGCAACGTCGTCCTCATCTTACAGGAGAGTCAGCGCGGCGACGTCGTCTGCATCGAGCCCGACCAGCACTGCGATCGCTCGACTCCCTGGTCGAACGCAGTCGTTCCGAAGCGCATGCCGCTCCTCGAGCTGCGCTCGAACGCCTCGACGACGGCCATCAGCATCTCCAACATCTGGTCCGGTGTTCGCCCGACCGAGAGCCGCGAGCTCCTGCACTCCGTCCCGCTCCTTTGGGATTACGCCGACGCCGCGGGCTACGACACCGCCTATTGGACGAGCCAAAACCTGATGTTCGGCAACGCTCGGCAGTACGTGCAGGACTTGCCAATATCGCACGGCTGCAACGCGACGCACCTCGACTCCGAGGCGGACATCGACGCGGGCGCTTACGACAACCTGCTCACCGACTGGGTGAAGAAGGACTGGCCCGAAATGAAGGAGCCGTTCTTCGCCGTCATCCACTTCTCCAATGTCCACTATCCCTATGTCTTCGACGACGACCTCGCGCCCTTCCGCCCGGCGCTGCGCGACCACTCCGCCGAGAACAACACCGCGCTCTTCAATTATTACAAAGACGTTGTTCAACGATCGGACTTGGCAGTAGCCGAGCTCGTCCGCTACATCCGCTCCACCGACGCGGGCAAACACACCGTCATCGTCTACACTTCGGATCACGGCGAGTCGTTCCGCGAGCACTGGCAGATGGGCCACACGAGCTCGCTCTACGACGAAGAGGTGCGCGTCCAGGGGTGGATCGACGCCCCCGAGGGGACGCTCTCCCCCGAAGAAGAAGAGACCATCAAGCGCGCCAAGGACGAGTTCGTCTGGCACCTCGATCTCGCGCCGACCTTCCTCGATCTGCTCGGCGTTTGGGACGACCCGAAGATGGCGCCCTTCAAGGCGCGCATGATGGGACACCCGATCACGCGTCGCGAGCGCACGCTCTCACCCTTGCCGATGACCAACTGCACTTGGGTCTGGGAGTGCTCGTTCCGCAATTGGGGGATGATGCAGGGCTCGCTGAAGGCGGAGGCGCGCGAGTGGGACGGCTCGTTCAAGTGCTTCGACGTGAAGGCCGACCCCGACGAGCACGTCGATCTCGGCGAGCGCGCGTGCGCCCCGCTCCCCGATTTGGCGCGTGAGATTTTCCACGCCATGCCCGACGTGACCCCTCCGGGCCGGCCCGTCGTGAAATGGAAATAGCGACTCGATGATCGTGAGACACGACTCTCAGCGTGGGCTCGTGTGGCTACCCGCGCTCTCGACCGCCCACTCGCACGCGTTTCAACGGCTGATGCGCGGCCGCGCCCAGCGGCCGGGGCCCGACGACGCCGACGACTTCTGGTCTTGGCGCGCCGAGATGTACGGGCTCGCCGAGACGCTCGACCCGAAGAGCCTGCGCGCGGCCTCGCTGCTCGCGTTTCGCGAGCTCCACCGGCGCGGCGTGCGGACCGTCGGCGAGTTTCACTATTTGCATCATGACCTCACCGGAGTCCCCTATTCGGAGCGCACGCTGCTCTCGCAGGTCGTCGTCGAGGCCGCGCTCGAGGCGGGGCTTCGGATATGCCTGTTGCGGGTCGTCTATCACCGCGCCGGACCCAAGCGCCCACCCGAGGGCGCGCAGCGGCGCTTCTCGGACGAGCGGCTCGAGGACGCGCTCGACGACGTCGAGGACCTGATCGGGCGCTACCGCGGACACGCCCGCGTCCGAATCGGGATTGCCCCACACAGCGTGCGCGCGGTCCCGCCCGATTGGCTGCCGGAGATTCACGCCTTCGCCGCCGAGCGCGACTTGCCAGTTCATATGCATGTAGCGGAGCAGCCGGCCGAGATCCGCGCGTGCCTCGGTGAGACCGGTAAACGCCCAGTCGAGCTGCTCGCAGATCGTGGCGTGCTCGACGCTCGCTTCGTCGCAGTGCACGCGACCCACCTGCAGCGTCACGAGGCTCGCCTGCTCGGTGAGGCCCGCGCACAAGTTTGCTTGTGTCCGACGACCGAGCGCGATCTCGGGGATGGCCTGCCCGATGTCACCGCGCTCCTCGAGGAGCGCGTCGCGCTCTCCGTCGGAGTCGACAGTCACGTGGCGACCGCGCCGCTCGAGGACATGCGACTCGTCGAGCTCGGCGAGCGCCTGCGCACTGGGCGTCGCGTCGTCTTGCGACCAGCGAACGGCGAGAGCCCGGCCGCGCGCCTCTACGGAATAGGGTCTCACGCTGGCGCGCGCGCGGTCGGCTTCGAGGACGCAGGCGCCGAAATCGCCATTCGGCGCGACCACCCCGATCTCTACGGCGTCGACGACGAACACCTGCTCGACGCCGTGGTCTTCAGCGCGCAGAGCGACGTCATCGAAGCGGAGCTCTGAGGCGCGCTACTTGGCCGAGGACGACGGCTGCTCTTTGGGGGTCTCGGCCGACTTGCCATCAGGGACCTTCGCGGGCGTGTTCGACGCCGACGCGCTCCCCGATTGGGTGGTGTTCTCGGGACATCCGGTCAAGAGCATCGCCGCTGTCGGGACGAGCAAACACAGCGCTACGCGAACAGCGCGACCAGTGAGATTGGTGGAGACCTGCGAACGAGCCAATCGAACCATGACGGTAAACTCCCTTGTTGGCGGGCGCCCCCGCGGCGCCGCTCGATAACCTGGAGTCTTTGCCCGCCCCGCCTTCTCGCCAGTAATTCGTTGTACGAAGTCTTCGTGTCGAGCCCGCAGACGTCGAGGATCGTCACGAGGTTGTCGCGATCGTCACGAGGCCACGCGCGATGATGTAGAATCGTCGAATGCTGGGGGACGAAAAGGAGCGCGCGGCGCGGTTGTTTTGGTTGATCGCCGTTCAAGGAATCACGACTGGGTGCTCGTCGCAAACCACCAAAGCGGCCGAGGCCCAGCCCGACGCGAGCGCGACGACCCAATCGACCGCTTCGAGCGCGGCGACGACGAAGCCAGTCATCGCGACGCGGAAGGGCGGCGCGCAGAGCGAGCCCGGCAATTGCTGCAAAGGTCGAAACGAGTGCAAAGGGCAAGGCTACTGCAAGGTCGCGGGCATCAACGACTGCCGCGGCAAGAACGAATGCAAGGGCAAGGGCGGCTGCCACGGTGACTGCACCAAGCACGAGTCGTATGGATGCCACGCTTGCAAGGGCATGAACGAGTGCAAGGGACTCGGCGGCTGCAGGGACGACCGGCACGACTGCAAGGGACGGAACGACTGCAAGGGCCTCGGCGCGTGCCGCGTGCCCTGCTCCTGATCCGATATGCGCTGTCAGGGTCTCGCTAGGCCTGCCACGTCGTCGAGCTGCTGCGTGTAGCTCTCCAGCGCCTGCGTCGGCGCCCCGCCGTCGCAGGCCTTGCCGCCGTGGGGTCCGACGATGAAGGTCCTCTTCGGGTCGACCCCGCTATGGGCATAAGCGCATATGTCCGTAACGGCGTTCCCATATGCAAAGCCGATGTCGAGCCCCGCGTCGCGCAGCTCCTTGATCGCGTGCTCTTTGTAGGTCTGCACGCCCTCGACGCTGGGGACGGCCTCGGCCGCAGAGGACGTGAGCCGCACGATCCCCGTGGGGAATCCCTTGTCGCGCAGCCAAGCACGCGTGAGCTTCGTGAGCTGGCGAGGGCGCCCAGTCACGTACGCGACGAGCCATCCGGCGTCGGCCCATTGGCGAACAATTTTGTCAGCGTCGACCTGCATCTCGGGGACGGTGCCCGTCAGCACCTGGTCGACGATCTCCTCGTCGCCGACCGTCAGCGTCGCGTCCACGTCGAACACCACGGCCCGCGTCTTCGGGGCGAGGACGAAGACGGAGCCCTCCGCGATCGAGCCGTCGCCCTCGACGACGACCTCGAACGGATAGCGCCCAGGCGCCGAGAGCGTCGCCGCCGGGACGTCCAGCGAGGCGCGGCCGTCGCCGTCCGTCGTCACCTTGCCGAGGTTCGCCCAGCTGCAGTCGGCCTGGCGCAAGAAGAACACGACGTCCTCGCCCTCGAGGTCCTTGTGGACTGGGCCGTAGACGAACTTCGCCGTGAGCGTCGCCGGTGCGCCGACCGCCACCACGGCGTCACGCGCGTCGTGGTTCGCGTCTCCCTGTGAGAGCACGAGCAGCTTCGTGCGCGAGCGACGGTATTTGCCAGTCGCCTCGAAGCTGTAACGAGGCGCGGCGGCGCACGCGTCGCTCGCGGGGACGACGGCGGGCGCAGCAGAGGCGGAGGCCGCTACGGAAATCGAAGCGCTCGCGCTGGCAGCGCTGGCGCTGGTGGTGCTCGCGACGCTGGCGGGTGAGCTCACCGCACTCGGCGCCGAGCGCGCGCTCGCCGAGACCGTCGCGCTCTTCGGAGTCGAGCTCGAGGTTTGCGCGGACGGGTCACTCGTGGAGGAGACCGAGCAGCCGACGACGAGCAGAGCGAGCGCCGCGGAGCGAGTCGAGCCGTGAATCACCGCTCCACCGTATTACCGTCGGGCCTCGGTTCGTAGGGGGTAGGACCGTTCTCCGGCGAGGTATCCGCACAACATGGTCGTGACCTCGGAGACGAGCGCTTCACGCGTTGTCCCGTCGTGACCGTGCAAGACGAACCGATGAACGACGGCCTCGACGGTTTGCACCGCGATCCAGGCGGCCGTGTCGGGGGCAGCTACGCCGATGTCGGGGCTCGCGCGGAACATGGTCGCGACGGCCTCGCAGAGCGTCGCCTCGAGCTGCGCGAGGCGCTGCCAGACTGCGCGCGGGTGGGGCGCCTCCTCGAAGAGGACGCGGTGCAACTTCGGATCACTCTCGTGGAACATCAGCATCGCGCGCACGTATCGGGCTATCCGCGCGTCGAGGCCGAGGGCGCTCACGTCCTCGGCGAGCAGCTCGAGGACGAGCGCGACTCCCTCCTCCATATGCCGATAGAGGAGCGCGACCAGGATCGAGTCCTTGTTGGGGAAATACTGGTAAAGCGAGCCTATCGAGACGCCGGCGCGCGCCGCGATCCGGTTCGTCGTGCCCTTCGCGTAGCCCTGAGACGAAAAGACCTGAGCGGCGGCGGCGAGGATGGCTGCGCGCGTGTCGCGCCCGCGCTCGAGGACGGGCTCACGTCGAGGCGAGAGGCGAGAGCGAGGCACGCAAAGGAGCATAGCCGCCCGCGCAACGCGGAGCAGGCGCGCGCGCCGCATGTGAGCCGCGCGCGAGGTTGGTCGTCGAACTCTCGGAAAAGACGGTCGATTCGAGCGCTCACCCAGGCGAGTAGCGAGATCCGAGCAATTGCTCATATTGGGCGCATGAGCCAGCGAATGAGCTTCCCCGTCGCGATGATGGTCGCGTTCGTCCTTGTGTTCGTGGTCCCGACGGTGCGCATGCGCCTGCGAGGACCCCATTGGGGCCTCGTCACCAAACACGACGCCGACCCGCTGCAGCCAGTCGTCGCGACATCGCTCTTCGCGCTGGTCGCTGGCGCGCTGGCGCTCGCGGTCGCGCACGCGGCGCTCGGGCCGGAGCGACTCGGGGTCTTCGAACTACCGCCCTTCTTCGAGTGGGTCGGTTGGACGGCGGCGATCGCCGGCGTGCTCTTCGTGATGGTCGCCCAAGCGAACATGGGCGCCTCGTTCCGGATTGGCATCGAGCGGAACGGGCGTGGGTCGAGCGAAGCGAGCGATGGCATCGACCGCAGCCGGACGGCGCTCGTCGAACACGGCCTCTATTCCGTAATCCGAAATCCGATCTACGCAGGCCTCTTCGTCGCGCTCGGTGGGCTCGTCTTGGTCGCGCCCTCACCCTGGTCGATCATGGGCGTCGCCCTCGTGGTGCAGGTGGTTTGCATCCAAGTCCGCGCCGAGGAGATGCACCTCGCCGCGGTCCACGGCGAAGCCTTCATCCGATATGCTCGGAGGGTCGGCCGCTTCTTCCCTTGGGTCGGGCGCTACTCGTCCGCAGCGGGCTCGTCGTAGCCGCGGGGCTTGTGCTGGACGCCGCCTTGTTTTGCGCCGTTGCGGATCGTGTCGTCGAGCAGATAGGCAAACCAGCTACCGGGATGGTCCTCGGCGAGCGCGCGGAGCTCGTGCTCGTGAGGCAATAGGACTTGGTAGTCCCACATGCACTGGAGCGCGAGCTTGATGAGCCCTTGGTCGTTGGGGCCGAGCACGAAGCCACGCTTGTAATGGGGTATCGCGGCCTCGGGGAAGCCCATGCGACACAGGGTATCTCCGGTGTAGACGTGAGCCATCGCCCAATCAGGCGCGAGCTGCCGTGCGATGTGACTCTCCTGTAGGCGAATCTCCATCATGCCGCGAGCGCCGGCCATTACCGAGTAGTTCAGGTGAGCCTTCGCGCTGTGGGGGACGGCGTCTTTGGTCTCGCGCCAGAAGATCAGGTCATCGCGGTAGTCCGTCGCATGCCAATAAGCGCGACCCGCCTGAAACCCCAAGAACGCAGTCGGGATGATCCACGCGTAACCGGCCCAACCGCGGATCGTGCGGACGCGATCGACCGCGTACGTGAGGGCCGTCGCGACCACCATGGTCGTCCCGAGGACTGGGAAATACCAGAGTCGCTCGGCGCGCACCGTGGGCAGGAGCACGTACATGTTCGAGTGGGGGAAGTAGCTGACGACGAGCCACACCAACCCCAGCGCGACGATCGGGATACGCCACGGGGCGGCCGGAGTCTTGCGGGGACGCCACGCGGACTCGACCAAAGCACCGAGTGCGACACAGGCGCAGGCGCCGTAAGCCAAGGCGTCCGCCAGCTGATTGGGCGGTAGGATGATATTGTATTGAGGGTCCTTGTCGCCCATATCCCGATTGCCCTCGTAGGGGCCAATCGAGAGCATCTTGCGGACGAGGATGATCGAGAAAATGAGGATAGCCGCCTCGGCCAGCACGCGTTGGTTGGCGAGCGTCCATTTGCCGACCCGCGTGTCCTTCACCTCGTTGCTCAAGGCGCGCAGGAGGCGCCCGATTCGCCCAGGATTGCGGGGCGCCTCGACCTCAGGCTCGCTGTCGACGACTGCCTTGGCGGGCCGGCCCGCCGCGAAGAAGCCAGCGAGCTTGGCGCGCTGAGCCTCTCGCTTGAGGGACACGAGCCAAATCCCCAGTGCAAAGCCGAGTGGGAGGACCGTTGCGCCCCACCCGAGCACGCTCTCGGGGAAGATGATCTTCGCCGGAATGGGCTCTTGGGGAGCCGAATAGTCCCCGCTCAAATGCCAGGGGAAGACGACCTGAACGAGGCCGCGGAAATAGACCCTGCACGCACCCGCGATGCGCTCGTCGAGCTGCGCGTCGACGAGGGGATTGTTGAGCGGATCCTTCGGCAGGGGGGCCTGGTGAAACCAGATCATGAAGTCGCGCACTGCGTAGCTCATGCGCGAAGAGCCGGGCTCGATTGGGTCCTTCAGCTCGGAGGGCAGCGGCGACGGAAACCACCGCTTGCGCATCTCGACGTAAAGGACGAAGGCCGCGAGCGTGCCTATCGCGGCGAGCCCACCCCGCGCGAAGCGCGCGGGTCGCTCAGGGTGAATCACCGGGGCCAAAAGGACGGCCGCGACGGGGACGAGCGGGATGCAGACGATCGCGCTCTCCTTGGAAAACAAGCCGATCGTGAGCCCGAGGAAGACACCGAACGGCATCGCGTGGCCGCGCAGGCCGAGCGCCGCGAGCGCGAGGAGCGCACCCATGCCACCGAGGATGTCCGCGAGGCCGACGACCCCGGAGACAGCCTCGGTGAGGATCGCCGCGGTGATGAAGGTGGCGCCAGCGAACCACGCGGGCAGTCGTCGCCCCGTGACACGCCAGCCCATGGCTGTGAAGAGCGCGCCGTTCACCGCGTGGAAGAACAGATTGAAGAGATGCTGGAACCACGAGCGACGCGCGACCTCGCTGAGCTTCGGCAGAGGCTCGGGCTCGAAGAACCGCTTCTGGATTTTGGTTTGCCACGATACGGGGACGCGCTCGTCGACGATGCGTTGACCGCGCTCACCGACCTCGACGAGACCACGCCAAACATAGTTCGGGATTGGGCGATAGCTGCCGATGCTGGCATTGGCCGGTAGGCCCCAGAAGTCCCGATATATGGCCTCTTCGTATTTGAAGCCCTGCTGGTTGACGTAGGGGTTGCCGAGCAAAGCCTCTTGCTCGTCGAAGATGTAATTCGTGCTGATCCACCGCGAATAGAGCGCTGTCGTCAGCAGCAGCGCCGGCCAGAGCGCCACCATGAAGGTCGGCTTCTTCTTGGTGAAGTAGCCGGAAAAGTAGAGCCACAGGTCGACGAGGACCTGCCAGACGCGCGTGCCAGCCGCGTGGAGGCGCGGATTGTGGAGCGGCAACTGCGGGGGCAATTGCCCCTGCGACTCCTGACTGGACGGCGCCCCCGCGGTCACGGCGTCTTCGGCGGAGTGGGGTTGGAGTCCTCAATCGGCCAGATGTCGCCCCACAGCGGTTGACCGCCGTCGATACCCCAAATCTGACCGGTGACGAAATCGTTCTGCGAGCTCGCCAAGAAGACGATTACGCGAGCGACCTCGTCGGGAGTGCCGAGTCGCTTGAGCGGCGTCGCGCGACGCGTGAGCTCCAACATCTCCTCACCGTATTGGGCAGTCCCGCTCGATCGGATGTTGTTGCCCGGCGCCACGCAATTGACCCGAATGTTGTGCGAGGCCCACTCGATCGCGAGGCTCTTCGTCAGGTTCTCTACGCCGGCGCGCGCCGCGCCCGTGTGGCTCATCCCCGGGAAGCCGCGAACGACCATCGCTGTGACCATGACGATCCGCCCGCTCCGCTGCGGGATCATCGCGACGTTCGCGACCTCTCTCGTCATGAAGAAGGTGCCGTTCAAGTTGTTGCGAATGACGGCTTCCCAGCCTTTGGGGACCAGGTTCATGGCAGGACTCGGGAACTGCCCGCCGGCGTTATTCACCAATACGTCGACGCGGCCAAAACGGTCTTTGACGGCTGCGACGAAGGCTGCGACCGAGTCGGGCTCGCGGATGTCGCAGGGGAGCGCGAACAGGCGCTCCGCGCTGCCAGGCACCAGGGCGCCGAGCTCGGCCCGCGCGGCGTCGAGCTTCTCCTGCTTGCGACCGCAGATGGCGACGCTGCCACCGAGGCTCAAGAGCTCACGCGTGGTGGCGAGCCCGATGCCACTGCCGCCGCCGGTGATGATCGCGACCGTCCCGTCGAAGAGGCCTGGCCGAAACATGGATGGCTGCGAGTCCCCAATCACTATGACGGCATTTACAACGCCCGCGCGACCGGTAAAAGGACGAAGGCTGTAGAGCGCCCAGCTGGAAGCTTCGCTTGCTACGTGTTACCCAGCGGTCCTATGCCGTGGGTGCGGGCCTCTCTCCGAGGGCAAACCGTGTTCGCCCGTGCGACCTCGACTGGTGAGCTCGCCGCGAATGCCGGCAAGGTCGAGATCCGATACCGGCCCAACGACGGGCGCCGCTACGACGCGATGGCGAAGAACCTCGCCATCGTCGACGCGAAGCTCCTGCCGGACGACACATGCAGCGAGGCCACGGCAGCGCCGCGCGCCGATTCGACTGCGAAGGAGGGCGGAGATTCCGGGCCCGCGCGCGCGAAGCGCACGTCGGCCTCGACGACGCCGAAGACCCCGTCGAAGCGACACACCCCGACGAAGGCCGTGCACGACCCGAAGGTCGTCTTCTACACGGACGGTGCGTGCACCGGGAATCCAGGTCCGGCGGGCCTCGGCGTCGTGATGCTCGTCGGCAGTCGACGTCGCGAGCGTTCGGAGTATCTCGGGCAGGGCACCAACAACATCGCGGAGCTCACGGCGATCGAGCGCGCGCTCGCCATGGCCGCGGAGCTCGAGGGCCCGGTGCTCGTGAACACCGACAGCCAATACGCGATTGGGGTGCTCGCCCGCGGGTGGAAGGCAAAGGCCAACGGGGAGCTCGTGGAGCGGATTCGAAAGGCGCTCGCGCAGCGCGACGATATTGGGCTCTCCTACGTCCCTGGACACTCAGGCGTGCCTTTGAACGAGCGCGCGGACGAGCTCGCGCGCCAGGCGATCCGCACACGAAAGACCCTCGAAGAGGAGCTCTGATGAAGCCCGTCGTATTGTGTTTTCTCGAGGGCGAGGCTGGAGCGGCCGGCCCGGAGGGTTCAGCCGTCACGCGTGAGCTCTTCGAGAGCGCTTGGTCGACCGAGCTCGAGAGGCGAGCCGACGCGGAGCTCTACTTCGAGATCGGCGCCGGCGCGTCGCGCGCCGACGTCCAACACCACGTCAAGACGACCCTCGTCGACGGTCGCTTCACGAGCGCGGAGCCTGTGAGCGGGATCGTCGAGCACGCGGTCTACCACGCGGGCGTTGACTTTGACGTCGTATCACTCGTCGAGCGACAGCGGTGCTCGGTCCACGTCTTCGCCACCATCCAGAGCCCGGGCTCCGGGCGCAGCGCGCTCGAGCTCCTCCCGCTCGTCGAGGCGCTCGCGTTCCACGAGATCCCGGTCCATCTGCACCTCGTGCTCGACCCGAAGAGCGGGGACGAGCGCGCGCTGTTTCAGGTGATCGAGCCGTTCGCCCATCGCCTCGAGGGTAAAGCCAAGCTCGCGACGATCGCGGGCGCCGAATTCGCCCTCGCGCCCCACGTCACTTGGGAGAACCTGCCGCACTACCATCGCGCTGTCGTCCGCGGCTACGAGGGCCAATACATGGACTCGGTGTTCGAGGCGCTCAACGCGGGCTACGGCCGCGGCGAGACTGATCGCACGCTTTTTCCCACGCGGTTCGCCGATTACAATGGTGTCCGCGGCGAGCTCGCAGCCGACTTCGGCGCGACCGAGGCCGTGTGGGAGTGGCACAGCAACGACGTCGGTCTCATCGCCATGAGCGACGGCGTGGCGTTCGCGCGGACTACTGCGACGCTGCTCGGCAAGAACCTCCCCGACGAGGTCGAGAAGCAGCTGTTCCTCCAGACCTACCGAGTGTTGGCGTTCGAGCCAAACCGACTCGTCAGCCTCGCGCCGATCCCCGGATCTCCAGTTCGATCGCTCGTCGAGACCAGCGCGGCGGCGACGTTGCCCGATCTCGCGGTGAAGGCCGCGAAGCGCGTCGTGCGAATCCACGAGCCCGCGCTCGCCGAGCGCTTGCACTACGGCCTCACGGGCGAGCGTCACGAGGTCCACGGCGTGAGCCACGAGGTCACGGGGAGCGGCGCGGTGCTCGCGCGCGCGGCCTCCGCGATCAAAGGAGACGAGGCCGATCTCGTCGTCGCAGGCGTCGCGTCGGGCACCCGCGACGAGCTTGACGAGGGCCTCACGCAGCTCGTCGCCGCCGTGCGCGATCGAGAAGCGAACCTCGTGCTCGTCGTGCGCGGCCGGGACTCCGACCGCGTGGCGATCGTTCAAGGCCCAGGGAAAAGACTCGTCGAAGCGCGCAAGGCCGAGCCCGCGCGGCTCTTCTCGACGCTCCTCGACTTGCTCGAGATCTCGACGAGTGGCGAGCGAGCGGCTTCCCTGATCGAGGCCGATCGGCCGTGACCTTGCGGGTCATCGGACCCTATCGCATCGACGCAGAGGTTCGACGCGTCGGCGTCTTCGTCACGTATCGCGCGACCCACCGTGAGACGGAGCGGGCTGCGTTCGTAACCACGCTCCACGAGAGCATCGCGCCCGCGCCGAGGCACCACGAGCGACTGCTGCGCGCCGCGAAGGTCCTCTCGCGTTTGGGTTTCGTCGACGTCCTCGGGCTGCTCGAGACCTTCGACGTGGACGGCAGGTTGGCCGTCGCGACCGTCGCGCCGGAGGGACCGAGCGTGCGCGACGTGATCAACGAGGTTCGTCGCGCGCGGACGGCGCGCGTGACGCACGCAGGACTCCCGCGCCGCGGCATCGAGCCCGTCGAGGCAGCCGCCGTGGGTTGGGCGCTCGCGCGAGCCGTCGACGCGCTCCATTCAGCGGGGTTTCTTCACCTCGCGCTCGCGCCGGAGAACGCGTTCTTGCAGCGTGACGGGACGATCGCGCTCGGTGGCTTCTGGGACGCGCGCGCCCTCAACATCGAGGCCTCGCCCGACGAGCGAGACGTCCCCGAACCCGGCCCGGAGGAGCTCTATCGCAGCCCCGAGCGCGTCGCCGGCAAGCGGATCGACAAGACGAGCGACGTCTATTCGATCGGCCTCATCCTCTACGAGCTGCTCCTCGGTGAGCACCCATTTCAGGGAAAGACCGCGCGTCACGACGAGCCGCCTCCGCTCGACGTCGCGCAGCCGATCGAACACGTCTTGCGCAAGAGCGTGCAGCGCATGGCACCGCTCCGTCACGAGTCCGCCGGCAAGCTCGCCGAGGATCTCTCGGCCGCGCTCGGCGACGGGATCGAGCGCGGTGGTGCGGCGGTCTACGATCACCTCACAGGCGGCTCTCGTCAGCTCACGCCTCCGCGCGATCTCGCGGACGATCGCCTGCGATGGCTCGCCGTGCGCCTCGCGATCATGGGCTTCGTGATCGTGGCCGTCGCGAGCGGCTTCGCGATCGCCGATCGCGGCGCTGATCGAGCGCGCCAACCCGGCCAAGGCACGGCCAGCGCTCGCGTGCGCGTGCTCGCGCACCCGTGGGCGGACGTCTACGTCGACGACGTCCAGATCGACACGACACCGATCGGCGAGCCGCTCCGCCTCTCACCTGGGCGACACGAGATCACGCTCAGGCATCCGTCGGCGCCCGACGTGCGGCGCGTGGTGGAGCTCGACCCGGGTGAGCTCGTCACGGTCGACGTCGATATGGATGTCGCGCGGCCCAAGCCCTCGGCCGAGCCACCGTCTCCCTGAGCCACAGTCTCCCTGAGCTCAGAGCGCCCCTGCGTGCAGCGCGACCTCGTCGAACTCCGCGGAGGCGAGGTGCCCATCCTCGGCGAAGCGCAAGGTGAGGCCGACGCTGTAGCTGTCGGGCTGACCGGGGTGGCTGCAAGAGACCGCGAGCCGCGTATCCGGCATATCGAATCTCATCGTGAGCTCGTGGCTCTTTGCCAAATAGGCGTCGAGCCCGGTCAAATGAATCGTGAGCTCGCGCGGCGCGGTCGACTCTGCCGACTTCACGACCGGATCGAGATCGCTCGTCCGCAGCCTCATCATCCCGTAGTAGCTATCGGGGATAGGGTCCTTCTTGGCCGCGGGCCATCGCACGACGACGGTCGTCTCCGGCGAGTCGGCCTTTACGACCTCGGCTTTTACCGGAGTCGCGAACTGTGGATAGGGGCAATTGCCGCAGCCACCGAGCGTCGCGACCAACATCGCGAGACCGCCAATCGCGGAGGTCAGGCACCCGAACGATGCGCGCGAGGACATCGCGAACAGGGTACTCTCACTCCCCGACGAACTGGCAGCCTTCGTAGGGGAAGCAGCTCGCCGGGCAGTGCTCACAACCCGGCTCGTTGTTCGGACAGGCGCAGTCGCAGACACCGGGATAGTACGGCGCGCAAACCGAGCTCGCGAGGCACTGCGACTCCGAGAGACCGGCGCAGACCGTATCGATACAGCCGCAGCCGCAGTCGTCGAAGAAGTAGGTTTGAGCCAAGCCGCACGCGAAATCGATGACCTCGCAGGTGTGGGGATCGTCAGCGACGTAGTGCACAGTCGGGTCGTTCGGGTCGTGGCAGGCCGGCGGCTCCTCGGGGCCGAGGCAACCGCAACCGCAGTCGTCCTCGAACGGCGTTTGACTCGGGGAGCACGCGTAGTCGATGACGGCGCAGGCCTCGGGGCTGTCAGCGACGTAGTGCACAGTCGGGTCGTTCGGGTCGTGGCATACCGGCTCTTCGGGCTCGGGCCCGACGCAGCCGCAACCGCACTCCTCGTCGGAGAACATCGTCTGACCGTCGGCGCACGCGAAGTCGAGCGCCTTGCAGGTCTGGGGGTCCTCGGAGGCGTAATGCACGGTGGGATCCGACGCGTCAGGGCACTCGCTCTCGGGCGCCGGGTTGCCGTTCGTGATCTCGACTCCACAGCCCAGCACGAAGACGGAGGAGGCGAGCGCGAGGGTTGCGAAGACACGGTTCGGGATCATGGCGGGCTCCAATCGGTTTCGGGGTTTGGCGGTGAGTCGAAGAGGCAATAGGGGGCCACGCGCGACGCAGCGTGCGTAGCGCCGGGGATTCATTTACAAACAAGTACGTCAGCGACTGAACACGGTAATGGCGCGCCGGTCGACGACAGGCGCCGAGATCTCGATGAGGACGACCTCCTCGGGGGCGATGGTCTCCGAGGTGATGGCAATATCGACGCTCAGCGTCTCGCCTGGCGCGAGCGCGAGCGGTGTAGCGGGCGCGCTCACCGCGAACTCCGTAGTCGGGGTGCGCGCGCCGATCGACGCGATCGTGAGCTCGCTCGCGCACTGGTTCGTGAGCGAGAGGCTGGCGCGGTACGAGCCAATCGAGCTGAAGTCGACCGCGATCTCGGCGGGAGCCTGGAAGCAATCGGCGAGCGGGCGCGGCGCCAGCGAGAGAGCGCCCGCGTCGACGACGAGGAAATCTGCAGGCTCGCCACGCAGCGAGCCGCGGCGAGGCTGAATGCGAACCTCGTCACCAGGCTGAGCGTCGGATTGGAATTGGTAGGTGCCGTCGGGGGCGACGGCGACCTCGAACGGCGGGCCGGCCCCGTCCAGGTTCACGTAGAAGATTCGGTCGGACTCGGTGGCCGCGCCCGCGAGTCGGACGGGGCCATCGCAGGAAGCGCCACAGCCATCGGCCTCGGGATCTCCGTCGAGACCCGGCTCCGGCGGTTCGGGGACGGGGTTCACCCCGCAACCGACCCAACCCAAAGCGAAGACCCAGAACCAGCGGCGCATCCTGCAGACCCACTCTACAAGACGGGTGCCAGGCGTCGGGAGGTGGGTTTCCCCCACTATTCCGCGCTGAAGGGCCCATCTCTCCAACCCAAATGTGTTTCAGTCTGTACCATTCTGATTCGTGGAACATGGCTCACGTCTCGACGGCCGGTATCGGGTGCTGCGGCCGTTGGGGCAAGGTGGGCTCGCCAGCGTGTACCTCATCCGCGACGAGGCCCTCGGTCGTGAGGTCGCGCTCAAGCTGCTGCGCCTGGGCTCGCACGAGATCGCTGCGCGGTTCAGGCACGAGTTCGCGCTCCTCGCGGCGAGTCGTCACCCGCGCCTGCCCCGCGTGTTCGACTTCGGGCGGGCCGGGGCACAATACTATTACACCGTTGAAGCAATACTTGGCGCACCGCTCGACGCGTGGGCGAGCGACCGACCTCTCGAGGCGCTCGCGCAGCCCGCGGCGGATCTGCTCTCGGCGCTCGCGTGGCTGCATCGGCTCGGGGTCGTCCACGGGGACGTAAAGCCTGCGAACGTCCTCGTCCGCGAGGGTCGCGCGACGCTCATCGACTTCAGCGCGGCGCGGACCGCGCGCGCTGCGGCGACCGGCACGCTCGACGGGACGTTGTCGATGATGGCGCCGGAGGTGTTGAGGGGAGAAGCACCCGACGCGCGGGCGGATGTCTTCAGCGCAGGGCGGACGCTCGCGCTGCTGCTCGCGCACGCGTCGCCCTCGCCTGATTTGGAGCGCGCGCTCCACGCGATGTGCGCGCCGGACCCGAGCGCGCGGCCGGCCGACGGCGCGGCGGCGCTCGAGCTCCTCGCCGAGGTCTGGCCCGGGCTCTCGAGCGCGACGCAGGACGATCGCGAGGAGGGCGAGACCGGACGCCTCTTCGGGCGCGACGCCGAGCTCCAATTCATTGGCGAGGCTGTCAACGCATTGTCGCGCGGTGCAGCGGGCCCGCGCGTGGTCGCGGTGACGGGCCCGACCGGCGTCGGCCGCTCGAGACTGCTGCGGGAGGCGCTCTGGCGCGCGCAGCTCACCGACGGACTGCGCGCGATCGAGGTCCTGCCCGCGGAGCCTCTGGCGATCGAGCGCGCCCTCGCGCGAGCGCTCGGTGACGAGGAGCGAGGTCCGTCGAGCGGCGCGCTGCTCGAGCTCCGGGAGAGAGCGGCGCGCGCTCCTCAGCCCGTCTTCGTGATGGTCGACGGCCTCGAGCGGCTCGACCCTGCAGCGAGGGCGCAGGTCACGATGCTCCTGCGATCGGCGCAGCCGAGCGATCGCCTCGGGTGGCTCGTGTCGGCGAGCGCGCTCGCGTGGAGCTCGACGGCTACGCGTGTCGTCGAGCTCCGTCCGCTCGACGAGCCTTCGATCCGCGCGTGGCTCGAGCCGCGGATCACGTCGACGCCGTGGGCCGAGGTCGCGCGGATCACCGGTGGCTTGCCCGCGCGCGTCGTGCTGCTCGATCGAGCGCTCGCGACCAAGCGACTGCGTGAGTCGCAGATCGCGACCTTCGGGGAGATGGGCGACCTCGAGCAAGAGCTCGCGCGAGAGCTCTCGAGCCTCGAGCCTGCGGTCGCGGTCGCGCTGGCCGAGCTCGCGATCGCGGGCGAGGTCGCGGCGGGCGAGTGTGATGCGCGCGCGGTCGAAGAGCTGGAGCGACGCGGCGTCGCGCGCCTCGAGGGCGGCAGCTGGCGCTCGAGCGTGCTCGAAGCGGAGACGCTGCTCGCGACGCTCCCGCGGGAAGCGACCGTGACCGCGGCCCGACGCGTCGCGGATCGATCCTCCCCGGCTGCGCGCGGAGAGCGCGACGTCGCACGCGCGAGCGCGCTGTCGGCGATCGCGACGCGGGCGCGCGCTCGATGCGAGCCGACGCGCGCAGCGGAAGAGCTCGCCGCGGCCGCGCGCCTCTTCGAATGGGCACCCGAGGCCTGGCTGCGCACGGCCGAGCTCGTCGCGCGCACCATCGAGGAAGCAGCCGTTTTCGCGAGCGCGGCGCGCGCGGCGCTCGCGGCCGGCGACGCGCCTCGCGCTATCGAATTCGTAGCACGAGGGCTCTACGCCGCGTGGCGGGGAGCGCGCGCCGAGCGCGATCTCGCGGAGCTCGCCGTGGTCGCCGCGTCTGCGTACGAGAGCCGCGGCGCGATCGGCAAGGCGAAGCGCGAGATCTCTCGCGCGCGTCGGGCGCTCTCGGCGCAGCCCGCCGACGAACCGATCGCGCGCGAGGCGGCGCTGATCGCGGCGCGGGTCGCGCTCCGCGAGGGTGCGTACCGCGAGGCCGTTGCCGAGGCCGAGCGCGCCGCGCGCTCCGAGGAGCGGTCGATCGCCGCGCTCGCGCGCGAGACCGCGGGCGTCGCGCTCGGGTACCTCGGCGACACGGAGGGCGCCGCGCGTGAGCTCGACGCCGCGCTCGAGCTCCGCAGCGACGACGATCCACCGCGCGCGCGAGTTCGAGCGTGGAGCTACCGCGCGCTCGCCGCGTACCGCGCGGGCGACACGCGAGGCGCTGCGTCGGCGTTTCGAGCGGCGCTCGCGCACGCGGAGCGCGCGGCCCTCGGCGATCTCGTGGCGAACGCCGCGCTCAACCTCGGCACCGCGCTGCACCAGCTCGGTGATTGGGGCGGGGCGCTCCGCTCGTACGAACGCGGCGAGCGCGCCGCCGACGCCTTCGGGCGCGAGCGGACTGCGACGACGCTCCGGTTCGACCTGGCGAAGCTCGACTCCGACATCGGGTTCTTCGAGCGAGCGGCGACGCGCTTGCGCGACGTCCGCGCGCGGCTCGAGTCGACGGCCGCGCCCGAGCTCGTCGCGGCGTGCGCCGGACTCGCGGCCGAAATTGCTTGCGGCTCAAACGATTTCGACGCGGCGCGGAAGGCGCTGGGCGAAGCGCTCGCGGACAGCGTCGAGCGCGGGCTCGCGCGCGAGGCCGCGGAGTGCTCGAGCGCGTTCGCCGAAGTGGAGCTCGCGCGACGCGACCTCGACGCCGCGCGCACGTGGCTCGGCCGAGCCGAGGCTCGACTCGCGGGGCTCGGCGCGGTCGATCTGGAGCTCCGTCACGCGTGCGCGACCGCCGAGCTCGAGGTCGCGCGTGGCGACACGGGCCTCGCGCTCGAGGCGATCGAGCGAGCGCGCGCTCGGGTCGAGCGGGTCGATCAGGCCGAGCTCCGCGCGCGGCTCGAGCTCGTCGCGGCGAGCGCGTACGCAGCGCGCGGCGGCACGGTGCTCGCGGAGCAACACAGGACGGCCGCGCTCGCGTGTTTGGAGCGGATCGCCGCGACCCTCCCCGAGGCGCTCGCGTCTCATTTCTGGCGTCACCCGCGGCGCGCCACGCTGCGTGCCGGGCAATCTGCCGCGAGCGCGGCTCCCGCGTCCGCGTCCGCCGACGGCGAGCGGACCGCGCGGCGCCTCGCGTTCGTCATGCGCCTGCTCGAGGTGAACCGACGGCTCTCGTCGACGCTCGACACGCAAGAGATCCTCCGCGTCGCGATGGACGCCGCGATCGAGCTCACGGGCGCGGAGCGGGGCTTCGTGCTCCTTCGCACGGACGGCCCGCGGCTCGAGGTCGCGGTGGCTCGAAACGTGGACAAAGAGAGCGTCGGAAAGAGTCAGCTGAAGTTCTCGCACTCGATCGCGAAGAAGGTCATCGAGCGTGGCGAGCCGACGGTGTCGGTCGACGCGCTGAGCGACGAGCGGTTCGCGTCGCAGGCGTCGGTGCACGCGCTCAAGCTGCGGTCGATCGCCTGCGTCCCGATTCGCGCGCACGACGTCGTGCTCGGAGCGCTCTACCTCGACAACCGGTTCGAGCGCGGTCGCTTCGACGCGGCGAGCATCGATCTGTTCTCTGCGTTCGCCGACCAGATCGCGCTCGCGATCCACAACGGGCGGCTCGTGCGCGATCTCGCAGCGCGCACGCGCGCCCTCGAGGCCGAGCAGCAGCGGGTCGCCGAGCTCATGCGGACGCAGGCCGACGAGATCGACAGGCTGCACGGCGAGCTCGATCGCGAGCGCGAGCGGCGCAGCGTCGACGCGCCCCACCCCACCATCGTCGGTCGCGCTCCCGCGATGCGCTCGGTCCTCGGCACGATCGCCAGGTTCGCGAAGAGCGATATGCCGCTGCTCGTGCGCGGCGAGAGCGGCACGGGCAAAGAGCTCGTGGCCCGCGCCGTCCACGAGGAGAGCACGCGACGAGCCGGACCATTCATCGCGGTCAACTGCGCGGCGCTCCCGGAGCAGCTGCTCGAGTCCGAGCTCTTCGGGCACGTGCGCGGCGCGTTCACCGGAGCTTTGCGCGATCACGGCGGGCTCTTCGTCGCAGCGAGCGGTGGCACGCTGTTCCTCGACGAGCTCGGTGAGACGCCGCTCTCGGTGCAGGCCAAGCTGCTCCGCGTCCTCGCCGATCACGAGGTGCGACCCATCGGCGCGGAGCGTGGCGTCGCGGTCGACGTGCGCGTGGTTTGTGCGACGAACCGCGACCTCCGCGAAGAGGTCGCGCGCGGACGCTTCCGCGAGGATCTGTTCTACCGAGTGTGCGTGCTCGAGCTCGTGTTGCCACCGCTCCGCGAGCGCATCGAGGACGTGCCGCTGCTCGCGAGCACCATCCTCGAGAAGCTCGCGGAACGCGCCGGTGAGCCTGCGAAGCAGGTGACCGCCGCGGCGCTCCGCAAGCTCGTGTCTTACGCATGGCCCGGCAACGTCAGGCAACTCGAGAACGTCCTCGCACGAGCCGCGGTCCTCACGCAGTCCGAGGCGATCGGCCCCGCCGACATCGAATTGCCGACGATGACGACGACGCCCGCGCGCCGCGCTCGAACGCGCGCTGAGCACCGCGACGTCGAGGCCGAGCGCATCCGGGATGCTCTCGAGCAAACAGGCTGGAACGTGTGCGATGTCTCGCGCAACTTGGGGATTCCGCGGACGACGCTCTACCGCAAGCTCGCGCGCTACGGCCTCGTCAAAGGGTGAAGGTCATCTCGACAGAGGGCCACGCCACGAGGCTGGCGATGCCGAACTCGGTCGAGAGGTCACCTAGTGTTTGCCAGGTCTTCGACGCTGCCAGCAGCGTCAGCGCAAACCGGAGCCCGAAGACGGGATTCGGCCTGTAGTGGGCCGAGATCCCCGCGACACCGCCGATCGTCGTCGCCTCCATCGGGTCGAAGTTCGCGCCGTAGTCCGCGAAGCTCCGATTGCCAGTCAGCTCGGCGAAGCCGCCGGCTTCGAGCTTCTCGAGGAGCGGGACCTCCACGATGAAGCCGAGCCGGCCCCCGCCGCCGTACTCCTCACTCCTGGACGTCGTGGTGGTCCCCGCGGCGTTGGAGGTGACGGAGTAATAGCCATTTGCCTGCCCGACGAACCAGAGCGGCCCGACGGCGTGAACCTCGACGCCCACGGACCCCACGATAGGCACGCCGACGCCCATGGTTCCAACTTGATAGACGCCTATCCCGGTATTGAAGCGGACGTGCTGAGCCGGTCTTTCGCGTGACTCCGGCGCTTCTGCCTTGTCGGGCTCTGCGTCGGGCGCCGACTCGGCCGCGCGCGCCAATCGGGGCTCGAAGAACAGGACGATCGCTGACGACAACAGGAGCAGGCTCGTTGGCCGCATATACCTCCGTTAGGACAATGCGAGCCCTCGAACCCCGACCGCTCGGAGTCTTCGGCTCGCAGCCTCGGCGGAGGTAACGGCTCATGGCCACACCTATTCGCTCGGCGGCGACGTTTGCCAGGATGTCACTCGAAGCGGGCGAAATAGACCTGTGTCTGCGAAGTACCGGCATATCCACCGACCGAGTAGGTGAAGGGGCCGATCATCGGATCTTGGTGGCTGTGCCCGCGGGTGCGAGGCAGCTCGATCGCGAGGGTCTCCCACGCGCCGAGCGTGCCGTCCTCCGCGATCGGAGCGCGATACACCGTCTTGACGAACGTCGTGACGTCCTTGAGCCCGCCGAC
This sequence comes from Polyangiaceae bacterium, assembly GCA_046351325.1. Classification (GTDB taxonomy): domain Bacteria; phylum Myxococcota_A; class Polyangia; order Polyangiales; family Polyangiaceae; genus Xiheicaenibacterium. The sequence continues at coordinate 140,731 of JAXLYR010000018.1, read as the reverse complement.
GACATAGAGACTCCCCGCGTGCACGAAGGACGCGTGGATGGACAGCGATACCGGCATAGTGCCGAGGTCGGTCCAGGCGCCGAGCGTGCCGTCCGCTTGAATCGGTGCGCTGAGGACACTGTCGTAAGGCACGTCGTTGGCGAAGTCGCCATTGACCCGCGCGAGCCCACCCGTCACGAAGATGGACTTCCCGTCTGTCGCCACGCCCTGGTGACTGCACGGTAGCGGCAGCGCCGTATCCGCCTGGAACGCGCCCACCGTCGTGCCGTCGAACGAGGCCCGCTCCACGGTCGTGAGGCTGGTGCCACCCGAGTTCATCCCACCGACGACATAGATGAACCCGTTCGTGAGCACCGCGCCCACGTGGAAGCGCGGGTCGATGAGGTCGGGGCCGGCCGACTCCGTGAGGTTCCCGTCGTCGTCTGCGGTGTAGATGTCGACCGTCCGCGTAGCGTGGATGAACCCTCGATAGCCGCCCATGATGACAGCCTTGTCACCGAGGGTCACGACGCCCGCGCCGGAGACGTCTTTGACATTGGGCAGGACCTCCCAAGGCGCGAGCGTCCCGTCCGCGTTCACCAGGGCGCGCTCGAACGACGTAACCGGGGTCGCCTGATTCTTGTAGCCACCAGCGACATAGAGGAACGTCCCATTCGGTCGCTCCAGCGAGAATGTCATGTGGTGGTCGCGAGCTGCGTTGAGCGCGCTCGTCTCTTGATAAGCGCCCAGCGTCGCCTCGCAGCCATTCGGGCCCTCGTGGGAGCCCTCGGGGCAGACCGGGGCGCCGCCACCCGAGCCCCCTGCCCCGCCGACGGTTCCGCCCGCCGCGCCGCCCCCAGTGCCACCACCGACCCCACCCGCGCCGCCCGGGCCCTCGTTGTCGTCGCCGCACGCGAGGCCGGCGAGCCCGAGCCACGCACATCCCAATATGGCAGTAACCAACCCCCGAGTCGCTCTCATGAAGCGAGGCTGGCCTATTCAGGCGGACGCGCCAAGCGAGCCGCTCTCAAGATTCCTTCAGCGAGTTCCAAGAGAGCTCAAGAACGAGCGAGGCGCAGAGCCTCCACGCACGCCGAGGAGCCGCGCTCGAGGGCACGACACGCGTCGGGTCGAGCCGGATAAATGGTGCATACGGTTTTATCGAGCAGCGCACACGCCCCGTCGACCATTGGCAAATAGCGCCGCCCCTCCGGGGTGTGGGTCAAACGATCGCGCAGCGCCGGATCGAGCCGCTCGGCGTCGATCTCGAAGACTGGCACATAGCGGGCCGCGCCCGAGCGACAGCAAGCCCCGCAGTCACGACAATCCGGTAGCCGCGGCGCGTCCTTCACATCCGAATATCGACGTAGGTCCGCTTCTTCAGCTCATCCATCCAGACCGTGCGCTCCCGCGCGAGGATCTCGTTCTGCACGCGGGAGGTCATCTCTTCCTTGGCGGCCTCGAGCGTGGTGTAGCGAGAGGGCTGGCGAGACTGGAGGCCGACGATGAGGATGGCGTCGGCGAAGTGGAAGGGCTCGGAGAATTGGCCGGGCTCGAGCGGCATGATGTGCGCTTCGATGTCCTCGGCGAGGGCGGGTCGTTTACCGCTTTGGGCGGCCTGCGTGCGAATCGGAGCGTGGATGCCGAGGTCACCGCCCTTGGCGGCTGATTTGGTATCGTCCGAATAGGCCTTTGCGAGTTCGGCGAAGCTCGTACCGTCTTTGAGCTGCTTGTAGATGCTCGCGGCGAGATCGTCCCGCTTCTTGGTGTCTTCGGGCGTCGCGTCCTGGGGGAGGCGCAGCACGATCCAAAGGGGCCTATATTCGCGGCGCTCGCGCTCTTCACGGAGGGTGCGTTGGAAGGCGTTCTTCAGGTCCTCTTCGGTGATCCGGATACGACCACGGACACGCTGACTGAGGAGTTTGCCCTCGAGGAGCTGGCGCTGGATCTCCGCTCGATATTCGAGCTCGGTCATGCCGCTGCGCTCGGCCGCTGCTTCGAAGAGCTGTTGGGGAGTCATGCGCTGCGAGGCCGCGACGTTGTTGATCGCCGCGTCGATCTCCTCGGGCAGGACGGTGATCTTGAGTCGCTCGGCGGCCTGGACCTCGAGCAGCTCCTCGACCATTCGGAGGATGAGATCCTTGTAGACTTGGGACTCGGCGGCGGTGCGTTGAGGACCTGGCGGGACCTGCCGCGCGATGACCCGCAAGAGCGGTGTCGCGCGAGCGCGAACGTCGCTGAAGAGGATTGCGTCGTCGCCGACGACAGCCGCGATCTTCTCCACGACAACGGCATTGGCCGGTTGTGGATCGAGCACGCCATTCGCGAGCGTGAGGAGCCCCGCAGCACCGATGACGCGCAGCGTGATCGCAGCGAAGCGTCGCAATCCGGAGCGCGTCATTGAGGGTTTGTTGGGGTTGCTAGCCCGGTCGGAGCGCATCGCTCGGGTACATACCGCATCGTCGGCCTCGGTGGTACTCGCGCGCAGCTTGAAGCTCTCGCTCCACTCTGATAGCCCGCTCGCCATGGCAGAATTTCCCAAGCCCACGAGCGGCGAAGCAATCACGATGAGCGCGACCGGTGTGCTCAGCGTCCCTGATCATCCGATCATTCCGTTCATCGAGGGGGACGGCACGGGTCCCGATATCTGGCGCGCGAGCGTGCGCGTCCTCGATGCGGCCGTCGAGAAGGCATATGGGGGTAAGCGCAAGATCTCTTGGTATGAGGTCTTCGCCGGCGAAAAGGCATTTCGCCAATTCGGGGATTGGCTGCCTCAGGGCACGGTCGACGCCTACAAGCAATACCTCGTCGGCATCAAAGGCCCGCTCACGACGCCCATCGGCAAGGGTATCCGCTCGCTGAACGTGGCGCTCCGCCAGATGCTCGATCTCTACGTGTGCCTGCGCCCCGTGCGCTGGTTCAAGGGAGTTCCCTCCCCCGTCCGCGACCCGGCGGCCGTCGATATGGTGATCTTCCGCGAGAACACCGAGGACATCTATGCCGGTATCGAGTGGGAGGCCGAGACGCCCGAGGCGAAGAAGCTCATCGCCTTCCTCGAGGGCGAGATGAAGGTGAAGAAGATCCGATTCCCGGCCACGAGCGGTATCGGGATCAAGCCGGTGAGCCGAGACGGCACCGAGCGCCTCGTCCGCGCCGCGATCGAATACGCCCTCCGCGAAGGTCGCAAGAGCGTCACCTTCGTGCACAAGGGCAACATCATGAAGTTCACGGAGGGCGCGTTCAAGAATTGGGGATACGCGCTCGCGACCAAGGAGTTCCGTGGCCGCGCCGTGACCGAGCGAGAGGCTTGGATACTCGGCAACAAGGAAGCGAATCCCGATCTCAGCGTCGAGGAGAACGCCAAGCTGATCGAGCCCGGCTACGACATGGCCCCGCCCGACAATCAGAAGGAGTTCCGCGACGAGGTCGAGGCCGCGCTCAAGCTCTGGGACACGCACGGCCAGGGCAAATGGAAGAAGCTGCTCCGAATCAAGGACTCAATCGCCGACATCACGCTCCAACAGGTCCTCACCCGGCCGAAGGAGTTCGAAGTCATCGCCACGCTGAACCTCAATGGCGACTACCTGTCCGACGCGCTCGCGGCTCAGGTCGGCGGCATCGGCATCGCCCCCGGCGGCAATATCAACTACGTCACGGGCCACGCCATCTTCGAGGCCACGCACGGCACGGCCCCGAAGTACGCGAACCTCGACAAGGTCAACCCGGGCTCTGTCATCCTCTCCGGCGAGATGATGCTGCGCCACCTCGGTTGGAACGAGGCCGCGGACCTCGTCATCAAGGGTATGGATGGCGCGATCGGCGCGGGCACGGTCACCTACGATTTCGCGCGGCTCATGGGCGGCGCTCGCGAGGTGAAATGCTCGGAGTTCGGCGACGCGATCATCGGCAAGATGTGACGCGCGTCGCTCGAGACCGCGTCCGCGAACTCAGTCGATGGACTCGGTCTCGAGCAGGTTGAGCAGCTCTTCGGCGCGATCGCCGTCGATGCCGAAGGCCTCGGCCATGTCGTTGATGAGCTCGTTTTCCTCGTCGCCGATGGCGCTGTCCGCGAAAGCGAGCGCGGCCGATAGGGAGAACGCTGCTTCGACGAGCGCCGGGTCCTCCTGAAGGATGGGGGCGAGCGCCTTCAACCGAGCGGGCGTGCCCTGCGCGAGCGCGGCCTTGCACTGCTCGATGAGCTTGTCGATGTGCACTGACCTTACTGCGCCGTCAGTCAGCCCACGCACAGCGCCGCGCAGGACCTCTCGCTCTGCGTCTTCGATCTTGCCGTCTGCCGCGACCATCAAGAACATCGCCTCGAAGAGAGCTTCGAAGCGGCGCTTCGCGTCGGGGTCCGACGCGAACGGGTCGGAGTCCGCGAGCGGCCGCGTGAACGCAACGCTCGCGGGCTGACCCACGTCGCGAAAGTGGTCCCGGATGCGCTCGAGAGTCTTGGGCTGGAGCTTGATCATAGGGTCGGGACGATGCACGAGGCCCCGCTTGGGCGTCAACGGGGACGGAGCGCGGAGATATGCTGCGCGCGGGGAACGTGTCCTCGACGGGAGCGGCCAGCCGACTCCGTGCTCGGAGACCTCATGAGCGAAGCGAACCAGGCCTTTCAGGACGCGCTCGACGCGGAGCTCGACGGTACCCCCTATCGAGTCGTGGCACCGATCGGACACGGTGGGATGGGGGCATTGTTCGAGATCGAGCACCGCACGCTGCGGCGCAAACTCGTAATGAAGATCCTGCGAGATCCTGGCCGCCCTGATCTCGAAGACCGATTGCGGGTCGAGGCGCAGGCGCTCGCTCAGCTGTCTCATCCGAACTTGCTCGCGGTCGTCGACTTCGCGCGAACGAGCGTCGGCAGGCCCTACCTCGTGACGGAGCGACTCTACGGTAAGACGCTGCGTGAGGTCGTCGGCGCTACCGACGTCCTGCCCGTCAAAGACGCAGTCCTCTACGTGACTCAGGCGCTCGCCGGTTTGGGCGCGGCGCATCGGGCGGGGGTCATCCACCGGGACGTGAAGCTCGACAACCTCTTCCTGTGCGACGGCGACGCGGTCAATCCGCCGTTCGTCAAGGTCATTGACTTTGGCATCGTGAAGCTCGTCGGCGCCGAGCCGGGAGAGAACGCAGTGGACGTCGCTCCGCTCGAGAACCCCACGGCGGAGGGTCAGATGATCGGGACTCCCCGGTTCATGTCTCCGGAGCAAGTCCTCAACAAGACCGTCGACGCGCGCGCCGACATCTACGGAATAGGCGTCGTCCTCTATCGGCTGGTCTCGGGCCGCTATCCCTTTATCTGCGGTGACGTCATCGAATACGCAGCAGCGCACGCGACCGAGATCCCCAAGCCTCCTTCGATGTTCGCGCGGCTCTCGCCCGAGCTCGATCGCATCATCCTGCGCGCCCTCGAGAAGCGCCCGGAAGATCGGTTTTCGTCGGCGCGGGAGATGATCGACGCGCTCACGCCGCTCATGCAAACGGCCGCCCAGCCGGCGCCCGCCGCGAGCCCGCGGCCGAAGAGCGCGTCCCCAGCAAATCCCCACGCGGTGCAGCGCACGATCCGCATGGTGGAGGGAGCGGTCCCCGTCGCGCCGAAGATCGAGCAAGCGCGGGATGCTCAGCGATTTCCACCCTCCACGGTCATGCTGCGCGACCCGCCCGCGAGTCCCGTATTCGGGAGTCCTCCGGCGCCGCCCCCAACAGCGATATTGCCCGCCAACCTGGCGCCCATACGGGAGGTCGCGCAGGCCGCGGCGCAAGCTCCCACGCCACCTACGTTCGGACCACCGCCAGCGCCCGTCGTCGTGGCGCCGCTCCCGCCCCCGCGCGCGCCCACCAAGCCTCCCGCGAAGGGTCGAAGCGCTGTAGAAATCCTCGCGATCGTGATCTCGATCGTTTCGATTCTAGCCATCGTGTGGTTCGCGCTGCTCCTCGCTGGAGTCATTCACTGACGACGTCGTCAGGTTCTCGCGGGCTTCTTCTGGATCACGACTTTCGGGCTATGATGGCCGGCCAACGATGGGACCTCCCCCTGGGCGCGCAAACGTCGACGCTCACGCGCCGACGGACTTTGCGAGCGGTCTGCATGATCGCCCCGATTCCGCGATCTGTGTGCCGGGGATGGTAGTCGCGGGTCAATACACGGTCCGCGGACTGCTCGGCGAGGGGGGCATGGGTGAGGTCTATCTCGTCGAGCACCGCACGCTGCGAGCCGAGTTTGCGCTGAAGATCCTCAAGCCTGCGTTCCGACGTAGACCCGATATCGTCCAGCGTTTTCAGGACGAGGGGCGCGCGCTCTGGGAGCTCAAACACCCCAATTTCGTGCAAGTGCATCACGCGGGTGACGATCCGCAGATCGGCCCGTTCATCGCGATGGAGGTGCTGCGGGGCAAGACGCTCGCGCAGCTGCTCCATGTGATGGGCAAGCTGAGCATCGAGCACGCGCTGCCCATCGCGATCGAGGTCGCCGAGACCGCCCAAGCGATGCACGAACAGGGCATCCTGCACCGCGATCTCAAGCCCGAGAACATCTTCCTCACGGTGCGCGAGCGCACGAGCGGGATGGGTCGAGGCGTGAAGCTGCTCGACCTCGGCGCGGCCAAGATTGCCAAATACGGCGGGCCCGCGACGGAGGAGAACCGGACGATCGGGACTGGGAAGTACATGTCGCCCGAGCACATCCGCTGCAAACCGCTCACGCCGGCGAGCGACGTCTACGCGCTCGCGCACATCGTCTTCGAGATGATCGCCGGGACTCATTGCTTCGGCGCCGCACACCCGAACCCGAGCCACTACGACTTCCAGATTTGGCATTTGAACGCCGACCCTGACTCCCTTGTAAGCCGCCTGCCCAACGCACCCGCCGAGCTCTCGACGATCCTCGCGAAGGGCATGGCCAAGCTGCCCGCCGAGCGATACGAGTCGATGGCGGCGTTCGCTACGGCGCTGCGCGAGACGCTGCGCAATTACCTCGTAGCGAAGGCTGCGGGCGCGACCTCGCGGCTGTCGAGCCCGCCCTCGATCGAGGCAAAAACCATCGAGGACGTGCTCAGCAGCAAGAGCCCAGACGGGCGCTGGTCGATGCCGTCGTTCGGAGCGCAATCAGGGGTTCAGCCCGCGGCGATTACGGCACAAGGCGCGACGACCGAGGCCGACACCACGAAGGACCCGCTGCCCCCCGGCGAGGGCGAGCCGACGAACACACGTCGACTGCCTGACGCGGCCCGCCCCAGCGCGGTCGCCCGCCTCGTCGTACAGAAGGGCCCGACACCCGGGCACTCGTACGCGCTCGCCCCCCAGACCTACGTCGTCGGGCGCCAGGCCGATGTCGACATCTACATCAACGACGACAGCCTCTCGGCGCACCACGCGCGCGTCGTCGTCCACCCGAGCGGCATCACGGAGGTCCACGACGAGGGGAGCACCAACGGCTTGGCGGTCAACGACAAGCCGATTCCTTATGCCGTATTGAAGCACGGAGACATCCTGCGCCTCGGCGCCGTTACGCTGGAGTTCTTGCTCGAAGATCACGAGCGCCACGAGGCCAGCCCATTCGGTGGGACCATGCGGATGGAGTCTCCAATCCCGCGCGCGCCCCAAGCCGGAGCTCCCGATATTCGTACGATGATGTCGGTCGTGACGGCGCCCGGGCAGAGCGCAGCGCCCGCCGTCGCCGCGGCGCTCGCGGCGAGCCCCGGGTCGCGCGGCACCGCGCGCATGAACGCGGTTCTCGCTCAGCCGCCTGCGCCGACCCCGACGACGCCTCACGCTCCGCTCAACTTCGGCGACGCCCCGTCGTTCGGCACGCAGCCGATGCACTACACGCCGCAAGCGCCGGTGCGCACGATCGAGCCGACTCCGCCGATGGGGACGGCCTCGGTGCGGCTACCGCAACAGGCCCGCCCGCGTAGGCTGCGCTGGGTCGTATTGGCGGTAGTGGTCGGCTGCCTGTTGATCGGTGGAGTCGCGCTCGCGCGACAGCAGGGTTGGCTCGGCTGACATGGGTCTCCTCGGGCTGTGGGAGCGCATCAGCAGGAACGGCACGGACGGCCTCTCCTCCGAGGCTCACCGCAAGACCCGCCTGCTCAATCAGTGTGCGGTCATCGCGTCGTTCAGCCTGGTGGGGTTCACGTTCGGCTATTGGACGAACCCGAAGAAATTCGCCTTTCCGCTGATTGCCAATTTCACCGTCGGGCTGCTCCAGCTCCTCGTGCTGAAGCTCGTGGCGCTGCGGGCACGCACCCTCGCGACAGGGCTGTTCCTGTTCCTCTGCAATGCCCATATCGCGGCCGTCTCGTACTTCGTCGGCCCCGAGGTCGGCTTTCAGTACTACTTCTTCTGCTTCGCGACGGTCGTGTTCGTGGTGACGCCGCGGGGCAATTGGTTCTTGTACCCGTTCGCAGCCGCGAGCCTCGCCGGCTTCTTCTATTTCACCTTCATCATGCGGTCCTCGAGCGCGCTCGTCGACATCGACCCCATGGTGGCGCTCTTCACGCGCGCGATCACGATCATCACCACGTTCTCGACGCTCATCCTGCTCGGTTATCTCTTCGACGCGGACACGCGGCGCGCCGAACAGGACCTCGAGCTCGAACACGACCGCAGCGAGCAGCTCTTGCTCAATATCCTGCCGCGCAGCATCTCTGATCGGTTGAAGGGTGGGCATCGCTCGATCGCGGACGGCTTCGCCGAGGTCAGCGTGCTCTTCGCCGACATCGTGGGCTTCACCGAGCTCTCCTCGCGAATGCCCCCGGCCGAACTCGTCAATGTGCTGAACGATGTCTTCAGCCGGTTCGACGAGCTCGCCGAGCGGCTGAAGCTCGAGAAGATCAAGACCATCGGGGACGCCTATATGGTCGCGGCCGGCCTGCCCGAGCCCGACACGAAGCACGCGGCCCACGCGGTCGAAATGGCGCTTCGCATGCGCGAGGCCTTGGAGGAGCTCAACCAGACGAAGGGCTACGGACTCGCCATTCGGATCGGCGTGCACTCGGGCCCAGTCGTCGCCGGAGTCATCGGCAAGAAGAAGTTCATCTACGATCTGTGGGGCGACACGGTGAACACGGCGAGCCGCATGGAGTCACACGGCAGCAAGGGGCTCGTCCACATCAGCGAAGCGACGGCCGAGCTCGTGAAGGGGCTCTTCACGCTCGAGCCGCGCGGTACGATTCAGGTGAAGGGTAAAGGCGATATGGTCACGTACTTCGTCGATCGCACCCGACCCCACGCCGAGGACAAGAGCTGAGGACTAGAGCTTGGCGGGCGGCAGGCGCACGACCGCGCCCTTCTCTCCGACGAGGACGACCGAGCCGTCCGTGAGCAGCGTCGAGGCGAAGAACGCCCCGCCGAAGGTGCCTCGCGATTCGAAAGTGCCGTCTTTGACCGACGCGGCAATATCGGATTTGCCGCCGACGACGATCGTGCCCGACGCCGTCACGGCGACGGTCGACAGCGCGCCGAGCTCCGGCGCCGGCCTCCGCGCGAACGTCGTACCGTCGGTGGAGACGAGGACGGTCCCCCCCTCGCCGACCACCGCGACGAGCGAGGCCTGACCGGCAATCGCCGTGAGCGCCTGCGAGCCGCGGGCGTCGAGCTTGGCCCACGTCGCGCCGCCGTCCGTCGTGCGGAGCAGCGTGCCCCGGTCCCCGGCGACGTAGACTTCGGACTTGGTGCGCGCCCAGACGGCCGCGAGGTTCTTGTCCACGCCGCCGTCGAGCTTTACCCATTTGTCTTTGCCGTCTCGGCGCAGGATTGTCCCCTTGTCGCCGACGGCGAATACGACGTTGTCCGCCGCCGAGAGGCCGTTGATCGCGACCTCGACATGGGTGTTCTCGAGCGCGAACGCGAGGCCATCGGACGTCGAGAACGCGAGGCCCTGCTCGCCCGCGAGCAAGACCTCTTTCGGGCCGAGGACGCAGGCCGCGCGCAGGGCCGAAGGGTCGCCCGTGTCGCCGTAGCTGAAGGTCTTTCCCATATCGCGCGAGGAGAGGACGAGGCCCGATTCCCCGACAGCGAAGAGGTTGTCCCCTTGTCGGACCACGGCGCGCCACGACGGGGCGCTGCCAGCCCAAGAGGCCTCGGGGTTCTTGCCCGACAATCGCACGATCGCGCCGGCCTCACCGACGCCGACGATGACCTCGCCCTTCTTGGCGAGCGCCCGAATCGCACGCATCGACGGCAGAGACTCGGGGGTGAACTTACCGTCTGCGAGCGAGAGGCGACCGAGTCCGTTGCTCGAGGCGACGAGCAGCGAGCCGTCGGGCATCGCGATCCCGTCGCCGAACGTCGTGAAGCTCGAGCCCTTGTCGTAGAGGTACGTGAACTTGTCACCGAGCTTGGGGGCGGTGAGCACGGTGCCGTCCGCGCCCGTGAGGACGACGACGCCGTCTGCGCCCTTCGACGCGGCGAAGAGATCGCTCGCGTAGCCCACTATCCCCGGGCGGGACTCGGGCATCAGATCCTTCAACACCGTAAAACTATCCCCACCGTCCGAAGAGGACAGGGCCACGCCCTGCGCGCCGGTCACGACAACGGTCTTGTCGTCGAAATAGGACACGCCCAGGAGATCGACGTCGCGAGGAACCCCCGACGCGTGCGTCCAAGTCACGCCGCCATCGGTCGTCCGCAGCACCGTGCCCAATTGGCCGACCGCGATCGCGGTGGCGCTCGCGCAAGCGACCGCGCGCAGGCGCGCCGTGCCCGCGACCGATACCCGGGTGAAGCTCTCGGCCTCGTCGTCCGAATACCAAATATCGCCCCCGAGACCGGCGACGAGGACGCGCCCCGAACCCAAAGTGCATATCGAGGACAAGGCCCCGCGCCCGAGCGTCCCCGCGTCCACCCATGTCTTGCCGTCGTCGTCGGAGTGGACGATGTTGCCGCGGTCGCCAACGGCGATAAACCGCCCTTTGGCGGTCACCGCGACGTCGAGCAGCTCGTAGGCGAACGGGGTCGGCGCGAGCCACTCGAAGTCAGTGGCCCGCGGCTTGGCGACCCGCGAGGGGGGTTCGCGAGCAGGCGCGCTCGCGGAGCTCGTCGGCCGCGCGAAGAGCTCGACGGTGGGGCTCTTGCCTGGTGATTTGTTCGAGCTCGTCGCGCCCGGCGCGGGCGGGGCGCTGTCGCCGCAGCTTGCGGCGCACACGAGCAGCGCGACAGCCGCCCACGCTACGCCGCGATGGAGAGACGTTGGAGTCGGCATCGCTGGCGCGGGAAACGCTACACGGCAGTCCGACACCGGACAAGACAGCCAGGCAGGGTGGTCGACGCAGGGCGCCCGCACGATTAGGAGGTCCGCATGTCCGAGTCAGGCTCCTCTCCCAAGCTCCCCGAGCGCGCGCGCGTCGTCGTCGTCGGTGGCGGCATCATCGGATGTTCGGTCGCTTATCACCTCGCGAAGATGGGTTGTCGCGACGTCGTGCTGCTCGAGCGGGATCGCGTCACGTCGGGCACGACGTGGCACGCGGCCGGGCTCATGGTGACGTTCGGCTCGACCTCGGAGACCTCGACCGAGATGCGGAAATACACGCGCTCGCTCTACGCGAGCCTCGAGGAGGAGACCGGGCTCGCGACCGGATTCAGCCCTGTCGGCTTCATCGAGGTCGCGACCGACGACGACCGGCTGGAGGAGTATCGGCGGGTCTCGGCCTTCAATCGCTATTGTGGAGTCGACGTCCACGAGCTGTCCCCGAGTCAGGTGAAGGAGCTCTTCCCCCTCGCGAAGGTCGACGACGTTCGCGCAGGCTTCTACGTTCGCGAGGACGGCCGCGTGAACCCCGTGGACGTGACGATGGCGCTCACGCGGGGGGCTCGAATGCACGGCGCGACCGTGCTCGAGGGGGTGCCCGTCACCGGCTTCACGAAGCGCCGTAATGCCGTATCGGGGGTGAAGACGCCATTCGGCGATATCGAGGCCGAATACGTCGTCAACTGCGCCGGTATGTGGGGGCGCGAGCTCGGCCGGCTCGCGGGCGTGAACGTCCCTCTTCAAGCGGCGGAGCACTATTACCTCATCACCGACAAGATCCCCGGGATCGATCCGAATTGGCCCGTGCTCGAGGACCCGAGCTCCTACGGCTATTTCCGTGAGGAGGTCGGCGGCCTGATGGTCGGCCTCTTCGAGCCCGTCTGCGCCCCTTGGCGGGTCGAGGGGATCCCCGCCGACTTCTCGTTCGGCGAGATCTCTCCCGACTGGGATCGTATGACGCCGTATTTGGAAAAGGCGATGGCGCGCGTGCCGGCGTCGCTCGAGGTCGGCGTGCGCAAGTTCTTTTGCGGACCCGAGAGCTTCACTCCGGATCTCGCGCCGATCGTGGGCGAGTCGCCCGAACTTCGGAATTACTTCGTGGCGGCGGGTCTCAACTCGATCGGCATCCTCACGGGGGGCGGCCTCGGGCGGGTGCTCGCGCACTGGATCCTCACGGGGCGGCCGGACGTCGATATCACGGGCTTCAACATCGACCGACTACACCCCTATCAGTCGACGCCCGAATATCGGCGTAAGCGAACGGTCGAGTCGCTGGGGATGGTCTATCAATGCCATTATCCGATGCGATCGCTGATGACGGCGCGCGACGCGAAGCGCTCGCCGGTGCACGATCGGCTGGCCGCGCAGGGCGCCTATTTCCGAGACGTCAGCGGCTGGGAGGGCGCCGACTGGTACACGACCGACGGCTCGCGCCCCGAGGTCCCCGCGCTCACGTGGGGTCGACCGAGCTGGTTCGCGAACTGGCGCGCCGAACACGAGGCCGCGCGCGAGGGCGTCATCCTGATGGACATGTCCTTCATGGCGAAGTTCAGCGTCGTCGGGCGCGACGCCGGCAAGGCGTTGAACATGCTTTCCGCGAACAACGTCGACGGCGCGCCCCAAGTCATCACGTACACGCAGTGGCTCAACGCGGGGGGCACGCTCGAGGCCGACCTGACGGTGACGAAGCTCGACGACGAGCGCTATTGGGTAGTTGCCTCGGACACCGCGCACCGCCACGTCGAGACGCTGATGCGCCGTTATTTCGAGGCGACGGACGCGCACGCGTTCGCGAGCGACGTGACCTCGGCGTACGCGCAGCTCAACGTGCAGGGGCCGCGCTCGCGCGAGCTGATGCAGGCGGTGACGGACTCGGACATGTCGAACGAGGCCTTCCCGTTTCGGGCGGCGCGCACGGTCGACATCGGCTTTGCGCGCGTGCTCTGCGTGCGGATTACCTATCTCGGGGAGCTCGGCTACGAGCTCTATATCCCGGCCGAACAGGCGGTCCACGTCTACGAGCGACTCGTGGCCGCGGGCGCTTCGCTCGGTCTCCGGCACGCGGGGCTCAAGGCGCTCGCGAGCCTGCGCATGGAGAAGGGTTATCGGGATTACGGGCACGACATCGACAACACGGACTCGGTGCTCGAGGCCGGGCTCGGCTTCGCCGTCGATCTGAAGAAGCCGGGCGGCTTCATCGGAAAAGACGCGGTCGTCGCGCGCAAGGCAGCGGGGCCGCTCACGCGGCGGCTGCTCCAAATCCTGGTGAAAGACCCGGAACCGCTGATGTTCCACGCCGAGGTCGTGCGACGTGATGACAAGCCTGTCGGTTACGTGCGGGCCGCGTCGTACGGCTTCACGCTCGGCGGCGCGGTCGGCCTCGCGATGATCGACGCGGGCGAGCCGCTCGATCAGGCCTATATCGATCGCGGGCGCTGGGACGTCGAGATCGCCGACAAGCGCTATCCGGTAGTCGCGTCGCTGCGCCCGCTCTTCGATCCTGACAACAAGAAGATCAAGGCCTGAGTCTGCACCCTACTGGCGCGCACTTGGCGCGCGACGTACCATCCGACCCTATGCAGCAGGATGCGCTCCGCGAGGGCGCAGTCTTCCACGAGAAATACCAGATCATCCGATCGCTGGCGCAGGGTGGGATGGGCGCTGTCTACGAGGTTCTCCACCTGGAGACGCAACGGCGACGCGCGCTCAAGGTCATGCTGCCGTCGGTCGTGCACTCGGAGGAGCTACGCAATCGGTTCCGCGCCGAGGCTCGGGTCGCCGCAGGGATCGAGAGCGAGCACATCGTCGAGACGTTCGACGCTGGCGTCGATCGCGCGACCGGGATGCCGTTCCTCGTCATGGAGCTCCTCAAAGGGGAAGAGCTCGCCGACGCCTTGCAGCGGACGGGGCGCATGCCACCCGAGCGCGCGTTGCCGATCCTGAGTCAGGTCGCGCGCACGCTCGACAAAACGCACGCGGCGCGCGTCGTTCACCGCGATCTGAAGCCCGAGAACATCTTCCTCACCGTGCGCGAGGACGGCTCGCCACACGCCAAGATCCTGGACTTCGGTATCGCGAAGGTCGTCGCCGAGGGCGCGGGCGCCGACAAGACTCGGTCGCTCGGGACTCCCCTCTACATGGCGCCAGAGCAGTTCGATGGCTCGGCGCCGATTTCGGCACAGACAGACCTGTTCGCGCTCGCGCATATCACCTTTGCGGTGCTCGTCGGGCGCGCCTATTGGTCGCAAGAGATGGAGTCTTCTCCGTCGCTGTACGGGTTTCTCATGGCGATGCAGTCGCCGCAGGCCGAGCCTGCCGTGCAGCGCGCAGCGCGCTTCGGGGTCAGCCTGCCGCCCGCGTTCGACGCTTGGTTCGCGCGCGCGACTTCACGCGTCGCGGCCCAGCGGTTCGGGTCTGCCGGCGAACAACAGGCCGCGCTCGAGGGAATTTACAGGGGTTTCAGCACGACCATCCCGCAGGGGACGCCGTCGCCCATCGCGACCCTGCCGGGGTCGCCGGTGCTGACGAATCCATCGCATCACTCGATGCCTACTGGGGACTTCGTCGCGTACACCCAAAACCAGGCGGCCCTTCCTCCCGGGCATCACTCGATGCCTACTGGGGACTTCGTCGCGTACACCCAAAACCAGGCGACCCAAAACCCGGCGATGCCCGTCGGCGCTGTGAGCGCTCCTACGCAAACGCCATATCAAAACCCGACTCCGGCGAATCCCCATCAGTACGCAGCTGGGCAGACCGCCGCCGCGATGCCGCTGATGAGCGCGGCCCAAACCACAGGAGCGCCGCAGATCGCGCCCCTCGCCCCCGCGCAGGTCCCGCCCAAGCGGGGATTCCCCGTGGGGATCATCCTCGCGGTGATCGTCGGGGCGTGCGTGATCGCGGGCGCGGTGCTCTTCGTACGACGCGACCCCTCGAGCTCGTCCAGCAACAAGGGCGACAGCCCCAATGCCGAGTCGAGCACGAGCCCGGCAAAGACGCCCGCACCTCTGGCAAACAGCGGTTCGCGCGGGCCGGCGGTCGAGAACAACCAGAACACCGACCAGATCCAATTCATCAAGAAGGACGCCGTCGTCGGCAGCAAGCGCACGACGAAGTCGTTCAGCAAGAGCGACGTCGCCGTGGGTCAGCTCGGCGGCAGCAAAGACGAGTCCAACTCCGTCGAGACCGCGACGATCCTCGCGGCGAACGGGCGAATCGTCATCAAAGAGAAGGTCGAGTTCGGGGAGGTGACCCACTCGACGCAGTCGTCCGAGCAGACCGAGCCGCAGGTGCAGCCGTCACCCGTCTCCGGCAAGTCCTATATTGCCGAGTTCAGGGACGGCGGTGTGGTCGTCACGACCGCGACGCATGAGCCCGTGTCACCGGAGGAGGAGAGCTTCGTGCGCGGGCGCTCGAATGAGCTGGGCGTGCCGAGGCTCTCGACGATGCCCGATATTCCCCTCAAGCGGGGTGACCACGCGGACACCATCGTCGAGGAGCTTGTCTCGGGCGTGACCAACGATGCCTCGCGCGTGACGGACGCGTCCGTGACGCTGAAGGACATCAAGGTCAAAGACAGCGTCAAATACGGTGTCTTCGACGTTGCCCTGACGCTCACGCAGACGATCAACGAGATGACGTTCGTCACCCAGTTCAAGGGCACGCTGACCATCCGCGCGACGGACAGCGAGATAACGAACATCGATCTCACGGGGCCGGTGTCGGGCTCGACGGCCAACGGCGATGTCACGGGCTCGATGACGATTCAGTTCGACATCACCTGGCTGAATTGAGGACTCAGGTGCTCGTATAGCGATCGAGCGCGGCCTCGACCTCGGCGAGGAGTCGCTGCTCGAACACGGGACGAAGCTCGCTCACGAGCTCCTCGACGCGCTCGCCCATGAACGTGAGGAACTCGTCGAGTCCGTCGTTCGCGGCCAGCGTCTGGTCGAGAGAATACCCGCCTTCGGGGAGGGGTAGAGACTCCGCCGGAGCGAGCGCCATCGTGCGTGCGGTCTCGGAGGCTGCGACGACGAAGGGACGGAGGATGTCGGCTGGTGCGCTGACGCCGGGCCAGCCCGCGGGCAAACCCAATTGACGCAGCACCGCGACGGCCTGCGCGGGCGGATCAAACTCGAAGTGCATCGGCTGGAGCGGCGCGCGGTATTGGTCGTAAGCCTTGCGGGAGAGTCCGGCGAAGTCCACGGTAGCGACAGACTCGACACCGGCCTCGACCTCGAGCGACTCACCGACGCGCGCGGCGCGGACCTCGTCGAGGAGCTGCTGGCGCGTGCGACCACGGAACTCCAGGATAAGCGACGGATCGCGGTCGATCGCCTGGCTGAGCACCCAGTGCGTCGCAGCCAAATGCCGACACGTCCCACGCCAGCCGCGGCACGTGCACTCCGTCGTGACGTCTGCCTCACCGGCCGGGAGCAAGCTCACGCCGGCCGCGGAGAACACGCCCTCGAGCTCGGCGGGGAGTCGATTGGCGAGCAGCTCGACTGAGTAATAAGCCTTCGCGGCGAGGGCCTCGACGATTTGGGCCCAAGCCTCTTCGGACACGGGGTTGAGCGAAATCGAGAGCGCCCTGACGGTGTGCGCGTCGCGACGCACGGTCTCGGTGACCTTGGCGGTGATGACACCGCCCTCGACCGCCAAGTCGTGAACGCCCTTGCCGGGTTGACTGCGCTCTTCCTCTTGGAGGCGGCGCTGCGTCTCCACCGAGAGCGCCGACACAGCCTCGAGCCAGCGCTGACCCCATGTTCGCGCGCGCTCGCCTTCGCGACCACGAGCGCGCCAAAACTCGCTACGCCATTGCTGCTGGGTTCGGCTCCACACTGTCACGACGATTCCTCCGAAGCGGTCGCTCGGACCCGGGGAGAGCTGTCTGCGCTGCGCTCACTTTCCGGTCCAATCGACTCTCCGCTCTCGGGAGCGCCGACGTTACCGGCTTTGTTGCGAGCCGGGCGTTTCCGCACGCCGCTCGAGACGGTCTCCTCCGGCTCGTCGCTGCCGACCACGGCCTCCGACGAGAGGGTGAAGAGCTCACGAAGGGCGTTGTCGTCGAGCTCCGTAATCCAGCGCTCACCGGAGCCCACGACGCGCGCCGCGAGATCTCGCTTCTGCTCGAGCATGCGATCGATCTTCTCCTCGACGGTGCCGGCGCAGACGAGCTTGTGGACTTGGACGTTCCTGCGCTGTCCGATGCGGTGCGCGCGATCGGTCGCCTGGTCCTCGACGGCCGGGTTCCACCAGCGATCGTAGTGGAATACGTGGTTCGCCGCGGTGAGGTTGAGGCCCGTGCCGCCTGCCTTCAAGCTGAGGACGAAGACCCTCGGGCCCTCGGGCTCCTCCTGGAAGCGGCGGACGATTTGGTCTCTCGCGCGCGCCGGGGTGCCGCCGTGGAGATAGGCAATCTCGACACCGAGCGTCTTCTCGAAGTGGGCGACCAGCCGATCACCCATCTCCCGGAATTGGGTAAAGACGAGAGCCTTGTCGCCGACGCTCAAGGCCTCTTCGAGCATCTCGGAGACGCGGGAGAGCTTGCCTGAGCGGTTGGTGAGCGGACCGGCCTCTTTCAAATAGTGAGCGGGGTGATTGCAGATTTGCTTGAGGTACATCGCGAGCGTGAGCACGCGACCCTGCCGCTCGATACCCGTGAGGGACTCGATCTGCCGCATCTCGTCGTCGACGACTGCCTTGTAGAGCGTCGCTTGCTCGCGCGTGAGAGAGCAAGCCACGGTCGTCTCGTCCTTGGCCGGGAGATCCTGGACGATCTTCGGGTCGCTCTTCACGCGGCGCAGGATGAAGGGCGCCGCGAGTCGACGCAGCCGCTCGGCCGCGCCCTCACTGCCGTATTTCTCGATGGGGACGGCGTAGTCGCGCCGGAAGGTCTCGAGCGAACCCATGATTCCGGGGTTCGCGAACTCCAGAATCGACCAGAGCTCCGTGAGCCGATTCTCCACGGGAGTGCCGGTCAGGGCGAAGCGCTTGGGCGCGTTGAGGGTGCGCGCGGCGCGCGCCGTCGCGGAGGCCGAGTTCTTGATGTTCTGGGCCTCGTCGAGGACGACCGTGGACCACCGAACTTCGGCGAGGGCCTCGGCGTGGCGCCGCAAGAGGCCGTACGTCGTAATCACGAGGGCCGCGTCGGACTTGGCAGCAGCCTCGAGCGACCGCGGGCCGTCATGCCGAATCACGGGCAGGTCCGGCGCGAAGCGCTGAGCCTCTCTCTCCCAGTTGCCGGCGACCGAGGTCGGCGCGACGACGAGCGACGGGCGTTTGTCGTGATCGCCGCGCTCACGCTCCTCGAGCAGGAACGCGAGGAGCTGAACCGTCTTTCCAAGGCCCATGTCGTCGGCGAGACAAGCGCCGAGCCCGAACGAGCCCATCGTGACGAGCCACTCCAAGCCGCGCTCCTGATAGGGGCGCAGCGTGCCGTGCAGGCCGACTGGGGGCTTGCCGAGATCGTCGAGAGCATCGCTCGAGCGAGCGTTGCGAAGCCGAGTCAACAAGTCCGAGAGTGCGCCGCCGGCCACGACCGGAATGCGCAGATCGCCCTCGTAGATTTCACCCGCCAGCGCCAAGCGCAGAGCCTCTTGGGCGGGGCGCCGAGTGGACTCGGTGGTCGTGCGGTGATGGATGCGCTCGAGCTCGATGGGATCGATCGTGACCCACGAACCCCTGAATTGGACGAGCGGCGTCCGCTGCTTGATGATGGACTCGAGCTCGGCGGGAGTCAGCGCGTCGTCACCGATCGCGGCCTCCCATTCGAAGGACATCAGATCATCGAGGCCGAGGCGCGCCGACTGGCGGCTGAGTTTGCCACCGACGCGGAGCCGCAAATGCAGCTTGCGCTGCCCGAGCCCCGTGACCTCACCCGGCAAGACGACGCCGAAGCCCGCACCCTTGAGGGCCTGCGCGCCCTGGACGAGGTACGTCCAAGCCGCCGCGGGATCGAGCGCGAGCTCTGCGGGCCGCGCGTCCGCTAGACCGTTTGCGAGCGGAGCGAACACGCGCGCGGCGCGACCCAATCCCTCGAGAAGGGTCTCCTGCGGGTCGCGGAAGGTTTGACCTCCAATCGTCAAGTGTCGACCGCGAAGCTCCCAAACCTTGC
Organism: Polyangiaceae bacterium; assembly: GCA_046351325.1. Lineage (GTDB taxonomy): Bacteria > Myxococcota_A > Polyangia > Polyangiales > Polyangiaceae > Xiheicaenibacterium. The sequence continues at coordinate 121,385 of JAXLYR010000018.1, read as the reverse complement.
TCGCGGGCAACGTCACCGGCGGATCCCCGGGCGCCTCGAGCGAATATCGGAGTACGAACGGAGCTTCATCGGAGGTGGGCAGGACGAGCTCGAACGAGAGCCGCATCCGATCACCGATCTCCCGAGCAGGCTCGCTCCACCGAGAGAGGCCGTCGAGCACGCCGCGCTCGGACAAGCCACGTGGCTCGAAGCCCGCGTGGCCGTTGGTGAGGGCGCGCACCCAGCGCTCATCCCATGTCGAGCGTGCAGGCGTGAAGGTCGCGCGCTGAGACGACGTATTCGGATTTGCGGAGACGGGTTTGGCGCGGACGATGGAGTCCGCGGTGGCGTCGAGGAAGGCGCGGAGCAGCGCAGTCGGCGCCCAAGCCTGCACTCCGGCTCTGCGACCCGATTGAGGAGCAACGGCCGCGATCGCGTGGGCCGAAGGCGGCATCGCGCGCGCCAACGCCGCCAATCGATCTGCGTCCTCGACTGCCGAGAGCGCTACGGCCCACCGCACCTCGCTCGCGCCCTCATTGACCACCACGGCAGGGACGATGCGCTGGCGACCCACGAGCTCGAGCGCAAGCTTGCTCGCTAGCACCCAAACGCCGATGGAGGGGGGAATTGCCGAAGTCTCCTCGGCGGGGACCGCAGCCAACCGTGCGACGGTATCGAGCAGTGGAGTCAGCGCTCCAGGCACGAGCCGCGCACCGTCTGGCAACGCCAAACACAATTCAATTGGTGAGGCGTTGCGCTGCAAGAGCGACCGCATCGCGAATGCGGTGTCATCGCCCCAATGAAAGAACGCCGAGCGCTCGGGCACGTAGACGAGAGGCACGAACCAACCTAATCGCATGTTCCGCAAAGGAGGGGAAGAGCTTCTTCGAGCGCAACGAGCTTTTCCCCCGATGGTTCACTCCGCCGAAATGCGAACCCAAGTCGCCGAATCGCCGACTGGCGAGGCCCTGAATGCGGACGGTCTGTGGACTCAATAGCTCACTGACTCATCCGACACTGCGGAATGTCCGAAATTGCGGCAACTGGCTATTCGGTGTGAGCGCCTTGAAGGACCCAACGCCCAATGAGATCTCGCTCTTCTTCGGTGATCCCAGTCTGGTTGTTGAGCGGCATCGTGCGAGAGACATACGCGCGAGCGTGAATGCGGTCTGCGTGAGCCTTGATCTCTGCGGGGGTATCGAACTTCACGTTGTTCGGCGCGACCTTCCACACGGGGTCGCTCGGAGTCTCGGAGTGACAGACAGCGCAGCGCTGCCGGATCACGGATTGAACGACCTTGAAGTCGACTGGCGCCCCGAGATCCTGTTTGACCGGGGCGGCCGCCGAGCGCTGAGAGAGCAAGACGAACAGGAGCACGACCGTGCCGCCGAACACCCCTGCGAAGCCCCAAATCCAGGGCTTGAAGGTGAAGCGAATGTTCAAGAAATGGCGAACGCTCGCGCCGCCCACCATGACGACCCCGAGGATGACGTAGTTCAGCTTGCTGCCATACGTGCTCGGGAAATGGTTGCTCAACATGATGAAGAGCACCGGGAACGTCAGGTAGTTGTTGTGAATCGACCGCTGTTTGGCGTGGAGGCCAATGAGCTTGTCTTGGGGCTTTCCGTGTTTGGTCGCGTCGACGAGCGAGTGCTGCGACGGGATGATGTGGAAGAACACGTTCCCTGCCATCAGCGTGCCCATCAACGCGCCTACATGAATGTAGGCGGCGCGGCCGCTCAGGAACTGGTGCAGGAAGAACACGACGCCCGCGAGCAGCCCAAAGGACACGACGGTCGCGACCGTCTCGCTCTTGGCGAGTGGGGATCGCCAGATGAGATCGTAGGTGATGAAGCCGCCGAGCAGCGTGCCCACGCCAATCGCGACGGCCGTGGGGTGGGAGAGCGCGCGCACCTGCGGGTCGACCATGAAGCCGCCGCCCACGTAATAGACGAGCACGAGCAGGCTAATGCCCGTCATCCAGGTCGTATAGGACTGCCACTTGAACCAGTGGAGTACCCGCGGCATCTCCCCGGGCTCGAGCCGCTTCTTCTCGATTTGGTAGAAGCCGCCCGAGTGGACCATCCAGATCTCGCCGTCGAGCAGCTCTTTCTTGGTATTGGTCCCACCCACGTAGCCGTCGTCTCCTGGCTTGAGGAGGTTGCGATCAAGCCAGTTGAACAGCATCGAGTTGCCGACCCACATGATGCCGGCGATGAGGTGCATCCACCGCAGCACCAGATCCAAGAGCTCCTTGACGTTCGACTCCACCCTCACTCTCTAGGGTAGAGCTCCGAACGTGTAAACCCGGTTTGCGGCACACCCCGAGCCGACCGGACTCTCGCCCAGTCGACTCGGGAGCAGGCGATTAGGGGTTCGCCGCGCCGGGCGAGGGAGTCGCGGTAAAGACCCAATCGGCCGACGACACATTGGTGTCGTGACCATTGGGGCTTCGGACGAGCGACCCAGTCGACGTCGCGTCGCTGGCCTCACCACCACACTGCGCGACGGTCAAGCCGGCCCCACCTTCGGTGAAGTCCAGCGTCCCCACCCCAGTCACGTTGCCAGCGGTGATGCTGCCCTCGTAAGAGAGCGCGTCCACGAAGGTGTTCGTGCTGTTGTCGAGGATCGCGAGCGCGTCCGGCGCACCGTTCTGGATGTTGTTGGAGGTGCCGCCGACGATGCGGAGCGCGCCTGCCGGGATGGTGGTCACGCCGGTCGACGCGATCACCAGATATTGGCCCGCGGCCAGCGTGGTAGCGGGCGTGCCGTTCCCGTCTACGGCCTCATTCAGCTGGATGCGCGCGGCGTGTCCGAACGCGTTGTATTCGGTGCTCGTCGAGCCGTTCATGAAGACGAGCGACAAGTTCGAGAGGCTCACGGGGAAGCCTGTCCCGTTGTAGATCTCGATGAACTCGGTATTGTCGGGCCCGATTTGGTCATAGTCGACCTCGTTCAACACGAGGTGCGTCGCGCTCGCGTTGACGGTCGTGACGGTCGCGCTCAGCTCGATCCCGGTGGACACCTGCAGGGCGTCGATCTGGATGAGCGCCCCGACGACCGAGCCGTTGTCGACATAGTTGAACTGTGCCGATGTCTGACCGGCGAGCACGGTCACGAACGGGGGTATCGTGCCGGCCCCGGCCGGGGTGAGCGTCAGGGTGATGTCCTCGTCGACGATGGCGGGGACGTCCAGCGTAACCGTGTATTGGATGGTGCTGCCGGCCGGCACGCTCGAGCTCGCCGGTGTGAACGAGACGAACTGTGGCGGCTGCGCCGGGTCGACGACCTGGACAGTTGCGTTGAGGGAAGCGCCCAACGTCGCCGTCAACGTGGAGCTGCCCACCGTGAGGCCGCTCAAGAAGACGGTCGCGTTGGTTTGACCCGCGAGGACGGTCACGCCGCCGTTCTGCACCGTGACTGTGGTCGGATCGCTCGAGACGATGGGGACGAACGTGTCCATCGCGGCGGTGCCGTTGAGGGTCACCGTGAGCGCGGTCGGATAGGTCGGAACGCCGGAGTCCCCGAGGTCCAAATACGAGAGCGTCGGGGAGAACGTGGCGATCGCCAGCCCCTTCACGACATCGGAGGCGACCCGCGGGTGGAGCTTCGAGGCCGAGTTGCGGAAGGCGACGATGCCCGAGATCGAGGTGTAGAAGTCGTTCGCCGCCGGAGCGGGCGAAGTCAGGTACATGAGGTCATCGACGAGGAGCGCGCCCGTGCCGTCGATAACGGTGTATTCGTTGAACGCGTTCATCGGCTGCGTGACCGTCAGATCCGAGACGGTGACGATCACCCCCTCGAGCTGGGCGGCCTGCGGACCGCCCGTCGTCACTGCGCTGATGGGCACGGAGATCGGCGCGGGCGGTGGCTCCACGGTCGCGGACGTGATGGTGACCGCGCTCACGCCCGAGATCTCGAGCTCTCCGAAGAAGTCTTGAACAGCGCCGTCGATCGCGACTCGATTGCCGATCAGGGCCGCGTTGTTCGGCGAGCCCGTGCCGGTGAAGACGAAGATACCGGAGTAGTTGGCGCCGAGGTAACCCGCGTCGCCCTCCTTCACCTGGGCGAAGAAGCCATTCGTCGCCTTGCCCGTGACCAGCGCATCGCTGATATGGACCGGCGCGCCGGGAGGGATAGTGCCGTTCTTGATCTCGTAGATGGTCGCCGGACAACCCTGTGAGCCGGGGTTGTAGTCCATCGGGCAGACGTCGCAGACATCCCCCTTGTCGTCGTTGTCCGAGTCGAGCTGATTGGTGTTCGGATTGGCGGGGCAGTTGTCGTCGAGGTTCGCGACCCCGTCGCTGTCTTGGTCGTTCGGGTCGAACGGCGTGCATGTCGTCGAGTTCGCGTCGAGCGGGCAGACGTCGCAGGCGTCGCCGACACCGTCCTGATCGAAGTCCGCTTGAGCGCCGTTGTCGACCGGACGAATCGGGTTGAAGACCGTCGGGCAATTGTCGGCCGCGTTCGCGATACCGTCGCCGTCCGAGTCGGTCGCTGTCAGCTGACCATCGTAGGTGGTCGATCCGTTGACCGACGCAGGACGCGAGGGCACACACGAGGGCTCGTTGGTCGGCGTACCGCAGAAGAACGCGGGGTAGATCGTCCCGACCGTACCCTGGAGTTGCGCCAGCGTTTTGCCGATTTCGGACTGCGTGCAGAGGCTCTTCGACGTGCCGCAGACATCGACGCTGTCACAGCTCGTGCTGGAGAGCGCGCTGATGAGCGCAGCGTCGCCGTACAGCACTTTGCCGCCGCGCATGACGAGCGTGACGTCCTGAGCTTCGGCGTCGATGACGGCGCGGTGATAGGGGTGTACGGCGCCGTCGAAGATCGAGATGTCGCCCACGCGACCCGGCGCGAGCACCCCAATCGCGTCGTCGGTCGAGGTCGCGACCGCCGCGTTGTAGGTGGCCATCAACCAGAGATCTTCGTCGCTGAAGAAGGAGCCGAACCGATCGCGATTCAGGTCGGAGGCGCACTGCAGCTCGCGCAGCATGTTCATCGAGCCGCTTACAACCCAGTCAGTCCCGAGCGCGATGAGCACACCCAGGTTGGCGGCCTCCGTGACGACGGCGGTATCCCCGTAGAGGGTGACGTTGGACCGAGGCGACCAGATCACCGAGGTCGAGGTGCTGGCCAGCAGCGCGTAGTCGGGGGCGCGCAATCCGACAGAGTGGATGAACGCGCTTTGAGGGGCTGCGAGGATGGTGGCGAGGCCCGGCGCGGTCGTGTCGAAGGTCGTGTTCGAGGTGCAGAGGAACTCGTTGCGCGCGAACGCGTCGATGCCCTCCGAGATGTGAGGCAGATATGCCGGGTCGTTCGCGATGGTGGCGCTCGTATCCGGGGCTGCGCCGTAGTTGCAGTCGCCGTCGCGCTGAGTTCCGGCCGAGTCGTCGAGCGGGAAGGTCTCGAAATTGACGACGCCCTGATTCAGCCCCTCTTGGTTCGCCGAATCCAGGTTACGGAGGAAGCCGACCTGACCGCCGGAGCCGACCGTCGAGGTCGCGCCGCCCATCACGAAGCGAAGCTCGCCCCAACGCACCTGATCGGCAGTCGCGCCGCCGCTCGCGTTGATCTGCGTGTGGTTGTGCAGCCCGCGCCGCCAATCGTGGCGATGCTCGTAGCGCTCTCCGGTGTTGGTATAGGGGTCGTTCTGCGTGAAGGTGATGTGATCGTGCGTGTTGATGAGACCCGGCGACACGACGCCTTGCGGGCATTCGATCTCCGAGGCCCCATTGGCCTGAGCGCTGCAATCACAGGCTACGCAGCTGATATTGCCGCTCGCGTCGACGAGGACCTCACCCCCCTCGAGGATCTCGCCGGGGGTCAGGATCGTCCCGCGGATCAGGCGAGCGCCGTTACCCGGAGTCACCTGGCAGACTTGCCCGTTGGGCAGAGGCGTGAGCGTCGCGCACTGGGTAATAAGGGGCGTGCTGCCGTTGCAACCCGATACATCGAAGTCCATGCAGTCGGCCTGGCAGCCGAGCATTCCAGACGAGAACCCCTGAGTAATGCAGGTCTCGCCGTTGAGGTCCGCCCCGTCGCAGGTCTCACCCGCGTCGAGCTGGCCATTGCCGCAGGGGTCGTCCGTGCAAGCCGACGTGTCGAAAGACTGGCAATCCGCGCTGCAGCCGAGAGTCCCGCCGACGTGGCCTTGTGTGGCGCACGTCTCGCCGTTCAGGCTCGCGCCGTCACACGTCTCATTGGGGTCGAGAGCCCCGTTGCCGCAAAGGTCAGTGCCGCCGGCACCGGCAGTCCCGCCCGTGGAGGGATTACCCCCTGAGCCGCCGGCTGGCGCTCCACCGGTATCCGACCCACCACCCCCAGCGCCGCCACCACCGGGAGTGTCGTCACCACAGCTACAAGCGACTGCCCAACTGGCTAAACTGCACAAGAACACCCAAGCTGCCCATCGACTGCGCATTCATGGGAGACTAGTCGAAAAGCAGTCGGGCCGGGCTCTCGGGATGGCTCAATTCATTGGGGGGCTCGATTAACGCGATGTGCAACCCCAGGCGATCCCCACACACTTGGTGGTGTGTTCCTGGCAGCGGTCAATCGCCACGCGCTCGGACTCCTCACGCGAGGTCTGACCATATGCATAGTAGACGACCCGATCGTCGCCGCGGGCAATGGCGCCACACGAGTTCTTGAACCAGACGATGGGGCGGCAGTCTTTGACCTCGCAGAACCCGATGGCTGCGTCTTCAGCCTCTTCGCGGGAGGCCCGATCCGCGGCCCAGCCGTATTTTCCCGTGGAATCAGAGAAGGCCAGGGCCCCGAACTTGTCGGCCTTGGCCTCTGCGGAACCGCCGAGCGAGATATAAGCAGCGCCGGCGAACAGGGCTCCCGCCGCGAGTTTGCCGACGAGACGCCCTAGCTTGAAGGTTGTGGCTCGCATCGTACTCTCCAAGACGGTTTAGACGTACACCCTGGCTCAGCTCTTCACAAGGCCGGGCCGGCGAGGGCGCGGGCCCGCGCAACCTGTTCGGCGACGGCCTGACGCGCAGCCTCGGCCAAGGATTGACTGTCACGTCCTTTGGCCCGCAAAGGGTCGCCGACCACGAGGCCCACACGGGTGTCGGAAACGCTCGCGACCCGCCGCATATGAGCCATGAAGGGCTCGTCGTCGAAGGAGCTGGCGCGACCGCCGTAGGCGATACCAACTGGGACGATCTCGCATTCAGTCCTGCGAGCTACGGCGAACGCACCTGGCTTGAAGGGGCGAACCTCGTCTCCGGCGAAGGTCGTTCCCTCGGGGAAGATAATGACCCCCAAGCCGCGCTCGATGTTCTCGATCATGTGTTGGACGACAGCCGCGCCCGACCGTCGGCTCTCGCGATCCACGAACAGGATGCCCGCGCGACGGGCTGCCGGCCCGACGATGGGCCAACCGGCGAGATCGGCGCGACTCACGTGTTTGCCCTCGAGGAAGGCCAGCGTGACGATGATGTCGAGCCCCGACCTGTGATTGACGACGAAGACGCGACCGCGCCCACGGTCGTCGCGACCCGAGACGAAGCCGCTAATGGGGACCGAGCCCGTCTCGACGTGAACCCCATAAAGGCCACACATGAAGCGCCCATATCGACGCATCGCCTCGGCGATGAGCCGCTCGTCGTCGGCGCCGTGATGAAGGCGTGATTCGACCTCGAAGCGAGCGAGGGTAAGGAGCGTAAACCCCGCCGACCCCGCCGCTCGGCCGGCGAAGCGCAGGTCGCCGACGAGGTGCTCGGGTCTCACGAAGAGCCCTCCGAGAGGAGCCGCTTCAGGATGTCGTTCGCGAGCGCCGGGTCGGCGCTGCCCTTCGTCGCCTTCATGATTTGTCCGACGAAGAAGCCGAGCATTCCGGTCTTGCCAGCTCGGTATTGGGCAGCCGGCTTGGGATTCGCCGTGATGAGTTCGCGCGCCAAGCGCTCGAGCTCCGCGGGGTCGCTCAGCACCACGAGCCCGAGCTCGGCGACGACGTCCGCCGGCGCTCGGCTCGTGCCGACGAGCTTCGCGTGGACCTCTTTGGCTTGTTTGCCGCTTATCGCTCCCTTTTGCACGAGCTCGAGGAGGTCGACCACCTGGCGCGGCGACAGCGGGAACACCGCGTCGAGACCCGAAGTCTTGGTGTCGCGCAAGACCTCGCTGATGAGGTAATTGGCAATTCGGACGGGCTCGAGCCCGCGCGGACAAAGCAGCAGGGTCTCCTCGAAGAAGCCCGTGATACGCGGGTGACTGGTGAGGACCAATGCCGCGGCGGCCGGTATCTCCAATTCGGTGCGGTAGCGCGCGCGCCGAGCCTCGGGGAGCTCGGGGAGGCGCAGCCGCGCGCGCGAGAGGAGCGACTCGTCGATCGCGAGCTCGGGCAAATCGGGATCAGGGAAATACCGATAACCGGCGTCGTCCTCTTTGTCGCGCAGGACATAGGTCTCCCGCTTCTCGGCGTTGTATCCGCGGGTCGCTTGGCGCAGGCGCTGCCCGCTCTCACGCATCGCGATCTGCCTGCGAATTTCCACGTCGATCGCGTCCTCGACGAAGCGGAAGGAGTTGACGTTCTTGATCTCGACGCGGACCCCCAGGCCGGTGTCACCGACCGGGCGGATCGAGACGTTCGCGTCGCATCGGAACGAGCCCTGCTCGAGGTTGCCGTCGTTGACCCCGACCGCCATGAGGACCTCCCTCAAACGGCGCATGTACTCCGCGGCTTGAGCGGGAGTTCGAATATCGGGCTCGCTGACGATCTCGATGAGGGGTGTGCCCGCACGGTTGAGGTCGACGAGCGAGCTGGCCCCGACGCCGTGCAGGTTTTTCCCGGCGTCCTCTTCCATATGAATGCGCCGGATGCGCACGGCGACGCGCTCGCCTTGGACCTCGATCGCGAGCACGCCGTCGCGAGAGAAGGGCCGCTCGTATTGGCTAATCTGATATCCCTTCGGGAGGTCGGGATAGAAATAGTTCTTCCGCGCGAAGGTGCTGCGCGACTCGATGGTGCAGCCGAGTGCGAGCGCGGCCGCGACCGCTTGCTCCACTGCGCCGGAGCTCGGCACCGGGAGCGCGCCGGGCAGCCCGAGGCACACCGGGCATACGTGGGTATTCGGCGGATCCCCGAAGCTGGTCTCACATCCGCAGAAGAGCTTGGTCCGCGTGAGCAGCTGCGCGTGGACCTCCAAGCCGATCACCGGCTCCCAGTCGCCATACGGAGTTGCCATGACCTCGGGGTCTAACACGTGCCCGCGCCACGATCCGCTTTTTCTCGGCGCGCGCGGCTCGTGCTACGACGTGGCTGTGAGTCGTCTCCCGATGATGCTCGCGCTCTCGCTGGTGCTGGCCGGCTGCGCGAACACCACAGGTGGCGCGCGCGAGCCCGACTCGGCGCACTCACGGGCGCACGTCGAGCGTGGTCGCGCGAGCTATTATTCGGACAAGCTCGCTGGCCACCGCACTGCGAGCGGCGAACCCTACAATCCCGAGGAGCTCACCGCTGCACATCGGACGCTGCCCTTCGGTTCGATCGTCGAGGTGTCGCGTCCCTCGGGCGAGCGCGTCCGAGTGCGCATCAACGACCGAGGGCCTTTCAAGGCCGGCCGCGTGATCGACGTCTCCAAGCGCGCCGCCCGCGAGCTCGACATGATGCGCGCGGGCGTCGTGGAGGTCTCGATTCGGGTGATCAGCGTGCCGGACTGATCCTCAATTGAAGAGATCGGTGTTCACGAAATCGGGGCGGATCAGCGACCAGAAGTCGACCGCGAGACGGCTCTCGACGAAGCGATAGGACAGCCAGGCATAACCGCGCTCGCCCCAATCCGGACCCCAGGCGTTGCGGACCAAGAGGGCGCCTTGATCAGGGCCAATCATGCGCTCGTCGTCATATCCGGCTGCCATGAGCGCGAGCCCACCTGTCGCCTGCTCGCCGGGCCCGGGGATCCCGATCTCGGCGCCCTCACCCACGAGAGGAAACGAAGAGTAGGTCGGCAAACCGAAGACCGAGGGCATGCGAGCCGCGAGGCATTTGCGGACGTTCAACAGCACGGCCTGCCCGCTCAACTTCGGATCATCGAGCCGGAAATACCGAAGCGTCCTGAAGGTGTCGGCGAAGCCGTAACAGAACGCAGGGGGTGAGGCCTTGTGATTCTCGGGTTGGAATGGATAGAGGTTCTCGGCCGGCATCCCGAACGTCCTGAGCGCCGCGAGGGTCGTGCGCAGGTCGGCCCCGAGATCGTCCAAGTAACCGAGCAGGTCGCGCGTCGAGCGATAAAGGAACAGCTCGGAGAAGTCGCTGTGACGGCCGAACGCGCGCCGCTCGTAATACTCCATCAGCGCGGTCACCGCGAACGCGGTCGAGGCGTTGAGCGAGCCCAGGTCCCGCACGCGTGTGCACCACTTGCGGAGGTCGACGCTCGCCGGCAACACGGCGTTCGGCTGACTCACTGCCTTGTACGAGTTCGAGATCCGAAGGATGCCTTGGACCTCGTGGGACTCGAAGGTCACGTCGCGAAAGTCCGGCAAGTCCCGGCGCCACCCAAGCCCCGGCTTCGTCATGGTCGTCATGCGCGGCATGGTACAGAAACGGCTCTCTTTGGCTAGGGGCGCCGCGGCGTCAGGCGCGCTAACGCCCAATCGGTGATAGACGGTGAATATGCAATACGACGTGATGGCCCCCGACGACCTCGACGCCGTCGCCGAGATCGAGGCGTCGGCGTTCGCCGCCGACGAGGTGAAGGGCTGGCTCGAGACCGCGGGGCACGACAACGTTCGCGTGCTGCGCGAGGGCGCGAGCGTGTCCGGAGCGCTCATCCACGCGCCGATGGGCCAGTTCTTCGGGGGACGCGCGGTCCGCGCGATCGGCGTCGCGGGGGTCGCCGTCGCGCTCGATCGACGCGCGTCGGGGGTGGGCCGCGCCCTCATGGAGGGCAGCGTCCGCGACGCCAGTGAACAGGGCTTCTCGCTGTCGATTCTATATCCGGCTACGCAAACCCTTTATCGCAGAGCCGGCTACGAGCGCGCCGGCAAGCTCATGGAGTTTCATGTCGAGTGCTCGCTGATCGAGTCGACCCAGCCTGCCCAGGGGCTCACCGCGCGCGTCCTCGGCGAGGCCGATTACCCGGCGATCGAAGAGCTCTATCGAGTCGCGGCGCGCGAGCGCGACGGATACCTCGATAGGGGACCCTATATCTGGCGGCGCGTGCGGGCGCCTCGCAACAAGGTCGTACGCGGGGTCGGCTTCTTCGACGGCGAGCGTCTCGAGTCCTATCTCTTCTTCACGCAGGTCCGACGCGACGCGGCCGACCCGCGCCACAACGTGCGCTTGACCGACTTCGTCTCCTCGTCGGCGCGTGGCTACGCCCATCTCTGGCAATTGCTGCACTCGATGCGCTCGATGACGTTCCTCGCGATCTTTCGCGGGGAGCCGAGTCACCTCGCCCTGACGATGTTGCGCGAGCCCTGCTACGAAGAGCACAGCGAGCGAGACTGGATGATTCGCGTGTGCGACGTCGAGCGTGCCCTCACGGAGCGCGGCTATCCGATGCCGCTCTCGAGCCACGTCGGACTGGCGATCAGCGACCCACTGATTCCCCGCAACAACGGGGTATTCACCCTCGAGACGCGTGACGGCGTCGCTGGCGTGAGCCGCGGCGGCGCCGTCGATGCCGAGTTGGACGTTCGCGCTCTCGCGTCGCTGTTTTCGGGTTATCACAGCGCCCGAGCGCTGCGACGCATCGGCGCCCTGTCCTGCGACGACGACGCGGCGAACCGCCTCGAGGCGCTGTTCTTCCGCGGCGGCTCGCCCGCGATGGCCGAGATGTTCTGAGGAGGTTGGTCGTCATGCAGAACACAAGACTCTTGCTGATTGGGTATCTCGCGATCGGGCTCGGCTGCGGCGCGAAGGTCGTCTATTCGCAGGGTGACGGCGACGGCGGCAGCGGCGGAGGGTCCTCGACGAACGGCACGTCCTCCTCGACCACCAGCACCGGCGTCGACTGCGCGCAGCTCCAAGCGGACTACCTGTCCAAGTTCGACCAGGCGACGGCCTGCAACACCTGTATCGACTTCGACGCCTGTGGGGTCGGACAGGTGATCTCCGACCCTTGCGGCTGCCCCGCGGGCACATCGGATCAGGGGCTCGCGACCGCGGCCCAAGAGGCGTTCGACGCGTGGGTCGCGGCCGGCTGCGGGCCGGAGCTCTGCGGGGAGCCGTGCTTCGGTGGAGACGTAAAGTGGTTTTGCAGCGGCGACGGGACCAATTGCAACGGCAAGTGCACGGCGGCTTTCTGACGAAGAGCGAGAGCGCTAAATAGCGATCATGGCTTGGGAGACCCCGCTCAACCTATTGCGCCTCGAGGTCATCCAGCGTCGCGACGAGGGCTGCTCCATCCCGGACGGCCTGCTCGCGCGCATCGACGCCCTCGACGGAGCGACGCAGGCTTACGACGTCCGCGCGGTCGATCCTCTCTACGACGAGCTCATGGCGCTCCCCGCAGCGAAGGCGCTCGCGGCCGACGAGCCCAGCGAGCTCGAGGCCATCCGCGCGCTGCGACCGGCCGGGCCGCGTGACCTCGGTTATCGGCCTTCGGACGCAGAGGCGCTCGACAAATTGCACGGCGCGTGGACGGGGCGCGCCGTCGGGTGCGCGCTCGGCAAGCCAGTCGAGGGGATGGGAATGACCCGCGACGGCGCGTCGCGCGTCGTCGGCCGCGGGCTCATCAAGCAATATCTAGAGAACCGGGGCGAATGGCCTTTAACGGATTACTTCAGCGGCCGGGACGTCGGGGACGGCATGTCGCTCTGGTGCCCGCGCTCCCAACGCGAGCACATCTCCTATATGGAGGCCGATGACGACATCCACTACACCCTAGTCGGGTTGGGGGTGCTCGAGACCGCGGGGCCCGGCTTCGACTGGCAGGACGTCGCCCGATATTGGCTCGGGCATATTCCGATATTCGCGATCTGCACCGCCGAGGCGCAGGCGATTCAGACCGTGCAGCTCTGGAGCACGCGTCCCGGGTATTGGACGTGCCACGCGACTCCGGCGCTCACGCGGCGCCACCGAAACCCCTATCGCGAATGGATTGGGGCGCAGATCAGGGCCGACGGGTGGGCGTGGGCGTGCGCCGGCAAGCCCGAGTTGGCGGCCGAGTTTGCCTATCGGGACGCCTGCTGGACGCACGATCGAAATGGGATTTACGGCGAGATGATGTTCGCTGCGATGCAGGCCGCGGCGTTCGTGGTGAAGGACGCGCGGGAGCTCGTCGAGATAGGCCTCTCCGAGATCCCCAAAGGGTCGCGCCTGGCGCGCTGGACGAGGCGCTGCCTCGAGTGGACGAAGAGCTGCGCGGACTTCGAGGCATGTATGGCGAAGCTCGATGCTTCGCTGCCGAACATGCACCCCATTCATACGATCAACAACGCGATGATCTGCGTGCTCTCCCTCGTCTACGGCGAGATGGACACCACAGGCGCGCCGACGACGGCCGTCATGTGCGGGCACGACACGGACTGCAACGGCGCGACGGTCGGCTCGATCGTCGGGGCTGCTCGCGGCTACTCGGCCTTCGGCGGCAACCTGGCGTCGCGCCTCTCCGACACGGTCAAACCCAACATGGTCGGCTTCCAAGAGGTGAGCATGCGCGAGCTCGCGGAGCGCACGCTGCGCCAGCTGCGCGCGGTCGACGCCTACGCAGCGGGCCGCTGACGCGCCCGACGCGCGGCGCGAATTCTTCAAGATACGTCGGTTCCAGGGGACTAGCCTCCAGCGATGCTTCGACTGGACGAGCTCGAGCGGGCTGGCAAATGGCTCACGACGCTGGATGGCCGCGTGTTCGTCTACGCGCGAGGGCCGGAGCAACCCGACGAGACGCGCTCGCCGGTGCTCGTGCTGCACGGGTTTCCGACGTCTTGCCACGACTTCGACGAAGCCATCGACGTGCTCGCGCGACGACGCCGGGTGATCGCGTTCGACTTCCTCGGCTTCGGGCTCTCCGACAAGCCCGAGCGCTTCTCCTATTCGCTCCACGAGCAGACCGACGTCGCGCTCGCAGTGCTGCGCGACGCGGGCGTCACGCGCGCCCACGTCTGGGCTCACGATCTCGGCACGAGCGTGGCGACCGAGCTCTGCGCACGACGAGAGCGCGGGCTCCTGCCAGGCTTCGACATGAGGAGCCTCACGTTGATGAACGGCTCGGTCCACGTCGAGCTCACGCAGCTCACCGTCTCGCAGAAGATCCTCCTCTCGAGCGCAGCGCCGCTCTTCGCTCGACTCTCGAGCGAGCGCGTCTTCATCGCGCAGCTCGAGCGCATCCTCGGGAAGTCAGTGCCTCGCGAGCGGCTGCGCGCGATGTGGACGTTGCTCGCGCGCGCGGACGGGCGCGCCCGCATGCCGGCGCTCATCGGCTACATCCACGAGCGTCGGCGGTTCTGGGATCGATGGATCGGCGCGCTGACGCGCCTCGATCTGCCCACGCATGTCGCGTGGGGCGAGCGCGACCCGGTCGCGGTCATGGCGATCGCGGAGACGTTGGTCGGAGAGATCCCCGGCGCGAAGCTCTCGACGTGGCCGGACCTCGGGCACTACCCACAGGTCGAAGACCCCGAGCGCGTCGCAGCGACGGTGGAGCGCTTCTTCGACGCGGTCGACGGCGTGACAGCGGCGACCTGAGCGGGGCTCACCTGTCGAGCGACGCGCCGACGTGCAGGTTCCGCAGCCACCAGCGAACATCGCCGCGCGCGTCGAACCGAGACACGAAGCGCGCGAACGGCGAGCTCGCGTCGGGCTCGCTGAGCGTCCCCGCGAGCGTCGTCATGCCCGCGTAGAGGTCGCGGTGGATGTTGTGCTTCGCGCCGTGGAGCACCAGCGAGACCGCGCCGTCTTTAACAATGTTCAATCGATATTCGAGCATCCAGGCTCGCGGAGCGGTGATGGTGCCGGTGAGGGTCCCCGCGTCGACGAGGCCGTCCGCGCTGAAGTCACCCGTGACCCGAAACGTGAGCGGGCGCTCGACCCGAGGCGCCGTCGCGCGCAGGTGAAACCGCAGCGGGTGTTCGCGCGCGGGCTCGTCGAAGCGCCAGAAGCCCCCGGTGGCCCTCTCCGAGAACGCGAGCGAGAGCCCCACGGGCACGCCGAGGATCACGTCGTCGGGCCGGCGTCCGACGGCGGAGGTCGCTCCGGCAAGGCGGGGTCCGCGGTCGCGGCGTCGAAGTCTCGAGCGGGCATGACCAGCCGCTCGACGAGCTCACCACGCGCGAGCGCGTCGACGATCTCAGGAACGTCCTCGAGTCGAACGCGACCGTAGAACACGTTGTCCGGCTCGACGGCGATCGCCGGGCCCGCCCAACACACGTCGAGGCAGCTCGCGGTGCACGCCCGCACCTCGGCGACCGCGAGCTTGCGCGCAGCGAGCTCCGTCTTGAGGGCGGCGTGGATGGCTTCGGCGTCGCGCGTGGCGCACGAGCCTTTGGGAGAGCCGAACGGCCGGCGGTTCGTGCAGACGAAGAGGTACCGCTTGCGCTGAGGCACGGGCCGGCATGTTACGACAACTTGGGCTCGCGTTTGCTCGCCCAACAGGGGGACTCGTTGCCCTCGCTTCGCTCGGCCAACAACTCGGTCGCGTTCACCGCGGTCAGCGCCCTGGCCACCGAGCTCACACCTGCGTCGCCGCGCGCGCTGGACACGTGAGAGAATGGGCCGCCTCGTGGACTTCGTCTTCTACGCCGGTGTCCTCGTGACGTGGACCACGATCTACGTCAGCGCAGCGCTCTACTCCGTGTGGGCGCTGCGTCGACGCCAAGGCGAGCGCGGCGCCGCGCAGCTCGCGGCGCTGTTCTCGATGCTGGGGACCTCGAGCGCTTGCCTCGGCCTGGCGATGTTGGTCCGTGAGTTCGACGCGAGCGTGCTCGCTCGCTCGAGCGAGGCGCTCACGTACCCGACCGCGGTGCTCATCTGCCACTTCGCGATCATCGACGGTCGAGGCGCCGTGCCTCGCTGGATCGCAGGGACCTGGTACGGCGCGTCGGCGGTGCTCGGCGTGCTCACGTTGGTCGGCATGACGGAGCTGCCGCCGACCGATCCGCAGCACCTGTTCTCACCCAGCCCCGTCGGCGCCGCGGCGCGGTCGCTCCTCGCGATCGCGGTCCTCGCCGCTGCGTTCCTCGTCGGGCGCACGGCGGTGCAGAGACGCGGCGGTTACCTTCCCTTCTTCGGCCTTTGCTTTACGAGCGTCATGGCAATTCGCGACGTCGTCGCGGCCGTGCTCGGACACCACGGCCCGCCGCTGCTCCACCTCGGCTTCGAGGGGTTCGCGCTGACATTGTTTGGGGGGCAAATCGTCAAGTTCTCCCGCAAGCGGGAGCGCCTCGTCGCGAAGACCGCCGAGCTGAGCAAGAAGTCGGAGGCGCTCGAGAGCGCGTTCCGTGATCTGCGGTCGCGGCAAGACGAGCTCGTCCGCAAGGAGCAGCTCGCGGCGATCGGAGAGCTCGCGGCCGTCGTCGCGCACGAGGTCCGCAACCCGCTCGCGATCATGTCCAACGCGGTCTCGACCCTGAAGCGGCAGCACACGAACGAGGAACACCGCGAGACGCTGCTCGGCATTTTGTCGGAGGAGACGGTGCGCCTGAACCAGCTCGTCGGCGACCTCCTCCACTACGCGAAGCCGCTCGCGGTCGAGAAGCAGAGCATCGTCCTGCGCGAGCTCGTCGAGAAGGCAGTGAACCCGATCCGCGACAAAGGCGTCGACATCAGCATCGACGAGGAGAAGGGCGTGCCGCGCGTCGGGGGCGACCCGCTCCTCTTGCGACAGGCGATCGAGAACGTCGTCAACAACGCGCTGCAAGCGATGCCGAGCGGCGGCAACCTCGCGATCGAGCTCGTCAGGGCACGCCGCAACCCGCGCGACAGCCAGAGCGGCGAGCACGGCGCGCCCGGCGTGAAGATCATCATCAGCGACACCGGCGAGGGCATGGACACGGTGGTCCGCAAGCGCGCGCTCGATCCCTTCTTCACGACGAAGCCCGCGGGCACCGGCCTGGGGCTCGCGATCGTGGCGCGGGTCGTCGACGCGCACGGCGGGCAGCTCACCATCCGCAGCGAGCGTGGCGCCGGCACCGAGGTCCACATGTTCTTGCCGGTGGAGCCCGAGTTCAACCCGGTGCGGACCGGGAGCAACGCGGCTATCACAGCGCCCGTGATCGAGCCGTTCAACAGGAAGAAGAAGGAGAGCGCGTGACGACGAGCCGCAGATCCAACGTCGAGCGCGCCGACGTCGTCGCGCTCGACAAGCGCTACGTCTGGCATCCGTACACGCAGATGTCGAAGTACGCGGCGCCCGAGAACGATCCGTTCGTCGTCGACCACGCGGCGGGTCCCTACCTCTTCGATCGCGACGGCAAGCGGTACATCGACGCGAACTCGAGCTGGTGGGTCGCGGTGCTCGGACACAATCATCCGCGGCTCGTGCGCGCCCTCGCCGATCAGGCCGCGACGCTCTGTCACGCGTCGCTCGCGGGGGTCACCCACGCACCTGCGGCGCTGCTCGCGGAGCGGCTCGCCGCGGTAGCTCCTCGCGGTCTCGAGCACGTGTTCTTCAGCGATGATGGCTCTACCGCGATCGAGGCCGCGCTCAAGATGGCGCTCGGCTACCACCGACAGCGCGGCGCCGAGCGCACGCTGTTCGTCGCGCTCGGTGATGCGTTCCACGGCGAGACGCTGGGCGTGACTGCGCTCGGCGGCGTCGAGCTCTTTCGGCGCCCGTTCGAAGCCGTGCTGATGAAGGTCGCGCACGTTCGACCGCCCGCGGCGACCGAGGGCGCGGACGGTGCGGCTGCCGCGGAGCTGCGAGCGTTCTTCGAGGAGCGCGGCGCGGACGTGGCCGCGATGGTCGTCGAGCCGCTCCTCCAGGGCGCGTCGGGGATGAACCCGTATCCCGCGTGGTATTTGCGGCTCGCGCGGGAGCTCTGTGATCGGAGCGGGGCGCTGCTCGTCTCGGACGAGGTCTTCACCGGGTACGGCCGCGTCGGCGCGATGTGGGCCTGCTCGCTGGCCGGGGTCGTGCCCGATATCGTTTGTACCGCAAAGGGTTTCTCGGGCGGCATGTTGCCGATGGCCGCGACGCTCGCGAACGATCGCGTCTTCGATGCGTTCCTGGGTGCGCCCGAGCGCGCCTTCTTCTACGGGCACTCGTTCACGGGCAACCCGCTCGGCGCGCGCGTCGCGCTCGAGGTGCTCGACGTCTTCGAAGACGAGGGCGTGCTCGCCGGCATCCCCGAGCGGGCTCGACGGATCGCGCAGAGCTTCGAGCGCTTGACCGCGATCGCAGGTGTTTCGCGACCGCGCTCGATCGGGATGGTCGGCGCGGTGAACGTGAGCGAGAGCGCGGCTTACCTCGGGGGCGCAGGGTGGCGCGTCCACACGGAGGCGCGCGCTCGTGGCCTCTACCTGCGACCGCTCGGCGACGTCGTGTACATTGCGCCGCCCGTGAACATCCCGCTCGACGCGCTCGACGAGCTCTTGAGCGGGGTCGAGGCCAGCCTGCGCGCCGCGCTCTGAGCGAGGCCACACTGCTCTTGCGAGCTCAGCGCTCTCGCGAGCTCAGTGCTCTTGCGCGAGCTCGGCGCAGGGCTCGGGGAGCTCTTCGCTCAGGCTCTCGACGAGGAAGTCGCGAAACACAGCGACCCTGCGCGGGACATGCTTCGCGCTCGGATAGACCAAGTAGAGCGCGCCGACAGCGCGGACCCAGTCGGGCATGACCCGCACGAGCCGGCCTGCGGAGACCTCCTCGCGGGCGAGGAAACACGGCAGGGGCCCCACCCCTGCGTCGGAGCGGAGCACGCAGCGCAGGAAGGCGAAGTCGGTCGCGATGACGTGCGTGCGGCTCGCGACGATTGCTTTGAGCTCCAACATGTCGTGCCGCGAGCCCGGCGGGAAGAACTGCACGAAGTCGTGCTTGCGGAGGTCCTCGATGGAGGCCGGCAGACCACGCGTCGCGAGGTAGCGAGGCGACGCGAAGAGCCCGAAGTGAAGCGTGGCGAGCTTGCGGGCGACGAGCGAGGAGTCCTTGAGCTTGGCGCTCGCGCGGATCGCGATGTCGAACCCTTCTTCGAGCAGGTTGACCACGCGACCCGAGACGTCGACCTCGACCTGCACGCGGGGGTAACGACGCGCGAACCTCGTGACGAGGTCGGCCGCGATGGCCTCGCCCACGTCGACGGGCATCGTCACGCGGAGCGTGCCGTGCGCCTCCTCCTCGTTCTCGGAGAGCTGCGACACGGCGGAGCGCAGCCCGGCGACGTTCGGCGCGACCTGCTCGAAGAAGCGCTTGCCTGCCTCGGTGAGGGCGATCGCGCGGGTCGATCGGCCGAGCAGCCGCACCTTCGTCGCGTCCTCGAGACGCGAGAGCGCGCGGCTCAAGGTGGACTTCGGGACGCCGAGTTGCTTCGCCGCGCCGGTGAACGAACCGGCCTCAACCACACGAACGAAGGCCTCGATTTCATCGAGTAAGCCCGGTGTGCTCATGCTGCTCCTCGCTTCTTCTGACGGCGCTGCGACAAGACGTCCTCGAGAGTGATTTCGGCGTGCTCGGCCTCGGCGGGCAAACGAACGTCGCGGACCTCCGCGCCGAGGTGCTCGACGGCCGCGAGCACCAAGGGGTGAGCGCGCAAGGTCTGTTCGAGCTCCGCGCGACGCGCACGCGCCGCGGCTGTCAACATGCGGGCGAGCGTCGGCAACGCGCTCGCGCGCGCAGCTTCGGCGTCAGAGAGCGCGACCAACTCGAACGATGCCTTCAGGTTCGTCTGCGCGACCTCGGAGATGAGGCTGCGCACGTCGATGTTCTCGAGCATGTCCGCCTCGAACGAAGACTCGTCGAGCGCGACGACGAGGCGCTCGCGACCGGCCTCGATCAAGAAGCCGCGTTCGACGAGGCTCGCGGCGCGACCGGAGCGCGGCCGCACGGCCTCGACCAACTCCGCGAGCCGCACCCAACCCGGGTGATCGAGATCCTCGATGGGTTGCGCGGTCGTCGGCTGCAGCTTCAGCGCGGCCCACGCGGGAGGCTTGTTCTTCGATGCTTGCGGCCCGGGTCGCGCGGCCTCCGAGAGAGGGATGGCCACGTTGGGACGCACGGGCGGAGGACCCGACGTGAGGAACGAAGGGACGGCGAACACCGGCATCGGGAAGGCCGACGGACCAGGCGCTGGCGACTGCTGATTCGGTGGCGCCGGGGCTGGTGCAGGCGCAGGGCTGGGCGGCTGCACGAACGGTGCAGGCGAACCGAGCCCCCCCAACATGTCGGCAGGTGGCTCGGGGTCGTCGGCGGGCTCGCTCGGGCGCGGACGCGGCCTCGCGTCGTTGCTGCGGGGCTCGTCGGCCTGGGCGCGCGAAGGGTCGCGACGCGCGGGGCCCGGCGAGCGACCAGCTGGGGCGCCGGTGAGCCGAGCCTCGAGGTCGGTGAGTCGCCGGACGAGATCGTCGACGGGGAGCAGCGGCGGCCGCCGCGAGAGTCGAACCAACGCCATCTCGAACGAGGCGCGCGGGAGCTGGGACTCGAGGATTTCCTCGAGCGATCGCGAGAACGCGAGGTGCACGCGGGTCAGGTCCTCGACGGTCGCGAGCGCGGCCGTCGCGCGGAGCTCCGCGAGCTGATCCTCGGGGAGAGAAAGCAGCCCGTGAGCGTCGGGCGCAACGCGCGCGACCACCAGATCGCGGAACGTCGAGAGCAGGTCGCGCGCGGTGTGAGCGATGTCGTAGCCCGACTCGGCGAGCTCGCGCACGACGCCGAGACACTCGGCGGCTTGCCCGCTGAGCACGTGGCGCGCGAGCGACGTGAGGACGACGGCGTCCGCGACGCCCAGCGCTTGCGCGACACCTACCGACGTGAGCGTCGCACCCGCGCCGGTCCACGCGATGACCTGATCGAGCAGGCTCATCGCGTCGCGCATGCTGCCCGCGGCCTCGCGAGCGAGCAGGTGCACCGCGCCCGCCTCGTAGCTCAGCCCCTCTTTGGCGAGGACGTGCTCGAGGCGACCCGCGATCGTGGTCGCGCCGATGAGCTTGAAGTCGTAGCGCTGACACCGTGAAAGGATCGTCACGGGGACCTTCGCGACCTCGGTCGTCGCGAAGATGAACTTCACGTGCGGAGGGGGCTCCTCGAGCGTCTTGAGGAAGGCGTTCCACGCGTTCGCCGAGAGCATGTGCACCTCGTCGACGATGTAGATCTTGAAGCGATCACGCGTCGGCCGGTACGCGAGCGTCTCTTGGAGATCGCGGATGTCGTCGACACCCGTGCGGCTCGCGGCGTCGATCTCGAGCACATCGAGGTCGCTGCCCGCGGCGATCTCCAGGCAAGGCGAGCACGCGAGGCAGGGCTCTGCGGTGGGGCCCTTCTGGCAATTCAGGGCTTTCGCGAGGATGCGCGCGCTCGTTGTCTTTCCCACGCCGCGAACGCCCGTGAAGAGGAAGGCGTGCGCGACACGGTCGATCGCAATCGCATTGCGGAGCGTTGTTGCGACGTGCTGTTGCCCGACCAGGTCCTCGAAGGTCTGCGGCCGCCACTTGCGGGCGAGGACGACGTAGGACATCGCTCGGGTTTACACGAGGCGCGCGGCACAAGGAAGGCCGCGAACGTGGCGCAGAGTGCCAGAGGGGGCCTTTCCGAGTTGCCGCCGGGTCGGCTTTTCGGCAAGTTCCCGCGACCATGCAGTTTCGCGGCGGGATGAACGAGCTCATGCGCCAGGCAGCGCGCATGCAGCGCAAGCTCGACGAGCGCAAAGCGCAGCTCAAAGACCACGAGGTCGAGGGCTCGGCGGCGGGCGACAAGATCAAGGTCGTCGTGACGTGCGAGGGGAAGCTTCGAAGCATCCAAGTCGACCCCGAGTTCCTGAAGAGCGAGGGCCTCGAGATGGTCCTCGACGCCGTCGTCGCCGCTGCAAACACGGCCTTGGAGAGCGCTGACAAGAAGGTCGAAGGCGAGCTCAACAAGATCACCGGCGGCATCAAGATCCCCGGGATGTAGAGCGGTCGCTTCACGACCGATCATCGATGTTCCCGGATCGCCTGCTGCGCATCGTGCAGTTGCTCTCGAAGCTCCCTGGGGTCGGGGAGAAGACGGCGCAGCGGTACGCGCTCGCCTTGTTGCTCGGCGACGAGCGAGTTCCTCGAGAGCTGGGCGCCGCGCTGGTGGAGCTGAGGGATCACGTCGCGCCCTGCGTCGAGTGTGGCCACGTCGCCGACGTGGTCCCCGGGTCGGCGCCGCGCTGCTCGATCTGCAGGGATTCGCGCCGCGATCCGGCGATCCTCTGCGTGGTCGCGCGCGTCCAGGATTTGCTCGCGATCGAGCGCAGCGGCGCCATGCGCGGCCGCTACCACGTCCTCGGCAAGCTCCTGTCGCCGCTCGACGGCGTGATGCGTGAGGACCTCGGTCTCGAGCGGCTCGTCGCGCGCCTCACCGCGGACGGCGCCGCTGTGCGCGAGGTCCTGGTGGCGACGCCGCCGTCCGTCGACGGTGAAGCGACGGCGCTGCTCATATCCCGGGAGATCGCTGCCGCAAATCCTGACATTGTTGTCACCCGCATCGCGAGCGGCGTGCCCCACGGCGGCGATTTGGAGTTCGCCGATCCGATCACGCTCGGCCGCGCGATCGAGCACAAGAGGAGCTTCGGGTAGTCGCATGCAAGCCAAGGAAATCGTGTCGACGGAGCGCGCACCGCGCGCGATCGGGCCCTACTCGCAGGCCACCAAGGTCGGGGGCTTCATCTTTACGAGCGGGCAGATCGGCCTCGACCCGGGGACGGGTGAGCTCGTCGCCGGCGGCTTCGAGGCCGAGGCTCGGCGCGTCGTCGCGAACCTGATCGCCATCTTGGAGGCCGCGGGCGCGACGCCCGCCGCCGTCGTGAAAACCACGGTCTTTTTGATCGACTTGGGCCAGTTCGCGCTGATGAACGCGATCTACGCGGAGGTCTTCGACTCAAGCTTGCCGGCGCGATCGACCGTGCAAGTGACGAAGCTCCCGAAAGGCGCTCAGGTCGAAATCGAGGCCATCGCGTACGTGGGAGAAAAGCAATGAGCGACGAGCAAGACTCGAACGAGCAGAAGCCGCAGAAGACGCGCCGGATCGTGCGATCCGCGTCGACCGCCGAGCGAACGGGCCCGGCGTCGGAAGGCGCGCCCGCTTCGGCCAGCCCGACCACCGGTGAGGGCGCTGCCCCGACCGGCGCGCGCAAGTGGGACGTGCGTGCCGTGCGCCCGGCCCCCGCGCAAGGGGACCGTCCGGCGCGGCCGGCCCGCCCTGGCGGGAGCAGGCCAGATCGGCCGGGCAGGCCGCCGCGTGGGCCTCGGCCGGGTGGTCCTCGTCCGCAGGGCGATGCTCGACCCGCGACTGAGGGCGCGCCCGAGCAAACCGCCGAGGGTGCGCAGCCGCGTGACGATCACGGCCCGCGCCGTCCGCGCCGCTTCGAAGAGGACGATGTTCGACGACCGGGGATGCCGAGCGGGCGCGTCAGCCCTCTGGAGCCGCGGCGTGGTCCGATGGATCGCGCGAGCCCCGAGTTCATCGACAAATGGCTGACGATGCCGCCGCGCAAGCCGGGCGAAGGCCCGCCGCCGAAGCGCGACAAGAAGGGTCGCGACGAGCGACGCAAGCCCGAGGGCAAGGGCGCCGCAGCGCCCACCGCTCACGCGAAGCCCGCGGTCGCGCCGGCACCGGCGCCTGCGCACCCGCCGGCGAAGCTCCCGACGCTTCACGAGACCATCCTCGTCGGCCTGCCGAAGGTCGCGGTCGAGGCTCGCGAGAAGCAGGCAAACAAGCCGAAGACCGCGCGCGAGGCGCTCGTGCAGAAGACGCATCAGCCCCAGCCGGCCCCCAAAGCGAAGGCCGCGCACGAGACGCCCGAGCTCGTGTTGGAGCCCGAGTGGCTCACGGCGGACGCGGAGCGCGCCGCGGAGGTCTTGCGCCTCGCGGGGGGCGCCGCCGAGGCGCTCATCGACACGTGGCTTCGCTCGCAGAACCTCGAGGCCATCGCAGCGGCCGCGAGCGACGAGACCCTCTCCGGTGCGGCTCGCAAGGCCGCGCGCCGAGCAGCGAGCGTGCTTCGCTCGCGCGGTGTCGCGCTGCCCGAGGTGAAAGCCTCGCAGCCCGCTGCGTTGAGCGCGGTCGAGGAGGAGATCGTCGAGGCGAACTTCAACGCCCCCGACGGTCGCGGCGCGTGGTCCGCCACGATCTCGAAGCGTCGCGGTGGTGAGCGCGCTCACATCGCGGAGGTGATCGTCCGCGAAGGCGTCGGCGTCACCAACGCCTTCGTCGGTTGGATGAGCCGCTCGCAGATCAAAGAGGCTCACCAGAACCTGGCGAAGTCGAGCGGCGTCGCACCGACGCCGGTCGATCCGAACTGGATCCGCTGGCGCGTGAAGACGGCGCTCGAGGACAACGCGAAGAGCGGGCAGCTCGTGCCGCTCCAGCTCGAGCGCTGCAAGGACCTGCTCGAGCCCGCACCCGAATCACAGCCGCCGCACCCGACAGCCGAGCTCGAAGCTGCGATCGGCGACGGTGAGAACACCGCGCCCGCGTCGCTCTTCGCCGAGCCGGAGCTCCGCAGCTGGCTGCCCGACCCGCGCGCGATCGACGAGATGATTCGCAAGGTCGGCGCGCGACTCACGCCCGAAGAGGGCAGCGACTCGGCGAAGGTCGAGGCGACGATCGCCGAGGAGATCAAGGCCGCGGTCGATCGGTACTTCACGCCCGAGGCTCGCGCGAAGCTCTCGCTTCGAATCCGCGACGTCGCGCTGTGCGTGCGGGCGCGCTCCGGCGACGATCGCGCGAAGGAGCTGCTCCGCGCGGCGCGCGCGATCGAGAGCGCCGGCCTCATCACGTCGCCGCCGAGTGAGCTCGAGTTCCTGCGCGTGTTCTTCCAGCGCGGGCTCAGCTACCTCGCGCAGCAGGGTGGCGGCTCGGTACGGTTGCCGACGTCTGCCGGTTGAGAGGGTGCATACGCGCCGGCGCTGCGCCGGCGCGCCCCAACTCAGTCGTCGAGCTTCTCGCGAGCGCGTAGTCGCGCGTGGAGCCGCAGCGTGATCGGACCCGGACACGCGCTGCCGATGGGGTAACCGTCGTGGCTCGAAACCGGGAGGATCTCGCGCAAGGTCGAGGTGATGAAGGCCTCGTCCGCGCCGGCGATATCCTCGGGGGTGAGCGGCTCTTCGAGCACGGGGAGCTCGAGGTCGCGCGCAGCGTCGAGCACGAGGCCTCGCGTGACGCCGGGCAGGATCGAGTGCTCGAGTGATGGCGTGATGAGCGCGCCGTCTTTGATGATGAAGACGTTCGAGGTCGTGCCCTCGAGGACGTGACCGAGGTGGTTCACGATGAGCGCTTCGTAGGCGTTCGCGGCGTGCGCGCGCTTCAGCGCGAGGATGCTCTCGAGGTAGTTGCCGACCTTGGCGCCGCCGGCTGCGTCGCTCGGTCGGTAGGTGCGAACCGAGAGCGTCGCGACGCCGTTCGCGTAGCTGCCGGGCGGGGGCTGCCTGACCTTGCGGATGAAGGTGACACGCAGCGGTTGATTCGCGCCCGCGGGGTCGAGCCCGAACGGACCGACGCCGCGCGTGAGCATGATGCGCGCGGAGAGATCGCAGTCCGCGAGGCGCGCGTCGATGGTGTGCGCGTCGCGCAGGTTGCGCTCGACCTCGGCCACGAGCTCGGCGACGCCGAGGGGCATCGCGATGCCCAACCGCTCGGCGGACCACGCGAGGCGCTCGACGTGCTCGTGCAGCTTGAAGGGCGTGCGCCGATAGGTCCGCAGCGTCTCGAATACGCTATCGCCGTACAAGAAACCGCGGTCGAAGACGCTCACCGTCGCGTGCCGCGGGTCGGTGAGCGTGCCGTCGAGCGCGACCGCGGTGGGGTCGTCGCGAAGGAACGGCTCGAGCTCGATCACTTCTTGAGCTTCGCGAGCAGGTCCTTCGCCTTGGCGAGGTTCTTGTCGTTGTCGAGGGCGCGCTCGAGCATCTGGATGGCCTTCTTGTCGTCGTTCTGACGGTGGGCCACGTCACCGAGGTAATAGAAGACCTCGGCCTTGCCGATCGGGCCGTTGTCGTCGAGGCGCTGGAGCAAGAGGGCCTTGAAGGTCTTGCCGGCGCGGTCGACGTAGGCGTCCTTGTTCGCGGCGTCCGCATCGGCGAGCTCGAGGGAGAGCGTGCCGAGATCGCGGAGCACCACGATCGAGCCGGGGTCGATCTTGAACGCGGTGTCGAGCTCCGACAGCGCCTTCTGTCGATCGCCGTCGGCGAGGTACGCGCTCGCGAGCCGGTGGTGGATGACGGCGACTTCCTTCGAGCGACGACCACCGTACGACTCGACGATCTTCTGGAGCACCTCGACGGCTTGTTTGCCGCGCCCCGACTCGGTGTACGCGTCGCAGAGCAAGAGGAGGAGCTCGCGATCCTGCGGCGCGAGCTGCGACGCCGCGAGGAGGGCGTCCGCGGCCTTCGCCGGGTCCTTGAGCTTGGTCTTGAAGATGTCCGCGGTCGTTCGGAAGAGCCGGATTTTCTCGGGGTTCTCGGTCGCGGCCTCGGCGTCGCCGGAGAGCAGCGCCGCGAGCTTCGCCCAGTCCTGCTTCTTTTCGTAGAGGGTTCGCAGGCGCCCGCGGATCTCGGTCTCGCGCTCGCGGACCGAGAGCCCACGCTCGAGAGCGCGCTGCGTGCCCTCGTCGTCGCCCAGCTGATCGAACAGCGTGGCGAGTCGCTTCGCCGTGGCGATCGCGTCGTCACCCGACTCGAGCTCGAGGACGCGCTCGAGGTAGCCGGCCGCCGACTTCTTGTCGCCGCGCTTCTCCTGGATGCGGGCGAGCGCGACGAGGGCGCCCTTGTGAGCCTTGTCGCGGTCGAGGATGACCTCGAACGTGGACGCGGCCTTCTCGAGGTCGCCGAGCCGAGCCTCCTGCACCTCACCGAGGCGCAGGCGATACGAGAGCTCGCCGTCGACGTCACTCCGCTCCTTCGCGAGCGAAATCTGGCGCTCGAGCAGGCTCGCGAGATCGTCGTCGCGACCCGTCTTCTCGAGCAAGCGAGAGAGCATCAGCGCTGCGTCGCGATGCGCCGGGTCGTCCTCGAGGATCGCGTGGAGCAGCTCGATGCCGTCGGTCGTCGCGTCGAGCTCGTCGGAGACGCGCGCAGCCTCGAGTCGGAGCTCGGCGCGGACCTTCGGGCTGTCGGCGACGTCGACGAGCCGGCCGAGCAGCTTGAGGAGATCCTTCTTCTTGCCGGCCTCGGCGTAGAGCTCACGCAGAGCTTTGCTCGCGCGCTCGTCGGTCGGCTCGTCCTCGAAGATGGTGTCGTAGAGCTCGGTCGCGGCGGCGATGTCTTTGAGCTCGTTTCGCGCGACCTCGGCGGCCTCGTGTCGCAGCTTCTTCACCGCGTCGGCCTCGCCCGCGAGCTCGGTGCGGCGAACGAGGAGCTTGAAGGTCTCCTTCGCGTCGCCAGCCTTGCGGCGGAGCTCGGTGAGCTCGGCGAGGGCCCACGCGTCGGCTTCGTCGGCGGTGACCATGTCGCGGAGGATGGCCTCTGCGAGCGCGTCGTCGCCGAGCTGACTGCGCGCGATCGAGTTTGCTTCCTTGCGGAGCTCGGCGGGCTGCGCGATCCCGTCGAGGGCGGCGAGCCGGCGCAGCGTCGCGACGAGGTCTCGTTCGCGACCGGGCGCGCGCTGGATTTGCTCGATCGCGCGGAGGATGACCTCGTTCTGGCTGTCGTGCGAGAGCGCCTGCTCGTAGTCGCGCTCGGCGCCTTCGAGGTCGTTGATCTTGTCGCGACGCCAGCCCGCGGCGCGGTTCCAGAGGTCGCTCGAGGTCTCCGACGTGAGCGATGACTTGCCGCTCGCGATGGCCTTCTCGAGAGCGGTCGCGGCGTCGGCCCAGCCGTCGACGATCGCGGCGACGCGCTCGATCTCGGCCAAGACGTCGCTGTCGCTGGGGTCGTCGTCGAGCGCCACGAGCAGCGCGCCGAGCGCTGCCTTCGGGTCGTGGGCCTGATCCTCGAGCACGCGCGCGAGGTCGAGCCGGAGGCGCAGGCGATCGGGCCCGGTCTTCGCGTAGCCGATGCGCTTCTCGAAGAGGCCGGCGAGCGCGCGGCTGTCCGCTGCCTGTCGATAGACGCCCTCGAGGGTCTCGGCGACCTCGTCGAAGAGCTCGGGCGCCGCGGTGAGCTTCTCGAGCTCCTCGCGCGCACCCTCGTGTCCTGCCTTGCGCTCGAGCGCCGAGCGCAACGAACCGAGACCCGCTTGAGGCTCCTTGAAGACGTGGATCTGGAGCTTCGCGAGGCGGTAGTAGAGCTCCGCTTGCTCGGCGTCGTTGCCGAAGGTCATGCGGCGCTCGAGGATGTCCGAGAGCTCCTTGTGGCTGCCGAGCCGCTCGTAGAGTCGGTCGAGTGCGACGAGGAGCTTGGCCTCGCTCTCGTCGCCCGCGGCCTGATCGAGGGCCTTCGCGAAGGCCTTCGCGGCGCGCGCGTCGTCCTTCAGCCGATCTTCTGCGACGGCGCCGAGGCGCGCCCAGAGCGATCGCGAGATGCCGGCGTCGAGCGCAGCCTCGGCGCGTTCGGCGAGCGCGTCGGCGTAGCGACCGAAGCCTGCGTCGACCGTGTCCGCGAGGCGCGCGATCTCGTCGTGGAGAGCGTTGTCCTCAGGGGCGTCTTCGAGCGCGCGGAGGAGCGCGGTGAGGGCGTCGCTCGGCTTCTTGAGCTCGGCGTCGAGCACCGTCGCGATCTCCTTGAGGGCAGCCGCGCGGAGCTCGGAGTCCGTGAGGGCCTTCAAGCGGAGCTCGAGCACGGCCACGCGATCCTCGTGTCGCCCGGTCTGGCGAAGCACGGGGAGCAAGGTCTCCGTCGCGTCGATGCGGAGGTCGTCGTTCTGCTCGGCGATCATGCGCACCGCAGCGAGGGCGCCCTCGTTGGTCGGGGCCTCCTCGAGCACGAGGCGATATTGCTCAAGCGCGTCGGCGGGGCTCGAGAGCTTGTCTTTGTAGAGGTCGCCGATGAGGACGCGCAGCCGCGCGCGCTCCTCGACCTCGGTCGCCGCGGCAGCCTGATCTCGCAGGTTGTCGAGGAGATCCTGGTGCATGCCCTCGTCGCGGTAGAGCTTCTCCAGGGCGACCAGCACCGGCCGATCGCCGGGCCGTGCCTCGAGCGCTTGGACGAACGCAGCGATGGCGTCGCGAGCGCTCGCGAGCGGCCCGCGGTATCGCTCCGCGGTCTTCACGTTGAGGTCGTAGCGGAGGTCGCTCTCCTCGGGGGTGGCGAGCTCCACGCGCCGCGCATAGAGCTCGACCAAGCGGCGCGACTCGTCCTTGCCCTCGTAGAGCGGGATGAGCCGATCGATGGTTACAGTGCTGTCAGATTCGAGCTCGAGCGCGCGCTCGTACGCCTTCACCGCAGCGTCGACGTCCTCGAGCATCTGCTCCTGAACCTGACCGAGGCGGCGCATGCCCTCCGCAGCCTCGGAGTCGGACGCGCCCTCCGCCTTCTTCTCGAGGACGGACGCGACCCGCTTCCAGTCGCCGAGCAAGACCGCGAGATCGTCGATCTCGTCGAGCACGTCGCGCTCGTCGGGGAACGCGGCGGAGAGCCGCTCGAACGTCGAGAGCGCGCAGCGCGGATCGTCGAGATCGTCGTCGTAGACGTTCGCGAGATCGATGAGGAGCTCGCGACGCGTGACGTCGTCGACGCTGCTCTCACGATCGGACGCGAGCACGCGCTCGAACGCGTCGGCGAGCGACTCGAAGGCCTCGAGCTCGCGCGCGAGGCGCTCGAGCTCCTCACGGGTCTCCGCGTCCTCGGGGTCGACGTCGAACGCCGTGCCGAGAGCCTCGAAGGCCTTCTTCTTGTCGAGGGCGCGCGTCTCGAAGAGCCGCGCGTTCTCACGCAGGATGGCCGCTCGATCGGCCTTCTCCGTCGCGAGGGCGAGGCGCTCTTGGTTGAGCTTCACCATCGGCTGCCAGTCGTCTGCGCGCTCGTAGAGCGGTCGCAAGATCTCGACGACGCGAGCCTTGTGTTCCTCGTCCTGCGTGAGCTCTTCGAGGTCGGCGATGGCCTCGCGCATCCAAGGCACGTCGGAAACGATCGCCTCGAGGTTGTCGATCGCGGCGCCCGTGTCTTTCAGCTCTTTGCGGAGCAGGCGCGCGAGCGCGAGCCGGAAGGGCGCGGCCTTCTCCGGGGACTCCGAGCCATCGATGCGGGTCTGGTAGAGGCTCGCGAGATCCTTGTGTCGAGCGAGCCGCTTGTAGAGCTCGGTCAACCGATCGAGCGAGAGCGTGTCGTTCGCCTGGTATTCGAGGGCCGCGTTGTAGGTCTGGATCGCGTCCTCGTCGCGAGAGAGCTTCGTCTCCTCGAGGTCGGCGATGGTGTGCAGGAGCTCGAGCCGCTTCGCCCCATCGCGATAGTCGAGCGCGTTGCGCATGAGGTCGACGCGCTCGGCGTGACGCTGCTCCTTCACGAGCAGCTTCTCGATCGCCTCGAAGAGCGCCTCGTTCTCGGGCTCGAAGGCGTGCGCGCGTCGATAGAGCTTGAGGGCTGCGTCGACGTCTCCGACCTCGGCGAAGATCTCGCCGGCGCGCTTCGCGAGCTCGGCGGTGGTCTCGTCGTCGCTCGGGATCAGCGCGAGCTCGGCTGCGTAGATCTCCGCGAGCTTCTTCTGCGCGGTCGCCACGCGCGCGAGGCGCTCGAGCTCGCTCCAAACGGCGCGATCCGCGACGTCCTCGTGGAGCAGCCTGGCGGTCGCGTCCATCGCGGCCGTGTAGTTCTCGAGCTGCTCCTCGTGGAGACGAGCGAGCGTCTTGAGAAGCTCCATCCGCTCGCCCGAGTCGGTGCTCGCCTCGAGGCGGGCCTCGATGGTCCGCTTCACGCGGTCCCAGTTGCCCTGCCGCAGATAGATCGACTCGAGCATCTCGCCCGCGCGACCGCGCTCTTCGGGCTTGTCGCTCTTGTCGAGGATGGTCTCGAGCTCAGCGATGGCCTCGGCGTTGCCCTGTGAGCCCGCGGCCTTCTCCTCATCCGGCAAGATGGAGAGCGCCTCGGCGAGCTCGTCGAAGGCGCGCGCCGTGTTCTCCAGCTTCTCGCGTGCGATGCGCGCGATCTTCACGCGGAGCGACGCGGCCTTGTCGCTGGTCGAGCTCGCAGCCTCGAGCATGCGCTCGTAGAGCCGGACGAGATCCTCGTAGCGCTTCTCGTTGGTGTAGAGCTCCTCGAGTTGGCTCGTGGCGCGCTCGTCGACGTCGATGGCCAGCGCGGCCTCGAGGCGTTCGATCGCGTCCGCGGGGCTCTTCAGCTTCTCACGGAGGAGGTCGGCCTCGCGGAAGATGAGCTCTTTGCGCTCGCTGTCCGACTCCGCGAGATCCTCGCGCTTCTTGAGGATGTCGAGGAGCGACTGCGCGTCGTCCTTCGCCGCGTAGAGCGACTCGAGCGCGAGGAGCGCACGCTTCTCGTCGGGTCGTCCCTCGAGGGCCTTGCGGTAGTAGGTGACTGCCGTGTCCGCATCGTTGAGCTTGTCGCGCGAGAGCTCGCCGATGCGCAGGAGCATCTCGTTCTGCACGTCGCCGTCGAGGACGTCCTGGGCGATATTCTTGTACAGCGTACAAGTATCCGCCCAGCGCTCCGTCGCGGTCGTGAGGCGCTCCATCGTCTCCATCTGCTTGCCGACGCGCTCGTCGCCGACGGCCTCACGCAGGGCGCGGCTCGCGTAGTCGTACGCGCGGGTGACGTCGCCGAGCGGGCCCTCCGCAGTGGCGCGGGCCTTCTCGAGTTTGTCGATCCGCTCGCTCGCGCTCTCTGCGACCTCGGCCTCGATGTCGAGCACGCGCAGGAGCTTCGGCGCGTCGCCGTCGGCCTCGTAGAGCGGGTGAAGGAGCTCTGCGGCGTGTTTGCGAGCGGCCGAGATCTCGAGCAAGAGCTCGAGCGCGGCGCGGGTCTCGACGTCGCCGGGCTCGAGCTCGAGCGCCTGACGGTAGGCGTCGAGCGACCCGTCGAGATCGGAGAGGTGCGTGCGGCGCACGTCACCGAGCCGTCGATAGAGCTTGATCTTGTCCTCGGTCTCCTCGGCGAGGGCGAGGTCCGCGTCGAGGATCTCGGCGAGGTCTTGGTAGTGCTCCGTCTTCTCGTAGAGGGACGCGAGGGCCGCGTGCGCTTGGCGGTCGGCGCCGAACGCGTCGAGGACCGCGCGCCAGGCCTGCGTGGCCTCGGTGAGCTCCCCGACGGGGCCGGCGAGGATCTCAGCGGCCTTGACCATCGCGCGCTTGCGCTCGGTCGCGTCACCGGAGACTTCCTCCCTGCGGCGGAGGATGTCGACGAGATCGCGGTGTTTCCCTTGCTTTTCGTAGAGGCGTTCGAGCGCGGTGAGGGCCTTCTCGTCGCCGGCGTCGTCTCGTAGACGCGAGCGCCAGACCTCGCTGGCCTTCGGCAGGTCCTCGAGCATGCTCTCGTAGAGGTCACCGAGCCGCTCGTAGAGGGCCTTGCGACCATCGACGGATTCGTCGAGTTTCACCTCGATCTCGAGGGTCTCGGCGAGGGCGGCGTGACGACCGCCCTCGGCCTGGAGACGCGCGAGCGCGCGGGCCGCGGGCACCGCGATCTCGGTGTCGTTGGGATCGATCGCGAGGACGCGGCGATACACGGCCTCGGCCTGGGCGGCGTCCCCGATGGAGGTCTCGACGACCGACGCCATCAGCATGAGGACGGCCGCGCGTACGACCTTGGACTCGGCGGCGTCGGCTGCCTGCGAGAGGACCTTCGCGACCTCTTCGTGTTTGCCGAGTCGCTTGCCGATCTCGACGAAGCGATCGCGCACGCCCTCGTCGTCAGGGACGAGGGGCACGAGCTTCGACAGGGCCTCGAACGCGCCCGGATCGTCCTTCAGGCGCTCGTCTTTGAGCTCGCCGATGCGACGAAGCAGTGCCTTTTGCTCGGTGAGCCAGCTCTCCGCGGCACCACCCTCGGCGGCGGCTGCCGCCGCTGCGCCGGCCTCGAGACGGATCTCGAGCATGCGCACGAGACTGCGAACCTCGTCGCGAGCCTCGTAGACGGTCTCGAGGAGCATCGCGGTGCGGAGCTTCAGACTGCCGATCTCGAGCATTCGCTCGGCGAGCTCGCGGGCGTCCGCGTCTTCGTGTCGCGAACGAAGGATGGCCTCGACGTGGGCGAGCGCGCGCTCGGGCAAGAGGAGTTGCTCGAGGTAGAGGCGCCCGAGGTAGAGCCGAATGTCGACGGCCTCGTCGTCGATGGCCGTCTCGAGCCGACGCTCGAGGAGCGACGCGAGCTCGCTGAAGCGCTCCTCGTCTTCGTAGAGCTTCTCCAGGGCGTCGAGCGACGCGACGTGGAGCGGATCGATCTCGAGGATGCGCTCGTGGTACGCGATGGCCTTCGCGGGGAGGCCGATGACCTCCTCGGCGATGAGCGCGACCTCGGTGAGGAGGGAGATCTTCTGCGCGGGCTGCTCAGCCGCTTGCGCGGCCTGATCGAAGAGCTCCTCGAGTTCGTCCCAGCGCTCGGCTGTCGTGAGGATCTGCTTCAGCCGCTCGAACGCCCACTGGTTGTGGCCGTCCATCGCGAGGATGCGCTTGAGGTAGGGCAGCGCGCCGTCGGGATCGCCGAGCTGATCGTCGTGCAGCGTCGCGGCGCGGCTGCCGAGCTCGAGCTCGACTTCCTTCGACAGCGTGCGGTGCTCGGGATCGACCGAGATCACGTGGACGCGGTAGGCCTCCGCCAGATCGGTCGGTCGCCCCGACTTCGACGAGAGGCCCTGCGCGCGATCCCACAAGGCGATCTCGCTCGGGAACTCGTTCAAGGCGCGCAGGGTGATGTCGAACGCCGCGCCAGGCGACGAGAGCTTCACCTCTTCGACCTCGGCGAGCGTGATGTGGAGCTCTAGGCGTTCCGCAGGTTCGGTCGCGGTCTCGAGCATCACGCGGAGCATCTGTGATTGGCGGCGCGCGTCGCCGAGCTCGGCGTAAGCGTGCTGCAAGACGCGGGCGGCACGGGCGCGCGTGTCCGCGACGTCGACCAACCGCGCGAGGATGCCGATGGCGTCCGGGTCTCGCGGTCGCTGCGCGAGGGCGCGCTCACACGACTCGAGCGCTTCGACCGGCTTGCCGAGGTGGTCGACATAGAGGAACGCGAGCTCGACCTCGCGCGCGGCGCGCTCTGCGCCCTCCGAGAGGTCGCGGTGGTGAGCGATGACCTCGGCGGCCTGCGCGTGCTCACCCTCGGCGAGGAGGAGCCGCGACAGAGCGCGCAGCGTCGCGCCGCGGTTCGGGTCGAGCTCCGAAGCCTTGCGGTAAAGGACGATCGCGTCCTTCGGGCTGGCGAAGACGTCCTCCTCGAGGGTCGCCCACTCTTCGTAGATGCGAGCGCGCTCACCCTCTTCGGCGTTCTTGATGCGGAGTTCGAAGAGCCAGCGCAGGTCGTCCTTGCGCTCGGCGCCGCGGAGCAGCGCATCGAACTCGTGCATCGTCTCTTCGTCGGTCGGATCGGCCTCGACGAGCGTCCTGTAGGCGGCGACCGCCTCGTCGAGCTTGCCGAGCTCGCGCGCGTAAGCGTTCGCGAGCTTGAGGCGGAGCTGACGCTCTTCGTTGGCGGACATCTCGTGCGCGCCGTCGCTGCCCTTCTGCGCGAGCCGCTTCTCGAGCGCCTCGACGAACGGACCCCACGACGAGGCCGCGCGAGACGCACCCTCGAGGGCGTGGAGGTTCTCCTCGTCGGGGATGAGCTCGTACGCATGCCGCGCGTGGCCGAGCGCTGTCCCGCGATCACCGAGCGCGTGACCCGTGACGTGCGCGAGCTTGCGGAGGACCGCGACCTTCGCGGTGGAGTCCTCGGCGACGGAGAGGAGGATCTCGTAGAGCGCGGGCAAGCGAGCCCAGCGCTCTTCCTTCTCGTACATCGGGACGAGCGCGCGCGCGGCGCGTGCGTTGCCCGGATCGACCGAGAGCACGCGCTCGTACGAGCGCACAGAGCGCTCGGGCGCACCGAGCTTGCTCTCGTAGACGGTCGCGGCGCGGAAGCTCAGCTCGATCTTCTGCCCGGGCTCGGTCGCCTTGTCGGCGCTCGACGAGAGGAAGTCTGCGAGCGCGTCCCAGTCCTCTTGCGCGGCGTAGAGATCCTCGAGGGCGTCGTAGTCGCCGCTCGCGACGTAGGACTCGCGGAGCACGCGCAGGGCCTTGGCTTGGCCGGGCGCGAGGTCGAGGACGCGACGCCAGGTCCGCGTCGCCGCGACGTGATCCTTCAACCGATCGGAATAGACAGCACCGAGCTTCTGGAGGATCGCGAGCTTCGCCTGGACGTCGGAGACGACCTTCTCGCGGCGCTCGAGCACGTCGGCGAGCGTCTCGTAGTCCTTCTCGCGCTCAGCGAGCTTCTCGAGGGCCTCGTAGACGGCCATCGCCGTCGGATCGAGATCGAGGATCCGCTTCTGAAGCTTGATCGCGTCGGCGCCGCGATCGAGGCGCTCGGCTGCGAGCTTCGCCATCTCGCCGAGGAGCTCGAGCAGCGTCGCGCCCTCCGCGTCTTTCGCCTCGATTTCGTAGAGCGAGAACAGCTGGCTCCACGCGCGGCGCTTCGTGTAGAGCTCGCGCAGCTTGCTGCGAGCTTCGGCGTCTGCAGGGCGCGCCTCGAGCAGGCCCTCGTAGGCCTGGATGGCGTTCTGCACATTGGAGAACTGCTCACCCCAGCGTCGCGCGACCGCGCGGAAGAGCTCGGCGCGCTCGTCGGCGTCGGTCGTGGCCTCGGCGAGGCGCTGCTGGCAGGTGATGAGATCGCGGAAGCGACCGAGTGACTCGTAGATCCGGATGAGCTCGCGCAGCGCCTCTTGATCCGACTCGTCGGCCGCGACGAGCTGCTGAAGCACGCTCACGAGCTGCTGCTCGTTCTTCGCTCGATCGCGGTGGATGCCGGCCATCTCGCGCAGCACGGCCGCGCGCCCGGCCTTGTCTTCTGCAGGCAGGCGCTCGAGCTCGTGACGGAGCAAGTCGACGAGCGCCGGGAACGCGGCGGTCTGCGAGTAGAGCCGCTTCAGCGCGTCGCGCGCGTTCGTGTCGGTCGGGTCGGTCTTGAGGATCGCCTTGTACTGGTCGATCGCCTTCTGAGCGTTGTCGCCGGCCTCGGCGAGTCGCGCGATCTCGGCGGCGAGCTCCTTGCGGAGGTTCGCGTCGTTCGTCGAGCGCTGCGCGTCGGAGAGGACCGTGGCGAGCTTCGTCGTGTCGTTCCGAAGGGAGGCGAGGTCGCGGAAGAACGAGAGCACCGCGGAGTTCGCGGGGTCGATGCGCCGAATGCGATCGAAGAACGGCTCCGCGAGATCGTGGGCCTTCCTCATGCGCCAGTGCACCATGCCGATCTGCAGCAGGATGCCGGTCTCGGCCTCACCGCGGACGCCGCCCTTCAGCTGGTCCTCGTAGAGAGCCACGAGGTGATCCCACTGCTCGTTGGCGGTGTAAGCCTCGACCAAGAACGAGAGCGCGTCGGGCTGGCCGGGCGACAGATCGAGCACCTGCTCGAAGCAGGCGACCGCGGCGTCGCGATCCTTCACGCGGCTGGCGTAGACGCGACCTGCTTTGAGCCCGGCTGCGATGCGCTCCTCTTTGGTCGCGCCGCGTGCGAGCAGCGCCTCGAGGGACTTCGCGAGCCGAGCGGGGAACTGCGCGAGCGCGACCTCTGCGTGGACGATCGCGCGGCGTGCCTTCGGGTCGAGCGAGATGGCGCGCTCGACGAGGGCCGCGATTCCCTCGACGTCGAGGTCTGCGCCTGCGTAGCGGAGAGCGACGTCGGCGGCGGACAGGAACAGCACGGCGCGCAGCGAGTCGTCGCTCGAGGTCTCGGCCTCGGAGACGTAGCGGTCGTAGAGCTCCTTCCACTTCGTCTGCTTGCCTTCGTCGGCCTCGAGGAAGGACGCGGCGCGCTCGGCGAGCTCACCGACGGGCTCGAACTCGAGCAACCGATCGTAGGCGTCGCGAGCCTTGTTCGCGTCGAGCAGCTCCTCGTCGAAGACGCGGGCGAGCTCGGCCTGCATCGCAGGCTCCTCGCGGCTCGAGAGCGAGATCTCCATCTCGAGCAGGCGCGCCACGCTCGGCCACTCCCGGTACTTCTCGAATCGTGCCCGTGCTTGCTCGAGCAGGCGCAGGATGTCCGTCCCGAGCTCCCCGGGCGCGGTCACGATCTCAGCGAGCTCTTCCCACGCCGTCTCGCTCTCGGGGGCGTCCTGAAGGCGGCCAAGAACAACCCGGATCGTATCAACGCTCATCGTCACCCCGATGGATCCACCAGGTATCGCGCGGACGCCAAACCAACGGCCGCGAGTGCGAATCCGACAAGATCGATCCGCGCCCGTCATGGGCGCGAACCGTGAACCACTCGAACCCTCAAATCCGCTCGCAAAAGACTGCAAAAACGCGGTTCGGGCGCTTCGGAATGTACGCTCCTAGGCTGCGCGGATTCAAGGCTCCAAACGGGAGTCTTTGCGCGGCGCATTCAGCGCGCCGGTTCGCGCGAATCGAAGCCTTGCGGCGCGCCCAAAGCCCGGCCATGGGGCGCCATGGAAGCCAAGAACATACGCCGCATTGCGGTCGCGGGCGCCGGTCAAATGGGCCGCGGGATCGCGCAGGTCGCAGCTTCGGTCGGGATCGAGGTCACCCTCTCGGATGTCTCGGTCGAGGTCGCCCAAAAGGCGAAAGAGAATATCGGGGCGATACTCGCCCGCCTCGTCGAAAAAGGGAAGCTCGCCGAGGCCGACCGAACGGCTGCGCTCTCGCACATCCACCCCGCGGGGCCGGTGACGGACGCTGCGACGGTCGAGCTGCTGAAGAGCTGTGACCTCGCGGTCGAGGCCGTGACGGAACGCCTCGACACGAAGCTCGCGATCCTCAAGGCGATCGATGCTGCGCTCCCGGCCGGTGCGATCCTCGCTTCGAACACGTCGAGCATTTCGATCACGAAGCTCGCGGCCGCGACGGGCCGACCCGATCGCGTGATCGGCCTGCACTTCATGAACCCCGTGCCGCTGATGAAGCTCGTCGAGATCGTCAAAGGCGTGCAGACCAGCGTGGACACCTACGCCGAGACGCGCGCGCTCGCCGAGCGCATGGGCAAGACCGTCATCACCTCGAACGACGCGCCGGGCTTCATGGTGAACCGCATCCTCATCCCGCTCCTCTGCGAGGCCGGCTTCGCGCTGCAGGAGGGCGTCGGCTCGGCAGAGGATATCGACACGGGCGCGCGCCTCGGGTTGAACCACCCGATGGGGCCGCTCGAGCTCGCCGATCTGATCGGGCTCGACACGGTGCTCTCCATCGCCGAGGTCCTCCATACCGAGCTCGGTGATTCGAAATACCGAGCGCCGACGGTGCTCCGCAACCTCGTCGCGGCGGGCTGGCTCGGGAAGAAGACCGGGCGCGGCTTCTACAACTACGACGCGAAGGGCCAGAAGACCGGCGCTGCGATCCGCGGGGGCGCGTGATGGCCGTCGTCACGACGGAGCACGACGGCCCGGTCGCGATCGTCACGATCCGCCGGCCCGACAAACTCAACGCGCTCGACGCGACGGTGATCGCGGAGCTCGACGCGGCGTTCAACGCGCTCGCGAGCTCGCGACCGCGCGCGGCGGTGCTCACCGGCGAGGGCAAGGCCTTCGTCGCGGGCGCCGACATCGCGGCGATGCAGCGCCTCGAGCCGCTCGCGGCGAAGCGGTTCTCCGAGGCTGGTCATCGCCTCGGCGCGCTGCTCGAGAGCCTCCCCTTCCCCGTCATCGCCGCGGTGAACGGCTTCGCGCTCGGCGGCGGGTGCGAGCTCGCGCTCGCGTGCGACTTCATCTACGCCTCGGAGAAGGCGAAGTTCGGCCAGCCCGAGGTCAAGCTCGGGGTCATCCCCGGCTTCGGTGGGACGCAGCGCCTCGCGCGCCGCGTGGGCATCGCGCGTGCGAGAGAGCTCGTCTACACGGGCGACATGCTCGACGCCGCCGAGGCGCTTCGCATCGGCCTCGTCAACGCTGTCTTCGCGCCGGATGATTTGCTCCCCAAAGCAATCGACGCCGGCAAGCGCATCGCGAAGAACGGGCCGGCCGCGATCGCCTCGGCGAAGCGCGTGCTCCTCGCCGGCGAGGGCGCGTCGCTCACTGCGGCGAACGAGCTCGAGTCGACAGCGTTCGCGGCGCTCTTCTCCTCGGCCGAGCAGGTCGAGGGGATGACCGCCTTCGTCGAGAAGCGAACCGCGAACTTCTGAGTTCGCGCGAGCCGACGACGCTCAGTCGCGCAGCTTCGCGGTCGCGGCCTTGGTCTCGCCAGGGCCGACCTTGACCGAGATCGACTTCTTGCCGAGCTCGGGGTGGATGAACGTGACGGTGTGCGTGCCGGGCGTCACCTGCACGCCGCTGCGCGGGGTCTCCCCGAGCGGCTGGCCGTCGAGCAGCACGCGCGAAGCCGGGATGGAGTTGATGTTGAGCGTGCCCATCGCGTTCGCATCGACCGCAGGCGTGGTCTGAGTCGCGGTGGCGGTCGGCGTCGACGTCGGCTTCGAGGAAGGCTGCGGGGCCGTGGACGTCGGCGGGGTCGTCGCCGTGGAGGTGGGCGTGGTCGACGTCGGCGCGGCCGGAGGATTCGCGGGCGGCAGAGCCGTCAGCGCGATCTCGGTCCCCTTCTCGAAGTCGACGACGATCGCCTTCTCCGCGATGCCGTCCGAGAAATCGAGCTTCGCTACGAAGTCCGGCGAGCCCTTCTTCTTGGCGACGAGCGACCACGTGCCGCTCGAGGTGTCGACCTCGACCTTGCGAGGGAACGGAGGATCGAGCGGCCTGCCCTTCGCCTCGTCGGCCTTGAGCTTCGCGGGGTCGGCGCCAGGCTCGCTGTGCACGAGGAGGATGGCGACGCCCTCGGTCTTCAGCGAGACGACCACCAAGCCGCGCGTGACGGCGAGCGGCGTCGCGCCGAAGTCGAAGGTCTCACCGGCCTTCAATTCGACGGTCTTTTCGAGGGCTGCGTAGCGCTCACCAGCGAGCTTGATGGTGTGTGAGCCGGGCGCCAAATCGGTGAGGC
This sequence comes from Polyangiaceae bacterium, assembly GCA_046351325.1. Classification (GTDB taxonomy): domain Bacteria; phylum Myxococcota_A; class Polyangia; order Polyangiales; family Polyangiaceae; genus Xiheicaenibacterium. The sequence continues at coordinate 81,395 of JAXLYR010000018.1, read as the reverse complement.
GTGCGGGGATCGGCCCGCGCTCGACGCCGTCGACGAAGAGGCGAACGCCGGATTGGTCGCCGCTCGCGACGAGCGTCGCGGTCGATGGCGGCAGCGTGACCTCGACCGGTTTGATCGCGCCGGCCTCGACGTCGACGGTGATCGGCGCGAGCTCGGGCGCGCCGGGCGCGATGATGCGGATGGAGCGACGCCCGACCTCGAGATCGCGCACGACACACGGCGTGGCGTCGCAGACCTTCTTGCCGTCGACGAAGACCTCGGCGCGCGCGACGCTCGAGCCCGAGGCGTCTTTGACCTCGACCTGCACACCGCCCGGTCGACGTGTGACGAAGAACGCGATGAGCCCAGCGACCGAAAGGAGCGCCCCGGCAGCCGCCGCGCCGAGCATCCAGCGTCGCGGATCCGACGTGCGCGCGCGCGGCTGAAGAATGGGTTGCCCGCGCTCGGCTCCGGTGAACGTCGCGCGCCGCGTGCCGAACTCGGTCTGGTTGTTCGGGTGACCGCTCGGCAAGCGCACGAAGGCTTGGTCGCGGACAATATTGTCAGCAGGGTCGACGCGCCCGGGAGGTGGTTGCGAACCCGTGGGTGCTTCCGCGCGGCTGCTGTCCCCACGAGGTTGGAGCGTCGGTGTGCGACCGCCGAGCGCGACTGCTGCAGGCACGGGCGGCGGCGTGAGCTCGCGACCTGGGATGGGCGGAGCCGGAGGGATCGAAGACTCGTGGCCGTAAGCGCCGGGTGGCCGCGAGCTCGTGCGCTGCTGTTGTTGCGGTGGAGGCGCGGAGGCCGTGTACGCACCCTGGCGCTGCGAATCGAGCCGCAGCGTGTCCGTGCTCGGCGGCCCGGCGAGGACTGCGTCCGACATCGCAGGCCGAGCGAGCGGCGCGTGCTGCGGCATCATGTCGCGGCTCGCGAGCTCCTCCGCGAACGCGCGAGCCTCACGCGGGTCGGGGCCGATCCCCCGCGCGGTGCCCACGTGGTTGTGCTGTCGCGGGTCGCGGCCGTAGACCGGGGGCGGCGCGTTCGATCGGAAGACGTGGGTCGACTCTTCTTCGTCGTCCCAATGGAGGTTCTCGTCGCCGTGCAGCGGCGTGGGCTCGTCGCCCATGCTCGAACGATCGCGGAGGGTGTCGGCGGCGATCGGCGATGCGACGTTCGTGATCGACTCCGCGAGCGGATCGCGTGAGAGCGGCGGCGCCGGGATCGGCCGCGCGTGAGGTGGGCGCGGTGGTGGCGGGGTCGCGATCGAACGCGGAGGCGGCGGCGTGACCGCCGGTAGCGCTTGCTGTCGAGGTGGGGGAACGACAGGCGGCAAACCGCGCTGCGGGAGTTTCTTAGGAGGAGGAGCGACAGGCGGTAGTTGCCCGCCCTGACCAGGTCCACGGCCCGGTCGATCGGAATCGAAGCTCTGACCCATCGCGGCCTCTAAAGGACCGCATTCTAGCCTTGCTTCCTCAGGTTTTCACCCACAGGGGATGACAATGCGACGGGCCATCGTGCTGTTCGACATCGACGGGACACTGGTCGATTGTGCGGGAGCGGGGCGCCGATCGATGGTCGCAGCCTTCCACGCAGTGACGGGCCGAGCCGATGCGCTCGATCAAGTGCGCTTCGGGGGCATGACCGATCGCGTGATCGTGAAGCTGGGAGTGGAAGCAGTGGGGCGTCCGACCACCCAGGCCGTGTGCGACGCGATCCTCGACGCCTACGTCGCGGTGTTGCCGAAGGAGCTCACTCGTGCATCGGTCCGCGTCTACGACGGCGCTGAGGAGCTCGTCGCGCGTGCGCACGCGGCGGGTCACGCGGTCGGCCTCGGCACCGGGAACATCCGGGCCGGCGCGCAGGCGAAGCTCGAGCGCGTCGGACTGTGGGGGCGCTTCGATTTCGGTGGGTTCGGTTGCGACGCCGAGTTGCGAGACGACGTGCTCGCGTGCGGTCGAGCGCGCGGCTTGGCTTGGCTCGAAGCGCGGAGCTCGATCCCCGACGCCGAGAGCACCGTTTTGGTGGTGGGCGACACACCGCGCGACGTGGCGTCGGCGCACGCGATCGGTGCGCGATGCCTCGCGGTCGCGACGGGCGCGGCGACACGCGCCGATCTCGAGGCCGCAGGCGCGGAGCTCGTCGTCGATGCGCTCACCGACCCCGCAGCCGTTCGCTGGATCGAAGCCGCGGGCGTGTGATCAGGAAGCCTCGACGGGCTCGTCGTTGGCGATCGGACCGAGCGGACGCGGCGTGGTCGAGCCCGCCTTGCGTCCGTATGGGCAGTGCCGGCACCCAGAGCCGCAGCACGACCCTCGCTTGAGGTGATACCTCTCCGTAAAGACGTACTTGCCGTCCTCGACGTAGTAGTCCTCGCCTTCGATGAGTGGTGCCGTCATGCGAAGAATCGAGCCGCGCCCGAGACCGACTTTTAGCATGAGCGCGCTGCTGTTCGTCGCGGCCGCGGGCTGCGGCGACGAGAAGCCGTACGTGCCTTTCTCGATGTCGAGCGGAGCGGGCAGCACGAGCGCAAGCGCCAGCGCGGTCGGCCCTGTCGGCTCCGCGCCGCTCTTCACGCCGGTCGAGGCGACGCCCGCGACAGGCGAGCGCACGTCGTTCCCAGTCGGCGACGCGACGATCCAAGCCCCGAAGGGCAAGGTGTTCGTGAGCGGGATCGTCGCCGACGCGGACGCTGATGGCACCGACGACCTCGTCATCTGGATGCAGTCGAAGAACGGCGCGAAGGGACAGCTCCTCTTCTTCAAGCTGGGCGCTGGCGAGCCGACGCCCGTCGAGCTCGTCGCGCTGCCCAAGGATCTGGATGTCGACGTGTGCGCGCACGACACGAAGCTCACGCGGATCGGCGCGGGCGTCGTGCGCGTCCGTATCACCGCGCAGTGTGGCTCTCCCGTTCATCGCGAGAGTTGGGTCGGCGTCGTGCGGTTCGGATCACAAGCAGGCGAGGCTCCCAGCCTCGGTCTCGACGCGCGAGCGAGCGCGCCGCTCGACGTCGACGGGCGCACGCTCGACAAAGACGCCGACGGCCGCGAGGACCTCGTGCTCACGGTCTCGCTCGAGGGCGCCGACGCGCCGAGCGCAGACCTCGTGCTCTTGAATCGGCCCGCCGGGTTTTCAGCCGATCCGAGCGAGCCCGCTGCGTCGCTCGGCAAGCTCGGGCAGGGGCTGCTCAACAAGGGCGTCGCGAAGAAGGCGGACACCGCGGAGCGCGCGCGGGCCGTGCAGCGGTTCGTCGCGGCGTTCTGCTCGGACCTCGGCAAACCCAGGTTCTCGACGGGTGCGCTCGCGGTGCGCTGCAAGGACTCGCGCGTCGTTCCCGACACCATCCACGCGATGTTCCTCGCGGCGATGAACCAGAACGATCTGCCGCGCGCTGCGGCAGCGATCGAGGCGCTCGCTGCGCTCAAGACCCAGGACGGGCGCATGCCGCAGCTCGAGAACCCGTTCTACAAGAAGGTGAAGAAGGTCGAGATCACCTCGGTGCGCAAGGCTACGCCGACCCCGCTCCGACGAGCCGCGGCGCGACCCGCGCTCGAGTTCGACGAGGCCGGCGCGCTCCACGTCACGACGGACTCCGGCGTGACGAAGATCAACGTCGCGGACCTGACGGAGACCGCATCGGATCGCACGGCGCCGCGTCCATCGATCGGCTGGGGAACCGGGGACTCGTACGCGGAGATCGCGAGCGGCAGCATGGACTGCGGAGAGTCTGCGACGACGCTCTCGGCCGCGGCGCGCGGCTCGCGCGTCAACGTCGAGCTGCCGATCATCGCGCTCGGGCTGCCGCCTCAGGCGCGCAAAGAGAAGTGCGCCGGCATACCGCTCTCGTGGGCGCCGATCACGATGGATGAGCGCGGTCCCATCGTCGCGGTCGGGGGCGAGTCCTTCCAGGTCGTGTTCGGGACCGACGGCTTCCGCGCGTCCGCGGTCGCGCCCTCAGCCGCCAAGCCGCCGACCGACTCCGCGGGCTTCGCGCGGACGGGTGACGCGACCGTCTATGTCTTGCGACGCGGGTTCCTGATCACGACGCCGTCCAAGACCGAGCTGTGGAAGGGCGCGCCCATCGAAAACATGGGGCGATGCGTGGTGGACGCGGCTGGACAAAACGTCGCGTGCGAGGCGCCCGACGGGACCGTCGTCGTCTCGCACCCGTAGCCGCGCAGTCCGCTCAGCGCTTGTTCACGCGCTCGATGTACTTGCCTTCGCGCGTGTCGACGCGGACCCACTCACCCTCGTTCACGAAGAGGGGCACCGAGACGACAGCGCCCGTCGACAGCGTCGCGGGCTTGGTCGCGCCGCTCGCCGTGTCGCCCTTCACCCCAGGCTCGCTGTGCGCGATCTGCAGCGTGACGCTCGCCGGGATGGAGATGCCGATCGGCTGGCCGTTCCAGAGGGTGACGTCGACCTTCATGCCGTCGCTCAGCCACTGGGCCTCGTCCTTCATCTTGTCGCCCTGCACGGTGATCTGCTCACCGGTGCCCTCGTCCATGAAGACGAAGTTCTCGCCGTCGGGGTAGATGAACTGCATCTGACGCTCTTCGACGTCGGCCTTCTCGAGCTTTTCACCGGACTTGTAGGTCCGCTCGAGCACCGCGCCGTCGACGAGGCTCTTCACCTTGACGCGCGTAAAAGCCTGGCCTTTGCCGGGCTTCACGAATTGGAAGTCGACGACGGCGAAAGGCTTGCCGTCCACCATCATCTTCAGACCCTTGCGGATATCACTGGTGTCCATCGTTGCGCGTCCTGGGTGGGCCGGTTTTCTTGGCCGCGATCGGAGCGCCTCATTACCACAGGAACACAGGGCGCGTCCCGATGGATGACATCGACGAAGAGCTACGGGAGATCAAACGGGAAATCGTCGAGTCCCGCGGGCTGGTCATCAAGACCAACAACCTGACGAGCGCGCTCGCGGCCGATCTGCGGGCGATCACGAAGCGCCAGTCGAGCTTCGAGCGGACGGCCTTCTTCAACTCGGCGTTCGCGTTCCTCATCTTCGTGGTCGTGGTGATCGGCGCGGTTTCCATCGCTTGGAACGCGCGGGTCGACAGCATGACCCGCCAGACCGAGGAGTCGAAGGATCGCGTCAAGCGCGCGGAGGGCGAGTCCGAGCAGCTCAAGCGCGAGGCCGCCGACAAAGCCGCCGCCGAGAGCGCGGCCGCCGCGTTCTACGAGCTCATCCGCGCAGGTCGACGGCGCGAGGTCATCGAGGGCTTCCCCAAGCTGCGCGAGCTACCGCTCACGCGCGCCGAGCAGACGATGTTCGCGGACGCCGTCGAGAAGGCGAAGGCCGACCTCTCGGCCGAGAGCTACCAGGCTGGCCTCGACCACGCGCGGAGCGGTCGATGGCACGAGGCGACGAAGGCCTTCGAGGAGTCGATCGCCCTCTCGGACTTGGGAACGCACACCCCGAGCGCCAAGCTCGAGCTCGCGCGCGCCCTGCGCAAGCTCGATCGACAGCGCGAGGCCATCGCGATCCTCGCGCCGCTCTCCGAGTCGTCGCCGAACCCCGACGTCCTCGACGACGCGACGCTGCTGCTCGCGCTCTGCCTCGTCGACATCCAGGCCTACAACGACGCGAAGGCGACCTTGCGCTCGTTCATCCGACGCTTCCCCGATAGCGCGCTCATCAACGACGCGAAGATGGCGCTCGCCGATCTCAATCTGCGCCGCTGACCCGCACGCCGACGACGGTGAAGGCATTCATGCTCGCAGCGGGCGTCGGGATCGCGGGCGAGGCGCCGACCGCAACGAGCGCGACGTTGTCCGCGGGGCCGAAGTCGTCGACCGTGAGTCCGCCCTGCGTCATCGCGTCGACGAGGAGGAGCTCCTTGAAGCCGCCGCCTGGGGTCGAGAGCACCGCGCGGAACGTCGAGCCACCGACGCTCGCGAGCGCCGCGACGTCGAGCCAATACGGTGGAAACGGCAGCGCCTGACCGATGGCGACCTTGCTCGCGAGGAGCTGATCGGGGGCGCCGTCGAGCGGCCCCTTGAGGTAGGTGTCGAGCTTCGCGCCGCTCGACAGGTTGACGACCTGAATGCCTGGGAAATCGGCGTTGGCCAGGCGCGAGAACGAGCCGATCGAGACGAGGGGAAACGGCGCGAGCGGCACGGCCCCCGGCCCGCAATATTGCTCGGCCTCGGTGGGGCTCGCGGGCGCAGCACCGATACAGCCCGAGACGCCGAGGAAGAGGCTCCGCGGCGCAGCGAACACCGAGGTCGGCGCGACGCCGAGTGAGATCACGTCGACGCCATCGATGGGCGGCCCGTCCACGATGGCCCTGCATTTTTGGCCGGCGACGGCGCCGAGATCACCCGCGAGGACCGCGATCTCCACGTCGCTGGTCGAGGGTAGCGAGGCCGTGTCGACCGGAGCGCTGTGCGCAAACGCCAACTGAGCCGGAGGCAGCGGGAGCGCGTCGTCGAGCGGGGAGGGTGGATTATCCATCAGGCAAACTCGAATCGCCGGTCGATCGACGACGCCGTTCACCAGCGTGAGCGCGGTGGGCCCGTCGGGCTCGACTGGGGGCGCGCCGCCCATTCCACCTGCGCCCGTGCCCCCGAAGCCACCCTGACCACCAGCGCCAGTCGAAGAGCTCGAGCTCGTGTCCTGCCCGAGATCGGTGTGGCTGTCCGAGCAGGCCGCGAGGGCGAAGACGAGGAAGGACGCGACGATGCGGTGCTGCACGGTCTCGCCCGCTACTGCGTTCGCTTGATGATGTGGAAGCCGAACGGTGTCTCGACCACGTCGCTGATCTGCCCGACCTCGAGCTTGAAGGCTGCGTCCGAGAAGGGCTTCACCATCGAGCGCTTGTCGAAGACCCCGAGATCGCCGTTGCGCTCACCCGCGCCTGGCTCGTCGCTGTATTCGATGACGAGCCGATCGAAATCGCCGCCGGCGCGCACGCGCTCGAGGACCTGTTCGGCGCGGGCCTTCGCCTCTTCGCGGGTGCGCGAGATGCTCGGCGGCCGGCGCTCCGAGTCCTTGTGCATGATGAGGATGTGCTTGGCGCCGATGGTCTTCGGCTCTTTGAGGATGGCCTCGGTCTCGTGCTTGAGGCGCGTCTCCTCACGGTCGATGCGATCGGGCGCGCCCTCGGCGAGCGTGCCGCCGGCCCACGACATGCTGCTCGTGACGGTCGTGCAGCCGCTGGCCGCGAGGATAGCTACTGCGAGCGCGCACCGTCCGAAGACCATGATGCGAGGGGTTTAGTCCCGCCGTCCCCCGGAAGCTAGCGGTGCTCGAGATCGACCGCGAGCGCGCGCGAGGCCGGAACAGGTGTGTCGTCAGTCGACGGTTCGGCGGGCGTGTTCGGAGGCGTCGACGGCGACGCGACGGGCGACGCTGCGTCGGCGGAGGTGGCCCACGCGGCGCGCGCGTCGGCTGGGGTCCACGCGGGGACGTCGGTGGCCGCGTCGAGGATCTCCACGAGCTCGGCCGCGGACTGCGGGCGATCGGCGGGATCCTTCGCGAGGCACTTGAGGACGAGCGCCTCGAGCGACTCGGGGATCTTGCGACCGAGGCGCTGACTCGGAGGCTCCGGCTTCTCGTAGAGGTGCGCGGCGCAGACCTCGACCAAGGTCTTGCCCTTCACCCAGTGCTTACCGGTAAGTAAGTAATACGCGACCGACCCGAGCGCGTAGAGGTCGCTGCGCTGGTCGACCTTGCGCGGATCGGAGATGGTCTCCGGCGAGACGTAGAGCGGCGTGCCGATGAGCGAGACGCCGCTGCTCAGCGAGGGGTGGCCGGTGGTCGGGGTCGCCTCCTTCACCAAGCCGAAGTCCAAAACTTTCACAACGTCTTGCTGTCGACCGCGGTTGAGCAGGACGATGTTCGCGGGCTTCACGTCGCGGTGGATCAGGTTGACGGCGTGCGCCACGGCGAGGGCGTCGGCGACCTGGCGGATGATGTGTCGGACGCGCGCCGGCGGCAGCGCGCCCTTGTCGCGCACGAGGTGCTCGAGGTCGATGCCCTCGAGGTATTCCATCGCGTAGTAGAAGACGCCGTCGGGCGTGCGGCCGTAGTCGTAGACCGCGACGATGTTCGGGTGCGTGAGCTGGCTCGTGAGCTGGACCTCGCGCTCGAAGCGCTGGATCGAGGCCTTGCCGGCCTTGTCGGGTGGCAGCAGCTTCACCGCGGTCGGCCTGCGCAAGAGCGCGTGCCGCGCGAGGTAGACGACGCCCATTCCGCCCGTCGCGAGCTGCTTCTCCAAGGTGTACTGACCGAGCTGGCTCGCCTGCCGCACGCGTCGCTCGAGGCCGTAGATGACCGACGTGACCGCGACCGAAGACGCGAGCGCGAGGACGCACCAGATCCCGATGAAGCAAGAGACCCCGAGCGGCTTCGGAAAATCGGGCGGCACCATTCGGTGCGTGAAGACCCAATAGGTGGCGAACGGCTGCGGTGCACCGACGAGCGCGCCGAGGACGGCCGTGCGCCACGCCGTGCACGGAACGAGCGCCGCGCGCCCCGCGAGCAGGTTGGTCGCGCCGAGCATCACGACGAGCTCGGTGCGAAAGCGTGGTTCACCACCGAGCACGTGAAGCGTCGCGAGCACGGCCGCTTGAAGGAACGTCACGAGCACGTCGCAGCCGTCGAGTCGACGGAGCGACCAACGACCGCGCCCGAGCGCGAGCCACACCAAGACGAGCGTCACCGCGCAGCCCACGTGGATGAGCTGCAGCGCGGCGCGGCTCGCGTTTTGGAACGTCGTGGGGTCGACCCAGCCGCGCACCGCGACCTCGCCGAGATAGACGATCACCCAGAGCGACGCGCAGAGCCCGACGTAGGCGCGGACGCGGACTTGAACGTGGGAGCGCGCCTCTTCGGGCGTGCCGGGGACCGCGCCGAAGCCGAGCATCGTGGGCGCGAGCGTCTCGCGCGCCGGCTCGCGACTCGCCTTCTGCTCGACGCCCCGCGGTGCGACCGGCGCGACCACGCGCTCAGCTCGGGTATCTCGCGGCGAACTCGTCGCGCGTCGCCGCGAGCAGCGCCGCATCCTCGAGGAGATCGCGCGCGAGCAAGGCCATCGATTTCGCTGCGATCAACATGCCGGCCGCGCCGCGCTCGCTGCGCGCGCACTTCGCGAACGCGCGCTGGTGACAGGTCGTCTCGCCGACTTCGCAGATCGCGACCCATGGATGGATCGAAGGGACCACGTGCGAGACGTCGCCCATGTCGGTCGAGCCCGTCCCGATCGAGTCGTCGTGCACGCGCGGCGTCCGCCCGAGCCGCGCGAGGTGCTCACCGAACCGTCGCGCCATCGCGAGGTTGTTCTGCATGTCGCGGTAGCCGGATCGAACCTCGATTTCGACCTCGACGCCCGAGGCGAGCGCCGCGCCTCGCGCGCACCGCTCGACGATCGCCCGCACGCGGTGCATCTCGGTCGTGTCGCGCGCGCGGACCGAGAACTCGCACGAGGCGCGCTCGGGCACGATGTTCACGGCGTGGCCGCCGTCGGTGATGTAGCCGTGCACGCGCACGCCGTCGCGGAAGTGCACGCGCTGCGAGTCCACGAGGCGGAACGTGTCCATGCACGCGGTGAGCGCGCTCGCGCCGTCCCACGGGGCGAGCGCCGCGTGCGAGCTCTTGCCGCGATACACGCAGGTTACATAAGTGTTCGCGAGGGTCGGGTGCGCGAGGAGATCGCGATCGAACGGATGGAACATCATCGCGGCCGCGATGCCCTCGAACGCGCCGGCCTCGACGAGCTTGATCTTCCCGCCACCGCCCTCCTCCGCGGGCGTGCCGAGCAGCTCGACCACGCCCGCGAGCGCGGGTGCTTGCTTGGCGAGCGCGAGGAACGCGCCGAGCGCGCCGGCCGCGATCAGGTTGTGCCCACACGCGTGGCCGATCTCGGGCAGGGCGTCGTACTCCGCGAGGATCGCGATCCGCGGCCCAGAGCGGGTCCCGACGCGTGCGCGGAACGAGGTCGGCATCCCGCCGGTGCCGCGCTCCACCTCGATGCCGTGCGCCGCCACGGTGTCGGCGAGGAGCTTCGCCGAGCGGTGCTCTTCGAAGCGGAGTTCGGGGTGATCGAAGAGGTCGTTCGCGATCCCGACGAGCTCCGGGGCGAGCGCGTCCACGTCTGCGACGATGCGATCCACGTCGAGGGCCATCGCGGTCGATTATGCCCGCGACGAGCGCTCGACGTCACGACTCGCGCGGAGTCATTCGATCGCGCCGGTCTCCACCGTCCCTGCGAGGTACGCCTGCGAGCGCTCTCCCACGGACGCGTGGCCGACGTAGGTTCCGACGACCAGGACATCACCCGTGCTGACGTCGAGCAGCGACGCTGAGCCGGAGCACGCGACCTGCGCGGCGCGCTGAATCTCGCCCGTGGGCGAGAGCTCGACGAGGAGCGGCGCCTGGCGCGGCGGCAGCTCGGTCGGCACCGAGGCCGCCGGAGCATCGAGCAGCGCGCCGTTGAAGCTCACGAACGTCGAGTCGTCGAGGCCGACCGCTGCGCTCGGAGACACGCCTGTTGCGACGAAGTGGAAGATCTCGGAGCCGTCGGCGCCCGACACGCGGCGCACGTCGACCTGGTGAAAAGCCGAGTCCTCGAGCGCGACGATCGCCCCGCCGTCGGCGGTCGGTCGCAGCGATCGCACCCGCGCGCTCGTCGGAAGCGAGTAGACCCACAACGACGTGCCCGCGGAGTCGAAGCGCTCGATTTTGAGGGTTGCTGCACTCTCCAGCGGCGGTAGGTCGGTCGTCGCCACGAGCTGGCCGCCGTCCGCGAGATCGACGAGCTCCACGAGATCGCGATCGAGGGGCTCGACGCTTACAATTTGGTAGGTCTGGTCGACCCCCACGATCACCGTGCCGAAGTACTTGCCCTCGGGGGGTGTGTAGGGAGTCCCCGCCAAGTCGAGTTCGTAGGCCGACTGCACGACGACACGGAAACCGGGCGCACCGTGTGTCGCGCCGGGGAGGATGTCGGCGACGTGGAGCGCCGAGAACTCGGGCGCGGTGTTCGACGTGGTGGGGAACGTCAGGCTGGCGCCCCCTGTGTTCGTGGACACGAGGACCGCCGGTGGCACGTCGAACGTCGGCCCAGCGACGACGAGGCCCATGTCGGGGATGGAGGCGATCGCAGGGAGGTCGCTGTAGAGGCCGTTCGACTCGCCTTGGTAGGAGATGCTGTCGCGATCCGCGCTGTAGTACTTGAACCACGAGGTCGACGCGTAGGGCGTCCCCGTCGTGGGGCCGCTGAACTCCTCGAAGCCGCCCTCGAAATCCTGCATCTCGATCGGGACGACGAAGAACGCCGCGCCGTCGTCGTCACCTCTCAGCTTGCCGGTCGTCGCCGAGCCCGTCGTACCAGGCACGATCGACGCGAGACCGAACTGCGAGTCGAAGATCCGCGGCGGCTCCGGCTCACCCGCGCGAGCGAGGAAGGTCGACCCCACGACCTCGACGAGAGGGGGCGCCACGCCGGGATCGGGGTCGTATTCGGGCGAGTAGAACTTGAGCGAGATGTCGACGGAGCGACCGTTCTCGTTGCAATACGCGTCGAAGCGATCGAAGTCGTCGAACGGGCTCGGGACCTCGATGTTGACGAGCGTCTGCAAGAAGAAGCCGCGCACGTCGATGGGGAAGTCACCGGAGACCTCGACGTCGTCGAAGGAGAGCTCGCCCTCGGGGGTCTGGATTTGGATCGAGCCGCTGTCGAGGTAGACGGTTTGCTCGTCCGCGTTGGTGGTGATGCTGACAGCGGTCTGGATCGACAGGGTGGGCACCGCTCTGTCGTCCAGTTCGTCCACCACGGCTTGGCCTGTCATCTGGACGAAGAAGGCGTCCTCGCTGCCGCGCACGCACGCGAGGGGTGCGGTGACCGCGACGGCGAGCGCACCCGCAACCTGAAGCGTCCTCGCCTTCACGGCAGCCTCCACGTCAGCGCGACGCCGACTCCATAGGTCGAGACCTCGGGGATGAACTTCGCGATGTCGCGAGCGCGCGCTTCTTCTTCGGCTTCGGCGGCGACGAGATCGATCGCTTCGCTCGAGGCCTGCGTGGTCGATGCGGGGACCTTGTCGTGCTGCAGCCCGACGATGAGCAACGGCAGCCCGATGCTCATGAAGAGTCCGCCTCCCCCGACGAGCGGCAGCCCGATGATGAACGTGACGATAATGTCACGCGTCGCGATGCTGAGCGCCGTTCCCGCAAGACCCGCGAGACCGCCGAGCCCGACCAACACGCCACCGGCGACCATCATGCCGATCGAGCGCCGGCCCTTCCTCGGGTGCGTTCGCTCGTACTCCGCCTTTCGGATTTTCTCGGCGCGCTCGGCGGCGGTCGACTTGGTGGCGCCGGCTGCGAGCAACGGGATGCCGACCGCTGCGGTCAGACCGCTCGTCAGCCAGTATTGCCAGGACGTCGAGAGATCGGCGGCCGGGTATGCGCCGTAGGTGACGGCTTGCCCGACGCCGACGCCGAACGCCGCGGCCGAGATCGCGACGAGCGAGAACCCCGAGAGCATCAGAGGCTCACTCGCGCGCTGCTCGGTGCCGCGCGGATGAGAGCCGAGCCAGCCGAGCAGACCAGTGCCGCCCACGAGCGCGAAGCCGATCCCCGCGCCCATGAAGCTCGCGCCGAGGTTCTCGTAGTAGTCGTCGGGTCGTTCGACGCAGCCGCTCGCGCCGCAGTACTGGCTCGTGCGTTCGCCAGCGATGAAGCCCCCGCCCGTGAGCACGAACACACCACCGAGCCCGACGGTGACCAAGCTCGCGGGTAACAGCGAGTCGAGTTCCTCGCTCCGAGCATCGGTCGGTGCGGCGCCATCGAACGCGGGCGGCAACGCCGGCACGATCGGTCGCGCCTCCGTCGCAGCTGGCTCATCGGTGGTCAGCGGTGGAGGTGGCGGCGGTTGCTCCGACGCATATTCTCCAGCGAAGGCAACCGTCGAACAGAGCACTCCTGCGAGGAGCGTCGTCGAGACAAGAAACGCACGCATCAAGAACAAGCTCCCCGGTGAACTTCGTGGATGGTAGGCGACAACGGCGCGACTGCCACGCCAAGCGTCGAGCCCAACTGCAAACCGCAGCCCACCTCCGGGAGACTCGCTGGAGCGTGATGGCAGCGCTAGGGTGCGCTCCATGTGGCTGCCGGCCCATCACGCGCGATCGTCTGCTCTCTGCCGTCTCCTCGTTTGCCTCGGAGCTGCAGGATTGGGATTCGCCTGCACCGAACCACCACCGCGCGCGGTCGATCATCGGCCCTCGGCGAGCGCGCCGGGCTCGGCCACCACCGTGACTTCCGCGTCACGGTCCGCGGCGATCCCAGTGTCGAGCGACGACGTCTGGGACGACCCGGACGTGAAGAAGGTCACCCTCGAGCGCGGTGCGATGGGAACCAAGATCACCATCACCGCCTTCTCGAGCTACGCGATCGACGAGGCCGCGACCCGACGCGCTCTCGACGCGGCCTTCGCGGAAATCCAGCGCCTCGAGAAGCTCATGAGCACGTGGGTCGCGACGTCCGAGGTCTCACAGATCAACGACGGAGCGGGAACCACAGCGGTCAAGGTCGGCCCCGACGTCGAGGCCGTGATCGCGAAGAGCCTGTGGATCGCCAAGGAATCGGGTGGCGTGTTCGACATCACCTTCGAGGCGATGAAGGGTCTATGGCGCTTCGATCAGGGCGGGGTGGATGAGGTCCCCAGTGACGCGGCCATCCAACAGGCCCGCAAGCTGATTGATTATCGCAACGTGCTGCTCGACCCGAGCGCGCACACCGTGAAGCTCGCCAAAGCTGGAGTGCGCATCAACCTCGGCGGCATCGCGAAGGGGTACGCCGTCGACGCCGCGGTGCGCGTCCTCGACGCGGCGGGGCTTCGTTCGTTCTTCGTGCAGGCGGGTGGCGATCTGTTCGTCCGTGGAAGAAAGCCGGACGGCTCTCGATACCGTGTTGGTATCCGCGACCCGCGGAGCGACGACCCGAACGACTTCTTCGCTCGCATCGAGGTCGAAGACCACGCCTTCAGCACGGCAGGCGACTACGAGCGTGCCTTCGTGAAGGACGGCCGCCGCTATCACCACATCATCGACCCGCGCACCGGCTACCCCGCAACTGCCGCACGCAGCGTAACCATATGGGCCGCTGACGCTTTCACAGCAGACGCCATCGATGACGCCGTGTTCATCCTAGGCGCAAAAGAGGGCCTGGACCTCGCCGAGCGCACCGACGGAGTTGGCGCTGTAATGGTGGATAGCGCCAATCAGGTTCATATTTCGAAACGGCTCGAGGGACTCGTTCAACAACAACGAGCCCCTCGTGATGCGCCGTGATCGACCCTGCGTGGCCGATCTACCGATGCTGCCAGCGACTCCCCCAGCCTTGCTGACGACCTAGGTCGTCGGCGACGTTGCATCGGACGCAGCGTTCGCGGAACGCATCCTTCGGCAATATTGCCGATCGATGCACGAGCAAGGGAGGCTGGAACGCCAGAAAGATCAGATTACCGTTCTTTCAGCGCTCCACCCGAACCCGACATGACTTCTGCCGGGCCAGTCAGCCCAATTCAACCCTATTGGGTTGAATCAGGCAGTGCAGGCCGCGTTGTCCGGGTTATCGAGGCAGAAGTTCACGAAGCAGGTGGCATAGGCCGTCGCCTCGGTGCTGCAAGCGCCGGTCGAGACGCCCGAGCAGGCGTCCTCGCCAGCAGCGCAGTCGATGAAGTCATCGAACTGCGAGCGGCAGCCCGTCGCGTCCGCGTCGGCGGCAGCGTCCTCACAGAAGGAGTCGCAGTCGCTGACGGTGGAGCAACCGGCGTCAACTTCGTCGTTGCAGAGCGAGACGCAGGGGTCACCGCAGCCCTGCGCGAAAGCACCGAGACCGACCACCAGAGAGAGAACGCCCAACTTGCGAAGATCCATTGTCAACCTCCCAAAATATTCTCGTTATCTGAAACGCTGCGGGCGGGAGCATACTCAAATTTCTCGCCCGTCACCAAGCATCTGTCATCGCCCAAGGAATACTGGCGAACGCTTTTCGTTGAAGGCTCGCAAAGCTTCGAGGCGATCCTCGGAGCGCAGTGTCTCATCGTAATGAACGCGCTCAAGGACCAAACCGTGCTCCAAAGTCACATCAAAGGAATGTCCGATCGCAGCCAACGCTGCAGCTTGCGCGATTGGCGCGCCTGAAGTGATCGGCTCAATCCAAGCAATCGTGTCATCAAGACAGCTGACACCCGTGGGGCAGACTCGATTGACGAGTCCCCAGGCCATCGCTGTATCAGCGTCGATGGGACGACCAAGGAGGATCATTTCCTTTGCGCGTGCCTCACCAATTACGCGCGGAAGGCGTTGCGTACCCCCTGCGCCCGGAATGATTCCGAGCGTCGTCTCGGGCAGGCCGAGCTTGGCGTGAGGAGCAGCAACACGCAAATCGCAAAGGAGCGCCAACTCGAGTCCACCACCAAACGCACTGCCATTGAGTGCTGCAATGACAGGCTTGGGGCTGAGATCAAGTGCGGCGAGCTCAGTCCGGTAGAGCCCGACCTGGACGCGAACATCCTCGTTAGTGAAGTTCTGTCGTTCCTTGAGATCGGCGCCCGCGCAGAAGACCTTGTCTCCGCTGCCGGTGACGACGATAGCGCGAATCTCCGAGTCGGCCACGAGTTCGCGCGTCAACCGACCAAGCTCGTGGAGCGTGGCTCGCGACAAAGCGTTACGGCGCTCTGCACGATCGATAGTGAGGACGCCAACGCGCCCTCGCCGCTCGATTCGGACTGGAGTCTCGCCGACCATGCTCTTCGGGGGCCCTGTTACCACGATTCGCCGCCGCTTGCAGAAAATGTGACGCGTTGAGGCATGACCGATCGTTCAGGGCAACGGCTTCAGCGGGGGCTGATATTCGCCGTTTCCACTGCAATTGGCCCAACAATCAGCCGCTGGAAGCGGATTGAAGCGCCCGCGGGAATTGTGCTCTCGCTCGTGGGTTCAGCGCGAGCAGCCCCTGGATCGATTGCGGCTCTGGATCGAGCTTGATCCGGAATTGGCTACTGGTTGCAGGTCGCGTTGAGGCAGGCCGCGAACTCTTCACCACACTGGGTCTGGATGCAGCCGAAGTCGCCACCGCAAGTCGGTAGGTTGGCGACAGCGCAGTTGAGGACCTGGTCGACGAAGAATTGGACGTCGGCGCAGCCAAGAGCGACGCAGTTCGCGACGCACGTGATGCTGAAGGCGGGCGGGTTCTGATTGAGGTCGATGCACGCGAGAGCGCAAGTCACGATCTCGAAGCAGCCAATCGGCTGGCATTGACCACAGTCCTGCGGACAGATCGCGCAGGTCTCGAAGTCCTCGCACTTGTTGTTCGGGCAAACCGAGCAGACACCGCAGTCGGTCATGCACGAGGCGCACGTCTCGGGCGAGCTGCACGCGCCGTCGCCACAGCCGGGACACTGACCGCAGTCCGCTGGGCAGAGGAAGCAGTTCTCACTGTCCGGGTTGCAGATCCCGTTGCCGCAGCTCTCGCAGATACCGCAGTCGGGGGCGCAGCTGAGGCAATCCTCGCCGGTCTCGCAGAAGCCGTTGCCACAGAGATCACAGACGCCGCAGTCGCCTGGGCAGCTCTGGCAGGTCTCCGAGCCGTCGCAGCTGTTGTTCCCACAGGTCTCGCAGATGCCGCAGTCGAGCGCGCAGCTGCCGCAGTTCTCGGTGCTGTCGCAGACGTGATCGCCGCAGCTAGCGCACTGCCCACAGTCTTGAACGCAGGTGGCGCAGGTCTCGGCGGGATCGCAGGTGCCGTTGCCGCAGGTGTCGCAGACCCCGCAGTCGACGGGGCAGTTCGAGCAAGACTCGGGGCTGTTGCAGGAGCCGTCGCCGCACCCTTCGCAGAAGCCGCAGTCGCCGGGACAGGTCGTGCAACTCTCGCCGTCATCCGATTGGCAGGCGTTGTCACCGCACACCGCGGAAGACGGCGTCGTGTCGTCGATGAGCGGCCCGCTGCGGCCACAGCCCACGGCGGTGAAGAGGAGCGCGCTCATCGAGAGCGCCGCGAACGACAACGTCGTGGGAAGCGTGGAGCGAGCCGCGTGAGCCATGGCGACCTCGATGCAGAGTGTAGCGAACGAAAGGAGCTAGAAGAGCCGGGAGCGAGCTCCTCGGCGTGGATATTGGGCTACCACGGGCTCGCCTTGGCGGCGAAGGATCCCGCGCAAGAGGGGATGGGAAAGTTGGCGGCTGTGACCGACGGTTCGTGGCTCTAGGATGCTGGGCGATGGTCCGACGAATCTTCGGTTCCTTGGTTTTTTGCTTAGTTGCAGCGACGCCCGTGATCTTTCAGGGCTGCGCCGAAGAGACGATAGACCCCGTCTCCCCGACCAAGATCGACATCGATCGACCCGAGGGTTGCAACCCGCTGGGCGCGACGGACGCGTGCCTTTTTCCCTACCCGAGCGGCTTTCACGAGGTTGACGATCCGACGAGCGCGACCGGCGTCCGCTTGAGCTTGAGGCAGGAGCTGATGCCGCACGGTGGCGGGCCCGTCCTCGATGTGAGCCCGTACAACCAGGCCGATGGCGTCTCCCCCGTCAATCCGATCCTCGTCCACTTCGGTGCGACGATCGACACGTCGGGGCTGCCATCGATCCACGAGCCGCAGGGGTCGCTCGACGAGGACGCGACGGTCTCGCTCGTGGACCTGGAGTCGGGCAAGCGCGTCCTCTCGTTCGTCGAGATGGACGTGAACAGCAAGCCCGACTTCCCCGATCACGAGGTCTTCATCGTCCGGCCCATAGAGCCGATGGAGATGGGCCACCGTCACGCCGTCTTCATCCGCAAAGGTTTGAAAGACGTAGGTGGGACCGATATCGCGCCGACCGACGCGTTCGAGGCGCTGCGCGACGATGTCGCGACGACCAACGACGACGTCGAAGCCATTCGTCCGCGCATGAAGGCTCTCTTCTCGCGCGGCGAAGAGCTCGGGTTCGAGCGTTCGACGCTGCTGCTCGCGTTCGACTTCCAAGTCGCGAGCAAGGACTGGCTGCTCGGCCCGGTGCTCGCGATGCGCGACGAGGCGCTCTCCGCGACGGCCGCTGGCGAGCTCGGCTACACGATCGACGAGGTTCAGGAGAACCCCAACGAGGACATCGCGAAGATCGTCCTCGGCTCGTTCGAAGTGCCGACCTACCTCGACGAGAGCGATGCCTTCGTCGTCGACGACGCAGGGATACCGCAGCGCCAAGCGACGAACCGCAGCTACCCGTTCACGCTGCTCGTCCCGAAGCGCGCGGAGACCGACGGGCCGCTGCCGCTCGTCGTCCTCGGCCACGGGATCTTCGGCAACGGTCGCGACTTTCTCACCGGGGACGGCGACGGCCGAGCCATCCAGGCGCTGTCGCAGGCCTTCGGAGCGATCGTCATCGCGACGGATTGGATTGGTTTGTCCTCCAACGATCTGCCGCGCATCGCCGGCGAGGTCGCGCCCAACTTGAACCGCATCACCATCATCACCGACCAACTCCAGCAGGCCCTCGTGAACGCGATCGTCCTCACCAAGCTCGGGCTCGGGCCGCTCAAGGATGATTCACAGGTCGTGGTCGCGGCGAACTCGATCGTCGATACGAGCCGCGTCTACTACTGGGGAGCGAGCCTCGGCGGGATCGAGGGCTCGTCGTTCATCTCGCTGTCTCCCGACATTCCACGCGCAGTGTTCGGTGTCCCCGGTTCGAGTTGGAGCACCATGCTGACTCGCTCGATCGTCTTCCCGCCGGTGAAGGCCTTCATCGAGCTCAACTACCCGGACCCGCTCGACCTCGCGTTCCTGATGACGGTCGCGCAGCTGCGGTTCGACCACAGCGACCCCGCGAACGTCACGCGGTTGATGTTCAAAGAGCCGCTCCCCGACGCACCGGCGAACCGCGTGGTGCTCTTGCAAGAGGCCATCGGTGACTCCCAAGTCCCGAACCTCGCCACGGACATCCTCGTGCGAGCGATGGGCGTGAAGCTGCTGGGCCCTGCCTTCTACGAGCCGTTCGGAGTCCCGGTCATCCAAGCTCCCACGACCGAAAGCGCCGTCATCCAATACCGCCTCGAGGAGTGGGACGATCCCGCGCCGCCGGACACCGACACCCCGCCCTCGGCCGAGAACGGCGTTCACCACGCGATGAACTTCTTGCCGAACGCACAGGCGCAGATCGGGGCGCTGCTGCTCGATGGTCAGATCATTTCGGTGTGCTCGGACACGTGCGACCCGAACTAACAATACTGTCATCACGTGCGCTCGAAGCGAACCTCGCTGCCGGGTGACTGGCGCGCGAGCGCGGCGCGCGAGGTTCTGTCGAGAACACCTACGACGGGGTAACCGCCTGTCACCGCGGCGTCGGGCCCGAGGACGATAGGGGTGCCGTCGGTGGTGATTTGCACCGCCCCGGGGAGCACGGGATCGGGGAGACCGAAATCGAGCGAGGCGCGGGGCAAGGCTGGCCCCTCGAGCCGCACGCCTACGCGGTCGAGCGCGCGCGAGACGCGATAGGTCCCGGCGGAGAGCAGGTCGAGCGTGTGAGGGTCGAGGCGATCGTCGAACGAGACGGGGTGGACGACGAGCTCGATGACGGACTCGTCCGCAGCGCGAACCGCGGGCGAGCCAGCCGAGCGAGTCGCGACCGACGACCGATCGACCCCGACGAGGTCACCGCGCCGCAAGGGTCGGCCACAGAAGCCACCGAAGCCGGCCACGGACAGCGTCGAGCGCGATCCGAGGACGAGCGGGACGTCGACTCCACCGGCGATCGCGAGGTAGCGCACGAACGACCTCGCTTCGGCGCGCACCACCAACCGATCGCCCGCGCTCACTGCGCGGGCCGCAGAGCCGTCGACGCTGACGAGGAGGTGGTCGAGGACCTCGACCTCGAGCGTGCCCCCGAAGACCTCGATGCAAGCGCAGCCCGGCGCGTTCGAGACGGCCTGGTTGGCGGCCTCGAACACGCCCTCGTCGAGCGGGCCGCTGACGGGCAGCCCGTCCAGCGTGCGTCCGCGATCGACGATCGTGTTCCATCCCGCGGCGCGACCGATCGCGAGCGCAGCGTCTCGCGGGACGATCGGTGGCGCGGTCCGCTGCGGATTTTCTCTAACGCTCTCGCGAGGAACGAAGCGAACACGATCGAGCGGCTGCAGAAGCGCGGGCGGATCGCGCTCGGGCGAGAAGAGCTCGGCGCTCGGCACGCGGCCGACGCAGTGCCATCCGCCTGGCGAGGCAGAGGGGTAAATCCCTGTGAAAGACACGGCGATCGCGACCGATCCGGGCGTGACCCGCGCGCGCGGCGACGCTCTCCGAGGCATGCGCAGCGTGGGGTCGAGCTCCCCGAGGTAGCCGAACCCGGGGAGAAAACCGGCGAGCAAGCAGGTGTAGTTCGGCGCGCTGTGCCGGGCGATCCATTCGCTCGGATGGAGGCCTGTGGCTCGCGCGACCTCGGCGAGATCCGGTCCGTCGTAGACGGTCTCGAAGGTGTGCTCGCGCGGCGCGACGCTCGCCTCGAAGTCGAGGTCGAGATCGGCGGCGCCGAGCTCCGCGGCTGGCCGTGCAACGAGGACACTGCAACCTCCGGCGACGACGCGGATGCCTGGAAAAGATCGTCGAAGCGCGCGCGCGAGTCCGTGGACGAGCGCGGCGCGAGCAAGAGCATCGAGGCCCTGCGAGTCGGGTGTGACGAGCGCAGCTTCGGGGCCGAACGGAGCTACCTCGAGCGCTGTCTTCATCGTTGCACGAGGCCGAGCTCCTCGAGGATGCGCCGCACCGCGCGCGCGTTCTCGACGGCTCCAGGCGTGTCGCCGTGCACGCACAGCGTATCGAAGCGATCGCTCCGTGCGAGCTCGGCGGCTTGGAGAGCGCAAGCCTCGGGCGACGCGAGGAGCGCGCCTGGCTCGGCGCGCGGCACGAGGCGACCGTCTTCGGTGTAGCCGCGATCGGCGAATCCCTCGCGCAAGAAGTCGAGACCAACGCGAGCAGCCTCGCGCTCGAGCGCGCTGTGTGCGGGACCGACGACGAAGCGAAGGTGCAGCAGGCCTCGTGACGCCGCTTCGAGCACGACCCGAGCGAGATCGCTGTCGACGGAGGCGTCGTGATAGAGCGCGCCGTGCAACTTGAGTCGCTCGATGCGCGCACCGCAGCCGGCACCGATCGCGAAGAGCGCCGCGCACTGCTCCGCGACGCTGGCGGCGGTCTGATCGGTAGCCGTGAAGCGCGCACGACGACCGAAGCCATCGCGGTCGGGATACGAGGGATGCGCCGCGATGTTCGCCCCGCTCGCGACGGCCATCTCGATCGCGTGCCGCATCGAGGCTGCGTCGCCAGCGTGTCCGCCGCACGCGATGTTCACGCTGAGCGCGATCGAGAACAGCTCGGTTGGTTCGTCGGCGAGCTCGCCGAGATCGATGTTCAAGTCCAACGCGCTGACGACATCGTAGCTCAGTGACCCGCGTGCGCGATCGCCTCGGCGGCCGCGTCGATCGACGCTTGCATCTCACCGAGCAGGTCGTCCGCGAGCCGCTGCTGTTGCTCGGAGGTCGCGCGTTCCTTTCGCTCCTGCACCGACCGCTCGAGCGCCAAGAGCGCCTCCTTCACGCGTTGACCTGCAGGGCTGCTCTGGTCGAGCGCTCCCGATTTCGTCGCGCGCTCGATGCGCTTCAACGCCGGGGTGAGCGTCGCGACGAGCGCGTCGTCCGCGCCCTTGAGCGCCCGCGACACGCGCGCCGTGAGCTCGGGAAGCGCCAGCGCTTCGGTCGCTTCGACCTCTTCGGGGTTCGCGTCGAGACGCGCACCGGCGCGCACGCGACCTCGCACCGTCAAGCCGACGGCGATGACCGCGAGCAACACGGCGAAGACAGCCACGACCCAAGCGGTCGATCCGGAGCCAGCGGGCGTGACTTCGCGGTCGAGGGCCGGCTGCGCTTCTCCGCTCACGCGAAGCGTGATCGCGCCGTTCGACCGCTCGAGGAGCTCGGCTCGAGTGAGCAGGCGCGAGCGAGCGACCACCGCCGTGCGGAGCACGATGCACGGTGAGGCGATGCGCGCGTCCGCACACGCGGGCCCGGGCTTGCCCGTCCACGTCGCGACGGCGCGGTGATTTGCAGGGTCACGTGAGATGAGGTGGAGCCCCCCTGCCTCGAAGTCGATGAGGCCGCCCGGGTCGACGCCCGCACCCCCGGGGACGCCCGCCGGCCAAGTGGTGGTGGTGGCGTCGATCTCCGAGCCGTCCGCGTTGTGGAGTGATCCTTCGAAGACGAACTCGCGGTTGGCAACGCCCGCGGGCAGGACCTGGATCGGAGCACGCAGATCGATCGCGACGGGGTCCATGGGGATGCCTCAGCGAAGGTGGGTGGAGCCCGCGGTCTCGAGAACCATCGCGACGACGAGCGGGTCCCCCGTGGTGCCAGCCGGCCCGGAGATCAGGCCGCGCATGCGCGCGAGGCGCGCGGCGTCCGTGGCGAAGCCCGGCTCGTTCAGCGTCTCGGCCGCTTGGGTCAGCACCGACTCGCGCTCGGCGAGCAGCTCAGCGGCCGCCGACGAACGCCCCGCAGCGACGAGACGCGAAGCCTTCAAGAGCGCGTCCCCTGCCGCGAAGCCTTGGATGGTCTTCGCCACGCTCGCGTTCGTCGTCGCGGCGCTCGCCGCGTCGCTCTCCGCGAAGTCGACCTTGAGCGGGACCTCCTCGATGACGTTCTTCTTCGAGATCCGGTCCTTGTATTTGAGCTCGACGACCGCGATGTCGCGCTGAGAGACGCCCTGCGGAAGACGCAGCTTGAGGAGGATCGCGTGCTCGTCGTTCTTCGCGAACGCGGGGATGAAGAAGCGCATCCCGCCCTTCGCGTCGTCGATGCGATCCGAGTCGATGTGGTCGTGCTGCTGCGCGTGCTGGTCGGCCGCGACCTCGACGCGGCGGACGCGCGAGCTCTCCTCGGCGTCGAGCCGACGCGACCCGTAGACCTTGAGTAGCTCGACGTCGGACTTCAGCCGAACGCGGACCTCCACCGCGGTCGCGACTGGATCGAGGCGTTGCTCGAGCTCGGTCGTGAGCGCGGACGCGATTTGGGATGCGTCCCTCAAGTAGTAGTAACCGCCAGCGCCATCGTTCGCGATCTGGCTCATGAGCGGGCCGTCGTAGTCCGTCCCGAGCCCGAACGAGCTCGTCTGCACGTCGTGCTCGAACGCTGTGAGGGCGAGCCCGGAGAGCTGACCGGGATCGACGATGCCCTGATTCGCGCGGCCATCGGAGAGGAGCATCACGCTGCGGACAGCATCTTCGGGGACGCTCGTCTTCTCCGCCTCGGCGTACCCGAGCTGGAGGCCTTGGCCGATGTTGGTGCCACCCGTCTCGCGGATGCTGTCGATCAGCGTGTGGAGCGCCTTGCGATCTTCGCCGACGGGCGCCATCGGACGCAGGAGCTCCGCGTTGGTCGAGAAGGTAACGAGCGAAAACGAATCGGTCGGCTCGAGGCGATCGACGAGGTTGTTCGTCGCCGTTCGCGCGGCTTGGATGAGCTCACCGGCCATCGATCCGCTGGTATCGAGCACGACGACGATCGCGAGCGGCGGACGCGTGCGCGCCTCGGCGGCGACCGAGCGCAACGAGAGGCGCACGTGCACAGGGCCTCCCGTGGGAGCCATGCGCGAACGCTCGAGCTCCGCGAGCATCCCGAGCGACCTGCCCTCCGGCGGATCGAAAGAGGCCGCGTAATGGGCGCCGACATCGCTGACGAGCTCACGATCCGCCTGCGCGAGCAACCCGGCCGACATCGCCGACTCGAAGGCCGCGAGGTGTCCGTGGCCGGGCCGATACGTGGTGGCGAAGCGTCCATTCGGATCGATCGCCGCCTCGATCATCGGGTCTTCGGTGGGCGCAGCTTCGACCATCGGCCGACCGGTCGCCATCGCTGCGGCGCTCGCCATCGGTGGCGGCGACGCAGGTGCGTTGAAGGAGCCGGGGAGGGCGTACCTCTTTTCGGTCGCTCCCTTCGCCTTCGCGCTGGACTGAGCTTGCTCGTCCATCTGCTCCCGGGCACTCCCCGCGCCGTCGGACCCCGAACATCCAGCGACCCCGACCAAGAGCAAGCATCCGCCGAGCACACTCCGTGACCGTCCCATCGTCGAGCAAGCCTCCTTTTGCTCGACAACGCGGGCCGGTTTTCTTTCTTAGGAAGGTCAACAAAAAAAGTCGCGCCCCAATCGGAGCGCGACCTCACACAAAGGAGATTCGGGGAGCTGTTAGCTCACTTGCCTTCGATGTTCTCAGCCTTCGCCATCTTCTCTTTCATGGCGGCCACCATCGCGTTGCGCATCTCGCGGTTCTTCATCGCGGTCGCGGTGTTGCCATGCGTCGAGTTGACGACCTCGCCCCGGTCGTTCTTGAAGTGAACGTGGAGGGTCGTGTGGTCGCCGTGAGCGTAGGGGACGGGGCTCGAACCACCGTAGGAGTCGGTCCCTTCAGCGGCGGCGGCCGTGCTGTAAGCGCCCTTCATCGGGTTGATCATCCGCTGCATCGCCTTCTTCTCGGCGGGCGTGTTGACGGCGCCGGTCGCGGACAGGTTCTTCTGACCACCCTTGCCGTTCGGCACCATCGAGTGGCCACCGTACGAGTCCGTGCCCTCGGACGCTTCGCTCATGCGGTAGGCGCCGTACATCGGGTTGATCATGTGCAGCATGGCTTTGATCTCGGAAGGCGTATTGACCGAGTTCGAAGCGCTCATGTTGCGACCCGACTTCTCGGAGGCCCGCGACTTCCCGCTGCTGCGGCCCGCCTGATCGGAGTAGACGTCGCCCTTCGGACGGTTCTTGTCGGTCTTCGGCAGGGTGGCGCGCTGCGAGCTCTTCTCGTTGCGGTGGGCGCGAACGCCTTCCTTCTGCTTCTCGAGGACCTTCTCCTTGACGGAGCGCGAGTGGCTGCTGCGGTTGTCCGAATCACTGCGCTCGGCGAGCGCCGTGCCACCGACAAAGGTCGAAGCAACGACGAGCAGCCCGATCATTAGTCCCTTACGCATGCGCAGTCTCCTTGTGTGCTGTTGGATTCAGGCGACGACGGGTACCTGACTATGCAGTCCCTAGGCCATCGTCGGTCGTGCGCTTTGGTGCGCGTTCCTTCTGAGGATTCACGATCGAAGCGACCCAGGGCGCTCAAGCCTCCTCAATGCTAACGCCTGTCTTGGTCAATTCTCTAACGCTACCTATCGGCTCAGCGTGACCCACCCAAACCGGTCGTCGACCTCGCACAGGGTAGTCATCCATGTGGATATGGACGCCTTCTACGCGGCAGTCGAAGCCCTCGACGACCCCACGTTGAAGGGAAAGCCCGTCATCGTCGGTGGGGCTGGGCGCCGTGCGGTGGTCTCGACTGCTTCGTACGAGGCGCGACGCTTCGGTGTGGGGAGCGCGATGTCGATGGTCGAAGCCCGCGACCGATGCCCGCAAGCGGTGGTCGTGCCGCCGCGGATGCGCCGTTACATGGAAGTCAGTCGAGGGGTCTTCAGCGTCCTGCGCAGCTTCACTCCTTTGGTCGAGGGATTGAGCCTGGACGAAGCCTTCCTCGACGTCACCGACTCGCAGAGCTTGTTCGGCGACGGACGACGGATCGCGCAGTCGATCCGTGATCGCATTCGAAGTGTTAGCAACCTGACAGCGTCCGCGGGCGTCGCGACCTCGAAGTTCGTCGCCAAGGTCGCGAGCGACTTCGGTAAGCCGGATGGGTTGGTCGTGGTCGAGCCGGGCTCCGAAGCCTCCTTCCTTGCGCCGCTCCCGGTCGAACGCATGTGGGGCGTGGGGAAGGTCGCCGCCGAGAAGCTCCGGCGTGGTGGGTGGCTCACCCTCGGAGACCTCGCTCGAACGCGACCCGAGGAGCTCGCTCGCCGCCTCGGCACTTCATGGGGCGCGAACGTGGTGCAGCTCGCGCAGGGCCTCGACACTCGCGCAGTCGAGCCCGACCGCCCTGCGAAATCCCTGGGCGCAGAGGACACCTTCGAAGAGGACCTCTTCCAACGCGAAGAGCTCGTACAAGCCCTGCTGCGACAAGCAGCACGCGTCGCGGCACGACTCACCCACGAGGGGCTCGCCTGCGGCGCGATCGTGGTGAAGCTGAAGCTCTCCGATCACACGCTGCTCACGCGTCGCGCGACGCTCCCGGCAGCCGCGAGCGACACGCTCACGTTGCATCGCGCAGCGTGCGAGCTCCTCTCCAAATTCGAGCTCCGAGGGATGGGCGTACGCCTCACGGGCTTGCAGGCCGCGAGCTTGATCGCACGCAGCGCGCAGCAGCCCACGCTCTTTCGGGATCCCGGCGTCGAGCGCCGCGAGAAGCTCGAGAGCGCACTGCACGACGTCCGCGCGAAGTTCGGTGATGGCTCGATCGTGCAGGCGCTGCTGACGGCCCGTGCTCGCGGCGGTCGATCCGTCGTATGAGTTCGCCGTGGCGAAACACCTCCTCCGTATCTCGGACCTCGATCGCTCGACCCTCTTGTCGCTGCTCGACCTCGCAGCCGCCTTCAAGAGCGCACCTCATCGCTCGAGCGACCTGCTCCGCGGTGACTCCGTCACGCTGTATTTCTCCAAGCCTTCGACGCGCACGCGCGTCTCGTTCGAGACGGCGATCCATCGGCTCGGCGGGTTGCCCATCATGGCCGGGCCGAACGATTTTCAGCTCGGCCGCGGAGAGACGATCGAGGACACCGCGCGCGTCATCTCGCGGATGAGCCGAGCCTTCGTCTCGCGGACCTACGCCGACCGCGATCTCGAACGCTTCGCCGCAGCCGCTTCGATCCCGGTGATCAACGCGCTCACCGACGGCCACCACCCGTGCCAGGCGCTCGCGGATTTGCTCACGCTCCGCGAACACTTCGGCAAGCTCGAGGGGCTCACCGTCGCGTACGTCGGCGCGGGCAACAACGTCACGCACAGCTTGACCGAGGCCTGCGCGCTCGCGGGTGTGAACGTGCGCGTCGGCGCCCCCAGTCGATTGCTGCCGGACGCCGCCATCATGCGTGCAGCGAACGACGTCGCCAGCGCGAACGGCGCGACCGTCCTCGTGACCCACGACGCCCGCGAGGCGGTCGACGGCGCGGACTGCATCTACACCGACACGTGGCTGAGCATGGGCGATCCCCCCGCCGAACGTGAGGAGCGCCTCACATTGCTCGCGCCCTATCGAGTGGACTCCGCGCTCTTCGACCATGCGAAGAAGACCGCGGTCTTCCTCCATTGTTTGCCGGCGCACCGCGGCGAGGAGGTCACCGACGAGATCGCGGACCACGCGCGCAGCCTGATCTTCGATCAGGCAGAGAACAGACTGCACACGTCGCTCGCGGTGCTCGAGCACCTCATCGGGCGACGCTGAGCTCGAATCAGTAGCGCGCGACGCTCGAGTCGACCTGGGTCGACCACGCGTCGATGCCGCCGCTCAGGTTGTAGACGCGGCGGAAGCCCTTCTTGAGGAAGTGGTCCGCGGCGGCCAGGCTGCGCACGCCGTGATGGCAGTAGAAGACGACGACCGCGTCCTTCTCGAGCTTCTCGATCACCTCGCGCCCCGGACCGTCCAGCACGAGCGCGCCGGGGATGGTCGCGATCTGCACCTCGCGCTCGGTGCGCACGTCGAAGAGGTGGACCTTCTCCGAGCCCTTGAGCATGTTGGCGAGCTCGCGCGCTGCGATCTGCTTCACCTGGGCGGGCGCGTTGGGGTTCTCGATCTTGAAGCCGCTCTGACCGTCGGGCCCCGTGACGTGATCGACTCGAAGGCCCTGCGCGCGCTTCGCCGTCGCGGGATCCATCACGAGCTTCACACCGTTCGCCACGACGGTGATGTCGTTCGCGGCCTTCGGTCCGAAGTAGAGATCGACGCCGAAGGTGTTGGGATCGATCTCGATGCGGAGCTCGTCTTCACCCGGCTCCGTCGCAGCCTGAAACGCCGCAGCCGCGGCATCGGTGATGTGGATTTGCGGAGGCTCCGCAGGCTTCGACGAACCGCCGACGAGCTTCCCGAGCTCACCGGACGCGTGCATCTCGCGAACGATGTCGCAGCCGCCGACGAACTGCCCGTCGACGTAGAGCTGCGGGATCGTCGGCCAGTCGCTGAAGACCTTGATGCCATCCCGCAGGCGAGGGTCGGCGAGGACGTTGGCCGTCTCGAACTCGATGTCGAGATCCTTGAGGATGTTCACCACCGTCGCGGAGAAGCCGCACTGGGGGAAGTTCTTGCTCCCCTTCATGAAGAGCATCACCCGGTGATTCTTGATCATCGACTCGATCTGATCTTTGACGGCGCCGTCCAGCTGCATGGCGATTCCTCTCGTTCCGTAATGACGATGTTCTAATGCCGCTCGGCCGCGGCCGCCACAATCGTCAGCTTCGGTCGAGCTCACCCCGCCAATAGCGCCACCCCGACTCGGTTCTGCGGAAGAGCGAGCGCTCCTCAAACGACACGTCGCGCCCCTTTCGGAAGACGCGCGCGACGAAGCGAACCGCGGCCAGCTCCGGGTCGAGCTCCTCGACCTCGCAAATGGTCAAGCCCATGTACCGATTTTCTCGACAGCTCCTCCGGAGAGCTTCGAGGAGAGCGTCGTCACCAACCGCGCGATCGGCGTGCTCTGGGTCGAGCGTCCGCGCGAGGTAGGCGACGTCTCCGATCGCGAACGCGGTGAAGCGGCTGCGCATGAGGCGCTCGGCGTCCGGAGGCTCGGCGCCGTCGTGATAGGGCTTGCAGCACTCGCCGTAGGGTCGGGACGACTGACAGGGACACGGGCCGGTGCGTTTGGGCGCGCGCGTCGCGCTCACGGAGGAGGCCCACCAGGAGTCGAGTCACCCGCTACGAAATCCGAAGTGGTGTCGGTGTCGCGGCACTCGGGCTTGCGATGGACGCTCACGTCGATCGGCGACGGCGTGGAGTTCCCGGGCAAAAATGCAGGGTTCGGGACGAGGATCCCCTGACATCCCATGAAGCCCGGGTCCGTGCAGTCGTCGCAAACGCACAGGATGTCGATCGTGTTCGGCGTGTCGATCGGTCCGCGACGGAGCAGGAAGATGATGTCGTTGCCGAAAGACAAATTGCTCGGGAGCTGGACATCCCAGTCAGCGTTGTCGTCGAAGCCAGCGCCCACGATGGTGAAGCGATCTCCAGGCGCGAGCTCGTCCCCTGCCTGCCCCGTCCAGCGCACGACGGGCATGCTCTGCGTGGGAGTTCGCGCGGCGACGCTCACGTTTTCGAGCGAGATCGGCAGATCGGTCGGGTTGTAGATCTCGACGAAGTCGTCGTCGCCCGCGCCCGTCCCGTAGGTGCGAGCTTCCACGATGAGGAGGTCGTCGGCGCATCCGTCTCCGCCAGCCTGACCACCGTGCCCACCTGCTCCACCCACGGTGCCGGCGCCGGCGGCACCCACGCCTCCTGCACCACCGCTCGCCCCGGAGGCGCCTTGTCCCGTGCCCCCATCGCCGCCGTGCGGAGCGCCCCCATCGGCCGCGCTGAAGTGGTCGAGCCCTGCGACGAGATCGCAGCCGAGCCCGAGCGAGGCGAAGAGCAGGAGGTACTTCCTCACGGATTCTCCCAGGTCCCCAAGACACCGATGCCGAAGGACGAGCTCCCTACGATCGGAAACATGAGGATGCCCTCACGTTTTGTCGACGCGGGCTCACGCGTCACGCCGATGCTGACGAGCACGATGCCCGCGGCCGCGAGGACGCCGCCGCCGACGAGAGTGCCCGTGCTCACCGCGGCCTTCACGCGCGCAGCTTCGATGAAGTCGAGACCCGCGGCGGTACAGCGGTCGTTCGGACAGAGCGTCGGATCGTCGCGCGCCGTCGAGGCATCGGCGAGCGTGAGCGCTCCGAACGTCGCGCCGACAGCGAGCGCCGCGATGCCGAGCCCGCCGATGGCGATGCCCGAGTAGAGGAGTGCGTCCCGCGAGCCATCGGGAGTGACGGGAACGACGGGCGGGTTTTCTTCGTGCTTCTTCGGGCGCGCGACGAGCGCGGGCACCGTGATTGGGACCGTCGCTCCCTCTTCGAACTCGAGGGTGGTGGACCACGGTTCGTAGTCGGGGGCCTCGGCGCGGATCTCGATCTTGCCGGGATCGATCGCGGTCGGCACCCCCCACGAGGCCTCGCCCATGGAGACGTCGCCGTGCTTCACGACGAGGCCGGGCACTGGCTTCTCGACCGTCACGACGACCTTCGGGAGGCGCGGCTCGAGCGCGGCAGCCAGCTGCTCCCCGGCTGTGACCTGACGCGGCTGGTTCTTGGTCTTTCCCAGGCTGACCGCGCGCTTGTAGGTCGCCCACGCGCTCGCGATCTTCCCCATGCCCTCGAGGCATTGGCCCATGTTGAGGAGCGTGCCCGCGGAGGGATCGATTCGAAAAGACTCCTCGAACTTCGCGTACGCCTCTTCGTGTCGCCCCGCGGTGAGGAGCTCGCGACCCGCGTCGAAGAGCGATTGAGCTGTCGCAGCTGCTTGCCCGTCGTCCGCGCGTACCTCGAGATCGATGGTGAGGCTTGCGACCGCCAAGCAGACGCAGACGGCGAGTTCGGCCGAACGCCTAACGCTCGTTGAGAACGTCATCGATCTTCGGCGGAGGAGCAGAGCGCGCACCGCTGACGACCGGTCGCGCGGAGGGCCGCGCGGTGAACGCGCTGCGCTGCGACGACGAAGTCTCGGCCGAGGCGGAGGCAGAAGGAAGTGGAGCGCTGGAGGACAAGTCCACCGAAAGGATATTCGAAGCAGCGGAGCTCGGTGAAGTCGGTGCAGGCGGAGTCGGGATGAGGACACTCACGACCACCGTCGACGTAGCCGTAGCCGTCGCGGTCGGCGCTGAAGGCCCGATCGCGTTCGACGCTCCTTGGCTCGCGCGCCAACGAACCCCCAAGAAGCCGAGCGCGGTCGCGCCCAGCAAAATCGCAGCGACGATCGCCACGAGGCCGCGCGTGTTGAGCTTCGAGCCGGGGCTCGGTGGACGCACCGTCGACGAGGTCCGTGCTGCAGGCGGCGGCGAGCTGTCCCAAGCGAGCTTGCGCGGGGCAATCGAACTCTCGGGATCGTCGAACGTGGCAGCGCGAAGGGCCAAGCTGCCCTGCAGGGTGCGCGTGCCGTCGCTCGGCTCGCGACGACCCGCGATGCGCTCGATGCGACCGACTGCGAGCGCCGTACGCGGCAAGCCGAACGGGCCGAGCGCGACCGCGAGGGTCGCGACGTCGGGTGGTCGCTTCGTCGGATCCTTCTCCAAGCAGGAGAGGACGGCGTGCGCGAGCACCGGATCAATCCCAGGCAAATGCGTCTCGATCGGCGTGGGAGGCGCGGTGCAGATTCGGGCGCAGAGCATCGGGAGCGTCGCTGCCTCGAAGGGCGGTCGCCCCGTGATGAGCTCGTACAAGATGATGCCGAGCGACCAGATGTCCGCGCGCAGGTCCGTGTCGCGCGGGTGCTCCATCTGCTCGGGGCTCATGTAGAGCGGCGAGCCGATCACGCTGAGGGTCTGCGTGACTGCCTGATCGCCGGGGCCATCGAGGAGCTTCGAGATGCCGAAGTCGAGGACCTTGATAGTGGGCGTGCCGTCGGCCGAGGTCGTGAGGAAGAGGTTCGCGGGCTTGAGATCGCGGTGCACGATCGAGAGCCCGTGGGCGATCGCGATCGCCTCGCAGGCTTGGACGACGTAGTCGACGGCCTCCGCTACGGGGAGCTTCGTCTTCACGCGGAGCAGCTCGCTGAGATCGCGGCCCTCGAGATACTCCATCACCATGAAGGGCTCGCCGGAGGGCAGCGTGCCCGTATCCATCACGCGTGCGACATGCTCGGTCTTGATGCGTGCAACGGCGCGCGCCTCACGCGCGAAGCGCGCGACGTTCTCGGCGGACTCGGCGGCGGAGCGCTGAAGGAGTTTGATCGCAACGCGCTCGTCGAGGTCGCGGTGCTTCGCGGCGACGACCACGCCCACGCCACCCGCGCCGACGATTCGCTCGACCGTATACTTGCCCGCTACGACGTCGCCGATGGCGACGGGCAAGTGGCCGGACTTCGGCGCTGTAGCGGCAGGCATGATGCGCCTACACGATACCACAGCACCGGAGCGCCCTGCGTTGTCTGCCTCATGAAGGTAGGCAGCAACGTCTATTCAGCTTGCATCCATTCAGGTAACGGACCTGTCTTTCTGCTCGCATCTGCGCTCACGCCTTGGCCGAGAGTGCGAGTAGCCTGATGGGTGGCATGCTGCGCCCTGCAGCGCTTCGCGATGGACAGGCCACAGCCGCACGCTGGACGGCGGGCGTAGCTGTGTTGGGCAATCTGTTCATGCTCGGCCTCGCGATCGCCAATCGCACGGCGTTCGGTCTGCCTCACCCGCTGATCGTCGGCGGCGCGCTCGTGGCGACCGTCGCGATCTCGCTCGCCATTTACAAAGGCGTCAGCAAAGCGCGCTATGCGCTGGCTTGGTACTGGGGGATCGCGATCCCGGCGCTCCTCGGCGAACCGTTCGTTTCTCAGCGACCCGCTCTCATCATCTTCATTCCGGTCGCGCTCGCGGTGTGCATCGCGGGCCCTCGCACGGTGCTCGCGATGGCGGTCGTTCCGCTGATGCTCGTGGTGGCGCGGACAGGTCTCGAGTCGCCGTACCTCTCGCCTTCCTACCTCGGTGCGTTCGCGATCTTGACG
The DNA here is from genome assembly GCA_046351325.1 of Polyangiaceae bacterium. Lineage (GTDB taxonomy): Bacteria > Myxococcota_A > Polyangia > Polyangiales > Polyangiaceae > Xiheicaenibacterium. The sequence continues at coordinate 48,792 of JAXLYR010000018.1, read as the reverse complement.
GCGATCCTCTACGTGACCCAGCGCGCGCTGCTCTCGTCCATCGCCGAAGCCACGAAGATGGGCGCGATCTTCGAGGCGCTCGCGCGTGAGACCAACGAGGTCATCTCGATCGCGGGGCCCGGAAGAGACGGGAACGCTGCGGGCGCGCGCTATGTGAGTCCTTCTGTCACGCGCGTGCTCGGCTACTCCGCCGAGGAGCCCGCGAAGCTCGGGTGGAACCAAGTCATCCACCCCGAGGACATGCACAAGATCGCGAAGATGTCGGGAGAGATCCGCGCTCGCGAAGGCATCAGCGCGACCGGGCAGTTCCGGATGCGACACAAGGACGGCTCGTATCGCTGGATGGTCGCGCGAGGCACGAACCTCCTGCACCACCCGCACGTGGGCGGCGTCCTCAGCACGTTCGTCGACGTCACGAGCCTCGTGGAGGAGCGCGAGGCCGTCGAGCGCAAGCTCGAGCGCGACGCCTCTCACGACGCGGTCACGGGGCTGCCCAATCGGCGCGCGCTCGTGCAGTCGCTGACGAAGGCCATCGAGAACACGCGCGCGTCGAACCCCGCAGACGCGAAGGAAGACCGAAGCCCCTTCAGCGTGCTCTTCGTCGACATCGACGGCTTCAAGGTGGTCAACGACAGCCTGGGGCACGACTACGGCGAGAAGCTCATCACCGCGATCGCGAGCCGCTTCGCGCCGATGCTCGGCCCCACAGCCACGATCTTTCGGTTCGGTGGCGACGAGCTCGTCCTCTTGGTGGAGGCCGAGCTCGACACTGCGACCGACATCGGAGAGGGGCTCGTCGCGGCGATGCGGCGCCCGTTCATGATCGACGGCAGAGAGGTCTTCGTCACCGCGAGCATGGGGATCGCTGCGGTGCGGTCCACACACGACCGCCCCGAGGCCGTCATCAAGGACGCGGAGGTCGCGATGTACCGCGCGAAGGAGCGCGGTAAGAACCGGTGCGAACGCTTCGACGAGGCGCTGCGAGATCGGGCAGAGCGTCGACTCGATCTCGAGCAGGCCCTACGCCGCGCGCTCGACAACGGCGAGCTGAACGTCGTCTTCCAGCCGAAGGTCCTCGCGAGCGACGGTCGCATCGTGGGCTTCGAGGCGCTCGCGCGTTGGCAGTCGGCGCGGCTCGGCTCGATCGGTCCGTCCGAGTTCATCCCGCTCGCGGAGGAGACCGGGCTCATCGAGCCGATCGGTCGTTGGGTGCTCGAGCAAGCCGTCGCACAGCTCGCGCAGTGGCGCGGCCGCATGGAGAAATCCGGCCAACTGAAGATGGCCGTGAACCTCTCGAACAGACAGCTGCTCGGTCAATCGGACATCGCGAGCGAGCTCCAGCGAATCCTCGAGAAGTACGAGGTGCCTGCGTCGGAGATCGAGCTCGAGATCACCGAGAGCGTCCTCATGACCAACGTCCCCAAAGCCGCCGAGCGCCTCGCCCATTTGAAGAAGCTCGGCGTGAAGCTCGCCATCGACGACTTCGGTACGGGCTACTCGTCGCTCTCGTATTTGAAGCGCTTCCCCGTCGACGTGCTCAAAGTGGATCGCGCGTTCGTGATCGGGCTCGGCGTGAGCCGCGAGGACGCGGCGATCGTCCACCTCGTCGTCACGCTCGCGCAGGCCCTCGGGCTCGAGACCGTCGCTGAGGGCGTCGAGACCGACGAACAGCTCGCCGAGCTCGCTGCGCTCGGCTGCGATCAGATCCAGGGCTACATCGTGTCGCGACCGCTCAACGCGACCGACGCGCAGGCATTTCTAGAGAAGAACCTGCGTCACTTCGCAGCCTCGCAACACCGCGAGGCCGCGGAGTAACCGACGGGCTCAGATGCTCGCGAACGCCGCGTCCGGGATGTCGATCGCCGACGTGTCCTCGCGCCCGAGGACCTCGGCGGTGAGCTTCGCGTGGGGCAGCACGTTGCGGACGAAGAACGCCGCGACGTGGATCTTGCCCGTGTAGAACGCGCGATCGGGGTCGCCCTCGGCGACGGTCTCGAGCGCGGTGGACGCGATGCGAGCGCCGTCGAGGAGGAGCCATGCGCAGCAGAGCTCGCTCATCATCTCGAGCACGCGATTCGCCGCGAGCGGAACGAGCTGCATGCGACCCGACTGGAACCACGAGAGCAGGCGCATCGCGGTGCCGGCGACGGCCTCGTGCGCTTGGGCGAGCTCCTTCACGAGCGGCCCGATCTTCTCGTGCTTCTCGTTCTCGGAGATGAAGCGCGCGACGTCACCGAGGAACGCTTGCAGGTTGGCGCCGCCGTTTTGCGGGAGCTTGCGACCCACGAGATCCATCGCCTGGATGTGGTTCGTGCCCTCGTAGATGCTGAAGATCTTCGCGTCGCGCGCGGCCTGCTCGACGGGGTAATCCTTCGTGTAGCCGGCGCCGCCGTAGGTCTGGATCGCGAGCTCGCAGACGCGGAAGGCCTGGTCGGTGGAGTAGGCCTTCACGAGGGGGACGAGGAGATCGACCTGCCCCTGGTGGTACGCAGCGGTCTGATCGTCTTTGCCCTTGAGCGAGCGCGCGCAATCGTTGTGATACGCGAGCTTCAAGATGAGTGCGCGCGGCCCCTCGGTGCGCGCCTTCATCTCCATGAGCATGCGTCGCACGTCGGCGTGCTCGATGATCGACACGCGCGGCGCGGTCGCGTCCTTCCAGTTCGCGATCGACGCTCCCTGCTTGCGATCGCGCGCGTACTCGAGGGCGTTGAGGAACGCGCCGGCGGCGACCGAGACACCCTGCAGACCCACGCCGATGCGCGCGCTGTTCATCATCATGAACATCTGCTGCATACCGACGTTCTCGGCCTGACCGACGACCTCACCGATGCAGCCGCCGTTGTCGCCGAAGTTCAGCACGCACGTCGCGTTGCCGTTGATGCCCATCTTGTGCTCGAGGGACGCGACGGTGACGTCGTTCGACTCGCCGAGGGTGCCGTCCTCGTTCACGCGAACGCGGGGCACGATGAAGAGGCTCAGCCCCTTCGTGCCGGGAGGCGCGCCCTCCACGCGGGCGAGGACGAGGTGCACGACGTTGTCGGTGAAGTCTTGATCGCCGGCGGAGATGAAAATCTTGGTGCCGGTGATCGCGTACTTGCCGTCGGCGAGACGCTTCGCCGTCGTGCGCGCCATGCCGACGTCGCTGCCTGCGTGCGGCTCGGTCAAGCACATGGTCCCGCCCCAGACGCCGTGGAACATGTTGCGGGCGTAGAGCTTCTTCTGCCGGTCGGTGCCGAAGTGACCGATGACCTCGGCGGCGCCGTGCGCGAGGCCGCCGTACATGTTGAAGGCCGGGTTCGCGCCGCACAGAAACTCTTCGACGGCGCACGTGAGGATCGAAGGAGCGCCCTGCCCATCGAACTCCGCCGACGTGGAGAGGACCTTCCACCCGGCCTCGTAGAGAGCCTTCCACGCGTCTTTGAAGCCAGTGGGCGTGATGACGCGGCCGTCGACGATCTTGCAGCCCTCGCGATCACCGACCGCATTCAGCGGGCCCGTGACCTCGCAGCAGAACTTGTAGGCCTCGTCGATGACCATGGAGCACTCGTCCTTGCCCCAGTTCTCGAAAGGCTCCTTCCCGAGGAGCTGGCCGAGCGGGAACTGCTCGAACAGCAGGAACTTGGTCTCGCGGACGTCGGCCTTGTAGCGATTCTGTGGGGTGCTGGACACGGGACGCCTCCTCGATGGACGCGCGGGACGAAGACTCGCGAGGCACGCCCGAACCCGGCAAGGAGCCCAGTCCGGGCCACCTCGGACAACGAATGTCCCAGCTGGTTACTTTGCGTAGAAACTATTGCTTCCTAGCACGCGAACGCGGCGCGTCAACGATCACGACGACGCCGCAGTTGGACAGCCGCAAATGCGAACGCGGCGAGCACTGGCCAGAGCCAACGCGCGCCGGACGCGCCGGGCGCGCTCGAACACGAGCAGCCCTCGTCGTCGGTGAGCTTCGAGCCACCGCCACCACCGCCGCCGGCACCGCCGGTGTTGTCGCTCGTGGGTTCGTCGTCGACGAGGAAGAGCGCGCCGCTCGAGCTGCGAAGCACGACAGGCCGACGCCGAAGCGCGGGACCGACTGCGAGCTCGGCGAGCTCGTCGGCTGAGATGATCTCGGCGAGGCGACTGTCGAAGCCCCACGCGAGCTGAGTCACTGGATCACCGACCTCGCGCGCGAGCCCACCATCGACGAGGTAGAGGCGCTCGGGCTCCGCGCTCGTCGCGACCACGCGGGGTGCGTCCGCGAGATCGGAGCCGACCGAGAAGCTCGCGAGGATGCCGTCGGAGACCTCGACCTCGTCCCAGAAGGGCGTGAAACCCCACGCGGTCGCGATGTCTTCACTCGCGACGGGACGAAGTACGCCGCTCGGCACGACGAAGGCGCACGTGAAGCTCGCGGGGCTGCCCGTGAGCTCGCCGAGCGTGGGCGAGCCGTCCGAGGCGAACGCGTGGACGTCGTGCGGCAACCCGTCGAAGAGCGAGAGCGGCGGCGGGACTTCGAAGCCGTGATCGCAAGAGCCGAGCGAACCGCAGAGATCCTCGCGCGCGAGGCCGGCGAGGAAGGGATGACCGATCGTCGCGCCGTCCATCGGGGCGCCATCGAAATAGAAGCGCACGTCGACGGGCGAGGCAGCCGATGCGTCGGCGAAGGCCCAGCCCCGCAGGCTGTCGCACGTCGCGGACTCGAGCGTCCCCGAGGCCGGCGGAATGACGGGGCCCATGAGCGCCTGATAAGCCTTCACGAGCGAGAGGTACGGCGGGACATAGACGTTGCCGACGCCGTCGACGTCTTGGCGAAGGTTGAAGTGCAGATGAACCGTCGTCGACGAACCGCCGAATTCGTTCGAAACCTTGCCGATGTGCTGGCCCTTCTCCACGACGTCGCCGACGACGACTTGGACCTGGCCCATATGCAAATAGTCGTAGCGAGTGCCGTCGGCCGCGGTGATGTAAACGCTGTAGGAGCCGACGCTCGTGACGGTGCCGGCCTCGGCGGCGACGACCCAGTGGACCTCTTTTTCACAGGTCGAAGACCGGATGTCCTGGCCTTGATGGCCGACGCCCGCGGGACATAGGGGCATATCCCAACTACGGGTCTCGCAGTAGTTGTCGTGCCACGGATAGCTGAAGTTCTCGATATCGCACTGCGAGCCGCCGGGGCCCTGCGAACCCCCGTGTCCCCAGACTTGGGAGTTCGCGAAGGCCGGCCCCTCCTCCATCGGGAAGCGCATGTCGGGCGCGTAGACGTTCATGTCCGAGCGGCCCTCTCCGGAGCCGGTCACGAGATCGCCCGGCGGGTCGTAGGAGAAGTCGTCGGCGAGCGCGGGGGTCGCCGCGAGCGCGGCCGCGACCGAGACCAGGAAGGAAGTGCGCAGTCGACGGAGCGAGGTGCTCATTGCGAGACCTCCTCTCCGAGGACGAGACCACCGCCGACGAGGACCAAATCCTCGGCGACGGAGAGCACCGTCGCGGGGCCCTGGCAGCGAGGATCCTCGAGCGCGCCGGCGCACTCGACGTCGACGACGTACTCGACGCCGCGCTCTTCGAACGAGACGCTCCAGATGCCCTCGTTCGCGAGGACCCACGCTGGGTGACCGCGGACGATATGGGATCTCGTGTGGCCGTCGTCGCGCTCCATATCGGCATAGCGATGGCGGACCCGCGACGCGGATATGGCAATATGAAGACCCATATCGGCGCCAGCGCCCGTCATCGAGGCCGCGTAGAAGGCAGGCCGGCTCACGACGCGCGCGGACTCGGCCCAGCCGCTCGAGCGCGGCAAGAGCACGGGCAGCGGGGACGTCGCGACGCTCGCGCGTTCGGCGGCGGGGAGGCGCGCGAGGACCGTGGCGTCGACTTCGCTAGGGGAATAGGCCGCAGGGCGGACATCGAGGAGCTCGGCGCGCGCGGGGCCCGCGTGAATCGCGGTGGGCCGGGCGTCGTGCGGCTGAGGAGCGCGCTGTGCTGCGGGGCCGCTGGGCGGGGTCGGGCGGTTGTCGTCCGTGGGAGGAGCACAGGCGCCGACGAGGACCGCGCAAGCCAAGAGGAGCTGCTTGGGACTTCGCATGCTGCGCGCTGTTTCCTCCCGAGCAAGTCGGGCGGAAAGGGGGAATCTCGGTAATCCTAATTAACCTACATTGTGGGATGAACCGCAGGCACTGTGGGTTGCCCGTGAGACACCCCGCAGGGAGGGTTCGTTAAATACAAAAATTCTTCTTTTTTGCCTCGAATTTGGTGTGATCGCGGCGCCAGGCGGGCGGTCGAAGAGAGCGCGTGGCTGCGCGAGATTAGGCGGTTGGGACGAGTGGCATGCTTCGCGCTCTCTCGAGAGCATCATGAAGAACGTCAGCTTCTCGCTCGCCTCCGCCGCCGCACTCTCGCTGGGTATCGCGCTCGCTGCGCCGTCTCAGGCGCACGCCACCGAGCCCTGTGAGGCCAACACGCCCTGCCACAACAACTTCGCCGAGCCGATCATCATGTTCACGACGAGCACCGAGGCCTTCGCCATCGGGACGTCAGCGATGATCGGCAATGCGGCTTCGTTGGCGCGGCCGAAGGCGACGCCGCCGGCTTGGCTTGCGCTCGGCTACGTGGGCTCGATTTACAACGTCGCGCTGGGCCTCACGTGGACGTCGCTCGCAGGCCAATCGTTGAGCGAGTTCCCCGATGACGACTACGCCCTCATGCAGCTCGGCGTGGGGCTCGCGCACCTCGCGCTCGGCACGGTCGACGTCGCGCTCACCGCGGCGGGACAAGCACGGAGGAGCGAGCTCAACGCGGATCGCTCGATGTTTTCCATTGCTCCCGCGGTCGCTCCCGTACCCGGCGGTGGCTCGCTGGTGCTCGCCGGGACGTTCTGATCAGCGGCCCTTACAGGCTTGTTGGACGCGGTCTTGACCGTGCGCGAGCTTGACGATCTCGGTGTCGAGCAGCTTCTTGGATGCGGGGCCGCAGGCATCTCCGGTGGGGAGCGCGTCGATCATGCGCGTGATGCAGCGATGCGCGAGCTCGACACGACCGGGGAGCTGCTCCTCGAGCATGTTCGCTGGGATGTAGTCGCGGACGAGGATGGGCTCGAGGTTGTCGCACGCGGCCTTCATGTCGCCCTCTTTGAAGGCGTCTGCGACGAGCTTCACCTTCGCGAGGCGCGGGTGATCCTTGCGATCGACGCCGCGCACGATCGCCCAGAAGTCGACGAAGAACGCAGGCACGAAGAGGATCGAAGCGCCCGCCAGCACGAGCCAAACCGGGGTCGCGGGCTCGGAGGTCGTGCGCTTCAAGCGAGCTTGGGTCTCGGCGATACGACGCTCGCCGAGCACCATCGCGAGACCGAGCGCACCCATCAAGAAACCAGGCAACGCGACGAGGCCGTAGAGACCCGCGATGCGACCGGCGTGCTGGGCCTCACCGATGGTGTACTCCTTCATCCCGGGGTCGAAGATCGCGTCGCTCTTCTCGATCGAAGCGGCCTCGGAGCGCCACGAGCTTGCGGAGATCGAAGCGATGAGCAGGCACACCGCGGCGATGCCCGCGGAGCCCGCGGAGAACGCGAACGAGCGCTTGTCCTTCTGATGGCGGAGGAAATGGATGGACGCGAGTGCGAGGCTCGTGAGCCCACCGAACATGCCGAAGAACGTGCCGACCCACGCGACCCGCGCGCTGGGGCTCGACAGGATGATCCAAATAGGAATAGCGGCTGCGACGACGAGGATCGCGGCGCCGATGGCTTGCTCGCGAGTCGGGCTGAACTTGATATTGAGTTTGCCGCTGCCCGAGGCTGATTGACCGACTGCCTGATGAAGGACTGGAGGCTTCGCAAAGGGGTTTGCGTGCGTGGGATCGCCAGCGATCGTGGGGACCGCCGGGCCGAGCGATTGGGCCTTTGGATCGACGACGACGATCGCCGCGCCGGGAGCCTGCGTGTGTGTCTCGGTGCCTTTGGCGGTGATGACGTGAACCGGGCTGACCTGGGTCTCGGGCGCGGCGTCGGGGCCTGCGCTCACGGGGCGCGGAGCAGCTGTGGGTTGAGGACTCGTCGGCTGCGGCGGAGCGACAGGGCGGGGACCGACGGGGACCTGCGGCGAGCCGATTGGTTGATGCGGAATGGGTTGCCCTGCTGCGTCGAATTTGACCGGACGCGGCCCGATGATGATTTCGGCGTTGGGGGGCGGGGTCTCGGGGGGATCCTTCTCGTTCATCGGTCCGCCGCTAGGGGGAAGCGCCGCTCGGTGCAGCCATATGCGTTCGGGATGAGCTCCAATACGGTGTGGAGCGGCATGGGCAAATGGGGACACTCGCGAGGAGGCGTGTCCATCAAATAGGCATAGAGCGCGCGGAGGACCCCCTGGTGGCCGACGATGAGGATGGGGCGCTCGTGGCGCTCGATCTCGATGATGACCGGGTCGAGCCGCAGGATGACATCGGCATAAGACTCACCGCGCGGGTATCGGTAATTGAGCTTGTCCTTTGCGCGAGCGGCGAACTCGTCCGGGAATCTGCGCCGCACTTCGGAGTACGTCATACCATCGCAGACCCCAGCGTCGATCTCGTCGAGGGCTCGAAAGGACGTTGGCTCCTCTGGCAAATAGGCCGCTGTTTGGATGGTCCGGCGCAAGCGGCTCGTCCAGACCGTGAGGGGCTCGACCTCGCGACGCGTCTGCATGAAGGCGGCGAGCGAGCGCGCGAACGCGTGGCCTCTCGGAGAGAGATCGCTGTCGCCGCCGATGCGATCCTCGACGTTGAAGATGCTCTCACCGTGGCGAACGAGCCAACGCGGCCGACGCTTCGTGCGGAGGTTCATCAAGAAGAAGCCGACGCGCGAGAGGACGTTGCCGTCGATCTGGTGGAAGTTGACCTTGCGACCCTCGTCGATGAGCTTGACGTAGCCGCCCTCGTCGTCGGCGACGGTCTCGTAGGCGCGAGCGTAGTGCTCGATGCGGTGGAGGAAGTCGGCGACGGCCTCGTCGGGGGGCACGCCGACGTAGTCGGGTGAATGAAGCTTCGTCTCGCGGAGGTTGCGATCGATGACCTTCGCGTCGTCGCAGAGCGTCTCGATGAACACGACCTCCACGCCGCGCGCGGTGCAGGCCTCGCGGATGCGTGCGCGCCGCTGCCGCGTGGAGTTGGTCGCGTCGTAGATGCCGATCTGACCGCCTTGCTCGAGCCAATCGAGCATGTCGTCGAGCGCGAGCATGGCGACGCGCAGCCGCTCGGAGGAACCCTCGCGGTTCTCGGGGTCGAAGAAGGTGTGATTGACCTGGCTGCCGATGAGCTCGCGCCGGTACATCCCGACGTTGAAGACGCGCGTCTCGTAGCCGCGCCAACGCAGGTAGCGCGCGAGCTTGCGCGCGATGAAGGATTTTCCCCGGGCAGGCAGCCCCACCATCACCAGCGCGGTCTTGGTCGATGCTGGCGAGAACGTCGGCATGATCGCCGAGCAGCTTACAGCTCAGCCCTGCGGTGGCGGAGTCTTGCGTGCGCTGGCGGGAGGAGGCTCGGACAAGGATGGGTTGGACCCCGGACGGCGCTGCGAGGAGGGCCCCGTCTCGAGCACGCGGTTCGTCGAACGCGTGACGTCCCACTTGGACTTGCGGACCTGCGTGAGGTCCTCGTCGGAGTCGAAGTCGTCCGAGAAGAGATCGGCGACGGCGAGCCCACGCGGCGGAGTGAGCCGTCGACGAATGCCGGAAACGGCCGGCGGGACGGTGAGCTCACCGGCGCGAAACACGAGGATTTCGAGCTGGTCGATGAGGCGCGCGATCTCCTCACCGGAGTCGACGGAGACCATCCAACCGACGACGCGCATCTGGCGCGCGAGCTCGTAGGCGCACTCGGCCTCGGCGGCGTCGAGCGCGTTGCCGTCTCGCACCCAAGACTCGACCTCTTCGGCCACGGCGATCGCCATCTCTTCGGCGGCTGTGGCAGACGCTCCCTCGACCTCGAGGAAACAGTCCAGATCGAGCTCCTGGTTGCGGGGAGCGGCCTTCATGCGTGAGGTCTCCAGCCCAACTTGAGAGATTGCAGGGTCGAGCGAGGCTCGTGCGAAAAGGCCGCCGTTTGCGGAGGCCTGCTGGGCAGCAGCTCGATGGGCTGTAGCTCGAACGGTGCCACCCAGTCGGGGCGCTAACTGCTTGATTTTGGGAAAGGGCGCAAGTGCAGGCCCGAAGTCCGGATTGCGACTATGCAATCGCCCATCGCGCCAGCGCTGGAGCGTCACCGAGGCGGGGGTCGTCAGCGGATCGTTCGAGCTCAAACGAATGGCGGCGTACGGGTGCGGCATGGTCTCCCCGGCCCAGCGGGCTCGCGTTACTCGTACGTTGTGCGTGCTCGAACTTCCTCCCCAGGTCGCGTGGTTTTTGCGGGATAACGTGATGCGTGTCAGCACTCGGGAAGGAACCGCTGGGGGGAGTTTCGCGGCTCTGGTTCGCGTGGGTCTGCTTCTTCAAGGTCCTCTTGGATGGGCAATTCGCGCGGCGCTGCTTCGACGCCCAGGCTGAGCCCGTCGACGTCGAGCCTGTCGAAAAGCCTGCGCCGCTGCCCGCGCCCGAGCCGGAGAAGGCGAAGAAGCCCGAGAAGCCCACGCCGGCTGCGACGCCTGCGAGCGCCGAGCCCGATCGAGGGGCGCTTCAGTCCGCGCGCAACGAGGGAGCGCTCATGTTGCTCGCGCTGCTCCAGACCGAGGGCAGACTCGTCGACTTCCTCAAGCAGGACATCGCAGGCTTCGACGACGCGGACATCGGGACGGCCGCGCGGGTCATCCACGAAGGGTGCAATCGGGCGCTGAAGAGCCGCGTCGCGATCGAGCCCGTTCGGACCGAGGCCGAGGGCAGCGCGCTCACGTTGGAGGGCTACGACGCGCACGAGGTGAAGGTCATCGGCAACGTGTCGAGCTCGAAGACCGCCGTGAAAGGGACGCTCCGACATCGAGGCTGGCGCGCGACCGAAGCGAAGCTCCCCGAACCCGCGAAGGGCCACGTCGCCCAGGTAATCTGCCCCGCAGAAGTCGAGGTCTAGTTTTACGGCAGCTATAAAGAGCGGGCGGTCATGAGCGAGAACCACGTCATCGGGATCGATCTCGGCACCACGCACACCGCGCTCGCCAGCGCTTCGCTCGCCGACGAGGCCGCGGTCCCTGCGGTGTTCCCCGTCGAACAGCTCGTCTCGGCGCGCGCGACCGAGGCTCGCACGCTGCTGCCGTCGTTCGTGTATTTCGCCTCGGAGGGCGAAGGCCCGTGCCCGCTGCCGTGGGACGACGAGCGGACCTTCGCGGTCGGTGAGTACGCGCGCTCTCGCGGCGTCGAGGCGCCCGCGCGCCTCGTCTCGTCGGCGAAGAGCTGGCTCTGCCACGCTGGCGTCGATCGACGCGGAGCGCTCTTGCCCCAAGGCGCGCCCGCGGATCTCGAGGCGATCAGCCCGGTCGAGGCCTCGTATCGCTACCTCGATCATTTGGTGGAGGCCTGGGCTCGCAAGCACGCGGACGCGCCGCTCACCGAGCAGGAGATCATCCTGACGGTGCCCGCGTCGTTCGACGCCTCGGCGCGCGATCTCACGGTCGAAGCTGCGATGGCCGCGGGGCTCGAGAACCTCACGCTGCTCGAGGAGCCGCAGGCCGCGCTCTACGCTTGGATCGCGTCGCGACGCGACGCCTTCCGCAAGGAGCTCAGCGTCGGGGACGTCATCCTCGTGATCGACGTGGGCGGCGGCACGACCGACTTCTCGGCGATCGCGGTGACCGAGACCGACGGGAGCTTCGAACTCGAGCGCGTCGCCGTGGGCGATCACATTCTGCTCGGCGGCGACAACATGGACCTCGCGCTGGCGCACGTCGCGCGGCAGAAGCTCACGAGCGCCGGCAAAGAGGTCGATCGCATGCAGATGGTTGCGCTCAGCCACGCCGCGCGCACCGCGAAGGAGAAGCTGATGACCGACGCGAACCTCGCGAGCGCGCCGATCGTCCTCGCGAGCCGCGGCTCACAGCTGCTCGGCGGCACGCTGCGCACCGAGATCACCCGCGAGGACGTCGAGCGCATCCTCGTCGAGGGGTTCTTCCCGACGGTCGCGCGCGGCGCTCGACCGATCAGCAGGCCGCGCGCGGGGCTCACGCAGATCGGCTTGCCGTACGCACAAGACGCCGCGGTCACGCGACACCTCGCGGCGTTCCTCGGTAAGCAAGCCGCCGCGGCCGGGCAGCGCGCGGACATGCTCCTGCCCACCAAGGTGCTCTTCAACGGCGGCGTGATGAAGAGCGCGCCCCTGCGAAAACGCTTGCTCGACGTGCTGACGACGTGGCTCGCCGAGGAGGGTAAGCCCCCGCCGAAGGTCCTCGACGGCAGCGATCTCGATCACGGCGTCGCTGTCGGCGCCGCGCACTACGGGCTCGTGCGTCGCGGCAAGGGGCTGCGTATTCGCGGCGGGACCGCGCGCGCCTACTACGTCGGAATCGAGAGCGCGGTGCCCGCCGTGCCGGGCCTCGAGCCCCCGATCACGGCGATGTGTGTCGCGCCCTTCGGCATGGAAGAGGGCACGCGCGCGCCGCTGCCGGACGACGTGCTCGGCGTCGTCGTCGGCGAGCCCGTGCGGTTCCGCTTCTTCGGATCGACGGTCCGACGCGAGGACAAAGCCGGCACGCTGCTCGAGAGCTGGCGTGATGGAGAGCTCGAGGAGCTGCCGCCGATCGAGATCACGCTCCCGGCGGAGAAGCGCCGCGAGGGCGACGTCGTCCCGATTCGGTTGGGCGCGAGCGTGACCGAGGTCGGCACCCTCCTCGTCGAGGCCTTGCCGACCGAACCGCTGGAGCCCGACGAGCGATGGAAGATCGAGCTCAGCGTGCGCGGGGATCCGACGGAGACCGCGGGAGGCTGACGGCGTGGCGCCGTTCGTCGTTGGGCTCGATCTCGGGACCTCGAACACCGTGGTCGGCTCCGCCGACGTCGGCGGCTCGTCGACCGCGGCGATCTCGCTCTTTCCGATTCGCCAACGAGCGACGGCGACGACGATCGAGGAGCGCGTGCTCTTCCCGTCTTGCGCGTACTTCCCGCTCGAGAACGAGCTCGACGCGAGCGCGCCCCTCGCCGGCGAAGAGGACGGCTGGATCCTCGGCGAGGCCGCGCGGCTGCGCGGCACCGAGATCCCCGACCGCGCGATCAACTCGTCGAAGAGCTGGCTCTGTCACCCTCGCGTCGACAAGACGGCGCCGATCCTGCCGTGGGGCGAGTCGCCCGTGCCGAAGCTCTCGCCGGTCGCGATGGCGACCCGCTTGCTCCAGCGCGTGCGAAACGCATGGGATTCCACGCATCCCGAGGCGCGGCTCGCCGAGCAGCTCGTGGTGCTCACGGTGCCCGCGTCCTTCGACGAGGTCGCGCGTGAGCTCACGCTCGCCGCAGCCGAATCGGCGGGCCTGCGCGTCCGCCTCCTCGAGGAACCGCAGGCTGCGTTCTACGCAGCGATGCGCGAGGGCGCCGTCGCGCGTGTCGTCTCGAGCCTGCGCGCGCGCGGCGCGGAGCGCGGCTACGTGCTCGTCGTGGACGTCGGCGGCGGCACGACGGATCTGACGCTCCTCGAGATCGAGGCCGTCGCGACGCAGGGCGAGACCAGCATCAAGCGCATCGCCGTCGGCTCTCATCTCTTGCTCGGCGGCGACAACATGGACCTCGCGCTGGCGCACGATCTCGAGCGCGGGTTCGTCTCGGCCGACGGCGAGCACCTCGATCCGAAGCGCTTCGCCGAGCTCGTCCTCGCGTGCCGCCGCACGAAGGAGAGCCTCTTCTCGGCGGACGCGCCGGCCGCGGTGAAGGTGAGCTTGCTCGGGCGCGGCTCGCAGCTGCTCGGTGGACTCAAGTCGGTCTCGCTCACGCGCGAACGCGCCGAGCGCGTCGTCCTCGAGGGCTTCTTTCCTCTTGTCGAGCGAGAAGCGAAGCCGCAGCGAAATCGAACCGCGCTCGTCGCATTCGGCTTGCCCTACGAGCGGGACACCGCCGTCACGCGCCATGTCGCGGCGTTCGTGTCGCGCCACCTGCCCGCGGGAGCGCAGGTCGACGCCGTCCTCCTGAACGGCGGCGTCTTCCGTGCGCACGCGCTCGCCGCGCGGCTCGTCGAATGCGTGGGCAGCTGGCAGAGCGACTTACCGATCACGCTCGACGCGGTCGATCCCGACACCGCCGTCGCGATCGGCGCGGTGGCGTACGGGCTCGCTGTCTCCGGCGCTGGTTCGCGGATCGGGGGCGGGTCGCCGAAGAGCTTCTTCATCGGCACGGGGCGCTCTCCAAATCACAAGCAGCTCGCCGTGTGCGCGCTTCCGAAGGGCACCGAGGAGGGCTCGCTCGTGCGCGCGGACAAGACAGCGTTGAAGCTCCTCGTCGGGCGCCCGGCGCGGTTCGACGCGTTCACGTCCGACCAGGTCGAGGCCGCTGCGGGCGACATCGTCGAGGTCGACGACGAGCGCTTCGAACGGCTCGCGCCGCTCACGACCACCATCTCCGCCGACGGCATCGCGCGCGGCGAAGTGCAGGTCCACCTCGAGACGGAGCTCGCGCCGACGGGCGTGCTCGAGATCGCGTGCGTCGAGGCCGCGACGGCAACCAAAGAGGCCGCGCCGCGACGCTTTCGGCTCGCGTTCGATCCGCGCGGAGAGGACGCTGCGCCTTTGAGTGAGGCGCGCGCCTCGATGGCTCCGAGCCGACGCGCCGGCAAGACGCTCGACGACGCGCTCGCTGAGATCTCTCGCGTGTACGGCAAGGGGACCGCGAGCGAAGCGCGCGACGCACGCAACCTCCCACGCGAGCTCGAACGGCTGCTGGGTGACCGCGAGGAGTGGTCCGCGGACACCGCGCGCGCCCTCGCAGATCGCCTCCTCGATCACCTCAAGGGCCGCCGCCGCACGCTCGATCACGAGCGCGCGTTCTTCCAACTCGTCGGCTTTTGCCTGCGCCCTGGGTTCGGCGCCGCGGGTGACGAGGCCCGCGTCGCGCGCCTCGCGCCGCTCTTCGCGGAGCGTGTCGCGTTCCCCAAAGAGGTCCGGAATTGGCAGCAGTTCTTCATTTGCTATCGGCGGATCGCGGCCGGGCTCGACGAGCCTCTGCAGATCGCCATGCGCGACGAGCTCGACCCCTTCGTCGCCCCTGCCGAGCTGAAGCTGAAGAAGCCGAAGCTGCAGAAGCCCGAGTCGAGCGACTACGAGATCCTCGAGCTTCTCGCGAACCTCGAGCGGTTGCCACCTCCTCGGCGCGCCGATCTCGGGCACTGGATCCTCGAGCGCACGTGGACCAAGCGCGACGGCCGGCTCTGGGCAGCGATCGGTCGCCTCGGCGCGCGTGAGCCCGCGTACGCGAGCGTCCACCATGTGACGAGCCCGTTCGTCGCGGAGAAGTGGCTCGATCATTTGCTGCGCGACAAATGGGCCGACCTGCCGACTGCGCCGCGCGCCGCGAGCGACCTCGCCCGCATGACAGGCGATCGCGCGCGGGACGTCTCACCGTCGGTGCGCAGCGAGGTCGTGCGACGACTCGAACGCGAGGGCGCACCGGCGAGCCTCGTCTTGCCCGTCCGCGAGATCGTCGAAGCGCGCGGCGCCGAGCGCGCGGCGTTCTTCGGTGAGCGGCTCCCATCGGGGCTCTCGATTTGACAAATGAGTAAGCGCGCGGAACGCGTCACGAAGCTCGAGGCGTTGCTCACGCGTGTCCGCGTGAACGCTGCGGCTCGGCGTGCAGAGCTCGCGGCAGCCGGGGTGGTGATCGCGCACGTCGCAGAGAGCGAGGACGCCTCCGATCTCGAGAGCGCCCTCGAGCGAGCGCGAGCGCTCGACGCGCGGCGTGCTCGCGCTGCCCCGGTTCAAACACAGCTCGCGCACGATGACTTCGCCGCGATCCTTCCACCGAGCAGCGAGCGCGACGACTGGACCTCGCTGCTCGAGGTCGCGCTCTCCGAGCCACCTCCTTCGCCGAACGACGAGGCCGTGATCGCGGCGTCGCCCGTGACCGAGGACGCGCTCCGCGCAGCGGGCGCGGTCGACGAACGCGACGAGTTGCCCGGGGATCTCGAGCTCGCTGGGCCTGCGACCACCGAACTCGAGACAGCGATCCGCGCCGCGCTTCATCGGGCGCGCGCACCGGACCTCTTCGCGACCGAGCTCATCGAGCGACGAACGCCTGCTCCGCCCGCCGAGAGCAAGCCCGCTGCTCCAGACTCGCCCGAGCCTTCCGTCGAGCCGACGCCGACTCCGAGCACCTCGCAGATCGAGCTCGCGCCGCAGAGCTCTCCCGCTCCCGACAGTCGGCGGGCGTCGCGTCGGCGACCCGCGAGCCGCCGCATCCCTTCTCGTCCCGATTGGAAAAGACCTCGCGCATCGGACGTCGTCACGCCGACGCCGCCGAGCGTGACCGCGGCTCCGTCCGAGTCTCCACGAGCAGCGAGCGGCGCTCGCAGCGTGCTGACACTCGCGCTCGCTGCGATGGGCTTTCTGTTCGGGTTTGGAGTCGTCCTCCTGCGCTGTGGAGGGCCCGCACCGCAGCGCTCGAATCCCTCGAGCGCTCCAACGGAAGCATCGAACGAGAACGCGCCCTCCCCGAAGTCGAGCCTCGCTCTCCAGCCCGCATCGAACGCGACGCCCGCGAGGTCGACTCCGAAGACGCCACCTTCCTCCTCGACGAGCATCACCTCGGCGGCCTCGTCGAGCGGAGAGCCCGCCGCTCCGACCATCGACAACCCGCACGCGCAGGGGCTGCTCTGGGTCGATGCGCACGAGCCCGCCGAGGTCTACGTGAACGGTGGGCTCGTGGGTCCAACCTCGAGCTACTTGAAGGTCACCTGCGGAATGAAGAACGTGCGGCTCGCGCGAGTCGGCGTTCCACCCGCGGGCCACTCCTTCCCCGCTTGGCTGACTCCGGGCGAGTCCGTCGTCATCCCGTGCGGCGGGGTGAATCGCGTGCGTCTCGATCCACCGTGATGCTCAGCGAACGCACTCCGCGATCGGGTCGAGCGGATTGCAGGGTTGGGTCGGAGGAGGAGGCGGCGGCGGCGGCTTCACCGAGTGGATCGTCGGCGGCCGCACAGTTGGAGTCGCGCTCACGGGCGGCTTGACCTGCACTGGCGCATTCGTCGGCTCGGGCGGCGCAGTCGGCTGCGCGGTGAGATCGGCGCTCCCTGCTTCGATGGTGTCGATCTGGTTGCGGAGCCGCTGATTCTCGAGCTCCTGCATGCGAATGCTCTCGGCCGCGAGCGCGCGCTCACGCTCCTCGTTCGGCTTGGAAACGCCGAAGTGATAGCCGACCGCGAGAACACCGGTGAAGAACGTGAGCGCGACGAGCGAGCCCAGCGTGCGCTGGAGGACTCGTCGGTCGCGCGCGGCTTGGCGGCGCGTCCGCTCGAGCTCGCTCGTGTGGTGGAACGCCAGCTCCTCCAGCCGAGCCTTCTGGGCGGACTCGAGCCGCACGCGCTCGATGGCCGCCACGCGCATCGCCTCGTGGCGCGCTTGCAGCTCGCGCTCTGCAGCGGCTTCGCTGCGACGGCGCTCGTCGTCCGCACGACGCTTCGCCTCGGCGGCGGCGACGATGCGCAGCTCCGCCTCCATCTTGGCGCGGTGCTGAGCCTTCGTGGCCTCGGCTTGCTGCTGCTCGAGCTCGGCGAGACGCGCGTTCTCGCCTTCGATCAGCTCTTTCAAGGTGAAGAGCACCGAACTCGATTCGGTCTGCTCTTCCTTCGTTTTCTTCTCTGGTTTTGCTTCCTGTTGCTCCGAACGAACTCCGCCCATGGAGACTAGGACGCGGGAGTCGTCGGATTCTTAGGCAGCCAGAGAAGAATTTTCCGCTACCACTTCAACACAGACGCCCCCACAGCTACTTCTTGGCGTCCTTGTCCTTCGGCTTCTTGCGCGGATCCATGTAGGGCAGGCTGCCGAGCTCGGGCGCCTGTTCGACGACCTCGATCGAGCGCGCAGCCATGATGCCGAAGCGTGGGTCCGCGATGGTCGACGTCGACATGTCGTAGCTCTTGCCGTACTTGCCGGTGATCTTGACTTTCGCGCCGACCGCGGGGATCGGGTTCGGGATCGTCTTGCCGTACGAGTCGTCGACCTTGATCGCGGCGCGCTTCTCCGGGTCGCTCTCTTTGTCGTACTCGACGATCGCGCTGTAGATGCCGGCGAAGTTGGTCGCCCAGTCGACGACCTTGATGAGCTCGGTCGTGTCGGTGACGGTGTTCGTCTCCGCGATCCAGAACGCGGGCACCGGCGCGATGCACTCGGGCTCGTCGGCCTTGGGCTTGTCCTTCGCGTCCTTGGCGGGAGCCTTGCCGGGAGGGGCCTTGCCCTGATCCTTGATGTCGTCGCCCTTGTCGTCGCCTTTGCCCTTCTCGTGGACCGCGCACTTCGGCGTGCAGTCCTCCTCGATGGCGTTCTTGTCGTCTTTGCAAGCGACCATGTTGGTCTTGACGATGTAGCCGGTGACCGAGAGGTCCTTACCGTCCACGGACTTGCTGAGGACGATGCTGCGGAGGTCGTGCGTGAGCCCCGTCACCGTGTACGAGCCGTCGGCTTCCTTCTTCGCCTTCTTCGGCAGGTTGGGCGGCTGCGGGATCGCTGCGGCCTTGCCGGTCGGCGGCGATTTCTTCTCGTAGACCTTCTTCGGGCCGCTGCACGCGGCGGCAACGAAGGCCAGGGCGATCACAGGCAGGGTTCGGTTCATCAGAGTCCTCTGAAACATCGAGCCAGCGGGCCGAAGAGCTACCAGGACCAGTCTCGTCCGTAAAGATCGTCGCCTGTTGCGTGTTCGGACGTGCGTGCGACCGGGCGATCCAGCCTCGGACTTTCCCGAGTCGAACGGCGTCCGGTAGGCTTGCCCGCGAAATGAGCGAGATGCTTCTGCACGCGCCGTTCGAGGTGAGCCGAATCCTCTCGATGATCTTGGCGGGCGGTGAGGGCCGACGCCTGTGGCCGCTCACGGCCGAGCGCGCCAAGCCGGCCGTCCCGTTCGGGGGGCGATACCGAATCATCGATATCGTCCTCTCGAACTTCGTGAACAGCGGGCTCACGCGCATCAAGATCATCACCCAATACAAGAGCGCGTCGCTCGAGGAGCACATCGCGCGGGCGTGGCGCCTCTCGCCGATGCTCGACAGCTACATCGAGACGATCCCTGCCCAGCAGCGCACGGGGCTCTCGTGGTTCAAGGGATCCGCCGACGCCGTCTATCAATCGATGCACGTCATCGAAGACGAGAAGCCGGACCAGGTCGTCGTGTTCGGCGGCGACCACGTCTACAAGATGGATGTCCGGCAGATGCTGGTCGCGCACATGGAGAACGGCGCGATGCTGACGGTCGCGGCGATCCCCGTGAAGAAGGAAGAGGCCCGCCAGTTCGGCGTCATCGAGGTCGACGTCAACGGGCGCATCGTGGCCTTCCACGAGAAGGTGCAAGACCCGCCCGAGATGCCGGGCCGACCCGGCATGTGCCTCGCGTCGATGGGCAACTACATCTTCCACACGCAGACACTGCTCGACGCGCTGGTGAAGGACGCGGCCGACGAGAGCAGCGCGCACGACTTCGGGCGCAACATCGTGCCGCAGCTGGTCGCCCAGGGTTTGCGGTGCTTCGTCTACGACTTCAAGCAGAACATGGTCCCCGGCGAGGATCCGGACGGCGCGACCGCGGCCTACTGGCGGGACATCGGGACGCTCGACGCCTACTTCGAGGCCCAGATGGACCTCGTCAGCGTGAAGCCGGCGTTCAACCTCTACAACCAACGCTGGCCGATCCGCACGGGCACGAACCACGACCCGCCGGCGAAGTTCGTGTTCCGCGACGAGGCCAACGCACGCGTGGGTGTCGCGACAGAGAGCCTCGTGTCGGCGGGGTGCATCATCTCGGGCGGTCGGATCAACCGCAGCGTTCTGTCGAACCGCTGTCGCATCAATTCGTTCTCGTCGCTCGACGAGTGCGTCCTCTTCGAGAACGTCGTCATCGGGCGGCACGTGAAGATCCGCCGCGCCATCATCGACAAGGACGTCGAGATCCCTGCGGGCACGCAGATCGGCTTCGATCTCGAGGCCGATCGCAAGAAGTGGTTCGTGAGCGAAGGCGGCGTCGTCGTCATCCCGAAGCGCGCCAAGCTCGACGTCGACTCGATGCCGCCGCCGTCGCTCCGCTGACGCTCGACTCCGCGTCGACCTCGGGCTTCGACCGATAGCGTTCGCCCCGCGCGTCGGGTAGAACGGGTCCGAGCGTGGGTCGCACGATCATCGTCGGAGACGTGCACGGGTGCGTGCGCGAGCTCGAAGATCTCCTCTCCTACGTGGGCCTCGGTCGCGGCGACGCCCTCGTCATGGTGGGTGATCTCGTGGTGCGCGGTCCGCGCCCCCACGAGGTCGTCTCGTTGCTGCGATCGCTCGGTGCTCGAGCCGTGCGCGGAAACCACGAGGATCGCTTGCTCCGGTGGCGGCGCGCAGTCGGGACCGAGGCTGCGTTCAGCCTCGGCAACGTCACGCGTCGCACCGCCGAGGTGCTGCGGTCGCGCGACTGGGAGTATCTCGAGACCTTGCCGCTCTGGATCGACCTGCCTGACCACGGCATCCGCGTCGTCCACGCGGGCGTGGTTCCGGGCATCCCGATCGAAGAGCAGGCCCCGCGGACACTGATGTACGTGCGCTCGCTCGGTCCGAACAACGAGCCGAGCGACATCCGGAGCACGCGCAGCTGGTGTCACTCCTACGAGGGCCCGGAGCACGTCGTCTTCGGTCACAACGCGCTGCCCGAGCCCGAGGTCGCCGAGCACGCGACGGGCGTCGACACGGGCGTGGTCTACGGCGGCCGACTCACGGCGATGGTCCTTCGCGAGGGTGAGCGCCCGCCTCCCGCGGCGGATCGCAAGAGCGTCCTCGTCAGCGTGCCCGCACACAGGATCTACTTTGGCAAGCCACAACGGCCACCACGCAACGACCAGGGCTGAGGCTCGCGCGTCGATCGAAGTACGAAGTTTCGACGGCGTGTACTAGCCTGCGTCGAGCGATGCGACGAGGTCTCTGGTCAGCCTGCTTGGTCTTGGGGCTCATGGCCGCCGCGACCACGACTCAGGACGCCGACGCGGGCAGCCGCGCACGTCGCCCCGTCCGCATCGCTCAAGCGGGCGCCACGCCGAAGCGAACGTCGGTCGCCTCGCTGATCCAGAAGGCCAGGGGCCTCTTCGAAGACCAAGCCTACGAGGAGTCGATTCAGATCCTCAGCGGCGTCGTGCTCCGCAGCGACGCGAGCAAAGACGAGCGCGTCCTCGCCTACCAGATCCTCGCGTTCAACCACATCGCGCTCGGCCGCAACGAAGAGGCCGACGCCGCGGTGCGCGCCATCTTCGTCCTCGACGAGAGCTTCAAGCTGCCCGACACCGAGTCTCCTCGCTTCCGCGAGTTCTTCGAAAAGACCAGGAAAGCCTGGGAAGCGGAGGGCAAGCCCGGCAAGATCATCGACGGCGCGGGCACCGCGCGGAACGTCTTGGTCAAGCACCAGGCACCCGCTCAAATCGATGCGGGCACCGAGCTCAAGGTCGAGGGAACGATCGACGACCCGGACGTTCGCGTCGAGAAGGTGACGCTCTATTACCGAGGCGGCGGCAACGCGAAAGACAAGTTCATCGAGCTCTCACTGGCGTACTCGATGGGCGCGTTCCGCGGGGTGATTCCGTCCGCGAGCGTGGTCGCCCCGGTCGTCGAGTACTACGTGCTCGCGCTCGACAAAGACGGCCTGCCGATCGCGGCGCGCGGCGACGCAGACTCACCCATCCGCGTCGTCGTTCCCGAGGGCACGAAGGTCATCGAGAGCCCTTGGTTCTGGGTCCCCATCGGTGTCGCGGTCGTCGGAACAGCCGTCCTCGCGGGCGTGCTCGCGACGCAACTCGGCACCGAGTCGACGATAAAAATCAACGTCACCGAGTGATCGCAGCATGAGCGACGAACGCGCGCAGACGGTCTCCAGCGAGGCCCGCTACCCATACTTGCACGTTGTTACAGATTCGGCCGACGCCGATCTCCTGAGCGGAGCGCTCTTCGAACTCGGCGCGACCGGCGTCGAAGAGCGCGACGACTCCACCTACGTGAAGGGGCCCGGCACCGGCAAGGTCCTGCTCGTCGCGAGCTTCGAGACCCACGACGACGCGCGCGCGGCGCTCACCCTCCTCGAGCAGGAGCCCACCGTGAACCGCGTCACCCTCGAGGAGGTCGTCGGCGACGCGTGGAGAGACGCGTGGAAGGAGTTTTACGAACCCTTCGCGATCACCCCTTCCATCTTGCTGTGTCCCCCTTGGCGCGAGGCCGAACCCAGCCCAGGACAGACGCGACTGATGCTCGAGCCCGGCCGAGCCTTCGGTACCGGCCTGCACGCGACGACGTCGCTGGTCGCCGGCATCCTCGACGGGGCGCGCGCCGACCTCGCGGGCAAGACGATCCTCGACGCAGGCTGCGGCAGCGGCATCCTGAGCCTCATCGCCCTCGCGCTCGGCGCGGCGCGCGTCGTCGCGTTCGACATCGACGCCGAGGTCCTGGACACCGTGCGTGAGAACGCCGAGCGCAACGCGATGAGCGAGCGGCTCACGATCTTCGCGGGGGTGATCGACGACGTCTCGGGCTCGTTCCCGTGGGTGCTCGCGAACATCGAGGCGCGGATCCTCGACCCGATCGCCGAGGCCCTCGCGGCGCGCGTCGAGCCTGGCGGCTACCTCGTGCTCTCAGGGATTTTGCTCGCGGAAGAGGCCGCGATGACGAAGCGCTTCGGCGCGACGCTCGACACGAGCGTCGGCCGGCGCAAGCTCGAGCTCGTCGAGCGCCGCGAGGCGAGCACCGGCGGCGCGCGCGCCTACGACAAAGACGGCTGGGTCGCGCTGCGCTTCCGCGTCGAGGAATGACCGGCCCGCGCATCCCGATCGCGCTCTCGGGGGGCGCGCGCGATCGCGAGCCCTTTGCCTTGCCGCGCGACGTGGCGAAATACGTGACGCGCGTCCGCCGCATCGGCGCCGGCGAGTCCTTCGTCGCCTTCGATCCCGAGGCTCGGCTCGAGGCGCAGGCTCGCGTCGCGCGCATCGACGCTGGCGAGGTCTTCGTCGAGCTCGACGCGCTGAGCCCGGCGACGAACCTCCCCACGCGCGAGGTCGCGCTCATCCAAGGCGTGGGAAAAGGCGACAAACTCGACGCGGTGGTTCGCGACGCGAGCGAGCTCGGCGCGACCGCGCTCTACCCGGTGACCACCGAGCGCAGCGTCGCGGAGCGGGCGACGGCCTCGGCGGCCGCGCGCTGGCGTCGCATCGCCGTCGACGCGAGCCGCCAGTGTGGCCGCGGCGACGTGCTCGAGCTTCACGCCGTTAAACCCATCACCGAGGTTTTTGCCTCGCCGCCCGCGAGCGTAGTGCGCGTCGTCCTGCACCCCGAGGCGCCCGAGTCGTTCGGTGCGGTGCTCGCGACCGGGCTCACCGGGCGCGGGTCGATCACGATCGCGATCGGCCCCGAGGGGGGCTTTTCAGAGGCCGAGCTCGAGCTCGCGATCCGAGGCGGGTTCCGTCCTGCGCGGCTCGGCCGGATGGTGCTGCGCACCGAGACCGCGCCCACCGCCGCGCTCGGCGCGCTGCTCGCGCTCTCGGACGTGGTGGACCCGTGATAGGCTCGTCGATCCGATGACGGTGGTTGCTGCGGGATCGCCCTCGGCCGCGGAGGGGCGTGGCGCTCGGCGCGTCATCGGGAACTACTGCATCCTCGACGAGATCGCGTCGGGCGGCATGGCGACGGTGCACCTCGCGCACCCCGTCGGCGCGGACCTCGCTCCCGTCGAGGGCTCGTCCACCACGCCGTTCGTCGCGGTGAAGTGCATGCACGCGCACTACGCGCGCGACCCCGACTTCGTCTCGATGTTCCTCGACGAGGCGATGCTCTGCACGCGCATCCGCCACCCGAACGTCGTCGCGACGATCGCGGTCGTGCAGGAGCACGACGAGCTCATCCTCGTGCTCGAGCTCGTGGAGGGCGAGAGCCTCTCGCGCCTGGTGAAGAGCGTCGTCCACCGCAAGGCCCGCATCCCTCAGCCGATCGTTTCGGCCATCGTCGGGGACCTGCTGCTCGGCCTGCACGGCGCCCACGAGGCCACGAACGAGCACGGCGAGCCGCTCATGATCGTGCACCGCGACGTCTCGCCCCACAACGTGCTGGTCGGCACCGACGGCGCGGCGCGCGTGCTCGACTTCGGCGTCGCGAAGGCCCGCGGTCGCGTGCAGCAGACCCAAAAGGGCCAGCTGAAGGGCAAGCTCGCGTACATGTCGCCCGAGCAAGCGCGCGGACGGCAGGTCGATCGACGGAGCGACGTCTTCTCGGCGGGCATCGTGCTGTGGGAGCTCCTCACGGGGCGCCGTCTGATCGAGGGCGAAAACGAAGCGGCGCTGCTCGTCGCGCTCCTCTCGGAGAAGCCGGCGGCCCCGAGCAAGATCGATCCGGCGCTCGCGCAGTTCGATTCGTTGGTGCTCAAAGCACTCGAGGTCGACCCGGACAAACGCTTCCCGACCGCTGCTGACATGGCGCAAGCGGTTCACGCGGCCATCCCACCGGCCTCGCGACAGGACGTCGCGGCGTGGGTCCGTGAAGAGGCTCGTGTTTCGCTCGGCCGCCGCGCGGAGGTCATCGCGCGCGCGCGCCTCGGGTTGCCGTCGCCGCACGCGCCGCTGCCGATGGAGTCTCAGTCGGGCTCGAGCATTCCGCGCCTCGCGACCGGACTGAGCGCGTCGCACGCAGGGTCACGCGCGGCAGCGCCGGTGCTGCCACCCGTGCAGCTGCCGCCTGTGCCGCCCGCGGCGGCGCCCCACGCGCTCGAGGCCGCGCGACCGCTCGCGCCTCGACCTGCCGCCGCACCTCCGCGACCCGCGCACGCCGAGCTGCGATCGACCGCGCCGCTCAAACAGCCGAGTCCGGTGACGCACATCGCCTCGCCCGCGACGCCCGCTGCCGCGGCGCCCCCAGCCACGAAGTCCGACGCGCCGATGCCGGTCGACGCCGCCGACATCCTCTGGGACACGTCCACGACCGACGACGACGGTCGAACGCTCGCGATCCCGCTCGCGACAGCGCAGGCGGCGATGGCCGCGCACGCGCAGCAGCTCGGGACCAACGGCGCGCCAGCGCAGCCCTTCGTTCCGGTCGTCTCGACGCAGCCGATGGCGGGCGTCCCGTCGCTCGCCGAGCCCCTCGCCGAGGGTGACGCCACGCTCGCGATCGCGGTTCCGAACGGCGCGCCGCAGCCGAACGGTGAGTCGTTCATCGCCGATCCGACGACCCAATCGTTGTCGGACGCCCTGCCCGGTGGCGCGCCTGCAGCGCAGCCTGCGATGGCCGCGCAACCGGCGATGCCCATCACCGCGCCGTCGAATGGTTTGAGCTACAACGGTTCGCCCGCGACGCCAGCTGGAAGCGCGCTCGGGGCGAGCGGCAGCTGGGGCGGTCCATCTCTGCCTCCACAAACCATGGATGCGAACCGTGGGTTGGCGGCAAGTGGAGCCGAGTCGGCGCCCTCTCAAGTGACGGCCGTCACGCTCACGCGCACCGAGGTCCCGCCGCCGCTCTCGCCGACCCAGGTCAAACGCCTCAAGGTCGCTGGGCTCATCAGCGGAGCAGCAGGCGCGCTCGTCGGCGTCGCGCTCGTGGTCATCCTCACCCAAGGCCCTTGGGCGAAGCGCGACTCCAAGCCTTCGACCGAGACTTCGCGTGAGACGACGGCGGCTCCGACGGCCACCGCGCCGAGCGCGACCGCATCGGCGACGACCGCAGCGCACGCCTCGTCGACGGCACCCGCGACGGTCGAGCCGACTCCGACGACGAGCGACGCTGCGTCCGTGGACCCCTCGGCGAACGCGAGCGCGAGCGCAGCGCCCTCCGAGACCGCCGATCCCGAGAGCTCGGTGAACGCCAGTCCAGACAGCTCGTCGAGTGCGACGGCCGCGCCCGTGTCTACGGGCCGTGGCTTCCTGCGACGGCCTCGACCGCAGCCGACCTCGAAGAAGAAGAAACGCTGAGAGCGATTGCCAAAGTGTCAGCCCCCTCGAGCCGGCTCCTCGAGTGGATGTCACGTTGGCGAGGCTAAAGAGCGGCCGGAAGCGTTTCGTGCGAGTTTGACCGTGGCATGGGAGCTGCAGCGCTCGCCGCCGTGACCCCTCGCCCGTCGCTGCTCGATCGCTATCGTCAGGCTGGTCTTTTGACCCGCATCGTCCTCCACGTGAGCGGGATGCTGCTGGCGTTCTCGCTGGTCGTGGGGGGCATCTCCGTCGTCGCGGTCGCCGGCACACGAGCGCTCTTTCCGCCGTCACAAGCAGAAGCGCTTGCTTCGGGGTCGGGAGCGGGCGAAGCCGATGATCCGGCGGGTCCAGCGCCGCTCTCCACCTCGAAGAACCGAACCGCCCGAACCAACCCGAGCAGCCGAACAGCGCCGAAGCGCGCTGCCAACACGCCCGCCGCCGCAGGCTCGGCTCCAACCCGCGCCAAGCTGCTCCCCGACGACTCGACCGCCACCAACGAGTGAGATTCGAAATGAACCGACGTCTCGTCCGAGCAGCGATTCCGCTCGCAGCATGCTCGGCCCTCTTGGCCAGCCTCCCGGTCGAAGTGCACGCGCAGCTCGCGCCGCGCGGCAAGCCCGTCACGAAGACGCCGGCGACGCCGGGGCAGAACCAACCTGCCGATCCGACGGGCGCGGGACAGCCGACGACACCCGCGGGGACCGGCACCGGCACCGGCACCGGGACGGGAAGCGGGCAGACGCAGCCTGCGGGTCAAAACCCGGCCGGCACTGGCAAGAAGGACCCGCTCTCGCAGCTGTCGACGCCGACGGACATCGACTACCGGCCGATGCCTGCGAACCAGCGGTTCAACTTCAACATCGAGGACGGCGATCTGCCCACGCTGGTGAAGGCGATCAGTCAGATCAGCGGGCGCCGGTTCATTTACGGAAACAAGCTCCATCAAATCAAGGTCACGGTCTACTCACCCGATGATGTGACCGCGACCGAGGCGTACGCCGCGTTCCTCACGGTCCTCAACTCGAACGGGATGACGGTCGTCCCGCACGGCGCCTTCCTCGAGATCATCGAGTCGCTGAACTCCTCGAAGCAGCCGCTGCCCATCTACGGGACGGCGACGCCGGTGCCGGCAGAGGATCGCTTCATCACGCGCCTCTACCGCGTGAACAACATCGACGTGGGCGAGGTCGCGACGCTGCTCGGCACGAACTTCAAGTCACCCGACGCGAACATCACGACCTACCCGGCAGGCAATCTGCTCATCATCACGGACACGGGCGCGAACATTCGCCGCATGCTGCGCATCGTCGAGGAGCTCGACGTCGGCGCGGCGGGCGATCAGATCTGGGTTCAGCCGCTCTTCAACACGAGCGCGACCGACGCAGCACAGAAGCTCAACGAGATCCTGAACCACGGCGGCAAGGGCGGCGGCACGAACGCCGTCGTGCCCGACGACCGCACGAACTCGCTCATCATCACGGCGAACAAGGACGACTACGACAAGATCCTCGAGCTCATCAAGCGCGTGGTCGACCGCCCAATGGAGCAGGGCGACAACCAGATCCACGTGCTGCCGTTGCAGCACGCGCAGTGCGACGAGCTCGCGCAGACGCTCCAGCAGATCCTCGGCGGAACGGGTGGCGCCACGCCGCGTCCGGCTGGGCAGCAGGCCGGCAGGCAGAACCGCCCCACGACGGCGACCTCTCCCGGAACCGCCGCCCCCGAGGAGATCTTCGAGGGCCCGGTGAAGGTCGCGTGCGACACCGCGACGAACTCCCTGCTCACGACGTCGTCGCTCCGCGATTACGCGCAGCTGCGCGCGGTCATCGACGAGCTCGATCAGCCGCGCCGCCAGGTCTTCATCGAGGCCGTCATCATGGACCTCAACGTGAACCACGGCCTCAACCTGGGCATCGGCTACCACGGCGGCGGCGCGTTCGACGTGGGTGACGGGAAGGGCGCGGTCTACGGCGGCAACAACATCGGGCAGAGCGCGCTCGGTCTGCCCGCGGAGCTCGGCGCCCTCGCGCTCGGCATCAAGGGCCCCGCGATCGAGGGCACCGAGAGCCTGCTCGGCACGGGCGTTTCGATCCCCGCGCTTGGAGTCGTGCTCCACGCCCTCGGCACCGACAGCAATTCGAACGTGCTCGCGACGCCGCACATCCTCGCGACCGACAACGTGCTCGCCGAGATCTCGGTCGGGCAGAGCGTGCCGCTCCAGACCAACGTCGGCGGTCAGCTCGGCCTGCTCTCGGGCCTCGCGGGGCAAGCGGGCGCCGGCAACGCGCTCGCGGGTCTCGCTGGTGGCCTCGGCGGCGGCTTCTCGGCGCCTTACAAAGATGTCGGCATCAAGCTCTCGATCACGCCGCACGTGAACGACAGCGATCAGGTCCGGCTCGAGATCAAAGAAGAGATCTCCGAGGTCGGCTCGGCCCCGCAAGGCACGCTCGGCGCGGTCACCATCAACCAGCGCATGGCGAGCACCACGCTGATCGTGAAGGACCAGCAGACGGTCGTCATCGGCGGACTCATGCGCGACTCCGAGACGATTCAAGAGACGAAGGTCCCGATCCTCGGTGACATCCCGGTGCTGGGCCTCCTCTTCAAACAGCACATCAAGACCAAA
Source organism: Polyangiaceae bacterium (assembly GCA_046351325.1). Classification (GTDB taxonomy): domain Bacteria; phylum Myxococcota_A; class Polyangia; order Polyangiales; family Polyangiaceae; genus Xiheicaenibacterium. The sequence goes on along the minus strand of JAXLYR010000018.1, from coordinate 20,153 downwards.
GCAAAGACGAATCTCCTCCTCATTCTCACGCCGTATGTCGTGCGCGATCAGTCGGATCTGCGCGTGATCTTCGAGCGCAAGATGCAAGAACGGCAGGAGTTCCTCGACCGTTACTTCGTCTTCAGCGAGGACAATGTCTGGGAGCCGCCGCGCGACTACTCGCGCTCGAACGGCCTCGTGGAGGCCATTCGCCAGGAGATGTTCGCGGTCGCCGAGAAGGAGCGGCTCGAGCAGGAGATCCGCCCGACCGGGCCGAAGGAGCACCTGCCAGTCGAGCCGATCCAGCTGCCGACGATCGCGGCACCCGCGAAGAGCGGCTCGGCGTCGATCAGCGTCTCGGGAGACGAGACCACCACGCGACCGAGCACGACCGGCCCGACGACGAACCCCCCGCGCGCAAAGATCAAGAACCCAGTCCCGGCCCCCACCCCGAAGACCGAATAGCGAGGTTGAGAGCGTGCCTGCCCTGGTTTCGCACAGCGAGTACGTCGGTGAGGTGCTGGTCCGGCGCGGCGTCGTCGAGCAGGATCGGATCAACGCGCTCGTCCAGACGGTGCGTGAGAAAGGTCAGCCGCTGACCGAGCTCTTGGTCGCGGGCAAGATCACGGACGAGCGCGCGATCGCGGACGCGCTCGCGGCCGAGTGCGGGCTCCCCGTGATGGCGAAGGTCGAGGTCGACGCGATCAGCGACGACGTGGCCGGTCGCGTTCCCATCACCTACGCGAAGGCCCACAAGATCCTGCCAGTCGCCGAGGACGACGACCGCGTGTACTGCGTGCTCGGCGACCCGCTCGACACGACCGCGATCGACGACGTGCGCGCCCTGTTCGGCAAGCGCGTGGAGATCTCGGTGACGACCACCGAGGTCGTGCTGAACGCGATCAACCGCGTCTGGGAGCGCAAGGAGACGGGCTCGAACCTGGTCGGCAACCAGGGCCTCGAGGAGGACGAGGTCGTCGACATCCTCGACTCCGACGACGAGGCGCCGATCATCGCGTGGGTCAACGGGCTCTTCGCTCAGGCGGTGCGCGAGCGAGCGAGCGATATCCACATCGAGCCCGAGGAGCGCGACGTCGTCGTGCGCTTCCGCGTCGACGGTGAGCTCTACGTCGTGCGGCGCGCGAGCAAGCAGTTCATGGCGCCGATCGTCGCGCGCGTGAAGATCATGGCGTCGCTCAACATCGCGGAGAAGCGCCTGCCGCAGGACGGCCGCATCACGCTGAAGATCGCCGGCAAGAGCGTCGACATCCGCGTCTCGACCGTGCCCACGAGCCGCGGCTACGAGCGGATCGTCATGCGTATCCTGCAGAAGACGAGCGTGCTCCTCGGTCTGGACGAGCTCGGCTTCGCGCCGCGCGAGTACAAATTGATGGACCACCTCATCACGCGGCCCGACGGGATCATCCTCGTCACGGGCCCGACGGGGTCCGGCAAGACGACCACGCTCTACGCGTGCTTGAACCGCATCAACCACCCGAACGTCAACATCCTGACCGCCGAAGATCCGGTCGAGTACGAGATCGGCGGGCTGCATCAGATCCACGTGCAGCCGTCGATCGGGCTGAGCTTCGCGAGCGCGTTGCGCGCGTTCCTCCGGCAAGACCCGGACGTCATCATGGTCGGCGAGATCCGCGACAAGGAGACCGCTGACATCGCGATCCACGCGTCGCTCACCGGTCACCTCGTGCTCTCGACCTTGCACACGAACGACGCGCCGGGCGCGGTCACGCGCCTCGTCGAGATGGAAATCGAGCCGTTCCTCGTGCGGAGCAGCGTCATCGGCGTGCTCGCGCAGCGGCTCGTGCGCATGCTGTGCCCGCACTGCCGCGTCGCCTACGAGGCCACGCCGTACGAGCTCAGCCAGCTCGGGCTCGACGCTGATCGGCTCGCGCAGAAGGCGCGGCGCCAGCTTCAGGGTCGCTATGCGCCGCACGACATCGAGTACCAGTTCGTCGGGCAGACGATGCCGGCGCGCCCCACGCTCTACAAGGCGGGCGGCTGCGAGGCCTGCGCGCAGAAGGGCTACCTCGGTCGGCGCGGCATCTACGAGCTCATGCTCGTCGACGACGCGGTCGGCCCTCTCATCCTGCGCAACGCGGACGCGCGCACGGTCAAGCGCGCCGCGATCATGGCGGGCATGGACACGCTGCGCGACGACGGCGCGCGCAAGGTGCTGATGGGGCTCACGACGGTCGAAGAGGTCCTCGCCGCCACGCAGGACGACGTCTTGGTCGACGAATAAGGAGGCTCGGTGGCTGTCTTCGAGTACCGCGGGATCTTCATCGGGACCGGCAAGGCGACCAAAGGGGTCCGCGACGCCGAGAACCAGAAGTCCTTGCGCGTGCTCCTTCGCCGCGAGGGCGTGCTCCTCACGAGCGCGACCGAAGAGCGCGCGGCCAAGGAGAAGGCGAAGAAGAACATCCAGCTGCCGGGGTTCATCGGCAAGCCGAGCACCGGTGACATCGCGATCGTCACGCGGCAGCTCGCAACGTTGCTCCGCGCAGGCATCCCGCTCTTCGAGTCGCTGAACGCCCTCATCGATCAGGTCGAGAAGGACTCGCTGAAGCGCGCGCTCACGAACATCCGTGAGCAGGTCCGCGAGGGTACGAGCTTCGCCAAAGCGCTCGAGACGCACCCGACGATCTTCCCCCCGCTCTACGTCAACATGGTCCGCGCCGGCGAGGCCTCGGGCACGCTCGAGGCCGTCCTCGAGCGCCTGACCTCGTTCATGGAGAACCAGGCCAAGCTGAAGGGCAAGGTCACCGCGGCGCTCGCGTATCCGGCGCTCATGGCGATCATCGGCACGCTGCTCATCAGCGTCCTCATGATCGCGGTCGTGCCGAACCTGGTCACGACCTTCCAATCGATGGATCAGGCGCTGCCTTGGTACACGGAGCTCCTCATCTTCTCGAGCGGCTTCATGGGCAGCTACTGGTGGCTCGTGTTCGGCACGCTCGGCATCGCCTTCTACGGCTTCACCCGGTGGAAGCGCACGGAGCAGGGCCGCTACAACTGGGATCGCGTGTGTCTCTCGCTGCCAGTCGCGGGCTCGCTCCTGTCGATGCTCAGCATCGCGCGCTTCGCGCGGACGCTCGCGACGCTGCTCTCCGCGGGTGTCGCGCTGCTCACCGCGATGGACATCGTGAAGAACGTCCTCGGCAACGCCGTCCTCGAGAAGGTCGTCGCCGAGGCGATCGGGAGCATCCGCGAAGGGCAGAGCATCGCGGACCCTCTCAAGCGCTCGAAGCGATTCCCTCCGATCGTCACGCACATGATCGCGATCGGCGAGAAGAGCGGCCAGCTCGAGGAGATGCTCGAGAACGTCGCGACGGCCTACGACTCGGCGGTCGAGACCCGCGTACAGGTGCTCACGAGCTTGCTCGAGCCGCTCATGATCGTGGTGATGGGCGGCGCGGTCGCGTTCATCGCGTTCTCGATCCTCATGCCGCTCATTCAGATGAGCAACTTCGCAGGATGACGGGCCATGCGACGCAAGCCGCGCGAGCAAACGATCTTCTTCCCGTGGGAGCGACAGAGCTCGCTCTTCCGCAGGTTGGGGCTCGGTCGCGCGAAGCCGCTCGTCGTGCTCGGGCTCTTCGTCGGGCTCTTCGTGCTGCTCGGGGTGCGCGAGCGGCGCGCCGTGGGCATCCGCTCGACGCGCGCGACGCTCGGCGCGGTCGGGCGCGCGGTCGACAAATACCGTGCGGATCACGAGGGCCGCTGCCCGAGCTCGCCGGCGGATCTCAAGACCGAGGGCTACATCGCGTTCGAACCGAAGGACGCGTGGGGAAGACCGCTGCGGTTGCTCTGCCCGGGCTTCTCGAACCCGCAGGGCTACGATCTGATGAGCGACGGACCAGACGGTGTTTTCGGCGGATTGGATCGCGTCGAGTGATGGTTGTGGCCTCGTGAAGGCCACGGAGTGTGTGACGAGGGAGATGGCGATGATGACTGCACATGACGACGGACGAGAAGCGGTGATGGAGCGCGTGCGACGAGTGTTGCGGCGCCAGAGAGCTCGACGCGGCGTCACGCTCGTCGAGGTTCTGATCGTCGTCGCGATCATGGCCATCATCGCAGGCGGCGCGACGTTGCTCGTGTTCCCGCAGTTCAAGAAGGCTCGCGTCGAGGCCGCGAAGGTCGGCGCCGAGGCCGTGCGTCAGGCCGCCGAGCTCTACATGAACACCGACGCCGAGGGCGGCGCGTGCCCGACGGTCCAGGACCTCGTCGCGGCGAAGAAGCTCGACGCGAAGAAGGTCGATGACCCGTGGGGCAAGCCCTACCGCGTCGTCTGCGAGGGCGACGACATCCGCGTTTGGTCGAACGGCCGCGACGGCAAAGAGGGCAGCCCCGACGACGTCGCCGACGACTTCAAGCCCTCGCAGATCAAGGAAGTCGCGGAGAAGTAGATGACTCGCCTCGAGGAGCTCCGCTTGCGTGCGCGACGGTCTCGTGACCGGCGCGGCGTGACGCTCATCGAGGTGCTCGTGGTGCTCGCGCTCGTCGCGGTCTTCGTGAGCATCACCATCCTGTCTTTCGGCGCGGTGACCTCCGCGCGGTTGAAGCGCGGCGCGACCCAGATCGCGGGCGCGACGCGCATCGCGTACGCGCACTCGACCGCCGTGTCGAAGCCCGTACGCCTCGTCTTCGACTTCGAGGACTCGAAGATCTTCCTCGAAGAGTCCGAGGGTCGGCACCTCATCCAGCGCGACAGCACGGGTGGCGCAGATCCCGCGAACGAGGCCGAGCAGGCCGCGCTCGACGCGAAGGAAGCGGCCACGATGCGCGCGCCGCGCTCGGGCTTCACCGCGACGAGCACCATCGGTTTCCCCGAGGAAGGGATCGAGCTCCCGACCGGCATCCGCTTCTGGCAGATCGACATCGCGCACCAAGAGCAGCCCATCCGCGAGGGCCGCGCGTACCTCTACTTCTTCCCCGGCGGTCAGACCGAGAACGCATCGATTCAGCTGCGCGTCTCCAACGCCGACGAGGACGACACGAGCGGTTACATGAGCGTGCTCATCGCGCCGCTCACCGGCAAAACCAGAGTCGAGAAGGGTCGAGTCGACGCGCCGAAGCCGCGTGACGACGCCGAGGCTTCGGAGCGAGGAGACTACTGATGACGAGGCGGTTTTCGCGTCAGGGCTTCACGCTGCTCGAGGTCATGGTCGCCGTCGCGATCCTCGGCATCGGGCTCACCGCCATCTTGTCGGCGCAGTGGGTGAGCTTCGCGAGCGTTCGACACGCGCGCAACGTGAGCGAGGCCACGGGTCTGCTCCGCTGCAAGATGAGCGAGGTCGAGTGGGACGTCGCGCAGAACGGCTACCCGATCAACGACGTCACCGAGACCGGCGCCTGCTGCGACGGCGAAGAGAACTCGAAGATGACGTGCACGTACAGCATCGAAAAGCCTGAATTTCCTCAGGCGAAATTCGGTGAGCTCGATCTCGACAGCGAGCTCGATTTCTCGAGCGGCGGACCGGGCGTGTTGCCGGGGCTCGGCGCCACGAGCGGGGGCAGCGGCGCGGCTCCCGGGCTCGCGGCGTTCGCCTTCATGAAGGCAGGCAAGGGCGCGATCGGCTCGAGCACGGACGCGGGCGCGATCGCCGACAACTTCATGGGTGGCGCGGACGGCGTCACCGACAGCCTGGCCGCGCTCGTGATGCAGGTCGTCTACCCCGATCTGAAGGGGATCTTCGAGGCCGGCACGCGCAAGCTCACCGTGAAGATCGCCTGGTACGAGGGCTCGAAGGAGCACTCGATCCAGCTCGAGCAGTGGGTCACGAGCTCGAAGGACGCAGGGCTCTTCGCGAACATGGGCGGGCTCATGGCCCAAGACGACGAAGAGGACGACGGGACGGGAACGACGGGAACGAACGGGTCGAATGGCTCGAACGGCGCCAACGGGTCGAACGGCTCCAACGGCAAGCCTTCGGGCGACCCCAACTCCGTCTTCGGTGGCATGTTGAAAGGGCGGCCTCGATGAGCCGCCTCGCTCGAGCGACGCGCGCGCGACGCGGCATCACGCTCCTCGAGGTCATGGTCGCCATCGGCGTCCTGTCGCTCGTCGCGAGCCTGATCTACGGCGCGTTCGACGGCATGTCGAAGACGCGCAACTCGATCGAGTCGACGAGCGAGCGCTACCACCAGGGCCGCACCGCGCTCGGGCGCATGTCGCGCGAGCTCCAGACCGCGTACCTCTCGCTGCACCGCCCGTTTCAGAACCCCGGCCTGCAGGTCTCGCAGACGCTCTTCGCGGGGACCAACAGCGGTTCCTATGACCGCGTTGATTTTACGTCGTTCTCGCATCGCCGGCTCGGCTTCGACACGCACGAGTCCGATCAGAACGAGCTCTCGTATTTCGTCTCGCCCGACCCCGCGACGGGGGCGCAGGACCTCGTGCGCCGCGAGGCCACGCAGATCGACATGGACCCGGCTCACGGCGGCGTCGTCCAGGTGATGGCGCAGGACGTGATCTCGTTCAACCTCGAGTACCTCGACCATTTGACGGGTGACTGGGTCGAGGCCTGGGACAGCTCGCAGCCCGAGCAGTTCGAACGCCTGCCGAAGTACGTGCGCATCGAGCTCGTGCTCAACCACCCGAGCGGTGGGACCCCTTACCGCTTCGTGACGAAGGTCCCCATCGCGATGCAGGCCCCCATCCTCTTCGGAGTGCCGCAGCAATGAGCACGCCCTACCAGCGCATCAAGCTCGAGGTCGCGCGGCGCCGCACCACGAACGGCGCGCGCCCGGTGAAGAAGGGGCGGCGCGGGGTCGCGCTCATCCTCGTGCTCGGCGCACTCGTCGTGCTCACGGTGTTCGTCACCGAGCTCCAGGAGCGCACTTCATCGACGCTCTCTGCGTCCCTCGCCGAGCGCGACACGCTGCGCGCCGAATACAACGCGAAGAGCGCGATCAACCTCTCGCGGCTGCTCATCGCCACCGAGCCCGTCGTGCGCAAGGCGATCGATCCGCTCTACCGCGTCGCGATGAAATCGCCGGCGCCGCAGATCCCCGTGTGGAAGTTCACGTCGCTCGTGCTCGGTCCCTTCAACGACTCGGACGGCGCACAAGACTTCGCTCGCGTCACGCAGACCGGCTCGACCGAGGGCAAGAACCTCGGCCTCTTCGGCGGCCACTTCGAAATCAAGATCATCGACGAAGACTCGAAGATCAACCTCAACTCCGTCGTGAACGGCGACCCGGTCTCGCGCGAACGACTCGGCGCGCAGCTGCTCGGGCTCTTCGGTGGCGCGCACTACAACGACCTCTTCGAGGGCCCTGACCTCGACGGGCAGAACTCGAACCAGCCGGTGATCTGCGGCGCGCTCGTCGATTGGGCCGACTACGACGAGGCTGGCTACCCGTGTGATCCCGCGGCCGCCGCGCGCTCGCGCAGCGCCCCCTCCGAGCAGCCCGAGGACAACTACTACCAGTCGGTTGGGCTGCCCTATCAGCGCAAGAACGCGGCGTTCGATTCGCTCGACGAGATCCGCCTCGTGCGCGGCGTCGGCGACGGCTTCTGGTCGAACTTCGTCGACCCCGACCCGAACGATCCCGATCAGCGCGTGCTCACGGTGTGGGGCCAGGGCGCGAAGATCAACGTGAACACCGCGAACGCGCAGACCCTGCTCGCGCTCGTGTGCTCGGGCGCACCCGAGGCCCCGCTCTGCGTCGACCCCGAGCAGATGTCGATCTTCCTGACGGCGGTCACGCTCGCCCGACAAATCTCGGGCGGCGCGCCGCTCTTCAAATCCGCCAAGGCCTTCACGCGCGCGATGCGCGGCAAGGGCAAGGGCGTCGGTCCGGTGTTCACCGCGCTCGGTCTGCAGCCTGTCGAGTTCTCGGACGTGAAGCGCGTCGAGAAGGCGATCTCCGTAGAGAGTCGCGTCTTCAGCATTTACGTCGACGGCGTGATCCCCGGCCGCAACCGTGAGACTCGCGTGCGCATCCACGACGTCGTCGACTTCCGCTCCGCGAACGAGCTCGGCGGTGACCCGGCTGCGACGTCGAAGTCGGGCTCGACCACGAGCGAAGACGAAGAGGCAGCCGACTCAACAACCCAGGAGCTGACGCCGGAGCAGCTCGCCGCAGCGATGGCGAGCGACCCGATGGGCGTCATCGTCTACCACCGCATCGAATAGGTTCTCGAACATGTCCCGCATCCTCGGCATCGACCTCGGACCACGCACAGTGCGGATGGTGATCGCCCGTCCCGCACATCGACGCGTCACCATCGATGCCCTCATCGAGGCAGAACTCCCCGAGCCGCCGCCCCCACCACCTCCACCCGTCGACGAGAGCGTGGCGGCTTCGGATGCACCGCCCGAGCCCCCGCTCCGACCTGGCCACGCCGATCTCTCCGACGCGGCGATCTCCAGCCTGATCGCAGGGCTCATCAACCCCAAGCTCCGACCGGACGCGGTCGTCGTGAACCTGCCGGGCGACCGAACGTTCTTCCGCCGCCTCGAGCTTCCGGCGACCGCACAGCGAGAGCTCGACAGCGTGCTCGCATTCGAACTCGAGTCTTCAATCCCGCTCGAGATCGAGGGCGCCGTCTACGATCACCGTCTCCTGCGGACCGCGCCGGCCCTGCCCGGTGAAGAGCCGATGCTCCAGGTGCTCACCGCGATCGCGCGGACCGATCACGTGCAGGAGTGCATCGACCTGGCGAAGGACGCGGTTCACAAGGAGCCCGACGTCGTCGGAGCCGGGCCCCTCACGCTCGCGGATCTCGTGACCATCGCCCCGGAGCTCGACCCGTCGATCCCGGTGTCACCCGCGGCCGCCGCGACGACCTACTGCAGGCTCGGTCCGATCGCGGTGCTCGATCTCGGTGAGGGCAGCTCGGACCTCGTGATCCTCGATCGCGGCGAGCCTGTGTTCGCGCGCACGATCGAGTGGGGCACCGACGCGCTCCCTGACGACAACCGCGGCATCCTGCGCGAGCTGCGACAGTCGCTCGCGGGTTGGCGCGCCATCGGGGGCAGCGCGATCCTCGCGATGTACCTCACCGGTCCCGGCGCCACGTTCGAGGGCGCGGCCGCGTTCTTGGAGGCCGGCCTCGCGATCCCCGTGGCGCCGCTCGGCCCGCTCCGAGTCGATGGTCCGGGCGTCGATCACGCGAAGCTCCCTGCGTTCTCGAAGGCCGTCGCGCTCACCGTGGCAGGCGCTGGCAAGACCCGCGCGGTGAACCTGCGTCAGGGCCCGCTCGCGATCGCGCGCTCGTTCGCCTTCCTTCGCGAGAAGCTCCCGCTCCTCAGCGGCCTCGCGACAGTCATCCTCGTGTCGTTCGGCTTCAGCGTCGTCGCGGAGATGCGGGCGCTCTCAGCCGAGCGGGCGATCCTCGATCAGCAGCTCGCCACGACGACGAAGGAGGTCTTCAACGAGGAGACGACCGACCTCGACAAGGTCAAACAGCTCATCGAGAAGGGGCCCGGCAGCGAGGAAGATCCGCTCCCGCTCGTCGACGCGTTCGACGCGATGACACAGCTCTCGAAGGCCGTCCCGAAGGAGGTCGTGCACGACGTCGCCGAGCTCGACGTCGCGCGCGGGCACGTCGTCATCCAGGGCCTCGTGCCCGACGGCATCGACGCTCAAGCGACCGCGGACAACATCGCAGCCATCATGCGTGAGAACCCCTGCATGAAGGACGTGAAGGTCTCGAAGGTCACGCAGGCCCTCGGCGAGAAGCAGAAGTACATCCTCGAGCTGGATTTGCGCTGCGAAGACAAGAAGAAGAAGAGCGACAGCGCAGCGCCGAAGAAGGACGACAAGGAGGGCGCAGAGTGAGCTCGCTCGCCGAACGCTACGCCAAGATGGAGCCTCGGGAGCAGAAGCTCCTGCAGGGGCTCGGGGTCGCGCTCCTCGCCATCGTGTTCTTCGTCATCCCGTTCTACCTGCACCAGATGGTGAGCGATCGGCGTGACGAAAACCAAGCGATCCGCGACACCATCGATCGGATCGGGGAGCAGCGCGGCAAGATCGAGAAGCGCATGGCCACGCAGAATCAGCTGCTCGCCCGCTATCAGAAGTCGATGCCGCCCCTCGCCTCGTTCGTCGAGGACGCCGCCAAGGGCAACCTCGAGATCGAAGAGACGCAGGCGCGCCCCGACGCACCACACGGCAAGAAGTACGTCGAGCACGTCATCGGCGTGAAATTCCGGAAGGTCGGCATGCTCGGCCTCGCGAAGATGATGGAGAAGATCGAGCGGAGCGGCTTGCCCGTCGCGATCACTCGGCTCAATCTGAAACCTCGGGTGGGTGAGGCGGACAGCTACGACGTCGAGATGCACGTCTCGGCCTTCGAGCAGAAAGACCTGCCCAAGAAGAACACCAAGACCGAGCAGCCCGAAGAGGGAGAGGAGGAGCAGCCGTGAGAGCGTTCCTGCTTTCTGCCGTCAAATACGTCCTCTATCCGCTCTTCTACGTCGTCTGCCTGCTGGGCTTCGTCTACTTCACCTTCCCCTGGGAGGCCCTGCGCAACCGCGTCGAGCACGAGTTCGCGAAGAGCCAGGCCAGCAAGGGATCGCGCGCGTGGCGCCTGGAGATCACGAGCGTCGACGGCTACTGGCTGAGCGGGATCGAGGTCAAGGGCGCGAAGATCATCATGCCTCCCGACGAGGAGGAGGATGACGAAAAGGGCGTCGTCGAGAACAAGGGCGCGCTCGCGCGCGTGACGAGCCAAGCGCGCGCCGACAAGGCCGAGGAGAAGGCCGCCGCCGAAGCCGAGTCCGGTGACGCCAAAGATTCCAAAGACAAAGATAAAGAAAAACCCAAGGCAAAAGAGTCGGTGGTCCTCATCGAGGACGCGCACGCCCGCGTGCGCATGCTGCCGCTCCTCCTCGGTCGCGTGCGGGTCGACTTCGCCACGCACGTCTTCGGTGGGCAGATCTCGGGGATGATCCCCGTCGGCGGCGGTGACCTCGTCGTCGACATCGAGAACATCGACCTCAGTCAGGTCGCGCCGCTCAAGGACATCGTCAGCGTGCCGCTCGCGGGCAACGCGAACGGCAAGCTCGAGCTGTCTGCGCCGACTGGCAAGTGGAGCAAGGCCAACGGGTCCTTCACGCTCACCATCACGCAGATGGTGATGGGCGACGGCAAGGCGAAATTCAGAGACAAGATCACGCTGCCGCCAGCGACGATCGGCACCTTCGAGATGGTGGCGAAGGCCGATTCGGGCCTGCTCAAGATCGACAAGTTCGGCGCGCAGGGCCAGGACGTCGATCTCTTCGGCGAGGGCACGATCAAGCTGAAGGAGCCCTGGGACGCGTCGGCTGTCGACGTGTGGCTGCGGTTCGGCTTCAGCGAGGCTTACAAGAACACCAACGACAAGACGAAGGCCATGTTCCTCGACGATGGCCCGTGGCCCGCGCTCATCTCGCAGGATCGTCGGATGAAGCGCGCGAAGCGCCCCGACGGCCTCTGGGGCTTCCACATCCGCGGCAAGCTCTCGCGATTGCGCTACGACCCGACGGCCGCCGACCCGAAGGGCGGGACGTCCGCGGGTGGCGACACCGTCAGCAAGAAGAAGAAGACGAAGGACGACGACGAGGAAGACATGGGGTCGAGCGGCGTGCTCTCACAGCCGACGAGCCACCGCACGCCGGCGTTCTCGGAGAGGCCGAAGTCGAGCGTTCGACAGCCCAGCGACCCGTCCAATCAAGAGTTCCCCGATCCCCGCGTCGACGAGAACCCGAATCCGGCTGGGGTCGAGGAGCCTGGGACGCTCGAGCCCAACGGAGCGCCGCCGGCCGATCCGAACGTCGAACCGCCCGCGCAGCCCGACGGCGTCGCTGAACCAGCCGCACCCGAACAGCCCGCGCCAGCGCAGTAACGAGCGCGCTCAGACCTCGGCGTCGTCCACGCGAGCAGTCGACGACGACGCGGGTTCGTCGATGGCCGCGTGCGCAGCGGCCTGCTGGCGTCGTCGCCACCAGCGCTGCACGAGCAGCCTCGCCGCGTAGAGACCGACGAGCCCGACACCGAGCGCGATCCAAGTGCTGCGCGGCTGGCCTTTGAGCCACGTGATCGCTCCGTCCGAGGCCCACGTCGCGATCGCGATGCCCGGGATGTAACCGAGCGTGCAGCCTGCGATGTACGGCAAGAAGCGGACGCGCGACACCCCGAAGAGCGCGTGCAAGAGCGGATGCATCAGGAAGACGAGCCTGAGGAACGCCGCCATCAAGAAGCCGTTCTTCTCGATCTTCGCGTCGTACTTTTTCAGGCGCGGGGGCAGCTTCGTCGAGATCCAGTCGCGCGCCACGAACCGCGCGAACGCGAAGCCCGTGGTGCTCGCGAGGACCGCGCCTCCCAGCGACAGCCCATACGCGATCGGCCCCGGCCACACGTAGGCCGCGCCCACGACGAACGCGATCCCCGGGAGCCCGAGCGGCTGCAGGATCGCGAACGCGACGACGTAGACGACGTAGCCCCACGCGCCGAGCCCGAGGAGCGTCGCCTTGAGCCGCTCCGGATCGCGGAGAAGCGCGAAGCCGCCGAGCTGCCACGTCAGGACGACGAGCGCCAGCGCGGCCACAGCGAGCGCGATGCGGAGCCGCTTCAAGCGTCGTCGAGCGTCGACGCCCACGCCACGTGCGTCAAGGCTGTGGGTGTACTAAGCGGCGCTCATGGCTACGCACCGCCCGCTACGCGCGCTCCTCCTCGAGGGCATCCACCCCGGCGCTCGTGACCTTCTCGCCGCCGAGGGGATCTCCGTCACGCTGATGGACAAGTCGCCGCCGCGCGCGGAGCTTCCCAGCCTCGTCCGCGACTTCGATCTGCTCGGGATCCGCAGCAAGACCCAGGTGACGAAGGAGGTCCTCGAGCAGGCGAAGGACCTCGTGGCGGTCGGCTGCTTCTGCATCGGCACGAACCAGGTCGATCTGAAGACCGCGAACGTGCGCGGCGTGCCGGTGTTCAACGCGCCGCTCTCGAACACGCGCAGCGTCGCCGAGCTCATCATCGCCGAGATCATCATCCTCTCGCGTCAGGTCGGCGACCGCTCGCGCGAGGTCCACCTCGGCCAATGGAAGAAGACGGCGGGCGGTTGCCACGAGGTCCGCGGCAAGACGCTCGGGATCGTCGGCTATGGCCACATCGGCGCGCAGGTCGGCGTCCTCGCCGAGTCGATGGGCCTGCGCGTCGTCACGTACGACATCGCGACGAAGCTCCCGATGGGCAACAACCGCCCTGCCCAATCGCTCGAGGAGGTGCTGCGCGTCTCCGACTTCGTCACGCTGCACGTCCCCGCGACCCCGCAGACGGCGAACATGATCGGCGCAGCCGAGCTCGCGATGATGAAGCCCGGTTCGTACCTCCTCAACGCGAGCCGCGGGAACGTCGTCGTCATCGATCAGCTCGCGGACGCGCTGCGCTCGGGTCACCTCGCCGGCGCGGCCGTCGACGTCTACCCCGAAGAGCCCGAGGGCAACGGCAGCGGCTTCGTCTCGCCGCTCCAAAACTTGAACAACGTTATACTAACGCCGCACATCGGTGGCTCCACCGAAGAGGCGCAGGAGGCCATCGGCCGTGAGGTCTCGGCGTCACTCGCCAAGTACGCGACGCGCGGGACCACGACCGGCGCGGTGAACTTCCCCCACATCGAGCAGCCGCTGACGCCCGGCAAACACCGCATCTGCAACGTGCATCGCAACGTCCCCGGCGTCCTCGGCGACATCACGCGGATCATCAGCGAGCAGCGCGCGAACATCCACGCGCAGGTCCTCGCGACCGATCCGAACATCGGCTACCTCGTGATGGACCTCGATCAGGAGGTCTCGGTCGAGGTCTGCGATCGCATCGAGGAGCTCCCGACCAGCATCCACACGCGCCGCCTCGAAGATCGCTGACGCGGCCTCAGGGCGCGCAAACGCGCTCGATCGCCTTCAGCATCGGGGGGTGCGTGATCGCGCCCACGACGCGTCGGCCCTCGGTGCAGAGGTAGTCGTCGCGTTCGAGCGGAGCGTTCGCAGCGCCGTCGAGGACGTCGCGAGCCTCGGCGATCATCGCCTTGTCGACGTAGGCTCGCGCGACGTCGACGAGCAGCCGATTTTGGAGTCGACCTTGGCGCACGCCGCGCACGAACACCGCCGCCTTCTTCGGATCGCCGGTGGCGGCGTAGACCGCGCCGAAGGCGCGCCCAGCGCGATCCTCAGCGCAAAAGCGCTCGGTCGGGGGTGCAGCGTCGAGATCGCGGAAGAGCTTCCAAAGCGAGTCGAGCGCCTTCTGATCCTCATTGGACTGCGCGTACACCTCACCGAGGCGCAGACGACTCATCCAGAACAGCGGCGTGCCCGAGGTCGCATCCTTCAAGGCCTCCAAGTAGGCCTGCTCCGCGAACGAAAGCTTGCTGCGGTCCGTCTCGGCGTCTCGCAGGAAGATCTCGCCGAACGCGAAGTACGAGGCCGCGACATAGGCCGAGCCGCGCTGATCGTCGATCAGCTTGAAGTGCAGCTTGCGCGCCGTATTGAGGTCCGACTCCTCGGCGGCGAGCGCCTGGCGATAGAGCGACTCCCCAGCGTCGGGTTGAGGGCCACGCACTGGGTGCTTGCGAATCTCGGCGAGGCAAGTCTCGAAGGTCTCCGTCCGCGCGGGCTGGTGCGTCGCGGGCTCCGTCACGGCGACCGAGGTGGTCGCGCTCGCGGAGGGCACGCTCACCTCGACGACCTGATCGTCGCTGTGTTGACCCGAGCACGAGAGCCCCCACCAACATAGGCTCAGCGTGAGACCACTCGAGAGCCGCCTCGTCGCCACGAGTGGCACGCTAACATCCAATCGTTGCCGTCGACGATCGGGTCCCGCACTTTCGCTGCGATCAGCCTCGCCTCCAGCGCAGCCTTCGCAGGCATCGCGCTCGCTGTCTCGCGTGACGTAGCCGGAGTCGTCGAGACCGACGAGAGCGTCGCGCGCACGCTCCACGAGAACACGGGTGAGCTCGGGATTGGGCTCTTCCGCGGCCTCACGTTCTTCGGCGACGTGCTCGCGCTGACCATCGCCTCGGTCACCGCGGTCGTCCTCTTGCTCGTCCGCAAGAAGCGCGCGTTCGCCACCGGCGTGGGCGGGAGCATGTTGGGCGTGGCGATCCTCAATGAAGGCTTGAAGCGGAGCTTCGCGCGGCCGCGCCCGAGCTTCCCCGACCCGATCGCCTTCGCCCGCGGATACAGCTTCCCGAGCGGGCACTCGATGGGGACTCTCGTCTTCGTCACCCTGCTGCTGTTCATCGGCTTTCACCGGTTTCGCTCGCCTCGCACGCGACTCTTGATGATCACGGTCGGCGCGATTTGGACCCTCGCGATGGGCCTCTCCCGGATGTACTTGGGTGTCCACTACGCGACCGACGTGCTCGCAGGCTTCACTGCCGGGCTCGCCTGGAGCGCTGCCTGCATCGCGCTGCTCGTCCGCGCCACTTCGACCTGAGCTCGGGGGAACTTTTCTTCGTCGCGCGTGTCGGTGGTACTGCGATGAAGAACTTGGGATTGGGGGCGCTCGCCCTCGGGGCAGTCGTGTCTTTCGGATCCTTGTCGCTCGCGCGTGACGCAGCCGACTCACGGGGCCGCACTGTTCAAGCGACGAACATCTCGCGAGATCGCGTCGAGGCCGTCGTCGGCGAGCGGAACGTCGCGCTACGCGCTTGTTACGACAAGGGACTAGAGAAGAACGCGAAGCTCGCGGGGACCGTGGCCGTCGATATGACGGTAGCGGAGACCGGACTCGTGACCCAAGCGAGCTCCACGCGCGCTACGACGATGAAGGACAGCGAGGTCGTCGGCTGCGTCGTGGGCGTGATGAAGTCGCTCGATTTCGGCAAGCAGGACGCCGAGCAGCACGTCCAATACGCCCTCGCGTTCGAGCCGCCCCAGCCGGAGTGATACGGAGCGAATTGGGGATCGACTCTGGATTAAATTGCCAATTAACGCCCCGATGCGGCGCGCCCAAAATATTCCGATTGCGCGGTATTCACCTCGACTTCGCGTCGCTCGGCAACTAATCGAACGCGCGTGACTCGATAGTCACTTTTTTTCCGAGGCGTATCGATTGAGGCTGCGATCCATGCGGCGCGCGCGCTAAGCTCGCTTGCGATGAGCGAGCTTAAGACCTTTGGCAGAGTTGCCTATTTCGCAGTCTTCGCTTGTTTGGCCGCGAACTTCAGCGCGGGCTGCGGCGACGACAGCACGACAGGCGGCGGCGGCAACAACAACGGCGGCAACAACAACGGCGGCACCGGCTCGGGCGCTGGAAATCACGGTGGTGACACCGGGTCGGGCGGCGCGGTCGCCCCCGAGGGTGCTTATTTCCCCTCGGGCTCGTGGATGTACGAAGACATCTCGAACGCCCCAGTCGCGGCCGACTCCTCCACTGTCACCCAATGGCTCGCGGACAACGGCGGCTGGGGGACGGGCGAGATGCGCATCGACTTCTCGATCGAGGTCTTGAACGCAGGAACAGACGCGCCCTTCATGACCTTCGAGCCGACGGGGGACTTCTACGATCCGGACTGCGACAACGTCCCAATGCCGGTCCCCCCGGGCGGCGCCCTCGAGGGTGAAGATGGTTACGAGTGTGTAAACGATGGGGACTGCCACCTCATCGTTCGCAGCGACTCGGATATGCGCCTCTATGAGATGTGGCGCGCCAACATCGTCGGCGGGACCTTCTACGGGGGGTGTCTGGCCGCTTGGGACATGACCCGCGTCTACTCCGCAGAGGGCCGCGGCGAGCAGTGCTCGAGCGCGGACGCCGCTGGGTTCCCCATCGCGCCGCTCCTCTTCAGCGCCGATGAGGTCGCGGCCGGCGAGATCCAACACGCCATTCGCTTCATCCTGCCGAACCCCAGAATGCGCGACGGCTACTACGTGCATCCCGGCACACACGCAGGCGGCCCGAGCGGCCCCATCGAGGCCCCGGTCTACGGCTCGCGGTGGCGCTTGCGTGCGGACTTCCCCCTCGATTCGCTCCCGTCGGACGGCGCCCGCGTCGTCGCGCGCGCCCTGCAAAAGTACGGGATGGCGCTCGCCGACGGCGGCAACATCGCACTGACCGCCCAGAGCGATCGCTTCACTACGGCGAAGTGGGACGGCCTGCTCGACTCCTTCGCGCTGACCTCCATTCAGCCGACGGACTTCGAGGTCATCGACACAGGCAATCCCGTCGTCCTCACCTACGACTGCGTTCGCACGACGTACTGAGCTTCAAGCCCGAGTCCTCTCTGCCTCTCGACGCCGGCGCGCGAGCCTATTGGCTTTGCGTCGCGCTTGGAGATCTCCATGACCATTCGTCTTATTTCGATGTTGGGTGCCCTCACGGCGTTGTCGGTTGTTCTCGGGTGCGGTGACTCGGGGGATGGCCCGAGCGGCGGCAGCGGCGGCTCGAGCGGTGGCGCCGGAGCTGGCCCTGCGACGGGCGGCTCGAACCCTGGCCAGGGCGGCGGCGGTGGAACACCGGGGACAGGCGGCAACCCCTCCACTGGCGGCAACGGCACTGGCGGAACACCTGGGACGGGTGGGTCCGTCAACGTCGGGGGCGAGGGTGGCGGGCCGACTGCGCCCGAGGGTGCATATTTCCCCCCGGGGGCCTGGATGTATCAAGACATCTCGGCGGCGCCCGTCTCGGCGAGCTCCTCCACTACGACCCAATGGCTGCAGAACAACGGCGGTTGGGGAACGGGGCAGATGCGCATCGACTTCTCGATTGAGGTCTTGAGCGCGACGGCCTCGACACCATTCTTGGACTTCCAGCCGACTGGGGACTTCTATGATCCGGATTGTGATCAGGTGCCTATGCCGGTGCCCGTCGGCGGCGCCCTCGAGGGTGAAGCCGGCTACGAGTGCCTGAGCGACGGCGATTGCCATCTCATCGTGCGCGACGACGCGGGCGGGCGGCTCTACGAGATGTGGCGCGCGAACATCGTCGGAAACACCTTTTACGGCGGTTGTCTGGCAGCTTGGGACATGACTCGAGTCTACGGCGCTGCCGGGCGCGGTGAGCAGTGCTCCAGCGCAGACGCGGCTGGGTTCCCCATCGCGCCGCTCCTCTTCAGCGCCGACGAGGTCGCCGCCGGTGAGATCGCGCACGCTATTCGGTTTATCCTCCCCAACGCCCGAATGCGGGCTGGGTATTACGCGCACCCCGGCACGCACGCGGGTGGCCCGAGCGGCCCGTCACAAGCGCCCGTCTACGGGTCGCGCTGGCGCTTGCGCGCCGATTACCCCCTGGCGAGCCTCCCCTCCGAGGGCGCGCGGGTCGTCGCACGCGCGATGCAGAAATACGGGATGGCGCTCGCGGACGGCGGCAGCATCGCCCTCACGGGGCAGAGCGATCGCTTCCCGACTGCGAAGTGGAGCGGGCTGCTCGACTCTTATGACCTGTCCGATCTGCAGCCGACGGACTTCGAAGTAGTCGATACAGGCGCTCCGATCACGCTCACGTACGACTGCGTGCGAACGCCGTATTGAGGATTTGGTCAGGGAGCATTTCGTAACGCGTCGATGGCGGTGGCCGCTCGTGTCGCCGGTCGCGACAGCGAGTCTTATAAGCACGCGGACCGGGTTCGACTCCCGGCGAGCGGACCACCTCGCTATGCTGCGTGCCCCGTGGGTGCCGGCAAGAAGACCAAGAAGAAGCAGTCGAACGAGCGCCTCCTGACGATTCGAGACTTCGAGCGCGCCGCGCGGGAGAAGCTCACGCGCGCGGCCTACGACTATTACCGCTCAGGTTCCGATCGAGAGCGCGCTCGCGACCGCAACGAGCGCGCGTTCGAGCAATGGGTGATCTGGTATCGCGTGCTCGTCGACGTCTCGGAGTGCGATCTGTCGACTACGGTGCTCGGCACTCCGATCAAGAGCCCTGTCTTGGTCGCGCCGACCGCCTACCACCGATTGGCCGACCCCGAGGGTGAGCTCGCGACCGCACGCGCCGCAGCGAAGGCCGGGACGATCTTCGTCGGCTCGACGATGGCGACGACCTCGCTCGAACAGGTCGCCGAGGCCGTGCAGAGCCCCAAGTGGTTCCAGCTCTACGTGCACCGCGATCGGGAGTTCACGCGCACGCTCGTGGAGCGCGCCGAGACCGCCGGCTACGACGCGCTCGTCGTCACGATCGACACGCCAGTGCTGGGGCGTCGTCTGCGCGACGAACGCAATCGGTTTGCGCTGCCCGCGGGCCTCGAGATGGCGAACCTCGTGGCGCTCGCGACAGGCGAGGACACGCCCGCCGCGGGCAGCTTGCTGACGAGCTACGTGGCCTCGCGCCACGACGCGGCCTTCACGTGGGACGACCTCGAGTGGCTGCGCTCGCTCTCGCATCTACCCATTTTGCTGAAGGGGATCGTCCGCGCGGACGACGCGACCCGCGCGTGCTCCTACGGCGTCGCGGGCATCATCGTCTCGAACCACGGCGGTCGACAGCTCGACGACGCACCGGCCACGCTCGACGCACTCCCCGGCGTGGTCGACGCTGTCGCAGGCCGCGCCGAGATCCTGATGGATGGTGGGGTCCGCTGGGGCTCGGACGTCTTCAAGGCGCTCGCGCTCGGCGCGCGCGCAGTCCTCGTAGGTCGACCCGTGCTTTGGGGGCTCGCGGCGCGCGGTGAGGCCGGCGTCGAGGAGGTCCTCGCGCTGCTCGCGGACGACCTCGCGCGCACCATGGCGCTCGCTGGGACGCGCGCTATCGGGGATATCGACCGGAAGATCGTGGCGCGCGCCACGTACTGACAACGCGGTAACTGAACTAGAACGCCGCGGTCACGCCGATGAAGTTCCCACCGAAGTTGAGGTCGACCTTGCCGGTGACCTCGGCCTGCTGCTCCCCGCCCTGCGAGTAGTATCGCTGGCGAACCCAGACGCTCTTTCGGATGGACGCACCCGCGACGATCATCGCGAAGCCCGCCGTCTGCAGCACCGTCGCGAAGCCGTAAGCGATGCGCGCGCCCTCGTTGAAGTCGTCGTTCGCGGCGTTCGCGAGCGAGCCAACAAGCGGGATGAGACCGACGCCCCAAGGCCCGTTCGAGCAGCCGTCCCAGCAGTCGTCGGTCGCGCCGATCGCGGTCGTCACGACCGACACGAGGTAGCCGACTGCGAGCACCGGGATGCCCGTCGCCCAGACACCGACCAAGGACTTGCGCTTGAGGTAATAGCCGGGCGGCGGACGAACGC
>JAXLYR010000017.1:0-175683 GCA_046351325.1 Polyangiaceae bacterium | reverse complement strand
CGCGATGACACCGTAAAAGAACGAAGCGCTGATCCGTCGGCGCGCGAGAACGTGCGCACGATGCCGTCTTGCCCCGCCGTAACGAGCACCTGGCCGAAGAGAGCGACCGCGTTGATCGCCCCGTCGTGCGCGGCGACCTCGCGCTCCGCGGCGCCGCCCGGGAGCGCGAACCAACGGAGCGCGCCGTCCGAGCACGCCGCGATCACGCCGGCCTTGTCCGCGACCAAGCCGAGCACGTGCGCGGGCAACTCGATGCTCGCGAGCGGCTTCTCTCCGACGAAATCGTAGAGCGACAGCGAGCTCCGCGAGCCCGCGCGCACGCCGCCTACGGCGAGCACACGATCACAGATCGCGAGCGCGCGGACCTTCTCCAGGTGGCCGATCGGCAGCGGCATCAGACGACCTCCTCGATCGCGAGGCCGTGCGCGCTGCGGAGCGCGACGAGCGCCGCGAGGCACGCTTGCCACTCACCCTTCGCGACCGAGCCGGTGAACTCGCCGAGGACCGGCATCGCGAGCGCCGCGAAGCTCGGATCCCGAAGGCCGAGGTCACGAACGAGCTCGACGATGCGGCGCTTGGTGACGCTCGCCGAGACCTTCTTCGAGCGCTTCTCGTCGAGCTTCTCGTTGGAGCGGGACGGAGGGGTCATGAAGAGGAGCCTGCGAAGCACGGCGCGGAGGGCCTCGGCGTCGTGGAAGGGACCGGCGTCGTCGAGCGCTCCTTGCGGCGGCTTCCACGTCGAGGGCAGTCCGCGCGGCCGGTGCTTCTCCCAGAGGAGCCTCACCGCGAAGAGCCGCACCTCGGCGTCCGCGCTCTGCATCAGCCAGCCGAGTCGCTCTGCGCCACCGATGCGTGCGTAGTGCACGCGGATCATGTCCATCGCGACATCGCGCGACGAGCGAATGCGGCTCTCCGTCATCGAGAAGATCTGCGCCGCGTCGAGCTCGTCCAACGTCAACGCGAGGTCGGGGTCCGCGTGCGGCTGGCCCGCTTGGACGATGGCCTCGTAGGCGAGGTTGCGGACCTCCTTCGCGCTCGAGTCCGCGAGCTCGTAGACGCGCGCCTGCGCGCCCCACTGCCGCAGCTCGACGCGCGCGATGGTGACACCGAACTTGCGGACGTCGGGGCGCTCGTCGCGCAGGCAGGGCCACACGCGAGCCTCGGTGAAATGCGTCCGCGCCAGAGATGGTTTGACCCCAAACTGTCCGCTCTCCGGTTGCTGTCTGCCGATCTTCGGGTGGTGACAGCGGAGGTAGGCCTGCGCGAACTGACGGATCGGATCGGGCTCCTTCGCTCCCGACGCGAGCGCAAACAGGCGCGCTGCTCCGCTGTCGGCGTCAGGCTTGCCCTCGGAGAACTGCGCCGGCTTCACGTTCTGGAGGAGGTAGCGATGGGCCCACTCGTGAAGCGCCGGATCGGCCCGGCGAGCGAGCGCGAGCAGCCAGCCGACGCCGACCTCCTCCGGAGGCACGAGCTTCGGGTTGCCGAGGAGCGCGAACGCGACGCCTCGCTTGTCGGCGTCGAACACGAGCCCCTTGAGGCGCTCCTTGTCGATGCTCTTCGGGAGCGCGTTGCCGTCCGCGAGCCAGTCGGAGACACGCTCGCCGATGTCGTCGCGCGCGAGCGCGCCGAGGAGCCAATCCCCAGGGATGCTCTCGATCGGATATCGCTGGAGGTGCTTCAGCGCGAAGTCATCCAGGTCGGTGTAGTCGGCCACCATGCGCGGGTCGTCGAGGACGCGCATGAAGAACGCTGCGGGGATGTCGCGCCCCTGCTGAGCCTGCGTCGTCGAGGGCTTGCGCTTGCGTTCGAGCCACGCGCGCGCCCAATCGGAGCCACCGCCGTCGTCCTCGAAGAGCATGTCGACGAGGAAATCGTCGTCGATCGCAGCGTCCTCGATATCGTTGTCGAGCGCGCTCTTCGCCCATTTGACGGCCGAGTTGAACTGCAACAACTGCCCGAGCACGCGCGCTCCCAAGGCGCGAGGCGGACGCGCAGTGACGAGGGACACGAGGAAAGCCGTCGTGTCGCGGTGATTCTTCGCCTTCTCGAGGAACGCGAGGAGCTCGGCGGCCGGCATGTCCGCGGCGTGGCCGCGCGCATATTCGATGGCGTATTTGCGGGCGCGATCGTTGGGCGAAGCGAGGAGCTTCACCACCGCGTCCTTCAGCCCGAGGGCCGCGAGCTTGGACTGGTGGTACTCGGGTGAGGCCTCCAGCGTGCGGATGAAGAACTCGTGGGTCGCGCCGACAGGCCGATCCGCGAGCCGCGCGAGCCAGCTCACGGGGAGCTTCGCGCCGATGTCCGGGAAGAGCTCTTGCAGGCCGAGCGTCGCGAACTGCACGGCGCGCTCCATGTTCCCCGTCTCGAGCAGCAACAGCAGCGGATCGGGGCTGCGCTTCCACGCCTCCAAATACGGCGCGCGGAACTTCTTCGATTTCGCGAGCGTGACGGGCGCCCCCCACTTCTTGCTGCGCGGGACGAGGAGCGCCGTCGGGATCGAGCAATAGGGAGCGTCGCTCGGGAAGCTGCGGAGGACCTCGACTGCGAACCGCGGATAGAGCTCGGGCGAGGCCTTGCCCAAGTAGCGGAGGAACCGAGCCGCGCGGCGCGCGAGATAGATGAGCGTGCCGCGCCCGACGTCGTCCGAGCTGCCACGGTTCGCGGCGGCGTCGAACCGCGCTGCGAGCACACCCCAGACCTCGGCGTCCAAGTCGGCCTCGGCGCGCTTGAAGACGCGCTTGAGCCCACCCCAAATCCCGAACGCGAGCGGCGCCTCGCGAGCGATCTCGAGGAGGGCCGCGCGCGAAGCTGCGGTTCGCTTGTCGTAGAGCGCGACGATGAGCTCAGCGACGGCGAGCTGCGGCGCGAGGAGCTCACGCGGCTGCCCCAAATATCGCTGCCAAGCCTCGTGAGCCTTGGCTTGGCGCTGACGCTTACCAAATTGTTTGCGCGCGACGCGGAGCGCGCTGCGCAGGCCATCGAGTGTGATCGCGTTCGGCGGCAGCGGCTCGGTGCGCTCGGCTTCGTCTTCTTCGACGAAGGCCGTGATCGCGTCGACGAGGCGCGGAGCCTCGCTGTCGGCCAAGCGCTCGAGATCCGCGAGCTCGATCGGTCGAGACGTCATGCCTTCACCTCGCTGATGCGCGCGGCCGCGAGCGCGTCCTTACCCGGCTTGAGCGAGGCCGCGAACTTCGAGAGATCGGACTTCTTCTTCGCGAGCGCCTCCTCCAAGAAGGGGCGGAGCTTGGCGAACCATCGCCGAAACTGAGCCGCGTCGAGCTTTCGGTTCACGAGCGCCCCGCCCACGTGGATCGCGACCTCGGGGTCGCCGACGGCGTCGAGCGTCGCGCCGAGCAGGCCGATGCCCACCGAAGACGGCGCGTCGAGCATCTTCGATCGCCAGCGTTTCACGGTCCGCGCGAACGTTGCCGCGTCGGCGACGGAGAGCACCATCATCGCGTCCTCGAGCGAGAGTCGCTTCTTCGGAGCGATCACCTTGTTCATCGCTGCGTCGAACGCAGCGGAGAGCTGTGCGTTCGACGCGACGTCCAAACCACCGAGCTCCGCGAGTGCGCGTCGCGCTCGCTTCGCCGCTCGCTCGACCTTCCAGCTGCGAGCGCCGACGCTGCCACCGAGCTCCTCGAGCGCGCTCACCGCGCGCGCCACTGCTGGTGCAACGGGCTGCGAATTCGGCTGCGAGAATCGCCGCGGGAGCGTCGGCTTTACCGGCCCCGCGGGTACGACCGGCGGGGGCAACACCACGAGACGCCCACCGCGCCCTCGTCCACCGCGCGGCTCATCGTCTTCATCATCGTCGTCGTCGCCGTCGTCGCTCTCATCGTCGTCGCTCTCCGACTCTTCGTCGTCGCCGTCGTCGCTCTCCTCGTCGCCGTCGTCGCCGTCGCTCTCCTCGTCGCCGTCGTCGTCGCCGTCGCTCTCCGACTCTTCGTCGCCGTCGCTCTCCTCGTCGGCCTCATCCGACTCCTCGTCGGCGGCTTCTTCCTCGGCCGGTTCTTCTTCGGCCTCTTCTTCCTCGGGCTCTTCCTCCGCGTTCGGATCGGAGAATCCCTCGGCGATCTTCTGCTCGACCCACTTCGCGAGCTCGGCCTCAGCCTCCGCGGGAGACTTCAGCTTCTTCAGCTTGACGTGGCCGTTCGAGCCAATCTTCCCGTAGCGATAACAGAAGACGACTCCGTCCTTGATCCAGGCCTCGAAGAACTTCTCCTCGTCTTCGTTCTCGAGCCGACGCATGGGCGACGCAAGGATGGAGCAGAAAGCTCCCCCGGTGCAACGGGCCGCGACTCAGAATCGGCTCGTGAGCGCGTGCACCCGCAAGATGAGGTCGAGCTCGCCGCGCTCTTGTGCCCAATCCATCAAACCGAAGAGATGCGTCTCCTCGTTCTCGCGACTGCGCGGGTCGTCCTCGAGGCGACGCAGGTAATACAGTGCGATCGCGTCTTCGTCGACGCGGAGCCGCGCGCGGACCGCGTGACGTACGGTCGCGTGGAGCGCGAACCGATCGCGACGAGGCTCTTGGATCAATCGGCGAGCGCGCAAGAGCTGGAGGGCCGCTGGCTTCGCTGCGGACTCGCGCGCGAGGGCCGCGAGCGCCGTCGCGTCCATGTCGTCGCCGCGCATGCCCGCGAGGACTGCGAGCATCCGTCGCGCGACGGTCGAGACGGTGCGCATCGACTCCTCCACCATGGCGCGGACCTCGACGACGTCGTCCTCGTGGGCGAGCGGCACGATCCGATCGACGCCGCGTCGCCTCAGACGCTTCTCGAGCTCGCCCACCTCGAGGACGCCAGCGCTTACAAGAGCGTCAGCCAAATCGAGCGCGACCGGGTGCCATCGGAGGAGCCGCGTGAGCGAGGCCACGCTCGGGAAGGGCGACGCGTGCAGCGCGACGAGCGGAGGCGTCACCGGGTGGATCTGCACGCCGCTCAGCAAGCAGCGCCGCGCCGTGATGATCCACGTCACGGGGAGCTCGCGAAGATCGTCGAGCAGCGCTGCCGTGGTCGCGTCGCTCTCGTGATTGTCGAGCACGACGAGGCTGGGAGCGGCGGCGAGCGAACGCCTCACCGCGCGCTCGACGTCCTCGGACGGTTCGATCTCCAGCGACACTGCGAGCAGCTGAAAGACTGTGTGCCGATCCCACGCGCCGATTCGGACCCAGAACACCCGATTTTCGAGCTCGCGTCGCAGCGCGTGCCCGAGCGCGCAGGCGAGCGTCGACTTGCCGCTCCCTCCGCCGCCCACGAGCGCGAGGGCCATGGGTCGCTGCGCGCGGACGAGCCGCACGAGCGCCGCGAGCTCTCGATTGCGACCGCGGAAGGACTGGGGCTCAGGAGGGAACGTCATCCAACGGAGCGTCTATAGCTCGGAGCGCAGCGCGGCCGCGAGGTCGTCGATTCGGGTGCTCAATCGGGTCATCTCGGGGTGCTCCGGGGGTGTTCGATAGACCCGTAAGAAGGCTCGCTCGCGCGCGAGCGCGAACGCACACAGCGAACGAAAAGCACGGGATCGCTCACGACTCGTGAGCACCCTGGCCTCCACGACGACTTGCCCCGGCGCGGCGAGCTGCGTCCACAAGAGCGCTCGATCCCAATCCGCCGGATACACCCCAGCGCACTCCCAATCGACGATCGCGAAGCGATCGCCCTGCGCGACGACATTCCGAAGCAGCAAGTCGCCATGGCATTTCGCGACGGCTGGATATGCCGAGAGCGCGCTCGAAAAGACCGAATCGAGCCCCAACCGAGCGAGGCCTTCGAGGACCCAATGTGGATCGGTCGGATCCTCGAGCACGCGAGCGCGCATCGCCCTGCGCACGGCCGCAGGCGGCGCTTCGTCGAGCGGCAAGACGACCTCCTCGAGACTCAGGGACAAGAGGCCTTCGAGGAGGACCGGAGAGAGCTCGGCGTTCGGTCGACGCAGCTTCGCGAGAGGCTCGCCCGGGACCTCGCTCGTTACAAGGGTGTCACTCGTAGCGACGACGAACTCGGGCGCAGGTATCGGGTGCCCCGCCAAGGCTCGATAGACCGCGATCTCGCGCCGGAGATACCAACTCCAGAGCTCGCTCCTCCGCGTGACGAACTTCGCTACGACGTGGCGATTGCCGAGCTCGCCGAACACGACCGTACATTTTCTGCCGCGCTTCGGCGCGCCGTCCGCGCGAAAACCGCTCGGGAGCACGCCTCGACTTTAGCCCCCTGGAACCGCCATCTCTTGACGAATTCGCGCCGCCCCTGGCGGGGCGACGGCGGCGCGAATTCTCCGTCGACGGCATCGCCTTGTTCCGCGGGCCCCCATTTCTTTGCGTGGAAACTTCGTTTCCGCCGGACTAGCTGGTCGGAGTGGCGGGTGCGTATGCGACGACGCTCGCGAGGGGCCCGCGTCGAATCAGCACATCGACGTGGACAAAGCCTGCTCGCCGCATCCAATCGAGCTCGTCGACGATTGGGAAATAGCGATCCTCGTGGGCCCAATCGGCGAGTCGCGCGAGCGCGGCCTCTCGTGTGTCGCCGCCCTGGACGAGGTGCTCGACCCACGCCGCTCGAAGGGACCGCCCGACTGGGCCGTCCTCGGGCAGCATCGCGTCGACATTGAGGAAGAGGCCACCAGGCGAGAGCGCCTCGAGCACGCGGCGATAAAGGGTCTCCTTCTCGGGGCCGACGCGAACGTGGTGCAAGGAGAGCGACGCTACGACGATGTCCGCCTGCGGTAACCGGTAATCGGCTGCGCCGAAATCCCCGCGAACGAGCTCGACGTCGTCGCCCTCGCCGAAGCGAGTCCGCGCCACCGCGAGCATCGCGTCGTCGACGTCGAAGAGGGTGAGTCGGGCGGCGGGGAGCTCACCTCGAATGGCCCGCGCGAGGGCGCCAGTCCCAGCACCCAAATCGAGGACACGGGGCCTGTCCTGTGTCGCCGCGTGCTCGCGGACGAACTGCGCCGCGGCGCCGAGGACGAACTCGTAGTGCGGGACGAAGCGCCGTATCTCTGTGTCGTAGCGCTCGACCGACAGCGAGAGATGGCTCGAGACCGAGTGGCTCACAGGTCCTCCGCGGGCGATGAGAGAGTTCTCGCCACGACGCGGAGGGTAAGGCAAACCTGACCGCCGCGCTCAGCGGTGACAAGCCGCCGACTTGGCGTCGAGCTCGGCGTCACAGAGCGAGTCGGTCGACACGGCCAGGTCCGAGCCGGGTGAGCAACTCCAGGTCATCGTGGCTTCACACTGATAGGCCTCGACGGTTCTGTCAGCGCACTCCCCCGTCCGACCGGCGATGAGTCCGCAGAGGTCCTTGCAGTTGCTGACAACCTCGTCAGTGCAGCCCTCCCCCGCTCGTTGAGCGTCGCAGAGGTCGTTGCACGCCGCGACGGCCGGGTCGTCCGCGTTCGAGGCGTTCGTGTCTTCGGAGTCCGTCTCCCCACACGCCGCCGCGCCGACGACGAACAGCACCGCAAAACCCAACAGAGCTCGCATGACAGACCTCCCTTTCGATGGCGCACGGGGCGACCTCGGCCCCAGCAAGTTGTCAGATGACTAAATCATCGATTGAATTTTGGCAAGACCCGATTGACATAGTCATCAGATGACTTTAGACTGCGCGCACCTTGAACAATTCCCTCCAGCGCGTTCGCAAGAGTCGCCTGTCCGACCAGGCGGCCGCCGAGCTCAAGCGCCTCATCGCGACGGGGGTCTACCGCGGTGGCAGTCGCCTCCCGTCCGAGGCGGAGCTCGCGCGCGATCTCGGTGTCACGCGCCTCACCGTCCGTGAGGCTCTCTCCCAGCTCGAGGCCGCGGGCTTCACCCAGACGCGCCACGGCAGCGGGACCTATGTCGTCGATACGGCCGAGATCCCGACCCTCGGCCTCCTCTCGGAGCTGCTCGGCGCGGGTCGGCGCCTCACCCCCGCAGAGTGCCTCAGCCTGATGGAGTTTCGCGCGGTCGTCGTCAGCGGATTCGTCGAGGCGCTCATCGAGCGCGCGACAGAGGCGGATCTCACGGAGCTCGCGAGCATCGTCGAGGCCGAGCAAGCCCTCGTCTCGAGTCCACATCCGCGCACGACCGAGCTCGCCGAGCTGGATTATCGGATCAACGTGGTCCTCGCGCGGGCCAGCCAGAACCTCTTTTACGGGCTCTTGATGCGGTCCGTTCGCGCCGTCCACATGCAGCTCGGCGCGATCATCTTCGAGAAGAACAAAGACGACGGCGCGATCGTCGCCGCGCACGAGGCCATCGTGAAGGCGCTGCGCAGTCGGCGCGCCACCACCCTGCGGAAGAGCCTATCGGCCTATCTCGAGGGGGGCACGGCGCTCGTGCGCGCCTGGGCTCGCACCGCGGGGGAGGGCGCGCCGCGCCTCACGGCGGTGCACAAGCCGCACGACGACGAGCGCTGAACGCCTCGCACATTTCTTTAACAGTCAACAAGAGAACAGGGGTCGCGATGTTCGGTCGACGGCTGTGGGGGACTATTGTCCTCGGGGCAATTGGGGTTTGGGGTTGCGAGCCTTCTCGCTCGCCGGTCGACTCCGGCGAAACCGACGAGGTCGGCGCTGGCGGGATCGGAGGCGGCGACGCCAGTGTTCCCAGTGCGGGTGGCGCGCCCTCGTTCGACCCGACCGACGGCGGGGCTGGGGGCGGTGAGGTGATCGCGGAGCCCACGCCGACCACGATCGTGCTGCTCATCCCCGGGACCACGATCGTTGGCGCCTATTTCGACGACATGGCGGCCCGATTGAGGGAGGACGGCTTCGAGCCTGTCGTCTTCGAGCCGCCCGATCTCTTCACCGAGAGCTTGGCGATCGGGGCGCAGCGCATCTCCCGAGAGATCGACGAGGTCCTCGCCGCCGCGGGCGCGCGCAAACTGCATATCGTGGCCGAGTGCAACGGGGGAGTCGCGACTCGGTATCTCATGCAGGTGCTCGGTGGGTCCGAGCGCGTCGATCAACTCGTGACCTTCGTGTCAGCGCATCACGGGACCTGGCTGTCGCCTGTCGGTGATTGGGCGACGGGCTACGCGTCGCTCGAGGACATCACCCCGGGCAGCGCCTTCCTCGAGGAGCTGAACGCCGCCCCGTTCCCTACGAACCTGCATATGACGAGCATCTACTCGTGCAACGACGAGCTGATGTTCCCCTATGAAACGTCGGTCGTGGACGGCGCGACCAACGTGCTCTTCTGCGATTACTATGTCGGGCACTTCGATGGGTTCTGGGATCCTGTTGTCTACGACCGAATCCTCGCCTCGCTCGAGGGGCGTGGAGACGAGGCTCCTACCTACTATTGAGCGCGCGCGGAACTTCGGCCCACGCGCTTTGTCAGGCCCTAGAGTGATATCCGATTGGGTCCTTCGTAGCGCAGCAGCCGCATCCTTCTCCGCCCTCGCGTTCGCGTGCAGCTCCGGCCAGCACGAGGCGAGCACGGCAAACATCATCCTCACCGAGACCCCGTCGACGGTCGCCGACAGCCCCGCTCTCCGGTCGAATTCGCCGCCCGAACCTGCTCCGGTGAGCGACGAGGTCTGCTCCGGCACCGAACCAACGGCCGAGCCCGCTCGAAACACCTCGGTGAGCGACGCGTGTTATCCGGGCGCCGCGCTCGTCCAAACGGTGGTTCGCGACCACTCCGAGGCGCTGCGCCGCTGTTATGAAGCCGCGCTGTCGCGCGACCCGCAAGTTCAGGGCAGCCTCCGATTCACCTTCACCATCCTCGGCAATGGTTCGGTCCCGCGCGCCTGCGCCTCGGGCCCGACCGACGGCGCGCACGCTCTGGGCGCGGATCGAGCTGCCCTCGCGTGCGCCGTCGACGTCTTCCGCAAAATGCAATTCCCCGCGCCGGGCTCGGAGTGCAGCGCGCACGTGATGTATCCCGTCGCCTTCTCTCCGGAATAGGGTGTTACCCTCGTGGGCGAGGGTCGATGACTACGGTGTTCGCGCGACTCGGGCTCACGCTCGCATTCCTCCTCGGCTGCGGGGCGAAGGTCGTCTATCAGGACTCGGGCGACGGCGGCGCCGGGGGCAGCGGTACCTCGAGCAGCACGTCGACCTCGACGGGCGGATTCTGCACTTCCCACGAAGAGTGCGCGCCCCTCATTTGCGTGTTCAGCACGGGGGAGTGCCGCGCGCCCTGCACGGCGAACGCCTGCGAGTCCTGCGGTGAGGGGCTCGTCTGCGAGGGCTGCGCGACCTCGAGCTGCCCCGCGTGCGACGATTGTCGGGGCGCTTGTGTCCCCACCACCGAGGGACGCTGCGACGATGACGACCCGTGCCCGGGCGGTGGGGTCTGCTTGTTCCAGAGCGGGTTCTGCGCGAACCCTTGCGACGCTATGGGACAGTGCGGGCAATTCGAGTTCTGCGACGAGTGCGCGACGAGCTCTTGTTGCGGCTGTAAGAACTGCGGCGCAGCGTGCGTCGGCGGCCGCTGACTCAGTTGTTCTGGATGAGCCCGGCGGCGAGCGTCTGTCCGAGCGTCACGGCCGCCGCGTGATCCTCAATCGGGTCGACGACGGCGCCACCACCCGTAAATACGATATACGTTACGCCTGAGTCTGTGCCGCCCGTCGACGGGTCCGGATCAATCCCGAGCAGCGAGGCCATGGCATAAGAAGCCTCACCGATGATGTTGTCGGGACCCTCGTCGCCGAAGACGCCATACGTGACTTGCCCGTTGTAAATCACGGCGACGACCGCGCCGAGGAGCACGTTGCTGGTCTCGTAGTCGAAGCGGTTCGACGGGAGCGGGATGACGACATAAGGCAGCGTCTTCGCGTCGAGGAAATCGCCGTTCGAGTCCGTCGCCGAGGTCTGCGCTTGGAACGCAGGGTCCGTATTGAGGTTGCACACGTCGCTCGGCTGCCCGTCGCAGTCGATGTCCATATCGGCCTTCCAAAAGAAGCCGCCGTTCAACGTGCACACTGGGATGGTGGCCGCGCTCCCGTCGTCGTCGGTCTGATAGAGGTTGCCCGAGACTGGGTCGCAGTTGGTCGTGAGCGCGAGCAGATCGGCCGCGGTGGGCACGCCTGATTGACCGCCCGAGCCGCCCTGCCCCGAGCCCCCCTGCCCTGAGCCGCCCGTCGCAGCGCCGCCCGAACCGCCATTCGAGGAGTTGCCGCCTTGGGCGTTGCCGCCCGCGCTGTTACCGCCCTGTGCGCCGCTGCCGCCACCTCCGTCGGTCGAGGAGTCGTCCCCACAAGCGAGCAGCGCACAACCGAAGATCCCAAGACAAAGGCAGGAAGTCCAACGCGGCATATCGGCATTGCAGCACGATGCGCCCGCGCGCCGCCAGAGCTATTGCCTATTCACCGGGGGGCTCAATCCGCCCCCCGTACGCTCCGCGCCGCCGATTCGCGCGCGGCCTCGGCGCGAATGGCCTCGACCTTGCGCCGCTCGAAGCAAGCGTCCGGGACCTTCTGCTTCTTGCGCAGCAGCCGCGTCGCCGACACGAACTCCGCCGTTATCGGATCATGATAGCCGCTCACCGTCGGGAGCGAGGCCTTGTGTCGCTGCCAATAGACGACGATGTTCGCCATCAACGCCTCGCGGAGATATTTGCCAATCAGCGACGACATCGCGACGAGGAGATCGCTCGCGTCAGCGTCCATGACGAACCGCAGCTCGCCCACGCCGGGGAAGCGATAGGCGCTCCGCTCGCGCTTCTCCTCGAGCACGGTGCAGAGTCGACCGGAGAGCGGGCCGAAAGCGGGCTCGTATTTCGTGAGCCCGCCGACCTTGCCGAGCACCGCGAGGACCTCGGCGCCAGCGCGCTCGCGGAGCGAGAGCGTGAGTCGCTCCATCGCGTGCAAATCCACGAGGAATCGGTTGAGCCCGCGCTCGACGGCGTCGTTGAGCCGGCGCGTGCAGACGATGGCGCTCTCGGCGCGCAGGACCTCGACGCCGCTCCGCGCGAGCGCGTCGAGATCGCGCGAGAGCGTGTCGACGAGCGACTGCTCCGCGACCAGCTCTTCGGTGCGCGAGCGCGCCCAGCACATCTCCTCGACGTGAGATGGACACGGCCGGACGAGCTCCGCTTCTGCGTCGAGGGAGAGCGCGTGCACGAGCTCGCGAACGGAGCGCGCTTGTACGCCGGTCGTGTGGGCGACGACCGCGCGCGCCCAGGCCTCACCGAGCGCGATGTCGCCGTGCGCGACGAGGGCCTTGCTGTCACCGAGTCGCTCCGCGAGCTTTCCGCGAGGCCCGCGCTCGACGTACTTGTGACCGCGCTCGTCGGCGCGAGCCAGGACAGCCGTGGTCAACATCGGACCGAGGCGCGGCCCCAAGCCGTTCTCGTCGCCCCCGATGCGATGGGAGTACGTGCTCGCCATGCTCAAGCCCCCATTGGCGCGACGCGCGGAGGCGTCGGTGTCGCGGCGCCGAACCCCATGGCGCCCCCGTCGTCCGTCGTCACCTCGATGACCTGCTCGTACGAGGTCGCGCCCTGGAGCATCCGCGCGACGGCGGCCTCGCGGAGCGTGAGCATCCCGTCGAGCCGAGCCTCGGCTTTGATCTTCGCCTCCTCGGCGCGGTCGTGAATGAGCTGGCGAATCCCCGGCGTCACGCGGAAGAGCTCGATGATCGAGGAGCGCCCCTTGTGCCCCGTCTTGCGGCAGTCCGCGCAGCCCGCGCCAGCTCTGACAAGAATGTCACCGCTCTGGGTGGAGAGCCCGAGCGAGCTCGCCTCTTCGAGGGTGAGGGTGCGCTCGACTGCGCAGCTCGTGCAGACGAGCTTGACCAGGCGCTGCGCCATCACGCCCACGAGCGTCGAGGAGAGGAGAAACTCCTGCACGCCGAGATCGAGCAGGCGCGTGATCGCGCTCGCTGCGTCGTTCGTGTGCAGTGTGCTGAAGACGAGGTGCCCGGTGAGCGCCGCCTGGATCGCGTACTTCGCCGTGTCGAGATCGCGGATCTCGCCGACCATGATGATGTCCGGATCCTGGCGCAGAATCGTGCGCAGGACCTCCGCGAAGCCGAGGTTGATCGCTGGGTTGATCGCGGTCTGGTTGATCCCCTCGAAGACGTTCTCGATCGGATCCTCGATGGTCGTGATGTTGACGTCCTCGGTCGCGAGCTTGCGCAGGGCCGTGTAGAGCGTCGTCGTCTTGCCCGAGCCCGTCGGCCCGGTGACGAGGATGATCCCATGCGGGAGCTTGATGAGATCCTCGAAGACGCGCTTGTCCCGATCGAGGAAGCCGAGCGCGCCGAGGTCGTCGCCCACCATCGCGGGATCGAAGATGCGCAAGACGAGCTTCTCGCCGAACGCGACCGGTAACGTCGAGACGCGGATGTCGATGGCCTTGCCGTCGAACTCGGTCTTGATGCGGCCGTCTTGGGGCCGCCGCTTCTCCGCGATGTCGAGGCGGCTCAGCATCTTCAGCCGATTGACGAAGGCGTTGTGCACGACCTTCGGGACGCGGCTGACCGCGTGGAGCGCGCCGTCGATACGGAAGCGAACGACGCTCTCGGTGCGCTTCGGCTCGATGTGGATGTCGCTCGCGCGCTGGCCGAACGCGTATTTGAACATGTAGTCCACGGCGTGGACGATGTGCTCGTCCGAGGCCTCGACCTCGGACTCCGTCTTCATGCGGACGAGCTGCTCGAGGTTGCCGAGATCGACGCCCTGGGAGATCTGCTTCTCCGCGCGCTGCACCGACTGACGGAAGCCGTAGAACTCGGTGATGAGGCGCTCGATGTCGGAGCGCGAGGCGATGACGAGCTCGATGCGCTTGCCCGTCATCTGCTGAACGGAGTCGAGCGCCCACTTGTCGAACGGGTTGAACGTCGCGATGCGGAGGGCGCCCCCGACCTCGTCGATCGCGAGGTATCCGTTCTTCCGAGCGAAGGGCTTGCTCACGATCTTCGTCGTGAACGCCGGATCGAGCTTGAGCGGGTCGAGCTTGAAGTAAGGCAAACCAACGAGGTTCGACCATTTCTCCGTGAGGTAGTCCTCGCGCAGCGGGCGCTCGTCGGGGTCCCTCTCCTGGAAGGCGAGGATGACGTCCACCGCGGTCACGATGACGGGCGTCGCGGCGGACGAGCCAGATTCGGCGCGGCGCGCGGCCGCGAGCTTTGCTTGAACAGCGTCTTTCTTAACCGCGATCTCGGCGGCTCGCTCGCGCGAGAGCACGCCGTCGCTGACGAGGACGCTGAGCAGATCCTCGACCGACGGAGGTTTGGCCGCGACGCTCCGTACCGGCGAGGACGGTGGCCTCTGCATAACCACGCGGTATCGCCCTCTCGTCGGCAACGCAACAGCGGTCGCTCGACATGGGCGCCTTCAACGCGAAGTCGGTGTGCGAGACTTGGCGCGGGCGGGCGCAGGGCGCGAGAGCGCGGCGCAAGCTCATGACCTCGCACCACGACCTTTGGAGAGACATCGATGATCCGAGCAAACCTCAAGACGCTGGTCGCCGCGGCTGCCCTGTTGGTGTTCGGCTGCGAGCCGAGCGGCCGCGCGAAGTACCCGACGGCGGAGGGCGCGCTCAAGCTCGACCGCGTCGTCCTCTATCGAAATGGGATCGGCTATTTCGAGCGGGTCGGGCAGGTGGACGACGACATCCTGTCGATCCGTGTTCGCAAAGATCAGGTCAACGACCTCCTGAAGAGCCTGACCGTGGTCGAGCGCGACAGCGGGCGCGCGGTGAGCGTCTCGATGCCGCTCGATCCGCAGACGTGGGCGAACGCTGCGCTGGCGACGCTGCAGCCCGGGCGCGGCAACCTCGCCGAGGTGCTCGACGCGCTGCGAGGCACTTCCGTCACGCTGAGCACGACCGACGGTTCTTTCTCGGGCCGCATCGTCATGGTCGAGGAGCTATGGGACGCGCCGCCCGAGCCGAGCGCGCGCCCCGGCGTCGCGCCGGTCCCGACGAGCGGGACACGCGACCACCGCGTGACGCTGCTCGACGGCAGCGATCTGCGCGTCGTCCGCCTCTCGAAGGTTCGGTCGGTCAAGCTCGAGGACGGCGATCTCGGGATGCAGTTCCAACGCACGCTCGACGCGAGCGCCGGTGAGGGCATGTTCCAGCAGGTCGAGGTCGAGATTCGCCTCGCGGGCGCGAACACCCACGATCTGCTCGTGAGCTACGTCGTCGCGGCCCCGATGTGGAAGCCCACGTACCGCGTCGTCCTGCCGAAGGACGGCAAAGGCAAAGCACTGCTGCAGGCTTGGGCCGTCGTCGACAACACGAGCGGAGAGGACTGGGGCAACGTCTCGCTCGGGCTCACGTCCGGCGCGCCGATCGCCTTCCGCTATGATTTGCACACGCCGCGCGAGGTCTATCGCGCGGATCTCACCGAGTCGGGCGTGCGCCGCCAAGCCGAGGCTTACGTCGGTGAGACCACCTACGACGAGTCGCCGCCTCCTCCCCCCGCAGCAGAGCCAGCGCCCGATGACGATCGCGACGGATGGGCTCCGACCACGGGCGCGGGTCGCGGCCCCGGCGCAGCCGAGAAGAAGAAGAAGGAGCTGGCGCGTCGCTCCTCGCCCGCGAAGACAGCAGAAGAGGCCGAGCTACGCGAGGACTACGAGCGCGACTACAACGAGCCGGAGAAGCCCGCGGTCGACTACGAGTCGCTGCGCCGCTCGACGCAAGCGCGCGCGCGCGCGGCGACCGCCTCGGGGCAGACCCGCTTCGACCTCGAGGAGCGCGTCACCGTCCCGCAGGGACAGAGCACGATGGTCGCGATCGTGAACGCGGACGTCGAGGGCGAGGAGACCTTCCTCTATCGGCCCGGCGGCGCAGGCGTCGGCTACGAGGTGAATCCCTATCGGGTGGTGCGCTTCAAGAACTCCACGCCGTTCGTCCTCGAGCCGGGGCCGATCTCGATCTACTCGGGCGGCAGCTTCGTCGGCGAGGGCCTGAGCGAGACCGTCGGCTCTGAGACGAGCGCGACCGTCCCGTTCGCGGTCGAGCCGGGCATCATGGTGACGTCGCAAATCAAGGACGCTAGCGACGACATGCGCCTCATCAAGCTGTCGCGCGGCGTGCTCGAGGTCGAACAGTTCGCGCGTCGAACGACCTCGTACACGGTGAAGGCGCAGACGATGGATCAGGGCTTCAACGTGCTCGTCCGCCACAACAAAGCAGGGTGGAACTACTCGCTCAGCCAGCGCCCCGAGGGCACGGAAGATTTGGCCGACGGCTACCTCGTGAAGGTCAGCGTCCCCGCGGGCTCGCGTGAGGGCTCGCTCGACGTCGTCGAGCAGACGCCTGCGCGCTTCTCGATCAGCATCTGGGATCAGCCTGCGCTCGGCCTGCTCGAGAAGCTCCTCGTCGTGACGGACCTCACCCCCGAGGCCAAGAAGAAGCTCCAGCCGATCGTCGACAAGCGTCGAGAGATCGGCCGACTCGACGAGCAGATCTCGGGCCTGCGACGTCGCCGTGACGTGCTCGATCAGCGCAGCGACGAGCTGCGCCGCAACCTGCGCTCGATCGAGAAGAACAACGAGGCGAAGGCTCAGCGCGACAAGTGGACGAAGCAGCTCGACGAGTTCACGAGCGAGGCGAACAAGAACGGCGCGCAGATGGCCGACCTCGAGGCGAAGCGGCTCGACCTCCGCGTCGACATGGAAGATCTGCTGCAGGATCTCGAGATCACCCCGCCCGAGCAGAAGAAGTAGGAGCTAGCTCTTCTCGATGACGATGACGCCGTTCACGTCGGGCATCGAGACCTCGCGCTCGCCGCTCGCATCGAAGATGCGGGCGTGCGGGCGCACGTGCTCCGGATAGCCAGGCTGCAGATACGAGGCGAGGTCCGCGGGGACTGGGACCTCGCGCGCCGTGTACTCGGGGTCGGCTGCGCGGCACGCGGCGACGAGCCGCTCGACGTAATCGGCGCGTGAGAGGATCGCGCGCTGCTCGCGGATCTCGTACGGGAACGAGTCGGGCCCCCACGTGATCGTCGTGAGAAACTCGTAGAGATCGCGCGCGCCGATCCGCACGCGACCGTCACCGAGCTCGGTGAAGGTGATGCGGCGCGGCTCGTACACCGCGCGAAAGAGCTCGAGCCCCTCTCGCCACTCGGGGTTCGTGAGCTCGAGCACGCGCGGCTCGTCGACCGGCGCGACGCCGTCGCGGACGATGATGCGCCCACCCCGCGCGAGCGAGCGGAACGCCGCCCCCACGATCGCGTCGACCGCCTCGAGTTGGAAGCGCGCGGGCGGCTGGCCCCACTCGACGTAGCTGAAGATCTCGTGGA
The DNA here is from genome assembly GCA_046351325.1 of Polyangiaceae bacterium. Classification (GTDB taxonomy): domain Bacteria; phylum Myxococcota_A; class Polyangia; order Polyangiales; family Polyangiaceae; genus Xiheicaenibacterium. The sequence goes on along the minus strand of JAXLYR010000017.1, from coordinate 158,487 downwards.
GCACCGAGCAGAAGATCACCGTCGTGACCTCGCTGCGACCGACGATCTTCGGCAGCTCGAACGCGTCGCCGTGGATCATTTCGTAGGCCAGCGCGCGACCTGCGTTGCGGCTCTGGTGGCTCTCGACGACGGCCTTCGACGCGTCGATCCCCACGATTTTGCTGCCGTGGAAGCGCTCGGCGAGGAGCTCGAGCACCACGCCACCCCCGGGGCCGACCTCGACGATGGTCCCCTGCTTCACGAAGTCGAGCATGCGCGCCTTGTCACTCCGCGCGCTGTTCATCACGCCGAGGTACGCGGCCTCGTTGTGGACGCGATCGTAGTCGTCCTTGCGAAGTCCATAGAGATCGCAGAGCGCCTTCAGCGTGTGGTGGAAGTCGACCGAGCCCTTGTTCTCGTAGATCGCGAGCAAGGTGAGGAGCGCGCCGGCCTCCTCCGAGGCTTGGAAGGAGACGGCGATCGCCTGCTCGCCACCCTTCGTCGAAGGGAATGACAGGAGGCACTGTCCGCGCTGCCCGAGCTTGCCTTGCAGCAGCTCCGCCGCGGGCGTCGCGTCGAGGAGCGTCTCGAGCAAGCGAACGGGGTAGCGACGAGGCAGGCCGGTGCGATCGCGAACCGCTCGGCCGATCCCCATCAGATCGAGGTGCCACGGCCGCGTGATGTCGATCCCCGACGCGACCGCGGCGCCGGTCAAATGCGCGAGCAAGCGCACGCACGCGTCGATCGACAGCGCGCCGAGCGCGGGCTCCGCGTACCAAACCGCGCACCGCGCGAGGCGGCTCTCCACGATCTCGCGCGCGCCGCGGAGCCTCGAGAGCGCCTCGTCGACCTGGCTCGAGCTCTCACACCGCATGAGCGCGCCGCCCCGCATGCGGGCGATGCGCTCCGCGAGCGGCGTCCGCGTGAAGGCCCGCGTCTGCGCACAGAGCAGGATCGTCCGCTCCTCTTCGTGGAACGCGTGCTGCAGCTCTGGCGTCCACAAGCCGGCTCGAACGGCCTGCGTCTCACAGTGGTTCACGATCGACCAAACCTTGGAAAATGCCTCACCGAGGTCGTGCTCCTTTTGGAAGAGCTCGACCAGCGGAGCGAGGGACTCGCGCCCCACCTCACCGCGCAACCGCATGCCCAAGAGCCCGCTCGTCGCGATGAGCACGCGCGCTCGCTCGACCCAGCGACCGTCGTCCGAGAGCGGAGCTTTGCCGAGGATGCGCCGCGTGACGTCCTCGAAGATCACCGCCGAGTCCTCGTTGTGCACGGTCCCGTCCACGCCGAGCCGCACGCGCCAGCTCTCGCGCTGCGTTGGCGACCCGCCCTTCGCCACGTCGCTGAAGACGAGCGCCGTCGTCACCGTGGCTCGATCGGCCGCGCTCATCGTCGCGACCTCGCGGTCGGCGCAGCTCAGCGCGCGAAGCACCCGATCGAGCAGCGGCGTCGGTCGCCCGCCCGGGTTCGGCGCTTGATGCTCGTAGGTCGTCACCTCGTGCGGCGCGGCCAAGCCCGCGAGCTCGGGCAAAACCTCGGCGACGCGACGCCCGGCGATGGAGAGAGGGCTGTCCGCGACGAGCGCGAGCGCCACCATCGCGTGGAACGGCTCTGCGCAAATCCACGCGACGATCTCGACATCCGAATGCCACGGCACCGCTCCGAGCGCGGCCTCGGCGCGGTCGACCGCGGCCTGCGGCGCGTCCGCATACGCCCACCCGAGGCGGTAAAGAGCCTCGGGGGCGTGCGTGAGAAACGTCTTACCCGCTGCCCGTTCGCCCATGTCTCCATGCGTAGCTGACTTGAAAAAAATTGGAACCAAGTCCGCACAGCGCTGTCTGTGTTGAGGACCGCTGATTGCGAGCTGCCCTCGATTCCGAGGGTGAACGCCGCAACGGCCGAGCCTCCGCGTCCCGCTACCCAAGGCGGAGGGCTCGCTCACTCGGGACCTTGGAGCACACCACGATGTCTTCGTCGCCCCTCTCTCCGTTCGCCTCGAGCTCGAACCCCTTCGCCGCCCTGCGCGCCGAGGATGAGTCCCCGGTCAGCGGGCGTGGCGCGTACGAGCTCATCGCCTCCGGTCCCGCGGTCGACGCGTCCGAGGTCGAGGCCTCGGAGTCAGCCGTCGAGGTCATCGTCCGCTGGGCCGACTCGGTGCTCACCATCCAGCACCTCGCGCCCGCGCGCTCGTTCTTCGTCGGCGAAGAGGGCTGTGACCACGTGATCCCGGCCGACAAGCTCGGGACGGTCCGCGCGCCCATCGTCCTCGTCGAGAACGGCGAGGTGTTCGCCGTCGTCCTCGCGGCCTCGACCTCCAAGATCGTCGTCGGTGGCCGCACCCTCTCGCTCGCCGACGCGACCACCGAGAAGCTCGCGATCCCCTGCGCCGACGGCTCGCCCGACACCAAGATCAAGCTCGCGACCGGCACGCGTGTCCGCACCGAGATCGGCGGCTTCGTGTTCGAGGTCGCTGGCGTGAAGGCCGCGCGCAAGGTCGCCGGCAAGGGTCACGGTGATTCGAAGGCCTACGGCGCGCAGGCTGTGAGCCTCCTGCTCCACGGCGCGGTCGCGGCCTCGCTCTTCGCGTTCATGCCCGCGCTCGCCTCGACCGAAGACGGCTCGATGTCGAACGAGACGAAGCACCAGCTGCAGATCGCGCTTCAGGCCGCTGCTCGCGAGGAGATCGAGGAGCAGAAGCTCGTCAGCGATCAGGCCCCGGACGCAGCGGCGCAGCAGGGCGCCGACGCTGGCTCACCCGCCATGGGCACGCCCGGCATGATGGGCAAAGAGACCGCCACGAAGACGAATGGCCAATACGGCATCAAGGGCAGCGCCGAGGTCCGCACGCTGAGCCGCAAAGAGATGCTCCAGTCCGCCGAGAGCTTCGGCATGATCGGCGTCCTCGCCACCGCTGATAGCGGCAGGAACACGCCGGACTCTCCTTGGGGCGACGCCGCCAACGGGCCCGACGCGTTCGACGCGAGCGGCAACCTCTACGGGGCGGAGCTCGGTGACTCCTACGGCCACGGCGGCTTGGACGTGAGCGGCACCGGCGATGGCGCCGGCGGACTCGGCTTCGGCGTCGGCGTCGGCAACCTCTCGACGGTGGGTCACGCTGGCGGCTGCATCGGCGCGAACTGCGGCACCGGAATCGGCACCAACACCATGCGCGGCACGCACGCGACCGGCTCTCCGCGGATTCGCCCGGCACCGCCGAGCGTCTCGGGCCGCATCCCCGGCGAGGTCATTCAGCGCATCGTTCGTCAGAACTTCGGCCGCTTCCGCGCTTGTTACGAGGCCGGCCTGCGCAACAACCCCAACCTGCAAGGCCGCGTCACCGTCGGCTTCGTCATCGGCGCCGACGGCGCGGTGGGCTCGGTCAACAACGCCGGCTCGGACTTGCCGGACGCGGGCGTCGTCAGCTGCGTCGTCGGCTCCTTCCGAGGCCTCTCCTTCTCCGCCCCCGAGGGTGGCATCGTGAAGGTGAGCTACCCGATCGTCTTCACCCCGAACTGATTACAGCCAAGTAACCCAGCGCCGCCCTCGACGTCCGCACGTCGAGGGCGTTCGCGTTTCGAACCGCACAGTCACTCAGGGAGGCGGCCCGCTCAGCTGCTTCTTCTTAGCGACGTATTTCTTCTGCTTCTTGTCCCACTTCCAAGTCAGCTCATACTGGCGAGGACCCGCGCTGAAGCCACCTGCATATTCGGCCTCGGGGCCGCGCGTACCGAATACAGTACAGTCCTTGTTCGAGAACTGTTTGCCCTGCTCCCAATGGAACTCGAGGGTATCTTGGTCGGCGGCGAGGGCGTCCTCCTGATAGGTGCCGTCCGGGTGCACGACGAGTAGCCACCAGTGCGGCCCTACCCAACCGGCCATCGGGTTGCGCGCGCCGGGCGAGTAATGGATCCAGTGCAACTCCCCGTCGCGCTCGCCCGCAAAGCACATCCCGGAGAGCTCGCCGGGCATCGCGACCCGCCCCTTCAGCTCACCGCCTTTGGAGATGATGAACGCATTGTAAGGCACAGTCGACAGGTCGACTGTCGTCTCGCCGATCTTGAGGTAGCTCTCGGAGATTCGGCCCTCGTTCGGCTCGACCGCGGTCCAGCTCCCATTGCGCGCGAGCGACTGCAGCCTGTCGGGCGCCGCGGGCTGATAGGAGAGCGCCGGTGAATAGCCTGGATAAAAGCTGTGCGCGTCCGCGAACACGAGCGCGCGCAGCGCTGCTTGGGGCTCGAACACGACAGGCTTCGGGAAGGTCAGCCAGTTCCACGGCTGCTCGGCAGTGGGTGACTTCGGCGCTGGGCGACTGGACGCGCGCGCGATGAAGCGCAGCGCGCCCACGGGGGCGTCGCTCATCCGCGGCAAATAGGCGAGCGGAATGGCAGCTTCGACCTCGGCGCCGCCGTCCTTCGCGGTGAAGACGACCTTCGCGTCGGCGATCCGAGCGAGCTTCCCCGAGCTCTCCTGATAAGAGACGCCGGTCTCGTCAATGCGATATACCCGCTCGAAGCGAGCCGCATATTCCACGCCGAATGCCTCGTAGCGCGACACGGTCTCACGACACTTCGCCGCGACCTCGGGCGCGAGCTTCTCTCCCCGAATCATGTCGCCGTCATTGCAGCAGGCCTGCTCGTACTCGCAGTCGAACGGCGCGATGTTGATGGCGCGCCCAGGCTCACCAATCGCCGGCAACATGGGCGCGAGCGCGCCGACACCGAACCAGAAGCCACCCGCCGAAGCAGCGTTCAACCGCGCCGCGACCACGAGCTCTTTGTCGAAGACGACCGCGACCTTCAACCCGGCGTTCGCTGGGTTCGGCGCGGCGGGCAGCGGATCGTCCGGCCGATACTCTCCATCGTAGCGTGGCTCCGCGATCGACTGCTTCGGGTCGGGCCCGAGGTCACCCCAATCCCCCAGTTTGCCGTCGACCACCAAACCGCCCGGCCGGTCCTTGAGCAGCACGCTGAAGGTGTCGTCATGGTCGGCAGCCGGCGCCGCGCTCGCCGCAGACGACGACGCGGAGCTCGACTCGGCCACATCCACGTCGTGCGCCTTCGTCGAGCCCGAGCCGGAGCAGCCCAGGATGAGGAGCCACGGAGCCAGAGCAACGACTGAACAACAACGCGTTCCAAGATTCGTCACGCCCGAGCCCTACCCCAGGTGTCTCAGCGCCGCCACGTCCACACGAATCGCGTTTTTTGTTGGGGAGAGTTTGCACCCTTCAGCGCGAGAGAGGACGCGGCACGCTGCGACCCGCGCGGGCAACACTTACAGACACGTAAGCGATACGCCCGCGCGCCGACGCGCCTTCGCGCTGTCGTGGTATTGACGCTCCCACTCCGCCTCGCGCCATGCCGTCCCTCCACCTGCCTTCGGTCCTCTTCGCCCTCGGGCTGGTCTTCCTGGCCATGGTCGGCCTCAAGGTCACGGCGTTTCGGACCTATCGCGGCCTCGCGGCATACCGGTCTTGGCTGCTCGCGGACGCGCTCCTCGCGCTCGCCTTCGTCGCGATGCTCTTCCGCGGTCCGGCGCCGAGCAAGCTCTACCTGGTCGCGACCAACGCCCTCGCGCTCGCGCCGCTCGAGCTCTACCTGCGCGGCGTCCTCATCCTGCTCCAGCGTCCGCCGGCGCGACTACCCCACTACGGCGTGCTCGCGTTGGGTGGCGTCGTCTTCGGGATATTCCTGTTCTTGCCCAAAGGCCCAGGCGGACTCGACGCTATCAATTACCGGATATTCGCCCTGTCGTTGGTCGTCACCTATTACGGAGTCGTCATCCTCCGCGTGCTCCTCGTCGAGCGCGCGACCGCGCTCCGCTCGCTGCTCCTGCCGTCGGCGCTGCTCGCCGCGAGCGGCGTAGGCCGCGCGCTCGCGACAGCGTTGGATCCGATCCGCGGCTCCATCAACGTCCTGAGTCCAGTTCAGGCGGCTTGGTACGTGAGCTCCATCGTCGTCGGCGTCTTCTGGGCGCTCGGCGCGTTCGTGGCCGCGAGCCGCCACCTCGACGAGCGCAACATCGCCGCCGCCGAGACCGCCCGCCGCGAGGCCGAGGTCGCCGCCCAAACCAAGAGCCAGTTCCTCGCCAAGATGAGCCACGAGCTCCGAACTCCCTTGAACGCTGTTTTAGGAATGAGCGAGCTCGGCAAGCGCGACGCGACCCAGTCCATCGAGCGGAGCTACTTCGAGGACATCCACGCAGCCGCGGTGAACCTCCTCGCGTTGCTGAACGACGTCCTCGATTATTCGAAGCTCGAGGCAGGCCGCTTCCGCATCGTCTCCGAGCCCATCGACCCGCGCCGCGTCCTCGCGCGGACCGTGGCGATCATCAGCCGCGGCGCCGAGGAGAAGGGCCTCGCGCTCACGACCTCCGTCGCCGACGCTGTCCCCGCGCGCGTCCGCGGCGACTCGCTGCGGATCGGGCAGGTGCTCGCGAACCTGCTGAGCAACGCCGTCAAATTCACCGAGCGCGGCTCGATCCAGGTTCGCCTCGACGTGAAGAGCGCGCCCGACTCGGCGGCGTCGTCGAGCGAACTCGTCCTCCAATTCGAGGTCCGCGACACGGGCTCCGGCCTGACCGAGGAGCAGATCTCCCGACTCTTCCAGCCCTTCGTGCAAGCGGACGACTCCGACGCTCGCAAGCACGGAGGTACTGGCTTGGGGTTGGTCATCGCACGCGAGCTCGCCCGCGCGATGGGCGGCGATCTCGTCATGCGCAGCGAGCCCGGCGTAGGCACGACTGTCACGTTCACCGCGGTGGTCGCGCGCGTCGCCGAGACCGAGGTCGTCGCCCTGTCGGTCCCACCACCGGCTCGGTTCGTGGACGCCTCCGGGGTTCGCGTGCTGGTCGTCGAGGACAACTCTGTCAATCAACGGATCGTCCTCGCGATGCTGCGCAAGACAGGGGCGAGCGCGACCGTAGTTTCGAACGGCCTCGAGGCCCTCGAGGCGCTCGCGGGTCCGACCAGCTTCGACCTCGTGCTCATGGATGTGCAGATGCCCGAGCTCGACGGGCTCGAGACCACCCGCCGCGCCCGCGCCGCCGGACACAAGACACCCATCGTCGCCCTCACCGCGCGCGCCCTCGGCGAGGAGCGCGCTCGCTGCCTCGACTCCGGGATGGACGACTACCTCTCCAAGCCACTAAAAATCGCGGAGCTCGAAGAGATGCTCGTACGTCATAGCGTCGCGAAGAGGCCTTGAGGCCTATCCTGCACCGACCCGAATGAGAGAGCGCTCGCGTCGACAGTCGGCCTTCCTTTTGACAGTCGCGCTGCTGGGCTCCGCGGCCTGCGGAGACTCCTCGAGCACGGGCGGCGCGGGTGGAAGCGGCGGCAACTCCCCAATTGGGGGCGCGGGCGGCGCGGGCGCGACGGGCGGCGCCAGCGCGGGCCCCACCATCGACGTGGACCTCGCCACACAGACAGCGGCCGTCTCGCCCCTCTTGCGGCTCGGCGTACAAGCCAACAACGCAGCGCCCGAGATCGGGCCCGTCATCACGACCGAACAGTCCATCGGCCACGTGCGCCTCGACCTCGGCTGGGCTGTCATGTCGCCGGCCACGAGCCCCGCGAACGCCGTCGCTCGCCTCCAAAGCGCACACGTCGCCGATCAAGTGCGCGCGCTGCAAACGCTCGGCGCGACCGTGACGCTCAACCTGGTCGAGACCCCGCAATACATATCCTCGTGCCCGGCCGACACGGCGGCCAATCCCGCATATGGCTGGCCCGGCTACAGTCTTTGCCCTCCCGCCGATCTGGCCGTTTGGGGGAGCTTGGTCGGCGCCATTGTCCACGAGGTCGCCGTCGTCGAGGGACTCGACGTCGAGTGGGAGGTCTGGAACGAACCGGAGGGTGCATTCACCGGCACCGTCGAGGACTTCATCGCGCTCTATCACGCGACCGCGCTGGCCATTCGCACGGAGTCGCCGACAGCCGCGGTGGGCGGGCCTACGCTGTCGTCAGCGTGGAGCGGCACGACCCCAGGGGCCGCGAGTCCCGGCTTCATGCAGACCTTCATCGAGGCCTGTGCGAACACGCCAATCCCCGAACTCGGCCTCTCGCGCACCCCGATCGACTTCGTGGTGTGGCACGAGTTCGGGCTCCTACCGACCAGTGCGGACCGCGCCGTCCAAGACGTCAAGAAGTGGCTGACGGACGCCGGCTATCCAGCCGACACGAAGCTCATCGTCGACGAGTGGAACATCGCGGTCGAGTCGAACCCCGCGCCCGGGACGGACCTCACCTTCGCGGACTCCGAGTTCAACGCCGCATATGCCGCTGCCCGCCTCGTCCACGCCCGCAATTCCGGTCTCACCGAGCACGCCTTTTCGGCGCTCGCCGACTGGTCGTTCGGACCGCCGGAGTTCCACGGCGGGCAGGGCCTCACGACGGGGACAGGCCTCCGCAAACCGGTTTGGAACGCGATGCGGCTGCTCGGGTTCGTCCAGGGTGAAGAGCGAGCGCTGACCACCCACGGGCTGCCCTTCGGGGCAGAGGTGATCGCGAGCACGAGTGACAATGCTGTCAGTATTTTGGTCGTACACCCGACGGCCCCCGTCATCCTCGCGCTCCAGCAGTTCTTCGGGATCGAAAACGGCGACCAACAGGCTGCCCTCGCCGAGATCGCGACCATCGACGAGCAAACCGCGATTGGGCTCTTCGTCGACTTCGATGTCGACCCAGCGACGCTCGGACTGAGTGATGCAGCCACGGTCCTCCTCACCCAGGCGGTCGAGCGCGCCCGCGGCTGGCACGACGCCGACGCCCCCTACGACGTCACCCTCAACATCAATGACGTGCCAGCAGGCTTCACCGAGGTCGAGACGACCATCGTCGACGCGACCCACGCCAACAGCTTCCGCGCCTGGCAGGCCGCGGGCGGGTCGGGGAACGCCGCATTGAACGCGGCGCGCGACGCGATGAGCCTGGTCCCGACGACCTCCTCGCGTGAGGACACCTCGTCGGCGTCGATCGCGCTCCACCTCGAGCCGAACAGCGTCGTGCTCGTGCGGCTCCGCACCGCGCAGTAGCTCTCCTCCCCGCAAACCGCAAACCGAGGGCTTCCTCGGCGAGCTCCTCATTTCCTGAACGCGTAGACCACTGCGCTCACGAACGCCGCAGTGGACCTCGTCGTCGATCTCTTGCCGCTCGCGCCGATGGCAGCGCCGCTCCTCGGCGCGCGCCTCGCGAAGGCTCTTGGCGACGCTGGATTGCTCGCCCCGCCAAGCTGAGACTACTCGGCATCGATCGCCTCCTCGATCGCCGAGCCGAGCTCGGCCGCCTCAGCATCGGTTTGGTTCATGAGGACGACGACCACCCGATTCTGCTCTTGATGCCGCGCAAAGTAGGTAGCGGTCCCGTTCCAGCTGCCGTCGTGCCACGCGACGCGCTCGCCCTCCTCCTCCCAGAGCATCAATCCGAACGCATAGTCGAGCGGCGCACCCGAATCGAGCTTGCCGGGCGCGAGCATGAGCTCCTTCGTAGATTGTTTTACTAGCTTGTCAGCTCGCATCGCCTGATCATACTTGTAGAGGTCCTCCACGGTGGAGACGACGCCCCCGTCGCCGACGACCCCAGGCGTCGGGTCGCGATCGATCTCCCAAGCGCCAGCGTCGCTCCGTGCGTAGCCCTGCACAGTGTCGTCGCCGAGTCGCTCGAGGTGCGTGTGCGTCATCCCCGCGGGGCGCCAGATGGACTCTCCCAAGAAGTCGCCGAAGCTCTTCTTCGACACTCGCTGAACGACCGTCGCCAGCATCACATAGGCGCTATTCGAGTATTCGTACTTCGTCCCTGTGGGGGCCGCGAGCTCGCTCTGTTTGGCGAGCGCACTTACAATCGCGTCATTGGTCTCGGTGGTCAGCTCGTCGAAAAGCTCGAAGTACTCGGGCAAGCCCGCTATCATATAGACCAGATCGCGCAGCTGAATGGGGCGCTTCTTGTCGTAGACAGGCAGCTCGGGGATGTACTTGCGGACGTCGTCGTCGAGCGACAGTTGCCCGCGCTCGACCAAGAGCGCGACCGCGTGGGCGGTGAACTGTTTGGAGCACGACGCCAGATTGAAGGCGCTGCCTACCTCCATAGGCTGCTTCCTCTCGAGGTCGGCCATTCCATATGCGGCCTCGTGGACGATGACGCCGTCCTGCGCGACCAAGACGACCGCGCCCGGGCCGTCCGTCGGCACAGTGCGCTCCACGACAGCGTCCACCACGTCCAATCGCGTCGCGCCAGGATTGGACGGTGCAATGACCGGTGTGGGCCGTGCGGCGGCCTCGTCGTCGGCTCCCGAGTGAGCCGGCGCGGGCGGCGCGCGATCCGCACAGCCCGCGAGCGCGACGGAGAAACCCACCACCAACATCGCAGTCCGACGACTCATGCTCGCTGCCCTCCTGAGAGGACAACGGGGTCAGGCGCGAGTCGTCGCGAAGTCTTTCCGTCAGAAGGGCAAGCAGGCGCCGCCCGCCGGGGGCCAACCGTTCCCGCAAGGAGCGGTGCAAGCGCCCGACACGACGTCGCGGACCTGCCCAGCCGCGCAGGCCGCAGTCGGGGCGGGCGTCGACTTCGGGTCAGTCCCCGGAATGGTAGGTAGGCTGAGGCCGGGAATCCCCGGGATCCCCAGATTGCCGGGGATTGGAATTGGGAATGGTGTGTTGGTCGCAGTCGTCGGCCCGGCCGACCCCGGCAGCTCGACGTCGACGGCGAACGCATCCATCGCGTGAGCTTGCAGCGTATTCTCCGTGACCCAGGCGAACCCGCCGTCGCCCCACTCCGGGCCCCAGCTGTTGTGGACCAGGATCTCCCGGCCGCGCGGGCCTTGTGTGCGATAACCCATCGCCACGACCGCGTGGGCGCCGCCGTCCTCTACGACATAGTCAGGCAGCGAGTCCGTGCGCAGATGCTGCCAATTGGCGTCGTCGATCCGGAACGACAAATAGACCGATTGCCCCTCGGCGATGCGCGCGGCGAGCCCGTCGAAGGTCGGCTCGACTTGCTCGGTCTTGACGATGCTGACCACGCCGCGCTGATTGGCGGTCTCGACCTCGGAGACGAGCATCGGGTCCTCACGCCAGGAGCCCTGGCGCACGTGATAGGCCTGCTCGCACCAGCCGTCCGGATCCTCTTTGAGCTTGCAGGCCTTTACAGGATCGTAAGGCCAGCTGGCCTCGAGCACGATGGGTTTGTCGGTCTTTCCATTCGACCAGATCTGGCCCCAGGCGTCGCTCGAGATGAGGTGGAGCGGCGCGACGATCTCGCCGCGACCTTGCCGGCGCGCGCTGTTCTCCATGATGGTCGAGAGCGCAAACGACCAGCAAACCCCGACCTGCTGCTGATCTTTGACAGGCCCATCCAAACCGCCTTGCCGCAGATCGACTGCGTAGGGCGAGTCGGGACGCAGGTTCATTCGCCGCAATGGGACATTCGGCGAGCTGCGAAGGACGGGGAAGGCGCCACAAGTGGGCATCCAAAAGAGGCCCGGCCCCGCCTCGACTGGACGGCATCCTGTGCTCCCTGAGCGGAGCGCCTGAGCGTCGAACGGACGCTGGACACCCAGCACCAGCGCAGGCAGGCCCGCCATCGACGTCGCCACACCGGTCAATTGGGCAGTCGCAGGCTGCGCCAACGACAACGCCGGCCACTCCCACCCCGAGGGCAGCGGCGCCCCCGGCTGTTGGACCTGCGGGGGCCGCGACTGAGCGCGCTCCTGTGCGCACCCTGCCGAGGTCAGGAGAACTGCGAAGACGAGAGCGCGGCGCATGGTGTGGACTCGACGGCTTGGTGTGAGCATAAAGTCTACGCGCGCACGAATCTGTCGCTCAAGTCTGGCGTACTGACATCGCCTCGCTTTGGGGTGCCAGCCAGCCCAACCACCCTTCGCGCTCCCCTCAACTTCGCACACCGTCGAATCCGTTGTACGGTGCGCCCCTCTCCAGCGAGGACGGCATGGCGAACGCGACACTTTTCAAGCTGACTTCTATTCTAGTCCTGATGACCGCGGCCTGCGGTGACGACACTGGGACTGGCGGTCAACCTCAGGGCGGCGGCGGCGCGGCGGCGAACGGTGGTAGCGGCGGCAATGGTGGCTCCGCCGGGGGGGACCCGGTGACGCCGGTGACGTCGTGCGTCCAGCCTGGGGACGTGGGCAACGACATCGGAGTCGGCACCTATTGCACGCCCGGCGGTGGCGAGTGTGCCGATCAGGCGGACGCTATCATCTGCCTCGCCGACCTCGGTCAGGATCAGTGGTTTTGCACCAAGCTGAGCTGCCAAATGGACGCTGAGTGCGGCACCGCGGCCAGCTGTTATATCGACCCGCAGGGCTCGGCGTGCATTCCGGATCACTGCTCGGGCACCGGCGGCGCCGGGGGTGGTGGCGGGGCCGGCGGCGCCTGAGTCACCAGCCCGTTGATCAATTGTTCAACGCGCTGTCAGCGGATGCTCATTGGTTGTTCCAGACGTTGTCCGAACAACCAAACTCGGCCTCGGTGCCGAGGATATAGCCGAACGCCGCGCACATCTCCGTGGGGAAGGTGAGCGGCTTGTCCTCGTTGTTCTGATAGGTACAAGTCGCGGTGATCGTGGTCCCGGCTTTGACGACGAGCGGCGCCGTCGTGGGATAGTCGATATACGGCGGATTGTACGAGAACTCGTCCGACCCGGGCTTGTCATAGACCATCTCGGGGCCCGAGCCGTCGTCGAGGGTAATGACCAAGTTCGAGCCCCACTCGTGCATGTGACCGAGCAGTCGAACGACCTGGAAATCACGGGGCGCGACGCAGCTCGTCGTAAAAGAGCCCTGGGCGTGCGGGTCGACCTTCAAAGTGGTCCCAGTCACGTAGAAGCTCGTCAGGGGCGCGAGGCTCTCGTCTCCATAATAGAGATTGGCGACGGCCTGCGTGTCGACAGCTTTGTCACTAGCGTTCAGCACGTGGACGTTCATCACGAGCTGTGCACCGGCCGGGACGTGGAACGCGCCCCCCGCCGGTAGCTCGTTGACGATGCCGTTGCCAGCCTCCGCGCCGCCGCCGCTGAGGACATGCAGCTTGGTCATGTCGGCCTCGGTGCACTCGTGGATATCTTCGTCCTCGGTCTCGGTCGTCCAATAGACGACGACGTGGTGCCCGCCCGTGTGCTGAAAGCCCTGCCCAGCGCGGAACGCTGTCGACTCGGAGAGGATGTGCTTCGTGTAATAACAAAGCTCCCGATTCGCCCCTGGCTCGACGTCGCGAATGATGGGGCTGACCAACTGCAGCGCGTCGTCGGGCGGCGCGGGCGGGTCGAAGCCGTCGACCAGCGGCGTCCCGTCGTAGGCCACGTGGGGCTCGGGCTGCGTGTCTGTGTCCGTATCCGAGGTACATCCGAAGAGCGGGGTCAGGAGCGCGGCCGACGCGAGCACCGACAGACGAACAAGACGCATGAGAACTCTCCCTCCAAGTCTCCTTCTCCCGAGCATTCCGAGGCGTCAAGCGACGCCGGTCGGAGAGGTTTGTGACGCTCGTGTGACTCTCGCGTCGGCGACGTGAACCCTTTGAACGTGTCGTAGGCTCCAAGAGCTGAACATGGATTTGCGGAACATCATCCTCGTCGTGCTCCTCGCCTTCGTGGCGTGGTCGCTCTTTCGCGCTTTCGCTGGCAAGATCGCCCCCGACAAAGCTCGGTCCTTGGTGAAAGCGGGGGCTCGGCTCGTCGACGTCCGAACCAAAGCGGAACACGATGCCGGGCATATCCCGGGCTCGCTTCACATCCCTCTCGGCGAGTTGCCGCAACGCACCAAAGAGCTGGGTGACAAGAAGAAGCCAGTCGTCGTCTATTGCGCCAGCGGGATGCGGTCGGCGAGCGCGGCCGGCATGCTGAAGAAGAGCGGCTTCGCCGAGGTCTACGACCTCGGGGCCATGGCGCGCTGGGGCAATTGAATTGGGGGCTTGATTCGCCCCTTTCTCGCACGCGTCCGTTCGTGCATAGCTCACGGCATGTCCAAGAAGACCCCTCGAGTCCTCTTCTACGCGCAGTGCGGCACCTGCAAAAAAGCTCTGAAGTGGCTCGACGCGCGCGGCGTTCGATACGAGCTCCGCCCCATCGTCGAGCAGCCGCCGACACAGAAAGAGCTCGCCGCGTGGGTTCCCGCGAGTGGCAAGTCTGTCCGCAAATGGCTCAACACGAGCGGGCAGAGCTATCGCGCGCTCGGTAAAGCAGCGATCGACGCGATGACCGACGCCGACCTGGTGAAGGCGCTCTCCGCCGACGGAAAGCTCGTCAAGCGCCCTGTCGTGGTGCTCGACGACAAGGTACTCGTCGGCTTCGACGAGGACGCTTATGCCGAAGTCTTCGGATAGCGGTCACTTGTAGTGTTTGAGGCTCGGCCACGCCTCGGCGAGCGAGGCTCGCGGGCCACGGCACGCCCAGATCGGCAAGTGCCGCTCGTCCTCGCGCGCGAGAGAATGGTCGACGCGCGCTATGAGTTGTACGTCGTCAAACCAACGCTCGGCTTCCTCACGGGAGTAGCCCACGAGCAGGGTCGTCTCGGGCCACTCGGTGGCTGGCGGCCCCCAGAGCCACCAGCCGTTGTCGCCGCTCGCGACGCGAGCCCTGAGCGGGCCACGGGCGAAATGCTCGATCGCGCTCGCTTCACCGTAGTTGCGGGCGAGCACGAGCGCGCCCTCTCGCTCGCCGCTCGGCAGGCCGAGGGCTGCGTTGTCGACCGCGATCGCGAGCTCGCGCCAACCGAACATATCGGCATAGAGCTGAGGCAGCGCCGCGCGCTCGAAGCGCTCACCGCTCTTGGCCTCACCGAAGCCGCCGAGCGAGGCCGAATATCGCTGAAAGGTGCGCACGTCCAAGACGGGCACCGCCATCGGCATGAGCGCGAGCGCGACCGCACCGGAGATCGCCGGGAAGACGTATCGCGCGGCGCGCGCACGGCGCTCGGTGATCGACTCGAGGAACGCGGCGCCGGCGGCGAACAGCGCAGGGAACGCGGGGCCCAGATAATAGGCCTTCGCTTGGGTCGCGAAGACGAGCGCCGTGACCGCGAGCGCCGCGACACCGAGCGCGCGATAAGGGCGTAGCGAACGAGCGAAGAGGAGCCCGCCCAAACCCAATATCCACAAGAGCGCAAGGATGGGCTGCGTGAGCAGGAGCTCCTGTTCGAAGAGCCCCAATGGGCCATACGGCTCGTTCTTGGCGAGGGCGTTCGCCGCGAACTCGCGTGTCGGCAGGCCGTGTCGCAATTGCCAAATCACGTGCGGGACCAGCATGACACCGCCAAAGAGCGCGCTTGCGCCCAATTGCCACCTCCAGAGCTCGCGCGGCCGCGTCACCGCTACACCGATGAGGAGCCCCGCGACGTGCCAGCCTGCAGAGTATTTGTCGAGCACACCGAGCGCCGCGATCGGCCCGAGCCAGAGGAGCTCGCGTTCGAAGCCCTCGGGGCGATTGGGGTGTAGCGCGCGGAGCACGAGCAGCGTCACCCCGCTCCACGCGAGCGGCTCGAAGGCGTTCATCGTGTAAATCTGCGCTACGACCAAGTCATAAGGGGCTATCGCGGTCGCGAAGGCTGCGAGCATTTGGCCATAGCGGCTTGCACCCAAGGTGCGTGCGATTTCGGCGGAGAGCACCACCGTCGCGGCGCCCGCGAGCGCCGCGAAGCTCCGGAGTCCGACGAGCGAGTCACCGAAGAGCGCCAGCGAGAGCCGCGCGATCACCGCGACAGTGGGCGGGTGATCGACATAGCCCCAATCGAGCCTGCGCGCGCAGGCTACATAATAGAGCTCGTCGCGAAACCACCCATAACGGGCCGCGAACGCGAGGTGAAAGGCGAAGACGAGACCCGCAAAGACGAAGACGAGCCGCCGTGCCCGATCAGCGAGCACGGCCCGAAGCCAGCTCATCGAGAGCGAGCAGGCTCAAAGACACCGCTCATAGCCCGGCGGCATGATCTGCGAATCTCCGCACGTCTGATTGGGAGGGCACGTGTCGCCGAGATCGAGATCACACGCATGAAGATTGTCTGGAAGCTGGCAGTCTGCAGCCGTTCGACACTCCGTACCAAACAGGGTCGCGTTGGGGCCACCACCCGACGTGAGCTCACAGCAAATATCCCCGTTGCTGCAATCCGTCGGGTCATCGCACGCGAGCGGGACCTCTTGCCCATTGCATCCGTTGGTCTTGCACGAGAGGTTCTGGCTCTGGTCGTTGAAGCAGCAGACCTCGCCAGCGTCGAGGTCACACGTGATGCCCACTCCACAGGGGACTGTGTGCGTCGGCCCGCCGCCACCCGTTCCGCCTGTCCCGCCGACGCCAGTGCCACCTGTCCCGCCGACGCCAGTGCCGCCCGCACCGCCCGCTCCGCCGACGCTCATGCCACCCGTGCTGCTCGAGGTCGTCGTCCCCATTCCACCCGTGCCGCCGGTCGTGGGGTTACCACCGCTGCCACCCGTCGAAGAAGCGCCGGTGCCCGTCGTGGTCGAGCCCCCAGTCGACGAGCCACCGCTCGAGAAGTTGAACTGATCGAAGTCGTTCGTGCAGGCGAAGAGGCCGACAAACGCAGCCACCCAAGGTAAGAACCGGGTCGGCGAGAAGGTTCCGGCGTCGGAAGCTAGGGTCATGGCGGAGTCTCCTCAAGGGGGCGCGGCGCGTGCGCGAGCGCGCCGATTGCGCGAGAGGATCAACGTACCACGCCCCCGCTAGAAGGAGCGGTTTTGCGACCGATCCTGCGCTAAGGTCCGCGCCTCTCTCAAGGAGCCTGACCCATGACCACCCCGATCCGGACTGCTTGTGTGATCGGGGGCGGCGTGATGGGGAGCGGCATCACGGCACACCTCGCGAACGCGGGGATCCGTGTGCTCCTCCTCGACATCGTCCCCCCGAACCTGACCGACGAGGAAAAGAAGGACAAGAAGGCGCGCGACCGCTTCGCGCAGGGCGGCCTCGACAAAGCCCTCAAGGCCAAGCCCGCCGCGTTCTTCCATTCGTCGTTCGCGAACCTCGTCCGCATCGGCAACACCGAGGACGACCTCGAGCAGGCGAAGGGCTGCGATCTCGTCATCGAGGCGATCATCGAGAAGCTCGAGCCGAAGCAGAACCTCTTCGCGCGGCTCGAGCGCATCGTCGACAGCCACACGATCGTGGCGTCGAACACCTCGGGAATCCGAATCGCCAACATGATGGAGGGGCGATCCGACGACTTCAAGAAGCGCTTCCTCGTGATGCACTTCTTCAACCCCGTCCGCTACATGAAGCTCCTCGAGCTCGTCGGCGGCCCCGACACCGCGCCCGAGACACTCGACCGCGTTCGTCGCTTCGGCGAGGACATCCTCGGCAAGGGGATCGTCTTCGGCAAAGACACGCCGAACTTCGTCGGTAACCGCATCGGCGCGCACTCGATGATGGTCGCGATCCACCAGATGCTCACCGACGGCCTCACCCCCGAGGACGTCGACGCGATCACCGGTGTTCCCATGGGCCATCCGAAGAGCGCGAGCTTCCGCACTGCGGATCTCGTCGGCCTCGACACGTTCGGCCACGTCGCGGAGAACTGCTACACGTCGCTCACGAACGACGAAGACCGTGAGGTCTTCGCTATTCCGGAGTTCATCAAGAAGATGGTCGAGCGCAAGCTGCTCGGCGACAAGACGAAGGGCGGCTTCTACAAGAAGGGTGATGCGGGCGTCCTCACGCTCGATCCGGGCACGCTCGAATATCGGGCTAAGGCCGGCGACGAGACCATCGCCAAGGCAACGAAGAGCATCTCGAAGATCGAGGACCCGAAGGAGCGCGTGCGCAAGCTCGCCGCCGATACTGGCAAGGCCGGCACCTACGCGTGGAAGGTCATGAGCCGCTCGCTCGCGTACGCCGCGCGCCGAATGGGTGAGATCGCCGACTCGGTCGAGGCCGTCGATGCCGCCATGCGCTGGGGCTACAACTGGGAGCTCGGCCCGTTCGAGACCTGGGACGCGCTCGGCTTCGCCGCGACGGTCGATCGCATGATCGCCGACAAGATCGCGTTGCCCGAGAGCATCCTGAAGATGAAGGCCTCGGGCGCGACGTCGTTCTATGGCGAGAACAACAAGATCTTCGACCTGGCGAAGGGCGAATACGTCGACCGCCACGTCGACCCGCGCAACGCCACCGTGCGCGAGCTCCGCAAGGGCTCGGCCCCCGTCCTCAAGAACGACGGCGCAGAGGCTTGGGATCTCGGCGACGGCGTCCTCGGCGTCACCTTCAAGACCAAGGCAAACTCCATCGATCCGGACGTCATCAAGATGCTCGGTGACGCAGCCGCCGAGGCCGAGAAGAACTTCCGCGCGCTCGTCATCGCGAACGAGGGCGACTTCTTCTGCGTCGGCGCGAACCTCTTCGCTGTCGTCATGGCCGCGCAGGGCCAGCAGTGGGACGACCTCCGCAAAATGGTCGCCGGCTATCAGCAGGCGACGCAGCGGCTCAAGTACGCGACCGTCCCGGTCGTCGCCGCCGCTTACAACATGACCCTCGGCGGCGGCCTCGAGCTCTGCTTCGGGTGTGATCAAGTCCAGGCCGCGGCCGAGACCTATTCGGGTCTCGTCGAGGTCGGCGTCGGCCTCATCCCCGGCGGCGCGGGCACGATGAACATGCTTTGGCGCGCGTTCGAGGGCATCCCCGACGGCGCGTCGATCAACACGCTCGAGCTCGTCACGCAGACCTTCAAGAACATCGCCCTCGCGAAGGTCGCGACCAGCGCGGACGAGGCAAAAGCCTTCGGCTATTTCCGTCGCGCCGACGGCGTCTCGTTCGACAAATCGCGCCTCGTCACCGAGGCCAAGCGCCGCGCCATCGGCCTCGCCGAGAGCGGCTATCACCCGCCGGCACCGCGCTCGTATGTGCTGCCCGGCGAGAGCGGCATCGCGACCTTGTCGATGATGGTCGATACGCTCGTGGCCGGTGGCTACGCGACCGAACACGACGGCAAGATCGCTCGCAAGCTCGCGACGGTCCTCTGCGGCGGCGCCGGTGGCGCCTCGCACCCGGTGACCGAGGACGAGATCCTCGAGCTCGAGCGCGAAGCGTTCATCAGCCTCTGCGGCGAGCCGAAGAGCCAAGAGCGCATGCAGTACATGCTCATGAACAACAAGCCGCTTCGGAACTAGGCGTTAGGGAGCACCACAATGCAAGACGTCGTTATTGTCGATGCAGTCCGCTCGGCCGTCGGTCGAGCCATCAAGGGTTCCCTCGCCCAGAAGCGCCCCGACGAGCTCGCCGGGGACGTCATTCGCGGTCTCCTCGCGCGCGTGCCCGCCGTCAGCGCGGCCGACGTCGAGGACGTCATCCTCGGGTGCGCGATGCCCGAGGGCGAGCAGGGCCTCAACATCGCCCGCATCGCGGCGTTCCTCGGCGGCCTGCCCGCCGAGACCAGCGCGATGACCATCAACCGGTTCTGCTCGAGCGGTCTTCAGGCCCTCGCGCTCGGCGCCGGCGCCATCGCCATCGGCTCGAACGATCTCGTCGTCGCGGGCGGCGTCGAGTCGATGAGCATGGTTCCTATGACAGGCAACAAGCTATCCGCCTCGCCCGAGGCAATGGAGCGCTTCCCGACTGTCTATACGCCAATGGGCATCACCGCCGAGAACGTGGCGAAGAAGTTCGAGGTCAGCCGCGCTGACCAAGACGCCTTCGCCGTCCGCAGCCAACAGAAGGCCGCGGCCGCGCAGAAGGCTGGCCGCTTCGACGAGGAGATCGTCCCTGTCCGGGGCATCAAGTTCTCGAGCAGCGGCGAGCGACAGACCTTCGACTTCAAGGTCGACGAGCTGCCGCGCGGCGACACCACCCTCGAGGGACTCAGCGCCCTCAAGCCCTCGTTCGCGGTGAAGGGCACGGTCACGCCGGGCAACGCCTCGCCGCTCAGCGACGGCGCCGCCGCGTCCCTCCTCGCCTCCAAGGCGAAGGCCGACGCCCTCAAGCTGCCCAAGCTCGGGTACTTCCGTGCTTACGTCACTGTAGGCGTCGACCCGGCCATCATGGGCATCGGCCCCGTCCCCGCGATCCAGAAGCTCTTTGCCAAGACCGGCCTCTCGGTCAAGGACATCGACCTCTTCGAGGTGAACGAGGCCTTCGCGAGCCAGTCGGTCTATTGCCAGCGCACGCTCGGCATCCCCGACGAGAAGATCAACGTCAACGGCGGCGCCATCGCCCTCGGGCACCCGCTCGGCTGCACCGGCGCGAAGCTCGTCGCGACCGCGCTGCACGAGCTCAAGCGCCGCAAGGGCAAGTACGCCGTCGTGAGCATGTGCATCGGCGGCGGCATGGGCGCAGCCGGCCTGGTCGAGCTCGCCTGACAGCTCTGTAACAAGAGGCGACCGAACAGAGAGGAAGAGAGGGGGGGCGACCCTCCTCTTTTTTCTTTGTGCGTCAGCTGCGCGAGCTGCGCTGCGCAGCGCTGCGCGTCTTCTGCTCAGCCGACTGCGCGATGAGTGAGCAGCCTCTTTCGGTGCCGCGGGATCTCGCGGCCACGGGCGCGGGCACGCGTTCTGCTTTTTCCCGACGACGACGACATGACACGCCTCCTCTTGGTCCTTACCGTCTTTACGATTTCAGGGTGCAGCTGCCCCGACGACTCGGCGGCTCCGTCGGAGATTTGCGACTCGCTCACCCGAACCATCAATGACGCTCGCGCGTCGTGTGGGCTCGAGCCCCTCGCCGAGGACCTGGTCTGTGGGGCGTCGGTCTGCGACACCGGGCTCAGCTGCGAGCCTCGCGCGGATCTCGAAGAGTGCCGCGCCGCGATCTCGACGCTCTCGTGCAGCGCGCTCGAAGACAGCCCCGCCACGGACCTCGTGTCTTGTTTGCCGCTCTTCGACGCAATGGAGCAGTCGTGCGGCGACGACGACGACGACCTCGACGACGACTGGGATTGAGAGCGCAAAGAGGGCAGCGTGCTATCCAATCTTCAATGGCAATCTTGACCTCCGCCGATCGGCTCGCCCGCGCCAAGCGCTCCCTCGAGGGGCTCGCGCTCGGGGACGCGCTGGGCGACGAGTATTTCCTGCATCCCCACGTCGTCGACGGGCTCATCGCCGCCCGCGCGACGCCGAGTGGCACGTGGCGTTATACCGATGACACCGTTATGGCGATGTCGATCGTCGACGTCCTCGAGGAGCGCGGCTCCATCGACGAGGATCGGCTCGCGCAGCTCTTCGCCGCGCGCTATCGACTGGACCCCGATCGCGGCTACGGCGGCGGCGCGCATCGGATCTTGAGCCTGATCGGCGCCGGGCAGCCGTGGGCGGTCGTCGCGCGCGACGCCTTCGGCGGCGAGGGCTCGATGGGCAACGGTGGCGCGATGCGCGCTGCGCCCATTGGCGCTTACTTCGCCGGGGATTTGGCGGAGGCCGCAGACCAGGCTCGCCGCTCGGCGATCGTCACCCACGCCCACCTCGAGGGGCAAGCCGGCGCGATCGCGGTCGCGGCGGCGGCCGCTTACATCGCAGTCAGCGATCGACCGGTCAGCGAGCCAGCGGTCGCGGCGCGCGTCGCCTTCGACGCCGTGCTCGCGGTTACACCACCGTCAGCAACTCGACAGGGCCTCGAGGCCGCGCGAGAGCTTGCTCTGGACGCCGCGGTGGACGCAGCGACCGAATTGCTCGGCAACGGCTCGCAGATCGTCTCTCAAGACACCGCGCCCTTTACCGTCTATTCGGCGATTCGTCATTTCGTCACGGGCGCGACGTTCGAGGAGGCCTTTTGGTACACGCTCGCCGGTCTCGGGGACCGAGACACGACCTGCGCGATCGTCTGCGGCATCCTGACCGCGAGCCCTCATTGCACCATCCCCGCAGCCTGGCACGCGCGCCGTGAATCCCTCGAGGTCATGGCGAAGAGCAAGCTCACCTGACAGCGCCGGGTCGCACGGCCTGCGTGGGGAGGTTGGCGAAGCGCTCGACGAGCGCTGGCTCGATCGGATCTTCACCTCGCATGGCGCGCTCGGCGTGCCCGAGGGAATCGACCCCCCAAAAGATCTCGCCGTTCACCACGGTCGTCGGGACACCGAAGATCCCGGCCTCGATGGCCTCGCGGGTGCGACGACGGAGGAGCTCTTTGGTCGCTGATTGTGCCGCTTCATCGAGCAGCGTCTTGGGGTCGAGCCCGACGCCCTCGACGAGCGCGGCGACGTTTGCAGGGTCCGTCACGCCACCGCCGCGCTCACCCCAAACCGCGCTGAAGAGGGCGTCGATGAGCGCTCGCTTCGCTGGGGCCGCGCTCGGCGCGCTCGCGACGCGCAGCGCGAGGAGCGGATTGAATGGGTGCGCCGGCGGCAGGTCGAAGGGCACGCCGAAGACGCGCGCGGTTCGATAGACGTCTTTGAACAGATAGGCTCGCTTCGCCGGGACCTCCGCTGGGCCTTTGGTGCCGTGCGCCTCGAGCAAGCCTGCAAACAGGATAGGGATTGGCTCGACCTCCGCGCCAGCTCGCGCCGCGACGGCGTGGATTCGGGTCCACGCGAGGTACGCATACGGCGAAATGAAATCGAAGTAGAACTGGACGCGGAGCTCGGCCATCCGAGAGCTATAGGCGACTCCGCCGACGGCGACCATGAGGCAGGGTAGACGACGAGGCCCCGATTCGTGGAGCATGGCTGCCGCGACCCGGCCTTGCTTGGTCCACCACTCCCCTCAGACCGCAGAAGGTGCTGAATGAGACCCAAGATCGCACTCGTCGCTATCACCCTGCCATTGCTCGCAGGCTGTGGTGACAAATCAGGCTCATCGTCGAAGTCGAGCAGCGGACAGAGCGCCGAAAACAAGGTCCAACCGCCGCCATCCAATGTGCCGGAAAAGATCGATAACGCGAGTGTCACCATGGGGGGCGTGACCGGCAACGGCCTCAGCGCAAAACAACTCATGTGCAGCGGCTCGGGGAACGCGCTCACCATGGTGGGTAATGTGGCAGGGCTGTCGACGCAGAAAGACGCGCTGGAGGCCTGTGTAAAGAAGCCCGAGAACCCCCGTGTTCACTGGACGTCAAAAGAGAAGAAGACGTCCGACATTCGGGTCGCGGACGCGAGCAGCCCCGAAGTTGCTCGCTGCATCGCCGACGCGATCGCGAAGGTGAGCGTCGATCTCGACGTGACTTGCATCGCCACCCTCGAGCTCGGCGCTGACAAGAAATAGGTCACGCGGTCTTGTATGGGCGGGCCGCGAGCGCGGGCTCGGAGAGGACACGCGCTGCAAAGGACCTGGCCTCCTCCAGGGCGCGACTGCCCAACTCGAGGCGAGTCGGCCCGAGCTGCGTGAGCGTCGGGCTGAGCTCGTAGACGGGAATCCCGCGGGCCTCGGCGAGGCGCGCTTGAAGCACATAGTGTTCGTGCCGCACCGCCGCGAGGCCCTGCGCGAGACCGCCGACATAACCGTGCCGGCGCGGGCTGCGCTGGGCCGTGGCCTTGGTGTCGCTAGGCAAGTACATGACGACCAATGCCTCGAGCCCCTGGACATGGTCGGTGAGCGCGACGATTGGAGCCTTGTCGATCAAGCCACCATCCCAAAGCTGCGCGCCGCCCGCGTCGTCGACTGTCCTGAAGAGGCCTGGATAAGCACAGCTCGCGTGGATGGTGCTGCTGAGAGATCCAGTCACATGGACGCGAGGCGCAGCCGCAGTGACGTCGCTCGTCACGATGACGAGCGGCGCCGGACATTGCTCGATATGGGTTACTGGCAAATGGCGTTCGAGCAAAGCGCGGAAGCGACGGCCTTGTAAGAGGCCAGTCGCACCGCGACCGCGCACGAGATCCCAAATCGCCGAGACGGGCGCTGGATCCCAGAAGTCCTCGCGCTTGATGGCGCCCATCAGAGCCGCCATTCGAGCGGCGCTCATCCCGGCCGCGCCCATCGCCGCGACGAGCGCGCCGGCGCTGGTTCCGGCCCACGCGGCGGGCGCGAGCGCGGCGTCCTCGAGGGCCGCGACCAGCCCCGCGTGACCGAAGAAACCGAAATACCCGGCAGAGAGCACGAGACCGAATCTCCGCCCGGCAAGCGCGTCAGCGAGATTCTCGAAGGCAGCAGTCACGCCCGAGCCTCTAGTGGGTGCGAGTTCTGGCGTCCAACCTTCGCGCGATTCGCCGGGTTCAGCCTGGCCCGTCCGAGGGCGCGCGCTAGACTCCTGGCCATGCAACGGCACGCGCTGTCCGCCGCGGTCTTGTCGGTGGGTCTCTTCACCGCGTTCTCGACGCACGCCGGGGAGGCTCCGTGGGCTCCCGCCGATTCGCCGACGTACACGAGAGTCCATTCGGAGAAGCAGCTCGTCGTACATGTCTACGTACCATTGTGCAGCAACGACCAAGTGAACTGTGGCAGTACACTGGCCGGCGAGCCCGCCAACCTCGAGCACAACCTCTATTGGGGGGCCATCTTCGGACAGAAGCGGTTCTTCTCACGCAAGGCCAGCACCTTCACGAGCCTCGCGCTGGAGACCAAGGGTGAGGTCGTGCTGGAGCGCGCTGCGTTCCACAAGAGCGTAGCCGGCGCGCCGTGGGGCTTGGACGAGCAGGTCGAACTCGTCGTGGTGTTCGATGCTTACCACGGCAGCCAGATCGACCAGGCGATCGACGACTTCTACCGCGAGGCCGAGGGCGGCAATCGACTCACGCTGCATGTCGGTGACAATGATGTAACTTATCAGGTCGACGTCGTCGGTTACGCGGGACACAACCGCATGATGGATGGCAAGACAGCGCCCGAACAAACGGGCGCCGGGGCGCCGCTGCCGAGCTTCGTAATGGCCTGTGACTCGAAGGACTATTTCAGCGAACCGCTCGCGGCGCGTGGCTCTTCACCCTTGCTCCTCACGCGCGACCTCATGGCCCCCGAGGGCTACGTCGTCGACGCCATCGCCCTCGCGCTCGGTGACAACGCGTCGAAGAAGACGCTCCGCGACAAGACGGTACAGGCCTACGCGCGCTGGCAGAGCATCGAGGCGAGCGTCGCCGGCCGCATCTTCGCGCCGAACTGACTGCGGCGTATCCGCGCTCGGCTCAGGGGCGCTCGAGCGGCTTCAAATGGGCCTCGAGCCCGAGCCGCGTGACGAGCTCGCGGAAGCCAGTATAGAGGCGATTGTCCGGCGTCTCGAGGCGGAAGCGGCGCTCGAGTTGGACGGCGAAGCGGCGCGCCGAGCTCGAACTCAAGAATACGGGCGGGCCCTTGTCCCCGAAGGTGACGGTGAGCTCGGAGGTCGGTGAGTCGTCCAAGCCCGCGAGCTCGACGTTCCCGTCGGTCGGATCGAGCCGCGCCTTCGCGACAGTGTCGAGGAGAGGTTCGATCGTCGCTAGCGGGAGCTCGTCGTCCCAAGCATCGAATCTCGTGACGGGTGGCAGAGAGCCGTCGTCGTAAGGCATGACCTTGAGGGTCATCGACGCAGCTAGTTTGTCCCCAAAACGATCGAGCCGCGCAGAGAGCTCGTAAGAGGTGCCGAGGCCATACCACGCGTCGAAGACGACCAGCCGCTCGAGGCGCGCGAGGTCGCCGCGGCGCAGGTCCTCCCAGGTGGAAGACTCACAGATGCGTCGCGGCGGATCCTTGGATTCTACCGTGTTCGAGGCCGGCGCCACGTCGATGTTCGCGCTCGTGTCGCGGGGCTGAGCTGCACAAGCGGTGAGCACGAGCGCTGCCAGCGTGCCGTGGGTGCGTCTCTGCCTCATCGAGGACTCTTATACAGGGTCAGGCCCGCCCCTCACGAGCGGGGTCGACTCCACAGCGAGCTCGCTTCGAGGTCGCGGCCGACTGGAGCCCCGCGCTACGACGAAGACGCCCGAGACGACCAGTCCCCCTCCGACGATGAGCTCCGAGCGAAACCGCTCGCCACCGAGGAGGACCCCGAGCAGCACCGCGAGGAGCGGATTGACATACGCGTAACTGGTCGCCAGCGCGGGGCGCGCGTGAGAAAGGAGATAGTGATAAGCGCTGTAAGCGACGAGCGACCCGAAAACGACGAGGAACGCGAACGCGAGGATGGCGCGCGGAGCGACTGGACCAGCCGGCAAGTGTTCGCCTGTTGCGGCGCCGGCGACGAACGCCAGCACACCACCCGAGAGCATTTGGGTCGCGGCGCCCGTCATACCTGGCGCCTGTCGCAGCTTGCGGGCGAGCAAGCTCCCGAGTGCCCAACCGAGCGGCGCGAACAAGAGCAGGCGCGCGTTGCCCGACGCTCCTCGGAGCTCCGAATAGGCAATAACGACCACGCCCGCGAGGCCGAGCGCCATGCCCCCGAGGTCTCGGCCGGTGGGCCGCTCGCCCCAAAGGGCGTGCAGGCTCGCGAGCACGAGCGGCATCGTGCCGCAGACGACCGACGCCAACCCCGAAGAGACCTCGCGCTCGGCGATCGCCACGAAGCCGTTACCGACGACGAAGAGGGCAGCGCCGGTGGGCAGGCTCGCGAGCCACTCGCGCTTGGTCGGCGCCCTGTGACCGAGCGCCCGAACACCGATATACAGCGCGCCGCCCGCGAGCGTGAAGCGAGCGCCAGCAGCGAGCAGCGGGGGCAGAGCCTCGACCATCCAGCGCATCGCGAGATAGGTTGAGCTCCAAATCACATACACGGTCGCGAGCGCGACAAGGGTCCATCGATTGGAGGCTCGTAGCTGCATGGCGAACAGCATGTCCTCGGTTCCGCTACGAACCAGGTACAGAGCTCGCGGCTCGCGGGCAGCACAGATCACGAGAA
Organism: Polyangiaceae bacterium; assembly: GCA_046351325.1. Lineage (GTDB taxonomy): Bacteria > Myxococcota_A > Polyangia > Polyangiales > Polyangiaceae > Xiheicaenibacterium. The sequence goes on along the minus strand of JAXLYR010000017.1, from coordinate 131,831 downwards.
CCGTCTGTGCTTATCGAAGCGCGCTTGATACGGTCGGCGCCGTGCGCACCAATATCCAAATCATCGCAGCAGTCCTCACCATCGCCGTCGGCTGTGGGGGTGACAAGTCGAGCTCGAGCGGGTCCTCGTCGGCCGCGAACAAGTCGACGAGCAGCGCGGGCAAGTCGGGCAGCGCGACGACAGCCTCCAGCGCAAAAGGCCCGGAGAAGACGGGCCTCAGCGGCTCTCTGCCAGCCCCGAGCGCCCCGCCTCCAGCGAGCGCGCCGGCCTCGGCGACGGCGAGCAGCGCGCCGCCGACCTCGGCGAGCGCAGTGCAGTTGCCCCCCGGCAGGACTCCAGTGCCGACCGTCGAGGAGTGGGACGCCCTCAAAAAGGAAGTCACCGTCAAAGGCTCTTCGGCCCTCGGCTGCGAGACGAAGATGCTCCGCGAGTACTTGCGAGTCTCGTGCAAAGGCAAGAACGATACGGGCGGGACGCCGCGCAGCATCGTGCCGGGCAAGGGCGTTCGCGAGCAGTACATCCTCGCCGTTGAAGGGATATTGAGCTTGGTAATCCCCTATGTGGAGGGGATCGACGCGACGCTGACCTTCGTCTGGACGGACAAGACCCACCCGCTGAACCTCAAATGGCCGAAGGGCGCGCCGATGCCCGAGATCCTCGGGACGTTCGAGGGCGCGAAGTCACCGCTCGACGGTACGAGCCTGGACCCGAAGATCTGCGCGTGCGCAAAAGAGCTCGAGGACAAGGGCATGATCGGCGTCACGTGCGACTTCTTGTCCTTCAATCCATATTGCAAGTCGACCTACGGGTATGACTGCGAAATGCTGAAGGAGTGCGCGTGGGGCGAGCCCTCGGCGATGGTCTCCTGCCCGGCCGGTATGATGCTCGGCGGGACTGGACACTGGTGTTACCAGCCGTGTGGTGCGGACGGCAGCTGCCCGAGCGGATTCTCGTGCGATAGTGGCGTAGCTGGCGAGCCAGCCTGCGTCGAGAACTAGCCGTTAGCAGCCCTCACAGCGGGACTGGAGGCTGTCGCTCCGCAGCCTCCTCGGGGCTCGATTGCAGGCTCGATTGCACCTCGAGGAGGCGCGCGAGCTTCGCCCGCTCCCGCCGCACCGAGTAGTTCAGATAGTAGGCTACCGCGGACAAGCTTACAATCGCGAAAGCCATGCGCGTGGGCACCGCGAGCCACGTCCCGGCGAGCGGGTCCGGCATCGTGGCGATGTGGAATGGCAGCCAGGCCGCGAACGCCAATACGAGGACCGCGTAGACGATGCGGCCGACCTCGACGAGCTTCACGTCGGCGCGCTTGCGGCGAACCGCGAGCTCTACGAAGGCCGCGACGTGCGAGCCGAGCGAGCGGAACGTGCCGCTCCGCGCGCGCAGCGTCTGCCACGCGAGGAACACGTTGATGACGCTGACGACGGACGCAAACGGCCAAAGCGAGCGGACCTTCGCGCTCAGCACGGCGAGCAGCACCGTCGAGCCCGCGAGCGCCGCGAGCTCGTATCCAGTCTTCAGATAGAGGAGCAGCGAGTCACGCGTAGCCCGCGCGCAGATCGTCGCGACATCCGGGTGAGTCGTCGCTGCCGGCGCGTGGCGGAAGTCCGCTGCCCAAGTGTCCCACTCGTTATCGGGTTTCATGACTGACCTCCAGAGAGCGTGCTGCGCAGTTGGTCTTTGGCGCGACTCAGGCGTACGGCGGCAGCATTGGGGGATATGCCCAATACCTCACCGGTCTCGGCCGGACTCAGCCCCTCGAGCGCGAGGGTGAGCACGGCTCGCGCGCCCGGTGGGAGCCCGCGAATCGCTGCCCAGAGCGCCTGACGACGGCGCGCCTCGCCGAGCTCCTCCTCGGGGCTGGGCGCGGCCGACGCGATGAGAGCGGAGAGCGTCGCCTCGTCGTCGTCCTTCTGTCGGGGTGTTCGCTTCGTGCGCTCGGCGAACGTCAAACCACGGTTGTGCGCGACCCGGAAGACGAAGGTCCGCTCGGAGCACTCGCCGCGAAAGGCAGGGAGCGCGCGCCAGATCGCGAGCGCGATCTCTTGGAGCAGGTCTTCGGTCTCGTCGGTTCGCGCGGCGTAGGTGCGCGCGACGCGCCGCAGCCCCGCTCCGTGCGCGGCGAGCAGAGCGGCGAAGCGAGCGCGGGCAGCCTCTTCTGCCAGGGGCAATTCCTTTGCGGCGACTTGCATGACCACGGGGGTAGTCCCCGGGTCTTGCCGATCATTACATGGCGCCCGCTTTTTTCCCCGCGAGGCCGCCTCGACGGGTCAGTCGGCGCAGAGGATCTTGACCTTACCGACCGCCGCGGGCTTCGGCTCGACGCTGGCGGCGAAGGACTTCGCGTCGTCTTGCGAATTGAAATACACCGATATGACGAACGAGCCCTCGGGGACGCCCGCCTCCTTCGAGCCGCCGTCACACGCGGACTCGCCCGATGAAACAGGGAGCTTCGTCGCGCCCCACACTCTGTTGGCTTGTTCGAGGGCGTCGCTGTTCGGGCCGACTGCCAGGTATACAGCCCAATACTCTTTGCCGTGTTCGACCGCGACCGGCGCCGGCGTATTCGGGTATTTCACGGACACGGGAGCGCCAGGAGCGCTCACCATGACGCTCGCGACGGCAGCTGCGGACGACGAGCGCTGCGGCGCGACCGCCCCCGAAGAGGACGAGACAGCGCTCGACCGGGCCGAGTTCGTCGACGTCGCGCGCGCCGAGCCGGAGTCGCGCTGAGCGGGAGAGGGCTCGCTCGAACACGCAGCGGCGCCGAGCGCGAGGGCAGCGACTGGAGCGAGGAGCGCGAGCGTGCGAGCAGGGTAGTTCGACCAGACCGACGACATGGGCGCAGTCTAGCGACAACGCGACCGACACATGAAATCAGCGGCAGAGAGCGACGGTGCGGAGCTTGCGGTTCGCCTCGCTTTTCGGCATGGTCGCCGCCATGAGCAAGCACCCGTGTGAGGTCGGAGAGGGCGAGCCCAAGGCTTTGGGCGGCGGCGCGCGGAAGCTGGTCCGCACGCGACGGGTGGACGAGGTCGGGTCGCTCGGCGAGCTCTTCGAATCATGCTTGCCGGCCTTCGGCGGGGGCTACCTGCGGCGCTTCTATCGGATCTTCGACGAGGCCGTCGGCGCCGGCGTGCCGCTCACGCTCGCGGTCGCCGGGCCCGTCACGGTGTCCGGGCAGCACCACGCGTGGCTCAATCCGCTGCTCGAGACTGGGTGGTTCGCTTATGTCTCGACCACGGACGCAGTCTGCTACCACGACGGGCATCGTAGCCTCGACGGCCACGGTGAGGCCGTTCACGAAGTACCGATATTCGGCGACGACGGCGCGCTCCGCGACGACAAGACCATACGCGTCACCGATATGGCCTTCGACGAGGACGTGCTGCTCGACCAGGACAAGCTCGTAACGGCGGCGCTCCAGCGCGCCGAGTTCCAGCACCGAATGACGGGGACCGAGCTCCGCAACCGACTCGGTCAATTGTACGGTGTACAAGAAAACAAGAACAACGTCGCAGAGGGGCTGCTCGCGCTTTGTCACCGAATGGCCATTCCGGTGTTCGTGGGCGCGCCCGGGGACGGCTCGGTGTTCCTCAATTCGATGAAGCTCTGGGCGATGCGGCGCGCGGGCCTGATTTCGGATTACGGGTTCGACTTGGACCTCCACGCCGAGGTCTTCGAGGCCTGCGCCTATCACTATTGGGGTCTCTTCGACACGAAGGAACAAGCCATCGGCACGGTCGTGCTCGGCGGCGGAGTGCCCAAGAACTACAACCTACAGCCCGAACCCGCGCTCGGCCAGGTGCTCGGGTTGCCCGACGTACGGGGTTATCTATTCGACATCCAAATCGTGAGCGCGCCCGTGACCGACGGCTCGCTATCCGGTTGTCCCCCTGCAGAGGCCGTCACCTGGGGCAAGGTCGATAAAGACCATTACATGCAGACGACCGAGAGCATGCAGGCCGACTATTCGATGCTCATGCCGTTCGTGGTGCGCGCGCTGCTCGAGAACCGAGAGCGATATGCCAAATGGGCAGAGCGCATGGGTGAGGACGCGCTCTTCGAGAAGCACCCGAAGGCCCGCGGCTACCTGCGGCCGAAGACCGGTTATCGGCTCTACGATAAGCGCGACGCGCTCGTCGAGCGGCTCGTCGGCGAGGTCCGCAAGAACTCCGAGTGGCTCCTCGAGACCTTGCGCTATCCGCTCGCCTGAGTCGCCGATTCATTGGGGGGCTAAATCCGCCCCCCATGCGCTCCGCGCCCCCCCGATTCAGCGCTTGAGGCCGTCGAGGACCTCGAGCGCGAGCTCGTATTTGCCGAGCGGCGGCATGAGATAAGCGCCCTGCACGCGGTCGTGCACGGCGAAGAGCATCTCGCGCGCGATGGCGACACCCTCTTTGCGGGCGTCGGGGCCGGGCGCGACCTTGCGCATGCGCTCGCGGATCGGCTCGGGGATCTGCATGCCGGGGACCTCGTTGTGGAGGAACTCGGCGTTCTTGAACGAGACCAGCGGGAGCACCCCGACCATCACGGGGACCTTGAGGTGTTCGATGCGCGCGAGCACGCCGTCGAGCAGGTCCTGTTGGAACACCGGCTGCGTCATGACGCAGTCAGCGCCCGCCGCGACCTTGGCCTCGAGCCGAGCGATCTCTCGATCGAGATCCTGCGCGCCAGGCTCGAAGCCCGTCGCGCAGAAGAACGCTGTCGGTCCGCCGCGCAACGGCTTGCCCGCGGGATCGAGCCCGCGATTCATCTGCGAGGCCATGTGCAAGAGCCCCACGCTGTCGAGGTCGTAGACCGCGGTCGCCTCGGGGTAGTCGCCGACCTTCGGCGGGTCGCCGGTGATGACGACGAGGTTGTGCAGGCCGAGCGCGTGCGCGCCGAGCAGGTGCGCCATCTGCCCGAGCATGTTCCGGTCGCGACCGCACACGTGGACCATGGGGTCGATGCCGAGGCGCTCGCGGAGCAAGGCGCAGAACGCGAGGTTCGACATGCGCGCCGTCGCGCGGGGACCGTCAGCCACGTTGACGATGTCGACGCCGCTCTCGAGGAGCATCTTCGCCGCAGCGAGCGCGTTGTCGCAGCGCGTGCCGGGCTCGGGGTTGACCTCGACCGAGACGACGAATTTCTTCGCCGCGACCTTGGCGGCGAACGCGCTGCGCTCGGCGACGGGGACAGGCTCGACCGCGTGCGGATGGTTGGATTTCACCTCGTGGATGCGCGCCGTCCCGCTCTCGTCGGGGTGGGTGCTCGCGAGCATCCGAACCGAGCGCGCCATCCAGCGGACGTGCTCCGGCGTCGTGCCGCAGCACCCGCCGACGACGCGCGCGCCGACCTGGATGATGCGCCGGGCGAAGACGTCGAAATACTCGGGCGTGGCCATGTAGAGCAGGCGACCGTCGACGTTGCGGGGCAAGCCTGCGTTCGGCTGGACGTAGAGCGGGCGCCCCGCGTCGCGCATGCGCTCGCTCATCGCGAGCGAGAGCTGCGGGCCATCACCGCAGTTGACGCCGATGACGTCAGCGCCGAAGTCGCGGAGGCGCTCCGCGACGTCCTCGGGCGGCGAGCCGTCGGCGACCGTGCCCTCGCTGTCGAACGTGACCGTCGCGACGAGCGGTAGGTTGGGCGCGGCCTCACGCGCGGCCTTGATGGCGACCTCGATCTCGTCGAGGTGGCGGAACGTCTCGAGGAGGAAGAAGTCGACGCCGGCGTCCGCGAGCGACCCGGACTGCTCGAGGAACGTCGCGTGGGCTTGCGAGAGCTCTCGCGCGCGGTCGGCACCGACTGACAACCCTGTAGGCCCGATCGAGCCGGCGACATACGCTCGGTCCCCTGCGATCTCGCGCGCGAGCTTGGCGCCAGCCTCGTTGAAGCGCCGGACCTCACCGACGAGGCCGTGCCGCTCGAGCCGGAAGCTGTTCGCGCCGAACGTGTTCGTCTGGAGGATCTGCGCTCCGGCCTCGAGGTAGTCGGAGTGGATCTTCTTGACGATGTCGGGCCGCGCGACGTTCAGCTGCTCGAAGTTCTGGGTGACGAAGACGCCCCGCTCGTAGAGGAGCGAGCCCATCGCGCCGTCGCAAACCAACAGCGTCGAGTGCACGGCCTCGAGGAAAGGGAGCTTGTTCTTGGGGGGATCCGACGCGGCGCTCATCGATGGCCGTTCGTCATAGTCCCGGCGAGCGACGTACGCCACGCCCTCCGCAGCGGAGGTCACTCCGCGCGGCGCAAGACAATCAAGACCGCGGGCAGCACGATGAGGCTGAGCGCGATGACCCCCAACATCCCGATGGTCATGACCATGCCGAGCCCCACCATCGCTCGGTACTTCCCGAGCATCATGACGCTGAAGCCCCAGACCGTCGTGAGCGCAGCGACGAAGACCGCGCTGCCGGTGCTCGCTAGGATCTCGTCGAGCTTGGCCTTCCCTCCATGCTCGGCTGCGCTCTCTTTGTAGCGATGCATGATGTGCCCGCTAGCCTCGACGCCGAGGCCGAGCAACAGCGGGAGCACGACCATGTTCGCGTGGTTGAACTGCAGGTTCAGCAGCGGCATCGACCCGATCATCCACAACGAGCCGAGGAGCAGAGGCATCGCCGCGATCAGGACGTCGCTCACCCGGCGGAAGCCGATCCCGAGGATCACGAGCACCAAGACGAGCGAGAGAATCGTCGCGCGCTCGAAGCCACGCACGATCATCTTCGGATGCTCGGCGAGCGTGGTCGCGATGCCGCTCGTCTCGGGTGCGATCGAGGTGACGTCGCGCGTGAAGGCCTCCGCGACGGGGACCTCCCAGACGTCGCCCTTCGGGTGGACGAACAACGCGAACTCGGTCGAGTCCTTCGACACGAACCGGTGCCTGAACATCGGAGGCAAATCGTCGGGACCGTAAGAGCCACGCGCTGCGACGTCACGAGCGACGACGAGCGCTCGCGCGAGCATCGAGAACGCCAGATGCTGGAGCTCGTCGAGGCGCGCCTGGCTCGAGTTCTCGACTCGAGTGCGCAGCGCCGAGACCTGCTCCTTCAGTTTGTCGGCAGCGGCGGCAGCAGGCTCGAAGGTGGGGCCTGCGTTGCGAAGGCTGTAAGCGACGTCGTCGAGGGTGCTCCGGAGTTCGCCGAGCTGCTTCACGAACTCGGCGCGATCCACCGGCTTCTCGCTCACCGACGCGAAGTCCACGGGAGATCCGTCGGCTTTCTCGAGGTTCTTGACGATCTTGCGGAGCGACGTGAGGCGGTCCTCATCGAGGGCCGGTAGGAGATCGGATGGTGTCTCCACCGACGCGACCGTGTCGAGCTGCCGCAGCTTCTCGGCGTATTCGCGTGCTTGCTCCAGGTTCTTCGCTCGGACGTTCGCGACGAACGGACTTACAACCGCGTCACTCTCGAGCGCGCGCAGACCACGTGCGCTCTCCGTACTCGCAGGGAGGAAGTCGAAGTAGCGCCCGTTGAATCGCACGCGCGGGACGAACACCGCGGTGAAGGCCGACAACACAAGCGCTACAGCGATGATCGTGCGTGGACGCCTGCGCACCAACGACGCCAGCTGACGGAAGCCAGGGAGCTCGGGCGACGGCCGCGGCTTCTTTCCGAGGAGCAGCAACACTGCAGCAGGAACCAAGAGGTAGGTCCCGGCGAGCATCACGATCAAACCGAGGCTCGTGATGAAGCCGAGCTCCGCGAACGCGGTGAACTCCGTGACGAGCGTCGTGAGGAACGCCACGGCGGTCGTAACGGTGCCGACGACGAGCCCCGGACCAGCCTTGAGCATGGCGGTCTCCATCGCGCGCTTCGGAGGCTCGCCCTGCCTCAAGAGCTCGGAGTAGCGGCTCTGAATATGGACGCCGAAGTCACCGAGCCCGAGCAGCACTGAGGTGAAGCTCGCAGTCACCAAGTTCAGCTTGCCCAAGACCAGCTGAACGATCCCGAAGGTGACGATTGTGCCGAAGCCGAGCGGCAGAAAGCTCACGAGCGACTGTCGGAACGATCGGAACGCCCAGAACAACGTGAGAAAGAGCGCGATGCTCGATGCGATGCTGGTCACGGCGAGGTCGCGCTCGATCATCGCGAGCTCATCGGTGACGAGAGCCGGGAGCCCCGTCACGTCCGCGGTGACCCCATCGACCTTGGCTTGCTCCAGGGCGCGATCGCGAGCCTCGCGGATTTGCCGCACGACCGGGCGAACCTCGTAGCCCTCGTCCCCTTTGAGAGGAGGGAACATCGCGACGATGTGGTGATTCTGGTCGCCCGACAGGTACCCCAGGTCGTCGAAGCCTCGCCCGACATCACCCTTGCTCTTCATGTCGCCGAGGCGGTCGAGCGCGCTCTTGCCAGCAAGCTCATCGTCCATCGCTGCGAACATGGTCCCGAGCCGCTCGAGGCCTTCGGCCGTCTCCTTCGGGTCGGGTTGCTTGGTCGGCTTCGCGTCCTCGTCGTCGGCGGCGTCGACGCCGGCCTGAAGCTGATTCTGCAGCAGCGCGATCCAACCCGCGAATCCACCCTCGAGCTGATCGATGCGCTTCTGCTTCTTCTTGCCGTCTGGATCGTCCTTGGGATCGCCAGCGTCCGGAATGGCTTTGGCGATCGCGTTGGGATCCGAGACCAGGAAGACTTCGGCGACATCCTGAGGTCGAACGCGAGCGATGACGCGATTCTCGAAGTTCGGCAGCTTCTCGAGCTCGACCTCCAGCGCGTCGACGACCTTCCTCCGGTCTTCGACCGACCCGCCGCTGACGACGATGGCCGGCGCGTTCGGGTAGCCGAACTTCTCGTCGAACTCGATCGTCTTCTTCTGATTCGGGTGTTTCGCCGAGACCAAATCACGACGCGAGGTCGAGATCTTCAGGCCTGGGATGAGCGCTCCCGAGATAGCGACGACGACGAGCGAGATCGCCAAAGCAAGGAAAGGACGTCTCGCTCCGATCAGCGCGACGCTTCGGATAATCGCGAACAATCGGCTCATGCGTTAGCCGCCCGTGCTAGGTGGCCCTTCATTGGGGGGCTGCGAGGGACCGAGAACGGCTTGGCAGTCGATCTTCGGGTATTCCTTCGCCAACTTGTCGAGCAGCTGTCCCTCGTCTCGACGCAACCTCGCCCGATCGCGCAAGGCCAAGCAGAGCGGCTTGCGGCCGGGCTCCTTGTCGTTGAGCGCGATGTAGGCCTCAGCGAGACGCAGCTGGTTTTCGACCACCTCGGGGTGCGCCGTGACCAGACCCTCGAGGAGCTCCAAGCCATCCTCGGAGTTGCCGGCCTCCAACATGTTCGCGGGCGCGAAGATGTAGAGCGTCCCGAGCATTCGAGCTGCTGCACCCTGCCGAAAATCCGGGTCGAGCTTGCGGCTGATGAGCGCGTACTTCTCCGCCTCACCAACGAGCGAGGTGGGGCTGTCCTCACCGAGGAGCGAGAGCGCTCCCTGCTTCTCCGCGAGCCGGCCCGTAATGGCCGCGCGCCCGAAGGCATCGCCAGCGGACCGAATGGGAATCCGCAGCGCTGCCTCGAACGCGGCCTGACGGTCCTCGTCCGTATCCTTGCCGTCTGCGATCAGCGCTTCGAGGGCGTCGCTCAACGCGAGCAGCGACACATTCGCGGCAGCAGAGAGCTCCGGGCGCAGCTGCGCGGGCTCCGTACAGGCAGGGCCGGCAACGGAGAGCATGAGCAGGGCGCCCGCAAAGACTCGACGCCAAGCAACGTTCAACGACGTTGAGCGTCGAGTTCGCTCGACGGATTCGGACGGGGGAAGAGTTCGGCGAGGCGTAATGGAAGCAGGCTTACTTATCCTTCTTGTAGGCGGCAAGAACCTGACCGTAGGCGTCGTCGCCGGCCGGCTTGAGGGATTGGATTCCGATCTCCTTGCACACGTCTTTTCCGTCGCCATCGCAAAGACTCGACAGGCTTGCTTTGAAGGCATCCTTGGTCGCCTTGTCCGCGCCAGAGAATGCTACGACCGCCATGGGCGCCATCTTCGCGCTCTTCCAAACGCTCTTCAGATCCTTGCCGCCCTCGACACCCGAGAGTTCGGCGTATTGAGCGTCGTCGATGAGGGCGCAGACGGCCTCGTCTTTGACCACCATCTTGATGCCCTGCAGCGGGCGCTTCGTCTGCTCGAGGGTGAAGTCCGAGAGCTTGAAGGCGCCACCAGACACCACGCGATCGATGAACTTCGCGTCGTCCGCGTGGTCCGTTGCGAGCTTCTTGCCCTTGCAGCCCGCGAGGTCGGACGCGGTCTTGCTGACGATGTGATACTCCTGCCCGCCAGCCTTGGACACGGACACTTGTCCGATCGTCTCGAGACCCTGGGCATCCTTGAGCGCCAGGAACGCGCCGAGCGACATGATCCCAAACTGCGGTTTGTCGCTGCTGATCGCGCTCTCCGCATCCTTACGGCTCGTGAAGTACGTGCCTTTTGCGGCCGACCAGTTGTTCTTTTTCTGGGCGATCTGCACGAACTTGTCGACGTAGGGCTGCGCCTGAGCTGCGCTGCCGACACCGTGCTCTTTGAGCACGATGATCTTCACCTCGCTCCCGGCTTGGCTCGACGAAACCACGGTCGTCAACGCGAGACTGGCCAGTGCGGTAGAAATCAAGCGACCACGCATTCTAAACCTCCGCGCCCGTTGGACGAGGGCACCCTCAAAGTGCTGCAATCAAAGATCGGGGTCTCCGTCGGCCCGACGCGGCGAGCGGCTTTGCAACCAGCGAGCCGTCGTCACCGAGCGACGCTACGGGGCAGGTAGTCCAACCCGAGCCAGCAAGCCAGCGACACGGTCGTCGTCGGGCCACACTGCCGCGAACTTCTGCGCGTGGTGTTGCGCTTCAGCCTTGAACCCGAAGCGCAGGGTGAGAAGCGCGAGGTTATATCGGGCGTCGCGAAGAGTCGGGTCGAGGTTCAACGCCGCGAGATAGCCGTTGCGAGCGCCGTTGTAGTCGCCGTCTTGCTCGGCGATGAGCGCGAGGTTGTACGTAACCTTGGCGTTGTTCGGATGCGTCGCAACGTACGCAAGGAAGGTCTGCTTCGCGGCGACGCGATCTCCTTTTTGCAGTTGGAGCACGCCGAGCAAGAAGGAGGCGTCGGCTGGGCCGCCGTGCTCGATCGATGCTCTCGCATCGGCGATCGCGTCATCCGTTCGGCCGCGTTTGCTCGCGACGAGGGCGCGCGCGTAGAAGAGACGCCCGTCTTCGGGAGCGACGGCGAGCCCCGCATCGATGAGCTCGGTCGCCTCGTCGTCGCGGCCGACGAGTGCGAGGGCCATTGCCTTCGAGACGGTGAGGCGCTGCGTCGACTCGCTGTCGGAGCAGCGCGCCGCCCCGGCCTCCTCGAGGGCTGCGTCGGCGCGCGTGCGGTCGAGGGCGCGCTCCGCGCGCAGCACGCGGCAGAGGCAGGCGTCGGGCTGCGCGGCGACGCACGCCTGCAGCTTCTCGTCGAAGTCGCTCTGTTTGGCGAGCTCGGGGCTCAGCACCTTCCACGCGCGGGCGTGCGCTGGCTCACGGCGCAGGGCCTCTCGCCACTGCTCGCTCGACGAAGCGATGTACGCGTGGGCGTCGCGAAACACGAAGATCCCGATGGCGAGCGTGACGATCGCCGCGCCCATGCGCTTGTTCTTGAATCGCACCCCGAGGTACTGGCCCGCGAGTGTGGCGAGCGTCGCCGCGAGCGCGGCCCACGTCGGAGGAGCCGCGAGGTAATAGGCGGAGAGCAGCGGTCGCCCCGCGACCTCCGTCGAGTGCGCACCGTAGAAGAGCGCCGCACCCGCGAGGACCCAGAGAGCGACCGCAGCCTTCGCCTCGAGGACGTCGAAGCGTCGCATCAGCCATGCGCTGACACCGAGGCCCACGCCGAGCAGTGCGACAGCCACGAGGGCGAATGCGGTGGATGGAGCGCTGGGCTCGGGGGATGTTGTTCGCGGCGCCAACACGAGGAGGGCGAGGACGCCGACACGAGCGATCGAGGTCATGCGCGAACTATTCGGGAGGCAGACAGCAGAAGGTGGTCTCGCTCGCTGCAGCCACGGCGCCGGTCGGAGTGCCGCCGCCTGCCACCGTGCAGGACCCGCCGGCGGGTGCCGTCATCAGCGTCGCGTTCCGCCCCTTCACGCGAGGGTTGCTCGTGAGCGTCGAGCACTTCCCGCTCTCGATCGTCGTGTCCTGCGTCGCGCACGTATCGGTCAGGTTGTCCGCATAGACGCCGACCGTGAGCTTGCACGATCCGCCGGTCGCTGCGTTGCAGCTGCAGGCGGTGCAGTCACGGGAATCGTCGATTGCTCCGAAGCTCGTGACCTTGTCGGTGAAGACGCCGGGACACGTCTGATCGCCAGCCTTGCCGATGCAGATTCGATCGACGTAGGGGGTCGCTGGGCGCGGCACGCAGGTTTGACCGCCGCTGCAACCTGTGAGGCCCGTCTCCGCACGACATGCCTTCACGGCTTGGGTCCACGTCGGGGTTGGGCCCGTTGGTGCGCCGCCCGTGGTGTTGCACGTCCCGCCAGTCGGCTTGGCCGCTGCGACTTCGACCGATTGATTGCACACGCCGCCCGGGCAGTTCGTGAGCCCAGGGGGAGCTTCGTCGGCGCCAGTAGTGCAGGTGCCATCCCACGCGCTCGGAACGGTGAGCGTGATGAAGTTGGTCGCGCCGACCCCGCAAGCAGCGTCGCGCACGCGGATCGGCTGGATGCCCGGCTTCACCGGATCGTAGTCGCTGCCGCCCGTCGCGATGTCGCCGCTCAAAAACTCGCAGTCCGTCCACGCCGGCGTCCCGCAACCGCACGCGCTGCACGTCGCGGTCGTGTTGGTGAGGCCGTCGTTGCCGCCGTAGACCTCCATCGTGGTGCCGTCGGGACAAGCGGGGTCCTGGCCCATCGAACCGTGGAAGACGGCCGCGTAGCCGAACGTGCCCCAGCCGACGGGGATGGGATCGACGCACTCGAGATCGACGCCACACGCGGGGTCACCGCAGTCTGCGGAGCCGTTCGCGTCCTCGTCGCCGGGCGTGAAGCAGTCCTCGACGATCGGTCCGCCGCCTGTTCCGCCGTTTCCTCCGTTGGGCATGCCACCGGTCGACGTCGTCGATCCGCCAGCGCCCCCGCCGCCGCTCGGCTGTCCCCCCGTCGAGGAGGTCGTGGCCCCAGAACCGCCACCGCCCTTCTCGTCGAACGTGTAGTCGGGAAAGAGGCAGCCCGTGCTCGCGAGGACGGTCGCGCCGACCAAGAGGAGGCGCTGAGGAGAAGCCATGATGGCCCATCATAGCTCGGCTCGCGCGGGGAGCCGAGAAGGGCGCTCAGTCGAACTCGATCTGCACGCTCGCCCAGGAGAGGCCCGAGCCGACGACGACACAAGCGCAGGTGTCGCCCGGATTGAAATCCGCCCAACGCTGCGACAGCACGACGGGCGCGCCCGCTGCTGCCTGGTTCCCATATTCAACGATGTTCAAGTAATGATTCTCGGGGGCGATCGCGCAGCGCCGCGCGACCGACTCGAGCATCGTGAGGTTCGCTTGATGGCCGACGTAGACGAGCCGCCCCGGCGGGTCGCTCTTCGCGGCGACGCGGGCCTGGATGTCCTTGAGGAGCTCGCTCATCTTCTTGATCGCGAACTTCTGCACGGTCGCCCCGTTCTGGAAGAAGTGCCCGATGCGTGGGATGACGACGTCGTCCGCGCCGGAGGGTGCACCCCCAAAATCGGTGTAGACGACCTTCGCTCGCGCTGGGTTCTTGGTCGAGACGACGGCAGCCGCGGTCGCGTCGCCGAAGAGGATCGCGCTCGAGCGATCGCTGAAGTCGGTCACGCGCGTGGTGTTCTCGGGGACGACGAGCAAGACCCACTCGGGCATCGCGCTCGACATGGCGCCGACGAAGTGGAGCTGCGCGCCGAAGGTCGAGCACGCGCTGGAGAAGTCGATGCAAGGCACCTCGATGCCGAGGAGCTTGGCGATGCTCGAAGACTCGGCCGGGATGCAGGTGTCCGGAGAGCAGTCGCCCGCGATGACCATGCCGATGTCGGAGGGCTTGATGCCCGCGCGCTCGATCGCCATGAGCGCTGCGCGTCGGCCCGTCTCGGCGTTGGAGTAGAGCCGCGCCTCTTGGGCAGCGCGAAGGTCCTGGTTCTTGGTCGCGCGGATGTAGTCGAGCGGCAGGACCGTGCGGCGATTCCGGATACCGACGCGGCTCGTGATCCACGCCTCGTTCGTGCCGATGTCGAGGGACTCCAAGAAGTGGTTGTCGATCTCGTTTTCGGGGTGAAAGTGACCGAGCCCGTGCAGGTAGAGCATCGCGGCGCTCGTACTACGAGCGATGAAACGAGGCGACTTCTCTCGTGCGATCCGGCGTGCGTTTTTGCTGACGCACCGCGTTCGCACGCGCGCCTCCGTGGTTCGTTATGCTGGGCCGCGATGCCGCTCGAACGTCTCGAAACTCAGGCCTTGATCGATCGCCTCTCGCGCATGCTCGATGACGCGCCGCGGCCGATGCTCGCGTTCGACGCCGACGGGACCTTGTGGCGCGGAGACGTCGGCTTCGACCTCTTCGAGGCCGGGATCGAGGCGGGCGCCTTCCGTGAGGCCGCGAGCGAAGCGCTCTTCGAAGAGGCGCGCTCCGCAGGCGTCGAGCCCAGCGGTCCGCTCGATCAGCTCGCGATGCAGCTCGCGGAGGCAAACCTGCGCGGCCACTACGCGGACGCGCGGGCGTTCGGGATGATGGCGTGGGTCTTCGCGGGCTTCACCGAGACCGAGATGGCCGCGTTCGCGAAGCAGGTCATCGACGAGCGACGCGTCGCGGACCGCGTCTTTCCCTACGTCGCCGAGGTGATCGCGTGGGCTCGCGGGCAGGCCGTCGAGGTCGTGGTGTGTTCGGCCTCCCCGCGCTCGATCGTGGTCGCGGGGGTCGCCGCGCTGGGGATCGGTGAGGCCGACGTCATCGCGGTGACGCCCGCTGTCGAAGACGGCGTGCTCGCTCCGCGGCTCGTCGAAGGCCCCATGCCCTACGCCGAGGGGAAGGCCACGCGCCTCGCGTCCGAGCGCAAGGGACGAACGCTGCTCGCGGGGTTCGGTGACACGGCCGCGGACGCTCACTTCATGCGCGTCGCACGGCAGGCCGTCGCGGTCTCCCCTCACCCGAAGCTCGCGGCGCTCGAGGTCCCCGGGATGATCGAGATCGTTTGACCTCCTACGGTTTCGATTTGGGCGGGCCAGCGCGCTCGATGGTCTCCGACGCGAGGAGGCCCAGCGCGAACAGCGACGCCGTCGCGAAGATGAGCTCCACCGCGCGCGGATAGAAGTTGATGAGCGCCGCGCCTCCGACGAGCGCGGCGACGCCGAAGAACCAGCGACGGTGCGCGTACGCGACGCCGATCGAGAGACCGACAACGCTGAACATGAGCAAGTCGTCGCGGAGGATTTTCGCTGCTGACTCGCCCGCGAGGTACGCGAGCACTCGGTGCGCGACCATGAGGAGCGCGGTGCCGAAGAACGCGGCGAACGCGCGCCTCGTCATGACGCTTTCCTGGAGTCGCCGGCGCGCCGCGACGATCGCGATCGTCAGGATGACGACGAGCCCGAGGCCCATGAACACGGTCGCGCGTGCCGTCAGCTGCCCGCGATGGACGAAGTGTACGAACACGAAGAAGAGGAGCGCTGTGCCCGACAGAACGATCGCGAGGCGCGCAAAGGCCTTGCGCAAAGGGGTGGCATCCATGTCGCGCGCGAGCTGCTCGAGGCGCTCGCGTTCGCGTGTCTCGGCTTCGATCTCCGCCGCCAAGGCGTCGAGCCGAGCGAGCAGCGCCGCGGGGAGCCCCTCGCAGTCGGCCGCGATCGCCCGGGCCGCGGACAGGTTGCGCCGCATGAGCTCGAGCTCGAGCTGCTCGCTCGCGACCACAACGAGCCCGCTCTTCGCGCGCTCGCTGTCCGCGTGCATCGCGAGCGCTTGCTCGAACGCGAACCGCGCTTCGGTCGCGAGCCGCACGAGGCGCGGATCGTCGAGGCGCTTCTCGGCGCGAAGCGCGCGCAGCTCCTCGAGTCGAGCCTCGGCTTCGTCGACGAGGTCGAGCGCGCCGCGGTGCGCGAGGTAGCTCGCGAGCAGGTTTCGGAACTCGGCAGCGGTCCGCGGTCGCGCTTCGTGATCGAGCGCGGTCGCGGCGTTCGCGATCTCGGCGAGGCCCGCGGGCACGTCGTCGGAGTACTCGTACGGCTTCACGTCGATGGCCGCGCGCAGCACGTCGACGAGCGTCGCGCCCTCGTGGCGCGGGCGGCCCGTCAACACCTGGTGCAGCGTCGCGCCGAGGAGAAACACGTCCGTCTCGGGCCCGAGGTAGTCGTGCGTGATCATCTCGGGCGCGAGGAATCGAGGCGTGCCCACGAGCGAACGCGAGCGCGGACGATCCACGAGCGTCGCGATGCCCCAGTCGACGAGGTAGACCTCGCCCTCGTCGCCGATCATCACGTTCTCGGGCTTGATGTCGCGGTGGATGACGCCCTTCGAGTGCGCGTAGTGAGCCGCGGCCGCGACGTGCATGAGGATGTCGAGGTTCGCGACGAGCCGCTCGCCGGTCGGACCGAGCACGCGCTCCCACGCCGGGTGGTTCTCGTCGTTCAAGAGGTCGAGCCACGCGACGCCCGAGATGAGCTTCATCACCAGCACCGGGAGCCCGTCGTGCGAGACCCCGAGCAAATGCACGGGCGGGATGTTCGGGTGCTCGAGGTAACCGGTGAGCGCGCCCTCCGAGAGCAGCGAGCGCATGTGCGCCGCCTCCGCGCCGCGCTTCAGGGTTTTGACCGCGACGCGCCTGCCGAGCGAGCGCTGCTCCGCCATGAACACGCGGCCCATCCCGCCTTCACCGAGCAGCTCGCGCACGACGATGTCGGAGGCTTCGTCGTCGCTCGGACGCGGACGATCGCTCGCACCCGGAGACGCCGTCGGAACGCGGATGGATAGGACCGGCGCGCCCGCGAACAACGCGTCGCGAGGTGGTGTCGACCCAGCGCTCTCATCCACCGGCTCGGGCGCGACCGGGCTCGCGAGCGTTTGGGCGACGCCCAACGGGGACTCGTCGGCGGGCGGTCGCACCGTCGCGAACGGGTCGAGCACGGTGTGCGCGCTGCCGAGATCTCGTAGGACGGTCTCGACGACATCCAGCTCGGCTCGCGACACGACGCGGCAGCATACCGCGACCCGATTCTCGCGTGCGGCTCAGGGGAGGATGCGGACCAAGGTCAGCGGCACGCCGCTCTTGTCGCAGCCCAACTGCTGAAACGAGAAGACCTCTTCAATCTCGGCGTCGTCGACGGCCACGCAGCCGAGCGTCCAGTCGCCGACGTCCACTCCGC
Organism: Polyangiaceae bacterium; assembly: GCA_046351325.1. Taxonomy (GTDB): domain Bacteria; phylum Myxococcota_A; class Polyangia; order Polyangiales; family Polyangiaceae; genus Xiheicaenibacterium. The sequence goes on along the minus strand of JAXLYR010000017.1, from coordinate 114,524 downwards.
CACCACCACCGTGAATCTGGAGCAGGCTCCCGAGCGGCGTCGTCTGAGGCGGTTCGCGACACGCAGTGAACGCCGACACGATCGCTTGATGCTGGGCCTTCGAGATGGTGCCGTTGGCGAGGCCGGCGTCCGCGTCGGCGACGTTGGGATAGGCAATTTGCAGGGATCGGTGAAACCCGCTCGGGAACTTCTTGCTGATGAAGTAGTCACCTTCGGGCGTCTTGCCGTCCCCCTCGTGCTGCTTGTGGCCCTCGGGCGCGAACCCGAGCGAGGCCTCGTAGCGCCGGACGAGGAAGTCACCGCAGCGGAGCTCCAGCGTGCGCGCTGCCTTGTGAACGACAATCGCGCGCGCGTCGGCGCAGGTCTTGAGGAGGTCAGGGTGCTCCACCTCGGGCGCGGGGGCTGGAGTCGGCTCGGGCGTGGGATCGGCGGTTGATGCCGCGGCGACGTTGTTCGACGGCGGCTCGCTCGAGGAGGAGAGCTGCGCGGCCAGCGGACGATCCGTGGTCGCGTTCGCGGCTGCGACGTCTTGCTTGTGCGAGGCCGTCGGCTCGAGCCCCGTCTCCGGGCTGCCAGCGCAACCCGCGAGCAGCATCCCCACCCCGACCACGCTCGACCTGACCGTCATCCTCGATCGCATTTCAGAGCTCGTCGCGCCCCGCTTCGGAAGTGTGACACCGACTTGAACCGGTCGAGAGCTCCGCTCGTAGAGGGTCCGTGCTCTCCACATCGCGCAGCCTCGGCTTCGCTGTTCTCGCTCTCGTGCTGTTCGGGTGTGCGCCTCGCAGCGACGGACCTCGGGTCGCGGAACCCTCGTCCTCCGCGGCTCGACGCGGGATGGTCCGCGAGGGCACGCCACCCGAGGTCGATCTGAGCCTCGCGCGCGCTCGCAACGCCGAGCGACCCTTCACCTGGCTCCCCTACGAGAAGGCTTCGTTCGACCTCGCCGCCAAGGAGGGCAAGCTCGTCCTGCTCGATGGAGCCGCCGAGTGGTGCCACTGGTGCCACGTGATGGATGAGACGACGTACAAGGACCCCGAGATCGGGCGCATCTTGAACGAGCGCTTCGTCGCGATTCGCGTCGATATCGACGAACACCCCGACATGGCCGAGCGATACGGCGCTTGGGGTTGGCCTGCGACGATCTTGCTCACCGCGGACGGTCGCGAGCTCGGCAAGCTGCGCGGCTATGTTCCTGCGGGCGAGCTGGCGCCGACGCTGCGCCAGGTCGTCGCGGACGCGAGCGCCGCCACCACCCCGGGGCCTGACCCCGGAGCGCTCGCGGCGACGGTCGACGATCTGCCGTGGACCGCAGCGTTCGCGCTGTTCTCGCTGGATGACTATTACGACGATAAAGGATCAGGGTGGGGCTTCCGACAGAAGTCCGCGCTCGGAGAGAACCTCGAGATGGAAGCTCGGCGCGCCGCGCGCGGCGACGACCGAGCTCGCGTACGAGCGCTCGCGACGACCAACGCGCAGCGCGCGCTCCTCGATCCCGTGTGGGGCGGCGTCTACCAATACTCGGACGACGGTGTCTGGAACCACCCTCACTTCGAGAAGCTCATGCCCTATCAGGCAGTGAACCTCGAGGCCTACGCGGCGGTTTACCGCGCGACCGGGGACTCCGGTGCACGCGCGGACGCTGAGCTCGTGGCTCGCTACATGACGACGTTCTTGCGAGCGCCGGACGGCTCTTTCTACGTGAACCAGGACGCGGACGTCGGGGCGCACGATCCGTCCGTGCCCTTCATCGACGGGCACGTCTATTACGCAAAGACCGACGCCGAGCGGCGCGCGCTCGGGATTCCGTGGATTGATCGCAGCGTGTACGCACACGACAACGGTCTCGCGATCGCAGCGCTCGTCGCGCTCTCCGAGGCAACGGGGGATCCCTCACCGCTCGCAGCCGCGCGCGCAGCCGCGGACAGCCTGCTGCGCACGCACGTCGGCGCCGACGGCCGCGTCCTGCACGAGGCCGAGGGTCGCAAGCTCATGTATCTGCCGGACGCGGCGGCCTTCGGGCGTGCGCTCGCGCGCCTCGCGCGGGTGACGAACGAACCCCGGTATCGCGAGGTCGCGCTGCAGATCGCGGCCGCGATGGAGCGCGAGCTTGCGGCCCCGAACGGGGGCTTCTTCGGGGCGAGCGCTGACCCGGATGCGGTGGGCGTCTTCGCCGAGCGCCGTCAGCCTTTCGATGCGAACGTCCTCGCCGCGCGGTTCTTCGCCGAGCTCGCTCGCACGACCCAGGACGAAGCGTGGTTCACGCGTGGCAAGCGCGTGCTCGCCGCTGCGTCGACGCCACGCATGCTCGCGACTCAAGGGCGACTGCTCGGGGGTTATGCGCTCGCCTGCGATGAGCTCGGCCTCACGGGTCGCGCCCTCGGCGCTCCGTGAGCGGCGAAACACCAGACGCTCCCCCGGCGTACGGTTGCGCCGTTACGGCACGACTGTAGTATCGCCCACCTAAATCACCCAAAGGGGGAGTCTCCAATGCTCGATGTCAAGACGATCTCCGCGACGCTCGGCCTGCTCCTCATCGGCTGTTCTTCCAGTGAGAAGAAGACGGAAAACGCCGAGACCACCGCGACGGCCACGGCCGAGACTCAGTCCAGCTCGACGGCCACCGCCGAGGACTCCTCCCACCCGACGAATGCGTCCTCTTCCTCCGCCGCGTCTTCTTCGAGCGCTGGCGCCAGCTCCTCAGTTGCCTCACTCCCAGGCGGCCGGGCAGAACCTCTCCCGCCGAAGGACAAGAAGGTCCTGAGCGGCAAAGACAGCAAGCGAACCGGAGCGATGTCCTGCTGTGGTGCAGGCACGTGCGGCCCGTGTGCACCGCTGCCGGCGAAACGCGCAGAGCCCAAGCCCGCCAAGGACAAGAAGGTCACGCCCGCTAGCCAGAGCAAGCGTTCGGGCGCCGAGACCTGCTGCGGAGAGGGCACCTGCGGCCCCTGCTGATCTCCAGTCCAGACAACTTGGGCTCGCGTTCGCTCGCCCAACAGGGGCTCTCGTTCCCCTCGCTTCGCTCGGCGAACAAGTCCAGACTGAACTAGAGCCTTCGCGACAGGGCAAATGATAGGGTCGCGCTGGGAAGGACCCAGCGTCGGATTCCGTATCTCGCGAGCCGACCAAAGATTCTTCGAGGCTTGGGTTTGCCCTAGGCTCACTGAATCTCTCGACTGATTGTCCTTTTGAGGAGGCTCCAATGTCGCGTGTCCTGTCGATGATGTGTCTTGCGCTTGCGCTCACGAGCGCGACCGCGTGCAAGAAGGACTCTCCTGCCGCGTCGAAGGATGCGGACAAAGACGAGGAGAAGAAGGACAAAGGCAAGGAGTCCAGCGACAAACCAGGCGCTGCGATCGATTCGGCCACCTTCACCAAGCACTACCCGGCGGTCGGCGACAAGGAGACCTCGAAGAAGGTCTCCAACGTCATTTTCAAGGGGAGCATCTCCCCCAAGAAGGGGAAGACCGTCGACATCGACAACGTCGAAGACTCCGTGACCGAGAAGACGGAGGAGTGCCTCGAGGTCAAGGACAAGGGCTGCGTCAAGCTGAAGGTCACTTACAAGCTCGACGAGAAGACCACCAAAGAGGGTTCGAAAGACCCCAAGACGAAGACCGAGCCGAACAGCGGCAAGACCTATATCGTCGTCCGCGGCAAGGACCCGAAGATCACGACCGAAGACGGGAAGGACGTGCCTCGTGATGTAGCGGACTCCCTGCAAAAGGCCTACTCCAAGCCGGACGAGAGCGCGCGCATGCTCAACGCGCTCCCCGAGAAGGTGAAGGTCGGGGACGAGCTCGGCGACCTCGCCAAAGCATTTGCCGACATCGCAACCGAATCCGAGAACATCGTCGGAACCCCCAAGACGACTTGCAAGATCACCGTCAAAGAGATCAAGCAAGTCGACGGCAAGACGGTCGTCGTCCTGTCGGTCGACCTCACCGCCGAGGCCGAAGACAAGCGCATGGGGATGATGACAATCGGGATGAAGGGCACGATGGACGTGGCCGCGGACGGGGGAATGGCCCTCGCGTCGGACGTGACCGGCCCCATCTCGATCACGTTCAAGGACGCGGATGGCAAGCTCTCGGGCACGATGAGCGAGAAGGAGAAGAGCAGCTACGACTTCAAGAAGTGATTGGGGTGCGAAGTGGGGGGCGAACCGAGCCCCCACGAGTGGCTGAAGTCACGAGTGGCCTGAAGTCGCGTTGACATTGTGAGCGAGCGCGGCTCGGCTACGCTGAGTGGTGGGAGGATTTCGCCACCACCATGAAGTCGCGGATGCTCGTGCTCTCGGCTGCTGTTGTCTTGGCCGCCCCTGCTTGTTCGCAGAAGTCGTCGCCCTCGCAGTCGAAGGACGCTGACGACGCCGCGCCGAAGAAGGGCGCCTCGGCGAAGGCCTCGGCCTCGGCGTCGGGACGTACGCCAGTAGCCCCTGGCGCCGCCGCGTCCGCGCCATCGGCGACCCCGAGCTACCACCCGCGCGCAGCGGACGCGATGCGTTCCCTCGCCATCGCCGACATCGCTTCCCTCTTGGGCCCGGCCGGCAGCGCAGCTCAGCTCGACCTCGCCGAGCTCGGCAAATTCGGGTTCGCCGGAGAGCCGGATGACGGGGTGACCAAGGGATTGGTCCAGGCCGCGCCGACATGGGGGTTCACCCTCGAGTCGACGTCTTATGCGGCCGGCGCGGCGATCGAGGTCAAGTTCGACACACCGCTCAATCCTCCAGAAGGGCAGCGACACTGGATCACGATCATCCCTGTCGGGACGCCGGACTCCCAGCCAGGTTCTTACGCATTTGTCACTTCGGGAGCGACCTCTCAGACGTTGCGCGCGCCGCAGGCCGGCAAATACGAAGTCAGGCTTCACGACTTCTATCCCCAATTCGCCTATCGCGTGATCGCGCGGCAGACTGTTGACATCTTCGCGTGCGAGAACGACGCGACCTGCTCCGCCGGCACGAGCTGTCAGGCCGGCGTCTGCACCGGCTCGAACGAACAGATGCTGCCGCCCCCCGAGCCCGAGGCTCCGCCCGAGCCTGAGCCCGAGCCTCCGCCGCCGGCGCCCAACACTGACCAATACGGCTATTTGGCCGACGGCTGGCCTGCTTACATTCCACCGCCTGGCTCACCGCCGCCCTCCGTCGAGGATTGGCGACAGGTTCCTCGGGAGACGCGTGTCACCGGGTCGAGCAACCTGAAATGCGAGACCAAGATGCTGGACGAGTGGCTGCGCGTGAACTGCCACCGGAATGACTTCGGCGCGCCGATCGAGGTGGTCCACCAGGCGTCTTATGGGCAACAGGCCTACCGATTTGTCGCGCCCAACCAGGTGACGAGCATCGTCGTCCAGATGATCCCCGGCAAGCCCTACAGCGCCACGTTCACTTGGCGGCACCCGGAGACTGGAGACGTCAGCTTCGATTTGACCGCGACGTGGAGTCACGGCCGGCCTGTCGCTTGGTTCAACGTACCATCGGACTGACGCCGGACCCCACCTTTATCTTACTTACATGTTCGTATTGTAGCGCGCCAAGAACAGATCCCAGCCGGGGCTCTGCATGGAGCCCCCAATCGCGGGGTCGAGCACGATCGAGAAGAAGAACGCGCCCGCCATGACGACGCGCCCTTGCGCGTCGAGCTCCAAGCGGTGGAAGACCTCGACGTAGTCGTCGCCAACGCGCTTCTTGAACAGCAGGTGCCCGTCGTCACCCTGGTAAGACGCGAGGAACAAGTCGTCATAGTCGTCCGCCGAAGTGGATTGGACGATCTCCCCGTCCCCGAAATCGACGCCCTCGCTCACGGGGCTGTGGACGGATCCGACAGCGATGACCCGGTCTCCACAGTCGACCTTCAGATCGCGCACGACTTGGTAGCTCGGCCCGTGAATCTGTTGGAACCAGCGCGTGTCGCCCGTGTCGACGTCGAACCTGGCGATGAAGGCGTCATCCTCTTCATAACCGGTAGCGCCGCTCTGGAAGACGGTCGAGGTGCCGTGCTCTTTGAGGCCCTGCAAGAAGGTGCCGGCGACGAGGATGTCGCGATTGGGTGCGACCGTGGTCACGCTGACAGCCTGGTAATAATCGTCGCCGAGGAGGCGGTGCCACATCCACTTGCCGTCCGACGCATAGCGCGCGACGAAGGCATCATAGCCGCCCACGACGACCTCCCCGGGAGTGATCTGTCCGAGCGCGCCAGCGCTCTCCGTCGCGCCGCCGAGGATGATGGAGTCGTCTCCCGGCACGACCGCCACGGAGGCTGTAGTGGTCGCCCCTGTGGTGAACTCGCGGGACCAATCCAGCGTGAGATCCTCGTTCAGCCGCGCGAGCGTGATCCCTTGGTTGGCTTTGGGGCCGTCACCCCAATCGATTGCACCATAGACCACGGCCGCGACCACGAGCGCGCCTGTCGAGTCGGCGCCGATCGACGTTACTTCTTGGTAACCGCCGTCTCCTATGGCCCGCGCGTGGGTCACCACACCCTGGTCGGGATCCAGCACCGCAACGAAGCCGTCGAGCAGATTGTACGGGTCTTGATTGTCGGGCTGCGTGGAGGTGATCTCCTGATCGCCGAAGTCGATTGTCCCCTCGAACGAGCCCGCGAGCGCGATATGCCCATTGGGCAGCACCGCGATGTCGTAGACCTTGGTCGAGGAGCTCGCCCCGAAGAGGAATCCGCGCTTGCTCTTGCCCGTGTCGTCGAGCTCCAAGACCCATATCCCGGCCGACACGCCCGTCGTCGACACCACGGGGTTGCCGCCTGCGTTGAGGGAACCCCCGCTCATCGCGCCGGCCCACCAAACATCCCCGTCCTGGTCGATGGCGATGACCTCGGGGGCATAGCCGTCGACCGTCGCGGTTCCGAGCTGCGCGGTCCAGTCGAAGTCGGGGACGAACGACTGCGGATCGAGTGCGCAGCCCCCACCACCACCGGTTGCTGCGCCGGCCATTCCGCCGTCGGGGTTCCCACCAGCCCCAGTGCCACCCGAGCCGCCGTTTGGGGCGCCGCCCATGGGTATTGGCGTGCCGCCCGACCCGCCATTCGGGCCTCCACCGTTCCCCGCGACATCCGGAAAATCCACCAAGAACGAGCACCCGACGAGCAGGATGGTCGAGGCGCCGAGCAAGTTTCTTAAGGGCATGGTCGGTATGTAGCCTACACCAAGCTTGAGCGCAGCCGGCGTGGGTCGAGCGAAGCGAGACTGGGGCTCCGGTCCTCCGGAGCCCGAGCCGGCGGAGCGAGTGGTGGCATCGAGGCCCGCCCGTGCAGCGCGCCTTATCCCAGGCCGCGAAGAGCCGTTTCATTTCGGGTGGCCCGACTGGCCGGTAGACGACTCCTGCTCGGGCTGGAACAACTGACTGTCGCCATGTACCCTCCCACACCGTGATCAAGTCGCGAGACGCAGCTCCCGCGTCGCGTGGCGAGCGCGTACGAGCGGGATGGGCAGAGTTCACCCAACCCCACCCGGCGGTCACTGATCTGGCGATGCGACATCGAGCCAGGTTCTTGGCTGGCCTGGTGCTCGTGGCGATCCCCGTCGGGTCCGTCGCTACGTGGATTCGTGTGGCCCTCGACCCTAGCTACTTGCGGGCGGGGGTCGTCTCTCAGGTCGGCATCTTTGGGCTCTTCACCTTCTATTTCCTGGCGCGCACACGCCACGTCGACCTCGCTGGATGGACGATGTGTGCAGCGATTCAAGTCGTTGCAGTCGTCACATCGATCTATTCGCACGAACACTGGGTGCTGCTCGGTTATGTGGCCGCACCCATCGTTCTCAGTGGGATTGTGCTCCCCGTGCGGGGCACGCTCGCCGCGGGAGCCGTGGGTGCGCTCATGCTCGTAGCGCGTGGACTCATCGCGCCGTTCTCCGACTTCGCAGTTTTCCTGAGCGCCGCCCTCCCCTTCCTATCGCTGCTGACGTTGCTGGTCGTGCTGAGCGTCTTCGTTCGAGAGGGCGTCGAGCGAGATCGACTCGCGCAGCTCCGCGAGGGGGAAGCGCACTATCGGCGGCTGTTCGAGGAGACCTTCGAGGGTCACGTGATCGTCAAGGACGGCGTGATTCGCGAGGTCAAAGGAGCCTTCGCCGAGCTCCTCGGCCGCTCGGAGGTCATCGGGGCGCCGCTCCTGCAGGTGTTCTCGGCTGCTGGGCCAGCGTTCGAGCGGACACTCGAACGTCGGGGCGTCACGGAGCTCGCCTATCATCCAAAGGGCGCCGAGCCTCGCGATCTGGAGGTGCTGGTGACGGAAGCTCCTTGGCAGGGAGACCAAGCGACAGTGGTGGCGGTGCGTGATGTGTCCGAGCGCAGGCGCCTCGGGCGGGTCCTCGAGACCTCGGAGCGCTCGCTCGCGCTCGGACAGGTGGCTGCGGGTGTCGCCCACGAGATCAACAATCCGCTGACCTTCGTAACCGCCAATATCCATCTGTTGGAGGAGAAGCTCAGCCGCGAGGCGCGCAGCTCTGTAGCCCTCGAGCTCGAGGAGATGGCGCAAGGGGCCGAGCGAATTCGGGTCATCGTCGACGACTTGAGAGCCCTCGCGCGGACCCAAGGCAACAAGGGCGCTGTCGACGTCCACAGCGTCCTCGAACTCGCGATTCGTATGACCCACAACGAGGTCGCGCAGCGAGCCACCATCGTCAAAAAGCTCGGAGCCGTGGGGCCCGTCGAGGGAAACGCGGCGCGCCTCGGACAGGTCTTCGTCAACCTGATAGTGAACGCGGCGCGCGCGATCCCCGCCGGCAACCCGGACGCCCAGCGCATCACGCTCGTCACTCGGCAGGGCGCGGACAATCGAATCGAGATCGACGTGGAGGACACGGGCCCTGGGATTCCCTCGGAGGTGCTACCTCGGATCTTCGATCCCTTCTTCACGACCCGAGACGTCGGGGGCGGCATGGGCCTCGGCCTCTCTATTTGCCAGAGCATCGTGAAGGCTCACGGCGGGTCGCTCTCCGTCAAGACAGGGCCCACGGGGACGGTGTTTACCGTCCAGTTGAATCCGGCGAAGCCTCGCGCGACGCCCACCAAACCCCCGAGTCCCGTCGAAGCGCCGAGGGGTCGCCGCGCGCTCGTCATCGACGACGAACCGGCGCTCGGGCGGACCATCGCGCGGCTGCTGAAGGGGTGTGTGGTCGAGGTCGCGACCAGCGGTGAGGAGGGCCTGCGTCTCGCCCGGGAGAAGCCGTTCGACGTAATCTTCTGCGACCTGATCATGCCCCACACGACAGGGCTCGATGTCTACAACGCGCTCGCAGCGGACGGGCACGGTCTCGAGCACCGATTGGTGATCATGACAGGCGGCGCGTTCACCCCGGAGCTCCGGACCGCGCTCGCGGAGTTCCCCAACATCGTGCTCGAGAAGCCCATGACTCAGGCTGCCCTGTTCGAGGCTTGTGAGGCAGTCGTGTCCGGCGGGAACCGGGCCTCACTGGTGTGAGCGGCCAGCGTGAATTGATTGGCGGTCAAGGCTTCGCGGTGGTCTTGGGGCTCGCTGCCGGCTTGGGCCCAAAGTGGGTACGGCGAACCTCCTTGATGCTCGCGCCGTCGAGCGAACCCTCGACGAGCTCGTATCCCATCAACCCGTAGACGCGCCCTCGCCAGAAGATGGGGCGGGCGTTCCCGTACCAGTCCACGCACGAGGCGCGGCAGGCGTCGTCGACCTCTTTGTCGGTGTGCGCCGAGAGCGAGCCCACAGCCGTGAGCTTCAGCTCATTGTTCTTCAAGAAGAGGATCGACGCGGAGCCGGCATCGAGGAAAGCCGAGCCTGGCCCTCCACTCGCGCGAATGGGGAGCCCGAGCACACCGGACTTGTCACCGTCTGGCTTGTAGAAGAAGCCGTGACTGCGGAGCTCACCTTGTGCGGCGCCCTCCTGGACATAGTGACCAGCTACTTTGGAGTCGCTACCATTCAAAGCGATCGACGTGAAATGGAGCGCCGCTCCCTTGGCGCCGACCACAATGGCGTTCTTACCGAGCGCCTCGATCCGATCGACGTTGTGGCCGACCCCGAGCGTCTTTGCCTGCGCGGGGGCGGCGATAGGGACCACCCAGAGCGTCCCCTCGGAGTCGCCCTGTCCAATCCAGCCGCTCCCAGTGCCGTAGAGCAGCACGTCACCGACGAAACGATTCTGGAGCGTCCCGTTCTTGGGGCTGGGGAGCGCGATATAAGCACTCGTCGGCGCCTCCGCGGCGTCTTTGGTCAGCGCGGAGAGGTCGAGCTGCATGAGCGCAGCCGCGCCGGACGAGCGCTCCGAGGACCACATGGCGTCACCGTTGCCCTGGTCCCGCACGAGGACGTCGATGCGCGAGCCCTCCTCCAAGAACGAGAACTGGTCGGTCGGGCCGCCGCGCACGCGAGCCGCCGAGGGCTCACCACCGTCGAGCGGCAAGCGATAGAGCAGCGACCGCGCGTCCTTCTGTTTCGTGTCGGCCGACCATGGAGACATCCACACGTAGACCGAGCCGGTCGAAACATAGAAGCTCCGCCCCGGGGGCCCCATGACGGCGGTAGACTTACAGTCGAGTTTGTCATCGACGACACCACAAGCCGTCACGGTGTGGAGGAGCTGCTCGGCGTCGGTCGACAGTGGCCTATAAATTCGCGTGGGCTCGATCGTCGTGACGAAGTCTTTGGCGGTCGCCCCCTTGGTCCAGCGCCGGACCGCGGGCAGGACATCCGAGGACTCTCCCGTCGATTCGATGGGCAGCGGCGCGTAGAAGACCAGCTTGTCGCCGACGAGCCTGCTCGCGTAGTTGCGAGACGAGTAATAGTCGCCGGACCGCAGCTGATACGTCGACCGGTATTTGATTGCGCCGGCGTCGTCGATGTCGAAGAGGCCGACCTCGGTGCCGCCGCGTACATAACTGTAACCAATGACGAAGACATGGTCTTTGGAGACGAGCATCTCGTCGTACCAAGCGCCTTGTGGATCGAGGTCCGGGCCGAACGCATCGACCGCCGCGACGGGCTCGAGACCGGACTCTGCGGCCTTCACGGTGAAGAGCCGGCCCCGCCTCAAGATTACAAGATAGTCACCATGGGTCTTGACGATACCGCCCTCGTCCACGCCGGCCGATTGGGTGTTGGTGATGGGTTCCTCGCGCCCGCCTATCGTGCCGCTCGCCGCTTGGGGACTGGCGGCTTCGTCGAGCTCCCCTTGACGGGAGGGGTCGCGGCGCGCGGCATCTGCATAATCCTTGAAGAACTTCGCCAGCTCGTCGCGGCTGTCAAAAGGCACGAGTTTGTCCCGTTTGACGGTCGCGACGACGTCCGAGCGGTTGGTCGGCTTGCTGGTGACCTTGCCGGCGCTGGCGCTCCCCGCGACCGTCGCGACACTCGCCGCACTGGAAGGAGCAGTCGCGCTGCTCGATACACTCAGGGCTGAGGGACTGGGCGCCTCGGCATCACAAGCTGCGGGGAGTAGCGCTGCAACGGTCAGTGTCACTGCAACGGAGCGCGCGGAGGTCCAGAGAGTTCGACGCATGTTCGTGGCAGGCTTCAACGGCTCGCGCGGAGAGAAGTTCTCCGCACCGTGATCGAGAGGCCTCAGAGTGGCGCCGGCCCGCTCGAGATCAGCCGCCGCTCCAGCCCTCGTAGATGGTGCCGTCCTCGGCGAGGACTAGCACGGTCCTACCCGTCGGCATGACGGCGACGAAGTTGCTCGAGACGCCTTGTCCCTGACGACCGTCGTCGACGACGACACGCGTCCACACGTTGTCGCGCCGCTCGAGCAAGCGCCCACTCTGCCCCGCGGCCCACGCGAAGCCAGCGGGGTCGACGCGCACCGCGAGGAGATCGCGCGTGGTCTGCACGACCTCGAGGTGCACGAGGAACTCGGGCTGATCGGGGCTCGTCGGTCGGATCTCGATCGCGTGACCGCCGCTGCCGACAGCGAACGCTCCGTTGTGGGAGCGAGCCAACGCGAAGAGGTGACCGCTGCGCGCCCAGCCGACGGGCCGCGGCGTGTTCCCGAGCACCTGCACGAGATCGCCGTGATTGCCGCAAGCGAGCAGCGCGCCGGAAGCGAGGCGCGTCACGGCGTAGAGCCGCGTCGTGTTGGGGATCGTGACGACATGCGCAGACTGCGAGCCGATCTCGGCGATCGCGCCGGCGCCGCGCGAGCGACGTTCGCCGACGAGCACGACGTCGCCGTCCTCGGTGAAGGCGCCGAGCCAGTTGAAGTCGGCGTCGAGCCCAGGGGCGACACGGACTTCATGCGACGCGGTGAGGAGCGCCGCGAGGCCACCTTCTCCGAAGAGGACGATGTCGTTCGGCCCACGGGGAGCTACGCCGCGAATGCGGCGCACGTCGAGCCCCGGGGGCAGCGGGATCTCGGACCAGCCCGAACGAGTCCCACGGTAGACGCCCTTCATCCCGACGGCGTACGCGTTGCCCTCGTGATCGATGGTCCCGGCGCGCACGCGATCTCGGGCGAGCGGTGGCACCGCAATCGAGAAGCGCCACGATGCGCGCCCATCCGGGACGCTCACGCCGCGACGGAATTGAGTCGACGAGTCCTCCGCGTCGAACCGCGCCGAGGTGCAATGTTTGAGGATGGGCTCGATCGCGCCCCAGAGCTCCATCACAGAGCCGTGCCGCTGCGACGGATCTGCAGCGGTCGCGTGCGCGAGCTCGCGATCGATCGCGGCGACGGCCTCGAGCCGCGTCCGCAGTTCGACAGGTAGATTGCTCATCACGGTCGCGAGCTGAGGGCGCTCGCCGGTGAGCATCCGCGCGACGGTCTTCAGCGGGCTCTCGCCGGGTGTATGGGGGAAGGCCGCGCGCCCCGAGAGCACCTCGAACAGGATGGTCGCGAACGAGAAGATATCCGTCGCGGCGGAGACCCTCGTGTTGCCCATCTCGTATTGTTCGGGCGGGGCATAGCCGAGCGTCGCACCGGGGATCGTCGCGGTCGCGCGCGCAGACAGGCCCGGCGCCTTCACCAAGCCGAAGTCGGTGATCTTCGCGATCTCGCGCCCGTGCTGCGTCGCGAGCAGGATGTTCGACGGCTTGAGGTCGCGGTGAACGATGCGATGCTCGTGCACCATGTGAAGCGCGCGAGCGACCTGCCGCATGATGCGGCTCGCGCGGTCGACGGGCAGGCCGCGAGCAGCGCCCACGGTCGCGACGTGTTGATCGACGACGGTCGCGAGGGTCGTCCCCTCGACGTACTCGAGCGCGAGGAATGGAAGCACCGGGTCGCTCGCGCTGAGCGCCAAGCGGTGGAGCCCGTGGTCGTAGTAGCGGACGATGTTCGGGTTCGGCGTCGGCACCGAACCGAGCATCTGCAGGACTTTGGTCTCGCGATCGAACCGTTCGATGGCGTCCGCGCTGAGCCCCTCGGGGCGCAGCACCTTGACCACCACCGTGAAGCCGTCAGGCTCGTCGTAGTCTGCTTTGAAGACCCAACCCTGGCCGCCCTCTCCGAGCAGCGAGCGCACGTAGAGCTTCGTCCCGCCTTCCCCCACGAGGACGGTGTTGATGAACGAGTCGCGGATCCGCTGAGTCGCCGAGTTCACGAGGATTCGAGCTTCTCCAAGCTAACAGCTCCACGGATAGGGCGCGGAGTCAATCGACCGGCGCACTACGCTCACGAGAGATGGCCATTCGGATCACGCCCGTAACGGCCTCGGCAACGATCCGATAGCTCATCTTGGAGTGGCCGGTGCGACGGTCGCAAAACACGATAGGGACCTCCGCGACGCGCAGCCCTCGATCGAGCGCTCGCATGGTCGACTCGATCTGAAACGCATACCCGTTCGAGCGCAGCGTCTCCGGGGTGATGGCCCGCAGCGCGGCTGCTCGGTAGAGCTTGAACCCGGTCGTCATGTCGCGCACGTGCGTGTGCAGAAGCGAGCGCGCGTAGAGCGAACCGCCCTTCGACAGGATGTGCCGCCCGAGCCCCCAACCGAGCACGCCGCCGAACGGCACGTTGCGCGATCCCAGCGCCACGTCAGCGTCGTCGAGCGCGTCGCGGAGCCGTGGCAGATCTCTCGGGTCGTGAGAGAGGTCGGCGTCCATCTGGCCCACGAGGTCGAACTCGCGCTCGAGCGCCCAGCGAAATCCCTCGACGTAAGCCGTGCCCAGGCCGAGCTTCGCCGGGCGGTGCAAAACCGCGACGCGAGGGTCGCGCGCGGCGAACGATGCTGCGATCTCACCCGTTCCGTCGGGTGAGGCATCATCGACGACGAGGACTCGAGCCTCCGGAACCGCGGTCAAAATCGCTGGGAGCAAGCGCTCGAGGTTGGTGCGCTCGTCGTACGTCGGGACGACCACGCATAGCCTCCCTGGCTGGAGACGGTGGCCTTGCCGCTTGGTCATGCGGCAATTACCTTAGGCGCCTGTTGCGAAGCTCGCAAAAGCGCGAGCATCCGAAGGAGCCCTCAACATGGCGAGCAAGAACGTGCAGTCCTTCAACGACGTGAACTTCGATGCCGACGTGCTCAAGAGCAGCGTGCCGGTTCTCGTGGATTTCACCGCTACATGGTGCGGGCCCTGCAAGGCCCTGGCGCCCATCGTCGAGAAGGTCGCTGACGAGTTCGCGGGTAAGGTTCGCGTGGGCAAATGCGATATCGACGATTCGCCCACGGTCGCCGCGAAATACGGCATCCGCAGCGTCCCGACCGTGATGGTCTTCAAGAACGGTGAGAAGGTCGGGCAGCACGTCGGCATGACGAATCGCGACAAGCTCGTCCAGCTGCTCGGTCTCTGAGCGCCCTGATCATGCGTAGCTGGGCGTTGCTCTGCGCGCCCCCATAGGCTAGCGTCCGCGCCCACGCTTCCCCGGAGGGCGCATGTCTCGAGGCTTCGGCGCGAACCAAGATCGTCGCGCGCAGACTTCCCACGACGCGGTATCCAGCAACGTCAGCGACCGGGACACCATCGGCCGCGGAGTTCGAATCCGTGGTCGTGTGAGCGGCGACGCTGATCTCTTGTTGGATGGAGAGATCGAGGGCGACGTGAAGCTGGGCGGCGCCCTGGAGCTCGGGCCCGGCGGCGCTGTCACTGGCAACGTCCATGCGAACAGCGTCGTCGTGGAGGGCTCCATCACGGGCGACATCGAGGCCACCGGCGCAGTCGCGATCCGAGCGGGCGCGCGCGTCTCTGGCAACGTCGCGGGGGCCGAGATTTCGCTCGATGAGGGCGCCGTATTCGCAGGGCGAATCGAGGCCGATTTCGAGATGCCCGACGGCTTGCTCCCGGGCGCTGGCGGCCCCGCTGCGCGACGCGCTCCGGCGGCCCAGACCCCCGCGGCACGCGGCGCGCGTGGGCGCAGCTGACCCTCGCGGGTAGCACAATCAAAGTTTGAAGCGTCGTAAGCTCGCGAGCGTCAGCGGCGCCAGGTTCGAGGACGGAGGTTTCGCAAAGTGGCAACGGTGATCGGGCAGGGAATCGTCATCGAGGGCGAGGTCTCGTCGGACGAGGCGATGGTCATTGCGGGCACGATCCGCGGCAAGCTCAACGTCGACGGACAGGTCACGGTGGAGCCTGGCGCCGTCGTCGAGGCAGACGTGGGTGCGACCAGCCTCGCGGTGTCGGGGACGATCACGGGGAACGTCACCGCGTCCGATCGCGTCGACCTCTTGAGCGGCGGTCGCCTCGTCGGCGACGTTCGCGCAGCGCGGCTCACCATCGCAGACGGCGCCGTCTTCAAGGGCAACGTCGACATGGACGTGTGACCATGACGACGACTGCATCGACCATCGGCCGCGGGACGATCATCCGCGGGACGATCCGCGGTGAGGGCGATCTCGAGATCGAGGGCCGCGTCGAAGGCATGGTCGCCGTCGATGGTGAGGTCACCGTCGCTGACTCGGGCCGCGTCCGCATCGAAGAGGGCGAGCTCTCCGGGCAGCGAATCCTCGTGCGAGGCGCGGTCGCGGGCAACCTGCGAGCCTCCTCGACGATCACTCTCGAGGAGGGCGCTCGCGTGCAAGGCGACCTCTCCGCTCCGACCATCGGCATTCGCCCAGGCGGCCTCCTCCGTGGCTACGTCAGCACCGGCGACGGTGCCTCGGCGCCAGCTCCGGCTCGCGCCGCTGAGGTTCGGCGTCCTGCTGCCGAGGAGAGCCGCGCCCCCGAGGCTCGTCGCGCTCCCGCCGTGGTCCCGACCTCTCGCGCCGCCGCCGCGCCGTCGCCGCCGCCGCGCACCGCTCCGACGACCCAGCGAGCGACGCCCTCGCGCACGCCAGCCCCCGCTGTGACGCGGCCAGCAGCGCGCGCTGCAGCGCGACCGACACCCCCGGCCGCCCCCGAGCCGCCGCCGGCTCCCGCACCCGAGCCCCCCGCCGAGGCCGGTGCGCCCGCGCCCGTGATGCCCAGCCTGAAGAAGGGCCAGAAGGGGCAGCTTCGTCGGCGCAACGGAAAGTAAGGCGAGATGCGTTGGAACGAGCGCGAGAGGCAGTGGCTTATCGAGCTGCTTCGCGAGCGCTCCTACGAGCGCAAGCGGGTGACGCTCGCGTCGGGCCGCGAGAGCGATTTCTTTATCGACGTAAAACAAACGTCGCTCACCGCCGAGGGCCACGCGCTGATCGCATCCCTCATGTTCGACGCGATCGAGCAGCTGTTCCCCGAGTGTGAGGCCGTCGCCGGCGTCGAGCTCGGCGGCTGCCCGCTCGCGAGCGCTGTGTCGTTGCTCTCGTTCGAGCGCGGCAGGCCGCTGCCCGCGCTCTACGTTCGCAAAGAGGTGAAGGACCACGGCTCGAAGAAGCTGGTCGAGAACGATCGCTCGCTGCGTCCCGACCTCCCCGTCGTCGTGCTCGAGGACGTCGTCACGACAGGGGGCTCCACGCTGCAATCGGTGGAGAAGCTCCGGAGCGTCGGCGCGCAGGTCCTCGGGGTCATCGCGGTGGTCGATCGACAAGAGGGTGGCGCTGACAACCTGCGCGCGACCGGCCTGCGATTCGCCTCGTTGACGGCGCGACAGGACTTCGAAGTCGCTCTCGCGCCCTGACTCTCTTGTAAGCTGACTTTCTGTAAGCGACCGCCGCGCGCAGCGTCAGCGGGCGCAGCTCAGGTGAGAGTCAGTTTGCGAACCTTCGCGCCGGCGGCCTCGAGCAGGCCTTGATACCACGCGAACGTGCGCTCGCTGTGCGAAGGCGCCGCGCGAGTGCCCCAAAGCACCGTCACGGTCCGCGTGGTCGCTGCGTTCGTCTTGGTGCGCTGCGCGTCCTTTACTGCGTTTGCGCACGGCCCCTCCCCGTCGAAGAGACAGAGCAGGCCACCGAGCTCGATCACCTGACCGCTCGCGTTGAACACGTAGCTCGTGCCCGAGGGCGCGACGTCGATCGACATTTCACCGACAATTTTGTCAGCATCGACCACGCTGATTGGCAGCCCGCTGTGGTACGAGACCGCGTTGCACGCATCGACCGCCAGGTTGATGGCGCCGAGCGCGCCCTCGGCGACGGCGCGGAGCAGATACTCGGACGCGGGCTTGCCGCGCCCCGTCGGCTTGTAGCCCCCGTGTCGCAGCAGATCGCGGATCTGTCCGCGCAGTTCGTCAGAGGACGCGACGGGTGCTGTCGCACCGGCGACGAGCAAACCGCGCAGCTCCGGCCCTGCCGCGAGCTCACCGAGCGGCGCGGCGAACACCGTCTCGAACGCGACCGCGTCGAGGAGCGGGTGCGGCGCGCACCGAACGGAGTCGATCACTCCGCGGCCAGTCGCTCGGTGGACTTGAGCAGCGGAAAGCCCAGCGCCTTGCGCTGCTCGAGATAGGCCTCGGCGACGGCCTTCGCCAAGCCGCGCACGCGCGCGATGAAGCGCTGCCGCTCGGTGACGCTAATGGCGCCGCGGGCGTCGAGGACATTGAAGCGATGCGCGGCCTTCGTTACAAAATCGTAAGCCGGCAGCACCAACGCAGGCTTGTCCGCGCCGCGTTCGAGGAGGCGCTTGACCTCCTTTTCGCATTGGTCGAACGCCGCGAAGTGGTCGGCCACGTCGGCCTCTTCAAAGTTGTAAGTGGACCACTCGCGCTCGGCCCGCTGGAAGATCTCGCCGTAGCGCGTGGTCTCGTTGAACGTGACGTCATAGATGCTGTCTTTGTCCTGCAGGTACATGGCGATGCGCTCGAGGCCATACGTGAGCTCGCCGCTCACGGGTTTGCAGTCGAAGCCGCCAATCTGCTGGAAATAGGTGAACTGCGAGATCTCCAGGCCGTCGAGCCAAACCTGCCAGCCGAGCCCCCAGGCGCCGAGCGTCGGAGACTCCCAGTCGTCTTCGACGAAGCGGACGTCGTGCTTCAACGGGTCGGTGCCGAGCGCGCGCAGTGACTCCAGATAGAGGTCTTGGATGTCGATCGGGCTCGGCTTGAGGATGACTTGATATTGGTGGAACTGCTGCAGTCGATTCGGGTTCTCACCGTAGCGACCGTCCGTCGGTCGCCGCGAGGGCTCGACGAACGCGACGTTCCAAGGCTCCGGACCGAGTGCTCGGAGGAAGGTCGCCGGGTTGAACGTGCCAGCGCCGACCTCCGAGTTGTAGGGCTGCACAATCAGGCAGCCGCGCTTTGCCCAGAAGTTCTGCAGATTGAGGATGATGTCCTGGAAGTGCACGCGCGAGACCTCACTGAGGATCGATGCGATAGACGAAGCCGCCGTGATCGGCTGCGTAGAGCTCACCGTTACCGTCGATACCGAACGCCGACAGGTTGTCGACGTGCAGAGTCGTGGCAGCCGCGGGCTCCGTCACGTTCCCATTGACGGTTCGGATCGTGTAGATCGACCCGCTGCAGTAATCGCCGTAGAAATAGGCGCCGCGCAGCGCGGGGATCTTCGAGCCGCGGTAGACGTAGCCGCCAGTCATCGAGCAGTTGCCAGCGTTGTGGCTGAGCTCCGTGACGGGGTCCACGAAGGTCGGGGGCACGTTGGTGCACGAACCGTCGTAACCCGAATAGGCGTGTAGCCCCTCGCGCACGGGCCAGCCGAAGTTCACGGGCCCCGAGACCTGCGGCACCACATCGACCTCTTCGTATGCGTTCTGGCCGACGTCCCCGATATAGAGGTCACCGGTGCAGGCGTCGAACGAGATGCGCCAGGGATTGCGCATGGCTATGTGGTAGTACTTCGCGCCATTGGGGTTGCCGGGCGCGGCCGGATAGCCATTGGCGTCGGGGGTACCGTCGACGTCGACACGCATGATCTTCCCGAGGAGGTTCTCGGTGTTCATAGCGTCGCAGCCGGGGTCGCCCTGGGCGCCACCGTCGCCCATCGAGATATAGAGATAGCCGTCGTTGCCGAACTCGACAGCGCCGCCGTTGTGATTCCCCTCGGCGGTGAAATGCGAGAAAACCAGCTGGCCCGGGTTCGGGTCGGCGACGAGCGGGTCGGCCGATACGTGGAACTCACGAACAGTCGAGTCGCCATTGCCGGCGGCCGAATAGTGCAAATAGAACTTGCCGTTCTGTGCGTAGTTCGGGTGGAACGCGAGGCCCAGCAGGCCCTCTTCGTCGCCACCCGAACCGCCACCACGAATGAGGCCGGAGACGTCGATGAACGGGGTGTCGACGAGCGCCCCATTTTCATAGATGCGGATAATGCCGTTCTTGCGAACGATGAAGACGCGGTCCGGTGCGCCGGGCGCGCTCTTGATTTGGACGACGCGATCGAATGCAGCGATCTCGGTGAGGGTGAGCGCTGGAATCGTCCCTGTCGGAGGATCACAGCTGTAGCCAGGGCCCATGCTGCCCCCGCCGCTGCCCCCACCGCCCATCGTGACGTCGCCGCCGGTGCCGCCCGCACCACCCGTTACGGGGTTACCACCCGCGCCACCGGTCGTCGGGTTACCACCCGAGCCGCCCTGCGCGCTCGCGCCGGTGCCGCCCGACCCGCCGGTCTGCGTATCGTCGCCACAACCAGCTGCGCTCGAGAGAGCTGCGGCCGTACCCATCAAGAAAAGGACAATGCTGCGTCGCATCGGTGGACCCTAACGCAACTGGCTCGCGGAGGGGAGCGTCGATGGTGCTTGTCCGAGTCGTTGGCGGCCGATAAGACACGGCCACCATGATGCGAGGCGCGAAACCCGACATTACCCACGCCATCGGCGGCACGCCGATCATCCGGCTCAATAAGGTCACCGAGGGCATCGCCGCGACGATCTACGTCAAGTGCGAATACTTGAACCCAATGGGCAGCCACAAGGATCGTGTCGCTCGCAACATGATCCACGAGGCCGAGGCCCGTGGGCTCAAGCCGGGCGGCTCGATCGTCGAAGCCACGAGCGGAAACACTGGCGCCGCGCTCGCGATGATGGCTGCCGTACGCGGTTATCGGTGCGTCTTCGTCATGCCCGACAAGATGAGCCAGGAGAAGGTCGCGACGCTTCGCGCTCTCGGCGCGCGCGTCGTCCTCTGCCCCACCGCAGTCGAGCCCGAGGACCCGCGCAGCTACTACCAAGTCGCGAAGCGCATCGCGAACGAGACCCCGAACTGCTTCTACGCGAATCAGTATCACAACCCCGACAACCCGGGCGCTCACTACAAGAACACCGGGCCCGAGATTTGGGAGCAGTGCGGCCCCGAGCTCGATGTCCTCGTCGCCGGTTTGGGCACGGGCGGGACCATCAGCGGCGTGGGCAAATTCCTCAAAGAGCGCAAACCCGACATTCGCCTTGTGGGCGTCGACCCGGTCGGCTCGCTCTATTACGACTTCATCAAAGACAAGCGCATCACCAAGCCATTCAGTTACAAGATTGAAGGCATCGGGGAGGACTTCTTCCCCTCGACGATCAACCTCGACCTCATCGACGAGGTCATGCGCGTCGACGACAAAGAGTGCTTCCTCATGACGCGCGACCTCGTCCGCACCGAGGGGCTCTTCGTCGGCGGCTCGGGCGGCGCGGCTGTCGCAGGCGCCATCAAATACGCGCGCGCGACCCAGCGCAAAGAGAACATCCTCGTCATGCTCGCGGACGGTGCGAGCAAGTACATCTCGAAGATCTTCAACGACGACTGGATGCGTGAGAACGGCTTCCTCGACGAGGACTTGGCCCCGGGCTTCGGCACGGTGCGCGACCTCCTCGCGCAGAAGGGGCAGCCGCAGCGTGTCGAGACCGCCTCGAGCACGGACTCCGTCGCGGCTGTCGTCGACAAACTCAAGCGATTCGGCATCAGCCAACTGCCGGTCGTGGACGACGGCCGACTGCGCGGGCTCATCCACGAGAGCGATCTGCTGAAGGCGCTCGTCACAGGCAAATCGCAGGACACCTCGATCGGTGAGATGATCGAGAGCGACTACGCGACGGTCACACCCGCGACGAAGGTCGAGCTCCTCAAGAACGTCATGAACGATGCGAAGATCGTCCTCGTGATGGATGGGCCTGCCATCCTCGGGCTGGTCTCGAAGATCGACCTCATCGACTATCTCGCGAACCGCGTGCAGACCGCCGGCACCTGACCCAAAGCGCTAGTCCGACACAGCGCTAGTCCGACACACCGACAAACGGCGAGAGCCCCGCGATTCGCGGGGCTCTTCGTTTTGCGATCCAGCGGTCGAAGGTCGAAGGCTAGTGGCGAACCTTAACCTTCACGCTGCCGCCGACCTTGACCTTCGGTCCGGAGACGTGGGGGCCCTTGACCTTGACGTGCGGGCCCCGGACCTTGACGTGCGGGCCGCCGACCTTGACGTGCGGGCCGCCGACCCTGACGTCCACGTGGGGGCGCGGGTGGCGCACGACGACGTGCGGGCGACCGGCGACGACCGTGACTCGCGGGTGATCGATCGTGCGGATGACCTTCACGCGGGGGCGAACGTCGACGTGATCGACGAAGCGCGCGCGATACACGTAGACGGGGGCGTGCTCGTGGACCACGAGCACGCGGTGCGGGCGATAGCCGACGAGGCGAACGTAGCGGTGGCCGTCGCGCACCACGTGAACCGTAACCCGTCGCGGCTCGACGATCGGCCGCGGCGGAGTGACAATCACGTAAGGCACCGCGACCTCGGCCTTGACCGTGAGAGAGACCACGCCTGCGTGGGCCTCACGGGTAGAGCCGACGGACATGAACACGAAGGACGCCGCGAAGGCGACCAGCCCCATGGCGAGCTTGATCAGATTAGAACGCTTCATTTTGCTGGCTCCTCCTTCGCGTCGGCGCCGTCGGGCGCCGCGTCGTCTCCCTCTGCCGTGTCGGTCTCTTCACCTTCGTCGTCACCGTCCTTGCCGTCCTCGATGTTGAGGGTGATCTCGGTGCCGGGCGGCACCTGCATCTCCTCGAGTTTGTCATTGAGGAAGTAGACGCGCACGTCTCCAGTCTCTTCATCCATGACCAGCTCGAAGCGCTGATCACCTGCCACGTCCACGATGCCACCGTGCGGACCCTTGGTCCCCTCGGCGATCGCGACCTTCGGCTCTTCTTGCAGGGCGGCCGTGCCGCCCTCGGGTACGTCGAGCGTGTCGGCCCACGCGTTCCCCTTCACGGTGAGCGCGAGCTCGATGGTGGTCAACCCCTGCTCGAGCTTGGGGAGCTGAGCTTTGACGCCCTTGTCGGAGGGCTCGACCGTGACCCACGTCCCCTCGGACGGACGGACCTGGCCCGTGATGTCGCTCGGCGCGATGGCCGTGCCCTTGTCGTCGTAAGCGCGGAGCGCGAGTTTGCCGTCGGGGCTCATCGCGACTTCGAGTTTGCCGTCACCCCGATCGAGCACGATTGCGTCGGCTGCGGTGCCCTCGGGGGCGGGCGGGGCAGTCGCGGAGTTCGCCGCGACCGCAGAGCCCGAGGTCGATGCCGAGGTCGATGACGAAGACGACCCCGACGATTTGGACTTGGACGAATCGTCCTCACTCTTGGCGCTGCTGGTCTGCTCCTGGCCCTTTTTGCAGCCCCCCGCGAGCGGGAGAGCCGTCAACGTCGCCAGGACGAGCGCGGTGTAGAACCTCATGAACACCTCGATAGCACGACCCGACCCAAAGGGGGCGAGCGTACGGTGCGCGGGTTTGTCCGAGAATCTTCGTAGCTCGTGGGGTCACCGGTCAAGCGGTGCAACACAACGAAGGATGGACGCGCCCCGCGACGACGAGGTGCAACCGCGAGCACGTTCGCGACGACACGCGCCAACGCACGCATAACCGTCATTTCAAATTTTGAAATGGGCATTTCAGAGTCGAGGGGACTGAGCTACGAGGTGCGCCATGAACCTCGAACCTCTCGTCAACACCGTCCTCAGAAAGAAGCGTGAAGCACCGAGCGGCCTCTCGCTGCCCCCGCGCCTCGGCGGTGGACTGCCCGTCGTCGGGCACACGGTCGACTTCGTGCGAGACACGATCGGCCTGCTCACGCGCGCCCAGCGTGAGGTCGGTGAGGTCGCTGCCTTCGACGTGCTCGGCCGCAAGATGGTCGCCATCTTCGGGCCGAACGCACACGAGGCCGTCTTTCGCGCGCCGGACGAGCAGCTGAACCCGTCCGAGGCTTACAAGATCATGACCCCCGTCTTCGGCAAGGGGATGGTCTACGACGCCCCGCCCGAGAAGATGAACGAGCAGATGAAGATGCTGCTCCCCGCGCTGAAGGATCGGCGCATGCGCACGTACGGAGAGATCGTCGTGCGCGAGGTCGAGCAGAGCATCGCGAACTGGGGTGAGTCGGGCGAGTTCGATCTCGTCGACTATTGCCGCGTCCTCACGAACTACACGTCGAGCCACTGCCTGCTCGGGCACGAGTTCAGGACGGGCATGACCGAGGAGTTCTCCCGCGTGTACGCCTCGCTCGAGCGCGGTATCACGCCGGTCGCCTACCTCAACGCGCACCTGCCGTTGCCGTCCTTCCGCGAGCGCGATCGCGCCCGCATCCGCCTCGAGGAGATGGTGACGCGCCTCATCCAGGAGCGCCGCAAGTCCGGCCGCGAGGGCGAGGACTTCCTGCAGACGCTCATGGATGCTCGCTACAAGTCGGGCGTCCCCCTCACCGAATACGAGATCACCGGGATGCTGATCGCCTCGATGTTCGCGGGGCATCACACGAGCTCCGTGACGACGGCGTGGGCGCTCATCGAGCTCGTCAACCACCCTGACTATCTCGAGCGCGTGCGCGGCGAGCTGGACGCTGCGTTCGGCGGCGGCGAGGAGGTCGGCTACTTCTCCCTGCGCAACGCGCTGCTCACCGAGTACACGGTGCTCGAGACGCTGCGCCTGCACCCGCCGCTCTTCATGCTCGTGCGCGTCGTGATGAAGGACTTCGTCTACGGCCGGTACTTCTTCGAGAAGGGGACTTGGGTGCTCATCTCGCCGACGGTGAGCCACCGCATGCCGGAGTACTTCCGCGAGCCGGATCGCTTCGACCCCGACCGCTTCGCGCCCCCGCGCGAGGAGGACAAGCGCGACTTCGCTTACATCCCGTTCGGCGGCGGTCGGCACAAGTGCATGGGCAACGCGTTCGCGATCCTGCAGGTGAAGGCCATCCTCTCGATCCTGCTCCGTCGCTACGACTTCGAGCTCGTGAACCCCAACGTCGAGAGCGACTTCCACGGCCTCGTCGTCGGTCCGAAGGAGCCGGCTCGCGTGCGCTATCGCAGGCGCGCGGCGAACGTCGCGCGCACGTACAGCGCTCCGACGACGACCACCGCAGAGACCCCGTCGGCGAAGCCGTCCACCTCGAGCACGAAGGCCTTCAGCGTCGCGCTCGATCTCGACCTCTGCCAGGGCCACGGCATGTGTGAGGGCGAGGCGCCCGAGGTCTTCCGCGCGATCGGCGTCGGCAAGTCGCGCGTGCTCGCTCCGCGACCCGACGTCGCGCTCCGCTCCAAGGTCGAGGCCGCGGCGAAGTACTGCCCGACGCAGGCCATCCGCATCGTCGAAGACTCGTGAGGCGCGGCGTCACGCACAAGCCGACGGCGGTCGCGCGCCGTCGGTCTGCGCCGCCCGCTCCCAAGGGGCGGGCCCGCGAGGCTCGCAGGACCAGCTATTACAGCCTGCTCCTCGAGGTCGCCGAGCGCGTCTTCGCGGATCGCGGCTACGTCGGCACGCGCATGCAGGACATCGCGACGGAGGCCGGCCTTGCGCTCGCGACGGTTTACAGCGCTGTAGCCGGCAAAGAGGAGCTCTACGCCGCGATCCACGAGACGCGCGGTCGCGCCCTGCTCGAGCGCGCGGCGAGCGCCGCGTCCGAGAGCGCGAGGGCCGGGGCCTTCGAGGCGCTCATCGCCGGCATCGAGACCTACGTCGATTACCTCACCGAGCACCCGAACTACCTGCGACTGCACCTCAACGAGGGGCAGCCGTGGGCGCTCGATCCCAAGTTCATCTGCGACGAGCAGCGACGCCAATGGCGTGAAGGGCTCGGGCTCGTGACCAACGTGTTCCGAGCCTCGATCGCGGAGGGCTCGGTCATCGAGATGGATCCGGAGGTCATGGCGCGCCTCACGATCGCGGCCCATCAAGTCATGCTCGTGCACTGGGTCGAGAACCACATGCGCGAGCCCTCGCGCGATCTCGTCACCCGAATGAAGGACCACGTGCGCCGCTCGTTCGGCGCGCGACGCGAGTGATCGCGGGCTCTTTGGGGGTGTGCACCCTCCAGCGCGAGCTCGAGCCGACTTCACTCGGCGCGCCCGGTTGAAGTCGGGCGCGAAAGGAGTCGAGCGGTTGAGTTAGTCTACGGCCGCGATGGTTGGCGCGACGCGATGACGGCACCGCTCTACACGTCTGCCAGCGCCGTTCACGTGCGCACGTTCGGTGGCGTGGTTTGCACGCCGCTCGTGTGGCGACACGCGATGGGCCCCGTGCAGCTCGGGGCGACGCTGACGGCCGACCTCACGCTCTCCGACGGCGGGACGGCCGTGCTCGCGGCCCCGGTCGAGGGTGGCGCGTTCGATGCGGTCACCGAGACGGCTCCCCGCCTGCAAGCGGCAGAAATCCTCGTGATCGGCAGCGCGTTCGCGCCGCAGGGCACGCAGGTGCGCTCGATGAGCGTGCGCCTGGTCGCTGGCCGCGGCGTCCACACCCTCGTCGACAAGACGCTCCACGTCTACGGCGACCGCACGCACCCCGAGGCTCCGCCCACGCCGTTCTCGCGGATCCCGATCAGTTACGACCGCGCGTTCGGCGGCCCAACGACTGACAATCCTGTAGGCCGTCAGCTGCCGAACATCATCGACGCGCAGAACGCTTGGGCCCCGGCCGGCCTCGCGCCGATCCCCGCGAGCTGGCCCTCTCGCGCTCGCCTCGCGCCGCTCGGCCTGCCGCCCTTTTATCGCGGAGGGCTCCTCGATCTGCCGGCGGAGTTCCCGTTCGAGTTCTTTCAGACCTCGCCTTCGGATCAGCGCGTCCCCGAGCTCGTTGGCGACGAGTGGCTCGTTTTTCACGGCATGCACCCCACGGTGACGAGGTTCAACGCTCGCTTGCCGGGCCTGCATCCGACGGCGCGTTGGGTGCCGTCGCACGGCGTTGCCGCAGGGCTCGAGCTCTCGCTCGATCGCATCGTCGTCGACATGGACCAATGGCGCGCGCGGCTCTACTGGCGCGGGAGCATCGAGATCGATCCGCAGTCGCTCGCGACCGCGCAGCTCGTCGCGGGCGTCGTCCCGATGGAAGAGGTCGTCGGTCCGCCTTCGGTGAGGCCCGTTTCGGTCCAAATCCCAGCGCAGCCCTTCGCACCGCCGGTCGACGAAACCGAGGACACCATCAGCATTCCGACGGGTGCGGCCGCGCTCTTCGCCAAACCGGACACGCACGGCGACGAGCAGCCTCCGGCGAGTTCGTATGCGCTGCCGTTCGCGCCCCCAGCCCCGGCCCCGCCTGCCTCGACGGCTCAACCCACGCAGCCCATCTTCGAGGACTCGGGGACCGTCGACATCACCTTCTTGGGCGGGCAAATCGGCGTCGCGCTGCCCTTCCACTCGACGACTTCGACGCCCTCAGCCGAGCCGCTTCCATTCCACGCGCCGCCTCCTCCGAGCGCGACGGTTCCCGACCCGCTCCCCTTCCATCCGCCAGCGCAAGTGCCGGCGCCCCCACCTCCCGCGCCTGCACCCCCGCCGTCCGCAACGGCGCTCTTCGTGCCCGCGCCTCCGCCGTCCGCGACGTCTCCTTTCCTGCCCGCGCCGTCTCCTCCGGCGCCGATGCCGTTCGTGCCCGCGCCTCCACCTCCCGCGCCGCACGTGCCCGTGCCCGTCGTGACGGCGCCGCCGCCCGCTGCGACCAAGCCTGTCGAGGAAGAGCCACCATCGCCGCCGTCGCCGCAGCTATCGCCGAGCCCCGCGAAACCCGCCGAAGAGCCGAAGCCACCTCCTCCGCCCGAGCCCGCGCCGACCGCGGAGACTGGCGTGCGCAAGCTCGTCTTGGACAACGTGCGTGCGAACGTCGCGATGTTCGGGATGGATCTCTCGGATGCCGATCTCCATGGACTCGACCTCACGGGAGCGATCCTCAGCGACGCGCGGCTCACCGGCGCGCGGCTCACGAACACGATCCTGCGCAACGCGCGGCTGAGCGGAGCGAAGCTGATGAAGGCCGACCTCTCGGGCGCCGATCTGTCGCAAGCCGATCTGTCACGCGCGGACCTGTCGCGAGCGACGCTCACGGACGCGACGCTGACGGAGGCCAACCTCGCGGACGCGACGCTCACGATGGCGCACTGCGAGCGCGCACGCCTCGAGAAGGTCAACGGCGACCGCACCAAGGTCCTCCGCGCGAACCTCGACAGCGCCGTGCTTACAGGAGCGTCACTTCGAGACGCCGACCTCTCGGGGACTTCGGTCGCGGCGGCCTCCTTCGCTGGCGCAGTCCTAGCCGGCGCGCGGCTGTCGGACGTGACCGGCGCTGACGTCGTGTTCTCCGGCGCGACGCTCGACGGCGCGACGTTCTCCGGCGCATCGCTCGTCGGAGCCCGCCTCGAGAAGATCGACGCCGAGCGGACGACCTGGGAGCAAGCGGACCTGTCGCGCGCGAAGTTGGACGACGCGCGCCTCCGAGGTGCGTCGCTCGCGAAGGCGAAGGTCGACGGCGCTTCGTTCGCGCGAGCGGATCTGACGCGAGCCGATCTGTCGACGCTCACCGGGGAAGGCACCGACTTCAGTCACGCGAACCTCACGTCCGCGGAGCTTCGAATGAGCAAGCTGCCGAGCGCGCGATTCGAGGAGGCCTGCTTGGTCGAGGCGAACGCGCAGAAGATCATCGCGCCGAACATCAACCTCACGAGCGCGAGCCTGCGCCGCGCCGCCCTGCGCGGCTCCAAACTGAAGGGCTGCGATCTGACGAACGCGCAGCTCGACGAGTGCGATCTGCGCGACACCGACCTGGAGAACGCGACCATCGTCGGCGCCGATCTCACGCGAGCGCGGACGGGCGGCGCGATCCTCAAGGGCGCGCGCAGCTAGCGACGAGCGCGCCGACGATCGCGAGCGCGAGCTCTCTCAGCTGCGAGAGCGCGAGCGCATCGACAGCGCGTCGGCGATCGTCAGGCCCCGTGACGAGGCGTCGCGCCATTTCGATCTGCAGGCCCATGACTCCCGTGCTGGGTCGCGCGTGCCGCGTGAGCGACCAACCGCCCTGGAAGGGCTGCTCGAGCGCGACCGAGAAGCCGCGCGCTCGTGCGACGTCCGCGACAGCGTCGCGCAGGCTCGCGGGCGCTGTCTGTTCGCGCTGCGTGCCGAGGACGAGGTCGGAGATCGCTCGCTTACGATCCTGAAAGGTGTGCGCTGACACGAGGCACACGGCTCCGTGGAGGGCGCGCGCCCGCTCGAGCTCGAGCTCGACGGCTGCGTGGTAGGGCTCGAGAACCTCGGTGATGCGTCGCTCGCGCTCGCTCCTCGGCAAACCCTCTTCGACCCAGCTCACGCCGCACTGCGATCGGTGGAAGATCTTCTGCGGCTCGGGATCGACCTCGTAGAACGGTGGTCGAGGCGGCGGCCGCGGGTTGGTGTTGAGGTCGATGACGTAGCGACTCGCGCGCGCCACGACGCGCGTCACGCGCGCGTTCTCCGTCCCCTCCCACACGAGATCGGCCCCGAAGTCTGCGTCTTCTTCGATCGCGCCGGCCCTGAGCGCTCGCTCCGGGATGCGGGTGAACGCAGCGGCGCGCTCGTCGATCGCGAGGCCTGCGTGCGGGATCTCGACGACCACGGGCCCTGCGTCGACGGCCCGAATCACCTCGAAACTGGAGCGCGCGCTCGAGGGTCCCGACGACAAAGCGTCAATCAGGGGGCGAGGATCAGGATCTTCGGCTGGCTCGGGACGATGCGCATCCCAGGCGCGTTCGTGCTGTTTTGGATGTTGATCGTCGTCATCCGCGTCGCCGGCGCGCCGGACAGGAGCACCGTGAACGCGCCCGTCATGGGCCGCGTGTTGTTCATGCAGGTCCCCGACGCGACGCCGCCGATCGCGCCCGTGGTGTCGCCGAGCGAGACGACGACGGGGTGCGTGAGGTTGTGCGCTGGAGCCGCGACGAACAGGATGTTCGGGCAGAACGGCGCGGTCGTCGGCCCCATCGACGTGTTCGGATAGGGCAGCGGGACCGGGGCCGGCGCGGGCGGCGCAGGGGTCAGGCAGACATCCGGAAACGCCAGGTTCATCCCCATCATCTGCGTGCTTGCGAACATGCGGCGCTCCTCGAGGAGTTGATGCTTACAGAAATGTCAGCCGATCGAGATCTGCTCGCCGTCGAGCTTCACCAGCTTCTCGGCGGTCATCAGCGTGTTCTTGCCGTGAAGGTTGAGCGTGGCCTCCGCGTTCACGTGGAGCTCGTTGGCTTGCACGCGCTCGATCTCCTCGACCGTGCGGAACGAGTGCTTCACGCGCGAGGTCACGCTGTCGATCGCGGTCTCCAGCGCTTGCCCGAGAACCTTCACGCGATCGACCTGCGCGTCGACCTTGCGACCGAGGTACGAGAGCGAATCCGCGAAGAAGGTCGCCGACATCGTGCGTGCGACGAGGCTCGGTGCGTTGACCGCGACCTCTCCGCCGCTCGTCACCGTCACGCCCTCGCCTCCGACGACCGCGACGCGACCGCCCGTCGATCGCAGTGTGAGATCGCCGTCGACGGAGACGACGCTCGCGCCACCCTCCGCGTGACCGACGAGCACCGACAGAACGAAGGCGAAATCCTCGGAGCGCGCGACGAGCACCATGTCCCCTGTCTCGGGCTCGACCAGGCAACCCTTCGCGCGCCGCGCGCGGACGAGGTCGGCCCCCACGCGCACGAGGAGCTCAGCGCCGTCGCGACCCTCGATCGCGCCGAACGCCTGGCGAACCTCGGGCGAAGAGAGGATCGACTCGATCTTCGACAGCGGATCGTGAGCCGCTTGCGCGTCGACCGAGGGCTCGCGGTGGGGCGGGTCCGACAACGGCTTCACGGATGATGCGTTCGACATCTCATCGCTCCTTCGGTCGTTTGCGGTGATGGCTGAGCCACCAGGTCTCGGCCTCGACGAGCTCGGGGTTGTCCCCCTCGGCGACGGACTTCGACGCGCTGAACTTCGTGTTGTCTTGCTTCGACGCGTGGAGCCGCGCCCGCACGAGCGTAGCACCGGTGAAATCCGCGTCCTTGAGGTTCGCGTGGGAGAAGTCAGCGAAGCTGAGATCGGCGTCGCGGAAGATCGTGCCCGTCAAGTTCGCGCGCATGAACATCCCGAGGTTCGCGCTGACCTTCGTGAAGTCGGCGTTCGTGACCTCGGCCTCCATGAAGATCGCCTCCGACAGCGTGGCGTTTGCGAACTTCGCGTTCACGACGATCGCGTTGGGGAAGAGCGCGTTCTTCATCATCGCGCCCTCGAACGAAGCCCCCGTCAGAGTGGCCCGGCTGAAGTTCGTCTTCTCGAGCTTGGCGTCGGTGAAATCGCAGCCGTCGAGCTGACACTCCATGAGCTGGCAGGTCGAGAGATCGAGCCTCGCGAACGATTTGCCAGGCATCTTGTTGCGGAAGAACGTCGTCTTGTCGAAGTGAGCTCGGTCGAGCTTCGCCGAGGTCAGCTCGAGCTCCATGAAGATGGTGTGCTTGAGATCGGCGCCGTCGAAGTTGGTCTCGTGGAAGTCCGTCTCGACGAAGTTCGCGTGCTCGAGCCGCGCTCCCGCGAAGCTCGAGCCCTTCATCGAGACCTTCAGCCAGGCGGAGTGCAGCAGGTTCACGCGACCGAGCTGCAGGCCGTCCGCGCTCGAGGCGTTGAACGCGCCGCGCTCGAGGTCCGCGCCGTCGAGTCGCGCGCCGTCGAGGACACATGCGTGGAACGCGCAGGCCTTCATCTGCGCTCGCGACATGTCCGCGCCCGAGAGATCGCAGTTGGCGAACGAGCACTCCGACAGCCGAGCGTCGGTGAACTTCGCGCGACGCGCGGTCGACTTCAGCCAGGCGGACCCACCGAAATCGATGCCCGAGAGATCGAGCCCATCGAGGTTCCGCTCGCTGAAGGTCGCGCCCTCGGCGACCATTCGCTCCACGTCTGCGCGGGTCGTCACGCGGTCTCCTCGCGCTTCGGCACGGTGCGAACACGTTTGACGTTCGCGCCCTTCATGCTCACGTCCGCGCCGACCGAGCGGCCGAAGTCCGCGCGGAAAAGGTTCGCCCCCTCGAAGGAAGCGCCGTCCAAGAGCGCGCTCCCGAAGCACGACTCCATGAGATCGGCGCGATCGAATTTGCAGCCGCGGACGCTCGCGCCGACGAACCGAGCGCCGATCGCGCGCGCGTCTTCGAACGTGCAGCCGTCCGCGACGGCGCCGGAGAAATCCGTGGTCTCGAGATCCGAGTGGTCGAAGGTGCAGGCCTCGAACTCGGCGCCGCGGAACATCCCCAAGTGGACCTTCGCGCCGACGAACGAGCAGCCGACGAAGCGATGGCGCTTGTCGATCTTCGCCGCCTGCAGCTTCACGAGGTTCGCATCGTCGAAGCGCACCCTGTCGAGGAGCGAGTCGACGAGGAGGACCAGGTTCATCTTCGCGCGTTGGGCGTCGACCTCGATGAAGTCGCACTGGTAGAGCGTCGTCTTGTCCCAATCGGCGTCGCGCAGCGAGACGCCCTCGAACCGCAGGTTGACGAGGAAGCCGTTCTTCAGCGTGCAGCCCGAGAGATCGGTTCGAACGAGCTTCGCCTCGGTGAAATCCGCGCGCTCGATGTTCGTGTTGGCGAGCTTCGCGTCGGTGAGGTTCGCGCGCACGAAGAACGTGTCGGTGAGATCGAGGTTGCTCAGATCGGCCTGACTGAGGTCAGCCTCGGAGAAGGTCGCGCCGCGCGCCTTGCAGCCCTTCAGGTCCGCGCCGTGAAGCTTGGCGCGCGCGACCACGGCCTGGCTGAGGTCCGCGCCGGCCAGCTGCGCGCCCGTGAGATCCGCGGCCTCGAGCCACGCGCCGCGCAGGTTCGCCCCACGCAGATCGAGCCCCGAGAGATCGGCGCCCGTGAGGTCCATCCCCTCGAAGGGCTCGTTCGCGGTGACATGAATGTTCACCTTCGTGCGCAGGCTCTCGCTTGCCTCGGGACTCAACGTGGGCGGCGCACCCTGGTGTTGGACGGTCTTGCGATAGCGGTCGCGCTGCATCGCTTCGAACTCGCGCAGCCGCTGGTCCTGCTTCGGATCGTCGAGCTGCGCCTGGAGCGGCGCTGCATCCATCCCCGCGTTCTTGAAGAGCTTGACCTTGTCCTCGAGCTCCGCGCGGATGTTCTCGCGGCGGAACCGCGGCGGGCCGACGAGCTCGCTCTCGGCCTTCGCGAGCGCGGGCTCGGTTCGAGCTTTGAGCGCCGTGGCCTCCTTCGGCGAGAGGTTCTCGCACATCTTGTCGACCTCGGCGCGGAGCTTGGCGATCGCCTCGGCCCGCTTCGCCGCGACCTGTTTCTGCACGCCCTCCATCGTGGGCGGATCGCTCGGTCCCTTCACCTTGTCGGGGTCGACGCTGGTGTCGATCTGGGGCTTCGGCGGCAGGTGCTTGAGGTCCACCTTCTGATCGATGAGCGCCTGCTTCGCCTTCTCGTATTCGAGGTCGAGCCGACGCTCCATCTGGCGCTGCTTCAGGCCCTCACCGGGTGGTACGAGCCGCTCCTTCGGCTTCGGCGCGGCCTCGGGCAAGAGCGCCGTGTCGTCGAGGCTCGCGAGCCCGCCCTCGGCTGTCTTCGAGCGGCGCAGATCGAACGTCGCCATGTAGTGATCGCGGCTCTTCGGCCGGCCGATCCACTCGAGGCCGCAGCCGATCTCCTCGATGTCGTCGAGCATGTCGCTCTTCGTCGGCGTCGTGCCGCGACAGACGATGACCTGCCGCTCGAGCGCGGGGAAGAGATGCAGCGTGTCGATGCGCAGGGGCACGTCGACGTGGTCCTCACCTCGCTTCTTCACGAAGCAGCGCGCGATCACGTTGGGCATCGCGCCGTCGAGCTGCGCCTTCTCCGGGTGCATGTTGACGACGGAGAACCGCTCGTCCCCGTGGAAGAAGGTCTTCAGCCATTGATCGGGCGGCGCGAGCTGGAAATACGTGGGATCGAAATCCTCGGCGATACCCGGATAGCGGGTCTTGAACCAGCGCGTGTCGTAGGTGCCCGTCTTCTTCATGCGCTGGGGCAGCTGCACGTCGATCCGCCCGAAGCTCGCGATGGGCGGCCGATCGTCAGGTGACTTGATGAGTGGCGAACGAACCTCGACCTGCGGGAGCTCGCTGCCCCCGTATCCCTTGCCGGCGGGGTTCTCGGCGTAGCCCTCACCGCCGAACGCGTGCGTGAAGCGGATCGGGACCGACTCGAAGGGCTCGGGCGTGGAGGGCACGCCCATCTTGAAGACGCGCTTGCCGAAGACCGCGAGCAGCTTCTCCTGCTCGGCGACCTTCGCTTTGACGAAGGACTGCCGCACGCCCTCGCCGTGCGCGAAGCACGAGCCGTGGACGAGCCACTCCGCGTGGGGCTTGGGCATGGCCTCGTCGACGACCATGCCCTCGACGGCCTCGGTGGCGAACGCCCAGAGCAAGCGCTCCTCTTGGAGGACGCCGTCGAAGGAGGCGCTGAAGATGACCGTCACCACGCAGTGGAGCCTGCGGCCGTCGTCGAAGACCGCGGGCATCGGCGTGAGGTAATGCGGCTTGATTACGCGCATGAGGGTATCGAGCGGAGCTTCGCCGAGACCGAGCTACGCCTTGCTGTGGAGCGCGGCGACGCTGCTCTTCAGCGTGCCCACCGTGCTCTCGAGCGCCTCGAGCTTCGACGTGAGCGCGGTGCCGCCCTGCAAGAGGGCCGCGTCGTAGGTCTTCAGCCCCGCGACCTCGTTATCGAGGCCCTTCAGCCGCTCCTTCAGCGCGTGAGCCTCGGCGTGCTCGGCCGCGACCTCCCAGCGACACAGGTTGATGTGCGTCTTCTCGGGCGCGAACTCGAACACGAACGCCGCGTTGATCTCGAGCTTTCCGCCGAGCAAGGTCTCGGTGCAAATCCCGAAGATGTTCTCGTTCTTCCACCCGGCGATGAGCTCGCTCTTGGGTCCGAGCGTGTTCTCGTGCCAGCTGGACGACTCGATTTTGTGGTGACCCGTCGCCGTGATCTCCAGATCACCGGTGATCTTCCACTCCGCGGTCTTCGTGGTCCAGCTCACCTCGCCGTCGATGATCATCTCTTGGGTGTCGGTCACGTGGATGGCCTGCGTGCCCTCGACCGTGAGCATGTGCGTGGCTCCGCCGACGGCCTCGGCCCCGATACCGTGATGCAGCGACGTCATGTGGTTGAGCGTGACCGCGCCCTGAACGCCCTGCTCGAGCGTCGAATGGTAGGCCTCGGTCACTTCGCCTTGGACCTCTTGCAGCAGCGTCTGCCCGATCTCCTGCTGCATGAAGCCCGTCACCTCGTCGACCCGATTGCCCCCGATCTGCTCGTGGTGATCGTTCGCGATGACGACGTTCCAATCGACGCCTGTCTCGATGTCGTAGGTCCCACACGTGTTGATGAGCGAGTTGCCCTCCGTGTGGATGGCCATCTGATGATCCGGAATCGTGCCCTCACCCGAATAGACCTGAGAGAGCCCCTCGAGGCCTGCACCGATATGGATGAAGGTCTTCGCGTGGGGGGTCGAGATGGTCACGCGCTGTGAGCCGTCCTGATCCTCCATCTCGAAGCGATTGCGCCCGCCCGTCTGAATGACGTTCTTCGTGTGGTTCGAGCTCGTCACGGGGCTCGGGTGGACCGCCGTCGGGATCGCGCCGACGATCACGGGCCGATCGGGGTCGCCGCCGAGGAAGGCGCAGACGACCTCGGTGCCCTTGCGCTCGGGGAAATGCCAGCCTTCGACGGCGCCCGCGTGCGGCTGCATCTTGCGAACCCACGTCGAGCCCTTGCCGTCTTTGAGCGTGCCCTCGTCGAACTTGAACTTCACCGCGTAGCGCCCTTGGTCGTCGATCTGCGCGTATTCGCTCGACGCGGGACCATCGACGTTCGCGTTCTCGAACCCGTCGATACGGGGCCACGGCACGGTCTCGGGGTGGCGATATTGCTGAGACGCGAGGATCGCGGTGACCTCGCACCGATATTCCTGTTGGTGGTCGAAGGGCAGGACGCTGCCCCACGATTTGCCATTATCGAGGCAGTAGAAGTGCTCGACCGTCACGGCGAGATATTCGGTGTTGAAATCACCCTTGGGGTGGAGATCGACCGAGAAGGGATAACCCGCCATGATCTGCGGAGCCGGGCCGGCCGCGAAGAAGTTCTTGCCGCGCGCGCGCAGGTCGTCCGCGCGAATGGCGGCGAGCGCGTTGCCCTTGTCCGGTGTGAAGAAGCGGTTGCCGTAGGTGACGACGTCGCCCATCCCGTTCGGGGAGACCTTGGACGAGCCCTTCACGTCGAGTTGGGGCTTCGAATAATCGTAATCGGTGAATTTCACCGTCGCAGGCAGCGAGCGATTACGGGCGATGAAGGTCTCGAAGTGGATACCGGAGCTCCCGTCCCCGCCGCCGTGCGGCTGATACCGAATCGGGTCGGAGCAGAGCGCGCTCGCAGCCGACTTCTTGTCGGTGATGATGAGCTTCTCGCCGTCCTCGCTCTGCTCGAAGAAGTAGAAGAGCCCCTCGCGCTCGGTCCAACGCTGGATGAAGTCGAGCGAGCTCTCCTTGTATTGGGTGATGTGCTCTTCTTCTTCGTAGGAGCCGTTGATCCTGAATTCGAAGTCCTGAATCCCCTCGTCGCCGAGCACGGCCTTGATGACGTCGGGCAGGCTCTGCTTCGTGAAGATCCGGCTGTGTCGCGTGAGCGAGAGCGCCCAGAAATGCGGGACCAAACGGAGCAGGTAGAGCGCGCGCGACGTGTCGCTCACGTTGATCGCGCGCAGGAGTTCGAACTGGCCGACGATACCGGAATAAGAGCTCAACACCGTGTCGCCGTTCTCGATGGTGAGCGTCGCCTTGGCGCCGGGCGCGTCGTCCATCTCGATGTCGAGGGGGCCCGTGACTTCGACGTAGATGTCGAAGACGTAGGGCCGGGAGATGCCCTCGCTTCCACGAAACGCGACGACCGTCGCCTGATCGGGGAGTACGGATGACTTGATATGAAAGCTCAATCCCATCGCCTGACTCCTGGTAAGCGAGCGCGTCGGGCTCGTCCGCGGGCGACAAGGATGCACTGAGCGTCGGGGCTGCGTCCACCCTCGCGCGCTGAGCTGCGGCTGCTGTCAGGGCTGCGCGTGGAGTCGGGA
Organism: Polyangiaceae bacterium; assembly: GCA_046351325.1. Classification (GTDB taxonomy): domain Bacteria; phylum Myxococcota_A; class Polyangia; order Polyangiales; family Polyangiaceae; genus Xiheicaenibacterium. The sequence goes on along the minus strand of JAXLYR010000017.1, from coordinate 77,959 downwards.
GAAGGCCTCGAGGATGAAGCCCGGCTCTTCGGGTGTGGGGTCGGGCCCGAGCAGGCTATTGCTCGAGACCACGAGATCACCCGACGGCAGCTGCGAGATCGAGTCGATCCCCTCGTCCCACTCACCGCCCATGCGCTGCGACCACGAGGTCTCACCGGAGGCGTCGAGCTCAGCGAGGAAGAGATCGCGGCGACCGGCCGAGGCCATCGCGCCATCACCGAGATCGATCGTGTCGAGGAACGAGCCGCCGAGGACGACTCCACCGTTCGCGCTCTCGTTCACGACAATCGAGTCGACGCCGCTCGTGCCGAGCGCTCGCCCCCAATCGACGGCGCCATCCTGATTGAGCCGCAGCACGAACGCGCTCGTTTGACCGGCGCTGCCGAGCACACCGCTCGCCTCGGCCTCCACGGTTCCGGAGCAGACCTGGCTCACGACGAACCCGCCGTCGGAGAGAGCCGCGGCGTCGAGCTCGCACCAGTCCTCGCTCGCGGGGAGGACGCGCGCGCCGCGGACCGCGCCGTCGGGATCGAACGCGAGCAGCGTCGGTGACAATGTTGTAGGGCTACTCAGGTCGAAGCCGCCAATCGAGAGTTCACCCCGGAGCACGCCGGTCAGCAGCACGGAGCCGTCACTCGAGATCGCGACGCGGTGCCCGAAGAACATCGACGTGAGCCCCGGCGCGGGTGTGACCACCGTCTGCCATCGTACAGAATTGTCAGCGTTCAGGACGGCCACGCCAGCCGCGCCGAGCGGCACTGTCACGAACCCGTCGCCGAAGTCGCTCTCGTACGAGCCAGTCGCGACCGCAAGTCGGCCGCTCTCGTTCACCGCGAGCGTAGCCGCCGTGTACTCGACACCCAGGCTGCGCACGCCGCTCGCCGCTCCCGCAGCATCGAGGTCGACGATGAACGTCGGCCACGCTGGCGTGTGGTCGGGCAACGCCGGTGGATCGACCGCGGGCAGCGCATCGAACATCACGGGCGCGTCGAAGCCGCCCGCCATCTTCAATCCGCCGGAGAGGCCCACGAGCCCGAATCCGAAGATCGCGTCGCCTTGCGCGAACGCACGCGAGAACACCGGAGCGCCAGTCGAACCTGCGAGTCGCGTCGCGAAGACGTGAGTCCCCGCCTCTTCGGTCGTCGCGGCGCCGAAGGCGTCGCAGGCGCCGTCGAGGGTCCCGCCGAGCCAGACGTCGCCTTCTTTCCCGATGAAGTGTCGCCCCACGCGCGAGCCGACTTGGTTGCTCGTGCAGCGAATGGCGGCTTGCCAAGTCGGAGCGAAATGCCCCGTTCCGCTCGTCCAAGAAGAGGCCTCTCCGCCTGAGCCACCGGCGCCGCCGAGGTCGTCACCCCCCATCGGAGCCCCGCCGACGGAGCCCCCATCACCCCCCGCGCCGCCACCCCCGGGGCTCGCCGAGTCGCCACAGCCGAAGGACAGCGCGAGCAACCAAGACACACAGGACCCAAGAAGGACGCGAGCTCTCACGTCGCTGGCGTTGGCGAGCCCTGCCCGCTTTTCTGAGGCCGAGCAGGATTTCGACCCCCTGTGGCGACACCGCCGCGCTTAACTCCGGCCCTCGACTTACTTCGCTGTCAGCAATCCTGATCGGGGATACAGGCTCTCACGCCGACCGCGATTCGAGCCTCCGGGTCGCTCGTAGTGCGGGAGGCGTCGACCCTGATCTGGAGTCCACGCGGGTGACCGCTCGTCGCGGGCTGCCATATCGACTCGAGCCCCGCGGGCGCCGTCGCGGCCCCGAGGTCGAGCGTCGCGCCCGTCGATCGAGCCCAGAGCTCGACGTCCTTTTGCCAGCTCACAGCGCCGCTCACGTGTGAGACCTCGCCGGCCGCGAGCGAGAGATACCGGGTCTCGAAGGCCCGTTCTCCTCCATCGGGCGTGATGATGACGAGCTGGTCTCGCTCGCGCTCCTCCGCGCACGCGGCGCAGCGCACGCGCAGCACAAAAGCGAGCCCGCCCGCGATCGGAGCGGCGTCGCCAGCGACGACGCGCGTCGCCCACTTGGTGTCATCGACGACGTTGACCCAGCCTCTTTTGTCCTCGAAATGCAGTGTTCCGGCGCTGTTCGGATCGACGGTCTGGAGGCGCAGCGGCTTCCAAAAGACCTTGCCGTCGTTGTCGGGTCCGGGCGTGCATCGCTGCGAGGCGCGCGTGATCCCGACGGTTCGCCAGTCGAGCCGCAGCAAGGCCGCGGCGTGCCCCGGCACACAGCCACCTTGGACGATCTCACCCTTCAGGTCCTCACCACCTTGGCTCGCGTTGCTCTTCGGATCCCAGGAAATCTCCGGCTCGGTCTCGACGACGGGGATCGCCGAGAGCTCGAGCGGCAAGGACAGGAAGACAGGCGGCGCTCCATTTACGAGCGCCGCGCGCTCGAGCGTGGTCTCGGCGTCGGGAGACAGCGGGCGCGGCGGAGGCCCTGCTACGAACGTTCGCGCGAGCGACAGCTCGACTGCGTCACGCGGCGGAGTGAGCGAACGCATGTAGCGCACGAGGTCGCCTCGGTCCTCGGGAGACAGGTGCTTGGAGTGCCCCATCGTGCCGTTCGTAGCGTCGAGCAGCGCCTCCAAAGTGGCATATCGACCATCATGAAAATAAGGAGCGCTCGCGGCGACGAGCTCGAGCGAGGGCGTCTCGAACGCGACGGAGGCCTCGTCGGGATTGCCCGATTTCACGTCGTGCCGGGCGCGGTCCGTACCACCCCCCATATGGCAGCTCGCGCACCCTTGTTCGGCGCCGGCAAAGAGCGCGCGGCCGTGCTCGAGGTGCTCGCGCTCGGTCGCGTCGGGCTCCGTCGGGACAGGCGCAGGCAGAGCCTCGAGATAATGGATGAGCGCAGTCAGATCGGCCTCGTCCTCGGTGGTGACGAAGCCGCTACCCCCCAATCGACGGACGGTCAGCGACAGGTGCGACGCGAGGGTCGGGTGCTCACCGAACCAGCCAAAAGGCTGAGAACCCGCGACGCGACCTGCGAGCGTGAGCGTCTGGCGTGGGCCATCGGGCGACGACCACGTGTTGCCGTCGTCACGCCCGTCGGGGTGACAGCTCGCGCAGGCGCGACCGTCGCGAGAGACGCGAACGTCGAACGAGTCGTGGAAGATCTTGCGGCCTCGCTCGAGCTCGGAGTCGACCTCGCTGTCAGCGGGTCGCGAGAGCGCGACGCGCACGACCTCACCTCCGCCGAGCGGGACGAGGTCGACCTCGCGATCGAACTGCGAGACGACGACCGCGGACTCCGCCGTGAGGGCGAGCCCGAGCGGGCCGCTCGCGACGCGCGTCCTACGCCGAATTGCGCTCACCGCGTTGTCGACGCGCGCGTCGAGCTCGAGGAGCTCGTCGACCCCGGCGCACGCGACGAAGAGCCGATTGCCTCGCACTGCGGCGGCGCGCGGCAACGTGCACGCGCGCGGCGCCATCGAGAACATGCTCGGGACACGAACCTGGAGGGCCCTGTTGCCGATCAGGTCGACGACCCCGACATAGGGTTTGATGGGCACCTCGGTGCTGCCATAAGCGCCGGTGATCTTCGGCTCGCCGGGGTCGACCGTGACCATGGGGACGAACAGCCGACTTGCGCCGTCGCTCGCGAGCGCGAACACCTGCCCACCCGCAAACAGCTGACCGTTGGCCTCGCGCTCGGTGAAGGTGCCGCGGGTCTCGCCAAATGCCTTTTGCCCCGACAACACATCGAGCGACGAGACGCTGAAATCCGCCGCGTCGATCACGGAGAGCGCGCTCGACGAGACGTGGCTCACATAGATCTTGTCGCCGTATGCGACGACCGCGCGCGGGTCCCGCGATAGCTCGAGCTTTCGAATTTGCGACAACGTCGAATCGAGCACGGTGAGCGCTCGACCCAAGGAGCTCGTAACCCACAATCGACCGCCCGCATCCGCGGCCAGACCGACGGGCTCGCTCGCGACCGGGGCGCGCAGTGAGAGCTCGAGCGGAGCAGTGGGATCCTCCCCAGTCGAGAGGAGCACGACCTCGTTGCGATCGCGCAGTGCGACCGCGAGCGAGCCGCTCGCGAGCCCCACCAGCGCGGACGGATGCCCTGACAATTGTGTAACAGATAGCTCCGCTCCCTGCGCGACGTCGACGGTGTGGACCGCGCCGTCGTCTTCGTTCGCGATGAACGCGAGCGTGCGCGTCGCGGTCGTCGCGATGACGACTCGATCGCCGCGCCCAGGTTCGCTGAACGTGAGCAGCGGCGCGACCTCGGGCGCCGGTGGGTTCGAGGTGTCGACGCTCGTCGGCGCTGGCGCGTCCGACGAAGCGCGTGTCGGATCGCTCGCCGACGAACCCGGCGCGCCCGAACGACACGCCACCCCCGCTATCACCAAGACGAATATCCAGGCCCGCCACCATCGCATGTGGGCCCTACGGGGAACCGTGACAGCTTCGGCGACTCAGTTGCCGGCGAGCTCGAGGGTCGAGCCCGAGACGAGCGCGACGAAGCGCGCCTTGTCACCGCACGCGCTCGGCAGCGGCGCACACGACCGGAAGCTCTCGCGATCGGGCGACTTGAAGAGGCCGACGACGCAGAGCTCTCCGTCTTCTGCCGTGTCGGGTGGCTCCACCACCTTCTTGTCGGAAGGAAAGACCGTGAGCTCCTGACTCCAGTCCAGCGTGTCGCCGAGTGCCTTCTTGTCGTCGAGGAGAAGGTCGTCGAACGAGGCTGCCATCAGTCGGCTGCGCTCGTGGACGTGATAGATCCGGAGCACGACAGGCCGCGGCGCGCTGCTCCCGGCCGCATTGATTCCGGCCTCGGCGGTCACCTCCAGAGCGACCTTCACCGGCGGGCATCGCCTCGGGTGAGCCTCGTAGGTCGCGACCGCGCCACCCGAGGATTGGCTCTGCGGGCGGCTACTCTGCGGCTCGGCGCTGGCGTTCGACTCAGTCGGTTGGTCGCGCGCGCTCGTACCAGCGCACGCCGACGCAAGCGCTGTCGTGACGACGAGGACAAGCGTTTGCCTGGTTTTCACCAAGCGAGAGTAACACTCGTAAGAAGGAACTCAGACGGAGGGCTCACGACTGCCAGGCCTCTGATGGTATCGTGACGTTGGGAGACGCGCGGTTCGGGACGCGGCGAGAGCGAATGGGCACTTGGAACGTAGACGCCTCGAGCGAGCCCGGCATCTTGAAGCTGCGACTCGACGGCTGGATCGGGTTCGACGAGATGAAGGCCTTCGTCGCGGCGCACAACGCCGCGATCGATGCGTACCGAGGCCGCGACTACAAAGTCTGGTGCGACGTCTCGGCGCTGCGCCCGCTGAGCCCCGAGTCCGCCGAGCTCTTCGAGAAGGCGAAGCGCTACAGCGCTACCCACGACAACTTCCGTGGGAGCAGCGTGCTCGTCGCCGACGCCGTCGTCGCCCTGCAGCACCGACGCACCTCGGTCGATGGCGGCGTCATGGCGACCGAGCTCATCTCCAACGACGAAGCTCAGCTGCGCGAGCACCTGAAAAAGGTGTACCGCCCGAGCGAGGCTCCGCCGCGCACCCATCGAAAGCCGGGCGGGTAGCGGACCTCAAGGCATCGCTTGGCAGACACCCGTCGCGATGATCGATTGACCGGCGCCGTTGGCCTCGCACTCGTTGCCGTAGGTCACGCCGTCGCAACCGCATACAGGACTGTAAACATCGGGGCAGACCTCGGGGATGGCGGCGCAGATGCCCATCTGGTCCGCGTTACCGCATTGATCGGCGAGGCTGTATAGACAGAAGGTCCCGGGGGCGCAGGCGAGACCCGCGATCCCGCCGCAGGTCGGTCCCGGCTCTCCACAGCCGCCGTCGTGCGCGATTGAAGCGCCGGCGCCGTGGGCCTCGCAGGAGTTGCCGTAGGTCACGCCGTCGCAGCCGCAGACTGGCATGTAAATATCGGGGCAGACCTCGGGCGAGGCTTCACAGTGGCCCTGCGCGTCGGGGATACCGCACTGGAAGTCCATATTGCAGAAGAGGCCGCTCGGGCAGGCCTCGCCCGCGATGCCGCCGCAGGTCAGGCCAGGGTCGCCGCACGCGCCGGAGCTCGCGACCGCGACGCCTGCGCCGTGCGCGAAGCACTCGTTGTCGTAGGTGTTGCCGTCACAGCCGCAGACTGGCGAGTAGTACTCGGGGCAAGCGTCGGGGATGGGCGCGCAAGTCCCCAGTTGGTCGGCCGCGCCGCACAACGAATCGAGGGTGTAGTCGCAGAACTCGCCGTCGCCGCAGGAGAGGCCCGCGATGCCGCCACACTCTTCACCAGGCGGCGGCTCGGCGATGCACCCGCAGCCGCACTCGGCCGAGTTGAACATGGTGCCGCCGTTCGCGCAGAAGTCGATGTCTTGCGAGCAAATGAGCGCGCCCGGCTCGCCGACGTAGGTCACATTCGGGTCGGCCGGATCGGGGCAGTTGCTGACAGGACAGTCAGGGTCCGCGAGTACGCAGAAGTCGTCGCAAGTCGCGTCGTCATACCAGCCCTCGCTCGCGCAGATGTCATTGCCGTCCTGGTCGATACCCTGGAGTTCGCGCGCTTCGTCCTTGGTGAACCCGTCGTCATTGCCGTCCGAGACGTTAACCTGACAGCCGACGACAGCGAGGAGCGGGAGGGTGGCGAGGATCGAGAGGGTCGAGCGCGAAAGCATGGTCAATCTCCTAGGTTCAGCGTAATTGGCAAAGAGCGGCCGCTCGACTCGGGGGACGAGTCGGCGGGGAATCTCGAGTTGGTGGCGGTTCGCTATTCGGGAATCGTGAGCGTGATGGCGCGTCGGGTGGCGACGGGCTCCTCGACGTCGAGGAGCAGGACATCCTCGGTCTCGGCGCCGGAGCCGCCTGCGCGCACCGTGATGAAGCCCACCTCGGAGGCGGGGATCTCGAGCGCGCCCGTCGGTGAGAACACGAACGGGCCCTGACCACGTCGCAGGCGAGGCGCCGCGATGCGGACAGGAACACCGCAGTCGTTCCGCAGGAGGAGAGTCGTCGCGTCGCCCTCACCGTCGAGCGGCGCGTAGCGACCGGGGTCGAGGACGAGGCAGCTGGGCGCGTCCTCTTCGACGAGGACGGCGGTCGTGCCGGTGTCGTCGACCACGAGATCGACGGGCTGCGAGCGCGCGTCGCCCTGCTTCACCTGGAAGCGATAGGTGTGGCCCGGCAGGCCCGGCAGCGCGATCGAGAAGCTGCCGTCGGAGCGCACGACCGCGGTCGACGGGACCTCGGTGGTGTCGAGATCGGTGACGATCACCACGCCCTCGGCGGGCTTCACCGTGCCGGGCGCTGCGTCGAACGAGATGTACTCCGACACGGTCTCGGGGATGACGCCGACGTCGATGCCGTCGCCGTCGAGCTCGGGGTCGGTCTCGGGCGGACTCGGCTGCGGGCTCACCACGCAGCCCGCGCTGAAGAGCGCAACGAGCGTCACGAACACGAGGCCCAACCTCGAATTGCGTGCTCGGTTCTGACTCGTGGTTCGCGTGCTCATCGTCCGCCCTCGGCATCGTATCGAGCAACGTGCATGCCCAAGTGAGGACCGCTTGCGATGAGTCGATTTGCGCGCGAATCGCGCAGGAGGGTGCTTAGTTCTGCCTCAATCAATGTCTCATAAGTGTCTCATCGACCCATCTATGAGACACTCTCGAGGCCGTGGAGGAGCTTTGGGCGCATCGCTATCGACCGCTTCGCGCGCTCGGCGCGGGCGCGCTCGGCACGGCTTGGCTCGTCGACGATCTCGCGCACAGCCCACCGACCGAGGTCTGCCTCAAGCTGCTCGCGCGCGCGGACGCGACGAACCTCGCGGCGCTGCGCGGAGAGTTCGAACTCCTGCGCGGCCTCGTTCATCCGCACCTCGTCCGCGTGCACGACTTCGGGGTCGCGCGCACCGCGGACGGTGAGCGTCCGTTCTTCACGAGCGACCTCATCGAGGGCGTCGAGCTCACGCGCGCGCCCGCTGAGGTCGCGCGCGCGGCGCTCGCGGGCGTGCTCGAGGCGCTTGGTTTTCTCCACGCCGTCGGGATCCGACACGGCGACGTGAAGCCGGAGAACATCCTCGTCGACGAGCGCGGTCACGCCGTGCTCCTCGACCTGTCGTGCGCGCGCGCGATCGCGAACGCTGCGGATTTCAGCACGCCGATCGAGCCCGCGGGCACGCCGGCGTTCATGGCGCCCGAGGTGCTCGCGACGGGCCGCGGCGACGCGCGCGCGGATCTGTTCTCGTTCGGCAAGACGCTCGAGCGCCTCGGGGGCGACGTCATCGCGACGAAGCACGTGAAGCGCCTCGTGAAGCGGCTCGTCGCAGCGAGACCCGACGATCGACCCGCGAGCGTGGCCGAGGTCCTCGAGGCGCTCGGGCACAGCGGCGCGCAGGCGAAGTCCTTCGTCGAGCCGGCGCGATTGCTCGGTCGAAAAGAGGAGCGCGCGCTCTTCGCGACGACGCTCGAGGCGCTCTTCACGCGCGCCGAGGCGCCGCGCGCGCTCGCCTTCGAGGGGCCGACGGGCGCGGGCAAGTCGCGCCTCACGCGCGAGCTCGTGTGGAGCGCGGAGCTGCGTGGAGCGAACGTCGTACAAGCTTTCCACGAGGCAGAACAGCCGATTTCCGAACTGATCGAGCGCGCGACCGGAGCGGCGCTCGCGCGGCCCGTGCCCGCGCACGCCGCGCTCGAAGTTCGCGGTCAGCTCGCCGCGCGCGCGACGCCGACAGTGCTCTTCGTCGATGACGCCGACGCGCTCGACGGGCCCGAGCGCAGACTCCTCGAGGCGCTGCTGCGCTCGCTCGAGCCGCTCGATCCGATCTCGGTCGTCCTGTCGTTGAGCAAGGCGGAGCCGTCTTTTCCAAGGGTGACGCGCTGTGCGCTCGCGCCGCTCGCCGAGCCGGACGTGCGCGCGTGGCTCGCGAGCGCGGGCTTCGAGCACGCCGCCGAGCGCGTGCTCGAGGCGACCCGCGGACACCCCGGAGACGTCGCGCGCAGCCTGCGAGGGCTCGCTTCGGGCACGCCCGCGACCGAGCTCCGTCGCTTGCTCGCCATGCGATCTTCGGGCTCGCTGCCACCCGAGGTCCGCGCCGAGCTCGCGCCCGAGGCCGAGGTCGTGCTCGCGCTCGTCGCTGCATCGGAGGTCCCGCTCTCGCGCGACGTCCTCGCGCGTACGGTCGGTCGCGTCGCGCGCGAGCTTGGATTTCGAAGGCGAGCCCAAGTTGATTTGGGGGAGAGATGGACCGCTCTCGCGAGACAGGAGGCTTCGCTCTTGAACCTCTCCCTCGTCACGCGGGACGCGACCGGTGCCGCGCTGAGCGCCGCGGTGCCCTCCGCTACGATTTTCGAAGCGCTGGGTCCGCGCGTGGAGTGCGCCGCGTATCGGGCGCTCGCGGCCGACCTCGCGGACGCGAGCGACACCTCGAGCCGCGCGCGCCGCGTGCTCTACCTCGCGAAGAGCGGCGATGGCGCGCAGGCCGAGCGCGAGTTCCTCGCCGAGGAGTTCGCGTCACGCGAGCGCGCGCCGCGCGCGTGGCTACGCACGCTGCCGGGCGATCCTCGAGCCACGCGACGGCGCGCGCGACGAGCCGAGCCCTCGGGTCGCGCTCGGAGCCGGACTCACGATGCTGCGCGCCGGCGAGCCACGCGCCGCGATCGCGATGTTCACGTCGCCCGCGCTCGCGGGCTCGGCGCGGGCTCGCGCAGCGCACGCCGAGGCGCTCGTCGAGCTCGGGGACGCGCGCGCCGCCCTCGCGCTCACCGAGGGCGCGGACGATCCCGAGTCGCGCGCGGCCGCAGCGCGCGCGCTCGCGCCTTCGACCAGCGCGCTACGCCGAGGCGCGCGACCTCGCGCGAAGCGCGCTAGCTGCCGATGCCATCGCTCGCTCCGCCGGCTCGGGCTCCGGGGGACCAGGAGCCAGTCGCTTCGCTCGACCCACGCCGGCTCCGCTCGGTGTCATCTCGCTCCGCCGGCTCGGGGTCCACGCGCGCCGATCTCCTCGAGTGCGCGGCGGTCGGCGCGATGTTCGCGGGCGGCGGCGCCGACGTCGACGCGGAGCTCGCCGAGGCCGAGGCGCTCCGCGATCTCGACGGCGGCGCGCGCCCGCCGCGAGGAAAGCGTCCGCGCCGTGATGTACCGCGCGATGCTCGCGTACCGCGCGGGCAAGCTCGACGTCGCCGCGACCGAGTAGCGCGCGCTCGAGCTCGCCGAGACCCACGGCGTCGCCGATCACGTCGCGCGGGCCGCGCTCAACCTCGGGACCGCGTGTCATCAGCGCGGGGAGCTCGCGCGCGCGCTCGCGGCCTACGAGCGCGGCGAGCGCGTGGCCCGCGCGCTCGGCGAGACCGATCTCTTGCTGGTGCTCGCGTTCGACCTCGCGAAGCTCTACGCCGATCTCGGCGCGCTCGATCGCCGGGCTCCAGGCCGCGCGCGCCGCAGCCGACGCGCGCGCAGCGAGCTCCTGCAGTTCTTCGAAACGGCGTGCGAGTCCGTGCTCGCCGACGTCGCGCTCGCGCGCGCAGCGATGGGGATCGAGCTCGCGCTGCGTTTCGAACGCGCCCGCGACGGCTTCGCGAAGATCGACGCGAAGCGCGAGCTCGCCGAGGAAGAGTCGACTCGCGCGGCTCGAAGCGAACCTCATGCGGCGCACCGCGGCGCGAGCTCACCTCGAGCGCGCCGAGGCTGCGTTCGACCTCGCGAGCGCGGCCGATCTCGAGACGCGCGCGCTCTCCGGTCCGCGCGACGCTCGCGCGCGCTGAGGGCGATCTCGCAAATGTGAGGCGCTCCTCAGATCTGCTTCGGACGCGGCCGACCGAGGCGATCTGTTCGAGCTCGGCGCGCGCGTGGCGAGCTCGCGCCGGACCTGCTCTCGCTCGCTGGACGTGGCGCCCGGCGCCGAGCGCGCTCAAGGTCGGGCGCGCGCGAGCTGGACCCGCACCCGCGATCGCTGGGGCGCCTCGACGACGCGCTCGCGCGCTCGTTTCGATCGCGGCCCGAGCGCGCGGCGGCGTTCGTCGAACGTCGAGACCGAGCGCGCCGAACCGCAAGCGAGCAGCGAGCGCAGGCCGCGCGCGGCGCGAAGCTCGAGCGCCTCCTGACCCGTTTCGCAAGCTCAACACGACGCTCGAGACCACCGACGTCCTGGCGATGGCGATGGACGAGGCCATCGAGCTTCACCGGCGCGGGCGTGGCTTCTTGGTGCTCGCGAGGGCGGACGGCGGCTACGATCGAGGTCGCGCGGAAACCTCGACCCGCGCAGCGATCGGCGAGACCGCGACGTGACCGCAGCATCGCGGCGCGCGCGATCGCGAGCAGGTGAGCCCGTCGTCACCGTCGACGCGGCCGCCGACGATCGGTTCCGCGAGACCGCGTCCATCCACGCGATGGGTCTGCGGTCGGTCACTGTTCTCCAGATCCATCGCCGGACGGCGTGCTCGGCCGCGCTCTACATGGACAATCGCTGGGCGCGCGCGCTGTTCGACGCCGCGACGCGGACGTCCTGCTCGCGTTCGCCGATCAGGTCGCGCTCGCGCTCCGCAAGCGCCTCGTCGAGGATCTGCGGCGCCGCACGCGAGCTCGAGGAGGAGCGGCGGCGCGTCGAGGAGCTCGCGCGCGGGCAAGCGCTCGAGATCGATCGGCTGCAAGAGGAGGTGCGCGAGAAACAAGCCGCGCTCGAGCACCGCTACGACTTCCCCGGCGCGATCGTCGGGCGGAGCGCGTCGCTCGGCCGGCCATCAGCGCCGCCTGCTCGATCGCGTGATCGACACGCCGCTCCCCGTGCTGGTCACGGGCAAGGCCGCGCGACGAGCTCGTCGCGCCGCCGCGCTGCACTTCGCGGGTGAGCGGCGCGGGGGCAGTACCGGTGGGGATCAACTGCAGCGCTCCTGCGACGCTGCTCGAGAGCGAGCTCTTCGGCCACGCGAAGGGCGCTGTTCGACGCCGAACGCGACCGCGTGGGCCTCGTCGTCGCAGCGCGCGGCGGCACGCTGTTCTCGACGAGCTCGGCGAGATGCCATCAAGCAGAAGCTCCTCCGCGTGCTGCAGGAGAAGGAGGTGCGCCCGCTCGGCGCGGCGAACGCGATCGCGGTCGACTTCCGACTCGTGACCGCGACGAACCGCGAGCTCTCGCGCGAGGTCGCGGCGGGGCGCTTCCGCGAGGACCTCTTCTACCGAGTGTCCGTCGTCGAGGTCGCGCTGCCGCCGCTCCGCGATCGGCTCGACGATCTGCCTCACCTCGCGCGGCATTTCGTCGAGCGCGCGACGGCGGCGCTCGGACGAAAGCCCATGACGCTCGCGCCCTCCGCGCTCCGCAAGCTCGGGCAACACAGCTGGCCCGGCAACGTCCGCGAGCTCGAGAACGTCCTCACGAAGGCCGTCGTGCTCGCGGAGCGCGACGAGCTCGGCGGCGACGATATCGAGGTCGGCAGGCCACGCGTGGAGGGCAGCGGACCACCGAGTCGCACGCGTCGATGGACGGAGAAGAGCGAGCTCCTCGCAGCGCTCGAGCGGGCGCGGTGGAACGCAGTGCGCGCCGCGAAGGATCTCGGGATGCCGCGCGCGACCTTCTATCGAAAGCTGCGGGAGGCCGGTATCGCGCGCCCGAAGCCGACTACCCAATAGCGAGGCTCGGCCTCACGCTAGTTACTTACATCATCGAAAGTGATGACTCGAGCGCGTGAGGGTCGCCCGACATCGAACGCGGACTTCGGAGCATGACTCAGGCCTCCCGCGCGCGCCGCATCGCCCCTGCTGTCGTGAGCATGGCCGCGAGCATCACGACGCCGAACGCGAGCGCCAGGTTGTTGAGCGACTCACCGAGACCGACGAGCCATATCCAGCGCCGATCTGGCTCGACCTGGCCAAGGAGCGAGAGCGACTTGATGACCCCCATGACGAATCCAAAGGCTCCAGACGCGACGGTGAGGGTTCCCATGGCCTTGAGGCTCGGCACGAAGCGCCGCTCGGGCGTCACCGCGTAGCGCAGCGAGGTCACGAGCAGGAGCAAGCCGAAGAGCGCCGTCGGGAACATTCCAAAACCGCCTGCGTGGAACATCTGAATCATCGTGGGTCTCCTTTGAGGTCCGTTGGTGGGCTGAGACCCTAAGAGCAACGGCCTTGCCAAACCGCGAATGGCCGACATTGGCGGTTTGACTAGAAGCGAGTGTCCGGGGCGGCGGACACCCCGAGTTGGACTGTCCGGCGGAGCGGCGTGCGCTCCACGAATGGGCCGCACGAATTAGGGAGATCTCTTTGAGGAGCCCGAGACCATCCTGTACTTTTCGCCGTTGGACTTGGGGGGAGTCGAGGCGCGATGTCCGAGGACGATACCAGCACGGCACCGTGGTCGCGCTTCGTCGCCTCTGAACGTCGGCGTGGGGTGGGCCAGGCGACCCCCGAGGTCATCCAGCGCCTCTTGGGCATCAAGAGCCCTCACCTCGCCGAGCGCATCCTCATGGCGCTCTCACCGACGCGGCCGCCCGCGTCCTTGGCCGAGGCCCACGCGATGGCCGAGACGCTCGCGACCTCGTCGCTCGAGGACAAGCTCGGCTTCTTATTTCGGCTGCACGACGTAAACGGCGACGGGCGCCTCGATCGCCGCGAGATCGAGTGGATGATCCATGTCGCGCTCGGCGAGAGCGGGCTCTTGCTGCCCCCCGGCAAGGCCGAGGAGCTCGTCCGGCTGATGATGGCCGAGGCCGACGTCGACCGCGATCACACACTCAATTTCGCCGAGTTTCGCAGGGTCGTCGCGCTGCGACCGCTCGTCATGCGCCGGCTCGCCGAGCGCGGGACCTCGATGCTCAAGGTGCGGCGCGCAGAGGCCCACGCCCCGCAGCCGCGCGCAGCAGCGGACCGATTCGACGTGCTGCGACGCAACGCGGTCCTCGCGGGCTGGGTCGCAGCGTTCTGCCTCGTGAACGTCGCGCTCTTCACGCGGGCGTTCGTCGCTTACGGGGCCGCGGGCGCGAACGTCTGGATCCAAATCGCGAGGGGCTGCGGCGCGTGCCTGAACCTGTGCGGCCCGTGGCTCCTCATCCCGATGCTGCGCCACGTGTGGACCGCCATCCGCCGCACGCCGCTCGCGCCGATCTTTCCACTCGATCACAACATCGAGATTCACCGAGCGATCGGTGAGGGCGTGTTCATCCTGTCGATCCTCCACAGCGTCGCCCACGGAGTGAACCTGCTCGTCGCGGTGACGCCGCACCCTTGGGCGCCCGCGTATTTGACGGGCTATGCGCTCCTCGCCGTGCTGCTCGTGATGTGGGCCTGCGCTCGACCGCGCGTGCGGGAAAAAGGGCGCTTCGAGCTCTTTCACTTCACGCACCTCGCGTATTGGGCGTGGTTCGCGCTCGCTGTTTTGCACGGCCCGGTGTTCTGGATGTGGCTCGTCCTACCCGGCGCCGCGTTCCTCTTCGAGCAGCTCCTGCGACTCAAGGTCCGCATTCGACCGACCGCGCTGCTCGACGCGCGACCGCTGGCGTCAGGCGTGACGATGCTCCGGTTCGCGCGCGCCGAGTCCTTCGACTACGAGCCCGGCGACTTCGTCTTCATCTGCGTTCCCTCGGTCGCGCGCGGCGAGTGGCACCCCTTCACCCTGACGAGCGCGCCCGAGCACAAGAGCTCACTCACCGTGCACGTGCGGTCTTTGGGCAATTGGACACGCGCGCTGCGCGAGCGCTACTCCGTCCCGATTGGCCATTACGGACAGGCGATCTACGTCGACGGTCCCTACGGCACGCCGAGCGCGCACATCTTCGAACACGAGCACGCCGTCCTCGTCGGAGCCGGTATTGGGGTCACGCCCTTCGCGTCGGTGCTGAAGAGCCTGCACATGAAGCGTCAGCTCGGTGAGCCCGGGCGCTTGCGCAGACTGCACTTCGTCTGGATCAGCCGCGAGCAGGAGTCCTTCGAGTGGTTCACGCAGCTGCTCTCCGAGCTCGAGTCGAAGAACGACAGCGGCTGGCTCGACCTCTGCGTCTATTTCACCGGCGCCAAGAAGGAGCTCGAGGGCAGCGTGCTCGACCTGGCGAAGGAGATCCATTTTGGCGCGACGGGCGCGGATCTGATTACCGGTTTGCGGACGCGCACGCGCCTCGGTCGGCCCGACCTCGACGCGCTCCTCGCGGCCTTCGTCGCCGAGGCCAGCCCCGGTGGTCTACCCCGCCCGAGCGTCTTCTATTGTGGGCCGGCCGCGCTCGGTCGCGAGCTCGAGCGGGCGGCGGCGCGGCTCGAGCTTCCCTATCGATTCGAGCGTTTCTAGTCCCCTGGAAGCAGCATCTCTCGAAGAACTCGCGCCGCCCCTGGCGGGGCGAAGGCGGCGACTGCTACTCCCAATAGCCTATTTGGCTTTGGCCATGTCCTCGAGGACGCGGAGTGACTCTTCGATCCAGATGTCTTTGGAGAGGCCGTTGCGAAAGTCCTCGATCTGCTTGCTGGCCTTGTCGTCGGGCGCCACGTTCTGGATTGCGCCCTTCGCGTCTACGGGGATGACGTCGAAGCGGGGCTTCAGCTTCGAGAGCTGAGGGTCCGCAGCGTCGAGGGCGTCGCGCTCGCGCTTGCGCATCTCCTTCCAAGCTTGGAGCTCGACGGGCACGAGCGTGTCTTTGCGCTGCTTGGTGAGCACCTGCCCGAACTCGTCGATCTTCGCGAAGGCCGAGTCGCCAGAGACGCGCTGCTTGCTCGAGGCCGACAGGGCCTGCGGCGACCACTTGTGCGGGACGATGTCGTAATGGAGCGGATCGATCGAGGTCCAAGGGATGGAGTGGAAGAGCGTGCGCTCACCCGACTCGACCCACGACGCCGGGTCGGGGAGCACGACGTCGGGGATCACCCCGCGCCACTGCGTGGACTCACCGTTGACCCGGAAGAACTGCTCGATCGTGATCTTGAAGATGCCGAGCGACTGCCCCGGCTTCGGTGGGGTCTTGCGATAGCGGTCGAGCTCGACGACGGCTTGGACGGTGCCCTTGCCGTGCGTGGGCCCGGTGCCCACGATGACCGCGCGCTGATAATCCTGTAGGGCGGCGGCGACGATCTCCGAGGCCGAGGCGCTGAATCGATCGACCATGACCACGAGATCGCCGTCGAAGGTGACCTCGGGGTTCTTGTCGACGAGGACATCCATTTTGCCGTCGGAGTCGCGCGCGGCGACGACGGGCCCGGTCGGGCTGAAGAGGCCCGAGATGTCGCGCGCGTGGTCGAGCAGGCCGCCGCCGTTGCCGCGCAGGTCGAGGATCACAGCCTTGACGCCACGTTGCTTGAGGCCGTCGAGCAGCGCCTTCACGTCGTCGGTGGCGTTGCGCTCGGCCTGCTTGGAGCGGCTCTTGAGCTCGCCGTAGAAGCCGGGGAGCTTGATGTAGCCGACGGACTCTCGCCCTTTGCCGAGGCTGATGATGGCGCCGCGCGCGTAGTTCGCCTCGATCTGGACGACGTCGCGCTTGATCGAAATGGACTCGATGTGGCCGTCCGCTTTCTTGACTGTCAGCGTGACGATTGTCCCCTTGGGCCCGCGAATCATGCCTACGACCTTGTCGATTGGCATGTCCGTGACGTCGACCGGGTCGCCCTTCTCCTGGGCTACCGCGAGGATGAGATCCCCAGTCTCGAGCTTGCCCTGCTGAGCGCTCGCGCCGCCCGGGATGATCTCTTTAACGGCGACATAGTGATCTTCCTCACCCAAGGCGGCGCCGATGCCCTCGAGGGTGCCGGTGATTTGGATGTCGAAGTTCTCGCTCTCGGACGGCGCCATGAAGACCGTGTGTGGGTCGTAGACCGACGCGACGGCGTTCAAGAACTGCTCTGCCGGCTCGAGTCCCTCGGGGTCGGCCCACCGCGTGAAGCGAGTCGCGTAGCGGGTCGCGAGCTCTTTGCGGGCCTTCTCCTCACGCCCCTCGAAGGTCGGCGGGATGTCCTCGAACTTCGGCGGCGGGGGCTCGTCCTTTTGCGCGACGTCCTTGTCCTTCGCCTTGTCTTTGTCCTTGGGTTTGTCTTTACCGGCGTCTTTGTCTTTGGGCTTGTCGGCGACCTTCTTCTTCGGATCAGAGCTCTTGGCCTCGGCCGCCTTGTCCTTCTGCTTTTGGAGGGCGTCGGCGATCTGATCGAGCTGCTCGACCCGCTCGAGGACCTGGAGCTTGAGGAAGGCACGCCACCGCGCCTTGAGATCATCCTCGCTCGCACAATATTCCCGCTTCTCGGAGTCGGCCTCGAAGGACTCCTTCTCGGTGAAGTCGAACGGCGACGCGAGGAGCGACGCGACCATGTCGGCTACGACCTTGCGCCGGCGCGCCATCAGCGCGGCGCCGTAGCGCGCGAGCAGGAGATCACCTTGCTCGAGCTCGTCGTCCATCTGGTCGGAGAACTGCGAGAGCGACGTGATGTTCTCCTTCAGGAGGAAGAGCTTCGAGCCGTCGAGCTCCTCCAGATACTTGGGAAAAGCCTCCTTCGACAGGGCATCATCGATCGGCTTGCGCAGGAGGTGCTGCTCGGACAGGAGCTCGTCGATGGTGCGCGCCAACATGGGCTCACGCGGATCCTGGAGCGTCTGCGGGAGTTCGGGCTTCGCGACCTGTTGGCTCGTGCCCGTCACGATGGGCGCGCTCGAGGTCGAGGCCGAAGGCTTGGAGCTGCACGCAGCGAGCGCGAGGAAGAGGAGCGGCCAATGGTGTCGTGATCTCACGGGCGAGAGTCTAGCGCGGTCCGCGCTCCGCGCTCGCGCTTCGATCCCCGCCCCTGTTGGGGCCCAAACCGAATAGAGTTCTCCGCATCATGGCTGACGTCGAGCCGACGGTCACGAGTTGGGGCGCGCTGTTCGCGGAGCCCGAAACCTTGGAGCGCGCGCTCGAAGCCACGGGGGTGGCCCTCTTCGAGCTCGACTTCGAGACAGGCCGCGCGCGCTTCAGCAAGAGCTGCCTCAAGCTGTTTGGCGAGGTCTCGAGCGAGCACGCTCAACTGGATACGATCGAGAAGCTCTATCGACGCGCGGTCGGGCCCGAGCTCTCCGCTATTCGTGATGCAGTCGAGCACGCCGATCGTAGCGCCCAGTCGTTCGCGGGCCGCTGTCGTATGCGGAGCAGCCTGGGGGAGCACCGCTGGTTCCACTTCCGCGGGACGGCCGAGCGCAAGCGCGCAATCGGGCTCTTCGAAGACGTCGAGGCAGCGGTCTCGGCCGACGAACAGCGAGCGAAGCTAGACGCTCAGATCGTCCTCGCCAAAAGGATGGAGGCTGTAAGCACGCTCGCGGGCGGCGTCGCGCAGGACCTCAACAACCTGCTCAGTCCGATGCTCCTGCATTGTGACTTGGCCTTGGGTCAGCTGCCGCCCGGCTCCAGCGCGCGCGCCGATCTCGAGGATTTGAGGCTGGCGGCGCTCCGCGCGAGGGAGCTCGTGGAGCGACTGCTCGTGTTCGGTCAGCGCCGCCACGAGTCCTATTCGCTCTTGCGACCGGTCGATATCGTCCGCGACACGATCCAAGCACTCACACCCCAAGCGCCGCGCAACGTGACAATCGAGTTTCACGCGGGCCCCGACCTGCCGTCGATCATGGGCAGCTCAGTCGAGTTCGGCTGCGTCGTGTCGAACCTGCTCCTCAACGCGTTCGAGGCCATGCGCAACAAGGCAGGCCCCATCAAGGTCGAGCTCACGCGGGCCTTCGTGCGCGAGGACGTCAAGGACCCGCCAGGGCTCGCGGCAGGGCATTGGCTCAGGCTTCGCGTCACTGACACCGGTGTCGGGATGGACACCTCGGTTCGCGAGCGCGTCTTCGAGCCGTTCTTCACGACCTGGCGCCGCGGTAGCGGCGCGGGCTTGGGATTGGCCACGACGCACGCGATCCTCTTGGCTCACGGTGGGAGCATCTTCGTCGACAGCGCGCCTCAGGAGGGCGCGACCTTCGACGTGTATTTGCCACCCGCGAACCTGCCCCAAACTCCGGTCAAACCCGTAGCGCCGCCCCCGCCACCCGAGAAGCTCGCGCGTCGGATCGGCGTCTTGTTCGTCGACGACGAGGTCGCGATCTGTCGCGCGATGCGGCGGCTTCTCGGCCAGTTCGACGTGGACATTACGACCTGCTCCGACCCACAAGAGGCCTTGGAGTTCTTCACGAAGGACCCCGAACAGTTCGAGCTCGTGATTACCGACTATCTCATGCCGGAGATGACGGGCCCAACGCTGCTCAACAAGCTGCGCGCGATCAAACCCGACATCACGGCGATATTGATGAGCGGCTATACCCACCAGACGGTCACGACCGACGCCGCGACGGATTTGGGATTTTACGCTGTATTGCCCAAGCCCATGTCGGTCCCCGAGCTGCGCACGGCGGTCGCGGCGGCGCTCGCGCACATCGCCGGCAAAGGCACGACGCGCTGACCCGACTTGCGGGGCGCTCGCCGCCGCGTACGCTGTTGTCGGTGAAAATCGCGCTGCTCTACCCGCCGCCCTGGAAGATCCCCGGCCCCGACGAAGAGCCCGATCCCGACAGCGGGCCGCCGCCCGGCTTCGCGCCCGAGGACTTCGGACTCGACTTCTTCCAAGCGCCGATAGGGCTCTTGTCGCTCGCCGCGCAGGCGATCAAGGCGGGCCACACGGTGACCGTGCTCAACATGTCCGGCTTCCCGTGGCGCCGCGTCGAGGAGGCCCTCGACGGCCTCGACGCCGACCTCTTCGGGATGACGTGTTACACGGCAAACAGGCGCGGCGTGCCGCTCGTCGCGGACGCCATCAAGCGGCGCTTTCCCCGAGCGCATATCGTCGTCGGCGGGCCCCACACGACCGCCCTGCCTACGTTGGCGCTCGAGCATTGGCCGAGCGTCGACACTGTCGTCGTCGGCGAGGGTGAAGACACCTTCATGGATCTCGTCGACCGCTTGGAGAAAGGGACCTCCGTCGATGGACTGCCCGGCGCCGTCCAGCGCGTCGACGGGCGGCCGACGGTGGGGCCGCAGCGCACGCGCATCAGCGACCTCGACGCGCTCGTGTGCCCCAATACCCTGTTCCCCACTCACATCGCTGTAACCGCACGGGGCTGCCCGTCCGCGTGCACCTTCTGTGGGTCGCGGGCCGCCTGGGGAAAGTCGTTCCGCTCGCACTCGGCGGAGTACGTGCTCGACTCCTTCGAGAAGTCGCTGCCGCTCTTGCCAGTGCGGATACTCCTCATCAAAGACGACATATTCCCGGCCAATCGCAAGCGCGCCATGGCCATATGCAAAGGCATCGTCGAGCGCGGCCTCAACTTCGTGTGGAGCTGCGACAGCCGCGCGGACCGCATCGACGACGAGCTGATGAAGTGGATGCGCCTCGCTGGTTGTAAGCGGATCAGCATGGGCGTCGAGTCCGGCTCCCAGACGATCCTCAAGAACATCCGCAAAGACGTCATGCCCGACGAGATCATCGAGGCGACCGAGACAGCCCGCAAATGGGGTGTCCAAGCGCGGTGGTACATGATCGTCGGCAATCGAGGCGAGACCGCCGAGACCCTGAAGGAGACAGTCTCCTTCATCGAGCGGGCGCGACCCCACCAGATGGTGTTCAACTATCTATCCGTCTATCCGGGCACACCCGACTATCAGGATCTCGTCGCGCAGGGCCGCATCGATCCGAACGAGTATTTCACCCGAAACTTCCTCGAGCTGCAGGACGCCTTCGACGCCACCGAGGCCGACAAAGCGATCTTCCAAGATTGGTTCTCGCACAACATGGGGACCCGGCAGACCTACGACGAGACGGTGGAGGGCTACCGCGACATCCTCGAGCGGCTCGGCGAGCACGCGGACGCGCACCTCGATTTGGCGATAGCGCTGCTCCACACGGGCGAGCTCGACGAGGCCGAGACGCACGCCGCGCGCGCGCTCGAGCTCGGCCACCCGCTGCCCGGCCTCGCGCAGAACACGCTGGCTTGTATCTCCACCTCACGCGGCGACCTCGAGATGGCGAAGGCTTACATGACACGCGCGGTGAAGGCCGACCCGATGCACGCGTGTGTAAAGCACAACTTTACGGTGCTCCAACAATGGATCGCCGAGGGCCGGCCCGGGTGCCCGCCGTTCGACGGCTCGCTGCCGCGCAAGGCGCTCACGATGTCCGCCAATCAGCGCTTCGAGCTGTTCGAGCGCGCCGCGCAGCCGGTCTTGCCCGCGCCGCTCAAGGCGCGCACGAGGCTCGCGCCCGTCGAGCGAGCAGTTACAGTGACGTAAGTCAGTCGTCGGGGCGGGTGTCGATCCAGAACCGGAGGCCCGCCCCCATTTGGAAGGTCACTGGCTCCTCGGGCGAGGAGATCGCGGTGCCGTTCACGTGGATAGGCTCCTGGTAGACGGGGATGTTGAGGGAGAGCTCGGCGAAGACGCCGAACGGGCCGACGATGCGGCGGCTGACCTCGAGCTGAGGACCGAGCGCGACGAAGAGCCCGCTCACGCGGCTCGTGTCGTCGTCGGTGAGTTGAGCGCGGCGCTCACCGAGCACGATGTCTGCGCAGAGGCTCGCGCCGAAGAGCTCGAGGAGCGGCTGCCGCGTGCACGCGCGAGCCTTGCCGCCGAAGAACCGATAGACGATCGAGGTGTGGGCGCGATCGTTCGTGTCGTCGGGCAGCGTGACGAAGCCGAGTCCGAAGCTGACGATCGGGATGATGACGTCGACGTCCGCCTCGAGGCCGCCGGCCGCGTTGCTCAGTGTGCCGAAGTCGTAATACCCGCCTAGCGTCAGCGCGAGCGACGGCGCGGGGCGCTCTTCAGTTTTGGGCTCGGGCTTCGCCGGCTCGGTGTTGACCCGAGGCCGCACGATGGGGCTCGTGTCGAGCGACATGGCAATAGAGACCGCGATGGCCTGCGTGAGCACGTCGCAGCCTGGCCCCGAGTCCGAGAGCGTGCGCTCGCCGCTGACCGCGCCGGACATCTCGATGGTCGCCTCGAATCCATCCTTCGCCGAGGCCTCGGGCGTCGCGCGTCGGACGCGCACGTGAATAGCTACAGCTTTGTCAGCGCCGCCGACGACGACCGTGGAGCGGCCCTGGATGGCTTGCACCTCGCTCGCCATCGCGACCGCGTCGGCGCAGTCCTCCGCGCCGGGCTCGCGCTCGACCTGCAAATTCGCTTGAAGTGGGTCGGCCTGGGCGGTTCGCGCGACCGCCGCGCCGACCCCGACGACGAGCGCTGCGATCGCGTGGCGGGCCTGCGGCCTCACTTGATGGGCGGACTCGGTTCGCCCGCCGTGGGCGACTCGGGTGGAGGAGGGGGGACCGATGCTGGGGTATCCACTCCGCCGCTCGCCCCGTAGATCTGTCGAGAGTTGTCCCAATCGCGCCGGAGCACCTGCATCGGATTACCGCTCACCATCGAGTGCGGCGCGACGTTGCGACCGACCACGGTGAGCGGCCCAATCGACGCGCCAGTGCCCACGTGGATCTGCCCGAAGAGGAGTGAGCCTGCGCCGATCCAAACGCGATCGCCGATCGTGGGCAGGCCGCCTTTTCCCATGCCGTCCGTGCGTCGACCGATGAGGACGTGGTGGCCGACGTTGCAGTCCTCACCCATCTTCACCGGGCCGATCAGCAGATCGCCAGGGTGACCGATATAGAGGCCGCCGCCGATGTCTGCGCCGGCGTCGATGTGGATACCCCAGACGGCGTGCGTGAGTTTGTCGAGGGTGTGATAGGCGATCTTGAGCGGGACACGCGCAGCCGTGCTCTTCACGTTGCGGTTGATCCACGAGCCGAATCGATAGACCGCGATGGCCTGGATTTGGGGCGAGTCCGCGAGCACGCGGAGGCGCTCGACCATCGTCGGCCGCTCCGACTCAGGACCGTCCAGCGCGTAGAGCCTCTCGAGATCGCGGCGAAAACGCTCGAACATGGTCGACCTCGGCGACGGCGCGAGCCGCGCTCAGCCTGCCTTCTTGCGGTCTACGAAGGCCGCGATGCGGCCCACGGTGTCGAGGTTCTCGGGCAGAACCTCGGCGTCGTCGACCGTGATGCCGAACTCGGACTCGAGGAAAGAGACGACCTCGAGGACGCCCGTGGAGTCGATGATGCCTTGATCGAGGAGCGAGCTCTCGTCGCCGAGCTTGTCCTTGTCCGGGACGTAGAAGTTCGTCGTGATGAAGCCGCGAATTTTCTCCAGGGTGCTCATGCCTTCCTCGTGCTGTAGACGACGCGGACCTCACCTGTCGCGTCACTGACTGTTCGAACTTCTTCGTAGCCGCGCGCGCGGTTGAACAAGATGGATACCTGCTTGGCCTGGCCTGCGCCGATCTCGAAGAGGAGCACGCCGCCCGGCTTCAGGAAGTGCAGCGCGTCTTTGACGGCGCGCTGGTGGATCGCGATGCCGTAGGGGCCGCCGTCGAAGGCCTCCCTCGGCTCGTGATCGAGGAGCTCGACGCGGTCCTTCTCCAGCTTCTGCGTCGAGATGTAAGGGGGATTGCAGACGATGACGTCGACCGCGCCCGCGAGCGCCTCGAGCGCGCGCAGCGGCTCGAAGAGATCGCCTTGATGGACGCGCACGCGGTGACCGAAGCCGTGCTTCTCCACGTTGCGACGCGCGAGGTCCACGCAGCCGTCCGTGAGATCGCACGCGTGAATCTCCGGCTCTTCGACGTGCGCTGCGATGGCGCAAGCGAGGTTGCCCGAGCCGCAGCACATGTCGATGACGAGCTCGGCACGACCGCGGCCGCGCAAGACGTCGATCGCGGTGCGACCGAGGATCTCCGTCTCACGACGCGCGACAAGCGCGCCCGGCCCCGCCAAGAGCTCGAGTCCCATGAAGCGCACGCGACCGCGCTCCATGGTGTGACGGACGGTGCCGCCTACTTCGTCGTCGATTTCGTCCATCGCAGCTCCTCGGTCGATTGCAGGGTTCGGGCTCGGCGCGTGGGACCGAGATCAGTGCAAACCGGTCTTCTTGATCTTGCCGGTGTTGGTCTTGGGCAGCTCAGGGACGAACTCGACCATCTTCGGCACCATGAAGTTCTCGAGTCTGTTCTGGCACTCGAACATGATCTGCTTGTCGGTCATTGTCACGCCAACCTCGAGTACGACGAAAGCCTTGATGGCCTGCCCAAGGATGGCGTCGTCGACGCCGACCACGGCACACTCTTTGACGCCCTTGATGTTGTAGATCGCTGCCTCGACCTCTTTGGGAGCGACCTTCTCACCGCGCGACTTGATGATGTCGTCCATTCGGCCCACGAAATAGAGGTGGCCGTCCTCGTCGAGGCGACAGAGATCACCCGTGTAGAGGACTTGCTCGCCCGGGAGCGGCCCGGGGCGGAGCTTCTTGGCGGTCTCCTCGGGCTTTTCCCAATAGCCCTTCATCACCGTAGCGCCACGAATGACCAGTTGGCCGACCTCGCCGGGACCGAGCTTCTTGTCGTTCTCGTCGACGAGCCAGAGCTCCGTGTTCGGGATCGCGACACCGACACTCGTCGGCTTTTTGCTGATGAGATCAGGCGGCAAGTACGTGCAGCGCTTGCATTCGGTGAGGCCGTACATGCTGAAGATCTTCGCCTGAGGGAACAGGTCGATCAGCATGCGGATGTGCTTCTCGTGTAGCGCGGCGGCCGTGTTCGACACGTAGCGCACACTCGACAGATCGAACTGGGCGAGGTTCTTCATCTCACCCAAAATGGCGAAGATGGTCGGCACGCCGGGAAAGCCGGTGACGCGCTCGGCCTGCATCGTCTTGAGGACCTGCGCCGGATAGGCGAAGGACCGCTCGAGCACGAGGCGCGCGCCCATGCGGACGGACATGATCATCTGATAAAGGCCGTAGTCGAACGCGAGCGGCAGCGCGCCGAGGATGACGTCGTCCTCCACGTTCTCGAGGTAGGTCGAGATGCTGGTCGCCGCCGTGATCATGTTGCGGTGAGTGAGCATCACGCCCTTCGGATCGCCGGTGCTGCCCGAGGTGTAGATGATGCTCGCGAGATCGATGTCGATGCCCTTGCGCGCGGGCCGAGGGTTCGTCTCGGCGAGCGCCTCCTCGAAGGTGTGGCCGTTCGGCAGAGCGGCGAGTCGCTCGGGCGCGTAGCCTCCGCTGATGATCGCCGTCTTGAGGTGTGGAGTGCCGAGCGCGAGCGCGGCCTCGAAGACGTTGGCGATATGGGAGTCGCTGACGAGGGCCTTCGCGCGACAGTCGTTGAGGAGATAACGGAGCTTGTCGGCTTTGGTCAGCGGGTTGACGACGCTGACAATCGCGTTCGCTTTGAGCACCCCCCAAAACGAGACCACGGCCTCGACCGTGTTGTCGGCGAACACCACGACACGGTCGCCGCGCTCGACGCCGTGACGGGCGAGGAACGCCGCGAGGGCGTCGGACTGCCGCTCGATCTCGCCGTAGGTGACGCGCTTGCCCTGACAGACGAGCGCGACCTTCTCGGGCAAGCGGCGCGCGGAGGCGTGCAGGAAATCGTGGAGCTGGGGGATGGCGGCGTCCATCGTCATAGCGAGAACCTCGGAGCAGGGGATTGACCCGATCGCAGCCCTACATAGAGGGTTTGCGATCTTCCTATTAGGCGGAACCGGGAGCGAAATCGATCCGTGTCTTGAAGGGCGCGTCCGTGAGGCGCGGCGCTGCGTCGATGAGCTGCGTGTGGACGAGCTGCGTCGACAGGACGCCGACAAAGGCCATGTTGTCGGCGTTCGAGAACTGGCCATCAGCCTTGGCGCGACACTTGGCGACGAGGCGCGCGACCTGCTCCGGCTCGAAGATGCCGGCCGCGCGGACGACGCTGTCGCTGAGGGCATGTTCGACGGCGGCGGGCAGCGGTCCCGACGTGAAGGCGAGCGCGTCGGGGGCGCGATAGGGCTGCTTCTTGCGATTGAGCACCGCGGCCGGCAGCGTAGTCCGCGCCGCGCGCTTGAGGACGTGCTTCTCGTCGAGGACGTGCAGCTTGTACGAGTCTGGCAGGCTCGCCGCGAGTTCGATGACATTCTTGTCAAGGAACGGGAAGCGCCCCTCGACGCTGTTCGCCATGAGCATGCGATCGCCCTGCGACGAGAGGAGATAACCGGAGAGGAGCGTGCGGATCTCGAGGTATTGGTCCTGCGCGAGCGGCGTCCACCGTGAGAACGCGGCGGGCAAGTCCGCGAGGAGGCGCGCCACGGGGTCGGCCGTGCGCGCGTCGCGCACGCGGGGCGTGAAGAGCCGATGGAGCGCCGCCGCGCCGTGCCAGCGCGTGCTGTGGCCGAAGCCAGGCTCACTCGCGTGCGCGAGGTCGCGCCCGAAGAACTGCATCGCCATCGCGCGCTGCGCGACAGGGCTGCGCGCGAGATAGGGATACAGCCGATCGAGCAACATCGGCCTGGACTTCGAATGAGGAGCCTTGGCCCAGAAGCGCCTGACCTTCGCCTCGCGGAAGAGATCGTAGCCGGCGAACATCTCGTCGGCGCCCTCACCGGTGAGCACCACCTTGATCCCGCTCGCGCGCACGAGCTTCGAC
Organism: Polyangiaceae bacterium; assembly: GCA_046351325.1. Lineage (GTDB taxonomy): Bacteria > Myxococcota_A > Polyangia > Polyangiales > Polyangiaceae > Xiheicaenibacterium. The sequence continues at coordinate 51,572 of JAXLYR010000017.1, read as the reverse complement.
AGCAAAAAGAGGGGCGCTGGCGCCGTGCGCAGGATGGGCCGCTCGGTGTGGAAGACGACGTCGGCGAACGACTCGGCAATATCGCGGCGCGAGACGACGACCTCGTGGTGGTCGCTCTCGATGTGCTTCGCCATGATGCGCTGATATTCGGTCTCGTCGTATTCGGCGTCTTGGAAGCGGAGCGAATAGGTGGAGAAGTTCTCGCCTTTGGCCTTCAGCCCGAGCGCGGCGACGAGCGAGCTGTCGAGTCCACCCGAGAGATAGCTGCCTACGGGCACGTCGCTGCGCACCATTCTCAGGCGCGTGGCCTCGCGGAGCGCGGCCTCGACGGCCTCGGTCGCTTCCTCGATCGTGCCGCGAAAACCGGCTTCACGGCTCGTGGGATAGGACTGTTCGTAATAGACATAGTCGCGAGCCGGCAGCGCCCGACCGCCGTCGAAATCGATGACGCGGCAGACGCCCGGGGGGAGCTCCTCGACGTGGGCGTACACGCTTTGGGGCGGGACGATCGACCAGAAGGTGAAGGTCTCGGCGAGGCCCATCGGATCGAGCTCGCGCGGGATCGACGGGTCGGCCGCGAAGATGGCTTTGACCTCGCTGCCGAAATAGAGCGTCGAGTCGTGCGTGAGCAGGTGGAGCGGGCGAACACCGAGTCGATCGCGGCTGAGCACGAGTCGGCGCCGCTTGCGATCCCAAATCGCGATCGCCCATTGTCCATTGAAGCGCGCGAAGCAGGACTCACCCCAAGTCTCCCACGCGGCGAGCACGACCTCCGTGTCGCTGTGCGTGCGGAAGCGAACGCCCGCGGCCTCGAGCTCGGCGCGGAGCTCGACGTAATTGAAGACCTCGCCGTTGTAGACGATGTGCGAAGTCCCATCGGCGTCGCCGAGGGGCTGTTGCCCAGTCGACAGATCGATGATCGACAGGCGCGCGTGGGCTAGGCCAGCGTGCGCGTCGCGATAGAGGCCGAGCTCGTCAGGGCCGCGGTGAAACATCGCGCGCGCCATGCGCTCGACAGTCTCGACGCGAACTGGAGGCGAAGCGTCCGACAGACGGAGGAGGCCAGCAATGCCACACATGTTCTCGGCGGGACCATAGGCGAAGATCTGGCGCGGCGCCCGGTGAATGTTTGGGAGAGAGAGGTGTGTCGTGACGACTGCTATAGTCCGCCGCATGCGCTCGACCGGACGCTTGCCTGACGCCCGTACAGTCGCTGCTCTAGCGCTCGTCATGACGAGCTGCGCGGGCGCTTCGACGTCGGGCAGCAGCGACCCCAAGACGAAGGATTCGGCCACCGCGACGAGCTCGACCACCGCGAGCGCGGAGTCCACGAATCAGCCGCTCGTGCCGACGAGCTCGGCGAGCGCGAGCGAGACCGTCACCGACGAGCCGGGCCCCGGCGGCTTCACCAAGCGCGCAGTCGCGCTTTGCCAAGTCGTGAATCAATATCGGGTCTCGGAGGGGATGGTCGCTGCGCCGATTTCGGTCGCGCTCATGACGGTCGCCGCGCGACACGCGGCCGACCTCCACGATCACCCCGAACTCTCGAGCAAGACCTGCACGGCGCGCAGCTGGTCGAAGGGGGACGAGTTCGCCGCGTGCTGCGCCGAGCCGAGCGCCCCGATGAGCGACTGCATGACGCAGAAACCCAAGCAAATCACCTCGAGCTGGGGCAAAAACCAATATGCGGGTTCGGGCTTCGAGTTCGTCGTCGACGGTGCTTCGACGCCGGAGGCCGCGCTGGACAAGCTGAAGAACACCGCGGACGCGCACGCGGCATTGGTCAATACGGCGCCTTATGACGACAAGTCGCCGTGGTCCGCGATCGGCTGCGCGATGAAGGGCAATATCGCCGTAGTGTGGTTCGGCGACGCGACCGACAAACAGCGGCTTTAATCGTACTAATTGGCCTGGGGCGCGTCGCAGACGCCCAGCGTCGTCGAGTCGCAGCCCTCGATGCGGACGGAGTTGTCCACGCAGGAGAGGACCGCGGTCTGGGTCGCGCACTGCCAGAAGGCCGCAGCCGCTGGCGAACACGAGGAGGGAGCCTCGCATTTGGAGAAGAGCGTGTCGCAGCCGAGCTTGCAGCCGTTGATCTCGACGCGGGTGCAGAACGTGTCGCAGTCGGGTATCGCGACCTGATCGTCTTCGGTCGCGAACGCGCTGGCCGCGCCGCCGAAGTCCTTGCAGCGCTCGGCGCACGTCGACTCGGGTGGCTGACACTCGCCGCTCACGCAGGTCGTGTCGAGCACGACCGAGCCGTCGATGCACGCGCACCCGACCATGGGGCAGCCGTGGCCTGGATCACACGCCGTCGGATCCGGGTCGTCGAACACGACGTTGCCGCCGCAGCCCGCGACGCCGAGCCCGATCGCGAAGAGTCCCGCGAGCGTTTTTCCAAGCATGCTGCTCGGTACCACCTCGCCCCGCGCGACGCCACTCGTCAGAGCTTGAAGATCCACTCGAGGAGGGAGCCGATCGCGAGCTCGTCGAGGGCAAGCCCGAGCGCAGCCGCCGCGAAGCCGAAGAGCAGGTTGCGCGGACCGCGGAGCAACCCCTCGGTGGGGCGCGTGACCCACGAAAACGGGATCATCGAGAGCCAACCACCCCAGAGGATCGCGCAGGCCCACGAGAGGGCGTTCCAGCTGCGCGCTCTCCGCTCGGCGTCCATCCGCGCGAGGAGCTCGCGCTGCGCCCAATAGGGCAATAGGTAGCCGAGCGCGGCTTGAAGCAGGAGCCCGTAAAAAGCAGGCGCCCCGAGCGCGCGCACGAACAGGGAGACGAGCTTGTCGAGCGTCACCCGAGCCCTGCGCCGCGCAGCCCCGTCATGGGTGGATGAAGATGGTAGTCCCCTGCCCCGTCGCGTCGGACGCGGTGACTCCGTGCCAGTCGAGGGGCAAGTCGGGAGAGGTGAAGAGGAAGACGCGGCGCGCGTCGATCGGCGACATGTTTATGCAGCCGTGGCTGCGCGGTCGACCGAAGTCGTCGTGCCAGGGCGCGGCGTGGAGCGCATATCCACCTTTGAAGTACTGCACCCAAGGCACGTCGCGGAGCTCGAATTTGCTGTCGACCTCGTGGGCGTCCATCGTGGTCGTGACGTGCTTCTCCCGGATGAAGAAGGTGCCCGTCGGGGTCGAGAGCGTCTTCTTCGGATCACCGAGGCCGTCGCGACCGGTCGATACGGCCGTAGCGTAGACCGCATTCTGACCCTCGTAGAGGATGAGGGTCTGGGATTGGATGCTGATGTCGATCCAGCGCTTCTTGTCTTTGGAGAAGGCGGGGAGCTTGCTGGGCTTCGCCGCTATGGCGATGTCGCGCTCTCGGAAATAGAGGCCGCCCTGCGCCTCGAGCATGCGGTGACCACCGAGGTTGCGCGAGCGGCCCGTGAGCTGGATCACCTCGAGGTGATCGACCTTGTCCTTCTTGTCGAGCGCCGCGTGCGAGAGGTCATAAGAATAGACGTCTTCGTATTTGACGAACGCGACGGGCAGGTGCCATCCGTTCTTGAGGGCGACGCCGTGGAACGTGGAGCCGCGCTCGGGCTTGAGCTTCGAGGTCGGCACGAGGCGCGCGTCGGTCGTGATCGCGAAGCGCCGGTCGTTCGGTCCGACGAAGGTGCCAATCAGCGCGAGCATCGCCTTGCGGGCTACGCGGTTGGTCATGACCGCGTATTCGGGGACCTTGAAGGCCGCGATGTTGGGGATCTTGCGACCGCCGTCGAAGAACCACGGCACGGCGTCGTTGCCATCACCGCCGTAAATGGCGTTGTAGTCGAGCTCGGGGGGCTCGCCCGCGGGTGAGCCGGTCGCGTTGCCCTCGGCGTCGACCGGCACGTCGTTCGAGCCGACCTCGAGCGCGTCCCACTGCTTCGCGAGCTTCTTGTAGCTGCGAAGGTGCTTGTCGAGGCTCATCTCGTATTGGAACTGCTCGGCCTTGGTCGGGACTCGGAAGTAGTTCGGGGCGATGGCGCGAACAAAGGCGTAAGGGTAAGGCAGGGCCTTGGAGGTGTCGGGCCGCAGCTTCAGCGCCTTGATGATGGGGTGCTCGAGATCGGTCGTCGCCTCGACCGAGGCGCAGACGAAGCCGGCCGGCATGATTCGATACCAGCCGCCCTCGCAGTCGTCGGTCTTCACCGGCTGCTCGGCGCGCGCGACGGTGCCGCCCGCGCGCAGATAACCGATCTTCTCGCTGCGGCGATCGGGCTCTTTGAAGATGGGCGCGGCGAACTCGACTGCACCGAGGCGCGGCCCGCTCGCGGCCGGCATGGTCTCGGGCGAGCTCGGGAGGTTCTGTACGAGCGCGTTGCTCTTCGCGAGCGCCGGAGTCTCGGCGAGGCCGAAGATGCCTTGTTTGCCGGAGTCGGTCGCGCCCTTGCTCTTGCAGCCACCGCTCGCGAGCGAGGCCAATGCCAAGAACGCAGCCGAGGCGAGGGCCGCTCGCCGGCGCACGCGGCGCGCGGGCGTGGGTTCACCGGTGTGCGATAGGGGCATATCGCACTCCTGCCCCAGCACGCCGCGTCGGGCCAAAAATCCAGCGACTTGGGCGTGCGCTCGCGCTCAACCGACAGCGAGAAAAACCTCGAGGAACCGCGCGCGATCGTAGCGCGTGATGATTTGGGTCCTCGAGCCGGGGGACGGGCGCGCGCCCCACTCACCTCTCTCCCGATAGAGCTCGATTTCGGCCCAAGTGCCGATTGAAGGATCGATCGCGCAGCAGGCCGCGAGCGGATCGTGCAGCTTCTTTCCCTCGGGGTCGTGGCTCTCGCGTGCTCTGGAGTCGAGGCTGCGCGGCGCGTCCAGGTAAGTGCCGAGTCCGCGATGGATGAGCTCGAGCGAGAGGCTCTTCGCCTTTCGCGCGGCGACCTCTTCGTGGAGGGCGCGATCGTAGACGACGCCGTGGCAGACGTTCTTCGACACGAAGCGACGCAGGCCGATCGAGGGCGCGACGCTGACCGCGAGCGCGGCCTTGGGCGCGCCGTTCAAATTGAACGACGGACACGTCGTGCGGCCGCGAAACTTGGGCAGCTGATCTTCGGGCGGGACGACTCCGTCGCCCGCGAACCCGCCTTGCACGTAGACCTGCCCCAGCTGAAAACCAGGGAGCGCGAGCGCGGCGCCGAGGTTCTTGAGCGGAGCGCCGGTGACGAGCGTGACGTCTTCGGTCGCGAGCTCGCGGAGGAGCACGGGCGCTGGGACGGCGTCGCGCGAAGGGGGCATATCGCCATAAGCGGCGTAATGCCAAGACGAGACGCAGACCCCACGCGCGCCGTGGCGCCCGGGCTTGGGCTCACCGCGCGGGGTGTGCTCGAGATCGAAGACCCCTATTGGCAAGTCGCGCTCGAACCACGCGAGCGCGCGGCGCACGACAGCGACCTGATCGGGAGTGCCCGGCGTGATGGTGACGCCCACGAGGTTGACCCGTGGGTGACCGAGCAGGAGGAGCAGCGTGATGAAGTCGTCGGGGTCCGACGTCTCCATATCGAAGAGGATGTCTCGCACTTGGATGGACCGCGCGCCAAGGACGCCGACGGTCTCGGGGACCTGACCAACCCGGGGTCGCGTGGCGGGGTCTGTGAGGATCGTCCGCGCGCGCTGGAGGGTGCATTAATTATTATATCATTGTTATAGGTGCTTCAGACGGGCCCGGCCTCTAGACTGCGCGGCCGATGACGAGCTTGCCGCCTTGGGTCGCGCTGAGTCTGCGGGAGTCGATCGACGAGGCCGGCGTGGTGAGAGCGCTCGCGGGGGTCGGCGTGCACGCGGAGGTCACGCGCGACGGGATCCAGCTGCCGGGTGGCTTTCTCGCGCGGGTCGCGCCGACGAAATGGCCGGCGCGCGCGCTCGATCGCTCGCTCTTCGAGGGAGAGGTCGACCTCGGCGCGGCCACGCTGAACGTGAGCGGCGGCTCGAACGAGCTCGCGCGGAGCGAGCATTGGCAACCTGCGGCGCTCAAACGAGAGGCGCGACGCATGGTCGAGGAGCGACTCGGGATGAAGGCCGACCCGAACGCGCGCGTGGAGTCGAACGCGAGCCGCAAGATGACGCGGCTCACCGAGATCATCGCGGCGATGGCGCCGCTCACGTCGGCGATCGTCCTGCCCAAAGCAAACCAGCTCGTGCTCGAGCCGAGGGCGTTCGCCGCGGACGCCGCCCACTACCGCGAGGGGGCATATGCCTTCCCGCTATGGGCTTATTCCAAAGTCCGACAAGACGCCGATTGCCCGGTCGTCGCGACCGTCGGGATGTGGGTCTTCGGGCTGCCGGATTTGGCGATGCCGCTGCCGCTCGACGCTGGAATCGAGGTCGCGGACGCGGTGCGCGCGCTCGGGGTCGTGCAGCGCGAGATGGTCGCCGAGGGGCTCTGGCCGGCGACGGGAGACACGTTTACGACGGAGTCGGGGCTCGTGCGGGTCGAGCGGATACGGGGCAATCTGTTCGTAGTCCCCGACCGGGTGAGTCGCGGCGCGGCGCTCGAGCGCGCGCGGGCCCGCTATTCGATCGTGACCGGATTTGGCGCCATCCTCGGGGACCACACGCTGCACCACCGGCCTGCGGACGATACCGGGATAGCGATCGAGCATTTCCTCCGGGCGGGGGGTGACGATATGGCGCTCACGAACGGGCTGTCGCTCACCGAGCTGCCGACGGGCGCGCGAGTCGAGGTCGCGGTCACGAGTCGAGCGCTCGGCCCATGGGCGGACGCGTGGCTGCGCTGGGTGGTGTTTTGTCTGCGAAATCAGGACCCGGCGCGCCCCATCCAAGCGAACGATCGCCTCGTCCTGCCCGAGCCGAAGCCCGGAGTGGACTGCCGAATAGCGGGCGCCATCCTGTGGCCTATGGGGCATTTGAACCCGGCCGAGCCGGGTGGCCCTGTCGTCGAGCTCTGGGACCTCGTTCCCTTTACGGTGGAGGAGCTCGCGGACTTTCGCGCGGCCCCGGACGCCCAGCGGCGGTGGATGGATGAGCGCGTGGAGCGAGGGGAAATCCAGGCGATTCAGGCGCGGTTCGCGACCGGCGCGCGATAGCGGTGTTGGGGATAGCGGTGTTGGGGGCGGCGTGGGTGTGCTCTCGGGGCGGGGAGTTTCACCGAACGATCGTGCTTTGTCGCGGCGCCACGCGGGCCCGCCCAACCGAGTTCAGAAGTGCCGGGCCAGGAGGGCTTGGAGGAGTCGCGGCGCGACAACCCCGAGAACACCAAGCGCCGCGAACCACGCGCCGGCTCGCGTTCGCTTCCCCATCGGGAGCAGGGACGCGAAGAGCGCACCCGGGACGGAGAAGAACACGCCGAGCAGAAGTCCGTGTGTGAGCGAGCCGACGCGTCCATCGAAGCAGTCCGCACAGAGAGGGGTGTTGGCGTCCTGCAAGAGGACTCGACCGTGCTCGAGGTTTCGGCCGCAGGCTTCGCAGGATGTGCCGCTTGGTGCTTCGGGTATGCCCTGACGGGCCTCGACCTGGAGGAGCTCGGCGGCCAGCCGATCGGCGTCCGTTCTGCGGGCGCGCGCAGCGAGCGCGCGCGTCGAGAACTCCCAGGGATCATCGAGCGCGCCGGGGTCGGCGTTACGCATGCGATCGAGCTGCTCCTCGGCGTGGTGAAACCCAGCGCAGCGTCGACATAGAAAACCGCTCGCGCAGACGTCGGTCGTGTCGCGAGCAACCCGACGACGGCACCGCACACAGCGCACGATTGGGTTCGCGTCGCTCATCGTGCGGGTGAAGCTTCGTCTCGCCCGTTGGGAGTCAACGCAACGTGGCGGGCCCGCCCAACCGAGCGTTGCGTTCTACCGGCGTTCGAACCGCTCGAGGAATTGCTCGACGCGCGTGAACATGCGCTCGCGGTGCGCGCGCATCAAATAGGTGTGATCGGCCTCGGGGTAGAACACGACGTCGATGTGATCGCGACGCGCGAGATTGGGAAACATCTCGTCGAACTGACCCTCGAAGACGTAGTCGGACCAGCCGCCCGTATAGAGGAACAGCATGCGTGCGCCGCGCGCGAGGAGGCCGTCGAGCTCGGTGCGCACGGTCGCGAGCGGGGGCCAATCCTGCGCGAAGATGTCGACGGCGCCCTGGCCCGGCATCGTCGTCGACTCGCGCTCACCCTCGGACGGCGGAGCGTCGGGGATGGTCGAGGTGTGAGGCGTGACGCTGATCGGGCCGCGCAGAGCGGTGCGTGCGCGGCTGAGGATGCTCGAGACTTGGTGCTTCGCCACGTCGCGACCGCGGCGCCATGCGTCGGGATCGAGGACCTTCGCGGGCAAGCGACGGCGGAAGTAGCTCTGCGTGCGGTACGCGTAGCCGTCGAGCATGACCGCGCCGACGACGCGCGCGTCCGCGACGGCCGCGCGGTGAGCGTTCATCGCGCCGGCGCAGAGGCCGACGAGGATGAACGTCGAGACGCCGAAGCGCTCACACATCGCGTCCATGGCCTCGCGAGCGTCGACGACTGCGCGCTCCTCGTAGGTCATGTCGCCGTCGCGAGGAGCGCTGTCGCCGAGACCGGATTGATCCATGCGGAGCGATACGAAGCCGCGGTCGGCGATGCGGCGCGCGAGCTCGACGTTCATGCGGAACGGACCGACGCGATGGACGAGCCCGGCGTTGAGGAAAAGGATGGCGGGCTGCCGCTCGGACGGGTGCTCGGGCGGCAAGCTCACGATGCCGACGAGCCCCTTCTGCTCGCCGAACTGGATGGCCTTCTCCCTCACGGCGTCCCCTTCGTCTTGCGCTGATCGAGCGCGCGCAGGATCGTGCGGATCGCGTCGGCGGGCAGGAGCAGCTCCTCGAGCTGGCTGACGTCGGCCCAGCGCGTCTGCATGCGGGTCGTCGCGCGATCGACGTGCACGTTGCGCTCAGCGAGCTCGTCCCAGAGCTTGTCGGCGTCTTCGTTCGGCGCGGAGCTCACGGCGAAGACGCGTGTCTTCGGGAGGTCCGCGAGGCGCGCGACGTCGACGGCGCGGATCGCCGCGGTGAGCTCGTGCGACATGCGGACGCCGATGAGCTCGTCGTGCTCGCGCTCGCGAGGTCGCGCGCGACCGGGCGCGATGCGTTCGACATAAGGACGGACGGCGCGCGGCCACTCGGGCCAGAAGCGCTTCTCGTCGTGGAGCGCGGCCTCGTGCAGGGCGCGCAGGCCCTCGATGTACGCGTCACCGTCTGCGACGACGTCCCAGAGGACGAGCGTCGCGGGCTTGATGGCCTTCGCGGCGAGCATCGCGAGCGTCGCGCCGAGGCGCAGGCCCACGATGGAAACGCGACGGATCCCGGTCGAGTCGCGGAGCTCTTCGGCGGCGGTGGCTGCGTCCTCGACCCAGCGATCGAGTGACGCCGTCGTGAGATCGCCAGCGCTGTCTCCCACGCCGAACCAGTCGAAGCGCAGCACATGGTGGCCGCTCCGCGCGAGCGCGCTGCCGAGCTGTCGCAGCGCCCAGTGGCTCCGCACGTGCTCTTGCCCGATCGGCGGGCACACGAGCACCGCGTGGTGGAGCTCGGTGCCGGGAGCGGGCTCGTGGAGCACGCCGAAGAGCGGGCTCTTCGATTCACCGAAGAAGAGCGCGGTCATCGCCCTGGAGGTGCTGCGTCGAGGGTCTTCGCGATGTCGCCGAGCGACGAGAGCAAGAGACGCCGCGGCGCGATGCGCACGCCGGTCGCGCGCTCGAGCTCGACGACGACCTCCATGCTCTTGAGCGAGTCGCCGCCGACGTCGAAGAAGTTGTCGGAGACACCGATCGGGATGCCGGCGCCGAGCGCGCGCGCGCAGAGCTCGACGACGAGCTTCTCGGAGGTGGTCGACGGCGGGGTGATCTCGCGCTCGCGCCGACGCTCACCCGCGCCGAGCTTCGCCAGCGCGCGACGATCGACCTTGCCGTTGGGCGTGCGCGGGAGCGTCGCGAGCTCGACGACGACCTGCGGCACCATCGCGTCCGGCAGCTTCTTTCGCAGGTGTTTGCGCACGTCGGTCGCGGTCACGCTCTCGCCCTTCTTCGGGACCAAGAACGCGACGAGGCGCGCGTCGGCGCCGGTCTCGCGGACGACGCCGACCGCGGAGTCCGCGAGCGACGCGTGGCTCGAGAGCACGGCCTCGATCTCGCCGATCTCGATCCGATGACCGCGGACCTTGACCTGGTCGTCGTTGCGGCCGAGAAATTCTATAACGGCGTCATAGCGAAGGCGCCCGACGTCGCCCGTGCGGTAGAGGCGCGCGCCCGGCTTGTCGGAGAACGGATCGGGCACGAAGCGCTCGGCCGTCGCGTCGGGCCGGTTGAGGTAGCCGTTCGCGACGCCGTCGCCGCCGATGAAGACCTCACCCCAGGCGCCCGCGGGGCGCGGCTCGAGCTCCGCGTCGAGGATGTAGATCGAGGTGTTCGCGATGGGCCGACCGATCGGCACGGTGCCGCGGACCTCGCGGACGCGGTGGATCGTCGACCAGATCGTGGTCTCGGTCGGGCCATAGCAGTTCGTGAGGTCGGCGCCCGACTCGACGAGCCACTCGGCGAGATCGGTCGGCAGGAGCTCACCACCCGCGAGGGCCTTGAGGCCGCGCGGCTCGTACCCTGCGGCGCGGAGCAATCGGTACGTCGAGGGCGTCGCTTGCAGCACCGTCGCGCGCGACGAGCGCATGAGCTCCGCGAGCTCGCGACCGTCCTGCGCCGTCTCGCGATCAGCGACGACGATGCGCGCGCCCGCCGCGAGCGGCACGTAGATCTCGTAGCCGGCGATGTCGAACGAGAGCGTGACGACCGCGACGAGCGTGTCGCCCGCGGTCATCCCCGGCTCGGCGCGCATCGACTCGACGAAGTTCACGAGGTTGCGGTGGGTGACCTCGACGCCCTTCGGCAGGCCCGTCGAGCCCGACGTGAAGAGCACGTACGCGCGCTCCGCGGCGCGAGCCTCGGGTTGCCAGCCGTCGGTCGAGGCGTCGCCCTCATTTACAAAGAGGTCAGCGAGCTCGAGCGCGACCTTGTCGCCGGTGTCGGCTGCGTCCTCGTCGCGCACGACGAGCTTCGCGGGCGCGATCATCTGCGCGACGCGCTCGGCGGGGTACTGCGGATCGATCGGGATGTAGGCCGCGCCGGTGTCGAGGATGCCGAGCAACGCCGGGATCATCCTGGCGGAGCGCTCGACCGCGACGGCGACGAGATCGCCGCGCCCGATGCCGCGCCCACGCAGCGTGCGAGAGGCCGTGCGCACCGCGCGCACGAGCCCCGCGTAGGTGAGCTGCTCGTCGGCGTCGGAGACCGCGATCGCCTCGGGCGTGGCGGCGGCGCGCGCCGCGATGAGGTCGAGCACCGTCTTGTCGACGGGGTACGCGCGCTGCGTGGCGTTCGCCTCGACGAGGAGACGACGACGCTCGCCCTGCGAGAGGAGCGGCAGCTTCGAGCACGGTTGGTCGGCGCGCTCGACGAAGCCGGCGAGGAGCGAGCGGTACGCCTCGAGCCACGCGACGATCGTCGCGCGCTCCCAGAGCGCGGTCGAATACTGGCACTCGAGCACGACGCCGCTCTTCGACTCGAAGGCGTTGAGGAACAGCTCGAAGGTCTCCGACACGCGAGGGTTCGCTCGGAAGTGGACCTCGAGGCCGTCGAACACGAGGCCGCTGCCCTCCATCCCGGTGTCGAGGTTGAAGAGCACCGACACGAGCGGCAGCCGGCTCGGATCGCGCGGGACCGAGAGGCGCGGCAGGATCGCGCCGAGCGTGAAGCGCTGGTGGTCGTACGCGTCGAGCACCGTCTTTCGCATGCTCTTCAGCACGTCGCCGAACGACTGCGACGGATCGACGCCGAGGCGCACGGGCAAGAGGTTCGCGCAGTGCCCGACGAGGAGCTCGCGGCCCGTCGCGCTCTGCCCAGCGACCGGGACGCCGACGACGTGATCGCGCTGGTTCGAGAGGCGCGTGAGCAGGACGCCGAACGCCGTGAACAGCGTGACGAAGAAGCTCGCGCCGTGCTTCGCGCCGGCCTTCTTCAGCGCGAGGACGAGCTCCTTGTCCATCGGGACGTCGACGCGCTCCGAGGCGACGCTGCGGAGCGCGGGGCGCGGCAGATCGGTCGGCAGATCGAGCGGGTCGGGGATCGTCGAGAAGCGCCCTTGCCAGTATTCGACCTCGCGCGTGGCGTCGCGCGCGGCCTCCTCGCGGGCGTACGTCGTGAAGGCGTGCGCGGGCCCGATGCCCGAGCGCGAGATGAGCGTCGCGGAGTCTGCGCTCGGCGAGGCCTTCGCCGCACCGTAGAGCGGGCCGAGATCCTTCAAGAGGACGGCGAACGACCAGCCGTCGCAGACGATGTGGTGCGAGCCGAGGATGAGGCGGTGATCGGCCTCGTCGAGCCGCACGAGCGCCACGCGAAAGAGCGGCCCGCGCTCGAGATCGAACGCGGTCGTCGCCTCTTTTCGAACGAGCTCGGCGAGGCGCGCGTCGCGCTCGGCGGGGGCGAGCGTCGACAGATCGACGCGCTCGATCGGGACCTCGAGCGAACGCGCGATGCACACGCTCTTGCCGTCGCGGCTGAAGGTCGTGCGCAGGGCCTCGTGACGCTCGGGCAAGATCGCGAGCGCCCGGCTGAGCGCGCGCTCGTCGAGCGCGCCGCGGAGCTCGACGGTGATCGACTCGTTGTACGCGAGGGTCGTGTCGTCGCCGAGCTGGGCCGCGACCCAAATCTCGGTCTGCGCGGCCGTCGCCGGGGCGGCGTCGGAGAGCTCGCCGTCGGCGAACGGATCGAAGTCGACCGGGCTCAGATCATCAGCGCTCACGCTTCACCTCCGTTCGAAGGGGCCGTGTAGAGAAGGTATTTTCCAGGGCGCGCGGGATCCGGAACGAACCAGGCAGGCGAGCCGTCGCGGTTCTTGCCGAGGCGCGCACCCGCGACGGGCGGCGCGGCGAACGGGTCGACGCGCGAGGGCTTCGGCAAGAAGCCCGCGGCCTGCATCTCGCGGATCGCAGCGGCGAAGGCCTCGCGGATGAAGGCGCAGTCCGCGTCGGTGTGCGCGGTCGTCAAGAACGCGACGCGCCCGTCCCAGATGTGGAGCCCCTTCAGCCGGAGCCAGAAGAAGAGGAGCCCACCGAACGGCAGATCGTCAGCGTAGTTGACCTTGAACCAGGAGCTGCAGCTCGTGAGTCGATACGGCGCCTCGAGCCGTTCGAAGTCCGAGTTGATCGCGGCGACGAGCGAGGTGGTGCGCTCGTTGATCTCGCGCTGGAGCGAGGGGCCTTGCTCCTTGATGTGAGCGAGCGACGCGCGGCACGCGGCGAGCGCGAGCGGGTGTCGCACGAAGGTCCCCGCGAAGTACGTGACGCCGACCTCCGGGACGGAGGCGTCGCCGTATTGCCAGCGACCGCCGTCGAGCGCGTCCATGTACTCGTGCCGCCCGGCGATCGCGCCGATGGGGAGGCCGCCGCCCAGGATTTTCCCGTAGGTAGCGAGGTCCGCGTGCACGCCGAAGAACTCCTGCGCGCCGCCGGGGCACAGGCGGAAGCCGGTGATGATCTCGTCGAAGACGAGCGCGATGTTGAGCTTCTTCGTGAGGTCGCGGAGGTCGTGCAAAAACGCACGCGGCTGGAGGTCGGGCCTGCGACTTTGCACGGGCTCGACCACCACGGCCGCGATGTCGCCCGCCCGCTTCTCGATGATGTCGAGCGCGGACTTCTCGCCGTAGTCGAGGATGAGGTTGTTCTGCACCGACGACGGCAGGATGCCGGGCGCGCCGGGGATCGACCGCAGGCTCTTCGTGCCGCGCACGATGACCTCGTCGAGGATGCCGTGGTAGTCGCCGTTGAACGTGACCATCAGCGGCCGGCCCGTCACCGTGCGCGCGAGCCGCGTCGCGCCGAGCACGGCCTCGCTGCCGGTGTTGCAAAAGACCACGCGCTCGTGCCCGGTGAGCTCGCGGACGAGCGCCGCGCACTCGCCGACGAGCGGGTGCTGCGGGCCGATCTCGAAGCCGCGATCGAGCTGCGCGTGGACGGCCTCGACCACGTAGGACGGGCGGTGTCCGAGGAAGTTCGCGCCGAACCCGCAGGTCACGTCGACCCACTCGTTGCCGTCGAGATCCCAGAGGCGCGAGCCCTGCGATCGCTCGACGACGATGGGATAGACGATCTCCTTCCACATCGGCTTGAAGCCGGTGACGACGCGCGGGTCGGCGACGTGGTGCCGGTGCTCCGCGGTGTAAGCCTTGGACCGCGGAGTCCGCGCGACGTACGCGGCCATGAACTTCTCGAGCGCGTGGTGGTGCGTGTCCGAGAGCGCCGCGCCCGTCTTCTCGATGCGAGCGCCAGCGCCGAAGGCCTTCTTCGGTTGGCCGTCGTCATCGCCACCGGCCGCGGGCTTCGGCGCGCCGTTCGAGCCGGCGCCGTTCGCGGCCGACGCTGCCGGCGCGCTCGCGACGGGCGCGGCTGCGGGCGCGGGGGCTGCGGCGGGAGCTGCGACTGCCGCGGCGACAGGCGCGGGGATCGACTGGGGCGCGACCGTCGCGGGCACGGTGAGCGCGCCGACCGAGCCGCGGAGCAGATCGATCTGGCGCGCCATGAGCTCGAGCTGCTGCGCGACGATGCGGACGGCGTCCGGTGAGGCCGCGGCGTCGGCCGACCAAGCGAGGGGCGCGGAGATCGTTTGAGCCCCAATCATTGGAGCTGCAACCGTTGGAGCAGCAACGACCGCAGGTGCAGGCGCAGTGGCCGGCGCGGCGGGGGCGGGCGCTGCAGCGGGCGCGAAGGCCTCGGCGGGGAGCGCGCGATCGAGGTGCTCGACGAGGAGCGCCGGAGAGATGAGATCCTCGACGAGCTGGCGGAAGCTCACGTCGCCGCCGACGCGCTTGCCCAGCAGCTGCGCGCACTGCGTGAGCGAGAGCGAGTCGAGCCCGAGCTCCATGAAGGTGGTCGACGGATCGGCCTCACCCATCTCCATGCCCGAGGCCTCCTCGAAGACGGAGCGCACGGCGGCCAGAATCGCGGGTCGTCGATCGGAGTTCGTTTGCATGGGGCTCGGTGGGCTTGGTTCGGGTTCGCGGGGGCTTGGCGGGGGAGCTTCGGCGGGGGCGTGGATGGCTTGCGGTGGAGCGCTCGCGGCGGGCGCGGGCGGCCGCGCGGCCGGCGGCTGCGCGACGGGTGGATGCGCGACGGGCGGCTCGACGAGGAAGGTGTGGCGCTCGAACGGATAGGTTGGGAGCGGCACGCGCCGACGAGCCTCACCGGCGAACATCGCGCGGAAGTCGATCGCGCCGCCGTTGGCGAACACCAGCCCCACGGCGCGCAGGTGCGCGGCGCCCTCGTCGGGGTCCTCGCCCTCCTTCGCGGCGGGGGCGTCGAGCGTCGCGACGCCGAGGCTCCGCTTCGGATCCTGTGCGATTTGCCTGCCCAACGTGGTGAGGGTCGAGCGCGGGCCGAGCTCGAGCACGACGCGATCGGGGTCCTCGCGCCAGAGGGTCGCGAGCGCATCGGCGAAGCGCACGGGCTCGCGGATTTGACGCGCCCAATACGAAGGATCGACGGCTTGCTCGGCGGTGAGGCGCGAACCCGTGACCGTCGAGACGATCGGGGTGCGCGGGGCCGACAGCGAGACGCCCCGCACGACGCGAAGGAAATCATCCAGCACCGCGTCCATCATCGGCGAGTGGAAGGCGTGCGAAGTGCGCAGGCGGGCGCACGCGATGGAGCGCGCGGCGAGCTCCTTCTCGAGCGAGGTGATCGCGTCCTCGGGCCCGGCCGCGACGCACGCGCGCGGCGCGTTGATCACCGCGATCGCGAGCGACGGTGAGCCCACGCTCGCGACCGCCGCGGCGGCGTCCTCGGCGGGGGCGCGCACGCTGAGCATCACGCCGTGCGGCGCGGACTGCATGAGCTTGCCGCGGTGGAGCACGACGCGCATCGCGTCCTCGAGCGACATCACGCCCGCGATGCATGCGGCGACGTACTCGCCGATGCTGTGGCCGATCAGGACCTCGGGGTGGATGCCGAGCGAGAGCCAGAGCTCCGCGAGCGCGTATTCGATCGCGAAGAGCGCGGGCTGCGTCGTCGCGGTCTCGACGATGCGGGCCTCGGCGGAGGCGCGCGCAGCCGCGCTCGGATCGAGGACGGCCGCGAGATCACACGCGAGCCGCCCGCCGTCGAAGCCGCGGGTCGCGATCTCCACGCAGCGCGCGAGGGCCTCGCGGAAGGCAGGCTCGCGACGCGCGAGCTCGCGACCCATCGCCGCGTACTGCGAGCCCTGGCCGGGGAACGCGAACGCGAACGTCGTACGGGCGCGCGCGGTGATGGTGGTCGCGTTCGCGCGGAGCGCGCGCGCGGCCTCGTCGTGGCTCGACGCGACGACGAAGCGCCGCTTCGCGAAGGGGCGCCGGCCGACCGCGAGCGTGAACGCAGCGTCCGCGAGATCGACCTCGGGGGTGAGGGCGGCGGCGAGCCGCTCGGCCGCGTGACCGAGCGCGGCGTCGGTGCGTGCCGAGAGCAAAAACAGCTGCGAACCGCGGTGCGACGGGCGCGGCGCGAGCTCGCGCGGAGCCTCTTCGACGATGACGTGCGCGTTCGTACCGCCCACACCGAACGAGCTCACGCCGGCGCGGCGGACCTCGTCGCCCGCGCGCCACGGCGTGGTCTTGTCGACGACGAAGAACGGCGAGCCCTCGAGCCCGAGCTTCGGGTTCGGCCGCTGAAAATGCAGGGTCCCCGGGATCACGCCCTCGCGCACGGCGAGCGCGGCCTTGATGAGCCCAGCCGCACCGGCCGCGGCGACGATGTGTCCAAAATTGGATTTGATGGACCCTATCCCGCACGAGCGCGCCGGTACCGCGGCGCCGAAGGCCCGCTTGAGTCCGTCCATCTCGATGGGGTCACCGAGCGGCGTCGCGGTCCCGTGGGTCTCGACGTAGCCGATCGACGCCGCGGGTACGCCGGCGCACGCGAGCGCGCGCGCGACGACGTCGGCCTGACCGCTCGGGCTCGGCGCGGTGAAGCTCATCTTCTGCGCGCCGTCGTTGTTCACCGCCGCGCCGCGCACGAGGGCGATGACGTTGTCACCGTCGCGCACGGCGTCCGACCATCGCTTCAGCACGACGAACGCGGCGCCGTCGCTGAAGACGGTGCCCTCGGCGGCGACGTCGAACGTGCGCGTATGACCGTCGCGCGAGAGCATGCCGCCCTCTTGGTAGAGGTAGCCGCTCGCGGTCGGGTGGGTGATCGCGGCGGCGCCCGCGATCGCCATGTCGCACTGATGCGTGCGCAGCGCGAAGAACGCGGTCGAGATCGCGACGAGCGACGTCGAGCAGGCCGTGTGCAGGCTGAGCGCAGGTCCTTTGAGGTCCAACTTGTGCGCGATGCGCGTCGCGATGAAGTCCTTCTCGTTGCCGACCATCGCGAGGAACGAGCCGACTTTGTCGACGACGTCGGGCCGTCGCAGGACGTTCTCGAGGTAGTAGGTGACGTTGTATTCGCCCGCGTAGACGCCGATCGCGCCCTCGTATTGGGCGGGGTCGTAGCCCGCTGTCTCGAGGGCCTCCCACGCGAGCTCGAGCGCGACGCGCTGCTGCGGATCGGTGACCTCGGCCTCGCGCGGGGACATCCCGAAGAACGCGGCGTCGAAGTCCGCGGGGGCGTCGAGCACGCCGCGCGCCGCGACGTAGTTCGGCGCGCTCGTGATCGCGGGATCGATCGAGGGCGCGAGCTCGCCGGGCTTGAAGAACCGCACGGTCTCGCGCATCTCGAGCAGGTTCTTCCACAGCGCGCCGACGTCGGCTGCGCCGGGGAAGCGCCCGACCAACGCGACGATCGCGATCGGCTCGTCACCTGCGTGCGCGCGCGTCGCGGCCTGCGTCGACGAGGGCGTCCGCGCGTGGCGCGCGTCGGCCTCGAGGCGCGCTGCCAGGGCCTCGACCGTCGTGTGCTCGAAGAGGCGAACGACGGGCACGTCGAGCCCGAGCAGCTCGGAGAGGCGCTGCGCGGCGAGGACGGCCTCGAGCGACGAGCCACCCTGATCGAAGAAATGGAAGGTCGCGCCCACGCGCGAGCGCTTCGTCGCCTCGGCGAAGGCCGCGGCTACGGCCTCCTCCCAGCGGCCGCGCGGCGGGACGAAATCCTCGGCGGCGTCATCGGCGCCGGCGCTCCACGGATCGGGCAGCGCGCGACGATCGACCTTGCCGTTGCCGGTCATCGGGATCGCCGGGAGGCGTACGAACACCGACGGGACCATGTACTCGGGGAGGGCGCGACGCGCGGCCTGTCGGAGCTCGTGCGGGCCGGAGTCGGACACGACATACGCGACGAGCACGGTGTCGCTGCGCGACTTCTTCGCCGTGAGCACCGTCACGTCGCGCACGAGGCCGCTCTTGCGCAGCGCAGCCTCGACCTCGCCGGTCTCGATCCGGAAGCCCCGGATTTTGACCTGCTGATCGATGCGCCCCAGATAGTCAAGCTCGCCTGACGGTAGCCGCCGCACGAGATCGCCCGAGCGGTAGACGCGCCCGTGCGTGGCCTCGTAGCGGTTCGCGACGAAGCGCTCGCTCGTGAGCTCGGGGCGCTGCCAATAACCGCGCGCGACGCCGGCACCCGCGACGAGCAGCTCACCCGGAACGCCGATCGGCACGAGCTCGAGGCTCTCGTCGACGACATACGTCGCGAGGTCCGGGATGGGCACGCCGATGACGCTCGCGTAGCCGGCCTCGAGGTCGGGCCTCGAGATGGGCCGGTAGGTGACGTGCACGGTCGTCTCGGTGATGCCGTACATGTTCACGAGCTGCGGCTTCGCGTCGCCGTGGCGATCGAACCAGGGCCGCAGGCTCTCGAGCTCGAGCGCCTCGCCGCCGAAGATCACCGTGCGCAGCGCGAGGCCCGCGCCACCTGCGCGCGCGTCGGCCTCGATGAACTGGCGGAACGCGGACGGCGTCTGGTTGAGGACCGTCACGCCCTCGTCGGCGACGAGCCGGCGGAAGTCGTCGGGCGAGCGCGTCGTGTAATAGGGCACGACCACCACGCGACCGCCGTACGTGAGCGCGCCCCAGATCTCCCAAACGGAGAAGTCGAACGCGACCGAGTGGAACATCGTCCACACGTCGCGCTCGTCGAAGTGGAACCACGCGGCCGTCGCGTCGAGCAGGCGGATCACGTGGCGGTTGTCGATCAGGCAGCCCTTCGGGCGACCGGTCGAACCCGACGTGTAGATGACGTACGCGAGCGCGTCGGCGGGCGAGCCCGCGCCGGAGTTCGCCTCGACGAAGGGCTCGCCGTCATTTGCGACGGCGCGCTCGAGCGCCGCGAACTCGAGGACCTCTGCGCCGCCGAGATCCAGCCCGGCGACGATCGCGGGATCGTCGACCAGCACCACGCGGGGCGCGGCGTCGCTGAAGACGAGCTCCATCCGATCGCGAGGCTGGGTCGGCTCGATCGGCAGGTACGCGCCGCCCGATTTCAGGATGGCGTAGAGCGCGACGATGAGGTCTGCCGTGCGCTGCATGGCCACGCCGACGCGGACGTCACGGCCCACGCCGAGCGCCGCGAACCGCCGCGCGAGGCGCGTGGCGCGGGCCTCGAGCTCGCCGTAAGTGATACGAATATCACCACAGCTGACGGCGAGCGCCGCAGGGCGCGCGGCGGCCGCGCGCGCGATCCGACCCGCGATCGTGTCGTCGGACGGGAAGGATCGAACAGGATTGTAAGTCCTTACGAGGTCCTCGCGCTCGGCGTCCGTGACGATGGGGAGCGCGCCGACGAGCGCGTCCTCGGAGGCGGCGAGGCCCGCGAGCGCGACCTCGAGGTGGCCGACGAGCCGCGCCGGCCGCGCCGGATCGACGAAGAGATCTTCGCTCTCGACGACGGTGACGGAGAGCTCCTCCGCGCGGCGCTCGATCTCGAGCGAGAGGTCCATCGCGCCCCCCAGCCGAGTGAGATCGGCGACCCTGGCGCCGGAGTGGGCTTTTACAACATTGTAAGAGAAGCCGACCTGATAGAGCGGTGCGCGGCTCGCGTCGCGCGCCGGCGCGAGGGCGTCGATGACGCGCTCGATCTCGACCGAGGCGACGCTGTCCCCGTCGCGGACGCTCGCGGAGGACGCCGCGAGCAGCGCGCGCACGGTCGTGTCCGGCGTCACGCGGGCGCGGACGAGCACGTCGTTGTCGAGGCCACCGAGCGCGGCGACGGCAGCGACGCGCCGACCGAGGACGACGTCGCGCTTGCGGGTGTAGCGTGCGAGCACGAGCGAGAACGCGGCGAGGAGCGCGACCTCTTCGGAGACGTGGGAGCGCTCGACGATCGACGCGAGCGAGGCGTTGCCGCGCGCCGAGAGCGTGAAGGTCGCGGAGCGCGCGCGGAGGCTCTGCACGACGGGCCGCGGGCGATCGCCCGTGAGCTCCGCGGGCTCGTCGAGATCGGCGAAGCACGCGCGGGCGTACGCGACGGCGGCGCTCGGGTCCGCGTTGAAAGCAGGCGCGGGAGGTCGAGCGCGCGCTGCGCCCGCGACCTCGGCGAGGAGGGCGTCGAGGCGCGCCGCGCTCGCGATGGTCCGATGCGCCGAGACGACGACGAGGACGCCAGCGTTCGGCGACGTCGCGAAGACGGCGCCGCGCAGGAGCCCGCCCTTCTCGAGGTCGAACGGTGCGGCCGCGCGACGCCAAGCGTTCGCCGCAAGAATAACGTCGTCAAAGCTACCGCCGACGGTGATCGCTGGCTCGACGGTCGGCTGCGGACCGTCGTCGAGGGCGCGAGGCTCAGCCACGTAGCGGCGGGTCGCGCACGGCGCGGCGCGGAGCGCGTGCTCGAGCGCGCGCACGACCGCGTGAGGATCTGCGGGGACGCCGTCGATCCAGAGCGCGCGCGCGATCTCGAGGGCGTGCGCGGACGCGCCGAGCCGCCCGAGGAGCCACAGCCTGCGCTCGCGCGCGGTGATCGCGATGCTCACGAGGCACCTCGCGCGGCGACGACGTCGGGGTGCGCCGCGATCTCGTCGAGGCACTCGGGGTTTCGAATCGCGGAGCGGTTCTTCACCGGTAGGCCGTTCGCGGCGTCGCGCGCGGCGCGCTCGCTGAGCTTGTTGTTGTGGGTTCGCGGCACGTCGCTGACCTCGACGATCGCGGCCGGCACGTGCGCGGCCGAGGCCTTGGTCGAGAGCTCTTTCTTCACCTTCAGCATGAGCGGGCGACCAAACGAGCCGCGCTCCTTCATTGCGACGAGGAGCAGGAGCCTGCTGCCACCAACCTCACCCGGGGCGAGCTGCTCGACGGCGCAGGCCGCGCGGATCTCGGGGAAGGCCTCGAGCACGCGGTAGATCTCCCCGGGGCCGATGCGGATGCCGCGCACGTTGAGGATGCCGTCGGAGCGGCCGAGCACGCGCGCAGAGCCGCGGCTCGTGAGCTCGAGGGTGTCGCCGTGGGTCCAGATGCCCGGGTGCTGGGAGAAGTAAGCCTCGTGGAAGCGCGCGCCGTCCGGATCGTTGAAGAGGCCCACTGGCCGCGACGGGAACGGGCTCGCGCAGACGAGTTCACCGACGACGCTACCTGACTCCGGCGGGCCGTGAAGGACCGTGCCGTGCGCGGTCTCGACCGCGACGCGCACGTCGAGCCCGAGCGAGACACACGAGCTCTCACCGCGCCAGACTGGCAAGTTCGGACTGCCCATGACGAAGCAGCCGACGATATCGGTGCCGCCCGAGATCGAGTGGATCGGCACGCGGCCGATGTGTTCGCTTACAAAGTCGTAATGAAGCTCGGAGAGGACCGAGCCCGTCGACAAGAGGAGGCGAAGCCTCGAGAGGTCGAGCCCCTCGCGCGGGGAGACCGCCGCGTCTTTGAGGTAACCGAGATACGCGGGGCTCGTGCCGAAGACGGTGACGCCGAGCTCGGCGACGCGGCGAAAGAGCGCGTCCGGCTCGGGGTGCGTGACGCTGCCGTCGTAGAGCACGACGGTCGCGCCCGTCGCGAGCGCCGAGACGAGCCAGTTGTACATCATCCAGCCCGTCGTCGTGTGGTAGAGGACGCGGTCTTCGGGGCCGAGATCGCAGTGGAGGAGCAGCTCCTTCAGGTGCTCGAGGAGCGTGCCGCCCGCGCCGTGAACGATGCATTTCGGCAGGCCAGTCGTGCCCGAGCTGAAGAGGATGAGCGCCGGCTGGTTGAAGGGGAATCGCTCGAGCTCACCGGTCAGCGGCTCGTGCGCGAGCCAATCCGCGAAGCGCTCGACCGGGCGCGTGATCTGGAGTGCCGCGGAGGCCGACGCGTCGTCGAAGATCACGACGCGCTCGAGAGAAGGCAGGCTGCCGACGATGCCCTCGAGGCGAGCGTGGTTGTCGCGCGGGACACCCTGATAGGGATATTGCACGTCGACGAAGAGGACCTTCGGGTCGACCTGGCCGGCGCGCGCGAGCAAGAGCTCTGTTCCCATATCGGGCGCAGCCGAGGACCACGTGGCCCCGAGCGCGATCGTCGCGATATAGGCAATAAGGGTGTTCGCGGTATTGCGGCATAGCCCGACCACCCTGTCGCCGGCGCGCACGCCACGCGCCCGCATCGCGCCCGCGACGCGACGCACGGAGTCTGCGAGGGCGGCGCGCGTGAGCTCGACCCGCGCGCCAGACTCGTCGACGGCGATGACCGCGAGAGACTCGGGAGCAGCGTCGCGCACGGGCTCGAGCAGGTGCGCCGCATACGAGAGCTCGGCGCGAGGGAAGAACACCGCGCGCTCGACGGCCGCCGCGGGATCGGAGATTTCGATCGTCGGCGTGCGCTCACCCGAGAGCCGAAGTCCGGCGAACCGCGCGAACGCCGCCCAAAACCCAGCAGCGTCCGCGATGCTCGCCCGATGGAGCGCGAGCGCGTCGCTGAAATCACGCCCCGTCTCCGCCCCCCAAGCCCGCGCGAACGCCGTCATCGCGCTCGCTTCTACCGAGGCGCGCTCCGGCTCGAAGAAGACCGTCACGCCGCGCCCTTGAAGTCTTTGTGAGCGACGACATACCGCACGATCTTGCCGAGGCTGTCGAAGTTCTCCCGACTCAGGCTCTTGCGGTCGAGCTTGATGCTGTATCGCTTCTCGAGAAAGAGGCAGAGCTGGACGAAGCCGAGGCTGTCCAAAATGGCGTTGTCGAGGAACGAGGACTCGTCGTTCTTGATGAGCTTGGCCGCGTCGCCGAAGTGGTAGTTGTCGTCCAACCAGTCAATCACGTGCTGTCGAACCGCCGCGTTGCTCATGGCTCACCGCTCTAGGGCTCAGAATTGGGCATAGATGAAGGTGCCCGCGCCGACTGGCGCGAACATCATCAACAGGATAACGACGACCCCGAGCACGACGCCGCGGATCGCCGCGGGCACGGTGGGGAGGGCCTCACGCAGCCGCGTGAACATCGGCAGCTGATAGGCGTGATAGGCAAATACGAGGAAGAGCGCGACGAGGGGGTGGCCGGTGCTGGCCTCGAGGGACTCGCTGCCGCCGCGGGCCAGGCCCTGGAAGAAATGGCCACAAGCCGCGAGTGAGGGCGCGCGGAAGGGGACGAGCGTCACGACGAAGAAGCCGATCGTCACCGCCCAACCTACAAGCTTGTAAGGCGTTGATTTGCGGCGTTGGACCCACGCGCGGTCCTTGCGGCAAAGGGATTTGTAGAAGAGGTCGTAGCGATAATGGGCGAGGAGCCAGAGCCCGTGCAGACCGCCCCAAAGCACGTACGTCCAGGCCGCGCCGTGCCAGAGACCAGACGCGAGCATCACGACGATGAAGCCCAGCCCGATGCGCCCGCGCATGAAGCTCTCGCCGGTCACCATCGGACCGTAGATGTAGTCGAAGAGCCAGCGATTGAGGGACATGTGCCAGCGGCGCCAAACCTCGGGGGGGTTGGTGCTGAGGAACGGGAAGTTGAAATTGTCCGGTAGCGCGATACCGAGACAGCGCCCGACGCCGATGGCGATGAGGCTGTATCCGGCGAAGTCGCCGAAGACCTGAGCCCCATATCCGACCATCGCGAAGACATGGGCCTTGCGGGTGAACGTGCCCGGCTCTGCGAAGACCGGGTCGACCCACTCCGAGCCGATCTGCGCTGCGACATAGACCTTGAGGACGAAGCCGACCGCGAGCTCGCGGACGGCCTTCAGCAGGACCTCGGGGTCGAGCTTGCGCGGCGACTCGTATTGGTGAAAGAGCTCGCTGCCGCGGCCGATCGGGCCTGCGATGAGCTGGGGAAAGAACGAGACGAACGCGAACCAGACGAGGAGCGAGCGAACCGGCGGGATTCGGTCGTAGTAGGTGTCGATGAGCACCCCAATCCGGCCCATCGTGTAAAACGATATGCCGAGAGGGAGCGCGACCCGCAACACGAAGAGGTTCGTGCCGAGCGCGTGATTCAGCGAGTCGGTGAAGAACCCGAGGTACTTGAAGCCGGCGAGCGCGATGAGGTTCTGCGTGAGGCCGAGCGCGAGCAGGACGCGGCGGCGACGCGAGGCGCGTGCCGCGGCGTCTGCGGGGGTGTCGTCGGCGGGTGGCGGATTGGCGGCGAAGCCCCGGAGCACCGCGTAGTCGAAGAGCGACGTCGCGACGAACAACCCGAGGAGCTTGAGGCTCCACGTCGCGTAGAAAAACAGGCTACCCGCGACGAGCACGCTGTTCTGCAGCGTGGCGCGCGCCGACCCGCGCGCCGCGAACGAGAGCCCCCAATAGAGGAGTAGGAAGGCCGGAAAGAAGAAGAAGAACTCGACCTCGGAGAGGCTCACTGCGTCTTCCCCGCTTGGGCGCCCGACTTCGGCGGAGTGTCGTCCTCGAGCAAGAACGAGAGCTGGTCGTCGAGGAGCCAATTACCGAATTTGATGTGCCCGGCCGGATTGAGGTGGTCGAAGTCCTGTTGGAAGTCCGCGTCCTCGACGTTGTGATCGAAGGTCGTGTCGATGAAGCGGATGTTCATCCGCGCCGCGAGCTCCTTCATCTTCGCCTGGAAGGGGACTTGGACGTTCTTGCGCGAGAACTCCGTCACGGTGATGGGCATCATCGGATAGAGCATCAGCGTCACGTCGTAGCCGTTGTCCTGGAAGTACTTGAGGATACGCTCGGCGGCCTCGAGCTCTTTCGGGTTGTTCAACGTCTGTGCGCCGTGCTCCATGATGCCGCGCCAGCTCGTGAGCTTCATCTCGAACTGCTTCTCTTTTGCCTCCTCGGAGAGAGGCTTGAGCCGCTCGCGCAGCGCCGAGACGAGGTGCGCGTGGCCGCGATCGGACGCGAGGATCGAGCCGTGCCAGAGATCAAGCCAGCGCGATGTCACGTAGTTGCGGCTGTGATCGTTGAGCCCGTCTTCGATTACGGCGTCCGCGAAATCCGGGAATGTCCAAGCGCGCGAGGGCAGGTTGAACACCGGAGGATCGCCCGGCTCGACACAGGTGTCCCACCAGGCGGTCAGCATGATCACGTGGCGAAGACTCGGTCGCTTGGACTTGTCCTCGATGAGGGGGCGGAGGCGGTGGTTCAGGACCCACTCGTAAGACCTGAATTTCCCCCACTCGAGCGGTACCGCCATGATGCGGGTGCGCCCGTTGGTGCGCTCGCGCGTGAGCCGATCCATCGCGGCGAACGTGCGCGCGTGGCTCGATCCGAGGACGAGGACCGTCGGGTTCTCGAGGTCTTTGTCGTGCTCGTACTCCGCCATCGCGTCCTGAATCTCTCGGACGTACTTCGGCGGGCTGACACGACGGAAACCCAAATCAGCCACGACGACGGTCAGCGCCGCGGCGACGAGCACGGTGACAAGCTCGAACCACCGATTGGGTGGTGCCGTGTCTTCGGCCATCGTCGGGGTCTTTCAGCTGGTTCCCGCGCGCCGTCAACCCCGCTCTCGGCGCGCGAGGACCTGTGTTAGGACGATGCTGCGCTCGTGTCGCTCGCGAAGAAAGCCGTCGCCGGGTTCCTCTACACCACCGCCGCCAACGTCGGTTCGCGGGTCATCACCATCATCAGCACGTTCATCCTGACTAGGTACCTCACGCCCGAGGTCCAGGGTGAGGTCAACGTCGCGGTGGTTCTCATCATGAGCGCAGGGTGGGCCACCTCTTTCGGTGTCGGCCAATACCTCGCCGCACATCCGAAGTCGGGGCGCGTCGTCGCCTTCCACGGCAGCGTGATCCTCCTCACGGCGGGTGTCATCGCTTGCGTGCTCTGCGTGCTCGGTCGCTTCACGGTCGCGAGCTGGTTGCACACGCCGGGCATGGTCGCCTACGTGCCTGGCCTCGCGCTCTCGCATTTCATCGACCGATTGGGCTGGCTGCCTCGCAACATCCTTGTTCGCGACATGCGGTTTCGCGTCATCGGCGCGCGCGTCGCTTTGGGTGAGATCGTCTACGCCGCGAGCACCGTCGCCTTCGCACACGCGGGCTTCGGGGGCCAGTCGATCGTCGCGGGCAACCTGGCGCGCGCGACCATCGGGCTCCTGTATCTCGCGGCCGTCACCGAGCGCCGCGAGTACCTCGAGCCGTGTCGGCTCTCGATGGAGATCTTCCGCAAGCTGCTCTCTTACGGCGCGCCGATCGGCGCCTCGTTCCTGTTCCACGTCGGCGCGACGACATGGGACAACCTCTTCATCTCCTATCGCTTCGGCGAGGCCGCGACCGGGCTCTACAATCAGGCTTATCGCCTCGCTGATTTGCCGGCGACCAACGTCGGCGAGCAGATCAACGACGTCCTCGTCCCGTCGTTCGCGCGCCTCGAAGATCCGGAGTCGCGCAAGCGCGGGCTGCTGCGCGCGGCCGGGCTCATGGCGCTCGTCGTCTTCCCCATGGCGGCCGGGCTCGGCGCGGTCGCGCACACGCTCGTCGAGACCCTCTATCCGAAGAGTTACAGCGGTGTAGCTCCGTTCCTCGCCGTGCTCGCCGCGCTCAGCATGTACCGCTCGATCGGCGTCCTCGCGACCGGCTATTTGCAAGTCGTCGGTCGCACCAAGATCTTCGTCTTGCTCGATATCATCCTGGTCGCGGTGCTGCTCGGCTCGATGGCGCTGCTCGCCCCGCTCGGCCCTGTCTATTCGGCGTTCGGCGTCGGCGTCGCGTTCACGGTGAATACCCTTCAAATCGTGCACGCCCTCAAGCCCGAGGGAATCACCCTGGGCGCTGTCGCCAAGTCCGTCGCGCGCCCGTTCGTGGCATGTCTGCCGATGGCGGCTGCGGTGCTCGGCCTCCGCGCGCTGATGGGTGGTCACGGGCCCGCAGCGGTGCGCCTCCTCGCCGAGGTCGTGGTGGGCGGCGGCGTGTACATCGGCGCGGCGCTCGTGATCGCCCGAGCGATCTCGCGCGACTTCATCGATCTCGGCATGGGCATCGTGCGCCGTCGCCGCCAGCGCTCCGGCGGCTCCGATGCCCCCGAGTCGAGCCCCGCGTCGGAGTGAACTTCAGAGGTTCCGACGCACGAGGCGCGCGGTCCCCTGCGTCGTCTCGAGCATGCCCTCGACTCCGGGAACGAGCTCCGCGGCGTTGGCCTCGTCGGTGTCGACGTGCATCTCGAGTCGGAATTTGGGCGAGACGCGGATCAGCACGTCGCCGAAGGTGAGATCGCGCCCGGCGCTGTCGACCGCGACCTGCACGACATCGCCGTCCGCTACACCGAAGTGGGTCGCGTCGTCGGGCGCCATATGGATATGCCGACGCGCGCAGATGACGCCCTCGGCGAGCGCGACTTGCCCCTTCGGCCCGACGAGGGTGATACCCGGTGAGCCGCGGACATCCCCCGAGTCCCGAACAGGCGCGTCGATCCCGAGGAAGAACTCGTCGGTTCGAGAGATCTCGACCTGATCGGCCGGGCGCACGGGACCGAGGACGCGGACGCCCTTCAGCGTGCGCTTCGGGCCGACGACGTCGAGCGTCTCTTCACAGGCGAACTGCCCGGGCTGGGATAAGGGGTTTCGCGGCGTGAGCTCGTGTCCTTCGCCGAAGAGGGCCGCGACCGTCTTCGTCGTGAGGTGGATATGGCGCGCCGAGACCGCGATGGGGATTGGCCGCTTCGCGCCGACGCGATCGCGACCGACCGCGATCTGCGCTGTCTGCTCTGCGATCGCGTGCTCTTCGTCGGTCGCGACGGCGAGGATCTGCGTGCGGCTGCGCTCGGACGAAATTCGGATGACAGGTTTGTCACTGTTCGCGCGGGCGTCGCGGTTCTTGTCCTCGTCCAGATCGGCCCCGAGGAACTGCATGCTGCGCATGACGTGGTGGCGGACGAGCGCGCTGTTCTGTCCGATGCCGCCGGTGAAGACGACCGCGTCGACGCCGCCCATCACCGCGGCGTACGCGCCGACGTATTTGCGGACGCGGTGAGCGAAGACCACGATCGCGAGCCGGCAGCGCTCGTCGCCCTCGGCGGCGCGAGCCTCGATGTCGCGCATGTCGTTGCCGACGCCGGAGAGGCCCTTCAGCCCACTTCGTTTGTTGAGCAAAGTATCGAGCTCGGAGATCGACATCCCCGCTCGCGCGAGGTGCAAGATCGCGCCTGCGTCGAGGTCGCCGCTGCGCGTCCCCATCACGAGGCCCTCGAGCGGAGTCATGCCCATGCTGGTCTCGACGCTGCGCCCATATTCGACTGCGCAGACGCTCGCGCCGTTGCCGAGGTGGCAAGTGATGATGCGCAGGTCGCGCAGCTTCTCGTTCAGGAAGGTCGCAGCGCGACTCGCGACGTAGGCGTGGCTCGTGCCGTGAAAGCCATAGCGACGAATGCCGTGTTTGGCTGCGATCTCACCGTCGATCGCGTAGTTCTTGGCGCGGTTCGGCAGCGTCGCGTGGAAGGCCGTGTCGAAGACGGCGACCTGCTCGAGCTCGGACAGGACCGCGCGCGCGGCGCGGATGCCAGCGAGGTTCGCGGGGTTGTGCAAGGGCGCGAGCGGGATGAGCTCTTCGATCGTGCGCTCGACCTCGTCGTCGATGCGCGTCGGCTCGCGAAAACGCTCGCCGCCGTGGACCACGCGGTGCCCGACCGCGCCGATCGCCGAGAGCCCGCCCGCGTGTTCGATGAGCCGCGGAAGCACGAGCTCGAGCGCTGCGCGATGGTTCGGAGCCGCGCACGCGACCTCCGGCTCATCGTCGAACTTCACCGCCGGGGAGGCTTCACCGATGCGCTCGACCAGCGCGCGCGCCGCGCGAGCCCCGGTCTCGGCGTCGAGGATCGCGGCCTTCACCGAGGAGCTGCCGCAGTTGAGGACGAGGACCTTCATGGGCAGAGAAGGTCGCCCGAACCGCGCTGAGCCGCAAACGCGTTCTGTGCTCGCGGGTCAGCGCCGCTCGGCGCCGTGCGGCTTGCCCTCGCCGTAGCCGGAGAGCGACTGCACGCCGACGACGGCCTTCTCGTGGAAGGCCTCGCAGTCGAGCGCGCCCGTGTACGTGAACGCCGATTGGAGGCCGGTGATGATCTCGACGAGCACCGCGCCGACGCTCTCGCTGCCGTC
Source organism: Polyangiaceae bacterium (assembly GCA_046351325.1). Lineage (GTDB taxonomy): Bacteria > Myxococcota_A > Polyangia > Polyangiales > Polyangiaceae > Xiheicaenibacterium. The sequence continues at coordinate 22,219 of JAXLYR010000017.1, read as the reverse complement.
TCGGATGTAGATGCGCGAGGTCGATATGCCCTCTCGGAAGAACTGCTTTTTCGCTCGCTCGAACGGGTCGATCCCCTGCAGTCGATCCGCGACGGCGCGGCTGCTCGCCATGCCGTAGTTCTCTTTGTAGAGCTTGCCGTCTTTGTCCTCTTTGACGTCGCCGGGGCTCTCGTAGGTGCCCGCGAGCCACGTGCCGATCATCACGCGCGACGCGCCCGCCGCGAGGTAGAGCGACACGTCGCGCGGGTGCCGGACGCCGCCGTCGGCCCAAACGTGTTTGCCCCGCGCGCGAGCCTCACGAGCGCAGTTGAGCACCGAAGAGAACGTCGGTCGGCCCGCGCCCGTCTGCATGCGCGTCGTGCACATCGCGCCGGGCCCGACGTTTACTTTAACGATGTCAGCCCCTGCCTCGATGAGGTCGGCCGTACCCGCCGCGGTGCAGACGTTCCCCGCGACGATGGGGACGGCGCGCCCGACGACCTTCCGGACCTCGCGCACGGCCTCGATCATGCGGCGCTGATGCCCGTGCGCGGTGTCGAGCACGATCGCCGACACGCCGATCTCGAGCAGGCGCGCGGCCGCCGCCGGCGCGGTCGCGCTGATGCCCACCGCGGCCGCGATCATGAGCTCGCCGCGCGCGTCGACCGTCGGCTTGAGCAACTCGAGGCGGACGGCGTCGTCGCGGGTCAGCACGCCGGTGACCCTGCCCTCTTTGTCGAGGATCGGCGCGGCCTTCACGCGGGCCTCGTCCATCGCGAGGAACGCGTCGCGGTTGCTCGTCCCCATCGGGATCGTCACGAGGCGCGACGACATGACGGCCTTCACCGGCGTGTACTGATCGCGATCGCGCAGGTCGGCGTGCGTGACGATGCCGAGCGGCCTGCGCTCGTCGTCGACGACGATCACCAGATCGTGCGCGCGCTTGCGGATGATGCCGAGGACGTCGCGCAGCGTGGCGCGCGGCGTGACCGTGAGCGCCGTGTCGTACCGCGGATCGGCGCGCTTGATGTGCTGCACGATGCGCTCGACCGTGTCGAGGTCCATGTCCTGCGGCAGCACGCCCAGGCCACCGAAGCGAGCCATCGTCTCGGCCATTCGCTTGCCGGTGACGGCGTTCATGTTCGCCGAGACGATCGGGTGCGCGCCGCCCGCGAAATCCTTTGGGGTCAAATCAACGTCGAGGCGCGAGACTCCGTCGTAGTAGTTCGGAGTCAGGAACACGTCCTCGAGCGAGAGCTCGAGTTCTTCGTCGCGCTCGGGGTGCAAGAAACGCATCGGGCGATGCTATATCAGCGCTCGCACGCTATGGGCGATACGGCCGAGTGGGACGCGCGCTACAGGCGCGGCGAGCACGCCTCGACGGAGCCTGACCCGCTGCTCCTGCGAGCGCTCGCGGAGGCGTCGCTCGCGCGCGGGGCGTCGGCGCTCGACCTCCCGTGTGGCGCCGGGCGACATGCGATTTACCTCGCGGAGCGCGGGTGGAGCGTGCTCGCGATCGACGGCTCGTCGGTCGCGCTCGAGCTGCTCGACGAGCGCGCTCGCGCCGCGTCGGTGCAGGTCTCGACCAAGCTCTTGGACCTCGAGCAGGACGCAGCGCCGCTCGCGTCCGTCGCAGGGCCGTTCGACCTCGTGTGCGTCTTCTTCTACCTGAATCGCGCGCTGATGCCTGCCGTGCTCGAGCGCGTTCGCCCGGGTGGTCACCTGGTTTGGACGGTGCACGCAGCGGCGCCCGGCGTCGCGCCAGGCCCCAAGGTCGCAGGCCCCGGTGAGCTCCGCGCTCTGGTGGAGACCGCGGGTTGGACTGTCCTCTACGAGGGTGTGCGCACTGCCGGGTCGGGCAGAGCCGTCGCCGAGCTCGTCGCGCGCAAGGCTTCTTCGACGGCGACCTGATCCGATTTCGGAATCAGGATCAGCGCGGCGGCCGCGGTCGGGAAAAAGGGCCTGAAGAACGGATAAAGGAAGGGCAGCCCGAGGATCATCCGACTGAGGAATAGCCCCATGGCCTCCCAGACGCTGGGCTCGAGCTCCATCGCGGGGGGATAAATGGGTTTGCTGGCGAGCCGCCAGAACGCCACGCAGCCTCGCGGCAAGAACCAGCGAAAGACGAGTAGGAGCACACGCGGAGACCGCCATCGGATGGGCTCCTTCTTGGTGAGTCGCTCCGCCGCGCGCAGGAAGAACGGCGGAGTGAGCTCGGCCTTGCCCTCCATACGCCAGGAGTGCGCGCTCTTCGCCAGCGTGAACACGAGCGCGAGGTAAACACCCCATATCGCCGGCATGCCCTTCGTCCAGGCCCTGTCGAGCACGTCCGGCAAGACCATCCGCAAGGGGATGGTGACCAGGAGGAAGACGGGCAGCGCGCCGCCGTAGACACGCAAATAGCGGAAGCGTCGCTTCACCTTCCGCCACATCCACCTGAGGTCGAGCGCGACCTTGGGCCGAGCCTCGGGGTCTTCGGGGGGCAGGCCAACAGCCAAGCTCGCGTGTCGCCCTATCTGGTCGTGATACCGACGGCTGAGCGCGATCACGAACCAACTCACGAGCTCGAGCGACGCGTAATACAGAGTCCCGAGCGTCGCGAGCAGCGTCGTCGATGACATTTCTGTAAATTCATCGCCGCGCACGGTCTTGCCGCTGCCGAGCGAGATGGTGAGCCCCGTCGACTTGGTGCCATATCGCACGAACAACAGGTAAATCGCGAGCGGCGGGAGGACCGAGACGAGCGCCGTAATCGCGGCCTGCGTCGCCGCGACGCGCGTGTGGTGTCGACGCACCTCGGGGTCGCGCCGAGTCTCGCGCGCGAGGCGCCACGGCAGCAGCAAGCCATAGAGGAATCGCCGCGCGAAGGCCCGCCGCGCTGGGCGCGCTGGCAACGCGAGTGAGTCCCCCGCGGACACTCGCTACCTCGCAGAAGCGGACGGTGCAGCGCTCGCGGACGTGGCTGCGCTCATCGCCGACATCGCGCGCGGATTCAGCTTCAGGTTGATGGGGCGCCAGCCCTTCAAGGTCGACGAGGGAGCCGCCGAGCCGTTGTTGGGAGACTCGGTGCCGTCGCCGCAGGCCGCGAATACCCCGCTCACCGCGAGGACGAGCGCGACCCCCGAGGCGAGCACCAGGCGCGACCGCGTCCGAGGCTCACTCATGACAACCCCGACAGGTCCGTGCCCCAGAGAGGAAGAACTCTGGATCATTCATCGGATCAGCGTCGGTCCACGCGGCCGCGCGGTCCGCGAGGCCGGTGGACATGGCGTTCGCGTCCGTCGAATAAGGCCAATTCGGCGCGCTCTCGGCTGCGAGCGCTGCTTGGTAGTACTCCCCTGCCTTCGCCGTATTGCCGACTCTGGCGTAGACATCGCCGAAGAGCATGAGCGAGCCGGGGATGTTGTGCGGGGCAGCGGGGTTGTCGCGACAACGAGGGTCGGTGTTACCGCAGTCGACGATGGCCTCGAGCCTGGCTACCGCCATATCGGGATACCCTGTCTCGATCGGGAAGCCGGCGAACGCGATCGCCAGAGAGACGTTGTTGAACTCCGGATACAGGTCCGCCGCGTCGATCATCTCGGCGACGGCCGCGTCGACCGCCGCCTGATCGCCGAGGATACGCGCGGTCTGCACGCGAACCGTCGCGAGCCAACCGGGGATTCGCAGGTCGTCGGGAGCGAGCTCCATCGCGCGGGTGAGCGCAGGCTCGATGTCCGCGAGCGCCGCGAGGTTGTTGTCCTCGGCGAGGGCGGCGAGCGAGCACATCCCCAGGAAGAGGTGGACACGCGCGTTATCGGGATAGTCCGTCGCGGCGGTCTTCAGCGCGTCGAGAGCGGCCTGCCGACCGTCGACCGCGCCGTGCAACGTCTCATAACAAGCGTCGATCGCCGATTGCACCTCGGCCGGGTCGCCCCCACCCGCACCACCCGAGTCGGCCCCACCCGACGGCGCTCCCCCCGAGGACGCCCCGCCTGCGCCACCGCCGCCCGTCACCGAATCATCGCCGCACGCCAGCACCGAAGTCCCGAGTCCGAGCGCGAGCGCGACGCCGAATACAACCTGCTGCCGTAGACTCACGGCGAGACTTTACAACGGTTCCTCTGGCTTTCCACGCGCAGTTGCGAGAATGGCAACGACGCGTTGTCTCGCCAAGTCCTGGCCATGAGCGAGGTGTCATCGCAAGTTGCCTCCTCACGAGATGAATCGACGTACGACGTTGAGCGCGCTGGCGGCGCTGCCGCTCGCCGCGATCGGGTGTGGAACAGGGGAGCCCAATGCCATGAACAAAAACAGCGAGGGTGACCTGACGACTCGAGGACCTGCCTCCGGGCGCGCTCCCGTCGTCTTTGCGGCGCACGGTGCGCCGGTATTGCTCGACGACGCGGAGTGGATGAGCGAGCTCGCGGCGTGGGGCCGCGCGCTCCCCAAACCGAGCAGCGTGCTGATGATCTCTGCCCATTGGGCTGCTCCGGTCGCGACGACCGGCGCGATCTCCCCCACGCCGCTGGTCTACGATTTCTACGGCTTCCCGGAGAAGTATTACCAATCGAAATACCCCGCTCCGCCGACCCCCGAGCTCGCTGAGCGCGTCGGCGCGCTCCTCGACGCCGCACGGATCCCGCGCGGCGCGGACGGCGCGCGCGGCCTCGATCACGGCGCGTACGTGCCGCTGATGGGGATGTTCCCCGAGGCCAATATCCCCGTATTGCAGCTCTCGTTGCCGCCGCTCATCCCCACCACGTTGGTGGACCTCGGTCGGGCGCTCGCCTCACTGCGCGACGAGGGAGTCCTCATCTTCGGCAGCGGATTTCTGACCCACAACATGCGCTTCGCGTTCCGTCGTGACATCCCCTCATGGGCGACGGAGTTCGACGATTGGGCACGTGGCGCGCTCGAGCGCTTGGATATCGACGCGCTCGCGCAGTTCCAAGCGCTCGCGCCCGGCGCCTCGATGGCGCTGCCGACTTGGGAGCACTATGCCCCAGTCTTGGTAGCTGCCGGCGCGGCCGTCGAGGGCGGCGAGCGGACCCCGGTCACATTCCCCATCAAGGGTTGGTGGATGGACTCGGCCTTTACGAAGCGGTCCGTCCAATTCGGATGAGGGCTGCGGCCCTCTTTCGCGGGAGACTCGATCTGGGGGTTTGGCGCGACACGCAGGAGTCGAACCTGCGACCTTCGGCTCCGGAGGCCGACGCTCTATCCAACTGAGCTAGTGTCGCGAACGGGGCGAACCTAGCCGAACGAAATCGCCACCGCAACGCATCTCGCGAGACGGACGGCTTCATACGCGCCGACCTGACCGCGTACGATGGCGTCGTGCCCCCGAGCCTCGGCCCTTCGAACCAGTTCGCCGCGCTCGTTTGCGTCGTGAGCCTGGTCGCGTGCGCGGGCGGAGCGGGCAGCGCGTCGCAAAGCGAGCGCAAAACACCGGTGATCCGCTGGTATCTCAACCAAGGGCTCTGGGGCGAAGAGACGCTCGAGGTCCAGCCCGACGGCAGCGGTCACTACTCCTTCGAGCCGACCGGTATGACGACAGAGCCGCGCTCCGTGGACTTCCACGTGAGCGAGAGCGAGCTCGACGAGATTGGGGCGCTCGCAAAACGCGTGCGTTTTTGCGAGGAAAAGAGCGACAAACCGAGCAACCCCGACGAGGCCAAGCCCACGCTGACTCTGGCTTTGTCGGACGCGAAGTGTGAGGTCTCGCTCTGGGATACCGAATGGGCGAAGCGATCGGGCCCGCGCGAGCTCCGCAATCGCATCCGCGCTCTCTACAAGTGAGGCGGAGCGCGAAGCGCTGCTCGATCAGGCGGCGTGGGCGAGCGCGACGCGGCTGTGTTCACGCTGAGCTTGGTGCTCGCGAGCGGGCTCGCGGAGCGCGTCGGGAGCGGGCGCGGTCGCCGCGAACGCGAACCCGAGCATGGTGAGCCGCAGGCGAGCTGCGTCGACGAAGCCCTGCGCGTCGAGGGCCGTCACGACCGAGCGGACATCGGTCTTGCGAACGCCGAGCTTCTTGGCAACAGCGTCGATGGTCGTGCGACGCCCGCCGCGCTGAGCTCGGAAGAGCTCGCGCATGACGTGCAGCGCGAGCACGTCGCGCCGCGGGGCTTTACTTGGAGCGTTGTTCGACTTGGTGTTTCCGTGGCCTCGCATGAGTCATGAGGTTGGGCCAAATTCTCCACAGCGCAAGGACCAGGCCTTCACTTCGATATGTGATCGCTTCACTTCGATAACTGCCCTGTCAGCCGTTCGGTGAGGCGCATCACCTCGGCGGCGAGCGCATCGTCGCGCCCCGCGGGGCTGGCTGTGGCCTCGGCGCAATCGGAGAGATAAGCCCCAGTCCGCGACTCGAGCTCAGGCGCCGTAGCGGCATATACCGTCGTCGCCGCACCCTGCGCGATGCTCTTGGAAAACACGATGAGCAAACCTCGAAAGACCGCGCCGAGCGCTCCCATCGAGCGCGAGAGGTTGGTCGGGATGACGCCAGGGTGCAGCGAGTACACGAGCGTCGATTGGAGCCTCTTGGCGAGCGATCGCGTGAAGAGCACGTTCGCGAGCTTCGAGTCTCCGTAGGCCTGGAATCGGTCGTAGGACCGCCGCTCGTAGCGAGGGTCGGTGTCCAGGGTCGCGAGCAAGCTGTCGGCTTTGCCGCGCCGATGAAGATCGCTCGAGACGTTGACGATACGCCCATAAGGCGAGGCCTCGAGCTGCGGAATCAGGAGCTCGGTGAGCAGCGCGTGCCCGAGGTGATTGGTGCCCAACTGCAGTTCGAAACCCTGTTTGGTGGTCGACCGCGGCGTGGCCATGACACCGGCGTTGTTGATGAGGAGATCGAGCGCTCGCCCGTCGTCTTCCCAGCGTTTTGCGAAGCGGCGCACGGAGTCCAGGTCGGCGAGGTCGAGCTCTTGCACCTCGATTCGACCAGCCTTTGCGAGGCCCGCGCGGAGCTCGCCGGCCACGCGCTCGCCCGCATCGGTGGAGCGGACAGCCATCACGACATCGGCCCCCGCGAGCGCGAGCACCCGAGTCGTCTCGACCCCGATACCGGAGCTCGCGCCGGTCACGATCGCCGTGCGCCCGTCGAGACGCACGTCGCGCAGCGCCTCTTGGGCGGTGGAGCGACGGCCGAGGCGCGTCGAGGGCTTGTCACGAGACGACATGGGAGCTCTGGTCGAAGACGTGGCCTGCATGCGCTCAACCTAGGGATGCGCGCGGCGGGACAACGTTAAGTTGTTTGGAGAAGATGCGCCTCCGAGGAGAATTGCACCCAAGGCGCGAGGCTCGAGACGGTTTCACTCGCGTGAGCCCAGCGAGTCCGTCCAAGGTTTCCCGCGGCTCGCTCGCTGCCGGACTGCTCTGTGGGTCCGCGAGCGCTCTCTTCGGTTGCGCGGCCGACAAGGCTGTATTGCTCGAGATCGCCCCACCCTCGGTCGTGGATCGAGCGCCGACTGGACTTCATCACCGCTCGGCGCCGCGCGACGTCGACGCGCTCTTTCCTCGGGAAGCTGTGCTGGAGCCCCCACCACGAGAGGCTCTACCCTGCCTCGATTTGGGCGCTTGCCGCGAGCAGTGCACGCGCGGCGACGGAGACTCGTGCGCGACGGGCGTCATCATCGCCGATCTCCCCGAGAAGGACGCGCGCGCCCTCGTCGTCCGCGGGTGCGCGCTGGGCTCGCGGGTGGCCTGCGTCCTCGCAGGGCTCGATCGCCTGCCAGTCCGCGATGACCGCCCTTTTTGGGTCAGCTGTACACGCGGCGTCGCGCGCGCCATCTTTCCGACGCAGTGAGCTCACGTGTCGTCGGCGAGCGCGACGAGCGCGGCGCCGAGCACACCGGACGAATCGCCGAGCGCGTTCTTCACGATGGGGGTGAGGAGCTCGTCGTTGAATAGGTATTTCGCGACGCGCGCGCGCCCCTCCGAATAGAGCCGCTCGAGGTTGGAGAGCCCGCCGCCGAGCACGACGCCGCTCGGATCGAGGACGTCGATCACGTTCGCGAGCCCGCGACCGAACGCATCGACGAGCTCGGACATCACCAGCGCTGCGGCTTCGTCGTTGTCGGCGGCGGCGTCGATCTCCGCGAGGCTCCGCGATCGCCCCGTGAGCTCTCGATAACGGCGTTCGAGCGCTGGCCCGCTCGCGAAGGTCTCGAGACAGCCGACCTTGCCACAATAACACCGCTCCGATTCCAGGTTCGGATCGGTCGAGGCGCGACGCGGCTCGCGGTTGTAGACGGCGTGGTGTCCCCACTCGCCTGCGATGCCGTGCAGCCCCGACCAGACGCGCCGATCGATGACGACAGCCCCGCCCACCCCCGTGCCGAGGATGACGCCGAAGACGACGCCGCGCTCGAGCTCGCGGAACGCGCCGAGGACGACCTCCGCGAGGGCGAAGCAGTTCGCGTCGTTCTCGAAGCGGATCGCGTACCCGAGCCTCCGCGCGAGATCCTGACGAAAGGGTCTATTGTTCAGACAAGTCGTGTTGGAGTTCTTGACGAACCCGGTGCGGCGCTCGACCCCGCCGGGCATGCCGACGCCGATCTTCACGGCGTCGAGCGAGACGCCGGCGCGACGCGCGCAGCGCTCGACGTGCGCGGCGGTGCTCTCGATGATCGCGTCGTAGCCCTCGTCTCTCGGGGTTGCGACCCGAGATCGTTCGAGCTCCAACAATCTGTCGCCGAGCCAACGCGCGACCACCACTTCGGTCTTCGTCCCGCCGAGATCGACGCCGATCACCGCGGTCACGAGGGCCTCCCGCCGTCTCCGGCTTCGCTCGACCCACGCCGGCTCCGCTCGAGCAGCGGGATGCGGGGCACGAGCTTCTTGAATTCGAACCGCTCGAAGAACGGCGCGAGCGCGCTGCGGTCGGGCGCGTGCGCGGCGAGCGCCGCGACATCGCAGCCGAGCGGCAGATCGCGGCGCGTCGTCGCGAGCCGCTTCGCCAGGCGGGCCTGGTCGGCGTGCTCTCGCAGGGCCTTGGCGCGCGAGGGGGGCTCGTCGGTCGCGTGCTCGAGGATGGACTCGAGCGAGCCATAGCGGGCGACGAGCTGCGCAGCCGTCTTCTCCCCTATTCCGGGGACGGCCGGCAGGTTGTCGGAGCTGTCCCCTTTGAGGGCTACGAAGTCCGTTATTTGGTCCGGCTTGATCCCATATCGAGCGACGACGCGATCGACCGTGTAGACGACGACGTCGGAGACCCCGCGCGGGGTCATCATCACGCAGGTCCTGTCGCTGACGAGCTGGAGCGCGTCGCGATCGGTCGACACCACGCAGCTCGTGAGGCCCGCGGCCTCGGCCTGTGTCGCGAGCGTCGCGACGATGTCGTCGGCCTCCCAACCCTGAACCGAGAAGCTCGGGTATCCGAAGGCGTCGACGAGCGGGCGGAAATGGGGGAATTGCTGACTCAGCTTGTCCGGCATCGCGCGCCGAGATCCCTTGTATTCGGCGTGCTCTTCGAGCCGCACCGTCGGCCGCGTGTCCCACGCGACGGCGACCCCGCGCGGTCGATAGTCGATCACGAGCTTCAGCATCATGTTCGCGAAGCCGAGGAGCGCGTTCGTCGGGAATCCGGTGCTCGTCGCGAGCCCCTCCGGCAGCGCGAAGAAGGCTCGATATGCGAGGTTGTTTCCGTCGATCAGGAAGAGATCTCGACCGAGGGCCGGCGAGTCCTCGAGGATGACGTCTTCACCGGAGAGCGACCGTATCTTGGGGGGAGGCTTTGCCATTAGGCCGTAAGGGCAACGCCCGAGTCCGCGTCGGGCGTCCGCTGAGTGGAGAGCAACGTCGCGAGGCACGGCGCGACCACGAGACGCAGCGTCTCGCGTCGAAGGTGAGCAGGCGTCGGCTCGTCGACGGGGGCGATCGCTTCGTCGAGCTCGCTCGCGATCATCGCGAGCTCTCGGGTGATCACCGCGCGGACGCTGTCGTCGCCGCGACTCAGCGCCCAGCGAACCGTTCGCCACGCGAGCTCCGCGTGGGTGGACTCGTCGGCGGCGATCGACTCGAGGATGCTCGCGAGCGCCGCGTCTTCGCAGCGCGCGCCTGCCTCCGCGGCCTCGACAGCGGCGACGGTCTCGCCGATGCACCCCTCGCGAAGGACGAGCGCGACGACCGACGCGAGATCGAGGCAGCCGTCGAGCGCACCGTCGATCGAGAGCGCGGCCGGCCCGACGTGCTCGAGCCCGAAGCGCGAAGCGAGCCCGAAGGCGAGGCGCGCGTGGCGGGTCTCGTCCGCGATCGCTCGCTGCGTGCGCTCGATCAGATCGAAGGGTGCGCCCAGCGCGAGCAGCTGCATCGTGAAGCGCGCGAACGCTGCGATCGAAGCGTGTTCGAGCTGCCCGACGCGAGCCCACTCGCGCGCGAGAGCCTCGCGCACCCGAGGATCGCCAGGGATGAGCGTCGACTGAACCAGGGTGTCACCCGAGGCCCAATCCATGCGGAGCGCGATCGGCGCGGTACGAACCGTGTCGGCGACGAGGAAAGGCCGACCTATCGCGCAGCCCCCGGGCGAGCACTGGCGGCTGCCGTCGAGTTGGATCGCGCAGATCGAGGCCGATGGATCGGTGCAATCGGCGTCTCCGCCGCAGAGATCGCTCGCCGTCGTGCACTGGAATTCGAGGTAGAGACACCCATACGTGGGATCCCACGAATTGCACTCTTCACCGGGCGCACAGTCCGCTCCGGTCTGACAGCCGGCGGGGACGCAGATGCCGCCAGTCGCCGTGCACATGCAAAGCGAGTCCGCGCCGCAATCCGCGTCCAGACTGCAGGCTACGACGCACGAACAGGCGACTTCCCCGGTGCCGCTACAGATGTATCCGACAGGACATCCGCCGCAGCATGAATTGGGATCAGGGCCCGTCATGGGACAAGCGACCTCTTCGCGACGGCGGAGTTGGCCACCGCCGCACTGGTCGACCCCTGTATCGACACCGTTCACGATAACCGGTTTCGGATCGACGCAGCCGTGCGTCGGCACCGCACCGCCCACGCCTGTGCTGGTGTTCGTGCTAGTAGTGGGTCCAGGGCCTGGGCCGTCGGGTGACGCTCCCTGGCCGGTGCCCCCCGAGCCACCTCCTCCATCCATTTGGGAGACCTCGGCCGGGCAACCAGTTTGGCTGACGCCCAACGAAACCAGCAGAGCGCGGGCGAACGTGTCGAGCGAAGCAAGTCGGGGAAGAGGGGCCACGGGGATGCCTCCAACAGCAACGAGGGTCAGTCGCGTTCGCGAGAGGCTATCCGCGCGACTTGGAAATTTCCATGCGCCCCGCGCGGTGCTCAACGTCGTCGGGGTCGTCGCCACGCTCTCGATCGCGGCGTGTGGGCCTGCGCTCCCGCCGGTTCGTCGCATCCCTGGCCCTGAGCTCCCGCTCGATCAACGGGGAATTGCTGGGCTCACCCTCGGCATGGCGCCGAGCCAGTTGCCGAGCTCGCTCGACTGCAAGCCCCCCGAGACCAACCCCGACGCCGGCACTTATCGCTGCTCGATCAAGACGCCGACACGGGAGATCCCCCTCGAGCTCGACTTCGCAGAGGCTCATCTGATCGAGGAGCGATTGCGCTTCGGCGACACGCCCTCGACGACCGAGCAATGCCAGACGCTGCACGATATCTTGGCGCACGCCGAGAACGCCAAGCTCCTCGATCGCGACGCGCGCTGGCGCGGCCACACGCTCGTCGATCAGACCTGCGGCAAGGTCGAGGCCGTTCGAATGGACGTGAAGACGCAGGGGGCGATGGCGTTCGCGATCGAGCTCGGTGCGCCCCACACCATCACCCTGATCATCCGGCCCGGCCAGCGCTGACCCGCTCGGCCGCTGACCCTCTTGGTGAGTGCGGAGCACTTTTCTCTCACGTTCGGGAAGGCGGAGCGCTCGGCGGTCGTAAGAAAGCCCTGGCTACGGCTGTCCGCCGAAGAAGATCTACGGCGAGCACGTTTTCTTGTCACGAAACGCAAGCTCACGGGGACCTGTCGCAGTCCATTGGGAACACCAGCAGCGATCGGCGTTCTGAGTGGCGTCGTCGTTTCACGTCTTCGGGGAGGCTCCATGAAGAGGGTTGCGAGCGTCGCAGCGATTTTGGGTTGCATGTCTGCGGTCTGGGCCTGCGGGGGCTCGACCCCACAGGGGTCGGACAGCCCGGTAGGCTCCAACAACTCGGCCCGTAGTTGCGCTCGCGCCCACCCCAAGGCGGGGCCCGTTCGAGCAAACCTCGACCGGCAGAGCAGCGGGGTCGCGCTCGCGAAGCAGGGCGATCGCACGATCGCTTACGTCGCAGACGCCGACACGAGCGCCATCCACACCATCGACGTCGACACCGCTCGGCAGATCGCCACGACGCGCGTCGAGGGTTCGCCGACCCAGCTGCTCATCCTCGCGGATGGCCGCGTCGCTGCGTCGCTCAATCAGGGTGCGGCGATCGCTGTGCTCGAGCCCGGTGAATCCCCCGATCAGCCGCTCGAACCCCTCTGCACGACCGAGACCCCCGCCGAGCCTGCGGGTATGGCGCTGACGCCCGACGATTCGACGTTGCTCGTGACGACCGCGTGGGGCCACTCCCTCGTCGCGTACGACACGACCGACCTCAACCTGGATTATGCCGTCGACGTAGGTCGCGACGCGCGCTCGGTCGTCGTCGACGACCAGGGCGGCAGGGCCTTCGTCTCGCACAGCACTGGCGCCAGCATCAGCGTCGTCGAGCTCTCGGGCAAACACGAGATCCGCCCGATCGAGATGGGCGTTACGAAGGTCACGGCGCGCTCTGCGGATCAGAACGAGCGCTCCGGTTCTCAAGGGTATGTCCTCGTCAAAGCGACGACGTCGACGGGGCCTGGGTCGATCGGTGGTGAGCAGCCGCCCGTGTCGGACTCCGCACCCAAGCCCGCCCCCAAGAACCCGCCGAAGCCGGTCAAACAACCGCCCAAGCCCGCCCCCGAGGGACCGATCGAGCCCGTCGAGCAGCTCCCGCAGGATCGCATCTTCGTCCCGATGACGACGGTCGATCCCGGTGACGCCGCGGTCCGATCGCAGGCCTATTACGGGCCTGTCTTCGACGGCGTCCCGAAGGAAGCGCCCATCGTCAGCGTGATCGACTCGTTCGCCGAGCGCTCCATCACGAGGACCAAGCTCTCGCTCGGCAACGCGCTCTCTCAAGAGTGCATCCTCCCGCGCGCGGCCGCATACCGCGCGAGCGACGAGACCCTCTATGTGGCTTGCGCCGGTATCGACGCAGTCCTCGAGCTCGACACGCACGGCACCGACCCAGTCCGGCTCGAGCGACGCCGCTTCGACGTGCCCTCGGGTCCGATGGGCGTCGCGGTCGACGACGCGAAATCACGACTGGTGGTTTGGTCCCAATTCGACGGCCAAGTCTCGATCGTCAACCTCGACCCGACCACCAGCCGCGACAAGCGCGTAGCTCTCGTGAACGTCTCGTACGAGCCGAGCGCGACCGTGCTCGCCAGCGCCGCGGGTCGCAAGATGTTCCACCTCACCGACGATCGGCGGATCTCGAACGACGGGGTCGCCTGCGCCAGCTGCCATCTCGACGGCCGCGACGACGCGATCACCTGGTCCACGCCCGACGGCCCGCGACAGACGATCATGCTCGCCGGACGCATGCCGAACACCGCGCCCTACGGCTGGGTCGGCAAACACGGTGACCTCAAATCCTATATCTCGAACACCTTCACTCGATTGGGTGGTTCGGGCCTCGACACGAGCGACCTCGAGAACCTCATCCTCTATCTCAACAACGTCCCCGTCCCGGGCACCCAGAACGCTGCCTTCCGCGCACCCGGTGACGGCGACAAGGCAGCACTCGTCGCGCACGGCCGTGAGCTCTTCTTCTCTGACGACACCGCGTGCGCGACCTGCCACGTCTCCGATCGGCTGACCGACAAGGTCCTCCACGACGTGGGCTCGCGCGCGAACGCCGATGTCGCCACGGCCTTCGACACGCCGTCGCTCCTCTTCATCTCGGGGACAGGCCCGTACTTCCACGATGGTCGCTACAAGACCCTCGATCAGATGCTCTCCGCGCAAGACTCCGAGATGGGTCACGCGCAACACCTCGGCCGGCAGGACCGCGCGGCGCTCGCGGCTTACTTGGAGAGCCTGTGATGAAACTCGACCGTTCAGCACGCGTGCTTCGCGTGGTCGGCCTCGCGGCGGTCGTCGTCGGTGCTGCGGGCTGTGCGGCGCAGACTGCTTCGACCAACCTCGGTGGCAGCGGCTCGATGGGCGGCTCGGGGCACGCCCCCGTCGCAGGCCCCGAGGTCAAATCCGAGCCTACCTATTACGAGCAGGACTCGCGTCGTTCGGCGGGGGTCTTCTTGACCTCGTCAATCGACCTGACGAAGCTCCCGATCGGCGACATCCCCGACCTCACCGACGCGGCGAAGAACAAGCCGACGAGCGTCTCGCCGAGCGAGATGCCCGCCAACTTCGAGATCAAGAAGGCCGATATGCCGAGCTACTATGGCTATGACGCCTTCAAGCCCGTCCAGGTCCGACCGAAGGACTTCAAGCTGCTCGAGGCCTTCGTCGGGCCGGCGTACAACAGCGCCGCTTGGTCGCAGGACGGCGCGGCGACCGTGTTTTGCGGGTCGGTGGCCACCAGCTACGGGGCGGCTCAGACCTATTACGGTTACGGTAACCGCATATTGCAAGCGCACTTCGAGGGACTCACCCGCAAGGGCGGGGCGCTTCAATACACCTATGTCGACGGCTGGATGGACACGGAGAACTGCGCGCTGAAGATCGACAAGACAGCCTCTTTCGGTATCAGCGAGATCGTCCCTGGTCTGGTCTTCGGCTTCCGATCATGCAGCCATCACTCCGACCCGCCGCCGAACGCGACGGACCCGACGGCGCCCATCGCCATCGAGACGGAGGACAAGCCCAAGGCCGACGCCGAGTGCGTGTCGCCCGACAAACTCACGCTGCTCACGCCCCGCTCGGTAGCGTTCGCGTCGACCTATCAGAAGGTCGGCTCCGCGACCCCCGCCGGTGGATATTCGCCCTTCGCCCGCTTCAGCCTGCCCCTGCGCCACGGCACAGGTGATTCAGCCACCTTGACCATCGCGCGCGGTGACGTCGACCGCTGGACGAAGGCGATCGAGCAGGATCTCTCGATCGTGGTGCCGGTCGAGTCCTCGACGCAGACGTTCAACGTCGGGGTCGAGGTCCAACAAGCCATCCGCGACCGTGAGGCGACGGCGCAGGTGTTCTTGAGCGTCCCGCAACCCCCGACACCCCAGCAGCCCCTCGTGCGGACGCCTGCTCGGGTGTTGATCGACTAGCCCTCTCGGGGCGATTACCCAGTAGGGCACCCTGGGTCGTCGCCGCACCAGAGATCGTTCATGACGCCGTAACAGCAATAGGTGCCCGAGGGACAACCGCACTGCTGTCCGGGAGAGCCGGCGGGCACGTGCGTCGACGATCCAACACCCACGAATGCGGCCTTCGCGACGGGCTCGGGCGTGTTGCGCGGCCAGCTGACCTTCAACGTGTGGACCTGGTCCGTCCATGAGAACTCGGCCTCGAGATCGACTCCCTCGTAGAAGCGCACGACGAGGGACGCGAAGCCGCTGCCGGCAAGCACATAGTCGTTGCCGCCGCCGCCTCCGCGCGTGACCTCCACGCCGGTCGGGGTCCCGCCCGTATTGTTCTTGCCGCGACACGAGACGCGCAGCCACTCGCGGAGCATCTTGGTCTCGCAGTTGAGCGTCGATGATCCGGTGACGGTCACCTCTCGCGTGATGGACGCCCACTCGTCGACCGTGGGAACCGGGGATTTGCCGCTCGGCGTCCCGATCGCCGTCGTCGCCGTCGTGGGCACTGGCTGAGGGATCGCGGCCGTCGGTTGAGGCGCCGGCGGGGTGGTCGAGGAGTTTGCCGGCTTGCACGTCCCGGTCGCTTCGACCTTCTTCAGGCCGTCGATTCCTTGTTGGCAAGTGGTGACGTATTGGTCTTTTCCGGCGGCGCTAATACCCAATTTGTAGGCGGCCCGAATGTCGTCGACCTTCGCGGTGGGGATGCACCGTGCGAGCAAATCCAAATAGACATCGCACTCGGGGACTCCGGTGGAGTCGTTCGTCGCTGTCGGTGCGGGCGGGACGGTCGGAGCCGGAGCAGGAGTAGGCGCTGGGGACGGCGCGGGCGGTGGAGCCGCGCTGGGCGCAGCGGTCGCGCTGTCGGCGGAGTCCGCGGACTTCTTCTTCTTCTTTTTCTTCGCCCCGTCGTCATCGTCGTCGTCGTCATCGGACTTCGACTTGCTCTTGCTGTCGTCCTTCTTCGCTCCGAACTTGTCGCAAGACGGCAACGCCAACGACAACGCGACGGTGAGCAGGAGAATTTTTCGCCTCATCTGGAGTCCCCCCGCCACGCTAGTTGCGCACGGACGAGCCTTTCAAGAGCGCCGTCGAGATCGTGCCCTTTTAAGAGCTTTGACGTGCATCGGAGCATCCAAACGAAACAGTTTGGGTAAACCGATTGTCGGAGGTGGCAGTGACGCAATTGACGGCCATGGACTTGGAGATCGAGGACGCGATCGCGAATGGAGACGACCGCGTCGCAGAGCTCCGCGCGCGCGGCGAGACGACCGCCGGGCAAGTCGCGAACGAGCTCGAGCGCATGGTTCGAGCGCTTCGTTTGGCCGTAGTCGCCGACGTCGATCCGAAGCTCCTCTCTCGGCTGCATCTGCGCCTCGAGACAGCGCTGCGGCGCGCCGACTATCTCCTCTCCGAGCGAGAGGATATTCCTGCCTCGCAGCGCCCCACGCTGCCTCCGGGCCTCGGCGACGACCCCGAGGAGATCTTGCAGGATCGCGATCGCCCGACGTTTCGCCCGCCCGCCCAGCGCTTTCAGTCGGACGTCGTCCCGAGCGTCGGGAACACCTCGCGCACCCCCTCCTCTCACGCCGGGCTCCGCGCGACCACGCCGCCGGGTGGTCTGCGGGGGACGGGCTGATCAGCGCTTTGCCGAGCGGTTCACGCTGCTACGCACGATGAGTCCGAGGACGAACGCCGCTCCGACGAAGATCCAAAACAGATAAGGCGACGCGGTGTGCTCGAGCCCGTGAGCCAGGTTGACGCCGAAGACGCTGCCGAGCGCGCTGATCGGTAGAAACATCGCAGCGATCAAGTTGAGTCGGTGACTCGAGCGCTCGATGTGCGCGGCGCGCTCGGCGTTCTCCTCGGACTGCCGAGCGACCACGAACTCGAGGCCAGCCTTCGCGTCGGATTGAACGAGCTCCGCCATGCGCTCGAGATCCCCTGCGGCGTCCCGCAACGAGATGAGGTCCGCGTCGTCTTTGACGAGCTCGCGCCCCTCCTGAATCGTCTTGTGAAAATGCCTTATCGACCTGAGGAGCGGCGCGATCTCCTGCTGGATGCGGAAGAAGTCGGCGGCGCGCTTCGAGCTCTCCAAGGATTGTTCGAGCGGCAGGATGCGCTGTCGATAAGCCTCGACGAGCTCCTTCAAGCCGTTGAGTCCGCCTTTGGCTTCACCGGTTGCGCGCCACTGCGCAGTAGTGTTTCGCCAGAAGATGGCCGCTCGCCGGTCGACCTCGTCGTGGCGCGGCGGGGCGTGCAGCACGAGCACCAAATGGCCCTCGTGGAACATCGACCGCTGTCGCCCCGCCGTCGTCCCAAAGCGCTTTACGATCACCTGAGGCAATCCATCCCAATTGGAGGGTATGACGCGAGCCATGGGCCCTTGGTAGCACCCATAGGTGCCCTCGCGCCACGCACAGCACCGCTCAGGGTGAAATCGTCACGGTCGCGTTGAGGGGCAATTCGCGAGAGGAACTCCCGGCTTCAACGACGTAGTCGCCAGGCTCCAGGACGAACTGATTCGTAGCAACATCGAAATAGGCCCACGCGTCGACGGACAGGGGCACATCGACCGTACGCTTCTCCCCTATCGCGAGCGGGACGCGGGCAAAGCCTCGCAGATCACGCGGCGCTCGCTCCACCTCACTCGACTCGGGGTGCACGTAAATCTGCACGACAGCGTCACCCGCTCTGGCGCCGGTGTTCTCCACGTCGACGCTCACGGTGAGGACGTCGCCGCTCGCCTTCGAGGTCGAATCCAGGACGAGGTTCGTCATCTCGAACGTCGTATAGGAGAGCCCGAATCCGAACGCGAACTCCGGGTTTCGGCCCATGGCGTCGAGATAGCGATACCCATGAAGAAAGCCATATTGGACCTCGAGGCTCGAGTGGTCGAAGACGGGCAGATCGGCCTCGTCCGCGGGGAACGAGACCGGCAATCGCCCGCCCGGCGCCGCGTCTCCGAAGAGCACGCTCGCGAGGGCATTTCCGCCCTCGAGCCCTGGATACCAGGCCATCAAGACCGCGCCGACTTGGTCGACCCAGGGGCGCACGACGATGGCGCTCCCCGCCTCGAGAACGACGACGGTCCGCGGAGCGTTCGCCGCGACCGACAGGATCAAGGCCTCGTCCTCGGAGGAGAGGCGGAGCGTCTCGCGATCACCCCCTTTGGTGGCGACCCCCTCGCCCTCGTCATCCGAAGTGAGGCCCACGACGACTACTGCTGCGTCGACCCCTTGCAGGCTCGTGAGGTCGGCGGCACTGAGGCTCGGACCAGGCAAGAACACGGTGTGTTCGGCGCCGACGAGAGCCTCGAGGCCGTCGAGGGGCGCGACCGCGGAGGTCGGCGTGACCGCGCTCGACCCCGTGTCGCCGAGGTTCGCGATCGAGGCGAGCGCACCGACGATCGCGACGGTCGATTGACCCGTAGGCTTCGCGAGCGGCAAGACCCCTTCGTTCTTCAGGAGGACCATGCCTTCGACGGCCACGTCGCGCGCGAGCGAGCGGTGCTCGTCGCTCTCGACGACGCTCGCGTCGGAGATTGGCTTGAGGCTGGCCGCGAGCTGTTTGTCGAGGATCCGTCGCACGGCGTCGTCGATGACGGCCTCGTCGACCGAGCCGTTGTGAACGGCCTCCACGAGCAGCGGCCCGAAATAGGTGCCCGACGGCATCTCGATATCGAGTCCCGCGTTCGCTGCGGGGGCCGTGCTGTGGGTCCCGAACACCCAATCCGAGACGACGAAGCCCTCGAACGCCCAATCCCCCTTGAGGATGTCGCTGAGGAGGTGCTCGTTCTCGCTCGCGTATTGCCCATTTACCTTGTTGTAAGCAGACATCACGACGGACACGCCACCCTCGGTGACGAGCTGGCGAAAGTGAGGCAGGTAGACCTCGCGGAGCGCTCGCTCGTCGATCGTCACGTTCACGTCGAAGCGGGTGTCTTCGATGCTGTTCGCGGCGAAGTGTTTGGCGCACGCGAGGACGTGCTCTTCGGCGCCCATGACGAACGCTGTTCCCATATCGCCGATGAGGGTCGAGTCCTCGCCGTAGGTCTCCTGTGCGCGCCCCCACGCGGGGTGGCGGAGCACGTTGATCGTCGGCGCGAGCAGGACGGTCGCGCCCTTCGCCGAGGCCTCTTCGCCGATCGCGGCGCCGACGCGGCGCTCGAGCTCGGGATCCCAAGTCGCGGCGCGCGCCGCGGCGACGGGGAAGGCCGTGGCGTGCCCCGCGCGCACGCCGCGCGGACCATCGACCATCCGCAAACCCGGAATCCCGAGGCGCTCGTTCTTCGGCGTCTCGTAGAGGTCGTTCACCGGCGCGAACGAGGCCCCGTGCATCTGATCGACCTTCTCCTCGAGCGTCATGGCCGCGAGCAGCTCGTCGGTGGTCGACTCCCCGAAGTGGGGCGTAGCAGGCGGCGTGAAGGTGGTGTCGTCGCCGCACGCGCACGCGAAGACGACCAAAGACAAGGCGAGGTTGAGGTTCGAAGAGCGCATCGGAGCCGTCCGCGCCGAGACTACTCCATCGACGGAAATGCAGCGCGCGGCTCGGGTTCTGGTATGGAGCGGCCGTTGCGGATTCGGCGCGCGCTCTTCCCTATTCTTCTCCTTTCGGGGCTCGCAGGCGGTTGCAGCAAGAGCTCGAAGGCCGAGCCCGGGGCCACCGAGAGCGCGGTCGCGAGCACGAGCGGCGCTGCGAGCGCGTCCGGCGAGCCGCTCACGATCGACTCGGTCGGGAGCCTCGGTGGCTTGTCGGCGGCCTCGGCGGCGAGCGCGGTCGCGCCCCCCGTCCTCTTCGAGCGAGAGGATCTACCAGACCTCGATTTCTTGGGCGCGACGCTCATGGAGCAGCGCAAGGCCCTGCTCCACCGCATGGTCTTTCTCGGGGTCATCGACGAGCGTCAGGCCGAGCTGATGGCGGTCATCATGAATCGCTCGAAGATGACCGGGCAGGGCAACCCCGAGGTCACGACGCACCCGATGACCCGCGCCGAGTGCTTCGATCGGCGCCACAAAGCCAAAGTCCGCGACGCCGTCGAGCCGAAGTGCGGAGCGCCTTATATGGTGCCGATATGGGATCCCGCGAAAGGCGGTAAGGAGACCGCTCGCGTCTGTATCGATCGCTACGAGTTTCCCGGGCTCCCGTGCGAATACCCCCTTACGTGGGTCACGGCCGCCGCGGCCAACGACCTCTGCAAGGTCATGGGTAAACGCCTCTGCGACGCCCACGAGTGGGAGGGCGCTTGCGCAGGCGCTGTCTTGCCCGTCGAGAGCGAGTACGCGTTCGGCAGCGAGCGCCAGGTGATGAAGGGAGTGCACGACTCCAAGCGAGAGATCCGCTGGGCCTACGGGCTCAAGAAGGACCACTCGAAGTGCGGCACCGACAGCACCAAATCGAAGGACTGCGTCGCGAGCGGCTTCAAGACCTGCGGCTCGAACACGTACCCCGCCGGGTCCTTCCCCGAGTGCGTGAGCCCTTTCGGGGTGTACGACCAGCACGGCAACGCCGCCGAGCACATGCTCTTACCGATGCGGAAAGAGCAAGTCGGCCAGCAGAAGGGGATCGGCCTCGCGGAGATGAAGGGCAGCTGGTTCATCTTCAAGAAATACGAGGCCCACACAGACGACTGCCGCTGGCGCTCCGTCCCGTGGCACGCCGACGAGGGCCTCGCGCATTCGAATTACCATTTGGGTTTTCGCTGCTGCAAAGACCTCTGATCGGGGCCCGATCGGGCGTCAGCCGACGGGCGGCGCCTCGAACAGTTTGTCCCCCAAACGATCGAGCGCGGACTCGACGCTCCCCTCGCTGTCCATTTGGAGCCGCTCGAGGACGAGGACGAGGTGGTCGTGCTTGCGTCGAATCTCCCATTCAGTGCGCTTCGCGAGCTCGAGTCCCGGCTGGGCCGGCGCGACTCCGACCTTCACGCCCTCACCAGGCGGCCTCCGGGTGAAGTCCGGGAATTGAATGAGCTGGACCTCCTCTTGGAGGAGCCCCGACTCGAGCATCCAATCGAACAGCGGGCCGCTCTGGACGGAGGCTAGCTGGAGCTCGTTCTCCTCGCGGGCGACCTTCTCCACGAGCTCGGTTTTACCCGATTGGAAGACGAGGTTTGCCATGGCGCAGAGCCGCCCCGCCTCGTCGCGCCAGACAAAGCGGAGCCCGGGCTGGTCGAGGTTGAGGGCATATTGGCGAGCCTCGGTGTAGACCGAAAGACGCTGGAGCTGGAGCTCGCGTTGATGGGTGAGGTAGGCCCGCCACTCGGCGCGCAGCGCCTTCGGGGCAGGCTTCGCTTCCTCGTGGGGATTGTCCGGTAGCGCGGCGAAGGTATCGAGCGACTGCCCGCCCCCACCGACTGGCGCGCTCGGGCGGCTCGCGCCACAACCCGAGAGCGCGACTGACCCGACCGAGAGCACGACACCCAAGAAGCGAATCCAGCGATCCATCTCGAGTCCTCCTGACAAAGAGGTCCCGCCCGCCGCCCCGGCGCGACGCACTGCAGCCCTCACGAATGCCATGTGCGGCCTCGACGCGATGTGTGACCGCACACACGCGAGCCCGCTCGCGAGCCTCCTGCGACAGCCGCCGGCCACCATGCTATGAGCCCGCGCGACGAGGAGTTTTCCAGTGCCCAACGACCGCCTGCTGCCCTCCGATCCCTTCGCGCGCCGCCACCTCGGACCGAGCCCCGCGGACGCTCACGCGATGCTCCGCACCATCGGCGCCGAGTCGATGGAGCAGCTCGTCGCGGAGACCGTCCCCGCGTCCATCCTTCACAAAGAGTCGCTGCGTCTCTCGGGTGCAGCCTCCGGAGAGGGGCGCGGCGAGCGCGAGGTGCTCGAGGCTCTGCGGGCGATCGCGACCGAGAACCGCGTCCTCAAGAGCCATATCGGTATGGGGTATTACGGGACC
>JAXLYR010000016.1:0-191284 GCA_046351325.1 Polyangiaceae bacterium | reverse complement strand
ATTTGGAAGACCGTAATGTGAGGCAAGCCTCACATTTGTCAACCGGCCCTCTTCGAGCGACTTCGCTAGGAGTTTTCCTTTGCGCGGTCGCGCGCGTCGCGGGCAAGATGCGCGGCTCGTGGCGGTGTCGAAGACCAAACCGCGGCCGCGGCCGAGCCCCCGCGTGAAGGCCAAGCCCAAGCCGAAGGCCGCGCAGCCTTCGCGGCGCCGAGTGCCCACGCAGGCGCGCAGCAAGGAGCGGCTCGAGCGGATCCTCGACGCCGCCGACAACCTCTTCGCCGAGACGGGCTACGACGCGGCGACGATGGAGCTCATCGCCGAGCGCGCGGGCACGTCGATCGGCAGCCTCTACCAGTTCTTCCCGAACAAGCGCGCCGTCTTCACCGCGCTTTCCCAGCTCTACCTCGAGCGCGCCGAGCGGCTCTTCGAGTCGCTCTTGAGCGATCCCGCGCTCGTGCACCAGAGTTGGGAGGGGCTCCTCGGCGACATCATCGACGCCTTCTGGCGCTTCCACGTCGCGTCGCCGGGTTTTCGCGCGGTGTGGGTCCACAGCAACATCTCGCACGAGATGCTCGTCGCGAGCGACGACACGAACCGCGCGCTCGCGAGCCGCGCGGAGCACGTGATCGCGGCCTTCGCGCCAGAGGTCTCGAGCGCGACGCGGGCGCGGGTCGCCGCGCTCCTCGTCGAGACCGTGTCGGCCATCTTGTTCGTCGCCGTGCGCCGCGAGGAGCCCGACGCGAGCGCGCTCGTCGCGGAGCTGAAGCGGATGGTCGTCGCGTACCTCCGCGACGTCATCGAGCCGCGCGGTGGTGAGCGAACGCGCTGAGCGAGCTGGGGCTTGTTGAGCCTGCAGTCTGGTCGAGCGCTTCGATGACTGACATATCTGTAATTGAGGCCTCACGCCTGTCGGGGCATGAACTCACCACCTCGGCGGTTCGGGTCAGTCGGAGGCTCAATGTCGGTTCAATATGGGTTTACGATTGTGCATCAGCCGACGGGGACAATCAGTCGGTTACCGATGCCGCTCGCGGGCTGGCCCAAAGCGTGCCTGACCCTCGGGGCCGAGGCCTCTTGCAGCGTCGTGCTTTTCGGGCGCGGGGTCGCGCCCATCCACGCCCGCTTCTACGGGAGGGGACATCATCGTTATGTCTGTGCTGCTGACAGCGCTGTCATCATTGCTGGGGCCGCGGACGAGCTCGAGCCCAACCAAGCGATGCGCGTCGACGGCGGCGTCTTCCTCATCGGCGACTACGCGATCCACCACGGCGAGCTCGCGTCGAGCTGCCCGACGGACTTCGCGCGCCAGGGGTCGAAGCTCGTGCACCGCTTGCCCTTCGAGGGGAGTGAGGCCACGTCGCGGATCAACTCGGTCGCCGCAGCGCTCGAGATCCCAGTCGAGGATTGGCAGGCGTTCGGCGCCGTGCGTGCGCTCGTCGAGGCGCTGTGGTTCGAGGACCTTCGCCTCGAGGATCTCCGGCGAGTCCCGCCGACCGAAGCCGCGCTCGCGAGCGAGCCGCTCACTTGCCTGAGGCCGTATCTGTCCTCACCCGACGCGCAAAGGAAGCTCGCGTGGGTGCTCGAACAACAATAGAGCGAGTAAAGCCTAGACAGTTACATTCCTGAAAGCGAACAGCCGCCTTAGAGGTCGACGCACAGGAGCCCGGCGCCGTCCGCGCGCAGGCCCAAGACGACAATCACGCTCGACTCAACGGGTGGGTATCGACGCGCGTTGACGAACTCGTCGCCCTGGCCGCCTCGGATGCGGTACGGAGCCATGGGCAGAGGATAGCAGACGAGCTGAGTTAGAATTCGCCGCCATGCGCTCGACCTTTGGAGGGGAAGTGTTCGACGAGCTGATCGCGGCGCTGCTGGCGGACGCCGCACTCGAGGTGGATCAGGGATCGGTGGTCGCGCGTGCTGTGCGCGGTTGGCTGCGCGCGGGGCTCGGCGCGTGGGCTGGCGGGTTCGACGCGATCGTGGACGTCGTGCTCGAACGGCTCGACGAGGCCGTCGCGACGCAGGTGGAGGCGATCCTGCACAATCCGCTCTTCCGCGGGCTGGAGGGCACGTGGCGCGGCCTCAAGTTCGTGATCGATCGCGTGGACAAGCACGAGAACCTCAAGTGCGAGATCCTGAATTGCAGCAAAGATGATCTCTTGGCCGACTTCGAGGACGCCCCCGAGGTGCCGAAGTCCGGGCTCTTCAGGCAGGTCTACAGCGCCGAATACGGACCTTTTGGCGGGCGCCCCTTCGCGGCGGTCTTCGCGAACTACGAGTTCGGGCCCGGGCCCCAGGACATGTCGATCCTCAAGAACTGCGGGCACGTGGCGAGGCGGGCTGCCCTCGTCTTCGTGACGGGCGCCGCGCCTCTCTGTCTCGCAGTGGTCAAGAACCTTGACCAACTCGCCGAGAAGGGCGTCGACAATCTCGGGCCTGCGCACTCGAAATGGCACGCGGTCCGGGGCACCCCAGACGCTCGGTTTGTATTGCTTTTGCTCGGGCGTTCGCTCGCTCGCGCGCCGTACCCGAGTTCGTTTGCGGTCTTCGCGAGGCGCGGCGAGCGAGTTGCCTCGGACGACGACTTGGTGTGGCAACACCCGAGCTGCCTCGTCGCGGCGCTCATCGCGCGGAGCTTCGCGACGTATCGACTCGGCTGTCATGTCGCGGGTGAGGTCTCGGGGCGGCTCGAGGGCCTGCCGACCTATCGCGGGCGAGCGCTCGAGAGTCGGTTGCCGGCTGCTGTCGTCGCGGCTGCGGTCGAAGCTGGGGTCGCTGCGTTCGAGCCCGCGGACGAAGGCTCGGTCGTCCTCTCGCGCGCACCTCTTTGGATGTCCGCGGACGCGCCAGATTGGGCGTCACCCCGCTTCGACCCAGCCAGCGTGGCGGCGAACTGCTCGCTCTCGGGGCTGATGCTCGTTACCCGATTTGTACAGGCTTGTAAGGTGATTCAACGCGAGCAGATCGGGTCGTGGAAGGAGCGAGCCGTCCTCGAGAGCGAGCTCCAGGAGTGGCTGCATGCGTACGTCGCGCCAGCGCCGCGTGTGCTCTCGGAGACCGACGAGGGCGTGGAGGCGCAGCTGCTCGCGCGCGTGCGCGGCGCGCCCACCGACCCCGAACCGAAGCTCGTCTACGCGGATTGGCTCGAGGCTCGCGGTCAATCGCGCGAGGCCGAGTGGGTGCGCCTCAGCATGGCGCCGCCCGAGAGCTACGAGGTTCTCAGCGAAAGACGAGCGGCGCTCGACGAGGCGTGGTTCGCCCGCTGGCAGGATCACGGCAATGGAACGCGCGCCGTCTTGTCGGCGGCTTCGATCGCGGTCCGAGATACGACTCCGGGCTGGTATCCCGCGGAGTTCGAGCTCACCACGCGGGGCGCCAGCGGACCGGTCAAGCTCGTCGGCGAGACTTTGTTCGACCGTGAGTGAGCGCCCGAATCAGGGATAGAACGTGACCGCGTAGCTGTGCGCGGGCTCGCGCGGGCGGCCCGGATCGAAGGGCTCGTCTCGGCGCTCTTCCCCCTCGTTCACGCCGACGACGAGCACGCCCGCCGCGCCGTGCACGTCGCGCACGTCGACCTGCAAGGTCGTGTTGCCGAGGACCGGCGCGAGCTCCTGGCGACCGAGCTCCGAGCCCTGCGCGTCGACGCGCACGATCGCCCAGCGAAAGACGACGGGCTGCTCCCACTCGGCCGCGAAGGTGAACTCATTCGGCGCGCCCGGCTTGGAGAAATCCAGCCAGAAGTACGTCATGCCGAGCGGCGCGATCGGGCGGAGCGGCCGCAGCCGGCGCGGCAACGTCGTCGCGTCGATCGCCCACTCGATGCGCACGCGACCGAGCTCGCCGTATTTCGCGACGTCGACGAGGTGCGTCTCGTCGCTGCGGCTGCCGATGAAGGCGCGATCGACCGCGAAGCCGAGCAGCGTGTCCGCGAGCGAGAGGCCGTTGCCGTGTTGGGTGACGCGGAGCGCGTCGAACACGTCGGGCTCGTCCAACATGGGCCCTGCCTTCGTGTGTTGCGAAGCGATGCCCGCGAGCGCCATCGTGAGCCTGCCGGGATCGCGCGTGCCGTATCGGTCCTCGAGGAACCAAGGGAAGAGGAAGCTCCCCGGCCCGACCTCGCCGAGCGAGCCGGTGAAGGTGCGCTCGGGGGAGCGCTGGGTGGTGTCGATGGCCTCGAGCTCGGCGATCGTGCACGGCTCGATCACGGTCGCGAGGTAGTCGGAGAGCATCGACAGCGAGTTCGGCTCGAGCGCCGAGTCGTGGTGCAGCAGGATCGTCGCTGCGACCGCGCCCGCGAGCCGCTGCTGCGAGGGGCAGTCGTCCCGCGTCAGCGGCGCGACCACGTACGCCGTGCCCTGATCGAAGCCGTTCGCGATCGAGCCTGGGTCGACGAACGCCGCGGGGCGATCGCGCGTCGTATCGAGGTAAATGTCGAGTCGCCCGTCACCGCCCGCGACTCCATCGCTCGGCAGCGAGGTCAGCCCGAGCGCGACGAGGCCGCGCAGCGCGCGCGACGCGACGGCCAGCGTCGCGTCGAAGGTCGGATCGTCGAGAGCCTCGCCGCGCACACAGACCTCGCCGTTGCAGCGCACCGTCCGCGCGATCCGAGGTCGCAGCGCGATGGGCGCGCTATCGCTCTCTTGATAGAGCGACGCGGGCTCCGGGATCTCTTCGATCGGGGCGGCGGTCACGCTCGCGGAGGCCTTCGCGGAGGCGCCGGGCGGATCGGGCGGCACGTCGGGCGGAGTCACGCAGCCGACGGCCGTCGAGACGGCTTGAAGGACTGCGAGCGCGCGCGCTGCTTTGAGAAGTTGCATCGTCCGAGAGCCTCGCCGGATTCTCCGCAAAACCCTTTCGAGTTCCCATACTCTGCCGAAGTTCCGTGGCAAAAGACTCCGTGGGTCCTCCGCCGCTCGACGCTGCCGGTCGAGCTTCAAACCGGCGTGGCGCTGAAGAAGGCGCGCCCCCCAATCGAGCCTCCCTCGACGCGCTGCGGCCGGTTCGGTTCGATCTGAGCCGCGGCGAGATCCTCGTCTCGGTCGGGCGATCCAGGGTCGACGACGAGCCCCATGTGCTCTTGCCGACGTCGGTGATCGCGTCGCTGCTCTTGGATCCGGGGCTCGCGCGCGACGCCGGGCTTCGCGTGGGTGTCTCGGCGATGGAGCGCGTCGCGACGCGGATGCTCTCGCAGCGAGACGAGCGCCGCGGCGCAGACATTCGGCAGGTCGTGCGCGCGCAGCCGCTCGAGGTCGTCGTGGATTTCCTGGGCGCAGAGCTCGCGATGCTGGGGCTCGGCGCGCTGCGCATCGAGCGATGGGGCAAAGCCCTGCTCTTCGTGCTCGATCCGTGTCCACTCGCCGCCGAGCAAGACGCCTTCGTCGAGGGGCTCTTCGAGGGAGCGCTCGCGAGCGTGGCCGAGCGCGACGTTCGCGCGCTCGTGGTCGATCGCACGGGCGAGACCGCGCGCGTCCTCGTCGGCAGCGAGCGCGCGATCGATCGCGCAGCGCCGCTCGTCGCCGAGGGACAATACTTTACCGATGTAATACGAACGCTGCACGACCGTCGCTCGGGGGCGCGCTCGTGAGCAAACAGGAGCAGCTCGACGTCCTCGAGGGCCTGCTCGAGCGCGTGCGAAAGACGGCGCGCGAGCGTGGCCTCGAGCTGCCCTCGGAGCTCCCGCCCGGCGTGAAGGAGTGGCTGCGCGCGAAGCGTGGCGAGCCGGTCGCCCCGGTGGATGACGAGCCTGCGCCCTCCGTCGAGGTCGTGCCGCTGTCGACCGATCTCGACGATTTGCCGCCGGTCACGCGCCGCGGTGAGGACCTCGACGCCTTCGAGCGCGCCGCGGCTCGACGCGAGGAGAGCTCGCCGTCGCCGATCGCGGTCGACGACGCCCCCGCGAGCTTCGTGATGGCGAGCGCGCCGCAGGCCGCGACCGCGATCGCGAATCGCGTCGTGCCGTCGGTCGCTCGCGCCGACGAGGTCGGCGACGACGAGGGCGATCTCGAAGACGACGGAGATTTGCTCGCTCCGGCGCGTGGTTCGACCATCGGCGTTCCAGAGCGACGTGACGAGCCGCGCCCGCAGCTGCTCGCGTTCTCGGACGCTGGCGCCGAGGCTCCCGCCCTCTCCGTGATGGAGCGCCCGCTCGAAGACGCAGTCTCCGCGGCGCAGCACTCGGGGGCCGTGCTTTCGAGCAGCGCGACCGCTCGCGCGCGGCTCGAGCTCGACGCGCCAGCGTCCTCCGAGCCGAGCTCCGCGAGCGCCGATTCGATCGACGCACCTCGCGCGGTTTCGGCTTCGGTCGCGACGATCTCCGAGCTGCCCGACCCACCTGCGGCTCTGCCGAGCAAGCCCGAGACGATCTCCGAGCTCCCGGCCCCGATGGCGCGCGCGGTCGCAGCGCCGCGGCCGACCTTGCAGAGCCCGACTGGCGTCGCGTCGAGCGCTGCAGAGAGCGAGGCGGACGCGAGCCCCACGAAGCAGAGCCCGGCGCAGCGCGCTCCGGCCCAGCCGGTCTCCGTGCCGCCGGCCGCGCGCGGCTCGACGGTGCCGCTCGAGCTCGACGATCTCGAGGATCTCGAGCTCGGCAGCGCGCCGATGCCCGCACCATCACCCTCGAGGCTCATCCCGATCCCAGCGGCCCCCGCGCCTGTGCCCGCGCCCCCGCGCGCGCCGCTTGCGCCGGCCCCGAGCGCGTCACGGCCCGCTGGGCTCGCGCCTCCCGGTCAGCGATCTGCTCCAGGTGTCGCGCCACCGCCTTCACGCGTCGGCGTCCAGCGCCCGCCTCCGCTGCGGCCACCCGTCGTGCCCGGCGCAGCCAGCCCGCGGCCCGCGATCGCGCCGCCACCGGCACCCGCGCCCGCGCCGCTGCCGGCCCCCGCGCCGCTGCCCGCCCCCGCGCCCTCCACGCCCACGCCGCCGCCGCCTGCGCCGCCGACGGCTCCTCCGCCCGCCGCGCTTCCCACGCCACCTCCGCCGACTCCGCATGTCGCTGTCCCGGTCGACCTCGCGGTGCCGACGCCTCCGCCGCCCGCGCCGCTCGCGCCGCCGACACCACCGCCGCCCACGCCGATCGTGAACGTGTCGTCCAGCACGGCCAAGACCGCGCCGCCCGTGATGGCCGCCGAGGTCGAGTCGGTCGAGCTGCAGATCGACGAAGCGCCCGTTCTCGAAGCGCCCGTTCTCGAGACTCCTTTCGTCGAGGCGCCCGTCCTCGAGGCAAAAGAGCCGGAGCCCGAGCCCATCGCGGTCGAGCCCGAGTCGCAGCGACAGCCCCTCGATCTCGATCGACCCATCGACGATCACCTCGACGGCGTCGCCGAGCCTCCGCCCGAGAGCGGAGAGGTCGAGAGCAACCGCTACCCGCGCAAGAGCGAAGCGATCGGGGACGAGAGCCTGTCGACGACCGCGGCGCGTCACTCGGTCTCGAGCGAGCCCTCCGCCGACGAGACCGCCGAGCTCAGCGCGCTCACGAACGTCGACTCGGTCGAGCGCTCCGCCGCGACGCTCGACCGCGAGATCGTCGAGTTCGACGGGCAGCTGCCGCTCGCGCGGCGCACGTTCGGCGCCCTCCTCGACGAAGCTCTGTCGCTCGGCGAAGAGGCCCTGTAAGCCGCGGCGGGGTGCTTCGTTGATGGGTCCATGACGACCCGACCCCGCACGCTCACCGCTCTCTCGATGACCACCCTCGTCGCCGCCCTCTCGGCGGGTTGCGGGGCGTCTTACCCAGCGGGACGAGAGTCGATCGCGGTCGCGCCGACGAGCTACGCGGACGCCGGCGACGTCAAGAGCAGCACCGAAGACTACAAGGATTACGGCGTGAACCCCTTCGTCGACACGGCGAAGGACAAGCTCTCGACGTTCGCGATCGACGTGGACACCGCGTCGTACAGCATCAGCCGTCGCAAGCTCAACGAGGGCGCGCTGCCCCCGCAGGCCGCCGTCCGCGTCGAGGAGTTCGTCAATGCGTTTGACTATGGCTACGAGGGGCCGAAGGACAACAAGCCCTTCCACGTCGAGCTCGCCGCGGCGCCGTCGCCGTTCAACGCGCAGCAGCACCTCCTGCGCGTTGGTTTGCAGGCCAAACGAACGCAGCACGGCCAGCGCATGCCGGCGCACCTCGTCTACCTCGTCGACACCTCGGGCTCGATGCAGAGCCCCGACAAGATCGGCCTGGTGAAGGAGAGCTTGCGCCTGCTCACCGACAACCTGCAGCAGGGCGACACGGTCGCGATCTGCACCTACGCGGGCGACACGCGCGAGGTCCTGGCGCCCACGGGCATCGACAAGCGCTCGACGATCTTGGACGCGATCGATCAGCTCACGGCCGGCGGTGGTACGGCGATGTCGAGCGGCATCGACACCGCCTACTCGCTCGCGTCGAAGACCCTGGTGAAGGGGCACATCAACCGAGTCATCGTGCTCTCCGACGGGGACGCCAACATCGGCCCGTCGAGCCACGAGGAGATCCTCCGGCAGATCGAGCAATACAAGGCGCAGGGCATCACGCTCTCGACTGTCGGCTTCGGCGACGGCAACTACAAAGACACGATGATGGAGCAGCTCGCTGACAAAGGCGACGGTAACTACTCGTACATCGACAGCTCCGATCAGGCGCGCAAGGTCTTCGGCGAGGCACTGGACGGTATGCTCGAGGTCGTCGCGCGCGACGTGAAGGTCCAGGTCGAGTTCGACCCGAGCCTCGTCCAGCGCTACCGCCTCATCGGCTACGAGAACCGTGATGTCGCTGACAACAGCTTCAGGGATGACAAGGTCGACGGAGGAGAGGTCGGCGCGGGGCATTCAGTTACAGCGCTGTATGCGATCGAGCTCGCGCCCCAGGCCAAGCCGGGCTCGCTCGTGACCGTGCGCGTCCGCTACAAGCTCGAGGCCGGCGGCCAGGCCGAGGAGATCTCGGTGCCGATGGCGACCGAGTCCTTCGCCTCTCGCTTCGACGACGCGCCGCGGAGCTTCCGGCTCGCCGCGGCGATCGCGGGGTTCGCCGACGCGCTGCGCGGCGCGAAGGGCGCGCCGGGCCTCGATCAGGTTCGGGAGGTCGCTGGCAAGGCTGCGGGTCAATCGGCGGACGAGGCCGAGCTCGTCGGTCTGGTCGACAAGGCGATCTCGCTCGGCGGCGCGGGCTCGGTGGCCGTGACCGCCGCGGACTGACGCAGCTGTTACTTACGCATCCGAAAGAGCTGCGCCTCGGCGAGGAAGTAGATCGCGTCGCTATCCTGGCCGATGTCGAGCGACTGGAGACCGCTCGCGACGAAGGAAGTGAGATCCACGGCCGGGGAGGGGTTCGGATCCACGGTCGAGACGGCCTCGAGGGCGAGGGTCGGGGCGCGCCGAATCGTTACTGTGTTGTCAGCGGCGCGGACGGCCCAATAGAGCGTAGCGCCGTCCCGCCATATGGCGGTCTGCGTGTACCCCGAATAGCCGAAGAGCGGCTGGATGGTGCCGCTACTGATTTCATAGCGGACGAGCGCGAGCTCCGGATCGAGTGAGAAGTAATAGAGGTAGGCCCCCGTCTCGTCCGTCGCGAAGGAGTTCCGCGAGTCGACGGTGGTCTGCGGGTAGGGCGGCGCGCTGGGGTAGAGCGCGGTGACCCCACCGGCGACGGCGACGCGGCGGATCTGTCCTTGAGAGCCGCTGTTCGACACGAAGTGCACGAGCACGGACTGCGCGTCCGTGGGGGCGGCTCGCAGCGTGGTCGCCGAGTGCGACGCGACGCACGCGACGTCGACGGGTGAAGCCGGGTGTTTCCTCACGCAGCTCTGCGAGCCCCAGAGGAGCTCGGGCCCGTCGAACGAGAGCATGGTGAAGCCAGCGCTGCTCGAGAACGCGTCGGCGATCGCTCCCCACGGACCGAGCCGCAGGCTGCCGGCCGAGTTCGCCCAGTAGCCGAACGCGAGCTGTCCGTTGTGCGCGGCCATGGTGATCGTGCTCAGCGCCGGCGTCAGCCCCGAGGCCGCGCTGTCGGAGGCCGAGCCCTCGTGCAGGCGCAGGACAGGGCCGTTCACGTCGACGACGTAGAGCATCGTCGGCGTCGTCGTCGGGTCGACCGCGAGCCCGCGCAGCGGGTTCAAGGCTTCGCTGACGAGCGCGGGTTGGCAGTGGCCTGCGTTGCAGCTCGCGTTCGGGAAGAGGCTCGTCGAGCAGGCGTGGCCGCAGGCGCCGCAGTGCGCGGGATCGCTGTCGAGCGGGACGCACGCCCCGTCGCAGTCGGTGAGCCCGACCGGACACTCGCAGTGCCCCGTGTTGCAGAGCTCGTCGGGGCGGCACGCGGTGACGCAGTCGCCGCAGTGGTCCTCGTCGGTGTCGAAGTCGAAGCAGCCGACGTCGGGCGCCGCGCAATAGCTCGAGCCTGTCGCGCAGCAGTGCCCCTGGTCGCAGGACTCGCTCGCGGCGCACGCGGTCGCGCAGTTGCCGCAGTGCTCGTGATCGTCGAGCGGATTGAAGCACTCCGCGGGGTCGCCGCACTCGATCGAGCTCGCGGGGCAGCCCCCGTCACCGCCCGCGCCGCCCGCGCCGAGGCCGCCTGCACCGAGGCCACCAGCGCCGCCGTCGTTGGGGTCGCCGCCAACGCCGCCGGTCGCGCCAGCGCCGTTCCCCCCGGCCGCGCCGTTCGATGCGCCCGAGCCGCCGTCGCTCGATTGGAACGGCGCGGGGACCTCCCACGAGCACCCGACGAGCAGCGCCGCGCCGAGCAAGAGCTCCGCGCGCTTCAAAAGATCACCTTGCCCTGCCAGAGCGCAGCCTTCTGCGCTTCGGTCGTACCGCTCAAGAAGATGCCGATCGTGCCGAGGACGAGGCCCACCCCGGCGACGGCGAGCGCCGTGTCGACGACGATGGCCCGCGTGTCGAGATCGCTCTGGAGCGAGGTCTGCTCGGCGACGCACGAGCTCGGCGCGCCCGCGGTCGTGCACCGCTCTTCGTAGTCGTCGAGCGCGAGCTTGCCGCTCACGGCGACCCCGATCGCGACGGCGAACCCCGAGAGCGCGACGCCCGCACCAATAGGCAAGAGCGGCGAGAGCCGAAAGTGGCCGGAGTCTTCAGGTGTGGGCGGCGGCTGTTCGCTCACGAGCGGCGTGAGCTCGAGCGTGATCGCGACCTCTTCGCCGCGTCCGACGCGCGCTGTTTGTGTTACAGGTTTGTAACCTCGCGCGCTCGCCTCGATCGCGATCGAGCCCGCGGTCACGACGTAGCGCTGACCGAGGAGCTCCGCAGGCACGTCTCGGCCCCCGGCCCGCACGACGACGTCCGCGACCGGGCTCTTCAGCTTGATGACGATGTAGCCGACGCTGGCCTTCGCTTGCGACGCGACCTCTTCACAGGGAGCGCGGTGCTCGGCCTCGACCGATCCGGGCACGGAGGCTCCCTGAGCGCAGAGCTCCGCGGAGCCGAGCGCGGCTGCGCTGTCGCCGAGCGCGAGCTGCTCCTCGGCGATGAACCGACGCAAAGAGACGCTCATCGAGAGCTTGCCCGCGAGCTCGGCGAGCTCGAGGGCGCGTGCGTGATCGCCGGTGGAGCGGGCGGTCTGCGCTTGCTCGATGAGCTGCCGCCGCGCGGCGACCTGCTCCGGCGTCAGGTCCGCGAACGCGACGGCGCTCCATAAGACGCACGCTGCAGCGAGGGTGCTCGCGAGAGCTCGGCGGAGGATGGGCATTTTCTCTATCGAATGGGGTAGGTCGAGGAGGACGGGGCAGGCGGCGTCGGAGTCGTCGTCGCGGCGCTCGAGAGCGACGGAGCCGGGGTCGAGGTCGTGGGTCGCAGCGACGGCCGCGAGCCTCGCGTGGGTGGTTGCCCGCTCGCGCTCGCGATCGGCTCGGCTGGCGACGAAGTCGCGGTCGCGGTCGCGGTGTTCGCAGTAACGGTCGCGGTCGCGGTCGCATTCGCGGTGTTCGGCGTGACCGCTGGTTGCGCAGAGGTCGTGTCGGTCGCTGCCGTCATCGTCGATGCGCCCGTGTGTTCGAGCAGCGCGGCCGATGACGTCGCTGGTGGCGCGCCTCGATGCAGGAGGGCGATCGCTGCGATGGTGGTCGCGATCGCGCCGATCGCAATGCCGATCACCATGGGCATGCGCGCCGGCCGAACCCCCGGGCTCGACGGCGAGCTGCGGTTCGTGTCCGCGGACGCCGCGACCAAGGTCTCGCGCGAGCGAGGCGAGCGCTCGGGCTGCGAGGCCGCGCCTGGATCGCTGCGGTCGCTCGGCGTGCTGAGCCGCTCGGGCCCCAACGTCTCGGCGAGCGCGTCCATGCTCGCGAACGCTGGCTCCCAGAGCGCGCGCGCGGCCGAGCTCGCGAACGGCAGGAGCGCGCCGCCGAGCTCGCGAATCGACGCGAAGCGATCGTCGGGGTTCTTCGACATCGCGCGCAGCAAGATGCGCTCGAGCATCTCGGGCAGCTCGGCGCGCACCGAGCGCGGGGGCGGGAACGTCCCCGAGACGACGCGCTCGAGGAGCTCGAACACCGACGACTCGCCGAGCGGGTAGGCCTCGTGCCCGACGAGGCATCGATAGAGCACGGCCGCGATCGCGTACTCGTCGCTCTTGGCCGTCGCGTCGCGGCTCCGCCTCACCTGCTCGGGCGCCATGTATTGCGGCGTCCCGAAGACCTCGCTCGTGCCGGTGAGGGCGTGGCTCTCCTCTTGGTTCGGCTTGGCGATCCCGAAGTCGAGCAGCTTCGGGTGGAAGCCGCCGTGCGCGGCGCGCGCGAGGAAGATGTTCGCCGGCTTGAGATCGCGGTGCACGAGCCCCGCACGATGCGCGGCGTCGAGCGCCGACAAAATCGGCAGGACCAGATCGATCGCCTCGCTGACCGAGAGGCGCCCGCGCTGCTCGAGCAGCGTGTCGAGATCCGTCCCGCTGAGCAGCTCCATTACGAGGAACGGCGAGCCGTCCTCCATCCCCACGTCCGAGACGCTCACGACGTGGGGGTGATCGAGCCGCGCGGCGATCCGACCTTCGCGCAGGAAGCGCTCGAGGTAGACCTTGTTCCGCGAGAGCTTGCGGCTCAGGAGCTTGAGCGCGACGCGCTTGTCGAGGACGACGTGGCGCGCCTCGTAGACGCTGCCCATCCCGCCGCTGCCGATGACGCGTATGAGCTCATAGCGTCCGAAGCGCGTCCCGGGTGGGATCGAACTGTCGTGCGCCGTCGCGTTGGGGCTCTCGGCGCGCTCGCGGTCTGGATCGTTCGCCATGCACCTCTCGTCGTCGAGGCGCCTCGCAAGGGTCGCGAGGCATTCCTCTCGGATCTTAACGACCGAGACCTGGCGTCTGATTTCAGGGTGATTTCAGATCACTCGCGTCGAGGCGTTGCGCGCGATGCGGACGCGGGTCGAGCCGCCCCCGGGCGCGCGCTCGACGAGGTTCGGGCCGTTGAGCCCGGCCGCGCTGAGTGTGAGCCGCGTGCGATGAATCAGCGTGTTGAGGAGCACGCGACTCGAGGGCTCCGTGCCCCAGATGCGAGGCAAGAGCATGTCGTCGGGGACCCAATCACCGGCCTTGAGCGAGCTCGGCGGGCTGAGCAGCGCCGCGAGCAGATCGCCGCGCTTGTGAGGCAGCCACACCGCGAACTCGCGCTCGAGGGTGATGCGGAGCAAGGCGCCGTTCGGCATGAGCTCGAGGTGGAGCGCGGTGGGGAGCGGATCGAGATCGGCCGTCGCCAGCACGTCGTTGGGTTGCACGATGGTCAAGGTGACGCCGCCCGCGGACAGCGTCGTACCCGCCGCCATTTGGACGAGCCCCGACTCCATGCGCGCGCCGCGCACGTCGACGCTCGCGTGGATCTCACCGACGACCGCGCCGACGACCGGGAACAAGGTCGCGCCCGCGGCAGGCCAGGTCTCGAGGTAGAGGTCGTCGCTCTTGTCGCCCCCGATGCGGAAGCCGGCGCGCCGAATGGGGTATTGGGTCGAGCCCGCCTGCAACATCCAGGTGGACTCGGACGCGGGCGCCGTCTCGAGCACGAAGCGATCGGACTCGACCTCGAGGACGTCGCCGTGGCTCGCCTGTGTGGGCTCCTCGATCGGGACGCCGCGCAGGTGGATCGGGGCGCGACCGAGCGGGACGACCTGCGCGCCGCCCGCGACCTCGGTGATGAGCACGTGTTGTCTGCTCACGCGCGGGTGCGAGACGACCACGTGGCAGGAGGGCGCGCGCCCGATGAGGAGGCTGCCCTGGGTCAGGGGAACCCGAATCCCCGAGGCGTCTCTCAGCCAAACCGCCATCCGTTTTCGAAGATGGCCGGGTGGCCTCGCACGGTCAACTGCCTACCGCGCGGCTCCCCTCTCGAGGGCTCGGGGGGCTCGATTCGCCCCCAATGCGCTCAGCGGCCCGCCAATTGTCGGAGCGCGGACGCCCAGTCCTCCACGTGGTGCGCCGTGACGAGTCGGTTGTCGCGGATCGTGTGGATGTCGATCGTCATGATCGAGAATCGCCGTCCACCACCGGCGACCCCCATGAAGTCCCCGGCTGGGGTGCCGCTCGCCTCGCTCCGCACGATGACCTTGTCGCCCGCGACGAGCACCTCGCGGACGGCCCAGCTGAGGTCGGGGATCATCTTGCCGAAGCCCTTCACCTGCTGAATGAACTCGTCTCGCCCCTTGCTCGTGGTCTCCCCGGAGTAAGAGCGCCACTCGGGGCTCGTCACCTTCTCCACGAGGGTCGCGACGTCCTTCGAGGCGGGCTGGTTCAACGCGTCGTAGAACGGGCCGACGATGCTTTGTGCGAGCTCTTGTTGCATTGGGGATCTCCTTGTGAGGCCCTTATTGTCGGTCTCTTAATCCGTTTGAAAAGTCGCGCTCCATCGTCATCACTGATCGATAGAATCGAACAATGATGGAGCACCTGCGAGCGCTCGCGGTCTTCGCCAAGGTCGTCGAGACAGGGTCATTTCGGGCCGCGGCGCGGTCGCTCGAGCTCTCGCCCTCGGTCGTGAGTCATCACGTCGCGGAGCTCGAGCGGAGCCTCGCGACGCCGCTCCTCTACAGGTCCACCCGCAGCGTGACGCTCTCGCCCCAAGGTGAGGTGCTCTTCGAAAGCGCCCGAGAGATGCTCACCGCCGCGGCCCGCGGGCTCGACAAGGTCGGCGCCGGGAGCGCGGACCCGCGTGGACAGCTGCGCGTCACGGTGCCTGCGTTTTTGGCCGAGACACCCTTTACTGCCGATATAGGAGCTTTCCTCCAGGCGCACCCTCACGTCGAGCTCACGCTCTCGTTCAGCGACACGCCGCGCGACCTCCTCCGCGACCGGCTCGACCTCGCGATCCGCTTGGGTCGGCTCGAGCCGAGCTCGAACAAAGCCAAGAAGCTCGGTGAAATGCGTCGCGCGCTGGTCACCTCACCGCGGTACCTCGGGGCTCGCAGACCTCGCACCCCGCGCGACCTCGAGGGGTGGGACTTCGTGCAGCTGAGCTCGCGTCCTGCGCAGATCGCCCTCACGCGCGGCGAGCGCGGCGGCTCCGTCGAGCTCACCTTCACGCCTCGCGTCCAAGTCGACAGCGCCGCGGCCATGCGTGACTTGGTCGTCGCTGGCGTGGGCTCTGCCGCGCTCCCCGACGTGATGGTCCGAGGCGCGATCGCGCGCGGCCAGCTCGTCGAGCTCTTACCCGGTTATCGCCCGCTGCCGATACCGGTCTACGCGGTCTCCCCTGCAGGCGCTCAGCGCGCGAGCCTCACGGCGCGGTTCGTCGAGTTCATGGCGGGTCGCATCGCGGCGCTCTTCGCCTGACCCTCCGCGTGCGGCGCTACGGACCGCCGAAGAAGAGGCCGATCGGGCGGTGATCGCTCACGGTGTCTTGGTAACTCGCGAGCTCTTCGTCGACGTGCATGACGTTCGCGACCTCGCCGCCGAGCGGGGGCAGCGCGGGGTTCGTCGCGATCATGTGGTCGATGAGGCTCTTGAAGGGGATATAGCTGTAGTCGCCCGACGCGGCCTCGCCGGTCGTCAAGATGGTGTACCGATCCGGCGCGTCGATGAACGGCTGAAACACGTTGTCGGCGACCGGGTCGTCGATCTTGTCGTTCATGTCGCCGATGAGGAAAAACTGGTCCTCGCCGCCCTGCGAGATCTCGCTCCGGAGCCACTCGTCGAGGCGGCGGAGCGCCGCGCGCCGACGCTCGACGCTCGCGGAGTCGAGCTGCGCCTTGAGGTGGAGCACGATGACCCCGTAATCGAGCTCCGAGCCGTCGCGGAGGGTGAGGTGCACTTCGGCTTTGAGGGGAGGCCGCGGGAACGACGTGGAGTCGTCCTTGAACAGCGTCTCGAGGTTGCCGACGGAGGCGCGCGTCGTGTCGAACACGAGGCCCACGTGGGAGATCGCGCCCGGGTCGTCGTTGTAGACAACCTGGTAACCGTCCAACCCGGCGACCAGATCGTCGAAGGTGAGGGTGTCGTCGATCTCCACGACGCCGAGGACCGCGGGCTTGTAGCTGCGGAGGATGGCCTGGACGTTCTCGACGGTGTCGGGGCTCTTGGGGAAGGTCTCGATGTTCCAACCCATCATCAAGGGCGCCGCGGGCGCGCCGCCGGCCCCACCCGCGCCAGCGCCACCCGCGCTGCTCGCAGACCCACCGGCCCCGCCCTGGGTCGCGGCGCCGGCGCCTGTCGGCGCGGTGCTGTCTCCGCACGCGGCGAGCACGAATAGGCAGGCGCTCGCCCAAGTCCGAAGTCGCGCGCGAAGGAGCATGTCCCGAGCATCGTCGTTTCGGCCCCCGGATTCCAGCCTTCGCGTGGCCTGTGACACGCCGAACAACAGCGTTGATTACCGGGCTACATGTCTCGCCCGCGGGCCGACGAGCCGACTTCAGGAGTTCCGCGCAATTGCGGTCATCGTCGTGTCCCGCACTCGGCGGGTGGCTCGGCACGGAAGCTGCCAAAGCGCCCAGTCGCGTGATTGGGAGGTTGGATCCATGAAGACTGGTATTCGGATGATGTTGGTTCTCGGGTGTTTCGCGGTCGGGCTCGCCACGTTCGGCGGGGGCTGTGGGGGTGGAGCCTGCGGCGATCTCGACAAGAAGAAGAGCGAGTGCTCGAAGGACGGCCCCAACAAAGACACCTGCGAAAAGGCAGTCGAGGCCGCGGTCAAAGCGGGCAATCAGGACGCCTGCAAGGCGATGCTCGACAACATGGAAAAGAAGAAGTAGGCGCGGCCTACTCGGTCACTCGCCGGGGCCCTCGCCGGTCGCCTCGAGCACCATGCGGTGGGGGACGCGCAGCTTGACCTCGTCGAGGGTGGTGAGCCCTGCCTCGAGCTTCTCGAAGGCATCGTCGAAGAGCGAGCGCATGCCGCGGCTCCGCGCGTGACGCCTGATTTCGAAGGCGGGAGTGCTGCGGCTGATGAGATCGGCGATCGCGTCGTCGACGAGGAAGAGCTCGTAAATCCCGAGTCGGCCGCGATACCCGGTTTGGTGGCAAGCCGCGCAGCCCGCGCCGCGGACGACCGGGAAGAGCCGTCCGAGGCGCCGCATGAGATCGAGCTCGGCGGCGTTGGGCTCGACTTGGGTGCTGCACGAGGCGCACACGCGACGCACGAGGCGCTGTGAGAGAGCGCCGAGCAGCGTGTCGGCGACGAGCCCAGGCTGGACGCCGAGCGTGCCGAGGCGCGGGATCGTGCCGATCGAGCCGTTCGTGTGCAGCGTGCTCAGCACGAGATGCCCAGTCTGCGCGGCGCGAATGGCGATGTCCGCGGTCTCTTCGTCGCGGATCTCGCCGATCATGATGATGTCAGGGTCTTGTCGCATGAAGGCTCTGCCGTAGTCGGCGAAGGACATCTGCGCGCTGACCTGCTTCTGATTGACCTTGTTGAAGTGGTATTCGACGGGGTCCTCGGCGGTCAGGATCTTCTCGGTGCCCGAGTTGAGCTCGGCCAATACCGAATAGAGCGTGGTGGTCTTTCCGCTGCCCGTAGGCCCCGTGACGATGAAGAGCCCCTCGGGGTTGCTGGTCACGGCGCGCAGCGCCTCGAGCATCGCGGGTGGAAATCCGAGCGAATCGAGCCCGACGAGGGGCCTCGAATCCAGGATTCGCATCACGGTGTCTTCACCGAACGGGCCGGGCACCACCGACACGCGGAAGTCGATTGGGCGCTTGCCCTCGGCCGACTCGAAGACCGCCATGAGCCGCCCGTCCTGGGCGATGCGTCGCTCGGCGATGTTGAGGTTCGACAGGATTTTGATGCGCGCGGTGACCTCGTCGATGTTCGCGAGGCTGATCGGCGTGCCGAGCTGATGGAGGACGCCGTCGATCCGCAGGCGAACGTCGATGTCGGACTCGTAACACTCGATGTGGATGTCGCTCGCGCCGACGGCGACGGCGTGCCCGAGCAGCTGCGACACGATCCCGGGCGCGGACTGCCCCGCAGCGAACGACACGTCGGGGGTGGCCTTGAGGGCCACTCGCTCTCCGTGAGAGGTGTCGGCCTCGGCGCGCCCAAACCCGATATCGAGCGCCTTCAGGATTTCGAACTCGTTGAGGCGCACGGGGCGCACGGGGCGGCCCAGCGCTTGAGCGACGACGCGGACGAGGTCGCCGTCCTCGGGGTGGAGCATGCCCACCGTTGCCGTCGCGGTGTCTCGCGTCAGGTGCCCGAGCACGACGACGTGCTTGCGGTAGCAGAACGAAGCGCTCATCGCGCGGACCGAAGCGGGGTCGAGCGCAAACTGCGAGAGCTCGGCGAAGGGGATCGAGCGAGGCGGCTGACTCTGCATGTTGCCGCGATGCTAGCTAGTCGCTTTTGTTCCGCGGGCCCCATTTCTCTTGCGTGGAAACTTCGTTTCCACGGGACTAGCTGCGGCTCACCGTCGCCGTCGCACGAAGAAGAGCGACAAGAGGAGCAAGGCCGCCGCGCGCGCGCCGCTCTCTCTCCCGAGCGCGACGCCGCACGAGCAGCCGTCCGAGTCGCCGTCGGTCCCGCCGGCTCCACCTCCGCCCGAAGCGCCCCCGCCGCCGCTGGCTCCGGCTCCGGCGCCGGCTCCGCCGTCGCCGCTGGACAAGGTTGTAAGCTCCCAGCTCTGCGAGGTCGTCAGCGTCCCGTCGAACACCGATATTGAAACGGCGCTCGCGCCGGGCGCGCTGCACGACCAAGACACTACCCCATTCGGGGATATCGTCATCCCGGGCGGGCCGTCATCGAGGCTGTAGTCGAGGCGCGCCCCCTCGGGATCGTGGGCCTCCACGATATAGGAATAGTCAGCCCCGGACGCGCAGGTCGTCGGCGCGTCGCTCGTGATGACGGGCGGCTCGTCGGGTGGGGTCCACGCGTGGGCGTCGTAGACACCACCCGCGGCACGATGGAGCGTCCTACCGATGAAGGCGGCGGCGCGCGGGCGCACCCAGCCGTATTGACCGACCCACCCGAGATACGAAGTCTCGGGGGGCGCCGACGGCGCGACCCTGCGCGGGGCCGACGGGTCTCTCAGATCGAAGAGCGCGTCCTCGGGGGCTTGCACACTGTCCAAGATATGAGGTGGCTCGCGCCCGCTCGCGACGTAGACCGCAGGGATCCCGTCGGCCGTGAGCAGGTTGAGACCCCCCGTCTGCGGGTTGCTCGCGAGGAAGCCGAGCGCGGTGTCGGACTCCGGCGTAGGCCAGGTCGTCGTCGCGCCGGCGAGCACGTCGTCCAACCGGTAGACGAGCAGGTGCGGGGCGAGCCCTTGGGTCATGGCTGCGGCGAAGACCGAGCCGCGGTGCCGCACGAGATCGATCGCAGCGAACGAGGCGCCGTCCAGCGTCGCGACCGGCTCGAGCGTGGTCGGCGCCGTCATTAGATAGAGGGTCGCGCGCGTCGGGTGCGCCGCTATCACCCAATCATCCATCGCCCTCACGGCGTTGAACCCGACGCCGAGATCGATCGAGCCCCGGTAGATATCGGGATAAGCCGAGTTCGGATCAGGCGCGAGCTCCGAATAGCCGATCGCGGCGGTCGCCGCCGAGAGGTCGTAGACGCGCAGATTGTTCGAGGTGCTGAAGAGCGCGAGGGGGGCGCCAGCGAACGTGGCGACGGTGACCTCGCTGCCGGAAGGGCCGCCCGAGCCGCCGTCCTGGTAGCGGACGAACGGCGCACCGGCGACGTCGACGAGTACGAGGCCCATCTCGCCCGAGCAAGCGAGCGCGGCGATGCTTACAGGTGAGTCAGCGACAGCGACGCCCTGGACGGGTTCCTTCGCGGCCTCCCCGGACGCGCGAAACGGGAAGTCGAAATAGTCGATGTTGCCCGCGCTCACGGGCGCCGCGCCCGGCGTCGCGTCCCACACGGAGAGTCCGAAGTTGTCCGCGGTGACGACGCGGCTCCCCGTTCGGGTCATGTCCTCGAAGAGGCGCGTGTTCGCGTAGTTCTGCATGAACTCGTTGAAGCTCGTCTGATCGCGCTCGGCTGCTGGACCTGCGCTCTCGATCGGCGTGAGCTCGCCCCAGATTGCTGCGGGCGGCGCGGTCGCCGGGCTCGGACCATTGATCGCGGCGCTCGGGGAGGAGAGCGAGAGCGCGACGCCCGAGACCATCACGACAAGCCATCGAGCTCGCATCACACCATCGTATTCGCGGCGCGAATTCTCCGCTCGCAGTGCTAGGGTCCGAGCCACCATGAAAGCGCCGCGGGCTGGATATGGGGCTTCGTGGGTGGTGGGCGCCGCGCTCTCGCTCTCTGCGTGCACCCCGAGTCCACGCGACGCGAGCCCGCGAGCGGACGTAGCGACCGCGACGGCGACCGCAGTTGCGACCGCGACCTCGTCGGCCAGCGCCACACCCTCCGGCAAGCAGGCGATCGTCGCCGAGGCCTGGGACGAGCCGGACGCGGAGGTCAGCGCGTCCACGAGCGCGCCGCCTTACCTCGGTCCGGAGCCCACGATCGACCCCGAGGGCGCGGCGCTCCTCACGCAATACAGGGCGCGGCTCATCGCGTTCTTCCGTCGCGATCTCAATTTGAAGGGGCTCGGCCTCGCGCCCGAAGACAAGAAGAAGCTGAAGGCCCCCGTCACGGTGTCGCTCGACGCCACGGGCAAGGTGCTCTCGGTCGTGGTCGCGCCGAGCGGCAACACGAGCTTCGATCAGGCGGTGCGAGACTCGATGGTGAAGAAGGTGGGGAGCTCGATCCCACCCGCCCCCGAGGGCTACGAGGACATGGTCGGCTCGACCCTCTCCTTCATCATCACCTGCGGTGAGGGCTGCGACTGATCGCGCTCTCGCGCGAGCTCGAGCAGCCCTTCTTCGAGCGAAACCACGGGTCGATAACCGAGCTCGCGCGCGGCCTTCTTGGTGTTCACGGTGATCTCGCTCGACATCATGTCGATCGCGAAGCGCGTGAGCGGCGGAGTCGACTTCTTACGCGCGAGGCGATAGGCCCCCTCGACGACGCGAGCGAGGCCGCGCGCGACGCTCGTGGGCAAGCTGCGTGAGGGCAGCTCGACCCCTTGGGTGCGCGCGAGCGCCGTCATGAGCTCGCGGATCGTCTGGACCTCGCTGTCCGCGACGAAGTAGGCCTGCCCCGATCGACCGTGATCGAGCGCGAGCACGAGCGCGTGAGCGAGGTTCCTCACGTGCGTCGCGCTCGTCTTCTTTGCGCCGCCACCGATCCACGCGAAGCGACCCTCGCGCGCCATGCGCACGATGACTGGCAGCACCGTCGCGTCTCGCGGGCCCCACACGAGCCGCGGCCGGATCGAGAGGGTCTCGAACGACGCGCTCGCGGCAGCGAGCACGCGGCGCTCGGCGTCTGCCTTCGTCTCGGAGTAGAGGTAGCGATGCCGCGCGGGGTAGGGGTGCGCCTCGTCGATGTCGACGAGGTCCGAGCCCGAGAACACCGCGGCCTCGGTCCCGACATGGACGAAGCGGCGAACGCCTGCTGCGCGCGCAGCCTCGAGCATGCGCGTCGTGCCCGTGACGTTGCCCGCCCAGAACTCGTCGCGCGTGCCCCACTCCGCGACGTGCGCGGCGGCGTGGACGACAGCGTCGACCCCCGCGAGGTGCGCGGGGCCGACGTCGTCGAGCGAGCAGTCGACCGGGGTCGCGCCGAAGGCCCGCACGCGGCGTGCGCTCTCGCTCGAGCGCGCCATCGCGTGGACCTCGTGTCCGGCCGCGCGCGCGACCTGGATGAAGTGACCCCCGACGAAACCCGACCCACCCGTGACGAAGACGCGCATGGCTGACGACCTCCGCCCGAGATGTTGGTGATGTTCGAGGTATGGCGCAATTCGAACGATGCCATAGTAATCATCGATAGTGGCCATGGTTCTAGAGCGAGCTCCTCGCTTC
This sequence comes from Polyangiaceae bacterium, assembly GCA_046351325.1. GTDB lineage: Bacteria > Myxococcota_A > Polyangia > Polyangiales > Polyangiaceae > Xiheicaenibacterium. The sequence continues at coordinate 169,035 of JAXLYR010000016.1, read as the reverse complement.
TCCAGCGTCGGCGCAGGTGGAGATCTGCGCGGCCTGGACCTGAATCTCCTCGTGACGCTCGAGGTCCTCTTGGCCGAGCGCAACGTCACGCGCGCCGCGCGCCGCCTCGGCGTGACGCAGTCGACCCTGAGCCACGCGCTCTCACGCCTGCGCGACGTCTTCCACGATCCGCTGCTCGTGCGCGAGGGGCGCGCGATGGTGCTCACCCCGCGCGCCGAGGCGCTCGGTCCCGAGCTCTCCTCGGCTCTGCGGGCGGTGCGCGCCGTCTTCGACAGCACCGCGTTCGAGCCTCGGACCGCGACGCGCTCCTTCGTCATCGGGGCGCCGGATCTCATCGCGGCCTTCTTGCCCGAGCTCGTGCGCGCCATCCACGCCGAGGCTCCGAGCGTCGTGCTCGAGCTCTCTTCGCCGCCCGGGCCCGATCTGCAGCGGCGCCTCGCGGACGGCTCGGTCGATCTCGCGCTCGCGCCGGCGTCCGCGGCGGTCGACACGAGCTTGCGGCACAAGCGCCTCGGCGCGCTCCACCACGTCGTGCTCGCGCGCCGTGGGCACCCCGCGTTGAAGGGTCGAGCGCCGCTCTCCGTCGAGAGCTGGCTCGCTTATCCCCATATCCAGGTCCGCACCCGCGAGGGCGTCGGTCACCTCGAGCGCGTCGTCACGCGAGGTGGGCATCGCCGCAGGATCGGCGTCGTCGTCGAGAGCTTCCTCCTCGCGCCACACGTGGTCGCGGACACGGACTGCTTCTTTACGACCCCGCGAGAGCTCGTGCGAGACCTCGCTCGACAGCTCGGGCTCGTGCTCTCGGAGCCGCCCGTGAGCGTGCCGCCGCTCCCCGTCGTCGCGCTGTGGCACGAGCGCACCCACGCGGACGCGGCGCACCGGTGGTTTCGAGAGAGGGTGATCGGCGTGATCGGGCGAGTCCTCACGACAAGCCAATAGCGGCCGGCGCTGTTCGGGAGTTCGAACGCTGGTGTCTGGACTTCCGGACACGGCGGGAGCCCGAGCGTGGTGCGCGGGAGAGAGACAGCGGGCCCGTGTCTTGCTCCACTCGTATTCGATGGGCGCGCTCCAGCATCGAAGACCCGTCGAGCCGAGGAGCGAGCCCGAGCTCGACACCTTCACTCGAGAGTTCTTTCGTCTGCGGCAGGGGCTCGCGGTGCTGCCGCTCGTCCTCCTCGCCGCCATCGTCGTCACGGACGCGAGCCCGGCCCGCAAGGTCCTGCTCGGCGCGGCGGTGGCGGGCATGCTCGTCCTCATCGCCCGCGAGCAGCTGAAGGGCCCGAGCCGAGCTCGCAGCCGCTCCGTGTTTCAGCTCAACCTCACGATCATGGCCGCGCTCCACCTCGTCGCGACCCTGGCGACCGGCGGAGTCGACAGCCCCGTAGCGGTGGGGACGCTGCCCCTCGCGTTCGTCTCGGCGATGCTCGTCGACGAGCGCCTCGGCCGCGGGATCGTCCTCGTGCAGTGCGCGGCGACCGTCGGTTGCACGGTGCTGCAGGGCGCGCGGGTCTCCGACGCCCTCGTCCCGGAGCTCTTCGGCGGGGGCGCGCACGTCGGCTCGCGCGCGCTCGTCCTCACGCGAGGGCTCGTGCTCTCGGTCGGGCCGCTCCTCGCGTTCAAGGTCGGGCGCTGGGTGCGCGCGTCCTTCGATCAGATGGTCGCGCGCGCCGTCGACGCGCGCGAAGAGGTCCTCGAAAAGCACGTGGAGGACAATCGCCAGCTCATCGCGCTCGCGGCCGAGATCGCGCACGAGCTCAAGAACCCGCTCGCGAGCGTCAAGGGCCTGGCCGGGCTCGTCGCGCGCGACGTCGATCGGGAATTGGGGGACAAGCCGCGGGAGCGAATGGGCATATTGCGTCGCGAGGTCGATCGCATCGAGGGCATCGTCGAGGAGTTCCTCAATTTCTCGCGGCCGCTCTCGCCGCTGTCGCTGAGCGCGGTCGATCTGCGAGCGCTCGCCGCCGAGGTCGTCGCGCTGCACGAGGCCGTCGCGCGAGAGCGCGGCGTCGAGCTCGAGCTGCGCCCCGGCGAGGCCCTGTCGGTTCGCTGCGACGCGCGCAAAATCAAGCAGATCATGCTGAATCTTGTCTTGAACGCCGTAGAAGCAACGCCGCGCGGCGAGCGCATCGAGCTCGCCGTCGAGCGGGACCGGCTCGGGAGCGCCGAGTGCGCGACGGTCCGCGTCGTGGACGGCGGTCCTGGCTTGTCCCCCGACGTCGCCGACAGAGCCTTCGAGCCTGGCGTTACCACCAAGTCGGGCGGCTCGGGGATCGGGCTCACCGTCTCGCGCACCCTCGCGCGGCAGCACGGTGGGGACCTCGTGCTCGCGTCGTCCGCGCGGGGCTGCACCGCGGCGCTCCTATTGCCAATAGGCGCCGAGGCCGCGGCGCCCGAGGCTCGTGCCGAAGAGGTGCCGACATGACCGTAAGGGCCTTGGTCGCGGACGACGACGACGGCGTGCGCTTCACCCTCACGGGCCTGCTCGAGGACGAGGGGCTCGAGGTCGAGGCAGTCCGTGACGGCGCCGAGGCCCTGGATTTTGTCAGGCGCGCGCGGCCGCACCTGATCTTGTCCGACCTGCGTATGCCGAAGTTGGACGGCCTCGAGCTCCTGCGCGCGCTCGCGTCGGAGGGGCTCCTCGACGAGGTCGCGGGCAGCCGCTTCGTGCTGATTACGGCGCACGGCTCCGAGCGACACGCGGTCGAGGCCATCAAGCTCGGCGCGTACGACTATTTCCGCAAGCCGTTCGACAACGACGAGGTGCTGGCGATCGTCCGCAAGGTCGTCGAGGCCGTCGCGCTGCGCGAGAAGAACGATCGGCTCGAGAGCGAGCTGCTGCTCTCTCGCGACCTGCTCTTCGCCTCCGAGCCGATGGCGCGGCTCGCGACGCTGGTGCGGCGGGTCGCGGCGCGCGACATCACCATCCTGCTGAACGGCGAGAGCGGGACTGGCAAAGAGCGCATCGCCGAGGCGATCGCGGGCGCCTCCTCGCGCAAGGACAAACCCTTTGTTCGGTTCAACTGCGCCTCCCTCACGCGCGAGCTCGCCGAGGCCGAGCTCTTCGGGCACGCGAAGGGGGCCTTCACCGGCGCGCACGCTCCTCGGATCGGGCTCTTTCGCCAGGCGAACGGAGGCACGTTGCTCCTCGACGAAATCGGGGAGTTGCCGCTCGACGTGCAGGCCAAGCTGTTGCGCGTCTTGCAGGAGGGGGAGCTCCGCCCCGTCGGTGAAGACCGCGTCGAGAAGGTCGATGTCCGCGTCATCGCCGCGACCCACCGCGACCTCGCGGAGCTCGTTCGACAAGGGAGCTTCCGCGAGGACCTCTATTACCGATTGAAGGTCGTCGAGCTCGTGGTCCCACCGCTCCGCGAGCGCAGAGCCGATATTCCGCTCTTGGCGCGAGAGTTCCTGCGCCGCGCGGCCGATCGCTTCGGCGTGCCGCGCGTCGCGCCGACGCCTGCGCTCTTCGCCGCGCTCGAGGCGCACGGTTGGCCGGGCAATGTGCGCGAGCTCGAGAACGCGATCGACAGCCTCGTCGCGCTCTCGCCGGAGGGCGAACTCGACCTTTCCAATTTGCCCTTTGGCAGCCCGCGGACCTCGGCGCCCGCGGACGACGACAACGAACCGCTCAAGCGGCGGGTCGAGGCCTACGAGCGGGGCCTATTGGTCGCGGCGCTGGCGGCGGCCTCGCAGAACCGCACCGAGGCCGCGCGCGCGCTCCGGATTGGGCGCGCGACGCTGCACGAGAAGCTACGCAAATACGGGTTAGGGTAATCGGGATAGGTACGCACGTTGCTCTCGCACTCGGCAGGAGGCCGAGATGATCGAGATCACGAACGAAGAGAAGCGGGCGGTGTTGGGGGCTTTGCGAGCAGTCGCCGAGGCGAATGGGGAGTTCGACGAGCTCGAGCGCACCGGGCTCGCGACGGTCGCAGAGCTCTTGGGGGACGCCGTCGATCCGGCACGCGTGGAGGTCTCGTCCCCCGAGGCGTTCGGTCAGGCGCTCCGCGGCTTCGCCCACAAAGAGGACGTCATTCATGCGCTCACGCTGATGGCGATCATCGACGGGGACATCTCCGAGAGCGAGGTCGCGATCGTGAAGCGGTACGCCGCAGCGGTCGGCGTCGACGACGCGTTCGTCAAAGATCTTGACCATCTCGTGCGCGGCCACCTCAACCTCGTGCGCCTCGACGTCGCGAGGCGCATGCCGCTGATGGAAGACGCGGTGAAGGAGCTGTGGCGGACGCGGGGCGCTCGGGGCCTCTACGATCTCTTGCAGAGCTTCCGTGGCAAACACGAGGACCCCGAGGTGGCCTGGCGCTTCAAGCGGCTCGGTCTCTTGCCCGAGGGCACGCTCGGTCGAGCCTTCTGGGCGCACATGACCCGCGAGGGCTTCGCCTTCCCGGGTGAGCGAGGAGGGCTCGCGGAGTTCGCGGCGCATCACGACGTGACGCACGTGCTGACGGGGTATTTGACCGATCCGAGCGGCGAGTCCGAGGTCGCGGCCTTCTACGCTGGGATGCTCGGGCAGCGTGCGTTTCCCCTCGTCTTCGGGACGACGCTGATGTTCCAAGTGGGGCTCAAGCTGTCGCCGATCGTGACGCCTGCGCGGCGAGCCGTCGACCCCCAGAAGCTCTTGAGGGCCTACGAGCGCGGCACGCGCGTCACGACGAAGCTCTGGATCGACTGGGATTTCTGGCCGCTGATGGAGCGACCCATCGACGAGGCGCGCGCCGCCGTCGGTCTCGTCTGAGCGGCCCGCGCTTCAGGTCCAGATCGCGAGCGTGCGCACGCCCGCGAGCGTGCCGGCCGGCGTGCGCCCGACGATGAAGACCGAGACGCCGATGCCTTGGACGTTGCCGGCCGCGCCCTTCGCCCCGAAGTAGAAGACCTTGATGTCGGTGAGGTTCGACTCGAGCACGCTCTCGAGGTTTCGCATCTTCATGCAGCCGGGCAGAGCGTCGGGGTCGTTGGGATCAGCGCAGTTGTGCGCCTGATCTTTCCAAGTCTGCCAAGTCGACTCCATCCCGTAGAGCGTGCTCATCGGCTTGTCGGCGGCGTCGTCGGCGTCGACGAGGGAGGCGAAGGCCGCGCGGACCGTGGCCTCGTCGACGGGCGCGCCCTTCTGTCCGGCGCTCGACACGAACGCAAAGGGGTAATCCGACTCGCTCGTGTAATAGAGGCCTTCGGCGGCGGCCTCGATTTCCTTTTGGATCTCCGCGTCGGCGGGTGCGCCGGCGCCGGCGAGCTCGCGCAGGAGATCGCGGACGGTGTCCGCGCCGCGGATGGCACCGGACTTCGAGGCGTACATCTCGCCGCGACCGATGATTTTGCCGTTCGTGGCCTTCAGGTGAAAGCCGTATTGGCCATTGTCCCCGCCGACGAGCTCATAGAGGCTCGCGTCGAGGCCGTTCTTCTTGACCGACGCTATGCCGGAGTCCGCGGCGCTCTTCGACGAGTAGCCCTGTGACTGCAGGACGACTTTGCCGTTCTTGGCGCGGAGTCGGAAATAGGTCTTCGAGTCGCTGCCTTTGAAGGTCTCGAAGCGGATGCCGCCGGCCTCGGCGGCGAGGGTCGACGGGCTCTTCAGGGCGGCGATGACGGCGTCGACGCCGCGGTCGGCGTTGGCCTCGGAGGCGTAGGTCTCGCTCGTGCCGATGACCTGCCCGTTGTCGGCGACGAGGTTGAAATAGAACTCACCCGAATCGGTTTGCGTGACCTCGAAGTGAGCGTCGTCGACCCCGTTCTTCTTGACCGAGGTGATGCCCTTCTTCATCGCGCTCGACGACGAATAGGACTGGGACTCGAGGATGCGCTCGCCGTTCGAGGCGAGGAGTTGGAAATAGTATTTGCCGTCTTCGGCCTTGAAGGTCTCGAACCGCCCAGTCGACTCGGTGACGTTCTGATCGTCGCCGGTAGTCGGCGCGCCGTCGGGCTCACACCCGAGCGGGGCGAGCGCGAGGAGGAGGACGGCGAGGAGGCGTGCGGACTTGAGCATGCGCCCTCGTTGGCAAAGCCTGAGCCAGGCGGCAATACCGTGTCGTCGCGGAGATCGCGTGGGAGGCGGTGAACTACGGACGATCCAGCTGGATCCTCCCACACGGATTCGCAGTCGCACGGGGGGTTGGCACGTGGGAATACTCCCCAGCATGAAGCGACGCCGGTCCGTATTGGACCTCTCTCCCATCGCGAGCGGGTCGACACCCCACGACGCCCTCATGGCGACGATCGACCTCGCCGTCGCCGCCGAGTCCCTCGGCTACTGTCGATATTGGGTCGCCGAACACCACAACGCCGCGAGCGTCGCGAGCTCCGCGCCCGAGATCATGATCGGGCAGATCGCGGCGCGGACGAAGACGATGCGGGTGGGCGCGGGCGGGATCATGTTGCCCAATCACAGCCCGCTCAAGGTCGCCGAGCTCTTCAGGGTGCTCTCGGCGCTATTCCCCAATCGCATCGATTTGGGATTAGGCCGCGCGGCGGGCACCGACCCGCGGACTGGGCTCTTGCTCCGGCGCGGCAAACCCCTCGAGAGCGGTGACGAGTTCGCGAGCGAGCTCGCGGAGCTCCGGCGTTACCTCGGGCCCGACCCGCTGCCGCGCCCGCGCTTCGCGCGCTCGACGATCGCGGTCCCAGCCGGGGTCACGCCGCCGGCGCTCTGGCTGCTCGGGTCGAGCGACTACGGCGGGCGGCTCGCGGCGTCGCTCGGGCTGCCGTTCGCGTTCGCCGCGCACATGAACCCGGCCGACGCGGCGCACGAGCTCACGACCTATCGCAGAGCGTTCCGCGCGAGCGACGTGTCGCCCGAGCCGCAGGCGATCGTGTCGCTCGCGGTGATCTGCGCCGACTCGGACGCGGCCGCGCGCAGGCTCGCTTCGAGCGCCGAGCTCGGGTGGATCCGCTTCGCCGAGGGACAGCGCGACGAGCCGATGCCCAGCGTCGCCGAGGCCCTCGCGCACGAGGACGATGAGCAGCAGGCCGCGATCCGCGAGATGTTCCGCGAGCGATTGCTCGTCGGGTCACCGTCGACCGTGAGGTCGCGCATCGACGAGATCGCGAGCGCGTGCGAGGCCGACGAGGTCATGGTCATGACCCACGTGCACGACCCCGAGGATCGCAAGCGCTCGTACGCGCTCCTCGCCGACGCGCTCGGCTGATCAGCCCGCGGCGTCGGCGCTCGGCGGGACGCATTCGAACGAGGCCGCCACGCTCGCGGTGCCATCGCCGAGCGAGATCGGCCTCGCGGCGGAGCGCTTGCCGCGCGTCGCGTCCCCGAGCACGAGGGCGCGCCCGTGAGCCGCGAGCGCCGAGGCGAAGGTCTCGGCGGCGCTCGCGGTGTCCTCATCGACGAGGAGCACGAGCGGCACGTCGAGGAGCGGCCCGCCGCGTGAACGGCGCTCGAGCGCGTCGCCGTCTTCGTCGACGAGCGTGACGATCAGCGCGCCCGCCGGCAAGAAGAGCTCGGCCGCGTCGATCGCGCTCGAGAGGACGCCACCAGGACAGCCCCGCAGATCGAGCGTCACGACGCTCGCGCCGGACGCGACAGCGCGACGGACGGCCTCGTCGAGCTCGACGGCGAAGCCCATGGAGAAGACCTCGACCCGAAGCGTGTCGCTCGTCGCAATGAGGCCGTCGGCGGCCGCAGCGTCGGCGTAGTGGCTCGCGGGCTCGAGCGACGCGCCCGCGCAGCCCGTCGCGAAGTTGAAGAGGATGTTCGGCGCGCTCGGCACGAGCACCGCGCCGACGGGGCAGTTCATGTTGTTGTGCGACGTGAGGCACGCGAGCGTGATCGCCGGCATCAAGTTCAAGAGGATGTTGAACATGCCCATCGTGTAGCGCTGCGGGCCCTTCACGGTCGGGTGCGAGGAGCCAGCCTCGTCGCCGCTCGACATGGGGATCTCGCTCATCATGTTGAGCGCATCCATCATGTTGATCTTGATGGTGGCGACCGTCTTCGAGGCCTGCGAGTGCTCGGCGATGTTGGGGTAGGGGATCGGCACCGGGCCTGCTGGGCTCGGCGTGAGACAGACGTCGGGGAAGCCGAGCGCCATTCCGATTCCACGCGTGGATGCAGGGAGCATGGGCCTCTCCTCAGCCGAGGAAGATCTCTTTGCCGTTGATGGTGACCTTCTCGCGCGTGAGGATTCGCGCCGTCTTCGCGTGGGTCACCGACGCGCCCTCGACGATGTCGTGGCGCTCACCCGCGCGCAGCACGTAGAGCTCGCGCACGGTCTTCTTCAGCGTGCCGAAGATGTGGGAGGCCGCGTCGGCGACGAGATCGATCGCGCGAGCGCGGATGGCGACGGCGGGCCCGTCGATCGAGACGCCGTCGTCCCCCGCGAGGCGCAGCGTCCCGCCCTCGGCGCGGAGCTCGACGTCGCCCTCGAAAGAGAGCCGCGTCTTGCCTGTGCCCGAGAGGACGCCGATGACGAACGCACCGCGCGGACCGACGAGCGCGAGCAACTCGTCGCCCGCGGCGGGTTCGTATGGCCACGCGAGCGCGTTGCGCGCGGTCACGCGACGCTCGCTCGGCGTGAGCTCGTCGTCGTCGAGCTCGAGCTCGAGCCGATCGACGTGGACTGCGAGGACGCGCGCGGGCCCGAACCACTTTGCGTGGCGGAGCTCGCGGGCAACGCGCGCGGCGTCGGAGGCTTGGACTTGAGGCTCGAGACTCGCTTTTCGCAAAGGGCTCGTCATGACGCATCCCTCGTGGATCGGACGTTGGGGGGCATCTTCCAGTTCTCGGCCGCGAGGCGCGCGGCGTCGGTGCGGCGCACGCCGTCGACGCTCGCGCCCGCGTAGACCGCGCCCGTATCGACGAGCGCGTGCAGGTTCGCGCCGTCGAGGCTCGCGCGGGTGAGGTCCGCGCTCGCGAGATCGGCGTTCGAAAGATCGGCGTTGTCGAGCCGCGCGCCCATGAAGCTCGCGTGCGGAGCCTCGGCCCGCTGCCACACCGAGTCGCGCAGGTCCGCGGCCGGGAATCGCCCGGCTTTTGCTTTGACTTGGGTAAAGGTACTACGTCGGAGGCGCGCCTCGGCGAAGTTCGCGCCCTCGAGGGTCGCCTCGGTGAAGTTCGCGCCCTTGCCGTCGATCCCCGCGAGGTCGGCGAGCGTGAGGTTCGTCTTGCGGAAGGAGCAGAGGCGCAGCGTCGCGCCGCGGAACACGGCCTTCGTCAGGTTGCTCTCACCGAAGTCGCACCCGGTGAGATCGCAGCCGCTGAAGTCGATCCCCGAGAGGTCCGCGCGCTCGAACGTGCAGCGCTCGAAGCGGAGCCCGCGGACGTCGACGCGCCGGAGATCCGTCGCGCCGAAGATGACGCTGTGAAAGCCCGTCCGCGTGAAGCGAACGCCGTCGAGCGGCACGCCCTCGAGATCGACGCCCCAGAGAAATGCGTGGGAGAAGTCCGCGCCCGCGAGCTCGGCGCCGTGGAAGGTCGACTGCTCGATGCGTGCGCGGACGAAGCTCGCGTCGCGGAGGTCCGCGCCCGCGAACGCGCTCGTCCCGATGCGCCTGCCGTCGAAGTGCGCCTCGCGGAGACGCGACTTCAGGAAGCTCGCTGCGATCGCGGGAGCTTTGTCGAGGCTGCGCGCCTCGACGTCCTTCTTGCCAGGCGTAGGCGGGAGCCTGAAGTCCGCGCCCGTGAGGTCGCTCTCGACGAAGGTCGCGCCGGTGATTTCCTTTGCCCCGCCGAACGCGGCGGATCGCAGGCTGAGTCGGTTGAAGAGCGTGCCCTTGAGATCCGCGCCGTCGAAGCCGAGCGCGATGGCCGGCGCGGCCGCGCGCTCGCTGTCCCAGGGCATCTCCTCGCTGTCGGGGTCGTCGCGATCGCTGAGGCGCGCCCGATCGAGGACGGCCTTCGCGAGCGTGGTGGGCAAGCGAGCCTCGCGCAGATCGCTGTTCGTGAAAACGACCTCCGAGCAGCTCGCGCCCGTGAGATCGGCGCGCGCGAGCGAAGCCTTCTGCAGGACGGCGCCGTCGAGCACGGCGTTCACGAGCTTGGCGTCGTCGAGCGCGGCCTCGGGCAGGCCAGCCTTCGCGAGGCGCGCCTCCGAGAGATCGGCGCCCTTCGCGGAGAGCTTCGCGCAGCGAGCCTCCGAGAGGTCGGCGCCTCGAAGCGACGCGCCGTCGAGGTTCACGTCCGCGAGGGTGGCCTCGCGGAGCGACGCGCCGTCGAGCGCGGCGCGGGTGAGATCCGCGCGGACGAGGCGCGCCCCGTCGAGCACCGCGCGCTCGAGCTTCGCGCCGACGAGCCCTGTCTGATGGAAGAGCGCGCCCTTCGCGCGCGCCCCGTCGAGCCGCGCTTCGGCGAGGTTCACGCCAGCGAGGCGCGCGCCGTCGAAGATCGCACCCGTGAGGTTCGCGGCCTCGAGATCGCAGCTGTCGAGGCTCGCGCCCGACCAATCCGTCCCGGTGAGCTCCGCGCCACGCAGCGAGACGCCGCGCAGGCGAGCCTCGCGCAGCTTGCCGGCGCGCGCCGCGGCGAGGACCTCTTCCGTCGAGGTGAAGACCGTCATTTGCTACCTCCGCGCGCGGCGTCGCGCTTCTTGTAGATGCAGCGCTCGAGGTTCGCGCGCTCGAAGTCGGCGCCCTCGCCAGCGGCGTCGAGGAGCTTCGCGTCGTAGAGGTTCGCGTCCCTGAACGAGGTCTTGTCGACGCGGGTCGCGGTGAGGTCGGCGCCGAAGAGGTTCGCGCGCTCGAAGCACGAGCCGCTGAGCTTCGCGCGGTAGAGGCGCGCGCCTCGAAGATCGGCGCCGTAGACCTCGGCGTTCGCGAGCGAGGCCTCGGTCAGGTGGGTGCCCGCCATGCGCGCGAGGCTGAGATCCGCGCCGTCGAGGGTCGCGCCGAAGAAGGCGCTCCGCTCGATGCGCGCGCGCACGAGCTTCGCGTTCTTGAAGAGCGCGTTCTTCGCGTAGGACTTGTTGAGCTTGCTCTCCGAGAGATCGACGCCGTTCGCGATCGCGCCCTCGAAGACCGCCGACTCGATGTCCGCGTGCGTGATCGTGGCGCCCTCGAGGTTCGCGGAGCTGAAGTCGGGGCGCGTGAGCTTCGCGTGGCGAAACACAGCGTTCGGCGCCGACGCGCGCTCGAAGACCGGCCACTCGCCGCGCGCCTCCTCGAACGAGGCGCGCTCGAGCTCGGCGTCTTGGAAGAAGGTCTCGTCGAGCGTCGCGCCGTCGAAGCACGCGCGCGGCGCGACGCTCTTCGCGAGGTTCGCGCGTGACAGGTCGGCCTGACTCAGGTTCGCGTCGCTGAGATCCGCCTTGTAGAGCACCGCGCCGCGGAGGCTCGCGCCCTTGAGGTTCGCGCCCTTGAGGTTTGCCTTGGTGAGGACCGCGCCGTCGAGGCGTGCGCCCGAGAGATCGCGCCCCGAGAGGTCGCGCCCGGTCAAATCGTGATCGACGAGGTTCGCGCCCGGCCCAGGCTCGTCGCTCGAGAGCGGCTCGGGGAAGCTGTACTCGGGATCGGCCTGTTTGAGCTTGGGATCGTTCGGCAGCGCGACGAGCGCGTCGAGCCGCGCGCGCTCCTTCGGGGACATCACCGCGCGGAGCGGCAGCGCGCTCGCGGTTTGCGCGACGACGCTGCGGATGCGCTTGCGCAAGCCGAGCGACGGCATGTTGCCGGGCTTCGCGTAGGGGACTGGAGGCACGTCCTCGTTGGCGGCGCGCGCGCTCGCGAGGGCCTTCTCCATCGTCGCCGGCCCCGCAGCCGAAGCGGTCTGACCCGCTCCGCGGACCTGCGCGGCGAGCATGGCGGCGCCCGGTGCGTCGGCGGGGATGGCCTTCGCGAGCTCGTCGCCGACTGGGTTCGCGTCGGGCACGACCGGGAGCGGCGGGAGGCGCGCGTCGAGCTCACCCATCTTCATCTCGAGCTCGGCGATCGCGGTCGCGTACCCGATCGGATCGGCCTCGAGGGCCTCGAGCTCGCGGTGGTAGTGAGCGTCCGGCTGCGGAGCGTCGGCGCTCGCCTCGCGCGCGACGAGGACGCTCACGAGATCGCTCATGTCGAGCTCGCGGACGGGCGTGAGCCCGCGCCACACGAGCGACAGCTGCCCTTTTTCGAGGTCGGCGAAGAGCGTGTCGAGCACCATCGGCACGGCGTGGATGGCCTCGCCGCGACGTCGCGCGAACACGCGCACGCGCAGCGCGGGGAGCTTGATCGTGAGCTCGCTCGTCTCGGGGTGGAGGTGCTCGAAGCGCACGACCTCGTCCCCTTTGAGGTAGCCGTCGAGCCACTGATCTTCGGGCGCCGAGAGGTGATAGGTCCAGTCGAAGTCCTCGGCCGCGAAGGGCGCTCTGCGCGCCTCCCACTCGGGGCCGTAGGCGCGCCCCATCTTCGCGAGGCGCGCGGGCCAGAGCGGGCTCAGCGCACCGAAGCCAGCGGGCGCGTTGTCTCCGTCGCGCTTCTTGATGGGTCGATCGACGCGCTCGATGTTCGGCAGCTCGGTCGCGGACGCGCCACGCCCCACCGGGTTGACGTGGTTGTCCGAGCCGCCGAACGCGCGACCCCAGGTGATGGGCATCGTCGTGAACGGCGCGGCCTGGGTCGCAGTGCTGCCCAGCGGATCGTCGACCCACACGCGTGGACCGACGACGCGCAGGCGTTTGTCGTGCCCGCCGACGCTCACGCCGACGAGACACTCACGCGCGGGCCTGCCCTTCGGCGTGTGGCAGCTCGCGCGCACCATCCACTCGGCGCGCGGCTTGAAATGGGCGAAGTCGCTCGCGTAGACGAGCTCGCCTGCGAGGTCGTCGTCGCCGTCCGCGAAGACATCGCCTGTAACCGCGGCCGTCGAGGTCGGGAGCAGCTCGAGCGGCGAGGATGGTGAGAAGGCGTACGTCGCCTTCACGACGAGGACGGCCTCGGGGGCGGGAGGTCGGCGAGACGTGATCGTGGTCGCGAACGCGAGCCCGGATCGGTTGTGGATGAGCAGCATGGCGAGCTCTCTCTCTCGGGTTCTGGGCTCGCTCAGAGGCCGATGCCGATCTTGGCCTCACCGGTCACGTCGGACCAACCACCCTTCGTCGCTTTGAACACGCGCGCGACGCTGATCTCCATCTTCATGCCGAGGAAGAACTCGAGGTAGAAGATGCCGAGCTCGAGTTCGAAGAAGGCGCCGCCGCCCTTCACCTCGCCGCGGATCGCAGCGAGCTCGATGTCGATGTGGATGCCCGCGATGAGCAGTCCGAGCGCGGCCCCGGCGAACTTCAGCTCCTTGAGCGCGCCAGCCGTCGTGAGGGACCCGAGCGCGCCGGCGGTGACGATCTCCTCCGCCGCGCCTACGACCGTGTTTTCGAACATCGCACCCGCGTAGGTGTTGTTCGTGACGGTCCCGACGCCCTCGGTCGCGTTGCCCGTGTCGTTCACGATCGTCGCGGTCGAACCGACGACCGAGTTCGTGAACTTGTTCGAGACGTGCGTGACGTCGCTCAGCGACTTCACGTAGGTCGTCGAGTTCATCTCCTCGATGTACTTGCCGCTCGAACCCGTGTTCGACGTGATCTTCTTCGCCCAGGTGGTCTCTTTGATCTCGTCGACGACGGTCTTCTCGGAGCCTGTCTGCGAGGTGATCGACTTTGCCCAGGTCTTCTCGGTGATGGTGGGGTTGTTCTTCTTGACCTTGGGCTTCGCGGTCGAGACGGCGAGCTCGCCCTGGTCCTCGGAGCCAGTGACCGAGTCGATGAGGTCGCCGTAGCGCTCTTCCTTCGAGTTGCCGTGGGTGATGTTGTGGACGTCACCCTTCTCGTTGAGCTCATAGACCTTCCAACAGCCGTCCCAGGTCTTGACCCACTTGATCTCCTGGTAGCTCGGGTTCGTGTCGTCCATCTGCTGGACGTGACCGCCCGAGAACTCGAAGCCCGAGCCCCGGTCCATGTCGTCTTGGCGGCCGAGCACGATGAGTTTGTAGTTGCCGCGGACGACCTCGAGCTTGTCGCCCATCGTCGTGCTGACGCGGTCGCCGTCGCTGTGGTCCTGCCAGCCCCCGCGCGCCGTGAGGCGGTTGGTCTCTTCGGTGCGCGCGCCCTTGTCGAGCAGGTGCCCTGGGCCGCCCGCGGGCGGGCCCGCTTCGTTCCTGCCGCGATCGCGACCATCGTCGATGTACGGCATCGCTTGGTTGAGCAGGCTGACGCCTGGCGCGCCGTCATCGAACGTTCCGAGTCGCAGGAACGTCGTCATCCTCTTCGAGGCTTCGGTCGAAGACTGCGACGCGTGATCCGGCACGCGGATGAGGAAGTACTTCTCCCCAGACTCTTCGTAGGAATCCGCCATGGTCGCGCGAGGATACACGCGAACCTCGCAAACGCAGCGATTCCCCTATCGGCAGGAGTTCAGGTCGGCTGCCTTCGGACGCTTCGCGTGGCCGCTACTTCTTCAGCTTCCTGTACATCTGCTTGCGCAGATCGACCTTCGTCGGGGCAGGCGCGGGCGGAGGCTTCGGCGCGGCTGCGGCTGGCGCCTCGTCCACGCGCCACGGCGACCCTGCTGGCTTCGGCGGTGGCGCCTCTTGGGCCTCGGGCGCGAGGTCGGGGGGCGGAACGCGCACGGGCTCGGGCGCCTCTTCGATCGGCTCGTCATCGACGGGGAGCGCGGTCTGCGCGATGACGGGTGGTGCCTTGCGAGGTGGCTCGAACGGCAGATGTGCGAGGTCCGTAGTCTCTTGTTCCTCGACGCGGACCACCACGCGACGGAGCGGCTCGGCGCCGACGAACGGCGAGCCAGGCGGGGGCTGCGCGGCTCGAGCGCCGCCCTGCTGCGCCGCACCCGCTCGATGAAACGGTAGCGACTGCGGGTCCGCGTTCGGCTCGAGGATCGCGGTGTGCTCTCGTCGAGCGGCGAAGCCCCCGGGCGAGGGTGGCGCCGGCGGTGGAGGAGCAGGAGGCGGCGGCGCGGGAGGTGGCGGCGCGAACGGCGGAAGCGCAGCTTGGGGCGTCGCCTCGAGGACGACCGTCCCGCCCTTGCCGATGGTCGGCGCAGGCAGAGGTCGTTCGCGGTTCGGTTGCGCTTGGGGCAACGCGGCGAGCGCGTTCTCGAGCGCGGCGCTCGTGAGCTTGCTCGGCTCGTCGATCGCCACCGCCACGTCGACGCGCGGCACGTCGGCCTCGGAGAGGACGGCCGCGCCGCGGAAGGTCAGCTCGACGCGGTTGCGATCCAAATCGATGAACACCGTGTCCAACCGCAGCGAGATGAGCTGCGACGATGGTGAAGCTCCCTTGACGAGTGCGCGCGCGCCGAGATCGGGGATCGTCAGCTCGACCCGCGGCTCGGTCGGGTGCATCCCGGTGAGCCCGATGACGTCACCAGCCTCCAGCTCTTGCAGTCGTTGATCGAGCGGAGCGGCTTGGAAATAGGTCTCGTCGAAATCGTCGGGCAGGTCGACGTGGGTCGCGTAGGTCGCGTTGTCGACCGAGAGGCTGCCTCGTCGCTTCGCGCGGATTCCCCAGATGCTCGCGATCGGCCCGAAGCCCGCTGGATCACCGCCCGCAGGCGGCGGCACGAGCGGCCCCTGCCCTGCGTAGAAGATGTTGGGCAAGCGCAGCCCGCCGTCTTGGTCGCGGTCCATCCCGAGCCCAACAGGGTTCTCGCGGCAGAGCACGCCGCCGTACGCGCGCTCGTAGACGAGAGGCATCGCATCGAACGGCTGCGGCTCGGGCAGGCCCGAGTTCGGCCGCGCCGTGCGATCACCCGTCACGTCGAGCTGCTTGCTGAGCACGAGCCGCCCCTCGCGCGAGACCGTCAGCGCGACGCGCACGGCGTTGCGGCCGCGGGCGTACGCGCTGCCGACGACGAGGAGCTCGGGATCGGGGACGAGCAGCGCGAGATCGCTGTGGTGCGCGAGGCTCGCGATGGGGTGATCGCGGTGGTGGCGATCGTCGTGGACCAACGCGACCGGAGCGACCCGAACGAGCGACGCCGCGGTCGACCCCGCGAGCGCGCCGAGCTCGAACGTGGCCTTGCCGATCGCGGTGACGAGCCTGCGCCTGCGGTGACGCCAGACGCGGGCGGCCGCCGCACAAGAGCCTGAACCTTGCGGGACCGCGACGCCCGTCGCGGTGACCACGGGAGCTGCTGCGAAGCCACCTATCATCGTCTGGGGCTCAGCTCTTCGCCCGCACGAGTCCGTCGCTGATCTCGACGAGGATGCCCGATCGGGTCGTGATTCGATGGAGCTCGACCGGGTCCGTCGCAGGCCGATCGGCGCTGATGGAAACGGGGCTGTGCTTGAGCGGGTGAGGCACCGCGCCGACGATCACCGGTCGATCGGGATCGCCGTCCGCGAACGCCACCAAGACCTCGGTCCCCGCGCGCAGCGGGAAGTGGATGCCGTAGTTCTCACCCACGTGTGATTGGGCCATGCGGATCCGCGGCAAGACGGCGCTGGTCTGATCGAAGTGCAGCTTGAGGAGGTATCGGCCCTCACCGTCGATGGCCTGGTGCATCGGGTTGCGCGACGGATCGTCGAGCTGGATCGTCCCGGTGACCACGCCGTGGATGCGGGGCTTCGGGGTCAGCCGCGGCGGACGGTAGTGGGCGAGCTGGCCACCGACCTGGCGCTGGGTCCGCACAGCCTCGAACGCGATGGTGAACTGGTTGGTCTTCGTCATCGCGCCCTTGAACGACGAGTCCGCTTGGTAGGTCGTCGTGGCCTCGACGACGAGGAGCTCGTCGGTCTCCGGCAGGATGTGGTGTCCGCTCAGCTTGAAGCGGAGGCCCGGATAAAGCCCGGGCTCGCGAGCCTGCGCGACGAAGCGCTCGTGGAGCGTCTGCTCCTCCTCGGCGCGCACGCGCGCGATGCGCCCTGCCTCGGCGGGGGACATCACGTTGGGCGCGTACTCGATGTGCGTCCCGGGCGTCGGAGCGTCGAGGTGAGCCTCGCCGCCGAGCACGTCGAAGAGCTGCTGATCGCCGGATTGGAAGGCCTGTTTCGGGGTCGCGTAGTTGTAGTCGTAGACGTAGAAGTCCGTCGCGATCGAGCGCATGCGACGGCCGATCGTGCTGACACCGTGGCCGGCCTGAGCGCTGCGGTAGGCGATGGACTCCGAGCGCTGCGCGAATCCCGAGTCGGCGTCCGAGAACACCACCCGTTCGTGGTCGCCCGCGTCTTCGAAGAAGAACGAGATCCCGGCGTGCTCGGCCAGACGCGAGATGAACGCCAGGTCGCTCTCGCGGTATTGGATCGTCAATCGGGGTTGACGATTTGAGGCGCTCGGGTCGCGATCGGTCCACGGCTTGCCGGCGTAGATATCGTCGCCGGTGCGGAGCTCGTAGTCGGCCTCCGTGAACTGCGCCGCGACGAGCTTCTGCTTGATGACCTCGGGGATGGACTGACCGACGTACACGTCCTGCGAGACGAAGCGCGCGAGCTCGGCCAAGCGAGGCTCGATCTTCATCTTCAGGATCGAAGCGCCCTCCACCACGGGGTCGAGGCTGTCCTCGATCGAGGTGATGATCCCCCGAACCGTGCGCTCGAGGATGGCTGCGCTCTCGTGGTAGCGAACGAATCGAAGGACGGCCTGCGACGAGAGCAACCCGAGCAGGGCGTCGGGCTCCAAGCCGGAGGCATGTCCGGCGGGCTGGGGCGCGCCGTCGAGGGAGTCCCCGTCGGGTCTGTGCACGGCCGTGAGCTCGAAGACGTACGGCGCTCCGATCCGCTCGAGGCCCTTCAGCTCGAGGATCTCGAGCGCAGTGATGGGGTCCTTGTCCGTCAGGATTTCAAGCTCGACCTCGACACGATCCACGCTCGAAGTGGACGGCCCGCACCCCGCGAAGTCAAGGACCTACGCGGCGGCTCTCCTCACGTCACGACCTGCGTCAGCGCGTCACGGAGCTGCTGGACGAGAGAGGGCAGCGCGGTGAGCGTGATCGCTTGGCGCGCGCCGTTCTCCTCGTAGTGGAGCGTGAGCGTCACGAGCGGCAGCTTGAGGTTCGCGCCGTGGTTCGAAGACGCAACGATCTCGGTGCGCCACTCGAGGTCGGTGAGGATCTTGCCGTGGCCCGCGAGGGTCTTCGCGTAGAGCTCGCTGCGGACGAAGCTCGCCGCCGGCGCGTGGTATTTGCCGAGCACGCTCTCGAGCACCGCTGCGTGCTCGCCTCCGAGCGAGCGCACGTCCGCCATGAGCTTGGCCTTGTCGAGATCGCGGCGCGCGGCCTCGCGATAGAGCACGCGCGCGGCCTTGAGAGCGCGCACGAGCATGCTCGCGTCGCCGCCGTGACGACTCTGGAACTCGTCGAGCTTGGCCTCGGCCTCGGGGCGCATGGGATCGGGGAGCGCGGCCTCGAGCGCGGTCCAGAGCTCGGCGCGCGCCGAGTCGGGCAAGCGTGCGATGCACTGCAGATCGGGGCCGAGCCAATCCGGCGCCTCGACGCCGCCGAGGCACGCGAGCTTCGGGGGATCGTCCGAACGAATCGACGGGTCGCTCATCGCGCGCGAACGTACCATCTGCGCATGCTCGAGTGCTCGCCTCGTCGCAGGCGCGTTTTCGTCGCGATCGCAGCGCTCATGACGATCGCGAGCGTCGCCTCGTGCGGGGCCAGCGCGGTCGGATTGACGTGTCCGCCGGGCACCGTCGAGGGCGGCGGACGACCTCCGCAGGCTGGCGCTTCGTGGTGCGAGCGCACCGATCACACGCGAGAGGGACCGTTCGTCGCGTGGTCGAGCGACGGCAAGCGCGTCCTCGAGGGCGCGTACGTGGACGGTGAATACGACGGGATCTTCCGAGCCTTCGACGAGAACGGCCACGTGCTCGGTACCTTCGAGATGAAGCGAGGAACCGGGCATTGGACGAGCTGGCACCCGAACGGTGTGCGCGCCGCGGAGGGTGACTACGTCGGGGGCAAGCGCGACGGCCTCTGGGTGCAGTACCACGAGACCGGCGCGAAGGCGTTCGAGGGAACCTACGAGCGCGGCCTCGAGACGGGCGTCTTCAAGTGGTACTGGCCCGACGGTCGACCGCAGGCCGAGACGCCCTACGAGCGCGGCCGAAATCACGGCGTCGCGCGCACCTACGACCAGCGCGGCGAGCTCACCGAAGAGAACGAGTGGGTGCACGGCCAGCGCGTCCGCACGACCACCTTCGAGGGCGGTCGCGAGCTCACGAGCGAACACTTCGACCTGCCCGAGCGCTCCACGGGCCCGGCCGTCACGCGCACGCACCCGAAGATCCCCGCCGAGTGGCAGACGTGCGAGGCCGACTACGACTGCGAGGGGCTCGCTACGACCTGCTGCGCGTGCGGCGCGAACGACTATGTCGCTGTCGGCTTCACCCACAAAGAAGAGGGGATGAAGGCCGTCGCGCGCGACTGCGAAGAGGTCCAATGCCCGGCCATGCACTGTTCGCGACTCGGCGTGCGTTGTGACGATGGGCGCTGCGTGACCACGGGCGACTGACTGCGACCACGCTGGGCCTCCCTCGGAGGCTCCCTCGACGCAGAAACGACCGGGTGGTAGCGTCCCCGCGTTGTCACCCCCGACGAAGCCCAAGAAGAAGGACGTCGCGCTCGCCCTCATCGAGCAGAGCTCGATCTTCCTTCACCTCGATCCGCGTCGTGACCAGGTCGTCGTCCCGCGATCGTTCATGTCGCAACCCGAGCTCATCCTGCAGTTCGGCCTGCAGATGCGCATCCCGATCCGCGACCTCGACATCGGCGACGAGGCCATCTCGGGCACGCTGAGCTTCAACGCGCGCCCGTTCTGGTGCCGCATCCCGTGGGCTGCTGTGTTCGCGATCGTCGACCCGCAGGGCCGCGGCGTCGCTTGGCCCGAGGACGCTCCGCCTGGCAGCCGCCTCGCGGGCGCGGGCACCGCCCCTGCACAGAAGACGGGGCTCGTCGACACTCCCTCCAAGGTCAACCGTCGCGCTCATCTGCGCGCCGTCCCCGCGAGCTCCTCTTCGGACTCCGCAGATGCTGCGGTCGACGGTGATGCGGGCGCTCTCGGTGATGCCAGTGATGCAGGCGCCAGCACCGACGGCCAGCCCGGCACCTGCGCGGAGTGCGCGACCCCCTGGTCCGAGGACGCTTCTTCGTGCCCCGTCTGCGGGGCCTCGCGCGCCGACGCATTTCGCCCCGATGCGTCCGCCGCTACGAAAAAAGAAGCGGTCGCGAGCGAGCCTCCGGAGCATGCCGAGCCAGCCGCTCCGCCGAAGGACGCGGTCGAGTCGACTTCAGCCTCCGTCGAATCTTCCAGCAAGTCGGGGGGAGGGCAGGGCGCGGGGGGCGAACCGAGCCCCCAAAACAAGTCGGAATCCGAGCCGACCGATCCCGAGCCGCCGGAACCGCCCGCCCCGAAGCGACCGCACCTGCGCCTCGTCAAAGGCTGAGCCGCTCGCTACTCGAGCGTTTCTCTCGGCGCTATGCTGGTGAGGCTCGCTTCGAGCGCGCTCTGCATGCACCACGGGGTCGCGGTCTGAACTCGCATGTGATCGGCTGCATCCCAAAGTGCACGCGAAGGTCCTGACTTCTCCTTCACGTTGGAGGCTCCATGTCTCATCGATTGCTCGTCGTCGCCACGCTGCTTTCCTTACCGGTGCTCTCCGCCTGTGGGGAGGTCGACCTCTACACGCTCGGCGCCGACGATGGTGTGCCGCCCATCTCGGGCTCCACGACCATCGATGTTCCCCAGGACTATCAGTGCGGCGACGCGATCTCGGACCCCGAGGGTAAATACGTCGTCACGAGCAGCGGCACGGCGGATCACTGCACGTTCAACTTCCACCAAGACGTGCTCGCCATCCAGGCCTCGGACTACTCCGACAACCCCGAGCTCGAGGGTGCGCAGGCCGTCAGCAAGATCAACATCAACGTGTCCGCCTTCAACGTCATCGATCCCGCGACGAACGAGCGCCCGACGGGGCTCTTGTCGCTCGACGGCAAGGCCTTCGACACGACGATCCTGACCGAGGCCGACCTCGACACCCCCCCGCCCTTCACCGTGACCATCGAGGGCGAGCCCGTCGATCAGCTGAAGGATCAGGTCCAAAACAAGGAAGACATCATCATCCCCGTCGACGTGGTGGTCGAGGTCGACATGACGCCGACCCCAGCGAGCATCCAGCTCGACTTCGACGCACAACCCGAAATCGTGCTCGGCTTCTAGTTCGGGTCGTGCGTCAGGCGCGCGTCCAGAGGCACGAAATCGAAGCGGACCTCGTCGCGCTGCGCGCCGAGGTCGCTGATCCGCGAGCAGGGATCTTCGGCCCGGGGACGATGGCGTGGGAGGTCTCGCGAGAGGCAGCCGTCTTCCTCGGTGCAGGTCGCGCAGCGCTGCTGCAGCTCGCGCATCCGTTCGTAGCTGGCGCGATCAGCGAGCACTCGGTCACGCGGAGCGATCCGGCCCAGCGCTTCCGAGCGACGTTCCAGCGCATCTTCCGGATGGTCTTCGGTGATCTCGACGAGGCCGTCGCGGCCGCTCGGGAGGTCTACGCCACGCACTCGAAGATCCGCGGCGCGCTCGACGAAGACGTCGGTCGCTTCGCGGTCGGCGAGCGCTACGACGCGCGCGATCGCGAGGCAAAAGTCTGGGTCCTCGCGACCCTCTGGGACACTTCGCTCTTCGTCTTCGATCGGGTCGTGCGCCCGCTCACGCGCGCCGAGCGCGAGCAGTTCTACGCAGAGAGTCGCCGCTTCGCGCGCCTCTTCGGCGTCGCGGACGATCTGCCCGCGACGTACGCCGACTTCGAGCGCTACGTCGAGCGGACGCTCGCGGGCGACATGCTCGGCGTGTCGCGGCGCGCGGCGGAGATCGGTCGCGTGATCCTCAGGCCGCAGAATCTCGTGGGGCGCATCGTCCGCGACGACTACGGTACCTTCACGGCGCACCTCCTGCCCGAGCGGCTCGCGCGCGGCTTCGGCCTCGATCGCGGTGGTGCGAGCGGGCAGAAGCGATACGAGACCATCCTGATGACGACCC
Organism: Polyangiaceae bacterium; assembly: GCA_046351325.1. GTDB lineage: Bacteria > Myxococcota_A > Polyangia > Polyangiales > Polyangiaceae > Xiheicaenibacterium. Next base: position 147,131 of record JAXLYR010000016.1, on the reverse strand, counting down.
GCAGGCTCCTTCCTCACCTCCCGGATCACGCGCGCTTCATCCCTGCGTACATCGAGGCCGTCCGTCGCATCGAGGGCAAGACGGGGCGCGATCGCCTCGGTGAGTTGGTCTCGCGCCTCTACGTCGGGCAGGCTCGCTTGGGCGGCGATCGTCGATGATGGAGTCCGAGCAGGCAGAGCTCGAGCGATGTCAGGCGCGCGTTGGCACCACGCTCCTCGGCAAATGGCGCATCGACGCACTCCTCGGCGTCGGCGGGATGGCCGCGGTCTACGCGGCGACCCACAAGATCGGCCGACGCGTCGCGATCAAGATCCTGCACCCGCAGATCGCCGTGTCGAAGGAGCTGCGCGCGCGCTTCGAACAGGAGGCGCGCGCCGTCAGCCAGCTCGGTCACGAGGGAATCGTCGGCGTCTTCGATATCGATACGACCGAGGACGGCTCGCCGTTCTTGGTCATGGATCTGCTCGAGGGTGGGGAGTCGCTCGGGCAGCGCGCGCGGCATCGCCCCCTGACCGAGGACGAGCTCCTGCGGTGGATGCGCAGCGTGCTCGAGGTCCTCGAGGTCGCGCACGGCGCGGGCATCGTCCACAGAGACATCAAGCCCGACAACCTCTTCGTCACGCGGCAAGGGACGATCAAGGTCCTCGATTTCGGCATCGCGCGGATGGCGCAAGGCGGCTCGAACGTCCGCACGCGAACCGGGGCGATGCTCGGCACGACGCCGTACATGCCGCCCGAGCAGATCGCGGGCGGCAACGTCGACGGTCGCGTCGACGTCTTCGCGGTCGGGGCCACGATGTTCCGCCTGCTCGCGGGACGCCACGTCCACCAGGGCACGACGGACGCCGAGCTCCTCATCAAGATGGGCACGCAGCAGGCGCCCCCGCTTCGGACGGTGGCTCCACAGGTCACGCCCGAGGTCGCCGCGATCGTCGATCGCGCGCTCGCGTTCGACGTGGGCGCGCGGTTTCCGACCGCCCAAGCGATGCGCGCCGCGATCGAGAACGTGCTCGCGAATCGACCGAGCCCGTCGGGTCCGCACTCGATGGATCCGACGGTCGCGAACGTGGGTTACCCGCCGAGCTCGCGCGCAGTCGGCGCCCCCCCCACGCATCGGGAGACAGGCGCCATCGCCGAGGCCGCGACCATCGTCGCGCCCGCGACCGCGTTCGTGCCGACCCCGCAGCGCCGAGCGTGGTTGCTCCCGGCCGTCATCGTCGGGTTCCTCGCGGTGGGTGTCGTCGGCGCGCTCGTGTTCCTGCGCGGCAGCAGCAGCTCGAGCTCGTCGAGCTCACGCAGCGACGACGACGATCGCAGCGAGTCTCGCCCGAAGTCGGAGGCCAGCGGTCCGCGCGCGAGCAACGTCCCCGTCGTGGTCGCTTCGGGCCGCGCGCCACAGCCGACGAGCGCGCCGACGAGCTCGCCATCGAGCGAGCAGCCCACGAAAGCAGGCAACCCGAAGTGGCGCCTCCTCAACAAGAAGGGCGGCGGGAGCTTCTGCGTCGACTCGGGTCTCAAGCACGCCGACCACGTCCGCACCGACGCGGACGGCACGCGCTATTGCACGACGAAGCACGACGGCCGCGTCGAGGTCGAGGGGCTCAAGCCTTACGACCCCTACGAGTCGGAGTGGTGAGCGGCTCAGAACGCTAGTTCGACGCGAATTGATTGGGGCCCAAACGATATCGCGGCCGAGCCCTGCGGCTTGCGCGTCGCGAGATCGATCGTCAGCAGCGTGACGAACCCCGCCGCGAGGACGCCGCCCGCGACGAGCAGCCCGGTCGCCGCGTCACCGAGCGCGCGAGCGTCGTCGACCGCGCCCTTGCCGCGCGCGTTGCACGCGCCTGCGACGCACTCGTTCGCGGGGTCGGCGATCGCGTCGTCGTATTGGCTCTTCCCCTCGATCGCGACGCCCAGTGAGGCCCCGAGCAAGGCCACGCCGACGCCGCCGAGGACGACGCCCGCGATGCCCGTCGCGCGCAGCGCGGGCGGCTCGTCTTCGACGGGCTTCGCGGGGCACGGCATGCCGACGCAAGGCCACGGCTCGATCGTGAGCTCGTACGTCGCAGGGCCCGCACCGACGGCGAGCTCGGCTCTTCGCAGGCTGACCCGGCGCGGTCACCACGACCTCGAGCTTGCCGGGGTCTGCGGGGAGCGGCCGCTCCCACGCTTCGCGCGGCAGGTCCACGTCGCCGCGTCGGACCCGCAGGCCCTCCACGCTCGCCACCGCGGGCGCGCCGTGCACGACGGCGTGCGGCACGACGGCGTCGAGTCGCACTGCCGCGTCGTTCGCCTGGGTCTCGCGTGGATCGCCCTGCTTGTGCAAGAGCGCGAAGGCCTCGCGGTAGATCGCCCACGCGCTCGCGGGGCGCCCCTGCTTCTCACGGCAGTCCGCGAGCGCGAGCAGCCCGCCCGCTGCGCTCCGCTCGGTGAGATCCACCGCCCGCTCGAAGAGCTGGCAGGCCTCGTCGACGCGGCCTGCGCCGAGCGCCGTGACCCCGTCGGCGAAGAGCCCCTCGGCGAGCGCCGATTTGTCCTCCGCCGCGGCGATCGGCGCGTGGGTCGACGCAGCAGCGAAGGTGAGAGCGCAAATCCAGCGAAGGCCGAAGCGGTTCATGTCGGGCTGTTCGGAGGCGCGGTCCAGTATGCGATAAGAGGGCTCATGTTGACGCCCTGGCGACAGGATATTTGGACCGATACGCGTGACGCTAAGTTCTTTGGCGTGGAGTGCGGTAGTCGCATGACCGTAATCCGCCTCTCGAGCGGCGAGTTGCTCATTCACTCGCCGGTCGCGCTCGACCCCGCGACGGCCGCCGAGGTCGAGGCGCTCGGGCCCGTCGGGGCGGTCGTCAGCCCCAGCATCTTTCATCATCTCCACGTCGCGAGCTGGCAAGACAGGTTCCCCCGCGCGAAGTTCTTCGCCTGTCCGGGACTCGAGTGGAAACGCAGGGATCTCTCGTTCGACTACGTGCTCGGTGATCAGCCACACCCCATTTGGGCCGCTGATCTCGAGCAGGTCTATTTCTCGTCGCGCCGCGAGAACGAGGTCGACTTCTACCACCCGAAGACGCGGACGCTCATCGTCACCGACGCGCTCCTCAACCTGTCGAAGCACCGTGATTTGAGCACCCGAGTCGTGGCGAAGCTCATGGGCAACTCCGCGCCGGGCATCAGCTACCTCGAGCCGCTCATGGTGCGCGACAGGCGGCTCGCGCGGAGACAGGTCGACCGCATGCTCGCGTGGGACATCGACTCTGTCTTGCTCTCTCACGGAGCGCTCATCGATCGAGACGGCGCCGATGCGCTGCGCCACGCGTACGCGTGGCTCTGAGTCGGCGCTCGATCACTTCGGCGTAGCGAGCCCGAGGATGAAGCTCGCGAGGTCCCCGACGACAGCGCCGTCGACGTGCCCGAATACCTCGTAGTCGGCCGGCGAGCTCGGCCCGTCCCCTGCGATGAGAGGGTGATTGAGCTTCGGATAGAGCTTCAGCGTCGTGTCCTTCCGTCCCTTGAGGGCCTTCTTCCAAAGGGCGAAGTCGTCGGCGGCGGTGACTTGGTAGTCCCGCTCGCCCTGCGCGATGAAGAGGGGCTGCGCGATAGTCTTTGCAACTTTAACGGCGTCATAGTCGCGCACGGCGAGCCAATAAACGGCGGGGAGCCCGAGCGGCATGGTCGAGGCCGCCGCGTCGGGCTTGAGGTCGGGCGCCTTGGCGTTCTTCACCTGCTCGCGGATCTTGTCGATGCTCGCCTGCTCCGCTTCGCTTACCTTCTTGTCATCGGCCTTCGCGAGATAGGTGAACTGCGGCTCGAGCAGGTCCAACATCGGCCTCGCATTGCCGGATAGGAGCGCCCCGGCGGCGACGCTCGGGTTCTGGGTCAGGAACTCCGGAGTCAGCCAAGCTCCCATCGAGTGGCCGACGATGACCAGCCGCTTCGCGTCGATCTTGGGCGTCGCCGAGAGCGTCGCGACCGCAGCTTTGACATCGTCATAGTACTCCTCCTTCACCGTCAGATTCAGAGGGTTGATCGAGAGGTCGGGGACGTGCCCGAGCGTGCGCTTCTCGTAGCGGAGGACGGCGACCCCGCGAGACGCGAGCCCCTCGGCGAGGTCGCGAAAGGGCTTGGACGGGCCGATGCTCTCGTCGCGATCGCTCGGGCCCGAACCGTGGACCAGAATCGCCGCGGGGAAGGGGCCGTCGCCCTTCGGCACGAGGAGCGTGCCCGGGAGGCCGGTCTCCATGTCGCCGACGATGACCTCCACCGCGTCGAACTTGGAGGGATCGCTGTAGCTCGCCGGCGTCCAGGGGTCCTGCGCTTTGCCGAAGAACAGAGTGTCGGGTTGGCTGCCGTGCTCGGAGACCGCGAGCGTCACGTCCATCGAACCCTTCGTCAGGCGCACGCGCACGCGCGCGACCAACATCCCCCGTTTCGGTTGGCGCGAGACGGTGTCGATACCCTCGTAAGCCCCTTTGTCCCCCGTGCTCTTCGTCCACGCGTCGTGGAGCTTGTCGCTCTTCAAGGCGTCTCGCAGGGAGGGCGCGCAGCGCGCGAGCGCCCCGTCGTAATTCCCTTTACCGATGTCCTCGACGATGGCCTTCGCGGCCTCGAGCAGACCCTTCTCGTCGAGGGGCGGCAGCGTGGGCGCGGCGCTCGCGCTCGCCGACGCAGACGCGACAGAAGACAACGCCGCAAGCCGCGCGGACAGCGCGGCCGAGGCCACAGCGCTCGGCGTGCTGCCGACGCTCACGACCGCGCTGCTCGAAGCGCTTGGTTGATTGGAGGCCTCCGAGCAAGCGGCCAACAAGAAGAGAGCGAAGAGCGGCGCCGAGCGATGAAACATCGGCGCATGCTGCGTCAAACGATGCGCCCTGAGAAGGCTGGTCAGTCGCAGCTCTTGCCGAGCTTCTGCGCGGTGTCGCGGTATTGCTCGAGCGCGCTTCGGCAGCCCTCGACCGGCATCGGGCCTTCTTTGTAATTGTCGCAGGCCGACCCCGAATCCCCGGTAACGACCTTGCAGCAGTGGGCGGCCTGCTCGCAGACATTACCGACCTTCTTGCCGTCTTTGGTGGTTTGGCTCTTGCCGAATAGGCTGCCGAAGTCGACGAACGTATAGAGCATGATCGCGGTGATCGGCACGGTCGTGAGGAACAGAATGACCAGGATCATCGGTAGAGAGCTGCGGTAGTTGGGGCGCGCGACGCCCATCACCATCGGGGCCGCTGGGGTTCCGTAACCGGGTTGTCCACCCCACCCTGCGGGCGGGCCAGCTTGCGGCGCGAAGCCCGCTTGATTGGGTGGGATGATGCCCGCGAGCGCCATGCGAGACGGGTTGTTCGGATCGATGCGCAGCTCGATGAACGTGCCCGGCTGCACACTGGGGATTTGGAGCTCGGAGACGAGCTGGTCGAACGTTGCGACGTAAGGCGGCCTACCGGGCTGCTGGACCTCGACCGTCAAGAGCAGCTTGAGGTGTCGATGCCCCATGACCGCGACCGACATGCCCGTAGTGCCGAGTTGAAGGATGCGGGCGCGCGCGGGCGTCCCAGTCTTCAAGAGCTCATCGGTCTTCGCCTGGCTGCGGAAGAGCGCGCCCAAGACCAACGCGATGAGCGCGATAGGGACGACCGTCGAAGCTACGATAATGAGGATAGTGAGGGTGGACACGAGGACTCCCTTGCTCGAAGCATGTTGGGATTGGCGCTCGACTCGCCCCTCACGATAAGCACGTAGGAGCGACTCCGCACTCGCGAGCACCGAGTCGGCGCCGTCAATGCAGCGTCGGGATCTTCGGCTTTTCGGCGCTCGCGGCTGTTGTCGCCGGCGGCGCGCTCGCGACGGGCTGTGCGGTGATCGACGCGGAAGCTGAAGGCGTCGCGGTAGGTCGTGGTACCGATACGGTTCGAGCCGACGAAGACTCCGGCTTTGCAGAGGGGAGTTCGGTCGCGAGCGAGCGCAAAGGGCCAGTGTCGACGCCCGCCGAAGAGGTGTTTCGTGACTCCGCCGGGAGTGTTGCGCTCGCGGTCGGCCGAGCCGATGAGCTCACGCTCGGGGCTGGATTTGCAGGCTCTTCGGCGCTCGGGATGAGGAAATAGAGCCCGACCCCCGAGAGCGCGACTGCGCCGACGGCGGCGACCAGCCACCTCCGCGAGGGGTTCGTACCAGCGAGAGGGGACTCCGAAAGAGTCTCCCCCGACTCCTCCGAAGACTCCGGTGTAAGCGCCTCTTCGGAAGTCTCCGGCGGGCTCGATTCACCCCGCGCCGGTGTGGCGTTCACGTCGTCGCGCTCGAGGGGAGCGACGGGTGTGGAGACCACAGGTGTGGCTTCGGGCCCTCCCGTGCGGTGGGTGCGAATCGTGAGTCCATTGGGGGCTGCGTCGGACGTCACTCCGGGTTTGTCGGGCGCGCTCGAGGCTTTGAGGTGTGCTCCAACCGCGGTCGCGCTCGCGTTGCCGTGCGCGTCCTCGGGGGCGGTCGACGCGAGAGCCGCGTAGAACTCACCCGCGTCGGCGAAGCGGTCCGTCGTGCGAACCGCGAGCGCTCGCCGAAGGACGGCCTCCCACGGGCCCACGTCGACGCCGAGCGCTCCGGGCGTGGGCCGCGCCTCGGCGACGATGGTCGCGACCTCCGCGTCTTCACCGTAAGCGCTGCGGCCCGTGAGGACCTCGGCGAGGACGAGGGCGAGCGCGTGAACATCGGTCCAAGGACCGGTCCGGACGCCGAGCACCTGCTCCGGAGCTGCATATCCCGGAGTGAAGACCCCTGGCCCCGTCGAGCGCGTCCACCCCGAATTCACCTGCGGAACGCTCCCGCTTTTGGCAATACCGAAGTCGATGAGGCGAGCGCTCTCCGGGTGTCCGGGCTCGACCACGAGCATGATGTTCGAGGGCTTGATGTCGCGGTGAACGACGCCCCGCTTGTGGGCATACGCGACCGCGTCGATGAGCGGCCCGAGGAGCGCCCAAGTCTCTGCCACGCTGCGCGGCGCGCCCCCGCGCGCCTTGAGGTCATCACGCAACGTGCGGCTCCCGCACCATTCCATGACGAGCCACGCTTGTGTGAGCGCCGCGTCTTTCCCCATGTGCACGCCCACGTCGAGGACGCGAACGATGTTCGAATGGCGAAGCTTTGACATTGTTCTAGCTTCGTCCAAAAAGCGAGCGGCTCGCTCACCGACCAGGGCGCCGCCGTCGTCGTTCAAGCGGACGACCTTGATCGCGAGCGCCTGGTCCAGCATGAGGTGGTGGCCCGCGTACACCACGCCGTGCCCGCCCTCACCGACCTTCTTGTCGAGTCGATACCGCCCTTCGAGGACCGCGCCCGTCACGAGCCCCGGACTCGATTCAACGGACCTCTCGTCGGCGCTGTTCGTGTCGTTCACCGGGGATCCACGCGGTTACTGCAACAAGCGGGCGGCAAGCTCGAGCAGCGTAGCAAAGCCGAAGGAGCGGCGCCCAGGGCAGGCGTCGAGCCTCTCGTTATGGTTTACTCGCGCCCATGAAGTGGACCTTGGCGGCTTCGGCCCTCGCGCTGTCGGTGCCTCTCGCGGTTTCATGCGGCGACTCGGGTGAGAGCGGCGGCGCTGGTGGCGGCGGGGGCGCTCCCCCCACGCCGATCGAGCTGCCGGCCATCGGGTCGCTGACGCAGGCGTCGGGTGCGGGCTCGTTCCGATTCGGGGCGGCCACGGCAGCGACGCAGATCGAGGACCAAAACGAGAACACCGATTGGTACGTCTTCACCAGCGAGCCGCCCGCGGGACTCGGCAAAGGCAAGGCCCCAGTCGGTGACGCCTCGGACGGCTATTCGCTCGCGATCGAGGACATCGCCTTGCTCCAGGAGCTCGGCGTGGACTCCTATCGCTTCAGCATCGAGTGGGCGCGCGTGGAGCCCCAGCGCGACGTCATCGACGAGGCCACCCTCCAACACTACGACGACCTCATCGACGCGCTCGTCGCCGCGGGGATCCGTCCGATGGTGACGGTCCATCATTTCTCGAACCCTGTTTGGGTCGCCGACCCGCGCGACCCGAACTGTGACAACGGTGTAAGCGATACGAACCTCTGCGGACTCGGCAATCCGGAGGGTGGGCCGCAGATCGTCGAGGAGTTCCGCCAGTACGCCGAGCTCCTCGCGCAGCGCTTCGGGGACCGGGTCGACGAGTGGGGGACCGTGAACGAGCCGGTGAATTACCTCCTCGCGTCGTACGGGGTCGGCAGCTTCCCCCCGGGGCGGTCGACCATCCTCTCCGAGGACAAGCTCCTCAATCAGTTCCTGCCTGTCGTCGCCGACTATCTGCGAATGCACGCGGCCGGCTATGCCGCAATCAAGGCCGCTGACACGATCGACGCCGACAACGACGGCAGCGCGGCGGACGTGGGCTTCACCCTCAGCGTGGGCGCGTGGGTCGCGGCCAGGAACAACATGCCGAGCGACGACCCCGAGGACGTCGCCGCGCGCGATCGGCTCGTCTACGTCTATCACTACCTCTTCCCCGAGGCCGCGCGTACGGGGATGATGGATATGGACCTCGACGGCGAGGCCGAGACCGAGATCCCGGGGCTCGCCGGGACCGTCGATTGGCTGGGAGTCCAATACTACTTTCGCGCGGGCGTTACGGGCTTGAACCCGCTCGTGCCTGTCTTGGCGCTGACGCCCTGTTTCTCGAGCTTCGATTTCGGCGCCTGCCTGCCCCCCGTGAACGACGACAAGACGAAGTGCGTCCCGGCCATGAAATACGAATATTACGAGCCGGGTATTTACGAGGTCCTGAGTGACTTCTCAGCGCGGTGGCCCGACCTGCCGCTGCTCGTCACGGAGTCGGGTATCGCCACCGAGACAGGCCGGCGCCGCGCCGAGCACGTGGTCCGCTCGCTCGAGCAGATCCAGCGCGCGCGCGACGAGGGGGTCGACGTGCGGGGCTATTACCATTGGAGCCTCTACGACAACTTCGAATGGATCGAGGGCTTCACGCCGCGATTCGGGCTCTACAACGTGGACTTCGACACGTACGAGCGCACCCCGACCGAGGGCGCCGACATCTTCGCGGCGATCGCCGCCGCTCGGACGATCACGAGCGAGCAGCGCGCCGAATACGGCGGCACAGGACCGATGACCCCCGAGGCCGGCGCCGAGGTCCTGGATCGCTGCAACCAATGAGGGGATAGAGCACCGTGAAACCGCACGACATCGTGGTCTTCGGGGCGACCGGATTCACCGGTCGCTTGGTGGCGGAATACCTCGCGAGCGGGGAGGGCGCGGTCCGCTGGGCCATCGCAGGGCGCGACACCCGCAAGCTCGAAGAGCTCAGCGCCGAGCTCGCGTCCCGATTCGGGGTCTCCGTCCCGGTCGTGCGCGCGGACGTCTCCGATCCCGCGTCGCTCCTCGCGATGGCGCGCGACACCCAGGTCGTCCTCACCACCGTAGGCCCTTATGGGAAATACGGCGAGCCGGTCGTCTCCGCTTGCGTCGAGGGCGGCGCGGACTACCTCGATCTCACCGGTGAGCCCGATTTCGTGGGCCGCATGATTCGCAAATACGGCGGTCGAGCCGAGGGCGCGGGCGTTCGCATGATCCCTTGTTGCGGGTTCGAGAGCGTCCCGACCGATCTCGGGATTTACTTCGCGGTCGATCGCCTATGCCAGAATCGGGGCCCGCTCTCCGAGCTCGACGTCCAGACCTATATGTATATGGGCGGCTCGTTCTCGGGCGGGACGTGGCAGAGCATGCTCGAGATCGTGTCGAAGCGTCGACAAGAGGGTATCCCTCGCCCCTCGAGCAGCGAGCGCGTCGTCGAGCTGCGTCGCCAAATGCCACACGTCGCGCCCGACGCGAGCGGTTGGGTCGTCCCGATGCCCACGCTCGACCCGATGATCGTCGCGCGCTCCGCCGGCGCGCTCGAGTTCTACGGTCGGCGGGTGAGCATCGGCTGCAACCTGCGCACGGGCAGCCTCCTCGGCACCGCCGAGGTCGTCGCGGGCGGCGCAGCCGTGGTCGCACTCGCGCAGCTCCGCGTCACGCGCAAGCTGCTCGAGCGGGTTCGACGACCGGGGCAGGGGCCGACACCCGCAGAGCGGCAGCGTGGCTTCTTTCGACTGACGGTGGCTGCGCGCAGCGGGGACGAGAAGATCGTCGCGCGCGTCTCGGGTGGTGATCCGGGCTACGGCGAGACGGCGAAGATGATCTCCGAGGCCGCGCTCGCGCTCGTGCTGGACCGCGAGCGACTGCCCAAGCGGCGCGGCTTCCTCACGCCAGCGGTCGCGTTCGGCGGTGTGCTCGTCGAACGCCTCGAGAACGCTGGGATCCGCTTCGAGGTCGTGCGGCGCACGCCAGCGGTGGTGCGCACTTCGGAAGACTCGAGTCACAAGCGGGCCGAGGCGCCCGCGAATGGGCAATAGGAGCGAGCGTGAGCCAAGGACAATTCGACACCGACGTCGTCATCATCGGATCGGGATTCGGGGGTAGCGTCTCGGCGCTGCGCCTCTCGGAGCGAGGGTATCGAGTGCGCGTGCTCGAGAAGGGCAAGCGCTTCGACAAAGAGGACTTCCCGACTTCCAACTGGGATGTTCGAAAGTGGATGTGGCAGCCCGAGGTCGGACTTCGGGGTATTTTCCAGATGTCCTTCATGCAGCACGTCACGGTGCTGCACGGCGTGGGCGTCGGGGGCGGGTCCCTCGTATATGCCAATACGCTCCCCGTCCCGAAGGACAACTTCTTCAAGGCCGCGTCTTGGGCGCACCTCGCCGATTGGAAGGCCGAGCTCGCGCCGCACTACGACACCGCCAGGCGGATGCTCGGGGCCGCCAAGAACCCGCTGCTCACCCGCGGTGACGAGGTCCTGCGCGAGATCGCGCGCGACCTCGGGCGCGAGGAGCATTTTCACACGACCGACGTCGCGGTCTTCTTCGGCAAACCGGGAGTCAGCGTCCCTGATCCGTATTTCGGCGGGGCCGGCCCCGACCGGACTGGCTGCAATTTCTGTGGGGCCTGCATGACCGGTTGTCGGGTCGGGGCGAAGAACACGCTCGACCGCAATTACCTTTATCTGGCGGAGCAGAAGGGCGCGGTCGTCCACCCGGAGACCGAAGTCACGAGCGTGCGGCCCTTGCCGGGCGGCGGCTATCGCGTGGAGGCCCAGCGGACCTTCGGCGGTGAGGTCACGCCCATCACCACGCGCATGGTCGTCTTCGCCGGCGGCGTGATGGGCACGGTCCCGCTGCTCCTCTCGCTGCGCGAGGACCCGCACGCGCTGCCGCATCTCTCGGCGCGCGTCGGTGACCAGGTTCGCACGAACAGCGAGGCCCTCGCTGGGGTGCTCGTCCCGGACCCGGACGCGAACTTCTCGAAGGGGGTCGCCATCACGTCGATCCTCCACACCGACGATCACAGCCACATCGAGCCCGTGCGCTACGCCGAGGGCTCCGGCTTCTTCCGCATGATGGTCTTGCCCCAGACGCAGGGCCCGACGCTCACGAGCCGCGTCGCCGGAGTCGTGCGCAACGTCGCCTCGAACCCGCTCGCGTGGCTGCGGGCCTACACCGTTCGTGATTTCGCACGCCAGAGTCAGGTGCTGCTCTACATGCGCACGCTCGAAGGGACGCTCAGCATGCGCCTCGGGCGCGGCGTGCGTACGGGCTTCCGGCGGGGTCTCATCACCAAGCTCGACGACCCCGCTTCGGCGCCGCAGGCGAACCTCCCCGAGGCCATCGAGCTCGCGCAGCGATTCGCCGACAAGGTCGGCGGTGTCTCTGCCACGTTGCTCACCGACACCGTATTGGGCGTCCCGACGACGGCCCATATCCTGGGCGGCGCCACGATCGGAAAGGACGCGGACTCCGGAGTCATCGACGCGAAGCACCGTGTCTTCGGCTACGAGGGACTCTACGTCTGCGACGGCAGCGCCGTGAGCGCCAACCCGGGAGTCAACCCGAGCCTCACGATCACGGCGATGAGCGAGCGCGCGATGTCGATGATACCGGCGCTCGGCTGAGCGCTCAGAGCACCTGATTCTGGATCATCGACCGGCCGGCGTTCGTCTTCTTCATGTGCCAGCGGTGCAGCTCGGCGATGGAGAAGAGCAGCTGGATGCGGAGCTTTAGGCTCCACAGATGGCGCGGGTCGAAGAGGTCGGCGGCGAGCACCGAGGTGATCGCCGTCTTCAGCCCGAGCACGTTGCGCGGGAAGAAGAAGAGATCCAGGAAGGCCGGGTCGTACCAACCCTGGATGAACTTGAGGAAGACGGCCTGAGCGCCGCGGATCCGCTCTTCATAACGGGAGAATTGCTTCGCGCTGAAGTCGTTCTCACGGAAGGCTCGACGCAGGTCCTCGGCGACGAGTTGGGCTGACTTCATTGTAAGGAAAACCCCGGACGAGAACACCGGATCGAGGAACGCACCCGAGTCGCCGACCATGACGAAGCCGTCGCCCGAATATCGGTCCATCACGTAGGAGAAATTCGGGATCGAGCGCGACGGGAACTTCTGCTTCGCCTCCTTCATGCGATCACGCACGTACGGAGTGTTCTCGATCGTCTTCGCCAGGAAGGCGTCGTTCACCGAGTCCTCGTAGCCGGCGACGGCGCCCGTGGTCTCGTCGTGGGTGCCGCGAGCCTCGGGGCGGCCAGCCGCGATCTGGTTGCGCTGCTTGAGGTACTCGTCGGTGACGACCATACCCACGCTGGTGGTGTTGCCCTTGAAAGGGATCATCCAGAACCAGCCGTGGGGGAAGGCGACGATCTGAATATCGCCCTCGCGGTCGCCCGAGTCGCGTTTGACGCCCTCGAAATGGGAGAAGAAGGCTGTCCTCGAGTCGAGCGTGACGTCCTTCTTCAGCTTCTGACGGCTGCCGCAGAAGGCCGCGCGCCCCGAACAATCCGCGACGACCTTGCAGCGCACCGTGACGGTCGTGCCGTCGGCGTTCGACTTGGCGATGACCCCGACGGCGCGCGAACCCTCGTAGATGACCTCGCGAACGGTCCAATCCATATAGACCGTAGCGCCGGCCTTCTCGGCGTTGTCGAGCAGGACTTGGTCGAGCTCGGCGCGCTCGACTTGGTAGCAATAGGGGTAGTTCTTGTTGATCGCCGCAGCGAACGGATACCGGTTTTGTCGACCGCCGTATTGGTCACAGAAGTTCGCGGCGTACTTCCGGATAAAGCGCTTCTCGAGCTCGGCCTCCACGCCGAGCTCTCGGAAGAGCTGCAGGTTGAGGGGCAGCAAAGACTCGCCGATTCGAAACCGAGGGAACTTCTCCCGCTCGAAGATCACGACCTTGCGCCCGTCGCGCGCCAGATACGTCGCGAGCGCGCTGCCCGCAGGGCCCGCCCCGATCACCGCGACGTCCGCGATGATCTCTTGGGCCTTGCTCTTACCGTTACCGTTTGTCGGTGCTGCCGATTCCGTCATGGTTTCCTCTGTGAGGTGTGCCCCGAACCGCCAGGCCTTCGTCCTGGTGTCTCGAGCCTGCCAGAGCGGGCAGGACGTACTCGTTACGTAGGAGCCGTGGGCCGGCTACTACCAAGTCAAACTGCCGCCCCTATAGTCCAAAAAGGTCCCGTTCTCACTGGGGGTCAAGCCGTCGATGCGCGCGAGCATCATCGCGACGGAGGTCTCGACCGGGGTCGGCGCGCCCTCTCCACCCATGTCGGTCTGGACCCAGCCGGGGTTCATCACCACGGCGACGATGCCTTGGTCGGCGTAGTCGATGGACAGCGACTTCATCGCCATGTTGAGCGCCGCTTTGGACATGCGATAGCCGTAGGCCCCGCCGCGTGTGTTGTCGCCAATCGAGCCCATCCCGCTCGTGATGGAGACGACCCTGCGCGTCTTGCCGCGAAGGAGGCTCGGCAAGAAGGCTCGCGTAACCCGGATTGGGCCGAGCGCGTTCACCTCGAACGTCTGCGTGACGTCCGCGAGATCGAGCTCGGTAAAAGCCTGCAGCTTGCCCATGACACCGGCGTTGTTCACGACGACGTCGACCGGCGCCGAACCCAACGTGGTCAGGGCCGCTGCGATTGAGCTCTCGCTGGTGACGTCACAGGGGACGGCGCGCACGCGCTCACCGTCTGCGAGCTCCGCGAGCGGGCCTGTAATGGTGCGAGCGAGCGCGTCCACTGCGTCGCCGCGCGCTGCGAGTTGCCGCACGAACTCCAGGCCGATGCCACGGTTCGCGCCCGTGATGACCCATCGCATGGCGGGGACGATAGTCGCCGACAGCCGAAGTTTCCCGAAAAAAAAACGGCGCTGCCGGAGCGCCAATGCGGGCCTGCGAAGGTCGCGGAGAGCCGCGCCCCCAATTCGAGCTTTGCATGCGGGGAAAGAGTGGCGTTACGATGTGTGTTTGCGTGGAATCTAACTTTAAGCGATATGGCACACTGGGGAGTAAGTCCGCACTCGGGGCTGCCCTTCTCCTCCTCATCGTAGCAACCGCTTTTCGGTGTCCCGGACCGGAGCCTCACGCGGCAAATGAAGGAGGTAGTGCTGGAGAAGCAGGCGCGATCCCTGGTGGCTTCGGCGGCACCGCCGGAGCCTTGCTCGGAGGCGGCGGTGCTGGCCCATCGGGCGGCAACGGAGGCTTCGGCGGGACGGGTGGTGTCGGCGGCCTCTTGACCGGTGGGACCGGCGGCGTCGGCGGCATGCTCGTCGGCGGTGCGGGCGGCACGGGCGGGACGGGTGGTACCGGCGGCGTCGGTGGAACAGGCGGGCAAGGCGGCGGGATGGGTTGTGATCCGCAGCTGGTGCTGACCGACCCGACCAACTGCGGTGAGTGCGGTCGGGTCTGCGCGCCAGACGCAACCTCACTTGCCCGTTGCGAGGGCGGGGTCTGCACGTCGACCTGCCAATTCGGGTTTGCGAACATCAATCAGCCTCTCGCGCCAGCTCTCGACGACGGCTGCGAGACCCTCGCGACGAGGGTGTTCATATCGTCTGTGCCGGAGAACCCGACGTTCGGCTCGGCACCCAACGCAGATGCCATATGCCAGGGGCTGGCGGATACGGCAGGCCTCGGCGGGACGTGGATGGCCTGGGTGAGCGACGCGACGACCTCACCCGTCCAGCGCTTCACTCAATCCACGATCCCCTATGCGCTCTACGACGGCACCGTCGTCGCGCTGGATTGGACGGATTTGACCGACTCCACGTTGACCCACGAGATCAATCAGGACGAGTTCGGCAACGTCGCCGTTGGCAGCCCCGAGGTCTGGACGGGAACCGAATACACCGGGGAAGCTTTGGGCTTCGACACCTTCTGTTTGGGTTGGACCTCGAACATGTCGGGTCAAACCGCGGAGGTCGGGATCGCGCACAGCTCGACGACCACCATCCAGTGGTCGCGGGCCTACGGGCAGCACTGCTTCGAAACCGACAATTACATGTACTGCTTCGAGCAGTGAACGGGGCTATGGAATTCGCCGAGATACAGCAGACAGTCGAGAGGCGCGCCAAGGTCGATATCGGCCCCCACCTCGCCCAATATCGGGAGAAGGCGCGCCCCGCTACGGTGGAGGGCTTTCTGTCCTATCTCCGGGCGAAGAACGTCATCGACGTTTCCCTGTTTACGGAGCTCCACACGCGCGACGCGGTCGACACGTCGGCGGCGACGCTCGTCGACGCCAAGTCGACGGTCGCGCTGCCATTCAGGGCTACGGTCTACGCGCCGACTCCGGGTGATGGCGTGGCGACCAAGGTCTCGACGGATCCCGCCACCAACGCGACGAAGTCCTCACCACACGGCTCGGGCTTCGCGTCGGTGGACACGTCGGCGACGCGCGTCTCGAACGGCGGCGCCGCCCCCGAGAGCCCCGCTGAGGAGGAGGAGCCGCCCCAATACGAGGTCCTCGGCGAGCTCGGGAAGGGCGCGATGGGCGAGGTCCACCTCGCGCGCGACGTCCTGCTTCGTCGCAAAGTCGCGATGAAGAGCATCCTGCCGCACATGCAGCAGCACCAGCAGCTCTTCAGCCGCTTCCTCGCTGAAATGCAGATAACGGCGCAGCTCGATCACCCGTTCATCGTGCCCGTCTACGGGGTCGAGACGGGGCCGAGTGGTGGCCTCGCGTATGCGATGAAGCTCGTGCAGGGCCGTGAGTTCGGCGACCTGCTCGAGGAGACCAAGGCCATGCTCGACGCGGGCAAGACCCTCGACGAAGGGCACAGCTTGGAGGCGCGCCTCGAGGCCTTCTTGAAGGTCTGCGACGCGATCTCCTACGCGCACGAGCGCGGCATCGTCCACCGCGACCTCAAGCCGGCGAACATCATGCTCGGCCGCTTCAACGAGGTCTACGTGATGGATTGGGGCATAGCGCGCCTCATGGGCAAGGGCGGCAAGGCCTTGGATCAAGGAGTCGAGCTCTACGACGCAGACGGGAGCGACGCTCGGCAGACGACGAGGACGCGGCTCGGCTCCACGATCGGCACGCCGATCTACATGTCGCCCGAGCAGGCTGCAGGCCGTAACGACGAGCTCGACGGTCGCAGCGACCTCTATTCGCTAGGGCTGATTTTGCAGGAGATCGTGACGCTGACCCAGGCGGTGAGCGGCACCACGCTGCAAGAGGTCCTCACCAACGCGAAGGACGGCAAGCGCCTGCCCCCCGAGCCCCCGAAGCCGGGGATGAACGTCCCGAGAGAGCTCCGCGCGATCATCGAGAAGTCGACTCGCTTCAAACCCGAAGAGCGCTACGCCTCAGTCAAAGACTTCGCAGACGATATTCGGCGTTACCTGCGCAACGAGGAGATCGTCGCTCAGCCGGATACGGGGCTACAGCGCGCGGGTCGTTGGACGAGCAAGCACCGCATGGCGACGATCGCGCTGCTGCTCGGCGTCCTCGTCGTCGGCGCCGGCGCCACGATCGGCGTGCTGCTCTACAACCGCTCGGTCGTCGCGGCCCAACACAACCGCGAGCTTCGCTTGGCGGAGCTTCAAGCCTCGTCGGCGGTGCGCGCACAAGAGCTCGACGCGACACTCCAGAACTACGAGACGCTGCTCACCCGCATGGTCGGCGCGGCAGGGCTCGCCCTCGGTGAGGTTCGCCAAGGCGACGCCACACTGCATTTCAGCGACGAGTTCAAGGACGGGCCGAACGCGCTGCCCGGGCTCGTCAACTCCAAGGTCTACGGCGGCCGCGTGAGCCTGGACTGGCCAGTAGCGTCGGTCGCCCCCGGCACGACCAAAGAGGCGATCGCTCGCGACATCGGGTCGCTGAACACGCTGCGTGGGCTAGCGCGCTCCATCATGCTCGAAAGTTTGGACCCCAACTATCGCTCGATGCCCGAGGCGGACCGCCAAAAGGTGTTGGCAGATACCGGTGTACCGATCGCGCGCATCGCGCTCACGCTCGAGAGCGGACTGCACATCGAATATCCGGGTATGGCGGGGGTCGCGCCCGACTTCGACGGCCGCAAGACTCCCGCTTATCAAGCCGCGAGCACGAGCTTCGAGGTCGAGTGGGGCAAGCCCACGCCCGGGCGCAGCGGCGGAATGGTCTTGCCGGCGACGGCTCCGCTGCGCGACGACCAGGGCCGACTCCTCGGGGTGCTCGAGTTCGAGGTCGACATCAACCGCGCCGTGTCTTCGGCGCTCGACACGAGCGGCGCGAGCGCCGAATACGTCGAGTCTTCCCTCCTCGTCGAAAAGGACGGGAAGGTCGTCGCACAGAACAACAGCGCCGGGGCAGCGCCGGAGGCCGAGGTCCTCGGCATGCCGGCGGTGCGCGAGGCCATCGCGCGCGGTGAGTCGGGTTACGTCGAGACGCAGCGCGGTGGCAAGGACGTGCTCGTCACCTATCACCCTCTCAGCACGGTCGACTGGTATCTCGTGACGGTCGCTGACGTGCACAAGGTGGAGAAGACGGCCCCGCCGCCTCCTCAGGGCTCGGCCAAACCGGGCAGCGTCGCCGCGTCCAAACCCCCGGTGAAGGCGACCGCGGCGGCGGTTGCTCCTCCTCCTCCCAAGGTCACGGCGACTCCAGCGCCCATCGTCACCGCGACCGCCTCTGCGACGGAGTCTGCGACCGCGTCGGCGTCGGCTTCGACCTCGGCGTCGGAGAGCGCTGTACCGTCCGTGTCGACTCCGGTCCCGCCGCCGAGCGGCACGTATTGGCGGCCGCCTGTGAAGTCGGCGACCGCACCCCCCGTCAAATCCACGCCTGCGCCGAGCACCACCGCGCCGCCGAATCCGTTCGACCCGTGGAAGGTCTACGACAAGGACAAGGACAAGAAGCCATGACGCGAGCGCACCGGCTGGCCACGCGTATTGCCGTGTTGGTCGTCTCTCTCATGGTCCTATCGATTGGGGTGTTCACGCCGATCGCGCTGGCGCAGCCCGAGAACGATCAGCCCATTACTCCCGAACAAAAGGCCGAGGCCGACAAGCTCTTCGCGGATGGGCGCAAGCTCATGCAAGACCCGAAGAAGCTCGACGAGGCCTGCAAGACGCTCGCGAAGAGCTACGAGATCCGCAAGCGCGGCGACGTCCTCTTGAACATGGCGGAGTGTCACCGTCGACAAGGCAAGACGGCGACGGCTTGGCGCGAGTTCGACGAAGCGATTCGTTATGCCAAAGAAGCCGAGTTCGCCGAGGCGATCGACGCGGCGGAGCGGCTGCGCGATCAGCTCGCGAAGGGGCTCTCGGAGCTCATGGTCGTCGTCGACGTCCCGACCCCTCTTCCTGAAACGCTGTCGGTGATCCTCGACGGGAAGCCGCTGCCCTCCGAGCAGTGGGGGCAGCCGCTCTTCGTCGATCCGGGGACCCACACGGTGTCCGCGACCGCCGTCGGTTATCAGGCCTTCGACGGCTCGACCGAGGTCAAAGACGGTGCAGGGCGCGCCGTCATCACCGTGAAGCTCGAGAAATTCCCCGAGCCGAAGCCGGAACCCAAGCCGGAGCCGAAGCCGGAACCCAAGCCGGAGCCGAAGCCCGAACCCAAGCCCGAACCCAAACCGGAGCCGAAGCCCGAGCCGAAGGCGGAGGTTCCAGTTTGGGCGATCGTCGTCGGCGCCACCGGCCTCGCGATGATGGGGGTCTCGGTTGGCTTCGGGGTCGACACCGTCAACGTGGGCGGTGAGCTCGACGAGAAGTGCGGCGTCGAGGACCGGTCAGCGTGCCCGAGCGACTACGACTATGCGGGCGCCTACGATCACGAGCGCTTGAGCTTCGGGCTCTTCGTCGGCTTCGGTGCGGCCGGTATCGCTGCGACGGCGATCGGGGTCATCGGGCTCGCCGTGGGGATGTCGACGCCTGCGAAGGAGGTCGCCGTGCTCCCGTGGGTGACTCAGGACGGCGGCGGTTTGGTGTTCGGCGGCGTCCTCGAGTAGCCATCCAGCGCCGGTTCGCGCTGACTCGATTGTCAGCGCGCGAACTTCTTCCGGAGCGCGGCCTTGACGTCGGGTCGGACGCGCGGAGGCGCCGCGGGGGCCTGCGGCTCGACGGGTGAGGCCGGCTCTTCGCGCCACGGACTGCCCGGCCCCGAGCGAGGAGCGGGCGGGATCGGCGCGGCCGCTTGGGCCTCGTCGGTCGGCGCGGGCTCGTGTGCATCCTCGGGAGGGGGCGGCTCTTCGACGTCGATCGCCAGCGTCCCCTGCACGTCGTCCGTCACGGGGATCGCCTTCGGCGCGGCCTTCGGGGCGTCGCGCGCCCAAGGCGTCGCCGCGAACCCGCTGAGATCGGGGTTGCTGCTGCGCTGCCCGCCCGCTTGCCTCTCGAACGGGAGCGTCAGAGGAGCGCCGCCCTCGGCCTCGACCAACATCGTGCCCGCGACACCCGCGGCGGGCGGATGAGGCGCCGACGGATGCGTTGGTGCTTGCGGCGCTCCCTTCTGCATCTTGCGGAGGAGCGCGGCGGACATCGTGTTTCCAGTCGGGGCGCGCCCCATCCAATCGGGCTGCGCCGACGGATCGGGTGCGCCGTCGGCGTCGAGCGCCATCGTCCCAGTCGGGCTCGCCTGGCTCTGAGGGCGGACGGAGGTGTCGCTCGTCGCGTGGATGAGGACGCGGCCGAGGGCCTCCTCGTTGGGCATCGTGAAGCTGCCGCGCCAGCTCAACACCACGCGACCCTCGACTGCGTCGACGAGGAGCTGATCGCAGCGCATCTGCACGGTGTGTGAGGCCTGCGCGAGCTTCGCTACGACCTTCGGGGGCTCGCTCGGCAAGCTGAAGACGACGCGCTCGGCGCGCGGGTGAAGGCCCTGCACGAGGATCTGGTCGCCCGGCCGGAGCTCGGCGACGCGCTGGTCGCCCGGAGCGGATTGGAAGAAGCGTCGATCGAGGTCGGGTGGCAGCTCGAGCACCCCGCGGGCGAACCCGGGAGTCTCGCGACCACCGAGGAGCGCGAGGCGCTCGCTCGCGCCGGCCGGTATGGCGCTGAAGCCAGCGCCCTCGAGCTTGGCCGACAGGGTTACAGACTTGTCAAAAAACGCGGCCCCGCCGCGGGCCAACGCGACGCGGGCGAACGGCCTCTGCGCTGCTGGGGCGCTCACCAGGACGTCGACCTGATCGCGGAATGGCACGACGTCGCTCGGCTCGCGCAGCGGGCGCTGCGAGCTGTCCTGGTAGTGCCGGTCCCAAAGGTTCGGCGGCTCCGCGGCGATGGCAGCGAGCCGACCGTCCGGCGCGACCGAGCGCGCGGTCTTGACGACGACCGTGATGCTGAGGACGCCACGCTGCCGCCACGCGAAGGCGTGAATCGAATCCCTGCCGTCGATCGTGGCGGCGATGGGGAGCGCGCGAGCACCGAAATCACGGTCCGACATAACCACTCATCGTAGCGAGCCTCGGTGATCGACTTCAACCGAGGTGCTCGGGCGACGGCGCGTCGAATCGATTGTCGGACTCGCCCCCGCGCGGCGAGAATCTCATCATGACCACGTCTGAGCCGATCATCGCCAGGTTCGAATCCGCCGACTTCGACACGAACGCACTGCAGGTCGCGAGGGTGTCCGGGCGTGAGGCGATCGGCGAGCTCTTCTACTTCGACGTGGACCTGGTTGCCCACGACAGAGATCGCCTCGAACAAGGTGACGTCCTCGGTGCGCGCGTGCGGCTCTCGTTCGAGCGCGGTCGAGACGAGCTCCGCGTTGTCCACGGGATCGTCTGGTCGATGCAAGAGGAGTTCGACTTCGCGGCCGGGGCGCACCGCTATCGCGTGCGCGTCATGCCGCGCGCCGCGCGCATGCTCCTCATCGAGTCGCAGGACATCTTCATCGACATGTCGGTCCCCGAGATCGTCCTCGAGAAGCTGCGCAGCGTGGAGATCGGCGACCAGGACGTCGACACCCACGCGCTGCTCGGCACCTATCCGAAGCGCGATCACGTCACGCAGTTCGAGGAGACGGACCTCGCGTTCATGTCGCGCTGGTTCGAGCACCTGGGGGTCAGCTTCTTCTTCGACCACACGACGGGGGTCGATCGGATCGTAGTTACTGACAATGCTGTAGGGTTCGGCGCGTACGAGCATCAGCCGGTCCTCGAGCTCTCCGCGCACGAGGGGCGCCCCGAGCAGGTGCGGACCTTGCGGCTCGAGTCCGAGGTCATCCCCGAGCTCTATTTCGTGATGGACTACGACTACCGCAACCCGGACCTCGAGCTCACGTGCAGGCACACGAGCGAGCTCGGGATGGCCGGCGGGGTGGTCGAGTACGGCGGGCACTTCCGCGATTTGGCTGCTGGCGAGCACCTCGCGCGCGTGCGCGCGGAGGAGCGCGAGTGCACCGCGCGAGTCTTTCACGGTACGAGCGACATCGTCCGTCTCAGCGCAGGCTTTCGCTACGATCTCGACGGACACCCCGAGCTCGACAAGAAGTCGCTCGTCGTCACGTGGGTGGAGCACGAGCTCACGCAGCCCGCGTCCGGCGTCGCCGAGTCCGGTGGCTACAAGAACTCCTTCGCGGCCATCCCTGGCGAGTCGATGTTCAGGCCCCGTCGTCGGACGCCGCGTCCTCGCATCGGCGGCCTGATGACGGGCGTGGTCGAGCCGCGCGAGTTCGGCAAGACCGAGGACCCCGCGTGCGTGGACGACCAGGGGCGCTACTGGGTGAAGTTCATCTTCGACACCGCGCCCCTCGGCTCGAGGAAGGCTTCGAAGCCCGTGCGCATGGCGCTGCCCTCCGCGGGGCCCCGCTCGGGCTTCCACTTCCCGCTGCGGCCCGGCATCGAGGTCGCGCTCGGCTTCCTGAACGGCGACCCCGATCGGCCGATCATCGTCGGCGCCTTACACAACGGTAAGGTCGCCGCCCACGTCGTCGCCGAGAACCAACAGGTCAACAGCATCGAGACGACCTCGGGCATCCGAATGCACTTCAAGGACACGCTGCAGCGACGTTGACCGATGCGCTGAATGGCGGCGCCTCGCGAGGAACCCAACGCGTCGGTGGGTCATGCGCGCAGGCTTCTCTCTCCCGTCCTTCTCGGCGCCGCTCGATCTGGACGCCGAGATCGCCAAGTGTCCCTCGTCGGCGACCGTGAAAGGGATGTTCATCGACGCCGTCCAAAAGCGGATTCGAGCGCTCAACGCGACTCCGCAGTTCGACGCGCGTGTCGTCCCGTTCAACGACTACTCCACGGTCCATCAGATGCGGCTCCTCGCGCAGTGGGCGCGGCTCGCGCATCGCATCCTGCCGCCCCGTGAGGGCCTGCGTCGCGTGGGGTGGTCGGCCTACGAGGACCTGACGAACAGCCTCGCGGGCAGGGTGCTCTTCGGCGTGTTGGGGCGGGACATCGTCGCGATCACCAAGCTCGCCTCGAAGGCCTACGCCATCGCAGGGTCGCCGCAGCGCGCGACCGTCGTGGAGCTCGCGGACAAGCAGGCGATCGTTCGCCTCGAGGACATTCACCTCTTCATCGACAGCTATCAAATCGGCGTGATGGAGGGCGTCTTGCGCCTCTGCCGACTGGAGGGCAGCGTGCTGACGAAGCGCCTCTCCGAGACGAGCTGTGAGATGTGCGTCGAGTGGCGTTGAACGGGGTTACTCGAGGAAGCTCGAGATCCCGTCGCGCAGGCGCCTGACGAGCGTGGGCAGCGCGGCGAGCGTGATGGACTTGCTCGCGCCGTTCTCCACGTACCGCAGTGTCAGCGTCACGACTGGCAGCTTGAGTCCGCGGCCGAAGGACGAAGCGCCTACCGTCGCTATGCTCCAATCGAAGCCGGTCAGGACCTTGCCCTGCATGCCGAGGGTGTTGGTGCTGATCTCGGCCTCGATGCGCGCTGTCGCGAGGGCGAAGTGGCGAGTGAGCAAGGCCTCGGCGACGGCGGCGTGCTCACCGAGGAGCGCCCTCACGTCCGCCTGCAGCTTCTGCTTGGGCGAGTCCGTCTGGGCGGCGGTGCGATAGAGGAAGCGGACTGCCTTCAGCGCCCTGCCGAGCAAGAGGGGATCGAGCGAATGGCGTTTGCAGAACTCGCCGAGGCTCGCCTCTTGGGCCTTCGAGATGGACTCGTCGAGGGTCGCTTCGATCGCAGGCCAGAGGTCCTCACGCGCGGCGGGAGGGAGCTCGGTGAGGAGCGCGAGCTGGGGCGCGAGCCACTCGGGCGCTGGGGCATTGGCGAGCATCGAGAGCTGAGCTGTGGTCACGGCGCCTCGACGATCGAGGTGCTCTCGGTCGGGACCTGAATCGGCCGTCCCGAGGGGCTCACGGTGAAGCCACAAGGGCGCTCGATGAGGCCCGCTGCTGCGGGCAGCAGCTCGGTGATCGTGCCCTTCCCATGGGTGGGACCGCCGACGATGGTCGCGCGGCCGTGGTCTTCGAGCGCTGCGGCGAAGACCTCGGCGGCCGACGCCGTGTCGGGCCCCACGAGGACGACGAGCTCGACGTCTTGGTAAACACCGCTCCGTGAGCGCTCCTCTCGAGGGTCACCGTCCTCGTCGACGATCGTGACGACGAGCGCGCCCGCGGGCAAAAAGAGCCCCGCGGCGTCGATGGCCGCGGTGAGCACGCCGCCACGACAAGCGCGCAGATCGAGGACGACGCGACGCGCTCCGGCGCGCGTGGCGCGATGGACCTGCTCGGCGAGCTCGGCGGCGGTCGCGACGGCGAAGACCTCGAGCGCGATGTGGACGCTGTCCACATCATTCGAGGCCCCCTCCCGCGAGGGCTCGAGCACGGAGCCCTGCG
This sequence comes from Polyangiaceae bacterium, assembly GCA_046351325.1. GTDB lineage: Bacteria > Myxococcota_A > Polyangia > Polyangiales > Polyangiaceae > Xiheicaenibacterium. The sequence goes on along the minus strand of JAXLYR010000016.1, from coordinate 123,039 downwards.
TGATCGCGTCCAACGACTCGCGCGCGACGTAGTCGGCGCCCGCCCAATTCAGGAGCACGTTGGGGGCGCTCGGCACGAGCACCGCGCCGATCGGGCAGTTCATGTTGTTGTGATTCGTCAGCGAGCAGAGGGTGATCGCCGGCATCATGTTGAAGCGCACGTTGATCATCCCAAGCGTGTAGCGCTGCGGCCCCTTGATGGTCGGGTGCGCGGCGCCGGCCTCGTCGCCGGTGGTCATCGGCACCATCGACATCATGGTGAGCGCGTCGAGCATGTTCACGCGCACGTTGAAGGCCGTGTTCGACGCGGTCGAGTGCTCGGAGATGTTGGGGTAGGGGATGGGCACGGTGCCGACGGGGATGGGCGTGTTGCACACGTCGGGGAAGCCGAGCGCCATCCCGATCCCGCGGCTCGAGGCGGGCATCATGTCGCGCACCCCGCGCTCCTGAGGTGTTGCTCGCGGTCAACCAAGGAAGATCTCCTTGCCGTTGATGGTCACCTTCTCCTCGCTCACGATGCGCGTCGCCTTCGAGTGCGAGAGGACGTTGCCCTCGACGAGCGTGTGCTGCTCCTTCGCGCGCAGGGTGAAGAGGTCGCGCACGGTCTGACGGAGCGTCCCGACGATCTTGTGCGCGGCCTCGGCGACGATGGTGAGGCGATCGGACTCGACGTGCACGTCGGGCGCGCGGATCGAGACGCCCTTGTCGGCGGCGAGGTCGAGCCGTCCCGTCGCGCTGAGCTTCACGTCTCCCTCGAAGTCGAGGCGGATCGCGCCGCGACCGCGGAGCACACCGATGACGAAGTGTCGCGCGCCCTCACCGACGACGAGGAGCTCGTCGCCGACCGCCGCCTCGTAGGGCCACGGGAGCGCCGCGCGCGCGTCGACGCGCTCGCCCCCCTCGAGCTCGAGCTCGATGCGATCCGCGCGCGTCGCGACGACTACGCCCGGGCCCAAATATCGACCGCTACCAGCGAGCACGCCGGCGAGCCCACCGCGTTCTTCGCCTGCTTGCTCCCGCAACATCTGGCTCATCCTTTTGCTCCTTCTTCGACTCGAACTCTATGCACCGGGTCAGGGGCGTCGCACCCCAGAGGGCATCTCCCAAGTCTCGGCGGCCATGCGCCCCGCGCTCGGCTTTCGCGTGCCCGTCGTGATCGCGCCCGCGTAGACCGCGCCCTGGTCCTTGAAGCCGTGCATGAGCGCGTTCGACAGCGACGCGTTGGTGAAATCGGCGCCCGAGAAGTCTGCGTTGCTGACATCCACGTAATCGAGCTTCGCGCCGACGAACGCGGACTTCTCTGCCTTGGCGCCGGTCCAGATCGACTCGGCGAGCGAGGCGTTCGAGAAGTTCGTCGCGAGGGCGCGGGCCTCGCGGAAGGTCGAGCGCGCGAGCCGCGCGCCCGTGAAGTTGGCGAGCGAGACGTCGGCCTCGGCGAAGCCTGCGCCCTTGCCCGTCGTGCGCGAGAAGTCGGCCTTCACGAGCTTCGCCGAGCGGAACGTCGCGATCCTGAGGTTCGCGCCGCGGAAGTTCGCGCCGGAGAGGTCCGCCTCGGCGAAGTCGCAGCCCGTGAGATCGCAGTCCGAGAAGTCCACGCCCGCGAGGTCCGCGCGCCGGAACGAACAGCGCTCGAACCGCAATCCTTTGAGGGGCAAAGCTTTGAGGCGGGCCTTGCCGAAGTCCACGCTGTGGAAGGTGGTGCCCTGGAGCTTCACGCCGTCGAGGATGGCCTCGTCGAGGTCGACGCCCCAGAGGTGCGCGAGGCTCAGATCCGCGCCGGTGAGGTCCGCGCCGACGAACGCCGCGCGCTCGAGCCGCGCCCGCTTGAAGCTCGCGCCGCGGAGGTCGGCCGAGAGCGCCGCGATCATCTCGAGGCGCTGCCCGTCGAACACTGCGTCCGCGAGCCGCGCCATCGCGAAGACGGTCGCGCGAAGGCCCGCGTCCTCGAAGGTCGCGCCCGTCAAATCCGCGCCGAGGAAGGTCGTCCCCTCGAGCTTCGTCCCGCGGAAGTGAGCGCCGCGCAGGCTGAGCTTCGTGAAGCTCGAGCCGCTGAGATCCGCCCCGTCGAAGACCTCGGTGAGAGCAGGGCGGTTCGTGATCGCGGCGTCCCAGAGGTCGCCCTCCCAAGCAGGGTCGTCGCGCGACGAGAGTCGGGCGCCGTCGAGCACGACCTTGCGGAGGGTGGTCGGTCGCTTCGCCCCGCGCAGGTCGGCGCGCGCCAAGATGACGGTGTCCAGCGTCGCGCCGGTGAAGTCCACGTCGCGCAGGTCGCAGTTCGCGAGGCTCGATCGCTCGAGGTTCGCGCCACGCACGTCCGCGCCCGACAGGTCCGCGCCCTGGATCGAGGCTTGGAGCAGGTGCGCGCCCGCGAGGATGGACCCGAGCGCGCTGCCGCCGATGAGCTTCGTCTTCTCGAGCTTGGCGCCGTCGAGCCGCGCCCGATCGAGCGTCGCGCCATCGAGCGTCGCGCTCGAGAGATCCGCGCTCGAGAGCTGCGCTCCGGAGAGGTCCACCGCGCGCGCGGTCACACCGCGGAGGGAGGCGCCCGCGAGGTCTGCGTCGACGAGGCTCACGCGCGAGAGCCTCGCGGCGTCGAGTCGAGCGCGGCCGAGCGAGGCGCGCGCGAGGTTCGAGCTCGTGACGATCGCGCCTGCGAGGTTCGCGCCCGTGAGGTCCGCGCCCTCGAGATCGCAGCCGTCGACGACCGCTCCGCTGAGATCGAGCGCGCCGAGCCGCGCGCCACGAAGAGAGAGGCCGACGAGATCCGCGCCCGCGAGCGAGCGCTGCGATGCCGCGGCTGCGAGGACTTCTTCTGCTTTCAAGCGTCCATCTCCGACGGGCGAGTCTTCGTGTAGGCGCACCCCTCGAGGTTCGCCCCCGAGAAGTCAGCGCCCTCACCAGCTGCGTTCAGCAGCTCTGCCTCGAAGAGGTTCGCGTTGCGAAAGCGCGTACCCTCGACCTTCGCGTAGACGAGGTCTGCGTGCATGAGGTTCGAGCGGTCGAAGAGCGCGCGGCTGAGGTCCGCGCGATAGAGCCGAGCCTCGCGGAGGTCGGCGCCGTAGACCTCTGCGGTGTCGAGCTTGGCCTCGCTCAGGTGCGTGCCGCGCATGAACGCGAGCGAGAGGTCGGCGTTCGAGAGGTCAGCCTCGTCGAAGCTCGAGCGCGGCGCGCGAGCTCGGACGAAGCGGGCGAACGCGAGGTCGGCGGAGCGCGCGCACGTGCGGCTGAGATCCGACTCGGAGAAGTCGGCGCGGTGGGCCTTCGCGCGCTCGAGCAGCGCGCCCTGAAGCGTCGCGCGACGCACGCGCGCGTCGGACAGATCGGCCTCGCCGAAGTCGGCGCGCTCGAGCACAGCCTCGGAGAGATCGGCGCCGACGAGGTTCGCGCGCTCGAAGACGGGCCAGAGGCCGCGGACCTTCGTGAGCGACGCGCCCGCGAGGTTCGCTCGTTGGAAGAAGGCCTCGTCGATCGTGGACCGATCGAAGCGAGCTTGGGGCGCGTGGGCCGCGCCGAAGTTCGCGCGGACGAGATCGCAGTCGGAGAGGTTCGCGTTCGACAAATCCGTCTTGAAGAGGAGCGTGCCGCGCAGGCTCGCGCCGCGGAGGTCGACCCCCGAGAGGTTCGCCCTCGTGAGCACGGCGCCGTCGAGCTTCGCGCCCCTCAAATCGATCCCCCGCAGGTCCTGCCCCGTCAGATCGCGATCGACGAGGTTCGCTTGCGGACCGGGCAAATCGGTCGAGAGCGGCAGCGGATAGGTGTACTCGGGGTCGGCCTTCGCGAACTGGGGCGAGCGCAGACGCTCCTCTGCGTCCTCGACGCGCTGCCTCAAATTGGACGGCAAATCGCTCACGGATCGAAGGAGCGAGATGCGCTCTGCGACCGGCCTCATCTTGCGGCGCAGCCCGATCGACGGCGCCACGCCGGGGCGGCCGCGCGGGATGGGCTCCGAGTCGTCCTCGCTAGGTGGGTTCGCGAGCGCAGTCTTGAGCGCGGCCCCGCTGGGCCCAGCGAGGGCCTCATCCATCATCGCCTTCACGTGGCGGCGCACGAGCGAATCCTCAGAGAAGAACTGACCGAGCTTCGCCGAGACGGGATCGACTGCGTCGGTCGTCGCCGAGGTCGCGGCGGGTGGCGGGAGCTCTCCCTCGAGCGCGCGGGCGCGCGCCTCGATCTCCTGCTTCACGGCCGAGAGCCCGGCGGGGTCGGCCTCGAAGGCCTCGAGCTCGCGCTCGTATTGAGCCGCCGTCCGCGTGGCCTGACCGAGCGGCTCCTTCGCGAAGATGATGCTCTTCACGTCGGTGAGGTCGTGCTGCGTGACCCGCATGTGGCCGCGCCAGACGAGCGAGATTCGGTTCTTTTCGAGGTCCGCGAAGAGCGTGTCGAGCGTCATCGGGATCGGCGTCACGGCTTTGCCCTCGCGTCGCCCGAACGCCAAGATCCGCACGCGGGGCAGCTCGACGACGAGCTCGCTCGTGCGCGGATAGAGGTTCTCGAAGACGAGGCGCTCGTCGCCGCGCAGCGTCTCGAGCCATTGATCGGGCGGCGCCGATTGGTGGTACGTCCAGTCGAAATCCTCGGAGACGAAGGGGGCGCGGGTGCTCTTCCACCGCTCTCCGTAGTCCTTGCCGAGCTTCTTCGCGCGTACGGGCCAGCGCGTGTTGATCGGGCCGAAGCCGGCGGCGACGTGCGAGCCACCCATGCGCTTGATGGGCGAGTCGGGGCGCTCGATGTTCGGCAGCTCGCTCCCGATGACACCCTTGCCGATAGGGTTGGCCTCGACCTCGGGGCCGCCGAAAGCATTCGCCCAAGTGATGGGCATCGAGGTGAACGGCAGGGCCTCGCTCGCGGCGCCGCCGAGCGCGTCGCCCGCCCACACGCGGGTCCCGACGACGCGCAGCTGCTTCGACCAGCTGCCCACGCGCACCCCCACCATGCACTCGCGCACGGCGCGGCCGCGTGGCGGGTGACACGTCGCGCGCACGATGACCTCGGGTCGGAGCTTCTGGTGCGCGAGATCGGACGGCTCGATCACCTCACCGAGGTAGTCGACCTCCGCGGGGTCGAAGACATCGCCGGTCACGGGCGCTTCCTTGACCGCGAGCGGCTCGAGGACCCCACCCTCGCCGATGGACCACGAAGCCTTCACCACGAGGACCATCTCGGGCCGTGGCGGCTGTCGCGAGGTGAGCAACGTCGCGAACGCGAGCTGGTCGGGGTTACAAGCGAGTAAGAGCTTGCCCATCAGAGCCCGATGCCGATCTTCTTCTCGAGCGAGAACTCGCTGCTGGACGTGTCGTATTTGATCTCGCGGGCGACGTTGATCTCCATCTTGATACCGAGGAAGAGCTCGACGTAGATGACCGCCGCCTCGATCTCGAGGAACGCGACGCCGGCCTTGACCTCGCCGCGGAGCGCCGAGACCTCGATGTCGAGCATCGCGCCCGCGACGATGATGCCGAGGTTCGCGCCGACGAGCGCGATGTCCTGCTTCTTGGCGGCGGTGGAGAACGCGTCGGACAAGCCGCTGACGACCTCTTTGGTCACGAGCGACCCCACGTTGGTGTCCTCGTTGAGCTCGCCCGAGACCGTCGTCTTCGAATTGATGCTCGCGGCGGTCGTCGTCTCAGTGATGTTGCCGCTCACGGTCGTCGTCGAGCTGGTGCTCTGGAAGTTGCCGGCCTCGACGAGCTTCGCCGCTGTCGTCGTCTCGTTGATCTCCCCCGTGACCGTCGTGCGCGACGTCGAAGATCCCAAGGTCGCGGTCTCGGTGACCGTCGTCGCCCAGGTCTTCTCGTCGATCGTAGGAACGGGACAGGCTTGCGACCCGGTGTAGGACTCGATCTTCGTCGCCCAGGTCCGCTCGACGATCGCAGGGTTCGCGCGCTTGACGACGGCCTCGTCGATGCCGGGGTCGGCCCAGGCCTCGCGCCCGAGCGTCTCACCCGCATCCGCCGCGGCGCGAGGCTGCGCGCTCCCCTTCGGGATAGAGCTCGTCGGAGTCTCGGAGCCGATGGTCGACGTGATCTTGAGACCGTAATAGGCCTCGTCGACATCACCGTGATACCGAGTCACGGTATCGCCTTTGGTGGTCTCCTCGATGACGCGCCACGTGCCGCCATAGGGGTCTTGGACCCATCGGATCTCGGTGATCGAGCCCGGCGCGATGTCGCCGTCTTGGATGAGACCGCCGCTCGCTTCCCACGACGCGCCGTTCGAGTCCTCGTCCTGGCGCCCGAGCACGAGGAGCTTGTAGTTGCCCCGGATCACCTCGACTTTGTCGCCGCGTGTGGTGGTGATGCGGTTGCCGTCGGAGTGATCGCGCCAGCCGCCCTTCGTGTGCAGGGCGTTGCTCTCGTCCGCGCGGTTCGCCCTCGTGAGCGCCGGGGTCCGCGAGCCGTCTTCTTCGATGTTCGCGCTCCGCTTGCGCGTGTCGTCGATGAAGTCTTGGACGAGGTTCGCGAGATCGTGCCCCCGCGTGGTGTTGGTGGGGGTCAGGGCCTCAGCGGTCCCGAGCCGCAGGTAGCTCGTGATGCGCTGGAGGCCTCCTTTGGTCGGGTAATCCTGGTCATTGGGAAAGTCGACCAGGATCTCCCAGTACTTCTCCTCGACGGTCGAGTGGTGCTCGGTTTCCGGCATGAGACCGCACAGAATACAGGAGCTGCGATTCTTTCTACTTCTGATTCGGGCGCTGATATCCCCGCAGCGCCGAGGCCAGAGCGCGCCCGCCCGCCGAGGTCAGGAGGTCTCGCATTCGGTAGAGTTCGGGCTCCGGGATTCCCTCCTTGCGCGCGAGCGCTCCTGGAGATTCGCCAGCGATCATGCGCAGCGTGATCACGAGTCGGCGAGCGGCCTCCTTGTCGAGTTCACGCGACTCCTGATCCAGAGTCGCCTCGCGCTCGAGCGCCCACGAGGCGCCGGCCCGCGCTGCCGAGTTGCGCGCCGCGTCCGCCAAGGTCGAGAGCCTCGCGAACGAGGGGCGGGGAGCGGTCAGCCAAACCAAATAGCGGTGCAGCTCGCGCCGATCGTCCTCGAACGCCGTGCGCCCGTGGAGCACGCGGTGGTTGTCGGCGACCAAGACCTCACCGGCCTCGAGTCGCACGCGGACAGCGGCGCTCGTCGCCAGCGCTGCGACCGAGTCGAACAAGGGATCAGCGGCGCCCGCCCGCGGCGCGTGCAAGAACACCAGTCGATCGCCGAGCCAGGACAGCGTAGGCCGCTCGAGCGACCCTGAGATAAAGGGGAATCGGCGAACCGTCTCCGTGAGGTCGCGCAGCAGCCGAGTCGTGACAGGGCTGTCACTGTCGAGCGCGCCGAACATGTCCGCGAGCACGCTGTCACCGCCCTGCTCCGCCGGCCGCAGGCACGCCATGATCTGGAGATCAGCGGGCCTGCCCGCGTAGAGCTGAAGGTCGTTGTGGAGGGGTGTCTCGATCGAGCTCGACGCGAAGGAGCGGCCGCCGCGGACCGCCTTGATGACTTGGTGCTCGACCATCTGCGGCACGACCCCGAGGAGCCCCTCGACGAAGAGCCAAGGCTGCGTCGAGGCGCCGAACTGGAGCCCGGGCCTCAGCACGACGAATCCGTTGGGGCTCAAACGATCGAGCGCGCTCACGAGGGCCCCTCGGAGGGCGTCGGCCAGGCCGAGAGCGTGGTGACGCGGACGGGCGTCTCGAGCACGTGCCGCGGCGCCGTGAAGAGCTCGGCGAGGAAATCTCCACGCCGGACGCGGTGCTCCTTGCCCATGATCGCGACCGAAAACACGAGCGGCACAGCGTGGAAGACGTCGGTCTCCACGACGCCACGCAGGACGTCGAACGCGGCCGTGCGCGTGCCGTCGATGACGGTGGACCAGCCGGGTGGGGTCACGACGAGAGCGGGCGGCTTGACGAAGAAGTGGGGCTCCCCCCGCGGGTGAGGGGTGAAGTACTTGGTCAAATAGAGCAGGGCTCCGCGGAAGGGTTCGCGCGCTCGCGCCGCATCGAAGACTGGGGCCCAGGTCGCGCGGATCTTGTTTGCGAGCTCCTCGAGCTCGATTGGGTCACAGCGGACCTCGAGGTCCGAGCCGTCATATCGAAAGGAGAAGTCCAGCGCGGCGCGCGCGACGATGCGATCGGGCTGGATCTCGAGCTGTCGCGGGCCACCTTCGACGATGGTCGAGCTCGAGTCTTGGCTGGCGCTCTCCAGTCTTTCGCTGCGTGCGACGAGGGTTCGATACTTCTTCGTCGGGCCGCTCTCCTTCGCCTGGAAATAGGCACGATCGTAGAAATCGAGGTGCGCCTGCGCGGCGGGCTCGGCCTGCGCGAGAGGGCAATAGGCAGTTTGGACGCGCGCCGGTAAGGGCAAGAGCGTCGCAATATCCCCCTCGACGACGATGGGGCCGTCCAGCTCGGCCGGGGTGAGCTCGAGGACAATAGGGCATAGCGACGAGCCCGCCTCGACGATGCTCTCGGTGATGGTGAAGGCCCGGGAGCGTCGATTGGCGGTCGACGAGATCCGAAGTCGCAGATTGGCAGGGACCCGCGCGAAGAGCCCCGTGAAGATCCGAAGTCGCCCGCGCTGCACGGTGAACGGCGACGTGGAGAATTGCTTGGCGAAGGGTGCGCTGACGACCCGCTGCGCCTCGAGCGCGGGCATCACGGCGCGACCTTGGGTCTCCACGTTCGAGACCGCTTTCGACCGCACGATCGAGAGCCCGAGCCTGCCCCGCGCGACCTCGATGCGCGGTCCGAGGACGAGCTCCACTCCCACCGAGTTGCCCTCGAGCAGCGGAGTGCAGGCCTGCGCCGCGCGGAGCGGCACGCTCCCGTCGAGCGTCGCGCTCCGCTTCGCTACCCGAAAGAAGCCGTCGAGGACATCGAGGAGCTCGATGGCTTGATCCTCAGTCGGGCGCTCAGCTGCAGCCGCCACCACCACCGCACCCGCCGCCGCCGCCGCACCCGCCGCCACCACCACAGCCGCCGCCACCACCACACGAGCTCGACGAGCACGAGGACGAGCCGCCGCCCGAGACGGTGGTCGTGACCGGCGGGAGCAAATCACTCGAGAACGGCGCCAGCACGGGGACGGTGGCGAGCAGCGCGGGCCCGCTCACGGCCGCGACGGTCGCGATCTCGACGGCGTGGGTTCTGCGCCCCGCCGCGACGTCGGAGGAGAGCGCGATCGTCGCGTCGTGCAGCCACGCGAGGTACTTCTTGCCAAAGGTGGTAATTCGCGGCGTCTTGAAGGTGCTCACGAGGGCCACCACGATCGCGACGATCGTGCCGAACAAGAGCACGGTCGGGACCGGCGCCGTCGGAGTCGCGTGCCGCCGTGCGCTTACACGAGCGAAAGTGAGGAGCACGACGCCGGCCACGCCCAAGAAGCCGACGAGCTTCGCGTAGGCCCGCGCCTTGGGCGAGTAGACGAGCCCCTCGGCGGCGGCGGCGTTCTCGAGCTCGGCGTTGCGCAGATAGGCTACCGAGAGCGCTGCCTGCCAGGGATCGGTGTCGGGCCCGACCCGAACGACGAAGTCCTCGAGGAGCGGGTCGCCGCGGCCGTCCCCGGGAACACCGGTGTAAGACTTGCCGCCTTTGCCGCTCGGGACGATGCGTCCCGAGGTGATCGCCGCGCTGAGCAGCGCGCCCGCGAGCCCACGCGCGCCGCCCCGCAAATGGGCAATAGCCCAGAGCTGCTGAGGCTGCGGCAAGACCCCAATCGAGAGCGCTTGTCCCGGCTGCCCGGGAGCGACCCGATAGACCGCAGAGGCCATCAAAGGACTCGAGGCCGTTTGCATGGCGGCAGGCTGCGAGGCCTTGCCGTCCGTGAGCGACGCGACCGCGCGACCTGCGAGGCGCGCGCCGAGGATCACTCCACCCGCCATGAGGCCGTAGAGGAAGATCCACCCCTCGCTCGCTGGCATGTTGAACGGGGGAAAGTCGAACGGGTGACTCACGGCGAAGCTCCAGCGCGCGAGTGGACCTCGAGGTCGTTGGCGTGGTTGATCGCGGCGTCGAGGAGGCGGACGAGCGACGCGAGCGCTTGATCAGGTTGCTCGCGGACGGCCGCGAGCGGCTTCACGTCGACGCCGAGCATCGCCCCGCTCTCGGTGAGGACCTGCGCGAGCGTCGGATTGGAGATTGGCTTTGCGGAGAGCGCCGCGAGGGCCGCGAGCGGACTGCGCAGCTGCTTCAACTTGCGCTCCACGATACCGGGCTTGCGAAGGAGGCCGGCCGCGGCGTCGGCGATCGCGACGCGCAGACGAATTCGGGCCTCTCGGAGCTCTTGTTCGATGCGCAGCCGTTTGTGTTGATCGTGAATCACGAGCTCGGTGAACGGGTTCTTGCCCTCGAGCGCGACGGCCGTGCGCGAGAGATCCTCGTAGAGGATCGGGAAGACGTCGGCGGACGCAGCGAGCTCGTCTCGGCGAAGGATCATCACCTCGATGCGCGCTCGATCGCGCGCGACGAGCAGGCCCGGCCCCAAGCGCTCGACGAGGTCCACGGGGTCCGCTTCGAGCACGATCACGAGATCCACGTCACTCGAGGCCTCGCGGTATTCGCCACGCACGACGCTGCCGTGCGCGAGGACCGCGACGAGCTGGTCCCCGGCTGTCCGTCGAAGCAGGGCGAGGAGCTCCTCGAGCGCCGCGCGCACGCGCTCAGGGAGTGCGGTCAGGGTCTGTTCTTTGGTCATGCAGCTCGGCGCTCCGTAATCGGGGATAAGATGGTTGACGAGTGTGTAAGTAAACGCGGGCGCCGAACCCTTTTACTGCCCAGAGCGTCGCCCCGGAGCTCAGGCGTTCGAAGCCGACGAAGGGCCCGAGCCGCGGGCTCGGCACGGCCCCGCGGGCTCGCGCAGCGGCGTCAGGAAAGCAGAAGCTCGCGCGGAGCAGCAAGCGATCCCTGCGGGCGTCGTCGGCGAGCGCGCGCTCGGCGAGCGAGGCCACCGCGATGAGCCACGCGTCGGTCAGGCCCTGGCGGCGCGGCCCCCGAGGCAGCCGCGCGACGACGTGCGCCGCGACGTGCCCGACCGCTGCGCCGCGCGCCTGTAGGTTGGCCAGCAGCGGCAGCGCGTCGTCGACCCGCTTCCTCTCGAGGAGCTTGCGCGTTCGAAGGAGCGCGGTCTCGCCGATTTGCTCGGCGAGCGCGCCGCTCGGTGAGGCCGCGCCCACGAGCAGCTCGGCGACGGACTCCTGCCTCTCCGCGAGCGCGTGGAGCTCAGCGGCCTCCACCGCGAGCGGCGCGGGCGCGCGACGCTCGGCTGCGGTCGAGCCGGTCGTTCGAGTCGCGGAGGGACGCAGCGCGCTCGCACGCTCGAGCTCTTTGACGAGCGGATCGAGCCCAGGCTCGAAGTGAGCGTCGCGCTCGAGGACGATCGACGCGCTCGGCGCAGCGGAGAGCACAGCCTCGAGCACCGCGAAGACCGCGTCGGGGACCGGATCGGCGTGCGTGTCGAAATAGAAGCCGTCCTCGAACACTCCGCCCGCGATGTGGATCATGCGCACGCGATCGAGCGGGAAGGCGCGCGCGACGCTCACCGGGTCGAGCCCTGCGTTGACCGCGTTCGCGTAGAGGTTCGCGACGTCGAGGAGCAGATCGCAGCCCGAGCGCTCCGCGACCTCGGCGTAGAAGTCGGGCTCGGACATCGTGTGCTCGGGCCAGTCGAAGGTCGTCGCGATGTTCTCGAGCAAGAGGGGCACGTCGGGCAGGTGCCTCCGCGCGCGCGCGACGTTGTTCACGACCGCCGCGACCGAGACACGCGTCCGCGGGATCGCGGTGAGGTGACCGAGCTCTCGGTTCGGCGTCGACGTCATCGCGACGTGCTCGCTCACGAGCGGCGCACGCACGCGCCGAGCGAGCTCACCGAGCTTCGCGGCGCGTGCCGTGTCGATGCCGCTCGCGCTCCCGAGCGAGAGCTTCACCCCGTGCGGGACGATCGGCCACATCTCCGCGAGCGCGCCGATCTCGCGCGCAGCGGTGTTGCTCGCCCACGCTGACTCCGCGACGACCTCGAGGAAATCGACGACGTGGCGCGCTCGCAGGAGGTCCGCGCCGAGCTCGCGGCGGTAGCCGAGGCCGCGTGGACCCACGCCAGCGCCGCGCGCTTCGATGCTGCCTTCGGGGAGCCGCACGGCGCCGATGACAAGGGACCTCGGCGTCGTCCGCAAGGGTCAAGCGATCACGCGTCCCACTCCTCGATGCTCTGGCCGCCGATCGCGAACTCGACGCGCCCCACGCCGGGGAGCTGGAGCAGCGTGTTCTCGATCGCCGAGGTCACCGCGTGTCGGGCGCACTCGGCCTGCTGGAGGTAGGTCGCTGCAGGCGGGGCGAAGTCGACGGTGACCACGTTGCCCATCCTTGTTGCTTTTACCTGGTTAAAAGAAAGGGCCGGCGTCGAAGGGTCCGCGACCGACGCGAGGAAGGGGGAATAGACGCCCGCGGCCTCGCTCTCTCGTGGCGTCGGGCCCGCGAGCAGCGCGGCCAGCGCGGCCGCGATCGGGTCGCCCTCGAGCGGGATGACGCGCGCGACCGACAGGTGCGCCGCGCAGTCGCGATAGGGCTCGTCAGGCCCAGGAAAGAAGACGCGAATGACCTCCACGTTCGCAGCGGGCGTCGTGGTCCGCGGCTCGGGGCGCACCGTGGCGCCGCACCCGAGCGCCGAGAGGGCGATGAATAGAGCTGCGAGAGGGCGAGCGCGCATGGGATTCGAAACGACCCCGCACGCAGGCGTATTCGCGAAGCGCTCGTGTTCGCGGTCAGGGCGTCGTCGGCGCGTCGATCGGATAGACCCGATCGATCGGCCGGAACTTGCGAGGCGCGAGCGCGGGATAGACCGTGTCGATCGGGCGCGCCGGTTTGCAAAGCCGATCGCTCGGATTGACGGAGGGGAAACACCCGAGCGCGAGCTCTTCGTCGGTCGCGGGCTGCTTGGCGCCGCCGCCGTCACTCGACGTGAGCGCGAGATCCCCCGTGGGGCGCTCGCTCCTGTCGAGCATCGCGATGGACATCGAGCCCTCGCCGCGAGCGCGGAACGCGACCGCCCCACCGGTCAGCTTGAGCTCGACGTCGGTGTTCGCGTGACACTCGGCGCCGCGACCGTCGAGGTGCTCGATCGCGCGCAGTCGGTGATCGCTCGTCTCTTCGGTGCAGGTCCAATAGCCCATGCAGCCCTGCTTCGGATAACGGACGACCGCGCAGAGGCCGGGCTCGGTCCAAGCGACCTCGACGATCATGCTGCCCTCGGAGCCGTCCGAGCGAAGCACCGTCCCGCGCCAGCGACCGACGAGCTCCCCGCCGTGTGCGCCCTCGGTCGCGTCCGCTGTGGAGGCGAGGGTTTGCCGGCCGGTCTGTCCGGCGCAGCCGATCGACGCGACCATCCATAGACTCGCGATCACCGTGGAGAGCCGCGTCCGGTGCTTCATACGCGCCATTGTAACGCACTATCGGGCGGCTCGGGCGCACTCATGGCCCTCGAGTTGTGGACAGACTTGTCAGTCACCCGAGGGCGAGACATTGGTCAGCCCTGTGCCTTCGCGTCGGTCGCGAGCAGCACCATGGCCGCGACCCCCAGCGCGACTCCGATCGCGCGGCGTACGGTAAATGCCTCGCCGAAGAGGAACGGTGAAGCGAGCGCCGCCATCGCGACGCCGCCGCCGAGCGCGATGGTCCCAGTGCTCGCGACCGGCCCGCCGAGACGTAGCGACATGAAGAGCAGAGTGACCCCGCCCGTAATGCACAATCCGGAGAGACAAGACCAGACGATGCCGCGCGTGGTCGTCGGCGTGTCGGAGGCCGAGGTGAACACGAGCGCGAGCAAACCGACGGCCGCGGTGGCCTCGAGGAGGAAGCCCCCGAGCGCGTCCGAGATCTTGCCGCTGGCCGCGCGGAGCAAGACATAGTGGAGCCCGAAGCAGAGCGAGGCCGCGAGCGCGGCGAGCATGGACGGCTGTAGGTGCATGTTCGAGCGGGCTCGATACCGAAGCTTGCTCGGGATGAGAAGCGCTGGTCTTCAGGGCCTCCGCGAGCGCGTCGGCTTCGGAGGCGCGTCGTGGTGCGGCGCGAGTTGGTAGAAGAGCATCGCGACCGCGATGACGAGCGCGGCCGCCGCGAGGAGGAGCACCAGCTTGCGGATCCGCCCGCCCGCCATCCAGCGCAAGGCCTCGTTGACGGGCAGCATGCGCGCAGAGGAAGGCTTGAAGAGCGCGGGCAAGAGTCGCTGTCCGCGAGCCAGCTGGTGGGCTCGATAGGGAGATAGCGCTCGCGCGTCGTGGAGGTCTTGCTGGAGCGCCATCATCCGCTCGGCGGCGGTGGAGCACGCGTGCGGACGCATCGCGGGGGGAGCGGCGGCCGCGTCGAGGAGGATGCGCGTGAGCTCGACCGTGGCGTGCGTGCGAGGGTCGGCCTCGGGGGTCTCGGCGGGGGCGAGCGTCGCCTCGGCCGCTTCGAACCGGAGCCTGCAAACGAGGTGAAACGCAGCCTCGGCGCGATTCGCGAGGGCCATCGAAGCCGGCGCTCCAGAGAGGCCGATCGTGTGCGCGCGCTGCGCGCGACGATGCGCGCTGAGCAGTGACCACGCGACGCCGACGAGCCAGGCGTGCTCGGCGTCGGCGTGAGGGGGGCGCGCGATCCGCAGCCAAAAGAGCGCCGACCACGGGCGATTTCTCACGACGAACGTGCGCGCGATGGCGCGCCACAACCCATCATCGGACCTCGCGAGCCTCGCGTTCGAGAGGACGCTCCCCATCCAGCGCCGTACCGGCGTGGTGAGCACGACGTTCGTGAGCGCGAAGGCCGCGTCCGCGGTGGACCGACGCGCGACTCGCCGCATGAATCGACTCATCCCCCAGGGAAAGTGCTTCGTTCGAACCGAGGCCCACGATGCGCGAAACGCTCGCGTCGCTTGCGGATCGAGCGCAGCCGCGTCGAGCGCGCGCTTCGCCGCGCGCCCCCCGAGCAGCCATTTCAGGTGCAGCGCGACGTGCTCGACGGTCGCGGCGTCGGGCTCGAGGCGCGCGAGGGCCTCGAGCCGAGAGGGCTCCCAGTCCGAGGCTCTGCGGACGGCGCGCAGCTCGACCGCCACCGCGCGCGGAGGGGCCGCTTCACGCGCGACAGCGACGACACGCGAGAGCGCCGCATCGTCCAGGTGGAGGGCGAGCTCCGCTGCTTTGTCGAAGAGCGTCGGACGCGTCGGATCGACCGCGAAGGCTCGCAGGTACGCAGTCGCCGCGGCGGCGGGTTGTCCGAATTGGAGCTCGCGCTCCGCGAGGTCGACGCAGGCGTCGATCGACGGACGCCCTGCCTTCAGCCGCTCCCTCGCGAGCGAGAGCGAGCGCGGCTGCCCGTCGTGGAGCTTCACCATGATTTCGAGCGCGCCGGCGTGGTGTGGCCACCTGTCGAGGACGGGCTCGAGCGTGCGGAGCGCGCGCCGCGTGTCGCCCAAGCTGAACGCGAAGAAGCGCGCTGCCATCACCCACAAGTCGGGCGCGCGGGCGGGCAACGCGCGGCTCGTGTCGCAAGCCGCGCTCGCTTCGTCGATGCGTCGCGCTTGGGCGTGGGCCTCGAAGAGGAGCTCGCGAGGCGCGGTCTCGTAGGGCCTGAGTCGGCTCGCGCGCCAGGCGAGGTTGGCCGCGGCGTCCCAGCGGCCGAGCCGCAGCGAGAGAGACGCTGCGGCGAGCTGCGCGTGCGCGTCCCACGGGCGGGCCTCGGCGCGCCTCCACGCGCGCTCCGCGACCGTCTGGATGGGCAGCGCGAGGCCGTCTTCATCCCACTCGGGGTGATGGAGCAGCACGCGCTCCGAGAGCTCGCGCCGTCGATCCCGCTGTCGGCCGCGCGTGTCGATCGTCGCCATGAGCAGATCGAGATCGTCGGGATCGCGACGCAGCGCGAGCTCCAGGGCCTTGCGCGCCAGTCGATCGCGACCGAGTCCGACCAACAGGTTGGCGCGCCGCAAGGTGACGATCGACGAGCGCGATCGCAGGCTCAGCCGCTCGACCGAGCGGCGCTCGGCGGCCGAGTCACCCACGCGCCGGAAGAAGTCCGCGAGCGCGAACGCTACCTCGGGCACGCCGTCGAATTCTGTTACAACGCTGTCAGCGATCGAGCGCGCGAGCGCTCGCTCGCCCGCATCCATCGCGAGCCGCAGGAGCAGGACGCGCGCTCGCCACAGGTCCGGGCGGGCGGCGACGATCTCGCGCGCCTCCTCGAGCATGCGCTCGCGCGAGAGGAGGCTCTGCGCTTGCTCGCTCCACACCGCGACCGCGGCGCCGGTCGTGCTGCGCGCGATCGCGGCCTCGCGAAGTCGCGCGAGCTCCTCGAGCATCGACGGCTCGTCTTGGCAGGACGCGAGCGCCAGCGTCGCGCTCTCCCTCAGGTCGATCGCGAGGTCCTGCGCCGCGCGAGCCTCGCTCCGTGCGCTCTGCCAACGCGCCCTCTCGACCTCGATCCACGCCGCCGCGACGTGCACGCGAGGGTCGAGCGGATCCACGGCGAGCGCGGTCTTCACGCGGCGGCTCGCCTCGTCGGGATCTCGGTTCGCGAGCGCACGCGCGGAGATGCAGAGGAGCGCGACGTCGTCCCCACGCTTCGCCAGCTCGGCGTCCGCGAGCGGAACGACGACCGCGGGGTTCGTGACGCGATCGAGCGCGTGTGAGAGCAGCCCCGCGCGCATCGCCGACGCGTCGGCAGCGAACGCCTCGAACCATCGCTCGCTCGCGTCAGCGCCCTCGACGCGATCGACGAGTCGCCCGAGCGCGATCGCAGCGGTCGGACGCATCCACGGGCGCGCCTCGACGAGCTCCGCGAAGAGGCGCCGCGCCTCTTCGAAGTTGCCCGCGGCCTCGGCGACGAGAGCGCGTAGGCGCAGCGTCGCGGCTCGAGCCACGAGCGGCTCGAGCTCGTGCAGGGTTCGCCGCGCGAGCGCGATCCGACCGAGCTCGGCCGCGCGCTCGACCACGGCGCCAGAGAGCTCGACGTCGAGCGGGCGCGCGCGACGGGCGCGAGCGAGCGCCTCGAGGCTCTCTTCGACGAAGCCCCGCGCGCGCAGTGAGCTCGCGAGCGCGAGGGACGGCAAGGGCGAACGGGCGAGAGTCCGCGCCGCGCGCTCCTCGATGAGCGCAGCGTAGCGAGCTCGCTCGCCCGCGCGCGCGGCCAACTCGACGAGGTGATGCGCGATCGACTCGCGGAAGGGGTCCGCCGCAGCGGCGAGCCGCGCGAGCTCCAGCGCGTCGTGCAAGGTCGCTGGGGCCTTGCGCCGCGGACTCACGACCTGCGTTCGCGCTTCGATCTCCATGCAGCGCGCAAGGACATCGAGGCTCGAGGCGTCCCCGGGGTTCGTGGCGAGCGCGCGGCGCGCGCGGTCCTCGGCCTCGGTGAGGCGCCGCGCGTCCGACACAGCGAGCCGCGCCAGCACGGACTCGAAGACGCCTCGGGTGCGACCGGCGTCGACCTTCAGCGCCTCGAGCTTCTCCTCGAGCTCACGTCCGGAGAAGCGTCGCGCGAGCGAGTTCGCGAGGAGGACCCTCGACCGATCGTCGAGCGCGCTCCGGTCCAAGAGCTCGCGGCAGAGCTTCGCGACCTCGTCGAAATCCTCACGATGCAACGCGAGCGCGCGCGCACACCAGAGGCTCAGCGTGTGCCCGGGCTGCTCTCGCGTGACGCGCGCCACGATCGCGACCGCCGCGTCCACGTCGTCGCGATCGAGCGCGACGTGCAGCGCGTGCAGCGCGTCGTAGAGCTCCGCGTCGGGGAGCTGCAGGCCGTCGAGCTCGGCGGCCCGCTCGCGCGGGACCAGCAGCGCCCCGCGAGGACCGTATTGCGCGAGCGCGGTGAAGAACGACGGCGCGTGAACCTCGGTCGAACCCGTCCGCCCCGGATCCATGAGGACGAGCGTCTCGAGGAGTTTGTCGTAGCCGACGATCGCCATCATGTGGCCGCTCGTCGCCTGGGTGGTCACGACCGACATCGGCAGCCCGCGATCGACGAGCGAGCAGACGACCTCGAAGCTCAGCGTGAGCTCGCGCACGACGAAGCCGCGAGCCTCCGCCCAGGCGCGCTCGACGTGGGTCGCGGTCCCGTCGTAACAGATCGCGTCCGCGACCGCGGCGTGCTCGACCGCGTGCCCCGCGTACAATGACAGCGCTGTAAGCGTGGCGGGCACGCAGGTCACGTCGTCCTGCGCGACGAACGGGACGGCGAGCACCTTCCTGTGTCGCTGGTCTCGAGCGGTGGCCTCGGCGACGCCGCCCTCGAGCTTCGCTGACAGGACTGTTCCCCAGCCGACCTTTGCTGTTACAGCCGTGTCAGCTGCTTCGCGGAGGCGCCCGGCGCGGTACGCGACCAAAGCGCGCATCTTGGCGATCGCCTGGGCGAGCTCCTCCTCCGCGAGGGGGAAGCGCTGCTCCGCTCGTGCGAGCGCCTCGCTGGCGAGGTCGGTCTCACCGCGCTCCATCGCGCGCACGGCGACCGCCACGGAGAGCTCACCGACCTCGGTCGCGAGCTCTCGCTCGACCAGAATATCCAGGGCTTCCTGCGAGCGCCCGAGCTCCTCGAGCGCCGTGACGAGCGTGACGCAAGCTCCGATGTCGTGGCGATCGGCCTCGATCGCCTCGCGGGCCGCGGCGGCCGCGCCCTCGCGATCGCTCGCTGCGTGGAGGGCCCTCGCGCGGAGCTCGAGCCCGGTCGACCGCGTCGCATCGGTCGCGAGGAGCGGCGCGAGGAGATCGGGGACGACCGCGAAATCCCTCAGCTCGATCGCGGCGATGACGCGGAGGGCCTGCGCGCGCTCGCCGAGCAATCCCTCCGCCGCCGCGAGCGAACGCGCGCGCTCCCACGCCGCGAACGGACCTCGATGCACGAGATACTCGGCAGCGACCGCGGTCCGAAGCCATGGGTCGCTCGCGTCGCGTCGGTACGCGCGCAAGAGGAGTCGCAGCGCTCGGGCGGGGGCGCCGAGGCGCCGAAGCAGACGCCATCCCTCGACGACGAGCTCCGGCTCGCGCCAGGTCTCGGGGGCCTCGTCGATCGCGAGCCATACTGCGCGCGTGCGATTCTCCGAGAGTCCGCGTCGGACCTCGGTGATCGTCTCGCGCGCCGTGCGACGCGCCCCTGGTTCGGGCGAGGCAGTCAAGCTGCGCTCAGTCTAGGCCGTGCTGGATCGGGTGCGCTCGCGCTCGAGGAGGCGTCGCTTCTTGGCGAGGCCCCAGCGATACCCCGCGAGCTCTCCAGTCCCGCGCACGACGCGGTGGCAAGGCACGAGCACAGCGACCTTGTTCGCGGCGCACGCGGCCGCGACCGCGCGCGCGCCCGACGGCGTCCCGAGGGCCTTCGCGACCTCGGCGTAGGTTCGTGTCTCGCCCTCGGGAATGGCCATCAGCGCGGCCCAGACCCGGCGTTGGAAGTCGGTCCCCACGAGATCGAGCGAGAGCTTCGGCGCCCCCGCGCGCTTCGTCCCTCCCTCGACCTCGTCCACCACGCGAGCGACCTCGCGCTCGAGCTCGGGGTGGGGCAGGAGCCTCGCCCGCGGGAACTCGCGCGCGAGCTCTTTCACGAGCGCGACGGCGTGCTCACCGAGCAAGACCGCGCACACGCCTCGATCGGTCACGCCGACGATGAGCCTGCCCAGCGAGCTCTCACCGAGTGCGTAGCGAATATCGGTGTTGCCACCCTTCGCGTAGGTCTGCGGTGCCATTCCCAGGTCTCGACTTGCCCCTTCGTAGAAGGCGCGCGCCGAACCGAACCCTGCTTCGTAGATCGCTTCGCTCACGTTGGTTCCTCTCTGTGAGAGCTCCTTGAAGCGCTCGACGCGGCGCTCGCGGACATAGGCTTTGGGGGATAGGCCGACTCGGGCCTTGAACTCCCGTTGAAGGTGATAGGGACTCAGGCCGACGCGCTTCGCGAGCGCGTCGAGGCCGATCTGTCGATCCAGGTTCTCTTCGAGGTAGCGGCGCGCCGCGTCCACGCAGACCGCGATGAGCGGCCCCTCTCGAGCGTCGGGCCGGCATCGCTTACAAGAACGAAAGCCAGCGCGCTCCGCGTCTCGCGGCGTCGAGAAGAACGAGACGTTCTTGCGCGCGGGTCGTCGCGAGGGGCACGTCGGCCTGCAATAGATACCCGTCGACTGCACCGCATAGACCCAGCGTCCGTCCGCTCGCGGGTCGCGCGTGAGGACAGCAGCCCAAGCCGCTTCGTCGTCGAGATGCTCGGTTTTCTCCGCGCTCACGGGGGGCATCATGCGCGCTGGCCCCGACCTCGCCAATCCGAGTCTTGCGATCGAAGTGGGAGCGTCCGCTCAAGGACCGCAATAAGCAGACAGCGACTGCTGCTCGAAGTCCTCCTCGTGCGCCCAACCGAATCGGACCTTCCCGGTGGAGACTGGCGGCGAACCGAGCGGCCAACGCCAAAGCTCGATCTCGTCGATCCCTCGGTCCGTGAAGCCGACGATGTCCCCCGCCGCGAGCAGCACGTCGTCGAGCCCCCAACTCTCCAGCATGACGAGGCCGGAGCCGCGATCCTCTGCGAGGAGGCCCGTGAAGTCCTGGTGGATCCAGTCGCACTCGTTCGTCCCCGGTCGAGGGAAGATGCGGGTCGCTACGCTCCATTCGAGGCGCCGCTCGCGAGCCGCGAAGGCTGAAAAGGCGGTGCGCAGCTCGCAGTCCGGTGCTGCACAATTGGACGGCGCGAAGCCGTCGCGCAGCGACGCGGGCGCTCGCTCGTCGAGCGCGAGGGTGCCCTCCGGCTTGCTCGAGGCGTGAGCGACGCTGCATTGTCGCCACCGGTCGATGTCCGCCGCGGGGGCATTTCCAGTGCGCGCAGCGAGGCGACCCGCGTCGAGCTCACACTCCCCCGCGAGCACGGTGACCAAAATAGGGAACTTCTGCCAGGGCTCGGGGCCTTGCACGAGCGCTCGACTGCGGGGCTCCAAGCGACAGCCCGGCTTGCCGGGGCTCTTCCCCTGGGGCTCCTCCGGCAGCACCCATATCCAGCCCGAGTTCGGCCCGGCACCCAGCTCCCGGGCTCGCGCCTCGGAGATATCGCGCTGGAGCTCATCTTCACGCAACTCGACGCGCGGGAGCTCGCGCAGCGGCTCTATCAGATAGAGGCCCTTGCTCGACGGACCGGAGACCGCGGCCGCGGGCATGACGAGAGACAGGACCTCGGGGCAACTGGCGGCTTCGGCGCGCGCGGCGCCGCTCGAAGAGCCCGTCGTCGCCGCGGAGACCTCGACGGTGGTCGAGTCATGCGTCTGTCCGCCGCAGCCTGCTCCAGCGAGGAGCGCGAGGCCGAGGGGAATCACACGCCCACGATCAGCAAGGTCGGTCATCGGGTCGCCAATGTCGGCGGCCCGCTCAAGCAACGCAAGCGAAGCCGACCCAAGCCCAGCCGACGCAGGAACCGAAGCGCCTATTTCGGGTCCAGATAATCGCAGGCAGGCAAGTCGCGGCCGCCACCGAACTTGAACGAGTCGAGCCAGCCGTCGACGACCCGCTTGGATTGGTCGTCCCCATAAATCTGTACGAAGACGAGCGAGCCAGTCCCTGCGCAGATCGGCACGAGCACCGCGCGCAGCACGATCGACGTGTCCTTCACCTTCCACCTCTTGTCGACCGCGTTGCCCATGGTCGTCTCGACGGCGCCACCACCGGCCTCCTTGAGCTTCAGGCTCTTCTTCTTGAGCTCGCTCGCGAACACGCGCCGGATCGTCTCGAAGGTCTCTTCGTTGAGCGCGTCGGTCGTCATGCGCTGGGAGACATAAAACGCGCCGAAGACGGGCGTGTTCTTGCGCTCGATGATCACCTCGATCTGGTCTCGGTCGACGATCGCTCGCATGCCCTTCGGGATGCGGCCCGCGAGCCTCAGCCACTCGTTCCTGTAGATTCCGTCCTCGACCTTGCCCTTCACCGGCTCTGGCAAGGCGACGCGCGGCGGTATGGTGAGCGAGCTTATGACGACGGGCTTCGGCGCCTGCTTTGGCAGCTTGAGGAGCGCCGCAGTCAGCTTCTTTCGCTTGTCGGCATCGAGCCCCCGGACGAACGCGACCGCGGTGCCGCGCCGCTCGACGGTCGTCTCCGCGCCGATCGAATATCCTTTAACGCTGTTTTGAGAAAAGCACGCGCTCCCCTGTTCGAGCGCGTGCGCGGCGTCTTCGGCGTCGTTTGTGCTGTCCCACGCGGTGATCCAGGCCGTCCCGAGCTGGTCCTTTTCGCTGACAATGAAGTAACGGTCGCCGGCCCAGCCCTCGGCTGCGCGGACGGCGGCGTCGTGACCGACACACCGCTCGAGCAGGATGCGGGTCTGAAGCTCGCCGAGAGAGTCCGCGCCGAGCGACGCGAGGGGCTTCGGCGGGTCGAACGCTGCGAACTCGATAGGCTGTTCGTCAGCGAGGTACTTCTCGGGGTGGAGGATCTGCTCGGTCGTGCGAGGCGGGCGCGCGTACGCCTGATCGACGAGCTCCAAGCCACCCGCTCGGAAGATGTCGGAGACGAACAACATCCCATCGACATAGGGGAACGCGAGGCGCTCGCGCGTGAGGGGCAGCGCGCGGCTGAGCGCGCTCTCCTTCTCGGTGTGTTTGGAGAGCGACTCGAGCGGAACGGCCTTCACGGTCTCGCGCATGCGCCGCAGCGTGCGACCGAGCGGTACGCCAGCACGCGCGCCGAGGTAGGCGCCCATGGCGACCTGCGCGTCGCCCTCGAGCAGCGAGAGCTGCGCGATGGCCTCGTCGCTGTTGGCGGCCTTGAAGCGGTCGACCCCGAAGTTCTGCGCCTGCAGCGCGTGGTGGATCTCGTGCGCCAGGATCGCGCGCTGAATGTCGAGTTGAGTGACGCCAGGGTCGGGCTTGTCGAAGAGTCGATCGTCCGAGAGATCGAGCTTCGGAATGACAATCTTGTCCGCGGCAGGGTCGTAGAAGCCGCTGACCTCCTCGCCGAGGATCTGCGTCGTCGACGCGACCGAGGTCCGCGCCGAAGGCGGGGGCAAGAAGTCGAAGCCCAGCATCGCAGCGTCCTCACCGGACAGCTTGGAGTCGTCGTCCGGGCTCGGTTGGGCGGTGGCCTCGACCTGCTTCTTGAACGCGGCCTGCTCGAGCCATTCAATCTTCAGCGGATGCTTGATGGGTAGTCCACGCGCCTTGCTGACGATCGCGACGACGTCCTCGACGTCTTTGTCGGAGAGTCGGACTTTGCCCTTCTTGGTGCGGGGAGTGTCGACAGCCTGTGAGGGCTCCGAGTCGACGGTCGGACGCTCGACTCGCCTCGGTCGCGAACCACACGCAGTCGCGCCGAGCGCCAGCGCCGCCGTCAAAGCGGACAAGAGGATAGAGCGACGAACAGTCCTGTAACTCAGCATCTCAAAACTCCCCCAGCCAAGGCCGCGCCTGGATGCTCGCGGGCCGGTCGTCGATGGCGAAGCGGTCCCCACCATTGGCCTGACTCGACTCGTCGAAATGGAAGGTCGTGCGGTTGGCCACCGCGACCGCGATCCCCGTGACGAAGAGCGCAGTCCCGAGGCCGAGCGCGACGCCGCCGCCGAGGTAATAGCTCCCTTGCTCCGAATTGCCGCCCACTCCAGTCGCGCCCAATATCAACCCCGTGACGCCGCCCACCATCCCGACGACGCCCACGGGCACGAGGACATACGTGCCGATGATTCGGCCGGCGACGCTGCCGGCGCCGACCTTGATGTGAGCGTTCTGGCCCGGCACCAACTTGAAGTCGCTCGAGGTCGTCACCCCGTCACCGGCAATATAGAAGCGAGCGCCCACTGGCACGTCGACGGTGTGATCACACGGCGACTCGCAGACCGAGGCGTCGCTCGCCGTCGAGCCTCGACGCTCGCGTCGCATCAGAGTGACGGCCGTGTCGGTCTCGAGGTGCACCATCGCAATCGGCGGTGGTGCCGCTTTGGACGGATCTTCACTGTCGTCGCTGTCGTCGCTGTCAGCGTCGTCGTCCTCATCGGCGTCTCTCCCGTTGCTCCCCGGCTCGGGGGTGTCGTAACCGGGGCCGACGGGACCAGGCTCCAATGTGGATGTCGGCGGCGGCTTGAACTTACCCTTCTGTACGTCTGCGACTTGTGACCACGGCAGCGTCCGCGGCTCTTTGGCGCCGGGCTCGCTGATCACCACGCCTTTGCCGGGCTCGACGCTGATGATGGTGCCGCGCAGGGTGCCGCCGGCCTTCAGCGTGACCTCGTCGGGGCCGTCGAACTCCGCTCCGGTCGATTGAGCCGCCGCGAGCCCCTGGGCCGCCGTGTAGGTGACAATTCCGAAAGTAAAACAAACCAAATATCGACGAAGAACGCCGCGCGCTCGGGTCATGAACGCTCTCCAGAGTGTGTGCTGTAAAACGTGTCGCAATGCGGGCACACGCGTGCGCGCCGTGGAGGACTGTATAAGAGAGCGAAGCGGGCGTGCAACCGACGTTGGCCGTCCGCGTCAGCGCAGACGAGCGCAAGTATCAACTCGGGGGTTGATTATTATCGACCCGTGAGTAGATTCATCGGCGTGTCGAGACCGCGCCTCGAAAATCGCAAGGAGCCCATGGCTGACGTCCTGCTCGCCGCGGCGACGGCAGCCTTCGGGGCGCAGGGCTTCGACGCCGTCCGGCTCGAGGATGTCGCGCGCGCGGCAGGCATCACGCGGGCGTCGCTCCTCTATCACTACCCGAGCAAGACGGAGCTCTACGCCGCAGTCGTCGAGCGAGCCTTTGCGGCCATGCGCGATGCGCTCGAGCGCTCGCTCTCGGCGCCTGGCGATTCGGCTCGGGGGCTTGGGTTCGAGGCGCGACTCGCGCACCTCGTGACTGCGCTGGTCGCCTTCGAGCGCGAGCACGTCGACATCTTGTCCGTCGTCTTACGCGGCTGTCTGCACGGTGGGGACGCCGTCGCGCAGCGCGCCCTCGAGGAGTCGCTGGGCCCGCTCGTCGACACGGTCGAGGCTGCGATCGTCGCGGGCGCTCGCGTGCCGCGTGGCTTTCCGGTTCGCGCGGCGGTCCTTCAGCTGATGTTCGCGCACCTCGTCCACTCGGCGATGGGGCCGCTCGGCGCGCGCCTTTGGCGGGGCGACGCGCACACGCTCACGCTGGCGCGACACCTCTTCGTTCCCAACGCCGCAGAACCACCCCGACGACCTGCAAAGCAACGCGCGTCCAGCGCACGCAAGAAACCACAAGCGAAGGAAACATGAAGTCGCATCCTCTTGGTCTCTCGGACCTCACTGTAAGCGAGCGCGCGCTCCTCGTCCCGCCGAGGGTGGCGATCCCTACAATCATGTTGGCGGTGAGCGTCGCCGTCGGCTTTATCGGCTTGGGGGTAGCCGCGGCCTCGAGCCTCGTGCCGTGGCCCGTCGCGGTCGTCGGACAGTCCATTCTCGCCTTCGCGGCGTTCACTCCGCTCCACGACGCCTCGCACGAGTCCGTCGCTCGCCGGGGCAAGCTGAACGAGGCTGTCGGCTGGCTGATGGGCTTCATGCTGATGGCGCCGTTCCCTGCGTTTCGCCTGGTGCACCTCACCCATCATCAGCACACGAACGACCCGGCGCGCGACCCCGACATGTGGAGCGGCTCGGGCAGCCCGCTGACGTGGCCGCTCCGCTGGGCGACACAGGACCTCTATTATTATGTCTATTACGCTCGAAACGCCTCGCGCCGCCCTCGGCGTGAGGTCGCGGCCACGCTCTTCGGGATCGTGGTGGTGCTCCTCGCGGCCGGGGCCATCGTCGCGACCGGACACGGCCGCGACCTGCTCCTCTATTGGGTGCTGCCGGCGCGCGTCGCGATTGTCCTCTTGGCGCTCGCGTTCGACTTCATCCCCCACCACCCGCACGCCGTACTCCACCGTGTGGACCCGATGCGGGCGAGCGCGATCATCGAGCGTCGGTGGCTCACCCCGCTCATGTTCGGGCAGAACTACCACCTCGTGCACCACCTCTATCCCGGTATCCCGTTTTACGGATATGGGCGCGCGTTCTGGGCCCTCCGTGAGAAGCTGGTCGCGCGCGGCGCTTGGATCCGCGGGCTCTCGTCGGGCTGAAACTCAATCCACCCAGAGCACCCCCTCGGGTTGATCGAAGCGCTCGCGGTTCGGCACGACGCGCGTCCACTCGAGGAGCTCGATGGTGCGATGGTCGGGGTGGGCGACGCGACCGCGCACATAGATGAGCCCGTCCTGGACGAGGATCTCCTCGGCGACGTGCGGGCGTCCCGCGCGGCGGAGGCCGGCGGCCTGGGCGATCCCAGCACGCTTCACGATTTGGAGCGCCGCGGTCCGCGCCTCGAGCTCGGCGAGCGCGTTCGTCTCGAGCGGCAAGAAGAACCACTCGCCCTGGCGCTTCACCTGGCCGCCGCGAACCTGCAGGTTGCGCGGGACCTCGGGCGCGCGGAGCGCATCTCGAGCGAGCGAGACGCTGGAGACCCCGCGCGGCAGCTCCGCCACGAAGAGGTGCGACTCGTCCATTCCGCAGAGGAAATGGCGCTTCTTGTCCGAGGTCTCCTGCTCGATGACCGCCATTCGCCCGCGCTTGCGGACGACCTTCGCCGAGGAGCGCGCGGCGGCATATGCCGATATGACCTGCTCGAAGACGCGCTTGGGCTCGTGCACCAAGAGCACGAGCTGGCGCAGCGATCGGTCGGTGCCCAGGACCTCGATGCGGTTCTCGGGGGCGCCGCGATAGACGCGAAATCGCTCGGCGGGCGCGCGGCGCGCGCGCGTGATGTCGATCTCGACGATGCCGCTGTCGCTCGCGCGACCGAGCGGCGCGCGCGCGACCTCGACGGGCAGGTGGGCCTCACCGAAGCGGCGGGCGATGGACTCCTCGAAGCTCATGGCGCCCGACCGACGTGCGCGGCTTGGAGGCTCTGACGTCAGCCGCGGCGGTCATCGAGCGTCGCTCGGAGACATGCGTCGCTCGCGCTCGGACTCGACTCTCGACTCATCAACGGCGGTATCGCCGGGGGGCTGAGGTTCGACCTCGAGCGTCGCGAAGGCAGCGACACCCCGCCGGCGAAAGTGCCTGCGGGGTGTCGCTGTTTTTGTGGCTCCAAAGAGGAGGTTATTCCCATGAGCAAAGTGCATATCAACGTCGGCACCATCGGCCACGTCGACCACGGCAAGACGACGCTCACCGCAGCGATCACGCAGGTCTCGGCGGCGCTCTACGGCGGTAAACCGAAGACGCTCACCGAGATCGACAGCGCCCCCGAGGAGCGCGCGCGTGGGATCACCATCCACGTCGCGCACGTCGAGTACGAGTCTCGCGTGAGGCACTATGCCCATGTCGACTGCCCCGGTCACGCCGACTTCGTGAAGAACATGATCACGGGCGCCTCCCAAATGGACGGTGCCATCCTGCTCGTCGACGGCTCTCAAGGTATCGGGCCGCAGACTCGGGAGCACGTGCTCCTCGCGCGGCAGGTCGGCATCGAGCACTTGGTGGTGTTCGTGAACAAGACCGATGTCGCCGATCCGGAGCTCTTGGAGCTCGTCGTCATGGAGGTCGAGGAGCTCCTCGCCCTGCATGGCTATCGAGATGTCCCAGTCGTACGTGGGTCGGCGCTGCGCGCGCTCGACGCCGCCCTCGCGGGTGACGCTGCGGGCGAGCGGGCCAAGTGCATCGTCGAGCTGCTCGAGGTCCTGGACCAGCGTGTCCCGGAGCCCCCGAGAGACTTCGCTGCACCGTTCTTCATGCCCGTCGAGGACGTCTTTTCCATCGAAGGTCGCGGCACCGTCGTCACGGGTCGCGTGACGCGCGGGACGCTCGCGCGAGGAGGTCAAATCGAGGTGATCGGACAGACGGGCGCGAGCGGGCGTCCCATCGTGGTGACGGGGATTCAGTCCTTTCACCGCGATCAAGCGGAGGCCCGCGCGGGTCAGAACGTCGGTTTTTTGCTGCGCGGCGTGTCGCGGGACAGCATCGTCCGGGGCGAGGTCCTGATCGCCCCGGGGAGCGTCCTCAGTCACGCCGGCGGGCGCGCCGAGATCTTCGTGCTCACCGAGAAGGAGGGCGGGCGCAGGACTCCATTCGGGGTCGGCTATAAGCCCCAGTTCTTCTTCGGTGCGACGGAGGTCACGGGCCGCGTCGACGCGATCGTCGCTGACGAGCAGCTCGAGCCGGGTGGGCACGGCGTCATCCAGTTCAGCCTCGGGCACGCCATCGCGCTCGAGGCAGGGATGCGCTTTGCCTTGCGCGAGGGCGGCAAGACGATCGGCGCCGGCGTCGTGACGACCGTCGAAATCGACCGCTGAGTCTCCCCGGCGCTGCCCGCTCCAACCGAGCGGGCGGCGCTGGGAGGGACGCCGCTATGGGTCAGAGCGGATAGGGGGTCTCGAGCTCCTCGAAGAGGGCGCGCAGCGACAGCCGCTCGAGGACGGACTTGGCGATAGGGCGCTTCTCGTCCCAGAAGATCCGCGCCTCGAAGAAGGCTCGCGCGCGCGGACTCGAGAGGGCGTCGGCGAGGGCTCGCGCCGAATCTACTGACTTACATGGAAGAAAGTAAACGGTGTCGTCGACGAGCGTCGGCTGCCCGGCGACGGGGTCGACGACGACGAAGGACAGGCGCTTGTAGAGGCCACAGATCGCGACCTTGAATGGGGCAAACGTGTAGTCGCCCACACCGAAGATCGAGAAGGGCGGAGCGTCCCGGTAGATTCGGCTCTTGCGCGCGTCGAGGCGGTCTCTGTGGCGCTCCAAATAGCGCCAGAGTCGGGGCGCGCGCTCGCGCAGGGTCGAGGTGTCCTCACCCAAGCGGCGCTGGGGCACGACGATCACGCGCGCGGGCTCGAGGCGACCGTTCGCGACGTCCGAACCTTTGAGCCAGGGAAATAGAAAGTCGGGTTCGAGGTCTACTCGCTCTCCAAACCCATTTTCATATCCACCTTCGGTCCTCGCGAGCTCCATGACGGCTCGGCAATCGTGTTTGAGTCCCGAGCGCCACGTGAGCTCCGAACGACCCTCGAGGGCCTGGGTTTCTCGATGGGCCGCGACGTCGCTCGACACGCGGCCGTCGACGACGCCCATCTCCGAGCTCGGCGTCGTCGCCTCGAGCGACGAGTAGACGCGCCAGCGCATCGGCGCGCCGTCATCACGAGGGGCGAGGTAGAGCGCGACCGCGTCCACCATCGCGGCGAAGTGTTTGCGGCTGTCGATCGTGCGCAGTTCGCCCGTCATCGACCATCCCTCGCGCGCGCAGTGTTCGAGCACGCGTCGCGCGACCGAGGCCTTGCACAGCATCGCGACCGAGGCTTCGGCCGAGTCGGCGCGCAGCGCTTCGAGCAGGCAGAGGAGCATCCACTCCGAGACGTCGAAATTGGCCTTTCCCGTCATCGCGTCGAGTCCGGCGTGTCGCTTGAAATTCGACTTGGGGGGCAAGTTGCGGCGCCCTCGCGGGGCGTCGACCGGACCCGCGAGCTTGCCGATCGTCGTGCTCGTCACCCACGGGGGATTGCCGGCTACGAGGATCGGGCGAGGCAATCGAGCGATGACCTCGTCCCAGCGAACGTCGAAGAAATCGGCGATCTCGAGCGTGGTGCGCGACGCGGGGAGGCGCGCGCGCGCGACGGCGATATGGGTGCTCGAGAGGTCATATCCAATCAGCTTTGCGCGGGGGTAGAGGCGCGCCGCGGCCGCGAGGAACGCGCCGTCTCCGCAGGTCGGCTCGAGCACACAGGCGGGGGCCGCGAGGCGAACGGCTCCGAGGACGTCCTCTGCCAACCGATCGGGAGTCTGCCAATCTCCCCTTTCGACCCGCTCTCGCGGCTGGCTCACGAACGATCTCGAAGTCGGTAACCGACCCCGGGTTCTGTGACGAGGAGCTTCGGCCGTGAGGGCTCTCGCTCGATTTTCTTGCGAAGCTCCGCGACGTGGACGCGGACGTAGTGCGTGTGCGCGGCGTACGCGGGGCCCCAGACCTCCTTCAGGATTTGCTGGTGCGTCAGCACTTTGCCGGCGTGCTGCGCGAAGTAGGCGAGGAGGCGGTATTCGATCGGGGTGAGGTGCAAATCCTCGGTGCCTCGAAATACCTCTCTGCGGGCGAGGTCCACGCGGAGGTCACCGAACTCGAGGACGCCAGCGGGTGAAGCGGACGTCGCGGTCTGCGCGTGCCGCAGCGCGACCCGCATCCGCGCGAGCAGCTCGTTCACGCCGAAGGGCTTCGTCAGGTAGTCGTCCGCGCCCGCGTCGAGCGCCGCGACCTTGTCGTCTTCGCGGCCGCGAGCCGAGAGCACGATGATGGGCACGCGACTCCACTCGCGCAGCTGCCTCGTCAGATCGATCCCGTCGCCGTCGGGCAGGCCGAGATCCATGAGGATGATCTCGGGGTTGTGACTCGTGACGAGGCGCACGCCCTCCGCGGCGGTCTCGGCCTCGACCACGCGATAGCCGTGCGACGAGAGCGACGCGCGGATGAACTTGCGCAGCTGCGGCTCGTCTTCGACCACGAGCACGAGCGCCCCGCTCTCGGTCATGACGCGGCTCCTCTCAGCGACAACGGGGGCGGCTCACCCCCGCTCGGGATCGTGAGGCGGAACGTCGCGCCGTCCTCGACGCCGTTCTCGGCCTCGATGGTGCCGCCATGAGCCTCCACGATGCCCTTGCAGATCGCGAGGCCGAGCCCCGCGCCCGAGACGCCAGCATGCGTCCCTCGGAAGAACTTCTCGAAGATGCGAGCCTCGGTGCCCTTCACCAGGCCGGGGCCGTGATCGCGAACCTCGACGACGACCAGGTCGCCGCGTCGAGACGCGCGGATCTCGATGGGCGACCCGGGCCCTGTGTATTTGTCCGCGTTCTCGAGCAGGTTCACGAAGACTTGCTCGTAGATCACGGGGTCCACGAACACCAGGGGCACGTCCTCGTCGATGACGACGTCGACCGGACGCGCCTCGAGTCGCTCTTCGAGGCGCGTGAGCGCCGAGCCGATGATCTCGTCGAGCGGGACCCAGTCGCGTCGGAGCGCCACACCACCCGACTCCAAGCGGGTCATGTCGAGCAGGTTCGAAACGAGCCGTTCGAGGCGCGCTGCCTGATCGACGATCGCCTCGACGAGATCGCCGCGCGTCGCTTGGCTGAGGTCGGGGTCGTCGCGCAGCGAGGTCGCGGCGCCGGTGATCGACGCGAGCGGCGTGCGCAAATCATGGGACACGGCCGAGAGCAGCGACGAGCGCATCTCCTCGGTCCGCGCGCGCAGCGCGGCTTGTTTGGCCTCGTCGAAGAGGCGGGCGCGCTCGAGCGCGATCGCCACCTGTCTCGAGAAGACGTCGAGGAACATCCTCTGGTCCGCGCCGAGCGCGCTGCGCTGCTTCGGGATCAGCGCGAGCACGCCGAGCTTCGATTGGCCTGCGCGCAGCGGTGAACAAAGCACCTTCGAGCCGGGCAGCGTGTCCGTCCCGAACCCGGCGAGCTCCTCGCGCTCGTAGGTCCACTTCGCGACGCCGAGATCCGCCGCAGCGAGCGTGACGTGCTCGGGGCTCGCCGCGAGCTCTTGGAGCAAGCCCTCCGCCGAGACCGCGAGCACCACGGCCTGCGCGACGAAGACGTCGGCGGCGTGTCGCGCGGCGATGATCGCGATCTCCGACGGCTGGTTGGTGGACGCGAGCTCTCGGGTGAGGGCGTAGAGCACGGCGGTGCGCTCTTCACGTGCGAGCGCGTCTCGCTCCTGTCTGCGCAGTCGCTCGGCGAGCTCGCTCATCGCGTAGCCGACGCCGAACATGATCGCGAAGGTCAGCAGATAGCGCCGCTCCCAGACCGAGAACGTGTACCGCGGAGGGACGAAGAAGAAGTCGTAGCAAGCGACGCTCAACGCCGCCGCCATGATGGACGGGCCGCGGCCGAGCGTGACCGCCACCACCATCACCGCGAGCAAGAACAAGAGCTCGGGGTCCGGCAGGCCGGCGAAGCTGCGGAGCCCCAACGCGACCGCGAGCGTCGCGGCGACGACCCCGAGCGTGGCGAAGTAGCTCCCGACGCTCGAGCGCGTAGGCGCAGGCCGTGGTCCAGCCGCGGGCTCGTCGTCGAGCGTGTCGCCGCTGATCACGAGCACGTCGATGTCGCCGCTGCCGCGGACGACCTCGTCGAGCAGCGAGCCGCGCACGCGATCGCGCAACCGCGAGTGCGTCGGCTTGCCGATGACGATGCGCGTGACGTTGTGCTTGCGGGCGTAGACGAGGAGAGCCTCTGCGATGCGCACCCCCGAGAGCCTCGTGACGGTGCCGCCGAGCGCCTCCGCGAGCCTGAAGTGAGCCTCGAGCCGCTCTCGATCGCCGTCGCTCATGCGCGTGACGGCGGGCACCTCGACGTACGACGCGACCCACGCGCACCGAAGCCCCGCCGCGATGCGCGCGGCGGCGCGGATCAACCTGCCCGAGCTCGGCGCGGGCCCGACACAAACGAGCACGCGCTCGCCGGCCGGCCACGTCGTGTGGACGCCGTGCTCCGCGCGGTACTCGCGGACGTCTTCGTCCACGCGCTCCGCTGTCCGTCGGAGCGCGAGCTCGCGTAGCGCGAGCAGATTCCCACGTCGGAAGAAGTGGTCGGCCGCCCGCTGCGCTTGCTCGCCGAGGTAGACCTTGCCGTCTCGCAGGCGCTCGAGCAGCACCTCGGGCGGCACGTCGACCAGCTCGATCGCGTCGGCGTGATCGAGCACCGAGTCAGGCACGGTCTCGCGCACGCGGACGTGGGTGATCTGAGCTATTACGTCGTTCAAGCTTTCGACGTGCTGCACGTTCATCGTCGAGAAGACGTCGATGCCCGCGTCGAGCACCTCTTCGACGTCTTGCCATCGCTTGCGGTGTCGTGATCCGGGCGCGTTCGTGTGCGCGAGCTCGTCGACGAGCAGCAGCTTCGGGTGGCGAGCGAGCGCCCCGTCGAGGTCGAGCTCCTCGAGCCGCACGCCGCGATATTCGCTCTTGCGGCGCGGCAAGACCTCGAGCGCCTCGAGGAGCTCCGCGGTCTCGGTGCGGCCGTGATCTTCGACGACGCCGACGACCACGTCGAGCTTCTGATCTTCGACGAGATCGCGCGCTGCCTGCAGCATGCGGTAGGTCTTGCCGACCCCGGGCGCGAACCCGAAGAAGAGCTTCAGCTTGCCGCGTTTGGCGCGGGCGCGCTCTTCGTTCACGCGCCGAAGGAGCGCGTCGGCGTCGGGGCGCTCGCTCGGCTCGCTCACGAGGTCCCCGCGCGATACCGCAGCCTGACGAGGCCCGTCGCGAAGGCGTCGCTCGACTCGAGGACGAAGCGTGTCTCGGGGCGCCCCTCGCGGAAGAGGCGACGCCCCGAGCCGAGCAGGATGGGCAGCACCGAGATCGTCATGTCGTCGATCAACCCCGCGCGCAGGAACTGGTCGATGACGTCTCCGCCGTCGACGTAGACGCGCTGGACGCCCTCGCTGCCGAGCCGCAGCGCGAGCGCGCTCACGTCGCCCTCGGCGAACTCTTCGCCGTGCGCCGCGCTCGTGGGCCGCCGGTTCGTGAGGACGATGCAGCGCTTGTCGGCGTAGGGCCACGCTCCGAATCCACAGACGGTGTCATAGGTATTTCGGCCCATGACCAGGGCGTCCACCGAGTCGCAGAACGCGCGGTAGCCGTAGTCCTCCCCCTCGGACTCGGCGAGCGAGAGCCAGTCGATGCTGCCGTCGCTCCTCGCGATGTAGCCGTCGAGGCTCGTGGCGATGAAGACCGAGCAGCGCGGGCGAGGTGAGGGGGTCGACACATGCGCATCCTGCCACGGCCACGCGGCACGAGGCTCAGCGGCGGATGCTGCGCCAGGCGATCGCCGGGAGGCTCTTGCGGAGCTTCTTCGGATCGAGCTCGGTCGCTCCGGAGAGCCAGCGTCGCAGCGCCTCGTGCGCGACGCCCAGGATGACGACGTCGAGCAGCTGCGGTGACCAATCGGGGATCTCGCCACGCTCCACGAAGACCCCGAGGTGCGCGACGACCGGCGCGAGCGCCCGAGCCTTCGCCGCGGTGAGCCTCTCGAGGGCGCCGCCCCCGGGCCCGGCCGAGCGCGGCGCCAGCGTCATCGCCTGGTACATGAACGCGCCCTCCTTCGGGTGCTCGGCGATCCACTCGAGGTGCGCGTCGACCAGCGCCTTCACGGCGCCCTCGGCCGTGCGCGTGCGCCCGACGCGCGCTGCGAGGTGCGCGAACAGCGCGTCGAACACGCGGATCAGCAGCGCGACGATGATCTCGCCGAGATCCGCGAACAGGTTGTACACCGACGAGGGGCTCGCGCCCGCCTCGCGGCGGATGTCCTCGATCCCGACGGCGAGCACGCCGCGCTCGTTGAAGCACCTCAGCGCGGCGTCGAGGATCGCGTCGCGCCTCCGCTCGCCGTCGCTGCGGCGCTTCGCCGTCGGGGCGGCCTTGGACGGGGCAGACGACACGCCCCGACGATAGCGCCCCGGCGCGCGAGAGGCACCCGGCGCGCGCTGCGCGCTATCTGGATGGAACCTACAATTGGAAGGATATTCCAGATCGGGGCTCGGCGCGATACGATGGCCTCCGTGATGAACACCGCGTCGATCGCAGGTTCGAGCTCGCAGACCTGGCTCGTCACCGGCAGCTCCCGAGGCATCGGCGCCGCGCTCGTCCGCGCGCTCGCGGCCGACGCCCGATCGGCGCGCCTACGCATGATTCTCCTCGCGCGTGACGAAGCGCGGCTCACGTCTCTCGCGCGCGAGCTCGAACCCGCGGAGGTCGTGGTGAGGCCAGTCGACCTCGCGTCGCCGAGCGCGGCCGCTGCGGTTGGCGAGCGGCTCGCATCCGAGATCGAGGGCAAGGCGATCCTCGTCCACAACGCGGGCCTCTGGCCGCGTGAGCGAGTCGTCGGCGCGTCGCCCGCCGTCGAGGCCTCCTTCGCGGTGAACTGCCTGTCGCCGCTCGCGCTCCAGGCGCCGCTCCTTCGCCGAGGAGCGCTGTCGCGCGTGCTCGTCGTCGGCGCCGGGCTCATGGTGCTCGGTCGGTTCGACGCCGAGCGAACGCCGGTCGGCTTGGATTTCTCCTCGTTTCGTACGTACGCGAACACCAAGCTCGCGGGCGCGATCGCGATGCGCGAGGCCGCGCGCCGCTACCCCGAGGTCGACTTTGCGGTCGTCCACCCCGGCGTCGTGCGCACCGAGCTCGGCGACCGCGACGGCCTCCTCGGGCGGCTCCTCACGCTCGCGAAGCGCCGGATGGAATCGCCGGAGGTCTGTGCGGCCCGCCTGACGCGGCTCTTGGCGATCCCTCGTTGGCAGGACTCACCGGGCGCTGCTGCCTGGTACTTCGAGGAGGAGCGTCGCAGCTGGCCGGCCGTCGCCGATCGATACGCGTCTCAGGTGCTCGCCGCGTTGAGCGCGCTCGCGCCGACCGACTAATCGCGTTGCTCCGTCGAACGCCCATATTCGCGGAGCTTCCTCCAAAGGGTGTTGCGCGCGACGCCGAGCACGCGCGCGGCCTCGGCTTGGGACCCGCCGCACGCGTCGAGGGTCGCGAGGATGTGCTCTCTCTCGACCTCGGCGAGCGAGCGAAGCGTGAGCGCGCCCTCTCGAAGCTGCGGGGCGCCCGAGCGCGGGGCGGTGCTCGTCGGCGAAAGGACCTCATCCGGCAAATCCGCGCTGTCGACGAGCGGGCCTATCGCGAGCGCAGCGCCGTGTTTTACAGCGTTGTGGAGCTCGCGCACGTTGCCCGGCCACGCATAAGACAGGAGGGCGCTCTCCGCGTCCGCGGTGAAGGCCTTCGCGGTCGTGCGCTCTTTGGACAATAGGTGCGTCGCGATCGGCAGGATGTCTTCACGGCGCTCGCGGAGCGGCGGCACAACGACGCTGAGGACCTTGATTCGGTAGTAGAGGTCCTCTCGAAAGGACCCCTGTTTTACGTGCTCGGCGAGATCGCGGTGCGTCGCGCAGACGATCCTCACGTCCGCTGCGAACGGCTCGTTCTCACCGACTCGACGGATCTCGCCGTCTTGGAGCGCGCGCAAGAGCTTGGCTTGCAACGCGAGCGGCAGCTCGGCGACCTCGTCGAGGAAGAGCGTCCCGCCTTCAGCGGCCTCGAAGAGCCCGCGCCGCGCGTTGGTCGCGCCGGTGAAGGCCCCTTTTCCATGACCGAAGAGCTCGGACTCGAGCAGCTCGGCGGGGAGCGCCGCGACGTTGACGGGGACGAACGGCGCGCTCGCTCGCGCTGAGTTCGCGTGCAGCACGCGGGCGATGACCTCTTTGCCCGTGCCGGTCTCGCCGAGCACTGCGACGGGCGCATCACTCCCGGCGAAGCGGGCGACCCGGCGAAGCACCGACTGCATCCCGGGGCTCGCAGCGACGAGCTCGGTCGCGCCCGTCAATCGGGGGACGAGCGGAATGAGCCCACACGAAGGGCAAGTCGGAGGGCTTGATTCCACGCGTTCCATTTTGGAACTCACCAATTGAGGCGGCAAGCGCGTCGTGTACGAGCCCAGCGTGTTTCTCCGCAAATCCAGGGCGCGCCTGCGGACGCTCCAGCCTGGCACGCCGAGTGCGAACACACGGCGACAGGAGATTCCCATGCTCAACGCGTCCGAGAAAGTCGCCCACGTCGTCCTCGATCACTCCGAATGCGCCGAGGTCTTTCAGCGCTATCGCATCGACTTCTGTTGTGGGGGCGACATCAGCGTCGAGCGCGCCGCCCACGACAAAGGCGTCGACGTCGCCGTCCTCGTGCGCGAGCTCGACGCCGCGATCCGCGCGCGTCACGAGGGGAGCGACGCTCACCCGAAGGATCTCCCGACGTCCGCGCTCGTTCGACACATCGTCGACACGCACCACGCGTATCTCAGGCGAACGCTGCCGTTCTTGCTCCCGCTCGCTGCGAAGGTCGCGCGCGTCCACGGTGAACGCAACGCGAAGCTGCGCGCGTTGAGCGACACGCTCACGACGCTCGCCAAGACGCTCTACAGCCACCTCGACGACGAGGAGCTGAACCTCTTCCCCCTCCTGCTCACGGATGGCGAACAGGCCCGTAAGGACGCGCTCCTCGCCTCGATGCTCGAGGAGCACCTCTCCGTCGCGAAGCTCCTCGAAGAGCTGCGCGCAGCGGCCGACGACTACACGCTGCCGGATTGGGCGTGCAATAGCTATAAGGCGCTCTTCTCCGAGCTCGCGGCGCTCGAGAAGGACATCTTCACGCACGTCCATCTCGAGAACCACGTGCTCCGGCCGCGGTTCGGGGGCGCGCCGTCGTGAGCGGCGGAGCGCTCCGGGATCGCGCGCTCGAGGTCCTCTCCGGCGTCCTCGATCCCGAGCTCGGCATCAGCGTCGTCGATCTGGGGCTCGTCTATCGCCTCGACGCGGAGTTCGGCGTCGTCGACGTCGATCTGACGATGACGACGCCAGCGTGTCCTCTCGGCGAGCACATCGCTCACGAAGCCGAGGCGAAGCTCGCGAAGTTGCCAGGCGTGTCACGCGCCAGCGTTCACCTCGTCTGGGAGCCGCCCTGGACAGCGGCGCGCATGTCGCCCGCTGCCCGCGAGGCGCTCGGGTGGGCTGGCTAGTGCTACCCCAGCGAACTTAGGACCGGCAGTACGAGTACGCCGGCGTTTGCTCTCGGGAGGTCCCGTGTTGAAGGGCGCAATCCTCTTTGTGGTGGCGGTCGCGCTCGTCACGGGCGTCCTCGCTGGGCTCGCGCGGTTCGGCGTCATGGTCGGTTGGGGGCCCGACTATGTCCTCGAGCACGGCCAACTCCTCGTGCTCGGCGCGTTCGGCACGCTCATCGCCCTCGAGCGCGCGGTCGCGCTCGGCGATTGGCGCGGGTTCGCCGCGCCCGTCTCGGGCGCCGCGGGCATCGCGCTCGGCCTCGTGCATTCACCGGCTGCACGCGTCGCCACCGTCGTCGCTGCGTTCGCCCTCGTCTTGCTCAACGTCGCGATCGTGAGGCGCCAGGCAGCGCCGCACGTGGGTGATGCTGCTTGGCTCGATCGTCCTCGCCGTCGGGACTCTCCTCTCAGCGACCGGCGCTCCCGTCACGCGCGTCGTCCTCACCTGGATGAGCTTCTTCGTCCTCACGATCGCGGCGGAGCGCCTCGAGCTCTCGAGGCTCGCGCCCACACCTCGCAGCGCTCGGATCGGCTTCGCGATCGCAGCGGCGCTCCTCGCGCTCGGATCGCTAGGGGCCGCGCTCTTCGGCCCATCGACGGCGCTCGCGCGAGTCTCCGGTGTAGCCCTCGCCGCGATCGGCCTTTGGCAGCTCCGCTTCGACCTCGCGCGCCGCGTGCTCAAGCGCCCCGGGCTGCCTGCGTTCGCGGCCGCTGGGGTCCTCGCGGGGGCCTTCTGGCTGGTCGTCGCAGGCGCGCTCACGATGCTCTTCGGCGTCCCACCCGGCGGCCCGATCTACGACGCGATCTTGCACTCGGTGTTCGTGGGCTACGTCCTCTCGATGGTCTTCGCCCACGCGGCGATCGTGTTGCCGGCCGTGGCGCGCATCGAGATTCCTTTTACAAAGTATTTGTATCTGCCGCTCGGCGCGCTCCACGCGGGCCTCTCGCTCCGCGTCGCAGGCGATCTCGCGGGGCCGCTCCTGCCGCGTCGGCTCGGCGCGGTGCTCACCGCGGTGGCGCTCATCGTCTTCGCGCTCACCGTCGTCGCCGCGAAGGCTATTCGGTCACTCCAGAGTCGCTCGACACCACAGTCCACTTGTTGGAATTGGAGGGCGAGACTTTCGCGTAGAACCGCTCGGCGATCTTGATGAACGGCGAGTAGTTCTCTTTCTTGACCACATTGCCCCAGCCCATGACGCCTCTGGCCTCCTCCTCCGTCCTGCCATAAGCGTCGTCCGAATTGCCTAGATGCTCGAGGGGGTGATGAAGCCCAATGTGGTGACCGAACTCGTGGACTGCAGTGCACCGGCTGAACTGCGTGGTCGGGGTCTTCGGCGAAGGGGGGAACGGCTGCTGCTGGTAGCTGATGTCGCTCTCGGTCGTTCCGCCCTTGGTCTTGAGGTCCATCAGGCGGTCGGAGTCGGGCTGTGACGAGTTCTTCGGCTGGGCGAAGCTGCGATTCGGCGCGTCGGCTGCGTATCCGTCCCAGACGGTTACGAGAAGCTGGTGCGGGTCGCTCGTGCTCGTCAGGTTGTTGATATAAACTTTACACTTGTAATAGAGGTTCCCGTCGAAGGGGACGTCGGGCTTGAGCTTCCACACCTGGGACCAGCCGGTCTCGACGACGCTCTTGAAGGTCTGTTGGAAGCTCGCGTAGTCGCGCGGTCCATTGACGTTCTTCTGGGCTTTCCAGCCTTCGTGCTTGTTCACCCAGGCGACGTCCACCCAGAGGGTGATCAGCGCTCGCTTGCGATCGACGATGCCCTTGAATCGGTTCTTGAAGCCCGCGGGGAACCCACCCGGGTCGAAGGTATAGGTGTCTTGCAACACGACGACCTTCTGATCCTGCTGAGGTGCCACGACTGCCGACGCATTGGGATCGCTCACGAACTCACTCCTCTCGACAATGGAATTGGGGAGCGACTCCACCCTCCCCGAGGAACGGATGGCTCAGACGAGGTGCTCGGAGAGCAAAGCGGCGCGCGTGCCGTCGTCGAGCTCACCAGTCTCCGGCAGCCCCGCGCGCTGCTGAAAGACCCGCAGCGCGTTCGCGTAGCGCTCGTCGTTCTCGGCGCTCTCCACGCCGTCGTCACAATAGATACCCAAGTTGCGGAGTCGGTGCTTCACGCCCGAGTCTTCGCTCCCAGGGTCCAATCCGCCGACGTCGAGCTCGAGGATCACCTCGTCATCGGGGAACTCGACGATGACCAGGCGGAGCGTCACGGGGACGTCGAACTCCAGCTTTCCCTCGGCGGTCGTAGACTCTGGCGCGTTCGGAATGTCGCGCACGATACACCGCTTGGACGCGAACAGTCCGCCCGCCGGGTCGTAGAGGACAATCGAGATCTTCGAGGTCGGGACGGGCGCGGCATAGGTGTTCTCGGTGCCGCCCTCGACCGCTACGCCCTCGCCCTCGCGCTTGGGGATCCGGAGGACGTCACCGGGATAAAGGACATTGGGGTTCGGTCGCTTGGTCCGGAGCTCTTCGTTCTCGGGGAGGTTCCAAACCGTGTCCGCGTCGAAACCGAAGAGGTGCGCAACCTTCGCCAGATAATCGCCTGCACGCACCACATAGGGAACTGTCGTCTCGGCCATCTCGCGGCTCATCCTACGTCGGCAGCCCTCGAACCTGCCCGCACGTCGGTTTGCGCGGACCTCAATGCGTGAGGAGCCACTCTCCACTGAGCGCCGACCCCAACACGACCACCCAAGGCGGCGCCTTCCAATGTTGGAGCAGGCCGAAGGCCACGAGCGCTACACACAAGTCTCCGCCGCTCTTCACCCCCTCGAGGAAGACAGGATTGTAGAGCGCCGACAGGAGCACGCCCACCACCGAGGCGTTCGCGCCCGCGAGCGCGGCCTGGGCCCATGCCTTCTGACGGAGCCGATGCCAGAATGGGAGCGCTCCGCCGATGAGCAGCCACGCCGGCAGGAAGATCGCAACGAGGCAGAGCAAACCACTTTGCCAACGCGGCGGCCCTGGCTGCATCGCGGCCCCGAGATAAGCCGAGAAGGTGAAGAGCGGTCCAGGGATGGCTTGTGCTGCGCCATAACCCGCGAGGAATTGGTCGTTGGTGACCCAACCGCGCGGGACGACCTCGGCGCGGAGGAGCGGCAAGACGACGTGTCCGCCGCCGAAGACCAGAGAGCCCGACCGATAGAAGCTGTCGAAAACCTTCGCCTCACGAGCGTCCGTGAGCGACGCGACGACTGGCGTGAAGAGGAGGAGACCGAAGAAGGCGGCGAGCGCCATCGCGGCGACGAGATGGCGGCCCGGCGGCGTGGACGCAGGGGAGATTTCGAGCTTCTTGCGGTAAAGGAGAAAGCCGACGAGCCCACCCATCGAGATGACGCCGAGCTGTGCGATCGCCCCAGGCGCCGCCCCGAGCACCGCGGCCGCGCCCAAGCACAACGTCGCGCGCGCCCGGTCCGGGCACAGCTTGGAGGCCATTGCCCAAACTGCTTGTGCGACCACCGCGACGGCCGCCAACTTGAGGCCGTGCAGCCAACCCGCTCGGTGGAAATCAGGGACCCGAGCGACCCCATAAGCGAAGCCGATCATGAGCAGCGCCGACGGGAGGGTGAAACACGCGGAGGCCGCGATCGCGCCCAAGATGCCCGCGCGCTGCATTCCCACGGCGAAGACGACTTGGCTGCTCGCGGGGCCTGGCAAGAACTGACAGAGCGCGACGAGGTCGCCGAAATGCGCGTCGGTGAGCCACTTGCGACGCTCGACCAGCTCGGCCCTGAAATAGCCGATATGCGCGACAGGTCCGCCAAAAGACAAGCAGCCGAGCCGCAGGAAGGTCCAAGCGACCTCGCCGAGGGTGCTCGGTCCAGCCGACTTCAACGACGCTCGCTCGCGGTCTTCAAGAGAGTGAGGAGCGTCGCTTCGTCGGCGTCGGCCAAGCGCTTGAGATAGAGGCAGCCCTTTCCAGTCTTGTGCTTGCCGAGCTTCTCGAGGAGCGCCGCGGGCGCGCTGCCGAGCACTCCATAGAGCGTGAGCGCCTCTTTTCGGGGGGAGAACCCAATCAGCATCCAAGGAGCCTCGCGCCCGTCCGCGTAGCGGATGGTCGACTGGCCGTAGCCGACGATGCTCTTCCCGTACATGACGCCAGGCGCGCCGGTGACCGAGCTCATCCAAGCGTCGAGTCGCTCGCAATCGGCTCTCGTCGCGGCGTCGAGGGTCGCGAAGAACGCCGCGACGCCGCTCTCCGTCGGCTGGGTCTTCGGGCCTTTGCAGCGGTTGCCTTCCTCTTCGGCTTTGTTGTCGCGCTCATCGCGTGGGCAGCTTAACCGTTCGCCGATCAATCTACCACGCCTCATCCCCGCGTTGCCGGGGCCCTGGACCAATCCTCAAATACCCAAGCATTCCTCCGTTGGTCCCCCGGCGCCTTGGCCTTCGGGCGCTCGCGACGATTGTTCAACGGGCTGTTAACAGCCCACCGGCGTCGTTCAGTCGGAAAGTAATTACGATCTTGTAAGTAAATCTGGGGCGATACGAGAGTTCGCGTCCGGCGCGATCGGCACGGGACGCTCGGCACCAGCAAGAGCTCAGCTCGACAGCGTCGTCTGGGGCGTCAGCGCCGGGACGCGAGCCAGGCCCGATACTGGGCGCAGTAGTCTGGGCGAACTGTTTGAGCTGCGGATCGGCGCCGAAGACAGCTGCGAAGTGCGTGTCGACGCCGGTCAGGGCGGCGTCGCTCAAGACGCCATAACGGCTCAAAGTGGTCGTGCGCTGCTCGGGGTTCGCGCTGAGCTCGACCCGCAACGAAAGCGTATTGTTGGAGCGTG
This sequence comes from Polyangiaceae bacterium, assembly GCA_046351325.1. Lineage (GTDB taxonomy): Bacteria > Myxococcota_A > Polyangia > Polyangiales > Polyangiaceae > Xiheicaenibacterium. Next base: position 80,746 of record JAXLYR010000016.1, on the reverse strand, counting down.
AGCACAGGCGCCGCTGCGGCTGGCAGCGGAGGTCTGTGAGACACCGGCGCGGGCGCTTCGACGCCTGGGTCGGAGGTGCGGGTCGAGGTCTTCGCCTTGTCGAAGGGGAGGGTGAGCTTGCGGATCTTCTCCGCTCTGGCCGCGCTGAGCGCGACAGCGTCCTCGACATTTGGGGTGACACCGCGGTCGGCTGCGCCTCAGCCAGTTTCACGGGCGCGCCGCTGCTTCGTCGGCGAGTCGGCGAAGGGCGTCGAGTCGATAGCCTCGATCTTGGGCTCGCTCTTCTGAGCGAGATAGGTCGGTAGCTCGAGCTGGGGCGTCGGTTCGAACGAGCCCCGGCTGCTCGAAACTCGAGCCGCTCGAGCGTGGGGTTCTCGGCGGAGACCCGCTGCCAAGCCGTATCGAACGCGGCGTGCCAGCGCTGCAGCGCCCCTGCCGTTCTTCTCGATGGCAGCCCCCTGCGGCCTTTGCGCGGCGTCCCACTGCTCGACGGGGATCCCGAGGGCGCGGAGCACCCCGCTGCTCGAAGTGACGCAACAGTGCGCCCGTATTGGCGTACTCGTCCAGATTCATTCCGCCGAACTTCGAGGACCTTTTCCTCAGCCATGTTGATACCTTATCGGACTGTACGTCCGAGAACAACGTGGGACTCACCGGCGAACAAGTCGAGAGCGTCCGGCTATGCTCCAGTCGCCGTGTTATGGACTGCTGCGAAGAGCGCTTCTTGCGATAAAGACGCTGAAGAATCCTGCCTGGTGCGCGCCTGCCCTCACACAATGGGCGGCGCGGCCGGGCAGGAGCAAGTGTCGGGCGGCGTCCTGAAGGACTTGGCGTCAGCGTCGGCTCTGTATCGCTCGAGGCTCACGACATTGATGGCCCAGAATGGGCAGCCGTGCGTCGCAGAAGTCGCCCAAGCAGACGGCGACGCGTAATTCGAGGTCTCGACACAATCTGCGTAGTAGTTGCCCGGATCATGATCGGTGGCTCGCCGGGTCGCAGTCGAGCTGGACCTCACAGCGCCCCCGCTGTCGCCTGCTCGCGCTGCCGGCGCCGTCACCACCTGACGAATCCCCGACGCAGACGACTCGCGCCGCAGCCGGACGCCGCGACGACTGAGAGAAAGGACAGCGGATGGAGGTCGAGCACGCTCGCAAACTAACACGGCTCCCCGCTGCGGCAGCTCAGCTCACCAGCTGCACACAGAAGGGCGAGCGACGCGGGCAGCAACACGAACACCCTTGAGCACGGGGGAGGAGAGCCACGGCCGCCGCGTTCGTAGCGCGACGAAGCGTGGCGCGTCCCACTTGCGCCCGCCCATCCAGAGGGCGGCCCCCACTGCCACGAGGGGTTTCGAAGTGAAACCACGTGTCGGGGAGCGGTATGCCGTTCTCGACGCCGTCGGCCGTGATCTTGAAGCGGTAACCTCGTCGCGGCCGTGATCCCGACGAACAGCGCATAGATCCAGGCGGTGCCACCTGCTTAGCAGGAGGACTTGGGCGAAGCCCGGATAAGCCTCCGCTGCTCGACTGTCTCCCCGGGGTGCGCGACGGGGACTGCACCCACCGAGATTACACTGGCGCACCCGTCGCGAACCTCCCGGGCGGCCACTTAAGTCCCTCCAAGGCGGTCCGTCTGGGGGCGCATAGACCGAATCGTAGGGACCATCCCTGTCGGAACGGTCGCGAATTTCGGGGCACCCGGCGTGCAGCGCATGCGCGAACGTCGAGGTCCGGCAGGAAAGGTTGGTGGGTCCATGCTTCGAACTGCACGGCGATTTGGTTTGCCTCTAGCGGCGCTCGGCGCGATGTCCTTCTACATCGCTGGCTGCGAGTTCTCTCCCGAGGATCAGAGCGACCAGCCGGGCGATTCGGAGGAGGTCGGTGTCGATCAGGAAGAGTTGGGCGCTGCCCTAGCGTCCTGTTCGACGGCAGCCTCGAGTGGATACAACGGTACATCGAAGGTCCTGACGCTCGCGCTCGGCGGCGGCGTCACGACGATTGTCGTCTCGGCGAACGGTGGCAAGCTCACCGTCAACGGCTGGACATGCGTGACCAGCGCCGGCGCGCCCCTCACTACCGCGCTTGTCAGCAAGGTCAGCATCACGGGCACCGCCGCTGCCGAGAAGGTCATTTGGGACAATCTCCCCGGCTCGTTCGGCGCGACACTGTTCTCCCAGACCGGCGGCGTGACCGTCGATATGGCAGGCGGCTCCGACTCGTTCATGCTCCGCGGCACCGCTGCGGCGGACAAGTATCAAGCCGGCGTGAGCGCGGCTGGCGATACGTACTTTGACCTCACCAACGACAACAAGGCCGACATCCGCGTGGTCGCAGCGGAGACCTTCAGCATTTCGCTCCTCGGCGGGGCCGATACCTTCCAGGCCGCAGGTGGCGCAATCTCGGCGACACACATCCTGGCCGGCGTCACCTCGCTCACCCCGATGACCACGATGGTCACCGTATATGGCGGCGACGGCGCCGACATCATTCAGGGCGGCAATGGCGACGACCAGCTCTATGGCGGCGCGGGCGACGATACCTTCAAGTCAGCGACGACCGACGACGGCGCGGATACCTACTATGGCGACGCCGGCAGCGACCTCGTCGACTACAGCAATCGCAGCGTCGCTCAGATCGTCGACATCGGCGACGACACCGGCACGGCGTTCGGCAGCGCTGATCTGACTGGGCTCACCTATCCAGGCGATCTCGACGGTGACGACCTGGTCATCGCGATCGACGGCGGCTCGGACGAGACCATCACGTTCGCGACGCCCGCTGACGCGGCCGCCGTGGTCACGCAAATCAACGCGCAAGCGAGCGCGGCTGTCGCTTCGCTGTCTTCGGGCAATCGCCTCATCCTCAAGTCGACGACCTCCGGCGCGACGTCGAGCATCGAGGTCGTGAGCGGCACGGGCAGCAGCCTCACGGAGCTCGGACTGACGGCCGCCGTCTATGACATTCCGGACGCTGACGATGGCATCGCGGGCGAGCAAGACGACGTTCGCTTCAGCGTCGAGAAGGTCACTGGCGGTAGCGGCAATGACACGCTGATTGGCAGCGCGGTCAGCAACGTCCTCACGGGCGGCGCGGGCAACGACCTACTGAGCGGCGGCCCGGGCAACGCGACGTGCGCCTCCGACGCCGACACACTGAATGGCGGCGACGGCAACGACACGTTCGACATGGGCGTGGAGAAGGAGTGTGGTGACGTCTTGAACGGCGGCGCCGGCACCGACGTGGCCGACTATCAAGGTCGCTCCGTGGCGCTGACAATCACCATCGACACGAACGCCAACGACGGTGAGTCGGGTGAGAACGACAAGGTCTTCACCGACGTCGAGGTGGTCTTGGGCGGTTCGGGCGACGACACCATCACGGGCAGCACCGCCGCGGATACACTCCACGGTGGCCTCGGCGCAGACACCCTGAATGGCGGCACGGGCGACGACACCTTGATTGGTGGCGACGGCAACGACGTCATGAACGGCGACGCTGGCGACGATACCTTCCTCGAGTCCAGCGCGGACGCGGCCTACACGGCGACCGTGGACAGCGGCGCGGGCGACGACGTCATCAACGGCGGCGTCGGCCTCGACAAGGTGAGCTACGGCTCTCGTACGAACGCCGTGGACGTCACGCTCTGCGTCGACGCGAGCGACAACGTCGGACTCCCCACCTCCGCGGTGGCGGCGTGCACGGACTCCGACGGCGAGGGCAGCGAAGCTGACAAGAACACGAACATCGAATGGGTGGTAGGCGGCGACGGCGACGACAACCTGACCGGTGGCAGCGCGGGCGAGACCTTCGAGGGTGGCGCGGGCGTGGACACGATCAGCGGCGGCGCGGGCGACGACACCATCTTCGGCGAAGCCGGCGACGACGTCCTGAATGGCGACGACGGTGACGACTATGTCGACGGCGGCGACGACGACGACGCGATCGACGGCGGCGCGAGCGACGGTGACGTGTGCGTAGGCGACGCCTCCGACGTCGCGGCGCAGCTGAACTGCGAGCTCTGATCCCCAAAAGCAGCTGAGCTCACCGACGCGCGGGACCGAGTCTTCTCGGCCCCGCGCGGGGCGTTTTGTCTACTCGATAAGCCCTCTCGAGAGCTCGGCACTCGTCCTGCAATGACGGTTATCCAGCAGCCCAAAACGCTGCGAACACGTAAAAAACCTCCGAAGTAAGCGCCAATCGAATGGCGCACCGTCAAGGGGATGCCGCTCGGCGGCGAGGGAGAGCAAGATGCTACGCACGCACACGATCGATCGGCAGTTGGCTCGGGTCCTCACTGTCCTCTCTGCCCTCGCGATCGCGCCGCTGGCTGCCTGCGAGGATGGAGACAGCACCAACGTCGGCGGGCAAGGCGGCGAGGGTTCCGGCGGCTCCAGTGACGGCGGCGGAAGCACCGTCGTCGACGCCCCGCCAGCGTGCTCCGTGCTCGGCGCAGACGCGGACTATCCCGGATACGACCGCGCGGCCTTCGACGGACAGGCCGCTCCCGATGGTTGCTCCCACGGTTACGACATCAACGCCAAGGCCTTTCGACTGACGCTCTCCGGCCCGACGCGCATCTCGTTCGTTGGCGGCAAGCTCTCTGCCAATGGCACGGAGTGTACGAACGCGAGCGGCGTCGCAGTGCCGATCGCGGGCTCGGTTCAGGTCTTCGTCGATGGGACGACGGGCGACGACCGCTTGGCGATCGACGCCGAGGGTGGGCTGCCTACGAACTTTACCGTCGACTTGGGGGACGGGGCCGACCAGCTCGTCTTGAAGGGGTCACCGGGCGCCGATCACTTTGCGGTTTGGTCGACAGCTACGGGATTGGCTATCGACTTTGACGACGACGGCGAGTCGAATGGCAGCGTGGCCGGCGCCGAGCTCGTCGTGGCCAGTCTGGGTCCGGCGGCGGATGTGTTCGACGCAGCGCTCTCCGGCAAGGCCGTAGAGGTGCCGATGGCCCTCTGTGGCGGAGCCGGAGACGACGAGCTGCGCGCGGGCTTGTCGACCGATCGCTTGGAAGGTGGGCCTGGCAATGACCGCCTCCTCAGCTCGGCCGAGATCGACAGCGCCGACCTCTACGACGGCGGCGACGACGACGACCTCGTGTCTTATGCCGATAGGACGGACCCGGTCTTCGTCACCATCGACGACAAAGCCGACGACGGCGCCGACGGTGAGGCTGATATGGTCACCAACGTCGAGTGGATCGAGGGCGGGCAGGGCGACGACGTCTTGCTCGGCACCGAGGGCTCCAATCGCATTTGGGGCCTCGCGGGCAACGATACAATCGACGGCGGGCTGGGCGACGATCAGCTCTTCGGCGGCGAGGGCGACGACACCTTCCCCGCGGGCGACGTCATGGACGGCGCCGACCTCGTCAATGGCGGCCCCGGCTTCGACCAGATCCGCTACGACCAACGCGCGGAGGCCATCGACGCAACGGCGTGCTCCTTCGACGGCGACGGCGAGTGCAGCGTCGACCAAGGCTGCGCTTGCGAGGCGAACGACGGCGAGGCTGCTGAGAGTGACAAGCTTGTCAATGTCGAGGGCGTCTGGGGCGGTCCGAAAGCCGACCATCTAGTCGGTGACGACACCGACAATCAGCTCTTCGGGTTCGCGGGCGACGACGTCCTCATCGGCGGCGCCGGGGACGACAGCCTGTTCGGAGACGACGGCGCCGACCAGCTCGACGGCGGTGTCGGTGACGACTACCTGGACGGCGGCGACGGCGCCGACGTGTTCGCCGGCGGCGAGGGCGATGGTGATATCTGTGTAACCACTGTCGACGAGAGCCCGGCGCAGTGTGAGCTCCACTGACAGTCCTGTTCGTCTATCTGGCAGGCTCGCGGGTGGGGGAGAGTCCGCGTAGCCTGCCGTCATGCAAATCATCAAGCCGAGCCCCGAGGTCGTGCCGTTCGGCCTGCGCGCGCTCAAGATGGTAGCGACCGCGGACGGCACCTTCTCCGACGCTGAGCGCAGCCTGATCGACACGGCCCTCCGCTTCTTCGGGGGTGGGCTCGCCGAGGCCGTCGACCTGGACGCGCTACCGCCCATTCTGCCCGCGGAGCTCGCTGAGCGCCTCCCCGACCCGGCGCATCGTCGGCAGCTCGTCCGCGCCATGGTCATCGTCTCCATCGTCGACGGTGAGGCGAGCCCCGCTGAAGCCGCTGTCGTCGAGTCCTTCGCCGAAGCGCTCGGGGTGAAGAGCCCGGACCTCGTCGCGCTGCGCGACCTCGCCGAGCGCCACCTCGTGCGCGCGCGCTTCGACGTCGCGCGCCGCTTCTTCGCTCGCGAGAAGGCCATCGAATACGCCAAGGAGAAGGGCCTCGGCTGGGTGCTGCGCTCGCTCGCTGCGATGGCGGGCCTGCGCGAGGACGCGACGATCGCGCAGCGCTACCTCGACCTCGAGCACGCCCCCGTCGGGTCGCTCGGCCGCGCCTATTTCGACTTCGTCCGCGGGAATCAATTCACCTTCCCGGGCGAGCGGGGCAGTCCCCCCGAGGTCATCGTGCTGCACGATCTCACCCACGTGCTCTCGGGCTACGGCACGGACCCCGAGGGAGAGCTCGACGTGCTCGCGTTCCACACGGGCTGCCGCCGCGAGGAGAAGGACCCGTTCTCGTTCTTGCTCTTCGGAATCGCTGAATTTCACCTCGGGCTCGCGATGTCACCGGTCGCGGCGAGCGCGCGCGGCAAGCTCGATCCGGAGAGGATGTTCCGCGCGCTCGCGCGTGGCGCTGCGTGCAAGATCGACCCGACCGACGGCTGGGATTTCTGGGCGGTGGTGAACGAGCCTCTCGCGGCGCTGCGCGAGCGATACGGCATCACGCCGCTCTCCTGATTCGAGCAGAAGCGATCGTCCACGTCGGAAGGTTGCGCGCCATCAAGACGTTCACGTCGTCGATGCGGTCGCTCGTCCACGCTGAAGGCCTCGTCGTTCTCTGCTGTTTCAGGGCGTGCGCGAGCGCTCCCGCGTCGCCCTGTGAGGGGGTCTCGAGCTCCGTACAACCATCTCGATCGATGGCATCGACCGAGGTCGCGACGGACGCTTCGCCGCGACCCGCGAGCCTCGTGCGCACGGAGAACGAGCAAATTCTCAGGCAGACGGAGCAGGAGGCGCTCGCGTGGCCCTTGCTCGTATCCGAGCGGGCAGACGCCATTCGCGCCCTGCGCGAGATCAACGGCACCCGCCCTGGCCCGCCCGTCGCGGGCGCCCCCTGTGTCATCGTCCACGAGTCGCCGGTCATCACGAGCATGATGTGCTTCGTACCTTCGTGCGGTGAGCCGGCAGCATGGATCCCGATGGAGCTCCTCCGCGCGACGGGCGAGTTTCGCCAGCAGCAGTGCTGATGCGCGCTCTTCGCGGCCGCGCCCTCGCTGTGCTCCTCGCGGGCGCCTTGGTGTTCGGCGCGCTCGGCGCGAGCTTCGATCAGATCACGGTGAGCCTGTCGCCCGAGTACTTCACGCTCGGTAAAGGGCTCGCGCCCGAGGGGCTGCGCGCCGCCGTTGCGGTGATGGGGTTCCGAGCCGCGCTCCCCCTCGGCGCCGCGCTCGCAGGCGTGGGTCTGCTCCGCGAGGCACGTGGGCGCCCGTGGCGCGGGTTCGTCGTGCGCACGCTCGTCGTCATGAGCGTCGCGGTCGCGCTCGGGGCGTTGCTCATGCCGCGCTTCGATCCGTTCGACGTCCGACGAGACAGCGCCGGCGTCCTCGCAGACGTGGCCTGCGATCGCTACCTTCGCGTTTGGGGCATGCACGCCGGGGCCTATGTCGGGGTCGCGGTGGCGCTCGCCTTGTCATTGGTAACCGATCGAGGTACGAATAGGCGGTGAACAGTCGCCTCACCGTCGCCGCTCACATCTTGGGCGTGCTCGCCTACCGCGAGGGCACCGGCGCAGGGGCGATCACCTCCGAGGCGCTCGCGGAGAGCGTGGGCACGAACGCCGTCGTCATCCGGCGTGTGCTCGCGCAGCTCGCTTCGGCCGGGCTCGTCGCCAGTCGGCGCGGCGCGGGCGGGGGAACGGTCCTCGCTCGGGACCCGCAGCGGATCACCCTGCGCCACGTCTACGAAGCGGTCGAGGAGGGCGATCGCGAGATCCTCGGGCGGCACGCGTCCGACGTCGGCAAGGCCTGCGACGTCGCGCCGCTCATCGCCGCGTACCTCGACGAGCTCTATCAAGACGCCGAGGAGGCCCTGCTCCGCAAGCTCGAGAGCGTGACCGTGGGCGCGATGGCGGCGGAGATCGTGGACCGCATGCGCCGGCCGCAGCCTCGCGTGCATCGACCGCGGTCGACCTCGAAGCGCTGAGTCGCGACCGCGCCGCAGGGCACTTCGGCGCAGCGCGGCCCTATTCGTATCTATAACAGTTACAAAAAAAGGAGCGGTTCATGAACGAGAACAGGCAGGGTGTCCTCGGCGTCGCCGGTACGCGCCGAAAGACCGTCGTCATCACCGGAGGAACGAGCGGGATTGGGCGACACACCGCGATCGGGCTGGCCGCGGCCGGCATGACCGTGGTCGTCACGGGGAGGAGCCGCGAGCGCGGCGAAGAAGGCGTGCGCGTCCTCCGCCAAGCGAGCGGCAGCGACGACGTCCACCTCGCGCTCGGGGATCTCTCGTCGCGCGCGTCGCTCGAGGCGCTCGCCTCCGAGCTCTCGCGTCGTTGGCCGCGGATCGACGTCCTCGTCCACAACGCCGGACTGCTCGCGACCGAGCGCGCGGTGAACGAAGAGGGCCTCGAGCTGCATTTCGCCGTCAACGTGCTCGCCCCTTATCGGCTCACGCGAGCGCTCGAGGACGCGCTCCCTCGCGGTGGCAGGGTGGTGCTCGTGACCGGCGGACTCCCGCTTTGGGGACTCGACGCGTCCGATCTCTTCGCCGAGCGCGAGTTCGAGGGCCTGCGGACCTACAGCCGATCGAAGCGCGCAATGGAGGCGATGAGCCTCGAGCTCGCGCGTGAGCTCGAGCCGCGCGGGGTCGGGGTCTTCGTCGTCTTCCCCGGGAGTGCTGTCACGGCGATGAGCGCCGGCATCACCCCCGGAGCGCTGCCTTGGTTCATGCGACCTGCCTGGCCGATCTTCACGCGCGTCATGCAGCGCGATGACGGCGGGGAGAGCGCGGCGCGCGCCTCGCGCTCGAGCGTTTGGGCCGCGAGCGCGCCCGAGCTCGAGGGAAAGACGGCGCTCGCGTTCGACCAGCGTCACCGCCCGATGAAGCTGCACAGGTCCGTGCGCGCTCCCGAGGGCAGGGCGCGAGTGTTGGCGGCGGTTACAGGACTGTCGACGTGAAATGAAGCCGCGGCTCTTGCGTAAATAGCCATCGAGCTATATAGCTAGATGGCGATGAACGCTCCTGCCCAGCTCGACGCTGTCTTCTCCGCGCTCGCCGATCCCACGCGCCGCGCGATCCTGGCTCGCCTCGCCGAGGGTGAGGCGACGGTCGCAGAGCTCGCCGCGCCCTTCGACTTGGCGCAGCCCACCGTCTCGAAGCACCTGCGCGTGCTCGAGGAGGCAGGGCTCATCGATCAAGTGCGCGTCGCGCAGAGTCGCCCTCGACGTCTCGTCGTCGGCGGCCCGCTGAAGGACGTCGAGGAGTGGCTGCGTCCGTTCCGCGCACAGTGGGAGCGCAGGTTCGACCGCCTCGAGCAGCACCTCACGAAGCCAACCCAAGGAAACGTCGAAAAGAGGAGGAAACGATGAGTGACGCTGTCGATCGAGAGACGAGGACCATCCGCTTTCGCAGGACGCTGGCGACGACCCGAGAGGACGTCTTCGATGCTTGGACGCGCCCCGAGCGCATCTCCGATTGGTGGGACCCGACCGGGGCGCCGCTCGTCGCTTGTTCCATCGACCTGCGCCCGGGCGGTGCATTCCGGTTCGAGAACGCCGGTCACTCGCCGCCCTTCGTCGGGACTTACAGGACTGTAGATCGACCGTCGCTGCTCGTCTTCGAGGCCATGGGCGCGGTCGGCACCGTGAGCCTGCAGGCGAGCGGCGCCTCGACGATCATGAGCGTGACCATCACCTGTCCGAGCGACGAGCACTTCGAGATGTTCGTGAAGCTCGGTGTGGACACGAACACCGCGAAGACCATGGATAACCTCGTGGCGCACGTGAGCGCCCCGAGGCAGCGGTCTCAGCCCTGCCGCTGAGCCGCGCCCGTCTTCGCGGTTCGTCGGCGGCTGCGCGCCGCGGGGGTCGGTCGATCGGCGAGCTCTGCGACGAGCGCGATGAACCTGGATAGGTGATGTGACGCACGCGCCTCGCGGCGTGAGAGGGCGACCCATTTCTCGCGCAGGCCCTCTCGCGAGAAGCGCCGCGCGAGGACGTCTCCACGCGCGACCCAAGGCGAGACCGTCCACCGGGACAGGAGCCCGACGCCGAGCCCCGCGCGGGCGCAGTCGACGACGAGCTCCGTGGTCGGCAGCGTGGTGACCCGCGGGAGCGGCGCGCGCTCCTTCGCGACGAGGCTGCGCAGTCGCTCGAGGTCGCTGCGTGGCGCCGCGTGAGCGAAGACCCGGTGCTCACCGAGGGCGCGAGGGCTGACCCACGCGCGGACTGCGAGCGGATGTTCGGGCGGGACGACGACAGCCCACTCGTCGTCGAGGATCGGCCTCGCGTCCAGCGAAGGGTCGCGCGCGGGCGTGCTCACGAGCGCGACGTCGACCTCCCCGTCGAGGAGCGCGCGCACAGGATCGTGCGCCGCCGTGAGGACCACACGGACCTCGACGTCGGGGAAGTCGCGCTCGAGCGCCAGCATCACCGGAGGCAGAAAGTGGTAGCTCGTGAAGGTCTCGAGGACGACGCGAACGAGCGGCCGCTTGCGTGAGGCCCCGCGCTGGACGTCGCGCTCGACCCTCGCGAGCTCGGTGAGGAGCGCGCGCGCCTCGTCGACGAGGCGCTCACCCATGGTGGTCGGCACGAGGCGCCGACGCACCCGATCGAAGAGCTTCACCCCGAGCCTCGCCTCGAGCTCCGCGAGCTGGTGACTGACCGCGGATTGAGAGAGATGGAGGCGCGGCGCGGCGCGCGTCGGCCCGCCCTCGTCCGCGAGGGCTCGCACCAACTGGAGATGTTTGATCTCGAGGACGCTCATGTGGAAGGCTCATGAGCTTATGCGATCAATGCACAGCTCGCATGAGGGCGCGGACCCATGATGGGGGCATGAATCAACCACCGAACACAGCCGTTCAATCCGAGGGGGCAGGCCCCGCGAGCCCGAGCGCCCGCATCGCCGACGGCGTCGAGCTCCGTGAGCTACGCCGTCACGAGGCAGGCGGTCGCACGTTCCTCATTCGCATGGAGAGGGGGGCCCGCGCTCCGCGCCACGGTCACCCCGGGGGTGAAGAGACCTACCTCGTCTCGGGGCGACTTCGCATCACGGACCGCGTCGACGTCGAAGGCAACGCCCTCTCCGAGCTTCGACTCTCGACTGGCGACTACGAGTACTCGCCGCCTGGCGAGCTCCACGCCGTCGTCGCCGAGGACGACGCAGTCCTCTTCGTGGTCGCACCGGGTGGCGTGAGCCGTTCGGCGGACTAGCTCGGTCGAGGCCGCCGCTTACGGCCCTGTCCCGAGGTCGGATCGGTCGGATCGAGCCGCGTCCGCGGCTCCTCGTGCTGATCCCGTGCGACCTCCTTCGCCGCGCGCGTGAAGACCTCGCGGAGGAAGCGATGCCCGGCGTCCGCGTCGACGCGCGGGTGCCAAACGAGGCTCAGCGCGTACGGCCGCAGCTTCAACGGCACGTCGAGCAGCGTCAGCGAGAGGGGCTCGGCGTAGCGCTTGGCGATCCGCTCCGAGATCACGAGGAGGTAGTCCGTCTCCGAGGCGAGCTGGAGCGCGGTGACGAAGTACGGCAGCGCGCGCGCGACCGTTCGGCTGCGGCCTCGCGCGCGGAGCACGTCGTCGAGGTAGCCGCCTGGCTTGCCGCGAGGCGCGACCTGAAGGTGCGGGTGGGCGAGGAACGCGTCGAGCGTGAACCGCTTCGCGAGCACGGGGTGCTTCTTCCGGACCACGCACACGAAGCGATCCGTGAGCAAGCGTCGGTGGCGCATCTCCTCGGGGAGGTCGCCGTAGATCCCCACGGCGAGGTCGGACTCACGCTCGCGGAGGAGCGCCGCGTCCTCGGGAGAGTTCGGCACGAAGCGCAGACACAGCTTGGGCGCCTCTCTCCGGAGGATGCGATCGACCGCGCCGCCGAGCAATGTGAGGACGTAGTCGGTCGCGCGCACCACGAAGGTCCGGTCGAGCTCGCTCGCGACGAAGGGGCGCTCGGGCTCGAGCGTTCGTCGAGCCTCCGCGACCACGGCGTGGACGCGCGGCTTCAGCTCGAGCGCGCGCGACGTGAGCAGCATGCCTCGGCCGGAGCGGACCAGGATCGGATCGCCGAGGCGCTCGCGGACGCGCGCGAGCGCGTGGCTCATCGCGGGCGTCGAGAGGCCGACGCGACGCGCGGCCTTCGTGACGCTGCTCTCCTGCAGGAGGGCGTCCAGCGCGACGAGGAGGCCGAGATCGGAGGATTCCACGCCGTGCAACTATGACGCCTCATCCTTGCACCGAGCAATATGAACGAGCGCTGCCCGTCACCAGAACGCCGGGCGCTCGGGCAGCGGCGCTTCGCATTGGCTGCAGCCTCGGTGATCGTCCGAGACGTCCTCGAGCGCGCCGCACGCCGGACAGCGGACCCAGATTCGGTTGATGCGCGTCGGCGTCCACACGCTCGTCCAGACCGACGCGACGAAGTCTCCACCGAAGAGCTCCTTCATCGCGACCGCGTGGTGTTTCCCGAGCGCGCGGTGGAGCGCAGCCTCGTCCTCCCACGCCGTGACGGTGAAGCCACGCAGCCCCGTGAAGCCCGTGACGATCGAGATGAACCCCGGCTCCCCGAGGAAGTCCTGGACGTTCTCGCGCGAGTGCGCCCTGATCCGCTCGCGCTCGCTCGCGTCCTTCGCCGTGATCCACGTGAGCGCGATGACGCCCGGCGGTCGCTTGTTGCTCGAGGCCGCGCGGAGCGCGTAGCCGTATTGCGCGGTCTGCGACTCGATGGGCTCTCGGAGCGCGAGCGCGACGAAGTCCTCCGGGGTGATGGGGCCGACGCGCGGAGCGTCGTACCAATCGGGCCTCTGATCCTCCCAGAGGTTCTTCACGATCTTGCGTGGCAAGCTCCTGTCGAAGAGCCCCACCGAGACCATGATGCGCGTGCCTTCGACGGGGCGCTTCGCGAGCCGGCTGCCACAGCTCTCGCAGAAGCCACGCTCGTTCGCGGCCGAGGAGCGATACCAGCGGATGTGCTCCTCACCCTCCCAACGAACGTGGCTGCGGTCGGCGGCGAGGAGCGCAAAGAAGTTCCCGTGCAGCTTCTGGCAGTCGGCGCAGTGACAAGCGACGACGCCGACGCTGTCGCCCGGCATCGTCACCCGCACGCGGCCGCAGTGGCAGGAGCCGTGGAGCTCGCCTGCTGTCGGCTTCGGTTCCATCGCTGTCGTCCTTCAGCGACCGAGGGTCTCGATGACGAGCTTCGCCGTCTCGGTGCCCGAGAAGTTCTGCTGGCCCGTGATGAGGTTCCCGTCGCGCACCGCGAAGCCGCGCCACATGCCCGCCTGGACGAAGTTCGCGCCGAGCTTCTTCAGGGCGTCCTCGATGCGCCACGGCATGAGGTGTTTGTCGCGCGGGAGCGCGCCCATTCCCCATACAGCGTTGTCAGCGAAGTCCTCCTCGACGTTCGCGAAGCCGGTGACGGTCTTGCCCTTCGCGAGGAGCTCGCCGTTCGAGAGCTTCGCGTAGCGGAGCAGCGCGACGCCATGGCAGAGCGCCGCGGCGATCTTCCCCGCTTCGTAGAACTCGACGAACTTCTTGTGGAGGTCCTCGGCCTTCTCGAAGGTGAACATCGGGGCCTGACCGCCGGCCACCACGATGGCGTCGAAGCGCGCTGGGTTGATCTCGGACACGGGCTTCGTCTTCTCGACGAGCCCTGCGAGGCTCGGCGTGTGGATGAAGCCCATGCTGATGAGGTCGGACGCCGAGTAGCCGCTCGCGTCGCGCGGGTCGCTCATCCCGTCGGCCTCGCACTTGCCGCCGGCGGGGCTGAAGACCTCGACCTCGTAACCCGCCTCGTGGAACGCGAAGTAGGGGTGCGTGAGCTCCGACCACCAGAACCCGACGGGCCAGCCAGTGGTGGAAGAGGTGGCGGGGTTCGCGATGACGATGGCGACCCGCTTGAGCTTGTTCTTGTTCGACGGATTCGAGTCTCTGAGGCTCATGTCGCTTCGCTCCTTGGCCGGGGTTGGCCCCCGAGCGAGACGACTATCGGCACTCTCACCTGTTCAGAAAAGGCAACAGAACTGAAGTCGGAGTTTCATCCCGTGCAAGAGTTCCGTTCGCCTTCGACCACCTCAAGGCGCGGCGATCGCGGCGGGCTCGAACCTGCGCCCGACCTCACGCGGGTGCGCCGCGCGCTCGACGAGCCGCACCTTCAAACCGGCGCCCTTCTGTCGAAGGGTGACCGAGGGCTTCAGCTCGAGCTTCTGCCCGGGCAGGAGCTCGAGGCGCCAGTCGCGGACGATGAGCGCGAGGAGCAGCGTCGCCTCCATCATGGCGAAGTGGTTGCCGATGCAGACGCGCGGGCCCCCGCCGAAGGGGAAGTACGCGTAGCGCGGGATGTCCTTCGCGCGCTCGGGTGACCAACGCTCCGGATCGAAGCCCTCGGGGTTCGGGAACCAGCGAGGATCGCGGTGGACGACCCACTGGCTCATCAGGAGCTGCGCGCCTCGCGGGACGAAGCAGCCGCCGATCTCGACGTCCTCCGTCGCCTCTCGCCCGGTGGTCCACGCCGGTGGAAAGAGCCGCATCGACTCCTTCAAGACGCTCTCGGTGTAGGGCAGCGCGCGGACGTCGGCCGCGGTCGGCGACCGAGCGCCCAGCACCGAGGCGATCTCTGCGTGCAGCTTGCGCTCGACGTCAGGGTGCGTGCTGAGGAGATAGAGCGTGTGCGCGAGCGTCAGCGCGGTGGTCTCGTGCCCGGCGAGGAAGAGCGTGACGGCCTCGTCGCGCAGCTGGCGATCGGTCATGACGCTGCCGTCGTCGTCCTGTGCGGCGAGCAAAGTGCCGAGCAGATCGTCACGTGGCTCGCCCGCGCGGCGGGCCGCGATGATCTGGAAGATGAGCGCGTCGATCTGCGAGACCGCGTGGTTCATGCGGTAGTTCCGCGGCGTGGGCACCCACGCGGGGAGCTTCGCGATGGCCTCGGGGCTGTTCGCGAAGAACTCGTTGATGACCTCCATCGCCTCGCGCACGGTGGAGCCCTCCTTCGCGCTGACGCCAGCGCCGAAGAGCACGTCCGCTACGACCTCCATCGTGACGCGCGACATCTCGGCGTGGAGGTTGGCTTCGTCGCCGTGGCGCCAGGAGCGGAGCCCCGCCTCGGTCACGCGCACCATCGCGTCCGCGTAGCTCTGGATGCGCTTCGGGACGAAGGCCTGGGACATCAGCTTGCGCTGCCGCTTCCACAGATCGCCCTTGCTCGTGAGCAGGCCGACGCCGAGCGCGCGCTCGAGCACTGCCGAGTAGTCGTCGCGATCCATGATGCGCGCGTGCTTGACGAACACGGCCTCGATATCGTCAGGGTGATTGACCAAGAACCAAGGCCGGCCGAGCACCTGGACGTGCACGACGTCGCCGTATTGGTCCGCGAGCTCGCGCATCCAGCTGAGCTGGCTCGTCGCGAAGCGGACGAGGTTCAGCGCGCCGAAGCGCTCCGGCGGGCCTGGGGCGCGGCGTGCGCCGTGTGTGCTCGTGCTCACGTCGTTCGTCATGACTTCTCCGTGCTCGCGACCCTGCGCAGCAAATCCACCATCGTCGCGGCGGTCGCGTCCGCCGCGGCAGGTGTCATCTCGGTCCAGTGTCGTGCGAGCCATCGGTCGCCGGCGTCGACCAGCGAGAGCGCGACCTGCACCATCAGCTCCTCGGGGATGTCGGTGCGCACGGCGCCGACCGCGCGCCCGTGGCGCACGAGCTCGCTCGCGAACGCGTGCATCTTCTCGTTGAGGGCCGCGAGCGCTGCTTGTCCGTCGCTCTGCTCACGCGCCCGCGTGATCGCAAGGCATAGCGAGGCGTTGCAACGATCCGCCAGCATGAAGCGCACGCTGCGCGCGTAGGTCTCATTGCACGCGGCCCAGAACGACGCCGCGTCCCGCGCGGGCTCGGGCATCCCGACGTGCTCGAACCACTGCGCGAGCGCCGTATCGAGGACCGTGGCGAAGAGGTCCTCTTTGTCGGCGAAGTAGTAATACATCGCGCCCTTGCTTATGCCGGCGCGCTCGATGATCCGGTTGTAAGAGGCCGCAGCGAACCCGTGCTCGGCGAACTCCTCGGCGGCGGCCGTGAGGATGGCCCGCCGTCGCGGCTCATCGAGGTTTTGGAATCGAGGGAGGGGCATCCGAGGAGCCTGGACCGATTGGTTCGACCGGGTGGTCTAAATGCGGCCGCCAAGCCGGTTCGTCAAGTGTCCTCCTCATCATGAGTGGTTGGATGTGCCTCATTGGCGACGGCTCCGCGGTCGCCGGCCTTTGGGTGCTCGGTCGACGGATTGGACGCGAGAGGTGGTGTCCTCAGCGAGGTGATCGACAAGGGCACGGATGGTCGCCGAGGTGAACTTCGCAGGAGGGGTCAGCGCAAATACTGGGGCAGGCGGCGCAGCGAAGCTCTCCAATAGCGGGACGAGGCGACCGCGCTCGAGGTCTTCTTTGACCAGCCAATCCGCGAGGAGCGCAATGCCATGTCCCTCGCGCGCCAAGAGCGCGACGGCCTCGCTGTTGTTGGCGGCGAAGCGACCGCCCACAGGGACTGGCAATCCCTTCGACTGGTTGGTCCCAAAGCGCCAGATGACTGGAGCGCTCGCATCTCCGTGGACGAGGCATTGGTGCTTACGCAGGTCTTCTGGAGTCTCGACTCTGGAATGAGTCATCTCTCGTAGGCCGCGCGCGGCGGCGAAACCACGAGAGAGGAAGATATGAGTGTTCACTATGAGCTAGACCCGACTCACACTTACGCTGGGTTCAGCGTTCGCCATATGATGGTCACGCAGCAGCGTGGTCAATTCCACGCGGTCAGCGGCGCGCTGTCGCTCGATCGTTCCGACCCCGCGAAGAGCCGCGTCGAGGCGACCATCGACGTCGCGCCGATCGACACCCACGTCGCGCAGCGCGACGAGCACCTGCGGAGCGCCGACTTGTTGGCCGAGCGAAGCGAGGGCAACGAGTCGCCCTGTTGGGCGAGCGAACGCGAGCCCAAGTTCTTCGACGTCGCGAACCACCCCAAGAGGACCTTCGCCTCGAGGGAGGTGAGGGTCCAGTCGGATGGTCGGCTAGAGGTGATTGGCGACCTCACGATCCGCGGCACCACGCGCGCTGTCACCCTCGACGCCGACCCGATCTCGGCCGAGTCGAAGGACCCATTCGGCCTCATCAAGGTCGGCACCTCGGCGACTACGAAGACAAGCCGCAAGGACTTCGGGTTGGTTTGGAACACGGTGCTCGAGACTGGCGGTGTCGCCGTCGGGGACGAGGTCAAGATCACGCTCGACCTCCAGTTCCAGCGAAAGGCCTAGCCGTGCCGCACCTCGATTGAGCGCTCGCCTCGGCGACGCCGGAGCGCGAGCACCACACACGCGAGAAGGACACCCACCGACTCTGGACTCGGGCCGATGGGTTCGACGCGACAGCTGCAGCCCGAGCTCGGGGTCGGTGTGGTCGGGCGCGCCGACCCCGAAGGAACCGGCGCCGTCGATTGGGGTGCAGTGTTCGTGCTGGTCGGAATTGACCTCGAGCGGCGTCGAGGCGCGCGACGAAGCGCTCAGGTCGAGAACCAGCACTCCGAACGAAAGACGGTGTCGAGTCCGAGCTTCTCCAAGATGGGCGCGGAGGTCGCCTCGCGCGCTTGGGTCACCGCCAGACCGATGCCTCGCTCACGCAGGTGGGTGAGGCGCGCAGCCATCAGCGCGCGGTAGAGCCCACGGCCGCGCGCGTGCTCGAGGACTTGCGCGCCGACGAGGTAGCCGTAGTCACCGCGATCGACGAGCCACGCCGTCCCCAGCACCTCGTCCATCGAGCGCGCGACGAAGAAGTACGCGACGCGCTCCGTCGCGCGCATGGCCTCGAGGTGCGACGCCCGCTCGACCGCGAGCTGGTCCTCGGGGAACGACCAGCCACGCATCATCCCCCGGAGGTAGTCGTCGAGGTTCTCCTCGCGGACCTCTTCGATCGCGACCGTCGATGGTGGGCCGAGCTCGAGGCTCGTCTCGCAGACCATGCCTCGCGTTCGTGTCACGCGGAAGCCTCGCTTCGCGAGCCGTTCACCGAGATCTCGGGGGCGCGTCCACGGACCGACGCACCACTTCACCGGTTGGCCAGCGGCTGCGTACTCGGCGATCACCTCGTCGATGGTCCGCTCTACGTCGGCCTCGTCGACCTGGGAGAACGCGACCTCGTTGAGCACATGAGGAGGCGCCGAAGGCGTGATGACTTGATACCAGCCAGGCCGCTCCACGATCCGCGTGTCGCGCCTGCGGATGGCGCGGACCAGCGGCGCGCGCTGACACGCTTCGAGCTTGCGCTCTCGGGTCCACATCGCGGCGACGATGATAGTCGAGGGCCGCGCTTCGAACGGGCGACAGGTGACAGCCTCGGAACCACGAGCCGATTTGGTTGTCGTAGCCCGAGCCGCGCACCTGATCACGCGCGGGGCGTACCTTCGCTCGCGCGGCCTTCAGCCCCGGCGGGCTGGTTCAAAGAACGGAGTGCCCGTGGCTCATCGACGCTCGTCGCTCGGCGTGTTGCTGTTTGCTGTTGCGGTCGTGTCCCTGACTTCATGCGCGCCCGCTCCACCTGTTGCGGTACTGCGATCGACGCTCGTGCCGACAGCGCCGCTGCCGACCGTGCAACCTACGGAGCTGTCAGTCGCGTTCGCCGCGCCTCGCGGTGAGGTCACGACCGACGCCGAGATCACGCTCGTCTTCAACAAGCCCGTTCACGCGCTCGCGATCGAAACGGCCATCCCCGCGATCACGGTGAATCCGGCGGTCGCCGGCGAGTGGCGCTGGGTGGGGAGCCGCGCGCTCCAGTTCGTTCACTCGGGTCCGCTGCCGGCCGCGACGCACTTCGAGGTCACGGTGCCTGCGGGGCTCACCTCGTTCGATGGCAGCGCGCTCGCCGAGCCGCTCTCGTGGAGCTTCGACACCACGCGGCCCGCGCTCGAAGCTGCGTGGTACGGACCGCTCGATCGAACCCCGAGCGACCTCGAGCTCTTGCACCCGAGCGAGCCGCTCTTCGCGACCGGCCTGCCCTCCGATCCGATTCGTTTGACCTTCAACCAATCGGTCGATGCGCGCGCGATCGGAGAGGTCCTGCGCGTCACGACGAAGGTGAAAGACAAGGAGCGCGCGCTCGCCACCGCGGTCGAGGCCGTGCCGGACGCGCCGAACGACGTCGTCGTCCGCGTGAAGGACGTGCCCGCCGACGCCGACCTCCTCCTCACGCTCGCCGAGGTCAGAAGCGCCGAAGGCCCGCTCGTCGGCAGGGGACTCTCTCTGCCGCTGCGATCGCGCGGGCCGCTGCGGGTCGTCGGGCTCTTCTGCACGACGTCGATGAAGGACGGCGAGAGGAAGGTCGAGAAGGTCGACCCGAAGAAGGCTCGCTGCGTGCGCGGCGATGAGATGGAGCTGCGCCTCACCGAGCCGATCGTCGACGGCGACCTCGACGTCGCGATCTCCTCCTCGGGGCATCCGATCATCTCGACCAGCGCTTCGCGGGCGCCGGACGGCACCGTCGCGGTCGGGCTGTGGCCCGACTACGAAGACACGAGCCTGCGATTCACCATCGCTACGACGCTGAGCGACGATCGCGGCCTCAAGCTCGACAAGCCCTTCAAGGCCGAGATCACGTTCTTCGAGCCCGAGCCCGAGCCCGACCCCCCATACGTCGAATTTGCGATGACGGGCGTCTACGGGACGCTGCCTCGCGACGTGGCGATACCTATATCAATGTTCAAAGCACACGGCGTCTCGGTCTACGCCGTAGCGCTCGACAGCGACGCCGCGGTGAAGCGCGCGCTCGACCCGAAGGCGGCTCCGCCGGCCCCGTCGGGTCCGATCGAGGTGCTCCCCGATCCGAAGCCCGACCAGGAGACGCGCGTCTCGATAGACCTGAAGAAGCTGCTCGGCCGCGATGTTCCTCGTCACGCGACGCTGGTCTTCGTCGCGCGCTACACGCCTGACGGCGCCTCGAAGGAGGAGGTGATCGTCCGCGAGGCGAGGCTCACCGACACCGCCGTCATCGCGCGCACGAGCCTGGGGCACGCGCTCGCGTGGGTGCTCGACGCCTCGACTGGCGCCCCTGTCGCGGACGCGACCGTCCGCGTGCACGGCGACGCCGGCAAGCTCGTCGAGGGCCGGACGGACAGCCGCGGTCGCGCCGACCTGAAGATCCCAGTGTCGGGAAAGTCCATCGTGCTCGGCGTCGAGCGCGGCGACGACTTCGTCCTCACGCCGCTCACGCAGGACGGCGGCCGGCCCTCGCCGAGCGCCTCCATCGTCTTCACCGACCGCGGGATCTACCGCCCCGGTGAGACTGTCTACCTCAAGGGGATCGTGCGCTCCGTCGTCGAGGGGCGGCTCGTGCCCTCGGCCGCGAAGAGCGGGAAGCTTTCCTTTTACAATGTTGAAAAAGGACGAGAGGTCGAAGCGAAGATCCCCGTGACGCTCGGCGACTATGGGACGTTCTCGGTCGAGTACGTCGTCCCGCCCGACGCGGCGCTCGGTTGGCGGGTCCTCGAGTTCCAGTTGGACGGCGAGACGACCATCCAATCCTCGAGGGGCTTCGTCGTCGCCGAGTACCACCCGATCGAGATCGAGGTCAGCGCGAGGCTCGGCGCCGCCTCGCAGGTCCGCGGCGACGTCGCGCGCTGCGACGTCGAGGGGCACTACCTGTTCGGAAGCCCGCTCGCGGGTGGGAACGCCGCGGTCCGGTGGAGCGCCTACCCGACGAGCTTTCGGCCCGAGGTCGGCAGGGAGTTCGACGGTTACGAGTTCGGCGCCCCTTACAACTCGGTCACCTGGGGGACCTCGGCGAGCCTCGTCCTTGGCGCGCTCGGTGCGGTGTCCACGACCGCCAAGCTCGACCTGCCCGCGATGACGAACGCAGCGACCGTCACTTGCTCGGCGAACGTGATGGATTTCGATCGGCGCGAGCTCGAGACCTCGGCCGACGAGATCGTCCACCCTGGGCTCTATTACATCGGGCTCGACGCGCCCCACAGAGTCGAGCTCGGTGAGAAGTTCGACGTCGACGTGATCGCGGCGAAGCCCGAGGGAGCGCTCACCACCGCCGACGTCGAGGTCGCCGCGTCGCTGGTCGAGCGCGGTGCGGCCCCCGTGGAGCTCGGCAAATGCTCGGTGCACCCCGACGCGGGCCCGGCGCGTTGCTCGTTCACCTCGCCGAAGGACAAGAAGAACCTGAACCGCGAGATCGAGCTCCGCGCGACCTCGACCGACACGCGCAACAACCCGATCACCACGCTGCGTCGCTTGGACATTGTACAACCTACAGAGCCGGTCCCGGTGACGCCGTCGGTCTACACGCCCCGCGCGCCGGAGCTCACCCTGGCGGTCACCCATGGGCCGCACCAGGTCGGCGACGTCGTGACGCTGACGATCACCTCCGCGTGGAAGGAGCCGGCTCAGGCGCTGCTCTCGATCCAGCGCGAGACCGTGATCGAGGAGCGACTGCTCACGTTGGACGCCCGCGGAGCGACGCTCGACTTGAAGCTCACCGACGCGATGGCGCCGTACGTAAACGTCCAGCTCTACGCGGTCGCGGGCAGTGAGAAGCGCAGCGCGGGATCGTCGATCGAGGTGAGCCCCGAGTCGACCGCGCTCAAGGTCGCGCTGAACACCTCCACGAACGTCGCTGCACCTGGATCCGACCTCGATCTCGATGTCGTCGTGACCGAGCCGAGCGGCGCTCCAGCGGCTGACACCGAGGTCACTCTGTGGGGCGCCGACGTCGGCTCCCTGGACCTCGCGTTCTATCGTCGGCCGGACCCGCTCTGGTTGTTCGACGACCTCGGTCGCGCCTACGTCGACGACGTCCTCACCTATGACAGTCCGTTGCGCATCCTGCCGCTCGGTTCGCACCGCTCGAAGCCGCCGTCGGTGCGGATGGGAGCGACGAGCGCGTCGTGGAGCGTCCCGCGCAGTGACTTCCGACAGAGCGTGTTGTTCGAGCCGTCGCTCGTGACCGACGCTTCGGGCCACGTTCGTCATCGGGTCAAGCTCCCCGATCAGCTCACCGAGTTCCGTTTCTTCGCCGTCGCGGTGTCGAAGAGTGATCGCTTCGGAGCGACTCAGACCGAGATCGTCACCAAGAAGACCGTGATGGTGCGACCGAGCATGCCTGCGGTCGTGCGCGCTGGCGACACGTTCTCGGTGATCGCGACCGTGCAGTCGACGGACGCGGACACACGGCCGATCACCGTGTCGATCGCGACCGAGGGCGTCGAGGTCGTAGGTGATCGCCGAGGCAGCGTGTCGCTCGTCGGGGGCGCGCCCACGAACGTCACGTTCCGCGTGCGCGCCGACAAGGCCGCGACCTACCAGATCCGCATCGACGCAGAGCGCCCCGATGGTCAATCCGACCACGTGTTGCTCTCGGGGGACGTCGTGGTGCCCGTCTTCTTCGAGGAGTCCGCGGTCAGCGGGCAGGCCGACTCGCCCGTCGCCGAGGCCTTCGGGGACCTCTCCGACGCGCGCGACGACATCGGTCAGGTCACGGTGCGCATCTCGCGCTCGCGGCTGATCGGGCTCGAGCGCGGCATCGAGCAGCTGCTCCAGTATCCGTTCGGATGCGCCGAGCAGACCGCGAGCCGGATGCTCCCTCACGTCGTCCTCGGAGATCTCGCGCAGGCGCTCGGCGTGACGCTCGGCGCAGATTCCAAGGCTGCGCTCGCGCAGGCGACGTCGCGCCTCGCGGGCTATCAGAACCTCGACGGTGGCTTCGGGCTTTGGGCGAGCTCCGCGACCAGCGATCCGTGGCTCACGGCGTACATCGTGGGCGTGCTCGACGCGGCGAAGCAGCGCGGCTTCGACGTGCCCGATCCGCTGCTGCCGCGCGCGTCGAAGTTCATCGAGGGGTTCGTCCATACAAAGACATCGTCAAAGGATGAGCCGACGCCCGAGGAGCGGGTGGCGCTCGCCCTCGCGATCGACGACCTCGCCGCCGAGGGCAAGGACATCGACGCCGCGTCGAGCTGGCTCGCGGGGCGCTTGACTCCCGACGCGAACATCGAGACCGCGCTGCTGCTCCACGCGCTCGCGGTGAAGGGCGGCCACGAGCAAGCGCGCGAGGCGCTTCGGTCCGAGCTCGAGAAGCGCGCGAGCCTCGACGGGCCGATCGCGCGGGTCGCCGGGCCGTCCGCTGCGCCCGCCTTCATCGCGGGCACGGTCGTCGTGTCGTCGGCGCTCGCGCTGCGCGCGCTGCTCGCCGACAGCCCGAAGCACCCGCTGATCGAGCCGCTCGCGCGCGGCCTCATCGACGCGGGTCGCGGCGGCGCGTGGCGCACCACCCACGAGACCTCGTGGAGCTTGGTCGCGCTCGACGCTTACCGTGTGTCCCGAGCCGAGATCGGCGCGACGAGCGCGCGGGTCTTCTTGGGAGACGAGCTCGTCCTCGACCACGTGTTCGAGCCTGGTGGCCCGCTCGAGGCGAAGGTCGACCTGCCGATCAAGCGCGTGCTCCACGGCGAGCGGCTCACCTTCGACCCGAAGGGCGGGACGCTCTTTTACGACGTCAGGCTGCACTACGCGCGGCGGACGCTGCCGACAGAGCCCGTCGATCGAGGGTTGAGCGTCGAGCGAACGCTTACGGTCATGTCTGTAAACAGAGCGGCCGGCACGATCGTCTCGGGCGACATGGTGCGCGTCGATGTCCGCGTCGTGTCCGCGCACGAGGAGTCCGCGGCGGTCGTCGAGATCCCGCTCGCGGGCGGCCTCTACGTGCCCGACGATCAGCGCTTGAGCTCGGCGGCGGGCGACGTCCCCCGACCCTTCACGCGACGCGAGGTGCGCGACGATCGCGTCCTCTATTTCGCAGATCGGCTGCCCGCGGGCGTCGCGCGGATCACGCTCTTCGTCCGAGCGCGCCACGAGGGGAGCTACGTGATGCCGTCGGCCAAGGCCGAGCTCATGTACGCCCCCGAAGTAGCGGGCTTCACGGAGGCCCAAAAACTGACAATCCTGTCATCTTTGCCATGACGCGCCGCGGTCTCTTCTTCCTCGGTTGCCTGATAGTGGCCGCTTGCCTGACAGTGGCCGCGTGTGGTGAGCCGCCGCCGACGGCCCAGCCTGTTCCGACGGTGGCCATCACGACGACTCCGGGCTCGTCCGCGCCTGCTACCGATTGGGCGGCTGAGCTCGAGTGGGCGCGCTCGCGTTTCCCCGAGCTCAAGACCTTTCGCCCCAGCATCGATATGCAGCCGATCCTCTCCCTCATCCCAGAGGGCCGGATCGTCCAGCTCTTTCTCACCGTGGTGGACGACCGCACGCCCTACCGATGCGCGCCCGTCGAGGCCTCGCGACATGACAGTGAGACTATCGAGCTCACGATCCCGGAGACCGAGCGCACAGAGAACGGCGTCGAGGTACGCAGCTATCGCGGCGCGTCGTTCTCTGCGACTGGATTCTATTGGGGTGGTGTGTCGGGGTTGCAAAAGCAGACCCCAAACGGAGATTGGGAGACTGTCGAGACCCGCGGCTCGAGCGGTCAGGAATGGAGCGTATGCCCCGGGCCGATAGAGGGCGACGCGCTCCGCTTCCGAGTTCGGGAAGTGGAGTTCGACGCGACGTGTGGTCCAATCGTCCCACTCGCGTGTGAGAGCGGCGGGAGTCGTGGCTGCAACCTCTGCAAGGAAGTGAAGATTGCGGTTCGCTGGCTCAGCTTCCACAAGGGGCGGCGACCGAGGATTGAACCCCCGCTCCCATCGAGCTGTTCACTCCCGTGTCCCGCGGCTGACAACCCCGATCTCGATCGCATCGAACGCCTTCGCCAGCACTTCGAGAGTGGCTATTTGGAGGGCGACGCGCCTCAGCGCGTAGCGCTCTATCGCACGCTCGCGGGCTGTGAGGCCGACGCGTCGGCGACGAAGTGGGCGAGCGTGAGTCGATAGTCGTGTACGGCTCGACGACGGTCGACGCTGCGCTGTAGCCTCCGTCCTCGCGCGCGTGACGCGCTAACCGGGAGTTACGAATGCGAACCGTTCCTGTCCTCGTCTTCGCGTTGGTGGTCGCTGCGTGTGGGGATCAGTCGAACACCAAGGCCTCTGCCGACTCGTCGAAGGCATCGAGCAGCGCGAAGTCGAGCGCCAAGCCTCCGCAGTCCTCGGGCGCGAAGACCACACCGACACCCTCCGCGACCCCGTCGCCCACGCCCTCCGCTGCGAGCCAGGCGCCGAGCGCAGCCCCGCCCGCTGCGAGCGAGACGGCCGCCGCCGACGTCCCCGTGGGCGAGGCGACGCCATTCGAATTCGACCCGAAAGGGCTCAAGATCTCCCTCCCCATCAAGAAGGACAAATGGGAGGAGCTAACCATCAAGGACGACGGCGGCATCTACGCGAAGGAGACGCTCCTCGGCAAGGTCACGCCGAAGGAGCTCCACGACGAGACGGATAAAGTCATCGTCACGCTCGCTGAGAACGGCCAGCTCGCGGCCCCGGGTGAGAAGGACTCCATCTTCTTCAACGACAAGGACGAGCTCATCCTCCCCAAAGAGGGCAAAGTCATCATGGAGGGCGACTTCGCGCGAGCCATCAAGCTCGACGGGACTGTCCACGATCCCGACGGCTCGCCGAAGATCGAGGGCGCGACCGACAAGAACAAGAAGCGCACTGGCATCCTGATCGCGATGGTCTTCGGGGAGAAGGCGTCGAAGATCTTCGAGAAGGAAGAGGAGAAGAAGTAACCCGCCCTGGTCGAGACCCTGCCGCGCGACTCGGCTAGACTGGAGTTGCCATGTTCCACCGGATTGTCCGCGGCTCCCTCTTCGTCCTGGCCGTGGGCTGCAACAGCATCCTAGGAATGGATGAGGTCGACCTGCGGAACGACCCCGCGAGCGGAGGGGCAGGCGCTGGCGCGGCCGGCGGCACGTCGGGCGTCGGGGGCGATCAAAGCGGCGGCGCAGGCGGGCAGGGGGGAGACGCCGCGGGGCCGACGCTCTGTCAGGCGATGCCGGCCGACAATATCGTGTTGGACGGCTCCTTCGAGCAACCGCTTGGAGAGTACTGGAGCGCCTACAACGGCTACCTCTACCAAATGCCATTCTCCGCCGCGGACAGCTGCGACGGTGACAGCTACCTCGACTACGAAGACTATAGTTATGTGGCGTATGTCTGGGGCAGCGGCGACAAACAAGTCCTCTTCGCCGCAAACACCGAGTGTGTCGAGTGGAGCTACTCCGCCCGGGCCGCCAGCCCTGACGTCTACTTCTCACTTACGCTCGCGTTCGAGGGGACGCCCTACGTCGTGAACGAGCTCACGGGCCTCAATGGCCTCTACATGCAATCCCAGACGTGGACTCTCTATCAAGGTGAGTGTCGCCTCACGTTGCCCGACTTCACCGATCATATCAACGTGTTCATCTCGCTCGACGAGGACAACGACCCCAACGACCCGGACATCGTCGCCGACTTCGACTCGCTGGTGGTCCGCCCAGTGCCTTGCACGGGCTCGACGCCGCCCTGTGACGTCCAGCCACAATAGCCGTGGCTGACGTCAAGCGGACATTCGAGCTCCACACGCTCGGCGAGGATGAAGCTCGTGAGCTCCATACGCTGCTCGTCCGCGTCGATTTGACCACCGACGAGCCTCCCCAAATGCGTGAAGCCTCCTGGGGGCACCTGGCCCGTAGAGCCGTCGCGCTATTCGCCAATGAGGGGCTCTCCGGCTCTGCGGGGCAAGAGGATCTGGTGCGCTGCGTGCCGTCGTGGAGGGGCGCTCGACCGTGGCTCCGGCCGAACTACCCAGTTTGGTGCGCAGCGTTTTGTCGTACGCGGCGCATTGGTTGGGCCGGCGCAGCAGAGGTCGCTGCGCTCGGCTCGAGGTCAGCGGCGCGACCACGGCTGACTCCAGCGCGTCGACCCTCAGGCGCGTCTTCGGCCATTCGAACCTCGTCTGTGGTCAGGGCAGCGTGCGCAATGTCGCCACGATGCGGCGACAATCCGGGTACGAGAGACAGCTGTCGTTCACTTGGCATCGCGAGCTCACCGCAGCGCTGCCAGGCTGGCGCGAGCGCGCGGGTGACAGCCTGCTCCGCGACGACCCCGCGCTCATCGCGATCGGCGACCTATTGGAGGCCGCGGTCAAAAGCGGCCACGCGTGCATCGCGTCCTTCAACAGCGTCGCCGGGCCGCCGACGAGGCACATAGGCAAGACGGAGGATGGTCGCGTCATCACGATGGTCGCGACCCAGCACGTCGGCGACCACATCATCCGCGGCTCGCTGCTCGTCTCCGGGGTCCGCGTTCGTCATGAGGTCAAGGAGCGCCACGTCTGGATCTCCAATAGTGGCGACAGCTGCGACGTCGTCGATTCACAAGACTCGCCGGATGCCTATCTCTCCATCTTGGCCGCGTCCGTCCGACCCGACGAGTTGGTGACGTTCGACGCAGGGAGCGACGAGCGCGGCCGCTATTTCGATTGTCGCTTCGGCAACGAGAGTCGCGGCGAGGTCTACAATACAGTCGTGTCTTCGAGGTCCAGCGCGACCTATCGGTATTATCGGAGGTCCAGTGTTGGGTCGTCCGGGTCGAGACCTATTGCGATACGTCCACCTGAGGTGGTCCCGCCAGTCCGCGGTCGATCGTGAGCGCGTTCGAAAGAAACGCGAAAGCCCGAGCGAATCGATGGCGGTGACGCATGCCGTATCTAGGTTCGACGCTCTTCGTCTCCACCATCGTCGTGTTCTCGCTCGTGAGCCTGCTCGCGACCTTGCTCCTCGGGCTCGCGCTCTTTCGGCCCTTCGTCGAGCGCGTCGCGCGCGCATCCCACAGCCGGCCGAAGACCTCGCTCCTCGTCGGGCTCCCCATCACCCTGCTGCTCGCCGGGGTCCTCGCGGCGTGCGCGCGCGCGGGTGGTCTCGGGCGCGGCGTCGCGATCGTCTTGGGCGCGAGCGCGCTTACAGTGTTGTTCATCGGCCTCACGGGCCTCGCCTTGAACGTGGGCGCCGCGCTCTCGGCTGCGCGTGAGCCGCAGCACCGCCTCGTGCTGCGGGGGGCGCTCGTCCTCGAGCTCGCGATGGCGCTGCCGCTCTTCGGGTGGTTCATACTTACACCGCTGTTCACCATCTGGGCGCTCGGCGCCTCGGTCATCGCGCTCTTCGAGGTGAGCCCCGCTCCGAGCCACGCCGATGCTCCCCTCCGTTGATCGGCGCGCGTTCTTGCTCGGGGCCGGCGCCCTGTCGGTCGCGGCCGGCTGCGACCGCGTCCTGAGCTTCGCGGCCGAGCTCTTCGGCGACGCCATCCCCGAGCGCTTCGCCGCGCCGGCGACAGTCGACCTCGACCCCGATTGGCACCTCCTTTCGCGCACGTCGTTCGGGCCACGCCCCGGCGACCTCGACCTCGTCCGGTCGATGGGGCGCGCGGCCTTCCTCGATTGGCAGCTGTCGCCCGAGGCCATCGACGACACCGCCTGTGAAATCAGGACCGCCGGGATCGACAGCCCGCACCTGCCTGCGAGTCTGCTCTTCGAGCTGCCGCCCGACCAAATCGAGGAGGAGCTCGCGCGCTATACGCTCTTGCAAGCGGTCTATTGTCGCCGCCAGCTCCACGAGGTCTTGGTCGAGTTTTGGAGCGACCACTTCCACGTCGCGATCGGCAAGTCCCTCTGCGCGCACCTCACGCCTTTCGATTACAGGACTGTAGCCAGGAGACACGCCCTCGGGCGCTTCCGCGACCTGCTGGGCGCCTCGGCGCTCTCGCCCGCGATGCTGGTCTATCTGGACGGTACAGCCAATCAGGCCGCCACGCCGCGGGGCCCCGGCGCGAACGAGAACTACGCCCGCGAGCTCCTCGAGCTCCACACCCTCGGCGTGCACGGGGGCTACACGCAGGCCGACATCATGAACGCCGCGCGCTGCCTGACGGGCTTCGTCGTGCGCGAGTCCTGGGCGCCCGGTGAGGTCGAGTTCGTCCCCGAGCGACACGACGACGGCGAGAAGGTCGTGCTCGGGCAGCGCATCCCCGCGGGCGGCGGCCGGGGCGACGTCGAGCGCCTGCTCGACATCGTGGCCGAGCACCCGAGCACCGCGCGGCACGTCTCCGAGAAGCTCGCGCGCGCCTTCATCGCCGAAGAGCCGCCGCGCGCGATCGTCGACTGTGCCGCGCAGACCTTCCTCGCGACCTCCGGCGATCTGCGCGCGACAGTGCGCGTTATTTTGAGCTCCAACGAGTTCGAGGAGGCGCGCGGCACACTCTTCAAGCGGCCATTCCGCTTCATGGCGTCGGCGCTCCGCGCGCTCGGGGCCGACACCCACGCAAAGGAGAGGCTCGTCGCTTGGCTCGGGCGCATGGGCCAGGCCCCGTTCGCCTGGCCGACGCCCGACGGCTACCCGACGCGACGCGAGCGCTGGCTGGGGACGCTGATGACCAGGTTCTCGCTCGCGTCCGCGCTCGGCCGCAATGACCTCGAGGGGACTCGCCTCGACCTCGACAGGCTGCGCGCTGCCGTCGTGGGGAGTGACAAGACTGTAGCGCTCGCGGCCCACCTCTTCGGGCGGGCGCCGACCGCGCGTGAACGCGACGCGCTGACTGGCAGGTCGCCGGACAATGCGCTCGGGCTCGCCCTCGCGAGCCCCGGCTTCCAGGTCTATTGAGCCTGTCGATTCGTTACAAGATTGGAACTGGTCGACATGTCCGCAAACTCGCTGGTCGTGCTCTTCCTTCGTGGTGGCGCGGACGGTCTCGCGCTCGCGCCGTCGCTCGATCACGGACGCATGCGTGAGCTCCGGCCGACGCTCGCCGAGGAGCCGCTCGAGGCCGGGCTCTCAGTGGGCCTGCATCACGCGCTCGCGCCGCTCGTTCCGTTGATACAGAACCACGAGCTCGACCTCGTGGTCGGGGTCGGCTCGGACGACGACACGCGCTCGCACTTCGAGGCCCAAGCGCGTATGGAGTCGGCGGGGCCGACCCGCCAGGTAGATGCGAGCGGCTGGATCGCCCGCCACCTCGCGAGCCGCCCAGGACCGGCGCCAGGCCCGCTCGCGGCGCTCTCGATTGGAGCGATGGTCCCAGCGTCGCTCCGCGGCGCGAGCGCGACCGCGCTCGAGTCCGTCGAAGAGCTCGTACGCGGCGCCCCCGACGACGCCATGCTCGACGCGCTCGGTGAGCTCTACGAGGGCCTCGAGGACGCCAGACCGCTCGCGAACGCTGGAAAAGACGCGGTGCACGTCGCGCGTGCGCTGCGCGCGCTCGCCCTCGCCGATCACCCGCGCACGTCGCTCTACCCAGAGGGCGCGCTCGGCCGCCGCCTCGCCGAGGTCGCGATGCTCTTACAGCACCGTAATGAATTGGGGGTCGAGGTCGTCGCTCTCGATCAGGACGGCTGGGACACCCATTTCGTCGAAGCGACGCTGCTCGCAGAGAACGCCGCGGCCCTCGCGCATGGGGTTGTCGCGCTGCGCGACGACCTGGGGCCCAGTTGGGCGGACACGACTGTCGTCATCCTCACCGAGTTCGGGCGCAGAGCCTATGAGAATGTCAGTAAAGGAACCGACCATGGGCGGGCCAGCGTCGCGATCGTGGCCGGAGGGGCGCTCCCCAAAGCCGGGGCGCGCGGCGATTGGGGGGCGCTCGACGACAGCGCGCTCGAGGGCCCCGGTGACCTGCCGGTCACGCTCGACTATCGCGTTTGGCTCGCGGACCTCGTCCGAGGGGCGCTCGGCAATCCGCATATCGACGCCGTGTTCCCTGGCCTTCGACTGCGCGCTCGCACTTCGTCAGGGTGACTTGACGTTCGAGGGGCAGCAAGTCGGCGCACAAACCTCGGCGTCGGAGGGAACGGACGTCGGCAACATCCCATCAGGCTTCTTCAAGCGGACGCAGCCGGCCCTGTCGTTGTGCGGCCCGACGCCGATGAATACGCACCCGGCGCACGCGTCGACGGCGGGGCCAGCGGACAACGTACCCGCGAGTCGAGGAGCGGCGCTCGTCACCGACGACAGTGCAGCTGCGCTCGTGGACGCGGCGGAGTGATCTTCAGCCTTGCCGCCACAAGCGGCGAGGAGGAGCGCCACGAACGTGAGCTTCATTGGGTCCACGCAATACTGTCGTCCCACGGATAGCGCATATCATGGAAGCGGGCGCGTGCCAGGCAGCCGCGTTCATGAGGTCGCCCGTCGACGAGTCGCGTGGCAGACGCTGTACTCGAGACCTCTTCGCGAGCCGCCGGCAGCTCGCGCGCTCGGCGCCCACTGAATCACTTTACTGTCCATAAAGTATCAGACGCGCGTCGAGGTTGAGAGTTTGGACCTTCTGAGCGCCGCCACCGCAAAGGCGATGGCCGCCAAGTCGAACCGCGCCTGAGTCTGTCGGGGCCCTGGCTCGGCGCCCCCGACTTGGCATTGGCAGCCTGTGGAGCTCTGCGTCGGAAGAGGACTGTCGCCGGCGCCCGCATTCCCGTCATTGCTCGGGCTGCCCCCGACCGCGAACATCCCACCATCCGCGCCACCTGCAGCGCCCGAGTCTGTGCCACCCGCGCCACCACTCGAAGCTCCGCCAACGGAGGCTGCGCCACCCGAGTCTCCCCCACCAGAACCTCCGCCACCCGAGTCTCCCCCGCCCGAACCTGTTGGGTCCGCATCGGGCACGCAGACAATCGTCGTGCAGTTGCCGTCGATGCAGTCCGTGCCGCAGCACTCGTGGTTCGAGCACGTCTGTGAGGCACAATCCGTGTCAGCCCCGCATACGGCGCCGAGGGGCAGGGTATCTCCGAGTTTGCGGATGTGGATGCGCCTAGCGTGATAGCCGGGGGCGAGGTGCACACGTTCGTAGATGACAATCCTCCCGTCGTGAGCGAAGACTGGGTTCTCTTCGGGTTCGTCGGTTGCCGAGACTGGGTAGGGCTCCCCAACCTGCCCGCTCGAGTCGATCTCCGACGCCAGGACGTCACCACTGCCGTCGAAGCACCCGTCATTCATCTTCGACCACACGACCCGGAAGCCCTGAGGCGTCCCCGTCAGATCGAGGTGCGTGAGGTTTTGCGCCCCGTATTCGGTATGGATATCTTCGGCGTCGATTTGCGGCAGTGACATCACCGGCTGGTCGAGCGGTGCCCCCGTCGCGTCTAGTCGCGTGGCGCGTGTCACGCCATCGACACCCGTGTAAAAGAGGAGGCGTTGACCTTGATGGGACGCGAGGTGAGGCGCTGCCCCCCTGCCGATATCGTGAATAATTGGAGCGCCGCTCGTGATGGACGTCACCGTTCGAACGACAGTTTCGAAGGAATCCCCGACGTTGGCAACCAGGTATCCGGCTGCATCGTAGATAAAGTCAGGGCGCCCCTCGCCAGTTACCCCAAATGTGTAGTCCAGAGCGAATAAATTCTCGTCCCAAACACCATCGCTAGTGACCTCCGCGGCGTGGACAGTACCGTCACTAAACGCGAGTTGCAGGTTCGCAGCGAGCGCTAGATAGGAGTGTCCGTCACTGGCCATCCTCGCGACGCTCCAGCGGCTGTCGTTGTCCCATGGTGGAATCGACCGCCACCCCCCGGTCAAACCCGTCGCGGTGACGGACTGGCATTGCGTGCTGCTGCACACGACAAAGTCCGTTCCCGCGGAGGCGACGACCGGTTCAGCACCCGACACGAGCGCCATCACGCTCCCAATCGGATCTCCCTCGGCGTTGAGGAATTGGCCCTTGTTCTGGCCGTCTTCGTCATAGACAAGCAGCGTCAGATCATGGGCGTTGGTGGCGACGTCGAGTATCCGCTGGGCGCTCGCGGTCAACACATTCACTGAAGAGACTACTGTGCCCACGTGATCAACGGTGTTGTCTGGCGCGACGTGTGCACTCTCTATTGTGCCGCGATTGTAGACAATCAACGCCTCATCATTGGCGCCGGCGACGAGCGAATGTCCGCCCCCGCCCCCAATGCTCTGCGGCTGGACCGGTGAGGCGATGCCGGACGGGGAGATGCGCACGAAGGCTGGTGAGGGGCCATCGTAGGTCGCGACGTAGCTGTTCCCCACCCAAGCCAGAGCCGTGGGGTTGGCAGGGGCCGTCGCGTATTGCGCGGAGAGTGTTCCATCCAGTCCGACGATACGCCCCAAGCCACTGTTCCCACCGACGACCAAGAAGTCATTCCCGGAGCTCGCGACGAGCGGTGTCCCACCGTTGTTGAGGCCCGAGGGGACCAGCGTCAGCAAATCTCCGACGGGTGTTCCCAGGTCATCGAAGCGCTGGGCGAAGATGCCACCGACCGAGCAAGTGGCGAGGAAGGTACCGCCAGCATAGGCGACGTCCGTGTAGCTGCAAGTTGGGCCTGCGTCAGGGAATGAGACCGTCCCGTCGTTCGAGAGAAAGGCGACCCCTGCTGCCGTACGGAACAGAATTCCTTGGGGCCCCACAGCCAAGGAGAGCACGAACAGTGGAAGACCACCTGTGTCGACCAATGTATCGGAGAGCACGACGCCGCTCGCGTCGAGTCGCGCGAGGCGGAGGGTGTCGTCGCGGTCGTTGTACATCACGACGAAGTCATCTCCGTCGACCGCGACCCCGACGTTCTTGTTCTTGTTGATCCCGCCGATGATCGTTTCTGACCCTGACAAGAACGCTCCGCTCGGGTCCAGAGCTCTCGCGCGCAAGTACAGGCCCCTGGGAAGGTCGGTTACTTCGCAGTTGCCTAGCCCCGCTGGGTATACATCTTCGACGAAGACCGCGAGGGACGTCGCGCCATTGGAGGCGAGCCGCAGCGCAACCTTGTTTCCGGTCGGCAGCATGGATGGTTGGGGTGCTGAAAGCTCGTAGTCGGCAGACACCCAGGGAGCCGCCAAGACGCGGGTCGGCGCCCCGACGACGCCCGCGAAGATTAGAGCCCAGCGCATCCGCCGAAGGGCTAGGGATGGCGAGCGAAATCGATGCGAAACAGTAGACAGCGACGCCGGAGCGGAGCTTGAAGTACACATTGGGTCGGTTGGGGGCTGTGGTGCTCGTCGAGGCTCTTTGATTCATGACAATATGGAGCGCTATGGACTCGAGGTGCTTGTCAGTCTGCTTGTGACATTGCTGTAAACTGTAGCGCCACCTGCCACCGAGCGAAGCCATTGTGGATGAGTCCGGCTCATCACGTTACGGGCGTGAGGGCGGGACATGGGCCCCACCAACTCGGGTGCCGCCGCAAGGGTCGGGGACGGTCGGGTCAGGGTATTCAGTCGTTGGGGAGCTGGTAGAGTCCTGCTTCTGTGAACACCTTCGCGTCCGACTCGCGCTGTCGTAGACTGTTTGCTGGGCTCGCGGTTGTCTGCGGGTGCGCTGAGCCCACCCCGGGCTCGACTGGCTCGACCAGCGCTCCGCGCCCTCCAACGACGGAGAGCTCCTCGACGACGACAGGCAGTGGTTCGTCTGGCCCCCCAGCCGAGCCCCCTGTCTCGCCAGCCGCGCACGACAAGGCCGCTGAAATATGCCAGCGCGTCTTGGGGGCGCCTGGGCTCGCCCTCGACAAGACCTGCTCTGCCGACGAGAAGTCTACTCGACCCTTTAAGTTTTTGACTACGCAGTGGCTCAGCCACCTCGAGTCATGCACTGCACAGCTGGAGAGGGCGATCGATAGTGGGAGATTCAACGCAGACATGGCCAAAGTCGAGGCGTGCGCGGGCGCGTTGGGGCGCTCGTGGAAGCTCTCGCTCGAGCACCCGTTCTTGGAACGGACCCCCGAGTGCCAAGGGGTCTTCGCTGGGACGCAGGCCGTTGGCGCCCCATGCGCGAGCTCGGTCGAGTGCGCGTCGGGCCTGTCGTGTGAGCGTGCGGCCAATGAGCAGAATCGGCGATGCGTCAAACCTGCCGAGGTCGTGGGCGCGGCGTGCTCCAATACAATACAGCCCTTCGCATCCGACCACCCCGATTGCCGAGCCGGATTGAGTTGCGACCCGCCCGAGCGCCTGAATCGTGCGGTCGAGGCCCGCCTGTTCGGCGACCTGCAACCCGACCCCGAAAGCGGCTCGACGCCGGACCCGTGGAGGCAGTCATCATCCCAAGTGGGCATTACTGGCGTGGATCGCGGGATAGAAATGGGGAGTCTTTGGACCCGCGTCGGCACGATTACGTTTCCCGGCCAAGGAGGCCTCATCCCAGAGCCCCCCGGGAAGATCCGCAAGCGCACTGTCGTTCGCATGGACGAGGTCGCAGTCGATGGAAAGATGGCGAAGAGTGCGGTCAGGCGGTTATTTCGCACGAGGCGGAGCTGGTCGCTCTGCTACGAGAATTGGTTGGACCGTGGTGGGCAAAGCAAGGCCACCGCGGAGGTGGACTTCACGATTGACCCGGACGGTATGATCGCGACGGCCACGGCCAAAGGTTCCAGCCCCGATGACGAACATTGTCTTGTCAGGAGCATCCTCGGCGCGACCTTCCCGAGGGTGGAGGCAGCGACCAACGTGAAGGTCTTCCTCAGCTTCGAGCGAGTGGAGGCTCCGTGGGACGCTGACCTCGATCCTCCGATCTGCCATGAAGTCGAATCGGCCTCGCTCCGCTTCGGAGACTTGCAGGTCAATCCGCGTGGGGAGAAGCCTCACCGCGCCGGCGAGGCCTGCGATGGTATGGACTGCGCCGAAGGTCTCTATTGCAGTTATGCCTCCAAGAGGGCGCCTCGCTGCGCCCCGCTGAGGAAAGCGGGCTCGGCGTGCGCGAGCTCCCTGCAGTGCGCGGGGCTGTGCATCGACTTCAAGTGCGCCGCGTTCTGCGGCAGTCACTAGAACCTGAACTGTGAGCCGAGCGTCACGCCAGCGCCCTCGTAAGACGGATTGAACGGGCCGAGCCCCTGGCCGTTCGACACGTGCATCCAGCGTCCGCCGAGCTCGAGACGCCAGCGCGGGGAGAACGCGTAGCCGAGCTCCCCGCCGACGCGCCATACAAAGTTGTAAATGTCACCGCCCGGGGGGAAGTCCGAGGTGTAGAGGACCAGCGCGCCCGTCACGTCGAGCGAGAGCGAGAGGTCGGGCGCACAATCGCACGCCCAGGAGAAGAGCGGTCGCAGCGGCTCGAAGCGGACCGCGACCATGGGCCCGAGACCACCTGTGCTCGTGTCGTACCGGACGTCGACGAAATCATCACCCCACTCTGTGATGTACCCCGACGCGACAGTCCCAGTGAGGCCACCGTGAACGCTGAGGCCGAGCAGCTCCCAAAGCTCGACTCCAAAGAGCGCGTCGATGAAGCCCGAGTTGATTGGGCGATCCTCTTTGGTAGGTATGAAATAGGACACAGTCGCGCCGACGAGCAGCGTTGGACGTGGGTGCGGCTCGTCAGGCTCCGCGGCCGAGGCCTCGGCCGCGACGAGCAGGACGGCGGCGGCGACGCCGAGCCGTCCTGTCCGCGACCGCTCAGCCAACATGTGGATAGCGCACAATCCCTTTGTGCGTGCCGACATAGACATGTTCGTCGTCCGCGGCGAGCGCGGCCGTCGTCGGGATCGAGGCGTCGATCTCGGTGATGACGCCAGTCGCGGCGTCGACTCGGAAGAGCCCGGCGACGTCGCCGACCCCGCCGCGACTGAAGCGTACCCAATAGAGGGTGTGCCCGTGTGAGGTGAGCGCCGCGGTCGAGCGACGGTCGAGCGAAGCGATCATGCGCGTCTCGCCTGTCACGATATTCATCGCTCGGAGGCTCGACTCGAGCACGCGCCCGACTGAGGTGTCTTGTCGACAGTGAGTGAAATAGAGCGTGTCCTCCACGAGCGCGAGGTGGCCTGCGCCTTCGTCGGGAGGGAGCTCCAAAACGGGGCTGGGCACGGAGCCCGTGAGCGCCGCGCGATGAATCGCAGCGTTCGCGGCTGAATCACCCGTAGTGGACCAGTACGCGTGCGTCCCGGACACCGCCGCGTGGTTGGCCATTCCGAGGCAGCTCGCTGCCCCGCACTCCTCGACCAAACCTCGCACACAGCCAGCGACCTCCGAGCCCGAGATCTCGTAGAGCTGGTCGCCGCTCGCGATGAAGACGGACTCTGCGATCGCGACTGGCGGGACGAGCCCAGGGGCGAACGGAAGCTGCTGCGGCTCACCACCCTGCATGTCGACGACGAAGGCCGCTGTCACATAGCGCTCGGAGGTCTCCTCGGTGAAGACGACGAAGTGGTCGGTCGCGCCGACAGTCCACAACGGTCGGTCGCGCACCGCGAGCGTTCGCGAGGGGCCGCCGCGCTTCGGCGTAGCGACCAGTCTATAGGGTCCCTTGGCGGTCGCTTGGGAGCGGTCACCGAGGTCGAGCCACACGACCGCGTCGCGGGTGAGCGCTAGCGCTCGCGGGAATCCGTCTGCGAACCACTCTCGAGCCGACACGCGAGGAGCGTAGCGGGCCTAGCCTGAAGCGCGCCGAAATACCTGCCGAGAGCGAGGGCGTCACGGCGGCGCAGATTGTTTGGGGAGTGGACAATCGACAGGAGGAGGGGGCGGCGGGTTCGTGCAGCAGAGTTCGCCTACGCGGCTGTAACTCATGCGGTAGCATTTGCCGTGTCGCTTGATGACGCCGTTGTACCCGAGCTCGTCCGCGTCGAGCTCGGCGGCGTCCGCGGGGCAGGGGACGAGCCGGCTCGGCTCGGGCGCGCAGGGCTCGCCGGCCTCACACGTGACGGTCGGTGTGAGCCAGCAGCGCCCCTCGGCGTCGCGCGCGACGAACCCGTGAAAATTGGTTTGATCTACAAACGAAGACGCCGACGCTGCGGTCGCGGGGGCCGCGGTCGCGAGCGCTGTGCCGAGGTTGGGGTGGGCCTCGACCTCGGCGAGCGGGGGCACTGGCGTGCAAGCGACCGTGACGACGACGGGCGCCGCGAGCGCTCTCGTGACCTTGGGCTGGATTCGCATGGGGCGCGCGGACTAGAACGCAGCTCGAGCCCCTTCTTTTCTGACAGGCCTGTCATTGATGGCAGCGGCTCGCTCGTGACTAGCCGGCGAAGACGGCCCGAGGCACGCGCTCCAGCCATTCGATCTCGGGGCCTGCGGAGAAGAGCGCCTCGAGCACGCTGGGTGAGAGCACGCGATCGCCGCGCAGGACGACGCGCCGCAACTTCGGGAATTTCGCGAGGTGATTGAGGAGCTCTGGCGCGTCGCGGTCGCCGCGCATCGAGGTCTCGAGCACCTCGAGGCGCTCCGCGAACGGCGCGTCCGCCGCCGCGGCGAGGTGCCAGATCGGCTTGATCGAGAGCGTGCGCAGCGCGGGGAACGCGTCGTTGGCGAGGAATCTCCGCGTCTCGAGCGTCTCGATCGAGAGCTCAGGCAGCATGAGCGCGAGGCGCGTGAGCTTGGGGAAGGGGTTCTCGGTCAGCGCGCGCCCGACGCCGAACGTGTCGACCGAGAGCTCGAGCTCCTCGATTTGCGCTGCGAACGCGCTGCGCCCGAGCGAGCGAGGCAGCCCGACGAGCCCGCTCGGCTGTCCGAGCTCGAGCGAACGGAGCCTAGGCGGCGGCGCGAAGAGCTGGAAATACGCGTCGTGTTCGTCGCGCGGAACGTCGGGCAAATGCAGGGAGGTCACGCCGCTGAAGTCGACTTGAGAAAGGCTCTTCAGCGCGCTGCCGCCGACGTTGTCGAGCACGAGCCGCGACACGCGTTGCGCGGCGTTGCCGAGCGCCGCGAACGAGCCCCGCGACGCGGTGAGCCCGAGCCCGAGCGCCGCTTCGGGGAAGGCCTCAAACGCCGCGACCGCGTGCGCGATCACGGCCGAGTCGACGCGCAGGAGATTGATCGAGCGCAGCCTCGGCAGTCGATCAGGCCGCAGCCCGCGCGAGAGCCAAGACGCGGTCGGATGCGCGACGGCGATTCGCGCGAGCGTCGAGTGTGGGTCGTCGGGGATGTCGCGCGCGTTCTTCGCGACCTGGCCGCCCAAGCCGACGAACAACTCATCGAGGTGCGGCGCGCGCCACGCGGCCTCGAGCGACTGCGCGTCGACGACCGCGGAGCGCAGGCACGGCGGTGCGGTCGCGAACTGGACGCTGCGCACGCGCGTGAGGAACGCCGCTGCGGGATGCTCCAAGAAGCGCGGCGCGTCGCTGATCGAGAAGCCGTCGAAGGCTGCGGGGAAGCCACCGAGCCAGTCGACGTTCGTGACACGCGCCCGAGAGCTCCGCGCGAGCGGTCCGTAGAACGACTTCGCGTTCGCGCTGAGGATGGCCTGCTCGGCGGCGAGCAGCCTCGCGAGCTCGAGGCCTCGCGCGGTCGTCATCGCGGTCTGGATCGCCCCGAGTTCGCCGCGCGGATCACCCTGCTGCAGGAGCCAATCGGTGTAGACCGATCGCGGCCCGAGCGCGGTCGGGTCCTCACGGATCACGGCCTCGAGGGCCTCGCTCGTCGCGTTCTTCGGAGGGGCGGGAGCCCGCTTCGTCGCCATCTGAATGAGGAGAGTAGCGCGGGATTGGAGTGTTTCCGGCCGCGCGCGACTGCGACTATGGGAGCTCCGTGGAGCGCGAACACAAACTCCGAAGGCCGGGAGGAGCTCGGGGTAATTACATGAATGTAAGCGATCGGCGCGCGTCGCGCGGGGGCTCGTGAGCCGCGCGGCGATCGAGGCGGTCGAGCAGTACCTCGGGCGATTGCCCGGCGGCCTCGACGCGCACCCCGAGTGCCAGATGAAGGGCTCGGTACTCAGGGCGTTCGCGACGGGTTTGCCGCGCCCTCTCGTCGCAGACGGCAACCTGCCCGAGCCCGTGCGCGAGCTCATCGCGACGCCTTCGCTGCCGACGGCTTGGATCCCCGAGGTCCACGCGACCGCGCTCATCGTGTTCGCTTCGGCTGCGTGCTTCGACGATGCGCAGAGCTTCCTCGAGCACGCGCACAGGACGAACTACGCGCTCCTCGACTCGCTCGCCTACAGGGTGCTCTTTCGACTCATCGGCGCGACACGACTCGCGGCGCAGGCGGCGGCGCGATGGTCGGTCTTTCACAAGGGAACGAGCATCGACATCCTCTCGCGTGAGGACGGGGCGGTGCGCTTCAGGTTGAAGGCCCCCGCGCATCATGTGCCCCGCGTTCTCGCGCAGGCCTACGCGACAGCGTTTCGCGCGGCCCTCGAGATCAGCGGTCAGCGGGACGTGACCTTCGACACGGTGCAGTCGGACGCGTGCTCCACCGAGTTCCGCGGTCGATGGTCGTGAAGCCGCGCCGGCTCGCTGCGATCAACGTCTCGCCAGCCTGAACCCACGATAGAGCGCCGACTCGACACAGAGCTCGAGCCCGGCGGCGAGACCCGCCGTGGACATCGCGTCGCGCTCGGCGGGGATGAGCTTCTGTCGATTGTGATGCGTGGCGAGCTCGAAGGCCTCCGCGTGGTCCTGTTCCTCGTGGAGCTCGGCGCGCGCCGTTTCGGGATCGCGCGCGGGCTCGACGAAGCAGACCAGCACGTTGTGGCGGACCGAACACGCGAGCGACTCGGAGCCGAGCTTTTCGATCTCGGCGCGATCTCGTTGCAGCGCCGTCACGCGCGGCGAGAAGAAGGCCGCGATCACGTCGTCCTCGTCCCACGCTGCGCCGAACGACTCCACGATCTCGAACAGGACGCGACCGCGGAACGCTTCGCTCGCGCGCGCGACCGCGTCGTCGAGGAGGGCGCGCGACGTCGGGCGCTGTCTGTGCGTCGAGACGTGGCGAATGCGGACCTGTTGTTGGGTGGCAGCGGCCTCGCGGATCGAGGACGCGAGCCGGTCGAGTCGGTCTGCGTCCACGGCGCGCGCGTCGAAGACCCCGCGCCATCGGAAGACCGGCAGGCCGCGTCTCTGTGCGTGTTCCTCCTCGCGGTCCGCGACGCGTTGGTCAGGGTTCTTGCTGTCCACGTAAGGCAGCAGCACCGCGCTCGCGCGATCGATCGCAGGGGTCCACGGCCGTGACTCACCGAGGAACGGCGGGCGATCTCGCCACGCGATCCAGCTCTTCAGTCCGCGTCGCTCGAGGCCATCCGCGACTGCGCGGGCCACGCCGCCGTCGTGTTCGTTGGCCGCGATGTAGAGGTCATGATCGAGCGCGTCGATCTCCGCACGCTCCTCGCGTTCGTCGGAGTCGATGAACGCGATCGGCTGCCTCGCGGCTGCGGCGAGCTGTGATCGCGCCCTGGCGTCGACGGCCCAGCCTCGCTTGTGGTGG
Organism: Polyangiaceae bacterium; assembly: GCA_046351325.1. GTDB lineage: Bacteria > Myxococcota_A > Polyangia > Polyangiales > Polyangiaceae > Xiheicaenibacterium. The sequence continues at coordinate 39,375 of JAXLYR010000016.1, read as the reverse complement.
ACGTGCCATCCGCTGCCCTCGCGCTCGAGCGTCACCTCCCTTCCTTCGCTCTCGAGGTCGATCGTCATGACGCGAGCGAGCCCAGGGAAGTCCCGGAGGATCTCGAAGACGCCCTCGAAGAGAGGCCCATTGCCCGCGACGGACACGCGCTCGAGCCCACCTACGAGAGGCGACGCCGAGAGCTCAGCGAGGACATCGGCACAACGCTCGGCGCCCTTCACGCGCAGCCGACGAAGAAGGCCCTCACGCGTGCAGGCCTCGGCGGCCGAGAGATCCGTGAGGTCGATCGCGAGAGCCTGGATGTGCCTGCCTGCGCCCCTCAGGAGCTGGGTCAGCTCACCCGAGCCGGCCGCGCCCCACCCGTGCGCGTGCAGCTCGCGGATCGTCGACCACCCCGGGAGCGTGGTGATTCGCTGCCAATCGCGGAGCAGCGCCCCGCGCTCGCGCGCCGCGTACCGAGATAGTTGGACCACAAACGGAAAGCCGCGCTCGATCTGCTCGAGCGAGGGTCTGCCGAAGTGGTGGATCGGATGGCCCGGCCACATCGCGGCGTAGTGCTGGCGGACCAGGCCCCGCTGTCGAACGAGGCTCCGCCTTTGGAGCACTTTCGATCCGAGCTGGTAACGGAGCAGCTCACCGAGCGGCGCGCCGCGCTCGTCGAGATAGTCAGCGAGCACGAGCCTCGGCGCGTCGTCGTCCGGTGCGCGGTAGACCTCTTCGAGCAGCGCAGCTTCTCGTTTGTCCGTCGTCATGCGCGCGACGGTGATTATGACAGGCGCCGCGCGCGTGGAATGGCATTCAAAGCCGAACCTCTGCGCGTCTTTGCGAGGCGGCTAAACCGCAATCCAGCGCAGCACGGCCTCCTGCGTGTCGTCGGGCCGGGTGTTGAAGCAGATCCTGGCTCTTGGCGCGTGCTCGTGGACGATGTTGATGAGCTGCTCGAACAGGGCGAAATGGGCGGGGTAGTTCCTAACGCCGGCCCCAATGAGGACCACGTCGTACGCCTGCGCTTCCAGAGCGGCTCGCACCACCGCTCCGGCGGTCTCGCCCCGATCGAACAGACACCACTTCGCGTCAAAGCCTAGATCGCACAGACTCTTCTCCTGCGCCTTCAGGCCTGCGGACAGTTTCTCCTCAGTCAGGCCGGGGAACGCCGAGAAGTCGACAACACTGGGTAGCAGACCGAGCAGCAGGACCTTCTTCATGGTGGGACCACCCTATAGCCGTGATCATGGCGCGCGCTTGAAGGGCGTTGGCGAAGCGATAGCTTGTTGGGTCGCTATGCCCGACAGCAATGTAAGTGGCGGCGTCACTGTTGGGCGAGCGAACGCGGGCCCAAGACCGGTGCCGGCGACATTGGGAGATGGTCTCGTGACGGGCGCCGAGCGCGCTTTGGCTCGGTGGAGCGCTCCGTGTATTCGCCTGGTGTGACACCGAGGATGCGCTTGAAGTGGCGGTGGAGCTGGCTCTGATCGTAGAGGCCCACGCGGGCCGCGACCTCGGCCTGGGGAAGGCCCCGCGTGAGGAGCGCACCCGCGAGGCCGACGCGTCGATGGGTCACGTACGCGTGCGGCGGCAGGCCGACCTCGTCGCGGAAGGCGCGACAGAGGCGGAACTTGTCGAGTCGCGCGTGCGCGGCCAGCTCCTCGAGCGAGATCGTCTCCGTGAAGCGCTCGTCGAGCAGCGCGCGCGCTCGCTTCACCGCGAGGGCCCACGCGCTCCGCGGGCGAGAGGGCTCTCGATGCTCGGTCGTGAGCTCGCAGAGCGCTCGCAGCGCATCGCACGACGCGCCCTCGAGCTCTTCGGCGGAGGCGTCGTCGCGGAGCAGTGTGTGATGCAGCGTCGCGAGCGGTGCGACGCGTGGATCGTTGGAAGAAAGCGCGTTCTCTCTCGGGGCGGCCGCTGTCGCTCCCAACGTCGCGCGCGCCTCGTCCACGACGCGCGCGTCGAAGAGCACGACCTGGAATCGCCGCTCACCGTGGCGGGCGTGCTCGGCGAAGACCTCACCGGGGACCTTCACGTCGATGGTGCCTGGGCCGCTCGACCAGCGAGCGCCGCGAAGCGACCACTCGGATTTGCCGCTGAGGTGCAGCGCGCTCGCGTAGCGGTCGGTCACGCACGTGAAGAGATGACCGTCGCTGCGAAACCGGCCCACGGTCACGCCGGGCAGCGAAGAAGGCCGAGAGAACGCGATCCGGTATCGCCCGCGCTGCGCGGCCGACAAATCCATGTGCGCACCATACCGCGCGGCCGCGCCGTGCGCTTGGGCGATCTTGGCGCGCCAGGAACTGCCAAATCCGCCCAATAACTGGAGAGCACTCGCCAGTAGAAACGCCGCATGAACGGCAAGCAAACCGCGCTCATCACGACGACGTTTTCGACGAAAGCAGGTGGACGAATCGAGGGGGTGCTCTGTGAGCCGCCCGGTTCGGACAAGAAGGGCGCGCTCGTGATAGTCCACGAGTGGTACGGCCTGAACGAGGTCATGAAGCTGCACTGCGAGCAGTTCGCGCAGGCTGGCTTTCTCGCGCTCGTACCGGACCTCTATCACGGCAAGGTCGCCAAGGACGACGAGGAGGCCGCGAAGATGATTGGCAGCTTCGACTTCCAGAAGGCCGTCGGGGAGATCGGCGAGACTGTGGCTTATCTCCGCTCGCATCCACGTTGTAACGGCAAGGTCGCAGTGGTCGGCTTCTGTTTGGGCGGAGCGCTCACGCTCGCGGCGGCCCGCTACATACCGACCCTCGACGCCGCGGTGCCGTTCTACGGCCTCCCGCGGTTTTCAACCGACGAGTTCACCAACGTCAAGACGCCAATCTGTGGACACTACGCGCGGGTCGACGAGTGGGCGAACCCCGCTATAGCCCGAGAGATCCGAGAGAAAGTGCTCGCCGGCGGCGGCCAGATGGACCTTCACATCTATGACGCCGGGCACGCCTTCATGCGCTCGACCGACCCGAGCAAATACGACCCGAAGAGCGCCGAGCTCGCGTGGCAGCGCACTGTCGAGTTCCTCCATCGGCATATCGGCTGATTGCAGTGTGTCGGAGCGCCAAGCGTTGCGCCACACGTGTCACCGCAGCGGCGACAGATCGAGCGATAGATTACTGAGGTGTAACTGTCTGCTCGCGGGTGGCGCGGTGGGGATTCCCTCAGTATGTTCCCCGCGATGTCCACGAACGTCGGCAAGAAGAACATCGCGCACAAAGGCAGCGGCCATGGCGTCGTAGGCCCGCCCGCGATGAGCCTCGTGAGCCCCCCGGCGCCGCCCGCGCCGACGCCCTTCGTCTATTCGGCGCAGGCGTCGAACGCGAAGAAGACGAAGAAGAAGTTCATCATCGGGGGCAAGGAGGTCATGGTGAAGGGGTCGACCATGTCGCTCGACCCGCCTGCCAATCAACCGTCACAGCCGACGGGGGGCGACGTCGTCACGCACGCGACCAAGAACGTCGCGGTCATGACGATGGGCTCGGCGTCTCTGGTCGTCACCGGCAAAGACGTCTGCGCCACAGGAGACATGGCCGCGCTCAACGTGATCACCGATCAGTCGAGCGTCGCGCAGGTTCAAATGCCCCTGCTCGAGGCTGGTGACTTCGAGGCCGCCAAGGCCGCGGCCGCAGCGGCAGCCGCCGAGCTCGTGAAGAAGTGGCGCGCCTTCCCACCCTCCAAGTCCAACCAATGTCGCGGCGGGCACCCGGTGGATCTCGGCACGGGCTACGTCGTGGACGATGCGGTCGACCTCGAGCTGCCAGGGTTCGTCCCGCTCGTTTGGTCGCGCGCGTACTCGTCCGCCGACCCGTCGAGGCGGGGAGCGCTCGGGAAGGGTGGCTGGGTCCACAACTTCGAGCAATGGCTGAGCCCCTCCGACTCGGGGCTCCGCCTCTATGACGAAGAGGGGCTCCCCGTAGACTTCGCGCAGCCCGGTCCGGACAACGCGAGCTTTCACCGCGGTAAGCGACTCGAGCTCCGCGTCGTCGGCGCCGCCGTCGAGATCACCGACCTCAAGACGCGCTTCACCCGCGTCTTCTCCGGGCGCGCCGACGGACGAATGGTGCTACGAGCCATTCGCGACAGCCGCGGTCACGCGATCTCGCTCACCTATGACAATGACGCTCTTGTAACCGTAGAAGACTCGGTGGGGCGCGAGCTCCGGATCACGAACGATGAACAAGGACGCGTCCGGCGAGTGGAGGTTTGGGCGAAGACGCCGGGCACCGACGAGGCCCCCTCGTGCCGGACCTGGTTCGAATATGGCTATCACCCAGAGGGAGAGCTCGCTTCTCACACGAACGCGCTCGCGCACGCCGAGGGCTGGGAGTACGACGGCCTGCACCGGATGGTGCGGGCGACCCTGCGGAATGGCGTCTCGTTTTATTATCAATATCACCCCGAGCTCGGGTACTGCTCCCGCACCTGGGGGGACGGCGGCCTGCACGATCTCCACATCGAGCTCGACCTCGCGAACGGCGAGACGCGCACGACGCAGACCGCGCGCGCTCGCCGCTACCAATGGAAGAATGGAATCGTCCACCGCGAGGAGACCTTCGACGGCAAGTGGTCCATCGAGCGCGAGTACGACGAAGACGAGCTGCTCGTGGCCATGCGGGACGGCGCGGGGCTCGGCCCGAGTTGGAAGTTCGATGCGCGCGGCAACCCCGTCGAGGGCATCGACCCAGCGGGGAACAGCACCCGCTGGATCTACGACGGCACCCGCATGGCCCGGCGCGTGGACCCGACGGGCCTCGAGCACCGACACGAGTTCGACCCTCACGGGAGCCTCGTTCGACTGACCTTCCCGTCAGGGGTCGCCTACGATTTCGACCTCGATCGCGAGGGGCGACTCGCGGCTGTGCACGGACCGGAGGGGTGTCGGGTTCGCTTCCAATACGATGAGCAAAGCAACCTGATCGCCGAGACCTCGGCGCGTGGGGGCACGACGGCGTATCGCTATGACGCCCTCGGCAATGTGGTCGAGGAGGTGGACGCCCTCGGCCGCGTGTCGCGCGCCCAATATGACGTGATGGGGCGGCTCGTACAGGTCGACCGAGCCGACGGGACCACCGTGCGCGCCAGCTATGACAAGCTCGGCAATACCCGCACGCTGACAGACGCGCTCGGCGCGACGACGCACCTCGAGCACTCCGGCACGGGTCGCCTGGCGAAGCTCACGCGCGCGGACGGGCAGGCCTACCAGTTCCTCTACGACACAGACGAACGCCTCGTCGAGGTCATCAACCCTCGCAGCGAACGCTACCACTACGAATATGATAGCGCTGACCAGTTGACCGCAGAGCGGACCTACGACGGGCGACTCGTGTCCTATCGCTATGACGCCGCCGGGCACCTCGCTCGGGCCGACAGCGGTGAGGGCGGGTGGCGCGAATACAGCTATGACGAGCACGGCTACGTGCTCACCGATCGCGGCGAGGACGTCGCTATCACGTACAGTCGCGACAAGCTCGGGCGCGTCGAGCGCGCGGTCTGCCAGGACGTCACGGGCAAGGTCGTCACCGCGTTCGAGCGCGATCGCTATGGTCGAGTCACCGCCGACATCCAGAACGGCAGGGCGGTGCGCTACGAATATGACGACCGCGGCTATCGGGTCGCGCGCGTCCTGCCGGGCGGGCAACGAACCGAATATGCCTTCGCCGAGGACGGCGCCTTCGCAGGCGCCACACACGACGGCGCGCGCCTCTCCATTTCGCACGACAAACTCGGCAGAGAGCGTGCGCGCGCCCTCGGCGATTGGAAGCAGGAGTCCGAATACGATCTCATGGACCGGCTCGTCACGCAGCGGTTCCTCGCTGGGGCGGTCCCGCGCGAGCTCGAGGTCAGGAGATACGGCTACGACGCGAAGGGTCGGCTCACCTCTGTCGACAGCGATGTCAGCGGGGTGAGCCAATATCGTTATGACCGAATCGACCAGGTGCTCGAGGCCTCGACGCGCGGACTCAGGGAGATATTCGAATACGATCCGAATGGGTCGCTCGCGCGCTTGGTCGAGGAGGTCGAGGGTGGTGGCGCTGGCGCGGGCACCTTCCGCACGCGCAAAGGCAATAGGCTCGTCGCCGCGGACAAGAGCCGCTTCGTCTATGACGGCGCCGGGCGATGCATCCAGCGCGTCGAGGCGGACAAGGGCGCTACGACCTACGGTTGGGACAGCAAGAACCGCCTGAGAGAGGTTGTGTCGCCCGATGGGGGCCGCGTGCGCTTCAGCTATGATGCCTTGGGTCGCCGCGTGAGGAAGGATGTCCTCGGCCCAGCGTCGGAGCTCCGCGCGCCGGAGCGTCGAAGCGTCGAGTTCCTATGGGACGGCTTCGCGCTCGCGGAGGAGATCGAGTCGCGAGGCTCGGAGGTTCGCTCGCGCGTCCACGTCCACGAGCCAGGGACGTTCTTGCCGATCTTGCAGGCCGAGGGTGACAAGACTTACGCGGTTGTTACCGATTACGTCGGCACACCCAAGGAGCTCGTCGACGAGAAGGGGCGCGTCGTCTGGAGAGCCCGACACGGCCTCTATGGAAACGTGGTGAGCGTCGAGCGCGCCGAAGACGGCGTGGAGAGCCCCTTTCGACTGCTCGGACAATACGCAGACGCCGAGACCGGGCTCGCTCACACGACCTTCCGCTATTTCGATCCCGAGACAGGGCGCTGGCTGAGCCCTGACCCGCTGGGCCTGCTCGGCGGGCCGAACCACTATGCCTTCGACAAGGCGCCGACCGTGGGTGTCGACCCTCTGGGGCTCTCCTCGGGACACCCCATTCTCGCGACGCAGCCCGCGTACATGCCACCGGGCGATGTCATGGTCGCGATGGCGAAGCCTTCGACCAGAGCCACGCTCATCCCACCCGCCGATCGCTACGTGAACCCGGGGCATCACGACCCGAATGGAGGCATCCTACGTTACAATCCACAGAAGAGCGTCCTCCCTAGCAACCACGTCGACCTCTTCAATCGCAGTATTCCCGTCCACGACGAGACGAGCGGCAAGGTTGTCCGCTGGACGCGCGAGGTGCGCGGTAAAGAGGTCATCTACCATCGCTTCGACGGCGATAGCGGCGTCTACCATTGGAACGGCTCGACCGCGGGCAAGACGCTCGCGGGCGTGCCGCGCGAGCTCGCGATGGACCTCGTCCCCAAGTGCGTGAAGGGCTGACGATGGCGGCCAAGACTCTATTGGGCGCTAGAGACCAGTTCGCGCTCGAGCTCCAATTTTACGAGCCGGCTGGCGCGCTCGTCATGGCCGAGGTCGCCTTGTGGTTGGGGGGCCACGCCCTCGGGCGCCCGGACGACCCCGTGATGTTGGGGCTCGTGCTCGACTCGCTCGAGGGTCTCGTGCGCACCGCGGCTCGCGCGCAGTCGATCGAGCTCTTCCACCTGGCCGCCGCGGAGGCCTGGCCGCGCCTTCGGGCGGGGGAGGGGATCAGCGTCCCGACCACCGAGTTCTTCGACGACTACGAGCTCTACTGTGTAGCGGCTGACAACGCTGTCCGCTTCTTTTGGTGCGTACGCGAGACGGACGAGCGCGGTGAGGTCGTGCTCGATCGCGCGCTGGTCACTCCAGTCTTGCGGGCGGCGCGCGCGCTCCACTCGCTGCGCAGGCGCGAGCCCGGGGCCTGGCTCCTCGGGGACAAGGGCACGTTCGGGGTCGAGCTCGACCTCGTGAGCCCGAGCACGGTGCGCCCTGTAGCCGTCTGGCTTCGTGGCCATTCACTCAGCGTCGACTCACGCGAGCCGCTCGTTGGGCTGAGCCGCGCCCTCGCGACCTCGATAGGCGACCCCTGGCCCGCGGCCGAGCCAGCGCTGATGGTCGCGCCGACCCGAGAGATCTGGGAGCGCACGGACGCCGCGCGAACGCTGCTGGGGCGACGCCTCTCTGTCGTCCTGGTGGCGGGCGATGTTCGAGTCGTCTTTCAAACCGAGGACGGCGCGCTCCACAGCGTGGTCACTTCGCGCGAGCCATGTCTCGAGGTCTTGGGGCAGCTCGCCGCCGTGGAAGAGGCCCTCGGCCCCGGAGCCCGCCCCTCATGAGGTCGGCTGGAGAGCACGCCGACCTTCGTTGGGCGCTCTTGTTCTGTGTCTGCTCGGTCGCGTCTTGTGGCAACGAAGGCCCCTCCGCCACGAACACGAAGGGCTCGAGCCAGCAGGCCCAGAGCCGCAACCTCGGGGCCTACGCATATGTGTCAGCGCTTCCAGAGCAATTGACCAAAGTCATCCCGGCGCCCATCCGACTCGTCCGCGTGGAGCTGGCGAGCGGGCGCGCAAAAGTGACAGCGCTGTCACCGCAAAACGAACCCGTCCAATATACCTTCGCGGACGACGCGCTGACCGGCCCCGCACCGCTCGAGAAGGCAGCCCCAACAAACCCGGAAGACACCTTCACGGTGGACGACGTGGATTGGGGCGCGATCCCTCAAAAGGCTCAGGCGCAGGGCCTCGCTGCTGGAATCGATGTCGAGAATACAGTCGAGAAGATCTCCATCGTGAAGAACCCAAAAGGGAGCGGCGCCCTGCTGGAGATGCGGGTAAGCGCCTCGCGCCCTCGGGGCTATGAAGACCGCACAAGCCCGGCCAAGTAGCAGACCTCAGTCCAGCTTTTCATCCCGACGCGGGCACACCTCCACTGTGTACGAGCACCCACTCCAGCCAGCCCCGGCGTCTACGCTCAAGACGTACTCCCCCGGCCCAGGCTCATGTCCGCTCGGAACGTCTAGGGACTCACCAGTGTCGCGTTCGGCGACCGGAGTACTCCCCACTCCAGGACAGTCCTCGAACCCGAGCGGCGCGCAGCCCTGAGAGCCGCGACAGAGGCGAACGTTCGCGAGGCTGCACGGCGCCGCCGATCACGCTGCACTGATTGACCGGATGTTTCTCGAATTGCGCAGTGGCTTGCGCAATTGTGGGAACGCGGCTGCAAGTGACCCCGACAGCTCTCGATAGGCATCGAGCGAATAGCGCGTAGGCGAGCGGAAGGCACCTGGCGCGTCAGTTGCAATCTGAACGCCGAACCACGGAGGTCTTATGTCGAGAGATACAAGCAGTCGGCGGTCACCAACGACGAAGCGAGTGGCTGGCATCATTCTGCCACTCGCGATGCTCGCGTTCGCGAATGTGGCATTCGGAGGGACGAAGACATTCGTTGCGGGTGAAGTGCTGACCGCTGACGCCCTCAACACGGCCTTCTCCACCCTCGATTCGCGTATGACCGCGGCGGAGGCAACAGGCGCCAAGAACACGGACGACATCACAGCGGTCACGGCAGGACGGCCGGGGCGGTCGGCCTTCCGCGCCTACACGAACAGTCAAGTGCTTGTGCCCAGTGGTGAGTCGAACGTGAAATTCGACGCTGAAGCGTTCGACGCAGGCAACGAATACGACCCGGCAACCGGCGAGTTCGTCACGACTACGGGTGGGATATACGATCTCAACTGCAACCTGATCTTCGACTCCGGCCAGTCCACGTCGCGCTACTATCTGGAGGCTGGAATCTTCGTAAACGGTGACGGAGGTGGTGCCGGTAGGACGGACGTCGCGGCCGGGCTCGGTGACGGCTATGCCCAGACGTATGGTGTTCACGCCCTCCTCGAGCTGGCACCGGGAGACACAGTTACTTGCGGCGCGTACCAGAACTCCGGTGCGCCGATGAAGCTCCAATTCAAGCCGCCGAATGAGGCCTCGAGCTCTTTCAGCGCAGTGCGGCTCAGTCTCTGACTCCTGCGTCAGATCAGTTCCGGAGATGGACACGGATCGCGTGTTGGTTGCCCCAGCGATCTCGCAACGACTTGTGCAACTGGAGAAAGACAGAGCACCCATGAGCCTCACCGTCCAATTCGATCGTTCCACCATCGCGCGCGTCGGCGCATTGCTCGCAGTGTTCGCGGTGTCGGCTACGGCCATCCAACACGCGAGCGCAGAAGTCCCGCATACGTTCATCAAAGGCGAACCTCTTCGAGCCGCCGACCTTCGGGCGAATTTTCAACAGCTCGACCAAGACCTTGCCGCAAACACCGCGGCTCTGACTGATGCGGCGGCGAGCATCAACGGTCTTCAGTCACAGACGGACGCGAACGCGACTGCGATCGGCGCCAACGCGAACGCAATCGAAGCGAATACCACGGCGATCGACGCTCTGGAGACAGAGGCCGCGCTCACACGTTGCAGTGGTGACTCGACCCGAATGGTGGCGGGCGCAGCGGCGTGCAAGGCCTTGAGTCCAGGGTTGACGACAGTGGCCGTCTGCGGAAGCAATGGACAGTTGCCAGACGACCTCTGCAAAGCGGTCGATCCGAGCGCGACCGTCATACACCGGTTTCAGTTCAACACCCCACCCTTCTGCAGTACACCCGGGTTCCCCTGCCTCGACTACGCCCTCGGTCCCGATACAGGGGTGAGCAACGCTGTCATCGGGACGACCAACGCTGTCGTATGCTGCAGTCTGTGAAGACATGGTCATCGCTGGTGTAACGCGGTCACCAGCACGATCGAGCACTGCTCGCGAACCACCCCACGGTGTAATTGGACCTCGCTACGGGTGAGAACATGGTCGACGAAGTCGAAGAGGGAGCTGTGCTTCGGAAGAAGTACAGAATACTGAGCGTGATTGGCCGCGGCGGCATGGGAAAGGTCCTAAAGGCAATTCACCTGGATCTGGAGCGACTGGTCGCCATCAAAGTCCTTCATGCGGAGCTGCGCTCGAACCCCGCATTGGTCGAGCGGTTTCTCCGTGAGGGTCGTGCAGCGACGCGTATCGCGGGTGAGAACGTCGCTCGCATCCTCGACGTAGACCGGCTCGAGGACGGGACGCCATACCTCGTCATGGAGTTCCTGAAGGGAGCGGACCTCTCGACCGTCAGAGACTCGGGGAAGCCGCTCCAATTGGGCGAGGCAGTCGACTATGTCCTCCAGGCTTGTTCGGCGATCGCCAAGGCGCACGCGTCTGGGATCATCCATCGCGACATCAAACCAGCCAATCTCTTTCTGGCCCAGGAAGAGGACGGGACCTCGAGGATAAAGGTCCTCGACTTCGGCATCTCCAAGCTGGGCGCGTCCGCCTTGCCCGGAACCCCAGATCATGAACCAGCCCAAATCAGTCTGACCCATACATCCCTCGTCATGGGCTCTGCTGAGTTCATGTCGCCAGAGCAGATGCTGTCTGCGCGAGACGTCGATGCGCGGTCGGATATTTGGGCGCTCGGCGTGGTGCTCTATGAGCTCCTCACTGCTCGCCCGCCCTTCGCCGGGGAGACGCTCCCCCAGGTCTGTGCGCTGATACTAAGCAAGCCGCCAATGAGTCCGCGCGCGACTCGTCCGGAGCTCCCAGAATCCGTCGAGCAGGTGATCTTGCGCTGTCTCGCGAAGGATCCATCGGATCGCTACCAGACTGTCGAGCAACTTGCCGCCGCACTCCGGGCCGTCCTCTCCGACGGGAACGCAACCATCCATCCCTCGACGACGCGCCAGTCTCCGCAACCCAGCTTTCGGGCACCTGTCGAGATGGCAGGGACGACCGTTCTACCAAGCACGCCAGTCACCGGCTTGCCGGCTCTGCCGCGGGAACGCGAAAATCACGAGACGGCGAGTCCCTCCACCAGCACCAATCTAGCCACAGACCCAATTCTATCGAAGAGCGGCTCGTCGCGCTCACTCGGAGTAGCGGGGTTCGTGGGCGCCTTTGCCGTATGCGCGGGCGCCTACCTGGCAATCACCCACCACCGCGCTCGGGCACCGGAGCAACTCTCCGCGGCGACGGAGGCGCCAGCAGCGATCGTGAGCAGTTCCCCAGTCGTGGCGGTCTCCACGGCCGCCCCGGCGATCTCGACTCTTACGGTGAAGTCCGTAACGACCCAGGTCCCACTGCCTGTCGCCCGGCCGCAAGAGCAGGGAAGCAGCAGCCCAAGCTCCGTCCAGGCGCCGAATCTGCCCGCGCCCCACAACGCCAATGCGCCCGCCCCGCCGAAGGCGATCGAGCGCCCCCGAACCGTCCAGACGTCAGGAATGGACTAACCATCATGCGATGCCACCTCCTCTATTCGACATTGACCTGCTCTGCACTGTTGGCTTGGCCCGCCGCGGCTGCGCCGGTCGATCCCGAGACGCAAAGGGCCGCGCAAGCGCTCTTCGACTCCGCAACGGCTCTCGAAGAGAGCGGTGACTATGTCGCAGCCTGTTCCAAATTCGAAGGAGCGGCCCAGCTCTACCCGACAGGGGCTGGCATCCGAGAACATCTTGCGGAGTGCTATTTTCATTTGCGCAAGTTTGCCAGCGCCGAGGCTACCTTCGAGCGCGCACGCAGCATGAGCGCTGCAAATCCCGAGAGGGCAGAGCGGAATCGCCAGCGAAAGGAGGATGTCGGCGCGCTGGTCTCCCGACTAACGATCAATGTCACGGGGGAGATCGCCGCCATACCTGGTCTCGTGCTGACGCGCGATGGCCAGTCGGTGCCGCCCGAAGAGTTCAATTCGGCAATAGGGGTCGACGGGGGCACTGTGGTGATTCACGCCGAAGCGCCCGGTTATGGGCCGTTCGATCGCCTCGTCGACATCCCCGACGAGAAGGGAAACGTCGCGCTGACGGTCGAGCTCGCGAGAGCAGCACCGACAGCCATCATCGACCAAGGGGCCACGCGGCGAGACCCTGGGCCGCAAGGAGCGACCATGACCACTACGCGCTTTGCCGGATTCGTGGTGGGCGGTATCGGCCTCGCCATTGGTGCGGTCGGCGCGGGGGTGGGGGCCTATGAGCTTGCCCAAACGAACGACGCCGTCGACGCGTTTGCGGCCGCTCAGCAGCGAGGAGATCGGGCTGCGGAGCATCAAGCGCGACAGGACTATACGGATGGGTCGAACGGAGTGATCGCTGGCTGGACGTTGGTCGGGATCGGTGGCGCCGCACTCGTTGCGGGCGTCATCGTAGTCGCATTGGGCGGGGCGGAAGACTCGCCGACGACCGCACGACTGCTCGTGTCGCCGCGAGGCATGGCGCTCTCGAGCAGTTGGTGAGTGGGCATTCAGTTCTACGGGAGCACGTGATGAGAAACCTACAGCTCTGTGTGATTGTGACCGTTGTCGTGTTGTCCACGCTAATGACGGGGTGTCCCAAGCCGTTACCCGAGGATGACGGGACTGGCGCGACCGGCGGAGGCGGCGGGTCGAACTCGAGCAGCTCGACGTCCAATGGAGGGGCGGGCGGCTCAGAGACGGAGCCGTGTGTGTTGGATCAGTCCAATCTTGATAACTGCGTACTGCAATAGTTCGGTCGCGCGGCCACAAGCGTCAGGTCACGGCTCCACGGAGCGCGCGTCTTCGGCCAACCCGCCGCGGGTCGAGTTCGGCTCGGCGACGTGAATCGATACGGTGAAGGTCGTCCCCTGGCCCTCCTTCGTAGCGACCTCGATGTTACCGCCGTGGGCGTCGACAGCCCGCTTGACTACGGTCAACCCGATCCCGGACCCAGGGATGTCATTGACGTTGCTACCACGGTGAAAGCTCTCGTAGAGGTGTTTCAGGTCCGCGCTGGCAATGCCGATCCCCTCGTCGGCGACGACGAAGCAGACCTCGTCCCCGACGCGGCGGGCCTCGAAACGAATCGTTCCCCCTTTGGGTGAGTACTTCACTGCATTGGAGAACAGGTTCGTAAGAATGTGGGTTAGGAGCTTCTCGTCCACCCAAGCCTCGCCGAGGTCCCCAGGGATATCGGCCGCGATCGCGTGACGACTGTCGAGCGTAGCGAGGGCGGCGCTGACGAACTCGCGACAGAAGGCCGGTAGGTCCAGTCGTGCGCGGGCAGCCGAGAGCCGCCCCATCTCGGAGCGACCAATGACAAGGATGCTCTCGAGCAGCCGAGACATGGTTCGAATCGAGTCTTTGATGCGCGCGAAGTGGTCCGCTCGCTTCGCCGGAGACCAGCGTTCGCTGTACGCCTCGAGGAGCTCCGTGGACGAGAGAATGACCGAGAGCGGCGTCCGGAACTCGTGCGACGTCATCGAGACAAAGTTGCTCTTCAAATCGTGCAACTCCTTCTCTCGAGCCTTCTCGTGGAGCAGGAGGTCGTTCGCGATGGCGAGCTGTGCGGACATCGCCCGAGAGGCGCGGGCCACGCGGCGCAGATGCAGAATGATGTCCGTCGACACGAGCGCAACGACGGCGAGCGCGATGATGAAGAGGGCGACGCGTCGATGCTCCGCCGCCCGGAGAGCCGATTGGTAGGACCGAGAATACGCGGCGTCGAGCGCGTCGATGCGTGGCCGAGTCGGCATCTTGACGATGTCGTTGGTCAGGTCGTCCACTCGGTCGCGTTTGTCGAGCACTGTCCTCGCGTGGAGGAGCACTGTATTGATGTCCTCGCCGGTCGTTGGGTCGACTGGACTAGAAGCGACCGCGTCGAGGTCCTGCTTCACGCGTTCGCGGAGCAAGTCGCTCGGTTGTGTATTGAATTGGAGCACGGTACACAGAAGCTCATTCAGCAGGCGCGAACTGTCCTTGTTGTGGGGCTGAGTCGCGAGTCGATCGCGGAGCTCGAGGGCGCCGACAGGGAAGTAGCGTACCGAGTTTCGCAAGATGGCGTTCTCGCTCTTGAACGCCTCTATCGCATCGGTCTTGATACGCACCTCCGCTTCGGAGGACCGGACTTGCGCGCCAATGCTGCGGCGCTCGCTCTCGTCCAGGAACGACGGTACGATGGCGAGCTCTTTGTACACGCGACGCATGCTCGCCAGCGTGTTGACGATGTCGTCGTAGTGGTTCACGAGCGCTTGGCGAGACAGCATTATCTGGCCGTCGAGCTCCGCATCGAGGGCGTCCAGCGCGCGGATGTTCCGCGTGTATCGGTCGTGCGCCGAGGGATCGACTCCCTTCTTGGTCGTGTAGGCGAAGAGGACGAGGAAGCCGAGCACCCCTCCAGCCCACAAGACCCGCAAAAGAAGCGATGCGTGGCTCGTCGCTTTGCCCAGGCCAGCCGTGGCTTTCGCTCCGTCCACGCTCATTCGAGCGCCTCCCCCGCGTACTCCCCTGTCAGCGTGCGTAGGAACGCGACGATGAGGCGCGTCTCCTCCTCGGTCAGGTTTCGACCGAGTTGATACCGGCTCATCGTCCTGACGGCGTCCTCGAGCGTCTTGGCGGAGCCGTCATGAAAGTACGGAGCCGTGAGCGCGACGTTACGCAGGCTGGGGACTCGAAAGACGAATCTATCCTCGTCTCTCTTGGTGACGTTGTAGCGACCATTGTCGGCTTCCTTGACCTCTCCGCGGTCCTGAAAGTAGTCGCGCATCGTGCCGAACCTTTGAAAGAGATTCCCCCCGACGTTGATGCCTTGATGACAGCTGATGCAGCCGTGGCTCTTGAACAACTCATACCCCTGCCGTTCGTCTGTGCTGAGGACTTCCTTGTCGCCGCGGAGGTATCGGTCGAGCCGGGCGTTGGGTGTCGTGAGGGATCGCTCGTAAGTGACCATCGCATCGCGGAAGGTCCCCTCGGTGATTCCGGCGGGGTAAACACGGCCGAATGCATCCCTGTAGCTGGGTGATGCGCTCAGGCGGTCGACGACCGACGCGAATGTCGTATTGAATACGCGAGGACTCGTAATCGGCGCTTCGAGCTGCGTGTCGAGGTCCTCGTATTTGCCATTCCAGTGTAGCCGATAGTTCAGCGCGACGTTGAAGATGGTCGGGGTGTTCACTGCCGCTGGCTCGTGACCAGCGAGGTCGCTCTTCACACGCCCATCCGCTCCGCCAGCGTCGAGCTGGTGACACGTCGTGCAGGCCAAGTCACCATTGGGTGACAAGATGGGGTCCTCGAACAAGCGGGCGCCGAGGCTGACCTTCGCTGGGTCGAGGTGCTGTTCTAGAGGCACGGGCTCGATCGGATCCTCGCGGGTCGCGACGACGCTCGTCCCTGGAACCGATACTGCGGAACTCTCGATCGGCTCCCCGTCGGAGCAAGCCGCGAGCGCAGCTACGAAGCCGATCGCGTGTGCGCCTATCTTCGCGCGCATCGCGCCGAGTCTCACTGGCGCTTCCGCGGGCGCGGTAAGTCAAACTCCCCCAAACGAGAGACCAGTGTACGCCGAGAGATGCCGAGCAACTCGGCGGCGGCGGTTTGGTTGCCCGCGCAGCGCTCTAGAGCCTCGACAATACGCTGGCGCTCGAGCACGAGGAGCTCGTCCCTGAGGTTTTGGGCTGACCGCGTCGAAGCGTCCAATGGCCTCGCTGCGAGCTCTGTCGGCCTAGGCTCGCTCTGCACCGCGGACCCGCGGTGTGACGGAGGTGGCTCACGAGCCTCTCGCAGCTTCGCAGGCAGCTGCGCGGCCTGGATGGTCTGCTCTGTGGTCAACACGAGGGCGCGTTCCATCACGTTCTTGAGCTCACGAACGTTCCCGGGCCACGAATATCGCAACAACGATTCGATTGCTCCGTCGCTCAGTTGGGGAGCTGGTCGCTGCAGTTTGCTGGCGGCGCTCGCAATGAACCGTTTCGCGAATGCCAATATCTCCGACGGCCGCTCGCGCAGCGGGGGAATCTCGAACGTGATCCCGTTGATGCGAAAGTAGAGGTCGCTGCGAAAGGTGCCGGCATGGACCGCGGCCTCGAGGTCGCGGTTCGTGGCCGAGATGAACCTGACGTCGACAGAGATGGGCGTGCGGCCACCGACGCGCATGACCCGCCGCTCTTCCAATACGCGCAGGAGTTTCACCTGAATGGACATTGGAAGCTCGCCGACTTCATCGAGGAAGACCGTGCCGCCAGCTGCCGCCTCGAAGAGGCCAGGCCGCGTCGTACTCGCGCCGGTGAAGGCGCCACGCTCGCTCCCGAAGAGCTCGGCCTCGAGCAGGGTTTCTGTCAGCGCGGCGCAATTGAGTGCCACGAACGGGCGGCCCGCTCGGGTGGACAACGAGTGTATCGCGTGCGCGAGGATCTCCTTGCCCGCGCCCGTCTCGCCCAGCAAGAGCACACTGATCAGCGCGCGCGCGGCGCTCGCAGCCTCTTGATAGATGGTGAGCATCTTCGGATCGAGGACGATGGGGGCGTCGTCCGCGCCAGGGCGATGTGCTTTGCGCTCGTAGGTGTGCTGCGTGATTGGGGAGCGCTGCGAAGCGACCAGCGCGTCCTGACGGTCGAGGCGCGAGCGGATCGCATCCAGGATCTCCGACCGGGTGAAGGGCTTGGTAACGTAGTCGTCAGCACCCAGGTTCATCCCGTGTCGGACATCAGTCCTGTCCGCCGCCGCCGTGAGAAAGATGAACGGAATTGTCCGGGTGTCAGGCGCCCCCCGGAGCGCGGTCAGAACATCGAAGCCGTTCACCTCCGGCATCCGAACGTCGCAGAGGATGATGTCCGGACTCTCTGTCCGCGCGAGCTCCAACCCGACACGACCATTGGCAGCAGCTGAGACTCGAAATTCCTCAGCCTCCAACAGGTCGGTCAGGTTCGCCCTGATCGCAGGGTCGTCCTCTATGACCAGCGCCTTCCTCACGCCCCCTCCCCACTGCGGCCGTCTCCCACGCCCCCGCCGAACGCCCCGCCAGCCCCCGAAGAAATACACCCTAATCGAGCGTCGATTGCTTGCGTAGTCAACACCGAAATGCACCCAGAGCCGCTTGCTCATGGCGACCCCAGGGCAAGCGGTCGAATTGCGGGGCGCTCCACTCCAGCTTTGTAAGTCAGTTGCCGCGCTCCTCACGGAGCGCCCGAGGCCTCATAACAGCGTACGATCCCAGAGCTCTCTGCCATCTGGCACTGGTCCGTCCAATAGCAAATCCCGTATTCCTCGGCGGCGCCCCGGTCTTCCTTGGGGACGACGAACACCGCGCAGCGCTCACCGGGCAGACAGGTGTCTCCGCCGGGATGGCATTGGGTGGTAGGCTCAACCCCCTCTGCGCGGCACAGCCCGAAGGGTTGCCTCGGGGACCTGCCGGCGCAGCCAGCGTCACACTCGCAGTCACCGCCGCAGGCATAGGGCTCGATACACCCATTGGCTCGAGCCAGCGGCTGATGGATATAGGCGCTCCTGTCGGCATATCGGCAGGCGTTGCCGGCCCCCTGGGCCCAAAGAGCCTCACACACTTCGACTGGTACACAATAGAGCACTCCATCCTCGGCGCGACGCACGCAGACCTCGTCGGAGTCGCACGCCAAGCATCTGGAGCTGACCCATTGTTCGATGTCTGGCCAGCAAACCCCCACGTCCAGGGACTCACCCGTGTCGCGGTCGGCGACTGGAGTGCACCCCACTCCAGGACAGTCCTCGAACCCGAGCGGCGCGCAACCCTGAGAACCCCCACAGAGGCGAACGTTCGCGGGGCTGCACGAGCCCCCGCCAATCACCGGGGGTGGCCAAGCACCTGCGCCGCCGAGCCCAGTGAAGGCATCGTCACGCACCCCGCACGCCCAACACGCCATTAGGAGGCCGACCCCCATCAGCGTGATCCTCAGGGAGCCGTACATTGGCCACCCCCCGGCAGCTCACTCGCCGCCGCCCGGCAGAGGGCGTCGGGCAGGCAGAAACCCTCGCGTTCGGCGATCGCCTGCGTCTCCGGGTCGGAGTGGCTGAACGTGAAGCATGACTCTCCTGCTGTCTGGCACGGACGCTCCGCTCGGCAGGAGTCGCGACTCTCGGGGAAGCAGAAGCTGTACGGGTGAGCCTTCGACCGACCGCCGCAAACCTCGTTCTCCTGACAGCTGCCGCAGGCGTCGCCACACAGGCGGAGGGTGGCAGTCTCGACGCACTCCGCGGGCGTCGGGACAGGCCCGTCGCAATCGTAGGGGGCATAGTCGCGGTATCGGACCAAGCGGCCCTCGTCGGAGCCACAGAACAACATGCCGAGCTCCCACGGCGAACACCAGAACATGCCGTCTTGGACCTCAATCATCAAACCGCCATCGATGCACTCCTCACCCTGGTTGATCCAGTCTAGCCAATCGCCGACGTTCAGACAGATGCCGAAGAGGTCAGGGTTTAGCGGATCGTCGCCCATCGACAAGCAACCACAGTCGTCGGGGTCGTTCGAACAGTTGTGAATGCCATTGCAGATTCGATAGCCCGACGGCGACTCACAGTCGGTGAACCCACCCGCGCCGTCAGTGCTCGACGAGGTCGCACCGCCGTGCCCTGCGCCACCAGTCGATTCGAGGTCTGGACCGCAGGCCGCCAGCACAGCGACCCAAGCGAGGGCCATAGTCCGCCAGGCCTGCTCTCGCGAGCTCATGAGCAATTGTCAGGCAAATCGAGCGTTGCTGTCAGCTCAGTTTTTGGTCTGCTTGGTCGTGAGGTCATTTGCCGCCGAGCTTCCGCAGATCTCCTCGCGTCATGGGCCCCCGCAGCCACGAGAGCGTGGTCCGCGACTGGAGCAGAGCCTTTCCGCTCGTAGGCGCGAAGTGGCAACTCTGGGTGAACCTCACTTGGGCGCGCGCTGAGCGTGTTGAGATCAATGAGGTGAAAGAGTTTGCACCCGCAAGTCTTGGCGTCTGAGCGGGGGCACTCTCGTCTCACTATCGCGGTATTGGAGCAATAGGGCCTGTGAGTGTAGCGTGCCGCATTGTTGGGCGAAGGCAATCACCTTTGGAGATTGCTCTCCGACGCTGTTGGGCTTGCCATCAGGCAGCTCGATTGGTGTTCGACGACCTCGTGTGCGTTGTGATTCTCATCAAATACTGGAGGCTTCGAGTGTGAGGTGCGCAACTCGTGTAGCTCGCGCCGTGCAAGTCCTTCCGTCCGCAGGTCTGGCAGCGAGGAGCGCGGGCGATGTCTCCTGCGCGAGATCGTACTCGACGCTCTCGTCATCTCTTGTCGTGAAGAGCAGAACGTCGAGTCAGACCAGATGGCTGGCTTGAGCGTGTCGACCTTCAACTCGAAGGCGACGCCAGCATATACCCCACTCGCATGTCTCAATGGGCTTCGCCTGGCCGAGGATGAGATGGTGAAGTGTTCGCGGCATTGTCTCAGCGGCGCTGAGACTCCTTCGGCCCATCCCGTACGCTTCGCAAAACTGGCGCATCCGGAACACGTTCGCTCCGAACTCCGGCGGGGCCACTCCACCCCCAGCCCGCGTCGCCGGTTCCCGTCGCGGGTGCGGGCCGCGCTCGCCCGCCCTCACGGTCGGGGGCCGAAAATGCAATCAGCCCCGGAGATTTCTCTCCGAGGCTGTTGGGGGGCTCCGCAAGCCGCGCGCTTTGCGAACGCTCTCGGTGAACGGAACCGGACAGGTTCGGATGTTCGAACTGTCCTGCGCGGGCGCTCGCAGTGCGACTCCGAGAACTTCGAGCGGGCGCGCCGGGACAGACTCGCGGCCTCGCGCTGACCGGTCACGGTCGAGGGTTCCACCGTCGCGTGCGTTCGGGACCCGCTCAGCGGACGCGAGCTGTCCCGGAACGCGCTGGACGACGCGCCGAAGGAAGCCTGAGTGGTGGGCGCATGGACCAAGCCCTGCCATTCCTGAAGCTGCCGACTCGAGCCCCGCGCGCGAGGAACGACGCGCCGACGTGCTGCGGCGGATTGACGAGGCCGCCGACGTGCTCGCCGAGACGCTGCTCCGCATGTGGCGAGCGAAGCATCGCGCGGAACAGCGGGGCGCGGTCTGGGCTCCACCGGAGCCGGGGCGCTGAGTCCCCGAGGGGTCGGTGGAGAGCGCCACCACGGCGCTCACGTTGGCGCAGGGCGCGCGCCGGGCCAATGGGACGGAGGCCGGGACCAGCCGGGCGACGGGCGAGCCCTGGGCCAACCTGGCCGTCCACGGGCCGCCGCTGCGAGCGATGATGCTCATGACTTCGAGCGCCCCTTCTTCGTGCGCGTGGGGGCGGGCTTCTTGAGCTGCTTGGCCGTTGCCTCGAAGGCGGCGTCGATCGCCCGGGGCTTGGCGTCCTGCAGTGCCTGGTAGCGCTCGTACTCGCGCTCCGCCTTCGCCTTCGCGACCTCCGCCGAGATGGTGCCGGCGTGGTCGAGCAGTTCGCGGTCGGAGATCTTGAGGAACTCGTCGAGCTTCGTGAGCCAGGCGCGCATCGTCATCGGCTTGCGCCCGAGCGCCTGCAGCTCCGCGAACTCGAGGTAGAAGTTCACGATGCGATGGAGCGCCTGCAGCTCGGGTTCGGTCAGGTAGTTCTTCGCGATGGCGGCGTCGGCCTTGCGCACGATGCCGCCGGGCCGTGTCGTCTGCATGCCCATGAAGGGTTTGTCGCCGTCGGCGCGCTCGTGGACGATCTCGGCGGCCGTGTGCCCGTGAACGGCGAAGTGCATCTTGTTCTGCACGGTGGCGAAGAACTGCTGCGAGAGCTCGTTGTCGGGCTGGTAGTCCACGCTCGTCGCGTAGATGTCGAGGACCTTCTGGTAGAAGCGCCGCTCGCTCGCGCGGATGTCGCGAATCCGCTCGAGCAGCTCGTCGAAGTAGTCGGTGTGGCCACGACCGGGCGGGTTCTTCAGCCGCTCGTCGTCCATCGCGAAGCCCTTGACCAGGTACTCCGAAAGGAGCGCGTTGGCCCACTTGCGAAACTGCGTGCCGCGATGGCTGCGGACGCGGAAGCCGACGGCCAGAATCGTCTCGAGGTTGTAGTGCTCGATCTCGCGAGAAACCGAACGATTCCCCTCGGTTCGAACTATCCGGAATCGCCGGATGGTTGCCTCCCGGTCGAGCTCCCCCTCATCGTAGATGTTCACGAGGTGCTCGTTGATCGTGCGGACGTCCTTCTGGAACAGCTCGGCCATCAGCGCCTGAGTGAGCCAGATCGTCTCGTCCTCGAAGCGGCACTCGATGCGCGTGCGCCCGTCCTGGGTCTGGTAGAGGATCAGCTCGCCCTTCGGCGAGTCGTCGGTTGAACTCGTCACGCAGCCCCCTCCGCTGCACCATGAAGCTCCATCGGCGCGTCCTCGGCTTGGCAGACGAACGCGCGGAAGATTCGCTGCCCTTCGCGCTTCGACGCTCCGAGGATGAGGAGCAGCGGCTCTTTGCAGTCGTACTCTCGGGCGCGACTGATCTCGATCATCTGCGCAAAGTCCTCGCCGCTCGGCTCGACCTGATTGGCGGGATGGAAGTGCCACTCGCCGATGTAGAAAGTCCGCTCCTTCGCTCGCCAGCGCCTGTGGAGCATCTCGCCCAGACCGCTCACGCCGCGCACGAACCACGACCGGCCTCGCTTCGAATCCGTCGGCGGCGGGGTCGCCTCTCGGACGATCGCGATCGCGAGGTCGTCGGAGTAGCGTCCGACCAAGATGCCGCCCGTCTCAACGGAGCCGGCATCGCGGCAGTAGCGCTCGAGCGCATCGAGAACGGGGGCCTGAAACTCCACCGCGAATGTGCCGTCCTCGGTCTGTCCCTTCCAGGTCTTCATGACGCCAACGCCTCGACGGCGGGCGGCGCGCTCTCGGGCGCGAAGCCCTGGAAGCCGTCGTCGGACGATGCCTGCGCGAACACTCGGAAGCGCGGCTCGATCGGCCTCTTCGCGACCAGCGTCTCCAGCTCCTTCACGCAGACCGCCGCAGCGAGAAGGATATCGTCATTGCGGGCCGGGAACAGCGGCGACCAGCAGCCGGCGCCTTCGAGGACTTCGTCGTTGTCAGTCCACACCTTCGACTCGTATTCGAGCCAGGGACGGACGCTTCTCGCGAAGTCATCGTGACAGAACTGGTTGCCGCTCACACCGAAGGAGAAGAGGCGCTTCCCTCCGAAGCCCAGAGAGAACGAGGCGAAGGTGCGCGGGATCGTCCACCATGCGCGCGCGAGTGTCGCCAGCACCTCATCCGACGACGTGCAGTCGATAATGATGTCGTACTCGTCGAGCAGCGTTTCGAGCGCTTGGGCGGCGCTCGGTAGCTTTTCGTTGACCTCGGCAACTCGAACGGTCGGGGAGATTTGCCGGAGCCGCTGAGCAACGACTGGCACTTTGGACTTGCCGACGTCGACGAGCGTTGCCACGTGCCGGTTGACGTTGCCGGACTCAAGTACGTCCCCATCGATTAGCGCGATGCTCTTCACGCCAGCCCGTACGAGCAGCTCGCTGACCGCCGACCCGAGCGCGCCGACTCCGAGGATCGCGATGTTGCAATCTCGAACCGCGCCCGGCAGTCGTCCCCGAGCTTGTAGGCGCTCGCCACTCCAGTTGTCCGTGAACAGGTACTCGAGCGCGACGATGTCCCCGAACTTCCCGTAGCGGTCTCGGTTCCACCAGCCGCGCGCGTTTGGCCGAAAGCCGCGCGGTTGCCCAACCTCTCCTTCGAGACGAGGAAGAATCAGCGCGTCCCAGTGGACCTCGCTGGACTCCTCTCCCACGCGCTTGGGCATCGGGTAGCCCAGCATGAGGATGGCGCTGCTCTTCGAACCCCGAAGCTGCGGGAACAGCCAGCGCAGCATCGCGTCGACGTCGACATTCATCGCCTTCGCGATTCGTCGGAGGTCACGCCAGGTTCCCGGCGCATGCCAAGGTCGCGACACGACCGGCTGCGGCCACAACCACCAAAAACCGTTCACGCGTCGTTCGTTTGCGAGGTCGGCGAGCTCGCGCCCCGACCACGCACGCACTACCTCGCCGCGTTGGTCCTCGAAGCTCTTGACGGCAAGGACGTTGCCGATGTCCCGCAATGCGCCGAGCCGAACGGTGCCGAAGGTCCCCGCTCGCCCATCCCAGAGTGTGAACGACGCAGCGCTCTCGTCGTGGACGACGCGGTCGCGGAGCCAGCCACGCACCGTGGTGTGAGGTCGCTCGGGCAGCTCGAACGGGTCGCCCACTGCGAGGAGCTGGTCGTTGGCCGCCCGATGCAACCACTCGAGTGCCCGCTCAGCGTGCCACCGCAGACGTTGGTCCGCATCGCCAACAGGATCGCGCACAACGACCACGCGCCGCTCACCGCCGAGCGGCGTGTCGAGGCAAAGCCGTCCCTCTCGCCACCCACGGCGATCTCGGCATGGCACGTTCCGCGACTGATGCGGGAACGTCGCGGTCATTCCACCCTCGGCAGCCGGGTAGAACGAAACGCGCCCGAAGGGATAGGTGTCGTCGAGTAGAACGCACCACCGGGTCGCCGCGCCGACGAACTCCGCGCCAGCGTCTCGCCGAAGCGTGATCGTCAGCACCCACCGCTTCGCCTGTTCATTGAACTTGGGGCCGTCCTCCACCACGCACGCGGCGACCGTACGAAGGCCTCGAAGGCCTCGTTCGATCGCAGGCGATGGGAGGACGGTCGTCGTGGTCACGCGAAGCGACCACTCCCCGGCGTTGCGGGCCCGGTGGGCGGGGTGTAGCCGCGCCCCGAGCCGCCACCGCCACCACCGTTCTCGGGCGGCTTCGGAAACTTGCTTCCGAACAGGTCCCGCCAGAGGTTGCCACTCTCGGTGCGGTCATCCGAATCGTGGGCCTTGCGCGCGAGCACCGCAGCGTCCTTGACCTGGTCGTAGAACTTCTTGAAGTCGTCGGCCGAGATCCGCTTGAAGACGTCGTGGGTCGACACGCCGTAGTCAGGCAGGCTTGGCTTTCCGCCAGCTAGAACCGTCACCGCGTACTGCGAGACGATCTTCTCGAGCGTCTTCACGACGCCCTCAGCAACGCTTTCGATGCCATCAGGGCAGCACTCGCCGATGAGCCGCTCGAGTGGAAAGCCCTTTGGGTGCTTGGGCTCCTCGTGCTTTTCGACACGCCACCACTTGATGGCCTTCACGACGTTGACGAAGTGCTTGTTGGTCCGGCTGTTCTTGTCGCGCGTCCAGGTGATCTGGGCGATTGGGTGGGTCGACTCCCACTTGTTCGCGTCGCGGTCCGGGATGCGAAGGGGCTGAGCTTTCCACTCGGGCTCGTTTTTCGCCTCAGCGATCAGCGTTCGCGCGTCGCTCCGGTAGCGGGAGCCGAGCGCGAGCCACGACCGATGCAGTCGCCACTCGGGATCGTCTTCGAGACCATCGTCAGCCGAGAGCGCCTCGGACCGAAGGATGCCCGCCTCGGCCTCCGACGGCGCGGAGGTGAGAACGAGGTCGAGCTCGACGTAGGACAGCTCGATGCCGAACGAGCGCCCCTGCTGCCGCCACTTCCCCTTGTAGTACTTGTCGAGGAACGGCTTGAAGACGTCCATGGCCTTCGCCGGCGTGTACTCGTCCTCGGAGAGTTTCGTGACGACGATGATGTCGACGTCGGAGCGCCGCTCCCCCTTCGGACGAATCGCGGTCGAGCGTTTGTAGCTGCCCTGGAGGAAGTCCGAGACGAGGCACTTCTTCAGCCCCTCGTCCGCGTTGAGGCGGTCACGCAGGGTCTGGTGCCCGGTTTTCAGGTCATCCCGCATCGCTTTCGTGGGGCGGATGTCCTGGAGGAAGTCAGCGAAGTCGGTTTCAAGGATCATGGCTTGGCCTCGTGGTGTTCCGCGACGGCCTTCGCCTCGAGCGGTACGTAGAAGGAGAGCCGGTAGGAACCGTCAAGCTCGATGCCGAAGTCGAACTCGTAGAGGGCGAGCCGACCGAGGGCTTCGCGCTGCTGGCCGATGAAGAACATCAGCGCGTTGGGGCAAGCGAAGAAGATGTGTGTCCTTGCAGCGCGGGTCGGGCGTGCGCTCGTGAGAAGCGCAGGCAGCGCGGTCGCGAGCTGATAAGCGTGATCGGCGCCCTTGATGCTCTGGGGCGACGGTCCGCCCTCCGGGCTCAGCACCACAAGCCGTCGCACGGGAGGCGCATCCGCCGACGAGAGGTACCTCTCGACGTCAGCGCGCGCGTCGTGCGTGACGGACAAGCAGATCGCCACGTCGTCTGCAGTGGGGTTCATCTCGATCGTCTGCGGTGTCGCCCACGGCTGGCCCGCGGTCGGGTTCTCGGTTGGCCGCCACACATCGAGCGTTGGTTTCTGCAGCGGCGCCGTCCTCACACCCGAGTTGCGGCTCAGCTCCCAGCCCGCAAGCAGCGCGAGCGAGCCATGGCACTCGAGGGCGATCACCGACTCCTCCGCTCGGAGGCGCGCCCGGCGCTCCTGGTCGCCGAGGAACGAGAGAACTTGCGCCGAGCTCGCATGCCACGAACCGCCTTGCGCCAGATGGCGGCCATCGAAGTTTGACGAGACGCAGACGAGCTCGTCGACCTCGGACTCCAGACGCTCCGCGAAGCGCATGAAGCTGCGCACGCCGATGGCGAGGGGGCGCTCCGGCTTCACGCTGACCTCGACCAGGAGCCCCTCCTTCTCGCACAGCGCTCGGAACGCAGCTTCGTCGAACGAGTGCTGCCCGCTCATCACGAACTGCTGCACCAGACTCTCGTAGGGACACGCAGCGCGGTCGGCGCTAGGAGTACGGAGCCCCGCCGCTTCAAGGGTCGCGTAGACGTACGCCTTGAAATCGCGACGACCGAAGTGATCGAGCTGGAAGCGCAGTGTGCGAGCGAACGCAGCGAATGCCTCGGCGTCGAGATTCAGATGGTCGCGCCACTTCTCGCGGATTTTCCCGAGGTCGCCTTTGGCGCCATCCTCGAAGAACTTGGGCGGGAGCTCCCCGTCGAACTCGCGCAGGAGGCTCGCGAGCTTGTCGTCGTCCTTCCATCGCCAGTTGGACGCGAGGTGGAGCCGGAACGGGACGCGCTCTTGCTTCGACAGATGGGCGTACGCCTTGTGAAAACGCTGGAGCAGCGAAGCCTTCGCGTTGATGAAGGACGGGTCGATCAGCGCATCGGCGCTGTACGCGTCGCGGTTGTCGACGTGGTACTTGAGCTGAAAGTAGTCGGCACTTGCTTGCCACCCGCCCGCATTGACTCCAGGCGCTCGGTAGAAGACAGCAACGTCGTCCACGCCATCGGCGTCGTCGTGCTCGAGGATGACGCGCTCGACCAGAGAGTTCGGGCGCAACAGGTCGGCCGCCTGCCGCCAGAAGAACAGTCCCTGGTAAACGTCGCCTTCGGTTCGTGCGCCGACTTGGTGAAGTGCCATTGCTTCCTCACTCCACCAGCGACTTGAAGACCGCGTCGGAGGCGTCCTTGTAGAACTCGATGTTCAGCTTGGTCCAAAGCTCGTCGGGTAGGTCGTTGAGCTGGCGGCGGGCGGCGACGGGCATGAGCAGCGTCTGCGCCTGCTTGTCGACGGCCAGCTCCGCGATGCGGACGGCGTTCGGGATCATCTCGATGGAGCCGCCAAGGTTCAGCGCACCGACGACGATGGTCCCTCCGCGCGTGTTGCGGCCGAGGAGCGCGCCGCAGAGAGCGACGAGAACCGGTACGCCGAGACCCGCGCCGCTCTTGTCGGCGTCGAGTGCACGCATCTGGATGGAGAACTCGTGCTCGCGTGGGTTGCGGTCGCCGACGAGCTCCTTGGCGCGCGTGTAGAGGTTCTGTTCGCCGACCTTCACGCTCTCGCGGAACGCGGGCGGCGTTGGCTGGTTGAGGACCTTCACGCCGGCGCCCGGGCCGCTGGCGACCTCGAGGCGATAGAGGCCCGGGCCCGCATCGGCGCTCGCGGGGCTCACCGCCCAGATCTGGCCCGGGGGCAACGGGTCACTCTCGATGGCCTCGTCGCTGTGCAGCTCGGGCGTCGAGACGAACTGCTCCACGCCCTCCGGGCCGGCGATGTAGCTGAAGTGCGTGTTGCGAAACTCGCTCTTGAAGCAGCGCTTCTGCTGCTCCTTCACGCGGCGGCGCGCTTCGAGGGCGACGCGCACGATCCACTCGAGATCCTCGTCGGGCACGGGCGCGTCGGAATCGGGGAAGAGCAGCTTCGTCAGGCCGCTCACCGTCTTGTTTACTGCCTCGATGTCGCGGCCCGAGAGCGCGCCGCCGAGGTGCACGCGCCCCTGCATCACCGACACCCGGTTTCCCGATCGCAGCTTGCTCCAGCACTCGCTGAGGAAGTCGCTCACGAGTCCGAAGTGGTTGGTGAAGTGGTCGTTGGGATTCAGCTTCGGGAAGTCCCACCCGGGCACGAAGGCGTGGAGGCGGTCCATGAACGCCGTGTCGTTGCGCATCTCGGGCGGCAACGGGCTGAGCAGGTGCGCGACGCGCTGCTGCTGTTCGACGTCGACGTCGAAGTTGCCGACCATGACGATGCCACCCTCGGCGCGGATGTTCTCCTTGCCTCGGCTGAACTGCCCCGAGGCCATGTAGCCCTTCATGATGTTGACGCCGTCCTTCTGGTCGAAGGAGACGCCGCTCACCTCGTCGAAGCAGACCACGTCGTACTGGCAGACGAGGCCGCGCTGTCCGCTCGCGTTGTTCACGAACATCTTGGCGACGGTCGCCTTGCCGCCCGAGATCAGGTGCGCGTAGGGAGAGATCTGCTGGAAGAGGTGGCTCTTGCCGGTGCCGCGCGGGCCGAGCTCGACGAGGTTGTAGTTGCGCTCGACGAACGGGACCATGCGCAGGATGGCGACGCGCTTGGCGCGCTCGGACAGCGCGGCGGGCTCAAGGCCGATCGACCGGATGAGGAAGTCGATCCACTCCTGCGTGGTGAACGAGCGGCGGGCCTTCGCCAGCACGTCGAGCACGTCCGACTTCGACATCTGGATCGGACGCATCGACTCAATGGAGAACGGGCGGCCTCCCTGCTCCTGCGCGGCGATGCCGTCGTAGGCGACCGTGACCTCGGCGTAGAAGCCATCGGTCAGCATGCGCTCGTTCTCCTTCACGAGCTGATCGTCGATGAGCACGTCGCGCAGCGCGAGGCTCGGCAGCTCGGCGAGGAATCGGTCGTTCTTCGCGTCGAGGCGCGCCTTGACGATGTCGATGAGCTTGACGCTGCCGCTCTCCTTCGCGCGCGCCTTGAACAGCTCCTCCTCGCCCGTACGCACCGTGCGGTCGCGGAGCTGCTTCTCGACGATCTGGAGGCCCTCGGCGATCTCCTTCTCGTCGGTGCTCGCGCAGTAGCGACCGAGGAGGAACTCGACCACGTAGGTCGGCACCGGGTACTGGCGGGCGTACTTCCGAACCAGGTCCTTGCGAACGAGGTATCCGTCGAAGACCGCAGCTGCTTGGTTGTCGAGATGGTCGAGGGTCATGGTCATGAGGCTTCTCCGACGGTCGTGGACTTGCGGTCGATCACGCTGCCCGCGCCGTCCACGACGACGACCGTTGCTGCAGCTCCTTCGTGAGAGTCATCGGCCACCGCGAGGCTCGCTTCGCCGGCCGGACCGACCTCCTTCGCCGACGCGGCGATGCTGGTGTTCGCCTGCTTCCAGTTGAGGCGCAGATCGACGCGCACAGAGGGATCGTTGGTCGTCACCGACACGCGGCAGCGCATGCCGCGCCACGAGACGGCGGAGATCGTCGCGGTCGTGGCGCCGCCGCCGCGCTCGACGATCAGCTCGGGAACGATGCACTCCTGCAGGCTGATGCCGCCGTGTGAGTATTCGGTGTTCTTGGCGAAGCTGCCGACGCCCGGCGGCGACGCGATGCGGACGTGGGTGTTCCAGTGCCAGGGGTAGACGGGCACCTCGGGCTTCGCGTCGCCCTTCACCGTGGCCGCGCGCGACCACTTCGTCGCCGTCAGGTGATTGGGGACTTCGACGGAAGGAAGGCCGCCGGGCATCAGCAGCCAGCCGTGGTCCGTGACGATGCGGATGCGCGTCCAGCCGGCCTCGATGAGGCCGGTGATCTGGTCGACGAGCATCTCGATCTCGGTATCGATCTGACCCGCGAGTCGAGCCCCGAGCTTGTGGCCGAGTTCGTCGAGGTTGCCGGTCTCGAGCCAGCCACCCGTGGTGCCCTGCTTCGCAGGGCGGATGTCCTCGCCGAGCAGGTCGATGCCCCGGCTCGCCATGTCGTCCCGCAGCCGCTGCGCGTTGGCCGCCTGCGGGCTGTTCTTGAAGCGCGGGTTGAAGTCGACGATGTCCTCGCCGCCCTCGAGCTTGTCGTGCGAGAGGGTCGCGAACGGCTTCGCGGTGGACGTGACCGTCGGCAGCGGCGCGAGGCGGTGGTTCAGGCGCGCACGGAGGCCGCTTGCTTCGAGCCGCTCGGCCAGGATGCCGGCAACGTCGTAGCGGAGGCCATCGGCGAACATGAGGCACGAGTCCTTCTCGTGCTGGCTGCCAGTCACCTTGGCGCGCACGGCGTTCTCCGCGCCGTTGATGAGGCTCTGGAAGTGGCGCGCGGAGGCGTCGAGCCACGGCAAGTAGAGCGCCCGCACGACGCTCTGGATGAGCGCCACGTCGGCAGGCTGCTTCACCGAGGCCAGGGCTTCGAGCGCGGCGCGGTCGCAGCGCCAGCCGTCGTTCACATAGGCGGTCACCGCCGCATCGACGGTGGCACCGCCGAGCGTGTGGCTGGCCGCCGCTGCGAGCCTCGCGAGGGGCGCGAGGGCCCCAGCCAACGGGCTCTCACCGAGCTCGGCCCACACCCACTCGCGCCGCTTGCCGTGGGCGCCTTCGAGCGAGGCGACCTCGGCGAGCGCCGCTGCGTGGGGCTTGTTGGCGAGCGCCTCGAGGCTGGCCCGCAGCTCCTGCTCGGCCTTGGTGTTGCCGCCCGCGTCGCGCTCGCCAGCGCGATGGAGCAAAGGCGTGGCGGTCTCGCGCAGCAGCTTGGCGACGTCTGGATAGAGCTTAGGCGCCTCCTTGAAGCGCTGCCAGATATTGAGCCACTTGCCGTTGGCCTCGACGAGCGCGAACGCGGCGTCGCTGGGCGACTTCTTGTCCGGGTCGAACTTGAAGTCCGAGTTGCACACGCCGCAGAACGCCTTCCAGCGTGCCTCGCCCTCGGCCTTGCGGAAGGCGTCGCCGACGCCCATCCAGCGCAACACGTCGCGCGTGGGGTCGCTGACTGCGAGGCGATCAAAGTCATCGGCTTCCAGGCGATGGCCACGCAGCCCGTCGAGTGGCGTCTCTGCGAGGAGCGGAAGACTGCGCTGGGCAGCCTCGCGCGTCTTCGCGTCCTGGGCCACGTCGAGTTGGAGCCCGTCCTCGGAGACCAGGAAGGCCTCGACCGTCCAGTCGCGTCCGTTCTTCTGGTGCCAGACGCGGCCTCGGTACTGCAGCTCGACGAGGGGCTGCAGGTCACGTGGGCACTCGTCGCCGGCGCGCAGCGACTGCCGAGCAACGCCGGGCAAGTAGAGGATCGGCACGACGCCCGGATCGAGCGCGACGTCCTCGAGCACGCGGTCCACCACGCAGCGCAACCAGATGGCCGGTCCGGTGCGTTTGGCAGCGTCGTAGGTGCCGAGCACGAACAGGTGCGGCAGCGCGGTCTGCAAGCGCGCGACGAGGGCGGCCCACTGCTTGTCGGCATCGGCCCAGAGCAGTGCGGCGGGCGCGGCCTCACCCTCGCCACTTCGCAACGCGTGAACGAAGGAGTGCTCGAGTGCATCGACGAGTCCGCGCGCCCGAGGCGGCGTGCTGGCTCGACGTCGGGAGGAGGTCGTCGTCACGACTTACCTCCCTTCGCGCGCTCACGCGCGGCGAGCTTCGCGGCGCGCGTGTAGTGGAGGTCGTTCCAGCGATTGCCGTCGAACTCCTTCCCACCCGCAAAATCCTGCGTGCCCTCATCCCAGCCCCAGAACCACGGGAACTCAGACTTGGACCGCGATGCCTCCTTGCCCTTGTCCTTACGCCAGTGAATCCGAGGGGTCACGCGGAGGATGGAGGCGTTCTTCCCGCGGGGGTTCAAGGGCTTCGCGCTCAGGAAGGGCCGGATGTTGACCCTTACGCCATCATCGATATCCGGGTGCCACCCGACAGGCTGTTCCTCGAGAGGCTTCCAGCGCACGAAGAGGTCGTAGGGCGGCTCGCCTTCGAGGATCTTCTCCAGCTCGCGCTTCAGGTGATCGGCGGCTGCGACGCGCCCATCGGCTCCTTCAACACCAGCCTTCTGGTCTGCGCGCTGTCTATCGATCCAGTCGCCGAGGTATGTGTAGATGAGCTTCTCGAGCGTTCGCTTCCCCTCGCCGTGCGGAGCCGCGAGGCGGTGATAGCTGACGAGTGCGCTGAACCCGTCCTTGAGGCCGTCCCACACCTGCCACACGAACGGACGCTGATGGAAGATCTCGCAGTGCGACTCAAAAAACGAGTTGCGCAGCCAGTCCTCAAGAGAGCCTTGCGCCCCCTCCAACTGAAGGAACTGCGTGAGCGCAGCGGCCGACCACTCCGGTGCGAGCGCCGAGGCAAGCAGCGCTTGAAGTCGATCGGCTGCCGCAGCCTCACCCCGAATAGCAGGCAGGCAGACGATGCCATCGTCGTCGATGTGCGCGCTGAGGCCGTCGTCGAGGCACTCATCGGCTGCATCGAATCGAACGCCAAGCTGGCGCGGCCACTTGTATCCAAGCAAGCGCGCAACAGCGACTTGGAGCGGGTGGTCTGCGCCTCGCGGCCGGCCATCGAAAAGCCACTGGGTCGGGTCGGAAACGGAGACTCTGGGAACTCCGCTGGGGAAGCGCTCTGCTGCCACGTCTCGCCACTGCTCGATATCGAAGGAAACCTTCACGAGCGTGGCGTTCGTGACCTTTACCTGCTGGTCGATCTCTCGAATGAGCCGGCGGTAGTCGTCGGACGAGCAGAACGCCCATACCGGCAACAGATCGGCATCGTCTTTCACCACGACGGCCGAACAGTTGTTATCGAAGAGTTCGCCAGTGAAGAGCGTAACGGGCAACTGGTTCATCTGGGAGACCACGACGCCGCGTCGGCCGAGTGCCTCGAGCCCCTGGACTCGCGCCTGCTCGCTTGCTGCGAGCGCACCGCGTCCCTGTTCCCAGAGCACAATGTGCTCTCGGCCTCCGTACGCCATCGTGTTCTCGACGGTGCTCTGCTGGAACGACCAGCGATCGCCGTTCTCTGCCACTTCCCAAAAGCACCTTCCGAAACGCGAGTAGTCGGCGGTTGCCACCCCCTGATATCCACTTGCATACCGAGCGAGGAGGACTTCATCGTCGCCCTCCCGAAACGAAATGCGGGCATCGGGGTTCTTGAGTTGGTCGCGCTGTGGAAGCACCCACACCTGATTCGACTGAAGCTCAGCGGCCTTCGCGATCGTTTCTCTCGGGCCCGACACATCCAGCCCTGAGAGCGCATGGCCCTCGGGGGCCCGCGCACGGGTCAACGTGACAAGCGCAGTGGTAGCTGCCCAGAAGTTCATGTCCTGAAAGGCCGCCGGGCCGAGCTTCACAACGAGGTCCCACTGCTCCTCTTTGAGCAACTGCTCACGAAGCCGCCTGTACGCCGAGAGGAACAGCCAGTTTTGAGGGGTTACCAGCGCAGTGCTTCCGCCGTTCACACACCACCGCAGGCAACGTTGAACGAAGCACGTCGCGAGATCGGCTTTGGCGTCTGCGTGATGCGTCTCGCAGAAGTCTTTGAGTGCGTCGCACTGCTTGCCGCGACCAAGATATGGAACGTTGGTGATGACCAGCGTGAAACGCTCGCCGAGGATGCGCGCAGCCTTGGCCACTCCGCGCGCCGCTACTGCCAGTTCGGTGGTGGAGTCATCGCGCTCGGCAGCAATCGCTTGCTCGAAATGCGGCAGCACGCGCTCGAACGAAGCCGACAGCAACGTGCCTCCGACGCGCGTGGGATCGATCAGGCTGCCGAACAGCGGCGCCTGTTCGAAGAGCGTGTACAACTCCTCCATCGCTTGTCGCGCAGGGCCATCGTCGCCGGCGAGTTCAATCCACGCCGACTTCTTGGCGTTGATGCCAAGTCCCGAGCACGCAAGGTTCAGCTCTGGCAGTTCGCGCCGCCCCCCCAGGCGCCAAGCGGTCATCGCCAGGTTGAACGCCGCGATCTGGGTGCAACGAGGGTCGATCTCGAGACCGAAGATATTCTCCCGAAGGACTGCATCGACGGCGTCCTCGACGGAAAGACCGTCTTCCACGCGGCGAATCGCCACGAGAAGCGGCAGCGCGAACGCGAGGAAGTGCCCGCTGCCCATACTCGGATCGAGCATGCGGAACGCCTTAGCGGCTGTCGGCCAGCCGCTGAAGGAACCAGCAATCGGCGCTCCATTCTCGTGGGCGCGCAGATAGGTGAGTTCGTAGCCCGGCAGGTTGAGAGACTGCTTGTCGGCTCTCCGTCGAGCGGCCCACCACGCTCCGATCGTGTTGTGGAGCATGAAGAGGACCATGTAGTCCTCGGTAAAAATCTGCGTCGCCGGCGAGAGTTCGTCAGCGCCGATCTTGTTTCCGGACGCGTTGACCGCTTCCTTCTGCTCGGTCTGCCAGTACTGGTAGACCCAACCGAGGCTGTCGTCCGCGATGAAGACCTCGCGCGGCAGCCCTTCGAGGATCGCCTCCAGCTCCTGCCGCTTCTCGGGCGGCAGCGCCACCTCGAGCACCGGGTCGCCCGCGCGGAAGATCTGCGGCAGCATGCGCTGCGCGAAGTCGCTCGCGAGCACGAGCCAGTCCTTGCTCTGCTCCCGCGCCAGCTCGCGGCACTCGTCGAGGGACAGCGCCATGCTTGACTCGGGCTCGACGAGGAGGTCGTTCTCCGCGAGGAAGCGGGCGAACAGCAGCCGATGCCAATGCTCGTAGGCGCACTCGCCGGTTAGCCGGTCGATGGTCTGCGTGCCCTTCTTTTCGTCCAGCTTGTCGCCGAGCTGGCGACCGTGCGCGCGCAGCCGGTTGCGCAGCTTGCGCTGGTCGGGCGAGAGCGCCGACCACGGTTCGTGGTGGGCCACGGCGAGCTGCTCGACGGCCTGCCGCGCGCCGGCCTCCGCCACGCGGCGGGCCTTCTTCACGGCGTTCTCGAGGTCTCTGCGGAGGTTGCGGTCGAGCGATGCCATCGGGATTCCTCAACTCACGAGAACGGGGCCGTCCTTGATGGCGGCGACGAGGGACTTCTTCTGCCGTTCGAGCCACGCGTCGACGTCGGCTTCGGTCGTCAGGGTGGAGCGCTCGATGGCGACGGCGCGGACCTTCGGCTCGAGCAGCTTCGCTGCCTGCTCCAGCGCCTTCTGCACTCGGCCCGCGACGGCGTCGGCCTCGGCACGCCGGGACGACAGCGACTTCGTGTCGAGCGCCGACACAAGGGACTCGTCGGTCGAGACCGACAACTGCACGGCCGGCGTGAGCCCCACGTTCGCGAGGATGGTCGACCGGTCTGACGCCGACAGCTTGGGCCACAGCGAGCTGGCTTCGAGCGAGGCCACGCCCTTGCCGAACTCCGTCTCGTAGGCGCCGTGGGCTTCGAGGAGCGCCTTGCGGAGCACGTCGGCGAGGCCGGAGCGAAGCGGCGCCACCGGGTCGGTGGGCTCGAGCAAGAGCCGCTGTGCGCGCACCGCTTCGACCTGCTTCAGCAGGTCTTCCGCCGGGCTGAGCCCCTGCGCGTGCTTCGCGAGGCGCTCAACGAGCGACCAGGTAGGCACGCGGGCATCCACCAGCTTCTTGATGGCCGTCCACTCAGTAATGCGCTTCTCGAAGCTCTGCGCGTTGTCGCGGATGCCGGCGAGCTGGTCGTTGCCGACGCGCGCGCGGATGTCCTCGATGTCGGTGACGGACGCGGGCGCGGGCAGCGGAGCATCGCCGCCAGTCGCGCGCCCGAGGGCGGCGAGCTGCTCGAGGAAGACAGGCGCCTTCGCCAGCTCCTCGCCCGCCTTGCACCCGATGTTGAGTGCCTGGAACACCTTACGGATGGCGAGCTTCTCGGTAACCGACAGCGTGATCTTCTCGACGCGGAACTCGGCCTTCGAGATCTTGTTCTGGTCGAGCTGCCCCGGCGCGAGCACCGCGCCGTTCGACGTGGCCGAGACGTGCTGCGTGCGATGCAGCGCGATGAGAGCCGCGTCGATGGCATCCTGCGGCCAGCCGTAGGGGCTGCCGCGCAGCGCCTTGCGAACGTCGCCGCCGACCTTGCCCGAGCCGATGGTCGAGAGCACCGCCTTGCAGACAGCGTGTTCTTCGGTCGCCACGGTGTGGCCCACCGGTGCGAGGGGCTGGTCGGCGCCTTCCTTCGCGCGCTTGATGACCGTCTCCCAGGCGGCGTGGTCGGCCTCCTTGAAGCGCGGGAAGAGGCGCACGAGGGCCGCGTTGGTCGCCTCGCGCACGCGGTCTTCGAGCGTCGCCTGCAGCAGTTCGGAGCCGCCGCCCTGGAACACCTTGGCGTTCGAGACGATCTGCTTGATGAGCTCGTCGCGCTGCCGGACGGCGGCGTTGCGGCGGCTCTCCATGCTGTGCTTCGCCTCTTCACCTTCGCGCGTCGTCGGGACGCCCTTCGCCTGAATGGTCTGCTCTGCGGCCTCGGCATCGACGATGAGCTTGCGCAGCTCGTCGGCCGCCTGGCGCAGCAGGAAGACGAAGACCGTGGGGCTGTCGGTGCCCGCCGCGCGCGCGGCGTCGAGCAGTTCCTTCTCGCTCGCCGACCACCCATCGCGAATCCACAGCGGGACGCTCTCGCCGTTGCCGGTGGGCGGCGTCTGGTCGCGCGAGACGATGACCTGGCGGGCTTCCTTTGCGGCGCCCTGCACGACCTTCACCGAGCGTATGACGCGGTCGGCCTCGGCGTAGATCTGCTGGTCGCGGCGGATCTGGATGTCCGCATCGTCGTTGGCGAGCTTGCTCTGGCGACGCCGGAACTCGGCATCCCACTCCGCGCCTTCCTTGGTCTGTAGGCGGTACTCGTCGCCGACCTTCATCAGGGCGCCGCTCGCCGAAAGCTCCTCGAGGACGACCTCGACGGTGCTGCGCAGCTTGCCGTTGTCGGCGAGGAGATCGTCGACGAGCAGATCGGCGATGTGCTCCTTTGAGGCGCGCACGCCGATGTCCGAGCCCGCCTCACGGGGCAGGCGGCTGACGAGGAAGACGAGCCCGCAGATGCGCCGCGCGAGCTTGCCGTTGTCCGTTCCGTCCTTCGAGAGGTTGATGATGCGCTCGTTGATCTCGCGGAGCAGGACACCCGTGTTGACCATCTCCGGAGCGAGCGCCTCGAACAGCTCGTCCCCCGGCACGGTGGCGCCGAGGCCGCGATCGGAGAGGCGCGCCACCGCGTCGTGGATGATGCGGAGCTGTGAGCGGAGCTGGCTGTGCGTGCCCGCCGCGTCGACCGCGCGGAAGCAGTGCTCCCAGAAACGACGGCGCACCGGCAAGAGAGGGTAGTCGTCGACGATGACCTCGCGGTCCTGAGTGCTCTCGCCGATGCGCGTGCCCTGGAGCTGGCGCGAGACTTCGCCGCCGTGCTTCTCGAGGAAGTCCTTCACCGTCGAGATCGACGCGGCCTTCTTCTGCAACAGCACCTTGCGGATGACCGCCTCGACGTCCTGGTCGGAGAGCTGAACGCGGATGGTGTAGCGGTCGGTCAGCTTCTGCAGCTTGGGCGTCGCGGTGAGCGCGCTCTGGCCTGATGCCACGACGAGCACGGAGCTATCGAGCTGCTTCGAGAGCGCCTCGGTGACCTCGGTGACCAGCGTCGAGCGGTCGTTAGAGTCGCCGATGTACTGCTGGACCTCGTCGAGCACGAGCAGTGTGAGGGGCGTGCGGCCGTCGCGGCCAACGAGCTTCATCACGCGCTTGACGGCGGTGAGGAACTCCTCGGTGGTGATGTCGGTGTTGCGCGGGGGGAACTGCGCCTTGAGCGTGTTGCGCGCCTCGGCCTCGGTCGACGCGAAGCCCGGGTCACACGCGAGGAGCGCGTTGGCGATGTGCTTGCTGACGTAGAGGTTGTTCAGCTCCGACTGCCACTGCTTGCCGGCGCCCTCGATGGCGCCCTTCACCTTGTCGAACCAGCGCTGGTCGTGGAGCCACAGGCTGAACTGCGCCTGCGGGTACTGGTCCGGCAGGCCAACACCGCGCAGAAGCACCGCGAGGATCGTGAGCCGAACGTGGTCGGTGGTGCCGCTCGGCAACGCGCCGGCCGCCGCGAGCAGGCCGCCGGCACGCTTGCCCGCCGTGTCGAGCTCGCGGAGCAGCTCGCGAAGCTCGTCGGGCATCGACGGCACGAGGCTGCGTGCGGTGGCGCCGTCGGGGAACTTGGTGTCCTGCCAGAGGTGGCAGGCCATCTTCAGCAGGTGCGACTTACCGCTGCCGAAGAAGCCGCTGACCCACGCGGCCTTCTGGCTCGTTGACGTCAGGTTCGCGAGGAACGACTTGAGGATCTTGATGATGCCTTCGGCGTACTGGCCCTCGCACACGAAGGTGGAGAGCTCGCCACGCAGCTCCTCGAACACCTTCTCGTTCGACTTGTCGGCGATGCGCGCCTGGCCCTGGTTGACCAGCGGATGGGTGGAAGGGTCTCGCTGAAGGACGTCTTTGATTTTCATGCTGCACCGCCGGCGCTGTGGATGGAGATCGGGACCGCCATGTAGTTCCAGCCGTCACGAGCATCGAGCAGCCGGTAGTTGTTCTGCTCGAGCGTGCCCGGGAAGAACACGACGAGGCGACCGCGCACTTCGCGCTCGACGCGC
This sequence comes from Polyangiaceae bacterium, assembly GCA_046351325.1. Taxonomy (GTDB): domain Bacteria; phylum Myxococcota_A; class Polyangia; order Polyangiales; family Polyangiaceae; genus Xiheicaenibacterium. The sequence continues at coordinate 1,143 of JAXLYR010000016.1, read as the reverse complement.
TTCAGCACCTCGGACACATGGGTGAAGCCGTAGAGCGAGCCGGCACCGAGCACCGCGACGACCGACGTCTCGGAGACGTTTGGGGCGGTCAGCGCCGCGCGGATCTTGTCGGCGGCGAACTCGGGAAACTCGTCCTTCAGCTTCAACTGGAGGTCGTCAGGCGACTCGAAGTAGGCGTCGCGGTACTCATCCGCCGCGAGCCATGAGGCGAAGGCGCTGGTGAGGTCGACCTCGAGCCAGTCGTGCCCTGCGGCCTTCGTGCGCGTCTCGAACTCGCCCTTGCGCGCGCGGAGAACCCGCTCGAGCTCCTTGTCGTAGGCCACCATGATCACGCGCTGTGCACCGGCGACGGTGCGCTGCCAGGGCGTTGCGATGTGTTGGCCGTAGAGGTCTGCGAGGTCTTCGAGTCGCGCCATGCGGTCACTTCCTCCCAAGTCCTGGGTCGAGTCGGTCGAGCCCGAACTCGACGACGTCACCTGCTGTGCGCAGGTCGATGATCCCGAGGCGCTTCGCTTCGAGCGCGAGGCCACGGGCCGAGGTGGCGGTGCAATCAAGCGCGGCGATCCACCCGGTCGTCAGTAGCTCCTCGCCACGGAAGCCGGCGACGTTCCCGAGCCACAGCGCGAAGGCGACAGCCGTAGGCGACGCGCTCACGCGGTGTCGGAACTTGAAGGTGCGCCCGGCGAGGTGGCCGGTCTGCGTCCACGAGCTGGAGACGTTGCGCACGACCTTGTCGAGCGTGTCGTCGTTCATCCGCTCGCCGACCAGCTTGCGAAGCGCGTCGCGGATGGGGGCGCGCTGGATCTCGACGCCCACCGGTTGCGAGAGCACCGGCCCCGCCGACGCCATGAAGAGCGGGTCCCGCGCGAGCGCCGCCAGCATCGCGAGGAGCGGACGCGCGTTCGGGTCAACGCTCCACAGGCTGCGCAGGACGCGGAAGAGCGCGACGAACGGGTCGAGCGCGTACAGCTCGCCGAGGCGTTGACTGGAGATGCGGCGGGTCGAGGCCGTCGGCTTCTCCAGGCAGTTGTCCTCGACGATGGCCGCCGCGTAGGCCGCCCGATCGACCGCCGCGGGAGCGGCCGCGAGGACAGCTTCCAGCTCCGAGAGCATCAGCGTGCGGCTCGCGTGGGTGCCCTTGGC
>JAXLYR010000015.1:0-215577 GCA_046351325.1 Polyangiaceae bacterium | reverse complement strand
GGCCGACGACGACTCCGGCAAGGGCGGCGCGAAGACGCCGATGAACTCGCTCGCGAACGCGAACCTCGTACCGATCGTCGCGCAGCTCTTCGCGCTGATCCTCCTCTTCATCTTCTTCCGCGGCGTTCGCTTCGGCACCCCGCGTGAACCTCGCACGATCTCCCGGCGCGCCTTCTCGGATCATGCGCGCGCCCTCGGGATGAACTACGCCCGCGCGAAGGCCGTGGAGCACTCGAACGGGCTCTTCGCGGCGTGGGCGCTCGACCGTCTGCGTGAGCGCCTGCAGGGGACCTCTCGCCGAGGCATCGCGCCACTCGCCGAGGCCATCGCCCAGCGCACGGGTGAACCGATTGGGGCCGTGACGACCACGCTGCTCGACGCGACCGGCGCTCGCGACGAAGTCGCGCCGCCGTCCTCCTATCGCGGTGGCGCCTCCTCGCCGCCACCGGCGCACTCGCCGTCCCGCCGCGCCGACTTCAGCATCATGAATGAGCTCGACCGCTTTCTGAGCGCCACGAAGACGAAGAAGAGGACCGAACGACCATGATGACCATCGGCGAATTTCGCGAGCGGTTCGCCGCCACCAAGCGCGAGACGGAACGCGTGCTGCTCGGCCAGGACGAGCTCGTCACGCACACACTCCTCGCGATCCTCGCGGGCGGGCACGTGCTCATCGAGGGCGTACCGGGGTTGGGCAAGACCCTCCTCGTGCGCACGCTCGCGCATGTCCTCGGCTGCACGTTCCGCCGCATCCAGTTCACCCCGGACCTCATGCCGAGCGATGTCACCGGCGGTAACATCTTCAACCAGAAAGAGGACCGCTTCGTCTTCCACCCAGGGCCGGTCTTCACGCAGCTGCTGCTCGCCGACGAAATCAACCGCGCCCCGGCGAAGACGCAGTCCGCGCTGCTCGAGGCCATGCAGGACCTCGCAGTGACGCACGACGGTGTCACGCGCCCGCTGCCTGCGCCCTTCTTCGTCATCGCGACGCAGAACCCGATCGAATCGCAGGGCACCTATCCACTGCCCGAGGCTCAGCTCGACCGCTTCCTGATGAAGCTCCACGTGAAGCACCCCACGCAGACCGTCGAGCGCGTCCTCTTGAGGAACGTCGCACAGGGCTTCCAGTCCTCGAACCTCGAGTCCATGCAGCTCTCGACCGTCGCGTCGGCCGACCTCCTGCTCGCGATGCGCCAGACGCTCTACTCAGTGCGCGTCGACGACGGCATCATCGAGTACATCGCCGACATCGTGGCGAAGAGCCGCACGCACCGCTCGGTCTATCTCGGTGCGTCGCCGCGCGGCTCCATCGGCCTTTTGACTGCGGCGCGCGCGCACGCGGCCGCGTACGGTCGCGACTTCGTCATCCCCGACGACGTGAAGGCGCTCGCCCCCGCGGTCTTGCGCCATCGCATCCTGCTCCACCCCGACGCCGAGATCGAAGGCATCTCCACGGACGTGTGCGTCGAAGAAATCCTCCGCGAGGCCAAAGTGCCCCGCACGGCCGCGTGAGGCAAACGAGCCGCCCGTGATCATCCCGTCGAGGCTCTTCGTCCTGCTCGCGATCGGGCCCGTCGTGCTGTCGTTCGCGACGCTCGCGGAGCAATCGCTGGTGCGCCCGATGCTCGGCCTCGACGCAGCAGTGATCGTCATTGCGGCAGTCGACGCATGGCTCTCGCGTGCGTCGCTCGTGAGCGTGACGAGGCGCGCGGCCCGCGTCTTCTCGATCGGCAAGCCCAACGTCGTCACGCTCGAGCTCCGCTCACGCGCGACGCGAACGCTCACTGTGGAGGCTCGCGACGATCTCTTCGAAGAAGCGACCGCAGAGGGGCTCCCCATCAAGGTCGCGCTCGCGCCGCGCGGTCACGCCGAGGTTCGTTACCGCGTCGTCCCCAACCGTCGCGGCGCGTTCGAGTTGGGCGATCACTTCGTGCGCTATGGCTCGCCCCTCGGCTTGTGGACCCGCCAGGTGCGCATCTCCGCGCGCGCGCCGGTGAAGGTCTACCCCGACATCCTCGCGGTCCGCACCTACGAGCTCCTGGCCCGTCAGGATCGCGCGGTCGCAGGGGTGAAGGCCTCACGCCGGCGCGGTGGCGAGAGCGAATTCGAGCGGCTCCGCGAGCACCGTCGCGAGGACGAGTTCCGCAGCATCGATTGGCGTGCGACCGCTCGACACAACAAACTCATCGCCCGCGAGTATCAACTCGAGCGCAACCAGAACGTCCTCTTCATGCTCGACGCTGGGCGCCTCATGACCGCCGAGGCTCACGGCCTCAGCCTCTTCGATCACGCGCTCAACGCGACGCTGATGCTCTCGCACGTGGCCGCACGCGGCGGCGATCACGTGGGTCTGCTCGCGTTCAGCGACACCGTGAAGAGCTATGCGCCCTGTACTGGTGGCACGGGCGCCGCTGCTCGAATCGTTCAGGCGGCTTACCATCTTCAACCCGACATCCAAGAGACGAGCTTCGCGACTGCGATCGAGCAGCTCGGCATCCGGGTGAAGAAGCGGAGCTTGCTCGTTCTCTTCACCCAGATCGTCGATGAGGTCGCCGCCGCCGAGCTCCTGAGGCTGCTGCGCGGCGTGCTTCCTCGCCACCTGCCCCTCCTCGTACCTCTGCGCGACGTAGAGCTCGACGCGCTCGCCGCGGGCGAGTCTCACGAAATCGCGGCAGACCAGACCGCGGGCCCCTACATACGCGCGGCCGCCGCCGAGCTCGTGACCTTCAGGGATCGCTTGCTTCGCGAGGTCACCAAGCGCGGCGCGCTCGTGCTCGACGTCGCTCCCAGCGAGCTGACCCCGGCGCTCATCAACCGCTACCTCGAGATCAAGGCGCGACACCTGCTCTGAGGTCGCAGCGACGCGCCCTCACGATAGTTTGCCCCCCAAATGAACTGAGCCCCCGATGCCGAAGCACCGGGGGCCCTCCGCCCTTCTAGTTCGGCGCGAGCTGTACGCCGGTTAGAAGCTCACTCCTTGTCGAGCTTGCCCACGAGCGACAGCGTGAAGAACGCGCCCATGTACTTGAAGTGGGGGCGAACCTGCATGTCGACCTTGTACCAACCCGCGTTGCCCGGAACCTCGGTGACGATGATCTGGGCCTTGCGGAGCGGGCGGCGGCTGCGCGTGGAGGCGCTGACGACGTCCTGATCGGCGACGTACTGACCAATCCAGTCGTTGAGCTCCTGCTCGAGATCCCCGCGCTCCTTCCAGGAACCGATCTGTTCGCGCTGCATGACCTTCAGGTAATGCGCGATGCGGTTCATGATGAACATGTACGGCAGCTGCGTGCCGAGCCGGTAGTTGAGCTCGGCGTTGCGGCCCTCCTCGCTCTGGCCGAAGTACTTCGGCTTTTGCACGGAGTTCGCCGAGAAGAAGCACGCGTTGTCCGAGTCTTTGCGATAGGTGAGAGCGATGAAGCCCTCTTCGCTGAGCTCGTACTCGCGACGCTCTGTGATGAGGATCTCGGTCGGGATCTTGGTCTGGATCTCGCCCATCGCTTCGTACTGGTGAAGCGGCAGGTTTTCGACCGATCCGCCCGACTGCGGACCGATGATGTTCGGACACCAGCGGTACTTGGCGAACGAATCCGCCACGCGTGTGGCGAACGCATAAGTCGCGCAACCCCAGAGGTAGCCGTCGTGGCGACCGATGACGTCCTCTTCGTAGTTGAAGGACTTCACCGGCACGGTGTTGGCGCCGTAGGGGAGGCGCAGGAGGAAGCGCGGGAGGAGCAGGCCGACGTGGCGCGCGTCTTCCGTCTCGCGGAAGCTCTGCCACTTCGTGTACTGCGGGCCTTCGAACACCGCGCGCAGATCCTTGAGGTTGGGCAGACCCATGTAGTCCTTCAGGCCGAAGAACTGGGGGCCGCACGCAGCAAGGAACGGCGCGTGGCTCATCGCCGCGACGCTCGCGCACTTCTGCAAGAGCGCGACGTCTTGTGGGCCAGGACCGAACTCGTAGTTCGAGACGATCGCCGCGTACGGGCGACCACCGAACTGACCGTACTCTGCCGAGTACACGAGCCTGTAGAGACCGCTCTTCGGAACCTCGGGGGCGTCCTCGAAGTCCGCTTGGAGATCGTCCTTCGAGCAGTTGAGTAGCTCGACTTTGATGTTCTCGCGGAAGTCGGTCCGGTCGACCATGAACTTCAGTCCGCGCCAGGCAGCTTCGAGCTTCTGGAACTGCGGATGATGAAGGATCTCGTCGAGCTGACGCGAGAGCTTCTGATCGATTTCCGCGATGAGCGCGTCGACGAAAGCTTTGTCGACCTTCTCGCCCTCGCGCTTCGGGGTGATGAGCTCGGCGATGAGCGCTTGGACGCCTTTCTTCGCTACCTCGAAGCCCTCATTGCCGGGGGCCATCTTGGCTTCGCCAAGAATCTCGTCGAGAAGCGACGCTCCCTCGAGGGACTGCGCCTGCGCTGCCGCCTGCGTCTGCGTCTCCGATGCCATCGATCACTCCCCTTCCTTGGCGAGACCAAGCTCGTTGATGAGCTTGTTGCGCTGCGCCGGATCACCGAGAATTTGCTGAATCTTGTTGCGGAAAGCCTTCTCGTTACCGAGCGGCCCTTTGAGAGCCGTCAGGGCAGCGCGGAGGTCGAGGAGCTTCTTCAGCTCCGGCACCTGAGCCGCGACAGCCTCCGGCTCCATGTCCGACAGACGACGGAACTTGAGGTTGGCTGTGAGCTCGTCGTCGGGATTCTCGGACAACGTGTTCTTAACGTTGAAGCTCAGGCCGAGCTTGTGCTCTGCCATGACCTTCGAGAAGTTGTCCTTGTCGACGTTGAGCGGCTTGCGGTCCTCAAGCGGGCGCGGATCGGGCCGCATCGTGTAGTCGCCCAGCATGAGGAGCTTCAGCGGCAGCTCGACCTCTTCCTTCGCATCACCAATCGCCGGCTTGTACGTGATGTTCACGCGTTCCTTCGGCGCGACACTTCCCTCTTTCATCGCTTGCAGCTCCTTTCGAGAACTTTGGCCTGACTGGGCGCGGCCTGGCCGGACGCTAAGATACGGTAAGCTTTTCTTCCGGCGGAAGGGTCAAACAGAAAAATCTCACCCTGCGGCTTCCTGCATGACCTTCAGGGCTTGTGCGGCGTCGAGCTCGCACAAACGCTGGAAGGCTTCCGCGGATTTCCGCGTGAGCTCCTGGTCATCGGGGGCCATCCCCATCTGGAACCTTCGGGCACGGTACAGATTCGCGTACATCTCAGCGCAAATGTCGGGGTCCCAATCCGACAAGCGGTGAGCCTCCGCCAACCGCTCGAGGGCCTCGAGCTGCGCACGCGCGATGTCGAGGAACTGACCGCGGAGCGCGACCTTCGCGATCTCGAGGCGCGCCTTGAATTTCTGCGCTGGAGACGTGACCGTCGCGGCGGCGCGGGACAGCAGCCCGATGGCTTGTGGAGCTTGCTCCGCAGCGACGAGCTTCGCGGCCTCGGCGATGGCCTTGTCGACCGGCGTCTTTGCGCCGCCACCACCTCCCGAGCCGAGCCCACCGACCCAGGTCTTCGTCTCGTCGTTCGCTGTCGGCACACCGTTCGCGAACATGAGCGTAGGCAGCTCGGGGGCACGCCCGAGAAGCGCTGCTGTCTCGCGCAGAACGGCGTTCTTCGCCTTTTCGTAGTCACCGCCGAGGTTCTCGAGTGCAGTCGCAATCGCGCGCGTCGCGTCCAAGTAGAGCGGATGCTCCGAGGCGATCTGCGACGCTGTCGCGAGCAAGCCATTCCAATCCTGCGCGGCGGCGAGGTCCGTCAGCGACTGCGACACGTGCTCATAGGGACCGTCGAAATAGAGTCGACCGCCGTCGTTGGGCGGCGTGCCTTGAAACGTCAGCCAAGCCGCAACGCGCGCGAGCCAGTATCCGTCTGCACTCGTCGGATCGGCAGCGAGGATCGCCGCTGAAGCGCTGCCGATCGTCGGACTGATCTCGGCGAGCGCTTGCGCCGCCGTGCCCGGGTCGCTGATGGGCGTGACCGCGAGTCCACCTTCGACTCCGCCTGACCCGCCGTAGTACGCCTCTTGTTGAACCTCACCCGCGGAGGACGCCTCGTCGGTCTGCGTCGGGGTGCTGGTCGAGACCGGCGCAGCCTGAATCTTCGGGGCAGGAGGAGGTGGCGGCGGTGGTGGCGGTGCAGCCTCCGCGGGGACGCGGCGGAGCGCGTTCTCGATCTCGTTCCTCAGCGACAACATGCCGGGATACGCGTCGCCCAGCTTGTCTGCGAGCGTCCCGTCGAGCTCGCGGAACGTCCGCGACATCGTGGTCGCGAAGTCCTTGTCCTTCGCCGTCGGGGTCCATCCTTGAACGACCGGCGCGAGCAGATCGTTCGCCCACGAGCACAGATTGCCGCGCGCTCTCGGGCGCTTCAGCGGCGGATACATGGGCTCCCAGTACGCGTTGCAGAGCTCGTTCAACACGACCAAGCCGTCGAGCGCCCCCTTCGTGGCGCCCGTGAGCGCAGAGGCCACCCAGTAGTAGAGCGCGACACGAAAGTCCTTCGACTTGTTGCTCAGGATGTCTTCGGATCCGTTGCGGACAGCATTCCAATCTGTTGTCCCCCCCTCCAATGAATTGACCTTGTCGATCTCGCGCTTGACCGCCTCGAACGAGTCGTCGAACGACGCGTCCGCGCCGACGCCGCCTTCGATCGGCGCGATCAACGCCTCGAGCCGTGTCTTGATCTCCGCCTGAATTTCCTCGACGCCCATGGGGCCCGAAGAATAGAGACGCAGCCGCCTCAAATCGACCGGAACGAACGCCCTCGACGCGAGGGAGTCGACTCAGTCGAGCGACTTCAAGAACTGCGCGATCGGCTGCTCGGTCACTGCGACGGCGGAGTCGATCTCGGGACGCAGCCGAGCGCGGGCAGCGCGCTCGTCACAGGTAGGGAGCCCACAGAGCTCCGCCACGTGCTCGGCGTGTCCGGTAGGCGCGAGGATCTCCCGGAGCGAAGCAGGATGTGGTGTCCCCAAGTGCAAGAGCGCGGTCTGCTGGGGCGTCCAGAACGTGTTCACCAGCGTGTTCTTCCAATGAGAGACGCGCAGGATGAGATCGGTCCAAACAGCGGTGGCGTAGGCGTCACCGGCGCCGACGGGCAGTCGAAGCGCGAGCCCAGTCTGCGGGAGCTCTTGTCCACGAAAGGGCTCGACGGACTCGAGCAAGTTGGACATGACCCAGAACCGACTGGCGTCGCTGCCGAAGCCCGTCTCCCACAGCGCCTTCATCGAGTTCTGTGCGAGCCACTGGCGATAGGGCAGCGAGGCGGTCTCGGCGTCTTCGATGTTCGGGACTTCGAGATGCGCGACGCGATCGAGGAAGCCTTGCACGGGCCACGCTCGCCCTTGCGTGGCGATCTCGTAGGCACTCGTGAAGAAGCGCCAGAGCGCGATGGGCAGGGCCGGGCCGAGGCCGACGAGCTGGCCGTAGTCGTACGATGCGAAGACGACCATCGGATAGAGGCGCCCTGCAGCGTCACCGCTCGCGGCCCACGCACCAACGAGGCCGCGCTGCGGACCATCTTCACCCTTGGCGTCTCCCCGAAACACGAAGAGCCCGACCGCTCGTTGATAGGCGGCCTCGAAGTTCGGTCCGAGGCTGCGCTGCGCAAAGTCCATCGCTGCGCCGAGCCACCTGTCGAAGCTCGCGAGCTCGTCACCACCAGCGTTGTGGCGGATGAAGTCCCCCGTGGCCGGGAGCTTCCCGAAGCAGCCCACCACCGGCGGCGTCGCAGCCTTTCTCTTCCGCCAGAACATTCGGACCCCTTTTTCCCGATCTCCTGAGCCGACGCAACTCGGGTTGCAGCCGCCGACCACAGAAATGCTGCGTCGGAACCCCCGCTCTAGGGGCTCCGAGGCTACACGATGCGGTCCTTCTTCAACAGAGAGCGGTGCAGGGTCTCAAGAGCCCTTCTTGAACTTGTCGCCGATGCTGGGCGGACAGTTCGTCGCGCGGAAGAAGCTCAACGGGAAGGGGTGATTCGCTCGGCGTGGCCGGACCTGCATGGTGACGACGACAGGGGGCGCGCTCATGCTCCACTGCACGGTGAACTCCTCGTCGTTGTCCTTCTCGGCAGTCATCTTGTCCGCCATCTCGAAGAGCCGGAAGATGCCCCACGGCCCATCGCGAACGATCTCTTCGTGGAGGCCAGCTGCGCCGCTGATCTCGATTCGAGCGCCGCGCTTGCCCTCTCCTGGGTAGGTGAACTCGTAATAGAACTCCTTCTCGTTCCGATAGAGCCTGCGTTGGCCATCGAGCTCGAAGAGGATGTCGCTGACGAGTGGGCTCACGGTCTTCAAATTGATCTGGAACTTGACCCCGGGCTCCTCACCACCGTCGGGCCACAGCGCGTCGGTGATCTCGTCGCTGCGCTCGAGGCACGTGTACATGAGCGGGCTGAATGGTGTGGCTGGCACGCCCTTCTTCGCCTTCGCGTCGAGACCTTGGAGGAACGCAGTGGGGATGAACTTGTGGTCCTGCTTCACGTGGAAGTTCGACAGGTACTTCTCGTAGAAGCCCCACAGCACGCCATCCTTCGGCCTGAAGAACGCCACGACATCCGAATACGAAGCGTCGCGCTTTGCCGACAGGTTGAACGGATAGCGATCCTTGATCTTGTCGCGGTAGTGCGGCCACACGAGCACCTCCCATAGACCGCTCGCAGCTCCACCTGCCCCAGTGATGAAGGCGCTGTAGCCTTGACGAAGCGGATTCATGAGGAGCTCGGTCAGCATTTTCTGACCGTTCCGATCCATCTGGAGCAGCATCTGCTCGGCGTCCTTGACCGCTGTCGAGAAGAGCTCCGTTGCCTTGTCCGTCTTGGTGTTCGGCGGGCCTTCCTCGATGATCTGCATCTCGGCAGAGAGCTTCTCGAGGTGCTTGATGTACTTGTTCAGCTCGGGATCGACCGGCGGCTTCTCCGGCGGCTTCGAGCCGTCGGGCAGAGGGGCAGGCGGCGAGTACGGTGGGGTAACGCCGAATCGAACCACCGTGGAGAAGGCTCGCTTGATGCGCTCCTTGCTTGGGATCTCCTTGGCGGCCTCGAGCTCCTCCATGCGGACGCCCGTGCTGGTCTCGAAGCGTCGCGAGAAGCGCTGCTTGATCTGATCGATGAGCCCGCCGTCACCCGAGATGACCGGCGGAGCCTTCGGCGGCTCGTAGAACTGGGTGTTGTCGAAGAGCGCTTGGATGAGGCGTTGGTACGCCCACTCCGGCGTCGCGAGCACCTTGTACTCGCCGATCGACTCGACGTTGTTCGACGGGATCTTCACGTCGATGTCTTGGAAGAAGGCGATCCACTGCGAGATGTACGTGTCCTCGTATCGACTCCGGACGCGCTTCAGCTCCTTCTTGATGTTGTCGCCTGCGCTCGTCTCGCTGTCCTTGTAGGGGACGACCCAAGCCTCGCGCTCGAGGAACTTCGCCGCTTCTTCGTCGAGGAGCTTGTCGATGACCTTGAAGGCCTCGACCGTGTATGCGCCTTGGACCTGCGCCGGGGCGCGCCCTTGCTTCTCGCTCTTCGAGCTGAGGATGGTCTGCACCTCAGGACGATCCTCGAAGAGTCCCTTGAGGTTGATCGGCGGGTACTTCTTGTTGGTCGCCAGATCGGGTCCCGTCTCGTCGATCTTCTCGCCGTTTCGGGCCTCGACGAAGAGCTCGTAGTAGGCCTTCACGCGATCCGCGAGTCGAAGGCGCTCGCGTGCGGGAGCCACGATCGCAGGGTTCACGGGCAGCATCTCGGCCTGACCGTCGCGCTGGAGCTCCACGAAGAACTTCACGTGGGGCTGGATCTTCGCCTTGAGGTCCTGCTCGCTCACGCCGCCGCTGGTCCGCGCGAGAAGCTCGGCCCAAACCTGCGTGAGACGTCCGACCTGGAAGTTGAAGAGCTCCGGATCCTTGAGTCGCTCGCGGTCGCCGAGCAGCAGGTACGTCTTCAGCGTGTTGTAGTCGGCTAGGTAGGGGTCGCCCTTGATCACGCCGACGCGGCGCTCGAGCTCCTCTTTCGTCGGCTTGATGAAGCCCTCTTGGAGGCTCCCGACGTAGAGATCGCGGGTCGGCCCGAAGAGCGTCGTGCCCTGATACATGAACCACGAGTAGGAGATGGGCTCGCCCTTGTCCTCGTAGCCCTTCAACTTCTCGAGGTGGTTGCGCAGATCGTCAAGGCGCTGGACCTTCTCGGTCGCGCTGGTCGCGTCGTTCCAGTTGATCTGTCCGACGCCCTTCGAGATGCGAGCGGTCTCCCGCACGAGCTCGCGGTTGTTGAAGTACGAGACGACACCGGGGACCACGAACACCATCGCGAGCAAAATCGCAGCAGCAGCGATCGCCAGCTTCTGCATCAGCCGACGGCGGAGCTCGCCGGCGCTCATGATCGCCAGGTGTTGGTCGGGGAAGACAATGCTCGTGAAGACATCGCGGAGGAAGTAGCTCTTCGCTTCCTTCGACTGCTCGGTCTCTTCCTGCACGCTTCCCTTCAGCCCGAACGCGCGACCCATCGCTCCGACGACGCGGTCGAGGGGCTTGCCCTCCTGCGTGCCGCTCGTGAAGTAGAACCCTCGCAGGATCGGCTCACTCGAGCCGCCGGAGAAGGTCGCCTGCATGAAGTCGGAGAGGTTGCGCTTGATCGCCGCGAACTCGAGCGGGAACTGATAGATGCGTTCCTTCGACGGACGCGAGCGCTCGTTGCCGATGCGCTTGATGATGCGCGCGTGGACCTTCTCGACCAGGGTGTCGAACTCTCGATCGAAGAGCGCACCCGGGTTTGCCTTGGACTCGGCGAGGTTGAACGTCGCGCCCCACGGCTGGCCACGCTCGCTCTTCTTCAGGTCACCGAAGAACTCGACGAAGCCCGCCACGAGGTCGGTCTTCGTAAAGACGACGTAGATGGGCAACGTCATCTTCAGCGTGGACTGCATCTCGTCGATGCGCGCCCGCACCTTGCTCGAAAGCTGCTTGATCTGGTCTTCGGTCGCGTCGAGCAGCTCGCTGACGCTCACCGCGACGAGCGCGCCGTTGAGGGGCTTTTCGGGGCGGTACTTCGCGAGCTGTTCGAGGAACGCGATCCACTCGTCCCGATCGTCGGACTCGGTCGTGTACCGACCTGCCGTGTCGAGGAGGATCGCCTCGTTCGTGAACCACCAGTCGCAGTTGCGCGTTCCACCCACGCCTCGCACGCCGCCAGACTGCGGGTCGAGGAACGGGAACTGGAGACCCGAGTGACGTAGAGCGGTCGTCTTGCCCGCGCCGGGCGGCCCCACGATCGCGTACCAGGGCAGCGAATAGAGCGCTTGCTCACCTCGCTTCCCACCACCGAGCTTCGACTGCTTGAGGGCGTTGATGCCCTCCGCAATCTGCCGGTAGAGCGCCTGGATCTCCTCGCGCTCCTCGGGTTTCGAGTTGAGCGCCTGTTCTTGCGCTTGCTGGGCTATTGCCTTTTCGAGGGCGCGCGCGGCGCGTGCGGCTCGAACACGGCGGACCACCCAGAGCGTGATGAGCGCCGTGAGGATGATGGCGGTGATCAGAGCCGCCACCCACCACGGCAAGAGCTCAGGCCCCCCGGGTTCAGGGGGCGGGAACAAGAACCAGATCACCCAAACAGCAAGGATGACCAGGATGCCGAATATCCAGAGCCACATGGCTCGGAAATGATGGCCGGACCCCGCCGAGAAAGCCAACTTTTGATGGCATCGGCACCATCTATTGACGCGGACGGCAGCCCTTCAACGCACGAGCTCCGACCCGACATCCACAGCAGGCAGCGCGAGCGTCGTGCGTGTGAACGCGACGCTCAAAGCAGCAAGACCACGACGCACGAAGCCCGCGGAGCTCCGCGGGCGAACGCAGCGATCTTGCTCGCTCGCAGGCGACTATTGCGGGACGAGACCCTTGATGTCTTTCGCGACGCCGTCAGCGCTTGACCCGATCATGATCTTGAGCGTCACCACGATCGCGACCGCGACAACGAGGATGCCGATCGCGATGCCGACGAACGGGAGTTCGCGTCGCACGACACCAGCGCCCGCGTCCTTCCGCTCGGCGTTCGGCGCGAGGACATCTCCCCCACCCTCCTGCACCGCGACGTAGTTGCCGAGCCCCTCGACGACCTGCTGCAACCCCTCCTGCGCGCGGAGTCGGAATTTTCCTTGGAATCCGAGCGCGAGGCAGAGGAAGTAGATCTGCGCGACGTGGTTCCGTCCGCGAGCCCCGTGAAGGTTGTCGAGGTTCACGAAGAACCCGTCACCAGCCGTGTTGATGCCGAAGAACTGGAGCTGCAGCGGATTGGAGAGCCACTGCGTCTTACCCGGCCACGTCGAGTGGTAAATGATCTCATCCGCGAAGGCCGCGAGCGCGAACTTCGCGTCGACCATGTCTTGCTCCGGGATTCGCTGCTCGCGCCCGTTCTGCATCATGGTGTCGAACAGACCTAGAACGCGGCGCTGAAGGATGTCGGGGGCTGGCAAATCACGCGAATTGCGCAACTGCAGGATGAGCGAAAGCACATCCGAGCACACCCAGTACATCGTCTGCGACATGCTGGACATAAAGAGGATCCTCCGAACTCACGCCGAACCCGGGCTACTTCTGAACTTGTACCCCGATGAGCCGAAGGTCCACTTTTTGGGGCTCGATCGGCTGGTAGATGGCGATCGTGCCAGAGCCGAGGATGTCGTTCCAATAATCGCCAGCTTGCTCGACACGTAGGTACACGAGCCCGGGCTTTATGGGGATGGCACCGGGCGGTCGATACTCGACGGAGACGCGGACGCCGGGCATTGCGGCGTTGAGGATGTACCCGATCTGGGTCCACGAACCGACCTTGAGGAGCCGTGGGAGTCGCTCGCGAAGGATCCCCTCGTCGATCCCCTTTGCCTCGAGGAAGAACTCGTGCGTGCGGGGGATCTTCGGGTCCTCGAACTTGCCGAGGTACATGCCGTCGTCGCGCTTCTCGAGCGGCACGACGATGAAGTTCTCGGCGAGCACGTTGGAGATCAAATTGAGGGCGCGCTCGAAGACCGGCTCGAACACATCGCCGAGCTCGAGGTAGTTGAACTTCGGGATCGTGGTCGGATCGCCATCGGGTGAGAAAGTGCAGAGCTCACCGATCAACGACGCGAGCATGAGGAAGGCGTGCTCCGGGTGGGTCAACCCGTGATCGACCATGTGCGAGGTGATCGGGATGTACGAGTTCATCGTGTGGAGCATCCAGAACTTCGCCGTGTCCGACGCCTGGAAGTCCACCGACGCCGCCGTGCGCATGCGACGCCCCTCCGCGAGGGCTTTCTGCTTGCCGACCATCGCAGAGAGCACGCGGCGCAGACCGCTCATGAGGTGCTCGCTCGCTCGGATGCGAAGGATCGACGGGATGAACGTCTTGCGAGGGACGATCGCACCCGTTCGATCGCGCACGAGCTGAGCGATACGAATCGTCTCGTAGGCGTCGCGAGGCTCGGTCCCGAACAGGATTCTGAGGTTCGAGCGGCCCCACGTCACCGAGGTCTCGTTGCGCCCCGTGTTGAGATCGGGCACCGAGACCTGCGCGGCCACGAGACGCGTCGCAGGACCAGCCTTGGCTGGGTCCATCGCAACGTTGGACGCTGTCTCACGCGCGATCGGCAGCGCGATGAACACGTCGAGTGCTTCGAGGGCCGCAGGAAAGGCACCCTCGAGAGGCCGGGCCTCGACTTGATCTTCACCGCGGTCACCGACAAAGAACGGCGACCCATCAGGGAAGATGCCGTGGCACTTGACAAGCCGAACCTGACCGGCTGCAAGCGCCCGCTCATCGAACTGCACGTCGGTGATGCCCCAGTCGTACTGGACAATCGCGTGGACACGCGAATGTACGAGGGCCTCATGGTATTGGTCGCACTGCTGCAGGTGCTGAGGGGTCATGAAGAGCCCCTCCGTCCAGACGAGCTTGCGAGGTTGAATCATCGGGCGGGTCTACATGTATCAGGAAGGTTGGCCACGACACCAGCCACTAAAAGGCCCTCGCTGGACGAGTTTCGAAGCGTCGCGCAGCATCGCCGAACTCCGACAAATCGCACCCGACCGCTGCTCCAAGACAAAGCACGAAGAGCGCCCGCAGGCGCCCTCCACGATCGTCGTCCGGAAGCCAGACCGCCCCTCTGGGCTGGCTAGTTGGCGAGCGTCGCGCCCTTCGGCAGGTTGAGCTTCTTCACGGGCTTCGAGTTGGGGAACATGGTCTCGTCCATCTGCGCCCCGTTGTCGATCTTGGTGCCCTCGACGAAGAATGCAGTGTGCGGGTCGGCGACTCCCTTGCCTGCATCCGAAGCGCGCCCACCGCACGCGGCCTCTCCAGGCGGCAACGGGAACTCGTAGAACGTCTTCCAGCTCTGACCTTTCGGCCCGTGGAAGAGGGCGACCCCAGCCAGGTACGAAGCTTCCTTGTTGCGCTCGAACTTGATCTGAAGGTGATCGTCGGGGAAGACCCTGACTTCGTCGACCTTCATTAAGTCCTTGCCGAGCGTCTCTTCCGGCTTGAGGAGGATGTCGTCGTAGCGAGCGTTCTGGAGCTTGAGATCACCCGCGAGCTGATAGAGCCGCACGACGACTGGCCGCGGGTTCGAGTTCTCGTTGGGGTTGATGTTGCCCGCCGCGTAGATGTCCAGCGTCACGATCTGCTTGTCGCAGGGCTTCGGTGGCTCGACGGGTGGAGGTGGCACGGAGACGCAGCCCGTACCGAGCGAAATCGCCACGGCCGAACCGAGCACCATACCTGCGGCGATGCATGCGGAAAGGCGGCGAACCCAAGCGCCGTTGAGGAGGCGCCGCTTGCGAGCGGCGATCGGCGTACGGGTGTTGGGGGTGCCAACGACCATGGGCGGATTGAAGCATGTCCGCGGCCCTTCACCTAATTCTTCGATGCGATCGCAACACTCGACACAAAAAGAAACGAACGGCGCCGCTCGTTCGGAGTCAGCGCCGTTCGCTCTCAACGCGCCTCGCGGCGCACGTCTTCAGGAGAAGTTCGCGACGAAGTTCTTCTGATCGTCGATGTCGATGTGCAGCTTCTTCGGCGGCTCCGGCTCGGTCATCTTCTCGAGGATCGCGGCCGAGAGCATCGGCAAGAGCGAAGCGCGGAGAATGTGATCGATGTTACGAGCGCCGGTGTCGACCTCGGTGCAGCGCGCCGCGATCATCTCGACGAGCTTGTCCGAGTAGGTGGCGTCGATGCGCTGGTTCGACTTCAAGCGCGACAGCAACTGGTCGAGCTTCAGGCGCGTGATCTGTCCGAGCGCGGCGACCGAGATCGGCAGGTAAGGCACCATCGTCATGCGGGCCAGCAGCGCGGGCTTGAAGTGCGAAGACAGCGTCGGCTTGATGGCCTCGATGATCTCGGGCATCGGCGGGTCCTGGCCCGTCTCCTCACGCGACGCGATCGTCATGTTGGTGATCTTGTCGGTCGCGAGGTTGCTCGTGAGGATGATGAGGGTGTTCTTGAAGTCGATGACGCGACCCTCGCCGTCGGCGAGCATCCCCTTGTCGAAGACTTGGTAGAAGAGGTTGAGGACGTCCGGGTCGGCCTTCTCGCACTCGTCGAGCAGCACGACGGTGTACGGGCGCTGCCGGACGGCCTCGGTCAACATGCCGCCCTCGCCGTAGCCGACGTAACCAGGCGGAGATCCGATGAGTCGGGAGACCGTGTGCTTCTCCTGGAACTCGGACATGTTGATCGTCACCATCATGCGCTCGCCGCCGTAGAGAAGATCGGCGAGGCTGAGGGCGGTCTCCGTCTTTCCGACGCCGGACGGACCGACGAGGATGAAGACGCCCATCGGCGTGTGCTGCGGCTTGAGACCGGCGCGCGCCGCTCGGAGCTCCTTCGCGATGGTGTTCATCGCGTAGTCCTGGCCCTTGATGCGGCGTCGTAGACGATCCTCCATCTCAAGGAGGGCGCGCACGTCGTCCTGCATCATCTTGCCGACCGGGATGCCGGTCCAAGCAGCGACCACGTTCGCGACCATCTGCTCGTCGACGTCGGGCCGAATGAGCGGGACCTCACCCTGCATCTTGTTGAGCTCGTTGAGTGCCGCGACGACCTCTTTGCGAGCGGCGTCTCGCTCCTCGTCGGACTTCGACTCGGCCATCTTCTTGCGGAGCTCGAGGACCTTCTTCGCGCCCTCGGTCTCCGTGTCGTAGGCCTTCCTCGTTACTTCGAGGTCGCCCTTCGCCTTCTCGAGCTTCTTCTCGAGATCGTGCACTCGCTCGGCGTCGACCTTGATGCCGTTGTCCGAGTCGCGCTTGAGCGCCTCGAGCTCACGCTCGGTGTTCTTGATGAGGACCTCGATGTCCTCGACCGCCGCGGGCTTCTGCTGCAGCGCGACCTTCACGCGCGCAGAGCAGGTGTCCATCAGATCGACGGCCTTGTCCGGGAGCTGACGGCCGGAGATGTAGCGCGCCGAAAGTCGAACGGCAGCCGCGACAGCCTCGTCGGTGACGACGACGCCGTGGGCCTCCTCGAACTTCGCACGGAGGCCGCGGAGCATCGTGATCGCGACGGCCTCGCTGGGCTCGTCGACCTTGACAGGCTGGAAGCGACGCTCGAGCGCTGCGTCCTTCTCGAAGTACTTCTTGTACTCGGACCAGGTCGTCGCAGCGATCGTTCGCAGCTCTCCGCGCGCGAGGGCAGGTTTGAGGAGGTTGGCCGCGTCGCCGCCGCCACCACCACCACCAGCACCGATCATCATGTGCGCTTCGTCGATGAAGATGATGATCGGCTTCGGCGAGCCCTTGACCTCTTGGATGACCTGCTTGACGCGGTTCTCGAACTCGCCCTTCACGCTTGCGCCGGCCTGGAGCATGCCGAGGTCGAGGCCGAGGATCTCCACGCCTTGAAGCAGCGGCGGGACCTCGTTGTGAACGACGAGGAGCGCGAGGCCCTCGACGAGCGCTGTCTTACCGACACCGCTGTCACCGACGATGATGGGGTTGTTCTTCCGGCGGCGCGCCAGGATGTCGATGATCTGCCGAATCTCACGCTCGCGACCGAAGATCGGATCGATCTGCCCAGCGCGCGCGCGGCCCGTATAATCCACGCAGAACTTCGCGAGGGCGCTGTCGGGGTTGACGCTCGCCTTGTCGCCCACGCCCTTCTGCCCGCCGGCGCCGCCGCCACCGCCGCCCGCGCTCTCCGTGACGCCGTCAGAGCCCTCTTTCGAGCCGCTGAGGATCGTCATGAGGTTCTTCTTCATGTCCTCGCGCGGGATGCCCTCCACGATCTGCGTGATGCCCGTCATGGAGTATTCGGAGGGCTGCTGCACGAGGCGCAAGAACAGGACGCCGGAGCGGATCTTCGTGAAGCCGAAGTCCAACGATCCGAGGAGCCAAGCGTCTTGCATCCACTTCATCAGCAGCGGCGAGAACATCGGACGGCCCGCGTTGCCCGTCCGAAGATCGTCCAGCCCACGCTGAAGGACACTTCGAAGTTGTGAGGGATTCAGGTCGTAGTGGCTGACGATAAAAGCGATGTCGCTCTGCGCATCGTCGAGCAAGGCGAGCAGGAAATGCTCGATGGTGATCTCGTAATGCCTTGCTTGAACGGCCTGCGTGGCGGCGCCTTCGAGTGCCTTTACGCAATTCGCGGTGAGTCTCTTCAGGAGGGACTTGTGGTCGACGAGCATGCGCGGATGCTATCGGCGTCGACGCGAAAGAGAAGCCCCAACGGGCGCGCTGGCGGAATTTGACCGCAGCCTCGGTCCAAGACGGCCTGGCTGCGATCGGGGGTGCGCGCGACCTCCCCCTGGCTATCCCTTCTTCCGACGCTTGCCCTTCGTGTGCACGGGTTCGTCGGCGGAGCCGACTTTGCTCCGCTTGTTGTCGTCGAGTTTGTCCCGCGAGACTCTGATCTTGACGAGTGTACCCGGCTTGAGCTTCTCGTTCGTTCCGACACCGTTCTGGTGTGCGACGTCCTCGGGGTCGAGGTTGAACTGTCCGGCAATGCTCGCGATGGTCTCACCCTCGCCGGTTCGGTAAAGGACGGTGTCCTTTCCTTTCTTGTCGTCGACATCGTCGCTATCGGCCGGCGGCGCGGACGAGGCAATCTCGTCGAGTCGCTCGTCACCGATCGGATCGCGCAGGCGTCGCTTCTTCGGTTTGGGCAAGAACGAGAGGAGATTCTCGTCATCCTCCGCGCGGCGATAGCCGTCCGGGCTCATGAGATCGACCGGATCGAGCACGTCGTCCTCATCCATCGAGTCTCGTGAGAGCTGCAGCATGCCGGGCAGAGCGGCGACCGTTCGCGAGACCGCCTCCGCAGGCACCAGCACGATGTAGTCGCCTCGACCGGGCGGCAGGGCCTTGCCGAGAATGTCCGGGTTCAGCTTGCGGATCGTCTGCGTGGACACTCCCGCGGCCTTCGCGACGACCTCGAGCGGGGTGCGCGGCGGCACGGAGATCTCACCCGCGTCGACAGGCTTCGCGACCTCGACAGACTCGAAGTCGAAGCGCTCGAGGTTGTTGGCGACGATCGCTGCTGCGAGGATCTTCGGGACGTACTTCGCGGTCTCGGAGGGGAGTGCCCCAGCGCGAACGAGCTCGTTGAAATCCGTCGTGCCCACTTGATCGATGCGGTCGAGCAGCTGCTCGTACCCCATGTTGTACGCCGCGAGTGCGAGGTCCCACTGCCCGAACCTCATGTAGAGATCGCGCAGGTGATGGGCCGCCGCCTGGGTCGCGAGTCGCGGGTTGCGACGTTGGTCGACGAACTTGTTCTGCTTCAAACCGTAGACGGCGCCGGTCGTCGGCATGAACTGCCAAAGCCCCATCGCACCCACCGGTGAGCGCGCGGCCGGATCGAAGCCGCTCTCGATCATCGCAACCCAGAGCAGGTCCTCGGGGAGTCGACGCGCTCGGAGCTCCTCGGAGATCAGCTCCTGATATCGACCGCTGCGCTTCAGCCACGTCTCGAACATCCCGCGACCACGATCGGTCTTCGTGAAGAAGCGGACGTACTTCAAGGTCTGGCGCGAGACGCCGAGTCCGAGGTCGGGCAGCTGCAGCCGCGAGATCGCGGCCCCGTCGACCGACTCCAAATCCTCGGCCTCCGCGGCGAGGTCTTCGTCGTAGACCCCCGTAGAGTCCTTGGCGTCGTAGCGACCGCCGTCGTCATAGCGACGACCGTCGAACCGAGACGGGGCGCGAGCTGCGCGGAGGTCCCGCAGCGTGTCGGGCTCTTCACCCGGCAACCGCTTCTCGAGTGCTGCGGAGAGCGGCTGAATCGACGGCCTGCCGGAGTGCTTTCCAGCTGGCTCATCGACTTTGTAAGGCGATTGGACTCGACTCCAATCGACCTCGGGCGCCGCCATGCCGACGCCGTAGCCAAACGCAAGGGCGGAAATCAGCGGGGGAATCTTGTCGACGAGGCTCATGAGCGCGTGTGCGCAAGAGTCGTCCGATGTAGGACAAATGGGCAAGTTCGCAACATGTGGATCCGGTTGGGGTCAGGCTTTGCTAGCCTCGTCGCGATGGCGGTCGCGCTGGTCGCGCGGGTCTTTGATACCCAGGCCAATCAGAGCTTCGAGGCGACATTCGAGCGGTTCCCCGTTCGCGTGGGACGCAATCAGCTCAATGATCTCCCGATCGATCGGCCGTATGTGTCGCAGTTCCACGCTGCGATCGAAGTGCGGAACGACAGCCTGCTGTTCGTGAAAGACCTCGGGTCAACGAACGGCACGCTCTACAAGGGCCAGCGCCTGATCCGAGACCAAGCCGTCGACATCACCGCGGCGCCCGAGGTCACGATCGGCCCTGTCGTCATCCGACTGAACCTCGTGTCGGCGGCACCTCGCCCCGCAGAGGAGATGAAAGAGGCTGGTGTCCTCGACTTTGGTCAGGGCCCTGAGACCGTACGAGCACTCGCCCAGCGCTTCGGACCAGTACCTCCAGGCGCCGAGGACGCGTACATCCGTCAGGTCACGCCGTACATCGAGGCCTATCGTCAAGCTTGGCAGACGGTTTATCGGCTGGTCTACGATCACCTCACCCGCCTGCCACCCGATGTGCGCACCGCTTACTTGCGTCGTCTCGGGTACGAACAGCCTGCGGTCAGCCTCGAGAGCGACTTCCGAAAGATCGCTCAGTACTACGGAGTCGATCTGCGGAGCTTCACCCAGGCCGGGCCTGGCCAAGCTGCGCTCGCGGCCCTCGCGGAGCTCGCGTCGACGCTCGCGCCCGGGACGAAGCTGCCGGACGACGTCGCGTCGGTGCTCACGTTCTCGAAGCGCGTTCGCGACACGATGGATGTCTTCCTGAAGTGCTTCATCCTCTGCGCGACGGATATCAAGCCTTCCGCGCGGAGGTCGTCGGCGGCGAAGCCAACGCGGGCGAGCCCGTTGCGGCAGCACACGACGCGAAGGAGCTGGGGGTCGTACTACTCGGGAACAACGCGAACCCCGAGAACGCACGTGCTCTGCAGAACACCTTCGTCGACGTCATGAGTCACCAGGTCGCGCTCATGAACGGCGTGATGGAAGGTGTGAAGCAGCTGCTCGATCGTTTGAGCCCCAAGAGCATCGAGACAGAGTTCGACCGCAGCGGGAAGAAGGGCGGCTTCTTCGCGAACCGCTTCGAGGCGCTGTGGAAGCTCTACGAGGTTCGTCACGCCGACTACGCTGGAGAAGACAAGGAGACCTTCCTTGTCATCTTCGGGCAGCAGTTCTCGCGAGCCTACGCGGCAGCGGCTGGCGAGAATTACAAGGGCGATGCGACGGGCAAGGCTCGCTTTACGATGGCCGGGCGCCGGCCACCTGGCGTGGGCGAATAACGACGAAGTCGACGGCAGAGCGCTAGCCCACCTCACGCCAGCAAACCTGCGCTCGACCAGCGTTGACCTGCGGGTCGCCGAAAAAAGCAGATTGTCTGTGGGAGAGAGCGCCCGATTTCTTTGCCCCGCATGGCGCCCCACGTAGGCTACTTTCCCAAGCCGACATGCGATCCAGGCGTCCCCTACTCCTTGCAGGTCTCCTCACGGGCGCGCTCGCCGCGATGTTCTATCCGCGCGAGGCTCACGCGCAAGCGATCCCACCCTCCGCCGAGCGCAACGAGAGCTTCGGGGTGGCCTCGACGATCACGATGGCGATCGGCGCGGCCACCGTCTCGCTGATGCCACGGGTCTACTACAACGACCCTGAAGCCACCGTCGGGTGGAAGGCGCGCTGGCACCTATCACAGCTCGCGCCTGTCATGACGCTCGTCGGCGCGACACTCCTCGTCGACATCCCTATCAAGAACCTCGGCGAGGGCACGCGTCCCGGCTGCACGGTCGAAGAAACGGAGAGCGGCTTCGACGGCTCGAACTGTGAGTCGTACGGCATGCCCTCCACGCACGACTTCGCTGCGTACAGCGCGTTCGGCGCCGGCGTCGCTATCTGGGTCGTCGACCTCTTTCAGTACAACGACATGAACTTCAACGCCGGTTCCTTCATCGGCGACGTCGTCGTGCCCCTCGGTGCGGCGGTGGCGACGAGCGTCTTCCGGGGTATCGGCGGCGACCAGGCGTACGAGGACCCCGCTCAAATCGGCGTTGGCGTCGCAGCTGGCACCGTGGCTGGCCTTCTCACGGGCATCGTCTACGCGATGTTCCAAGAGCCCGGCTGCGGCTACGGCAACAACATCTTCTGCTGGTAGCCGAGCTCATCGCTCGCTTGGATCGGAAGAAGCGCGGGTCGATCGACCTGCGCTTCTTTGCTTTCGAAGCTTCTTTGCTTTCGAGGTTCGAACCTCAGAGTTCGAAAGAAAGAGACCCGCTCGCGCGGGTCTAATCCTTGGAGCTCAAAGTAATTCGGAGATCGTCAATCTCGGCCGACGACGCGCTCCCAGAGCGGCTCGTAGCTCGAGAAGAGCGTGTCGCGCT
Organism: Polyangiaceae bacterium; assembly: GCA_046351325.1. Classification (GTDB taxonomy): domain Bacteria; phylum Myxococcota_A; class Polyangia; order Polyangiales; family Polyangiaceae; genus Xiheicaenibacterium. The sequence continues at coordinate 193,708 of JAXLYR010000015.1, read as the reverse complement.
CGACCTTGAGGAAGCGCTCGAACTCGACGGTTCGCAACTCTCGGTCGCTGTCGAGGTCAGGGACCTCGGTCTTCACGATGCGCACCTGCATCTGCTCGAGGAGCAGGATGCCTTCTTTCGTGTAAGTCACGTCGGTCGTGAGCTTGTACATCGTGTAGAGACCGCGCTGCGTGGTCGACGGGACCGTGGTCACGCGCTCCAAGTCGACGGTCGCGGCCTCGATGAGACGCCCCGCGCGCGGCAGGAAGAACATTGCGCGCTTTCTGCAAGTCTCCGTCTCGGGATCGCACTCCTTCGTCTCGGCAACGACGATGGTCTCGTTGCCGATCCGTGCTGTCTGGAAGCGCGCGTTCTTCGGCCCGCGGAAACTGCCGAGACTGTAAATCTCGGCGTTGTCCCCATAAGCCCGAGCGAGAGCGAGCGGGCCACCCTCTTCACCGTTCGGGAACTTCAGAGCTCGCAACCAGACGACCCGCATCCCGTTCGGTCCCGAGTTGATGACGACCTCGTCGGGATCGACGATGCGCGGCCACCCGCGATCGCTCGCGCCGCCGCGAAGCGATTCGTTGGCGAACACGTAGTTGCCCGTGCAGTCGAGTGCGGTCGGATCGATTCCCTTGGCCTCGTCGTAGCCAGGGACCATGACCTCCAACCACTGTGCGGGGTCGAGGTCACGAACCGCCGTGCCCGCGCGCGTCGGATTGCCCACTGGCGCGAGCTTCATCCGGCACACCGAGATGGGCGTCACGTAGCGGATTTCAACCTGTTTCTTCGTGCTGGAGAGTGGCTCACCGGCGCAACCCGTCGTCGCCGTTGCGGCGAGGGCAAACGCCCCGAGCGCGAGGCCTTTGAACAGCATCTCTCGATTCGTACCACGTGCCTCGCGCGTCGCGAAAAAAGTCGTCCGAAGAGCAACGCTGCGCCGAACGGACGGGCGCCGTGACCCCGCGTCTTGTGCGAAACTCCGCACCATGTCGAGCTCACTCTTCCTGAAGCTGGAACGCGCAGCGGATCCCGGCAACGTCGAGCGCCACACGTGGAAGGCCGAGGACATGGCTGGCGCAGTCGTTCGGCATCTCAAGCAGATGCTCAGCACCAAACAAGGCAGCTCGATCACGTGCCCCGATTATGGCGTGCCCGACGTGACCCACTTGCTCCACGACATGACCGAGGCCCTGGCTGTCGTGCAACGCGGGCTGAAGACCAGCATTCAGCTCTACGAGCCGCGCCTGAAGAACGTGCAAATACGACATGTCAAGAACACGAACTCGCTCGGACAGCCTGCGATGCTCTTCGAGATCAGCGGGCACATCCTGCTTTCAGACGGGCGCCGTCAAGCGGTGCGCGTGGGGACCGCGATGGACGACCGCGGCAACGTCGAGCTCGAGGAGATGTGATGTGACAAGCCAAGGGTGCAGCCCATGGAGAGCTGTTGACATGGCGACCTGGTGAAGGTCGACTGACTCCGCCGGATGTTCAACAAGTACTTCCAGGATGAGCTCACGTATCTGCGCGAGCTCGGCAAGGAGTTCACGTCCGCCTACCCCGGCATCGCGCCCATGCTCGCGGAGCGTGGGGGTGACCCCGACGTCGAGCGCCTCCTCGAGGGTGTCGCGTTCCTTACGGGGAAGATCCGGCAGAAGATCGATGACGAGCTCCCCGAGGTCATCCACTCGGTGGCCGCGCTGCTTTTTCCGCATTACGTCCGCCAGGTCCCTTCCGCGAGCATCGTCGAGTTCACCCCTCTCCCCAACGTCGTGCGCGAACGGTTGCTCGTGCCGCGCGGCTCGGAGGTCGGCTCGGTCCCCGTCGACGGTGTTTCCTGCAGATTCCGAACGACTCAGGACGTCGAGCTGTTGCCCCTTGCGGTCGAAGACATCCGTGTCGACACCGGCCAGACGCTGACGCAGACCCTCCGAATCGAACTTCGTCTCACGGGCGGCGCAAACTTCGCCGCGCTCAATCTCAAGAGCATCCGCTTCTACCTGCACGGCGAGCGCAGGCTTCAAGACGACGTGCGACTGTGGCTCGGCGATCACGTCGAGAGCCTCGCGATCGCGAGCGTCGACTCGGGCGGGCGTGACTCGGTGCTCACCGTCCCGCCGCGCAAGCAGCTCTCGCTCGTCGGCTTCGCCGAGGAGCAAGCGCTCATTCCCTACCCGGAGACCGTCTATCCTGGTTTCCGGCTGCTGCAGGAGTACTTCACGATCCCGCAGAAGTTCGCGTTCTTCGACTTCGGCGGGTTCGACCGGATCCCTGCAGAGAAGGTCGGCGATCGCTTCGCGTTGCTGGTTCAGTTCCGCGATGCGTTGCCCCCGACAGCACGCTTGACGAAGGAGAACTTTCGTCTCTTCTGCTCGCCGGTCGTGAACCTCTTCACCCATCCGACCGACCCGATCAAGCCGGACCCCTCGAAGCACGAGTATCTCGCTCGACCGAGTGGTGGGGAGCCCAACGGCTACGAGATTTACAGCGTCGACAACGTCATCGGCATCGCGCGCAAGACCAGCCAGCGCGTGAAGATCCCGTCGTTCCTGTCCTTCGAACACGAGATCGATCCCGAGGCCGCCGAGCGAGGTGTGTTCTACCAACACCACCTACGTCCGGCCGCGGTCGGCGACGGCGTCGACGTCTACCTCTCGTTCGGCACGCCGGCGGACGTGAAGCAACTGCCCGACTTCGACGTCATCAGCGTTGAATCGACGTGCACCAACCGGCGCCTCCCTTCCCAGCTCAAGCTCGGAGATCTGCGGGTTTCCACCGCGACGTCGCCTGCCGTGGCGACCTTCAGCAACATCACACCCGTCACGGCTCCTCTTCCGCCTCCCATTGGGCGTGAGCTGCAGTGGCGGGTGCTCGCTCACATGGCGATGACCTACCGCTCGATCGCCGAGCTCGAGGTCCTTCGCGGCACCGTCGACATTTACAATTTCCAAGCCCTCGTGGACCGTCAGGCAGCACGCGCCAATCAACTCCGCGTCGCAGCCATCAAGTCGGTCTCCGTCAGCCCCACGGATCGGCTCTTCCGGGGAGCACCGATTCGCGGCATCGCGACTCGCCTCGAGCTCGATGAGGGTGGCTTTGCAGGCGAAGGTGACATGTACTTGTTCGCGAGCATCCTCAACGAGATGTTCGGATCTTACGTAGCGCTGAACTCGTTCACGCAGCTCACCGTCACGGGCCAGAGCACTCGCGTGGAGTACAAATGGGAGCCGAAGAACGGTCATCGCTATCTGATCTGAGCCCGGAGCTTCGCCCGTTCGTCGAGCGGGGCCCCCGGTTCGGATTCTTCCAGCTCCTCTACATGCTGGAGCGCGTTCACGCGGGCGCGCCCATTGTGGGTGGTGACGGTCCCGTCGCAGCTGAGAAGCTGCGGATGCGTCCCACGACGTCGCTCAACTTCCCCTCGAGCGACATCGAGCGCGTCGAGGAGATCACCTGCGGCGATGGGGTGAAACGGACTCGCGTAACCACCACGTTCCTCGGCCTCTACGGCGTCGATTCACCCCTCTTCACCTATTTCGTCGAGCAACTTGCGCAGGCCGAATACCAAGGGCTGCGGCAGCCCGTTCGCGACTTCCTCGACACACTCCACCATCGGCTGCTCGCGCTCCTTTATCGAACGTGGACGAAGTACAGGCTCTACGTCGGGTATCGCTCGAAGGGGCAGGACGCATTCACGCGTCGCATGCTCTGCGCTGCTGGGATTGATGGCTTCGGTACCCACAACCCGCCGATCCACAAGTTCCTGTTCCTGCGCTACGCGCCGATGCTCGCATGGCGATCGCGCAGCGCGCGCGGGCTCAACGTCGCGCTGCACGAGATGTTCGGCAAGATGGGTGTGCACATCGAGCAGTTTGTCGGTGCCTGGACGCCCATCGAGAAGCCGTATCGAAATCGCCTCGGGCAAGCCAATGCGAGCCTCGGGCAGTCGCTCACGATCGGCCGCTTCGTGTTCGACGCCTCGAGCCGCTACAAGATCGTCTTGGGCCCACTCGGGTACGACGACTATCTGGCTTTCTTGCCGGGAGGGCACCGCAGGCCGCTGCTTCGCGGCATCTGCGCCGTCTTCACCCGAGGTATGTACGACGTCCTCCTCGAGCTGCACGTGAAGCCCGACGCGGCTCCGCGCTTTCAGCTGGGCTCACCGCGCGCGTCGACCCTCAAGCGAACAGCGTGGCTGGGTGGCCCGAAGAAGCCGTTCATCCTGACGGTTCCTCTCGAGGATCCCAAGACGGATGTGGCCGCAGAGGACGAGGAGCACGCTGAGCCCCCGCCCAACCCGTTCGAGGAGAACGCTGAGTCCTTCTGAGAGGCGTCGTTCTGGGCGGCGTCGTTCTAAGCGGCGCGCGCTCGACGCTCAGTAGATGACCATCGAGCCGAGCGCGGCCGAGACCTCGTCCGCGATCGCGTCGACTTCGCCCTGGTGAACCACCTGCACGAGCAGCACTCGGTGTTGGCTGCGCAGCAGAATCTCCGTGGCGTACGCGTCGAACGGCGCGGGCTTCGCCTTGATCTGCGTCTTCAGGAGATACGAGCGCCCCTGGCCGTTGGCGGTGCCGATCGGTTGACGCGAGGCGAGGATACGACCCCCGAGTTCGCGAGTCTCCACCTCGTAGCGCTTCTCCACGTCGGACCAACTGTCGCCCGGCGGGTCGAGCCGCTCGAGAATGGTAAAGATGAATTGACGAGGTGACTGGTACGAGATGAAGCGCTTCTCCGCGGTGTAGTCCGCATCGCGCATCGACCAATCGATCGGGCGCGCAAATCGCACAGCGCCGTCGAGCACGCCCACCCCGACGTAGCGAGGCAACGTGACGGTCTTCTCGTGGTCGAGCTTGGGGAAATAGACCTCGTATCCACGGTTCTTGTCGATGACGCCGCCGCCGTGGATATAGAAGGCTTCGTCATCCTTCGGAGCTTGCTCCGCGCCGCCGCAGCCCGATACGAACGGGACGACGCCAGCAGCCATCCCTAGGAGGACTGCACGTCGTCCGAGCGTTGCGTCACCAAGGGTTTGCGACGCACCCTGTGAACCCCCGCCCTTGCGACGCATTCGACCGACGGAATCCATCTCGCACACTTTAAGCGAACGTCATCGGACGGTCCAAAACTTGGTTGGCTTGCGAGACTTTTGCCAGGACGCGAGCGAATGAAATATCGTTGGGTCGCCATGGCGGACACTCAGCGCTCGGCGACGGCGACGGCAGCGACGCTCGCAATCGTAGGCCTCGCTTGCACATCGTGCGTCGGACTCGACTCGGGAATCGATTACCCCGACGTCTCGGATGTAAAGCTCCACGACTACTTGCTCACCCCGGAGGGTGACAAAGGTGGTTCGGCCACTCTCTCCCAATTCAAGATCTCGAGCGAGGTCTGCAAGGGCCTCGACACGCGAATGGTGACAGGTCCCCTCGACCAGGAGGACCTCAATCGGTTCTTCTCGACAGTGGGCGTCCAGATCACTCCCCGCAAAGCTCGTGACGACCTTTACTGGTACGAGTTCCCTGCGGGCGACAAGAACAAGTCCGAGGACAAACGCGTGGTCCGGCTTCGCCTCGCGATCCTCAAGGACCGATACGGCGCATCCAAGGATCTGCACGACTCGCTTCTCCAGCACGGTCCAGGTTGGTGGGGGGTGCGCCGTGGAAACCTGGCGCTCCTCGCGCCGAAGGCCAGCCTGCCTCAAGCGCTGCAGTTCGCCATCAAGTACAAGCTCGTGTGTTGGGGAATGTTCACCTTTACCGGCGCGGATGACGCCTACGTCGTCGCTGGTGCCTACAACGAGTTCTAGGAGCCCGCGCCGTGGAAAACCTTTCACCGAAGCAACCGGTCGCGGATACTCGAAGCATGATCAAGCATCGCGTTCTGCGGTCAATGCTGGGCGCCTTCGCGGCGCTCCCAGTGCTGACCGTCTTCGCTTATGGCTGCGAATCTCCGACGCAGTTCGACGACCTTTGCAACTGGTTGAAGGACCCGGACAACTGCTACCGCGACTACTTCATCGACATCGGGGCTCGGTGCGGGGCTGCTGGAACCACCGTTCCTGGTTCGTTCGTTAGCCGCGAGGCACTTGATCTTTGCATCCTCGACGGTGGTGGCCAGGTCATCTTCGATCCGCCGATCAGCCTGGAGGCGCCGCCGCCTACGACTGAGCCGATCAAGATCAAGATGATCAATCCCGACGCGACCGAGTGCGGGGTGATCGAGTTCCGCGCGAAGTACGACTTCAGCGTGACCATCAACGGGGATCCGATCGACCCCGGAGTCGACCCGAACACCCTCCCCGATGAGGTCGTGATCGGTGGAACCTTCGACATGAAGGGCGGCAAGGACAGCGACATCTTGAACGTGTCGTGTGCGAGCGGCGCCGTCTTCAAATTCGACAGGCTCCAAGTCACTCGCTGCACCGAGGTCGAAGACATCCTGCCCCACGCCGAGATCGACTTCTCTGCTGGCGGGACGGAGCAGATCGGTGTCGTCCGCGTCAACGTCTTCTACCCGCCGACCGAGGGCGACTTGGAGGGCGCGGCTCCCATCCCAATCAACTACGTGGAGTGCTTTATCCCCGCCGCTCCGCCAGTCTGCGAGAATGGCAAGAAGGACGGCGCCGAGACCGATATCGATTGCGGCGGGAGCTTCTGCGCTTCGCGCTGTTTGGACGGTCAGAGCTGCGTCAACAACGACGACTGTGCGAGCAACGTGTGCGCGCTCGATATGGGCATCAAGAAGTGCCAGGGCCCGTGAGCTGAGTGGAGTGCGCCGTTCGATCGCGCTCGCGCTGTGCGAGCGCTTCACGGCGTTAGCAGCAGCGAGTCATGAAACGAGAAGCTTCACCACGAGTGTCGTGCTCCCCAGTCGGAGCCGATCGTTGTCGTGAAGTTGGCGTGGCTCCCCTGCGGGGAGCTTCGTCTCATTCAAGAACGTGCCATTGCGCGAACCGTCGTCCTGCACGAAGGCTTGGCCGGTCGAAGGATCCGCGGTGACGGTCGCATGTCGTGACGACGAAGATGCGTCGTTCACACCGATATCCACCTTGTCCGAGCCCGCTCGACCGAGCTGGGTGCGCCCGCTGCGAATCGGCCAGAAGATCCCGTTCGGCTCGTTTTGGAAGGTCACCAAGAAGCCGACGAGGATGCCGTTGCCGCCCGTGCCTTGAATCGCTGGCCCTGAGAGAATCCCAGGAGTGGGCGGAAGAGCCGCTGGCGGCGGCGGTGCAACGACGCCAGGAACCGCCATTGGGGGTGGTTGCCCCAGGCTCCCCATGCCGCTGACCATGGGCGGTGGGGGCGCGACGCCAGCACCACTCACAAGTCCGACCATCGGGGGAGGCGCGACGGGTCCCACGCCGCGAACGGGAGGGGGCCCGACCTGCCCAGGTGTCTGCACGACCGGCGGAACACCCGGTGGCGGAGCGAACGCAGGAGGAGCTGGGTAGCCAGGAGGCGCGCCGGGCATGCCCGGCATCGCAGTGTTCACCATCCCAGGCGGGGCGCCGAATGCGGGGGGCGGAGGCGGAGGCGCGACACCGCCCAACCCCCCCACACCCATCGGCGGCTGCATTCCGGGCGGCTGCATCCCGGGCTGCATTCCAGGAGGCTGCATCCCGGGTATTCCAGGCGGCTGCATCCCCGGCGGCTGCATCCCGGGCTGCATACCTGGCGGCATCCCCACGCCCATCGGCGGCGCCATTCCACCGCCGAATCCCTGCGGCATGCCTGGCATTCCACCCGGCCCCATCCCGCCCGGCGCTCCCATTTGCGGCGCCATCGGAGCCTGCGGTGCAGGCGCTTGCGGCGCGGCGCGGGGGCCTGCCAACGCAGCCCACGGTGAGAGCGCGATGTCACCAGCACCGCCACCCGAAAACGCTGCACCGCCAGCGGGAGGTGGCGCGGCATAGGCGCCCGCTCCCGACGCCGCTGGGGGCGGTGGGGGGTAGCCACCACCACCACCACCGGGCATCGCAGGGGGAGGCGGCGGCACGCCCCCGCCACCTACGGGTGCGGGAGCAGCACCCGCGACTGGATTGCCGCACATGTTGCATGCGGAATCCCCGTCTTGAAGCATCCAACCGCAGCTACCACACGGCTTCATCGATTGTCGCTTGGGAGGGCTTCGCCGTTGTCGCGCCGCTGCGGCGCTCCGTCATCGGGGGCAGCCCGAGTAGGGAGGGTAACGACGGCACCAAGTCTGTTCAAGCAAGCTGCGAAGTCGGTGATGCAAAGCAGATGGGGAGCCCATTCGAGCTCCCCATCCGGTTGGCAAATGCCGTGCGATTTAGTTCGTGGTCTCGGCGGGCTTCGCGGGCTCGGCGGGCTTGTCCTCGGCGGGCGTGATCGGCGCGGGCATCGACTCGAGCGCGGCCTCCAGCACCTGCTCCATGCGGGCGACGATGACGAACTGCAGCTCGTCGACGACCTCCTTGGGAACCTCCTCGAGGTCGGGCCGATTGCGCTCGGGGAGCAGGATGCGCTTGATGCCGGCGCGGTGTGCGGCGAGCACCTTTTCCTTAACGCCGCCGATCGGCAGGACGCGGCCGCGCAGCGTGATCTCGCCGGTCATCGCGACGTCGTGGCGAACCTTGATGCCGGTGAGCAGCGACACGAGCGCCGTGAACATCGTGACGCCGGCGCTGGGCCCGTCCTTCGGCATCGCGCCGGCAGGGATGTGGATGTGCAGATCGCTCTTCTCCAAGAAATCCTTGGGGATGCCGTAGCGCTCTGCGTTCGTGCGAACGAAGGACAGCGCGGCTTGCGCCGACTCTTTCATGACGTCGCCCAGCTGGCCGGTGAGCTGCAGCTTGCCCGTGCCGTACATGCGGGTCGCCTCGATGAAGAGGATCTCGCCGCCCACGCTCGTCCACGCGAGTCCGGTCGCAACGCCAGTCTCGGCGGTGCGCTCAGCGACCTCGCTCGTGTACTTCGGTGCGCCGAGGAAGTCGTGGAGGTCATCCTCGTTGTCGACGCGTCGCTTCTTGCTGTCGCCCTCGGCGACCTTGACTGCGACGCCGCGAATGACGGCAGCGACCTGTCGCTCGAGCGAGCGAACGCCAGCCTCACGCGTGTAGTGATCGATGATGTTCTCGAGAGCTTGGTCGGTGATCTCGACGTAGTCCTCGCTGAGGCCGTGCTCACCCAGTTGCTTCGGCAGGAGGTGTCGACGCGCGATCGCCAGCTTCTCGCGGCGCGTGTAGCCGGGGATCTCGAGGATCTCCATGCGGTCGCGGAGCGGCGGCGGGATCGGGTCCGACACGTTCGCGGTCGCGATGAACATGACGTTGGAGAGGTCGAACGGGATCTCCAAGTAGTGATCGGCGAACGTGTTGTTTTGCTCGGGGTCGAGGACCTCGAGGAGCGCGGCCGAAGGATCGCCACGGAAGTCGTGTCCGATCTTGTCGATCTCGTCGAGCATGAAGACGGGGTTGGTCGTGCCCGCCTTCTTCATCCCTTGGATGATCTGCCCCGGCAACGCGCCGACGTAGGTTCGGCGGTGGCCACGGATCGCAGCCTCGTCGTGCACGCCACCGAGTGAGATGCGGTGGAACTTACGACCGAGTGCGCGCGCAATGCTGCGGCCGAGCGAGGTCTTGCCGACGCCGGGCGGGCCCAGCAAGCAGAGGATCGGGCCCTTCTTGTCTTGCTTGAGCTTGCGCACCGCGAGGTACTCGAGGATGCGCTTCTTGACCTTCTCGAGGCCGTAGTGGTCCTCGTCGAGGACCTCACGAACCTTGGCGATATCCAGGTTGTCGTGGGTCAGATTCGTCCACGGCAAATCGAGGATCCAGTCGAGGTAGGTGCGCACGACGGTGTACTCGGCCGAGCCGACCTGCATCGTGCGAAGGCGCTTGAGCTGCTTCTTCGCGACGGTCTCGGCCTCTTGGGGGAGGTTCGCTTTCGCGATGCGCTCCTCGAGGCCGTCGAGATCTCCCTGATCTCCGTCGTCCTCGCCGAGCTCCTCTTTGATGGCCTTCAGCTGTTGGCGCAGCACGTACTCGCGCTGGTTTTTGCCCATCTCCTCCTTGATTTGGGAGTTGATGCGCTCGCGCATCTTCAGGATCTCGAGCTGCCGTGTGAGCAGCCGGAGAACCTTGCGAACGCGCTCCTTCACGTCGATGGTCTCGACGAGCTGCGCCTTCTCCTCGACCGGCGCATCGAGGTTCGCCGCGACGAGGTCGGCCAACGCGCCGGGTGCCTGGATGCTGTCGATCAAAGACCCAGCCTCACGCGGGAGCTCCGGCATGAGCTGGATGACCTGCTTCGCGATGTCGCGCAGGCTCATCGCGAGAGCCTCGGCCTCGACGTCCTCGGTCTGAGGCTCGTCGAGCCGGCGAATCTTCGCCTTCATGTACGGCGCGCCCTGCGTGACGCTCTCGAGACGGATGCGCACGAGCCCTTGAAGGATGAGCGAGTAGTTCCCCGAGCTGTGCTTCAGAGCCTTGAGGACGCGAGCAGCGCAGCCCACGTGGTAGAGGTCCTCGTAACCCGGGTCGTCGGTGGACGGATCGCGCTGCGCGAAGATCGCAATGACCGGCTGAGACATGTTGTCGACGTCTTCGACGAGCGCGACGGACTTCTCGCGTCCGACGTCGAACGGCGCGACTGCGCCTGGAAAAAGTACGGCGTTGCGAATGGGGAGAACCGGCAGCTCGTCGCCGAAGACGACTTCTTCGTCGGACCGGGGCGGCAAGGGCGGCGGCGGGTTCTTCTTTTCCGACATGGTTTCCTCGATGCGGTGGAGATCGAGGGCACGTTAAGACTGCACGCCAGTTCGTCAAATGCTTTGTTGCGTCTGGGCCGATCTTTGCTTGGGCGCGTTTGCGCTCTCAGCGATCGCAGCCTTGCGCGCGCGTCCTCTTCGAAGAGGAAACCCACGCTTGAGGGCGCCGGTGTAGGATGCACTCGATGCTCCACTCCGCCCTACCGCCGGCGGAAGAACTGACGCTGGTTCCGCTCGCCGACATTGCTCGGGGAGGCATGGGCATGGTCCAGCTTTGCCGCATCGCAGACGGGCGGCTCGCAGGACGCGAAGTCGCGGTGAAGCGACTGAACCCCGGCATCGAGCTCGATCCGGAGTTCGTGAACATGTTCCTCGACGAGACGTGGATCACCGCCACGATCAACAGCCCCCACGTGGTGCGCGTCGAGGCCTGGGGTCGCGACGAGATCGGGATGTTCCTCGCAGTCGAGCTCGTGCAGGGCGTGAGCCTGTCGCGGCTGATGAAGGAGTCGCGCGATCGTGAAGAGCCCTTCGCCGAGCGCACGGTCGCGAACATCGCGAGTCAGGTGTGTGCCGGTTTGCAAGCGGCCCATGAGCTGCGCGGGGAGAACGGCGCAGTGCTCGGGCTCGTGCATCGCGATCTCACTCCCGGCAACGTCCTCGTGAGCTTCGACGGGCTGGTGAAGATCGCCGACTTCGGGATCGCGAAGGCGGAGGAGCGGCTGACGAGCACCCGCATCGGCATGATGAAGGGCAAGCCCGCGTACATGGCGCCGGAGCAAGCTCGCGGCGGTGGCATCGACGGGCGTGCGGATGTCTTCGCGCTCGGCGTCGTGATGTTCGAGATGCTCACGGGCAAGCGACCTTGGACGGGCGCGAACGATCTCGAGACGCTCATCGCGGTGTCGACGCAGCCAGCCCCGAAGGTCGAGGACTCTCGACGCGTGAGCCCGATTTTCGCGTCGCTCGTCGATCGGTGCTTGCAGAAGAACCCGGACCGCCGCCACGCATCCGCGCGCGAGGTGCGCGAGATCCTCGATGCTTGGCGTGCTGAGCGCGGCTTCGACAGGGACGATCAGGCGTCGCTCGCAGCGTTCGTGCGTCGCAACACCCAGCAGCAGCAAGAGTGGTTTGCCGAAGCGCTCCACGGAAAGCTCTCACGCGGCGGCGTCACCTTCATGGATCTCGAGGCGAAGATCGACAAGAGCCGCACCGCAGCGCCGCAGTCGATCGCCAAACCACCGCCGAATGCAGCGACCGCAGCGCCAACGTCGGCGGTCCAGGCGCTGCTTCGATCGACCTCGACGCCCATGCCTGCGCAGAGCGCTGAGCCCGACGACGAAGAGGCGAAGACGCGCTTCATCGAGAATCGCGCGCCGTTTCCGATGGCGCCTGCGGCCGGTGCAGCGCCCGTTGCGATGACACCTTCGGGGGGCGCCGATCGCGGATTCGGTTCGACGATCGCGCTCACGTCCGAGCAGCACGCGGCGCTCACGTCGAGCCTCGCGTTGCCTCCGAACACGCGATCGCCGCTGCAATCCGTGGAGTCAGCGGGCGCGAACGGCCCTCAATCCGTCGCTCGCGGGCCCTTCTCGCCTGGCCCTGCGCAGCAGCTCCCTTCGATGGTGTTCCAACCGAGCATCGACGTGAGAGAGTCGAGCGCCGGAGCGCCCCCGACCTTCGTGGACCAGCGTGCGTCCAACGCACCGCCGATCGCGCCCGGCCCCATATCGCCAGCTCCAGTCGCGCCGACGACCGCGCGTCGGTCCGCGCTCGTGTTCATCGGACCGCTGCTCCTGCTCGTCCTCGTCGGGGCAGCAGCCGCGTACTACTTGATGGTGATGCGGCACTCCTGAGGCCTCATGCCCGACCCGCTCATTGGTCTGTTCGCACTCTCTCTCGCGCTGAACGACGCGCCCGATCCCAACGCGTCGCTCGACCCAGGTCCGTCGAGTGATTGCCCGAACGACATGCGGCTGGTCGTGGCGACGCACTTCGACGAGATGCAGCACTACTGCATCGACCCGAAGAAGGACTCGAAGGACACGCACTGCTTCCAGTACTTCCAAGGCATCAGCGCGATGGAGGGCACGCAGAGCCAGATCCGAGTCTGCATGGATCAATACGAGGCCCCCAACAAGAAGGGGTCGCGCCCCTTCGTGATGAAGTCCTACAAAGCGGCGAAGAAGTGGTGCTCGGAACGGCACAAGCGCATGTGCACCGAGCAGGAGTGGGAGACCGCGTGTGAAGGCCCCGAGCTCCGACCCCTCGCGTACGGCTGGGCGGTGAACAAGAAGACCTGCAACAGCGACAAGAAGTGGATGGAGGTCGACTGGGACAAGTTCAAAGCGATCGACGAGGCCGCGCAGGCCGAGTCGGATCGGCTTTGGCAGGGCTCGCCGAGTGGACAATACGGCGGCTGCGTCTCGTCGTTCGGGGTCTACGACATGATGGGCAACGTCGAAGAGTGGGTGACCTCGCGCAAGACTCGAAAGTACGCGGGTGCGTTGATGGGTGGCTTCTGGGCCAAGCCTTGGACGGGCTGTCGCGGGACGAACGACGCACACGAGACGAGCTTCGTCTTCTACGAGACGGGCTTTCGTTGCTGCGCCGATCCCGGCGCGCTCGATGAGAAGGGCCAGCCTCGAGGAGCTGCGGATTGAGGACGATCTTCTTCGGGACACCCGAGATCGCGGTGCCCGCGCTGGTGGCGCTCGCAGAAACGACCGAGGTCGTCGCGGTGGTTTGTCAACCTGATCGCCCCGCAGGTCGCGGCCTCGTGGAGCGATCGCCGGCGATCAAGGTCAAAGCGACCGAGCTCGGGATCGCGGTGCATCAACCCACAAAAATAAAGACCCCGGAGTTTGCCGCGATGGTTCGAGATTGGGCGGCCGACGTCGGGGTCGTGATGGCGTACGGACGCATCCTGCCGCCGGCGGTGCTCGACGCTCCTCGGCGCGGAATGATGAACCTGCACGCGTCGCTCCTACCGAAGTATCGCGGAGCAGCACCGATCAACTGGGCCATCGTCGACGGTGAGACGAAGACCGGCGTCGCGCTGATGCAGATGGATGAGGGCCTCGACACGGGCCCCGTGTACGCGATGCGCGAGGTCGCGATCGGCCCCGACGACACGGCCGAAGTGGTCGCGGAGCGCCTCGCTTCCTACGCGGCTCTCGTGGTCCGGGAGGACCTGCCCCGCGCAGTGAACGGCGAGCTCGTCGCAACAGCGCAGGACGCGGCGCGCGCGACGCACGCGCGCATCCTCACCAAGGACGATGGGCTCGTTCCGTTCGGGCTGTCGGCCGAGCGCGTGCACGATCACGTGCGCGGCATGTCGCCGTGGCCGGGTGCGTTCGCGTTCATCGGTGCGGGCGCTGCACGCAAGACCTTCAAGGTGCTTCGGACCGAGCGTGTCGAGTCGAGCGGCGCAAGCGCGAGCGAAGCGCCAGGCACAGTCGTGATCGCGGCGCGCGGGCGCATCGAGGTCGCCTGCGGCAGCGGTCGTGTCGCGATCCTGCGTGGCCAGCTCGAGGGTCGTAAGCCTCTCGATGCGGCCGAGCTCGTCGGTGGACGCACGCTCCAAGAGGGCATGGTTCTCTCCGGTCGCACGTGAGCCCGAAGCGCGAGCTCGAGGACTTCATCGCGGCCCTCAAGGTCGAGTTCCCGAACTTCAAGCTCATCCCGAAGCGCGAGAGCCCGCTCTCTCGCGCGATCGATCTCGCGCTGAAGATCGCGACCTTCGGTCAGCAGCGCGAGTTCATGAGTCGCTATTACACCGTCATAGGAGATCGCTTGTATCTCCCCGACGGCTTCGATGATGCCGACCCGCGCTCGGTGATCGTCACGCTCCGCCACGAGCGCGTCCACTTGCTGCAACGTCGACGGCTCACGTTCCTCGGGATGGCGCTCGTGTACTTGCTCCTCCCCTTCCCTGTCGGCCTCGCGTACGGGCGCGCGCGCCTCGAGTGGGAGGCCTATCGAGAGACGCTGCGCGCGACGCTCGAGCTCTTCGGCGAGGACGCGCTGCGCTCCGCGGCGCTCCGGACCCGCATCGTGTCGCAGTTCACGAGCGCCGCGTACTTGTGGATGTGGCCGTTCAAAGGGTCGGTCGAGCGCTGGTACGACGAGGCCCTCGAGGAGCTGCTCACGCCCCCGACGGATGCCAGATCGTCTTCATCTCGACGAAGCGCTCGATCCAAATAGGCGAGGTCGCGGCCTCGTGATCGAACCACGCGTCGAGCGAGAGCGCACGCGAACGCACGCGCTTCACGCTCTCGGAGGCGAGGTCGAAGACCTCACGCGAGAGCTCGGCGTCCAGGTCGTGGAGGTCGAGCGCTGCGACCTCCATGTGGCGCGCGAGCGGGACGAGCATCTCTTTGACTTGCCCGGTGAGGATGTTGATGACGCCACCAGGCATGTCGCTCGTCGCGAGACACTCCGCGAAGACGATAGGCGTGCGCGGATCGTCTTCGCTCGCGAGCACGATGCAGGTGTTGCCCGACGCGATGATGGGGAGCGCGGCGCCGACGAGGCCGAGGAGCGCGGGTCGCTTCGGCGCGGCGACCGCGACGACGCCCATCGACTCGGAGATCGTGAAGTCGAAGTGCGGACCGCCGACAGGATTCAAGCTCGAGAAGAGGCTCTGGTACTTGTCGCACCAGCCCGAGTACGAGAGCGCTCGCTCGACCGTCGCAGCGACCTCACGGCGAGCGTCGCCGACGTGCGCGCCGCCGCGCACGAGCGAGGACTCGAGTTCGGACGCACGCGCGTCGATCATCTCCGCGAGGCGGTAGAGGATCTGCCCGCGGTTCGCGGCCGCGCGCTTCGACCAGCCGCTCCACGCTGCGTGCGCCTGCAAGACTGCGTCGCGCGCGTCCTTGCGAGAGCCGCGCGGCACGTTCTCCATCGTCCCCTGCTCTCCGGCCGCCATCGTCTCCGCCGCCTGTAGATACCGACTCGATTCGAGGAGCGAATGAACGCGCCGCCGACGTACATCTTGTAGGCCTTGCGGACGTTGGTGCGCCCCGGCTGCCACTCGACCTCCGCCGGTGCGCCTGCTGCGGCTGCGATCCAGCGGTCTGCTCGCCGTCTTTGCGCGCGCCATCACCTTGACCTCCAGGTACGCGATGAGCCCCTTGGCGGCCGCCCTCGCGATCGAAGCCGCCTCCTTGTAGCCACCGAACGGAGAGCCCGGATCGAACCTGCTCGAACGGGTTCGCCCAGACGACGCCTGCGCGGAGCTTCTGCGCGACGTCGAAGATCTTCGAGCTCTGTCGGTCCAGACGCCCGCGGAGAGGCCGTACATCGTGTTGTTCGCCTTCTCGATGGCCTCGTCGGGCGTGCGGAACGTGAGCACGCTGAGCACCGGACCGAAGATCTCCTCGCGCGCGATGCGATGCGACTGGGACACGTGCGAGAAGAACGTCGGCGCGAACCAGTAGCCGCGCTTCGGCAGCCTGCACGGGACGCTGAAGCGCTCCGCGCCTGCGCTCACTGCCTCGACGAGCCTGATCTTGTCGAGCTGCATCTTGCTGCTGATCGCTCCGACGTCGGTGTTCTTGTCGAGCGGATCACCGACCCGCAAGGTCACCGCGATCGCGGAGCTTGTGCAGGATGGTCTCGGCGACGCCCTCTTGACGAGCAAACGCGAGCCCGCGCAGTACACGCCCTGGTTGAAATAGATGCCGCCTACGATACCCTCGACGGCTTGGCTTCAGCGGCGCGTCCTCGAAGACGATGTTCGCGCCTTCCCGCCGAGCCCGAGCGTGACCTTCGTGCCGGCGAGCGCCTTCTGGATGCGCTTGCCGACGAGCGTGGAGCCGGTGAACGCGACCTTGTCGACGTCAGGGTGGTTGACCAACGCCGCGCCGGTCTTGCCCGCACCCGTGACGACGTTGACGACGCCGGGAGGCAGGTCGGCCCCTGGCTGATCTTCGCGAGCAAGAGCGCGGAAAGCGCGGTCTCGGCGGGCTTGAGGACACACGTGCTGCCACGCGAGCGCAGCCGCGGGCGCGAGCTTCCACGCGGCCGGCGAGGAGCGGGAAATTCCAGGGAATCACTCCGCCCGCGACGCCGAGCGGGCGTAGCTTGCCGCCAGGGAACGCGTACGCGAGCTTGTCCGCCCAGCCCGCGTAATGCAGGTGCGCTGCGCTGCTGCGAGCGGATGTCGACGTCGCGCGACTTCTTCGATGGCTCACCGTCCATCGACTCGACGACCGCGAACTCGCGCGACTTCTCCTGAAGAGCACGCGCGATGCGGTAGATGTAGCGACCGCGATCGATGGGCCGCATCGTCTTCCAATATTTGTCGTAAGCGCGACGCGCGGCCGTGACGGCGAGGTCGACGTCGTGCTCGTCGGCCCTGGTGATCTCGGCGAGCTTCCGCTCGGTCGAAGGGCTTACGGTGTCAAAGTAAACGCCTGAATGAGGCGCGACCCACTTGCTGCCGACGAAGAGCTCGTAGCGGCCTTGAGCTTCAGCGGTCCGCGGTCTCGAGCCGGCGCGTACGTCCACCGGCTGCCGAACTCGAGCGCGAGCGTCGCGGGCTGATGGCCTGGCGTTCAAGGGTGGAGCGCACGATCGCGCGCGCGTCGCCCTTCGTGATGAGCGTCGAGCAGGCGGCCTTCCGACGCCGTGCGCCCGAAGATGCGCCTCGCTTTCTACTCGTCGCCATGGCGGCGACTTCCATGATGCGCCGTTCGATACAGGGTTTGTCAGGCAGACTGGGCACGTTCGGGCGTGGATCGAGTAGAGCCCCGGTCCGCGCCGTGATGAAGAGCGTGCGTCGATCGGCCCTGCTGAAAGCGCAGTTCGCCGGCTGCTGCGGGACCGGCGGAGCACGCCCTGCCGAGCTGCTCGGGGCGGTAGACCCCGATGCCCTGTGTGGTCGTGAGGTGGAGGTTCCCGCGTCGTCGACTTCATCCCGTCTGAGGGCGCGGCGTCGATGAGCAGCGCGCGACTGCTGGTCGAGCTGTCCGCGGCTACGTCGCACGTAGAGGCCGCCCGCGTCCAGCCACTCACGTAGAGCTTCGTCTCGTCGGGCGAGAGCGACGCCGTTCGGCTGGCTGTGCGTGTCGTCGACGAGGTCGACCGTGCCGCCGGGCGACACGCGAAACAGCACCTTGAAACGGGATCCTTGGGTCCCGGTGAGCCCGGGTAGGTCGGATCGGTGAAGTAGATGGTGCCGTCCGATCGAACCACGGCGTCGTTCGGCGAGTTGAACGAGCCGCCCCGTACGCGTCGTCGCGACGTCGACAGGGCTGGGGTCGCCGGCCCCGACCGAGAGATGCGACGGCCCGAGTGCTCGCACATGACGACGTCGCCGTTCGGCGCGACGGCGTTGCCGTTGGTGTTGCCTCGAGGGCTCGCGCCAAATCGTCAAGTTCGACGAACCATCGAGACGATAGACGCGGCCTGCAGGGATGTCGCCGAACTGCAGGACGCCGAGCGCCGAGGAGCCACGCCGTCCCCTCGGTGAACTGCAGGTTCTCGGCGATCGTGGTGGGGACGCCGTTGACGCCCTCGAGCGGGTCGATGTCCGCGAGCGAGCCTCGCCGCCACCCGCGGACGAGCCACTCCGTCGCCGCGCCGCTGCCCTCGAGGAACTACCCGTGATCGTGCTGCCTGCCCCCGTGCCGTTGGAAGAGGAGCCGCCACCACCGGTCGGGGTCGAGCCGCCAGAGCCGCCCGAGCCGTCGTCCCCACACCCGATGACGAGGGAAAAACCAAGGATTGCGAGCGAGGCCGCGCGAAGCATGGGTCCCAACGTAGCGGGTCTCGCCCGGCTGTGTAAGCAGACGCCGGCTCGACCGTTCTCTCGGCAAGATGGTCGCTCGAAGCTTGCTCACCTCCGCCGCGCTCGCCGTCTCGCTCCTCTCGGGAGCCGCCGGTTGCGCCTCGTATGTCCCCTTCACTCAGGAGATCCGCGACGGCCACGCGCTCGCCAGCGACGACCTCAAGAACCTACAGTTTTACAACTCGGACGAGATCGTCCTGCATCGCGAGGTGAGCCGCGACGGGCGCCGCGTGACCGCCGGTCACAAGCTCCTCGTCATCGCGGGCAAGCAAGTCGAGGAGGTCGTCATCGAGCCGCGCACGCCGGGCGTGATCATCGCTTCGACGCCGACGACGCTCCGCGTGAGCTTCGAAGAGGGCACCTGGCTCGAGTTCGCCGTACGCGGCGGGCTCCCTGATCCGCAGCCCGTCCGCATCGAGCGGGGTGGCTTCGCCGAGCCGCCGAATCCCTTCCCCGGCAACGATCGAAACGAACCCTACGCGCGCGAGCCGCTCCCTTCGAACGGTACAGGGAACTACTGGCTGATGGCGAACGGGGGCAGCACCGTCGACTTCGACGGCCAGACCTGGACCGCGCTCGGGGGCTCGAGCCGCGCGCACCTCGTCATCAGCACCGAGTCTCTCGAAGAAGTGGACGAGCAGCGCACGGTCTTGCGCGGCAGACATCTGTAGACCGAGGGCAGTCGCGAAACAGCGGGCGGATCGTTGGAGCTCCAACGATCCGTCTTCGCGTTTCGAAGCGCAGCCTCAGGCGCGGCGAGTCTTCGCCACGAACTTGCGGTCGAAGAGGCGTACGCGGCGAACGAACAGGTCGAGCAGGAAGATGCCGATCGCGAGGTAGAGGAACTTCGACCAGAGCTGCTCGTGGTAGGTCATCTTCTCGCCGCGCGGGTCGAAGATCTCCTCGATCTTGGCGTTCATCTTCCCACCACCGACCTGAGCCGCGCGGTCGAGCAAGACCTTGTTGGGCTCGAAGCTCGCGTACTCACGTGGGTAGGGATTCGAGACCTGGCCGTAGCTCACCGCGAGGAGCTTCTTCGTGCCGTCGGCGGCCGTGCGGAAGTGCTCGGCCTTCAGCAGGAACGAGCCGAACTTGTCGAGCGGGACGTTGGCCTCGTAGCGACCGGGTGCGACCTGGCGCAGCTCCACCGTCTGCTCGTCGAGCTTCGGCTTCTCCTTGGCGGCGGATGCCTTCTCGGCGGGGATGGGTCGCGAGATCTTGAGTGAAGAAGTGAGCCCATTCTCGAACTGATCGTCGGGTGTGAACGCGTCGACCGACGCGTGCAGAGTGCCGTTGATCATCTCGGCCTTCATGTCGAGGACACGCGTGTGTTTGACCCGCATGTGCTCGCGCACGAGCTGCCCCCAAAACTGCTCGAAGCCGGGCCACTTCAACCACTCCACCGACCATCGAGCCTTCACGTCGCTCGTCCACGCGAGCGTCCAGCCAAGGCCGACGTGCCACCGCGCGAGGATGGGATCGCCCGTCTCGCTCGCGAGGATCTGCTCTGCCGGCGCAGGCTTGAGCTGCGTCTCGACGTAGCCGTGAAGGAACGGCGAGGTCTCGACCGCGAGCCCCTTCAGGAACTGCGCGTCGCCCGTCTGCACGACCGGGAACCACTCCTCCTTGGCAGCGTCGCGCGAGATCATCTCGGTCTCGGCGGTGAAGATCTTCGGCAGGTTGTTCGGGTCGGGGACCGAGTGGAATCGGCCACCGCCGAGCTCCGCGATCATCCGCAAGAGCTGCTCGTCGAGCTCGGTGCCGAGGCCGACGGTGGTGATCGTGATGCTCTCGGCGGCCATCGCCTGCACGAGCTCCTTGATGCCGGTCGTCGGCGCGCGGCCGTCCGTGAGCAGGATGACGTGCTTGCGACGCGCGAGCGCGACCGTCATGTCTTGGAAGGCAGCGTCGAGGGCGGAGAAGATCTCGGTGCCGCCCGCAGGTTGGATGCGCGCGATGTCGGCGTTGATGCGAGACCTGTTGCGCGCTGGCTGCAGCTTGACGAAGCGCTGCGGAGACGAGTCGAACGCGATGACCTCGATGAGGTCGTCGGGCGCGAGCGTCTCGACGGTCGCTTTGGCCGCGGCCTTGGCCATCTCGATGGGCAGCCCCGTCATCGAACCCGAGCGGTCGAGCACGAGCGCCATCGCGACGCTGGGCATCTCCTTCTCGTCCTTCGGCTCCATCTTCACGGGGAGGATTCGCTCCATCGTGCTGCGGAACCAGCCGCCGAGCGCGTAGCCGTTCTCACCACCTGCGAAGAGGAAGCCGCCGCCGAGGTCGCGCACGTAGCGCTCGATGAGGTCCTGCGAGCTCATCTCGAGCTGGTCTTTTGCTACGTCCGAGACGATGACGAAGTCGTACTTCTCCATCTCCGGGAGCGAGCGCGGGAAGCCGACGGGCGGCCTCAGGTCGACCTCGAACTGCTGCGCGACGAGGGCGCGCGCGAGGTAGCTCGCTTGATCGGGCGTGCTGTCCACGAGCAGCACCTGCGCTCGACCCGGCACGTCGACGGCGATCTCCGCGCGGTTGTTGTCGGTGAAGCGGTCGTCGCGAATCTGATCGAGCTCGAGCGCGTACGTGATCGGCCCCGGCTCGTGGACCACGCTCTTGAATACAACGTCGTTCAAGCCAGCTTTGAGCTCGAGCTGGCGCACGCCATCGAGGCCGTTGAGATACGCCCCTGCGTAGAGGCGGGCGCGCGCGACGGTGGCGCGGCTCGCGTAGAGGATCCCTCGCACCTCGAAGGTCTCGCCGACCTTGATGTGGTCGGGCATCTTGAGCTCTTGGACGGCGACCTCGCCGGGGACCGGGCGTGTATACGGCACCGTGTAGAGCGCGATCCCGAGCTCCTTGGTGCGGTTCGCCTCGGCCAGGAGATCACCGTCTGTCTGAACACCGTCGGAGAAGAGCACGGCGCGCTTCAAATACCCGGGAGGGTAGAGGCCGTAGCCGAGCTGAAGCGCTGCCTGCAGGTTCGAGCCGGCGCCCTCGTCGTTGGGGTTGCCCGCCTTCGCGTCTCCGTGTCGTTCGATGGCGAACGTCCCGTCCTCGGCGATGTCGATGACCCGCGGACGCCGGGCGAACGTGATGATCTTGATGAGCCCGTCCTCGGGCTTGTCCTTCAGGGCTTGTTCGATGGCTGCGTGCGCGTCGGAGAGAGCTTCGTCGGGGACGGAGTTGGAAACGTCGATGAGGTAGACGGTGCAGACCTTCGACTGGGTGGAGGTCTTCGCCAGGCGGGTGAGCGACATCGCGATGAGCGCGACGAAGGCTCCTCGTAAGAGCACGCTCAAGATGCGCTGCGGCCACGGCAAGTCGGCCAACGAGAGCGGCAACACGATGACGAAGAGCGGGAAAACGAGGAAGAGCCCGATGAGGCGCGGGTTCAGGATCTCGTAGTCGATCCCCTTGTATTTGAACGCGTAGGTCGGGTCCGGCATGTGCCAGACGTATTTCCGATAGGCGTAGATGAGCGCCGCGGTCAGCGCTGCGACGAACACCAGCCAAGCGATCCGCGTGAGCCAAACGCGACCACGACCACGTCGTGGCGGAGCGGCGCCGCCCCGCTTCGACGCCGGGCCGGTAGCAGCCGCGCGCGAGCCTTGCTCCGACGGCCCTTGGCTGCTCATACCGTGACCCTCCGGTGGTAAGTGATCCACTCGATGCAGCTGATCGCAACCGCGATGTAGAGCAGGTAGATCCAGAGCTCGTCGCGCACGCCCACCTCGAAGGGCGTGACCTCACCGGCCTTCTTCACACCGACGTTCAGCTCGGGCTCGGGCTTGATCTGACTCTCGAGCGGGTCGACGAGGTTGGCGGCAAACTCGGTGCGATACACGTCGTCCTTGATCTTGAGCTGGCCCTTCTCGTCCACGAACTCCGGCGTCGTGATGTCCCCGGCGACCAGGCCGTAAAAACCCGAGTGCATGCCGAGGTAGACCGCGCGCCCGTCGCTCACGGGAACGGTGCGCCGAGCCTCGAGCCCGGTGGGTGGGATGAGCGTCGCGATCTCCTCCGCCAGGGGGGCTGGGATGCGCCAGATCGTCCCAGTCGCGAAGGACGAGATGTAGCTCGTGTCCTCTTCGACGAAGTCGTTGATGGTGTTGAGCAAGAAGAGCGGCCATGAGACGCGCAGCGGCAGATCGCTCTCGCGGATGTCGAAGCCGAGCGCGACGAACTTGAAGCCCTGGCGGCGACCCGCGATGAGGATGGGCCCTTTGAAGCTCGCGCCGATGATCTTGTCTTCCTTCTGGCCCTTGAGCACGTGCGCCCGGGAGAACTGGACGTCCTGCAGCTGCGTGTGGCGCGCGATCGGGTGTTCGTAGTCGAACTCGTCGAAGCCGAGCTTGTTGTTCGGATCGTCGTCGAGGATTTCTTTATCAACCGTAAAGGGAACGTTCTTCCCGGTGGGGTTGAGGTAGAGGATGTGCCCGCTCGAGCCCGTGAGCGCGGGAGCCACGTTGTCGAAGATGGTGACGTCGAACTCGCCTGCAGCCGGGTAGTCGTTCGGCCCCACCCAGGTCACATCGAGGTACTCGTCGAGCAGGAGAGCGGCCTCGAGGTACATGTTGCCGGCGCTCACGACCTGGATGCGCGCGCGACGACGCTCCGGCATCAAGGCGTACGCGACGTCGTCGATCGGCAGGTCGTCGTGAACGGCGACGCGGTTGCCCTTCTCGTCGAAGTCCTCTTTGCCGACGACGCGCTTCTCGTTGTTCTCGTCGACCCGCTCCTCCGTCTGCAGGAGGCTGATCTCGGCGCGAGCCTTGTGCGAGACGCCCGAGAAGTTCGGGAAGAACCGCGGCAATCGCTCGCCGGCCTTCACCTTGAGCCGCTGCTTCTGGGCGATGCCGACCTCACCGTAGATGTCGAGGTAGAGGTCGAGATCGTCTTTGCTCGTGTTGGTGATCTCGATCATCGCCTCGAAGCGGCTCTTGTCGAGCGGGTAGCGCCGCACCGAAAACGCAGTGATCGCGGCGTTGCGATCGCCGTTGCCGACGTGGATGTAGCTGAGCGCGATGTCGCCGAGATCGACCTGGCCGAACGCATCGGACGCGGGCCCGAGCGCACCGTCCGAGACGACGACGACCTCGGGCAGCGTCTGGCCCCGCAGCGCATCGACCGCGAAGCGCAGCCCGCGAGCGAAGTCGGCTCGCGTCTCGGTCGGTTGCACCGCAGCGATCGCGTGCTCGAGCTCGGGGATCTCGCTCGTCATCGTAGAGAGCGGGGTGATCGACGTGTCCATCTGCGCGATGAGGACGTGGTCGTTCGCGCCGAGCCCGCGCACCATCTCTTTCACGCGACGCTTGCCTTCCTCGAGGCGCGTCGGGTCGACATCGGTGGCCTGCATGCTGGCGCTCGCGTCGATGAGCACGACGAGCGTGCGTCCATCCTTCACGTTGATGGCGGTGCGCGGGTCGCCCATCGCGAGCAGCAGCAGCGCGAGCAAGAAGAGCTGCAAGAGCAGCGACAGCAATCGCTTCAGCTGCGAGAAGAGCGACGTCGCTTCTTTGTCGCGGAGGATGCGCTCCCAGAGCTTCGAGAACGGGACCGGGACGGGCCGTCGCTTGAGCTTCAGGATGTAGAAGACGAGGACGATCCCGCCTGCGATCGCGCCGAGCGTGAGGAGCTGCGAGAGCGGAACACCGACGAAATTGAACATGACCTACCGCAGGAAGCCGCCCCTGCGGAAGACACGCAGGATGAGGTCGTCGAAGGGAACGTCGACCGAAGCCTCGTAGTAGCTGACTTGCTTCTTCGTGCAGAAGCGCTTCACGTTGGCGATGTACGCGTCATAGGCACGCGCGTACCGCTCGAGGATCCGGGGCGTGACGGTGACCTCGCGTTCCTCGCCGGACTCGCAGTCGTAGACCCGCACGTCACCACGCAGGCTCGGGGTCCGATCCGTCGAGTCCGTGAGGTGCAGAACGAACGGCTCGAACTTCGCGTAGCGCAGGAC
This sequence comes from Polyangiaceae bacterium, assembly GCA_046351325.1. Taxonomy (GTDB): domain Bacteria; phylum Myxococcota_A; class Polyangia; order Polyangiales; family Polyangiaceae; genus Xiheicaenibacterium. The sequence goes on along the minus strand of JAXLYR010000015.1, from coordinate 169,232 downwards.
GTTGATGCCCTTCTCGAAGCCCTTCGCGTCGTAGAGGTCGCTGAGCAGGACCGCCAAGCCCTTGCGTTTGTGCTGAGCGACGAAGGTCTTCAGGCTGTCCTCGAGATCGGTGTGGCCCTCCCCGTGAATGGCCGACAGGAAGCGGAAGATGCGAAAGATGCGAGCCTTGCCGCGGGTCTCGGGCATGCGACCGCTGATCTCGTCGGTCGCTGACACGATTGTCACGCGATCGAGGTTCGCGAGGCCGACGTACGCGAGGGCAGCGCAGAGGCGCTTCGCCTGACGGAGCTTCTCCCCGTCGCCGAACGCCATCGAACTCGACGAGTCGAGGATGAAGTAGATGCTGAGGTCCTCTTCTTCCTCGTAGAGGCGGATGAGGAGCTTCTGGAATCGGTCGTAGGCGTGCCAGTCGAGGTATCGGAGGTCGTCGCCCGGCGCGTAGTCACGATGGTCCGCGAACTCGACACCGCTGCCGACCTTCTTCGTGCGGCGCTCGGCGCGCATCGCGCCAGAGAACACGCGCTTCGACACCATCGCGAGGTAGTCGAGGCGCCGCTGAAAATCGTCCCCGAAGAGGTCCTCCTCCACGACCGGCTTCTGGCCGCGCAGGCTCTTTGGTCCGCCCTTGAGGAAGTCGAGGACGCCCATAGGCCGCTATTTGACGGTCTCGGGCAGGTTTTTCATGATGACCCGCAAGACCTCGTCGGTCTTGATGCCCTCGGCCTCGCCCTCGAAGTTGAGCAAGACGCGGTGGCGGAGCGCGGGCAGCGCGCAGAACCGCACGTCGTCGATCGACGGGGCAAATCGGCCCTCCATCAACGCGCGGATTTTGGACGAGAGCATCAGCGCTTGCGCGCCACGCGGCGACGACCCGACCTTCACGAAGCGCTTCACCGCGTCGTATGCAGTGCTCTCCGGGTGCGTCGCTTGGAGCAGGCGAACCACGTAGTCCTGCACGTGGTGAGCGACCGGCACTTCGCGGACGAGCGCCTGCAGCTCGAGGATCTCAGGCTTGCCGATGACCGCCGTTGCCGTGGTGTTCTCGACGCCGGTCGTGCGGCTGAGGATCGTGTGGAGCTCGTCGCGATTGGGAAACGGCACGTGCAGCTTGAAGAAGAAGCGATCGAGCTGCGCCTCGGGGAGCGGATAGGTGCCCTCGCTCTCGAGGGGGTTTTGCGTCGCGAGCACGAAGAAGGGCTTGTCGAGGATGTAGGTCTTCGTCGCGATCGTCACGCGCTGCTCCTGCATGGCCTCGAGGAGCGCGGACTGGGTCTTGGGCGTCGCACGGTTGATCTCGTCGGCGAGCACGATGTTCGCGAAGATGGGCCCTTTGCGGAAGGTGAGCTCGCGCTTGTTCGCCTCGTCCGAGATCACGGTGGTGCCGATGATGTCGGCCGGCATCATGTCCGGCGTGAACTGGATGCGGGAGAAGTCGAGGCTCAGCGCGTCCGCGATCGTGCGAACCAACAGCGTTTTACCGAGTCCCGGCACGCCCTCGAGAAGGGCATGCGAGCCGGCGAGCATGCACGTGAGAACACCGTCGATGATCTCGCGGTTGCCGACGATGACCTTGCCGATCTCTTCACGCAGCTGCCCGATGAGCTTCTGAAAGCGGGCCACGTCCAGCGTCGGATCGCGGCTCTCCGACGTCGGAGCGGTCTTCGCTTTGCCCTTCGCCTTCGCCTTCTCGTCGCCCTTCTCCTCTTCGGACATCGCCTCTCCTTGAACGCCGCCTCAGCTGGCGACGAGTCACACTCTACGCCGTGAACGCGGCTCTGTGTCCACCCGCGCGCACGTCAAAAACCAGGCGCCGCCGGTCCCGTGCCTCCCGCACGTGGACCTCGAACGGCGCCGGTTGCATCCCCCATTCGAGACCGCCGGGTCGCTACTCTCGCGGCCGAATCAGCTGGAAGTAGCGCTGCACATAGAAGCGATAGCCATCGGGGATCTCTTCATGGTGCATGTCTTCCTCCGCGACATTGCGGTACTCGGCGAAGACTCGAGCGTAGTCCACGTCGCGGAAGCCCTTCTGCGCTGCGGAGAGAATGACCTGGCTGCGTGAAGGACCTTGGTTGGTCTCCTTGCCGGTGGTCTCGACCTTCTGCGTGTCGTAGCCGGGGTTGGTTGCGTCGCCGGCCACGGGCCCGCCTGATCCGGTGCCCCAGTCCTTGCCACCTTTGCCGCCACCGGGGCCCGGCTGCTCGCTGCCGTTGCCCTGACCATTGCCGGGCATCGGGATCGGCATGCCGTCGGGACCGAGCTGGATCTCGATCTCCTCACCGTCGCCCATGCCCATTCCCTTGCCCTTCTTGCCCTTCTTGCCGTGACCACCTTGGCCGTCTTCGCCGTCCTCTCCGTCGTCGCCCTGACCGTTCTTGCCCTTCTTGCCCTTCTTGCCGGGCTGGTCGCCTTCCTCGTCGCCTTCCTCGTCGCCGTCGTCGCCATCCTCGCCGTCTTTGCCTTTGCCCTTGCTCGGGTCACCGGCTCCAGGCTGGCCGCCGCCGTGCGCCTTCTTCGAGAAGCGCACCATCCGCTTCTTGCGGGCTTTGTCGCCCTTCTTCTGCTGGTTGAGCAGCTCACGGAGCTCTTCGAGCTTCTTCTTCAGCTCTTCCTTCTGCTCCTGACTCATCTGCTCTTGCTGCATGCGCTTGAGGTCCTGCGCAGCCTTCTCGAGCTCTTGAGCGGCCTTCTCGAGGTCCTCTTGGTCGACGCCGAGCTCCTTCATCAGGGCCTCTGCGGCGGCGGCGAGTTCGCGGTCGAGCTGGTCGAGTTGGCGGTCCGCCTCCGACTGCTCCTTCTCGCGCTTCTCCTTTTCCCGATCCAAGCGCTCGAGCTCTCGCTCCTTCTTCTTGAGGATGTCCTCCTCCTTCTTGCGCTTCTCGGGGTCCTTCTCTTTGTCGACCTTTTCCTTCTGCTTGAGGATGTCCTCTTCGGCCTTCTTGCGCTCCTCTTCGAGCTTCTTGAGGTCCTCTTTCCGCTGCTCCGAGGCCTTCTTGAGGGCGTCGCGGAGCTTGTCGAGCTCCTTCTTGCTCGGCGGATTCGACTTGTCGCGCAAGCGATCCGCCAGCTTCTTCATCTCCTCGTGCGCCTTGTCGAGGTCCTGATTCTTCAGGGCCTCCGCGAGCTCCTTGCTGAGGTCGCTCTTCTCGAGCTCCTTGGCGCTGTTCTTCAGCTCGTCGGCGAGGCGCTTGCGCTCGTCTTGCGCAGCGGATGGCGCGAGCTCGCGATCGAGCGACTCGATGTCGCGGAACGCCTGCTCGCGATCGATGCGCTTGTTCGCGAGGTCCTCGAGCAATCGGTTGAACCGATCGATCGCGGCCTTCATCTCGGGGGTCTGGTTGGCGCGCTCGAGATCACGCAGAGCGTCCTTGTACGCGTCGATGTCGTCGCTCGTGAGGTCGAGCGCGTCGATCGGCGGGGGCGGCGGGTCTTCCTTGGGAGGAGGCGGACGCGGAGTGCGAACCTCGAAGGCGTAGACCAACGTGAACATGCCGGCCGCCGGCAGGAGGAGCACGGGGAAGAGCCAAGGTGAGATCACCAACGCCGCGAAGAGCGGGGCGGCGACCGCGGTCTTCAGGGTTTGACCGCGCGGTCGAGCGGCGACGTAGGTGCAGGCCTCGTCGATTGCCGCCTGCATCATCGGGGTGCGCTGCGCGGCCGGGATCGCAGCAAACTCCAGCGCGTTGGTGAGCCGGCTTTGAAGATTGTGCGCGGCATCCAGCGCGACAGCGCCCGCGTTCGGAGGCAACGGGAGAGCAAACGCGACCAACCAACTGAGGAGTGCCGTGCTGCCGATCGACGCGAAGAGCATCGTCGCGTGTCGCTGGTCGAACGCGCCCGGGAAGACCTTGTGTGCGGCGAGCACGCCCGCAGCAAGGAGGACCACGAGCGGGAGCACCACAGGAGTGATCCCGACGACACGGGACAGACGCATGCGAACCCGCACCCACCATGAAGCTCGCCGAATCCGCCCGAGGATTGCGTCGCTCCCAGGTTTACGCGAGGAGGCTCCGGTCATCGATGCGCTCTCATTTTGTTGGTTGCTCATTGTTCGGAGGCGTTGTTCGCGTGAGATGAGGGCTGGCAGAGGAGTGTAGCGTCGATGGCTGGATCGCGCATGGTACGCTGGTCACCCCTCGTCCCTACGACGCCGGCGAGTGTGACCGGGGCAGGTGCGGAAAGTTCCTCGCTCGGGTTGCCCAAGAACCACGCTCGAGAGGCCGCGGACATTCCAGGAAGGAATCGCGCGCACCCCTGTGTACGGCCCCTTGACCGATGCTGCACGGATGTACTTTGATGCACGCGTGACCGTTGCCAACACCGCAGAAGGTGCTTTGAGAGCGCTCGTCGCTGAAGATGAGCCTGCGATGCTCAGCTTGAACGCGGGCTTTCTGCGACAGAAGGGGTTCGACGTCACTGAAGCGTCCGACGGAGAACGTGCCTGGACCTTGGCTGAAAAGGGTGGCTTCGACCTCGTTCTGCTCGACGTCATGATGCCGGGCATGAGTGGCTGGGAGGTCTGCAAGCGCATCAAGGGGACGCCGCGGACCGCAGAGACGGCTGTCGTCATGCTCACCGGCATCGGTGAGAACCTGAACGACATGACCTCGCCGCTTTATTCGGCGGATGCGTGGTTGAACAAGCCCTACGACTTCGCCGAACTCGAGAGGAAGCTGCGTGAGGCTCTCGAGGTCCACGGCAAGACGATGCCCAACGGGGCCTCGGCTTTCTACGTTCGCCCGGACGAGCCGCCTCCCTCGATGCCGCCGAGCGAGCTCGGACCGAGCCTGCGAAAGACCAAGGCAAAGAACGCAGCGCCGAAGAAGTCGGCCGTGAAGAAGCCGGCTGCGAAGAAGGCCGCTCCGGCGAAGAAGGCCGCTCCAAAGAAGGCCGCTCCGGCGAAGCCCGCTCCGAAGAAGCCGGCCGCTAAGAAGGCCGCTCCGAAGAAGGCCGCTCCGGCGAAGCCCGCTCCGAAGAAGGCCGCTCCGGCGAAGCCCGCTCCGAAGAAGCCGGCCGCTAAGAAGCCTGCTGCAAAGAAGCCGGCCGCCAAGAAGAAGTAGTCGGCGTCGTCACTCCTTCGTGCGGCTGACCAACGCTCGATGAAGTGTCAGCGCGATGGTCGGCGAGCCCGGTGCGCCCTCTACGCGAATCTTCAATAGGTCGCCGTCGCGATCGTAAGAGATGCGTTTCGGGTAGTCGTGCGCTGGGTTCTCGAACGTGATGCCGTTCGTGCGTCGCTCGACCTCGAGGAACTCGGTGGGCGAGCCCCCACGAGGCTGGGCCACGTAGACCAGCTTTCCCTCACGTCGCTCGATTCTCAGGAACTCGAAGAAGGTCGTGACACCGGCCTTCGTGGTGCGCCCCGTGCCGAGCATCGTGCCTGAAGCGGCGCTCGACCAATGCTCCTCGGTCGAGCCGCCGTCGTCGGCGCCAACCCACGAGCCAGCCAGAAAAGCGAGGCCACTGAGCGCCTCGTCACCGGTCGACGAGAGGAGCTCCGCGGTGCCGGCTGCTTCTTTGACAGCGTCAAAGCGATCGTTCGGAACGACCAGGGCCAGGTTGTATTGGACGATCTTCCACCCACTCGCGCGCTTGATGAGCACCCCCGAGCCGCGAGCCGGCCCGAGGCCCGCCGTCACGAGATCTTCATCGAAATGGGCGAGCGTCCCGGGTGCGTCGATGACGACGCTGCGACGCGCTGCCTTGAACGACCAGGCCTTGCCCTTCGCGAAGTGAGGGTGCGCGTACGCGAGGAACTCGGCCTTCGTCCAGCGCTCGGTCGCGTCGGTTCCCAAGAAGACAGCGCTCTCGTCGAGCAGAGCGAAGTACGTGGTCTCGTCAGCGGCTGCAGCCGCCGCGTGCCACGCGTCGAGCGTGCGAGCGATCGCGGCGAGCTCACCCGCGTCGTCGACACCGGTTGTCGGGTGCGCGTCCGAGGTGCCCGCGGCCGACCCACACCCTTGAGACAAGAAGACCGCGAGGAACAGCGCGCGAGCTCGCATGGCCTGCGGATACCACGACGCTCGACCGTCAGGCAGCCAGCACCATCTCCAACTTCTCGCGCTGACCCGCCGCGAAGAACTGTCTCAAGACCCCGACCGAGGCGTGATCGCGCCGTTGAACCCGACTCGGACAGAGCGTGCGCGTGAAGCGCGCCGCGAGCTGGTTGGCGAGCCTGTAGCGATCTCCCCGCTCGCTGCCGGAGGGATGAAGGAACCGCACGTGCTCGTAGAGTCGACAGCGAAGCCCGCCGTGCGAATCGGATGTGGAGGCTGCGATGACGAACTTGTCGACCTCGGCTTGGAGCTCGAGCTCGAGCTCGGTCACGGGGAGCTCACGACGCGCTCGTTCGACCACGCAGAGGAAATGGCTCACGCCCTCGATGACCTGGCAAAAGACATCGAAGGAGATGGTGGAGCGGGTCGATCGAACGGCGACCTCGGGGAGGTGCACTGCGAGCTCGAGCTCTTCGGTCGTTTGGCGAACGAGGAGAGATTCCCGCCCCTCGGATGCCGACACGATGAAGGGATCGATCTCGGGAGCCTCCACGCCGTAGAGAGCCTCGAGCTTCGATTGCACACGCGCCGCGATGCTGGGGGGCATCAGTGCACGCCGTCGAACCCAGAGTGAAGGTGCAGGCCCCGACTCCCGAGCTCGGATTCAATCACCGTCGAGCCGGTCCGCAGCCACCGCTCATAGAGTCGTACGAGCGAGGCCTCGTCACGGGCGCTCTTCGCGAAGATCCAATCCGCGACGTAGCGCAAGACCCCGACGAACCGACCGAAGCCGCGAGCCAACTCGTCGAAGAGGTCGGGACCGCGCGTCGCCGGCTGCCCGGTCCGCAGCATGCGAGCTGCGTGGTCGTAGGCCGACGCGCCCACGCGCGCGATGTACTCGGGGTCGACTCCACGGAGGTGATCCCCGAAGAAGCCGAGCGCATAGAGCACACCGTCTCCGAGATTCTGGAGCCGGCGAAACCGTTCTGGTCCGACGGCCTGCATGGCGTCCCGAAGCAAGAACGTGATCGGTTGTGAGAACGTCGACGCAGTGTCCTCGTTGGGCTTCGCGAATCCGCTCAGAAGCTCGACGAGGTAGGTCTTGCTTGCGTCCGAGGTCGGCACTTCTTGGGACGCGAGGGCCTCCTGGACCGGCGTCGAGAAGTACTCGCCCAACGAGCCGCACACCGCAATGGGAGCTGATTGAGACGACACCGACATAGCTTCCACCTCCGAAGTGGGGCCATGCTGGCTGGGGCGCCGATGGCCCGAGTGTCCGGCTGCGGATGGGCCCGCAAGCCGGACCTTCCATTCGAAGGTAGCATCGGCGTGGCTCTCGAGCCTCTTTGCGACCCACTAATTGCTTATTCAAGTCAAGCAATTAGCGACCATGCATCAGCCCTCGCTTGAGCCGAGTGCCAGGCCCTTCAGCGACGCGTTGTCACGGTTCGATACGTGGGAAGCAATTGCCCTGGGATGCGGTTGACAGGGCGGGGTCGATGGCTAATGTTCGGCCCGCTCGCTAGCACTCGCTGATCGTGAGTGCCAACAATCGACACGGTGCCGGCGGTCGACATCGGGGAGTGTTCCCTCGCGCCCGAAGAGCGGGTCGCAGGGTCGCACCGTCGACGCGTCGGCGCACGTCGCAAGGTTCTGCCCCATTTCGGGCACCAACTCGGAGGAATGCAATGAAGGTCAGGCCGCTCCAGGATCGCGTCCTCATCCGGCGCGTGAAGGAAGAGGAGAAGACGAAGGGTGGAATCATCATCCCCGACAGCGCCAAGGAGAAGCCCATCGAGGGTCTCGTGGTCGCGGTGGGGAATGGCAAGGTGGCCGACGACGGCACGCTGCGCGCGCTCGACGTCAAGGCCGGCGATCGAATCCTCTTCGGCAAGTACTCCGGCACCGAGGTCAAGATCGACGGCGAAGAGCACCTCATCCTCCGTGAGGACGACATCCTCGGCGTGATCGAGTGATTCACCCGCTCGCGCCCCGCACGACCTTGCTCAGCGCGCCCGCGCTCCACCAGATGCCGGGCCCTCGAGCTGCGTGACGAGCGAGCCCCAAGAACTCTTTTGAAAGGAAGCTACCGATGGCCGCGAAAGACATCATCTACCACGAGTCTGCACGGAACCTGATCCTCAACGGCGTCAACGCGCTCGCTGACGCTGTCAAAGTCACGCTCGGCCCCAAGGGTCGCAACGTCGTCATCGAGAAGAGCTTCGGCTCGCCGACCGTGACCAAGGACGGCGTCACCGTCGCCAAGGAGATCGAGCTCGAGAACCGCTTCGAGAACATGGGCGCCCAGATGGTGCGCGAGGTCGCGTCGAAGACGAGCGACATCGCCGGCGACGGGACGACCACTGCGACGGTGCTCGCTCAGGCGATCTTCCGCGAGGGCTCGAAGCTCGTGGCCGCGGGGCACAACCCGATGGAGATCAAGCGCGGCATCGATCAGGCGGTCGAGGTCGTGGTGAAGGGCCTGAAGGACTCGGGCAAGACCACGAAGGACTCGAAGGAGATCGCTCAGGTCGGCACCATCAGCGCCAACGGTGAGGCCGCCATCGGCCAGCTCCTCGCGGACGCGATGGAGAAGGTCGGCAAAGAGGGCGTCATCACGGTCGAGGAGGCGAAGAGCGCCGAGACCACGCTCGATGTCGTCGAGGGCATGCAGTTCGACCGCGGCTACCTGTCGCCGTACTTCGTGACCGACCCCGAGAACATGAAGGTCGTTCTCGAGGACTGCTTCCTGCTCATCGCCGAGCGCAAGATCAGCAACATGAAGGACCTCCTCCCGGTCCTCGAGGCGATCGCGAAGGCGCAGAAGCAGTTCCTCATCATCGCCGAGGACGTCGAGGGCGAGGCTCTCGCGACGCTCGTCGTCAACAAGCTCCGCGGCACGCTCCACTGCGCCGCCGTGAAGGCCCCCGGCTTCGGCGATCGCCGCAAGGAGATGCTCAAGGACATCTCGATCCTCTGCGACGGTCAGGTCATCGCGGAGGAGCTCGGCCTCAAGCTCGAGAACGTCACCATCAGCGATCTCGGCCGCGCCAAGAGCGTCATCATCGACAAGGACAACACCACGATCGTCGGTGGCCAGGGCAAGAAGGAGAAGATCAAGGCCCGGCAGCAGGAGATCCGCACGCAGATCGAGCAGACGACGAGCGACTACGATCGCGAGAAGCTCCAGGAGCGCCTCGCGAAGCTCGTCGGCGGCGTAGCTGTCATCAAGGTCGGTGCTGCCACCGAGACCGAGATGAAGGAGAAGAAGGCTCGCGTCGAGGACGCCCTTCACGCCACGCGCGCTGCGGTCGAAGAGGGCATCGTCGCCGGCGGCGGCGTCGCGCTCATCCGCGCACAGAGCCAGCTCGACGCGCTGAAGGTCGCCCCCGAGCAGCAGTTCGGCGTCTCGATCGTGCGTCGCGCCTGTGAGGAGCCTCTCCGTCAGATCGCCGCGAACGCGGGCGAAGAGGGCTCGATCGTCGTGCAGAAGGTCCGCGAAGGCAAAGGCAGCTTCGGCTGGAACGCCGCGACGGGTGCGTACGGCGATCTCCTCGAGATGGGCGTCATCGACCCGGTGAAGGTCGTGCGCTCTGCTCTGCAGAACGCCGCCAGCGTCGCGAGCCTCATGCTCACGACCGAGGCGATGGTCGCCGAGCGTCCGAAGGAGGAAGAGAAGAAGCCCGCTGGTGGTGGTCACGGCCACGATCACTTCTGATCTGCCTAGGGCGCGCGCCGCGTAGGGCGCGTCCGCTTCGGTGCGAGCGTGGGAGTCGACTCCCGCGCTCGTTTCGTTTTGTGGACCGCGTCTAGAATCGGGGGATGGATGTCGCGCGCGCGCTGCTGAAGCCCGAGCCGTGCTCTTCGGATGGGGACGCGCGTGCGGTCATCGATCGCATGGAGGAGAGCGCGCTCGAGCCGTTCGACGCGGCCTTGGTGCACGCGGCGCGAGCGGATCGCGTGGGTTTCGCCTTCGTCGCGGCGTACCTCTCCGCGACGAGGCTCTTGGCTGCGCGGCTCCACGTTCGCGCGCCCCGGACAGCGAGGTTCGCGCTCGCCGCGACCGAGGACGGCGGTGGACACCCGCGCGCGATCGCGACGACTCTGACCACCGCAACCGACGCACCGATGACCTTGCGCGGAGTGAAGACCTTCGCGACGCTCGCCGACGAGGCGACCCACATCCTGGTCATCGCGCGTGACGGAGAGCTCGATGGTCGACCGAACCTCAAGGCCGTCGTCGTCCCACGCGAGCGCGCTGGGATGAGGATGACGCGCGTCCCCGACACGCCGTTTTGCCCGGAGATCCACCACGCGCGAGTCGAGCTCGACGGCGTCCGCGTCGAGGCTGACAAAATTGTAAGCGGAGACGCGTACACGACGGTCCTCAAGCCGTTTCGGACCGTCGAGGACATCTTCGTGCAAGGCGCGGGGCTCGCGTTCGTCGCGGCGAGCGCGTCGCGGGCGCACACGGGGGACGGTCCCTCCCCGCTCGCGCTGCGCGCGTTCGCGATCACTCGGTTGCTGCGCGAGCTCGTTCGTGAAGACCCGCTCGCGCCGACGACGCACCTCGCGCTGGCGGGCGCGCTCGAGCTCTCGAGCGCAGTGCTCGAGGACTTCGGGGCGCTGCGCGGGCTCCCCGACGATCTGAGAGCGCGCTTCGTTCGAGACAGGCCGCTCTTTCGGATCGCGTCTCGCGTGCGAGAGGCCAGGCTTGCTCGAGCGTTTGCGGACTTGAGCTCAGCTGCTCAGAAGCGGCCCGACACGCCGACGTAGCTCGGGCTGAGCTCGAGCCACGCCGTCGGTTTGCTCGCGTCATCCGGTGAGCTCGACGTCGAAGGGACGGCGAAGAGGATGACGCCGGTCGCGAGGACCGCGGCGCCACCGGCGAGCAAGCCGATCGCGACGTTGCCGTAGAGCGCGGCCTTCTCGTCGAGTTCGAGGATCTCCGTTCGACACGAGGAGCCGCAGGTCGAGAACTTGTCGTCGGCGTCCGCTGCCGTGACGAAGTGCATGATGCCGAGCGCGCCTCCACCGAGCACCGCTGCGCCGCCGACTGCGATGAGCGAGATGCCTCCGAGCTTGAGCGGCGAGAGCCCCGATTCTGGCTGCGCATTCGGCGTCGGCTGCTGTCCGAGGGCGTGCAGCGTCAGCTTGACGCGCGTCGTGCTGCCCTCGGTCACGTCGACGGTCACCGCACCGGACTCGAGCGTGTCGGAGCGCGCCTCGAACGCGTAGGTCCCTGGGTCGACCTCCATCGGCGCGGACGTGATGCGGCTCGCGTCGAGGGCCACGTTGTTCATCGTGACCTTCACGCCGTCCGTCGAGGGCTCGACTGTGAGCACGATGCGAGGGATGCGCTTGTCGAGCTCGACGAGCTCGGTCGCGCCCGCGGCCTGCGCGTCCTTGAAGGGGCGCGACGCGCTCGCGGGCAGGGTCTCGCTGACGAGCTTCTCGTAGGTCTTCTTCGCGTCGATGAAGCGCTTCAACGAGACCTGCCCGCGCGCGAGATAGAGCAGATGCGTCGGCGCATGGAAGAGGGACTCGGCCTCGGCGAGCTTCGCGACGCCCTCTTCGGCGCGGTTCTCTTGGATGGCCTTCGCGCCCTCTTCGAAGAGCGTGCGCGCCCGCTTCTTCACGTCATCGTCGGGCTTCGCGGTGGGGGGCGCGGCGAGCGCGGCTGGCGTGAGCGCGACCGCGCAGACCGACGTGAGCGCGGCGACGACGATGGAGCGACTCCATCGGTGAAAGGGGCGCATCACGCGCCGGCGAGACCCAACATCATCCACGCTCCCATGAGAGCAAGGCCGAAGTCCGCGACGCAAGGTCGACCGCGAGCCAAGGCTGATGCTACATTTGTCGGATGCCCGCGCCCTCGCGCGAGGGAGAAATCCTCGACTCGAAGTACCGCATCCTCCGCAGGCTCGGCGAAGGCGGCATGGGCGCGGTCTACGCGGGCGAGAACATCCGGGTCAAGCGCACCGTCGCGATCAAGATCCTGCACGCGTCCGCCAGCCAGGTCGACGAGATGGCCGACCGCTTCGAGCGCGAGGCTCAGGCCGCGGGCGAGATCGGCAACGAGCACATCGTGGAGGTCTACGATCTCGGACTCACGCCCGGCGGCGAGCGCTACATGGTCATGGAGTACCTCGACGGCGAGAGCCTTCGAGCGCGCATCCGTCGCAACAAGCGCCTGCAGCCCGCCGAGGTCGCGCGGCTCATGGTGGACATGCTCGACGGGCTCGAGGCCGCGCACCGCGCCGGGATCATCCATCGAGACCTCAAGCCCGACAACATCTACATCCTGACCGAGAAGGCCGGTCGCAAGGACTTCGTCAAGATCCTTGACTTTGGGATCTCGAAGTTCACGCAGGCCGGTGGTGGCTCCGCGACGCAGACGGGCACGGTCATGGGTTCGCCGAACTACATGAGCCCGGAGCACATCCGCTCGTCCCACGAGGTCGACGTTCGCAGCGATGTCTACGCCGTCGGCGTGATGCTCTACGAGGCGGTCGTCGGCGTCGTGCCGCGCAAGGCCGCGAACTTCGCCGAGCTGCTCTTCAAGGTCGCGTACGAACCACTGCCCGATCCGCGCGTGGTCGTGCCGGACCTGCCCGCTGAGTTCGTCGCGATCATCGAGCGTGCTTGCGCGACCGATCGCGCGGCTCGCTTTCAAAGCGCTCGCGAGCTCTCGGACGCGCTCGGCGAGTTCCTTCGCAGCACGCTCGGCTGGGCGCCTGGCATGCTGGCGCCTGCGCCCGGCGCTGAGGTTCCGCCGCCGAGCGGTGACCTCGCGACGATCGCGCTCGGTCACGGGACGCCTCACCCGCTGCTCCCGCCGAGCGCGCAGATCCCCCTCGCGCCACCGTCGCAGCCGTCCTTCAGCACGTCGCAGCCCTCGTACAACCGCACGGGTCCTCACCTGCCGCAGCCCGGTGCCACTTCGCAGCCGGCGTTCGGGGGAGCGCAGCCGCCCCTCGCGGGTCCGTCCCAGGCCGGCTACGCGCAGCCCGCGCTGTCGACTTCGCAGCCTTCGTTCTCGCAGCCGTCCTTCTCGGGTTCGCAGCCTTCGTTCTCGCAGCCGTCCTTCTCGGGTTCGCAGCCCTCGTTCGGACCGAGCTCGCAGCCTTCTTTCAACCAGAACCCTGCGCCGCCCGCGCCGCCTTCTTTCGGCGCGACCTCGCAACCGAGCTACACCGCCGGTCCGATCGCGGTCGCGGCGCAGGCGCCCGTCCACGCCGGCCCGTCGACCCGGTCGTGGACGACGATGATCATCGCGATGGCGGCCCTCGCGGGGATCGCGATCGCCTCGATCATCTTCGCGACCACGCAGCGAACTCCAGCCGCAGCCTCCACGCGACCGTCCGACGAACCGACCAATGTGGCGTCGACGTCGACCGCTGCGTCGAGCGTCGTCGCGCAGGCGCCCGCGAGCACGTCTGCGACCGCGACCACGGCCGCCTCGGAGGAACCGCTCTCCTCCGCGTCGGCCGCGAAGAACCCGTCGGCGCAAGCGACGCAGCGGGTGCCGACAGCGCGCCAGAAGCCGGAAGCGGGCTACTGACGGGGACGCATGCCGGTCTACCGCCTCGATCGCCGCATCGTCTTCCCACCTCCCGAAATGGCCGACGAAAATGGCCTGTTGGCGATCGGTGGTGACCTTCGCCCCGAGCGACTCCTGCTGGGCTACGAGAACGGGATCTTTCCTTGGTACAGCGACGGGCTGCCGATCCTCTGGCACAGCCCGGACCCGCGCTACGTGCTCCTCGCGAGCCGACTCCACGTCGGGCGGAGCCTCGAGAAACAGCTGCGTCGAGAAATCTACGAGGTGCGGCTCGACGAGCGCTTTCACGATGTCCTCGTCAAATGCGGCGCGACGCCGCGCCCAGGTCAGAAGGGCACCTGGATCACGCAGGAGATGATCGCCGCGTACGAGACGCTCCACGAGCTCGGCTTCGCGCACTCGGCGGAGGCTTACCTCGATGGAGAGCTCGTGGGCGGGCTCTACGGCGTGTCGCTCGGTGGCGTCTTCTTCGGCGAGTCGATGTTCGCGGACGCCCCTGATGCCTCGAAGGTCGCGTTCGTCACGCTCGTGCGCCACCTCGAACGCCTGGGGATCGACCTCGTCGATTGCCAGGTCCACACGACGCACCTCGAGCGATTCGGGGCGGAGAACTGGCCACGCGCACGCTTCCTCGCCGAGCTCTCGCGACGACTGCAGCGACCCACGTGGCGCGGCCGCTGGTCGCTCGGTGTCCAAGTGGGCCCGCCCCGCGTCGTGTCACCACCCGAGCGAGCCGCTCGTGAGCGCGCCGGGGGCGTCGATGACTGACAGCGCGACCAAGACGATGAAGGGCACCGTCCTCGTCGTGGACGACGACGACGCGACTCGCCGGCTCATCGTGATGGGGCTCGAGCACGTCGGGCTCACCTGTCTGCAAGCGAGCGACGGCGCAGCGGCGCTCGAGGTGGTTCGGCGCGCGCATCACGAGCTCGACGCCGTCGTCCTCGACGTGATGCTGCCGAGGCTCGGGGGCTTCGATGTCCTCGCGGCGCTGCGCGCTGTACCCGAGCTGCGAGAGCTCCCCGTGATCCTCGTCACCGCGCACGCGGACACCGACGGCGACATCCTTCGCGGGATGAACCTCGGCGCGGTCGACCACATCATCAAGCCGTTCTCCGGGCCGATCCTCCGAGCCAAGGTCTTGCGCGCGGTCGAGCGAAGTCAGGCCGATCGGGCGACGCGCGCCGAGCTCGAGCGCGCTCGACAGCTCGCGCGGATCGACGCGCTGACGGGCCTCGGCAACCGGCTGATGCTCGACGAGCGACTGCGCGCGGAGCTCTCCTACGGCCAGCGGCACAACATCGCGATCTCGGTCGTGTTGCTCGATCTCGACCACTTCAAGGCGATCAACGACACCTTCGGACACATCGCCGGGGACGCGGCTCTTCGTCATTTCGCCACGACGCTCTCGCGCGCGACCCGCGAAGAGGACGCCGCTTTTCGCTACGGCGGTGAGGAGTTCATGCTGCTCATTCGGGGTGAGCCGAGCGCCGGGCAGGCCGCGGCCGCGCGGCTGCGCGCGGCGCTCTCGAGCTCACCGATCGAGCTCGGTGGCGAGCAGCGCGTCCTCGGGTTCAGCGCCGGGATCGCCTGCCAAGAGCCCCATTCGAAGCTGTCTCCCGAGCAGCTGCTCGAGCGCGCGGACGAAGCGCTCTACGAGGCGAAGACCAACGGTCGAGGCCGCGACGTCGTGGCTCGACCGTGATAAGCACCATTTTCTTCATCTTCTCGGAGGGACTCCATGCGAATCAGCGCTCTCGGCATCACGCTCGGGCTAGGCCTCGCACTCACGGTCGGCTGCGGTGACGACGGCACCGGCGGGTCGGGCGGCACCGGGGGCACCGGCGCAGGTGGTCAAGCAGGTGGAACCAATACGGGCGCGACCGGGGGCGGCGGCGCGGGTGGCCAGGGGCCGACTTGCGAGCCTCCCGAGGGCACCGCAGCCCCGAAGAACGAGATCTTGGTGGACCAGGTCATCGGGGCCGCGCGCGACGAGACGGGCGCCGCGATCACCAACTTCGACCTCCAGCTCTGCGGCGCGAACGGCTGCCTCTACGCGTCCACCAACGCGATCGGCCAAGCGACCTTCAACAACAACCTCTCGACCGACATGATCGATCGGCCGCTCTTCAAGCCCGGCGACAGCCTCGTGCTCGGCAAGATCGGCTACCTCTACGACGAGACCAAGCCCTCGCCGCTCCCGGGGATCTTCCCGCGGATGATCGACTCCCAAGCGCAGATGGTCCCCGGTGAGTCAGCGACCGCAGGCGACGTGACGCTCGACGTCGGGGCCGACACGATCGTCGTCGTCGACGACCTCATCTACGACGAGCCCGCCAAGCAGACCTTCCGCGCGGCGACCGTTCCGGTCGACCTCGTCGACGACGTCACGGGCGACCCGGACTTCGTGATGGTCGCTTCGCTCGGCCCGGAGGACACGATCTTCTGCCCGGGCGCGACCGTCTCGATCGACAACTACGCTGGCCTCACCGCGGGCGCCGCCGTCGAGTTCTGGGGGCAGACGTTGACCGTCGGCGAAGAGTTCGGCCCCTACGGCGGCTGGGTCAAGTTGGCTGACGGTGCTGTAAGCGCGGACGGCTCGACGGTCTCCACGACGGGGACGGGCCTCCCAGTCCTCGTCACGGTCGCGATCAAGCTGAAGTAGCTCAGGGCGCGCGCTCGGGTTCGAGGACGAGGCGAACGCCGACAGCCAAGTCGGCGACGCCGATCTCGACCTCCCACCGATCGCCCTCGCGGCCGGAGAGGTGCACCGGCAATTTGCGGCCGTCGTCGAGCTCGAGCGTGCCGCGGCCCGTATCGTCGACCCGCAGCGACCCTTCGTAGGTCCGCGTGAGGCCGTCGAAGCGGAAGTGGCCGCGGGACAGCGACACCCGCGCGGACCTGGCCTCGGTTCGGACGAGCGCTGCGACCGTCGGTTGGATCGCTGGGTCGATCTCGAGCTGGGTGACCCGGAGCGTTTGCACCATCGGGGTCGCGCCGCTCGCCTGCACCATCGCGTTCGAGAGCGGCGCGTTCGAGAACGCAGTCGGCGTCGGTGAGGTCGCGGCGACGAGCGCGCGGCGTTCGGTGAGGGCGTGCTCATGGAGCTGACGGCCGACGAGCAGCGCGAGGAACACGGCGGCGCCCAGCCATCGCGCGCGCATCCGAGCGCGCAGCCGCGAGACGCGTTTGCGAACGACGTCGTGTGGCAGCGCGACCTCCGCTGCGATGTCGTTCAGCCGCTCGCCGCAGCCCTCGCGAAGAGCCCACTCGAGCGCGTCGCGATGGCTGCGATCGCGCGGGCCTTCGTCGAGGATCCGCGCGAGCGTGAGCCGCTCCTCGATCGGGTCGAAGAGCGAAGCGCTCGCGAGCTGAGCAGGCTCGGTCGCGCGCTCGCGTCGAACCTTGCGATGCGTATCCGCGACCTTGTGCAGCGCGATGCCCATGACCCACCGCGGGACCTCGTCGAGGGCGCTCGGGCGTCGCTCCGCTGCGAGCGCGGCGCAGAGCGCGGACTGCACGACATCGTCGACCTCCGAGTTCGGGACTCGACGCGAGACCATCGCGGTGAGGCTCGCGCGGAGCTCGGGCTCGGCGAGGACGCGGCGAAGATCAACGCTACCGACCGAGGTGGGGATACACGGCAGAAGACTCATCGCCTCCCCTCATCGAACGACGGCGGAGTTTGTGACTCCCGCTCTAATGATCGTCTTCGGTCGGAGCGGCGGGCGTGATGCGGATGATGGATTTCCGCGTCTTGTCTTTGCCGCGAGCCTTGCCGCAGGCCGCCTGCTGAGCCTGGTTCGGGCGGTCGAGCCGGAGCGAGCTCCGTCGCTCCTCGAGCTCCCGGTAGAAGTGCTTGCACGCGTCGCCCACCCCGAAGTGCACGGCGTCGGGTCGCTCGCCCAGGATCTTGGCGAGTGCTTTACGCGCGTTATAGGAAATATGCTCCGCGTCGGAGATCGCCCGAACGAGCTCCCACGCCGCGCGGCGATCGAGGCTCGAGATGCGGTAGCCCTTCGTCGAGAAGCCGTTGATGAGCCACCCGTCGCGCCTCGCGCTCCCGAGCCCCGGCAAGAGCTTCATGTAGCGCTCGCGAGACTCGGCGAGGCGTTGGTCGAGAGGCTTCGCGAGGGGCGCCTCGAGGTCGGCGCCCCAGGGCGCGAGCGCGTGGTTCGTCACGTACGCGAGCGAGCGCGCGGCCTCGCCTGCGAGCTCGGGGTTCGCCGGATCGAGCAGCGCGACGAGGGGCTCGACGATCTCGAGCCGATCCGAGTAGCGCGCGACCTCGACGACGAGGCGGCCGACGCCCACGCGATCGAGCAGCACGTCGGGGCTCGGCCAGGGAGCGAAGAGCGCGCGGTACTCGGAGGGTGTGTCGATGGGCGCGCGCGGCGGGAGCGGCTCGAACGGCGACTCACAGGTCGGCGCCGCGGCCGCGCTCGCGAGCAAGAGATCGCGCAAGAAGGGACCCGAATCAGACCCACCGAGGAGCGCGATGCTCTCGAGGAGCGCCGCGAGGACGGTCGGATCGGTCTCCTCCCGAAAGCGATGGATCAGGCGCGCGACGTGGCGCTCGTCGCCGAGCGAAGCGACGAGCTGCGCGGCCGCGACGCGGACCTCGGGGGTCGAGTCCTCGAGCCGGGCGAGCGCGACCGCGACGTCTTCGGCGCCGCCTACGAGCGAGAGCCGAAGCAGCGCGCGCCGGCGTCTGTCGGGGCTCGAGTCGCTCAGGAAAGAGCGAGCCTTTCGAGCGGCCTTCTCGCGTTCGCCGTCGAACCGCGGCGCGAACGGTTGGATGACACCGGTGTCCACGCAGCCGCACGCGACGTCGAGGCGCGAGCAATAGACGCGCACGTGGAGGTGATCGTCGTGTGGGGCGGAGCCGTAAGGCTGCTTCAACACGTCGGAGGCGCGCTCGATGACCCAGCCAGGCTCGTGCGCCGACTTCGCGTAGTCGAGGAGCTTCTTGCGCAGCGGATCGCTGATGAACAAGAATTGGAGGTTCGTCGCCTTGCTCTCGACCATCGCGCGCACGACGATCCACGTCCGCGCGACGTCGAGCTCGTATTTGCCGTCCGCGGAGACGCCGTTCGAGCCGAGCGCGACGAGGTCGGGTGGGTCGACGGGTTGGTGGGTCGCGGCGTCGCGGTAGGAGAACGCGACGTCGGCGTCTCGACCTGCGTTGTGGCTGACCGACCACTCGATGTCACCACCGTCGCGCTTGCCGATGTTCCCGAGCCAGAGCGGCGTGTGCGTTCGCTGATAGAGCACGCGCCCGGCCTCTTCGAGCATCGTGATGAGCCCGTCGGAGCCGTAGCGGAGATCGCGCAGCCGCTGCTTCGGCAAGATCTGGACGCTGTCGCTCTCCTCGAGCGCGCGCCCTGCAGCGACGCGACCGTTGCTCGTGTCCCCGATGGACACGGCGAGCTCGGGTTCACCGTCGAGGAAGGGATAGGTCGCGGTGTCGACGAGCGTTTGAGCCCCGAGCTCGGGCGCCGGCGCCTCTGGCAGATCGGGGAGCGTGAGGAGCGGAGCGTCTTCGCGGGCTGGATCGCCTGCGCGAGGCGCCTCGGTCGACTCGCAGGTCAGATCGCCCCCCGCCTTGTCGTCGTGGAGCGCTGCCTGAGCGAGATCGGGGGGAGGATCCGCGCTGCCCCCGCTCGAGCACCCCGCAACGCAGAGAAGCGCGCCGACGCCGCGCAACCCTAGCCATTTGCGTGCCGAACGGCTCGCCCTGCGAGCTTCTGGGCGCATGCCCGAGCCTACTGACGAACCCGCGAGGGCTGCAACTCCGTGGGGTGTCACCGAACGCATCTGGTCCGCCGACTTCAACGCCCGGAGAGGCATTTCGAGTGATGCGGACCGGCGGATTCGTCCCGCCCGACGCCGAGCTCGTGAGGAGGAGGACGGAGACCATGATGAAGAGCAGCTACGAGCTTCTGGTTCGCGAGCGCATCAAGACCGGTGTCTACGGCTATATCGTCGAGTTCGAGCGGGAGCGTTCGAGCGACGCGGCGAGTGGAGCCCACTCCGGTCTGAGAGCCGTGGACTTGGGGACGACAGCGGAGATCGTCATCGAGCGGATAGACAAGCCGACGATATTCAGGGTCACGCCGACCGACTCGACCTTCGAGGTCGCGCTCCCACCCGGCAGCTACCGTGTTCACGGGACTGTGGAGCTCATCGAACCCGCTGTCTTTTACCTCGCCGAAGGCGACGTGATCCCAATTCGTTGGGGCTTCGAGACACCGAGTTGCGGTACGTAGCGACCTGGAGGGAAGGAGCGTCGCGCTCGGAGCGTACGATCTCGACTGGACCCAAATAGCACTCAATTCCATGGTCCAAACCGTGTAGAAGAAACGGGCGCTGAGACGCTTGTTGCTTCGAGCGCATGAACCCGGGGGGGAGCAGCCGCGTGAGAGCACGTCCCCGCTCCTTCCCGTTCGACCCCCACGACATTACCCTCTGCGATCGTCCAATGCTGGAGACCACCTTCGACGCCACGCCTTTCAAGAAGCCGCTCCCCAACGCCGAAGCCGAGGCAAACGACAATTGGGAGCTCTTTGATCAGTTCATCGACATGTGCGAGGGGCACCGATGGAAGATGTCGGACGTGCGCGCCGAGATCGAATCCGTCGATCCGAGCAAGCTCACCGAGAATGATCTGAAGGTCATCGATTGCGTCGGTGAGGTCGCCGTCGTCGAGGGCAACGCTCCTTCGATCGTGGTGAATCAGCTCGCCATCATGCTGCTCGACGCGGAGTTCGCCTCTTGGGCGCTCTACCAAGCCGGCGAGGAGTCCAAGCACTTCCACGTGATTCGGCATTACTGTCGACACGTCAAACACCCAATCTCCAGGCAACATGGAGAGGCGAGCCTCGTCGGCCTGCAGAAGGGATACGACCCCAACGACTTCATCGATCAATACGGGGTCATCCTCATCAACATCCTCGGCGAGACGCTCAATATCCACCTCTACCAGGCGCTCGCGGGCGTGACCGATGAGCCCGTGTTGAAGGGGCTTTTGCAGCGCATCGCCCGAGACGAGCGACGTCATCTGGAGTGGTTCGTTGCCTACTTCCGAAAGCGCGCCGCCAAGGATCCGGCCTTCGTCGCCGCCGCCCAGGAGTCACTCCGGTCGGTGCTCCGTTTGGACGAGAAGGCTGGCCAGCGCGCCCAACAACACCAGGGCACCGGCGCGAAGAACTACGTCAACGCCGTCGCCAAGGTCCTGAAGTACGGATATGCGTCGCGGGTCATCACGCGCACCGTCGAAGAGCAGTGGCAGCAAATGAAGAAGTGCTTCGGCGACGCCCTCACGATCGACAAGCGCCAGTTCTTCTATTGGCAAATGGCTCGCCCCGCCGAGGCCATGACGGGCTGAGCGGTTTCGGTTCTCCCTACCCGCGCCACCGCACGCAGCTGCTAGAGTCCCGCTGTGCGGTGGCGGTCTTCTGTCGACGTGGCCTTCGTCCGCGCCCCTCGTCGGGCGGTGACAGGCTTCGCAATGTTGGCGATGCTCTCGACAGCCTGCTCACGCGGGCCTTCGCCGTCTCGACCTCTCGGTCTCATGCCGTCCGGGTCGACCTCGGCGATCCCCGAGTGGCTGCCACCACGCGTGACGATCGGCACGCCAGCGACTGCGCGCCAGCCTGAACCGCAGCTCGTCGACACGAGACAGCTCACCGAGGGCTGGGCGGTCACGCAGATCGTCTGGTCGGGGGAGCCCGGCGCGCCTTCGTCGGAGCTGGTGGTTCCCCAGCGACGCGCGCTCCTCATCGTCGGGCAACGCCCCGGAGACGCCGAGCCAGCGGGGCTCTACGCGCTCGACCTCTCCGACGGCGCCATCCGCAAGCTCTCGCGCGAGGGAGATTCGGTGAGCGGCGTCGCAGAGCTCGCCGACGGGTCGATCCTCTACGCTGCGCGCGCGAGAGCAGGTGGGCGGGTCAACCTGCAGATCGGCACCGATGGAGTGCCGCGACCTGTCGCTCCGACCGTCGATGCACACGCGGTCGCGCGCGGCGCCGACGGCGCGCTCTTCGTCACGGAGGGCGCGGAGAAAGACGCCTTTCAGCTCGCGCGACACGCGAACCTCGACGACCGCAAGGGCACCGTGCTCGCGAGCGGGGACGTCTCACCCATCCCGCCCGCGGTCTCGACGTCGGGCGACTACGTCGTGTTCGGTCGTGGCGGCGACTGCGGATCCGCCGATCACCCGCGATGCTCTGCGGCGCAGCTCCTCATGGCGAGTCGTGAGGGTCGCGGCGCTCGCGTGCTCTTCGACCGCGCGCACGTGCACGCGGCAGCCTTCCACCCGAGCGGTCGCACGCTGCTCTTCGCTTCGGACCTCGACCGCGCTGCGTTCGAGCTCTACGCGCTCGATCCCCTCGCCTCATCCGAAGCTCCTCGGCGGGTCACGTTCGACCAAGGCGATTGCCCTGCGCTGTCGTCGGACGGCAGATTCCTCGCGTTCACCTCCACGCGTGGCGGCGGCTCGCACGATGTTTTCGTTGCCACGTTCATCGAGGATCCATGACCCGCAAAGACGACATGGCCGGCAGCTCCACTCTCGCGCTCCGCAGGATCACGCGCTCCCTCGAGACCGCAGCGCTCGCTGCGGGGGCCTCGCTGCTCTCGTGTGGGCCGCCAGCGCCGACCATCAACCACGTGAAGACGCAGCCCGTGACCGACCCCGGGCCCGCGTTCGATTCACCGGCCAAATGGGTCTCTTTTCCTCAATCGGTCGGCCTCCCCACAGCGACGCTCCAGCTCGACGACGGCACGTGCCTCGCGGCGACGGATGATGGCCAGCGATGGATCATCACCCCTCGCGACAAGAGCGCTCCGCCGTGCAGCGGTATCGGCATGGCGTCGGGCTCGCCCGCGCCGGAGGCCATCGTCGGCATCCAGCGCACGGGCAACGAATACCGGTTCATCACCGACGCTGGCTCGGTCTACACCTCGACGGAACCTGCCGGCCCCTTCAGCCGCTACGCGAAACCGCCCGCGACGCTGCGCCGAGCCTCGGCGCACGGCTCTTCGATCGTGGGTGTGGGGTGGGACCGTAATACCTATTTCTATGACGGCACGTGGAAGGCCGCGACGTTGCCGACTCAGGCCTACGCGGTCGACGTCACCGTCGACGCGAAGGGCAACGCGCTCTGGTTGGGTGCGCCCGAGCAGCTCCTCGTGTCGCACGACGGGGGGCGCACGTACGCGGCGCTGCCCAATCAGCCCGGCTCGATAGGCAGCTACGAAGTCGGCTTCACCACGAACGACGAGCTCGCCGTGAGGGGGGTAGCCGGCACCTTAGTCTGGAATCCCGCGGACGACACGGTCTCTCCCACGACTGCGAACTACGTCACGAACAGCCCCTCCGTGCAGGTCGAGATCGAGCCGCTCGTCGGCCCGCGCACCACTTCGATTTACGAGCAGCGCGCGGCGCTCGACGGCAAGCGCTATTTCGAAATCGAGGAGCGCTCCGAGGAATATCGGTATTACCTGAATCGAGGTCCGCTCGGCGGCATGCTCGAGCGACTCCCCCTCTCGACGTTCGACAGCTGCGGGAACATCCGAATGGCGGCCTCGGGTGGGGTGTTGGGGGTGGCTTGCATCCACGAGGCCGAGGGCAAATCCAACCTCGCCGCGGATCTCTACCTCTCGAAGAACTCGGGGGATCAGTTCAGCCTGGTCGCCACGGTCGACACACCCTCCTTCAGCGATTTGACCCTATCCGTGGCACAGGACGGGTCGTTCCTGCTCCTCGGCGCGTGCAAGCCCGCCGCGCCGAAGAAGGAGGAGGCGAAGCCTGCTGACGGAACAGAGCCTGTCGCGACCGACCCTTATGCCGATATTTGCTACCCGAAGACTCCTATCTTCGTGCGCGGCTCGACGGTCACCGCGGGGTCCGTCGCCAACCTCGAAGAGGGCTCGGCGCGCTCGCCGCTCCTGTCACCCGAGGGGCGCGTCGCGTACATCCTAGGCCGAAATCGCAAGGACTCGCGCCCCGCGATCTTCGTGTCTCGCGACGGCGGCGCGACGTACCAAATGAGGACCATCGAGGCGCCGCAGTCCTCGAATTGGGACTCCGACGATATGGGCGTAGACAGCGAGCCCAACTACGTGAGGCCGCTCTATATCCATGATGGAGCGCAGCTCTCGATCGACGAGACAGGCACTCTCGGCATCGCTGGGGATCGCGAGATGGGTTATGTGTGGGTGACGTTCGACGCCGACGGGCGCGTCGCGAGCGTCGCCGAGCCGCCGGACCCGGCGTCGATGATCGGCGGCTCTGGCAATCGGGCAGTCGCCCTCGGCTACGGGGGAATGGACGGGACGATGCGCCTTTGGGAGACGACCGACGGCGGCGCGACCTGGGCCGAAGTCGCCATGACCCAAGCGATGGTTCGATACGGCGGCACCAACGGGGTCATCCCCTGTGGCGTCGCGGGCTGTCTCTTCGGCGACGAGCTCGCGCGCATTGGTTGGGAGGGGCAGACGGAGACCTCGCTCACCGCCCTCGAGGATCCCGCAATGCCGGAACCCGAGAGCGAGCCGGGATCTCCCATATCGTGCCAGCTCACACCGAAGACGGAGTGGACGCGCGTCGACGGCCGCACCGAAGAGAAGATGAGCCAGAGCCCCTGGTCCAGCTACGCGATGGGGCCGTCTTTCCCACGCCTGCGCGAGATCATGCGCGGCAAGACGATTTTCAGCGTCGTCGCGATCGACGACGAGACCAACCGCGTCGACCTCGTGTCGGCGACGCTCGCGGAGAAGGAGGGCGCTGGGCCCACCCTCACGACGAAGCCGTTCTTGGCCGCGATCAAAGCGAAGCAGGGCAGCTGGGTCGCGCTCACCGCGCGCGCCCAGATGGAGGGGCACGTCGCGCTGCGCGCCAAGGTCCCGACGACGAGCTACGGGGGTATCGACACCTCGAAGTCGACCGACGGGCTCGAGCTCGTGTGGGTCAACGAAGTTACAGGCGTGTCAGGCAAAAAGACCATCGACCTCGACGGGACGTGGTCGGGCGGCACCGTCCAGGGCCTGCAGCTGCGGACCGCGCTGCTCACCATCGCAGGCAATGGCGTCATCGCGCGCGCGTATTCGGGTGGCAAATCGCTCTACGCCGACGAGAAGACCACGACGACCGTCGACTTCCCGAACCTGCAGCGGCTCCTCGTCGACGGCGGCTTCGGCCTGCAATCCGACGCGGCGTGGATCGGCGGCGTGCCGTACGAGATCGGCTTCTTGGATCGCAACCCGAGCGCGCAGATCTTCGCCTCGGCCCGCGGCTCGACGAGCGGCGGGAAAGCCAAGCCCGGCGACCCGCCGCCGATGCCGACCCCGGCGTCGGCGTTCGCGATGACGATCGGACCGGCGAACACCGAGCTCGAGTGGATTTACCAAGGCGACCAGTCGGGCATCGCGGCCTTCGTGGGCGGAGCGGACGCTGGTGAAGCGCCGCGCGCCTATGGCTTCTTGCTCGACAAAGACGGCCACCTCGGCGCGGCGGTCGAGCTCCCGACGCTCGCGGATCTGCCCGACAAGCCGCGCGGATGTTCGGCCGATGTTCGGAAGTCGACGATGCGAACCGTGGCCCCGCACTTCCAAAAGAACGGGTCGCGCCGCTACACCGGGGGTCGCCACGTGGTGATGGTGACCGACCCCGGCGCGGGCGCTTCGGGGTCGCTCATCGCTCCTGTCGGCTCGCTCGACTCGATGTGGTTCGCGATGGACGGCGCCGTCCTGCAAGGCAGCCGGAAAGAGCCCTGCGTCGCAGCCTGGCGCGGCTCCTCCATCCGGTCCGGGAGCGTGGTCGTCATCGCAGGAGACATGTCCCAAGCCTTCGTCCTGCGGACCGTCGCGGGGCAGCGCAAGCCAGGCGGGCAATGGGTGCAGGGGCTCGAGATGCGCCCGATGACTTGCAAGTTCCAGCCTGACTTGCCCGTGCCTTATGAGGTGCAGAGCCGTCTGCAGAACCGCATGGTGGACGACCTACCCTGACCGACGTGCTTGTGGCCCATTCCGGGGCTTTGCCCTATCGTGGGCGCGTCGAAGGAGGTTCGAATGAGCGTGAATCGTCGGCCGCTCGTGAGGAAGCGAATCAACCTGCGCAAGACGCTCTTCATCCTCCCGAACTTGGTCACGCTGTCGGCCATCTTCTGCGGGTTCGACTCGATCCGCCTCTCGGCTGGCGCGTCGCGCACCGACGGTGAGGGCGACCTCTACCGCGCGGCGCTGCTCATCGTTTTTGCGATGTTCTTCGACATGCTCGACGGCCGCGTCGCGCGCATGACGAAGACGCAGAGCGCGTTCGGGCTGCAGATCGACTCGCTCGCCGACGTCATCTCGTTCGGCGTCGCGCCCGCCGTGCTCGTCCACTCGTGGACGCTCCACCGCTTCGGCACGTTCGGGTTGGTGATCGCGTTCCTCTACGCGGCCTGCGCCGCCATTCGGCTGGCGCGCTTCAACGTGCTGACGATGGGCGAGGACGGCAAACCTTCGAAGCCGAGCAAGTACTTCCTCGGCCTGCCGACGCCTGGCGCGGCCGGGATCCTCGTGTCGATCGTCGTCGCGAACCACGCGGTCGCGGGCGCGCTCTCCGGCGCCGAGTACGCGTGGGTGATCCTCGCGATCACGCTCGGCCTCAGCGTGCTGATGGTCTCGAACGTGGAGTTCCGGACCTTCAAGGACGTGAAGCTCAACCTGCGGACGGGCGCCTTCATCGGCTTCGCCATCCTCTCGAGCACCATCGTCTCCACGCAGATGAAGCCGGCCTTCGTGCTCGTGTGGCTGCTCGGGTTCTACGTCCTCATGGGGCTCTTCGAGTCGGCCTGGCGCCTACCGGGCAAGATCGCCGCGCGACGCACGGTCGAGGTCGGCACCGCCGACGTCGATCCGCCCCAGGCAGACCGATGAAGAACAGAGTGTTCTTTCCGCAGGAAGCGCTCGATATCTGGGTCGCCGACGATCACGTCGACTTCACCGGAGAAGAGCTGACCATCAAGGCCGAGGCTCGCCGTTATCGGATCATCGAGGCCGTGCGCATCGTGCGCGAGGTCACCGACGGCAACGACCCGAACGAGCTCATCGGCAAGGTCAAATCCAGGAATTTCTTGTCGGAGCTCGGCGCCGAGATCCTCGAGGGTTCGATGATCATCGGCGACAACGCGTACGACGTCGTGCCCGGCTTTGCCGGGGCTCCCGTCGGCTCGTTCGAGGAGCATCGGAAATCGATGCCGGACGACTCGAGCGTGACGAACGACGAGGAGCTCCTGGCTGCATTCCTCGCGAAGGCCATGTAGGGTAGCGCCCGCTCGCCTTCTGCCGCTGACTGGAGCATCCGGAGAAGGCGTGGGAGACTCCACGCAGGGTCATGACGGCCTTCTCCTATGTCCTGCTCGCCATCGGCGCCATCCTCTATGCGATGGCGGGTGGTGTCTTCTTCGCGGACGCCGCGCGTCGCGGTGCTGCCGCGGGCCGTGCAGGCTCAGGGCGGAGCTCGGTCGCGAGCGCTCCGCAACGAGCGTTCGCACCGTGGCTGCTCACCGCGGGGGCCGCGGCTCACCTCGGGTACATCACCGTTGCGAGCTTCGTGTCGCACACGTGCCCGGTCGGGAGCATCCATTTCATCCTGAGCTTCGTCGCGATCTCCGCGGTGTTCGTCTTCACGATCGCGCGCGTCGTCGCTCGGCATAAAGGCCCGCTCGAGAACATCGACGCGCTGGGGCTGGCGCTCGCGCCGCTCGGTCTCGCGTTCTTGCTCGGCACCTACCTGCTCGACAAGCCTGGCGTCGGCAAATCGCTGGGCGCGCCGTTCCTCGCGATGCACGTGATCGTCAACGTCCTCGGGGTCTCGCTCTTTCTGCTCGCGGGCGCCGCGGCGGTCCTCTACCTCGTCCAGGAGCGTCGTCTCAAACACAAGAAGCTGCGACGCCTCGGCGGGCTCCCCCCGCTCGACACGCTCGATCGCGCCGTGCACCGCTTCCTCATCGTTGGCTTTCCGTTGCTCACGATGGGCATCGTGTCGGGCACCTTCTGGGCGCACCAGCTCGAGGCGGGCAGCACCGACGAGGTCATGCGGATCATCTTCGGCTACGCCACGTGGCTGCTGATCGCGGGGGTGCTGCTGCTCCGCGCTGCGGCTGGTTGGCGTGGCAAGCGCAGCGCGTACGGCACGCTCCTCGGCCTGCTCTTCGCGCTCTGCGTGCTGTTCATCTACATGTTCCGGCCCACGCCGGCTCCGACTCAGCATGCTGGTGTTTTCACGGGCCAAGCTTTTTCCCTTCGGGGAAAAGACATGGCCCGCTTCGCGAACGTCCAGCCTCCTCAAGCGCGCGCACGATGATCCTCAAGGTTGGGCTCTCGCATCGCACGGCTCCCGTGGAGGTTCGGGAGCAGCTCGCGATCCGCCGTGAGGACGTCCCCGCGGTGCTCGACGACCTGCTCAAGAACGCGCCCATCACCGAGGCCGCGCTCCTCTCGACGTGCAACCGCGTGGAGGTCTACGCCGCCCTCTCGGGCACGCAAGACCACCAGCGCCTCGAGGCAGCCGGGCAGGCCGTCGTCAGTCGCCTGGCGTCACGCTCTTCGGCGACCGCCGCGCGCGCGCTCACGCTCGCGATCGGCACCGACGCCGTACGCCACCTCTTTCGGGTCGCGGCGTCACTCGACTCGTTGGTCGTCGGCGAGCCGCAGATCCTCGGCCAGCTGAAGGACGCGATCGGCATCGCGACCGAGCATCACTCGGTCGGGCCCGTCCTCGGGCGCGTGCTCGATCGCGCGGTGCGTGTCGGCAAGCGCGTGCGGAGCGAGACGCAGATCGGCGCCGGGCAGGTGTCGATCTCGACCGTCGCGGTCGACCTCGCCGCGCAGATCTTCGGTGAGCTCCACGGCAAGACCGTGCTGCTCGTCGGCGCGGGCGAGATGGCGGAGGGCGCGGCGAAGCTCCTCGTGAAGGAGGGCGCCGAGCTCGTCGTCGTGAACCGCAGCCGCGAGCGCGGAGAGAAGCTCGCGACCGAGGTCGGCGGGACGCCGCGTGAGTGGGCCGAGCTCAACTGGTGCCTGATCGAGGCCGACATCGTGATCGCGTCGACCTCGAGTCCGACGTTCGTCATCACCCACGAGGCGCTGAAGACCGCTCGCAAAGCGCGCCGCGGGCGCAGCCTCTTTCTCATCGACATCGCGGTGCCGCGCAACATCGATCCCGCGGTCGATTCGCTCGACGGCGTCTATCACTACGACATCGACGACCTCGAGCAGATCGTCGCGGAGTCGCTCTCGAGCCGCGCCCAAGAGGCTCAGCGCGCGGAGAGCATCGTCGACGACGAGGTCGCGGCCTACGAGGCGAAGCGCGGCGAGCTCGCGCTGAACCCGATCATCGTCGCGCTGCGCGGTCGCATCCACCACGCACTCGAGGCCGAGCTCGACAAGAGCCTGTCGACCAAGTTGAAGCACCTCGGGCCTGCTGAGCGCGAGGCCCTCCACGCGATGATCGACGCGGCCACCAACAAGATTTGTCATCACCCGACCACGCGCCTGCGTGCTGCGGCGTCGGATCCGCGCGCGACCGAGCTCGTCGAGATCGTGACGGAGCTCTTCGATCTCAATGACCACGGGCACGGCGACGCGCACAAGCCCAACCGACCAAAGGATCATTCATGAACAGGCTCGTGCTGGCGACGCGCAAGAGCGCGCTCGCCCTGGCACAGACGCGCGCCTTCGCCGCACGTCTCGTCGCAGCGAACCCAGGCCTCGAGATCGAGGAGCTGCACATCACGACGAGCGGGGACCGGTTCGTCGATCAGAAGCTCCAAGACATCGGCGGCAAGGGACTCTTCATCAAGGAGCTCGAGGAAGCGCTGCTCGATGGGCGCGCTGACTTCGCGGTCCACTCCATCAAAGACGTCCCCGCAGAGCTCGCGCCGCGCCTCACGATCGCCTGCATCCCCGAGCGCGAGGACCCGCGGGACGCGATCGTCACCAAGACGGGGGGTCTCTTGGCAGCGCTCCCTCAGCACGCCGTCGTCGGCACCTCGAGCTTGCGCCGTGCGGTCGCGCTCCAGCGTTTTAGGCCGGATCTCACCATCGAGCCGCTTCGGGGCAACGTCGACACCCGCCTGAGGAAGGTGAAGGAAGGCCCCTACGACGCTGTTGTCCTCGCCCTCGCGGGGCTGCGACGTTTGGGTCGCGACGCCGAGGCGACGGAGATCCTGTCGACGGAGATCTGCTTGCCCGCGGTCGGGCAAGGCGCGCTCGGGATCGAGTGCCGCGCCGAAGACGGCGAGACGCGAGCGATCCTGGCGAAGCTCGCGCACCCCGAGACAGCGACGCGCGTGACGGCGGAGCGCGCGGTCATGGCTGCGGTCGGGGGCAATTGCCGCATGCCCATCGCGGCGCACGCGGAGCGCCGGACGACGGCGGAGGGAGCGGAGCTGAGGCTCGAAGCCTTCGTCGCTGACTCGGACGGCAAGAACCTGCGAAGTGCGGTCCGTTCGATACCGTGGCCTCTCGACGACCAGCTCGCGCACGAGCTCGGTGCTTCGATCGGCCGCGAGCTTGCTGCGTCGTAACTCGCTGTCGTCACTCACTGGCCGTTGAGGTCGGCGCTGATCGCGTACCAGGGCAGGATGAGATACATCCACTTTGCCTTGGGCTCGCCGGCGATGCCGCGCGCGCGCCGCGCCTTCTCCATCAGACCGTGCGCGTGGAGGAAGCACATGATCTGGTTCAGGCCGGGGATGTACATGAGCGTCGGGTTGAGCTCGGTGTCACCCGCTACGGCCTTGAGCTCTTCGACGAGCTTCTTGAGGAAGTGACCCGCGACGATCGCGCCAGCGAGCCAGAATAGGGTGCTCAGGAAACCGAGACCGGTAATCCCAGCCAGGATGCCTCCGATGGTCGCGCCACCAAACGGGGCTCCCCAGCCGATGGCGAGCATCAGGATAGGGTTCTTGGTCATATTGGGGTTCGTCATTGAGGCGCTTGTCGTTTGCACGTTCGAACCTACGTAGCGGCTCGGGCACACTTCCCCTCGAACTGCGGCGCTGATATTCGGTTATTGGGCGTAACCGTGTTACGTCACGAGTTACGGAACAGAGACATGGTCCACGAACGCGATAGTCACTGTCACCGATGCGGGGCTCGCTATCCCCAAATCACCAGCTATCCCCGAGTCTGCGGCTCTTGCCAAAACCAGGTGTGGGCCAATCCATTACCG
The DNA here is from genome assembly GCA_046351325.1 of Polyangiaceae bacterium. GTDB lineage: Bacteria > Myxococcota_A > Polyangia > Polyangiales > Polyangiaceae > Xiheicaenibacterium. Next base: position 138,448 of record JAXLYR010000015.1, on the reverse strand, counting down.
GTCTCGGTGGTGCTCGTCCCCGTCGCCGTGGACGGCGGCGTGCGCAGCGGGCTCTTGGTGGTTCGCCGCTCGATCGAGCCGAGGAAGGGGCTCCTCGCGCTGGTCGGCGGCTTCCTCGAGGAGCAAGAGACTTGGCAAGAGGGCGGCGCTCGCGAGATCCGCGAGGAGACTGGCGTGGTCGTCGACCCCGCGACCCTCGCGCCGTTCTGGTTCACGTCGACCGAGCCGAAGCCCAATCGGGTGCTCCTCTTCTCGACGGCCGCGCCGCTCGACGTCGCGCGACTCCCGCCCTTCACCCCCTCGAACGAGACCTCCGAACGGGGGCTCGTGTTCGGGCCGGGCGGGCTCGACTCCATATTGGCATTTCCCCTCCACAGCGCCGCCATCCGCCGCTATTTCCAAGAGCGCGGCGTCGAGGGTGAGCACCGCTATACCCAAGTCTGAGGGCTACTCGACGCGCACGCCCGCGCGCTTCGCCAGCTCGATCTCGATGAGCTCGTGCAGGGCGCCCTCGACTTCGTGTCTCAGCTTGCGCTGCGCCGTCTTGTCGTCCGCGAGGTCGCGAGCGGGCGGCGCGATGGGCTCACCGAAGACGTAGCGAAGCGAGGCCAAATGCGGAATTGGCAATAGGCGAGTCGGCAGCGGAATGGGGAATCCGGGTCGACCCAACCAGCGCTCGCCACGGCGATAGGCGTCACCTACGAAGTCGAAGAACTCGTCCGCGCCGAGCGCTGCGAGCGGCACGATGGGGGCCTGATTCCGGATCGCGGCTCGGATGAACCCATATCGGTGTCCCCAGAGCAGGCGATAGCGCAGCTCGCGAGGCTTCACGGCCTCGCGCAGGCCACCAGGGAGCACCATCACGAGCTCTTCTCGTTCGAGCAAGCGGTCGACGTTCTCGGGCGTACCGTCGACGGTCCCGACCGCGGCGGCGAGCCGCCTGAGGAACGGGATCTTCCACCAGAGGTGTTCACCGAGCGCCCATATCGGCCGACGCGTCTCGACCCAGACGGCCGCCATCGGCAACATCACATCCCAACCAAAGGCGTGGTTCGCGACGATGAGCGCCCGGCCCTTCGGCAGGTTCTCGATGCCCGCGACGGTGACGCCGACCCGCGCTCCTGCGCGATGCACGGCTCGATAGAAGCGATCGGCAGTGGGAGCCGAATACGCGACGAACGCGTCGTGATCCCGCTCGTTGAAGCCGTCGATGGACCACATGGGATCCCTCGATCCGAAGTGCATCCTCCACGCCACCGCCGAGCGTCGTGACCACCGCGCGCGACGCGACGTGGAGCGCGCGCACCGACGCGACGGGTGCGCACCCGAGAAGATTCTGCGTCTCAGTGGGCGAGCAGCGGCTCGAGCGCGGCGATCAGCTCGTCGATGTTCACGGGCTTGGTCAAATAGCGGAAGAACCCTGCTTGCACGCCCTTCTGCCGATCGCGCTCCGACGCCGCGGCCGTGAGCGCGATCACGGGGATGTGGTTCGTCGCTGGGTCCTGACGGAGCAAGCGCAGCGCGTCGAGCCCGCTCATGCCCGGCAGGTTGATGTCCATGATGATGACGTGGGGGTGTTCGGTGCGCGCGTTCGCGACGCCGATCTCGGCGGAGGGCGCCACGGAGAGCTCGATGCCGGTGAAGCTCTCCATCAGGTCGCGCATGAAGGCGACGTTCGCGGGGTTGTCCTCGACGTAGAGGACGCGTCGCCGGAAGCCGCTCAGCTGCACGGTGCGGGAGCTCGGCGTGGGGAGCTCCGTCTGCGTGCGAAGGAGGCTCGTGTGCTGCGGGACCTCGAGCCAAAAACGCGAGCCCTCACCAGGTTGGCTGCTGAACCCGACCTGCCCTTGCATGAGCTCGGCGAGCCGCTTCGTGATGACGAGCCCGATCCCCGTGCCCTCGATCGGCCCTGTCTCCTGGCCTGCTCGTTGGAAGGGTTGAAAGAGCTTGTCCTGCTTGTCGAGCGGGATGCCGAGCCCGGTGTCCGCGACGGTGACGCGCACGCGGCGATCGGCGCTCGGCTCGACCTCGATCGTGACCGTGCCCTCGGGGCGGTTGTATTTGATCGCGTTCGAGCCGAGGTTCATGAGGATCTGGAGGAGCCTCGTGCGATCCGCCAGCACGATCGGCGACTCGTTCGCGGGTATCGAGATCGACAGGTGAACCTGATGTCGCCCCGCGGCCGGGGCGAGCGCCGTCTCGACCTCGCGGACGATCTCCACGACCTCCACGGGCTCGGTCGAGATCGAGATGCGCCCCGACTCGATGCGCGAGAGGTCGAGCACCTCGTCGATGAGCCGCAAGAGGTGCTCACCGCCTTTGACGATGTGATCGACGCGCTCCCGGTGGCGCTGGGTCAGAGGCTCTTTGCGGTCGCGTTGGAGCAGCTGCGCGAAGCCGAGGATCGCGTTGAGCGGCGTCCGAAGCTCATGGCTCATCGACGCGAGGAACTCGCTCTTCGCGGCGCTGCCGGCCTCCGCTTGGGTGCGCGCCTGACGCAGCTCCTCGGCTTGGCGCACGTCGTCGGTGAGGTCCCACACGGTCTGTACGAGGCCGCCCTCGAGCGTGCGACGGCTCGCGACGCGCAGGTTGCGACCGTCGAGCGTGCGCACGTCGAAGCTGGCTTTTGCCTCGCGCCGCTCGAGCATGCGGCGCGCGACGAACTCGACGCGCTCGTCGGGGCTGTTGAATTGGAGGTGGGGCAGCCACGCGTCGAGCAGGTCGTTGAAGGGACGATCGACGAGCGGCCCCGAGACGGCGTCACCGAGCAGGCGTCGATAGGCGCTGTTGCAGAGGACCAGCCGATCCGAGGCGTCGAAGAGGGCGAGCGGATCCTCGATGCTGTCGACCGCGCTCGCGAGGCGATCCGCGTTAAGCTTGGCCTTCGCCTCGATCTTCTTGCGCGCCCTGATGTCGCGGATCGCCGCCGAGACGAGCAGGCCCTGTGCGGTGTGGACGGGGCTCAGGCTGACCTCGACCTCGATGTCGGCGCCGTCGAAGCGCCGCGCGAAGAGGTCGAGCCCGGAGCCCATCGGGCGTGTCGTCGGGCTCTCGAAGTATCGCGCGAGGTGACGGCCATGCCCGGAGCGAAACCGCTCGGGCAGAAGTGCGTCGAGAGGCTTGCCGATGAGGTCGCGCTTCGAACACCCGAAGAGATGCTCGGCCTGCGCGTTCGCGAAGCGGATCGTGCCGTCGCGCCGGATGACGAGCATCGCGTCGGGCGCGGACTCGAGGATCTGCGCGATGTCGGACGGTTCGAGGCCGGCCTCAATGGCCATTGGGGATCCTCACTTTGAAGACGGCTCCCGGTGTAGCGTCGTCGACCCAGACCCGACCGTGGTGAGCCTCCGCGGCGATCCTGCAGAAGGCGAGCCCGAGGCCGCGCCCGGTCCTGTGCGAGAGCCCCTCGCCGCCGACCTGCATGAACGGATCGAAGATGCGATCACGCAGAGCCACGGGGATGCCGGTGCCGAAATCACGAACGCCGATGACGACCGCGGCGTCCTCGAGTCGGGTCGACACGACGACCGCGGTGCCACGCGGCGCGTGGCGGATGGCGTTGTCGACGAGGTTCGCGATCAAGCGGTGCAAGAGATCGGGATCGCCGACGACCTCGTCCACCGCGAGGTCCGACTCGAGCCGCGCGCCCCGCCCCTCCGCGGAGGGCTCGAACTCGTTCACGAGAGCGCCGACCATCGCGCGCAGGTCCGTGGGGACGTGCTGCGCGGTGAGCTTGCCCTCATCGGCCTTGCTGAGGTCGAGCAAGTTCATGATGAGCCGGTTGAGGTGACGAGCCTCGGCGCGGATTTGACCGGCGCTCTCACGCGCGTCCGCCGAGAGGCTGCCGTCTCGCTGGATGAGCTGCGCGTAGAGATCCATGGCGTTCACGGGGTTCTTGAGGTCGTGCACGACGAACGCGGAGAGCCGCTCCTTCTGGAGCTGCAGGCGCATGAGGTCGTCGCGCTGGCGCTTGAGAAGCTCGTAGTGCTCCGCGAGGTCGGTGCGCGCCTGGCGTAGCCGGAGCGCGGCGTGGACGCGCGCGACGAGCTCGTTCGGGCGGACGGGCTTCGTGAGGAAGTCGTCACCGCCAGCGCGCTGGGCCTGGTCGAAGGTGTCGACGTCGCGCTGCGCGGTCAGAAAGATGATGGGCGTCTCGGGCCCGCGCGGGAGCTTGCGAATGCGCTCGCAGACGCCGAAGCCGTCGAGCCCCGGCATCCTGACGTCGAGCAGGATGCAGTCGACGGTCTCGCGCTCGAAGGCCTCGATCCCGGCGACGCCGCTCGTCGCGGTGATCACTCGGTACGACTCGTCCTCGAGCGCACCCTGCGCGAGCGCGCGATTCCCCTCGTTGTCGTCGATGACGAGGACTGTGGGCGTGGAGGCCGGGCGCACCAAACTGCCGCTCTGCGTAGCCTCGTGAATCTCCGCGCCCCCGCGCCGTTCGACCTCTACCGTCATGGGGTTGCCCTCGGTTTACCATCGCCCTCTTCGTGAGAGAAGCTCCAACCTGACGCGCAGAGATCCTACGGCGCTGTCAGCGACGGCCGACCTCAGCGGCTCTTGCAACAAGAGGGGAGCTCGGCCGTCAGGAGCTCGAGCGCGTGCTGCGCTTTGACCAGGAAGTCGCTCGAGTTTTCGACGAACAGGCGACGCGGGTGGCCCTCCCAGACCGACGCGATTCTCCGGTCGATCGCCTCGGCCTCGGCGGGCGACTCGATGCGGACTGGGTTCGTGTGATCGTAGCCGCCGTTCGCCGGCGGCGTGCGCAGGTGGATGACGACGTCGTAGCGCGCGCGCTCCTCTTCGATCGTGGTGCCGAGCTCCGCGAGCGCGGCGGTTGGATCCGTCGGCCAATACGCGAGCCCGTCGACCGTCCCTCGATCGCAGAGGATGATCGCGGCGCCGTTCGCGTGGCCGACGACCTCGAGCTCGCGCTGCACGTGGAAGATCGCGCGCTGCGCGGCGCACCTCGCGACGACGTTCTCGCGCCGAGGGAAGCCGCCGCCGTACACGATCGTCGCGGCCTCCGGCAGGATGACGACGTGCTTGCAGACCCGCCTGCGCAGGAGCTCGAGGACCGCGGTCTTGCCTGCGCCGGGGCCGCCCGTGAGCACGATGACCTTGGTTTGATGATGCGCCGTGCAACCGCAAGCGCCGTTCATGTGGCCTCCGCTAGACGTCGGGTCGTGTCGCGGAGCTCCGCGAGGCGGAGCGCGTTCTGCGGCACGAAGAGCCCGACGAGGCGCCCATCGTCGAGGACGGGCAAGGCTCCGCTCTCGCTCCTCTCGAGCCGCTCGAGCGCTGGCTCCGCGAGCTCCTCGGGCGAGGTCTGATCGTCTGCTGGGCGCGCGACGTCGCGCACGCGGAGCAGTCGCTCCGCCGAGGTGGCCGCGACCAGATCACCGACGCTCACGAACCCGAGGAAGCGACCTGCGTCGACGACGGGGAACTCGACCTGCAGGCTGTGCAACGCGTAGCCGATCGCCTGGCCGATGGTCGCGTCGGCAGGCATGACCTCGAAGTCGATCACCATCACGTCGCTGACGCGCACGCGATCGAGCGCGGCCATGACGTGCACCATCCTCGCCTCCTGCGAGGCGCCGACCCAGACGAAGAGCGCGACGAAGATCAGCATCGGGTTTCCGAAGACACCCAACGCGCCGAACGCGAGCGCTGCCCAGCGACCGACCGCCGCAGCGACGTCGGTCGCGCGCACGCGCCCGAGCCGGATCGAGAGCATCGCGCGGAGCGCGCGACCACCATCCATCGGGAACGCCGGCAGCAGGTTGAACACCGCGAGGAACACGTTCAGCCAGAGGAAGCGCGTGAGCGCGGGCGCGCTCGGGTCGGCGCTGAGGCTCGTCGACCAAGGCACACCGAAGAGCGCGACGAGCCCTGCCGCGAGTCCTGCGAGCACGACGTTGACCGCGGGCCCCGCGAGCGCGACGACGAGCTCCTGGCTCGGCACCGTCGGGATGCGCTCGAGTCGCGCGATGCCACCGATGGGCAAGAGCGTGATGTCGCGCGTGCGGATCCCGTAGTGACGAGCCGCGAGCGCGTGCCCCAGCTCGTGCAGCACGATGACGGCGAACACGACCAGGATGAAGGCGACTCCTGTCGCGGCGGCGGTGAGACCGCGCCCACCGAGCGCGTTCGAGACGAGCACCCAGAGGAGCAGCACGAGAAACGTCGCGTGGATGCGCACGTCGATGCCCGCGACGTGTGCGATGGTCCAGGTCCACGCGCTCTCCGATCGACGGCGAACGGGCGGCATGCCCTGATCGCTGCAACCGAGAGGCCAGCAACCGAGGTCAGCCGAACACAGCGCGTCCGCGGTTTTGACCGCGTCGACGCGCTCAGCTCGTTGGCTTCACGAATCCGGTGCAGGACGAGCGCAGCTCGTGCAGTCGACAGGTCCCCTCCAGCGAGGCTTCGCGGAGGAGTACGTCAGCGGAGGTGAGGACGGGATTCGAACCCGCGTGTGATGGTTTTGCAAACCATTGCCTAACCACTTGGCTACCTCACCAGGGAGCGGCACGTATGTCTTCGATCGGAGCGAGGTTGTCAAGCTCGGGTCGCGGCTCGACGGACGCGCGAACTTCGGTTTGTCGGACGAGCTCCACAAAAATCCAGAAAGAAGCTTTGCTTACGCGATTCGCTGTAACCTCGTTCGTCCCTCCCCATGTACGTCGTTTCCATCTCCAGTCAGAAGGGTGGCGTCGGGAAGACGACGATCGCCTTGAACCTCGGGCTCGCGCTCGCGCGGGCCGGGACGCGGACGTTGCTCACCGAGTTCGACGCGCAAGGGAGCCTCGGCCTGAGCCTCGGGCTCGCGGACCGCGCGCGGCCCGGCATCGCCGAGGTCCTCACCAACACCGAGACCGTCGAGGGCGTCATGCAGCGCACGCGCGACGCGAACTTCTCGGTGCTCTCCGTCGGGCGCGTCGATCCCACGACCGTCGCCGGCTTCGAGGACGCGCTCACGCGGCCCGCGGCGATCGGCGGCCTGCTCGACTCGGCGCGCGCGATGGGCTTCGACCTCGTCCTCATCGACTGCCCCGCGGGCCTCGGCAAGGTCACGACCCGCGCGCTCGAGAACGCGACGCACGTGCTCTCACCGCTCCAAGCCGAGCCTCTCGCGCTCCGGAGCGTCGGGCAGATCCTCGCGCTCGTCGATCGCATCCGCGCGACCAAGAACCCGAAGCTCGAGCTCGTCGGCTTCGTCCTCTCGATGTTCGACCGCAAGGTCGCCGCGTCGCTCGACGTCGCCGAGACGCTCTGGACCAAGTTTCCACCGGGGATCGTGCTCGACGCGATCATCCCGCGTGACGAGATCTTCCTCGAGGCATCGCTCCGCGGGACGCCGCTCTCGATGATGCAGAAGAAGCCCCCGCCCCTCGCTCGGCGCTTCGATCAGCTCGCGTCCGATGTGCTCGATCGCCTCGCCCCGCAGAAGGTTCCGGCCGACGATGACACGCCGATCCCGCTCCTCGTTTGACCTCCGCGATGCGCTGTCGACGGCCGAGGCTCTCTCGCCGAAGCCGCCGGCCGCTCGCGAGTCGATCCCCGATTTTCAGGGCATGCCGCTCGTCAACTTCGGCGGCGGTGAGGGCTCCACGCCCCCGAGCGTCGCGCCCGCGCCGCCCGCACCGCCCGCGGTCGTGAGCGCGCCCGCTCCGATCGAGCCTCCGCTGATCCCAGCGCCGCGCTCCGCAGTGGGCGCGCTGCCGCCACCTCCAGCCGTCGACACGACGCCTGGGCTGATGCCGCGCCTGAGCTTGCTCCTCGAGTGGTTGCGGGCGGACCGCGAGGTCACGCGGGCGCTCGTCGTCGACGACGAGGGCCTGCCGCTCATCGGCTCGACCTCGGGTGATCTCGGCGACGCGGAGAGCCTGCTCGCCGCGACGGGCAGCGTCGCGTCCGCGATGAAGCGCCTCGCCCTCGCGACCCCCGGCACGATGTCGCCCGACTTCGAGGGACACGTCGGCGACGGCCCTGTTTTGCAGCTCATCGGGTTCACGGCAGCGGGTCGCGCGTACGTCGTCGGCATCTCGCGCAAGGATCCGTTCGGCCACCGCGACGTCGAGGCGATTCGCCAGGCCTTCACCAAGGCTTTGGTCGGCGCGGTCGTCGGGGGCCGCGAGCTCGGCTCGACCTCGCATCGCGGGCCGAGCGGCTCCGGGTCCGGGTCCACTGGGACTCCCCCGAGTCGCCCTGGAGAGCCGTGATCGAAGACCATCCCACGATGGAAGCCGAGAGCGCGATGGTCCTCGACGGGTTGGCCGTCGGCGTGGACTACCTCGAAGCGATCGTGATCTTCCTGCTCTCGGTCTCGCACCCGTACGCGTCGTGGACGCGCCCCGGCAGCTCGCTGCGACCGCCGCGGATCGCCGACTCGATGCGCGGCGTGTACGCGGCCGCCGAGGCCTCGCTCGCCGCGATCGACGGTGACATGGTTGTCAGGAACGAGCACCCTGTCTTCAGCCTCGAGTCCGAGCACCACCTCGTCTTCCTCTTCCGCGTGCGGACCTTCGGCGTGGCGATCTGCTTCGCGCGCGAGGCCCCGCTCGGCTTCGCGCGCCTCGCCGCGCGCCGCATCGTCGAGACCCTCTCGCACGAGCTGCCCTACCCGCACGACGACGTGCCGGTCGTGATGGTCCCGCCGGTCGCTGGCGCGCCCTCCACGTTGCTCCACCCGAACCTCGATTTCGATGCCGGCGACCTCGCGCCCGACACCGTACCGCCGCGGTCGATCGTCGGCGATCGCGTGCGCGCGATCGTGAGTCACCTCGAGGTCGTCGCCCCCGATCCGCACATCGTGCGGCTGCGGCTCGCGCTCAGGACAGGGCTCGGCCTCGAGGCCCTCGCGCACCCCGATCACCTCTCGAGCGAAGCGCTCAGCCTGGTCGAGACCGCCGCTGAAGACATCCTCGGCCTGGATCGAGGCCGCCTCGCGGAGGTCGGTCGATCATGATGAACCTCGGCACCATCATGCGGCCCATCCCTCACGCGGGCCTGCTCGCGGTGAGCGATCAGGTCGTCGTGGGCGCGAGCCACCACGAGTGCGTGCTGCTCGATCAAGCCGTCTCCGACGCGCTCGGCAGCGAGGGCTGGGCCGTGCGCCGCCAGGCCGCGTTCGACGCGAGCTACGCGCTCATCGGCGCGATCGCGCGCCGCCTCGGGATCGAGGGCGATCGCGAGATCATCGATCTCGCGACCGAGCTCTTCGCGACGCTCGGGCTCGGTCAGCTCCGGTTCGATCTGTCGGCCACTGGCGGCGAGGTCCAAGGCAACGACCTGCTGTTCGGCGCGGGCCTCGTCGAGCGCGACGCCGGCCGCGTTCGCGCGCGCCACCACACCGACGCGTTCGCCGCGGGGTTCGCCGCCGCGGCCGCGTCGATCGCTTACCCCTCCGACTGGGGTTCGTTCGAGGCCGAAGAGACCCGCTGCGTCGCCAAAGGCGAGTCCGCTTGCATGTTCGGCCTCTCGCGCCGGCCGCTGTCCTTCCAGCCGGGCGGCGGCCTCGCGCGGAGCGACGCCGAGCAGCTCCTCGGTCCGGAGAGCGCGCCGGAGCCCGACGTCTCCCCCATCGGCGTGGCGACACGCGACATCATCTCGGCCTCGGTCGCGAACGAGAGCGGCCTCATTCGCCTCAGCGACTGCCGCTTCGCGCTGATGCCTGCGTCCTACCGCGCGCAGATCACCTTCGACACGCTGCACCTCCTCGAGAAGCGCAGTCAGCAGAGCTCCCCCGGCAGTTCGAACCGCGCTCCGCAGCCGCGCCTCGCGCCGATCTTCGTCGACCTCGCCCGCGAGGCCGCGCGCGCCGGCGCCTTCCTCCTCGTCGGCTCCCTCTTCGAGTCCGCGCCCATCCGCGACACCTTCGGCGCCGTTCCTGACGATCCGCACGAGCGCACCGAGCAGCTCGCGGGCATCGCGGGCGCGCTCGGCTGGGGGCCGGTCTCGGTGCTCGAGCTCGCGCCTGGCGACCGCTTGGGCCTCGGCGTCCCCCTCACCCCCGAGGCCGTCTATTACGCCGCTCGCCACGGCGGTACACCCCAGTCGCGGCTGCCCGCACTCCAGGGTTTGGCCGAGGCCATCTTCCTCCTAGCGTCCAATGTCGATTGGGGCGCCGAGCCCATCACGATAGACCTCTATCGACGGCTCGCGCTGGACGGCCCCGACCTGATGGTCGAAGAGGCTCGCTCGGTCCTCAGCGGCGATCGCGAGTGCGAGGTCCTCGTTCAGACGCGCCGCGCCCGCTAGGGAGTGTCCTCAAAGCGCTGTTGTCTCGCCGCGCTGCCTTGTCCCATCTCCGTGCCCGTGCCCGTGCCCGAAAGCTTGAACTAGGGCTTTGAGGACACTCCCCTAGTGCCACGAACCACAGGTTCGTAAGCACCCAATATGTCCGAACTTAGGACCGGCACTACCAGTCTCATAGCTCGATGGGTGGAGACACGGTGCCGTCTCCGAAACCTCGCGCGCGTGTCCACGAGAGCGTGCTCTCGGCTTGCTCGTGGAGCTGGAGCTGGAGCTGCCAATACCCAGCCGGCCATCCCTCTTCGATGTGAAACGATGCCCTGCGAAACGGTCGTCGACTGCGCACTACGTCCCGTATGCGGCTGCTGTGAACATCCGCCACATAGGCCTGTAGCCAATCATCGACGATGGTCCGAACGTCCTCCGCCGCCATCTTGGGACACAGGAACATCATCGAATGCGCCGCGCGTGCAAACTGAAACGTCAGTAGCCCTGGCCCGAGAGCCGAGCCGGCAGCGACAGTAGCGCCATGCCAGAGCCCCAAGGTGCTCTCCGCCGAGAAGGCGAGGAGCCCGTGCGACGCGGCCTCCCGCGCCGCGCGTGGGGTCATGACGACCTCCCAATCGTCGCAAGTAAACGGGGCCTCCCCAACCATATGGGCTGGAGAGCCGAGGGCGATTTGACGGGCCCCTGCGAGCGCAGCCAAAGCTATTGCGCCACTTGTCCAGTCGCCGCCGACGCGAAATGGATGCATGGCCACCGCTGCAGACAGCGCGCCTCGCCGGCCGCGGACTTCATGCCAGGACGCGAGCCCCGCACCGTCCAGCAAATCCCAGAGCTCCTCTTCTTCCTTTGGAACCCCTTTTAGCCCCGCAAAAGTATGGGCCAAAAACGCCGCGCCGACGGTCGAGCAATAATCCAGGACTCGTGCGTCGTCGGGCCCGAATGTCAGGGGAAAGCCGAGAACGAGGAGCCCATATGGTTCACGCTCCCAACCGCACTTCGCGACCAAAGCAGCGCGAAGGACCCCGCGCTCGCCACCGAGCTCGCGATCGCGGTCGATGGCGAGCAGATCCCGACTGGCATTCATGACGTCGATCGCGACGTGGCGATGTTCAAATCCCCCACGCGATGCTAGGAACTGAACGAGCCACTCCACTGCCGCCCACGCCCGAACGCGGTCGGCCGAGTCGAGCGCCACACCGGCTCGCACGCGCTCGAAGGTCGCCGGGTCGAGGCTCTTGGGGGAGTCACCCAATAGACCGAAATCGTCGAGCACCAACACGCGAAGCGACGGAGAGAGCTCCTCTTTGCAGATGTTGCCTTGGGTCTTGTAGGTCAATTGCAGGCGCAGCGCCTGGCGAAAGAACGGCACGTTGAGGTGCGTTGTCATAGCCAGACCTCACGATGGCGCACGACCGATCGATAGCATATGAACTCGGCACGGGGCGCGTACGCAGCTCATCAAACTTGCGACTGCGCACCGCGACCCCCGTTCCTTCGACATGAAGGCCAACGCGCTCGTCCTCGCTCTCTCCTTGGTCGCGCTCTCGGGTTGCAGCACGCGCGCCTCGCGTGACGAGTCGCAGGGCCCGTCTTCGTCGACGAAACCGGGTCAGAGCCCGACGCCCGTGGCCAGCTCGCCTGCCCCGCCCGCAAGCGCCCCACCCATCGCGAGCGCGAGCTCGAGCGCGAATGGCTTCTGCTCGCCCGGCCTGGACTGGACCCCGTGCGTCGGCAAGTCCGTCCAATTCATCGCAAGATCCCATGCTGGTATGTCGCAACATCCCGTGCCGCCGACTGGACTGACACACGAGTCAGTCGACATCGTCGCCGCTGAACTCCCCGGAGGTGCTTCCTTCGAGGTCGTCGTCGTCCTCAAGACTGACCCACATTGTCCAGGTCGCGTCGAAGTAACGGGCGTGCTTCGCGAGATCGACCTGGGCGGCCCGGCCGGGACGAAACAGTCTTATCAAGGCTACCGCGTAGAAGCCGCGACCGAGCGCTGCCTTTGAATGCTCGCGGCGTTGGTCAGGCACCTCGCCAGCGCGCGTCGCTCGTTGGGCTATGGACGCGCTCTCTGAACTCTATACGCACGCGCAAGGTCGCTCGCGCCCCGAGGACGTCGCTGACACGATCCTTCGAGTGATCGGGCCGCGCCTCGACGTCAGGGCGCGCCGTCTCCTCCAGGGCGCAGCCCGTGGCTCTCTCGCGCACCGCGCTGGCGCCTATTCGTCCATGGCGACCGAGTTCTTCCGCGCGCAAGTTCAGCCGGCCCAACAGGTCAGTGCCGTACGCGTGTTGATGGCTGGCCAGCCTCTCCGGGCCGAGCTGCCTGCGCTGAGCGATAGTGAGCTACGTGATCCGCAGGCAGTCCGGAGGTTCGTCGAGCTGGCGAGCCCGCTCCTTCATCGCCATTACGGCGACGCGCGCCGCCTCGACAAGCGAGCGCGGTTCGCCCTCGGCCTCATGAAGGGGCACCGCTGGTATGGCAAGCGCTTCCGCCTATTGCGAAAGCTGGAGGAGAAGATCGACAGGATGATCCGCTCGGACAAGCGATATTCGCTGTCCCGTGTGGCCAAGTCCTGCCTCGCGACGAAGCTTCCATTCGCTCTCTTTGCACGAGACCTCGACTCGGCCTGTTTTATCGCCTATTTCACGGCGCGTATGAGCTTGCGCTCGGTCTTTACGAATGGCTCGCAAGAGCGTCCATTCGACGAGATCGCAGCGGCCTTGCTCGCGCACTGTGAGCGGGGCACGCCGTGCTGGCTCGCCATCGCGCACGCGATGCCGGATCGGGACGTCGCGCGCCGGCTCTACGATGAAGAGCGCGGGCAACTGCTGGCCGCGGCCTTCGACGTCATGGTGGACGCAGCGGAGTTCCTCCGCGAGGTCTATGTCCGCTCGACCATCGATCGGGCGACGATGATCGTGCGGCGGGGCGACGACTCTTCGACTTGGAACGAGGCTGCGGGCGCTTGGAACAAGGCTCGAGAGGCTTGGATCACCTTGCTCCATGCCTTGGGAATGGACGGTTTGCTCGACGCTATGCTGCCGGGCAAGGCTCTCCGTCTCATGGCGGCGGACGTCGCCTATTGGCATCGAGCGAGCGGCGGCGGGCTGCACCCGGATACACCTGTATTCGCGGCGCTACCCCTCCCCTGGGAGGTTCTGTCCGGCGAGGCAGTTTGCACACGTCGAATGGTCGAGGCCGCGTGCGAGGCGCACGGCGCCTCATTGGCAGGTTGGGTCGGTCCAAAGGAGCGCCGCGAGGCGGTCCCGTTCTCTCCCACGCCGGAGCTCGTCCACGGGGTCACCGTGACGAGCGCGGCGCTCGCGAAGACGCTGCGCAAGCTCGGCGTATTCGCGGGGCCTTCTCACACGCTGAAGCCCAGTGAGGCCCTCGAGTCGGTCGAAGTCCTGCGTGATCCACATGGCTTCGCTCTCGTCGCGACCGACAAGCAATGAGCACATGACCGTGCGCGGCGACGCGCCGGTTCTCCCAAGATAGCTCAGCAGCAGAGCGCGCGGCTCGGGTCCGCGAGGACGCCGTGTGCAAACCCGGCTCTTGGGACTGCGGTGGTAGTTCAGTGTCAGAACACGCGGCTCTTAACCGCGAGGACGCCGAGTGCAAATCCGGCCCACCGCACCAACTCGTCAGCCGCCGCGACCGCGACGCAGCCGCGCGAGGAGATCGGCCGCCGACGGCGCGCCGGCGACTGGCGTCTTCGCTGCGCTCGATTCGCTGGGGGCGGATTCGGAGCTCACGCGCGGCATCACGCCGCTGCTCCGAGTCGCTGCCGGCGCGGGCGCAGCTTGCGCTGAGAGCTCCGTACCGGACACTGCCTTCATGGACACGGAGCCATTGCGAATGCGCATGTGATAGACGCGCAGCATCCGCACGGCGTCGCCGTGATTGGGGTCCAACGCGACGACGGTCTGGAGGTCGCGGAACGCGGCGCGGTGGTTCTCCGTCCGAGCGTGCAACAGGGCGCGATAATAGAAAGCATCGGCGCAGCCTGCGTCCAGCGCGACTGCGCCGTCGAGGACCGCGATGAGCGCCCGCGCGGCCTGGACGCTCTGCTGTGTCGGCCGCTGAGCTTCCAACCATGTAAGTAACGCCAAGGCCGCAGCGTCATTCGGATTGGCTGTGTAAGCGGCCCGCGCCAGGCGCTCGGCGCGCTCGGGCTCACCCCGACGCAAACAACGATGCGCCCCCTCGAGCGGGGTCGCCGCGCCGCTCGCCGCCAGATCCAAGGCGGGCGTATGGATGTCATGGCCTGCGGCGCTCTGACTATTGGCGCCACGCAGAGCGAGTCGTCGCGTATAGAGCTCGCGCTTCTGCGGGTCGACGAGGGTCTCGTAGGCCTCGGCCATGGCCAAGAACACTCGGGCGCAGTCCTGCCGGACACTGTCGAGCTCGGGCGGCAACGTCGCTGGGTCCCAGGTGCTCGCGAGCGACGCGAACTGGACACTGATTTGCGCGGCAGTGGCGTCGAACGCGACCCCCAAACGCTGATAGTAGTGCTGCCCGTGGATGACACGCGCCCGCTCGCGAATGTCCGCTGCCCGCGGTGAAAGGGATTGTGCGGGCAGCGCCGTCGCCGAGCTCGTCCTCGTCACGGGCCGCGTACCGGACACTGCGCGCGGCATCCCCCGCTCCTGCTGCACGAGCTCGACCTGCCTGGTGACGAGCAGACAATAGAGCAGGAGGTCGAGCGTCAAAGCGGGCAGGACGCCGAGCGCGCGGAGCTCGCTGATATTCATCGGCTTGGCGCGCAGCGACTGGACGATAGCGATCTCCTCCCTTTGGAAGCGAAAGCGCTCTACGTCGGCGTCGGCCGAGACGCGGAACCGCGTGTCGCCAGCCCGTTGCAGGACGGCCTGGACGTGCGGCTCGCTCGGAAAATCGCGGATGCCACGCCAAATGGCAGCGTATGTATCGACGAGGACGGTGTCGCGACCGCCGTAGTTCGGCAAGAGGTCCAGCTGGTCGTAGACGGCGAACTGCGTCGAGCGCCGCAAGGTGAAGAGCTGCGTGAGCTTCCTCAGCGTTTGTTCGTGGAGGGCGCTGCTCAGATCCTCGCGGCTGAGCGCCCCGCGCTCGAGGAGCAGCTCTCCATAGAGCCTTTGCCCCTTGGCCAATTGCAGGAGCGAGGCGTCGAGCTCGGCCGACGAAATGAAGCCAAGCTCGTAGACGACCGAGCTCAGGTAACAAGGTGTGCTCGACCGAAGCTTCGCCACGCGGCCGCGCCAAAACACGATGGTCGCGAACTCGTGCGCGGCGTCACGTGCGCGCAGCTCGACGGTGCCGGACAGTCGCTTTTCGAGCGCCTCGACGAGCAGGAGCGAGAGCGGCGTCGTCTCGAACGAACCCATTGCGGAGGGCGATAAGGCCACGACTGAAGCTGACACTCCTCGCTGGGATTCGCCACACTTGATTGGGATTATCTATCTAAAGACCGCTGGCCCCGGAAAGATACAGCACAATCACACGCAGAGCCTCGTGTCTCGCGCGGCGAGCTATCATGAATTCCCATGCTCCGCATATCGACCATTGCTGCGCTGGCTATCGGTGTCGTTGCGTGCGGGGACGGCAGCGAGGTCGGCTCGGCTTCGTCGTCGAGCCCTGTCATCGCGAGCGCCAGCGCTCCTATCCAAACAGCATCCGCGAGGGCATTTGTATCGAACGCTCCAACGGCGTTCCCGCTCGCGTGCAATGGGTGCACTCGCTTCCAATACCTCGATGAAGCGTGGTGCTCGCGCGCGTCCTCACAGCCGGATCCACCGGAGAAGACGTGGCGGATGGGCGGCACGGCCTCGCCGCTCGACATGATCCCGTGCGAGCGCTCGTGCTGCGATCTGCCGCCGCTCGACTGTGCTGGATGCGTCACGACGAAGGAGCACACCTGCGCGGTCGCTGCGGGCTCGAGTCCACACCGCTGTCATCGTGACTGCTGTCGCAGCCCGAACTGACAACGCCGGCGGTTGCGGTCCGGAGGTCGGCTGCGTACGCTCGAGGCGCTCGCGGAGCTTTGTGCTTCGGCGGGTGTCACGCCATCACGAAGGAGTCGCGATGCCTCAATGGACGATAGAGCCGCTGGCGCTCGAGCAGGCGCTCGAGCTGCGCCCCAACGCAATTCTGTATCGCCTCGGCCGCACATTCGCCGCGACCCCGGACGCCTATGTCGCCGAGGTCGACGATCCAGAGCTCAACTTCAAGGACCTCGCCGACGAGGGGTTCCTCGAAATCGAGCCTGTCTCGGGGGTTCACGCTCAGCTCTTCAAGCGGTGGATGGGGCGGGGCCAGCTCAGCACGGGGATGGGGACCGCGGCGTGCACCATCCGCTGGCGCGGAGAGACCTTCATCGCTGTAACTGCTCGCTGGGCGCTCACCTTCAACGAGCGGGTTCGCCATTGGGTCATCGGTCGCTCGCCCGCGCTCGTCGAAGAGTTCCTGAGCGCGGCGCTCGACGCCGTGCACATCCCTCGCGACAGCGTCTTGGTCTACGCGTCGTCCTGCTTCTCGCGCGACAAGGAGCTATTTCGCGCGATTCAGGAGAGCGAGTGGTCGGACCTCATCGCCCCCGCGGAGGTCACGGCCCGCATGCGGAGCGACGTGCGGACCTTCCTCGACTCGCGCGAGACGTATCGACAATATCGGGTCCCACACAAACGCGGCATCCTGCTCAGCGGCCCACCGGGCAACGGCAAGACCTTCACGGTGCGCCTGCTCCTCAAAGAGGCCGCGCTGCCCATCCTGTCCGTTCGTAGCTTCGCCGCCCGCTATGGTGAAGAAGAGGGCAACATCACCAATGTATTTCTCCGGGCGCGTCGGCTAGCCCCATGTGTGCTCGTGCTCGAGGACGTGGACTCCCTCGTCAAGCCTACATGCCTGTCAGTCTTCTTGAACGAGCTCGATGGGCTCTCGGGCGACACGGGCATCCTCACGATCGCGACGACCAACCACCCCGAGCGACTGGACCCGGCCCTCCTCGAGCGCCCCAGTCGTTTCGACCGGAAATACCACTTTGCGCTGCCCGACACGGCTGAGCGCGCCCGCTACCTCGAGAGTTGGAATGGGCGCTTCGAGCCTGCCATGCGGCTCGACTCGGAGGTCGTCCGCGAGCTCGCCGACCGCACCGAGGGGATGAGCTTCGCGTTCTTGAAGGAGCTCGTCGTCAGCGCGATGGTCCGCTGGATGGCCGAGCGTCAACCCGGTGCGATGCGTGGTTTGGCGCTCGCGGAGCTCGAGGCCTTGCGCGCGACGTGGCGTCCCATCGACGAGGGAGATGTCCCGCCCGCGCCGAAGAAGCGCGAGGAGGACTAGTGCCGCGAACCCCAGGTTCGCTGGCACCCTAATATATCCTAGCTGCGCGGTCAGACGTTGAGGATCGCCTGGGTTCGACCAGGCCCTTCACTCGCGCGCGCCAGCGCGGGGCCTGGGCGAACCCCCAGCGAACTTAGGACCGGCAGTACTAGCCTGCGCGATTCCTCTGCTAGGGTCATTGCCCGGGTATGGAATCGGCAGAGCGGTTTTCGCTCCTCCACGAACGGCGCGGCGAATTCCTCGAATTCGTGCGCCGGCGGCTGGCCGTTCCCTCCGACGCCGAGGACGTCCTGCAGCAGGCCCTCATCGCGGCGCTTCGGGGGACGCCGGCCCTCCGTGATGAGGCCGCGCTCGTCCCCTGGTTCTACCAGGTGCTTCGAAACGCGGTCGTGGACCACCTGCGGGCGCAGGCTCGGGGGGCTCGGCGCCTCGACGGCTTCGAGGAGGTCGCGGCGCTGCCACCGCACGAGGTCGGGAGCTGCGCGTGCAGCCTGGTGCTCTTGAGAGAGCTGCCCCCGTCGTACGCTGAGATCTTGGAGCGCGTCGACGTGCGCGACGAGCCCATCGAGGACGTCGCAGCGAGCCTCGGCGTCACCGTGGGCAACGCGACCGTCAGGCTCCACCGCGCGCGGCGCGGTCTGCGCGAGCGGCTCCTCGCGTGCTGCGGCTGCACGTCCACCGACGCCTGCCAGAGCTGTTCGTGCGCGCGAGGTGAGGTGTAATCCGAACGGGGGGTCGCGACGTCTCTAGGGTAAACCATGGAGACTTGCACCTCTTGCGCGTGCTCGAAGACCGCGGAGACTCTCGTCCGCGGGCAGACGCGCGTCCTCTACGTCGTCCTCTGCCTCAACCTGTCGATGTTCGTGGTCGAGGCCACGGCGGGGCTCCTCGCGCGGTCGTCCGCGCTCTCGGGCGACTCGCTCGACATGCTGGGGGACGCGCTCGCGTACGGCGCGACGCTCTTCGTCTTGCGCCGCGCTGCCGCGTGGAAGGCGCGCGCCACGCTCTTGAAGGGCACGCTCATGGCGCTCACCGCGGTCGGGGTTTTTGCCGGCGCGATGATGCGGCTCGTGAACGGTGAGCTCCCCTCTCCCGCGGCGATGGGCGGCGTGGGTCTCTTGGCGCTCGCGGTGAACGCCGCCTGTCTCGGCCTCCTCATGCGCTATCGCACGCAGGACTCGAACATGGCTTCCGCGTGGGCGTGCAGTCGCAACGACATCGTCGCGAACCTCTCGGTCATCGCGGCGGGCGGGGTCGTGGCCCTCACGCACTCGCGATGGCCGGATTTCATCGTGGGGGTCGGCATCACCCTGCTCTTCGCGTCCTCCGCGCTCGCAGCGCTGCGTGCGGGCTTGCGAGCTCCTCCTGGTGTTGATTCCCTCCGCGTGCTCCGCGCGCCCTAGAGCCTACCGTCCCCATCCAAACCGACGAGCCGATCCCCATGAAAAGCCGCCGCTTCATCTTGCTTCTCGCCCTCACCTTCGCGTCGCTCTCAGCGTGCTCCAACACCAAAGACGGGCCGAAGGCGAGCGCCGAGGCCTCCTCGCGACCAGCTAAAGCGCACGCGGCGACGAGCGTCGTCCCTGGGTCGTACGACGACTGGTGTGACGAGCACGGCGTCCCCGAGTCGAAGTGCACGCGCTGCAATCCGAAGCTCATCCCAGCCTTCAAAGCGATGGACGACTGGTGTGAAGAGCACCAAATGCCGGAGTCGCAATGCACGGCGTGCAACCCCAACCTCGAGATCGTTCGGCCGCCGAAGCCATGATTCGACGTCTCTCCGCGCTGTCGATGATGCTCGTCCTCTCGGGCTCGCTGGTCTTCGCGGCCTGCGGTGAACGGGAGCGCACCTCGACGAGCGCGAGCGCGACCGACAATCCGCAGAGCGCCTTGTGCGAGCACGGCTTGGCCGAAGAGCTCTGTCCGAAATGCCACCCCGAGCTCGCGACGATCTACCAATCCAAAGGGGACTGGTGTGACGAGCACGGCATGCCGGAGTCCTTCTGTCCAATCTGTCACCCCGAGGCCGGCGGCCGCCCCGTGGCGAAGAAGGCGGGCGGCGACGCACCCGTGAAGAAGGCCGCGGGGCCCGCGACCAAAGCTCCCAAGGACAAGACCAAGGTCGCGCTGAAGGCAGCGATCGCCGACGCCGCAGGCCTCGAGACGGTGAAGGCCGTCAAGGCCCCGCCGAAGACGGCGATTCGGTTCCCGGCGCGCATCGTCTACGACGCGACGCGGACCGCCGAGATCACGGCGAGCGCCGGGGGGATCGTGCGCTCGGTCGCGGTCGATTTGGGCGCCGCGGTGAAGGTCGGAGACGTCCTCGCGACGGTCGACAGCGCCGAGGTCGGCGTCGGCAGGACGCGGCTCGCGGCCGCTTACAAGCGCGTAAGTCTCGCAGAGGATCGGCTCGCGCGCCTGCGCTTCCTCGAGAAGGACGGGATCGTCAGCAGGAACGAGCGCGTCGACGCCGAGCTCGCCCTCGACGCGGCCAACGCCGACGTCGCCGCGCTCTCAGCGGAGCTCGGCTTGTCGGGTGCCCTCACGGGGAGCGGGACGAGCTACGTCCTCAAGAGCCCGATCGCCGGGGTGATCGTCAAGCGATCGGCCGCGTTCGGCATGCTGGTCGACAACAAAGAGGCGCTCTTCCAGGTCGTCGATCCGACGCAGCTATGGGCGGAGCTCGACATCCCCGAGGCCTCGGCCGCGGCCCTTTTGCCAGGCGCCGAGGTGGCGCTCGAGTTCCCCGCGCTGCCCGCCGAGACCTTCGCGGGCACGGTGAGCGCGGTCCTCCCCGAGGTCGATCCCCACACGCGCACGGTCACCGCGCGCGTCGCCGTCAAGAACGAGCACGTGCGCCTCCGCGCCAACATGTTCGGTGAGGCCGCGGTCCTCGGCGACACACCCGCCGAGGGCGTCACCGTGCCGCGAGGGTCGATCCAGAGCGTCGAGAACCAACGCTTCGTCTTCGTGCGAAAGACGGCGGATCTCTTCGAGCTGCGGCACGTCACCGTCGGGGCTCGCGACGGCGCCTCGGTGCTGCTCGTCTCCGGCGTCGCAGCCGGTGAAGAGGTCGTGACGACAGGCAGCTTCCTCCTCAAGACCGAGACCCTCAAAGACAGCATCGGGGCCGGCTGCTGCGCGGACGACTGACGTGCTCCAAGCGATCCTGAGTTGGTCGATCCGGCGACGCGCGCTCGTCTTGCTCCTCGCGATCGGCCTATGCGTCGCGGGCGTCCTCTCGTTTCGGGCGCTGCCGATCGACGCCTTCCCCGATACGACGCCCGTTCAAGTCCAGATCAACGCCGTCGCACCTGCGCTCGGGCCGCTCGAGATCGAGCGACGCCTCACGGCCCCGATCGAGCAATCGATCTCGGGTCTGCCGGGCCTCGTCGAGGTCCGCTCCGTGTCGCGGTTCGGCTTCTCGCAGGTGACCCTCGTCTTCGACGGCGACACGGACATCTATTTGGCGAGGCAGGTCGTCGCCGAGCGCTTGCAAACGGTGGAGCTTCCGCAGGGCGTCGCGCGGCCCTCGCTCGGGCCCGCCGCGACTGGGCTCGGCGAGGTCTTCCACTACACGGTGAGCGGCGACGAGACGGTCTCTCCCGCGGAGCTCCGCACGGCGCACGACTGGATCGTCGTGCCTCAGCTCCGCACGGTACCTGGCGTCGCGGAGGTCAACTCCTGGGGCGGCGAGGAGCGACAGATCCAGGTCCTCATCGACCCGACGACGCTGGCTTCGCGCGATCTGACCTTGAACGACGTTATAGAAGCTATCGGGCGCGATGGCCGCAACGTCGGCGGCGGGACGATCGACGACGCCGGCGGCTCGTTCCTCGTGCTCGGCTCGTCGCTCCTCACCACGCCGAAAGACGTCGGCGAGATCGTGGTGAAGGCCGAGCGCGGCGTCCCCATCCGGGTGAAGGACATCGCCACCGTCGTCGACGGCCACGAGATCCGCCGCGGGGTCGTGACCGCCAACGGACGCGGTGAGGTCGTCTTGGGCCTCGGCTTCATGCGCATGGGTGAGAACAGTCACGACGTGACGAAGAGGCTCGCCCTTCGCTTGAACGACGTGCAAAAGAGCCTGCCGACAGGCATCACCGTACGGCCCGTCTACGAGCGGACGACGATCGTCGATCAGGTGCTCCACACCGTGCGGACGAACCTGCTCGAGGCAGCGCTGCTCGTCATCGCCGTGCTCTTCGCGTTCCTCGGCAACCTGCGCGCGGGCTTCATCGTGGCGCTGGCCATCCCCCTCTCGATGCTCGTCGCCTCGACGCTGATGTTGAGGTTCGGCATCGCGGGGACGCTCATGAGCCTCGGCGCCGTCGACTTCGGGCTCGTCGTGGACAGCGCTGTCATCCAAGTCGAGAACGCGATGCACAAGCTCGCGCACGACGAGAGCGACCGGACGAGGGAGGACGTCGTCGCCGAGGCCGTCGCCGAGGTCCGCAAGCCGACGATGTTCGGCGAGCTCATCATCCTCATCGTCTATTTGCCGGTGCTCCTACTCGAGGGCGTCGAGGGCCGGCTCTTTCGCCCCATGGCGCTTACAATGCTGTTCGCGCTCTTCGGCTCGATGCTCCTGTCTCTGACGGTGGTGCCGGCGCTCGCCTCGTGGCTCCTGCCGCGGCGGCCGCGCGCGCGAGACACGTTCCTCGTGAGGGGGCTGCGCGCTCTGTACCTGCCAGTCGTGTCGGCCTCGATCCGCTATCCGTGGGTCGCCGCGATCGTGGGCCTCCTCGTGCTCGCCGGCGGCGCGAGGCTCGTCCCCAAGCTCGGCTCGGAGTTCTTGCCGCGCCTTCAAGAGGGGGCGCTCGTCGTCAACACCGTGCGCCTCTCGGGGGTGTCGGTGGACGAGTCCGCGCGCTACGGGACCGCGCTCGAGAAGGTCCTGCTCACGGAGTTCCCCGACGAGATCGAGGACGTCTGGACGCGGACCGGGACGGCGGAGGTCACGACCGATCCGATGGGCGTCGAGCTCTCGGACATGTTCATCACGCTCAAGCCGCGCTCGAAATGGAAGCGAGCGAAGACGCAGGAGGAGCTCTCCAAGCTCGTCGGAGCGTCGCTGGAGGGGTTCCCCGGGATGCGCGCCATCATGACGCAGCCCATCGAGATGCGGGTCAACGAGATGGTCTCGGGCGTCCGCTCTGACATCGGCGTAAGTCTATACGGCGACGACCTCGAGGCCTTGAAGGCGAACGCCCGCGAGATCGAGACCGTCTTGAAGACGATCCGAGGCGCGAGCGACGTCACGACGGAGCAGGTCACAGGGCAGCCCGTCCTCAGCATCGACGTCGACCGCGCCGCCATCGCTCGGCACGGCGTCGCGGCCGGCGACGTGCTCGACGTCGTCGAGGCGCTCGGCGCGATCCCCGTCGGCACGCTGCAAGACGGCGAGCGCCGCTTCCCGATCGCGGTGCGCCTCGCCGAGCGCTACCGCGACGACCCGACCGCGGTCGGCTCCGTCCTCGTCGCCTCGCAGAGCGGCGAGCGCATCCCGCTCTCCCAGCTCGCGAAGATCCACGTGACCGAGAGCCCCGCGAACGTGCAGCGCGACTGGGGCAAGCGCCGCATCGTCGTGCAAGCCAACGTGCGCGGGCGCGACGTCGGCTCCTTCGTCGCGGAGGCCCGGGCGAAGATCGACGAGCAGGTTCACCTCCCCGAGGGCTCCTACGTCCGCTTCGGCGGGCAGTTCGAACACCTCGAGCGCGCGCGCCTCCGCCTCATGATCGTGGTCCCAATCGCGCTCGCGCTCATCCTGCTCTTGCTCCTGTCGACGTACGGCAGGCTGCGCGACGCGGCGCGCGTGTTCTTGGGTGTACCGTTCGCGGCGGTGGGTGGGGTCGTCGCGCTCTTCTTGCGAGGGCTGCCGTTCAGCGTCTCGGCCGCGGTCGGCTTCATCGCGCTCTTCGGCGTGTCGGTGCTCGGCGACATGGTGCTTGTCTCGACCGTGCGACAGCTCGAGGCCGAGGGTCGCCCCACGCTCGAGGCCGTGCGCGAGGCCGCCGCGCGACGCCTCCGCCCCGTCCTCATGACGGGCCTCGTCGCAGCCCTCGGGTTCCTGCCCATGGCGACGAGCACAGGCATCGGCGCCGAGGTCCAGCGCCCGCTCGCCACCGTGGTCATCGGCGGGATCGTGACGTCGACGCTCCTCACGCTGCTGATCCTCCCGGCGCTCTACGCGCTCTTCGCCCCCAAGCCCCAGGCGCGCTGAAGAGCGGCTTGGCGCCGGTGCGCTCGGCTCCCCGCGGGCGCCGAGGCGAGCACCTTGAAGATCTGGAGATGAGCACCGACTTTGACAGCCACGCCAGCGCGTGGAACTGCAGACAACCTCGCGCAACCTTCGTTAAGGCGGATCTTCCGCCCCTGGTTTGCGCAGGTCGACCTTCGCACGACGACCTCCGGCATAATAGTGCCCACCTGATCACTCCAGAAGACGTTCGGCTACCGACTAGCAACTCATCAAGTGGACAAGCGGCCAGCGAACCGATCGTCACGTGCTTATCGATTCGCACGCGGTGACGCGCGAGCCCTTCGGTTTCGGATTACATCGTTCTCAACGGCACAGATTGGTCGACTTTCCCCGACAATTCTTGTGTCGCTTGTTGTCCATCCCGGGAAGCGCGCGCTCGACGCGGAGGTGTCACCGGTGAGGTTCGCGCCTTCCTCGACACGCGCTTCGCCGAGGTCGCGGACTTCATGCGCAACGTGCGCGAGTAGCAGATCACGGACTGGCCCCGTGCTCGAAGCGTTCGACGCGGGCTCGTCGACGAGATCTGCACAGACAGCATCGAACGCGCGACCGACCTCGCTGGAATTCGGCGGCACCTAGGGTTTTCCATAATGGTCTAGCCGAGAGCTTTCTGGCGAGATGAGTCAACTTCACCTTCTGCGCCGGAACCTCGATGGCCAACGACAATACCGTCACGCGAGCGCGGCGCCCGACAGCTGCAGTGCAGGCGCTCCTTTCCCTCGTGTTCCTCACGCTCCTGCACCTCGTCGTGCCGACGAGGTCAGCCTGGGCGAGCTGTGGCAATGACACGGAATGCAAGGGCAACCGCATCTGCAACAAGGGTCAATGCGAGGACCCTCCTGTCGCGGCGTGCACCAAGGACACCGACTGTGAGGGAGATCTGGTCTGTACGACTGGCGTCTGCACTCCACCAACGCAGGCGCCGACTGTCGGGACATGCGTCAAGGACGATGACTGCCCCGGCGCTCTCGTCTGCAATGACCAGCGATGTGCGAACGACGACACACCGGTAGCCGACAATTCGGCAATCGACACCTCGAACAACACACCTGACGAGTCCGCAAAACCGAGCTCCGAAGAGCGGCAACTGACCATGGTCTCCTTCGAGGGGAAGGGATACAGCGCGAAGCTCTCGGCCGCTGCAGGCTCCAATCCGGAGACTCCAGAGCCAAAGACCTGTGCAGCTCCATGTCTCTTGGCCGTAGCGCCAGGCAGTTACATCCTCGAAGTCGACGGCGAGACGATGCCGCTGTTGGTCGGGCGTTCTGCGGTACATGTCACGAAGGTCAAGCGCCGCCTGATCACCTTCGCGGTCCTCGGCGGTGTCCTTGTCGGCGCTGGGCTGGCCATCGTGGGGGTCGGGTACGCCCTCCCACAACGGGATTGCACCTATTCGGCCTCCGGCAGCTATTGCAAGGACAGCTTCCTGGCTGACTTCTTTCCTGTCATGGGTGGGGTCTTGGCCGCCGTTGGCGCAGTCCAAATCCCGCTCGTCGCCATCAGCTTCACGCACATCGAAGTGGACGGTAAGCCGATCACTGCCAAGAGCGATGCTCCGGTCGCAATGTCGGCGAGCCTGCGGGGCCGCGAGGGCGGCCTCGTCGGTGGGCTCGAGCTGTCCTGGTAGCTCCACGGCCGAACGTCAGCATCACATTGTCGGGTGAGGGTCATGTCGAGCACTTGGATTCGTCCAGTTCTCTCCTTTTTGGTGTTGCTAGGGTCGGGTTGTCACTCGGCGCAGCCGATTTTATTGCTGTGGCCGAGCGCCGCGGCGCCCAATCGACAGGAGGGCAGCGTGGTGGTCGCGTCCGTAAAGGATGCTCGCCCGACAGACAAGGGGGGTAATGACCCCTACAGGGTCGGGAGCATACGCGCGCAGTTGGGCGTGCCCTATCCTGTGCGGACAGACACAGATGTGTCGACGACTTTGACGCGCTTCGTCTCGGAGGCCGCTGGTGGCTCCGGCGTGGCGATCGCGAGCCTCGGGACGACCGCGACCGCGACGCTCGAGACCGAGCTGACGGAGCTGTGGTGTGACGGTTATGGCGGTTACAAGGCGAACATTACGCTGGTCATCCGCGCGGTCGACCCCAAGACCAAAGCTGTTCTCCAAGAGGCGACCGTGAAAGGGCACGGCGGGGACGGCGGCTGGGCCGGTACCGGTGGATACTGCAATGGGGCTATCAACAAGGCGCTGGCCGACCTGCAGACGCAGCTGGTCGAGGCGCTGACCGCCCCGGAGATGTTCGCCGCGTTGGTTCACGGCGATGGGAGTTCTCCGAACAAGCGTCGCGCGCCGGTTGGAGGCGCATGTTCATCCGACAGTGATTGTAAGGGCGCCCGCCGCTGTATGAGTGGTCATTGCACGCGTCCAAAGGAATAGGATTCTTTGCGCGGCGATCCAGGCAGATTCGGACTCGGATCGCTTGGCGCGGTAGTCGGCGCCCTATTGCTGGTGAGCACTCCGGCGCGGCTCAGCCCTTCACGGCGCCGGCCGTCATGCCACTCACCATCTGCCGCTGCACGAAGAAGAACACGAGCACGACAGGCAGGCTGAGCAGGAGCGAGCCCGCAGCGAAGACCGCCCAGTCGGGGTCGTAGCCGCCGACGGACTGCTGCAGCGTGACGGGCAAGGCGTAGCGCGTGACGTCGTCGAGGAAGACCGACGCTATGATGAACTCGTTGTAAGCGCTCATGAACGAGAAGAGCGCCGTGATGCCGATCCCTGGGCGCACGAGCGGCAGGAGGCTCTTCGTGAAGACGACCCACGACGACGCGCC
Source organism: Polyangiaceae bacterium (assembly GCA_046351325.1). GTDB lineage: Bacteria > Myxococcota_A > Polyangia > Polyangiales > Polyangiaceae > Xiheicaenibacterium. The sequence continues at coordinate 111,816 of JAXLYR010000015.1, read as the reverse complement.
GTCGAGGCGCGCGGACTCGTCGAGCGTGAGCGATCAGCGACGCCGGGATGAGGCGTGCTCGAATCCGTGTCTCGGCGAAGATGCCAGGCGATCAGACGAGGGTTTTCTTGAACGCAGCGGGGGTCATGTCTTCGAGGCGAAGATTGTAGATGTCGCGATGGGTGCCCAGACGGTCGAAGGCCCAGGCCAAGTAGGCCTGGACTGGGACGCGTAGGGTGCGGCAGGTTGCGACGATGCCCAGAAGTACGCAGGCTCGGTGGGCCCCCTCTGTGCTGCCAGCGAAGAGCATGTTGAGGCGGAGCTTTGCGAAGTTTTGGAATTCGCGCTCGGTTGCCGAGTTGTCGAGGGGAAGCTCGGGGTCGTCGACGAAGCGGAAGAGCGCTTCGTGATGCCGCTCATAGTATTGGATGGCCGCCATTAGCGGCTCGGATGGGAGCAGGGTGGGCTTCACTGCAGTGAGCCACCGCCTGAACTTGGCGACAATTGGCTTGATGTGCTTTCGACGATGCGACAGGAGCTGCTTGCCGCTCAACCCGAGTTGCTGGCCTTTCTCCTCCTCGTCGTAGATCGCGCTAATGAAAGCCCCGCCCTCCGCTGCGAGCGATGGCTGGGTCGGACGTGCGACGTCCCAAGCAGGAAGGGCAGAAGCCGCGCCGTTTACAGGAGACGGCGACGAGTCTCTCGTAGCCGCATCGCTCGCAGCCGACACGCACGCAGCCGTGCTCGAGAAGGCCGCATCTCACGTACTCGTCCACCTCGCGCTGCACAAAGCGAGGCAACCCTCCCGGTTGGCTCTTGTTTTTTGGCAGACGGTCGTCGAACCTCGGCGGGGTTTCTTTAACCCCCCCAAGGGTTCGGGGAACGCCCCGAACGAGCCGAATCCGCATGCGCCAGACGCCCAACACGCTCTCTTCCTTCATGCTCTTCTGTTGCGCGATCGGGTGCAGCACCCCCACGACCTCCAGTTCCTCCACACCTGCGCCGAGCTCGACGGCGCGAACACCGGCGGCGGCGAGCTCTTCATCTCGGTCGACGGCCACGACGTCGAGAGCCGTCGCAGGGCCGTTCGACTGTGCGCTCGTCGAGAGCAAGAATTGCATGGAAGACATTATGGCCGCGGCGAATTCCTGCCTCGAGGGGTTGGACCTATCTGCACCCATGACCCTCAGCGCCGACAAGAAGAGCTGCGCCGGTGAGGGGGGCTTGACGCTTGAATTCCCGCAACCCGTCAGCTCCAGCACGCTCGACAATTTCCTCGTCAAACGCGACGGCAAGAGGTGCTTTGAGTGGCGTTATTCGGAGGATCCTGCCGCACCACTTCGCCGCACGATCTCGATGTCAGACCCCACGAGGACGGTGGCCGTGACGCTCGACGACAGCATCAGGCCTCCCACAGCCGAGCTCACATGCCCTGACGGCAAGCTGTTCACTGCGGCCACGCAGAAGGCTCTGACGGACTGCGAGGCCCCCTTGCCGTGGGTGAGCGTTCCCCTGTTCGTGGAGGAAAACGGCGCAGTTCAGCTGTCGGTGGGGGCGCCTGGTCTGAGCTCGCGTTTGAGCTGTAAGTCCAAATAGATGAGTAGGGCTTTCGGCTATTAGCTCTACGATGGTTTCGTAGGTGCGCAACGGAACACCTCGCCAGTTGATGGAGATTGCGGAGAACAATCTGTGCTCGATCTGGTTCCACTTGCTCGTCCCGGGTGGGAAATGGCAGACATGAATTGTCAGTCCCGCCGCATTTAGCTGCAACTCGTGCTTCCACACGCGCGAGCGGTACGCGTTGCTGCCGCCGGCGTCGGCGCGCGCCCCAAGCTGTCGCTGGGGAAGCCGTGCACGTTTGCCCGTGGTGCGGTGCCCGTCGTGTGCCACTCCCGTCCGCCATTTTTGAAGTTTCCCACCAGTTCCTTTGTAACCGATGCACGGACCCCAGGTTGAGGTCTCGCAGCGGGGCTCTTGAGTCCGACTCCCAACTCGCGGGGGGCGAGCGAGGCTTCGAGCTATGTGCCTGACGGGACGGTGATGATGCCCACAGGGCTGGAGAGCTCGGCGGCGTTCAAGGCCGGCCTGGTCACAGCCCAGTTTTTGGGAGCAAGCTCGATATAGCGCTCTCGCGGCCAACAGGGGAGCACGCGCAGCAAGTCAATCAGATAGCTGAGCGGGTCGAGCTGGTGGAGTCGACAAGACGCGATGACCGAGAAGAGCGCGGCCGCACTTTGGGCGTGGACATCGCTGCCGTAGAAGAGCCAGTTCTTGCGCCCGACGACAATCCGCCTCAGCGAGCGCTCACTCCGCGTGTTGTCGAGTGACAGGCGGCCGTCTTCGAGCACACGACGTAGCTCGTTTTCCTGGTTGAGCGCGTAGCCCAACGCCTTCGTCGCCAGCGTTCGGCCGACCTCGGTCAGCTTTGCTGCTCGGACCCATTGGAAAAAGTCGTCGATGAGGGGAGCCAATAAGGTGGCTCGCCGCTTCTTTCGCTCGCTTGGTGCCAGCTTTGCGAGCGTTGCCTCTATCCTGTAGAGTTCGCGTATCCGCTTGAGCCCCTCCACAGCGCTGCGGTGTTTGCTCAAGGCAGCCTCGAAGAAGTAGCGCCGGCAGTGAGCCCAGCAGCCGACGAGCCGAAGCCCCTTGGATGCAGCGTCCCCTTCACTTGGTGCGCCGCGGTCTTGAAGTCGGCGCTCAAGGAGGTCGTAGACCGAGCTCGCATCGCTCTGCAAGTGGCCGGAGAAGCCCGAAAACAGCTGCTTCACCGCGTCGGACGAGTGCGACTCCGTATAGTGAAAGAGTACGTGGTCGCAGTCCGCCACGATCGTGAAGAAGTGGCCCTTCTTGCACGCTTGTCGGTGGCCAGTCTTGGAGAGCTCAGGTTGGATCGCGGCTCCAGTCGCATCCGTGGACAAGACGTTACAGTTGGCGCGCGTCCTCGAGCATCGCGTGCACGACAGTAGCGCCGAGCGTGGCCCCCAAATCCTCGAGCTACCGGCACATCGTGCCCCGATCGAGTGACTCCTCTTCGTATTCGAGGTGCTGCTCCAGACGATGGCAGGGCACTCCCAGCGAGAACTTCTGCACTGCGAGCCAAGCAAAGACCGACGTGTGGCAGATCGCCCGAGGCAAGAGGCTCCGCGGCTGCTCAGCGCAGAGGACAGTCTTGGCGCCCGCGACCTCAATCTCGTAGACCGCGGTGCGCTTCTCCAGCACGTGGAAGCCACCGCGGAGGTGAATGAGCTGGAAGCTTCCTCCCACCTTATCACGCGGCCCTGCTCGGCGAGTGCAGCGTCCTCGATCTTGACCGTCATCCGCGGCAGCGTCGACTGCGACAGGTCGCGCCGGCCCTTCGGCTTGGCTCGGGGCTTCTTTTCGCCCTCAGCACTGCTGTCGTCGTTTGGTGCGTTGGTGTTACCGGGCGCGAGCGCTTCCTCGATTTCCTTCTTCAGCGCCGTGTTCTCGGGAAACACACTCGCGATCACGAGCTGGAACTCGGACGTGTTCGTCCGCTCCGACTTCGTTCCGACCAGCTTGCGCTTCAGCAGCTCATTCTCTGCCGCGTAGGTGACCAGCGAGCTCTCGAGCGCACTGACCTTTCCCTCCAACGACTGGACAAGCGCGCGAAGTGAGGCGCCGAGTGCCTGGCTCTCAATGAGCTGGCGGCGCAGCTCATCAAGGACCCGCATCGTTTCCTGTTCGCTCACGGCACCCCAGACGCGCGACGTGATGACAAGAGCTCACGAATTCGTCATCTCCTGTTTGAAGAACGTCAATGCAAGGGTGTGCGTCTGAGGCCTGCGAATAGCGCCTCGAATACGGCCTCGCTCACGACGACACTCGTCTCACCTGGTCGTGCAGCGCACGGGATCTCGAATAGCCCGTAGTCTAGCTTCTTGTAGAACATCACCGTGCCCGTCCCGTCCCAGGTCAACACCTTCACGCTCTGACGCCGCTTGCCGAAGAACACGAACAACGCCCTTGAGGGCGGCTCCCGCTTCATCAGCTCCCGCACCATCCCACTCAGTCGCTCGAATCCGAAACGCATATCGACAGGCTCGGTCGCGACGTAGATCTCCACGCCTTGCGGGATCATGTCGCCACCTCCGACAGCGCAATAACCACCGCGCGCAGCAGCGCCGGATCGAACCTATGCCCCACACGGATCCGCGCTCCGCCAACCTCAACCATTACGACATTGTCGGGCCCGACTGCTTGTGACTCTGACGCCCCAACCAGGAGTCTGACCAGCGCCGGCGCACCCTGCGGCCGTCCCGCACCCGCAGCGCTGGCGTCAACCCACCGCTTGAGCGTCGTCGCCGAATACCCTCGTCTGGCGGCATACTTCCCCAGGCTTTCGCCGCTCGCCCGCCAGCCGTCGACCTCTCGCCGCCTCTCCTCATCCGTCTTTCGTCGTGCCATGGCGTGCAAGGTCAATCACGCGCCCGCCAGTGCCCAGATGGGGGCAACGCAACGGTTAGTGGTCATCGGCGGGATCGTGACGTCGACGCTCCTCACGCTGCTGATCCTCCCGGCGCTCTACGCGCTCTTCGCCCCCAAGCCCCAGACGCGCTGACGAGCGGCTTGGCGCCCGTAAGCTTGGTCATGCTCCACGCGTTCATGAGCTTGCCAGGCGGAATCTTTGGCTTGCTCCCTGGCAAATGGTGCTTGCTGCTCGCCGTGGATTGCTTGCTCCCTTACATAGGTGGTCTGCTCTCGAGAGGGATAGCCATGCCGACGATGAAGCGAGCCAAGTCAACTACATCACAAGGTAGTGCCAGTCGGCAGGCCCTCGATGACTTGCCTTTGCGAGCCGTGAAGTTCCTTCGTGGAGTATCTGGCTCACCCGACATCGCTTGGGCGCTGGAGGAGCGAGGTTATGGCGATGCAGAGCACGCCAAGGGGCTGCGCCTCTTGACCGCGAGCTACCCCTTCGCGCCCGGTTATCCAGGGAGCAGCCTCACCACCGCCGAGCGCAACGACGAGGAGAGCTCGCTGCGTGGGGAGCTCGCGCTCCTGCGGGCGCTCATCCGCACGCACGCCCCGAAGCGCATGAGCCTCTTCAAGTCCTCGCAGGGCAAGAAGGGCAAGCGCGTCATCTCCACGCTCTACCCGGCACTCGTCGGGATTTCGGGGCTCGCGAAAGAGAGCAAGGCTGACTCCGAGGACGGCCGGCTCATCGCGATGCTCGAGCGGCGAGGCTTCGGCGCCGCCCACCGCGCCGAGCTCATCGCGCTCATCGAGAAGCCCGTGCGCGAGCACCCCGAGAGCGCAGCGCGAGCGAAGGCGCGCGCCGCCGCCGAGCGTGGCGCCCGCGAGGCTCGGCAGTCCCTCTATCGCTGGCTCACCGAGTGGACGCTCGTCGCCAAAGTGGTCATCAAACGCAAAGACTGGCTCGTACGCCTCGGGCTCGCGTCGAGGCAGCGACCTGCGACCAAGCCCGCGCAGCCAATGTGAAGGTCGCTCTCGCGAGCGCTCGAATCACGCTTTCGCGCCAGCCCGATCGGCCGTAGCCATGGTCCAGGTAGACGATGAACGCGGACCGATGGGTGGCGGTTCTCGGGCTCGGGGCTCTCGCGGTTGGCTGCGCAAACGCCGAGGCGCTCTCGACGAGCAAGCGGCTCACGCTCGTCGCGGACGTCCCGCTCGACGTCGCGCCGCGCCGCTTCGATTACCAGGACTTCGACGCGAAGCGCGGCTACTTCGTTGTCGCTCACATGGGGTCCGGCGAGGCCCTCGTGCTGACGACGGCCGGCGCGTTGACGAGCGTCCTGCCTGGGCTCCCGACGGCGCGCGGAGTAGCCGTCGCGAGTGAGCGCGGCCGCTTCTTCATCACGACGAGCGACGACGAGGTCGTCGCGTTCGATTCCAATTCGCTAGGCGAGGTCGCGCGGTTCGCGACGGGGCGCGCCCCCGATGGGGTCGCCTACGACGCGGCCGCGCACCTCCTCGGCGTCAGCGCGCAGTCCGACGGGGCGCTCGACCTCATCGACGAAGCAGGCGCCGCGCCCACCATCACGGTCGCGCTCGGCCGCGAGACAGGGAACGTGCGCTTCGACGAGGCGCGCGACCTCTTCTGGATCGCGGTCGTCGCCGAATCGGAGAATCAGCTCGTCAGCGTCTCACCCGCGGGTGAGATCCGCACGCGGATCGCGCTGTCAGGGTGCGACGGCGCGCACGGCGTGCTCGTGCTCGCGGACACGACCGCGCTCGTCGCCTGCGAGGACAACGCGACCGTCCTCCGCGTCGAGCTCGAGCGACACGAGGTGACGAAGCGCCTCGACGTCGGCGCCTCGCCGGATGTCCTCGCGTGGGACCGAGAGCTCGGGCTCGCCTACGTCGCCGCCGAGTCCGGGGACGTCGCCGTGCTCGACGTCTCGGGCTCGTCGACGGAGCTCACTGAGCTCGTCCACGTCGGAGATACGGCGCACACCGTCGCGGTCGATCCATCGACCCATAGGGTCTACTTCCCGCTCGTGGATGGCGGTGAGGGCGCGCCCGTGCTCAGGATTCTCGAGGCCCACTGAGCGCGCCGAGCTCGTGGGCGGCGGGTGCGCGCAGCTGACGGCTTTGTAATACCTTCCAGGCCCACGGGTGGATTGACCAAGGCCGGAGGCTCATGTCGGACGTACAAGCCGAGCTCGCCAAAATCGAGCTCGCGGAGAAGGACGCGCGGGGCAGCGCGCTGGTCGAGCTCTTCAGCGCACGCGAGAAATTGCTGGAAGAGCGTGGCGCGGAGCTCTTGGGTGGCGTGGCCCCGTTCGCGAAGAGGTGGCCGAACGCGGTCACCTTTCGCGAGGGGTTCGTGGACAGCGTTGTAAGACCTGCCGAGCACAAGGCGGAGGGCAAGCTCGTCGACGCGCTACCGCTTTCATCGCTGTTAGCGGCGTTCGAGCTACCCGCGTTCGCGCGATGCCGCGCGATAACGTCCAATCGGTGGCGCGGCGCCCCACCCGCCTCGACCGAGCGGCTCGCGTTCTGGCAGACGGTGATCACCGAAGAGCTCATGGCGCTCGAGAACCTCCGCGAGCTCCGCGCAGGCAGGGTGGTGGCGAGCGTTCCCCTCTCGCATCCGCGCCTCGAGAAGCTCACGGTGACCTGGGCGGGCCCCATCGCGCGGCTCCTGAAAGAAGCCAAGCTGCCGGCGCTGAAGATGCTCGCCGTGATGGGCCTCGGGCGCAGGACCAGCACGCCCGCTGCGGTCGCGGACGCGATCGCGAGCTTGCCGGCCGAGACCGTGTTCCTCGAGGTCCAAGGCAAGGTCGGTCCACACGGTTGGGGGACCGAGGAGCTCCGCGCGCTCGAGCCCGTCGCGAACCGCATCGAGGGGCTCCAATGGTCGGGGACACCCGCTCAGTTCGACGTCGCGCTGCCGAAGCTCCGTCGGCTTTGGCTCGACCTCCACGTGATGCCTGCGCGGCATTCCGCGCCGACCACGCTGCCCGAGCTCTCGGTCGACGAGCTCGCTCTTTTTGCCCGCGGACGTGGTGCCCATCTCAAACCGCTCGCCACTCAGCTCGCAGCGAGCGACCTCGTGGCGAAGGCGCGGGTCCTCCACCTTCGAGCCCCGGATCGCGTGTTCCTCTCCCTGTTCGACAAGCCGCTCGAGCACCTCGAGGAGCTCTCGTATTTCACGGGCGGGACAATCGACACCCCTGTAAGTAATGAGCTCCTGCAAAAGGACGCCTTTCCGCGGGTGAGGCGATTGTCACTCTTCGAAGCCTCCCAGCTCGAGGGGCTAGCGAGCTCTGCCCTCGCCGCTCGGATCGAAGAGCTTTCGGTCGGCTTCATGACCGATCGGTGCGTGGCCTCATGGGTCGCGGTCCGCAAGAAGCTCACGAAGCTCCGCACGCTCGTCGTCCGAGGCGGGCGCGGCTTCGGCAAGGAAGCACGCGCCGCGCTCTACGACGGAGATCACCAAGTCATTTGGGCAGAGAACGACTCCGAAGCGGCGCGACGGTTCCTCGACATCGACCGAGGCGACCCGGGGATGGTCGCGTTTCATTGAGGAGCGAGACCATGACGAGCGCACAAGACGCAGCTGTTCTCTGGAATCTCGGTCGCCGCCTGAGCTCCGTGTTCCGCGGGGCGGACAAGAGCAGGTTCAGCCCCAAGCCAGACGCGCTCGCGGCGTTTGGCCGCACGCTCGACAAGCTCGGCGTGCGCATCGCGCTCGCTGAGCTTTCGAAGCTGGAGCCGCAAGCGCGCGCGAAGGAGATCGCCAAGATCCGCGATGGCGCCGGGCCCATCGTATCGCTCGGGTGGTCGGCGCAGCTGCTCAGCGAATACGCGAGCCTCGAGCCGAACGAGCGAGGGCCCATGGCGGAGGCCGCGCGTGGAGAGGCTCTCCGCTTCACGCGAGAGAGCGCTGAGCTCGACCCAAAGACGAAGCGAGCAGTCGCGGAGCTCCGCGGCTGGTGCGAGGCCATCGCTGGTGGCTGGGCGGAGGATCCCTACAATCTCTCGGAGCTCGCGCTGCTCGTCGACGAGCTCTACCCGGGTGGCGAACAGGCCGACTCGGACGCTGACACGCCGGTCACCTTCCGCACGGCGACCGTCGACCACGTCGTGATGATGATCGTGATGCACCACATCGTCTCGACCATCTCGGCGCTCCGATGCGGCCCGTCGAGCATGTTCCACGGAGGCGTGAAGGACGGTCGACACGCTTTCAACGACCAATCGGAGTCGCACTTCATCGTGGGGTGGAACGAGTACGGCGTCGTCGGCTTCGCATTTCACAAGTACGCCTGCGAAGAAGAGCTCGAGCTCGAGCCGGCCGAGCGAAAGCCCATGCGTTGGGTGCCCGACGTGCCGCCGGCGCTCTTGCCGCTCGCGACCGAGCTCTCGAATCAGGCGGGGCGCTTCTTCACCGCGGGCATGTGGATCTCGCGCGATGGCAAGCGCAACCAGGACGGCGCTGGCGGTGAAGACGGCAGCAACCACTTCCAAGCGCTCTCGTCTGCGCCGCGCGAGGCCCTCTTCAAGCGGCCCGGTCATTGGGCAGCGCTCCGGAGCATCACGACCGATCAGGCCGAGCTCGCGCGCTCGCTCGCGAAGCGGGCCGTCGCCGGAGGTGGCGAGCTCAGCCGAGAGGAGTCGGAGGTCCTCGTCGAGCGCTCGCCAGAGCACGGTGAGGGAGCGCTCTTCTCACTTACTGACAAGTCTGTTCATAACGCAATCAAGGAGCTCGCCAAGGTGGGCCTCGTCTGGAGAGGAGCCGAGGACGCGATCGAGCGCGAGAACGTTGCGGTCCGCGCTGCGATCGAGCGCGCGATCGCAGCGGCGATGTCACCCGACGAGCGCGCGCTCTTCGATGCTGCGCGGGCCAACGATGTCGCGGCGGTGAAGGAGCTCGTCGGGCGCGGCGTGTCGATGGAGCGCGGCGCGGTCCAGGATCAATTCGGGGAGCTACCGATCATGCCCGGAATGACCCCGCTCTACGTGGCGATCCGCGCCCGAGCGGTCGAGGCCGCGCTCGCGCTGATCGAGGTGGGAGCCGACGTCTCGAAGGAGGTCCACATGCTCTCGCCGCTCATTTGCGCCGCGCAGGCTCGGAGCGTCGAGATCGCTCGCGCCCTGCTCGCTCGCGGCGCGTCCACGGCGGGCACTCGCCATAGGTCACCCCTCGACACGGCCGTCGGGAACGACGACCTCCCGATGGTCGAGCTCCTGCTCGCCGCGAAGGATGGGCTCGGCGCCCCCGGCTACGCAGAGCGCCTGCTGTCGCATCTGCGAGAGGAGGGCAAAGACGCGATGGCGGCGCTCTTCGAGCGGGCGATCCGCGAGCGCGGCGGAGCTCAATAGCGCCAGCGAACCCCCGCGCAGCTCCCCGGGGCCGGCGCTATGCGGTCTGCATAGCGCGACAGCCTTTACTCAGGTCCAGCGCTACCGCGTTCGCGAGCAGCTGGTGTGAGCCTTGGGCGCGGCTGACTTTCACCGAACGATCGTGCTTTGTTGCGCAAAGCCGGGGGGTCGGCCAGACTACAGGTCTCACTGTTGCGTTGTGCCACGCGGATCCTCGGGACAACCGCGTCATCGGGAGCTCGACCACACAATACTATTGGCGCTCTCGCTATCACGTTATGCCGATGTTGCTGGGTGCGTACGCCATGCGGCCAGGTTGGGCCGAGGTCATGACTCTGCGGGCCCGTGTAGTCGCGTAACAAAGCGCGATCGTTCGGTGAACTCCCAACTCCGCCGAGAGCTACTGGGGCCCAGGACGGGTACGCGCGGGACTGGGATATGGCGTTACGTTAAACCAACGAGCACTCGGTGTTGCGATGGATTTCTTTAGCGCGCGCCAGCGTTCCAGACAATGCGGCAAAGGTTCAAGAGCTGCCACCGGCTCCTGGTCCCGCGAAGAAGCCTTGGTGGAAGCTCTGGTGACCGCCGCTAGTCGCCTTTTGCGTCTCCCTCGGCCGTCATTGAAGCACACATTTTTTCGAGCCAAGGCAGGAACGCGTCCCGGTTGGCGACGGCGTACTTTGCGTCGGTGGTCGCATAGCATTTCATCGCAGCCTCCCCGCCACCGGGTTTCATCACGGACACCTTTGAGCCAACCTGGGAAGACCGCAGTCACGGTGTGACTGTTGTCCGTTCCTTCGGCCTTCGTCACCTTTGCGCCTTCGCCTTCCCAGCCCTTCTTGACACTGTCGGCAGATTCGAAGAGGCTGACTGTCACGGTGACGGTGGCCAACGCTTCAACCGCGTCATCGGCAAGCATCGCATCATTGGTCTGCTCGTTCAGCTTGAAACCTTCGGGCAGGCTCAGCGTTACTTTAACAGGGGTTTTCCCTTCGAAGTCTTTTGCGGTCACGGCAATGTTCGAGGCAGGCTTCTTGAGCCAGCCCTCCAGAACGGGCTTCTGCTTGGCCGCCAGGTCGGGGTCTTCAAGCGAGCTCAGCGCGATCTGGAGAACGGCTGGGTTGGGTGCACCGGCCGAGCTCTTGCCGGACGCCTTGCTGGAGGTCGAGCTGCTCGTCGCGTTGGAGCTGCAGCCGGAGCACGCCACGAGCAAGGAGCCGAGCAAACCAGCTACTAAGTTAATCTGCTTCAAAGTTTGCGAGCATGCAGCCGCATACACGATCTTATGCCCGGAGGGTCGGGGAAACGCTGGCTAAGGTTTAGATTGGGGGACAAACCATGGGTCTCGATTGATGGAAGCCACCTCGGGAGCATGACGTGCCGCATCCATCCTTCAGTCTGTTGAACGGCTAACTGGATGCGCGATTCTGGAAGGGTGGAACACGCCTACATTGCCTCGTTGAGTCGCTTCACGCTCGAGCTTCTGGCGTTGGGTGCACCAGTCGAAATGGTCGCAGAACGCCATCACGGCCGCGCTGGACAAACCATGCATGCCGAGCTTTGCTTCACCATAACAGCAGATTATTCATGCTGTCGTGGTTGAGGGTTGTGTCGGCGAAACCACCGCAGCCCTCGTTGCTGCAGCCGTGATCGAACCACTCAGCGAACTATTCGCTTGAGCGCGCGAGCGCGGATCGGCGTTGTGGTACCAGTGACACCATCCGCCGATCCCTGCCCCGTGTTGTGATCGGGGGAGGTGGGTTGCGCAATTGAGTGAGCATGAGTCGCGCATTGCGCGGGTATCTGCTCAACGCAAGGTTCGGGTGCGCTGGGCTGATGACATAGAACCGCGAAAAGTTGGCTGGCAGACCTCTTGCCAGTGGGTCGGCACGCACGGGCAAACCACAAGGGGTGGTCTGGGCTCCGCGCCGCTTGGGAGTGGTCATGCGTCGGTTTGGTAAGCCTTCTTCCGAGGGTCTTGTTGGTTCGGCTGCTCGGGTTCTGGCTTTGTTAGGGGCAGTGATGTTCGCGGGCTGCGTCGGCGATTCGGCTCCAGAAGGTGATGAGACACTGGACGGAAGTGGTGGCGCGGAGGATGGGGCAGCCACCAAGAAGGAAAGCGCCATTCAGAATTGGGTGGGGCTCGAGCCAATGACTCAGGACCGAGGCGCGCTAAACCAATTGCAGAAGGTCTCGACCGACGTGCTGCTCAGCAGGATGGATGAGCTTGGACTAGACGACGACGATGATGGATTGGACATCGTGAGTGTGGAAGTGGACGATGTGGCGGTTGGCCACATGAAGGTCCAGCAAACGTACGCGGGGGTTCCGGTTTACGGCGGCGAGGCAATCGTCCATATTTTGCCGGATGGTCAGTTTCATTCTGTCTCGGATTCGATCTATCGGCGCATTCATCTGACGGAGTCGGCGGTGCCGACCTTGAGCGATGACGAAGCGATCGCCAAAGCGCTGGATGGCTATCCGGATCCGGACCGCATTCAGCGCGCTCCAGAGGCAAAGCTGTTCGTGCTGCGCAATAGGCAGGAGGACCGTCTGGCATGGCGGATCGACTGGATGAGGGTGGACGACCAGACCCACGAGAGCCCGGTGGTTTTCATCGACGCCCACACGGGTGACGTGCTCCAGGCGTTCGACGAACTCAAGGAAGCGCACGGCAATACGCGTTACAACGGCGACCAGACTTTCACGAGCAAGTACTGGACAGGTAATTCAACTTACTATCTGGATGACGCAAGCCGCAAGGCAGTTGCCTTCGCCTGGAATGGGTCGACTTACGCCCGAGTGACTGATTCGGATGACAACTGGACCGGGAACGACCTCGACGCTGTGTCTGCGCACTTCGCACTGTCCCGAACGGTGGACTACCAGCGAGCATTGAACCAAAGCATGGGGCTCGCCCCGGATACGAGCATGCCAGTCGGACAGAACACGACGGCGGATGGTACAACGGCCGTTGCAATGATGGTTCACGTTCCGGCGACCGGCGGCGGTGCGTGGAACAATGCGTCCGGAGCAAACGGCATTATCTGGATTGGAGACGGGGACGGGTCCACCTTTGGATCCTTTGCGACGCTGGACATTCTTGGCCACGAGTTCGGGCACTGCATCATCGACGTGACGAGCCAGTTGGTTTACGGAGGCGAGCCCGGTGCGCTGAACGAGTCATTCGCGGACATTTTCGGTGCAATGGTTGAGCGCAGCGTGAAGGGCGAGACCTCGACCACATGGCTCCACGGCGAGGACAACTGGTTGGGCGGTGGATGCGGTGCGGAACGGAACATGATCAACCCCACCGCGTGCGGCCAGCCCGACCACATTGACGGGTTCTGGATGGACTCGGGTAAAGGAGACAAGGGTGGGGTGCACTTCAACTCGGGCATCTCGAACAAAGCGTTCACCTTGACGGCGCTTGGCGGCGGCCATTCGCACGGAAGCTCGCGCGTTGTTCAAGGCATTGGTGCCGACAAGGCCATGCGCATCTGGTATCGAGCTTATCGCTGGTGGATGACATCGCGAAGCGACTTCAAGGATGCGATGGGCGCCACCATCGGTTCGGCCAACACGGACTTTGGCTACAACAGTCCGGAGACCCAAGCGGTGTCGCTCGCCTGGGGGTTGGTCGGCGTGAATAGCTTTGACAACGTTGACAATGGCAACTTCAATCAGGGCTCGACTAGTTGGACAATGGCTGGGCAGGCCTCGATTACTGCTCCAGGCGTTTTCTGGAGTGGTGGCAATGCGTTGAGCATTGGTGGGTCGAACAACGCCATGGGCACAGCCGTGCAGCAGATACGCTTGCCGCAGGGACCCATCAATGCCCAGTTGTCCTTCAACCTGTACGTCGACACGAGCGAGAGCACCTCGTATGCGTACGACAACTTGATGGTCGCGCTGGTCGACAACTTCGGCAACACGATCCGCATGATTGGCAACTACAGCAACATGAACAAGGGCTATGTAAATGTGGGGCCGCTCGATGTGTCGAACCTGGCCGGTCAGAGCTTCAAAATCCAGATCATTGGTGCGACAGACTATTCGCTGCCGACGACATTCCACTTGGACAACGTCAATGTTACGGTGACATCCGCAGTAGCAGCGCCCGAGGCCGTCATGAACGGCGACTTCGAAAACGCCGCGAGCACGGCGTGGACCTCCAATAGCGGGGTTGCCGCAGCGAAGAACACGAACGTATCTTATGGTGCACGCGCAGCGGTGTTTGGTGGATCCGACTACGCCAGTGGCACGCTCAAACAAGAAGTCATCACGATTCCGAGCTCCTCGCCTGGCATTCTCAAATTCCAGCTGGCGATCGACACTGCAGAGTCGCTGTATTCCACGACCGCGTGGGACAAGCTCAATGTCCAGGTCACGGAGTGGGGTGACACAACGCCGACGACCATCAAGACGTACTCGAATCTGGATCGCTCGCAGATCGCCTGGTACACCACCAAGACGATCGATCTCTCAGCATATCGCGGCTCGAACATCAATATCCAGTTCACGGTCGAGAACGACGGGAGTTTGCCGACGACGTTCTACGTGGACAATGTCTCGGTGAAGTAGAGGGAGATCGATTTTGCTTTGAACCCAAACCCTGTGTCCTTGCCAGCAGGGCTACCACCACTTCTGACCGTACTTCAGCGCAACGCCGAGCAATGCGAACAGGCCGAACAGCCAACCGACCGCAAAGAGGACAGTGTAGGTCTTGTCGCGCCCGCGCAGCGACTCGAACTCTTCGACGTCAATGGTCACGCCGAACACCATGGCAACGATGCCTTGGGACATCTTGATGCTTCCGAGGAGCGCGAGCAGCCCACCGCCCGCTACGAGCCCCTTGGTCCCCGCTCCCGTTTGACCTTTCGATTGGACAGTCGAGAAGACGAACCAGAGCATGACCACACCCACGACGAACCCAATGCCACCCCAGATGCAGTCTTTCGCGCCTTTGCGTCGCGGTGTGCTCATATGCCTCTCCTTCGCGCGGTCAGTTTAACTTACGATATGGGCTCTTCACCAAGGTTAACAGCCGAAGGCGGAGCGCTCGGCTCCACGGCACTCGGAGATGTCGCGGTCGACCCAGGGCGGGCCGACGAGGTGCGCTGAACGAGGGCCACGACATGCCGACGTCGGGCGACGTCCTGAGGTAGCGCATGAGATCGAAGCGGAGCGCCTCGGCGCTCTCGTAGCGATGGTCGCGATCGCGCTCGAGGCAACGCATCACAATGCGCGAGAGCGCCGCGGGATAGCTCGCCCTCAGAGGCCCTCACAGAGATCGGCGAGCATCGCAGAGGCGCCGCCGCGCAGGCGCACGTCGAACGCGTCTGACAAGGGTGTATCCTCGGGGTTGATCTCGATGAGGACCGCCCCCGCCTTACGCGCCTGTAGGGGCATCTCGGCGGCCGGATAGACCACCGCCGACGTCCCGATGGACACGAGCACCTGACACTGTTCAATCGCCTCGAGGGCGGATTGGATGTTGGCCGGGTCGAGCATGTCACCGAACCAAACGATATCGGGCCGCCAGAACTTACCGCATTGGGGGCATCGCGTCTCCACGAGGGGCGCGTCACGGCGCTCGTCGCGGGCACCACACACGCAGCGCAGCCGCCAGAGGCTACCGTGCAGTTCGGTGACGCGCGTCGCGCCGGCCCGTTGATGCAGGCCGTCGATGTTCTGGGTCACGACGACCGCGGCTGGCTTCGCCTCGAGCACCCTCGCGATGAGGACGTGCCCGGGGTTGGGCTCGCACTTGGCCACGAGCCCGCGGCGATAATTGTGAAACTCCCAGACGCGCTCGGGCGCCGCGTCGAAGGCCCGCTGGCAGGCGTATTGCGCGTAGTCGTACTCCTTCCAAATACCGCCCTTGCCGCGATAGGTGGGTACGCCGCTCTCGGCGGACATGCCCGCGCCGGTGAAGAAGACGATTCGCTCGTAGTCGCGGAGTCGGATGGGCTTGTCCATGGTTCGTCCTTTTGCCAGATCGGTGGGGACGGTCGATCGTGAGTGGCCCTGACGATATATCGCTGAACCCGCGCCGAGGCCGGAGCCTCGAGCGCTGCATTGAGCGGACGGCCCGCGGGCACTAGAACCTTCGCATGGTCGACGTCGTCCTCGCGGGTCCTGGCAAAAACGCCCTCTCCACCAGCGTGATGCGCGCGGCGCTCACGGCGCTGCGCGCGGCCGCGGGTGAGCCCGTGCTCCTCCATGGCGCCGGCGACGCGTTCTCGGCAGGTCTCAATTTGAAGGAGATCGCCTCGCTCGACGCGGCCGGGATGACGTCGTTCCTCGAGCTCTTGGACGAGCTCATCGTGGCGCTCCTCACGCACGACGCGCCCGTCGTCGCCTGGGTGAACGGCCACGCGATCGCGGGTGGCGCCGTGCTCGCGCTCGCGTGCGACGAGCGCATTGGACTTACAGCCGAGTCAGCGACCGCGTGCCGCATCGGCCTCAACGAGGTCGCGATCGGGCTCACGTTCCCGCCGCGCGTGCTGCGCCTCGCGGCCGCGCGCCTCAGCCCGCAGCACCACGCGCGTGTGCTCTGCGGGGCCGATCTCTTCAGCCCGAGCGAGGCTCTCTCGCGGGGTCTCCTCGACGCGCTCGCCGACGAGGCGACCGCGCGCGCGCGGCTCAGCGCGCTCGCCGCTCACCCGCGCGCTGCGTTCGTCGCGACTCGGCGCGCACTCCTGCGCTCGGTGCTCGAGCTCGATCCGCGCGACGTGGACGAATACCGCGAGCGCACGTTGCCTGCCTGGCAGTCGCCCGAGCTGCGCGCCGCAGTGCTCGGCACCCTCGCGCGCCGCTGAGCTTTCGCCACACTCCCGTCACGAAGCGCCCGAGGGAAAAGCCTGTATGCTGCGCGCCCTATGGCGGCGACTGTGGCTGTAACGGCCGGCCCGGCGATCGAACACTCGAAGGCCTTCAAGACGCGGCGGTTCCTCAACTGGTTCCCGATGGGGCTCACGTACGCGCTCCTCTACATGGGGCGCTACAACCTCACCGTCGCGCAGACCTCGCTCGGCAAGACGCAGCTCATGACGAAGGAAGACTTCGGCGTGATCTTCGGCGCCGGCGCCGTCGTCTATGCCCTCTCGTTCTTGCTGAACGGCCCGCTCGTCGATCGCCTCGGCGGTCGCTTCGGCATCCTGATGGCGGCGTTCGGCTCCTTCGCCGCGAACCTCACGATGGCGCTCTACCTGCGCTCCGTGCTCGGTTCGGCGACGCCGCCTTCTTCGGTCGTCTACCAGTTCAGCGTCCTCTACGGCGTGAACATGTATTTCCAGAGCTTCGGCGCCGTTTCGATCGTCAAGGTCAACGCGCACTGGTTCCACGTGCGCGAGCGCGGCGGCTTCTCGGGCATCTTCGGCACGATGATCGCGAGCGGCATCTTCCTCGCGTTCACGGTGAACGACTGGGTCCTCGGCCTCGCGGAGAAGCGGTGGGGCGATCGCGTGCAGTGGGTCGTCTTCGCGGGCCCCGCGGTCCTGCTCGCGATCTTCGGCGTCATCGAGTCCTTGCTCCTCCGCAACAAGCCGAGCGACGCGGGCCTCGAGGACTTCGACACGGGGGATGCTTCGAGCGGCGACAAAGAAGAGAAGCCGATCCCGACGCTCACGATCTTCAAGAAGCTCTTTACGAACCCCGTCATCCTGACGGTCGCGTTCATCGAGTTCTGCACCGGCGTGCTCCGCAACGGCGTGATGCACTGGTTCCCCATCTACGTGAAAGAGGTGTGGGCCCTGCCGAAGGACCACCCGCTCGTGAACGGGTCGTGGAGCAACCTCGGCGTGATCGGCGTGCTCTTCGGCGTCGCGGCAGTGAGCTTCGTGCTCGCGTCGATGGCGCGCGGTCAGCGCCGCGCGGTCCTCATCATCCTCGGGTCGCTCGCGTTCCTCGCGCCCTTCCTCCAAGGTGGTTGGGGCGGTCTGCTCATGGTCGCGGGCGTGATCGGCGGCAACGTGGCCGGCTGGGTGAGCGACCTCTTCTTCCAGAGTCGGCGCGGGCCGACCGCGGCGGGCCTCTACGGGTTCCTCGCGCTCTGCACCATCGGTATGACGCTCTCGGTCGGCGAGCCGAAGACCGTCGTCGACAGCGTCGATCCCCCGGCGAAGGACAAGCCCCAGCCCGCCGAGCTCGAGACGCTGAAGAAGGGCGACGAGATCACGAAGCTCGCGGGCAAAGACGTCCACGGCTGGGCCGACGTGAACCGCGCGTTCGCGTGCTGGCCGGCTGCCTGCAAGAAATCGGGCTGGGACGCGAGCGCCTGTGTTTGCTCGACGAGCATCGGCGAGACGCCCGCGCCCGAGCCGACGAAGATCCCCGCGACGGTCATGCGCGACGGTCGCGCGACCGAGCTCGCGCTCACCGATCCGAAGCCCGTGATGCAGGCCGGTGACAAGCGCACGCTCGCGGCGCACCCCGTCCTGCCGATGACGCCGTTCGCGCTCGGGATCTTCGTCTTCCTCATCAGCCTCTCGGTGATCGGGACGCATGGCGTCCTCTCGGGGACGGCCACGATGGACTTCGGCGGGCGCAAGGCCGCGGGCACCGCCGTCGGCATGATCGACGGCTTCGTCTATCTCGGGACCTCGCTCCAGAGCGTGGTCATCGGCTACCTCACGACGCGCAAGGGCTGGAGCTACTGGCCGCCCTTCCTCATCCCGTTTGCGGTGATTGGATTCCTGCTCTGTCTGCGGATTTGGAACGCCAAACCGAAGAGCGGCGGCGGCCATTGAAGTGATGAGTTAGCGGCGTCGCCTCCCGCGTGCGGCGACGAGCAGCAATGCGGCCGCGGAGAAGGCGAACGGCAGGTCGCCACCGCCATTGGCGGGACGATGCATTCGGCAGGCGCAACCAGCTCCGTCGTCGCCCTGGCCCCCGCCCCCGCCTGAGTCATCGCCGCCAAGGCCCTGTCCTCCAGCTCCGCCGCCGACGCCGCCAGCCCCTCCAGCGCTGCTTCCACCAGCGCCGCCGCTCCCTCCACTGCCTCCCTCACCGCCGGCTCCTCCACCGCCGGTCTCACATTGGCCGGCCACACACACTCCGCCCGGACATACGGTGCCATCATCGACTGCGTCGTGTTTGCAACCCGTCACGCTGTCACAAGAGTCGTTCGTGCACGCATTGCCGTCGCCACAATCCGCTTCGTTCGACTGGCAAATAGCGGATGCGCCGATCGCACCTGCGCACGTGTCCGCGCCATTGCAGGCGTCGGAGGCGGCCGAGCCGCACGGGCTGCCCGCGGGCTCTGCCCCGTCAGCAGGGCACGCCGCGCTCGAGCCACTGCATGCTTCGGATGCATCACAATCGCTTATGGCGGCACGACAAACCGTTCCCAATGCGGCAAAATTCTGAGCGCACGAGGCTTGTGTGCCCACTGTCCCTTTGCAGGTGTCTTGGGCGTCGCAGGCGCCGCTCGGCGCTCCGCCGCAAGCCGTACCTTCTGACTTTGCGGCATCGCCCGGGCACGTCGCGCTCGCGCCAGTACAGGCCTCGGCGATGTCACACTCGCCAGCGGCAGCGCGGCAGACTGTGCCCGACGGAGCAAAGACAGAATCACAAGTCGCGGTCGCACCGACCGTTCCGGAGCAAATGTCGGGTGCGTCGCAGGGCCCATTCGTCGGCGGACCGCAGAAGCTGCCCACCGCTCTCGCTCCGTCGTTGGGGCATTGTGCATTCACACCGTCGCACACCTCAGTGAGGTCGCATTCGCCCACGGACGCGCGACATGCCGTTCCCATCGCCAGAACATTGGAATTGCAAATAGCGCTCGCCCCGACCGCGCCCGAGCAAGTGTCCTGCAAATCACAAAGACCATTCGGTGCGCCCCCACAAGGCGTACCGTTCGCGACCGCCTCGTCGGCCGGGCAGTTGGCAGTCGAGCCGGTGCAGTGCTCTGCGAAATCGCAGTCGCCGACGGACGCGCGACAAATCGTGTTGGATGATGCCAACGCGTCCATTGGGCAGGACGTCGAAGCAGGGCTGCAAACGTCCGCAACATCGCAATCGCCGGCCGCGGGCCGGCATGTGGTCGCGGAGGCGACCGCGGCGGAGAGCGCTCCGCAGACTCCATTCGTGGCTGCGCCCGCGGCGGTGCTACAAGCCATACAGTCGCTCGCGTTGCCATTGCCGCAAGCGAGATCGCAACAAACACCGTCCACGCAAAAGCCCGAATCGCACGCAGTCGCCGAGCCGCAGGGCTCGCCGTCGTTCTTGATGTGGAAGACTCGTACCGTGCCGGTACTGAGGTCTGTCCCTTGTGCGCCCGGGATACCGAAGAGCGCCCACCGGCCGTTGCCAGAGAGCGCGGCCGAGAAAGCAAACTGGACTGATTTCGGCGGTGTCGAAGCGACCATCGTCAGCTGTTCGGTCCAGGTGGAGCCCGTCCGCGAAAAGAGCTTTGCGTTGCCAGCGTCGATGGTCCCGGGCAGGTCCACGTTCGGCGCGCCGATGACCGCAAGGGTTCCGTCGTCTGACAGGGCCAGCGACCCGCCGAAATCATCTCCCGGCGCTCCGTCACTCGCGGCCAACGTGGCTTCTGCACTCCACGTCGAGCCGGTCCGCAGATAGACGTGGACCACACCGGGGACGGCGAACTGTCCCAGGGGTGGGCACGTCGCCGAGGCCAGCGCCCTGGAACCATCTGGCGCGATTGCGACTTTGTCGCCGAGGCATCCTTCGGCCGCGCTTTCGGCGGGTATGCCCGTCTCCTCGGTCCAGACCGTCCCCGTCCGCGCGAAGACACGGACACGATTGCCCGAAGTGCTGCCGTCGCTGCCCGCGATGAAGCGCGAGCCGTCGTTCGTCATTGCGACAGAGTTTCCAAAGGTGCCACCGGTGTTGGTGCCGCTGACCGCGAACTCCTGCGTCCACGTCGAGCCCGTGCGGACGAAGATGGTCACCTTACCCGTGTTGATCCCGATTCCATGTTCGTTCGAGCCAACGGCCGCGCGCGTTCCGTCGCCAGAGAGGGCGACTGCGCGTCCATAGGTGGCCTCGTGTGGCTTCGACCCAGAAAATGGAAGGCTCGCCTCCTCTGTCCAGGTCGAACCGTTTCGGACGAACACATACGCCGTACCGACATATCGCTCGGCCCCCAAATCAGCACCGTAGGCGCCGACCAAGACGCGGGACCCGTCTGCTGTCATCGATACCGCCGCGCCAAAGGCGTCTCCCGCGTGTCCCGATGATGGATAAAGCATGGCTTCTTCGGTCCAAGTGTTCCCAGCGCGGACGAAGACTCGCGCGGTCCCAGCGTCGAGAAGAGCCGACGAGTCTCCGTTCAAAACACCAATGACGGCGCGAGACCCGTCGGACGCCAAAGAAGCACTAATGCCGAAGCCATCGCTTTGGGCCGCATACGGAGTCCAAAGCAGTGTCTCCTCTGTCCAGCTCGTCCCGCTGCGCGCGAACGTCCACGCCGAGCCAGTCGCGCTGATCGCCGTCAGCCACCCCGCTCCGCCGAGAACGCGTGCGCCCGAAGCATCGATCCCGACCGCACGCCCGAAGAATCCAATGCTCGGATTGACCGGAACGAGGGTCGCCTCTTGCGTCCAGCTCGTACCGCCGAAGGCGAATACACGTGCGCTCCCCGTGTCGACGTCGGCAGGCGTGTCGTCGTCTTTGGCGCCTACGACGACGCGGGCCCCGTCGCCAGACATTGCGACCGAGCTTCCGAAATGGTCAGTAGAGGCAGCGCCAGTCGCGGTCAGTGTCGCTTGCTCGCTCCAGGCCGCTCCGCTGCGCACGAACACACGCGCGCTTCCAGCGTCGAGGCCGGCGGCGTCCGCGTTCGGAGCGCCAACGATCGCTTTGCTTCCATCGGCATTGAGAGCTACGGCCGCCCCCATCTGGTCACCCGCGGCGACGCCGTTGGTCGTGAAGCCAGCAGGTGCCCAGCCTGAGGTCCGAACGAACATTCTCGCGAAGCCCGGACTGGACGCGGTTTGTATGCCGCCGACCATTGCGTAATTTCCATCCGCGGAAATGGCGACGGACGTTCCGAACAGATCGCCGTTCGTGCGAGTCGCCGCGACCAGCTTGGCTTCTTCCGTCCACGTGGACCCAGTACGAATGAACGCTCGCGCCGCGCCGAGATTCTCTTCTCCTGGCGAGCCGACGATGATCCGGCTCCCATCTCCAGACATCGCGACTGCGCTCCCGAACGCGTCCCCCGAGGTCCCGGCCCCGGTGAGCTTCGTCTCTTGGGTCCACGTAGAACCGCTCCGTACAAACACACGCGCGCTGCCAATGGCAGCTTCGCGCGGCGCGCCGATGACGGCCCGACTGCCATCCGCCGAGATGGCGACTGCGCTCCCGAAATGCTCCTCCGTCAATGGATCGGCGGCGCCGAGGACCGACTCGAGATCCCACGTCGACCCCGAGCGAACGAACACCGCCGCCATCCCTCCTTGGAAAAGGGAGGGCCCCGGCTGGGCGACGTTCGCCATCGGCGCACCGAGCAACGCTCGATTCCCATCTGAAGACAGACTGACCGAATACCCCACGCCTTGAGGTCCCCAGCCCGGTAGCTTCAATATCGCGACCTCGGGCGCGACCAATGGATCGATCTCGATTGGATATTGCGCGCCCGCGTCGGCGACGATGATTCGCACCTCGTCGTCGGCCGCCTCCATTCGCGCCGCGAGGGTCGCACCCGACGCATCGTGAACGAACAGGTGCTCGTACCGGGCCACGCGTACGCCGTCGGCGCGGGACAGGGCGATCCCGTCCTCCGACAGCGCGTTCGCGTGAAAGTCGCCACCGATTTTCACGTCGACGACCAGCGGCCCATCCCCGACCGGCCGCTCGCGGAGCGTCAATCCGTGCTCGTGGCCGCTCGGTAACCCTCGCCACCACTCGACCGCCCCGTCGCCACGGTCGAGCCGCACTTCGCGCCCGTCCATCACGGGGATCGATTGCCCGACCAGGCGCGCATCCGCGCCGCGCCCGATCGAAGCGACCTCCAGCGTGAGGCCATCCGCCGTGGTCAGTCTCGCCCCGCTGGCCGAGACCTCGAGAGCCCCCCCATTTCCGCTCTCGAGGGTTGCGCCCCCCTCTGTGGCTTTGGGCGCATAGCGCGGGTCTGTCTCCGCCATCGCTCGTTCGAGCGCGACCCGCTCCTTCCACGGCAATGCGTCCAGCTGGGATGGGGTCGTATTCGTGGGCGGCGTCGAGAGCTCGGTCGCAAGCTCAGGCAGCGCGACCGTCGATTCGGCGAGGCCAGACTCGACATCGACCATGGATTCATCGGTTGGGCTGCATCCAAATACGATGAAGGACAAGACCAGCGCGACCACGGCTCGCCAATGAGACGACATTCAATGAGCGATACCATCGCCCCATCGGTCGAAAAACCCTGCGTTCATAGTCATTATGGTGACAATGGCTCAATGACCCCAGCCACTCTCCCAAACAAACGACACAGATCCCGTGAGTCACCCCAAGGAGGCCGGTCATAGTCAACGCGTCGCGAGACCACCAAGACCGACGCGTGAGGAGTGAGCAAGCCTACTCTTCTAGGCTGAGGAGCGGAGCGACGAGGCCGCCGGCCGCAGCGAGTCGATTGGCGCTTGGAGTAGCGCCAATTTCGACCGGCCTCCTAAGCCGCTCGAGGAGCAGCGCCGCCCTTTGGAGCGCCCTCGATCGCGTTCACCGAGATCCCTCCTGCCGGGGCTCGCGTCATGTCACCCAATTGACTATGCCGCCGCGGGGAGCCATTCGGTAACGTTCGAGGGGGGATCACGATGATCGGCTCGCCTCGGTTGCGGGACTACTTGGACGCATGTCATACCGGCCCGGCCCAACTGGACGGGTGGTTCGACGATGTCACGCGAAACTTCGCCGGAGTGATCGATAACACGGCAGGGGTTTCGCTCACGATGTCGAGCCAGACGAGCCGACGCGGCCTCGTCGTAGCGAGCTGCACCCATGACCCGGACTCGCATTACCTGAAGAAGCTCGGGATGGATCACGACGCGGGACTCGTCGTCCTCCGTGCGAGCGCGGAGTCGTGATGGCATCCACGACCCGACTCAGGGACTTCTTGGACGTCTGCCAGAGCGGGCCGAGCCGTGTCGACACGTGGTTCGACGACGTCGCAGTGACCATCGCGCGCTTGGTGGGGAACACGGTGGGAGCATCGATCAGCGTTTCGAGCTGCACGACCTATCGAGGAACCGTAGTCGCGTTGGCTGGAGACCCGGCCGCGCACGACCTGCCCTTCGACCAGATCCCACCCGAAGTGATGCGCAGGGTGTTTCGACCTCTTCGAGTCGGGCGATTCGCCCGGCTCATCGGCATCGGTTCGCTGAAAGACATTGGCTGGGGCCGCGCTCACTTGCCGGATGCGATCGTCGACGGGGTCCGGATCGCCATCGACCTCGAAGGCATTCGTCTCGCCGCCGGGATGCCACTCTCGGCCGCGGAGGCAGAACGTTTCGAGGACAAGACTCTGCTTCGAGTGCACCGGCATCTGGCCGGCGGCTTCGCTCGTCGTCGACGGACCGATTGGGCGACGAAGGCGAACGCGATCATCGATGGCGCAGGGCGGGTCTTGCTCGCAGCCCCGGACAGCCACTCCGTGACCGAGCGAGCGACAGAGATCGCGCGAGAGCTCGAGAAGGACTTCTCGCTCGACCGGGGCATCGACCGCGACGCCGAGGACCTTTGGACGGAGCTCTGGAACGCAGGCTGGACGGTGGAAGCGGTCGCCGACACAGACGGGAAGCGACTCATTGTCTTAAGACGTCGAGATCAACCGGGCACGCCTTTGACGCGCCACGAACGAGCGGTGCTGCAGGGGCGTGCGCAGGGGCATGGACTCAAACGCATCGCCAGCGACCTCGGCGTGTCGTCGAGCACGACGCGCACCCACTTGCAGCGAGCCTTGAACAAACTTGGCGTCGAGGGCGCCACGCCCCTCCTCCAAATCCTCGGCGCGCACGGAGGGATGCTGTGATGCGATTGGAGCGCTTCGAGCTCGGTTCGGGAGCAGCGCGCTAGATGGCCGCGCCCTCACGTCCCCATTCGCGTGGCCGTTCGAAGCCCGCTCCCGAGGTGCGCATAGCCCCGCCTGCAGGGCTGCGCGCGAAGCGCTTCGAGGTCGATGGCCAGGAGCTCGCCGTGTTGGTGTTTCCAGTGACGCCGGGCGCCGCGTTTACCTCCCATTCTCCCCTCACCAGCGCCGAGCGACAGGTCGCCGAGCTCGCCTTGAGCGGCTTTTCGAACGAAGAGATCGGACCCGTTCGAGGGAGCAGCCCACGCACAGTCGCGAATCAGCTCCAGTCGATCTTCCGGAAGCTCCACATCGGATCACGGATCGAGCTGGCCCGTGCGCTCGAAGGGCTCCCTATCCAAGTGACGCTATCCAAGTGATGCTTCGCGCTCCGCCACTGGCGACTATCAAGACAAGACGCTTGGGTCATCGAGATCTGTCACCTAAATGACCATGGAGAAGTAGCTCGACCCACGCTTAGCTGACACCAACAATGATGAGCATCAACGTCTTGTTGGTAGGCGCACTTGCATGTGGCACTCCCCACGGTGACAAGACATGAACACGACCAATGAACGTCTGCGGGTCGGGTTGGCTGCGGTCGTGCTCTGCGTCGCAGCGTGCGGTTCGGACGACACCATGGAAGCAGGAGGGCTGGGTGGCGTGGGACCGACCACTTCCTCGGGGACCCTAGGGGAAGGCGGTGCGGGCGGAGCGGGCGCTACGACGACGGCTACCGCGACCAGCTCCACGAACACGAGCGCGTCGTCTACCAGCTCGGGAGCGGCATGTGTCGATGCCGACGGAGATGGTTATGGGAACGACTGCACCACTGGCCCCGACTGCGACGACTCGAATCCGAGCATCTGGCAAGTTCTGACTGGGTATCTCGACAACGACGGGGATGGGTACGATGGTACCCCGTTGGCACTTTGTGTCGGCACCACATTGCCAGCTGGCGTCGGGGCAGAGGCCCTGGATTGTGACGATGATAACCCCCTCGTTCTTCCCGATGCGGCCGACCTGCCCGACAACGGCGTTGACGAAGATTGTAGCGGTGGAGACTTGGTGGCTGATGACGGCAACGGCTTCTTCGTGGATGGCACGACAGGCAGTGACAGCAATTGGGGCACCAAGGCCAGCCCATTCAAAACCATACAGTACGGCGTCGTCAGCGCGCGAGCGGACGCGGCGCGGACAAACGTGTACGTGGCTGCAGGGGCCTACGCTGGCGCGGTTGCCTACGTCCAATCCCCAGGCGTCCCAACGGCCGTCAACGTCGTCGGAGGATACATGCCGACAGTTGGGTGGAAGCGGGACCCCGCGCAGACAACGAGCATCACCGCGGCTCAGTTCGTCGTATCCAATGGCGGAGGGAAGCTTCTCCTCGATGGGCTGACCGTCGTCGGCACCACGAGCAACACCAACAACCCCTCGGTTTACGGGAGTGGTGGAGCGCTGACCTTGGTCGACTGTGACGTCTCCGCTGCCTCGGGGGTGGGCGTGGCCTCCAGCGCCGCCGAACTCGTGATCATCCACTCCAATATCGGGAGCAGCGGCGGCGTCGCAGTGGAGCTTCATGGCACAGAGGCGCTGATTGTCGGGTCTACCATTAGCGGCTCCGACGGCATTGGGGCCCGCGAAGACTCTACCCTTACCGTCGTCGACTCGAATGTCTCGGGGAGCTTTGCGATCGAGACGGACCATTCACACGCGTATCTGGTTGGCAACGTCATCACAGGGGGGTGGGCCATCACCGCGACAGCCTCGCGCCCGAACATCATCAACAACACGATTGCCGTGACTGGGCGTGGGCTCACGAGTCAGCTCTTCACCGCGAGCGTACTCATCAACAATGACGTCGCGACCGAAGACTATCCGATCGGCAACAATGGCTCCACCGCTGAAGCCTACTACCTGAACAACAACATCCGCTCTGGCGTCGGCACGATCATTTGGGACCTTATCACCGTAGACGATATTGCGAGCCTCAATGCTTGCATGTTCGCGGGTTGCGAAGGAGCTGGCGGGAATTTCAGCGGCGACCCGAAGTTTCAGGGAGCTGCGGATTTCCATCTGGGCACCGGAAGCGCCGACATTGACGTAGGCATCGACCCGACCTCTTATCTCCCTCACGACCTGGTGTGGTACGCGCAGCGCGATCGCGACGGCCACCTCCGTGGCGCGGCTGGCGGCTGGGATGTTGGTGCTTTCGAGTCGCCATGAGCCACGGCTTCCCCGAAGTGCCAGGACCGCTGGTCGACGACGCGCGCCCTTTGTCACCGAAGTGACCATGGAATGTAGTTTGGACCCGCGATTAGCTGACACCAACAATCATGAACATCGACTATCGGCCGAGCGAGAGCGAGCCCAAGTTGTTCGGGGGGATCGGTTCGCCGCGCAGCAGTCGCGCAATGCGCCCGAGTCGTGGTTTGTCATTGCGCACCTCGAGTCGCTGGATCTGTGTGTGTGTCGTGCTGTTCGTCGGCCTGAGCGGCGCCGCCCTGGCTCGAGCGGACGAGGTGCGCCTGAAGAGCGGCGGACGAGTTCGCGGGAACATCATGGAAGAGGACCCGACGACGGGTGTGAAGATTCAAATGGCCGACGGTACGATCCGGACCATCGAAGCCTCCGAGGTGCAACGCGTCATCTACGACGAGCCGAAGTCGCCAGAGGATAAGGAGCCCTTGAAACAACCTCCTTCGCACCCCGAGACGGCGACAGGCCAAATACGAATCACCAGTGACGAAGACGGGACGGTCTACCGGGCGACCCCGTTGCGACTCGGGAGAAGAAAGAAATTCGGCCCGCATGCCCAGGTCGGCGCGATAAAAGCCGGTGAGCCCTTCACGCTTACAGCGCCTGAAGGGATGCAACTCGTCGAGGTCGAATTCGACCAAGGCGGCTCCGACGCGGAGCTTGTCACTGTCGGGCCCGACAGCTCCATAGAACTCCACGGATTGGAGTATTGGCACGGAGGCCCCCGGGCCTGGGTCGGCGCGGGGGTGCCCGCGTTCTGGGCGTTCTTTGGTGAGCACACCTTGATCGCGTTCGATTTCGAGTTTCAAGCGGCGCTCGCGCTCCCCGTGAGCCATCGCGTTAGTCTGCGAACCGGGCTCCGACTCGGCGGTGGCCCGTTCAATAGCGAGTTCACGTTCGGCGTCGACGCCGGCGCTCGATTTTCGCTGACATCCGTGTACGGAATGGAGCTCGGCGTCGACGGCGGCCTCTTTTACAACGCGAGCCAGTACCCTATCGCGACCTCACCTGCTGGATATTTGGGCCCTCGCGTGTCGCTCCTGAGCCTGAGACTGGGGCCTCACCGAAACGCCGAACTCGCGCTGCGTGACACGATCCCTGTCCTCCTGCATCCAGGAGCGAACGTGACCGCCGGCCTCAGCGTCGAGCTGTCGTTCGCGGTCATGGCCTTTGGAGACTGACCATGAAGCTCATCATCAATGCTCTCGGTTTGGTTGCATTGCTATTCGCGTCCTCCGCGTGCCATGACTACCTGGGGGATTGGGTCGCGACGGATGGCTCTGGCTCGACGATTAAGATCACGGGCGATCCAATGGACTATCCCGACGTCGAGTACAGCATTTGCGAGGACTCATGTGTGGAGGGCGTCGCACCGTACGCTCAATCTTATGACAGCGACTTGGAGTTTGGCATCGGCGAGGAGAATGGCTCCGCGAAGTGCACGTTCGAGGGTGCGGATATGACGTGCGACTTCGATCTAGACGGCATTGGTGATGCCGAAGTCACGGTCGTTTTCACGCTCGACGGGTGAAGGCCTTGGAGCTAGGCCGCAGGTCGACGATCGTCGCTGCGACGGGGGATCCTTTCGCGGGAACCTCCAATTGGGCGGTTCGACGCTCTCCTCCGCCGTCATGCCTGCCGCGTTCGTGCGAGGTTCGATCCGTCGGGAGCGCACCTCTTCAGTGAGGCCTTCGTCGGTGCCAGTGACATCAGTGCTGCCATCGACGCGGAGGGGAATGTCGCTATTGCCGGTCGCATCTCCGGACCAGTCGACTTCGGCGGTGGGCCCGTGGTGCCCGACAATTTCGGAACGGCTTCGAGCCAAGAGTATCCCCGTGCCGTCGCGATCGACCCCGCGATCGATCTCGGACTCGGCACGCGACGGGCCGCGTCGTCACTGGCGGGGCCTTTTCAGGCAGCTTGACGGTCGAGGGCACGGCGCTTCAAGCCGAAGGTGGTGGATACAACTCGCTCTTCCTGAAGCTGACGCCTTGGGGACGTCCACACGCGCTTGTGACGGGCCTGCGCCGTTCGCGTTACGCTGAGCGGCGATGCGCTCTCTTCTCGCTTCTTCGGTCGCTGCCGTACTCGTTGCTGCAGGCGCCGCCGCCGGCCCCACGCTCGTCGCCGGCTGCGGTGACGACACCAACACGAACACGAACCCCACCGGGACCTCGAGCAACACCTGTGACGTCGAGGCCCTGAGCCTCGAGACTGGGGACCCTGACGGGCACGCCGATCCCTTCGGCGCGAAGGCCGCCAACCAGGCGCGCGCGGGCCGAATCAAGTCGGCCGCGAGCGTCCCGCAGCCGGCCCACGGCCGACAGAAGATCGAGGACGGAGACTTCGTCCTCGCCAACGACAAGATCGCCGTCTTCATCGAGGACAAAGATGTAAGTGACGGCTACGGCCGCTTCGGCGGCGAGGTCATCGCGGTCGATCGCGTGGGCGCAGACGGCAAGCCGCTCGGGCAGTCGAAGTTCCTGGAGACGCTCCAGCTGACGTCGCTCTACATGATCAACCCCGACAGCGTGAGCGTCCTCAACGACGGCTCGAACAACGAGGCCGCCGTCGTCCGCGTGCGCGGCCCGCTCGAGCCCCTGCCCTTCCTCGCCGACACGTTCGGCGCCGCGTTCCCCACGCAATACGCGGGGCTCGTCGCGGCCTACGACTTCACCCTCGAGCCCGGCGCGGAGAAGCTCAGCGTGCGCTTCGGGTTCATCAACCCGACTGACTATCAGGTCGACACGGGCGTCGACTTCAACGGCTCGTGGAACCTCTTCGGGTTCTTCCAACGGTCGCAGAACGAGCTGTTCTTGCCGGGGCTCGGCTTCGCCGATCCGACCGGCACGCCCGACTGGATCGGGTACATCAACGACGCGGTGCCGTTCGCCTATCAGGGCCCCGACGGCTCGCCGCTCGAGTTCGGCGGCATCGACATCAGCGGCTTCCAGGCCTTCGCGGGCACCGGGATCATCGTGGACGCGTGCTCGGTCTCGATGTTCGAGGACCACCAGATCGTCGTCGGTGAGCCTGGTGGCGGCGTCGACGGGCTCGGCGAGGTCGTCCGGCGCGTGAACGCACAGCCGGCGTGGCATGCGGTCACCGGCATCTTGACCGAGGAGGGCAGCAACGCGCCGATCGCTGGAGCGTACGTGCACGTGCTCGCGGCCGACGGCTCGTACCTCACGCGGGTCACGACCGACGACAACGGGAACTACACGGTGCACGTCCCCGACGAGGCCGTCACGTTCATCCCGTCGCGCCGCGGCTTCCCCACCTCGTCGGGCGTCGACGTCGTGGCCTCCGACACGCAGGTCGATCTCACGCTCCCGCAGGCTGGTCGAATCCACGTCTCGGCGACCGAGCTCAACGTCGCACGCAACATCCCGGTCCGCGTGCAGGTCATCCCGACCGACCCCGTCCCGGAGACGCCGGCGGCCTACGGCGACGTCGACGAGGTGAATGGTCGACTCTGGCAGTACTTCGCCGTGAGCGGAGACGTCACGCTCGAGGTCCCGCCCGGCGAACATCGCGTGATCGTGTCGCGCGGATACGAGT
This sequence comes from Polyangiaceae bacterium, assembly GCA_046351325.1. Taxonomy (GTDB): domain Bacteria; phylum Myxococcota_A; class Polyangia; order Polyangiales; family Polyangiaceae; genus Xiheicaenibacterium. The sequence goes on along the minus strand of JAXLYR010000015.1, from coordinate 81,194 downwards.
GGGAGCTCAGCGATCAGACGCTCTCGGTCGGCGCGGGCGAGCTCGTGCAGCACCCCGTCGTGCTGGAGCACTCGGTCGACACGACGGGCGCGATGAGCGCCGACTTCCACATCCACTCGATGTACTCGGCGGACTCGAGCGATCCCGTCCTGAAGAAGGTCCGCTCGGCCCTCGCCGACGGCCTCGACATGCCCATATCGAGCGAGCACGAGTGGATCATCAGCTTCCAACCGATCATCGAGTCGCTCGGCGCTCAGGACTTCGCCTTCGGCGCGCCCTCCGAGGAGCTGACCACGTTCACGTGGGGCCACTTCGGCGTAGTCCCCATCCAGCCGCGCCCGGACCAGCTCAACAACGGCGCGATCGACTGGCTCGGCAAAGCTCCGAGCGATGTCTTCGCCGAGGTCCACGCACTACCGGAGAAGCCTGCGCTGATCGTCAATCACCCGTCGGGGAGCGCGACCTTCCAGGCCTACTTCCGAGCGGCCGGCTTCGACCCCGACACTGGCACGAGCGATGACCCGCTCTGGAGCGAGGACTTCGACGCCATCGAGGTCTTCAACGACTCGGACTTCGACGCGAACCGCGACGCTTCCGTGGCGCATTGGTTCTCGCTGCTCAACCACGGCAAGACTTACTTCGCTGTAGGCAGCTCGGACAGCCACTCGGTGCGCTCGTCGCCCGTCGGCTACCCGCGCACGTTCCTCCAGCTCGGCTACGACGACCCGAAGCTGGCGAACGCCGACGACATCCGCGACGCCATCAAGCAGGGCGCGGCGGTCGTGTCGGGCGGCCTCTACATGACAGTCGAGGGGCCGAACTCCTCCACCCCCGGCAGCACCCAGCCCAAGACCGCTACGGCTGACTTCACTGTAACCGTCCAATGCCCGAGCTGGCTCTCCGCCGACACGCTCGAGGTCATCGTCAACGGCGACACCGTCGACACGATCGATCTCATGCCCTCGGGCGCCGGGACGGCGAAGACCTACGTCAATCAGGTCACGGTCAACCTGCCGTCGGGTGCCCGCGATTGGGTCGTCTTCCACGCGAAGGGCACGGGCGACCTCGCGCCGCTCCACCCGGGCCGCGCCGCCTTCGCGGTCTCGAACCCCATATTTTTCCAGTAGAGGCGAGCGCCCGGGACGACGCAGAGCGGCGGATATTCACTGTCTCGAGCAGGCGACGGTTGACGGCAGCCTCGAAAATGAAGGAAAAGGCGCCTCCAACATGAAAATCGTCGCCTCGTCACTCGCTATCCTCTCGTTGGCCGTCGTCTCCCTCGTGGGTTGCGGTGGCGATTCCAAGACCTCCGGCAGCTCCAGCGCCGCGAAGGCATCGGGCTCGAGCTCGTCCAAGGCGGATGCCCCCGCCGCGAACGTCGCGGACATGTGCCGCAAGATGAACGCCCTCGAGAAGAAGAAGAAGCCGGACGCAAAGGACGAGACGGCCGAATGCACCAAGAACATGACCGAGGGTGAGAAGACCGACGGGGAGTACATCAAGTGCCTCATCCCCTGCTCGGACAAGGCGACCCTCGACGAGGCCGAGACCTGCATGAAGGCCTGTGACTCGAAGAAGAAGCCGGAGCCCGCATCGTCGTCGGCTCCTGCCGAGGGCAGCGCAGCTCCGGCCGCGAGCGCAGCTCCCTCCGCCGAGCCCTGATTCCAGAGCCCTGATTCCAGCTCGTCTTTAGCGTCTTCGTCGCGCGTCGGGGGGCGTGCGAGCGAGCTCGCGGTCCACTGCTAATCTCGAACGGGGTTGGGGCCCCGTTCGCTCGGCGGGCCATGTCTTTTTCGCCTACCGGCGAAAAAGGTTGGCACGTGAGAACTCAGTTGCAGTGTTCGGCGCAGCCCCAGCCCGTCGTGGTGCAGACATCCCAAACTGCACACTCGGGCGGGCCGACCTCACACGGCGTCTGGAGTGGGCCGCAGTTCTCCGGCGGGCACTCGTCCTGACAGGACCAGACGCCGTCCGCGCGACACGTCGCGTACGACACACAGCTCGGGTCGGCGGGGGCCGTGCAAGCCGGGATGTCGCTGCCGCAGCTCGATACGAAGGGCGTGCAGATCCAGCCCGCGGGGTCGCACTCGAGCAGCGTGTCGGGCGGACAATCGGGCGCGGGGTCGGCGCAGCCGTTCGAGCAGCTGTAGGAGCAAGTCCAGCCGTTCGGGCCGCAGACGGCCTCACCCACACAATCGGGCATACCCGGGTCGGGGCAGACGGGCGGCGGGTCCGAGCAGACGCCACACACGAGGTCGCCGCAGCTCCACTGGTTGTCCAGACAGATGGGGCCCGTGAAGTAGCAATCGGGGCTCGGGGGAACACAATCGGGCAGCGGCTGCATCGCGCAGTCGTTGCTGCAGTCGACCACGCAGCTCCACCCAATCGTGGCGTCGCAGATCGCGTAGGACGTGCAGCCGGGATTGCCCGGTTGGTCACACGCGGGCGGGTCGGTGGAGCACAAACAAGGGTAGGCCTCGCAGACGAGCGTCCCCGACCCTGGGTCGCAATAGCAGCTCTGGCAGTCATCACCGATGACCGTCCCGGGCTCGAGCTGCATGCCATTCCAATCACAGGTCTTGCAGGGCGACTCGGCGCACTCGACCTCACCGTTGGATTGGCAAGTACACGAGGTGCAAACGTCAGGAGCGTAGCTGTCGCCGGCCGCGAGCTTGGACCCGTCGTCGAGGTCGCACTCCTTGAGCCCGATGTTCACGTCCACCGCGCACCCAGCGGAGAGCAGAGAGAGCACACCGAGCGCGACGACGGCCGCCGCCGAGAGTCGGCGAAGTCGGTCCGCGTCGAGGTGGCAAGCCATACCTGCATCATCCCCGACGGCCGGACGTGTGATCGAAAAATCAGCCGTCTTGGTCCTTGCGACCCACGAGCCCACCGATCGCGTGGCGGAAGTAGCCGAGCTGACTGCGAACGACCTCGCGGACGATCTCGGCCGGGGCAGCCTCACGCGAGCTCGTCCGGGCGAGGAGCTCGCCGTTTTCGTAGAGCTCGCGGGTCTTGGCGCGCTGGAGCTTGCCGCTCGAGGTCTTCGGCAAAACGCCGGCGTCCACGGGCACGACGTCGTCGACGGTGAGGCCGATCGCTTGTTGGACGACGCGGCGAACCTCGGCGCGGAGCTTCTCGCGGGCCTCACCTTGAGGGACGCTGACCTCGAGCGCGAGCACGACGCGCTCGCGATCGTGCGTCGGCTTCATCGTGCCGAACGCGATGACGTTGCCCTTGCGCACGCCCTCGACGCGACTGGCCTCCCACTCGAGGTCTTGCGGGTAGTAGTTGCGGCCGTTGACGATGATGACTTCCTTCGCGCGACCGCAGATGTGCACGTCGCCGCCGACGAGGTAGCCGATGTCGCCGGTCTTCAACCAACCGCCGGCGAAGGCCTCGCGCGTGAGCTCCGTGTCATTCCAATAGCCGCGCATGAGGCTCGGGCCACGCAGGCGCAGCTCGCCCACGCTGCGCTCGGGCAGGGGCGTCGTGCTCTCGGTGTCGTCGAGCGCGAAGACCTGCACCTCGTGTCGGTCGAACGCAGGGCCGCAGTTCACGATCGTCGCGGTGCGCTCGCCATCCGAGGTCGTCGGGATGGCCTTGCCCTCGGCCCAGAGCGCGTCGCCCTCGACGCGATCGACGAGGACGCCGCTGCCCGCGCGGCTGAACGAGATAGCGAGCGTGGACTCCGCCATGCCGTAGCAGCTCATGAAGGCCTTCTCCGAGAAGCCGCAGCGAGAGAACTTCTCAGAGAAGGCTCGGAGGTTCTCTGCGCGGATGGGCTCGGCCCCGCAGCCGGCGGCGCGCCAGCTCGACAGATCCAGGCCCTCGAGCTCGCTGTCCTTGATGCGCTTGACGCACAACGCGTAGGCGAAATTCGGCCCGAAAGAGATGGTGCCGCGCTGCTTCGACATCTGCTCGACCCAGCGCGCGGGCCGCTTGAGGAAGAGCAGCGGCGGCAGGAACGTGATCGAGTTCACGTGGTAGAGCGGGGCCAGCACGAAGCCGATGAGCCCCATGTCGTGATAGAGCGGCAGCCACGACACGGCGTTGTCGAACGACTGGACCCTGAGCCCGAGATCCATGATGAGGTGGATGTTCTCGGCGATGTTCGCGTGCGTGAGCGTGACCCCTTTGGGTCGCGAGGTGCTGCCGCTCGTGAACTGGAGGAAGCAGACGTCGTCGAGCTCGACCTTCACCGGCCGGAGCTCCTCACGCATGGCCTTGAGGGTCTCGACGTCGGCGACGCGCTCGAGCCCGCTGGCCCGCGACTGGACAGTACCCAGGATTCGCCGGATGTCGCTCGAGGTCACCAGCACCTTCGCGCCGCTCTTCTCGACGATGTGCAGCGTGTTCTCGAGGTAGCCCGTCAGCTTGCCGAGACCCGTCGGCGGATAGATGGGTACCGGGATGATGCCGGCGCGCGCCGCGCCGAGGAACGCGAAGACGAAGTCGGCGTTGTCCGGGAGGATGAGCGCTACCCGATCGCCCTTCTCGAGACCGAGCGACTGGAGCGCACCGCCGAAGCGCGCGCTCGCCCGCTCGATCCCCGCATGGGAGAAGAACGGAGCGGCCTCGCTGTTCTCGTCGATGAAGCGATAGCCGGTCTGGTGGCTCGTCGCGGCGTCTTCGATCGCGCGCGCGAGCGTACGAGGCGAAAAAGAGCTCATGCACCCTCCTTCGGTCCGCTCGAACCCGAGCCCAGCGGCGCGCCCTCGAGGCGGCCGTCGCGAGCGAGCCGGGTCGTGATCGCGTCCACGACGTCGACCACGGTGTTGACCTCGCGGAGAGCGTCGTCGGGGATGTGCAGGTGGAACTTGTCCTCGAGGTCGGCGACGACCTCCATCACACCGAGCGAGTCGATGCCCAGGTCAGCGACGAGGTGGCTCGACTCGACGAGCTCCGAATCATTGGGCACGTGCGGCCGGAGGATGAGGAGGACCTCCTCTCGCACTCGTTCACGACTCCACGTCATGGCGCCGCTTTAGCAGAGCTTTCGTATGAGGGGGGCGCGAAGCGCATGGGGGGCGAATCAAGCCCCCCTTAACCCATTAGGGGCGCGAAGCGCGTGGGGGGCGCGAGGTCCGGCCCCCAAACGAATCTCGGGGCCACCGCGCCCCCCGGGACGGGCCTATTTGAGCTCGATGCTGACCCGCCCGCGCTTCGAGCCGGCGACCCGTTCGACGTAGTAGTGCACGCGGCCGCCCTTCCACATCACGCAGTCGGTCATCTTGTCGTCGTCGAAGCCCATGAAATTCGGCGCCATGCAGGCGAAGCCGTCGTTCTTCGTGAGGTTGATCTCGGGCAGACCGACCGGCTTCTTCAAGGGCGGGAAGGTCTTCTTCGGCTTCTTCGCCTCGTCGGGGTCATATCCGAACTTGGCGTCCATGCACTCGACGTCCGCGGCGACGAGCCCGTTGAGGTCCAAGACCTTGGAGCCCTCGAGAGGGTTCTCCTTGAAGTCCTCGTCGTTGCAGGCTTTGGCGACCTTCTCGGCGAGCGCGCGCATCGGCTCGATCGTGGGGTCGACCTTGGCCCGCACCTCGCTGGGAGCCGCGCGGTAGCCCCAATTGACGTAGTGCTGATAGCCGAGCCAACCGCCCATACCCAGGATGGGCAGTGCGACGAGGACGCCAATCAATATCCCCTTACCGCCCTTTTTCTTCGGCGCGTTCGGCGGCGCACCCACGGGCGGACTGCCCTGTTGCTGCCCATATCCCTGTTGGGGCTGCTGCTGCCCATATCCCTGTTGGGGCTGCTGCTGCCCATATCCCTGTTGGGGCTGCTGCTGCCCGTAGCCCGGTTGTTGCTGGCCCGGTTGGGGGTAACCCTGCTGCGGATAGCCCGGATATCCCCCCGGCGGGCCACCCTGATGCTGGTTGCTCATGATCGATCGAGGGTAGCTCTAACGAGCGCCGGCGCGCAGAATACGACCGGGCCTCGCGTCGGTCGTCGCGCCGTTCTCACGAACAATCTCGCCTGCGACGACGGTCGCCAAATAGCCGCGAGCTGCCTGCAATAGGCGCCGCCCACCCGCCGGCAGATCGCGCACGAGGTGGGGAGCCTCGAGCTCGACCGTGGAGAGATCGATGACATTGAGGTCAGCGCGTTTTCCGACCTCGACGGTGCCACGATCGGAGAGGCCGAGCCACGCGGCGCCGTCGGCCGACAGCATCTGCACCGCGCGCTCGAGGCTCAGGCGATCACGCGAGCGATCGCGGACCCAATGCGACAGGACGAAGCTCGGGTAGCTCGCGTCACAGATGGTACCGACGTGCGCGCCGCCGTCGCCGAGCCCGATGATCGAGAACTTGTGGCGGAGCATCTCGCCGACCTCGTCGAGCGTCCCCGAGGCGTAATTGTAGATGGGGAAATAGAGGAGCGCGCGGCCCTGATCCTCGAGCAAGGCGTCGTAGACGGCCTCGAGCGGGCGGACGCCGCGGCGCATCGCATCGCCGAAGAGTGAGCTCTCGCGCGCAGGCTCGTAGTTCAGGCGATTGGACGCGTTGAGCTTGAAGAGGCTCATCGACACGAAGTCGAGGTTCGCGAGGAGCTGGTCCGCGAGCGGCGGGATCGAGCTGCCGTCGCCGGCCACGCGCTCCGAGCTCTCACCGAGCAAGCGCGTCTTGACCTCGGGCTTCTGGAGCTCGGCGACGCGCTCGGCGATCGGGAGCTGACTTAGTTTCTTGTAAGTCGGGAAGCCCATGAAGGGGTGGAAGGTCGCCTCGAGCCCGAGCAGCACGCCGATCGCCCGAGGCGCGACCTGCGCGCGGAGCTCGAGCCCGGCCGCGTTCGCGCGCTCGATGCGCTGGAAGATGCGGCGCCACTGCTCGCTGTCGCCCGTGCGCTGCATGACCGAGATCGAGAGCGGCATCCCCGAGGCGCGCGCCATGTCCTCGAGGATGTCGAACTCCGCGTCGAAGCGGCTGCGATCGGTCGCCATGTCGAAGTCGCTCACGGCTTGAAGGATGCGTCGCCCGCGCCCCGACAGGACCTTCGCGAGCTCGGCGAGCTCGCGCTCACCAGCTTCGGACGAGGGCGTGGGGCTACCGTCTTTGCCGCGGTGGTTGTCCGTGCGCCCCGTCGAGAAGCCGAACGCGCCCGCGTCGAGCGCGGCCCCGAGCTCGCGGCGCATGAGCGCGACGTCGGCCTCGTTCGCGGGCTCGCGGTACGTGGCGCGCTCGCCCATCGCGAACATGCGGAGCGCGTCGTGAGGGACCTGCGCGCCGATGTCGATGAGCCGAGGGCGCTCGCTCAGCCGATCGAGGTACTCACCGAACGTCGACCAACCCCAGGTGATCCCCTCGGCGAGCGCGGACTCGGGGATATCCTCGACGCCCTCCATCAGGCGGATGAGGCGATCGTGATCCTCGTCGCGCACCGGGGCGAACCCGACGCCGCAGCTGCCCATCAAACAGGTCGTGATGCCGTGCCAGCTCGACGGCGCGAGCTCGTCGTCCCAGCTGATCTGCCCGTCGTAATGGCTGTGAACGTCGACGAAGCCAGGGGTCACGAGCGCGCCCTTCGCGTCGATCGTGCGGCGCGCTCCACCCGAGAGGCGACCGAGCTCGACGATGCGTCCGCCCTGGATTCCGACGTCTCCGTCGTAGGCCTCCCGACCGGTGCCGTCGACGATCCGAGCTCCCTCGATCTTCAAGTCGTAGGTCATCGGCGACGAGGGTACCCCGGTCGACCGACAGCGCTCCAGTCCCGTGGAAACGAAGTTTCCACGCAAAAACATGGAGGCCGCGGAACAGAAGTGATGGCGTCGACGGAGAATTCGCGCCGCCTTCGCCCCGCCAGGGGCAGCGCGAATTCTGGGAGAAATGCTGGTTCACGCGACCTGGACGAATGGACGGAACTCCGGGACTCCGGACGGGTGCCGCGCGCCGCGCTCGACGCTTACTTCTCTATTCGACGGAGGGCGCTTCCCATGAATATGTCGACGACGAAGGTGCTTGGTTTTCTGCTCGCGGGCGTGGGGTTCTTGGCCGGCTGTGGGGATGATGGAACGGGCGGGACGGGCGCGGGCGGCAGTGACGCAGGCGGCAATGGCGCAGGCGGCGCGACCGGCGGCGGAGGCGCGAGCGAGGGTGGTGGCGGCGCGCTCGCGGGCGGCGGAGGCGCAGGCGGCGCGGCCCCCATCGAAGCGATCGCGCTCGTGCGCGGGCAGCTCTTCACGACCGACATGGCCGAGGCCAAAGCGACCCACGACGCGATCGCGTCGGGCGGCGAGACGGCCGCGAAGGGCGCCGGCAACTTCGCGCACGATCCCTATTTGGGCACGCTGCTCCTCGGCACGACGGAGAACGAGTTCCTGTCGCTCGACCGGTGGACGTCGGACGCGAACATGGATGCGTTCTATTCGAACCCCGACTTCCTAGCCGCGTTCAGCACGCTCTTCGCCGCGCCGCCGAGCCTCGAGACCTTCGAGCGCGCGCCGTTCTATCAATGGGGTGATCTCGACGCCGCCGACGGCACGACTCCGCACTACGCCATCGTCGTGCGCGGCCATTTGGCCGACGAGCCGAGCGTCATCCAAACCCAACACGACGCGATCGCCTCGGGTGGCGAGGCCACCGCGAAGGGCCTCGGGGACGTCGCGCACGTGGTGTATCTCGGGCGCACCGACGACCGCGAGGCGCTCCTCGTCGATCTTTGGACCTCAAACGATTCGATCGAGGCCTTCTATTCGAACCCTGATTTCCAGGCCGCGGTCGGCTCGCTCTTCGACGCTCCCCCGACGGTCGGCGTCTACGCTACGTCGGGCTTCTTGAGTTGGTAGGGCCGTGGCGTTCGCGGCGCCGTTCGGCGGGTTGACCCTCTCTCCGGGGCTCGTATATCTCGTGGGCTTGGACGCGCTATCGCGCATTCTCGAGACAGTCCGATTGCGGGGTTCGGTGCTCTCCATCGCCGAGCTCTCGGCCCCGTTCGGCGTCCGCACGCGGGGCGTCCACGACGGGGCTCTTTTCCACGCGGTCGTGCGCGGCGCTGCGATCGTGCGCGCCGAGAACCCGGGCGGGACAGAGCATTACGAGCTCGGCGCGGGCGATGTCATCGTGCTCGCCGCCGGGCAGGCGCACGAGATCCTCGACGCGCCAGAGACCCCGGCCGTCGACATCAAGCGTCTGCCGACGCTGCCCGGTCCCGTCCCCACGGTGCTCTCGCGACCAGGGGCGTCAGAGGCGGACGGCACGCGGATCGTGTGCGGCGTATTCCGCATCGATCACGCCGCGTCGACTGCGCTGCTCTCGCTCTTGCCCCCAGTCCTCTTGCATCAGGCCGCTTCGGCCGCACCGAAGAACGCGGAGTGGGTGCGCGCGACGATCAGCCTGCTCGACCGCGAGCTCGCCGACGGCGCCGAGGGTGGTGGCGCCGTCGCGACACGCCTCTGCGACGCGCTCTTCATCCAGCTCCTCCGCTCGACGCCAGTCCCGCAGCGTGGCTTCTTGGCGGCGCTCGCGGACAAGCAAATAGGCCAAGCGCTCGCGCTCATCCACGAAGACCCCAAGTCCCGCTGGGACGCGGCCGTCCTCGCCGAGCGCGTGGGGATGAGCCGGTCTCGGTTCTTCGCGCGCTTCACCGAGGTCGTCGGGGAGCCGCCTGCTCAATACCTGTCTCGCTGGCGCATGACCGTCGCGGCGGACGAGCTCCGATCGACTGACATGACTGTAACCGCACTCGCCGAGCTCGCAGGCTACGTGTCCGAGGACGCCTTCGTGCGCGTCTTCAAGCGACACTTCGGGCTGACGCCGAGCGCGTTCCGCAAGCTGAGCCGCGAGCCCGCGTCCTAGCCCGCGCTGCGAGCGAGAGCGTCGGTTGTCACTGTCCACTCCAGGTTGACACCCGAGGGGCGGGCCGTGGAAACCCGTCGTTGACACTCGACGGGGCGTGGGTGCCAGCGTCGCGAGAACGTGCGCTTCGAGCAGGTGGCGTACGCCTTGCTGAAGTGGCGCTCATGATGCGCCGCTACGGGCTGGCTCAGCTCGCGCTCTTACCCATGAGCTTGTCGCTCGCCGCGCTCGTCGCCAGTGGGTGCGAGGACGAGCCGATCGAGACCCAAAACCCCGACCCCGAGGAGAAGCCGAAGGCCGTCCCCGCAGCGCCGGCCCTGCTCGAGACGAGCTCGGTCTGCGCGCCGCTCGCCGAAGGAGAGACGCTGCGCTCGGTCTCGCCCGAGGGTCACGCGTGGCTCGTCAGCGGGTCGCGCGTTCGCGTGCTCGACGCGTTCGGCGACGTGATCGCCGAGGAGACGCGCGAGCTCGACGTCGGTGAGATCCTGGAGCTCTCGGCGCTCGGCGCGCGGGACGCTGCGATCCTCGGGAGTGACGGGCTCTATCGGCTCGAGGATTTCTCGCTGCTCCGAGTCGCTGCGCCCGAGGGCTTCGCGGGCGCGGGGAGCCTCTGTGGTGACCCGGCAGCGAGCGGCGTGCTCGTCGCGAGCGGCGAGGTCTTCGAGCGACGCAGCGATGGCTGGTGGGGATGGAGCGCGGGCGACGCTGAGGTCGCGGGGCCCTCGCGGGTGCTCCGGCGTGACGCCGAGTGCCGCGCGACCGACGAGCTGATGTGGCTCGTCTCGACGGACGGCGCGCTCTACCGCACCGAGGCGCAGAGCTTCACCACGCCGAAGACGCTCGCGACCTTGCGCGACGCTGCGGTCACCGAGGGCTTCGTCGCGGCGCTCGACGACAACGGTCTCCTCGTCGGGACCGCGGACGGCACGTGGCAAGCGTGGGAGTTCTCGGGCGAGGTGCCGACCAAGCTCGCGGCCGCGGCGGGCGCAGTGTGGATGGTCGCGGACGGCGCGCTCCTTCGTTTTGACGGCACCAACTGGGCGCGCGCCGAGACCGAAGCGGACGGCGCGCTCGCAGCGATCGGCGCGCACGCAGGTGGCGTCTGGGTCGAGGGCGCGAGCACGATCTGCCACGCTGCAGTGGGCGTCGGGCTGCGGCTCGAGGGCGTGCGTCCGAACGAGCGGAGCGTCGAGACCGAGCGCTCGTTCCTCGTTCGCGCGAGCGACGGCGCCGAGTCGATCGAGGCCGACCTGGACGGCGTCGCGGTGCCGCTCGCGTTCGATGACGAGTCCGGCGCGCTCGGCGGCACGGCCACGCTCGAGAGCCTCGGGTGGCACGCGCTCACGGTGAAGAGCGGCGACGCGACGCGGACGATCGCGCTGAAGCGCGCCCCCGACGTGGAGCGGAGCTTCGCGACCGACATCGCGCCGATCTACGCGGCGAACTGCGCGGGCGCTGGCTGTCACGTCGCGGGCGGGGAGTCGCCGCCGGATCTGTCGACGTACGAGGCGTGGGTCGCGCGCGCCGAGAAAATCAGGGCGCGCGTGATCGAGGGCAAGAACATGCCGCCGGCCGCGAACCGCGGGCCGGACTGGGGCGACGACGACGTGGCCGTGATCGACGAGTGGCTCGAAGGAGGGATGCTTCCGTGACAAACATGTCTGTAAAAGCCACCGTCGCGAGCCTCCTCGCGCTCGCGCTCTCGGCGTGCGACGCCGGTCCGAACACGCGACACGATCCGCCGCCGGGAGACGACCCGCCCGATCCGACGCCGGTCGATTGGGAGCCCGCGGGGCCGACGGGCGAGTGCAACGTCGACTCGCTCCTCGAGCCCCACGCGTACGGCGCGAAGGTGAAGACGCTGCTCACCGGCCTGCCGCTCACCGACGAGGAGCTCGTCGCGCTCGACCAGGACCCCGACGCGCTCAAACCGATGATCGAGGGCTGGCTCGCGTTGCCCGAGGCGACACAGGTGCTCGAGCGCTTCTTCATGCTCGCGTTCCAGCAGACGAACGGCGACACGACCGCGCTCTTCACGCTGTTCGGGCGCAGCACGTCGACGTCGGGCTTCTTCAAGAACCCGACGAGCCCTCGCGCCCACGAGATGCTGCTCCAGAGCTTCGCCGAGAGCCTCGCGCGGACGGCCGCTCGCTTCGTGAAGGAGGGGCGCTCGTTCTCCGAGGTGCTGACGACGAACGAGCTCGAGCTCACGACGGCCGAGGCCGCGCTCCTCGCGTACATCGACGACGAGATCGTCGACGACGAGGGCGCGCGCACGGTGCGGACGACGGCGGGCGACTTCGACACGATCAAGCTCGTGCGCGACAAGGCGAACGCGCCGCCCCTCGAGGAGGCGCTCGACCCGACCAGCCCGAGCTTCGGGACGTTCTGGCAGGCGGACCTCGCGGGCCTCACGAGCTGCGGGCTCACCGACACGACCACGATCGACACGACCCAAACGCAGACGGGCAAATGGAGGCTCGCGACCGGGGTCTCGCCTTCTTACTTCGCCTTCAGCCAGATGGTGCTCGGTCGCCACCAGACCGTGGTGAAGCAGGGCAGCAGCGCGACGTGCACGGCCACCGCGTCGTCGCAGGTCCCGCTCCTCTCGCGCGAGGACTTCTACGATTACCACCGTGTAACCATTCGCCAGCCCGCCGACGGAGAAGCGACGACGAAGTTCTATGACTTCGACACGCTCCGCCACGGGAGCGAGCTCGTCCTGCGCACGCCGCGCTACGGGCTCCTCACCTCGCCCGGCTTCCTCGCGAGCTGGGTCACGAACGAGGACAACTCGGCGCGCGTCACCATCAACCAGGCGCTCATCGTCGCGCTCGGCAAGAGCTTCGAGGGCGTCGCCGTCTCGAACTTCAGCCCCGAGACCTTGGACGCGGAGCACGCGCCGCCGGACTCGGAGTGCTACGGCTGTCACCAGACGCTCGACCCGATGCGCGACTTCTACCGGGCGTCGTTCACGAACTTCTACGGACCGCAGCTCGACGAGGAGCGCGCGTCTCTCCAGGCCGACTTCGTGTTCGGCGGCGTCACGACGAAGGGGAGCGGGCTCGGAGATCTCGCGGCGATCCTCGCGAGCCACCCGGAGTTTCCCAAGGCCTGGGCCGAGAAGCTCTGCTCGTACGCGAACTCGGCCCCCTGCCCCGAGGGCGCGGAGCTCGACAGGGTGGTAACGGCGTTCAAGGAATCGGGCCTCGACTTCCGCGTGTTGCTTACAGAGCTGTTCGCTTCGCCGCTCGTGACGGGCAGCGACTGCGCCGCCGGCATGGACGAGGCGCCGGGCGCGAGCATCGCGCGGCGCTCGACCTTCTGCGCGACGCTCTCGAACCGGCTCGGCGTCGAGGATCTCTGCGGCATCCGGACGCACGAGCGCGACGCCTCGACGCTGCAGAACGAGGTGCGCGGCGCGGTCGCGTCGGTGCCGGACGACACGTTCAGCCGCGCCGTCGTCGAGCCGGTGACCATCCGCGAGACGAGCATGTTCACGCGCGCCAACGGCGAGGCCGCGTGCGTGCAGGCCTCGCTCGGAGCGTTCGATCTCGTGTACGGCGCCTCGTCGACCGACGACGCGACCCTCAGCATGACCGAGGACCTGATGGGCCTCGCGCCGAGCGATCCGCGGCACGACGAGGCGCTCGCGATCCTTCGCGACCACGTGAAGGAGGCGCTCGCCGCAGGAAAGACCGAAGAGGACGCGATCGAGAGCGCGTTCGTGATCGCGTGCATGTCCCCGAGCGTGGCCGGCGTCGGCTTCTGAGTGAGGAGAAAGCGATGACCATGAAGATGAACCGCCGCGGCTTGCTCGGGACCTTCGCGTCGCTCGGAGGGGGCCTGCTCCTGCGATCGCTCGCGACCGGGATCCCTGCGAAGATCCTGCTCGATCCGCTCTCAGCGCGCGCCGAGGACGCCCCCACGGGCAAGACGCTGATCCTGGTCAGCTCGTCACAGGGCGACCCGCTCAACGCGAACGTGCCGGGCACCTACGAGTACGGCCCCGAGGAGTGCTTCCACTCACCCGACCCCGCGATGGCGAAGACGAACACGCTGCTCGGCGAGGTGCCCGCGGTCGCCGCGAAGCCGTGGGCCAATCTCAAGGAGACGACGCGCGCGCGCCTCGCGTTCTTCCACCACGCGACGTACACGCCGGTGCACGGTGAGTTCGGTCGCGTGCAGAAGCTCATGAACGCGACGGAGAAGAGCGACATGCTCCTCTCGCTCGTCGCGCGAGAGCTCGCGCCCGTGCTCGGCTCGGTGCAGTCGGACCCGGTGAGCCTCGGCGCCTCGGGCGGAGAGCTCTTGAGCGCGCGCGGCCGCATCCTCGGCAACGTCTCGCCGACCTCGGTTCGTCAGGCGCTCGGTGGCGACGACGGGCCGCTCAAGGATCTGACCTCGCTGCGCGACGCGCAGATGGATCGCATGTACGCGCTCTATCGCGAGCAAGGCACGCCGACGCAGCTCGCGCTGCTCGACGCGTGGGCGCGCTCGCGCGACGACGTCCGCAGCATCTCTGGTGACCTGCTCTCGCGCCTCGCCAACATCGAGGGCGACGATCAAGCGAACCAGATCACGTGCGCCGCGGTGCTCGCGGCGATGAACATCGCGCCCGTCCTCACCGTGCACGTCGACTTCGGTCGCGACAACCACGCCGACCAGGATTTCGAGGACGAGACCGCGAGCCAGCTCGTCGCGATCCCGCTGCTCGAGTCGCTCCTCGATCAGCTCGATTCGCTGAAGGGCGAGGGGCACCTCAAGCAGGACGTGCTCATCGCGAGCCTCAACGTGTTCGGTCGGACCTTCAAGAAGAAGGGCAACGCAGGGCGCGATCACAACTCCGGTCACCACGCGATGCTCCTCATGGGCGACGGCATCAAAGGAGGCGTCGTCGGTGGCCTCGTCCCGAACAGCGACGGGAGCGACTACGTCGCGTCTTCGATCGACTCGTCGACTGGCGCGAAGTCCGCGGACGGCGACATCCCGTTCGAGGAGACGCTCGCGTCCGCAGGCAAGACCCTGGCGTACGCGCTCGGCGTCCCGAGCGAGCGCGTCGAGTCGATGATCGACGGCGGCAAGGTGGTGAAGACGATCCTCGCTTGAGCTACGTTCGTCTCGTGGACGTCCGCGCCGCGACGCTGCTCCTCGCGTCGAGCCTCTCGGCGTGCTCACTCGACGGCCTCGCGGACGGCGAGCCCGCCGGTGGTCAAGGTGGGTTGACGAGCTCGTCGTCGACCGGCGGCGCGACCGCGGGTGGCGCGGGGGGCGTGGGAAACTCCGGCGGCGCGGGCGGCGCGGGCGGCGCGGGCACAGGCGGCGTCGGGGGCGCGGAGCCCGATGCGTTCTCGTGGATCAAGAGCGTCGGGAACGACGGGATCCAAGAGACCTCGGCAGGCGCGAGCAGCCTGCGGGTCGCGCCCACGAGCGCAGACGGCTCGGTTTGGATCGCGGCCTCGACGGTGGGCGCGGTGGATCCCGACGACGCGGGCCCGTACCCGCTCACGGGCGGGCCGAGCGCGAACCTGCTTCTCCTGCGTTACACGGCGGATGGCTCGCTCGTCGCGTTTCATGGCTTCGAGGCCGCGGTGAGCGATCTGCCTGGGGTCCTCGTCGTCGAGGGGGTGAGCCCGCGCCCAGGCGGCGGCGCGATCGTCGTCGGCACGCTCAAGACCGGCACGCTCTACCTGAGCGACGATCACGTCGCCGGCCCTGCGCTCACGCAGGCGGGCTCGACGAACGACGCGTTCGTCCTCGCGGTCGACGCGACGGGCGCGCTCGAGTGGGCGCGCCAGCTCGGGGGCTCTGCGGCGGGGCATGGGCAGAACGCGCGCGCCGCGATCGTGGACGGCGCCCGCGTGCTCGTCACGGGCAACTTCAAGAAGTCGCTGCGCGTCGTCGATCCCCTCACGAACACGACCGAAGCGACGTGCTCGCAGACCGCCACGGCCGAGGCCTTCGAGCGCGCCTTCGTCCTCGAGCTGGGCGAGGTCGGCGGCGTCTGCGCGCGCGTCGTGACGCTCACCGGCGACATCGGAACGAACACCTCGGCGTCGATGCAGGGCAGCGCGATCTGGGCGGGGCCGAGCGCGATCTTCGTGGGCGGCAGCTTCACCCAGGAGATCGTTTTGACCCCAAACAATCTCGTCGCCGTCGCGCGAGACGGCTTCGTCGCCGCGTTCGATCCCGCGCTCGCGACGAGCGTCCCGCTCTGGATTTTCAGGGTGAGCGGCGACAGCGCGGGCGGCACCGACGCGATCCGCGCGCTGGCATCGGATGGCGCGAGCACGCTGTGGATCGGCGGCGAGGTCGAGCGCGGCACCACCGATCCGGCGCCCGAGATCGTCGTGAACGACGCGGTGCCGTGCAAGCTCACCGCGGCCGACGGTCGCGACGGGCTCATCGCCGCGATTGAGCCCTCGACGGGCGCGTGCGTGGCCGCGGCGACCGCGGGCGGCACGACCTCGGACGAGGTCATCGCGTTCGCGCACTCGAGCGCGCAGGGGCTCGTCGCCTGCGGCTACACCGACCACGGGATGGCGCTCATCGACGGCGCGGCGCCCGGCTCACCGAGCGGCTTCTTGCTGCGTTTCGCGCTGTCGCCGCAGGGAGGGCTCTACGTGGGCGGCCCGTCGTACACCTCGTGCGAGGGCCTCAGCGCGCTCTCGACCGGGGCCTTCCTCGTCGCCGGCGCTTACGGTAAGCCCTTCTCTGCACTGACTCGCTCTGACGATTTCTTTGTCGGGGCGCTCACGCTCCCCTGAACGCGCTGGGGCCACGATCGTCCGAGGAGAGCCCGTGACCGAACCCGACCCGTACAAGACTGTAGGCACTTCGACGACGACCGCGACGCGCCCCTTCTTCTGGACCTTGGCCGCTTGGGGGGCGTGGCTCGCGGCGGTCTATTGGACCTTCGTGCTCGTCCTCATCCTCATGGCGGAGGGCCTCGGCGGCTTCGGGACTGTGTCTGGTGTCGGATCCTCAATCCTGGTGTTCTTCTATGCGTTGCACGGCTTTCGGCTCCTCTCGGGCAAAGCCTCTGCGGCGGGCGCGCTCCTCCTTTTACACGCCATTGGCGGCGGCCTCGCTATCTTCCAGATCGTCTCGTCCAACGTAGGGGCTGTGGTGTTGTTGAACGTCGTGAAGGTCGCCATCAATGCGTTTGGCTTCGGGACGGCGCTGGTCGCGTTGGGCGATATCCGAATGGCTGAGGTTGCGCCGGGGTCGGGCGCGGCGGCGTCCGGAGCGCCCACGCCCCGCAAGGACGCTTGATGCACCTCGCCCCGCGGATGACAATACTGTCAGCGTAGCGGGGTCTCAGAACTGGACGGTGAGCGCCGCGCTCGCGCTCTCGCTCGAGACGCCTGCGGAGAGCTTCACGCCGAGCCAGACGCCACCCAAGAGAGCCATGAGCCCGCCGGTCCCCCCGGCGATCCCGCCGGCGATCCACATCATCTCGACGGCGTCGACGCGCTCGGGATCGCAGGTCGGGGCGCACGTCGAGCGCATCTTCGAAACGTCGACGTGGCCGGCGATCGAGAGCGCGCCAGCGACGAGCAAAAGCAGCCCTCCCCCGCCCATGACGAGCGCCGGCCCGAGGAGCGACGGCTGCTCTCGTGTGGTCGGGACGAGTCGAATCGATCGGGTCACGTGTGCACCGGGCGCGAGCTCGAGCGCGTCGGCAGCGTCCGCGAAGCCCGGCGCCGACACGCGGACGCGGTGCGCGCCAGGGTCGAGCTCGATCGGGGTCGCCGCGTCTTGCTCCACGTCGTCGATGAAGACCTTCGCGTCGGAGATCGAGGCGCCGTCCACGCCTGCGACCTCGATCACGACGGTCGGCACGAGCGCGTCGAGCTCGCGCGACCAGGCCGCGCAATCGCTCGACAGCGCGGCGGGGCAGGCCTTCTCGCAGAGACGCAGGTTGGCCTTGCTGCGCACGAGCTCGTTCGACTTGCGCGCGCTCTGCGCCTCCTCGTAGGCGCTTACACAGCTGTCACCCGGATCGGCGAGCGCGGCCCGGGGCGCGGTCGCGACGAGGGCGCCGACGATCAGAAGCAGTTGCGCTTCACGCGTCGGATGCCTTGGTCGTCGACGTAATAAGGAGGGTCGCATGGGTTTGGAGGAGGCGCCGCGCTCGAGGGCTCGATTCTAACCGACGCAGCGGTCTTGCCTGGCGCGGCCGTCGTGGGAGCGCTCGTCACGGGTCGAATGCCCGCCGCGACGGTCGTCGATCCCGCATTCGACGCGGAGGGTTCGGTGCTCTCGACGACGACGACCGCAGCGACGGACTCGAGCGGCGCAGGCGCTGGCTCGGGCGCGCTCTTCGCGACCGATGGGGACTCGGTGGCGGTCGCGACCGCGCGAGCCTCGGGGGGCGGCGAGGACGCGCGCTTCGCTCGACTGGCGAAGCCCAAGGCGAGCGCGAGCGCCGTCCCACCGAGGAGCAGGACGACGCCGACGACGAGCACCACGAGCCCACTGCGACGTCGCGTCGGGACCGCGGTGAGCGTCTGGGTCGACAGATCGCGCGAGCTCGGACTCGGCGCCTCGAGTCGGCGCGCCGAGGGTGTGCTCGGGGCGGGCGAGGTCGCCGGAGGAGGCGCCGTAGCGCTCGCCGCGAGCCGTGGCGGAGCTGCGCTCGGCATCGCGGGCAGCTCCTTCGGCACGGCCTCGCCCGCGCCGCGATCGATGACGAGGACCTGCGCGCGACGGCTCGCGAGCGCCTCGGCGGCGACCTCTTCGACGAAGGCCGCGACGACGTTCGACGGCGCGATCGGCAGCACGGCTTGGAGCGCCGCGGCCATCTCGCGTCCGCTCGCGAAGCGCTCGCTCGGCTCGCGCGCGAGCGCCCGCGCGACCACGGCGACGACGGGCGGCGGCACCCAAGGCGCGACCTCCGCGAGGGGAGGAACCGCGCCGCTCGCGACCCGCGCGAAGAGCGCGCCCGGATTCAGCCCGTCGAAGGCTCGCCTGCCCGCGAGGAGCTCCCACAGGATGATGCCCGCCGAGTAGAGATCGCTCTGGCGCGTCACCGTGCGGCTCGTGATCTGCTCGGGCGCCATGTACGCGGGCTTGCCTTTCACCTGGCCGGCGAGCGTCTTCGAGAGCCGCTCCTGCGCGTGCGCGATGCCGAAGTCCGTGACGCGCGTGATGCCGTCGGCCCCGACGATCAGGTTTTGCGGCGAGACATCACGATGGACGATGAGGAGCGGCGAGCCGTCGAAGCTCTTCGCCTCGTGCGCCGCGTGGAGCCCGCGACAGGCCTCGACGACGATCGCGCCCACGACCTCCATCGGCACGCGCTCACCTCGCTCGACGAGGGTCTTCGCGATGCGCCCGACGGTCTCGCCGTCGATGTACTCGAGGACGATGAGGGTCTCCTCGGCCTCGTGGACGACGTCGAGCGTCTGCACGACGTTCTGGTGTCGGATGCGCGCCGCGAGGCGAGCCTCGTCGAGGAACATCGAGATGAAGTTCGGGTCGCGCACGTAGCGCGGGTGCATCCGCTTGATCGCGACGACGCGCGAGAAGCCGGCGTCGCCGCTCTGCGTGGCGAGGAAGATCGTCGCCATTCCCCCCGACGCGATGGGCTCTGCGAGGGTGTAACGGCCGATCACCAGCCCCGAGCCGGGCGAGCCCATGGCCCATAGTACCCGAAGGGCGTCCAAGCCCGTGCTCGCTCGCGACCCGAACTTGAGTAGGCTGCGAGCCCATGCAGAAGGGCGCTGCGCCTCCGTCGGACGGCACGCTCACCGACATCCGACCGAGCGCCGTCGAGCTGCCGAACCTACGCATCGTCGTCAGCGCGCCGCGTGGAAAAAAGCAGGAGATCGCGCTCGGGGTCGCGCCGCTCGTCATCGGCTCGGACCCCGAGTGTGACGTCGTCGTCGACGACCCTCGCGTCTCGCGTCGGCACTGTGAGGTCCGCCGTGAGGGCGGCGCCGTGCTCGTCCGCGACCTCGGCAGCAAGAACGGCACGTTCGTCGAGAAGATCGCGGTTCGCGAGGCCTTCCTCGAGCCGAAGGCCCACGTGTCGATCGGCTCCGCGCGCCTCGTGCTCGAGGCGCAGCGCGGCTCGACGCACCTCGAGCTCTCGCGCGGCGTGAATTTCGGACAAGCGCTCGGCGCGAGCCTCGCGATGCGCGCGCTCTTCGCGAACCTCGAGCGCGCGGCCGCCACCGACGAGACCATCGTCCTGCTCGGTGAGTCGGGCACCGGCAAAGAGCTTCTCGCGCGCGCGATCCATGATGTTTCGCAGCGAAGGAATGCGCCCTTCGTGGTCTTCGACTGCAGCGCGGTCGCGCCGACGCTGCTCGAGGCCGAGCTCTTCGGGTACATGCGCGGCGCCTTCACCGGCGCTGTGCAGGCGCACGCCGGCGTCTTCGAGCAAGCGCACGGCGGCACGCTCTTCATCGACGAGCTCGGTGAGCTCCCAGGTGATTTGCAGCCCAAACTGCTTCGCGCGCTCGAGGCTCGCCAGGTGCGCCGCATCGGCGCGACCGAGTGGCTGCACGTCGACGTGCGCATCGTCGCCGCGACGCACCGCGATCTCCGCGCGAGGGTCGCGCAGAAGCAGTTCCGCGAGGACCTCTATTACCGCTTGGCCGTCGTCGAGGCGCTCGTGCCCCCGCTGCGCGATCGGCGCGACGACATCCCGCTCCTCGTCGAGCATTTCCTCGAGCGGATGCAGCCGCCGCGCTCGTGGGCCGATCTGCCGCCGAACGCCGCGGAGATGCTCCGCGCGCACGACTGGCCCGGCAACGTGCGCGAGCTCCGAAACACGGTCGCGCGGCTGCTCCTCTTTCCGCAGAGCACGCCCGCTCCGGCGTCTTCTCCGAGCGGACAGCCTCGCCCGAACAGCGGCAACGACCCCGCGGTCTTCGCGCTGCCCCTCCGCGAAGCGCGCGAGGTCATGGTGGAGCAATTCGAACGTGCGTATATCGCCGCGAAGCTCGCTGAACACGGGGGCAACGTGTCGCGCGCCGCCGAGGCGATGCGCGTGTCGCGACAATTTCTCCATCGTTTGCTCGAGCGCTACGGCATCGCTCGCGGGTGAATTTCCTGTTCGTTGTGGCTTCCCGAGCCTCGAGGCCTCGCGATAGGTTCGCTCTCGCGAAGCGGTACAACTTGGGCTCGCGCACGCTCGCCCAACAGGGGCTCGTTGCCCTCGCTTCGCTCGGCCAACCAATCCGCTTGGACGGCAAGGGGGAGCTCGTGGCGATGGTTGCCTCCGGGCAGTGGAGACCGACGCACCCGCTCATCGGCAGGTTGGTCGACAACCGCTTCCAGATCGCCTCACTCGTCGGTGAGGGGCGCATCGCGCAGGTCTTCTGCGCGATCGAAGACGAGCCACCTCGTCACCTCGCGCTGAAGATCCTCCACCCCGAGCTCGTCGAGGATCCCGACGTCATCGGTCGATTCCTCACGGCCGCGGAGAAGGCGCAGCGCCTCTCGCATCCGAGCATCTTGCCGGTCTTCGCCGCGGGTGAGGATCGCGACATCGTCTACCTCGCGACGGAGCTCGCGTTCGGCGAGAGCCTGCGCTCGATGGTCGACGCGCGCGGCCCGCTCCCTCAGCCCGAGGCCGTCCGCATCGCGCTCGAGCTCTGTCAGGCCGTCGAGCACGCGCACCAACACGGCGTCATCCACCACGGCCTGCGCCCCGACAACGTGCTCTTCGCGCGCGACCCGAACGCGCCCGAGCTCGAGCGCGTGCGCGTCTCGGACTTCGCGATGGCCGACGTGGTCGAGGCCCTGCGGGTTACAGACGTGTACTCGTCGCCCGATCGCGCGCGCGGCGATCTCGGCGACGTGCGCTCCGACCTATACGCGATCGGCGTGCTCCACTACGAGCTCCTCAGCGGGCGCGCGCCGTTCGTCGCCTCGAGCGCGAGCGAGCTCCTCGCGCTCATCGAGCGCAAACCGCCGCACGAGCCGCGCACGCCGCAGCCGATCACGCGGGGCCTCGCGGAGCTCCTCGCGAGCACGCTCGACAAGCGCCCCGAGCGCCGCCCCGAGAGCGCCGCTCTGCTCGCGGAGCGCCTGCGCGCCATCGTCCCCGCGCGCTGGGCCGACACGACGACGTGGGCGCCGGACACCGCGCGCAACGATCCGACCGCGCGAACGTCGCTCGACCGCGAGACGAGCGACAGCGCGACGCGCCTGCTCGTCCGCGTCCCGCGTGAGAGCACCCGTCCGAGCCAACATCCCCTCGTCGGTCGCGTGCTCGAGGACCGCTTTCGAATCGCGTCGTTCATGCGCGACGGCGGGATGGCGCAGCTCTTCTGCGCGACGCAGGAGCACGCCGCGCCCGACGAGCCGCGCCACGTCGCGATCAAGGTGCTGCACCCGCAGTTCGCGAACGACCCCGAGCTCGTGCGCCGTTTCGCCCGCGAGGCTCGCCTCGCTGCGCGGCTACACCACCCGAACATCGTGAGGATCCTGCACGTCGGCGACGACCCGGCGCTCCTCTTCATCGCGATGGAGCTCATCGTCGGCGAGGATCTCTCGGTCCAGCTGAAGAAGCGCGGCCGCCTCGGGGAAGCTCGCGCCGCGCGCATCGTGATGGAAATCGCCGAGGCCCTCTCCTACGCGCACGGCCGCGGCGTCGTCCACCGCGACATCAAGCCCGCGAACGTCATGCTGACGACGCCGCTCGCGGGTGACTCGGGCGACGCCATCACGGTGAAGCTCCTCGATTTCGGCATCGCGAAGGTCATGGATGGAGCGGCCGGCCGCATCGCAGAGACCGCGATCAGCTTGAACCGCTCGATGCTCACCAACGTCGGCGATCTCGTCGGCACCCCGCGCTACATGTCCCCCGAGCAAGGGCGCGCCGAGGCCGTCGATCACCGCGCCGATCTCTATTCGCTCGGCGTCTTGCTCTTCGAGCTCGTCACCGGCAAGCCCCCTTTCGACGGCGAGACCGCGCTCCAGGTCGTCGCGCGCCACGTGCAGGACGAGCCGCCCGCACCACGCGAGCTCGTGCCGGACATCCACCCGGACCTCGAGCGCCTCGTCCTCTCGCTCTTGAAGAAGCAGCCGAGCGAGCGACCCCAGTCGGCGCGCGCCGTGCGCGACGAGCTCGCGCGCCTGATGCCAGAGCTCTCGATCGCGCCGACCGCGCTCGCGCAGCGCTGGCTCACGCGCACCTCGAGCTTCGATCTCGACCCACCTCCGCAGAGCCGCACGCGCCGCACCGATCCGCGCGGCCACACGACCGCGCGCGTGGGCGCGCCGAGCCTCGACCCCGAGAAGACGGAGCTCGATCGCGACCTCTACCCGAACAGCGTCGTGCTCGACCCGGAGCTCGCGAACCACGCAGTCCCTGTCGTTCCCCAAGCGCCCGTCTCGTCGCCACCGGACAGTCCGCACCCCCACGTACCGCGCACGATCTCGTTCGGCCCGCCCCCCGCCGCGCTCCGCCCGCCGCCGACCTTGATCCACCACCACGGCCCCGACTCGGTCGAGCGACGCCAGCTCCAAGCGCAGGTGGCGCGCCTTCACTTCGTCGTCATTTTGCTCGTCGCGCTCGTGGGCGCTGCGTTCCTCGTCATCGCGACGCTGCTCCTCTTGCGCTGACCGCGAGCGCCACGATCTGCCCCGCCGAGCGCGCTCGGAAGAGGACGGGCCGGGTCACGGTCTGACTCGCCGCGAGGAGCAGCGTCCCCGTCTTTTGCGGCTCGATCGTGCCGCGGCCGAAGTCGTCTCGCGTCTGGCTGTCGATGTCGACCAGGTCGAGATCGACGACTCGCCCGCTCTCGAGCACGAGCTGGAACGCGACGGGGAGGACCCCGACGGGCTGCTCGACGCGCGCGTCACCCGAGGCGAGCTCCACGCGAACCAGACACGTCGACCCGGTCAGACGCTTGCGTGCGAAGGGGTGCGCCCGAGCGCTGACGACCTCCGCGGCCCCGGCCCCGCACTCGTAGCCCGTCATGCGAACGCGAGGCGCCGTCGACGCTCTGCCCGCGAACGGCAGCGCGGCCTCGCTCGGAGCGCCCGCCGCGATCGACGCAGCGACGCTCGCGATCTCCCGCTCGACGCGGGCGAAGACAGCCTCCAACCACGCGAGACGTCGCGCGACTCTCGGGTCCGCCCACCCGAGCAGCGCCGCCAGATCCTCCACCGCAGTCTTCGCCGAGAGCACGCCCGTGTTGGTGAACCCCCAATCGAACTCTGCGGCGTCTACCTCATAGTCTGCGGACGCCTGTCGAACGGCCTTGTCGGCGCTGCTCATCGCCTCTGCGGCGAGCGCTTCGACGGCCTGGCGCAGGAGCCCGCGGCACTCGAGCGACACGCCGTTCGACGCCCCGGAGAGCGGCAACACGCCCGCGTATTTCAAAGTCACGCCGCCGAGGCTGTCGTCGAAGATGATGTCTTTGTCGGTGACGCCAATCGAGATCGACGCGCCCCGATCGAGCGCCGCGAGCGGAAAGCTGACAACCAGGTAACCCTTCGCGTTCTCGTATTCGTGGCGGGGCAGCGCCCCTACGCTCAAGGTCCCGAAGAGCTCGCCGGCCGTGAACACGTCCGCGTTGCGCGTGGTCGTCATTCGACAAACGATCAGCGCGTCGCGGAGCTTGTCCGCGCGGACCTCGGCCTTGGCCTCGGCGAAGAGGTCGACGTCGTGCATCATCGCGGGCGCGTAGCGGTCAGTCCGGCTCCAGCTGGGCCTCGCGTCTTTGGAGGCTTGCCACGTCTGGGAGCTCGGGACGGCGTGGTCGTCTCCAGGCGCGAGGGCCTCGCGGGCGCTCCTGTCGGGTCTCGCGCTCGCGGGGGCGCCGGCGCTCCCCGACCCGAGCCGCGTCGCGCTGGCGCTCGAGCTCGAGATGGGCGCCGGGCCCGCGCCGCTCGGATCGTTGCAAGCCAGCGCGGTGGTCACGCCGACTGCGACGAGGACGGAGCGGACCATACGGACAATCCATAATACCCCCGAAGCGAGGGCAACGAGTCCCCCTGTTGGGCGAGCGAACGCGAGCCCAAGTTCTTTGCTACACGTGGCGGCGAGCCGCGTTCCTCGTTCGAGACGAGGGACAAGAGGCTATGAACAGCAGGATTGTCGCATTGACTTTGGTGGTCGTCGGCTTCTCCACGCTCGGCGGCTGCGCTGGCGGTTACCCATCGAGGAGCGCGACCGCCTACACGCCGGTCAGGACGAGCGGTGGCTCGAGCAGCTCGGGCGACTCGAAGGAGACCTCGGGCACCAACGAAGCTGCGTCGGACTCCGACTCCGATTGGGGCGACGGCCGTTGGGACTCGCGCTTCGGTCGCATCAAGTTCGTCATGCTGGACGACCATAAAGTCACAGGCGAATACTCTGGAGGCACACTGGACTGCACGTCCCACGGCAGAGATCTGGCCTGTACCTGGACTGACACGACTGGAAGCGGGAGATGCAAGTTCCATTGGAGCGACGACGGGGACGCGACAGGCACGTTCGGGCTCGGGGACAGCGACTCGGACCAGGGCGCTTGGGATTTGTCTTGGACCTCGGGGGCCAGGGCGACCTTCGGCTCGACGACGAGCTCGAGCTCTCCATCTTCCAAAGACGTCGTGCTCGTGAATGACTGTTCCAACTCGGTACCCGTCTGTGTCATGAGCCGGGGGAATGGCTCTTATCAGCAAACACTGATTACAGGCCATTCACACACGCACGTGACCATCGACGTGGGCGGCGCGGTCAAGCTGCGCAGCGGGAGCAGCTGCGGGAACCTGCTCGGCGACGTCCAAAATGAGACGAGTGAGATCCTCGTCTGCAAGTGATCTCACGCCGCCCCGGGCGCGCAATCCATGCGCGCGTCATCACCGTGGACGCACCAATGCCGCCTGCGCAATGACGTCAACGCACCGCGCCGTGCGCGACGCTTGAACTGATGGCATTTGGGCTTTGCTCCGGTCAGAGCGTTCGCCTACGGTCCCGCCATCATGAGCCAAGCCGTCGAATCCTTCATGGCGGATCTGATCGCCAAGAACCCCTCCGAGCCTCAATTCCACCAGGCCGTACGTGAGGTCGTCGAGTCGGTCATGCCGCTCGTTGAGTCGAGCCCCGCATATCGCCAAGCGAAGATTCTGGAGCGTATCGTCGAGCCCGAGCGGGTCATCATGTTCCGTGTCCCCTGGGTCGACGACAAAGGACAGGTCCACGTCAACAGGGGTTTCCGGGTCCAACTGAACAGCGCCATCGGCCCGTACAAGGGCGGCCTTCGGTTCCACTCCACGGTGACCCTCGGCGTCCTGAAATTCCTGGGCTTCGAGCAGACCTTCAAGAACGCGCTCACCGGTCTGCCGATGGGCGGCGGCAAGGGTGGTAGTGACTTCGATGTCCGCGGCAAGAGCGACAATGAAGTGATGCGCTTCTGCCAGGCCTTCATGGCCGAGCTCTTCCGCCATGTGGGGCCCGACACCGATGTACCCGCTGGTGACTTGGGCGTCGGCGGCCGCGAGATTGGCTACTTGTTCGGCATGTACAAGAAGCTCCGCAACGAGTTTACCGGTGTCCTCACCGGCAAGGGGCTCGACTGGGGCGGCTCGCTCATCCGCACCGAGGCTACGGGCTACGGCGCGACCTACTTCGCGCAGGAGATGCTCGCGCGCCGCGGTGAGGGTCTCACCGGCAAGACCGTGATCGTGTCGGGGGCCGGCAACGTGGCGCTCCACGTGGTCGAGAAGGTCAATGAGCTCGGCGGCAAGGTCGTGGCGATCTGCGACTACGACGGCACCGTGCACGACCCGGCCGGCATCGACGCCGAGAAGCTCGCCTTCACCAAGGACCTCGTGTTCAACCGACGCGGCAGCTTGAAGGAGTACGTCGCCCGGTGGAAGAACGTGAGCTTCCTCGAGAAGTCGCAGCCCTGGACCATCCCGTGCGACGTCGCCTTCCCCTGCGCGGCCGAGAACACCCTCAACGGTGAGGACGCGCGCACGCTGGTCAAGAACGGCTGCCAATGTGTTGTCGAGGGCGCCAATATGCCGACCACGCCCGAAGGCATCGAGACCTTCCTCGCGGCGAAGATCCTCTTCGCCCCCGGCAAGGCCGCGAACGCAGGCGGCGTGGCAACGAGCGGCCTCGAGATGGCGCAGAACGCGATGCACCTCGCGTGGACGCGTGAGGAGGTCGACCAGCGCCTCCACCAGATCATGCGGAGCATCCACTCCACCTGCGTCCAATACGGCACCGACGGCGAGCACGTGAACTACGTCAACGGCGCGAACCGCGCGGGCTTCATCAAGGTCGCGAACTCGATGCTCGCGCAAGGCGTGGTCTGACAGCACGTAGGGACCCTGCGTCGGGGGGCGCGGGTGTAGCTTCGTCGGCATGACGGAAGACCGGGTCACGATCCCACCGAGCTCGAGGGGGGGATCGCCGTGGGATGAGACCTTCCACGACATCATGCCGAACCGCGTGAGCGAGGTTCTGCTCGTCAGCTCGCAGTACGACGCGTTCATCCTCGAGGAAGACGGCAGCCTCACCGACCGCATCTTCACCGAGTACTCGGAGCTCAACCTCTCGAACGCGCCTCGCATCACGCACGTGTCGTCCGGCGCGCGCGCGCTCGAGATGCTCAGCGAGCGCCGCTTCGACCTCGTGATGACGATGCTGCGTATCGTCGACACGGACGCTGGGGCGCTCTCGCGCCGCATCAAGAACACGTACCCGTCGCTCCCCGTCGTGCTGCTCGTTCGGACCGAGGCCGAGCTCGCGCAGAACGGGCTCGCGCTCGACACCGCGGGGCTCGACTACGTCTTCGGCTGGACGGGCGACGCGCGGATCATCCTCTCCATCGTCAAGCTGGTCGAGGACGCGCTCAACGTGGAGCACGACGTCGAGGCCGGGGTCCGCGTCCTCATCGTCGTCGAGGACTCGGTGCGGCGTTACTCGGCGTTCCTCAGTCTGCTCTATACCCAGCTCATGCAGCAGTCCGAGTCCCTCGTCGCCGAGGGCCTCAACGACCTGCACCGCGTGATGCGGATGCGCGCCCGCCCGAAGGTCCTCTTGGCGCGCGACTACGAGCAAGCGATGGCGTTCTTCGACCGCTTTCAGGACGCCACGATCGCGGTCATAAGCGACGTGCGCTTCCCTCGCAGGGGTGAAGAGGACGCGCAGGCCGGTTACGACCTTGTAAAGGAGATACGTGCCCGCGCCCCCGATTTGGCCATCATGGTCCAATCGGCCGACTCGAGCAGCGCCGCGCGCGCCAAAGAGCTGGGCGTCAAATATGCCGACAAGAACTCGCCCGAGCTCTTGAAGGAGATCGCTCAGTTCGTCAAAGAGGCGCTCGGCTTCGGTGACTTCGTCTTCCGCCTGCCGGATCGCTCCGAGGTCGGGCGCGCGCGGCACACCTACGAGCTCGAGCAGATGCTGCGGACGGTGCCCGCGGAGTCGATTGCCTATCACGCGAGCCACAATCACTTCAGCCATTGGCTGACCGCCAGGTGCATGTTCGCGATCGCGCAGCGACTGCGATCCCGCAAGGCCGCAGAGTTCTCGAACCCCGAGGCTATTCGCCAGTTCCTCATCGAGGCACTGAGCGCCGAGCGCCAGCGCCAACAGTCGGGGACGATCTCCGACTATACGAGCGCTCGCCCGAGCGCGGCGCAGTTCATCCGCCTCGGCAAGGGTTCGCTCGGCGGCAAGGCTCGCGGCGTGGCCTTCGTCAGCTCGCTCATCGCGCGCCACCACCTGTCCGAGCGATTCCCCAACTTCCAACTCCGCGTGCCGAACTCGATCGCCATCCCGACAGACGAGTTCGAGAAGTTCATCGACCGACACAAGATCATCGGCGAGGGGCTCAGCAAGCTGACGCAGCAGCAGATCCACCAGCGCTGCATGGAGGCTCGCCTCTCCGACGAGCTCCGGCAGAAGCTGCGACGCACGGTCGCGTCCTTGAGCGGCCCCTTGGCGGTGCGCTCCTCGAGCCTGCTCGAGGACTCGCAGGCCCAGCCCTTCGCCGGGATCTATTCGACCTTCATGTTGCCCAACAACCACCCCGACCCCGAGGAGCGGTTCGGCCAACTGGCGCGCGCGGTCAAAGCAGTTTGGGCCTCGACGTACTCGGACGACGCGCGCGCCTACATCGCGCGTACGCAGTACTCGGTCGAAGAGGAGAAGATGGGCGTCCTCATCCAAGAGGTCGTCGGCCAACAGCACAAAGCGCGCTTTTATCCTCATATCGCCGGCGTGGCGGTGTCCTACAATCATTATCCGGTAGGCCATCAGCGGGCCGAGGACGGACTCGCGTATTTGGCGCTCGGGCTCGGGCAGACGATCGCGCAGGGCGGCGCTGCGCTCCAGTTCTCACCCGCCGACCCGGCCGTCTTGCCGCAGTTCGGCTCGGCCGAAGATTACTTACGCTACAGTCAGCGTCGCTTCGTCGCGATCGACCTCACGAACGAGGCCCCCGACCTGCTCGGGGACGGCTGCACTCACGAGTACGAGCTCTCCGACGCAGAGATCGACGGCACGCTCGCCCTCGCGGGGAGCACGTACTCGCACGAAGACGACGTGGTCCGCGACGATCTCACGACGCGCGGCCCTCGCGTCGTCACGTTCCACAATGTCCTCAAGTGGAACGCCCTCCCCTTGCCTCAGGCGCTCTCGGACCTGCTCCGCCGGTTGCGCGAGGCCTTCGGTTGCCCGGTCGAGATCGAGTTCGCGGTCGACGCCGGCGATTGGGGGCGAGCCGATCCTGTGGCGCGCGCGCGCCGCCCGCCGTGCCTCTACATCCTGCAGGTGCGCCCTCAGGCCATGCAGGCCCTCGACGGCCAGATCGACGCCGAGGGCTTCGCCCCCGAAGACGTGCTGTCGATCACCGACCGCTCGCTCGGCCACGGGGTCATCGAGGGGATCGTCGACGTCGTCTACGTGAAGCGCGACAACCTCCAGGCCCACGAGACGCCGCTCGTCGCCGAGCAGGTCTCGAAGCTCAACGCGCAGCTCAGCGCGACGACCACGCCCTATCTGCTCGCCGGCCCGGGGCGTTGGGGCTCGAGCGATCCGCGCCTCGGGATCCCGGTGAAGTGGGCGCAGATCGCGGGCGCGCGCGTGATGGTGGAGACCGTCTTCCAAGACCGCGAGGTCGAGCCCTCACAGGGGGCTCATTTCTTTCACAACGTCACATCTTTCCGCATCGGATATTTGACGATCTCCAACGTCGACAAACGGGGGACGCCGAGCGCTCGTCGCTTCGATCGCGCGTGGCTCGACGCCCAGCCCGCGCAGACCGACCTCGGTGAGGTCCGTCACGTCCGCCTCGCGAAGCCGCTGCGGGTGCTCCTCGACGGTCGACACAGCCGCGGCGTCATCCTCAAGCCCGGCGCCGTGGACAAGCGCGTCTAATGCCCTGTCCCTAGGCGCCGAACTGGCGTCGTGAGCGTTGGCGCGCTCGGTCAACTGTATGGCGTGTACGGTCGCGCGGGCGACGCGAGCGCTGTCTAGCTTCGGGGCATGACCTTCCTGAAGCCCAATGCCGAACAAGCCCGCGCGGGGCTCCGCGCCATGAAGACCACACTGACCGCGGCGGGTGCGCCGCTCGACGGCCCCCGCCGCGAGGCCCTGACCGCGATTCAGAAGCACCTGCTCGAGACGTCGTACGACCTCGACGCGCTCGAGCCGATCGAGCCCGCCGAGCTGGCCAATGCAGTAGACGGCGCGACGCTGAGAGAGCAGCTCGTCGGCGGCCTCGTCACCGTGGCGATGGTCGGCGAGAAGGTCGACCCCCGCGAGGCCGTCGAGGTCGAGCGCTTCGCGGCGGCGCTCGAGGTGGCGCCCGCGACTGTCGGACAATTGCGTAAGTTCGCGGAGGAGCGGTTCCTCCTCTTCAGATTGGACGTCATCCGCAACGGCCCAGGCGGAGAGAACATTCGCCAGCTGCTCGAGGAGCAGGGCCTCCTCTCTGTCCTGAAGAACGCGCTCAGCTTCGCCGGGCTCATCGAGAACACCGAGGTAGCCGAGCGCTATCACGCCCTCGAGGGCTACGCCGACGGCACGCTCGGCAAAGAGCTCTGGAAGTTCTACAAGGCGCGCAACTTCAAGTTCCCCGGCGAGCGGGGCGGCGCCCCCGAGGCCCTCCTGTCGCACGATCTCTCGCACGTGTTGGGCGGCTATGACACGGACATTCGCAGCGAGGGACTGGTGCTCTCCTTCACTGCCGGCTATCGGCGTCACAATCCGTTTGCTGTCTTGGTCTTCATGCTCGCGCAGGCCCAACACGGCCTCAAGCTGACGCCGCTCGCCGACACCTACAAAGGGCTCGTGTCAGAGCCGGGCCTACCGGACAGTCTTGTCCGCGCCTTCGTCCGAGGCAGCGCGATGAACATCGACCTCATGGATCATTGGGACTTCTGGGCGGTCATGGACCGTCCAATCCACGCGCTCCGCAAGCAATACAATATCCTCCCGGCGTAGCGGCCGCGCGGCGTCTCCAGCAATGAATCAGTCCGAGTCCCCCTTCTCGACAGGCAGCTTCGCCGCCCACCACGCGAACATCCCGCCAGCGAGCTGCATCGCGGTGAAGCCGCGCTCGCGGAGGACGCGCACCGCGGGGATGCTGCGATGTGCGGACAGGCAGATCGCGATGACGGGTCGCGTGGAGTCGAGGCCGAGCTCGGGGAGCCGCGCCGCGAACGAGGTGATGGGCAGGCTCAACGAACCAGCGATTCGACTCTGGGTCCACTCGAGCGAGGTGCGCACGTCGACGAGCTGCGGTGGGGCCTCGCTCTTCAGCGCCGCGTGGAGCTCGGCGGGCGAGATCTCGGGGACGGCCCCGAGCGGGGTCCACGTGCGCAAAGAGTCCAGTATCGACATGGCTCTCGTATATAGCGAGCGCTGTCGTGCGATCCAGTGGAGCGCACCTCGCGCCGCGCGCGCGGCGACAGAGACGCTTACCGTATTGGAATGCCCTTCGCGCGATGTTGGACAATGGTCTCTATGGTGATCCTCGCGGCGGCTTGCGGGGACGACGCCGGCGCCGGAGGCGGGGGCGGCGCCGCTCCCACCGCAGATCGAATCCAGGTATCTCGCCCGAACCACGAGCTCGAGACCTTCACGAACGCTCACTTCTTGTGTGCTTTGCTCACGCCGAACCCACCTGACGGCACGGGCTCGCTGGAGTGCATTCACGGCGACCCCTCACCCGGGAACACTGGCGTCCATCTGTCGCTCGCGGTCGCCGACACTGTCACGGAGGGCGCGACGGGGACTGTCCTGACGCGGGGAGTCGACTTCGAGGTTACAGGATTGGAAGGTGGGTTCGAGGGCTCGATTTGGGGAGCGAGCGGCAGCGTCGACTATTGGGAGGGAGACCTCACGTTGACGCTCGGCGAGCCTGTGGGTGAAGGGCGCGACGGCGTCTTCGACGGCGGGCTCGAGACGACCGACGTCGCCGAGGCGCAGATCACGCCCATTCGGGTCGACTTCGACGAGGTCGAAGCCGCGCTCCCTTGAGCGAGCTCACGCGCAAGGAGGCCGGTCGTAACGCCGCAGGTACTCGCTCGGAGGCTCGCCCGTCCAACGTCGGAAGGCGCGGGTGAACGCGGAGAGCTCGGAGAACCCCGCTGTCAGCGCGACCTCCGTCACGCTCGCGCGCGGATTCGTGAGGAGCTCGATCGCGACGACGCGGCGGACGTCGTCGAGCACCGCTTGAAACGAGGTGCCGCGCTCGGCGAGCCGGCGCTGC
Organism: Polyangiaceae bacterium; assembly: GCA_046351325.1. Lineage (GTDB taxonomy): Bacteria > Myxococcota_A > Polyangia > Polyangiales > Polyangiaceae > Xiheicaenibacterium. Next base: position 48,718 of record JAXLYR010000015.1, on the reverse strand, counting down.
AGGCTGCGTGGGCTCTGACCGAGCGTCTTGGCGACGTCGGGGAGCGTCGCCTTGCCGGAGAGGAGCGCCGTGCGCAGCGCGGCCTTGGTGCGGAGGACGAGGTCCTGCCCGTCGCTCGAGGGTGGGGTCGACGACGGCGTCGCGGGGGACTCGGGGAGCCCCAGGGCGCGCTCGATTTGACAGACAAGTAAGTAATAGAGCTTCGGATCGGCAGCCTTCGGCTTGCGCTCGACGAACGCTGGCGGAAAGTGGATCTCCGCGGCTTGCGCCCCGTATTCGATCTCGGCGTTGAAGATCTGCCGCGCGAGCGAGGCCTCGCCGAGCGGTGCGCGCGGCAAGAGGACACGCCGCGGCTCGACCGGATCGACCATCGATCGGCGAAAGCGCAGCACCGTGGTCGCCGCCAGAAAATCCGAGAGCGCGTCCGCCATCCTAAGCGGCGGCGTGAGCCCGAACCGCAGGCGAACACCGTCGTCGTCGACGCTGAGGGTGTGCGCCGCGGCGTCGTGCAAGAGGCGCTGAAACCGCACGTAGCCCTCGAGCGCGAGGAGCGCCGTCCCCGCGTTCGCGAGCGCGTATTCGACCAAGGTCGAGCGCGCGTCGTCGATCAACAACGCCGCGCGCAGCCCGAACTGCTCGTCCCCCGCCGAGTGCTGCTCCCACGCGGACATCAGCGTCTCGTGCGGGACGCGCGCGTTCGGATCCGAGAGCACGTCGGGCGAGACGCCGAGCTCCTCCGCGAGGACGGCAGGCGCGACGCCGCGTCGCGCGGCCGCGGTCGCGACGACGACCGCGAGCGCCTGAGCGAAGACGGTGGGGGACGGCCTCATGAGCACTGCGTTATCCGAAAAGCGCCGCACCCTCCAGCGCGAGGACGAGCACGCCTGCGCGCTCGTACGCGGTCGTTCGTGAACGGGTCAGGGAGTATGCTCTCGGCATGTCAGCCCCGAAGGGCGTGCGCTCGCACTTGGCGGGCCTCGCCGGCTACGGACTCATGCTCGGCGCGGCTGCGCTGGCGTTCCATGCGATCGCTCGACGCGGTGCGGGGCTCGTCGCGCCCGACCCCGCTCCGGACAAGATCGTCCACGCGGCCCCGAGCACGTCGGCCCACGCGCTCGAGCACGTGCTCCTCGCGCTCGCGGTGGTCATCTTGCTCTCGCGCCTCGTCGGCGCGCTCTTCAAGCGGCTGCACCAGCCCGCCGTGATCGGCGAGGTCGTCGCGGGCATCATGCTCGGGCCGTCGCTCCTCGGTCGCTTCGCGCCGGGCGCGAGCGCGGCGCTCTTGCCCCAGAACATCTCGCCGCTGCTCGGGATCATCGCGCAGGTCGGCGTGGTGCTCTTCATGTTCCTCATCGGGCTCGAGCTCGACGTGAGCCTGCTCAAAGGCCGCACGCGCTCGAGCGTCGCGGTCTCGCACGCGAGCATCCTCACGCCGTTCACGCTCGGCGGCGTGCTCGCGCTCTTCCTCTATCCGGTCCTCGCGACGAACGACGTCCCGTTCCTGACGTTCGCGCTCTTCATCGGCGTCTCCATGTCGGTCACGGCCTTCCCGGTGCTCGCTCGCATCCTCACCGACCGACGGATGCAGCAGACGCGGCTCGGGACGATCGCGCTCACGTGCGCCGCGGTCGACGACGTGACGGCGTGGTGCCTCCTCGCGTTCGTCGTGAGCATCGCGCAAGGCACGGCGATGAAGGCCGCTTGGACGGTGCTCTTCGCGGGTGTCTTCGTCGCGTTGATGCTGCTCGTCGTGCGACCGCTCGTCCGCAAGCTCGTCGACCTCCACGAGCGTCGCGGACAGCTCACGCAGGGGATGTTCGCGGTCGTCGCGGTGGGCCTCTTGCTCTCGGCGCTCGCGACCGAGGCGATCGGCATCCACGCGCTCTTCGGCGCGTTCCTCTTCGGGGCGCTCATCCCACGGTCGTCGCGGCTCGCGCACGAGATCAACGACAAGCTCACGGACGTCGTCATCGTCTTCTTCCTGCCGGCCTTCTTCGCCTTCACGGGCCTGCGCACGCAGATCGGGCTCGTCTCGACGTGGTCGCAGTGGCTCTTCTGCGGGGTCATCATCCTCGTCGCGACGCTCGGCAAATTCGGGGGCAGCTTCGTCGCCGCAAGGCTTACAGGTTTGTCATCGCGCGACGCCGCTTCGCTCGGCATCCTGATGAACACGCGGGGCCTGATGGAGCTCATCGTCCTCAACGTCGGCTTCGATCTCGGGGTCATCTCGCCGACGCTGTTCGCGATGCTCGTGCTCATGGCGCTCGTCACGACGTTCGCGACGACGCCGATCCTCCACCTCTTGCAGCGGCACGCGCCCGTCGAGCCGATCCTCGAGGTGAACCCCACGGTGCGCGACGAGCCGCATGGCTGAGGTCATCCTCGCGGCCTCGCGCCTCGCGGTCACGCTCCCCGACGGGCGCACGGTGCTCTTGCCCACCGACGTGACCGTGCGCGCCGGCGAGGTCGTCAGCCTGCTCGGCCCCTCCGGCTCGGGCAAGAGCACGCTCGTCTCGGCCTTGGTCGAGCCGCAGAAGCTCCAGGCGAAGGGGTATCAGGTCGAATACGAGACGCGCACGCTCGCGGCCGACGTCGCGTTCGTCCCGCAGCGCGGCGCGCTCTTCGATCACCTCGACGTCGCCGGCAACATCACGCTCGCGCAGGACGCCGCGGGCAAACCTCGCGACGCAGCCAAGTGGCTCGGCGCGGTCGGCCTCGACCTCTCGCTCGGAGAGAGCGGCACCGCGGTCGCGACGTTGAGCGGTGGACAAGCGCAGCGCGTCGCGGTCGCGCGCACGCTGGCCGCGGGGCGCAAGCTCCTCATCCTCGACGAGCCCAGCGTCGGGCTCGATCCGCTCGGCGTCCGTCGACTCGCGCGCCTCCTCATCGAGCAGGCCGAGGCTCACGGCGTCGCGGTCCTCCTCATCACGCACGATCTCACCCTCGCCGCGGGCGCGAGCCACAAGTCGCTCTTCCTCTACGATCGACGCATCGTGCGGCTGCTCGACGACGGGCGCGGGCCCGCCGAGCGCATGCTCGAGGACGAGCGCGCGAACCGCGTCCTCGCGCTCGAACGCGAGGTCAACGGGATGCTCGCGAGCGTGCCGCAGCTGCCCCCTCGGCCGAAGGGCGCGCGCCGCGGGCGCGAGTCCGGCCCGAGCGTGCTGCGCGTCCTCGGCGCTGCGATCCTCCACGCCGCGCGGCCGAAGCTCTTCTTCGCGAGCCTGCGCGTCTTCTTCCGCGCCGCGCGCCAGAGCCTGCTCGGGCCGCTGCCGTTCTACGGCGTCGTCGGTGGTTTGCTCGGGTTCACAGTGCTCTACGTCATCGCGAAGATGACGACCGACATCAAGACCGCGAGCATGCTGCGCCTCGTCGGGGGCACGTACATCCTGTCGCTCGCGCCGCCGCTCTCCGCGGTCCTCTTCGCCGCGACGAGCGGCAACGTCGTGGCCGCGTGGCTCGGGAGCATGCAGCTCGGCAAGCAGTCGCTCGCGCTCGAGGGCCTCGGCGTCCCGGTCCCGCGATACCTGTGGTCGACCGCGTGGTTTGCTTTATTCATGTCTTACTTGATCACGGTCGTCGTGTTCATCGCGGCCATGATGGCGGGCGGCTGGCTCCTCTTCAGGGTGTACTCCGCGCCCGACGCGCTCACCCTGCTCTCGAGCGACTTCGTCGACCCCGCGCCCGCGCGTCGTCCCTATCTGGTCCGCGGCTTCGGCCTCGTCCTCACCTACGCCGTCGCGCTCGCGACGATCGCGACGAGCCGCGGCGTCGGCCCGAAGGAAGAGGCCGCGGACGTCACGCGCGCGATGACCTCTTCGGTCATTCGCTCGACGCTCTTCGTCGTCGCGATGGAGCTCGCGAGCGTCGCGATCCTCTTCTCCGTGAGCGGGCGCGGCTGATGCGCGCGGTCGAGCTCACGCTCGGCGCGCTGGCCGCGACCGCGATCTTCGCTGGGTTCTACAGCGCGCTCTCGACGCCGCCTCCCGACGATCTGCTCGTTCGCCTCGACGGGAGCCGCGCGCACGTGCTCGCCTCGCCGCGCCCCAAGGAAGAGATCATGCTCGGCCCCGACGGCCTGCGCGATCGCATCGAGGACGACGACAGCGCGGGGCTCTCTGCGATCGGCCTGCGCACCTATCGCGTCGTCTACGGCGGCAGGTGGGAGCGGGAGGTCACCGTCCCCGTCGTGCACAGCCCGGTCATGCCCGAGGGCAAACCCTGGCCTTGCTCCGCGCGCGTGCGCCTCTTGCCCTCGTTCTTCGACAACGGCACCGACGACGGAGGCGACGCGCTCGCGATCGTCGAGCGCGAGATCAGGAAGCAGTTCCCCCGAGACATCGTCGCGGCCGACATCAAGGTCATGCATTTTGCCGAGGTCCGCAGCACCGATCTCAAGATCGCGCTCGAGCCCGGGCAGCTCGTCATACGCGGCACGATCACCCTCGACGACGACGACCGCAAGCCGACGCGCTTCACCATCACCGGCAAGGTCTCGCTCGGCGAGAAGGAGGGCGACATCGTCGTCAACCTCGACGACCTCGCGCTCGACTGGACGGGCAAGACCCGCGACAAGCTCCTCGTCGAGATCGCTGACATCTTTGTAGACGTCGAGAAGATCGCCCAAGCCGAGGTGAAGCGCCAGATCGGCAAGGTCCTGCCGTTCATCAAGCTGCCGCGTGATCCCATCCAGCTCGGGGACCTCGTCGTCAAAGGCGCGCGCGGCATCTCCGGGACGCTGAGGCCTCGCCTGTGCGATCGACCCGAGATCACCGCCGCAGGCGTCTCGGTGGGGATCGGCGTCACCGCCGAGCTCGACGAGCCACACAAGGACCCGGGCATCATGGGTCCCCCCGCCGTCCCCGGTAAGCAGGCGCCGCTCGTCTTCGGCGCAGCAGCCGTCCCTGCGGCCGCCCACAACGTCGAGGCCGTGGCCTCGCTCGACGCGCTCGAGCAGGCTCTCTACCTCCTTTGGCAGGGCGGCGCGCTCGACGCGTGGGGCAAGAGCGAGGGTGTCCTCGAGAACTTCCAGGAGAAGATGGCCGACCGCGTCGCGTTGAAGCTCGACGCGCTCGACGTGCGCTTGCCGCCCGTCACGCTCGCCCTGGGGGCGGCCGACTGCGCTGGCTTCGGCATCCGATTCGCTGACCTCGCTGTAGGTACGATGGTCGACGGCCGCACCGCCGTGGTGCACGCGGACTTCTGTTCGATACCCTCCGTGGTCGACGGCCGCTTGCGGCTCGAGAGTCGAATCCTCTCGTTCGCGATGAACTGCTCCAAAGAGGTCCGCGACGAGGTCTGGCTGACGCCCTGTCTCTCCGACGTCATCCCCGTCCTTCGTGACGAAGATCTCAGTAAGTACGCCATGCCCCTCACGCTGCCGATCCCCGATCGATTGCTGCACATCTCGCTCGTAAAAGGGGCCTCGATCGAGCTCTCGGATCTGCGCGCCAACGCGAAGGACGGGCTCTTGCGCATGCAGGCCCAGGTCAAGGTCGACCCCGGCGACGAGTAGCCCCGCCGACTTACACTTCCGTCGGCGCGGGGTCTCGTGATAGTGGACCGGCCGACGGATTGATATGCCGGCTCCCGAGCGCCCCTCGCAGATGTCTGACGCCGCTCGGCGCGCGCGACCGCGCAGTCGCCCCGTGCCTCGCCCCCACCTCAGTCGGTGGGGCCTCGCGCTCGCGCTCACCGTCGGCGTCACCGCGGGGATTGGCGGTTACACGTTCTCCTACGCCAAGGGGCTCTCGTACTTCAGCACCAACCCGACCGCGTGCGCGAACTGCCATATCATGCGCACGCAGCTCGCGGGCTGGCAGGGCTCGAGTCACCACACCGTCGCGGTCTGCGTCGACTGCCACCTGCCACACGACTTCGTCCCCAAGTACCTGGCCAAGGCCGAGAACGGCTGGCGCCACAGCAAAGAGTTCACCGCCCAGACGTTCGCGGAGCCCATTCGACTGAAGCCCGAGAGCCGCCGCATCTTGCAAGCGAACTGTGAGCGATGCCACGCCGAGATGATCTCCGAGCTCGCGGCCCACTCCTCCGGCGCCCCTGACTGTCTCCATTGTCACGCGACGGCGGGCCACGGCGAGCGCGCGGCGCTGGGGGGTCCCTACAAGGCCGCCGAGCTCGAGTCTCTATCTGCCAGTTCCAAGGACGAACATGACTGACAAGGATGAAACTCCGAGCGAGCGCCCCGAGTCCCCCGAGTCCCCGGCCTCCAAGCCTGACCCGGCCTCCAAGCCTGATCCGGCCGAGCGGCGCGCGACCCTCGTCCAGCGGCTGGGCTACGGCACCGCGATCCTCTTCGCCGCCGTATTGGGGGCTGGCGTGACGGCGCTCCTCACCAACATCTTCGAGCGCAAGACCGAGGAGAAGGCTGCGTTCGTCCGCGTCGTCGAGGTGGGTGAGGACGACACCGATCCCGAGAAATGGGGGCAGAATTGGCCCCAACAATACGACGGCTACAAGCGCACCTCGCGGACCACCAAGACCCGATTCGGCGGCCACGCTGGGAGCGAGGCCCTCCCCGAGGAGAAGGCCGATCGCGATCCGTGGCTGAAGCAGATGTTCCTCGGCTATGCGTTCTCGATCGACTATCGCGACCGCCGCGGCCACGCTTACATGCTCACCGATCAAGAGGCTACGAAGCGCCTCTCCAAGCCCCAGTCGGGCTCGTGTCTGCACTGTCATGCCTCGATCATGCCGCTCTATCGCGAGCTCGGTAACGGCGACGCGATGAAGGGCTTCGAGGAGAGCTTCAAGTTCACTTACCAAGACCTCGACGCCAAGCTGCATGACAGCGGGCACGCGCACCCCGTGAGCTGCGTCGACTGTCACGACCCCAAGACGATGAGCCTGCGCGTCACGCGCCCCGGCTTCATCCGTGGGATCCAAGCGCTCGCCGCGTCGGACGCGCCAGTGCCGGCTCTTCCATCGATCGACGTCTGGCGCGCGACGAGCCGCACGACCCCTTATGACCCCAACAAAGACGCGAGCCGCAACGAGCTCCGCTCCTTCGTCTGCGGCCAATGCCACGTCGAATATTACTGTTCGACGAAGATGCCGCTCACCTTCCCCTGGGGTAAGGGGCTGACCGCCGACGACATCGAGTCCTATTGGGATGAAGCCAAATTCCCCGACGGCAGCGCGTTCGTCGACTTCACGCACGCGACCACGGGCGCCCCCGTCCTCAAGGCGCAGCACCCCGAGTTCGAGCTCTGGAACCAGGGCGTTCACGCGCGGAGCGGCGTGTCCTGCGCCGACTGCCATATGCCCTATATGCGTGAGGGCGCCAGCAAGGTCAGCGACCATTGGGTGCGCAGCCCGCTCCTCAACATCAACCGCGCCTGTCAATCCTGTCACCGCTTCAGCGAGTCCGAGATCAACGCGCGCGTCGCTGTCATACAAGACCGTAACCACGAGCTCCTCGAGCGCGGGGGTGAGGCGATCTCCAACCTGATCGACGCCATCGACCTCGCCAAACAGGCCGGCTTCTCGAGTGAGGATCTCGACGCTGCGTTGCGCCTGCAGCGGCGCGCGCAATGGCGCCTCGACTTCATCGCGGCGGAGAACAGCATGGGCTTCCACGCCCCCCAAGAGGCCGCGCGCGTCCTCGGTGAGGCTCTGGATTATGCCCGCCAGGGTGAGCTCGAGGTCGCTCGGCTCGGCGTGCTGCGGTAGTCCCCAAAGCGGTAGCGAGGCCCCGGCTATTTGCGCTTCACCGCGCGCAGCGTGCCTGAGCTGCGATCGCCGAACCAAAGGCGACCGTCGGGATCGGACTCGAGCCCGCTGCAACGGACATTGGCGGGGAGTGCCAATCGCTCGAGGACCTCGCCAGACTCTGCGTCGACGTGTCTGAGCTCCGAGCCCTCCTCGTCGACTCCATGCCAGAGCTCGGCCGCGGCCCAGGTCACGCCCGTCACGAACCGATCGCACGCTATCGTCTTTTCGATTCGACCCGTCGCTGGGTCGACCTTGTGGATAGAGCGACCCGTATAGTCGCCAATCCAAAGCGCCCCAGCCGCATAGGCCATTCCGCTGAGGGCGCCTGGGGGAGCCTCGAGCGAGCGCACAATCGCGCCGCTCTCGCGGTCGATCACATGGATTTTCCCATTGGCGAGTTGATAAAGATGCTGTCCGTCGAACGCAGTCCCCGCCTCTACGGGGATGTCGATCAAGCGGCGCACGGTCTTGCCGCTCGCCGGGTCGACTGCGACGAGCCCACCTCGCGTCATGTCGGCGAACCAGAGGCGCTCGCCGTCGTGCGTGACCCCAGCGATGCGCTCGACGCCGTCGATCGCGATCTCGCGGACAACCTCGGCGCGGCGCGGCTTCGATCGGGGGCGGCTCTTCATTTCATGTTGTCTCCTGGCTGATCATCCAAGACCCGACGCGCGGCGCGGCCGGCGCGACCACCCAGCGCCGCGTGCGCGCGCGACCGAGGGCGACGACCAATCTGCGCCGCTCGAGCTCGCTCAAGAGCCGCTGCACGGTCCGCAGCGACTGCTGCACGACCTCCGCGATCGCAGGCACTTTCCACGCGCGACCATCCGAGAGCACCGCGACGATGCGAGCCTCTCGCCGCGGGACGAGCGGCTCGACGAGCGCGACGTCCCCAGCGCTCTCCCATCGCAGAGAGCGCCGCTCGAGCCGAAGCTCACCAGCGAGTCCTCCGAGCGCCGTGCGCAAGCGACCGAGCTCGACGCGCAGCCGCGCCTCGTGGCTCGCGTTGACGACGCGCGCCCCGAAGACCTCGCGGGCGACCGCTTCGATCGGCGCGGGCTGCGGCGCAGCGCGCGCGATCGCCACGAGGAGGTCGAAGAGCGCCGGCCGACTCGCGAGATCACAAAGGAGCCTGCCATTTCGGATGACGCGCGCGCGGCACGAGTCGACGACGGTCCCTGGCGCCGCGAGCAGCTCCGCGAGACGAGCCAGGTCGACGAGCTCACCTCCGATGGTCCCGATCGGCGCGGCGAGCTCGCGCTCGACGCGATCGACCTCGCGAGCGAGCGCGCTACCCGAAGGAGCGAGCGCCCGCGCGCGCCCGATCGCAGCGCGTGTCGGCTCGAGCTGAAAGCGTCGCAAGCCATGCTCTGCTTCGGCGAGCGCGAGCACCGCTGCGACGTGTGAAGGCGTCCCGCTGTGAACGAGCCGCTGCGCGCGTTCGAGCAGCAGAATCGCACCCTCCCCGTCCCCTTGGAGCTCGGCCGCGCGGGCCGCGGTGAGTCGCGCCCAGACGCTGTTCACCTCGTCACCGACGAGATCGAGCTCGTGGGCGAGCGCGACGAGCGCGCGACGCGCGTACGCGAGCTCCAAATCCCAAACGGCGAGCTCGGCCTCGACGAGCGCCGCGCGGAGCGCCGTCGCATGCTTCCCCGCGGCCTCGAATCCATGCGCCGCGCGCACGGCCAGCGATCGCGCGACCTCGAGCTCCCCGAGCTGCCCGAGCGCGACCGCGCGCAGCACCATCGCGGCCGGCTCCTCCACACGACCGGTCGCCGCGAGCACGCGCAGCGGATCGTGGCTGTGTCCAGGGACGACGCGCATCGAATTGGAGCCTACCGCGCCACGCTCCGAGGGAGGGAATCGCGCCACCGTTGTTACTGGAGCGTAAACGACGACTGGCTATCTTCGGTTCGCCGGCGGACATCGACCCGCCGCACAGAAAGGCGCTCCATCATGTCCAATCGCGACTTCTCCCTCGTGTTTACCGTCAAGAAAGACAAAGAGGCCGTCTTCGACGCGATCCTGAACGTCCCTGGCTGGTGGTCTTCGACCTTGGAGGGCCGCACCAAGGCGGTCGACGACGAGTTCACTTATCGACATAAGAAACTGCATGTCTCGAAGCACCGCGTGACCGAGGTCGTCCCTGGCGAGCGGGTCGTCTGGCACACGCTCGAGGCAGACATCGGCCTGGGGAAGAACCGGGCCGAGTGGCGGGGCACCGACGTCCGCTTCGATGTCCGCCAATCGGGCGACGAGACCGAGGTCACCTTTACGCACTTGGGTTTGCGCCCCGAGCTCGAGTGCTTCGAGGCCTGCCGTCGAGGCTGGACCTACTATGTCGGGGAGAGCCTGCGCGCCCTGATCACGGAGGGGCGGGGCACCCCCGACTGAGACGCGCTATGTAGTTGCTGCTTCGATGCCCGACCAAGTCGCGTCGTTCCAAGCCAACCGCGCTCTCGCTCTTTGTTTCGTGACGACGGTCTGCGTCGCCGCGGGGTGCGGCGCAACCGCCAGCCACGAGCAGTCGAATCAGGCGCGCGCCTCCTCGACCTCGGCGAACCCCCAGTCGAGCTCGGCCGCGGTCCGGACACCAGCGTCCGCGTCAGCGTCGAGCCCTGCTCCGCCGGCGAAGATCTTCCGGACCATCTTCGGCCAGATCGAGGGACGCGGCAGCTCCCGATGCGTCTTCGTCGAGGAGGTCTCGATTGACTGCCCACGCGACGCGAAGTGCGATCCGGTGGAGCCTTGGGAGGTCGACGTCCCATGTCCCGGGGTCGGGTTGCCCGCCAAGGTCATCGTCCGCCAGGACGACAAGAACTTGGACTCGCGTTCGCTCGCCCAACAGGGGACTCGTTGCCCTCGCTTTGCTCGGTCAACAAGTGCACTTACTACCCACCTCAGCCCAAGACGGTTTGCGGGCCCGCGGGAGACTGCAATCCACCGCCCGCGATCCGACGAGAGATCGCGTGCCCGCCCTACTGAGCCTGGCCGCACCCTCGATCAATCGCCGCTGAACCCCGCGAAGTAGATCTCTCGGGGCTCGTCACCCTCGTAAACCACGATGTAAGTACCAAGCCACGACGCACGAAGCCCCCGCAGGTGCTCCGACTTCGCTGTAACCTGCGCGCGCGTTGGTTTAGTCGTATCAAAGAGCTCCATGAGCTCCGGGTCAGCCAGAGGTGCGACTTTGAAAAAGCCTGGCTCGTCAGCGACCTCCCTCATATCCAGGATCGAGTGGGCGCCAGAAGCCAGTCCCAGCGCGTTCATCTTCGCGTTGTAGTCTTCAATCGACGAGGGCGTTTGAATTTTGTATTTGCCACGCCCGACATAATAGTTGCCGCTGGCAAAGGACTTCGCCCGTAGCTTGGCGAGCGCGGCCCCGATGTCAGCCTCATAAGGAACCCAATACTCCCAGTCGCTAGCACCCACGATGACCTCCACGAATCGAGTTTACCCAGAAACGTCAATCAACCGACGTCGCCCGTGTGGATGAGGGGAGCGCCAGTTCGTCGTAGAAAGCACCAAGGAGGCGCTGACTCTCGAAACGCTCGAAGACAGCGCTCGCATCCAGCTCGCGCGTCGCCCCACACACGCAGCGTAGAGTTTGCCGCGTTTCGACCGAATCCTCTGGAGACTCCAATCGGGTGACGACGCGCCGCGAAGCCTGAGGAGCACAATCGGTGAGTTCGAACCAGCCGTTTGGGCTCATGTAATGCAGCGTCAAGACCACACCCTCGTACGAAGCGATCTCGACGTGCGCGTCGCGCCCCTTCAACATGTGAAAGAACTGGATCGTCGCGAGCTCACGCCATTGGGCGGGATTGACCTCTGGATGGCTCGACTGCTGCGCGAGGGCTGCCTGCTCAGCGAGGTCACGCGCATTGGTGAGGGCGCTACCAATCTCTTTGACGCCCGGAGAATCCGCCCCAACCTCCTGAAGATAGAAGGCGACAGGCTCGAGCTCTTGGATCAACTCGCAGAGCAGCCCGAGATCCAAAATCCGAGGCGATTTGCCGGAGAAGTGCCGCTCAAACCGCTCACAAACCAGCAAGGTATTGCGAACGATCTCGACCAACGCGTCGGTAGCGTCTGTCATCTCAGGGAGACGCTAGCGGCCGCGCGCTCGAGCGACAAGTGTCACTCGAGACTGTCGGCAACTAGGGGAACTTGTCCGCTTGTTGCGGCACACAATCTGACAACGTTGGAAGTACGTATCAGTTCTTCGGGTGAGTGAGCAGAAACTGTACGATCTGGTCGGTTGCAAACGCTGGCCATTGGTGGCCCATCCCTTGGACTGTCAGCCCAACGACGTCCGCTCCATTGGTGCATCCACCATAGGAGTCGACGATGGCCGTGAACTGCCCCGCGGGTTCCGTCTGTTCGGTGGGCGTCGAGTCGCAACCATTGTTCGACACCCAGAGCGAAATGGTGGTGTCGAACGAGTAGGGAGTGAGATCGAACACCTGGCTGGGGCTGCCGTCATAGGGAATGACGACGTCCACGGTCCCGTGGGCATCGGCGAACGGCACTGGCAGAGTGGGCTCGATTTCATACTCGGGCCACTCGGCCTGTTGGCCGCCGACAGCTCCTGAAGAGCAAGCAGCGGACGCGACGAGGTCGGGCGCGTCCGCCGCGATCCTGTGTGTGAGTGAGCAGCCATTCGAGAAGCCTGTCGGATGGATCCGATTCGGATCGATGTTCAGACCAGCTCGAAGCGTGGAGACCATTTGGCGAAAGAACTCGACGTCACTCGGGGCCGTCGGGTCGATGCAGCACCAGCCAGCGTTCCAATATGCTGGGCCGCCGTCGTTGTTCGCCTCGCTCTGTCCGTTCGGGATCACGTAGACATAGTTGTTCGCCTCGGCGGCGGCCCTCAGATCGCTGCGCACGTCGTAGGCGTTCTCTGCGTCCTCGGCGGCGCCGTGAAAGAAGAAGACGAGCGGGACGGCCACCGACCCGTCGTACGAGGCGGGGATGTAGAGGATGAAGTGCCGCTCGACGCCATCCGCCTCGATGGTCATGTCGTGTCGCCCTGGCTCCGTGGGGACCTCGCTGGGGGCTCCACCGCTCGCAGCCGTGCCTCCGCTGCCTTGCTGCGCTCCGCCGCCGCCGTCGGCGCCACCGCCCTTGTGCCCACCCCCACACGCGTACGCGAGGCAGATCGCGGATAAGCCGATACACCAAGACCGAGTCCTCATGGTTTTCCCCCTCCTCGGATCGAGCGCGAACTGCGCTGCCTGTCCGATCTTCGAACCGTAGAGGATCAATCCTATTCGCCGGCGTTCCAAGCTGAACGTCGGGCCCGTACGCTGGGCGTCGCGCGAGAGACGACTGACATCCATGTAAGTTTTTTGTCGGCGCGGCGCGCGAAGGCGCTCTCCACCTCGCAGCGCGAGCACGACCGCCAAGAGCAACGCCTCCGACCTGCGCCGACTCTACCAGGTGGGCGTCCAGGCGTCGCACCAACGAACAAACTTGTCAGCAATTGAGAGCGGCGGCGCGGCCGCGCGTCCAGCGCACGAGCACGCGTGAGACCTCCTCTCGCACGGCCTCGACGGCGTCGTCACGCGACCACCCCGAGGCGAGGAGCGCCTCGTAGCGCGTGTGCCTGTGGCGAATGTGCGCGATGACCGCGACCTCGACGACGTGCTCCGAGAAGGCCGCGCCCGAGACCAGATCTCCGACGCGCCCGGAGTCACGCAGGCACGCCGCGCGCGCGAGTCGCTGAGCCTCCGCGGGCGGACAGCTCGGAAAGCGCTGCGCGACCGCGGCCGCGAACAGCGCCGCGTGGCGTGTGTCCACGCGACGTCGACGAGGCTTCTCGGACATTCCACCCTCGCGCCCGGCCACACCCACCCGGCTCGCGTAGGGTGGTATCGTCCAGCCCGAGGTTCAGCGCGTGAGCGAGCAGTTATCCCGCGATCTCGCGTCGCTCCGCATCGACCGGAGCGGGCCGAAGCCGCCCAATCGATTCCTGCGGGCGCTGCTCGTGCTCTCGCTCCTCGGCGCGATCGGTTGGGGGGCAAACAAAGTCGGCCGCCCCTACGTCGAGAGCCAGCTCTTCAAGACCGAGGTCGGCGTCACCGAGATCAGCGCTATTTCCCCGACGCAGGCGAGCGTCGACCTCACGTCGACCGGCTACGTCGTGCCGCAGAAGACCGCGCGCGTCGGCGCCAAGGTCGTGAGCCGCATCATCAAGACCGAGCTCCGCGAGGGGCAACTCGTCAAGCAAGGCGACGTGCTCTTCGAACTCGACGGCCTCGATCAGGAGGCGCTCATCGCCTCCGCGAAGGCCCGCGCCGCAGCGGCCGGAGCGCGCATCGCGACCGCGCGGGCGCAGCGCGCGGAGCTCGAGCTCGAGCTCGGACGCCAAGAGAAATTGCTCGAGTCCGGCGCCGTCCCCAAGGGGCCGGTCGACGATCTGCGCATGCGCCTCGCGTCGAGCGACGCCCTCATCAAGGCCGCGGAGGCCGAGACCGCAGCGGCCTACGCCGAGGTCGAGGCCCTCAAGGTGGGCCTCAAGAACCTCACGATCACCTCGCCGATCGACGGCGTCATCGCGCTCAAGCCTGCGGCTCTCGGCGACATCACGAACCCCGCGATGCCGCTCGCAGACATGTTCGATCCGGCGAGCCTCGTCGTGGAGGTCGACGTCCCCGAGGCGCGCCTCGCCCTGGCGAAGCCTGGTGGGCCCTGCGAAATCTCGCTCGATGCGCTGCCGGCCGAGCGCTTCAAGGGGCTCGTCGTCGAGGTCGGACCGCGGCTCAACCGCGCGAAGGCTACGGCCCTCGTGAAGGTCCGATTCGTCAAGCCTCCCGAACTATTGCGCCCCGAGATGAGCGCGCGCGTGTCGTTCCTCCAGAGCGAGCTCGACGAGGCCGCGCTGAAGGCGCCGCCGACGATCGTGGTGCCTGCGTCCGCCGTGGTGGATCGCGGCGGCGCGAAGGCCGTCTTCGTCCTCGACGGCGGCAAGGTCCGCCTCGTCATGGTGAGCCTCGGTGACGCGATGGGCGCGGGGTTCGTCCTGCGCGACGGACCACCACCAGGCACGCGCGTGGTGAAGGACCCGCCGGCCGAGCTCAAGGACGGCCAAGCCGTGAAGGAGAAGAGCGGATGAGCGAGGACGTGCTCATTCAGCTGCGCGGCGTGACGAAGGAGTTCGCGCGCGGCGGCGAGCGCATCCGTGTGCTCGAGAACCTCGATCTCGACGTGCCGCGCGGCTCGTTCGAGGCCCTCATGGGCCCGAGCGGCAGCGGCAAATCGACGCTCTTGAACCTCATGGCAGGGCTCGATCGACCGACGAGCGGCACCATCGAGATCGACGGCAACCGCATCGACAAGCTCTCGGAGGCGCGGCTCACCTCGTGGCGCGCGAACACCGTGGGCTTCGTGTTCCAGTCGTACAACCTCTTGCCCGTCCTCACCGCGGTCGAGAACGTCGAGCTCCCGCTCTTGCTCACGCCGGTCGCTGCGAGCGAGCGTCGCAAGCGCGCCGAGACTGCCCTCCGCATCGTCGGCCTCGAGAACCGCATGGGCCACTACCCGCGCCAGCTCTCGGGTGGTCAGGAGCAGCGCGTATCGATCGCGCGCGCGATCGTCACTGACCCGGTCCTCATCGTCGCGGACGAGCCCACGGGAGATCTCGATCGGCAGTCCGCAGACGACATCCTGAAGCTCCTCGAGACCCTCAACGAGCACATGGGCAAGACCATCGTGATGGTCACCCACGACCCGGCCGCAGCCGAGCGCGCGCGCATCACGCGCCACCTCGACAAGGGCAGGATGAAGTGACGCTCGCGGGGCTCGCCGCGCGGAACCTGCTCCGCAACAAGGTGCGCACGGCGCTCACCGTGCTCGGCGTCGCGGTCGCGGTCATCACGTTCCTGCTCCTGCGGACCGTCGTGAGCGCGTGGACCGGCGCGGCGGATTTCGCTGCAAAAGACCGCGTCGTCACGCGCCATCGCATCACGTTCTTGATGCAGCTGCCGCGTCGCTACATCGACAAGATCCGCGAGTCGCCGGACGTGAAGTCAGCGACGTGGGCGAACTGGTTCGGTGGCAAAGACCCGAGCCACGACGGCGAGTTCTTCGCGAGCTTCGCCGTCGACGGGAAGAGCTACTTCGAGGTCTACGACGAGCTCACCGTGCCCGCCGACGAGCTCGCCGCGTTCCAGGCCGACAAGAGCGGGGCCATCGTCGGCGACGTCCTCGCCAAGAAGCTCGGCTGGACGGTGGGCACGCGCGTGAACCTCGAGAGCGGCATCTACCCGACCGCCGACGGCAACCCGTGGACCTTCACCGTCCGCGCGATCTACACGACGACGTCGCGCACCGCCGATCGCTCGAGCTTCATGTTCCATTGGGATTACTTGAACGACGGCCTCGACGAGCGGCGCCGCAACGAGGTCGGCTGGATCGTCGCGCGCGTGAACGATCCCTCGCGCACCGCCGCGATCGGCCTCGAGATCGACAAGCTCTTCGCCGAAGAGGACGTCCAGACGTTGAGCCAGGACGAGCACTCCTTCTCGGCGTCGTTCCTCGCGGGCTTCTCCACGGTGCTCAGCGCGATCGACATCGTCTCCGCGGTCATCCTCGTCATCATGATGCTCGTCCTCGGCAACACGATCGCGATGGGCGTGCGCGAGCGCACCGCCGAGTACGGGACGATGCGCGCGATCGGCTTCTTACCGAAGCACATCGCGGCCTTCGTCGTCGGGGAGGCCGCGGTCCTCGGCCTCGTGGGCGGCATCACGGGCGTCGCGCTCTCATATCCGGTCGTCGAGCGCGGCATGGGCCGCTACCTCGAAGAGAACATGGGCGCGATCTTCCCCTTCTTCCGCATCCCGCCGCTCATGGCGCTCGCCGCCGTCGGGCTCGCGATCTTGCTCGGGGTGCTCGCGTCGATTCTGCCCGCTCGCACGGCGGCTCGGCTGCGCGTCACCGACGCGCTCAGGCGCGTGGTGTAGCCGTGTTCACCCTGCTCCGTTACAACCTGCGAAGCCTGCTCGTGCGGCGCGCGACCACCGCGGCGACGGCGCTCGGCATCGCGCTCGTGGTCTTCGTCCTCGCGTCCGCGCTCATGTTGTCGGCCGGCGTGAAGAAGACGCTCGGCGCCGCGGGCCGCGACGACATCGCCATCGTCTTGCGCAAAGGCAGCGACGCCGAGATGGGCAGCGTCATCGAGGATCCGCAGGTCGGCCTGGTGAAGGCAATGCCCGGCGTGCGCCGCCTCGACAACCAACCCATCGGCGTCGGTGAGGTCGTCATCGTCATCACGATGGAGAAGGTCGGCACGGACGGCGGCATCACCAACGTCCTCGTTCGAGGCACCAGCGAGGAGTCTCGCAAGCTGCGCACGAACGTGAAGATCGTCGACGGGCGCGTCCCCTCCCCCGGCTCCGACGAGGTCATGGTGGGCCGCGCGATCATCGGGCGGCTGAAGGGGCTCAAGCTCGGCGAATCGTTTGAGCTCAAAAAGAATCGCCGGGTGGAGATCGTCGGCGTCTTCGAGGACGGCGGCTCGGCGCACGAGTCCGAGGTCTGGGCCGACCTCGAGACGGTGCGCACGGCCTTCGGCAGGCAGGGCGGCGTCTCGAGCGTGCGCGTCATGCTCGAGTCTTCGTCGTCGTTCGAGCGCTTCCAGACGGCGGTCGAGCAAGACAAGCGGCTCGGCCTCTCCGCGATGCGCGAGACGACCTTCTACGAGAAGCAGTCGGAGGGCACGAGCCTCTTCATCAGCGTCCTCGGCAGCGTGATCGCTTTCTTCTTTTCGCTCGGCGCGATGATCGGCGCGACCATCACGATGTACGCCTCGATCGCGAACCGCCAGCGCGAGATCGGCACGTTGCGCGCGCTCGGCTTCGGCCGCCTCGCGATCCTCGCCGCCTTCCTCTTCGAGGCCGTCGTGCTCTCGATGCTCGGCGGCGCGGTCGGCACCGCGGGCGCGCTCGCGATGGGCTCGGTCGAGTTCTCGATGATCAACTACGCGAGCTGGAGCGAGATGGTCTTTCGCTTCGAGCCGACGGGGAACATCCTCGCGACCTCGCTCGTCTTCGCCCTCGGGATGGGGCTCCTCGGCGGCTTCCTCCCCGCTGTGCGCGCCGCGCGCGTCTCGCCGCTCGCCGCCCTGAGAGGCTGACCGCTTTGTAAGCGCTCGTCGGACGAGACAGCTATTCGGGGTCGATGCAGTTCGGCCCCGTCACCCAATAGGGTGAGGCCCCGTCCCATGCGCTCGCGTCCTCCATGACGAACTGCACAGGTGCGGCTCCTGTCAGCCAGGCGTCGACGCCCTGCGCGAAGGAGGCAGTCGCGACCACGGTCTTATTGGGATTGCACAGCGTCATGCCCTTCAGCATCTCTTCGTTGTTGTCGAAGTGAACGTGCTGCGCCGACGTCCAAGGCTGGCTGCTGCGCGCCGATTTGGCCAGCATCAACATGACATCTCCCCCTGGGCCTTCCTCCCTGGCGTTCGTCCCCCAGTACGCCGCGAAGTCCCTGCCCTGGTTGAGCACCCGCGCGCGGAAGTCCTCGCGGTCGGTCCACTCATAATAGGTCTTGCTGTCGTCGAAATTGCAGCCTGCCTTCTTTACGACAGAGTCCTCTTGATCGGAAAGGACCAGGAATGGAGTCTCCAGATGCTGGAAGAGGACGTGTTTCTCGTCGAAGCACTCGGGGGCGTCGGGCCCGTGCATCGCGGCGCAGCTCTCGTCGGCGCGCACGCCGCGGGCGTCCAGGGCGTCGCGCTCGGTCTCCCCGCCGTCGGGTAGCGGGCCTGGCCTGTATTGGAGGTCCGAGCAAGACTCATTGTCTGCGCCATCCATATTGTCGGGGATGGAGCAGAGCTGGGTCGTGTCATATGGGTTGGCGAACATGTTGAAATTGGCGGGCGCCTGAGGCGCGTAGCGCCCGGCGTCGTCGAGCGATGGACCGAAGCCCGCGTCGATCATGATGCGCACGTCGACGTCGCTACCGGCGATCGACCGGATCTCCTCCGCCAGTCGATCGGCGACCATGACCAGCGACCCCGACGCGTCCGAGCTACCGGCCAGTACGACCTGGGTCGCGTTCGCGAGGGAGGGCAAGTCCGGGTTCCCGTCGCCGTCGAGGTCGCGCCCGGCCGCCGTCGCGAACGAGTGCAGCATGCTCAGCCACGTGTCCAACCCCCTGTGCCAAACCTGCGTCTCCGAGGACCGGGTCGCGACTTGCACGTTCGAGTCTGGCGGAATCATATCGGCCAGGGCCGCGGGCAGGCCGTCGCCGAACGGCACTGTCTCGACCGCGTCGCTGTTGATCTCGGTGCACCGCTTCACCTTTACACGATTGTACTTCGCAAACGGATTGGCTGGGTTGGACGTGCCGTTCATGATGCCGTCGCCCGTCACCCCGGCGCTCGCGTTGTGATAGTCGGGGTGATTGGAGCTCATGGATGCTTCGTATATCCAGTCGCCCTGGAGGTACTTGTAGCGGTAGTTGAGCCAGCACAGCGGGCCGTCGCAAGGGTTCCCCTCCCCGCCCATGTAGAAGATCCATACATTGGAGGCGCCATTGGTGGCGGGCTCGACATTGACATAAGGTCGCGTGCCGTCTTGACAGATCGCCTCAGGCTCGCCGCAGCTCGTGTCGGTCCCGTCGGCGCACTTGGGCAGGTATTTCCCGATGAGGCAGTCTTCGGGTGGGTTCGCCGACGCGCAGCCGACCTTGAGCTCGCGGATGTCCGGGGGTGTGTCGTAGAGCCGCTGCCTGCAAGCGTTCGGCGACTCTCCAGCTCTGCACAGGGCATTACCGTTGTCGGTCAGCTCGCCGATGTCGCTGGCGAGCGGCTCGTCGCAGTCCTCCGGAGAGCCAGGGGTCTGCTCGATCTGCTTTTCGAGGATGCGCGCCGCAAAGAGGCTATCGCAGTTCACCAGATAGGCATCCAGCGCACCCCCAGTTCCGCTGCCCCCAGCCCCAGTGCCCCCAGCGCTCTCTCCGCCCGCTCCCCCTGACCCACCACTGTGATGACAACCCGTGACCAACGAGGTTCCCAGCCAAATCGCGGGCAACATCCAATACGCGCCATTCTTCATGCCCCTGAAGACACACTCGATGCACACGGGTAAAATGGTGCTGCTCGGGCCGGCGCGCTGGCTCCCGCGCAGTCCAAATCGCACCTCTGTGCGTCTCGACGTTCGCACCTCGAGCATTACAAATTGTCAAACCTACTTCCGCGCTCTATCGATTCGGTACCAGTGCGCTTCCCGTGGTTCTTCGTGCTCGACGACGAGGTAGCGCCCCGAGGCCGAGAACGAGAGCGTCGTGTCGTTCCTGTCGCGCTGGTCGTCGGAGATAGCTGGTCTTGCGAGCCGCGCGATCTTCTGGTCGGTCTTTGCGCTGTAGAGCGCCAGCTCCTTGGAGCTCACAATGGCGTATCGCTTGCCATCCGGCGAAATAGCGACCTGCGGCGCGTCCTGGTGGCCGTGCTCCTCGTCACGCGCGACCGGCGGGGTGTCGAGGGGATAAGGGGGCTTCGACCCGTCGAGCATGATTCGATAGGTCCGCGAGACCTGGAAGCTGCTCGTTGCCCATTGGACGCTCGGCGGGACGAGCGCCCACGACAGATCGGGCGAATACACTGCCACGTCACCCGGCCCCAGCTTCTTACCCGTCAGTACGTCGTAGACGTCATATCCGTGGCGATAGTGGCCTGCGATGACGACGCCCCAGCCCTGACTGACGCATACCGTGGACGCGTCGACTCCACCCGCCGAGCCGATGTACTTCGACCAGAGCGGTTTGCCGTGCTCGGACACGGTCATATTGTTGATCTTCGGGCCCAGGTCGACCGAGAGCGTCCGCTTGGCGAAGTGAATCGTGAAGGGCCCCTTGTCGGACTCGTCCTCTTCGCTCGAGCAGCTCGGGCTCGGGTCGGTGCCGGCCAGCTTCTCACCCTTCGGCCGCTTCTTCAGCGCCTTCAGGTGATAGGGCATTGCCCTCTTTCGCTTGGGAGCCGCCTGGCTCTTCGACTTCGGCTTCGCGACCGCGTCGAGCGCCGGACTCGCGATGACGAGTGCCATCAACGCAACCAGGGCGAAGCGAAGGTGCATGGCGAGCGGACGCTCGGGAAGCGTGCGCGATTCCCTGCGCTGACTTAGTCGTCACTCCCCGGCGGCCCGAGGAAGTGGAAGTGGTTCGGCCACGGGAACGAGACGAAGGACAGCGTCATCGAGGGCGCGAGCGCGATCACCTCGTGGATCCACGCGGCAGGGATGAACAGCGCCTCCCCGGCCGAGAGCCGCACCTCGAAGATTGGGTCAATGGCAGGATCGAGGTCACCGACTAGATAATAGCCCTCGAACCGCGAGGCCATTTTCGGGCTCAAACGCGGAGAGAGGCGCACGCGCTTCTCCCCCTCCACTTGAAGGAGCAATACATTGTGCGGGTCGAAGTGTGGGCGCGTCCGCGTCCCCTTCGGCCCGGCCCAAAGCGACACGCCGCGCGGGCGACGGACCGGTCCGACAAATGCCGGCAGCGGCGCGAGGTCGTCCCAGAGCGGGGCGAGCCCCTCGACGCACAAGAGGCCATTTCGCGAGACGACATAGAGGTCGTCTGTCTCGTCGCCGAGCGCGCGCTCGACGAACGCGCGCAAGGTCATTGGCGCCTGATACTGCTCGACGTCCCGACTGGACGTCGCCCTGCCGCGGTCGACATTCACGTCGATCTCGACATCACCGTACCGCTCGGCGAGGTCGGCTAGCGTCCATTCGAGCGCCTTCAAGCGAGGAGCGCACCGGGAGATCTTGATTGGCCGCGACGGGATCCAATGCTCCTTGTGGAGCGTCTCCGCGTCGAGGTCGTCGACCACGTCGATGGCCTCGATGGGAGGGAGCAGCTCGCGCTGCAACCGCTCGAGTCGGGACGCGAGCGTCGCCTCGGCGAGGCGCGCGCGGAGGCGTTCGAACTGAGCAGAGGCGAGCACCGCGTCGACTTGTTCCATCGCCGCGCGTCGCTCGACCCCTCGCGCTACGAGCGCGTCCGCGAGGCCCTCACGGTGCGCGCTGAAGAGGAGGTGCTCGACGACCCAGAGCTCCCAGTCGAGCGGGAGGCGCACCTCTTCCATCAATCGAGCTTCCGAGGTTGCTGGCCGTGCTCGCACTGAGGTCCGCCGCCGTGACAGCAGGGGCCGCAGGTCGGTGCAACACGTCGATGGTTCGTGGTCTCGTCCGGCGAGACGACCCTCGACGTGTTCGGCGGTTTCACCGTCGCGGAGCTCGAGCCGCTTGCGGAGGCGCTCGGCGTGGCGGAGGCGCTCGGCGTGGCGGACGCGCTCGGCGTCGCGGACGCGCTCGACTGCGCGCTGACGACCGACGACGCCGACGACAGTGGAGTCTGCGCGCTCGAGGTCATCGGGGTCGAACCCGTCGCCGTCGCCCCGGCGCTCTTCGAGGTCTCCGTCGCAGACGGCGAGGAGCACGAAGCGCCACTCACCGCCAAGACGATGACGTGGACGAGTCCCGGGCCGGGCGGAGCTTGAAGTGTGGAGCGCGAGATCACTCGCGCGAGCATATACGCGAAGCGTCGGAGCGAGCTACGCGGCGTCCCCAATCGGGTAGAGCCCTGTCGCGGCGACGTTCTCCACGCACTCATCGAGGAGCGCTCGGGAGCGGTCGAGCAACTCTGCAATAGAGAACGCTGCCTCCGAAATGGGGCGCTCGAGTCGCGCTCTTCTTTGAGATAGGGCGCGGCGCTGATCGAGCAGCTCGCGGACGCACCGCATGGCCGCGTCGCGGGCGCTCGACTCGGCGCGATTGTACTCCGTGACGGCGTCCTCGATACGCGAGTCCAAAGCGTCGACCTCCGCGAGGACCGAGCCGAGAGCGCCTCGCAGGGCGGAGGCTCGAGTTCGAAGTTCGTCGGCCAGACCATCGACCTCACTGGCGACGCGCCCCACGATCGATTGGAGGTCAGTTCGCGAGAACTCACGCGTAAAGGCGGTGAGCCGGCGTTTGCCTCGCCGAGGGTCGAGGTAAGATTGATTGGCTGGGGTGCGGCGCTGGAGCTCGCTCCGCGTCAGGACCAGAGCGGAGTGAATGGCGCGGACGGGGGAGCCTGCCTCGACGATAGGCGGGAAGGGCGCAGTGCTGTTGACGTCAATCACGACGGTGAAGAGCTGCGCCCAGCTGTGGTCTTCACCGTAGCCCGTATCGGTGATTCCCACGGACTCGGTCTTCGGGTCGGCCAAGTCGGGATACCGCGCGAGGAGTTCGTCGATCTTCGCGCGGCCGGCGTTGATGCGCTGCTGGCTCGGGTGAGAGAGCCAGTGTGGTTTCGAAGGCAGTCCAGTCATCCACGACGCATCAAAGGGGGCGCCGAGGAAGCCGTCATGCTCTTCGACGCGGGAGTAGACGACGTCGTCCACGCCGAGGGCCTGGGCCGCGACCTCGAGCATGGGCTGGGGTGAGGCGCTGCTTATGATGATGGTAACGCCCGGACAGCGCCGTCGTAGCCAATCGATGTCCTCCCTCTGGACGACGAGGTCTGGCTCGTATCGATGCCACACTCGCAGCGCGAGCTCCCTGAGCGTGGCGAGCGGCAGGGAAGCCATTTGACAGAGCAGCGCTGTCTGCGGCGCTCGTTGGACCGCGGACACTGGCTCGGGACCGAATCGCAAGAAGGCCTGGCGCCGCAGGGGTGCAGCGTGAGCCGCAGCCTTTCCCCAAAGGAGATAGTACAAACCAGGGAGGCCCCACGTCCGCGCGCCGAGCCACAAATACCGCAGGGAACCGAGCCAATCGGACCGCGCGACGAAGACGCGCCCCATCCCGCGGCGCCCCTCCAGCTCATCGAGGTAGGCGTCACCATACCCCGCGTGAGCGCACATCTCCCAGCCGAGGAGCTCACCCATGTTGCGGCCGAGGTGCACAGTGCGGTCGAGGTCGAGCACCACGTAGCGCGCGGTGGTCGGGACCGCGCGACGGCACACTTCACGAAATGACAGCGGTTCACCGTGGAGGACCAAGCGATCGACGAGCCGCACGTGAGCAGTCGGAGGCGCTTTGGAATCCGAGCCCATCACCCGTCGTGAGGTGTCGCGAGCCATGGCTGAATAATTGGCTTGCCGCGCGCGAGCGACTGTCAGCGTTTGATAATATCAGCGGACTTGCTCGTGGACTTCATCATCGACGTAACGCAACCCACAAAGAGATACCGGGTCGCGCCCCGTGATGAGCCGAGCAGCGAGCCGCCTGGATAGGACTGGCAGTGCCCAACCGACTTGGGCAGATCCGCGTTTCGCAGACCTTGGCAGCGTGATACGCGTTCATCGTGGGGTACGGGCCGGCCATCGACAACACTACGCCCTTTTGTGTTCGCGCATCGCCGACGAACGATTTGCAGGGGCGCGACGTCGTGTCGATCGTGGCCAAGCTCACCTGGGCACTCATCGTCGAACCGAACGAGTGTCGACTCGTGGTGGCGCGCGAACAAGCTCCCGTCCGCAGCTTTCCCGAGCCTGCATTTCGTGGCGCCCAATCGTCCATCCGCTATCCAGCCGATCTCGCAGTCGACAAGGTCGGGACGGACGTGCTCTTGCTCGGGACAGCCCAGCCGCCACCCGACGTCACCGAGACGACTGTGCGATTGTCCATTCACGTCGAAGCGGGGGTCACTCGACTCGACAAGACGGTAAGGGTCTTCGGGCCGCGAATATACTATAAAGCGATGCGCAGCGTCGTACCTGGGCCCCCGGCGCGCCTCGGGCCAACGCCGCTCCTCTGGGAGCTGGCTTACGGCGGTGTCACAGAATCACGGCCAGGAGAGCCTCCTCGCATCTTCGACAAGAACCCGTCCGGCGTGGGCTTCACCCGAGATCCGGAGCGCTTGATCGGCAGCGTCGCGCCTGCGCTCGACGGCTGCTTCGCCCCGATCCCACCGCATTGGGAGCCTAGGGCATCACGCGCCGGGACCTTCGACGAGGCCTGGCGGCTGGAGCGCGCTCCGCTCGCACCGAGGGACCGCGACCCACGTTACACCTCGGTCGCACCCGACGACCAGTGGCTGCGCCACCCGCTCGTCGGTGGCGAGACAGCCTCGATTCACGGGGTTTGGCAGCCCCCTCTGCCGCTCGCCTCACGTTCGGCTGCTCAGCCCACAACGGGCGAATCGAGCCCGCCAATCCAATTCGTCGTACCGCAGTACGCCCCGCGCTTCGAGGCCGTGGTCCTCGGCGCCACGACCTCGCTCCCTACCCATTTGGACACCCTCCTCATCGACACCGACAAGCTGGTAGTCGAGACAACCTACCGAACCAAAGCCGCCATTCCTCGCAGGGAGTTTCAGCTCGAGCGCATACGCGTTCGCGGTTCGTTCTCGGCGGCGAAGCTCCGCTTTGACAGTCGTCAACACTCCGCCGAGCAAGGCGACGAGCGCCGGACAAATACGTGACCGCCTTCGCGACAGTCGAGCTCGTCCTCGACAGAGAGCCAGCTTGCGCGTTCCAGATCCTCCGCGCTCGCGTTCACGAACACGTGAGCCGCCCCATCCACGCCGAGGTCGACCTCGTCGTCGCGGAGCGCGAGGATATCAGCTCGTGGGTCGGCCATGAGGCCCGCCTCTCCGGGGCGGCCTTCGGTGAGCGGCGCGAGCTCCGCCTCGTAGTCGGTCGCGTGACAGTGGTCGGCGACCCGCTGGACAGGGACCGCGCTCACCGCGGCCTCACCTACAGGCTCGAGCTCCACTCCCCGAGCTGGCTCCTCGGCCATCGGACCGACACACGCAAATACCGAAACCTGTCCACGCGAGAGATCGTCTCGCGCGTGCTCGAGGAGCACGGCGTCGAGCACCGATATTCGCTGGGGCGGCCGACCCAGACACACAAGTACTGTCTTGCATACGACGAGACCGACCTCGCCTTCATCGAGCGCCTGCTCGCCTTCGAGGGCATCCACTTCTGCGCCGAAGACGACGGCAGCCTCTCGATCGCCGACGAGTCCGGCTCGAGCGCTGACTGCGCTGTAGGTGTCCGGGTCGCGACCACGTCGCTCGTCCACGAGGAGCGGAGCATCACCCGACTCCGCGAGCGACGCTCGGTCAGGCCCACCCGATACACGGTCTCCGACTACGATTGGAAGCGACCGACGTTGGTCCTCGAGCGGACCGCCGAGTCAGCGCCTGGCGCTCAGCGACCCTCACTCGAGGTCTACGAGCATCATACGGGCTACCGCGACCCAGACCAGGGCGCCTATCTGGCCAAGGTTCGGCTCGAGCGGGAGCGGGTCACGGCGCACGTCTTCGAGGGTGAATCGACCGAGGTCCAGTTCAAGGCCGGTAAGCGTATGTCCATCGACCCGGGGCTCCACCAGGGCGCTTGGGCGACCAGCCGCGAGACCGACCTATTCTTGATCGAGGTTCGACACGATTGGACCGTCGACGCCGCGGAGCGCGACGCCGCACCGGCGTATGCCAATCGCTTCGTCGCCATCCCCTCGACAGTACCCTACCGCCCGCCCGCCACGCCAAGACCAGTCGTCAAAGGACACGAGACTGTACGCGTGCGCGGCCCGGCTGGCAGCGAGATCCACTGCGACGTTCACGGGCGCTTCAAGGCCCAATTCCATTGGGACCGATTCGCCAACCAGACCGACGCGGACTCGCGTTGGCTGCGCCTCACCCAAGAGGCCGCGACCTCTCTCTTCTTGGCTCGGGTCGGCTGGGAGATGATGGTGGTGCACATCGACGGCGACCCCAATCGCCCGATCGGGCTCGGGCGCGTCATCAACGGGGTGATGCCCGCCGCATATGGCCAACCCGCCTTCAAAGAGGCCATGTCCATCAAGACACCCAGCTCGCCCGCAGGCACTGGCGGGTTCAACGAATGGCGAATGAACGACGCTGCCGGGGTCATGGCCATCGACCTCCACGCCGAGCAGGCGTTCATGACGCACGCGAATCATGATCAGGTCGAGTCTGTCGGGCGCGACGAGGTGCGTGTCACCCAAGGGGGGACGGCGCGCACTGTCCTCGCGAACCAGACTGTAACCATCAACAACAATGACGAGCTCCAAGTCGGCGGCCCCATCGACCGGACGATTGGGGGCAACCTGGCGCGCACTGTCGGAGCGGCCGAACATATCTCGGCAGGCGGAGCGCTCACCGAGCGCACCACCGGCGACGACTCGGAATCCGTCGCCGGACTGCGACTGACCATCGCCGGCGGAGTGCACGTCCCCTCCGTCAAAGACACCCTCGCGGGCGTCGTCGAGCTCGAGAAGAGCGCAATGGCGAGCCTCGGTCAGCTGCAAGGGCTGCCAACCTCTTTGGGGAAAGCAGGGCCGAGCCTCTCCAGGCCGGCGCCTCCGCCAATCTCGTCGATGGCCAAATCGGTCCTTCCACCTATGCCGTCGCTCACTGGGTCCATTCACCGGCAAGCCACGGACTCGGGCCGCCGCGTGGTCGGCGGGGCCGAGGTCGCGGTCGCGGGTTCGACTATCGGCCTCGCGGCGGAAGGCGGGCTCCAACGCGTCGTGGGGGGAGCTCATTTCATCGACGCGAAGGGTGGCCACGTCAACCTTCGTGGAAAGACAGTCTCGCTCTCTACGGGTGTATCCCTCACCCGCAAAGCAACCTTCGACCTGAGCCTGCAGGCAAAGCGGTCGACCTTGAACGTCGGTGGTAGCGCGACCATCGACGCCACCAAAGAGGTCGCCATTCGCGCGTCGAAGATCCGCATCGAGACCTCGTCGAAGCTCACCATCTCCGCCAAGGGCGCCGGTCTCCAGCTCGACACGGGGGGCGTGACGCTGCAAGGAGACCTCGGCCTCGACCCGACGGCGGTGCTGTCGATGACGGGCGCTCCCGACGATCTGGCGAGGTAGCTCGATGAACGACTCCACGCTCGAACTCTCTGGCCTCAGCATCCCCGTTACACACGCCTCGGGTGAGGAGGACCTGTCTCGTGACTACCGCGTCACCGTGACAGTGCTCTTCGACGGCGCCGACTCCCCCTCCCCCCGCGAGGTCCTCGGCGCCGAGGCGCGGCTCGTCCTCCGGTCCTTCGGGCACGAGAGAACTTACAGCGGTGTCATTCAATCGGCGCGACGCGACGCCCGACATCACGCTCCGGGCGCTCTGACGCTGGAGCTCGTGCCGCGCTCGGCGCTGCTCTCGGTTGGACAGTGCAGTCGCTCCTTCGAGGCCAAATCCGTCGTCGAGGTCGCAACGACCATCTTGGACGAGGTCCGAATGCCGTTTAGGGTCCACGTCGACAAGGGCGCGCCCAGGCCGCACCTCGCCCAATATCGAGAGAGCGACCGCACCTTCATCACGCGGCTATTGTCCTCGGAGGGCATCTTCACCTGGTTCGACCACGAGGACGAGAGCGCCCCGCTCCTCCTGTGTGACAGGGCAGGACAGAACCACGGCTCGCTCTCGGTCCTCGACTCCCCACTCCCTTGGGCGCCCGACTCCGGCGAGGTCGCCACCGAAGAGTGCATTCTTCATGCAGCCTTCGAGGCGGAGGTGCGGCCGACCGCGATTGTCGTCGGCTCCTTCGACTATCGACGGCCGAACCTCCCCATCCTCGAGAGGGCCGGGACTGGCAAGCTCGAGACTTACATTCCGGTAGGTGGCGCTCGCTCCAAGGACCCAGGGGGCGTCAGGAGACACGCGCAGCACCTCCTCGAGTCCGAGGACATGGCTCGCCGCACCCTCGCCGGGCAGACGACCAGCATCCGGCTCACAGTGGGCACACGCTTCCGCGTTGCTTCGGACCATTTGGAGGACGAATACACTGTCATCTCCACACGCTGGCAATTCCACGGTCGCAGGCGTCTCGCCGGGCGCGAGCGCGAGCTTCCATTCCAGCGCTGGTTTCGCGCGAGCGTCGGCGACCGACCCATTCGGGCGACCTCTCGGGACAAGGCCTCCGTGGTGCCCGGGCTTCAAGGCGCTATGGTCATGAGTCACCCAGCCAGGGAGGTTCACCCCGACCCTGACGCCCGCGTGAAGGCACGCATGCATTGGGACCTCCGGCGTCGGCACGACGACTCGGACGGCAAGTGGATGCGCGTCCTGCAGCGTTCGTCCGCGTCCTCCTTGCTCACGCCGCGCGCGGGTTGGGCGGTCCTCACCTCTTGGGAGGCAGGGCACCGCGAGACGCCCTATGTGTTGGCGAGGATCTTCGACGCCGAACATCGACCTCCATATTCATTGCCTGCGAACAAGACCCGCTTCGTCATCAAGACGGCCACGAGCCCCGTAGAGGCCTCCTTCAACGAGGTCATGTTCGAGGACGCCGAGGGTCGCGAGGAGCTCCTCGTGAATGCCTCACGCGATATGAACGTCGTCGTCGGCGGCTCTCTGTCGAGCTCCGTCGGCCACGACCACACCACTCTGATTCGACACGACCAGGCCGTACAGACAGTGGGCTCTCACCAAGAGACCATTCTTGGCGATCAGACCATCTCCGTAGCCGCCAAAGAGACCATCGACGGCACCCGTACCTTCGCGGAGCACATAAAGGGCTCGGTCGTCGAGGCCGTCGGGGGCACGCGCTTGCTGTCCACGACCAGCAACGCGTCGCGCGCGAGCGAGGCCACGCGTTCGGTCAGCGTCGGCGCGGCGCAGATCGACGCGACCTTGGGAGACGTCTCCTATCGCTCGGATGGGCCGTTCATCCACGTAGTGGGCGGCGCGCACGCACGCCTGGCGAAGGGTGCGACGCGCGAGAGCCTCGGCGACGACTCGCGCGAGCTGGTGGGGGCGATGCGCATGACGAAGGCTTCCGACTGCATCATCATCGCGGGCTCCACGACAGTGACGGAGACGGTGGGCAGCAATTACAGCGCAGTCCTCGGCAAGCGGTTCGTCGACGGGGCAGTCGACGGGGCGACCTGGACGATCGCCGCGAGCGCTGATTTCAAGGGCACCTCGCTCCTCGTCGAGGCGGTCGACAGCATCGAGCTCGTGTGCGGTGGGAGCTTGATTCGCATCCTGCCGGACAGCGTCCTCATCGAGGCCGCCGACTTTTACACCGATAAAGCCAATCTGGTCTCGGCCGCGACCACCCTCATCACCCACAACTGTTGACGAGCGCCCATGTCCAGCCACGAGCGACCGCGTTACAGGATAGTCTTCGAGGGGGGGCGCCACGCCTGCGTCACCGTTCACGGTTACGAGGGTGTCAGCGCTCTCTATCGATTCGACCTCGAGCTCGCCGACGACGAGAGCGCGGTCGACTGGCCGAGCGCCCTCGGCGGTGAGGCGACGCTCGAGCTCTTCGACGACCGCTCGGGTGTCTATCGACGATGGCGCGGGGTCGTTACGGACCTCAGCCGGGATTGCCTCGGCGGCGGGCACCTCACCGCTACGATCGAGCCGCGCCTGGCGCTCCTCGATCGCGTCGTGGACACGAGGACCTTCCTTGACCAGTCTGTCACTGACATCGTCCGCGGTCTCTTGCGGGAGCACCAGCTCGAGGCTGCCTTTCACCTCGAGCGTGCGCTCCCCGTCCGCGCCTATACGGTGGCCTGGCGCGAGTCTGTTTGGGCCTTCATTTGCCGGCTCCTCGAGGACGAAGGGGTCTTTTACTGGATTGACGAAGACGGCGTCCTCCACGCCGCCGACAGCCCGAGCGCCTGGCAGCCGAGTGAGGTCGTGCTGCACTATGGCGAGGCGCTCGGGACGACGGCCGAGACCTCGACCTTGACGAACACCTCCAATTCGCTCGAGCTCGTTCCGAGCCACGTGCTCTTGCGCGACTTCGACTTCGAGCGGCCGAAGCTCGAACTCCGCGGTGAGTGCGAGGTCGTGCCTGATCCTGTCTTGGGCCCCGTGAGCCTCCCCGAGCGCGTGTTCTACGACTATCCCGGCGAGCTCCTCGACGAGCAGAGCCCGGATGACAAGGCCCGCCGCCGCGCCCAAGCGTTCGCTGCTCGAGCCTCGCGCTTCGAGGGGATCGTCAACGCTCCACAGGTGTTTCCAGGTGGTGTCGTCTCGGTGGCGGACAGCCCAGCAGATCTGCCCGAGGGCAGCTATGTCGTCATGGCCATTCAGCATCGACTCCATGTCGGGGGTGGGTTCGAGCTCAGCGTGGTCCTGCGACCCGCGAGCTCGCCCTATCGACCCGCCATTCGCACCCCCGTGCCCACCGTCGACGGTCCATCGACGGCGTTCGTCGTCGGTCCGGAGGACATTCATACCGACGCCTGGGGGCGCGTCAGGCTGCATTTTCCCTGGGATCGGCGTCGCCCAGGCGCGGAGGCCACCACGGCCTGGGTGCCTTGCGTAGAGGACAATACGGGGCACTCGATGGCCATACCCAGGCGGGGCTGGGAGCTCCTCGTGCACTTCTTCGAGGGCGACCCGGATCGTCCAGTCATCCTCGGCCGCGTCTACAACGGCGCCGATCCCCCGCCCGACACTTTACCCTCCAGCAAGACCAGGTCGCGTATCCAGTCGCTCGTGAGCCCGAGCCGCCAAGGCCAGAACATGATCGAGCTCTGCGACTCCACGGGCGAAGAGACCTTCCGCGTCTATGCCCAGCGCGATCACACCATCAAGGTGGCCAACGATCGGCGCGTCAGCGTCATCAAAGACGAGTCCTGGATGACGAAGAACGACGAGCGCCTCACCGTCGAGAACGACCGCCGCACCCAGATAGGTGTCAAACAGTCGAGCGCCGTGACGGGCAATGTCACACACGCTGTCGGCGGAGAGCGCAGATTGGACGCGGACGGCGACGTCTCTCGAGAGGTCGCTGGCGCGAGCACCCTGACTACGCCAGTCCACATTCGCAAGGTCGGTTGTCATGACCGCTCGAGCGGAGCTCGCCTCTTGGAGACCGTCGGGGGCATCGATCTGGAGCTATCCCGGGAGAAGAACCTCGCCTCATCGGGCGGCCCGACAGTGCACGCCGTCGGGGGCGCGCTCATCGACTCGACGTCTCGCAGCTATGGCGTCGAGTGCGGGGGGGACCTCTCGATAGACGTCGGGCTCTTCAGCTTCGACAAGGCTGGCCACACCATTCATGTCAACGCCGGCACCGACAGGACGGCGAACGTGGGCGGAGCGTTGTCGGTGGTGGCCGGCGACGCGGTGGACGTCGCGTCGGGCGCGTCGTTCACGTTGACCGCATTGGATGGTACGTGGACCTTTCCAGACGGCGTCGTCTTCAAAGTGGGAGAGACGCTGCTGACCGCCAAAGACGGGAAGGTCGTCATCAGCGGGGCGAAAGAGGTGAAGCTCCGCATCTCCGGCAAGGCGCACTTCGACGCTCCAACGGTCAAGCAGATCTGACGGGTGAGGAGCCATGCAGACGACCTCCACGACGGCAGCGGACAGCAGCGTAAAACCCGAGGTGGCCGGCTACTTCATGACGGTAGCGGCCGGCCCCGGGGTGCGCGCTCGCGTGAGCATCAACTCCATCCCGGCATATTTCATCTCGACGACGATGCCCGCGGCCACGGGGGTCGAGCCTGTCAATCACTTCCTGATGCCCGGTAGGAACAGCATGACCGTCGAGGTCGAGCTACTGCCGGCAGCCGAGCATATGTCGGCCGATCTCAGACGCAACCACGACCACAAGGAAGAGCTGGCTCGATACGTGACGACTCGGCCGTGTGATCGCAGAGAGGACGCGCCGCCTTATGGCGTCTCCCATATGTTCGATATTCGAGACCCTGTCTCCGCGCCCTGGCTCGAGGCTCCGCCCGCGGAGTTCGGCTCGAGCGGGACTCCCGGGCAGCGTCAAGTCTTGAAGGCGCTGCACGGCGCGCTCGAGAGCGCGGACGCCGACGCATTCTTGGACGTGCTGGCCACCAAGTTCGCCGGGTTGAGAGCGGTCTATGGCCACCCGGAGCGGCTGGAGGACACCTTCCTGCGGCAGCGTTATCGCGCCGCGATGGCGTCGGGGTGCCGAGTGGAGGCCCTGAGCGACGACCTTGTCTATCAATCCTGCCACGACGGGCGCATCGCCTGTGTGGTTCGACGCACTGGGGACTTCGCCCTGCGGGCCAAGATGGGTCGGGCGATTCCCTTTCGGACGAACGTGTACCTGCGACACGACGGGGCTGACCGCTGGACTGTTCTTTGGTGACGAGGGGACCATGGCCGACGGCAAGCCCACCAATCACGACAAATATATCTGTACCGATCAGAGCAAGCATATCGTTCAGAACCAGACCAGTGAGGACGTCTTCGTCACGGATCAAGCCAGCGTCCCGCCCACCGTCCCCGTCACGAACTGGACGCGAACGGAGATGCTCGGTGAGGGCAAGACCGAGCGCACGCTGGCGAGCGGTGCCCACATCTGGACGTCGAAGGGCTTGCTCAACGGCGCGACAGACGGAGTCCACTCGACCTACTTGGAGACGGAGATCCAAGAGCATTTGGTGAAGGGGGCCAAGTCGCAGGCCCCGCCCTACAACTACGCAGAATACCGCGCCCCCGCGTCCCTCGATCTGAAGATCGAGGGTGGCTTCGTCCTCAGGACGGACGACTACAGCTGGCAGGACAAGAAGAACAGCTTCGGTGTCGTCGTCGAGTCACAGATGCAGAGCGCCGTGCTCGTCGACCAGAGCGCGATCCTCAACGCGTGCACACTCACCCGATTGGACGCCTGGCAGGTCCAGCGCGAAGAAGGAGGCGACAGGAAGTTCGGCAACGAGCCGGGAGAGGGTGGCGACAAGGACGGCCTCTACCTCGAAGTACTCGAGGGCGCTTCGATCCAGTTCACGCACCAGCGACTGGACACGACGACTGGAGAGCAGCCCGGCTCCAAGCCGCCCATATGCCTCAAGCCCTCGGACGCCAAGAAGAAGCACACGACTTGGCAGGTCGTCTACGAGGGCTTCGCCAAGGCCAACGAGGAGCTCTACGACACAAACGACGCGGGGTTGTCCTTCAGCGGCAGCGACATCCCCAACCCTTGTCCAGACGCCATGACGATGCTGAACGAGGCGATTCAGGACGTCACGGGGTTCAAGAAGGAGGCCAAGCTCTCCTTCGACTCGAGCGTCGAGGCCTACGACCCGGCGGCCAAACGCTACAAAGACACCATCGAGAAGGCCGAGAGGAACAAGAAGACCAAGGTCACCGAAGGGTTCGACTTCGACAGTCGTGAGGAGGATGACGCTGTCACTGTCGAGGACAAGGCGAACGCCGAATCGCTCAAGAAGGACGCGGCCATGGCAGACGCCAGGCAGGAGGCCCTGAAGACGCTCGGTACGCTCTTGCAGCTTTGGAACTTCAAGAGCAAGGCGCCGCACATCAATGTCTCAGCGGAGGCTTGCGCCGGGAAGAAGACAGCCAAAATCATGGTCTATCCGAAGGACCCCTTCGAGATCGACATCTTCAAGGCCTTCGGTCCTGCCCTGCAAAGTGCGCTCACGTTCCTCGAGGGCGCGAAGATGGTCTCGACGTCGATCTCCAAGATCGTGGGCCGCGTCGTCACGAACCAAGTCTCCATGGCGTGGCTCGAGAAGCCCTCTTGCAAGCTGTCCTTCCAGTATCAGGAGCTGACGACGGACGGGGAGTCATGGGGGCGCAAGTACTATGCAGTTCAGGTCGGACGCGCCTACAAACTGACGTTCGGGTTCGACCCGCTGCTCAAGATTCAGTGGGAGGTCAAGGCGAGCCTCTTCGACATCTTCGGCTTCTTCGGCCGAGTGGTGCGCTGGGGTGCGGCCGCCATCGACGTCAGCGCGGCACTTCGCCTCGAGTTGATGTTGGACATCGGGATCTTCGTCAACCTGAGCTGCAAACCAACTGGCGAGTTCGACGCTCCTGACTTCAAGCTATCCATCAAACCTCACTTCGTCGTCGGCCTCGAGATCAACGTGGCAAAGGCCGCGAAGGCCACCGTGGAGGCCGAGTTCCAGGGAGAGGTGCTCGTCCACAAGTTTCGCGGCAACACCTGCAACGAGCCGAGCTGCGCGTTCGAGTTCACGATCTCCGGCAGCACGTCGATGATGATCAAGGGCGGCGTTACCTTCGACCTCGGCGGCCTCGCCGAGATCGTCGAGGAGCACGACAAAGAACCGGCGCCAGCCGACGCCCCCAGCGAGGACTCCCATCACAAGACAGCGAGGAACGACTCCGAGCTCAGCTTCGAATTCGAATATCCAATCGACGCGTTCACGTTCCCACCCAAGGACGACCCGAACGCAGGTGATGTCCCCGTTCACCTGGATTGGTTCACTTGACCATGCGCCTGCCGATCGTTTTTCTCGAGCAGCTCGAGGATCGATGCGTCGTTGGTGTCACCCAAGACGCCGCGGGCCTGCGGGTCGTGGTCCGCGTCCGAGTCGCCGACCAAGGCAGCGCCCCCGAGTTCGAGTCCGCGAGCTGTCCGCTGCATCAGACCTTCACCCGCGAGGTCAGCGTCCTGTTGAAGGGTACAGTCCAGTTCCCTACCCCGGCTGAGGTGCTGCCCTGTCACCTCAGTACGACCGGCGCCCCCCCTCGCGAGGGCGTCGAGACGACGGTGACTCTCTATCTCGTCGCGGACAGACCGGTGGACAGCCTGCCTTGCGACGGGAGGTACGCGCGCGATGCGAGCGGCGCGAGCTTCGACCCCGGGGTCGCGGGCGCGCTCGTTTTGCCGCTCGCGCCACGAGCGACGCTTCGCTTACACCACGGTAACGACAGCGGTCCCTCGACCGCGTGGACTTTGCCGGAGCCACCCATTCTGGGGGCTGATCTCGGACCGACGGGGTTCGTCCGCGTGCCCCTGACGCTGACAGCCGTGGAGGTCGATCTGTCGACCTTGACGATTGTCACCGTCTTCGGCGGGCGATGGACGGGCAGGCGCGACGACGTCGAGCGCTTCGTGGTCGCGACGACCCCCGGATTGAAGCTCGCGTACGGTCGAGTGCGGCTCGCCGCAGAAGGCGAGAAGCTCACGATGTTGCCCGTTGGCAGGTCCGAGCAAGCCATCGTCGAGGCCGCCGAGCTCGAGCTCTCGATGGGCGCTCCAAAGACGCCGCGGCTGCCCCTGCCCGAGTACGCCGAGATCGCAGTGGAGCTCCAGCGCTCGCGCGACCGAGCCAGTGTACTGGCCAGACACGGCTTTGACGAGACGACCTGGCTCGCCGAGGAGCGCGCCTGGCTCGCCGGAATGGCAAGAGACGCAGAGTCGGGGGATGTCAGGTTGGCGCTCAGCGTGGGTGAGCATATCCAGGCGATTGGAGCGCGACGTGAGCTCTCCCGCGAGGACTACCTCGCGATCAAACGCGAGCTCGACGCGGACAGCGCGATCGAGCTCGTGCTCCGCGAGCGTGGGATAGCCTTGGCCGAATGGATCGCCATCGACGCGCGCTTCGGTGGTGAACCGGAGAACGTCTAGCCATGAAGCTCTCCATCGTACAGGCAGGGCTCGTCGGCCACACTGGTGATACCGCCCAGTCCTTGGCCATGGGGCTGCGCGCTGGACTCGTCAAACCCACGCGATTCAGGGGCGCCGGGGTTCGACCTGCAATGGGGACAGACCTCACTGTTCGTCCGCTCTGGCAGCGCCTCTTGCTGCTCTCGCAAAAGGCGCTCGCCCAAGCGCTCGCGATGCCCGCGCCGTCGCCGCCAGTCCCGGTCTTGATGGTAGTTCCCGACGACACCCGACTATCGAGCGGCGACCTGGACGAGCTGCTGAATGGATTGGCCACCATCGTACCGAGGCCGCGGCCGATTCGCGGTGGCGCCAGTGAGTTCGCGGACGCGCTCATGCTCGCGGAGGCCGCCCTCGCGAAGGGAGCATCCCGCGTGTTGGTGGGTGGTGTGGACAGTGATTTGGATGCGCCTTGGCTCGAGAGGCTCGAGCGAGAGCGTCGACTCTTCGGGTTCGAGCAGGATGGCGGCATCTTGCCTTCGGAGGGAGCAGCCTTTCTCCTCTTGGAGAGGTGCGCGCCCGAGACTCCCCGGCCTGCGGGGCGAGTGGCCATCACGTGGGTGGGCAACCGAGAGGAGCGACGTTGGCCGGAGAGCCCAGGCGCCGAGCTCACGTTCTTGGTTCGTTCAGCGCGCGCGGCCCTCGCCCCTGAGGAGACCTTCGACTGGGTCCTCGTCGACGCGCAAGGCGAGCGGGCGCGCGAGCGAGAGTGGCAGTTCGCCGAGGTACGCAATCGAGCCATCATCCCGACCTCGAGTCGGGTCGATCGACCCCTGCTCGAAGCGGGCAATGTCGGCGCGGCGACCGGCCCCTGGCTCGCCGCAATGGGGGCTACGCTCATGGACCACGGCGCGGCGCCCGCGAGCGTGGCGTTGATGGTCCTTCGCTCGGACGAGGACGACGCAACTCGGGTGGGGGCGGTCGTGCTCCGTCGCGAGGGACCGAGCAAGGAGAGCTCGAGTATCATTACACCCCTGTCAGTGCAACTGCCGGACAGTGGGGCGCTCGAGGTCGCCCGCGCCAGGGCCGTGGACGAGTGCCTCGAGGATATCGGCTCCATGGGCGCGCTGCTCTCTGCCGACCTCGACGAGGCCTGGACGACAGGGCGGCGCTTTCAGGAGCGTCTCTTGTATTTGTGGGATGCGCTGTGCGCCTACGCGGTTGGTGCCTCCGCCGGTACGATCGAGGAGCACTGTCGCAGGCTCGCCCGGGCGTGGCCCTCGGAGGACGGTATGCGTGCGTTCGCCCGCGTCTTCGTCCTGGCTGGCTTTTGGCGCCCCAGAGAGCTCGCGGCCGCGCTCTCCCACCACGCTGTTCGGCTCGCCCCTTTGGAGCGCGCTCTGGCGCTCTCGCCTGCAACGGACGAGCAACTGTTCGACCTGATGACGCTGGCAGGCGGTGAGGAGCTAGCAGCCATTCTGGGCGCATTGTCTCGTCGAGGGCACGCACACCTCACGATGGCCGTCGCCGCGCTCGATCATCCAGCCCCGCTGGTTCGCGCGAACGCAGCCAGGAATCTCGGGTCCGCAGACTGGGGGGCTCGCGAGAGTCTGCTCGAAATACTCGATGAGCGAGCTGCGGACGAGTCCGACGATCGCGTCCTCCATTCGATCGCGGAGTCGCTCTTGCGGCTCGGGTCGCGCCGGGGGCTCGCTTTGGCGAGGGAGCGGATCGACTTGGAGCTCGACGCTCCCGGGACGATTGGCGATGAGCAGCTGGTCTCTTGGTCTTCGATCCTCGGTGCGGTGGGGTCGCGCGCGGACACTCCGCGCCTCGCGCGCGCTCTCGAGCGATGCCCGATGGTCGCCCACGCCGTTGGCTTCTCGGGAGATCCGACGTTGGCGGAGCCTTTGGTCGAGCTGCTCAGGCGGTTCGAGCATTTGGACGATCTCTCTCCGCATTGGCGAGCGTCCGCCCGTCATGACGAACCCGAGCTCGTCGCGCGTGCCCTCCGCCGGCTCACTGGGCAAGATCCGCAGACGACGGCCGGCGACGCCGAGGACGGCCCGCGCCGCTCCAGACTTACAACGGAGTCCGCGACCTGGGCGATCATCCTATCGCAGTTCGTCCCCCCCGCTGACAAACGTGTCCGCGCAGGGCGCGCGTTCGATATGAACATGGTCATCGAGGAGCTCTGTGACGCGACGGCGACGCTTCGAGACAGGCGCGTCCTCTTGCTGGAGGCTGGCATCGTCGTCCGGTCGGCCTCGAGTCACCCGACGGAGGTGTGGCTCTCGCTCGAACAGGGCGCCAGCGAGCGCTTGCGCGCCACCTTCAAGGCGGCTGCATCGCGTGGCCTTTCTTGTGAAGGGGAATCTCTCGAGGGCCGGCTGGCCTGAGGATCAACCATGGAAATTCGCAGCCTCGTGAGTCTACCCATGGGTCTCGTGTCGTGGAGCGACCCCGCGCCCGTGGCGACCGTCATCGTCAAGGCCACCTATTCGTTGGAG
Source organism: Polyangiaceae bacterium (assembly GCA_046351325.1). Taxonomy (GTDB): domain Bacteria; phylum Myxococcota_A; class Polyangia; order Polyangiales; family Polyangiaceae; genus Xiheicaenibacterium. Next base: position 10,183 of record JAXLYR010000015.1, on the reverse strand, counting down.
GCGGATCGCGATTTGTCCCTGTGCCGCCACCAGGAGAGTCTCGGCCTGGACCAAATGCAGGGCGGCGAGCTCGTCGCCCCCACCGACTTCGTTCCCCGCAAGGCGCTCGCGGACATCATGGTCGTCGGCGACGCTTACCCGCCTGTCGGACAATCGGTGTTCACCATTCGCCTCGCCGGCCCTGGCTTCAACAAACAGGCAACTGCAAGACTGGACGCTCCGCCCCGCGGCGATGGGGTGCCCCTGACTCGCGCGACGAACACGCCGCTCGGCCCGCAGTCCTGGTGGGGTCGCCGGGACGCACTGCGCGAGGCCCTGTCGCTGTCGCCAGAAGGCCCGCCCATTGCCCCGCTGCCGGCGACCTTCGACTACGCGTTCTTCAACGCCGCGCCAACCGATCAACGGGTCGCGGCGCCACCTCCCGGAGCGTCCATTTGGCTCGAGTCGCTGCTCAAGGGGCGGGCCGCGGCGTATGTTCGTTTGCCGAGCTTCGTCCCGACCGTGTTTCGTCGCGAGGGCGACAGCTTGACGCCCCTGTCCACCGTCTGTGACACCTTGTTGTTCGACACGCGTCGTGGCCTGGCGATCCTCACTTTTCGCGCCCTGGTCCGAGGCCCCGCTTGGGCGTCTGCGGTGGTCGCGCTGACTCAACCAGGGGTGGCGCTGCCCGCCGAGGAGACCCAACGCATCCTGGCCAGCGCACCCATTCGACCCATGACCGCGGACGCGCTCAAAAAGGCAAAGCCGCCAGTCGAGTCGAGGGAGGTCAAAGCCGTCAATGTCACTGTGGTCGGCGACGTAAAAGCTGGCGCAGCGCTGCCGTTCTCGGGCGTAGCAGCCTCTCCGCCTCCCAAAGAGGTTGCCGGCTCGCCGCCCAACGCTCCGGACTGGCGTTCGGGCACGGCTGTCGTCCTCGACTATCCAATGCGGGGCCCAGCGACACCCTTCGTTCCAGGGGCCGCCGCGGTCTCGCCAGTCGTCGACTCACCGCCGATCGCCGGCAAGGCAGCATTCGCGAACGCCACGCTGATAGGCGGAGACCTCGACGGTCCAGCCACGCCCTTCCAACCGCCCGCCAGTCCAAACGTAGTAGCCCCCTGGCCCGCGAATCCAGCACCCCTACCAGCCCCAGCACCATTCAATTTCACGCCAGCAGGGCCGGCACCCTCCTTCGAGGTTGCCCAAACCAGTCAAGCTCCCCGAACCTTCGAGGCGCCGCTGCCGCCGCCCATGAAGGCAGAGGATGTTCGCCGCGAGCCCACCAAGGAGCTGACGGTCGAGGAGTACGCCCGCCTCGTGGCGGAGCTCCAAGGCGCCCTCTCCCATCAACGCGACGCGATCCTGCGAAGACACGACCTGACGGAGGACTCGCTCCTCGACAATCAGCGGCGCATCGAGCGACAAATCCGCCAAAGGACAATCGAGGGAGATCACGAGGCGCTCGCGCAGATCGCAAAGGCAAGCGCCGACGCTCGGCGGGGCGCTGCTGCAAAGGCCGTCGAGCTGACGGTCGACGCTTACACCCGTGTCAAGGCCGAGGTCGAAATGTCGGCCAGCGTCCGCCCGGCGCTGGAGCGCAATGGCTTGACCCCGAGTGAATGGGAGGCAACGGAGAAGTCCTTTCGTGCGAGGGCCAGCGCCGACCCTCGACTCCAGCGCCAAATCGCGGAGCAGCTGCGCGCGGCCCGCAAAGAGCTCGCGTTGAGGCGCGCGCGCCGCTGATGCGGGACTACACGCCGGACGAGAGCTACGTCTTCGCCCTCGTGGCGGCGGACGCGCTCGTTGTCCTCGCGGGCGACGAACGCCTTCGCGCCAGCAGCGACGCCCTCGACGGCTTCATCATCACACCCTACGAGACAGCGACGGAGCGCGCGCTCCAGCTGGAGATCTCCACGCGAGGTCCAATCGTCTTGAGGCTCGAGCCGCGCGAGACGAGCGGGCATCCATGGCGGGAGGGTTGGGCGCTCGAGCTCGAGGCTGTGCTCCCCAATGGCGCGAAGCAGTCGCTCGGCGTGCTCCGACCCGGCGAGGATTTGGCGCTCGTCGGGCCCATATTGGCGGGTGAGCTCCGGGCCTCTATGCGGTTTGGCCGGCGCGCGATCGAGCGCACGCTCGGCAATCGCACGGTCAGGGTCCCGCTCACCGACGAGGCCTTTTACAAGCATACCCGCGCGTCGAGCGGTCAGCCCCGCGACGCGGCGACCGCCCGTCATTGGGCCGTCCCCACCCGCGTGGAGCTCGCGCCCTATTGGGAGCTCGACCTCGGTCAGGCCCGCTACGTGGCCCGCGTGAGCCTCACATTGGCTGACATTCCTGTAGGCTCACGCGCGCGGATCTCGACCTTCACCTACCCCGATATTCACCTGGAGCCGCCGCCTGGTTGCTTCGAGCGCGTGGTCGAGCTCTCGCAGACGAACGACGCCGGCCGCTGCGTCGTCGAGCTCGACCTGAGAGAGGTCGCTCGCTTCGTCAGGGTGACGCTCCTCCCACCCGAGGGCCCGGCCTCGCTCTGGGTCTTGGGCGCCAGCGTGCTCGCGGCCGAGCTCTTCGCCGAGACGCTCTGGGACACCTATGAGCGCAGCCTCGCGCTCTTCGCCAGGCGACCACTCGTGCTCGATCGCGCCGAAGACGACTCGGGCAAAGCGCCGTGGCGCTACGTGCCGACGCTGACTTACGCGGAGGTCCACCTCGAGGCCCTCTCGGCTGCGAGCGTGCTCTCGGCGATGGTCGCGGACCTCCCCATGCAGGAGCGCCGCGAGCCACGCGCGCGCGATCGCAGGACGATCGGTATCGCGTTGGCAGGGTGTGCAACCTGGATCGCCCTCGACCTCGCGTGCGTCCACGAGGGCTTCATCGTCTTACCGCTCCCGCCCGCGCCCGGCGCGACCACCCGTGAGATCCTCGAGCTCACCAAGCCGGACATCATTGTCAGCGAACCCGAGGAGCTCGCGGCCTGGCAGGCCGAGCTAGGGAACGCTGGCGTCGTCGGGGCCCGGGTCCTCGGGCGCGACGAGCTCGCTTCGCGAGTCGAAGAGGCCGCGCCCCGCGAGGCGCGTGACCCCTATCCCGAGTCCGCGCTCTATACACTCCTATTCACGAGCGGGAGCACTGGCAGCCCCAAGGGGGCGATGCGCTCCTTCGAGAGCTTCCACAAGGTCTTGAAGGACGCAGCGACCGCGCAGCCCTGTGTGCATTTGGCCTTCCAGCCGCTCACGCACGTGAGCGAGCGCACCTTCATCATGATCGTCTTCACGAGCGGCGGCTCGATCGCGTTCTCGCGCTCGACGCGCTCCGCGCCGCCCCAATTGATGGAAGAGCTGCGCGCCCTCGAGCCCACGGTCTTCAGCAGCGTGCCGAGGATCTTCGACGTCCTCTATTCGACCTATGAGCGACGCAAAGGCGCGCTCCTCGCCGAGGGATTGGACAGCGCCGCGGCCGATGGGGCGGCCCTCTCCGAGGCCCGACAGACCTTCGGGGGGCGGCTCTTCGCCATCGGGGTCGGCAGCGCACCCGTGAGCCCCACGGTGTTCGCGTTCATCAAGCGATGTTTCGCTGACATCTGGGTAACAGAGGGGTACGGCAGCACGGAGGTCGGGACCATCGCGATCGACGGGCGCGTGAGGTCGAACGTCGACGTCAAGTTGAAGCGAGCGCCCAATGCCGGGGACGAGCCGAGCCCGCGGAGCAGCGACGACACCGAGCGCGGCGAGCTCTGGGTGCGCTCTTCACACGCGATAGACGGCTATTTCGCCGTGGCGGCGACGGCCTTCGACGAAGACGGGTACTTCCCCACTGGCGATCTCGGTGAGCGCGACCCGGACGGGCGGATACGCGTCGTCGGCCGCACACGCAACACCGTAAAGCTCGCTCAGGGCGAGTTCGTCTCGATCGAACACGTCGAGGGCGCCCTCGTCACGGCTCCCGTCGTCGACCGAGTCTTCGTCCACGCGAGCGCGGGCGCGAGCTCGGTGAGCGCGGTCGTCTTGCCTCAGGCCGAGGTGCTCGGCGCGGCGCTCGGTCGAGTCGGGGCGGCGCTCGCGGAGCTGGTCGCGGACGCGCGCGCCGAGGGGGTCGTCCGCGCGGCGCTCGCCGAGGCTGCTCGCGCGGCTGGCCTCTCGGCCTGGGAGATCCCAGGCGCGGTGCTCCTCACCGCAGTTCCATTTACAGCCGAGTCAGGGCTATTGACGGACAGCGGCAAGCTCGCCCGCAAGGCTCTCCGCGAGCGCTTCGCGTCTCAGGCCCCCGCCGAGCTCGACGAGCCCGGCCTCGCTGGCGATCTCGCGCGGGTGAGCTCGACGGTCCTCGGCCGCACCGTGCGCGCCGACGAGGCGCTCCTCTCGAGTGGGGCGCTCGACTCCTTGGCGACAGCCGAGCTCCTGTCGGCGTTTCGAGCGACGCTCGGCCTCGAGGTGCCGCTCTCCATTTGGTTCAGCGCGCGGACGCTGCGAGACGTCGCGGACGGCCTGCGCGCCGAGCTCCGGAACGACGCGCTCCAGCTCGCGCGCGCGGACATGGCTGTAAGCGTGACAACGTCGGAGCTCGCGCCTCGAGCCGCGCCGCGCAAGCCCCTCACCGTCCTGCTCACGGGCGCGACGGGGCTCGTCGGCAAGTTCATCTTGGACGCGATGACCGACCCGGAGGGTCCAGTCCGCGCCGCGAACGAATGGACGGTATATTGTCTCGTTCGGGCCAACGACGACGAGGCCGCTCGCGCTCGACTCGAGGTTGTGATGCGAGCGCTCGGCCGCGCGAATGACTTGTCACACGTAAAAGTCATCGCGGGTGATTTGGGGCGCGCGCGGCTCGGGCTCTCCGAGGCGCGGTGGTGCGCGCTCGCGGCGGAACTGGACGCTATCGTCCACGCCGGCGCCGAGGTGAGCTGGCTCGCTTCGTACGCGGCGCTCCGCGAGCCGAACGTGCTCGGGACGCTCTCGCTCCTCGAGCTCGCGGCGACGGCTCGACCCAAGCCCTTGCACTTCGTCTCGACCATCAGCGTCGTACCCCGAGGCGGCCTCGAGGGTGATCGGCTGCCCTTCGAAGCGCTCGCCGGCGCCTCGCCTTATGTGCTGTCCAAATGGGTCGCTGAGGAGCACGTGTGGCGCGCGTTCGCGGCAGGGCTCGACGGAGCGATCTATCGGCCCTCGATGGTGAGCGGACACAGCCGACGGGGAGCCGGCAACCCACGAGACTTCATCCATCGCTATATGGCGGCCGTGCGCGACCTCGGTGTCTACCTCGACCTCGAGGACGAGCCGTTCGACATGACGCCCGCCGACTTCGTCGCCGCGGCGGTCTCGCTGTCAATTGCTGACAATCCCGTCGGCGATCGCCGCGCCCTCCACCTGGTCAATGTCGACCAATCCATGAGCTATGCGGCGCTCGGCCAATCCTTGGTGCGCGCCGGCGTCCACGCGCGCCCTGTCGACTATTCCGAGTTCCGCGCGCGCCTCCTCGAGCGCGGCTCGACGACTGGTTTGGGCGCGCTCGCTTCGTTCTTTCCCGCGCAGGGCTTCGCGCTCCGAACTACAGCGTACAATGTCGAAGCGACCGACGCGCGCTTGGCCGCGCTGGGCGTACGCCGTCCAATCATCGACGACCTCACAGTCGCCGCGGCGCTCGTGTCGTTGTCGACCTGAGGCCCACAATGCCCAAGAGAGAGAGCTAACGCCTCTTCGGCCGGGGCCGCGCGCCGAGGAGGATGAGCAGCCCACCGCCGAACAAGAGGACGGCGATCTGTGCGCCGAGGATCATGTTCCCCCTACCGAGGAATCGAGGGACGTCGACCAATCCGCCCAGGAACAAGAGCGCCCCGATCACCAAGGCAACCCAGCCACGGGTCATTTCGGTGGGCCCATTCGACATCTCATTCGTGTTCATCGTGGGAGCCTCCACAGCAACCTACAGACCAAGCCTCTCGACGCGGTTTCCTCGGGAAAATGGCCCTCGAAGGCGCCGCACGCGCGCGGCGCGCCGCAGTTCGGGGGCGGCCCTTGTCAGAGAGCGTTCGGCCCTGCGTCGTTGCGGCGCTGAAGGAAGGAGGCTCCCGTGTTGAAGCTCAAGATTGGTCTCTGTCACCCTGTTTCTCCGGCCGAGCCCTCTGTGGATCGGCGTCCAGTCTCGCGTTGAACGCGACGGCTCGGGCGACCGACTGGGTGGGCTCACTCCGCGAAGCCGAGTAATCACGCCGTCCACACAATGGACGGTTCAAGCTGATTTCGCTCTCGCCAGCGCCGAATCGCGCGGCGCTCGGAGTTTCGTTCTCATGAGCCGTTCCCACTCGAGCCGCGGCCGTCGCCGCGGCGTGCCTGAAGAGACCTTTGCTGTCGATACCGAATCACCTCGTCGCCACACCGATCGCCTCGGCAGCGTGCGCGACCGTCAATTGTGTCGCCAAGCCGCCGAGGCTTTGTCGACCGCGCTCGCTTGTATGCCCGCGCTGAGTGAATGCGACGTCTGGCTGGCGGACGTCGTGCCCGCCCCCGACGCGAGCAGGCTGTGCGCCATTATCGTCTTGCGAGACAGTAGCCAGCGCGCGTTCGTCGAGGAGTTACTCGAGCGGCACTCGGGGGCGCTGCGCTCGGAGCTCGCCGAGGCCATTGTCCGCAAGCGAGCCCCCGAGCTCACGTTCCGCCTGCTCGAGGAGCCTTGATGCAGGCTCGTCGCCACGTGCTACCTGTTTTGGATGCTCGTTCGCCTGCCGCCATTCCTCTACGAGGTCTACACGACAGCGTGCCTGAGAGAGGCGGAGCTCTGGCGCGGGGTCCGCCGTGCCCGCATCGACCAGCGTTTGCTCGACCGAATGGCGCTCGCGATCGACTCGGGGCTCAGTCGGATCGAGCGCTGCAGTCCGGACGAATACGCGGGGCCCCACCCCGAGCTGGTCGCGCGCGCTGAGCGAGAGCGAGGCACCTTGATGGAAGTGCCTGGCCATAGGAATGGCGCGCCACCCCATTCGCTCGCTTGGCAGATTGTCGGAGCCGCCGCGGAGCTGCACCCCGAGCTATTGTGGCTCGAGATCGGGTGCTTCTTGCCTGCGTGCCAGAACGACGCCTGCGAGGCTGAATTCGCGCCTCTCGTCCAAGCCGACCCGGCGAATGTCTTGTGGCTCGTGGCGGGCTCGCTTCACACGTGGGCCCAGTCGGGCGTCTGGACGCCCCCTATTCTGAAGGACACGCTATCTCGTTGGAGACCAGCGATGCCTCGGCTCGAGCCTTGGATCCGCGAGCACCAGGACGACCGCGATGCCTATGTCCGCTTCATGTCGAGACACGCGGCGCGCCTCCTCGACGGAGGAGTGGAGGCCCCGAGCGGGCCGCTATTGGACAATTACTTCGAGCTGCTCGCGGCGCAATCGAAGGCCGGCTACTGATTGCGCTTGATGATGTGAAAGCCGAATGGGGTCTCGATTGGACTGCTCACCGCGTCCACCGCGAGGGCGAAGGCCGCGTCGCTGAACGCGGGGGTCATCTCGCTCTTCTTGAATTTGCCCAAGCTGCCGAGGCGCTCTTTGGTGCCTTCGTCTTCGGAGTAGGTCTTTACGAGTGAGGTGAAGTCCTCACCCGCGGCGGCCTTCTTCGCGACCTCATCGGCGAGCTTCTTCGCGTCGGCTTTGGAGCGCTGCACGCTCTTCGGCGCGTTCTTCGCCCCCTTGTAGGCGATGAGGATGTGCTGCGCGGCGACCTCCTCGGGGGCGGCGCTCGGGGCCGTAGAGGCTTTGGCTTGGGCGCTTGTGCTCGCGGGGGCGTCTACGACGCCGCTCGTCGTCGTCGCGCGCGCCGAGGCGCTGCTCGTCGAGGTCGCCGCGGGTTCGCTCGAACAGCCGGCGAGCGCGAGGGCCGCGAGACACTTACAGGTTCGAAAGTCCACGGAGGGCAGGATACGCCATCAGCGGTGGGTGCAGGCGCGCGCGCTCGCGGTGGTGTTCGCCGACGTGAAGAGGCTCGGCGCGTGGGTTCGGCTGAGAGTGACCGGCTCGCACGTGAGACTCGCGGGGCAATCGGCGGTCGTCTCACAGGGGATCGTGCAGTGCTGCGCGACGATCGGGCCGGTCGTTCGCAGCGGCCAAGTATTAACGATGTCCAAGCAATAGCCGGAGCGACAGTCGCTGTTCGTCCTGCAGGGCTGACCCACGCGAGCCTTTGCGCGGTGCTCGAGCGCGATCGCCACAGCGAGGACCGCCGCGAGCGTCACGCCGAGAGCGATGGCCCGCTCGCGCAGCGTGCGCGTGCGAGCCCATCGCGAGGCGCGCTCGCCCCATCGCCGGGTGAGCGTCGGCTGGACTCGGATGGCGAGCAGGAGATCTCCCGGTGGTTGATTGGGCAGCTCGTGCCCCTTGCCGGCGAGACGCAGGGTCGCGGGTGGCTCGAGCTTGGCCGGGATGCGGACGATGAGCTTCTCGTCGCGCATGACGAGTCCGCTTCGACAGGCTGCGCACCCCTGCGAGGAGCGATAAGTCGGCGTGGAGCAACGCGGACAGGGGACGAAGCGAGCGACCTTCACGGGGACGCGCGTACCTGGAGCGAGCTCGCGCGGCGTGAGCTCGACCTCGTGCTCGAGCGTCGGGTCTCGCTCGAGGTCCTGACGCAGGGTCTCGAAAGGGGTGTCCACCGGTCGTCCGTCAGCGTCCGTCAGCGGGTTCGAAGTGCAGCTACGAGGATAACGACTGCGATCGCGAGCACCACGAGCACGAGCACAGTGCCAGCGCGACGCGGCGTGAGGCCGCGTTCGAGGGCGGGCGCCGCGGCGGCACTCGACGCGCTCGGAGGCGGAGACGGTGCGGCACGCGACTCGGCGGGCGCGCTCGGGCGAACTACAGCGCCGAGATCGGGAATGGAGGGCGCGGAGGACGGCGCCGAGAACGGCAGCGACTCGATGGAAGCCTCGGCCGGGACGTATTTGCAGAGCGCCTCGAGCGCGCGCTCGAGGTCCGCCATCGTCGCGTACCGATCGGCGGGCTTGCGCGCGATGGCCTTCAGCACGACGGCCTCGACGGCTTGCGGGATGGTCGCGACGAGCTCACGAGGCTTCGGCGGATCGCGCGTGAGGAGCATCGCGAGCACGCGGCCCGGGTCCTCGCCGTCGTAGGGAGGTTGCCCCGTGAGCATGTCGTAGAGCACGGCGCCGAGCGCGTAGACGTCGACGAGCGGTGTCACGGGCTCGCCCATCGCTTGCTCGGGCGCCATGTACGAAGGCGTGCCGAGGATCGCGCCCTGCTGCGTGAGCGCGAGGTCCTCGTCCTTCGACACGCTGAAGTCGAGGAGCATCACGCGCGGCTGAGAGAGCGGGCCCGCGACCATGATGTTCTCGGGCTTCACGTCGCGATGCACGATGCCTGCGCCGTGCGCCGCGCCGAGCGCGCGCGCGACTTGAACGGCGATCTCGAGCGCGGACTCGACCTCGAGGGCGCCCGTGTCACCGAGCGTCGTCGAGAGGTCCCGACCCTCGGCGAGCTCGAGCGCGAAATACGGTCGACCGCGAGGATCGCGCCCGCGACCGCAGAGCCGCGGGACGTAAGGGCTCTTCACCATCGAGAGGATCTCGGCCTCGCGCCGAAAGCGGAACGCGACCTCGGGTTGGCCGAGCAGATCCGTGTGCAGGACCTTGACCGCGAACTCTCTGCCCGGAGCCTCGGGGCGCGTCGCGACGTAGACGTGCCCCATCGAGCCCTCCGCGAGGTGCCGCGTGAGGGTGAAGCCGCCGAGGGCGGCGCCCACGAGGTCGGCCTCTTCGTGGCTCACATCGTCTCGATGCGTGGGGTGCCGCTCGCCGTGCGGAACTTCTTGCGACTGACCGTGCCGTCCCAGTCTTTGCTCTTCACGTCGTCGATCTGGATGAACTCGACGGTGATCTCGGTGTCGGCGTGGACCTCCACGACGGCGACGCCGTGCGCGAGGCTCGCGACGTATTTGTACTCGGGGCTCGTGTTCGCGAGGATCGTGTCGAACTGCGGGACGAGGTTCTTGAGCGGGATGAACGCGTCGCTCGAGTCGACCACGCCCTGCGCGATCTCCTGCACGGGAGAGCTCGAGATGCCGGCGCAAACGTACTCGACGCAGACGGGATCATCCTGGATCTCGGACGGGTCGACGTGGATCTCCGACGCGTAGAACGCGTGGATGTCGCCCGTCAGCGCGACCAGGTTGCGCGTGCCCGCGAGCGCCGCGAGGATCTCGGCTCGCTCGGT
>JAXLYR010000014.1:0-256193 GCA_046351325.1 Polyangiaceae bacterium | reverse complement strand
TGGCCTCGGCGGCGCGCGCGAGCGCGGCGGCGAGCGCGTCGGGCGCGCCCGCGCTGCGCAGCCGCTTCAACGCGGTCGCGAGGGCCTGCTCGTGCGCGGGCTCGATCTCGAGGACCATCTCCTCGATGCGCGCTGCGGCAGCCGATTGGCCTCGCTCGTGGGCCTTGCGCGCGAGCTCGAAGAGCGCTCGGCCGCGCTCGCGCGCAGGCGCTAGAGCTCCATCCGCGTGCGCCTCGGGCGGTCGCTTCAAGACGAGCTGCGCGAGCTCCTCCCACTGATCGGTCTCGGCGTAGAGCCGCTCGAGCGCGGACGTGACGGCTGCGTGCTCGTCGCCCGTCGTCACCGCGAGGCAGGGCTCGAGCATCGCGATCGCCTCGGTGCGCTTGCCCATGGCCTCGAGGTGCGGCGCGAGCTTGATGCGCGCGAGCGGCGCGCTCGGTCCGTCGGGCCGGCGCTGCAGGTATTTACGCACGCGATCGGACAGCTCGAGCATCGCGACCTGCCGACCGAGCATGCCCGTGAGCGCGCGATCGCACGCCGGATCACAGTCGAGCGCCGACTGATAGTGCGCGAGCCCCTCCTCGTCTCCGTACGCGTCGCCGAGCATCGAGAAGAGCGCCGCGGCCTCGAGGCGCTCGCCCTCCGACGCGAGCCCCGACTTGATCCGCTCGAGCAGCACGGTGCCGAGCTCCTCGGCGACCGCGAGATCGCCGTCGTCGAGCTCGAGGGCCTTGCGGAGCGCGCGCGTCGCGCCCGTCTTGTCGCCGATGTCGAGGCGCATCGTCGCCTCTTCGCGGAGCAGCGTGATGCGCTCCTCGTCCGTCTCGAGGAGCTCCGCCTCGATCGCCGCGATCTCCAGCGCTCGCGCGATCTCGGCGCGATCGCGGTGGATGTGCCGGGCCTCGCGGCACGCGCCGACGGGCGGACTCCCTGTCGCGATCGCCTTCTCGAAGGCCTCGAGCGCGAGGCTCGTGTCGTTGCGCGTGGCGTAGAGATCCCCGAGCCGCGTCCACACGCGCGCCGCGAGCGCCCGCATCGGCGGCGCCGCTTGCCCGAGCTGCTCGAGGTCGCTCGCGCGCCGCTCGATGACCGTCACGAGCGCGCGGAACTTCTTCTTCGCGAGGCAGAGATCCTCGAAGCGGTGGCTCGCGAGCTCGTTGGTCGGGTCGCGCTCGATCGCCTCCTTCAAGAGGACGGCCGCCTGGCGATCGTTGTCCATCTCGATGAAGGACGCCGCGGCCTCGCTCAGCCAGTGGCTCGCGACCGGTCCCTCGGACGTGATGTGCGCGGCGTTCGAGAGGATCGCCGCGCAGAGCTCCGGGTCCGAGCGATAGCGCTCGAGCGCACGCAGCGCGTCCGGATCATTCGGGCTCCGTGCGAGCCGGAGCGCAAGCGCCTGGGTCGTCGAGTCGAGTCCTCCCACGGTAGGTCGGGAGGATACGCGATCGGGCGCGACTACCTACGAGCGCTCAAGTCTCGGCGAGCGTCGGCCAGGCCTCGCGGATGGGCTTCACCCGCTCCTTCAGCATGGCGATGACCTCGGCGTCGTCGCGCGGCACGCCGTCGAGCCGCACGAAATGCTTCGCCAGCGTCTCGTAGCGGCCGAGCCACAGGTTCACCGAGACCATGAAGAAGTCGAGCTTCTCGAACACGATCGCGTCCTCACTGGCGTAGAGCTCGCGGTTCTTCACGAAGTCGCCGGGCAGCTCGGTCCAGTGGCGCGCCGCCATGAGGTGATGACCGATGTGATAGCCGTCGTTGAAGCAGCGCTTGTTGTACGGCGAGTTGATGCACGTCACCGAGTTGGAGATGCCGTCGTTCTTGCGCGTGGTGTTGATGAACGCGTGCTGTCCCCAGTTGCCCGCCATCATCATGAACCGGCAAGACACATAAGGAACCACCATGGCGACGAGCCCGAAGTGCCAGTCGGCGTACATGGCAGTCGCGATGAGCGACAGGTGCACGATCTCGCCGAAGAGCGCGCGGCGCGCGAGGCTGCGGCGCTTGTGTCGGTGGAGATAGAGCGGCACCTCCACGATGCTGAGAAAGAAGAAGCGCCCGAAGTACACCAGGAAATGGAGGAAGCTGTCGCGCTGGTAGCGCATGGTCGAGGACAGGTCCGCCGGCATGTTGTCCTCGTAGTGGTGAATGCCGAGGTGGTGCTCCCGATAGCCGGTCGGCACGCCGTAGAAGAACGACATCGCGAACGGGTGCGCCCAATCCAGGAACTTCGGCGTCTTGATGAAGGGCCGATGCATCGTGTTGTGGAGCATCAAGATGATCGGCGGGATCAGCCAGCTCCAAACCAGGAAGTAGGCGACCATCGCGGGCCATATCAGCTTCGGCGCGAACCGCGAGACGGCGATGAGGCTCGACATCATCACGACCGCCATCACGAGGCGATGGATCGTGAGTCGAACGAAGACCTCGTCGCGCGCTTGGTAGAGGGCCTTCTTGCACCAGCGCGACAGGGCGCCGTCGCCGTAAACCGGAGCCTCGACGGTGTCCGTAATTTCGATGGATCCCGTGCTCATACCGAGGCCCTCTCTAGGCCGTCGCGCGCGAGAACTCCAGTCGGAACGCATGACGTTACGAACTCTGGCTTATTGGTGTTTGCCGCGCTCGTCCTTAACCCCTAATCCGTCCGCTCATGCGCGAGCACTTTCGAAACCAGAAGGGCCGGATGTTCGACAGCGATTTCTTCGAGTTCTTCTCGAAGGTCCACCCGGCCGCGCCCTTCGTGTTTTGGATCCCCATCGGCGCCGGCGTACTCGGTTACACCGTCGTAACCAAAGTCAGCACCTTCAAGAAGCTCGCTGTCTTCGTGCCCCTCGGGTTCGTCGGCTGGCAAGCAACCGAGTACTTCGTCCACAAGAAGGTCTTTCACTGGGAGGGCGTCGGCCCGATCAGCAAGCGCTTTCACGACATCGCGCACGGCTTCCACCACAAGTACCCCGACGACGACGACCGGCTCGTGATGCCGCTGCCCATCAGCATCACGATCGCCACGGCGCTCGCGGGCGCTCTGCGCCTCGCAAAGAAGACGAGCGTGACCGTGCCCATCTGGCTCGGCGCCCTCGCCGGCTACCTCTTCTACGACGGGATGCATTGGGCCACGCACTTCCACAAGCCGAAGACCGCGTGGGGCAAGGCCATGCGCGCCCACCACCTCGCGCACCACTTCGCCGACCCCGACACGAACTTCGGCATAAGCAATCGCTGGATGGATCGCCTGCTCGGCACGCTCCGCCGCCGCAACCGCGAGGAGCGCAAGGCCGACGACAACGGCAGCTTCCAGCCCGCGTCTCCGAGCCCTCGCGCCTGAGATCTCGGGGACTATTTTTGGGGGGCAGAGATGCACCCTCCGGCGCGCGCTCGGCCGGTCGACCCACCCCCCACCGAGGTCACGCTCGCGGCGCGACGATCAGTGACTGCGCGCTCCGTCCGAGCGCACCGCGCGCGTCGAAAAGCAGGCTCTCCGCGATGCCTACGCCGTGCGCGTGCGCAGCCGAGCGCGTCGCGAGCCCGAGCCACTCGCCCTCGAGCGGCCGCTCGAAATACACGGTGAGGTCAGGGTTCAAGAACGTGTAGCGCATGGGGTCGAGCGGCGGGCAGATGCCGCTCTCGGCGTCCGCGATGATGAGCACGCGCTCCGCCGGCCGCAGCTCCTCGCCCTCGACGAGCGCGACGACTGGGCGCGACCACGTCACGATGTCGCGATCCCCCCAGACGCCGCGCGCGATGCGCCCCTCGATCGCGAGGTGGTAGCCGACCTCGTGCTGGAAGAACGAAAACTTTAGCGGCGTACAATCATCCGGACCGGGAATGACGGGCCCCGCGGTGCTCACGTCCTCGGGCAGGGAGACCGCGCGTCGCCGGATGCGGACGCCCGAAGCGCGCGCGAGCTCGACGCCGCCCGCGCTGAGCGCAGCCTCGACCCGCTCGACCGTCTTGCCCGCACGGCTGACGCGGGCCGCGATCGTGAGCGGCGCGATCGGGATCGGCTTGAAGAGCTCGATCGTGATGCGCGCGAGGAAGAGCTCACCCGCGGGGTCGTCGACGCGCTCGAGCGCCCTCGCGAGCAGCGCCGAGGGGGGCCCCGCGTGTTGGTGGTCGTTGCTCCACGGCCCGCGCGTGAGCTCGGTGGAGACGAAGGCGTCGCGGTCCTGGACGTAGAAGGCCATCACGCCGTCCATGTGCCACGGCTACCGCGCTGCGCGAGCGCCATCTGCAGAGGCTTGTTGTCGAGGGCGCTGGCGCGCTCCGCGAGCGCGCGGAGCGCGCCGGCGGGCGTGGCTGGGTTCTCGGCGAGCGCGAGCCACACGCGCGGCGCCGCGTCCGACGAGAGCGCCTCGAGGAGGGACGCGGCCGCGCCGCGGTTCGCCGCGACGCCCGCGCGCACGTGCTCGTCGCTGTCCTCGGCGAGCGCCGCGAGCTCGGCGGGTTCGAGGCTCGGGTTCGTGGCCGCGGCCGCGCGCAGGCTGGGGTCTTCGTGCGCGCGCGCGGCGCCGAGCGCCGCGCGCGGGCAGTTCGGGTGCGCCACCGCGAGCCCGAAGAGGCTGGGTTCGCGCTCGAGCAGGCTCGCGACGAGCGACTCGGGCGTCGACGGGTTCGCCAGCGCGAGCTGGGGCGACTCGCGCGCGAGCGCCTCGAGCAGATCGACCGGCAGCTTCGGGTGACGCGTGATCGACGCGAAGCCCTGCGCGACGTCGTGAGCGTGGAAGGGGTGGATGTCGACCACCGACATGAGCCGCGTGTTCGCCGCCGAGAGCGCCGCGAACGCGGCGCGGAGCACCGACTCGGGCGCGCGCGGGTTCCGTGCGAGCGCGGCGTGCATCGAGGTGGTCGACTCGGGATCGTGCGCGACGCGCTCGAGCTCGATCGCGGGGCAATCGGGGTGCGCGACGATCGCGCGGTGCAGGCTGCTCGCAGGGCTCGCGCGCTCGAGAGCGCGCGCGAGCTCGGCGGAGCTGAGCGCGCCCACCTCGACGAGACGCTCGACGACAGCCGGCGTGCTCGCGAGGAGGGCGCTCCGCACGCGCTCGTCGAGGTCGCGTCGCGACGCGAGCGCGAGCTGGATCGCCTCGCCCTCGCTCACGAGCGCGAGCACCTCGTCCGCTGGCAGGTTCGGGTTCTGCGCGAGCGCGGCGGAGCTCGCGCCGCGCTCGCGCACAACCCGTAGAGCTTCCGCCGGAGCGCTCGGGTGCGCCGCGACCGCGTCGCGGACGCGGCGCGAGCCGCTCGACGCGAGCGCGGTGAGGAGCGCCGGGCTCGCGTTCGAATGGGCCGCGGCCGCAGCGAGGAGCGTCGCGCTCGGCGGCGGTGAGCCCGAGGTCGCACGCGAACCTCCCCGCTTCTTCGGGAGGGTGCTTCTCTCCCCCCCCAAAATCTCCTCTTTCTTTTCGAACGAGGCGCTCGCGAGGAAGGCGTCGAGAGCGGCGGCCGGCGCGCTCGGGTTCTCGACGAGCGCTGCGAGGATGTCGAGCTCACCGCTCTCTGCGAGCGCGACGAGCACTTCGGGCGCGGTCGCTTCGCTGCGCGCTTGCTCGAGCCGCGTCGTGCCCGCGCGCGCCTGGTTCCGCGGCCGCGCGGTCGGCAGCGAGACCTCGCGCTCGAGCGCGCTCGCCGCGAGCAAATCGGCGCGGCGTGCGACGAACGCGGCGTCGAACGCGTCCTCGAGCGGCCAGCTCTGCGTGAAGTTCGTGATGCGCTCCATCCTGTCGATCGTCGCCTTCGAGAGCATCTGTCGCTGCGTCTCGCCGAGCACGACGTGCGCGAGCGTCGGGTGCTCGAGGAGCGCGAGCGCGTGCTTCTCGTCGAGCGGTTCGAACGCGCTCGGCGCGCAGAAGTATCGGAGCCGCGAGAACGCTGGCTGTCGCGCGAGCTCGAGGTAGTCGTCGGGGTAGAGCCCGTTGATCGTGGCGAACGAGAGCGCGCGCAAGGTCTCGGGCGGCGCGCCGAGCTCGCTCATGTCTTCGAGCGGCCCTCTGGCGAACGGAACGTGCACGCTCGACGGCTCGTATCGCAGCCACACGAGGCTCGAGCCGCCGCGCGTGCCGAGGAGGCTCGCGAGCCGGACGGTCGCGCTGCGCGCGCTGAGCGCCAGGAGATCGCGCACCGCGAGGAGCGCGAGCGCGCCGTCTCCGGTACGCGCGAGCTCGAGCCGCTCGAGTTTGGGGAAGAGCCCGTCCTCGGCGACGCACTCGAGCGCCTCGTCCGAAACGGAGCCCGCGAGCGACACGACACGCGAGGCCCACGGCGCGGCGCCGAGGAGCCTCACCGCGGTCACGTCGAGCTCGAGCGAGAAGCCGAGCGAGAGCAGAGAGAGCCGCGGCAACGTCGAGCGCGCGAGCGCCGCGAGGTGCTCGACGGTCAGCGCGTGCCCCGCGAGATCGAGCTCCTCGACCCGCGCGAAGAGCTCGTTCGAGAGCGCGGTCGCGAGGACGTTCGGCGCGCACCGATCGAGCTTGACGCGGCGGATGGGCGCCTCGGTCGCGAGGGCGCGGCCGTGCTTGCCGAGCGCCGACGGCGAGATCGAGAGCTCCTCGACGAGGCCGCGGCGATAGCGCACCGAGCGCGCGTACGTGAGCGCGCGCGGCGTCCAGCTCTTGCCCGCCCGCTCGAGCAGCTGCGCGCGCCGGAGCTCGATCGCGCGCCGCGCAGGGCTCGGCACGAGGTGCGGCGCGATCGTGAGGCCGAGCGCGATGAACTCGCCGCGCGGATCCCCTCGCGCGAGGAGAGCGTCGGCGAGCACCGCGCGCGCGTCGTCGTCGTCGGGCGCGTCGATCGCCACGCGCTCGAGGAGCGCGAGCTCTTCGCTTGCGTCGCTGTTCGCGGTGTGGCCCGTCGCGGCGACCTCGAGCAGCGTGCGCCCCGCGGCGCGCGCCCACGCATCGCACGCCGCTCGGTTCTCGTGTTCGGCGCGGCGCCACGGCGCGAGCTCGGGCCACGCCGTCGACGGCGAGTGGTTCACGACCTTCGAGACGGCGAGGTCGACCGCGACGCGGCCACCGTCGCGCACGACGAGCGCGACGAGACCACTCGCGCCGCGCGATGCGCGCCAGCCGACCCCCGTGCGGCGCGCGGCGACGAGCGCCTCGACGACGAGCCGCCTGCCCTCGAGCGCGGGCTTGCGCAGCGACTTCTTCAGCGCGCGAAGCTTCGTGTCGAGCTCCGCGACGGCTCGCGCGTCGAGCACTGCGCCGAGCGCGCCAGCGAGCTCCGTGAGCCTGTCGAACCGCGAGGTGTCCCATGCCGCGAGGGCCTCGTCGGCCACGCGCTCTTCGAGTTGGTCGTCGTCTTCCGTCACGCGCTGCGGGTATGTTCGCACGATGACCTCGAGATCTCGCGCGCTCGCGACCCTCCTCCTCTTGCTCGTCTCGTGTGGCTCGGACGCGAAACCCGAGGGCGCGACGAGCTCGGCGTCGGTCGCGCCGCCGACGCGGGAGAGCGCCGCGCGATCCGCGAGCTCGGCCTCGACCGTCGCGAGCGCCCCGCTCAGCGCGAGCGCGAGCGCGGCCCCGCCTGCTCATGCGTTCGCGAACGTCCGCCGTGACCTCGATCTCTCGCTCAACGGGGCGAAGCTCGGGACGGCGATCGCCGAGCACGTCGCCTTGCCCGACGGCGGCGTCGAGGAGAAGGGCACGTTCCGGATGCAGCTGAAGATCAAAGACGACAACCCCGCCGTCCGCGAGATGACCCAGGAGGAGTCGTCGAAATACGACGCGAACCTCCGCCTCGTCGAGTCCTCGAGCGTCGACCGCGAGGGCGACACCGTCGGCAAGAAGCACGTCACGATCTCGAAGACGACGGCTCGCGTCGAGATCGACAAGCCCTCGCACCACGAGGACAAAACCATCGACATCCCCGCCGACTTCGACAACGAGCTCGCGGTCTTCATCGCGCTCAAACGGGAGGCCGAGGCCGGCGCGAAGCTCCCGCTCGAGCGGCGCTTCAGCGAGATCGACGACGACAGCGCGACCTTCGTTCCCCATCGGCTGAAGCTCGTCGAGCGCGCGACCGTCAAGGCCAGCGCGGGCAGCGTCGACGGCTGGCGCCTCGAGGTCACGAACGAGCGCGACGGCGACACCGTGAAGGGCGTCGTCGACAACGAGGGCCTGCCGCTCCACATCGAGATCGGCGGCATCGTCATGGCCTTGCCGGGCACCATCAAGCAAAGCGACGACGTCGCCGAGATCAACCCCGAGATCGAGGTCTCGGGCGGCTTCTCCGAGGCGCGCGACACCCTCAAGGTCGACTTCGTCGTCGATCACGACGAGGGCGTCTCGCCGCCGATCTTCCTCGACGGCCCCTACCAGAGCGTCGCCCGCAAGGGGAACACGTACACGCTCACGCTGAAGGCTCGCCGGCCCGCCAAGCCCGTGACCGCGCCCACGCTCCCGATGAAGGACGTGCCCGCGGACGTCGCGCGCTTCCTCAAATCGTCCGCGGACAGCCAGTCCGACGACCCCGCGATCGTCGCCAAGCTGAAGGAGATCATCGGCACCGAGACCGACAGCAAGAAGGCCGCTGGCAAGATCGCGTATTGGGTCTTCAAGAACCTCACCAAGGCGGACGGCGTGCGCGGGAGCGCCTCGGCCGTCGAGACGCTGGCCGCCATGCGCGGCGACTGCACCGAGCACGCTGCGCTCGTCGTCGCGCTCGCACGCGCCGCGGGGATCCCGGCGCGCAACACGAGCGGCATCGTCCTCATCCCCGGCAAGAAGGCCATCGCGGGCTACCACGCTTGGCCCGAGCTCTGGCTCGGGGACTGGGTCATCCTCGACGCGGCGCTCGGCAACTTCGACGTCGGCGCGACCTACGTGTTCATGGCGTACGACGAGCCCGGCGAGCCCGAGCCGGCCGGCATGATCCGGCTCGTCGGGCGGACCAAGGTCGTCTTCCCCTGACGCTTACAGGCCTGTTCATCCTACGGGCCCCGAAGCTGCTGGCCCGAGTCCGCACCTGTCGCCTGCAGGCGACGATCGACCCTCAGGGGCCCGTTTTTCTGCGGCCATTTCCAAGGAGCGCGAGCTCGGGTGGGCGGCACACGGGTTGCTGAACGGTCGATGAAATGGGTCGCATCGACGTCAACTCAGCCTCGGATCCGTTGGTGAACAGCGTCGTGCTCGAGCGCTATCGAGTCCTGCGCCTGCTCAACGAGGGCAGCTTGCACCGGAGCTACCTGGCCGAGGACTTGGGCTACGAGGCCTCCGAAAAAGTTGGGGGGAGCGCGGAGCGCGGGGGGCGAACCGAGCCCCCCGAAAAGGTTGGAGCTCAAACGAAGTCCACCGGCGAGCTCGCCATCCTGAAGGTCGCGCAGCGCTCCTCCGAAGAGCCTCCGCCGAGCTTCTCGAGGGCGCTGCTCGTCGCGCGGCACCCGCCTCGCTCCACGATGCCCACGCTGTTCCAGCTCGACAACGGCGCTGCCGCGATCATGCGCCGCTTCGTTCGTGGAATGAGCCTCGGCGACCGTCTAGAACGCCGGACCATCATGCCGTACGGAGAGCTCGCCACCTGCGTCGAAGAGCTCGCGCGCGGCCTCGGTCACCTGCACGCTCGCGGCATCGCGCACGGCGCGGTCTCACCGAACAACGTGATCGTCACGACGGAAGGCGGCGCTTTCACCTGCTCGCTCGTCGACCCGTGGCCCTTCGCGCCGAGCGAGCGTCCCGCGTCGGCGTACACCGCGCCCGAGCTGCGCGAGGGCAAGCTCGGGCCCGCGGCGGACGTCTACGCGCTCGCGGCCTTGGTCTATTACGGCCTCACAGGCGCCGAGCTCATGAGCGCGCGCGCGACGCCCACGCTGCGGCAGGCGCGCCCTTCGATCCCCGTCATCCTGAGCGATCTGGTCCTCGCTGCGCTCTCGTCGGACCCCGAGGCTCGGCCGTCGGTCGCCGCCTTCGCGAGCGCGGTCATCCCCTGCCTGCGCAGCCTCGAGGAGACCTCGCGCATGCCCACGCGGCGCGACCTGCGCGTGACGTTGCCTCCGTCTCAGCGACCCAACGGCAGAGCCGTCGCCGTCGGCTTCGCGATGGATGAGCTCGCGCTCCTCGACAAACACGCGGCCGTCCTCGGCTGGGAGCTCATCGAGCTCTCGCTCGACCGCGTGCCGCCGAGCTACGAGATCAACGCCCTGCTCTTCGCGGCCGATCTCTCACCGCGAGAGGTCCGCCCCGTCCTCCAGAAGCTGAAGTTCGGCCAGCCCTCCGCGACCGTCGTCGCCGTCATCACGAAGCGGGGGTATCACTCGCCACCTACCGACTTGTCAGACCTCACGCTGGCGCTTCCTCGCCACGCCGAGACACTCTTCCAGTATTTGCGGACCCTCCACAACCCGGAGAAGCAGGACCCGTGCGGGTGCACTTAGTTCCTTGTAACCAGGTTCGCGGCGCCTCGTGGGCGTTCGGCGTGACGCTCGCGCTCGTGGCTTCGACCGCCGCTGCCGCGGAGCCGAGCGTCGCGCTCGATCGCTTCACACCTCCGCCGGCCGGCGACCCTCTGCTCGTCGCTCGCCCCGCGGTCGAGGGCGAGCTCCGTCCCGCGGTCGCCCTCGTGACGTCGGTCGCGTACGCCCCGCTTCGCGCAGGCGACGTCGCGACCGTCGAGGTTCAGTGGACCCAGCACCAGCTGCTCTCGCTGTCGCTCTTCGAGCGTTGGCTCGTGGGCGTCGACGTGCCCTTCACCGCCTACCAAAGCGGCGTCGGTTGGGACGCTGCGTCCGATCCGCAGCCGCACGCGACCTTCGACGATCTCGCGCTCCTCAACCGGCTCGAGCTTTGGGAGGGCACCGGCTACATGCCGAGCGCGGCGGTCGCGTTCACGCTCTTCGCCCCGACCGGCGACGCGGGCGCGTACACCTCGACGGGCCACGTTCGCTACGCGCCATCCATCCTGCTCGGCGCGGACTCCGGCCGCTTCCTCTGGACGCTCGAGCTCGGCGGCCTCGCTGGCGCCGGTGAGGACGCGCCCTTCGAACTCACGGCGCGCACCGCGCTCGGTGGTCGCATCGGCCCGGTCCTCCTCTCGGTGACAGCCGACTCCGCATTTCCGATTCAAGCTGGAATCGACGCGTTCTCGACGACGACGACGCACGTCGAGGTGCTCGGCTCGGCGAGCGTCGCTTGGCGCGGCTTCAGCTTCGGGCTCGCAGGCGGCGCGGGCCTCACGAGCGCGGTCGGCACGCCGGACGCGCGCGCACTCGCGTCGTTCGGTTGGGCCCTGCCCTACCAAGCGAAGGCAGCCTCTCGCGGCAGTGAGGGCGCGAGCACCGGCACACCACCCGACCCATCGAACGGCTCCAACAGCGGCACTCCGCCCACGCACCCGACGCCGGACCCTGTAAAAGAGCCCGCGCCGCGTGCCGTGCTCGATCACGACGGAGACGGCATCGAGGACTCGGACGACAGCTGTCCCGAGGTCGCTGGCGTCGCGTCGCTCGACAAGGCCCTCTCGGGTTGTCCGCGTGACCTCGATCGCGACGGCGTCGCCGACAAGGACGACGCCTGCCCCGAGGAGGCCGGCGTCGCCGCGGCCGGGCCCGACAACGGCTGCCCACCCGCGCGCACGGTCCGCATCGTGGGCCAGCAGATCGTGATCACCGAGACCGTGCGCTTCACGCCCGGCAGCGACGTGCTCGCGCCCGACAGCGACGCCCTCCTCGGCAAGATCGCCCGCATTTTGACTGACCATCCGGAGATCGCGCGCGTCGCGATCGAGGGTCACACCGACGACAGCGGCGACCTGCAAGCGAACGTGCAGCTCTCGCGCAAGCGGGCCGTCGCGGTCATGCGTCGGCTCATCGACCTCGGCGTCGACGAGCGTCGCCTCGAGGCCGCGGGCTACGGGCCGAAGCGACCCATCGCCGACAACACGACCCCCGAGGGCCGGGAGAAGAACCGGCGCGTCGACTTCCAGATCGTTCGCCGCACGACCGAGGGGGAAAAAGGCTGGCGAGACGGCCCCTCGACCCAGCCATGAGGCTCTCGATCCGCAGCAAGTTCTTCGGGCTGTTCGCCGCGATCGCGGTCCTGCCCGTCGTGCTCGTGAGCACGGTGCTCCTGCCGCGCTACGAGCGCGCCGTCAGGCAGAGTGAAGATCGCACGCAGCTCGCGATCATCGGCGAGGTCTCGACCAAGCTCGATCGGCACATCGACGAGACGCGGCGCGACGCCCTCGGGCTCGCGGCAGCGGTGCGCCACGCGTCCGACCTCGACGAGCAGCGGGGCGCGCTCGCCGAGCCGCTCATCGAAGAGGCGCTCGCGACGCGCGAGTCCCTCGCCTACGCGCGCCTCGAGATCCCCGACGCGCAGGTCGACACCGTCCTCGCGAAGGCCGGCATCGACACCTCGCAAGCGCCGTCGTCGACCGCCGAGCTGCGCGAGCGCGCGCTCGAGTCGGGCAGCGCCTTCCAGATGCGCGGGCCGTCGCTCGGCGTGCTCGTCGTTCCGATTCCGCCGCCCGCGAACTCCGCGATCAAGGCCCCCGCCGGCTTCCTCACCGTGCCCGTCTTTTTCTCGCAGTTTCGGCACGAGTTCGAGAAGCTCGTGAAGGAGCTCGAGGACGTCGAGGGCCGCGGCTCGATCGCGGTGATCGACGGTAGCGGCGCGCTTATCGTGGGCAAGAACGTCCCGCGCGAGGCAGGCGCGCAGGCGGGGGATCTCCCGATCTTCGCGCGGCTCCCGCCCGTCGCCGATCGCGGCATCGATCTCGGCGGCGCAGCGGAGTTCGATCAAGAGGGCGTGCGCGTCCTCGGCACGACGCGGACGCTCGGCAAGCTCGGCTGGACCGTCGGCTACTACCGGCCGAAGAGCCAGGCCCTCCAGGCGTATCGGTCCGCGCAGGTGTTCGCTTACTCCGCGCTCGGGATCTTGGTCGCGGGCGTCCTCTTGTTGTCGCTCGCGGCCTCACGCGCAGCGGCCCGGCCTATCCTTGCGCTCGCGGACGCCGCGCGCCGGATCGGCAAGCGCGACTGGCCGTCGCTCACCAAGGTCGAGGCGAGCACGACCGCCATCGCGCAGCGCGGCGACGAGCTCGGCGTTCTCGCGCGGGCGGTGCGCGAGATGGCCACCGACATCGAGACCAGCGAGCGCACGATCGCGACCGAGATCAAGCTGCGCGCCGATCTCTCGCGCTTCATGAGCCGCGAGCTCGTCGACCGCATCGTGCGCGGCGAGCACGCGGTCGAGCTCGGTGGCACGCGCAACGAGATCACCGTGCTGTTCGTCGACATGGTGGCCTTCACCACCCTCGCCGAGAAGATGGCGCCCGAGCGCGTCCTCGGGCTCTTGAACGAGCTCTTCACCGTCCTCGCCGAGGTCGTCTTTCGCCACGGCGGCGTCATCGACAAGTTCATCGGCGACTGCATGATGGCGATCTGGGGCGCGCCCGACGCCGTCCCCGATCACGCCTCGCGCGCCGTCGCCGCAGCCGACGACATGATGCGCTTCCTCGAGGTCGTCGCGGAGGGCTTCCGCGAGGGCTACAAGGCCGAGGTCCGCCTCGCGATCGGCGTGCACAGCGGCGCCGCGATCGTCGGCAACATCGGATCGCGCACGCGCATGGACTTCACCGCCGTCGGCGACGTCGTCAACGTCGCGGCGCGCCTCGAGTCGATCGCCGCGCCAAACCAAGTCCTCATCAGCGAGGCCACCCAGGCCCTCGCGCCCGCGTTCACTTACAGGCGCCTCGGTGAGCGCAAGCTCCTCGGGCGCGCCCAACCCATCCGTGTATATGAGCTCGTACAAGACCTGGATTAGCAGCTTCGTCGTCCTCGCCCTCGGCGCGTCTCGGGCCTCCGCAGACGACACGCCGGGCTACGCCGAGCAGGTCGTCCAATGGCGGGTACAGGCCGGCGAGACCTGTGAAGACGTCGCCCAAGCGCTCTACGGCAACCCGAGTTTGAAGCGGCTCGTGCTCCGCTACAACAAGGTCGCTTGCGTCGCGGGCGCCCCCCTCACCGAGGGCACGGTCCTCGTGATGCCCGCGACGCCCACCGAGGTCGCGCCTGCGAAATTGGTCGCCGTTCGACCGGACACGCAGGCCAAACCACCCGGCGGCAGCTGGGCTCCGGCCGCGAGCGGGCAGGACCTCCAGACGAGCTCGAGCGTCAACACGCGGACCGACGGGCGCGCCGGCATCCTCTTCGCCGATCGCTCGCGGATCTTCCTCGCCGAGAACACGCTGGTCGTCGTCTACGGCACGGCCTCTGACAGCGCTGTCAGCGCAACCGAGGCCCCAGTCGTCTTGAAGAGCGGCGAGCTCAAGGCAGGGCTCGCCGCGCTCTCGGGCAAGCCGCTCGCGATCCGGACGGACGACGGCGGGCGCGTCGAGACCGAGTCGACCGACACCGTTGTAAGCGCTGGCGACGCCGCCACCATCGTCAGCGTGTTCGACGGGCTCGTGCGCGTGATGAACGCCGGCTCGTCGGTCGAGGTGAAGAAGAACTACGGCACGAAGTACGAACCCAAGAAGCCGCCGATGAAGCCGCGGCCGCTCCCGCCCGCGCCGCTCTGGGTGAGTCAGCCGCCGAGCTTCGTCTTCGGTGAGGGCCTGCGCGCCGAGTGGCAGGCCGTCCCCCGCGCAAAGGCTTATCGCGTCGAGGTCGCGACGGACGCGGCGTTCGACGACATCCTCGTGCGCGAGCACGTCGGCGCCGACGTCCACGCCCTGAAGCTCGAGTCCCTCCCCGCGGGCTCGTATTTCGTGCGCGTGCGCGCGATCGACGACGAGGACTTCCTCGGCATCGCGACCGACGTCGTCGCGGTGCACTTCGTCGGGCTCGCGGCGAGCCGCGGCCGCGCCGCCCTCGAGAAGGACGCGCTCACCGTGAACCCGTTCTCCGTCGTCGCGCTCACGGCCCCCGACACGATCGAGGTCGCCGCGGACGACGGGCCGTTCGGCCCGGCACCGACTGCGCTCGACCTCGGCCGACAGCCGCCGAAGATCCTGCATTTTCGCAGGAAGGGCGACACAACCGCCGGCCGCGATCTCGTGGTGCTCCAAGAGCCCGTCGCGTACGCCTCGACCGCGACCCTCTCGGCCGACACGGTGGACGTCTCCGTCGAGCTGCCCGAGGCCGACAACCTCACCCTCGAGGAGGTGGGCCTCTCCGCCGTGTGGCGCGACAGCCGCGGCGACGTCGCGATCGCGCTCGACGCGACCAGCAAGACCAAGGCTCAGGGCTCGCTCCGCGTGGGCGCGCTCTTCTCCGACGCCACGCTGATCGTGACGGACCGCCGCGGCCGCGAGGTCTTGCGCAAGGTTTTCTCCAACGCGCCGCCGTCGCTCCTCCGCGCCGACGCAGCGCCGCTCGGGCCACTCGGCGCCGAGGGGCTCCTCGTGAGCGCGCCGCGCGCGGCCGGCTATTGGTGGGCGCCCGGGCAACGTGGTGCGGCCGCGCTGGGTGTCGCCGTCGAGGGCGCGCCGGACGCCCCGATGGTCATGATCGTCGCGACGGGCAGGGGCTCGCTCGGCGACTTCGGCGCGAACGCCACGGTGCGCTCTCCGGCGCTCGGCTCGCAGCGCGCGCGCGTCGCCGACGCCCGAATCGGGGTCGACTATCGCCTCCGCGGGCGCGATTCGGGTGACACTGCTGTAGGCATCGGCCTCGCCTTCAACCTCCCTTTGGAGCAAGCCTCCACGGAGCCGAGCTTCGAGCCTTCGCTCGCGTTCGGCAGCGACTACGGCGTCTTCGGCTGGCTGTGTGACTTCGGGCTGCGCGTGCGGCTCGACCTCGCGGACTCGCCGAGCGATGCAGTTACAGTCGTGTCAACGGCGGGCGTCACGTTGGACCTCGCGCCTTGGGCGCGGGCCTATTTGCTCCTCGACGCGGCGATCGACAACGCGCGCGTTCATGCGGGGGCGGGCGCGGGCGTCGAGCTCGGCACCTGGATCTTCGGGTCGATCGGCGCTCGGGTGACGCCGCTCCCCGACGCGTACTCGGGCTGGGTCGGGGCGCACGCCTCGATCGGGATGAGGGCGTTTTGAGCGACGACAGCGACGCCCGCGGGCCGCGTCTCCGCAAGGGGGAGACCGCGCGCATCACCGAGCCAGTACCGTCCTCTCTGGCCCCCGAGAGCCGCGACTCCGCCCTCGCGGTGACAGTCCCGTCGAAGCGTGGCACCGAGGTCCTCGGGCCGAGCTCGAAGGCGCATACCGTCGACGTCGGCCCTCCGCCGTCGAGCGCGCGCTCGCTCGCGCACCTCCTCGGGACCGCCCTCGACGGCCGCTACGAGCTCCAACAGATCCTCGGCCAAGGTGGGATGGGCCTCGTCTTCAAAGGCAGAAACCTCACCCTCGACATGCCCATCGCGGTGAAGGTCATGCTCCCCGAGGTCGCGCAGCAGCGGGACTACTACCGGCGCTTCCGACGCGAGGCTCGCGTGATGAGCGTCCTGTCTCATCGCAACATCGTCCAGGTCTTCGACTTTGGCCTCGCGGATGGAGCGCTGCCGTTCATCGTGATGCAGCTCCTGCGAGGCCGGCCGCTCGACGACTGGCTCTTCGAACTCGAGCGTTTGCCCAGCCTCGCGGAGATCGACGACCTCTTCTCGCAGATCCTCGACGCCTTCGCGGTCGCGCACAACGCGGGGGTCATCCATCGCGACGTGAAGCCCGGCAACATGTTCCTCTCCGACGAGGCGGACGGTCATCGCCTCGTAAAAATCCTCGATTTTGGGCTCGCCCACTTCGAGGAGAACGAGGGCTCCACCGACGACGAAGGGCCCTCGCTCACGCGCGCCGGCATGGTGTCGGGCACGCCCGCGTACATGAGCCCCGAGCAATGCCGCTCGCTCGCGGTCGGTCCGTCGAGCGACATCTACGCGCTCGGCTGCGTCCTCACCGAGTTCCTGCAGGGGCGCCCGCCCTTCAGCGGGCAATCGAACATGGACGTGATGACCCAGCAGATGCTGGCGAGCCCTCCACCGCTCGATCGCCCCGCCGACGCCGAGCCCGTGCCCGCGCTCCTCGAGCGATTGAGGCTCGATTTGCTCGCCAAACAACCGAGCCGGCGACCCATCTCGATCGAGGAGCTGCGCGCGCGCTTCCGCGAGGCCATGGCCAGCGCGGCGAGCCGCGAGTCACGTGGTCACCGTGAGGATCGCCTCGCGCGCGTCGATCGCGTGCCCGCGTGGACCGAGCCTGAGCGTCGCGTGATCGTCGCGCCCGAGATCTCGCAGCTCGTCACCGACGTGCTCTTCACCACGTGGGGCGAGACCGATCTCGGCGTCGGTCCTCACGCGCGCGTGGGCCTCGCGGCCTCCGGTTATTCGGTGCAGCTCTCGCCACCCGAGCCCGGCGGTGTCCTCGACTCGGCGAAGCTCTGGCTGCTCGACGCCGGCGAACACACTACCGAGGCCTGCGCCCTCCTCGAGGCCCAGCGCGCGCGCGGCGCGCTGCCGCCGACCCTCGTCTGCACGAGCGACAACACCGGCGACGGCGTCGCGCGCTTCGTCGCCGCCGGTGCGTCGGACCTCCTCGGCTATCCGGTCGAGATCGCGCAGCTCGTCCGCAAGCTCGGTCGCCTGCGGCGCAAGGCTCGCTGAGCGAAGCCGTCAAAAAGGCCGTGTTTCACCATGCAATTCGACCAATCCCGTCACAGTCCCGTCAGCCCGTAACCCGAAGAAACTCCTCCGAGCGTCGGGCCCCTGTCACCTTCACGAGCGAGGTGGAGAGATGGGCAACGTGGCCTTCGTGGTGCGATCGGGTTTGGCTGGACTGGTGCTCGGGGTGGTTGGGGTCGTGGCTGCGTGCGGCGACAGCACGGGGGGCGTCGGGAACGACGGCGAGGTCGTGGGAGGCGCCTGCGAGACTGCCAGCGATTGTGCTGACGGCAGCCGCTGCGTGATCGACGGCAGCTTCCCAGACGGCGTGTGCACCGTCGCGTGCTCCTCGGACGCGGACTGCCCCGAGGACTCCGTCTGCATCTCGACGAGCGGAGGGATCTGCCTCTTGCCGTGCGACACGAACGACGAGTGTCGTCCTGGTTATGTCTGCGACCAGAAGAGTCGCGAAGGCGCCGACGGCGACTTGAGGGTGTGCAACGGCTGAGAGAACGTCCCGAGCGAACGCCCTCCCAGCGCGGGGGCTACGACGTCCGGTGCAAGACGCGCGCGGCCTTCACCCGGTCGGGCAGATACGTGTCGAGCTTGCCGAGGAACCAAGCGCCCGCGACGAGCACGACGACCCCGAGGACGACCCATCGCCTCCACGGCGTCGGCTTCTCGGCGTAGGGATCGTTCAGCTTTCGCTGCGCTCCCTCGGGCAGCCGGCTGAGCGCGGTCAGCGAGGTCCCGAACGGCACGTTGATGCGCGCCCGCCCATTGATCGCCCAGCCGTTCGCGTCGAGCACGGGCCCGAGGTTGCGTCGTCGGAGCTTGAGCCACGCGATCAGCATCGACGGCCCCGATATGCCCATGAGCACCGCGAACACTCCGAGCGGCATCCACATCCCGAGACCGAGGAAGGTCGCGAGAGTCGCTGACAAGAATGTAGCGAACCCAGCGACCGCCACGCTCACCGCCGCGACCGTCCCGATGTCGACCTTCTTCTCGGGCGCGGCGGGCGGCGGCGTCGCGGCGGCTTTGTCCGCGTTCGCGGTCTTCTCGGCCGTCGCCTCGATCGTCTGACTGGAGGCCTTCTCCTTCTCGGCGGCGCGCTTCGCGACCTGCTCCTCGACGAGGCGCACGAGTCGCTTGTAAGGCGACCAAAACGCCTGACGGACGCTGATCGGGTTCTCGATGATATTGACGATACGAGCGTCCCAGTCGCGCCCGAGCCGGTCGTAGAAGACGCCGTTTCTACCGACCATCAGGTGATCGGTGTCACCCGCCGTGAACGCCGCGACGATCTGCTTCTTCTCGAGCTCGGGCCCGCGTCGCTCGATGTCGCAATAGGCGAGATAGCAGGACGACAGACCCGCGAGCGCCGCGTGTTTTGCAGGGTCGTCGACGTAGATGCAGAGGTCGCAGCCGCGCGCGTCGAGCAAGAGCGTACCGGCTTGAAAAGCTCCGCCGCGCCCAGCATAGAAGTCGGAGAAGTTGACGAAGTTGCGGAGCACGCGCCCGAAGTCCCGTCGATAGAGGACCGCGCGCTCGACGTTGCCGATCTCGGAGTACTCCTTCGCGAGCTCGAGGTCTTTGTCGATGAGCGCGAGGATCGCGGCCTCCGCCCCGCTCGCGAGCAGCTCTCGGAGTCGCTCGAGGGAGAGGCTCCCGAGGTTCGCCTCGGGCTTCTTCGCGAGCCAGTTGCGGTAGGGCGCGACCTTCGCCGTAAGCGTCGACCAATCGGCCTCCGAGAGGGTCTTCACCGAGGTGCCGAGCAGCGGCTCGACAGCGTCGGACGCGAGGCGGCGAACCGCGACCGCCCAGCCAGGGTTGAGCCCGTCGAGGAGTGGCAGCTTCGCGCTCGACTCGACCTTGGCGAGCGGCAGCTTCTTGATCTCGGGGTGACTCGGGGCGAGCTCGAGCCCAGCGAGCGCGGTCATGT
The DNA here is from genome assembly GCA_046351325.1 of Polyangiaceae bacterium. Classification (GTDB taxonomy): domain Bacteria; phylum Myxococcota_A; class Polyangia; order Polyangiales; family Polyangiaceae; genus Xiheicaenibacterium. The sequence goes on along the minus strand of JAXLYR010000014.1, from coordinate 236,705 downwards.
TGCTCGTCGCGGCGGTCAGCGCTTCGGAGCCACGCGCGTCGAACGCGAGCAGGCGACAGCGCGTGAACCAGTCGTTGACCTTGTCTTCGACGGCCACGACGGCGAGGGCCGCTGCGGCCGTCTTGTCCCCGAGCGGCGAGATCTCGACCGACAGGCCCTCGTCACTCCACGCGACGAGCTTCCGCGCGCGGTCGAAGAAGGTCTGGACGCGGGGCTTGTCGACGCCCGCGAGGCCGCTCCGGTCGGGCGTGGACCCGACGCACGCGAGGACGTCCTCGATGGCCGCCTTGTGCTTCGGATCTTCGGCAGACTCGGGCGGGACGACGCCGTCGCCGTTGAAGCGCGTCGCGGAGAACGCCTTCTCCACCCGCGAGAGGTCGCTCACGCTGATCGACTGGGCCTTCGCCTTCTGCAAATCACCGAGGATCCGCGCGGCGCTCGCCCGGAGCGCCTTCCCCTCGTCGGTCTTGTCGTGGAAAGCCTCGAGCGGGACCGAGTCCCCCTCCTCGAGCAAGAGGTCGAGCGACCGAAAGGCTTTGCCACACCACTCGACCGCCGCGAGCACCTCGGGCGGCCTTACACGACCGTCAGCGTCGGTGTCGAGCAGCGTGAGCGTCCGCTCGTCGATATGGCTGCTCTTCGTGGGGCACGCGAGCGCGACCCAGAGCTTCTGGTCGAGGCCCTTCAGCTGTCGAATGTCTTCACCGCTCTGGAGGACGACCTGGTCGACCCCACCCGCCCGGAAGAAGGACCAGACGTGCGCTGCGGCCGTCATTGGGGTGCTCCGCCAGCGCCGTCGTCGGGACAAGCGAAGGTCTCGGGCGAGGTCCCCTGAGCCTCACAGTCCGCGCCGCAGCGCTCGTGACAATCGACGCAGTCGTCGAAGTCGAGGGTCGGGCTGCTGCCCTGCAAATCCTCACAAAGCGAGTAGGCCTCTTGGGTGGTGTAGTGGTCTTCACAAGCCGAGAGCGCTGCGCCGCCGACGAGGAGGGCCGCCACGGCAATGACATTCTTGTAGGTAACTCTGAAGAGGGTAGACATGGTGGCTCCGTCCGTGGTCACGGGGTCTTCGGTGCGGGGGCGGGTGTCGTCGTCCCGGCGGGGGCCGTCGGCTCGCAGTTGCACGGCGGGGGCGGCGGCGCTGGCGGGGGCGGCACTGGGGCCTTGCTGCCGAAGGCTGCGCCGAGCGTCAGCAAGAGGCTGTTGGTGACCTGCCACTCGTCGACGAGGAGCGGTTGGCGCGCGACCGTGAGCTTGTAGCCGATGCTCGCCCAGTCGAAGAGCTTCGCGTTGAGGCCGACGTTGCCCTCCACGGTCGTGAGCTCGATGAGGCTGCGATTGTCTCCAGGCGGCAGATCGCTCGTGAGGAATGGAAACAGGACGCCGACGCCGACGCTGTACGAGACGCGCTTTTCGTTGTCGAAGAAGCCCCACGCGTTGGCGACGAGCTCGCCACCGACCTGGTAGAAGTCGTCGAGCTCCTTGACCTCGATCGTCGCGGTCGCAGCATCGTCCTGAATGGCGAGGTTGCCCTTCGCGAGAGTCTCCTGGGCGCCGAGGCCCGCGCGGCCCTCGAAGGTGAAATGCGGGTCGACGATGGGCTGGACGAAGACGCCCGCGGACTCTTTGAACGTGAAGGGCTGGAATGGATCCGTGAGGTAGAGGCGACGACCGTGATATTGAGTCGTCGTACCGTCCAGATTGGCGACGACATAGTCCGCCGGCGTCGCGCGGACATCGAGGCCGGGGAACATCTGCGTATTGGCTGCTACGCGGAAGTAGGGCCCGAGCCACTCGACGGGGTGAATCAAGTAGATGCTCTCGATCGAGAGCCCATCGCTCGACTTCACGAACTCGGCGAGCGCCGGCGAATAGGTCGTTCCGGCCCCCGCCCGCAGAGCATTGCGCCACTCGTGGATCCCCGTGTTGAACTCCAGTGACGCGTCCACCCCCGCGCCCATCGTCACTGTCGTTCCGTCGGTCTGACCTACGACCGAGCGGGTATCTACGATATTGAGCGTGCCGCCGAGCGCGATGCCGGGCGTCCAGCCTTCAGGCCGCTTGGAGGCCGAATCAGGCTTCTGGACGGCCTCAGTCTTTCCTTTGGTGTTTGCACCGCCCGCGTCGTCCGCGACCTTGGGTGGTGGAGTCTGCGCGGCCGCAACGCCGACGAAGGAACCAACGGCGAGCCACGCGGCGCCGGAGAGCGCTGTTCGAGCAAGAGAGGGCATGAAAGAACCTCGGGGTGGAGGGGACGCGCGCCCCCTTTCAAACCCCGCGCCACCGCCACGGAGCGCCCGATACGCCCCATTCGCTCACGGGTTGTCGCTTGCAGACGACAGGTGCGGTCCCGAGCCTGCAGGCCGCGAGAGACGCGAGCGCTCGCTACTTGAGGTTGTGCTTCTGGATGAGGCGCGTGAGGTACGTGCGGTCCATGCGGGCGCGGCGTGCGGCCTCCGAGACATTGCCGTTCGTCACGCCGAGCAGCCTGGCGACGTACGCGCGCTCGAACTCTTGCAGCACCTCTTCGCGGGCCTCGCGGTAGGGCGCGAGCTCTTCGGCGCGCGGCAACGCAGCGGGCGGTGGCAACGCCGAGGTCTGCGCGTCACCGCTCGGGGGCAGCTCACTCGCCTCGCCGAGCGCGATGGTCGCGTCGACCCAATTGCGCAGCTCGCGGACGTTGCCTGGCCAGCTGTGCTCGAGCAGCGATGCGAGCACGTGCTTCGGGACGAGCTCCTCGAGCGGCTCGTCGAGGCCGCGCTCTCGCAGGAAGTGCTCGACGAGGCGCGGGATGTCCTCGCGTCGTTCGCGCAGCGGCGGGATGCGGAGCACGACGCCCGCGAGCCGATAATAGAGGTCCAATCGAAAGCGACCGCGGTTCACCTCTTCGCGGAGGTCTCGATTGGTCGCCGCGAGGACGTGCACGTCGACCGAGATCTCGTCGCGCCCGCCGAGCCGCAGGAACCGACGCCGCTCGAGGACCCCGAGCAGCTGCGGCTGGAGCTCGAGCGGCAGCTCACCCACCTCGTCGAGGAAGAGCGTGCCGCCGTTCGCGCGCTCGAACGCGCCCGGCCGCTGTCGCTCCGCGCCGGTGAACGCGCCGCGCTCGTGCCCGAAGAGCTCGCTCGCGATGAGGTTCGGATTGAAGACCCCGCAGTCGACCGTGACGAACGGCTGGCGCGCGCGCGCGCTCAGCGTGTGCGTGAGCCGCGCGAAGACCTCTTTGCCGGTCCCTGACTCGCCCGAGAGGAGCGCCGAGACGCCTGCGGCCGCGACGCGCTCGACCTGACCGAGCAGCCTACGCATGATCGGACCGCTGCCGACGAGGCCGGGCACTGCGTCCACCGCGAGCGCGCCGACCTCGGTCGGAGTGCCCTGACCGACGCGAACCGACGTGCGGCCGAGCCGGAGCACCGTGCCGAGCGGGACGGTCCCGCGCTCGATGAGCGTGCTCTTCACCCGCGTCCCGTTGGTCGAGCCGAGATCCCTCACCTGGACCCCGCGATCACCGCGGACGAGCTCGACGTGGTAGCCCGACACCGAGGGGTCGGTCAGCACGAGGTCGTTGCCGGGCGCCGAGCCGAGCGACACGACGTCGGAGTCGGCGTCGAAGGTGACGCCCGTGTCCGCGCCCTCCACCACCTCGACGTGGAGCGTGTCGATCGTCAGCGTCGGAGCCTTTTCGAGGGGCGTCGTCTTCCGTTCCGACGAGGGCATCGCGGGCGCAGCGTAGTACGCGCGGCGACCTCGCGTCGACCGCTGCTCGCGTCGCCGTGGGCCCGACGTTCGCCGCGACCTACGAGCCGCCTGCACCCCAGCCTTGTCGCGTGTATCAAGATCTTTATATAAAGAAGTTGATATGCAGACCGCCCCGGAGCATCTCGGCCGCTTGGTGCGGCGCCTCCAGCACCGACACCACCGCGCGCTCGACGCTGGCCTCGCGCCGCTCGGGCTCTCGCTCGTGCAATGGAGCGCCCTCCGGGAGATCGACCGACACCCCGGCGAGTCTCAGCGCCGGCTCGCCGAGCACACCGTGAACTCGGTCCAAGCGTTCGGCGCGCTCGTGCAGCGCCTCATCAGCGCCGGCCTCGTCGTGCGTGCAGCCGGGCCTGGTCGCAAGACGGTCCACACCCTCACCGCCGAGGGCAAGCGCCTCTTGGGCAAGGGGACGACGGTGATGACCCGCGTGATGTACCTGTCGTTCGCGCCCCTCTCCGCCGAGGATCGCGCGGAGCTCGAGCGGCTGCTGACGCTCGTCCTCGACGGGAGGAACCCTCAGCCGCGCGACGGTCGCTTACGGTCGTGAAACCAAGCGCGCACCTTCTCCATCTTCGAGCGTTGGTCGCTCGGCGCGCGGCGCTTGCAGGTGTTCGCCTCGTCGGAGGCTTGGGTCGCGCCCCAGCGGAGCTCGGCGCAGTCGTTCGGGTTGTAGGCCATCTCGAGCGCCGCCTGCCTGCGCATGAGCTCCGCGAGCGTGATCGTGAACTTGCTCGCGTCGCTCCGGACGTAGGTCACCTGCCGCTTCTCGGTCTCGCTCGCGAGCAGCGTCTTCAGCCCCGCGACGACCTCGTCGGCCGATTTGCCCGCCGGCATGGTGAAGCGCTCGGGTCGACGCGCGACGAGCGCGGGGAAGCCCGAGACGACGTCGATCGCGATGAGGATGCGCAGGTCGCGGCTCGGCGTGGAGAAGTTCTCCCAGTTGCCGACGGTCTCGAAGATCGAGGCGCCGTTCGGCATGTCGATGCGGCTGCCCCCTTCGCGGAAGAACTTCTCGCCGTTCTCGACGCTGAGCACGCGAGCCTTCGCCTGCTCCTCGAGCGCGTCGACCAGCTCGAGCAGCGCTCGCTCGGGGTCGAGCGGCTTCGGCGAGAGGACGTCGTCCATTCGGTCGTAGAACGTCGTCGCGTCGCCCTCCGTCTGCTCCAAGCTGAAGTCGCCGTAGTCGGGGCTCTCCGCGATCGCTTTGTTCGACATGGGCTTCGCGTTGCCGCCGCGAACGACCACGGGGCGGAAGCGCTTGAAGCCCGGGCTGCCCATCGCGGGGTCGTCGAGCGAGAAGAGGAAGTTCCCTTTCCAGAAGCGCTTGCGTGACACGGTGCCGTCGGGCTGCCCGTCCACCGCGAACAGGATGCCCGCGCCGCCGTCCGCGGGCTGCGGGATGATCTTCGCCGCGACGAGGACATGCCCGTAAGGATCGGCGTAGATGGCGCCCGGGCGCAGCGTCTCGGCGGAGAGGTGAATCGCGTAGTAGTCGGTGCGATCGTCCTTCGCGAGCGTGCGCCCCGTGCCCGAGTGCACGGTGTTCTTGAGCTTGCCGCGGACGAACGTCTCGAAGCGGCGGACGCGGTTCGCGACCGGCTCGTCGAGCGCCTCGAGGTTCGAGTTCGGCTCGCCACACGAGGGCGCCCTGCCCCCGCCGCCTCGCGAGCACGCGGAGAAAGTAAACGGCAGCCCCATTTTGAAAGAGAAATAAGCCCGCAAGAAATAGGGGAGATCGGCGCAGTCGGGGTCGAGCCGGAGGCCCTTCGGCGGGGGCGCGTCCTCGTCGATATCCAAGTAGTCGTAGAGGAAGTTCTTGTCTGACTGCGTTGTCAGTTCATGCAGCGAGCCGTACGCGAACACGTCGGTGCCGGGCGCGTCGAAGAGCTTCTCGATCCAGGCCGAATAGAGCGCTTCCTGGCGCTTGTCCCACTTGTGGCTGACCATCCACGGCGTCCCCTGATCGCCGCCCGACCGCGAGCCGCCGCCCTTCGCCTTCACCTCGACGTCGCGACAAGCCACGACAGCGCCGCGTCGATGAGCGACAAGCCTGTAAGTCCCAGCCTCCGGATCGGTTACAGAGACGTAAGCCGACTCGGGCGGCCCGTGACGGAGCTCGGCGGCCGCGTGCGCCGGGGCGCCGCCAGGCGGCGTGATGACCACCCCGAGCGGGCCGTCGCCCTTCGAGAGGGCGAGCGCAAAGGCCCGCAGAGGCTCACCGGTCTTGGGGCGCTCGGGACCGACCGCAAAGAACACGTCGCCCTTGTCCGCGCACGTCGCACCGACCGCGGCCGCGATGTCCGAGGCCGGTGGTGGCGGTGGCTCGGGCGGGGGCGCGCTCGCTGCGGCGCTCGCGGCAGCCGCCGAGCCGCTCGGACCGGGGGCAGCGCTCGCAGCCGTCGAACCGCGAGCCGTCGAAGCGCCCTCGGTGCTCGAGCTCGCGGGCGGTTCGCTCCCCTGCCCCGCGCACCCCGCGAGCAGCCAGATCAAGCTTGCGATGAGCTTCGAGGGATTTCGCACGCGCGCTCCAAAAACGGGCAGACCATGGGCGAAACGCTCGAGCGGGGCAAGTTTCTGCCCTGTTCCTGCGAGACAACGGGCCTGCGATTTTCCTTTTCAACCGCCACCGTGGGCCTATAGTGCGCGCCCCCCGAATCGCCCGTGCTCCGACCTCCCCTCGTGGGACCGCGAGCCCTGGTCCAAGGCCCCGGACCCGCTCGGCGAGGAGGGATGAAGCATCACCGAATCACCAAGAAAAACCCAGGGGCACGTTACAGGCTGGCCGTGAACAAGAATCCCGGAATCGTAGGCAAGAAGCTCGGTATGACGCAGTTCTTCGACGAGAAGGGCGAGGTCGTCCGCTGCACCGTGGTGCAGGGCGGCTGCGTCGTCGTCGCCAAGCGCACGAAGGAAAAGGACGGCTACGACGCCCTCGTCGTCGGCCTCGGCGAGCGCAAGGAGAAGCACACGACCAAGCCGGTCGCGGGCTTCTTCAAGAAGATCGGACAGAGCCCGAAGCGCCTCGTCCGCGAGCTCCGCCTCGCCGCCGAGGAGGTCGCCAAGTTCGAGGTCGGCCAGAAGCTGCCTCTCGACCAGATCTTCGAGGTCGGCCAGTTCGTCGACGCGCAGGCCCGCACGCGCGGCCGCGGCTTCAGCGGCGTCTTCCGCCGTTGGAGCATGGCCGGTGGCGTCGACAGCCACGGCACGCACGAGTACTTCCGCCACGGCGGCTCGATCGGTACGAACATGACGCCCGGTCGCACGCTGCCCGGCCTCAAGATGCCCGGCCACTACGGCGATGAGACTGTCTCGTCCCTCAACCTGAAGGTCGCGAAGATCATCAACGACGAGGACCTCATCTTCGTGACGGGCGGCATCCCCGGCGCGCCGAACACGATCGTCACCCTGCGTGGCGCCGTGAAGAAGAAGAACGCCGGCAAGAAGAAGAAGTGAGCTCTGCGGCCGCGCCCCACGCGCGGCTGCCCTCCAATCGTGAGCGCGCGCAGCAAGAACCCGTACCGCCGGCCTGACCATTTCACCAAGGCCGCGAAGCAGACGGGCTTCCCTGCGCGCAGCGTCTTCAAGCTCGAGGAGATCGATCATCGTTGCCGGCTCCTGAAGCCGGGACAACGTGTGCTCGACCTCGGCGCAGCGCCGGGCTCTTGGTCGCTCTACGCGGTCAAGGTCATCGGCTCGGGCGGTCGCTTGCTCGCGGTCGATCTCTCGCCCCTCAACACGACGCTCGGTCCGGCGGCGACGTTCCTCCAGACGGACGCCTTCAACCTCGAGCCCGCGGTGTTCGCCGAACACGGCCCGTTCGACGTCGTGCTCAGCGACATGGCGCCGTCGACGACTGGCACGCGTGAGGCCGATCAGGCGCGCAGCTTCGAGCTCGTGATGCGGGCGATCGACGTCGCCGAGGCTCACGGCGCGCGCGGCAGCAGCTTCGTCGCCAAGATCTTCATGAGCCCCGACTACGAGAAGGCGAAGCGCCGGCTGCGCGAGCTCTACGCGGAGGTTCGCACGCTCCGCCCCGAGTCGGTGCGCAAGCAGAGCTTCGAGGTCTTCTTGGTCGGCCTCGGCAAAAAGACTTAACCGACTGTCAGCGACTCGCGCTCGATAGCATCGACCGAGTGAGCCCCGCTCCCTCCGACGAGACCCTCGCGGACCTCATCCTCGAGAGACTCGACACGCTGCTCGACACGCTCGATCGGCAGATCGGCGCGCAGCTCGTCGCGATCCTGCATCACCCGAGCTTCCGCGCGCTCGAGCGGCGCTGGCGCGCCCTGAAATGGCTCGTCGATCGGGTCGACTTCCGAGAGAACCTCAAGGTCGCGATCCTCACGTGCTCTCTCGAGGATCTCGAGCGCGATCTCTCGGACCGGCCGCTGACCGACTCCGGCCTTTTTGAGTGGATCTATCGCGCAGAGCTCTCACGCCCCGCCGGCTCTCCCTACGGCGCAGTCCTCGCGGACCTCGAGTTCGGCCCCGAGCACGCTCCGCTGCTCGAGCGCGCTGCGCGCCTCTTCGGCGTCGCGCAGGCGCCCTTCATCGCGGCGGCGGCCCCTGCGCTCTTCGATGGGCGCACACTCGAGGCCCTCCGCAGGCGCGCCGACGCCTGCATGCTCGGGCTGACCGTCCAGTGGTTCCGCGTTCGCTCCAGTTACTCGATTGTCAGCGATACGCTGCATTATGACGAGTCCGTCGAGCCAGGCCGCGCGTCGCTCGCCGCGCCCGCGGTCTATTTGATCGGCGCGTGTATCGCTGACAGCTTCGCGCGCTATCGGTGGTGCCCCAACATCGTCGGCCCGAGCGGGGGCGGACTCGTCCCGAACGCCGAGCTCGTCGATCCTCTCGCGCCCGAACGCCTCGCGGCGCTCGACGAGCTCGGGTGCATCACGCTCGCCCCCAGGGAGAACGCTGCCGGCGAGCGCGGCGCCTGCGTCGTCGCAGCCCCGTCGCTGCGCGCGCCACGGAGCTTCCCCGCGACGGAGGAGGGCGCAGCGGCCGCACTCAACTTCGATCTGGCGAGTCGCCTTCCCTACCAGTTCATGGCGACCCGCATCGCCCACTATCTCTTTGCGATGTACTTCACGCGCGATCCAGCCTGGGATCCCGGGACGACCGAGCAAGAGCTCAACGACTGGATTGGACAGTATGTCGCTGACAGAGATGTCACTTCTTCGGCCGTCCGCAGCCGCCGGCCGCTGCGCAAAGCTGAAGTGCGCCTCGTCGACAGCGCGCACGAAGACGAGTGGCTGCTGCTCGAGGCCTGGCTGCGCCCCCACATGAAGGCGAACGGGGCCTTCTTCACCCTCAAGATCGACGGCAAGCTGGAGCGTGACGGTTGACCTCGGGCAAGGTCGTGCTCGCGCTCGCGGGCGCCTCGCCCGAGGATCTCGAGGCTGCGCAGCTCGCGTGGGCCAACCGCGTCATGGCCGAGCGGCACGGCGCAGTGGTCCTCACAGCGCTGCTCGCGCTGATGCTCGAGAGCGCAGCGCCTCACGACGTGTGTGAAGCGGTCGCCCTCGTCGTGCGCGATGAGCTCCGCCACGCGCGCCGCTGCGAGGAGATCTTCCGCGCGCTCGACGGCCCGGCCCGCTTCGAACTCGACCTCGGCGCCGACCCCATCGATCGGCCGGCGAGCTCGGCGGCGACGGCGGCCCTCCTCCTCGTCGAGCGAGAGCTCGTCTGCGTCGAGGCCCAGGCGGTGGTCGTGCTCTCGGCGTACGTCGCGACGACCACCGAGCCTGCCATGCGCCGCGTCTTCGGCTCGCTCCTCCGCGACGAGCGCCGCCACACGAACCTGGGAGCGATGCTCCTCGCGCGGCTGACAGCCCACTTCGCGCCGCGCGACGTCGCCGCGTTCGAGCTCGGTCGAGCGGAGCGATGCGCGGGGATCACGGCGCAGCTCGAGAGGCAGGCGCGGGCTCGCGCGACGGGCGGCCCCGGCCGAGGGCTCGGCGCGGGGCTCCTCGCTTCGGACCTCGAGTTCGGATCCGTTTGAGCTCCAACGACTAGCCGTCAGGGCGCGAGCAGCGGCGTCTTGCCGAGCAGGGCCTTCGTGACGTTCGCGGCGTCGCCCTCCGCGACGCTGACCTCGAGCACGCCCGCGTCGTCGACCGACCACTTCAGCTTGGTGGTCGTCTTCTTCTCGTTGGCCTTCACCTCGTCGAGCGCGGCCTGCGTGTCGGCGTCCAGGTCCTTCGGGTCGATGTCGCTGTTCGGCCCGCAGCCGCTCACGCTCGCGACCGGCAGCGTGCGCGGACAGAAGGTCGCCGAGTCCCCTTTACCGAGGACGCAGAGCGTCTCGAGCTCGGAGACGTCCTCACAGGCCTCGAGCCCACCGAGGTTCGTATCGAGGTTGTTCTGTTTGTGGTGCACGGCGACGATCGCGCCCTTCGCGAGCTTCTTGCCGCCCGACACCTCGACGCTGTTGTGCACGCCGAACGCGCCAGGCTCGTAGTCGCGGCCGAGGTCCGCCACCGCGCGCAGCTTCTTCTTGTCCTCGGCGACGAGGATCGCGATCGACTCGGTGCCGGGGCCGGGCCCGTTCAGGCGCACCACGCTGAGCCGAGGATCACCCAAGTCGGATTTGGGAGCAGCCTCGCACGTGGGCTTTCCCTCTCCGCCCAAATAAAGGAGCTTGTCGGCCTTGGCGACGAGGCACGAGCAGAGATCTTTTACAGTCGCGTAACCATCGGTGCACGTCGACCAGCGAGCGATGACCTCGTCCGGCTTGCCCCCGACTTCGGCGAAGCGCTTCGCGACCTCTTCGTTATCCCGTAGTCCGAGCGACTCGGCGTAATCGGCTTTCGCGGCGTCCTTGTCCCCCGACTCCTGGTTGGTGCGCCCGCGCGTATACAGGATTTGCGCGCGCAACTTCGGATCTCGGGTGTTCGCGAGCGCCAGAGTCGCGTCCTTCTTCGCTCGGTCCTTGTCGTCCGCTTTGAACGCGGCCCAGCTCGACTCGGCGAGGACGCGCGCGTCCTTCGGCGCGACGGCGAGGGCCTTGTCGAACTCGGCGAGCGCCGCCTTGAAGTCCTTTTTCTGGGCGAGCTTGCGACCCTCGGTGAGGTGCTTCGCGACCGTCTTTTGGGTGCCCGTCGAGCCTTTGTCTGCCTTCTTGGGAGGGGGCTTGGGGGCGACAGCCGAGGGCCCGGAGGCGACGTGCTGCGGACCGCTCGAAGCGGCTTGTTTGCTCGACGGCGCGGACGAGCCGCTCGCGTCGACGGTCGCGTCGGAAGAGCAGCCAGCGACAGCGACGAAGCCGAACACTGCAAGGAGGCGTCTGGACATGGTGTCTCTCACCCTCCGACAACGCCAGCCTCGCGCAAAGTGTTTCCCGCTGACTTCGGATCAGGCGGCGCAGGGCGCTGGATTGGAGCTCGCGCGCGGCGGGCGAGTCCACGCCGTAGATACCAGGTTAGCGTCGGGGCCCGAGACGACCTCGATACCGGCGCGGCCACCGGGCTCGGTGCGCCCGACCGCGGCCTCGAGCAGAGTGCGGAGTTCCCAATAGAGCGCTCCTGGATCCGGCCCAATCTCCGCGGATGCGTCGACTGCGTAGGAGAGCTTGACGCCGCGCTCGGCCGCATAGGCTATCAAGCCGTCGACCGCAGCTTCGCAGACGTGGACGAGGGCGGTGTGAGCGCGGACGTGTTGTGCCCGAGCGCCCGGAAGGTCGAGGGGGGTGTCCGAGTTCATGCCTGAGGCTTCTGCGAAATCGGGGCCAGCGGGGCGAACCGCGCACACGCCCGAATCCACCAAGGGGTGATTCGTCTCGCCAGTCTATTCGCGTCAACGCTTTGGCGCCCCTGCTCGGCGGTTGACGCTAGTAGCTAGTCCGGTAGCGCTCCGCGGCCATGAGCGCCGCGGCGTCTTGGGCGTTCGCTTCGCGCCATGGGCTCGACGGTTCGAGTGCGTGAGAGAGCTCCTCGCGCACCTCCCGCGCGCGATCGGCCTGACGATCGCCGTCGAGCAAATAGGCGAGCTCGGAGAGCGCGGCCGGCCTGTCCGCGTGGAGCGGCCAGCGCGTCAGCATCACGTCGTACGCCGCGATCGCGACCTTGGGGAGCCGCAGCCCCGACAGCAAGCGCGCGAGCTCGAGCGCGACCTCTCCTCCCCATCGCCGATCGGATGGCAGCAATTGGGGATCACGCGCGCGCTCGACCGCGGGCTTCAGCATCGCGCCCATCTCTTCGAGCGTCTTGGCGCGATCGGTCGGCTCGTCCAGCGCGACGAACGGCGCCTCGTCGCGAGGCCCCTCGAACTCGACCGACGCGAGCGCTGTCGCCGCGTGGGTCCTGGCATCTTCGAGGACCTCGAGGCTGGCATCACCGCGCTCGAGGATGGCTGCGAACGCCGTGAACGCCGCGTGCAAGCGGCCGCGCCGCTCGAGCGTCACGCCGAAGGAGAGCTCGGCCCGCGCGCGCCCCGTCGGGGTGTCTGCGTGGGACGCGGCCTGCAGAAACGCAGCGCCGGCCCTGTGGATGCCGAACCCGCCATCCTCCGGCGCGCCGCGCTCGAGGTGGTAGTCGCCGAGCGCCACCCACCCCTCGGTGACGAGCTGCGCGGGCGCAGGCGCGGCCTCGCACTTCGCGTAAGGGTCCACGAAGGTCGCGCCGTCCTGCCGAGGCAATCGCAGCGGCGTCGTGCCGTACGGGTAGAGGTTCTCGCAGACCATGGCGCGGACAGCATGCATCGCCTGATCGGGGTGCTTCGAATGGTCGAAGATCTCGTGGAGCGCGACGAGCCAGCGCACGCGGTCGGGGTGGGCCGGGCAGCTCACGACAGCGTCCGCGTAGGCTCGCGCGACCGATTCGAAGGCATCCCTGCGACCGCGATCGAACAGCGCCGCGGCGACAGGCAGATCCTTGTCCGCTTGCTCGGTCGCGCTCTTCACGAGCGCCTCGTCGCAGACCGACTTGCCGGCCGCGGCGGTCGGCGCGACCGAGACTGGCTCGGATTGTGGAGCGGGGCCAGCTGCGCCGCCGCAAGCGGCGAGCGCCGAGGTGAGCCCCAGCGTGGCGCTCGCTCGAGAGAGCGCCGAAATCGTTTGTGCCCAAAACATCTCGCGAGGAGGGTTGCGCATGGTCTCGGGGGCCGCCGCGTGCGGCGACCGAGAGTCTAGACCCGCTCCGCGCGGAAGCCTTGGGTCGGTTCGCGCTCAGCGCTCTCGCTCGGACCAACGCCGCGAGACCACCCCGTAGAGCGTGAGCAGCGCGCGCGCGCGGCGAACGGCCCCAATGCCACGCGACTCCGCGAGGGCTCGCGCGCCGCGCTCGGCGAGCGGCGAGGCAGGGTGGCGAAGGAGCACCCGCTCGACCGAGGCTCGCGGGCCTGCGACGACGACGGGCCGCGTCACGCGCTCGAGCAACGTCGGCGCGAACGCTCGGGCCGCAGCGCGCTCGCTGATCGTCACGTCCCCGACGACCACCACGCTCGCGTCGATGGGGCGTGTGAGCTCTCCCGCGATGCGCTTCGACCAGACGCTCGCGAGCGAGAGCCTGCCGCGCGCCGCCGCTCGCGCCGCAGCGTCGTCGAAGCTCTCGACGCGCACGAGCTCGACGCGTTCTTCGTCGACCCCGCGAGCCTTCGTGAGCGCGGCGAACCGCGCGGCGAAGCGATCGAACACGGCGGCGTGAACGAACACGACCCGGAGCGGTCCACCCCACATCCCCGCTCGCGCGAGCGCCGCGTCCGTCAGCGCCTCCGCCGCGCGCTCGACGGCGGCGTCCTCGAGGACGAACGCAGCGCTCTCACCCGGGCGCGGAGCCTCGAGCCGCTCGAGGTCGGCGCCGACCTCTCCGAAAGCAAGGATTTTCTCGTTGATAACGTCGTCAAAGAAACCTGCGAGGAGCTCGCGCGCCGCGTCGCTCGCGCCCGTGAGCAGCACGGCGTTGCCCGCGACGAGCGCCGGCACGGCAGCGCGCAGCGTGCCCGCGACGGGTGAGCGCGCGGGCACCTCGATCGACAGGACCCCGCGCGGGGCCCGATGGAGCACGGTCGCGCCCTCGGGGCCGTTGCGCGAGATCGGCGCGAGCGACTCCTCCGCGATGAGCGCCCAGTAGTTCGCGAGCTCGGCACCCGCGATCACCTCGCCGACGAGGAGCTCGACCTCGCGCGCACCGAGTTCGCTCGCGAGTACCCGCACGGCTGCGTCTTTGGCGGCGAGCACGCGCTCCGCGATCCGAGCCGCGGCGCGCGCCCGAAATGCGACATCGCGCGCAGCCCAAGTGGACTGCGCGCGACGGAGTTCCTCGACGATCTCGGCGCTCAGATGTCGCCAGGCGCAGCGGTCGGCGGCGTTTGCGGCGTCGGCGTCGGAGTGCCGCCAGTCGGCGCCGTTCCAGTGCCGGGCGCGGGCCCAGGGGGCGCGGCGGGAGCCGTCAGATCGGCCGCCGTGAACTCGACCGTCGTCACCTGCCGACACGCCGGGGTCACGGTCTTTCCCTTGCCGAAGGGCACGGGCTTGCCACCGGGCCCGGGTTTACCGAGCGAGATGAACTTCGGGGCGTTGCAAGGAATTTCGAGCGCGGAGTTCGCCGCGCCGAGGTGCTGGCCGCTCGCGAGGACCTCGTGAGCCTCAGGGGCCTTCACGATGAGGTAACCCATCGTGGCGGGCAGCGAGGCTGGGTCCTTCGGCGGGACGATGTCGCCGGGCGCGGCCGACGTCGCAGCCGAGTCGGTCGTGGACGCACTCGGCGCGGGCGCAGCGCTCGTCGTCGCGGGAGGCGCCGACGTGGTCGCGGCCGCTGCGGCAGACGGGCTCGTCGCAGGCTTCGCCGTGGTGGTCGTCGTGGTCGGCTTGTTCTCGCCAGTCGCGGGCGTCCCCTGCTTCTGGTCTTGCTGCCGCATGTAGAGGAGCACCGCGCCACCGACGACGATCGCGATGAGCGCGAGCACGAGCAGGATCGGCACGATGCTGCGCTTCGGCGGCTTCGGGACGGCCTCCTCGGCGAACTTGCTGATCGTGTCGGGCTTGCTCTCCGCGACGGCCTCGACAGGCTTCGGTGCCGGCTTCTCGACCTCGACGGGCTTCGCGGCCTCGACCGGGGGCTCGGGCTTCGCGATCGGCTTCTCGACCTCGACGGGCCTCGACTCTTCGACGACGGGCGGCGGCGCCGACGGCTCGGGTGCCGCAGCGACGACGGGCGCTTCGACCACGGGGGCCTCGGCGACGAGCGGCGCAGGCTGCGGGGGCGCGGCCTCCTCCGGCTCCTCGCGAGGGATGGGAGGGAGCGCGGCGCGAAGCTTGGGGACCTCGGTCGTCGCGGCCTCGATCGTCGGCAACTCCTCGAGGATGGAGTTGGAGACGACCATCGCGCCAGCGAGCTCGGCCGGGGTCTCGTCGAGGATCGCAGCCACGGGAGCTGCGACGGGCGGTGCGGGCGAGGCGACCTGCGGCGGCGCGGGCGAAGGTGCGGGCGCTGGCGCAGCAGCGACGGGTGCCGGTGCCGGCGACACCACGGGCGGCACGGGCGACTGTCGCTCGAACGCGAACGGATCCGAGCCTGCGCGGGGACGCGTGACTGGTGTGCCGGGTCGAGGTGAATCCGCGGGCCGCGGGTTCTGAACGCGGAGGCCCCCGCGCGCAGCGGTCGTCGCTGTCGCGGGCTTCGCCGCGACGGGCGCGGCCGGCGTCTGCGCTGCGGGTTTGGCCGCGGGCTGCGCAGTCACGGGCTTAGCCGCGGGCTGCGTCGTCACGGGCTTCGCCGCAGGCTGCGCAGTCACGGGCTTCGCCGCGGGCTGCGTCGTCACGGGCTTCGCCGCAGCAGGCTGCGAGCGCTGCACCGCTGGCGTGTGGTTCGCGACGGTGACCTCGTCGACCCACTGGCTCGTATCGATCTTGACTTGCGGCTGAATATCTGGGAGGGGGACCGCGGCGACGGCGATGGGCACAGCCTTGGCGGGGGCTGGTTGAGAAGCCGCCGCGCGGGGCTGCGCCGCAGCCGCAGCGACAGGCTGCGGAGCCGCAGCGGGCGCGGTGCTCATCACCCGAGCTGCCCGCGGCTGCTGTGCGTTTCGTTGAACCCTGACCAGCAAGGCCTCGAGGGCCGCGACCCGTTCCGTGTTGTTCACCTTGGACCGTCCTCGCGCGCACGACCCGTGGGGGTTCGCGCCGTAGCGGACAGCATACCGGGCGCGACCATCCGAGCGGAACTTCTCCGTGACAGTGTCGAGCAGCGCAGGGCTCGGACCGACGGCGTCGACCAAGAAAGCGAGCTTATTTTCGGCCGCCCCCTCCTCCGCTCGTGCGGGAGTCCCCAGTTTCTGGCAAAGGTGCGGTCATGATCGAGAGAGCTCGCTCTGTGTCGGTGGGGATGGGTTTGTTCGCTGCGATCGCGGTTTGCCAGGCTTGGACGCCGCCCGCGAGTGCGCAGCCTGCGCAGCCCCCGGCAGGCGGGCAGCCGGCTCAGCCCGCGGCAGGGGCTGACAAGCCTGAAGGTACGCCCAAAGACGACAAGCTCGGCCCCGGCGACGAAGCCATCAAGGACAAGCCCGACACGCTGTTCCTCGCGCTCGCGCCGCAGCCCGGCGGACTGACGTTCGAGTCGGTGGCGAAGGAAGCGGTCGCGACGAGCACCGCCGTCCAAGTCAAAGAGGCGGACATCGCCGGCGCCGAGGGTCAGGTCGCGACGACGCTGGTGCAGTTCTTCCCTCGCCTCACGTTCGCGGCCGGCTACACGCGCTTGTCCGAGGTCGACAGCGGCGGGATCGGCGGCGGCTTCAACGTCCTCGGCGCTGCCAACGCGGGCCTCGTCTCGGTTGCGCCGTGCCCGAACGATCCGAACGTGCAGTGCGTGGTCGACTCGGGCGGCCTCCCCGTGCAAGCCGCGGCGTTCAACATCAGCTTCGACGCGCCTCTCAACCAAATCAGCTTCACCGCGAACCTCTCGGTGCCGATCTCGGATTACTTCCTGCGCGCGGTGCAGGCCTACAACGCCGCCGAGGCGAACGAGAAGTCGCTGCGTCTCTCGGCCGACGCGCAGCGGCTCGCGTCCGCGCTCGAGGCCAAGCTCGCGCTCCTCAACTGGGCCCTCGCGAAGGGGCAGGTCGTCGTCGCCGATCGCAGCGTCGATCAGGCGAAGGCGCAGCTCACCGACGCGAAGGCCGTGCGCGCGGCGGATCAGGCCTCGGACGGTGACGTCTTCCGCATCGAAGCGCTCGTCGCCCAAGCCGAGGGCCTCGCCGCGGAGGCTCGCGCGCAGGAGTTCCTCGCCGGGCAGCGCGTCCGCACCATCATCCACGCCGCGGCCGATCGGCAGCTCTCGATCGGCGTCGACGTGTTCGCGATCCCGGGCGTGCCGACCATGCCGAACGTCGACGATCTCCTCGCCGAAGCTCTGCGCAACCGCCTCGAGCTCCAATCGATGGACGAGGCGAAGAAGGCCCTGCTCGAGGCCCAGAGCGCGACGAACGCAGGCTTCTGGCCGCGCCTCGACGGCTTCGCCGACGCGGTCCTCGCGAACCCGAACTCCCGCATCTTCCCCCAGGAGGAGAAGTTCAACTTCACGTGGGACGTCGGCTTGCGCCTCACCTGGTCGGTGAACGACACGTTCGGCACGATCGGCGCCGCCGCCCAGGCGAAGGCCCGCACGGCCGCGCTCGACGCGCAGCGCCTCGCGCTCATCGACGCGATTCGCCTCGACGTGATGGGTGCGCACGCCGACCTCGCGAAGGCCCAGCCTTCCATCGAGGCTGCGGCGCGTGGCCTCGTCGCCGCCGAGGAGACGCTGCGCGTGACGAAGAAGCTCTTCGCGTTCGGGCGCGCGAACGCGACGACGCTCGCCGACGCCGAGAACAGCGTGACGGCGGCGCGCCTCCGCAAGCTGTCCGCGCAGGTCGGCCTCGTGGCGGCGCTGCTCCGCCTCGACCACGCGACCGGCCGCGATCGCGGCAACACCGTCATGCACTGAGCGGCGGCTTGTACTAAGGTGCGCGGCCGTTCATGACGGCCGTGGTCCTGGTTCTGTCGCTGTCGATCCTCGGCCTCGCCGTCGCCGCGTACCTCTTGCGTTGGCTCGTCGCGCTGCCGACCGGTGACGCCGACATGAACCGCGTCGCCGGCCTCGTTCGCGACGCAGCGGAGAGCTTCTCGCGGCGCCAAGCGGGCACGCTCGGCGCGCTCGCGGCGCTCTTCGGCGGCGCGCTGTTCCTCGCGTACGGCCTGCGTACGAGTAGGGCCGATCCGGTCGGAGGTCTCGAGCTCGGCGTGTGGCTCGTCGTATCGTTCGCGTTCGGCGCGGCGAGCGCGATCGTGCTCGGGCAGTTCGCGACCAGCGTCGCGGCGCGCGCTTCGATCCGCACCGCGAGCGCCGCGCGCCGCTCGATCGACGCCGTCCTGCGATCGGGCACGCGCGCCGGTGCGCTCCTCGGGCTCGCGGGCGCGGGCCTCTCGACGCTGACGACGACGCTGCTCTGCGTCGCCGTGCTCGCGTATCACGGCTTCTTCGGGAGCGAGGGCCCCGCGGCGCTCGCGCTCGCGCCGTTCCTGCCGATCCTCGTGCTCGGCCACGCGCTCGGCGCGTCGTTCACGGCGCTCCTCGGGCAGCTATCGGCCGGCACCTTCGCGAAGGGCGCGGACATGGGCGCCGACCTCGGCGCGCGCGACGTCGGCCTCGACGACGACGACGTCGACAACCCCGCGGCCGTCGCGAACCTCGCGGGCGATTGCGTCGGCGACTGTGCGGGCAACGCGATGTCGGCGTTCGCGGGCGCCGCGATCGAGGACGTCGCCGCGATGCTCGCGCTCGCGCTCGTGTACACGCACGACCACTCGGTGAGGAGCCCGCTCGGTCTCTTGCTCCTGCCTCTGCTCTCGCGCACGTTCTCGATCCTCGGCACGGCGTTCGGCGCCATGATCGTGCAGACCGACGATCGCGAGGACCCCTCCTCGCCTCTGCTTCGCGGCTTCGCCGTCGCCGCGCTCGTGCAAGCCGTCGGCTTCGGCGGCGTCGTGCAGTGGATCCTCCCAGAGCGACGTATCGCGCTGCTCGGCGGCGCGGCGCTCGGCCTCGCGGCCGCCGTGTTCACCGTGGTGTGGCTGCACATCACGACGCTGCCTCGGTTTCGCACCGTGCGTGAGGTCGCGGACTCCGCGCGCGGCGGCGCGACGCTCGGCATCGTGCAGGGCCTCGGGCAAGGGCTCTCCGCGGGCGTGTGGCCCGTCGTCGCGCTCGGTGCAGCCCTCGGCGGCGCGCACGCGCTCGGCCGCGCTTACGGTGGCGTCGCGGGACCGTTGCTCGCCGTCACGGGCGTCTCGATCGGGTTCGTCGGCTCGTCGACGTTCCTGCTCGCGCTGCAGGGCTCGGCGAGCATCGTCGACGTCGCGAGCGGCATCGTCGCGATGACGATCGACGATCGGCGCGACGTCCGCTCGCGCCTCTTGATGCTCGACTCTTCAGGCACCGCGCACCGCGCGAGCTCGCGCGCGCTCGCCGCGTGCGCTGCGGTGCCCTCGGTGTTTCTGTGGCTCGAGACCCTGGGCGGTGAGTGGGCGCGCCGCGCCTCCATCCCCGACGCATCACCGTTCGCGGCGCGCACGCTCGGCGCGCTGCTCGGCGCGACCGCGGGCGGCCTGCTCGTCGCGTGGCTCTTGGCGAAGAGCCTTGGCGGCGTCGCTCGGTCCGCGCGCCGCATCCTCGACGAGGGCCGACGGCAGCAGCGTGATCGCGCCCTCGACGCGCCCGCGAACGCCCCCGCCGACGCCCCGCCTGCGACGCCGCGCCCTCGTCCCTCGCGCCTCTCCTCCAAGCCCGAGCCCGTGCATCGCTCGCCCGGTGGCGTCGACTACGGTCCGTGCACCGAGATGGCCGCGCGCCACGCGCTCCGGCAGATGGTCCTTCCGGGCCTCGTCGCCGTGATCATCCCAATCGCCCTCATCGTTGGCTTGCGCCTTCTAGAAAGTGAGGATAAGGGACATAGGGCTATCGGCTCGGTCGCGTCCCTCATCGTGGCCGCGACGGTAGCTGGGGTACTCGGGGCCCTCTTCGCTGCTGGCGTCGGGGGTGCCTGGGGCAACGCCAAGAAGTACATCCTCACCGGCGCACACGGCGGGCGACTGCTCGTGGACGAGACCGGGGCACGCGCTGAGAACCCAACGTTCGTGGCCGCCGTCGTCGGCGACACGCTGGGCGATCCGCTCAAGGACGTCGCGGTCCCCACCGTGCTCGTGCTCGTCAAGATGCTCCCCGTGCTCGCGCTCGTGCTGTTGCCCCTGCTCCTCTGATTGTTGCGTTCTTTCGCGGATGTGTGGGCTCCGCCTCACGTCCGACAGGGCACCGTGGGCACACCGATTTCTGACGCACTCTCCACGTTGAGCGATCGCGGCTTGCGCCGCCTGCTCGGAGCTCGAACCTTCCTCCGCGGCCTCGACCTCTTCCGTCGACGCATGGTCGAGGAAGTCCAGGTCGGTGACGCCGACGCCGCCGGCACCGTCCGCGCGCCCGACGCCGATCCGTATCCGGTGCGCATCGAGCTCACGCCCGACGGCATCAAGTCGAGCTGCCCCTGCCCCGCCTTCGTCAAGGCGAACTTCGGCAACACGAACCAGCACTGCAAGCACGTCGCAGCGCTCCTCATCAGCGTGCGCGATCAGGCGCGCGGTTCGCAGCCTCGGCGCGAGCCTCCGCAGGCACCGCCTCCGCAGGCGCCGCCCCCCCAGCAGCAGCAACAACAGCAGCAGAACAACAGCAACAACAACGACCTCAAGCGCTCGCGCCGGCGCGACCGGCGCGGTCGCGGCCCGGCCCCCACCACCGCGAGCTCGATGGCCGCGATGGGTCCGCCCGGCTCGACGGTCGGCCCCGCCGCGACGATGGGCGGCCCGAGCCCCAGCGGCTCCGGCCACTCGCAAAATCACGTCTCGATTCACCACCACGTCTCGAGCGCCGCGGTCGCAGCCCTCACCGCGAGCGCGCCCACCGACGCCTCCGCCAAGCCCACGGGCATCGGCGCGTGGCTCCCGCCCGACGGCGTCGCGGCCGCCCGCCGCGTCGAGTTCCGCGTCCTCGTTCGACAGGGCGCGCTCTCGGTCACCGTCCTCGACGCCGAGGCTCGCATGCCGATCCTGCCCTCGACCGCGCTCGCGTGGCAGGCCGTCTACCCGACGAACGATCGCAACGCCCTGCGCTTGCTCGCGCGCCTCGAGACCGGCAACCCGCGTCACCCCACCGTCGACGTCCGCGGTGAAGACGTCGCTGAGCTCCTGCCTCTGCTCGAGGGCCAGCGCGTCCTGCTCGAGCCCGCGCTCATGCAGCTGCGCTTCGGCGACGAGCCGCTCCGCCCGCGCTTCGATCTCGAGACCATCGGCGGCGACACCATCATCGTGAAGGTCAGCTTCGCGACCGATCGCCGGCGCTTCGGCTTGCTCTCGGGCGGTTGGTTCGAGGGCTGGCCGGGCTGGTACATCGACACGCAAGAGGGCATCGCGCGCCGCATCGACAAGCGCGTCTCGGTCGCGGCGCTGCGCCGCCTCATGCGCTCGCCCACGATCGGCGAGCCGATGAGCGAGCTCTCCCGCCTCATCATGCAGGGCCTGCCCAAGGTCGCGCTCGAGGTCGGCGCCGAGCTCCCCGATCTCAACCAGATCTGCGACGTCGTCGATCTCATCCCGTCGTTCCGCATGCGCGCCGGCGGCTCGCTCGTCGAGGCGAGCGTGAGCCTCTGGGCCGTCTACGGCGCCGAGGAGATCCCCGTCCGCGCAGACGGCATCACGCCGCCCGTCCTCCTGCAGCCACCCGACGAAGGCGTGCGCCGGCCGCGCTGCATCCGCGTCGACATCGCCGCCCAACAAGAGGCCG
Organism: Polyangiaceae bacterium; assembly: GCA_046351325.1. Classification (GTDB taxonomy): domain Bacteria; phylum Myxococcota_A; class Polyangia; order Polyangiales; family Polyangiaceae; genus Xiheicaenibacterium. The sequence goes on along the minus strand of JAXLYR010000014.1, from coordinate 215,139 downwards.
CGCAGAAGCTCGCCGAGCTCGGCCTCGTGCCCGATCCGTCGGGCCAGTCCTTCGTCGCGAACGGCGACCGCGCGATCCAGTTCTGGAGCGAGGGCCTCGGCAAGCTCCCCGAAGACTGGGATCTCTTCGTCCCCGAGGAGCTCGTCGGCACGCAGGTCCGCACCAGTCAGATCGGCGTCTTCGCCAAGGTCTCGGGCAGCGGCACCGATTGGTTGAACGTCAAACTATCTTACGAGGCCGAGGGCGTCGGCGTCGATCGCGAGGAGATCCGCAGGGCGATCGCCGAGGGTAAGAAGTACGTCCGCCTCGAGGACGGCTCGTTCGCGCCGTTCGACACCGATCAGCTCCAAGCGATGCTCGATCGCGAGGTCGAGCTCCTCACCGCCGCCGGCAAGAGCGGCAAGCTCTCGCTCGCGCACGCGGGCCGCATCCAAGAGCTGCTCCAGCACGCGCAGGGCACGAACATCTCGCAGGGCGCGCGCGAGCTCTTCCAGAAGCTCGCCAACATCGAAGAGATCGAGTCGACGAAGAAGCCGCGCGCCCTCAAGGCGACGCTCCGGCCCTACCAGGAGTCAGGCCTCTCCTGGCTGAAGTTCATCCACGAGATCGGCTCGGGCGGCGTCCTCGCCGACGACATGGGTCTCGGCAAGACCGTGCAGACCATCGCGCTCCTCCTCGCCGTCAAGCAGGAGGACAAGAAGGTGAGCGCCCTCATCGTCGCGCCGACCTCGGTCGTGACGAACTGGGAGCGCGAGCTCGCGCGCTTCTCGCCGACGCTCACTGTCGCGCTCTGGCATGGCGCCGACCGCAAAGAGCAAGTCGACGTCGTGCGCGACGCCGAGGTCGTGATCACGAGCTACGCCCTGCTCCGCCGTGACGAAGAGTTCCTCAGCACGCTCGACCTCGACTACGCGATCCTCGACGAAGCGCAGCACATCAAGAACCCGCTCTCCGCGACCGCCGCCGCAGCGAAGCGCCTTCGCGCGCGCCGCCGCTTGGCCCTCACCGGCACGCCGATCGAGAACCGCCTCTCCGAGATCTGGAGCATCTTCGACTTCGTCTCGCCCGGCCTGCTCGGCCCGCTCGATCGCTTCGAACAGAAGTTCGCGCGCCCCATCGAGACCGGCGACTACAAGACCGCCCAGCGCCTGCGATCGACCATCCACCCCTTCATCTTGCGCCGCACGAAGATGGAGGTCGCGAAGGATCTCCCCGAGAAGATCGAGACCGATCAGGTCTGCGATCTCACCGGCGAGCAGCGCATCGTCTACCAAGAGGTCCTCAAGGAGGTCCGCGCTCAGGTCCTCGGCGAGGTCGAGAAGAACGGCCTGGCGAAGAGCCAGCTCTTCATCCTCTCGGCGCTCACGCGCCTCCGTCAGGCCGCGTGCGACCCGCGCTTGCTGGGCCTTCCGCGCGACTTCAGCGACGACGACTCGGGCAAGCTCGTCGCCTTGCGCGAGCTCCTCGCCGAGGCCGTCGAGGGCGGTCACAAGGTCCTCGTCTTCAGCCAGTTCGTGCAGATGCTCAAGCTCGTGGAGAAGGCCGTCAAAGAGGACGGCATCCGCTACGAGTACCTCGACGGCAGCACGAAGGACCGGGCCGAGCGCGTCGAGCGCTTCCAGAATGATCCGACCGTGAGCGTCTTCCTCATCTCGCTGAAGGCGGGCGGCACGGGCCTCAACCTCACCGCGGCCGACACCGTCATCCACTTCGATCCGTGGTGGAACCCAGCGGTCGAGCAGCAGGCCTCCGACCGCGCGCACCGCATCGGCCAGAACAAGGTCGTCACCGTCTATCGCCTCGTCGCGGCCGGCACGATCGAGGAGAAGATCCTCCTCCTCAAACAGAAGAAGCGCGAGCTCGTCGCGAGCGTCCTCTCGGAGGACGCGGGCGGCACGAAGAAGCTCACGAAGCAAGACATCGAAGAGCTCTTCAGCGTCGAGTAACCGCGCACCGCCTGCGGTAGACCGCGTCGCCCGAGGAGCGCCGGCCCGAGAGATGTGGCAGCGTGCTCCTCGATGGGATGCATCTTCGCGCTGCTCGCGCTCGTGTTCCCGCGCCTCACGCTCGCGGGGCTCTGGCTCTTCGGCGGTGATTACCTCGGCCGAGCGTTCGAGCACCGCTGGTACTTGCCCGTGCTCGGCTTCGTGTTCTTACCGCTGACGACGCTCGCTTATGCGTACGGCATGATCTCCATCGGCCGCAGCGACACGATGGAGCCTTCGTCGTGGCTGCTCGTCGCGATCGCGCTCATGTTGGACGTGAGCTCGATGCGCAGCGGGCAAAAGCACGCGAAGAAGCGCTGGCAGCCCCAGCGCGGACGCGACCGCCAAACGGGCCGCGCGCGGTGACGCCGTGAATGCGTGCCTGCATGTAGCCAAATGCTATTCTGAAGCTTGATGTCTTCTTTACTTGCTTGGTCTAGACGGTACCGATCCAGTTCTCACCCAGCTCGACTCCTGCGGGGCGCGCTCCTCCACAGCTTGGTTCCAGCGCTCCTCATCGGCGCGAACGGGCTCGCGAGCGTGGGCTGCGGACAGGGCATCGGCGGGTCCGGTGGGTCCGGTGGCTACGGCGGTGAAGGCGGCGACTCCGGCTCGCAGACCCTGCGGTTCGACACCGAGGGCACGCTCGAGCTCGCGCCGTCCGAGACAGTGACGGTCGACGTCATCACGTCGGGCGTTGCGTCGGTCACGATCGTGCTGCTCGGCAACGTGGCGGACGCCTCGATCGATCGCACGGTCGTCGAGACGGACGCGAGCGGGCACGGGTCGTTCACGCTCCACGCGCCGAGCGCGCCGGGCACCTTCACCTTGCGCGCGCAGATCGACACCGAGACCTGGGCCGAGCTGCCCGTCGCAGTCAGCGAGCAGGGCTTCACCGCGCTCCGGATCAAGCCGACCTACAACGGCAAGCGCGATCTCTCCGCCGGTTGGTCCGCTGACGTCGTCGTGTCGTCCACGTGTGACGCCGTGCTCGCGCAGTACCCCGCGAGTCCCGTCGGCGCCCTCCATCAGGACGTCACCGTGCACGAGTCGCCCGTCATCGACAGCGTCCCCGTGGGCCCGACGCTCACCGTCGCCATCCGCTCCGGCAAGGTCGTCGCTGGCTGCACCACCGTCACGGCGACGACACCCAACCAGGCCGAGGACGTCGAGGTCGTCGTCATCGATCGACCGGTGGCGCTCGCCGGGGCAAAGCTCGACATCTCGCTCGAGTTCCACCCCGACCCCGACACCTACGGCGCGCTCGTCCAAGACGGCGCGTACCTCGCGGCGACGACCGCCTTCCCCGAGGGGACTCCCTACGCCGTGCGGCTGCTCGATCGCATCGCGTATCTGCTCGACCCGCCCGAGGCCGCGCTCCTCGGTGATCTGCGGCTCTCACCCGACCTCGATCTCGCGGTCGCGACGACGCTCGACGGCGTCGATCCGCTCACGCTCTGCTTCGACAACAAGGAGGCCGCGACGGGGCTCGCGCTCGCGGGCGCGAGCGACTCCACGAGCTCCATCCAAGGTCAGCTCGTCGGCACCGACGACGTCACGACCACGAGCTTCAAGCTCGTCAGCTTCGTCGGGCTCGAGGCCTCCATGGTCGGGGCTCCCGACGTCGCGAACTTCACGTGGAGCGTCTCGGCGAACGACCTGATGGTCATCGGCGGCTACCTCTCCATCGCGCCGACGCGGCTCGCCGGCGCCTACTTGAACGCCGCCCTCTCCGAGATCGTTGGTGCTCCAACGACCGTCACCGCCGAGCTCGAGAACGCGACAGACTGCGCCGGCGTCGCTGCCGATATCCTCGCGGCCGGCTCGATCGGGGACTGCGACGCTGCGTGCCTCGAGCTCACGTGTCACGCCGCGATCGAGAGCCTGTGGGCCGACGGCCTCGCGGCCTCCGACGCGCAGACGAGCTCGGCTGGCGCGCTCCAAATCGCGATGAGCGGCGACGCAGCAGTCGACGCCGACGTCGTCCCGACCGACGTCGTCGGCTCGTGGCTCGGCTCCGTGTCGGCGCTCGGCCACCAGGCCGCGGTGACCGGCGCCGCAGAGGGACACGCTCCGCCTCCACAATGAACCCGACCCTGCGCAAGGCCTCGGCCGTCGCGAGCGCGGCCGCTGCCCTCTTCTACGTCACGAGCGCCCGCGCCGACCTCGCGCCGGGGCCCTCCGAGTACGCCTTCCTCGGCTTCGGCGCGCTCGTCATGGCCGTCCCCGGCGGGATGGTCCTCGGCAGCATGATCTACATGGTGATCGCCTTTCGCCAGGGCGATAAGGTCGCCGAGGCTGACCAGCCCATGTGGCGGCGGCGCCTCTGGCGCCGCTCCATTCAGCTGACAGTGCTGTCACTCTTCGTCGGGCTCGTCACGCTGGCGCTCGTGGCCAGCGCGAGCCGGCGACGCAATGGATGGCAGCCACCCCCGGGCTCGACCACACAGACGCGCTAGGCGCGAGCGCCGCGGAGGGGCCGGGCGACACCGAACCCTTCGGTTTATCGCGTCCTCCGCCTCGAATTATTCACATGTTCGCCTCGAGTCGGAGCAAGATCCGCCCGTGCGTTATCGCTCGCTCGCTTCCTCCCTGGTCTCGCTTCCCCTTCTTGGCTCGCTCGCTCTCCTCTCCGCTGCAGTCGGCTGCGGCGGATGCGGAGACGACACCACCACGCCTCAAGGTGGCGGCGGTGGCGGCACCCCGACGTTACGCCCGGGCGACATCTGCACGACCCCGCAGCCGAACTTCGTGCGCGTGCGCTTCTCTCCCGCACAGATCTTCGTGCCCGCCTGCACCGGCGGCGACTGCACGACCCGCCACGTGCGCGTCATTGGTGAGCCCGACTTCTGCGGCGACACACCGATCACGTTCACCTCGAGCGACGAGAACGCGCTCCCCACACCGAGCCCCGGCAACGTCACGCTCTATCAGAGCGAGACCTCGCTCGACATCGGCGGCATCTCCACACCGGGCACGTACACGCTCACTGCCTCCATCGCGAAGGGCGACGGCACCGACGCCACGGCCTCGCTCGAGGTGGTCGTGCTCGACTCGGATTTGCCCACGTGCAGCGGCACGGCGAGCGACGACTCGCTGACCGCCGGCGAGACCCTCACCGGCACAGCGGGGCTCGCGGGCGCATCGATTGGTCTGCCCGACGGCGCGAACGATCCCAACTCGGGCTCCTATCTCTGGAGCGTCGCTCCGTTTGCCACCACGCTCGGCTGCGCGTCGATGGACTTGCCGGCTGGCCACATCGCGCTCGGGCCCGCGGTGAGCTTCGGCCCCGCTGATCTCCAGTTCCAGCGCGAAATCCCGATGTCGGTGCCCATCAACCCCGCGCTCATGCCGCCGAAGGCGCGCCTCCGCCACTTGCGCGTGCTCTACAGCGGCCCCGAGTTCCGCGAGCCGCGCGTGGTGCCCGTCGCCGACCCCCGCATCGAGAAGATCGGCGGAGAGTGGGCGCTCTCCTTCAAGGCGCCCCGACTCGGCACCTACCAAGCCATCGTCAAATCGGATGCCGGTACTCGCAAGTACACGCGCCACCTGACCCACCGCGCTGTCATCGGCGTCTCGATGGGCGGTATGGGAACAAGCATGTTCGGCACTCGGCATCACGACAAGTTCGATGTCCTCGTGCCGCTCGGCGGGCCGGCCACGTGGTCGTGGCTCATGCACTACATTCAGCAGAACCACCTCGGCGGCTTCCGCCCGATCGCACCTGGAACACAGCTCGCCGATATTCAGCTTACGCCGACGCCCTGCGACGCTCCGGCCGACTGCAAGACCGACGAGACCTGCGTCGGAAAGACCGTCGATCACTCGGGCAAGTGCACGCTCCTGCCCAAGCCGGTGGACCCGTACGAGCACACCCAAGCCTTCAATGCTTGGTGGGCCGAATATCCCCGTAGCGGCACCGGCGGCCGCTTCCCTCGCGACGAGTATTGCCAAATCTTCCGCGACCTCGCGCTCTTGTTTGGCAATCCCAATGGCGACAACAACTCTCCAGGTGGCGAGTTCCTACCGCCCGGCGTGCCCCCGACCGACAAGAGCGTCCTCGGGGATCACCCCGGCAACGAGTGCGCTGTCTGGGTCGACCCGATCGGCGGCGCCCCCGACGAGGACAAGCAGCGCGAGATCGCGCAGAACTGCCCGGCCGAGCGCTGCGCCCACACGCTGACGCTCAACAACTACTACGACGACGAGTTCAACCCGGACGGCACCTTCCCGGTCATTACGGTGTGCGACGGCACGCCCGCCCACGAGGACGAGACCCCGTGGGCCAACGCGTGGAAGCCCGAGGGCCCGAACAACTACCCGCTCGAGGTCGGCCTCGCCGTCGACTACAACGGCAACGGCGTCCGCGACGAACTCGAGCCCATCATCAAGAGCGGCTACGAGCCCTGGCAGGACACCGGGCCCGACGGGGTAGCCTCGCCCGACGAGCCTGGTTATCAGCCCGGCGTCGACGAAGACCCCGAGGGCGACGACTACCAGGCCCAATACAACCCCGGCGGCACCGAGAACGACTACCGGTTCGAGGACGGTGAGCCTTACGAAGATGTAGGTATGGATGGCGTCGCCGGCACACCGCAACAGCCGGCCAACGGCTATGCGCAGCCTGGCGACGGCTACGACGTCGGCGAGGGAGACGGCAAGTTCACGGCCTCGCGTGGGCTCAAGCGCATGTGGGATTTCGATCCGGCCGCGGTCATTCGTCGCCAATCGGTCCCGCCCGGCGGCGAGATGGACGACGACGCGCTCGACCGCATCGATCTGTGGACCGACGGCGGCCTGCGCGACATCTTCAACTTCCACGTAGCGGCCCAGCACCTCGCGGGTTCGATGGCCTCGCGCGGGCGCGACACTGCGTATTACACGTCGTTCGCGAACATGCCGGGCTTCGACCCGACCAAGCCGAACACCTTCACGCCAGGCCTCGTCCCGTGGGAGGACGTCCCCGGCTCGGTGCTGATGCGATATGGCCTCATCGACCCGACGCCCGAGGCAATCGAGAACGGCAGCGGCCAACACGTCGGCACGCTGAATGAAATCGCCTTCCGATTGCAAACGGCGCTCTACTACATCGGATCTCGCTGGCCTGAGCCGGAGCTCCGCAGTGTGGTCAAGTACTCGGGCGACGACCCCTCACCGGATTTGCCGCTCTGCGAGGCCGACGGCGCCTGCACGTTCGACTTCACGGACTCGACCGGTCGCACCGGGCCCGTCACCGTCAACCTGCCCCCGGGATATGCCCATAAGGAGCAGCTCGACCGGCGCTATCCGGTTATCTACATGCTGCACGGTTATGGCCAGACGCCCGAGGATCTCGGCGCCGCCATCATCTTCGTCGCGAACTGGATGAACAACCCCGGCGACAGCATGAGCTCCCGTATGCCCAAGGCCATCTTGGTCTACGTCGACGGCCGCTGCCGCACCGACGAGAACGGCAAGGCCGAGTGCATTCGCGGCAACTTCTTTACGGACAGCGGCCGCGATGACGGCATGAAGGCGGAGTCCTGGTGGCTCGAGCTCATGGACTACGTCGACGGGCGCTTCCGCACGATGCCGCCGAGCGACGTCGAGTGGGAGGAGTAGCCAGCTCCGGCTCGCGCGCGGCCCTGCTTCATTGGGCCCTGCTTCATTGGGCAATAGGCTGCGCCGGGCAATCATCACAGGACGCCACCGTGGAGGTCTCGGTGGCGTCCGGCGCGTCGCACGCGACCAGCGCGCCCTCCGCGCGCCCACACACCAGCTCGCTCCCGCGCGGGGCCGTCGCGTGCGGCGCCGAGGTCTGCTCTGACAAGCAGATATGCTGTGAGCTCGACTCACGCTCGGACTCGGGGGCGACCCTCCCCAAGCGGCGGACGTGTGCGCCGAGCCCGCTGAGCCTGGGCGGCGACCCCGGAGACACGGTCGCCATCTGCACCAACGTATTGGAATACCAGGGCGGCAACGTCACGACGCTGAGCTGCGACGACTCACAAGACTGTAAGGACGCGCTCTGCACGACCACCAGCCAAGTCGACGTCGAGACCGTACAGTGTGGCCCCGGGGCGCTGGAGCTTTGCAACGAGGGGACCTGCAAGACGCGCGGCACACACTGCCGACGCGGCGTCCCCTGCCCTTTCTTCGGCCATCTGTGCGAGGAGCACGCCGTCTGCGTCACCGACACTCCGCCCCGGTGCGGCGCCGAACAATGCACGGACGAGAAGCCATTGTGCTGCGCGAGCGCCGGCAAAGAGCGCTGCGCCGCCGCGTGCGAGTCCAACCCGAGTGACATTCCAGTAAGCCATGAGTGCACCCGCGCCGACGGCTGCGGGCCCGACATGGACTGTTGTGTCAGCACCGGCTCGGGCGACACGAACTGCGCGTTGAGCTGCGACATAGGCGTCCAAGCCGTGGCGTGCGAGAGCGACGAGGAGTGCGCGCGCTACCGTCCAATGTTGAAGCGATGTTCCCAGCGCCCGAGCCGATATGGTGGCCTGCGGGTGTGTGAATAGTCCGCTGGGAGGCAAGATGTCGCGAGGTCGAGCCGCGTGTCATCAGACTGGACTGCACGCCAAGGGCGTCGTCCTCTTGGGGCTCTGTCTATTCTATGGGTCGGCGACTGTCGGTTGCCGGCGGGAGAAGACCGAGGCCAAGCCCTTGCTCGACGACGCGACCGCGTGTGCGGAGGGCAACTCGGCTGCCTGTGTTCGTCGGCTCGGCGAGCTCGAGGCTTCGCTCTCGGCCACGCTCTCGGCCTCGGCTGACGCTGCGGTCGTCGAGCAGCTCGAGCAGCGCTCGCGCGTCGCAGCGGCGCTATGTCGAGCCGGCGATTGTGCAGCACGCTGGCGCTCGACGCTGGGTGACGGAACCGCCGCCGCTGAGGAAGCGTGGAAGGCCCTGTGCAATGGAGACCCGAGCGCGAACGTACCGCCCAATCGCTCTCAGCCCTTGGTCGGACTCGCTGACGCTGAGCCGAGCGCTGCGCTCTCCGAGGACCAAGGCCAATCCTGCGCGCTCCTCGCCGAGCTCACGCGCGTTGCCAACGCCGCTCGTGAGAAATGCCTCGCGGGGACCTCCTCAGCGTGCCAAGAATGGCTCGATCTGGTGATGGTCGAGGACCCGGCACGGGCGTCGCTCGTGCTCTTGCCGAGAGAGCTCGAGCGTCGCGGCCTCACGAGCGTCGTCGACGGCTCAAAGGAGAAGTCGGTGAGGACCGAGCGCGGCAAGACGCGGATTCTGCGGCTCCACTTCGACATCTACGTACGGCGTTCACTCGGTCACGACCCGAGGCCAGGCGAATGCACTCCCTTTTTCGCTGGGTGCCACGACCTCACTGACAAGCAAGTAACCGAGCGGCGCCGCAGCGCCGAGCTGAAGAGCCTGCGCGTTACGACCAAGTCTGGCGAGCTCGACAAGGCCGCCGTGACAATGGCTATCGAGCCCGTCCTCGACTGCTATCGAACAGGCCTGCTCCAGAATCCGAACCTCGTGGGCAAGGTCTCCCTCCGTGCGACAGTCGACAACGACGGGCACCTGTGGAACGCGGTGTCTGATGCGTCCACGATCATCGACTCGACCGTGATCGGTTGTGTGCTCGACGCAGTGGTAGACTGGCAGCTTCCCCGCGACCTCCACGGACAGAGCACGAGCATCGAGCTCACCTTCGAGCCAGCGCCGCGCTGAGCAACGGCGACGCAACCCTCCTACGTAGCCGCATGAGCAACGACGCGCGCGACGACAATGCCAGCACCGCACTCGCCACTTGGCTCGAGCGCGCTGACCCATGCCTGACCTCGGGAGACCGCGAGGGCGCGTACGCCGCGCTCGTGGACGCCTGGCGCGCATCGCCGGCGGCCGAGCTCGCGGAGCTCGTCGAGCTCGCGGCTGACCGCCTCGGGAACGCGAAGCTCCCCCGGGCGACCTCACTGAAAGCCACGCACGCGGCCTGGCTCGAGCGAGCGGGCCGGCGCGACGTATTGGATCTCGCCGCCCTCGTGAAGGTCGTCGACGGGCTCGTCAAGGACGCCAAGGCAGAGCTCGTGGTGGCGAGCCTCGATCAGCTCACGTTCGCGACTGGAGATCCATTGTTGAGCTCGCGCGCCGCACAGTGGCTCGACGCCGGTGTCAGCTCGAGGGCTTGGATGAAGGTGCAGCTGCGGCTCCTCAAGCTGCTCGAGGCCTCGAAAGATCCTCGCGCCATCGCGCGCCTCCAAGCGACGATCGCGCGCGTCGCGGCCACGACCATCCGCGACGGCTCGGAGGCCTGCCGCGCGGATCTCCTCGAGCGCGCACCCAAATGCCTCGAGAAGCTGAAGAAGACCTTCCCCCAAGGCGTCCCGCCGCTACCCACCAATGTGGAAGCGGCGGTCGCCTCACTGAGGCTCAAGATCGACCAATACAGTGGGCCGCGGGAACCACGCAGTCGCTCGACCGCGGCCGAGCTACTCGCGCAGGTGTACGCCAATCCGACGGAGGTCGGCCTGCGCGCCGTCTACTCGGACGCGCTCACCCAGGAGGGCGACCCACGCGGCGAGCTCATCGCGCTCTCCCTCCTGCGCGAGCGCTCGCACGACGCGGAGCTTCGACTCCGCAACCTCATGGAGAAGCATCAGAAGGCGATGCTCGGACCGCTCGCCGAGGTCATCTTGCCCGGCAGCGCCGTGTTCGAGGACGGCTTCTTGTCTCGTTGTGAGGTCCGCGCCAAGAACCGCGTCGTAGCCGCCGCGACCTTCGAGAGCCCCGCGTGGGCCACGGTGAAAGAGATCCGCTTCTCTCAATACTGCGCCCTCGGCCGGCACATGCTCTCGCTCGAGCGCGCCCGGTCGCTACCCGAGAGCGGCCTCCTCGGCCTGCAAAAGTTCTCGCTTCCGCGCCTCTCTGACCTGGAGATCGTCCCCGGCGGCGAGCACGCGGGCAGCCTGCGTGTCAGCGAGATCCTCAGCGCCGGACTGCGCGCGTTCGCCGAAACCAAGAACCTCCCCGCCCTGAGGCGCCTGCGGATCGCCTTCGGCCCCGCCGAAGCAGGTTACGACGCTGTCAGCGGTACCCCGACCAACGAGGCCCGCGTCCGCGAGGCCAGTGATTACAGATTTGTCACCGAAGCCCCCTGGTCCAAGGGCCTCGAGCTCCTCGCTGTTGCCGCCGATCTCTCCGGACCATCGCGGCCTATTGTCCTGTCGAGCTGGGTCGCCTTCGTGAAGAACGACGCCCTGCCGTCGCTGCAGACGCTCGTCCTCAACGACGCCGTCGCGCTCACCAAAGCCGGCAAGACCGTCGAGGCCCGCCACGTCGGCGTCGCTCGACCCGACTCAGTTGGTTGGAGACCGACGCTACTGTCCAGTTCGCCGGCGTGCTCCCCAAAGCAGTCGTCGCATGACGGCTGCTCCGTGACGACTACGCCGCGAGCCGCGCGAGCACGTCTGCAGGCGCTCGGCGCCGATCAGCGACGCATCGGCGCCGTCATGCGCCAAACCGGCCGGGTCATGAACACGCCCTTCAGGGGGTGCCCGCTGGCTTCGAATCGATGAGGATAATATCCACCGTAAGCTCGGTCGGCTCGGACAGCCACACTCGGCGAGCCTCGCCGGGGTGCATGTCGACGACCATCTCGGAGAGGCCCGGGAGCAGCTCGCTTACGTTGGACTCTACGGTCCCCACCCACGAGGCAGCCGAGCTGCTGAAGAGGATCTTGTCCTTGTCCCAGGCCGCGTACGCGATGGTAACACGGCTGTTCGGTGTGGGGGTGGGCTTGGCTGTGTCACCCGCCCGCGCCGACATCCATGTAACCCCCGAGGGCGTGCGCGTGACGTTGGCCGGCCGCTCGAGCGGTGGGCGGGCGAACGTGATGTTGTTGGTGACGAAGCTATCGGGGTTCCAGGGCTCACTGGCGAGCTTGTCCGCGCTCTGACTCGTGCGCGCGGGCGAGCCTCCATTTGCCAGCGTCTCCAAATCGGTGAGCAGCCAATTGCCACTCTCGGGTAGGGGGTAAGGCCTGTCGTTCATGAAGACGACGGGCGGCTCGAACCACCCGAACCGCTCGAACCCGCGCTGGCCCTCCTCCCAGCTCGCTCGACAGTCAGGCCCCTCGGCGTCATCGGACAGTCGCGCCATGTCCAGGCCGGCTGTCTCGGCAGCTTTGCGCCATACCCCGTCGGTCGTGGGTGCGGCTGTGGTCGCGGCGGCTAGCGCGGCTGCCATGACCGCGGGCAGCTTCTCCTGTTTCTGCGCGGCGCACGCGATGAGCGCGGCGGGCCGGGCCTCCGCGTTCTTGGGATAAGCGACGGGTCGCCACACGATGCGGAGCTTGTCGCCGTAGTGTGCAAAGAGCTGCTCGGAGCCTTGGGCGAGCGTAGGGAAATCGCTCGAGCCGAGATCGGCGACCAGGTACAGCGTGGCGACGGCGTCTTTGGAGTCGTGCTGCGTGAGCGACATCCCGCGCGGGAGCGAGTAGCGGCGCTGCGGATTGAGCTGCGGCCACTCGCCATTCGAGTCCGCGAGGACCGCCATGGGAAGGGGCACGAACTTGGACTGCTGACGCGCGAGCTGGTCGAAGCGGCGCACCCAAACCTCGAGGTGAGAGCCCGGCACCGGCGGCGCGTCGTGCTGCACCGAGGCGAGCGGAATGGCCACCTCGACGGTGAAGCCCTGGTCGGTGTCGGAGGGGTCGTCGACGGTCCCCTGGACGGCGACCTTGGCGACGGATTGGCTGGCCCACTGGAGGTTTTCGTCACCCTCCCAACCAAAGCCGTCCTTGACGTTGCCCTTGGGGTCGATGGAGACGGACACCATGCCGGTAGCGGCGGTCGTGGGAAACAGGAGGTTTATTTCCATACAGTCCTGTTTGCAGCGGCCTCCCTCGTCGGGTGCGCTACCTGACTCGATGTCGCCGTCTTTGACGTCGAAGAGCGCGTAGACGTTCGTGTCGTCCCAGAGCAGCCGAACGTGAGCGTCCGTCTTGAGCTGCCCCCAAAAGTCGCCCGCGGGCAGCTCTATCGAAGGCGCGAGCTTCCACGCTGCGTCCGTGCCCTTACCGTCGATCTCGATAGGCAGCGCGGTCTTTCTTATCGCCCAATGCGGCCCGTTGCGCTGCGGGGCGAGCGCCGGCTTGGTGGGGACGCCCGCGCTGACGGTACTGCTCGCCCGGGCGCCGCGGGGCTTGTCGTCGTCCTGTTGGGGCGGATGGCTAACAGAATTGTTCGTGCGGGTGACGAGGAACACGGCGAGCGCGATCACGCCCAAGGCGCCTACGCCGATGAGCGCGAGCCCCAGCCTACGATTACCCCCACTCACCGGCGGCGTCGGTCTACTGCGCAGGACCTCGGGCGCGGCGGAAGCGGGGGCGAGCTTCAGCGCCGCGGCCACGGCATCCATACTCGGGGGGCGCTGCGCCGGGTCCTTCTCCAGCAAAGACGCGACGAGCCGCGAGACCTCCAATGGGATTCGGGGGTCGCGCTCGTGGAGCGAGGGCGCAGGTACGAACTGGTGCTTGCCGACGAGCTCGACGGGCTCACCCGCAAAAGGTGGCTCCCCCGCCAGCATCTCGAAGAGGACGCAGCCGAGCGAATAGAGATCAGCGCGCTCGTCGACGGCGCCCTTCGTCTTGCACTGCTCCGGCGCGACATACGCGAGGGCGCGTGGGTCATCGGCCCGCCCGATGGGGTCGAGTGCGCGATGTGCTTCGGTCAGGCGCCCGAGCCCGAAATCATGCACCTGGATCCGCTCGCCGCCCTCGACCTCTTCATCGCGGACGATGCGCAGGCTCGCGGGCGTAAGCGTGAGATGCGCGACGTGCGCTGCGTGCGCCTTCGCGAGGGCGCTCGCGGCGTGCCGCGCAAAGCGCACCGCAGCTCCGACTGGCAACTTACCGTCACGACCCAGGCGCTCCCCGAGCCACTCGCCGCCATCCAATGCGGTAACCCAATAGAGCTGCCCAGCGAGGTCGCCCTCTTTGGCAGTCCCAGACTCGAGGAGCCGGGCGAGCCCGACGTCACCAATCCGCGCGACCGCGCGCGCGTCCGCCAAGCACTGCTCGGCGACCTCACCTGGCTCGACAGCCCAAAGCGTCACGCGCTGTCGTGTGTCGCTGTCCTCGGCTGCGTGCCGCACCGCCCCGCGGAGCTGCACATCCGGCTTGGCGCCGTCGCCGCCCACGATCTGGTACTTGCCAATCCCCACCATGACTTCTAGAGAAGCTGCGCATTGGGCGGCGTGTCAACCCCACCGGTCGACACGCCCTTCACGGCCAGTTGTCGCCGGCCCCAGCCGAGCACGAACCACGGCATCACGAGCCAAACGCCATTCAACAGCAAGAACTTTATGCCAAAGTCGACGACCGAGCGGTCCACGTTGGGGCAGCCCGCGAGGAGCTCACTACCGAAGTAGATCGAGGTGGTCACCAAGTGAATGACGGCGGTGCCCATCAGCATGGCGAGAGCGATGCGGCGCGCACCAGGGACCCAGCGGCGCAACATCAATCCCGTGGCACCCATCGCGCCGTTGCAGACGGACAGCGTCTCCAGCGTGAGGAGGAGAGCGCCGTTACCGGCATATCGCGCGTCGCCACCATCGATATAGGCCCACCAGGGATAGGCCCAAATCGCCTGCGGCGCGGACTGGATGGCGTGGCGAAACACGAGCCAGCCGAGCTCCCAAGTGAGGTGCGTGCTGAACGTGATCCCGAACCAAATCATGACGGCCGAATGGACTTTGTCGTGGCGCTCCACGGGTCTGTCCGTCGCCGCGCCCCACCAGGGCGACGTGAGCAACCCCACCAGCGCGACGAAAAAGATCACGCCGACGCTGTCGCCCGCGAGGTTGCGATCGGCCCCCAAGACGAACACGGCCACGCCCGCCAGCGGGAGCGATGCCACGAGGAGCGCGACCAGCGCGAGTTGTGTGGCGCGCCCCACGGGCGAGAGTACGGTCATGCGTTCGCGTCGGGTATAACGTCCAGAATGACGATACCACTCTCCAGCTGGAGGTCATAAAAAGGGCGCCGGCACCAAAGCCTGGCTAGAGTGGCGCCCCGATGCCAGCGCCCAGGGTTCGCGACGTCGACATCGGGGCTTTGGTCACCGCCGCGCTCGCGCGCGACGACGAAGCGCTGAGGAGCTCTGCGCCCTATATCGGCGTCGAGCTGAACGTCGCGGTGGTTCGCGAGCTCCAATCGCTGATTCGGGACAGGATGCCACCGGCCACTCCCCCCGATCCGCGCTTTGCGCTTCGGCAGACACTCGTCGCCATTGCGGAGGCCGCTCGCTCGGCGGATGGGATCGGACTCACCACTATGCCGGAGCGCGCGCCGAAGTCGGTGGCGCGACATTGCGTGCTCGCAGTGCGGGTGAAGCTCGACGAGGGGCCGGCGCAAGTCGTTGTCGATTCGGTCGAGCTCCGCCCGTGGACCATCATGAGCAAAGCCTGGCCCGAGCTCGCTCCCTGGCGACGCGACATGGCGCGCAATCGCCCCGCAGCCGAGGAGTGGGCGCGTGCGCGCGCGGCCGTCGACGGTCGAGCGGTGCTGGTCCGAACGGCCGAGGCGCGCGGGACTCAGGTCGACTCCAACGCTGACGTGGAGGCTCGACTGTTCGCTGCCATCGTCGAGTCGTTGGACGACGACGAGCCGCGCCTCGTGTTTGCGGACTGGTTGGCCGACCGAGGCGATATTCGTGCAGAGCTGATTCGACTGCAATGCCGGCTCGCCAGGCTCACTGTGCTCGACAGTCCGGACGAGCGAGCCGCGCTCCAGAACCGCACGACGCGTATTCTGTCGGAGTATCGAGCATCGCTCGCGGGAGATGTGGCCCGCTTCGCGACCGCCCATCGCTTTCGGCGTGGTTTCGTCTACGAAGTGACGATGAACGCGTCGGCGTTCGTGCAACACGGCGAGAGGCTCTTCACCTCGCAGCCAATCGAGCGGCTCGTGCTCAAACCGTGGGACGCGGCCGCGCTTGCGCAAATCGGGACGGCACCCGTGCTCGATCGGGTCCGCTCGCTCGTGCTCGAACCCGCGCGTGGTCAGGTTCGATGCGATGTCGGTGCGCTCGGGGCCGCGACTCGATTGCAGTCCCTGCGCGAACTGGAGCTGACTGGGTGCGCTTCGAACCCGCAATCGTGGAGCGACCTCTTCTCGGCGATTCGGGCGCCTAGGCTCGAAGTGCTCGGCCTCGAGGCTGTCGTCATGAGCGCTGCGGGGCTTATCGCCTTGGCGCGGAACAGTACTATCCAATCCATTCGCAAGCTCGACTTGCGGCGAGCAACGTCGCAAAGCTCTCCGATGCGGGTCGGGGCCGTCGGCCGTCCACCGGACGAAGCGGAGATTTGTACACGCGCGTTCCACACACTGGGTTCTTCGGCCGTGTTTGCGAAGCTCGAGCGATTGGCGTTGGGGGCGGCCTGGGATGGCGTCGGCGAGCCGGCTCTTCGTGCATGGCTGGACGGTCCCAATTGCGAGGCGCTCGTCGAGCTGGACCTTTCAGCCTGTGCGGTCAGCGACGAGCTCGCTCACCGCATGCCGCGCGCGCTGCCCAATCTCCGAGTGCTCGACGTCACCGGCACGCCGATGTCCACCAAAGCCGCGCTCGGACTGTTGCGGGGTTCACCGCGGCTCGAGTCGTTCGCATGGCGCCGTCGCGACCGCGCCGCGACGCAGGCGCTCGTTGAGGCTGCGCTCCAGCTGCCCGCGAGCCACTCCCTTCGCCGCCTCGGGCTGCGGGAGGACGGCCTCGACCCTGTGCTTCTTCGAACCGCGAGCGAGCGCTTTGAGCTCGCGGTGAGCGAATATCGGCCTGGGGATAGTTTGGGGCCCAAACCATGAGCCGCGCGAAGGCGAGCACCTCAAAAGCTGGCGGCGCGCCAAAGGACCTCGACGGCGCGCTCGCTGCCTTCTCCGCCGAGGCGCTGCGCGAGATCGTTCACGAGGTACTGCGCGAGCTCGACGACCTCTCGCGCGCTCGTGTTGTTGGGCGAGCGCGCCTGGGCTCGGCTGGTCGAAGGAAGAGCACCCAGGGCACCTGCTCTTTCCGCTCTTCGCAGAACTCCTCGGACAGCGTTTCGACGACCATCTCGACGAGCGCGACCCAATCTCAGTCGAACCACTCCTGAAGCTCGCCGGCGTCGCCACCATCGCCGACGCGGCCGCCCGAATGGTCGTGCTCGACGCGATGAAGAAGGCCGCAGAGATCCGACTCACGAGCCTGGTCGAGTACAAACGGAATAGACACTACGGCCACGCCGCGGAACTCGTCGCCACCTGCGTCGCGTGTGCGAACAACTTGGGCTCGCGTGCGCTCGCCCAACAGGGGAACTCGTTGGCTTCGCTTCGCTCGCCCAACAAGTCAGACGTGACCGCACGCTGGGCGGCGGCGCTCCAGGCCAAGTATCGACGGTTCCACGCGCTCCGTGGCCTGCTCGAGCGAGCGGCGCGCGCGCGATAGGACCTCGCCGATTGCTGACACGTTTGTTATCGATGGAAGATTTCGCTCAGAGCGAGTTGTGTGGCGCGCCCCGCGGGCGAGAGTACGGTCATGGGTTCGCGTCGGGTATAACGTCCAGAATGACGATACCACTCTCGAGCTGGAGGTCATAAAAAGGGCGGCCGCCGAACATGACGCAGAGCTCGACCCGCCCAGGGCGAGCGTCCACGAACCAACCCGCCATCCGCGCCCGCGTCTCCCCCGGCTCGAGGTCAATGGAGACCGAGGCCTTGGTCGCGTAGTCGTCCCACCAACGGCTCGGCCGACGGCGCCGAACCAGCCACTCTCCATGCGGGCGCCGAGCCGAACGCGGGCGACTTGCTCCCAGCTATTGTAGAGCGATAGGTGCCGCGGTAAATCGCCCCGATTCTGAAAGGCAACGCTGTACTCGAGCCGCTGGCGCACAGCGACGCGCGCGGTCTCAATCGCCAATCCGATCGCCAGCCCGCCCTCATCCGGCGCGCCAAAAGCGTAGCCCTCTCCAGTTACGCGTTCGTCCCGAGGGGCCGGCAACTCGTCGGGTTCACCCGCGGCCCCCGGGCGCGGACCACGCTCGCAACCGCCCTCGGCGAGGGCGATCGCCGCCAGCCCCACTTGGCCAAACCGTCTACGCGAACAGCGTATGGTGGACATAAGCTGACTACTCGGTAACCTCGACCGACACGAGCCCACTCGTCGTCTCGAACGAGAAGGCCGGCCTGCCCCCGAACACGACGACAAGGCTGTAAGCGCCCGCGCTCGGCAGGCAGACTGGCACGCCCAGCTTCGACCGGGTTTCGCCAGCTTCGAGCGGGAGCTCGATGGTCTGCTCCGAGGAAAACGAGTCCTCGAAGAAGAAGGGCGCGTCCAACGGCTCGAACCAACCGCCGTCGAGCAACACGCCAATCCGCGTGCGCGCGACAGGGTCCCAATTGCGGCTGATGACGAGCGCGCGCTCTCTTGGCTGTGTTTGCCTGAAGGCAATTCGAAAGCGCAGGTCCTCACCCATGGACAGCAGTGGATTCTCGACGAGGAGCCCAACTGCTAGCCCCGACCGATCAGTCGGCCCAAACGCGTAGCCGTCACCGCTCACGAGCTCCGACGGCAACTGAGCCAGTAGATACTCCGCCGTAGGCCTCTCTGTCGCGGAGTTCTCTGGCGCAAAACCAAGGACGTCGAGGAGCGCCCCCCAACGTCGACCGATCGCTTTCGGCGCACGGGCCATGAGGGTGAGACCGCCGCGATGTCCCGCGGTTCCATCAGAGCGCCATCGCTGCGACGGCGTCGGCGAGCCGAGGGAACTTGGGGCTGAAGCCGAGGTCGTCACGAATGCGGCGACCGTCTAGGACCGTGTCGAACGGGCGCCCGCGTTCGGCGTTGGTGCCATCCGGCGGCGGGGCGCCGACCGCCGCGAAGAGCGCAGCCAGCGTCGGCGCGTCGTCGTCAGTCACGTTGTAGATCTGGTGCGACGGTGCTCGGGCGTCGAGCAACCGCGTGACAGCCTGCGCGACGTCGGCGTGGTGGGCCACGGACATACGCTGCGTCGGCGCGAACACTCGCATGAAGGGCACGACCTCTGCGATGTGAGGGTCGCCATCGCCATAGACGAAAGGCAGCCGCAGCACGCGCACGTCGAGGCCCTCGAGGGAGAGCAGGTAGCGCTCTGCAGCGAGCTTGGTTACTGGATAGGCGTCGACCGCCGCGCACGGGGCTTCCTCGTTTGTAAGCTGGCCCCCCGTGCTCCCGTAGACCAGGCCCGTGCTGGTGAAGATGAAGCGCCGCACCGACGCCGCGCGAGCGGCCTTCGCTAGGTATTGCGTGCCTAGATCGTTGACGGCGCGGGCTTGCTCGGGCGTCGCACCGCGGAAGAACGCGGCGCAGTGGACAACCGTGTCAGCGTCGCGAACGGCGACAGCGAGGGAGTCCGCGTCGAGCAAGTCCCCCTTCACGCGCTCGACACGAGCGCCCAATGTCGACGCAGCTTGCTCAGGGTCGCGGACGAGAGCGCGTACTCGGTCGCCGCGTTGGAGGAGATGTTTGACGAGACGGCTTCCGACCTTTCCGGTCGCTCCGGTGACGAGGATGCTCATGCGGGCGAACCTAGCGGTCAGTGCCCACGCGAGATTGGAAGAATCGGCCAGGCGCGTGATCGCGGTTGCGCGGCGTAGGGCCTCGCGCCCAAAGTATCTGCGTGTACGCGGTCGGGATTCGTCATCACGTGATCGCTCCGAACGCATCGGCGGAGCACACCGTGGCTGCGCTCATCGTGAACCATTGCGCCCTCGACGCCCGCGGTCTCTCGATTCCGCGCGCCGAGCCGCACGTCGTCGCTCGCTTTGGTCCCAAGGCGATGAATGGACTCGACCTGCACGTGATGGGTGCGCGCCATCGTGCCCACCGGAAGAAGCTGCACCGTGGCCAGCGGGTCGTGATGGCCCGCCTGCGATTGGGCACGCACCAAGCGGTCTTTGGCGTGCCGCCGTCGGCGCTCGCCGAGCGCATCGTCCCGCTCGAGGACCTCTGGGGCTCTGCGGCCCGGCGCCTGGCCGAACAGCTCGCTGAGACCAAGGACGTACGCCTGGCCGCGACCGTACTCGAAGCCGCGATCGAGCAACGCCTTGCCAATGTCGAGGCGAATGAGGCCCACACCCAGCTTGCGGTCGAAGCCACGGCTCGATTGACGGCGCTGCGCGTGGATGAAGTCGCCGACGCGCTCGGAGTGAGCGCCCGCAACCTCCGACGGGTCTTTCGCGACGTCGTCGGAATGAGCCCTAAAGAGTACGCGAGGCTCGCGCGCTTCCACCTCGCGCTGCAAGAGGCGCGCACGAGTCATGACGTCGACTGGGCAGGCGTCGCCGCGGCAACTGGCTACTATGATCAAGCACACATGATCGCTGAGTTCCACGCCATCGCCGGCGTGACGCCTCGCGCGCTGATGAGCGAGCTGCGGGCAGGACTGACAATCGGGTCATCCGACGCTTGGGTTGAGTAGCGACCGATGGTAAACGCGGACCTCGAGGACCAGCTCGCCGCGCTGCCCGCCGACGCCGCACCTGAAACGGAGCGGGCCATCCTCGAGGTCTACGCCGATTGGCTCGAGGAGCAGGGCCATGCGGACATGGCGCACGCGCTCCGCGTCTATCAACCCGACGGTTTCAGACCTGTAAGCATCGCTGTCGCCGACGATCCGCTACCTCCCAAATACGGACTGCTCAGAGTCGAGGACGTGACGCTCCCCCTCGAGCTCTTCGTCATCGACCAATTCCTCCCCCGAGCCGACCCGCGCCTCCTCGATGACCGTAGGGATTCGCCACTCACCGACGAGAACTTCGACAAGCGCCTAGCGGAGCACCAGATCACGGTGTCGCTCGACCTCGCCGCGGCGGGCATTGGAGACCAGCAGATCGAGGTCCAACTACGCCGACTCGGCGATTTCGAGCCCGACGCGCTCGCGACTCAACTGTCGCGCCTCGGCGTCGCGGCCCCCAACCTTCAGGGGGCGCTGCGAGCCCTATTCGAGCAGGAGCCGCTACGAACAGTCGAGCGCACCTGGCGCTCCCTACGCTGGCTCCTCGATCGCATTCGCGAGCCCGTGCGCGTCGCCATCGTCAACGCCTCGGCCGAGGACCTCATCGCCGAATTCGAGGACGCACCGACGAACCGGCACGCCCACATTCATCGCATGGTGAATTACCGCAACCACCCTGGGATGACGCCCTCGGGGGCCATTGTGCTCGGGCCGCAACTGCCGCGTGAGCGGCGCGGTTTCTATCTCCTACGCCAGATGGCTGAGGTCGCACGCAGGAAGGCGCTGCCACTCATCACCGCGGCCCATCCCGAAATGATGAGCTGGGCTGAGCTCGCAACCGAACCGGCCATTGGCCGACACGCGATCATCGCGACACCGTCGTTCGTACTGCGCCGCGCACATCCTTTCGAGGCTGCCGCTCTCGAGGGCTCCGCGAGCTACCTCGTCGCTGCGCGAATGGCCGATGCCTTCAGCCGACATTGGGGCGGAGGCGGCCTGTGCGGCGCCCTGCGTGGCGTCGACCTCACGCACCGCGGCGGGCGCAGCCATTCGATCGTCGCAGCGACACGCGGCTTCACGCAGCTCATAGCGCGCGATGGTGATACCCACCTCACTTACGGCGCGACGGCCAGCCCCAGCTCGGCGGGGTCACGCTCGCTCGATCTCCACATCATCAGTTGTCGCCTCGCGCTCCAGCTCCAGAACTATCACTACGCGCATTTTTGGGGGGCCGAGGATCCGGAGCTCCGCGCCGCGGAATACCTCGCCGCACAGCTCGAGAGTGGCTTGAGGCGCCGCCTCATCGACGCGCACGACTTCCGGGTCTCCCTCGTGGACGCTCGCTTCGAGGAAGAGCCAGGGTTTGACTTTGCCGGGGCGCTCGAGGTCGGCTTGTCGCTCGAGCTGCCCTCGAGGACGGGGAGCGGCGTAGTTCGTCACGTCGAGAGAATGACGGTGCGGCTCGGCTTCTGAGCGGCTCCCCACGCCATGTCGAGCGCCTTGCGGAACACCTCGACGGGCTGCGCACCCGAGACCGCGTACTTCCCCTCGAGGACGAAGAACGGGACGCCCTGGATGCCGATCGCCTTCGCCTGGCTCTGGTCGGCGGTGACGTCGGAGTCGAAGGTACCGCTCTCCAACACGTCGAGCGCTCGTGCCCTGTCGAGCCCGACCTCGGCGGCGAGCTCGGCGAGCACGTCGTACTTGCCGACGTTCTTGGCTTCGGTGAAGTAGGCGCGGAAGAGCCGCTGCATGAGGGCGTGCTGCTTGCCCTCGGCCTGCGCGAACTGCGAGAGCCGCTGCGCCGAGCGCGTGTTCACGACGAGCGCCCGGTCGAGGTGGTATTCGAGCCCCACCTCGGCGGCGCGCGCCTCGACGTGCTTGTTCATCGCGATGGCCTGCGCGCGCGGGATGCCCTTCGCCTTTACAAGGATGTCAGTCGCGTTCATGTCGCTGTCCGTCGGCAGTTCCGGCATGAGCTCGTAGCTGCGGTAGCGGATCGCGACCTGCTCCCTGTGCGGGAATGTGTCCAGCGCCTTCGCAAGGAGGGCGTCGCCCATATAGCAAAAGGGGCACATCACATCGCTCCACACGTCGATCGTGAGCCGGGCTTGTTCGGTCTCTGTCTCAGTTTCCATCGCGTGCTCCTTCATGGATTGGCAGCCGGCCGTGGACAAGCGCTCACCTTTTACCGTTCCAGATGATGGGCGCGCGGCGGACCCACTCGTTCTTCTCGACGCAGTCGAGGCAGAAGGTCGCCACGTCGGCGCGTGTCACGTTCAGCGTGCCCGGCTTCGAGCCACCGACCTCGCTGGTGTGCAGCGGGCCGAGCGCGCCTACGGGTTTGTCACTCAGACCGACGGCGCGCACTAGCGTCCAGTCGGTGTCGCTCTTGCGTGCGAGCGCGTCGACGCCATCGTGGTCGGCGTAGCCGATCTTGATGTTGCTCAGCTTGATGAACGCCCGAAAGACCCACGAGACGGTCGGCCACGAGTCACCGACGCCGATCGCAGAGATGAAGACGACGCGCTTCACGTGCTGCTCGCCCATCACGGCGAGGATGTTTCGCGCCGCGTCCGTCATGAACGTCGGCGAGTTGATCTGCTTCGCCCAAGGGTTGTCGGACGCGCGCGAGTTGTTGTGGGCGACGATGACCGCCTCGGTCCCCTTCATGGCCTCGCGCAGGTCCTCGAGCTTCTCCGGCGTGCCCTTCAAGAGCTCGACGCCGGGCATGGCCTTCACAGCCTCGGGCTTGCGCACGAGCGCACGGACCGTGTGCCCGCGCGCCGGAGCCTGCTCCAGGAGGTGCAGCCCCGTCCGACCACTCGCGCCGATGATGAGGATCTTCGCCATGCGCGAGGCATAACACCGAGCACTCTCATTTTGAGAGTACGCACATTTATGTTAGTGCCATGGCGATGGCGAAGCTCGGCGATCTTCTCGAAAAGTCCTACGCGCCCGACTGCCCCGGACGCGAGGTGCTCGACCACGTCGTGTCCAAGTGGGGCATGCTCATCATGCTCGCGCTCGCCGAGCGCACCTACCGCTACGCCGAGCTGCGGCGCCGCGTGGGCGGCGTCAGCGAGCGCATGCTCGCCCTGACTCTGCGCACGCTGGAGGAGGACGGCTTCGTCAAACGACGTGACTACGGAGAGGTGCCTCCGCGCGTCGAGTACTCGCTGACGGCCTTGGGCCGCGGGCTCGCGGAGCACCTCGACGCGCTCGGCCAGTGGATCGCGAAGAACACCCCCAAGGTGCTCTCGGCGCGCGAGAAGCATCGCCGCCGCGCCGCGCAGTAGGTCTGGCCAGACTAGTCGATAGTCGGGGGCTCGACGTTACAGCCGAGTAGCGAGCGCAACTCATAGATAAGATAGAGGTTCAGAGGGGGGTTCACGATGGTCAATGAAGAGCTCGAGGCGCGGCTCGCGGCGCTCACAACCGATGCCGCTCCCGAAGAGCGGCGCGCCATTCTGGAGGTCTACGCCGATTGGGTCGAGGAGCGGGGCCGCCCTGATATGGCGCACGCGCTGCGAGCGTTTCAGCCGGACGGATTCCGACCGGTGAACCTCGCAGTCGTCGAGTCGACAGCCGAGGAACCGCCCCCCTGGACCCGGTCCAGAGAGAATTTCCCGGACGTGACGCTGCCGCTCGAGCTCTTCGTCATCGACGAGCTCATACCCCGTGAAGACAAACGGCCCGTAGAGGATAGGAAGGATCTGCGGATCACGGGTGAGACGTTCGACAAGCATGTGGCCGAAGCGGAGATTTCGCTCGCGCTCGACCTCGACGCCGAGGGCCTCGGTGACGGTGAGGTCGAGGTCCGCATAAACCGGCTCGGCGACTTCGAGCCCGATGCAGTCGCCACGCAGCTCTCCAAGCTCGGCGTTGCCGCCGACAACCTCGAGGGGGCGCTCCGCGCGCTCTTCGCGAAGGAGCAGCTCCGGACGGTCGAGCGCACGTGGCGCTCGCTCCGCTGGCTGCTCGACCGCGTTCGCGCTCCTGTGCGCGTAGCGATCGTAAACGCCACGGCCGAAGAGCTCATCGCCGACTTCGACGACTGCCCCAAACTCCACCAGTCCGGGTTCTTCAGGATCGTGAACAACCACAATCATCCGGGGATGCGGCCGTCCGGGGCAGTCGTGTTCGGGTCGCAACTCCGGCGAGAACCGCGCGGCTTCCGCCTCGTGCGCACCATGGCAGAGGTCGCACGCAGGAAGTCGCTACCGCTCATTGCCGGAACCGAACTGGAGCTAAGCAGTCGCTGGGATTGGCTCGCGCACACAGCTCCAGTCGGGCGACACGCGATCATCGCGACGCCGTCGTTCGTGCTGCGCCCAGCGCATCCCTTCGAGTCCGCCCGGCTCGAGGGCTCGGCGAGCTACCTCGTCGCGGCTCGCATGGCCGAAGCCTTCTGCCAACATTGGGGCGGCGGAGGCCTCGGCGGCGTCCTGCGCGGCGTCGAGCTCACGCGTCAGGGTGGACGCAACCACTCAATCCTCGCCGCGTCGCGCGGCTTCACAGAGCTCTATGCGCGCGACGGGGATGTCCACCTCAGCGACGGCGCGACGGCCAGCCCAAGCCCAACCGGGTCACGCTCGCTCGACCTCCACGTCATCGCCTGCCGCCTAGGACTTCAGCTCCAGAACTACCACTTTCGCCAGCTGTGGCGGTCGAACAACCCGGAGCTCCTTAACCCCACACGCTTGGCCGAGCGCCTCGAGGCCGGCCTGAGACGCCGCCTCGTGAACGCACACGGCTTCCAGGTCTCGCTCGTCGACGCTCGCTACGAGGAGGAGCCCCGTAGCCAGTTTGAAGGGGCGCTCGAGGTCGGCCTGTCGCTCGAGCTGCCCGCGACGACTGGGAGCGGCGTAGTCCGGCATGTCGAGCGCATGACGGTGCGGCTCGAATTCTGAGCCGACTGCGACTTCGGTAAGCCCGTCTTCAGCTCGCGCGCACTACGGGAGCTCGGCGCCGGGCCCACAAGAAAGTGTCACCGCTGGTGGCCTGCAATGCCTCGTAGCATCGAGCTGAAGATCGAGTGTTCCCAACATGAGCGAGCTCCAGCCACCATCGGCCAAGTTCGGCAAGGGCTTCAGCCTCGCCAGCCCCAAGCGCATGAAGCAGTTCTACCTCGCGTTCCAGCGGGGGTCAGCGCTGGTCTGCGCTGGCGAAGGAAAAGGCTCAACGGCGTTGAGCCTTTCTTCGGGGGCGGACGTGGCCCAGAAAGGCAGATGCAGATGTACGTGAACTTCTTCGACCGCTTTCAGCGCGAGGAGCACGAGGCAAGAGGCCAAGCGCGTCCTTCGCCTCACGGCGACCAAGGAAGCCGCTGAGAACGGCGAAGGCTGAGGCACAGTGAGACGCTCGCTCAAGGACTCGCAGATGAAGAAGCCTGCTCCACAAGCCAGGGCCCACCACACCAAGTCGGGCGCGCAGACCGAGGACCAACAGCTCCGTGCGCTCGAGGCCGCCGCTCAGCGCGAGGTCGCGCTGCCAGCGGACGCATTCGTCATCGGTGAGCCGGTCACCGCCACCGCCATCACGTACAGCGGGCACCCGCGCGCGGGCCTCACGCTGTTGGGTGTTCGCGGGGATCGGCGCTTTGGCGTGGGCTTGGCCGACGTCGCGTTCCCCGCTGGAAGTACCGGCGCGAGGTTCGTCTCCCAATACCGCGCGTGGCTTGGCTTCGGCGAGCTCTCCAGCGATTTGGAGGCAAACAACGCGACGCCCGCGGCCCGCCACAAAGTCGCGAGCGACGACATTGTCATTGGGAGCCCCGTTGAGCTCATCGTGCTCGCGTGCAAGTCGAACGCGCTCCGCTGCCGTCTACTCGGCACCGTCCGCGAGGTGACGCTGCGCACCGCCGTCCGCGACGAGGTGCCGGGCGGGATCATCACGGTCATGCCCGCGAAGCAGTGGACGACTGCGGGTCACGCCTATCTTGCGGGCCAGGTGCTCTCGCTCCGCGCAAACGTGGAGGCACTCGGCCTGCAGCCGCTCGCGCTCTATCAGCAGGGTGAGTGGGACCCAGAGACCCAATACTGGGGCGAAGAAGATGAGCCCATCGAAGAGTGGGCCAGGCCGATCATCGCGCGCGGCAAGCGACCCATGTTCGAGATGGAGCAGGTGCTTCCGGGCGCCGACCCGGAGGACTTCGACTCGGACCCCATCGTCGACGCGAGCGAGCGGAGGGCCGCGGGCGATCGCGCTGGTGCGCGCGCGGCGTTGATGAAGCTGCTCGCGCAGGACCTCCGCTGCCTCGACGCGCACGCGCACCTCGGCAACTTGGCGTTCGACCACTTTCCCAAGCAGGCGCAGCGCCACTACGAGATCGGCATGAGCATCGGCGCGCTCTCACTCGGTCGGGAGTTCGACGGCGTGCTCGCGTGGGGTCTCATCGACAACCGCCCGTTCTTGCGCTGCATGCTCGGCGTGGGCCTGTGCTCGTGGCGTTCCGGCAATACCAGGGAGGCCGCCGCCGTGTTCCGCAAGATGCTGAGGCTCAACCCCACAGACAACCAGGGCGCGCGCTTCAACCTCGCCGCGGTCGAGGCCGGCAAGACGTGGGAAGAGATGGAGCGCGACGCGTGACCCGCAAGAAGCAGCCGCCCGAGGTCTCCCTCGTGCGCTCCTCGGCGGCCGAGTACCTGACCTTCGTCGCAGCCACGGGCTCGCAGCAGCAGGCCGTCGAGATGCGTTACGAGGACGAGAACATCTGGCTGTCGCAGAAGATGATGGCGACGCTCTACGACGTCACCGTCCCAGCCATCAACCAGCACATCAAGCGCGTCTTCAAGGACCGGGAGCTCGTCGAGGAGGCAGTTGTTAAGCAGTACTTAACGACTGCAGCCGACGGGAAGACCTACAACGTCAAGCACTACAACCTGCAGGCCATCATCGCCGTAGGCTTCAAGATCGAGAACGAGCGCGCGGTTCAGTTCCGCAAGTGGGCCACGCAGGTGGTGAAGGACTACACCATCCAAGGCTGGGTGATGGACGTGGACCGCCTGAAGTCGGGCGGCAGCGTGCTCACCCAGGAGTTCTTCGAGCGGCAGCTCGAGAAGGTCCGGGAGATCCGCCTCTCGGAGCGCAAGTTCTACCAGAAGATCACTGACATCTACGCGACTTCGGTGGACTACGATGTGGCAGCGTCAGCCACGCAGCGCTTCTTCGCGGCGGTACAGAACAAGCTGCACTACGCGGTGCATGGACAGACCGCGGCTGAGGTGATTGTCGATCGCGCCGACGCCGAGCAGCCCCACATGGGGCTGACGACCTGGGAGGGTGCGCCGCAGGGGAAGATCCACCGCTACGACGTGGTGATCGCCAAGAACTACCTCTCGGAGACCGAGATGGACCAGATGCAGCGCATCGTCTCCGCCTACCTCGACATGGCTGAGATGCAGGCGACGCGGCGCATCCCGATGACGATGGCCGACTGGGAGGAACGTCTCCAAGGCTTCTTGCGTCTGTGGGACCGCGAGATCTTGCAGGACGCAGGCAAGGTGAGCGCGGAGCTGGCGAAGCAGCACGCGCTCAGCGAGTTCGAGAAGTACCGCATCGTTCAAGACCGGCTCTTCGAGAGCGACTTCGACCGGGTCGTGGCCGAGACCAAGCAGCTCAACGACGGCACGAAGAAGGCCTCGACTCCGAAGGGAAAGAAGCTTTGACGCGGCCCCAGCCATCTCCATAACGCGGTATGGGCGGCAGCCATCGACGGGGCGTCTCGTTCAATACGACCGGTGCGGCGAGTGATCAGCCGCGAAGCCCTGCGATGACACAGTGGAGCAGCTCCTCCAAAGCCTCAGCGCGCGCCTTCACGCTTAACTCAGCGAGCGGGCCGCTGTGCGCTAATGAGGCGAACCCATGAACGGCCGACCACACGCGAAGCTCCGCTCCCTCGCGATGCTTCTTCGAGATGACCTTCTCCTCGACGAGCTCGTCGAGGACGCTCCCGAGCAGGGCCCCAGGGGTCGGGCCGACCAACGCCCCCTCCGCTGCGAGACAGGCCCGACCTGCCGAGCCGAACATCAGTCCGAAGAGCTGGGGATGTTCCTGCGCGAGGTCAACATACGCTCGCGCCGCAGCGTTGAAGCGCGCGACCGCGCGTGACTTCACCGCGCCTCTCGGTCGAGCCGTGAGCATGGCTTCTTGCATGCTTGAGGAGAGGCGCTCGAAGCCACTCACCGCGATCGCCGTCAAGAGCGCGCCCTTGTCTTCGAAGTGACGGTAGGCCGCGTTCGCGGACACGCCCACGTCGCGCGCGACCTCACGCAGACTGAACGCTTCGGCGCCGACCTTCTCGATGAGGCCCAGGCCGGCTTCAACGAGCGCGTTGCGGAGGTCGCCATGGTGGTAGGGCGCTTTTGAGAGAGACACGAGGCTATGTTGACACCGTGAACTTCGTGCGTAAAGTTCACGCTGTGAACATACACCGCGTCTCGTTACTTGGTTGTCCGTCTCCTTGGTCCGCCAGCGGAGCCTGCCAATGAACATCGCCGTCTTTGGCGCCACGGGGCTGACCGGTGGGCTGGTCGTCGAGCGCGCGCTCGCGGCCGGGCATCGAGTGACCGCGCTCGTCAGGAACCCTGACAGTGTCCGCCGCAAGCATGAAAGGCTTACGGTCATAGGTGGCAGTCCGACTTCGCCCGCAGACGTCGAGGCCTGCGTTCGTGGGGCTGACGTCGTGATTCACTGCCTCGGCGTGGGTGGAAAGGGCGACGGCAAGCCCACGACGCTCATCTCGGACTCGGTGAAGGCAGCGCTGACCGCCATGCAGAAACACGGCGTCACCCGCATCGTCTGTATGTCGAACGTCGGGACAGGTGGCAGCGGGCCATGGCTCTTGAACCGCATTGTGGTCCCCTTGTTCTTTCGTTGGTTGCGGCCCATCGTCGACGACAAGGAACGAATGGAGCGCGCGCTGCGCGACTCGTCGCTCGAGTGGATCGCCGTGCGCCTCGTGGGAATCACCGAAGGGCCAGCCAAGCCCATTCGCACGACCGCCGACGGCAAGGGCCTGGGCCTCACGATCACCGCGGCTTCGATCGCAGAGTTTCTCCTGGCGCGCGCGACGGGACCGGAGTTCCTTCGGCAGACACCGTCGATCAGCAACTGAGGTGTGGTCGGGAGTACTGTAGAGTCTGTCCCTCGACAGGTGGCCGAGGGGGCGAATGGCTCTCACGCGCGAGAGTCATACGGGCCACGGTTTTAGATAGCAGTCGCGCACCCCCGAAAAGCCCAACCGCGTGCGTCATCCACAGGGACCTTCCGCGTGGAATGCCCCGCGCTCCTGACACACACGCCACACCCAAGGTGACGCCGCCGTCAGCTTTTCGGTGGTCGCGACGTCCTGCGTTTTCGGCCTCAGTTGGGTGTTGATGAGAGCGCTCGATCTCGATACCGTGCTCGCGTGCACAGTGGTGCTGATTCGAAAGGGAGCCGATGATGCCCACGCTCGATGTATCCATGTTGAGCGACGTGCTGAGACCCACGGGAGTCTGGGCCGCCTCGTTGCTCCATGCCCTCGCGCGCGATGAGGCTGCCGGCCGACGTCGCCCGCGCCTCACCGAGCCCAAGCTCGACACATGGACCCGGTTTCGCGGCCGCCTCACCAGCGTCGACCTCGTCTCGCTCCTCTTCGAGGACGCTGCCGTGCTCCACCGCGTCCCGTTCGACCCGGCAGCGCTCAGCGCCACGCTGCGCCCCGATTGGTTGCCCCAACCAGCAACCGACGCCTGGCTCAAAGCCGTCCAATCGCTCCCGCTCGACGCAGCCAGTGCGGACTACATCCTTGAACAGGCGAAGCTGCTAGGGCTTCCCACGCGAATTGCCCGTTCGGACTTACACCTGATAAAGCCACACCAGAAGGTGCTGGAGCTCCCCGGTACTGGCGGACAGCTGGCGCACCACCTCGTCAGCAGTCAGCGGGACATCACCCTCCAAGACAACTTTGCTGTGGCCTGCGGCTCTTGGCAGGCGCTGACGCTGGCTGGGGTCGTCGCCCTCGACCTCGGTGCACCGCACTCCGACTTCGCAACGCGTGTCGATGCTCCCGACCTGAAGGAGCCGAAGCACCCGCTTCGTCAGCGTTCATTTGACTTTGTTGTCGGCCTTCACCCCGACAAGGGTGGGCTCTTCCGTGTGGAGGACCAGCTCGCCATATGGTTCCCCACCGCGAAGATTCTGTTGGTGTGACGCGCGACCTCACCGGCGGACAGGCGACTGGACCGATGAGGAACGGCTGAAGGAGTCAGGACCGATGCCGGCTAAGTTCATCCAAATCGGCGAGCCCGCGCACGATGTCGAACGGCAGGCCCTGCACTTTCTCGTCAACGGACTGCCCGGGACCTTCACCGTCTACGGCAACCCGTGGCTCGTGGAGCGCACTGGCGTCGTCTATGAGCTCGACGCTGTCGTCGTCGCGCCGCACGCCGTCTTCATCGTAGAGATCAAGTCATACCGCGGCCGGATTGAGGGCACGGATCACGACTGGTGGCTGCCGGAGAAGATACGCAGTCCCCTCAAGTTGAATCGCCTCACCGCGCAGGTGCTCAAATCGCACCTGAAGAACCTGAGCTTTCAGGCCGGTCAGGTCTGGATTGAGGGCTTGGTGTTCCTCTCGGCGACGACCGACGTCGGCGTTCGCGGCCCGGCAAGCACGGACCGTGTCCACACCCGCAAGACTATCCTCGCTGCGCTCCAAGACCCGGAGCTCATCAAGCGCCTCAGCAGCGGGCGCGCGGTCACTCCGACTTCGGTCGCCGAGCGCGAATTGCTCGAGTTGTTCCAGGGCGCCCAAACCAGCCGCGGGCCTCGCCCGGTGCGACGCGTTCGTGAGTACGAGGTCGTCGAGGCGTTCGATCACCACGACACGTTCACCGAGCTCCTGGGGAAGAACACGCTATCCGGCGCGGAGCGTGTCTTGCGCATCTACAGCACCCCGCTGCTTGCGACGCAGGCCGAGCGGGACCGCCTCTCCGAGCGCGCCCGGTGGGAGGCCCAGGTGCTCGCGCGACTTGGTCGCAGTGACGGCGTGCTCACGGCCGATCCGCCCTTCTCAGATGAGGCCGGCATCGTATTGCCGCTCGAGCATTTCAAAGGAATCACGCTCACTACTTGGGTCGAGCGCTACGGACCTGACACGCACGGCAAGGAGAAGGCAGATCTGCGCGTCCGCACCGACTTGTGGATTCGCATCGCGAAGATCATCGAGGATGTGCACCGCCAAGGTGTCGTCCATCGCTTGCTTCGGCCTGACGTCGTCCTCGTCGAGGACAAGCAGGAGCCCACGGAGGTGCGCGTCACTGGCTTCGATCTGGCGAAGCAGATGGCGACGGACGCAACCATCTCGCTCACGACCGTTCACGACGACCGACTGGTGAACGCCGCTCCTGAGGTCGTCTCATCGTTCTCCAGCGCAGAGCCCGCATCCGACCAATTCAGCCTAGGCGCGATGTTGGCGCTCATTCTTACCGGCAAGCCGCTCTTCGAGAACACTCGCCAGCTCATGGCGCAGGTATCCCGAGCCGGGGGTCGGCTGATGCGACGCGTGCGAGACATCTCGCAGCGCCTGCCGCTCAGCCTCGATGAGGCCGTCTCCAAGATGCTCGAGGTACGCGCCACGAATCGCTACCCCACTTTGGCGGAGGCGATTGAGGCCGTGCGCATCGGTCGAGACCCGTCGCCGCGTATGCAAGCGGTGATTCCAAACATGGGGCGTGCACCGCTTGATGCCGACAACCTCCAGGCTGGGCAACGCATTGGGTCCGATTACGAGATTGTCACGTGCCTCGGACATGGCGGCATGGCTGTCGTCTACGCAGCAAGGCATCTGGTCAGCGGGCAAGCTCGAGCCCTGAAGATCGCTCGTTCGACCGACTCCGCGGAAGAGGCTCTGCGAGACGAATACGAAGTGCTCACTCGGCTCGATCACCCGAATATCGTGCGGGTCATCGACCTGACCAAGATGGTCGAGGGGCGCCTCACCCTTGTGATGGAGCGCGTGAGCGGCGTGACGCTGCGCCAGTGGCTCGCACAAAATCCCAGCCCTGAGCCGACGACGCAGCGCCGTCTCGCCGAAGATCTCATTGCAGGTCTCGACTACCTCGAGCAGAAGGCAGTCACCCATAAGGACTTGAAGCCAGACAACCTGCTTGTCTCGGATGGCCGGCTCACGATCATCGACTTCAGCCTTGCCAAGATGCCCGAGGACGCCTCCTACGGCGGGACTGCCCTGTATCGCGACCCGGCGAGTGCGCGCTGGACCCACGCGACGGATCGCTTCGCTGCCGCGCTTTGCCTCTTCGAGCTCTATGCCGGCCGCCACGCCTTCGAGGGCCGCGTGCCCGAACCGGGGCAGCCGCCTATCGTCGCCGACGATGACATCCAACCAACGGGTCTCGCCGCCTACTTCAGAAAGGCCCTCGACCCCACGCTGGAGAAGCGATTTCCGTCTGCGCGCGCCATGCGCGACGCCCTGCTCGTCGCCCTCGGTGAAGACCTGACAAGTTCGTCATCAGTCCCGCCCCCCAGGCAGATCGACGCGACCACACCCTTGCGTATGTCGGGGCTCCCGACGCGCGCCATCAACGCCCTCGCCCGTTGCCAAGTCCACACCGTGGGTGAGCTTCTCGCGCTGCCAGCCGGACAGGTGCGCGCGATTCACGCAATCGGTACGAAGACCGCGAACGACATCATCACCTTCCAGGAGACGCTGCGGGGCCGCGGGGTCGAGGGCACGAAGACACCATCGCTCGAGCCTCCCCTACTCCCCGATCTCTCTTCGTCACCCGAGCCCGTGCAGAAGCTCGCGCTCTCGGACACGCTGCGCACTGCGCTTGCCGCAGGCGGTCTGCCGACAGTCGGCTCGGTGGCATCGATCACGCGTACTGCACTGCTCGCTCTACCCGGTATTGGGCGGAAGAAGCTCGCTGAAGTCGTTGAGGCTCTCTATCAATTCCGCGCTTACACGGAGGCAGGTAGCAACAATCAAGGCGCGCACACCCTCGATCGCATCTGGGAGCTAGCCTCGCGCCCGCTTTCAGACGGTCAGCGCGTTGCAGTCGAGCGCGCCATTGGCATCGCGGGTGAGCCCCAGACTCAGGAGCAGATCGCCGAAGAGCTGCAGACGAATCAGCCGAAGATCAGCTACGACCTGACGAAGGGCCTCTTGCGGCTCGACGTCTCTGCGCTCGCGGACCTCACGAACGCATTCGACGCGATCGTCGACGGATTCGGCGGGCTGGTTCGTATCGACGAGATCGGCCAGCGGTTCGAGAGCGAGTGGCCCGCCGGCGTCGTCACCGGTAACGGCATCGTGCGAGCGCTCGTTCGCGTGACAGCGGGTCGCGCGCACATTCTCGAGATTGATGGCGCTGAGCAATCCATCGTTGCGCGCCCGATTTTCGATCGCGACACGGTCAGGGCCTTCGCCGCGGAGGTCGTGCGGCTTGCCAGTCAGTGGCCGCCCGTCGAGCCCGAGACTGCGCGCCGCACGCTCAGCGCGCTCTTGCCTCACTTCGATGGTGATCCCCTCGCATTGGGCGTGCGCTTGTGCGACGTCGAGATCGCCGAGACAGGCCATCTCTTCATCGGCCCGCTCGATCCCAAACACACCATTGGCTTCGTCCTCGAGCAGACCCGCGAGCCGCTCACGCTCGATGACCTCGCACTGAGGGTCCAGCGCGTCTTCGGTCCGCACACTCCCTACCCCGATCCGGACCACCTGCTTACCATATTGCGCGATCTCGACTGTCGAGTTCAGGGCTCGCTTGTGCTGCCAGGACGTACGGGTTCCATCGTGGCTGCGCAACCGCTCGCCGCAGATGATTTGCCGCACACCTTCGGCGCGGGTGCTTTGGGAATGGGGCGCAGCCCTGAGCTCGTGGTGCGCGACATGCTCAGGGAGGCCGCGACCTCACGCGGGTTCCGCATGCTGGTGACACCACCCGAGGCCCACTCCGAGATTGGGCGCTCCGTCGCCGCAGCTCTCGGGGCGCAGTGGGTCTCATTCGACGACGCGTTCTTTGGTGAGCACGTCGCCGACATCAAGTCGCTCGAGCGGGCCGAGCGCTTCGTCGCCCAGCGAGAGGCCCTGACCGAGGCAGCGGAGCAGACGCTGTTCAACCTGCTCGAGGAGCACGGGCGGCCCGGCAACGTGATCGTTCTGGGTGACACGGCCCTCCTCGGTTTGTGCGAGGCGCTCGATCTTCCGCGGCGCCTCTACGACGAGACGCTCTCGGGCAGTCGGGGCTTCTGGATCCTCGTGGTCCCGGGCGTCATCCACAACCGACAGCCGCGCTTCAACGAGGGGCCAGCGATGTGGCACCTCGAGGGCGCGACGTTGCCGCTCTTGAACCTGTTGCCGGGGTCCACTCCATGAGCATCGACGACGACCTTCAGAAGGCCGTTCAAAGCCTTTCCAAGATGAAACCCGGAAAGCCACTTGAGCGTTTCATCGCTCACATTCGTTTTCCACGGTTCAAGAATCTGAACCCCGGGGCTCGCATCGACTTCGGGTTTCCAGTCACGGCGCTCGTCGGCGCCAATGGGTGCGGCAAGACCTCGGTGATCCACGCTCTTTACGGGGCGCCGGAGCGCAGCTCGACCTCGGACTACTGGTTTGCGACCAGCGTCGACCGAATCGAGTCTCGCGAGAACGACCCCCAGCGCTTCGTTTACGGGCATTGGCTAAAGGACTCTACCTGGCTTCCCGCTGGCGGCATCGTGGAGACACGCAAAGCTCGAGTGAAGAAGGCGAACGACCCAGAGTACTGGGAGCCCACCAAAGTCACCTCGGGCGACGGCATGGCCCCCATGCCCGATGCAGGAACGAACCCGGAGTTCGGAGGCACGAAAGAGCGTGTTCGCAGCCTTGACCGATGGAGCGCCGTCAAACGCGATGTGCTCTACCTGAACTTCAGAAGCGAGCTTGGCGCGTTCGACCAGTTCTTTTGGTTCGGTCAGCTCCGCCGCGGGGCCACACATACGAAACAGGACGAAATTCGCGCCAAGTCTTCGCTCCTGAAGAAGGCGCTCGACGAAGATCTGCAAACGCTCTCATGGCACAGCAGAGAGCGGGTCTTCAAAAGCCAGAAACTTTCCAAGGATGACCTCGAGGCAGCAAGTGAGATTCTCGGAAAGCATTACGCATCCGCACGCATGGTCGA
The DNA here is from genome assembly GCA_046351325.1 of Polyangiaceae bacterium. Lineage (GTDB taxonomy): Bacteria > Myxococcota_A > Polyangia > Polyangiales > Polyangiaceae > Xiheicaenibacterium. The sequence continues at coordinate 179,513 of JAXLYR010000014.1, read as the reverse complement.
GCACGACCTCTACGGCGGACAGCGAGCGCGCACGGTGGTCTTCACGACTGAGGACGTTGCGTACTCGGAGGCGTTCGCAGGGAGCGGCGAAATGGCCGTCGTCAGCTTGGTGGTGCAGATCCGAGCACAGAAGAAGGAGACGCTCATCCTGCTGGATGAGCCGGAGGTCTCGCTCCATCCTGCAGCTCAGAAGCGCCTCCTGTATTTCCTGTTGGAGGAGTGCCGCAAGAAGCACCACCAGATCGTGTTCACGACCCACTCCCCGCACCTCGTCGAACACCTACCGCCCTCAGCGATCAAGGTATTTACCGCCGATGCGGTCGGACACTTCGACGTGCTCAACGAAGTCCACTCGTATTCTGCGTTCCATCGCCTTGGCGCAACCCCACCCCAGCGCATCAAAGTCCTGGTGGAAGATCGTCTCGCGAAGCACGTCGTCGATCTCGCGTCCAACCTGCTGGCACCCGATGAGCGATCGACTTTCGACATCGACTTTCTGCCAGGTGGAGCTGATACCTACTTTACCCACCGAATCCCGACTCTGATGCGCGAGAAGAACGTGTGGGTTCTGCTCGACGGAGACCAGAGGAGAGCCGATTCAAAGGGCTCATCGGAGATCGCAGACAACAAGGTCGACGAGATGATTGTGGCCCTCGCGGGAGAGCGGAAGATCGTCTTCGGGGCGGACGGCGGCGCCGACAAGGAGTCCCCGAAGCGGCTCATGGAGGAAAAGCGGAAGTACATCGACTACGTGCACGAGCGCCTGCGCTTCCTGCCTCGGTCGTGTCCTGAAGAGATCGTCCTGAAGGCAGTCGACGCGACGGCCTCCCCGGCGAGTTCGCGCGACGCCAAGAGGTTGCTCCAAGAGAGGCTTAGCAAGCTGGGTCTGACTCCCTCGTCCAGTGACTCCGATGCACAAGCGCAGCTGCTGTTGGCCCAGAATTCGAACGGGAACGATGACCTGAAGGCCATCGCAGCGATTCTCAAGAACATGTTGACCTCGATGTCGGCCGGAGCGACGAAGTGAAGAAGGCGACCGCAATCGACCTTTTTGCCGGGGCAGGCGGACTAACGACCGGGCTCAAACTCGCTGGCTTTCGTGTTTGCGCCGCGGTCGAGATGGATCGGCGCGCGGCGGCAACCTTTCGCGTCAACCACCCGCGCGTTCGCCTGGAAGCAAGCGACATTCGTGCGGTGAAGTGTGCTCCGCTCATGAGGACGCTTGGCTTGAAGAAGGGCGAGCTCGACCTGCTCGCGGGCTGCCCACCGTGTCAGGGATTCTCGCGACTCCCGACGCGGAACGGCGAGGCGCTGAAGGACGAACGCAATGACCTTGTGTTCGAGTTCGTTCGCTTTGTTCGCGCCTTTCTTCCCAAGGCGATCATGTTCGAGAACGTTCCCGGGCTCATGAGAAACGAGCGATTTCGGAGATTCCATCTCCAGCTTCGTGCGCTGGGCTACTCGCTCGACGCGAACGTGCTCGATGCCTCAGACTACGGCGTTCCACAGCGCCGACGTCGCCTGATTCTGCTGGGCGCGCGTGGTCGTGCGCACTTGCCCTTGCCGGAGCCTTGTAAAGAGCGTCGGACGGTCCGTGAGGCCTTCGCGGTTCTGACCGCAAGGCCTGGCATGTCGGGCGACGCCCTTCACGACTTGCCCGTTCGGCACAGCGATCAAGTGCAGGCTCTCATCCGCGCCATCCCTGAGGATGGCGGGGGGCGTCTCGACCTTCCCCAGAAGTTGAGGCTTGAGTGCCACACGCGTACCGACGGTTTTCATGACGTATATGGGCGGATGCGTTGGGATGCGCCGTCACCCACGATCACGAGCGGCTGCGTCAACCCCTCGAAGGGACGCTTCCTCCATCCCGCGGAGCACCGCGCAATCACCCTACGTGAAGCGGCCATTCTCCAGGGCTTCCCAGTTGACTACGTGTTTCTTCCTGAGCACGGCAAGGAGGCAATAGCGACGATGATCGGCAACGCGCTTCCGCCACCGTTCATCGCTGCACATGCCAAGGCCGTTCGCGAGGCGCTGGCGCAATGAAGCCCGTAGACCGAGCCCGATTGACCGCTGCGCTGCGCGATCACGTGGCGAAGATCGCCGCTGACCTCCGGGTAAAGATGCGCGCGCCGGGTGCTGCGCGCACCTCCGCTGAGCAGCTCCACAAAGACGAACGCGTGGGTGAGGATTTCGAGGTCTGGACAGACCTCCTTTCGCGCCGCGCGGCCGTGCTCTGGGTCCTCAAGAGCGTATACGTGCGAGTGCTCGAGGACCGCGGGCTGCTCCAGCCTGGTCGCCTGCTCGACTCGGAGGCTCAGCAGCTCTTCGAGAAGCTCGCGCCGAACCTCGGTGAGACAGCGTTCCTCCGCTGGATTTACAGGGACCTCGCCAGCACACGGGGCGGCTTGCCCGAGCTCTTCAGCCCGCAGCCCGCTGAGGTTGCGTTGCCCTCGGATGAGCTTTCCCGCGCCCTCATCGCCTTCTGGCGCCACCGCGACGCCGACAGCGCTCCTGGTGAAAGTGGCGCGGTGTGGAGCTTCGCCGAGGAGAAATTCGAGGGCGAGCTGATGGGCGACCTCTACCAGGAGCTCGATCCGGTCGTGAAGGACCGCTTCGCTCTCTGCCAGACGCCCGACTTCGTGCGTGCGTTCATCCTCGACCGCACACTGACACCCGCCATCGAGACGTTTGGCGCCGACGAAGTCCGGCTGCTCGACCCCGCCTGCGGCTCCGGCCACTTTCTCATCGACGGCCTGAAGCGCCTCGTTGCCGCGACCGCCGAGAAGCACAAGGACTGGTCACGAGACAAGGTCGTCGCCCACGCCCTCGACCGCGTCGTCGGCATCGACTTGAACGACTATGCCTGTGCGCTAGCCCGCACGCGCCTGATCATGACGGCCGCCGAGCTGGCGGGCGTGACCAAGCTGGCTGACGCCGCTCGCTTCCACCCGCACGTTTACTGGGCGGATGGGCTCGAGCAGGTCGAGCGCGAAGAGCTGAAGGCGATGGTGCAGACCGACCTCTTCACAAAGGTCGAGGAGAAGCCGCGCGCGACGCTCACACGTTCGGATGTGCGGGCAGCCCTCAACAAGGTCTTCGAAAAGAAGTTCCACGCGGTTGTGGCGAACCCCCCGTACATCGTGGAGCGCGATGAGGCCCGCAAGGACTACCACCGCGACAAGGTCGGCAAGAAGCAGCGCTACGTCTCGGCGTATCGTCAGTACTCGCTCGGTTCTCCCTTCACAGAGCGCTGCTTCCAGCTCGCAGAGAAGGCCGGCTACGTCGGTCTCATCACGAGCAACAACTTCATGAAGCGGGAATTCGGCAAGCCGCTCGTTGAAGAGTTTCTCAGCGGGATCGACCTCACGCTCGTGGTCGACACGTCACAGGCCTACATCCCGTTCCACGGCACGCCAACCGTCTTGATCTTCGGTCGCAATCAGCCGCCTGAGGGCAGCACGGTTCGCGCTGTCATGGGCAAGCGCGGAGAGAGTGGAACTCCTGAGGACCCGGCTCACGGTAAGGTGTGGGTGAGCATCGCCGACGGCTGGGGCCAGAGCGGCTTCGAGACCGAGTACGTCAGCGTCACCGACCTTCCGCGTGAGACGCTGGCACGGCACCCGTGGAGTCTCGGCGGTGGTGGTGCGAGTGAGCTGAAGAACTTGCTTGAGGAGCGCGCCACTCTGCGCTTAGACGACGCAATCGATGTAGTCGGCAGAACGATCGTCCTCGGACTCGACGACGTGTGGATCGCGCACATGCCCGATCTGGAGCGTCGCGGACTTGAACCACTGGGCGTTCCATTCGTGACTGGCGAGAACGTCCGCGACTGGACGATCGTCGACGCTCCGCTCGTCATCTACCCGTACGTGGAGATGGGTGGGGCGACCGTGCCGCGAACTCACCCTGTCGTGGCGGCGCTGTGGCCCTGGCGCACGCTCCTGGAGCAACGAACGGTCTTCGGTAAGCAAATGAAGGAGCACGGCAAGCCCTGGTGGGAACACTTGGAACACTACTCGGACCGCTTGCGCACCCCGCTCTCAATCGCCTTCGCATTCGTCGCGACGCACAACCACTTCGTGCTCGACCGAGGCGGCAAGGTGTTCAATCGCCATGCCCCAGTCATCAAGCTTCCCGCGGGCGCCACGGAAGACGACCACCTCGCGTTGCTGGGGGTGCTGAACTCGTCGACCGCGTGCTTCTGGATGAAGCAGGTATTCCACAACAAAGGCATCAGAGGTGAAGCCGGCGGCCTCACTGCCACTCTTTGGGAGCAGTTTTTCGAGTTCGACGCGACGAAGGCCAAGCTCTTTCCCCTCATAGAAACCAGAGCGTGGACAACGACGTACGCCTCGAAGCTCGATGCCATCGCGCGTGCGCGAACGGCGCGTTCCTCGCGAAGCGTCCTCAATGGCTCGGAGTGGAAGGGCGGAGCTGAACTTCGCAGGGCACTCAACGCTCGCCACGCTGCGGACTTCGCCGACTTCAACAGAATGGTCGCGCTCCAGGAGGAGCTCGATTGGCTCTGCTACGCGCTCTACGGCCTCGACACCGCGAGCGACGTCGTCCCGCCCGACAAGGTCGAGCCGTACCCGCCAACGTGGCTCCCCTGGAATCTCACGTTCGCAGCGCGCGACGCGCAGAACCGCGAAGCACGCGCACGCGGCGAAGAGCCCGACGAGCAGCCGTCGGTGTGGTGGGAGCGCCATCGCTGGGAGCCGCTGACAGCGCTTCCCAAGGAAGCCTCCGCTGCCCTCAAGAAGCGCGTCGAGGCCCGCCGCGCCCGTACCGCCGCGACGCCCGCGCTGGCGCTCATCGAGACTGCGAACTTCAAGCGCCGTTGGTACAAGCCCGACTACGCGGAGCAAGAGCGCGTAGCCCTCACCGAGTGGCTCGCCGATCGCGTGGAACAAGCCGCTAAGGCGCGCACACAGGCGTTCTCTCTCGAGCAGCTCGTCGCCAGTCTACAAGACGACGCGCGCGTCCTCGCAGTGTGTGAAGTATTGACCAGTCGCAAAGACTTCAGCCTCTCCCAGCTGGTTTTGAGCGCGCTCCAGGGCGACTCGGTCCCGAGCCATCGCTTCCACGTGTACAAGCCCGCGGGCCTCGTGAAGCGCGAGGTGTGGGAGTGCACGTGGGCCGATCAGCGCCGCGAAGACGCTGGCGAGAAGGTTACACCCGAGGTGCCCCCTGCCTACGGCTCGGGCGACTTCCTCAAGCCCGAGTACTGGCGCCTACGTGGCAAACTCGACGTGCCGAAGGAGCGGTTCATCGCCTTCACCGAGGTCCCCGGGCGGTCCGGCCTCGAGACGCTTTATGGCTGGGCTGGCTGGACTGCACAGCAGCGGGTGAAGGCTATGCTGGCCATCGACGAAGAGCTCGAGGACGCCTCGGTGCCACTCGCCGACCGTGTCGGTCTGCTCGACAGCGCGTGGCGTCTCTTGCCTGATGTCGCACGTGAGGATGCTGCAGCCGCAACTCGGTTGAAGGCGGAGCTCCAAGCGCTCGTAGGACCTGAGGGCCCGAGCCGCGAGCTCCTCGAGGATTGGAAGAAGCGCTTCCCCCCGCCTAGCTCGCGCACGGCTGGGGCCGCGAAGACAAGCGCCAAGAAGGGCTCAAAAAGGCCACTGGCGATGACGAAATCGATTCTCTCGACAATGTTGAGAGAACCGAGGGGGACGACGAGTGACACCGTCCAAGCGCTCGAGAGCCCCGGTGAAGGCGAAGGCGGCAGCGCCGAAGGCCACGGCCCAGGATCGCGTTGCGCAGTTCGACGAGGTCGTCGCGCTCATTCGGGACGCCCGTCGTGAGGTCGGTCGCGCCGTCGACCTGCACCTCATCGAGCTCTACTGGAAGATCGGCGCCCTCCTCTGCCGTCGGATCGAGAGCGACGGCTGGGGGAAGGGCACGGTCTCCGAGCTCGCCGCGTACCTTGCCCGCACGCAGCCGGGCGCGCGTGGGTTCTCCCCTCCCAACCTGTGGAGGATGCGCCAGTTCTACGAGACCTATCAGGGTACGCCGAAACTCGCGGCGCTCACGCGCGAGCTGCCTTGGTCGTCGAACCTCCACATCATGAGCGGAGCGAAGAGCGACGAAGAACGTGAGTTCTACCTGCGCATGGCCGTAGAGATGCGCTGGAACGTTCGTGAGGTGGCTCGACAGATCGACGCAGGTGCGTTCGAGCGGGCACGGACAGTCTCGCCGACGCTCGTCGCGGAGTACCGGACGGTGCTTCCGCCGAAGGAAGTCCTGCGCGCGAAGCTGCACGAGCTCTACGCGCTCGCGACATCGGAGTCCGATCGAGGGAACGACATTCACAAGATCGAGGAGAGCGGCGAATCATGACCACCATCACCGAGGCCTTCGAGCTCCCGCGCCCCGAGGACATCCGGGCGATGGGCTTCGTGATCAAGTTGCGCGAGCTGGACCCCAACTCCGAAGAGGCCGTACAGCTCGCGCGCGACTACGTCGTAACGCCAGCCATCGAGAGGGAGCTGCCCCGCATCCTCGATGACATGAAGCAGGTCTTCGACCGCGGTGAGGAGTACGGGCGCTTCATCCACGGCAGCTTCGGCAGCGGCAAGTCGCACTTCATGACGATGCTCTCGCTGCTCGTCGAGGGTGCAGTCCCCGCGTGGAAGAAGTTCCGGCCGCTGCTCAATGCCCATCGCGACGCCAAGACAAGCAAGGGTGGTGAGGTCAGCGACCACGAGGCCTGGCTCACGAAGGCAGGCCTGCTCGTCGTGCGGATCCACATGCTGTCGGTGCGCGGTAAGAGCACAGGCTTCGATCGCGCGGTCTACGAGGGCCCAACGCGGCGCTCGGCGACGCGGCTGGCGCATCCGTTCGAGTTCTCAACGTCGACGCCATCTTCGAGGAAGTCCGGCGCGAGGCGAAGGAGTACGGCGAGGTTGTTTGGAAGCGCCTCGAGACCGAGGGCATCGTCGGCGGACGTGAAGACTTCGAGACCCTGGCCGCAGGTTCGATCCAGGCCAAGAAAGGCGCTTTGCGCGCGCATGGCTGAAGTACAAGGGCCGCGAGGCCGCGGACGCGGGCATCGACCCGCGCTGGACAGAGGAGCCTCCAAGCGAATGGCCGAGCACGCCAAGACCCAGGGCTTCAGCGGCATCGTGCTGATGATTGACGAGTTCCTACTCTGGCTCGCTGAAAAGAGCGGACAAGAGTTCGTCAAGGAGATTCACGATCTCAGCCTGGTCGTGGACCACGACGGCGGGCAGCGGCGCGTCCCCATCTTCGTGTTCGTGGCACGCCAGCGCAACCTTCAGGAGTTCTACCCGGACCTCGTGGACGAGTCGAAGATCCACGAGCACATCGATCATCAGCTGAAGCGCTTCGACACGACAAAGCTGCAGGACGTCGAGCTGCGCCACATCGTGCGCGGCCGCGTGCTTCGGCCCAAAAACGCCGAAGCTGTGAAGGCCGCGATCAACTCGCTCTCGGAGAAGCACAGCAAGGTCCTGCCCGCGCTGCTCGCGGGTGGCGACCTCGACTACCTGAAGGACGTCTATCCCTTCCACCCGGCGCTCATCGAGATGCTGGTCGATGTCACTTCACTCATGCAGCGCGAGCGCTCTGCGCTTCGGCTGCTTTACGAGCTACTCGTCGTCCACTACCCGAACTTGCCGCTCGGCGAGTTCCTGCCAGTAGGCTCGGCCTTCTCTGCCATTTTCCCCGAGTCGGGTGTCGAGGCGAGCAAGAAGGTGGAGCTCATGCAGGATATCCACCACCAGTACTACTCGCGCCTCGCGCCTGCGATGGCGAAGATGGCCGAGGAAGGCGGAGCGGAGTTCAATGACGAGCGCCGCCGCGCACTCGAGCAGCTCGTGAAGACAGTGCTGCTCGCGGAGGTGTCACCACGCCTCAAGCAGGGCGGGCTCACCATCGAGCGGCTCGTACAGCTCAATGCGGTGGACGTCGAGGGTGAGACCTTCCGCGGTCAGGTGCGCGTCGCCGAGACTGACCTGCTCACCATCTCCCAGCGCGTGCCTGACTTGCAGGTAGCCGGACAAGGCAAAACGGCGCTCGTGCGCTACGTGCTTGGGCGCGTGAGTCTGGGCGAGATCCTGAATCGCGCGCGCGCGAAGGTCGAGAATCCCGCCCAGCGCTTCAAGGTGTTCTGGCTGTCGCTGCGCGACGCTCTCGGCGTGGCCGGCACGAAGGGTTTCGAGGATGGCGGCCCCAATGAGGGCGACTGGGACCTCTCGTGGCGACGCACCAAGCGGCGGGGTCGCATCAAGCTCGGGAACGTGCGCGAGATGTCCTACGACGACTTCGCGCCGCCGGACGGAGCCTTCAGGGTCCTCATCGACTACCCCTGGGACGATCCTGGGCACACGGTCGATGAGGACCGGCTTCAAGCTGCAAAGGTTCGTAAGAGCCGCGGCAGCCTCTACAGTGTTTGCTGGCTGCCACGCCACATGAGCCCCACGGAGCTCGGCGTTCTGACGGAGCTCGCGGCAGTGCGCTACCTGCTATCGGAGGTCGGCCAAGAAGACTTGCTCGAAACGCTGGGCCCTCAAGACAAGAGCAAGGTTATCGATCAGGCTGGTATCCGGCAAAAGACGCTGGAAGGGCAGCTCGAGGATCTTCTCAAAGAGGTCTATGTCCGGCACGGAGAGTTCTTCGCGCTCATCTCGGACGTGGACGCGAGCCGCCCGCGTGAGACGCTCGCCGAGAACCTGGAGCACATCGCGGCGCTCCTCATGGATCGTCGATACCCGCAGCACCCGACGTTCCTCGCCGAGCCGAAGAAGCAGGACCTCGAGACGCTGCTCGAGTGGATGGTGAAAGCAGGCGAAGACGGCACCTCCGTGGCCTACGACGACAACGTCGGCAAGGTCCTCAAGAACCTGGGCCAACCGCTCGAGCTCGTGAACCTCGGGCAGACGAAGGCATCGCTGCGACTCGACTCTCGCTACATCAAAGACGTCCTCCAACGCGTCGACCAGGAAACGGTGGCGTGGACGCCGATCGCGGACCACCTGCGAGCGACGTACGGCTTCCAGCCGCTGCTCGTCGATCTCTTCCTGTGCTTTCTCTGTCAACGCGATCACCGCGCGCTCTCGGACGCGGACGGCGAGCCCGTCGAAGTGCGCATTGGCATGTCGCAGACAACGCGCATCCGGCTTCAGCGCGGTAAGCTCGTGACAGCTGCCGACTGGCATCGACTGCGAGATCTCGGCAATCAGCTCTTCGACATTGCGCGCCCAGCCGCCCATCGATCGCTGCAGGGGCAAGACCGGTTCGCCAACGAACTGCGCACCAGGGGTCAGGCCAAGCGAACCGTGCTGCAAGCGCTCCACGCCCGCCTTGTACATCTCGATGTACAGGGTGGAGATCGACTCAAAGAGCTAGCTGGCGCGAACACGCGCCTAATCCCGCTAACCCTGAACACAACGGACAGTCACAAGGTGCTGAGCGAGCTGCTCGTGGGTTGGCCCGACGACGCAGTGGACCCCTTTCGTGGCATCGTCCAACAGGCAGAGACAATCCGGGATGCTCTCGCCGAACTGAACGAGCACGCCCGAGCCAACCTCAAGGCAGGGGTGAGTCATTCGAGCATTGGTGGCGAAGTCACAGCGCACCTCGCCGCTCTCGATGGTCGGCTCACTGCCGCGCAGGCCGAACAGCCATTGACGAAGGACTGGGTCGCGACCTGGAACAAGCAGGCGCAAGACCTGATCAAGCGGCTCATCGAGCAACCGCAGCCCGCACCGGTCGCCATGGTCAACGTTGGTGCTGGTCAGACGGCAATCAGCGGCGGCAGCGCCCAGACGTTGGTCGTCAGCGCACCCGCAACATCGCGCAAGGTCCTGCTGAAGAAGCGGGTGAATCCGACCGACGCGAACGCCATCTCGGACTTCCTGGCAGAGGTTCGCAAGGCGCTCTCCGAGCAAGGCAGCCAACCCGTCAGCGTGGCACTGGTGCGGATGGAGGGTGACTCCCCTGAGGACGCCGGCTCGTGAGCGCGGCCCAGCTCCTTCTTCGGCGTCTCCTCGATCAAGCTGGAGGCGCAAGCGAGACAGGCTATCTGCTCGTGATCGACGGCGAGGGACTCGAGAACTTGCCGGACCACATGGCGACGCCCAAGGGCTCTTACGGGGTGCATCGTGTCTCGTCTGAGCTCGGGCTGCGGCACCTCCTTTGGAAGGCGAAGGGCGCGCCTCTCATCGCTGTGATGCCCGAAGAGGTCGCACGGCGCATCCAGAACGCACCGGATCTCCTGCGGCGCGCCCGCAACCAGCGCGTCCACGCGCTGTCTGTGAACGACGTGCTCGAGGTCGTGCTCGGCGTCCGTGTGGTCGGCGCTGATGCGCCGTACATGCAACAGCTCGCGCTCGAGAACGTGGACCGCCTGGGCATCGCGATGAGCCATCGCACGCTGCCTACGGTGGTCGATCGGCGCTTGCTCACGGAGCTCCTCGTGGACGTGAGCGTGGGCGAGCAGGTGCGGACGCGGAGCCCCGCTCACCTCCTCGCCAACTGGGTGCAGGAGCCGCCGCGCTGGTCGCAGATGGTCAGTCAGCTCGTAAGAGACGCGCTGCCGTCGCTGCATGGCGACGAGGGTCGGCTTCTCTCTTGGGCGCTCGCTGAGCCCCCGAAGCGCCTTCGCGATCTCGTGGTCTACGGCGCCGTCCTCACAGTCGATTCAACCGAGCTCCCGAAACCTGCGTGGGGCCCTTTGTGGAAGGCCGCTGCGGAGCCTCCGCTCGAGATGGACCGGCGGATACTGCGGCGTGCCGTCTCGCGCCTCGCGGAGGAGACGCTCACACTGTTGGGCGATACCGCCGGAGATCTCCTCGCGAGCGCGGATCGCGTCGGACGCGAGAGCCTCACCCCCACGCAACTCCAGACCAGTCGCGTGCTGCCGCTCGCGTTTTCGGATCGCTGCCACGAGCTCGCGCAGCAAGCTGCAAACGGGCAGGCAATCAGCGCGGCCGATGTCACCTGGCTCGCAAACCACCGCGCAGCACGCATGCATCGCGGAGATCTCGCAGTGCTCGAGTCGATGGCGCGGATCTCACGCTACCTCGACGAGCCCTTCAGCCCCAAGGCGGAGCTGCTCGACCAAATCAGCGACTACCAGCGCAGCGGGGCCTTCGTCGATCTGGCGATGATGCAATTGCGTCGTGCGCTCGCGAGTAGCGTCCACTTCCACGCGGAAGCGAACAAGCTGCTGTCCGCGTGTCGTGAGCGTCGTGACCGTGAGAACCGCCACTTCGCGGAGACCCTCGCTAGTGGCTATGAGGCCGCCCTCCACCGCGAGGGAGTCACTCCCCTCCACCGACTGTGGAAGCGCACCGTCGCGCCGGTGTGGCAAGCGGAGCCCGACGCGCGCCTCTTCCTCATCGTGCTCGACGGCTGCAGCTACCCCGTATTCCTCGAGTTGCTTTATGCGCTCGCTCAGGACAGCGCATTTCCGCTCGGCATCAAACCCAACACGAGCGGACTGGTCACCGGCCTTCCGGCGCTCTCTCCGCTACCTACCATTACCAGCCACGCACGCGGCGCCATCTTCCTCGGCGAGCTGCCGAGCGATCCGCTCGTCGCCGAGACGGTGTTCCGCGACCAAGACGAGGCGAAGACCGACAAGGCTCGGTTCAATCAGAACAGTGCACTCGGTAACCGCAAGCGGCGACTCTTCCTCAAGGGAGACCTGACGGACGGTGGGCAGGAGCTGCTCTCCGCACTCGGCGACGAGTCGCTCTCGGTGGTGGCGGTCGTGTTCAACGCGGTCGATGACCAGATCGGTTCGGCGAACACCGGCGCCACGCTGAAGATCGCGCCAGAGGACATCACAGCGTTCAAACCCGCCCTACGCGTCGCGCTCGCCTCGAAGCGACGCGTGCTCGTCACCGCCGACCACGGACATAGTCCGTTCGTCGACAAGTCGCTCCGCACAGGCAATGGCAAGACGCCGAGATACACTGCGCTCGGCAAGCACGATCCGGTACCGGATGGCTTCATCGAAGTCGACCTCGCGGGGCTCGGCGGCCCTCCCGAGCGGCGCGCGTTCGCATGGCGTTCGGGTGCCTACCTCGGCGGGGCCCAGGTGGGCTTTCACGGCGGGTGCGCTCTCGAAGAGGTCGTGGTGCCGCTGGCTTGGCTCGAGCGTGATGGCCTGCACGCCGACGAGCCTTCGTGGTGGTACGGGCGGGGCGCATTGGCAGAGGTCATCAGTGAGCCGAAGCCAGTGCAACCTCCCATCGTGACGCCGCTGCCGTCGGACGAAGTGCCAGCGCAGGGTCTCAAGGGAGCGACAAAGGCCCAGCTCTCGCTCTTCACCCCCGCCGACAAAGCAGGCACACTCCCACTGCCTCCGGCGCTCCTCGAGAAGCTCAGCGTGGACGAGAAGGCGATTCTAGTGCTGCTGCGCGACGCTGGCTCGGCGCGCGCTAGCGAGCTTGCCGAACGCCTGAAGAAGAACCCTGGCCGCCTCAACGGACTCATGAGGTCGCTGCGCCGCACCCTCCATGAAGGGGGGCACGTTCTCTTCAGCGATGAGGTCCTGCCGAGTGGAGAGACCATGTATCGGTATCAGCCGCAGGAGGGACGCTGATGGCCGTCGTCCCCGAATCAGCCGCCATCGTGAATGCGCTCCGCAGTGGTCTCGTGCCGAACGTGGGGCTCGAGCACTTCGCGACCGGCCTCGACGCACTCGTCTCTGCAATCAACGAGGACCTCGACTTCGTAGCGACCGGCCAGGGCCTCTCGAAATGGATTCGCGGTGAGTACGGAACTGGCAAGACCTTCGCCGCGCGCTACCTCTGTGCGAAAGCGCGCGAGCGGAAGTTCGCGACGTCCGAGGTGCAGATCTCGATCAACGATACGCCGCTCCATCACCTCGAGACCGTCTATCGGCGACTCATCGAGAAGCTCGAGACGGCGGCGGATGGCCCGAACGCCTTCCAAGCCATCGTGGAGGGGTGGCTCTATCAAGTCGGCGACGAGGTCACACGACTTCGCGGTATCAGCGAAGATGACCCAGCCTTCGCCGACGCGACCGAGCAACGCCTCGAGGACAAGCTCGCCGATCTCTCGAAGCGCAATCCAGCATTCGCGCAGGTGCTCCGTGCCTACCACCGCGCAACGCACGAGGGCGATTTCGCCACCGCGCAGGGTCTGCTGGCGTGGCTCGCAGGCCAACCGCACACGGGCCGCTCGGTGCTCTCCTCTGCGGGCGTGCGGGGGAAAGTGGATGGTCAAGCCGCCCTCACGTTTCTCTCCGGCCTGCTCCAGCTTCTTCGCCAATCAGGTTACGCCGGGCTGATTGTCGTGCTCGACGAAGTCGAGACCATTCAACGGATGAACGCGCAGACACGCGACAAGTCGTTGAAGGCTCTTCGCCAACTCATGGACATGCTCGCCAAGGAGGAGCTTCCAGGCCTGTATGTCATGGTCACTGGGACGCGGGACTTCTTCGAGGGGTACAAGGGACTGAAGGGAGAGCCTGCGCTCCATCAACGCGTGCACGTGAAGTTCGAGGACGACACTCGCTTCGATAACCTCAAGGCGCCTCAGGTCCGTTTGCTGCCATTTACGGGGGAGCGTTTGCTCGCGGTCGGCACACGCATCCGCAACCTCTATCCAGCAAAAAACCCTGCGCGTGTCGCCGAACGCGTCGACGACGCTTTCCTCGAGGCTCTGGTCGCGCAGGTCACGACAGGCTTCGGCGGCAAGGTCGCGCTCGCGCCGCGCATGTTCCTGCGTGAGCTGATCGACGTGATGGATCGCGTCGACATCCACGAGGCCTACGATCCGCGCGCGCACTACAAGCTCGAACTGGACGACGGAAAGCTCACTGCCGAGGAGCTCGCCGCCAAACATGGTCGCCCCGTCGAAGACCCAAGAGAGGAGCCCGAGGAGCCACCCGCGACCGACAGCGAGACAGCGGCTCCAAAGCGGAAACGGCTGGATGGATAGATGTCTGGACTCGAGCGCCTTCATCCGCATTTGCAGCATGCGATTGTCCACGACCTCGGCTGGCGCTCGCTTCGGCCTGTCCAAGAGCTGACAATCGACGCAGTTTTGGATGGCTGCAATGCGGTGGTGCTCGCGCCGACAGCAGGGGGAAAGACCGAGGCCTCAATCTTCCCCCTCCTCTCGCGGATCCTCACCGAAGACCTGAAACCGGTATGCGTACTCTACGTGTGCCCGATCCGCGCGCTCCTCAATAACCAAGAGGACCGGCTGTCGTCGTACGCGCGCATGGTGGGCCTCGAGGTCTTCAAGTGGCACGGGGACGTTTCGGATTCGCGGAAGAAGAAGTTTCGCGAGGCCCCTGCGCACATCCTGATGACCACCCCCGAGTCGCTCGAGGTCATGATGATCAGCGAGCGCACCGACGCAAAGGCCCTCTTCTCCGGGCTCGCGGCAGTGATCATCGACGAGGTTCATGCGTTCGCGGCGGACGATCGGGGCGCGCACTTGGCGAGTCTGCTCGAGCGGCTCGTCGTGCTCGCTGACCGCGATGTTCAGCGCATTGGTCTGTCCGCGACAGTGGGCAACCCGTATGTCATCGGTGAATGGCTGCAGGGCTCGAGCAAGCGCCCATTTCGCCTGGTCGATCCACCAAGACCCAAAGCCGAGCGCGATCTGCATCTGGAACGCTGCGCCGACATCAGCGACGCCGCAATGGCCATTGGGCGGATTGCACGTGGCAAGAAGAGCCTCGTGTTCGTCGAGAGTCGAAGCAGGGCCGAGAAGGTTGCGCACGCTCTCGCAGGCACCGGAGTCGAGGTCTTCATCCACCACAGCTCGGTGAGTCGCGCTGACCGAACGCTCGCCGAAGAGCAATTCGCCAAGGGGCAGAACACCGCCATCGTCTGCACATCGACGATGGAGCTGGGCATCGATGTTGGCGATCTGGATCAAGTCATTCAGGTCGACGCTCCCAGCTCGGTCGCTTCATTCTTGCAGCGGCTCGGCCGCACCGGCCGGCGCGCGAACACCCGTGCAAACTGCACATTCTTCTGCCTGAGCCCCGAGTCCCTACTTCAATCGGTGGCACTTCTGCGTCTCGCGGAGAACGGCTGGGTCGAAGACGTCACCCCCGCAGCCCACGCGATGCACGTGCTTGCACATCAAGTGATGGCGCTGATCCTCCAAGAAGGGGGGATTTCGCGACACAAGCTCATGCCCTGGGTCGAGGCCGCCTACCCCTTCTCCTCGGTGCGGCTCGAGCGCCTCCAAGAGCTCATCGATACGATGCTCGAGCGCCAGATCCTCTATGAGGCAGATGGGCTCCTTTCGCTCGGCCAGCGCGGCGAGAAGCTGTACGGCCGCAAGAACTTCTTCGAGCTCTATGCGGTCTTTACCGCACCCCCCGTGATGCGGGTGCAACACGGCAAAGAGGACGTCGGCTACATCCAAGCGCTCTTTGTCTCGATGCACGATGCGAGCAAGGGCCCGCTGTGTTTCCGCCTGTCGGGGCGCGCTTGGGAGGTCGGCCTGATCGACTACGGCAAGGGCGTGCTCCACGTGCGCCCTGCCGATCATGGTCGCGTGCCTAGCTGGCTCGGGCTGCCCGGAGTGCTCTCGTACGCCCTCTGCCAAGGCATGCTCGACGTGCTCCTCCACGCAAAACAGGAAGGTGCTTGGCTCTCCAAGTCTGCTGCTACAGAGCTCGCGGGGATGCGCGAGAGCTACGAAGGCCTCGTCGAGGAGGGCGCAGCTCCACTGGAGGAGCACCCCGATGGCGTCCAGTGGCACACGTTTGCAGGCGGCGCGGTGAACCGACTGCTCGCAGCGGGACTCGAGCAGAACTCGGGGAAGAAGTGGGTAGCCGGCAACCTCTCGCTGAAATGCAAAGACATCGCGCTCACCGCCGCAAGCGATGCCGTGCGCGCGCTCGCCGGCTTGAACTGGGAGCAAGTCGCCGCACACGCAGCTCGCGAGATGGCGCGCGGCATGCTCAGCAAGTTCCAACCATGCCTGCCCCAGGAAGCCGAGGACAGACTCCTCTCCGAACGTCTGCTCGACCAGGTGGGCACGCTGCGTTTCCTTACAGCGGTGAAGGTCAATGGCAGCCGTGTGGCTGGCCGCCCCACTGGCACGCGGCTCGCCGAGGCTGAGGCCGCTGGGCCCCTATCACTCGAGCTCGCTCCGCACTCGACCCCGCGGACCGCCTCCTCGCCCAAGAACGACATCCAATGGGTCGACACTCCAGCGGCGCTACGCGCCGTCAGCGAGGCATTGCGCGCAGCGACCGTCGTCGGGCTCGATGTCGAGACCGCGCTCGACTTCAGCACGCTTTGCCTCGTCCAGATCGCGACGCGCACGCGAACATTTCTCATCGACCCCCTGGCTGTCGGCGACCTGAAGCCCATTATCGACGTGCTGAGCGGCCCCACCCCGACCAAGGTCATCCACAACGCGCGCTTCGAACGCCGCGTCCTCGCAGCCATGGGCATTGCGCTGGACGGCGTCTACGACACATTGGCGGGCTCGCGCCGAGCACGCGGCACGGACGCCCTCGGCGGCCACAGCCTAGCCATGGTCTGCGAGCGCGAGCTCGGGATTGTCCTCGACAAGACCGAGCAGACATCCAATTGGAGCAGGCGACCGCTGGACGCTGACCAACTGCGATACGCCGCCCTCGACGCCGAGGTTCTTCTCGCGCTCTACGACTGCTTCAAGGCCCTTGATGACGACGACGGGCCCCTCTTCCGAGGGCTCCCTACGCAAGAGTCGTGACGTGGGCTGTTGGGCGCAGCGGTTGAGTTATCGCGACTTCACCACGATGTCGACAACGCCGGTCTCGCTACGCGTTGCCGAGAGCACAGCGTGAAGCGGACGACGGGGCTTCGCGTTGGTGCTCAGGTAGGCGACGCCTGACGCATAAGCGCGGACGGTCGGGTAATCACGTTCAACGCATGCCCACGGCATTCTCCAGATGTTTGGCGTGTCAGTGCTGTGAGGATGCTGGAGGACGATCGTTGGCTTGAATCGAGCCGTGAGCCTGGCCATCGCATCGCAGCGCTGCCTGCGGAAGCCCTCTGGGCTCTGGTTCGCACGCGCGCGAGCGCTGAACATATTCAGGTCGTGACAACCGAGGAGGAGGACGCGCTCGCCTGCGAACTCGAGAAGGTGCGAACGCAGGTCGGCGACTTGGACGAGCAGCCCCTCTTGGTCGCCAGTGGGGTACGATTTTCCAGTCCAGCGCACGATTTTACCAGACTTACAGTCAATCACCGCAACGAGCTCCGCGTGCTGAGCCGCACTGGAGAGGTCGACTCCAATGGTCAGGGCCCGCGTCCGGACCGCGGCAGCGGCGAGGACTCTCTTGTTAACGCATTCATGAATCACAGGCGTCGCAGCACGCTCGAGCGCCACGAGGTCCTTCTCGGAAGAGTGCCACCCCAAACCACCAGACCATCGTGATGGAAAGTTCCCACAAACAAACCCACCGGGAGTGATCGTGAACTTGGCAGTGCCCTCGACGGGCCACTTCTCAAAAGCCTCCAAGAGCAGCTCACCTGCTGCACGCGGCGACGGCGGCGGCGCTCCGCGGACGACCACCCGCGCAATCGGAATGGTCGTTCCGACCCGGGTGTTTGCACTCACGACGGTGAATCCCAGCGACTCGAGGACCGTGTTGGTCTCGTCACCACCGGAGAATTCAGTCGGCGATAGCTCGCGGCCCGTGGCTTCAGCAACCGCCAACGACAGAACGTATTTAGGTGGGTAGCGGCGTCCGCCTACGAGGAGATGGAACTTAGTCGACTCCCGGCGTGGAGGGACGCCTTCGTGATTGATCCGCACGATCGCAGCATCCACGTGCGCCCTTGTCAGCCGCCGCGGAATTGCGCTCATGCCCCGCAAGATACCTCTCTTGCGCCCGCGTATGGAACCGCTCGGCGCCAAGACACCTTCAGCTTGCGAGGTCGCCCTTTGCGGCTGATTTGGTCAGCGAAGACCGCTGTCCCCCCAACCATTGGCTGGTCGCTACCGCGCCCCACCCTGCCCAGGTTTGCCGTTTGGCTGCAGGGACTTTGCAGTGATGCATCCACTCTTTTCCCCCTTATCACACGCAAGTTGAAAGAACTCCCGCGCGCGCTTTGGGTCTGGGCGCCCGCCAGGCCCGTCAGCCAACCCGTACTTGTAGAGTAGGCCAAGTCTGCCGCAAGCCGGACCATAGTCGAGGTCGTTGCACGCGCGCTCATAGAGCTGGACCGCAGCCTTAATGTCTTTGGCGGCGCCGAGTCCATGTTCGTACATACGTGCGAGACCGTAAAAACCACCGGGATTCCCGCCCTGGTAGAGGCTCTCAAAGAGGCTCCTTGCCTGTACGAAATCCACAGGACCACCGACCCCATCGGAGAGGTAAAAGGCCAAAAGCTTGCAACCCTCTTCCTCAGCAGCATCACAAGCGAGACGTTGATACTCGCGGGCCCTCACCGGATCTTTGGCAACCCCCTTCCCCTCCGCGTACAGCCATCCCAGCTGAGAGCACGCCACCATGGTGCCAGCCGTACACGCGCTCTCCGTGAGCAAGAACCCACGCTTCTCGTCCCGGGCAACACCCTCACCCATGACATAGCTCAGCCCAAGAGTCTGGCAGCCAATGCTCTCCCCACCCTCGCAGGCTCGCTGATAGAGCGCAACGGCGGCCTGGTAGTCTTGGCCCAAACCAGAACCATACTTGAAGAAGGTACCCAGGTTGCGACATGCGCGCAGACTCCCTGCGTCGCACGCGGTCCGCACAATGAAAATCGCGCGCGACCGATCCTTTGCGACTGCAACACCCTTATCATACGCGATAGATTCCTCCACACACCCGTGCAGGGCACCAGCGCTGCAAGCCTGCTGTGCAAACTTGAACGCTGCCACCAAATCTCGGCTTACGCCGCCGATGCCTTTGCGAGTGGCTGTTGCCATGCCCGCGCAGCCCACCTGATCCCCTGCTTTGCAAGCGGCGCTGAGGATCTCGACCGCCCGCTTCAGCGACTCTGCCCCGTTCCGAGGGTAGAGCAGCAGTTGCAAGCCTTCCTGTGCGGATGGCCCAATGACGGTGGGTGCGCTGCTTGTGGCCGAGGGCACCGAATTGCTCACTTCCGTGGTTGCCACACTCGCGGGAGCCGCTGCGGACTTATCCCTGACGGCGCGGTTTGCAAGGAGCGCCACAGCCGCGACAGTCGCTATGCCAACAACCGCTGCGGCGACTTTGCCACCACGTCCAACCGCACTTCGCCCTTTGACAGCCTGTGGAGCTGCCGGGGGAGCGGCTGTGACTTGAGCAACGGTCAGCTGGGTTTGTTGGGGGATCGGTCCCGCCGACCCCGCCCAAGCAGCGCGTGCCGTCTGCCCGGGACCGTACGACCCCGAGGATTGAACGATAGCTGCCGCCATCGCGTTCTCCGAGCTCGGAGGGGACGCCACAGAGGGACCCGAAGAATCCCCGACGACGTTGCGGAGGGCCTCGAGCAGTGCGCCCGCGTTGGCGTATCGGCTCTTGGGGTCGAGTGCGACCGCAGTCGCACAGATCGTCTCGAATGTATCGGACACTACTGCACCCCGCGCGCGTGGCGTGGGTCGAACGGGCGCCAGCGCCGAGTCCATGAATTCCACCACGGCATCCCCCTGCAGAGCGGGTCGTCCTGTGACCAGTTCACACAACAGCAAACCGATGGCATGAACGTCCGTGCGTGGACTGGTTGGACCAAACCATTTCGGGCGGAATTGCTCAGGGGCGGCATAGTTCGGCGAGCAAGCGGAAAAGCCGCTCGCCGTCCGGGAACGAAACGGCTGCCCCTCCTCGCCCTCCTGCATGGACTTGGCGATGCCGAAGTCCAAGACCTTTGTCGTACCGTCGTTGAGAACAAAGATGTTCGCCGGTTTGACATCCCGATGTGCAATGGGTGGCTGTCGGGAATGCGCGAACGCTAGGCCCTGCATCGCAGGGGCCATGAGTGCGACGGCCTGATTGGGCGTCAGGGGGCCACTCTTGCGGGCGAACTCATCGAGCGGGACGCCGTTCAACCACTCAATGACCATATAGGGCACCTGCCCGCCACGACCTACAGAAGCAACTCCGAAGTCAAATACACGGACGATCGAGGGATGCTGACTCAAGTTGGACAGTACCTTGGCCTCGGAACGAAAGCGCTCGATGAAGACCCCTTGCTCGACGGCACCGGCGTGCTCGGGCGTCTTCAGGCACTTCACCGCGATGGCGTGGTCGAACGCGAGGTGCCACCCCCGATAAACCACCCCAAAGCCACCTTCCCCCACGACACGGTCGACGCGGTATCGATTGTCGATAATCGTGCCGACAAGCCCGAAAGTGTCCTGGTGATCCATCGTCCCTTCCCATCGATAGCCCAGCTCGCCTTTTGGCGATTTAGCCGCGATCGAGCTGGCCCAGCAGTCGTCGCGTTGCGACCGTATCCGTGCCCCGCACTGCGAGCAAGTACCTCAGCTCACCCAGCACCCGCCCGCCCCCGCTCACACCGCGAACCCGCTCGCCGCCGCGGCTGCGCGCGCCCGCCGGATCTCGACGCGCGTCATCGGTCCTCGCATGAACGTCAGTGCCCAACGCGGCTGTAAGAAGATCGTCCCCGCCTTCGAGTGGACGTCGCGCATCACGAACCACCTCGGGGTCAGGCGCTTGAGCACATTGGAGAGCTGTTGGGGGTCGCCGGCGCCGCCGCTACCGACCAGTCCATCGAGCACGCGCGCGCGGTCGGCGTCGGTCTGCAGGCGCCCCAAGCACCAGAGGCCGGCGTTCGACAGCGCGCGATAGTCGATGTCCATCGGGTTCTGGGTCGCGATGAGCACGCCGACGCCGAACGCCCGGGCCTGCTTCATCAGGGCGACGAGTGGCCGCTTGGTGGGTGGGGTCGCGGGGTGCGGCGGCAAGAAACCATAGACCTCGTCGAATACGACGAGGGCGCGGAGGCGCTGACTGCCGGGTAAGCCGCGCACCCAGGAGAGGACCTCCTCCAAGACGACGCCGAGCACGAGCTCTCGCTCGTCGTCGTCGAGGTGGGCCACGCTGACAATGGTGACAGGCGTTCGCCCATTGACTGGCTGCATCCAGGCGCCGACGTCGAGCGTCGCGCCCTGCCGCCAGCTCGCGAACGACGGCGACGCGAGCAAGGTATTGAGTGAGGCCGCGAGCTCGTTGCGGGCGCGCTTCGACATGAACGCATCCATCGAGAGCGCGCCGATAGACGCCATTGGCGGACTGGTGATTTCGGGCAGGAGCGCGCCGATGTCGGCCGGCTCACCGCGCACGAGGCGCCGCTCAGCCAACACAGACAGCAGCACGTGCTCGCGGCTACGGGCTGGGTCCGGATCGCGGCCGAGCAGGCGCAAGATGAGCGAGATCGCCGCGGACAGCGCCGCACGCGCGCCCTCGACGTCGTTGTCCCAGCGGTTCGAGCGGCGCTCGAGCGACGAGAGCACGTGCAAGAGCTCCCCCGCCTCGGCGCCTGGCGTGATGACCCGCACGCTCGTGTTCGCCCGATAGTCGATGAGATCGGCTGCCCCCAGCCCCCAGGCCGTCAGGCCCGATTGACGTTCAGCGGCCAGCTTCGCAGCGAGGCGCTGCTGCGCATCGGGGCTGTGATCGTGCGGCCCCGGCTCGACCCAGGGCTCGATGACGGCCGGCGAGAAGTCCTCGAACGCGAGGAGCAGATTGGCGAGATCGCCCTTCACGTCGATGAGGAGCACGGGCACACACGCCCGCAGCGCCTCCTCGACCAAGACGGTAATCAGCCCCGTCTTGCCACTACCGGTCATGCCGACGACCACGCCATGGGTGGTCAAGTGATGAGGCGGCAGGCGCAGAGAATTGCCCGCACCCGTCCCCGTCAGAGGTCGCGCCGCTCCCAAGAACAGCCCCTCCTTGGCGTGGTCGTTCGACATGGCTCAACCCTCCAGTGGGTTACCGCCCGGTAGGCCCGGGCCAACCGGAGCAACGGGAGCCGCGGGCTCGGGCGCCGGCGCAGCGGGCTGCTGCGGCGCAGCGGGCTCGACGGCCGGCTCGGCCGGCGTGCGAGAGCGCCCGCCCAACGCCAACACCGCTGTACGCAGCGTGGGGAAGAGCGCGAGCTCACGCGGGCTGTTCCTGAAGAGGAAGTCCGCCGCGGCCTTGACGGTCGCGTACATTTGAGTGAGGAGCGTGAGGGCCCGATTGCGCAGGTCGACAATCGGGTTGTTGTCGTATTGCCTGAGGTTGGTGATGATCTCGTTCGCGAGGGAGCGCGCCGCAAACTCATCGTTCGGGTCGTAATGGAGCTTGTCGGCGGCGAGCCGCTGCTTGTGAACACTGTAGTGAGCTGACAGCCGTGTCATGTCAGTCGCCATGTCCAGGTGGCCCTGCCCCGAACCGATGTCGTCGAGCTCGGCCTGCATCTTCGCGTCATTGAGGAAGTTGTAGCGAAGCACCGCCGTCATGCGGCGACGCACGACAGTGCCTCTTTGGATGACCTCAGGGTCGACTTTGGCGCCGGTGCTCGTCGCCTCCATGCTTTGACAGCGTGAGTCCAGGAACCATACGGTCCAGGCCAGCCGCTCGAGCCCCTCGGCGCTCGCGTCGCCGATGATGCTCGGGGGAAGCTGGGTGAAGAGGTGCGCCCGCTCGGGCGCCCGCATCAACCCAGAGACTTGCAGCCCAACGAAAGCCGCAAACGTGGCGTCCACGTTCGGCTGCGCGATCTGCGTAGGGTCCATTGCCCGAAGCGTGGCTTCGAGCAGGAGGAAAGCCGCCTCACCCGCCGCAGCATCATACTGCACCGGTGGACGCACTTGGTCTGTTGGCAACGCAGTCCCCTGCATCGCCAGTGTGTTGGTTTGATCGTCAGCCATAACGAATCGGCGAGTGGGCTCCTCGAGCCTCTGGGACCATTCCCTCGAGCTGTCGGACTGCGTCGCCGGCCTCCGACGAGTGAGTCGACCCACCCTCCGGAGCGAGGACACTCGCCCGTCGCCTTTTTTTTCTCTGGAGGCGAAGCCCCCTACCCGCACCTCCTCTCAACCCCTTGGACCCACAGGAGCACCCAGAGACACACCTCTCGCCCGGCGCTCGGTGTGCGCCCAAAGACGACACGCCATTTGCGCGGAGAAATTGAGCGCGCGGTCAAATTGGGCACCGTCGGCGGTCACATAATTAACCGCGCGGTTAAATTTGTGACCGTTTGCGGTCGAAATTTGAGCGCGCGGTCATCCAAGGCACCGTTCGCGGTCGAAATTTGAGCGCACGCTCAATTCGGAGCCGATCCGAAGCCCATTTCCGCATCGCGCGGTCATCCAAGGCACCGTTCGCGGTCGAAATTTGAGCGCACGCTCAATTCGGAGCCGATCCGAAGCCCATTTCCGCATCGCGCGGTCATCCAAGACACCGTTCGCGGTCGAAATTTGAGCGCACGCTCCCAAAAGCGCCGATCAAACCGACCTCGAAGCATCGCGCGCTCAACAGATCGACCGCCAACGGGGGTCAGGATGAGCGTTTGCTCCCGAAAGTGCCCTCCAACTCGACCACGGAGCATCGCGCGCTCAAGAGATCGACCCTTGGCGGTGCTTTTCGTGAGGGCGCGGTCACTGGAAGGCCCGCGGATGGGCCAAAGAGGGAGCGTATCGCTGATAGGAGGGTCGAGCTCCAGGGCTTCTTCGCGAGAGACTTCCGGAACTGCCGCGGCTCGTGGGAGCTTGGCAGGCGATGACCGACGAGGTTCCCGTCGAACACGAGCTCGCGGCGGCCGTCCGCGCGACGGAGGCGGGCGACCTGACTGCCGCGCTGACGGCCCTCCTGAATGCGTGGCGCAGCAATCGTTCACCTCGAGTCGCTGACGTCATCGACGGCATCTCTCGAGAGATCACCACGACGCTTCCGTCGCTCGCGGCAAAGCCGCTCTCCGCGCAATGGAAGCAATGGCACGAGATCGCCGAGCGCGCAGACCCCAAAGACTTCGATCGCCTGGTAGCGGTGCCGCTCCCTCGCAAATGGACGGACGCCCAAACTCACCTCGAGGCGCTCTATCGATGGCCCGCCGATCCGCGGTGCGCGCGCTTCCTCGCGAAGCTCGTCGCCGACTGCATCTTTGACCCCAAGCCGAGCGACCCCCGCGCCAT
The DNA here is from genome assembly GCA_046351325.1 of Polyangiaceae bacterium. Lineage (GTDB taxonomy): Bacteria > Myxococcota_A > Polyangia > Polyangiales > Polyangiaceae > Xiheicaenibacterium. The sequence continues at coordinate 155,414 of JAXLYR010000014.1, read as the reverse complement.
GCAGGTGGTGCACTTTTACCGACGGATGATGGTCCTCCTCACGCGGCTCGGCGACATGCGCGCCCTCCCGGCTCTGGAAGATCCAACGCCGAGGCCCGCGCTCGCCTTCGGCTGGTGGAGAGAAGACCGCGCCGAACACGCCAAGGCGCTTCGCGCCCTCACTCTCCCGGCGCTCACCCAGGAAGAGCTAGCTTGCCTCGAGGTGCTCGAATCGCGCTTCGCTCCGCGCGGTCTCGCCAGGACGGACGACACGGCCGAGGGCTGGATGGCTCGAATTCACGCATCCCCCGAAGACCGCTCCTTGCGTGCGGTCTTAGGCGATTGGTCGAGCGAGCGCGGCGATCCGCGCGGTGAGCTGATTCAATTGCAGATGTCGCGCGCCGACGGTCGAGCGGCGACGCCAAGCGCCCTCAAGCGGGAGGCGAAGCTTCTCTTGGAGCATGGGCGCGCTTGGGCCGGGCCCCTTGATGGGATGTTCGAGGCCGAAGGTCGTGTCTTCGTGGATGGCATATTCGTCGGCGGCACGCTCACCGGTTCGCTGACCTCCCTCGACGAGCACCTCTCCGAGCCCGCGTGGCGAAGCGTTCGTGTGCTCGAGCTGACGTCGCGCGTCGCCGTGGACTCGCTCCGCCACGAGAACCTTCGAGGAGTGAGGTGCGTCAAGCTCGCCGAGTCCTCGACCGCTGCGCTTTGCGACCGCTCCTGGCCGTTCGAGGAGATCATCATCGACCATTGGCCCGACGGCGCCGCGTCGCTGCCCAGCCCGCACCCTCTCTCCGACGCGGAGAGCTTCCCGCGGCTTCAAGCGCTCGGTGTGCACGACGGTGCACTTGGCCGGGCGACCGCGGTGCTCGAATGGTTGCCGAACGCCCCCGTCCTGCGCCGACTGGCGCGCGTGCTCCTCGGCGTGCACGACTTCGCGCCGTGGTGGGAACCCTTGTCGCGATCCCCCATTGCCGAGGTGGTGGTCCGCCCCCTCCGCCACATCGCGCTTCGCGAACTCTGGGAGCACACCTTCACGCGCGACGAGCGAGGCGAGCTTGGGTGCCTACGGTCACGCCTCCACTACAGGCCTCGCAACCGTTACTCGGCCGAGGTCGATCCTGCGAGCCTGCTCCAAGCATTGCCGCCGAATGCCCTCACCCGCTTCACGCTCGAAAAATCCCCCGCCGCGCTCAAGCTCCCGCGCGAGCCTTTGGAGCGCGCGCTCGCGCGTTTCCCGAAGCTGGAAGTCGCGGACTGATCCTCGGCGCTCCGCCGGGCTGGGCGTGCGGGGCGACCGCCCGTTCGCCGCCGGCGGGCGCCACCCCGGGTCCCGACCATCGAACCAGCATCTCGCGCTCCCGCGCTTCGTTCATGAGTCGGCACATGCCGTGCTCCGCAGCACGCCATGGCTAGCCGTGTAGCGCTAAGCTGGATTCACGATGGAACGGAGGTCGTCGATGGATGCGGTCGAAGGGAGCTCCCCGATTCGGTACGTGCGCACTCCGAAGCCCATCGTCTTTCCGGTCGAGGCCGAGGTGCCTGAGGGGCGCCGGCACTTGAAGCTCCGAACGTTCCTGTTCACGACGTTCGAGCGCGCGTTCGGTGCTCGCGCAGCGATCGGGTCGGAGCAGTTCGTCTACTTCCGGGCGTCCGACGCGCGAAGATGTTTGGCGCCCGATCTGTTCGTGCGCCTCGCCGCGCCCAACGACGACTTCGACATCTGGAAGACGTGGGAGCGCGGCGCCCCCGAGCTCGGCGTGGAGATCGTGAGTCCACTCGAGCGACGCCCGGGGGGAAGGGCCGCCGTCTGCGGCGGACCGCCGGGCTGGAGCTCGAGCGGTGAACCCGAGCGATCTTGGGAGTCCAAGCTCGCCGACTATCACGAGGCTGGCTTCGTCGAGGTCGTGCGCTTCGACGCCGACGCGCTCGCAGGCGCGCGCCTGCGCGTGTGGGACCGAGTCGACGGCGATCTGGTCGAACGCCTCGTGGAGGGCGACCGCACGCCGTGCGCCACGCTTGGTGGGCATTGGGTCGTCGCGCCCGTGGGCCCCTACCCGGCCGGGCTTCGGCTCGAAGATCCCAGCGGTGCGCTCTGGCCCTCCCCAGAGGAGGCCGAAGCTCGAGCGGAGGCCGAGCGCATAGAGGCCGAGGCCCTGCGTGCTCGAGCGGAGGCTCGCGTGGCCGAGCTCGAGGCGGAGCTCAAGCGGCGCGGCCAGAAGTGATCGGCGCGCTCGCTGTCAGGGCGCAAGCCGCATAGTCCGATAAAACCAGCCAGGACCGACATCCAGCGGGGGTATTCCGGGAATACCTGCCTGTTTGTCGGTCTCCCAACGACGAGCAGATTGCTCGCGCTCCGCACGCTCGGCGTCAGTCAGCACGAGCTCGTCGCCCGTCGCGAGTCGCAGGCGCGTCGGCTCTCCGACGTCTGTCGCGCGACCCACCACCCGACGCGTGCGCCGAGCTCTCTGCAGAGTGCAGCGATCTCGTGTCACCGGGGCTCCCGCCGCAGCGAATCCGTACTCGATGCGACGCTACGCAGTGCTCTGGATGTTGGCGCTTTGGGTCTGGGTGGCCATCCCAATGGGGTGCAGCGAGCCTCCCGACGTGCGGGACTACTGCGACAGGAAGTGCCTATGCGAAGGCTGCGACTCGGACGAGTGCTTCCAGTTCGAGAGCGAACTACGCAATAGGATTCGCGACAAGAGCGACTATTGTCGAGACCGAATGGATCTGATGACGAAGTGCCAGATCGATACGGGCCAGTGCAGACACGAGAGAACCTGGATTATCTACACGGAGACAGGAGCGTGCAGAGAGGAAGCTCTGCTCGGTGTGCTCGAATGCGGGTGGTTCAAGGAGCGCGAGACCATATTGGCCGCCCGCGCGGCTTCGCCGTCGTCAACGAGCCAGTTCAGCGAGCCTAGCGCCCCACCCAGCGCGGGTACTTCGCCTCGCTCACCGCAGTGACAAGCAACGGCGCCGTATTCTCGGAATGCCTATTCTCGGAATGCCTGCCTCATGGCCCCAAGGGGGAGCGGCGCATCACAGGAGGGCAAGCGATCGAGTGCGCATGCGGCTTGTGGTGACGAAACTGGCGATCCACCGATTCGAGGCAACGGCACCTGATGTGTACTTGGCGGGCGATGTAAACGGCGCCCATACCGCCCTCGCTGAGCTTTCTGATGATCGTGAAGTCGTTCCCGAACGTCGAGCCGATCTCGAGCGCTTCACCCATGCAAGGCCCCTCGGCGAAACAGCCGAGAAGGACCCTATCCGGAATTCGGGGTCGGCGCATCTACTCGGCCCACAAGCCGCCGGCGACCGCCCGTTCGCCGCCGGCGGGCGCCACCCGGGGACCCGACCATCGAACCAGCATCTCGCGCTCGCGCGCTTCGTTCATGAGTCGGCACATGCCGTGCTCCGCAGCACGCCATGGCTAGCCGTCTGGCGCTAAGCTGGATTCACGATGGAGCGGAGGTCGTCTATGGATGCGGTCGAGGGGAGCTCCCCGATTCGGTACGTGCGCGCTCCGAAGCCCATCGTCTTTCCGGTCGAGGCCGAGGTGCCTGAGGGGCGCCGGCACTTGAAGCTCCGAACGTTCCTGTTCACGACGTTCGAGCGCGCGTTCGGTGCTCGCGCAGCGATTGGGTCGGAGCAGTTCGTCTACTTCCGGGCGTCCGACGCGCGAAGATGCTTGGCGCCTGATCTGTTCGTGCGCCTCGCCGCGCCCAACGATGACTTCGACATCTGGAAGACGTGGGAGCGCGGCGCCCCCGAGCTCGGCGTGGAGATCGTGAGTCCACTCGAGCGACGCCCGGGGGGAAGGGCCGCCGTCTGCGGCGGACCGCCGGGCTGGAGCTCGAGCGGTGAACTCGAGCGCCCTTGGGAGGCCAAGCTCGCCGACTATCACGAGGCTGGCTTCGTCGAGGTCGTGCGCTTCGATGCCGATGCGCTCGAGGGTGCGCGCCTCCGCGTGTGGGACCGAGTCGACGGCGATCTGGTCGAACGCCTCGTGGAGGGCGACCGCACGCCGTGCGCCACGCTTGGTGGGTATTGGGTCGTCGCGCCCGTGGGACCCTACCCGGCCGGGCTTCGGCTCGAAGATCCCAGCCGTGCGCTCTGGCCCTCCCCAGAGGAGGCCGAAGCTCGAGCAGAGGCGCTGCGCGCCGACGCACACGCCGAGCGCATTGAGGCTGAGGCCCTGCGTGCTCGAGCGGAGGCCGAGCGCACAGAGGCCGAGGCCCTGCGTGCTCGAGCGGAGGCTCGCGTGGCCGAGCTCGAGGCGGAGCTCAAGCGGCGCGGCCAGAAGTGATCGGCGCGCTCGCTTTCAGGGCGCAAGCCGCATAGTCCGATAAAACCAGCCAGGACCGACATCCAGCGGGGGTATTCCGGGAATACCCGCCTGTTTGTCGGTCTCCAACGACTGCGCTGGCTGTGAGCGCCAGTCGAGCGCCATTGAACGCGCTCTTCTCGCGAATTTCGCGAAGTCGTCGCCCGTCGCCGCCCGCTCGCTGTCAGGGCGCAGGCCGCATAGTCCGATAAAACCTGCCAGGACCGACATTCAGCGGGGGTATTCCGGGAATACCCTGCCTGTTTGTCGGTCTCCCAACGACGAGCAGATTGCTCGCGCTCCTCACGCTCGGCGTCAGTCAGTACGAACTCGTCGCCCCGGGGCTCCCGCCGCAGCGAATCCGTACTTGATGCGACGCTACGCGGTGCTCTGGATGTTGGCGCTTTGGGTCTGGGTGGCCATCCCAATGGGGTGCAGCGAGCCCCCCGACGTGCGGGACTACTGCGACAGAAAGTGCCTGTGCGAGGGCTGCGACTCCGACGAGTGCTTCCAGTTCGAGAGCGAGCTGCGCAATAGGATTCGCGACAAGAGCGACTATTGTCGAGACCGAATGGACCTGATGACGAAGTGCCAGATCGATACGGGTCAGTGCAGACGCGAGGGAACCTGGATCATCTACACGGAGACAGGAGCGTGTAGAGAGGAAGCTCTGCCCGGTGTGCTCGAATGCGGGTGGTTCAAAGAGAGGGAGACCCTCGCGAACCTCCGCCAAGCTGACCGATGGCGTGGCGTACGCGGCGACCGCCCATTCGCCGCCGGCGGGCGCCACCCCGGGCCCCGACCATCGAACCAGCATCTCGCGCTCGCGCGCTTCGTTCATTAGTTAAGTTAGTCGGCACATGCCGTGCTCCGCAGCACGCCGTGGCTAGCCGTGTAGCGCTAAGCTGGATTCACGATGGAACGGAGGTCGTCGGTGGATGCGGTCGAAGGGAGCTCCCCGATTCGGTACGTGCGCGCTCCGAAGCCCATCGTCTTTCCGGTCGAGGCCGAGGTGCCTGAGGGGCGCCGGCACTTGAAGCTCCGAACGTTCCTGTTCACGACGTTCGAGCGCGCGTTCGGTGCTCGCGCAGCGATTGGGTCGGAGCAGTTCGTCTACTTCCGAGCGTCCGACGCGCGAAGATGTTTGGCGCCCGATCTGTTCGTGCGCCTCGCCGCGCCCAACGACGACTTCGACATCTGGAAGACGTGGGAGCGCGGCGCTCCCGAGCTCGGCGTGGAGATCGTGAGTCCACTCGAGCGACGCCCGGGGGGAAGGGCCGCCGTCTGCGGCGGACCGCCGGGCTGGAGCTCGAGCGGTGAACCCGAGCGCCCGTGGGAATCCAAGCTCGCCGATTATCACGAGGCTGGCTTCGTCGAGGTCGTGCGCTTCGACGCCGACGCGCTCGCAGGCGCGCGCCTCCGCGTGTGGGACCGAGTCGACGGCGATCTGGTCGAACGCTTCGTGGAGGGTGATCGGACGCCGTGCGCCACGCTTGGTGGGCATTGGGTCGTCGCGCCCGTCGGACCCTACCCGGCCGGGCTTCGGCTCGAAGCTCCCAGCGGCGCCCTCTGGCCCTCCCCAGAGGAGGCCGAAGCTCGGGCGGAGGCTCGCGTGGCCGAGCTCGAGGCGGAGCTCAGGCGGCGCGGCCAGAAGTGATCGGCGCGCTCGCTGTCAGGGCGCAAGCCGCATAGTCCGATAAAACCTGCCAGGACCGACATCCAGCGGGGTAGCCATGATTCCACTTTCGTATTCCACCGCAGGACTGAGGAACCGTGTCACGCGGTACTTTTTCAACGGATACGACTGGCAGCAACTGGCCGTCGACCCGCAAGCAAAGGCGTCTTCATCTCCCTCGCCTTGAAGGACCGTTGCAGGGTCTCCAAGAGCGCTGGGTCCATGCTCGCAAACGGGGCGCCTGGCGGGTGGCCAGACTTGGCTCGCCGACGACGGGAAGTCGAAGATCGAGGCGAATGATGAGACGAATTGGAACCTGGCCACCAACTACGAACGCTTTATCGACGATGCCGCCCCCTCCCCCGAGGTCCCGTGGATTACCGACTTTTGAGGCACAAGATGGCCAGACACGCGATTCTCTGGGTGCTGGTGGCGCTCCCGTCGGGATGCAACAAGGCTCCTGATCTGCGGGAGTATTGTGAGATGAGGTGCCAATGCGACGATTGTGATCCGGACGAATGCCTCCAGCGAGAGACCACCCTACGCAACCGGATCCGACAGAAGAGCGCCTATTGCAGAGAAAACATGGACAAGATGACCGAGTGTCAAACTCGAACGGGCTTCTGTGGGTCGCCCGGACAGTTTCACGCGGAGGCCGAGTGCACTGGCGAGTTCCTGCCAGGCGTGCTCCAATGTGGTTGGGACCAGGAAGTCAAGGCGATGTCATCCGCCAGTCCGTGATCCAACTTCGTTTCAGGGGGCCGCGCGCGTGACCGTTGGCTACTGGGTCCGGTAGCCGCGCGCAAAGTCCGGGCGCTCAGGCGGTCGCTGGCCGTTCAGCATGTCTGTCCATTGCTCGTCCGTCATGCGCTGACTGGAGTGTCGCTCGAAGGTGTAGAAGCTCGAGACCGGCCCCCCAAAGAGAGACACGTCGCCGCCCTGATCTATCGCTACAATGAGGAGCTCGGGGTGTCCGGTCCCGACCTCTAGAACCCTGTAGTGGTCGGTGTCGAGGTGGACGTCCGCCACGATGGGCTCGGAGTCGCCGCCAGCCGTATGCGGATACGGCTGAAACGGGTCGCCCTGGCGATTGAGCGACCAGTCGGGGTCGAAGTAGAGCGCGGCGTACCAGCCGTCATAACTGCGCTGTCCCCCATAGCCGCGAGCGTGTTGGTCGACGGTTCGGTTCAAGAAGGCTAGGTCAGCCGCCGACATGGGCTTTCCCTCCAGCTCGTCCTCCGCGAGTTGGGCGAGCCGGTGCATGACGCCTTGAAAGTGCTCGCCCCACGCGAGGACGGCTTCGGTCTTGGGTCGCCGCAACAAGGGGTCGTCTTCATAGGTCTCGACGAGGACCTCTGCCGCCGTCGCGAGCCGTGAATAGAGGTCTGGCAGGGGCTCGACATAGCCCTCGGGGTATTGACAACCAGCTCTCCCAACCGACATGTCGACGGACAATATGGTGTCGTGCCGGAGCTCCGCCCACGAGGCCAGGAGCGTCTCGAGGCGGTGGTCGGCCCACGCTGGCGTCCGCAGGACGCGCGGTAGACGCGGGTCCACCGAGGTCGTCGCCAGGGACATCAAGGCCTCGAGCCAATGATTGTAGATCGTCGCGTCAACCTCGAGTGGACGGGCCGACTGAACGGCCTCTCGTGCGCTCAAGAGGTATTGTGGCAGCGCCGCCGCAAACGGTTTGCGCATATCGCTGTCCAAATGAGTGAGAGCGCGGTCGGCTCCGAGGGCGAACGCTACGTCGAAGGGTGACGCCATGGCGCGCCCCTGCAGCTCCTGCCCAATGAGAACCGGAGGCAATCGAGGCGCGGTCGTTTGTGAGGTAATCCAAGCATCGAGCGCAAAGCGAAGCGGCAGAAAGCGCAGCGTCGCCTCCGCGGGTCGCGGGTCAGGTGTGTAAGCGGGCTCGGGTCGAGACTTGGTGAGAAGAGCCGCCTGCTCGGCGTCTAGAGCGGCATCTCCGCAGCGGGTCGCGGGCGCATCCTCACAGAACTCGACGAGGTCGAGGAGCGTCAGTGCGTTCGGGTGACCGACGTGGACGCGGTAGAAGCGATCGATGGTTTGGTACGCCCGCTTCGGTTCGTCGTGAGAGAGCGCCCGCGCGAGGGCCCGCGCGGCAGCCTCCTCCCGTGGGTTCAGACTCGCTGCCAGCTCTTGGTCGAAGAGATGAAGCTCGATGGTTTGCAGCCAGCGCATGGCCCTGAAGTAGCGCTGCAGCTCAATCGACTTATTGTAATGGCCGCGCGGGATGAAGGCCGAGAAGTCGATCTTCTGCGGCTGGCCCATCACGTCGAGGTAGACCTCGCGCGCGTTCTTTACCGCGTCGAGCGTTGTTTGGACGCGGTCGGAGTCGGACTTGCCTCCCTCGAGCAGCACCCGGGCGACCTCCAAATAGACCCACGCGTCGCTCGTGCCTGGATGCTCAGGAGAGAGCCTGCTTTGCAGGGATTGGAGCAACTCCGCGAGGACGGTTCTGAGGACGTCGGTCTCGGTCTCCGCGAGGATCCGATCGTAGCTGCGGTGCCAAGCATGAAGCACCGAGTCAGCGCTCACGAATACAGGCAAGTCCGCGGCGAATACACGATAAAAGACGTCGACGGGCCCTGCTCGCCCGCCCGGGCGCGGCGGCACCACCACGAACCCGAACTCGTCGAGCTTGGCGCGCTCGGCGTCCGTAAGGGCGAAGGCCCGGACAAACTGCTCATAGTGGCTTGCGCTGGGTACGTCGATCCCGGCGCTCGGCAAGAACGCAGGGGTGAATTGATCCTCGAGCGCCTCGGGTGTGAGACCACCATTCCGCGCCAGGCTGGCGGTGAATGTATCCATGAGGCGTCCGCGCTTGACAGTCTTGTTGATTGGCGGCTGCCCAAGCGGCGACGCCAAGTCTGCGTCACCCGGACTGCACTGGCCGGTCAGTGCCACCACGACCATTGCCGCGCCGACCCAGCGATGATGGCTGCGCATGGGGGGTTGGACACCCGAACCAGAGCGCAGTTCCCACAATTCCGCCCGAAGCTCGTCCCAGCGAATCAGCTGCTCGATGCGATGCTACGCGGTGCTCTGGAGCGCCGGGAGTTCCCCTCGCGAATAGCGCTCGCGGAGCAACTGGGAAGTGATCGGCGCGCTCGCTGTCAGGGCGCGGGCCGCATAGTCCGATAAGACCTGCCAGGACCGACGACGGGAGATTGAGAGCTGGCCCAATTAGGGCTTGCGGCGTGAGGAGGTCCGCTTTTTTAGCTGCGCGAGCTCCTCCTCCAGCTTGAGCCGTAGCGCTCGCTCGTGCTCCGCACGCTCGGCGTCAGTCAGCACGAGCTCATCGCCGTGTGTGCCCGTCGCGAGTCGCAGGCGCGTCGTCTCTCCGACGCCTGTCGCACGGACCCAACAGCTGAGCGTCTTCGACCGTACACGATCCTCATTGGTCACCTGACGGACCACGCGACGGGATTTTCCAAAGCGATATACCTGGAAGCGATACCGGTGAGGCTCCGCCTCGAAGTCCGGATCGAAGATGATGAGCTCCTCTACCCCGAGCTCTCTGTAGAGAGCTGGCGCGTCGACGTAGTCCTTATCGACATCGAGCGAGACGACCTCAAGCGCGAAGCTCGGGGCGACCCCCTCTTCCCACGTCTTCCACGAGCGCACGCGACGGCCGGGTCGCACGCCCGGCAACACGAACACGTCGGGCGCGACACGCTTGCGCACGTCTCCACGCTTGAAATAGATGAACTGGTCGGCACCGGTGAGGCCGGTGACTCCTCGGTCGGTGAGCCATCGCTCGACCAGCGGACGCAGGACCTCGATGATGAGCCGTTGCAGAAGATCCTCGCCCACCTTTTCCTCGACTGGGTAGACCGTCACGTCCTCACGGGCCTGCAGATGGGTCCTCACGCGAGTGGACATGTTCTATTTATCCGCCACCGACGCGGAGCGATCCAGGCTTTTCGGCCTCACGACTGCGAGACGCCGCGATTTGGCGCCCCAGCGCAGCTCGCGCGCGATCCCGTGTCACCGGGGCTCCCGCCCCAGCGAATCCGTACTTGATGCGACGCTACGCAGTGCTCTGGATGTTGGCGCTTTGGGTCTGGGTGGCCATCCCAATGGGGTGCAGCGAGCCCCCCGACGTGCGGGACTACTGCGACAGGAAGTGCCTATGCGAGGGCTGCGACTCCGACGAGTGCTTCCAGTTCGAGAGCGAACTACGCAATAGGATTCGCGACAAGAGCGACTATTGTCGTGAACGCATGGACCTGATGACGAAGTGCCAGATCGATACGGGTTCCTGCAGGCAACAAGGACCGCGGGTCAAATACAGAGAGACCGGAGAATGCGGAGAGGAAGCTCTGCCCGGTGTGCTCGAATGCGGATGGTTCAAAGAGCGCGAGGCCATCTTGGCCGCCCGCGCGCCTAGCACCCCACCCAGCGCCGGGAGTTCGCCTCGCTCATCGCAGTGACAAGCAACGGCGCCGTATTCTCGGAATGCCCTGTCTCGTGGTTATGGGCCCCAGAGGCAGCAGCGCGCCACAGTCGCGCAACCCGTCGCACCCACGCCACTTCCCGACGCTTTTCTCCAGGGAATCCGACTAGATGCGTCGTCGGCGTAGCGAGTTCACTCGGCACATCGCTTGCTCACCGCGCGGCATGCGCACTCGATCGCTTGCCCTCCTCCTCTCACTGTCCCTCTTCGCTTGTGGTGACGAAACTGGCGATCCACCGATTGGCGGTAGCAATGAGGGCGGCGCCGCTGCCGGAGGCGAAGCAAACGGCGGCGCGGGTCCGGTGATCGGTGGTGGTGGCGGGGGGCTTGGAGGCGCGGGCGGCAGCGAGATTGGTGGCGGGGGCAGCGGAGGGCAAGGCGGCAGTGGTGGTGCGGGACCAGGCTGCCCCGTCGACTGGGTCGTAGGGATTGGAGAGCAGGTGGGGACGGCGACCTATCACAGCGCCAAGCTCCCCGGCGGGGACGTCATTGTCGGCGGCGAATCGAGCCCCTTCGCCGACTTCTACGACAACACTGGATACTATGCGCAGCCGCTCCTTGTGCGGCTCTCGCCGAGCGGGCAGGAGATCTGGCGGGTGAGCTTGCCTGCCTCCAACGAAGCGTGGCTGCGAGGTCTAGTGACCGGCGCGGACGGCACCATCTTCATCGCCGGGCAATTCAAGGGCACGCTCACCTTCGGGGCGACCACACTCTCCGCCCCGAGCCAGGATCTCTTCGTCGCGGCGCTCGACGCGGACGGCATGCCGCTCTGGATCAAGCAGTTCGGGGACGCGCAGATCCAGACCCTCACGGACATGGCAATCGACGCGAATGGCGAGCTCGTGATCGGCGGCACGCTCTTCGGGAGCGTCGACTTCGGCGGGGGCGCGCTGACCGCGACGACGGCACCTGATCTGTACTTGGCGCGCCTCACCGCGAGCGGCGATCACATCGCGTCGCGCGTGATCTCCAACGGCCAGACGGATTGGCTGACCTCGCTCGACGTGACCCCGGACGGCAGGGTGCTGATCGGTGCCGAGTACGCCGATGTCGCCACGCAGGGCCAGCTCGTCGAGGCCTACTCTCCCGACCTCACCACGAGGCTGTGGCAGACCGCCACCGACGAGATCACGCCGCAGGTGCGCGCGCTCCCCAACGGGTCGGCGGTGGTGGTCGGCACCTTCTTGGGCATGCACACCCTCGACGCGACGGGAGCAGTGACGAGCTCCGCCTCGCAGGACTCGGGGAGTTACGGCATCGCCCCCATTGCCGTGGCGGTCACGTCGGACGGGCTCGTCTGCGTCACGGGTTCGGCCAGCGCTCCGCTCGATCTGGGCACCGGTCCCCTCGTCCCCGACTCGGTCTCCAACTCCGTGATTGGCTGCTACGACGCCAGCTGGACTCCGCAGTTCGCTCTCCTGTTCCAAGGTGGCGCCTCGGCCATCGGGCGCTTCCTCCCACTGGGCCCGGGCGCGGGGCTGGTCGCGGGCAACTTCAACGGCTTCGATCTGTGCGGAAGCACCGTGGTGGTGGCCGGCGATCGCGACGGGGTCGCGGCGCGGCTGTCCTACTGAGAGCGCTGGTGTTTCGGGGAATTCGAACCGCGATTCGGGAAGCCGTGGAGATCTGGAACCTGAGCGCTTCTCGCGGTCTTCTGTGCTCGAGAGGAGGCTCGCGTGGCCGAGCTCGAGGCGGAGCTCAAGCGGCGCGGCCAGAAGTGATCGGCGCCCTCGCTGTTAGGGCGCAGGCCGCATAGTCCGATAAAACCTGCCAGGACCGACATTCAGCGGGGGTAACCATCCGCATTCGAGCACGCCAGATTGGTCGGCGACCCATCGCTCGACCAGCGGACGCAGAACCTCGGTGGTGAGCCGTTGTCGCGCTCCCGTCAGCGCGGCGGAAACGCGCCGCCGAAGCACGCGCGCAGGTCTCGTCGCTGCGCGTCCTTGGCGGCGTCGTCCTGGGTCTTCGCGACGCAAGCATCCAGTCCGCGTGGATCGCCGTGACGTTCGCAGTACGCGACCATGGCCGGCTTCATCGCGTGGAGGTAGTTGCTTCGCCGCTCGCGCGCGCTTGGTGACTCCTCGAGAGTGACATCCGTGAAGATCGCACGCTCGATCACTTTCGCGCACGTGGGCGGCGGCTCCTGCGGCGACATAATGGAGGAGGATGGTTTGGAACTCGCGATGGGCTCGGCCGAGACTCGAGGCGCGGCGCTGATGGTCACGGTCGCCGTCGGCGGCGCCGAGCTCTTCTCTACGGAAGTGTCTGCTCCGCGCGTGCTGGAACCCTGGGCACCACAGCCCATCCAAAGCACGACAAATCCGACCGCTGCCCACGCCCTCATGAGGAGGAAGATTCGAGCACGAAGGAGGGTCTCGCGTCCCCGAGCGCGCGAACTGAGGCTCATTGCAGGGACCAATAGAGCGCGTGGTCGAACGTGGAGGCGACCGAACGCCGTGCGTCGAGGATCCCCAGCGGTGCGCTCTGGCCTCCCCGGAAGGGGCCAGGGCGCGAGCCGTATAGTCCAATAAAACCTGCCAGGACCGACATTCAGCGGGGGTATTCCGAGAATAGCCGGCCTGTTTGTCGGTCTTCAACGACGGGCAGATTGCTCGCTCCGTCTTGGAGGCCACGCTGCGCGAGCGGGCTCTCATGCGACGCTGAGGCAGCTGGATCAATCTACGGTGACCAGGGGCTCGAGGTCTTGACGGTCGAGGAGGAAGATTCGAGCACGAAGGAGCCAGGGCGCAAGCCGTTAGTCCGATAAAACCTGCCTGGACCGAGGACCGGCAGATTGTGAGCTGGCTATTCTGGGGAGCTCGCGGAGATGACCGCCGTGTCAGCGTGTGTTCGCGTGCGGAGCGGCTTGACGCGAAGCTCCCGCGCGCTTCAATGAGCTTCTTCTCTTTCTTCCACAGAGGGATTCTATGTCCACTCATGACTGCTGTCGTGCGCTCCTCCCAGCCGTGCTGGGCTTCGCGATCTCTACGACGGCCTGCTCGCGAGGCGAGCTCACCGATCCCGATGATTCCGCGTCCGGGCCTTTTGCGGACACCTGTCGCCCTGCGCCTCAGCCGACCGTCGGCCAGCGCTTCGGCGATAGCGACCGACAAGCCATCACGTCCGTAGCCGTCGATAGGCACGGATACCCTCTCATTGCTGGCGGCTTTCGTGGCACCGTCGAGCTCGACGGGAACGTCTTGCACGGCCCTGCCACCCCCCCAAACCAGGTCGGCACCGACGCACTTGCTCCAGATGGCCAGCTGTTCGTGGCGCGCCTCGCGCCCGAGGGGTGCTCCCCCTTCATCAATAGCTTCGGGCCCGCGGATCTCGCCCTGAACGCGAATGTGGCCACCGACGCCGAGGACAACGTGCTGTTCACCACCACGTACTTCGGCATTGTCGACTTCGGCGGTGGGCCCATCCAGTCCTCTCCCTCCAATACATATGGTGCCGCGATAGCCAAGTACGGGCCTTCGGGGGAGCACCAATGGAGCCTCGGCATCACGTCGTCATCAACCGTCGCAACCGTCGGGAAGGCCGCCACCGACGCCCTAGGGAATATCTACATCGCGGGCTACTTCGAGTGGGAGCTCAGTGTCGGCGGCGCCATCCTCGGGAAGTCGCTCGAGCGTGACGGCTTCGTCGTCAAGCTGGACCCTGCGGGCAACATCGTTTGGTCGAAGATCTTGAAGCTATCGATGAAGCACGAGACGAACCTCACCATCACCGTGTCTCCTGAGGGGACGTCGACGATCTCAGGGGAGTGTGCACAGGACCCATCTGGGGTCCCCGTCGATCTCGGCGGCGGTCCCCAGATGGAGGTTTCGGGGAGCGGCTTCGTCACGCGGTTCGACACGAACGGCAATCACCTTTGGGGCAAGGTCTTGCCCAACCGCATCCAAGCCAGTGCCACCGACAGCACGGGCGCGACCTTCCTCGTCCACGACGCGCCCCCCGAGACCCTCGCCGTGACGAAGCTGGACGCCTTCGGAGTGGAGGTATCGACTGTGACGCCCCCCCTCGAGACGTATTGGGGTTATGCCAGGGAGGGTCGACACCTGGTCGTCGGCCCGGATGGTGCGCCCATCCTCTTCGGCGGGCTCGCTCAAGAAGGAGCCACCGTGCTCGCCGCCCAGCTGACGAGCGAGGGCGCGATAGCTTGGTCTCGCAGGTACACGACGAGCGGTGAGTTCGGTCCTCGTGTCGATATCGCCTTGGGCCTCTCGGGCCGGATGTGGGTCGCAGGGAGCTTCGAGGGTGACCTCGATCTCGGACAAGGCACACTCTCGAGCGCCGGGTCCTCTGACGCGTTCTTGGCTGAGATCGCGCCGTGAGCACCTTCAGGCTTACACGAGCGTCACCCATTCACGGGGCCTGATGCGGAGAAGGCCTCGAGCGCGCGGTCAGCGCCGTCTCGTCCCAACCCTCGTCAGAAGCTGCCAGAGAGCGTGAGGCCGGTGCCAGTGGCCGAGAGCTCGATGCGTGGAGCAGGCGGACGACCGTGATTCCCCGGATTGGCAACACCCACGATCAACAGGGGAATGCCGACCGCGGAGACGATCGCCCCGACGGTCATGAACGCAGTGCCATAGGTACGTCCAATCCCATCGAACCAACCGTCATCGACCGGATCGTTCAAATACATCGCAGCGCCGACGGCGATCCATGCGGCACCTATCGGCATGACCACCGCTCCAGCGATGGTCATCCCACGCCAGATATGGTGCTGATCCCGTCGGGCGCGAGGACTCGCTGGCGCGTCGTCGATCTCAACATCCTCGTCAACCGCGTCCTCGTCTTCTGTCTCCTCCTCATCGGACTGCTCCACGGCGAGCGGGGTGGTGGCGATCTGGACGGTCGTGGTGGCAGGCTGGGTTTGGCAATCGTCGAGCTCGACCGTGACGACGACGGGTGCCAATTGGGACTCACTATCTCGCGGCCCGGTGGGACCAGCCCACGCCACAGCTGTGACAGAAGAGACCCAAGCGGCCGCAAGCAATCCCAGAGTCGTTCGCATGCGGGCAGCGTAGGCAGTGAGTGTGCCAGCCGAATTATCGGTAGGCGCGGAGGATCGACGCCGAAATATGTGTCTTTCGTGTCACATCGGTGGGCGAGTGCGGGCTCACCGTGCTGGGCTTCGCTCGACAATGATGGCGTCTTTGGAGTTTGCAGGTCGGTTCCGCTCGAGGATCTCCCACGCCCATGGTTGCAGGCCGGGCTCTCCGGCCTCGGCACGCGGCGGGAGGATGATATAGCCATTGTCGTCGCCCACTGCGACGTATTGGCGAGCCGCGACGGAGAGGGCGGTCAGCGCGCAGACGAGGGCGGCCCGCTCTTCGTGATCCTCGATTTGCGCAAAGCTCCCTCTCGCGAGTTGCCGCCCTGGCAAAAGGCGTCCAAGTAGGCCGACGAGTCGATCGGTAGCTGGTGGGGCGACGATGTTGGCGCTCGGCCCCAGCAGGTGTTGGAAGTAGACGTCGGACCGTGGACCGTGTGGAGGAGCTCGCCGCGCATCGAGCATGACGCCCAAGAATGACGTCGGAAAAGCCTCGACCACGGCGCGCTCGTGGATCCGTGCGCGGTGCTCAGCCATTACAAGCTTGTTCAACGCGAGGACCGACTGCGCCATCCTGTTCGCTCCGGCATTGAGCTTCCTGCCGTTGCCCGACGACGACTGCCCCGGCTTGCCGATATACCTCGCGAACCCACGGGTGAGCATCTGCTCGGCGAGGCGGTAGATGCCAATCTCATCGAGCCCGCCCCTGATTGGCCCTTCGATGGCCAGCGCAAGGATCGGCCTATCCCCGATTGGGCCCTTCAGTCCCGCGTCTTCGCCCGCTTGTAGGCGCAGCGGGTTCACGAACACCTCCGTCAGCGTCCACGACAGCACGCACACGCCAGTGGTCTTGTGCACGCTCGACCACCCCACATCGATGCCGAGCACGACACCGCTGTCAGCCACCATGGGGCCAATCGAAGCCGAGGAGTGACACCTGGTCAACGGTCGAGCGCGTCTCACGGGAGCAACGACGGGACAGGGCTGGCGCCGCGACAAAGCACGATCGTTCGGTGAAAGTCGGCCGCCGCCAAAGCCTCCCCGCTTCCCGCCGAATGGGTAGCCGCTAGAGAGTAACAACATTGTAATGCCCGAGCTCGTCGCCATGCGCGCTTCCCAAAGCGATAGACCTGGAAGCGATAACGACCGGCTCCGCCTCGAAGTCAGGATCGAAGAAGACGAGCTCCCCAACGCCGAGATTCCTGTAGAGCGCTGGCGCGTGCCTGCAGGTGGCTCTTCGCGCGCGTGGACATGGTCCATTTATCCGCCGCGGACGTGGTCCGATCCAGGCTTTTCGACCTCACGACCGCGAGACGCCGCGATTTGGCGCCCCAGCGCAGCTCGCGCCCAAAGCGGTCCCGTGTCACCTGGGCTCCCGCCGAACGAAACCGCTACCGATCATAACTTCTGAGGTGATGGGCGCGATCGCTGCCCGGACCGGAAGGTCGCGTCCTCGGCGGCGCTTACGGGGACGCCTGCGTGCCGATCCCGAGGGCCCGGGCCACGTTCTCGGCGGAGTACTCGAGGAATTGCCGAACGAGCGGCGACATCGACCGTCGCTCGACGACGAGCGCACGCAGGGGCCTCTCGGGCAAGGGGTGCTTGGACAGCGGCTCGAGCAAGCGCCCCTGCTTCAGCGCTCGGCGCGCGAGGAACGGCGGCACCTCGGTAACGGCGTCGCCAGCCTCGGCGAGTCGCAGGAGGTGGAGGTAGTCGTTGGTCACGAGGACCGGGTCTAACCGCACCTCGGCGTCGCCGAGCCGCCACACGCTGGGGCCCACGGTCCGCCAGCAGGCGCAGGGGACCTTCGCCAGGTCCTTCACGGTCGTGAGGCGGTGCGCGGCCAAGAACTTCGGGGAGGCGACCACTCGATGCCGATAGCGGGCGAGCGTGCGCCCGACGTACCCGGCAGCGCCGCGGTCACCCACGCGGAGCGCGATGTCTACGCCGTCGGAGACCAAGTCGACGAAGCGATCGGTCACGAAGACGTCGAAACGGACCGCGGGATACCGATGACCGAAGTCGCGAAACAGCTGCCACAGCGCCTCCAGGTGAGGCGGCATCGAGATGCGCAGCACCCCGGCGACGCCGGACGCGTCATGAAGGCGTTGCTCGGCTTGGGCGAGCGACGCGACCGCCGGCGCCGCGTCCGCCACGAGCTGATCGCCGGCAGGCGTGAGGGCCAGCCCGCGGGTGCTGCGTTCGAGCAGGCGTAGGCCGAGGTCGTCCTCCAGCTTGCGCAGCTGTCGGCTGAAGGTGGGCAGCGGGACCCCGGTGCGCCGTGCCGCAGCCGAGATGCTCCCCGCCTCCGCCGCCTGAAGAAAAAGTCGAACCGCGTTGAGGTCCATGGATGCCCTATCCTCTCACTAGCGAGAGGATGATTCTCCAAATGGCCTACTATTCAATCCTTTTCGAGAGGCTCATCTTTGGCTCGTTGGCACCGAGGTCGCGGTCCTTCTGGCCGTGTTCGGCGGGCGCGCAACGACGACCCGAGGAGCCCACCAATGATGACGGAGTCCACATTCGACCTGACTGCCGCAGTTGATTCAGCGACGAGGACGCTGCGCAGCTACGAAGCAGCCCTCAACGCGGCGGATGTGGGCGCCATCGTCGCCCTCTACGCGGGGGACGCTGTCTTCATGGCCCAGCATCGGAGCCCTGCCATAGGTCGACGCGACGTCGAGGCGGCCTACCGCGAGATCCTCGGCATGATCCGGCTCGACATCACGTTCACCATCGACGAAGTGGTCGTGGTGTCGCCGACCGTCGCCTACGCACGGACGCGGAGCGCGGGCACGACGAGCATTCTGGCCAACGGCGCGAGGGTGGCGGAGGGCAACCAAGAGCTCTTCGTGCTGGTCCGCTCGGACGCGCACAGCAAGTGGAAGATCGGCCGCTACATTTTCTCGACGACAATGCCGAGAGGGTGACGGCACCTCGTGCCGAGCCCCGTTTGAAATTTCCTGCGCGGTCGACGCGCCGAACCAAGAGGGACCGCCCAATGACGAAGATGCGCGCCATCGTACTCGATGCCCCCGGACCTCCCGATGCCCTGCAGCTCCGCGAGCTCGACCGACCCGAGCCGAAAGAGGGCTGGGTGCTGCTCCGCGTGGAGGCCTTCGGGCTGAATCGCTCGGAGCTTCACACCCGACTGGGGCTTGCCGGCGCCGGGGTCACTTTCCCACGCGTGCTCGGGATTGAAGCGACGGGCACCATCGAAGCTGCGCCTGGGACGGACCTGCCAATCGGGGCCAAGGCCGTCGCGATGATGGGTGGTATGGGGCGCACCTTCGATGGTGGATATGCCGAGTATACGCTCGTGCCCGCTCGGTGCGTGATCCCCGTCGAGACCGAGCTCGACTGGGCTCGGCTGGGCGCGCTCCCAGAGGTATTGCAGACCGCTTGGGGCTCGCTGACTGTCGGGATCGACCTTCCGAAGGGCGGGACTCTCTTGGTGCGCGGCGGCACGTCGTCGGTCGGGTTGATGGCCGCTCTCCTTGCCAAGCGAGCCGGCGCGACGGTGGTCTCGACGACGAGGCGACCCGATCGCGCGGAGACCTTGCGAGCCGTCGGTGTCGACCACGTCGTGGTCGACGACGGCGAGGTCGCGAGCAAGGTGCGGAACATCTTTCCCTCCGGCGTCGACGGTGCGCTGGAGCTCGTGGGGGCGCCGACCCTGCGAGACACCCTGCGCGCATGCCGCGTCGGCGGCACGACGTGCTTCACCGGAATGCTGTCCAACAAGTGGGTCGTCGAGCAGTTCTATCCAATCGACTTCATTCCGACCGGAGTGCGACTGACCGCCTATGGAGGCGGCGCGAGCGATCTGCCTGGCGAAGTGTTGGCCGATGTCGCCAACGCGATCCACTCGGGGGAGCTGAAGTGGCCGATCGAGGTCTACGCCATAGAGGACATCGTGCGGGCGCACGACGACATGGAGCACGACCGCGTCGCGGCGAAGCAGGTGGTACTGACGCGCGGTTCAGCGGGGTCGCGCTCGGCACCGTAACCGTGCTCGGAACCTCTTCGGTAGCCGCACAGCGAGCCCCCCGACGTGCGGGACTACTGCGACAGCAAGTGCCTATGCGAGGGTTGCGATCCGGACGAGAGCTGATGCCGAAGTGCCAGATCGATAGGGGTTCCTGCAAACAACAAGGGCCTTCCTACTCGACGATGATGGCGTCTTTGGAGTTTGCAGGTCGGTTCCGCTCGAGGATCTCCCACGCCCATGGTTGCAGGCCGGGCTCTCCGGCCTCGGCACGCGGCGGGAGGATGATATAGCCATTGTCGTCGCCCACTGCGACGTATTGGCGAGCCGCGACGGAGAGGGCGGTCAGCGCGCAGACGAGGGCGGCCCGCTCTTCGTGATCCTCGATTTGCGCAAAGCTCCCTCTCGCGAGTTGCCGCCCTGGCAAAAGGCGTCCAAGTAGGCCCAGCACGTGTTGGAAGTAGACGTCGGACCGTGGACCGTGTGGAGGGGCTCGCCGCGCATCGAGCATGACGCCCAAGAATGACGTCGGAAAAGCCTCGACCACGGCGCGCTCGTGGATCCGTGCGCGGTGCTCCGCTCTTACAAGCTTGTTCAACGCGAGGACCGACTGCGCCATCCTGTTCGCTCCGGCATTGAGCTTCCTGCCATTGCCCGACGACGACTGCCCCGGCTTGCCGATATACCTCGCGAACCCGCGGGTGAGCATCTGCTCGGCGAGGCGGTAGATGCCAATCTCATCGAGCCCGCCCCTGATTGGGCCGTCGATGCCCAGCGCAAGGATCGTCCTATCCCCGATTGGGCACTTCAGTCCCGCGTCTTCGCCCGATTGTAGGCGCAGCGGGTTCACGAACACCTCCGTCAGCGTCCACGACAGCACGCACACGCCAGTGGTCTTGTGCTCGGTCGACCACCCCACATCGATGCCGAGCACGACACCGCTGTCAGCCACCATGGGGCCAATCGAAGCCGAGGAGTGACACCTGGTCAACGGTCGAGCGCGTCCCCTACCAGCCCCGACAGCAAGCGCCGCGTCACGGGAGCAACGACGGGACAGGGCTGGCGCCGCGACAAAGCACGATCGTTCGGTGAAAGTCGGCCGCCGCCAAAGCCTCCCCGCTTCTCGCCGAACGGGTAGCCGCTAGAGAGTGACAGCATTGTAATGCCCGGGCACGAGGCGCTCGGCGAGGACTTCTCGAATTGTGTGCGCGCGCAGTCAGCGCTATCGTGACGACGCATGAGCAGAACCGGCGCGAGTCACCCCCGAGCTCCACGGGCCCACACCCAACGCGCCTCGAGCTCGGCCCCCTCCGGCTATGATGCCGCCCGCGGCCCCGGTACGAACACCGTGACGATCGGCCCCGTCGTGCGCATCGTCTTCGCCAAGGCGCCTTTCGCGCAGAATGACGTGCCGACCATCGCGGGGACGATTGGCTTCTCGGCGACGTGGCCTGTAAATCAGTCGAGCTCCGGCAACCTGAACCCGGACGCCAGCGTGAACATCCACGCGACGCTCGGGACGCAGCTCGTCGTGTTCGACACCCAGTACGTCCTCTGGCACCAAATCATGACGCCGTACACGATGGAGCTCGGTGCGCGGCAGCGCCTGCTCGAGCTCGGGTTCCCGATCGCTACCCTCGGCACGGGCGCGAACCGCGCTGTAGCGATGTTCGAGGCGGGGCACGGTCTCTTGGCTGGTGGGTTCATTGGCGCCAATCAAGACTCCTATTACACCCGCCCCCAAGAGGTCGCGTGGACTGCTGAAGCAGACTACCAGCGCCTCGTCGGCCGCTTCCCCCCGCAGGGATAATCACCCGTAGGGGAAGTGGGCGCGCGCAGTCTGACGCGCCTCGGCGACGCCATTGTCGTTGAACGAGTCCCCCGTGTAGATGCGCACGAGGGGCAGCAGGTAATAGGCGTCCATATTGTTGTGCATCAGGAGGCGCTTCGAGCCCAGGATCGACATCCCACCGCCCTCCACGGCATCGTGCGGGTGGCGTAGCCCGAGATAGTGACCCAGCTCGTGCGCGAGCGTCGCGCCGATATATTCGTCGAGGCTGATGCCACCGGTCGCGGTCGCGTCGTAGGTCGCGCGATAACCATTGTCCGACGTGCTGTTGAGTTGATCTTGGCTGACCGTATAGTAGAGAGGCACGAGGATGCATGGTCGCGGTGCGCGGACCTCGTCGCTCCACGGATTCAAGGGGAATGTTATCGCCAGGGTCGAGGATGAGGCGTCCTGGATCCGATGAATGAAGTACATATTGACGGCGTTCGACTGGTAGCGACCCGCGTTGGCCACGGTCTGCAGAAACGTCCCGAGGTCCGCGCTGTTGCCGGTCGAGAGGCGCGGGCTGTCGTCTTGGATGCCAGGGATGACGAGCTCCGTGTCGGTCTCGACTCCGCCAGGGTGATCGAACTGGATGCCGGCGGAGCGCCATATCGCATTGACCGCGAGAAACGGATTGGTCAAATAGAGGTATCGATTGGGCGTCGCGGTGAGCAGTCCATGGCGCCGCATGTTCACGGCGTCGACGCTCGAGGTCGGCGTCGGTGACCCGACGCAGAAGTAGAAGTAGAAGCGGACCGGGACGCGGATCAAGCGAAAGATTTTGACCTCGAGCGTCCCGACCAGGTGGCTCTGCCAATAGACATCCACGAAGTCGTCGGTCGTGTCGGCGGTTTGGGCGGTGCCTGTCTGGATCTGCAGCACGCCGTCGTCCCCCGTGGGCGCGCTCGCGGGCAGGCTCAAGTGACCATTGCGACTGCGCAGCGTGAGGGCGACGTTCGGGTCGATAGCGAGGCGCAGGAACTTCACCTCGATCGTGTCACCCCAAACCATCCCGACGACGTACCTGCCTGGCAGCCGATCGTCGATCTCCGGGCGCCGCAGAGTCGGCGTCCCGTTCGACGGTGCGCGCGACTCGAACCCCACGAGCTGCACGACACGGGTCCGCGTGACCTGGATCACTCTCATGCGGCGTCAACTCCTCTTCGTGGCCGAGTGCACGTCAGTGTCCAGAGCCACCGCCATGGTGGTCCATGAGCGCAGCGCGGGTCGCTGCGTCGAGCTCGCCAGTGACCTCGACCCCAGCGTTGGTCTGGAACTGGGCGAGCGCGCTGCGCGTGTCCTCATCCAGCTCGCCCGACACCGGACACGCATATCCCAAACTGACGAGTCGCGATTGGGCGCCCGAGACCAGGTCGACAGGGTCCAGATGACCAATCTGGATGGGGAGCACCACAGTCCCACCGAACTCGTTTGGATCGCCCATTACGACCTCCAGCAGGGCGAGCCGTGCGAGAGCCGGGACGCTGTGCTCGACCACGCCATCCCCGGGTGTGGTGCCCTCGAAGGTCATCGTCCCAACCTTGAGCTTGTAGGATTTGCCTGAGATCGCCGCGCCGGACGGGTCCTTCAACGCGACCCGCAAGGGAACGCGGGGGATGTTCGCCTTGAACCGGCGTGTCCCTCCCGAGCTGAAGGTGTGCTTCACGGGCTCCGTGCGTGGCACGAAGACGATGTCGCCGGGGGCGAGCTGATGAGGGTCGGGGCGAACCCGTCGGAGCTCCGCGTTCCGGTCATGATTGTAGAGCCCTTGCCAATCGTCGATGCCGTGGCGGGCGGCGATGCTGCGGATGCACTCGCCCTGCTGGACGCGGTGCATTTCGAAGGGACGACGCATTCAATCCTCCTCGGTCTTGCGAAGATCGGGGAACGACACTCGACCGGAGCCCTCGAGGTGTACGACCGCGCGGCCCTCGTGGTTCAGGTAACCGATGAAGGCGCTGCCGTCGTCGAGATCGATTCTATAACGTTGATAAGGTATCGGCTCCCCGTCTTGGTCGACGAGCTCGATCGTCGTCGTCTCGACGTTGCTCGAGTCGACAGAGTCAGAAGCGGAGTCCGCGCTGGAGCTGAGCTTGACGAAGGAGCCGGCGACCTTGGCGCCGCTCGTCAAGGTGACGCTCGCGCCCGACGACACGAGCTTGATCGCGTCCTCGGAGACCACCTGGAGCTTGCTCTTCACCTTGAGCTTGGCGACGCCGTCGTCCATGAGCAGGCGAGCGTCCTTCGCGTGGAGCGTGATCTTCGCGGCGCCGATCACCACCTCCCCCTTCCCGATTCGCAAAAAGCTCTCTCCCACTCTGAGCACGATCTCTTTGTCGGACGCGAGATCCAGCGAGTCCGCGATAGCCGCTTGTGCGGTGCCTTCGACGATGAGCGTGGCCGCTTGCGGCGCCTCGTATTTGCCGACCAGCATGCTCGCGCTGCCGACGACCCGAGTCGTCAGGTCGCGCTCCAAGGTCCGTCGCACGTCTCCCTCGACATTGATCTCCTCGTCGAGGGTGATCGTCGTGCGAGAGCTCCCCTCGACGTGCGTCGTGGTGTCGCCGCCGACGTGGACCTGGCGTGAGCCGACGACGCGCTGGCGGTCGTCCGCGTGCAGCACGAGGTCCCGGTCCTTCTGAACGTCGACGTGCTGTTTGCCCAAGACCTGGAGGGATTGGTCGTGCTCGATGGTCGTGAGATCGTCATGGTCGACGACGGTCGTCCTGTCGTGCCGGACCAAGACGTTGAGGTCGCGCTCGGCGCGCAGGTGGACCTTCTCGTGTGTCTCGGTGTCGTCGAACGAGAGCTCGCTGAAGCCCTCCCCCTGAGGTGTCGAGTGGGTCCGCAGGCCGGTCTTGTTCTTCTCCGCGGGCAGGTCGAACGGCGGCGGAGCCGTAGCGTTGTGCAGTCGCCCGACCACCACGGGCTGGTTCGGATCGCCGCCGATGAACGCGATGAGGACCTCGTCGTTGACGCGCGGATGCGCAGCGAAGCCAAGCCCAGGGCCAGCCCACGCCTGACTGACGCGTAACCAGCACGTGTCGCTGTTCGAACGATCCCAATGGAAGCGAACGCGCACGCGACCGAACTCGTCGACGTGGATCTTCTCGCCTGGGGGCCCGACGACCACGCCAGTCTCGACCCCAGTCGCGCGCGGAGTGTGGAAAGTCGAGGGTGGTCTGTACTCCTCATCCGCGAACACGGCTGTAACCCGATGTCGCCACTCGTCGGTCGCGCTCCCCTCCGTCTCGGAGGCGATGACGAGCAGCGGACGCTCTGACAACTCTGTCCGTGGGTGCCCCGCGATCATGCATACGGTCCCTGGCACCAGCTCGAGGGCGTTGGTCGTGAACGAAGTCTGCTCGGGGCTGCCGCGCAAGCCGAGCAGGCCGCGATGCGCCAGCGCTCTCAGCGCTCCCATGTCCTGACGGATGAGCCCGGCTGCGTCCGCGACGGGGCGCACGAGCTCGGCCGCAGATTGCACGATCCAACCCAGCGAGGGTCGATACTGGTAATGCTCGTTCACCCCAGTCGCGACCTGGTCGCTCGCGATGACCTCGAACGCCGGGCGCGTGAAGTCGTAGCCCCGCAAAGTCAAAGCGCCAGGGCGGAGCTCTGCGCCGCTGACGACCTCGCTCACCCAGGGCCCACCCTTTGGCCGAGCCGATACATCGTCAGCAAATGGAATGGGCGGACCCCATGGGGGGGCAGCGCCTGGATGCTCGCTTATGACCATCGGCGGATCGGCCAAGAGCGGGCCGCGCGTCGAGAAGTGAAAGGACAACCCGGCGCTGGCGAGGACGCGAGACACGAAGCCGAGATCGGTCTCGTCGTATTGGACGCAGGTCTCGAGGGCTGGATAAGCCGTCGGCGTGACCGCGAGCTCGAGCGGGATGCGCGCGCGCGTCAGGATGGACGTCGCGACGTCGAGCGCTGTGGCCCGCTGATGAACGCCATAGCTGCGGCGCAGCTCAGAGAGGCCAAACCGCGGGGTGAGCTCGAGTCGATACGTCGAGAGGCCCTTGGGCTCAGCGCGCAGCTGCTGGAGGCTCGTGCACACACCCTTGTAGATGAGCGTGCGGTCCACGGCGACCCAGGGCACCTCGCTGAAGGGCGCGAGCGCGATCGAGAAGGTCGCCCCCAACCCAATGTGTCGAGCGAACGCGATGTCGGGATCCGGCGAGACGGCGACGAGCTCGACCGCGAACGGTTGGCTCATGGCGGCTTTGATGCGGAAGTTGCGGACGTCGAGGGGGGATGAGAGTCCCTCCAACTCCAGCGTCAGGTTCGCCATCGCGCCTGTAGGCTACGGCGGGACTGTCGACCCGATCCAGTAGGTTGCGACGTCGCGGGGCATACGGGGGGGATCTCGGTGGTGCCTACGGCGGACGAGCGTGCCGCGGCCCGTCGCAGCCAACTATCCAGAAAGAGACGGGGAGCAGCGACCGCTTGGTCGCCTGAGCCGCTCTCGACATTAACAGAATCGTAAGCATTCGCTCGGCGAATGACGAAGCTAGGGCTTGCGGCGTGAAGAGGTCCGCCGCTTCAGCTGCGCGAGCTCCTGCTCGAGCTCGAGTCGAAGCGCGCGTTCGCGTTCTTTCTCGGTTCGCTCGCGTTCTTTCTCGGCACGCTCGCGTTCCTTCTCGGCTTGCTCGCGTTCCGCGCGCTCCGCGTCGGTCGGCACGAGCTCGTCGCCATGCGCGCCCGTCGCGAGTCGCAGGCGCGTCGTCTCTCCGGCGCCTGTCGCGCGGATCCAACACCCGAGCGCCTTGGACTGGACACGATCCTCGTTGGTCACCTGGGGGACCACGCGACGCGACTTCCCAAAGCGATAGACCTGGAAGCGATAGCGACCGGGCTCTGCCTCGAAGTCAGGGTCGAAGATGACGAGCTCCCCAACCCCGAGGTCCCTGTAGAGCGCGGGCGCGTCGACAGAGTCCTTGTCGACGTCGAGCGAGACGACCTCGAGGGCGAAGCTCGGGACGACCATTCCCTCCTCCCACGTCTTCCACGAGCGCACGCGACGGCCAGGCCGCACGCCTGGCAACACGAACACGTCGGGCGCGACGCGCCTGCGCACGTCGCCGCGCTTGAAATAGATGAACTGGTCGGCGCCAGTGAGCCCGGTGACCCCTCGCTCGGCGAGCCATCGCTCGACCAGCGGACGCAGGACCTCGATGATGAGCCGCTGCAGGAGATCTTCGCCCACCTTCTCCTCGACTGGGTAGACCGTCACGTCCTCACGGGCCTGCAGTGGGCTCTTCGCGCGAGTGGACATGGTCCATTTATCCAACGCGGACGCGGAGCGATCCAGGCTTTTCGACCTCACGGCCGCGAGACGCCGCGACTTGGCGCCCCAGCGCAACTCGCCCGCGAGGCGATCCCGTGTCGCTGGGCTCTCGCCGCAGCGAATCCGCTTTCGGACGTGGCGCGATTGCTCTGGATGCTGCGAGGTTTGCGACTCGGGTGAGTGCTTCCAGTTCCAGAGCGAGCTACGCAATAGGACTCGCGACAAGAGCGACTATTGTCGAGGCCGCATGGGCCTGATGACGACAGGCCCGCCGCAGCTTACAATCCAAGAACAGAAGGGGAGCAGCGACCGCCGCGCCTTTCAAGGCCCCGACGGTGAGGCGTCGAGGCGCGCCAAGATCTGTTCGGCAGACGTGGGTCGGTCGCCTGGGTTCTTGGACAGGCATCGATGGATGAGGTCTGCGACGACCTCCGGGACATAGGGGTTGAGGGAGCGTATAGGCGGAGCCGTCGATGTCAGGATGGCGAGGTAGGCGTTTCCCTTCTCGCCATTGTGCTCAGGGAGTGGATAGCGCGCCGTCAGCAGGCGGTAGAGCATCGCGCCGAACGCATAGAGGTCCCCGGCCGGCTTGACGTTGCGAAAGTCCGTCAGCTGCTCTGGAGGCATGTACGGGAGCGTGCCGGCCATGAAGCCAGGCGTGTCGATACCGGACAGTGCAGACTCTTGATACCAACGCGCCAAGCCGAAGTCCCCGACCTTGGCGGAGCGCAGGCCGCCACGCTCATCGAGCGTGACGAGGACGTTGGCGTCCTTGATGTCTCGATGCACGATGCCCGCGGCGTGCGCATGAATCAGCGCGCGGAGAGTCGCCCTCGCGATGTCGAGGACCAACGACACGGGGAGGCCCGAGCCCGCGTCCTCCAGCAAACGCTCGGCCGAAACGCCCTCTACGTACTCCATGACGATGCCGAAGACCGCGGGCTGGACCTGCAGGATCTCGTGAACGGCGACGATGTTCGGGTGGCGCACGGCGGCTTGGGCGTTGGCCTCGCGCAAGAACATCTTTTGGGCGCGCTCCCATTCATTGGGCGGTAGGGTAGCGCCAGGGATAAGCTGTTTGAGGGCGCGAGGCTCCTCGGAGCGCTCGTCGATGACCAAGAAGACACAGCCCATTCCGCCACAGCCGAGCTCACGGACGAGGCGAAGGTGCGTGCCGAGCAGGGGCTCGTGCCGCATGGAATCGCGACAGGCGTTGCACAGAAAGGTCATCCTCTGCGAACGAACCCGGACGACCTCGTTGACCCCTCGCGCGCCGCACCGCATGCACCGGACCTTCGCGGCGCCGAGTTCCCGATTGGGAGGTAAAAAGAGCTCCGTCTTGACGCTGTCGTCTGCGTCCTCGGTGATGAACATGCTGTCCGTGACGGGCAGGACCTCTTCGATCTCGACGCGGAGCTCGGTGTCGCCCGCGGTCACCACGTCGCAATGGCGCAAAAGGACGGGCTCCCAGCCGATTCGCTGCCCATTGACGAACGTCCCCGACTCCGTTTCCAAGTCCCGCAGGTGGACGAACGGCGGCACGATCTCCAAGAGAGCGTGGTAGCTCGCCATCCGCGCGTCCGCCGGGAACGCCAAACCGGCGTCTCTGCCGATTAAAAGGTTCGTGCGACCATCGAGCTCTAGCGCCTTGCCACGACGGCTCCCTGCCAGCACCAACAATTTGACGTGAATATCCATCGATAGCTCCTACAAGCACTTCCAGTCGAGCTCCCAGACGTGCACCTCTCCGGCATCGTCTCCGAAGGCGACGAAGCTCGTCGAGGTGTCCATGGCGATCCGTGTGATCGGGCGAGCACCAACTTGAAGTCTGGTGTGGACTCGCCTTGATTTTCCACCCGTGACGAGGACACCGCCGTGGGCGTCTCCGATCACCAGAATCGAGTCTGCCGCCAAAGCGAACGCGGTCACGTCGCTGGTGTGTGCCGGCACCACCGGTGCCTCGGACAGCGTCGCGAGCGTTGGAGCCATCACGCGTTCCACGCGGAGCGCATTGCTATTGTCTATCCAATAGAGGGTCGTCCCGTCTGCCGACAGACAAGCGCAGGGCGGCGAGGAGCTTGGCCGTCGAAGTGCTGGTCGGCTCGTCCCCACCTCCGCCACCAAGACCTCACCCCCCGCACAGCCAACCAGCCAGCGCTTGTTGGCGGAGCGGGCCGTCATGACGAACCCAGCAGGAACGCCAGCGACGCGACAGGATTGGTTGTCTGTGATCAGCCACTCTTCGCGAGTCGGCGGCTCAACGACCATCCAGTCGGCGTTCGGCGACAGGATGAGCTGCTGCACTTTGCCCAGCTTGGAGGCTCGGCTTACAGTGCGCTCCTGCCGAAGCGTCCCCGACCTGAGGATGACGACCTCGGAGGCTCCCTCGTGGGTGAGCCAGAGCCGGAGACCACTCTCGCAAAACCCCGCGCTGGCGACTGTATGCGTGTCGACCTTGCTCACCTCCGACCCATCGCTCAACGACAGCGCGCGGAGCGCTCCACCCTGCCCTACGCTCACGACCAGCTTGCTCAGCAGGTGGAGCGCGATCACCGGGGTCGGCTTGGGCCCTTGGGGTCGATAGGTCCAGAGGCTCCGCGCCCCTCTCAGCTCACCTCGCCCACGACGCGCCACGAGCTCCCGCTGCAGGGCAATCGCGCGCGTGTCGTACTCGTGGCCGACGACACTGCGGGCCAATTCGAGGCTTTGCTGGGCGCCTTCGTCAGCCCACTTCACCTCTTGCTCGGCGCGGCTCAAGTGTTTGCGGAAAAGTTCCTCACGTTGAATGACGGTCCCCGCCGCGCTCACTTGTTCGACGTGCCATCGCTGTTTTCCGAGGAGTTCGCTGAGACTCATGACGACAGCGCCCTCGCGCTCGCTGTCGTCGCCAAAGTGATAGGCTGGTTCAGGCTGTGGAGCAGGCGCCGTGGCGGTCCCGACGGGTGCTGGGTTGGCGAAATACGTCGGGGCACGCGGGCCCGGCGCTGCTGCGGTAACCGACGCTCCGCCCGACGAACGGCGCCATTGGACGCCCACCCGATGCTCGGCGGGGCCAATGCCCCAAACCGCCAGGCCGGCGCCGTTGGTGAAGCTGCGCACAGCGCGTCGGTCGCGCACGGACCACAACCGCACCTGGCCCGCACTGTCACGTGCTATTGCCCATTGCCCCGCAGGCGTCAGCGAGACCTCCACGACTGAGGTGCTCGACGTACGCTGGTCGAGGAGGCAATCGCCAGAGGGCAGGCACCAGATGCGCAAGTGGCCGTCATCAGCCCCCGCTGCCACGAGCTCCCCACTTCGTGAGGCCGTGAGGTGCAGCAAGCGAACGTTGGGCGGCAGCTCCAGCTGGCCCGAGGACCCACTAGGGCTGTGAAGGAAGTGGATGGGTTGGGGCTCGACAACGCCCTGTCCGAGGCGCTTTACGCGGAGGTGGAGTTTGTCATTCTCGTAGTCGACATAATGGGTTGTAAGCGCTGACACGAGCTGCGCAGCGCCGACGACGAACACCGCCCCAGCCGTGTTGGGCAGCCCCGGAGGCACATCGAGGACCTTATCCGGCAGCTGGAGGTTCTCCGTCGTTCTGTCGAGCCAAGCCAACGCGGCGACCTCCGCTCGTGAGCGTGTCTGCGGACTTGTGGTGCGGCGAGCCTGCAGGACCTCGGCTGCTTCCAAGTCGCCCGACTCGAGCCGCAGCAACGCGCAGAGGCCCACGCGAATGGCGTCAATCCCTCGCAGCGTGTCGTAAAACTTCTCGTCAAGGGTCTGCCGCTCGAGCGCCGCGAGGGCTGCCTCGTCGGTGAGCTCACCCGCACGCCACCCGAAGAGGACCTGATTGTAAAGGAGCAGGGGATCGCCGCCTGACTCGACGACGGCGCGCGTGAGCAACCTCTGCCCCTCGGGCTTATGCCCGAGATCCAGGAGCGCGAGCGCGCGGTTGTTGAGCTCCTCGGGAGAGAGCCGCAGCGGTGGCGGCGCGACGCGCGGATAATGGCCGACGAGTCGCTCGTAGAGCCGACAGGCCTCGTGAGCGAACTGAGCCGCAGTTGGCCGCTCCGCCGGGGTCTCATGGAGGCAGGCCGACAGGAGCTCGAGGATGGGAGCAAGCTCGCGGGGCAATCGCGCTTGTCTCTGAAGCGTGCGGCAGGCCTCCCCAGCAAAAGGCCCCATCGACCACGGAGGGCTGGGAGCTCCAATCAGCGCGTGCAATACGGTCGCGGCGAGCGACCAAGTATCCGTTCGGTCCGTGAGTCGGGTTTGCGCAAGGCTGTTGCCCTGACTCCGTCGGTGGGATGCGTCCGCCTGTTCCGGTGAGGCATAGAGCAGTGTTTGACCCATGGCCGTCGCGCCCCGCCCCCCCGCGACAGCCCTCGAGAGCCCGAAGTCAGTCAATCGCGCAACGCCGCTCGCGTCGAAGAGGATGTTCGCTGGCTTGACGTCTTGGTGAACCAAAGGTGAAAAGAGCGGTCCTCCCGCATGGGCGTAAGCGAGCGCCCAAGCGACTTGGATGCCGACGTCCAGCACCGCGCCGAGCGGCGCGGGACCATCATGGTCGAGATCGAAGGGGCGAATCCTGCGCTCGAAAGACCCGCCGTCGCAGAGCTCCATGAAGATGCGAGGAACCCCCGCGATGGTGCGGACGGAATGACAGCAGACGATGTGCGGGTGTTGGCCGATGGCCACCCAGGTCGCGGCCTCACGCTCGAGCAGCGAGAGTACCCGCCCGTCGACCAGCCCTTGAGCGTCGGGGCGAGCCGACTTCACAGCGAGCTCGCGCACCCACTCGCGATCGAAGACGCGATGGACGACCCCCATCCCCCCTCGCCCGAGCTCCCCCCGAACCTCATAGCGCTCGTCGACGACCTCGCCGATCGCCCAATGCGCAGAAGACGCGGGCCGCGGTGGGCGGGCCTCGTCGACCGAGACGATGTGGCTCGCCTCCACACCCTCGATTTGGTCCAACAGTTCGAAGGCCGGCTCGAAGCCATTCTTCAGGCGCAGACACTCACGCGCCGCGCGCTCGGCTTCGCTGACGTTGCCCAGCATCCATAGCGCCCGAGCGCGGCCCCAATGGGGCTCGAAGGACGACGGCTCCCGCGCCAGTGCCGCGTCGAACCCCTCTAGCGCCCTCGACGCGTCGTGAGCGGCGAGCGCGCTCTCTGCCTCGCGCAGCAGGCTTTCGTCCACACCCGGGAGGGTACACACATGGCGCTCTCAAGCTCAACGTGATGTGCGTGGACGGCTAATGGTGGCTGGCCTCGATTGCGGCGAGGAAGTCTCGATCATCCGGCCGACCATCCGCATAAACGATGCGGGTCGCGGCCCTTGCATAAGGCCTCGAGCCCTCGTGCGTTGCGGCGACGAGGTGGTCGAGGATGTTCTGTCGCTCCGCATCCGTGGCGCGTGCGATGTTGGCGCGGTCCACTGGGGTGTATGGGAAAGGAGACCCATAGCCCGCAAAAATGCGTCTTGCGCAGACGAGGGCGGACTCATGCGTAGTTGAGACAGCGGTAATGTCTGCGCCGCCGCTGACACCGAGAGCGTAGAGGCCCTGCGCGACATAGGCGATTCCCTCGAAGTCGCTTTGTGGCCAGCAGCCCGCCATCGACGCGATTGGGTCGTAAAAGAACCACGCGTGGGTTGCCTCGTGAACAAGCAACGCGTTGGCGTCGAGGCCGCCATGTTCCGCCGAAGGCACTAGAATCTCAACGGTGTGATTGTAGGATACGCGTGCCTCGGCAGGACCGACGCCGCCGGGGCGAACGGTGATTCTGAGTTGGCCGCTCGCGATCGCGTCGGAGAGTTGGGAGTAGGCGTGTGGCCGTATGCGGCATGACCCATAGATGAGGTCGATCGGACAGCTTGCCGCTTGGAACAACACCCCCATCGCCCAGTCTTCTTCGGCTGCGCCCATGCTGTCCCCACGTTACAGCGTTTCGACGTGCGGCGACAACACACTGTCAGCCAAGAGAGACGCCGCAATCTTCGACCGCGGCCGCCTCGCTTTTACACGCGGTATCATAATCACAGCCCGCGTCCGCGAGGCAGCTCAGGTAGTCGTCGAACTCGTCTGAGCAGCCGCTTGCGTCGGCCTGGTCTTGGAGCTCGTGGCCCTTCTCTATGCACGTGTCGAGCACGCCATCACACGCGGTGACGGCGCCGCACGCGTCTTCGACGGTCGCAGGGTCACTACACCCGACGACCAGGAGCGCCACCGCAACGACCAGCACAGCTTCGAAAGTCTTTCGCATTGTCTCCTTCTATCAGCCGCGGAGCCGTTCCGAGAAGCGCGCGATCAGCGTAAGGTCTCGGTCATGTCAGGACCTCGGAAGATCTCGGCTGTGGCGTTCGTCGCGCTCGCGTTCGCCGCGTGCGGCGGCGGGGCACAGCCCGCACGGAGCGGCGCGGACCCCGTCTCCTACGGCGAATGGTGCCGCCTCGTGTGCGAGCGGACGGCTTCGCACGCCGAGTCGGCGTGCAGCGCACCGCTCCTCGATCCCGGGCTCTGCACCTCGAGCTGCGATCAGGGTCGCGGCGACAAGCTCTCGGCGCGCACCTACGACGAGGCCAACGCCTGCACCGGCTACATCGACTCGCTCGGCTGCGAACAGCTGGGCTTCGCCATTGGCCAGATGGCGATGGGCGCTGGCGAGTACGCGGAGCGCTGCACCGCGCGCTGACTGACCCGGCATCGCCTACAGTCTTGTAACAAAAGCAAGACCTGCGCGGCCTGCGCGCGCACACCGAGACTGTCGCGCACCGCTCGCTCGCCCAGCAATTCTCGGTCCGCTCGCACGATGAATATTCGTCTCAGCGGACTTCAAAAAAGACCTCAGCGGGCGATCTTCTCCCTTGCGGGAACGGCTGAACGCCGCTCTCCTCGGCCCACGCAAGAGGGGATGGCCATGGCCGACCTGTTCACGCTCAGCTCCAGTGCACTACCCGACGACACGACGCTCATTGATTTTCGACTGACCGAGGCTGTCAACGAGCCATTCGAGCTCGTTGTGCACTTCACGACGAGGTCACCCGACGACATCGATTTCGCCGACGCCATTGGCTTGAAAGCAACCGTCAAGGCGGATCGTGGCAGCGGCGGGCCGCAGATGCAGTGGGGCGGGGTCTTTGCCGCCATCGATCACATTCACCAGACGGACGCGGTGGGCGTCTTCCGTGGCCTCATCGTGCCGGCCGCCTGGCAACTTGCGTTCGGCGAGCACAGCCGCGTCTTCACGAAGAAGAACGCCAAGGAGTTCGTGACGGACGTGCTGAGCGCGGCCGGGCTCATCGACGGCTCGGACTTCGAGTTTCGGCTGAACGGCTCGCCCGCGACCGAGGAGTTCGTCTGCCAATACCGGGAGAGCGACCTCGCCTTCGTCACTCGGTGGCTCGAGCGCGAGGGATATCACTACTTCTTCGAGCACGGCGACGACGGGTCGAAGATGGTCATCACCGACAAGAAGGCCAGCGAGTCGCTCGCGTCCGGGGCGATACGGTACTTCCCGTCGATCGGCCACGACGGCTCGAGCGGTGAGGCCTTTCAGCGCTTTCGCGCCACGCGGCGGGCCGCGCTCGCGACCATCAAGCTACGCGACTACGACTACAAGAATCCGAGCCTCGACGTGAAGGGTGAGGCCAGCGCGTCGAGCTCGGGTACCACCGAGTTCTCGCGGTTCGGTGACCGCTTCTTCACCCCGAGCGACGGCGATCGCCTGGCCAAGGTTCGGGCGGAGAGCGCCCTCGCGCGGGAGGAGATCTATCTCGGGAGCGGCACTCCGTTTGGTCTGCGGACTGGCTACGTGTTCGAGCTCGAGCAGCATCCGCGCGGCGCGCTCAACAAGAAGTACTTCGCGACGCGGCTCAGGCACCATGGGGTGCAGAGCTCGGGGGCGACGAGCGACATCGCCAAGCTGCTGGGGATCGACACCAAAGACGT
This sequence comes from Polyangiaceae bacterium, assembly GCA_046351325.1. GTDB lineage: Bacteria > Myxococcota_A > Polyangia > Polyangiales > Polyangiaceae > Xiheicaenibacterium. The sequence goes on along the minus strand of JAXLYR010000014.1, from coordinate 120,834 downwards.
CTATCGCGTCGAGGTCGAGGAAGCGACGGACGCCGAGCTTCAATATCGCCCCCCGCGCGTGACGAAATGGCCGCGAATCTCGGGCCAAGAGGTCGCGACCATCGATGGCGAGGGGAACGACGACTACGCGCAGCTCGATGACGACGGGCGCTATCTCGTGAAGTTCATGTTCGACGAGAACAGCCACGACGCGGGCAAGGCCTCGACCCGTATCCGCATGATGCAGCCCCACGCAGGCAACCCAGAGGGTTTCCACTTCCCCCTCCGCAAAGGGACTGAGGTCGTCATCATCTTCCTCAGCGGCGACCCCGACCGCCCAATCATCACGGGCGCCATCCCCAACGCGCTGACCCCGAGCCCCATCACGTCGAAGAATCACACCCGCAACAAGATCATCACGGGCGCTGAGAACATCATCGAGATCGAGGACGAGAAGGGCAAGGAGTGGATTGACGTCTACACCCCCGCCAAGAAGACCGATCTGCACATGGGGACGGCCAAAGACTGGAAGGATGTCGGCAAGTCGCCGAAGACAGTCCAGGCCAACTACGGTGAGCACACCGACGGCACCGCTGCCCGCAGCGTGGGTGGTGACCAATATATCGACATCGGCGGCATCCTCGAGGAGCACGTCAAAGGCAACGTCCAAGAGGACTACGACGCCGAGGTCAACCAGATCTACGCAGGTCCAAAGTCACAGACGGTGAACAACGATGTCACCGAACTGTTCGACGGTGACCAGAAGACGACCATCACGGGCGACCGGATCATCAAGGTTGCTGGCGACCGTAAAGAGGATGTTGGCGGCGACATCATCGAGACCGTCGGCGGCGACCACAAGGAGACCGTCGGCGGTGACATGATCTTCAAGGTCGGCGGCGACGCCAAACGCACGATTGGCGCGGACGCCGCGGACACGATTGGCAGCAACGCGTCCCAAACGGTGGGTGGCAACTGGACCCAGACAGTCGGCGGCAGCGGCACGATCATGGTCGGTGGGGCCATGACGACCATGTTCCCGAGCTCCTGGACCAACCTCTCCGGCCCGACGACCTGGCTCACTGGCAACACGATTTGGGTGACGCCCAAATGTGATGTCATCTGTCCGGCCTGGACCTTCGTGCTGGCCGATTGGTTCCAGACTGGCGGCAAGACTGGGACGGCGTACGGTCTCAACATCAGCCTCGCCGGGCTATCGGTTCAAGGTGCGATCGTGAGCATCACCGCCACGGGCGCGAAGCTCGAGACCTGGGGCTTCCAAGGGACCTTGAAGGGCGCGTTCATCGAGAATGAAGGTTTCGATCTGAAGGGCGGCGGGCCCAAGATCGAGATCATGGCGATCATCATCCTGATCTGACGGCAGCGTCACTCCAAGCCAATGCGCACGATCAAACCTCTCCGTCTCGGCGTGCTCCACCGGGTGATCGAGATCCAGCGGCGCCCGCAGCTCATTGTGTCGGTGTTCGCGGCAACGTCCTTGGCGGCTCCGAAGCAGATGCTGCCGGAGATGGCGCTTTGGAAGCTGGTCGAGAAGAGCCTCGGCACAGGGGCCACCCTCGATGAGGGCTACAGCAAGCCCGCCGGTGAGGTGTTGGTTCACGGCTCGTTCTTTTCACCGCATGGCCAAGCCGAGCCTGTGTCCTTCGTCGGCCTCGAGCTCCAGCGCGAGGGGAAGAAGCTGATCGACAAGCGACTCGCCATCCTCGGTCGCCGCGAATGGAAGCACGGAGTGCCGTCGAACCCCGAGCCGCTCTCGACATTGAAGCTGGATTGGACGTGCGCGTTCGGGGGCGCGGACGACGCGATCAACCCCGCGGGCCGGGGCCTCAAGCCGAAGGACTCGAGCGCGCCCTGGCTTTTGCCACAGATCGAAGACCCCAAGCACCTGATCGTCTCGCCCTCGGATCGACCTCGCCCCGCTGGCTTCGGCCCTATGGACTTGGCCTCGGTCAGCCGCCGCGCGCTCGCGGGCACGTATGGTGAGGACTACATCGAGAAGCACTTCCCTGGTCCTCCACCGAATTTCGACGCCCGCTTCTTCCACACCGCGTTGGAAGACCAGCGCATCGCAGGCTTCTTTCGTGAGGGCGATCGCGTGGCCTTCATCAACATGAACGCCGAGCGCTCGCGCGTGGAGGGAGAGGTCCCGCCGCTCCGTGGGCGAGCGTTCGTCCAGCGCGGCGTCGCTGGTGAGCTCGTCGACGTTCCGCTGAGGATCGACACCCTCATCGCCTTCCCCAATGACGGCGTCCTCGTGAGCGTGCACCGCGGACTCGTCCCCGTCCGCGAGGACGACGCTTCGGACATTACGACGCTCGTCATCGCCGCCGAGGATCTGTCCACGACGCGCCCTGTCGAGCACTACGCCGAAGTGGTGAAGCGTCGAACGGATCGCGATAAACACGGGGCGCTCTGGTGCCTACGCGACGTCGATCTCGCGCCGCCGCCCGAGCTCGGCTGGGAGTCGACGGGCCTGCCCGAAGACGACCTCGTCGCGATGAACAAGGCTGATTTTCTATTGCAGAAGCGCGCCGAGGCCGCGCGGGGGCGGATGATCACCGAGCAGCGCGCGAAGCTCGCGGCGGAGGGCAATGACCCTGACACTTACCTCCCATTGCCGCCGCCCGAAGAGCTCCCCCCGCCCGTCGAGGATGCGGAGGGGCTGATTCGCTATATGGAGAAGTCCTTCGCCCGCCTCGAACAGGAGAAGGCGGACGCCGAGAAGCGGAAGCTCGAAGCGGAGGAGAAGGCCAAGGAAGAAGCCAAGCGACAAGGCCTCGATTGGGAGCAGCTCGTCGCCGAGGCCCGGCGTGAGGGCGCTGGCCCGCCGAAGCCAACGGCGAAGCCGACAGTCGAGCGGATGCGCGAGCAGGTCGAGCTGGCGCGCAACGCCAATATGCCGCTCGAGATCTTCGAGAAAATGCTCGAAGACCAGACCTGGGTCGCAAACCTCGTACAGCAGGACGAGCAGCTCCTCCAAACCTATAGGATGTATGCGCACTATCGCGACCCGGCTGCCCCGCTCGAGGGCGACGCGAGCGCGGGGATCCGACAGCGCCTCGTCGAGGCACACCGAGCGGGCAAACGTCCCGACGAGGTCGATGGCAGACTCGACGGCACGGGCGCCGATCTGTCGCAGCTCAATTTGACGGGCGCCAACCTCTCAAATGGCTTGTTCGAGTGCGCCAATTTGACGAACACCGTCCTCGACAAAGCAAACCTCGAGAACACGGTGCTCACGCGAGCGAAGCTCCACCAGACGAGGTTCGTAGGGGCCAATCTCAAGGGCGCCAATCTGGGCGATACGACGTTCGCCAAAGTGGACTTCTCCGAGGCGAGCTTGCCCAAGCTCTGGTTCACCAAGTCGCGCATCGAGGAGGCTTCGTTCGTGCGCGCCGACCTCGCTGAGTCCTATTTCCTGGACTCCACCCTCGGCAAGGTCGACTTCTCCAACGCCAATCTACAGAAGGTCCTCTTCTACAAGCTGGACCTCCGCGGCGCTCGCTTCAGCGGCGCCAACCTGGAGAAGGCGCAGTTCGTGGAGTGCGATCTCACAGGCGTTGATTTCACGCAGGCGAACCTCAATAGCGCGGTCTTTCTCAAGACTCGCGCCGAGGGCGCCTGTCTCGCCGGCGCGAGCCTGATCAAGTCGGCGTGGCCAATGGAGGTCGCTGCAAAAGGCGTAGACCTGCGCGGCGCGCACGTCGAGCGAGCGTGTTTTCGCGGGGCGGGGCTGCAGAGCGCCGACCTCAGCGGCGCCACCCTCACCCAATGCGATTTCGGCAACGCGGACCTCACCGACGCGAAGCTCACCGAGGCGAACGCCAAAGGCAGCCTCTTCATTCGAGCGAACCTCACGGGCGTGAACGCTCGCGGCGCCAGCTTCATGGAGGCAGTGCTCTCGAACGCGACCCTCTACGGCGCCGACTTTTCCAAGACAAACCTCTACGGTGCGATTCTCTCGCGGGCGCGGGGCGACGATAAAACGCGCTTCACCGGCGCGCACCTGGAGGTCCTGCTCCGAGAGCCCCGCTACGAGAAACCCGAGGAGGAGAGCCGTGGCTGAGATCGTCACGCGTGAGGATGTGCTCGCCATGGTCGAGCGGGGTGAGACGATTCGCGGAATCATCTTCCCCGCGGCCGACTTCACCAACGCGGATCTGTCCGGGGTCGTCATCGAGGGCTGCGCCTTTCCCGGCGCGCGATTTGGCGGCGCGACCCTTCAGGAGTCTTCGTTCATCGCGTGCAACCTCGAGGGCTGTAACTTCGAGGGCGCGAAGCTGAAGCTCGCGACCTTTCACAAGGGCTCCCTCGACGGCTCGGTGTTTCATGCTGCGGACCTCACCGCGACGAAGTTCGTTGAGCTGAGCCTGGTCCAAACCAACTTCGCTGGGTGCACGCTGCCCATCACCGCCTTCGTCAAATGTCGCCTCACGGGCGCCAATTTCGAGAAGGTCTATTTCGACCGCACAGTCTTCACGGAGTCGACCTTCGACGACGCGGTCCTCACGGGCGCCAACCTCAACACTGTAACGCTGTATCAGGCCGACCTCCGTAAGGCTCATATCGGCGGGGCCCAGCTGGTGAAGTGCGTGCTCGTCGAGAGCAACTGCGCCGAGCTCTCCTTCGAGGGGGCCGATCTGCGAACGACCCAATTCATCGGGGCCGACTTGCGCGGGGTCTCCTTCGCTCGGGCGGAGCTCGAGCGCTGCAACTTTCACGAGGCAAAGTGCGAGGGCGCGAGCTTTGATGGCGCCTCGGCGAAGATGGCGATGTTCTCTTCGGCCGACCTCAAGGGCGCCTCCTTCAAGAAGACCGATCTGGATCAGGCAGGCTTCATCGGCGCCAAAGCTCCGCAGGCCGCGTTCCAGGGGGCGAACCTCACGATGGCGCAGTTCGGTAAAGCCGAGCTCGAGGGAGCCCTGTTTACGGACGCGATCTTGACGTACGCGGACTTCTCACACGCCGATATCCGACGCGCGAACTTCACTGGCGCTTCGCTCTTTCGCGCGACGTTTCACAAGGCCCGCGAAGAAGGCGCGAGCTTCACCAACCGCTCGCCCGCCCTCGGAAACGACGAGAGGCGCGCGCGCGCTGAGGAATTTCCGCGCGACGGATCCTGACCGCTGTAAATTGAGTGTCGCGGAGCGCACGGGGGTGGTTTGAGCCCCAACGAGTTGGAAAAGGGAGAACGATTCGATGGGAGAACCGCAATTGGCAGTAGAGCGTGGCAAGCCATGTGAAATGGTGGAGGCCACGGTCATCGACATCGCGCCGCCGTCGACTCGCGTGGAGAAGCGGGCTGGCGTCGATGCCTCCAGGATCGAGCTCAGCATCGGCTCGCGCTCGGTGGAGGCTCGGCGGGCCGCGAGCTGCCTCCTGGCGCCAGCGCCTGGCGATCGCGTGGTCGCCATCATCACGGGCGACGAAGTGTTCGTGACCAGCGTGCTTACACGCACGGAAGCAAAGGCGACCATCGAGCTCGGCTCCGGCGTCGCCCTCGAGGTCGATGAGAACGAGGGCTTGAGTGTGCGCGGCGCTCGCGACCTGCGCCTCGCGGCCTCGCGCTCGCTCACCGCTGCCTCCGAGGTCGTGAGCGTACAGGCCAATCGGGCCAGCGTGCTCGCAAAGAAGCTCGAGGCCTTCGGCGCCTCCATCGAGTCGAGCTTCGACCATATGCGCCAGCTCGGTCGCCTCGTCGAGGTCGTCGCGGACGAGGTCTCCTCGCGATTGAAGCGAAGTGTCCGCGTCGTGTCCGAGCTCGATCAGACCCGGACGAACGTCATGGACGTGCGCGCCGAGGGCGTCATCACCATCCACGGTGAGAACACCTGCGTAACCGCGCGCCAAATCGCGAAGATCGACTCCAATCAGATCCATATCGGATAGGGACGAACATGTTCGCTAACTGCCAAATGATGGGCGTCGACACGGGCTTCCCCGACGTTTGCAAGACGCCGCCGGTGGCTGCACCCATCCCCTACCCCAACATCGGGATGGGGCCGACTGGCGTTCCGGCGGCTTACAATGTCCTCGTTTCGGTCGGGCCTGGGCACAACCTCGCGACCACCGTCCCGTTCACGCTGGGCGACACCCTCGGCATCATGTTGGGCCTCGTGTCCCAGACCGTGGACGCACCGGCCCGCCACGTTACAGCGATGTTCACGTGTTTGATGGGTGGTCTGCCGGCGACGCGTATGACCAGCATGGGGCCAGGCAACCTCATCAACTCCCCCAACGTCCGGCTCGTGCCGTCGCAGCTCAAGGTTCTGCTCCTCGGCCCCTAGGCGTCTCGTGATCGGGGCCCACGTCCGACCCATCCAGGTATCTTGCCGGGAGTTCAATGGCGCGGGCCTGGCGTGGGCAACGGTCGCTCCGAGCGGCAATACAGAGCTGTTCATCGCCGCGAAGCTGGTCGTGCGCATCGACGACACCGGCAACCCGACGCTGATCGCTTCCGAGGCTCCGGGTGTGCACCAGGGGAGAGCCGCGGATGAAGAGATGACCCCAGCCGCCGGACGGCAGCTGATTGTCCGTGGACATCGGCGTGTGCCCGGTCGTGTGATGTTGCGTCGCGGGGAGCGAACAGTCGCCGAACTGTCTTGTGACCCGGGCGACCATCCACTGTCGACTCCAATCGAGGGTTCGCTGAAGTCCACCTTGACCACGATCTCCGGGGAATGGGTGGTCGCGACGGGGATTGACCAGCCGAACGCTCGGCGCTGGTGCAAGCTGTCGAAGGTCGGCGTGATAGGCATGTTGGACGGGGTGGAGCCTGCCACCTTGTTTCATCGAGCCTCCATCGTGTGCGTCGACACGTGGACGATCTCGCTCCTCTATCGAATGAATCGAGTGCAGCCAAGCGCGAGCATCCCCAAGTGGATCGAGCTCAAGCTGAATGTCCTGCCGAACGAATCGCTCCCGTCCCAAGACGCAACGAGTCGGGTCGCCGACTCGCCTCCAAAAGCAAACATGGCGCGCACGCAAGAGTCCGACAGGCTGGCCCCTGCCGTCCATGCTGCGCTGCCCTTCACGCAGGGCCCGGCGTCGCCACTGCCGCCGACACCGACGCCGACTGGTGGGTCCCCCTACGCGTTTTACGAGGGGGAGACGCAGTTTGGAGATGACGAGCCGCGCACGTCGCCTGCGCCTGCCTTGCCGTTCCCGCAGCCATTGCCCTTCGAGGCTGAAAAGCCAGCTCCCCCCGCGATCGTTGAAGCTCAAACGATCGCGAAGCCGCCTCCGGTCTTTACGCCTCCCGTGGTGGCGCCCCGCCGCTCGTAAGCTCCACTATGCACGGGCCCAGCGCTTTGGAGGGCCTCTCTCTGGGTAGACTCGGCGGAGCGGAGGGAGCCCCTGATCGCCCAGGCCCGCTCGTCCCAAGTCCGCCAGTACACATAAGAGCCGCCACCTGCGTCGCCGCCTCCACCACCTCTGCCGCCCGAGCCCATGCCCTTCGGGCCGAGCGCCCTTGGCTCTATGTTGTCCGGGGCCCCTGCCGGCGCCGAGCCAGCGCTTACACCCGTGAAAGTGGAAGCCGCCCCAGCACCCAGCGCGCCCCAGCCGAAAAAGGAGAGAACGGGGCCGCGCCCGACGCTCCTCATCGAGCTGGAGCGACGCGTACAATCGGGAGAGAGCCTCGCTGAACTGGATTTGCGAGAGGCCGATCTGATGGGCGCGGCGTTGCGAGGCGCCAGGCTTGTCGGCATAGACCTCTCCCACGCGATCCTGACCAACGCCGACCTGAGCGAAGCAGACCTGTCGCGTGCCAAACTCGACAGTGCGCTCCTGGAGGGCGCAAAGCTGGACGGGGCGACGCTGACGCGCGCATCCCTCGGTGAGGCCAACTTGACTGGAGCCTCCCTGTCGAAGGCACAGGCCCGTGAATGCCAAGCCGCCAAAGCAAACTTCACGAACGCCAATCTCGAGGGAGCTGACTTTCGGCGGGCGAACCTGAAGGGGGCTCTGCTCCAGGGTGCTTGTGCAACCGAGTTGGACGCGCGCGAAGTCGATCTTGCTGGAGGGGATCTATCGCGCGCCAAGCTCGAGCGCGCCTCCCTGCGCAACAGCACCTTGACGGGCGCCATTGTCATTGACGCGATCTTCGCCGACGCCGACCTGCGCGACGCCGACCTGCGCGACGTCAAACCAGAGGGCGCTCTACAAGGCGCCAACCTCACGCGCGCCCGCCGAGCGTAGAGCTACCCATCGCGATGGCGCGTGCCATCATGCGACCTGATGAGCAGGTCGAACACTGCAGTGTGCATGATGGCGATGTCGCTCTTTGCCTGTTCGGATGGGGAGCCCGCCGCGTCGTCGGGGACGGCGCGCGCCAGCGGATCGGGCAAGGGCTCGAGCCCCGTGATGACCTCTTCGAGCGTGGCGCCGCGGGCGGCCTCCGCGAGCGCGACGCCGAGCGTTGCCTCCGTCAGCGCAACGCCGAGCACACCGAGCGCCGTCTCGTGGGCGTACCCGAGCGCCGTGCCGACGGGACCGAGCCACTTCGCGCTCGCCACGCCCCCGCCCAAGAACGACAGCTGCAAGCCACTGCCGAAGACAGCGGCGGGAACAATGTCCGAGCTCGCAGCGGCGGCGCGGCGGCTGAGCTGTGAGCCTGCGCTGTTCTATTTGTCGGAAGCGGACCTCAGGAAAGAGCTCTCCCTGCCAAAAGAGCTCGAGCTCCAAATGGGCGGACCGAGCTCGGTCTCGATCAAGTTTCCGAAGGGCGGCAAGGCGACGGAGCTCGCCGCGGCGCTCGGCGTCCCCAACGCGGTCGCTTCGCGTAGAAACGCGGGCGCGTGGGGGTGGAAGATCTGGGATCTAGTTACAGAAACGAAAGCGAACAAGCTGGAGCTCTGGGGGCCGGGTGTGCTCAATATCGGGGTCGACGTCGACGACGCTGGCCTCGACGACAAGGTCGATTCGGTCGCGCTCGAACAGGCGAAGCTCGATGGTTACCTCAGCGTCACCATGCCCGAGAGCGTGCTGCCGCTCGAGGACGACGCCGTCGCGCTCCAGATGTTGCTGGCTGGGCTCGCGCAGCTCGCTACCGACAAGAAGCGCGTGAGCGACGAGCCCGAGGCGACTGCTAAGTGGCTTCGCCTCGAGGACCCACGCTTTCGCCTGTCACGACGCTCCAGCGGCACCGGCGCGAGCGCCATCCACGGCACCGACCTCTGGACGGCGCGCACCATCATCGCCGCCGGCCCCGTCATTGAAGCCCTCGGTCTGTCCGGCAAGATCGAGCACAACCATGCGTACGACTCCGACGACTACCTCCTATATGACGGCGAGCGGTCGGAGTTCACCTGGCGCGAGCTCAAGCTCGAGCTCAGCTTCGACCAGCGCCGCGGCGAACCCGCGCCCGGACCCTATGGTGGATACGTGCTGTCCGGCATCACGCTAATGCCTTGAGCTGACGCCGGGCCGCGGCCCTCGAGCCAAGCGCTATTGCGCGCTAGGGAACGGCAAGACTGTGATGTCGCGTAGCGCCGGCACCTGATCCAATACATCGCACTCCGCGTCGCGATGGCCAATCAGCATGGCGACGCCGTCGAGCCCGAGCCCCACGAAAGCGCCACTCTCGTCCCACGGCGCCCAGAACGCGGGCGGTTTGCCAGTCGCGGCGATCTCCGCCCAGGTGGTCGCCATCGTGTTGGACAGGTTCAGCTCGGCCTCGGTGGTCGAGAGCTCGCCGAAGTTGCGGAAGATGAAGGGCACGTCGTTGCCGTGCACCGCCCCCATCCCAACATGCCGTTCGTCGGACAGGATGCCCCCGAACACGAAGCGATAGAGCGGTTCCTCGCGGCCGCCGAGCGCACGGAGCACCCGCCGATCGGGGCAGTGGTAAATCCAATCCCCGATGAAGAGCACCCAAGCGAGGGGCGCGCTGTCGTACTTGCTTGGGCCGTACGCCGCCGCGACGTCGGCGCCTTTGGCACCAAAGGAGTTGTCGAGCACCTGCCCGAAGCTGTCCCACGTGAGGGCCTTTGCGGCGTCGTCGAGATAGCCCATTGCCTCGTGGGCGGTCGTGCCGAACACGAGCGGAGCGTGGGTGCCGCCGCCCGCCTGGAAGGTCTCGAGGGGGCACATCGGCAAGACCTCGCCGTCGGCGATCGCGCCGCTGCTTGGCAGCGCGACCAAGGTCGAAGCCGGCACCTCGCGCAAGCACGCTGCGACATCGTCCGCCGCACTGCAGCCGACCGTATCGGCGAGAGCTTCGGCGACGGCTTTGGCTTGGTCGGTGCGGAAGCAGTCGCAGCCGCCGCTGCTGTGGGCCGAGGCGACCGAGAACAGGCCGTCGGCGAGAGGCGACGCCGCGAGCGCGCACGTCTGCGATCCACCGGCCGACGTCCCGAAGACGAGCACCCGCTCTGGATCGCCACCGAACTCGCGAATGTTCTGATGCACCCATTCCAACGCAGCGATCGCGTCGCGTAGGCCGTAGTTGCCAGTCGAGCCCGCGTCGTTTTCGGCCGCGAACGCCGGATGAGCCAGATAGCCGATGCTGCCGAGGCGATAGTTGAGCGTCACGACCACGACGTCGTCGCGCTGAGCCAGGTTTTGCCCGTCGAGGACGTTCTCGATGCCGCTCAAATGCGACATACGGCCGGCGCCGCGCACCCAGCCGCCGCCATGGATGTAGACCATGACCGGACGCGGCTTCTCGGCGCGGACCTCGGGCGTCCACACATTGAGGAACAAACAATCCTCCGAGCCGGGGCCCTCCGTCTCAGCGGATTGTGTGCAGCTCAAGCCGAACTGGGACGCGTCGCGAACATCGCTCCACGGTTCGACGGGTGCCGGTGGCCGCCAGCGCAGCTCACCGACGGGAGGCGCTGCGTATGGAACGCCGAGGAAGCGCACGACCCCATCTTGCTCGACACCACGAACGCGCCCCGCCTCTGTCGCGGCGACGTTCGGTGCCTCGTCGCTCGGGTTCTCGGGCGGGGGTGAATCGCTGTCTCCACACGCCGAGAGCACCGAGACCACGAACGCCAAGCTCCACTTCATCTCGCGGAACATCCAATCAATCCTCGCTCGACACGTGAATCACGGGCGGCAGCATCTGGGCGGGTCGCACGCCCATCGTGCTCTTGCAGGTGCGGGTCAGGTGGGCCGAGTCGGCGAACCCAGCGAGGTGAGCGGCCTCGGTGAGGTTCGCGCCATTGAGCAGCGCCGCGCCGATCGCGCGACGCAGCTTGAACCAAGTGCGAAACGTGAGCGGCGAGGGCCCGAGGGTGTCGCTGACGAGGTGCGTGAAGCGGCTCGTGGAGAGGCGCGCTCGCGAGGCCGCATCGTCGACGGTCGCGCCCCCGAGCTCGAGGGCCTCGGGGGCGCGGCAGCCGGGATTCGACACGGCGGCGGGGCGCACGGAGCGCGTCGCCGAAGGCCTCACGCAGGTCGTCGCGCCCGACCACGAAGCCCTCCCAGCGCTCGGCGAGGCGCACGACGTCGCTGAACGCGTAGCGCCTCGGGTCGAAGTACGCGACGCCGCCGAGCTCCGCCCCGATCGAGCGCACGTGATGGCGAACGCCAGCTGGGATCGCGAGGGCGCGCGACGCGTCGAGCACGCGCCCGCCGAGCACGACGCGACACGGGGCGAGGATGATCGAGTGCATCGCTGGGCAGCGCTCGAACATCACGACGCCCTCGACCTTCGCCTCGGTGAGCGCGAGGGAGGGCCCCGTCACGAGGACCGTGCCTGCCTCGCGGCCCGTCGTTGCTCGACGGATCACGCTCTCCATCGCGCGAGTATCGAACGATTTTGCCCCGGCCGACTAGGACACAGCAGGTTCGTTCAAGCGCGCCGGCCGCGACTCGGCTTCACTCGCAACATGGTCCGTGGCTTTCGCCCTACCCTCATCACGATCGGCGTCATCTACACCCTGATGGCCTGCTCCGCGGTCGCCCGCGGGGTCTCCATGTTGCGCGACTTCGGCGTCGCCGAGGACGTCATCGCCTCGCCGGTGCTCGCCGACTTCTTCTCGTTCTTCTATTGCCTGATGGCGTTCGTCGGCTGCTTGATGATCGTCTTCGGCTTGGTGGTCCGCGAGCGAAAGGGACAGCGCTTGGTCTGCGCCGTCTTCATGGTCGCGAACCTCGGCTTTGGCTATCGCGATCTGACGACCTCGGACAGCCGCTTCGGCAATCACCTCTACAAGGGTGAGAAGACCATGTTCTTCGTCGTAATGGATGTCGCGCTCGCGCTCGCGTTCGCGACGCTGCTCGTCGTCGATCAATTGAGGTCGAAGCCTGCCGATTAGTTCGAGCGGTTCGCGAACCTTGTAGACTGGCCCCCGAACAGCAGGATGAAGCTCACCTCTCTTGTCTTCCCGTCGGCTGCTCTCGTGGTCGCGCTCGTCGGCTGCATCGACGTCGACGGTATCGTGTACGACCTGGGAGAGGGCGGCACGGGCGGCGCTGGTGGGGCCGGCGGCGCGCCCAAGACCTACGTCGATCTCGTGATGGAGGACCAGCCGATCGGGTATTGGCGGTTCAACGAGGCGACCTCCGCGGAGGTCCAGGACTCGAGCGGCAAAGGGCACAACGCGGTGTCCGTCGCGGACGCGGGGATGGTGGAGCGCGACGTCTTGGGCGCGCTCCTCAGCACGGACGTCGACGCTGCGATCTCGCTCGCGGATGGAGCCTACGTCGTCCTCGACCCGAACCCGTACGGGCTCAGCGGCTTCGCGCCGTACTCGCTCGAGGGCTGGGTGGAGGTCCTCGCCGCCGCTCAGCCAGCGAGCATTTTTGCTTGGATCGAGCAGGGCGCGAACACGTCAGGGGTAGAGACGACCCTTTCGAACACGTCGGTCCACCACCTCCGCTACGACGGCACGGGGACCTTCGACGACGTGGCCGAGACGATGACTTCGCTCGTCGACGGGTACCACCACCTCGTCGTGACCTTCGACGGCGCGGACGCTCTCATCTACGTCGACGGGACGCTCGTGACTGACTTGGATCCGCCCGACTCGGTCGCGTCGCTGCCCACCCTCGGAGCGCCGCTCGTGATCGGGCGCACGCAGCTCGGGACGACCATCCAGCTCGATGAGCTCGCGCTCTACGACCACGCCCTGCCGCTCACGCGGGTCGAGGCGCACTTCGCGTGTGGTGATCACAGCGAGTGCCTTTGAAGAGCTTGGCTCTTCGGGTGTCGAAGCCGTAGGCTGACCGAGATGGCGGCGCGGCTCGGGCCGGACAGCGTGTTGGGTGGGAAATACCGCCTGATCAAGCGCCTCGCGGGTGGTGGTATGGGCGCTGTCTGGCTCGCCAAACACGAGCTCCTCGACGCAGAGGTCGCCGTGAAGCTGATGGCGCCCATCCTCGCGGAGACGCAGGCCGCGCGCGCGCGGTTCGAGCGCGAGGCGAAGGCGAGCGCGCAGCTGAAGAGCCTGCACATCTGCAAGGTCCAGGACTACGGCGTCGAAGACGACACGCCGTACATGGTGATGGAGCGGCTCGACGGTCAGGACTTCGGCGATCGCCTCGCCCAGGTCGGACGGCTCACGCCCGCGGAGCTCTCACCGATCGTCACCCAAATTTGCAAGGCTTTGACCGTCGCGCACGCAGCGGGGATCGTCCACCGCGACCTGAAGCCGAGCAACGTCTTCCTCGTGCGAGAGGGCCAGGACGAGGTGGTCAAGCTCCTTGACTTCGGCATCGCGCGCGAGCTCAGCACGCAGCTCGTCGACGAGAAGACCGCGAGCGGGACGGTCATCGGCTCGCCGCATCACATGAGCCCCGAGCAGGCTCGCGGAGAGCGCGTCGATCAGCGCAGTGATCTTTGGTCGCTGGGCGTCGTGATGTTCAAGGCCCTCACCGGAAAGCGGCCTTTCGACGGCGACCAGGTGACGGCGGTGATGCTGGCGATCGTCGGTCAGCCGATCCCGCAGGTGAGCGAGCTTTGCCCCGATCTCCCCAAGGCCCTCGACGACTTCTTCGATCGCGCGCTGAGCCGCGAGCTCGATGGGCGCTTCTCGAGCGCGGCCGAGCTCGCGGAGGCCTTCGCGGCGATCGCGGGCGGCGGGACGGGCGCCCCATGGGTGCAGGTGCGGACGCGGCCCGCGAATGGGCAGGACGAGATCACGCGCGCCGCGGCGCCTGCTGCGACCCCGCTAGCAAACGCCGAGGGTTCGGAGGCGACCGCCTCACGCGAGCTTCGCGCGGTGACGACCCAATCGAGCAGCGCACCCGGCTCGCGGAGCCTCGCGTGGCGGCTCTTACCGTGGGTCGCGCTCATCGCCATCGTCGGGATCGCTGGGTTCTTCCTCGGTCGCCGAGGGCAGAACGACTCGGCGGCTCCGAGCACGCAAGCGGCTTCGCCCGCACCGTCGGCGGTCGCGAGCGTCGGAGCGACGGCTCCTTCGTCGATCGAGGCGCGCGCGACGACAGAACCAGCGCAGCCTGTCGTCACGCCCGCGACCTCGAGCGCAGCCGGGCTCGCGAGTGGGTCCACGCGAGCGCTGCGCCCCTGGAGCTCGGCAGCACGACCAACGCCCACGATCCGCAAGAGCGCCGCCACGGTCGATCCATTCACGGGACTCGCGTTATGAGAGCGCTCGTCCTGGTCCCCTTGGTCGCGCTGTCGCTGTGCGCCCCCGAGGTCGCGGCCCAGCCCAAGACACCGCAGGACACCAACTCCGCGATCGTGCTCGCGAGGGACGCGAAGACTCGGTTCGACGCCCGCAAGTTCGACGAGGCCTACACGCTGTTCGAGGCCGCCGAGGCGAAGGCTCACTCGCCGGTGCTCGTCCTCTACATGGCGCGATGCCGGCGACAGCTCTCGAAGCTCCTCGCCGCTCGAGAGCTCTACCGGCGGGCCGCCGCCGAGGTTGCCGACGCCAAGACTCCACCACAGTTCAAGACTGCGATCGAAGAAGCCAAGCGCGAGCTCGCGGAGCTCGAGCCCCAGATCCCTCGCGTCATCATCCTCGCGCCAGGTTTTCCATCCGGAACTGTGCTCGAGCTCGACGGCGCGTCGGTGACCGAGACCGCAGCCGCAGCGGGTATCCAGGTCGACCCTGGCGCGCACAAAGCGGTCGCGAGAAATGGCGATCAAATCCTCGCGACCGCCGACGTGAACGCCGAGCTGACGAAGAGCGTGACGGCGACGCTGAGCGCTCCGACGACAACCCCGGACAAGCCGATCGACAAGCCCAAAGAGGAGCCCGATGCACCTCAGGGCCCCGCTGCGCAGCCGACCGAGTCAGGGGGGAGTTTCGTGCCCGGCGCGGTCGTCCTCTCCGTCGGAGTCGCCGGGCTCGCGGTCGCGATCGGCACGCGCGTCGTCGCGTTCGACATCGTCGACGACGTGCGATCCCGTTGCTTCGGAGATCACTGCGCTCCTGCGGAGAAGACCGAGATCGATCGCGCCGTGGCGCTCCAAACCGCGTCCACGATCTGCTTCGTCGTCGGTGGCGCCGCCGCCGCTGTCGGGATCATCCTGCTCGCGGTCCGCCCCGGTGGCGCGGAGAGCCCTGCGGTCGCGCTCGAGGTCGGACCCTCGCGCCTATCGCTGAGCGGCACGTTCTGACAGTCACCTGCGCGAAACGCCTATTGGGCCGAGCGTCTCGACAGGCTCGAGGAAGACAGTCTGGCCGCGGTTCCCCGCGCGACCGTCGGCGTTCGAGCCCCAACACAGGACCTCACCGTTCTTGCGCGCG
This sequence comes from Polyangiaceae bacterium, assembly GCA_046351325.1. GTDB lineage: Bacteria > Myxococcota_A > Polyangia > Polyangiales > Polyangiaceae > Xiheicaenibacterium. The sequence continues at coordinate 105,166 of JAXLYR010000014.1, read as the reverse complement.
ACACAAGCCGTCCCGCGGGCGACACCGATTGAAACGACCTCGTTCAATCCTTCAATGGGGTAGCTGCCGGGGTGAGGGTCGAGGTCACCGAGCCCCAAGAGGCCAGTGCTGTTGTCGCCCCAACACCTTACAGTCCCGTCGAGGATCCGGGCGCAGGAGGTCCTCGGACTCAACGCGAGCTCGACCGCACCCGAAACGCCCGCGACGTTGCGCGCAGCGCCGATCTCGAGCCCTCGTGAGCTCTTTCGTCCCCAACCATTCCTATCTTTGGACGCTTCGAAGCAGACAATCTCACCAATGGAGGTGAGGCCGCAGAAGGTCGCGCCGCCGTCATAGAAGATGGAGTGGACCCCCACCCCTGGGACTGTCTGCACCTTCGAGGTCAGGTGCAGCTCGTTGGCATCCTCGACGCCATACGCAAAGCACTTGACGGACAGGTCCTTCTCGACCGCACAGGCGATATCTTTGGCGCCTGCGATGGATTGAATGTTGGTCAGCCCATCGACCTTGACGATCTCGGCCACCTCCAATTGATCGCCCCCGCTATAGAAGACAACGCGCCCCGAGTCGAGGAGGCCAACCCCATAGCCCGGAGAGTTCCCGACCGACACCGTGTCCACGACATGCTCGAGCGAGAGCGGATAGGTGACGCTATTATCATAAGCTGGATCGACGCAGCGAAATGCGCCGCTATCGTCCAAGAGGCACGTCGCGTCGACTTGGACGAACCGCGTCCCAGCCTGGAAACGTCGCCCGACTGCGCGCAGCAGCGATCGTGGTGCTGGTGCTGGCCCCGTCGTATCCGACAAGGTCGGGTTGGGACTGTTCCAGCAAATGACGTCCTCACTCGTGAGCGCGCAGGCACCGTTCTCGGTCACGTGCACCTGCAAGGCCGGTGATAGCCCAGGCACCAACGTGGGCCGCAGGACCTCCTTTTGGACGCCATTCCCGAGCCGGCCTTGAGAGCTGTCGCCCCAGCAGTAGACGGAACCATCCTTGCGAAGGGCACAGCTCGAACCATTCCCCGCCGAAACGGCGACGGCATCGGAGAGGTCGTCGACGAGGGTCACGGCTGGCCCCGAACTCATCTGGTCCCCCCAACAGACGACGTTGCCATGGTCGAGGCTGCGCGGGCGACGTATCGCGCAGCCGTGCTGCTGACCCACAGTGAGCTCGACAGCGTCCTCGATGAGGGAGAGAGGATTGACGCGCGTCCCGTCGCCCCGCGGCGATGGATGACCCCAGTTGCAGACGATGGCGCCTGTCTTTCGGACGGCGCAATACCCACGACGCCCGTCGAGCGCGAGGTCCACCGCATCGCTCAGACCCGTCAATACAGTCGCTGCCGGGTCGGGCGGAGGCTGCCTCCCACCACCACGAGAACCGTGCTGGAAACAGCTCACCTCACCACTGCGATGTAGAGCGCAGAACTGTTCGCCGCCCGCCACCATCGCCGCAACGTCCGCGAGTGGAGGGATCGCGAACGGCGCGGGGTGGGCGAAGCGCACGACAGGATTGGAGTCCTCGAGGTTGGGCGCCGGGGTCTTCAGATCGGCACACTGGACGCCGCCCGACTGGAGCACAGCGCAAAGGACCGACTCGTGGATAGCCAAATCGATCACCCTGGCGAAGCCCTCGAGCTCGGCAGAGGCCTCCGCCGACCAGCACCGCACGCGGCCATTCTCCAAGAGCGTACAGCCGAAGCTCTTGGAGACGGCGACCGCCACCGCTTTGGGATCGCCAGGCGAGAACTCGAGCGCCAAGAACGGCGTCGGAGACAGGCGGCGCGGGCTCCGCGAGAAGATGCCTTGCCCGACGTCGCCGCCCCAGCACGCGATGCCTTCGGGCCTGATAGCGCAGCTGTGAGCCTCGGACGAAGCGAGGGGGCGGAAGCGCCTGCACACGCCCGCAGCACGTGTCTCGCGCGGACCACACGACGAGCTGCAAGCAGCGACGGGGTCACAGACGGGCGGGCCGCCGTCGGTCTGCGACGACTCCGCTGGGGTGGTGCTCACGGCCGTCGCCGACCCGCATCCGAGCGCACCGGCCGCGGACAGTGCAGCGAGCGCCACACCCAAGCCCATTCGACGCGTCATCGGGGCTCCAAGATGGGCGCTGGTTCGAGCCGGAATGCCCTGCCCGGCTTCGCGCACTGATTTGCTTCGTTGCGCCCGAAGCACACCAAACGCCCGTCCTTGCGAATGGCGCAGCCAAAACCCAGACCACCTGCCGAGGTCGACGTGACCCCAGCGAGACCGTCGAGCCAATGGCGAGATTGGAAGGTCGTGGGCTCTGCGACACCGAGCGTTCCGGGTAGCCCCCACCCCCAACAGCCGACAGCGGCGTTCCGGTAGAGGGCGCAATCCACCTCCGAGGAGAAGATGGTGTTCTCCACACCTGGCTGCCCCGGTAGAATGGACTTGGCGCGGAGCCACGGCCCCGATTGTCCAAAAGCTCTCTTCCCGAGCGCGTCGACTCCGTTGATACAGACCAGGTCACCCGTCTGGCGAACCACGCAAAAGTCCGGGCCGATGGAGACTGCGTCTTTGATCGAGGGCAGCTCGACGACAGGATCGGCTTTGTCCGGTTCGTCTTGGTCGTGCCAATAGCGAGCACACGCGACGCGCCCGTTCTTGCGGACCGCGCAGAGGACGCCGCGGTTGGTCTGGACGTCGACGGCGTCACTCAGACCCCGGACGACCTCTTGTGATCGGACGCCATCTTTCGCCACGTTTGGCTGCCAAAGAACGACTTGACCGCCGCCGAGGAGGGCCGGCGTCTCGTGCTCGAACGAGAACGCCAGTACTTTGCTCGCCTTCAGCGGATACGTGCTGACAGAGCGGTCGGCTGCATAACACAAGAGCCCGCTCTGTGGCTCCAACACGCAAACCATGAACTCGCTTTGATAGCGCAGCGACGGAGCATCGACGACCACGAGCCCCTCTTCTGCAATGGAAGCGCGAGTCGACGGCAAGGCCCCCATTTCGATGGGTTTGGCCCCGAGCGAGCCGCCCCAGCACCAAACAGCAGCTGACGTTCTTGTCACTTCGCGTCCAATCGCACAAGCGATCTGGCCGCTCGCCGCGACGCGGGTGACGTCGACCAAGGGCTCGACGACAGTCGGCTCTGCGATCGTCGTCGCCCCGTCACCGAGCTGCCCCTTCTCGCTGCTGCCCCAACATACGAGCTCACCCGATGAGCGCCGCGCACAGGTGAACTCTCCACCGGCCGCGGCTGCGACTGCGTCCTCCAAACCCTCGACGTGGACTGGGCTTTGTCGCCCATTGGAGTAGCCGGCGGCGCTGCCGAGCTGCAGCCGATCGTTGAGGCCCCAGCAGAGGACCTTGCCGGTGCTCTGGACAGCGCAGCTGTGACGCGCTCCCAACGCGAAGCTGGTGACGTCGTCGGCCCACTCGAGGACTGCAGGCTCGGGACCCGACTGCTCGAATGGATCCATCATCGTGAGCGCGCCCCAGCAGGCGACGCTGCGGTCACGACGGGTGACACAGGTCATTTCAGGGCCGGCAGCAATACCCACGGCGTCGGTGATAGTGGGCACGACAACGGGCAGCTCTTCGGGCGAACTGAACGTGCTCGTCGATGGCTGCGCTGGCGTGCCACCCCCCGTCAGCCTCTGCTCCCCCCAACAGCTCACAGTTCCGCCGCGGTGAAGGACGCAGGTGTGATCCTCGCTGCCCGCGATGGCCACCAGATCGTCGAAGTCCGGTTGGACACCAGCCCAGAGCTGGTTGGGGTCGTCGGCGAACGTAAGGCACCGAAGCGCGCCGCTCGAAAGGACAGCACAGACTGTGAAGTTGCGGAGCGCGATGTCGACGACGTCCTCCAAGAATGGCAGCTCGGCAGCATGCCCGTCCGACCAGCACCACACCGCCCCCGTTGAGAGCACGGCGCACGCATGCATATCGTTGACCGCGATGGACACCACGTCGGTGTTGTCGAACACCATTGTCGGCACGGGCCAGTAGCGTCGCCGGCCGTTCCCGAACCTTGGGCTCGTGAAGTCACCCCAACAGGCAACACCCTTGTCGACGATCGCACAGGCACCAGCGTTCGAGGCGGCCAGACGATGCACGGGTCTACAGGCATGCAGCAAGCAAACCTCGGTGGACTCACACGTTTGCCGACAGTCAGTCGCCTCTGCCGACGGTTTCGCAACAGTCGCAGCTGGCGTTACTGTCAGGTACTGAGTCTCGCCAAGGTGAGGTTGACAAGCGCCTGAAGACGCTGCCAGGCCCCCGACTGCGACGGACCAAGTCCACTGCCAAGACCTCATCGTAGTCGATGATACGCGCGAGACGCCCTCCACGCGAAGCAACGTCTGCCACCCTGTTGTGCTCCCAGGGCGCCGCGAGCCCAATAGGACTTACCTGTAAGAAGCTGGAGGGTAATGAGCCCAAGCACCGTGGAGGGCCGCCCACACGAGGCTCCCGTTACTTCGCAGGCGCGCAGTTTTGCCGCATCATCCAGGCCAATGGCCTCTTGTGAGTTCTGCGGCTCGGAGCGATTCGCCTACGACCAATGCCGGCGCTGCGGGGCCGTGCGCGGGGAGGCAGCGCGACCGCGGAGCTGGTTCGTCGCGCGCGCCCTGCTCGCCCGCCTTTGGACGCGCAAGCAGCTGCGTGCCGAGGCGTCGGCCACTCCCATGGAGCTGACGCGCCTCTTCGCCGAGCTCCTCGAGGAGACGAGCTCGGACCCTGCGACGTTTCACGAGGAGCTCTTCGGGCGTGACGCGATCGAAGACCTGTCGATCGAAGTGGACGAGCTCGCGGCGGATCTCACCTCCCTCGAGGAGCAGGCGCCGAGCCGCGTGACGCTCGAAGGCGGCGCGTCTGTCGAGGCCCCCAGCGCTTGGTCGCCTCGCGAGGACGTCGTCCGGCCGCTCGAGGAATCGCTTCATCCTCGCGGCGACGTCGCGCGGACCCTGCCAGGCGATCGACCTTGCGCTGCGATCTGGTCGGAGGGTGGTGCGCTCGCGTTCGCACCCGTGGGCGCGGTGCAGATCCTCTTCGCTCCTGACGGCGAGTCCATCTTCGTCCTCTTCGATCATTGGCTCGAGCGTCGAGCGTGGCCGTCCGCCGAGCGCCTCCTTCGGTGTCCTCTCGGCGCGATCCACGGTTACGCGACCCGCCTGACCTTGTCGCCGCGCGGTCGTTACGCGGCTGTAAGCATTACCCACAGCTCGAGGCCTGGCGGCACAGTGGTGTTCATCGATCTCTCGGCGACTCCACCGACCGTGATCACGTCCGCCGATCACGATCACACCGCGGGCCCTGTCGTCTTTGGCGAGGATGATCAGGTCTACGCGTTCACGCATATCGACCCCGAGTGGCCCGCTCAGGCCGAGCGAGAGCGCCAGAAGGCCGACCCTTGGAAGGTCGATTTCGGGGGCGTCAGCATCGGACGAATCGCTGGATTGGGGGCAGGTTCCTGGGCGCTCTACGGTGCAATCCCGAGCCCCGACGCGCCGACGGATGGTCCCGTGGGACTGCCAGTCTTCAAGCCTGATCACGTCGCGGAGCTGACGCTACCGACCGGTGAGACCATCGCGCTGGAGTACAAAAGCCTGTTCCGGACGTTCGCCCCCAATCCCAAGGAATACCCGGAGGTCGTGCGGCACCGCGTCCGCCCGCGAGAGCGGAGCGGCGCTGAGCTGGCTGTGGAGTCCGCCCCGTGGGCGCCGAAGGTCCCATTCGCGGCGGCCTGGACCTCGCATGAAAACGAGGTCCTCGTCGCGACCGCCAATCGCGTCGAACGTCGCGCCTTTCCGAGTGGGCGAGTCCTCGGGTGCGGGTTCTTGACGGTGTTCGGCGGGTGGCCGACGGAGCTCGTCGTAAGCGACAGTGGTCGCGCGGCAGCGGTCGTATGGCACCGACCGGCGGAGTTCGCGTCAGGGGTCGAGCTCATCGACCTGCGCACGCAAGACCCCATTCAGCTGTTCGGTCGCGGACGACGCTTCGTTTATTGGATGAAGCGCATGCAGCCGAACCTGATTGGACCGCTTGCGTTCGGCCCTGATGACCAACTCGCCTTCACGGCCACGTTCGGCGGCTTCTGGTACGACCCGTCCATCGACGCGGTCGCGCGACGCCCTTTGGCTGGGTTCCTCCACGTGCTGGCTGTCTTCGAGGGATCGTCGCGCTCGTTTCACCTGAGCTACACCAAGGATCTGCCGTCTGACCATGACCACAACCCCGACCCCGATCGGCCGCTCGCGGTGGTGTTCTCCAAGCCACGCGCCGTCGAGGTCACCTTGCCTCACGGCGAGGTCGTCGAGCGCGTCTGGGACGAGACGACGACCACCAAATCGTTGGAGGCCCCCTACCCGAACATGATTGAACCGCTCGAGCCAATCGAAGGCGCCAGCGAACGCGCGCTCGTCCGCGTCGACGGCTCAGGTGTGCTCGGGCGCTTCGCCGTTCCTGGCGTCGAACGCGAGATCACCGCGACGAGCGCAGACGTCCACCCGAGTAGCCAATATGTGATCCTCCAATTCCGAGACACGGGCGCGCCGCTCTCGTGCGCTGTCTTCGACACGCAATCGGGGGCCTGTGTCCACACCTCCAATAGAGAGGGTGAGCGGGCGATCGCGATGGCTTGGTCCGTCGGACGCCCCGTTCGCAACAGCCGCACCTCGCGCGACCTCGCCGTGCTGACGCAGACTCGTCTCCTGTCTTTTACCCTCCCAGCGAAGGAGCGGGCGAGCTTCGACCTCGGGCCCTCGCAGTCACCTCGCTCCTTGAGCGTGAACCCGAGCTGGCAGTTCGCGTATGTCACCCTCCTCGACCCGAAGACGAGTGAGCTCACCGTGCGCGGCGTCAGCCTCGCGGAGTCGAGCGCCTTCCTCGAGATGACGTCGTCGACCCTCACCGAGGGGCTCCGCGCGAGCGCCTTCAGCCCAGATGGGCTTGTCTGGGCAGCGTTCATCCCGACGCTCTCGCCCGAGAACGTCAGCGGGCGCGCGCACGTTGGAGACTTGCTGCAGAGTCGTTTGGGCACCAACGAGTTCGCGATCGAGCCCATCTCTCTAACCACGGACCTCGCCGGCAGCGCGATCTCGACAGCGCAAGTTCTCCTTCAATGGACGAGCGAGACAGGCGGCGTGCTCGCGCTCGAGGGCGTCGGACACGTCCAGTTCGAGCGCTTCCATCAGGGCTGAGCCGCACGGAGCGCGGCCGACAAGGTCTCGAGGTGATCGGGGACCACCAGCTCTTCCAATGCAGCGAAGCGCTCGACCCCTGCGAGCAGCAGCTGCTCGTCGTCTTCGTCGAGCGCGACGTGGGCGAGGTCGAGCCTACGGAGCGAGCTGAGGAGCGGGCTCCTCGTGAGCGAGCGCGCGACCCCGTCGATCAACCCGGAGAGCGTCAGCGACCGAAGCGCCGGTAGTGTGGACTCTTCGAGCAAGAGGTGCGCTCCGTCCACCTCGCCGCTGCTCCCGACGTACAGCCGAGTCAACCGACTAGAGGATAGAGCGCAGAGCTCGATCCGCGGGGCTGTGAGCTCGAGCGTCTCGAGCCTCGGACAAGTCCCCAAGAGACCGCCGAAGATTGGCCTATGAATAGGGTCCTCTGCGAACTCGACGTTGAGCCTACGCGCCAATCGAAATGCAGGGTTGGCGAGGTGCCGCGCGAAGTCCTCCCCTGCCATTCGCCCTTCCAGACACCAGTCTATTTCATCGACGAGCCCGAGCCGGTGCTCGACATGGAGTGCGTCTCCGAGCTGCTCGTAGGCCGAGCCCAGGATCTCGGGCTCGAGCTCCGACAATAGGCTAGCGGCAGCGAGCCGCGCGTCCGCGTCGCCGCGGGCTGCGGCGCGCTCGAGCGCGATGAGCTCTCCGCGGCGATCTCCGTTCTCGGACAGCCAGTCGGCGTACACCGCCAAGTGCGTGTCGTCGCCAGGCTCCTCGAGGACGCGGGCCTCGAGCGCAGGGTTGCTCGCGACGCTCCAGGTCGACTCGACGGGGACACGCACGTAGCCGCGCGCGCATCGATCTCGAACGAGGCTGCGGCACGCGAGCCGCGCGGCGGCGTTCGAAGGGTGCGGCTTCGTTGCCCGCGCACCCCGCGTCCCGATCGTCCCCCACTCGGTGACCAGGGTCGAGCCGCGCCGCTCGATCGACCAGAACTTGTTCGATCGGCCGTCCCTCGAAACGAAGCGCACCACACTCTCAGGCTATCAGTCCATCGACGGGGCTGTGCGCACCAACAAGCGCACGGAGGCATTGCTTACATCTCAGTCAGTCACTGCCAGCTCCCTCGAAGGGGCCGCCAGCTCAGTCGTTGGGTGGCGGCATATCGAGACAAGCGCGCGGCGCGACCTTCAGGCAGGGGTGCGGGTGCACCGTCGGCTGCGCGGTGGCGGTCGGCTTCGCAGTGGGCGACGCCGAAGTCGACGCGCTCGAGGAGGTCGACGCCGAAGCGCTCGGCGGCGGAGCCGAAGAGGGCTCGACGGCGGCGCTCAGACATGGGGTCGGCTGCGTCGAGGCCGTCACGCTGACCGAGGCCGTCGCAGCCGTCTTCACGGTGGCGCTGGTCGCGCTCGACGTCGCTTGACCTCGGGTCTCGTCACCGCAGCTCGCCTGCCCGACGAGCGTCGCGATCGCGGACGCGATGAACATCGAGCGCCTGCGAAGGATTGCCGCTCTCGCGAGCGCGTCGTCTTCATCGTCAGCCACGCTCTCCATCTCATCCTGTTCGTGAGGTCTGCGTCAATGGGGGCCGCGAGAGACGTCTCGGCGACGTTATGCTGACAACCAAGTCAGAACTTGACGCCCTATCAACGAGGATGTTGCTCCGCGCGGAGAGGGCGATACCCTGTGGCCACGATGACGTTCGCCGAGGCCGTCGCTTGTCTGGGCTTGGAGGAGCCCTTCTCGCAAGCGGACGCTCGCCGCGCGTACCTGCGGCTGCTCAAACGGCACAAGCCCGAGTCCGACCCGCAGGGCTTCATGCGGGTCCGGGAGGCTTACGACATTGTCAACGATGTGGCGCGCGACGAAGCGCGCGACGAAGCCCCCGACGAGGGCTTCGCTCAGCCAGCGCCCGAGCCACCAGCGCCCGCACCCGAGGCGCCCGCAACCGAGCCACAGCCGCCCGCACCCGAGCCGACAGCGCCCGAGCCGGCCGCACCCGAGTCACCAGCGGCCGAGCCGCCTCGCGCCGGCAAGCCGCTCACGCCCAAACAAGCCGCGAAGGTCCTGCGCAAAATGCTCGACCAGGCGCGGCTCGACGCGACGGCGCCGACACCGCCCGTCGATGCAGCAGTCATCACGCTGCTCGCGTTGCTTCAGAAGCCCGAGCACGAGCGCCAGGCCAGTCGTCTTTACGAAGCAATTCGCCAGTACGCCGAGCACGCGCACGTCGGGCGCGTCTTGTCACCGCCAGGGCTCATCGCCTGGGGTTTGACCCAATCGCTCTGGGAGAATCGCAGCGCGATCCCAGCGAATCTCCGGCCTCCGCTCGCGCGCGCGATCCGAGCGGGGCGCCCCGACCTGGCCGCGAACTGGCTTATCGACTTCGCGACGAACGAGCCCTTGCGCGCTCGCCAGCTCCACGAGGAGCTCACCCGCGAAGCGCCTCAGCTCGCGCAGCTCTTCGGACAATGGCTCCTCCCTCCACGCGCGAACCCACCCACGAAGCCCCGCGGTACGCCAGTTCGATATTGGCCGCTCTACCTGGTGTTCATCGGTCTATCGCGCGTCCTCGCATCGGCCGGCAACTGCTCTTCACCGTCCTATCGGCCCACTCCACAGTTCAGCGCCGACCAACGCCCCCGTCCGTCACCGACGCCGCTGCGTTGGCCCTCGGTGCCTCCGGAGACGCCGAAGACCCCCATTCAAGAGCTCGCACAGACCACGGAGAACATGCACCTCCCCGAGCTATCCGGGGCTATCAGCGCCCTCGACGCGGCCCTCGCCAGGAATGATTGCTCGGCCGCGACCGAGCACGCTCGACGAATTGCCTCACTCGCCAACGGCTTGACGGAGCAGCAAGCCAAGTCGATCGAGAACGAGCTCGACTATCTTCGTGTGCTCGTCATCCAATCCTGTCCTCCAGTCTCACCCTGAGCGCCACCCCGATGTCCGACCGAGAGCCCATTATTGGAATCGATCTCGGCACCACGTATTCGCTCGTAGCCGTCCTCGACGGCGACGCGCCGCGCGTGCTGCCGAACGCGCTCGGTGAGCACCTCACGCCGAGCGCGATCTCCGTCTTGCCGAGCGGCGCGATCCTCGTCGGCGCGGCCGCGCGGGCCCGCGCGACGACGCACCCCGACCAGACCTTCCTGAGCTTCAAGCGCGATATGGGGACAGAGCGGACCTATCAGGTCGCGGGCAGGACCTTCACACCTCAGGAGCTCTCGGCGCTGGTGCTCTCCGCCCTGAAAAAAGACGCGGAGGTCGCGCTCGGCCGGTCCATCAACGAGGCTGTCGTCACGGTCCCCGCTTACTTCGGTGACCTCCAGCGACAGGCGACGCGCGACGCTGGAGCGATCGCCGGGCTGGCCGTCGAGCGCATCATCAACGAGCCCACCGCCGCGGCGCTCGCATATGGCTTACACCAGCGTTCGCGCAATGTCCGCGCTGTCGTCCTCGATCTCGGCGGGGGGACCTTCGACGTCACCATCCTCGAGATCATCGAGGGCATCGTCGAGGTCCAGGCCTCCGCAGGTGACATTCACCTAGGCGGCGACGACTTCGATCGGGCGCTCGCCGAGGCCATCGCGGAGCGCATCGAGCGCGAGCACGGTCGCTACTTCAGAGACGACGCTGTCGCTTGGGCGCGGCTCGTCGCGGCCGCCGAGCACGCGAAGCGCCAGCTCTCCACCGCGAAAGAAGGTGGCCAAGTACGGATCGCCCTGCCCGACCTGCCCGTCGCTCGCGACCGCAAGACCTCAGTCGAGCTCACGATAGGTCTCGATGAGGCCGAGGCCGCGTGGCACGGACTCATCGAGCGCTTGCGAGCTCCCATCGCGCGCGCGCTCCGCGACGCCTCTTTGGCGCCCAGCGCGATCGAAGAGGTTCTCCTCGTCGGCGGCGCGACTCGAATGGCCTGCGTCGCGCGCCTCGCCGCGCAGGTGTTCGGGCGGCTCCCGCTCCGCGCGCTCCCACCCGACGAGGCCGTCGCGCTCGGCGCTGCCGTTCAAGCGGCGCTCAAACAAGGCAACAAGGCCGTCGAGGATCTCGTCGTCACCGACGTCGCGCCCTTCAGCATGGGCGTCGCGGTCGTCAGCGGCTTCGGCGGCCAACAGGTGGACGGACTATTCTCCGCGATCCTCGAGCGCGGCACGGTGATCCCCACGAGTCGCGTGCGCCGTTACCACGCGAACACAATCGGCCAACGCGCGATCAAACTCGAGGTCTATCAGGGAGAGCGGAGCCTCTGTCGCGACAATCAACGCCTCGGTGAGATCCTGATTGATGGGCTCCCCACCGGGCCCGAGCGGGCGAGCGTCGACGTGCGCTTCACGTATGACCTGAATGGCATCCTCGAGGTGGACGTCTCTGTCATCGGCACCAAGACCCGCAAGGTCGCCGTGCTCGAGCGATCGCCAGGGCGTTTGACGAAGGCTCAGATCGCCGAGGCGCAGAAGGCCATGGCGCGCCTCAAGCTCCACCCGAGGGACGCGCTGCCCAACACGACCGCGCTCGCGCGAGCGGACGCGCTGCACGTCGAGCTCGTCGGTCACGAGCGCGAGCTCCTGGCGACAGCGATCGCGACCTTCCGCGCGGCCCTCGAGTCCCAGGACGACGCGCTCATCCGCGACGTGCGCGCGCGCTTGACCGAATTGATCGTGAGCCTCCGGCGCTGATCGCAGACACGTCGTTGCCGTCTTGTGCCGAGTCAGAGCACCCCGCGACGAGCGAGAGCCCAAGCACGTACAGGACTGACAGCTCTGTCACTTCATCGAACTCGCGCTGCGCGTGATCCGCCAGATGCCGGTCGGGCCGACGACCCAACCCGGCTGCTGGTCGGTCGGGGGTACGATGGCGAGGAAGCTCGAACGCTGGGTCGCGGCCGACGTGTCGATGGGCCGCAGCGACTTGCCGTCCCAGTGGAGCAACGTCCGATCCTCGCCCCCTATCCAGACGTCGCTCGCGCCTCGGGCGCTCGCCGCGCGGAGCGTGCTATCGGTCGAGAGGCGCGTCGCCACCGCTTGGTCGCCTTGCACATGAACGATGCCGCCGCGCGCGCCGACAGCCCAAGCCTCGTTCGGGCCCGCCGACGTGACGGCCGTCAGCGCGCCCTCTGGGCCGCGGAAATAGCGAAAGCTGTGACCATCGAAATGGGCGAGCGTCCCCTCGCCGCCTACTACCCAGTCGTCGTCGATGAAGAAGGCGAGGCCGCCGGCGACCCACACGTCGTCCTGGCCGCGCGCCGCAATATCCAAATATCCGGCAGGCGCGAGGCCGCGTAGGAAGCTCCAGCTCGACGCCGTTGTAACCAGAATACGAGGCGCGTCGCCGTTCATGATGGTCCACACTGCACCGCTCTCATCTACGGACACGGCACCTGGACGATAAGCCTCATATCGACCCGGGGCTTGGGTCCCCGCCGCGACGACTCGCAGATAGTCATCCACGAAGGCGCCTGTACCAGCCGAGCGAGGAGCCAGGCAATTGGGACAGGACGACGCGATGGCTTGGTCACCGCTACACGAGACGCAAACCATACAGTCCGGCTGCGGCGCGGAGACACACGAGAAGGGCTCCAACTTGCTCTTGTCCACGAGCACGCGCGTGTTCGCGCCGTCCACCTCGACGACGCGCGACCCCTCGTGCAGCCAGAGCACTCCATTTTGCCCCTGGGCGACGTCGAGCGCCGTGCGGAGCGGCCTGTCCGATCCCAACTGAACGGTAACTGGCTCGAGCTTGAAGGACGGGTCGAGCTCCCCAACCGCCTGGAGCGCGCTCGTCGTGGGCGGAGGGTCTGGCATACTGACACCGTCGACATCCAGACTCGGCCCCGAGCGCTTCTTGACGCGAAAGAGGCCGCGCGGCCCATAGGCCCAGACCTCCGACGCGCCAATCGCCCCAGCTACGCGCCAGTCTTCATAAGAGGGCGCGCCGACTTGGCCAAGCGTCTCTTCGGAGCGAGTCCACTTGGTGCCGTCATAATGAGCGAGCCCGCCGGCGTCGGTGATCCAGATGTCGCTCTCGCTCCTCGGGAGGATGGACATCGAGCTCCGATAAGGCGTCACGATCCGCGTGCGATCGGAGCCATGCGCGTGGATGATCGCGCCGCCGCCCAGGACCCAATTGTCGTCTTGCGCGACCGAGACGCCGCGGCTCGCGATCAAGGCGTCACCCGCGAAGAAGATCGGCGTGGAGCCCCATTCGCGTTGATTGATGGGTTCGTATTTCACCCCGAGCTGCGTCGCCGTCTTGATGTCGAACGGCTGCGCGCTCGTCCGAGGCGCCAGCGTCCAACAGGACTCGAGCTGGCCGGCGCAGACGACCTCTTGTCCGGACGAGCTCACCGCGTAGCTGAGGCGCTTCGAGTCGTCGGTCACTGCCTGGGAGAAGACGTCCTTCCACTCGCGCCGCTCGACGAACCCGTTGCCCGTGCGCTCCACCACCAACGGGACCCGCGAGGTCTCACCGACCCGGAAGCCCAAGACCAGCAGTTTTCCATCGACGCCGACGGCGAGCTCTTGTGGCTCGAAGCTGCCGACCTCGGCCTTCCTCCCTTTGGCGAAGACCTCTTTCTTGAGCTTGGGGGCCGGGCTGCCCTCGTCCTTCCACTCTTTGCCGTCGAAGTGCCACACGTGCACGGCCATTCCGGCCTTCTCCCCATAGGCCAGTAGCCAAACGTCATCGGCCTCGCGGACGAGCAGCGCGACTGGGGAGACAGGCTTGCCGTCGAGGCTGACCGCCTGTGCGTCATAGTCGCTGCTGGATACGATCGGCACCGCCGCGACAGTCGAGTCTCTACTCGTTTTGAGATCCCACCTCGACCTCAGGCTTCTGACACGAGGGTTGGCCGTCCGTGGTCCGACGAGCTTGGGCGCCTTGCCTGGCTCATCGAAGCCGAGACCCACGCCGCGCGCGCTGGCGTTGAAGAGCACGCCCCCCGAGTTGTCGGCGAAGAGAGACTCCAACGGAAAGCGCAACCCGAACTGGTAAAGGGCTGCGCCGTCCTCGGAGAACGCGAGGACCGACTGGTCCGCCCCCGCGACGACGACCGTACCGTCATTGGCGACGGCCACTTGATGCTTGTGAGAGGGCTCGAAGCCGACCGTGGTGGGCGTGGGGTAGCTACGTATCGGCTTGCTCCAAAGCGCCTTGCCGGCGCCGTCCCAGCGGGTGATGCCCTGATCGTCGACGGTTACAAGAACGTTACTGTAACCGTCCGCCGCGATGACCTCGCGCTCGAGGTGGACCTCACCCCGAGCGCGCCCGCTCGCCGCGTCGAAGAGATGGACGGTCTTTGTCCTGTAGCCGACGGCAAAGACGGTCTCGTCGACCTGGCCCAGAAAATACGAGTCCCCGGGCAGCTTGACCCGCCAGTCCTCCTTGCCTCGACCATCGAGCCGCACGAGCGCGGGCTGCTCGCGGCCCACCACGAGCAGCGTGCTGTTCTTGTTGCCGTAGCCGACAGCGACGGTCTCCTTCTCCTCGTGGGAGAACGCTACCCGACCATCGGGTCCTCGCCGTGTGAGCTCCGCTTCGGCCTCGAGCTGGAGCCAAGCCACGTCTCGCTCGATGGGAGCGGTTTGCTTCACCGGACTGGAGCTCTCGACGTTGGGCGTAGGCTCCCTCGGCGTTGGGGTCGCACAAGCCGTGAGCCACCCGAGACCTGCGGCCAGCCCGAGGCGGAGAGACGCGCGCTTCATGGCGACACCCGAATCAAAGCGCCCGCGAAGCGGTTCTCAGGGACGTCGTCGTCTCGACGAACGACGGGCGTCTGCAGCTCGGTCGCGCCGTAGCCTGCCACCCACAGCTCCCCGGTCGGCAGCGCGTAAGCCTTTGACGCTGTAATTGGAATAGGACTGTCGACTAGCGCCTTGCCGTCCCAGCGATAGAGCACCTTCTTACCGATGAGCCAAAAGCCGTCTTTGGTCTCGACCTGCGCCGCGGCGGTGGGCGTCGCCGCTCCGCGCCAACTGTTCGTCCCGAGGTCGTACCCAGCCACGATCTCGTCGCTCCCACGGGTGTTGCCGAGCACCCAAACGGTGTCGCCGACGCGCCAGAAGGTGGTGAGCTCGTTGGCTGGAATAGGGACCTCGGTCCAGGAGAAGCCATTGCCTCGATAGAGCGAGGTAGAATCGCTGACCCACAGGTCGTCCGGAGCGACCACCAACAAGTCACCGGCGAAGCGTGAAGGCAGCGCGATGGCGCGCCCCTCCACCGTGAGCGTCGCTCTACCGATGGGATTCACCAAAACGGCGTTCGGCTCGAGCTGAAACGTGAAGCCGCCGGCTTCCGCCACGCGGACGTGGCGACGGTCGCCGCGCGCGCGTTGCCCGGGTTCGATGCTGTCGCCGTCGTTTTGCTCGCAAACCCACTTACCGTCGCGGGCGAGTCGAGCCTCGACGAGGCTGCCGCGGAGGCCACCAGTCTCGACGACCGCGCCCGCGTAGAGGCTATTGTCACGAGCCTCCAACCACTGGAAGTCGACAGACATGCTGCAGCCGTGCTCCCAGCTGTTGCAGGACGCAGCGTACTTGGCGTTGCATAGCTTGGGCTGTTTGGAACAGTCAATCAGCCGACCACAACAGCTCTCGACCCAACAGGTCGGGCGCCCGACAGAGGCGCTGTCATCGGCGCTCTTTTGCTCGATGACAGTGCCGTCGGCGCTCAAGAGCCAGAGCGACTGCTGATCGAGCGAGGTGATGTCGAGGATGCGCCCGAGGCCGACTGGTAGTCTGACGTCGTGTGTGACGACGGGTGCGCTCTTGGTGGGTAGCCCGACTGCGTCGGGGCGAGCGAGCCCAGCGTGCACCAAACTGAGCGATTGGGGCTCGCGCGACGACGGCGCTCCACTGGCGCTCGCAGTGCCGCCCTCACCCGGGGGCGTCGCCACGACCTCGCCGCCCGACTGCGCCGAGCCGCAGCCCGCCAAGAAGGCGACCGCCAAGACCCCACTTCGACTCATGAGCGACGATGCCACGATAGTCCCCAGTGTCAGAACAGTTGTACGCTCGATGGGGTCTCTGACAGAGGCCGATCCTAGTCTGGCACCTCGTCTTGGGCAAGTCCGAGACCAGACCCTGACTGCTTCTGGCCCAAAGGCTGGAGGCCCCTGTAGGCTCGCCCCCCAATGTTCATCGCCATCCCCAGCGCCGTTACTTATCAATGGTACAAGAAGCGGGACGGAACCATTGAAGAGCTGGCGACGCGTTATGGCACCACCGTCGACGAGATCCGCAAGCTCAGCGGCCCGTTCTTCGAGGGCAAAGACATCTCGACGACGGACAAGTTCGTGGCCGAGCTGAAATACAAACACAGCGTCATGATCCCCGTCGCGCGCGTCCTCTGCGATTACGACTGGGAGCTCTGGCA
Organism: Polyangiaceae bacterium; assembly: GCA_046351325.1. GTDB lineage: Bacteria > Myxococcota_A > Polyangia > Polyangiales > Polyangiaceae > Xiheicaenibacterium. The sequence continues at coordinate 88,644 of JAXLYR010000014.1, read as the reverse complement.
ATTCGGTAGCGGCACGCAATATCGCTCTCTCGATGACCTTTGCAAAGCGGTCAACAAGGATCCTCGGCGCGTGCTGGTCGCTCCCCTCGGGAGTATGGACCTCCTCACCAGCGTGGCGAACATCTCGACCCTGCTCGAGCTCTGGTCGCTGCAGGCCGCCGACCACAACGACCCTCATCCGGCCATCAGCTCTGTGGTCTCTGCCTACCCGTCGTTCTGCCCGACCAAGTTGGTCCTCGTGCTCGTGCCCATTCCGCGCGTGTCCTCTGGGATAGGCGTAGCGGTAACCCCCAAAGGCACGAAGCCGAGGCTGGCTTCTGGTACGCGTTCGAGCCGCAAGACGGCGTCGAGATCATGGTGATAGCCGATCACGCGGCGCACTATCATTCAATCGTAGGCGACTCCGAGCTGGTGTTCACGCACGGGCGCGGCATGCACGCCGGCGAGCACATCTCCACGTTCTCGGTCGCCAGCGCGGTGCGGCCGAGCGCCGTGCGCGTTCGTCGCTACGACTATCAAAGGCCCGGCGCGACCACCGTGGCCGACGCGTCGATCACCAGACCGTCGGGCGCGACGTTGGGCCCGCCGAGCCGGCGGGTCGACTCCGGTGTTGGACGACTCAGGGTCTACGATCACCAAGCCAACTACGACGAGGAGAGACTCCTGCCGGAGTCGGCGGCGCGCATGCTCGAACAAGTCCGGCGCAACGCCGAGCTCGGGCGCGGCTCGAGCAATTGCCGCCGCCTCACCCCTGGGGCTTGGTTCAAGCTGCACGACTCGAGCTCCGAAGCGTTCGAGGGACAATGGGCGGTAACGCGCGTCGAGCATCGCGGGCGATCCGCCGCCCCAGGCGACGAGCGATCCCACCTCGAGTACGAGAACGTCTTTCGCTGCGTGGCAAAGAGCACGCACTATGCGCCGAAGCTACCCGAGCGCCGCCTGCAGCACGGCCTCGAGACAGCGACTGTCGTCGGCGCGACGGAGGAGGAGATCCACACCGACGAGCTCGGGCGCGTGAAGGTCCAGTTCCACTGGGATATAGACGGCGGCCTCAACGACCAGAGCTCGGCGTGGCTACGCGTCGTCCAGGGTTGGAGCGGTAAACACGCTGGCGTGCAGTTCATCCCGCGTGTCGGGACCGAGGTCGTCGTCGGCTTCTTGGGCGGCGACACCGACCGGCCCGTCGTCATGGGCAGCTTGTACAATGGCACGCACGCGCCGCCCTTCAAGCTGCCCGCGGAGAAGACCAGGAGCGGCATTCGCACGAGCTCGACGCCAGGTGGGGTGGGACACAATGAGCTGTCATTCGAGGACGCCGCCGGCCGCGAAGAGGTGAGAATCCACGCGCAGCGTGATCTCCAGGAGGTCGTCCTCCACGATCGGAATATGGAGGTCGGCGCCGATTTGAACGTCGTCATCGCCGGCAACAGCATGGAGTCCGTCGGGGGCGAGCGCGTCGAGGTCATTCGTGGCGGTCGGGCGAGCACTGTCATGGGCGACGCGTCTCGGCACGTGGTCGGCGCCGAGCGCGCAGTCGTCGACGGCGATCGCGTCGAGGTCGTTCGCGGGATGGCGGACCTCATCGCCCAACGCATGAGCACCCGTGTCCACGAGAGCGAGGAGAGAGTCGTGCTCGGCGACGCGCGCGCGACCGTCTCTGGTGATCAGGCGGAGCGCGTCGACGGGTGCGTGACCTTACAGGTCGGTAAAGACGAAGCGCAGACCTCCTATGCAATGCACGTCGAGGGGCTCGCCGAGCTCCATGGTCGCGCCGGGGCGAGCCTCACCTCGGAGGAGGAGATCACCCTCACCTGCGGCCGCAGCTCCATTCGGCTCACGCCCGACCAGATCGAGCTCGTGGCCCCGCTCGTGCTCTTCACCGCCGAGGGCGCCGCGGCGCAGCTCGGCAAAGACAAGCTGCGCATGCGGGCGACGAGCGAAGCGACCTTGATGGCTGACACGATTGTTCTTCGGGGAGAGCGAGCGAGCGTCGGCCTCGACGTCCAGGCGCGCGTGGGGGGCGACAAGATACACCTCGGTAAGTCCGACGACGCCGAGGACTTCTCGCCCGACGAGCGACCGGCGCCGACGCGTCTCGAGCTCGTCGATCAGGAGGGACAGCCCCTCGCCTACCGTCGCTACAAGCTATATCTCGCCGACGGCTCGACGCGCGCGGGCATCCTCGACCGCAACGGCGTCGCCGAGATCGACCTCGAGCAAGCGGCCGAGGTCGTCTTTGACAGCGTGCAAGACCTCCACGCTCGTTAGCCCGTGTCTCTTGTCTCACCCCGGACGGATCTGCGAGGCTCGATGCGTGCGCCTCGTCCTGAGATCCGTCCTGGTCGCGCTCTCGATCCTGGGCGCAGGGTGCGACTCCCAGCCCGCGTCGCAGCCGGTCGTTTCCGCTCCCGTCCTCGACGGCAACCTCGCTCACGCAGACGGGCTCATCCGCGCTGGCAATTACGTAGAAGGCATCGCGGAGCTCCGTCGAGTCGGTGGAGCGGACGCTCCACTCGCGCGCCTCCACCTTGCCGCAGCGCTGCTCGAGACAGGCGATCTCACTGGCGCCGCCGCTGCGCTCGCCGGAGATGCCGGGGACGCAGACGCGGCTCTGCTCACTGCGCAGATCGACCGCGCGGCAGGTCGGTACAGTGCAGCGCGGACTCGCCTCGAAGAGCACCTCGCCAAGACCCCAAACGACCTCCACGCCAGGGTCGAGCTCGGGCGATTGCTCGAGGACCTCGGCCAACTGGAGGCCGCGCGCGTCCATTGGAAATGGGTGCTCGACGAGCTCGAGGCCGGACGCCTCGACGACCAACGCGCCGACGTCGGGATCGCAGTCGGTGCCGCGCAGCGCAGCGCCGGACGTTTCCACGAGGCGCTCGATGCGTTCGAGGTAGCGGCGCAAGCCGACTCGAGCTCGACCGATGCAATCAATGCCAAGCTCGACCTCGGCGATCTCCTCCTCGAGAAGTACAATGCCGGCGACGCGTTCGAGGCCTTCAGCGAGGTCCTGAGCGTACATCCCAATCAGCCCGATGCGCTCGCCGGCTGCGGGCGCGCGCTGCTCGAGGCAGGGCAGGCTGGCCGAGCCAGTGCATATGTCGATAGAGCGCTCGCGGTGAACCCGAATCACCCCGGTGCGCTCCTCGCGCGGGCGCGGATCGCGATCGAAGATCGCCAGTTCGATGTTGCGGCGAGCGCGCTCGACACCCTGCTCACCGCGAACCCCAACCTCGTCGACGGCCACGCGATGCGCGCCGCGCTCGCCTGGCTCCGTGGAGACCTTCAGGCGTTCGAGGCCGAAAAGAACGCCGCGCTCGCTGTGGACCCTCGACCCGCGCGCGTCGTCCACGTCGTCGCGCACTTCGCCAGCGCGGCCCACCGTGACGCGGACGTCGTCTCGCTCGGGCTCGACGCGCTGAAGACGGCGCCCAATGACGGCGGGCTGCTCACCGACGTCGGCCTCGCGTACATCCGCTTAGGGGATGACACGAACGCTCGCTTGTACGTCGACAAAGCCTTCCGCGCGGACCCCTACAACGCGCTGCTATTCGAAGAGCTACAGCTGCTCGACGCCCTCCCTCGCGACTACGTGGCGCGCCCCATCTCGGACGCCCTGAAGCTCCGCGCCCATCACACCGAGATGCCGATGCTCGAGCGCTACGTCCCGCAGCTGCTGGAGGCTGGGCTTACTGACATGAAGGTCAAATATGGCTTCGCGCCGACGCCAGTCACCGTGGAGATCTTCGCCGATCGAGCGTCCTTCGACCGGGCCAACGGCTTCTTCCGTGACCCAGACGCGAAGAGCTCCGTCTATGGGACGACGAATGGTCAGCTCATAACCGCCATTTCCCCCTCCGCGTACGACGGCCTACGCGCGAGCTTCTCGTCCGCGCTCTGGCACGAGCTCGACCACGTCTTCACGTTGCAGCTCTCCAGGCGTCGCGTGCCCCGATGGGTCGCCGAGGGTCTCGCCGAGCTCGACGCCGCCACGAAATTCCCAGAGGCCGCGCTTCGCGGCGACGCTGACATTCAAGTCCTCGTCCAATCCCGCGGGAGCCTGCCATCCCTCCTTCAGCTGACGGAGCTGTTCGCGTCCAGTGTCCTTCGTGAGCGGCTGGCCGCCTATCAGCTCGCGTTCCACTTCATTCGCTTCGCCTCTCTGGAGTGGGGCTTTCCTGCAGTTCGCCGTGCAGTCCAGCTCTACGCGGAGAAGCCCGCCTTCACCGCGGACTTCAAGCCGATCGCTGTCGACGCCGACATTTGGAGCTCCGCGACGGGAGCCTCGATGACCGACATCGAGGCGCGCTTCGCCGCCGAGATGAGGCGCGTGCTCGCGCCCTACGCAACCACGTTCCACACGGGGAGCCCCACCGATCTGGCGACCGCGCAGGAGCGCTCCGCGATGGAGCCTACGAATGGACAGCGACTCGCGGAGCTCGCTTACGCAGCAGTCAGCGCCGGAGTCGCAGCGGACGCGGCGACAGCCGCGCAGGCCGCGCTGAAGCTCGAACCGAAGAACAAGCTCGCGCTCCTCGTCGAGGCCCGGCTAGCGCTCGACGCCGGTGCCCCCGACGCGGAGCAGCGCCTCGACGCGCTCGTCGCCGCAGGCGGCGACGGGTACGATGCGCGCATGATGCGCGGCGCGCTCCGCAGCGGCGCGGGGCAATTCGCGGCAGCGCGCGCCCTCTTCGACCAGGCGAAGGAGGTCGAGCCCGAGTCCGGCGAGCCCTATATGGCGGCCGCGGCTACTTACGAAAAAGAAGGTCGTGCAGCCGACGGGCTGCGCGAGCGCGAGGCCGCCGTGCGACACGAGCTCGACCCAGCGTGGCTGCTCGACCTCGTCGACCGCTACGCCGAAATGGGCGACTGGGCCAAGGTGAAGGAGCTCGGGGAGTGGGCTATCACTGTCGCGCCCGTCGACGCGATTGTCCATTACCAGCTCGCGTCAGCTTACGCACATATAGGTAACGTCGACCCCGCGATCTTCGAGTTCGAGAGCTCGCTCCTCGGCACGCCGGCCCTCGCCCGCCCCGCGCGTGCTTATCGCGCTCTGGCGGCGGCCTACGCTGGCAAGAAGGACAAGGCGCGCGCCGTCGCTGCGATCAACAAGGCGAAGGAGCTCGAGCCCACGGACCAAGAGACGCTCTCGCTCGAGGCGAAGATCAAGGCACTATGATCGATTGGACCGCTTACAGCTGACAGCGGTTCATTGTGCGCAGAGCTGACCGCTCGGCAGCGGCAGCGGCGCCGCGGAGTAGGCGACGAGATAGTCGTGTAGGGTGCCCGCGGCCGGACACGCGTACGCGCAGTCACCTCCATTACCATTGGGGTCCCATAGGACGCCCGCTACACCGCTCTCGGCGAGGGCCGTCATATTGGCTTGGTTCGCGGGCCAGCCGCCGAGATAAGCGTCCGCGTCGTCGACATAGGTCTGCCAGACAAGGATGGGCAGCCCTGCCCCCTGGCTTACAGTCGCGAGCCATTGCAGATTGTTCGCGTTGTCGGGCGCCGACGGATCCCAGGCATTCGTGCCGCTCCCGACCATATGGGGCGGCTCCGTTACCATGACGTCCCACGGGCCCAAGGCGGAATAGAAGCTCGAGACCACGTCCGGCCGGGTGCCCACGCGAAAGTTCGAGGCGTGCCAGCCCATGCGGACATTCGGAGCGAGCTGGTCGCGCAGATAGAGCATCGCCTGCCCGAGCCCTGCCGCGTTGTCGGCGAAAGACTGGCCCGCGAGCGCGGGGTGGTTTGCGTTCGACAGGCTTACAGGAATGGAGGCGGCGTCGCCGTTGCCTGCGACTGGGTCCACGCCGTCGAAGGCCCACATCATGAAGCCCCACGAGTCGGGCTCGACGTGGAGCAGCGTCGGGGTGCCGCGCGCGCCCAGGATTTGGAGCAACGCGACCAAGTCGTCGAGGTAGTCGAACACCGCGGCGGAGTCGCCGAGCATGGCCTGTACGATCTGCGCCTCGCTCCCAGTGTGGCCGTGCTCCGAGCCGACGCCCAGCATTCGATAGAACGTCACCGTCGGGAGCGCGGCCCCGGCCTGCGCCGCGGTGTCGAGGCGGAAGTTCACGAGCCAGGTGAAACCCGCGAGATCCTGGTGAGGGTCGCCCGCGGCGTACATATAGCCATAAGTCCAATCGACGCCCGGCGCTTGAAACCACTGGGTCCCGGCGTCACCGAAGATCGCCGCCCCAATGGTCATGTTGGTCCCGATGTCTTTACAGATGTCAGGGACCGAACCCGACCCGCCATGACCCATGCCGCCGCTGCCAGTCCCGCCGCTCGCGCTGGCCCCCACCCCGGCACCCGCCACGCCCAAACCACCGACGCCCCCATTGCCGCCCGTCGAGTCATCGGAGCAGGCCACGGCGAGGGCTAACGACAATACTGCAGCGGCGCGTCTCATGGGGCGATCCTAAGTGGAACCACCGGTCGCGCTCCAGGATGTCCTCGGTCATCCGGTCGAATGGACGCGGCGGCTCCACTTGCTAACCTGCGCCCCATGCGCGCCGCCGCCCCTATTTCCCTGGTGATCTCGCTCACGGCCTGCGCGGGGGAGGCTCCGACGTCGAACCCTCCGCAGGCCAAGCCGACAGTCGAGACCGCGGCCGCGTCGGCGCCGACGGTCAGTGCCTCGGTCAGCCCCGTGGCGACAGCGTCGGCCCCGCCGGGCCCGGCCGCGATGCCCATCAAGATCGAGGGGTCGAAGCTACGCTGTCCGGAGGACCGCTGTCGCGGTGAGGTCGACTATCGTGGTCGCGTACGCTTTCAGCAGATCGACCCGATGACCCAAGTGCGTTGGGAGAGTGGGCCACTCGAGGGCCTGAGCGATCGCGGTGAAAAGGCGACCGATGGACGTTGGGAGCTCCCTCTCCCGCCGCTCGACAAGACGTTTGCGACGCGCCCAATCGCTGACCTCATCCTGCCAGACGACATCACGACGCTCCTGTCGAGCTCGGATGAGCCTGGCGTGAGCTTGACGCTCGAGCTGCATTTCCCCGACGGAGCTCTCGCGCGCGGCGTGATCTCCCTCACGGATCGCGCGGTACGGCTGGGCTTCGAGGACTGGATGCGCGAGGTCCGCAAGGGCCCCCTCACCCTCACCGGCGAGGCCGATTATACGGGCGCGCCGCGCGCCATGTGGGTCGAGTTTCCGAGCGGCGTACGGGGTAGTGCGCGCTCGGCGACCGAGCTCGACTGGGTGCTCGTGTTCGACGACGTCCCTCGCGAACTCGACTGCCAACGCAAGAAGAAGGGGCGCGTCGAGCGCGCCTCCTTCACCATTCAGGACGTGCACGGCCGCGTGTTCGAGCGACAGAGCGGCAAGCTCATCGGCGAAAAGACACTGCCCGACGCGGGAGCGCCGACCTGCAGCGACTTCTTCCATTGGCGAGACGAGAACATCATGGGAGCCCTCGGGATGCGGGACAAGACGACCTTCATCCAGCTCGCCGACTGGGCGTGGGGGCCCCTGCGCGCCGGCACGCCATAGCGGCGCTAATCGGAGCAGACACCCTGCGGCCTTCCGTCGGCCCCCAACCGACATGAGCAAGCGTGATATGGAGATTCGGCCGCGCACACGCCCGCGTTCGAGTTCGGGCACTTTTGCCAGTCCCCCTCGGAGATGCAAGCCACGACGCAGTCCGACGCTACCGAGCAGGGGCGACCAGCATCAGGCGCAGCGCAAAAGCACATCATTTCCTTGAACGCATTGCTGAGCCAGCGCCCGTGAGCCGCTTCGCAGGCCGAGCTGTCTTTCGCCGCCAAGCATTGACGAAACGCGCTCATCGCTTGAGGAGACACGGGTTGGGAAGACGGAGCCGGCTTCGTGACCTCCTGAGACGCGGACTTGTCTTGGTGCGCAACCGGCTCCGCTTGGCAGCCCAACACCACGATTGCTCCCGCCACCAGCCAGACACTCCTTCTCGAGGCCAAATGCCGCATACCCCCTAGCATGACACGCACAAACGCTCGGGCCCCACTTCACTGCGACCTGCCAGCTCTGTGATAGAACGACTCTGTGAGCCCGAGCCGCCTCGCCCTCTCCGCGTGCCTGACGATCTGTGGAATCGCCACGACGGCCTGCGATCGAGCGTCGCCTGCGAGAGCCGACTCGAGCGCGACGTCGAGCGCCCCAGCAGCCTCGGGCTCCACTCATCCCAAGGGCGAGGAGTGCAACTTCGCCGGCGAATCAGGAGCCCGTTCGGCAGCGACCGCGCCCCCCACCACCTCCGCGCGCCAGAAGGGCGAGGAGTGCAGCGGGATGGGTGGTCCAGCCCCTTCGACCGCAACCAGCGCTCGATAGAGACCAAGGTACGTCGGTCAGCTTAACTAATGAGCGAACTGCCAAAACCAGAACACGGGACTCGACTTGATGACCAATGGGGCTGCCTCAGCCACCGTCTCAGGCACCAAACCGGCCCCAGCTTCGCCAGCTACGGGAACGGCCACCACAACTGTTGCCATCACAATCGCTGCCTTCTGCTTGTCAGACATCGGCTTCGTTGAGACAGGTCCACCAATTCCGGCGCTGGGCAATCGGCCCGTGGGGGTATGACACGCATTGGGGCACGGCGCAGCGCTCGGCAAGGCGGGTTGACCACCCCCCACTGGGGGCAACTGGAGAAGTCTCGGCCCACTAAACTCGCTCGGCTTGGTCCGTTCCTCTTTCTCCTTTGCACCCTGCACGTCCTCGGCGTCCTCTTTTGCAACCTCGGCCGGCTCGGGTTCGCCTGGATTCGCGTTGCGCGAGCTATCGACACTCCCGTCATTCAGCACGATCTTGGTCTTAATTGCTATTGAGATTGCCTTGTCCCACACCTTCTGCCAGAAGGTCCGGTTGGGCTGACGACCATCGGGATCGACTAGCGATACGGGGTTTCCCTCGGCGAACGCATAGACTTGCGCAGCTCGCGGACGCCTCCACGCAAGATCCACGCTCCACCGGAACTTCGGATCCGCTTGGGTCCACGTCAGGCTCGCCTCGTCGTAGTAGCGATACCCGTAATACGAGAGCCCCGTGGTCTCGTCCCACTGCTTGCCGTTGAAGCGCCTGAGGTGCTCTTCGGGCTCGGAGCCGTGCTCGCGCAGGAGCTCGCCATATGGGCCATAGGAGAAGCTCGAGAGGAGCTCGCCGTTCTCGCCGATGGTCGCGATGACGTGACTTCGCGGGTCTTGGAAGACGAGCTCGCGGTGGTCGCGGTCGACGACGCGCACCACGGCGCCGTCGATGGCGCTCGTCGCGACGGTCTTCTCGACGTGGCCGTCGCCGTCGTACCAGATCTCGGTGCCGCCGAGGTTCCATTGAACGCGTTGCACGTCGTCGTTGGGGTCGACGGTGACGACCAGCGCGCGCATGCCGTCGGCGCCGTAGAAGTCGAGCTCCTTGGAGCCGTCGGGGTTCGTGACCTCGCGTTGGCGGTCGAGGCCGTCGTAGACATGATTGTAAGTGCCGGCCCTGAGCGCGCGGCTGGTCGCGTTGCCGGCGCGATCGTAGTCGATGCTCATGAAGTCAGCGCCGCCGCCGTTCTCCACGAGGCGCAGAGGCGCGTCGGGGTCGGAGGTCGAGCCGGGCACGTCCGAGCCATAGACATAGGTGACGTCGCGGTCCTGGACACGCACCGCCGACGCATCGGCGCTGACGTTCGCCGCGATGATGCGACCACCAGGACTGTAAGCAAAGGTCCCCTTGTAGCCGCGATCCCCCGTCGCAGCGACGAGGCGGTGCATGGTGTCATATGCGTATTGGGCATAGGCGTCCTGCCCTACGCCGCCAGTCGGCGCGTAGATCGTATCGAGCTGATAGACGTCCCCAGCGCCGTCGAAGTGATAGCCCTGAGCGACACGCTGGGTCGCGGTCGTCTCGCCAGGCAGCTTGGATTTGACGTTGAGCCAGACCACCCGACCGACGTCGTCGAAGGCCGTGTTGCCCTCGGCCTCGAGCACACCAGGGTGCGACCAATAGCGGTGGAAGACGCGCCCATCGGCGAGGCGCCGGACCTGCTGGGTCCAGCCGTAACCCCACCAATAGAGCACCGCGGGAAGTCCGCGCGTGTCGTACGTGGTGACGAGCTTGGTGCTGGTCGAGGGGAGATCGCCGTCGGCCTCGGTGGAGCTCGAGGACAGACCTTGGGCGGTGTAAGTTCGGGTCAACGTGCGGGTGTCGGCGTAGGTGCCACCGAGCACCGAGAAGCGGTGGGTCTCGCTGCTTACGAGCCCGCGCGCCTCGTAGGTGTAGTCGACGCGGTAGCGGTCAGGGTTGCCCCAATCGGCCTCGACCGAGGCGACGCGCCCAATGCCGTTCGCGCCGACATCGTAGGTGGTCGTGACGGCCCCAGAGCCGCGATCGTCGAGCTCGGCCTTCGTCCAGTCCCGCTTGGCCGGTAGCCGCAGCGTCTCGCGATTCAGCGGATCGTAAGCGAGCGTAGTCGTGTAGTCGGCTTGTTGCGCCCCCGCCGGCAACGGCGACGTCACGCTGGTGAGGTTTCCATTCGCGTCGTAGCCAAAGCGCCAGGTGTTGGCGCCGCGGGTCACGGCGGTGCGCCGGCTCAGTTGGTCGTGCTCCATTACGGTTACAACGCCGTCAGCGCTGACCACGCGCGCCACGTTGTCGTTACCGTCGAGCTCGTAGTTCGTGGTCGCCCAGCTCCCGTCGTCGAGGAGCTCCTCCACTTTGACGAGGCGTCCGAAGGCGTCGAGGGTCGAGCGGCTCTTGCCAATCTTGCCACCCGCCGTCCCCACTGCGTCGAGCTCGGTCGTGGTGCGCCCGCTGTACGTCCAGCGCTTGCCACACGCGCCGGCCGTCCCGAGCGCTCCGTCGCACCCAGGGTGGCTCGGCTCACGAGCCTCGAGCATACGACCGAGGCTGTCGTAAGCGTATTGCCACTCCACGAACTCGAGGTTGTAGGCCCCGGGGCGCGGCACCTTCACGCGGCTCTGTTGCCCAGCGGCGTCGTAGAAGCGACGCGTCTCGGCGCGCACGCTGCCATTCTCGTAGGTGCGCTCGATGATGGGTCGGCCGAGGGCGTCACTGATCGCCTCGGTCTTGGCCCAGCGCGAGCCGCCGAGATCGATCTTCTTCTCGATCACGACGCGCGAGGGTTGGCTCGCCTGATCGAAGTAGCTCGCGCGGGAGATCTCCTCCGCTCGATAGCCCGATACGGCGTCATCCAAGTAGACGCGCCTTCGGAGCTCGCGGCCGAAGCCGTCGACGTCGACCTCCCAGCCGTCCCTCGTCAGAATCCCCTGGGCTGCCTTCGTGTTTGGACCTCGCTCCGACAGCTGCTTGCCCGTCGCAGGATCCCACGTCTTCACCGTGGTGTGACCGAGCTCGTTGGTCACCTGCGCGACGAAGCGCTGATCGGCGTCGTATTGGATGACTCTACCCGGTGAATTGGCAGAGAAGTGGCGAGGGCTGACTTCCCAGAAGACGTTGCCCGTCGCGAGATCGCAGATGTGCGTCGACACAGCATAGTTGCCGCTCGAGTCGATGTTGCGTGTCGTCCAGAACTCGCAGCGCTTGGACGTGTCGTAGTAATGCCATATCGCGGAGACCTGCCGCGTCAGGTTGGGCGCGTCATAGACGAATTTGACCTCGCCGGCTGGATGGTCGAGATACGTGGTCGCGCTGCTCGTATATTGCGGCACATTCCACGAGAGCTTGTTGCCGGTGACTGCGCCGGGCACCGCGCCCGTGCGCTCCCATTGCTGCACCTGGCGCGCGGGAACACCGCCATTGAGTGGCGCCAGCGCGACGAAGCTGCGCTCGGTCACCCGACGGTCGCCCGACCCGAGACACTGCATGTAACCCTGCCCGGCGCGACAAGTGCGGGTCTGCTCGAGCGTGGGATGATACGTCGTCACCTCACCGGGGAAGGCGTCATTGGCGAACAGCGTCCGGGTCTCGAACGAGCGACTCGTATAAGACGCCAGATTCCCATCGGCAGCGAAGATCTCCTCACGCGTCACCAGGCCGTGGTAGCTCTGGGCGTAGTCCTTCGTGACAACTTGGTAAGCGCCACTCGGCAGGCTCACGGTGGTTCGGGTGAAGCCGCGGAAGCCGTAATCACCCTCGGGGTCGGCGTTGTAAACCGCGCCCTCGTAGTCGTAGCTCGTCACCATCGCCGGGTCGGCGCCCTCTGCGCCGACGTCGGCGCGCGTCGTCACCTGGTCGACCACCCACACTACGTGGGGCGCCCCCTCCCCCACGACTGCGCGGTAGTGATAGTCGGTGTGCCCCCCGCGGCCGTCGCTTGCGGACTTGAGCGTGCGCAGCGGCTGGTCGTCGGAGTCATAGCGCGCGTGCCCGATGGCGCTGCCATCGATAGCCTCAGGTAGGCCGTCTCCGTCGGCATCGACGAAGTCGGACTCCGTGCGCCATTGCTGGAGCTGGAAGCCAGTGCCATTGACGATTCGGTGTGAAAGCGCCTGTTTGGCGCGCTCGAGCGGGACGCTGTTACCGACGCTGACAAAACGGTCCCCGAGGTTGAGGAACAACTCGGCGTGCTCGTTCTCTCCAATCTCGGGTTGGTATTGGAACCACAGCCCTGACTCTACGGACCGCACCTGCTGCGGCTCTGGGAGCTTCACGAGGTCGACGAGGCCGTCGTCGTCGAAATCGATCGCACGGAGGGTGCTGCGCGAGAACCAGCGGTCGCCTTGGACGGGGATGCCTACATTGTATTGAGACTCCTGCTTGTCGACCTCGTTTATCTTCATGCTCTCTTCGAGCATCTCGGGCTCGTTCGGCCCGAGGAGGAGGTGGCCGCGATCCTGATTGGCGACCCCGAGATACATCGAGAAGTCGCCGCCGCGATTGTAGAGGACGCGCGCGCCAGTGCCGTGGGAGAACACGTAGTCCACGAGGCCATCGCCGTTCACGTCGCGAAGCTCGCCCGCTGTGCGATTGGTCGAGCCTGTCTCGGCGAGCTCGGAGTCCTGGTCGCCAGGGAGAGGGACGCTCTCCCAGCCGACGATGTTTCGCCCGACGCTCGGCGCGAGCGCGAGCATCCGGTACACCTCGTTCTCACCCGTAGTGTCCCATTCGTAGCCGTCGATGTCCGGCAACTGCACTGTGATGGGTGCGCTGAAGGTGCCGTCGCGCTGATTCAGCCGGACATTGTAAGCGTTGTAGCGCGCGGACACGTTGCGCACGTAAGAGACGACGTCCTCCCAGCCGTCGCCGTCGAAGTCGACATAACTATCCCAGGTAGCGCCATTCGCGCCCTGCTCAGGGTCGAGCGGGCGTGGCAGCACGAAGCTCTCCGGCGCCGAGAAGGTGCCGTCGCCCTGATTGAACCGCACGCGGGTGACGAAGCCACCACACGCGGCCTCTTCGACGCGGACGCACTGGCCCGGCCCCGGCACTGGAGGGTTGCAGCTGGGGTCGGGGCCTAGCGTCGAGTCGAGCTCGGCGCGATAGACGTCGCCGCGCCCCTCCGCTGTCATCACGAGGTCGGGCAAGCCATCGTGGTTCCAGTCGCGAAGGTTGTATTTCATTTGCGCGTCCGGGGAGTTGCTCTCCGCCTGCTCGATGGAGCAAGTCGAGCTGCCGGGCGTGTTGTCGAAGCTGGTCAATTGGTGCGAAAGCGAGCAGAGCTCACGCCCAGTCGGAGCGCTGCCCGTGCGCCAAGGCAGCGTGAGGAAGGTCTGGTCGTCACCGACCTCTGCGGCCGGCTCGAACCCACCTGCGACCCCTCTCTCCCAAACTGCGGTGCAATGCCCCCCTGCCCCGAGCGCCCCTGTCGAAACGCGATCGAGGCGCCCGTCGCCGTCGAGGTCGATGGTCAGCTGATGGGTCGCGTCCCGGTTCTTGGGCCCGCCCGGTGTTGGCTCGCCAATCTCACCCGACGGCCCCGCGCTCACCCCGTTTCGGGTGGCGTCGAACATGCGCTCCAGTCGATTGTATTGGAAGGTTCGGGTCGGCATGACCGTCGCCGTCCCGTCCGCGGCGAAGCCAGTCTCGGTCACGCCCGTGAGGATGCGCAGCGGCGCGTGCGCGCTACCGACATGACACTGTAGCTCATTGGTGTCGTAGCTGAGGTCGAGGCGACGACGCTCGGTCATGCCGCTCGCGCCGCGGGTCTCGAGGTGCACGCTCGTGAGGCGCGCCGCGCCTTTGTACATCAAGAGCCCCGTGCGATAGTCCATCAGCGCGCCCACGGGGACATTGCCTACGTCGCAATGATCGGGCGCCGCGTAGTCGAAGCGAATCACGGTGTGATGCGTCAGGCCCGCGGCCGCGTTGGCGCCATACTCGATCGAGGAGATCGCGATGTCGACGGGCACGAGCTGGCCCTCCGGCGCGTAGCCCATCACCTTCTCATAGTTGTAGCGGATCTCATTGCCGTACTTGTCGACGCTGCGGGTCACGAACCAGCGCCCCTCGCGCCCCTCCCAGGCAGACACTTCGTTGTTCAGATCCTTCGACTCGTCTGTCTCGCCGAAATAGAGGACAGTGCCGTCCGTCTGGCGGGCACGCCATTGCGACGCCAGCTCGCCGTCCTTGCGCTCGAAGCGCGTGAAGGAGCCGTCCTCTTCACCGCGCCAGGCGGTCCAACCCGCTTCGACTGGTTCGTCGACCTGGATGAGGCGGCCGCCGCCCGAGGCCCGATAACGGATCTCCTGCATTGCCCCACGCGCGGTGTCGACCTCGATCGACGGTAGATCGAGCGTCCAGCCCATGGCCAGACCGCCGCGGGCAGCGTTCTTCGAGGAGTAGCCGAGCGCCAAGTTCGGCACGTGTCCATTGCGGTTCGGCGCAGTGGGAATGGGGATCGAGATTGTGGCTGCGCCGCTCTCATCGACGCGATCCGAGGCAAAGCTCGGGTTGGTCTCTTTACCGGCTTGTGGGGTGGGGACTGCGCTCGGGGTCGTGAACACATCGCTGGGATAGGCGCGCGCGATGAGCTCGCCGAACAGCGAGGTCGTCGTGAGCGCCGCGATCAGGGTCAGGCTTCGTTTCGTTCTCATCGTTCGCTCATTCGCTGGGGTTGAGGGCGAGATCGGTTGCGGGCTGTCGCATGGGCAACGGCGGCGCGGCCGTGGGCCCGACTAGGCCCTCCGGCGTCTCCTCCACATTGACCGCCGCCTTGTCGGCCGGAGGCGCCGGCAGGCAGGCGAAGGCCTCTGCGAGCGACTTCGCTTGGAGCTGACAGCTGCGCTCTTTGGGCGATAAGTCCTCGCAACGTGGCGCCTGTCGCGCCTCGCTCAGGGCGTGAGCGACCTCGAGCCTGCTGCTCTCGGGCAGGCCCTCTGGAGCGTTCGTTTCGCCGAGCGACTCGACGTGGGCGACGACGAGCTCACACGGGACGTCATTGGTAACGGGTTGATCGCAGCCCAGCGCGAACAAAGGCGCGAGTGCGAGGAATAAGCGCTTCATGATGCGGCGCTAGGCAAACCCCGTTCCGTCGTGCCCAAGGGAATCGACACGTTATCGCCGCGGATTTGCGAATAGCCTCGGCTGCCGACCTCATCGAACGCCTCAGCGCGCCACGGGTGCAGCAATGGTGCACTCAGCGAGAAGATGACAGCTCTGTCACTGATGCTGGCGCGCGACGAAGGCCAATTCAGCTCGCGGCGACGGCGAAGCCGAGCTCACGCGCGGCCTCGAAGGCCACGACGCGCGGCAACCTGCTCTGCGAGGCGACGAGCTCTCGTGTCTCGAAGTCGACGCCGAACACATACGCCTCGCCGCGGAAGACGAACGTGCGCCCGAGCTGAGTCTCGCGGTGCTCCTCGTCCTTTTGGCCGGCGTTGCGGAAGCCGCGCGCGCGGACTGCCGCGAACGATGGGAAGCTCGTCAGCGTCGCCTTGATGGCTTTCAGGGTGGGCTCGGCGTCGTAGGAGAGCGGTGAGCTGCGCGTCATTTGTGGGAAGGGAGGGAGCCTCTCCTCCTGCCAAATGCGCCAGCGCTCGCGCTCCTCAGGTGCGAGCTGGCTCGGGTGCACGATGGAGATGGGCGCGGACGGATCCAACACAACAGGTCGCCCGTCGCAGTCGAGGCCGCCGTCCGGGGCTAGCCGAAACGCTGAGCAAAGCGGAGCGTCAACGGCTCTGCCGAAGAGCCGCGCGAAGAACCCGCGCTTCGTGGGTGCAGATGACTGACAGAACAGTAACGAACTGAGCGCGCGCGGGCCGTCGAGGAACAACTTGCGCGCTTCGTCGATGGTGGTCGACCAGCCCGTCGTCATCAAGAGCTCCACAGCGCTCGCGTCGAGCTCTCGGAATCGCTCTGCGATTGGCCCATGCAAGCCCGCTGGCCGGTTCGCGCCTGTCTGCGCGAGCAGCCGATGAGGGGTCACCGACCCAGCGGCGGCTCTGTTCGCGAGCACGCGCTCTGCGTGTTCGCCGCGAGAGGACCAGAGACGGGTCACCGCGAAGATCTCGAGCGTGGCGAGGGGCGTCTCCATGGTCCCGAGCACCTCGAGCGAATGCACAGCTCGCTGGTGAGAGACGTCAGCGATATGTCGCCCGATCGTGTGCGCGGTGGCGGGCCCCCCGAGCGCGGCCGCGACGTCGAGCACCCACGCGTTCGAGGCGTCTCGGCGTCGCTGCCAGAGCTTCACCAGACCAGCGCTGTACTCGTCCAGTGCGCTGGCGGAGCAGGTCGCGCGGAGCTGCGTTACGAGCCCCAGCGGCTCCTTCTTGTCAACCTCGGCGCCCAAGGCACGAAGGAGCGCGACGTCCTCGAGGGGCAGCTCGCTACCATCCTTTTGACGAAGCGCCGGCAAGGCCGCCGACAATGGATTGTCGTTGCTCCTCCGTCGCTGCTTGGTCGCCGCGAGCGTCTTGTCCCAGCTCGGGGCAATCTGAAGGCGCGGAAACGCCGCCGAGAGCTCGGGAGACAGCCGGTGCTGCTTGCCCTTACCGAGCTCGATAGTGTCGAGCGTCGAGGGCCTGGCGAGCTCGATGAGGCACGCCTCGACTGCATCATAGCGAGGCTCGCGGCCCAGAATGGAGACCTCGAGCCGTCGAAGAAACCGACTGGACGGCGAGAGGATCACGTCCTTTACGATCTCGCACGCGCGCGCCTCGTCGTCGGCGACCACGCGCGCGCGTCGAATGAAGCCGAGCTGCCACTCGAGCTTCACCTGCCCCTCGTGCTCCGCGAGCGGCCCCAAGAGCCGCGCGCGGTGCGCCGCGAGGACTTGCTCCGCCGCGCGCCCCTTCTTGGGAGCTCTATGCAGCGCAATCAAGTCGCCGCGAGGGTCGCCGCGGCTCTGCAAGAAGTCGCCATACACGGCATATCCAGACTCGTCGTCTGGGTCACGCTCGATGGCCTCGATCAGCTCCGCCTCAGCGTCCATGCGGCTGCCTCATCACGCCCGCGAGTGACTTTACGCGCCAGTGCCGGCGCGCACGGGAACAGTACCCTCGACGCGGAGGTGGCGCCGACGATAGTCGGGCGGCGGCGCAGGCAGCGGGTATACATCCCAGTCGAGCTCGACGTCGAGCACGACCTCCGCGACCTCACCGTGGTGACGGACCCGCATCTCGCAAGCGTCGCCCACTGGATAGTGCGTCTTCATTGCCCCGCCGCTCAGCGCCTCGATCGCCTCGTCGAGCGAGCGCACCTCCACCTCGAAACTCCGGTCCGTGGGAGACGGCGCCGAGATCGCTTGAGGAGACGGGCTCGCCAACCCCGAAAGCCACGGGGCCTCGCCGCCACCGAGGTTCCAATCGGCGGTCGCGCCGTCGAGGTGATAGAGCCACAACGCGACGCCATCGAAGGTTTGTGTGAGGTCGTCGAGGTGGAAGGTCACTCGCCCGAGCGTCATGCGCGCAGCATCCGCTCGCCCGACGACGAGCGCAAGCTCGGTGACGCGAGCGCTGGAAAGGAGCCTCCCGATCGCGAGACGGGTATCATGGCCAGTGAATGTTCTATCGCGCGCTCCCGCTTACGGTGCTCGTGCTCGGCTGCGCGAAGCCAGTCGTCGCACCGCCAATCAGGACGGACGCGCTGATGACGAGCACTCCGTCCTTGGAGATGCCGCGTCCGAGCCCTCGAATGACGTCGGCCGACGTCGCAGACACGCTCGCTCTAATCGACGCGGCAAAGACCGTCCTCACGTCCCTCGAGTTCCGCGCGAATGGTCTGAGCCTGGCCAAAGCCACGCCAGAGCTCTGGCTCTCGCCTGTCGGCGAACGGGTCACCATGGACAAGGCGCTCGCGGCCTTCCTGCGCGTCGACAATCGCTATGGCCCCGTGTCCGCGATCTTGGAATGGTCTGACAGGGAGGTAACTGGAGACCGCCCCGGCGTACCCGGAGAAGCGCTCATTCAACTCGGAAGGGCGAAGCTCGCGCAATGGCGGTCGTCGCGTGAAGTCACGCGGTCGTGCGCAATCAACAGCTTGGTTCACGAGATGACGCACACGGTGACGCGCCACCGCCCTGGATACCAGATGCTCTTCAAGGATCGAGGGCGGTCGAACCACCGCGAACGAGCGCTCGTCTCGTACACGTTGGGGTCGCTTGCCCAGTGCACGTATTTGAGGAGCAACAACATCCCCGCTTGCGTCGCCGGCTGGGGAACGAACATCTTCAATTCAAGCTGCTGTAACGAGAGCGCACGTTGCGATCACCTCGAGTGAGGGCCTCGAGTCGTCGCGGCGAGCGTGCGATGATGGCTTGATGAGACGCGTGGTTTTCGGAGCGGTCGGCGCCCTGCTCCTCTCGCCGGGAGTGGCGCGCGCGGTGGACTACGTCAATGATCCTTTGACCCAGGACTCGTTCGCCGGCCGCGGGTCGCGCGGCGGGACGTTCTCTGCGGCCGGTTGGACAGTGACCGCAGAGCCCGACGCCGTCTGGTACGAGATCCCCGACGCGCTGCCGAGCGGCCGCATCGAATATACGGTTACCGGCCTGTCGCTCGCGACGTCGCTCACCGGCGTCGACCACGACATCTTCACGATGTACCAAGCGCCGAGCGGTCAAGCCGAGCCGATCGGCTATTCACCCTACTTTCGCAACAACGACTTCAAAGCGTTCACGCGCATCTTCGGTACGCAAGAGACCACGCGCCCGGGCGCGATGAAGCTCGAGCTCGCCTTCTGCCCGCGCGGCGACCCTTGGTACCACGACGCGGCCTGCACACCGGCTTGTGACGAGAGCGGCATCGCTTACGCGAATGGAAGTCCACAAGACCTCGGCTGGGACGCTGGCAGCGCTTATCGCATGGCCGTGGAGTGGGGAGACGGACAGATCTCGTTCTTTCGCGATGGCGCGCTGCTCGGGACGGTCCCTTACAATGGAACGTACGCGCCGCAGCCGTTGCGCGTCCGCTTCGGGTCGCCGCGACACGACGGGGTCTATCCCGGACAAGCCTTCATGCCTATCGGCATCACCCTCCGCGATATAGCCATTACGGGGACGCCGGGGGTGATGACGCCCGAGTGCAATACAGCACAAGGTGGCGGCGGCGCGGGCGGCGGTGGTGGTGGTGGCGGCGGCGGCCCTCCTCAAGACGGGTATGGAGCGCTCGCCGACGTGACCGCGGCGAGCTGGGAGGCTGGCGTCTTCCCCGATCTCACCGACCTCAACGTCGAGGGGACCGACGCGGCCGTCCCCGCGAGCGTGGTTTACCTGCGATTTCCCACGATCGACGGCGTGGTCGAAAGCGCGATCCTCCGCGTGCACAGCCACGACTATCCGTCGGCCGCGGGCGGCTCGGGGGTCGTCTGCGCGGTCCTCGATCACACCTGGTCCGAGGACACGCTCACGTGGGCGACGCGCCCTCCAGTCGAGACCACGTGTGCCGGGACCTCGATTCACGCCGACGTGGACAGCGACCTCGAGTGGGACGTGACAGCGCTCGTCGCGAGCGGCGCGCCCGTCGATCTCGCGATCGTCTCGACCGACGCGGACGGCGCGCATTTCATGAGCAAAGAGGCAGCCGATCCCTCGCTCGGGCCGCGCCTCTTCGTTCAATCGCACAGCGGCGTGGGCGGCGCGGGCGGGGCTGGCGGCGGTGCAACTGGGGGCGCCCCGTCTTCGGGAGGCGCAGGCGCGACGGGCGGCGCGAATGGGGGTGGCGGCCCCACGGGTGGGAGCGGCGCTGGAGACAGCTGCGACTGTCGTGAGGCGCGGCCGACGGAGTCGCCAGGCGCGGCTGCCCTCCTCGCGGCGACTGCGGCGCTCGCGTTCAGCCGACGGCGGCGCCCGTGGAAGCGCTGACATCGCTGTAACAAATTACCGCCCAGACCATCCACCTCGCGCGTCGAACTGAGCGGAGACATGACCAACCATCACGCCCCCGAACCCCGTAGAATGTATAACAACGTTATAGACGATGGGCGCTGCGGTCGGCGCGGCTTCGTCTTGGCGACGCTCGGGCTCCTCGCCGGTTGCGGTGGTGCAAAGGCAGGCCCGAGCGCAACCGACTCGCGCAGCGCACTCGTCCCCATCGCGCCGTTCGATCTGCGGAGCAGCGTCTGGATGAACCTGCACCACGTGCTCTACGCGCTCGTCGCGCGGGGCGAGCAAGTGGTCGAGGCCGGAGCGGAGCTCACGCGCGCGGTCGAGGCCCTGCCCGAAAGCGAGCGACGCGTGATGCACGACGCAGCCCGCGCCTACGAGAGCTACGCCGAGCGCGACCTCCTGTTCGACGACGCGCTCGGGAGCGTGACGCCCAGCCTCGCCACGACCGAAGACGACGCGCGACCGGCGCTCGAGCCCGCGGTCGAGGCGCTCGGCAGCGCCCTGGTCTCGGCGGTCGACGTCTACCGTGCGCGTTTTTGGTCGAGCCACGACGAGCAAAACCGCCGCTGGATCGAGCGCGCGCGCCCCCTCCTCGAGGCGCACGGCGCCGCGATCTCCGCGCGGCTCTCCAAGCTTTATGGCGGCTCGTGGAAGCCAGAGCACATCCGCGCCGACGTCACCTTGGTCGCGAATTGGTCGGGCGCGTACACGTCGCTCGGCCCCGTTCACATCACGATCGCGTCGGGCGATCGGCGCAACCAAGATGCTTATGCGCTCGAGATCCTCTTCCACGAGGCGAGCCACGCGATGATCCGTGTGGTGCGCGACGCGATCGCCGCCGAGGCTCGGCGCCAGTCGGTCGAGGAGCCGAAGAACCTGTGGCACGCCCTCCTCTTCTATACGTCGGGAATGGCAGTCAAAGAGCGACTGCCCGAGCACGTGCTCTATGCGGATCGTGAGGGGCTCTTCAGCGGCCCCTGGGCGAAGTATCGCCCAGCGCTCGCGGAGGCCTGGCAGCGTTACCTCGACGGCGCGAGCTCGTTCGAGGGCGCCCTCGCCGCGACGATCGCGGCCGCGGCGCGCTGACAAAGCGCAAGGCCGAGGGTCTTACACGCCAGTTCGCCACCTACCATTGTTTGACACGCGCCCCGACCAAAGTGCCATAAGCAGACAATTGTCGATCGCGCTGCAAGCTCCCTGTTCGCACCTGCGTTTCGCGTTCAATGAAGCGCTATATCGTACCGCTCTGCGTATTGGGTGGGTTCGTCGTCCTGGCCTGTGGCGCGAGCACGCCAGTTGGTGTCACCACGCCTGGCACCAACGAGGGCGACAGGGACACGGGCTCGACCTCTGCCACCGCCAAAGCCTCCAGTTCAGCCACGGCCTCGGCCTCTGTCTCGGCCGCCGTCTCAGCGTCCGCGTCGGCGTCGACCTCGGCGTCGACCTCGGCGACTCCGTCCTCTGCAGTCGCCGAGTGCCGACGAGAGACCGCGGCCAATCCCTCGCTCGGAGCGTGCCGATGGAGCATCGGGCAGGTCAGCTGCGGGGGTATCCTCCCCGACCCGACGCCCCCCAACTACAACGCCGCGTGCATCTGCAATGGCTGCGACAGCAATCAGGATTGTGCGGCGGGCGAGGTCTGTATGGAGCTCCCCTCGAACGACTGCGTCTCCGCGGCGCGCGTTTGTGTGAAGGCCCGCGAGTGCGAGGGGTCCAACGCGACTTGCAAGAGAGGCTGCTTACACGACGGTAGCGGCCACGGCGGCTGCATCGAGCACCTCGTGGGTCGCCCGTAGCGTCGCGCAAACGTCGTTGCTCGGCGCGCGACAGGCTGGGACCATCGGGCGCATGGACCTCGTCGGCGACGTCCTCCCTATCCTCTTGTTCCTGGGCTTCTTGGTGCTGGTCACCTTCCCCATCCTTCGGGTCGTCCGGGGCTCGTTTCGTCGCCACGATCCGGCGCGCGCCGTCGCGTCGGTCGAGCTCAGCGGCGTCGGCCCGTTCCGCCTGGAGCTCCCGCGGGGGTCTGCTGGGACGCTGGCCTTTCGCTTCGAGATCGACGGTGACACCGACGCGGCCTACGACCTTGTCGTGCGCGGCTCCATCGAGCGCGACGGCGCGGTCGTGCAGCAATTCGCTTGGCGCACGCAGGAGGCCTCGAGCGTCGCGGGCGCCGAGACCGCGTCGCCAGTCAC
Organism: Polyangiaceae bacterium; assembly: GCA_046351325.1. Classification (GTDB taxonomy): domain Bacteria; phylum Myxococcota_A; class Polyangia; order Polyangiales; family Polyangiaceae; genus Xiheicaenibacterium. The sequence goes on along the minus strand of JAXLYR010000014.1, from coordinate 66,236 downwards.
GACGACGCACGCCGTGAGCAACACGCGTGGCTCGATCGAGCTCGCGCCGCTGGACGGCCAGGGGGGCGTGGTCGTCGGGGTCGTCGCCGAGGGGACGCCGGGCCTGCTCGAGCGCGGCTGGGTCTACGTCCCGAAGGAAGGGTGACGATGTGTTGGTCACAAATCGAGAGGAGCTCGCTACGTGTTCATCCTGCTCGATCGGTTACCGAGCAGTCACCTCCTCGAGACCCATGAGAAGAATCCACCTCCCTATGTCGCCAATCGTCCTCAACGCAGCGCTTCGCTCGGCGATCACCGCGCGCACGAGTCTCTTCTTCGCGGCGCTCCTTCCGCTCGTCGCCTGCTCCAGCACAGCCAGCACGCAGGCCTCCTCTTCGCCACAAGCCTCGGCGAGCGCGGACACGAGCGGCCCGCCGACCTGCTTCTTCGACGGCGACGTCTCGAGCGCTGTCCACGCGACCATCACGCCGAAGGATGGAGGTCAGGTGCTCACGGTCACGTGGGACAGCGAGCGACCCGCAGGGGCGCGCTGGTTGCCGCCCGAGCGGATCACGACGGTCGAGCTCTCTCTCGGTATCGAGTGCGGCGGGCCTCTCGCGACTCCAGGCGTACAAGCCACCGTGACCGGGCCCCGCACAGTGCAGCTCACCATGCCCCGCGCGTTCATCGATGGACTCGCCCAGAGTTGTCCGTCGCGCGCGGTCGTCGTGCCGCTCGTGCTCGAGGGCCTGTCTTATGGCTCAAAGTGCAAGAACCCGCTCGGGGACGGCTTGCCCTTTCACGTGCTGCGCGTACCACTGACTCTCGGCGAGAACGGCGCAGCCACCATTGGCCCTATCCAGGGCACCCAATACAGCGAGGGATGAGCGCGAGGTTTCAGGATCTGGGGTCGCTCGGCGGATCGCAACTTCAGAGCCTGTTCAGCCGCGCTCGCGCCGAGCGATCATTCGCCCTCATGAGTGAGGTCGTAGCCCGCTTTCTCGCGTTTCAATCACCTCGGTTGACGCGCGAGGCGCTAGGCGAGGAAGGGCCCAATCTCTTCGGTGAGGCGCGCGCTTGCGGCGCCGCGTGGCGTGAGCTCGCGGCCGAGGTCGGCGTCCCCTGCCCCGACGCGCTCGTGCTGCTCGGCGACGCCATGGCGGAGCGTTACGTGTACTTCAGGTTTCGTCGGCACCAGTTCGCGATGTTCTATCCCGAGGACGCCCGCAGCGAGCGCGAGCACCTCTCCAATATGGCAACGAAGTGGACTGAGCTCGCGCCCTTCGCCGCGATGCTCCCCATCTTCGGGGAGGACGGGGACAGCCTGCTACTCGACAATCACGGGCAAGTCTGGTTCCTCCTCCACGACGACTCCCCGCCCCAAGAACCGGTCGCGCCCAATCTCGACAGCGTCCTTCTGGAGGCCAGCCCGCCGGTCGTCAATCTCTGAGCTCGGCGCGCTCGTTGAATCGTCCGCGGTCTACCTCGGCGGAAGCTCTGGTAGATGGATAGGCGTGAAGCCCGTCCCCTCCACCCGAACGAAGCTCTACAGGGCAGTCGTGCTCCTCGGCGTGACCGCCAGCTGCGCTGGCCCAGCGCGTAGCGCCGACGGCGGCCCCACTGGCAGCGCGACGGGCTCCGCTCTCGCGAGCAGCACTTCGTCCGCCTACGACGTTCACGAGTGGGGGCTCGTGCGCGCGGACCAGGGAGACACCGTGCGCATCGGGGCGGTGGCTCCGCCGCTCCCGGCCGAGATCTTCATCATGGATAAGCCTGTCCTCTATTTCCTGCCGGAGGCGGCGATGCGCCTCGATCACGTCACGATCGACGCGATGGGCGGCGCTGTATTGGAGACTTGGCCGCTCGCAGAGCCGGGCCCCAGCGACGGTACAATGACCTGGTCGAACGTGTCCATCGACCCGAAGTCGGCGTGTCCGTTCTCTCCCTTACCGCATAAAGACGAGGCGCCGTGCTCCAATCTGCCCAAAGAGCAACAGTGCGAGAGCGTCGGGCTCGCGGCGGTGCGGACCGTGGACGCGTCGTGTGTCCGCGTCGGCGGCAAGACCGATACCTTCCTGTTTTATAGGACGGAGACGCGCGGGCTCACTCCGCCGCTGCGTTTTACGATACAGTCTGACGGGTCTGTCGTCGTGACCAACGACGGCGACGCTGCTATTCCCGGCCTGCTCCTTCGTATCGACATGGCGGAGGATCTGACGCGTACGCTCAGCGTGACTCCACCCGCGCCCCACGCGAAGCTCGTGGTCGGTCGCGACTTCCCGGATGGCGACGTGGCGGCCCCGATCGCGGACGATCGCGGCGTCCCCCGCCCACGTGTGGTGACGGGCCCCGCGCGCAAAGACCTTCGCTCTACGATGCTCGGCCTGGGATTGTCCGACACCGAGGTCGACGCCTTCTTGAAGAGCTGGGACGAGACCCTCTTTGGGAGCCCCAGCAATGGCGGTTTTCGACCGGTCACCACGGGGACGTCGTTCCTGTATTTCCTGCCCGAGGCGACGGTCGAGCGCGCCGCCAAGGTGACCTTCGACCCGCCGCCGCGCGCGTTCCGCCGGGCCTTCGCGCTCTGGACTCATATGCCCACGAGCGGCGAATCGCGTTAGCGTAGCGGCATGATCTCTTGCCCCCGTGATGGGATTGAACTCGAGATTCATCACAAGGCAGCAGGCAAGTTCGAGGTCGACGTCTGCCCTCGCTGCAGCGGTGTTTGGCTCGACAGCGCGGAGCTCGCCGAGCTCTGCCCCACGGCGTCGCACTTGCCCGAGCGGCGCGACGAGTTCGCGCTGACGCCCGAGCTCGACGGCGTCGAGCCCTTGGTCTGTCCGCGCTGCACAGCGCCGGAGCGCGGCGCGCGCGTCCTCGCCAAGCCCGTGCAGGTAGCGGGCCTCTTGCTCGACTTTTGCCTCGTCTGCGGGGGTGTCTGGCTCGACGCCGAAGACGCCACGGAGATCCTCCGCGAGCCCGGCGCGCCGCCCGCGCCGCGCAGCGCGACGCCCTTCCGACAGAGCGCGATCGAGTTGGAAGAGACCGGCGAGACGCGGTGTGGGCGCTGCAACACTGCGGTGTCGCGCGCGCGACTCTATGCCGTTGAGGGCGGCTTCGTTTGTGGCGAGTGTCACTTCGGCGCGCCCGAGAAACACCGCGAGGCCCTGCGAAGTCAGAAGTCGAACGGCGTGAACTTGGTCACGTCTTTGGCGCGTGAGCTTCTCGGAATCTTCGACGATCTGCGCGGCGGCCCGACGGCGCGGATGCGCGCCGAGTACGAAAACTCGGGCTCGCGTTCGCTCGCCCAACAGGGGGACTCGTCGCCCTCGCTTCGCTCGGCCAACGAGTCGGGGGGGAGCACCCCTAGCGATAAGAAGAGCTGAGCGCGCGAGCTGGTATAGGGTTCTCCGATGGTCCGTCGCCGACACCACACGCCGAGTCCTCTCGCGTTGCTCGTCCTCCTCCTCACCTCGTGCGAGGGCGCGTCGACAGAGCCGTTCTCCAAACCGGACGTGCCCCTCGACGCCGACGCTCCCTGGCCCAAGTTCCGGGCGAACTCCAAGCAGGACGGTCGCGTCAACATCACCCCGGCGGACTCGGGGATGAGCCCGTGGGTCTTTCAAACCGGTAAGGGAGTGTTCTCGACGCCCGTCATCGACGGCTCGGGTAACATTTATGTAGGTTCGGCGGACCGGACCTTCTACAGCATCGACGCCGCGGGGACGGAGCGCTGGCGCCTCGAGACGGGTGAGATCATCGACAGCAGCGCCCTGCTCGACGACGCGGGGAACGTCTATTTCGGCAGCGGCGATGGGCACGTCTACGCGCTCGATCGCAAAGACGGTACGGTCCTCTGGACGTTCGAGGCCGACGACCCGAGCGTGAACGACGCGTTCATTCGGTGGTTCGAGGGCAACATCGCGATCACGGCCGACGGCTCGCTCATCGCGCCGAACGACAACTTCTGCACGTACGCGATCGACCGCGAGACGGGGTCGAAGCGCTGGTGTTACAAGACCTCGGATCAGACCTGGTCGCTCCCCGCCGTCGACGCCGCAGCGAATGTCCTCTACATGGGGAACAACTATCTACTGGGTTTGAACGTCCACGCATTCGACGGCTCCGACGCCTCTGTCGTGTGGACGCAATCCATCCTCGGCGCCACGATGGCCGCGAGCCCCATGCTCATGACGCGCGGCGAGACTCAGCTCGTCGTCATCGGCGGCTTTGACGGCTACGTACGCGCCTTCGAGACCGAGGGCGGCGGCGCGACCTGGACCTTCGGCGCGCGAGATCACCTCTACGCGAGCCCTGGCCGATTGTCGGACGGCACTGTGGTGCAGCCCTCCGCGGACGGCACGATATACGGTTTGAACCCCGACGACGGCACTGTGCGCTGGGCCTTCGACACGCTCGAGCCCATTCGTAGCTCACCGGCCATCGACGCCGAGGACCATATCTATGTCGGCTCGGGTGAGGGCAAGCTCTTCGTGCTGAACAAGGACGGCACGCTGCGGTTCTCCATCAAGCTGATCGAGGACGAGCGCAACGACCTCAACGCCTCGGTCGCGCTCGGAAAGAACGGCGCGGTCATCGCGGGCGAGAACGGCGGCGTCTATTTCGTCCCGTACGACTATTGCCTCCGCACCGGCTTGGCGGACGCGCGCTGCTCCCTCGGCGGCGAGGCCCTGCCCGACGACCTGGCGACGCTCCTGCCTACCTCGCGGTTCGGCGCGCCCTCGGTCGAGGCGCCGCCGCCCATCGCGCCGAACGAGCCCCTCGTGTTCTCGCTCTTCGTCAGAGAGGCCGGCGATACAGTCCTGTCCGTAATCGACAGTGAGACCGTCGACGTCACGGTCGATCCGCCCGCGGACGTGCGCGTCGACGTCTCCGGCGACAGGAAGTTCCTGACCATCGTGCCGACGACGCGCTTCGAGGGCGACGCGAATGGCCGCGTGCACGTCACCCTGAGCGCGGATTATCTCGTCGATCTCGAGCGCGCGGGGCTCAAGCTCGACGCCGGGGTGAAGGGCGGGACCCTCCAAGAGACCTTCGACTTCGAGCTCACGGAGCCCTCGAGCGGCGCGCTCGCGCTGCCCATCCCCGCTGCCCCCGGCGACGACGCAGGTGAGCTCGTCCTCTCGCGCATCGCGGCCCCGCTACCGACCATTCTGCCGAGCTACAATCAGATTGGCTTCGACTCCATTCACTACCTCGTTGGCCTGGTCGAGGGCACGCCCAACAAGGCTATCGCGTGGGGCATCGGCGCCGTCCCTTCGGGGGACACCACGGTCGTAGACCCCAGTTCGAATGTGCGCTTCCCGCTGGTGGTGAGCTACGACGCGGGGCTCCTCTCGCTCGAGAACGAGCAGCGCTTCACGATCGAGTTCAACGGCTTTCCCCTGCCCTTCGAGTCCTTCCGCGTCCGCGCCGTCACCGACGAGACCGGCCACGCCACGCGCAGCCCAGCGATCGTCGCGCGCGCGATCTGTGGGGACATCGACTTCTACGGCGCGTTCCTGCAAGCGCTCGGTTTCTGCAACCCGACGACCGACGTGCTCCTCGCGACGGGCGCGCTCGAGCTGGGGCCGAACGGCTCGGGGATCGTGAGCGCGCCGACGGGCCTCGGCACGATCACTACCTCGGTGGACGGCTCGACCGTAGTCGCCACCCTGGTGGACTCCACGTTGTCGAGCACCGAACACAACGTGTCGATCCTGCTCGTCGACGCGGCGACAGGCGAGCCCATCAACGCGAACTACGTCGAGGGCCTCACCCGCGAGGAGTCGGGCGGCGTGCTCACGGCGCTGCGCCAGGACGCGACCGGGACGACCGGCGACGTCCGGGCTTACGTGATGGTCGACACCTACCCCGCGTTCGTGTCGACAGTTACACTCCAGTAAGCCAATGGAAGCCTGAAGCGTGTCCACTCCTCCTTCCCCGAGCGATCCTCCCCTCCGGCGCGTCGAGCTCTCCGGCGGGACTGTCTCGTACTGCGACGAGGGCGCCGGCCCTTGTGTCGTCGCGGTGCATGGACTGCCCGGCAGCAGTCGGGACTTTCGCTGGCTCGCGCCAGTGCTCGCGCGCGGCGTCAGGGTGATTCGACCGGACATGCCTGGGTTCGGGGGCACGGCGCTCGCGGTCGAGCCCGACCCGTCGGTGGACGCGCGCGCCCGCTTCGTATTGGAGTTCTTGGACGCACTCGAGGTCTCACGCCCTGTCTTGCTCGGACACTCCATGGGCGGCGTCGTCGCAGCGCGCGCGGTGTCCATGCGCTCCGACCGCTTTACGGGTTTGGGCTTGGTGTCGTCGCCAGCGCTCCGGCCGCATCGCCTGTGGCTCCGGCTCATGCGCGCGCGGCGGCTCTTGCCCTATCTGGCCAATCCGACCATCGCCAAGCTCGCCGGTAAGGCCCTGCGCCCCGCGTTCGTGAAGAGCGGCTTCCGCGGGAGCTTCTCCGATATGGCTCTCTCCCACACGCTCCGCTGCCTCGCCGCGGTCGACTTTGCCTCGCACGCGGCGGCCGCAAAGGCCCCAGCGCCGCCTTGTTTGGTCGCGTTCTGCGACGACGACCCGATGATCGAGAAGGAGCTCCTCATCGAGCTCGCCGAGGCCTGCGCGCCTGGGCCGCGGCTGCGTTTCGCGACGGGTGGACACAACCCCCAAAAGGCCTGGGCCGAAGAGCTCGGCGCCGCTGTCGTGGATTGGGCGGCCCAGCTCGGCCGAGCCTAGTTACATCACGGTAAGCAAATTGAGCGCACGCGACAGGCGAGTTGCCTGCAACCGCTGACAGGCCTGTCAATTCCTCCGCCTCGGAGCGCGAGACCGTGCGCCAATCGTTACCGTCGCGTAAGCGCGCGCGCGACGAGGCCTGAGTTCGCTCGTCGCAGCGCAACAGCGCAACGGCGCGGCGGACGTAACCAGTACGCTGTTACGCTGTAACAACCGGGGCGCCCTCGTTCTCCGCGCGCTCGAGCGAGCAAAGTGCTCTCGGTCTGGGTCTTGCGAATCGCTCGGCCGCAGCGACACCACACGCGTGGTGTTACGGCGGGAGAGCCACGATAGTCTATGTCCGGTCCCAACGAGCAGTTGCGCGAGGCTGCCCAATACACGCTCCACATCCACACGGAGAAGGAGCCCATCACGCTGAAGGTCGTGTCCTTCGAGGGGCGAGAGGACCTCACTGGTCTCTATGCGTTCGAGCTGCGATTGCTCGCGCTGTCGGCGCTCCCGGGTTCCCTCCTCGGTGCCCGCGCGACGCTCCTGCTCGAGCCGACCCGGCACCAAACGAGGCGTATCACAGGGCTCCTGTCGTCCCTCACCGAGGTCGCCGCGTCCGCACGCGACGGCACCGTCGTCTATCGCGCTCGGCTCGTGCCGCGCGCCGCGCTCCTCGAGCAGAGAGCCAGGAGCAAGGTGTTCCAGGACAAGACTGTCCCCGAGATCATCGCGCTCGTCGCAGGCGCCGCAGAGGTCCCTTGTCGCGCAAACCTGACTCACGCTCACGAGCGCCGCGCCTATTGTGTTCAATACGAGGAGACAGACTACGCCTTCATCTCGCGGCTCGCCGGCGAGGAGGGGATCTTCTGGTTCTTCGAGTCGAACGGAGAAGGAGACGCGGAGGACGAGCGTCTCGTGCTCGTCGACGACGTGACCCAATGTCCGTGGAGCGGTGACGCCGAGACCGCGCTCCACCTGCGGAGCGGCGGCACCGAGGTCAGCACAGGGGCGGAGGGCGACATCTCGTCTTTTCGGCTCCGCCAGTCGCTCCGACCGACGGCGCTGCTCCTACGCGATTATGACTTTCGCCGACCGCTCTTCGACGTGCGCGCCGAGGCCCGCGTGACCGAGTCCGAAACAGGGCTATTGGTCTACGATCACACTGGCTGTTACGAGGCCCCCGATGTCTCGGAGCGCCGCGTGCAGGTGGAGCTCGAGCAGCGACAGAGCGGCGCTCGGACCGCGAGCGGTCGCGGCACTTGCCTCGAGCTGCGCGCTGGACACCGCTTCAAGCTCGAGTCCGAGGTCACCGCGAGCCTCAGCGGTGAATATGTCGTCACGCGGATACGGCACGAGGGACGCGCGAGCGATCTCGCAGGTGGGAAGCTGACCTATTCGAACCGCTTCCACTGTGTACCCGCCGCTGTCCAGCCCCGGCCCAAGCGTCCAATGCGCAAGCTGCACAATGTTGTAGCGAGCGCCGTGGTGGTCGGACCCCACAACGAGGAGATTCACACGGACGACTACGGTCGCGTGAAGATCCAGTTCCATTGGGACCTCGACGGCCGAATGGACGACAAGAGCTCGATCTGGGTGAGGGTCGCGCAGACCTGGGCGGGCACGGGATGGGGCACGCAGTTCGTACCCCGCGTCGGGATGGAGGTCCTCGTCTCGTTCCTCCACGGCGATCAGGACTGTCCGGTAGTCGTCAGCTGCTTGCCGAACACGACGCACCCGCTGCCGTTCTCGCTGCCCCAGAACAAGACGAGGAGCGGCATTCGAACCCAGACCTCGCCCGGCGGCGCGGGCTTCAACGAGCTCTCGTTCGACGACGCCGCCACCAAAGAGCGCATCTATCTACACGCGCAGCGTGACTTGGAGGAGTTCGTCAACAACGACACGCGGCGAATCGTAGGTGGCAATGAAGAGCTCGAGACGCGCGGCAGGTTGATTCAGAAGATCGGCGGCAACGTCGAGCTCGAGATAACCGGTAATCGAGGCGCGCGCGTGGAGGGCGCCGTGACCGAGGAGGTCCACGGCCTGCACACGATCATCGACGGCGCGGTCGTCCACACCGTCGCGCGCGACGCTGATTTGCGTGTCGACGGCGCGCGGACCACGCGGGTCTCGGGCGATCAGCGGAGCGAGGTCGGCGGCAAAGACGAGCGCACGATCGCGGGCGACACCATCGAGCACACGAAGGGCTCGCGCGCCCTCATCGTCGGTGAGTCGGGCGCGCCCAAGTCCTTCGTGTTGCACGTCGAAGGGACGTCCTCTCTACACGCCAGTGACGAGCTCGTCCTCGAGAGCGCCAAGGCGATCACCTTACGCGTTGGTAAGACGACGCTGCGCATATCGGAGCACGGCGTGGAGCTCGTCGGCCCGAGCATCTCCGCCACGGCGAAGGGCGCAGCCCTGTCGGCCGGGGAGCAAGGATTGTCGCTGACCTCCAAGACGTCCGCCGACATCAGCGCGGACCGCGTGCTCATCCACACGACGGACGAAGACACGATCCTGGCGATGCACAAAGAGGTGAAGGTCTCTGGTCAGAAGATCCTCCTCAACTCGCCTGAAGACGCGACCGACCCGCGGCCCCCTACCCCGCCCGACAAGACGACCATCGAGCTCTCCGACCAGAAGGGAGCGCCCATTCCGCACCAGCACTTCATTCTGCGATTGGACGATAAAACCGAGCGCACGGGCGTGGTCGACGAGCGAGGGCGCGCCGAGCTCGTGCTCGACCCCGAACCGACGCGAGCGACGATCGTGTTCCCCGACCTGCCCGAGCCGCACCCCGACCTCTCCAAAGAGATGGTCGCGCACGTGGTCCGCGCTGGTGAATACCTCGACAAGCTCGCGGCGCGTGTGGGCCTCGAGCCCGACACGTTGTGGAACCACCCGAAGAACGCCGAGCTCGCGAAGAAGCGCGCGAACCCGAGCTTGCTCTCGTCAGGGGACGTCATCTTCATCCCGGCGAAGAAGCCACACAAGCCAGAGTCCATCCAGCCGGGGACGAAGAACAGCATCAGTCGGCGCGTCCCCCGCGTGCCCGTACGCGTGCACCTCTCCAAGGCCGACGGCACGCCGCTCGTCAACGAGGACTGTGAGGTAAAGTCACTCGGGATCAAGACCAAGACAGACGGCGACGCGCTCCTCGAGCTCGAGGTGCCGGTCTACGCGAGAGAGGTTCAGATCTGGATTCCGTCGCTCGGCCTCGTGCAGCCGCTCATGGTGGGCGACCTGGATCCGGTCGACACGCCCGCGGGGCTCATCCAGCGCCTACAGAACCTCGGTTATGGCAATTACCACGGCTTCAACGAGGAGCCGGGCACCGCGATCCGCGCGTTCCAGCGCGATCACGGCCTCGAGACGACAGGCGTCGCGGACGCGAGCTTGCGTCAGGCGCTCGCCGCGGCGCACGACCACACCAAGGATGGAGGCTGAGCGTGGCTTACCCCGAAGTAAAGTACAAATGGACCAACGAGGATTGGGGCGCCGCCGACAAGGCCAAAGACATCAAGACCGACCCGAAGCCGCTCATCCTGCTCACGCCGTACGGGCTCTCTCCCTTCCAGTTCTATTCGGATGGCGTCGAGGCGCAGAAGGTCGTCATCAAGGATCGGGTCTACGCGGTGGGCGACGCCTCGAAGCAGAAGCTCACGCCGCAAGAGATCCAGATCGGTGCGATGGTCATGGTCCCGCTCGAGATCGCGCGGTTCGGACAGCCCGGTCTGCGCAACCGCTTTTTCGTCACGGGTGAGGAGTACGTGCCTGTCCCCGCCGACGTGTCGGGGAGCACCCTCGACGCGCTCTGTCTCGCCCTCTACGAGACCAAGAAGCCAGAGTTCGACCTCTATCACGTCTTCTCCAAGACGAAGCCAGTGCCCGGCCAGACGACGCGCGTCGACAAGACCAATATGGAGTGGATTCAGCAGGAGAAGGACCGGAAGGACATCCTTTCCAAGCTAGTCGGACACTGGGACAACACCGATTACCATTTCGAGGTCCGTCGCAAGGCGCTGACGATCAGCGGCGATCTGAAGCTCCCCCTCGAGGGCGAGGGCGGGAGCTCTGTCGGATTGAAGGTCGTGCTCAAGCGCTCGCCACCACCAGCCGCGCCGAAGCCCATCGCGCCACAGAACAGCGACGCTGGCAACAAGAGCTCGGTCGGCGTGGGCAATCAGACCCCTGGCAGCACGAGCCCAGCCCCGCCCTTCGACAAGCTGCTCGAGACGCGCCCCAAGCTCGTAAAGACGCTCCTCGACTCCCACGCCGACCGCAAGCGCGGAGAGCCGCTGGCCGCCAAGGCGTTCGCCAACACGTGGGACGAGAAGAAGACGATGTGGGAAATCTTGGGCACCAACTGGTCGTGGCAAGACCTCAACACGATGGTGCGCGTCTTCGATCGCATCGAGAAGGTCGACAAGGGCGGTAGCGGTGACCTCTGGACCAAGTATGTGAAGTACATCGAGCGAGCCTACACAGGACACCCAGAAAGCCTCGAAAAGGGCGGCATCTATTCGCTCGAGGTCACCTATTCCGAGGCGCTCGAGGACCCGGCTCGACCAAAGCTCACTGCTTATTTGAACTCGCTCACCACCGACCCGAGCTCCACATTGGCCAAAGAGTCCGCCTGGGCCCAATGCATGCACGACGGCACAGCGGGTTGGCGTGAAGCCAACCCCAAGGACCAATTGCATATCAGCGTCTCGGACGGCTCGGTCCAGAAGAAGAGACAGGAAGAGATCGACAAGTGCGAGGCGAAGAAGAAGGAGGACGAGGTCTACGGCGGCGGCGCCGAGGGCTCTTCGGGCGGCGATCCCGCGAGCTGTGATGTCCCGGAGGTCACAGTCTTCGAGGACATCCACATCGACGAGACCTCCTTCACGAAGGCGCGCAACCCCGACGGAACGACCGACCCCGCGTGGGGGCAAGGGCCGCAGCACTTCATCCAAAGTCAGCTCAAGATGTCCCCCATCATCCAGCCCTTCCGCCGATTGAAGATCATCGTCGAGGACCCAAACCACAAGTACCGCGCGAAGCTCAAGCCCGAGACCGCGACCAAGCTCGATAACTGGGCAAAGAAGGACTGCGGCGTTTGGGCCGTGCAAGGGCAAGAAGGGCACGACGAGGCCATCAAGCTTTGGCGCCAGATCCTCGACGACCAAGGTGAGGACCTCGACATCTACGGCCACCCCATCCGAACCGAGCCGCCTGGATACGCTCGCGATATTTGAGCGGGCGGCGTCGCGCGTCAGGTCTTCGCGACGATGAGCTCCTCCGAGTTCGTCGGTAGGCGAAGCCCGTCGCTCCGGCCCGAAAAATACAGCGCTGTAAGCGCATCCGCGGACACGTGCTCGACCTCGGCGAAGCCCGCCGCACGCGCGATCGCCAGCATTTCGTCAGGCGTGAAGAAGCTGAGCCACGGCGTACCGCTCGCGCGTGCGCCGCGCGCGGCAGCCTCGATCCCGGGGCGCATCGCCGGCTCCGCGAGCTCGATGGGCAGCATGAAGGACATCACGAGCGTCGTGCCTCGGGCGAGCGACGCGACCGCGCGCAGCGTCGCCTCTATGGCCTCCCTCGTGAGGTACATCGTGACGCCCGTCGACGCGACGACGGCGGGGCGCGTCACGTCGAAGCCCGCCTGCTCGGCCCGCTCGAGCCACGATTCGCCGGGGCTGAATCCGCCCCCCGTGCGCTCCGCGCCCTCCGATTCCCCGTGCTCGAAGTCGACGGGCACGAGCGCGAGGGACGGTGCGCTGAGCCCGAGCTCGACGAGGCGTTGACGCTTCCATGCTTGGGTGTCGGGCGCGTCGACCTCGAAGACACGCAGGCGCGACGCGAGGTCCGTCCGACGCTGGGCGAAGGTGTCGAGCCCCGCGCCGAGCACGACGTACTGCGTGACACCGCGCGCGAGCTCGGCCTCGACCCGATCCTCGACGAAGCGTGCGCGCGCGACGATCGACGCGCGGAACGGCCGCGTGAACGGGCTCATGTCGGGGCGCTTCTGCCAGTCGTCCTCCGGCGCGACGAGCGCGAGCCCGACCGTGTCCTCGAGCACGTGGGGTGGAGCGTCGGCCAGGGTGTGCAGGGCGCGCCAGAGCGCGACGCGAACAGCCGTGTTATCGGGGACCTTCTTGTTGGTAACCACCACGGCGCGGATCTTCACCGCGACGGCGCCGCCGAGCAACGTCGTGGCTCGACGCTCGGCTCGGCGGTGGTAGAGCGCTCGGCGCCATGGCTCTCGACCCTGTCGTTCACGCGCTAGAGCGGTTCTGTGAAGGCGGGATCGAGCCCGACCTCGCGCTCGTGCGGCCTCGCGCACTGGACGGCGACGACCTCGCCCTCTTCACGGCAAAGCTCGAGGCTCGAGGGTGGAGACCGCTACCGACGTGCATCCACGGCTGGAACCAGGTCTCGCCGGCGGATGCGACGGTGCTCCTCGCGTCCTGTCGCTATCGGTCATTGGCCTATTCGACGGCGAGGGGTGTACCCGCCGACCACCTCGCGGCTGCGCGGGACCTCGTGACCGCGCTCGGCGCGACGACTGCGCGGCTCGGCTCGGGGCTCTACAAGGTCGTCTCACCAATGGACCTCTCCCTGCCAAAAGGCGGGTACGGCTTCGGTTGCTCCGCTGGGGTGTCGGCCGCGACCTTCGAGGAGAGCGTGTGGCTCGTCGGCCCGACGCACGTCGCCCTCCTCGTTTGGACCGACGAGGACTGAGCGCGCGCCTGCTCGATTTGATGACTTACATGTCCGTAGTTTTTGCGGCGCGAGACCGACTCGGTGTGCAGCGCCGCGCCCTGGGGCCAACGCCGACAATGTCGTAAGCGGGGGCTTCGTCTAGAACGGCAGCGCGCCGCGCATCGCCTCACCCACCAAACCGATGGGCGGCGAGACATAGCCCTGTTCGTCCGCCTGCGCCTGGGGATCGTGGCAAAAGTGCCCGCGAAAGCCGCCCCAACGAACGACGTTGCGCAGGTAGTCGACGAAGCGCTCGTGCTCCTCGAAGTCGCCCCAGCGCAGGTAGAAGTCGGCCGCCGGATTGGGCAATACAATGTACAAGTAATCTCCGCTGAAGCCGGCCTTCGTGCAGTCCTCGGCGATGAACGCGCGCTCGCCCCGCTCCTGCGACATGAGGAAGCCTGGCGGTGGGATGGCGAGCGGTCCGAGTTGGCCGAGCACTCCGAGTGAGCGCTGCTCGGAGTGGGCGTCGAGGGCTCGGTCGAGCTGCGCGTCGGCCTGCGTGAAATCCACGGTGCCGACGACGCGATAGAAGGAGCTGAGGCTGAGCGGCAGCGGCCCTGCCTTCTCCTCGAGCGCGAGGAGCGAGGCGCGGAGCTGGTCGTCGGGTGGGACGATGGGCTCGTCCGCGGCGAAGGCATAACCGAGCTCGCGGAGGGCCGCGGCGATGCGCTCGAGGTTGGCGGCGACTCGACGCATGAGCTCGTTCATCGCCTCGCCCGCGGCGCCGAGGAGCTCGGGAGAGCGCACGCGCGGGCCCAACGCGACGAGCTCCGCGTAGACCTGAGCGTGCTCGCCCGCGCGATAGCGCTCGACCCACGAGTGGGGAGTGACGGTCGCGGGAGGCTCGCTCGAGAGCGACGGGAGGGCGCCGTCGCGGAGGTAGCCGCGAACCAGCGCGAGCGCGTCTTTCACCGACCAAACCCAGAACCCCGAGACGGTGAGGCTCGAGCCGCACGGACACGAGAACGAGCGCGGGGCGCTCTCGGGTCGCGCGTTCTCGGGGAGGGCGATGAAGCGGCGCGACGCATCGCCCGCGGGGACGACCTCGACGAGCGCGTTCGCAGCCCGAACGTGGATGATGAGCGCATCCTCGGAGGCCGAGTGAACCACGCTGAGGTGCCCGGGGAGCTTGGCCCTGAAGGCCGCGAGCGCTCGCTCGAGGTCGCTCGCGTCCGCGCTCTGCAGGAGCTCACGAGCGCCGTCCTCGTGCACGGTGGTGAGCGTCCAGGGCGCACCGCCGAGCCTGTGAAACTCGGCGCTCGGCAGCTTCTCCGCGAGGAGGAGCTCACCCCGAACGACGCTGCGCGCTTTGCCGGCGTAGAGATACCGAGGCTCGCCCGCGAGTCGAAGAAACACGTCGATCGAGGATGGGCTCGTGCTCGCGGCGACCGCGCTCGCGACCGTCGCGGCCTTGTCGCTCGCGAGGCTGACGACGCTCGGCGTGACGACGTGGGAGCGCGTGGGGCCGCGGCCGAGCATGACGAAGACGGCGAGGCGATCACCGAGCGCGGAGCGAGCCTCGTGCGGCGTGAAGCTCTCGTGAACGGTGAGCTGCCGGCTCGGGAGGTCCGAGTGCGACGCGGGAGCGGGCGGCTCGGTCTCGTCGAGCTGCAGGGCGGCGAGCTCGCGGACGCGCTCGTTGCGCTCGGCGAGCAGCGCGCAGACGCGATCGAGCGACGCGTCTTCGAGAGCCTCGAGCTCTAGGCGCAGCTCGTCCGCGTAGTCGAGCTCGCGACCGAGCGCCGTCACGTCGACGAGGGCGGGATGCGTCGCGAGGAGCCGATCGATGTCTTGTATTACGTCGTCAAAGCTACCGCGCGACGCGCTCGGGATCCGCCGGCCTTCGTCCCGCGCTCGGGAAATCGCGCTCGCGTCCCCAGGTGACGAGCGCGCGCTCGACGATCTCCAGGGACGCGGCGTGCTCGCGCGTGCTGCGGCGCGTGGGACTCGCTGTCAGCGCGCGCATGCGCTCCGCGAGCAGACCGAGCTCGCGCACGAGGGCCTCGCGGGGCGCGGGGAGCGTGTCGCGACGAGCGCCCGATGCGTCGCGATGAGGCTCGCGCGCCGCGGACCCAGGCCGTCGTGATTTGCGTTGGCGAAGACCCGCGCGCGCGCATCCGGCCGAGAGCCGCGCGCGGAGCTCCGCGAGGTCGAACCGATGCGCGACCTTCACCGCGCCGAGGTCGAGCGCGCGAAGCGCCGAGCGTGCGCTCGAGCTCCACACAGGCCGAGGCGAAGCGCCCGCTCGCGTCCACGTCATCCTCACGGGCGAGCCGAGCGGGCTCCTACGCCGAGAGCCGCGCGAGCGGCCGGCGCTGCACGAGGCGCTCGAACGCGGAGTCCGCGCACCTCGTCGATGCGGCGGGGGTGCGCGTCGAGAAGCTGCGTCTCGAGGCGCGGCCGGCGAAGCCGCGACGGCGCGCCGAGGCGATCGATGGTCGCGAGGATGCAGCGCCTCTCGTTCGATCGCGTGCGTGAGCGCGCCGAGCCGCTGAAGGGCACCTTGCGCGAGCTCGGTTTCGTCAGCGGAGCTCGCGCTCGCGGCGTCGATGCGAGTGAGCTCGTCCTCGAGCGCATCCACGGCGCTCAAAGATCACCTGCCGAGCGACGCGGCAGCGACGCGATGCACGCGTCGCGGGTCTGCGCCATCCAGCGACCCGCCTCACCGTCGACCCAGAGGTCGGGGTTGTCGATGACTGCCCACGTGATCGCGTTCGCGGCAGCGACGCCGAGTTCGGTCGTCGCGCGCTCGCGGAAGAGCACGAGGAGCCTGCCCCAAACGGCGCGAGCCTCACCGCGGACCGCGCTGCGCACGAGCGCGATCGCAGCGTGAAGCGTACGCGGCATCGGAGGGCCGCTGTCGGCGAGCCAAGCGACGACCTCGCTGCGCGGCGCCTCATCTCGTCGGCGTCGCGCGCGACGTGATCGAGGACAGCGATCGCTGCGCTCGAGCTCCCATCGCGTGCGCACGGCCACCAACGCGAAGCCCTGCTGCTGCGACCTGTTCTCCCGCTGCTGACATCGTCCACCTGCTGGCCCCGTGGAAACGAAGGTTCCACGCGAAGGAAGTCGTCCGCGGAACATGCAAGAGCGGCGGCTTCGACCGAAATTCGCGCCGCCTTCGCCCCGCCAAGGGCGGCGGGTGTATCGGATTTGAGGGGACTAGGTTCGGTTGCGGTGGGAGGATATGGCTCAGTTCGATTTTCACGCAACGTTCGACGACCTCGTCGAGATTCTGCGCGACATGCTCGAGCATCGCGGCGTTCGGATCGTGATCCCGGCGCTGGACGGAACGACGAGCAACGAGCCGATCGAGCACGCGGTCATCGATGACGATGTAAAAGCAATGCTCCGCGCGAGCAACTCGGTGTGGCTGACGGGTCCGTTCACACCGCGCCCGCTCCCGCTGGAACCGAGGAAGGACGTGCCAGGCCGCTTCGCCCTGAAGATGGGCAGCTGCTTGAGCCTGCGGATCGGTCGCGAGGACGCCCGCACGATCTGGGACAGCACGCTCGCGTGTCAGGGCTCACTCCCCAAGTTCGACGCGACCGAACTCGAGAACGCGTTCGACGACGTGGTCGAGGGCTCGGTGCGACCGCGTCTGCTCCGCTGCGACGACGGCGGCGTCCGCTACTGGATCACGCGACAGGTCCCAGAGGCCCGCAGCGCGGGTCGCTCACTCACCTTCGGCGGCTCACGACGCCGCTCACTCGGGATGAACATCCGCATCGCGCATCAGCGGATTGGACAGCGCGATCGGGCTGGGAATCAGCATGCGACGGGGCTCGTGAGCTACACGCGCGGGTCGCGCGGCACGGTGGCGATCGCGCGTGCTGACCTGCGAAGTGACGGGCCCGGCGAGGAGCTCTTCATCAACTGAGCTGTCCGAGGTCGGTCGGGCAGCGACGCAAGCCGGCGGCCAGAAGATCGCGGCCGGTGACGCGCGTATCGCGGACCTGCTCTCCATCGACCGAAGGTTCGGAGCGCTGCGTGCGCCGCCCGCGTCGGGCGAGCCCACGACCGCCCGCGTGCCGATCTCTCGGCGCCTCGCGCGCCTCTGTCGCGAGTTCGCGCTCGTCCATCCGAGCCCGCTCGAAACCGAGGAATTTCGCGCGCGAGACGACGCGGGGAAGGTCACGCTCGACTTCTATCCGGGGAGCACCGCGTACGGCCTCGAGCCCGTCGTCCGCTGGACGATCGTGACCGACCTCGCTTGGGTGCGTCGCGCGGGCGCCGGGCAAGAGACGAGCGCGCTCGCGACCGAGCTGCGGATCGATCCGAGCGCCGACCTCGCGCGCGCGACGCTCGAGAAGGTCGTCGCGCGCCTCGTCCTCGACGGCGCGGTGAAGCATCGATTTCACGGGTCGGTGCGAGCGCTCGCCGACGCGATCACGCCCGCGTGCTCCGAGATCGCGCGAGCCCCGACCCGAGCCGAGCTCGAGCGCGCGCTCGACACGGGCCTCGCTGCCATCCGCACGAATCCCGAGGTCTATCACGTGCGCGCCGACGAAATTCGGTGGGCCCTCGCGGAGCCTCTGCCCGACCCATCGACCGCATGCCCCACAAAACGCAGCAAACCGGGCGTACCTGCGCTCGCGACCTACCCACACGCCGAGCTCTTCCTGGAAGCTCTGCGCACGCCGAGTCCTTCGCTGATTGTCCGCGTTCGCGCGGTAGGGCTCGCGGGCCGACCGTTCCAGCGACGGCTCACAGGCATGCCCTTCGCGAGGCTCCTCGAGGACGTCATCCCCTTCCTGCGCTCGGGTGAGCCAGTCGAAATCGACCCGAATCACCTCGTTTTTCAATTCGCCCTCCGCGACAAGGAGATGTTCGTCGAGGTGCCGATCGCGGCTGTTCGCGCGATCCCTGCGCTCAACAAACTCCTCGCGCCGAGCCCCCCACCCACCGAGGGCCACGCACGCGCGACGAGCGCGACACCTTCGAGCACGGGTCGTCCGAGGTCCGTCACGATCGCGTGGCGACGGGGAGACGCGGAGTGCACTGCGCACGCGCACGACTCGGGTGTGGCCTGGGTCGACGAGCGCGCAAACGGCCTATCGGTCCAGCGCGTCGTGACACGTCTCGAGCCCGCGCTCATCCACCGCATGGTGCGCGCGACCGTCGAACGCGGAGCTGCGCCTGCGTGGGTCGCACGCCGCATGCGCCGGCTCGCGCTGGAGGCCTCGTGAGCCTGGACCCCGAGCGCACGGTGACGCTGAGCGCGGTGCCGTTCAGGAGCCCCCATCCAATCCATCGCGTCGCAGGCCTCACGGCCGACTCGATCCTCGTCGTCGCCGGCTGCCACATCCTCGCGTTCGACCACGCTACGGGCGCGCTTACGGGCCTCGACTCCCTCCACGCCTCTGCATGGTCGAAGCCATCGACGCCGCACCTTCGCACGCTGCGGTGCGCGGCCTCCTCGCGAGACGGTCGCTTCCTCGCGGTCGCGGACTTGCGCAGTCGCGTGGTCGTCTTCGATCGCGAACGCAGATACGCCTCTCTCGAGTTCGACCCGTTGGCGGCCCCGGATGCTCCGCCCCGCAAACCAGGTGATCCCCGGCCTCCGGAGCCCGACCTCGACCTCGCGGCGCTCGACCGAATCGACGCCGTCGCGATCTCCGGAGATGGCCTGCGCGTCGCTAGCCACGTCTTCGGCGAGGACACCGTGCGCGTGTGGTCGCTCGACCGGTCACTCACGGTGCTCCCGGGTCACGCGCCGCTCGCTTTCAGCGCTGACGGCCGCTTCCTCTTCGCGGGCTCCGTCGTGCACGATCTCGATGTCGGCGAGAGCTTCGAGGTCTCGGTCGGTGACAGCCCCGTCTCGGCGGCGGCCTTCGACGCTCGAGCGACAGAGCTCCTCGTCGCGACCGCGGACGGCGGCTTCGGGGTCGTGGATCTCGTTACTTTAACAACGACATATTTTCGCGAGCACGTCGCGCGCGCGGCGCTCACGACGGTCGCGTTCGTGGACGACGCCTCCGGGGCGCGCGCAGTCGTCGGCGCGAACCCACTCGAACTCGTGGTGTTGGACGCGCACGACGGCAGGCCGCGCCTCAGCCGCTCCCTCAGCGACCTCCGCGAGGTTCACCTCGACGGCGCGAGCGGCTCTCTCGTCGGCGTGAATCTCTTGCAACGACGCCTCCTGGCTCTCGACGCCCTCACGGGGGAGCCACGCCACACCGACCCGCATCACACGGGCTCCGTTCACGCGGTCGCGGCCACGGATTCGCTCGCAGCGAGCGGCGGCGACGACGCCGAGGTCCACCTCTACGATCTGGGCTCGAGCTCGCTCACCGCGCGTCTCCTCGCGCCGGGCGCTGTCGACGCGCTCGCCTTCGAGGATGATGGCGCACGCCTCTCCGCGAGCGGACTCGACGCGCACGACGAGCGCTGGTCGTGCACGTGGGACACGCGGACGCACGAGGTCGTCACGCGAGGGAGCCGCGCGCCGCTCGACGTGTCCTCGCGATTCCACGCAGCGTTCGGGAGCGCGTCGCTCGCCTACGTCGCAGCGGACTTCATGGGCGCAGGTCTCTACCACTTCGCTTCGGATCACCCCGAGGGCGTGCGTGTCCGCCCGTCGCGGCTGCGGATCATCGGCGTGAGCCCCGAGCATCGTGTCGCGCTCATCGCGGCCCTCGAAGAGACCTCGGTGGGCCTCGTCGACGGCACGACCGGCGCGAGCCTCGGCGGCGTCTTTTACGGCGAGGCCGCGGGCAAGCACCGAAGCCTCCCGCACGAGCGCGCGCTCACCGCCGCGCTCAGCCCCGACGGGCGTGGCGTCGTTCTCGGCACCGAGCGAGGGCGTGTGGTGTACGCGGTCTTCACTGAGCCGCTGGGCGACCCACTCAGTCGCTGACAATGCTGTAACACATCGACCGCGTTTTTTGCTTCACGCGGCCCGCGCGCTACCGACCAGGCCATGACCGCAGCGTGGATGATCTATGGCGCCTACGGCTACACCGGTGAGCTCGTCGCGAGGCTCGCGCGCGAGCGCGGCCTCACCCCCGTCTTGGCCGGTCACCGCGCCGACAAACTCGAGCCGCTGGCGCGCACGCGCGCGGGGCCGAGGCGCGCGCCGCGAACGTCAGCTTGATCCCGGGCGTCGGCTTCGACGTCGTGCCGACAGACGCGCTCGCCGCGATGCTCGCGCACGAACTCCCCGACGCGACCGAGCTGGAGATCGCGTTCGCGGGGCTCGGCACCTCGAGCGTCGGCACGACCAAGACCGTGGTCGAGGGCCTGCCCGACGGCGGTCGCGCGCGCATCGACGGCGTCATCCAGAAGGTCCCGAACGCTTGGCGCGCGCGTGAGATCCGCTTCTTCGACAAGACGCGACACGTCGTCTCGGTTCCTTGGGGGACCTCTCGACCGCCTACTACTCGACGGGCATCCCCAACATCACGACCTACATGGCGATGCCTCCGAGGTTGGAGCGAGCGACCAAAGGGCTGGGCCGCGTCGGGCCCGTCCTCGGCCTGCCCATCGTCCAGAAGGGCCTCAAGCGGCTCGTCGAGCTGACTGTCAAGGGACCTGACGAACACGCGCGTCGCACGGGTCGGAGCGAGATTTGGGGAGAGGTCCGTAACCCGAAGGGCGAGCGCGTGACGGGTACCCTCACCACTCCAGAGGGCTACGCGTTCACCGCGGACTCCTGTGTGGAGGCTGTCAGGCGTGTGCTCGCCGGCGTCGAACCAAGCGCTCTCACCCCGAGCATGGCGTTCGGGCGCGACTTCGTCGCTCGGCTGCAGGGTGTCACCGTGCACGGCTTCAGCCGTTCTTGAGTGCTCAGCGCGGGCGCGGGTGGAAGTCAGCTCGCGCCGGCGTAGAACCATCGATGCATCGGGTCGCGTTCCTGCTGGGTGTGGCCGGCCTCGCAGGTTGCGCGGCGAGCCCGCCGTCTGAGCCACGCCCTGGATCACCGCCTGACTCGGCGCCCACCGTCGCGACGACAGAGCTCGCGCCCGCCCCCGACGCTGAGGAGGCGCTCGCTGGGCCGCTCGCTGTACCGCAGGGCTGCGTCGCGAGCGGTCGCTTCGACCTCGACGCGCTCACGGCCGACCCATCCTGCGCCGTCGACCCTCGGGCCCCCGAGATCACGGAGTGGACCTCCGCGGTGGACACGAGCCACTTCAAGCTCGCCGTGCTCGCGCCCCATAACGTCGTACGAGCAACGCCAGGCGGAGAGTTCGAGGTCCGCGTGCGCATCGAGAACACGTCGAGCGACGCTGCGGAGCTCTTTATCCCACCCCATGAGCTATGGCTTCGCTTGTGGCATAACGGCGATTCGAGGCTCCTGGCCAATCGGACCGACTTTCGTCGCTCCACGCCCTCGACGCCCTGGCGTTGGACGCGCGTCCGCTGGGAGGCCGGTGCCGTCGGGTTCGCGACCATCACGGCGAACGCCACGTTCGTGACGACGGCGTGCTCACCGACTGTCGTCGTGAATGGTCATCCCACGCACGTTCGCAACTTTGTCAACGCACCCTTGCCAGTAGGGCGCTATGTGCTCCTCGCGACCGTGGGCTTCCACACGGTCGCTCCCGAGCAGCTGACATCGCGGGCCGTCGTCGGGCCCACGCTCGTCATCGAGTGACAGCTGAGTCAGCTGTCAGTGGACGCCTTTGGCTTTCGCCAAGCAGCGAATGACGAGGCTCGTCCAGCCCGTCTGATGGTCCGCCCCGAGCCCGTGTCCGCTGTCTCCGTGGAAGAACTCGTAGAACAGCAAGAGGTCGCGGAACGCCGGATCTTTTGCATAGAAGTCAGCGTGCGCGCCGTGCACTGGCACGCGCCCGTCCTCGTCCGGCAAGAAGATATTGGTCAATCGCCGGGCGATCTCCTGAGCGACCTCTCTCAGGGTCAAGTATTGCCCGCTGCCCGTCGGACACTCCACCGTAAGGCTATCGCCGTAAAAGAAATGGTAGCGCTCGAGGGCCTCGACGAGGAGGAAGTTCAGCGGGAACCATATCGGTCCTCGCCAATTGGAGTTGCCGCCGAACATCGGCACATTGGAGTCTCCAGGCGCGTAGTCGACCCGATATTCCTCGCCGCCGACGTGCAGCACATAGGGGTATTTCTCGTGGACCTTGGAGAGCGACCGAATGCCATAAGGCGATAGGAACTCGTTCTCGTCGAGGACATAGCGGAGCGCGCGCACGAGCCGCTCCTTCGACGGTATGGCGAGCAGCCTGTGTCCCCCACCCTCGTGCGCTGGAGTCTCCATCCACGTGAGCGTGTGGCTGAGGTCCTTTCGGTTCTCGAGCAGCCACTCCATACGCTTGCGAAATCCCGGCATGCGCGCGAGCACCTCCTCCTCGAGGACCTCGGCGGTGAAGAGCGGGATGAGCCCGACGATCGAGCGGACGCGGAGCGGCACGATGTGCCCGTCGAGATCGATTTGGTCGTAGTAGAACCCGTCGTGTTCGTCCCAGAGCCCCGTGCCGCCGAAGCGGTTCATGGCGTCGGCGATCGCGATGAAATGCTCGAAGAACTTCGAGGCGACGTCCTCTGCGGCCGGGTCGTGCGCCGCGAGTTCGAAGGAGATCGCGAGCATGTTCGCCGCGTAGAAGGCCATCCACGCGGTGCCGTCGGCCTGCGCGAGCTTGCCGCCGGTGGGCAGCGGCCGCGACCGATCGAACACTCCAATGTTGTCGAGCCCGAGGAACCCCCCCGTGAAGAGGTGATTGCCGTCTTCGTCTTTGCGGTTCACCCACCAAGTGAAATTGAGCAATAGCTTGGCGAAGACCTTGGCCAAAAAGACGCGATCACGCTGACCGCGCGGCGCTGCCATCTTGTAGACACGCCACGCAGCCCACGCGTGGACTGGGGGGTTCACGTCGCCGAAGTTGAACTCGTACGCCGGGATCTGGCCGTTCGGGTGCATGTACCACTCGCGAAGGAAGAGCAGGAGCTGCTCCTTCGCGAACTCGGGGTCGACCTCGACCATCGGGATCATGTGAAAGGCGAGATCCCACGCCGCGTACCAAGGGTATTCCCACTTGTCGGGCATCGAGACGATGTCGCGGTTGTAGAGGTGTCGCCAATCGCGGTTCCGATTGCGACCCGGCGGCGGCGCGGGGTGCGAGGGATCACCCTCGGTCCAATCTTTAACAACGTAGTGGTAAAACTGCTTCGTGAAGAGGAGCCCCGCGCGCCCCTGACGGACGAGCCGGCGCTCGGCGTCGTTGAGCCCCGGCGGCGTGCGGTGCCCGAAGAACCGGTCGGCCTCGCGTCGCCGCAGCTCGAACACTGCGTCGAACTCCGAGCCGAAGAGCGGGGTATTCGGCTGGCGGTGGTGCGCGACGTCGGGGTCGTGCAGGCGGAGCTTGAGCGTGACGGTGCCGCCCGCGGGGATGACGAGCCGGTGGTGGAACGCGGCCTTCGTCCCGATCTCGGCGGGGTTCACCGCGCCCTCGTTGCCGTGAACGACGCGCTCGTGGAAGGCGTCCTTCACGTAGCGCTCGCGGTTCGGCGCGCCGTAGAGGCGCGTGAGGTTGGTCTCGTTCTCGGTGAAATACAGGTTGGGCGCGTCGTGTCCCGAGAGCGGCGCGATCGCCAGCTCGTAGCGACCGAGCGAGCTGTGCTCCGTGAAGAGCGTCGCAGCCGCGTCCGGGCAGTTCTCTCCGCGCCCGATCGTCGGCTTGCCGCCGTAGCCCTCGCCGGTGCGACCCCACGCCCACGTATTGCGAAACCACAGGGTCGGCAGCACGTGGAGCGGTGCTGCCTCGGGGCCTCGGTTCACGATCGTGACGAGCACGAGCAGATCGTCGGGCGCGGCCTTCGCCCACTCGACGATCACGTCGAAGTAACGCCCCTCTTCGAAGATCCCGGTATCGAGCAGCTCGAACTCGGGCTCCGTGATCGCGCGACGGCGAGCCTCGCGCTTGAGCTCGTCGTAGGGGAACCGCTTCTGCGGGTACTTGTAGAGAGCCTTCGCGTACGAATACGTCGGCGTCGCGTCGACGTAGTACCAGAGCTCCTTCGCGTCCTCGCCGTGGTTGCCCTCGGGGCCGGTGAGTCCGTAGAGCCGCTCTTTGAGGATCGGGTCGGCCTCGTTCCAGAGCGCGAACGCGAAGCACAGCCGGCACTGCCGATCGCAGAACCCGAGGAGGCCGTCCTCACCCCAGCGGTACGCGCGGCTCCGGGCGTGATCGTGGGGGAAGTAGTTCCACGGATCGCCCGATTGGGAGTAGTCCTCGCGGACGGTCGCCCATTGGCGCTCCGAGAGGTAGGGCCCCCAGCGCTTCCAGTTCTTCGTGCGCCGGTGATCCTCTTCCAGGCGCCGCGACTCTTCATCGTCCGGGTGGTACCCGAGGCGCGGCGATGGCCGCGTGATCGAGGTCATCATGTCCTCCGAAGACGGTACGACGAGCGGCGCGCTTCCGTTCGTCGGTTGCGGTTGCGCGGGCCATGTCCTCTTCGCGAAGCAAGAAAGGTCGGCCTTCGTACCGGTGCCGCGCTCGTCATGGTAGATGGGCGAGGGGTTCGCGCACGGGGAGCATACGAGAATGGGCATCTCGACGACACGTATCGAGACAGAGACAGTCCCGGGGGAAGCGATCGTGCACGAGCGCAGCGTGCGCCCGTGTGCCCTGGTGATCTTCGGAGCGACGGGCGATCTTGCGAAGCGCAAGCTCATCCCGGCGCTCTACAACCTGGCGAGGGAGGGCGTCCTGCCCGAGGCCTTCGAGGTCGTCGGCATCGGCCGTAGCGCCGCCGACGAGAACGCGTTCAGAGCCGTTCACGCCGAGTCGACGGCGAAGTTCTCACGCACCAAGCCAGTCGACGCGGCGGTGTGGCAGGACCTCGCGTCACGCATCCACTACGTCATCGGCGATCATGAGTCGCCCGAGACCTACGAGCGCCTCACGCACAAGCTGAACGAGCTCGATCGCTCGCGCGGCACGCAGCAAAACCGCATCTTCTTCTTCTCGACGCCGCCGAGCGCCTTTCCGGTGATCCTCTCGGGCCTGCGCAACGCCTCGCTGCTGCATCCGCCGCCGCGCATCGGCGAGCGCGGCCCGTTCTCGCGCGTGATGATCGAGAAGCCGTTCGGCCGCGACCTCGACAGCGCGCGCGATCTCAACCGCATGGCGAGCGCCTACGTCGACGAGGAGCAGCTCTACCGAATCGATCATTACCTCGGCAAAGAGACCGTCCAGAACATCCTGGTCATGCGGTTCGGCAACTCGCTCTTCGAGCCGCTGTGGAACCGCAACTACGTCGACCACGTGCAGATCACCGCCGCCGAAGAGCTCGGGATGGAGGGGCGAGGCCGCTTCTACGACGAGACCGGCGCCCTGCGCGACATCGTGCAAAACCACCTGCTCGAGATCCTCACGCTCGCCGCGATGGAGCCTCCGGTCTCGTTCAAGGCGGACGAGATCCGCAACGAGAAGGCGCAGGTCCTCCGGAGTATCAGGCCGATCCACCCGCACGAGGTCGCGGAGCACGTCGTTCGCGCCCAATACGAGGGCTACCGCAGCGAGCCTCACGTGTCCCCCACGTCGAAGACGCCGACCTTCGTCGCGTGCCGCTTCATGATCGACAACTGGCGCTGGCACGGCGTGCCGTTCTACGTGCGCGCCGGCAAGCGCCTCTCGCGTCGCGTGACGGAGGTCGCGATCCACTTCCGCGCCGTGCCGCTCTGTCTCTTCGGCCGCGACGAGGTCTGTCAGCGCCTCGAGCAGAACGTCCTCGTCCTGCGCATCCAGCCCGACGAGGGCATCGAGTTCCAGTTCATGTGCAAGCAGCCTGGCGACGATCTCTACGTCAGCAACGTGAAGATGGATTTCAGCTACGCGCGCGCGTTCGACAAGCCCGCCCCCGAGGCCTACGAACGACTCTTCCTCGACTGCATGCGCGGCGACCAGACGCTCTTCGCCCGCCGCGACGGCGTCGAAGAGGCTTGGGCGCTCTGCACGCCGATCCTCAAGGCCTGGGAGGAGGACGCGTCGATCCCGCTGCACGAATACGAGCCTGGCAGCGCCGGCCCCGACGCCGCGAACGATCTCCTGCGCGCGACGCGCCACCGCTGGCGCGTGCTGGGCTCGTAGCGTGAACAAAGCTGTAAGTCCTCGCGTCGAGGTCCTCGAGTCAGCGGCCGCGGTCGCGGCGCGCACCGCGGAGCTCCTCGGCGACGCTCTCGAGAAGGGCCCGACCAGCGTGATGCTCGCGGGCGGCACGACGCCGCGTGCGTCCTACGAGGCGCTCGCGGCGCGTCCTTTGTCGCGCGCAGCTTGGGCGAACGCGATGTGGTTCTTCGGGGACGAGCGCGCGGTCGCGCCCGAGCACGACGACTCGAACTACGCGATGGCGAAGAAGGCGCTCTTCGATCGAGCGCCGATCGATCCCGCGAGCGTCCATCGCATGCGCGGTGAGGCCGACGATCTCGAGGCCGCGGCGCGCGAGTACGAGGCCTTGCTCCCGTCGGCGATCGACGTCGTGCTCCTCGGCATGGGTGAGGACGGGCACACCGCCTCGCTCTTTCCGAACGCGGCTTCGCTCGGCGAGCGCGAGCGTCGGGTCATCCCCGTCGTCGGGCCGAAGCCTCCGCCGCGCCGCCTCACGATCACCCCGCGCGTGATCGAAGAGGCTCGCCTCGTCGTGCTCCTCGCGACCGGCGCGTCGAAGGCGCCGGCGCTCGCGCGCGTCCTCGCGGCTCCGCCGGGCTGGAGCTCGACCGATGGCATCGAGCGACTGCAGTCGACCCCCGCCGCGCTCGCGCGCGGCGGGCTCATTCTCTGTGATCGAGCGCTCGCGAGCGCGCTGCCCGCGGGCTCGATCGAACGGTTTTCAGCGAGCGGCCCGTAAGGCCGAGCAGCTCGGGCCGAGCCCGAGGAAAGGACTGCGTAGCGATGAGTGCAACGGCAGATGTCGGAGTCATCGGGATGGCCGTCATGGGGCGCAACCTCGCGCTCAACATGGCGGACCACGGCCACCGCGTGGCCATCTACAACCGCAGCGGGAACGTCACCGACGAGGTCCTGCGCGACCACCCGCAGAAGACGCTGGTCGGCACCAAGACGCTGAAGGAGTTCGTCGCCGCGCTCGCCCGACCGCGCCGCATGCTCGTCATGGTCAAGGCCGGCGCGCCCGTCGACGCGGTCCTCACCGAGCTGACGCCGCTCCTCGAGCCCGGCGACGTCGTCGTCGACGGCGGCAACACCTATTACCCCGAGACGCAGCGGCGCGAAAAAGACCTCAAAGCCAAGGGCCTGCACTTCGTCGGCATGGGCATCTCCGGCGGTGAAGAGGGCGCGCGCTTCGGGCCTTCGCTCATGCCGGGCGGCGCGCGCGAGGCTTGGGACGCGACGCGCCCCGTCTTCGAGGCCATCGCGGCGAAGACGGACTCCGGCCCGTGCGTCACGCACGTCGGCCCCGACGGCGCCGGGCACTTCGTGAAGATGGTGCACAACGGCATCGAGTACGGCGACATGCAGCTCATCGCCGAGGCCTACGATCTGATGGCGCGCGGGCTCGGCATGGACGCGGGCGCGATCGGCGACGTGATGGCGAAATGGAACGACGGACCGCTCTCGTCGTTCCTCATCGAGATCACCGCCAAGGTGCTGAAGGTCACCGACCCCGAGACGAAGCAGCCGCTCGTCGATCTCGTCCTCGACAAAGCCGGACAGAAGGGCACCGGCAAGTGGACCGTGCAGGTCGCGCTCGAGCACGCCGTCCCGATCCCGACCATCGCTGCGGCGATCGACGCGCGCGTCCTCTCCAGCATGAAAGACGAGCGCGTGCGCGCCGCCGGTCGCGTGCGCGGCGCCGTCGAAACAGCGGCCAACCTCGATCGCGAGGCCACGCTGAAGGACATCCACGACGCGCTCCTCGCGGCGAAGATCGGCTCGTACGCGCAGGGCCTCCGCCTCATCCAGGCCGCGAGCGACGCTCAGAAGTGGGGCATCGATCTCAAGGAGATGGCCCGCATCTGGAAGGGCGGCTGCATCATCCGCGCGAAGCTCCTCGACACCATCATGCGCGCCTACGATCGCGATCGCACCCTCGAGAGCATCCTCGCCGACCCCGAGCTCGAGGGCCTCGTCCACGCCGCAAACCCCGGCTGGCGCCGCGCCGTCGCGCTCGGCACACGCCTCGGCATCCCGCTGCCCGCGACCACCGCGAGCCTCTCGTACTTCGACTCGTACCGCACCGCGCGCCTCCCGCAGAACTCACGCAGGCGCAGCGCGCGACGCCTTCGGCGCGCACACCTACGAGCGCACCGACAAGCCCGCCGCTGGCTTCGTCCACACCGACTGGCTCGGCGTCGGAGAGGATCCGCGCCAGTGACCTCGCAAGATCCGAAGGGCGCGGGCCCCAACCCGCAAGACAAACGCGACGACGAGGTCCCGACGACGTCGCTCGCCGATCTCGTGCGCGCCGCGGAGAAGCGGCCTGCGCCCGAAAGCCGGATCGCCTGACGCCGGCCGCGACCCGCACGATGGCCGCCATCGTGCGCGACCTGAAGGGGCTGCCCGAGCTCAGCGTCAGCCGCGAGAGTCAGTTCAAAATTCGGCTCGCTCGGCGCGGCAAGATCGGCGCGCTCACCGTCGAGTTCAAAGCGCCCATTCGCGCGATGGAGCTCGACTACGTCGGCTGGCCCGGCGCCGATCCCATGTCGATCAAGATGCGTCGCTACGTGCTCGACTTCGAGGCCGAGAACCCCACCGTGTGGAATCGCCTCGAGGGTGGCGGCGATCTCATCGACGACATCCGTCAGGCGATGCTGCAGCTCTATCCCGAGCTCGCCGACGTCTGATTCGTTTACACCTGAAGGAGGTTAGGGGAGAGTTGAACCCGTCGGCGCGACGGGTTCGCGTCCTCCTACGGCCCGCCGCCAGCCCCGCCAGCGCCACCCGTGCCTGCGCCGCCCGTGCCTGCGCCGCCCGTTCCGCCGCCGCCGGTGCCACCACCACCCGTCCCGCCGCCGCCGGTGCCACTGCCGCCGGTGCCGCTCTCCTCGAACTGGCGCACGACCTCGGCGTCGCACGTCGACGTGTCCCCCGTCAGCTCCTTGGGGTTGTACGCGAGGGTCCTCCGAGTCGACGGCGCCATCGACGTTCGCCTGGATGGTCGCAGTCGCTGACCCGAGCGCGACCGGCGTGCAGACGCCGACCGTGTAGTGTTGCTGCGCGCGATCTCTGGCGCGATCCGCGAGCACCTTGAACGCGGCGCCGAGCGCGGCCGGATCGACGCTCGGTTGGAACTGCGTGCAGCTCGGCGGCGGGTCCGTGTCGGGGCTGCAGGTGATCCCCTCGCGGCAGCCCTTCAGCGGGTCTTTGCAGCCGCCGTCAGGCCGACCCGCGAGCTCCTCCAAGCCGCACGCGTTGTAGCTGTTCGGCGTCTTGATCCCGATCGTGTACTTCGTCGCGGGCGAGGCCTTCTTCGCCGCGAGAGCCTTGGCGCGGAGGTTCTCCGTGTTGCCGGCCTCGTGCGTGCCGTCGCTGAGGAGCACGAGGAATCTCTCCTGAAGCGCGTCGGGGTGCGCGCTGTCGGGGAGCTTCGAGTCGAGGTACTTGAGCCCTGAAATGTACGCGTCGTAGAGGTCCGTCGTCCCGAGCGGCAACCCCTCGTTGGTCAGCGTGGTCAGCGCTGCGTAGAGCGTCGCCGTGTCGTTCGTGAAGTCCGTGATGCGCGTGATCGCGTCGGGCCTACCGAAGACGTAGATCGCTACGAAGTGAGGGAACTGCGGGTCGCCCTTTTCGACGACCTCCTCGATGTAGTCGTGCGCGCCCTTGATGACGTCGTCCTTGAAGTCGTTCTCGTAGATCGAGTCCGACATATCGAGGACGAGCACCGTGTCGATCTCGATCTCTGTCGACGGCCCGACGCCCGACACCGAGCTCCCCTCACCCTCGCTGAAGGGCAGGCCCGTCTCGTCGTTGATGACAACGATGTCACCCTCTTTGTCGAGCGGGCGCACGGCCTCACCGTTCTCGTCGAGGACGCGGAAGCCGATCTTCAGCCCCGCCGGCTTGACCTCGAGGATCGAAGAGTTGTCGATGCAGATGTGGCCCGGGTTGCTGAGGCCCTGGCCGTTGCCGCTCGCGCCGCCGCCCGCGCCCCCGGTCGTGCCCGAATCCCCGCAACCGAGCCCGCCGAACGACAGCCCAGCGAACGAAGCTAAGCCCACGAAGAGCGGAAGACGGATGTGCGCAAGCGAAATCATTCTCCCAGTCTACGGCCGAGCGACCGGGCTGGTCAAAAGCATCGCGCCGAGTTTGCGCTTCGCTCTGAGGTTCCTCAGCGCTTCTTCGCTTTGGGCGTCACGGTGCACGCGAGCTCTCGCCGCGTGTTGGTCGACCGATCCAGCGCAACGACCGGGATGGCCGAGGCGCTGGCCCCTGCCTTCTCTTTCTTCGCCGCCTTCGGATCGTCGCTGAAAATCGACGATACTGTGCCGACCGCGGCCTCGACGCAGGCCGAACCCGGCTCGAGTCGCACGCGGACCTCGGTCGCGTCGAGCCGACCGCTCGAGCCGTCGAGGGTGAAGTCCGGTGCTTGCTCGGTCGGGATCTCCGCGAGCCAACCGTCCCGCGCCCCACATGGCGCGGTCAAATCCATGTCGCCGAAGTCCGGGCGCCCGATGCGTATCGCTTCGCCGACCGCGGCTGTCTCCGGATCGATAGGCAAAATCCAACGAGAGCCTCGCTTGTCTTGTGGGCCCTCGCGCTGCACGAACATGAACCCGAGCTGATCGCCGCTCTGTCGCCGCACGAGCCGCGGGAGCACGGGCGCGGTGAAGCGCCCCGCAGGCAGCCGCGAGAACGTGCCGACCAAACGAACGACGCCGAGGTCGGCGCGGTAGAGCCCGATCTGATCGGACACGCCCACGTCCCCGAGGAAGAACCAGACGTGGCCGAGTCGCACCGCGCCGTTGTTGAACGGGCGCACGAGCGTGACGCCCTCGGTCGGACGGAGCGTGAGCACGGGTTGATCGGGCTCGACGGCGAAGAGCGAACACGCCCGCACGCCGGGTCGACACAGCCCGACGAGCACCGCCGAGAGATCGCGCTGCGTCGACCACTGCGCGCCGCCGTAGCTGTAGGCGCCCATCCCGAGAGCCTCGCTGGCGATGCCCTGCGACGACCAAGGCGAGCCCGTCACCGCGCTCGAGCGGACCTCCTCGAGCGCGTACTTGTCGGCGTAGCGCACGATGAAGCGGCCCGTGCGCGACCAGTCCGACTCGCGTTTCCCCCAGACGTAGAAACGCACCAGGTTCGCGTCATAAGTGCTGCCGTTGTCCACGCCGACGTCCTCTTTGTCGAGGAGTGGTGGATCGACGCCGCGGAACGCTTGCCACGAGGTGAGAGCCTGCCCCTCACCGATCTTGCCCGTCGTCTTCGGTGGTTTGTCGCTCTTGACGGAGGAGCACGAGAGCTCGAGCGGCGCGCCCGAGAGCTTCATCGTGCTGATCTTCAGCGTCGACGGCGACTCGGCCTCACGCAGGTCGTCGGCGTGCGCGGACTCGCCCCACCCCACCCGCAGCCAGCCAGGGAGCGCACAACCCATCGCGCTGCAGCGACGCGTGCGCGCGGGCGTCGAGCCATCGTCGACCGACGGCAGCTCGATGTCTTGCCAGGTCGAACCGAAGTCGACCGAGTGGCGCACATGTCCGCGATCACCGATCGCAACAGAGAAGCGCCCCGCGAAGAGGATACCGTTCGGCTCGCTCGACGAACTCGCCGAGCGCGACCGTTCCGTCGAGCTTGATGCGCACGCCGAGCAGGGCCGCCTGCTCCTCGACCCAGCCGGCGATCTCGTCCTTCGCCGATTGTTGGAAACCGTCGACCCACATGCCGGTCTCGAACTCGCGCGGGACGCCCGTGTCCGGCAGCTTGAGCACGACGTGCTTCGACGCCTGACCCTCGAGGATCGAGATCTGCCCCTGCGCACCCGGACGCGGCGGCACGAGAATCACGACGCGACCGTCCTCGAGCGCGATCACGCGCTCGGCGCCAACGTCTCCTCGCACGCGAACCTCGCGCGTGGTGCCGTCGACGAACCGCACGCAGAACGGTCGCACCGTGGCCTCGGGCTCGCGATCGGTGCACGGCCCGCGCACGACGATCGCGCCCTGCCCGCTCTCCACCACCGAGCGCGGCGTCGAGAAGCGCATGACCTCGCGCACGCCGGTCGGGCGCTCGTAGGCGTAGATCACCGTGCCGCCGTGCTCTTCACCGCAGACGAAGCCGACGTCGTCCGCGGGATCGGCGGAGTCTGCGCCGAGCGCGATGCCGGTGCAGTCCGCGTGCTCTTCGGGATAGGCGTGCAGCTTCGAGTCGAGGATGGCGCCGTCCTCGAGCGACACGCGCACGACGGCGCCCTCGTGCAAGACGACGGCGGAAGTCGCTGAGTCGGGATAGCCCTTCTCGAGCGCGACACGCAGAGGTTTGCGGCCGAGCACACCGGGTGGAGTCCCCTTCGTGTCCGTGCCGAACGTGCCGACCATCATGCCGCTGTCGCCGTCGTTCGCTCCTTGCGTGAACGTCAGATGACCGTCGGCGGTGAGCGTGTAGACGCCGCCGTCGACCGAGATCAGCGCCTCATCACCGTCGTCCGCGTCCTCGGACGACGGGGAGATCATCCGCACACGGCTCGCGAGGTTGAGCTTGCGCCACGTCGCGCCGGCGTCGAACGTCGCGAACGTCCCAGCGAGATCCGTGTCGACGACGGCGCGCCATCCATCGAGAAACACCATGTCGCCGTAGCCGGGTGCGACGGGCAGCGAGCCGAGACCGACGAGCGCTCCACCTGGGACCGTCGGGTCGATGCCGACGACCTCGCTCTGGCGCGTGCGCACATAGAGTCGATCGAACCCGAGCACGATCGGCCGTCGCGCGTCGATGTTCGAACCGAGCGCCGCGATCGGCGTGAGCGGTGCGAGCCACGTCTCCGCGCGCCAGAGCTCGGTGCCGCGATCAGCGACGGCGATGAACATGAACCCGCCGCCGAGGCGTGTCGGCAGCTTGAGAGCGCGCACATCGCCCGCGGGCAGGAGATCGTCCGCGCGCTCGATCACACCCGCTTCGGTCGTGTGGAGTCGCATCCGGCCGAGCAGGCGATTTTCGCCCTCCGCGCTGCGCGTGATGAGACCGCGCGAGCCCTCGACGTCGGGCAAGAGGTGCAGCTTGGGAACCTCGTACGGCAACGTGAAGGGGACGTTCTCCCCCTCCGGCTTCTTGCGCGCCGAGCGTCCTTCGTGCGCCGCACTCGCCGTGTTGGGATTCGGCGTTGTTCCACCGCAGCTCGCGCCGAGCCCGATGCCCGTCAGCAAGAGAAGCCGCCCGATTCTCCCGACGCGATTCATCGGGGTGCTGAATCCGCCCCCCTTGCGCTTCGCGCCCCCCCGATTCATCCCGACCAGCTGTGCATGAACGCGGGTCACTCGCGCAGGATGCATGCTCCCGAGTCGAGACGCCAGCGCGCTCAGCGAGCCCCGACGAACGCGAGGACCCGCTCGTCGAGCTCCGCGAGCGTCCACGGCCAACTGAGAACGTCACGACGCCCTGTCGCTGGATCGATGAGCGCGAGCGACGGGATCGAGCGCGCCCCGATCCGCACGAGCTTCTCGTCGATGGTTCCGTCGTCCGTGGTCGCGTCGAGCTTCACGGTGATGAACGGTCGGGCGGAGCGAGTGAAGGAAGCCTCGGCGAGGTGCGCTTGCACCTCTCGACTCGCGACTGACCAGTCCGCGAGGACGACCACGAGCAGCGGTGCGCGCCTCGCTTCGGCGTCTCGCCAGGCGCCGTCGAGATCGCTTCGCCAGGTGAGCTCGCGAGGTGAACTCGACGTCGCAGGCGCCGTCCCCGTCGAGGTCGACTCCGTGAGGATCGGCGTGACGGCGCTCGACGAGGTCCCGACGTCGACGTCGACGACCTCGTGCTCACGGGCCCCACAACCGACGACCAACCAACAAAAAAAAGGGCTCAATCGCGACGCGAAAGAGCCCGACAGGAACAACCTACTTCTTACCAGCGACGCACTTCAGCTGGCAGTTCAGGTCGGTGCCGCAGCCGCAGTCCTTGCCCTTCGGCTTGGTGGTGGCGGTCGCAGTCCCGGTCGTCGTAGTGGTCGCCGTGGCCTTGCCGGTGGTCGTGGTCGTCGTCGTCGGCTTGCCCTTGCCCGTGTTGGTCGAGCCTGCCTTGGCAGAGCTCGTGTCGGTAGGCGCGGCGCTTGTGCCTGCGGGCGGCGAGTCGGTCGCGGTTGCCGCAACGGCGTTCGTTTGGATGGGCGTGTTGGTCGGGACGAGCGACGTCGGAGGCGGCTTGGTGTCCTCTGTCTTGGCGGTCGCGTTGCCCGAATCTCCGCTCTTCACCACGACGAAGATCGCAACACCGACTGCGACGACTGCGATCGCGCCGAAAATGAGCGGGAGCTTGCTGCTCTTTGCGGGTGGGGCGGAGACTGCAGTCGGTGCGGTCGCGACCGGCGGAGGCGCGAGCACAGGCGCTGCGATCGGGAAGAGCCCCGGACCGTCGAGCGGCGAAGCGTCCGACACCGAAGCGGCGGGTGCAGCGCTCGCCGCGAGCGCCTTCAAGTCGATGAGGCCCGAGTCCTCTTTCGTGGCCGAGCCCGCTCGCGAGCTGCCACCCGCGGGCGCGGTCCCCGTGAGCGCGTTCAGCGAGAACAGCACCGAGTTCTCGTCGCGCTTGCCCGTGCCCGAAACCGAGCTGCTCGACGCGAGGGCCGCGCCACTCGAGTCGCCGAAGCCGCCGCCACCCGACCCGAACAGGTCCGGTGACTTGCGCCCCCCGTCCTTTCGCGCGGCGGGGTTGCTGCTGGGGCTCGCCGCGAGCGGCGCATTCGACGGGCTGGCCGAGGCACCGAACGCCGCGGCGCCGTTGCCGCCGACGAGCGAGGCATTGGCCTTCGCGGCTTCGTTGAGTGCTGCCACGATGGAGTCGTTCTCGCTGAGCGACTGCCAGTCGTTCATCCCGTCAGCCCAGACATAAGTGTCGCCGGTGATGACGCCGCCGTTGTAGGCCTCGACGACCTCGCCGAGCGTCATCGTGCGCTGATCACCGTCCGCGACGTTGACCAGATAGCTGCCTGGCGGCGGTGCGTCCTGCGCTGCAGGATCCTGCGGTGCGGCCTGAGCCACCGTCGCGTCGTCCGTGAATTGCGCCGGCTCTCCGCCCTGCGCTGACCCGCCCACCACGATGGTCGCACCGCACTTGCGGCACTTCATCTTGACGGTCTTGCCCTGAACCTTTTCGTCAGAAACCGTGTACTTGGCCGCGCAAGAATGACAGGTGATCTTCATGGTTCTCGTGGGCTGGGGTGTTGCTCGCGTCCGGTTGTCGGGTCCACGATTCCGGACCACGATCAGCTTACGACAAAACACGCCGCAAGCAGCGATTCTTTGGCAATACGTCTCGCGGCATCGAGGTTCTTCAGCGGCCCCGTCACCGAGCGTTCGTCAAGTCGAGGGAGGGAGCTTGCGACGCAGGGTGTCGAGCAGCTCCTGTCGATCGAAGAGATGCTCGACATAATCCAAGCGATCCGTGTTGATGACGATGGTCTCCGAATCACGGTAGCTCGCGAACCAATTCTCGTAGAGCGCGTCGAGCGCGACCAAATAACTGCGCGGTAGACTCTGCTCGAAGGGGCGCCCGCGTTTCTTGATTCGCTTCACGAGGCATGGAACGGGGCAGCGCAGATAGATCATGAGATCGGGCGGCGCGAGCTCCTTGCGGAGCGTCCCGTAGAGATCTTGATACATGCGGAAGTCGCGCTCGCTCATCGCGCCGCTCCTGAAGAGGTGCGTGGCGAAGACCTCGGCGTCCTCGTAGATGGTCCGATCCTGCACGATGTGCCGACCGCTCGTGCGCGCGCGCTCCTCGATGTCCTTGTGGATCTTGAAGCGCTGCACGAGGAAAAAGAGCTGCGATGGCAGCGCCCAGCGCTGCATGTCGCCGTAGAAATCCTCGAGGTACGGGTTCTCGTCGTGCGGCTCGAAGAACGGCAGCATCCCGAGGTTCAGCTCGAGCCAGCGCACGAGGCTCGACTTGCCGGCGCCCATGTTGCCGGCGACAGCGACGACGCGCGTCGGCTTCGAGCTCATAGAACGAGGCTCAAACCGAGCGACGACACGAAGAACGACGGGACCTCGGGGAGTGCGGCGACCACGCGCGGCCGCCCTGCGCCGTCGAGCGCCTGCACCGCCGTGAACGCCGTCCCATCCTTCTGGAAGGTCGCTGCCGACCACACGGCGACGTCGATCGAAAGCCACCCGGGGATCACCTCGACCGCGGTTCCGAGCCCGAGCGGCACATCGAAGTACGACGCTCCGCGCCCGCGGATCACGTAGGTCCCGGTCTCGTCGACCGCGTGCATCGGGCCGATCTCGAGGCGGCCCCAGCCGAGCCCCATGATCGCGAAGAGACGGACGCTGTCCCCGAGCGGCAACGTCGGCATGGCGTGCGCTTCGAGCCGGTAGGACGTGAGCCGCCCCGCGTCGATCGTGGCGCCGCCGAGACCGAGCGCGCCGTGATCGATCTCGACCCCGTGCGAGTCCCACGAGAACACCACCGCGGCCTGCATGTACGGGCAGAGCACGATGCGCGCCCACGTCGTGAGCCCCGGCCCCGGCGCGAAGGTCACCGTCCGCGACGAGGCGTCGGCGTTGCGCTGATACATCGAGACCATGACGGCGCCGGCGCCGACGTCGAGCAGGTGCGACGGCGGGACCGACGTGAACATCTCACTGCTCTCGACCGTGAGCGGCGGCGGTCGCGCGGGCACCTCGGCGGAGGAGCGCGCGGCGGTGGTCGAGCTCGCGGGTGCCGCCGCGGACTGGGGTCGAGGCTCTTCGGCGTGGGCCTCGGCAGCCGCCAGCCACGAGAGCCCCACAAGGGCGGCGACGATGGCGCGCAGCGGCCTCATTCGCAGCCGAAGCTAGTACACCCCCTCGCAAGTTCGTAGTGGATCTTCCGCGGTTGCGCGTGGCGCGATCGTGCCTGCATCCTCACGCGCGTGATCGACCAGCTGATTGCCACCGCGTCGCTCGGGCGATGGCTCGGGCCCTGGGCAGGAGAGCGCACGCCGAGCGGCATCGCGCGACACGAGGTTCACACCCCGAGGACGGCGACGCGTCCGTCGATGCGGGCGTACCTATTCACGCCGCCGACACGCGCGCGCGGCACGTACCTCGTCCTGCCTGGTCTGCATTTCCTCGGGCCGGACGATCCTCGCCTCGATCGCTTCTGTCGGATCGTGGCGGCCGCGGGCCTCGTCGTCGTCGCGCCCTTCATCCGGTCGTTCACGAACCTGCTCATCGACGCGACGGCGTTCGACGACGCCGAGGCCGCGCTCGCGCTCGCGCGCGCCGAGTCCGACGCTCGCGGGCTCGGTGACCCCGCGGTCTTCTCGATCAGCTTCGGCTCGCGCCTCGCCCTGCACCTCGCGACGCGGCCCGCGCCGCCCCGCGCGATCGTGCTCTTCGGTGGCTACGCCGAGTTCGTCCCCACCGTGCGCTTCGCCCTCACGGGACGTACGCATTTTGATGGCGAAGAGCTCGCTCTCGAGCGCGACCCGCTCAACTCACCCGTCGTGTTCCTGCACCTGCTCGAGCAACTCGCCGAAGAAGCCGATCGCGAGCGCCTCGCGAGCGCCTGGCGCTCGATGGTCCACAGGACCTGGGGAAAGTTGGAGCTCAAACGACCTGGCGCGCGCGACCCGATCGCTCACGAGATCGCGTCTTCCCTCCCCTCCCCACTCCGCGAGCCCTTCCTCCGAGGCTGCGGGCTCGCGCCCGATTTCATCCCTTGGGCCGAGGCCGCGTTCGATCGCGCCCACGCGAACCTCGCGTTCCTCGATCCGCGCGAGCAGATCGCGCGCGTCGCCTGCCCCACCGTGCTCGTCCACGGCCGCGAGGACGACGTCATCCCCTACGTCGAGTCGGTGAAGCTCTCTCGCGCGCTGCCGCAGCACCACCTGCGGGGCCTCTTCGTCACGGGCCTCTACGGACACACAGGCGCGGCGGGCTTCTCGCCAGCCGCGATCGCTCGCGAGGCCTCGAGCATGGTCCTCATGCTCTCGAACCTCGCTGGCGCGCCCTTCATGGGCGAGCGTCCTCGCTGAGATCAGTCCTGCTCGACGACGAGGCGGAACGCGTTCGCCGTGACGGGCGCGTCCTCGTAGCCGTGCACCATCACGAAGAGCTTCGACGGCGTCTTCAGCTCGATCGTGACCTCTTCGTTCGAGCCCACGAGGTACGGACGCTCGTCCCACATCTCGAGCGTCGGCTGGTACCCGACGCCGACGTAGAGATCCGCGTCACCGGCTGTCGTGCCCTTCTCGCTCAGGCTGATCGTGTACTTGCCGGCCGGGAGCGTCGGCGTCTCGTAGGTCTTCGACTCGCCCTTGCCGACCGAGCCCGCCTCATCCATCCCGGCGAAGCCCGTCGCCTTCGGGACGTAGACGTTGTCCTCTTCGCCCGTCACCACGACGACCTGTTGGCTGTCGATCCCGCTGAAGATTTGCTGGTAAGTGCGCGGCGCGTTCGGGTGCGCGAGCGCGCCGACGATGGCGAGCGACGCGGTCGGCATCGAGCTGAAGTACGCCGGCATCAGGTTCGTAACGACGTCCAAGTATTTCGTCCCCTTCGCGTCGTCGGGGTTCAGCGTCGCGAAGCGACCGCTCAGCTTGTCGTCGAGGTACGCGAACGTGTCGCAGCCGTTGAAGAAGAAGACCGAGTAGCGCCCCTTCGTGAACTGCCCCTTCGACGCGAGCGCGCGCACGTTCGCGCCGAGGCCCGCGTGGCCGTTGTACGTGATGACATCGGCCGTCTTCGTGAGCTCGCCGTAGCGCGCGTCGAACGTTGGGGTCGCGACCTTCGGGCTGTCGATGAGGAGCGCCGTGATGCTCACGTTCGCGCCGTCGATCGTCCCCGAGAACGTGACGTCGGGCGCGCTCACGCCAGGCGAGCTCGCGACGTTCGCGGGCGTCGTCGTCAGGCCCGCGCCGAGCGTCTCGCGCACGGTGTCGATGAACTCGTTGTAGGCCTGGATGCCAGCGTCCGACTGCGACGTCGAGTAGTCCTCGTATTTGCCGAACACGGCGACGACGCGCAGCGTGCCGTCCTCCCAAACCTTGTCGTACTCGGGGAACTTCCCCGTCGTGTTGAGCGTGCTCACGGTGACCTTCGCCGTGGTCGTGCTGATGTGCGCCGGGTCGAACGTGCAGCCCTCGCGCTCGGGGCGGAAGTGAAACCAGAAGTTCCCGCTGTTCACGTCGTGGCCGTCTTCATCGACGCACGAGCCTTTGTACGTGTCCGTGAAGGTCGTCAGGCTCTTCGGGCCGATCTTGCGAGGGAACGTGAGGTCGAACGTCGACGGCGCGTCGCCCTCACCCCAGCCGACGGGGA
This sequence comes from Polyangiaceae bacterium, assembly GCA_046351325.1. Lineage (GTDB taxonomy): Bacteria > Myxococcota_A > Polyangia > Polyangiales > Polyangiaceae > Xiheicaenibacterium. The sequence goes on along the minus strand of JAXLYR010000014.1, from coordinate 26,410 downwards.
GCTTCGCGTGGAAGGTGACCTTCATCCAACCGTCCGCGCCGTTCGAGGTGCGCTTGACGTTCGTGATCGTCACCTTGTCGAGCCGCGCGACGGAGCGGTGCTCGTTGAGCTGCCCGACCATGTAGAAGAGCTGGTCCTTGATGAGCTTCGTGGTGTTCGTCTGCCACGGCGCAGTCAGCATCCCGTCGAACTCGAAGTCGACCAGCGTCGCCTCGTCGCTCGAGAACCGCTTCTCGCCTTGCTCCGTGTCCTCGAGGTCGTCGACCTCATTTCCGGGGGCGCAAGCCGGCGTGAGAGCAGCGAGTGCAGCGAGAGCGAGCGGTGCGAGCTTTCGGAGCGACATGTTGTCGGCGCCTAGAGCACATCGCGGGCCATATCCCACCTCGCGACACATTGCCTCCCTGCGCGCAGATTCCCGGGTGCCTCCAAATTTTCGACAATCTCCACCCTGGTTCAATCGCGATCCGGGGTGGGCCACCCACCACTCACCCCGGTGCACTCACTTGCAAACGGTGAGATCGACGCCCGCGAAGAACTCCTTCGCGATGGCGGCGTAGGCCTCGGCGTTCTCGGCCGCCCCACACTTGAACCACCCGCCTGGGTAGGTCCCGCCGGCGAGCGCCGCGCGCTGCTCGAGGAAGTAGCGGGTCGCGAGCTCGGCCGCGTACTCGTGGGACATGTCCCCGTTGTTCGGCGTGAAGGCGTAATACGTCCCGCCGCGCACCATCGTCTTGAACGGCGCGTACGGCGCGAGGCACGCGGTCTTCGTCCCGCACTTCTCTGCGATGCGGTCGACCATCGGACCGAGCACGCGCCGCGACCAGTTTCCGTGCTCCTCGTCGTTGAGGTGAAACACCTCGTGGAAGAGGGTGTCGCGCACGGCGTCGGCCGACGTGTTGAGCGAGCCCGACACGTTGTAGCCGACCTCCCACGACGCAGCGTACGCCGACGGCGTCGTTCGGCCGACGCTGCGCATGAACCGAAACGCGAGCGCGCGATGCCGATAGGACGGCGGGCTCTTCGCGCGTTCCTCGAGCCCCTTGAGGAACGCTTCGATCTGTCGGCCCGCGCCGAGCACCCACTCGAGGTGCTTGGCGTGCTTGCCCACGGGCAGCTCGGGCACGAGGTGAATCGTGCCGCGGAAGCCACCATCCATGTCCTGCTCGGACTCGAGACCCACGACGTCCCCGAGCTCGTCGAAGAGCGCGAGCGCGGCCTTCTGCTCGCTGGCGTGCCCCTCGAACCGCGCCGCGACCAGACACCGCACGAAGCCCGCGTCCGCCTCGTCACACGAGGACGGAACCCCCTCGGGGAAGAGAACGAGCTGCGCCCGCTTTCGCGTGACCTCGAGCGCGACGGGCGCGGAGCTCTCCGCAACGGCTGCGCTCGAGCTCGCGCTGACGACGCTCGCGCTCGCAGCCGCGCTCGTGCTCGTTGCGACCGACGCGGACTGCGCGCTCGAGCGCGCGTGCGACGCGGGATTCCCCTCGGCCGAGCAACCCACGATGGCCAGCGCCGCGAGCGCTCCCGAGATTGGTCCCCGCCCCATCATGTTCGTGAGCCTCAATATGGATCGGCGGGGACTGTGACGCCGCCGCTCGCGCCGAGCGAGCTCGAAGCGACCGATGCCGTCCGGGTGGCGAGGTCGATCGTGTCGCCGGCGCGTAGCTTATACAGCGTGTCACCCACGACCTCGAGCGGCGCGCCGGGGTCGCAGACTGCGCTCTTCTCGGTTTGGACGACGACGTACACGGAGCCTGCACCGAACACGGTCGAGGCTCCCCCCGCCCCGACGACGAGCGCGGTCGCTTCGTCGACGCCAATGCCGATCGCGGGCGGCGCGGCGCCGTCCTCGAGCGTGCGCGCGACAAACCCGACGAGCCGACCCATTCGGTCGCGCGCCGAAAAATGCGTGTCGACGATCGCCCCCCCGAGGCCCACGTCGAGATCGCACAGGTCCGCGTCGAAGGTCATGTACGCGTTGTAAGGATCCGCGAGCGCCTCGTCGGAGTAGACCGTCCCCTCCAACGCCGTGAACGCGACGTCCCCGAGGATCGCTGCGCCCGCGCTCGTTCCTCCGACGACTGCGCCGCGCGCGACCGCAGCCTCGAGCTCGTCGAAGAGGCGCGTCCCCTTCCACGCGGCCACGTACGCGGCCTGGTCGCCTCCAGCGATGAAGATGGCCTCGGCGTGGCCGAGCCGATAGGCCACGTAGTCGTCGTTCGCGAGCTCGGGTGTCGTCACGAGCAGCGTCTCGACCGAATCGAAGCCACCGATGTCGTCGAAGAGATAAGCGTTGTAACCGTCGGCGCCCGAGGCGCGGAGCACGACGACGTCACCCCCTGGAACGAGCGTCGCCCATCGCTCGAAGATTGCGTCCACATCCGCGCCGCCACCCATGAGCACGACCTCCGGGGTCGCGGTCGGAACGGCGGCGTCCGCAGCTTCGCCGGTGAGGTAAAAGACGAGGTTTTCGGGGGGAGCCGGCGCAGCGTCGACGGCACCGCCAACGCCTTGCGCGCCGCCCACGCTCGCGAGGCCGGCGCCTCCCGCGCTGCTCGTGCTCGCGCTGCCACTCGAGCCCCCGGCGCCACCACCATCGGCGCTGCCCGCGCACGCCGCGAGCGTGATCAACGCCGCCGACGCACACCCGAGGTGATTGATCATCTTCAGGATCTCCGGCACCGTCTGCCCCATGTCCGAGGCGACGACGTCATCACCCTCTCGCGAGGGCTCCGCCAAGCGAGGCCTCCTGCCGCCCATCGGGTCGGTGAAATACCACCTCCTCCTCGGCGCGGTGGCCATCTTCATCCTGGGGCCGCTGGGCGGCATCACCGCCGCTTACATGAACTTCAGCCTCGGGTTCTTCGTCGGCGGCCAGGTGCTCGCCGGCATCCTCGGCAGCGTGGTCACGTACGGCTACGGCCCCGAGGGGAAGCACGGCGCGAACTACATGCAGACCATGGCCGCGAGCGTCGCGAGCATGGCCGCGATGGGCGTGCTCACGCAGGCGATGGTGTGGATCGGCATGCCTGCGCCCGAAGTGTGGAAGCTCATCCTCTACTTCCTCTGCATCGGGATGTTCGGCGTCGGCGTCGGCATGCTCTACACGCCGATGCTCGTCGATCGCATGCAGCTCACATATCCCTCGGGCCTCGCGGTCGCGAACATCCTGCGAGCCCTCACCGACAAGAAGCTCCTCAAGCGCAGCGTCGGCCAGCTGGGCGCGGGTACTGGGGTCGGCTTCGGTGGGACGCTGCTCCTCGAGAAGGTCGAGGCGCTCGCCGCCGTGGCCAAGCTCCAGTTCAGCGCGTCGACGGTCGGCGCCGGCATGGTCGTCGGCGCGCGTGTGACCATCCCAGCCGTCGTCGTAGGCGTCGTCGGTGAGCTGCTCACGCCCTTTCTGCGAAGCAAGGGCCTGCTCGGCCCGGAGGACCCATTCCGCAAGGTCGGCTTTCTGGTCGCGCTCGGCACCATCATGGGCGCTGCCGTCGTCGACATCTCGATCATTCTTTATACAGCGTTCAAGCGCCTACGCGACAAGCGCGTCGAGGCCGACGCCGAGCAAGGCGCCTATCGCACCGCCGCCGACGGCGAACCGCAGACGCCCCAGAACATGAGCTCCACGCGCCTCTTCGCTTGGGTCGGGTTCTGGGCGCTTGCCGTGCTCGTGGTCGGTACGCGCGTCATGCATGTCCCTATCCACTTCATGCTGTTCGTCGTCGCGCTGAGTTTCCTCTTCGTGATGGTGAACGGCATCTCGCTCGGCATAAGCGACTCCAATCCGATCTCGAGCGCGTTCGTCGTCAGCATCGTCCTCATGACGCTGATTGGTTTGAAGGACGGGGGCACGGGCCTGCTCGCGGGCTCGGTGCTCTTGGTCTCGACCTCGGTTGCGTGCGACATGCAACAGGACCGCTCGACCGGCTGGCGACTCGGCTCGAACCGCATCACGCAGTTCCGCTACCAGGTCATCGGCGTGACGATGGGCGCGGTCTGCGCCGTCGTCATCACCAAGCTCTTCATGGATGCGTACCCGCTCCTCAGCGTGAACCAGTTCACGAACCACGACGTCAAAATCGAGCAGTGGCAGAGCGCGATGACTTACAAGTTCGTAGGCGCGGTGGAGGGCATCACCCACCCCGACTCGAGAAAGACGAAGCTCCTTTTAGGCGGGCTCTGCTTCGGATTCTTGATTGAGGTCGCGCGCAAATTCCTGAAGGCGAGCGAGAAGTACAAGGCCTTCAAGGTCAGCGGCGAGAACGGCTATGTCGTCGACTTCCTCGTCGATGCGGTGCTCTTGCCGAGCCCCTACGCCTCGAGCTTCGGTGGCTTCGTAAACTTCGCGACAGCGATGTGGTTCGGCGTCGGTGGCGCCTTCAGCTCGGCCTACAACGAGCTCGAGGATCGTCGTCGCGCGAAGAAGAAGGCGCCGGCGGAGAGCGCGGGGCCTGAGCCCAACGCGAAGGAGGAGCAGGCCCTCCCCGAAGACATGAGCACGACCTCGCTCGTCGGCGGCGGCCTCATCGGCGGTGAGTCTCTCGCGGCGTTGGTGATCGGCGTGCTCGGTCTCCTCGCCACTTTGGGGGGCAAATGACCGCCGCGCCCTCGCCGAGCTTCTCAGCCTGGTTTCAAGCGCTGGACGACGCATCCGAGCGCTACCCGCTCACCGACGTGGTCTACACCTCGCGCTCCGGGGGCCTGCTCGAGGTTCGCCACGACACGGATGCCTGGCGCGCCGCTCGCTCGCCAGCGGGGTGGCGCGAGCTCTTCGACAGTCGCTACGGCCGCACGCACTACCCGCACGGCAGCGGGGTTTGGAGCAAGCTCGAGTGGGTCCAACCCCACCTCGACCCGACGCTCGTGGTGTCGCTCTTCGAGGGCAACTCGAACCTCTTCTGGGCCGAGCGCTACGGCGCATCGCTCGGCCTTCAGGACTTGTGGGTGAAGCAGTGCGGTACGAGCCACACCGGCTCGTTCAAGGACCTCGGCATGACGGTGCTCGTCTCCACCGTGCGGCAAGCCATCCGCGAGGGCAAACCCATCCGGGCGGTCGCGTGCGCGTCGACGGGCGATACCTCTGCTGCGCTCGCGGCGTTCGGCGCTGCAGCTGGCATCCCGGTCATCGTCCTTTTGCCTCGCGGCAAGATCTCCGCCGCGCAGCTCGTTCAACCGCTCGCCAACGACGCGCTCGTCTGCGCGCTCGATACGGACTTCGACGGCTGCATGCGCGTCGTCAAGGAGCTCGCGAAGGACCCGACAATCTACCTGGCGAACTCGATGAACAGCCTCCGCATCGAGGGCCAGAAGACCGTGGCCTACGAGATCGTCCAGCAATTCGATTGGCGCGTGCCCGACTGGGTCCTCGTACCTGGCGGCAACCTCGGCAACATCTCGGCCATCGCGAAGGGCTTCCTCGACTTGGTCGAGGCGGGCGTCGTCGACGAGGTGCCGCGCCTCGTGTGCTGCCAAGCGGAGCACGCAAACCCGCTCTACGTCGCGTTCAAGAAGGCGGAGGCTCACGGCCGCACCCTCACCGAGGCCGACTACGAACCCATGACACCGCTCGCGACCCTCGCGTCGGCCATCCGCATCGGCGCTCCCGTATCCCTACCCAAGGCCGTGCGCGCCCTCGCGGCCACACGCGGAGTCGTCGAGCAGGCGAGCGAGCGAGCCCTCGCCGAGGCGAGCGCGCGGGCCGATCGCACGGGGCTCTTCAACTGCCCGCAGACGGGCGTCGCCCTCGCCTGCCTCGAGGCACTCGTGGCGAAGGGGGCGATCCGCCCGCTCGACAGGGTCGTCGTCGTCAGTACCGCACACGGGCTGAAGTTCACCGACACGAAGGCCGCGTATCACGACGCCTCACTCGAGCTCGGCGACGGCGGCGGCGCGGGTGCATATCGCAACGTGCCGGTCGCAATCGATCCCGAGCCTCAGCGTGCCCTCGACGGCATCCACCGCGCGCTCGATCAGCGGCTCAGCGCCCGCGGTTGACCGATTCGTTGGGGCTCAAACCAAATCGACGTCGCCAGCCTCGCTCACGTCCTCGTCGAGGATGGCGCGCGTCTCTTCATCGCGATGCACGGCGAGCAGGTAGAGCTGCGCCAGGATGACGGGGTGCTCGCGGACCAAGCCCAAGAGCTCGTTCGTCGGGAGGAAGAGCGTGACCGTCGGGTGAACGGCGAGCACATCCGCGCTCGTCTTGCGACGAAGGATGGCCGCTACCTCGCCCACGACCTCGCCAAAACCGAGGGACTTGAGAACCAGCGGGTCACCCTCCGGCTCACGGCGAACCACGGCGACCTCACCCGACGCGATGATGAAGAGCCCCGTCGGGAACTCGTCCTGAACGACGAGCCGCTCCTGCTTCTCGAAGCAGGCGATCTTGAATTTCGCGACCAGTGCGGGCAGGTCCGACTGCGGGACGACGCGCAAGACCTCGCTCGTGCGCAGGAGGTTCTGCACCATTCGATCGCGGCAGTGTTCGCCCAGCTCGATCGCGATCGCAGGTTGACGTTGCGCGGCCTTGTCGAGGTCTGCCTTGTCGATCGCCGCGACGATCGACGGCCGCTGCGCGACGACCGCGCTCGCGCGTGGGGCTTTGGAGAGGAGCGCCATCTCTCCGAACAGCGAGCCGCTCGTCAGCATCGCGAGGCTGATGGTCTGGCCATTGGGGAGCTCTCGACGAGCTTCGAGCTCACCGCGCGCGACCCAGTAAGCCTCACGCCCAGGAGTCCCTTGCTCGATGATCGTGTGACCTGCAGCCACCCAATGTGGTCTCAGCGCCTCGATGAGGATGCGGAGCCCCTCTTCATCCAAATTCGAGAAAAGCGGGACTGCCGAGATCGGGGGGCGAGCTCGCTCCGAGAATCGCCGGGTCGAGTTGTGGATCAACTCGAGTGCTTTGTTGTTGAGCAAAACACCGGAGAGCGCGCTCGGCAGCGGGTTGAAGCTCGCGGCCGGCGGCAGCGGTATGGGCGGGTGCGCACCCTTACCGTGCTGCGCCGAGCCCTTGCAGAAAGCGCGAGCGATCTGGTCGAACAGCGGTCCGATGGTGCCGCCGAAGCGTTCGGCCTCGCGCGCGGCGACCACGGCGAGCACCAGGTTCTCTTGGTCGATCGCGCAGCCGACAGCTGTCGTGCAAGCCTCTCGCGCGGCCTCGCCTCGGCCCCCCTCACCCAAGAGGCGCCCCGTCAAACACAGGGCGGTCGGCATCGTCGGGTCATCCCGTAAGATCGCAGCCGACCATCGCAGCGCAGCGTCACGTTCACCCGCGAGCGCCAGCGACAACGCGCGGTCGACGGGCGACTCCTCGGGAAGGCTCGAGCCGGGAAGGACGGGCGGTCTCACAGTGGCGCTCGTTGTCGTTGGTACACCAAAAGCTCGGTTCCGACGACTATTCGCAGCGCGCGCACATCATCGTCAGCGCGGCGGGGGCATCGAGACGCACCCCGTTCGGAGTCGCTGAACCGACTCCGACACGAGCTGGGAGATTCGCGCCTCGGTCACGCCGAGCATCCCGCCGATTTGTCGAAGGGTCATGTCCTCGCCGTAGTAGAGCTCGAGGATCCTGCGATGGCGCTCGGGGAGCGCTGCCAGCGCGCGATGCAACCGCTCGAGCCGGTGCGTCCACACCACGTGCTCTTCAGGCCCGCGCTCGCGAACGTCGGTGACCTCGACCTCACCTTGGTCGAGATTCACGGTGTTCGCCGACTGGTGAGCCACGCTCAACGCGGCGGTGTAAGCCTGCATCGACAGCGAGGCGGCGGCTGCCACTTCCTGGTCGCTGGGTCGTCGACCGAGCGCCATCGACGTACGCTGCTGCGCCCGAGCGATAGCCTTCACGCGGTGGCGCATGCGACGCGAGAGCGGGTCGTTCGCCCGAATCTCATCCAACATTGCGCCGCGGAGGCGGGGGAGCGCCAACCGCTCGAACTCCGCCAACGGCATGTCAGGATGGCGGGTGCAGAGCTCGGCCAGAGCGACGAACGCAGCACCCACGAGGTCGTCCACCAACACCCGCTGGGGTAGTCGGTGCAGGAGGCTGTGCGCGAGGCGCTGAATCATCGGCGTGAAATCGCGAACAACAGCCTGGGGGTCGGTTTCACGCACGGTCGCTTGGTGGTTCAGCATGGCGTTGCACCGCATAGAGCGACTTGCGTGCCAGCTCACAAACACGAAATTGCGCGGCGCCACGAATCCGATCGGTTGTCTCAAGTTCGAACTTGAGACTGACCAGAAGCGGGCCGTCTCAAACTGGGAGAATCCAGAATCGAGAGGCGCTCTTGGCATGAGAATTCAAAACTCAGCTCCTTGAGCTCTGGCCAGTCAGCCGCAGATTGTCGGTGTTCGTCGATACATGTTTAGTCCATCTCGCTTGATTACACCGACCTCCGCAACCTCACACCTCCGCCTAGACATCCTGCGTCAAGCACGTTCGAGCACTTTCTGAAAAAAAAACGTCGGTACGTGTTGACGTGCCGTGGGAGCTGTTTACCCTCAATCCTGTTCCCGCTGCTTCGGTCGGGGACACCGTTTGGGCAGGAGGGCGGGTCCCTGTTGGTCGGCGGTCCAACTACGAAGATGGCTGGGGATAGCTCTCACGGACAGCGCACGAGGTCGTGCCGACTGCCCATGAGCGTAACCCCCCAGAATGTATAGATGGCTCTTTCGGCATATTGGTCTGAGCTCACTGGCGAGAAGCAGGGCAAGTACAAGGGCGGCTGCATCCAGAAGGGTCGCGAGGGTTGGATCGAGATCATCGCCTCGAACCACACCATCATCAGCCCCCGTGATCCGGCCAGCGGACAGGCGACGGGCAAGCGCTCGCACAAGCCGATCCGCACCCGTCACTACTACGATCAGTCGCTCCCGATGTGGTACATGTCGCTGTGTACCAACGAGGCGATCAAGTCGGCCACGATTGCGTACTTCTCCCCCAACAAGCTTGGCACGGCTGGCGGCCAGGGTGTTGAGACCCTCACCTACGAAATCAAGCTCACCAACGCGCACGTCGCCGAGATTGAGTTTGAGATGCTGAACAACAAGAACACTGAACTCATGAAGTATGAGGACATGTTCATCACCTCGGTCGTCTATCAGAAGATTGAGGGCACCTGGAAGCTCGGCAACAAGGTTTGGCAGGACGACTGGCTCGCCCCGGTCTGAAAAGCGAATAAGAGAATCGTTGCCTCGCCCTCGCGAGAGGGAAAAAACGAGGCAACGAATCTTGGGCTGGAATGGACAAACCATTCCGGCCGTCGTCTTTTTGTGGCGGTCAAACGACCGCGGATCCCGAAGTCGCTCTGGGCCCGAAAGGCGGTCTGATGCGCAGACGCGGTCGTCCGCTACTTGACCGGGGACGCGCTGGCCTGCGCGCTGACAACTCGAACGGGGCGCGCGCCGATGTCGGCGACGTCAAATGTCTGGGTGAGGCTGAGCTTGAGACCAGCGTCGACGTCAGCGCCGGAGGGCATCTTCATCTTGGACTGAACGTTGACGACAACAACAGCGCCCTTCTCGAAGCCGCTCGGCATGTTGAACTTGTTCGAGGCGATGGAGGCTTGTGCAGTCTTGGCAATGCTGCTCCAAAGTCCTTCACCACCGCCTGCTGACGACACGACCTTGACCGTTTGAACCTTGCCACCAGGGCCAAGGACGACCTGGAACGTGGCGCGGGCATCGCCAGGAGCTTCTGAGCCCTGAACCGTGCTGCGGAAGATGCTCGCAATGGTGCCGGCTGCAGGGAAGTCGAGCCCGTACTCCGAGTCTTTTGATCGAACTGCGGCGCCGATGACGTCGTTTGCCTTGTCGCGAGAGACCTGCGCAGCCTTCGGTGCGGAGGTGGGTGCGGGCGGAGCAGCGCTGCTTACACCAAGGTCGCTCCAAGCAATCTTAGGGGCGCCGACTGTCCCGGGAAGGCCTGGTTGAGAGCCATCCCCGCCAGGCGCAGACCAGTCATCCCCCCCAGGCTCACCGTTGCCGGTGAGCACTCCACCATTGCTGGCGTTCGGGTTGCCCGAACCGGGCTCACCTGGAGTCGTGGTGGTTGTGGAGCCTGGGCTCGATGAGTTGGGGCGGCCGTCGATTGTGGCGACCCGATCGGGCTGCGCCTCGGGATGGGTTTCATCGCGAGGGGTGTCGGGGTTTACAGGGCCCTGGTCGGGAGCGCGATCACGGATGACCTGAGGACGCTCGGGAGACGGCGGACGGTCGAGGTCGATTTCGACGTCCAAAGAGGAGCCACGCTGGGTGTAGCTGGCGGCGTCGAACGTGCGGATGGGGAGTTGACTCGCCCCAATAAAGCCACCGGCGTGAAGCAGCACAGCACCGATGATGAACGGAGCCACGGGGACCGTCGTCGACGTTATGATCTGCGCGGGGAGCGGCAGACTTGCGAGGGCGGCCAGCTTCTTCGAGGGTGCTTTCACCGGGTTCGTTCCTATTCGACGAGGCTCAGGTCGATCATTTTCCAGCGCATGCTTTTTTCAAAATGACGGCGCGCTCAGGAGCTGGAGTCCGCGTCTAGCCTGGCACGTTCTAGGCCAGACCGCACGGATTCCACCGAACTCTCTTGGGTCCATTGATCCGAGGTCGGGACGAAGGGTGCTGCAAGGCTGTTGAGGACGCCCGACAGGCCCCGCTTCAATTGGGCACCGACACCCTCGATTCCGCGTCGAAGACCATGATTTTTGCCGATGCGCAGAGACTCCATCGCGCGACGCATCTCCCCCACAACTCGAGCGTGCGCGTGTTCGACCGCGGCGCTGTCGTTGGCTGCAGACACGGGTAGGTCGAGCTCGATGGGAGCCAGGATGCGTGTATGAATCTTCACAGGGGGGGCAACGTGTGGATACGGCAAGCCGACGATGATCCCCCATGGAAGAGCGAAACCGACTGGGAACACGTTCGAGCGAAAGCGTCGATCGAGCCCGAGCCCACGAGCGATCCTGCGACCGCTTGTGAAGATGTAGAGGGACTCGTGAGCGCCGACGCTCACCACAGGGACGATCGGCACACGCTGGCGGATGGCGAGCCGCAGGAAGCCGCGGCGCGGACCAAAATCGATGCGGTAGCGGTCGCGATAGGGCTTGCACGCGTCGACATCGCCCCCGGGGAACACGAGCACGGCAGCCCCCCGCTCGAGCGCACGTCGGCCGTTGTCGGGGTGCGCGGCGAGCGCACCAGCAGCGTTGAGCCAGGCCCCAGCGGCGGGCACGTAGAACGGCATGTCGTGCATGAGGCCGTAGGCGAGCCGCTCCGCGCCGTAGCGACGCCAGAAGGCTGTCATGTGACAGAACATGTCGGGCGTGCCCGTCATGCCGTTGTGATTCGCGACGACCAGGAGCGGCCCAGCCGGAATCTCGGCCTCGAGCTCGGTGTCACACTGGAAATACTGGTCGTAGAGGACGTTCATCAGCGGCAGGACGTCGCGGATGAACGCGGGGTCACGAGCGCCGAGGTCGCTCGGTGAGACTCGACGGCGGCCCACAGCAGTGAGCGCTCGAACGGCGACCGCCAATTCGTCAGCGCTCGGCGAGGGCGCGCGCTCGATGGCGATCAGGGGTCGGGTCGAGGGGGGTGAGCTGGCCGGCCCGCTCGTAGTCCCCTGCCCCGGTTCGGTGCTCCCCACAGAACGGGCGTAGCGCTCTTCGGCTGAAAATGGAAGCGACGTCAACTCTTTCTTGGGGGCTGGCGGGACGAGTCAGAAACGGCCTTCACAACCTGGACACTGGAGACAGCCCTCCGCGTGGGAGCTCGATTGCTCGCGTCCAGCAGCGACGTGTCGAGTGGAGCTTTGGCGGCCACACTCTGCTCACGGATCGCGCGAATGGCTGTGAGGGAGCTCGCGCGCGGTCCTCGCAGGGGATCGACGCCGAGGGGCTCGGGCGTCACGTAGATGGGCTCGTTGAGCGCTTCGATGGCGTAGCCGGTGAGACCGAGCGCGAGGAGGACCACCACATCGATACCCAGCAGAAAGAGCCCGAATGTCGAGTGAAGGAGAAGCTCGGGTTGGGTGGTTGGCGTGGAGGGCAAGCTGAGCCCGATGCGTCGATGCAACACGACCCCGACAAGGAGCACGGTGAGCAAGGGCACAGCAGTGAGGACGCGAAGCGTGCTGCGTGGTGAGGTCTCGAGGCGCTCGGCTGCGCGGTGACCGAGCTCGACGAACGCCGACGCAAGCGCTGCTCCGGCGAGCGTCGCCGCTGAAGGCAGGGGGAGCTCGCCGAAGAGGTGAAGCATCGCCCAACGCGGACGCACGAGCGCACCGAACGCGAGCGTCGGGAAGAGCGCGAAGAACGCAAATAGCCTCGCGGCTGCGCGCGCCCGATTCCATCCCCGTGCGCCGAGTGCCCCGCCCTGTCGAGTGCCGAGCAGCACACCGAGGGCGAACGCAACCAGCGGAGCGAGGGGCAACGGCATGCGTTCGCGAGGCTACTCTCGAGGCGCTGCGGGCTGCTCGGGGCTGGGGTTCTCGGGAGCCTCGGGGGGCGGCGGCGGAGCCTCCGGCGGGACCACGCCAGGCTCCACCACAGTGCGCGGGCGGACCGAGGCCGGCCGCCGATCGGATTGAGGGGATGGATTGACGGGCTGATCCGCTGCCGCGCACTCCGCGGGGACGTCCGACATCGCCACGCCGAGCTGCGATCGAACCCGTCGAAATGCGAGCTCGGCGTCGGGTGCGCTGTCGCAGCTCGCCGCGGCTGAGAGGTAGATCGAGCGCTCGTCGACGGGCAGCGTTCGACCGAGTTCGTGGAGCTTCGCGCAGCACTCCGCGGCTTCATCGGAGCGTGGGTGCCCCAAGCGCCCGGCGGAGGTCTTCGAGGTGGGCGACTTCTTCGCGGTCTTCTTGCCCTTTGCTGCGCCGAGCGCCCCCGCGGGGTCGTCCTCGTCCAAGAGCGCGGCGGAGCCTGACGCGCTCGCGCCAGCGGCGTCTTTCCCGAAGGAGCCCGTCGCGGCGTACACGAGGCCCACGACTGGGAGGATCATCAACCCACCGACTGGCAGGGCGACCCAAATCCAGTTCGCGCGGGGCCTCAGGGAGCGCGCTTGGGCGGCGGGGACTGCGCCGGGCTTGGGCAGGATGCGCTCGGCGCCCGAGCTCACCTCGGTCGCGCCAGCGGTCGCGTCGTCTTGCGCGACGGCGTCGTGGCGCGCGCCGCGACGCGCGGACGACGCGGTCGGGTCCTCACCCTTCTGGGTGGAGCGGCTGCTCGGATGCTTGCTAGTCGGCTCAGCGCCGTCGTTTCCTATTTCGCTCACGGCGTCGTCTCTTGTTTCTCACCGAGAGCGCCGCCGGGCAAGCGTCGCGCTCGCGCGCGGCGCTATTCAGGGAGCTCGAGGCCCACGAGCTTCTCCGAGACCCGCCAGAGCTCGGCGGCGGTCGTGCGATCCCTTGCGGCCGGAGACCGCCAGGCGCGCTCGGGGTAGCCGTAGAGCTCGAAGATGCGACGCGGCCCGAAGTAGTCGGCTTGCCCCACCGTCGGCGCGGTCGCGGCGTGCAGCGTCGGCATCGCTCCCATGCGAGGCGACTGCGCGAAGCCTGCGTTCGCGGCACGCCAGAACCATTGCCCGAGTGACGACCCAACGATCGTGGAGGCCCGGGCTTGTAAATTTGTGCCCGCGTACCCGGGGTGCGCCGCGGCAGCGATGATTCGCTCGCCGCGCTGCTCGAACCTGCGCGCGAGCTCGAGTGTGAAGAGCAAGTTCGCGAGCTTCGACTGGGCGTAGGCGGACCAGCGATCGTAGCGGCGCTCGCCCATGAGATCGTCGAAGCGGATCTTGCCGAACCAATGCGTCGTGGAGCTGACGGTCACGACGCGAGCAGCGCTCGCAGCGCGGAGCATCGGAAGGAGACGCGCTGTGAGCGCGAAGTGCCCGAGGTGATTCGTGCCGAGCTGCGATTCGAAGCCGTCGACGGTGAGCGTGCGAGGCAACGCCATGATGCCCGCGTTGTTCACGAGGAGGTCGACGCGTTCGAAACGTCGGCCGAGCTCGTCGCTGAAGCGCGCGACCGAAGCGAGCGACGACAGATCGAGAGGAAGGACGGTCGCTTCACCTTTGTTCGAGGAGAACGACGACGCGACGGCCTTGCCCTTTTCGACGTCGCGGCACGCGAGGACCACCGTCGCGCCCCGCTCGACGAGCACGTGCGCAGTCTCGCGCCCGAGCCCCGAGTTTGCCCCTGTGACGACCGCGACCTTGCCCGATTGATCCGCGATGTCCCGCTCTGTCCACTTCGCCATGCGCACCGTCCTCGTCGGAGCGGGTCCTAGCACTAGTGCCGTGGAAACGAAGTTTCCACGCAAAGAAATGGGGGCCCGCGGAACAAAACCGATGGCTTCGACGGAGAATTCGCGCCGCCTTCGCCCCGCCAGGGGCGGCGCGAATTCTTCAAGAAATGCTGGTTCCAGGGGACTAGTCGAACAGGGACAGGTTGCGATCGCGCGGCGTGACGAGTGGAGCGCGCTCGATCTCGAGGAGACGAGCCTTCGTGCGGAGACCACCCGGCGCCGAGAAGCCGTGCAGTGCACCGTTCGCGGCGACGATCCGATGACAGGGCACGACGATGGGAAATGGATTCGTCGCCATCGCGCGCCCGACCGCGCGGGCCGAGCCGGGGGAAGCGGCAGCGCGCGCGAGGTCCGCGTAGCTCACCGTGCTGCCTGCGTGGACCTTGCGTGCGGCCTCGTAAACGCGCACGCGAAACTCGGTCAGATTGCGGAGATCGAGCGGCGTCGACGCGAAGTCGCGCGCGGTCCCGGCGACATGGAGCTTGAGGTCCTCGACGAGCGCGAGCGCCCACGCTGGGGGAGCGAGCCCGGCGACAGGGGCCTTCGTTTCCTCCTCGCCGAGAGCGCGCGTGTGCACGATCCGAAAGAGCTGGCGCTCGACGGTCGCGGGCGTCTGCGATGGGAGAGCGAGCGCGACGAGCCCCGCGTCGCTCCAAGCGAACGCGAAGGCACCGAGCGGCGTGTCGAACGTCGTGAAGCCGAGCACACGAGTAGCGTGCACAACTCCGGGCTTGGTTACAAACCGGATTGGTAGCGCCGGACGACGAGCCCACCGGCGACGCGAGGCGACTGGCGTGCTAGCAGCGCTGCATGGTCGGTGGACGGCGCCGCTTCGTCGCTTCGTCGCTCGCGATCGCGAGCGCCGCGCTCGTTGCATCCAGGCGCGCTCGCGCCGACGACGCGGAGAGCGCGGCGACCGCGGCGGCGCGCATCCAAGCTGCGTACGATGGCGTGAGCACGCTGCGCGCGAGCTTCACGCAGGCGTACTACTTGAAGGCGCAAGACGCGACGAAGCACCTCGCCGGAACGGTCGCGCTCGTCCGGCCGAACAAACTCAGCTTCCGCTACACGGAGCCTGCGGGTAACCGCGTCGTCACGAGCGGCAAGAAGCTCTTCGCCTACGACAAAGAGACGCAGCAGGTCTTCGAGACGAGCGTCGAAAAATCCCAGTACCCGGCCGCGTTCGCGTTCTTGAACGGCGCGGGCAACCTCGAACGCGATTTCGACCTGCGCGTGCTCGCGTCGGATGCGACGCGCGCGGCGGGAGCGCTCGTGCTCGACTGCTCGCCGAAGAAGGCTTCGCCCGCGTTCGAGACGATGGTCCTCTACGCGGATGCGTCGACGGCGCGCGTGAGCCGCGTGCTCTTCCTCGATGCTCAGGCGAACACGAACCGCTTCGATCTCAAGGACGTGAAGCTCGACGAGAAGATCGATCCGAAGGAGTTCGACTTCACCCCGCCGAAGGGCGCCAAGGTCGTGAAGGCCTGAGGCCCCGCTCCAGAGGCCCCGCTCGGCGCCCGCGAGAACCGCTCAGAAGGCGTTATGGCCCGTGAGGGTCTGACCGAGGATGAGCGTGTGCACCTCGTCGGTGCCCTCGTAGGTGAACACGCTCTCGAGGTTCAGCATGTGGCGCACGACGGGGTACTCGAGGAGGATGCCGTTCGCGGCGAGCAAGCTGCGACTCGTGCGCGCGGCCTCGAGCGCGACGCGCACGTTGTTCTTCTTGCAGAGCGAGACCTGCGCCGGTGAGAGCGCGCCCTTCTGCTCTTTGAGGCGGCCGAAGTGCATCGCCATGATCTTGCCCTTCGCGATCTCGAGGGCCATCTCGGCGATCTTGTGCTGCACGAGCTGTTTGGCAGCGATCGGCGTGCCGAACGCCACGCGCTCGCGCGTGTAGGAGATGACGGTGTCGAGGCACGCGCGCGCTGCGCCGAGCGCGCCGAACGCGATCCCGAAGCGCGCCTGCGTGAGACACGAGAGCGGCCCCTTCAGGCCCTCGGTGCCGGGCAGCACGTTCTCGTTCGGGACGCGCACGTCGCTGAGGACGATCTCGCCTGTGGGGCTCGCGCGCAGGCTCATCTTGCCGTGCACGGTCGGGGTCTCGAAGCCGCGCATGCCGCGCTCGACGATGAAGCCACGGATGCTGCGCGCGTCACCGCCGTCGGTCTTCGCCCAGACGACCGCGACGTCGGCGATGGGCGCGCTCGTGATCCACATCTTCGAGCCGTTGAGGATCCAATCGCTGCCGTCGCGGCGGGCCATCGTCTTCATCGCGCCCGGATCGCTGCCGGCGTCGTGCTCCGTCAGACCGAAGCACCCGATGAGCTCGCCGCGCGCCATCCGCGGCAAGAGCCGCTCCTTCTGAGCCTCCGAGCCGTAGCTGTGGATCGGGTACATCGCGAGGCTGCCTTGCACGCTCGCGAAGCTGCGCAGGCCGCTGTCGCCGTACTCGAGCTCCTCGAGGGCGAGGCCGTACGCGATCGGCGACATGCCGGCGCAGCCGTACCCGCTGAGCGACGCACCCAGCAGGCCCATCTCGCCGATCTCGGGGATGAGCTCCACCGGGAACTGCTCCTTCGCGAAGAGCTCGCCCGCGCGCGGCAGATAGCGCGTCTTGACGAAGCGCCGCACGGTGTCGCGCACCATGCGCTCCTCCTCGGAATAGAGGTCTTCAACGGCGATCAGCGTTTCGAGAGCGACGGGGTCAGCCATGCCGGCGGATTAGGCTTCTGCCGACGAGGCCGCAAGAGCGCGACCCCTCACGCGAGCGTCCCCGAGGACTTGGCCCAACGCGCGCCGCGACGCTACGGCCGAGCGCATGAGGCTCCTGCGGTATTTCGCGTTGACCTCGCTCTCGGCAATCAGTTTGTCGGCCGCGAGCTGCCCATCGCCGGCGGCGTGGCAGAAGAGCGTGCTCGGTGGGCGCATCGCGCGCGAGTCGATGGAGCAGACCTTCGCGAAGGTCGACGCGCGGATCGCGGAGCGCTTCGTCGGTGAGCTCGCGATCGAGGGCGCGCCACCGCCCGAGCTCGACGAGGGCACGCCCGCGATCGAGGCCCCGCTGCGCGACGCCGACGTCGAGCCGATGCTCCCCATGGAGACGCTCACCGACGTGCCGAATGAGCTCTCCGACGCGAAGGGCGCGAACGCCCCCGAGGACGACGATCCGTCGAGCGAGACCGACGCCGCACGAGACCGCGAGCACCAGGCAGACGACACGCCGAAGCTCGCGAGCATCGCGCGCGAGACCTGGATCTTCTCCCAGCCGCAGCGCAAGAAATCGCGCCGCATCGGCTACCTGCGCGCCGGCGCCGTCGTCATCCGCGACAAAGCACCCGCGAGCTACAAGGGCTGCAAAGGCGGCTGGTACGCGATCCAACCGAAGGGCTACGTCTGCCTCGGGAAGACCGCGACGCTCGACCCCTTCCATCCGGTCGTCGAGGCCTCGAGCGTCCGACCACGCCGCGACGGCCTGCCCTACGACTACGTCATGTCGCGAAACGCGGGCGCGCCGCTCTATGCGCGCCTGCCGACCGACAACGAGCTCGCCCGCGAGGAGCCCGACCTCGGCTACGTGAAACGCCAGCTGAAGACGGCCTCGAACGACCCCGCGTTCGTCGCGTGGCCCGAACCCGGGGCCGTTCCTCCCGGTCTGCTCTATGGTCGCGCGCTCCCCGCGCTCAGCGACGGCACGCCGCGAAGCCCTGCAGATTTGGTCGTCGGACACGCGCGGGTTCGCGCGGGCTACGCGCTCTTGTCCCAGTTCGAATACGACGATCGGCGCTACGGCCTCACGACGGATCTCTTCGTCGTGCCGCTCGATCGCACGCGCTACGTGAAGCCGTCCGCGTTCCACGGCATCACCCTCGACGACGCGGTGACGCTCCCGGTTGCGTTCGCGATGCGCCAGCACGCGACGCGCTTCGAGGCGAACGAGCGCGGCCTGATGTCCACGGGGACGCAGCTCGCCTTCCGCGAGGCGATCCCGCTCACCGGTGAGAAGAAGAACGGCTACCTCCACGCGAAGGACGGCTCGTGGGTGCGCGCCGAGGACGTCCGCGTCATCGAGGCGATGAGCAAAGCACCGACGTGGGCGAAGGCCGGCAAGAAGTGGGTCGACGTCTCGATCCTCAACCAATCGCTCGTCGCCTACGAGGGCCTCAAGCCGGTCTACGTCACGCTGGTCTCGACTGGGCGCGACGGGCTGCGCGATCCGAAGACGACGCACTCGACCGTCCAGGGCGTGTTCCTCATCCACACGAAGCACGTCAGCGTGACCATGGATGGCGACACCGCGGGCGACGAGTTCGACCTGCGCGATGTGCCCTTCGTCCAGTATTTCACCGAGGGTTACGCGCTCCACGCAGCCTATTGGCACGACGACTTCGGGACGCCGCGCAGCCACGGCTGCGTGAACCTCGCGCCGACCGACGCCGCGTGGGTCTTCAACTGGACGACCCCGAACGTGCCCGCGGCGTGGCACGGCGCCCTCGCGCTCCGCGGCGGCACCGTCGTCTACACGCACCCGTAGGGTCGTGGCTCGTCCACGGGCTGAGCGACCGCGCGCGCGAGGAACTCGCCGATGCGAGCGCCGAGCCGCGCACGCGACGCAGGGTCGGTCGGTGGGGAGTGCTTCGAGTTCGCGAGCAGCTCGGTCTCCGCGTGGGGGATGAGCTCCTTGGCGCGCGCGAGCAAGCGCTCGCCCGGGAAGCTCAAATCCTCGCCGGCGCCGATCACCAACGTCGGCCGATCGAAGCGCGAGAGCGCGCCGTCGCGCGCGAGCGGTGGGATGCGCATGTCGAGCTTGTACGAGCGAAACGCGACGCCGAGATAGGGCGCCCACTCGTCGTCGAGCGTCGTCACGATCGCGCTGAGCGCGCGACGGAGCCGTTCTTCGCTCGGGAATAGACGAAACATCGTCATAGGAATGCCGACCTTCGTGAAGCCCTGCCAGGCCGGCCCGGAGACGAACCCCGCGGGCACGAGGAGCACGAGCCGATCCACCCGCTCGGGGGCGTGCTCGGCGAGCTTGCGCGCGACGAAGCCGCCCCAGCTGACGCCGAGCACGTGACTGCGCGCGAGGCCGTAAGCGTCGAGGATCGCGACGAGCCAATCGGCGTACGCGGTCGTGTCGAGGGGCAACCTGATGTCGGCGCTCTTCACCGATTGGCCGATGACGTCTGGCGCGATGACGCGGAATCGCTCGACGAGCGGCCCGAGCTCGCCGACGACGTGCGCCGAGCTCGCGAGCGCGCCGTGCAACACGACGAGAGGCGGCGCCCCCTTGGGCCCGCACTCGAGGACGTGGGTCGCGCCGAACGGCGTCTCGATCACGCGCGTCTCGTTCGGAGGCAAGCGCGCTCGGAATTGCTCGTACGCGGCCTCGATGGCCGCCCGGGCAGCCTCGTCTTGGAAGATGGTCGTCACGGTCGGGTCCCTCCTGGTTTCTTCGGTCGTTGGGGCGCACGCGCGAGCGCGCCGAGATGCGTGTGGAGCAGCACCGAGAAGAGCGACGCGGGATCGGGGAGCGCGCCCTGCACCCACCCGAGCAGCGCGAAGTAATAGAAGGAGAAGAACGACGCCCCGAGCACGTCGGCGCGTGTGCCCTGAGGCAGCTCGCCTCGCTCGATGGCGGCCTGCGTGCGCGAGGCGACGTAAGCGTGGACGCGCGCGACCTGCTCGACGAACCGCTCGCGCCACGGCGACTCGGCGAAGAGAGCCTCGGCGAGGAGGGTGCGCGAGAGCTTCGGGCGCGCCCGGTAATAGGCAAAGAACGGCTCGGCGAGCGCGACGAGCTCGGTCGCGAGCGCCTGCCCCGTTCGGGGATGCTTCGCGCGAGGATGAGCCGGCGGCTCGATCGCGGCCGCGATGACCGCCGCCAGATCGTCGAAGAGCGCGGCGTGGAGCAGGTCGCGTTTGTCCGAGAAATGCAGGAGAACGGTGCCGGCAGCGACGCCCGCCTCCGCGGCGATCGCCCGGACGTTCGCGCCCTCGAAGCCGTCCCGCTCGAAGTGCGCCCGCGCGACGTCGAGGATGCGCGCCCGCGTCTCTGACTTCTGCTGGGCGCGGGTCTTCAGCCGAACACGTTCACTGATCTCGTTCACCGAACATGTTCATTATCACGCGCCGCCGAGCCGACAAAGCGCTCAGTGAATACCGATGCCCGCGTGCTCGCTCCCGGCGACGACGCGATAGTCGTCGGCTGGCGTCGGGAGCTCCTCCCACGATTGGGGGTTATCGGGCGGCGGCTCATTGGTGCTTTGGGCGACAGCTCGATAGAGCTTGCCGTCCACATAGAGCACGACCTCTCCAACCGAATACGCGCGCGCTGGACTGTTCGGTAGACGCGTAGTCACCGCGGTCCAAAACTCGAGGTTCGTGCCCGCGACGTCGAGCGCGTCGACGAACGCGATGGGGGCTACGGTGGTGTTCTGATTGCCAGTCGCCGTGACTGTCCCGACTGTACCGTTCGGCGTCGCGAGTTTTGGCACGAGGGTCTCGTCGCCCTCCCAGACATTGTCCTCGAGGAGGATGGGGGCCGCGATCGAGCCGGGCCGCAGGATGTTCATGACGTCGGTCGCGGCCGGGTCCACTGCGGTATAGGAGAAGTCGATCGCGCGGAAGACATTGCGCCGGAACGTGTAGCTCGACGCCGGGCCCGCGGCGCCCCCGAAGTACCCGGCGAAGCCTGCGCGGGTCTCGGCAAAGTAGTTGTCTTGGAAGGTCACCTGGACCTCGCCGTCCCCGTCCTCGGCGCCCCGAAAGAGGCTGAGGAGCGGCGCGGCCGAGCCGACGAGCACGTTGCGCTCGACGGTGATGGAGCCCTCGCGCATCTGCACCTGCGAGTTGTGGTCTTGATAGGCGCCGAGCCCGTTGTCGCGCCAGTGCAGTCCGGCATCGATGATCGCGTTGTCGAAGACGTGGGAGCCCTCGCCGAGGTTCTGGATCTGGAGCGCCTCGTTCCCGGTTCTTACAAACCTGTTATTGTAAACCTGGAGCCCGGGCAGCTGGTTCGAGGGCGGAGCGCCCGTCCAACCGAGGTAAATCCCCTCCCCGGCGACGTCATGCACGTACGTGTCGTGCAGCTTGACGTTCGCCATCGGCTTGTTCGGCGCGCTCGACGTATTGTTCAAGAAGCGGAAGCCGGCGAACCCCGAGCGCGTGACCTCGACGAACTCCACCTCGAAGTCCGTCGCCTCCCCGACCGAAAACCCCATATGGATGTACGCCCCGGTGAAGTCGAAGGCGTCATCGCTTACAAACCCGTAATGGTCGCGCGAGCCCGCGTATGCGCCGCAGCGGTGGCCCTGAAAGCCCTCGTCGCCCGTGCCGGACTCGGGGTCGTAGCGCCCAGTCAGGATCCAGTGCGAGCCGCCGCCCATCGACCATATGTAGTTCGCCCCGAGGTTCGGGCCGACGCGCACCTGGCCACCCGAGTTCGTGATGACGAGCGGCCGATCGGCGGTTCGCTCCGGGAGGTTGCCGAGGTTGAACTCCTTGTAAGTACCGGCAGGAATATAGAGCCTATCGAGGGTGGCCCAATCGACGTCGGGGAACGACGCTTGGACATCGGGGTAATAAATGCCATCTCCGCTCACGGGCAGGGTGAAGGTCGTCCCCGGAGCACCGAAATGCCCGAAGGGCTCGCAGACGCTCGCTCCACCGCCGGCACCCCCGGCGCCGCCGCTCGAACCACCTCCGGAGCTCGCGCCGCCACCGCTGCCGCCGCCCACACCTCCGCCGCCATTTGCACTCGCGCCCGTCCCACCGGTGTTGGTGTCGTCGCCGCAGCCGAGGATTGAGAGAGCACCCAACGCCAGCGCCATAGCGCTCAATCGAACCATCGTCCGAATTTAAGCGAAGCGCTAGTCGCTGTCCAGCGCGGAGCGCTCCTGAGCTTACAACGCAGTCGGTCGACTGGAGAGGCCCGAGCTGTGGCTCTCGCGTCGAGTCAGGCTGCGCTCGATCAAGACTGCCGCGCGATCAGCGCCCGGCTCCTCACGCGCGCGGGCACCAGCGGCTGCGGCGCGCGCCACCATGTCGGGGAGCGACATCACCTCGAGCGCTCGAGCGAGGTTATCGGCCCCGAGCGCGGATATGAGAATAGGCTCGGGTCCAATTCCGGCCTTCCAAACCCGATGTCCCCAAAACGGCTGGTCGGCGAGGAACGGGACGACGAGCTGCGGGACGCCTGCGCGCGTCGCTTCGGCGGTGGTGCCTTGGCCGCCGTGATGGACGATCGCCGCCATTTTGGGGAAGAGCCACGCGTGCGGGACGTCGTCGACGAAGAGCACGTCGCTCGAGTCGGCGCGCCGAGCGGCGCCCCCCCAACCCGCCGAGATGATCGCGCGCCTATTGGCTTTGCGTAGAGCGGTGACACAAATGTCAGTCATGACGTCGGGCCGTGGCACCGTCATGCTCCCAAAGCCGATATAAACGGGGCGACTCCCTGCTTCGAGGAAACGCGAGATGCGCGCCGCTTCGTCGGGGGCAGGCGGGTCCGATTGGAGCAGCCACGGCCCCGTCGTCAGCACGTCCTCGGGCCAATCACGCGGGCGCGGCACGAGCACGCCGCTGAACCCGATGAGCGCCGGACGGCGGTTGCGGCTGCGGAGCCCCGTCGGACCGAGGAGCGAGGTCGGCTCGAGTCCGAGGACCTCGCGACGATAGCGCGCGAGGTCGGGTCGGAACGCCTGCCAAAACACTTGCTCCGCAGCGAAGTAGCTGAGGCGGCTCGCGAGCCCTCGGCCCAGGCTGGGCGGGGCGCCAGGGTGCGCGAACTCCCAGGTCGGGGCGATTGGGTCATAAGCGACATCGAAATAGGGCAGGTCGTGGCGTTCTGCGTAGTGGACCGCCCCCGGCGCGAGGAGCTGACCCATGACGACGTCGCAGCCCGCGAGGGCGTCGCCCATGCGCGAGAGCCCCTCGCGAACGAGAGGGCCGACGTGCTCGCGGAGCGCCCGGAGCGACGCGAGCGGCCTGCCCTCGGCGGCGAGCAACGCCGCCCGCCCGCGATCGCCGACGATGTGTTTGATGTCTCCACCGAGCGGATAGAACTCGATGCCCCCCGCTTCGACGAAGCCTTGAAACGGCTCGTTCGTCGCGAGCCGCACAGTGTGCCCGCGACGCGCGAGCGCGACCGCGAGCGCGAGGAACGGCTGCACGTCACCGCGAGAGCCGAGCGTTGCGATGCCGATCTTCATCGAGTGCTTCAGGCCGCGCGCAGCGGTGGGAGGCGGTGCGGACAGTCCGCGACGAGGGCGTCGACGTCCAGGGTCTCGAGGCCGTCGAGGGCCCGCGTTCGGTCGAGGAGCATTTGGATCTCGTGATTGTCGTTGAAGAGCGAGCGCTTCGCGAACACGAGGGCCGCGCGCGACACACCGAGCCGCACGGGCCCGAGGCGGCTCCTCAAGAAATGCACGTGCCCGACCTCGTCGACGAGCAGCTCGGAGAAGAGCGCGTCGATCCGCGCGAGGGCCTCGGGTTGATCCGCGAAGAGGGCGTGCGCCTCGCGACGAAGCGCATGAAACGCGGCGATCCCGACGAGCTCGAACGCGAGGGCGAGCACCTCGATGATCGGCCTCGGCAGCCGCGCGAGCATCATCACGCCGACGCGCGTGACGCGCCCGACTGGCTCGCCGATCTCGCAGCTCAGCCCAATCACCTCGAGGGCGCGGAGCAGAAGCTTCGTGTGATAGACCTCTTGGAGCTCGACGTAGGTCAAGAGATCCTCGGCGCCGCCGGGCTCGAAGCCCTGGATGCGCAGCTTGTTCTCGACGCCGAAGCGCTCTGCCCGATTGCCCTTCGCGACGGCGAGCGCCCAAAGTGTGGGCGCGTCGAGACCCGGCTCGGGCTGACAGCGAAGTAAGTTCCTCTGGAAGACGACGGGGTCGACGATCGGCTCGCCGGTGCGGCGAACAGGTGCGTTGTCGAGCTCGCGATAAGACAGCTCGCGTCGACTGAGCGTCCGGGATTCGAGGCACGGGACGCCGTCGCGGCTGCGAAGGTAGTCGCGATAATGAAGTTGAAAGGCGGTGCGGTCGGGGCGCGGCATCGGGGAGAAGAGGTCGGTCACGAGACCCCCTTGAGCAGCGCGTGTGCCGCGCGAATCGACCCGAATCCCGTGGATTCGAGCTCGTCGCGAGCTCGAGACCTGTTCCACGTTCCACCCCCTGTTGCACCGGTCGATGAGGGCCGATTGCTGGTGACTCAAAATTGAGTTACGAGCGTCGTGTGGGGCCGCGGCGACTCTCGACTTGCCTGGTTTTGCTCCTCGCGTGCGGCGGTGAGACGGCCGCGCCCTCGGGTGGGTTCGGGGGCGTCTCGTGGTCGGGTGGCGGCGCTGTCGGCGGCGCGGGTCTGTCCACGGGCGGCTCGACGGGCGACGGTGCGGCCATGCCCAACGGAGGCGCGGGTGGCGGGGGTGGCGCTGGCGGCGCGGCTCCGACCGAGCGCGCGTTCGAGTCGCGGGTGCTCTATCTCGCCCTCACGGATCGCTTTCAGAACGGGGATCCGACGAACGACGCGGCCGGCGACGCTTCGTGCTTCGACGCGGCCGATCCAATCAAGTTCCACGGCGGCGACTTCACAGGACTGCGAACGCGGCTCGCGTATCTCTCGGAGCTCGGGGCGAGCGCGCTCTGGATCACACCTGTCTATCGACAGACGGGACCGCACAATGGACAGTGCGGCTATCACGGCTATTGGGCGGACTACTCGGACGACCCGGCCATTGGCTTGGAGCCGAAGCTCGGGACGGACGTCGAGCTCGACGCCTTGCTCGCCGACGCGCATGACCGGGACATCGCCGTTCTCGCTGACATGGTTGTAAACCATAGCGGTCGCGGCGCGGCGCTCGTCTCGAGTCGGCCCGATTGGTTCCACGCGGCGGCGACCTGCGCCTCGCTCGGGGATCCTGTCGTCTATTGTCCGCTCAGCGGCCTGCCCGACTTTGCGCAGGAGAACCCCGACGTCGCGGCCTATTTGACGACGTCGAGCGTGGGCTTCCTCGGGCGGTTCGCGTTCGATGGCGTTCGGATGGACACCGCCAAACACGTCTATCGCCCCTATTTCGCGGACGACTGGGTGCCTGCCGTGCGGGCGCTGCGACCGGAGGCGTTCCTGCTCGCCGAGGTCTTCGACGACAGCGGCCCGGCCGCGCTCGAGCCGCTGCTCGACACGGGCTTCGACTCGGCGTTCGGGTTCGCGCTCCACACGGGGCTCGTCAACGCCTTCGCCAAAGGGGGCAAGCTCGACGGGGTCGCCTCACCTGTCCAAGCAGCAGTCTCGACGTTGGGGCTCGCGCGCGCGAGCCGGCTCGTGAACTTCGTGGACAACCACGATGTGCCGCGCTTCCCGAGCGAGATGCCGACGGGGCTCTCGACGACCGAGGCGACGGCGCGCTACCGGAGCGCTCTCGTCGCCCTCTTCACCGCGCCCGGCATTCCGCAGCTCCTCTACGGAGACGAGCTCGGGATGATAGGCAAGTACCCTGACAATCGACGCGACATGCCCAGCTGGGCTTGGGACCCCGCGACCCGCAGCGGCTCGTTCTCGGGATATCTCGGCGACCCGGCCGAGACGTTCGACCTCGTCGCGACGCTCGCGCGCGCTCGTGTCGACAACCCTGCCCTCCATCGCGGGCGCTACGTCGAGCTCTGGCGACCGAACGGCAGCGCGGACGACGTCTTCGCGTTCTTCCGCGGCGATGGTGACAGTCGTGTCATCGCGATCTTCAACAACAGCACGCACGCGATCGCCGAGCTCAAGCCGAAGATCCAGTCGAACCCCGGCCTCGAGCAGGCCGACCGCGACGCGCTCGCCGACGGCACCGCGCTCACGGTGATCGCGCAGGTCGGCGACGCAGACGCGAGCCTCGCGGACGGCCGCCTCGTGCTGCACCTCGGGGCGAACAGCGCGCTCGTCGTGCGCGCCCCGTAGCCCGCGCTCGGCTCCGCCGAGAGCCCTGTTCGGTGCGCGCGGGAGCGTGCAATAAAGGAGCTGTGTCGCTCCCGATCCAATCGGTCTCGCAGATCCCCGCCGGAGTCCGAACGTACCGCACGCTCCGTCGAGGCCTCGCGTACCTCGTCGCGTGCAAAGCGACCTATCGCCTCGAC
>JAXLYR010000013.1:0-266511 GCA_046351325.1 Polyangiaceae bacterium | reverse complement strand
CAACGTCGTCGCGCGCTTCGTCTACGCCGGCCAGAGCAACGTGCCCGAGCTCGTCGTCACGGCCAGCGCGACCTACCGACTTGTCAAAGACCACCTCGGCAGCGTCCGCATGGTCGTCGACACGGCGACCGGCGAATTGGTGCAAGAGCTCCAATACGACGCCTGGGGCCGCGTGCTCGTAGATACCAATCCGGGGTTTCAGCCGTTTGGGTACGCGGGTGGGCTCTATGATGCGGAGACTGGGTTGGTGAGGTTTGGGGCGCGGGACTACGACGCCGAGATCGGGCGGTGGACCGCGAAGGATCCCGTGCGGTTTGAGGGCGGCGAGAATCTGTATCTGTATGCGGATGGGGATCCCGCGAACAAGGTCGATTCTAGTGGCAGGTTTGCTATCTTCATCCCCGTCATTGCTGAGGCTCTTGGGGAAGTAGCGCTCGTGACCGCAGCCGTGCTCGTGACAGCCGCCCTTGTGGACAAGGCGACGGAAAGCTCCGACCATTGCGACGTCGGTGTTGCAGAGGATGACTGGACGAGCTGCCAGGGGCAGGGGTCAAACTTTTCGGACTATTCCCTCTGCTGTCGTGCCCAATGCAGCTATCACGGCGACCCGTCCGAACCTCCTTCAATGCCGCACCCATACACATCGACGCCCGAGGAGATTGAGCTGGCCCAAGCGGAGTTGGATGCCTTTAACTGCTACATGGCGTGCATCGAGGCCTATTGGGATTATGAGTGATATCGTGCGAAGATCTATTCAAGCTGCTCGGGAGCAGCTCGTCGAAGATCGCTCCGAATGGTCGCGACGGCTCGGCTCCCACATAGCTGAGTGGCAGGGCCGCTGCGACCGTGAGGACCTGACGCTGCTCTCGGAGATGCATCAGTTTGCCGTCCGGCGGGCCGAGCGCGACTCTTTGCTCGCCATTGAGCAGTTGGGCGCCGAAGAAGCGCGGAGATTGCTTGGAACAGCGGATCCCCAGGCACTTCGCTGGGCCTCGCATGCAGCCTTGTCGCTCGCGCTCTTGGGCCGCCCGAGAGACGCGTGGGACATGTTGGCACCCCTGATGCCGTTGGAGAGGCCGACGACCATCCCAGAGATCCAATGGTATTGGGTCCTCAATCACGCGTGTGCCTTGCTGGTCGAGCTTCGAGAGTTTGGCGCGGCCTTGCCCCGTTGTCGGGCCTATGAGGACTGGGCGCAGCGACGTGGGCGCCGTGCCTTCGAGGCGGAGTATTTCCTGTGTCGCGCGCTCGTGGGCGCGAAGCAGTGGTTGGAAGCCCGAGAGCGGATTGGAGGACTTCTCTTGTACGCGGAGAGTCACGCAAAGGGCAAGCGCGCGCGCGCATTCGCCGAGGAATTGAAGCAATTGCTCAGCGAGTGCGAAGGCCAGTGAGCGGGTTGGGCTCCTCGCGGTTATTAGCTAGCGGTGGGAATCTCAGCCTCAGCCGCGACCCCGAGAGCGGCCGCGTCGACGGCGCGACCGCGGGCCTCGTCACGGACAGCTACAGCTATTCGGGATACGGCGAGCTCACGACTCACACGGCGAGCCTCTCAGGGCCCACGCTCCTCTCCTGGAGCTACAACCGAGACGACCTCGGCCGCATCACACGCGTAACCGAGAGCAACGGCACCACCGTCTACGCCAGGGACTTCGAATACGACCCCGCAGGCCGCCTCATCTCCGTCACCGAAGACGGCGAGCTCGTCGAGGCCTATTCCTACGACGCCAATGGCAACCGCCTCTCAACCCTCAATTCGGCCGGCGTCTTCCAGGCGACGTACGACGCCCAGGATCGCATCCAGTCGTTCGGCGACGTCGAATACACCTTCACGCCCAATGGCAACCTCGCCCTCCGCCGCGACACGACCAACAACGCTGTAACCACCTACGACTACGACGCGCTCGGCAACCTGCGCACCGTCGGCCTCTCCAACGGCGACGTCCTCGAGTACCTCGTCGACGCCCAGGGCCGCCGCGTCGGCAAGGCGCGCAACGGCGTGCTCGAGCAGGGCTGGCTCTGGCGCGGACAGCTCCAACCCATCGCCCAGCTCGACGGCAACGGCAACGTCGTCGCGCGCTTCGTCTACGCCGGTGAGAGCAACGTGCCTGAGCTCGTCGTAACGGCCGGCGCGACCTACCGCCTCGTCAAAGACCACCTCGGCAGCGTCCGCATGGTCGTCGACACGGCGACGGGTGAATTGGTGCAAGAGCTCCAATACGACGCGTGGGGCCGCGTGCTCGTCGATACCAATCAGGGGTTTCAGCCGTTTGGGTTTGCAGGCGGGCTCTATGATGCGGAGACGGGGTTGGTGAGGTTTGGGGCGCGCGACTATGACGCAGAGATCGGGCGGTGGACCGCGAAGGATCCGGTGTGGTTCGAGGGTGGCGAGAATCTCTATCTGTATGCGGATGGGGACCCGGCGAACAATGCGGATTCGACGGGAGACTTCGCGATCGCGGTCGGCGGCGGCATCTTGGCCGGCGCGGGTGCCGGCGCAACTCTGGGGGCGCTGGCGCTTCCTGTTGGGGCAGGCGTGGCGGCGGCCCTTGGAGTCGGGCTGGCCGTGTACAACGGATACAAGCTCTACAAAGAGCTCACACCGGAGACGATCACGAGCACATCTTGTCCGCTTCCGATTAGTCACTCGAGCCCGTACGATACGACCATGCCAATACCAATACCAAAGGAGAGCGGGCTCTATGAGAAGTGCGAACCACGAGACGCCAACGGGATTCCGGACTCTCGTGGAGATGGCTGGAAGACCTGCATTTACGACTGCCCAGTAAGCAAGACCGTTGTATTTCGGCCGGTGCAATACACAAAATGCACCCCGTTCTTGCGCCGACTGAAGTAGGAGAATCCGGTGGCAACCATAGAAGTGGGCAGCGGATATGAACTGGTACCCGAGATGTCCCTTTGGCGCGACTTTGCGCTGGAGAGACACGCAAACATCTATCTCCCGCTGCAGCTTCCCTCCACACGCCTGCTTTACCGCGGCCATTCGTCGCAACTCTGTCCATTGGTATGGAGCGCGGATGGGAGCCACCTACTGTTCGCTGATAATGGCCTCG
This sequence comes from Polyangiaceae bacterium, assembly GCA_046351325.1. Lineage (GTDB taxonomy): Bacteria > Myxococcota_A > Polyangia > Polyangiales > Polyangiaceae > Xiheicaenibacterium. The sequence goes on along the minus strand of JAXLYR010000013.1, from coordinate 263,440 downwards.
TTGACATCAACCCAACGACGGGATCCGCCTTGCGAGTCGTCCTGCCAGAGGGCGTCGTTCCACGGGATGCGCTGTCGTGCTCATCCGATGGAATGAGCATGGCACTGCTGGGGAGTCGCTCACTTGGAGCGAGCGTCGAAACCCATCTGTATGTCCTGAATCGAGTCGACAACAACACGTGTCAACTTGAGATGCAGCTGAGCGAGAGCATTTTTAGCGGGGATGTCAACTGGGAAGAAAGCGTCGCCCTACTCAGACTATTTGGGGACACAGCCGTCCAGGTCAACCTTGCAACGCATTCCGTCGTACGTACCGTTGCTCTGCCGGCGGCAGCGGAAACCCCACGATTGAATGCGGCGGGCAACTCCGCAATTTTCGGAGCACAGAGCGGTATATTCGCACTCTCGCTGCACACCGCCCAACTGTCAGCAATGACACCGAGTCACCCATACGGAACTGCACCAGCTTGGTCACCGGATGGGCGCTCGGTGCTCTTCACGGATTGGCCAGGGGAGCTATGGAGACTAGATCTCGAGAGGCAAAGCACTGAACCCTTGCTACGATTCGCGGATATTCCGCGAATCAGGAGAAGTGGACTCTTGCAGGTGTCGGCTCCGATTTGGTCAAGCGACAGCAGATATGCGTGGATTACGCTTTCCGCTGCCGAACGTTCCGCAGTTGCTTCGTCTGAGGCGCTCGATCGAGTAGCTACCTCCCCGTGCTGGAACTCGGTCCCGACCGATGAGCGGGAAGCGGCGATCCAGGACGCGATGGAGGAGCTCTACTGGCAGCACCACAGTGTTAGTGGCGTAGTCGACCTCGAGAAAAGAACAATGTGTCTGAGCAGTGGGTTCCTGCCGTATGTTGCGTGGGCTCCTCACGAGCGGATGATCCCCGCAATGCTTTCAGGCGCTAGGCAGCCTGCGCGTGAAGATGTGTGGTCGGGAACATGGTTGCAAGGCGGTTAGCCTCGTAAGTGCTCTATCAGCGATCTCAGAGCCGACAGGGCGATCGAACCTCCAACCTTCCCGTGAGCCCCGCCGCAGGGCATTGCCCCGACGTGGATACAGACCTGCCTGTCCGACTTTCCAGGAGAGGAGAGCGAGAGGGCGTATCTGGAACTACTGCGTCGGCTCAAAGGCGAAGCCAAGCTTCCCGGTGTGATGTTGTACACGCTGGCGCGACCGTCCCAGCAGCCGGAGGCTGCCGACATGGCGAACCTGCCAGAGCAGCACCTCCAGGCCCTTGCGTCGGAGTTCGCTGGGCTGGGATACGAGGCGCGGCTCCACTGATTGGCGCTTCGTCAGCGAACACGCCGCTGGATGGGCTGGACGGCGGGCTCCGTGAACACAGCGACACCCGATTGTTTGCTCCGCTATAGTCCGGCCGTGCAAGTCGACGAGCTGCCGGTGCTTGGTGTGCTGAACGATGTCATCTTGCCGCTCGAGCTCCACGAGCTCCCGTTGGGGGTATTGCACGCGGAGACCGCGGCGTCGCTCCGAAAGGCGAAGGTGAGAGAGCTCGCGGCTGTGCCCATCGAGCTCTCGAGTGAGCTGCCCGAGCATGTCGTGGGTCGCGTCGTCGTTCGGTGTAGCGTCGAGCGTTGGGAGAAGGGCGCGGTGGTGCTGCGCGGTCTCGAGCGAGCGCGCATCGTGGAGGTTCGCAGCAAGTTCCTGCCGTACATGGCCCGCGTAGAGAGCCTGAGCTGGTCGGGCGCAAAGCTTGTAAAGGCGATCGCGCTGCGCGTCGGTGGGCGTCCAATGGCAGAGACCGCTCCCTCCGAGGTTTTGGAGAGCGCGATTCAGTTGTCTCGAGCCGCGCTGGGCCTGGCTGAGCTCCGCAGCCTGCTGGAGGACGAGGTCTCGGAGGAAGCGGCTCCCGTGGCGCGCCCCATCGAGGAAGAGCTCGTGACGCTGGAGGCCGCGCTTCGTGACGGCTCTGTAACCGAGCTGCGCCGCGCGACGTTGAAGACGCTCGTCGACGCCGTGGCAAAGCGCCTGGGCGGCGACAACGCACGAGGCCTTCGTGCGCTCGGGGGTGAGATTGGCGTACTGGAGCGGAAGTTGGCGGAGCTCCCATTGCCGGCAGACGCACGCGCGCTCGCGGACGAACAGCTCAAGTTGCTGAGCGACATGCCCAAGGCCTCGTTCGACTACGCGAGCTTTCTGACGCAGCTACAGCTGTTGGCGAGCCTCCCCTGGGGCGCCCCGACAGCGGTCGAAGCGCTGAATCTGGACAGAGTAGCCGAGCAGCTCGACAAGGACCATGAGGGCCTCGAGAAGGTCAAGACCCGGATTCTGGAGTACTTGGCGGTGCGCGCGCTCGGGGGCAAGTCGCGGTCTACAGTGCTGTGCCTCATTGGACCGCCCGGGGTTGGAAAGACCAGCCTGGCGGAGAGCATCGCAAACGGGCTGGGCCGCAAGCTGGTTCGTGTGGCGCTCGGCGGCGTTCACGATGAATCCGAGATTCGTGGTCATCGTCGGACCTTCACGGCTGCAGCGCCGGGCCGCATCATCTCTGCGATGCGAGAGGCGCAGCAGGTGGACCCCGTCATCTTGCTCGACGAGATCGACAAGATCGGCACCGAGCGTAGCAGGAGCCCGTCGGCTGCTCTCTTGGAGGTGCTGGACCCTGCACAGAACCACGCGTTCCGTGACAACTTCCTCGGCGTTCCCTATGACCTGTCACACGCGCTGGTGATCGCTACTGGCAATAGCGCGGGGGACATCCAGCCCGCGCTCCGCGACCGGCTCGAGATCCTCGATCTGGAGGGCTACACGACAGTTGAGAAGCTGAAGATCGCTAGGCTCCATTTGGTTGGCCGCGCCGCTGCGCGCGCAGGCCTCCCAGCCCCGATACCCATCACGGACGATGAGCTCACGCGCATCCTCGAAGAGCACACGGACGAGCCCGGCGTTCGCGGCTTCGAGCGCGCCCTCGCGACGCTCCATCGGCGACGCGCCATTGATTTGGTTCGCTCCGGCGGCCCGACGAACGAGAGCGCGGTCGCCGTCGCACGTTCGCCGCTTGGAGAGCGTGAGCTTCGGGAGGTCTTGGGCGTCGGCCGACGCGTGGCGGAGCGGGTTGCGGACCCTCAGCCAGGGGTCGTGCATGGATTGGCTGTCAGCCCGAACGGCAGCGGGAGCGTGCTGGTGATCGAGGCGCTCCGATCGCCCTCGGGTGCCGCGGCTACGCTCCATTTGACCGGACAGCAAGGTGAAGTCATGCGCGAAGCGGTGCGCGTCGCGCTCAGTCGGCTCGCTTACGACGCTTCGACCCGCAAGACTGGCTTCTCGGAGCTGGACTGTGCCGGCGGGTTCCACATTCACCTGCCGGAGGGCTCGATCAAGAAAGAAGGCCCGAGCGCGGGCCTCCCCATCTATCTCGCGCTCCGGTCTCTGCTCAGTGACAAGGTGGTAACGCCCGACGTAGCCTGGACTGGGGAGGTTACGCTGCGAGGAGAGGTCCTGCCCGTTGGCGGAATCAGAGCGAAGCTCCTCGCGGCGGCCCGAGCGCATATGCGCGTCGCTGTCATTCCGGCGGCGAACGCCGACGATCTGGAGGAAGCGAACGTGACGGGCATCGAGGTTCGACTGGTGAGAACGCTCGACGAGGCAGTCAGGATCGCCTTCGAGACGGAGCTGTCGTGTCCCACCTGATTGACCGCGTGACGTTGGTCGCGCTCGCGGAGCACGCGACCGCGCGGCTGGCAACCAAAGTCAGCGTCCCAGAGTTCAGCGATTATCGGCTCGGCAAGACCGCGCTTCGCCTCGCGCACAGCGCAGACGTATCGGCGCTTCGCTTCGTCGCAGAGGTGCTTCGACAGGACGCCGACCCCGCGGCCGCGGATGCGGTCTTGGCGACAGCCGACAAGGACCTCGACCTCGAGCTCTTCTATGCCGATCCCCGCGGGGCTTTGGAGAATGCGCTTCGCGGGCTCGTGATCCTCGCTGATGAGGAGGGCGCGAGCGCCGCGGCCAGTTTGGTGCGCTCCAAGTCCACATACGTCCGCAGCGCGATCGCCGGCGCGCTCAGCCCAACGAGCGAAGTGGCGAAGGCCGCGCTGTTCATGCTCGCCAAAGATGCTGACGGCGACGTCCAACGCGAGGCGAAGGAGGCGCTCGGTGGGGAGGGCCCGCCGCTTTGGTTCGGCTATTTCCCGAGCGATCCGCTGACATCACTGTCCGCAAAAGAGGCAGCTCGCACGGGTCCGCTCCTTCGGGCGGCGATCGAAGCCGAGGCTGCCCTCCGCTGGGGAGACAAAGGGAAGACGGCGCGCCTCTGGCGGGCGGTCTCCAAGCTGCCCGACGACCTCGCGGCTCCTGTTCTGTGTCACGCCCTGCGTCGCTTCGGCTTCTTCGACAAGCGGCTCGTGCGCCGTTTGGCGACCATGCCATTGGCTGCTTCGCAGCTCGCAGCGATCATGGTTGAACGCGCGGACGAGAACGACATATTCGTCGCGCAGCAGCTGTCCAACGCGCTTCGGGGCGTCGGAGCCGAGCCTCGCGCTGCCCTCGCGCGCGCCCTTCAGCGAGCCATGGTGGAGGCCGGCGCTGAGAGCGCCGAGCCCAGCGGCTGGGTGATCCTGGTCAACACCGACGCGAAGCGGCTTTTGGGTGTGCTCATCAGAGGGACAATCCCAATACGCGAGATCGTCGAATGGGTGACTGGCCCCTTGGACGAGAGCGCGAGCGCATTGGAAAGGGAGCCGCCCCTGACGGAGCTCCACCCATTGGCTTATGTCGCCAGGGAGGCGCTGCTCGATCCGGCGAATGACCTCGACGCTCCCCTGGAAGACATCTTTCTGGCAGCGCTCGAACGCTCCTCGAACAATCTGACAGGGCAGCTCGAGCCGCTGCGCGAGGCCATTCAGGCGCGCCTCATCGCGAACCCCACGACGAAGGTCCTCCAATCCGCGCGGCGAATGCTCAGGTCCGACGCGCTGCCAGCGCAGAGCTTCGCGCTGCGCGTCCTTTGGTCCGCCGCGAAGAGGAAGAGCACCGAGAAGGCCCGGCTCCTCGTCAAGGAGGCGATGGAGTCGCCTCGGCTGCGCGGGGCTGTCTTCGCAGACAGTGACCTCTTGAAGGTGGTGCTGCCGCGCGTACGAACCATGCTCGTGAAGGGCGAGCTCAAGACGTCGGAGCTGCGCCCGTTTGTCGACCTCGTATCGACAATCAAGCTGAGACCCAAGGAGGTGGACGCCATCGTGAGGGCGATAGGAGCCGCGCCCTTGGACGATAGAATGCAGCTGCTCCAAAGTCTCGCCGACGAGCGGTTCGAGCCGGCGCGGCGAGACCTATTGAACGAGCTGCTTGAATGCTGGCAGAGAGGGCCAACGGAGCAGAACGAGCTGCGTCTCGTCCGCATGTTGGGGTCCGCCCGCGAGGAGACGCCCGAGCAACTCCGACTCATCGAGGAGTTCGCCAAGGGGAGCCAGTTCGCCGCGAGTCGTCGATTGGCGAAGCTCCGACTCGCCCTGCGGAGGAGGTGACAGGACGCCATGAGCCGACACCCGATGACCACGCTCGAGCTCAGGGCTCTCGGCGCGCGCGCGCTGGAGCTCTTGAGGAGAGACGAGGACTACAGTCATGCGCTCGACGAGGAGGACGAGGAGTTCGAGTCCGATGAACGAGACTCGCGAGCCTCCGCTGCGGCCTTTACGGCGGAGAAGCGACTGGCGCTCTATGCGCTCCGGTTCGTCGCGTTCGAGCTCGCGGCCCGCCGGGAGCTCGACGCCATTGTCCTGATCGGGAGCCTGCTCTCCTCCATCGATGACAACGGCACGACCTGGCGTGAGATCGCGGACCGACTCTCGTTTGGTCACGATCTCTTCGGCTCGGTGGCGCCGCTCCTCACAAGCGAGCAGGTCGCCAAGCTGACGGCAGATCCTCGCTGGTGGGTTCGCTACTCGCTTGTGCAGACCCTCCCACTCGAGACGCAACGCGGCCGGGACGGCCTCACCGACCTCGCCAAGGATCGGTCGCGAACCATACGTGCCAGGGCTCGCGGCCGGCTCGCGTGGAGCAGCCCGTGGTGGACAGAGCTCTTGCCGAGAGACCCAGAGGTATGTCTGGACAAGGAGACGGCTGACTGGGTTCAGGCATTGCTCACGAGCTCGGACGTCAAGGCACTATTGCCTACGGTGGCGGACAGAGTGACGTCGCTCCCAGCGGATCTGCGCGCGGGGCTCCTCGCGTCGCTGATCGAAGAGGCGGTGGGCGGGTCCCTCAGCGAGCTCTGGTTTCGGCTCCTCCTCACCACGCCACACGACGCATCGGGCGACGCCCGTTGGGCGCCAGTCGAGTTGGCTGCGGCGCTCCTCGTCAAACCGGGCGAGGGGATCGTGTTGTCCCTGCTCGCCCCGAAAGACTGGGAGCTCCTGAGCAAAGACCAGCAGCAGGCCTTCTGTCGCGCAGTTGTACGGCACCTGCCAGCCCGGGTCGCCGACCTCGACAGGACATGCTGCTACCGCGTCGCGGACGTCCTCGAGCATTGGCCGATCGACGCCGATCCAACTCCCGTTCTGGAGCTTACGCTGGGAGCGCCTCTCCAGGGAGCGGCCCTGAGGGAGCCGACGGACTGGGGGAAACGCTTTGGCTCCTCGATCAGTCGCGCGCTCGCGAGAAACACGGCGCTTGAGGCTCACCGAGACCTCTTGCGAGCGGCCTATTTCGATGGTCGGCCGGGAGCGTGGGCTTGTCTGCTCGCGAGCGCCTTCGAGGGCGTCGTCTCAGAGCGAGAGCTGGAGGAGCGGGCCTTCGAGTGGATCGCGTCGGGGCAACGCGACAGGGCCACCGAAGCAGTGACACTTTTGTCAATGTCAACCAACGAGGAGCCCGAGTTCCGTGCGCGACTGCAGGCGTCGCTCCTCGCGCTCTATGAATCACCGCTTCGAGGGATCGTCCTTCACCGCTTCTGCAGCTCCCTGCTGCATCTTGCCCGACCGCGACTGCTCACAGACCCATTGGAGGCGTGGGAGATGGCGATCGTGCTCCTCACCATTCTCTCCGACAGCGCTGACTCGCCGCGAGCGCATCTCCGGCGCAGGCGACGTGCAACGAGACCGCCTGCCCCCGAGCCGACGGACGCCGAGTGGACTGCATTTCGAGCGGCAGAGAGGGCAGCGGTCGAGGACGGCTGCGTCGAGCACGCGGTGCTCCTCGCCTGCCCCCTACCAAAGGGCCCATTGCTCGAGGTCGATGAGGCGCGCGTGCGGAGGGGCCTCCGCTGTGCGCAGGCGACCGACAGCGCCGGGTTTAGCGACTTGATTGATGTGCTCCTCCTGGCTGGGGGGGAGCGCGCCGAGAAGCTCCTCGTGGAAGCCATCCAGCGTGACGAAGACTTCATCACGGAGGCCTTCAGCCACGCTGCACACTTTCAAGTCGTGCCGCGCTCGGTCACGAACGCGCTACGCGACTCTGACCAACGCCGCCTGAAGAAGTGGCTCGCCAAGACGCGCGAGCCCGTCTGACAATCACCGGCCCTCCTTATTGAAGGGTCCGTTGCTCTCGGTCGCCGAGGCGCGTGAACCTTCGCATTTTTCGGTGCGCGCAGAGCTCGATGAGCTTTGCCCACCCTTGAGCTAGGCTGCTGTTCATGATGCTCGCCGAGGCGCTCACGCACCTGGGTCTCGCGCGCGGGGCCACGCCGCGGGACGCGCGGCGGGCCCACGAGAGGCTTCGTCGAAAGCTCGACCCGGAGTCTGACGTCGCAGCGCTCGAGCAGCTGGAGATCGCTTACAGACGCGTCTGTCGCGCGATGGATCGCTCCTCACCAGCAGCCGCGGCGCGCGAGCGCGGCAGGGCGCTCCGCAAACAGCTCGAACGCGCCACGGCCGCGTTGTCGCCGGCGGGCCCGCCGATGGACGAGGCCATTTCGGTCCTGCTCGAGCTCGCTACCGACCCCAAGACGGAGAAGCCCGCGCTCCGTCTTTACAGCGTTGTTCGCAGGTACGTGCTCGTGGTCGGCGAGGAGGTGCTCTCGCCGGAGACTTTGGTCAGTTGGCAGCTCACCGAAGAGTTGTGGACGAATCGGGGCGCGATCCCCGATCCAATACGCGCGGCGATCGCGCGCGCGATCCGGGCCCGCCGTGTCGAGGTCGCGAAGGACGAGCTCCTCGCCTGGACGGCTGCGGAGCCCGTGCGCGCCGAAGAAGTCCTCGCACAACTCCGCCGTGATGCTCCGCGGCTCGCCCGCGCTTTCGGCGGCTGGCTCGAGCGCCCGAGGAAACCTGGTATCCACTCCGCTTGGAAGTTCAGTTGGGTGGCCGTCGCGCTCTTCGTCGTCCGCTTCTTCGTTCGCCACCGCTCATGCACGAACCCCGATTACACAGAAGAGCTCGACAAGCCGGGGTTTCGCCCCCCAATATCAATGATCCCTGAGGCCCCCCAGAACCCCTCCAGGGGTGGAGACCGGTCGGCGATCGATCTCGCAGAGGCAGCGGCCAACCTGGGATATGCGGGGCTCGCCGCGGACGCCCGCGGTATCGACTATGCGCTCGGCGCGCACAACTGTGCGCTCGCGCGGCGCCGCTATTTGAGCGTCTACGGCGCCAGCCTGGATTTACCCCCCAAAGATGCTCGAGTGCTGGAGCCGGGAATCTCCGCGGTGCGCGCAGCGCTCGATGAGCTCTGCCCGGCGCCGCGTTGATGGCGTGGATGCCATCGATCGAGCTCCAGCTCGGCGGTCCGCCGGAGACGGCGGCCCTTCCCCCCTCGCGTCGCTCGATGGCGTCGCTCGAACTCAGCGCCCGCCTTGAGCCCTGCGTCGAGTGTCGCCGCTATCGCGTATTGGCGGCACGCTGCGCAGGTGTCTTCGGCGGGTCCCGCCCTCGTCGGTGCGGAACGAGCCGATGAGATCGGTGAGCGAGTCCGATTGACCCGAGAGCTCCTCGGCGGCGCTCGCTGACTCCTCCGCGGTCGCGGCCGTCTGCTGCGTCGTCTTGGTCATCTCGTCTACTGCGCTCGAGATCTGGGTGACGTTCTTCTTCTGCGCGACCGCCGATTGGCTGATTTGCTCCATGAAGGCGCGGACGGCCTCGACGTTCGACTTGATGGCTGTAAGCGCATTGGAGACATCCAGGTGGGCGCTCACGCCCGACCCTGCGCTCTTGCGCGACTCGTCGATCATGCGCCCGGTCGTGCGCGCGGCCTCGGCGGAGCGGATCGCCAGGTTGCGGACCTCCTCCGCGACGACCGCGAAGCCCTTGCCCGCGTCGCCAGCGCGCGCCGCCTCGACGGCCGCGTTCAAAGCCAGCAGATTGGTCTGGAACGCGATCTCGTCAATCGTCTTGACGATTCTGGCCGTCTCGTCACTCGAGGACTTGATGCGCCCGATCGCCTCGGAGAGCTCCTCGATGGCGTGGACGCCCTTCTGGACGCTGCTCGCGGCCTCGTCCGCCTGGACGCGGCCCATCTCGGCGGTCGCCGCGCTCTGCTTGGAGGTCTGGGTGATCTCCTCGAGGCTCGCGGAGATCTCCTCGAGCGCGCCGGCCTGCTCACTGGCCGCTTGGGCGTTGGCTTGGCTGCCCGCGGTGACCTCGCTCGCCGCTGTCTTCACCTGCTCCGAAGCGTCAACGACTTGACGGAGCGCCAAACTCAAGTCGCCCAGCGCACCGTTCAGGAGCCCTTGGAGGCGCTTGTGCTCGGGGTCGGGTGGCTCGGCCGCGCGGACAGTGAGGTCGCGATCGGCGAGGCCCCGCGCCACGCGCGTGAGCTCGCCGAGAAAGACCTCGTCAGCCTTCGTGCTGGCGAGTCGCCTCTCGTGCTCTTGCTCGAGCTTTTGGCGGCGGCTGTCCGTCATTGCGGTCAGCACCAAGCCGGCGTCCGCTCGGAGCAGGCGCTCCATCGCAGCCGAGAACTGCTTTACCTCACTCGATTGTGCGCCAGCGGCGACCACCGCGGCGACGAGATCCTCTTGGATGTTCTCGTAGATTGCGAGGTAGTAGGAGCTGTCGAGATCGATTTCGTCGTGCCGCCGACCAACGTGGCGTCGGAACTCCACCCAGGCGTCGTCGATCACTCCAGTAAAGAGCGTCGCCAAATAGCGCTCGAGGACGGGTCGCTGCTTCGTGACCGTCGTGTGCTTCTCCAGAATCCCGCGCGTCTCGCTTTGAGTCATGACGTGGGCATAGAAGCGCTCCGATAACCTCGGCAACATCGGGTTGCAGACGTCTGCCCACGTCGCGACAATCCCCAGGTCGGCCTCCGTCAGCCGCTGGAACTCGAAGCGTGCTCGAACTGCCCGATCGGTTACTTCGATTCGCCCCGTGCGTAGGGGACGTTTGCCTCGGAGCCAACTCATGTCTTCCTCCCTAAGCCTTTCTAAACGGCCTCGGCAAAGCTGCTATCGGGGTGATCCATCCATCGGCGCGCGAACACTGGGACCTGCGACAAGGGCACGACCCGCTCCACGGCGCCGACGCTCGCAGCTACACGCGGCATGCCAAACACGACCGACGTCGCTTCATCCTGCGCCAGGGTCCGCGCGCCCGCCGCGCGCATGGCGAGCAGGCCCTGTGCGCCGTCTGCCCCCATACCTGTCAGAATGACGCCTAACGCGTTGGGGCCGGCGCATTCGGCCAAGCTCGCGAACAGCGCGTCGACGCTCGGCCTATGGTGAGACACCGGCGGGTCGTCGCCGATCCGAATGGAGTATTGAGCGCCGCTCCGGACGACGCGGGTGTGTCGGCCGCCGGGGGCGACGAGCGCGACACCGGATGCGAGCACCTCGCCGTCGCGAGCCTCGCGGACGCGGACTGCGCTCAGCCCGTCGAGTCGCTTCGCGAACGGCCCTGTAAAGTCGGGCGGCATGTGCTGCACGATGACGATGGGCGGACTGTCGGCAGGCAGCGAGGGCATGACGAGCTCGAGCGCCCGCGTCCCGCCGGTGGAAGCGCCTATTGCCATGATGCGCTGTGTGGTCCGCAAGCGGACACGACTGTCAGGGTTGGCGACAGGCATCGGACCGCTGACCCGCGGTACGACGCGCGCGGTGGCCGCGGCGCGGAGCGCCTGCGCCAGGTGTCCCGCGACGTCCGGGACACTGTATTGGGAAGAGGGCTTGGGCACGATCTCGAGCGCTCCGAGCGCGAGCGCGCGAAGCGCGGTGTCGCTGCCCTCGGGGGTGAGCGAGCTCACGACGATGACCGGCATCGGGTGGTGCTTCATGAGCTTCGACAGGAAGGTAAGACCGTCCATTCGAGGCATCTCGATGTCGAGCGTGAGCGCGTCAGGGTTGAGCTGCGCGATTCGCTCGCGCGCCTGATAGGGATCGTCGGCCACGCCGACGACAGAGATCCCCGGCATGCGGTTGAGCTCACGCGTGAGCACCTTCTGCACGACCACCGAGTCGTCCACGATGAGGACGCGGATCGGCCTCGCGAGGGGTGGCGAGCTCGACAGTGTCATGACGGCCTCTCTGCGCAAACTCGAACGAGCAGCCGTCCATCCCCGAAGCCCATCTCGATTGGAGCGGCTTGCAAGGCCTCGACTTGGTCGACGAGCTCGGGCGCGCCGAGTTCGAAGATCTTACCGCTACCGAAGAGCTCGACGACTGCGTGACCGCAGAGGACATTGGTGAGCTCCTTGAGGACCCCGTCGGACTCCTCGCTCTCGGTGCCGCCCGTCATGTTCTCTGTCAGCTCGGCCAGGAGTCCGCGCTCGACCGCGAGCACGAAGTGCCCCGCGTGCGGGCCTCTGAAGACCACGCGTGCGGTGAGCGCCTCGTCAGGGACCTTGGGTTCGCAAGCCTCCAAGCAAACGAAACACATTTGCTCGAGCGTGGCCTCTACGATTCGCTGCAAGAGTTCAGCGTAGTTCTCCACGACCCCTACCTCCTATTGCCACGATGACAGCGTCAATGAGCGCCTCGGGCGTAAACGGCTTGCGAACGAAGCCAGCACTCAATTGGCGAACGCGATCGAGGCGCGGCGCGCTGCCCTCCGTACTGACGACCACGACTGGCAAGTCCGCCGTCGCGTCGCTCTCGCGGAGCGCCTCGAGCGCCTGAATCCCATTCATACCCGGCATGTTGATGTCGAGGAGCGCCAGGTCGATCTTCGCTCGAGCGATGAGCTCGAGCGCGGAGCGCCCGTCTTCGGCCTCCAGCATACTGCGTACTGGCAGACCACTCATGGTCAGAGCGCGCCCGATGATCCGCCTCATCGTGGCGCTGTCGTCAACGATCAGCACGTCCATCGCCATCGCTCACCTCCGGCCTGCAAGAGCACGGGTTCCATTTTCGGTCTTCAACCAGGCTTCGCCGCTCTCCACGTCGAGCGTCAGCGTCCTGGCCAATCCCCCACCCAAATCTTGATCGTGAATCAGAACTCCATTTTTCCAGAACAGCTTGCGCAGCATCGTGATGTTGCGCTGACCCACCTGAAAGTGGCTCTCACCGGCGACCTGCAGGGTCGCGCCGCCCGCCACACGCACGGATAAGCGCGCCTTCTCGGCGCCGAGTGAATAGGCCTCTTGGAAGAGCGCCGGCACGCCTGTGTCGACGAACATCGAGGGGTTCGCCGCGGCCTTCTCCGGGGCGGTCGCCGACTCGGGCAACATCGCGTGCAGGAGCCCTCCGACCTTTGCGATCGGGTCCCATATCGCGATCCCCAGGCAGCTGCCCAACGCGTAGGTTACGAGCTGTATGGGCTTCGTCGTGACTTTTGACTGCGCTATTCCGACCACGAATGGGCGGGGGCGAGACAGTTCCGTGAGCAGGTCGTTCATCGCGCATACACCGCCGGTTGAACATAGTTGAGTCCGACGTCCGCACTCCCCAGGCTCTCGCTGTGACCGATGAACAACATCCCGCCGTCTCCCAGCAGCTGGCCAAAGCGCCTGGCCAGTCCATATTGGGTGGGCTTGTCGAAGTAGATCATCACATTGCGACAGAGGATGAGGGAGAACGGGCCGCGCATCGGCCAAGCATCCAAGAGGTTGAGTCGAGCAAACTTGACCATGGAACGGATCATCGGAAGGATTCGATACTCACGTTCGCGCTTCTCCAGAAATCGCAGCCTGTCCCCAGGGAACTGTCCGACCATGTCGGGGCGATAGGTGGCGCTCCGAGCCCGCTCGAGGGCGCGCGCAGACAGGTCGGTAGCGAGGATTCGCGTGCGCGCCGCGACAGTGCGGGACGCCGCCGCTATTTCCATTGCTACGCTGTAAGGCTCCTCGCCCGTCGAGCACGCCGCGCTCCAGATCGCCACGGACTCGCCGCTCGCCTCCCATTGGGGGACCAGCTGTTCACGCAGGAAGTCGAAGTGCGCCGGCTCGCGGAAGAAGGCAGTCTTGTTCGTGGTGAGGACATCGATCATCTCGGCGAGCTCGCTCCGCTCCTTGCGGACGAGGTCCATATAGGCCGCGAAGGAGCCGATCCCCGTCGCGCGCAGTCGCTTGGAGAGCCTGGCCATCACCAGCTCTTCCTTTGCGGACGTGAGGACGATGCCGGCTCGCTGGTGCACGAGCTCGACCACCTCGTCGAAGTCCGCGCGACTGATGCGCTCTGGCGAACCGGCTAGCTGGACCATGCTGCTCAGAACTCGGCGAGTGCGGCCGAGCCCTCCATGTCGTCAAACGGGATGAGCTGAGCGCCGCCGTTTGCCTTCGAGCCGACAGGACCGTCCGTGCCAGTCGCCGCCATCTTCGGCGGAGAGATTCGCTTTACAGACTTGTTGCTGTTCGACGGCGCGGAGTGGGCCACGCGCGGGGCGGCGTGGGCCGCCGGCCTGGTGGGGACGCGACCGGGGCGCGCTGCCACGCTGGTCAGACGGAAGCCACCGACGAGGTCGCGCATCGCGTCCGCTTGACCGCTGAGCTCCTCGGAGGCGCTCGCCGTCTCTTCGGTCGTCGCCGCGTTCTGCTGCGTGACGCGGGACATCTCGCCGATGCCTTGGTGAATGTCGCTCACGCCCTTCGACTGCTGCTCGGACGCCATGGCGATCTCGGTCATGACCTCGACGACCTTGCCGACCTGCTTGTCGATCTCGTTCAGGCTCTTCGCTACGTCGCTGTTCAGACCGACACCGTTGTCAGCCGACTTGACCGCCGCCTCGATCATCTCGGCGGTGCTGCGCGCGGCCTCGGCGCTGCGCATGGCCAGGCTGCGGACCTCTTCGGCGACGACCGCGAAGCCCTTGCCCGCGTCGCCGGCGCGCGCTGCCTCGACGGCGGCGTTGAGCGCGAGCAGGTTCGTCTGGAAGGCGATCTCGTCAATCGTCTTGACGATCTGCGCCGTCCGGTCGCTGGCGGCCTTGATTTGGGTGATCGCGCCGGAGAGCTCTCGCATGTTACGGTCGCCGCGCGCGGCGGCCTCTTGCGCTGATTGCGCGAGCGCGCGGGCCTGCTGCGCGTTGGCTGCAGTGCGAGAGCCGTGCGTGGAGATATCCGACAGACGAGAGCCCATCTGGTCGAGCGACGAGGCCTGCTCGGTGGTCGCCTGTGCGATGGATTGGTTGCCGACGGTGATCTCGACCGAGGCCGTACTCACCTGTTCGGCGGCCACGACGATCTGTCCGAACGCGTCCTCGAGCTTCTCGAGCGCCTCGTTCATCGATCGCTTCATGTCTGCCCAATCGCCGGAGTACTCACCGCGCATCCGCACCGACAGGTCTCGCTTCGCGAGCTCCGCCAAGGTGCTCTTCACGCCGTCGACCGGCTGACGACAAGACGCGATGACCTCGTTGAGACCCGTAACGACCTCGCGATAAGCGCCTTCGTGGCCAGACACGTCCGCCGCTGCGCTCAACTGACCCTTCCGCGCCGCGTCGATCAGCGTGCGCGTCTCGTCGATGAGCTTGCCGAGCGCCTTCTGAGCCTGCTCGAAGCTCTTCGCCAAGACGTCCCGCTCGGACCGCGCCCTGATGTTGTGTTTCAGGTTGCCGCGTCCAATCGCCTGCGCGCCCTCGGCGGCCTCTTGCACCCAGTGCACTACGGCGCGCAGGCCGTCCGCGAGCTGCCCAATCTCGTCCTGACCGCCCTCGGGGATAGTCTGGTTGGGGTCGCCCTCGGCCAATCGCTTGACGGCCTCGGTCATCTTGGAGACTGGGCGCGACACGGAGCGAATCGCCCAGAGCGCGACACCCGCCAAAACCGCGAGCGCGAGCAGCGCGGCCGCGCCGACTGCGATCCGCGTGCGCTGCACGCCCTCGAGCACGTCGGACGAGTCCGCTTTGGCCATGACAGCCCAGGGCATGCCGCTGAAGCCGAGCGCACCAGTATTGTGGGCGAACCCGAAGACGACCTCTTCTTTGGTTTCCGGGTCCTTTCCAAGGGCGGCACCTGAGTCGTTCTTCATCACGCGCGCGGCCACGTCCAAACCCTTCGAGGCCGGCTGAAAGCCCTGGTCGTGGCGCCAATCCTTCGCGCTGGGGTCGTATTTCGCCAAGAGCCCTCCGCGCGCGTCGAGGAGCCACAGATTCCCCGTTTCGAAGTCCGACTCTTGCATGGTCTTGAGCTGCTCGTTGAGGATGCTCTCGACGACCTCGAACTGAACCAGGTTGAGCCAAACGCCGATGGACTTTCCCTGTTCATCGAGGACTGGCGCCGCGAAGCCAATGACCATTCCGTCCCCGGAGTGCGAGAAGCGCTTCACGTCCTCGTCTTCGTAAGCGTCGATGACGACAGCGGTGTTGTGCCCTCGATTGTCAGCGCTTGCGTAGGGGTTGGCGTCGTTGAATCGCCCGGCGAGGGCGTCCGAGAACCAAGACTCTCTGGCGAAGTTCCGCTCCCAAAGGACCTCGTTCGCGAGGGGCTTGCCGTCCGCGTCTTTGCTGTTGACGGCGGCCACGCGCCCATCGGGATCGATGAGAATCGTCGCGACGTATACGTCATAAAGCTCGACGTACGTGTTCATCGCGTCGACGACCGGCCCTTCGCCCTTTTCGTACCAAGCGCTCTGTTGCCGCGCGACTGGGTTATGCGCGAAGGCCTGCACGTCTCCCGCCCGCTCGAACATCAAGCGGTCGATCTTGTTGCCCGTCTCAGCGGCCAAGAGGTGCAATAGCTCCTCGTCCGCCTCTTGGTGCGAGGCCGCCCCCATCACGGACGCAGCGGTCAAGATGCCCAGCGGCACCAGCAAGAGAGACAGCGCTGCCACCATCTTCGTGGTGACGCTCAATCGACCTAGCATGGATTCCTCTCAATCTCGGGATTGGCCTCACGGCCAGAGAAACGCGGTTATAGAGATTAGTCCTCGGCCGCGGACCGGAGTCCGCCGAGGCGCGCGAGGTCGCCCGGCGCGAGAACGCGCTCGATGTCGAGCAGCAGCCTCACTCGTCCGGACGACTTTCCAATACCCAGCAAGTAGTCGGTTCGCACGTGCGCGCCGAGACCGGGCGCCGGCTCGATCGAATCGCCAGCGAGGTGCACGACCTCGGAGACGCGATCGACGATCATGCCCATCTCGGTGCCGTGCGCGTTGACGACGATGATGCAGGAGCGGTCGTTGGTCTCGCACCCGCTCATGGCGAATTTGATTCGCAGGTCGATGACGGGGATGATCTTGCCGCGAAGGTTGATCACGCCGCGTACCCACTTTGGGGTGCTCGGGACAGGGGTGACGGCCAGGAGGCCGATGATCTCCTGCACCACGAGGATGCGGACGCCGTACTCTTCTTGGCCGAACGAGAACGTCAGGTACTTTCCGCCCAGATCGGTCGCGCTCGTGGTCTTTGCAATAGCGTTGGACATAGGACCTCAGTTGATGAGCTGATCACCAGCGACCGATTGGTTGTCTTCACGAGCCAAGGCGATGAGAGAGGGAGTGTCCAGGATCAGGCCGACGCGGCCGTCTCCGAGAATGGCGCCCCCCGCAACGCCGCGAATGGTGCCGAGCGCCGTCCCCAGCGACTTGGTGACGACCTGTTGCTGACCGAGCAGCTCGTCCACGAGGAGGGCGCTCCTGCCCTCTGGACCGTTGACGACCACCACGAGGCCGCGCGTGGGGTCCTCGACGGCGCCGGGGCAGTCGAAGATCCGATGGAGCCTGAACATGGGGATGAGCTCGCCCCGAATCAGGAGGATCTCACCGCGCCCCGCGACGCAGTTCAAATTGTCGGAGTTCGGGCGCAGGCTCGTCTGAATGGCGACCGTCGGCAGGATATACCGCTCAGTCCCGACCCGAACGAGCATGCCGTCGGTGATGGCCAGCGTAAGCGGTAGTCGCAAGACGAAGGTCGAGCCTTGCCCCAACGTCGAGATGATCTCCACCTGACCATTGAGGCCTTGGATGTTCCGCCGAACAACGTCCATTCCGACGCCGCGGCCGCTCAGATCGGAGACCTGCTCCTTGGTGGAGAAGCCAGGCTCGAAGATGAGCGCGAACACGTCGGAGTCGGCCATTCCATTGTCCGAGTCGATCAGACCCTTCTCGATGGCCTTCTTGACGATTCGCGCCCTGTCGAGACCGACGCCGTCGTCCCTGAGCTCGACGATGATGTTTCCGCCGGCGTGACTGGCAGATAGGGTCACCTTCCCCGTCCGCGACTTGCCGACACGTTGCCGCTCCTCGGGGGCCTCGATGCCGTGATCGACCGCGTTTCGGAGCATGTGCACGAGCGGGTCGGCGATCGCGTCGACCATGTTGCGGTCGATCTCGGTGTCCTCGCCGTGCAGGACGAGCTCGACCTCCTTGCCGCTCTTTTGGGCGGTGTCGCGCACGACGCGCGCGAGCTTCTGGAAGGTCGGCTTGAAGGGCACCATGCGAAGCGACATGGCGAGCTCTTGCAGCTCGCGGACGATCTTGCCCGCGTGCGTGACTTTGCGCAGGAGGTCGTGCTGTTCGCCAGTCCCGAGCGTCGGGTCCTGACGCACCATCGCCTGAGCGATGACGAGCTCACCCACCATATCGACGAGCCGATCCAGTCGCTCGGTTCGCAAGCGAACGAAGGCCTCTTCATTCGTCTTGTTGGGTGCCACCGCTTGATGAACAGCCGACTGCAGCGAGTCCTCGGGGAGTCGCGGTTCGACCCTTTGAGGTTCGTGAGCCGAAGACTCGTTGCTGACCCTCGACTCGGCCTGGACATAGACAGGAGAAGCGGCCTCGTTCGAGGTCGCGCTCGGCTCGTCTTCATCCCAATCGAGCGACTTTGACGGCTCCTCTTCGGACTTGGGCGCTGGACGCTCCTCCTCGCTCGGCGTGGAGAGCGTCTCGTCCGCTTCCTGAGTGCTCGCGCTGACGAGCGCTGCGGTCAGCGCCTCGAGCTCGGCGGGGACCTGAGTCTCACGGCCCTCGAGGACACTCTGAACGCAAACGAGCAGCGACTTGATCGCATCCACTGCGCCGAGGGCGAGATTCGGAATGGTTCCCTCGAAGCGGAGCGACCTGGCGCGAATGCGACTGAAGAGCGACTCCGCGTGGTGCGCGAACTGCGAGATGATCTCGAGCCCGAGCATCGCCGCTACGCCCTTGATGGTGTGGAACGCGCGAAATACGTTGTCGACCGAGGTCAGATCGTCGGGTTGACTCTCGAGTACGAGCAGCGCGCTCTCGGCACGAGAGATATAGTCGCTCGCCTCTGCGATGAACTCGGAGACGAGCTCGCGATCGGCGTCATCGAAGGAACAGACCGCCTTCACACGCGCGACTTCGGCAGGCGGCTCCTCCACCGCCGGTGCGCTTGGTTGCAAACCGGCCGCTGCCGCAACGAAGCGGCTCGCTGCTGCGAGCGCCGCTTGCGGGTCACTCGCAGTGCCGGTGGAGACCGAAGTCAGCAATTGGCTCGCTTCGCTGAGGAACCGCTGAGCGGGGCCTCGGCACTCTTCGCGGGCCGCAGCGAGCGCAGAGAGGGCGCGCGCGATCGACTGGCTGTCGGACGGGGAAAGGCTGGATAGCTCCAGCTTGATGGCTTCGAGCGTTGGTACGCTGGACATGGCCGCATCGCTCTAAGCGGTCCAATAGGTCGAGATCTCAAGGAGGAACTGGTCGGAATCGAATCAACGACGAAACCGCCACAGCAGGTTGTCCTTTAAGGAGACACTCCGAGGTGCCGTTCATTGGACAACTTGAGCTGGCGGCAACTCGCTTCGCTCGGCGAACAAGTGGGGATCCAATGGCATACATGTTCGGTTCTTGGTTGGTCGACCGGGGAAAGGTCACGGCCTCGCAGGTGGTCGATGCTTTGGACCGACAGCGTCAGCTGCGGCCACAGCTCGGCAGGCTCGCCTTGCGCGCGGGCAAACTCCAAGTCAATCAGGTCTTCGACGTCCTGAACCGACAGGTCGAGACGCATCGACTGTTCGGTGAGACCGCGATCGAGCTCGGCTATCTCACAGCGGAGGACGTAGGCATTCTGCTGTTGGAACAACAACAGCGCAGTCCACCCATTGGAGCCTTGCTCGTCGAAATGGGGGCCCTGTCGATCGCAGACCTAGCGGTCGAGTTGGAGGCCTTCCGTGCATCCCGACCCATGACGAGCCTCGAGGAGTGAGCGCACCAGCATTGGTGGTGACCGCGTTCGCCACCTCTGTCGGCTACCGGCAAATAGCAGAAGCGGGCCGGCAACGCCGACCCGCCTCGCTGTACACTGTCGCGTCGCTCTACGCCGCCTTGGGCGCGAACGTCAGCTGACCTTGACCGTATCCGGTGATGTCGACGGAGACATCCAATCGCTGGGGCGAACCGACGATCTCCTTCTGCGGCTGCAACTCGACCTTGACCTCCTGGAGGCGCAAGTGGCGCGCACCTGGAGTGTTGAACAGACTGGTCGCTACGTTGAGGACCTCACGCGCGTTGTCGAGCAGATCGGGCGGCAGGACGTTCTTGCGAACCGACTCGGTCGCGACGCCTGGCGGGACCATCGACAGCGCGGCCCCGCTGTGCGCGCCGAAGGGGACATCGCCGACGGCGAGCGCACAGAGCTTGTCTTCGTCGTCGATGAACGTCGCCACGAGGACCGGCCCCTTCCAAACGAAGGGTTTGGCGGCCTTGGCGACTTGGACTTTACGCCCAATGAGCGAAGACAGGAGCTTCGCCAGCGGGTCGAGCTTGGGCAGTACGATGGGAAGCGACATGTCTAGTTCCTCCCCACCGACTTCAAGGCTGCCTCCAGACTCTCCGAGCTGAAGGGCTTCGCCAGCAAGAACAGAGCCCCAGCGTCCGCAGCGCGCTTGCGCATCTCCTCGGACCCTTCTGAGGTGATGAAGCCGAAGCGAACCTTCGAGTGTTGCGCTCTCAGCTGTTCGAGCAGAGCAATCCCGGTCATTCCTGGCATGTTCCAATCGCACAGGACGAGATCCGAGGTCTGCTTCTTCAAGGTTTCGAGGGCCTCTTGCGCGCTCGAGGCCTCCTCTACGTCGTCGCCGTATCCAGCTTGCCTGAGTGAGCGACGCACGATCATCCGCATCGCTTTGCTGTCGTCCACAATCAGGATTTTCATGGTGCTCTCCTTGCGGGCAACTCGGTCGGCCCCAGCGACTAGGTCGCTACGTATCGGAACCGAGCCTCGACCTCCTGCCTCCGATATCACTGAGCGGATCTTCGGGCTGTTTCTAAAGGCGACAACCGACGAGTGCTCGTTTGGCCTGCAAATCATCGAGACCCGAGCCGCTCGCGAGCGCGCTTCACCCCGCAATCCCGAGCGGTGTACTAGCATGAGCGCGCATTCAACCGCGTGCGAGGTTCCCCATGCCCGTAAAGTTCACGCTGAACGGCGCTCCACGCCGGCTCGAGGTCGGAGAGGGTGAGTCGCTGCTCGACGCACTCCGAGAGCGCTGTGACATCCACTCGCCGAAGGACGGCTGCCAACCGCAAGGGCAGTGTGGCTGCTGCTTGGTGCTCGTGGATGGACAGCCCAAGACGAGCTGCGCGATGGCTGCCGACAAAGTCGGCGGCAAAGAGGTGGTCACGCTCGAGGGGCTCCCGGCCGACGAGCGGGCGCTCATCGCCCGGGCGTTCACTGCCGCCGACGGCATGCAGTGTGGCTTCTGTGTTCCGGGCATCGCGCTCCGCGCGAAGCACCTGCTCGATCGCAACCCCAAGCCCTCACGCCGACGAGATCGCCCGCGCTGATCGACGGCCACCTCTGCCGCTGCACTGGCTACGTGAAGATCATCGACGCCATCGAGCTCCTCGGGCGTGCGCGCCGCGGCGAGCTGATCCCCGAGCGAGCACCGACGCGCACGTCGGGGCCTGTTCAAGCGCTACAAGCGGTGAGGCACTTGCCCTCGGTGGTCGCCCTGGCTGTCGCGGACATGCGCCGCGACGGCATATGCTCCACGGGGCGCTCCTGCTTCCCTCACCCGCGCGCGAGGCTCGTAAAGCTCGACACCTCGAAGGCTCGCGCGCCCCTGGCGTCCACGCGGTGGCGACTGCTGCCGACGTGCCGGGCGAGCGATGGTACGGCCTGCTTTGGCTTCAAGATTGGCCCGGCTTCGTCGCCGTCGGTGAAGAGGCTCGGTGCGTGGGCGACGTGATCGCTGCCGTAGCAGCCGTCGACGTCGCGACCGCGCCACGCCGTGACGCTGATCGAGGCCACGTGGGAGGCGCTCGAGCCCGTGCTCGACCCGAAGCGGGCGCTCGAAGCGGACGCACCTCGCATCAACCCGAAGCACGACAACCTCCTCTCGCGGTCGCGCATCGCGCGAGGCGACGCGGACGCGGCGCTCGCTGCGAGCGCGCACGTGGTGAGCGGGACGTGGCAAACGCAAAGGATCGAGCACCTCTTCCTCGAACTCCGAGGCAGCGCTCGCCGAGCCTTTGCCCGAGGGGCGCCTCGGCCTCTTCACGCAGGGCCAGGGAATCTTCGACGATCGGCGTCAGGTCGCGCGCTTCCTCTCGATGGCCGAGGACGACGTCCGCGTCGAGCTCGTCCCGAACGGTGGGGCCTTCGGCGGCAAAGAGGACATGTCCGTGCAGTCGCAGACGGCCCTCCTCTGTCGGATGACGGGTCGACCCGTGCGCCTCGTGCTCAGCCGCGAGGAGTCGATTCGTTTGCACCCCAAACGACATCCGATCACGATGCATTACACGGTCGGCTGCGACGCCGAGGGGCGCCTCACGGCCGTCCGCGCGCGGATGCCGGGGCGACTCTGGTGCTTTACGCCTGTAGGCGGCGGGCGGGTCCTGGAGCGCGCCGCCGGCCACGCCGCGGGCCCGTACCGCGTCCCGAACGTCGACGTCGAGGCCGACGCCGTCTACACGAACAATCCTCCCTGCGGGGCCATGCGCGGGTTCGGCGCCAACCAGGCGTCGTTCGCGATGGAGGGCTGCATGGACCTCCTCGCGAAGAAGGTCGGCCTCGACGGCTGGGAGATGCGCTCGAGGAACGTGCCGGACAGGCGATGTCTTCGACGGCCAGGTGCTCGACAAGGCCGTCGGTCCGCGCCACGCTCGAGGCCGTCAAGTGACGCTTACTATTCTGCGCGCGCGGCAGGCAAAGCGGTCGGCATCGGGTGCGGGCTGAAGAACAGCGGCATCGGCAACGGCGTCGAGGAGTGGGGCCGAGCGCGGCTCGTGGTCGAGCCCGACGGCACGGTGTCCGTCTACAACGGCTACACCGAAATGGGTCAAGGGCTCTTGACCATCATCGTGCAGTTCGCCTCCGAGGTCACGGGCCTCGACGGCGCGGTGTTTCGGCCGAAGGTCGACTCGACGTTCGCGCTCCAGTGCGGCCAGACGACGGGCTCCCGCGCGACGCTCCTCGCGGGGCGCGCCGTCACGCTCGCCGCTCGCAAGCTGCGCGCCGCCCTCGACTCGGGTGAGACGCTCGCGACCCTCGTGGGCCAGGTCTTCGGCGCCGACGATCTCATCAACGACACGACCCCGCTCGGCGCGCAGGTCCCGAAGATCAAGACGCACACGACCTTCGGGTACGCGACGCAGGTCTGTGTGCTCGACGGCGAGGGTCGCATCGAGCGGTTCGTCGCCGCGCACGACGTCGGCCGCGCGGTGAACCCCGCGCTCTGCACGAACCAGATCCAAGGGGCCATCCACATGGGGCTCGGCTACGCCCTGACCGAGGAGCTCCCCACGGTCGACGGGATGCCCGCGACCTTCAAGCTGCGCGACATCGGCGTCCTGCGCGCGCGCGACATGCCACCGGTCGACGTCATCATCGTCGAGGTCCCCGAGCCGGAGGGCCCCTTCGGCGCGAAGGGCGTCGGGGAAATCGGCCTCGTGCCCACCGCGGGCGCGGTCGCTGGCGCGCTCGAGGCCTTCGACGGCGTGCGGCGCACGACGCTCCCGATGAAGGACTCGCCAGCCTCGCGCGCGATGAGCGTCGGCAGGCTCAAGGGCGATCGGAGCCGCTTCCATTGAGCGACCGGCTCAGCGTTCGCCCCGGCGCCGTCAACGCGCACACGCATCTCTACAGCGGGCTCGCGCCGCTCGACATGCCGGCGCCTCCTCGCACGCCGCGTGACTTCCTCGAGATCCTCGAGCTCGTCTGGTGGCGGCTCGATCGCGCGCTCGACGAGGCGACGCTGCGCGCGTCCGCGCGGCTCTATTTGGCCGAGGCGCTGCTCGCCGGCACGACGACCGTGATCGATCACCACGAGTCGCCGAACTTCATCGAGGGCTCGCTCGACGTCCTCGCCGAAGAGGCGGAGGCGCTCGGCGTCCGGCTCGCCGTCACGTACGGCGCGACCGAGCGCAACGGCGGCGCCGAAGAGGCCCGCCGCGGCCTCGCGGAGTGTGCGCGCTTCATCGCGCGAGCGCGCGGCTCGAGCCTCGTCCGCGGCCTGGTCGGCCTCCACGCGTCTTTCACCGTCTCGGACGACACGATCCGCCGCGCGGGGGAGCTCGCGCGCGAGCTCGACGTCGGCCTCCACGTGCACGTCGCCGAGGATCGCGCCGACGTCGACGACGCCAAGAGGCGCGGCTACGCAGGCCCGCTCGAGCGCCTCGTCGCGCTCGATGCTTTGCCCCCAAAATCAATCGTCGCGCACGGCGTCTGGCTCGACGAAGCCCAGGTTCGGGCGGCGACCGAGCGCGGGGCTTGGCTCGTGCAGAACCCCAGGTCGAACGCAGGCAATCGCGTCGGCTATCCGCAGGCGCTCCACGCCTCGTCGCGGGTCGCGGTCGGCACCGACGGCTACCCCGCGGACCTCGAGGTCGAGCACGCCGCGCTCTTCTCCCATGCCCGCGAGCAGCGCGATCCCGCGAGCCCGGGCGCGCTCGCGCTGCGCTGTACGACAGGCCACCGCCTCGCGCTCGAGCTCTTCGGTGCGAGCGTCGAGGGCGACATCGCGTGCGGTGCTCCCGGTGCGCCACCGAGCCTCGTCGTCGTCGACGGCAGGCCTGTCGTGCGTGACGGCGCGCTCGTGCACGGCGATCTCGAGGCGATTCGCGCCCACGCCCGAGAGCAAGCGCGCGTGCTCTTCTCTCGACTGCCACCACCAACCCCGTTCGGGAAATGACGAGTCCTTTGTGAACGCTCGACTCTCCATCGACAGCGCGCGCCTCTATCGTTCGCTCTCCGAGCTCGGCGAAATCGGCGCCTACGACGATCCTCACTCGGGCCTACGCGGCGTCTGCCGCTTGGCCCTCACCGCAGCCGACGGCGAGGGTCGTCGCCACGTCGTCGCCGCGATGCGCGCAGCTGGCCTCGAGGTCACCGTCGATCGCATCGGCAACGTCTTCGGCCGACGCCGCGGCAAGGATGAAACCAAGCGCCCCGTCATGATGGGCTCGCACATCGACTCGGTCGCGACCGCCGGGCGCTTCGACGGCTGCCTCGGGGTGCTCGGCGCGCTCGAGGTCATCCGCACGCTCGAGGACGCAAAGCGAGAGACGCTGCGCCCGCTCGTGGTCGCCTTCTTCACCGAAGAGGAGGGCGCGCGCTTCGGCACGGACATGCTCGGATCGGCGGTCGCGACCGGTCGCATCGCCCTCGCCGAAGCGCTCGCGCTACGCGATCGCCAGGGCAAGAGCGTCGCCGCGTGCCTCGACGAGATCGGCTTCGCGGGCTCGCGCGACGAGCATCTCGAGCCTCCTCACGCGTACCTCGAGTGCCACGTCGAACAGGGGCCTTCGCTGCGACGCGCGAACCGTGAGCTCGGCGTGGTCACCGGCGTCCAGGCGATCTGCTGGCACGAGCTCACCCTCATCGGGCGCTCGGCCCACGCGGGCACGACGCCGATGTCGCTCCGCGCGGACGCCGGCGTCGTCGCGGCGCGAATCAACCTGCTGCTCCGCGAGATGACGAGCTCCGGTCGCTACGGCCCCGAGCTCCGCGCAACGATGGGTGTCGTCTCGGCGCAGCCGGGCCTCGTCAACGTCATCCCCGGTCGTGTCACCGCGACGGTGGACATCCGCAACCCCGACAACACGATCCTCGAGCGCGCCGAGGCCGAGCTCACCGAGCGCTACCAAGAGATCGCTCGGGCCGAGGGCGTCGAGCTCTCGTATCGCCGCACCGCGCGCACACCCGATGTCCCCTTCGCGAAGCGCATCCAAGCTCGCGTCGCCGCGGCCGCAGCCGCGCGCGGCCTCGATCACGTCGAGATCGTCTCGGGTGCCGGCCACGACGCTCAGGAGCTCGCGCGCATCACCGACGCGGGCATGATCTTCGTCCCCGGTGAGTTCGACGGCATCAGCCACAACCCGCGCGAGCTCTCGACCGAAGCGCAGTGCGCGAACGGCGTGAACGTCCTCTCTGACGTCGCGCTCTCCCTCGCCGACGAAGCGGAGGGCCCGTGAGTCGCATCGTCCGCGCCGCGCTCACCCAGACGGTGAACGCTTATCCCGATATGCCCGCGACGCTCGACGAGCTCCCGTCGCTCGCGTCTCGACTCGACGACCTTCGTGCCGCCAACGTCGCACACCACGTGACGCTGCTCGAGGAGGCCGCGTCCTCGGGCGCGCAAGTCATCTGCTTCGGCGAGCTCTTCACGGGGCCCTATTTCGCCCTCCGCTCCGACCCGATGTGGACCGCCCTGGCCGAGGACGCGGACACGGGTCCCACCATCAGCGAGCTCCGCCGCGCCGCCGCTCGCACGGGCGTCATCGTCGTCGCGCCCATCTACGAGGTCGACCCGCGCACCCAGAAGCGCTTCAACACTGCGGTCGTCATCGACGCGCGCGGCGAGGTCCTAGGCACCTATCGCAAGACCCATATCCCTTACGGCAAGAACGAGCAGGGCAGCTTCCACGAGAACCTCTATTACGAGCGCAGCGACGGACAGAACCGGCTCGGCCCCGCGAACGTCTCGCAGAACCCCTATTTCCCGGTCTTTCAGACGCCGCTCGGGCGCATCGCTGTCGCCATTTGTTATGACCGCCACTTCGAGGGCGTCATGTGGTCGCTCGCTCGTGAGGGCGCCGAGCTCGTCTTCTCACCGGCCGTGACCTTCGGACAAAAGAGTCAGCGAATGTGGCCGCTCGAGTTCGAGGTCGACGCCGCCCGCCATAACCTCTTTATCGGGGGCTCCAATCGCCTCGGCGCCGAGCCGCCCTGGAATCAGCCTTACTTCGGCGAATCACACTTCGTCGGGCCCGACGGGCGCGTCGCCCCCCTCCCCTCGCGCCGCGAGCTCGTCCTCGCCGATCTGGACCTCGGCCGCCTGTCCGGCGCCGACCCCTCGGGTTGGAACCTGCCACGCGACATTCGCCACGACATCTATTCGCCGCGACGATAGCCGCGCTCGTCAAACATTGACGTGATTGACAGTCGCGCCGTCGAGCACCGACTGTCGCACGAGCTCCATCATCTTGAGGTGCCCGAGGTCGACCACCGCGCCCGGGTCCACGCGACCCGCGACGCGGTCGGCGCTCGCGTCGGCGTCGCACTTCACGTCGAAGCCCTCGCCGACGAAGCGGCGCTCGTCCCCCGCGACCTCGAGTCGATAGACGCGCTCACCGAAGCGCGCCAATACGCGGTCTCCCTCGGCGCCGCGCCCGAGGTAGAAACCGTCCAATGCGCTGAAGCGCTCGAAGGCCTCCTCGCTACCGAAGAAGCGCGGCTTGAGGACATAGGGGCCGCCGTCCTCCGGACAGAAGACATCGCAGTTACCGCACTCGTTGCAGAAGTCCGAGAAGTTACCAATCTGGTGCTTCTTGCCTATCGACATCGTCCCCGAGGTCTCGCGATCGAGGCCGCCGTCGGGTCGCCCAATCAAGCGCACCAAAGGGATGTCGCCTTTGGGCAATACGAAGGTGAAGTTCGCGTCATTGGGGCATACGGGTAGACACTTGTCACACGTCAAACAATCGAACAGCCAAAGCTTGGAGCCTACCTTCGGCGGGCGCTTGCTGTTCGCCGCTACGGCATAGCGAGGCTCGGTGATGACCCGCGCGGCGTACGCGCGAGCGTTTCTTACGCGTGCCTCGGAGAGCCACTTCGCGAAGAGCGCTTCACCCGCTGCCGCTCGCAGATCTCCACCCGACGCGAGGGCGCTCGCCGCAGCGTCGCGCTGGGATTGCTCGGCCGGCGTCGCGGCAGCATCCAGCGCCTCGAGCGCGAGGCCCTGCCCGACGAGCACCCAACCGTCGATGTCCCGCACGCGCGCGGCCTTCATCTTCTTCTCGAGGTCGGCGAAGTAGTGCCGCATTCGACCGTAGCCACCGGCCTGCAAGAGGTCGCTGCAGACAGTCACGGGCAAGAGGCCGAGCGAGACCGCGTCGGCGAAGTTGTGACGATCGATGCCCGCCGAGAACGACACGGGAAAGCGATCGCCGAAGGTCTCGCGGAAGCGCCCGACCAACGTCATCGCGAGCACGTGGAGCGGCGGCCCGGAGAGGTACTTCGTCTTCTCCGACGCGGGGAAGAACTCGCCGTGGTTCTCGACGATCAGCGTGTTGCTGAACTTCACGCCCAGGCCGCGACCGAGCGAAGCCGCGGTCTCCCCGAGCCGCCCGATGAAGTCGACCGCTTGACCCCAAGAGGCGTCCTTCGTGAAGGCCTCGTCCGGTATAACGTCGTTATAGCCAAGAACGTCGTGAAAGATACGCCGCGCCTCGACGGGCCCGAGCAGCGTGGGGTTCAGCTTCACGACGCAGTGCAGGCCGTGGTCGCGCAGGAGGTGATCGGTGATGCGCTCGATCTCCTCGGGTGGGCAGCCGTGGAAGGTCGAGAGCGTCAGCGTGTCCGAGAGCTCCGTCGAGAACGGCAGGTCGCGCAGGTCGCGGAACTCATCGGGGATCTCGCGACGCAGCCGCTCGACGATTGGGCCACAGCTCCGCATCCCGCGGAGGAACGCGGCCACGCGCTCGCTCTTGATACCCGCCAGATCGTAGCCAACGCTCAAGTCGAAGATCGCGCGCTCGGTCTTGGGCGCGAGGCCGAGCTTGCCGCTCGCGACGAGCATCTCGATGAGCATCGACGCCTTCACGTACTCCTCGAGCGACTGCTCGAGCTTGAGCTCTTGTGACCACTCGACGTTGTACCCGACGGTCGCCATGTCGATGCACGGGCGCGGGATGACGAGCTCGTCGTTCGCTTGCACCGTCTTCAACTCGAAGATGCGACCGCCCCCGAGGAACGAGAGCACGATGTTCTGCGCGAGCTGCGTGTGCGGCCCTGCCGCGGGACCGAGCGGCGTCGCGGCCTCTCGGCCGAAGATGCGCACGCCGAGATCGAGTCCCGGCGAGCCTCGATAGAACTTCGTTCGCTCGAGATCGAAGATGGCCTCGTCGCGCTCGAGCTCGCGGAACATCCGCTTCAAAAGGCGACCTAACGGCATCGGGATCAGTTCAGCCATGGCGCGATTCTATGAGCCCGAGCGGCCGAGAGCGCACGTATCATCCGCGCTCCGAACGGAGGACAAATGGCACGCTTGGGGCTCGAGAAGGAAGTCGTTGACCGGAAGGTGTACGAGCGCACTGTCGCGCGATTCCGAGAGGGCAAGGTCATCTTGCCGACGATCGCCGAGCTCGCCGATCCCACGCGCATCCCTGCGGCGACGCGTGAGGCGCTCGCGTCCGTCGACCCGGACACCGCGAACCCCGCGAACCTCTTCCGTGTGCATTGGTACAACGACGACTCGCGGCGCGCCGTCGGCGACACACCCCGCTACGCCGTCCTGCCGAAAGAGCTGACGGGCGTCGACGCGCGCATCCTCGTCGCGTTCGGTGATCGCTTCCCGATGATCGGCGCCCACAAGGTCCTCGCGGCCTACGGCTGCCTCGTGCCGCGCATCGTGACTGGCCAGTTCGATCCGACGAGTCACCGCGCAGTGTGGCCCTCGACTGGCAATTACTGTCGCGGTGGCGTCGCGATCTCGAGGATCCTCGGCTGCCACGGCGTCGCTGTCTTGCCAGCAGGCATGAGCCGCGAGCGCTTCGCTTGGCTCGAGCGTTGGTGCCTGGACCCCGCGACGGACATCGTCCGCACGCCCGGCACCGAGAGCAACGTGAAGGAGATCTACGACGAGTGCGCGCGCATCGACCGCGACCCGACGAACATCATCTTCAATCAGTTTTGCGAGTTCGGTAACTACCTCGTCCACTTCAACGCGACGGGCTCGGCGCTGGGCCGCATCTACGAAGCAGAGCGCGCGCGCCATCCTGGTTTGAACCTCGCGGCGTTCACGTCGGCCACCGGCTCCGCGGGCACGATCGCAGCCGGCGATTGGCTGAAGGAGCACCACGGCACGAAGATCGTCGCGGTCGAGGCCTCCGAGTGCCCCACGCTGCTCCGCAATGGATATGGCGAGCACAATATCCAAGGCATCGGCGACAAGCATCTACCGCTCATTCACAACGTCATGAACACGGACCTCGTGGCGGGCGTCTCCGACCGCGCGACCGACACGCTCTATCTGCTCTTCAACACCGAGGTCGGCCGCCGCTACCTCGCCGAGCGTCGCAAGGTCCCCGCCGAGACGATCGCGCACCTCGGCTCGTTCGGCTTCTCCGGGATCTGCAATGTGCTCGCTGCGATCAAGGTCGCGAAGCACCACCAGCTCGGGCCCGACGACGCCATCGTCACCGTCGCGACCGACGGCGGCGCGATGTACGACACCGAGCGAGAGAAAATCCTGGCGAAGTACTTCGGCGGCGAGTTCGACGCGGTCGCGGCCGGCGAGACCTTCGGCCGACACGTGCTCGGGCTCGGCACCGACGATCTCCTCGAGCTCGGGCAGCTCGAGCGCGAGCGCATCTTCAACCTCGGCTATTTCACCTGGGTGGAGCAGCAGGGCGTCTCCCTCGCCGACTTCGACGCTCGCAAGAAGCAGTCGTTCTGGCGCGGCCTGCGCGACAACGTCGCCGCGTGGGACGCGATGATCACCGAGCTCAACGCGCGCGTGCGGGGCTGATGGACTCCATCGTCTGCCAGGGCTGCGGCGCGCTCGCCGTGATGGACGAGTCAGGCGTCTACCGATGCCCCGCTAGCGCCGACGGTCAGGATCACGTCGTCGCGCGCGTGCTCGGATATGGGCTGCAGTTCCCTCGCGGCGGGTCGCAGAACCCCTTCGTCCGCTACCGGGAACTTACAGCGTCGTATGTCCTCGCGCGCTCGCGAGGGCTCTCCGATCAAGCCTACGTGGAGCTCGTCGAGGAGCTCGACGGCAAGGTCGCCGCCGTCGACGGCCGCCGCTTTACGATAACGCCGTTCAAGCGAAACGACGCCCTCTCGGCCGAGCTCGGGCTCACGGGCACCGGCGGCGCATGGGTGAAGGACGAGACCTCGAACGTCGCGGGTTCACACAAAGCCCGCCACCTCATGGGCCTCGCCATCTTGGGCGAGGTGCAAGCTCGGACCGGACTCGTCAGCCGGACGGGGCCGCGCCTCGCCATCGCGAGCTGCGGGAACGCGGCGCTCGCGGCGGCCGTCGTCGCTCGAGCCTGGGGCCGACCGCTCGACGTCTTCATCCCAGTCGACGCGAACCCGACGGTCGTCGCCGCGCTGAAAGAGCACGGCGCACACATACAGGTTTGTCAGCGCGTAGCCGGTATTCCGGGCGACCCTTGTTACCACGCGTTTCACAAGGCGGTCTCGGATGACGGGGCTGTGCCGTTCTGCTGCCAGGGCCCCGACAATGGCTTGACCATCGAGGGCGGCGAGACGCTCGGGTTCGAGCTCGTCGAGGCGCTCCTCGATCAGCGCGTCGAGCTCGACAGGCTCTTCGTCCAGGTCGGCGGCGGCGCGCTCGCGAGCGCTTGTTTCCAAGGCTTCGAGGACGCGCAGCGCGTGGGCGCCGAGCTCGAGCTCCCTCGATTGCACTGCGTCCAAACGCAGGGGGCCTATCCGCTGCGGCGCGCGTGGGAGCGCGTGGCGAGCGCGCTCGGCGTCGGAGCTCAAGCCGACACGACCCGCGCGGAGCACCTGCGCGGCAGAGCCACCGCGGCCGCGCTCCGGTCGCTCGCGAGTCACCGCGCCGACTTCATGTGGCCGTGGGAGAGCGAGCCTCACAGCATCGCGCACGGCATCCTCGACGACGAGACCTATGACTGGCTCGCGCTCGTCCGCGGCACGCTCGAGAGCGGCGGCTGGCCACTCGTCGTCTCGGAGGATCGCCTCGCCGAAGCCGTCGAGCTCGGCCGACGCGCCACGGGGATCGACGTCGACGCGACGGGCGCGGCGGGGCTCGCGGGCCTCCTCGAGCTCCGCGCGCAGGGCTCCCTCCAGCCGCAAGAACGCGTCGCAGTGCTGTTCACAGGCGCACGCCGCTAATCGGGTTACAGCCGCGTAACAAAGGGCGCCTGCGTTGCTGCAACTCAGCGGCACGTTGCGTGCTGTCACAGTTGGCACAACTGGGCTGCTGAGGTCACCCCCGCTACGCGCAATTCCCAGGTGTGGGGCTGGCCCCGCGCTTGCTTGGGGCAGTGCGAGCTCCTCGCGAGTCGCGCGGGGAATGCTGACACCGCTGTAACAAATCGAACGAGCGCGCAGACTAGGTGAACGAGAGGAAGAACGCCGAAGACGTACCGGTTCCGCGATCTCCGGGGCTCGCGCCCGGCTCGATCCTCGAAGGCCGGTATCGCCTCAATCGCAAGGTCGGTGAAGGCGGCCACGGCGTCGTGTTCTCTGGGTATCACCTCACGCTCGACCAACCGCTCGCGATCAAGGTCGTGAGGCTCGTCGACGAGCGAGGCTCCCTCGTCGGCGATCGGGCCGCGCGCTTCTTGGATGAAGCAAGAACGCTGTCAAAGCTTCGCCACTCGAACATCGTGCGCGTCCTCGACGTGGGTGTTCACCTGGGTGGAGAGGGTGGCTTCACGCAGGCCTGGCTCGTGATGGAGTGGTGCGGGAGCCGGACCCTGCGCGACGACCTCAAGGCACGCGCTGGGGCACCGCGCAGCGTCGAGGAGACTTGGGCGCTCTTGGCTCCACTCGTCGAAGCGGTCGCCCACGCGCACAAGAAGGGCGTGATCCACCGCGACATCAAGCCCTCGAACATCATGCTCGTCTCCGAGCCTGGAAACACGGAGAGCGCGCGCCTCATCGACTTCGGCATCGCGAAGTCCCTGCCGCTTCCGCAGGCAGGCAATAGGTGGACGCACTCGACCGGGCCCAAGGTCTTCACTCCGGGCTACGCAGCGCCGGAGCAGGTCCTCGGTATGAAGACCGGCCCTTGGACCGATGTCCACGCGCTCGCCTTGGTGCTCACGGAGGTTCTCACCGGCCGCAGCGCGTACCGCGACGCCGAGGTGACAGCCGTAGTCGACGAGAGACGCCCGACGCCCGCGAGGCACGGCTTCGACGTCGGCGCCTGGGAGCCAGTGCTCGCGCGGGCGCTGTCGATTCGCAGCGCGGATCGCTACGTCGACGCGGAGGAGTTCTATCGAGCGCTGGAGGCCTCGATGGGAACGACGGCGCGGCAAAGCTCGCCTCCACCCTCGACGCGCGCCGCGAGCAGCGCGCCCCCGCCCCAGCCCGCCTGCGAGAGCGAGGCTCTGCGCGGACTCACGATCCAGACTCTTCGGACTGGAGACGCGCCCGATCATCCAATCAGCGGAGCCCTACCTATCAGCGAAACCCTGCCGAGCAGGGTGGAGACCGAGCATCGAGAGCCCACACCAAAGACGAGCGCGGACAACGGAGCGCGAGCGGCCCGCTGGTCGCCGAGGTGGCTCGCGATCGGTGCTGCGGTCGCGGCCTCGACCGTCCTCGTCGGCTACGTCAGCACCCGCAGGTTGTCGCGACCCGGAGCATACGCTGACAGCATTGTCATTGCACCGAACGCACCCCTCGAGCAACACCTAGGGGTCGCGTCGAACCCCGTCGTCCCGACGGCCGACGATGAAGTTACAGCGGAGTCACCAAGACCCTCGCCAGTGTTCGACATGTTTGTCAGTAGCAGCGCCGGCGCTCTCGTGGCCGCCCCGGCGAACAGCGCACCCGCTCCAACCAACTCCACCAAGCTCGCCCAACCCCTCCCCGTGCCTCTGCGCCGGGTTGAGCCTCCGCCGAAGAGCAGCGCCAACACGACGCGCGCCGATCGGTGCATCACCGAGCCGCTCCGCTGTCGCTAGGCCACTCCTCAAGACTCGAGCCTCCCGTCGGCGAGCAGCCAGTGGACGCGGTCACCGCGGGGGCTCGCTCTGTCGAGGAGCGAGCGCTCTACAGCATTGATCGCGCGCAGGCGCGGGAGCGCCCCAGGGGGCAGCACGAAGGCGGCTGCCTTCACAGAGATGTCGCGTGGACTCGGCCCGGTGAGCGTGGAAAACAAGGTCGCGGGTGGGCGAGCCAACCCCTTTCCCAGAAACCAAAGCTCCCCGAGCTGCGTGCGCTGACCCACCCATTCAGGGAGGGCGCGGCGCACTTGAGACCATACCCCTACGGCGACCTGGTCGATGGCCTCGTACGAGCGCCGGCTTACAGAAGTGTCCGCGCCCACCAAGACGACGACGCCCTCGAGCTCCTCGTCCTCGGCGAAACGCAGAAACTCGAACTCCGGCTTTCGGGCGCCGTGCGTCGCGTACCAGACAACTTCCATATCGGGTTCATGCTAGCAACCAGGCGCCGAGCGCGCCCTCGAGGAACGCACTTCGCTACCCGAACCTCGCGAAACTGTGAAAAGCTGCGCGCCCAATATGCTCGCTCCTTCCCTCCGATTTGCACCGATGACCTCACGCCTTGGCTGCGCGATCGGCCTCTCGCTCGCGCTCGCGTTCGCCGCCGCGTGCTCCGACGACAGCTCTCCTACAGGCGGCAGCGGCGGTAACCCGAACACCGGTGGCGCGGGCGGCAGCGCCAACACTGGGGGCGCTGGTGGCTCGGCCATTGGCGGCTCGCCCGCAGGTGGGAACAACGCAGGTGGCACTGGCGGCTCGGGCGGTGAGGGCACGGGCGGGGCCGCGCCGATGGTGCTCACGAGCACCGCTTACACCCAAGACGGGATGATCCCCCCGACGTACACGTGTGATGGTGCCAACGTCTCACCGCCGCTCAGCTGGACGGCGGGGCCGGCGGGCACGATGAGCTACGCGATCATCTTTCGCGACTTGAGCAACAACCTCGGGCACGCCGCGATTTGGAATATCCCTGCGTCGGACCTCTCTTTGCCCGAGGACGTGGAGCGCGCCTATTCACCTTCGGACGTGCCTGGAGCCGAGCAGTGTGATGCTTATGACGGCCAACCCGGCTGGGCTGGCCCTTGTCCGCCGAACGCACATGTCTATGAGCTCACGCTCTACGCGCTGCCGCAGTCCGATCTGGGGCTCAACGCGCAGACGACGAGCGTCAATCAGGTCGAGGCCGCCGCAGCGCCGATCGCGCTCGCGTCCGCGACGCTCAGCGCGACCTATACCCCACAGTGAGCGCGCGTCGCTCAGGCGCCGAAGAACTCGCTGACCAAACCTCGGTGCTCGAGCTTCATCCCGGTTCGCTGCTCGACTTCGCGCAGGGTGAATACAGCCGCCGGGTCGAGCGCCGCGTGGCGCACGAGCACGTGGCTCGTGTCCCCGTCCACTCGCCATTGGTCGTCATGAGCGAACCAGGTGTTATCGGGTACGTGAACGAGGCGTAAGTAGCGCCCGTCTCGCAAGCTGTAGACCTCGACTCCGTCTTGGTTGCTCACTGCGACCATCGCGCTGTCGGCGCTCCACGTGAGAGCTCGGCCGCGGATCGGCAGCCGACTGCCCTTCTTCGACGCGACCTGCCAGAGCGCGACCTCACCTGACGACTCCTCGGTCGCAACCCACTTGTGGTCGGGGCTCCAAACGACCGAGCGCGACGTGGTCATCTCGAGAAAGGCTGGCGGCGGCGCGGCCTCGGGCTCGCGGCATTGAGGGGGAGCAGTCGCTCCTTTATCACCCAATACGACCAGTCGCTCCGGGCTCAGGACGACGACGAGCGCGCGCCCGTCCCTCGCCCAGCAAAGGTGGTCAGGGCTGAAGAAGGCAGGCGCTGGGAGACTGGCTATCACCGAACCGTCTGCGAAATTCCAAGTTGCGAGCGTTCCATCGGCGAGGAGGACATGGATCACGCGGCCGTCGGCCCCCCAAATGAGGCGCTGGACGGCTGGGCCACGCTCGGGTCCCACGCTGCGCTCGAGCCGTGAGAGATCTCGACTCCAGAGATCCACTCGACTGCCGCTCGCGCTCGCCAATATCCCATCCTGACTCCACGCGACGTAACCGACATGCGCGTCAGGGAGAGCGGTGTCGACCATCGGCGCACCGTTGACCAAGACCACAGTCGTGCGGCTGCTCAACTTGCTTTTGAGCGCCCCCGTGGACCGGTCATAGAGGTTGACGGCGTCTTGCTCGGGCAGCGCCAAAGTCGAGCCGTCGGGACTGAGTGACCCAAACGGGAAGCAGAGCGCCCGCTCGAACTCGGGGCGAGCGGACAAGGTGCCCTGTTTGACAGTCGCGCGCTCGATATGACCCCCGACGAGCGGCGCCTTCGTACGGAGTTCGCCGGAAAATGTGTCATAGACGAAGACCTCGTCCGACGGCGCAGTGGCGAGCGCGAGCTCCCCGCCGAGTCGGCTGAAGAGGACCTCGAGCACAGTGTGGTCCTGCGCGATACGCAGCTCGCGCCCGCTCGACAGGTTCAAGAGGAGCGCGCCCCGCTCTCCCCCGACAGCCAACTGTCTACCGTCATGGCTGTAAGCGAGCGAGTACACGGTCTCGAGGACGACCCGGCGGAAGAGGACAGTCCCGTCCGATAGACTCCACAGCAGCACGACCCCGTCATAATAGCCTGCCGCCAAGACGCGACCGTCCGGGCTCACGGCCACGGCTGTCGGCTCCCCGCGATAGCCCCACTGATAGACGAGCTCGATCTCGGGGCTGGCGCGCCGCTCCGACTCGGCAAGCGGCGCGCTGTCCGGCGCAACGCCCACGTCGACGGGGGCGCTCGCGGACCCGCACCCGAGGAGCGCAGCCGGGCCGCTGACGAGGCCGAGCAGCGCCTGTCTGCGGTGGAGTTTGCGCATTCGCCAACCTACCACTCGACAAAATCCCACGCTACACGGCTCACCCGCGTTCCTCCGTCGTGGCTCGCGCGCATCAGCTCGAATTGGACATCAAACCGGTGATCACGAGCGGCAGGAACACCCCAACATCGAGCCGGAAGAAGGCGACGACCGAGTCGTGGAAGTCGTGCACGTAGTAGTCGACCTCATGGCCTACCTCCACGGACGCGGCGCCAAAGAATAGATTCAGGTCGACGCTGTTGCGCATACCCACGAGCGGCACCTCGTCGAGGTCATCGTCCTCTCGGTCCCAGGTCCCCGCGATGAGCTTGGGCTCATAGGTCGCGCCGATCCAGCCAACGCCGCCGCCGACCCCGATACCAATCTGGAAGGCCTTGATCCCCTGGCCAAGGCTCATACCCAAATTGGGCGCCAAGTCGAACTCCGGCCGCCCACCCGTGTTGACCCCGAAGCCAGGGGATTCCTTCATATAGGCCAGCGCCACGCCGAAGGTCTGATCGTAGGTGAAGCCGAGATCGACCAGGGGATCGTCGTTCACCGCGAGGCGCGAGCCCAAGCTCGAGCGCGCGAGCGGCGTAACGGCAAAGGAGCTGTCGGCCGAAGCCTCCCCGGCGGCGAGAGGGATGGCGACGGACGTGGCGAGGCTGACGGCGAGACCGGCGAACGCTCTCATCCCCCGAGCGTAACGATTACTTATACATTGTAAACGCAACGTGCTTGTAATTTCGGGAGCAATGCGCTCGACCTCGGGGCTCTCCGGCGAACGCCGCTCGAGCGAGACTGCGGAAACTCGCCCAACAGGCTGCACTTGATTCGCGCCCTGCGGGCACGAACAAATCCCACGCTACACGCCTCACCGGGCCGCGTTCCTCCGCCGTGGAGGACGATGTGGACGGTCGCAACGTGCTCGTTGGGGGTCTCGGCCCCTTCCTGACGCTGACGGTGGACGGGGTCGACTGTCCCTTGGAGGTCGCGTCGTTCGTCGCCCGCGAGGCGCTCAGCGACGTAGGCGAGACGCGCGTTCGAGTCTTCTCGGACCTCGCGCCAGCCGCGCTCGCCCGCGCGGTGTTGGGGCGCGACGCGACGCTCGGCCTCGAGAACGATATTGAGCACCCGCCTCGCAAGCTGCGCGGGGTCGTGCGCGCGGTGGAGGTTCGAGGCACGCGCCACCCACACAGAGCCGACACCGGGCTCTTCGAGTTCACGCTCGAGCCGCGCCTCGGGCTCCTCCGCTCGAGGAAGACGAGCCGGATCCATCAAGACAAGGACACTCGGGAGATCGTCGACGCCCTGCTCACCGAGTGGGGGATCGCGCGCGAATGGCGGCTCGCTGGGCCCGCACCTCGCTGGGAGTACTGCGTACAACACCAGGAGTCGGACTATGACTTCCTGAAGCGGGTCCTCGGGGCGACTGGCATCTTCTTCCTGTTGGATGACTCTCGAGACTCCGAACAGGTGGTCGTGTTCGGCGACTCCACCGCGGCCTACTCGGGTTGTGGCGGACCGACGGGCGCTCCAGTCATCCACTATGAGCGCTCCAACGCGGGCGGCGCCGAGGGGCGCCTCGTGAGCTTCTGCGAGCGGCTCGCGCTCACACCTACAGCCGTGTTCATTCGGGACTACAATCCAGCCCAGGGCTCCGTCATCGACGCCGAGGCGACGGGCCCGGTCCCCTCGCCCCTGAGCGTCTACGAGTACCTGCCTGTGCACCCCCTCACGCCGGCCGACGCGAGCGCCCAGACGCTGCTCGCCCAAGCGACCGCGCGCGCCCGCGTCTTCACGGGCGCTGGGGCCTCGAGTGCGCTGCGGGTGGGTCACGGCTTTCAGGTCACGGACCACGAAGAGGCCTCGCTCGATGGCACGTACGTCGTCACCTCGCTGACGACCCGCGGACAGTCCAGTCACTTACAGCCACGTCAAGAGAATGGCTCCTCGCTCGCGCCGACCGAGCGCCTGCGCCAGGAGCTCGAGGCCCTCGCGGCCACGGACTGCTTTCGCCCCGAGCGCCCCCATCGCTCGCCCTTTCACGGGCTGGACTCTGGAGTCGTGGTGGGTCCGCCCGGTGAGTCCGTTCACACCGACAGCGCCGGGCGCGTAGCGGTCAGGTTTCACTGGGAGGACGAGGCCCACCCCACGTGGCTCCGCGTCGCGCAGCCTTGGAATGGCCCTGGCCACGGCGCCCTCTTCACGCCGCGCGTCGGCGCCGAGGTGTTGATTGGCTACGTCGGCGGCGACCTCAACCGCCCAGTCGTGCTCGGCTGCGTCCCGAACGGCAAGACGCCTCAACCCTTCAATCTCCCCGCTGAACAGGGCCTCTCGGGGATTGTGAGTCAGAGCCTCTCCGGAGAAGGACAGAGCGCGCTCGTCTTCGACGACACCGCGAGCCGCGAGTCCGTCCGGCTCGCGAGCCAGCGCGTCCTCACGCTGAGCGCGCGCACGGATCTCGAGCTCGCGACCGGCAGGGACGAGCGCGTCGCGATCGGGGGAAGCTCGAGCCTCACCGTGCGACAAGACCGCCGAGAGGCCGTCGAGGGGGCGCGAACCGTCCGCGTCGCGGGGAACTCGGTGTTCGAGGGCGAGGCCGCGACCGACGTGCGGCTGCGCGGCCCGCTGGCCGTCGAAGTTACAGACATGTCTGTTCTCGCACGCGGCCCGAGCGAGCTCGAGTTCCAATCCACCGTCGCGTGCACGACGCAGGACGACCTCTCTTTGCGGGTCGGCGGGCTCACCGCGCTTCGACACGACGGCACGCTCGCGGTGACCGTGGGCAGCCCCGAGAGGCCCGCTGGTCACCTGCTCCACGTGACAGGACGGTCCGCTCACGAGGCCACGAAGCGCCTCGAGCTGTCGAGTGAAGAGCTCGTCGCCGTCCAGTCGGGCGAGAGCGCGATCACCGTGTCGCCGAAGGCCATAGAGCTCCGCTCAGCCAAGCTGCGGGTCGACGCGGACGTCATCGAGCTCGTCGGCAAAAAGGTCTTCATCGACGGGCGCGAGCTCGTGCGCGCCGAGGCTCGACGCGTCCTCCTCCTCTCGCAAGACGCCAGTGTCTGCTTATCCAGCGAGGCCAAGATCAATGGCACGCTCGTGAAGCTCGCCTCGGCGCCCGACCCGACCGACGGTCCCGAGGCTCGCGTGAGCCGGCCGGCCCCGACCAAGGTCGAGCTCAAAGATCAACGCGGCCGCCCATTGCCGTCCGAGCGGTTCATCGTGCGACTCGCGGACGGCACGACCAGGCCCGGGGTCACCGACGCGAGCGGCGTCGCTTGGCTCGACGGCCTTACAGGACCTTCGACGATCGACTTCTTGGACCTGCCCAACTGGAAGGTAGACTGATGGCGCCGCGCATCGTTCGCCGGGGTGAGCACCTCGACGCAATCCTCTATCGACATGGGGTCGACCGCACAGCGTGGAGTGCGCCGAGCAATGAGCGGCTGCGCGCGACCCGCGGTGACGGACACGTCCTCGCGCCAGGTGATGTCCTCGAGCTCCCCGAGCCCGAGCGTCCGACACCAACTCCCCTGCGCGTCGGCGCGATCTCGAGGTTCACCGCAGTCGTCCCGAACATCCCCATCGAGCTCGCGTACAGTCGAGCCGGCGCGCCAATCGCAGGAGAGCCCTGGCACATCGAGGGCTATGGTGAGGACGCTCGCGGGGTCACAGACGCGGACGGGAAGCTGACCTTCGAGGTGCGCGTGACCACACCGCGCGTGACGCTCGTGTTCGAGCGTACGGGGTCGCGCTCGCTGCTCGAGATCGGCGGGCTCGATCCAATCCAGACGACGGGCGGACTCACCCAGCGGTTGAGGAACCTAGGGTTCGCAGTGGGCGAGGCCGCGGGTCGCGACGCGCCCGAGCTGCGGCGCGCCATTACTGACTTTCAAGTACGTCACAAGCTCGCCCCGACGGGAGAGCCGAACGCCGAGACCCTCGAGGCGCTCCACGCCCGACACGGGAGCTGACACGTGACCACCCTCATCGCACCCTCGTTGCTCACTCGAGTCGAGGCCTCGAGCGTCGCGAACCTCCGTGTCCGCGTGCGGTCCTTCGGCGGGCGCCCGCTCGCCGGCGCGACCGTCTATGTGTTCGACCCCGAGGATCCTCGAGAGCTCTCGGTCGCGCTCTCTGCGATCACCGACAAGAACGGACTCGCCGAGCTCTCGTCTGTCGAGTATCGGCGCGACCTCAAGGTTACAGCCGTGTACGAAGCGCACCACGGCGCGGCGACGCCAGTGGCCGCGCAAATCCCCACCGTCGTCGTGCGCCCATCGGCCGCCGGCGCCGA
Source organism: Polyangiaceae bacterium (assembly GCA_046351325.1). GTDB lineage: Bacteria > Myxococcota_A > Polyangia > Polyangiales > Polyangiaceae > Xiheicaenibacterium. Next base: position 222,895 of record JAXLYR010000013.1, on the reverse strand, counting down.
CGTCCCCGTCGTTTGGGTGACGCTCCGAGCGCGCATGCCCTACGCGCTTCGACACCTCTTTGGCTGGCAGAACCCCGAGCTGCGGCGGCGTGTTTACTATAACGCCCGTAACTGTGCGCCGGGCCTCTGGGGCCACGAGAAGGACGACCCGAAGACCGATAGGCGCGTCCAGCTCGCCGAGCTCGCCCAGGTGCTCGACTCGACGTTCGACTCGGCAGCATTCGAAGAAGAGCGGAAGGCGGAGCTCCAAGCCAACAGCGTCGAGGAGAAGCGCATCGACCGAATGAAGAAGGAGAGAAGGCCGGCTCGAGCGCTCGCCAAGGCGCTCGGTGGTGACAGCGCTGTCACAGCCTCCGATTGGCAGGTCGCGCGCGCAGCGCTCGAGGCCCAGAAGGCAGCGGTCGAGCAAGCCTCGCACGACGAGCTCTTGCAACGGCTGCTGCGATTGTTCGCAGACAAGCGCGCAGCCGGTACACCAATCCCCGATTGGTACCAATACGGCATCCTCCACCTCACGGGGCTGCGGTACAAGACGGCCTATTATGTACCGCCGGCGCGAGCCTTCGCCGCGATTCGCGCCGGAGATCTGAAGTCAGAGCTCGCGCGTGACGAGAGCGGTAGCCCCAATCCAGGATTGGAGACTTCGCTCTCCATCGCCGCCGAGTATGCGGCGCTCCTCGCGGAGCCGACGCTGCTCGCCAGTGTGCAAGAGCGCTTCTTGGCGGCAAAGAGCGACGCCGCCCCGAAGCCACAACCGCCCACGGCAGAGTCTATCGGCGCGCTCGCGAAACCCGAGGCCTGGCAGACCCGACAGGCCGCCAAACACGCCACGACCACGCTCACCGAGCTAAGCCTGGCGCTCACCGAGACCTGGCTGCGCGAGGCCACCGAGGCAGCGCCTGCCGATGGATTCATGTCTCCAGAAGCGGACTACGAGGTCCTCGGTGATCTTCTGGACCGCCATTTCGGCGGCGCGGGTCCCCTGCCCGGCCCCCTCTGGCAAGCGCTCGTACAGCGTACGCAGCTCGTCAACGACTTTGCCGATCAAGTCACCGACTTCATCGAGGACAGCTCGCTCGGCAACGGCAAGGCGACCATCTCACCCGACGCTTGGGGCGCGAACCTGCGCGCGACAGGACAGCCCTATTTCACCGGCCTCGTCTGCAACGAGGTAGCGACCGCCCTCCAATGGATGCGCGGCGCGAGCACCGACAACGGCCGCTCGACGAACTCCTTGATAGGCGGCTATCTGCGGTATCTCCATTGGCTCTCACGCGGCGTCTCGCTGACCGAGGCTGACTACACGAGGGATGACTTCGTCGGCCTCTATTTCCCACAGTCCGTGAGCGCAGTGCGGGTCGGGGACGTCATCCTGTTCGCGGGGTGGAGCGCGCACGAGGTCTACAAGACCGACGTCCAATATTGGAATGTAACCGCTGCCAGCTTCCCCGCCGAGATGCGGGTGGAAGCAGTCGGCTCCGGCCTCGTCCGTCGCGACAAGGAGCAGTTCTTCGCCTATATCCACATCGCGACCGTGGTGGGGTTCGACGACGCGACCTCGCCGACTGCGCTCCATTGCTTCGAGACCGACCACGGCATCGGGCACAACACGCGCGCGTTCTCGAGCCTCGCCGCAGGCACGACCGTCTTCGGTCGCCTCCCGATCAAACAGGCGCCCGATCTCGCCTGGTTTCTGCGCGAAGAGAACATCCTGCGCCACCTGAGGACCTGAAATGGACGACCTCGGACGAGCACCGCCCGCGCTCTACACAGACAGCGTTGTCAGCGTTGGCCTACACCCGTTCGTCTATGACGAGCGCCCGCACGTGTGCGTGGTGGTGAAGGCGACCTTCGATCTCACCGCGCCCACCGCGACCCCGACTCGGCCCGACCCGATCGTGACAGAGGACGTCCGTCGCCGCCCTGGCGCGATGAGCTCGCTCCAACGCGCCAGTGAGCTCGCGCCCGCGAAAGCAGCTTGCGACCTTGTCCTCACGGGGACGCTGCGTCGGCGCAGCCAGAGAGGAGACTGCGGCGCGCGGCTCTATGTGGAGCGCGCGGGGCGCGCGCTGCTCGACAAGACCGTCGTCGCGACTGGTGACACCACCCGCTTCTTCAACGCCGAGGCAGGCCTGGCGATCCCCCTCATTTGGGAGCTATGTCTCGGTGGTCCGCGCGCCGCCGCGCCTGCCGCCACCGACAATCCTGTCGGTACATACGCGCCTATCCTGACAGCGCTTGGCCCGACGGGCGGCGGGTGCTTCGCCCCGATCGCGCCCGAGTGGCCGCTCCGAGCCTCCCTGCGAGCCTCGTCTCCCTGGGCCCAGTTCCAAATCGCCCCGCCCGATCAGCGCGTCCCCGTCCTGTCTGGAGACGAGCGCATCGTGCTCGAGGGCTTCGACGACGTGACAGGGCGCCTCGAGACGAGGCTACCTGGGTTGGTGCCGTGCGCCTGGCTCGTGACGCGCACCGGGGCTATATCTCCCATTCCACTTCGCCTCGACACCCTCGCGATAGAGGCCAATGATTCGCCCGGGCGATTTCGCGCTCACTTGGTGTTTCGCGGGGTCTTCGCGCTGCCAAAGGCGTCCCACGGGGCTGACAGTGACCTCGTGGTCACCGTTCAAACCGCGCTCGGGCGCGCCCCTCTACCTCCCAGTCTCAAGGCAGTCTTGGCCGGGGCGAAGCGCCAGGCTTGGTGCAGCTCGCGCTCGCCGACACCCGACGAGGTGGACTCGACGCTGACCCCGACGCCGCTCTCACGAATGGACAGACGCAACGCGGGCGCACCGTTTCCAGTCGCGGCGCCGGGGCCGCGCTTATCCGCTGGCCTCCACGTCGACTCGCCGAGGCTCACAGCCCTGCCTGCGAGCGACGCTGGGAGCGAGACGCTGCCCATGCGCCAGCGACCCGCGTTCGTCCAAGCGGCCCCGGTACCGACGTATCTCCTCGGTCGAGATGGTCAAGGAGCTTCACCGAATGCGGCCGAGGCTCCAATCGATCCGCTCGCGCCCATGATCGACGAGCCGAGCGAAGCGGCCAGCCAGCCCGCTGATGGACCGACCTATGCGGACGAAGAGGAGGCGCTCGCCGAGACGCTCGCGACCGCCGCGGCGACGCTGCGGACGAGAGGGCTCTCCGAGAGCAAGGTCGCCGAGGCCGTGTCCGCGCTCCGCAAGCGCCTGCGCGCGGCGCTCGATCAACCGCAATCTGGGCCCGCGAAGTGAGCGTCAAAGTGACAGGCAACGACCTCGCCCGGCGCGTGCGTGCCCTGCTGCTGGGGCTCACGGGGCTCCTCGTGATCCTGGGTTCGACCCTCGAGGCTCGCGCGGACAGCGCGGGCGAGGACCGGCCGGAGAAGGTCTATGTCGGCGTCTATGCCTTTCACGTACCTGAGGTCTCCATTGCAGGGAGCACCTATCTCGTCGACTTCTGGGTTTGGTTTCGTTGGTACGGGCAGATCGACCCTACCGCCGAGTTCGAGTTTCTCAACCAGTTCGAGGGAGACATCGCCCGCACGCCTGTCTACGTCGACGAGCGAGGCCGCTCCAAGCCCGAGATCCTGCCGGACGGCGGCAAATACCAAGTCTATCGCGTACAGAGCCGCTTCGGCCAGCCGTTCGACGTAAGTCATTATCCATTCGACGAGCAGGCGCTGACGATCGCGTTCGAGGACAGCTCTCACACGACGAGGGACCTCGTGTACGTCCCGGACGACGGGACCGAGCTCGTCGACCCGAGCCTCGTCGTCGAGGGCTTCTTCATCGATCATGTGAGCGCCTCGGTCCGCGAACACACCTATCCGACGAACTGGGGTGACCCCCGGTCGAGCCGTGGCGCGGACGTCTATTCGCAGTTCTCTTATGTGCTCCACCTGCGGCGCGAGAGCTCCCCTCCCCTCTTCAAGGCCCTCGTCCCCATCACGCTCGCCGTCGCGCTCGCGCTCCTCGGGTTCGTGACGCCGGCGCGCAACTGGCAGGTTCGTATCGCGCTCTCCGCTGCGGCCTTCCTCGCGCTCTGCCTCTTGCAGCTCGGCCCGCTCTCCCTCCACAAGCCTGGGCAGACCTCGGTCTTCGACCAGATCATCTCTGTCGGCCTCGCGACGACGCTGCTCACCGTCGTCGCGGCGCTGCTCGGGCGACGCGCGCTCGACCGCAGCGGAGAGTCCGCGGCGCTGCGGCTCGACAAACTCTTCGCCGCTTTCTGTGCTGTAAGCTACTTCTGCCTCACGGGGGCGCTCGTCGCGCGCTGGAGATGACCATCGCCACGCGACCGCGCAGAGCCGGCGAATACGAGCTCGACGAGCTCATCGGCGAGGGCGCGTTCGGGCACGTCTATCGCGCCCACCACCCCGTCATTGGCAAGAAGGCCGCGGTGAAGGTCCTGCGCGAGCAGTTCTCGACCGACCCCGGGTTCGTCAAGCGGTTCATCGACGAGGCGCGGGCGGTAAACCAGATACGCAACCGACATATCGTCGACATCTTCTCGTTTGGTCAGCTCGACAATGGACAGCACTACATCGTCATGGAGTGGCTGGACGGCATGACCCTCAAGGACTACCTCGCGAAGCACTCGCGCATGCCGCTCGACGTGGCGCTCGAGGTCTTCTCCGGGGTCGCGCGCGCCCTCGACGCAGCGCACGCCGTGTCGATCGTCCACCGCGACCTCAAGCCTGCGAACATCTTCCTCACCTTCCTCGAGGACGGTACTTGCTTCGCGAAGCTGCTCGACTTCGGGGTCGCGAAGCTCCTCGGCGAGCCGTCCAGCGAGGGCGCGACCATCACGGGGACGCCAGTCGGGACGCCTGCGTATATGTCGCCCGAGCAGGCCTACGGCCACTCTATCGACCATCGGAGCGACCTCTATTGTCTCGGCGTCGTCGTGCACCACGCCCTTACAGGCAAGCGGCTCTTCTCGGCGCCCACGACCCTCGAGCTCATGATGAAGCACGCGACCGAGCCGCCTCCCGCGATGTCCTCCGTGTCGGACCTCCCCGCGCTCCTCGACCAGCCAGTGCTTCGTATGCTCCAGAAGAACCCCGCGGATCGCCCGAGCTCCGCGCGGGCCGCGATGGACGCGCTCGCGGCGGCGGCGAGCAGCGCTGACAAGACTGTTCGGCTCGCGGAGGACTCGCTCCCCGCCACGCAGTCGATGCCTACGTTGGTCGAGCGCCCCGCACAGGTCGACCCGACGCTCCCCCTCACTGTCGCCCCTCGACGCGTGCCGAGCCTGCTCTTCCTTGTCGTCGTCGCAGCGATCGCGCTCGCCGTGGGCGCCGCGATGTACAGCGTGCGCTCCCATGACGCTGCCGTTCAATCATCCTCACCCGTGGAGTGGCGGGGCGTCGCGCCGATCACGTCCAAAGCCACCACGACCGCTCAGCCCGCCGAGAACTCCAGGACGCCGTCGTCTACGGCGCCATAGCGCATCATCAGAATATCGAGCAGATAATTCTGGTAGAGGCGCCATGGCCGCTTGGAGCCTTGTTTGGGCAGATAGGCCGCCGCTCGCAGGATGTAATTGGGGGTGAAGTCGACGAACGGCTGCTCCGTCACCGAAGGGTCGCGCCGGCGCGGGACGCAAACCCGCGCGCCGACCTTGTCCATATGCGCGAGCACTCGACAGACATACTCCGCTGTAAGGTCGGCCTTGAGCGTCCATGATGCGTTCGTGTAGCCGAACGCGAGCGCCAGGTTCGGCACGTCGCTGAACATCGACCCCTTGTAGTTCATGAGCGCGCTGACCTCGAGCGGCGCGCCGTCGACGGTCACCGACATCCCACCCATGAAGAGCAGGTCGAGGCCCGTGGCAGTGACAACAACGTCAGCCTCGAGCTCTTGCCCGCTCCCGAGTCGGAGCCCGCGCTCGGTGAAGGTCTCGATCGTGTCGGTCGCCATCGAGGCTCGACCCTCGCGGAGCGCGATGAAGAGATCACCGTCCGGCACCAGGCAAAGGCGCTGATCCCACGGTTTGTAGGCCGGGTGGAAATGCTTGTCGACGTCGACGTTGGGCAGCTCCCGTCGAATGGCCGCGAGGATTCGGCTGGCCACGAACTCGGGGCGCTTGCGAGCGAGGTTGTACATGACCAATTGGAACGCGACGTTCTTCCACCGCGAGAGGTGATACGCGGCTTGCTCGGGCAGGTGCTCGCGCAACCAATTGGCCCGCGCGTCCACGGCCGGCATCGAGAAGATGTAGGTCGGCGAGCGCTGCAGCATCACCACGTGCGCGGCGCGCTTGGCGAGCGCCGGGACCAGCGTGACCGCGGTCGCGCCACTACCGATGACGACAATCCGCTTGCCCGCGTAGTCCAAGTCGGCAGGCCAATGTTGGGGATGGACGATCGTGCCGAGGAAGCGCTCGCGCCCGGGGAACTCCGGGGTGTGGCCCTTCTCGTAGTCGTAATAGCCAGTGCACGAGTAGAGAAAGCCACACGTGTACGTCTCGACCTCGGACGTAGCGAGGTTCTCGACCTCGAGTGTCCAGCGCGCGTCGCGGCTCGACCAGTGCGCACCAACGACCTTGCGACGGTAGCGAATGTGCGGCTCGATACCACCCTCGCGCGCGGTCCGGCGCACGTATTCGAGGATGGACGGTCCGTCGGCGACGGCCTTCTCCTCACGCCAGGGATGGGCCGCGTAGCCGAGCGTGAACATGTCCGAGTCGGACCGAATGCCCGGATAACGGAACAGGTCCCACGTGCCGCCGAGCGCGTCTCTGCCCTCGAGCACGACGAAGGTCTTGTGTGGGAGCTTCCGCTTCAATTGGTCGGCCGCGCCGATCCCGGAGAGTCCCCCGCCCACGATGACGACGTCGAAGTGAAGCATCGCCCTCAACCTACCACCACGTCACCTTGAAGGTCTGCCGAGTGGTGTGCAACGAAGCAGTCGATGAGCCCAACTTTGCGTGTCAGCTTGGGAGCGATCGCAGTCGGCCTCTTTGCATCGCCGGTCTTTGCGGCGCCGACCCTCGGTCCCGAATACGGCCTCGACGTACCTATTACGACCCCCCTGCCCACCGAGCCGCGAGCCCAACCCAAGATCGCGACGAACGGCAGCGAGTACATGGTGGTCTTCGCGACGAACCAGGGGCCGCGCGCTCGACGTCTCAGCATGACTGGGGTGTTGCTCGACACCGAGGACATCGTCGTCGGCGACGGAACGAGCGGCTCGGCTCCGCTGGTGTTTGCCGACGGCGACGACTTCATCGTCGTTTACTGGTTGGGCAACCAGACGTGGTGGGAGCGGTTTGATCCATCGGGCCTCATGATCAGCCTGACTCCCTTGAATTGGTCCACCCATGGAAGCTGGTATCCAGTAGCGCGCACCCCGAACGGTCTCGTGGCGAGTGATCTCCTGTATCTCAACCTCCTCGACAATGACGGGCAGCTGGTCGGACAGGCCTTCTCCCCCCTCGGTTTGGACTGTCCATCCACTGGCGTCTCCTACGCGAACGGCGTGATTCTATGGGCGTGTAGGAACTCGGTGGACGGCCTAACGCGCGTGACGAGATACGACGAGAACCTCGTCCGCCTGGACACGACCCCTCAGATTGTCTCGGGCCCCTCGCAGGGTGTCGGGCGCGTCACGACGGACGGCACCAGCTTCTTCGTCACTATCGGCAACGTCGGTCACACCGTCGGGACAGACGGGACCGTCGGACTGCCCGTGACCTTCCCCTTTACGCCGGGCGCGATCTCCGCGTCGAACGGCGCTTACAATCTTGTTGGGGTCAGCGGCACCGACGTCCGCCGCGAGCGGGTCTCGACCACCACGCTCCAACCGATTGGCGCGGAGAGCAGCGTCGGCACATCAGCGTTCGGCAACGACGTCGCTGCCGGTGCCACGGACTCGAACGAGCTCGTCGCGTGGATCGACTCGTCGCACGCCCTCCGCGGAACGGCGCTCGACGCGACGGGTGCTGTGGTGGTGCAAGACCAGCTCGTCTCCGACTCCATGGGCCTGCAGGCGAACGCGCAATCGAGACCGCGGGTCGCAACCAACGCCGCGGGGATATCGCTCGTCGTTTGGACAGACAATCGGTCGGGCAGCGATGCGATCTGGGGGATGCGCGTCGACGCGAACGGAGTACCCCTCGACGCCGCCCCCAAGCAGATGCCCGGAAACATCTTCAACGGGGTGGCCGCGAACGGCACGGACTTCTTCATCGCCTACCAGGGCACAGGCCAGTGCGGCAACTACACCAACTTCTTCCAACGCATTCGTGTCAATGGTACCTCCGACCCGCCTGTCGCCGTTGGATTGAACTGCGGGAATGACATATACGGACTGACCCCAGCCACGGACGGCTCCAATGTCCTCTACTATCGCCAGCGCCAAGTGGGGCAAGATGTTTCGTGGGTATCTGTCGGGTTGATGGCGCCGGATGGCACTCTGACGACCCCGCAGAGCCTCCTCTTGGAGGATGGTTACCCAGTGCCGGGCGCGATATTTCAGGGCGGCAACTACTATCTCGGATGGACGGAGAGCTCTGCCGGGAACACTACAATTCACGCGACCTCCATGGACACCGCAGGCGTGCTCGCTCCGACAGCCAGCTTCATCGCCAATGGGTCAGGGGGCGGAATCTGGTCGATCGGGGGCCAGATGTTCGTTACGAGCTATAGCGCAGTGCCCTCGTGGCAAACGCAGGGCATTCCCATCAACGCCTCGGTGCAGGTCGTCGACGCGCCGTTCCTCATCGCGCCGGACTACGTGTATCAACTCCACGAGAATGCGACCGGGGCGGTCGCCGTTACGTGGCACTACGCCGGGTCGATCATGGGTTACGAGCTGGACACCGCTGGCCATGCTGTCGACTCGGTCGAGATAGCCGCCTCGACCACGGAGTTCCCGATGCCGGTCATGACCGGGAATGGTGAGTTCGTTCTCTATGGTGCATACGTGCCAGAGCTACACGCGGAACGCATCCGCGTCCGCCGCCTTACCAAACCAGGCGGCGACGGCGACGGCTGTGTCGATGCCAGCCAGTGCAACTCGGGCTTTTGCGTGGCCGGGGTGTGCTGCGCGACGGATTGTACGATGGGGACTTGTGAGTCCGGTGGGTGCTCGACCTCTCCTCAGGAGATGGGTGGTGGCGGCGCCGGTGGTGGTGGCGCCGGTGGTGCTGGGATAGGTGGCGCCGGCGGTGCAGCCGAGGGCGGTGGTGGTGGCGCATTGGGCGGGAGCGGCGGCTCGCCCGTCTCAATGGGTGGCAACTCTGCGGGTGGCGCACCGAGCAATGGCGGCAGCTCCGCCGGGGGCTCGGCCGCGGGCGGTCAACCGAATGGCGGCGACGCAGCTGGCGGACAGGGGAATGGCAACCCGACACCAGGCGATGATTCGTCGTGCAGCGCCGCGAGCAGTCGCAGCACCTCGTCTACGACGATTGGGTGGTTGGCGCTCGGCGTCGCAGCGGCCCTCAGCGCGAGGCGCGCTCGCCAGCGCCACGCCGCCCCGAATAACTGACATCTCTGTCACTCATTGGCCGACGCGGCGGTGCGCGGAGCTGGCGTCGGTGCTTGTCCCCTGGAACCAACATGTCTTGAAGGATTCGCGCCGCCCCTGGCGGGGCGAAGGCGGCGCGAATTCTCCGTCGAAGCCAACGGATTTGTTCCGCGGATCCCTATTGCCTTTGCGTGGAAACTTCGTTTCCACGCGACTAAGGATGCCGCGTGCACCGCTCCGTTGCTCTGCCTCTGTCGCTCGTCGCAGCCTGGCTCTTCGCTTGTTCGCAGGGTGAGGTCGCTGCCTCGAGCGCGGCACAAGCCTCTGCCACCGACAGCGCGAACGACTCAGCCTCAGCGGTTTCCTCTGCGTCGGCTCCGTCTGCGACCGCAAGCGGTTTGGCGAGCGCCTCCGCCCCTCCGAGCGCGACGGCAGAGCCGCCCGCCGACCCGCTGTCTGCGGACGCCCTGATGGAGCCAGTTCGTTGGATGGCGAGTCCGGACCTCCACGGACGGCGCGCTGGAACGGACGACGAGCGGCGTGTCGCGGCACACCTCGCAAAGCTGCTCGACGACGCGTCCATTCCACCTGCATTCGGCGTTCGAACGCAGTCCTTCGACTTTCAGTCGAACGCTGAAACCAAATCGAGCGCGAACATCCTCGCGCTCATTTCACCGCCCGGCGGCGACACCAAGGATGTCGTGGTGCTCGGCGCGCATTACGACCACCTGGGTGAGCGCGGCGCCGAGATGTTCCCCGGCGCGGAGGACAACGCCTCGGGCACGAGCGTCGTCCTCGGCGTCGCTCGCGCCCTCATGCGAAGGCGCGCCGAGCTCGGGCGGTCCGTGCTCGTCGTGTTCTTCGGCGCAGAGGAGGAAGGCTTACTCGGCAGTAAGTCTTTCGTCCGCACCTGGAGCTTCCAAGACCACCCCGTCACGACGATGGTCAACGTCGACATGATCGGGCGGCCGCTCGCCGACCAGCGCGGGCTCTGGTGGGGCGCCCACGCGATGGGCATCTTGCCCGACGTCGACCCTGACAGCGCTGTCGGCGTCGTCTTCTCGGAGCCGCTGCCCGAGGACCTGCTCACCATCGTGCGAGACGCTTGTAAGAAGGAGAAGCTGAGCTCGGTCGCGCTCGTCGACCTCCCTCCTTCCATTCGACAGACGGTCGCCGCCATGACCAAGGGACGTGGAGACGACGCCGCGTTCGCCGCCAATGGCGTGAAGACGGTGTTCTTCAGCTCGGGCGAGTCGGATGACTACCACAAGCCGACGGACACCGCCGACACCCTGGACCCCACGCTCATGGCGACGCGAGCGCGGGCCATTCTGACGACGGTGCTCGCGGTCGCAAAGCGGTAGATCCCGCCCCCTCAGGGCGAGGAGCCAATGGCCGGTAGCGGCCGCTTCTCCGCGGCCCACGCGCCGAACTTGTCGCCCGACCACGCATTGACGACTTGTTCGCTCGAGACCCCCGCCCTCGTCACGTTGAGACAGCCATACTCGACATAAGCGAGCTCATCGGACTTGTGCGCGTCGCTCGTGATCACGAGCGGAACAGCCCGACCGCGCGCCCGCCTGAGCACGTCGACCGAGATGTCGAGGCGCGGCAGCGAGCCGTTCACCTCGAGTGCGGTGCCGGTCTCTTCGGCGGCGGCGAGCACGGCGTCGATGTCGAGCTCGATGGGAGGGCGGCCGCCGATCATGCGCGCCGAGAGGTGCCCGATCATGCGCACGCTCGGATCACGCATCGCCGTGATGATTCGCTGGGTCTGCGCGGCCTGGTCCTGGTCGAAGTGGTCGTGCACCGAGGCGAGGCAGTAGTCGAACGCTGCTCGAAACTCCGGATCGTAGTCGAGCTCGCCGGCCGGCCCGATGTTGAGCTCGATGCCGTGCAGGAGCTTCATGTCGCCGGCGACCTCGCGTTGGATGGCCGCCATCTTTTTACGCTGTTCAAGGAGCGCCTCGCGGCCGACGCCGTTCATCGAGAGCTTCTCGGCGTGCTCGGTGATCGCCAGGTATTTGTAACCGCGCGCGCGCGCCGTGCGGACGATCTCGTCGAGCTCGGAGCGCCCGTCGCCCGAGAGCGACGTGTGCACGTGGAGGTCCGCGACGATCGCGCGCGGATCGATCGGCGTCGGCAGTCGGCCCTTCTCGGCGAGCTCGATCTCGCCGGCGTCCTCGCGCATCGCAGGGTGGATCCAGGGCAGGTCGAGCGCGGCGTAGATCTCCTCTTCGGTCTCGCGCGCGACGATGCGCTTCGTCGCTGTCTCCTCGAGCGCGTACTCGTTGAGGATGAGCCCGCGCTCGATCGCGCGCTGGCGCAGCTTGATGTTGTGGCCCTTGCTGCCGGTGAAATACATCATCGCGGCGCCGAGCTGCTCGGGCGCGATGACGCGCACGTCGACCTGCATCCCGCGCGGGGTGAGGAAGCTCGCCTTGGTGTCGCCCTGCGCGAGGACGTTGGCGACCACACGCAGGGCCATCACGGCCTCCATCACGGGGCCGGGATCGTGCGTCGCGACGACGATGTCGAGGTCACCGATCGTCTCGGAGAAGCGCCGCAGACTGCCGCAGTAGCCGGCGAACACGACGCCCGGCACGGGTCGCAGCTCGTCGACGATGCGCTCGGCGAGGGGCAGCGCGACCGAGATCGGCGTGCGCTTGTCGCCGCCGCTCTTCTTGAAGCGCTCGACGGCCTTCGCGAGCTTCTCCTCGGTCTTCACGCCGAAGCCCTTCATCACGCGGAGCTTCTGTTCGGAGAGGATCCGCTCGAGATCCTCGAGGCCCGTGATGCCGTGCTCGGCGCGGAGCTTCGCGATGGCCTTCGGCCCGAGGCCTTGGATCTGGAGCAAGGCCACGATGCTGCGCGGGTGCTTCGCGCGCAGCCCCTCGAGCTTCTCGACCGAGCCCTTCTCGACGAGCTCGCGGATCTTGGCCGCCGTGCTCTTGCCGATGCCGTCGATCTTCTGGAGCTCGGCGGGGGTCAGCTTGGTGATGTCGCGGGTCTCGGCGTCGATCGCGTGGATCGCCGTCTCGTAGGCCCGAACACGGAACGACTGGGGGTCGCCCTCCTCGAGCATCGTGAGCTCGGCGAGCTCGCGGAGCATGTCGGTGACATCGCGGTTACCAGCGTGGGATCCCGAGGCCATCGCGACCTCATCGCACGGAGGCCCGGAGCCCGAAAGACGTCGCGCGCGCCTCGCTCAGGCGTGCGCCGGGCGATGTGGAGGATGACGCCGCAACGCGGTCACGACGCCGATCGCAGTCACCAGCACGAGGCCCTCGAAGACCCAGGTGATGACGTGGTGCGACGGCGACAGCTTGAAGATGCTCACCGCGAGCCGCACGGTGAACCACTCGTGAGAGGGCGGCGCAGACCCCGGGGCCTCGGCCTCGTAGGCGAGCCGCGCGAGCGTGGTGAAGAAGCACTCGCCGAGCACCCACTGCGAGACCTGCGACACCACGATGAACGTGATGGAATAGACGGCGTACGTGCGCGCCCAGCGCGGGTGCTTGCGCACGAAGAGGAGCGGCAAACCGACGACCCACGCGACCATCAAGAGCGCGTGCACGAGGTCGATGGATGCTCCAAGGACGTGCCACATCGCACCCTCTTTTGCTCGCAAAGGACGGGCCACACCCCTCGCGGCGAGCACGCAAATCTGCGAGACTCGACGCCGCCGCATGCGTCGTCGTTCCTTGGTCTTTACCGCGATCTTCATGCTGGCCTCGGGTGCGTGCACGTTGGGAGCGCGGGCCACTTCACGAGCGCTCACCTTCCGTGGTGCGGACCTGGCGCCACCGACTGCAGATCTTGCGGGCGTGGTCGAACACTCGCTCGTCGCGCGAGATGGCGTGCCGGTCCACGCGCTCGAGGTCCCGGCCGCCGACGCGGAGACGACTGTCGTGTGGTTCCACAACAATCGCGAGACCGCAGAGCAGCAGCTCGGCCTCGCGCGCGGACTCAGCGCGCGCGGGCTCGATGTCCTCGTCGTCGAGTACCGCGGATACGGTCGCTCGCGCGGCGTCGAGCCCAGCGAAGAGGGTCTCTACGCCGACGCCGAGGCCGCGTTCGATCTCCTCGACGCGCGCGGCACGGGGCCCGAGCACGTCGTGATCTTCGGTCAATCGCTGGGGACCGGCGTCGCCGCCGAGATGGCGAAGCGCGGTCGTGGAGCGGGGCTCGTTCTGGTCACGCCGTTCACGTCGATCCCCGGTTTGGTCGAGGATCGCGCGCCGCCCGTCCCCGCGCGCTGGCTCGTGCCCGATGCCTTCGACACGCTCTCGAAGGCTCGCGAGATCCGCGTCCCGACGCTCGTGATCCACGGCGACGCCGACGAGATCGTCCCCTTCTGGATGGGCGAGCGAATCTCCGAGACCATCGTGGACTGCGCGCTCGTCAGGCTCCCTGGCGGTCATCACGGCGACCTCTTCGGTCGTGACGGCGAGCACCTGCTCGACGAGATCGCCGCGCTCGCGAAGCGCGCCGTGAGCGCTGTCGATCGTGGCGCGCGCTGAGCTCGAGAACACAGCGCTCCTCGCCACGATCTGCGGGGACCCGCGCGACGACGCGCCTCGCCTCGTCTACGCCGACTTCCTCGAGGCGCGCGGCGCGACCCACGACGCCGAGCTCATTCGCAAGCAGATCGCGATGGCCGCGGCCGGCCCGCTCGACGCCGAGGTGCTGCGCGTTCAAGCCCGCGATCGCGATTGGGTGTCGGGGCGGCGCTCCGAGCGGCCGCAGCCCACGCTGCCCGCGGGTCTCGAGTGGCCGCCGTTCGCCCTCGAGCGCGGCTTTGTCAGCCGCTTGGTCGCGCGTGACGTCGCCGCGCTCGTCGCGCACGGCGAGCGCATCACCTCCGAGACACCGCTCACTTCGCTCGAGATCGACACACGCGACGCGCCGTCGCTCGAGGGCCTCGCGCGCGCGCCCTGGCTGCGACACATCAGGAGGGTGCGCTTCTTCCTCGGGCGAAACGACGCGGTTCGACTGCGACCGTTCTTCGAATCGCCGCACCTCCACTCGCTCGTCGAGCTCCGCTTCGACTTCGAGGGCATCGACGGAAGCGGGGTCTCGGCCCTCATGAGCTCGCCGCTCGTTCGGCGCCTCGAACGGCTCTACCTCGACGACAATTTCTTCGTCTGGTGGGGAGCTCAATTGAAGGACACCTTCCGCGCAGAAGGGGATCTGCCGTGGCGGGTGCTCTCGCTCGGCAAGAACCGAATCCCACCCGAGCTCCTCGACTCCCTCACGAAGCAGGTCTCGCTTCCTCGGCTCGACGAGCTCGACCTCCACGGCAATCCGCTCGGCCCCGAGGGTCTCGCCAAAGCGCGGTGGATCGACCCGCAACGGATCGTTCGGCTCGACCTCACCAACACGCAGCTTGCGCTCGACGGCGTGCGCGCGCTCGCCGCTGCCCCCTTCGAGCGGCTGCGCGCGCTGTCGCTCTGCAACAACCGCCTCGGGCCGACAGCGCTCAAAGCGCTCATGGCTGCGCCTTGGATGCGTTCCCTCGAGGTCTTGGACCTGGGAAACAACCCCATCGGCGACAAAGGCGCGAAGCTCCTCGCCGCCTCTCCAGCGCTCGAGAGACTCGTGTCACTCGACCTCCAATCCTCCAAGATCGGTGAGGAAGGCCTGCGCGCGCTCGTCGACTCGCCGCACCTCGGCCGGCTCCAAGTGCTCGGCTTCTTCGAACACAACCTCAGAATCGCTGACAACAATGTCATTCAACGAGCCCGCGAGCGCTTCGACGTTTACGTCCCTCCAGTGGAGGCCACCTAGCTTTGACAATTCTGTAACAGTGTCACGAATCGAGCGGCAATCGTCAGCGCGGGCCTCCGCGTGTAGCCTGTCCTCATGACGCCTTCGCCGACGGGGTATATCGGGCGGCGGATCGAGCTCGCGGCTCCCCCCCGCCCCGTCAGCTTCGGGGCACGCATGGCGATGATGTTCGGCGGGTTGCGCCAGGTCGGCTGGGCGGGGCTCCTCGTCTTCAGCCTGCCGATGTACGTCTTTGTCGTCGACTCCGAACTGCTCAGCCTCATCGAGTTCCGCGGCAAGCTCGACAGCGCGACGGGTGAGGTCCACTACGTCAAGAGGACGTACTCTCAAGACAACAATCGGCAAGTGATGCAGGTCGACTACACGTACAAAGTAGATGACCAGGAGTACAGAGCGCGCTCTTACGCGGTCGACAGGTGGCCCGTCCCTGGTGCGACGGTGACTGTCCAGTACAGAGCAGATAGACCTTCTTCGTCGAGAATCGAGGGGCTGCGGGCGCGGACCTTCGGTGTCTGGTCAGGCCTTCTGTTCTTGCCTTTCCTGGTCCTGGTCGGCGTTTCGATCGTGAACGCCATTCGCGGCGCCGGTGATGCCAAGCTCCTCGAGCGTGGGGTGCTCGGCTTCGCCAAGCTGGTGAAGAAGGAGCCGACCAATACGCGGGTCAACAAGCAGCGCGTCTATCGCTATGTCTTCGAGCTCGACCTGCCACCCGAAGAGGGCGACACGTCCTATCGAGCGAGCTCGCGTTCTGTCGAGCGTAAATACCAGTTCACGGTGAAGACCCACAAAGGCCGCGCAATCGAGGACGAGCCGTTCGAGCCTGTCCTCTACGATCCGACGCGCGCCGGGCGCGGGCTCGCGCTCGACGCTCTCGCCGTGACGATCTCGCCCGAGGGCGGCTTCGACGAAGGCTCGGGGGTCGTCTACCTGCTCCTGCCCCTGCTTTGTCTGGCGTCCACGATTGGCGTGCTCGCGTTCATCGTGGCGGCGATCTGACCTCGCGGGGCCGCGACGCTGGGGCGATACGCTTACAACAAAGTAATCCTATCGGCTCCAGACGATGTCGACCGGCATCGAGAAGCCAGGCGCATCCCAGAGGAGCACGGGGGCGAGATCCTCGAGGCAGGAGACGAACGCGGTCGCGTCGCCCTTCACCTTGCTCACCACGAGCTTGCGCGCGTGCGTTCGCGTCTCGGGTGACCAGGTGAGCGTCAGCGAGCTCGTCGGGTGCGCGAGGTCGGAGCACGCCGTGAGGAGGGCTTCGGCGCGCGGGCGAGGCTCGGAGGATACGAGGGCCGCCCCCGCAATGTGCGCGAGCAGCTCGTCCGCTGACGTGGGATCGGACGACAGCCGCTTGGCGATCTCGGCGGAGCGTTGCGCGAGCGTCTGGGCCCCGTCGCCGACGGCCTGTTCGGCGATGACCATCGCGGCCGCGGCGACCGCCTCGCGTGGCAGCTCCAGCGCCCGGAAGCTCTCCCAGTCCCCGTGGCGCGAGAGGAAATCACCGAGGCGCTCGCCGAGCTCGTTCGAGAGTGAGGCCTCGTCGACGAGCTTCGTCGACACGAGCGCTGCGACCGACTGCGCGACGTCCTTCGCGTCGCCGAGCTTCGTCGCGTGGAAGAACCAGCCGAACGCCGAGGCCCCGCGCAAGAGCGCGAGCTTGGCTGGGTCGACAGCCGTGAACTCCCACGCCGCGCGGAAGGCAGGGACAGCATCGACCGCGCCGACTGCGTTTGCGGCGATCCGAAAGAGAGCGTCCGCGCGAAACGCGACGGGCACGGCCTCGCTCGCGGCGACCTCGCGAAAGACGAGGACGGCCTCGGCGATCGCGCCCGCCTCGGAGAGGGCGCGCGCCTGCTCGTAGCGCGCCGCCCAGCCGACCCGATCACTTACAGCGCTGTTCGCGACCAAAGACGCTAGCCGCGCGAGCGGCGCCGTCAAATCGAGCTCACCGCCCGTCTCGGACATGCGTCGTTCGGCCTCGGCCCACTCCATGTCTGCGAGCCAAAGGAAGACCACGCTGCTCTTCGGCGCTGTGGGTTCGAGCTCGCGCAGGACCTTTTCGAGAGCATGCTCTCGCTCGTCGAGTCGCTTGGAGACCGCGCCGACACAGGCGCGGAGCTCCGCATGGCCGGCGACCGCGACGCGCTCGGCGCGTGCTTCGCGAGCTTGCGCGGCGAGTGGGCGCGCTCGCTCCGGCAGGTCCGACTCGAGCTCGGCCCAGGGCGGCTGCGCATACGAGACGTCGAGCGGCATCATGTCGGCGGGGCGGGTCACCGAGGTGATCGTCGTGGTGATCCGCAGCTGGAAGGTATCGAGCTTCTCCGGCTTCGACTCCGGGCGTAGGAACGGCGGCGCCAAGAGCTCACCGAGCGACTCGCGAGGAGCGGGCGCGGTCTCGGGCGCTGGGCTCTGCAAGGAAGCGAGCGCGCGCGTGATCTCGGCCTCCGAACAAGGGTCCACAACCGGCGCGGCGCTCTCGAGCGGCGTCGGCACGCGCGGAGGATCGGCGCGTTCGTCGCGCGACGTTCGACACCCGAGCATGAAGCTCAACAAGGAGGTGCCAACGACGAGGCTGGTTCGCGGTCTCATTCACGCATCGTGTAACGGCGCGGCCCGGTCAGCCACGCTGGCCGCGAATCTCCAGCCGCTGTACGTTGGGCGGATGGTCTGGATTGGGGTTTACGTGGTCGCCGCGCTCGCGTTCGGCGCATGTGGGGGTGTCAGCATCTCGAACCACGGCGCCGGCTTTCTGGTCGGGGCGGCGGTCGGCGCGGGGGCGGTCCGAATGGTCCACCGCTTCATTCGCAACGCTCCCCGCTGAGCCGCGTAGAGCGCCCTACCAAGGGCACTTCACGTCGACGTGGCGAGTCTCGGGCGGGGGTGGATTGCAGCTGAAGTTCGGAGGGCAGTTCATCGAGCTGTTGTCGGGGAGCTCATAGTCGTAGCCGCATTTGCCGCCGCTCTCGACGATGGTCACGTAAGTGGGGGGCGAGAGGCCCGGCTCGCAAGCGACCGCCATTCGGTACGGCTCCGGCGGATTGCACCGCGCGTCCTTGGGGCAACCGGAGTCGACCGCTTCGACGAACTGGCAGGTGTCGCCTCTGCGTTGGATCTGTCCGGTCATCGACTTGCGCGCCGTCGGCTTGGCGGTCGTCGACGGATCGGCCGTGGCGATCGTCGTCGTAGGCGCTGTGGAGGCGCTCGTCGTAGCCGAGGCGTTCGCGGTGCTCGACGCGCTGGCCGAAGACTCGGGGGTGTTGCTCGAGTCACGCGAGCCGCCGCAACCCGCGACGGTGGTCACGAAGGAGAGTGCGAGCGGCGCTGCGGACCGGCGAGAGCGAAGACGCTGAGGAGTGTTGCGCACCATCCATCGGTAGCGCACGCGAGGGCATCGCTCAACGGTGCGCGCACAACAAGAACGCTCCGGTCGACCGAGCGCGCGACGAAGCTAACAGCGCTGTAACCACTTGGCCTCTCACGGAATGGCCAAACGCATCACCGCGTTGAAAGCCTCACACCGCCGATGGTAGCAACTGCTCTTCGCCTATCGACGCTCGCGCTCTCGAGTTTGCTCGGCTGCTCGGCTGCTGTCAGCGGGCGCGCTTCGACCAGCCCGACGCGACCCGAGCCGAAGACGGTCGTCGCGCCCACGACCTTCGTCGTGACGACGCGCCCGCTATCCATGAGTCTCGACGACGCGGCCCCGCTCGACTGCGACCTCTCCCGCCCCTTCCGCGGGACGCTCGGCGACAAGCCCTTCACCGTCGTGCTCAGCCCAAAGGACGGGCTCTTCTACGGCGCGTTGCACTTCGACGAGGAGGAAGGCAGCGCGCCCTCCGTCGTCACGCTGCGCGACATCGTTCCTCCTCGCGCCGACGACGGCGCCCCGACAGGGCAATGCTCAGAAGGCGTGGTCCGAGCGACCTTGCATTTGGCAAACGGGGTCAAGCACGGGGTGTCCGTCGAACTCACGCCGCTACCCAAGACGTGGCCTGGTTTCTACCGAGTCACCCGCGAGGCCGAGGCGAGCCGAGACGACGCCCAGTGCCGCGTCACCGAGACTGGGCTTCGCATCTTCGGCGGCTCGGACGCGGACCTCGAAGCACGCCTCAATCGACAACTACAAAGCTCCTACTTCGACGGCTGGAAGAAAGAAGTGGAAACCTGCGAAGATTCCGGGACGCGCGACCTCGGCGTAGCGATCGTCTCGGCGACCGCCAGCATCCTGAGCTTCTACCGATTTGTGGGTTATGACTCGACCAGCGCTCACCCCTCGAGCGACTTCCTCGAGGCGAAGACGCTCGACTTGACGACAGGCGCTCCATTGGAGCTCGAGGACGTCGTCACGGACACACAAGCGCTCCGCGATCTGGTGAGCGACTGCCTCGGGACCTATCTACAAATCCCCGCCGGGGCCACGACCTTCACCCTCGGCGAGACGCGAGCCTATCGCTGTGAAGACGAAGCCTCTTCCTCGGAGGGTCGGTATTTATGGGACTGTCCAGAACATGCCGATAGCGCTCTATGGGTGCTCACCGAAGGGGGCATCCTGATCGCCAATCACGACAACATAACCGCCAATCGAGCCCTCGATGGAAACGGGCCCATCATCCCCTATGCGGTGCTCGAGCGCGCCCGGATCCTGAATCACCAGTCCGCGGCAGCTCACCTCTTTCAGGGCGTGCGCGCCGCCGCCGACGACGAGCCGACGTGCTCGAGCGCGCTCGAGGGCACCGAGCTTCGACTCTGGTCGAGAGCTCGCTAGATTCCGTCGCGTGCCTGCGAAGCGAGCCGAGAACCTCACCGCCGATGTCCTCACTCCGCTGCGCGCGGCTGCCAGCGCGCTCGCCGCGGGGGATCGACGCGCGGCCATCACCGCGCTCGTCAGCGCGTGGCGCGCCGCACACGCGGGTGAGATCGCTCGCGTGCTCGAGCTCGTCTCGAACGAGGCCGCGCGCGGGGTGCCCGCGCTCGCGAGGCAAAAGACAGCGAGCGCGACGCACGACGCGTGGATGGCCTCGTGTGAGCGCGCCCTCCCCGAGGCCCTGCCCGCCCTCTTGGAGGCGCTCCCCGGCGCGGACAGCCCGTTCGTGCGCGTGCGCTTCGAGCGCCTGATCTCCACGTATGGCCCTGACCCGCGCGTGAGCGCGCGCACGCTACAGGCCGCGCGCTTCGGCCTCGGGGCGCACAGCCCCCACTTCTCTCCCGTGCGCAACCTGGCGCTGAAATCGCTCGCCGATTCGCTCGACCCTCGTCACCGCGAGGAGCTCCTCGCGCTCCGGAAGGAGGTCCGTCTCACGCCGCAGCAGGACAAGGCCATCGTCGCGCT
Organism: Polyangiaceae bacterium; assembly: GCA_046351325.1. Classification (GTDB taxonomy): domain Bacteria; phylum Myxococcota_A; class Polyangia; order Polyangiales; family Polyangiaceae; genus Xiheicaenibacterium. Next base: position 202,327 of record JAXLYR010000013.1, on the reverse strand, counting down.
CTCGAGCGCGACCGAGCCCGAGCTCGACGCGGAGGCAGGACAGCTCCTCGACGAGATCTCGGCGCACGCCACGCGCCTCGCGAGCGGGCCGGCGCCCACCTTCGACGCGCTCGAGGACGAGCCCTCCCGCCCGTCGACCGAAGACGAGGCGACGCTGCTCGAGGCGATCTACAGCGCGCCCGACGACGACGCTCCGCGCCTCGTGTACGGGGATTGGTGCGCCCAGCGCGGCTCGGCGCGCGGGGAGTTCATTGCTTTGCAGCTCAAAGCATCTCCGAAGCCGACGGAGGAGCGACGCGTGCGCGCCCTGCTGAAGGCTCACCAAGCCGAGTGGCTCGGCCCGCTCGACCGGGTGCTCGTGCCGAAGTCGGTCCGGTTCGAGCGCGGCTTCTTGGCGAGGTGTGCGACGCGCTATCGCAACAGGGACCAACGCGAGGAGGTCGGCGCCCACCCATCGTGGGCCACAGTCGTCGAGCTCACGACGGACGAGCCCGTGACCGTCGTCGCAGCGCGGGCGCTCCGCTCGCTCGTGGAGCTCTCGCCGAACACCTTCGTGAAGCTGTGCGCTTGCCCCGCGCTCCCCGTCACCAAGCTGAGCCTGGGCTTCGCGAACGAGGAGGACTTCGAAGCGATGGGCCGCGCAGCCGCCAAGACGCAAGCCTTCCCGAAGCTGGAGCACGTCGAGCACCGCGTGCCGGGGATGATCTCCGCGCTCAGCGCCGCGACCAGCGCCTGGCTCTTCGAGAGCTCGATTCGTGAGACATTGTCAAAGCTCGAGATCTACAAGCCGGCTACCGCCGCTCGCGGCCTCATCGATCTCGGCAGCTTCGTTCGGTCGCTGCCGCCAGCGCTCACCACCCTCATCCTCGGCCTCGGCGCGGTCGCCGCGACCATCACGCACCGAGACCGAAAGACCTCGGTCGACATCTCGCTGCGCGCGCCCGTTCTCTTCGGCCCGGAGGTCGAGCTGCCGATCGCGTCGCTCGAGACGCTCGATCCGCGGACCGTCGACGCCGTCACGGTCCGCGCCCCCGATGGGGCCGCGCGAGCCCACGACCAGCTCTCGCTCGCGCTGCGCCGCTTCCCGAACGCGACCCTCTCGACGGTGGTTTGAATGCCCGACAAACACGACGTCGTCGAGATCGAGGCCGGCGGCCACGCCGTCCGCATCACGCACCCGGAGAAGCCGTATTTCGCCGAGCTCGGGATCACCAAGCTCGACATCGTTCGCTACTTCCTCGCCGTCGCCGAGGGCGCGCTCCGCGGCATCGCGGATCGGCCTGTCGTCCTCAAGCGATTCGTCGACGGAGCCAGCGCGCCGCCCTTCTACCAAAAGCGCGCCCCCGCGAAGCTCCCGAGCTACCTGCGCACGGTCGAGCTGCGATTTCCCTCGGGGCGCACCGCAGACGAGATCGTCGTCGACGACGTCGCCGGCCTCATTTGGATCGTGAACCTCGGGTGCATGGAGCTCCACCCGCACCCGGTGCGGTCGGGCGATCTCGAGCACCCCGACGAGCTCCGCGTCGACCTCGATCCGGGGCCTGGCGTCGACTGGCCCACGGTGCGCGCCGTCGCGCTCGAGGTCCGCGCGCTCCTCACCGAGCTCGGCCTCGAGGGCTGGCCGAAGACGAGCGGCTCGCGCGGCATGCACATCCTCGTGCGGATCGAGCCGCGCTGGAGCTTCACCGACGTGCGGCGCGCGGCCTTTGCGCTCGCGCGCGAGGTCGAGCGGCGCGCGCCGTCGATCGCCACCGCGAAGTGGTGGAAGGAAGAGCGTCACGGCGTCTTCCTCGATTACAACCAGAACGCGAAGGATCGCACGACGTGCTCGGCGTATTCGATCCGTCCGCTGCCCGACGCGCGCGTCTCGGCGCCGCTCTCGTGGGAAGAGGTCGCGACCTGCGAGCCTGGCGACTTCACGATGCGCTCGATGCCCGCGCGCCTCGCGGCGCTCGGCGATCTGCACGCGGAGATTGATCGGGCGCGCTTCTCGATCGAGCGGCTCCTCGAGTGGGCCGCGCGCGACGAGTCCGACAGCAGTCCGCGCACGAAGACCCCGAGGGTGCGCGGGAAGTCCGCGTCGCACGCGAAGGGTGCAGACTCTGCCCCCCAAAATCCACCTATCGTTGGAGCTCAAACGACCGAGGTCTTAGGAGGTCAAACGATCTCCGCGACGGGCAGGCGCGCCTCGAAGATGCCGCTCCTCATCATCGCGAACGCCGCCCTCAAAGAAGAGGCTCTCGCGGGCCTCGAACGCTGGAAGACACGGCACGCCGAGGCCGCCGCGCACCTCGCGGTCGAGGACATCCTCGTCGACACGATGCGCGGGCGCTCGTCCACGTGGGTCCGCATCCGGATCAACTTGCGCAACGTCCCGGAAGCGCTGCGCCCACCCCAGGAGACGCCCGATCCGAACCTCGAGTTCCACCCGTGGAAGCCGCCACCGGCAGGGACGGATCCCGCGGGCGAGGGCGCGTGACATCATGCGCGCACCATGCCGTTCATTCAGACTCCGCCGCGCCTCGGTAACCAGTTCCACGAAGACCGCGTCCTACAGTCCTATCTGCGCCGGCGCCTCGACGAGGCCGCGCGCGCGGTCGTCTTCCCCGAGCTCGAGTCGATGGGTGAGCTCGCGGGCGGTGAGCTCTACGCGCTGCAGCTCGCGGATCGTCAGAACGAGCCGCGGCTCGTGTCGTGGGACCCTTGGGGCAACCGCGTCGAGACCATCGAGCTAACGCCGTTATGGCAACGCGCCGCGGCCCTCGCGGCCGAGCGCGGCGTGGTCGCGACCGCCTACGAGAAGAAGCTCGGCGCGCTCTCGCGCGTGCATCAGTTCGCGCTCGTGTACCTGTTCGACGCGTCGACCGACGTCTACACGTGCCCGCTCGCGATGACGGACGGCGCGGCCGCGACGCTCACCGCGCACAAGAGCGTGCTCGCCGAGCGCGCGCTCCCGCACCTCACGAGCCGCGATCCGTCGACGTTCTGGACGAGCGGCCAATGGATGACCGAGCGCACGGGCGGCTCGGACGTCGGGCTCTCCGAGACGATCGCGCGACCGATGGATGACGGCTCGGGCCGGTTCAAGCTCTACGGCACGAAGTGGTTCACGAGCGCGACGACCTCGCAGATGGCGCTCACGCTCGGCCGCCCCGAGGGGAACCCGGCCGGCGGCAAGGGGCTCGCGCTCTTCTACCTCGAGGTCCGCGACCACGAGGGCCGCATGAACGGCGTCGCGATCAACCGGCTGAAGGACAAGCTCGGAACGCGCAAGGTCCCGACCGCCGAGCTCACGCTCGACGGGACGATCGCGACGCCCGTCGTCGGCACGACCGACGGCGTGCGCAACATCACGCCAATGCTCAACGTCACGCGCACGTGGAACTCGGTCGCGGCGACGAGCGCGATGAGGCGCGGCCTGGCGCTCGCGCGCGACTTCGCGAAGCGGCGCGTCGCGTTCGGCGCGCCCCTCTCGGAGAAGCCGCTCCACCTCGACACGCTCGCGTCGATGCAGGCCGAATACGAAGGCGCCTTCCACCTCGCGTTCCGGCTCGTCGAGCTCCTCGGCAAACACGACACGGGGACCGCGACCGAGCGCGAGGCGATCGCCCTGCGGCTCTTCACGCCGCTCACGAAGCTCACGACCGGCAAGCAAGGCGTCGCGATCGCGAGCGAGACGCTCGAGTGCTTCGGCGGCGCCGGCTACGTCGAGGACACGGGCCTGCCCCGCATCCTGCGCGACGCGCAGGTCCTCAGCATTTGGGAGGGCACGACCAACGTGCTGTCGCTCGACGCGCTCCGCGCGATCGCCCGCGAGGGCGCGCTCGCGCCGTTCATCGCCGAGCTCGAGGACGAGATGAAGGGCGCGCCCGCCGAGCTCGAGGCCGAGGTCGGCGTCGCGCGGCGCGCGATCGAGCACGCGACGAGCTGGCTCGAGGCCGCGATGATGAAGAAAGACGCCAACGCTGTAGAGGGCGGCGCGCGGCGGTTCGCGCTCACGCTCGGCCGCGCCGCCGAGCTCGCGCTCCTCATCGGACACGCGCGCTGGGCGCTCGAACACGAGCGCGATCGGCTGCCGCTCTACGCGGCGAAGCGCTTCGCCAACAACGGCGTCGACGTGATCGTCGACGGCCACGACGGCACCGCCGAGCTCGCGATGGGTTGAGGCGCGGAGGGAGCGCGGCGGTGTACCATCGCTCCCATGACACGCGCGCTTGGATTCGTGCTCGGCTTCGCGATGCTTTGGGGGGCAAACGGTTGCGGTGACGACAGCTCCACCGGCGGGAACGGCTCCGGCGCGTCCGGCCAGGGCGGCGACACCGGCTCCGGCGCGACCTCCGGGGAGGGTGGCTTCGTCGCGGTGCCGCCGGGCAGCGAGACCTTCGGCGACGTGCACGAGGGCAGCTATCACCTCGGCCCCGTCGACTTCGCCGAGACGGCGTTTCACAACTCGTGCGCGCCCTACCCCACCGAGGTTCAGAACCTGACGGGGCCGTTCCTCGCGGGGATCGATCAGTCGCTGAACGGCGACGGCAACCTGTGTGACGCCTGCGCGCTCGTGACGACGCGGCTCGGCAAGCAGGTGCTCGTCCACGTCGTTACGACCGGCGTCTCCAACGCGCCCGGCGACATGGACATGAGCCCCGACGCGTACGATCTCATCCACGAAGACGACCCGCAGGGCACCCCCGAGAACCCGCGCCCGATGAACTGGCAGCTCGCGCGCTGCCCCGAGAACGGGAACATCCTCTTGCAGTTCCAGACGGGCGCGAACCCGTATTGGACGAGCCTCTGGGTGCGCAACGCGCGCATGCCCTTCGATCACGTCGCCGTGCGCAGCACCAACCACGCGGACTGGTTCTCGCTGCGGCGCGAGACCGACGGCACGCTCAACGACGACGGCGGCTTCGGTGAGGGCGCGTTCGACCTGCAGTTCGTATCCGTTGATGGTCAAACGATCGAGGTCACGCTCCAGGGCTTCGAACCGGGGAGCCTCGTCGACACGGGCGTGCAGTTCCAGTAAGGGCTGGAGCCATGCAGGCTCGTCGGCTCTTCGGTGTCGTGTTCGCGGTCGCTGCGCTCGGCGCGGCGTGTGGCCCCTCGCCGGATCCGAACGAGCCGCGGACGACCGCGAGCGCGTCGAACTCGGCCGCGGTTTCGGCCTCTGCGAGCGCGAGCGCGAGCACACCTCCGCCCGATCCGAACGATCCCTTCGCGGTCGAGGTCAGCCAGCGCGACGAAGAGCTGCCCATCCTCAAAGGGCCGAAGCCGACCATCGCCGACGCCGCGCTCGAGCCCCCGCCGGCGGGCGTCCCCGCCGCGCCGAAGTCGTGTGACGCGTGGATCAAGCGCAAGGCAGGCGCCGCCCCGAAGTCCTGCGCGACCAAACCTCTCGCGCTCGCCTCGCTCGCCGAAGCGCTCGACCTCACGGACGACGCGCGCGACGCTGCGCTCCTCGCGCTCGAGTCGTGTGAGGGTCTCCCCGCCGGCACCGTGCGCTCGCTCCACATCGAGCTCGCGCCGGTCGAGTGCGGTGATGAGCTCGCGCAGCCCATCCTCAAGGCAAAGCCCGCGGGCATGCCGGGCAGCATCCAGCACACGCTGATCGGCCAGGCCCTCTCGGCGCGCCTCTCGCGTGCAGTCGGCAGCCCGCCGCAGCTCGAGCCGCCCTTCACGAAGAAGCGGGTCGAGGCCTTCACCGCCGGCCCCGTGAAGAAGTGGTTCGACGAGCAGGCCGTCGCGATCAAGACCCTCGCGCAGCAGGGCTTCGCGCTCGTCGGGTTCGGTCGCGGGCTCGTCGCGATCAACGCGGGCTGGGCTGATCTGCGCATGGTCGAGGTCGTGCGCGACGTGCCGATCTCGAACGAGATGAAGTCCGACCCCGAGCTCGCGAACGCCTACTACGCGAAGCTCGACGAGCTGCTCGAGCCGCGCAAGCAGCGCGGTCGCGACGCGGCCCTCGTCGGCCTGCGCGAGATGGCCAACACCGGCATCCTGATGGACAGCCGCGTGCGCCAGACGCGCTCCCTCTTGGCGAAGCTCTACGGCGGCCGGCGCGTCGATTCGCTCGACATCCTCGCGGTGCCCGAGACCCCGCTGCGCGCGGACGAGACGGACGTCGAGCGCAAACTCGCGGCCAAGCTCCCGACGTTCTTCGCTGGAGAAATCCTCGATCCCGCGACGGCGACCGATCCCGCGATGCTCGCCGCGCTCGGGGTCCACGGCATCCCGCTCTGGTTCCGCTCGGCCGTCAAAGACGCGGGCGACACGCTCTCGCCCGCTGCGCGCGCGGCCTACGCCCGACTGCGGGTGCGCTTGGCGCTCGTGTATTGGCGTGCTTTCGACGTCGAGGCCTCGATCGCGCACTTCGCCAAGCTCGACCGCGCGACGCTCTCGCCCGAGGACGAGTTCTTCTTCGCGCTCGCGATCGCCCTGCGAAATGGGCCGCAGGACGTCGCTGGCCTCATGCTGCAGACCGAGCCCTTCACGCCCAAGTTCGGCGACGTCCGCGCGTTCGACGCCGTCGCAAGCAAGACGTACGCGACGCCGACGACGATCGGCGGGCTCGCGGCGTTCGACGCTGCGGTGCTGAGGCAGATCGCCGTCCCGCGTGACGCCGACGGCGCGTATTGGCTCGCCCTCCAGAAGCGCTACGACGACGCGGTCTCCAAGCTCGAAGACGCGAAGCTCCGCGACGAGGCCGCCGAGCGCGGACGCGCGGCTGGCGCGACCGCCAAGATCTTGAAGACCAGCCAGCCCTGATTTTTGTTTTGGGGCAGAGATGCACCCGTCGGCGCGAGGCGCGTTCGGCGCCGGTGAGTTTCACCGAACGATCGGGCTTTGTCGCGGGGCTGGCGCTCCGCTTCGCGCTGACATTCCTGTAACGAACCGCCGACCAGACTAGTCCCCAAGACGGCACCGCGTTATCCGAGGATCATGCTTTCTCGGCTCAGCCTCGCTTTCTTGGGCTGTGTGTCGATTGGACTCTTCGCGAGCGACGCGCTCGCCGTCACGAGCACCCGCAGCGTCCCGAGCGCGTTCGGCGGCAACGGGCACAACATCTCGTTCGACGGCCGGCTCTTGCTCGTGCGCGACAGCCTCGGGTGGGGCGCGCAGCTGCTCCGCCCCGAGGCCGCGACCTATTTGCCCGACGGTCTGCCCGACGCGAGCGGCCCGCTCCTCAGCCCGCGCGTGCACGTCTTCGGCGATCCGAACGGCACCGAGAACGCGCTCGCCCTGTGTGAGGACGACGCGAGCCACGCCCCCTACGCCTGCGACGAGTCCGGCGCCGCGAACGCGGCCGGCCCGTTCGACTGCTACGACGTCACGCTCATCGACAGCGACGCCGTGACCGCGGCGGCGGACGGCGGCTTCGTCATGCGGCGGCGTCGACTCCAGGTCTGGGTCAGCTCGCCGCGCTCCGCCGATGCTTTGATCTACAAAGCAATCTTCGGCGCGCCCGAGCCGCTGTCCCCCACCTTGAAGGGCATCGAGCCCACGATCACCCGCGACGGCAAGCTCCTCGTCTATCAAGGCCACCCGGCGAACGACGGCACGATCGACATCCTCATGTACGCGGTGAACGCGAACGCGTGCGCCGCGAGCGGTTGGTCCTCGCCGAAGCCGATCAGCTCGATGTTCCAGGACCCGCTCGTGACGGGCACCTACCCGCTCGCCGAGCGACGCCTGCGCGCGGCCGACGGCACGCCGTTCGACGCGGGCGACCTCTTCCACGGCGCGTACCCGTGGCTCATGCCCGACGGCGACGCGATCATCTTCGCGGCCGCGCCGATGCCGTGCCGCGCGACCGAAGATCCACCTGGCTGCGGCCCGCGCCGCAACGCGCTCAGCGTCGTCGGCTACCCGACCAACTGGGGCGTCGCGCACATCGACGGCGGCGCGAACCCGGACACTGACAATACAGTAAGGCTCTTCTTCTCGTCGCCCGGGCCGAAGACGTTCTCCGAGCTGCCGGTCAGCTCGGGCGTCGACGTCTGGCCCTTCTTCGGCAGCAACACTTCGAACTACGTCGAGCTCAGCTTCGACGACGGCCTCGACGGCAACTACGCCGGCCTCTGGCACCTCAACGAGAGCGTGAACGCCGCGGGCGAGCTCGACACGACGAAGACCCCGGACGTCTCGGGGTATTTCAACACGGGCTCGCTCGAGGGCGGCCTCACCTTCGCGAAGGCGAACGACGGCGCGCTAGGCAAATCCCTCGCGTTCGACGGCGTCGACGACCGCGTGGTCGTCGCGAACGCGACGAGCCTGAACCCCGCGAACGGCGTCACCATCGAGTTCAGCGTCGCGCCCAGCGAGCCCGACTGCGACGCCGCGAACAACTGGCGCTTACTCATCGGTAAGGGGGACATCGCGAACGGTTCGTACTCGGTCGTGCTCGAGGAGAACCACGCGCTCCAGGCCCGCGTGAACGTCGGGGGCACGCAGGTCTCGCTGGCATCCCCCGCCCTTCCGCTCGACACCTGGACGCACGTCGCCTTCGAATACGACGGCGCGACGGGCAACGCCGGCTTTTGGTTTGACGGCGTCCAAGTAACGACGGCGACGCTCGCGGCGGGCACGATCACCTCGACGACCGACGCGCTGAGCATCGGCGGCCCCGGGGCGCGCGCCGCGTGCCCCGACGGCGACGGCGCCTTTCAGGGTCGACTCGACGAGGTCTCGATCTCGCGGTTCGCGCGACACCTCGGTGAGCCCCCGATCGGCCCTGGCCCCGGCGAGGGCGGCGCAGGCGGCGGTGGCGTCGGCGGATCGATGGGGCCGACGACGACGGGCTCCGGCGCCGCGAGCGGCGACGGCGGCGCGGGTGGCGCAGGCACCGGTGGCGATAGCGCGAGCGACGGCGGCGACGGCTGCTCGTGTCGCACGGGCGCGCGGCGCGACACGGACGCAGGCGGCGCGACCTTCGCGCTCTTGGCGCTCGGTTCACTAGCGACGCGCGTGCGCCGCCGCAGGGGCTCGCGGCTTGCGTAAATCGCCTGGGTCCCGGTCACGTGGGCTCCGGCCACGTGGGCTTCGGCCGCGCAGGCTTCGAGCGGCTGCGCTCGCGGTGATGCTCGCGCTCACCTCGTGCGCCGACGACTCGAGCACGCAGCCCACACCCGACGGCCCCGTCGCCGTCGACCTCGCGGACTTCGTCGACGAAGACAAAGAGGGCACGCTCCTGCTCGACGACCTCGGAGAAACTCGGGAGGTCGACATCAACGTCGGCGACGCGCCCGTCGTGCTCGAGATCGACGTGCGCGGCCCCGCGTCCGTCGCGCCCACGCTCAAGGACAGCTCGGGCGCCGACGCCGGCCCGCTCGCCGAGGGCTGGGACGGCGGCGCATGGTTTCGTCCACGCGTGATCGACGGTGGAACGCTCACGCTCACGCTCGGCGCAGGCGTGACCTCGGTGACGATCTCCGCGCGCGGCACGCCGCCCCCGGCCGTGCGCCGCGAGCGCAGCTTGGCGTGGACCGACGCCGCGCTCCTCGACGACGAGTCCGCGGTCGGGCTCGGCCGCGTGCTCTCCGCGGCGAGCGACGACGGCCAAGGTGGCGTGCTCCTCGATCGGTGGTTGCGGCGCTTCGCTACGACGAGCCACTCGGAGCGCGCCGGCCCCGCGCAGCTGATGGACGAGCTCGCCACGACCTACGGCGTCGACCCCTCGAGCTGGCCCCTCGATGATTTGCCCTTCAAAGTAACCGGCGTTCACAATCGGCTCGATCTCGGGCCGCGCGGCGGCGGCTGCGGCGAGCTCCGCGTCTCGCTCGCGTCGACCCACCCGATCTATTCACCGCTGCACGTCCTCTTCTTGTTTCGCCAGCCCCCGCGCGAGGACGACGTCGCCCCCGACGGCAGCGTGCACTGCATGGGCGCCGCGCGTCGCTGGGCGCGCCTCTCCGCGCTCGACGGCGACGCGTTCCTCGACGCGGCCCGCGCCGTCCTCGACGAGGGCCTCGTGCACGAGCGGTTCCTCCTCGCCGAGAGCGTCGAGCTCACGGTCTCGCCGTGGGAGTGGCGCCAGTGGAAGCCCACCGGCAACGCCGACGAGCTCGACAACCCCGCCCTCTTTCAGACTGTCGCGATCCCCATCCTGAACACGCCGGGCGCGCTCCGCGACGACTTCCTCGGCTTCGTCGACGAGAACGCCGAGGCCCTCGCGAGCCGCACGCTCGAGATCCCCGAGCGCTTCCGCGGCGCGTCCGCGCGTGTGCCGCCGAGCGCGCCGGCCGAGGAGCTCTCTCTCGATGGCATCGACGCCAATATATTGGCAACGTACCCCGACCTCGCGCGCAGCATCGAGCGCGTCGGCTGCCCGAAGTGCCACACCGAGAACGCGAACTTCGTGCAAACGACCGTCGATCGGACCTTCAGCCCCTTCTACGATCTCGAGCTCGACGCGCGTAAAACCAGGCTCGACGCGCAGGCCGCGGGCGACGCCGTTCCGACGCCGCCGTTCGGGTCCCTGCAAGGCGACCCGTAGACTGGGCTAGCCCACGCGACGCAGGGCAGCGACGATCGCCTCCGCGAGATCCTCGTCGGTCACGTCCCGCGCGCGCTCACCCGCGAGCTCGACGGCGTCGTCTTGCACCGCGAGCACGAGCGCCGCGACGATCTTGCCCTGGCGGCGCACCGCGAGATCGAAGAGCTCGTCGGGCTCGACCGTCTCCTCCGTCAGCACCGAGAGGCGCCTCGCGAGCTCGGCCTCCGCGCTGTCGCCCTCGACCTTGAGATCGTCGTAAGCCACGTCGAGCTGGATCTCCTCGGGGTCGTCGACCAACGCCCCGTCGTGATCCATTTCGAACTCGAGATCATTTTGAAAGAACGAACCCATGCCGCGAGCATGGTGCGATCCTCCGATGTCGCCAACAGGACTCTCACGAAGGCCCGGGTGAACGCCGCGCGCTCGACCCACCGAAGCGCGAGCGGTATACCGGCTCGAGCATGACCTCGCGCAACCGGCGCCGGCTCCTCCTCGCGATCGCGGGCGTGCTGGTCGCCGCCAACGCGGCGTGGCTGGTGATGCGCGCGCGTCGTGCGCCACAACCGCCCTCGAGGATGAACGCCCCCACCACGGAGGCGGCTGCCCCGCGCAAGCCGAGGGCGCGTGCCCCGCGCGCACCGCGCACGGTCACCGCGAGCGCGCGAGGCACGCCCGAGGAGGTGCGGGCGCGCGAGGAGCAGGCGGTCACCGACCTCACCGAGCACATCGACAAACTCGAAGACGAGGCCGACCAGATGGACGCCGAGGGCGAGGACAGCACCGCGCTCCGCGTGCGGATCGAGCATCTCCGGAAGAAGCTCGAGCGGCGCAAACACTTCCTCGAGAACCGCCCGGACGACGCGCCGAATTGACAGCGCTGTAACCGAAACTTCAGGCGACGCTCGGCGCGACCAGCACGATCTTCCCGTCGAGCCCGCCTCGCTCGATGCGCTCGTTCGCCTCGCGCGCCTGATCGAGCGGCAGGCGGCACGCGATCCGTGGAGCGATCTTCTTCGCCGCGAGGAGCTCGAACAGCTTGGGAAGATCCTCGTGGAGCGGGCGCGGGTCCTTTCGATATAACGCCGTTATACCGTAGAAGGCCCCGCGCCGACCGCGCAGCCGCGCGCCCACGAAGAGGTCGAAGTAGCTGAGGCCGACGTCGAGGAACCCCTTCGACCCCATGAAGCCGTACCAGACGATCTGACCTCCGCGGCGCGTCGCCCGGATGCACTGCTTGAGCTGCGCGCCCCCGACGCCGTCGAAGGCCACGTCGACCCCGCCTGGCGCGAGCGCGAGCGCCGCGATGTCGACGGGCCCCGTGCGTCCCTCGATGGGCTCGGCGCCGAGCTCTCGCAGGAGCGCGTGGCTGCGCGGGCTCGCGGCCGCGATGACGCGCGTGCCGTTCAAGCGGAGCAGCTGCACGAGCGCCTGACCCACCCCGCCTGCCGCGGCGGTCACGAGCGCGGTCCCGCCGCGCGGGAGTCGAGCCGAGCGATGGATCGCTTGGTACGCCGTCACGTAGTTGAGGATGAGCGCGGCGACCTCGGCGTCGTCGAGACCGTCGGGGACGCGCACCCAATCGGCCGCGGCGCGCACGACGTGGGTCGCGTAGCCGCCGTGGACGAGGAGCGCCGCGACCCGATCACCGACGCGGAAGCCCGAGACGCCGGCGCCGACTGCGTCGACCGTCCCCACCGATTCGTACCCGGGCGCGAACGGCAGCTTCGGCGCGTAGGGGTAATAGCCGCGGCGCATCGTCACGTCGGTCGACCCGACCCCCGTCGCGTGCACGCGCACGCGGAGCTCACCCGGCCCTGGCTCCGGCATCGGAAGCTCCACGTTCTCGAGCACCTCGGGTCCACCCTTCTTCGTGAGCATCGTCGCCCGGTAGGTCAGCGTCTTCATGCGGCTCATCTTGCGGAGCGCGCGCCGTCGTAGGAAGGCGAACGCATGCAACGCCGCGGTGTAAAGAATCGACCACCCCTCGCGTGGGACGATGCGCGGGTCTTCCTCACGGTGGTGCGCTCGAGCAGCTTGGTCGCTGCGGCGCGCGCGCTCGACCTCGACAAGTCGACGCTCAGCCGTCGCATCACGCGCCTCGAGCGCGCGCTCGGCGCGACGCTCTTCGTTCGCACGCGCGAGGGGATCCGCCCGTCGTTCGTCGCGGAGCGCCTCCGCCCACACGCCGAGCGCGTCGAGGCCGAGGTCCTCGCGTTCGCGAGCGCTGGCGTCGCGGCCCAATCCGACGTGACGGGCCTCGTGCGCATCGCGACCACCGAGGGCATGGCGCCGCGGCTCGTGCGCGCCGGGCTGCTCGAGCTCAAGGCGACCTACCCGGCGCTCGAGCTCGAGCTCCTCGGTGGCAACCGCCCCGTCGACATCGGTCGCGGCGAGGCCGATCTCGCGATCCGCGTGACGCCGACCAAGGACGCGCGCCTCGTCGTGCGGGTGGTCGGGCGCTGGCCGATCGCGCTCTATGCGTCCGCGCGCTACCTGCGGGCGCGCGGCGTGCCCCGCTCGGTCGCAGAGCTCGACGGGCACGATCTGCTCGTCCCGAGCGGTGAGCTCTCCGCCCTCCCCGAGGCCGTGCTCCTCGCCAAGGTGCGCGGCGCGCGCGTCGCGCTGCGTTCGTCGAGCCTCCCCGCGTTGGTCGAGGCCGCGCTCCTCGACCACGGGCTCGTCCCGCTCACCACGGCCTGGGGCGAGAGCGTCGAAGGGTTGAGCCGCGCGCTCGAGCTCGAGTCGATCGCTGCGCGCCCTACATGGCTCGTAACCGATCCCGACGCGGGGCAGCGGGCCGCGGTGCGCGTCGTGGTCGAGCGCCTCGTGCAGGCGTTCCGCGCGGTCCCGGGGGCGATGCGCTGACAGGCCCGGAGCGCCTACATTTCTGTAACCGCACGCTCCCGCCCGATTCGTGCGCGTCGCGCCGCTCGACGAGTGGGGCTCATTACCATGGGGCGATGAGGTGTTCCGCCACGCGCTGCTTCACGCTGTCTGCGTTGGTTTTCGCCGGACTCTCGGTGTTCTCGGGCCGCGTCGCGCAGGCCGAGCCCGAGCACGAGGGCCTGCCCATGTCGGTCGTCGATCGACCGCTCACCTTGCCCGCGATGACGCTCGCGCCGACCTTCCAGTTCGACGTCACGCACCTCGAGATCGACATCATCTCCTCCAATGCGGTCGGCATGTCGCTCGGCGCGTCGTTTGGAGTCTTGGACGACCTCGAGGTCTACCTCATGCCGTTCACGCTGCTCATCGTCGACGTCGATGCGGGGGTCTTCGGGTCCGACACCAAGACCTACTACGGGACGTTCCGCCTCGGCGGGACCTATCGCTTCTTCCACGAGGACGTCGCAGAGCTCGGCGCCCGAGTGGAGTTCGGCGCGACCGGGTTCAACGACGACATCCACCTCACGTGGGGAATGCCGGTGCTCCTGCGTGCGCCCAACATCCTTCGGCTGAGCACGGGGCTCTTCTTCACGGCGTTCTTGCCCACCGACGGCGGGCGCGCCGACATCGGCATAGCCGCCGTGAGCGAGTCAGCACCGGTGCTCCTCGCCGCCGTCGGCCCAGGCATCCCCGCGACGCTGGATTTTCGGGTCTTGGACGAGTTCTTCCTCGGCCTCGACACCGGCTTTGGCGTCGCGTCCTTCCGCGGCAACGTGGATCAGAACTGCTTCATGCCGCTCGGCTTCCACGCGGGCGGCACCATCCCGATCGACAACAAACCCACCGTCGACCTGCTCGGCGCGTTCTCGTTCCCTTACTTCCTTGTAGGCGCAGACAACGAACCGCCGCTCACGAACATCTGGACCGTGGGCCTCACCGCGCGCGCGTACATACCGCTCTGATATCGTCGAGAGCGGTCAGTCGACCTCGTAGAGGAAGTCGATGTCGACCTTCTTCGACACGACGCCGATGTCGTGGAGCTGCGTAGCGAGGGTCTCCCAGCGGTCCTTCGTCATCACGCCAAGGTTCTTGTCGTCGCCGCCCGTGACGAGAATCTTCTGAGCCTCGGAGGCCGCTTTGAAGGTCGCGATGTCCATCGAGGTGTTGATCGCCGCCATCGCCGCGTTCGCGGCCGACGGATCCGCGAGGTAGTCGCGCCAACCGACCCGCGTCGCGCGCACGAACCCCTTCACGATCTCGGGGTTGTCCTTCGCGAAGGACTTGCTGGTAATGACGACGCCGACGTACGGGTTATAGCCCTCGTCAGCGACGAGGAAGACCTTGGGCTTCGCGCCCTGCTTGCGCGCCGCGAGGGGTTCGCTCGTGATGTAGCACTGCTGCGCGTACTCTTTGTCGGCCACGAAGTGCGCTACGCCGCCGTCGTAGGGGACGACCTTGGCGCCGAATTCACCGTACTTCTTCTTCAGGAATTGGGCATAAGGCAGGCCCGGCTCCATGCCGATTTGGCCGCTCGCGAGCACGTCTTTGAGCGTCGCAGCGCCGCGCTCCTCGTGCACCATGATCCCTTGTGGCGAGGTCTGGTAGGTCGCGAACAGGACGACGATGTCGACGCCCTTGTCGCGCGCGGTGATGACCTCGTCACCACCGACGATCCCGAAGTCGGCCTTGCCCGAAGCGACCATTTGCAGGACGGGCACGCCCGCGCCGCCGCCTTGGATCTCGACCGTGAGCTTTTCATTCCTGTAAGCGCCAGTCTCACGCGCCGAATAGAAGCCGCCGAACTCAGGCTCAGGCACCCAGTTGAGGGCGAGCTTCACCGATTTGGTGCCGTCAGCGTTCGTCTTGGGACCCGATTTGCCACACGCCGCGAGCACCGCCAGGAAGAGCAGCGCGACGATCGCGCGGAGCGGAGCATTGGGGATCAGGCGATTCGGGATCATGGGATCTCCTCGAGGGGGGTGGAGCGAGCGCGGCGAATCGTCTGCTATTTCGCGGACGCGTGCCAGCGCCTGAGGAGCCGCTGCCCAATCACGCCAACGACGAGGAAGAGCCCGAGCCCCAGGATCGACGCGAGCCCCACAGCCGCGAACAAGAGATCGGTGCGCAGCTGTCGATTGGCCGCGAGGATCTTGATACCCAATCCGGCGTCCGCGTCGTCGAAGCCTGCGACGAACTCGCCGACGATGGTGCCGATCACCGAGAGGCCCGCAGCGACGCGAAGCCCCGTAAAAATGTTCGGGAGCGCGGCGGGGAGCTCGAGCTTGAGCAGCGTCGCGAGCCGACCCGCTCCGTAGAGCTTGAAGAGGTCGCGCAGCGCCGGATCGACCGAGCGGATGCCAGCGATCGTGTTCGCGATGACCGGGAACACCGACACGATCAGCGCCGAGAGCGATGCTGCGCGCAGGCCGGGGCCGAACCAAATGACGAGCACCGGCGCGATCGCGACGATGGGCACCGTCTGAAGGAAGACGACATAGGGATAGACGGCGCGCTCGAGCAGCCGCGACGAAGCGAGGACGACGCCCACGAGGACGCCGACGACGGCGCTCAGCCCGAAGCCGACCAACGTGGACGTCGCGGTCGTGACGAGCGCACGCCGCAAGGTCGCAGCGTCGGCGGAGAGAGCCTTGGCGATCGCGGAGGGTGGAGGCAGGAGATAAGCGCCTATCTCCAGCGCGCGCACCGCGATCTCCCAAGCCCCGAGGAAGAGGACGAGCGCGACGAGCGGCGGCAGGACGCGCTTCACGAGGCCTCCCCGCGCGCGCCGGCCTCGAGGCCCTTTTGGAGCTCACCCGCCTCACGCGCGAACGCCGCGCTGGCGCGCGTCGCCGCGTCGCGCTCGCGCGGCAGCTCCACGCGGTGATCGAGCGTGATGCGCGCCGGGCGCGCCGAGAACACGACGGCGCGCTCCGCGAGGTACGCGGCCTCGGCGATGGAGTGCGTCACGAAAATCACGGTCATCGCGTGGCTCTGGTGGAGCGCGCGCAGCTGATCGTCGAGCCGCTGCCTCGTGATCTCGTCGAGCGCGGCGAAGGGCTCGTCGAGGAGCAAGAGGCGGGGCCGCGTCACCACGGCGCGCGCGAGCGACGCGCGCATCCGCATGCCGCCCGAGAGCTCGCCCGGGAAGCGATCGATCGCGTCGGCCAGGCCTACCTCGTCGATCGCGGCGCGCGCACGCTCGAGGCGCTCGGGGCGCGGGACGCGGGCGAGCTCGAGAGGCAGCGCGACGTTGTCGAGCACCGATCTCCACGGCAAGAGGTGCGCGTCCTGAAACACGAACGCGAGCGCGCCTCCCGACCTCTGACGCTCGCCGCCGATTTCGATCGAGCCCGCATCCGGCTTGTCGAGCCCGGCGACGATGCGCAAGAACGTCGACTTTCCGCAGCCCGAAGGGCCGAGCAGCGCGACGAACGAGCCCGGCTCGATGTCGAGATCGAGCCGCTCGATGGTGACGACACCACCGGCGAAGACGCGCCGCACTCCCTTTGCTCGGACGCCGAGCGGCTCGCCAGAAGGTCCGGAGTCAGGCACCTCCGCGTTTTATCAGATGTCGACAAGTGACCGAGCGGCAGCTCGATCCGCAGTTGACCACCCCGAGTCGAGCTGAGATGGTGAGAGCGTGAGCCCCGCTGTTTTCCAAGGTTCCGGTCGCATCGTCGGTGCGCTCTTGCTGATGGCTGCGTGCACCGCGGAGGTCATCGATCCGACCCCGTTGGGCGGCGCTGGCGGCGTCGGCACGGGCGCGACGGGCGCCTCGACGTCCTCCAATGGGGGCCTCGGCGGAACAGCCGGTGGCGTGGCTGTCGGAGGCAAAGGTGGCTCCGAGATCGGCGGCTCCGAGATCGGCGGCTCCGGTGGCCTCGACCTCGGCGGCGCCGGCGGAGTCGGCGGCGCCGGCGGAATGGGCGGCGCGCTCCTCGCGGGTGGTGGCGGAGCAGGCGGCTCGGGGGTCGGCGGCGGCATGATGGGCGGGCCGCTCCAGCCAGGTGATCTGGCGCCCGACTTCTCCCTTCAAGACCTCAATCCAGCCTCACCAACGGCGAATCAGTTCGTCTCACCACGCGACCACTTGGGTCATGTCTCTGGCTGGTATTTCGGACACAGTACGTGAAGCTACTGTAGTGCCCAGTTCGGGTACTTGAACCAGATGCAGGACGAGCTGACCCAAGCGGGTTTGGATGTCGCGATTCTCGGTGTGAACGCGGCGGGCCTCGAGTCGGGGAACGCCAATTTCTGCGCCGGCCGTGACCTGCCTTGGCTGCAAGAGACCGTCGCCGAACCTCTTTGGACCGATTGGGCCGTGACGTGGAGAGACGTCATCCTCCTCGACGCGAACAACCAAGTCATCACGACCTACAACCTGACTCAACACAACCTGGCCGACCCCGCGAACTACGCCGCCCTCTACCAGCTCTTCGCGACCGCGGCTCAACCCTGACGCTCACCTTGAGGACGGCGCCCGATGCGCCGTCTTACCCCAATCGTGCCCCCTCTCGGCGCCATCCCCAAATTCCCCTCCGAAACGGGCCTGACCAAGCCAGTCTTGCTCGACTCCTCGGGCGACATCACCTCGCCCTCGATCATGGACGCGATGAAGGGCACGAATTTCATCGCCGGACTGCGCTGGCTCCGCGGTGAGGGCCTCGATGAGGCCTACCTCGACGGCCTCACGCCGAGCGTCCGCGCCACCATCACGAGCATCGCCGCGGGCGACTGGATCCCGCTCGAGACCTGCCTCGTCCACTACGCCGCGCTCGACGCCCTCGCGCTGTCGTTCGAGCGGCGCATCGGGTTCGGCGCCGACGTCTCGCGCTTCCTCAACGGGCTGGTTCTCGGCACCATCGCGCGCCTCGCTGGCAAGGTCGGGGTCTCACCGCTCATGCCGCTCTCGCGCGCCGCTGGGATGTTCGCGCGCAGCTTCCGCGGAGGGGCGATCGCGACCTATCAGCTCGGTCCGCGCTCGGCGATGTTCGAGGTACAGGGCTGCAAATTCGCGGTCTCGCCGTGCCATCGCGACAACGTCCACGGTGCGCTCATCGACGGCGCCCGCCCCTTCGCCGAGGAGGTTCGCGTGGTCGAGATCACCAGCAAGCGCACCCCGACGAGCTACGCGTTCCGTTTTGACTGGTGAGGGCCCAGACAGAGAGGGCCACAAAACAGAAAGGGCCCGGTGGATAGTCCGCCGAGCCGCTGGCCGCTTCGCCCTCTATCTGAGGGACCCTCACGACACGATGAACAACTTAGCGTGCTTTTCGCGTTGTGCAAGTTTTCGGCTCGCTTTTGGAGTGACGGTGTTCCTCGGGTGCTCGGGAGCGGAGTCGAGCGCACCGTCCGCGAGCAGCTCCAGCAGCAGCGCCAGCGCCGACGCCAATGTCAGCGCGAGCTCCAGCACGAGCTCCAAACCCACGATCAGCGCGATCGCCTCGACCTCCGCCTCGGCGAGCGGGGTCTCGACCTCGCTCGCGAGCTGCAAGAACCCACCGACGATAAAAATAGCCAAGTCGGAGGTGACCCTCGACGAGAGGACGGTCCTCGCGTCGTCCTCGTTGCCCCTCGACCAACCCACGAGGATCGATGAGCTCATCTCGCAGCTGAAACCCTGTCGCCTCGGGTGGAAGACCGCGCACGGCGACGAACCTTTCCCCGGCACGGTGGTCGTCGAGTTCGACCGCGATACGCCTACAGTCTTGTTCAAGAGCGTCTTCAGGACGAGCTTCCTCGCCGGTTACCCGAATGTCCTCGTGCGCGGTCTCGACAATCGTCGAGAGCCCATCAGCCTCGGGGCCGACATCCCGCCGCCGCCGAACCCGTCCTTCCCTCCGTCGACGGTGCTCCACGCCTACGTCACCGGCAAGACCGTGCGGCTCACTTGGCGCCGCGGCGAGGCGACCCTGTCGGAGTCGATCGAGTCCCTTGTCGGGCTCGCCGAGAGCGTTTGCAAGCAGTGGGGACAATATGGCGTACATCGCGACAAGAGCGACCGCGCGTCGGATCTCGCGACCTTGCACCTGCCCAATGACGAGCCGCTCGCCGTGCTGCTCCCCGTCGTCGAGTCTTTACTGGATTGTAAGCGACTCTACGATGGGGAGGCCACGAGCCAGCCCGTCTTCAGCGCCACGTTCGCCGCGAGCGATTGAGCGCGGCAGCGACGATCAGTTCGCGCGCAGGTCATCGACCAAGACGACGGGGACATGGACTGGTGGAGCGAAGCCTGTCGTCTTCACGATAATCCAGGTGCCGAGGGTCTCGGAGACTGGCAGCTTCAAAGTCGCGAACCCCGACCACGCCGAGCTCGCGTCGGGGTAGAGCGCCGTCGTCGGGGTCACGCTGCCCGTGAGCGCACCCTCTTCCGAATGGAGCTCCACGGCGAAGCCGTCGTCGTTCATCAGGAGTTCAGGAACAGCGATATCAGTGACTCCGACGCTCAGGCTGAGCTCTGTGACGCCCGATTGTGGCGCCCAATAGCCGATGAGGCG
This sequence comes from Polyangiaceae bacterium, assembly GCA_046351325.1. GTDB lineage: Bacteria > Myxococcota_A > Polyangia > Polyangiales > Polyangiaceae > Xiheicaenibacterium. The sequence continues at coordinate 182,455 of JAXLYR010000013.1, read as the reverse complement.
CGTGTTGCTCGACAGCACCGCCATGTGGCCTCCGTCGGCGGGCAGCACGTCGCTGCTTACACCCATGTCATCGATGACCTCGTAATGGTCGGCGACGAACACGCTCCCGATGACGCCCGGCTGGGTCGGTTGCAGCGGATCGGTGAGCCACCCGGCGAACGCCGATTCGAAGCTCGGGTTGGTTTGGCTCGGCGGCGCCACGGCCAACGCGACAGGGCCGAGCTCGAGCATTGTGTCGTTGCCAGCGGCGTCCTCGAGCCCCGTCAATCGAATCGCGAGGGCCGCGCCGGCGGGCCACGCTGGACTACCCGATAGCGCGAGGCCGCGCGCGAACCCGTCACGCCCAGTATCGGCAATAGGCGAGAGCGCCGACGGCGCCGCTTGATTGGCAATCTCGACGTCTGCGACGACGCTGTCCGCGACGACTGCTTCGGTGGCGACGAGCTCGAGCGGCTCGAATGGCAAGAGCGGAGATAGGCCCTCACGGGCGAGCCAAACGGAGGGCGCGCGGACATCGGCGGAGCCCGTAATCGAGGCCGTAAATGGGACTTCGCAATAGGAGTCGCCGCCGAACAGCGTCCAACCGCCGGCGATCGAGCCCGTGACGCTCCCGTCCGCGGCGCGCTCGAGCGAGAGCGCGTCGATCTCGACCTCGTCCCACGGAGACAAATAGACGCCCGAAGAGGCCAGCGTGAGGGCGGGGCCGTCGACGGTCCCTGTCACTCCGCTGCTCTGAAAGGCCTGTCGAATCGACTGGCTGTCGGCGGCGAACTCGCTCGGCGCGAGCCATCCGCTCACCCCAGCATCAGCGACCGTGAGATCCGCGATCCAACCCCAGCGAATGGCCACGCCCGGCGCGAGGCAGCCGAACGAATCGTCCGTCGTGAGGTCGAGCTCGAGCTCGAGCACCTCGTGGCTGGGCCAGGTTGTGACGCCGCCGCCCCCGACCCCGCCGCCGCCGCCGGACCCCCCGCCACCGGTTACAGAGTCGTCACCACAAGCGACGCCGACAGAGAGGACTGCGCCGAGCGCCATCCACGACTGAAGCTTCGTTCGCATGGTCCTCGACCTGGCAAATGCCGGGCCCGCGAGGACCGTGCGCCTCTATCGGCCCGCGCAGCCGCAAACTACGGTCGCCGACATGAGCGAGCTGGCCGACGCGCGAGGCCCCCTGAAAAAGCAGCCGAGCTCTGCGCTCTGCTTCGTATGCGGCACCGAAAACGAGCGCGGCCTCGGCGCAATCTTCGTCGACGACGGGCGCGAAGTGTTCGCCGACGTCACGCCGCGCGAGCACCACCAAGGCTGGCCCGGCGTGCTCCACGGAGGCGTGCTCTCGGCGATCCTCGACGAGACCATCGGTCGCGTCGCCTTCCTCTACGACCGCTGGGTGCAAACGGCGCGGCTCACCGTGCGCTTCGTCAAACCCGCGCCGCTCGATCGAGCGCTGCGCGCGCGTGGCTGGCTCGTTCGCGATCAGCGTCGTCTCATGACGATGGCGGGAGAGATCGTCCTCGTCGAGACGGGCGAGGTCCTCGCGAGCGCCGAGGGCGCCTTCGTGCCGCTCGGAGACGAGGCTCGCAACGCGCTCGCCGCGCAGCTCGGCGGTGACTTCGCGTCGTGGGAGAGCTGGCTCCGGGGTCGCCCCCTCTGACGGGAATCTCTGACGGGAATGGCCCGCGCCGCGCGAGCGTACGGGCCCCATGTACCGCGCGCAGGGTGAAGACCTGGAGAAGCGGGTGGCAGAGCTCGAAGCCGAGCTCGACAGGGCCCGCGCGGCTCGCAGCGAGGACATTCGCCGCGTCTGGTTCGTGGGGATCGCGCTCTTCATCGGCGGGCTCGGGGTCCTCGGTGGGATCTCGATCCGCCGCCCGCTCGTGCGCTTGGCAGCGTCCCACGAGTACCACGTGACCTTCCCGCAACCCGTCTACGTGACGACGGCGAGCGCGGTCGCTCCGGTCCTTCGCGACGACGACGAGAAGGCGGAGCGAACGCGGCTCCACGTTCCCCTCAGCGCAGCGGATCAAGCCGCGATGATGAAGGCGGCCAAGCGCTTCTTCGATGCGGCGAAGAAGGCGGACGGAGCGGCGCTGAACGCGCTCGCGCACCCGATCGCTGGGCTCGAGCTCGTCGCCGAGGGGCTCACCCTGACGCCGTCCGAGCTCTTCGCCTGCAAACGCGACCCGCAGCGCTACAGCGTGAACGTCGGCGGCGGGTCCGAAGACTCCACGACGGGCACTTGCTCGAGCCTCGTCGGTCGCTACGGCGAGGACGATTACTTGGACAAGGGTCAAGTCCTCTACGACGCAGTCCCCGACGCGGTCGAGGGCGTGGAGGGCGAGACGCGGAGCTTCGTCTATTTCCACATCCCGGGCGCCGACGGGCATGAGCTCGAGTGGAAGGGCGTCGCGCTCGTGTTCGACCGCGTCGGCGCGCAACTCGTCCTCGTGGCGATCCGGCGCACGTACTGGACGCCGTAGTCGTTTCGCCGTGCTCGAGCGCGGCTCAATCCCAGTCGTGGTGCTCGTGCGGTCGCTTCCACTCGGCGCCGGGCGTCTTCACCTCGTCGACGGTGAGCTGCTCCAGCGACCATGATTGGATTTCGCCCTTCGCGTCGGTCTTCGCCACCATCATCGCTGTAAGCACGCCGACGCACACCGCGGGCGGGACGAGCTCGCGAGGCTTCGCCGAGCCCGAGGGCGCCGGCGTCGCCGATGACGCCGTCGTCTCCAAGATCGGCGAGCCCTCCACCGTGATCTGGCTGAAGCCGGGCACGACGCTCTTCTCGATCTTCAGCTTGAGATCGCGCAGGCCCGACACCGGCACACCGCAGAGCTTCGTCGACTGCTCGGGCGCCTTCTCGAGCTTCTCGCGCACGGCGCTCTCGACGGTCTCGGGCGGCGGATTCTTGGTGTGCGCCGTCACCTTGCGACAAGCGTCGCAACCTCCAATGGCCGCGCTACCGAGGAAAAGGAGCGCGACCATTGGATGGTTGGCGAACCGCGAGATCACGGACAGACGACGCCGTTCGGCTGGCCCGGAGAGGGCGTCATCGTCGTCACGAAGCGGCGACCATCGAGCCGACCGTCACCGCAGCGCTTGATCGACTGGGTCTCCGAGGTCGGGTTCATACCCTCGTCGACCTGGACGGCCTGCGGGCCCGCACCGAGCAGGCCAGCGAGGAGGCCGGGATCGTCAGCGTCGGCGGTGTCGTAGACGAGCGCGTCGATGAGGCTCACGTTCGTGACCGCGGTGTTGTTCGGGAAGGCCGATTGCGCAGCTTGGTAGAGCGCGACCGCGTCCTGACCGTTCTGTAGGAAGTTGTTCGTGAACACGAGCGGCGGGTTGAGACCCGAGTTGCCCACGAGCAAGAGACCGTTCGCGTCCGTCGTCGCGTTCATGTCGAGCGCGAAGTACGAGAGGTCGTTGGACCCGTTGAAGAAGACAATCGTGTAACCGGTGAGGTTCACGTTCGGCACGCCCGTCGAGACCTCGATGAACTCGGCCGCGTCCGTGCCGACCTGATCGGCGTCGAGCTCGTTGATCTGCAGCCTGATTGGCGTGATCGAGAACGAGTTCGACATCGACGCGTTGACGCTGACGACGAGCGGCTGTCCGACACCGATCGGAGTCGTGTCGCCGACGCTCGCGATGGTGATCTGCGTGTCGCTGTTGACCGTGAAGGTCTCCGAGATGCCCCCGATGGTCACCAGCGTCGCGTTGGTGAAGCCCGCGCCCGTGATCACCAGCTTACCGCCCTGCGCGATGACCGGATAATCGACGCTCTGGATGTTGAGGCCCGAGCACGACGGCAGGCCCGAGCAGTCGCTGTCCGCGCAGTCGGTGTTGCCGTCGCAGTCGTCGTCCGAGCCGTTGCCGCATGCGCTCTCGGTGTTGCCACCGGGGCACGTGCACGCGCTGGCCAAGCAGACGCGCCCGAACATGTCGCACGTCTGCGTGTCGCACGAAGCCTCGGCGCAGTCGATCTGGCCGTTCATGTTGTTGTCGATCGTGTCGTTGCAGATCTCGGCGCAGAGCGGGAGCGAGCTGCAGTCCGAGTCGAGGCAGTCGACGAAGGTATCGCCGTCGTCGTCCGAGCCGTTGTTGCAGATCTCGGTCGCCATGTTCGGCCCACCCGGCGTCGGCGCCGACACGAACAGCCAGTCCGTCGCGTTGTCGTCCGTGTCCGCGCCGTTCGGCACGCGCGAGAACGAACCCGGCAACGTGTCCGAGTCGCCGCCCGCGACGAGGTTGCCCTCGATGAAGTCGTAAGCCGTGCCGCTCACCGTCACGCCGAGGACCCCGCCCTCGTACGAGAAGCGGTCGAGCATCGTCGAGGTCGTCGTGTCGAAGAGCGCGACCGCGTCACCCGGAGGGCCGTTCGGAGTCGTGCCGTTCTGGATGTTGTTCGACGCGGCCGGGAAGGTGAAGACCAGCGTGTTCGGCGCTGGAACCACCGTCGACGACGCGACCACCGCGTAGCTGCCCGACGGGAGCGTGCCCGTCAGATCTACAGTCCTGTAAACGGCCGGCGGGTTCGCCGCGCCGTTCGCGAGCAGGAGCTGCACGCCGGTGAGATCGACGTCGCTCGCGCCGCGGTTGAAGATCTCCACGAACTCGTTGTTGTCGCCCGCGACCTGATCGTAGTCGACCTCGTTGATCACGAGGTCGCCGCACACCGCGGTCGTCGCGCAGTCGGGGTCGGCGCAATCGGTGAGGAGATCACCGTCGTCGTCCGCGTTGTTCGCGCAGTTCTCGGTGCCGGCCATGCCGCCGCCCGTGCCGCCGGTGCCGCCGACGCCCGTACCACCGACGCCCGTACCGCCGACGCCCGTGCCGCCGACGCCCGTGCCGCCCGTACCGCCGACGCCCGTGCCGCCGACGCCCGTGCCGCCCGTGCCGCCGGAGCCGCCGTTGCTCGAGCCACCGCCGCCCTGGGCCATTCCGCCCGAACCGCCCTGCGGCATCCCGCCTTGCGCGGTCCCGCCGTTACCACCCTGTCCCGATCCGCCGCCGCCCGTCGGAGTGGACGCGCCGCTGCCGCCGCCCCCGGTCGTCGTGTCGTCGCCGCAACCGCTCGCGACGAGCGGTAAAACACCCATCAGTCCAAGCGCAGAAAGCCCAATCAAGCGTCGCATGGTTGACCTCGCGGTTCGAGCAAAGCACGGCTGCGCGCAGGATTGGGGTGACAAAACAACGGCGCGTCGTCGGAGAAGGGTTCTCGCGTATCCTGCCGCACCACCCGTGACGCTGTCCCCGTTCCGACTCACGACCTTCGTCTGGGAGGCCCAGCCAGGGCGCTACGTCCAGACCGTCGTGGCCGCGGCGACCGCGAAGCTCGAGCAGGCTCGCGACGCGCTCTGGACCGACGGTGACGACTACCCCCTCGGCTACGACGAGGCGCAGACCCTCATCGCGCGGCTGAACCTCTACGCACCCTTCAAGCCCCGCTCCGATCTCGTGGTCGTCGGCAAGGCTTACTCCCCGCCGGGCGCCGAGCTCGATCGCGTCGTCGCGCGCGTGCGCGTCGGCGACTTCATGAAGGCCATCAGCGTCACGGGCGATCGCCTCTGGGTCCGCGAGACGGGGCGCTGGGGCTCGAGCATCGCCCGCTCTTTCAGCCAGATGTTGCTCTCTCCGGAGCGCGCGTTGCGCTCGGCCGAGAACCCCGTCGGCCTCGATCCGGCCGCGATCCCCGTCGAGGGTCGCCTCGCCTTGCCCAACCTCGAGCCGGTCGCTGGTTCTTACAGCGCTGTCATCGGTCGGTCCCTCCGAGCGCGCCCAGCCGACGCAACCTCTTGACAAACTGCGACGGCCGGGTGGATCACCGCACTCGAGCTCGGTCGCCCCGCGGGGCCCGTCCCCGACGGGATGAACTTCGGCTTCTTCAACGTCGCGCCGCTCGATCAGCAGCTCATCGAGATCCCGCCAGGCGCCGCGATCGTCCTCGAGAACCTGCACCCCGGCCACCCGGTCTTCACCTCGCGTCTGCCGACGCTCTTGCCACGCGTGACCGGGCTCGATCGCGTCCGGAACACCTCGTCGGAGCTCGCGATGCGCTGCGACACCCTGTGGATCGACGGCGATCGCGAGCTCGCGTGGCTCGTCTTCCGCGGCATGGTCGATCTCGCGCGCCCCGATATCCCGCTCGCGCTCACGGTCGACGCCGTCGCGTGGCAACGCCCGCCCGACGCCGCGCCGATGAGCACGCAGACCATCACGCACACCACGCAGACCGGGATGGCCGCGGTCGCGTCCGCGCTGCCGTTTGCGCCGGGCGGCGCGCGCGCGTTCCCTCGCGCGGGCCTCACGCCGTTCACGCAGCCAGGCTGGCCGACCGCCGATCTCCCCGCGGGCTACGCGTACGGCGCCGCTGCGCCCGTCTCACAGCGCCTGCGTGACGAGTCGACCGCTGACTTACCACCCCGTAAGGAAACGGGCAGCTACCCGCCGCCGCCTCCTCCTCGTCGCTCGATCACCGCCGAGCTCGAGGCCCCGTCGACCGCGACGCCCGATCATCCTGCGCAGGCCTACGCTTCGGCCGCGCCGTTGCCCTTCGATCCGTCGGCGCAGCCTGCCCCGCAGCCGCCGTGGCCGAGCGCGAACACCCCCGAGGCCTTCACGGATTTCGAGTCTTCGACGGGCGATCTCGAGATCACGAACGCGAGCCCGCATCGCAGCCGACAGCTCACGCCGCCGCTCGGAATGCAGGCGCTCGCGCCTCCGCGCAGACCGCCCGCGCCGCCCGGCCCGACGCAGGTCGCGACGCGCGCGATGCCCGCGGTGCCCCTGAAGAAGAAGCTCGCGCCGACGGGCAGCCCCGGGCCAATCCCCGAGATCGGCCCCACGCTTCAGCCCGATCTCAGCGGCCTCGAGCCCGATCCGAGCGAGGACGGCGCACCGCGGCTCGCGACTCCACCTCCACCGCCGCCCGTCGCGACCGCGGCCGATCCGATCGCGATCCCGCCGCCCCCGTCGCTCAACCTGCGCCCTCCCCCGCGCGTTCGCGCGACGCTCGTGGGCAGCGACGAGCACACGGTCGACGAGCCGCACCGCGCGCCGCCCCACGTGAGCCGCACGCTCGTCGATCCTGGCGAGGATGGAGTTGTGGGGGGAGAGATGGACCCTCCTGCTCGAGCCATGGAGGCTCGCTCACCTCTCGCCGAGCCCGCCCCCGCCCTCGAATCTGCAGCGCCGGGCGCGGAGGAATTCGACGATCGCGACACGGATCCACCCGACGCACCGCCCCCCGAGATCGAGGGCGCCGAGCTCGACGTCGCGCCTACACCCGTGTCAGAGCCACCACCGGCGCCGCCTCCCCCACCGCCCGCGCCGCCGCCACCACCCGCGCCGCCGCCACCACCCGCGCCGCCGCCACCACCCGCGCCGCCGCCCCCTCCGCGCGAGGAGCTCTCGCTCGAAGAATGCGCCGCCATCCGCGGCGAGCTCACCCTCAAGAACGCCGACAAACAGGCCATCCTCGAAAAGTATAACGTCGTCGAAGCTACGTGGACGCGCCTCGAGCGCGACCACCTCCGCCACCTCGGCGAGGCCTCGAGCGCCGGCAAGGGCGACCTCCTCGAGCGCTACGACGACGCCTACCTGGCCGCGCAAGATCGCGTGCGCGGCGTCGTCGACGAGAAGGCCTACGCCCAGATCCAGGTCGCGCGCGAGCGCGGGCAGCTCACGACGGTGCTCGAGAAGCTCGGCGTCCCCCGCAGCGATCTCATGCGCCTCGACCGCGTCTGGCGCAGGCGGCTCGCGGCCGATCCGGCGCTCGCCGATCGCGTCGAGGACGAGATCGAGCACCTGCGCGGCCACGCGTGAACTTCCTCCTGCATTTCGAGCTCGCCTGGAGAGAGCGGCAGGCGGCCTCGACCGCGCTCGGCGCGATGCTGCCCGATCTCTGGCGCATGGCCGCGCGCCCCGCCCGCGCGAAGCGCGACGTGCGCGCGCCCGATGCCTCGAGCCCCGAGCTCGCGCGCGTCCTCGAGGGCATCGCTCACCACCTCGAGGCTGACACCTGGTTTCACCGCGAGGCCGAGTTCACCGAAGGCGAAGAGGTCGCCGCGCGCGCGCTCGGAGAGACCGGCATCGCGCGCATGCGGCTCTTCGGTCACGTCGCGTGGGAGATGTGCCTCGACGGCGCGCTCATCCGCAGCGACCCCCATCTCGAGGCCCGCGTCCGCGACGCCTGCTCGCACGAGCCCACGCGCGCGGCCGCGACCGCCGCGGCTCGCCTGCACCACCACGCGTACTTCGCGACGACCCCCGAAGCCGAGGGCCTCTTCCACGCGCGTATGCAGCGCCTGCTCGCGGCCGTCGCGTCGTTCGAACTGCCCGGCGGCTACGCCGACGCCCACGGCGTCTGCGTGCGCCTCGAGGGACTGCGCGCGGCCTTCGGGCTCGGGCGGCTCGACCCCGGCGAGAGCGCGCGCGTCACGCGCGCCCTCGCCGCCCTCGAGCCCCTCGCTGACTCAGCGACGCGACGCCTCCTCGAGCGACGCGAGGGGGGAAGGTCCGCCGATCACCAGCCGCACTTCTGACCCTTGTTCTGCTCTTTCAGCCACGTCCAAAGCGGCTGGAAGTACTCGATGAGCGCGCCCGCGTCGGCCGCGGTCTCCCCGCTTATGGCCTTCATGGCCTCGGGCCAGGGCTTGCTGGCGCCCATCGAGAGCATCGCCGCGAGCTTCTGTCCGGCGGCCTTGCTGCCATAAATCGAGCACTTGTTGAGAGGCCCCTTGAAGCCGGACTCCTTACAAAGGGCTCGGTGGAACTGGAACTGATAGATGTCGGCGAGGAAGTAGCGCAGATAAGGGACATTCGCCGGGACGTGGTATTTCGCACCCGGGTCGAACTCGCCCTCGGTGCGCTCCATCGGCGGCACGATACCCTGATAGTGGCGGATGCCCTCCCACCAGGCTTTGTTGTACTCGCTGGGCTTGATCTTCCCTTTGAAGACGTCCCACCGCCATTTGTCGATCATCAGGCCGAATGGCAAGAAGGCCACTTTGTCGAGCGCGCGCCGCATGAGCACGTTGAGCTCGGCCTTCTCGTTCTTGGGGGCCTCGGACAAGAGGCCAATCTTGACGAGGTACTCGGGCGTAACGCTCAAAGCGAGCGTGTCGCCGATCCCCTCGTGGAAGCCGTCATTGGCCCCGTCTTGGAAGAGGACGGGCTGCTGATTGTAATACATGAAGTAGTAGTCGTGCCCGAGCTCGTGGTGGATGGTGATGAGGTCCTCCTCGTTGATCTCGGTGCACATCTTGACGCGCACATCACCCGCGAACGTCAAATCCCACGCGCTCGCGTGACAGACGACCTCGCGGTCGCGCGGCTGCTCGAAGAGCGAGCGCTGCCAAAACGTGTCCGGCAGCGGGCGCAACCCGAGCGAGGTGAAAAAGCTCTCGCCAGTCTTCATCATCCATTTGGCGTCTGCGTGTTTTTCCGCGAGCCCCTTGGAGATATCGAGCGAAGCTTCACCCTTGTAAGGCTCGAGCGTGTCGTAGATGTTGCCCCACGTCTGAGACCACATATTGCCGAAGAGCTGCGCCTGGATTGGCTTGCCCGCAGGCACTTTGTCTTCCCCCCAGCGCTCGGCGAGCTTGCGACGTGCATAACAATGCAGGTCGTCGTAGAGCGGCTTCACCTGTTGCCAGAGGCGCTCGACGTCGGCCTCGAGCTCGTCGGGCGTCATGTCATAGCGGCTCTTCCAAAGATCGCCGAGGTCGGCGAAGCCGATATCGCGCGCGCCCTTGTTTGCGAGCTCGACGAAGCGCTCGTACTTCGCGCGCATGGGGACGGAGATCGTCCGCCAGCCACGCCAGGCCTCGACGAGCTCGTCCCACTTGGCGTTCGGATCCTCGAGGACCTTCGAGAGCTCACCGAGTGACAAACAAGCTTGTCCGCTCGGGGGCGGCGGCGCCTTGGGGGGCGGATTGTGCGGTTCGGCCGGCGCGCCTTTGGCGTCGGGCTTCTTATCGTCTTTACCCTTCGCGTCTTTACCCTTCGCGTCCGGGCCCTTCGCGTCTTTACCCTTCGCGTCCGGGCCCTTCTTCTTGGGGTCTTTGTTCTTGGCCTCTTCGTCGAGCTTGTTCAGCCGATCCTCTTCGGCCTGCCACTTCGTGAGGGCTTCCTTGTAAGCGCGCTCCGCCTCGCGGGCCTCGGCGCCGAAGCGCGCGAGCGAGGTCGAACAGTATTTGCCTTTACCGTACATACTGTCCATCTCGACGGTGAGGTTCGCCAGCTCCTTGCGCTCGGCCGGGTCGGCCGGTGCTGGCAAGTCCGTGCCGCGCCGCAAGAGCTCGAGCTGGCGCGCGATGTCGGGGGGCAGCCCGTCGAGGTTCCTGTAAGCGACCGACTCTTTGATCTTCGCGGTCACGTACGCCATCGTCGCGTCCTTGGCGTCGCCGGCGAGCGCGTCGGTGTCCTCGGTGATGTAGGTCTGGTTGATCCAGTCCGCACGCTGGTTGGCGACGTAGACCTTGCGGAGGCCCTCGTTGAGGTCCTTGACGAAGGCCTTCGCGCCCTCGACCGTGACGGGCTCGGCCTTCGGGTTCTCGGGTGTGCCGGTCGTCGTACACGCGGCGACGACGAGCGCGAGGAACGCTGTCGCGCCCGGCGTGCCGCTGAGATTGAGCTTTCGCATGGGCCGGGCAGCTTACTCGCAATCCCGAGTGATCGTGCGCTACGCGCGGCGCAGGGTGCTACGTTCGGCGGGTGGCTGGGACCACTCATGAGACGGGGCGCGAGGCTCGCGAGCCTCTAGCGCTCGAGCGCTACGCGACCATCCAGGCCGAGATCGACGCGGGCGAGACGCTCGACAAGATCCTCGAACGCGAGAAGCTGACCAAAGAGGTTTGGCTCGCGGCGCAAGCGCACTGGCTCAAGCGAATGGCGGACGAGGCGCAGCGCAAGCGCTTCGAGACGACGAACCGCTACCAAGCGATCTTCACGGCCAAGCGCAAGATCTTCGAGGCGCGCTTCGAGCGCGAGCGGCGCAAGCGAGAGCGCGCCCCGATCGAGCCGCCCCCGGTCGAGATGCTCGCTGGCGCCGAGAGCGAGCTCGCGGCGCCGCTCCGAGCCCAGGTGCCTGCGCTCAGTTTCCCCGAGCCGCCGGCAGACCTCGGGCCGCGTCCACCCATGCCGCCGCCACCCGCGCCGGCCTCCGCGCCTGCGTACGTCTCGTCTCCTGCGCCTCCGCCGCCCGCGTTCGCGGCAACGCCCTTCCCTCCGCCACCTCCTCCGGCCACGAACCCGACGACGGCCTCGTATCCGGCGCAGGTGGTGGCCCGCCACGTGGAGACCGCGCGCAACTCCGGCACGCCCTTCACCTCCGCGCCCGTGCCTCCGCCACCCCCGTCGAGTCGCGGCGGCGCGATGGCGCGCGTGACCTCACCCGACGACCTCGGCACCTGGGACGAGTCCCGCGCTCCGCAAAATCGTCAAGACGCTTTACCTTTCCGCCCCAAGGCCGAGCCCGCGCCGATCCCTCCGCCGCTCGTCGCCCAAGCACCGGCCGCGCTCTCGAACGCCCAGGGTCGCCTCGAGACGAAGCCGATCGACGTCCCCGTCGACATCCGCAACGCGCTGCGGGCGCAGACGATGCCCAACCCCGCGGAGCTCGCACGCGCGGTCGACCAGGCTCGGACGGGGTTGCCGTTCGAACCTCAGGAGAACAAGCCAGCGGGACTCCCGTTCGCGCCTCGCCCCGTCGAGGAGCGACCGAACCCTCCGGGCGGTCTGCCGTTCTCGAAGAGCGCGGCCTTCCCGAGCGCCCTCCCGTTCGATCGCTCGCCGCCGACGCCCATGGGCCTGCCGTTCGGACCGAAGCCCGCCGAGGCTTCAGCTCCTCCAGCGCCGGCGCACACGCCCCACGCCGTCCCGTTGGTCACGCGGGTCGTCAGCCCCCTTGACGATGACGACGACGACGTGCCGCGGACCAAGATGGTCGACACGACCGCGCTCCAAGCGGCGCTCGGCGGCAGCGCGACACCGTTTGGGGTCAAAGTACCTGCGGCCGCCGTGGCGCAGACCGCGCTCGCGCCGCCACCTGTCTTCCAGGACTCGGCGACGCCCTTCGCCCAGGCGCCGACCCCGCACTCCGAACCTCCCGGTCCAGCCCTGGCCAAATCAGCGCCGCCCGCGCCCTTCGCTGCGCCGGCCCCTGCGCCCGCTCCTGCCCAGGCGCCCGGCATCTCGGGGACGCGGTTCAACCTCAATCAGTTCGCTTCGCTCACGGCCGAGATCGCCGAGGCTCCCCACGACGCCGAGGCCATTCGCAGGCGCTATCGCCTGACCGAGGCCGATCACCACGAAGAGTGGCGGAAGTGGACCGAGGCCTTCCAGCGCAACGACGAGCTTCGTCAGCAGTACCTCGTGCTCGTGCAGCGCTACCGCGGCTACATGCAAGCGCGCACTCGGTAGCCTCCGGCGCCGAAGCGGCGCCAATGTGTGACCGCCGCGGGATCAGCTTCGTCCCCCACCCCGAGGTCGAAAAGCACGACGTGGGCAGTGGATGCGTCGTCTGCCTGATCGTACGCTCCGGAAGCTCACGACCCGCGAATTCAACGGAGCGCCGCGAACCTCGTGCATCGCGCCGCCCCAACGTCGCCCGTGCGGTTCGTCGGGCAGAGGAAAGCGATGAGCGAGAAACTCGAGTTCAAGCTGGTGGGGGACGCCCTCCCCGACGACTGCGTCGTCGCGCGCTACGAGATCACCGAGGCCCTTTCGACCCTCTACGAGGGGCTCGTGATCTTCAGCACGAAGGACACGTCGTTCAAAGCGCAGCCCTGTCTGCGCACGTCGATGACGCTCGAGATCACCGACCACGATCGTGGTCGCGTGCGTCACTTGAGCGGCGTGGTCGACCAGTGCGAGTTCTTACATCACGACGGAACGCACTTCCAATTCAGGGTGCGCATCGCGCCTCCGATCGCCGCGCTCGCGCATCGCGAGGACTGTCGCATCTACCAGGACGTGTCGATCGTCGACGTGGTCAAACAGATCCTCGCCGCGGCCGGCGTGGAGAAGGTCGACTGGCGCCTGCGGACCGACTACCCGAAGCGCGAATACATCGTCCAATACCGCGAGAGCGAGCTCAACTTCGTCCATCGGCTCCTCGAGGACGAGGGCATCTTCTACTTCTTCTCGCACGAGGGCGGGATCGCCACGATGGTCCTCAGCGACTCCACCGAGGCCATCGCGGAGGAGCTGAAGATCCCGGTGCTCTTCAGCATGTCCGTCGGCGAAGGCGCGACCGATCCGCTCGAGGATTTCGAGCTCACGAAGACGGTCGTGACGAGTCACGTGCACCTGCGGGACTACGACTTCGAGAAGCCGCAGAACTTCCCCCAGTCGGAGCAGGACGCGCCCGACGCCTTCCCGAAGAGCTTCTACGAGTGGCCCGGCGGCTTCGTCCTCGGACAGGACGGGCAGCGACGCGTGGCCTCGCGCCTGCGTGAGCTGCGTCGCAACGCCGAGGTCGCGCGGGGCTCGTCGAAGACCTGCAACCTCGAGGTCGGCAAGCTCGTCACGGTGATGGGCGCCGCGCAAGAGCCGCTCAATCGGCGCTACGTGATCAGCAAGCTCGTGAGCCGCGGATCGCAGGCGCTCGTGGGTGGAGGGCTGGGCGGCGGAGCGTCGCGCGAGGCAGGCTCGAACCGCGGCTCGAACAGCGTGGAGAACGACTTCGAAGCGCTCCCCGAGGGCGCGATGTTCGCGCCGCCGCGCACCGCACGGAGGCCGCGCATCCACGGCATCCAGACCGCGATGGTGACGGGCCCGAGCATGGGCGAAGAGGAGATCCACACCGAGAAGTACGGTCGCGTGAAGGTCCGCTTCCGGTGGGATCGCGTCGGGCAATACGACGACAAGTCGAGCTGCTGGCTGCGCGTGATGCAGGCGCCGCTCGGCGGGCAGGTCATCATCCCTCGCGTCGGATGGGAGGTCGCGATCGGCTTCTTCGACGGCGATCCCGACAGGCCGTACGTCCTCGGGCGCCTCTACAACGGCGAGCGCGTTGCGCCCTACCCGCTGCCCGCGACCAAGTCGTCCGGTGCGATCAAGAGCGCGTCGTCTCCGGGCGGCGCCGGCATGAACGAGATCAAGCTCGGCGACAGCGGTGGAGGCCAGGGCTTCAACGTGACCGCGCAGAAGGATCTCAACACCACGGTCGGACACGATCAGAACGAGAAGATCGGGGTCGACGAGGCGACGACGATCAAGGTCAACGCGAAGGTCAGCGTCGGCGCGAACCAGACCATCAGCGTCGGCGGCAACCAAGAGGTCAACACGGGCGCGGTCGCCTCCGAGAACGTGAGCGGCGACCAGAGCATCACCGTGAGCGGCAACGCGGTCGACAACGCCATCAGCAACTTCGTCGAGAACGTGGCCGGCAACCGCGACTACGCGGTCGGCGGCAACAAGTTCATCCTGTGCAACGGCGTCGAGCACACCATCGACGGCAACCTCGATCGCAGCGTCGGGGCGGTGATGCTCGACGGCAGCATCAAGTCGATCTCCTACGCGATCGCGGGCAACTGCGACGAGACCATCGGCATCGCGAAGATCGACATCTGCAAGGGGCCGTGGAACGAGACGGTGAGCGGCAACAAGATGGCGCAGATCCTCGCCGCGGACCTGCACATCGCCACGGGGACGTACAGCTCGACGTCGGACGCGGCGATGACGACGCTCGTCGGCGGCCTCCACTACTCGAAGATCGCGGGCGACTACTCGGTCAAGGCTCCGATGATCACGCTGCTCGGCGCGATCGGCACGATGAAGGGCGGGGGCTCCGAGCTCAAGCTCGGCGGCGGGCCGATCGTCCTCAAGGGCTCGAAGGTCGAGTTCGAGACCGCACTACTCGTGAAGCTGGGCTCTTCGCTGACGATGGGAGCTTGAAATGGCAGACGGAACCCGTGTCGCGATCGACGTCGGCGGCGAAGAGTACGACGTCCTCCATTGTCGAATCGACGAGCAGCTCGACGAGATCCCTCGCCTCGAGGCCAAGCTCTGGAAAGAGGGCGCGCTGCCCAAGCCGGTCTCGCTCCTCGGTCAGGAGGTCTCGCTCAAGCTCGGGACGCACGACGCGTTCGACTCGGCGCCGCGCCTCTTCAAAGGCAAAATCCACGAGGCCGAGCGGCGCTTCGACGGCGTGGGCCGCCCGTACGTGCGCATCGTCGCGAGCCCGGACCTCTTCAAGCTCACGAAGCGCACCGACGTCCGCACCTTCCAGAAGAAGAAGGTCGACGAGATCGTCACCGAGGTGCTGAAGGGCGCGGGGATCTCCAAGGTCCGCACGTCGCTGACCGGCAGCTACGAGCCACGCGAATACGTCGTCCAATATCGCGAGACCGACTTCGACTTCGTGCGGCGCCTCCTCGGTGAAGAGGGGATCGCGTTCAGCTTCGATCACGACGCCGAGGAGGTCGTCTTCTTCGACGATCCGCACGGCCTCGGCGACGCGCCGGACAAGTCGATGCCCTACCGGCCCGAGTTCGGCTTCGAGCAGGGCGGCGCGACCGTGATGCGCGTGACCGAGCGCGCGCGTGTCGTCTCCGACAAGACCTACCTGCGCGAGTACGACTTCAAGCGCCCGCGCTACACCGTCGAGGGCAACGCCGAAGGAACGGACGACGGCCAGCACGCCCTCGAGGTCTACGCGTTCCCCGCGCGCAGCGTGAAGGACGGCGTCGTCAAGCGCTTCACGCAGGTGCTGCTCGACGCGATCCAGTGCAGGCGCGACGTCTTCGAGGGCGCCGCGACGTCGGCGACGCTGAGCCCGGGGTTCCGCTTCACGATCGAAGAGCACCCGAGCGACGCGCTCAACACCGAGCTCTTGGTCCTGCGCACGACGCTCGTCCACGATCAGAACCGCAGCCAGGTGTCGGCCACCGGCGGGCGCAGCCGGACGGACCTGCACTTCGTCGCGATCCCGACCGATCGCACGAGCTACCGACCCGAGCGGCGCCCCGCCGCGCGCAGCCTGCCCGGCGCGCAGACGGGCCTCACGACCGGCCCGAGCGGTCAGGAGATCCACGTCGACGACGCCGGGCGCGTGACCGTGATTTTCCCCTGGGATCGCGCGGGGAAGAAGGACGACACGGCGAGCATGCCGATGCGCACGCTGCAGCTCCCGACCGGCGGCTCGATGCTGCTCCCTCGCGTCGGCTGGGAGGTCCTCGTGCAGCACGACGAGGGTGATCTCGACCTGCCGCTCGTCATGGCGCGCATCTACAACGCGATGACGCCACCGCCTTATGCGCTGCCCGGCGGCGCGGCGCGCAGCTCGATCCAAACCGCGACGACACCGGGCGGCGGCTCGACGAACGAGCTCCGCACCGACGACACCAAGGGCAGCGAGGAGATGTTCTTCAACGCCTCGAAGGACATGACCATCATGGTCAACCACAACGAGACGGAGACCATCGCCAACAACGCGACGCTGCAGGTCGGTTCGAACCGCACCATCGACATCACGAACAGCCTGACCGTCGACGTCGGCGCCGATCAGAGCCTGTCGGTCAGCGGCAACCAGAAGAACTCGATCGAGACCTTCAAGGTCGACGGCATCGGCGGCAACCACACCTACTCGATCGGTGGCAACCGCGACATGAAGGTCGGCGGCGACCACAAGCACACCGTCGGGGGCAACGAGTCCCTCGACGTCGGCTCGATCGAGACCACGCTCGTCGTCGGCAAGGTCAGCGAGACCGTCAGCGGCAACGTGACCGAGGGCATCGACGCCGCGGAGGTCGCGCTGACGGTGGGCGACTACAACCAGGAGATCGCGGGCAACCACAACGAGACCATCACCGCCGCGAAGGTGATCCTCTCGTTCGGCGGGACGAACTCCGATGTCAGCGGCACGTTCATGCAGCAGACGATCGGCGCCAAGATCAACAAGGTCGACGGCGACCGCTCCGAGAAGGCCGGCGCGCTCTACACGGCCATCGCCGCGGGCGCGAACATCATCAAGGCCGACAACATCACCTTCGAGGCGGACGGGATGATCACGCTCGTCATGGGCGCCTCGATCATGGTGGTCACTCCCGCAGCCATCGCGTTCTTGGGCGTCTCGCTCAAGGCCGACGGCGCGACCGCCGAGACCGCTGCCCTTGTCCTCGACAACTGACGGAGCCACGCATGAGTCGCGATTTTCAGCAGTCGTTTGCGATCGGTGAGGTCGTCGCGGACCGCGTTGTCGCCTTCGAGCTCGTCAGGGAGCTCGGCAAGCCCGCAACGCTCGACATCGAAGTGCAGTTCTCCGAGGACGCGACGGCCGACAACGCCATCGGCCAGGAGGCTTACTTCACCTTCGGCTTCGAGGGCGAGCCCGCCCACGAGTTCGCTGGGGTCATCAACGCCGTGACCCTCGTCGGGACGCCTGCACTCGGCGGGATCGGGGTCATCTCGAGCGGCTCGGCGCATCGCGTGCGGCTCTCGGTCGTGTCGCAGCTCCACACGATCAGCGGCATCGTCACCGCGCGCATCCTCCAAGACAAAGACGTCAAGGAGATCGTCGAGCTGGTGCTCGACGACCACGGCATCAAGAAGGACAAGCAGCGCTGGAGCCTCAAGGGCACCTACGCGAAGCGCGAGTACTGCGTGCAGTACTTCGAGAGCTCGCTCGCCTTCGTGTCGCGCCTCTGCGAGGAAGAGGGCATCTATTTTTGGCAGGGCGTCGAGGACGGGAGCGAGGTCTTTTACTTCGCTGACGAGAGCCCATCGGCGAGCCCGATCGAAGGCGACGCTGACCTCCCGATGCGCGGCCTCGCCGGCGGCGTGACGGACTCGGACACCATCTTCGGGCTGCGCGAGCACGCGAAGACCCGCAGCGGTAAGTTCGTGCTGCGCGACTACGACTTCAAGCGGCCCTCGCTCGACATGACCGCCGAGGCCGAGGCCG
Organism: Polyangiaceae bacterium; assembly: GCA_046351325.1. Taxonomy (GTDB): domain Bacteria; phylum Myxococcota_A; class Polyangia; order Polyangiales; family Polyangiaceae; genus Xiheicaenibacterium. The sequence goes on along the minus strand of JAXLYR010000013.1, from coordinate 164,547 downwards.
AGGCCGACACGGACCTCGAGCGCTACGACTACCCCGGGCTCTACTTCGAGCCGAGCGTCGGCAAACACCTCGCGAAGGTTCGGCTCGAGGCCGAGCAGGCCGAGCGCGAGACCATCGAGATGCTCGTGGAGTCGCCGCGCCTGCACGCTGGCTTCACCATCACGGTCTCGCACGTGCCCTCCGACGACATGGCGGGGGACTTCCTGCTCACGAGGGTCGCGCACGCTTACGGGCGTCGCGTCGCACGTCACTTCCGCGACTTCGAGGTCGAGGTCGCGCGTGAAGCGCGGGAGCTCTACATCGCCGTCGCGCAAGCCATCCCGAAGGCCGTGCCCTTCCGCTCGCCGCAGGTGACGCCGCGCCCGATCGTGCACGGCCCCACCACCGCGAAGGTCGTCGCGCCGGCGGGCTCGCAGGACGAGGCGATCCACACGGACGAACACGGGCGCTGCAAGGTCAAGTTCCCCTGGGACCTCGGGCCCGACCAGGACGACAAGGCCTCGTGCTGGATGCGCACGGGCCAGCTCCAGACCTCGGGGTCGATGATCCTGCCGCGCATCGGTTGGGAGGTCGTGGTCGAGTATTTGGAGGGCAACCCGGACCGGCCGTTCGTTACGGGCAAGCTGTACAACGGCTTGTACATGCCGCCGTACTCGCTCCCCGAGGGCAAGACGCGGACTTCGATGCGCACGTGCTCGACGCCAGGCGGCGGCGGCTCGAACGAGATCCGGCTCGAGGACGCGGCCGGCATCGAAGAGATCATGATCAACGCGCAGTACGATCAGACGATCACGACCGCGAACGACAAGAAGCGCACCGTGCTCAACAACAGCACGCGCACGGTCAAGGCCTCCACCAGCACGATCGACGTCGGCGCCGCAACAGGAGACGATCACCGCAGCGCGACGATGGCCGGCTACCTGCTGCTGCAACCAGGACACCCTGTCGGCAACGGCAACGGGTTGCAACGCCGTGACCAGCTCAACGGCCAGGAACAGGTCGATCGATGCTGCGCAACGACGAGATGAGCGGCAACCAGTTCAGCGCCGCTTCAGCCGCCGCCGAGGCCGCCGCCAGCGCTGCGCCGGGGTGTTCGCCGAGCCGCGCCGAGATCAACGGCGCTATCCGAATGGAAGGCCGAACAGGCCAACGCATCAACACCACCTCGGCGTCGAGGTGGCCTGGAGCGCGATGCAGGCTGTCGTAAATGGCACTGAAGCAGGCTGCAGTCTCATCACAGGACAGGGTTCAGGCTGTCTCCCAGGGACTGGGCGGCAGGCACTGCTTGGCAGGCGGCAGGCGGTGAAGGTGGCAGGCGAAGGCGGTGGAAGGGGCGGAAGGCGGGGAGGCAGGAGGAGGCCTGAGCTCACACTGTACAACTGCACGACGCCGCCGTCAATCGAAGCGATCGATCGCGGCACCAATGCAGCTGCGGACGCGCTCGGCGCGGCCTTGGGGCTCGACAGCTCGGGCGGTGGCGGCGCAGGGCAGGACAACGCTGACGGCCCCGCTGGTGACGTCGACGGCGTCGACGCAACCGACAGGGCGAAGGGCCCCGGCCACAGCACGCACAAGGTCTCGGGCAACTACAAAGAGAGCGTCGGCGCACTCAAGGTGCGCGGCGTGATCATGGGCATCCACAACGAGGTCGGCGGCAACTACACCGAGGACATCTCCCTCGCGAAGGTCACCGGCACGGTGGGGACCATCACCGACACGACGAGTGGCAACAAGAACATCAAGTGCCTCGGGGCGGTGACGTACACGAGCGGCGACGAGAGCGAGAAGTCGGCGGGAGCGTACACAGCGCTCATCGGCGGCGCCGTGCTCGACAAGGTCGCTGGTGGCTACGCGATCGAAGCCGGCGCGCCCGCGACCTTCATCGGTGCGTTCCACAAGATGGAAGCCGAGACGAAGATCACCTTCACCTGCGGCGCGAGCACCGTCACCGTCGATGGCGGCGGCATCAAGATCTCGAGCCCGATCGTCGCCATCCTCGCCGGCAAGATCTCCATGACCAAGGCCGTCAGCGAGGTCTAGCTTGATCGGTGCGGGGCGGCCGTCGATGATGCAGGCGGCATGAGCGAGCCGCCCGTTCGAAATGACACGGACTTCATCGCAGACCCGCAGGTCCTCGCGGACCGCGACGGCGAGAAGCTCTGTGCGATCGTGAAGGCGACGTTCGAGCTCGTGGACGGGCCCGCGCGCGGCGCGGACGGGACCTTCGCGATCGCGCCGAAGGGTCGCCGTCGCAAGCTGCGCTCCGCGGACTTCCCCTGGGGCGAGCCCACGAAGAGCAGCATCATGTATCCGACCGATCTGTGCGTGTACAAGCCCGCGACCGACGTCGTCGTCGTCGCCGTGGCGCACGCACCGGGCGGCACGCCAGTCCCGACGTTCGACGCCGGTGTTCGAGTCGGCCGCGTCCAGAAGGTCGTGCGCATCACGGGTCCGCGCGCTTGGGTCGCGGGCGGCGATGCGCTCACGCAGCCGCGCCCCGTTCGCTCGCTCGAGGTCCGCTACGACTGGGCCTTCGGCGGGAGCGACCTCTCGGGTGACAAGACCATCGAGGATGCTCGCAACCCCGTCGGGATGGGCGTCGTCGGCAACAAGTCCGCTCTCGAGGCGAAGGCCGGCCCGCAAATCGAAGATCCGCTCGAGCCCATCAAAGACGCGCACGGGCGCCCCAAGCCCGCCGGGCTCGGCGCGATCGGGCGACACTGGGAGCCTCGGCGGCGCTACTGGGGAACCTACGACACGAAGTGGCTCGAGGGTCGCGCGCCGCTGCCGCCCGCGGACTTCGATGATCGCGCGAACCTCTGCGCGACGCCCGAGCTCATCGCGTCGCCGTACCTCGTCGGCCTCGAAGAGGGCGCGCTGACGAACCTCACTCCGGGTGGGGGCACGGTCGGCTTCGTGTTGCCGCGCGTGCGGCTGTCGATCGAGTTTCTCGTGAAGGGGCGTGAGCGCGAGACCTTCACGCCTCCGCTCGACACCGTGCTGCTCGACACCGTCAGCGTGCCGCGCCCCAAGCCGAAAGAGGGCGAGGACCCCGCGACCGCGGCGAAGCTCGGCCCGATCACCCCGCTCGTGATCGAGCTCGTGTGGAGAGCTGCAGTGCGCGCCCCCCGCAAGCTGAGCGACGCGGAGATCATCGTGACGGAGAAGCGCGCATGAGCCTGAAGAGCCTCGGCACCGTGTTCGCGGTCGGAGCTCGTACGGCGATCGGCCTCGACGCGACGCAGACGGCGCTCCTCTTGCGGACGGGCATTCCGGCGATCACGGCCGCGCCCCTCGCCTCGCCCACCGGCGACCGCGTGACGATGGCGTTCGATGCGACGCAGGACCCGTTCTCGGTCGGCGAGAACCGCGCGGCTCGCCTCGGCCTCGAGGCCCTGCGCGACGTCGCGCGCCCGTTCGGGTCGGCGGTCCGCAGCCTGAAGTTGAAGGCCGCTCTCGCCTTCCCAGAGGCGCGGCCGGGGCAAGACAAGCGCACCGCTGGCCAGACGCTCGCGAGCGCGATGCGAGCTGCGCTCCGCGAGACCTTCGGCGACCCACCGGTCGATCTCTCGAGCCAGGGCTCCGCGGGTCTCGCGTTCGTCCTGCCGGCCGCGCTGCGCAGCCTCGCGACGCGCGAGTGCGAGGCTGTCCTCGTCGGCGGTGTGCACTCGGACTACGACCCCGAGGCCATCCGCACGCTCGACGCAGCCGGGCGACTGTTCTCTCCGGAGCGCATCGACGCCGTCGTCCCCGGAGAGGCCGCGGCCTTCGCGATCGTCGCGCGCGACGACTTCGGTGGTTCGTACGGGCTCACGCCCCTCGCGAAGATCTTTGCCGTGTCGACGACCGAGAGCGACATCACGCCGTACAACGACACGAGCGCGTTCGACGCGCGCGCTCTCGCCGAGGTCATAAGCGACGCGACAGCGGTGCTGCCCGACGAGCTCCGCGTCGGCTGGGCCTTCGGTGACCAAGGCTTCGAGCACTTCAGGGTGCGCGAGCTCTACTCCGCGCTCAGCAGGACGCACCAGCGCTGGTGTGAACCCATCGCGATCGACGCGCCCGCGCAGCGCATCGGCAACACCGGCGCCGCGTCGCTCGCGCTCGGCCTCGTGCTCGCGTCGGACATGTTCCGCCGAGGCTATGCGCCGACTCCGTTCGGGCTCTTGCTCGCGGGCAGCGACAACGGCGAGCGCGCAGCGATCCTCGTCGGCTCGCCGTAGCTCGGCACCGACTACGGCTCGGAGTCCGGGTCCTTCTTCGGCGGCTCTTTCGGCGGCTCGCCAAGCTCGCTCGCCGAGCGCAGCGAGGCGGTCGAGCCCCCCTGTTGGGCGAGCGAAGGCGAGCCCAAGTCGCTCGGGGGGCTCGGTTCGCCCCCCGCGCTCCGCGCGCCGCCCAACTTCTCGAGCACCTCGACGATCCCCGGCGCATCAGCGACCGCTCGGGACCTCGCTGGCCCTGGCTTCTTCCCCGAGCGAATCGCCTCGAATTCTGCCGCGAGTGCCGCGTCCTTCGGCAGGGCGGCGCCCCACTTGCCAAGCGCGCGCACGAGGTCCATCGGCGACAAGCCGAGCCGCTCGAGGGCCTTGCGAGGATCGTTCGATCGGCTGAGCGCGCCCACGCCCTGCGCGAACTCCGCGAGCGACAGCGGCGTCTCACCGAGCGCAGCCTCCTGGGCTCGCCGCATCACCGTCTCGTACTGATGTACGAAGGGCGGGATGCCGTCCTCCGCCGAGTCGAGCGCGCGCGAGAGCGCGCCCTCGACCTCCTCCTCGAGCGCCGAGAACGCGTCGTCGTCGAGCGATTGTTTCTCGAGCGCGCGCTCACGCGACACGCCCGCGTTGAGGTCCGCGATCACGGCCGCGTAGGCCTCGAGCCGAGCTAGCGTCACCGCCATGGGTCGGGCCGATCAAAGCACCCGAACCCTTCCGAGGAAAGGGCTCGTCGGCTACGTTCCTCTGCCCATGAGCACGGCGGATACCACGCGCGACGACGCTCAGCCGCCCGCGCTCCCGAAGCACGTCAAGGCGCTCGAGACCGCGCTGAAGCTCCTCGCGGCCGCGGGGCGCGTCGCGACCGAGGCCCCGGCGACCACGTTCGACCTCCGACCCGCAGCCACGGCGCTCGAGTCCGCGACGGTCGCGTTGCTCGACGCCTACGATGCGCGGCGCGATCCGCTCGAGGGCGTGCGCACCGCGATGGTCGATTGCGACACCGCCGAGGCCGAGCTCACGCGCGCGGGCGACGTCGACGAGGGAATGAAGGGCGTCGCCGCCTGGGTTCGCGCCGCACGCGACTGGCTCCGCGTCCCCGAGGATGCTTTCGCCCGCTCTCACGCGCTCGCGCCACCCGCTCGCGAGATCGTCGCGAGCCAAGCCTTGCCGCAGGCCCACCGGATCGAGCGCGCGACCATCGCGCCCACGTTTCGGGTCGCTGCTCCGCTCCCCACCGAGGTCGCGCCGCCCCCGCCGCTCGCCGACGAAATCGCGAAGCTCCCCATGCCCGAGCGCATGCGCGCGCTGAAGGAGAAGAGCAAGCAGGCTCGCGAGGCCGCGGCGAAGAGCCGCGACGAGCGCAACAAAGCCCGAGAAGACGCGATGGCCAAGCGCCGTCGCGAGGACGAGGTCGAGCCTCACCCAGGCTTCGTCGCGGGCGAGCACGTGGCCCTCTCTCGTGAGGCTTTCATCAAGCAGAAGGCTCGCGAGCTCCTCGACGACGTCGCGGCGATGGGCATGCAGCGCACACCCATCCTCGGCGACTACTGGAAGGGCGCGCTCGTCTTCGATCAGCGGATGCTGCGCGACATCGACGCGATGGCCGCGCTCGGCGACGTCGCGGTGCGATCGCTGGAGACGCTCGTCATCGACAGCCCCGCGAAGGACAGCCTGCGCGCGTTCGGGGTCGCGATGATCCTCGGTTGCTTCGAGGGCCGCGACGCGCTCGCCGCGATCGATCGCGTCACGCGCTACGTCGGCTTCGGTGAGCCCGAGGCCGTGAACCGCGTCGCGATGGCGCTGAAGCTCGTCCCCCACCCCGAGCTCGCGCCCGTCATGCGCGAGTGGTTGAGCGACGACGACGCGGGGCTGCGAGCAATCGCCATCGACGTCCTCGCGCACCGCAGGCTCGCTGTCCACGCGGAGCTCGTCGCCGCGTGCGGGGACGCGAGCGAGCTCGTCGCGTCGCGCGCGCTCCTCGGCGCGGCCCTCGCCGACGTGAAGGATCTCGGCAAGCTCCTCGACGCGAAGAGCGAAGCGAAGACCGCCGAGCTCCGCGAGGCCATCGCGTGGGCGACGGTGCTCGGCAGCGTGAACCACCCCGTCGATCGGCTGCGCGCGATGCTCGATCAAGAAGGCGGCGACGTCGCGCTCATGCCGTTCGCGCTCGCGGCCGATCAGGACGACGCGGACGAGCTCATCCGCCGCTTCGCGGTGAAGCCCACGCAGAAGCTCGCCACCGCGCTCGGCTTCCTGGGCAGCCCCAAATCGATCGCGCCGCTCGTCGCTGCGCTCGACGCCGAGCTCGCGCCCGAGCTCAAGCAGACCGTCGCGTTCGCGCTTCAACGCATCACCGGCGGCGAGCTCTACGACCGCGTCGAGGTCCCACCGGAGTCGCTCGAGCCCGAGGAGCCGGAGAGTCCGGCGCTGCCCGACGACGCGCCTCCGCTTCGTCGCATGGCGAGCGACCGCCGCGATCGACCGAGCGACGGAGCGAGCGACACGATGACGCTCCCCACGACGCAGTCGGCCGCGTGGCGTGCGTTCCTCGCTGCCGAGGACGTCCGCTTCCAAGGCGACCGACGCTTGCGGCGCGGCGATCCCTTCACGCCGAACCAATGCGTCGCCGAGATCGACACCTACCAGATCACGCCGGCCGAGCGCCGTTGGCTCTACCGCGAGCTCATCATCAAGTCGGGTGAGGTCGTGCCCTTTGATCCGGTCGACTTCGTCCCCGTTCAGGAGCGCGCGATCAAGGCAATGGCCGCGATCGCAGAGCGAGCCTCGAGCGTGCCTGGGGCGTGGGGTCGCGCTGCGCGCCGGAGCGGATAGCTCGCACCGAGCGGAGCGCGATCTCTGCACTCTGTTGAAGAAGAGGCTGCTTGACTGTTCGGGGCGCTACGGGTCGACTGAGCCCGCCCATGTCGAGCACACCCGTCGAACAAGCGCCCGCCGGCACAGCCCCTCGCAAAAAAGGCCACCCGCTCGGGCTCTACGGCTTGTTCGGGACGGAGGCTTGGGAGCGCTTCAGCTATTACGGCATGCGCGCCCTGCTCATCAACTACATGGTGTTTTACCATGGTTGGCAGCCGGCCGGCGCCTCGAGCGTCTACAAGTGGTACACGAGCCTTGTCTATTTGACGCCGCTCTTCGGCGGCTTGCTCGCTGACCGCTACCTCGGCCTCCGCAAGTCGATCCTCATCGGTGGCCTCTTGATGATGGCGGGCCATTTCTTGATGGCCTTCGAGCAGCTGCCGATCTTCTTCTCGGCGCTGTTCCTCCTCATCTTGGGCAACGGCTTCTTCAAGCCGAACATCTCGACGCTCGTCGGCAAGATGTACAAGGAGGGCGACGAACGGCGCGACGGTGCCTTCACCATCTTCTACATGGGCATCAACCTGGGCGCGTTCGTCTCGCCCATCGTTTGCGGCTTCCTGCGAGAGCACTACGGCTTCCACTACGGCTTCACCCTCGCCGGCATCGGCATGGGCCTCGGCCTCGCGATCTTCTTCTCGACGCAGCACTCCGTCCTCAAGGCTGTCGAGGAAGCCGGCAACACGCTGAAGACCGGCAAACAAAAGGTCGAAGAGGAGCACGCGCCCGACCCGAACGAGGCGAAGCCTTGGGCCGAGGGTTTCGCCGGCGGCGTGCGCACGTTCTTCCCGCCGTTCCTCATCCTCGCGAGCGCCGGCATCGCGGTCTACTACGGCATCCAGGTCGCGAAGGGCGAGGAGAGCCCCACCTCGCTCATCATGCCGATCGCGTTCGTCGCGGTCTTCCTCTGGATGAACCTCACGCTCTCCAGAATCAAGGGCGTCGCGCGCGATCGCAGCACGGTCATCTTCATCACGTTCTTCTTCCAGGTCATCTTCTGGATGGCCTTCGAGCAGGCCGGCAACGCGCTCAACCTCTGGGCCGAGGCGCACACCGATCTCCACATCGGCAGCTACAAGTACCCCGCCGAGTGGTGGCAGTCGGTGAACGCGGTGCTCATCGTGTTCCTCGCGCCCCTCTTCGCGGCGCTCTGGACATGGCTCGGCAAGCGCGGTTGGGAGCCTCGCAGCCCGACGAAGGCCACCATCTCGCTCGCCTTCGTCGCCCTCTCGTTCGTGCCGATGGTGTTCGGCGCCATGCAAGAGGACAAGCTCGTCAGCACGCAGCCGCTCGTCGCCTTGCCCGAGGGCATGAAGCTCGATCAGAAGGTGCACGCGGGTCGGCTCACCTTCGATGCCTCGAAACAAGAGCTCACGACGCGCGGCGTGCTGCCTCGGTACGTGACCAACGACCTCCTCGTCGAGCGCACTGAGGCCGCCATCGTCGCGACCGGAGAGGCCCCCGGCGCCTCTGCCGACGCCGTCAAAGCCAAAGAAGAATTTCAGGCCTTCTACAAGGCGATCGACGAGCTCGAGAACTCGACGCGCAAGGCCTCCGAGAAGGCGCCCGTGACGGTCACGCTCGCCGGCATGCCGAAGGGTTGGGTGACGCCCTTCTCCGAGGAAGAGGCCAAGGACGCAGGCGTCACCTGGAACGCGGAGACGCGCGAGCTCAGCTTCTCCTCCTACGCGAGCACACCAATCCGTCGCGAGCTCAAGGCTGCTGGCGCCGACCCTGCTCTGCGCGACGCGCTCTGGTCGCTCGAGAAGAAGAGCTCGGTCGGTCGCGTCAGCGGGATCTGGCTCTTGCTCAGCTACCTCTTCGCGACGCTCGGTGAGCTCTGCTGTTCACCCGTCGGCCTCTCGCTCACCACCAAGCTCGCGCCGACGAAGTACGCGTCCGTCTTCATGGGTGTGTTCCTCCTCTCGAGCTCGCTCGCGCAGTACGCAGGCGGCCTCATCGGCGAGTCGTGGGGCGTCATCGCGCCGACCCGCTTCTTCATGATCTTCGTGATCTCGTCGGCGGTCGGCATGGCGCTGCAAGCGCTGCTCTCGCCCGCGATGAAGCGCCTGATGCACGGCGTGCACTGAAGCCGGCGCAGGAACGCCGGCGCTTATTGAGGCGCCGGCGTTAGGCTAACGTCGTATCAGCAATCGCGCCGCATCAGCAGCGCCGTATCAGTAGTGATACGAGAACGAATACGAGACGCACTGGTTGGCGGTCTGCGAGACCTTCACGTAGACCTCGGCGGACTCGTCGGTGACGAACACGCCGCCGCACTCGAGGCCGAAGTTGAAGCCCGCTGACCCGCAGCAGCCGGAGCGACCGTCGGGGCTCGTGTCTGCGGTCGTGCCTGCCGGGCAGTCGAAGTTCGCCGTGTCCTGATCGCACTGGATATACTTGCACAGCGTCACAGCATGCGACGCTGTGATTTGCCTGTCGGGGTCGACCGAGCAGCCGAAGGTATCGGCGCCGTGATACTTGTACCAGTCGACGTCCGCGAGCCCGTCGAGCACGCCGCTCACGCTGCCGCCGGCGTCGTCGCAGTCGCTGATCGTGCCCATGTCGTAGGCCTTCGACTCGGTGTCGTTGTCCTCGCCGGGGCCCGAGTCGTTGCAGATCGGCCCGCCTGTCGAGCTCGACGACGAAGAGCTCGACGACGAACTCGAGCTCGATGACGAACTCGAGCTCGACGACGACGAACTCGAGCTCGACGACGAACTCGAGCTCGACGACCCGTTGGACGAGGAGTCACCGCCGGCGCCCCCGTTGCCCTGGTTCGCCTCGCCACCGACGGGCTCGAAGCCCACTGGGGGCTTGTCGCTCGTGGCACAACCGAAGAGGAAAGCCCCCGTGAGGGCAAGCGACGCCGCACGCACTACCGAAAAAGCCATCGGCGTAGGATACCTCGAGTCGCGCCCTGGTCGATCCCCGTTGAGCCCGAAACTCCCTTAGATTCGGCGGCGCATGAAAATCGTCATCGTCGGAGCGGGCGCCGTCGGCCAGGTCTACGGTCATCACCTCGCGAAGGGGGGCGCGGAGGTCTCGGTCTTCGTCAAGCCGAAGCACCAGCGCGAGGCCGAGCGGGGCTTTGTTCTGACACGCATCCCCTGGATGGGGCCTCGCGTTACCGAGAAGTTCGTCCCCGCGCGCGTCCTCACCTCGAGCGCCGAGCTCGCGGCCATGCCGCGGGTCGATCAGGTGTGGCTCTGCGTGCCGACGCCCGCGCTCGACGACGCGCTCCTCCACGACGTGTGCGTGGTCGGCGCCCCCCGAGCATCAGCGGTGGTCCTGTCGCCCGGCTACTTCGTCAGGAAGAAGGTCGAGGACGCGCTCGGCGCCGCGCGCTGCGTGTTCGGGATCATCGGGATGTCGAGCTACCACGCTCCGCTCGAGGGCAGCACCGACCCGCGCGAGCTCGAGACCCCAGCGGGCCTCGCTTATTTCCTCGTCCCGACGATGCTCTCGGGCGTGTCGGAGCGGCGCGCGCTGGACGCGGTGAGCACGCTGCGCGCAGGCGGTTGCCCCACGAAGCTCGTGAGCGATGCCGCGTCCGAGCAGGTGATGTCGAGCTCGACGCTGATGCCCATCGTCGCGAGCCTCGAGGTCGCGGGTTGGTCCATGTCGACCTTCCGTGGGGACGCTGAGCTCGCGGCGCTCACCGCGAACTCCATGCGGGAATCCGCGGCGATCGCATCGGCGCTCGTGGGCCGCGCCGTCCCGTGGACGACCTCGCTCCTCGGCGCGCTCACGCTGCGCGCCGCGGGCTTCTTCGCGCCTCGCGTGTCCCCCTTCGACATCGAAGCGTTCCTGCGCGTGCACTTCACCAAGGTCGGAGAGCAGACGCGCATGCTGCTCGGCGCGACCCTCGTGGAGGGCCGCCGCCTTCGACTCTCGACGGCTGCGCTTACTGAGCTCGTGGAGCGGCTCGACGAGGCTCGCGGCGCCGACCGCGCCGAGCCATAGCGACGCCCACTGCGCCGAGCGCGAGCAGCGCGCCATACTTCATCGACAGCGGCTCCGAGCCGGCGACCTCACACGCGCAGCCACCCTTCTTCGGCGCGTTGTTCGGCGGGTCTTGGCCGTCGGTCGACGAGCCCTCGGACTGGGTCGAGGAGCCCGAGCTGTCGCTGCCGTCGCTGCCAGAATCCGTCTTCTTCGGCTCGCTCACGCCGTCCCCCGACTTGCCGTCCGACTTCGACTTGTCGTCCTTCTTCTTGCCGTCGTCCTTCGTGCCGGCGAAGACCATCGCGCGCCGATCGACGATCGGGTTGTCACCCTTCAGCGTGATACGGAAGGGCTTGCCGAGAACCGAGCCGTCTTCCTTCTTCACGGTGACCATGTACTCGCCCGCGACGAAGCCACCTTCGTTGTTGCGCTTCACCATCAGCGCCCACTTCGTCGACTTGTAGATCTTGCCGCTGCCGTCCGAGAACGGGACCTGCTCGTTGGTGTTGATCGTCTGCTGACCGGTCAGCGCCTTCTTGTTGAGGACGGGCTTGTCGGGCGACTCGTCCGTCAAGTTGCGCTCATAGTAGACGACCGGCTCGAACACGAAGAGGAGCGTCACGAACTGGATGTCGGGCTCCTTACCGAGGTCGATGTTGAAGCGGATCTTCCATTTGCCGTCGACCTCGTCGATCGCTGCGGGCTCGGCCGCGACGGTGCCGCCGGCGTGGGCGGCACGCGGCACGGCGAGCACAGCCGTCAGCGCGAAGAAGACGAACATCACCGTCTTGAGGGCTCGCGAGAACATGGCCGCACAAACTACACGATCGGTGCGCGATCGTCGCGGGGCTCGGCGCGCGGCACGAGTCCGTACTCGGTGATGAAGCCCCCGAATGCCGTGAGCGCGCGCTCGGCCATGCGCTCGTAGCGCTCGCGTTTCTTCAGGCGAGCCTCGCGCCCCTCGAGCGGCGGGATGTGCGCCCACGTGATGTTGCTCGGTTGATAGCGAGCGCTCACCGGCGCGCGCGAGAGGTGCGTGAGCAGCCCGCCGAGCGCCGTGACCTTCGGCGGGCGGGGCAGCGCGCGACCCGAGAGCGTGGCCGCGAGCATCACGCCCGCGAGCCAACCGCACCCCGCGCTCTCGACGTAGCCCTCGACCCCGGCGAGCTGCCCCGCGACGTAGACGCCAGGCGCTGCGCGGAGCTGGAGAGTCTCGTCGAGGAGGGACGGCGCGTCGATGAACGTGTTGCGATGGACCGACCCGAACCGCATGAACTCCGCCTGCTCGAGCCCGGGGATCGTGCGAAACACGCGCTGCTGCGCGGGGATCTTCATGCGGGTCTGAAAGCCTACAATATTGTAAGCCATCGCGGCCTCGTCCTCTTGGCGCAGCTGGATGACCGCGAACGGCTGACGACCCGTGCGAGGGTCGACGAGTCCGACAGGCTTCATCGGGCCGAAGGCCAGCGTCATCTCGCCGCGCTCGGCCATGACCTCGCAGGGCAAGCAGCCCTCGAAGTAGCGCACGTCCTCGAAGGGCCGAGCCTCGGTCTTCTCGGCCCCGACCAACGCCCGCACGAAGGCTTTGTATTCGGCCTCGTCGAAGGGGCAGTTCACGTAGGCGTCGTCACCGCCCTGCCCCTCCCCCTCGGTCGGCGGAGCGGGAGCCTCGCTCGGTCGCTTGCTACCTTTTCCGTAGCGCGACTGCTTCCACACTTTGTCCCAGTCGATCGAGTCGGCCGCGATGATCGGCGCGATGGCGTCGTAGTACGCGAGGCGCGAGCCACCGACGAGCCGCTCGAGATCGGCCGCGAGCGCGTCATCGGTGAGCGGCCCGGTCGCGAGGATGACCGGTCGCTCGGTGGGGACGGCGGAGACGATCGCGCTCTCCACCCGGATGCGCGGGTGCGACCGCACGATCCGCGTGACCTCCGCGGCGAACCGCTCACGATCCACCGCGAGCGCGCCGCCCGCAGGGACCTGCGTGCGATCGGCACACTGCATGACCAGCGAGCCTGCGCGGCGGAGCTCCTCCTTCAGGAGGCCGACTGCGTTGCCCAGCGCGGCGCCGCGCATGGAGTTCGAACAGACGAGCTCGCAGAGCTGATCGCTCGTCTGCGCAGGAGTTCGCCTGAGCGGCTTCATCTCGAGGAGCGCCACGTGATGCCCGCGCTCCGCGAGCTGGAACGCGGCCTCACAGCCGGCGAGGCCCGCGCCGACGACGGTTACAGTGGGTTCAGCCATCTTTTATCGTCGCCCTTCTTGCATGGTGGGCGAACGAACCGCAAGCGCGACCCCCGCGGGCGCCACGGTCACCACCCCGAGGAGCGAGAGCTCCGTCAGGATCGCGGCGGCGCGCGCAGCGTCGAGCGCGAGCGCGGCGCAGAGCGCGTCGATCGTCGCCGCCCCCGCCGTGATCGCGGCGACGACGCGCGCCTGCTCGGGCTCGAGCGGCGCGGGCGGTGGGGCGCCCGGCCCTCCGCCCTGGGGAGACGTCGCGTCGAGCGTGAGCTGCCGAGGCGCTGCGCGCCGTGGTCGCCCCGACCAGCTCGCGCCCGAGTGGAGCGCGAGCGCGTGCTCCACGCCGAGCACGGGCGTAGCGCCGAGCCGAGCCTCCTCAGCGCAGCCCTGCCCGCACTCGGCCCACGGCGCCTGCAGCACGACGCCGATCTGCCTCCCGAGCTCCCGCGCGTAGTGAGCCGTCGAGCGCGCGCCGCTGCGCACGTTGCACTCGACGACGAACGTCCACGGCGTCGCGGCCGCGAGGATTTGGTTGCGTGCGAGGAACGCTGCGCGAAGCGGCCGATGATCGGGCGGCGCGCGCGTGAGGAGCGCGCCCCCCTGCGCGACGACGCGTTCGAAGAGCGCCTGATGCTCGCGCGGGTACAAATGCTCGAAGCCACCCGCGAGAACGGCGACCGTCGCGCCCTTCGACTCGAGCGCGCCCTCGTGTGCGGCCGCGTCGATCCCGACCGCGCCCCCCGACCAACCAACGACCCCGCGCTTGGCGAACGCGCCCGCGAGCTCACGCGCGAACGCGCTGGCCGCGGGTGATGGCTGCCGCGTGCCCACGATGGTGACCCCGAGCCCGAGCGAGGTGGTGCCCACCACCCAAAGCCCCGGCGCCGCGGCGAGCTCGCGCACGCCAGCCGGGTAGTCGGAGGAATCGGGCGCGACGGTTCGCCACGCTGCCGGCTCGATGCACGGGTCCACGCAGGCCTATCGACGATCGACCCGCAGAGTTGCGTCGCTCAGTCGTATTTTTCGTAGAGCACGCGCCGACGATCCACACCGAGCTCGCTCCGCAGTCGGTCGCGCACCGCGCGCACCATGCGCTCGAGCCCGCACACGAACGCGCTCGGCGGCGCGCCCTCGCTCGCCGCGACGAGCTCGCTCCACGCGTCGGCGACGTGGTCTTGCACGTAGCCGCGCGCGCCGTTCCAACCCTCGTCGGGCCGCGAGAGCGTCACCCGATAGCGAAACCTCGGGTGCACGCGCGCGAGCTCGTCGAGCTCGGATCGATAGAGAATCTGCTCCTCGGAGCGGACCCCGAAGAGGAGCCGGAGCGGTGGCGCGCCCGTCGGCTCGGCGCGGAGCGCGGCCGCGATCATGCTCCGCAGCGGGGCGACGCCGCTGCCCGTCCCGACGAAGAGGCTCGGTCGCGAATCGTTTGGGGGGCGAACGAATAGCCCGTGCGGTCCTGTCGCGCGGAGCACCGCGCCGGGCTCGAGCGCGTGCAGCGCACTCGACGCAGCGCCGCCCTCGACCCTCGTCACGCAGAGCTCGATCCGCGGGCCATCGGGAGGGCTCGCGATCGAGTACGCGCGCTTGAGGGGCTCGCCCGTCTTGGGGTCGGCCGCGTCGAACAGGAGGTTCACCCATTGGCCCGGCGAGAACGCGACGGCCTCGCCGTCGACGCGCTCGAGGATGAGGTTGTGCACCGTCGGCGAGAGCCGCGCGCTCTCCACGAGGCGCAGGCTGAACGCGCTCGGCCCGACGTACCCGCTCATTCGACGTTCACGATCTCCAGCTCCTCGGCGGGCTGGTCGCCGCGCTCGAAGCGAACCGCGTCGCCGACGGTCGCCCCGAGCAAAGACTTGCCGAGCGGCGAGCTCGGCGTGACCACGCGAACCTCGCCGCCGTCGACCGCGATGCGCGACCCACCACCGGCCGGCGCGACGAACAGCGTGCGACGCTCACCCTGATCGGTCTCGACCACGACGATCGCGCCGAGCGCGATCGGGGCCTCCGCGGCGAACGCGCGGAGCTTCATCGATCGAACCTTCGCGAGGTCGGCTTCGAGCGACTCGACGCGCATCGCCTGCCCCCGCGCGACGTACGAAGCCTCGGTCGCGCGCATGTCCTTGTCGCCCTCGGCGCGCGCGTCCTCGTGGGTGACGCCCTCTTGCGACGTGCGCTGCGCGCGCTGGGCGCGCTCGAGCGCGTCCTCGAGCGTCGAGATCAACCTGTCGCGGAGCGCGGCTTTGTCGAGCATGGCGAGAGGGTCGCGAGCCTAGTCCCCTGGAACCAGCATTTCTTCAAGAATTCGCGCCGCCCCTGGTGGGCGAAGGCGGCGCGAATTCTCCTTCGAAGTCATCGCCTTTGTTCCGCGGGTTCCCATTGCTCTTTGCGCGGAAACTTCGTTTCCACGGGACTACCTCGGCTTCCTCTCCGTGGCGCGAGCGAGTAAGAGTCGGCCTCGATGAACGTGCTCGCTGGGCTCGTCGAGCTGCTGGGCCTCGAACGCATCGAAGAGAACCTCTTTCGAGGGCAGAGTCAGGACCTCGGCTGGGGCACGGTCTTCGGCGGCCAGGTGCTCGGCCAAGCGCTGTCCGCCGCGGCGCAGACGGTCCCGCGGGACCGTCACGCGCACTCGCTCCACGCCTATTTCCTCAGGCCGGGGCGCGTCGACCGCCCCATCGTCTACGAGGTCGATCGCATCCGCGACGGCAGCTCGTTCACCACCCGCCGCGTCGTCGCGATCCAGAACGGGCAGCCCATCTTCAACCTCGCGTCGTCGTTCCAGGTCCGCGAGCCCGGCTTCGATCACCAGGACACGATGCCCGTCGTCCCTCCGCCCGAGTCCGTCCCGACCGAGCAAGAGCGCTGGACGAACTTCGCGCCGCGTCTGCCCAAGATCCTGCGCGAGCGCGCCACCGCCGATCGGCCCTTCGAGCTGCGCCCCATCGAGCCCGAGGATGATCCGTTCCTGCCGGCGCCCCGCCCCGCCGAGCGCAAGATCTGGCTGCGCGCAGCGGGTCAATTGCCGGACGATCCGGCCTTGCACGCGTACCTCCTCGCGTACGCCTCGGACCACGGCTTCGTCACGACGTCCCTCCTTCCCCACGGGGTCACGTGGCTCACCCCTGGAATGCAGGTGGCCAGCCTGGACCACGTGATGTGGTTCCACGATGCGTTCCGCGTCGACGAGTGGCTGCTCTACGTGATTGACAGCCCCGCAGCGCGCGGTGGTCGCGGCCTCGTCCGCGGCCGCATCTTCACGCAGGGCGGGCGGCTCGTCGCTTCATGTGCTCAAGAAGGTCTGATTCGTCAGCACGCGCAGCAAGCTTGAGCACCAATCATTGCGTGGAGTCGAACAGTCCGTTCTCAGGGAATGGAACGATGGCGCGCCTGTTCCGGCTAACGGGACAGCATTTTTCGGGACCGTTGCGTCACGACCACCCGAAATAGTCCGTTCGCTCAAAGCTGATTCGAGCTAATAAGAGACACATCTGGGCCTTCCTTCCTGATCCCCGCCAGCTGCGTGCGGGGCTGCTGGGGTGACCTCGCAGGAGGGGTCGCGACCGCCTGACGATAGGCCGCCTGATGACGCTGGAGCATCGACGATGAACAAAGGGACCGCAATCGTTGGATTTATATTGTCATTCCTCGCAGGGATGATCCTGGTTTGGGGCCTCGAACGTGGCTCTGGTGGCCACGCATCGGCCTCACCTGACAACGCGAAGGGGACGGCCGCCCCCAACGCTGCCGCGCCGGGTGCAAACGCGGACGGTGGAATTCGCATGGCCCCCGCCAACCCGGGCGCTGTCCCGGTCGAGCTCTACGTCATGTCGCAGTGCCCGTTCGGCGTCGAGGCTGAGACCCTCTTCGCGGACGTGCTGAAGAAGTTCGGCTCGGACATCGACTTCAAGGTCGATTACATCGCCGGCAAGCCGAGCCCGAACGGTGAGCTCACCAGCATGCACGGCCCGAAGGAGGTCAAAGGCGACCTCGTTCAGGTCTGCGCGAAGAAGCTCTCGCCGGCCAACTGGTACAACTTCATCGTTTGCCAGAACAAGGACAAGGCGAACGTCGACACCAACTGGACGGCCTGCGCTCAAGAGGTCGGTATCCCGGCGGATCAGCTCGGCGCTTGCGCCGACGGCCCCGAGGGTCAGCAGCTCCTCTCCGAATCGTTCCAGCGCGCTGCGGCCAAGCAGGCCACGGGCAGCCCGACGATCATCATCAACGGCAACAAGTACCAGGGCGCTCGTCGCCTGGCCGACGTCATGCGCGCGATCTGTGGTGGCTTCAGCGGCGCGAAGCCCGCTGCCTGCGACAACATCCCGGAGTCGCCCAAGGTCAACATCACGCTCATCGGCGACAACCGCTGCGGTCCCGACTGCGACACCCGCAAGATCGAGGGCACGATCCGCAGCAAGGTCGCGAACCCCGTTCTCACGTCGCTCGACATCTCCGACCCCACCGCGAAGAAGATGTTCGAGAGCATCAAGTCCGTGAACGCCACGCTCCCGGTCGCCATCTTCGACAAGACCGCGGACGCGGACACCGAGCTCATGGGCCCCAAGGGTCTCGGCCGTAACCTCAAGCCCGCTGGTGACCTGAAGGTCCTCGCCCTCGGCGGTTCGTGGAACCCCGCTTGCGCGGACGACGGCGGCTGCGCCAGCGACGAGTGCAAGAACACGATGCAGTGCCGCCCCGAGGTCCCGAACGCCCTCGAGGTGTTCGTCATGTCGCAGTGCCCCTTCGGCGTGAAGGGCCTCGACGCGATGAAGGAAGTCCTCGAGAACTACAAGAAGGCCAACGCCTCGATCGACTTCAAGGTGAACTACATCGGCGACGGCGACGCTGCCTCCGGCCTCAAGTCGATGCACGGCCAGGGCGAGGTCGACGAGGACCTTCGCGAGGTCTGCGCGATCGAGCACTACAAGGCCGACCTCAAGTTCATGGACTACATCTGGTGTCGCAACAAGAACATCAAGGACACCAACTGGCAGTCTTGCACCGGTGGCGACACCGGCATCGACACCGACGTCATCAAGACCTGCTCCGAGGGCGACGAGGGCAAGAAGCTCCTGACCGCGTCGTTCGCTTACAGCAAGTCGCTCGGCATCGGCGCGAGCCCGACCTGGCTGGCGAACGGCAAGTTCAAGTTCTCCGGCATCGACCCCGAGACCATCAAGACCAACGTCTGCAACCACAACAAGCTCGGCGGTTGCGAGAACAAGCTGTCCGGTCCGCCCCCGCGCCCGGCTGGCAACGCTCCGGCGCAGCCCGGCTGCGGCGGCTGATAGTCGGTTCGACCGACAACGGCTCGCATCGATGAGCGGGACTCTCCTCGGAGAGCCCCGCTCTCGCTTTTTTGTCGTTAGATCGCTCGGATGAAATCGATAACCGAGTATCTGACCTTCAATGTCCAGGCGCGGATGGACTTCGTGAACATCACGGAGACCGTCGCCGCCATCGTCGCGAAGAGCAAAATCCAGGAGGGACTCTGCCTCGTGAACGCGATGCACATCACGGCCTCGGTCTTCATCAACGACGACGAGCCCGGCCTACACGCGGACTACAAGCGATGGCTCGAGGGCCTCGCGCCATATGATGCTTCACCGCAGCGCTATCACCATAACCGCACTGGTGAAGACAACGGCGACGCCCACCACAAGCGGCAGATCATGGGCCGCGAGGTGGTGGTCGCCGTCACGCGCGGCAAGCTCGACTTTGGACCGTGGGAGCAGATCTTCTATGGCGAGTTCGACGGCCGTCGCCCAAAGCGTGTGCTCGTGAAGGTCATTGGCGAGTGAGGTTCACTTCGCGACTTTGTAGACCGTCCCGCCGAAGCCGTTCACCCAATAGATCGAGGTCTCGTCGACCGCGATGCCGCGCGGCAGATCTTGCTCGGTCGCGTGCACACGCGCCGGCGCGCCCGCGCAGCCGTCGAGCGGGCACGAGGCGATGCGCCCCTCTTGAGCGTTCACGTCGACGCCGAGCTCACTCCAGTAGATCCCGCTCGCGTCGACCGCCATGTGACCGACGAAGGTCAAGCCGTCCGCGATGAGCTCAGGCCCGTCACCGCTGCAGCCTGTCCGCGGACAAGCGAAGACCTTCGAGTCCAACCCGCCGTCGACTGCCCAGTAGACGCGGGTTGCGTCGAGTGCGAGCGCCGAGACCGTCTGATCGACGGCGATCGCTGTCGGTTCCCCCACGCAGCCGCTCGTCGGACACGTGTTTACACGACCGTCAGCGAATGAGGGCGGCGTACCTATCGTCGTCCAGAAGATCTCCCCGCCGTCGACAGCGATGTCTTGCGGACGGTTCTGTAAGGTAGCGATGGTCGTCCGACTGGCGAGGTCGCAGCCCGAGAGTGGACACTTCGAGACATCGCCGTTCTCGTCGCCGCCGACGGTGAAATAGACAGCGTCGTCGTCGAGCGCGATCCCCCATTGAATGCTCGCGCCCGAGACGACGACAGTCGGCGCGTCGCAGGGTGCGTCGAGCGAGCAGCGGAGCGTGTCGTCGCTGCTGCGGTCTGCCCAATAGGCGTCTGTGCCATGGAGCGCCAAGGAAGAGGGGAAGGGCTGGTTCGCTGACACGGTGGTCGGGCCATCGAGGCAACCAGCCTTACTGCAACGCAGGACTCCGCCCGTGTTGTTCGCGCCGTCGCCGAACTCCGTCCAAATCACGTCGTCGCCATAGACCGCGATCGCCTGCGGATTGACTCGACCGCTCGCGAGCAGGACAGGATCTTTGGTGAGCGGGCCACCGCCAGCGCCGCCCTCGCCGCCACCGCCCAAGGGCGGCGCCCCAGCCGATCCGCCGTCACCCCCAGCGCCGCCGCTGCCACCCGCTCCGCCGCCGGCGGTGTCATCACCGCAGCTGCAACCACCGAGCAACGACACCGCGATCAGGGTAGCCGACGCCGACAAGAGCGCGCGCGGGCGGCGCCTGTCGCGGGGACGCGTCGATACTTCATCAAGCTCAAGGTTCATGAGCCGACGCAAAGCACGAGGCGTACCGCTTCAGGGATTGTCAGCGAGCCAGGCCTCGACGTCGCGCCCGAGCTCGGCGCCGGAGCTCGTCGTCACCATGTGCCCAGCCTCGTAAGTCGGGAAGCGCAGCTCGTAGACAGTTCCGTCCGTCTGACTGGTGAGCCGCAGTACCCCGGGTCGATCCGCGCCGACGGGCAAGGTCGTGTCGATCTCGGCGGTGAACCCCGCAAGCCCGAAGAGCGCGGGGAAGGCCTCGGTGTAGATGGTCGCGTCCCACCGGGCGTTGGTGATGAAGACCCGCGTTCGCTCGAACAGCTTGATGAAGGCGTTCGCTACAGCGGTGTCACCCACGAGCCCGATGCAGGCGCTCGCGAGCGGCAGCCAATAGCTGTCGTCGGACTCGAGCTCCCCGAGGGCGGCGCGCAGCTGCGACTCGGATTGAACCAGGAAGTCCCGATCGTAGCCCTCGAGGTGCCTGTAAGGGTGATTGCGCTCGGAGGCCTGCAGACCGACGACGTCGACGGGCTCGACGCCCAAGAGGAGCGCGAGCCGCGCCGGATCGAGGAGCGCCGCAGCTGACCGATATGTAAGGTCCGAACTGTACGTCGGGGGCTCGCGGACGTCGTAGGGATCATAGGCCGTTTGGTCGGCGAGGAACGCCGCGAAATCCGGGTCCGCCGCCATATAGTCCTTTTGGAACATCAGCTGAAAGGGCCCGGCGAAGCTCGGTTGAATGAGCACCATTCGACCGAACTGGACGGCGACCTCGTCAGGGGTGCGCGGCGCGCCTGCGGCCTCACCGTCCAACAAGTCGAAATGAGCTTGCACCCGATCGCGCAGCCAAGGGACGCGCGTGTCGACGTCCGCGAGCTCGGGGATGGGCGGGTCTGGCGCTACCGCATAATGCTGGAGCATGTGGAGCATCAACGGCGCGCGTGTACCGCCGTAGCTCTCGCCCACGACGGTGACCGGCGCCGACGTCAACGCCGGGTGACTGTCCAGGAACTGGAGCAGCGCAAACACATAGTCGCCAGCGTCGGCCAGATACATCGCGGTGTCGTCGACGCACTCTGGATTGCCCATCGTATCCTGCAATCCGTACGAGAAGCCGGCCATGCGCTCGTCGATATAAAGCAGGTTGGCGAAGCGTGTATACGACTCGTCGTTCAAGACCGGCTCGAAGTCGACAGGGCCGTCGGCGTCAAGCGTGTATGGCCCCGTATGATAGACCATCAGCGTCCCTGTCGTCGCCGAGCCGGGGCCTCCATTGAAGAACAGCATGAGAGGCTTGTGCGCCGGGTCTTCGTCTGCAGGCCGGAACGAATAGAACATCCGCCCTGTCCAATTGGGGCCTACTCCGTTCGGCCCGACCTCGATGAAGCCGGCCTCGGGCACCAACGCCGCTGGCTCCCCACCTGCGCCGCCACCACCGGCTCCGCCGCTACCGCCCGTGCCCCCCAGGCCCGTCGTGTCGTCTCCACAGGCGAACGACGAAGCCGCGAATCCGAGCATCAGAAAGGTGCGTAGTGTGCCCCGCATATCTGCCCAAAGTAGGCGACAAGCGGGCGACGGGCTAGACGGCGCACCGCCCCTCTTCACAGCGCCTACCCGTCAGTCGAAGGCGATTGCGCGCGAACCAACCGTAGAGGGCGTCGAGCACGTGGCGAACGCCCGCGACGCGCGACAGGCGCACGAAGACGCCGAAGCCGACGCGACCGTAGAGCTGGCGAAAGACCTCGACGCCAGTCACGAGCTCACCGGTAGGCATGCGCCCGTGGATCCGCCCCATCAATGTGGAGTGCTCGACGCCCACCGAGCGCGCGTCGAACGCGGGCGACGCGATGTCCGTGAAGCGGATGCGGCCCGCGCGATCCCAACGCGCGAGCATCGCGATCTCGCGCGCGCAGAGCGGGCACTCCCCGTCGAAGAAGACCTCGAATTGGCCGACCGCGTTTTCCATCGCCCCCACATTGCGTGGGAGCGCGGCCCTGGTTTCACCCGTTCGGTAGGACGCGGCCGTAAAACTCGACGAGGCGGGGGTAGAGCTCGGTTCGAGCTTTGTCGCCGACCACTGCGCCCACGTGGCCGCCGGGGATCGACACGTGCTCTCGCGTCGCGCTCCCGACCTTCTCGTTGAGCGCCAGCGCCGCCGGTGGCGGGCAGATCGCGTCCTTCGACGTGGTGACGGTGAGCACGGGACACGAGATCCGCGCGAGGTCGACCTGGCGCCCAGCGATGTGGTGTTCGCCGCGGACGAGCTGGTTCTCTTGATAGAGGTCTTCGATGTAGCGAACGTAGGCCGCCGCGGGGAACGCGATGTTGTCGCTCGCCCACTTCTCGAGCGACTCGAACGCCTCGAGCTTCTCCTGCTGGCTCAGCTTGTCGAGGTAGCTCACGACCTTCGCGAACTGCGAGGTGGGGCGCAAGGCGACGAAGCCCGCCTGCATCTGTGCCGCGCTCATGTTTCCAGCTTGCGCGATGGCAGCCGGATCGAACCAGCGAGGGTTCGTCATGTGCCCGAGGAAGCCCGCGTGCGAGAAATCGATCGGGCCCGCGAGGTTCACGAGCGCGGCGATCGGGCCGGGTTCGAGCGCGGTGTGGATCGCAGTCAGCGTGCCGCCGATGCAATACCCGAGGATGCCGATCTGATCCGCTCCCGAGATGCGCACGGTCTTCTTCACCATGCGCGAGAGGCGGCTCAGGACGTCGTCCCACGTGAAGAACCGATCCTCGTCGTTGGGCTCACCCCAATCGAGGCAAAACACGTCGAAGCCAGCCTCGACCAAGGCGGTCGCCACGCTCGCGCCGCGCCGCAGATCGAGGACGTACCAGCGATTGATGAGCGACGGCACGAGCAGCACTGTCTTCTTCAGCGGGCTCGCATTCGGGCTCGCGCGGAAGCGGTAGAGCTGGGCGGGCCCATCGCAGAACACCGTGTCGCGCGGAGTGACGGGCTCCGGCGCTTCACCGCGCTCGGCCCACGAGCCGAGCTTGAACTTCGGCGCGTTATTGGGCTTCTCGGCTTGAGCGGCGTGCTGCATCGTCAGGCCTTCGGCGTCACCATTTCGGCGGCCTTCTTGGTCGTCTCGAGCGTGATCTTGCGCCACTCGCTCGACAGCTGAGAGGCGTAGTTCACCGACTCCTTCATCAGGCGCGCGGACTCGTCGATGGCCTCGATGGTGCGCGTGACGGCCTGCGTCTGCATCTTGTGCATCTCGCTCGCGAACTGATCCATGCGAGTGGCTTCAGCGGCGGCAGCCTTGGCCCAAACGTCCCACCATTGCTGCGTCTGCGAAAAAGGATTCGTGAACATTGGCTCCTCCGAGCGCCGACCCATCGTCAGCGGCGGCGGAAACCTAGATTTTCAAGCCCGATTCGTCAAGGGCATTTTGTTGCGTCGCAACAGAACTACCCAGCTCACTTGGTCTTTGCGGCGCGACCGCGCTTGGCGCCCCCGAGGAGCTCTCGCTTCAAGGCCTCGAGCTCGCTGCGCAGCGCGGCGACGTCCGAAGCCTCGGCTGGGGCGGGCGCGGGCGTGGGTTTTTCCTGAGGTGGCGGGGGTGGAGGCGTGGGCGGGACAGCCGGCTGAGGGGGATAGCCAGGCGGAGGGTAGCCCGGGGGTGGGTAGCCGGGCGGATAGCCACCTTGCGGATATTGCGGAGCACCATACGGGGAGTTTCCGTCGCCCCAAAACGGCAGCGCCCCGAGCGCCCTCGCGAGCGCGTTGCCCGCGGTGAAAGGCAACGTCGAGAAGGGCACATAGGGAGAGATGGCTTGTGCCCCGGACTTCGCGGCCAAGTAAGCCTCGAGCGAGAGCGACACGTACTTGCTGAAGAAGTCGCCGAGCGCGTCGTCCTGCATGCGGATGAGGCGCGCCAAGAGCGACACTGGCAAGAGGCGCGCGGCCTTGGTCTCGAGGACGATTTGAACGAGCGTCGCCTGGGTGAGATCCTCGTTCGTCTTGGCGTCGATCACCTGCACGTCGGACCCGCGCTTGATACGATCGGTGAGCTCCTCGAGGGTGATGTAGCGGCTCTCGTCCGTGTCGTAGAGGCGCCGGTTCGAGTACTTCTTGATCGTGAGCGTGGCCATGTCGCGCACTCAGCCTTACCGCTCCTTTTGCGGCTCTGCAACACAGATGACCGCGCTCGCAACATCACTGGGAGACAATCGCCTTGACAGTGGCCCATCGTGAGCTTATTTAGCGGCTCGCACCGCTGTTGCGGCGCACCATCCCAAGACCGCCGAGTCCGATTGGAGATGCAGCCGTGCCGAAGTTCGTCGTCGAGGTAGGTTCGGTGGGGCGCGCCGCGCTTCTTGGCTTGTGGTTCGCGGTCGCCGGGTCACTGGCGGCGTGCATCTCGGGCAGCCCTATCGGCCAATCGTGCGAGACAGGCGCGGACTGCGAGAGCGGCGCTTGCCACGAGGGAACCTGCGTCTCGGCGTCAGGCGGCGGAGACGTCGGCGGCTCGGGCACGGGCGGCTCGGGCATGGGCGGGGACGCGACGGTCGGCGGCTCGGGCACCGGTGGTGACGCGACCGGCGGCTCGGGCACGGGCGGCTCGGGGGTGTGCTCGCCGAACCACGACGGCTCGATCACGCGCGCCGAGGTCCCGCTCGCGCCTGGGCTCGACGCGAAGTTCCGCATCGCTGGCGACGTGACGTTCGACACGAGCGGCGACATGGTCGCTGGCACGCAGACCTGGGACATGAGCGGCAACCTCAGCGGTGACCACGCGGTCCTGCTCGAGACGCTCGACATCACGGGCGCGTGGTACGCGGACACCTTCCCCGGCGCGAGCTACGCGGTGAGGCTCTCGGACAGCTCGGACTTGCTCGGCGTCTTCGAGATCACGAGCGACTCGCTGCTGCTCCGCGGCGTCGTCTCCCCCGCGGACGGCATCACCAAGACGGAGCTCACCTACGATCCGCCCGTCGTCGTGCTCGCCTTCCCGCTCCAAAAGGACGACACCTTCCAAACGACGTCGACGGTTACGGGCTACGCGAGCGGCGTCTACAGCATCTACACCGAGACCTACGAGAACCAGGTCGACGCGCGCGGCGACCTCATCACGCCGTTCTCGACGTTCGATGTCTTGCGCGTGCGGGTCGACCTCACGCGGATCGTGGGCGCGCTCGTCACGACGCAGAAGACGTTCGCCTTCGTGACCGAGTGCTTCGGCACGGTCGCGACGATCGCGTCGCAGCTCGGCGAGACAGGCACGGAGTTCAGCGACGTCTCCGAGATCAAGCGGCTCACCCCGTGAAGACGTGGGCCGGCTCCATCCGAGCGGCGACGGGCGCGCTCGCCTTGGTCGCGGGCCTCGCGACCTCGGGCTGTCTCGAGTTCTACGCCGCCCCGCTCGAGGCCCCGAAGGACGCGACGTTCGTCGACGTCGCGGGCACACACGTCCACTACGTGCAGGCCGGCGACCACGGCTCGACCGTGGTGCTCATCCACGGCTTCGCGTCGTCGACCGGCGTGTGGGCCACGGTGATGCCAGCGCTCAGCCGTGACCATCGCGTGATCGCGATCGACCTCAAGGGCTTCGGCCTCACGAGCCGCCCCGAGGGCGACTACTCCCCCGACGCGCAGGCGCAGCTCGTCCTCGGGGTGCTCGACAAACTCGGCGTCGATTCGTCGGAGCGCGTCGCGCTCGTCGCGCACTCGTGGGGCTCTTCGGTCGCGCTCGCGCTCACGCTGCGCGCGCCCGAGCGGGTCGCGCGCGTCGCGCTCTACGACGCTTGGATCTACGAGGATCAGCTCCCCAACGCGTTCTTGTGGGCGCGCGCGGGCGGCGTCGGCGAGGCCATGATCGGCATGTTCTACGACGAGCGCTCGGACGAGAAGATGGCCGGCGCCTTCTACGATCAGCGCTACGTGACCGAGGCGCTCGTCGAGACCGTCGAGGAGCAGCTCGCGCGGCCCGGGACCAAGGCCGCGGCGCTCGCTGCGATCCGCGGTCAGCACTTCGAGGCGCAAGAGGCGAAGTACAAGACCATCGAGCAGCCGGTGCTCCTCCTCTGGGGTCGTGAGGATCGCGTGACGACGCTCGAGTACGGCGAGCGCCTTTCGAAGGAGCTCGCGGACGCGCGCCTCGTCGTCTACCCGCAGTGCGGTCACTTCCCGATGATCGAGGCCGTGCGCCCGTCGACGCGAGAGCTCGTCCGCTTCCTCGCGGAGCCCGACGTCGCCCCTGCGCAGGTGAAGCCGGCCGAGCCGAAAGAAGACCCCAAGCCCGAGGTCGTAGAGTGAGCCCGCGCGTCCTCATCACCGCGTCGACGCTCTTCGCAGCGCTCGCGATCGCGCCGAGCGCTCAGGCGAGCGGCCTCACCGATCACGGCGAAGACCTCGACACGCCGCCGTCGTCGATCGTCGATTTTCACGGTTATCTCCGCATGCGCGGCACCGTCTACGGCAACCTCGATCTCGACCGAGGGCCGACGCCGTCGGGTGAGATCTTCTTCCCCGTGTCGGTGTCCGATCCGACCTCGCAGATCCTCACCGCGGCCGACACGCGCATCCGCGGCGACTTCTCGCTCTTCGCGCCGTGGGGTGGGATGGCGCTCAAGATGCGCGTCGACGCGCTCGACAATGTGCTCCTCGGCTCGATGCCCGATGGGGTCCCGTCGGCGTCGACGAGCCAGCGCGCCGACCAGCCGCTCATCCACGTGCGCCGGGTCTACGCCGAGATCCTCACGCCGTTCGGCATGCTCACGTTCGGGCGCATGGGCAACAACTGGGGCCTCGGCATGCTCGCGAACGGCGGCGATTGCCTCGATTGTGACAGCGGTGACTCGGCCGATCGCATCGCGTTCGTGACGCCGCTCCTCGGCCACATCTGGGCGCTCGCTTACGACTTCACCGCGGCGGGCCCCTCCGTCCACGACAAGACCGAGCAGCGTTGGATCGACGTCGACCCGAAGTCGATCGTCCACACCTTCACGTTCGCGGTCGCGAACTACCGTGGCCCCGCGGCCCGCACTCGCCGCGATCACGCGGGCAAGATCACGCCCGAGTACGGCGCGTTCGTGTCCTATCGCTTCCAGGACAGCGACGTGCCCGCGCTCTACCTGCCGACGGCGCAGCCCGTTCCGCTGACCGAGGGGCAAGTCATGGCGCGCGGTTACCAAGCCGTCGCCAGCGATCTGTGGCTCCGCTTCCAAGGCGCGAACTTCCGCGTCGAGGCCGAGGCCGCGTACCTGCACGCGCAGGTCGATCAGGCGAGCCTCATCCCTGGCGTCCTCTTTCGTGAGCCCGTCTTGTCGAACCAGTTCGGGCTCGCGATCGAGACCGAGTTCGGTGACGCCGAGGGGCGGCTGCGCGCGGGGCTCGACGGCGGCTTCGCGAGCGGCGACGGCGCGCCGGGGTTCGGCGCTTACCCGGATGTAGGCGAGACCGCGGGCCAGGTCGGTGATCTCGACGGGCCGCAGGCGAACCCGCCCTTCGACCGCGAGGTGAACAACTTCCGCTTTCACCCCGACTACCGCGTCGATCGCATCCTCTTCAGGGAGATCATCGGCACGGTCACCGACGCCATCTACCTGAAGCCGCACATCCGCTACGACATCATGAAGACGCGGCGTAGCAAGATCACCCTCGGCCTCGCGGGCGTCGTGTCGTTCGCCGCCGTGCCCGAGTCCGCGCCCGGCGGCGCGAGCCCGCTCGGCCTCGAGATCGACCCGACCATCTCGTACCAGAGCGACGTCGGCTTCCACGCCGACCTCGAGCAGGCCACGCTCATCCCGTTCGCAGGCTTGAACAACGTCGAGCTCGGCCTCGCGGCCCAGCCCGCGCAGCTCTGGCGCTTGCGCCTGACGTACGCTTACTGAGGGCCCCACCGTGCTTTACCGATCCCCTCGCCTCGCACTCCTCGCGCTCTTCGCCCTCGCTGGCTGCGGTGACAACATCACCCAGCCACCCGATCGCGACCCTGCCGCCGACCCCGATCCGCAGCCGCTCGAGTGCGTGCCCAACCTCGACCAGCAGATCGATCGCAGCGAGCTCAAGCCCGCGATCGGCACGCCCGTTCGCTATGTGATCTCTCCCTCGGATCAAGTTCGCACGGTCGATCTGGCGGGCACGCCCGGTGAGGACGGCGAGCTCGTGTGGGACTTCGCGACCGACTACGCCGACGACCAGGCGCTCACCGTCACGCCCGCGTCGCTCGAGGGCAAGTGGTACGCGTCGAACTTCCCCGACGGTGCGTTCGTCACGCCGTTCGATCGCGAGGACAACCTCGAGACCGTGGGCTTCGTCGCCGACTCCGGCTTTCAGCTGCTCGGCATCGCGTCGCGCGAACAAGACCCCGCCGAGGGGCGCACGCTCCTCGTCTACGACCCGCCGATCACGCTGCTCCAGTTCCCCGCCGAGGTCGGACAGAGCTTCGTCTCTTCGGGCGAGATCGTGAACGGGCTCGTCCGCGGCCTGCCCTACGCGGGCCGCGACACCTACGAGGTGAACATCGACGCCATCGGGCAGATCGATCTGCCGCAGCTCACCTTCGAGGAAGTGCTGCGCGTCCGCACGAAGGTCACCGTCGAGCCCGCGGTCGGCGCCGTCGCCGTGCGCTACCAGACCTCGTTCTTCTCCGAGTGCTTCGCCGAGGTCGCGCGCGCGACCAGCAAAGACGGAGAGAGCTCGCCCGACTTCACGGAGGCTGCGGAGCTCCGCCGCCTCGGATACTAGCGCCGCGCTCCGCGACGCCGCCGATATCGTTTGCCCCACAAATCAATCTGAGAGGGTTCGACCATGATGGGTTGGGATCTGTTCAAGCGCTATTTCAACGCCTGGGAGTCCGCGACTGCGCAGTACGTCGAGGCTTGGATGAAGAGCCCGCTCGTCCTCGAGCCCGCGGGCGCGTGGCTCTCGACGATGATGAAATCCAAGGCCGCGGCCGACAAGAACATGGCCACGGCGTGGGGTGCGATCGGCCTGCCGACGAAGCGCGATCAGGAGCGCACGCTCCACGCGCTCAACCAGATCCAGAGCCGCCTCACCGATCTCGAGGAGCAGCTCGAGACGATGCGCGCTGCCAAGTAAGCGCTGCCCCCGACCCCAACGTCCGGAGACTCCGATGCTGGACCTCGCACCGTTCGAGACGATCAAGCCTGCGCCGCGCGCCATCTTCGACAGGCTCGCGGAGCGACGCGCCCGCGTGCGCTTCCTCATCCCCGACGGGGACGACTGGCGCGCCGTGACCTACGGGCGCTACGCGCGGACGATTCGACGGCTCGCCTCGTTCCTCGCCGCAGCGGGGTTCGAGCCGGGCGAGCGCGGCGCGATCTTCGCGTCGAACTCGGTCGAGTGGATCACGTCCGCGATGGCGATCCAATCCGCGGGCGGGGTCATGGTGCCGATCTATCCGGCGTCGACCGCTGCACAGGCCGGCTACGTCGCGCGGCACAGCGACGCGGCCGTCGTGTTCGTCGACGGCAAAGAGCTCCTCTCGCGTGTCGTTAGTTCATTTGCCGACTACGCCGCGGTGAAGCGCTTCGTCCTCTTCGACGAGAAGCTCGACGTCGCCGCCCTCCTCAAGGACCTCCGCGACAAGGGCAAAGACGTCCCGTCGCTCGAGGACGTCGAGGCTCGGCTCGTTCGGCTCTCCGCGGCGCTCGTTCGCGGCGCGGCGCACGACGAGGAGAACCCGCGCGCGTTCGACGATCGGCTCCTGTCGATCGGGCTCGAGCGGCAGGCGCTGATGCTCTACACGAGCGGCACGACCGGCAACCCGAAGGGCGTCCCCCTCACGCACTCGAACGTCGGACACAACGGCCTCGACTGGTTGAAGTGCTTCGCGCCGCTCCTCGAGGAGGACGCTTACGTCGATGTCCTCTGGCTCCCGATGAGCCACATCTTCGGCTTCGGCGAGGCCACGATCGGCGACGCTTTGGGTTTCACGACGTATTTGTCAGACCCCGCGACGGTGCTCTCGCGCTTGCCCGAGGTCAGGCCCGACGTGTTCTTCAGCGTGCCCGCTTATTGGGAGAAGCTCGCGACGCAGGCCATGGGCGAGAGCGACCCGGCGCGGCAGCGTCAGCGCCTCGCGGAGCTCACCGGCGGCCGCTTCAAGTTCTGCCTCTCGGGCGGCGCGGGCCTCAAGCGCGAGGTGAAGGAGTTCTTCTACCGACACGGCCAGCTCATCCTCGAGGGCTACGGCCTGTCCGAGTGCTCGCCGACGCTGACCCTCAACCGGCCGAAGGAGTTCCGCTTCGACGCTGTCGGCAAGCCCCTGCCCTCGGTCGAGCTCAAGCTCGACGACGACGGTGAGATTCTGGCGCGCGGGCCCAACGTCTTCGGCGGCTACCACAAAGACGACGAGGCGACGCGCGGCTGCTTCAACGACGACGGCTGGTTCAAGACGGGGGACGTCGGGCGCTTCACCGAAGACGGGTTCCTCCAGATCATCGATCGAAAGAAGGAGATCCTCGTCACCGCGGGCGGCAAGAACGTCCCGCCCGCGAACATCGAGCTCCGCTTCGCGGACGAGCCGCTCGTCGCGCACGCGGTCGTCTACGGCGACGGCCGCAAGTTCTTGGTAGCCGGGCTGTGGCTCGATCACGAGGCCGTCGATCGTCGCCTCGCTGCCGAGAACATCCCGAACGACAAACACGCCGAGACGACGCGCGCGTGGATCGCCAAGGCCGTCGAGCGCGTGAACGGCGAGCTCGCGTCGTTCGAGCAGATCAAGAAGTTCGCGATCATCCCGACGCCGCTCACGGTCGCGGGCGGGCACCTCACGAGCACGCTCAAGGTGCGCCGCAAGCAGGTGTGGGCCGCTTTCCGCGCGGAGCTCGACGCGCTCTACGAGGCCGCTCCGTGATGGATCGTGTCTGGGCGCTCGGGCGGCGGCTGACGAAGCCGATGCCTCCTGTCGGCACGACCCCCGCGACGGTCGTGCACCACGAGAACAAGTGGCGCCTCCTCCGCTACGACGCGCCCGACGGCGTTCGTTGGAAGACGCCGGTCTTGCTCGTGCCCTCGCTCATCAACCGGCACTACGTGCTCGATCTGATGCCGGACAAGAGCTTCGCCGGCTGGCTCGCGAAGCGCGGCCACGACGTCTACTGCATCGATTGGGGAACACCGACCGACGAGGATCGCTTCATCACCTTCGAGGACATCGCTGACAAAGCGATCGGCCGCGCCGCTCGCGTCGCGTGCAAGCTCTCGGGCGCGCCGCGCGCGCACCTGCTCGGCTATTGCCTAGGCGGCACGCTCACGATCGTCCACGCGGCGATCCGCCCCGAGCACGTGCAGTCTCTCGTCTTGCTCGCTGCCCCCGTCGGCTTCCACGACGAGGGCCTGCTCTCGCTTTGGACGCGTACGCAATCCTTCGACGTTCGCGCGCTCGTCAACGCGATGGGCAACGTGCCCTGGCAGCTCATGCAGTCGGCGTTTCACATGCTGCGGCCCACGATGACCGCGTCGAAGGCCGTCACGCTCCTCGACAAAGCTTGGGACGACGAGTTCCTCGATGGGATGTTCGCGCTCGAGACCTGGGGCAACGACAACGTGAGCTTCCCCGGGGCTTGCTACGAGACTTACATCGAAGAGCTCTATCGCAAAGACGGGCTCCTCCGCGGTTCGTTCACGCTCGGCGCAAACCATGTGCGGCTCTCGAACGTGACCGCTCCCACGTTGGCGGTGACCTTCGAGCACGACGCGATCGTCCCGCACCGGAGCGCGTCGATCGTCCTCGAGCGCATCGGTGCGAGCGACAAACAGCACCTTCATTTGCCGGGCGGACACGTGGGCGCGGTCGTGTCCAAGAAGGCGAAAGACGGGCTATGGCCAGCTATGGCGAAGTTCTGGGAGGCGCGTCAGACGAGTTGACCCGCCCTCACTCTATTGACTGATAGCGCAGTCAGCTCGGGACCTTGAACACGGGCATCAGGTCGAGCCCACACTGCAGGCCTTCGCACCAGCCGAGGAAGCGCTCGACCATCTCCTTGCCGCGGAAGAGGGCGCCATGTTGCGGTGCGATAATCTGGACATCGAGTGTCCGGACCATATCGACCCAGGCCCTGAGTGCTTTGTTGCAAGCCATATAGCGCTTGTGAAAGCCCTCCATATGGGGGAGGTGCTTGTCGAAGTCCGTGACCTCTCGCTCGTTGGTCCCAATCGAGGCGCCCAGATCACCCGAATACAGGATCTTGGAGATTGGGTCGTAGATGTGGAAGTTGCCGCACGAGTGGAGGAAGTGCGCCGGCAGCACCAAGAGGTCCATCCCACCGAGCCCCAGCTTCATCCCCTCGTCGGGAATGGGCAATAGGCGAGACTCGACGAGGCGGTCCAAGCCGAAGTGGGGCACGAACCTCGTCCAGAGCGACGAGACATAGGCGTTCGCGTCCGTCGTCATGAGCCAGCCGTTCGTGGCGGCGACGATGTCCGGGTCTTGGTGGGAGAGAAAGATCTTCTCGAGCTTGGCTTTGCCGAGCGTGCTCAACGTGGACGCGAGGACCTTCGCGTAGACCTTGTGACCCCCGGGGTCGAGCACGATGCCCGCGCTGTTGTGCGCGATGACGTGCTGATTGGCCTGCACGGCGAGGCCTGAGGAGACGTCCTCGAGGAGGACGTTTTTATGATTCGAGTCTTCGTAGAGGACGATGTGCGCCATGTTGCAAACTCCCTTGGACCGCCAGTGGGATCACAGGATCTTTTTGATTTCCTCGACGGCCCTGCGCATGTCGAGAAAGACCAGGCCGAGCTTCGCTTGCTTGCTCGCGAGGCAGAGGAGCAGCGTCCCCGAACTCGAGGCCAACATGACCGCGTAGCCGTTCTTGCCGCGCACCAAGACCTCTTCGACGTCGCCACGCTCGAGCTCCGCGGCCGCGCGCGTGCCCAAGCTCGACAGGGTCGCGCTCATCGCGGCGACGCGGCTCTCATCCACGTGTTGCGGCAGCGCGCTCGCGATCATCAGGCCGTCCTCGGAGATGAGGGCGCTCGCCTCGACATCGGGAGACGCGCTCTGGAGCGACCGCAGGATTCGATTCAGGCTCTCGACTCGGCTCATATTTCCTCGTCTGCATCCATGGCTTCGTGCACTCCGGTAGGAGCGGTATCGGGGGCTCTGGCGAGCTGTCGGCGACGCGACCCCAGCCAAGAGCCCCATCCACTTGCTTACACCGCGCTAAGGTACCGTCGCCTGCCTCGCTGCCAAAGAGCTGCCTGCGTGGACAGGCTCATTCACATTGTGGGCCAGCGGCGGAGAGCACGTTGTTGGACGCGAGCCGCACCTGGTGTCTCTAGACCGCAGGCACGAGAACGCACTTCCCTGCGCTGTGGGCGCAAGCCGTTCGTCCAGTGCGCTGAGTCGGGCGCAGAATAGGCAAGCGACCGCCACCAGGCCGCAGATCACGTCGACGACGTGGGAGCGTCGTAGCGGCATTACAATTGCTCAGTCGGCCGGTCATGGCGGTTGGATTCAAGAATGAAATCCGGCCTGTGGTTGAGCCTTTGGAACAGCGCTATCGCGATTTGGTTCGCCTCCTCGCGATCGCGATCGACCCCGTCGAGGGGCCAGGGCGCGGCCACTCGCTCCGTGTGGCGCTCTTCGCGCACGAGCTGGCGACGGCGTTGGAGCTCGACAATAACCAGGCGCTCTATGGCGGGTTGGTCCACGATCTCGGCGGCTGCCCGTGGGAAGGCAACACCCCACCCGAGCTCGATCCATCACACGGCATGCGCGGCGCGGGGCTGGTCAGGCCCCTCCATTCGCTTCGCGCGCTCGAGCCGATCCTCGCGTACCACCACGATCGCTGGGACGATCCCGAGTTCTCGAACCGACTGAAGGGCGTCGACGTCCCCGCCGTCGTCTGGGTCGTCTCGCTCGGAGACACGTTGGACAGGGCTGTAAGGCAGGTCGACCCACAAACGCGGCGCGCGTCGGCGCTCGCGCTCACGCTCGCGCTGCGCGACACGGCGATCCCGGGTCATGTCACGGACGGCGCGATCGATCTGCTCACCCAGCGCCCCGACCTCCTCGACACGCTGTACGACCCGATCTCGCTCGAGAGCGCGCTCGATCGAATACCGCTGCGAGCCCACGACTTCGGCACACTGACGGAGGTCGACCTCACCGCGGAGCTCCTCTGGCTGCTGGCGCGTGAGATCGACATCAAGGCCTGCGGCGCGCCCGGC
Organism: Polyangiaceae bacterium; assembly: GCA_046351325.1. Lineage (GTDB taxonomy): Bacteria > Myxococcota_A > Polyangia > Polyangiales > Polyangiaceae > Xiheicaenibacterium. Next base: position 130,138 of record JAXLYR010000013.1, on the reverse strand, counting down.
CACTCGGCCCGCGTGGCGTTCACCGCACAAGCGATGGCGGCGAGGTTGGGCGTCGACCGCTGGGAGATCGTGTGGACCTCCTTGCTGCACGAGGTCGGAGCCCTCACGACTCCATCTCGATTCGGCACCGCTGTCGACACGGATCGTCGAAGGTTGGAGACCTTCAGATTGGTCGAGTCGATTCAGGGTTTGTCGCATCTGGCGCTGTCCGCGTGCACCTACGCGGACGCTTATGACGGCTCCACCGGTGCGAGCTCTCTCCAGGCCGAGGCCATCCCGCTGATGGCGCGTGTCATCGCTTATGCGGATAGTTTCGACAGGCTCTGTCACGGCTGTGGGAGCACTGGCCGATTGGGCAGAGAGGGCGCGTTGTCGGTCCTCTTGCAACAGAGCGGGCGCGAGCTCGATCCGGCGCTGCGCGACCTCGCGATCGAGGTCCTGCGGTCCGGCGCCGACGCCCCCGAAGAGGCCTGCAGTCTGCTCGGCTTCTACCGCTTCTTCCAAGCGCACGAGGACCAACCTCAAGCGCCCACCTCCGAAGAGTTCGCAAACAATGACGCGGGCCCCGACTTCCGATTTCGTTCGGTGCGCATCGACCGGAGCGGCCATATCCAAAGCGACCTCGCGCGGCTCAGCGAGCTCACGTCGTCTTCGAGCGCGTCGCTCGAGGGTCACATCTCGGAGGGCGGTCAGGCTCGACTCCGCGAAGACCTGGCGCGCGCCGCCACGGGTGAGCCTGCGGCGAGCTCCTATGTCACGCCGAGCGGGCGCCGAATCGAGATCGTCATCACCGAAGACGGCGATGGCCTGTCCGCGCACGTGCGCGCTGCGTCCGCCGTGTTCCGCTCGATTCGCGAGCTCGCGGCCGCCCATCGCAACTTCCTCCAGAGCGCGGACGCGGTCGCGTTCACCGACGCTTCGGCGCGGATCGTCGACATCAACTATGCGTTTACAAGGCTGTATGGTTGGCGCGCCGAAGAGGTGGTCGGACGAACCCCGAAGATCCTCCAATCGGGCGAGCACCCTCCGGAGCTCTATCGTGCGATGCGCGAGAGCCTCGCTGACCCTCGTGTAGGCGCGTGGAGCGGCGAGATCGTCAATAGGACCAAGATGGGCACGCGCGTCCACGTGCTGCTCACGGTCAATGCGGTCCGCGACGCCGTCGGCACCATTGTCGGATATATCTCCAACGCCCTCGACATCACCGCTCGTCGCAAGGCCGAAGAGGAGCTCCGCGAGCGAGGTCGTTTGCTCGCCAAACAGAACGAAGAGCTCGCTCGTCTGAACCAGTTCAAGAGCCAAATCGTCGCGATGACGTCGCACGATCTCCGCTCGCCGCTCGCGTCGATGATCACGCAGCTCGAGCTCTTGCGTCAGTCGTGCGCGACGCTCACGCCCGTCGAGGTCGAGCGTCGCCTCGCCAAGGTCGAGGAGATCGGGCATCGATTGGTCTCGTTGACCTCGGACCTCGTGGACCTCGACAAATGCGAGTCCGGTCAGCTCAAGCTGCATCGCCGCCGCATCCACGCCGATGGCCTGCTCGAGACCGTCGCGCTGAACCAGGGCGCGAGCTGCCACCTCGCTCCGGCGTCCACGATCCCCACCCTCTCGAGCTCCACGCCGCTGCATCTGGTCGTCGCCGATCCCGAGCGGCTCGAGCAGGTCCTCACGAACCTCGTGTCGAACGCGCTCAAGGTCTCCCCCGATTGGGTGGAGCTCTCGTGCGAGGCCACGGCGAACGGCGAGGTCCGCTTCTCGGTCGACGATCGCGGTCCTGGGATCCCGACTGCCGCGCTCGAGAGCGTGTTCGACCGCTATCAGCAGCTCGATCAGGGCTCCCTCAAGCTGGCCAACGGCGCGACCCACAGCTTCACGAGCAAGCCGAACGGCACGGGGTTCGGGCTCGGGCTCGCCATCGTCCGACACATCGCGGAGCTCCACGGTGGGCGCGCTTGGGCAGCGAACCGTCCTCAAGGCGGCTGCCGCTTCTCGGTCTCGATCCCCGCGTACGCCACCCAGCGGGCGCCCGCGCTCGCGACGGCGTTGCTGGTCGGGCCCCCGTCCGGGGACATGGAGACCGCAGCGCGCGTCTTCAGGACGGCAGGGATTCACGTGATCCTGTCGGAGCGGCCGGCCGACGCCGAGCGCCGAATGCGCGTCGAAGCGCCGCTGCTCTGCTTGGTCGACGTCGCGTGGCTCGATCACATCCGCGCGGATCTGTTCCTGCGCGCCATGCAAGCGAACACGCTGCTCATCGGTCTCTACGACCAAGAGCCAGAGCGCCCCGACCCGCGCTTCGACGCGGCGCACGTCTCGCCCGTGGTCGAGCTCGAGCTCTTGGCGGATCTCCGCCGCTCTCTCACGCGCCGCGGCTCGCACAAGAAGAGCCTCAGCGGGCACCACGTCATCGTGCTGCCGAGCCCTCGCCGCGAGGGCACTACGTGAACAGGCCGCTGGTCGTCATCGTCGACGATGATCCCGACTCCCGCGAGGCGCTCGCGGGCGCCCTCGCCCCCGACTACGAGGTCGTGACGTTCTCCTCGGCGCAGACGGCGCTCGGTGAGCTGACTGCCCTCGAGCCCGACGTCATCGTCTCGGACATCGTCATGCCCCAGATGGGCGGCTTCGAGTTCCGCCGGTCGTACGCGGCGCGATTCGGGCACAGGGAGACGCCGTTCTTGTTCATGTCCTCCCTCGGAGACGACGAGACCGTCGTGGCCGGGCTCAACGCAGGCGCCGATGATTTTCTGGTCAAACCCGTACCTCCCTCGCTGCTGCGCGCGCGGCTGTCGGCGCTCTTGCGCAGGCGACGAAGGCGAGAGACCTCGGCCTTCCGCGGCGACCTGAGGACGACCCCGCTCACGCGCTTGCTCCAGTTCTGCGAGGACAAACACTTCACGGGGACGCTGACGGTCGACGCGCCCACGCTGAAGACCACGATTCGCCTCGAGGGTGGTGAGCTCGATCCGGATCTGACAGCCTCGCAGATCGACGAGATCTGGGAGCTCGAGGCCGGCGAGTTCCTCTTGGAGAGCGTCGCGCCGCGCTACGACGAGCTCGCGCCGTCGAGTCGCTCGACCCAGCTCGTGGGCAGGCTCTCGACGGTGCCCGTGCGTGGGCAAACACTCGAGGTCGAGACCACCTTCACCGCGCACAAGACGCCCACGGTGGTCACCGTGGTGCTCGCCCGAAACGAGCCCATCTCGAAGACCCGCAAGTCGCTCGACGCCGACGCCGACCCCGCGACGATCCAATCCGCGATCGACGAGCAGCACGACCAGGCGATCGCCTCGCTCTACGATCGCATCTCGACCCTGCGCCAAGCCAACCAGCCGAGCCCGAGCTCGACGCGGCCACCGAGTCCACTCGACACCTCCGCGCTGGTCGAGACGGTCGCGGACCCGACGCCGGACGTAGAGACCCTGTTCGATCAGGGCTTCGAACACGCTCGCGCGGGCGACTGGGAGAAGGCGCTCGCGGTTTGGGAGCGCGGGCTCGCCGTGGACCCCTCGCACCGGACGCTCGCGGTGAACGTGCAGGTCGCGCGTCGCAAGCTCAATAGAGGTTAGCGCGCTTCGCCGAGCCCTTCCGCGGCGCACCATGCACGAATGAGCCATCTTCTGGCCGTGCGCCTCTTGACCGGGCCGCCGCGTTGTTGCAATGCAACATCATGGTCCAGCGTTACGAACTCTTCGGTCCTTCGGTCGAGCGCTTCGGCAACCCGGCCCCGCTCGGTCTCCTCGGGCTGGCGATCGCGTCGGTCGCGTTGGTGCCTATCGCGTTCGGCGTCAGCCTGACCGCGAGCGCGCTCGGGACCGCTGCGATGTACGCGCTCCTCTTCGGCGCGGCCTGCCAGTTTCTCTCGGGGATGATGCTGTTCGCGAACAAGAGCAGCTTCGGCGGGACGGTGTTCACCTGCTTCTCGTTCAACTGGGCGATGAACGCCTGGGTCTTCCACGGCCTCTCGCAGGGCAAGCTCCCGGACCACGCCGTCGGGCTCGCGGTCGAGGTGGTGCTCTTGGTGATCTTCGCCGCGCTCACGTGGGGCTTCGGTTACTTCGGCAAGGCGCTCTTCCTCTTCCTCGTCGACATCGACCTGCTCTTCGTTTTCCGCATCGTTCGCAGCGTCACGCACACGAAGGCCATGGAGCTGCCGATCGCGTTCTCGACGGTCGTGCTCGCGCTGCTCGGTCTTTGGCTCGCGTTCGGCGCGCTGCTCAACCCGGTGGTCGGCAGGGCGGTCTTCCCAGTGGGCGCGCCCATCTTCCACGCGCCGAAGAAAGACAGCTTCGATTGGACGCTGCGCAGGACGATCTTCACGGTGCTCTACGCCGAGTGGAAGAGCCAGGCGTTCCGCCCGATGGCGCTCGCGGAGCTCAAGCGTCGGCTCGGCGTCGAGGGCGTCGAGGAAGACCCCGTCCCCAATCTCCACTACTTGGCCGAGCTCGGCTTCGCCGTGCTGACGACGAACGAGGCCGGCGACATCGTCAACGTGCGCCTCCACGCGAAGGGTGTCGACATCCACGAGCAGCTCGTGCTCGGCAAGTACGCCCCGACGCAGCCCGCGCATTGACGCTAACGTAAAAGGCCGATGACAACCCGATCGGTCGAGCGGCTCCTCGCGGATCTCGCGCTGAGCACGGCCTCGCGATCCGTGGCGCTCGGACGCTACGACGTGATCGGTCGCTTGGGCCGCGGCGGCATGGGCACCGTCTACGAGGCCATCGATCGCGAGCGCGGGACGAAGGTCGCGCTGAAGACGTTGAGCGTCGCCGACGCCGCGGGCAGCGTGCTCCTCAAGCGCGAGTTCCGCGTCGTCGCCGACCTCGCGCACCCGAACCTCGCGCCTGTGTACGAGCTCGGCTCGGACGGCGGCATCTGGTTCTTCACGATGGAGCACATCGAGGGAGAGAGCCTCACGCGGTGGGCGCGCCCCGAGCACGAGCTCGAGCCTGCGGCGGAGCTCCCGCTTTCACGCACGCTCGCGACGCCGCGCGAGGTCCAGCGCACGCTGCGGAGCGCGGGCGTCGAGACCGCCCCCGCGGTCGCCGCGCCTCTCGATCTGCTCACGCGGCGCGACTCCGACTCCGAAGAGTCGATGAGACAGCCCACGCGCGACCTCGCGAGCACCGACGGCAAAGTCAGCGAGGGACCCGAGCGGGCCTCACCTCCGACGCGCGAGATGACCGAGCTCCGCCGTGTTTTTCGCGAGCTCGTCGGCGCCGTAGCGGCGCTGCACGAGGCCGGGCTCCGCCATGGGGACATCAAGCCTGCCAATATATTGGTACGGCCCGACGGGCGCGTCGTCGTGGTCGACTTCGGCCTGGCGGGTCCGGTGTTCGAGCGAGGAGGCGTGCGCGCGCCGAGCGGGGGCACGCCGGTGTTCATGGCCCCGGAGCAGTTCGCGAACCCGCGCGCGACGCGCAGCGAGAGCATCGGCCCCGCGGCGGACTGGTACGCCGTGGGCGCGACCCTCTATCGCGTGCTCACGGGGCTCTTGCCGTTCTCGTCCGCGAGCTTGCTCGACCTCTACATCAAGAAGAACCACCAGCTGCCGGCGCCGCCGCACGTGGTCTCGCCGACGACGCCGCTCGATCTCAGCCAGCTCTGCATGCGCTTGCTCGCGCCGACTCCGAGCGAGCGTCCCTCGACCGAGGAGCTTCTGCGGTTCTTCGCCGACGTGGACGATGCCGCCGAGGCCGCGGGCTCGTCGCACGCGAGCACGAGGATGCGCCGCACACGCTTCGTCGGCCGAGACCGCGAGCTCGCGCTGCTCGAGCACGCCTACGGCGCCGCGCGCGCGGGCACGCCGACGGTGGTCCACGTGCACGGCCCGTCCGGAATCGGCAAGAGCGCGCTGCTCTCGCATTTCCTGGAGGCCATCGGCGAGATCGACTCGGCGCTCGTCCTGCGCGGCCGCTGCTACGAGCGCGAGACGGTGCCCTACAAAGCCTTCGATCGCATCGTCGACGAGCTCGCGTCCGAGCTCTCGCGCATGGGCCGCGACGAGGTCGCCGCGATGCTGCCGGCGTACGCGGGCGAGCTCGGCCGCGCGTTCCCCGCGCTCGCGTCGATCCCCGAGATCGCCGCGCGCGCTGCGAGCAAACACGTCGCGCACGACGCGATGGAGCTGCGGCGAAGATCGTGGATCGCGCTCGCCCAGCTCTTCGGCGCGCTGCGCGAGAAGCGCCCCGTGGTGCTCGCGATCGACGACTTTCAGTGGTCCGACGAGGACAGCGTTCACTTGCTCGGCGCGCTCGTCGAGGGCGGGGCCGAGACCGCGCTCCTCATCGTCATCCTGCTGAGGCCGCAGGAGGCGAGCGCGAACGCGGCGCTCTCGACGCACTTCGCGACGTGCAAGCGTCTCGCGCGCGAGGACCGCTTCATCGACTTGGGGCTTGAGGGGCTCTCGGCCGCGGAGGCCGTCGAGCTCGCGCGCGAAGCGCTCAGCGACGCGCCCGAGAGCGAAGGGCGCGCGCGGTTTCTCGCCGAGGAAGCGCGCGGCGTGCCGTTCTTCATCGAAGAGCTCGCGCACTACCTCGTGCAGAAGGGCGCGGACTACCGCGCGGAGGAGATCTCGCTCGAGGGCGCCATCCTCGCCCGCGTCGCGGCGCTGCCCCCCGATCAGCGGGCGCTCGTCGAGGTCGCGGCCGTCGCGGCGAACCCGCTGCCGCAGTCGATCTGCTTCGAGGCCGCGCGGCTCGAGCAGGGCTCGCTGATGCCGCTGCTCGTCCTGCGGAGCGCGTCGCTCGTGCGCTGGCTCGGCGCTTCGGCGGACAACGTCGTGTCGATCTACCACGACCGCATTCGTGAGTCGGTCGTCGGCGCGATGAGCGAGCTCGAGCAGAAGGAGCGGCACCTCGCGATCGGGCGCGCGCTCGCGAAGCGGCGCGACGGCGGCGCGCGTGGGTGGCTCTTCGACGCCGTCCGTCACCTCCGCGCCGCCGCGGACCTCATCGTGGATCTCGAGGAGCGACTCGAGGTCGCCGAGCTCCACGCGCTCGCGGGGGCGCGCGCGCAGGCGGCCGCGGCCTACCCGCTCGCGTTCGATTGCTTCGAGGGCGGCTCGCGCTTCTTGCCGCCCGATGCTTGGACCACAAACTATTCGCTCGCGCTCCGGCTCTCCGCGGGGGCCATCGAGGCGAGCTACCTGACGGCGTCGTGGGAGACACTCGACCGCCACGTCGCCGAGCTGAAGGCTCACGCGCGGAGCGCGATCGACGAGCTGCCTGCGTGGCAGGCGGAGATCGACAAGCACGTGGGGCGGCACCAGTACCTCGCGGCGCTCGACGCCGGGCTCGACGTGCTCGAGCGGCTCGGGGTCGTCCTGCCGCGTGACCCTGGCGTCGCCGAGGTCGGCGGCAACATCGAGGCGACCGTCGCGCGGCTCATGGCGATCGGGCGCGACGGCCTGCTCACGAAGCCCGACCTCACCGACCCGGGCGTCATCGCCGCGACGCACATCCAGGTGAGGCTCGGGCCGGCCGCATATTTCGGCAAGCCGATGCTCCTGCCGATCATCGCGTGCAACCTCATCAGGACGTCGATCGAGCGCGGCCTCTCTGCGGCGACGCCTTACGCGCTCGCGCTCTTCGGCATCGTGCTCAACACGATCGACCTCTACCCGATGTCGCACGAGTGGGGGACGCTCGCGCTGCGACTGCTCGAGCGCTGGCCCGACCGCAGGCTCGAGGCCGCGACCAAACACATTCTCTACAACCTGGTCTGCTGCTGGACGGTGCCGCTCTCGAGCGTGCTCGACGAGCTGCGCCGGGTCTTCGATCTCGGCTGTCAGACAGGCGACTACGAGTACGCGTCTTACGCGGCGCACGGCTACGTGCACAACGCGATGTACGCCGGCAGACCGCTCGAGCCGCTCTCCGCCGAGGCCGCGAAGCTCGGCCGCGAGATGCGCGCGCTCGGTCAGGTCAACGCGGTCCACGTGCACGCGCCCTTCGAACAACTGCTGAAGGGCCTGACGGGCCGCCTCGCGGATCCCTCGCGGCTCGACGACGAGTCGTATTCGGAGAGCACCTGGCTCGCGCAGCTCGAGGCCGAGGGATCACGCAGCGGCGTCTACGTGCTCCTCGTCGCGATGGGCCTCGCGCGGTGGTTCTTCGGCGACCCAGCCGAGGCCTCGGCGTGCTTCGAACGAGCGAAGACCTACCTCAACGCGGCGCCCTCGGTCTGGCACGGCCCAATCATGCATCAGTACGGCGCGCTCTCCGCGTGCCTCTCACTCGCGACGACCGACGACGCGACCCGCCGCGCGAAGCTCGAGAGCTCGGTCGCCGCGAGCCTGCGCGTCCTGCGCAAGCTCGCGACGTTCTCCGAGGCGAACTTCGCGCACCGCGTGGCCCTCGTCGAAGGCGCGCTCGCGGGCGCGACTGGAGATCACGCGCGCGCGCTCACCGAGCTCGAGCTCGCCGCGAAGCTCGCTCACGAGCAGGGTTGGGTCTCTGACGTCGCGGTCGCGCACGAGCTCGCCGCGCGCTTCGACCCCGATCCGCAGGGCGCCCGCAGACACCTGCGATCCGCGCGCGCGGCGTACGCTGCGTGGGGCGCCAAGCCGAAGGCCGACGCCCTGTCGAGCGCGAGCGCCGCTAGTTCGTGATCGTCTTGAGGTCGAGCATCTCCTCGACGCTCGGGACGACGATGAGATCGCAGCGACGGTTGCGCATGCGCCCGTCGTCGGAGCCATTGTCCGCGATCGGATCGGTGTCGCCGAAGCCCGCGGCGCTCCAGTTCTTCTGGGGCATGCCGGTGCTCTTGTCGTTCACGAGGAAGAGCAGGACCTCCCTCGCGCGCATGAGCGAGAGGCCCCAGTTGTCCTTGAACGGCCCGCCGTAGGGCTTGTTGTCGGTGTGGCCGGCGACTTGGTAATAGCGACCGAGCAGCGACGGATCGGCTTTGATGACGGACGCGACCTTCGACAAGATCTCTTGACCATCTTTGCGCAGGGTCTCGCGCCCAGAGTCGAAGAGCACGTCGCCCGGCAGCGAGATCACCATGCGGTTGTTGCGGATGGTGACCGCGAGACCGAGCTTGGTGAGTGCGTCGAGCTTCTTGCGGAGCGTCTCGAAGCGGGCCTTGATGGCCTCGAGCTGCTTGGCCTTCGCCATGTATTCGGCGAGCGCGCGCTTCTGCTCTTCGACGGTGAGCGACATCTGGCTGAGCTTGTTGCCCGACGCGTCGAGGTCGCTCTTCAGCTTCGTGATGTCGACCCCAGCCTTCTGGAGCTCGTCGGTGAGCTCCGCGACGCGCTGTCGCTCGGCTTCGAGATCCGCGGACAGCTTGGCGTTCGCCTTCTTTTCGTCACCGAGCTCGCCCTCGACCTTGCGCTGCTTGGCGAGCTGAGCCTGCCACTCGTCTTCGGAGTAGCCGCAGCTCGGCAAGAGCTGCGCGACCAAAGCGAGGGCAAAGACCGATGCAGAGAACCTACGAGGTTTCATAGAAGAGCCTCTCCTCTATCAAAGAACGAGTCGAACGTAGCGGCTCGCCGTTCGCCTCGGAAGACTCAACCCTGTCCTCGAGCCGCGGCCGATTCCGAATCTGTGGGGCTGGAGAGTTCACGCGAGCCCTCGACCGCGTCACGATCGACGGCGCCCGCGCGACGCAATGCCATGCAAAAAGCCCTCGCGCTCACCCTCGGATTCATGCTGTGTGCGACGGGCTGCGCGCGCCCGGCCTCCGGCGGCTCGGACGAGCGCGCAGTCGTCGAGATGACGAGCGCGGCCCACCCAGCCGCGAGTTCCGCATCAGCTGCGAGCCCCCCGCGTTCGGCAGGGGTCAGCACACCCGCGGCGTCATCGGCGCCACCCGTGACGCCCGTCGGGCCCGCGACCGTCGAGTCGATCCCCGTCGCGGGAGACGTCGCCGCTTCGATCGTGCGCGCAGCCGACGGCTCGCGACCGCGCGTGGTGTTTCTGCCCGGCGTCTGTTCGAACGCGAACGCGTATCTCCAGATGTTCCCCGAGGCCGCGCGCGCGGCGGGCGGCGCGATCGCCATCGAGGGTGAGATCCCCTGCCCTGGTGCGCCGGGCTTCCACTCGATCACGTCAGACCCGGTGCTGCAGGGCAAACGCATCGACGCCGCGCTCGCCGCGGCCGGCTACCCCGTCGAGGGCGAGCTCACGGTGGTCGGCTATTCGCGGGGCGCGACGCTGGCCGAGAAGCTCGTCGCGAAATGGCCCGACCGCTTCGTCCGCGTGGTGCTCATCGGTTCGCCCAAAGCTCCGAACGCGGACCTCATCAAGACGGCGCGCGCCGCCGTGACCATGTCCTGTCAGCTCGACGTGCCCGCGCTGATGAAGGCCGGCGCCAAGCGCATCAATGATCGCGGAGTCCCTGCGATCTACCTCGAGATGCCGCGCTGCACGCACGGCAACATCACCGAGGGCGACCGCGTCTTCGGCGAGGCCTTCGCGTTTCTCGATCGGCCCGCGCCCTAGCTCGATCAGCGGGCGAAGGTCGCTATGTAGAGCGTCGTTCCCGTCGTCGCCGTCGCGACGAGTCCGTACCAAATCCGCTTACCCCACTGTCGGTGAGTGCTGCTGAAGGGACCCGGCAAGCTGCGCTCGCCGCGTCGAAAGCGACGTGCAGAATGGACCACGAGCGTGAGCCACGTGAGCCAGGTCGCGACGGCGATACCGATGTGAACGAGGAGGAAGGCCGGCGCGAAGCGACCCAGCAGATTCCCCGCAGGCGCAGCGAACACCCTTGTCCCACCTGACAAGCGGATGTCGACCTCGAGGACGCTGACCGCGACGGTCATCAAGAGGAAGAGCACCAATTGGAGCGCGCGGTGCACCCCATGCTGCCCTCTCGCGCCGACCTTGAAGACGCGAGGCATCGCGATGGGGAGGACCACGAAGACGACGAGCGCGAGATCCACGAGGAGATCCGCGCGCGTCCCGAGGAATCCGTGCGGGACCATGGTGCGCGGAAGATGACGACGAACGTGCCGTGCGTCTTGGCTCTATTTGACGGAGTCGACGCGACCCATGAGGCCGGCTGTCCGGTATCGCCCTGGGGTCTCGCTCGTCGCCTGGCGGAACTGGCGATAAAACCGACTCAGATCACCAAAGCCCGAGTCATAGGCCGCAGCCGCGATGTCCACGCCGCGTATCAGGGCGAGGACCGCGGTGTGGATGCGCACTCGCTGACAATAGTCTCGCGGTCCCAAACCGAACGCCGCCGTGAACACACGGCTGAAGACGGCAGGGGCCATCTTGGCTTCCCGTCCAACACGACCGACGGGTGACACGCTGAGCGCCTCGTCGAAGAGACGCTGGCGCAGAGTCGTAAGGCGTGGCTCCAAGCCGCGATCGGCGTCGACGCGAAAACGCTCAATCGCCGCTTGGTCCGAGGCGACCGAGTCGATGAGGCGTGAGAGGGCCTCGAAGCAAGTTGCCTGATTTTCGTCGAGCGATGGGAATGGAGCTCGATCGATGGAATCGAGCGGGCACGGTACGGCCGTGGGGATTGTCGGCCAGCCGGCGGGCGCCGCGCCCCCCGTCAAGCCCAGCGTCTCCACGTCGGCAGCGCGGAGCCGCATTCGGACGAGGGCGCCCCGCGGCAGAAAGAGCAGAAACCGCGACGACGCCTCGCGCTCACCCAGCCCGTCCGCGAAGGCCAATGTGCCGGCGGTCACGGTGACGAGCGACGCGAACCAACCGTCCGCGGAGACCAGCCGTGCGTCGTAGCGCTCGTCGCTGGAGAAGCGCTGGTGGATCGCAGCCAGGCCGTTGCGCACGAAGACCACCCGACGCTTCATCCGCAAGCGATTCCCCCGGGTGTGCAGCCAGCGTTCTGCGTCGGAGGGATAGTTCAGGTTCATATCGAGCGGACTGATAGAGGTTAGCAGAGGGGGCCGGTCGAGCCGCCGCTTACAGGCGCCAAGGTCAACATTCCTGAACCTCCAGTCGGACTCGCGGCCATGTAGCTGCGAGTCCCGAGCGAGGAGAAGGTAATGACGCGTAGCCAATCTGGAATTTCTTTGCTTACGGCTTTTGGTCTTACGGCTCTTTTGTCTTTGAATGGTGCGTGCGGTGACGACGCGGGTACGGGCGCGACGGGCGCGGGCGCGACGGGCGCAGGCGGCTCAGGCGCGGGAGGAACCGGCGCGGGCGGCACGGGCGCAGGCGGCACTGGTGGTGATGGCGCCGGCGGGGACGGTACGGGCGCGGGCGGGAGCCCCGATATGCAGGCGTGCGACCACGAGCCGACGCCCGTCGGTGACCCGCTGAAGTGCGACCTCGGTCAATTGCATGTCGCGGGGGACGTCGCGGGGAATGTCGATGAGTCCTTCGTGCGCGGATTCGGCGCGAACTGGGGCAGCACGTTCAGCGAGATTGGGACCTTCGGTTTGCTGTACTTCCCAGCCGTCGCGACCCAGCCTGGCGAGACGACGAGCCTGCGCGGCCTCATGCGGTTCCCCGACGAGTCGACCTCGGCCGACGAGTGGTATTGTCTCGGGAACGGGACGGAGCTCACACAAGCTCCCGATGCCTTCGATTTCACGGGCTCGCTGGACTCTCTGTCGCACCTCGGAAACTGCGACGACGCGACGCCAGTGACGGGCGAGCTCGACATTTGCTTCACCGGCATCGCCGAGGGCTGCACGACCTCCAACGTTGTCAGCAACGTGCCCGCCGCCTCCTTCGAGATCGACCTCGCTGGCGGCTATGTAACCTCCAATCCGAACAGCGACAAATCCGAGGCCTTCTGGCTGTTCGCGGGCCCGACGTTCGACCAGACTGGCATGGACGTCGCTGGCGCCATTCGCTTCGACGCGACAGGGATCGACCTGTCCGAGCCCAACACGATGAAGACAGCGACCCTCAGCCGCGGGTTCGTCGTGGTGCCCCCCGGCGCGGAGGACGAGGGTGCCGTCTATTGTGTCGGGGACGGCTCGACGATCGACTACCAGGTATTGAACGACGGGGTCGTCGACCTCCAGAAGGGCTCGTTCAAGAACCTCAAGCGACTGGGCGCTTGTCCGGCCGCCGAAGCCTGCGTCGCGGGGAACCTGCAAGTCTGCGCGCGCTGATGGACGCGCCCCGCCCCGAGGCGGGCGAGCACTGGGTGCTCCCTTCCATGATGCTCGAGCTCGCGCGCCTCTTCGGGCCAATCCAGTCGGAGCTCGGGCGCCACGAGCCCTGGCTCGCGCGACAGTTCGAAGCACGATTGGCGAGCGCTGATAGGTGCCTACGCGTAGACCCCTATGTCGGCGCCGCAAGTTGGGACCTGCGGCGCCGCGCAGCGGTGAGGTCGCTGATGGACCTGCGCGCGTCGCTCGAGCGGGCAGTGAACGCGGGATATGTCGCTTCGAGTTGGCCGAAGGCGCTCACTCGGCTCGACCAGGTGATCACGACACTACGGCGCGCGTGATCGCGAGCGAGCCCGTCGACTCAAGAGTCGCCGGCGGCCCGCTCGAGCCGCGCGCGGTCGAGCACACGCAGCTTCATGCGCCCGGTCTCGACCAGGTTTTGCGACGCGAGCGAGCGGAGCGCTCGGAACACGACCTCACGCGCGGTCCCCAAGTCGGAGGCTATGCCGGCTTGGGTCGTGCGCATCCCGCCGCTCGCGTCGGCGTTGCGCAAGATGTAGCGCGCGACCCGCTGCTCGACGCGCGCCGAGCCTGCCTCTTCGAGCGTGCGCATGAGCTCGAAGACACGACCCGAGAGGACACCGAAGACATACTCTCGGAACGCGGGTTCCCTGTCGAAGAGCCGGCGAAACACCTCGGTCGGGACCCGTACGAACGAGGCCCCGCTCGAGCTCGCGTCGACCCACGCGGGATAGGGTGCTTCGGTGAAGGTCGAGGTCATGGCGAGGATACAAGTCCCGCCTGGCTCTACCCGATAGAGCGTCGACACACGCCCTTCAGGAGAGATGTAATAGACGCGTAGCGAGCCGCGCACGACGAAGTAGGCGCCTCGCGCGGGTTGGCCACGTTGGAGCAATTGCTGCTTGGGCGTGGCCTCGAACGGTGAGAGCGCGACGAGCTCGCGGCGGACCTCCGAAGAGAGCCTTGCGAGGATCGGGAACTGGCCTTCTGTCAGCGCGGCTCGCATCACGCGACATCATATCTGCGGCTGGAAGAACAAGTCGCCTGGAGTGGCGGTCGTGACCTCCGTCACGGTGTCGAATGGAAGGCCCGCGCGCTCGTGTGCGCGCCGCACATTGTCCACGCTCGGGGCCATCGTGAAGCAATAGGCACGACCGTCTTCGAACCCTACGTGAGCGCGCAGCACGACGACGCCCTCCTCTCTGCATTCCTTCTCGAACTTCGAGAAGAACTCGGCGAATGCCTCCTTCGTGATACCGGCTGGGAAGGTCTTGGTTCGCTGGTCGTGCGTGTCGACGAAGAACTTCATTCGCTGCATGACATGTCTCCTTTTCAAGCAATCCCTGCTTCGTCCTGCGAAGTGGAGGAGACGATAGAGACCTCGGCGCGAGGCTTCTGGAACCCAGGTCACAATGGGGCGCACAATTGTCGAGGGCGCGCTCTATCAGTCGATCCCGGGCTTGCCTCGTGCGTAACGGAGGGCTGGCCGCTGCTCGACGGGGGTCGTCACCGGGCCACGCTCGTAGCCAATGGCGCGGAGCTCGAGCACCTCTGCCGAGTCGAGCTGGAACTCGCGCCGAGACTTCACGACCACGCGGAGATCTCGACAATAGTCGTAGATACCAGAACATACACCCTTGTAAGTCATAGCGAGCTCGAGAACGTGGTCACCCACGGAGGCACGGCCTTTGAACACGGGGATCTCGGCGGGTATGGCGGTCCCGTCAGGATCGACGCGGCGATAGATAGGCTCGCTGTCGAGGTCCACGGCGACCTCCAGCAATTGCAGGCTGTGGCCCATCCTGTTCTCCACGATCAACGTCAAACAGCCGACCTGCGCGACGGCGTCGCCGGCTCCACGCGCTTCGCGTGCGGCGGTCACGCATTGTCGCTCCCAATCCTCGAGGTGCCGCGCGGGGATCGGTTGATCCGGCTCCTCCGGCGGAGGCCGCGTTGGACTCGGCGCAGCGGGTGGTGAGCCGCCACAGCCAGCGATCGTCAGGTAGAGCAAGATGCTGCCTCGAAACACCCGCGGATTGTAGAACTCGGGCTCACGTCAGCGTGGCTCTCACGAGCCGTCGCTAGCGAAACCCATGGCGATGATCGAGATCGACGGCAGCGAGGGTGAAGGCGGCGGGCAGATCCTGCGGACGTCGCTCGCCCTGAGCGTGGTGACGGGCCAGCCCTTTCGGCTCGTCAGGGTGCGCGCGGGGCGCGCGAAGCCGGGGCTCGCGAAGCAACACGTGACGGCGGTCCGCGCCGCAGCAGCGTGCTCGCGCGCCGAGGTCTCGGGCGACCGAGAGGGCTCGCACGAGGTCGTCTTCAGGCCGCGCGGGCTCGCGCCCGGTCGACACCGGTTCGACCTCGGCGGTGCGGGTTCGACGACGCTCGTCCTGCAGACGATCCTGCCGGCGCTCGCCTTCGCCGACGGGGAGAGCCACGTCGAGCTCGTGGGTGGGACGCACAACCCGATGGCGCCGAGCTTCGATTTCTTGAACAACGTATTTGTTCCGCTCGCGCGGCGCGCGGGTTGGGACGTCGAGCTCACCCTCGAGCGTGCGGGGTTCTATCCACGTGGAGGTGGCGTGCTCGTCGCGCGCATCGGCGGGCGTGCGGCCGAGCGCGCGTGCGAGCCGCTGACGCTCGCGGAGCGCGGCGCGGTGCGCGCGATCGAGCTCGTCGCGATGGTCGCTGCGCTGGAGCCAGCGATCGCGGAGCGCGAGCTCGACGTGCTCGCGGAGCGACTCGCGGGGCGCGCGCCGCTGCTCTCGCGACGCGCGGTCGAGCTCGATCGGCGCGTGGGGCCGGGCAACGCGGCGTGGGTGATGCTCGAGAGCGAGCACGCTCGCGAGGTCTTCGCCGCGCCCGGTGAGAAGGGTGTGCGCGCCGAGGCGATCGCTTCGGGTCTCGCGCGCGAGGTCGAGGAGTACCTCGAGAGCGGCGCACCCGTGGGCCCACATCTCTGCGATCAGCTGCTCTTGCCGCTCGCGCTCGGGCCTGGTGGCAGCTTCGTCGCGAGCGCGTTCACCGAGCACGCGCGCACGCAGATCGCGACGATCCGCCGCTTCTTGCCGACCGAGGTCGACGTCCGCGAGGACGGATCGCGCGTCGCGATCACGGTGCGCGGCTCGCGGGCCGCGTAGCACCAGCGCTGCGCGTCCTCAGACGACGTTGCCCTCGCGACGAAGGATGGTCCTGCCCGAGAGCGCGTCGCGCGCGGCCTTCAAGAGCGCGGCCGGCCCGTGGTTGCGCGCGTGCTCGAGCTCCGCCGCCGTCACGCCGACTGCGAGCACGAGTTGGGGGTGCGACGGCAAGAGATCGCGCAGCGTCGGCGCGACGCGCAGCCCTGAGCCGTCGAGTATGACGAAGCCAGTGAGCGCGCTCCCGGGCGCGAGCGGCTCGCGAAGATCGAGGTTCCGTGCAGCGCCGAACGCCACCGTGGCCTGCGCGAGTCGCCAGAGCTTGCGCATCACCGCGAGGCGCGAGGGCTCGTCGACGGCGTCGGGGACGATACACGCGAGCTCGACGCGCGCGCCGTTTGTGTGCGCGCTCGTGCCCGTGATGAAGAGGGTCTCGTCGCCCTCGCGGTAGGCATAGACATCGACGTGCGCCGCGGCCTCCTCGGGGACGTGCAGGACGCCCAGGCTGTCCGCGAGGACGAGGTCGTGGACCTTGTGGGTGATCTGGACGCTGCGATCGAGGCGCGCGCGCTCGAGGAGCGCGGTGTTGGGCTGGCCGTCTTCGTTGAGCGGCACGATCTCGAGCCCGGCGGCCTCGAGGTAGGCGCGCCAGTGGTGCACGTCGGGCGGCCATTTCTCCGCGGAGAGCACGCGCGGGTTGTCGCTGAGCTCGGCGTCGAGCCAGCGAAAGAACCGACCCGGCTGGCGCTGGAGGAGGTGGTGATGGAGCGAGGCCATGCGTCCGAGCGGGACCTCGCCGGCCTCGAGACGCTCGGCGACCTCTTCGGGATCGCTGACATACTCCTCGGTAGGTGCGTCCTCGTCCTCCGCGCCCTCGTCGGGGGGAGGCGCCGGGAACACCGTGAGGCCGTCGACCATCAACGCGTCGACCGCGAGCTCGAGCATGCGTCGCTCGTTCTCGAGGATGATCTCGGGTGCGCCGAGCTCGGCGAGCCGCGCGAGCCTGCGGACGCGGTTGATCAGGCGCCGGTAGAGCGCGGTCAAATCCGAGGTGAGGACGCGTCGGCCGTCGAAGAACGTCGGTCGCAGCGCGGGCGGGAGCACCGCGATGCGCTCGAACGAGGGCGGGTTCGCGTCACCTCGAGCGAAGCGCGCGTGCCACGTCGAGCGAACCGGGACGGGCAGCGCGACCGCGCCGAAGAGGCCTGCTTGCGGCCGCAACGCGGGGTGTTGCTTCGCTTCAGGATCGAGCGCTCTCAGCGGGTCCACGTCGCGTGGGAGCGGTCCGAAGATGCGCTCGCAGAAGAGACCGCCCGCGACGGTGCCCCGCGCGGGCCGGTGCGCGAGGTTCGGATTGTCGTCCTCGGAGGTGTCGTAGTCGAAGGTCTCTCCGAAGCGCACGACGCCGCCGAGGATCCGGTCGAGGTCGCGCTGGGTGCTGACGCGCACCTGAAAGCGCTGCGGCGCCGCGGCGCCCGCCTCGAGGCCGAGGACCGAGAACGGGATGACGAGCTGCGGCTGGATCGGCTGGCTCACGCTTCACTTACCGACATGTTAGTTACAGAATCGGGTCGACGCTCAGCGGTCGGGCGCGGCTGCGAGCGGGCGTTCGTAGCGACCTCGCGTCGCGGGTCGCTCGTCGTAGAGACGCATCACGAACGCGCCCGCGGGGTGCTCGCGCCAACCGAGGATCGCGCGACGCGCGTCCTCGGGGATCGCGTCGATTGACGGCAGCGCGACCGGGTATCTCGAGGGCGTGACGGTGAGCCAGGCCATGGTCGCGAACGTGAGATCCGCCGCGGTGAACGTGTCGCCGAAGAGGTAGCGACGGCCATCGGCGAGGCGTGAGGCGACCTCGTCCATCGTGCGCCGCACGAGATCTCGCGCGGTCGAGACGGCGGGCTCGGCGACGCCGAGGTAGCGCTTCGCCATGGCGGAGACGGCCCCGGGAGCGGTCGCGAAGAGGCGTGCCTGATAGGGCGGTGCGCGCCCTGCGTTGAACGTGAGGCAGGTGTCGAGCGAGCGAAAGAACCACTCGTACGCGATGAGCCTCGTCGCGACGCCGAAGTCGCCGGCGAAGCGAGCCGAGAGCTCGCGCACGGCCGCGCGATCGCGTGCTGCGCTCGGGAAGAGCGGCCGGGCGGCGCGCGTGTCCGCGAAGTCGATGATGAGCGACGAGTCGTCGAGGCAGCGATCACCGAGCAGGAGCACGGGCAGCGTGCGATGTCGGCCGTGCCGGAGCGCGCTCGCCCACGAGAACATCTGCAGGGTGTGGACCTCGTCGTAGTCGATGCCGGCGTGGTCGAGAGCCCAGCGCGCGCGCTCGCCGTAGTGGCTGAGCGGGATGGTGACGAGGCGCGGCGTGATCATCGCGCGCTCGGCTTTTTCCTGGCGGCGGGCTTCTTCGCGGCGGGCTTCTTCGCGGCGGGCTTCTTTTTCGCGGAGCGTTTCTTGTCTGGCGCGGAGCGAGCGAACGCGAGGGCGCGCGCGAGCCAAGCGTCGAGCGCTTTATCGGTGTGAAAGCCAGCCGGCGCGACGAAGACGAAGTTCTTCATCGGACGGCCCGTGAAATCCATCGGGCGCGCGTGCGGCGCCGCGAGCGCGGCGTCGCCGTCTTCGTCGCGGACGCGCACGAGGAGGTCGCTCTTGTTCACCCCGATCGCCATGTGGCCGCGAACCATGAACGCGACGCCGCCGAACATCCGCATCTCCTCGACCTGCTCGTCGGGCGCGAGGTTCGCGCGCAGCAAGGCATTTCGCACGCGATCGGCGACGGCCTCGTCATGGGGCATGAGGAGCGCCCGTTGCGATCGTGACGTTGGACAAGGACCAACCGAGCTCGGTCGCGCGCGCCGCGAGCCCCTCGAGGAGCGGGCGCGACGCGGGCGCGTCGTCGAGCGCGAGGCACGCCGCGCCAGACTCCGCGGCTGCGGGCAGTGCCGCGAGGAGCGAGACCGCGTCGAGCCCCTCGAGCTGCGCGCCGAGCCCGCCGCCGAACCCGGGCCCGAGCACGCGCGCGGACGGTGCTCCGGTCGCGACCGCCGAGAGCGGCGCCGACGTCGCGCGCGCGAGCGCGGCGAGATCCGCGGCGATCGACGTCGGGCTCGCCGACGTGGACCAGCCGAAGAGCACGACGCCAGGGAGCGTGCCGAGCGCGGCCGCGCCGAGCTCGACCTGATCGAGCATGCGCTCGGGCGCGACGCGCGCGCGCAGCGCGATGACGACGAGCCCCGGAGGACTCAGCGCGAGCACCGCCAGACGACCGAGGTTCCGGCGCGACGCTGCGCGATCGGACGCGAGATCCGCGAGCGCCTGCAGGACCTCGTGGACGAGGCGAGCCTCGAGCGGCTCGAGGCGACGCGGTGAGACGGCGGCGAGCGCGAGCTCGACCCGAGGGCTCGCGCCGAGCTCTCGCATGGTCTCCGAGACGCGCTCGGGCAGGCCCAGCGAAGCGAGGACCGAGACCGACGCGAGCGCGGCCTCATGATTCGGAGGGTCCGATGCGAGCGCCAGATCGCGAGCGCTCAGGGCCTCACCGAGGGGGAGACGCTGCGCCGCGAAGGTCTCGCGCGCGCTCTCGAGCGAGCGCAGGCCCGTGCGATCACCGAGGATGAGGCGCGCGCGACCCGCGACGCGCTCCGCGTACGCCGCGAACGTGGTGAGCGGCGGCGTGACGCTGCGCGCGCTCGCGAGGGCCTTGTCGGTGAGCTCGAGCGCGTCGTCCGCGCGGCCCGCGTCGAGCGCGAGCTCCGCGAGCCAGACGAGGGCTCGCGTGCGACCGAACGCGTCGTTGACCTGCGAAGAGAGCCACTCTTGGCGCGAGAGGTACCGGCGCGCCGCGGCGCTGTCGCCGCGCCCGAGCGCGGCCGCGCCGAGCTGGCCCATCGCGATGGCCTCGCCGATGGTGTCGCGCCGCAGCCTGCAGAGCTCGGCCGCGTGCTCGCAGAGCGACTCGGCCGCGCCGTACGCGCCGAGCGTCACGCAGAGCGTGCCGAGCGAGTTGAGCGCCGCGGAGCGGACCTCCGGGACGGAGACCGACAGCGCGACCGCGCGCGCGAACGTCGCCTGCGCGAGCGACGCGTCGCCGATCACGCGATACGCCGTGCCGCGCGCGACGAGCGCCCGCGCGCGGAGCTCGGTCGAGAGCTGCGACTCGACGAGTGGCTCGGTGATCGCGAGGGCCTCGAGCGCGAGCTCGCGACGCCCGCGACGGGTGCGCGCGACCGCGGCGTCCACGCGCGCGAAGCCCGCGGCCTCGCTCTCACCCGCGGCGTCGAACATCGCGGCCGAGCTGTCGAAGCCCTCGCGCGCAGCATCGAGGTTGCCCTCGCGGAGCGCGAGGGTCGCGCGCGCGAAGCCGACCGCCGCGGCGACCAGGCCTGCCTCGGGTGCGCCCGTCGCGAGCCGCTCGATCGCCTCGCGCGCCGCCGAAGGCTCGCCAGAGGCGAGCAAGCTCGAGAGTTGGCTCGCGTCGGCGAGGGGCTCAAGGGGCTTCACGATCCGATCTCCTCCTGCGAAGTTGCAGGGTTTTGCTTGCCATGCTCGGCGGCCCAACGGCGCGCGACGTTGTGCAGCTCGGCGCGGACCTCGATGACCGCGCTCGTCCCGATTTTTGCGACGACGCGCGCCGCGTGACCGGCGACGTGCGGGCACGCGAAGCTCGTGCCCGACCATTTGCGTTCGCCGCCGCCGGCCGCGGGCGCGACGATGTCGATCCCGGCCGCGACGAGCTCGTACTCGCTCGTGATCGCGAGCTCGAGCCGCTCCGGATCGTCGAAGGCGCCACGTCCCACGCCGATGAGCGACTTCGCCTTGCTCGGATAGGTCCGCATCGTTCCGGCGTTCGGCCCGGCCGCGACCATCACGACACCCCTGGAAAAAGCCTCGTCGGCGACCTCGTACATGTCGAGGATCGATTTCGCGTCGGTCGGTCGGACGGGCGCGTTCTTGGGCAGGTCGATCCCGAGGCTCAGGTTGACGACGTTGACGTGCTCGCGGACGCAGAAGCGGAGCGCCGCGATGAGCGCGTCGCGCGAGCCGCGCCCGTCGGGGCCGAGCGCGCGGATGCTCACGATCTCGGCGAACGGCGCGACCTTGTGGACGATGCCAGCGCACGCGGTGCCGTGACCGCTGCCGTCGCCTCCGCCGCAGGGCTCGACGGAGAGGCCCACGCCCTTCTGCTCGACGGAGTAGGTCGAGAGCCTCGCGTTCGCGAAGAAGGGGTGGGCCGAGTCGACACCCGAGTCGACGATGGCGACCCGGATCGGAGAGATCATCAGCCGCCCTCGAGCGCCGCCAGGTAGCCCTCGAACGCGTCGAGGACGCGCGTCGCGAGCTTGGCCTCCAGCGCGGTGCGGCTCGTGATCCGCCCGACCGCGAGCGCGAGCTCGAGCCGCGCGCGATAAGCGGGCGCGACCCTCATCGTGCGCAGGTACGTGAGGAGCTTCGTCGGCAGCGAGGTCGCGGCGTCTTTACCGAGGACGTCCGGGAGCGCGAGCGCGAAGAGCTCGAACAGCATGCGCTCGGTGAAGAAGGCCTCCGCGGTGAGGGCGACGACCCCACCGAAGCGCTCGGCCATCTCGATCTTGTCGTCGCCGAACGGGGCCTCGTACGAGAAGAGCGCCGTCGCGCCGACGACGCGATCGCCGAGCGACACTGGGACCACCAACGCCGCGACCGGATCGGCCTCGAGCAGAGGTCGGATCGGCGCGACGAGCTCGTCGCCCGCGTCGAGCGAGAGCGCGTACGTGCCGCCGCCCCCGAGCACGTGCGAGAGCAGCGTGCCCTCGAACGGGAGCTCAGCGCCTGCCTCGCGGTGGCCCGTCGGGTTCGCGACGACGGGCACCGTGAGGTGCGTCGTCGCAGTGGTCTCGAGCGCAGCGAACGCCTCCGACGCGCCGAGCGCCAAGCACGCGAACGCGAGCTGTTCACCGAGGCCGCGAACACGGCTCTTCGCGAGGCCGATGACCGCGGAGGCCTCGAGCGTCGACAGCAGATCGAAGAGGCGCCCCGTCATCGCCGGATCGCGGTCCGCCGGAGCTTCGGGCGCGGGGATCGTCATCGCCCGGGATGCTACACCGCTCGACGAAGCCCGGCCCAGATCCCCTCTCAGACCGGGCGCTCGATCAGCCGCCCGCCTTCTTCCACTCGCCGGCCGGGACGCCCTCTTTGCAAGCCTTCTCGGCGGCGGCGGCGTCCATCGGCGCGGGGCCGTCGTTGTAGAAGACCTTGGTCCCCTCTTTCGTGACGCAGGCGCCGATCTTCTTCTCGCTCGGGCACGCGGCCTCCTTGAATTCGCCGCCGCTGCAGAGGTTCTTGATGAAGTCGAGGCCCGCGGCCTCGATGTTGTCGTTTCCGTACTCGCGACAGAGGCCCTCTGTCTTGATCACGTTGCAGGAGGCGACCTTGTTGCCACCCGCGGGCGCGGCCGACTTGGCGCTGCCGGCGCTGCTCTTGTTGTCGGAGGGCTTGGAGGAGTTCGAGCCGCTGCCGCCGCCCGATTTGTCGCCACAGCCGACGAGGACACAAGCCACTAGAGAGATCGAAGTGAGAGCCGAGAACATCTTCATGGTGGCCGCGCTGGTACGCGACTTGGGAGCAGGCGTCGAGCACTCTGCGCGAGACATGAGAGTCGTCGCGTGACGCTACAAACGGCGTACGAAGGATGCGCTGACGAGGCCCGCTGCCCTCAATTCCCTGAGACTCTGTCGCGCGCGAGCCGGGCTGTCGAATATGCCAGTTACGACCCTGAACCAGCCGTCGCCGAGATCGAGGACGTGGAGCTCGTGCACACTGCACGGTAGGCAATTCTCATAGAAAAAGGAGTGCTTCGGAGCGACCCCAGCGCGCTCGAGCATATCGGCATAGCGATCGGCGCGCTCCCGAGATTTGGTCGCCAAGAGCTGTATCGTAAAGACAGACGGCGACTCGACGAAGGCACCGTCCGGTGAGGCGCCGACGGCCCTCGCGACCCACGCATATGCCGCCTCGAGGTCGGGCTCCCCGCCGAACACGGTCGTTCGAGGGCTCGAGGGCGCTCCATGCTCCGTCAGGACAATCGTCGTCTCGTCGGTGTCCGGCCCGTAGGTGAGCGCGACGTCGAACTCGCTCGAGAGCGCTCCAAAGCGAGCTCCCCAAGCGGCGAGAGCGCGCGCGTCCTCGACCTCCCAGCCCCCCTCCCCCGCGCCGTCTCGAAACCCGAGCAGCGTGACATCGACCGACAGCGGGCCCGATTGTCCACCCCAGGCGTAGGCGTCCGCGCGCGCCGTCGCCGGGACCAACAGCGCTGTAACCAAAGCGAGCCGCGCGAGCGATTGACGGACAGCCACGGAGCGCAAGAACGCACGAGGCGGCCCCGCGCTTCCCAGGGCGCGCACGACCGATCCCGCTCGCGCTAGTATGCGGCTCGCATGGCGCTTCGCTTGGAAGAGGGCGATCTCTTACAGGATCGGTATCGGATTGGGCCGATCCTCGGCAAGGGAGGCATGGCGCTCGTCGTTTCGGCCGTCGCCGAGGACAGCGGTCACCGCGTCGCCATCAAGTTCCTCGCGCCCGAGGTCGCCGAAGATCCGCAGGTGAACCAGCGCTTCGAGCGCGAGGCCCGCGCCGCCGCTCGTTTGAAGAGCCGCCACGTGCCCATCGTGTTCGACTCGGGCAAAGTCGACGGCGCCTTCTTCTTGGTCATGGAGATCCTGGACGGCTGCGATCTCGACAAATTCCTCGAGTCCGGTCGCAAGCTCCCGATCTCGGGCGCGGTCGACGTCGTCCTGATGGCCTGCGACGCCATGGCAGAGGCCCACTCCTTGGGCATCGTTCACCGCGATCTCAAGCCGTCGAACCTCTTCCTCGCAGGTGTCCACCCCGACGCCGACAAGGCCACCTCCGCGAGCGCGCCGACCGTCAAAGTCCTCGACTTCGGGCTGTCCAAATCAATTGGACCTCATACGGTCTCGGGCGGCCTCACCAGCACGAACGACGTGTTCGGCTCTCCGCTCTATATGTCTCCCGAGCAGCTCGTCGCGTCGGGCAAAGTCGACTCGCGAACCGACATATGGGCGCTCGGCGTCGTGCTCTACGAGCTCCTCACCGCCATCACGCCTTTCGAGGCGGAGACCATGGTCGAGGTCTGGTCGAACATCATGTTGAAACCCGCCGCGCCGCTCCGCTCCCACAGGCCCGACCTCCCCGAGGACCTCGAGCGCGCGGTCCTGAAATGCCTCGAGAAGGACCCCGCTCAGCGCTATCGAACCATCGCGGATCTCGCGGAGGCGCTGGCTCCGTTCGGGTCCAGCGCGACGAAGGCGTGCGTCGCGCGGGCACGCGCGCTCGAGCCCGAGGGCGTCGAGCCGCCGATGTCGCTCGTGCGACCGCCGCTCTCGCGACGCGAGCCCATTGACCAGCCCGCCGATCCGCTCGCCGACACCGCGAGCGCCGCGACCGCGAGCAAACCCCCTCCGACGAAGCCGACCCGCTCGAGCTTGCTACCGCCCTATCTGCGCAAGTCGAAGCGCACCCGCAATATCCTCTTGGCGCTCGCCGCCCTCGGCGTGGCGGCCGCGCTCGCGTACTGGCGATTAGCCAGCTAGGCCGTTGACGTGCCCTGTTCGTCGAGGACCTGCCTGACCTTCTTGAGCAGGACCTCGGGGGTGATCGGCTTCTGTAGGTAATGGCGAAAGAGGTCGCTCCTCTTCCACTTGGAAAAGGCGTCCTCGATGTTGCCCGACGTGAACACGACTGGCGTCTTCGGCCGGAGGACGGCGAGGCGCTCGGCGAGCTCTCGTCCATTCATCCGGGGCATCACGACGTCCGTAATGACCAGATCGAGCTCGACTTCGGGTCCTATCGCCAGGGCCTCCTCGCCGCTCTCTGCGGCGAGGACTCGGTAGCCATGACGCTCGAGGATCACGCGGGTCACGTCGCGCACGGGCGCCTGATCCTCGACGAGGAGGATGGTCTCGCCCCCGCGCAGCGTCGCGGACGGAGCCTCCCTGGTGCGCGGCCCCGGGGCCGTCGTCGGCTCGAGCTCGGGAAAGAAGAGCTCGAACACTGTCCCGCGCCCGACGTCGCTCTCGACGAACACATATCCAGCGCACTGCTTGACGATGCCGAACACCGTCGAGAGGCCGAGGCCCGTCCCCTTGCCCGGAGCCTTCGTGGTGAAGAACGGTTCGAAGATCCGCTCGCGCGTGGCGGCGTCCATCCCTACACCCGTGTCAGCGATCCTGAGCATGACATAGCGCCCCGTCGGCAGGCCGGCCGGGCCACCGCCTTCGTGGGCGGTCCGCTCGACCGCGCGCGTTTGGATGGTGAGCACGCCACCCGCGGGCATCGCGTCGTGCGCATTCACCGCGAGGTTCATCACGATCTGCTGGATTTGCCCGTAGTCCGCGCTGATCTTGCCGACGCGCTCGTGCACCTCGAGAGAGAGCTCGACCCCCGCGCCGAGCAGGCGCTCGAGCAGCTTCTTCATGTCGAGCACCAGCTGGTTCAAATCGATGGGGCGGAGCTCGAGCACCTGCTGGCGGCTGAAGGCGAGCAGCTGCCGCGTGAGCTCCTTCGCCCGCTCGCCGGCGTTGTGGATTTCTTGAACGTCGTCATGGGCTCGACCGCCGGGCGCGAGCTCGCCGAGGAGCATCGACGAATAGCCGAGGATGACCGAGAGCAGGTTGTTGAAGTCGTGCGCGATCCCCGCGGACAGGCGCCCGACGGCCTCCATCTTTTGGGCCTGCCGCAGCTGCGCCTCGAGCAGCCGCCGCTCGCTGACGTCCGAGAGAACGCAGACGTAGTGCGTCCTCACGCCGTCGCCGTCGAGGATCGGCGAGACCGTGACGTGGCACCAATACTGAGTCCCGTCTTTCCGATAATGGACGAGCTCGACAGCGCACGACTCACCTGCCTCGACGCCGCGCTCGAGCTCTCGCCTCGCCTCCATATCGGTCCCGGGCCCCGCGAGCACCGCGAGCCCTTTGCCGACGATCTCCGCTTGTGAATAGCCTGTAAGCGTCGAGAACCCGGGGCTCACATAGACGATGGGCCGCCCGGGTTCACGCGCGTCACCGACCACGATGCCCTCCGCGACGGCGCGGATCGCGCGATCGAGCATGCGCAGGGCGGCCTCCTCGCGCTTGAGCATCTGGGTGGTCTCGTTGAGCTCGGCCATCTTCTTCTCGAGCTTCTTGACGACGACGCCAGTGTGGTCGAGCTCGAGGTCCGACGACTGCGCGCTCGCTGTTGTCGGCGCCGCGGCGGGCTTCACGCTGGCGACACGCGCCAAGAGCTCGGTCGGCTCGACCGGCTTTACGATGTATTCGTCCGCGCCCAGCCGCCGCGCGAGCTGCTCGTCCTCGGGGTCGGTATAAGTCGCGGTGTAAACGACGAACGGCGCCGCCTGGAGCGTGGCGTCGAGCTTCCACTGCTTCAACAGCGTATAACCATCCATCACCGGCATCAGCAGATCGGAGACGACCAGATCGGGAGGGGCGCGGCGCGCGCGCTCGAGCGCGTCTGCGCCGTTGCGGGCGACCTCGACCTCCCAGCCCTGCGCGCGGAAGAGGGCTTGCAGGTAATAGGCGCCGTCTTCACTGTCGTCGACGACGAGGACACGCTTCATGGCTTCTCCCAATGGTGGGCGCCATAGCTCTCCAGCTCTGCGACGAAGCTCTCGGGGTTGATGGGCTTCTCGATATATCCAGTACAGCCGGCCGCGAGGGCCTTCTCCCGATCGCCTACCATCGCGTAAGACGTCACCGCGACGATGGGCGTCGCGAGCAGCGCCTCGATCGCGCGGAGCGTGCGCGCGACCTCATAGCCGTCCATCCCAGGCAATTGAATGTCGAGCAGGACGAGGTCGGGCGCGATGGTCTTCGCGAGCTCGATGCCGCTGAGCCCGTCCGACGCAACGACGACTCGATACCCCGACTTCTCCAAGAGAAATCGAATCAGATATTGGTTCTGCTCGTTGTCTTCAATGAGGAGGATCGTGCGGCTCATGATGCTCGATGGGTTGGTTCATCCACAGCGCCAGCGGGCAGCGTAAGGGTGAATACGCTGCCCACCGACCAGGTGCTCTCCGCGCTCACGCGACCGCCCAAGAGGTCGGCCAAGCGCCGGCAAATGACGAGCCCCAGACCTGTGCCCTCACGCTGGCGCGCCAGGCCGGTGTCGAGCTGGCGAAACGGCCTGAAGAGCGTCTCTAGGTCCTCTGGCTTTATGCCTATACCGGTGTCGCGCACGTCGAGGACCACGACGGGCTCGCCGTGCTCGCCCCTCTTCGGCATCGCGGAGAGCGTGATCTGCCCGGCGTCCGTGAACTTCACCGCGTTGTTGAGCAGATTGAGGAGGATCTGCTCGACCCTCCGCGCGTCACCGTGAAGGGTCGAGAGCGTCGGCGCGATGTCGACGACGAGGGGCAAGCCCTTCTTCTTCGCGAGCGGCTCCACGGCCGCCGCGGCCCTGCGAATGACCTCGGGCAGGTCGAAGGGTCGATTGTGGACCTCGAGCTGCTCGGCCTCGATTTTGGATAGATCCAATACGTCGTTGATGAGCTCGAGCAGGTGGCGCGCGCTCGACCGCACCATACCGAGTTGGCGCAGCTGCTCTTCATTGAGGGGGCCGGCGAGGCCCTGCAGCAAGATGCCTGTAAAGCCGATAATCGAGTTCAGCGGGGTTCGAAGCTCGTGCGACATGGTCGCGAGGAAAGCGGACTTCAGCCTGTCCGCGGACTCTGCGCGCGTCGCGGCCTGACGCAGCTCCTCTGTCCGCGTGGCGACCTTGGCCTCGAGGGTCTGGGTGAGCTCGCGGAGCGCGGCCTCCGCGCGCATCCGCTCCGAGATGTCGATCCCCACGCCGACGAGGCACCTCGCGCCCATGAAGGTCAGGCTGCGGCCCGTCAGGAAATACGGGGTAAGCACGCCAGTCTTGCTCTTGAAATCGGCCTCGACAGAGGACTCACCGCTGACGAAGGCCTCGGCGATGCGATCGGCTACGACCGACTTCTCCGCGCCCTCGAAGAAGTCGACGGGGCGCATGGCGCCGATCTCGACATCGGAGTAGCCGGACACCGTTTCGAAGCTCCGACTCCACCGCAGCATCCGCCCGGTGTCGTCGAAGAGATAGAGAATCCCCGGCATGCTCTCGATGATCCGCTCCGAGAACTGCTGCTCGCTCCGGAGCCGCGAGTCCGCGACTGCGCGGGCCTTCTCGCGGCTCAGCGCCTCGAGCGCAAAGCCGATGTCGCCCGCTGCCTCCAAGAGCAGCGCGAGCTCCTCTGCACGGAAGAAGTCGACCTCAGTCGCGTAAACACTGAGCGTCGCGACCGGCACGCCGCCCTCTCGAATGGGGAATACGGCGCTCGACCTGAAGCCGCGGCGCTCCATCTCGGCGCGCCACGGCTCGACGCTCGAGTCTCGAAGCAGGTCATTGCAAACGTACAGTCGATCCTCGCGAAACGCGGTCCCTGTAGGTCCGCGCCCCTCGGGCCGAGCGTCCGTGTAGACCTTTATGTTGTACGCGTAGCTGGCCTCGGGCCCGGAGGCCGCGACGGGGACCAAGCGCGACTCGGCGGGCTCGTGCCACCCCACCCAGGCCAAGCGAAAGCCGGCCAAATCGGTGAGGATGCTGCAAACCCGCTCGAGCAGCGGCTGTCGCGCGTCGAGCTTGACGATGGATTGGTTGATTTGGCTGAGCGCCGAATAGAGCCTAGAGAGCCGGGCGACCTCGCGCTCTCGGGTCTTGAGAGCGGTGATGTCGCGCAGGATCGTCGACCTGCCTACGATGACCCCGTCTCCGCCGCGAATGGGAGACGCCGTGATGGAAACGTCGAGCAGCGCGCCCGAGCGACTCCGTCGCGTGGTCTCCACCGCGCGAAGGAACTCGCCTTTGCAGACGGACAAGAGGATAGCGGCGTCCTCGTCGAGCTTCTCCGGCGGGATGATCGGCTGGAGTGACTCGTGGAGCATCTCGGCCTTTGTGAAGCCGAAGATGCGCTCGGCCGCGTCGTTCCAGCTCGTGACGAGACCCGCACAATCGGTGCTCACGATCGCGTCCCCGGAGCTCTCCACCAAGGCGGCCAAATCGACGGTCTCGCCGGCTGGCTCGAGATCGATGACCACGGCGCGAACGCCCTCGAGCTCGAGCGGTCGAGCCGAGCCTGCGCCCCGACAGACCATTTGCCTCAGGAGCCCACCCGCGAGGCGCGCGCGAAATCGCTGCTCGAACGGCTCACCGAGCTCGGCCGCGCGCCGCATCGCTCCCTCGAGGAGGGCGGCGTCATCGGGCTCCACGCGCGCGAAGAACGCTGACTCGGGCTCTTCACCCTCGCTCGAGGCGGGCGCCCATTTTGGATCGCGCCAGCCGGACCAGCGCAGTCGCTGACCGCGACGGTCCCATTCCAAGACACTTATTCGCGCACTCGAGAGCGTGAACAATAGCTCGTTCGTGATCGGCGAAGCGCCGTCGCCCACTAGGGACATTGAACGGCGCGAGACTCACCCACTAGCCGGGCGAAGTCCAGCGATCACGAGCTCAGGGAGTGTCGGCGCACGAGCCCACGGCGGCAGGCAATTCACCGCCCACGATGCGCGGCGCCCCAAACGTGGAACCCGCCAAATCGAGCGCGTCCGCGTTCGATGCGCCGATGACCTGCGCGGCGCCAGTCAGATAGCCACAGAAGGCTCCAGACGAAAGCCAGGCGCCCGTAACCTCCAGATTCCGCAACGTGAGGAACGGGTCATTGAGGAGTGGATAAGACTCGGCTGGAATGGGCACGACCTCGGGGAACGTCGCGGTGAAGGTCCCCGACGGGGACATCGTGACCGACGTCGCCGCGAAGGCCTCGCCGACGGGCTCGAGGGTCGTGCCGTCGAGCGGCTGGAGCTCGAGCGACATCGAGCCCGCGGACACGGTCGCCGTCGCTCGCAGAGGCAGGAGCTCAGCGGGATAGATGACCGGCGCCACGGCGAAGAGGAACTCTCCCGAAGCGGCCTGAGACGCGTCCGCCTGGGGAAGCGGGGGCGGCTGACACTCTGTCTTCGCAGGTGGAGGGTTACAGACGTCGAGCCCGGGGGCCTCGGCGAAGTCGATGTTTGCGAGCCAGATGTCAGCCGGGCTGTAGGTCCCATCGAGCCAGGCGACGTCACCCTGGGTGGGGATCACGCTGGAATACCAAGACACCAAATACTGACTGTCCTGTAGGTGAGCGAGCGCCGTATAGGCGGTGTCCCCGGCGCTCGGCAGGACCTCGACCTCGCAGACCTGAATATCAGCGGACGGATCGGTGAGATCGCCGCGCAGCTCGTAGATGGCAGTGCGTTTGTAGGTGCAAGGCAGGTGCTTGCGCGCGACGACGAAGTTGCGGCGCGCCCCGTCGATCTCCGTCGAGAGCCACGTCGGCCCATCCAATCGCTGCTCGATGCGGCGCCCACACTCCCAGCTGTCGAAGGGCGCGTGGGAGGTGCAGATGGCGCTCTGACCATCTTGGAGGATGCCTTGATTGTCGAGTCGAACGAGCGCGACCGCCGTGTCCTCGTCGTCGCCGAAGAACTGGAGCTCCGCCTCGCTCGGGACATCGGCGTAGGAGTCCATCACGAGCGAGCGCCGCTCCCAGGTCACGCCATCCTGTGAAGAGAACATGGCGACGCGAACGTCGCCGTCGTCGTAGCCGAGGGCATAGAGGGTCTCGCCCTCGGAGGACACCCGCTTGGTGATGCGCCAAAGACCCCAGAAGTGCTCGTCGCCGTTATCGTCCAGATCCGTGAGCGTCTTTTCGGGCGCCGTCCAAGTTACACCCTTGTCACTGGATTCGGCGCGCACGGTCCAAGCCTCGCCGCCCATGTCGCGATAATGACCGCCGGGCAGGCGCGCGATCGCGTAGAGAAAGACCTTGCCGTTCATCTCGAGGAGCTTGGGATCGCGGATGTCGCGCATCCCCTCTAGGGCGCCGCCGGAGACCTCACTCTGCTTCGAGAAGGTCTCGCCGCCGTCGGTGCTGGCGTAGACATTGATGTGAGCTTGATCCGAGCCGATCTGTCCGGACTCGCCGCCGCGAAAGATGAGGATGATGCGGTCGTCGAGGACCAACATCTCGGTGTTCTCGTTGTGGAGGCCGTCCGTGTAGACGATGCGCTCGTTCACGACGAAGTCCGCAGGCGGCTCGTAGGGCGGCGTGGTCTCGGGGGGCCCGTCGTCGCTGCAGCCCGTGAGGCTCGAACTGGCCGCTACCCAAGCTAGGAGACTTACCGCCGTGTAGACCCGAGAAGCGCGCATGACGACCTCGCCGTGGATCCTTGTCGAGGCGGAGGTCGCTGTCCAGGAGGGCCGACTTTCACCGAACGATCGTGCTTTGTCGCGGAGCGCGGAGGTGAGCGCTCATGGCTTGGTGGCGACGACGATGTATTGGTCGGGCAGCGTCTCGTCGACGAGCGAGGTCGAGAGCCCGGCCGACGCGAGCTCGCCCGAGATGACGCTGGGCGCGAGCTTGTGCTCTTTGGGCGGGCCCTTGTCGGACTCGAGCGTGAAGTCGACGACGACGACGGCGCCGCCAGGTTTGAGGATGCTCGCGAGGTGCTGCGCGTAGGCCTCGCGGTGGTCGAGGTGGTGCCACGTGTCGACGACGAGCACGCGATCGACCGACGCGGCGGCGAGCCCCGTGCCGTCGGGCGCGCACTGCCGCGGCTCGACGTTGGTGAGGCCCTCTTTGGTCATGCGGTCCTGCATGAAGCGGATCATGTCGGGCTCGATGTCGAGCGCGAGGACCTTGCCGGTCGCGCCGACTGCGAGCGAGAGCCGCTTCTCGAAATAGCCCGTGCCGGCGCCGATATCGACCACCGTCATGCCCGGCTGGAGCTTCATCGAGGCGACGACCTCGTCAGGCTTTTGCCAGGCGTCGCGCGCCGGATCGTCGAACTCCTTCGACCAGGCGGCGGCGTCTTTGAAGCCGTGGTGCGCCGAGTCGTGGTGATGGTGGTGGCCCTCTTCGTGGTGGGCGTCGCGAGGCTCTTCGTGGTTGCAGCCGCTGACGAAAGCGAAGGCGAGAGGCCCGAGAACGCTGACGCGATCCTTCATGGACGAGGTCATTCCACAGCGCCGCCGAGCGGGGAAGGACTTCACCCGGAGCTCAGGGCGCGGTGACCTCGTGCAAGACGGCCTCGAGCCGATGCCCGTCGGGATCGCGCACGAACGCAGCGTAATATCCGGGACCGTAGTGAGCCCGCAGCCCGGGCGGGCCGTCGTCGACGCCGCCGTTCGCGAGCGCTCGCGCATGGAAGGCCTCGACGGCCGCGCGCGACGACGCGGTGAACGCGAGGTGAAATCCAGGGCCGGGAGCGCGTGCGTCCGCGCCGTGGTGGAGGATCGCGAAGGGAGCCTCCCCCGTAAAGCCCGGCGGGCCGTAGCAGACGGCGCGCGCGTTCTCCGACAAGCGGACGTAGCCGAGCGCCGAGAGCGCCGCGTCGTAGAACGCCGAGGCCCGCGCGAGGTCCGCGACGCCGATCGAAATATGGTCAACCATGCCGTACCATCTAATACTCGAAGCCGCTCCCGCCGATGAACTCGCGGAGCAGCGAGTTCGGCGGGACGTGCTCGGGGTAGATCGGCACGAACCGATCGATGAGCGCGCGGAGCCGGACCGCGGTGGGCGCGGCCGGGTGATCGCGGGGCACCTCGAGCAAATAGCGATCGGCGTAGACGCGC
Source organism: Polyangiaceae bacterium (assembly GCA_046351325.1). Lineage (GTDB taxonomy): Bacteria > Myxococcota_A > Polyangia > Polyangiales > Polyangiaceae > Xiheicaenibacterium. The sequence goes on along the minus strand of JAXLYR010000013.1, from coordinate 97,240 downwards.
AGGACGCTCGGCTCGTAGGGCAAGCTCGTGTCGAACTCCTCGTCGGCCTCGTCGCGGTAGGGCTCGATCCAGCGGAGCTCGCCGCGTCTCACCGAGGGGAAGCGAAGGATCGTCTCGGCGGCGGAGGAGCCGCGCTGATGGCGATCGCGCACGAGCCTGCGCAATAAGCGCAAGCTCACGGGCGAGACCTGCTCGGCGCGGTCGAGCTGAAGGCCGGTCGCGGGGTGCACGAAGATCTGGAAGCGTTGCTCGCGCGGGACCGCGTTCTCGATGAGGCGCGGGTTCAGCCCGTGGATGCCCTCGACCATGAGGACCTGACCAGGGCGCAACGAGAGCTGCGGCCCGCCACGCGGGTGTCGTTTGCCGGCCTTGAAATCGAAGTGCGACGTCGTGATCGTCTGGCCCGCCATCAGCGCGGCGAGGTCGGCCTGCAGATCGGCGAGGTCGAGCGCCTCGATGTGTTCGAAGTCGTAGTCGCCGTTCTCCTCACGCGGGCAGCGCTCGCGATCGGCGTAGTAATCGTCGAGCGAGAGCCCGATCGGTTGGATGCCGTCGACGATGAGCTGCACCGTGAGGCGCTTGATGAACGTGGTCTTGCCCGACGACGACGGCCCCGCGATCGAGATGAGCCGCAGGTTCTCGCGTCGCGCGGCGATCGCGTCGGCGATCTGTCCGATGCGCTTCTCCTGGAAACCCTCGGCGACGCGGATGAGCTCGGCCACGCGACCCGTGACCGCGGCGGCGTTGAACTCACCGACGCTGTTGACCTTGAGCGTGCTCAACCAAGCGCGCGCGGTCGGTTGCGTGCGTCGCGCCGTGCGGGCGAGCGCGGCCTCGAGGCCGTCGGGTACGCCAGCAGGCAGGCCGCGCGCGTCGTCGCCTGGATCGAGCCAGAGATCACCCGCCGCAGCGCGCACGCGCAGGCCCTTGAGGAAGCGCGATGACGGCAGCGGTGGGCCGTGACGGAGCGCGTGGGTTCGACCGAACGAGAGCAGCGGCACCGTGCCGTCGCGGCTCGAGTCGAGGAGCCGGACCGCGCCTCGCCAGCCCTGCGCCTCGATGAGCGCGTGGGCCTCTTCGAGCGTCCACGTCGTCTCGGCGAACCCGATGTCTTCGGCGATGTTCGTGTCGATCTCGGCCTGCAAGAGCGCAGCGAAGGCCTCGAGCGGCCCGGCCGGTGGGGTGACGACGCGGACGCGCGTGCCGGACCCGACGCGCTCGTCGGCGACGAGCACGGCCTCGGGGGTGAGCTCGCGCGCGATGTCGAGGACCATCAGCGTCGCGGACACGCGGTGGATCGCGATGCCCTCCTCGGAGGCGAGCGTGATGGGCGACAGCGTCGCGTCGGAGACGAGCGCCCGCGCGAGCGCCACAGGTCGCGCGTCGAGCAGCGCTGCGACGACAGGCGAGCCGTTCACCGCGGTGGGCAACACCGCGCCGACGGCGGTGCCCGTCGGGACGGTCTTCACCTCGCCCCCGGGCAAGCGCACGCGAACGACGGCGCGCCGCGGGAGCGCCGAAGCTCCTAATACACCGTTCAAGGCATCGGTCATGCGAACGAGCGACTCGCCGAGGGCGGCGACCAGCGCGGTCAACACGCGTTGACCGAGCCGCGGGTGGGCCTCGGCGAGCTCGTCGAAGCGCGCGCGAGAGAGGCGCAAGAGGCGCATGGGCTCGAGGGCCTGCACGGTCGCCGCGCGCCGTCGCAGCCCCACCATCGCGAGCTCGCCGAAGTGTTCACCCGGCCCGAGCTCCCCGAGGCGCATCATGCCGCGCCGCACCTCGGCGTGGCCGCGCACGATGAAATCCAGGTAATCGCCCTCGGCGCCCTCGCGCACGATGCGGTGGTGCGCGCGGACCTCGTAGGGCTCGAGGGCGCCCGCGACGACGGCGAGGTCCTCGGTGGTGAGCCCTTGAAGGAGTCGATTCTGAGCGAGCGCGGCGAGATCTCCGTCGGCGGGCGGTGAGGGCCTCTCACCACCCGCGCTCGGCGGTGCGGAGTCGCGATTCATCGCAGGCAGCCTACCGCGACTCCTCGCCCACTTGGGATCTCGCATCTCGCGCGGCCGCGACGCGCCGAGACGTCACCGCTGTGAAGGCGCCGCGGCGAACGCTTACAGTTCTGTAACAAAACAAAAAAAAGACCGCGCCGTTCACGTCGGAACGGCGCGGCTCGATTCGCCGGTCGGAATTCCCTCCCGACCAGAGCGTCGGTTTACAAGCGGGGATCGAACCCGCGACCCTTCGAGTTAGAGTCGAATGCTCTGCCAGCTGAGCTAGTTGCGATTTCAGCCCTGGCCCACGTGGAGGGAGCTCCGACCGGCGAATCGAGCCGGTAAAACCTCAAGCGCCGTTGGTCTTGTCCGTACGCGCGCGCCAGCTCTCGACGGTGCGCTCGAGCGGCGTGCCCTTCACGACCTGCGTGAGGAGCTCGGCGGGGGACTTCCCGCCGAGGAGCGAGACGAGGTTCATGTTGGACGCGGCTGCCTTCATGACCTCCGAGTCCGCCGCAGCGTAGAGCGCCGCGACGAGCTCACGCTGCACCGCGCCCAACCGAATGGCCTCGGCCTTGGCGGTGGCCTCGGCGAGCTCGCTCTCGATGCCCGCGAGCACCTTCTTGTGCACAGCCTCGACCTCGTTGCGCGCGGTGTTCGCCTGGGCCTCCGCGCGGGCCTCGACGAGGAGCCGCTCGGTCGCAGCGAGCGTGCGCGCGCTCGCCGCGTGAGCCTCGAACTCGAGCGAAGCTCGCTCGATCGCCTGCTTCTTGTCGAGCGCGAGCGCGTCGTTCGCGGCCTTGACCTCGAGCGTGCGCGCCGTGACGCGACCCGCCGCCTCGGCGTCGACGATGTTGGACTCGGCCTTGCGAACCACCGCGTCGCGAACGATGCGGTGCTCCTCGGCGTCGACGAGGTCCTCGAGTCGCGCAGACTCGAGGCGCCGTCGGGCTTGCGCGTCCTTCATCTTGAGTTCGAAGGCCTCCCGCTGCGCCCTCGCGAAGAGCTCGCCGAGCGAGCCGTCCGCGAGGTGCACCGCGAGGACGTCGAACTGATCGAGCACCATGCCGTTGTCCGCGACCTCGAGCGCGCCGACGGCCTCGCGCACGACCTCCGTCATGTGCGCGAGCAGGTGAGCGGCGGCGTGCTTGCGGCACGCGTCGCGGACCTTCGCGCGGACGACGTCCGCCATGAGCTTGACCGGATCGACGATCGCGAACCAGCGCGCAGGATCACCAGCGAAGTGACCGACGAGCCCGACGCGAACCTTGAGGCGCACGAGATCCGCCGCCTCGACCTCGAAGCTGTCCGCGAAGCGCCCGCCGAGCACGCGCAGGAAGCACGTGGTCGCCGCGTGGTGGCCGTCCTTCGACGGGCCCTTGGAGAGGCGCAGCCGCGTGAGCTCCTCTTCGAACTCGAGCAGGAGCGACTTCGGCCCGAGCTCCACGCGCCGCCCCTCGCGCGAGGTGATCTCGCACGCGGCGTTGCTGGGGATCTGCACCGAGATGGCCCACGGGGTCTCGATCTGTTCTTGGGTTACAGTGTTGTCACCTGTCCACAGGCTCCAATCCTCTCGATCGATGTGGCGCGAGACGCGCTCCTCGTAACGAGGATCGACCAGGTAAGCGACCTCGCCGCGGACCATCCGCACGCGGCCCGTGCGCAGATCGCGCACGTAGATGCCCGACTGCTGATCGATGCCGACGGCCTCGAGGACGACCGCCTCGTGATCGTTGCCGACGTGCGGCTCGCGCGTCTCGGGGTGGATGACCTCGGCCTCGATGAAGGGGAATAAGACGCTCGGCAGGCCCCGGACGAGGAGCTCGTGCCCCGCGCCGTAGGTCTCGCGATCGAGCGGATAACCAGGCGGAAGGAGCTCGGCGAGCCGCGCGCGAGAGACCGGCGTGATGATGCGGAGCCAGAGCGCCTGTCGCTCGGAGAGCTCGTACGCGTCGTAGACGCGACGCCGCGAGCCGCGGTGGAGGAACGTGTCGTGCGGCCGGGAACATGCGGGCCGGCCCTCGGACGATCCGGGGTTACCGTCCGCGTCGAAGAGGATGCAGAACTCCTTCGGCCCGAGGACGACCGCGCGGCGCGCGTAAGGATCGGCCGGCGCGCCGCCGGCGCTCGTGACGCTCGCGCGGGCGGCGCGCGCCCTTCTCGTCGAAGGCCGCGTCGAGCGCCGCGAGGATGATCGCGCGCTCGGCCGTCGACAGATCGGTCCGGTGACGGAGCTCGTTCTTGAGCACACTGAACTGCTTGGCGTTGAGGCTCCTCCTTCTCAATTCGCGCGACGAGCTTGCCGCACCTCGTCGGCCACCCTGGGCGCGAGCGGGTGAGGCCGTCGTCTTCGGTCTCCTTCTGGTGGACGATCTGGAAGTCCTCGAGCGGCGGCACGATCTCGATGCCGGTGGGCGGCATTGAAGAGCGTGCGTGGCGGCCCTGATCACGATGCGCTGCCCGAGGCGGAGCTCGAGCGTCGAGGCGGGCCGAGCGCGGCGGGGCGCGGCGTCAGGCTCGAGGCCGGCCCGACGGACGCGAGCTCGCGTCGATGACCGCAGACAGAGGCCTGCGCTCTCCATCACGAGGCGCGCGTAGCGAGCGCGCTCGTCGAGCGGGCTGGACGACCTCGACGAGGAGGTAATGGTTGGCGCCGAGCTTGTGAGCCGGCTGCACCTCGCTGGAGGACTGCCCAGGCCAGAGCGGGAATGCGCACGGCCCAGGGTCATCTTCGTCGTACCGAGCTGGTCGGCGCCCTTGCCCCGCCGGGGACGGCCGGCCGTTCGGCGAGTCGTCGTGCGACTCTCCGCGAACAGGATTGTAAAGGACGACGTACTCGCCGTCGCGCGCGACCGTGAACGGGTCGCGCCTCCATCGGCGCTTGTTCCGAAGCCGCCGCGATCGTTGGCGCGCACGATTCGATCGCCGTTCGCGCTCGGCGGAACTCCGTGGGGCCGACGTGGGTGAGATCTCGCCGGAGGTCTCGTTGAGAGACCACAAGCAGGAGCGGCGAGGGACAGGGATCTTCTGACGGTTTTCGATCGACACGACAAAGCTTCCGCCGGCCTGGTCGCGTGGACAGCCCGACAAAGACCAGCCTGTGAAAGCGAATGCCGCAGGGACGCGCGGCCGCGAGCCCTGACTCTCGTAAAAAAAAGAGGACCTCCGGCGCGCGCTTCCAATGGACGAACTATGTCCTACCTAATCGGCATTGCTCTCACCGGCAGGAGCCCTCCGTGGTAATCCAATTGAGTGACAACGAACACCAACCCTGCCTCGAAACTCCGAATGAACGAGCCATTCCGACTGAAGGGGCTCACCCTCAAGAACCGGGTCCTTCGGTCGTCGCTCGGGGGCCAGCTCTGCGCCCCGAACGGGGCTGTCACCGACATGTGGACGAACTTCGAGAGCCGCTTCGCGCGGAGCGGCGTGGCCGCGCTCGTCTCCGCGACGGTCAGCGTCAGCGGCCGGCGCTACGCGCCATTGCACTATCCCAATTTGGCGAGCGACGCGCACGTCGAGCGCCTGCGCCGCGCGCTCCACACCGTCAAATCCAACCCACGCGCGGGCGACTGCGCTTATATCCTCCAGATCGGCGACCCTGGCTATCACACGCAGACGAGCCTCTTCCCCCAGGCCGCCGACGCGAAGAGCGCGTCGTTCGTCTTCGACTTTCTATACGGCTACAGCGACCACGCCGTCGCCATGACCGCACACGACATCGACGAGGTCGTCGCCGCTTATGCGGCCGGCGCGCGCCGCGCCAGGGCTGCTGGCTGCGACGGCCTCGAGGTCACCGCGTCGAAGGGTTATCTCCTCCAGCAGTTCCTCAGCCCCATCACGAACCGCCGCGACGACGCCTACGGCGGCACGAGGGAGAAGCGGTTTCACCTCCTCGAGCGCATCGTCCGCGCCGTCCGCGACGAGGTCGGTCCAGACTATCTCTTCGGCGTGCGCATCTCGGTCGAGGACGCGCCCTATTGGCCAGTCAACCTGCGCGTGCCGCTCCGTTCGTTCTTCGGCAATCGACTGGACGATACGCTGTGGTTCGCCGAGCGGCTCGAGCGGCTCGGGGTGGACTATCTCCACCTCTCGAACGGCTTCGGCTTCATCAACCCGACGGAGAGCCCAGGCGACTTCCCGCTCGCGGAGGTGCGCCGCGTCTACAACGCGACCCGTCACCTCGGGACGAAGGCTCGGCTCCGATCGACCTTGATGAACCTCGTCCCGACGCCCATCGCGCAGCGCGCCTTCTCGCTCGGCTGGGGCACGCGCGGCGGCGCTCGCCTGGGCATGACTGGCGAACAAGCGCGTAAGCTCCGCGGCGTCGTCAAGATCCCGCTCATCGCCAACGGCGGCTTCCAGAACAGGAGCCTCATCGAGGAGACCCTCGCGTCGGGCGCGTGTGATCTCGTCTCGATGGCGCGGCCGCTCCTCGCCAATCCCGACCTCTTCGACGCCCTCCAAAAGGCAGACTCGCCGCCGAAGCCTTGCATCTTCTGCAACCGCTGCTCGGTGCTGACGGCGATCGTCCCGGTGGGATGTTATGAGCCCAAACGATTCGCCGACCAGGACGAGATGGAGCGACAGATCCTGTCGTTCACCTCGGACCCGGACGCGCCCTCCCCTAACCTGCCCGACTGAGGGCCTACCCGACTGAGGGCCTACCCGACTGAGGGCGGGGCCCAATCACCCGCCTGGCGTGTACCGTAGGACATACGAGTCCACGCTCGAGCCGCCGCCCCAGTCGCTGCCGAAGAGGATCTCGACGTCGCCGTTCGCGCGGAAGTGCCAGACGGGGTGGGGCTCGGCCTGATAGCCATTCGGGCCGTCCCCACCCGCGCTGCGGTGCCGGCCGACGCGGCAGACCTCACCGGTGTCGACGCTCGCGACGACGAGCTCTTCGTCGAGCGGTGCGCTTACAGCCGGGTCACCGACGACCGACGCGACGACCCAGCCGTCGGCGCGGTGGTCACCGACGACGCTGGTGATATGGATGCCCGAGCCGGGGTATCCCCAGCCGTTCGACTCGCTCACGAGCGGGATGTGCTCGCCAGTCGCCAGGTCGTGGGCCGCGATGACAGACGGGTCATTGCCGTCGAAGTCGACCGCGAAGTAGACGTCATGCCCGTTCCCGCGCCGCCCGATATTGGCGTGCTCTTCGGGGTTCACGATGTCGAGCGCCCGCACGAACGCGAGGTTCAAGTCGTAGACGTCCCCGCCGTAATAGACGAGCTCGCCGCTCGGCCCGGCGATGGGCGCGACGCCAGAGTCGAACGGCGCGCCGTTCTTCACCCCGTGGACGACGTCGGCGAACATGTCATAGATGAACGTCTTGTTACCGCACTGTAGGCCGACGAGACCCCCTGGATACCACTGCGGGTCGTCTCCCATCGAGAGCTCGTCGTTGCCTGGGCTGCAGTTCGTGGGCGCGGTGGAGAAGTCATGGACGATCTCGGCGACGCCGGTCGTCACGTCGCACCGATAGAGGTTCGGCAGCGGCCCCTGGCTGCCTGGCGCGTAGAGCGACGGGTAATAGAGCAGCTTGGGGTTCTCGGGGTGCCACATGACGTGCTCGACATCGGACGGGCCAGGGTGCCAGCCGTCGGCGGTCGCGCAATCCAAGTCACCAAGCTTCTGGAAGGTGTTTGCGTCGTAGAGCTCGTGACCGCTCCCCCAGCGATAGAGCAAGAGGATGCTGCCGTCTGCGTTCCAGGCGGGGATGGTCGAGTACATCGGCGTTATCGCCTCGCCGCTCGGGGCGCTCGTCACCCGCGTGATCGTCGTACCGAAGTCGGGGTCCGTGACGGACTCGCCGACTCCGGGCTTCGCGAGATCCGTAAACGGGACATCGCCCTTGCCGGTGAAGCGCCCTTGGCAGAGCGCGGACGACATCGTGACCGAGCCGCCGCCGTCGCCGCCGCTATTGGCCATTCCGCCTTGCGAGGCCTCTCCGCCCTGTGAGCTCCCAGCGCCCGCGCCGCCCTCGCTCATGCCCGCACCCGAGCCGCCTGTATTGGGCATATGCGCGCCGCCGCCGCCGTCGCCACCTTGGGCCGAGCTGTCGCCGCAGGCCGCGAGACAAGAGACCGTCGCCGCGAGGAGCGCGACCGACGCGCACGTAGGAACGCCGATAAAAGGCTGAGTCGAGGTCATGGGGCCGGCGAATGGCAACCGCCATACCAATTGGATATCCGCGCCGCGACCACGACCCCGGGTATCTCGGGGTCTGACGTCACCTGACCTGGGAATGGAGGTCAGACCCCGCGTCGAGGCGTCTTCAAGGGCGGTCGGCGCAGCAGCGAAACCCGAGCTTCGGGTAGGTCTCGCGGCGCCCGAGCGTGCTCGTTCGCGCGCAGTCGAAGGCCGTGTCGTCGTAGCTGCCGCTGTGCATCAAGCAGAGCGCGTCGGGCGCGCTGCTCTCACACCAATCTTCCCACTCCTCGACGTTGCCGATGAGGTCGAAGATCGGCGCGTCGTAGCCACCGCGACAGGCCGTCATGCTCGCGACTGGAGCGCGGACGCCGAGCTTGGACGCTACATTGCAATTCTCGACGGGGTCGCCGTCGAAGGGATAGTCCTGGGTCCCCGCCGTGGAGCAGGCGTCGTACCATTCATTCTTGGTCGCGTCGGTCGCCTGCTCGAACGTCGCGCTCGCGTCGAGCGCACCACAAAGGCGCTTACCGGCCCAAAGGCAATAGCGCTGTGCCGCGCACCAATCGACGCCCGCTACCGGCAAGTCATCGGGGGTCATCGGCTCTGTCGGCTGGAGGGTGCCGCCGTCGCAACCGGCTGGAATTTCGCTGGGTGCTGCGATCAAGAACGCGGCGTAGTCGCCATTCGTGACCTCGGTCGAGTCGATGCACGAGCGCGGCAAGAGCACCATCTCGGGGCCGTGGACACCGGGACAGGAAGCGCCGCCCGCGCCCCCTGCGCCCGCGATGCCGCCGCCTCCATTCGCGACGCCACCGACCCCGCCCGCCCCACCGCCAGCCGCGCCCCCGGATTGGAGATCATCCCAAGGCAGGAGTGAGCAACCGCAGACGAGTGTGGCAGCCGCCGCGAGTCGAGCGTGCACGGGGCTCACCATGTGACGAGCGCCTGGGCTCGAGGACGCCGCTCGGGCATGGCAAACCACAGGATCGTCGCGACGACGAGGCTCGTCGCGCCCACTGCGAGCGTCACGTCGGCCGCGAGCGCGCGCGTACGCACCGGGTCGACGTCGGCGTCGAGGCAGCTCGGGCCGCACGTGTCCTCGAGGTGCTTGAAGTCCGCGTACGTCCAGGAGGCCAACACCGTAAAAGCCACCAGCGAGGCGATCCCGATGCTGCCGACGACGATCGGGGGCACACGGTCAGGCCCCTTGACGACCTCGAGCAGGCCGCGCTCATGGGGGTCGGTCGTGTCGCCCTTCTCCGCGACGAGCTCCAGCTCCACGGCGCGCCGGCCCTCACCGGCGGCGACCACGAGCTCGCGCGTGACGCTCGCTGCCCCCTGCGACGCGACGAGGACGTGGGTGCCCGGGTTCACGACCACGCCGCGCGTGCGCTCCTCGAGCGAGAGCGGCGCGCCGTCGAGCGTCACGACCGCCTGGGCGACGTCGGAGCCAGCCTTGTCGCGCACGACGACGGTGAGTCGCGGCGCGGTCTCGCGCAGCTCGGCGAGGGCGGCGCGGCAGTCCTCACGCACGACGCGAGGGCAGCTGTCCTTGGCGCAGGCCTCGAAGAGCGGGAGCGCATCGGCAGGCCGCGTGTCCTTCGCGTCGAGCGCGGACTCGGCCTGGGTCGCGCAGACCTCGGCGTCGTCGGCGCGCGCCGAGCTCGATAGGGCAATAGCGGCGAGCGCGAGCGCTGACATCCAGGGTCGAGCCATCATCTCGGCAAGGAGCTCCTCGAGCTCTTTTGCCCGAGGTCCTCTCGGCGCTCAAGGCCGCGCGATCATCCCCGGCGCGAGGGCGCGACAACCGCCCGGCGCTTCGACCGAGACCTCGTAGGTGGAGGCATCGTCGCTCACAGCGATGAGACCGCGGTCGGGCGTGCTCTCGAGCGCCACAGCGCTGACAGCATTGTAGGCACGCGGATCCCTACACGGGAGGCGCTCGAGACCTCGCGCAGAGAGCACGAGGAAGCCCGTCCACCCGCCTGCGACTTCGAGCGCGAGACGCCCGTCGCCCAGGGCGAACGCTCGCAGGATGTACGCGTCGACCTTGGGCGGGATGCGGGAATCGTGGATGTTCAGGTCGAGCGGCACCTGCAGCGGGTCCGACGCGACCGCGATCGAATTGGCTGGGCCCGAGACCTCGATCTGGCTCGTTGCGATGGGGCTCGTCGCGATGGGCTGCTCGGTCGGCTCCTCGCTCGCGACGACGAGGTCTCCGCGTCGGGGAACCGGGACCGAGGGCGGATGGACCTCGTCAGCCTCCGCGACAACCACGCTCGAGCGCGCGAGGAGCGCATCGGTCGAAATCCGATAGAAGCCACCCTCGACATCCCCCTTCCGGAGTCCCACGAGTCCTTCGGTCGTGGGGCCCTGGACGAAGACACCGTAATAGGTTGGAGCGACCCAGCGACCACCGATGCGCGCGAACGCTCGGACGTCCGAGCCCCACGACGGCAGCACGCCGAGCTCCCGCCACTCGCCGGGCTTCGAGCGCTCCATGACGACGCGGAGGCTGCCCCGGTATCCGAGGCCCACCACGGTGTCGCCGTCGAGCGTGACGTGCTCCATGTACGAAGGCATGGTCTCCTCTCGTCGAGGCTTGGTCTCGCCTGGCGCGAGCCACAGCAAACGATCGCTGTGCACGTGGAGAAACACGAGCCCGTCGCGCGTGACTGTCGCGTAGTCGACCTGTCGATTGAAGCGGTCGCCGATCTCCGGCTGCACCGAGAGCGGCTGCCAGCGCTCGCCGTCCGCGGCTGGCTCCATGAGCTCACCGAGGCGCGTGACGAGGAGCGGCTTGCCACGCACCTCCAGGACATTCGCGGCTGGGAATTGAAACGTGTCGTAAGACCCATCTCCATCAGTCGGGTAGTCCAGTCGCTGAACGTAGCCACCTGACTCGACCGCCCCGAAGCCGTTCGTGCCCGAGATCCACATGCGGCCATCGCCGGTCCGCACCGCGAAATCGACTGCGTGCGAGCTCACACCACAGCCGAGGACGGAGCTCATGAGGGCGACGGCGAGCGCGACGAGGATTGAGCGGTTCATCGAAGGGGCGTCCTTGAAACGAAGCGCAGAGCCTCCCCTTACGCTCGTGTGGCAGAGCCGCTCGTGAACGCTGGATTTCGCGCTTCCCGACGACCGCGCATGGTCGATAGGCTCGCCCGCAATGTCCGTGCTCAAGGGGGGCACCCTCTTCGCGGGGCGGTACGTCGTGGTCGGCCACCTCGCGAGCGGCGGGATGGGTGCGGTCTACGAGGTGACGCACACGGAGACCGATCGGCGATGCGCGCTGAAGGTCATGCAGCCGCACATCATGGACGAGGACGGGCTGCGACAGCGCTTCAAGCTCGAGGCGAAGGTCGCCGCCCAGATCGACTCGGATGCCGTCGTCCAAGTGTTCGACGCCGGGGTCGACGCCGCGACGGGTTCGCCGTTCCTCGTCATGGAGCTCCTCAAGGGGGAGGATCTGGCCGCTCGGGTCGCGAGGCTCGGTCGTCTCTCGGCGAAGGAGGTCGTGAGCCTCCTCTGGCAGATCGCGGTCGCGCTCGACAAGATCCACGGAGCAGGCGTCGTTCACAGGGACTTGAAGCCCGAGAACCTCTTCGTCGTCATGCGCAAGGACGGCAAGCCGCAGCTCAAGATCCTCGACTTCGGGATCGCCAAAGCGCATGTCGAGACGGCCTCGCAGCAGCAGGGCACGCTCAGCATCGGGACGCCGATGTACATGGCCCCGGAGCAGTTCGACGGGAAGGCAGTGTCGGGTCAAACAGACACGTTCTCCCTCGCGCTCGTTGCTTTTACGTTGTTGGTCGGTCAGCCCTATTGGATGGAAGAGGCCAGCTCGGCGGGCGTCATCGCCTTCGCGATCAAGGCGTCGTCCGGGCTCGTCGAGCCGGCGTGCTCGCGCGCCGCGCGCGTCGGCGTGGAGCTCCCGGCAGCGTTCGACGCATGGTTCGCGAAGGCCACAGCGCGCGCCGCACGAGCGATTCTCCAGCGCGAGCGCGATGGTCACGGCGCTCGCGCAGGCGCTCGGGGTCGACCCCGAGACGCTGCCGGGCTTCGACGCGGAGACCAACCGAGTCGCCAACAACGACACCATCCCGATCGACGCCGCGGACCGACCCATCGCGGCCTCGGCGGGTAGAAAAGAGTCGCCGACAAACCCCGCGAAGACCGTGGAGGCGCAGCCCCGCAAGAGCGCTGTCTTCTATGGATTGGCAGGCCTCGCGGTGATGGCCGCCCTATTGGGACTCGCTTACGCCTTTTATACGATTGGCGCCTGGCGCGCCGCGGAGCAAGCCCCCAAAGCTGACAACACGGTCATTATTACCGCGCGCTCGGAGACCACCCAGCCACCGACCTCGCAGCCCGCTCCCACCACGGACGCGCCTGTGAAATCGGTGAACGTGACGACCGCGGGTCCGTCGGCGAGCGCGTCGAGCCCTCCGAGTTCATACCCCTTCACGACGGCCCAGACGCCGGGGCGCGGCTGGATCCAATCGGTCGCGTGCCCAGTGACCGACGACGGCAAGGATTGCGTACCTTGTTGTAACTATCCCGGAGACATCCTCACGAAGCCGCCGGCGTGCCAGTGTTACACGAAGACGCCTTACAGGAATTAGGCCGCTCCAGGTCCCTGGAGCGGAGTTTTCACGAGGGGATTAGGAGCCAGTCAGGTCACACGAACGACTCGTCTACCTGCCAACCGCTGGAGCCACCACCTCTCGCAGCCCGGCCTCGCAGCTTCCATATCATGTCAGTAAGCTCGAGGCCGGCAGCCTGATAGATCCGAACCGCGTCGGCAAACTGGCGCAAGAGCTCTGGTGAGGCCGGCCGGGGATGGGCGCCTGCGTCGTCAAAGACCTGTACCTTACTGGAGCCAGACAGCGACCCGAAGAAGTAATAGTCGCCTTTGGCTTCAGCTTGCAGCTTCTTGAGCTCTGCTTTTACGGATGCATCAATCTTGGACCGCTGCTTTCGCAGGGCGTCGACCTCGACCCCGGCGAGGAGTTTGTGGGTGATCCTCCACGGCTCCCGTTCGCTCGTGCGGCTCGCGTGGATGATGACGACACGCAGCCCAGGCGCACGGTGAATGACCTCTTGAAACGAGCGTCTCACCTCGCCTCCCTCGTCCTGGACTCGCTCGCGGTTGGCGCCGACGAAGAGCGCGGCCCCAGCTGTGGAACGATAAGGGTGTTCCCCCTTCTCGATGCCGAACCGGCCGACCGCTACGAGGTGTGGCGAGTACGGCTCGAGAGCAGCTCGAACGACCTCCTCGAGCTTCACCAATGCGTCACGCGATTCGGGGGGCAGCGCCGAGAGAGCGACCATAGGGTTGGTCCCCTTTTACAATGTTCTCAGCGCCCAGGGAACTCGAACCGACGCGGACAAAAGGACATTGGAGGCGCAAACGTTGGGCGCGGTCCTCGGGGGCGAGCGTGTTCAACGGGTTCGAGACGTGGCGCCAATGGACCCATGGAGTCGCCGCGAGGCGTCTCAAAATGGCTTTGCGTCTCCAATGCGAATCTCCACGAGTGACCCCGAGTCATAGCGCGCTACGACGGGGGTTCCACCTACCGTCCACGTGGCGATGTCGCTGCGATCCGGAGGCAGTATGGATTGCTCGTTCCCGATGGCCTGGGACAGGATCCGTGCGCTTGACCATTCCGCGCCTCCGCCGACCGTTCGCGCGCCACGCTTGCTGCCCACCACGTACAAGCCTGTACAATGATTCGCCCCGTCGAGGACCAGATAGACGCTCGTGGTGTCGACCGTTACGCGACTAAAGCCGTTGTCGGTGTCGGCGGTGCCCCCGAGCAACTCGATCGCGATCGCCTTGTCGCTGCCGAGAATCGGGACCTTGGCGCGCTCCTTCAATGCTGCAGTGCGGGCGGAGCGTGCCTTCTCCGTGAGGTCCTTGTCATTCACAATCCGAACCGTGTCGTCAGCCAGGTCCCGCACCGCCCGCATACGCACCAGTCGCTCGAGCAACGATTCGCCTTTGATTGGCTCCACCGACAGCTCGCGCACGAGCGCGCTGCGTGCCTTCGCCGCGGCGTCTGCACGAGCCGGTGTCGACGCCGCGACGTTCGCGAGATTGGCGGCTTGAACGCGACATGCCGCGTTCGAACACTGATTCGCCTGCAGATCGCTGGCGCGCGCACGCTCCGCGGCGACCTCGGGGTCGGCCGCAGCAGCGCCGGGCCAAGCAGCGTCGATGGCCGATAGCGCAGCCTCCGCTCGCTTTGCGTCGATCAGTGCGCGGACGCTCGTCAGTCGTTCGAGCTTTGCCGACGCTGCAGCGGCGCTCGCGTACGTGCCATTGCGTCGAGCGACGTCGTCGAGCACTTTGAGCCTGGCGTCACCGTGGAGATTCGCCGCCTCGGCGATGAGCACACTGTCCTCGGCGTCGAGGACGTCCGGGCGAGAACCCGACGCCTCTTTCAGGGCGTCGACAACGCGTCGAGCTTGTGCGACGTCGTTCTTCCCCAGCGCGCTCTCCACCTCGCGGAGGGACGGGCGACCCGCTGCATACCCGATGACCATCACGACTGGAGCGAGAGCCGTGAGGACGCCGGCTCCGCGTTCGCCAATCGTCAGCCTGCCAAACCGCAGCCCAGCGCGCCATTCTCGCGACAGACCGCCGAACAGTACCGCCAAAGACAGCACCCCACCAAGCCATGCCCACATCATGAGGGCATTCGTGTTCGCGAAGTACGCAGCGCGTCCTCGCAACTCGAGGACGAGCAAACCAAGCACCACGCTGGCAAGCGCCCAGCCTACCGCCCATACGCGAACGCGACGCCGAATGGGCGCTTCAGTTCCTGGATCGTGGGCGCCTTTGAGGTCGCGTCCCGACAGCACGAGCGCGGCGCGCCGCCCCGCGATCTCGTATTGAACGTCACGCCGAATCATCGCCAACTTGACGTATTGTTGTCGTGTAATCCTCTCGAGCCGTGGGTCGATCTCTCGAGCCACTGCGAGGAGCACCTCGGGCTCCACTGGTGCCTCGCGATAGTGCTCTTCGCTTACAGGGCCGTTGGCCTCGAGCATCGTGACGAGGCCGAGCTCGCGCACGTCGCCAGCGGTGAGAGGTCGCTTCTCGGTCAGGCAAGCGTGCGCGCCTACGACCGCGCTCTGGGGCGCAACGGTTACGCGCCATTCAGCCCGCTGTGTGTACGTCAGCCATGAGAGCTGCTTTCCGCTGCCTGCACAACCGCCGCAGGCCAAGCGACCCGAACCATTGCATGCACCGCAAACGGTGGCGCCGCTGCCACGACATACGCTGCACTTGATCATCCGGTTGGTCTTGGTGCTGGGCATCGTCCCGCTGCCGGCGCAGAAGTGGCAACGGGCGCGTCCGCTCGACCCGCAAACGTGGCAATTCGCGAGCCCGCTGCCGCTGCAGCCGTCGCACCGGACGACCTGCTCGGTCTCATCGCGAAGCTCGCTGACGGTGATCGAGAACGGGTCGATTGTCGCCGCGTCCGGCTCGCGCTTGCGGCTCGCGGGACCTACGTTGGGGGCTGCGGCAATTCGCTCGCGAAAGATGTCTCGGCGCGTGACCTCTGTGATCACGCGCTCGATCATCTCGTCGCGGGGCTCGATGGTGTCGATGAGGTCGGCGAGTCGCCGCGGCGCGCCGAACACCGAACGCGCCCAGCGATTGGCCGCTTCATTGACAGTAATGGAGGCAGTGTTGGGGGTGGTCGTGGACACCGTCGCACGGCAATATCGACAAGTCAGCTCGCCTGTCGAGACACCCACTTGCGACCCGCCGCAGACATTGCAAACGATATGGGTGGTCGTCATGGCTTCACCACGTGACCTTGATGACGCCGGTTTGGCCGTCCGAGACATACATCTTCGTCTCGAACTCACCGACGAATCTGTTCTTCACGCGGACGGTGTGCTCCCCGACCGAGAGTGTCATTGTCGGGGTGGCGTCGTGGCCTGCCGCGACGCCGTCGACCGTGATGCTCCCCCCAGGGTAGGCGACGAACGAGACGCGTCCTGGCTTCTGCGGCGCTGGCGGCGGCTGTGGTGGTGGAGGGGGTGGCGCTTTGACAGTCGGCGAGGGGCTCGGCTCGACGTCCGCCGGATCGGGAGGCGCATACCCGCCAGGACTGCCAGAGCGATGCGAGCTGTGAGACCGGTGCGAGCTATGTGAGCTATGCGAGCGATGCGCGAGCAAGTCTCCAGCGGCCGGGTGGGCGTTCGCGAGTAGGAGCGTGGACTGCGCGTGGTCGTCGTCGTCCTCGTCTTGGCGCTTTGCGATGTCAGCGCTGGCGTTCGGGATCAAGAGTCCAGTCGGTGCGGCGCCGACGAGAGCGGCCGCGATCGCTGTCCCCAGCGGGATGAGGAATCGCGCTTTAGACATCTTGAACCTCGACGTTGGGGATGGGTCGAATGCCGCGGCTCCGGCGCAGCGCGGACGAGGAGAAGAACCCGCCGCAGGTCTCGCGAAGCGAACAGCTCAGACAGGACTCCCAATATTCATTCTTCCAATCAGAGATGCTCCGACGAGAGAACGGGTGGAGTCTACGGTCCAACGTGCACAGCTGATGGTTGTAGATCGAGACTGGGACGCCCGCACTGTCGAGGTGCAACGTCGCCTCCAAGAGCTCATGCTGATAGTCGAGCGGGTCTATCCACAGCTGTTCCAGATTGGTGCGCGCGTACCCCATCAGCTCGAGACCCATCAGCGCAACGTGATCAGCGAACAGCAGATTACGCGTGATGAACCTCGCGAAGTCGGGCAGGCGGCGACGTGTCTCTCTGTGGATGACGAAGCGGATCTCCACGCGGACGCGAAATTGTTTGAGACGCAAAATACCGCGAACGGTCTCGTCGAAGGCCCCCCTGGCTTGGACGACGTAGTCGTGCTCCTCGGGGAGGTCGGAGTAGAGCGGAACGGCTACGAGCAAGTCGGGGTGACGCACCTCGGCGAGCTTCTGGGCGAAGTCTGCGTTGGCGAACGCGCGTCCATTGGATAGCATGTGCACCATCGTCCTTGGCAAGTAGCGTCCCATCGCGTCGATGAGTGTGAGGAGGCGATCGCCGAGGAGCGCGGGCTCACCGCCGGTGATTCCGAGCGCGGTCGTGTCGCTGGAGATCCACGGAATGGCACTCAAGAGGTCGTCAAGCAACCAATCGTCAAGCCGCTCCTTCGGGGGCTGTGAGCACATGAGGCAACGATTGTCGCACCGCTCGGTGACCAGCAAGCTGTTGGACGCGGACGAGCGACGGTAGAGGACCGCAACATGGCGGCGACGTGGATCAAGCCTGACGACGTCACCGCTTTGCAGGTACGACAAGCTCTCGGGGAGCGCGACGCCGAGCCTGCTGGAGCGCGCTTCGACGCCATGCGCGAACAGGTACCCGCGAAACCCGTCCGGAACAGGCGTGTCAGCGGTTCGGGTGAGGTACAACTCCCCCCCACGCCACGGTGATTGGGCGTCTTCCGAGACTCGCGCGACGAACGGCCTGGGCAATGGATCGCCCCCGAAAACATGCAGTTTCTTGGCCGACAGCGAGATCATCGCGCTGGCTCCGCGTTCAATGGTGGAGGTGGTGCTGGCGCGGAGGCTCCGAACACCCACTGCATGAAGATGTCACGCGCCGCTCGGTCGTCGGACAGAAGCGTAAGCAAGTGACGTATCGACCCCATCTGTCGTGCACAGAATTCGCTCAACGCCTTGTGACCCACCACGTCACCGCACGTCGCGCGATGGAATGCGGGATCGGCGCCACAATACGGCAAAAACGCACAGTCGCTGCACATCGGCGAGCTCTCGAGCAGAGTGTCCTCCAGGATGGTCGTCAGGCACTCGCTGGTCATGACAGCCTCGAACGAGTCGAAGCCAAGTCGACCGATGAGGAACGCCTCATCCCCCATCTCGGCAAGCATCCGACCCTCGTCCGAGCCATAGATTCGACCGTCGTAGTTGTAAACGATCGCGCCGATCCCGATGCCGGCGGGGGATTGGAGGTCTACGTAGGAGGCTCCGCCAGCCGTCAGCATTTTTTGGAGCAGGATCGTCGTGAGCTCCTCACGCAGCCGTGTCCCTCTTCGGTTGAGCTCGAGGATGTAGGCGAGCGCTGTCTTGTAAAACTCGACCCAACCCGAGGCGTCATATCGCCTGACGAGGCTCTTTCGGGTCGCGAACCCGAATGGGCTCATCGGACGAAGGAAGATGCTTTCGAACCCAGTCCTGACATATTCGTCGATGACGTCCCGAACTCGCGTCAGCGTCTCAGGGGTCGTCGTCATCAAGGCGCTGACTCCGTGAGGGCCGAGCGCCTCGCGGACGCGGTGGATCCCACGAATCGCGAGGGCGTGACTGCTCGCACCGCGCGCGCGACGGTGAGCGTCGTGCAGCGCAGCTGGGCCGTCCAAAGACGTCGAGAACGCGACGCCCTCATCCCGACAGAACTGCAAGATCCTATCGTCCAATCGGGCGAGGTTCGACGCGATGACGAACGCGAGCGACCTGCCATGGCCACGATTGAGCTCTTTCGCGCGCCGCACGACGTGCTCGACCATCTCGAAGTTCAGCAGAGGCTCACCTCCTTGAAACTCGATCTTGAGATGAGGAGACGGGCTCCGGAACACGAGCGCGAGCGCGTGCTCCGCCATGTCCACCGTCATGTCGAACGCGCTCTTGTCCTCGGTCTGGCGGGATACTTGGCAATAGTCGCAGGTGTGGTCACAGCGCAGCGTCACGACGAAGATGTGAAGACCCGTGAAGTCGGCGATCCTGCTCGCGCGCGTGCGCACCTTGAGCGCGAGCAGGTCGAGTGGCGCGGTCTCGCCTTCCTCGAACATGAAGTGACGAACCTTCAATTGGCGATAGATCTCGGACGTCGGCTGCAGCTCGCCCGATACGAACGAGGTCAGCTCGGTCCGAGTCAAGATGACATACTCGCCCACGTCGTTCGTCGCCACACAGCGCTCGCCGTCGAGGCGGGAGAATCGAAACGGCAGCAGACGATAGGGCCCCGGCGCAAAGCGCTCACGAGGCTGAAAGAGTGGTGCCTCTCGAGCTTCGGTCACGGCTGCCTCGTCACCGTTGGATGAGGTCCGTCTTGGAGAAGGCCTGCGCCAGGATGAGCGTTCGCAGTGCTGTCGTCTCGTCGGCGACGTGCTCGCGGAGCTCCTGGTCGAGGAGCTCTTGGAAGAACTCACGCATGACTGACCGCGCGCGCGCCTCATCCTGACGGTCCAACAAGAGCGTCAGCGTTAGCGTGTCACCCTCGGGCGCGCCGAGCTTGACGGTGCATTGAGCCGCGAGGCGATAGGCAGCCTTCTTGACCGCGGACAGGCGATAGACGCGAAGATCGACTGTCGTGTAGATGGCGCCATCACAGAATGCGAAGGGCGGATTGACGACCATGAGCGAGTGCCCCCAGGACGTGGAATCATCTCGCGAGTCGCTCGCCGCTGACAATGGGGAAAGTCGAAAAAAGAGATCCCACCGACTGACGCTCTCGTCAGTCAGGCGGCGACATCGTGTCGACACAACTTGGGCTCGCCTGCGCTCGCCCAACAGGCTGCACTTGATTCGCGCCCTGCGGGCACGAACAAGTGCGACCATTGCTCCGAGCGGGGGTCTATCGGTAGCAAACGGCCCCATTGTATTACTGGCGCGTCGTGAGTTTGAATCGCGATAGGGTGGCCAGAGGTGCCCAGGCGGCTCAATGGAAGAACGCGGGGCTACGAACGTCCTGGTGATCGGCCCCACGGCGCCTGCGCGAGGTCCCCGGTAGCATGCGACTGTGGTCATTGTGTTCGGTAGGGGCTGGTTTTGAGACGTCTCGTCGGGCGCGATGCTGAGATCGCGACGCTCGTCGAGCTGCTCGATCGCGCACGAGAAGGGGGTGGAGCCCTCGCGCTCGTCACGGGAGAGGCCGGGATCGGCAAGAGCCGCCTGCTCGACGAGGTCTGCACGTTGGCGCGTTCGCGCGCCGTGACCATCACGCGGGCGCGGTGCTGGGACGGGGCGTCGCCACCGTTCTGGCCGTGGCTCCAGGTGCTCCGCGCGATCGATGAGCACGCGGTGCCCGAGCTGGGCAGCGCCGCTGATCCGGAGACGCGGCTCGCTGTCTTCGATCGCGTCGCGACGTACCTGCGAGGCGTCGCGCGGCGTGCGCCGCTGCTCGTGGCCATCGAGGATCTACACTGCGCCGACGAGTCTTCGGTGCTCTTGCTGCGGTACCTCGCGATCGATCTCTCGGGCGCCCGCGTGCTCTTCGTCGCCACGTCGCGCGCGGACGGAGGCAGGGAGCTCACGGGCGTCGCGCAGCGGATCGCGCTCGGGGGTCTCCATGAGGATGCGCTCGAGTCCCTCGTCGGCTCTCGCCTGCTCTCGAAGGAGGCGATGGTGCGCGCGACGGCTGGCAATCCGCTCTTCGCGCTCGAGCTCGCGTCGGCCCTCGCGCGGCACAGCGGCGGCGCGCTCCCGATCCCCGACACGGTGCGCGACGTGTTGGGTGAGCGACTGCGCGCGCTGCCCGAAACAACGCAGCGGATGCTCGCGCTCGCGGCGCTGCTTGGCCCGCCGATCGACGCGGGCCTCGTGGCAGAGCTCGGCGCGCTCGAGGCCAGCGAGGTGCTCGCCGCGCTCGCGACGGCTCGCGACGCAGCGGTCCTCGTCGGTGGACCCTCCGCGCGCGAGCCGCTCGTCTTTCGTCACGATCTGCTGCGCGAGGTCGCTGCGAGCAGCATCGCAGGCCACGAGCGCGCAGAGCTCCACCTGCGCGCCGGGGCGCTGCTCGAGCGGCGCGCAGAGCGCGCGGGCAAAGGGCTCGAAGCAGCCGCCCATCACCTGCTGCGCGCGTTGCCCCTCGGGTCGTTTGAGCACGCCGCAAGCCGCGCCGCAGAGGTCGCCGACTGCGCGCGTGACGCGTGCGCGTGGGAGACCGCGATCGAATGGTACGAGGAGGCGCTCGGCGCGCTCGAGCGCGGTGCTGCGCCGGCCGCTCGCACGCTGCAGGTGCTCCTGTCGCTCGCCGAGACCCGCGCGACCGCTGGCGCGATCGGGCGCGCGCGAGAGGACGTGCTCCGCGCGATCGAGCTCGCGCGCCACCCGCCACAGCCACGCGAGTTGGCTCGTGCGGCGCGCGTGCTCGGGCTCGGTACGGTGCAGCGCGTGGAGGCCGCGGATCCGGTTTTCCTTGCCCTCGTCGACGAGAGCATCGTCGCGCTCGGGTCCGACCCCGAGCACGCTGGCCTTCGTGCGACGCTGCTCGCGCGCCGCGCAGCGGTCAGCCAGCCTTGCGCGGAGTATTGGCGACCGCACGAGATGGCGCGAGAAGCGATCGAGCTCGCGCGGCGCATGGGGACACCTCGGGAGCTCCTCGACGTGCTCGACAGCGCGCGCAACGCGTTCCGCGTCGTCGACGATCTCGACGAACGCGTCCGAATGGACGAGGAACAGCTCGCGCTCGCCCGTGCGCTGGACGCGCCTGGTCCCGAGCTGACGGCCCACCGGCGACTCTGCGTCGAGGCGCTCGAGCGGGGTCGCGTCGACGACGCGCGTGAGCACGCGCTTGCCGTGGGCCGTCTCGGACGCAGGATCGGGAACGCGGTGTCGCGGTGGCACTCGCTCCAGCTCGAGTTCGGCATCGCCGCCATGCAGGGGCGCTTCGACGACGCGCGCGGCGCTGAGCGGCGCGGACCTCGAGTCGGAGGCCGGGCGCGAGCTCTTCAGCGCGACGTTCCTCCAAGCTCCGACGATCTTGCTGCCCTTCGCCTTGGCCCGGGCCGAGGGCGATCGCGCAGCGCTCCAGCGCTTCATCGAGGATCCGACCCTGCGCCCGGGCGCGCGCCGTCTCGTCCTCCCGCACACGCGCGCCTGGCTCGGTCAGCGCGACGAGGCGCGGGCCGACACCCTGAACCTCGCTGCGCAGGGCGTCTCGCTCGCGACGAGGGTGTTCGAGCGGATCGCTCTCGCCGAGGCCGCTGCGCGCCTCGTGATGCCCGATCTCGCGCGCTCGGTCCTCGACCTGCTCGAGCCGCTCGCAGGTCGCGCGGTCTGCTGGTTCCCGTTCGGCGTTTGCGAGGGCGCATTCGATCGTTTGCGCGCCGATCTGTTCCGAGTCCTCGGCGATCCCGCGCGTGCGATCGCGCTCTACGAGAGCGCGCTCTCGCTCGAGCTGAGGCTCGGAGCCAAGCCGTGGGCAGCGCGCACGCGGCTCGGGCTCGCCGAGGCGCTGGCGAGCCCCGGCGCAACGCAGGATCTCGAGCGCGCGACGGCGCTCCGCGGCGAGGCTATGGAGACGTTCGACTCGCTCGCGATGGAGCTCGATCTCGAGCGTGCGAGCGCCTTCGTCGTCGACCCACCGCGCTCCGCGCTGGCGCCGCTGCGAGCTCAAGAGCGCCCTCCTCCATCACGTCCCTCGCTCATCCTCGATGGGGAGGTGTGGACGATCGCGCACGAAGGTGAGCGCGGGCTGCTCCCCGACCTCGACGGGCTGCGGTACCTCGCGTGGCTGATCGATCACCCGGATGTCCCGACCGCCGCCGCGGAGCTCCTCGCCCTCTCGCGCCGCGGGCCCGGGACTAGCGTGCTCGAGAGCTCGGTCGAGACGCCGCTGTTCGACCAGAAGGCCCGCGCCGCCTACCGCGAGCGGGTCGCGGATCTGCGGGCGACACTGGACGAGGCAGAAGCGATGAACGATCGCGGTCGCGTGGCCCGCGCGCAGCACGAGCTCGATCAGCTTCTCGAGGAGCTCGGCCGGGCGAGCGGACTCGGTGGCCGTGACCGCGCGCTCGGCGCCAGCACCGAGCGCGCTCGCGTCAATGTCACCCTGCGACTTCGCAAGGCGATCGCCAGGATCCGTGAGGTTTGCCCGCTCCTCGGCGAGCACCTGGAGGCGTCGGTGCGCACCGGGTCGACCTGCCGCTATTCGCCGAGCCCCCCGGCGCGGTAACACCCGTAACTTTGGAGGTTACGCGGAAGGGGCATGATCCTGGTCCGCACCACCGTCCTCCGACTGCTCTCGGAGCTGAGCCACCTCTCGCTCGTAGTGCTCAGCATCCCCTCGTGGTCATCGCTCCAAGGCGCCGTCCTGCCCGAGCGGGGCGATCGCCTCCCGACGCCGTGGGAGGTCGCGTGAGCCGCGCAGTGCTCGAATCGACCGCGCGATGCTCGGGCGCGGTCGTCGCTTGCTTCGCGCTTGAGGAGCTCGACCTCCCGTTCGAGCATGTGATCCGCCCCGACGGGTTTTTCCTTCAAAACCACGGCACGCCAGGCCCCGTCTTTCGCTGCGGCGACGAAGTCGCCGTCGGATTCACCGCGCTCCTTCGAAGCCTCGGCAAGCAATCGAGCGCGCGCTTCTGGCCTGCCGACCACGGCGACGCGATCGAGGGTTGGATCGCGCTCGCCCTGCGCGCGGCGAGGCCCTTGTTCGAGGTAGCCCGAGACGAAATCACAGGGGAAGCTCGGGCAGCGGCGCTCGAGACGATCGAGCGCGAGTTCGCGATCATCGACGAGCGACTCGCGCGCGGACCGTACCTGTGCGGCGAGACGATCACCGCAGCCGACTGGCCGTGGGTCGCGCTGCCCGCGGCGCCGGCCCTCAGCGCGCGGCTCCCACCGAGCTACTTGGCGTACACCGATCGCCTGCGCGCTCGCCCGACGTGGGCTCGGGCGCAGGAGAAGCGGGCGGCGCCTCGATAGTTCACGAGACTGACCATCGTGGCTCTACGTGCGAAAATTCAGGGTTGGAGGCACTCGCGCCGATACCGGCGCCGTCCAGCCGAATCCAACACGTAAGGGTTCGAGCAGTCGGGCCCCTTCACGGGTGCGCGCGCTGTCGTCGTCACAACAGCGCTCGCGCGAGCCGTCGCGATCGCTGTCGATTGCGGGCCTGACGGGGCGCGCCCCGACGCGAGCGTCACCGTCGATGTCGACGCCGCTGTCGACGACGTCGTCGCAGTCGAGGTGGGCGCGGGCGCGACGACTGCGGGAGAGAGAGGCGCGGACGGCGCGCTCGGTTCGGCGTTCTCCGCCTGTGTCGACGGCGCGGCGCTGCTCGTCGGGTCGGCACCTCGTCGCATGACGAAGACCACCGCGCCGATCGAAGCGAACAAGGCCGCCGCTGCGACGAGCGCGAGCGCAGCGCGGCTCCGCTTGGGAGACGTCTCTGGTGGCGTCGCCGTCGCGACCTCGGCCGAGAACGAAGCCTCGACCCCGTGGCGCTTCGTGGGCTCGCTCTCGGCGAGAGGCCGCGCGGGCTCCGCGTCCTCATCGCGCTCGAGATCGGCGACGCGAGCCTTCTGGCGCTCGAGTTCGCTGCCCACGAGCTCACCGACCCACGCGGCGACCTCACTCGGCGACGCGAGAGGGATGGCTCGCTCGAGGGCCTCCGCGGCCTCGAGCGCGGTGGCGAAGCGCGCGTCGCGCTCTCGCGCGAGACCACGCAGGACGACCTCGTCGAGCGCGGCCGAGGTCTGCGCGTGTTTGCTCGGTGGTGGGATCTCACCCTGAAAGACGCGCCACATCGTCGCGGCGTCGTCGGCCTGCGCGAAGAGCCGCTCGCCCGTGAGGAGCTCCCAGAGCACCGTGAACGCCGCGAAGATGTCGGTCCTGCGATCGACGGGCTGACCGCGCAGCTGCTCGGGAGACATGTACGCGACCTTGCCTTTTACCTGGCCGTCGCGCGTGGTCTGCAACCGCCCGAGGGCCTTGGCGATGCCGAAGTCGAGCACGCGCGCGAGGCCGTCGGCGCCGACGATCACGTTCTGCGGAGAGACGTCGCGGTGCACGAGCTCGAGCCGCGCCCCGGAGGCATCGGTCGCCTCGTGCGCCGCGTGGAGCCCGCGGAGCGTCTGCGCGATGACGGCCGCCGCGACGCGCGCGTCGATCTCGAGGTGGCGCTCCTTCGCGCGCTTCATGAGGCGCGCGAGCGACTCGCCGTGCACGTACTCCATCACGAGCAGGAGCTCGTTGCCCTCGTGGACCACGTCGAGCGTCGGCACGACGTAGGGGTGGTGCACGCGCGCGCTGAGGCGCGCCTCGTCGAGGAGCATGAGCGAGAGCTCGGCGTCGCTCGCGAACGAAGGATGCAGCCGCTTCACCGCGACGATCTTCTCGAAGCCGAGCGGCCCGAGCGCGCGCGCGAGGTGCACCGAGGCCATCCCGCCGCCCGCGATGCGCTCGTAGATGATGTACCGTCCTACGCGCACGGACATGACGACGCCCGGATGACGGTATCATGGCGCGAGCGGCGCGATGGATGACACGACGGGCGTGATGGCGGAGGACCGCGACCCCGCGTCGGACGCGTCCGCCGACCCGGGACTCGTGCTCGCGTACGCACCGAACTGGCGTGAGGTTCCGCGTGCGTTTTGCCTCACGAAGCGCACGCACACGATCGGTCGAGAGCCTCCACCCGGCGGCTTCGCGCTGAAGGTCGAAGCGGTCTCGCGGCTGCACCTGCGCGTCGATCGCGAGCAAGGTGCGGTGCGCATCAAAGACCTCGGCAGTCGCAATGGCACCTTCCTCAACGGCGCTGCGGTGACCGAGGCAGAGCTCGCGCCGGGCGACGTCGTGCGCGTCGGCGACGCGTTCTTCGTGTTCGTGGCGCGCGACGCGCGAGAGCACGCGAGCTTCGCGCTCGACGGCAAGCCTTCCTCGCAGGCGTCGCTGGATGGACTGGTGGGTGGGCTCTCCATGGCGCGCGTCGCGCGCGAGGTCCGCGCCGTCGCGAGCGGCGTCGGTGCGGTGCTCGTGCGCGGCGAGACCGGCACTGGCAAGGAGCTCGTCGCGCGCGCGGTTCACGAGCTCTCGGCGCGACCGGGTGCCTTCGTCGCCGTCAACTCGGCGGCGCTCCCCGCGACGCTCGTCGAGAGCGAGCTCTTCGGGCACGTGCGCGGCGCGTTCACAGGCGCGGACGCCGACAAGGTCGGGCTCTTTCGCGCGGCCGATCGCGGCACGCTCTTCCTCGACGAGATCGGCGATCTGCCGCTCGACGCGCAAGCCAAGCTGCTGCGCGTGATGGAGACGCGCGAGGTCCGCTCGCTCGGGGCGCGCTCGACCGTCGTCGTCGACGTTCGCGTCGTCAGCGCGACCCACAAAGACCTCGCCGCCATGGTCGCCGCAGGCACGTTCCGCGCGGACCTCTACGCGCGGCTCTTCGCGCACGAGCTTGCGTTGCCACCGCTCCGCGATCGCAAGGAGGATCTCTACGCCCTCTTGCGGGTCGCGCTCGCGCGCGCGGGCTCACCGACGCTGGAGATCGGGCCGCCCGTGATGGCGCGCGTGCTCGAGCACGATTGGCCCTTCAACATGCGCGAGCTCCAGAGCGTCGCTTATCGCGCGGCCGCCCGCGCCCTGAAGGGAGCGCTCTCGAGCCAGGAGTTTCCTGAGCCCGCGCGCGTTCCTCGGCCGTCGAATCGGGGGGGCGTGGAGCGCATGGGGGGCGGATTGAAGAGCAAGCGCCCCGCGCCGTCGTCCGAGGAGCTCGCCGCCCTCATGCGAGAGCACCGCGGCAACGTCTCGGCCGTCGCGCGCGCGCTCGAACGCGACGCCGCGCTCATTTATCGCTGGCTGAAACAGCACGCGCTCGACCCCGCAGCGTTCCGCTGAAGCGCTGTCCGCCAATCGAATAGTGGACTGTGTCGGCCATTCCTCGAGCTCTCGAGGCTCGAGTCGACTAATGTCCATCGCATGCAACCCAGCGGCTTTTGTATTGCTTTGACACTGTCTTGCCTCATCGTCAGCTGCAACAGCAAGAGCAACGATTGGCAGGGTAGCACCTCAGAGGAAAAGCCGATTGGCAGCGCGGTCGAGAGCTCAGCCGCCGCGCCAATTGGCAAGGAGCGCGCGGCTGAGGTTTGTGAGCGGGTCCTCGGGGCGCCGCGACGTGCACTGGAGAAGTCGTGCTCCGCCAGCGAAAAGGCAGGGAAGCCGTACGAATACCTGACGAAGGTATGGTCCAATCAAATCGACGGTTGTGCGAAGGCACTGGAAGTTGCGCTTGCATCCGGGCGGGTTGCACTCAAGCCGAGCCAAGTGGATGCATGCGTGGGCGATCTGGAGCGCTCGTGGAAAGCCACGCTGGAGCGGCCCTTCTTGGACCGAATGTCGTCTTGCAAGGGACTGTTCGTCGGCAAACAACAGCAAGGAGAGGCGTGCGCCAGCTCGGTGGAGTGCGTGGCGGGCCTCACCTGTCTAGAGGGTGCAGGCCATACGGGTGTCTGCAGTGCGCCTGCCGCGGTCGATCAAGGTTGCGCACCGTCGCAGCAACCGTTCGGGGTCGACCATGAGGATTGTGCGAGTGGCCTCCTTTGCGCCGCAGTAGGCGGTGACGCAGCCGAGCGCGCGCGAGTCGCGGTGAATCCCTTCGGCTGTTTGCAGCCAGAGCCGGGGCCTCGGCCAGACGCGGCCACGCCCAGCACCAACCCTGACTTGGATGCTTCGCTCCGTGATGCCCAAGAATTCGGCATGATCGGCCTCCTCAACAGTGGGGGTGCGCCGTCCTACTGCCTGGGAGAAGACGTGGGGCTGACTGGTATCATTGCTTTGGACGGGATTGGTCTCGGCAACGTCGGTGGCGCGGGGACCAATAAGCGTTACTCGATTTCTGGCAGGCGCTCCGGTGGAGAACCATCGAGAGCTCCCTCAGTTCGCATGGGGGCAATATCGGTCAGCGGCAGGCTGCCTCCAGAGGTCATCCAGCGAATCGTCAGGCAGAACTTCGGGCGTTTTCGGACGTGTTATGAGAATGGGCTGCGCAAGAATCCCGACCTGGAAGGCAAGGTTACGGTCAACTTCAAGATCGAGCGGGACGGGTCCACGTCCAACGTTGCCGCTGTTGGAGACCTGAAGGACGCCGACGTCCTCGATTGCCTGAAGAAGCCATTCATCGCGCTGACGTTCCCCCAGCCCGAGGGGGGCGTCGTCAAAGTGTCTTACCCGATCATGTTTGCACCTCCGGCTCAACCGGCGACGCCATCCACGAGCGCGACTCCATCGAGCGCCCCGACCACAGCACCCTCTTCGCCGACAACGTCAGCCGAGCCTGCCTATCGGTGTGTCAGTCCGGGTAGCGCAGAGAGCGCAGGTCCCAGGTTTGCGAATCTGCGGCCTCAAACCACCCACGACTCGGGCGAGCCGTGTGGCGTGCTTGATTGTAAAGCCGGGCTCTACTGTAGTTATGAACGCGATCGGCCGTCGAAATGTGTCCCGCTGAAGGCTAATGGCGCGGCTTGCTCGAGTTCGCTGCAGTGTGGTGGGCTTTGTGTCGAGGGCAAGTGCGTTGCCTTCTGCGGTGCCGGATGAGAGAAGGTCGGCGTCGCGCTCGGGCACGCCTTCATCCATTCATGATTACATAGCTGTCAGCGAAAGGCCGAGCGCGGCCTTACGCTGAGGCCCCCACCCGGGGGGCCGCGCGGCAGCGCGGGGGGTGGGGAGCGCCCGAAGGGCGCGGGAATCACAGAAGAAGAGCTTACATCTCTGTCACACGAGAGATGATGTGGTTCGCGTCGAAGAGGCGTACAGGGGCGCCGCCACCGGGCCGAAGGACCATCTCGGCGCCGACGCCGAGGTCCAAGTCCATCGTCCTGCCACGCGTCGGAAGCATCTCGACGCCCTCGATGGAGTCGACGCAGACGCCGACGCAGTTGCGATGCTCTTCGATCACGACGACGAGCTCGCGTTGGACCTCACGGCCGAGCGTGCGCAGCTCCGCCAGCGTCTTCACTTGCTCGCCGAGTGGCCCGCGTCGGGCATTCTCCACTTCGGAGAGCGCCTCGCTCAGCCGGCCAGCCGACGCCAGCGACAGGGCTATGCCCGCCGTCGCGTGGATGGCTTTGTGGGGTATGTCGAGGCGGGCCAGCATCGTGCGCATCACGAGGCTGTCTGTCTTGTAGCTGTCGAACCATTGACCGAACGCGCACTGGTGCGGGTCGGTTGCCCTCTTGAAGGGGTCGCCTGTCCGAACGCAGCGCTCGAGCTCGTCCAGCCAGGCTTCGTGGTCCTTTTGACGCTCGGTGAGGAGCGCCGTCAGTCGATCGACCTCGTCGGCCGCGGACCCCATGCCGAGCAGCACGCGGAGATCGATGAGCGGGAGGATCGTCCCGCGGAGATTGATGACGCCGCGAACGAACGGCTTCGAGCCCGGCACTCGCGCAGCAGGCTGGCTGCGCACCATCTCGCGGACGATGGTCACGGGAAAGGCGTAGAACTCCGCGCCCAACTTGAAAAGTACGGAGCGCCGCAGCTCCTCTGGTGCACTGGCCATGGCTGCTATGGACGGCCAGTGCGCGGCAAACTCGAGGGACTTTCGGATACTTGGAGAAGAAAGCGGGAGCTAGATCCCCGAGCCGCGATCGTCGGACGAGAGCGCCGCGTCGAGCGCGCCCCGGAGGTCCTGCTCGAGGTCGCGCCAGTACTCGACGCCGATGCTCAGGCGGACGAGGCCCTCGGTGACGCCGCTCGCGGAGAGGTCCTCCTCCGACATCTCGGAGGCCGTGGTCGAGCGTGGGTGACAGGCGAGCGACTCGACGCCGCCGAGGGAAACCGCACACCTAACGATGTGCAAGTTATTCAGGAAGCGGAACGCGGCGGCGCGCCCGCCGCGGAGCTCGAGGGCGATCATCGAGCCCGGCGCGTTGCACTGAGCCTCGAAGATGCGCGCCTGATCGCCGACGAGCAGCGTCGGGTAGTGCACGCACTCGACCGCGGGGTGAGCCTTGATCACGCTGACGAGGCGGCTCGCGTTCTTCGACTGCTTGATCATGCGGAGCCAGAGCGTCGCGAGGCTGCGCTGCAGCATCCACGCGGTGAAAGGCTCGCAGATCGTGCCGAGGAACGCGCGTGAGGCGCGGATGGGATCGGCGGTGCGCTCGTCGGCGGTGACGACCGCGCCCGCGACGAGATCGCTGTGTCCGCCGAGGAATTTCGTCGCGGAGTAGAGCGCGATATCGGCGCCGTGCACGAGCGGCGACTGGAACACCGGCCCGAGGAACGTGTTGTCGACGGCGAGCGGGATGCGCCGCTCGGGCGACGCGCGATCGAGGATCGAGCGCACCGCGCGGATGTCGATCATGCGCAGGGTCGGGTTCGCGGGCGTCTCGAGGTACGCGAGCGCTGTCGTCGCGCCGTGCTCGCGGACGGCCTCTTGCCAGCCGCCGTCGGGGACGGCGATCGCCTCGACTTTCCACTCGGGGAGCATGCTCCGAAAGAAGTGGTCGGTGCCGCCGTAGACCGGGCGCTGATAGAGGATCTTCTGTCCGGGGCGCGCGATCGAGAGGACGGTGGTCGTGATCGCGGCCATGCCGCTCGTGAACGCGAGCGCGGCGCGCGCGCCCTTCTCGACGCCGCGCAGGCCGTCCTCGAACATCTCGGCGTTCGGGTGGTTGAGCCGCGCGTAGATGAGGCCGATGCTCTCGCCGCGCCGCTGTTCGACCTTGCCGAGCGCGACCTCGAAGTAGTGAGCTGCGTCTTCGGCGGAGGGGAAGCAGTAGGTCGAGACTGGATAGATGGGCGGCCGCACCGCCATCACGCTGAGGCGCGGGTCGAAGCCCTCCGAGACGGAGCTGGTCTGCGGGTGCCGCCGGGCGTGGCGCGAGCTGGGATCGGTCATGCTCGCGGCATTACACCGATCCCAGCGCGGCTGCGCTCAGAAGCGGGCGGACGCGCCGAGCCCGAGACCGAAGAAGTCGGGGCTGACGAAGGTGCGCAGCGCAACGGAGCCCTCGGCGGGATCACGCTCGACGAAGGTCGCGTTGTTGTCGCGGATGTACTGGACCCAGAGCATCGTCGAGAGGATCGACGAGATGTCCCAACGCACGCTTGCGCGCGCTTGGAAGATCGGAGTCGCGCCCGTGTTGACCGGGAGGATGGCGATGTTGCCTTGGTCGCGGACGACGACGGTGCGCGAGATGGGCGCGCTCGAGAGATCGACAGACTCGCTCGTGAACGTCGACGGGAACTGCAACCCGAGGCCGATGCCCGGCGTGAGGTGCGCGTCCTTGATGTAGTAGTCGGCGGACAGCGCGAAGAAGAACTCGGGGTCGGTCTTCGCGTCGGCGGGCAGCGTCTCGAACGGGATGAAGCTCGGCTGGTTGCGGAGCACGTAAGGCAAATCACGGAAGATGCCGGTGATGCTCGCGCGGAAGTAGTCGTACTTCAGGATGCCTTGGAGGGCCGCCGCGAACGCGGGCTGCACCGTGACCTGGCCCGTGACGTCGAAGTCCTTGAGGCGTTGGAAGAGCGCATCGCCCTCGAGGCTCACCTGCCAGAAGGCCTTGCCAGCTTCGTAGGTCTCGGGCTTGAAGATGATCTGCGGCTTGTTCGGGTCGTTGCGGTAGAGCGAGAAGTCGATCGACTGCCCTGCTCCGTATTTCTCGTGATGGACGACGAGCCGAGCGGCCGCGCCCGCGGTCCAGACCTGCAGGCCCTCGACGTCGGGCAGATCGAATTTGCCCTGGGTGAAGAAGCCGCCGCCGAGATCAAAGTGGAAGTTGTCGTGAGGCTGCGCGCTGACGCCGCCGAGCACGCCGTAGTTGGTCTGGCCGACGCGGATCTGCTCGACCTCGCTCGTGCCGGGGGTGAGCGTCTCCTGGACCTGGACGATCTGCGCGGTCTTGAAGCCGACGTAGACGCTGAAGCGGGGGTGCTCGTAGCTGATGCGCGCGCCCGGTGAGCTGCCCACGATGCGCGGGAAGATCGACTGGTTGATGTACGGGTTCGTACCGCCCCAGCTGAGATCGTAGAGATAACCCAAGCGGAAGCGATCGGTGTCGATCGGCCAGAGCGTGAAGCCGATGCCCTCGACCTTCTTCGGATCGTCGTATTTCGCCGTGTGATAGAAGGCGCGGATATACGAGCCGGCGTCGTAGAAGGCCTGGTTGACGTTGCCGCTGTTCGACGCGAGCGCCGCGATGTCGAGGCGCAGGATGAGCGAGGCCTCGGTGTCGAGGCCGTCGATGAAGCCCGGCATCTTCTTGTAGAGCGCGAGGTGCGTGAGGTTCTCGCGGCCCGAGAAGCGGGAGTTCAGGTTGTCGAAGAAGAGGCGGTATTGCTTGCGATCACCGACGCTGACGTCGGGCGAGAGCGGGTAGGCCTGGCCAGTCTGCTTGAGGACGTCGTCGTCGCCGATGACCCACGAGAGACGCGTGTCCATGAAGTCGCCGATGCGCGTCGGGGCCTCGTCGCTCTGCGTCTTCACCACCGTCGGGGGCGGCTCGGTCTTCGGCGGCTCGGTCTTCGGCGGCTCGGTCTTCGGCGGCTCGGTCTTCGGCGGGCCCTCGCCGCGGAGCTTGGCGGCGCGCATGCGCGCGAAGTCCGCGTTCGGTCCGCCGGCGCCCGCGACCTGGTCGAACTCGGTCGCCGCGAGCCGCGCCTGGCCCTGCTTCTCATGGCAGTCCGCCATGTCGAAGAGGACCTCCATCGGCTTGGGCATCGCGTCCGCGGGCTGGTTCATCGTCAGCGAGTACGCGCTCTCGAAGAGCGTGCACGCGGCGTCGATCTCTCCGCGACCGAGCGCAGCCCGCCCCTCTTTTTGGAGCTCCGCTGCGGACTTTTCCTGGGCAGCAGCGATGCCCGAGGCGCTCGCAGCAGCAGCGAGGAGAGCTGCGGCACACCATCGAAGGAGCGGGGTGGACGTCGACGACCGGCGCATTCTGGGCTCCTCCCTCGTCCGTGGCGGCGAGGGCACCGGCACGCCGTCGTGGCGAACCGGGTTTGCGGGGATCTTGAGAAACGACTCGAAAAGAAACTGCGGAGGCTAAGGGGCGAAGCGATGAGCAAGCGACAAGCGACGCGTCAGTTGGTGCCCTCGTCGGGATCTTCTTCGGCGCGAAGGTCGAGGCAGGACTCTTTGGGTCCGAGGATCTCGGGCGTGCAGCCGGCCGCGTCGCAGACGACGTCGTCGGTGCAACGGGCCTCGATGGTCCAGTTCAAGCTGCCGCCGGAGAAGTTGCGGAGCGTCCCGGTGATGGCCGTGAGCACCGCGCCGCGGCTCGCGACCGGGCTGAACTCGGGCGCGTTGTCGGTCTGGATTTGCAGGACGCTCACGATGGGAGTGCCCGACTCGAGTGTCGTCTGCTTCGACACCTTGTAGTTGCCGCGCGCGACGTAGCCGGTCCACTCGCTGCACTCGGTGTTGGCCGAGCAGGCGTTGCCGCAGGAGCCCTCGGCGGCGCTCTCGAAGTCGATCTTGCCGTCGCCGTTGAAGTCGCAGTTCGTCTGGTCGGAAGCAAAGACGTTGTTCAAGGCGAGCTTCGGGCCGATGAGGTTCGAGACGTGGTAGCCCTCGGCGCGGATGAGGCCGCTCTCGTACGACTCCATCACGCGCGGGTCCTCGATGTCGTCGGCGCTGAGGACGATCGGCTCGGGCACGCGGCACTTGCTCTTGTCCTTCTCGTAGATGGGCTCGGTCTCGTACGAGGGGAAGCTGAGCTCGGTGAAGCCGAAGAACTCGCTCAAGGTGCCGCTCAAGTAGGTCACCCGATCGCAGACGCGAACGCCGGGAGGCGTGGAGAAGCTGAACGCGAAGAGGTGGTTGTAACCGACGTCGGAGTCGGCCAAATCCGTGACGTAGAACCCGTCCTTCGCCAGGCGAGTGACGACGAGGTAATGCTCGCCCGCGGTGTTGACGGTGATCGACTCGTATGGGAACGGCGTGGTCGAAGACGCACCCTGGATGTCGCGGAGGGTCGGCAGCGCGTAGTGCACCGGCGGCGACGTACCCGCAGCAAACGTGGACCCAGTCTCGGAGTTGTCGTCGGCGTAAGCGCAGCCCGGATCGTTCGGGAAGTCGATGAGGACGTCCTCATCGGGGTCGTCGTTGACGCCGTTCGCGCACGCTGGAGTCTCGCCGGCGGGCGCCGGGTCGTACCCGAGATCCTCGACCCACAGGCGCGCGTCCCCGTACATCGCTGTAACCGTGACGATGCCGGTGCCCTTGCCTCCGGAGAGGTGCAGGTTGCGCCCGGTGTCGTCATCGGTCCCGAGCGAGTCGACAGCGACGACGGTGCCCGGCTCGATCGACAAGCGAACGACACCCTCGAACGACTCGTCCACGGTGCCGTCGGGGTTGCGAGCCTCGACGTCGACTTGCCAAGTCTCGTTGTGGTCGCCGGTGTTGGCGGGCAGCGGGGAGTCGATCGCGGGCGGGTCACCGCCGTTCACGGCGACGATCGTCACGTGGAAGGTCTGAAGGCCGCCGGGGGGCTCGATGTAGTCGGTGCACGAGCCCTGAGACAGCACGCCTGCGAGCACGGCAGCGGACAAGCCGACCGCGTGACCCCGAGAGCTCAACCTCTTTCGTTCGAGTCGCATGCGAGGGGACTCCATCAAGTTGCCGAGCTACTGACCGATGAGACGGAGCCTGCCGTCGGAGAAGTTGCCGAGGCCGCGATCGACGCACGCGAGGAACTTGCACTGCTCGCCGCCGGCCGCGCACGGTTGCACGCTGTTCAAGCAATTGGTCCGCGATTCGTCGGTCGGGGCCGCATCGCAGGTCTCACGTTGGAAGGCCGCGACCTCCGAGCGACATGTCGCGAGCACGCACTTGCCCTCGCCCCCGCAGCTCTTGTCCGGGTCGCTGTCGCAGGACTCGCCCTCGATGACAGCGCCCGTGCAAGAACACACGTACGTGCCGTCCTCGGCGCCGCAGAGCGAAGGGTCCCCGCCGTCGTCGCAGCCGCAGTCAGCGTCCGTGCTGCACGCGCGAAGCTCACCGGTCGAGCCCGCGCCGCAGGGCACGCCCTGGCGGATGTAGTCGATGAGCGCGTCGCGCTGCTGCACCTTCGTGTCGAACTGCGTGGTGTTTCGCTGCAAGACGCGGAAGCCGCTGCCGCCACCCGCGAGGTAGTTCGAGGTCGCGAGCTCGTAGGCCCCGAACTTCTCGATGGGCTGCCAGCAGAAGCCTGCGTCGACGTCGCACTGTCCGAACAGCTTCTGTGGGCAGTCGTCGTCGCTGTCACACGAGGTGACGTTGCCGTTCGCGTCCTGCGAAGCGCCGATGAAGATGCCCGTAGCCTTGCCGCGCCGGCAGCTCTCGCCGTCGGGTTGGTCGCCGTTCGACGGGAGGCATTGGCCAGCCGCGGAGCAGGTCGTCGACGGGTCTTCACAGGGTAGGTCGGCCGAGCAGCTCGGGACGCAGACATCGTTGTCAGCGCAGACCGCCGTCGGGTCGATGCAAGACTTGATGTTGCAGTCCATCACGATGCGCGCGCCCGCGATCTGGACCTGCGAGACGCAGCCGCGACCAGCGCTGCGACGAGCGACGAAGTCGAAGAGGTCCTGAACCTCGACGCCCGAGAGCTGCATCTTCGATATGGAGTTATCGAAGGGGAAGACGTTGTACATCTGCTCGACCGTGATGGGGCCGGGCACGAGGTCGGCGCGGATGCCGGTCGAGTTCGTGAGCGAGAAGTCGGTCTGGATGCCGAGGCGCAGCCACATCGCGGTCGCGATCATGTTGCCGAGCGCCGAGTCCCCACCCGAAGCGCTCGAACGACGCGAGCCGTCGGGGGCGTACCCCACGAGCAAATCGAGGTTCGCCAAGCCCTCGAGCTGCTGCGCGTAGGGCTCGAGCAGCGAGCTCACGATCGGGTCTTCGGGGACGTTCTCGTTGACGGGGAAGAGCGTGAAGTCGCTCGTGAGGACCTCGAAGCCGTTGATCGGGTCGTAGCACTGCTCCTGCTCTTGCGACGGATCGCAGCGGGGAGGCAGCTCGGTCTCATCGTTCGTAAGGATGAGATCGAGGCGACCGACGTACTTCGCGAAGGCGCCCGAGTGCGCGAGCACGACGTCGCGCGGCTTGCAGTAGCGCTTGATCTTCTCGCCCGGGTCGGGCCCATCGACCTCGACGTAGAAGCTCTGCGCGTCCTCGTCGAAGTGGCGCGAGCAGTCGCGCACGTGCTTCGGGGGCTGCAGCACGATGTGGTTGTGGCCACCGAGGACGACGTCGATCCCTGTGGTCGTCTCGATCAGGTCCTCGTCGTGGTCGAGGCCGAGGTGCGAGAGCACGACGACCACGTCGACGCTCGGTCGAATGAGGTCGATGTACGCCTGCGCGATTTGAGTCGTATTGAGGGGCGTGATGCCGAGCCGATTGGGCGCGTCGAAGATCGACGTGAGGCTCGAGAGGTTCGCCATCCCGATGACGCCGACGCGCAAGCCGTCTGCGTCGAAGACGCTGAACGGCTTGAAGAGCGTGCCGAGCGGCGAGGCCCCGGGCGTCGAAGGATCCTCGAGCTTGTAGTTCGCCGCGAGCGCAGGGAACGTCGACCACTTCTGCAGCTGCACGCCGAGGTTGCGGGCGCCGGTATCGAACTCGTGGTTCGCGATGAGCATCGCGTCGATGCCCATCGCGCTGAGCGAGCGAATCTCGGCCTCACCAGCGAAGAAGTTGAAGACCGGTGCGCCCTGGAAGCAGTCGCCGCCGTCGAGGTGGAGCACGCGGCCGGAGCGCGCCCGCTCGCGACCGATGATGTGCGAGATGCGGGCGATGCCGCCGACGTTGGCGATCGAGTCGGCGTCACCGAGGCCGAGGCCTGCGTCGACTTGCCCGACCTGAAAGTTGTAGGGGAAGAGCCGCGAGTGGACGTCGGCCGTGTGGAGCAGCGTCAGGTGAACCTGCCCCTTGAGCTGCGTCGGCGGCGCGCTCTCCTCGCAGCCACCCATCGTCAGCGGGCCGAGCGCGGCCCCAGCTACGACGAGTGGCGCCATCCAGAGCGCGCGATAATCCAGAAGGCGCATCAGGGGCCCGGCGACGGACGAAGCAGACGGTCTTCCGCGCGATGCCGGCTCGGAGCCCAATCGAAGGAAACGCATGAGCGGTTCCCCGGTACTACGGAGGTGCGCGACCCAGGACAAGTGAATTCTCTCCGACACGACGAAGGCATCTACCGCGCGCGCGGCGTGGTAGGCTTCTCCTCCATGGAGTCGCTGCAGGTCTTCGGGGTTCGCCGCCTCGGCGTTCCCGCTTTCTTCGCCTTGGCCGCGCTCGCCGTCGGCTGCGCGCCGACCGAGACCCTCGCGCCCGTCGGGGAGTCGGTGACGTTCTTGGGGCAAGCAACGCCAGCCGGAATGTCGACGACCGACAGCGACGTGCGGGTCGCGCTCGTCATCGAGGACCGGTTCGCAACGCTCTACGTGTGCGGCGGTCCGTCGAGCTTCGGCGAGCACTCGCGGTGGTTCACGGCGGAGCTCGACCGAGACCCAGTGCGGGTCGGTGAAGACGTGAGCTTCGACGGCCCGATCGTCGCCATCGCAAAAGACGGGGCGGTCGCTACGTTCGACGTCGAGGACGGGGTCGTCTCGGGGCAGGTCATCGAGCCCTCTGGCCTCGCGCTCTCACTCGACGCGACGGAGCTCGCGCCGGCGGCAGACGTCGGCAGCCGCGGGCTCGATCAGCCAGGGCTCTACTCGACGGTCGACGACGGCTGCAGGACGGGCGTCATCGTGTTCGAGGAGGACGGGGAGCTCGCGGTGCAAGGCACGTGGTGCGGCGCGCATGAAGCTGCCTCGGGCAACATCTACGCGCAGGTAACTCCCATCATGCCGATCTTCGCCGGGCCTAGCGGCATCCGCGTGCGGGTCGACTCCACCCTCGCCGAGGTCGCGGGTCGTGAGCTCGTCGCGATGCCGGTGTCGCCGCGCGACCTGCGCACGCCTCGCTGACGCTCGCCCCTCGAGAGCTGAAGCGGGGTCCCCTCCGTGCGCGGCACGCTCCACGTTCCGGCGAGCTCCTTCATCGGGCGAACCTCCGAGCTGGAAGCGCTCGCCGGCTTCTTTCAAAAAGGCCATCGCCTCGTCACCATCTGGGGCGCGGGAGGGGTCGGCAAGACGCGCCTCGCGCTGGAGCACGCGCGGCGCTCGAACCTGACCTCGTGGGCCGTCGATCTCGCGAGCGCGCGCTCGGGCCACGCGGGCGTCGCCGCGGCGATCGCGCAGGCCCTCGACGTGCCGATCACACCGGCACGACGCGAGGCCGAGGTCGTCGAACAGATCGCGCGCTCGCTCGCCGCGCGCGGCCGCATGCTCTGGGTCCTCGACGGCTTCGAGCATTTGATCGAGGCCGCGTCGGTTCTCGAGATTTGGCTCGCCGCCGCTCCTGAGCTCCAGCTGCTCGTCACCTCGCGGGAGCGGCTGCGCATACCCGGCGAGGTCACGCTCGAGCTCGCGCCGCTCGCCACCGAAGCGAACGTCGAGCCCGTCAGCGATCGGCGTGGTGCGGACGCTCGCGGCTCCGAGGCCGCGCGGCTCTTCGCGGCGCGCGCGAGCGAGGCAGGCGTCGCGGGCGTCGCGCTCGACGATCCACGCGTCCAGTCGCTCGTCGCCGAGCTCGAGGGGATCCCGCTCGCGATCGAGCTCGCGGCCGCGCGTCTCGACGTGTTGGGGCTCACCGGGTTGGTCGAACGGCTCTGCAGCTCGCAGCTCGACGTCCTGTCGCGCGGCTCGCGAGGCGCGCGCCCACGCGCGGCGACCATGCGCGGCGCCATCGCGTGGTCGTGGGAGCTCCTCAGCGCGGACGAGCAGCGCGCGCTCGCGGAGTGCGCGGTCTTCCGCGGAGGCTTCACGCTCGAGGCCGCGGAGCACGTGCTCTCGGTCGGGCCCGTGCTCGATCTGGTGAGCGCGCTGCGAGACAAATCGCTCGTGGTCGTGCGCGCACCGCCGAGGCTCGCGAGCCGCCCGCGAGCTCGCCTTCGCCGCGCCCGCCGCGCTTCGCGCTCTACGAGAGCGTGCGCGAGTTCGCCCTCGAGAAGCTCCGCGCGGCCGACGCGAGCCGCGCCGTGATCGCGCGACACGACGCCTATTTCCTCGAGCTCGCGCGCCGCCTCGCCACGCGCGAGGCCGCGAGCGGCGACGTCGAGGCGCGCGACGCCCTCGCACGCGACCTCGACAATTTGCTCGATGTCCACCTCCGCGCGACGCGGACCGAGCCCGACTCCACGGTGGTCGAGCTCGAGGCCGAGGTCCTGCTCGCGGTCGATTGCGTGCTCGGCGCGCGCGTCCCCGCGAGCGAGCGGATCGAGCTCTTTCGCAGGACGGCGGAGCGCGTTTGTCTCACCGGCGCGTCCGACGCGGCCGCGGTCCTCGGTGGGCTCGGCCGCGCCCAACACGCCTCGGGTGAGCTCGCTGCAGCGCGCGTGACGCTCGACGACGCGATCGGCCGCGCGCGGGCCCGCGGTGACACCGCGCTCGAGAGCCGCTTGCTCGTCGATCTCGGCGTCGTTCACCAGGCCGCGCGCGAGCTCGACGCCGCGCGCGCCGCGTACCGCGCGGCCCTCGAGCTCCACTCGGTCACGGATCGGCGGCTCGAGGCCCGCGCCGTCGGCAACCTCGGCGCGGCGAGCCACGACGAGCGCGACTTCGACGCCGCGCGCGCCGCATACGAGCGCTCCGTCGAGCTCGCGGCAGGCGTCGGCGACGTGCGGATCGAGGGCATCATGCTGACGAACCTCGGCGTCCTCGATCAGGAGGAGGGCCGCCACGCGCGCGCCGCGATGGCGTTCGAGCGCGCGATCGATCTGCTCGGCCGCGCGCGCGACCCGCGGCTCTTGGGCATCACGCGCGCGAACCTCGGGACGCTCCACGCCGAGCGCGGGTCCCTCTCGCTCGCACGCGAGGAGATCGAGCGCGCCGTGCTCGATCTCCTGCGCACCGGCGACGATCGCTCTGCGGGCCTCGCGCTCGCGCGGCTCGGCGCGGTGCGCGCCCTCGACGGCGATCGCGCAGGGGCACACGCCAACTTCGAGGACGCGACCGCGCGCTTCGCGCGTCGCAACGACGAGCTCGGGCTCGCGGTCGTGCGCGTCGCGCGGGCCTTCGCCTTCCTGCGCGACGTGCCCCCCGCCTTCGACGAGGTCCGCGCCGCCGTCGCCGAGACGCGCCAGCCACGCGGCGCGCAGCGCCCTTGGATCGAAGTCTGCGACGACGTGCGCACCCTCGTGCGGCTCTTGGAGGCCGCGCTCGCCCGCGCCGAGAGCGGCGGCCCCGTCGAGCTGGAGCCCGCCCCCGAGGCCCTCGTCATCGACAGCGAGCGCCGATCGATCCGCGCGCCGGGCACGACCGAGTGGCGCTACCTCGGCGATCACGAGGCCGCGTGGCGCATCCTCTCGTTCCTCGTCGGCGACACGTCCGCGCGCCCCGAGCCGGCGAGCGTCGAGGCCCTCGCGCAGGTGGGCTGGCCCGGTCAGCGCATCCTGCCCGACGCGGCGAAGAACCGCGTCTACGTCATGCTCGCGTGGCTCCGCAAGCAGGGCCTCGATCGGGTCGTCCTGCGTCGCGACGGCGGCTACCTCGTCGACCCCGCGATCACCATCCAGCGCGTCAGCGTCGGGGCACCCATGTCGCCCGAACCCAAGAGCAAACGCAGCCGATCGAAACGCTGACAAACATGTCACTACTCGGACGCAGGTCGTTTCTCGTCGGCGCAGGCCTCGCCCTCGCTGGGTGTCGCAAACCGCAGGCCCTCTCACCGACTGGCGCAGCCGACGCCGACCGCGAGCGCAGCGACACATTCGCCAAGCGCTTGCTCGATCTCCAGGCCGAGTTCGAGCCGGAGGCTTCGACCCCGCTCGGGCTGTCGAACGCTAACAACCTTGTCAGCCAATGGGGACCCGACGCGCTCGAACGCGAGCTCCGAGCCCTCCGCTCCGCAAGGGACGACTTCGCTAGGCTCGCCGCCGACGAGCGCGCGCCGGCGGTCCGGTTGGACCTCGAGATCCTCGGGCACGCTGCAGCGCTGCGCGCGCGCGGGCTCGAGCTCGAAGCGAGCCTCACGGTGCGCCTCTACGACCCCGTCGGCACCATCCACGACGGCCTCGCGTCACTGCTCGGCGAGCAAGCGTCGGACGCCGACCGAGCCTCGGCGTCGCAGCGCTTCGCGCGCTACGTCGACGCGGCCAACCCGCTCACAACGCAGGCCGAGGCTCGCATGCGCGAGGCCCTCGCGCGCAAGGACAGCCTCAGGCCCACGCGGACCGCCGTCGACGATCAGCGCGCCGCCGCGCCCAAGCTCCTCGCCGACGTGAGGGCGATGTGCGATCGCCACCACCTCACCGACGCTTCCGCCCTGCTCGATCGGCTGGACACGCAGGCCGCGGCCTTCGACGCATTCCTCGAGCGCTCCGTCCTGCCCGAGGCTCGCACCGACACGCGCCTGCCTCCCGAGCTCTATGCGCTTCGACTCGAGGAGCGCGGGATCGACCTCGATCCGACGGCGCTCGCTCGCCTCGCCCGACAGGCCTTCGCAGACCTTCAGGCGCTCATGGCGCCGCTCGCGGCGGAGATCGCCGCGCAGCGTGGATATGCGAATAGCGACTATCGAACTGTACTGACCGAGCTCAAGAAGCAGCAAATCCCAGCAGCCGAGCTCGAGGACGTCTATCGCCGACGCATCGCCGACATCGACGCGCTCCTCCGGCGCGCGGACCTCGTCACGTTGCCCGAGCGCCCGCTCGGATTTCGCCTCGCGAGCGACGCAGAGCGGGCCCAGCTCCCGGCGCCGATGTATTTGCCCCCTCCCCTATTGGGTAATTCAGGGGCGGACGCGCGATATGGCACCTTCGTCCTACCCGTGAGCACGGGAGACGACCACCGCTATGACGACTTCAGCTTCGAGGCCGCGACGT
Organism: Polyangiaceae bacterium; assembly: GCA_046351325.1. Lineage (GTDB taxonomy): Bacteria > Myxococcota_A > Polyangia > Polyangiales > Polyangiaceae > Xiheicaenibacterium. The sequence goes on along the minus strand of JAXLYR010000013.1, from coordinate 55,483 downwards.
GGTGGCTCACCGCGCACGAGGGCCGCCCCGGCCACGACCTGCAATATTCGACGATGGTCGAGCACCGCCCGAGCCTCGCCCGCGCGATCTTCGCTTTTAACTCTGTAAACGCAGAGGGCTGGGGACTCTACGCGGAGTCGCTCCTCGAGAGCCTGGTCCCGCCCGAGGGACGGCTCGGTATTCTCCAAGCGCGCCTGATGCGCGCCGCGCACGCATTCCTCGATATCGAATTGAACCTCGGCCTCATCGACGCGGGGGAGGTCCGCCGCGTCATGGTCGAGGACGTCGGCTTCAGCGAGGCCTGGGCGAAGACCTCTCTCATGCGGTACACGACGTGGATGCCAGGGCAAGCGCCCAGCTACTTCTACGGTTATATCTGTTTGCGCGAGCTCCGCGCCAAAGTGGAGAAGAAGCTCGGCGCCACCTTCGAGCTGAAGGCCTTCCACGACGCGATCCTCGCGCAAGGCTTCTTGCCTCATACGCTGCTCGAGCAGGCGCTCCTCGGCGATTGAGAGCCTCCCGAGTCGGGGACCGCTCGAGCGCTCTGTCGTCGATGCACCGACACCCAATCGAGTACGCCTCTCGGCATCGGGGACCGTGAATGACAAGCACGTATGCAATGGCCGCTCGAGCGCACGGAGGCCGGATTGGCCCACCGTTGATGCCTCCACCTCGCTCGCACTCCACGTGATAGCTTCATTGACACTCAGCCACCTCGAGGTCGCCATGGCTCGTCTTCTCTCGCTCTCTCTCGTCCTCACGCTCGTGGGCGGCGCTGGTTGCTCATGCGATTCGTCGAACGACGACGGCGATGCCTCCGGCGCTCGGGGCGGGAGCGGCCAATCATCGGGGGGCTCCGCGAGCGGTGGCAACGGCGGCTCGGCCGGTAGCATGGGCCAATTCATGGGCACGGGCGGCGCGACCCCCGCGTGCGTCAACCTGGAATGTCAACAGGTTCATTGCGAAAGTGGTCAAACGACGACGGTCAGCGGGACCGTCTACGAGCCCGCAGGCAACGTGCCGCTCTACAACGTGGCGGTCTATGTTCCCAACAGTCCGGTCGAACCGCTGACCGACGGCGCGTCCTGCACACAGTGTGGCGGCGAAGTGACGGGCTCGCCATTGGTCTCGGCGATAACCGACGCTTCGGGGCACTTCGTCTTGTCCAACGTGCCAGTCGGCGACGACATCCCCCTGGTCGTTCAAGTCGGCAAGTGGCGGCGTGAGCTTACGATACCTACGGTCGCCGAGTGCACCGACACGCCGCTCGTGGACGGCAGCGTTCGCCTGCCGCGCAACCAGAGCGAGGGTCACATTCCCCGGATCGCGCTCTCCACGGGTGGCGCCGATCCTTTGGAGTGTTGGCTGCCCAAGATCGGCATTGACCTCGCCGAGTTCACGAACCCTGATGGCAACGGGCGAATCAACCTCTTCGCCGGCAGCGGCGGCACGGTCCAATACGCGGACGGGACAGCGTTCCCCAACTCCCAAGCGGCCCTTTGGAACGACGCTGGCAATCTATCCGTCTATGACATCGTCTTGCTCGCCTGCGAGGCCGGCTGGAACGAGGCGACCAAGGGGCCCGCGGCCATCAGCGCCATGAACGACTACGCGAACATGGGCGGTCGCATCTTCGCGTCGCACTGGCACAACTACTGGGTCGAGAACGGGCTCGGCATGTGGCCCCAGGTGGCTGACTTCGACCACCAAGCGGACCTCGCCAATCCATTCGACGCCCTCGTCGACACGACCTTCCCCAAGGGCCAGGCCTTCGGGGAGTGGCTCGTGAACGTGGGCGCGTCGACCCAACCCGGCGTCCTCACCATCAAGGAGGCGCAGCACACCATCAACACGGTCAATCCGCAGCTCTCCACGCAGTGGATCTACAGCGACAATCCTGTCAGCGTCCAATACCTCTCCTTCAACACGCCGCTCGAAGTGGCCGAGGACCAACGCTGCGGGCGCCTCGTCCTATCCGACATTCACGTCTCGTCAGGCGACCAGATCGGCGTACCGTTCCCGAACGGCTGTCAGACGACCGAGCTCTCCCCCCAGGAGAAGGCACTGCTCTTCATGCTGTTCGACTTGTCGTCATGCATCATCCCCGACGACGAACCCCCTTGCGCGCCCGGACATGCCGCATGCGGCAACGCAGGTGATCCGCCGTGCAACGGCACTTGCCAGAACGGCTGCTGCGAAGAGATCGCTCAATAGCCCTCGTCAACGGAGATCTTCCGACCCGAGCGCAGCGGTATCGCTTACAACTTCGTAACAGACTCGCCGAGCCAGCAGACCGCCGAGCCGCCATTGGAGTGGGCGTGGCGTTCTCAGGTGGGTCACAATACGATGGGCGGATGCGCTTCGCCTGCATCTCCCTGACGCTCTTCCTCCTGTCGGCGTGCGGCGACGACGCGAACCAGGGCGCGGCAGGCGGCACGGGCGCGATGGGCGGGGGCGGCGCCAGCTCGGTCAACGGCGGCGCCGGGCATGGCGGCGTGGGCGGCGGCGCTGGCGGCATAGCCGGTGGGGGCGGCGCCGAACCGCAGGGTTTCACCCCGGATCCTGTCACGATGGGCCTCGATTTGCCGGCCGTCATACCCGTCCTCAAGATTGATGTCCTCGGGCAGCCCATCGAGAAGGACGTCGACACACCGGGCACGATCACGCTCATCGAGGACCACGACGGCACGCTGACCGATCTGGACAGTCGCACGCCGTCGCTCGTGTCGGCGGCAGCGATTCAGGGGCGCGGCAACTTCACCTGGACGCTGCCGAAGAAGGGCTATGCGTTCGAGCTCCAAGACGGCGCCGGGAACGAACTGGAGCAGCCGATGCTCGGGCTGCCAGCGGGCAGCGACTTCGCGCTTTATGCTTGTTATACCGACAAGACCTGTCTCAGGAACGCGCTCGTCTTCGCCCTCGGGCAGGAGCTCGGTCGGTGGAGCCCCCGCACCCGATTCGTCGAGCTCTTCATCGATGGCCAGTACCTCGGCCTCTACATGATTTGGGAGCGCATCCGGCGCGACTCGACCCGCGTGGACCTCCCCAAGCCCGCGCCCACTGCCGCAGACGGCGACCTCACTGGCGGCTACATCGTTCGGCACGAGGGTGGTGGCAAAGGCGGCGGACGCGACTTCACGACGACCTCGAGTCGGGTCTATACCTACCATTACCCGGACATCGACAAGCTGACTCCGGAGCAGGCCAGTTACATCGGTGAAACCTTCCAGCACCTCGAGGACGTGCTGGCCGCCGACCCCGCGTCGTACGCGACCGTGCTGGACGAGGCCTCCTGGGTCGATCGCGCCATCGTCGAGGAGCTGACCAACAACTGGGACGGTTATGTCCACAGCATCTACATGACGAAGGACGCCGACTCCGCTGGCGGACTCGTGGGGATGGGGCCGCTCTGGGACTTCGACCTCGCCTTCGGTAACGGGAATGTCACCGGCTACAACTGTCAGACAGACAACTATGCCTACCAAATCCAGCGCGGCTACCCCGACGATGTCCCGTCCTATTGGCTATCGCTCTTCGCCGAGCCGGCCTTCCAAACCGCGTGGAAGTGTCGGTGGCAAGCCCTGCGCACCGGGCCGCTCGCGCTCTCGACCTTCGAGTCGCGCATCGACACTTGGGTGGCCTTCACCGCGGCCGCGCGCGCGCGGGACCAAGCAGTCTGGCAGACGACCGGCACCCCAGTCTTTCCCAATTGCTTCACGGCGCCGACCTACGAAGCCGACGTCACGTGGCTACACGATTGGATCGCCGCGCGCCTCACGTGGCTCGACCAGCAGGCCGCCGCGATGCCCGGCACCTGCCCTTGACGCGGGGGAGGACTGGCCAACCGACTCGAAATCAGCCGACCTGACTGGCGATCAGCGCCTCGGCGCAGGGCTTGGCGAGGTCTCGTACAGTGTCGCGCAGCGAGGGCCGCGCCTCGAGGCGAGCGAGCGTGCGCGTGAGCACCGCCGGGACGCGCTCGTCGACAGAAGCTGCCCACTTTACAATGCGCCAAGCGAGCGTCGCGTGGCGCTCCTCGTCGGCGGCGATAGCGCGATAGGCCTGGGCGATCCCAGGGTCGCTCGCCTCCGACGCGAGGCGCCAGGCCTCGAGGGCCGCGCCTGCCTCGAGGACACAACCATCCTCGATAGTCTCCTCGACGAACCTCATGAGGTCCTCGTGGGGAATGGCGCGCGCGGCCGCCGGGTGCGCCCCGGGGACGTGGACCGCACCGAAGCGCGCGGCGATCTCCGAGGCGAGCGCAGCGTGACGGATTTCATCGAGCGCGGCCTCGTGCGCAGCCGCGACGAGCGCGACGGGCGCGCCGAACGCGAGGAGCTCGAGCGAGATCTTGGCGAAGGCCGCGACGGACGCGTGCTCGACGCATGCGGCGGCGTGCCACGACTCGGCGAGTCGAGCGCGCTCCGCGGCGTCATAGCGCTCGAGGTCGATCACTCCCGCGTAATGTGTCGTAGGCGCCCCCTCCGCGGATGACACTCTTGTAACTATACCGTCGACGCGCAGCGGCCTCCCCAGGTTCTCCACTCTCCTACCCGTCTCATAACAGCAAGTGCCGGCTTCAGCGTCGAACTGCAAGAAGGCTCGTTGGACGCCGTCGAGCGCGATGGTCGCTGGACACTTCGGCGCGGCCTCAACCGGGTAAGCCGTCTTCTCGGGATAGGGCACGCACGCGATGATGTCGCTCTGGGCGCGGACCGCGGACTCGGGCGGGGCCTCGGTGTACTTTGGACAGCCCGTGTAACAGCAATAGTTCAAGGGCTCCTGTCCTTCGACGGCTTGAGCGCGAGCTTTCTGGGTGCGCTCACGGTCGAAGCGCATGGCCTCGAGGGTCTCGGGGGTAGAGGGCCGCCAGGACTTGCCGCGGAGCTCACCGGTATAAACGTCATCGAGCTGCCCAGTCGCGTTCGTGCCACAGCCGCGCTCGTTGTACGAGCAGACGAAGCCAGGCTCGCTGCACTCGGCGTCGAGCGGCGGCACCTCGGTCGGATCGGGGCGGCGCACGACAGGCTCCCTCGCGCTGCCACCACAAGCGACGGCCGCGACAGCACCCACAGGCAGCCCGAGCGCGACCAAGATGGCTCGCCGAAGACGTAAGAGATCACTCATCGAAGCATCATAGCCCGCGCCTCGTGTCCCCCGACCCTTTTTGGAGCGGCGCCGCAAGCACTGACAATAATGTCACCAAGCGAGCCCGTATCTCAGCGCCTTGTGCCGTGGAGCTGCCTCGCGATCTTGCGCGCAGCCTCGCGGCTCATCCCCGACGCGAACAGGCTCTTGAAGGTGCTGTCCTCCGTGGAGAGATCCGGCGGCGCGGACCGAGCGACGTCGGCCTTCGGTGGGCGTGGCCGCGGTGACGGGATGGGCTCTTGTCGCTCCGGCTGCGAGGTCGCGACCTTCACCGGCTCGACCGTGATTTGCTCGTGGACGGGCTCTGGTGGGAGGGGTCGCGGCGCTGGCTCTGCTCGCCGAGGTGCCGCGCGCTCTGGCTCTTCGTCGAGTGGCAGCGTCGCTGCACCAACTGGCAAGTCGCTCGCGGGACGCACCCAGTGGGGAGCGCTCACGGCAGGGGCAGTGCGCTCCTCTGCGCCTCTCTTCGGCTCACCCAATTCGAATGGAGCCGCTGCGCGCGCGCTCGCGGTCCGCTGCTGCTCCTCGTCGAGGGGCAGCGTGCCTTGGGCGAACGCTGGTCGCTCGGGCGCCGGCGGCGCGTTACGCCAATCGGGCGCGACGCCGCGGCCCTCGATGGTGGCGCTCACCGCGAGCCCCGGAGCGTGCTCGCACTCCCCACGGAAGGTGAGCGACACGAAGCCTCGCTGCGCGTCGATCAGGAGCAGCTCGGGCTTGAGTGACAGCGCTGTAATCGATTCACCGAGGAGCACCCGCGCGAGCGCTCGGATGCCGGGGAGCCGCGTCTGTACGCGCGGCGCCGTACGCGAGACGCCGTCGAGGACGATCCACTCGTCCCCCGAGAGCTTGTCGATCCGCTGATCGATGGGCGCGGATTGGTAATAGTCGCGCGCGCAGCCTGACGGCCAGACAGGCTCGAGGCTCCCCGCCACGCTCGGAGCGACGCCCCGAAGCAGGCGCGCGCGGACTGGCCAGACGCGTGGGACAGCTTGAAAGCCGGCCGGAGAGAGCGGCTGCTTGGGGCTCACGACATTGGGGAGCCGAGGACCACCAGGCATGGCGCCGACGGGGTTTTGAAGGTCGTCCCCGACAGCGCGCTCCCAAGTCATCGGCATCGACTCGAACGGGGTCGCCTGATTGGGCGTCCTTGATTGGCGGTCTCCGAAGACGTGGAGAGTCTTCGACAGGACTGCCGTGCGCTCTCGATAGAGGGACAACGTGACGGCGCGCGACGGCGCGGCCGCTCCTGCCTGAACCGCGTCGGCGTGAAGGACGACATCGACGTAAGGGATGCTCGGCGCGAGATCGCTCGGAGCGACGCCCAGACGATCCCCTAGTGCACTATCGGACACGAGCAGCGGCTCTGGAGCCCGCAGCGTCAAGGTCGTCGGCGCCGGGTCGCGGAGGGCGAGCGCGAAGGTGACCTTGACGTGGACAGTCACGAGCCGGCGCGGACCATCTCCGACGACGATGGCACCTGCAGCGACACGCGGACACGACGATACAGGGACAGGCCAAGAGGTCACCGCGCAAAGACAACACAGCCGGCGAGGTCGCACAAGCGAACGACCTTGTGCTCCCCTCCCCGATAGGCGGAGACTTGGCGCCGATGTCCCTGTCGCCGGGTTCGATGCTCACCGACAAACTGCGCCTCGAACGCGAGATTGGACATGGCGCGATGGGGGCAGTCTGGGTGGCGAGTCTCTTGCCGCTCGGCAACAAGGTCGCGGTGAAGGTGCTGCACCCCGAGAGGGGAAGTGAAGCGCAACGCCGGCGCTTCGAACTCGAGGCGCGCGGCCTCGCGCAGCTGAATCACCCAAACATCGTGAGGGTGCTCGACTACGGCATATCGGTCGACGAGGAGCCGTTCATCGTGATGGAGCTGCTCGAAGGTGAAGACCTCGCCGCGCTCCTCGAGCGCTCGGGCCCGCTGGAATTCGAGACTGTCCGCGCCCTGATGAAGCAGCTCTGTCGCGGGCTCGCGTGCGCGCACGAGGCGGGCATCGTCCACCGCGACATCAAACCTGCCAATGTCTTCTTGCTTCGCGGCGACGACCTGGCGCTCAAGATTGTCGACTTCGGTGTAGCGAAGCACACCCAGTCGCCCGCCGACATGACGCGCACGGGCGTGATGATCGGCACCCCGTTCTTCATGAGCCCGGAGCAGTTCTTACGCCCGAAGCAGGTCGACGCGAGGAGCGACCTTTGGGCCGTCGCCGTCGTCACCTATGTTTGTTTGACCCACAAACTACCCTTCGAGGGAGACACGGTCACCGCCATCGGCATGGCCGCTCAGAGTGGACACTTTGCAGCGCTGAAGAGCCTGCGCCCCGAGCTCCCGTCGGCATTGGATGCTTGGATGAGCCGCGCGCTCCGACCCGACCCGGCCGAGCGCTTCGCGACAGCGCTCGAGCTCTCCGACGCCTTCGATGCGGCGCTCGACGCGCCCGTCGATGATTGGCTGCCCCCTCCCCCCGACGATCCGCTGCTCGGCCCTTCTCTCGAATTGGCGCCACCCGCTCCCGACCCCGTCGACGCTCCGCCTGTCCCCATCGCGACCTCACCCGCGAGCGACCCGCCAGTCGCTCCGAACGCGAGCCCTGCGGGTCGCGGGGCCCCATTCTCCAGATCCCCGCGAGTCCCATTCTCCAGATCCCCGCGAGTCCCTGCGGGTCGCGGGGCCCCTGCGGGTCGCGGGGCCCCCATCTCCAAAGACAGTCCGTCTCGCACTTGGCTGTACGCGCTCGCTGCGGTCACGCTGCTGGCTGGCGGTGTCGGGATAGGGCAGCTCTTGAACAAGCCAGCGCCTTCGCCGGGGAGCGACACCTCCATTCAAGCGACCTCCAAACCCGACAATCCACCTCCAGTCCCGTCGTCGTCGGGGCCACGAGCACCACTCAGCGTGGCGTCGACTGCACCGTCCGAAACATACAACCCTGTCAGCTCATCCGGCGCGCCGCCCATCCCGACACCAATCTCCACCGCGAGAGGGCCCACGAGCGCGAGCGCAGCTGCAGCCGCGTCGGCGAGCGCGGTCGCGTCCTCGGCGAAGACGAGCTCGCGCGCGAGCTCCCAGATCGCCAGCGTCGTGTCCCGCTGTTGGAGATCGGAGGACGGGGGCCAGCCGGGCACACCCGCGTCGAGCGTGACAGTGGCCATGTCGCTCGACGAGAACGGCAAGGCCTCCGGAATCAGGCTCACGGGCCCTGCGCGGGCCCACCCTGGTTTCCTCACCTGCACCATGAGTCGACTGGAGACTCAACAATATGGCGCGGGAGCGCCGGAGTCGGTGAGCCTCACTCTATCGCTGCCCGCCGCGCCCTGAGCGCCATGGACGCGACTGTGGCGCAACGTCTCGGCGAGACATTGAGCATTACCCCGACGATGCCTGCTGTAGATCACCTGTGCATGCTTCGGATACTGTCGCGAGGCCTGTAGAGACACAGCGACGAGGGGCCATGACACAATCCAACCCGGGCGGGTTTGCGTTTGGGGTGTTCAACCTGAGAGTCGGCGCCATCGCGCCCGAGCAGGTTCATGTGGTGTCGTTTCGTGGGGTCGAGCGACAGAACCACCCTTATGAGTTCGAGGTCCGTGTTCGCTTGAGTCGAGACGTGGCGCTCTCGCACCTCGACCGTACGCTCCTCGGCGCCCCGGCCCACCTCGAGATTCCAGGGCCCGAGGTCGCGCGTCATGTTCGCGGGATCGTCACGCGGATTCGGTCTTTGCCGCCCGACTCCACGCCCGGGGCGCTGTTCGATTTGACGATAGGCCCGCGCCTCGCGCGACTCGCGCACCGGCGCGGCAAGCGCATCTTCCAAGAGATGCCGGTCGTGGGCATCGTGCAGGCGATCCTCTTGCCCTCCCGCGTGCTCAGTCTGGTCGAGGTCGTGAGGCTCGCCCCGCAGCGGGTCTATTGTGTCCAATACGACGAGAGCGAGCTGGAGTTCATCGAGCGCCTGTTGGCCGAGGAGGGCTGCTGTTATTTCTTCACCCACCCGGGTGAAGACGACGCGCCCGAGGTCATGGTCATCGCGGACAATCCTCTCGCCTATCGCGATGTGCCGGGGTTGACGATCCCCTGGGTCGAGGTCGCAGGCCTCGCCGCACCCGGGGATCACATCCAGCATTTGGCGGCGGTCCGTCAGCTGCGCCCAGGGTCAGTCACCATTCGAGAGTTCGACTTCACGCGGCCCATGCATCACCCGACGGCGGTGATGGCGGCGACCCCTGTCGGGCCCTCGGGCCTCGAGCTCGATATTGCCGACCTCGAGGTCTATGAGCATTACGACGAGCTCGAGTGCGCGGACATTGGACAGGAGGCGGCGCTCCTTCACTTACAGGCCCTGCGGCGCGACGCGCTGGTCTTCGAGGGCACGGGCACTTCGCGGCGTGTCGCGCCGGGCGCTCGCTTCAAAATCGATTGGCCGCTCGCGCACGAGTTCGGGGACACCTTCATCGTCACGAGCGTGGAGCATCAAGGGCGCGCCTCCGACGAGGGCAACACCACACTGCACGAGACCGTCTATCAGAACCGCTTTACCTGTGTACCCGACGGCGTCGTGGATCGACCGCCGCGCCCAGCCCGCCGGCACCAACAGGTGCTCGAGACCGCGACGGTGGTCGGCCCGGCGAACGAGGACGTCTATGTCGACGAGCTCGGTCGGGTGAAGGTCCAGTTCCATTGGGACCGTGAGGGACGCCGCAACGAATACAGCTCCTCGTGGATCCGCGTGAGTCAGGCGTGGGCGGGGACTGGCTGGGGCTTCCAGTTCATCCCGCGCGTCGGGATGGAGGTGTTGGTGTCCTTCATCACTGGCGACACGGACAAGCCCATCATCACCGGGGCGGTCTACAACACAGCCAACCCCGAGCCCTATACGCTCCCTCGCGACAAGGCGATGAGCGGCATCAAGACGCGCTCGATCGGCTCGGGCGCCGAGGGTGAGCTCGGGCTGGGGTTCAACGAGCTCCGCTTCGAGGACGTCGCTGGCAGCGAGCGCGTGTACCTGCACGCGGAGCGGGACCTCGACGAGCACGTGAAGCACAACCTCTCGACGTTCGTCGCCGGCGAGTCACTTACAACCGTGTACGGTGATATGACGACGAACTGCGGCGGTCGGTACTTCACGATCGCCGAGACGGAGCTCTCGCTCATGAGCGGGCAGGACCTGTCGTTCAACGCTGGGCGCGACCACCGCCGCGACGTCGGCGGCGCCGAGGTCATCACGGTGAGCGGCGCGCGGGCGGACACGGTCGCAGGCTCGTCCAATGTCAACATCGGTGGCGCGTTCACCTTGCACGTCGGCGAGGCACAGTTCGCCAGCGTCCGCGGACCGGCCGTCCTCGCATATGGGGATAGCGTCACGACGATCGTCACCGACGCGACCACCCACCAAACCAGCAAAGCCGAGGTCTCGGTCATTACTTCCTGCAATCTGACCGCGGACACCCTGACAGTCACCGCGGGCCGCATCGTCCTCGCGGTGGGCTCGACCAAGCTCGAGCTGACGGACGACACGATCTCCCTGTCGGCCGACAACATTCGTGTTCACGGCGCCGACTCCCTCCACGGCACGACTGACGGCGCGAGCCTCGAGATGTCGACCTCCGCGGTCAACGTCATAGGCCCCGACGTGGCGCTCGAGAGCGGGGGCGCGGCCGTTCGCCTCTCCGGGAACGCGACCATCGAGGCCTCCGCCATTCAGCTCCAGTCGGGGAGCGGCTCTTCGACGAGCCGCAGCGCGAGCGAGAGCGCGTCGACGACGAGCGAGCTGCTCCACTTCACCATCTACGTCGGCGCGGGGAACGAGGAGTCTACCCACGGATACCTCGCCCTCCTCAACGTGGCCGGCGGTGAGCTGCGGCGCTTCTCGGCGAGCGCGGCCGTCTCGCGGACCAACGGCTTCCTCGTCTTCGAGGTCGACCCGACCACGGTCGACGAGCCCGTCGAGGTCGTGTGGATTGAACACCGTTATATGCACCATGTCGCCGGCCCCGCCGAGCTCCGTCGGCTGCGCGACGCGATCCTGGACGACCGCCCGCAGGTCGCCGCGCGCGTGCGACGCCATCGCCCGCGCGTCCGGCGCAGCGTCGATCCCGCGCCCATGGAGGGTGGCGTCTGTGAGGATGAGCCGACGACCGAATCGCCCGAACCGACCCCCGCGCCCGGCCCGACGTCCGACGGCGACGTGGGGACGGCCGCAGACGACGAGGTTCAGGTCGGGGCCTCGACGGTCATGCGCGAAGAACAGATCACGCTCGACCGCCTCGTGCGCGTGATGCCGGCGACCTCGAGAGCCTTCCGGCGACGCAGGCGACAGAGAGCAAACCCGGGCGGCCAGGGCTCCGAGGGGGGAGGACAGTCGTGACGACGACATTGTTGCGGGTCCGGGTTCCGGGAGCGGCACCGAAGGAATACGAGGGCGCCGGGGCCCGATGGGCAAACAGCGTTGTCAGTCTTCGCCAGTCACACTCGGCGATACAGAACGACGAGGACGGCGTCGCCATCCACTGCGAGTTCTGGGGTATCGACGGCACCGATGGGCTGTTCGAATTCCTGATTGAAGAGGCGACCACGAGTCACTTCCTGCTCAGCGTGGACGTCGCGCCACGCAGCGCTGTCGATCGTCTGGGCCGTCCAATCGAGGACGGCGTACCTCGGCTCTTGCAGCTGCGGCAGCGGTTCTCCATCGGCGAGCGCGGGGCGGTCGAGGCGACAGTGCACCCGCTCGTCTACTTCGACACCATGATAGAGGCGGGGGGTCGCAATCAGCTCTTGATCGTGCTCCGCAGCGAGGTGCACGACGTCACCGATCTCTTCTTGAGGACGATGCAGGCCAGGTTCCGCGAGGCCTTCTTCGCGACAACCGATGGACACGTCGTGGAGCGCGACGGCCGCAAGCGCTTCTCGAGGGATGATTTCGGCGGCTGCGAGGTCCGACTCACCGAGGACGTCGACGGTAAAGTAGAGGTCATTCTGGTGCCGCCCGCGGTCGAGGCCAGCGATGAACGTGTGGCCATTGTCGATCTGCACATCGCCGTACCCGCTTATTCGGGGCTCACGGACGTCGACCTCATCGCGGTGTCTCGATTGATTGGTTCTTTTGGGGACGGCCTCGCGATGCGCGACAGGCGCAGCCCGACATTGCCTACGCTGCGGGCGGACACCTATCGAGGGTTCCGCCGACCGGGGGCCGCGCCCAGCGCGACGGAGCACATCCCTGTCGAAGTGGACGACACCGAGCACATCGACTCTGTCGTCGAGCAGCTCTTGCCACGCGTGCGGCTCGCCGAGCAGCTCGCGCGCAGCGGGAAGAAGGCTGTCGTCAATATCCACCTCGACCGGAGCACGACCCTGCCTCGGCGACGCCACGGTCGCTATCCAGGTGATTACGGTCGCGGCGCCCCACGCCTCAACACGGCCCACCTCCTCGGTTGGCTCCACGGCCACGGCCTGATTGGCAGTCCCGATCGAGCGACCCCGACGCTCGACAAGCTCGTATACGCAGGGCACGGCGCCGCCGGCAAGGTCGCGGCGCTCTCGTTCGCCCAGGCCAAGTCCGAGGTCGACGAGCTCTGGCTCTTCGACTGCGACGAGATCCAATCCATATGGCCCTATATTCGCGAACGCGGCACAACGAAGCTTCGGCTCATCGCTGGGCGCCGAGCGCACCACCAGTTCTTGCTCCAGCGAATGAGCGCCCTCGGCGACAGCGCCCCGGCTGACGACGACTTCACCATACCGACGTCGGTGGGCGACGCGACAGTGTGGCCTCGCAGCGAGACCTTCTGGACCAAGTCAATCGCGTACGCGGACGCCTATCCGTTCATCTATTGGTCGAACGACGTTATGAAGCGCGCGCACTACATCCTCGACGAGGTGGAGGCGGCCGCGCTCGATGAGGGGCGCCGACAGGGCGAGGACGCCACGACCTATGCGGTCCGCGGCGTGTCGGCGCGGCTCGGTTTGCTGCGCGTCGTCCCCAAACCCGACCCGGCCGACCGCTTCACGCTGGCAGCGTGGCGTGCGAACGGCCACTGGACCGCGCAAAAGACGTTCGCCGGCTTTGCGATGGGTGAGCTCTGTTCGGCGTATGGCTATGAGCGCCCGCACACCGACAACCAGTTCTTTCGTCGGTTCGACACGATGGTTCGACACGCGAGCATTCGTCACCTGGCTTGGTCCCTCTTCGGGTGGCAAGCGGTGTCGAGCGACAAGACCGAAGCTCGTTCGTCCTTCAAGAGCTACTTCGAACTCTGTCTACAGCACAGCGGCATTCAATCGGGGCGCGCGAACGACACCACCCAAGGCTGGGGCGAGTGGGCCGAAGACGCGCAGGCGGGTCGCTTCGTCAGGTGGGAGGCCGAGGTCATCGACGACGAGGTGATGGACGAGATTTGAGCGGGCGCTCGAGTTACAAGCCCGTCAGCGAACCCGACGACGCCGACCGTTCGCGCGGGCCTGCTCTTCCTCCAAGCGGCGCTCCGCGGCGAGGAAGAGCTCCGCGAGGCAGTCGCCGCGTCGCTGGCGCTCGGCCTCGACGCGGTCGAGCGCCTCGAGCAGGTGGTGGCAGTGCTCGACCATCGACTTGCGACGCGCGGGAGGCGCCGACGCAACGCTCATGGAACGAGTGTCGCGCGCTGGCCGCGCCGGCAGGGTCGCCTGCCGCGGGGCGAGGTCGAGTCCTTCGAGGACGAGCTGGGCGGAGGGAGCGTTTCGCATGCCCCAGTTGTGCTCCCTGCCAGCGCGCTTGAAAAGACCTCGGCGCTCGACCTAGGACATACTTTGTCCTAGTTGGTCGGCTCGATCAAAAGCATTGCCGCTCTTCAGTCGGTGCCGGGCGCGGCCACGCAGGTGTTGAGCAGCGCGACCGCGTTGCGTTCCATCGAGAACTCGAGGCCGTCCGCGTTCGGGTGGAAGGTGATCGTGCTCCCCATCGGAGCCTCGTGGTCCTCGACGAAGAGCTCGCCGTTCGTCTCTGTGTCGAGGGCACCGTGGAGGATCACGGTCGCCGGAGTGGCGAGGGCGTGCACCAAGCCGTCGAGCGTCGCTTTGGCGTCGGCGAAGTTCGCCTGCCAGGCCTCGTCGCACGCATGTCCAGAGGCCGGGGTGGGCACTGGGATGCTGTCACAGCTGCCCGTGGCGAGGTCTCGACAGAGGGCTTGTGTCGAGGCCGGAGCAGCGGCGAATGGAGCGCATATATCCGGCAGAGGGCCCGCGGGGACGGCAGTGCCGTAAGAGGCCGCGAGGGCCTCGACCCCACAAGAATCGACGAGCGCCACGACCCCTGCGAGCAGCGGGTCGGGCGCAAAGTCCCATAGGATTGCCGAATAACATTCGTGGGAGGACGTGGCACCCTCGAGGGGGCCGCGCATGACGAGGTGCGCGCCCTCACTCTGGGCGAAGCCGAGCTCAGCCGAGGCCTCACCGAGCACGTTGAACAATTCTACAACCTCGTAAGCTGGCCGCCTGTAGTTCGTCGTGAACGCGTCGGACAAGAGCATCCCGAAGTCGTTGTCGTCGAGCGTCGCCGCGTCGTTCTGATGGTCCAAGCTCGCGATGGTCGCGGCGCGAAGGTCCTCACGGAGCAAGCCATAGAAGGTCTCGGCCATGATCGCCGGGTGTCGGGCCGCGGCTCGGTTGCCGTCGTCCGCGTTCCACTCGGAGACGACGATCTCCGGCATGGGAAAGGGCGCGTCACTGCCGGCGCCCTCGTCGTAGGCCGATTGGAAGGTTGCCTTCGCCTGGGCGAGCTGGGCCGCGGGGTCGGGCGCCGATCCGAAGAAGCCATGGAACGAAATGAAGTCGAGCCGTACGCGAGGGTCGGCCCGAGCCTCGGTGAGCGTGTAGTCGATGAGGTCCTCGACCAAGGTGGTAGGGCGCGTCGTATCGATCTTGCCATTCCACGCGCCGACGGCCGGGCCGCCGAAGCGCAGCCGCGCGCAGCGCTCAGCCGAGAGCCCCTTGGACGCGCATAGCTCCGTCTGGGCGTCGCTCACCTCGATCGAGGTCTGTCGATAGAACTCGAGGAACGCATCGTGTGTATCCCCCCACGAGCACGTCGGGACGTTGGGCTCGTTCCAGGCCTCGATGAGGACGCGATGGGGGATGCCATCCTTCTCTGTCAGATCGAGCGCGACCTCGACGGTCTTGCGGAGGATCTTGCGCCACTCGGCCATATCGCCAGGCGGATAGAGCTGGAAGACCTTCGTGTCGATATAACCACAAGCGGAGTCCGCGGCGCACGCGGCGGCACCGAGCTTCGACGAACAGGAGCTCAACCACGCTGGCGTCCGCGTGAAGAACAACACGATATCGTCGCTCTGGGCCGGGATCTCCGTGACGAGCGGGGTCTCGTTGCCGGGGGTGCCGACGAGGTAACTCTCGAAGCTCTTCGCGCACTCGGACTCGAGCACGCACTCCGAGATCTCGAAGGCCCAATTGAGGTCGATCCCGCGGGTCGTGTGCTGAGGACTACCGAGGAACGCCTGCGCGGCGTGTGAGCTGTGGCGCATGTACATGGTGCTCGAGCGGAGCGGGTCGGGGGAGCTCGCCCCGGTCCAGCCCGTGCGCCCCGCGAGCCGAACGTCGATGGTGTCGACGTTGGCGGAGAGCGTGGTGTCGGCGCGATTCAATCCGCTCGACCCACCGGCACCGCCACCCGCGCTGCCCCCGGCCCCGGTGTCATCGCCACAACCAGCGAGCACCCCGAGACCGCCGAGCACTGGAAGCATTGGAAGCAACCACGGCCAGCATTTTGTCGTCAATTTGGGCTCTCACTTCACTCTAAGAGGTGGAAGTAACCGCGGCAGCGAGCGTGAGGCTCATGCTGACTCATTCTCAGCACCAAGCCAATATGAGTCTACCGTTGTCGCGAGCCAATTGGCGAGTCGTACGCAACCAGGCCGCAGATTATTCGCTGACAATGAAGTAGGTATTGAGCCCGTCAGACCGAAACCGAAGTCGCCGCTCCGCGCGACGATGCAGTCGACCGTTTACGTAACCTCTCATTGGAGGGCTCGTCGCCGACGACCGACGCGAACAATGGTTACAGAGCAGTCAGCGGGCGCGCCGCCGCCGACCGTTCGCGCGGGCCTGCTCCTCTTCGAAGCGACGCTCGGCCGCGAGGAAGAGCTCCGCGAGGCTGTCGCCGCGGCGCTGTCGCTCGGCCTCGACCCTGTCGAGCTCCTCGAGGAGGCGATTGCAGTGCTCGATCATCGACCTGCGAGGCGCTGGCGGCGGCGAAGCAGCGTCCCGCGTGGGGCGCGCCGGCGGGGTCGCCTGCCGCGGGGCGAGGTCGAGTCCTTCGAGGACGAGCTGGGCGGAGGGAGCGTTTCGCATGCCCCAGTTGTGCTCCCTGCCGGCCCGCTTGAGAAGGGTAGCGCGCGCGCGCTAGGACATACTTTGTCCTAGCCCTGGGGCCGGCTGCGGGTCGTCGCGACGCGCTCGCGGAGAGAGCTCATGAGCTCACCCCAAAAGAGGCCGATCATCCGGCTGAGCTCCGGGCCGGATTTGCCGTGTTTCGCGGGGTGTCCATCGGGCAGCGAGCTCCAACCCGAGTGGCGGACGGTGACGAGCGTGCCGTCGCCCATCGGGGCGAAGCCGACCTCGACCAAGGTCTTCTCGTGTGGCTTGAAGTTCACGTTGCGCCACTCGAGCACGAGCTTCGACGGAGGCTCCCAGGTGAGGACGCGACCGACCTCGAACGTGCGCGCGACCCCCGACTTGGTCTCGAAGCTCTCGAAGAGCCGCCCGTTAGGACCGCCCACGATGGTCAAGCGCCCTGGACGATGTGTCCCGATGCGAAAGCGCGGGCCCTGCCCCCACCAGAGATCGATCTCTTCGGTGAAGACCTCGAAGGCGTCGACGGGGCTCACCGCGACGAACACCGAGACCTGCGCTGCGTCACCGCTCGGCGCGCTCACGAGCGGGCTCGCTTGCCACGCGTGCGCTCCGCGTGCGCCTTGAAGGCGTCGAGCTCGGCCGCCCAGAAGGACTCGACCGCGCGCACCCAGGTGTGGAGCTCGCGGAAGCGCTCCGGCCGCAGCCGATAGACCCGCACGCGCGCGTCGTCGCCGCTGTGATCCTCGGTGACCAGGCCCTCGACGCGCAGCACACGCAGGTGTCGGCTCATCGCGGGGGCGGTCTTGCCGAGCTCGTCCGCGAGCTCACCGGCCGAGCGTGGCCGGACCCGCAAGAGATCGATCACGCCGCGCCGTGTCGGATCCGCGAGCGCCGCGAGCGTGCGGTCGAGGTGACTCACGCCTCGGATTTAGCGCTGCGGAGCCGCTGATAGAACCACCAATGGTGCCCGCCGACGTCGCGGCACGAGTAGCCGCGATCGCTCCAATAGTCCTCGCCGTAGTCGTGTGTCGTGGGCTCGTCGACGATCACCGCGCCGGCCGCGCGAGCGCGCGCGCAGTGAGCCTCGGCGTCGTCGACGTAGACCATCATGTTCTGCGTGTTGCCGCCGCCGACCTGGCCGGGCGCTCGCACATAAGGGAACCTGTCGATCTTGTAAGCGCCGCTCACCATGATGAGGCCGTCACCGAAGACG
The DNA here is from genome assembly GCA_046351325.1 of Polyangiaceae bacterium. Classification (GTDB taxonomy): domain Bacteria; phylum Myxococcota_A; class Polyangia; order Polyangiales; family Polyangiaceae; genus Xiheicaenibacterium. The sequence goes on along the minus strand of JAXLYR010000013.1, from coordinate 37,775 downwards.
AGCTCCGAGTGCTCGACGCGCCCGCCGTCCCCCTCGACGAGGAGGCGCACCTCGAACCCGAAGGCGCGGCAGAGCCAGTCGATCGCGGCGCGCGGGTCCTCGTAATAGAGCGAAGAAGAGATGCGGGGCCAGCCAGGCGGGGTCGGTTTCATGCGCCGTTGCTCCATGGGTTTTAGTTAACGATACGCGCAACTATTTCACACGATGGTTAAGCATTGGCAAGCGAGATCGACGAGCCGCTATCTTTGGGGGCGTTGTCGTCGATCTATCGCCGCCCAGCCGAACGCGAGCCCGTCGTGCGCCGAGCGCCCGACCTCGGCGCGCGGGTCGCGCCTTACCGAGCCCACCGAGACGCCTCGCCGACGGCCGTGCGCTACGAGCGAATCGCGTGGCTCGCGGCGCCGCTCCTCGTCCTCTTGAGCTACCTCGTCCCCCACCCCATCCCAGCCCTGCGTGTGCTCGGCGGGCTCGGGCTGTTCCTCGTTCCGTGGCTCGGGCGGCGCGAGATCTTGCGGCGGAACGGCGTCGACCTGCACGAGAACGGGCTCGTCGTGAGGCGATGGCCCTTCCCGAGCCGCGCGGTCGCGTTCGAGGACGTCGACGAGGTCTGGTGGTCGGACATGAAGGACGACCACGTGCGCGGGCTGCGGCTCGTGCGCCACGACGGCTCGCAGCTCGACGTCTCGGTCAACCTGCCAGGGGGCAACGCGATCGCCAATCGAGTGGAGAGCGCCTGCTCGATGTCGCTCGTGACGGACGCCATCGAGGCACTCGCCCAAGGAGAGGCGCTTCACTTCGGGAAGGCGAGGGTCGATCTCAACGAGATCGCGATGCCACCTTGGCGGATGGAGTGGCGCGAGATCGCCATGGTGAAGCTCGAGGCGAGCGCGATCGTGCTCGTCTCCGAGCCCCCCTCGACGCGGGTGAGGAGCATCCCGCGGACAGCCGTGCCGCACCCGACGCTCTTCGGCCGCGTCGTCCTCGAGGCTTACAAGCGAGTACGCTCGACCCGGACGCTCCCGGCCCGAACGGGCCCCGAGGAGTGACATGCCTGTAACTGTCGCGACCGTCAGAGGACGCGGCGATTGGTGCGCACGAGCTGAGACAGAAGACACTCGCGGCCCTCTTTGTCGTCGCGGAGGCGCACGAGCACGGGCTGAAAGAGCTGGTCGTCGTCTGTCGCGTAGAGGTATCGGACCTCGGCGACGATCTCCTCACCCGACGCGAGCCGCGCGTCCAAGTCGGCGCGTAGGAGATTGGTCGTGCCCGAGAACACCTTGCCGACGTCGCGCTGCTCGTCGCGCTCCCAGACGACCATTCGATAGGCGTTGCCGACGTTCTCGACCAGGACGACGTCCGCGGTCTTTACGAACTTGTGCTTCAGCTGGGTGCCACCCGACGCCGGGCGGCCTGGTGTGTAGGGCGCGCTTCGCTGTTTGAAGACGATCCCCTCGGCGCTCGCGCTCCACAGACTGTCCAATAGGGCGCGCTTCTCGGACGGGGTCGCCGCCGTCTGCAGAACCTCGACAGGGCCGGATAGACCCGGTTCGAGCTCCTCGGCGAGACGCACCCAGCGCTCCCAATACCCGAGGGCGCGGACGTCCTCGCCGGCGATCGTGAGGACGTCGAAGAGCCAGCATTTGGCCGCTCCATCGGTCGCCACGACCTCGCCGTCGACGACCGTGCCGGGCGGGAGTGTGCTCACGCCCTCGAGCACGTCGGCGGCGCAGCTCGTCGCTTGTCCGGCGCGGTTCGTCGCGAGGACTTTACCTTTATCGACGTGCAAGAGAACGCGGCTGCCGTCGAGCTTCTGCTGGGCGACGTATTGATCGTCGTCGAGGAGTGAATCGAGCCGACTGTCCTCGATGGGGTTCAGGAGCTGAGCTGCGAACCCGACCTTCTTGCGGACGCCCTTCGCGCGACTGCCAGAGCCCTCGCCCTCGGGGGGCGCGACCGCCGCGGGCTTCGCCGTCTCGGTGAAGACCTCATAGCCCTTCGAGGTCTTCTCGTGGACGAGCCTGTCGAAGACCTTCTTCGCCGCTGCGCGCGAGACGTTGACGGCCTTGCGCCCTTTGTTGAGCTTGGACCCGCGGCGCCCCCACTCGACCTCGACCGTGAAGGTCCCGTCGTCCGACCCATAGAGAGAGGCGTGATAGACCTTGTCCGACGTACCCTCTTGGAAGAAGAGCTGGACCGACTCGATCAGTTGGGGCGGCTGGGGCATCAGGCTCGAAAGAGGGTAACAGGCCGCTGGCTGCGCGCGCACGCGCCGCGCGCGCGCACGACCGAGCCCCCTGCCCTGGCGCGCTACGTTGCAGCCACGTCTCCGTGATTTCTGCGGGTCCCTCTGCGCTCCATTGGCCGCGGCGTGTGGGTCGGCTGGCCCGAGGCTTGCGACCGCGAGCCCTACTTCGATGATAGAGAGGGACGTCAAATGAGATCGGTTTGGGTGGGGTGCTGTCTCGTCCTCGTGGTGCTCGCGGCCTCGTGCAACTCACGTGAGAAGCAGCTGGCCGGGGTCTGGACTTCCACGGAGAGCGGCGAGGGCTGGACCGCGCAGCACGAGCGGACGTTCCTCCCGAATGGCGTCTACATCGATCGCGTGACGTTCGGGGGCGTTGGGTCTCAAGCCGATACCATCCACTCCGGCCGCTGGTGGTACGAGGGAGATACCCTCCATTGGCGAGAGATTGATGGGTTCACGACGACGTTGCCGCCCCAGACCGCGACCAAGGTCGCGAGCGACGACAGCACGCTTACGCTCACGGTCGACCAGAAGAAGGAGGTTTGGAGTCGGGCGCGCGCGCTCGAGGCCGACCACGACCCGAACCGCACGACGACGGCAGCGCTCGAGAAGGCCAAGCGAGCGATCGACGAGCTCGGGCATTGTCTGGTTGGTGGCCAGCTCCCCAAGGACGCGTCGACTCGACTCCAGCACTTTGCGCTCGATCGTGCCCTCGCGGCGCACAAAGAACTGGATGATAAAGGGAACGACGTGTGGCCTGGCTCGTGCGCCCAATCCGTCAAAGACGCTTACACGAACCTCAGTTCGCTCGAGACCCCGGAGGCGCTCGAACGATGCACTAGAGCGCGCAAAGGCCTGGAGATCTTGAGTCACTCCTTGGACACCCTAGGGAGCTATCGCTCGTCTCTCACCCCGGAGGCGATACAAGACCTCACCGATTGTGGCCTCATCGACGAGACCGCCGCGCCCTCACCCAGCCCGACGTCCGCCTCGCCGCCACTTCTCGGGCTCGGCTGGACTCTGCCCCATGGCTCGGAGACGCACCACGACTTCGCGTTTGCGCCGACGAGCGCCAACGCGGCTCGTTTCCTCGTGGGGGCCGCGACGGAGGCGCTCTTTTGCACGTCGACCGGCGGAGAAATGGCAGACGGGCTATTGTGCGAGCCGGTTCAAGGCACCGTCAAACCCCACTCGACGACGGTGTTGCCCGCGACGACCCCATCCGCACCCCTATGGTACTTGGACCGGAGCGACCCCAAGACGGCCCTGCGGTCGATTGACAAGACGGTAACTCTTATGGGCTCCTATCCAGAGCTCTACGTGGACAAAGCCGGGGTCCACGGATTCGGTCAGGGTTCGATCTTGAGCGGCACCCTCGACCATATCGAGGAGACGCCCTCCACCTTCACCGCCGGAGCGGGACGGTTGCACGGCGACCTCCTGATCACCGAGGGACGGCCGAGCACCGTCCGCCGTGTGCGCGGGGACGAGCTCTCGGAGCCCGTCGAACTTCAAGGGATCGGTCTCATCCGCAAGTCCTATGGGTGTTACGCCGAGGGGCCGGGCGACAACCCGAGGTTCAACGTGATCGGGTTTGGCGGGGGTAGCGTGTGGGCAGTGCTGACGGGTGATGACGGAGCGCTGACGCCAGTGTCCGTGGCCGCCGAGGTGGACACGGCGAACCTCCAAGAGCCCAAGATCGCCTGCTCACGCGATCGCGTCAGCGTCACGTGGCTCGACGCAGCGAATCCGGGGGGCGCGGAGCGCAGGGGGGGCGGATTGAGCCCCCCAGCGAATCGCGTCGCGAGGGTTGCGTGCACGCTGACAGGCTGTTCTGTCGAGCGCTCGGAGCCCATCCAGCTCGACAAGGCCTCCCGACCTATCGTGCTGAACGTCGGCCGGAGCATCCTCCTCGTCCAGCAGTTGCGGTCGAACTTCCGCGCTGAGGCGCCCGAGCGCATCGTCTATCGCCTCGCTCCCATCGAGGCCTTGCACGAGACGAACGACGCGTTTCTCTACGCGGCGACCCCCGACTCTGGGTCCAGCGCTTTGCCCCAGGTCGAAGCTGTCGCGCTCGGACAGTCCGCGCTCGTACTCCTCGTGGTGAACCACGAGCTCCATGGGCTCCGCGTCGGTTCGGACGGAGCGTTGCTCGAGCTACAGGTCAGCCACCATTGACTACTATGACTCGCGATGAACTCGGGAGCGCGCGCGATCGCGTGGGGTGAGCAGGCGGCGAGCGGGCTCGCGAACTATGTGGCCGCGCTCTCGGACGACGGCGGCTGGCTCGCGTGGAGCCGCAACACACCCGAGGTGTCGCTCGCGTCGGTGCACCTCGAGGCGGGCGCGGCGCGCGTCACGCTCGCGCGCACGCTCGTCGGCCATCCGGTCGCTGTGACCGCGATCGCCTTCGCGAGCGATGCGAGCTGGCTGGTCTCCGGGGACGACGCGCGCGCCGGCGGTCGGTCGCTCGTCGCCCACGACGTCGCTGACGGACGCGAGCGCTGGCGCACGTGTGAAAACGAGCCCGTCCGCGCTGTAGCCGATCTCTCCGGACGGGCGCTTCGTGGCAGCGACGGTGGGCGACGACGAGTGGGCGGGCCTGCGCGTCGTCGACGCCGCGCGCGGCGAAATCGTTTGGGGGACGAACTTCGTCGACGAACACGCGAGGCGGCGCGGTCGCGTGGTCACCGTCGAGTGAGCTCCTCGCGATCGTTCGGTCGGGCGGTCCGCGCGAGACGCCGCTCGTCGAGGTGTTCGCGGCTGAGGACCAGCGGTTCGCGGCGCGCTGGTCCCGCAGCGCGGGCGGCCCGCTCGCCTTCTCGCCAGGGTCGGAGCTGCTCTTCGCGCAATCGGCGGACGGCCTGGTCGCGTTCGAGGTCGCGAGCGGAAAGCGCCGCGTGGAGCGCGCTTCGCACGACACCATCAGCGCGCGTCACGAGGGCGGGTTCGCGAGCGGAGCGTGGCGCTGGGAGCGCACGATCCTCGAGGACTCGGTCACCGGCGCGCCGGTGCCGATGGAGCGCGCGGAGCTATTTTGTTGGGCAGAGAAGCACCGCCGTCGGGTGTCGCTCGCGCGTCGCGGAGCGCTCGCTGCGATCGAGGGCACGCCGCTCGCGCTCTACGCGCCGCCGAGCTCACGCGAGCTCTGGTCGACGCCCGAGCTGCCGCCGGCCACGCGCATCACGATCGCAAGCGACGGCCGCGTGCTCGTCACCCACGAGGGCGGCGTCGTCGTCGAGCGTCGCAGGGCGGACGGCGCGCGTGTCGCGAAGTTCGTCTTCTCGGGGGTTGGCTCGCCGCTCGCGTCCTCGCTCGCCCGGGAGAACGACGAGTCGCTGCGTGGTGCGGGGCTCGGCCGCGCGGCCCGCGAGCGGATCTTCGCTGCCGCGGCGAGCGCCTCGAGCTCGCAGGCGACGCTCATCCAGGCCGAGCTCGCGGCGCGCACGGAGAAGCCTGGCCGTCCCTTCCGCGCGGTGTCGCTCGCGACAGGTCGAGGTTCGTTTGGGCTCCTACGAATCGAGCTCGCGGCGTTCAGCCCCGGCGCGAGCGGCAGCTTCGAGCTCACGCTCGAGGACGCGGAGTCGAGCGAACCCGTCGCGTCGCTCGATGGGCTCACGATCGTGTCGGGGCCCGTGGCGCTCGAGCCGAGCGGCGCGCGCCTCGCCACGTTCCATCAAGCGGGGCCGATCGCGGTCGTGCTCCTCGATCTCGCGACGAAGACAGCCACGGTGATCGCGACCGTCGAGTCTACGCCCACCTTCGTTGGCTTCGCGGGCGGCCTCGTGTGGGCCATGCTCGCGAACCGCTTCGTCGCCTGGGATGCGGACACCGGCGCGGAGCGCGCTTCGATCCCGCGGACGCGCGAGCTGCTGAGCGCGGTCGCGGTCTCGCCCGACGGCACGACGAGCGCGTGGCTCGGCTTTGACAAAGTGCACCTCGTCCCGCTGGCGGCGGACGGCCCGCCCGCGACGGTGATCGAGGCGCGGGGCGCGTCGTGCGTTGCCTTTCGAGCGGACGGTGTGCTCGTCGGGACCCGCGACGGCGGCGTGCTCGCGGCGCTGACCGAGCCCGCGCAAGGCGAGCGATCGCCCGCGTCGCACGCGCCTCCTTCGCCCGCGCTCGAGCCCGCCCTGCTCGCGCACGCCGCGATCCTCGACGACGCGAGCGCGCCCGCGACGCGTCGCTACGAGGCGCTCTGCGAGCTCCGCTCACGCTGGCCCGGCTCGCTCGGTGAGCTCCACGCGCGCGGGGCCCTGAGGCGCGCGCCGCTCCCGACCGATCGTTTGTGGTCCAACGATGCCACCGCGCGCGCGGTGCTCGCGTGCACGGTCGACCCCCACGCCGTCGACGACACGCTCGCGAGCGCGGGCGCTCCGAGAGAGCGCTTCGAGATCGCCGCGCTCCTCGCGGTGACCGCGGCGGGCTTCGATCCCAAGCGCGCCGCGGACCTCGAGCGCGAGCTGCGCAGCCGAGTCTCGAGCGAACCGACCGAGCTCGCGCGCGCCGGGCCCGAACCTCACGCCGCGATCCTGTCGTTGCTGGCGAACACCGAGGAGCGCAGGCGCGCGTCGCGCGCGGGCCTCGACGCCGCGCTCGGCCTCGGCGAAGCGCCGCGCGCGCACGTGAACGCGTGGCTGCACGGGCTCGGGGTCATCGCCGACCTCGCGCACGAGCTCTCCGAGGCCGCGCGCGACGTAGAGCGTCCCGCTCACGCGAGGGCGCTCGCTTGGATCGCGCTCGGTGAGCTCGCGCCGCGGCCGAACACTGCGCCGGTCGCGCTCGCGCTCGCGGAGGTCGCGCGCGCGGTCCTCTCGGCGAGCGAGGTTCCCGAGGAGCTCGGGCGGGCCGCGCGGCTCGTCGCTCTGAGCGACGCGCTCGCGCTCGAGCGCGCGGGGCGTTGGCGCGGCGCACCGCTCGATCCTTGGGCGCCCGACCTCGCTCGGCTCGCGCGAGAGGTCTCGCTCGCGGAGCTCCTCGACACGCTCGCGGACGCCGCGAACCAGGAGGCCGCGCGCGTCGCGAGGGCGCTCGAGCTCACGCCGCTCGTCCTCGAGCGTTGGGTCGGCGGCGCTACGAATTCGAAGCACCGGTGCGCGGGTGCATCCGCGACGCGCGGCCGCACCCAGGGGGCGGGACGCTCGGGCTCCGCGCCGTCTGGATATACGGCGAGGTGTTTCGCGCGCTCGGGGACGGCGGCGCGGCGCTCTTCGAAGCCTTCGCCGAGGCCGTCGTCGCGGCGCTCGACGCTGGATACGATCCGCCGCGCCTGCCGAGCGCGATCACAGCGGACGACCGAGCGCGCGCCAGTGTGCTCGCGCGCGCCGAGGCCTTCGCCAGGGTCGGTCGCGCCCGATCGTCGCGCGCCAGCGGGCGCTCGCGCTCCTCGCTCCGGGGACCGCAGCGGAGCTCGAGCTCGAGCTCCACCTGCCGAGTGACGCCGCGCCGCGCGACGCTTTCTGCCTGCCGGCTGGCCCCGACCCGTCGACCAGTATTACCGCGTCGTCTGGGTCGACGAGCGCGGCCAGCCCTACTACCAGGCCGAGGGGCTCGACCCTGCAAAAGACCAGGTGGATGCGAGCGAGGTCGCGCGCCTCCTCGAGGACGGGAGCGACGTCGCCCGGTTGCTGGCGGCGGTTCACATGTCGGCCGCAGTGCAGCGTTGGACGACCGAAGAGCTCGCGACGCGCATCCGCGACGCACTGCTCGCGCGCATCGAGGACGCGCGCGGCCACGCTTGGGATTGGCTCGATCCGGACACGCGTCGCGGCGGCCGCGTGTCGCTCGCGATCGATGTCTGCGCGGTCGACGCGTGGCTCGCGGGCAGCGGAGAGAGCGCAGCGATCCCGGGCGCGGCGGTCGCGGCGATGCGACGCATCGCGCGGACCCGCGCGCGCGCGGTCGAGCTCGCAATCCGTGTCTTTGCGTGGGTGTTCCAGCGAGGACCGCTCGTGCCGACCGAGACGCAAGAGATGACCGCGGGCGCGCTCGCGGGACTCCTGCGAGGCGTGGTCGCAGACACCACGAACGATCGCGACCTCCGCATCACGGCGCACGACATCTTGCGCTGGGTCGCGCGGCCGAGCATGGGTGGCCCACCCAACGCGGTGGCGGCCTTCGTCGCGGCCGAGCAGACCGCGCGCGCCACGCTGCGCGCCGAGGGCATCACCATCACGTAGCCGCGATCACGCGCGACGTGACGAAGATATATTCCCGGGAATTTGCTCGAATTTCGTGCAACGGCACCCTCCGCACTCCGTCCTACGGGCATGCGAACAGCGATGGTCGTCGCGCTCCTTGCGCTCTTTGGCTGCGAGGCTCGAACGCAATCCGCGACGAAGCCTCCAGAGTCGAGCGCCGATCGCGGCGAGCCGTCGTCGACCGCGGCGAGTCGCCCGCCTCCGGCGAAGACCAGCGCGCCGAAACCCGCGCCCTCCTCCGAGCCAGGCACGCTCTCGCTCCACGTGGGCAAGAACCTGCGCGACGATCTCGCTGGGCCTTGCGAACCAGCGCCCGAACCGCCCCCGCCCCGACCGGGGCTCATCGCCGAGCGCACGAACTACGGCCGATACTTCGTCCGAAACAACTCGAACGTCGCGGTCCACGCGAGCGGTCAGGATCGAGGCGGCGTAACGCCCATCAAGCTCGACATTGCTCCCGGCGACACCATCGAGGTTTGGCGTGTCTCCGAGGGCTCGGGTGGGCACGTGCGCCCGAGCAACTTCTTCGACTCAATCCAGCTCACGAAGAAGGGTGGCAGCGTCGCCTATTCGGGTGTGCGTGACCTCGACTGGAAGGATCTGGGGGACGATGGCTGCGGCGCGTCCCGCTATCTGCTCACGCTGCAGCCTACAACGCCGTAAGCCTAGTCGCGGATGCGCGCGCCGAACATCGCTTTGACCCCTGGGCGCCGGAGCGACCAGAGAGCATATACGGCATAAAGGAGCCCACAGCACGTGAGCCCCGAAACACAGGCATAGACGAGCGTCGACGTTCGCGCGAACCGCCTGCGCGTATAGAGGCCCCAGGCGTTCACGGGCGCCCAGACCAAACCCAAGAAGAGCCAGGCAGTGAGGACCAAAATCGCGACGACCACGACCCCACCGAGCATGATGTCGGTAGCGTGGCTCGGGGGGTCGGCGGGTGGTGGCGAGCTCGCCACGTCCGCGCTCCCCGACGGGACTGTCGAGGTGGACCCCATTGCTCGTACCGACGTAGATGGGCGCGAAGCGCTCGTCGCCGGCTCACGCGTCGTTTCGCCCCACTTCGAGGCGAACAGGCCAATCACGACCAGGTGACCGACGGGCGCGGCGGCCTGGAGCGCGATATGCGCCTGGACGTGCAATTGGTCGTCGGCGTGCTCGGCGGACTCGAGCGCGGCGAGGAACGTGCGCGTGTCGCGGAAGCGAAGCTGGGGTCGCACCGAGAGCGCCTTCATGAGGACGTGCGCGATCGCCTCGGGGACGTTGGTCGAGCGCGGCGGGACCTGCGCAGCGGAGCTCGCGTAGACCCACTGCATGGCCTGCAGTGAGCCACGCTGGAAAGGCGGCGCGCCATAGAGAGCCTCATAGAGACAGACCGCGAGCGCGAACTGGTCCGCGCGAGCGTCGACGGGTCCCCCGAAGACTTGCTCGGGTGCGGCGTAGGCCGGCGTGCCCACCGCCAACATCGACCCACGCGAGGCGGAGTCGAGATCGGTGAGCAACGCCAAGCCGAAGTCGGTGATTCGAGCGCGCCCGGCACCCATTACAACATTGTCAGGCTTTACGTCGCGGTGGACGATCCCGAGGGCGTGCGCCGCGACAAGCGCCTCACCCACTTGGCGATAGACGGCGAGGATCTCCTGTGGGCTACGTCGCTCGGCGAGCCAGGCGCGCAGCGAGCCGAGGGGCGCGAGCTCCATGACGATGAACACACCGTCCTCCGTGGCGCCGACCTCGTAGATGGGCACGACATTGGGGTGGCTGAGCTGCGCTGTCGTGCGGGCCTCGTCGAGCAGGCGAGCCTGTAGCTCAGCGTGGCGCGCGCCAGCCCCTGCGCGGTCGAGGCGAACGACCTTGATGGCGACGGCGCGCCCGAGGTCCGGATCACGCCCGCGAAAGACTGTACCGTAGCCGCCTACCCCGAGCACGCCGTCCACCGTGAAGCGGCCAATGCGGGTCGGCGCCAAAGCACCTGAGCCGACCATGGAGGGGGCGGCCGACGCTGACAATGGCGTCGGAGCGTTCGGGCTGCTCAAGACCCTGCCAATCGCGGCGACGAGCGCTGTACACTCCACGCAGCCGTCGAGGTGTATCGCGACGGACTGGCGAGCTTGCGGCGGGAGCGTGCCTCTCCAGTAGGCATCAATCTCCGACTCGCTTGGACACGCCACAGGCCTCGTGGAACACGTCGACATCGTCGCGGCAAGGGCACGAGTGATGAATCTTCCAGCCTGTCGTGGAGGCTCACGCGTTCCCGCACGCCGAGCGCTGAGGTATCGCTGCAACATGGTCGATGATCCGCGAGTCCGAGCGGCCCGAGACTGGCTCCACGAGCGCGCTCTCGGGGCGCGCGCCGCAACTCCTGAGCTCGCAGTATCGGAGGAAGAGTTCGTGAGGCGAGCGCTCCTCGGCTGCGCGACCGACGGGGTCGTCGACCTGGCGAAGCTCGAGGCGCTGCGCGTGAATGATCTATGGCTTACGACAGGGTGCGCCGCTCGAGACCCGCGCTCGCTCGCCGCGTTCGACAGCATCTTCGGCACTGAGTTCGAAAGGGTCTTTCGTCGACTGAAGGCTCAGCACGTCGACCTCGAAGACTTCGCCCAGACTGCGCGGGAGAAGCTCTTCGTCCACGAGCCGCCCAAGATTGGCGATTATCATGGTCAAGGCGACCTCCGCAATTGGCTGCGAGTGATGCTGACCCGCACGCTCTTCGACATGACCCGTAAGAAGCGCGAGACCCCGCTCGACGTCGACTTCGATGAGGCCGCAGGGAGCGTGAAGCTCGAGGTCCCCGCGGGCCGTGACCCCGAGGTCGACGTCATGAAGGCCCACTATCACGACGCCTTTCGTCGAGCCTTCGAGCGCGCGACGACCGAGCTCCAAGTCGACGATCGAAACCTATTGCGACAATACTACGTGCATGGATTGGGCATCGACGGATTGGCGGCGCTCCTCGGCGTCCACCGCGCGACCGCGGCGCGCCGAGTCGGGCGCGCTCGCGACCAGCTGCTCTTGCTTACACGCCAGTGCCTCGCGACCGATCTGTCACTGTCACCCACCGAGCTCGACAGCGTCATGCGGCTCGTCGAGAGCCAGGCGCACGTGACGATCGAGCGCATCTTCGCCGAGCGCTGAGCGCGCTCAGGCCTGCGCCGACGACACAGCGTGAAGTCCCTGCGGCGGAGCGGCGAGCTTGGGCTCGGGTTTGACGAGCGCTACCAAGCTCGCGAGGCACGCGAGCGAAGCGCCGATGAAGAGCACCCAATAGCCGCTCGCGACCTCGACTGTAACGCCGAGCTCCTTCGCCGCGTGACCGGCCTCTTCAATATCGGCGTATTTGACGAAAGCCATGAACACCGTGAGGAGCGACCCACCGAACGACAGCCCGGCGAGGCCGCGCCCAAACCGCTTGAGGGAGCCTACGCCGGCGCCAATCGCGCTCAGCGCCAAGAAGAAGAGAAACACTGGACCACCATTGTCCATACCGGTCATAGGGAGCTCGGCGAGCAAGGTCTTCGGCGCGTCGCCGCCGACCTGAATCCACTTCAAGAACACCCCGATCATGGCCGTGAGCGCGCCCCCGAGGACCGCAAATTTCGTGAATTTCATGGCTATTTCCCGTCGTTATCGCTGAGTTGAACGGGGTTGGGCCCCGTCGCTGCTGGCCATAACGACGCCCCGAGCTCGACGTTGTCGCAGCCGAGCGATCACTTTTCTTATACGCTTTGGCGAGGAGCTTCGGAGGCGCGCTGTTTCGCTACATGCACTCGCAGAGCGGGTCGCCCGGCGGACAATGACAGGCCTTGGTCGGGGCCCGCGTGGGCGTCTCCGGAGGAATGTCCTCGGACTGGACGACATCGGGCCCGGACGGCATCGTGGGCGTCATGGGTTCCCTCTTCGTCGAGTTCTGGGCTTTCGCGAGCTGACCAGCGATGCGCTGGGCCGCGAGGAGCGCGAGGTCTCGCTCGGCGGACGGATCCTTCTTCGTGATGGTCGGCATGCCGACCTGCGCGGTGAACGTCGCGAGCAGACCGCGGCTGCCGTACGCGAGGTACGACGCGTCGACCTTCACCGAGAGAGAGGGCTCGTAGAGCGGCGAGAGGTCGAGGCGCAGGATGACCGCGCGGAGCTTCTGCTCCTCGATCATGCGGTCGATCTCGTATGCGGTCGCTGCGGGTGACGCGATGACCACGTCGTGTCGGCGGCTGAGCTCGGTGACGACAGCGACGCGCGCGTACGGGCCGAGCTCGCTCGCGCCGCCCTTTCCGGTCTCGACGATGATGAGGTGGCGCGTCGCTGCGCTCGGCTGACGAGGCTCGAGCGCGAGCAGCCGATCGAAGGCTTGGCCGCGCTGCTTCTCGGAGGTCAACGCGTCGTTCACGACCTTGGTGAGGAGGGCGCGACGCGGCCCGACCGGTCCGTCGGCCGCCGAGCGCGTGAAGATCCACTCGACCCAGCGATCGACCACGGCCGCCGCGCGCGAATCGGAGAGCGCTGGAGCGCCCGGGCCAAGCGATACGAGCTTGTCGTGCGCGGACTGCAGATCGAGGTCCGCGAGGCGCACGATGGATTCGAGCGGATCGTCGGCGGGGCTCGGTAGAGCGCTCGGGAGAGCGAGCGCCGACGAGGTCGCGGTCGCAGAGCTCGAGGCCTGCATCGCGCCCGAGTCCGCGAGCGTCGGAGCGGCCGGCGACTCGGGGGGCCTGGGCGTCGGACGCTCGCGCGTCCAAAAGAGACCGACCGCGAGCGCCAAGATCGCGCCGCCTGCGATGAACGGAGTCATCGGCCGCGCGCGCTTCGGTTGGCTCGGCGCCGTGCGACCCGCGCCGAAGACGGTGTCGTCATGAGCGATGTCCGCGCTCGACGCCGGCTTACCGCCGCTGCCCGCAGAGGGCTTCGTCGGCGAGGCGCGCCCCGCGTCCGTCATGGGATCCAGCGACGCTTCTGGGGCGGACCGCCGGGCTGGAGCTCGATCGACGACATCTCCAAGCGGCTCCGCGGCGACGGTCGCAGGCTCGCTGCTGTTCGACGCGCTCCTCGCGGTCGTGCCCGGATCGCTCGCGAGATGGTGCGCTGGCTTGCCCTCGACGAACTTGCGCTCGACGAAGGAGCCGAAGGTCGTGACCGCGTTCGGATCGTAGGTGCCGTCGAGGACGGGCTCGAGCGCGGCGCGCAGCTCGCGCGCGTCGGAGAAGCGGTAGTCGACGACGCGGTGGACCGCGCGCAAGAACCACTCGTCGAAGCCGCGCGGGAGCGTCACGTCGAGCTTCAGCTCCTTCACGCGCTCGCTGGGTCGCACGATGGGTAGGTTCTGGACCTCGTTCAGCACCATCATCGCGCTCGAGCTCTCGACGTTGCCCGAGAGCCAATAGGACTTGCCGGTGAGCACGTAGAACGCGATGAGCCCGAGCGCCCAAACGTCCGCGGCCGGCGTGACGGTGCCCCCAGGAACCATCTGCTCCGGCGGCATGAAGAGCGGCGTGCCGATCGCGCCCGTCGCGTGCGTCCCGGCCTCGCGACCGAGCTTGGCGATCCCGAAGTCGAGGACCTTCACGGTGAACGCGCCGCCCTCGCGCCGCGTGTCAGCGAGGAACACGTTGTCGGGCTTGAGATCGCGGTGGACGATGCCGACGTCGTGCGCGGCGCCGACTGCGTGACAGAGCTCGGCGAAGACCTGCTTTGCCTCGCCGTGCGACAGCGGACCGCCTGACCGAACGCGCTGCCCGAGCGTGCGCCCGCGCAGGAGCTCCATCGAGAGCCACGGGATGCCGGAGTCTTTGTCGATGCCGGCGTCGATGACCTCGACCACGTGCTCGCTCTCGATCTTCGAGCCGATCTGCGCCTCTTGGATGAAGCGCTCCCGCAGCCGCGCGCTCTCGATCAGCTCGGGCCGCATGACCTTGAGCGCGCGCTCCTTCTTCGTCGCGAGCTGCTCGACCACGTACACGGCGCCCATTCCGCCGTGGGAAAGAGGCCGGATGATGCGGTACGCGCCGCTTACAACGGTGTTCTCGAGGAGCTGGGAGGGCGTGGTCATGACCCTGCCCCTCAAGCCTAACCCGTCACGGTGGGCCGTGGTGACAGGTCGATATCAGCTGACACGCTTCGTCTAAGCTACCCGCCAAGGAGCTCCACGATGTCCGCTCGCATTCGCAGGCTCGCCGTCCCATTCGTCGTCAGCGCCGCGGCCGTGCCCGTCATGACGACGACGAGCTGCGTGAAGACCGACTGCACCAAGATCGAGCCCGGCTCAGCCTGCTCGGGCCACGAGACCTGCATGATCGATCGCGAGCGCGAGTGTGGCCTCGCCGGCTACGAGTGCCGCGACGGGCGCTGGCAGGCCTCGATGAACTACTGCAACCCGCCTGGCCCCGCGCTCACTCCCGAGCTCCCCCACACTGCGTCGGCGAGCGCGCCGAGCGCATCGGCGAGCGCGTCGGCGAGCACGTCCGCGACACCGAGCGCGTCTGCGACACCGAGCGCGCCGGAGCCCCAAGATCGATGCTCACAGCTCCAAGAGGACGCCGCCTGCACGGGCACCGAGCGCTGCATGATCCCCGGCCGCGAGTCGCTCTGCGGGCTACAGGGGTTCGAGTGCCGGGCGGGCAAATGGCACCGACTCATGAAGTACTGCAATCCGCCGCGCCCCTCGAACAACTGACAATCCTGTCACTCCATCCGCTCCACTCCGTCAGCCAGGCGTGCAGATCTTCAGGCCCTTGTTCGGCGACGTGTCGGCAGGCTTGCACTTCGACTTCGAGCCCATGATCTCGGGGCACTCGCTGTCCTTCGTACAGGTGGGTAGCTGCATCGAGTAGTCGCAAGAGAACGAGCACACCGAGCCCATCTGGCCGCCGCCCGTCACGCAGCAGACCTGCCCCTCACCGCACTCTTTGGTCGAGGTGCACCCCCAACGCGCGCCCGCCGACAGGTCCGCGCACTCGGACTCTGCCGTACAGACCGGCCCCTTCTCCTTGTTGCAGCAGACCTGGGGCTTGGCGCAGGAGGCCTTACCGCATTGAATGGCGGAGGTCGGCTCGCAGCTCCGAACGTCGCTCCAATCCTCACCGGCGGCGGCCTCACACTGGGTCTTACCGAGCTTGCAGGTCCCGCGGCCGCAGAGCTCCGCGAAGCCAAACGCGTCCTTCTTCTCCATGCAGCTCGCCGCCAGCGAGTCCGACGAATAGGGCGCCCCGAGCACACATATCTGCTCGGCTGGACAATCGCCGGAGTCCGCGCAGACGAGTGCTGTGTAAGACACCGAGAGCGTCGACTGCTTGAGCTTCGCCGGCAGCTTCTCCGAACAGGCCTGCAGCGGATTGTCCGCTCCCGGGGGCATCGGCGCGCAATACTCGACCGCCGGCCCTTCGTTTTGAGCGCGGCAACAGACCTCTTTCGCCTTGCAGGGCTCCTTGGTCGAGCAGGCGTTGTTCGCGGGCTCTTGGGTGGCGGGCTTGTTCGAGCTCGCCGCCGTGGACGAGCCCTGCGGGTCCGCGCTGCCGTCGGACTCACCCGACTCCGAGCCCTTCTTGGTGCCGCCGCAGCTCACCGTGACGACGCCCGCGGTGAGCAGCACGCCGAGGACCTGACAATAGGAGGGTTTCATCCTCCTTCATTGCCGAATCAACGCTCGCCCCGTCAAGCCGAATGATCGTCCGCGTCAATGGATTGGAGCGATCGCCGCCAGAAACTCTGCCGGCTTCACGTATCGACTCAAGCGGAGAGCCTCTTCACCGTCCGAGTCGAACAGAATGACCGTCGGGACGCTTACAACGTTGTACCGGGCAAGCACCTCAGTCTGCGCGTCGGTCTCTTCGGTGTAGTCGGCGCGCGCCGCGACGAAGCGCCGAGCAGCCTCCTTCACCGCTGAATCACCGAGCGTCCCGCGCTCGAAGAGCTCGCTGGCTCCATTCCATTGGGCGGTGAAGACGAGCATCAGCGGCCGGTGCTCCGCGCGAGCCCGCGCCTTCGCCTCGGAGAGATCGTCGACGAGCTCGAATGGTGGAGACGGCGCGACGGGCGCGGTCGACGACGTCGCGGTCGCCGAGGCGGGCGGACCTGCGTCCTCAGCGTCCTCGGCGTCTTGACCCTGCTTGGTCGAACAGGCGCCAGCGACGAAGAGCACGACGAGGCAGGCCCCGAGGTGTGACCACCGCCGCGCTCGCATCGTACCCTCCACCCTGGAGAGAACGCGGCCACGAGGACGCGTGTTCCCCGCAAGCTCGGGCCGGGCTCGCGTATCCTGCCCCCCGCGATGCCTACAGCGAAGAAAGCTCCGACCACCAAGCCAGCGACGCCCGCGAAGCCCAAGGTGTACACGATGTCGTTTGCGCGGGTCTATCCGCTATATGTCCAAAAGGCGGAGAAGAAGGGCCGGACGAAAGCAGAGGTGGACGAGGTGATCGAGTGGCTGACGGGCTACGATCGCGAGAGGCTCGCCGGCGCCATCGACGCGAACTTCGACTTCGAGACGTTCTTCGCTCGCGCCCCGCGAATGAACCCGAACGCGGCACTCATCACGGGCCTAGTCTGCGGCGTGCGCGTGGAGGACGTCGCGGACCCATTGATGCAGAAGGTCCGATACCTCGACAAGCTGGTAGACGAGCTCGCCAAAGGAAAGAAGATGGCGAGCATCCTGCGGCGATGACGGCGACTCGCGAGATACAGCACCGAGTGAGTCTCAGAAGAGGCCCGCGTTTCGAATCCAGCCGATGCAGTCGCTCGCGGGGGTGCTCTTGAAGCAGGCCTCACTGACCTGGCAGGTGCCGCCGCCCAGTTGACCGAGGCAAGGCTCCATCCCAGCGAGCGTCCCGTCATCCAACCAATAGGGCAGCGAGCAGTATGGGGACGTGTCGCAGAAGCCGCTCGACAGACAAGCCTCCCTGAACTTTGCCCCGTACACGGTGAGCGGAATGTCCGCTAGCGCGGTCGAGACACACTCGTTGAAGGGATCGTTGTAACAGACGTTCTCGGGCTGTGAGAGACAACCGAGGAGAATGGGCGCGGCGTCGGGGCGCAGCATCGCTGTCGCGCAGCCCTCGAGTTCGACGCAGGTGTCCCGAGAGAAATAGTCACCGCAAGTCGCGTCGGCCGAGTCCACTCGATCGCAATAAACCTCGAAGTCCGAGCGGAGCTCGACTCCCCCCACCCCGCCGACGCCCGACGAGCCGCCCTCGCCATCGCCGACGAAGACGACCTTCGCGCCGCACGCGGACAGCGTTGTCAGAGCAGCACATATCCACGCGAGGTGCGAATCCATGGCGCGGTCATGTTCGCTCATTCAACAACTGATCGCCAGCCGCTCATCGCCAACGCAACCTCCGTGTCATTGGAAGGTTCGCGCGCCTGCCTCTTCGAGCATGTCGAGCAGCTGAGGCTGTTCGGATTCGGGGAGCGCCGCGAGCGCGAATGCGACGTCGCTGTGACCCGTGGCGCGCTCGAGGTTGAGCACGTAGTCGAAGGCGTTGCACGCGCGCCCGTCATAGCTCGTGTCGAGGAGGACGTCCCGCGCGGTCATTGCTCGCTCCATCGCGAACCGAGGGAAGGCCGCCGAATGGTCCACGAGCGCGCCGCCGCGCAGCGCATACACGTATGTAAGCCATACACGACAGTCGCCCGCGTCCGAATAGAGGTCGATGTACGCGATGATCTCCGGGGCCCCGTCGTCATCGAGCGTCGTAATGTCGTTGATGGAGCCGTCGCCGGTGTCGAGGCTCGCGAGCTCCGCCCACGTCGGGCCTTGGCCAGTGGGCGCCGCGACCTCACCGAAGAAGTACTCCTTGTAACAGCAATGCGCGCCGCCGGACCACGTGCGCAGCCAGAGCTCGGGCCGAGCGTCACCGTCGAGGTCGACGAAGCAAGCGCTGACAGCCTCTTCACCTTCCCAGGTCGTCTGGAGCACGAGGCGACCGCGGGAGTCGACGATCCGCGCGGGGTCGAACTTGCTTTTGTCCGAGGTCGGGCGCTCGACGTGAACAGGATTGTCACCATCGCTCTCGGCCTGCATCCTCAGGGAGATCGCGGCGCCCTCGTCGGGCTCGCAGCCGACGCGCGCCCACGGCTCGGTCGGCGAGGCGCTGGGGACGGGCGCAGGGGACGGCGCGCTCGCATGTCGCGGCGCAGAGTCCCCACACCCGAGGAGCAAAGCGATCAAAGCGAGGGGCGAAGCGCGCACCGCGACCGTACGCTCGACGGGGCGCGACGCTTCCCGCGGGGAGGGACGAAAGGTCGATTGGAGAGCGCCGGTGAGCTTGGTATCGTCGTTCGATGAGCGACTTCGACCCGAGCAAGCTCTTCATCTTCGGACGCGACACGATCGTACCGAGCCCGTTCAGGACGCTCGCGGAGCCCCAGGTGGTCGCGGCCGATCGGGTGAGGCGCCTCGCCGACGACGACGAGCTCATGTCGCTCACGGTGAATGGCCAGCACCGCGCCTACCCCGTCCGCGTGGTGGCCCCGCACCACATCGTCGAGGACGTCATCGCTGACACACCTGTAACGGTAACCTTCTGAGACGCCTGTCACAGCGGGGTCAGTTTCGACCCTGTAGTCGATGGCAGGCGGCTGCGCTTCAAGGTGTGCGGCTTGTACGAGGGACTGTTCGTCATGGCCGACGACGCGACTGGCTCACGCTGGCTGCATTATACCGGCGAGTGCGTGGACGGCCCGATGGCGGGTCGGAGCTTGCCCATCGTGGACACCACGCTCACGACGTGGAAGAGCTTTCGCGAGCTCCACCCCGACGGGACTGTCGTGGAGCAATCGCCGTCTCGGCTCCTACGTTTGCTCGGCAGGTTCAACGGCGCGCGTGAGGGAGCCTTCTTCTTACCCAGTTGGTTTCGCCGGACGATGCGCAAACCCACTGGCGTTGCAATCCAAGACAAGGAGTTCGGGTTGGGGGTCGTGCTCGGACGCCGCGGCCTCCTCCTCGGAGAGCGCGTGCGGGCGGCGCGGTTCTACCCATTCTCCGCCGTGAAGGCGCGGGGCTTCGTCCAAGATCGGCTGGACGACAAGCCGATCGTCCTCCTCTGGGACGAGGACGCCAACTCCACAGTAGCGTTCCTCGCGAGCCTGGGTGGAGAGGAGCGTCGCTATCACCTAGAGGGTGGAGTCGTCGACGATCGGGGCAACCGCATGGCCCCCAATGGGTCGGTCACGAGCGGGCCCGATCGGGGCGAGCGCCTGACTGTCCTACCGGCCATTGCGACTCGATGGTACGGGTTTCACCAGACCTACCCGGACGCGAGCGTCTTCACATGAGGGCTCGCATCCTCGCGTCGCTCGGATAGAGTCTCCAGCTTTGGGGAGGGCAGCGTGTCGGAGCAGCTACTGGGATCGTTCTCTGAATCTTCGTGCGACGCCTCGAGCGTCAGCCTGAACGCGAGCAGCATCAACATGAGCGGGCCATCGTCTGAGTACCAGAGCGGTCCGGAGAGTCGCCGCGGGGCTTATGGCCCGCAGCGTTGGCCGGCGCAGCCGCCACCGCCTGGGCAGCAGGGTTGGCCGCAGGGTGGCCCGCCGCAAGGTGGGCAAGGTTGGCCGCCGCAGGGTGGCCCGCCGCAAGGTGGGCAAGGTTGGCCGCCGCAGGGTGGGCAGGGTGGACAGGGTGGTTCCGGGCCTCAGAATCCGCAGCGCGTCGCCCTCGGCCCGAACTATTGGCTCGACCTTCTCGACATCCCGGCTCGATGAAACGCTTCATCGCCGAGGTTTGGTTCTGGTTCGCGTTCCTCTATGAGACCGCGACCAAGCGACGCCTGCGTGTGCTCGTGCGGGGCCGACTTCGCGGGGCGCGCGTCGTCGTGCGTGGGCTCGACAGCGTGCCGCGCTCGGGGTCGTTCGTGATCGCGGTGAATCACTACAAGAACAGTACGACCCTGCACGTCATCGCCTCGGTGTTCGCGGGCCTCGCGGACGCGCGGCCCGAGGTCCTCGACCACGCGGTCATCGTCGCCGGTCGGCGCGTCCCACCGCGAATCTCCCGAATCGCCGGGGCCGTGCGACGCCTCGTCGCGCTCGTCGTGGAGCGTTGGGATCGGCACCTCATCCACATCCCGCTCGGCGACACCGCGCTGGATCTCGGGGCGCTGCGCGCCTTCCGCGACCGCGCGACCAAGCATCCGACCCTGGTTTTTCCCGAGGGAAAGACGAACGCGGAGTTCGGTGAGGTCCGCGTCGGCGCGGGGCGCTTCCTCGCGCTCATGCCCGTGCCCACCGTCCCCGTCGGCGTATTCGAGGACAACGGCGTGTGGGTGGTCTCCTTCGGCCCGCCGATGACTTGGTCCCGCCGCAGAGAGCTCTCTGACGTCCAGCTCGGAATGGCGATCGCCGCGCTCCTCCCCAAGGCAGTAGCGCCCGAATGGCAACGGCTGCTCGGCGACTGGCGCAGCGCTCACGCCGCCGCGCAAGAGATGACAACGCTGTCAGCCTAAAGAGCTGTCAACGGGCCTGGTACCTTCCATCGGCAAAGTCGAATAGCCTTCGCGGCCGATGGAGCTCACCGAACTGAAGGGCGAACTGATCCCGCTGACGGGTTACCCGAGCCGCTTGGCCTTCAACGCGGACGGGACACTCCTCGCGGCCGCTGGCAGCAGCGAGCTCTACGTCGTCGACCTACGCAACCGCGCTGTGCGCTTCAAGGGCGCCTCGGGGCTCGCCAAGGCTCTCGCTTTCAGCGGCGACGGCAAGACGCTGTTCGTCGGCGCAAAGAACATCACCCTCATCGACGTCGCCACAAACAAGAAGTCCAAGGTCGTGATGAAGGGCCACAAGGCCGTAGCGCAGGCGCTAGAGTCGTCCGCCGACGGCACAGTGCTGTTCACTGGCGGCGGCTCTTTCATCGACACGAGCGACCGCTTCGTGCGTGCGTTCGACGTGGCCACGGGCGCCGAGCGCTGGAAGGTAAAGCCTGGCAAAAACAGCGGCGCCCTGTCGCTCACACTGGCCGGCCAGCGCCTCTTCGTCGCGGCGGAGGACGGCGTCGTGCGCGCCTTCGACGCGAAAGACGGCACACCAACTGGCGAGACCACGCTGGCCGAAGCGCAGAAGCTCGGCTCGCCGTTCGGCGGCGTCGTCGCGACAGGCGAGCACCTCGCCGCCGCGTGGGAGACCAAGCACACGTGCACCGTGGCGTGGCTTTCGCAAACAACCCTGAAAGTCGACCGAAGCGAGGTGCTGCCGCTCGCGGACGTCGACCCCAGCGAGTCGATGAGCGTGGGCGTGCCGCTCGCCGCCGGCACCGTCGTCGCCGTGCCCGTTTACTATTGTGTAAGCGGATACTCACGCATCGTCGTCGCGCTGTTCGACAGCTCGACGCGCGCGCTCCGTCGGCTCGTCCAATTGGTCGACGCGTCCGACCCCCGCTGCGCGCTGTCCCCCGACGGCGCGAGCCTCGCTTGGGGCGTCGCGGACGGCGTCACGCTCGCTCATCTCTAACTCCGATTGGAACAGGCGCGATGAAGACGAAAGACCGAGAGGGCCTGCTGCGGACGCTCCAAGATCGCTTCGAGAAGAACACGCACCGACACGAGGGGATCACCTGGGACGCGGTGCAAGACGCCCTCGCGAAGAGCGCCGCCCGACTGAGGTCGCTATCGGCAATGGAGGCTACAGGCGGTGAGCCCGACGTCGTCGGTCGAGACCCCGAGACAGGGCGCTATTGGTTTTATGACTGCTCCCCCGAGAGCCCGACCGGACGCAGGAGCACCGCGTACGACAAGGACGCCCGCGAGTCACGAAAGGAGGCGAGGCCCGCGAACAGCGCAGTCGAAATGGCCGCCGCGATGGGCGTCGAGCTCCTCGACGAAGACCAATATCGGGCGCTACAGAGACTCGGCGAGTTCGACCTCAAGACCAGTAGCTGGGTAAAGACCCCCGACGACGTGCGCGCGCTCGGAGGCGCCCTCTTCTGCGACCGACGCTACGGTAAGGTGTTCGTCTATCACAATGGCGCGCAGTCCTACTATGCAGCACGGGGCTGGAGAGGCGCGCTCCTCGTCTGAAGGGCGCAGCGACTCGTGTTATTCATGGTTTGGGGTGGGGTTGTCGCCCCGGAAGGATGGGGAGGGACGCATGGACGAGGGCACATCCGGGATGTGGCTCGTGTCTCCGCCGCCGGGCGCGCGGATCATCGACACCGGCGCCGCGCGCTGGTGGTTGGAGGGGCCTTACGTCTGCAACCAGTCGTACGTCGAGCTCGTGACCGCCGACCACCTTCGGGCGGGGTTCCGCGCGGCCCAGGAGCTTTCCGGGGGGCGCAGGGTGCCGCTCGTCGCGGAGTCGGGCCCGCTCTCGGGCGCCAACCGCGAGGCTCGTGACCTCCTCGCCGGCCCCGAGGCGGCCGCGGTGTTCAGCGCAATGGGCGTCCTCGTCCGCTCACCCGTCGCGCGCACGATCATGAACCTCTTCGTACGTCTGCAGTCGCCCCCCTTCCCGCTTCGCGTGTTCACGGACCCGACCGCTGCACGGGACTGGGCGAGACAACGGGCCGTCGATGGGTGAGCTCGACGACGAGCACCGCCTCCGGCTCGAGGAGGTCATCGACTTCGCGTCGCAGATCGCGGGGGGCGACTACGCCGCCCGCCGCTCGGTGAGTGAGCGCCGCGACGAGATCGACGCCGTCGTCGCGTGCCTGAACCTCGTCGCCGAGGATTTCGGCATCGAGCACGAGCGACGACGGGCGGCCGAGGAGGAGCTGCGCGACACCGTCGAGGCCTACGAGTCGGCGCCCGCGATGTTCTGCTCCGTCGACGCGTCCACGGGCGTGATCGTCCAGTGCAACCGCACGATGGAGCGGGCGCTTGGCCGCGCGCGCGCGGCGCTTCTCGGGGCGCCGCTCGAGGGGCTCTACCGACCCGCCGCGCGCGAGCACGCCCGGGCGTGCCTGGCGGCACTCCTGACGGACGGCCTCACGCCGCCGGGCGACCACGAGCTCCTGACGGCGGAGGGCAAGGCCGTCACGACACTGCAGAGCGGCACCGTAGTCCGTGACGCTGCCGGGACTCCGCGGCGGCTCCGCCTCATCTACCGAGACGTCGGCGAGGAGCGCCACCTCGAGGCGCAGCTCCTCCAAGCTCAGAAGATGGAGGGCATTGGCCGGCTCGCCGGCGGCATCGCCCACGACTTCAACAACCTGCTGACGGTGATCCTCTCGTGCGGCGAGATGCTGCGTGGCGCCGTGCTCCCCGAGGGCGCCGACGATCTCGAG
The DNA here is from genome assembly GCA_046351325.1 of Polyangiaceae bacterium. GTDB lineage: Bacteria > Myxococcota_A > Polyangia > Polyangiales > Polyangiaceae > Xiheicaenibacterium. Next base: position 14,125 of record JAXLYR010000013.1, on the reverse strand, counting down.
GAGGTCATGCGGGCCGCGGCGCGGGCGGCCGAGCTCACCGGCCAGCTGCTCGCGTTCTCGCGCCGCACCGTCGTCGCCCCGCGAGCGATCGACGTGAACGACGCCCTCCGCGACATGGACAAGCTCCTGCGGCGCGCGCTCGGGGAGACGATCGAGATCGTCACCGTGTACCACCCGGCGCCGTGGACGGTCGCCATCGATCCGTCCCGTTTCGAGCAGGTGATCATGAACCTCGCGATCAACGCGCGCGACGCCATGCCGCAGGGCGGGCGGCTCACCCTCGAGACCCAGAACGTGGTCCTCGACGACGAGTACGTGCGCGTCCACCACGGCGTCCGTCCCGGCGAGTACGTGATGCTCGCGGTCAGCGATCAGGGCGCGGGCATGGGCCGCGAGGTCCTCGAGCGGCTCTTCGAGCCCTTCTTCACCACGAAGGAAGTGGGCCGCGGCACCGGGCTCGGCCTCGCGATGGCTTGGGGCATCGTCCGACAGGCAGGCGGCACCATCGCCGTCTACAGCGAGCCCGGCGCCGGCTCGACGTTCAAGATCTACCTCCCGCGCGAGCTCGCGCCGTCGCAGAAGGCCGAGCGCGACGGCTCGATCACAGTGGGCGGTGGGAGCGAGCAGGTGCTGGTCGTCGAGGACGAGCCGCTCGTCCGCGCCCTTGTCGTGCGCACCCTGCGGCGCGCAGGCTACGACGTGTGCGAGGCCCCGGACGGTGTCGCCGCGCTCGAGCTCCTCCGCGCGCGCGGGCGCCCGGTCGATCTCACCATCACCGACGTCGTGATGCCGCGCCTCGGGGGGCGGGATTTGGCCGAGCGGCTCGCGGCGGAGGGCCTGTGCCGAGTGGTCCTGTTCGCGTCGGGGTACACGTCCAACGCCATCGTCCACCAGGGCGTGCTCGAGGAAGGGCGCGCCTTCCTCCAGAAGCCCTTCACGCCCGCCGCCCTGCTCAGCGCGGTGCGCAAGGTGCTCAACGGGGGTTGAGCGCTGCTCGACGTCAGCGCGCGGAAGCGGTGGGTTTGGGCGGCGTGAGGTCCGCCCCACCTTCCCCACTCGGCGGGCGGGTCTCGCGGACGAGCACGACGCCCGCAGGGAGCTCGACCGTAAGCCCCTCGATCGCATAGTGGTGGTGGATGAATGCGATCTCGTTCTGCGTCGAAATGACGAGCACTTCGCCATAGAGCTTCGATTGGAAGCCTAGCCCCCAGTCCTTCGCTGGCGTCTCTTCCCACGCCGAGTCCGCCGGGTGATAGCCCGGCGCACCGCCGGCGGCCTTCCCCGAAATCACGATTTCGTTTCCGGACGTGGGTACGACGGTCGCGTCGGCGGCCCGTGTCGCTCGGAGCACGACCGTCCGCACACCCTCGGAAGAGAAGCGACTCGTGATCGAAGCCGCCGCGGAAGGAGCGGGCGTCGCCGGACCCGAGCTGCCTGTGCCCGTGCTCTTCGACGCCCCTCGCGATCCGGACAGCTCGCCGCAAGCCGACAAGAAGAGGACCAACAGCCCAGGAATCGCAGCGCGCATCCACGTGATACTAGTTAAGCGTGTTGAGCCGGACTCTCTGTTTTTGCTTATCGGCGTGATGGTTGAGGTGCGCTTCCATGTGATGGGGTCTAGGTCCTCGAACGATGCAGTGGATGCCTCCGTCGTCAATCGAGGGGTCCTAGATCCTTGGTACTGAAGATAGCCGCCCGCATGGAAAGCGGCCACGATGCCTGTGCGTGATCGGTCGTGGTCATTGGCCGGTGTGACCAGAGATATGCCCGTAAATCCTGAGGGAGAGGACGCAGCGCGCCGGCTCCTCGGCAGGAGCGATGAGCGCGCGGAGCCGCAAGTCGGGCAGGTGTTGAAAGCGGTCGCCCGCCGGGATCGTGCGCGGAGAGACTCCCACCTCCGCTTCCAAAAGGGCGACGATGATTGAACACAACGTCTCGGACGCGGTCCGCTGGCCCATTGCGTGTCTCCCGAAATCGAGAATAGCCCTCGCCGCCATCCACGCCCCAGCGAAGTTCCTGGCCGTTACCCTCGACTGACGCCCGCGTCAGCCTGACAGGGTTGAAACTTTCCGCTTGCGACGAGGTTTTTCCGTCTGTTCTCCTCGCGCCTCAAAGGGGAGATCATGGCGAAGCCACAAACGAAGAAGGGTTCGGCGTCCAAGCCTCGTGCTGCCAAGACGTCGAAGCCGAAGCAAACACTGAAGTCCAAACCGTTAAAAGACGCCGCCAAAGCAACAGTCGACAGTGACGTAGACGTCCTCGCCGAGTTCGACTCGGACGAGGTGCTCGAGGCCTCGGGCGCCGAACTATCCAGTGACGACCGCCAGTTCTTGGGGCGCGTATCGCGCTTCTTGATCGCCATTCTGGGCCCGCGCTTCATACGCCGCGCGGTCAAGAACAACTATGCGGGGTCAGAGCACAACTTGGGCTGGCGTCTTTGGAACACCGCTGCTGGGCGTGACCGGCCCTTCGAGCACAACTTCACTGAGGCGACTGTCGATCTCGAGAAGGTCGACCCCGTCAGGTTCGACAAGCTGCGCCGCCTCGACGACATCGAGAACCGCTTCTTCCCCCGCGCGCGAATGGTGATTCAGCGGTTCGTCCCCAAGAAGAATCGTGGCGCCTTCGAGGCCGCGTTCTTCAAAGACCTCGCGCAGCAGCCGCTCGGACCGCTGGTCGTCGACAGCGTCAAGACGTTCCTCTCTCGCGTGGAGGCGCTCGAGACCAGCAAAGAGCCGGGCGCTGTGGCCGTATTCAACAATCTTCGCCTGCGCGGCCTGACACCTTTGCTGGTCGCAGAGGCAAAAGGCCTCATCGAAGAACTGACGGAGCCTGGGAGCTTGCCGGCCATCAGTCCCGTAGCTTCGGAGGTCGCGGCCGCGCACCAGGCCCAGCTCGACGCGCTCGAGGAGCTGCACCTTTGGTGGAACGACTGGGCGACGACGCTCCGCCCGAGCTTCAACGTGCAAGAACAGATCGTCCTCGGCCTGACAGAGGTGAAGGTCGCGCCGAAGAAGGACCCCAACGGTTCGTCGGGGACTCCGACGACCCCAACCTCCTAGTCGAGCTTGAGCGAGCGGGGGTCAGGCGGGCCGCGGCGGGGGTCGGCCCCGCGCCGCAGGGGGGGTCTGGACCCCTGTGGGAGGGGTCTGGACCTCCGCGGGAGGGGTCTAGACCTCCCGGGACGGGGTCGAGAGCTCCCAAAACGACGCCGGCGCGAGCTCGAGCCCCCGCCGGGCGAGGTCTGGACCCATTCAGGGATCAGGGGGCTTCGGCGGGGGCGCTCGCGGTGAGGGCTCGGTAGACCTCGCAGCGCTCGACGAGCTCCGCGTGTGGGCCGACGTCGACGACCTTGCCGCCCGCGAGCACGACGTTCGCCGTCGAGCCGAGGAGCTCGGGCGCGTGCGTGACGATGATCGAGCTCTTGCCTTTGCGATCACCGAGCACGGCTCCGAAGAGCGCGCGGACGGTGGCCTTCGGCAGGCCGGCCTCGGGCTCATCGAGGACGAGCACCGGCGCGCGCATCGCCAGAGCGCGCGCGAGCAAGACGCGGCGCTGCTCGCCGCCGGAGAGGTTCGCGGGGGCCGGGACGAAGCGCTTCGTGATCCCTGCGTCGTTCGCGAGATCGGGGATCTGTGCGCGCGAGAGGACGTCGAGCGCGAGCGCGCGGGCTTCGTGGGTGCCGCGCGCGGGCGAGCCGAGCAGGACGTTCTCCTCGATGGTTCGACCGAGGAGCTTGCCGCCTTGCGCGAGCGCGCCGAAGAGCCGCGGGAGCGCGTCCGGATCGAGCTCGGTGATGGGCACGCCGCCGACGAGGATGCGCCCCGAGGTCGGATCGTCGAGGCGCAGGAGCAAGCGGACGACGGTGCTCTTGCCGCCGCCGCTCGGGCCGCAGAGGCCGATGACGGCGCCTGCGGGCACGCGGAAGCTGACGTCCTCGAGGATGGCGCGCGAGCCGGGCGGCGCGAAGGTGACGTGCTCGAAGACGATCTCGGGGCTCTCGTGATCGGATGGCAGAGGCTTCGGCGTCGGGGCCGGCGGCGGGTGCGGCGGCAGCCCCAAGACGGCGCGGACGGAGACGAGGACGGGCCGCTTCTCGAGGACGGCGATGCGGAGACCGTCGACCGCGGAGAGGCGACCGATGAGGAGCGGCAGCGCGAGCAGGAGGCGCGCGATCTCGGGCGGCGAGACGCGCGCGCCCGAGATGCTCAGCGAGAGCAAGACCATCAGCGGCGCGAGCGTCGTGAGGAGGCTCGAGGTCTGGCCGGAGATCGCGATGGCACGCGCGACGGCGCGACGGCCGTCCGACGCGGTCTTGATGGCGCCGGCGACCTCGCCCATCGCGAGCCCGCGTGCGCCAGCGAGACGAATATCGTCAAGGTGGTTTACTTTTTCGCCGACCTCGCCGAACGCGGCGGCGTCGGCGCGGGACAGCTCGGCCGTGGCGGCGGAGACGCGCGCGCTGGTCTTCGACGCGAGCAGGCGCGACACGAGGAAGAGCCCGACGCCGAGCACGGCCGCGAGGAGCGAGCCGCTCGACGCGACGTCGATGACCAGCGTGATGAAGCCGAAGAGGGCTTGAGGCAGGCTCGTCACGGTCGCGACCACGAGCTCGGCGGCCATCTGGCTGTCGCGCAGGACGGAGAGCTTCACCGCTTCGGTGCCGGGAGCGGTGCGCGCAGGCGTCGCACCGGGGGGCGCTGCACCGGGAGGCGCTGCGCCAGGAGGCTTCGCGCCTGGTGGCACTGCGCCCGGTGGTGCTGCGCCGGGCGGAGCTGCGCCTGGTGGCTTCGCGCCGGGTGGTGCTGCGCCTGGTGGAGCCGCGCCCGCGGGTGCGAGACCCGGCGGAGGCTTCGGCGCGGAGGCCGCGAGCGACGCACCCACCGCGTCGAGCGCGCGCGGCGAGGTCGCGAGGATCCTCCGCATCATCGCGAGTCGGAACGCGGCGGTCGTGTCGGCGGTGAGGTTCGCGGACGAGCGGCTCGCGGCGAAGCCGAGCGTCACCGCGATCGCGACGAGCCCGAGGCTGATGAGCACCCCGACATACGCGGGCTGGTGCATGAGCCTCGGCGTGAGGCCCGAGAAGATGCCCGCTGCGGGCGCAGCCGAGCCTCCGAGGCCCGCGACGCCGACTGCGACGAACGCGGGGATCAAGCCGGCGACGATGCCGGAGACGCCGCTGAGGAGCGCCGCGCGCGTCGCGCGTGAGCTGAAGGTGCCGCTTCGATGCTCTGCGTCCGCGGGCTCTCGGCCGAGCGTGCGCACGACCTCCGCGAGCAGGGCGAGCGTCTTGCCTTCGCGCGGGTCCTGGGACATCCGGCGCCATGTTAGCCTGCGGGCCCGTGATTCAAGGCGCGTTCCGATCGCGAGCGCTTGTCGGCGTCGCGTTGCTCGCGGCGGCTTGTGGTGACCGCTCCGCGCCGGCCCCGTCGAAGAGCGTCGCTGGGACCGTCAGCACCGCGCTCGGCAGCACGGGAGCTTCGCCGTCGTCGGCCGCGGCGCCCTCGGCGGCGACGCACCTGCCCGTCTCGCGCGAGGCCCTGCTGGAGATCGCCGTGCACGCGCCCGATCGGTTGGCGCCGACCGATCCGAGCGGCTCGCTCGTCGGCACCGAGACCAGCGCGTCGGCCGCACCGATCGCGAAGCGCCCGTCGCAAGGAGAGATGCTCCGCATCCGCCCCGACGTGAAGGCCTCGAGCGCGAGCGGCGAGCGAGACCTGCGCGCGACGCTCTATTTCGATCTGGTCGATCAGTGCCGCGGGGCCGGCGGCGCGCCGCTTCCACCCGAGGTCGTCGACATCTCGTTCCGAGTCGATCCGCAGGGCTACATCGATCGCACGAGCGTCCACGCGACGCCCTCGAGCGCGGAGTTCGAAGAGGCCGCGCGCTGCATGGAGCGCGTCATCCGCACCGCGAACGCGCGCTTCGCTCCGCCGCGAATGCCCGAGCCGACGAACATCCAAGCGCGCGTCCCCAGCGTCGATTGAACGCAGCGTCGATTGAACGCAGCGTCGATTGAACGCCGCGCGCGCTATCGTTTGAGCATCAAGTTTCCCGCGTCGTCGACGCGCAGGTTCGAGGCGATCGCGCCGATGGCCTCCACGAGCTTGGGTCCGAACGGGACGACGATCGCGCGGGCGATCCCCTCGATGTCGGGTGCGTAGACGAGCGCCGAGCCGTCCGGGCCCCACGCCGTGAGCCGCGTCATGCCAGCGAGCTCGACGGAGCCCGTGACGGCCTTGAGTCGAGTATCGACGACGGCGAGCTCGTCGGCCGACGCGAGCAAGACCGCGCGCCCGTCTTGGGTCGCGAGCACGTCCTCCCACGAGGCGCCGGCACGGGGTCGCGCGATCTCGGTGATGGTGCCGTCGGCGAGGACGCGGTGCACGCCCGTCGCGTCGGCGAAGAGGGCCTCACCGGGGAGCGGCCCGTCGCCGAGTGCGGAGGCGCGAGGCTTGGCGTACGCGAGGATGCGGAGCGTGTCGTCGCGCTCGTCGACGCGCGCGACCTCACCGCTCGAGAACGCGAGCAGGAGCCCTGCGTTGCCACCGTCGAAGGACGCGCTGGCCTCGGTGTCGAAGACATAGCCCGTCGACGTCGCGACGATCTGCGCGTCGGGCGCGGGCTGGCCCTGCACGAGCTTGGTGACGAGGAGCGTGCCCTCGAGCGTCTGCGTGTAGACCTTCTCGCAGCTCGGTGAGATGCCGACGACGAAGCCAGGCACACGCTTCACGCTGCCCATCTCGGTGGCGGTGCGCACGTCGACGATCGCGTAGCGATCTCCCTCGGGGCGGTAGGCGACGATGCGACCGCTCGAGCACGCCGACAGCAAAAAGCCCGTCGAGCTGAGCACGCGCTTGCCGGTGTCGGCCTCGAGGACCTCGATGTCGGGCAGGCCGTGCTCGCGAACGCGCTCTTGGGTGCGCGCGAGCTCCACGGCGGCGATGTCGCCGACGCGCGAGATGCGGGTGAAGCCGTCGGTCTTTGCGACCGGCTTCTTCTGGAGTTTGTCGTCGCGCCGGGTGAAGAGCATCACGCGCTCGAGCGCGTCGTCCTGCGCGGCGGCGAGCACGAGCGTGCTCGAGAGCCAGCGATCGCCCGTGAGGTGGAACGCACCGCGCGAGAAGTGCTCGCCGAAGTCGCGCATCGCGAACTCGCGCAGGTCGTACCGCGACGAGGCGACGTCGGGCGCGCCGAGGCGAGCGTCGTCGCACCGACCTGCGGGCGGCAGCTCGGTCTCGAGGCGCTCGCCCTTTCGCAGGTAGATCCACTCGTCGAGCCCGCTCAGCTTGCACGCAGCGACGTCGAGCCCGCCCTCGTCCCAGCGCAGCGTGACGATGTTCTGGGTGCTCGGCCGATCGACGAGGACGCGGCTCGGGGCGTTCGCGTCGACCGCCAAGACGTGGTCCTCGGTCGCGATCGCGAGGATCGGATCGCGCGGGCTGAACGATGCGACGCGGATCGAGCCGGTGATCTCGCCGCTCTTCGCCGGCGTGTCTTCGAACGCCGAGTACACGGTGAACGAGCTGCCCTTCCACGTGGCGACGCGTGTCCCGTCGGGTGACAGCGCGAAGGGGCGCGAAGACTCGTCGATCGTGTGGGTCGTCTCGCGAACGAAGTCCCAGAGCCAAATCCGGTTGCCGCCGACGCACGCGACGACGGGCGCACGCTGCGCGGCGACGAGGTCTCCGCGACATCGCATCGGCGCGACGGCCGCGAGCGCGGGCACGCCGTCCTCTCGCAAGCGGATGAGCTGCACCTCGCCGGCGGTGTTCCGCGCGAGGAGCGCGGTGTCGTACGAGAGCGGGACGATGTCGACGAGCGGGGTCTCACCGATCGCGAGATCGAAGCGTTTTGGCTTGCGCCAGAGCGCGCTCGTCTTCGAGAGATCGATCGAGAGATCGTGCTCGATGACCTCGGGCTCGGAGCTCGTCGGCGTGAGATCGAAGACGACGAGCGCGCCCGTCGGGCTGCGACCGACGAGCCATCGCTCGTCCCACGGCATCTTCGGCGCCTCGATCGGATCGAGCGAGAGGAACCTGCCTGGCGGCAGGTTGTTCGCTGCGCCGAGGAGCTCGACGTAGAGCGCGGGCTCGTCGACGCCGAGGCGGAGCGCGGCCACGAGGTACGCGACGCGCGCGTACGGATCGTGGGTTTGACGGGCGCGCGCGACGAGCCGGACGCGGCGCGCCTCGAGCCGCGCGCGCTCCTCGGCTTGTTCGGCGGCGTGCCGATCGCGATCGAGCTTCGCCTTGTAGGCGAAGGCCACGACCAGCGTGAGGAGGGCGATCACCGCGGCTCCGAGCCGCATCGCGCGCCGACGTCGCCGCGCGCGGCGCGACGCGGAGAGGAACTCGACCTCGATGCCTGTGAGCCCGCGCACGGAGAGCGAGCGCAGATCGAGCGCGCTGAGGAGCTCGCCGCGATCGAGGTAGTCCTGTCGGAAGCTCGCGTGCTCCCACGCTGCCGCGGCCGTCGCGAGCCGCTCGCGCAGGGCGATGACATCCATCGACGCGAGGCGAGCGCTCTCGATGCGAGGCCAGCGCGCGAGCACCGGATGGACGAGCTCCGCCGCGCCGCCGCGCACGCGCGCGAGGTTCGCTTGGGTGAGCTTGCCGAGGAGCGCGTCGACCGAGTCCTCGCCGAGCCGATCGCAGAGCTGCTTGATCGGCACGCGCAAGGCCGCACCGTCCGAGGAGGTCAGCGCGACGAGCAGCGCGACGACGCGCTCGGCGTCCTCGCGCGCGAGGGGCTCGACGACGGACTCGGCGTGCGCGTAGAGCGCGCTCGAGAAGGCCGTCGGCACCGCGATGCGCGTGCCGTCGAGCTTGCCGCCCGCGACCGCCGTTCGAAGGAGCAGCGCGACGGCGGGCAGCGGAACCCCGCCTGCGCCGAGCTCTCGCTCCACCGCGCGCACGAGCTCGTCGGGCGCGACGATCGGCATGCCCGCGGCGCGCGCAGGCTCGAGCGCGATCTCGGCCGCGACGGCCTCGACCGGCGGCGCGAGGTAACGCACGCTCGCAGCGAGCCTGTCGAGCGACGCGCGAGGCGCGGGGCCACCGAGCGCGAGCACGCGGTCGACGTCCTCCTGATCGATGACGATGACGAGCCGCACGCCGGGGACCTTCGCGTCGAGCGCGCGCTCCACGAGGGCCGTCACGAGCGCGCGCTCGGCCTCGGGGATATCGACGATCGCCTCGAAATCCTCGAGCACGAGGACGATCGCGCGATCCTTTCCGGCGAGCGCGCCGAGGGCCGCGAACGCCGTGTCGCCGTCGAGGCCCTCGCCGTCGTCGAGCACGGCGTGGAGCTCCCTCAGCGCGTGGCGGAGCGCGGCGTCCGGCTGCGGGCGCATCGTGACGACGCGCGTCTCCGTGTCCATTCGACCGTCGACGCGGGCCTTCTCGAGCTCGGGGAGGAGCAGCGCCTCGACGAACGAGGTCTTGCCTGCCCCCTTCGGCCCGGCGACCACGACGAGCGGCTCGTCGGCGAGGTGACGAAGCATGCGCGCGAGCTCGGGGTCGCGGCCGAAGAGGAGCCCCTCGTGCTGTCGACCGAACGGCGCGAGCCCCGGATACGGCTGCCCGACGACGCCGTTGGGACGGCGCCAGACCTCTTCGACCAGGGCCGCGAGGCCGCCAGGCTTGACCTCGCGTCGCTCGGGATCGACCGACGTGAGGCGCGCGACCAACGCCGCGAGGCCGCGCGGGAGACCGTCTTTTTCGAGGTCCCTGAGCGAGCCCTTCAGCGTCGCGTCGCGCAGGCCGTACCAGAATCGTTTGTAGACCTCACCATCGGAGCCGTCGGGCGGCTCCTCTTCGCAGTCCTGGGGGAAGCGACCCGTCGCGAGGACTCCGATCGTCACGCCGAGCGCGTACGCGTCTGCGAGCGCGGTCGGCTCCGCGAGCTGCAGGACCTCGGGCGCGACGTAGCCGGGCGTGCCGACGACCATCTTCGCCGAGCCAGTGCCCGTCGCCTCCGCGACCTCCTTCGCGACGGTCTCGGCGATCGCGTCCGCGAGCTGCGTGGCCGCATAGGGAGCGCTGGACTCTGCGAGGAACGCCGCGGTCGACGTCGAGGCCTCGTCGTCGGGCGGGCGTGGCGCCGGTCGCCCACGCGTGACGTGGCGCGCGACGCCCGCGGTGCGCGAGATGCCGAAGTCGAGGACTTTGACGGTCCCTTCTTGCGTGACGAAGAGGTTCGCTGGCTTGAGATCGAGGTGCGCGACGCCGCGCACATGGATGACGTCGAGCGCGGCGGCGACCTCGCGGGCGATGCGCAGCACCGCGCGCCACGGCAGGCGCGGGACGCGCTTCAGCGTCTCGGCGAGCGTCTCGCCGATGAGCAGCTCCATCGCGACGAACGGAGCCTTCGGCTTCTCGAGGATGCCCGCGCCGTAGATCGTGACGAGCGACGGATGACGGAAGGATGCGAGGAGCTTCGCCTCTTCGGCCCAACCCGAGACGGCAACGTCCGAAGCGAGCAGCTTCAGCGCGACGTCGCGGAGCGGGGCGCCGTCCGGCAAGAGCTCGATGGCGCGCCATACGTCGCCGAAGCCGCCGCGCCCGATGCGCTCCACGAGCTCGTAGCGCCCGTCGAGCACATCCCCGGGCTGAACTTCGTGGATCGTGCCGCGGTCCGCCGTCGCGCGCCGAGACCGTTCCTCCATGCGTGGCGGAGCATACCCCGAAGAGAATCGCGTTGGCCGCCGAGAGACCGTGGTATTTAGCGAGCTTCGGGCGCGACGCGATGACCTCCGCTGCCGACACCCAACGTGCGCACGCACGCCCGAAGGCAGGGTCGCCTGCGGCGCGGATCACCGGCGCCTTCAACCGCGCGTCGATGGGCCCCATCGAATACGCGGCGAGCTGCATCGTCGGCAACCGCATCGAGCAGGGGCTCGCGGAGCTCGAGCCGCGCGCCCTCTTCGAGGCCTACCAGCGCGGCGTCGGCGACGTCGCGCGCCTCGCAGGCGTGACGCCCGCCGAGGTCGAGCGTCGCTCCCGAGCGCGTCGATCCACGCAGCGCAGGGTCGCATCGCGGCGTCCTACCCGCGCGCGATCGAAGCGTGGCGCCTCCACGCGGGTGAGTTCGGCTTCCTCGACGCGGTCACGCAGCTCACCGTCGACGGCCGCCGCCCCGACATCGCCTCGGTGCTCACGCGCGTCGCCGGCAAGGTCCGGCACGATCGCGAGCTCGCCGCACCGCTCAACGTGCTCGGCGCGGACGTCGCCGCGTGGGTCGAGGCCCTCGACGCCTGCCGCACCGCCCTCGAGGACGGCGGCTGGCTCGTCGCCCTCCTGCGAAAACGCACGCTGATCCGCATGGCGTTCGGCGTCGTGAGCACGAGCATCCTCATCGCGATCACCGTGAGCGTCGTCGCGCTGCGGTTCCGGCGCGACACCATCGATCGGCTGCTCGCGAGCCCCGACGCATGCTCGGCCGAGACCTTCACCGAAGCTCAGCTCTCGTGGTCGACGAAGGCCCAGCGCGACAAGGTCGCGACGATGCGCGCGAGCTGCGACGCCGCCCGCAAGGAGAAAGCCGCGGCCGAGGAGGCCGAGCGGCAGCGCCTCGAGCTCGAGCGCGCCGCCAAGGCGAAGAAGGACGCGCGCGAGGCGGAGTGCAAGGCCCTCGCGGACGACGTCGCCGCCGGCGCGCTCTCGCAAAAGGCCTCCACGACCGCGGGCGCGAGCGCCGAGCTCCTCGATCGCGTCGCCAAGAAGTCGCTCGCGGCGGGCGATCTCGGGCCGAAAGATCCGGTGTTCCCTTGCCAGGACTCGGAGGCCGCGACGCGCTTCACGCCGCTCTTCGAGGCCGCGCTCCTCGCCGACTCGACGCTCTGGACGCGCCTCTCCAACCCGTCGCCGCTCGTCGAGAAGACGCTGGTCGCGCACAAGGAGTCCTTCGCGCCGATGGCGCTCATCGGCTTCGCCGACGGCGCCGAGCGCCTCGCCCGCGCGGGCCTCACGCGCGGAGACGAGGAGCAAATCACCCGCGCCGCGAGGCTCTGCTCCATCGCGCGCGCGCTCGGTGTACCGGGCCACGCGGCGTGCGCCACGCTCGAGAAGCGCTGAGGCTCCTCGGCGCGCAGCGGCCGACGAACGCCTACTTGGTCGCGCGCGAGAACGCGCCGACGATCGCGCCCGCCGGTCGCGGTCGATGCCCACCCTCGATGAGGAGCTCCTCGAGGACGGCGTGTTCCTTGGACACCGTTAGTTCTACGCCCGGACCGAGTGGGCTGTCCTTGCCGGGTCGGTAGTCGTGTCCGTCGAGCGCGACGAAGCCCGGCGAGTCACCGCGTGTCGCGCCATCGAAGCCCGACACGACCGCGGTGATCTGCGGCACCTTGCCGGGCAAGCCGTCGAGCGCAGCGATGCCCTCCTGGATCCAATCGCCCGCGAACGAGGCCTGCCCCGCGCACACGCCATCGCGCGCCCCGAGGAGCGCGATCGGCTTGAGCGGAGTCGCCGCACCCGTCGACGCATAGACGTTGTTGACGGACTCGAGGAGCTCGTCGTTCGTGCTGATTTGGAAGACCGCGGTCATGTCGTAGTCGCGGTAGTTCGCGTTCTCGACGACGACGGTGTTCTGGAAGAAGTGGAGCTTGCCCTTGCGATAGGTGTCGAGAAGGCCGCTGTCCCCGCCGTAGTGCACCATCGAGCCGGACGGCACGGGCCCGCGCACGAGCACGTTGCCGTAGACGAACGTCTCGTGGAACGTCGGCTCCTTCACGTTGGGGTCGCGAGCCTCTTGCGAGTCGACGATGTCGAGCAGGTGCGCGCCGTTCTCGATCCAGTTGTAGCGAACGACGACCCCCGCCGAGCGCTCCTTGATGTTGCCGCCCTGTACGACGCCACCCTTGCCGGCGCGCGGCGAGCGGAAGCGGTTGAACTGGTAAACGACGCCGCTCGCCTCGTTGTAGACGTTGTGCTGGTAGAAGCTGTCGGGGATGCCGTTGTCGAAGATCTCGTTGTCTTCGATGAGGACGTCGCGTGTCAGCTCCTCGTTGCCCGCAGACCCGACGAAGAGCCCGTTCGCGTTCTCGTGGATCACGCAGCCGCGGATCGTCACGTGGCTCGCGCGCTGCACGAAGATCCCCGCGGCCGAGTCGACGTACGCGGTCTCGGTGCCGGCCTTGTCGATGAACTTGTTCGGCGGTGAAGCGCCACGCAGCTCGAGCCCCTCGATCACGATGTGCTCAGGCTGCTCCTGCCACGGCCCGCCGCGTCGCCAGCCGACGACGATGAGCCCGCGCGCCTGGTGTCCGTCGAAGGGAAAAGGCAGGTTCTTGCGCGTCGTCGCGCCCGAGCCCTCGAGGATGGGGAGCTCGCCGTTCGGCCCCTTCACGCCGCACACGCGGATGGGTGCGTCTGCCTTCCCCACCCCACCGACCCAGAGCTTCTCGCGGTAGGGCTCGGGTCGATAGTGGATGCGCACGGTGTCGCCGGCCTCGAGGGACTCGAAGGGGACATCAGCGAGCGACTTGTATTTCTCCGTCGGGCCGACCGGGTAGTCGCGCCCACGTCCCTTCACACACGCGGTGCTCGAGGGCTTGAACGGCGGCTCGATCGCGCTCGTCGTCGACGTCGGTCGCGCTTGTGAGCTGTCGGATGGAGACGAGCTCGGCACGCCGTTGTTCGGCGTCGTCGGCCCGCAGCCGAGCGCGACCGCCGCGACGAGCGCGATGATTCCGTCAGCGCGTCGCGGTGTAGACATCGACGAGCTCCGTGATGATGCGCTCTCGTTCGGCGGCATCGGTCGCGCGCGACGAGCGGCTGAGCGCGTCGCCGAGGTGGCGTTCGAGCAGCGCTGCGTCGACCCGCGAGAGCGCCGCGCGCACGGCTCGTGTTTGTCGGAGGACGTCGACGCAGTGAGCGTCGGCCTCGACCATCTGCGCGATGCCGCGAAGGTGCCCCTCGACGGAGCGGAGCCGCGCGAGGATGTCGTCCGCACGACGATCCGTCTGGGCGGGCGCTTCCTCACCGCGTTGCCGAGGCGTGGAGGCGCTCCTCGTCGTTTGCTTCTTCGTCGGTCGCGCAGCCTGTCTGCGCGCGTCGGTGCCTTGCCCGCGCTTTTCACGCGATGACGATCGAGAGATGGATTCGCTCATGGTCCGCGGCAA
>JAXLYR010000012.1:0-272242 GCA_046351325.1 Polyangiaceae bacterium | reverse complement strand
CCGTCGCGATCACGTTCGGCGCGTTGCGCGAGTCGCCGTTCGCCATCGAGAGCGACTGCTGCCCAATCGTGCTCGTACCCTTGTGGGTGATCGAGAACAGCCAGTCCTTCCGATCGATGAGCACTTGATGGCCGAGCTCGTGCGCGCCTGTCAGACCATAGGGTGCATCCACATTGGTGATCCAGCCGTTCTGGACCTGCTCCTCGGGCAGAGCCTTCGCCGGGTCCCAAATGTTGAAGACGGGCAGGCCCTCGACGAGCGCCAAGTTGAAGCTCCGGTTCCTGTCTTTCGCCTCGCGTAGCGAGATGACGCCGCCCATGGAGGAGAGGTACGTCCGCGTCGCGTCGTTGGCCCGCTCCTTCGCGCTGACTTTCAGGTTCCACTCGCCAGCCTCCATCTTGAGCGTGCGTGACCAGTGGCGCTGGATGCCATCCATCACGGCTGTGCGGAGCCGGCGGAAGGACTCCTCGTCGAGGTCGCTGCCTTGGAAGATGCGACCGAGCTCGGAGCCCGCTTCGATCTCACCTGTATTGAGCATCCCCGGCACGAGCCCGGCGAACTGTGAGACCGCACGAGAGCCGGCCGAGTTCGGATCGCTGCCTGTACCCTCTTTGACGAAGAGCTTGCGAAACTCCTCGAGCAGGCCATTGAATTGGGAGCCCGCCGGCCCGGGGAACGCATTCATGAGACTGGGCAGGAGCGCGTTGATCCCACCTCCACCTGCGGGGCTCGCGAGGTTGCCCATCCAGCCCGCGCCGGCGTCGACGAGGTTCGACAGATTGTCGATCTTCAGCCCGGCGTCGAAGAGCCGAATGTCGCTCGGGTTGAGGAACTGATTCCACACGGTCACGTCGATCTGCTTCGACTCGGAGTCGATGCGACAGTCGACCCAGCGGTGTTTGTCGGGCGCTGCGCTGAAGTGGGTGACCCCGACGCTGGTGCGCCCGTGGAGGTCCGTCACGGTGACGCGCGCCGTCCACTCGCTCCCCTTCAAGACCTCGGAGTCGAAGACGCCGTCCTGATCGTAGCCGTCCCAAGACCAGATATGGACGCCTGGGAGAATGAACTCACCGAGCTGGTGGACCTCTCGATAATAGACAGAGTCACCCCGGAGGATCTCGATGCGCGTGTTGGTCGCGCCGAGCGCCAGCGTGATACGGAAGCGGAGCTTCGACTCGTGCATTCGGCGCCCGAACGGCTGCGGCAAGAGCGGCACCGGGTCGCGTATGGGCCATATCGTCTGGCGCCCGAAGCCGTCGAGCTCGATGCGCGGCGGCGGCAGGCTCATGACCTTCACGGTGCGCCCCGTGGTCGTGGAGTTACCGCCCTGTTCGCGCGTCGTGGGCAGCGCCTGAATGGGGGCTCCACGCAGCGCCTTGCGGGCGAGCACCTTCTTGATTTTGTGCTCACCTTGTTCCGAGGGCAAAGCGAGCGGGGTGATGCGGCCCCACACGCCAGTCCACGGGTCGTTGCTCAAGATCCAGAGCAAAGCGGAGCCGAGCCCTGTCGCGATATCCATGAAGACATCGGCCGCGCCGCCGCCCCCGACGAGGTCGTTGATGAGCGCCGCGCGCAGGTTCGTATTACCCCAATAGTCGAAGTGGAGCATGATGAGGTCGCCCCACGGCTGGTTGTAAGGATTGAGCGCGAAGGCCGGGATCTTGAATGGTGAATTGGGGATCATCTGCGGCCAATTCACCGCGACGCCCGCCATATAGGTCCCGACGACGAGCGCCGGGTCGAAATGGGCGAAGCGCTCTTTGTCGTGTTGGTAGAGCGCGATGAGGAGCTGCTGAATCGTCTTGCCCGAAGTGGAGACCTCCTCGGGGACGTCGACCCACTCGTACCCCTCGCGGAAGAAGCGCTGCACCGAGGGCGGGTCGATCGTGAGGCCGAGCGAGAACGTCACGTCTTGGCCGACCGAATAGCCAATATCGCCGTGTGTCCCACGGAAGCCGTCCGACGACAGGAGCGGCAGGCCGAGCGTGAAGCCGTGGCGCCCGCCCTCGACGTCGCGGGGCTTTACCCGATAAGGCGTCGCCCATATGTCGATGACGTGGGCGAGCCAAGCGGCCGTCGCGTCGAGGACGGTCCAGCGGTACGTGATGGTCTTCGTCATGAACGCTCTCATCGCGTCCCTCCGCGTGCGGCGTCGAGAAGGCCGGGGAAGCGAATGGTCGCTCCGTCGTCGAGGAAGACCTCACCCTTGCCCTCGTGATCGAGGAAGCCTGTCTGCTCCGAGCCGTCGGAGAAGACCAGGATGTAGCGTTGATTGGGGACGGCGTTGCCGTCGTCGTCTTTGAGCTCGATCTTCGTAGGCTCCCGCGTCTCGGCGTCGAGCCCCTGAAGGCTCTCGGCGCCCTGCAGTTTGATCTGCGCGCCGAGGAGCTCCGCCTGCGTCTTCAGTCGCAGCATGGCGGATTGCCCTGCCATCGTCACCGACTTGGACTTCGCCACGACGGCCTCGTCTGCGTCGATCCAGAGCTCGCCATTCTTCCTAACTTCCATTTGAACGCCGGGCGCCTGGAGCATGATCTTGTCCGACATCAACAGGATCTGGTCGGGCATGACCTCGATGACGCTGCGCCCCGACCGGAGGCGCAGGCCGCTCTTCGACGCGAGCTCGGTGATCTCCGTGCTCTCCAGGAAGGACCTGCCCTCGACGTGGAGCGCGAAGGACCGCTTGGCGTCGTGCTTCCCGATCACGGTCGCCTGGTTGCCCTCGGTCTCGGTCGTGAGATCGTCCGCGGCCTTCAGCGAGCCGGTGCGCCCGATGTGATGGCGCTCGGAGCCCTCCACCTCCACGAGGCGGTCCTCACCGACCTTGGTCTCGCTATTTCCTTTAACGACGTCTTTATGTGCGCCGTCGATTTGGACCGCGTGGTCGCCGCCGACGCGCAAGAGGACGTTCTCCTCGATCTCCTCGGCGCGGTGCCCTTCGGTGCGGGTGATGTCGCTGCCGCGCACGATCGTCTTGCGGTCGCGACCGACGTAGGTCTCGAGGTCTGTCTGGGCTCGCAAGCGAACCCGCTCGTCACCGCTCGTGTCGTCGAACGACAATTCGTTATAGCCGTTGCCGCCAGGTGTGCTGCGCGTACGGAAGCCGCTTATGTTCGTGCCCTCGGGTGGCAAGAACGGCGGCGGCTGAGCGCCATTGTAGACGCACCCCATCACGACGGGCCGGTCGTGATCCCCCTCGCGGAAGGACACCATGACCTCGGTGCCGACGCGCGGGATGAACTGCGTGCCGAACGCCGAGCCGCTCCAGGGCTGGACCACGCGCACCCAACACGAGCTGTTCTCGTTCATGCTGCCCGTGAGATCCCACTGGAACTGGATGCGGATACGCCCCATTCGGTCGGTGTGGATGTCGTTGCCGACAGGGCCGACGACGACCGCCGACTCGAGGATCTCGCGGCGCGCTTTGACCTTTAGTTTGGGGCGATAACAGACGGTCTTGGGCACGCATCGAAACTGGTTTTGATAGAGCAGCCCCGTGCTGCCGTCCTCGACGCCAGAGTGCTCCACGTGGGTAGCGACATACTCTTGGTCGAAGTTGGTGACGCCGAGGACGTCCGAGCGAAAAGCGAACACGTAGCCCGGCGCGAGGTGCCTGCAGAACCCGACGCCGCGACCGTTCACCTTGTCGCGCTTGTGCTCCTCGAGCCGAGCGTCCGCGAGGGGCGGCGCGACGCGCTCGGGACCGAGCGGAGAGTGCGACTCATAGACGCGCAGCTGCGCCGTCCGCGCGGGCTCCTGCAGCGCTGCGCGCTCGGCGGCGTCGTCGGTCCCCAATTGTCCGCGCGACGTGCTCTCCCACGTATCCCAGCGCTCTACGGCGTTCGCGTCGTTCTGATAAGGGGTCGTCGAGCGCGGGAGGTTCGGCGCGCTCGCGGTCACGTCGAGGCGCGGACGCTCATAGTCGTAGTCGCGCAAGAGGACGCTGTTGGGTTTGACGGCGTGTTCGAGTTCGAACGAAGCGAGCGCGTGCTGGTCGGACGGCATGGCCGTGGGTGCTTGCGCAGGCAGGAACAGTGTGTCGGGCGGGTCGTCGGCAGGCGCGCTGTGCGCGTGAAGCGGCGGATACTCGGCTTGGTCGCGCAGCACGAGACGCTCGACGTCATTGAACGAGTCGGTGTCGCGATGATCGAAATAATAGAGGATCCCCTCTTCGGAGAGGATACGCCGAATAAAGGCATAGTCCGTCTCGCGATACTGCATGCAGTACTCGCGGTCGGGGTACTCGGTCTTGGGCAGGTCGATCTCGACGCCGATCGAGTGATAGTCGATGCCAGTCAGGATCTCGCTCACGATCTCGAGCGTGGTCTTACGCTGGAAGATGCGGCTGTTCACCCGCTTCTTGGCGAGCCAGAGTCGCGGCACGAGGCGAATCCGCCAAAGCTGTTTTGGCTGAGCGCCCGAGACGCTCAGCGTCTCACCCTCCGGAACGATCGACGCGACGATGCCCCGCACGAAGCGCGGGTGATTGTCGACGTCCATCCTGAGCAGAGCCTTCGCCCGCAGATATTGGCTCTCGCCGCTCGTGCTCGCCAAGAGATCTTGATCGCAGGCGACCCGAACCTCGAAGGAGTAGAGCTTGGAGAGCCCCTCCTCCCCGTGGAAGCTCACGACTTGGAGCTGTCCGCTGACGCCTTCGATGGTGAATTGGTAATTCGGCATTGGGCTTACTCGTCAATCCTTCCGCTTTACCGGTGCGCGAGAGAAGGGTGTAGAGGTGTA
Organism: Polyangiaceae bacterium; assembly: GCA_046351325.1. GTDB lineage: Bacteria > Myxococcota_A > Polyangia > Polyangiales > Polyangiaceae > Xiheicaenibacterium. The sequence continues at coordinate 267,502 of JAXLYR010000012.1, read as the reverse complement.
CGCGGCTCCTGGGAAGCGCAATGCCTGCGCAGCATCCCCACGGACCCGAACTGCACCGCAACGAGCGTCCCTGATTCACTCGTCAGTCAGCGTGGAGCACGTCGACGGTCGGCATCGATTGCCATCCACCGCCGCCCTGATAGGCGCCGCCGCCAATCACGTAGAGCGCGTCGTCGAGCTTGGCCGCACAAGCGCCGGCGCGTGGTACTGACAATGGCGGCAGTTCTTCCCACGCGGGCGAGCCGGGCAGCCAGGCCTCGACGAAGTCCGTATGACCCGAAGGGCCCCAGCCACCAGCGAGCACCACGCGCCCAGCGAGGACGCCCCAAGCGAGCTGGCCACGCGCGAGCAACATCGCCGGCCCGTCGCTCCAAGCGCCGTCGGCGTAGACCTCGACCTCGTTGGTTCCATATGCGGACATGCTCGGATAACCGCCCGCGACCACCAATCCGAAGCTGCCATTGACGACGGCCGCGGCCTCCCGTGCAATGGACTCTTCGATTGGCGAGGTCTCCCACGTATGGGTCGCCGGATCGTAGAGCTCGATGACCCCGACGACGTCGCCGTCCGTCCCTCGACCGCCAATGACAGCGAGTTTGTCACCCCAAACGACGGCCGACGCGAGTGACCGCGGCGTCGGCATATCCGGCAATACCGCCCATTCATCACCGACAGGATCGTAAGAAAGGAACGTGGCTGTCGGCACGGTGTCTTGTTCGTAGCCGCCAGCGACATAGACGCGATCGCCCAAGCGAGCGGCCGCAAAGCAACAGTTCGGCGCGGGCAAGGGGGCGCGCTCCGACCACGCGTCGGCGACTGGGTCATAGCGTACGACGCTGTCGATCGCGGCGCCTCCACCGTCGGTGAGCGTCATTCCGCCGAACACGTAAATCGAATCCGGGAGCGCCACGCAGGCCGCGCTCTGTCTCGGCTCCGGAAGGTCGCTGGCGGACGTCCAGCTCCAGGACGGCGCGCCACCCGTGTAGGGCTCACCCCCTGCCCCACCAGGCTCGTCGATCGCGCCCGAACCCCCCTCTCCACCGTGCCCCGCTGCGCCCCCTTGAGCCGCCGCGCCGTGCGGTGTGGTGTCGTCGTCAGAGCCGCAGCCACCAAAGGCCGCGACGCTACCGAGAATTGCCGCGAACAAGCTCGCAAGAAGAGATCGCTCGAACATGGTCTGACGATGCTTGCATGTCGAGTGCCCGCCCCGACAAGACATCGCTACGGAACCACGGCGCTCGGCCGCGCGCCACGACTGACATACAAGTCAGTCACCAACACGGCTGCCCCCGCGACGCTCGCAGGCCGCGCTAAGCTCGCGCCCGTGCGCGCTTGGATTTGCGGGTTGTGTATCGTGTTGGGCTGCGCTCGAACCGACGATCACGCGAGCGCCGTGATCGTCGTGCCCGCGGCCGCAGAGACGGTGACCTCCGCCACGGTCGAGAGCTTGCCGAGGCGCGACCCCGACGAGAACCCCAGCGAGGCTCTGCGCGCAGAGCTCGAGTCCACGCGCAAGCAGCTCGAGGTGCGGCGCATGGCGGTGCAGCTTTGGCTCGTGGCTCAAGGGAGCTGCCCGACGCTCGACGATCTCGTCGCGAACCACCTCGTCTCGCCGAAGACATCGCCAAACGACGCGTGGGGGACGGAGCTCGTGACGACCTGTCGCGACGACGACACTGCCGAGATCCGCTCGGCCGGCCCGGATCGGCAATTCTCGACGCGCGACGACCTCCGATCGGAGACGCCGCCGCGATGACAACGTTGCCGCGCTCGCGCGGGACATTGCGTATCCTCGCGCGCCCATGACCTACAAGTTCGACGATCCGCTGACGCAGAAGTCCGCTGTGGAGCTCCTCGGGCTCCTCGCGCGCCGCGAGATCTCGAGCGAAGAGCTCGTGCGCGCGCACCTCGATCGGATCATCACGCTCGACGGCAAGATCCGCGCGTTCGTGGATCTGCTGCGTGGGACGGCGCTCGCGGACGCTCGCCGCGTCGACGAGGCGCGCGCGCGCGGCGACGCGCTCGGGCCGCTCGCCGGGTTGCCCGTGTCGGTGAAGGAGAACCTCGATTTCGAGGGGCGCGCGGTGACCCTCGGGATCGTCGCGCGCAAGAATCGGATCTCCTCGCGCGACGCCACGATCATCCGCACGCTGCGCCGGACGGGCGCCGTCATCGTCGGCCGCACGAACGTGCCGCAGCTCCTGCTCTCGCACGAGACCCGCAATCCGCTCTTCGGGGCGACGATCAATCCGTGGAGTCAGGGGCACGCTCCGGGTGGCTCTTCGGGGGGTGAGGCCGCGTCGCTCGTCGCGGGCATGTCGGTGCTCGGCATCGGGACCGACATCGGCGGGAGCATCCGGGTCCCGGCGCACTTCTCGGGGATCGCGGGGTTCAAGCCCTCGCTCGATCGGTGGTCGAACCGCGGCTCGAACGGCGCGCTGATCGGGCAAGAGGGCATCCGCAGTCAGTCGGGCCCGATGGCGCGGTCGGTCGAGGATCTCATCCTCTTCTTCGAAGCGATGGATCCGCGCTGGATGGCCGAGGACGATCCGCTCGTGTCGCCCGCAGCGCCGCGCTCGGTGCGCGACGTCGACGTGCGCGGGCTGCGAGTCGGCGTCTACGTCGACGACGGCCTCGTGCACCCGAGCATCGCGGTCGGCCGCGCGATCTTCGAGGCGAAGGCCGCGCTCGAGCGCGCGGGGCTGCAAACGACCACGTTCTCGCCGCCCGCGATGCGCGACGCGATGGCGCTCTACTTCGGGCTCATGAGCGCCGACGGTGGGGAGACGGCGTTCGGTCAACTCGAGGGCAGCGCGATCGAGCCGACCCTCGCGCCGCTGAAGCGAATCGGCTCGCTCCCCGCCCCCATCAAGAGCGCGCTCGCGCGCGGCCTGCGCGGCGCGGGAGAGGAGCGCGCGGCGTGGTTCCTCGGGGTGATCGGTGGTCGATCGGTCGCGTCGCTCTGGGCGCTGACGAAGCGCGCGCGCGACTACCGACTTCGCTTCCTCGAGGCCATGCGCGCGCAGGGCGTGGACCTCTTGCTCTGCCCCGCGCACGCGACCCCCGCTGTGCCGCACGGCGAGAGCGCGCAGTTCCAGCTCGCGGGCAGCCCGTCGATGCTCTTCAATTTGATGCAGTTCCCCGCAGGGGTCGTGCCCGTGACGCTCGTGCGCGACGACGAAGCGATGCGCCCCGCGGGCGGAGATCGCTTCGATCGGACGGCGCGCAAGGTCGATGAGAAGAGCGCCGGCTTGCCCGTCGGCGTGCAGCTCGCGGGCGCACCCTTCGACGACGAGCGCGTGCTCGGCGCGATGCTCGCGCTCGAACGTGCGCTCGGTCCGAACCACCCTGTGACCCCGCGGCATCCAGCGTTCTGAGCCGGACGCATTTCGTGTGCTTCCGGCGCGGCGGTCGATCCACTAACGGGGGCCATGGCTCGCGCACCGGTCTTGGTCGTCGACTTCGGGTCGCAGTACACGCAGCTGATCGCGCGGCGCATCCGCGAGGCTCACGTCTACTGCGAGATCGTGCCCTGCACGCTGCCCTTCGAGGAGCTGCGCGCGCTCGAGCCGCAGGCGCTCGTGCTCTCGGGTGGGCCGAGCAGCGTCTATGACACGGGCGCGCCCACGCTCGACGCGCGCGTACTCGAGCTCGGCGTGCCCATCCTCGGGATTTGCTACGGCCTGCAGATCATCGCGCACGTCGGCGGCGGCCACGTCGCGCGGTCAGAGCATCGCGAGTACGGCCCGGCGCGTGTCACCGTCGGGAGCTCGTCGGGCATCCTCGCGACGTTCGACACGAACGAGAGCTTCGAGGTGTGGATGAGCCACGGCGATCGAATCGAGGCCCTACCGCCCGGCTTCGAGGTCCTCGGCACGAGCGCGAACACACCCTACTGCGCCGTCGCGCACCGCGAGCGACGCATCTACGGCCTGCAGTTCCACCCCGAGGTCGCGCACACGCCGCGCGGTCGCGAGATCCTCGACGCGTTCCTCTTCCGCATCGCGAAGCTCTCGCCCGATTGGACGGCCGCCTCGTTCATCGAGCAATCCATCAGCGCGATCCGCGCGCGCGTCGGCAGCTCGCGCGCGGTGCTCGGGCTCTCGGGCGGCGTCGACTCGTCGGTCGCGGCGATCCTCTGCGCGAAGGCCCTCGGCGATCGCTTGACCTGCATCTTCATCGACAACGGCCTTCTTCGAAAGGACGAGGCGCGCAAGGTCGTCGAGACCTTCCAAGGTCGCTTCCAGCTGAACCTCGTCCATGTCGACGCGGCTGAGAAATTCCTCACCGCGCTCGCGGGCGTGACCGACCCCGAGCAGAAGCGCAAAGCGATCGGTCGCGTCTTCATCGAGGTCTTCGAAGAGCAGGCGCGCTCCATCGACGAGTCCTCACGCGCGGCTGGTGCCCCGCCGACCGAGTTCCTCGTGCAGGGCACGCTCTACCCCGACGTGATCGAGAGCGTCAGCTTCAAGGGCCCGAGCGTCACCATCAAGTCGCATCACAACGTCGGGGGCCTGCCCGAGCGCATGAACCTCAAGCTCTGCGAGCCGCTTCGCGAGCTCTTCAAAGACGAGGTCCGCGCAGTCGGCGAGGCCCTCGCGATGCCGCACGACGTCCTCTACCGCCATCCGTTCCCGGGTCCTGGCCTCGCGGTGCGATGCCTCGGCTCCATCACGGCCGAGCGACTCCGCGTCCTGCGCGAGGCCGACGCGATCTTCGACGAAGAGATCCGCCTCGCTGGACTCTACGAACAGATCTGGCAGGCCTTCTGCGTGCTCTTGCCTGTTCGAACCGTCGGCGTCATGGGCGACGATCGCACCTACGACGAGGTGCTCGCGCTGCGCGCCGTCAACTCCACCGACGGGATGACCGCAGACTGGTTCCGCATGCCCCACGAGGTCCTCGCGCGCGCCAGCGCCCGCATCACGAACGAGGTCCGCGGCATCAACCGCGTGGTCTACGACGTCTCGTCGAAGCCACCGGCAACCATCGAGTGGGAGTGATCGCCATGTCCACGAAGCTCGCCGCGGTGTTGGGTCTGCTCCTCGTGAGCAGCATCGGCTGCACTTCGAAGGCGACCGTCTCGCTGCGCCTCGACGGCAACATCGACGACGCGTCCGTCACCATCGACGACCAGGATCTCGGCAGCGTCTCGTTCGTCGAGAAGCGAGGGGTCGCGCTCCCGATCGGACAACACCGCGTGACGATCAAAAAGACGGGGTTCTTCCCCTATGACGAGATCGTCGACGCCAAGGAGGGCTCGGCCCCCATCCAGCTCCACGTGGAGCTCGAGCCCATCCCCGACTGACCCTCGCCGATTGACTCAGGTGCCCGGGCCGGGCCGCGCGCCCCAGAGCCGGTTGTAGACGTTCGCGAGCTTGTTCGCGGTCTCGGGCGTGAAGCCAGCGACCTGGTACGGCCAATCGAAGCCGTTCCCGCGCAGCTGGTTGCACGAGTGCGAAATCATGACCTCGAGGTTCGGGCTGCCATCCGCTGGGGTGAAGATGAAGGCCATCCCAGGCGTGAAGCAGTTCGCCGGCGCGTTGCCGTTGAAGGACTCTTCGTCGCCCAAGAGATCGAGCATCTCCTGCTTGAGCGACTCTTCACCGGGGACGCTCGAGGTGACGAGGAAGCCGTTCAGACGTTGCTGCTGCGGCGCCGGGGTCATGCCGGGGATCTGCCCGACGGGCAGGCCGGTCATCTGACCGAACTGCTGAACCCCTTGCTGGAACTGCTGCTGCATCTGCTGCATCTGCTCCAGGCGTCATCCCCAGGGCGTGGGGCAGCATGGTGCCGAGGGCGTGCCGAGCGGGCTCTGCTGTCCGCCGACAGCTTGACCACGGTAGGCGTGGAGTCATCGAGGCTGTTGAACGGCGCGGCGCGCGAGACGCAGCCGGTGGCGACTGGAAGCGAGCAGGGGCAGCGAAGGCTGTGGGCCGAGCGTTCATCTTGCAGATCGGGCAGCACGGTGCCTTTCGCGGTGGTGAAGGTCAGCCGGTTTCGTCGCCGCGTTTGTGCTGTCGAGCGCGCACCGGTACAAACAGGACGCTCGCCAGGCGCCGCTGCGGCCTGCGAACCCCCGGTTCGCTCAGCGCCGCCCGCTCGAGGAGAGGCTCAGCTCGACTTCTTCGAGCGCTTGCGAGCCGCGGTCGGCGTGACGCTGCCAGCGGCCAGCAAACCGACGCGGCTCTTCTCCGACTTCTTCACCACTTCTTCTTGAGCGGGACTGGGTACGCACTCGTGACGGATCTTCCACTTGGCGAAGTTGGCCATGGTCCTCTGATCCTGAATTTCTGCAATGCCGACCTTCGATGCAGTAGCGCTGAACCGAAGCTCGGGTACGAAAGGGCCGTGGAAGCTGCCATCATGGTCTTTCGCAGTCAAGCCACGAGTCGTGCGTCGCAACACTTGCAGACGCACCTCCGCGGGCGTCCGGTGGATCCGCCTTCCTGGTCGTCGAACGGGCCGATGCGGTGTAGACTTGGGTTCAGCGTTTCCGTTGCCCAATCACTCGGTCGGTGGGGATCGGTCATGCGGCTGCGCGTTGAGGGCGAACGTCCATGAGCAACCACGAGTTGGCACCCGGCAAGGTGCTCGGTCGCTACGAACTCCTGCTCCCGATCGCGTCGGGCGGCATGGCGACCGTTTGGGTGGCGCGCGCGAAGGGCTCGCGGCTTCTCGAAGACCGTCGCCATCAAGACGATTCTGCCCAACCTCTCCGACGATCCGACGTTCGAACAGATGTTCCTCGACGAGGCGAAGATCGCCTCGCGCATCCAACACCCGAACGTCGTCCAGATCATCGACCTCGGTGAGGAAGACGAGATCCTCTACCTCGCGATGGAGTGGATCGACGGCGAGTCGCTCTCCACGCTGTCGAAGTTCGCGCGCAAGAACGGCACCGATATCCCCCTGCGCATCGGCGTGAAGATCATCGCTCAGGCGTGCGCCGGCTTGCACGCAGCGCACGAGCTCCGCGACGACGACGATCGCCACCTCGAGCTCGTCCATCGCGACGTCTCGCCTCAGAACATCCTCGTGTCGGCGTCGGGCGTCGTGAAGATCGTCGACTTCGGCGTCGCGAAGGCCCTCGGCCGCGGCGGCGAGACGACCGCCGGCCAGCTGAGGGCAAGGTTCCGTTCATGTCGCCCGAGCAGGCGAAGGGCGGCAGCATCGACACCGTCATGGACCTCTTCGCGCTCGGGATTTGCTCTATCGCATCGCGACTGGCGGGCACCCGTTCATCGACGAGACCGACATCAAGACGATGAGGAACATCATCTCGCGACCGGCGATGCCTCGCGCGTGAAGGCGGGCTGCCCTGCAATGGGCTCGAGCGCATCATCCTCAAAGCCCTGCAGAAGGACCCGCCGGCGCCACTCCACCTGCGTCGAGCTCGAGTCGAGCTCGAGTCGTTCCTCGCTTCGAGTGGTGGGCCGGTCACGGTGGACGAGGTCGCGACGTTCGTTCGAGCCACGATGGGCGAACGCGATCGCAAGCGGCGCGCCTCGATCCGCGACGCCGCGCTGCGAATGGACGAGCAGGCGATGCACCCCGTCGCGCTCCCCTCGACGCCGGCGGCACACGAGTCCGTGAGCGGCGTCATGCTCACGAAGACCCAGACGCCGACGGGCTCGCTCTCGAGCGCAGACATCACGCACGCGGCGGGTGCAGTCACGCAGGCCGCGCCTTCCACGAACGCTCCGCCGAAGATCATCGTGCCGGCTCTGCCGCTCGCGCCCGCGCTCCCTGAGCGCGCCGAGCCCACGACCCCGACGTCACCACCCCTGCCGAGCTCGCCGACGCTTGTCGCGATGGAGTCCTCGGCGAACGGCGCGGCTTACGGCGCCTCCGATCTCGGCGGCGCTCCTTCTCGCCGCACGAAGGCCGTGGCTGTGACCATGGCGATCGTCGGCGGCATTGCGGTCGGAGCGCTCCTCGTCGCGAAGCTCGGCGGCTCGTCACAACAGAGCGCCGCGAATGAAAAGAGCCGACCGACATCCACGGTCGTCGCGACCACGAACGCGCCCGTGTCGACTGCTAGCGCGACGGCGGAGCGCGCTGGCACCTCGATCGATCTCAGCGCCTTGCCGGACAACACTGCGTCTTCGCCGAGCGGGTCGACAGAGCCCGTCGCGGACGCGACCACGGCCTCGACGGCGACCACAACTTCGACGTTCGGCCGCCCCTTCCCCACGACGACGACGCGGCCGACGACGACCACGACCACGACCACGACGGTCGCGGCCAACCCGACGACGACCTCACCAGCCACGGCGACGACGCCCCCGACGACCGCAAAGCCGACGTCCAACGGGACCGTGCCGGCGGTGCAGGATCCGGGCTTTTAGGACCTCCTCGCGGCTCGGTCGCGTCGCTCGGCAGCATGTCTCCCAAGCCATCTCCTCGCGAGCGCGCGCGCGTCTCGAAGCCGGCCGGAAATGCTGACAACAAAGTCAGCAGCGCGCCGCCCATCTCGAAGCCGCCGGCTTCGAAGCGCGCGCCCGTGAGCGGCTGGCGAGCGATGCTGCGGAGCGCTCGCGATCTCGTCTTGGTCCTCGCGAGCTTCGCGGTGGTGATCGCGTTTCTCCTCCCCGAGCCGAAACGAGGGCAGGCGTCCGGCTCGGCGCTTCCCTCGGCGGCTCTGCCGAGCAGCAGCGCGCCGAAGAGTCGGGCTCGCGCTGCGATCTCGGGGGCGATCCCCGCAGGCGCGGTGTCTGCGCTCGCGTCGCCCGCGACCGATCTCACCTCGGCGAGCTGCGACGTCCGCGACCAAGGCCTCGGGGATTTCGAGCGAACGCGCATCAGCGAGGGGCCGGATGTCTACACCACGCCGCGCGCGCTCCGCCCCGACGGCAGCTACGATCTCGTCCTTCATTTCCACGGCGGGCGCGCGGCTGCGCGCGTGCTCTGCCCGACGGGCCCGAGCCTCGTGCTCGCGACGATCGATCGAGGCGACTCCTCCGGCGACTACGTCGGCACCCTGCGCGACCGACGCGCGTTCGACGAGCTCATCACCGCCATCGACCGCGAGGTCTCGACGCGCACGGGGCGCGAGGCCCACGCGAGCCACCTCGCGCTCTCGAGCTTCAGCGCGGGCTACGGCGCGACGCGCGAGGCCCTCGCGCTCCTGCGCGACGATCCGCTGCTCGGTGGCGTGTTGCTCTTCGATTCGCTTTACGCGAGCTACAAGCCCGGAGGCGTCGAGGTCGACCTCGACGCGCTCGAGCCCTTCGAGGCGGCGGCTCGGCGCGCGCTGATGGAGACGCATTTCACCTTCGCGCTCACCCACAGCGAGGTCCCGACCTACGGGTACGCCTCGACAGGTGAGGTCGCGACCGCGCTGCTCTCGTCGATGGTGGTGCGCGCGAGCATCGTGCCGAACAGCGCCGAGCGTGGTTTGCACCGCGTCGCCGAAGAGGGCGGCTTCGTCCTTCGTGGCTATGGCGGCAGCGACCGCGACGCGCACTGCGCGCACCTCAGCCTCATCCCCGAGATCGTCGAGATCTGGCAATCGCGGCTCTGACCATCCATCGGGGCTCGTTTCTTCGGGGGGCTGGATTCGCCCCCATGCGCTTCGCGCCCCCCAATTGTCACGTGTGAGAGCCGGCCGTAGGCTCGCTCGTCAATGGACTATCCGCGACGCCTGTTCGGGCCAATCGGTGGAGGTGCTGTCCTCTGCGTGCTCACGGTCTTCGGCTGTGGAGACGACAGCAACGGGGGCGCGGGCGGCACCGGAGCGACCTCGCACGGCGGCGCTGGCGGGGCCGGACAGGGCGGCCAAAGCCAAGGCGGCAATGGCGCGGGCGGCGGTGGCGCGGACGCCGGCGGCTCCGCGCTAGGAGGCGCTGGTGGCGGCCCCTCGGGTGCGAGCGCGGGCTGCGGCAACGCGGTCACCCCGGGCGTCTCGACGGAGACCATCACCGTCGGCGGCGCCCAACGTAGCTATATCATCGTTATACCGGATAGCCCTGCTGACACACCTGTCCCGCTCGTCTTCGGGTGGCACGGCAACACGTGGACGCCGACCAGCTTCCGGATGGATTGGGCCATCGAGATCGAGCAGGACTTCGGCTCGCCAGCCATCTTCGTCTATCCCGCCGGCCGGCCCGTCGACGGCCTCCCTCCGGAGGCCGCGGGTGGGGTCAGCGGCACCGGCTGGGACTGGCGCCCCGACGGGCGCGACGTCGCCTTCTTCGACGCGCTCTACAGCACAATCACCGCCGAACATTGTGTCGACCTCGGTCGCGTCTACAGCTTTGGACGCAGCCACGGCGGGCTCTTCTCCCAGACGTTGGCGTGCAGTCGCGGCAACCTCATCGCGAAGACCGCGACCGTCTGCGGCGGCCTCCCGCCCCCCGTCACCGGTGACTTGTGTGTCACTGACCATCACCCAGTTTGGCTCGCACACAACATCGGCGACCCCCTCGTACCGTACAGTCTCGCGACCAGCGCGAGAGATCTCTGGTCCAGCCGGAACGGCTGCTCGGGCGCGACGAACCCAGTCGACCCGAGCCCCTGTGTCGCCGCTCAAGGTTGCTCGTCAGGCGACGAGCTGACCTTCTGCGCGGTCAACGCCAATAACCACGAGCCGCCGGCCTTCACGCTGGCAGCCATGGCGACCTTCTTCACCTCTCCATGACCGTGAACACGAACGTCACCATCACTGTCGACGTCGAGGGCGACTTCGGCGGCAGCGAGCTCCGCGGCGTCGACGAGGCCTTGCCGAGGCTCTGCGACAAGCTCGACGAACTCGGCGCTCGCGCGGTCTTCTTCTGGGTCGGCGACGTCGCAAGACAGCGCCCTCACCTCGTGCGCGAGCTCGCCTCACGCGGCCACACGCTCGGCTCGCACACGATGTCTCATCCCGCGCTCAGCCACCTCGCGCCCGAGCGACGACGCCGCGAGCTCTACGACGCACGCGTCCTCGTCGAGGATCTCGCGAGCGCGCCTTGTGTGTTCTTTCGCGCGCCGTTCTTCGATGCACCGCGTGGACTCGGGCGCTGGCTCGAGGAGAGCGGCTATCGCTTCTCCTCGTCGAAGGCCCCGTTTTCGATCGTCTCGAAATACAGAAACGTCTTCGAGACCAAGCCGCACGCGCTCGACGACACCTCGGTGCGCGAGCTCCCAGTGCCCGGCGTGCTCGGCCTCCCCATCCCCGAGGGGCTCTCCTATCGCAGGCTCTTCTTCCCCTTACCGATGCTCCAGCAGCGGCCCCCGCGCGTCTTCTATTTGCACCCCTATGATCTACTCGACCAAGACGCGAGCGGCGCCGCCGCGCGCCGCTATGGCCGCCTCGCCGAGCGCCTCATGACCGTTCGCTCAGGCGCGTGGTCGCGCTCGTATTTCGACCGGCTCCTCACGCGCTGGCGCTCGCAAGGCGCGCGGCTCGAGCCCGCGCTCGACGACGCGATCGGCTGATCGACGCGCGCGTCGCGCCCAGTTAAGGGTCGTGCATGACGCCGATCCTCCACACGAGCGACCTGCTCCGTGAAGCCCTCGCGCAGGGCTCTGCTTACGAGCTCTTGCGCGGCCTCTGCGACGAGGTCGGCCCTCGTTACCCGTGCACGCCGGGCGACGCCGCGGGCGTCGCGTGGGCGCTCGCGGCCATGCAGCGCGCCGGTCTCGCAAACGCTCGCGCCGAGGCCGCGCCAGCGACGCTCTGGGAGCGCGGCGTCGAGGCCTGCACGCTCCATTTGCCTCGCCGACAGCCCGTCGTGATCACCGCCCTCGGCGGCAGCGTACCCACGCCCGCGGGCGGTCTCTCCGCGCCCGTCATCGAGCTGCCCTCGCTCGACGCGCTCGACGCCGCGGACGCGGGCCTCGTCGCAGGCAAGGTCGTTTACTTGCACCACGTTATGCCCAAGCTCCGCGACGGGACGGGCTACAACGCCGCCTCGGTCGTGCGCACCGCTGGCCCCTCGCGCGCGGCGAAGAAGGGCGCGCTCGCTTGTCTCGTGCGCTCCGCAGGTACGGACTCGATGCGCGCCGCCCACACAGGCGCGCTTTTCTACGAACCCGGCGTGACGCCCATCCCGGCCGCGGCCCTCGCGACCCCCGACGCCGATCTCCTGCATCGCGCGCTCGCCTCGAACAAGCCCGTCCACGTCGACCTCGCGCTCGGCTGCACTCCGCTGCCCGTCGGCACCTCGAACAACGTCGTCGGCGAGCTCCCCGGCACCGATCTCGCTGACGAGATTGTTCTCTTCGGCGCGCACCTCGACTCGTGGGATCTCGGCACTGGCGCGCTCGACGACGGCGCCGGGTGCGCGGTCGCGCTCGAGGTCGCGCGCCTCATCGCGAGCTTGCCCGTGCGCCCGCGTCGCACCGTCCGCATCGCCTCGCTGCGGGCCGAGCTCGGCATCGGTGGCGGCCTCGCCTGCGCCGAACGCTACGCCGCCGAGGCGAAGCGGCACTTCGTCGCGATGGAGGCCGACCGAGGGGACGGCCACCGTGGGCTCTGCGCGTCCCGCCGCGGACGAGCGCTCGGCGCCCTGGGTCGAGGCTCTCGGCGCTCGCGCCTCGACTTCCTGCGCTCGACGCGGGCCGTCGCGCGGCGGCGTCGACATCTACCGCTCCGACAGCTCGGCGTCCACTTCGTCGATCTCGGCAGGACGCGACCGCTATTTCGATTTCTACCACACGATGAACGACGTCTTCGAGAACGTCGAGGACGACATCACCCGTACGACAGCGGCGTTCGCGTGGTCCAGGTCCTCGCGAACGCTGGTCGTCCTCGAACCTATAACATGGCCCATACCTCACCTTCTTTCCGGCCTTCTTCAACCCTGAATGCCGGCCGGCATGATGTAGACGTTCTTGTAGCCCAGGTTTGCCGCCGCGGCCGCGGCGGTAGCGAGCCGTTCAATGGGGGTTGGCGCAGTAGAAGACGAGCGTCGCCTCTCCTTGTCTGCGGGCAAATCCGAAGCCTTGATCTCGTTGAACAGGCTTCCGCTTCGCCGTCGGGACGTGGCCGCCGTCGAAGATATCCTTCCGGGTTGTTGTCGAACACGAAAGCTCGCGTCCTTCTTGGCGATGCGGGCATAGCTCGTCGACCCGTGAGCTCGTTCAGCTTGTATTCGCCCTCTTCGCCGGCGCTCGCCCCGGCTGAGGACGCACCTTCGTGTGCTTGTCGCAGCCCACCGAGCGCGAGCGCTCCAGTCGCGAACAAGATCACCGGGGAGAGGCTCTCAACACTCACGATACGTGACCCATGCGCCCCGGAGGTTGCACGCCGCCTCGCCTGTGTCGAGCGGCCGCAAATCATTCACCGCTTGCCGCGCAGCTCCTTTGCCCGGAAAAGCACCAGGCGAAGCCCCGACCAAGCCTCGTCGATCGCACACCTTGTTGTCGGCCCACCGGTCGGCAGCGCGACCTCGCGCACGGCGTCTTCGCTCATATCCGACGGCGGCGCCTTCTTTCCCCCGCTTCCCGGCCACGCGATCCAGGAGGCCGCCCGTCTTCGGTCATGCGACCGCGCAGGTCGATGGCCCCGCTTGCCCCGCGCTTGTTGGCGCGAAACCGGCCTCGAGCGACGACCGCTCGCGTGAAGAGTGCGACGACCTGATGGGGCCCCACGCCTATCTCGCCGGGCCCCTCCACCACCGTCGAGCGTCGCGCTCCCCCGAGCTCGGCGGCGATGGTGTCGGCGACAGCTCTGGCGCGCCCACGCAGAGCACCCGATGACCGGGTTTTGATACCGAGCTTCTTCGGTGGCGTCCCAGATAACCCGCCATGGTCTCGCTGATCCTCAATCGATAGTGGTTGTTGCAGGCACCGTCGGCGCGCCGACGCCCCGCCTGGCCCCTCAGGCCTCGCGCGCGCTCGCGCACCGATCGGTAGCGCCCCTTTGCCAGTCGCAGGCGGCACGGGTGCCGTGGCCCCGTCCCCACGAGATCGCTCCGCCGCGCCGCGCCAGAGCCTCGCGGACCTCATCGCGTGCGTCGGATCCCAATAGAGGGAGCAGCGCCTTTTGCCACGACGTTATCACGCAGATCGCGCGGTATGGGCGAGCTCTTGGGTAAGGACTCAGGCTGGTGAACGCTACCGTCAGGGTCGCCATATCGGCGTTATCGTGACGCCGGGTCGAAGTCTCTTCACCTTTGGCGTAGGCGCTCTTGTGGTGACCTGGCCACGGCGGGCTCGGTATCCTCGAGCGTCGAGCCCGGATGCCCCGAGCGAATAAGGGCACCAGGTATTGGTCTTGCCGGCAGCCTGTGGCACACGTGGCAATGTCGGCGAAGCGCTCATCAGCTCGCGATACCGGGCTTCTTCATCTTGTCGAGGACGCGGTCGCTCGCGTGCTCCAGCGCGACGAAACTGCCCGCCGGTGTGGTGTTTGGCGAGCTCTTCGACGAACTTCGGGCTCCGCTCGGCGAGGTCGTAGCGAACGCCGGACGCGATGAAGACCTTCTTCACCCCGGGCTCTCGGCGCACGAGCCGCATCACGTCGAGGAGCGGCTCGTGATCGGTGACCAGGTTCTCGCAGATGCCGGGGTGCACACACGAGAGGCGCCTGCACGCGCGCTCGATCGCGTCGTCTTTGCAGCGCATCGCGTACATGTTCGCCGTCGGCCCGCCGAGGTCCGATATAACGCCGTTGAAGTCACCCATACGGCGGAGGGCACGGACCTCGCGCAGGATGCTCTCCGCAGAGCGCGACTGGATGACGCGCCCCTCGTGCTCGGTGATCGAGCAGAAGGTGCAGCCCCCGAAGCAACCGCGCATCGTCACGATGGAGTGTTTGATCGTGTCGTACGCCGGTATCCGCTCTTCGTAGGTGGGGTGCGGGACGCGCTGAAACGGCAAATCGTAGAGCTCGTCCATCATCGCCGTCTCGAGCGGCTCGGCGGGTGGATTGAAGTACACGGCCTCGACGCCGTGCGGCTGCAGGAGCGGGCGCCCGTTGCCCGGGTTGGTCTCGTATTGGAAGGCTCGTGACATCTCCGAGAAGCGCGCCTTGTCGGCCGCGACCTCTTCGTAAGAAGGCAAGAACACCACGCCGCCGTCGCGCACGAAGCGCGAGCGCGGCAGGCTCTCCCACTCGCCTTTTCCCATGCGGAACGCGGTGCCTCGGATGTCGCGCAGCGCGCCGACGGGCTCACCCGCCGCCAGGCGCCGCGCGATCTCCCATACGGGGCGCTCACCCATCCCGAAGACGAGCAGGTCTGCCTTCGCGTCGAGGAGCACGCTGCGCCTGACCTCGTCCGACCAGTAGTCGTAGTGCGCAATCCGCCGCAGCGACGCCTCGATACCACCGAGCACGATTGGGGTCTTCGCCCCGAAGGCCTGACGCGCCAAATTGGAATAGACGATGGTCGCCCGATTGGGGCGCATCCCGACTCGGCCCCCTGGCGAATATGGGTCTTCACTCCGGACCTTCTTCTGGGCCGTGAGCTTGTTGAGCATCGAGTCCAAATTGCCGGCGGTGATCCCGACGAAGAGCCGCGGCGTTCCCATCCGCGCGAGGTCCTCGGTCGTGGTCCAGCGCGGCTGGGCGATCATGCCGACACGAAAGCCCTGCTTCTCGAGGAACCTGCCAATCAGCGAGACCCCGAACGCGGGGTGATCGACATAAGCGTCCCCACTCACCAATAGAATATCGAGCTCATCCCAGCCTCGCGCGCGCATCTCCTCTCGCGTCGTCGGCAGAAAAGAGGAGCCTGGCGTGCGCGGCGTCTCACGATTGCGGCGAAGGGGTACGAGGCTCACGGGGTGTCGTGACATAACCTCATGTCGACTCCGCGAGAAGCACGCGGGCGCCAGGGTGCCGAGGCGCGCCGCCGAAAGTTGACCCTCCGCGTTATGCGTGCGAGACCCCGGGGATGCGGAGGCTCCTCACCCAGCCCCTCGTGCGCCTCGTGGCCATGGCCCTCCTCTCGAGCGGCTTGGCGATCGCATCGGCGCCGACGGCGGACGCCGCGCCCCGCTCGGGGAAGCGGGTCGCCCAAGCAAAGCCCGCAAAGACCCCGGTCAAGGCCGACAAGCCAGCTCCCAAGGCCGCGCCGAAGCCCCAGCCCAAAGCTCCATCCAAGAAGCCGGCAGCCAAGAAATCAGGCCTGCCGAAGGATCACACCGAGAGCAAGAAGGCTCCGCGCGGCCCGAAGACCACGCCGCAGACTCCGGACAAAGACGCTCGCGAGTCGATCGCCGGCGAGATCGTGAAAGAGACGGCCGCCGACGCGACCGTGCTCAAAGAGATCCGCGACGTCGACGACACCCTCTTCTTCGATCTCGAGCCCAGCCAGACGCCCGCCGCGAACCGCGAGGCCCCGCCTGTGGTTCAAGCGACGGGTCTGCCGCCTTCGACGGATCTCCAGGCGAACGGCGGCGCGAGCACCAACGACGCGGCCTCGGGCGGAGGCGCCAGTGACGTCCAATGGATGGGCCAGCTCACGGCTCCTGATTTGCCCTTTCGTTGGGACGCGCGGCTGATCCGGTATCTCGATTATTTCAAGAACAACCCGAAGGGGCGGGCGTTCGCGTCGAGCCTGCTGAAGCGCGCGGGCCGCTACGAAGCCAAGATCCGCGAGGCCTTGAAGGCGCGCAAGATGCCCGAGGATCTCGTCTACCTGGCGCTGGTCGAGAGCGGCATGAACCCGCGCATCGTCTCCGGCCCTGGCGCGGCAGGCCTCTGGCAATTCATGCCCAAGGCCGCCGAGGCCTACGGTCTTCGAATCGACAAGTGGGTTGACGAACGACTCGACCCCGAGCGCAGCACCGAGGCCGCGCTCCGCTTCCTCGCCGATCTCCACACGCGCTTCGGGCGCTGGGAGCTCGCGATGGCGGCCTACAACATGGGCCACGGCGGCCTCCTCACGTCGATTCGCAAATACAACACGAACGACTTCTGGGAGCTCTCGGAGCTCGAGGCCGGCGTCCCCTACGAGACCGCGCTCTACGTCCCCAAGATCGTCGCGCTCGCGTTCGTCGGCCACAACAAAGCCGTATTCGGGCTCGCAGACTTGGTCTCCGATCCGCCGGAGAAGTTCGAAGTCGCGAAGGTCCCCGCCGGCGCTACGCTCGAGTCGGTCGCGGCCGTCACGGGCGCGCCGAAGGCCGCTATCGTCAAGGCCAATCCCCAAATCGTCGGCGACTCGGTGCCTCCGACCCAGGCCTCGACGGTGCGCGTCCCCGAGGGCACGAAGGCCGCAGTCGAGCAGGGCCTCGCGCCCTCCGACAGCGGGACCTCGACGACCTACGTGCTCCGCTGGGGCGAGTCCCTCGAGTACGTGGCAGCGACCGTCGGAATGACCGAGTCTCGGCTCCGCGCCCAAAACGGCATAACCGATCCGGTCCCGCCACGCCCCGGCACCAAGATCCTTTTGCCGCGCGCGCCTGGCAAGATCCCCGCGCTCGACCCCGTCGTCGTCGTCGTGCCCTCGCGAACGCCGGAGATCCCGGACAAGCGACGCGTCTTCTACGAGGTTGTTTGGGGCGACATGCTCGACGATGTTGCCAAGAAGCTGGGCGTCCTGCCCGAGGACCTGTCGCGCTGGAACAACCTCGATCGGACCGCGCGCCTGCACGGCAAGATGATGCTCCAGGCCTTCGTCGACAAAGACCGCGCCTTCGACGACGTGCGGCTGATCGACGCCGTCGACGCGAAGATCCTCGTCGTCGGTTCGCCCGAGTTCTTCGACCATTTCGAGGCGAAGAACAACCGAATGCGCGTCGTCGTCGCCGCCAAACAAGGCGATACGCTGCGCAAACTCGCCAAGCGATATGGCATCTCGGTGGGCATGCTCGAGCGGATCAATCACCGCTATCGCGACGCCGAGATCGCCGAGGGCGAGAGCGTCGTCGTCTACACGGCGCGAACGAGCGCCGCCGCCGCGGTCGCTACGCAGGAGAAGAGTGACGCCTCCGGCGAGGACACGATCTACGACGGCAAGGAGAGCAGCGCCGCCGCCGAGGACGACGCCGCCGATCAGCCCGCTCCGGAACAGGCCGCTCCCGCGACGCCCTGAACATGACGTCACCCTCGTTGCGTCTCGGGGTATTGGGGGCGGCGCGCATCGCGCCGATGGCGCTCGTTCGGCCCGCTCGCGAGATCCCGTCGATGGCGCGCGTCGTCGCAGTCGCCGCGCGTGACCCGCAAAAGGCGCAGGCGTTCGCCGACAAACACGGTATCCCGCGTGTGCACCGCTCCTACGACGAGCTCCTCTCCGACCCCGAGATCGACGCGGTCTATAACCCCTTACCGAACTCGCACCACGCCGCGCTCTCGATACGGGCGCTCGAGGCCGGTAAACACGTCCTTTGTGAGAAGCCCCTCGCCTCGAACGCCGAAGAGGCGGAGCGCATGGCGAGCGCCGCGCGGGCCGCGAAGAGGAGCCTCGTCGAGGCCTTTCATTGGCGGTATCACCCGCTCTGCGATCACGTTCGAGCGATCGTCGCGCGCGGGGAAATAGGGGCGCCGCGCCACTATGAGGTCTCGCTCGCGATCCCGATGGGCTTTCTGCGCAACGACATCCGTTGGAGCTTGGCGCTCTCGGGCGGGGCGCTCATGGATATCGGCTGTTACACGGTGTCGATGATTCGGCACTACGCCGGCGCCGAGCCCTCGGTCGAGCGCGCCCGAGCCCTCTTGTGGGCTCCCGGGGTCGACCGGAAAATGCAGGCTTCGTTGCGCTTCGCCGATGGGCGAACGGCGGCGCTCACTGCGTCGATGTGGTCGAGCACCTTGGTCAAAGCCGAGCTTCGCATCGAGGGTGAGGCGGGTTCGATAAGGGTCTTCAACCCCATCGCCCCGCACTTTTATCACCGCGTCACGATCGAGACCCGGAGTGGTAAGCGCCGCGAGCGGGCGATCGGCGCTCCCGCGGCTGGGCGCTTTTGGAACTACGGGGAAGCTACGTACACCTCACAGCTCCGCGCCTTCGTCGAGCACGTCCAGCACGGGGCGCCTGTCCCGACCTCCGCAGAGGACGGCGTCGCGAACATGCGTGTCATCGACGCGATCTACCGCGCGGCCGGGTTGTCGCCTCGCGGGCTCGACGGCTGAGTCCCCTCAATTCCAATAGAAGCCGCCGGCCGAGTGCCCCGAGCTCGGTCGGGACGCGAGCCATTGGCCGTCGAAGTAATAGCCCTGCTCCTCGTGTTGAGGGCTCCGAGCTCTCGCGCAAAAGTCGGAGGGAGCGCCGACGGAGGGCTTCGCGTCACAACCCAAATCACGGTAGAGCGCCGCGCCGGCGTCCGAGAACTGCCAGCGATACGAATAGCGAACTGTCGCGAGCGGGAGCTCGGGCGCGACGCGCGCGAGGTCTTGGTCGACGATCTGGAGGTCGACGAGCTCGGCCCGCCCGATTTCGACATAGTGCTTGCGCAGCATGGGTAACCCGCGCTCGGTCGGCACCACGTCGAGGCGAACGCCATGAGCGCACGTGGCCTCCAACCAGCCCGCCGCGACGAACACGGAGTCGCCTACGAGCTTGTCCGTGCATTCCTTGCACTCGTCAGCGTCTTTGCTGCAGTCGAAGCTGCCGACAGCCGGATATTCGACCCAATCGCTTGCGTCCACCCGCTCCTCGAGCGCGGGACGAGCCTCGCGCTCGGTGAGAGGGTGCAATCCAGCGCATCCCGTTGCGCCCCCGATGAGAGCCGCAGAGAGCGAGGCTGCGAGCCGCCGCTTATTGCCCATTCGGCTGTCCTGTAACCGTCACGGGCCAGCTCTCCGAGTACGAACCCAGGTCGAGGACGACGGTCGTCGTGCCGGGCTCCAGTCCCTCCAGGACGAGGTCATTGGGCCCGCCGAAGAGATTCTCGAGAGGATCGCCCCTCCGCGCGACGCCGCTATTGTCGCCGACCGACCACGTCGCCCCGCTCCAAGCCTCGAGGTCGCCGTTCAAAGCATCTTTGAACCGCACGCGAAAGACCTTGGTCTCGTTGGTGCTCGTTCGCACCTCACCGACCATTCTGTCCACCTCGTAGAGGTCGGCCCTGACGACGTCGCCGACGCTCATCGAGAGCGTGTCGACGATCTCGCCGTTGCTCGTGATCTCGAGGTCGAAAGCGCCCGCCTCATTGCCTTGGATCCACGCGAACCAAGACACGTCCCGCGTCTCACCTGCGTTGCACGGCTCGTCGGGCTCGACGCCTCGGATCTCGTTGTTGCTCGAGCAGCTGAAGCTCGGGGTGAACTCGACAATGGTCGCGACGTCGGAGGTCGTTTGAGCCTGGAGCTCGAGGTTCGGGTCCGCCCCAGAAATCGACACGCCGGCGACGGCACCTGCCGCGATCGGGTGGTCGACATAACAGCCGAAGAGACAATCGAACGGCTCGCTCCCCTCGTAGCTGAAGGAGAGCACGCCCTCCTCTCCCTCCGTGGAGTTCGTGAAATCGATATCGAAGGGGTCACACCCACCGACTCCGAGCGCGGCGAGCGCGGCCAGCGTAAGAGATAGTCTCGTCGTCTTCATGCCCGAACATCACGCAACCGACATGCCAGGCTACTGTCGAACCGTCCAATGCTGCCGCGAGCAAGCATCCTGATCTGTTGGTCATGCCTCGCTGGCTGTGGAGGCGGCCCCAATCCAGTCCTGTCCGTGAACGAGATCGGGAGTGTCCCGAATCCCCCTTTGTGCACTGCGCGTGACGTGGGCTTCAGCGCCGTGCTCGACGGGCGCAGCGTCTGGGTCTTCGGGGATACGCTCTTTACCGAGCCGGCTGCCGACGGCTTCCAATGGCGTAGCGCGACGTGGTCTTGGACGAGCGCCGCCGAGCTCGGGGACTTCAGCCACGCCCTCGGTGACGACGGCAAGCCGCGCCAGCTCTTGCCGAACACCGCGGAGGAGACGGCCTTCAACGTCGAGCACAAAGCCGAGCCGCGCCGGCACACGCCCTGGCCACAAGCCCTCGTATCGGACGGGAGCCGCGCAGTCCTCTTCTACGTCAATATGGTCACAGGCCCGGGGGGCGCGTGGGACTTCGACAGCGTCTCGGGGTCCATCGCCATATGGGACGACGCGGACGAGCCCGCTCTTCGGGTCGAGCCCCCGCTCTTCGGGGACGACGAGCCCGATTGGGGATCAGCTGCGGTCCTCATGAGCGGAGAGATCTTCGCTTATGCCTGCAACGAGACGCCCGACAAAGCCTGTAAGCTCGCGCGCGTCCCGTTCGACAAGGCAGACCAGCGCGACGCGTATCGCTTTTACGATGGTCAAGCATGGGTGCGCGACTGGCACCAGGCGACCCGCCTCTTCGACGGCGCGCCGCTCTTCTCCGTCCACTGGAGCGAACACCTCAAGAAGCTGGTCGCGATCTACATGCAGCCAGGGGGGAACGAGATGCGGATACGCACCGCCACGAAGCCCGAAGGTCCTTGGTCCGACTATGCCGTCTTCGGTGAGGGCGCGGCCCCCGCCGAGTCCTTCGACTATGCCCTCATCGCTCACCCCGAGCTCGCCCGCGAGGACGGCGCCGTCGAGGTCCTGAGTTACACTCGGCCCTCGGGGTTTCTCGCGCAGGAGACACGGCTCGTGGAGCTGCGCTGGCGCTAGTACTGCCGGTCCTAAGCTCTAGTCGGTTGGGCCGCGCTCGAGGCGCAGCTCGACCGCCGCTGCCACGTCTCGGAGCGCGCGTTCGGCGACGCCGTAGTGGGGGTCGAGCTCGAGGGCCTTCTCCAGACAGCGGCGCGCTCGCGTGTAGTCGCCCTCGGCGCGCAGCAAGAGACCGAGGTTATAGTAGGCCTCGTCCACGTCGCCGTCGTTCGCCTCGATCGCGTTCTTGTGGCAGCGCTTGGCTTCGGCGTGCTCTCCGAGGCGCGCGTGCACGCACCCTTTGAGGATCCACGAGGGAGTGTCAGGACATATCGCGACGAGTCGACGCAGCCAGAACATGGCTCGCTCGAGATCGCTGATCTCGTCGTAGAAGCTCGCGACTATCCAATAGAGGCGACCGCGCACCGAACGCGGCGCCATGCGGAGCGCGATCGCAAGCGCGCCGCGCGCCTCGACGAGGCGCGTGAGGCCGCCGAAGCGCAGCCCGAGGACAGCCCAACCCCAGACGTTGTCGGGGTACGCATGGACGTACATTCTTGTAAGCTCGAGGCTGAGGGCGAAGAGGCCTGAATTCTCGGCCTTCGCTGCTCGCTTCCAGAGGGCGGCCTCCTCAGCGGAGCCGGTCTTGGTGCGGCCTGTCCGTCGCATTGACTTGCCGAAGACGGCGCGCACACGCGAGGCCTGACACAGGATCCATCGGCGCCTCAAATCACTGACAGCACTGTCATCACCGCGGACCGATACCCACCTTGCAGTGACATGTCTGTTCGTGTCATCGTACCGATTGGGAGGGCAGCGTGAAGGGGGACACAGGCAGGGACAATGGCAAAGAAGGGTCGGCCGCGGCGCGTTCGTCGGCAGTCAGCTCTGCGAGCCAGTCGTGCGTGCTGTCCGCGCACACCTTGACCTCGGCGCAGGTGACGGCGTTCGAGGCGAGCATCTCGCTCGTGCTTCTCGTCACGGCGTGTGGGACACCGAGTACGCCCGCCCAAGGAAGGGCGACCACGCGCGACTCTGGAGTCGCCCCGAGCGCGACCGCGCCGACCCTCACGACCGCACCCGCGAGCGCGAGCGCGACGACGAGCGCCGGTGCGCGCCTCGTGCCTCGCGCCTCCACGCCAAACAAGATCCAATGTGAGACGCTCGACTGCGACGCCCGCACCGAGGTCTGCTGTGTCGTCGAGCGCTCACCCGGAGAGAAGTCGGCGAGCTGCGCGCCGCGACTGCCGCCAGGGCCGAACGGCACGACCCCGTGGACGTGCCCGAGCGACGGCGCGGTGGTCGAGCGCAGGTGCGACGAGGCCGCCGATTGTCCATCGGGACAGCGGTGCTGCGCTGTCCCCTACCAGGAGAGCAACCTCGGGAGCGAGAGCTGCGACACGAGCTGTGGGGAGGAGCGCTGCCTCGCGGGCTCGGTCTGCCTGAATGGCAACGCATGTGCGGTTGACGCTGGTGGGCTCGCGGGCGAATGTCCTCGCCAGATCAAGCCGGCCATTTGCGGCGGCCACCGCTGTAAAACGGACGAGAAATGCTGCTATAGCGCCGACCAACAACGGGGCAGCTGCGCGGCCGAATGCGAGGAAGGCGCAACCCGCTTCGAGTGCACGAGCCCCGATCAGTGCGAGTCTGGTCACAACTGCTCGACGTGGCCGGGAAGCCAGCAGTATCGCTGTGGAGGCTCCGGGTTCGAGGGGGGAGTGCTGTGTCGGACGCTGGTGGACTGTCCGCACTACCTGAGCGCGCTCGGCGTCTACGACGGCGCCCCGACCGCGAAGCGATGCGAGCATTCGAGCGACCTGCCGTCTGGGGTGCGAGCCTGCGTCTACGAGTGAAGAGTGAGAGACCACGCACGAAGAAGGTATAGCTTTCGGCGATGCGCACGCCGACGCACGCACCCGAGCTGTTGCAGACCTTCCTCACGACGTCGCTCGACACTCAGCTCACGCGTGCTCAGCGCGGATCGCTCGTCAGCTCGGTCCTAGCCAGCTTCCAGCGGGTTGCCCGCGAGGTGCCTGCATATTCCCGATTGCTCTTCGAGCAGGGCATCGACCCCGCGAGCATCGACTCCTTGGACGCATATGCTCGATTGCCCTTGATGACGAAGGCTGGCTACGTATTGGCCAATCCGCTGCCCGACCGATGTTTGGCCGGCAGCTTGGACGGCATGTCGACCATGGCGATGTCGTCGGGTTCGACGGGGCAGTCTGTCGTGTGGCCGCGCGCGTTGGAGCACGAGCTCGAGATCGCCTATCGATTCGAGCAGGTCCTTCACGACGCCTTTCGCGCGCATGAGCGTCGAACCCTCGCTGTCGTCTGCTTCGCGCTCGGCAACTGGGTGGGTGGCATGTTCACGACGAGCTGTCTGCGTCACCTCGTCGAGAAAGGGTATCCGCTCGCGGTGTTGACCCCCGGAAACAATCACGCCGAGATATTGCGCGTGATTGAAGAGCTCGGGCCCCTTTACGAGCAAGTCATCCTGTTGGGCTACCCACCCTTCGTTCGAGACGTGCTCGAGCTCGGCGAACAAAAGGGGATAAACTGGCCAGCTCTACATCCCAAGCTCGTGTTCGCGGGAGAGGTGTTCAGCGAGGCCTGGCGCGACAAGATGTGCGCTCGGATTGGCAACGCCCAGCCCGAGCTCTGCACTGCGTCCTTGTATGGCACCGCCGACGGCGGTGTGCTGGGCAACGAAACCCCGTTGTCGATCCACATCCGCCGCTTCGTCGCGAAGCGCCCGGCGCTCGTGCAGCGTCTATTCGGCGAAGCCCGGCTCCCGACGTTGACTCAGTATGATCCGTTCAGCCGCTACTTCGAGTTGGTCGACGGCACGCTCGTCATCAGCGGGGACAACGGCGTGCCGCTCGTTCGCTATCACATCGCCGACACTGGAGGCACGATGGGATATCTGGAAATGCTCGAGAGGCTCCGTGAGGATGGGTTCGACCCGCTGGTCGGGCTCGGCAGGGAGGCTCTTCTGACCGTCCGCGAGCTCCCGTTCGTCTGGGTGTTCGGCCGATCAGACTTCACCGTTTCGTACTATGGGGCAAACGTGTTCCCCGAGAATATCGGGCTCGCGCTCGATCGTCCTGACATCGACGCCTTCACGACGGGCAAGTTCGTCATGATGGTCCGGGAAGATGAGGTCGACAATAGCCGGTTGGCGATCATCGTCGAGCTTCGGGCAGGCGTCGAGTCTACCCCTCAGAAGCGCGAGCAAGTCGCGCGAGCCATTCTCGAAGAGCTGATTCGGGTCAACAGCGAGTTCGCGAACTATGTCCCCCAGGATCACCAGCTCCCCGAGGTCGCGCTCGAGCCGCTCGGTCACCCAGAGTGGTTCCCCCTCGGGACGAAGCACCGATATACCCGGCGCTGAACACCTCGCGCTCACGCGACTAGAAGCTTATCTCGTATTCGCTGCGCTCGGCCCAGTCGACGGGGAGCTGCTCTGTCGGGAAGTGCGTCGCGCGCCACAGCAGTGTCAGCGTGCGCTCGGTGGCGTCGAACTCGACGCGATCGAGCGCGGCAGGGAGCTTCACTCGACCCTCCGAGGCGACACGCAAGCTGACCTTCGGGGCGAGCGCTGGCAGCTTCACGCGGGAGACCTCACCCTTCGGAGTGGCGTGGCCGAGCGAGAGGGTCTCGTCGCCGTTCAGTCGATACCGGGACAAGAACCCGGGGCCGCCATTCGCGAAGGGGTGCTTCGGCCTGTCGAACACGGACTTCTGCTCGAAGTTCGGCTCGAACAATCCGAGCGCGCGCTCGGCCTCGGGGAGGCGATCGTCGTGCGTCGGGGGGAAGTCGCCGAGGAACGCGCAGCGAGGAAACCAGGCCGGATGCACCCAATCCATACACGCCACTTGCGGTTGCTCGCCCCAGCGCTCGAGCGGCCTGATCAGGTTCGATAGCCGCAGCCTATCGTCGGCGAACTCGACGTTGGGCAGGGGTGTCCCGACCGCGCCGTCCTCGTCGACCAAATAGCCCTTGCCGGCGGGGTTACGAGGATAGGAGTAAAGCGAGAGCTCCTCGTTCTCCTCCTTGTCGAAGCTCTTCGTGAAGAAGTCGAGGAGGTCGCGATCCATGAGCTTCTCCTCGGCGGCCTCGTCGGTGCCGCCATAGGCGTTCTCGTAGGTCAGCGCCATATCCATGAAGGGCTCGGGCTCGGTGAAGACGAGGCCGCTGTCGGTGCGATCGACGAAGCGATCACCCAGAATGACGAGCGTGCGATCGACGTTCACCTTCGAGCCGCGGAGCTCGAGCTTCGCCTCGAGGCGAGGCACCGGGGAAGCGGATTGGACGCGACCGCGAACAACGATGTCAGTGAAGTTGCGCCAGGCGTAGAGGTCGATGTCGCGCACGAGGATCGACGGGCGCGTGTGCTTCGTCGGGACGCGGGCCTTCGCCACGACGTACTCCGCGGAGAGGCGAAACGCGCCGCTCGGTGAAGTGTCCACGTCGCAGCCGCCGTCGTCGGCGACCTTGAACGCGAGCCCGAAGACGACGCTGACGATGCTCTTGTCGTTGGGGGCGACGCCCTCGAGCAGCTGACTCTGAGACTCGGGATCGATGACGGGCGATACCATGATTGTCGTCGGGCTCAGGGCTGTCCGCCGGGCGGGGGCAGCATCTCGGAGCGGCCATCGATGAAGGCGCCGACCTTGTCCGCGACGCTCGGCGTGTACGGGCCAGGCGGGAAGGCCTGGTTCTTGAGCGCTTTGAAGGCGCCGCCCGCGCTCGTCGGGATGCCAGTGGCCTCTTGCACATAACCGAGGCCGGCCTTGGTCGCGCTGCCATAGACCGCGTCGAAGACGCTCTGGAACGGGCGCGTCGGCAGGTTCTCACCGAGCAGTCGATTGAGCCCTTTGTTGATGAGCCTGTCCGCGGCGTCGGGGGCGCCGGCCTGGAAGGTCTTGTTCATACCGACACGACCCATCCAATCGAGCGCAGCGCGCTTCATCGCGCCAGGCGGGAGCTTGCCTGCGAAGCCGAGGAGCTTCGTCCCTACCCAATTGCCGAGTCCACCCGAGAACCTCTGGGTCAGCTTCGTCCCGAGCTTGCCCGCCCAGTTCTTGGCGATACGACCGAAGGCCTTCGTGAGCTTGCTCATGACATAAGCAATGAGCGCCTCGATCGCCCAGCTGAGGAGCGCCGCCACGAGATCGCCCAGCGTGAAGCCCAAGATCACCGTCGAGCTCGGCACGATGACGATGTCCGTCGGCATCGGCACTGGGTCGTTGCAAGCCAGGTTGGTGCCGATGACCTTCACGAAGGGGAGGCTCACCGCGATGGGCCCCTTCTTGGCGACGACGCTGCCCACGGCGATGAAGTTGTTGCTCGACGACATGAGGATGAGCAGCGGAATCAGGAGATTCGGATTCCACGGCGGGAACGAGAACAAGTTCCAGTGCGGGACGAGGCAGTGCTCGGGCTTGTTGCCCTTGCTGCATATCGGCATCCCGTCGGCGAGGACGTCGTCGTTCCATTTGTTGTCGCCCATGGTCTTCGACCAGCCCTCTTGGGCGAAGCCGAGGTGCCACGCGACCCCAGGCACCACGATGGGCCAAACCAGGAAGAGCCCGGCGTGTCGATCGAGCGTGATAATCAGGTGGGGAGGGTGCTTCGGCCAGGTGTCCGCCATGGTCAGGCTCCTTGGGATGGCGCTCGGGGGACGAGACGCGCCTGACGGCGCTGCTCGCGGACAAACGGATAGCGAAACATCTTTCGATAGGAGAGCTCGACGGTCGGGCGCGCCAGATCGCGCAGATCGACGAGGATCTCCTCGAGCGACAGGGCGCGCTCGAAGGCCTGCTCACCGAGCTCGACGAACAAGGTCGCGGAGCACGGCGGCAGCTCGACTTGCAAATAGCCACTCGGGGTCATCCCCTTGATCGCGAGCGGGCCGGGCTCGACCAACTTGCCGCTGAGCGCGGGGTGCGCGCGATCGTACAGCCCGCCCTCGGGCTCGACCTCGATGGACTCGCGCTCGATGTCGGCGATGACTGTCTTCTCCGTGCGCAAACCCCAAGTCGCCGGATAGGGTGCTAGGCCCGCCGGGTCGGGCTTGCCGTCCCAGACGTCGAGGTGTTTGTCGGCCCACTCGATGTTGGGCAGGGGCTTGCCGCGAGCGTCGCCCGAGCGGAGATAAAACCCCTTGCCGGTGGGGTTCTTGTAATAAGGCAGCGTGCCATATTCACCTGGCGCGGGCCCGCCAAACGCTCGCGCATAGATGATGGGCATGTGATCGAAAGGCACCGGCGCCGACGGGATGAGCGCATCGCCGGGCCCCTCCCAGACGCGATCACCGAACACATCCAGTTTGACGTCATACGGACCGACAGAGACCTCGACCCGCGTAGCGATCGTCGGTTTGGGGCACAGCGCAGAGCCGAGGACGATGACATCGGTCCCGACGCGGGGCGCGACCTCGTCGGCCTCGAGGATGCCGTATTCGCCGAGCTCGACAGTGCCCGTACGAATCCCCTCGAGGGGCGCGCGCTCGAGGCGCTTGCCGTCGACGATGACGAAGCGCTCGCGGACGATCACGGCGCCGAGCATCACGTCGTTGGGCCGCTCCGACCTGAGGAGTCCAGCGGCGAGCTCTGTGTCGTTGACGAAGCGCACGGGATCCTACGCGTTGAGCTTGATGACGCCGCCGTGGATGTCGCAGACGGGGCCGCCGTCGAGCTGCGCGCCGGCGCCGCTCATCGACAGCTTGCCGGCCGCCGTCTGGTTGATGGTCGCGGTCGCCGCCATCACGATGTTACCGCCGCTGATCTTGATGTCGCCGCCGAGGATCTCGATCGTCGTGGGCCCGGAGAGCGTGATGATCTCACTGCCGTTGACAAGAATGTTCGTCGGCCCGATGGTGATCGTCGTCCCGCCGTTGACGTCTACGCTCGTGTCACCCTGAATGGTCGTCGCGGGCGCGCTCAACTTGGCCGTAGCGTCGCCCCGAATGTCGAACTTCGCAGTCGCGTGCATCGTCGCGTCGGGCTTGGCCTCGAGCTGATAACCGACATTCGCGGTGTGGCTCGAGACCTTGCCGTTGACCGTCACGTTGAGGCCGGCGTCGAACTGGTGGGTCGTCGCGCCCGTTACCTTGATGGCTTGATCAGCGGTGACGTCGAGCTTGTGATTCGCCTTGTAGGTGTGCGCGACGTCAGCGTCGACCGTCACCGTCCACGTCGAGTGGTAGGTCTGGCTGACAGCGCCGTCCACGGTCTCGGTCAGCGTGCCGTGGATGGTGCGGACGACGTCGCCGTCGACGGTCGTCGTCTGGTTCGCCAAGTAGGTCTGCGTGACGTCGCCGGTGACCTTGGTCGAGTAGGTGTTCTCGTACGTGCGCTCGACCGGGCCGATGACCTGCTCGTTCTTATGAGCTCCAACGAATTGATCGAGATAGGTCCCGAACGACTGGAAGCCGCTGCCGTCGGTCGAGAGCTCGACGTTGTGTCCCTTGGGGCTCGTGGCGTCGGTCCCCATCCAGAGCATGGTGTTCTGCACGGGGGTGAACTGCTTCATGTATTGGCCGCCCGCGAGATCCTCGATCTCGATGCGGGTCGAGCCGCCCGTCTGCAGGACGTTCTTCGTGTGGCTGCCTTGGTCGACAGGGCTCGGCGTCGCGGCGTTCGGCAGGACGGCTGCGATGACAGGCCTGTCAGGGTCGCCGCCCATGAACGTGACGAGGACCTCGGTGCCTTTGCGGAGCGGGAAATGGAAGCCCTCGACCGAGCCGCCGTGGGGCTGCGCCATCCGCACCCACGTCGAGGCCTTGCCATGACCGAGGATGCTCTCGTCGAATTTGAACTTGATGGCATATCGGCCCTGGCTGTCGATTTGGGCATATTGGCTCGCCGCCGGGCCGTCGACATTGGCCTGCTCGAAGCAGTGGATACGCGGCCAGGGGGTGCTGCGCTCGGCGCGGAACTGTACGTCCGCGGGGATCGCCGAGACCTCGACGCGATAGACATCGAGCGCGTCGTCCTTGCCCCGCGGCGGGAGGAGCGCGTCGATGTCGGTGACGCCGGCTTGGCAGCGCGCGACGTGGTGTACCTCGGTAATCAGGTATTCGCGATCGAGCTCCGGGCGCGGGTGATGCTCGAGTTCGAAGCGATAGCCGCTGCGCAGGTGGTGGACCGTCCCGCCCGCGCGCAGCACGTTCTGCGTCGCGCGGAAGGTCTCGGCGCGCAGCCGCGCGAGGCGCGTGCCTTGATCCGGAGTGAAGAAGCGGTCGCCGTAGAGGCTAATCTCCCCTAGCCCGGTATCGGACACTGGGGACAGACCCGAGACATCGAGCGCGGGCTTGGAGTAGTCGTAGTCGCGCACGTGCACCGAGGCCGGCAGGGCGCGGTGACGGAGGGACGCGGTGTGTAGCCCCCCGCCCGCGGTCTCGTCGCCGCTCGCTGGGTGATAGCGGACGACGGGCTTCGCGATGCGGTCTTGGAAGCTCTTGTCGTCGGTGATGACGAGCTTCTCGTTCGTGCCCTCGTGCTCGAAGTAATAATAGAGGCCCTCGCGCTCCATCCAGCGCGAGATGAAGGCCAGATCGCTCTCTTTGTACTGACAGACGTGTTCCTCGACCGGGTAGTCGCTCGCGAGGCGAAACTCGTAGTCCTCGCCGTCGGAGAGGCCAGCCTCGTCCAGGATCGCCCGCACGATGTCGATGACCGACTGCTTGGTGAAGACGCGGCTGTGGAGCGATTGTCCGAGTCGATAGAGCTGCGGGACGATCGTGAAGCGAAAGACGGAGCGCCCGCCGAAGTCGTTGACGAGCTCGACGGCGCTGGCGATGCCCTGGAATTGGAAAGGCGGCGCCATGGCGCGCAGCGCATCCATCGTGGTCTTGGCCGCGTCCTCGGCGCGGAGCTTGACGGTCTGATTGGCCGCCAGCGTGATGCGAGCGCCGAGCGCGTCGTCGAGATCCACCTCGACGCCGCGGCCCTCACCCACCGACACGAAGAGGTCAATCTGATAGGGCCGCGAGATGGCCTCCACCGCCTTGAATCCCATCACCCGAGCGCCCTCGGGCAGCGCTCCCGACGCGACGACGAACGAATCGTTCATGACAAGTCTCCTGGCGAGCGACCGGTGGATGAAGCTTGTGCAGGCCTCGACGGAAGGAACGGGACCACATCGGGATTGCGAAGATCGAGGATGACGGACTTCAACGCGGGCGGGCTCGCGATAGGCAGGCCCGCGGCCGTCAACCCGGCCCCCTGGACGAACCCGAACAACACGAGACCGCGGGCGACGGAGAGCGCGCGCGTGTCGAGCTCGGGGCTCGCTCGGTGGGGGACGACGCGGCCTGGCGCGAAGGCCTCTTCGATGTCGTCGAGCGTGAGCGCGGCGGCGCGCGGGTCGAGCTCGAGGATCGCGAAGCTGTCCGTGCGCAGCGTCTTCATGCTGGTGTCGACGGCGGGCGTCCCACCGTCGAGCTCGAACGGCACGCGGAGCTCGATCGATCGCACGGGAGGCGAAGACCGGAAGGAGCGATAGACCCGTAAGAGCGGACTCACGGTGCGCGTGTCGACACGAAGCTTGGCGTCGAAATGCGACTCGACGGCCGTGCGGTCCGCCGGATAGGTGCCCAACAAGGCCTCGAGTTTCTCGATGAAGCTCATGGGACGAGGGGCACCGAGACATAAGAGCCGTCGGGGATGAGAACGGACGCGACGGGGTGCAAGCTCTGTCGATCCTCGAGCTCGGACCAGGGTATCGCCTGCACGCCGCTGCCCGAGCCGCTGTAGGTATTGTCGATGACGTAGACGTTGTTGGCGTCGTAGCCCGCGACGGTCCCCCAGTGTCCGTCGGTGACGCTGGGGTTCTGATACGAGCTGTTCGGGTCGTAGGCGATCGAGGTCGCTACGTTGTTGTCGACGTTCGCGCGAATTTGATCGGCGGTGAGCCCGTTGCCGCTGGTCGCCGGGACACCCATCGTGTCGAGACCGCCCTCGATCGACCCTGGGAGCCACGGACCATTCGTGCCCATCTCGGTGCCAGCGGCGAGCGGCAAGCCGTGGGTTATCGCCCATTGACCGAAGTCATTGTTCGCGATGGTCGGCATCACCGTGCCGAGGTTGCTCGAGACGTCGCCCGCGCCCATGCCGTGAGTCCCCGCGTACATGCTGTAGAGGAGCGTGCCCGCATAGGCGCCGCACGCGTTGAGGTGCGGCGCGACTGGCAGTCCATTGGGGTTCGCGTTCTGGTTTGCCGACAGCGACGCGATGAGGTCGACGCGCATGCCGAGCAGCGTGTGCTGGTCGGGCGGGGCGTCGGTGAGCGCCTTGATCTGCGCGAGCACCGCCTGCGGATTCTGCTGGATCCCGCGGTCCAAGACGATGACACGCGTGTCAGGGTTGATGCCCGGCGGGCCGCCAAACTGGATGGTATAGCCGGCGGCGAGGAGCAGCCGAATGCGCGCGGCCAGGATGGGATCGTTCTTCAGGAGCTCGTCGTACTCGGGCCCGAGGCCGCTCGCCGCGGGCGCCGGCGTGAGGTTCAATTGGATGACGCCCGCGTGGACGTCGACGAGCGGCCCGCCCTTCAGCTCGGCGATCGACCCCTTCTGGATGAGGTTGCCGTCGGCGCCGATCGTGAGCGCGCCGCTCGCAATGACGTCGATCTTCATCCCCGAGATCTGGATGTCTCCACCCAAGATATCGATCTTCGGGCCGGACAGCTTGATGGAGGAGTTGCCTGTCGCGGTGATGGATTTGGACTTGAAGGTAACCGTCGAGCCGCCCTGAATGTCGACCGTCTGGTCGCCGCCGATGGTGGTCGCGGGCGCGGCGAGCTGCGCGGTCGCGTCGCCGCGAATCGAGAAGTTCGCCGCGGCGTGCATCGTCGCGTCCGGCACGACCTCGAGCTTGTAGCTCGCGGTCGCGGTGTGCAGGCTGAGCGCGCCGTTCACCGTCGCGCCGAGCCCAGCCTCGTGGGTGTGCACGCCATTGCCGACGACGTGGACAGTCTGGGTCCCCGTTACTCGCAGGTCCTCTTTCGCCTTGAAGGTCTCGGTGACGTCGCCGTCGACGGCGAGCGTCCACGTGGATTTGTCATGCACGTTGACGGCGCCGTCCACGGTCTCCGTCATGCTGCCGTGGATCGTGCGCACCACGTTCACGGTCACGTCGACCCGCTGGTTGCTTTGATACGTGTTTTGGACGTCGCCCGTGACGCGAGTCGAGTAGGTCGACGCGTACGCTCGCTGCAGCGGTCCTACAACTTTGTCGGTCTTGTAGCCGCCGACGAAGCGATCGAAATAGGTGCCGTAAGACCACGCGCCGCTGCCGTTCGTCGAGAGCTCCGCGTTGTGTCCGCCCGGCGCCGTCCCGTCGTGCCCCATGTAGAACGACGGCGACTGGACGGGGGTCGTCATATGCATGTACTGCCCGCCCTCGGCGTCTTCGATCTGCATGCGGGTCGAGCCGCCCGTTTGCAGGACGTTCTTCGTGTGATTGTCGGCGGAGACAGGGCTCTTCTGCGTAGCGTTCGGCAGGACGGCCACGATCGCCGGGCGGTCCGGGTCGCCGTCGAGGAACTCGATGAGGACCTCGGTGCCTTTGCGGAGGGGGAAATGGAAGCCCTCGACCGAGCCGCCGTGAGGCTGCGCCATACGAACCCAAGTCGAGCCGCCCCCCGGCTGACTCTGGTTCTCGTCGAAGTGGAGCTTGATGGCATATCGGCCCGAGGCGTCGATTTGGGCATAGTCGCTCTTCATCGGGCCATCGACGGTGCCGTTCTCGAACCCGTAGACGCGCGGCCACGGCGTCGCGCGCAGGCTGCGAAAGGGGATATTCGCCGGCTGCGCGTCGAGCTCGGCCCTGTAAATCTCCAGCTGCTTCGCG
Source organism: Polyangiaceae bacterium (assembly GCA_046351325.1). Classification (GTDB taxonomy): domain Bacteria; phylum Myxococcota_A; class Polyangia; order Polyangiales; family Polyangiaceae; genus Xiheicaenibacterium. The sequence continues at coordinate 234,162 of JAXLYR010000012.1, read as the reverse complement.
ACGGCGGGCAGGAGGCGGTCCACCTCGGAGGAGCCGTTCGATTGGCGCGCAAAGTGTCGAACGCCGCGCGCGAGATAACGGGTATTGAGCTCCGCGCGGGGGTGCTCGACGAGCTCGAACGTGTACCCCGAGCGCAGGTGCGTGCGCGGCCCCTCCGCCGAGAGCGCGACCGCGGCGGCGCTCTTGGCCTCGGAGAGGACGCGCGCGAGCTTGGAGCCGGTCGCCGCGTCGAAGAACCGATCCGCGTGGTGGACCTCGCTCACGCTGCCTTGATCCCAGACAGGCGCTTTCCCGGTGAGCGCGAGCATCGGTTTATCGTAGTCATAGTCATTCACCACGACCGCGGCCGCTCGCATCGCGCGACGGAGCGTCGCCCTGCGCAGCGCGCCCGCTGCGGAGCCATCACCCGCGGACGGGACATAACGGACCGGCGCCTGGTCGAGCGCGACGTGCGCGGAGAGGTCGTCGCATATGACGAGCTTCTCCGCGCGGTCGTCGTGTTCGAAGAAGAAATACATCCCCTCGCGCTCGAGCCACCGCGAGAGGAAGGCGAAATCCGACTCGCGGTATTGGCATATGTGAGCCTCGACCGGATAGGTATTTCGCAGGCGAAGCTCGTATTCGCTCGCGTCGATGCCCGCGCCCTCGAGCACCAGCGCGATGACCTCTGGGACGGACTTCTCGACGAAGACGCGGCTGTGCATCGAGAGCGTCAGCGTGCGCAGCGCGGGCGTGAGCACCAGCCGCAGCACCGTGCGCTCGGCGCTCGCGGCCACGAGCTCGACCTGGCTCAAGAGCCCTTGAAATTGGAAGGGCGCGGAGGTCGGCTCGACGCGAACCTCGAGCGCGGCGCGCGCGTTCAACACATCGGAGAGATCGACCGCGGCGTCACCGGGCACTTCGACGAGGAGCTCGAGCTCGTAGAGCCGACTCAGGCCTTCCTCGCCGCTCCAACCGAGGACACGTGCGCCGCTCGTGAGTGCGCTCGTCGTGAGGATGAAAGGGTCCATGTCAGCTCCCCTGCTCGACGGCGATTCTAAGAGTGCATTTCACGGCCCGTGAGCGCGATCACTTACCGGATTGAAAATCGGTCGCAGGTGCGGCGCAGGGGGGTGGGCAATCGCGAACCAGGGGGTTGAGACCCCGATTGCTCGCCCTCGCGGGTCATTCGACTGCTTGCAATTTCCCGCGTAGTCCAACGATCCAAACCTGATAATCCTCGGGCATGCGCAAGCGGTCGCCACGAGCCCGCGAGGACAAGCCAACGCCCACGCACTCAGCGCCGCAGGCCCTCGCGCTGCCGTCGGGATATGGGGTTTCGGTGACGACCGGCCCCGAAGAGCGCCTCGAGCTGAAGGCCCCTGATGGTCGCGTGTGCCTGCGAATTCGGCTCACCGAGGCCGGGCCGGAGCTCGAGGTCGAGGCCGCGGCGCTCTCCGTCGTGAGCCGCGGCTCGATGTCTTTGCGCGCCGAGCGGCTCTCGATCGAGGCCGAGAAAGACCTCGCGATCAAGGCGGGTGGCACCCTCACGACCGAGGGGCGAAGTCAGCACCTCAGCGCGACCCACGGCGACTTCCACGTCGAGGCGAACGACGATGTTCGGCTCGACGGCGAGCGGGTGCGCCTCAACGCCCCCGAGGCCGCGCCGCTCCGCGGGCGCTCGAACTCAGGCTGAGCGCGACGCGACCAACAAGCCGAGCACGCGCTCGACCTCGGGGACACCGGAGAGCCGATAAGGAGCGCGGCTCGGCGTCGCGCCGACGTGGAAGGCGAGCGCGCTCGGATCGAGCGCGGCGAACATGTCCTCGTCGGTCGTGTCGTCGCCGAAGGCGACCGTGAGCGCAGGCCCGGGAACCCCCGCCAGGATCTCGCGCGCGACGACTCCCTTGTTCGTGCCGTGCGCGCGGAGCTCGATCACCTTGTCGCCGGAGAGCAGCTCGACTGGGGCGTTCGTGAGGAGCGCCGCCAAATGGGCCTTGAGCTCGTTGGCTTGGAAGAGCCCATATTCAGGGTCGCTGCCGCGGTAGTGCCAAGCAACGCCCGTACGCTTTTCCTCGATGAGCGAGCCCGGTGTCCGCTCCGCGAAGTCGCGCAGGATCTTCAGCGCGGGGCCACGCCACGCCGTCGGGAGCTGTTCGCGCCCGACCCACTCGGACCGCGGCCCACGCGACCAAAACCCGTGTTCGGCGTGGAGGTGAAGGGGCAAATCACCGAGCCACCGATCGAGGTTCTCCTGCGCGCGGCCGCTCACGATGTGGACCTCGGTACGGGGGCGCTCGGCGAGCTGTCGGAGCAACCTGCGCAGCCGCTCCGAGGGCCTCGCGAGGTCGGGCGCCGCCGCGATCGGGACGAGCGTCCCGTCGTAGTCGATGAGGAGAACGAGGTGCTCGGCCGCGGAGATTGTCGTTACAAGCTTGTCAATGAAAGCCCGCGACGTGAACGCCGCCGAGACGTGCTCGGGGCTCGCGCTCGCCTGCTCGAGCGCGCCCACGAAGCTCTCGGTCCACCGGTAGACGTCATAGGAGAGCACCCGCTCGCGCAGCATCCGCATGCGCACGCCCTGCTCCTCTTCGGACAAGGCGAGGGCGCGGCCGATCGCGGCCGCGGTCTCGTCGACGTCGTAGGGGTTCACGAGGATGGCCTCGCCGAGCTCGGACGCGGCGCCCGCGAACTCACTGAGGACCAGGACCCCGAGCTCGTCGACGCGGCTCGCGCAGAACTCCTTGGCGACGAGGTTCATGCCGTCTCGAATGGGCGTCACCAACATCACGTCCGCAACCCGATAGAGGGCTACGACTTGGTCCTCGGACAGGCTGCGATAGAGGTAATGGACCGGCGCCCAATGGGGCGTTCCAAAGCGGCCGTTGATGCGGCCGACGAGCGCGTCGACTTGGGTGCGGAACTCGGCGTAAGCGTCGACCGTCGTCCGCGAGGGGACGGCGACCTGGACGAGTCGAACCTTGCCGTGGAGCTCGGGCTGCCGCTCGAGCAGGCGCTCGAACGCGAGGAGGCGTCGGGGGATCCCCTTCGTGTAGTCGAGCCGATCGATGCCCACGAGCAGGCGCTGCCCGCCACCACCGCGGAACTCGTCGGCGAAGCCCGCGACGGCCGCGCTCGAAGCCCGAGCCGCGAAGCCGCGCGCGTCGATCCCCATGGGAAAGACCCCGAGCGACGTCGCGCGCCCGCGCCATCGGAGCTTGTCGACGTCCGCTGCCGCGCCGAGCACGTGGAGCGACGATGACACGAAGTTTCGCATGTACGCGGCCGTGTGAAAGCCGATGAGGTCCGCGCCGAGCAGACCCTCGAGGAGCTCGCGCCGACAGGGCAATGTCCGAAAGGTCTCGGAGGACGGAAAGGGGATATGGAGGAAGAACCCGATACGCGCCGTCGGCGCGCGCTCGCGCACCATCCGCGGGACCAACATGAGCTGATAGTCGTGGACCCATATGAGGTCGCCCTCACGGTGGCTTTCGAGCACCGCGTCGGCGAAGCGCTCGTTCGCGGCCACATACGCCGGATAGTCCGCTACATCGAGGGGGAGCTGGCCCAAGAACGAGTGGAAGAGCGGCCACAATAGGCCGTTGCTGTATCCCTCGTAGTAGCGCTCGACCTCGTCGGCCGTGAGCGTCACGGGCACGATCCGCAGCGCTCTATACTGTTCGGCCAGGCTGTCCGCGAGTGCGGGCTCGGGCTCACCCGCGAGGCCGGACCAGCCAATCCAGAGCCCCTCTGTCGCGCCGTGCGCCGACCGGAGCCCGGTCGCCAATCCGCCGCTGCTCTGCCCGATCTCCACACCGGCGCCGACGCGCTTGACGGTGATCGGCAGGCGATTGGAGACGACGACGAGCCGCGGCATCGCCCGCGCAACCTAGCACGGGCACATCGTTTGACCACAAACTTTTCTACCGCTGTCGCATTTTCGTTTGAGCACAAACCGACATTCGATTTTGCTGCATTTTCACGAAGCACTGTTGCAGATCGATTTGAGTTCAAACATAACTTGGCGGCTCACCGTGATCAGCGCTCACCCCACCCCCACGCGCGCCGGATCGACCGCTGGCTCACCGGTCGATCCGCTGTGGTACAAACAGGCGGTCGTCTACGAGCTCCACGTCCGCGCCTTCGCGGATTCGAACGGTGACGGGATCGGCGACTTTCGCGGGCTCACCGAGCGGCTCGACTATCTATCGGACCTCGGGGTCACGGCGCTCTGGCTCTTGCCGTTCTATCCGTCTCCGCTCCGCGACGGCGGCTACGACATAGCCGATTACACGAGTGTAAACCCAGCCTACGGGACGCTCGACGACTTCAAGGTCCTGCTCGACGAGGCGCACCGCCGCGGGGTCCGGATCATCACGGAGCTCGTCATCAACCACACCTCGGTCGAGCACGCTTGGTTCCAGCGCGCCCGCCGCGCACCGGCGGGCAGCCCCGCGCGCGACTTCTACGTCTGGAGCGACACCCCCGAGCGCTACGGCCAGGCGCGCATCATCTTCAAGGACTTCGAGACCTCCAATTGGGCGTGGGACGCCGTCGCCAAGGCCTATTATTGGCACCGCTTCTACAGCCACCAGCCCGACCTCAACTTCGACAACCCCGCAGTCCACGCTGCCATCTTCGAGGTGCTCGACTTCTGGCTGAGCATGGGGGTGGACGGGCTGCGGCTCGACGCTGTCCCGTACCTCTACGAGCGCGAGGGCACGAGCTGCGAGAACCTCGAGGAGACCCATGCCTTCTTGCGGAAGCTGAGGGCCTACGTCGACGCGAGATATACGGACAGGCTGCTCCTCGCCGAGGCCAATCAATGGCCCGTAGACGCTGTCGCTTATTTCGGCTCAGGCGACGAGTGTCACATGAACTTCCACTTCCCGCTCATGCCGCGGATGTTCATGGCCGTCCAGATGGAGGACCGCTTCCCCGTCGCGGACATCTTGAAGCAGACGCCGTCCATACCCGCTAGTTGCCAGTGGGCGACCTTCTTGCGCAACCACGACGAGCTGACGCTCGAGATGGTGACGGACGAGGAGCGCGACTACATGTATCGGGTCTACACCGAAGATCCGATCGCGCGCTTGAACCTGGGTATCCGGCGGCGACTCGTGCCGCTCCTGCGCACGCGGCGCAAGGTCGAGCTGATGACGGCGCTGCTCTTCGCGCTGCCCGGTACGCCTGTCCTCTATTACGGCGACGAGATCGGGATGGGCGACAATGTCTATCTCGGCGACCGCGATGGGGTGCGCACGCCGATGCAATGGAGCGCCGATCGCAACGCTGGCTTCTCCAGGGCGAACCCGCAGCGGCTCTACCTGCCAGTTATCATCGACCCCGAGTACCATTACGAGGCTGTAAACGTCGAGCTCCAACAGGCGAGCTCAGCGAGCCTGCTCTGGTGGACGAAGCGGCTCATCGCCCTGCGCAAAGCCCATCCAGTCTTCGGCGCGGGCGCGCTCACGCTGCTCCGCGCCGACAACCCCAAGGTCCTCGCCTTCGTGCGGAGCACCGACGAAGAGCAGGTGCTCGTCGTCGCCAATCTGTCGCGCCACCCTCAATACGTCGACCTCGATCTATCGGCTCATGCGGGACAGGTCCCGGTCGAGATGTTCGGCCGCACGCGCTTCCCCGTCATCGGGACGAAGCCCTACCTGCTCACGTTCGCGCCGCACGCGTTCTATTGGTTCAGGCTCGAGAGCGTGCGCGGCGCGACCCCGCGAGAGCTCGCGTCCTTTCACGTGGAGGGCGCGTGGACCCGAATCACCCACGAGCGCAAAGCCCTCTCTCGCGCGCTCGCGGAGTTCGTGCGCGAGCGCCCATGGTTTCGGGGCGAGGGCCGGCAGCTCGAGGGAGAGAACATCAGCGATCTCTTCGAGGCGACCACCCACGGCGGTCGCCTCCTCGTCGTGCTGCTCGAGCTCGAATACCAGGCAGGCGATCCCGAGATCTACGTGATCCCCCTCGCCTTCGCGACGGGCGAGGCCGCGACCTCGCTGCGCCACCGCGCGCCGCACACCATCGTCGCGGAGCTCACCGTCGAAGGTGACGACACTGTAAGCGGGGTCCTCTACGACGCGCTCGCGAACGGGCGGGCGGCCGCGCTCATGCTCGCCCTCACGCGCAGCCAGAGCTCCCTCTCGGGTGAGCGCGGACGCCTCGTCGGCGCGCCCGAGCCCGCGCTCGCTGCGTCGGCCGCGCACGCGGAGCTCCCGCCGAGGTCATGGCTGTCGAGCAGACGAACTCGATCCTGCGGTTCGAGCGGCGCGTCTTGCTCAAGGTCTATCGCCACGTCGAGCCAGGCACGAGCGCCGAGCTCGAGGTCGGAGCCTACCTCGGCGAGAGCGGCCGAGAGCTCGCCGTGCCTCGCGTGCTCGGGTCGATCAGCTACGTGCGCGAGCACGCGGAGCCGACGACGATCGCGCTCTTTCAGACCTTCGTCGAGAACGAGGGGACGGCGTGGCAGCTCTTCGAGCGACGCCTCGAGGCCCTCTTCGATCGGGTGCTCGCGAGCGGCGCCGAGGCGCCTGAGGGCCTCTTGCAGCTCGCTGGGCAAGAGCTCCGCTCCGCACACCGGCTCGGGCAGCTGGTCGCCCGCATCCACGCGGCCCTCGCGGCCTCGTCGGCGCCGAGCTTCGCGCCCGAGCCGTTCACGGTGCTGCACCAGCAGTCGCTCTACCAAAGGAGCCGCGCGCTCCTCGTTCGCGCGTGCGAGGAGCTCGAGGTTCGCTTGCCGAGCCTCGCCGCGGACGCACACCGCGAGGCGCTTCGTCTGCTCGATCGTCAGGCTGAAATCGAGCGCCGACTCGCAGTCATTTTGCGCCCCGTCCGCGACGCGAAGCGCATCCGCGTCCACGGCGATCTCCACCTCGGTCAGGTGCTCTTCACCGGCGACGATTTCTCCGTCATCGACTTCGAGGGGGAGACCTCGCGCCCGCTTCGGGAGCGTCGCTACAAGCGCTCTGCCCTCTTCGACGTCGCGGGGATGCTCTGGTCGTTCGACTCCGTCGCGGTGCGCGCGCTCCAATCCGGCCGCGCCCGCCCACAAGACCTCGAGCTGCTCCGGCCTTGGGCGAAGACCTGGGCGTTCTGGGTGGGCGCGGCCTTCCTCGAGGCGTACCTGGCGGAGGCTCGACCCGCGGGCTTCCTGCCAGGCGACGACTCGACGAGCCGGCGCTTGCTCGACTTCTACCGCTTGGAGAAATGCGTCCACATGCTCGGACGCGAGCTCTCGCGCCGCGACGCTTCGCTCGATTTTCCGCTGCGAGCGGTGCTCGAGCCGCTCGCGGAGCCGGCGCCTTGAAGACCGCCCGGACGAGCCGCGCAAAGATATCGTTGGTGCTCCAACGATATCGACCCTAGGTACCGGCGGTGGTGGCCTCGCGGGCATCCGACCCACTCCGATCGAGCGCTGGCGAGCGCGCGCGCGGCGCGGTCCTCTCCCTGCTGAAGCAGCACGGGACCTCAGCGACGTCGTTTCAGGTGCTCGAGGAGGGCTTCGAGTATTGGACGACCAGCTCGGGGGACGGCGTCGTCGCTTACTTCGACACGGGGAGCGCGTGGGTCGCGGCCGGCGCGCCGATCTGCAGCGTCGAGCGAGCGCCACGCGTCGCGAGCGATTTCGTCGAGGCCGCGAGGGCCTCGGGGCGCCGCGCGTGCTTCTTCGCCGTCGAGGAGATCGCCGCGCTCGACGAGCGCGCCGGCGCTCGAACGTGGGCCTCGATGCCCATCGGGGAGCAGCCGTTCTGGACGCCGTCGGAGTGGCCCGCCGCGCTCGCGCGCTCGCGCAGCTTGAAGGAGCAGCTCCGCCGCGCGCGCGCCAAGGGCGTGACCGTTCGACGCGTCTCGGCCCGCGAGATCGCGGCCGCGCCCTCCCCAGGCCGGAGCCTCGTTCGCGAGGAGATCGAGGGCTTGATCGATCGCTGGCTCGCGAGTCGCAAGATGGCCCCGATGGGCTTCCTCGTCGACGTGCAGCCCTTCCACTACCCAGACGAGCGTCGCTACCTCGTCGCCGAGCAAGCGGGCGCGATCATCGGCGTCCTCGTCATGGTGCCGATCTACGCGCGGCGTGGCTGGCTCTTCGAAGATCTGCTCCGCGCGCCGACCGCGCAGAACGGCACGTCGGAGCTGCTCTTCGACGCCGGCATGCGCCTCGCGCTCGAGGAGGGCAGCGTCTACGCCACGCTCGGCCTCGCGCCGCTCGCGGGCGACGTGTCTCCGTGGCTGCAGGCCGCGCGGTCCTTCGCACGCAAGCTTTATGACTTCAACGGCGTGAAGAAATTCAAGACGAAGCTCGCCCCGGCCGGCTGGTCCACGGTGCACCTCGTGTGGCCCGCGCGGCAGTGGGGGCTGGTCGCGCTCTTCGACTCGCTCGTGGCCTTCACCGCGAGCGCGCGGAGCAACCGTCCGGCGCCGGGCTTCTTGAGGTTCGGACTCGAGTCGCTCCTGGCTTCGCCGAAGGTCACCATCATCGCCCTCGCGGTCCTCTTGCTCGCGTGGACCGCGGTGACGGCGCTCGTGGACGTGGGGACCTGGTTCTCGGCGCCGACTTGGATCGTCTTCGACGTCGCGCTCGCCGTCGCGCTCCTCTTGCTCGCGCGCGCCTTCAAGCCTCGGGTCGCGCGCGCGCTGGCGCTCGTGACCGCGGCCGACGCGCTGCTCACGCTCGTTCGAGCGGCGTCGTTCGATCTGCGCATGTCACGCGGTCTGCTCCACGCCAGCATGACGTTCGCGGCGTGCATCGGACCGTGCATCGCGACGCTGTTTCTCTGGCGCAGCGCCGAACACGAGTCGCGGCTCGACTGATCCTCTTCGCCCGGCCCCAGTTTGTGGAGCGTACCGAGCGCTGACCGCGACTGTCAGCGCACGCCGGACGGCGGCGCCGAGCGGAGCGTGACGATGGGCTCGGCGAAACGGACCTCGAGGCCGATGGCCTCGCGGAGCATCCCGCTCTTGGCTTTGACGGTCCACTCTTCGAGGGCGCGGTTCTCGCTGCCCTCCACGTCGAGGAACAAGGTCGTCCCCTCGATGCGGGCCTTCACGCGCTGCACGACCTGCCGGTGCTCGCGGTCGAGCGCGTCCGCGAGGCGCAGGATCGCGGCCATCATCTTGACCTTGGCGCGGCCCTCGCGCGTCAGCTGGCGGAAGTTGTCGTGCTCGAGCGACGGCGGGCTCTTCCGATGGTAGCGCGCGATGTTCGCGACGATCTCGCGCTCGGCCGGGGTGAGGCCCATCACGTCGCTATGTAGAACGATGTAAAAGCTATGTTTGTGGTGACCTTCGTAGCGGATGAAGTCGCCCACGTCGTGGAGCAGCGCCGCCGCGAGCAGGAGCACCCGATCGCGAGGCTCGAGCCCGTGCAGCCGACCGAGGTCGTCGAAGAGCTGCACTGCGAAGTTCGCGACCGCGCGCCCGTGGGCCTCGTCGAAGTGGTAGCGCCGCCCGAGGCGCACGCACGTGTCGCGCACGCTCGCGGCCTCGGAGCTGAAGTCGCGCGGCACGAAATGCTCGGTCGCGAGGTCGACGAGCACGCCCTCCTTGAGCCCGACGCCCGGCGCGAGCAGCGACTCGACCTTGAGCGAGCGCGCGATGAAATCCAGGATCTTCGTCGCAGGAAGGATCGTGTCGGCGCGGTCGGCGCGCAGCCCGAAGCGCCCGATGCGCTCCTCGACGGTGAGCCCGCAGAGCAGCTCGAGCAGGCGCTTCATGCTGCGGACCTCGATGCCGCGCGTCTCGGGGAACGCGAGCGGGAGCGGCGCGAGATCCGCGAGCGTCTCGATGTTGCCACCGGTCGCGACGACTGCGTCGATGCGCCCCCCCGTGACCTCGATGAGCTCGCGCACAGCGTCGCCTGCGACGCGCTCGATGTACTCGTCGAGCAGCTGCTCGCGCACGGGGTCGATGCGACCGCCGCCGTCGAGGAAGGCCTCGATGAGGCGCACCGTGCCGACGGGGAGCGACCGCGTGAAGATCGCCGACAGATCCTGCAAAACGGTGAGCTCCGTCGAGCCGCCGCCGATGTCGACGAGGACGGCCGTGCGGCCCTCGAGGTTCATGCGCTCGCGCACCGCGAGCTGTACGAGGCGAGCCTCCTCGACGCCCTCGATGACGTCGATGTGGATGCCGGCCTCGCGCTGGGCGCGCTCGACGAAGACGTCGCTGTTCTTGGCCTCGCGGGCGGCGCTCGTCGCGACGGCGCGGTAGCGCTCGACCTTGTGCTGGTCGAGGAGCGCGCGGAACACCCCGAGCGCGTCGCAGGCCTGGGCGATCATCGTGGGCTCGATGCGCCCTCGCGTGAACACGTCGTGGCCGAGCCGCACCGCGACGCGCTCGGCGTGGACCTCGCGAAAGGGCCGAAATCGCGTGCCGCGCGGCCCTTGCTCTGGAGCGTCGACGTCCACCACGCGCAGGCGGATCGCGTTGGAGCCGATGTCGATCGCGCCTAAGCGAGCCATGTCACGGCGATCGCTAGCCAACATCCAGAGCGGCCGCTAGCCTCTTGCGACGTCGGCGCGCGCGCTCGTGCGCCGCGCTCACACCGACCGTGGAACCCGAGAAAAGCCAGGAAAACGAGGCCGACGAGGCCGCACACGAACCGCCCGAGTCGACGGCCACGAAGCGTGAAGAACGCGTGACGAAGAAGCGACGGCGCCGTGGCAAGCGAGCCTCCGCCGAGGCCTCGGCCAAGCGTTCCCGCGAAGAGTCGGCGCTCGATTCAGCACCGCGCGAAACCTCCAGCGAGGTCGCACGCAGCCCTCTGCCACCTGCGAACCCGAGCTCGGTCTACGTCGCGCTGGTCGTCGCCGTGGGCTCGGGGCTCGCGCTCATCGGCGCGGTCGGCGGGCCGAACTTGCGGCCTTACCTCATGATCGGTGCGGGGCTCGGCGGGTTCGCGACAGGCGCTGTCGCACCGAAGCCGGAGCGCTCGGTGATCGTCGCCGGTGGGCTCGTGGCGATCGGTCTCGCGTTGGTCGCGACGCGCGCCTCGGATTTGGGCATCGCGCTGGCGCTCGCAGGGGGTCTGGGGCTCGGCGGCGCAATTCATCGCCTCGGGCGCCTGGGCCCCGAGCTCGAGACATGAGGTTCGCCGTGTCCGCACAGCGAGAGCTTGAAAATCACCGCTCGATCGTGCAAAAACGCGCCGAATATGAACCGCCCCGCCCGCAAACTCCAGGATCTCGAGCGCAAGCTCGCCGCCAAAATCGCACGCAGCACGCGCAAGAACGGTCGCAAGACCAAGCAGTGGAAGAAGAACGTCGAGCAGTTCAAGCCGCTCGCCGGCTGAGTCCGACAGCGCTGCTGCTCAGCGCAGCGATCGGGGGTGCGGCGTTGTTCGCCCCCGGCAGCGCGCACGCAGCAGACGGTGATTCGGGGCCCGCGCCACGCATCGAGGTTCCACCGCCGACCCCCGACGCGTCCTCCCCCGCCGACACCTACGCTCCACCCGACGCGGACGCGCTCGGCCCGCAGCAGCGAAGACCCGGATTCGCCGGCTTGCCTTCGCGTCCGCGGACGCTCGTGTGGGAGCCGGGTGAGGTCGTCCCCCCGGGCTACGCGCCGAAGAGCAGCGTCAACAAGCGCCTGGCGATCGCGGGCGCGGTGGTCTTCGGCGCGCCGTACCTGTCCTCGGTCATCACGGGGATCATCTACTCCTTCGGCAGCCTGCAATACTTCCCGCTGCTCGCGCCTGTCGTCGGTCCCGCGGCGACCGTCGTCACAGCAGACGTCTCCCCTGGCCCAGGCTTCATCCTCGTGACCGACACCCTCGCGCAAGCGACGGGGGTGCTGCTCTTCGCGATGAGCTTCGTGTACCGAACGCACAAGCTCGTCCGAACCGACGACGTCGCGCTGACACCGTTCGTGAGCCCCGGCTTCAGCGGGCTCGAGGTGACGTTCTGATGCGCCCCATTCAGCTGCAGGCGCGCGCTTCGATTTTCGTAGCGGCCGTGCTGACCTCGGCGTGGGCCTCGCGCGCTTCGGCCGACGACGTCGCGCCGCAACCGCCCGCCGCGCAGCCCGCGCCGCAAGCGCAGCCCGCGCCGCAAGCGCAGCCCGCACCGCAAGCGCAGGCCGCCCCGCAAGCGCCGGCGCAGGGCCAACCGCTGCCGCCGCTCCCGCCGCTGCCGCCTCTCGCGCACCCCCGCACCGGCGACCAAGGGGAGACCGCGCCGCCGACCGCGCCCGAAGCTTCGCCTGGTGTTTACGGCGCGCCCCCCGGGGCCGTCGTCATGCCACCCGGTTACCTCGAGCACCCTGGCCGATGGCCGCGCCGCGTGGTCCCCAAGGACGCCTCGCAGCCTCCGCCGCTCGGATACCACCGTACGCGCGTGCCCATCACGGCGCTTTGGGTGACTGGTCTATCCATTCTGACCGCTACGACCGGGGTCGCGAGCTTCGCTGGGGGCATCATCGCCGGCGAGGGTGAAGGCGGCGGGGTCGGACTGTTCGTCCCGATCGTCGGTCCGTTCGTCTTCGGGGCTCTCGTCGACAAGAGCAGCAGCGACGAGCCATTGATTTACAGCCTTGTAACTCTACTCTCCGTCGCCCAGGGCACGGGTCTCGCGCTCTTGATTGCCGGCGTCGCGGCACCCAAATCCGGCTACGAGCGCAATGACGTGCTCGAGGCTCCGACGGTGCGCGCGCGGGTGGGCCTCGGCCTCACAGGCGGCAGCTTCACGCTCGAGTTCTGACCTCGTCGTCAGCCTGCCGAGACCCCACTCTGCGATGCAGTTCCGCTGGCCGTTCGCGGCGCTCCGCGTTATGGGGGAGCGGTATCCAATGGCTGATTTGAACTTCGGAATCAACGCAGGCTTGGTCGAGGAGCTCTACGCCCAATACCTCGATAACCCTCAGTCGGTCGACGCCAGTTGGCGCGCCTTCTTCGACAACCGGAGTGAGGTCGACGTTCGCGCGGGGCTCGCAGCTCGCTTCGGCTTGCCGCGCGCTGCCGCGCGCGGGGCCGACTCGAAGGGTGTCAGCGCGAAGGGCTCGAACGGCAACGGCGCGACCAGCCCGGCGGTCTCCGCGGATGTCGAGCGCGCGTTCGCGCCCGCGACCGAGGCGGACGCGCGCGCCCTCGAGCTCGGGCCACCCCGAGCATGCCGCCGACGTCTTCGGCGATGCCGCCCCTCAACGGCGCCACACGCAGGCTCCGCCGCCCGCGCCGCCCTCCTCGCGCACGTCGCTCCAGGGCTCGCTGCTCGAGGCCGCGGTGCAAGCCCGCGTCTTCCAGCTCGTCAACGCGTACCGCGTCCGCGGGCACCTCTACGCCCACGTGAACCCGCTCGGCGCCGCGCCGACCGACCGCACCGAGCTCGCGCTCTCCAACTTCGGCCTGGGTGAGTCCGATCTCGATCGCCCGTTCCCCACCGTCGATCTCGAGGGCCCGGAGGTCCTGCCGCTGCGCGAGCTCGTCCAACGCCTCGAGGAGACGTACTGCCGCTCGATCGGCGTCGAGTTCACGCACATCGAGGACCCCGTGGCGCGTCGTTGGCTGCGCCAAAAGATGGAAGCGACCAACAACCGCCTCGCGCTGAGGCGCGATGATCAGCTGCGCATTTTGACGAAGCTCACGGACGCCGAGATCTTCGAGCAGTTCATCCACGGCGCGTACGGCGCTGGGACCAAGCGGTTCTCGCTCGAGGGTGGCGAGAGCATGATGCCGCTGCTCGACCTCCTCATCGAGAACAGCTCCGCCGAGGGCGTCGAAGAGGTCGTCCTCGGCATGGCTCACCGCGGCCGGCTCAACGTGCTCGTTCACATCATGAACAAGAGCCTGCAGGAGATCTTCGCCGCGTTCGAGGACCAGAACGCGGAGGCGAACCTCGGCCGAGGCGACGTCAAATACCACCTCGGCTTCTCGACCGACCGTGAGACCACGACCGGCAAGAAGATCCACCTGACGCTCACGTTCAACCCGAGCCACCTCGAGTTCGTGAACCCCGTCGTCGAGGGTCGCGTGCGCGCCAAACAAGACCGGCGCAACGGCGCGACGGGCGCGCTCACCACGCCGACGCCCGAGACCATGCGCCGCGTGATGCCGCTCCTCATCCACGGCGACGCGGCCTTCATCGGTCAGGGCATCGTCCCCGAGACGCTGAACCTCACGAACCTCGACGGCTACCGCACCGGCGGGACGATTCACCTCATCGTCAACAATCAAGTCGGCTTTACCACCAACCCGGAGGACTCGCGCTCCACGCGCTACGCGAGCGACATCACGCGCATGCTCAAGGTCCCCGTCTTCCACGTGAACGGTGAGGACCCGGAGGCCGTCGCGCAGGTCGCCGCGCTCGCGATCTCCTACCGCCAGCGGTTCGCGCAGGACGTCGTCATCGACATGTACTGCTACCGCAAATACGGCCACAACGAGGGCGACGAGCCTCGGTACACGCAGCCGCGGATGTACCAGCTCATCGACAACAAACCCGGCGTCCGCCGCATGTACGTCGAGCACCTGCGCGCCCTCGGCCACGTGACCGAGGAGCTCGCCGATCGCATCGCGCGCGATCGACGCGACCAGCTCGAGGCCGCGTTCCGCGAGGTGAAACAGAACGGCTGCACCCCGGGCAAGTACGCGATGGGCGGCGTGTGGGCGCCCTACCGCGGTGGCCCCGACACCGAGACGCCCGACGTCCCGACCCACGTCTCGCGCGAGCGGCTCCTCTCGCTCAGCGAGCGAATCACCGACCTGCCGCAGTGGTTCCACGCCCACAACAAGGTCCTGCCGATCCTCAAACATCGGCACAAGAGCCTCGTCACGAATGAGCCCTTCGACTGGGGCGCCGCCGAGTCGCTCGCGTACGCGACCCACCGCGACGAGGGCTACCCCCTCCGCATCAGCGGGCAGGACGTGCGACGCGGGACCTTCAGCCACCGCCACGCCGTCCTCTTCGACACGCAGACGGGCCAGCCCTACGCGCCGCACTCGACGGTTTGCAACGGCCGCGCGCGCTTCGATGTCTTCAACAGCCCCCTGTCGGAGGGCGGGGTCCTCGGCTTCGACTTCGGCTTCAGCCTCGATTACCCCGACGCCCTCGTCATTTGGGAGGCTCAGTTCGGCGATTTCTTGAACGGTGCTCAAGTCATCGTCGACCAGTTCCTCACCTCGAGCGAGGACAAGTGGCAGCGGCTCAGCGGCCTCGTGCTCCTCTTGCCCCACGGCTACGAGGGTCAGGGGCCGGAGCACTCGAGCGCGCGGCCCGAGCGCTTCCTCCAGAACAGCGCCGAGGACAACATACAGGTTTGTAACCTCACGACGCCCGCGCAGCTCTTCCACGTGCTGCGGCGTCAGGTGCTGCGGCCGTGGCGCAAGCCCCTCGTCATCATGACGCCGAAGAGCCTGCTCCGCGTCTCGACCACCTACAAAGGTCCGCACCGCCCGGTGAGCACGCTCGACGATCTCGCGACGGGCTCGTTCCGCCGCATCATCGACGACGTCTCCGGCGCGCCGCCCGAGTCCTTCCGCAAGATCGTGCTGACGACCGGCAAGATATACTACGACCTCGCGCTCGAGCGCGACGCGCGCGGCGCCCACGACGTCGCCATCGTCCGCGTCGAGCAGCTCTACCCGATCGGCAAGGAGCTCAGCGACGTGCTCGCTCGCTACAAGCCAGGCACCCCCGTCGTCTGGACCCAGGAAGAGCCTCGCAACTACGGCGCGTGGTACTTCATGAACGCGACGCTGCCGCCGCTCCTCGAGCCCTTCAAGATGCCGCTCTCGTGCGCCTCGCGTGACGCGAGCGCCAGCCCCGCGACGGGTTCGCGCGCGGCCCACCTCCTCGAGCAGAAGAAGCTCCTCGACGAGGCGCTCGCTTGAGCGCCGCGCTCTCCGTCCAAGAGCGCTACGCCGCGAGCAGCATCTGCTTCGGGTGCGGCCCGGCGAACGTCGATGGACTCCGCATCAAGAGCTTCGAGGAAGACGGCGGCGAGCTCGTCTGTCGCTTCACGCCGGCGCCCTTTCATCACGCGTTCCCTGGCATGTTGAACGGCGGCATCATCGGCACGCTGCTCGACTGCCACTCGAACTGGGCGGCGACCATGTTCCTCATGCGCGCGGGTGGGCTCACCGCGCCGCCTTGCTCGGTGACCGCCGACTTCCACGTGAAGCTCAAGCGCCCGACCCCGATGGGCCCCGTGCTGATTCGCGCGCGCGTCAGCGAGTCCGAGGGCAAGAAGGCCATCGTCGAGGCCACGCTCACCGCCCTCGATCCGACGACGGGCGAGCCCGGCAAGATCACCGCGACGTGCACGGGGACCTTCGTCGCCGTCGACGAAGGTCACCCGGCTTATCACCGCTGGTAGACTGACAGACGGGTAAGTAAGCTCAGAGCGCGCAGGTGACGGTCACGTCGTGCGTGTGGCCTGTCAGCGTGCTCGTCACGGTCACCGAACTGCCGCCCGCGAGCGTGGCGAAGTCGGCCGCCGTCAGCGTGACCGAATGCGTGTGGAGCGACGTGCCCTTGATGTCGTAGGTCTTGTCCACACCGGCCGCGACGTCCGCTGGCGACACGGTCATCATGTGACCGTGGTTGAGGGAGATCATCGAGTCGCAGCTCGCCGCGGGTGCGCCGCCCGCGCCGCCGTCGCCGCCAGTCCCCGGCGTGCCGCCGCTACCGCCATTGCCACCAGTCCCCGGCGTGCCGCCGTCGCCGCCAGTCCCCGGCGTACCGCCATTGCCGCCAGTCCCGGGCGTGCCGCCATTACCACCCTGACTCGACGCACCCGAGCCGCCGGCGCCGCCGCCGCCCGTCGAGTCGTCGCCACAAGCCACCACCGCCGCGCCCACGACCCCGAGCGCGCCCGTCAAAAAGGACTTCCTTGTAAGCTGGTTCATCATCGACCTCGACTCGGGTTTAGCAAACCTCGCAAACGATGGCCCACGTCTTGTGTCGACAGCTCTTTTGGAAACACCCTCACTCGCCTGATTCGGCGGCTCGAGCGCTCCGCGCCCCGCGAGGTCTCGCGCGCTTTTCGCGAGGGCCCCATTTCGTCAATGGGTCTCATAGACTGCGCCTATGGCCCTCGAGCTCAGCGATCTGCGCTACTTCCTGGAGGTCAAAGCGCAGGGCACTTTGACCGGTGCAGCGCGCGCCCTCGGCATCACCCAGCCCTCGCTCACAGCTGCGATGCAGCGCCTCGAGCGACACTTCGGGACGATGTTGCTCCTGCGCGATCACACTGGCGTACGCCTCACCGTCACAGGGCACGCGCTCGCCTTCGACGCCGAAGAGCTCTTCGAGGTGCTCTCGCGAGCCGAGCGCCGCGTGACCGGCCTCGAGGACGCCGAGACGGGCCGCTTCACCATCGGCTGCCACGAGTCGCTCGGCGCCTACTTCTTGCCGAACTTCCTGCGGGAGATCTTCGAGACTCGCCCCGGCATCGAGATCTCGATCCACAACGCGCCGTCCGCGGCCGTGCGTGACGCCGTCGTCGAGCGCGCGGTCGACTTCGGCGTCGTCGTCAACCCGAAGCCTCACCCCGACCTCGTGCTCGTCGAGCTCTTCGACGACGCGGTCGACTTCTTCACCAAAGCGCCGTCGCGCTCGTTCTCGATCGACGGACACTCGGATGCCTTCGCCGCCGCCGATCTGCCGAGCGCCTACGCCCGCATCTCGCAGGGGCCGCTCGTGCACGCCTCCCGCGTGAGCGAGAGCCGCGCCCTCATGAGCACGCTCGAAGAGGCCGGCTGCGTCGTGTCGCGCCGGATCGCGTGCGGCGACTTCGAACTCGTGAAGTCCATCGCGCTCGCGGGCGTCGGGGTCGCGCTCTTGCCGAGGCGCGTCGCCAGTTACAACCATGAAGGTAAGCTCCTCCGGCTGCACCCCGATCTGCCCGCCTTCCAAGACCGGATCTACCTGCTCTATCGCGCCGACATGCACAAGACGCGCGCCGCACAAGCGGTCAAAGACACGCTGCTCGTGCACGGCAAGCGCCTGCGTGATCCGAGCCCGGACGAGCCCCAGCCGAAGAGCAGGCGAGGGCGAGGCGCCTCGCCGACCAAGCCCAACGACAAAGCGCCGAAGTCACAGCGCTCGCGCGCGCATCACTGATCGACGTGCGCTTCAGCGACGCGAGCGCCGAGCGTGCGGAGCTCGAGCTCCGCGACGCGAGCGCCGGCGAGGGCCTGGGTGATCGCGTCGATCGCAGCGTGGACCCGCGCCTCACCGGCGCACGAAGCAATGTCGACGAAGAGCCGTCCTTCCTCGGGCCACGTGTGGATCGCGAGGTGCGACTCGCCGACGATCGCGGCGCCAGTCACGCCGTGTGGCGTGAACCGAACGAGCGAGAGCTCGCGAAGCGAGAACGCGCCTGCTTCGACGGCGCGCTCGAGGCACGCGCGCATGGCCTCGGGGTCGTCGAGCGTGCGGGGATCGACGCCCTCCAAGATGGCGAGGCCTACGTGCAGGATCATTCGCCGCGTATGCTCCTCTCGCCTCTTTTCGAGAGCAAGCCCACCGAGAAGCGAGGAGCCCCGTGAGCACCACTGCCGAGACGCCCCGTCGATTCACCTCCAAGATCACGCTCGAGGGCAAGACCGCCCTCGTCACTGGCGCGAGCCGCGGCATCGGCTACGCCATTGCGCGCGCGTACGTCGAGGCCGGCGCGCGGGTCGCGATCGTGTCGCGCAAGCCCGAGAACCTCGCGCAGGCTGCCGCCGACCTCGGCAAAGACGGCCACGCCGTCGAGACCATCGCGGCCCACGTCGGCCGCGAGGGCGCCGCTCAAGAGATCATGTCCGCGGCCATCGAGAAGCTCGGGCGCGTCGACATCCTCGTGAACAACGCGGCCACGAACCCTCATTTCGGGCCGCTGCTCGGCGCGGACGACAAGCTCTTCGACAAGACCTTCGAGACGAACGCTCGCGCCTATTTCGCCCTCGCGCGCGAGGCCGGAAAGCACATGATCGACAAAGGGATCGCCGGCTCGCTCGTCTTCATCGCGAGCACGCAGGGCCTCATCGCCTCGCCCCTCATGGGCATCTACGGCATGACCAAGGCCGCTGTCGTCTCGCTCTCCAAGACGCTCGCGTTCGAACTCGGCCCGAGCGGCATCCGCTCGAACGTCATCGCGCCCGGGCTCGTCGAGACGCGCTTCGCCCAAGCGCTCATCCAGAACGACGACATCAACAAACGCTGGATCGAGCGGGCGCCGCTCCGACGCTACGGCCACCCCGACGAGATCGCCGGCGCGGCCGTCTTCCTCGCCTCGGACGCAGCGAGCTACATCACTGGCACGACGCTCATCATCGACGGCGGCTACACGATAGCGGGCTAGCCCAGGCAGCCCTGTTGCTTATTGGGCTCCGCCGCAGGCCGCCGAGGGCTCCGTGTTCCAGCCGGGATAGGGGCGCACCTGCTTGATGAAGAGCTGGGGCGAGCCCGGCGTGAGCTTGTCGTCGAACTTCCAGTCGACCTCGAGCGCGTACCAATCGTTTACAGAACCGTAAGCGGCGAAGAAGTACTGGTGAATCGCGTCGAGCGCGACGCCGAGCCGATAAGCCTGCTCGGTCGTGAGCACCGTCTGGCCAGGCTCGACCAGGTTCGAGTGCTGGATATAGACGATAGGCTGACCCGGCGTGTAGAAGTACTGTAGATAGGCGTCGGGGTAGACGCCGAGGTCGGGCGTGACGACGTCGTTGTTGCCGATTTGCCCGTTCACGTAGAACGCAGGCTCGAGCCCGCTCGTGTCGAAGGGATTGTTCGTGATGGCGACGCCCTGGGCCTCCTCCTGGGGGAAGTTCGCGTGCACGAGCAGCCCCATGCCGACCGACAGGTGGTCCATCGAGTAATAGTCGCGCTCCTCGTACGCGCGCGGATTCCACACCTGCGACCAGACCTTCTTCATCGCCCACTCGACGGAGTCTTTGTCTCCCGGAGTTACACTCGGGTCACCCGTCTCGGAGTCGTAGAGCCCCGCGCCCGTGAACTTGCCGAGGTCTTCGGAGTTCGTGCTCGAGCGGAAGCGAATCTTCTCTCCGGGGAAGAGCTCGGCCGCGCGTGCGACGACGGCCGCGACGACCTCGGGGCGCATGGGCGCCGCGCGGAGCTCGTCTTTGAAGGCCAGGAGCGCGTCTGCTCGATAAACCGGGTCCGACCAGTTGGGGCCGGCCATGAGCTCCGTGATGCGATCGTAGAGCCCATTGTCCTTCATGAATTGGTCGTAATAGAACATCGGCACGCCGAACCCGGGCTGGATGGGCCCGTCGCCGTCGATGTCGGGCAGCGTGTCGAAGGCCCCGCTCTCTTGAGCGCGCGCGAGCGCTCCGTAGTTGGTCGCCTTCGCGCCGAAGGCAGGGATCGCCGTCGCGATCGCGTCCTTGAGGTTCATCGTGTCCAGGTCGACGAGGTCGCGCGCGGCGGGCAGATCCTCGACGGTGAGGTTCATCGGCTGCACGCTGATGGGGTCGGGCTTGTGAGCCTCCCACCAGGCGTCGGCCTCCTCTTGGGTGATCTCGCGCACGGTCCAACCGAACGGCTCGACCTTGAGCTCGACCCATTTGCCCTCGAGCGCGAGCAGGTCGGGATCGTTCACGGCGTCGCGAAGGGCCATATTGGGCGTTCCCCGATTGACCGACAGCACGTTGATGTGCGCGAGCGGCGTCTGGAACTCCGAGGTGATGATCCCGGATACGATGGATATGTCGTTCGGTACGGCGTCGAGGACGACGATCTCTCGATAAGGCGTATATTGGCCATCGACCTCGGCGGCCGTGTGAAAACGCAGGATGCCCGTGCTCGTCCCCATGTTGAGCGGCTGATAATCGACCCCCGCGTAGAGGTCGTCGGTCGTCGTCACCGGCACATCGGACGGGAGGTCTTTGGCGACGGCCTCGACCGATTGGCTCGTAGGGTGGAACGTGAGGTCCGCGCCGATCCAGACGTTGTCGCGGATCTTGCGGAACGCGGTCGTGATCATGTCCGCGTCAGCCGTGTCGTAGGGCGAAATCTCATATACCCATTTGTCGGGCCCCTCGTAATACGACAGCGCGCCGAGCAGGAATCGCCTGTCAGGGCTGTAATACTCGGTCGCGTTGAACTGACTGAGCTCCGGGACAATGGGTCTGTCGCCGCCGCTCAGGTGCGTGTGCGCGAAGTCCCAATGGATGCAGTACCGCTTGGAGTTTTGGAAATAGAGGTGTTCGTCGTCGGCGCGATCGATGATGGTCTTCACCGACGTGGCGCCCGGGATGCTCGCGTCTGTGGGCTCGCTCGAGACGATATCGTAGTCGGCGCGGCAGCCGAGCTGAGCCGCACTGTCGGGGTCGCTGCCGGACTCGAGTGTGCACGCCCAGCCGGGAGGCGGCTGAGTATCGTCCCCGCAGCCGACGGCGGCGGTAACAGCGAGCAGCAACCATCCCCAGGGGGCAATCGAGCGCATGGGTGCGCCGCTCGCAATTGTCATGCCCTGAATCTTAGCGCGAGCACGTTCCGCCCGCCCGATTCCTCGGGTGAATTCCAACGCACCGTGAGCCAACCAAGGCAAACTGATCATGGTGCTTCGGGGGCGTGCGGGAACTGACGCTGCACCTTTCGACGACCCTCGTCGATTGGGCTCGAAGCGAGACTTGCCGGCACGAGACTTGGATAGTCTGCGCGCACCCGACCCGCCCCGTTAGACCTTCACCTTTCACGGAGACTCGCTTGAGCCCTAGAGCGCGACGCTGGAGTGATCTGCGCCCAATCCACCCCCGCGGCTTTTGCGCGCCCGAACGAGCAGGTTTTGCAGCGCTCTTAGCGGGCGCGCTCCTCGTGAGCGGTTGCAGCTCGTGCGACGACACGCACCCGCCGAGCGGCGGCGGGGGTGAGGGCGGCTCCGGGGGCTCGCCCGCGACCGGTGGCGGCGGGTCCGGTGGAGTCGGTGGACTCGTCGTGGGTGGGGGCGGCTCGGGCGGCGAGGTCGTCTTCGACTGCGATGCCCTGCCGAGTCCACCTCTCGCGTTCGAGGAGCTCTTCGGTTTTACGGCGTCAGAGGACTTCGCGTTCGACGAACAGGGCAATTACGTCGGCTTCGACGACTCGGGCAATCTGGTCCGAATCAGCAAGACAGGGACGATCACGCTGTGGGCGCCCAATGTCGGTTACACCGCGGGGATGGCTGTCCTGCCCGACGGCTCTGTCGTCGTCGCCGACGTCGGCGAGGGCGCGCTCAAGCGCGTCTATCCGAACGGCGCGATCACCGTGCTGCTCGGCGGGCTGCTCTACCCGAACGGCCTCGACATCGGCCCCGACGGCTATGTCTATGTCGCGGAGAACTACGCGGGTCGCGTGCGCCGCGTCGACCCCGACACGGGCGACTTCTCCATCGTGGCGGTCGGCCTCGAGGGCGCCAATGGCGTCGCGTTCGCCACCGACCCCGCGCTGATGTACGTCGGCAGCTTCGAAGGCTCAGGCGTTTACAAAATTGTCATTCCTGCGCCCGGTGAACTCGGTGAGGCGAGCGTCTTCGCGCGGCCCAACGGGTCGCACTTGAAAGAGCCGACCCCGGCCTGCGCCGGTGAGGTGGGCGTGCCCTGCTACACCACCACGGGTGGTCAACGCGGCACGTGCGTGACCATCGCGAATGTCGTCGACTGCGTTCCTGGGTCGGAGTGCGACGGAGCCTCGCCGGGTGCACCCTGCACGTTCGCGGGCGGCCCTGGCGTGTGCCGCAATGGCGGCCTGGGCCTCGTCTGCTCGGCGCCCGACGACTGCGACGGCAAGAGCGTGAACGCCTCGTGCGCTGTGCTCGGGCGAACTGGCAAATGCTCCTATGACCAGTTCGGAGGGCTCCTTTGCAACGTCGATGCGTGCGCGTCTCTCACCGACTTCGCCAACTGCAACACGCTCGGCGGTGTGGTGGGCTACTGCCTCTCAGGCCGCTGTCAGGCTGATCCCTGCCACGTCGCGAGCCCCAACGCGCCGTGCTTCGACGGCGCGCTCCAAGGCACCTGCATCGACCAGGGCTTCGGCTTGACGTGCATCACGAACGACTGCGCCGGCGGCACCACTGGCGACCTCTGTCTCGCGAACGGGCAGAGCGGCAACTGCGCCCTCGACCTCAATGGTGTGCTCGCTTGTGACACGGACCCGTGCACGTCCGGCATGATTGGACAGGTATGTACGGACGCGTTCGGCGCTGGTGTCTGCGTGGCGAGCGCGTCGGGAGCCTCCTGCGCGAAGCCGACCACCTGCGACACCGCGGCAGTCGGCGCGCCCTGTCTCTTCCGCGGCGAGCCAGGCGTGTGCGCGACAGGCAGCGCCGGCCCCTATTGTGAAGTGCCCTGTCGAATCGGGACGGTCGCGTGCTCCGCAGAAGCAGGCAACGGCACATGCAGCTGGGACGGCGTATGCACGGTGTCCCCCTGCGACCAGTCCTCGACCTGCGGAGACGCCGGCACGTGCGCTTATGACGGCAACTCGATCTCGTGCTCGAATCCATTCGCCGGCAACGCCGCCTGCGCAGGCCACAATGACGGACAGCTCTGTAAGATCGGGGCCGAGGATGGGCTCTGTCAACTCGATCGCTGCGTCGTCGCTTCGGCGAGCCTCGCGGCTTGTGTGGGCAAGACAGAGAACAGCCCCTGCTCTGGCGACTTCTCGGGCGTGTGCAAATCCACAGCGGACGGGCTCGCTTGTCAGCCTTCGAACGCCATCCCCTGCACCACGCCTGGTGACCCGTGCGCGAACGGCTATTGTGGTGACCTCTCGGGCCAGCTGGCCTGTGTGGACGTCTACACATTCCTCACGGCGCCCTGTGTGGGCGCACCCGAGGGCGCTGACTGTCAGCTCGACACCATCGACGGAGCCCACCACCAAGCGCAATGCTCGGGCGGCTATTGTCAGCCGGAGACCCTCTATTCCAGTCCGTGCACTGGCAAGTCTCTCAACGAGACCTGTGAGTTTGCGACGGACGTCGGCACGGTCCCGGGTGTTTGCGTCGACTGGGGCGGAGCGGCGCTCGATTGTCAGGCAGGTGGCTTCGGACAGGGGCCTGGCGGCATCGACGGGCTCGGCGTCGACACCTGCGGCAACGTGTACGCGAGCGAGTACGTCCACGGTAA
Organism: Polyangiaceae bacterium; assembly: GCA_046351325.1. Lineage (GTDB taxonomy): Bacteria > Myxococcota_A > Polyangia > Polyangiales > Polyangiaceae > Xiheicaenibacterium. Next base: position 210,134 of record JAXLYR010000012.1, on the reverse strand, counting down.
CCTCTGGCGTATCGCACCGGACGGGACCATCGAGCTCGCCGCGCAGTTGCCCTCGAGTTGGGTTCCCAACATGGAGTGGGGGCGCGGGCTCGGCGGGTTCGAGAAGAACCACCTCTTCATCGCCGACCGCGATCAGCAACGCCTCTTCTCCGTGGCCGTCGGCGTGCCCGGCGCGACCGAGTTCTACGACATCCAAAAGCCATGAAGACCTTACATCGCTTTAACTTCTCCTCGGTTCGCGTCGCGCTCCTCGCGCTCTCCTTGCCGCTCGCGATCGCTTGCGGCGACTCGAGCGGCCCCGGGGGCAGCGGCGGCAGCGCTGGCGCGGGCGGCGACGCCGCGGGCGGCGCGGGTGGCACCCCGCTCATCGAGCCGCAGGGAGCCTGCCCAGCGGCAGACACGCAGGTTGGCCGGTTCGTCGTCGAGCGACAGCCCCAATTCGGTGTCGTCCAAGGCACCGTGTCGGAGGGCGTGGTCCCGACCTCCATCCCCGACGTCCTCTCCGAGGACGGGACCTGCCGCGTGCTGAAGCGGCGCACGCTCTCGTGCATCCCCGCGTGCACCGGCGCCGAGACCTGCGGCGAGGGCGGGCAGTGCATCCCCTTCCCCCGGCAGATCAGCGTGGGCGACGTCTCGATCACCGGGCTCACCAAGCCTACAGAGATGTCACCGCAACAGCCCGGTAACACCTACTTCGCGCCGGGCGCTGACAACCCGCCTTTCACGCCTGGGTCGGCCGTCGTGCTCACCGCGACTGGCGCCGATCCCATCGCGGGCTTTCAGCTCGTCGGGCGGGGCAGCACTCCGCTGACCGACAGTCCGACGTGGGTCCTCGAGCACGGCGTGGCGCTCTCGGTCACGTGGCCGGCGAGCTCCGACACCGACACGCAGGTCGAGATCGATCTCTCGATCGACCAGCATGGCCTCTCGCCGCTCTCGCTGTCCTGTGTCTTCGACGACACCGGCAGCGCGGAGATCCCCTCGGCGCTCGTCGATCAGCTCATCGACTCCGGGGTCTCGGGCTTCCCCAACGGCCGCATCTACCGGCGCACGGCTGACCACGTCGATATCGACCCCGGCTGCGTCGAGCTATTGGTCGGCTCGCCGGTGTCGGCGAACGTCAGCGTCAAGGGTCACACCCCCTGCATGGACTCGACCGACTGCACGCCGCCCGAGACCTGCAATCTGGATCTCGAGCAGTGTGAATGACCGACAGCGCTGTCAGCGCCGCGCCCGAGCGCTGGCGAGCACGTGCTGGAAGCGCTGCGTGAGCGCCGGGTCTTTCGCGAACTCTGCGGCCCACGCTGCGCTTACCACCGAGTAATCCTGACGCCCCATGCGGAACTCCGCGAGGACGGCGTCGATGGCGTCGGGCGCGGTGCCCTCGAGGCGGGCCACGAGCCGCGCGTAATCCTCGAGCCGCAGCTTCGCGGCCACCGCAGGCGGAGTGCGCGGAGCGGGCAACTCGCACGTCGCCGTGTCGTCCTCCATCCGGACTGTTCCGCGGTCGGTCACGCTCATGCCGGCGCGCCGCGCGATGTGCGGAGGGAGTTCGAACTTTCGCATCTCCTCCGTCTTCGCCGCGGGCGGTGTCAGCGCGGCGCCGAGCGCGCGGATCATCATCGAGGCCTGCGCGAAGCGGAGGCCCCGCTCGCGCGCCGTGGCCTTCGCGAACCAAGCGTCGAACGCAGGTGGCAGGTTGACCCCGCGACGCGCTGCGCGCCTCGTCGCGGGCTCCACCGGGCCCGAGGCGACGGCCGTCGCGAAGTCGATGAAGTCGACCGCGCCCTCGGCCTCCTCGGCCCAATACGGATGACCGACGAGCATGGCGAACGCGACCATCGCGAGCGCAAAGTTGTCGGTCTGGGAGGAGACGGCGTCGCCGTGGAACTGCTCGGGCGACATGTAGATCGGCGTGCCGAGCGTCTGCGTCGCCTGGGTCGCGGCGCGGGGTGAGACGCCCCTGCGCTCGAGGAACTTGGCGACGCCAAAGTCAAGGATCTTGACCATCACGGACCCGTCGGTCCGACGCGCGAGGTAGAGGTTCGCGGGCTTCAGATCGCGGTGCACGATGTTGGCGGCGTGCGTCTTGTCGAGCGCCGCGGCGATCTGCGCGAGGTAGAGCAGAGCCTCGGCGGCGGGCAGCGGGCCCCGATCGATGCGCGCGCGGAGCTCCTCGCCTTGCAAGAGCTCCATCACCATGAACGGCAGCCCCGTCGCGTCGTCGCAGCCTGCGTCGATGACGTCGACGATGTGGTCACTGCCCACTTGGGCCGCGACGCGAGCCTCGCGCTGGAAGCGATCGCGGAGCTCCGGCGTGCTGTCCTCGTGCGACAGCATGATCTTCAGCGCGACGCGCCTGTCGGTCTGCGTGTGGAGCGCCTCGTAGACGACTCCCATACTGCCGCGAGCGAGGGGCTGAACGACGCGGTAGCGGCCCGCGAACACGGTGCCTGCCTGGAGGGACGTCATCTTCGATTCGTCGGGCTCCGAAGATCTCTTGGCCGAGCGCTGCGCGTCAACCACGTGATCCATCTTTTTTCCCTGGTGCGGTCACAGTTCGGTGCACCCACCCCACAAGCACGTTCAAGGAAGTCGCGGAGCGAGGGTGCTCCGTGGACGTCACGTCTTCAGGGAGAATCCATGAGTCTTGGTCGTTCGGTCCTCGGGGTGTTGGGCGCGTTCGCGCTCATGGCGTCGGTCGGGTGCAGCGCATCGCAGAAGAACACGGCGCTCGGAGGGAGCGGTGGGCCTGTTCTGGAACCCTTCGCGGGGCTCTCGGTGCCGGCGCCGACTGCCAAGGTCGTCACCGTCTCTGCGCCGAAGACGTCGTATCGATCAGCTTGGCGCGACTACCTGAAGACGCAGCGAAACCTGCAGATCGCGCGGCTGCGTGACTACCGCGACGCCGGCGAGTTCGCGCAGAACCAAGAGCAGGGCGGCCTGCGATTCGTGTGGCGTGACGAGGCTGGGCGGCTCTGTGCGATGGCGAACCTGGTCGCGCAATCGGGTCGCAACGATCTCGTCGACGAGGTCGCGCGCGACCACAACGACCTGCAGCTCGCGACGGTGACGAGCGGCGAGCTCTACGACTGGATGCTCGAGTCCGGCCTCACCCAAGAGGAGGTGCAGCTCATCCAAGAGCCTGATTTCGCAGGCGGGCGCTTCGAACAGCCGCCGTCGCAAGTGAGCGTGAAGCTCCCTCAGACCTCGGAGCAGCAGGCCTGGTTCATTCGTCGCAAGCGCGCACACCTCGACTCCGTGGTCGATCGGCTCGACATGGACTTCGACGCCAGCCTCGAGATGGCCTTGGATCGCCTGGGAGATAGGCTCGAGAGCGCGCCGCCCCTCGGCTGAGACCGCGCTGAGATTCGCTGGGGGGCTGAATCCGCGCCCTTGCGCTCTGCGCCCCCCGATTTGGCAGCTCGAGAATAATTCGTGAGCCGCGCGCAACTTCAGGGTGGCACTACCCACTCATCAGCGTGGCTTCCTCTCTCTCCCCCAACGCGCACCCCAGTCGGCTCATCCGCCTGGTGCCCTCCCCGAGCCCGGAGGTTGCGGATCGCTTCGACGATCCCGCGGTCCTCGTCGAGGCTGTCGCAGCAGGGGACCCGAGGGCGCACGCGGCGCTCTGGGATCGGCACGCGACCGCGCTCCGCGCCGTCCTGCGCCGCACGCTCGGGTGCACCTTCGACGTAGAAGACGCGCTGCAAGAGGTCTTCATCCGGTTCTTCCGCGCGGCGAAGCAGCTGCGCGAGCCCGCGCGCTTGCGCCCCTACCTCGTAGGGATCGCGCTGCGCGTCGCTCGGCGCGAGCTGCGACGGCGCCGCTTCAAGCGGTGGTTCGTGCTCACCGACGACGGCGCTGTGCCCGAGGTCGCGACGAGCCACGACGACGGCGCGCGCGAGGCGGTTCGCAGGCTCTACGCGATCCTCGACGAGCTCGAGGTCGAGACGCGGCTCGTCTTCGTGCTCCGCCACATCGAGGAGCTCGAGCTCACCGAGGTCGCCGAGCACCTCGGGATTTCGCTGGCGACCGTGAAGAGGCGGCTCGCGCGCGCGACCCCGCTCGTCACGTCGAGGCTGCGCCGCGATCCGCTGCTCGCGCCCTACGTCCAAAACGAAGCGGAGCTGAAGCCTTGAGCGCGCCTCGACCCCTCCCTCGCCCAGGAACAATCGCGGAGCTCTCGCGCTCGGTGCGCACGGAGCTCGACGGCTCGGTCGACTCGGAGCTCCACGCTCGAGGGCGCGAGCGCATGCTCGCGTCGCTCGCGCGCGAGGGGAAACGCAGCGGCGGGCGCGCGCGCGTCGCGCGACGGATCGCCTTCTTCGCTGCGGCGGCAGCGCTCCTCTCGCTCTTCGGCCTCTGGTTCTTGTGGCCTCGTTCGCCGCTCACGTTCTCGGTCGAACACGGGCAGGTCACCACCGCGGACGGCGGCGCGACGCACGTGCTGCCCGGCTCCGACGACACGCTGCTCGTCTTCAGCGAGGGCACGCGCGTCCTCTTCTCTCGGGAGAGCTCGGGGCGGATCTCGGACGTGAGCCCCGAGGGCGCGCGGGTCGTCCTCCTCGACGGAGCGGTAAATCTCCAGGTGACGAAGCGACCGCGCGCGGCGTGGAGCGTCGAAGCGGGTCCACACGTAGTCCGCGTGACCGGGACTCAGTTCGAGGTTCGTTGGGACTCAAACCATCAGGACCTCGGGGTCACCGTGACGGAGGGCTCGGTGCGGGTCGAGAGCCCTGCCTCACCCGCAGGCATCCCACTCGCGGCGGGGCACGAGCTCCGCATCGACGGCGCGGGCTCGGTGCGGATCACGCGGCTCGGGACCAGCGACCCCAGCGAGAGCAGAACGGCGCTCTTGGAGGCTTCGGTCAGCCCCCAGCCGACAGCGACGTCGACACCGACGTCGAGCGGCGTCGAGTCGCAGCCGTCGGCGCAGTCGAGTACGAGCGCGGTCGCGACCTCGCCTTCGTCGACAGCGAGCGCGCCGAGCGCTCGGCGCAGCTGGTCGAGCATGGTCTCGGCGGGTGACTACAAGGGCGTCGTGAACGAGGCGAAGGCCGCGGGCCTCGCCGGCGTGGTCGCGAGCGCGTCGCTCGAGGATCTCGTCGCGCTCGCCGACGCAGCTCGCTACGTGAAAGACGGCGCGACCGCGCGCGCGGTGCTCGAGGCCGAGCGCAAGCGATTCGGCGATACGCAGGCGGGGCGGACCGCGACGTTCTTGCTCGGCAGGATGCTCGAGGACTCGGGCGGGAACGCGGCGCAGGCGATCGCGCTCTACGACGAGTACCTCGCGTCGGGCGGGCCTTTCTCAGCCGAAGCGCTCGGTCGCAAGATGGTTGCTGTTCAAAAGACCCGAGGGCGCGCCGCAGCGCGACCGATCGCGGAGGCGTACCTCGCGGCCTATCCGAAGGGCACGTACAGCGCGACCGCCCGTACCATCGTGGAGGAGCCGTGAGCGCGCCGTTCGCATCGTGCCGCCGGCCGCTCATCGCCGGGCTTTTGTCGGCCGTCGCGACTGGAGCGATCCACCTCTCGAGCCCGACCGTCGCAGCGGCGGAGCCCGCGACGCTCGACGAGCGCGCCGACGTCATCGTCCTCGAGATGCCGACCGCGGGCTCGAGCGCAGCCCTCGACGTCGCGCGCAGGATCTCCGCAGAGCTCGACGCCGCGGGGCTTCGCACGATCCCGCGCGCCGAGGGTGGGACGCCGCGCGCGCCAGGCTCTGTTTGGGCTGCGATTCAGCTCGTCGACGGCCCGCGTGGGCTCTCGGCGATCGTGCGGGTCGGAGTGGGCGACCGCGCGGCGGTCGAGCGCGACGTCGATGTCAGCGACGTCGAGAGAGTGGGCGCTGCGAGCGCGCTCGCCGTCCGCGTCCTCGAGGCTCTGCGCGCCGCGCTCGTCGAGCTCGCGGCCGAGCCGGCGGCGCGCGCGAAGCTCTCACCGACGCTCGCGAGCTTCGCGGATCTCGAGCCCGCACCGAGCGATCCTGCGGTCGCCACAAAGCCTGGACCTGCGCCGGCGCCACAACCCGAGCTCGCGCCTCCGTCGCGGCGCGATCCCGATCCCGCTCCCTTCGTCGCGCTCGACGATCCGAGCCCGACCGCCGACACGTCGACCTCTCAGCAACCATCGGGGATGCGACGCACGTGGATCGGAGCCGATTTCGCAGGGCTCGCGAGCTACGGCGCGCTCGGGCGCTCGCTCGGACCGCGGCTCCACGTGAGCCACGAGCTGCCCTATCACTTCGCGATCGGAGCCTCGACGCTCGTGACCTTCCCCGTGCACGAGGTCGACGGCTCGGCGCTTCAGGTGCTCGCGATCGCCGAGGGCTCGTACAGCCTCGGCGCGGCCAACTGGCCCGTGCGGCCGCGCTTCGGCGTCGGCCTCGGGTTCCACGTCTTCTACGTGCAAGACGACGCGCCGCCCGACGGGCTCACGCCCGACATCCTCGCGACCAACGTCCATGACGCGGGGCTCAGCTTCGTCCTCGCGGCGACGACGGGCTTCGAGGCGCGGATGACGAGCCACATGCGCTTCATCGCTGGCTTCGGCTTGCTCGCGGTCGTGCCCGAGCCCGTCGTCGACTTCGGCGAGCTCTCCGACGGCGCGCACAACCCGATGTTCACGACGTCGTTCGGGCTCGAGCTCTGCCCCTGAGCGTCGCGATCGAAGTGATGCGTTTCGTGAGCCGTCGCTGCGGCTGAGTGTCCACTAACAAACATGTAGGGGGTTCGACCGTTGTGGGTCGACGGCCCCGAGCCACGGAGTTCTCCCGATGACGAAGACCCATCGCTCTTTGCCCCGCGTCCGCTCCATCCACACGGCGAGCGCCTTGCGTATTGCCCCAGCGCTGCTCGCAGTCGGCGGTCTCGCCGGCTGTGAGCAGGACGTGCACCCTGTCGTCGTCGACGAGCGCCCAGCCGAGATCGCCTCGACGCGCCCTCCGCCGCTCTCCGGCGGGACCTTGCTCGTATCGCACGACGATCGCCACGCGCTCGTCTCGGACCCCGATCGAGATCGGCTCGTCTACGTCGATCTCGAGACAGCCGAGGCAAAAGAGCTCGCGCTCGAGAAGGGCGACGAGCCAGGCCGCGCGATCGAGGACACCGCCGGCCGCCTTCACGTCGCGCTGCGCGGTGGCAACGCGATTGTAACTTACAATCCAGTAACAGACCAACTGACTCGACGGGTCGCTTGCGTCGGACCGCGCGGGCTCGCGTACGAGGCGGCGACCAACCGGCTCCACGTCGGCTGCGTGACTGGCGAGCTCCTCAGCTTCGAGGCTCCGGCCGAGGGGGCGCTCGTGCGATCGCTGGTCGTGCCCGCCGACGTCCGCGACGTCGTCTCCACGCCGCGCGGCTTGGCGATCACGTTCTTCCGATCGCCACACGTGCTCGTGCTCGACGCCGACGGTGAGCCGACGGACGACGTCGTGCTCGGTCGATTCTCGATCGGCGGCGGCCCGTCTCGCTCGCCCACGGTGGCGTGGCGCACGATCGTCGCAAACGACGGCGCGATCCTCATCGTGAACGAGAGCGCCGTCGACGAGACCGTCGACCTGTCGACGCCCGAGGAGAGCGACGACGCGCCCCCTGGCGAGGGCGATCCGTACTCGTCGCTCATGTGCGAGGACGTCCTCGTCCGCGCCGAGATCTCTCGACTCGCGACGAACGACAAAGCCTTCGGCGTGCTGCGCGGCGCGACCATGGCGCAGATCTCGCTGCCGGTCGATCTCGGCCTCTCGCGGTCGAACGCGCGGATGGCCGTCGTCGACGCTGCGCGCGCACGCGTCGTGGAGCTCACGTTCGACCCCGGGCTCATGGATGCGCTGCGCTGCGAGGACGAGGACACCTCGAACCCACCCGTCACGGTGCCGTCACCGGTCGCGGTCGCGTACGCCGGGGAGGATCTCTGGGTCCTCTCGCGCGAGCCTTCGACGCTGAACCTCGTCCGCGAAGGGCAGATCGAGCGCGCGATCCGTCTCGGGGGCGACTCGCGCGCCGACACGGGATACGAGCTCTTTCACAGCGAGGGTGGGCTGACCGCGACAGGCCTCGCGTGCGCTTCTTGCCACCCGGAGGGTCGCGACGACGGCCACGTCTGGACCTTCGTCAACATCGGGGAGCGGCGCACGGCGTCGCTCGCGGGGACGGTCGCGGGGACGGCGCCCTATCATTGGTCAGGGGAGTTGACGACCTTCGAGGCCCTCGTGGCCGAGGTGCTCACGCGCAGGATGGGTGGTCCCGTCGAGCCCGCCGAGCGGGCAGAGGCCCTGCGTTCGTGGGTCGAGGGCCTGGCCCCGGTGCCCTCACGGCGCGACGACGACGACGCGATCGCACGCGGCAAGCTGCTCTTCGAGGACGAGCAGGTCGGGTGCGCGAGCTGTCACGGCGGGCCGCGCTTCACCAACAACCGCACGATGTCGGTCGGCCACGGCGTCCCGTTGCAGGTGCCGTCACTCGTCGGCGTGGCCCAGCGCGCGCCCTACATGCACGACGGCTGCGCTCTCACCCTCATGGACCGGTTCAACCCGGCTTGTGGCGGCGATCAGCACGGCGACCTGACGGGGCTCACGACCGAGGACTTGGAGGACCTGGTCGCGTACATGACGAGCCTCTGACGGGCACGCGGGCCGAGGGGTTCCGGCGCGACGAGGGCCGGACGGCGCCCAAAGAGAACTGGGCGCCTCGGGCCGACGGTCGTACCGTGCGGTCGTAGCGCCGTGAAGAATCCTCTCCTCGTCCCCGAGCTGCGCGAGATGATCGAGACGGCCGATCTCGAGGCCATCCGCGAGTTTTTCGCGACGACGCCGGCGCCGATGGCGGCCGAGTTCCTCGCGGCGCTCCACCCGCGAGAGCAGCGCTACATCCTCGGGGTCCTCGAGAGCGCGACGCGCTCGCTGGTCTTCGCGGAGCTCGAAGAGGACGAGCAGCTCGCGCTCCTCGACGTGATGCCGCCGACCGAGGGCGTCGAGCTCGTCGCGCGCATGCCCGACGAGCCGCGCCTCGCGTTCCTCGAGGGCCTGCCCCCCGAGGAGCAGCCCGCCGTCCGCGAGCTGCTCGAGATCGCCGACAGCCCCCTCGCTGAGAAGCTGGAGAACGAGCTCGACGCCGCGATCGCCGAGCCGAAGCCCGAGCCCGAGGATCTGTCGGTCGAGGAGATCGCGAGCGAGATCGCTCCCTACGTCGAGCACTACCGCGTCGTCGACGACAAGGTCGTCGAGAGCCCTCGCGGCGAGAAGGCGCCGTGGGTGAACGTCGTCGCGCCGCCGAAGGACGTGCTGCCCCTCCTGGCCAAGCACTTCAAGATCCCTGTCGATTTCCTCACGGCCTCGCTGGACATCGACGAGACCGCGCGCGTCGAGGTCGAGGACGACGCGACGCTCATCATCGTCAAGGTGCCTTACTTCGACGAGAACAACCTCGAGGTCCTCATCTTCACGATCCCGATCGGCGTCATCCTCGTCGGCGACAGCATGATCACGGTGTGCTCGCGACCGGACAGCGTGCTGCGCGACTTCATCGACAACAAGGTCCGCCACCCGGCGCAAGATCGCCGGCTCATCCTGCAGATCATCCTGCGCGCGCTCGCGCTCTACCTGCAGCACCTCAAGCAGCTCAACAACGCCGCCAACATCATTCAGAAGCAGCTCGAGCAGGAGTCGCGCAACAAGCAGCTCATCAAGCTCTTCAACATCGAGAAGAGCCTCATCTATTTCACGACGTCGCTGAAGAGCAACATGATCATGCTCGACCGCCTGAAGCGCGGGAGCATCCTGCCGCACGACGACGCCACCGAGAACCTGCTCGAAGACATCTTCATCGAGGGCAAGCAGGCCATCGAGATGGCCACGATCTACACGGACATCCTGAGCGGCATGATGTCGGCGTTCGCGTCGGTGATCTCGAACAACTTGAACATCGTGATGAAGCTGCTCACGTCGCTGACCATCATCATCACGCTGCCGATGCTGATCGCGAGCATCTTCGGCATGAACGTGAAGCTGCCGATGCAAGACCACCCTCTCGCCTTCGAGGTCGTGATGGGGAGCTCCGTCCTGCTCTGCTTCGGCGCGGTCTACTACTTCCTCAAGCGGGGTTGGCTCGAGCGCTGAGCGCCTGGGGCGCGAGGGCGATAAGCTCCGCGCATGATCATCGCTCCCGATTGGGCGACCTTCGTGCGCCGCATCTCCCGAGCCGCCGCGTGGGCCGGCCCCATTGCTTCGCTCGCGGCCTGCGGTGACAAACCCGCAGCCGACCACGCCGAGAACACCTCGACCGCGACCACACAGTCTTCGACCACGCAGTCTTCCACCGCGACGCCCGAGAAGACCACGACCCCCGCGACCGCTTCGACCCAGAGCGCGGCGTCGAGCTCGAGCTCGGCGAGCGCGTCCGCGACCACGCGCGCCCCGTCGCGCGCGACTTGTAACGGCGTTAAAGCAACCGAGCAGTGCTTCACACCGTTCAGCGAGATGCACTCGTCCGGCAACACGCCAGGGCCGCGCAAGCCCTTCAAACATGCCTTCGACGCGAACGGCTGCGCGCCCGTGAACGAGGTCTCGGACGGCTGCTGCGTCCCTGCAGCGGGCGGTCCTCGCTTCGACGGCAAGCAGTGCTGCTACGACTTTTGCGGCGGCAGCTGCTGCGGCAGGCCGCTCGTCGTCGAGGGTGCGCCCGTCGTTTTCGACGCGACCGAGCGCGCGGATTGGGCGAGCTCGCTCGACGCTTCCTCGAGCGCCGACGCAGCGATCGCGAGCGCGTGGCTCGACGACGCGCGGATGGAGCACGCGTCCGTCGCCTCGTTCGCGAAGTTCACGCTCGATCTCACGTGGCTCGGCGCGCCGCCCGATCTGCTCCGCGAGGCTGCGCGCGCGATGTCCGACGAGATCGGGCACGCGGAGCTCTGCTTCAGCGTCGCGCGTCGCTACGGCGCGCCCGCGTGCGGCCCTGCGCACGCAACCGAGAGCCCCGCGATCGAGCGCTCGACGCCGCTCGAGGTCGTGCGCCGCACGGTGCTCGACGGCTGCGTCGGTGAGACGCTCGCCGCGGCGTACGCGTGCGCACAGCTCGAGGCCACGACCGACCCCGAGGTCGCGCGTGCGCTCGCTGTCATCAGCGAGGAGGAGCTTCGTCACGCGGAGCTCGCGTTCCGCTTCGTGGCGTGGGCGCGCGAGAACATCGCGGGCGCCTCGGAGGTCGCGGCCCGCGCCTTCGCCGAGGCGCTCGAGCGCATGCCGATCCCCACTCCCGAGCCCGACCAAGCCTCGCGCGACGCTTGGCGCGCGGCAGGTCGCCTCGACAGGGCGACCGCGTGGGCGGTCGCGGCCTCGGTGCGCGACGCGCTCGTCGCCCCGCGCGAGACGCTCTCGTGAGCGAACCGGAGCGCGCTTGCCCCTCGTGCGCGAGCGCGCTGCCGACCCAGTGTTTCGCGTGCCCCGCGTGCATGCTGGCGCTCCGCGAAGAGGGTGGTCGCCTCGTGCCTCTCTATCCTCCGATTCGACCGAGCGCTGCGCTCTACGCGGTCGATCTGCGCAACCCGGCGGTCCTGCCGATGGGCCTCGATCTGGCGAAGGTCGCCGAGACCAACGTCGTGCGCTTCGCCCGCGCGCCCGAGGGACTCAACGTGCAGGTGCTCGCGGGCAAAGCCTTCGAATGGGCCATGCCCTTCATGCGGCTCACCGACGCCTGCGTCTCGCTGCGCGTCCCCGCCGCGGGCGGCGCCGCGCGCATCACGCTCATCGCGCGCAGCTCGAAGATCGGCACGTACCGCAAGTACTACGGCTTCATGGTGAGCGTGACGCGACGCCAGGCCTGCTTCATTCGGATGCTCGCGGGCTCACTCGGTCAGAAGTCGACGTTCACCGAGCTCACTCCTTGGGGCGGACACGACGCGCTCGCCGCATTGAATCCGAGCAGCGTGCTCGAGATGCGCGCCCAGGGCCCGATGCTCGAGGGCCTCGTCGACGGGCGACGCGTCGCGGTCACGCACGACCCCGTCCTCGGGATGGGTCACCTCGGCTTGCGGATCGAGGCCGAGTCGAGCGGGCCAGCGCACGCCACGATCGGCGGGCTCGAGATCGCCGGGGTGATGGCGTGATGCGCCCCCGCGTCCTCGAGTGTCCGACGTGCGGTGGACCGCTGCGTTTTCAGGTCCCGTTCTGCGCGTACTGTCGATCCCCGATCACGTGGGGCGACAGCCTCGAGCTCGATCGGGGCGCGAGCGTCCACGCGGAGCACTACCCCGAGCGCCCGCTCCTCGGCGGGTCCTTGCTGCGCAAAGAGTCCCTCGAGAAGTCTGCGGACGGGCACGTCGTCGTCCTGCGCGCCGGGACGGCGTCATGGGCGAAGGCCATGCGAAACGCTCGCGACTCGTGCGTCGCGGTGACCGGCGTGACCGTCGAACCTCACGCTGGCTTCGCGGCGGTCGCGCGCGCCCACACCGAAGGCGGCGTCGTCGACGCCTACATCGCCGCGGTGGTCCCGGGGCTGCGCTCCGTGCGCCTCGCGCGTCTCTGCGAGGGCAGCGACGTCTCGGCTGTGCTCCCCATTCGAGATTGGGAGTGCAGCCCCCACGTCGCGCCGATCGGCTATGCGAACACCGTCGAGCTTCGGGTCGCGGACACCGTGCTCCAGCTGTTCGTGAACGGTCAGCGCGTCCTCTCGGCGGTGGACGGCGGCCTCGGCTTCGGCAGCTTCGGCTGGCGGGCCTTCTCGTGCGAGGGCCCAGCGCGCGTCCTCATCCGCGCGCTCGAGGTCTTCGCCGTCTCGACGCGCTGAGTCCCCTACTCCGTCTCGTTCTCGATTTTTATCTGCTTGTCTGCGGTTACAGCACCGTCAGCACCAATCTTGAGACTGACCGTGAACTTCGAGGTCTTGCCGTCTCCGTCGAGGTCACCCTCGGCGACGACCGAGCAGCTCTTGCCGTCCGGTGAAGTATCGAAGTGGTACTGGTAGTGCTGAGGGTTCGTGATCATGAACTTCGCGTCCTTCCACGAGCCCGCCCAATCTTCAGGGGTCGATTGGAACGTGTTGCCCTTGGGGATGGTCTTCGGCACCGCGGGCGAGCTCTTCGGGAAGAGGCAGGGCTTCTTCTCGCAAGCCTCGACGTACGCGCGCAGGCCGCGCGAGATCGCGCTGATGGTGTTCTTCGCCTCCGCAGCCTTCGCCGACGAGAGGTAGCGACGCACACCCGCGATCGCGGTGGCTGCGACCATGCCGACGAGCTTCGCCCGAGCGGCCGGCTCGGCCTTCTCCTCGAAGCTGATCTCGACGTTCTTGCCGTCTCGTTTGACCTTCAGCTCTTTGATGAAGGTCTTCGCCTCCGCGGGCATGTCATCACCGAGACTCTCCTTCGCGGACTGGAGCTGCTTCTCTGCCTCCATCGCGTCCGCCTCGCTCTTTCCGACCACGGTCGCGTGCAAGTTGATCACGTCCTTGCCCTGGTCGAGCGTGAGCTCGAACCCCTCGCTCGGGCCGTTGCCCGCGCCGACGACGTGAAGGAGTCGCCCGTCCACCTTGTCGAGGACCTTCGCGAACTCGGGCTTCGGCGGAGTCTGGTTGCTCGCGGCAGCGACGAGCGCGCGCTCGTCACCGACGACGAGGAGATCGCCATCCACGAACGCGACCATGTGGCGCCCGAGCTTCACGGCCTTGCGGCCCTCGAACGTCGAGTCCTCTCCGCTCGCTACCCCCTTTGCACAGGTGAGCGCGAGATCCTTTTGAGCTCCAAGCTTCGCGATGGCGATGGTGCCGGATTCGCCAGCGCTCATCGCGACCTCGTCGAGCGCCGCGAACGGATCCATGCCGCATTTCGTCTCGAGGTCCTTGAGCGAGTCGGCGACCTGCTGAATGTCGTGCAGGTCCTTCAGCCATCCGTCGTCCCTCAGCGCGCGAACGTTCACGAACGCCGCGGTCTGTGCGTCTGCGAGGATGGCCTGCTCGAAGCGGAAGGGCGCGGTCGCGGCCGCAGCAGACGCCGACGCAACGGGGGACGAAGAGACGACAGGGGCAGGCTTTGCCTGCGACGCTGTCGGGGCCGTCTTTGGCGCGCTCGCAGCGACCGAACCCGTCGAGGACGCGCTCGGCTGAGGGCCCGCGCTCTCCCCGCCGCCGCAGCCGACGACGATGAGGGCGCCAAGGAGACTTACCGAACTCGCGCGAAACCAGGTCTTATTTGGGGTCACGCGACCGTCTTACTCCCCGCCTGCACACCAGACAACTCAGCAGTCGCAGAGCGGGTCGTCGCGTTTGCACCCACAGGGCGTCGACGGCGTCGGGCGTCGCGCCGAGCCGGCCGTCCCGTTCACCGCGCTCTCCGCGCTCTGCAGTGCGCTCTGCGCTGCCTGGAGCTCTCTCAAGAGCCGGTCCCTCTCGCTCTCGAGCGGATCGCTCGCGGTCGGCGCCGCCGACGGCTTGGGCGTGCCCGACTGCGGGTCACGCACGGCGACGGTCGCCGACGCGGACGCCACGGCCCGCGTGCTCGCGTTCGTAGTCGCCGCGGTCTTCCCCTCTTCGGCGCTGTGCCACGGCTCGGAGCCGCCCTTGGAACAAGCGGCGATGGTCAATAGCCCGACGATGCAAAAACCTGTTTTTGACCCCACCGCCCAAACCTAACAGACAGCCACCGCGCTCACCACCACGCGGGCGCGCAATAGCCAGTATAAATACCGTCCCCATATCGAGCGCAGCCCGTCGACGCGACAATATCGAAGTTCTCGGAATAGGCATTATCGTGCTTCACGGTGATCTCCTCACCCGGCGCGTTGGGGTCCCGAATCGCGCAAAGCTCCTGAGACTCGAGGCGCGCGACGACGCTGTCCAGGAAGAGGTCGAGCTCCAAAATATAGGGGCAGTTGTTCGGATTGTTGTAGTCGAACCAACTCGGGTAGTCGTTCAAGACCCCATTCACCGCAGACTTCACCGCTGCGAGATAACAAGACGGCGCGTCGGCGCACTGGTCGCCCTCACCGGTGCCGGGGCCCGGCGAGCACTCGAGCGGGTCAGTACTTGGACAAACATGTATGTCAGCGCCGCCACCGGCGCCGCCCCCACCCGCGAGGGCGCCCCCGACCCCTGAGCCGCCAGCTCCACCAGCGCTTGCACCACCAGCGCTAGCGCCGCCCGCGCCGCCACCGCCCGAGGACGTGGCCGCGCCGCCGTCACCACCCGCGTGGCTCGCGCCGACCCCGACTCCGCCGTCAGCGCTGCTGCCACCAGCGCCCCCACCACCCAGGCTGATGGGCTGATCGCTGCAACCCGTCGTCAACCAGAGAGAGACAACCCCGAAGAGGTGGACGCCGCGCTTCATGAGCGGATCGTTCGCTCGAATTCGCGCCCCCGCAATAGGGGAGTAGCGTCACCCGAGAACCTCAGGGGATGACCTGATCCCCAATCGTCGAGTTGGTTACGGTGATGGGCGTATCGGCGTGTCCGCTGATTTGGGGATAGGTCGGGTACCAGGAGCCGCCGGTGTTGTTCGTGATGTTGGAGCGATCGATGACGATGTTGCCGGAGTGATCGTTCGACACGAAGAAGATCGCCGCGCCGTGCTGCACGACGTCGTTGTATTCGATGCGCGTGCCGCAGAGGCTCAGCGTCATCGTGTTGCCGTCGTTGTAAATGGCCCCGCCGCTGCCGCCACCCGGGGTGTTCGGCTCGGCCGGGTTGCCCCCGTTGCCGATCGCGTGGTTGTGGGAAAAGAGGCTGTTGATGATGGTCCACGACACCCCGATGCTGCTTATGCCGCCACCGTTCGAGCAGGTGCCGCCGTAGCCGTCAGCGCCACCGAAGGTGCTGTTTACGACGTAGACGGGGAGATTGTTGTATTGGCTGAACGCCCTCACCTCCGCGCCGCCGAGGTCCGGGCCCGTGTCGGCGCACACGCTGCTGAAGAATCGAGCGTTGACGATCCTGAGCCGCCCGCCGCGCGCCCACACCGCGCCGCCGCCGTCGAACTCTGTCTCGCTCTTCGAGTTACCGTCTTTGAACGTGATGTTCTGCAGGACGAGCCGCGGGTGATCTTGATTGTCGCAATGCGAGGTCGTCCAAACCTGGTTTTCATCACAGGTGTTCATATAGAGGATTCGACGCTGGCCACCCCCGCTCAGCGTCACGAGCCCGCCGCCGTCGATCACGATGTCGGGGCCCTTGTCGTTGAAGATCTTCGCGGTCTGATTGAGCACGATCGTGATCGGGTCGGGCCCGCAAGCGAACGTGATGACTCCACCGTTCGCGATCGCGCTTACAACAGCGTCCGAAGTGCAGCTCGCCGGACTGCCGTCGCCGACGACTGTCTTCGGATTGGAGACATCGGCGAGCCCAGCGTCGGCTGGCACCGAACATGTTGCCTCGGGGTTCGGGTTGCCCGCAGGCGGGCCATCGTCCGCGACGACTCCACCACCGACCCCGGCGCTCCCACCCGAGCCTCCGGTCGAGGGGTTACCACCTTGTCCGGTTCCGCCGTTCGAGGCTGCCCCGGTCCCGCCGCTGCCCGGCCCCGTCGACGAGCCAGCACCCGAGCCCGGCTCTCCGCCGCTGCCACCCGCGCCGCTGCCGGTATCACCGCTATCGCCGCACCCGAGCGACACCAAACACAAGCAACTCGAGAGCATGACAAGAGCGGGAGCAAAGCTGTTCATGCTCGCAGCGTAGCAAGGTCGATACCGACCCAGAGTGGCCGCGTCTTGGGCGATCTCTCACACCGATCGCGACAGGTCGCTCGCAGCTCGACGCGCGCACTGCGACAAAGCTGGGGCGGTATGAGTCAGAACGCCGCGAGGCAAGACTCGAGCGCGAGCACGTATTGGTGATAAGGACGCGCCCCCGC
This sequence comes from Polyangiaceae bacterium, assembly GCA_046351325.1. Taxonomy (GTDB): domain Bacteria; phylum Myxococcota_A; class Polyangia; order Polyangiales; family Polyangiaceae; genus Xiheicaenibacterium. The sequence goes on along the minus strand of JAXLYR010000012.1, from coordinate 193,304 downwards.
GAGGCGCCCAATCTCGACCCCGCCGCGAACGAAGAGCGAGGTCGGGAACCACTGAATCAGGTGACTGCGCGTCAACGCCGACCCTGGTCGTGTCCGAACGATCGCGACCCCCACCTGCGGCCCACTCGAGAAGCGCGCGGCGAGCTCGCGCAACACGGAGGACGTGTTGTCGGCGCCGGACTGTCGCGTGTGCTCGACGTGCTGGACCGCTACGACCCAAAACCCGGAGAGCGTCGCGAGCTGCTCGTCGAAGCGAGCCTCCGCGAGCTCGATCAGGTTGGCTTGGGGATTCGCGAGGCAGGGCGCGGCGAGAGTCACAGCTTCAATACCGTCTTCGGAGCCAATGGTTTCACCCGAGCGCGAGCTCGAAGTTGCGACGCGAGTCGACCTTCACGAACCCACAGCGAGCCATGTTCCGTAGCGACGGGTTCTCCTCACTTGCTTTGGGCTCACCCGTCTCGGTGACGGTGAGGTGCGCGCCAGCCTCGAGCGCGTGCGCGATGCGCGCCGCCATCACAGCGCCCTGCGCGCCCCGCCGGCGATGCGACACCGCCGTCCCCCCCAATCCGAGCCACGCGCGAGGCCCCGAGACAAAGACCAGCCCACCACCTACGAGCGTGGAGCCATCGAACGCGCCGTACGCGGTCCATCGCGGACGCCCCGCGAGCGCCGCGACCCACGGCGCCATCGGCGGCGGCATCCCGTGCGCGGCCGCGATCACCGCGCCGAGGTCGGCTCGCTCGCTCGGCTCGACGACGCGCACTGCGAGGTCGGTCGAGACGACCGGCGGCGGCTCACGGCGACGCACGACCTTCGCCCAGGTGGCCCGCGCCGGCGCGACGAGGCCGCGAGCCTCGAGCCAACGCGCCAACGCGTCGGGTTGCGCTGCGCGCCCGACGTGCACCCAGAAGCGCGACGGCCCGCGCGCCCGCGCGAGCTGAAGGACGGCGTCGAGCTCGTCCTCCGTCGCGGGCGCTTCGTTCCCGAGCCCGATCGCTCGGTTGAAGAGGGGCTCGGGGATCTTCGCGGCGAGCAGCACGGTCGCGCCCCCCGAGGTCGACGCCGAGAGCCCGACAGCCGCCGCGAAGGGCGGCGCCGCCGCCGCGAAGAGGTCGGTCCAAGCCTCGGCCTCGGCCCTGTCCGCCTCGATCACGTCTTCGATGGACCCGCTCTTTTCCCTGTCTCCCATGTCGCCTCCCTGCCACGCGGGCGCGCCGCGTTCTTACGCCGTAAAGTTTTTTCGTACGGTGTAAAGTACGCGCCATGCCGCGCGCCGGATCCACGCGTCCGAAGGTTCGTGAGGTGCGCGAGCGTTTGACGCGCGAGCGCATCGCGCGCGCTGCCCTCGAGATGATCGACGCCGGCGGGCTCGAGGGGCTCTCGATGCGCGCGCTGGGCGCGCAGCTCGGCGTCGAGGCGATGGCGCTCTACCACTACTTCGACAAGAAGGGCGCGCTGCTCGACGCCGTCACCGAGCTCCTGCTCGAGGAGTGCGCGGCGCCCGGCCCCGAGGCAGGCACGCCGATGCAACGCATCGAGGCCGCGCTGAGGTCCTACCGACAGGTCTCGATCCGCCACCCGCGCGCCTTCGAGCTCTTGACCACGCGACGCTTCTCCACGCCTCGGGCCTTCGCGTATTACGAGCGGATCCTCGCGCCTTACTTCGAGCTCGGCTTCGACGCCTCGATGGCCGCGCGGCTCTTTCGACTCGGCGGCTACTTCGTCGGCGGCGCGGGCCACGCCGAGATCGCGAGTCGCGCGCTCGCCGCGGACTCGACGCCAGTCGTGCTCGAGCGATCGCGCGCGGGGCTGAAGCGCGTCCTCGCCCCCAAATCGAGGTCGAAGCCAGCGTTTCCACGCGTCGCGCGGGTCGCGCCGCACCTTCGCGTCGACAATCTCGACGCGGTCTTCGAGTTCGGGCTCAGCGTCGTGCTCGAGGCCACGCGAAGAGCCGAGCGTCGCGGGCCCCCACCCCGCAGGCCACGCAGCGCGCGCCGCGCGGGATAGCGCTCAGGGCAGGCTGCACCCGCTCGCGCACGCGTTCTTCGGGACGGGCCCCGAGTCCTTCGTCGCGCAGGCGAACCCCATGAACGGCGAGGCCTTGCGCGCGTCGCAGACGCCGGGTCGCCCCGGCTCGTCGCGACCCAGCGAGAGGACCTCGCCGCCGCCCTGCTGCGGCGCCTTGGCGATGAACGCCTCGTCCCCTGCGCCTTGCCCGGAGATCACCTTCACGCGCATGCCGGGCTTCAGGCTCTTCGCGTCGACGGCGACGCCGCCGCAGCCCAAGTTGCAGCCGCACACTTGCCACATCAGGCAGGTGCCCTTCTTCGCAGCGACGCTCGTCCCCGAGCTCGACGCGCTCGGCTGCGCGGAAGCTGTCTGTGTGGCGGCTGTCGTGCTCGGCTGCGTCGACGCCGTCGTGCTCGGCTGCGCCGAGGCCGTCGTGCTCGGCTGGGCCGACGCGCTCGCGCTGTTCTCGGGGACCTCCGAGGTCTCGTCCGCGCCCGAGCAACCGATAGCTAACACCGTAAAAGAAATTGCGAGAGCGCGCCCTGCTGCCATGGCGCTGACCGTAGCTCGCTTCGGCTCGCTGCACCCTGCTCTTTCGCTAACGCGAGACCGTCCGCTCGGAGCCGCGCTCGGCCGCGTCGTCGGCGGTGTCGTCGTCGGCGGTGTCGTCGTCGGCGTCGTCATCGCTCGCAAACTCCGTTTGCTCCGTCGCCGCTTCTTCCGAGGCCCGTGGAGCCGAGCCGTCGACGCGCACGCGGACGGGCGCTTGCTCTTCAGCCGCCGCTTGCGCTTCAGCTTGCTCCTGAGCGAACGCGAGGCGTGTCCACACGGCGCTCCGCGCGGGGTGCTTCGGATCGAAGACGATCACGAGCCGCTGCCCGACGGTCGCGCTCGGTCGTTCGTGCATCCACACGCTCACGCTCCCCGTTCGCTCGCCGTGTTCTGTCTCATAACGGTAGCGAACGACCCACGGGTTCATCCGGTTCACGCGCCGGCGATAGTCGCGCTCGACGGACTCGACGAAGCCGATGGTCTCCTGCCCTTCGCGGTAGAGCGTGAGCGCGCTCGCGCGTGCCCTGAGCCCCAAGAGCCAGATCGTCGAGGCGACCGCGAGGACGCCGAGCACGGGAAACACCGGCGCGAGAGGAGCGCCCGCGAGCAACATGGTGACGATCGCGACGAGCGAGAGGGTCGTCCAGAGCGGCCCGAAGATCCGCAGCAGCCGCCCAGCGCTCGCGGCGTCCGCGCGCATGTCGTTCGTCACCTCGCGCGGCGCGGGAGGGACCTCGCCGGCAGCGTGTCGGAACAACCCCCCTGCTTCTCGATTCGCCACGCTCGCGTTCAATCTACGCGACCGACGAGCGCCCCACGTAACTTGACGACGCCCTTCTTCGGCGACCCAATGCGGACGTGAACACGCCGCCGAATTGGGGGCCGCAAGGGCCAGGAGGGCAGCCGCCCAACCCCTACCACCCGCCGGCCTACGGTGGTCCGCCGCCGCAGCAACCCGGAACCGACGTGGCCGGCCTCATCGCGCCCGTCAACGTGAAGAACTGGCTGGCGTTCGCGTCGGGCTGGATGGGCATCATCAGCCTGCTCTGCTTCGGACCGCTGCTCGGGATCCCCGCAGTCCTCATGGGCGTCTTCGCGCTGAGGCGCCCTCACCTCGGCGGCCAGGGCCGCGCGTGGACGGGGATCATCACGGGCGCCATCGCGACGGTCGTCTGGAGCATCGCCCTCTTCTTCGGGAGCCGCTCGCACTGAGCGCTCCTCGGGGCTCACTCGTCGCTTGACACCGTTGTAAGCACCACGAGAGCCTCGGCGGGGCCGGCGTCGACCCGCAGCTCCGCGGTGAGGTCGCGCGGCGTGCGCTCGGTCGCGCACCACCGCTCGCTCGCGACGAAGCGCCCGCGACCTACAACATTGTTACCTAGCAACGCGTCGACGATGCGGACGCCGAGCCCGGCCCCCGCGCGATCGAGCGCGCCGACGACCTCGACGCAGCGCCCACCGGGCACCGAGAACGCGAGCGACGCGAGCTTGTCGTCGGCGACCGCGACGACCTTCGCGGTCTCGACGACGCTCGGCGCGATCGGCTCGACGCCGACGAGTCGCTCGAGCAGGCGCGCGAGCCCCACCCCGTGACGCAGGAGCTCCGCGGGTGGATTCGACCACGCGCGCCGATCGACGACGAAAGGCCCGACGCGACCCCGTGACTCCACGTCGAGGCGCGCGCTCGCGGCGGACTCCGCGCACGCGTAGAGGGTGAGCCGGCTCGCGCCGTCCGACTCGCCGAGGAGGTGCCCCTTGTCGTCCCAGAGCGTCGCGGCGACCGGCCCGAGCGGGCGGCCCGCGACGACGTCGAGCCGCGAGCAGCCGGCGACGAGCGATACCTTGAACGACGTTACGCTTCCCACGCGAGCGTCCCCCGAGCCGATCGCGACGGGCTTGCCCCACACGCCGTCGAGCTCGCGCGCGAGCGCCGCGCGCCCCTCGTCTGCCGTCCCCGTGGCCAGCACGCGCGCGACGCGGACCTTGCGCTCGAGCTCGCTCGAGGCGCCGCGCGCGCTCCGCCCGACGACGAACGCCGCGAGCCCCGCGCCGCCGCCGCGAGGCCGCGCGACGACGGAGATGGAGTCGCCCTCCTCGGAGCACACGACGAGCGTGCGGTCGCGGCCGTCGACGTCGGCCCTGGCGAACGCGCGCCCGTCCGCGTCCTCGAACGACACGTCGAGGCTCGAGACGTCGTCCGCGGGCGTCACGAACACGTCGATGCATCGGCCGCGATCGATGGTGAGCGTGATGCGCGTCGGCGCGAGCGGATCGACCAGCGAGGCCGACCGCCACACGTCGCTCCAGCGACCGCCGATCGCCCTGCGATGCGCGACGACCTTCGCCTCGAGGTTCGGCCAGCTGTCGAGCCGACCGGACTCGTCGAGCTTCGTTCGTGCTCCAACGATCCCCGCGACCGCCTGCGATTTCTCGAGCGGAACGAGCTGGGTACCGACGGCGACGCGCCCCGCGCCCGCGACGACGCGCGCCCCGACGTAGAGGCGTCGGCCGAGCGGCGAACAGAGCAGCATGCCCGCGTCCGAGTCGCTCGACTCGTCGGAGCCGACGAGCACGCCGTCGTCGTCGAACGCGAACATGTCGACGTCGAGCACGGTGCTGGCGCTGCGCGCGAACACGACGGCGCAGCGGCCCGCGTCGGGCATGGTGATGTAGCCACCGACGCGATCTCCCTCGGCGGCGAGCCCCGACGCGACGACGCTGAGCTCGGATGCGCCGGCCGCGCTCGCGTCCTTCGCCGCGCGCTCGAGCAGGGCGCGACCCGCGGCGTCTTCGGTGCGAGGGGGCTCGACCGGCTCGCCGTGAATGAAACGACACGGCGGCGGCAAACAAGAAGACGAGACGACGAGCGCCCCCACCGCGACGAGTCGGACGGTGAGCGCGTGGGTCATCCGTCTCGCGATTTCATTTGGGGGAGAGATGGACCCTCCGTGAAGGTGGGCCTGGTCCAAACACACAACACCCAGCCGAGCGTCGTACCGGGGACGTCGAGGCTGAGTCGCACGCGGCCGGAGAGGGTCGTACAGAACGAGACCGCCGCGGCGTCCTTGCCCACGCCTGCCTCGTCGGCGACGGTGCGCCCCTCGAGCGACGCGGTCACGCGCGCCCCGCGCGAGGCGCCGTGCGTGAGCGAAACGGCAGCGAAATAGCAGCGATTCGCTTCGACCTCGAGGTAGGCGTAGGCCTGGCCCGCGGCGCCCACGACCTCCGCGATCGGGCCCTCGGCGGGGCCTCGCTTGGTGCGCCGGCGCAGGCCGGTCGCGAGACCGGCCTGTGCGCGCTGACCGAAGCGCGAAGGGACGCCCGCTGGCAGCGGAGTGCGCGCGTCGAGCGCGACGAGGTTCGCGTTCGCGGGCGCGCCCGCGAACACGAGCCGCGCGTCGAGATCGCGAGAGACGCAGAGCTCGACGTGCGCGTCCGGGGTCTCACCGCGATCGGTCGCGAGCTTGTCACCCGACTCGGGATCGCGGAGCTCGACGTCGAGATCGAACGGCGGCGCGTCGGCGCCGTCCGCGAGCACTGAGATCACGTGGCAGCCCTTCTCGAGGAGCACGCCCGCGCCGCCCGTCCCACCTGCCGAGGCGCTCGGCTCTGCGATCACCGTGAGCGTCGCGCCTGTCGCGGCCGCGCGCGCCTCGCCGCGCGCGCGGCGAGCCGCGAGATCGTCGACCGGCATCGGAGGCCCCACGTCGACGTCGGGCGCGCGCGCCCCGGCCTGCCGGCGCGCGACCGCGGCGAGACCCGTGATGGAAGACTTGCCGCCCGCGACGCGGATCTCGAGCGTGCCGCGCTGCGAGCCCATGCGCACGAGCACCCGCTCGATCGCCGCGCGAGGCTCGCCGCACGCGCTCGTCGCGAAGAGCCCCTCGCTCGAGGCGACCTTGCGATTGCTCGACGGCGCGAGCAGCGAGGTCACGAGCATCTCCTCGTCGTCGCTCGCGCTCGCGGTCACCACGTCGAAGTGCAGCGTGCTCCCCGCGAGGACGACGACGGTCTTGCAAGGGTCGTCCGCGATGCCGCGCGGCAGCTCGTAGATGCGATTCGGCTCGAGAAAGACCGTCGATTTGGTGACGCGCCCCTCGCCTGCGACGCTCGCGAGCTTCGCGTCGATGGCCGCGACGTCGTCGACGAGCTCGGCGTGCGCAGGGCCCGAAATCGCGAGGGACGTGATGGTCAGCGCGGCGAGGCCACCGGCGAGGCGCACGCGCTGCATCCTACCCCACACCGAGCATGCGCGCGGTGCGCACGACGCCGGCGCGATCGCGCCACACAGGGCCGGCCGCGACCACGACGAGGCCGAGCGCTTCTTCGGTCGCGCGCCGCAGCAGCGCCGCGCGCGGCATCGCGCCCGCGGCGCCCGCCGAGTCGAGCGCGATCGCGCCGAGGCCTGCGTTCGCGACGACGATCGCTTGGAGGAGCGCGTCCTCGCTCGGCGCGAGGACGGGGACCTCGGGGAGGGGCTCGATGTGGACGACGTTCTCGAGGCCGCGCTCGCGTGGAACGCGAGCGCGGACGACGCGGCGGCCTGCCCCGCCGCGAGCACGACGAGCCGCCCGCGCGACTCGAGGCCGAGATCGACGAGGAGCGCGAGCTCTTCGTCGATCGGGCGACGCGCGAGGACACCCGCCGCGACGTCGAAGCCGCGCTGCGCGAGCTCATCGCGTGCGGTGCTCGCGCTCCGCGAACTCGAGTCGACGACGGGCCCTGCGACGAGGCCCGCGTCGCTCTCGCGGATCGCGAGCTCGATCCCGAGCGGACCGCGCGGACCCGTGAGGCGCAGCGTCGCGCCGGCGCTCGCGTCGCACGCGAGCGCCGAGAGGAGCTCGCGAGGGAACGCGAGGCCCGACTCGAGCCGGCCCTCTTTCTCGAGCTTCACGCGATCGCGCGCGCCGAGCGCGCCGTTCACGGGCGCGAGCCAGCCCCGCGCGGCGAGCGCCAGCGCGCTCGCCGTCGCGGCGTCGACGTCGAGCTCGCGCTCGGCTTCGGTGCGCGGCCCCGCGGGCCACACGGGGTCGCGGTGACCGTAGCCTGCGTGCGCGCGCCGCGTGGGCGCGAGGTAGCCGAGAGCCTCGAGCCGCTCGAGGATCGCGGCGAGCGCTGCGTCGGGCCCGAGGGTCGCTGTGTCGAGCTCGAGCTCGGGATCGACGGGCTCCTCGTAGGGATCGGTCACGCCCGTAAAATGCTGAATTTCACCAGCGAGCGCGCGTTTGTAGAGCCCCTTCGGGTCGCGCTCGGCGAGCACGTCGACCGGGCAGCGGCAGTAGATCTCGACGAAGCGACCGATCGCGCGCCGCTGCTCTTCGCGGACATCTCTGTAAGGACTGATCGCCGCCGTGATCGCGCAAGCACCCGCGCGGGCGACGAGCTTCGCCACGAAGCCGATGCGGCGGATGTTCGTGTCGCGATCCTCGCGCGAGAAGCCGAGCCCGCGCGAGAGGTGGTTTCGGACCTCGTCTCCGTCGAGGAGCTCGACCGCGACGCCGCGCGCGCGCAGCGCCGCGGCGAGCATCGTCGCGAGCGTGCTCTTGCCCGAGCCCGAGAGCCCCGTGAACCACACGACGAAGCCGCTGGATGTCGACCCTCCGTGGCTCACGGCGCGGCCCCTACGATCTCGAACGCCGACTCGACGAAGGCCCCTGGCCCGCGGCCACGCGGCTCCCAGACGAAGACCTTGTGGTCGTCGACGACGGGCGCGCCCGTGAGGCCGCGCACGCTCGTGACGAGGAACGCGAGCGGCCACGCCGGCCCCACGCCGAGGCGTGCCGGGCCGCCCTCGACCGAGGGGGGCTCGCCCTGGGAGAGCACCGCGGAATCGGTGACACTGAAGTAAGCGCCGGCGTCGAGGTGGGAATGGTAAAGCACCTTGACGGGTCGCCCGAGAGCCTTGCCGGCGCGGACGGCGTCGTCGAAGCGCTTCTCGTGGAAGGCGAAGAAGGTCCGGCCGTCGCGGAAGTAGGTCTCCGGATCGAGCGCGTGCAGCTTGTTCGCGAGGTTCGGCAACGCGACGAGCTCGTCGCAGAGGAGCGGATCGTCGGCCGGGCCGACCAGGTAGCCGCAGGCCTCTTCGGGGGTCGCGTACCGCGTGATCGCGTCGCGCTCGAGGGCGTCGAGCACGGCGCGCGTGAGCCGGAGCCCCCCGATGCACCACGGGGGCCGAACGCCCGCGCTGAAGGGTGCAGACTCTGCCCCCAAATCCTCTTTCATCTCTCGGCTCCGACGGCGGCGACGAGCGCACGCACCGCGGCGCGTGAACCCGCGAGCACCTCGATCGCGGCGCTCAGCGCGAGCTCGGGTGTGCCCGCGTCAGGCAATGGATCGGGCCCCGAACCAATCACCGCGAAGCCCGCGCGCTCGGCGTAGAGCGTCGCGATCGCGTGGGCGAGCGACGGCCCCGCGACGGGCGCGGTGGCCGCAGCGATCGCGCGCTGCCCGCGCTCGCCGATGCCGGCGACGAGCACCTGGCGGACGAAGAGCTCCGGGTCGTAGCCGCTCACGAACCGCCTGCGATCGCAGGGATGATCGAGATCTGGTCGCCGGGCTTCAGCGCCGTGTCGAGCCCCTCGAGGAAGCGGATGTCCTCGTCGCCGACGAAGACGTTCACGTGGCGGCGCACGCCGCGCTCGTCGAAGAGCCGCTCCTTCAGGCCGGGGTAGCGCTCGGTCAGCGTCGCGAAGACCGCGCGAACGGTCTCGCCGGAAGCTTTAACCTCGTCAGCGTTTTCAGTGAGGGGGCGGAGCTGCGGAGGGATGCGAACGAGCGTGTCCATCTTGGTCCTCGGTCAGGGTGAGTCGCACGATTGCGCGAGGTAGCGGTCGGGATCGACGCTGTCGATCGACGGCGAGGCGCCGCACGAAGGGCAGCCGGCGCGCGGGCGAAACGCGACGCGACGCAGGCGATCCGCGCGGCCGTCGTAGGTGTGCACGTGGCCGAAGATCGCGCTGTCGCCCGCGAGGATGGCGAGCGTGAGCGCGGCGGCGAGCGCGCCCGCGACGCCGCATACGGGGCCGACGACGCCGGCCGTCGCGCAGTCGGGCGCGCCCGCGCCGGGCAGATCTTCGAAGAGGCAGCGGTAACAGGGGCGCCCCGTCGCGGAGGCCGCGAGCACCGTCGCGTGCCAGCGGACGCTCGCGGCGTGCACGATGGGGCGGCCCGCGAGGCGCGCTGCGTCCGAGGCGAGGAAGCGGCTCGCGAAGTTGTCGGTCGCGTCGACGACGACGGCCGCGCGCGACACGAGCTCGAGCGCGACGTCGGGCAAGAGGCGCCCGCGGTGGAGCTCGACGGAGAGCTGCGGCGCGACGCCGGTCACGGCGCGGGCGAGCGCGTCGAGCTTCGGCGTGCCGACGTCGGCCTCACCGAAGAGGATCTGCCGGTGCAGGTTCGAGCGATCGACGAGGTCGTCGTCGGCGACGAGGAGCGACCACGGTGGCGCGCCCGGCGCGAGGCGCGAGGCCTGGTGCGCGAGCGCGAGCGCGCACGGAGAGCCGATGCCACCCGCGCCGACGAGGAGGATCGCAGGGACCACGGCGCGGTTATTCGCTCGCGGATCGATCGCGTCAAGCGCTTGTGCGACGCCGCATCACGACGCGCTCGTCGGGGAGCGGCAGGGCGCGGCGCTGCTCGTCGACGTGGTGCGCGAGGTCGGGCCCCCACTCGGAGGCGGGCGCGACGACGAAGCCGCGGCGCTCGTACATCGGTCGATTGAAAGGGAGATGGTTATACGTTGTTAGCCAAATGTCGGCGCCTCCGAGCTCGCGCGCCCAGCTGACCGAGCGCTCGATGAGGAGCGAGCCGGCCCCGCGCTGCATCGCCGCGAGCCGAACGGATAGCTGATCGAGGTAGGGCGCGCCGTCGGTGAAGCCACACGCCGCGAAGCCGACGTCCTCGTTGGTCGAGCGGGAGCGCGCGATGAACACCGCGCCGCGCTCGACCGAGCTGCGCCAGCGCGCGCGCTCCGCGAGCGCGAACGGGTGCTCGTCGGTGATGCCGAGGTCGACCCCGAAGCGCTCGTAGAGGCGGCACGAGTCGTTGTCGATCTCGAGGATGAGCGCGAACTCGTCGGGGCGTGCGACGCGGAGCTCGAGGTCCGTCGCGGGTGCGAGCATGGTGCTCGCGAGCGACGAACGAGGACGTGCAGTCTGACAGGACCTCGCGTCGGACGCGAAGCGCTAGCATCGGCGCTGCCCATGACGCCGAGGTGCTGGACGAGACTGCGCGCGGCCGCGCTCGCGCTCCTCGCGAGCGCGTGTGGTGACGACGCGACGGTGGCGCACGCGGATCCGTTCGAGGTGCGCGCGACGTTCGCGATGCTGAGATCAGGGCGAGCGCTCGCGGTCACGCACCGCGCGGAGACGACGTTCGCGATCGCCGTGCACGAGTTCGAGAGCCAGGTCGAGGTCGTCGCGCTCGCGGGCGGCGAGTGGACCGGGGGCGAGCGCGTCTCGGTCGCCGAGGGGCCGCGCGCGATCTGTGCGTTCGAGTCGAGCGTGCTCGTCGCGAGCGCTTCGGACCCTTCGGTCACCGCGTTCGAGCTGGACGACGACGGCCACCTCACGGTCCGCGCGGTGCTCGCGCTCGACGCGGCGCCGTCAGCGATCGCGTGCGCGGACTTCGACGAAGACGGCGCGCTCGACGCGATCGTCACGGTGGGCTCGGGCGACGCTGGGGAGGTCCGTGTCCTCCGCGCTTCGGAGAACGGGCTCGACGAAGTGCGGCGCTGGCCTTTCGCGAGCGCGTCCTTCGTCGCGCTCGGCGACGTGGACGGGGACGGCGCGCTCGACGCGATCGCGCTCGCGACGTCGGCGGCGACGGCCGCGGTGTTCTTGCAAACGGCGAGCGGCCTCGAGGCGGCTGGCTCGTGGAGCGTGCCGTGTTCGCAGCCACGCGCGGCGCGCGCGTTCTCGGCGGAGGGCGCGGCCGCGACGGCGATCGGGTGCGACGGCGAGCTCCTGATCGCGCGCGAGATTTCGAGCGAAACACCGAGCTTCGAGCGGCTCGACGCGGACGGCTCGCTCTACGACGTGGCAGCAGCGGAGTTCGAGCCCGGCGCGGGCGATGGGCTCGCGACCGTGAGCATCGCGTCGCACGCGGTCGGGGTGCGAGTCGTGTGGGACGAACCTGCCTTCAGCCACGCGGTCGCTCGCGGCCCCGTCGCGCTCGCGGCGATCGACGCGGACGCGGACGGCGACGCGGATCTGATCGTGCTGTCGCTCGAGGAGCGGCGGCTCTCCTTCTTCGAGAATCGTTCACGAACCGAACAATCCTGGTAGCCTCGGTCGGCGCCGATCGAAGGCGCCAAACCGTGGGGCGGTCATGACGAGAGCTCGCTTTTCTTTGGGGGTCGCAGCGGCGTTCGCGCTGCTGGGTGCGGTGGCTTGTGGGGACGACGGGACCGGCGGGTCAGGCGCGACTGGCGCGACCGGCACGGGCGGGGAGACCGCGGGCGGCGCTGGTGGCGCTGCGACGGGCGGCAACTCGAGCGGCGGCGCAGGCGGGATGGTCGCGTTCATCATCCCGGATCCCGGTCCTGGCATGGACGGCGAGTGGATCGACACGGAGCCCAACGACACGCCCGATCACGCGGTGCCGATGGGCACGCAGACGGGGCCGATCTGGGCGGGCTTCATGGAGCCTTATACAGCGATAAACCCAGAGACCGACGTCGACTACTTCGTCTTCAAGACGGGCGCTGACGTCACGAACATCAACATGCAGCTCTGCTGGTCTTTCGCAGGGAACTTGCTCGACATGAACCTCTACGAGGTCGTCGATCAGAAGCAGGGCATGTTGGTGAAGTCGTCGGCCTCGACGGCCGCGAGCTGCGAGACGCTGATCGATTTCGGTGGCGCGACGGGGACGCTCACGCCGAACACGACCTACCTGCTCGAGGTCGCGGGCGCGCCCGGGCTCGTGTTGAACGGAGACCCCGGCCTCTACAGCGCTTGATGAAGCGCGGCTCCCCGGTCGGGGGGCGAAAGTCGAGAAATCAGCGCTGGATCGGGGCGGAGGCGATCCAAACCTCGAAGCCTCCGCCACCGTCCCGCGCCCGCCGATGGGCGATGTAGACCCGCTCGTCGTCAGCGATCGCGGTCGCTGCGTCGTGCCCGATATTCGGATCGCCAGCCCGCTTCCAGCCGGTGGGGCCGTGGGCCCAGATCGCGCCGTCCGCAAGGAGGAGTGCGCGGCACGAGGGATCGAACAGGAGTTGGCCGAGGCCGAGCGGTCCACGAATCGCCGGCCCGATGTCCTCCCACGCCGAGGCGCCCCAGCGAGCGAGCGCGACCGTGCGATCGGGTCGGAGCAGCACCGCGTGCGGCGTCCCTGCGCACACCGCGAGATCGAGACCTTCGAGCGTGCGGTCGGCGGCGATCTCCTCGATGTGGCCCGGCGAGAGCACCGCGTGAACGAGGCCCGTAGCGTCGACGCTGCGACCCACGACGTGAGCCACGCCTGAGCCGTCGACTGTCAGCGCGAAGCCGGCCTGGAGCCGCAGCGTGCCGAGTGCCTCGAACGGCTGGTCGCTCGTCTCGCTGCGGCGGACGACGAGGACTTCTCCTGGGTTCTTCCCTCGATACGCCGCGATCAGGACGCCTCCGCCACGCGCGAGGTGGACCTCTCCGGAGCTCGAGAGGAAACCGGCCGAGCGATACGTGCCGTCCGTCGAGAGGAGCTCGACTTCGGAGCTCCCATCGGTTGCGTGCCGAACGAGCGCGAGTTGATCGGTCCCGGCAGCGATCGCGTCCACGGTGCGTGAGCCGAGCTTGCGCCGCGTCCAACCAGTCGCATCGCGGTTGAAGAGCAGAGCCTCTTCGAAGGTGTCGGCGACCGCGACGACGGCCCCCGCAAAGACCCCGAAGCCGACGACGCGGTCGACGTCGGCGAGCCGCTCTCGCTCGAACGCGCCGAGCACGACTGGCTCGGGCCGGGGCGCCGGTGTCGTCGGCTCGCTTCGCGCCGCGGAATCGACGGGAGGGGGCTCGTGTGTCTGGGGATGGGCGCCGTGCTCCGCCCTCGACGAGCCGCACGCGGCCAGCGCGGATGCCACGAGAAGAGCACCTACCCCTGCGAAGCGCGCCGTCATTCCTCCAGTTATCACGACGCAGCAAAGGCCGGGCGAGGCCTCAAGGCGCTTGCAGACACGCGAAGCGGGCCCCCCGTCGAGTGTGAGGTCGATAGTCTCGGGGCATGCAGATCGAGCCCTTTGAAGAACTCGTCGAAGAGCTTTGCTCCGAGCGCTGCGCCGGGCGTGCATCCGGCACCGAGGGCGGGCGGCTCGCGCGCGAGGTCGTCGTGCGCGCGCTGCGTGAGGCCGGGCTCGATCCGAGTGAACAGGCCGTGCCTGGCTGCGGGGGCGCGAACGTGCTCGCGTCGATCCCACCGAACGGCGTCGATCGCTGGGTGCTCGTCGGCGCGCACTTCGATCACCTCGGGCGCGGTCGCGAGGGCATCTTCGCCGGCGCCGACGACAACGCTGCGGCGGTCGCGATCCTCGTCGAGGTCGCGCGTTCGCTCGTGAAGGCGAGACCGGACGGGCGAGGTGTGCTCTTCGCTGCGTTCGACGGCGAGGAACCACCGCATTTCTCGACCGACAGCATGGGCTCGCAGGCGTTCGTGCGCGCGCCGACGGTGCCGCTCGATCGCCTCGACATGATGATCTGCATGGATCTCGTCGGGCATCGCTTCGGGCCCGACGCCCTGCCCGACGAGGTCGGTGAGTCGCTCTTCGCGCTCGGCGCCGAGCGCAGCGCCGGCACGCTCGCCGAGGTTCAGCGCCTCGCGACCGCGGAGCCCTCGGTCCGCGTGCGCGCAGCGGACGTCGAGATCATCCCGCCGCTCTCCGACTACGAACCCTTCTGGAAGGCGCGCGTCCCGTTCCTCTTCCTCACCGCGGGCAGGAGCCGCGTCTATCACACCGTCGAGGATCGTCCGGAGCTCCTCGATTGGAAGAAGATGCGCGCGACCGCGCGCTGGCTCGAGCGCTTCGTGCGGACCTCGTGCGCGCGCAGCGAGTCGCCCGTCGAGTTCGTCGCGCACGGGTCGGCGCATCGCGAGACCCTCGCGGGCCTCGCCCAGATCGTCGATGCGCTGCCGGCGCTGCCTCCAGTGCGTCAGGCGCGCGACGCCATCACCGAGCTCGCGGCCGCGTGCGACAAGGACGGTCGCCTCCCCGAGCGCGCCGAGGCTCGATTGCGCACGCTCGTGATGATGCTCGAGCAGTCGCTCGCCTGAGCCCCAGCACCGCGAAACATCGCTTTTGCGGGTCAGTTGTTGCAGGGCTCGCCGCCCGAGTTCACCACGTGCACGAAGATGTTCGGCATGCTGCCGGGCGTGCCGTGTCCCCAACCCTCGTAGACGTCGAACGACGGCGCCTGCGATCGGATGAGCGTCGCCGCGTCGACATAGAACGCAGGCGCCATCACGCTCGCGCCCGTGTCGCCGTACGACACGGTGGCCTCGTCGTCGAACGGCCCGTGCATCGACGGCACGCGATCGAACACGAGGTCGGAAGGGAACGCGGCGAACGGGTTCGTCGCTCCGCCTGCGTCGAGCGGCGTGAGGCACGTGCCGTCCTCGGCGACCGCGCCGTCGACGAGGTTGTTCACCGTGATCGGGATGCGATACCGCGGCATCAGCGGGTCCGTGTCGTCCGCGAGCTCCGCGGTGCCGAACGAGAGGAAGATCGGCAGCGTCGGATCGAGCTCGTACGTGTCGACGCCAGTCTCCTTCGACACGAGGCCCTCGAGCTTCATTCCCTCGAAGAAACGCAGGAAATTGCGCTCGTCGACGAACACCGCCGGCGCGAAGTCGACCACCGCGCCGCCCGCGTCGAGCTCGACGCGATAGAGCGCGAACGCGTGGCGCAAGGCCTCGTCGTCGGGCGCTGTCGAGCCGTTGGGGAGCGCGTGCGTCTCGACGCCGTCCGAAAAGCCCTGCATCGTCAGCGCGAAGTAGCCCTCGACGTTGCCCGAGCCGAGCGTCGTCGGCGCCGGCAAATGAAGGAACGGCGCGCTCGCGAACGTCGTGTCGCACACGATGACGGGCGCGCCCTCGAACGTGTCGGCGTGCTGCGTCTCGCAGAACTGCGCGGCAGCGCCACCGCCCGCTCCACCCGCGCTCGAGCCGCCGGAGCTCGAGCCACCACTGCCGCCTGACCCGCCGGAGGCGCCGTTGTCCCCGCACGCAAGCAAGCCAGCGGACGCGAGGCACACGGAGAGCACACCGAGGATGCGCGAACAGGTCTTCATGGTGACTCGCTATCGTAGGAAAAATCAGTTTGGGGGGGAGACGAACTCTCTCGGTCTACATTGCTCGGATGGCCGCGGACGAACCAACAGCGGAGGGGGTCTCCGCACCACCGAAGCCAGCGGTTCGTCTGGAAGCGAACGTGATCGCGGCGCTCGCCTGGCGAGTGGTGGCGACGGTCTTCGTGTTGGGAAATCTGGTGCGGCTCGTCGCTGTGCCCGAGGTCGGACCTTTGAGCTTGGCCCTTGCTTTGGCTGCGCTCATTGGCTTCGCGTATCTCATCTGGCGCGCCTCTGTCGTCGGGGTGGTCACCGCAGGTGATGACCTGCTTCGCCTCGAGACCCTGTTCGGTTCGAAGAATCTGCGCTTCGACGAGGTGAAGACAGCGGCCGTCGAACGCGTCAGCTCCCGAGGTCGCTCGCGCACGGTGATCAAAATCGTCGCGGCCAATAGCCGGCGGTTCGAGTGCGACGTCTCCAAACTGCAGAGCAGCGAGTGCCAAGCGCTCGTGGATCGCATTCACGCAGGCCAACGGCAAACGAGTCCCACGATCCCCACGGAGATGCCTGCGTGGTTCGAGCGCGGCGACCGATCCGTCGCAGAGTGGCGCGTGAACCTCGCGGTCCTCCCCGCACAGGACTACCGCACAGCGGTGTCCGAGGCCGAGCTCGTCGCTGCGCTCCGCGCCAGCGGTGTGAGCCCACAGCACCGCCTCGCGGCTGCGCTCGCGCTCTCCTCCAGCGAGCGTCAGGACCTTCGCGATCTCGTTCGATCCGTGGGTAGGGCGACCGCCGAGCCCGCGCTCCGTGAGGCGCTGCTCGCCATCGGCTCGAGTCACGAGGAGGCACGCGTCTCGGCTGTCGTGCCGCGCGCCCAAACCGCCCTCACCCGCGCTCGAATCGGAGTCCGGCGCGCAGCCGAGCCGCGGTCTCAGGAGAGCTCCGCCGCACCACCGAGCGAGGCCCGCCGAGAGGCAGACGCCGAGGCCGAGGCCGTTGCCGAGGCCTCGACACGCGACGAGCTCGAAGCGACCGCTCCGCAGCGTCCATCGACTCCCCCTACTCGGCTGTAACCAAGACGGCGGCGTTTGCTGCTGCGCGAGTCCTCGAAGCGCGGCCTCTTCTGCGCTACTGAGTCGCGCGTATGTCGAGTGCCGTCCGGTTCTCGCGCGCGCTCATCAAGCAGCTGCGACTCCACCAATGGGCGAAGAACGCGCTCGTCCTCGTGCCCGCGCTGCTCGCGCCAGGGCGACCTCGCCTCGATCTCATCGGTCGTGGGCTGCTCGCGGCGCTCGCGTTCTCGCTCGCGGCTTCGGCGGGATACGTCCTCAACGATCTGCTCGATCTCGAGGCTGACCGCGCGCACCCTACGAAGCGGAACCGTCCGTTCGCCTCGGGCGCCCTGCCCCCTCGGCTCGGCCCGCCGCTCGGCATCGCGCTCGTCGCGGCCGCGTTCGGGATCGCGCTCGCGTTCCTGCCGAAGTTCATCATCATGCTCGGCCTCTATTTGGTCGGCACCGTCGCGTATTCGCTCTGGCTCAAGCGGCTCTTGCTCGTCGACGTGCTCGTGCTCGCCGGGCTCTACGCGCATCGCGTTTTGTCAGGCGGCGTCGCGACCCAGGTCCACGTGAGCGCGTGGCTCTTCGGCTTCTCGATCTTCCTCTTCACGAGCCTCGCGTTCGCGAAGCGCTACGTCGAGCTGCGCGGGCTCACCGGCGACGAGCCCGTGAAGAATCGCGCCTACGTGCGCGTGGACCTCGACATGGTCCGATCGATGGGTGTCTCGAGCGGCTTCCTCTCGGTGCTCGTCTTCATGCTCTACGTCGAGGGGCCTGCGGGGCGCGCTGGTTATGCGGAGCCCGCGGTGCTCTGGCTCGCGCTGCCCGTGCTCCTCTATTGGCTCGGTCGCGTGTGGCTCTTGACCGGGCGCGGACAAATGCAGGACGACCCCGTGCGCTTCGCGCTGCGCGACGGTCGCAGCATCGCTGCCGGGCTGGTGATCGTCGGCCTCGCGGCGGTCGCGCGCTTCCCACCGAGCTGGGTCGTCACGTTCCTCCACGGCTGACTTCAGTAGCCGCCCGCCGCCATCGACAGGAACCAGATGATCGCGACGGGATCGACCCCGAGCGTGGCGACGAAGGAGTGCACCATCGTGGTCGACTGCTGCGTGTCGACGAACTCGTGACCGAGGTCGATGTCGAACGCGCCATAGAGGAAATGCACGCCGAGGGAGTTGCGCATCCCCGGCGCGAACGCGCCGCCGTAGGTCCCGAGCAAGAGCCGCGGCGTATAGACGACCATCACGACGGGGCTCGGCGAGATCCCGACCCCGAAGCCGATGTCGAACGCGTTCCACGAGGGCGGCGCGCCCACCTGACCCGAGTAGCCAATCTCGGGCTCGAGCAAGAGCGAGAGGTCCGGCTCCCTCGTGAAGTCAGCGAACAAGATGCCGGCCCCGACCATGACGTCGTCGACGAAGGCGACGCCTTTGGTCGTCGCGGCGACGCCCGCGTCCTCCCTGACGTGGGGAAGCGCGGTGACGTTGTCCGCCGAGGCCGCGGAGCTCGCGGTGACGACGCGTCCGAACGCGGCGAGTGCGGCGAGCGTCTCAAGCAGTTTGCTGGGCTTTCGAACCTTCATGTTCAGCCTCTTCGAGAACGTGGGTCGGTCCAATTTCTATAACATCGTTATAGCTACAGACACAGCCTCGGGTCCCCCGAGCACGGCCCGGTCAGAGGTGTTGCGGGACGTCGACGGTCGCGCGGGCTCCTTCGGATAGACTGCGCCGCATGACGAAAGCCCCCACGCCGGTCGACGCTGGTCCCTTCAAGCTTTCCTTTCAGCCGCCCGTCTTCGAGAGCGTCGCCGACGAGCGCCTGCACCGCAAACAGCGCCTCGCGGCGGCGTTCCGTCTCTTCTCGAAGTTCGGCTTCGACGAGGGCGTGGCAGGCCACATCACCGTGCGCGATCCCGAGCACACCGACACGTTCTGGGTGAACCCGTTCGGCATCCACTTCAGCCAGATCAACGTGTCGAACCTCATCCGCGTGAACCACGACGGCGAGACCATCGAGGGCACGTTCCCCGTGAACACCGCGGCGTACGCGATCCACTCGCGCATCCACAAGGCGCGCCCCGACGTGGTCGCCGCAGCGCACTCTCACTCGCTCCACGGCAAGGCCTTCTCCACGCTCGGCAAGCTGCTCGATCCGCTGACGCAGGACGCGTGCGCGTTCTATCAAGACCACGCCGTCTACGACGACTTCGGCGGGGTCGTGGTGGACCTCGACGAGGGGGCGCGCATCGCGCGCGCGCTCGGCGACAAGAAGGCCGCCATCCTGCAAAACCACGGACTCCTCACGGTCGGCTCGACCATCGACGCGGCGGTGTGGTGGTTCATCACGATGGAGCGGTCGTGCCAGGCGGAGCTCCTCGCGCGCGCGGCCGGCGAGCCCAAGCTCATCCGCCACGAGGCCGCGTCGCAGGCTGCGTTCCTCACGGGCAATCCGATCGCGGGCTGGTTCCAGTTTCAGCCGCTCTACGCGCGCATCGTCAAGGAGCAACCCGACCTGCTCGAGTAGCTCTCGACGTCGAGAGCGCGCGCTTGAGGCGTTTGACCGCGTCGAGGAGCTCGGCCTCGTCGTGCCGCGCGAAGCCGAGCCTGACGAAAGGGCGCGCGCGACCATCGAGCGCGAAGTAGCGCGCCGGGACGAAGGCCACGCGAGCCGCGGCCGCACGCGCACACCAGGCCTCGAGATCGATCTCGCTCGAGACCCGCGCCCACAGCGTGATCCCACCGTCGGGGACGCGCACCTCGAGCGCCCCGCCGAGGTGGCGCGCGAGCGCGTCGACGAGCGCGTCGCGGCGCTCTCGGTAGATGCCCCGCATCTTGCGCGCGTGGCGCTCGACCTCGCCGTCTTCGAAGAGCTCGGCGACCGCGCACTCGAGGACGTGATCGCCCTGTCGATCGAGCGCGCCGCGGAGCGCGCCGAGCGCGCGGATGATGGGCTCGGGGCCGGTCACGAACCCGAGGCGAAGACCGGGCGCGAGGATCTTCGAGAGCGTGCCGACGTAGAGAACCTGACCGCTCGGATCGTGCGCGGCGAGCGGCGCGACGGGCCGTCCCTCGAAGTGGAACTCGTGATCGTAGTCGTCCTCGAGCACCGCGAAGCGCATGCGCGCCGCGTGCGAAAGGAGCGCCATCCTGCGCGCCGGCGAGAGCGTGACCGTCGTCGGGTATTGGTGGTGCGGCGTGAGGTAGACACAGCGTGGCTCGAGCGCGACGACCTCGTCGACCACCGCGCCCGCGTCGTCGAGCGTGATGGGCGCGAGCCGCGCGCGCGCCTCTTCGAAGACGCGCCAAGCGGGTCGATACCCGAGCGCCTCGACCGCGATTGTGTCGCCGGGCTTGGTGAGCAACCGCGCCGCGAGATCGATCGCTTGCTGACTGCCGCGCGTGACGAGGACGTTGCTCTCGGTCGCGGGGACCCCGCGGCTGTCCCGCAGGAACGCGGCGATCGCAGCGCGGAGCCGCGGCGCACCGAGGGCGCTCCCGTAGTCGAGCAGGCGCCGCCCATCGCGTGAACGGAGCGCGCGTCGATACGCCCGAGAGAGCAGCGCGTGGGGGAAGAGCCGCACGTCCGGCACCCCGGCCGAGAGCTGATAGAGCGCGTCCGGCGCGCCGAACGGAGCCTCGCTCGGCGCGATCGCCCGAACGGTGTAACCCGGGCGCGCCGCGAGCCCGCGCGTCGCCGCGGGGGCGTGTTTGCGCGCTCCGCCGAAGTCACCCGTGACGAAGGTCCCCGCGGCGCCGCGAGACTCCACCCAGCCCTGCGCGGAGAGCTCGTCGAACGCAGCGATGACGGTGTTGCGGTTCACGCCGAGCTCTCGCGCGAGCGCGCGGCTCGAGGGCAGCCGATCCCCCGCACGCAGCGCGCCCCGCCTCACCTCGTCGGAGATCGCGGCCGCGATCCGCACGAAGCTCGAGGCGGAACCTGCCCCGCGCTCGAGCGCGCCCGCCGCCGAGAGCCGCGCTGCGATGGACTGCATGATTTGTTCATCTTGGACCTGTTTGATAGGCCATCCAAGTCGCATCGTTGTCGGCATGACCGACCGCGACGCCCTCCCCACGACCGAACGAACGCGCCTGCATCGCAGGCCTCAGCGTGGCTCTCACGAGCTCGCGCTCATCCGCTCCATCCTCGACGAGGCCCTCGTCTGCCACGTCGGCTTCAGCGCGCCGCACGGGCCGGTGGTCCTGCCGACGACGTTCGTGCGGATCGGCGACGCGCTCTACCTGCACGGCTCACCGGCGAACGCGATGCTCGGCAGGCTCGCGACGGGCGTCGACGCGTGCGTGACGGTGACGCTCATCGACGGCCTCGTGCTCGGGCGCACGGCCCTGCACCACTCGATGAACTACCGCAGCGTGGTCATGTTCGGCCGGGCCACACCCGTCACCGACGCCGACGCGAAGGCCCGCGCGCTCGAGGCCCTCGTCGAGCGCGCCCAGCCGGGGAGGTCGCGCGCGTGCAGACCGCCGAATGCTCGGGAGCTCGCGGGCGTGTCCGTGCTCGAGCTGCCCATCCTCGAGGCCTCCGCGAAGGTCCGAAAGGGCCCGCCCCTCCAAGAGGAGGGTGAGGACGCAGCGCTCCCCTATTGGAGTGGGGTCATACCGATTTCGCTCGTTCGGGGTGAACCCATCCCCTGTCCGTAGTCACCCGTGCTTTTCGCGAAGAGCTCTTTGACCTTTTGGGTCCTCGCGTACTCTAAGCACCATGCGGAGAACGCGACTGGCTTGGATTTGGACGTCGATGGCGCTCTTGACCGCGGCCTGCGGCGACAGCTCGAGTACGGGCGGCGGTGGCGCGGGGGCCGGCGGCGGAGCTGGGGGCGACAACCCGACAGGGCCTACCGGGTTGCCCTGCGACGTGAGCAAGGTCCTTCAGGATCACTGCCAGTCCTGTCACGGCTCGACGGTCAAATTCGGGGCGCCGATGTCACTCGTCACGCGCGACGATCTCCTCGCGACCCCGCCGACGTTCGACGCGACGACGGTCGGCGCGGCGGCCGTCGCGCGGACCGCCGCCAATGAGATGCCTCCACCGCCGAACGCTCTGCTCACCGCGGAGGAGCAGGCGACGCTCGAGAGCTACGTGACCGCGGGGATGCCCGAGATCACCGAGACCTGCGATGGGCAGGGCGGCGCGGGTGGTGGCGGGGGCGGCTACGACCTCGGCTGCACACCCGACGTCGACCTCTCCCCGACGACCCCCTTCGAGATGCCCTCGGATCAGACGGACCTCTACGTTTGCTTCGGCGTCGAGGTCCCGTCCGACATCACCCAGCACATCACCGCCATCGCGCCGCACATCGACAACGAGACCATCGTCCACCACATCCTCTTCCTCCAATCGCCTACAGCCGTGTCAGCGCAAGGGGAGCCCTGCGGCTTCACGAACACCAATTGGAAGCTGCTTTATGCCTGGGCGCCCGGCGCGCCCCCGATGGTGCTGCCGCCCGAGGCCGGTTATCCCATCGGCCCGAGCGAGCCCGGGCACTTCGTCATTCAGGTGCACTACAACAACATCAACGGTCTAGTCGGCGAGAAGGACCAGTCGGGGATGAGCCTCTGCACCACGACTCAGCTCAGGGCGAACGACGCGGACATCATGGCGCTCGGTGGTATGAACTTCACTCTGCCGCCGAACCAGACGACGACGGTCGACTGCAGCACAGACGTCCCGTCGGTCGCCGGCGCTTTCTTCCCTGTCACTGTATTTCAATCCTGGCCGCACATGCACCAGGTCGGCAAGTCGTTCAAGAGCGAGATCGTGAGGAGCGACAACAGCACTGTGACGCTCGCGGACGTCCCCAATTACTCCTTCGATTCGCAGTTCGTCTATCCAGTAGACAGCGCGCCTCTCGACGTCGGCGACAGCGTCCGCACGCGCTGCACCTATGAGAACACGAGCGCGTCACCCGTCCAGTTCGGCGAGGACACCGCCGACGAGATGTGCTTCAACTTCATTGGATACTATCCGCGGGTCACCGCCCCCACGTGGAGCTGGCTCTTGCCTGCTTACTCGGCGAACTGCACGACGTATTGAGCTCCGCCTAGTCAGTCGACTTGCGCGATCAGGCCCCGTCGCGCATCATCCGCCGATGCATGACTCGGGGCCTGCCGACGGCGATTTCCCCCTCTCCCCCACGCGTCGCTCGATGACCGACCCGGGTCTCGATGCCTTCGCGACCCACCTCTTGGCGGTTCTTTGTGTGCTTGCGCCAACCCTTCAAACAGGTTGCAGCAGCGACAAGGCCGACCCGAACGCGCCAGCGGGTAGCTCCCAATCGACGAGCGGCGCTGCAACGACTGCAACAGCAACAGCAACAGCGACAGCGACAGCGAACGCCAGCGCTCCAGCGACCACGCCGAGCGCCTCGCAAACACCGCAGGTCACGACCTCCAATACGGCCTCGCCCAACACGTCCTCGGTAACGGTGAATGGCGCGCCGTCCTATTGCTTTGCGCCGCGTTCGGTCATGGCGTCCATGGGCACGGGTGAGCCTGCAAAGCAGCCACCGCCCTCGGCCTATGACAAGAATGGTTGTCTACCCGCCAATAAAGTCACGAACAGCTGCTGCAATGCGGCCTCGCGCGGCCCCGTCTTCAGCGGCGGCAAGTGTTGTTACGACTTCCCGCAGGGCACGGCGCTACCGTGTTGTGGCCGCCCCTTCTTGGTCGAGGGACGAGCGCGAGTCGCGAGCGTCGACGGCTCTCCGACCCAGTTCGCGGCCTCAAGCGTCGAGCGCGCGCGTGCGGTCGCCGCGCGAACCTGGTCGCAAGCTGGCCAGTTCGAGCACGCGTCGGTCGCGTCGTTCCTTCGGTTCGCGCTCGAGCTCTTGAGCTTTGGGGCGCCGCTCGACCTCGTGGAGGCAGCGCTGCGTGCCGCCGACGACGAGGTCCGCCACGCCGAGCTCTGCTTCGGGATCGCCGAGCGCCTCGACGGCGGGGCGCGCGCTCCCTCGCGCTTCGATCTGTCGGGCGGGGACCCGCGAGCGGACGTCGCGACGGTCGTCGGAGCGCTCGTCCTCGAGGGTTGTGTCGGCGAGACGATCGCCGCCGTCCTCGCGTCGCGTGAGCAGGCGCGCACCACGGACGACGCGATCCGCACGGCCCTCACCGAGATCGCCGCCGACGAGGCTCGCCACGCCGAGCTCGCTTGGCGCTCGCTACGTTGGGCGTGTGAGGCCTTCGGTGACGTCGCTCGCGACGCCGCAGCGGCCGCGTTTCAAACGGCCGAGCGCGAGGTCGCTCGGCCTGCGCGCCTCGCTTGCGACAGCGTCGACGACGACGCGCTCCGCGACTACGGGCGCTCGCCGGAGCGCGACGAACAGCTCACGGCCGCCGAGGTCTGGGCTCGCGTCGTCACGCCCTGCAGGCGCGCCCTTTCGCTTACAGCATAGTCAGCTCTCGGCGCCGCCCCTCTTCGAGAAGGGTGTTGACGAGTCCCACGAGAGGCTGTGTTCTCCTTGCATGGCCTTGATATCGCTTCGTTCGATGGTGGGACCGTGCACGGCTCTCGCGCTCCTCGGGTTCGTCGGGCTCACGGGCTGTGGGGACGACGGCAACCCGTCGTCGGGCGGCTCGGGCGGCTCGAGCAACGCGACGGGCGGGACGGGTCAGGGTGGCACCGGTCAAGGCACCGGCGGCAACGCTCAGGGGACCGGCGGCAACGGCTCCGATATGTGCGCCAACGGTCCGCTCGCCGAGCCCATCCCCAACTGCGCTCCCACGCCGCTCGCGAGCACCGGTGACCTTCACCAGGACTGCGTCGATCGCATCAACCAATTCCGACACGACTGTCAGTGTTTGCCCCCGCTCGCGCGCTGGACCGACGGGGAGGCCTGCACCGACAGCCAATCTGCGGACGACCAAACCGCCAATGCGCCACACGGCAATTTCGGCAGCTGCGGCGAGTTCGCGCAGAACACTTGCCCCAACTGGGGCTCTGAGTCGGATGTCGTGAACAATTGCCTCCAAGCGATGTGGGACGAGGGGCCCGGCCCGTTCGACCAGCACGGTCACTACGTCAACATGTCGAACACCGATTACAGCAAGGTCGCTTGCGGCTTCTCCTCGTCTGGGCAGGGCGTCTGGTCCAATCAGAACTTCGCCCCCTGAGTTCGAGCGCCGCGCGGCGCGTCCTGTCGCTCTTCTTCCCCGGGGCGTTCTGTCTCGCGATCGACGTCACGCGGCGCCCGCGCGCGATCCTCGGGTTCGACGCGCTCCACGCGCTCGGCTTCGTCGGATCGCTCGCGCTCACGACCGCGGCGTGGGCCCTGCTCCTCTTCGCGGCGCGCCACACGATGGCCGCGGTCGCGTGGGCCGCGCGCGTGTCGTTCGTCGTGCTCTTCGGGCTCTCGGTCGGGGTCCAATCGGCCTTCTGGGCGCGCTATCACGTCTATTGTGGTGAGGACGCAGAGCTCCAGGCTCGTGGCGCGCCCTCCGCGCTCACCTGCGAGCTCCCCCTCGATTGGCAACTCGTCGCAGGGGTTGGCCTCGCCGGGCTCGCCGCCGTGGGCCTCCTCGTCGCGAGCGCGAAGCTCGCGCCACGCACTGGCTCGCGGTTCGTCCACTATTCGCCAATCCCCGCGCTCGGCCTCGTCTTCGCGTTGGGGCTCACGCCGACGAGCTATCGAACTTGGCAGTCCGCGACGCCCGAAGAGATCTTCTTCGAAGGATGGACAGCGTCGGTGCGCGAGCGCTTCTCGGCATTGCATCGCGTCGGCGTCACGCGCACGGGGCGCCGTCATCCCCAATCGGTGCCGGCGATCGACTCGAGGCTCCCGCGTCCGCCGAACGTCCTCTTCATCCTCGACGAGAGCGTGCGCTATTCGAGCTTCCAGCGAGCCGCGCTGCGCGCGCGCGCCGCGCTGCCGGCGAGCGGCCGCGTCGACTTCGACGAGCTCCGCGCGGTCGACTCCTCGACGGTGATCTCGATGGCGGCGCTCCTCACGGGCTCGGCGCCGAACGCCAGCCGAGCGCACCTCGACACCGCGCCGAGCTTATGGGGTTTCGCGAAGGCCGCGGGCTACGAGACCGCTTATTGGACTAGCCAATACGTCCTCCTCTTCGGCATGCGCTTCATGTCGCAAGACGAGCCCATCGATCGGTTCCTCGCAGCCTCCCACCTCGAGGATCGACCCGACGGGGACGCAGGGGCGCGCGACGCGACGCTGCTCGACCGCGTCGCCGCAGAGCTCACGACGCTGCACGAGCCGTACTTCGCCGTAGTGCAGCTCTCGAATGCCCATTATCCCTACCTCGTCGACGAGTCCGATATGCCCTTTACGGCGGACGCGGCCACCGAGGACGAGCGCCCGATCGCCGAGCGTCGAGCGCGCTACGAGAACGCGATCCACGCGACGGACAAAGCGCTCGCGGGGTTCTTCGAGCGCTTCCGCGAGCAGCCGAGCGCCGCGCGCACGGTCATCCTCTACACCTCCGATCACGGCGAGTCGCTCGGGGAGAACGGCACGATCGGCCACACGATAAGCCTCTTCGAATCGGAGGTTCACGTGCCTGGATATTGGTTCGCCGACGAGGGCACGCTACCGAGCGAGGCCCGACGGAACCTCGAGGAGCACCGCGCGCTCGCCACCTATCATTTGGATATTGCGCCGACGCTCCTCGACGTCATGGGTCTCTGGGGCGCGCCCGCGCTCGAGCCCTTCACCCAGGAGATGCTGGGGCATCCCCTCACCCGCCCGCCCGCCAATCGAGCACCGATACCGCTCTCGAATTGTTCGTGGGTCTGGCAATGCCAAGACGCGAACTACGGCGCCATCCAATATCCGATGAAGCTCTTCTTGAGGCGCACCGACGCGCAAGCCGGTTATCGGTGCTTCGATCTCTCGAGCGACCCGACCGAGGACACCGATCTGCCGGAGTCCGCGTGCGGCGAGCTCGGCCCGTTCGTGCGCAGGCTCTTCCCGATCACGCCGAGCCAGGTCCCACGCGACACGGATCCACCGTTCTGACGCGCTCTGACTCGGGCGCGCGGCGCGTTCAGCGAGCCGCGGTCACCCCGAACCCGATCGCTCGACTGGAGCCTCGCTTACGCTCCTGCTCTTGTCCGAGCAGCGTGACGAGCCGCTCGGGGGTGAGCGCGTCGCCGAGGAGCTCCGCGCGTCGCACCGCTACGGCGAAGTCGCCCGGAGTGAGGGCGCTCTGCCTCGCGAGCCGGTCGCGGAGGTTCGCCTCGACGGTCGGGCCGGGCATCGCCGTGCCGCTCGCCGCGAGCGTCTCCTTGAAGAGATCCCATCGCTCCGGCTCGGCGAGCGGGTCGAACCGAATCTTCAGCGCGAACCGTCGCATCGCGGCCTCGTCGAGCGTGTCGACGAGGTTCGTCGTGCAAACAAATACGCCGTCATAGCTATCCATCTGGGTGAGGAGCTCGTTCACCTGCGTCACCTCCCAGCTGTGTTCGGCGCCGGTGCGCGTGCGAAAGAAGGAGTCCGCCTCGTCGAGCAGGACCATCGCGCCCTCGGCGCGCGCCGAGCGGAACATCTCGGCGAGGTTGGCTTCCGTCTCGCCGACCCAGGGGCTCAAGAGGTCCGACGCGCGGCGCGCGAGGAGCGGCTGGTCGAGCGCCGTCGCGAGGTGATGCGCGAACGCCGTCTTGCCGGTTCCGGGCGGACCGAAGAGGCATATCGTGCCCGCGCGCCGTCGCGCCATCCCGTCGACGACGCGGCTGAGGTCCTCGCTCGCGCAAAGCCATTTGAGGTCAAACCTTCCGCCGGCCGGTGAGGACTTTTGCATCGCGCGCGGGCGTCCGAGCGAGACCGATCGGTCGAGGACGCGGCCGATGATCGACTCGGCCTGCGCGCCTGGAGCTGCGCGCACCATGCGCGTGACGCGCAGCGCGCGGGCGATGTCCGCTGGGGTCATGCGCTCGTCGAGCGCGAGCCGCTCGATCCAAGCCTCGCCGAGGCCGAGGTCGAGCCCGCCCTCGACGAGCAGTCGGCGGCGCACGCGTGTCGGCGGTGACTTGAGCTCGAGCGCGTAGTCGAATCGGCGCAAGAAGGCTGGGTCCACCTGGTCGACGCGGTTGCCGATCCAGATCGCCGGCACCTTGTTCTCCTCGAGCAAGCGCACGATGAAGGCCTTCTCGACGCCGCTCTTCTTCGACGCGTCCTCCATCCGAGAGCCGCTCTCCGGGAACACGTCCTCGAGCTCGTCGAAGAGCACGACCGCGCGCGGGCTGCGGCTGAGCACGCGCTGCGCGAGCTGATAGGCGGACAAACGCCCGTGTCGGCCGATCGCGTCGCCCTCGCCGTCCTGCGCCGCGACCTCGTAGAGCTCGGCGCCCATGCCCTCGACGAGAGCGCGGGCGAGCTCGGTCTTTCCAGTCCCCGGGCGCCCGTACAGAAGGACGTTGACCCCCTTCTCATGGGACTCGTGCGCGGCGCGCAGGACGCCCTCGATCACCTCGAGGTCGGCCGTCAGGTGATCGAAATCACGGGTCGAGCGCACGGCCGGCTTGGCGCGACGCACGAACGAGCCGACGAGCGCGGCGGTGCTCTCGTGCTCTCGCGAGAGCGCGTCTGCCACGTTGTCGGCCACGCGAAACGGCTCGCGATGATTGTAGTGTTCGCACTCGCCGAGCCGCACGAGCCCCGTCGACCCGAAGACGCCGCCGCGGCCGAACGCGGCCTCGACGTCCTCGCGCTTCTTGCCGAGCATCGCGGCGACGAGCGCGACGGGGCGCGCCGTGTCGACGTGCTGGAAGGTCTGACGCAAGAGCTCCGAGCGATGACAGAGCACCGCGAGCGCGAGGAGCTCTCGCTCGAAGCTCGATAGACCGACGACCGCGCCGAGGCGCTCGGCGTTCTCGAACACGACCTCGCGTCGAACGGGAGGCGCTGTCTCGATGGCGTCGTTGCGCTCACGAAGCGCGCGCTTCACCGCCTTTTGGACCGCGCGGTTCTCGAGCCCGAGCTCGTCGCGAGCCTTGAGCCCGAGGCGGCGCTGCCACTCCCCGCCGAGCGGGTGGCTGCGCACGACGTCACGCTCACAAGCATATTGGAATAAGCGCAGCCCCCAGAGATCGAGCTGCGAGACGTGGCTGTCCCCCATCGCGCCCGAGCGACGCGTTCCATCGCACGGGCCTGACGAACCACGTATGATGAGCACCCTTGCTCGGGTCGCTTCGCCTCGCTTCGCTCTTGCTCCTCACGGGCTGCTCCCTCGCCTTTCCGCTCGACGGCTACGACGAGGGCACGGGCGCGAGCGCAGCGGGCGGCGCGGGCGGCACGCAAACGACCAACAGCACGAACAGCAGCGGTCCGAGCGGTGGCGCGGGCGGCACGGGCGGCGGTCCTGGGGTTTGCGGTTCGGGCCTATATCCGCCCGCGAGCACCTTCACGGACAGCTTCGACGAGAACGAGACCCCCCAGTTCTTGGGCTGCGGTGTGCAGACCGGCGGCGAGCTCGTCTTCGACATGCCCACGACGCCTCCGCACTTCTGCGCCTCCGAGGCTCCTTATCCCCTTTGCCTCGTGAACAGCGCCTTCACGGTCAAGGTCCCCCAGGCCGCGACGGTGCAGATCCCGGGCGTCCAGACGACAATCCACTTCGTCGCGGCCGACAGCTCGGGCGAGATGCTCCTCCTCCTCGAGGGCAACGGCTTCGCGCTCTTCGGCACAGCCGGCGGACAGGACTTCGACATTCCAATCCCGAATGGCAGCTATGACCCGTTCGCGGCGGCCTGGTGGCGCCTCGAGGGCGTCGACGGGCAGCTGTCGTTTCAGACCTCTTCCAATGGGACGGATTGGGTCGAGCGCGTCCGCGCGGACGTGCCGCTCTCGCTCGACGGCCTGACGGTCGAGCTCGGCGCGAACCGCTATTACAATGATGCTTTCCCTCAATCGGCAGATCTGCCGGCGACGAGCGCTCACTTCGACTGCGTGAACCTCGCCGGCAACTGTCCATAACGAACGCGGCTTGCCTCGGGCGCGCGCGGGGTTGCTACCCTGGCCGCCTATGAGCCAGTCACCGGGCAAGGTCGTCGTCATCACGGGCGCGAGCGCAGGGATCGGGCGAGCGCTCGCCGAGCTCCTCGCGAAGAAGGGTTACAGACTCGTCCTCGCCGCGAGGCGCGCGGAGGAGCTCGAGGAGCTCGCGAAGACCATGCTCCCCACCGCCGTCGCGACGGTCGCGGCCGACGTGACCCGGCGCGCCGAGGTCGAGCGGATCCGCGACGTCGGGCTCTCCCGATTCGGGCATATCGACGTTTGGATCAACAACGTCGGGCGCGGGATCACGCGGCCCGTGCTCGAGCTCACGGACGAGGACATCGACGAGATGATCCAGGTCAACGTGAAGTCCGCGCTCTACGGCATGCAGGCGATCCTCCCCTATTTCAAAGAGCGCGGCGCAGGCCACCTCATCAACGTCTCTTCGTTCCTCGGCCGCGTCCCCTTGGTTTCGGTGCGCTCCGCGTACAGCGCCGCCAAGGCCGCGCTCAACTCGCTGACGGCCAGCGTGCGGGTCGATCTTGCCAAGAGTCACCCCGAGGTCCGCGTCTCGCTCGTGATGCCCGGCATGGTGGCGACCGAGTTCGCGAAGAACGCGAAGCACGCGCCGCCCACCCTCCCAGCCCCGCCCCCGGGCGCTGCCCAGACGAAGGAAGAGGTCGCCGAGGCGATCGCGAGCCTCCTCGAGAACCCGCGCGCCGAGGTCTACACGAACGGTGAACACGCCCACGTCGCGAAGGCCTATTACGACGACGTGAGCGCGTTCGAAGAGCGCCTCGGCGGCCCGAACCGCTGACAAACACCTAAGGCTGATAGCTCGGTAGCTCGACCACGTAGGTGTCGACCGTCGCGCCCCCACCCCAGTCGCTCGCGAACACGGCGCGCGTCCCGGAGGGGCTCGGCACCGTGTGCGGCTCTGCCCAATAGGGCTCGGCGAGGTTGGGGTTGTCCTTGCCCCAGCTCCGGTGCCGGCCGATGCGACAGACCGTGCCCGTCGAGGTGTCGGCGATCAGGTTCTCCATATCGAGGAGGCCCGCGCCGCTCGACTCACCGATGCTCGAGACGAACACCCAACCCGGCTGTCGATAAGCGAGCGCCGAGATGTGCCCGTCTTTGGGATAGGGAAAGCCGGTATCGGGACCGATGACCACCTTCGATGTCCCGTCGGTCAGATCGAAGGTGACGAGCGACCCGATCGCGGGGTTACCGTTTGGGCCCGCGTCGTACGCGGCGCCGTTCCAGGTGTCGTGCCCGTTCGGGAGCCGGCCGAGCGACGCGTGCCCCCAGGGCTCGGCCAAATCCAGGGTTCGGACCACGTCGAGTTGTGGGTCCGCGACCTCCCCCGTGTCGCTCAAGAAGACGAGCGCGCCGCTCGCAGCCATCTGCCCTGGGTTCGTCGCCAGCGTCTTTCGCCCGAGGACGGTGTTCGACGCGAGGTCGTAGACGAAGACCTGGTCGTCGCAGCCGAGCCCGATTCGCCTCGAGTCCCAAGACATGAACATCGGGTCGCTGCCGCCGCTCGCGCCGCCCGAGCAGAAGTCGAACGTCGTGAGGACGTCCTTGGCGTCGGAGCTCACGTGGTAGCGGATGAAGTCGCGATCCTCGACGTAATAGAGGAGATCGGGGTCGCTCGTGTCCCAATAGACCTGTTCGAGGTCCGCAGGGCTAATCGGTAGAACCTTGATAAAGGAATAGGTCGCGCCGTCGTAGAGCTGATGTTCGCCGTCGGCGACCGAATAGAGGATGAGCCGCGACTCGTCTGCGTTGAACGCCGATATCGTCGAGTACATCGGCTTGATGACGCGATCGCCCGCCCCGGCCGTGACGGCGGTGATGCGCCGAATGACAGTGCCGAACTCGGCGTCGACGACGGTGTCGCCGAGCGCTGGTTTGGCGAGCGGCGTCATGGGGTGAGCCTCGAGATCGGTCACGAGGCCCGCGCAGAGATCGAGCGGCCCAGGCGGAACGCCGCCCGCGCCGTCGCCGCCCACGTTGTTTGCGCCGCTCCCGCTCCCGCCACCGCCGGTCGTCGCCGACGCGCCTGCGCCGCCGTCACCACCCGCGCCCCCCGTCGAGGTGTCGTCGGAACAACCCAGTTCGAACTGGGAGCTGAAGAGAAGCAAGGCGAACAAGCTGTATCGGAGCATGCGGTGGAGCGTATGGGTAAGCAGGCTGCTCCGCCACGCCTCGAGGGAAGAGGGAGCCCGAGAGACTCGTACGCAGCCCACGAGGAGCTTCGACCATGATCAAGAACTCACTTCGGACGTCTCGATTGGCGCTCATCGCCGGAGGTGTTGCGCTCACGATCACCGCGCCGAAGCTCTACGGGGCCGAGCTCGTGAGCGCGACCCAAGCCGGACACAGCGGTAACGCAACAGTCGGCATCCCCACGTCCACCCGACCGACTGCGACGCACTCGTCGAACGGCTCGGACACGTACGTCGCCTTCCAGAGCATCGCGAGCGACTT
This sequence comes from Polyangiaceae bacterium, assembly GCA_046351325.1. GTDB lineage: Bacteria > Myxococcota_A > Polyangia > Polyangiales > Polyangiaceae > Xiheicaenibacterium. The sequence continues at coordinate 160,977 of JAXLYR010000012.1, read as the reverse complement.
TCTACCGAACAACGTCGACAAGAATGGAATGTCGGATGTCTATCTGACGAGCGCGCTCGACGGCCACGTCATCGAGCTCATCAGCGTAGGCACCAATGGCTTCGCCGGCTGCAATGGAATGGCAGGCTGCGCGGACGGCGGCTCTTATGGTGCAGTCGCTCCTGTCTATTACAACCCGGCAAACGCCAACCAATATGTCCTCTTCGAGAGCGACGCGCAGAACCTGACTGCGGGCTTCTTGCCGATGTTGCCCAACGCGCAGCGCCAGATCTACCTGCGCAATTGGTCGAACCACCAGACGACGCTCGTCACGAAGAGCAACCAAAACAGCCAGAAGGGAGCCGTCGGTGACGCGCGCAACCTGAGCATGAGCCGCTTCGGCGAGGTCGTCGCGTTCACGTTTACGGGGCAGATCACGAACCTCGCGGGGCTCACCGGGCTCACCGACTTGAACAGCCCGGGGAGCGACATCGTCATCTACCGCCCGTCGAATGGGACGCTCGCGGCGGCCAGCGTTCGAGACGCCGCGGCGACCCAGACTGGCAATGGCAGCTCGGACAACGCGCGCGTCAGCCAGGACGGCAACTGCGTCGTCTTCGAGAGCACGTCGAACAACCTCGACGGCAGCTTCGCGGGGACAGTCAGCCAGATCTACGTGCGCAGGCTCGACACCGGCCACACGATCCTCGTCAGCAAGAAGCCTGGGGGTGGCGGCGGCAACGGCAACTCGACCAACGCGACGCCCAACGCAGATTGCTCGGCCATCGTGTTCGAGACGACCGCGACCGACCTCTTCGGCGCGAACGTGACCGACGCGAACGGTGCGAGCTCCGATGTCGTGCTCTGGCTCGCGAACAACGGGGCGCCGACGCTCACGCCGCTCAGCGTGACGCCCGCCGGCAACTCGACGGGCAACTCCCGCTCGATCAAGCCGGTCATCACCGTCGCGAACGACCTCTTCGGGATGAAGGTCGCGTTCGAGAGCGACGCGAACAATCTTGTCAGCGGCGACATGGTCAACACCGACGTCTTCCTCTGGACCGCGGACGACGTGAACCCCGCGACGGGCACGCTCGAGCTGATGACCCGCCGCTACACGGGCTCTGGCACCTCGGGTGGGATGGCCCCGTCGCTCGACCCTTATGGCGCCTCGATCGCGTTCATGAGCGACGCCGACGATCTGATCCCGGACTTCGACGCGCTGAACCAGATGAACGTGTGGGTGAAGTACCTGACGACGGGCGCGCAGCCGATGCTCGCGAGCGCGGCCGACAATGGAATGGGCGGCGGCAACGACTATTCGAACACGCCGAACCTCTCCGAGCACGGCCTGCTCTTCGAGAGCAAGGCGACCAACCTGACCGCCGCGGGCGTCGACGCGAACTCGGCGAGCGATGTGTTCCTCGCGATCCCAGCGATCATCACCGTGAGCCCGCTCAATACCTTGGTCGCGGAGTCGGGTGGCACGCTCGACGTCAACGTGTACCGCTCGGGAAATACCACGGAATCCGTCACCGCCGAGCTCACCGCGCGCGACCCGGATCAGGGCGCAGCCGCGACCGAGGGCACCGACTTCACGCTGCCGCAGCCCATCACGTTCGCGCCGGGCGAGACCATGAAGACGGTGTCCATCACCATCCTCGAGGACTACCAAGTCGAGGGGCCCGAGTCGTTCGTGCTCGGCGGCGCCGTCGTCGGAGGGTTCGCGACGTCGACCGTCGAGGTCGAGATCGCGATCGACGACAACGACATGGATAGCGACTCGGACGGCGTGAACGACGACATCGACAACTGCCCGACGACGGCCAACGCCGATCAGCTCGACAGCGACGCCGACGGGCTCGGCAACGTGTGCGACACGACCGAGGGCGTTTGCAACAACGCGATCGACGACGACGCGGACGGCGCTGTCGACTGCGACGACACGGAGTGCGCCGGGGACCTCACCTGCGGCCCCACCGCCGAGGAAGACGCGGACGGCGACGGCGTCGCGAACGTGAACGACAACTGCCCGTCAGCGCTGAACCCCGACCAAGCGGACACCGACGCGGACGGCCTCGGTAACCTGTGCGACCCGGCCGAGGGCAGCTGCAACAACTTCCTCGACGACGACGCGGACGGCGCCGTCGACTGCGACGACAGCGACTGCGCAGCGGATATCTCCTGCGCGGCGCCCGCGAGCGACGACGACGGAGACGGCGTCGACAACGCCTCCGACAACTGCCCGCTCGTCTCGAACCCGCTGCAAGAGGACACCGACAGCGACGGCGTCGGCGACGTCTGCGATCTCGACGAGGGCCTCTGCAACGACGGCGCGGACAACGACGCGGACGGCAAGGTCGACTGCGACGACGAGAACTGCGTGAACGACGCGACCTGCCAGAAGCCCGAGGAAGACACCGACGGCGACGGCGTCGCGAACGCGAACGACAACTGCCCGTTCGTCGCGAACGACCAGTCGGACAGCGACGGCGACGGCGCTGGTGACGCCTGCGATCAGAAGGAGGACGCCTGCGCGAACGGCGCCGACGACGACCTCGACGGCAAGATCGACTGCGAGGACGAGAACTGCTCGATCACGCCGACGTGCGCAGATCCAATGGGCGACGTCGACGGCGACGGCGCGGCGAACGACGCAGACAACTGCGCCTCGGTCGCGAACCCCGACCAAGCCGACGCCGACATGGACGGCATCGGCGACGCCTGCGACAAGACCCCCGACGGCCCGGAGAACAACGGCGGCGGCGGTGCGGGTGGTGGTGGCGGCGGCGGCCGAGACGTGCAGCGGGACGACGGCTGCGTCATCGACTGCGCCGTCGGTGGTCCGCCGAGCACCTCGAAGTCGTGGGCGTCGCTCGCCCTCGCCTTCATCGCGAGCGCGTTCGCTATGCGTCGGTCGCAGCGGCGCAGCGCCTGACCCGCATCCTCGGCAGGTCGCTCAGCCGGCGGTCGCGCGGAGGAGCTTCTCGACCCCGCGCGCCGTAGCTATAACGTTGTCTTTGATAGAGCCGACGATGGTCTTCTCCGCGGTCTCCGACGCGGTCTTCTCGAGGAAGCGGGGGACGCCGCGGACCTTGGAAGCGTCGACGACGAGCTCACCACGCAGCGAGAACTTCGTCCCGTCCCCGTCCGCGGAGAAGGTGTTGCGACCCTCGCTGCGGACGGCGCCCGGGAAGGCGTGGACGTCGGTGCGCCAGATGACCGCGTAGCTCTTCTTCTCCCACGTCGCGTAGTCCGTCCAGCGCAGCATCGACTCTTTGATGACGCTCCGGATGACGCTCGGGATGTCGGCGCCGCCGACCCATTCGTTCACGAAGTCGACGTCTTCACCGCGCTCCACGCGCTTCGTGACGGTGATCGACTTGATGTTCGGTAGGTGCGGGACGAGCTCGATCAGGCGATCCCGCTGGGTCGCGTAGACGAGCTCGAGCGGGAACGGGATGTGGACGTCGGCCTCGATGCGCATGAGCGCGCATGGAAAGCGCGCCGAAGCGCTCTCGTCAACAGACGCACTTTGCTAGGCTCTCGGGGTGTTGGCCCGCCCCAAGCGCTACGCCCTCGCGGTCGAGCTCACCGCGTTCTGCAACCAGAAGTGCGGCTACTGCTACAACGACTGGCGCGGAGAACCCTCGTCGATCGGCTCGCTCCCACGTGAAGAGCTGCTCGGCCTCGTCGATCGCGCGCTCACGGAGATCGAGTTCGATCACGTGACGCTGACGGGTGGCGAGCCCTTCGCGCGGCCCGAGATCTTCGACATCCTCGAGATCATCCAGCGCCGCGGCTCGCGCGCGCTCATCATCTCGAACGGCGGCGTCATCACCGAGGCCCACGCCGCGCGCCTCGCGCCGCTCGAGCCGCTCTTCGTGCAGATCACGTTGAACGGGCCCGAGAAGGCCCTCCACGAGGAGCACGTCGGCCCCGACTGCTTCGAGCCCACGATGGCCGGCATCCGCGCGCTGCAAAAGCACGGCGTGCGCATCTCGGGTTGCGTGGTCATCACCCGCAAGAACGCGCGCGTCCTCGGGCAGATCCTCGAGCTCTGGTGGTCGCTCGGCGTGCGCGACATCGCGCTCTCGCGCTTCTCGCCCGCGGGCTACGCGTCCTCGAACACCGCGGAGCTCTTGCCCTCCCGCTCGGAGCTCCTCGAGGCGTTGAAGCAGGCCGAGCCCTTCGGCGCGCGCGGGATGCGCTTGCAGGTCACGATGCCCGTCCCCGCTTGCGTCGTAGATCACGCTGATTTCCCTCACATCACGTTCGGCGGCTGCCCCATCGGGACCGAGATGCAGGAGCTCGCGCTCGGCCCGCGCGGTGAGCTCCGCAACTGCACGCTGCACACCGAGGTCATCGGCGACACGCGCGAGTCGGGGTTCGCCGCGCTGCTCGAGGCCCCCGTGGTCGCTCAATACCGCGACACCACGCCCGAGTTCTGCGAGCCGTGTCCGCTCAAGAGCTCGTGCCTCGGCGGCTGCGGCGCGGCAGGGATCGCGGTGCTCGGCCAAGCCGACCCTCGCTACCGCGCGCTCGATCCGTTCGTCGCGCAGCACGTCGATGACGCGTTCGCCGAGCGTCTCGCCGCATCTCGCAGCGGCGCAGCTGGCTTCGTACCTGCGTCGCGTCTCGTCCGCGCGCGTCCGGATCGTTCGGGCGAGCTCGCGTGAAGAAGGCCCGCGTCCTTCTCCTTTGGCCGGGCACCGAGGGCCCGGCCGCGGGCAACTTCGGCGTCCCGCAGCTCGTGACGATGGCCACGTACGCTCGACAAAAGACGGGCGCGCGCGTCGACATCGTCGATCTGACAGCGGAGCGCGCGCTCGGTCGCGTGGCGCTCGACCGCATCCTCGCCGGGCCCGATGGCTCCGGCTACGACCTCGTTGGGTTCGCTTGCTACGCGTCGTTCGACTTCCTGAAGATCGACGCGATCGCGCGCCTCGCACGCGACCTCCTGCCCGACGCAGTGTTCGCCGCGGGCGGCTACCACGCGAGCGCGCGCCCCACGGATTTCGTCTATGACGGCTCGCCGTTCGACGTCGCTGTCGTCGGTGAGGGCGAGCGCCCGCTCGTGCGCCTCATCGAGTCGATCCACGGCGGCGCGCCGATCCGCGGCGAGATCATGCCGAGCGATCCCGTCGCCGATCTCGACGAGCTCCCGGCCTCGGATTGGACGCTGCTCGATCGCTACAAGCCAGTCCTTCACCGTGTCGCTGGGCAGATCGAGGTCTACCTCTCGCGCGGCTGCCCGTTCGACTGCGCCTTCTGCATGGAGCGGGCGAAGCGCGAGGTCTCGTGGCGCCCGCTCCCGGTCGAGCGCGCCCTCGAAGAGGTCGAGCGCGCGCACGCCTATTTCGACCTCTCGGGGCGCACGGTCTATTTCGCCGACGCGCTCTTCGGGATGCGCAAGAAGTGGCGGCGTGAGTTTCTCGAGGGGCTCGCCGCACGCAAGATCCCCGCGAGCAAATTCTGGCTCCTCGTGCGCGTCGACATGATCGACGACGAGGATCTCGATCTCTTCGGTCGCGCGAACTGCGCGCTCGGCTTCGGCCTCGAGTCGGGTGATCCGAAGCACCTCGCCACCATCCGCAAGGCAGGCCGCCTCGAGGATTACCTCGATCGGATGCGCGCCATCGCTCGCAGCGCGCGCGAGCGCGACGTCCCCTGGGGCGCGAACATCATCGTCGGCCACCCTGGCGAGACCGAGGACACGCTGCGCACGACGGCCGCGTACATGCGCGAGCTCTTTCTCGACCCTGCGGGCACGACGGGCTTTCTCTCGGTCGATCCGTTTCGCCTGTATCCGGGCTCGCCGATCGACGACGAGCGCGAGGCTTGGGAGCAGCGCTTCGGCACGAAGTTCCATCGACCGACCTGGTGGCAAGACGGCGATCAGGAGTTCCTCGCCGAGTGGGTCGACCCCTCGGCCGACCTCGACTACCTCACGCGCGCCCGGCTCACGCACGAGCTCCTCGGGCCGACGCTGCGTGGCCTCGAGAGATCGTTTGTGTACCAAGGACCTGCGCGCGACTACTTCCTCCGCGCGATCTCCGAGCAAGTCGAGAACCTCGACAGCCGCTACCGCCTCCATTTTCTCGGGCGCTACTTCGCATGGCATCGCTACCTCGGGCGGTCGGCGCTCGGTCACGCGACGCTCGAGGCGGACGAATACGTCGCGAGCGTCTGCCGCGAGGCTCGCGAGCGGGCGCTCGGCGTCGTCGCGCAGCGTGTGGCGCCGGCTTCCGCCGCTCGCGAGGCTTGGACAGCGTCCTTCCTGACTTCGCCGCTCGCCGAGGCGCTCCGCAGCGTTCGACGCGAGCGCTTCGTGCCGCTCGACTTCGTCCGAGAGGCCTCGGACGACGCGCCCGTCGCGCTCGATGACTCGGGCGCCGCCACGGTGAGCGCAATGCACGCGTACGTCCGCTCCTTCACGCTGGCGCGCGTGGGTCCTGGCTCGCGTGTGCTCGATCTCGGCGGCGGGACGGGCTACGGCGCCGCGCTCCTCGCCGCGCTCGTGGGGGACGCCGGCGTCGTCGTCACGGTCGAGGTCGACCCGAAGCTCGCAGCCCGCGCACGCGCGCTCTTGCCCCCGTCGGTCCACGTCGTCGCGGGCAGCGCGCTCGACGCGGCCACGCTCGCAGAGGCCGCTGCGCGCGCAGGCGGCCCGTTCGACGCGGTCACCGTGGGCTTCGCGCTGCCCTGCCCCCTCGAGGAGACGCCGCTCGGCAGCGTGCTCGCGCCGAGCGCGTGGGTCGCGGCCCCGACGGTGAAGCCGTCACCCGACGGCGATCGGCAGGTGCTCGTCGCTGGCCATTGGACGGGCGCCGCGTTCGAAGTCGAAGAGCAGGAGCCTGTGTATTACGTGCAGGCTCGCAGCGCCGCGGACTTCACGAGCGCGCCGGCGCCGGCTGCCATCACCACGACCGCACCAGCGGGGGAGCCCCCGAAGAAGCGCAAGCTGCCGGTCGTAAAGCAAGCTTGATAGTTTGCCGCGCAAACTATCAACGAGGACGCGACGCTCAGGGCGTCGGCGAGATGAAATAGAGGAAGACGAGCGCGCTGCCGAGCGTGACCGCGCAGATAACGATCAGCTTGCTGAGGGGCCAGTTCTCGCCGGGATCGACCGGGCGGCCGGGGGTCTTGGTGCCGATTTCGCCGTGGCTCATGCCCGCGAAACTCCCATTCCTCGCGCGAGCCGTCAAGTTGACTCGCGCCCGGCGCGCCGCGTGCGAAGCTCCGCGCGCCGAACCCCATGAGAGACGACGCATCGAGCTTCACCGCCGCTTGGGTCGCGGCCTGTCGCGGCGCTAGCGACCTCCTGCCCGAGGACGCGCGCCTCGTCGAGGACGCCTACGGTCTCGCGTTCGCGGGCCCCATCTACGAGCGGGTCGCTCGCGTCGGGCGCGCGGCGCCCGCTCTCACCCGGAGCGTGCTCCCGTTCACCGGTCCGCTCATCCAATCGATGCTCTGGATGCAGCTTCGCACCCGCGCGCTCGACGATCATCTCCGGGCGTTCGTCGCAGCAGGCGGCGCCGCGGTGGTGCTGCTCGGCGCCGGCCTCGACGCGCGCGCGCATCGGCTGAACCTCGCCGGCGTGCGCTTCTTCGAGGTCGATCACCCCGCGACCCAGCGACGAAAGGTCGAGGTCGTTCGTCACGTCCACAGCGGCGCTGCGGCGGCGAACGTGACCTATCTGCCGTGGCACTTCGAGCGGCAGCCGCTCAGCGAGTTGCCTTTTGCGCTGCGAAGCGCGGGGCTCGCCGATGGTCAGGCTGTCTTTACGATTTGGGAGGGCGTCACCATGTACCTCGAGGAGCCCGTCATCGACGCTTCGGTCGCTGCCATTCGCGCTTACTCACCGCCCGGCTCGGCCCTCGCGCTCACTTACTTCGACCCCGAGAATCTCCTCCAGAAGAGCGCTTGGAACCACCTCGTGAAGACCGTCGTTGCCCGCGCCGGCGAGCCCTTTCGCTTCGGTTGGCGCACGGGCACGTTCGAGCCTTGGATGGCTGCCCGCGGCTTCACCGTCGAGTCCGATCGCACCGACGTCGAGCTCTCGCGCGCGCTGATGTCGGGGCGCTACGCGCCGCTCCTCGGCAAGCGCGGCGGGCACGTGGCGCTCGTGCGACCGCGCGGGTGAGCCGACGTTGACGCGATTGTCAGCGAGCCCTCGCTAGAGAGCTCACGTCAGCCATCAGCGTCAACGTTCCGGAACAGGCGGCCGCTCGCCCGAAGACTCAGCGCTACGCGCTTTGCGCTCGAGCCTGTGCAGTTGCTCCCAAGTGAAGATCAAAGCTGACTTACAACGTGGACAGCGAAGCTCGAGACCCTCGACGCCCGCGCGGGCCATGAGCCGGTGACAGCTGCACCGCGCGGCAAACGGCCATCCTCCATTCGCGCCATCACTCGAGTCCCACATCGAACCCCTTTCTCGTGGCGTTTGCCCCGCGTCTCTCGACACCCGCAAAAAGAAAATGGGGCACTGAGCGCTGAGGCTGCGGACCCGGACGCAGACTCTCAGCTAGATGCGGGGGGCCAGGAGTTCATTCATGGCTCGAGCGAACCATGACTATTTCCGATCAGTCTTCGCCGGAGGAGTCAGCGACCTCGGCGACGCGGACCTTGGTCTTGGGCGGGCTCACGATGAACGTGACGACGCGCTCCTTGGCTTCGAACTCCTGTCGATAGACCTCGGCTGAGCGCTTGTACTTGAAGGGCCCGATGCGGACGCGATGCCACGTGCCGCGTCCCTTCACCTGCGCTGCCTCGACGTACGCGTGGTGTCCGCGTCGGCGGAGCGCGGCCGCGAACGCCTGCGCCTCTTCGTCGGTCTTGAACGAGCTCACCTGAAGCTGGAACCCACCCGCCTTGCCGGCCTCGACCTCGGTGCCCGTCTCGCGCGTGGCCTCACGCGCGTAGGTCGTCAGCACGTCGGTGCGTCCCTCGGTTTCTTTGCCGGCCTCGGCGAGGAGCTGTTGAGCCGGGAGCGGCACGACGGGGAGTCGGTCGCCCGCGGGCGGTGGCGTCGTCGGGTGGCCTGGCGGGAGCGTGAAGCCGTCGTCGTCGCCACCGCGCTTGCCCTTGTCGTCGCGGATCGCGTGGAGCGCGGTCGTCGGGCGATCGGCGTCACCGAGGAGCTTCGGGAAGGTGACCTCGACGCCGTCCGAAGAGGGCTCGTCACCGTGCGATTTGTCGACGAGCGCGCCGAGCGGGTCGTCGTTCACGGGCGCGGTCTTCGGCGGGCGCTTGAGGATCACGACTGCCGCGAGGACGACGCACGCGCCACCGAGCGACGCGAGGACCAGCGCGCCGAGCTTGGAGGAGCGCGGAGCGTGATCAGCCTCTTGGATCTCGTCGAGGTTGCGAATCTTGGCTTGGCCTGCGCTGGTGCTCCGCTGCATGGCTCTCCGATAGCTCGCACGAAGGAGGCGGAACAACATTTTGACGACAATGTGGGATACCGGCGCCAAAAGCGCGCGACGCCGTCATTTCCTGGGCGGTCGCGCGAGGCCCACCCGCTCTGTCGAGGCTACAGCGTCCCCGCGACCCGCGCGAGCTGCTTCGACTTCCACACGGTCTCGGCGAGCTCGAGCTCGGGGTCGCTGTCCGCGACGATGCCGCCGCCGACGAGGTACTCGCCCTTGCCGTCGTCGCCCATCACGGCCGTCCGGATCGCCATCGAGAGACGCATCGAGCCGTCGCGGTTGAAGGTCCCGATCGCGCCCGTGTAGAGGCCGCGTCGCATCGGCTCGAGCGCTGCGATGACCTCCATCGCGCGGACCTTCGGGGCGCCGGTGACGCTGCCGCTCGGGAGCATCGAGGCGAGGACAGCTCTGCGATCGAGCTCGGGTCGCGCGTGGCCGCGAACGCGCGCGACGCGGTGAAACACGGTGTGATGCGCCTCGATCCAAGGCGGGCCGTCGACGACGACCGTTCCCGGAATCGACACGCGCGCGAGGTCGTTGCGCTCGACGTCGACGATCATCGCGAGCTCGGCGCGCTCCTTCGGATCGGACTCGAGCGCGGCGCGCAACGCAGCGTCGGCTGCTGGATCGGCAGCGCGCTGGCGAGTGCCCTTGATGGGCTCGGTGGTGAGCCAATCGAAGCTCTCACCCGAGCCCGAAGGCAGCGCGTCGAGGAAGAGCTCGGGGCTCGTCGACACGGCCCACGCGTCGTCGCCGCGGAGGAGCGCCGCGAACGGCGTCGGCGCGGCGTGCGCGAGCCGATCGAAGAACGCGAGCAGCGCGCGCGGCTCGGCGTTCTCGAGGTCGATCGCGAGCCGCCGCGCGAGGTTCGCTTGGTAGAGCTCGCCGTCTTTGATGAGCTCGAGGAGCGCGCGGACCCGCGCGACGTGCGCCGCGGGCGGCTCGTCATCCCGCGCGCGCACCGTGAGCGCATCGAACGTGGGAGCCTCGACGGCGCGGCGCGCGGCGGCCGCGAGATCGCGCGCGCGGCCCGCGGTCTCGGCGAGCGCGAAGACCTCACCGAGCCGATGATCGATGACAATGACGCCGTCATAGCAACGCCATTGTCGCTGCGACAAGCGAGGTGCGGGGCGCGTGTCGGGTCGTGTCCAGCTCGGGCGCTCGAGGCGCGCGCGCTCGGCCTCGTAGGGGAGCAGGCCGACGAACCACGGCACGAAGCCCCAAGGACCCGCGCCCGCTGCCCGCGCGCCGCAGAGTGGGTCGAGCTCGCGGACCTCGCCCGTGGGGTCGGCGAGGATGAACGAGTACGCGCCGTAGAGCGGAGAGGGCGCCGTCGACGCGAGGACTGCGAGCCCAGGGCGCTCGACGAGCCCGCGCGCGAGGACGAACGCGTCCGGCGGAACGTCGAGCTCGATGCGGTGGAGCGACGCCTGTCGCACGGGCGCAGCGTAGTCGTCACGCGCGCGGGCGCGCCCGAAAATTCCCGTCCCGCGCGCCGTCTTTCGTGCGAGAGGAGTTTCATGTCGAGAAGGCCCGCACGACGCACCTCGTACGCGATGCGTGCGCTCGCGCTGGGCTCGCTCGCGATCGGTGGCGCGGCGGCGTCTTCGTGCGACGACCCGCGGACGGTGTCGGTCGCGATCTCGCTCGGCTCGGAGGAGGACGCCTTCAGCCGCGACCCCGCCGTGAGCCGCGTCGACCTCGTCGCGGAGAGCCCCGACGGATCGGTGGTGCTCAAAGCATCTGCGGCGCCCGGCGGCACGTTCGAGCTCGGCGACGCACCCGACACGGCGATTCTCCAGTTCAACCTGCAGGGCGTGACCGACGACGAGACCGTGGTCGCGCGCGGCCGCAGCGTGAGCGTCGCGATCGGCGCCTACCCCTACGACGAGCTCCCGCTCTTCATGCAGCGACGGATGGAGTTCGCGCGTCCACCGAACGGCCTCGTGCGCGCGCACGTCCACGCGCCCGCGGGCGTGCTGCTCGAGCGCTACCTGATCGCGACGGGCGGTGAAAACGCCGTGGGCGCCGACGGCCCGGTCGACCCGGCGTTCGGTGATTTCTACGACATGCTCCTCTTCTCGGGCTCCGAGAGCGACGAGACCTTGCCGCGCGCCGCGCGCTCGATGGTCGTCCGCGACAAGGTCGTCGTCCTCATCGACGACGCGGGCGCGACGTCGCAGGACCTCGACTCGGGCGTCGCCACCGAGGTCGAGCCGCCCGATGGATTCACCTTCGCGGAAGTGAGCGGCGGCGAGGCTATCGACAACACCTCCGAAGCATCGACGCCGCTCACGACCTACGTCGTCGGCGGCACGCGCGCGGACGGCGATCCGACCGACGCTGTGCTCGTCGTCGACAGCGCGGGGACGATCTCGGTCGTGCGCCTCGCGACGGCGCGGCTCGGCGCCTCGGCCCTCTACGTGCCCGACGTCGGGCTGGTGATCGTCGGCGGCGCGGCGACGGGCGCTGGTATCGAGGTCATCGCCGATGGAGCGACGACGGCGACGGCGCTCGCCTTCCCCGCCGATCCGACGACGGGCGCTGCCGCGGCCGTGAGCGGTGAAGAGCAGATCGCTTTGCTCGGTGGGCTCGACGGCGCGTCGGCGCCTCAAGCTACGCGCGTTCTCGATCTGCGGTGTGTGGCCGACTGCGGCGCCGCGGGCACGCAGATCGTCCCGGGCGCGGCATTGCCCGACCTCGCAGCCCGCGGCCACGCGTACGCGACCCCGCTCGGGTTGCTCACGATCGGCGAGAGCGCGGACGGCGAGACGCTCGCGTTCCTCGTGGAGCTCGGCGCGAGCTCCGTCACGCCCCTGCCCCTCAAGCAGCGACGATGGGGCGCGACGCCGATCCCTGCGCCGAACGGCACGCTCGCGATCGTCGGCGGCCTCGATCAGGGCGGCGGCGCGGCGAGCCCGATCGAGCTCTTTTTCCCCGAATGAGCCGAGACAACCGCACCCATCGCAGCGAAGATCGCCGGACATCGACCATGTGGAAAGCGCCGTCCCTCGCGAAGTGGCTGTTCGCGATCCTGGTCCCCCTCGCCCTCGTGCTCGCTGGCTGTGAGCCCCGCTGGCTCGTCGTCACACAGGCTCAGCCGAACCCCTTCGTCAACAAGACGAAGTACGCGGCGGTCGCGGTCAGCTTCGACAACGTGCGCGTCGGCAAGAAGACGATGGAGCAGTACATCGCCGACATGAAGGACGACGACAAAGCGTCCTTCGCCGCCGACAGAAAGGCGATGAACGAGGAGTTCCTCTCCAGCCTCGTCGCCGCCGGCGAGCGCCGCGGACTCGCCGTCGAGAAGGACGGGACCGCCGAGTTCGTCGTCAAAGCCTCCGTGTATTTCCTCGAGCCAGGCTTTTACGCCGTTGTAGCTTCCAAGCCCTCGGAGGTCCGGATGGAGGTCAAGCTCACCGACCGCGACGGCAAGGTCCTCGACGCCTTCAAGATCAGCGTGAAGGTCGACACGCAGAACTTCGGCAACGTCTCTTCGGGCGCTCGCTTCCGCCAGTGCGCGGGCCTCCTCGGCACGCTCGTCGCCGAGTACATCGATCGGCGCACGGTCGACGAGAAATAGCTGACAGCGCTGTCCACGCGATCGCCGCGCGCGAGTCAACGACCGAGCGATTCGGCGCGCCGGCGCGCCTCGCGAACGGATGCATCCACCCACGTGTTGCGCGTCTCGAAGGTCGACGGAGCCTCCCAATCGAGCTCGACGGGTCGTCCCTCGAGGGGCTGATTGTTACGGGGATAAGCCTCCCACGAGAGCGCGATGCGGAAGCGTCCGAGGTCACGGCCGTCCGGGTCGACGAGCGCGTAGCTGTGCCGGATCGTCGTGAAGCCATGCGCGGGCTGCTGCCCGACGAGCGGCCCGAGGTCGAACGCTGACCAGTCGGCCACGATCGAGTCGCAGCTCGAGGTGCACTCGGGGCCCGTCACGATCGCGACTGGCGCGCTCGAGACGAGCTCGCTCGCGCGAGGCCCTCGCCCCTCGCACGTCCCCTCCGTGACGGGCTTGCCGTCAGCCATGCACAAGAATGGAAAGCTGACCTCGCCCTCACCACGCTTCGCGAGCTCGAGGTAGCGAGTCGTCATCGCGCTGTCGCCGAAGACGAAGCTCCGGACGTCGTCCTCCGAGAACTCGGGTGACACGCGGAGGTGGATCTGTTGGTGGTCCCACGCGCTCTTCGCGAACCAGCTGAGGAAGACAAAGGGGTTATTGCCGCCGTGGTTCTCGTGGACATCGAGCACGACGGCCTTGGCCTTCGCGAGCTCTCGCGTGAGGAGGTCGTGGTCCGCCTTGGCCGCGCGCAGGCCGTCGTCGCTCGCCTGGTTGATGCCATACGCGAACGACAGGAACCGCACGAGGCGCGTGTCAGCCTTGCCGGCCTTGTCACCCTTCTTCGGTTTGTAGACACACAGATTGACCCCTACCGCCGAGAGCTCGAAGTCCGAATAGAGCGTGTGCTGATCGTTGCGGCAGCCGATCGAGGACATCGCCGGGGCCTCGTCGAAATCCACGTCGATCGCGTCCTCCCATTTGCCGGGGTGCACGAACGCGAGCTCGACGTCGTGGTTCGCGCCCGCGCGTGAGAGCGTGAGCTTGCGTTTGTCGCCCTTCTTGATGGTCGACCAAGGCAATCGAGCGCGCACGATCGCGTTGGCCTGTTCGAAGAGCACGACTGTCGGGTTCAGCGAGTTCGACTCGAAGGGGTGGGCCTCGAGCCACGTGGCGACGGGGACGCCGTCGACCGCGACGACCTCGTCACCCTCGGCCACAGTCGGCGTGCTGCCAGTCGCGAGATCCTTGTCGAGGACCTCGCTCACGCGAACCCTGACCGCACCGCCCTCGACGCGCTCGGCGAAGAGGGCGAGCCCGAGCCCGAGCCGACCTTGCCGCAAATCAGTGGGCGGCGAGAGGCTGCAGTGTCGATCTCCGAGCGCGTTCTCGAGATGCGCGAGCGCGACGAGCGCCTCCTCACGCGTGTGGACTCTGCTGAACTCCTTCTCGAGCTGGGCCTTCCTTGCGGGCCAGCCGCTCTTCGCCGCGTCGGCGAAGACGTGGTGTCGCTCGATGCGCGCCACGAGATCCGCAAAGAGCGCCGCGTAGCTGGCGGGCACATTGGGGACGCTCGAGGCGGGCGCCGCCGACGCGCTAGCGCTCGCCGACGCCGCAGCTTGGGCGGTCGTCGAGGACGTCGGTGCCGCAGCGGACGCACAAGGAGGCTCCGCGCGCGCGCCTCCGCAGCCCACGAACAAAAGCGCCGCCACGGCGACGCCCGGACTCCCTCTCGTCTGGCTCGAAAACATGGGCATAGCCTCGCACCGGTTCATAAAGGGGATGTCTCGGCTGCGTCACCAGCGTGTCACCGGACCCTGGTTTCAGGTCGATATCAACGACCCCTCGGCTCGAGAACCTCTTTGCGACCAACCCGTCGAAGACCCTCCTCCCCAATCGCTGCCATCCATCGAGCGATTCCACTCCTGACACGAGGTTCAACGACGCATGTTCGCCCGCTCGCAACTTGGAGTTTTCGCCGCTGCCTTCGCGCTCTTCACCTCGGGCTGCGAGAGCCAGTCGGTCCCCGTCAAACCTTCCGAGCACGCGGTTCAATCGGGCTCTTCGAGCGCGTCGAGCGCTTCGAGCGTCGCTGGCGCTCCGTCCTCCTCGCCAGTCGCGACAGAACCTCTGCTCGACTTTGCGACCCTCCCGAGGGACGCGAAGGATCTGGACGGTAAGCGCGTCCGCGTCGTGGGCGAGGTCTTCGCCGGGGCGTTCGCCCTCTTGTTCGACGACAGGGGTGCAGCCAACTCGTTCACCATCCGTATGCCGGTTTGCACCGAGCTCGAGTGCTCGGAGGAGAACCCATGTTGCAACCGGTGCGGCTCCGCGGTCTCGCTGCGCGGCGACAAGCTCATGGGCGTCACGCTCGTGTCGAAGAGCGCCTCCAGCCGATATGCCTGCGGGGGGACTGGCTCGGACGGCTCCGGGGCAAAGTGCTCGATGGATTGCACGCCCAAGTCCGGTCGCTACGAGGCTGTCGGCGTCTTCCACCTCAAGCCGGATGGCGAGACCCAGCTCGAGGTCGAACGGCTGACAGCGCTGTAACATTTGCGCCGCGCCCCCCGGCGGCGACGCAAACTGGCTACTAACCCGCGATGTTCTCGGTGCAGTCGTTATGGCAATTGTCGCTGTTGTTGGTGTTGCCGTCGTCGCATTGCTCTTGGGGTGATTGCTTGATGCCGTCGCCGCAGCGCGGCCCGAGCACGCAGCCTGCCGCGCACTCGCCGTAGCCGCCGTCGTTGACGCCGTCGTCGCACTGCTCGCCGAACACGCTGTCGACGCCGCCGTCCCCGCAGAAGGCCCCGAGCACGCAACCAGGCGCGCAGCCCCCATAGGGGGTGATGTTCGCGCCGTCGTCGCACTCCTCTTCGGGTTGTTGGATGCCGTCGCCGCAGCGCGGCCCGCGCACGCACCCGGGTGCGCAATGCCCATAAGACCCGTCGTTGGTCATATCGTCGCATTGCTCGTCGGGCGTCTTGATGCCGTCGCCGCAGAAGCTCGTACACACCGTCTTTTGATTGGTGAAGTTCGACAGCGTCAGCCGATAGTTCGACTGGGTCGTGTGGCGCTCGGCCTGGAACACGACGATCTCGTAGACGCTGCCGGTCTGCAGCTGGAAGGTGGTAGCGTTCGCCGCGTTGAGCGTGATCGACGCGCTCTCCGCGCCGTGGACACCGCCGAGGTTGATCGCGCGGCGCTTGTTGACGAACACCCAGACGTCGTCGTCTCCGGTGAAGTCGAGCTGCTCGTTACCCTTGTATTCGAACCAGTAGCGGACCTCGCTCGTGAAGTGGAAGTTGTGGCCATTGCCCTCGTTGCCGAAGCCGAGGCCGTCGAGCGGGAAGAAGTTCGAATTGTTGAACTGATATTGGCCCGAGGGGAGCTGGCCGAGCGTGAGCGTCTGCAGGACAGTCAGGTTGGTGTTCGCGACGTCGCGATACCACTGGTCGAAGTTGGTCTTGCCGCTCGTGGTCGCGGTCGTCGGGCTACCGGCATATTGGGGCTTACCGTCCGCGCCGAGCATGAGCTGCACGATGTTGAGGTCGTCACCCAAGAAGTCCTCGAAGTCCGGGTGCGCGACCTTGAAGTCGCGCAACACCACCGGCAGGACGAGCTCTGTGGGGACCGTCATATCGGGGACACAGGTGTAACCAGGCTCTTCTTTGCAGGTCGACGAGCAGCCGTCGCCGTCGACCGTGTTGCCGTCTTCGCACTCCTCGGTCGGGTCGTTGGGCAGCTTGATGCCGTCACCGCAGGTGGTCGTGCAAGCGCTCGCAGGGCTCCCCGAGCAATTGGGCTCTGCGGTGCAATAGAGCGGTGAGCACAGATCGCCGAAGTCGTTGTTGCCGTCGTCGCACTGTTCGCTGCCCTCTTTCACGCCGTCGCCGCAGACGGTCGGGACGCAGGGCATGTCGATGACATCGCATTTGAAGCCGGGCTCGAGGCGGCAAGTCGAGCTGCAGCCGTCTCCCGAATCGGTATTGCCGTCTTCGCATTGCTCGGTGCCTGCGATGACGTGATCACCGCAGCCCGCGGCCTCGCACGCGACGCCAGGCTCGGGGCAAACCCACCCGGCCTCGAGGGTGCAATTCGAATCGCAGCCGTCGCCCGACACCACGTTTTGGTCGTCGCAGGTCTCGGCTCCGGTGATGTTGCCGTCACCGCACACGACGGTCGATATGCAGTCTTCGCCGGGGACGAGGCACGCAAATCCGTTTTCGATGGCGTCGCAGGTGCCCGTGCAGCCGTCGCCCGAGACCGCGTTTCCGTCGTCGCAGGCCTCGTTCATATCTTTAACGCCGTCACCACAATAGTGCTGTTCGGCCTGACCCCCAGTGCCGCCCGAGCCCGCCGCGGCCCCGCCGCCCCCGGTCGTGAAGGCGTTACCGCTCCCGCCCTCTCCGCCGGTGTTGCTGCTCGACCCGCCACCCCCGAGCGGTGTCGCGCCGGTGCCCCCCGTCCCGCCTGATCCGGAGTCGCCACAACCCGAAGCCAAGAGCAGTACGAGCGCGACGCTGGCGGACGAAAAGGCAAGTCGCATGCGATATTCCTCCGCCAGACAACGTATCGAAGTTCGCAGATCCACGGGAGCCGTTCCACGTCATGCCGGCCGAGGGAATCCATCAGACTGCGCTGCGCGAAGCGACCACCTCCACGCAGCTCGACGCTGGAGTGCGCCGATGTCTCGTGCGCTTCGAGGACGCTGGCAGGCTCGGCGCGGTCTTGGTCGATCTGCCGTATTTCGAGGGCTACGCGCTCGAGGTCGCCCGCTACCTCGTGCGCGCGACGCCACGCCCGAGTCCGTGGGGAGCGGCGTTGCACGAGCGCGCGGCGGTCCCTGTCGCGCTCGCGCTCCTCGAGCACGCGCGTCGCACCCGCTCGATGGAGATCGCGGCGCTCGGGCTCGGGGTCGTGTCGCACGCGGCGATCGACCGTCAGCTCCACCCGCTCATCAACGCGCTCGCGCGCCGCGAGGCCCCGCTCGCGCACGACACCGCGCACCGCGAGGTCGAGAAATTCCAGTCGATTTGCTTTCACGAGGTCTACTTCGGCGCGGACCGCATGGGGACCGCGGGCATCGTGCGCCTCGTGCAAGTCCCGATGCGCGAGCTCTTCGCCAAGCAATTCGTGTGTCGCGCCGTCGACGAGGCCTTCGCCGCGCTCGCGCCCGGCTCGGCCTCGAGCCGGCTCGCGGTGATGGGTCGCGGCTACGAGCAGCACACCTCGCTCATCGGCTCTCCGCTGGGCAAGCGCGTCGCGAGCGAGCGCGAGAAGGAGCGAGCGCGGCCTCGGTTCCTCTCGGGCGCATGGGGCTCTTTCGAGAGCGTGCTCGCGCTGGCTGTTCGCCAGTCCGTCCCGGTCCTCAATCGGGCCTTCGCGCTCTTCGAGGCGGGGGACTCCGACCGCGACGAAGCCGAGCGCGCGCTCGGTGCGATGCTGCCCGTCGGCTCGATCGATCCGCTCGGTGAATCGCTCGATCTCGAGCGCTCCTTCACCCCCGCGCTCCCCCCGGATTCTTGATGACGGTTATAGCTTCGCGAGGGCTGCCGTCGCCGCGTCTTTGAGGCTCGGATCCACGGCGCTCTTCGAGGCGAGAGCTTGGAGCTTCGGCCGCGCGTCTTTGCCGAGGATGGCGACGAGCGCTTCGACGGCTGCGGTCGCCTCGTTCAGGTCAGTCGAGTCGAGCGAGCGCGCGACCTCGGCGGCGTCCGCGCGATCCTCGAGCCGACCGAAATATCGGATCACCGGCGTTCGCACGACCGCCCGCCCCACGCCGAATTTGGCTGCGAGACGGCGCATCATCGCGGTCGCTTCCGGCGAGGTAGGGAGGCTCCAGAGCGGCTGCCCGAAGTCGTCGGGGTGCTCGTTGACGAGGGCCTCGATCACGATCACGAGACCCTCGTCGATTGGCCCGACGCGCACGCGCTCCTCGAGTCGTGAAGCCGCGACAGCGCGGTGTCGCTCGTCGCGCCCGAGCTCCGTCCGGCGCGCGCCTGGGGTCCTCGTCGCGAGCAAGAGCGCGATCTTCGCCTCGTTCGCGAGCGACGCGACGAGGCTCTTCGCTGCGACCTCGAGGATCGCTTGCGAGGTGGCGTCATCACATCGCGAGAGCGCCCCGAGCGCGACTTGGCGCAGCGGGTCTGCGTCGGTCGCTGCGGTCGTTCGAAGGGTCTCGCAAAGCGAAGCGACGGGCGCGAGCATGAAGGCGCGGACCGCGGCCTCGCGTAGAGCCGACGATCGTGAGGTGTCCTTGATCACGGCGGCGATCGTCTGCGCTACGGTCCCATCACCATGGCGCGCGAGGCACTCGACCGCGAAGGGCGCGGCCCAAGTGTCTTGCGCGATGAAGTCGCGGAGAAGCTGAGAAGCAGCGGGTGCTTCGCTCTTGCAGATAGCGGAGAAGACCCGCTGCGCCACCGTCTGCACACCGCCCATGCAACCCGAGAGCGTCTTGAACTCGGTGTTGTCGTCGAGCAGCGGCACGACCGCCGAGAGCTCGTTCGGGTGCTCTTTGACCCAGCTTTCGGAGACGTACGCTCGCACGATCGGGCTCTCGTGTCGGAGCAACGCTCGTAGGTCGTTCGACGTGACCTTCTCCAAGACGGCGAGGAATCGGGTGTAGCTCGGACCCTGAGCGCCGGACGCGCCGACGTGGGACGACTCGACACGATCGCTCGCGGCGAGCGCGTCCACGCGCTTCGCGAGCTCGGCGTCCTGAACGAGGGCCGCCGTGGGCTGAAAGGTCCCCGCGGCCGGAGGAGCTGACTTGGCTGTCACGCTCGCGGAAGGCGCCGCCGACGCGGACGCGACGCCAGTTCCGGGCGCGGAGTCGCCCGCGCTGCTCGACGAGCTCTCACTGGGACGTGCGCACGCACAAAGGAAGAGAGCCGCAACCCACGCCCAAGACAGACGTCGACCGACGCCTGGGAGGACGGGCCCGCTGGAGCTCGACCGATGGCATCGCCGACTCATCGTGGTGTGTTGGTCTATCGCCGCGCGCTGTCCGCGACTATGGTCAGCCGGTCTTTTTGCCATGACGAGCGCGCCGACCGAACAGCCGAAGCGAAAGCCCTTCTCGATGATCCGCACGTTCGTGCTCGCGGACGTCATCACGTTGGGCAACGCGTTCTGCGGCACGGGTGCGATTTTGGCGAGCATGGCGTATGCGGAGAGTGGCCAGTCGCAGGGGGCGATGGCCGCATTCATTCTTCTCCCGATCGCCCTGATGTGTGACGTGCTCGATGGCAGCGTCGCGCGATGGCGTCGCAAGTCCTCGCCCCTCGGCGGTGATCTCGACTCGCTCGCGGACGTGGTCTCTTTCGGGGTCGCGCCGGCGGCGCTCGGGTTCGCGCTCGGCATGCGCGGCATCTGGGACGCCGTTGCGCTCTGCTATTTCGTCGGTTGCGGGATCAGCCGTCTCGCTCGCTTCAACGTGACCGCGTCGGCGCTCTCCGATGGGAGCGGCAAGGTCAAATACTACGAGGGGACGCCCATCCCCACGAGCCTCGGCTTGGTGCTGCTGCTCTTCATCGCGTACATGCGCGGCGCGACCGGCAACTCGCTTTGGCTCGGCGCCGTCGCGCTGGGGCCGTTCACGCTGCACCCGCTCGTCCTCATGTACGTCGCGAGCGGCTCGCTCATGATCAGCACGCTGCGCATCCCGAAGCCCTGAGCTCGCCGGTCCTCCGGAGCCCGAGCCTGCGGAGCGAGCAGGGCCCCGCTTCAGACGAACATCCCGCCCGACACCTCGATGCGCTGGGCGTTGACCCACCGGTTCTCGTCGGACAAGAGCGAGGCGATCATCGGGCCGATGTCGTCCGGCAGGCCCACGCGACCGAGCGCGGTCTGCGAGGCGATGAACCCGTTGATTTGGGCGTTGTCCCGCACCGCGCCTCCGCCGAAGTCCGTCTCGATCGCGCCGGGCGCGACGACGTTGACTGCGATCTTCCGAGCGCCGAGCTCCTTTGCCAAATAGCGAGTCCAGACCTCGACTGCCCCCTTCATCGCGGCATATGCCGAATAGCCGGGTAGCGCGAACCGCGTGAGCCCGGTCGACAGGTTCACGATGCGCCCGCCGTCGCGCACGAGCGGCAGGAGGCGCTGCGTGAGGAAATACGGGCCTTTGAGGTGGATGTTCATGAGCTGGTCGAACTGCTCCTCCGTCGTCTCGACGACGGGCACGTAGAGGCCGATACCGGCGTTGTTTACGAGGTAATCGAGCTTGGTGTCGCCGAGCTTCGCGAGCGCCGCGCGGACCTCGTCGACGAACGCGGGGAACGAGCTCGTCGCGCCGACGTCGAGCTTCAATCCAATGGCCTTGCGGCCGAGCGCTTCGACCTCCGCGGTCACCTTGGCGGCCTCGTCGGCTTTGCTTTGGTAGGTGAAGAGGCAATCCACGCCGCGCTTGGCGAGGGCGATGACCGTGTTACGGCCGAGTCCGCGGCTACCACCCGTGACGAGAGCGATCTTTGTCATGGCTCACACCCTATTGATGGGCTCTGGCTAGATAAACGGGGCATTCATGGGGACACTGTTTAGAATGGCTGCACAATGGACTCGGTCGAGGCGGTCCGCGTGTTTCTCCGGGTGGCCGAGCTCTCGAGCTTCACGCTCGCGGCCGAGAACCTGGGCTTGCCGAAGACGACGGTCTCACTCGCGGTGCGCGAGCTCGAGTCACGCACCGGCGCACGCCTCCTGCACCGGACGACCCGCCGCGTGGAGCTCACGCAGGATGGGCGCGCGTTCTTCGACAAGGCGCGGGAGCTCGTGTCGAACGCGGACGAGCTCCTGTCGATGTTCCACCGCGCGGACGCGAAGCTCGTCGGCCGACTGCGGGTCGATATGCCGACAGGCGTCGCGCGCAACTTCGTGATGCCGCGCCTCGAGGCCTTCCTCGCGCGGCACCCGCACCTCGAGCTCGAGCTCTCGAGCACGGATCGCCGGGTCGACATCGTCCGCGAGGGGTTCGACTGCGTGGTGCGCGTCGGTGGCCTCTCGGACTCCTCCCTCGTCGCGCGCCCGCTCGGTCACATGCGCCTCGTCAACTGCGCGAGCCCCGCGTACCTCGCGCGCCGCGGCACGCCGAAGACCATCGAGGACCTCGCGCGCCACGACCTCGTCCTCTATTCGGTCGTGCTCGGTCAGAGGGACGACGGCTTCGAGTGGCAAGCCGGCGGTGCCGTACGGACCGCGCCCATGCAGGGGCGACTCACGGTGAACAACTCGGACGCCTACGAGGCCGCGTGCCTCGCCGGATTGGGGATCATCCAAACACCGTTCGTCGGCGCTCGGCGGCACCTCGCGGCCGGCACGCTGGTCGAGGTCCTACCGCAATATGCCGCGCGCCCGATGCCGGTTCACGTGGTCTACGCCGCGCGGAGGCAGCTCTCCCGACGGCTCTCGACCTTCATGACCTGGCTCGCCGAGGTCGTCGCGGACGAGCTCAGGCGCGCCCAATAGGCGTGGAGCGGGCTCAGCCGGCGGCGCCCTCGGGCTCCCAAAGGGGGTTTTGCGTCGCTCGCCAACTCGGGAGTTCGCGCATGCGTCCGAGCCAGCGCGCGATTGCCGGATAGGCCCCTATTGGGAATTCGCAGACTCCAAAATAAGTGGTCATACCGGCGAGCGAGAAGTCCGCCAGAGTCGGCACGGAGCCGACCATGAAGGGCCGCCCCCGCGAGAGCTGATCCTCGAGCGCCGCGAGGACGGTCTCGGCCCCGGGGTCCGTCCAGTTGACGTTGGGCATGGGCCGCACCGCGTCGGGGAAGAGCAGCTGGCCGACGCGCTCGGCCATGATCCGCACGAGCGCTGGTTGCCAGTGCGCGGCCTCCCAGAAGAGCCATCTCAGGATGTCGGCGCGCGCTTGCGGGTCCCAAGAGGAGAGCGCGAAGCTCGCGTGCGCCTCGGACAAATACTGGAGGATCGCGTTCGACTCCCAAAGAACGAGCGCGCCGTCGACGAGCGTGGGGACCTTGCCGGCGGGGTTGAGCGCCAGATATTCGGGAGTCTGGCCCTCACCCCGATAGACATTCACGTCCTCGTGCTCGACCTCCAAGTCGAGCTCGCGAATGACCGCCATGACCTTGCGTCCATTCGCCGATAGGGTCGTGCTGTAGAGGGTCATGCGCGGGCCGCGAGCCACGCGCTCGCGAGGGGGACGGGTCGAGGCGCTCATGGCGGCGAGCATATTGCCAACCTTTGCGGCTCGTCGGGAAAAGACCGGCGCGGGCGGTTGACGAGGAGCCATCGTCGCCCGAATCATCCGCGCCGGAACATGAAGCTCACGGACACTCCTTTTGGGACGACGGATTGGTCCAACGTCGAGCCTACCTCACACCCCGGCGAGGTCGGCCACGCGCTCTGGCGGACGCGCCAATTCGGCGAGGTCCGCGTCCGCATGGTGGAGTACTCGGCCGGCTACGTGGCAGATCATTGGTGCTCCAAAGGGCATATCGTGCTCTGCCTCGAAGGGGAGCTTCACACCGAACTCGAGGACGGTCGTGTGCTCGTGCTCAGGCCGGGGATGAGCTACCAAGTCGCGGACGGCGCAGAGCCTCATCGCTCGAGGACGTCGACAGGCGCGCGGATCTTCATCGTCGACTGAGTCCCGGCGACCTCCGCTTACATTCTTGTCGGAGCCAGACGGGGGCGTTGCGCTCGATCGACGGGGGGCGCACGATCGCGGCCGAATGACCTCGCGAACGACTCCCCTACCGGACGTGAACAAGCTCGAGATCCTGGACGCAACCGCGCTCGACGAGCTCCGCAAGCGATTCGTCACGATCGGCTTCGGCAGGACGCAGCTCGAGCCGATCCTGCGCGCCGCCGAATCCCAACACGGCCCGATCAAAGAGGCGCTCCTCCGCTTCGGCGCGCGCAAGGTGAAGGAGCCGTTCGCGTATGTCGCGCGCGCGCTGATGTTCGCCGACCCGGTCGGTCGCGACGAGCTCACGGTCGCCCTCGGCGATCTGACGAAGCGCTTGGAGGACGCCGGGCTCTTGGTGGAGACGCCCGAGGGGCTCGTCTCGCCTTATTCGCTCAGCATCGCGAGCGGGCTCTTTCTCCTCGGCGATGTGCTGTCGCACGCGGGTGACGCCGTGATGGCGCAGAGCCCCGCGACGGGCTCGCTCGCGACCGCCGTGATGCCGAAGCGCAAGGTCGACCGCGCGCTCGATTTGGGCACGGGAGCGGGCATGCTGGCGCTCCTCCTCTCGCGCAAGGCCTCGGCTGTCGTCGGCACGGACATCAACCCTCGCGCGGTTCGACTCGCGCGCTTCAACGCCCGCCTCAACGGCATCCAGAACGTGGAGTTTCGCGAGGGCAACCTGTTCGAGCCAGTCCGAGGCGAGCGCTTCGATGTCGTCGTCTCGCAGCCTCCTTTCGTCCCTCAAGCGACGGCCGCGCAAGCCGGTGCGTTCATGTCGGGCGGCGCGCGCGGAGACGAGCTCCTGCTGGCCCTGCTGAAGGAGCTGCCGAGCTTCTTGGCTCCGGCGGGCCGCGCGGTGCTCTTCGCCGAGTGGGGGCACGGCCCGCGCTTGCCCTCCCCGGTCGATCGCATCGAGAAGGCCTTCGCGGGCGCGGCCGTGAACAGCTTGGTGTTCGTGATGCCTCCAGCGGCCGGTGTAACGCACGCGATCGGCTACGCCGCGGCGCTCGAGCCCGAGCTCGGCGCGGCGTTCGAGGCCGAGCTCGCGGCGCGCATCACGCACCTCGAGTCCATGAACATCGAGGCGTTGATCCCGACGCTGATCGCGGTCGAGCGAACGGAGTCGCGCGGGCCGCGCGTCGAGGTCATCCCGATGGGGCCCTTCGGGCGGATGCTGCCGAACACCCAACGAATCGACAAGCTCTTCGCCGGTCGACACCTCATCCGATCGCTCGATGGGCTGCTCGCGGCGAAGCTTCGCATGGTGGATGGGGTCGTGCTGCGTGAGGAGCAGCAGGGCCCCGGCGCCGATCGGCCCTCGCAGCTCTTCGCGATCTTCCCCCCCGCGGCCATGAGCGACCCTGTCACGCTCACGCCCATGCAGCTCCGCCTCAGCACCACGATCCACGAGGCCGCTTCCGTACGCGAGGGGTTGGACATCTACGTGCACCGGAGCGCGCCCAGCGAGACGAGCGCTCCGAGCCAGGACGAACGCGAGCTCTTGAAGGCCACGGTCGAGATGGTGTTGATGGGATTGCTCGAGGCGGCGTGAGGGACCGCGCTCGCCCGCGGCTCTGCTACGCTCGGCGGGTCGCGGGGAAACCCAGCGCATAGCTTCTCTCCTTGCGGGTGCTCCACACATGACGGCCGTCGAGAAAGACCTCCTCGCAGGCAGATTCGAGATCCTCCGCGAGGTGGGGCGCGGCGCTGCCGGCGTCGTCTACCGCGCGGTCGATCAAGAGTCCGGCGAGACCACCGCGCTCAAGGTCATGGAGCCCACGGCGGACCCCACCGACGAGGCTCGCTTCCTTCGCGAGGGCGAGGTGCTGAGCTCGCTCTCGCACCCCGGCATCGTGCGCGTCCTCACCTACGGGACGGTCGAGCACGCCTACGCCGATCGCAACGGCCACCGATTCTCCTCGGGCGCAACCTACGTCGCGATGGAGTGGCTCGACGGTGAAGACCTCGCCGTTCGCATCAAGCGCGCTCCGCTCGACGTGGCGACCTCGCTCGAGCTGATGCGTCAGGTCGCGGCCGCGCTCGCTTGCGCGCACAAGGCGGGGATCGTCCACCGCGACATCAAGCCGTCGAACATCTTCTTGGCGGCGGCGCCTCGGGCCGGTCGCGCGAGCGGTCACAGCACTCTGCGCGACGGCGCGGTCGACGACGGACTGCCCGAGGTCGCCGCGAGCGATGCTCTGATTCAAGCAAAAATCCTCGATTTCGGTGTCGCCTCCGCGGGTGACGCGGAGCGCACGGGCGCGGGCGCGATCGTCGGGACGCCCGCGTACATGTCGCCCGAGCAAGCGCAAGGCAACGAGGCCTCCGACGCGCGCAGCGATCTCTACTCGCTCGGCGCGACCTTGTTCGAGCTCCTCGCAGGGCGTCCTCCGCACGCGGGGCCGACCTCGATTGCGACGCTCGCTCGCCGCGTCACAGACCCCGCGCCGCGGCTCTCCGAGGTCCTGCTCGACGTGCCCGAGCGGCTCGACGAGCTCGTCGCGCGGCTCTTGGAGATCGATCCCGCGAACCGACCGAACACCGCCGACGACGTCGAGCGCGCCTTCCGCGAGCTCTGCGCCGACCCTGCGATCCAACGGCTCGGTCGCCTCACCCAGCGCGACGCCGACAACCGCGCGCGCGTCGGCACGCGGCTCGTCACCACGCTCGTGGCGCTCGGGGTCGCGACGGGCCGCGATCGCCAGCTCGTCCTCGAGAAGGTGAAGGGCATGGGCGCCGATGCGCTCCCTCTCGGCGCGGACTCGATCGTCGCGCACCTCGGGGCGCGTCGCGCATACGGCGACGAGGCCACGCGCGCCCTCGAGATCGGCGCGGAGCTCGGAGCGCGAGGCGCGAAGGTCGGCATCGCGACGGGCCGCACGCGCGTCGACCTCACGCGCTCGAGCGGCGAGATCGTCGACCGCGCTGCGAAGCTCGCGCGCGAGGCCCGCGACGGGAAGGTCAACTTCGACCTCACGACGGGCGAGCTCTCGCGCGGGCGCGCCGAGTTCGAGGTCTCGAGCTTGGGACAGAGCGGCGTCCTGCCGATGACGCGACGCCGACCCGAGAGCGAGAGCTCGTCGTTCGTGGGCCGCGAGGCCGAGCTCCTCACCGCGCTCGGGGCCTACGATCGCGCCGTCGACGATCACTCGCCGATCGTCGTCAGCATCTCGGGGCCGCCCGGCATCGGCAAGACGAGGCTCGGGCAAGAGGTCATCCGCCGGCTCGAAACACGCGGTGATCCACCTCGCGTGATGTTTGTACGCTGTGAGTCCTACGGCAAGGCTCAGGCCCTCGGGACGGCGAGCGACGCCTTCCGCTCGCTGCTCTTTTTGACCAAAGGCGCGACGCTCGAGGAGGCCCGCGCCGCCCTCGGCAAAGCCGGCCCGACGTCTGCGTCTTCGCACGACGGCCCCGAGCGCGAGCTCCTCGCCCACCTCCTCAGCAACCGCCCCTTCCCCGAGGGCGTGGAGCCGCGCGCCGCACGCGACGCCCTCTACGTGTCGATGACCGAGCTCATCATCGACCTCGCCGGCCGCGAGTCATGCGCCATCGTGGTCGAGGACGCGCAGTGGTCCGACCCCGAGTCGATCGCGTGGCTGGACCACGTGCTCGGTCGCGCGCAGGGCAGGCCGCTCTTCGTGCTGCTGCTCGTGCGGCCTGCGTTCTGGCGCGTGAACCCGCAGCGCTTCCAGACGCGTGAGCACGTCCGCATCGAGCTCCGACCGATGGCCAAGCGCGCCGTTCGCGAGCTCGCGCGCAGCCTCCTCGGGCCGAACGCCACCGATGCGCAGATCGATCAGGTCGCCGACCAAGCGGCGGGCTCGCCCCTCTTCGCCGAGGAGCTCGCGCGCCTCGTCTCTCAGGGCAAGGGCCTCAAGGGCGCCGCGACCATCGAGGCCGCGATCCAGGTGAGCCTCGACGCGCTCGACGATCAGGTTCGCGAGGCCGCGGGCCGACTCTCGACGTTCGGACTCGCAGGTTGGGACGCAGGGCTCGGCGCGCTCTACGAGCCGGGCGCCCTGGCGAAGACGCCGACGGACGCGCTGATCTCGAAGCTCGTGTCGGCCGACCTCATCGTCGAGGGCGCCAAATCGCGCTTCACCGGCAAGCGCGAGTACCTCTTCAAGCATGCGCTCATCCGCGACGTCGCCTACGCGATGGTCGGCGACGATCTGAAGAAGCAGCTGCACGAGCGCGCGGCAGGCTGGCTCGCGACCGTGGGCGAGGACGCCGCGACGATCGCGAACCACTTCGATCTGGGCGGCCGCCACGACGAGGCCGCGACTTATTGGGAGGTCGCAGCGCGGCGCGCCCTCGCGACGAACTCGCTCACCGACGCAGCGTCGATGAGCGAGCGCGCGCTCGCGTTCGCCGACGACAAACCCACCGCGTTCGGGCGCGCAGCCCTGTTCGAGGAAGCGCAAGGCCGGCTCGATGCGCGCGGCGCCGAGCGCGACACCGCGATCCAAGCGATGCGCGAGAACATCTTCGACGAAGCGAGCGAGCTTCGCACCGAGGGCGCGGCCGCGCGTTACGACGACGCTCGCGCGCAGGGATCGACATCGAGGGCGTCTGCGGCGCGTGCGCGATCGAGCGCGCGAGCTCGGACTGCTCGACGAGGCCGCACGCTGCTCGGCCGCGCTCGCGCAGCGCCTCGCGTTCGCGGGTGATCTCGGCGCCGCCGAGGCCGAGGCCGTCGCGATGCTCGAGCTCTCCGAGCGCGAGGGGATCGTGTGGGCGGCCGTCGACGCGTGGCAGACGATGGCCGTCGTTCGACAGACGCGAGGCGAGCTCGCGGCCGCGCTCGACGCGCGCCGCAACGCCGCGCGCGCGGCCCGCGCCGCCGGCCTCAAAGAACGTGAGGCCATCCTCACGATGAACCTCGGCTTCGGGCTCACCACGATCGGCGCGCGCAACGAGGCCCTCGTCGAGATCGAGACGGGCCTCGAGCGGGCGCAGGCGATCGGCAGCCTCGGCGCCGTGCGCTTCGGGCAGATGAACCTGCTCGGCTGGGTCGCGACGTTCGGCGCGGACGCACGGATCAGCCAGGCAGTCGCTGAGCCGCGCGCGCAGGCCGACGAGGCCGCGCTCGGTGGCTACGTGATTCAGGACCGCGCGACCCTCGGCGTCCTCTTCTATCGCGGCGTCGAGCTCTTGCGCGGTGACGCCGCGAGCGTGCCTCGCGCGCGTGGTCTGCTCGAGCGCTCCGCCGAGGCCTACCGCAACACTGGCAACCTCGACATCCTGCCCGTGAGCCTCGGCTTCTGGTCCGAAGCAGAGCGTCGCCTCGGCGACGCCGAGCGCGCGCGCGACCTCGCGTCGGAGGCTGCGAACCTGCTCGATCAGGGCGCCCCGAGCCTCCTCAACGAGGCCCCCGTTTACCTCGCGCTCCACGACGCCTGCGTCGATCTCGGCGACCTCGCGGGTGCGCGCAGCGCGATCGAGCGCGGCGTGCCCCTCCTGGTGAAGCGCCTGAAGGGCCTCGAGAACACCCCGTACGCGCACGCGTTCATCTCGGGCCTGCATCACAACGCCGGCCTGCTCGCCGCGGCCGAGGTCTATGGACTCGTCCCCGAGGCCGTGGAGCGCCTCGTCCGTCGCGGCGCTTCGTGAGCGCTGCCCTCAGCCGAAGATGGGCTCGCTGCCTGTCGGCTCTTTTGCGGCCTGCCGCTCGATCACGCTCTCGCGGTAGGCCGCGCTCCGCGCGCGCATGAACGCCCCGAGCGGGCGGAACTCGACGGGCGCGTGCCACGGGTCGAACGAGAGCGTCGAGGCCAGCGTCGCGAGCTCCTGACCACGCGCGCTCGTCGCGTCCTGCTTGGGGATCGTCAGCGTCGCGACCTTCACCCACGGCGAGTCGGTCGCGAGCCAGGCCCGCGTCGGATCCTCGAGCGGCGTGCGCTCGTCGTCGAGGTAGGGCTGCACGCGCAGCTCGTAGCGCAGCGCCCCGCTCGACGCGCGGGCGACGAGGTCGTCGCCGAGCCGATGCTTCGCAGTTGGATCGACGGGGCTCGCTGGCTTCGGGATGGGAGCGAGGGGCGCAAACGAGAACTTCACCGCGTGGTCGCCCCAGCGGATGGGTAGAACAGAGTTGAAGGTTTCCTCGGCGAGGGATTCGACGCGCCGGCTCATCCCCGCTTGCAACGACTTCAGCACCGATGCGAACCGTCCGAACCCGAGCGTCCCGATGAGCCGCGGCAGCGCGAGGAGCGGTGAGCCCGAGGCCGCGCGCACCGTCCCCACGAACTCCTCGACCGTGCGGAAGGGCGTCGCGTCCCCGAGGATGCCCAGAAAATCCTGGGTCGCCGCGTCCTCCATCCCGGCGATGAGCTTCTTGCCTGGGACGCCCATCACCTTGACGGCGATGCCGCGCACGTCGGGCTTCGCGTCCGCGAGGCGCGTGCCCCCACCGTTCGAGAACCGAACCAGCGCCTTGTATTTTCCAGGCGCACCGAAGATCCCCACCCGCGCCCAGCTGGGCGCTCCGGCGTCGATCTCGAGCTCGGCGGTGAACGCCGCGTGCTGCTTGTAGTGAAGCGCGCGGCCCTTTGGAGCCTTCGCCGCGTGCTCGCGTTGAATCCCTCTCAGAATCGCTGCCTGCGCATCGTGTCGCGCGGCTTCGTCCTCAGGGATGACCTCTCTCCACGAAGTCGATGGTTGCACGGCGCCATGGCATGCCGTGCAGCTCCGCTACGCAAGAAGAAAGAGCCGACTCACTCTTTGCAGTACTTGTTGATCTCGTCGACGATCTTGCCCGACTCCTCCGCCGCCTTGGACAGCGCAGCGACGTCCGGCATCTTGCCGTCCTTCATCGCGCCGGCCATGTCGGTGTAGGCCTTCGCGTTGGCGCGGAGGTTGTCGCTGTACTTCTTCTTGAGCTCGGTGAGTTTCGGGTCGGCGACCGAGACCGCGTCCAGGTCCTTGGCGTTCTTCTCGAGGTTCTCGGAGAGCTTCTTGAGCGAGTCCTCCGACGGGGTGTCAGCACCCTTCATGTCGACCTTGTTGATGACGTCGATCATCTTGTTGCACTGGGTGACCTTGCCCTCGCCACAAGCCACGAGCGCCGCAACACTGACCAACCCGACCGCCAATCCGATTGCCTGCTTCATGCTATTCCCTCCAACAAAGTTGCGGGGAGCCCCGCCCAATTCTTGCTCCCTGACCCATCGAACGAGCTCATCAGACGCTCGTCGCGACCTACTTTGCGTGCGTCATCGCGCGCGCACAAACTTCTGCCCACCGTCTCCGGGAGCGGACGCCCGAGGCCCGAGGTTCGCGCCCGAGAATCAGCTCACTCCTGGCAGTACTTGTTGAGTTCGTCGACGACCTTACCAGAGTCCTCGAACGGTTTCGTTGCGGCATTCATGTCGGGGGCCTTGCCCTCCTTGGCCGCAGCTGCAGCATCTCGATAGCCCTTCGCGCTGGTCCGAAGGATGTCTGCGTACCTCTTCTTGAGGTCGACGAGCTTCGGGTCCGCGACGGTGACGGCGTCGAGATCCTTGGAGTTCTTCTCGAGGTTGTCGGCGAGCTTGTTGAAAGCTTCCTCCGAGGTCAGGTCGACCTTCACGTCGACCTTGTTGATGAC
Source organism: Polyangiaceae bacterium (assembly GCA_046351325.1). Lineage (GTDB taxonomy): Bacteria > Myxococcota_A > Polyangia > Polyangiales > Polyangiaceae > Xiheicaenibacterium. The sequence continues at coordinate 129,766 of JAXLYR010000012.1, read as the reverse complement.
CTCGGTGATCTTGTTGCACTGGGTGACCTTCGCCTCGCCACAGCCGACGAGCGTCGCGACCCCGGCGAGCGCAACCAGCATCCCGAATCCGCGCCTCATGGTGTCTCCAGGGCGCCGAACCTATTTCAAAGCTTCACCCAAGCGCAAGCCCAACCACCAAACCAGCCTGGCGCCGCGGATCCACACGCAGCACGCAATGCACCGCGAGCCGGTCACCCTTGATTTCGCATGCTCGGAGCGCGAAGACGCGTCGCGTCGCAGGAGTCGAGCATGTCATCACCCTTCCTTCGCCCGCACCTCATCGTCGCGCTCGCTCTCGGTTTTGCCGGCTGCATCGGCCAAGGTGAGCTCCCTGATCAACAGAACGATGGAGGGGGACGCACCGGCGGCGCGGGTGGCCAGGTCGTCGCGCTCGGCGGCGCTGGCGGCGCGGGTGGCGACGGTGGTGCGGGTGGCGCGCCCGTCGTCCCCCCAGAGCCCTACTGCGGGGATGGGCACCTCGACGAGAACGAGAGCTGCGACGACGGCAACCAGAACCCATTCGACGGCTGCCTCCCCGACTGCCGACCCGTCGCCCCCATCGAGGCCGACCCGCTGACGTGGACGTACGTCGAGGTCCCGGGGACGCAGTGCCTCGACGGCAGCCCTGCAGGCTTCGGTATCAGCATCAACCCCGACTCGCCGAACCTGATGATCTACCTCGAGGGCGGCGGCGCCTGCTTCAACGACGCCTGCGATTTCTCAGCGTTGAGCATCCCCTTCGTCCCTCCGCCCGACGGCATCTTCAACCGCGACAACAGCGGCAACCCCGTCCGCGATTGGAGCATGGTCTACGTCCCGTATTGCACGGGCGACATCCACGGCGGCGACAACGACTACGAGCTCGCTGGGCAGGTCCGCCACTTCCACGGCTACACGAACATCACGAAGTACTTACAGCAGTGGGTGCCGACGTTCGCGCACGCCGACAACGTCCTCGTCACGGGCATCAGCGCGGGGGGCTTCGGCGCGGGCCTCAACTTCGCCCAGGTCACCGACGCGTTCAGCTCGGTCGCGACCGAGCTCGGCGACACGACGCCACCCCAGATGATCCTCATCGACGACTCTGGCCCGCCGCTCACGAACCAGGTGATCCCACCCTGCTTGCAGATCACATTTCGCAAAGTGTGGGGGCTCGACAACACGGTGCTCGCCGAGTGTGGTGCGGACTGCCCCGATTGGAACGACTTCGCCGCGGGCTTCATCGAGCACGTGTCGAACCGCTATCCGAACGCGCGGGTCGGCGTCTTCTCCAACACCGCCGACATGGTCATCCGCAGCTTCATGGGTTTTGGCTGGGAAGACGGGCAATACAACCATTGTACGGGCACGCCCTCGCCGGTCCCCGCGTCGGTCTACGAGGACGGGTTGCTCGCGCTGCGCGACACCTACGAGACGCGCGCGAGCTCGTATTTGCTCTTCGGCATCGGGCACACGGTGCTGCGCTCGCCGACGTTCTACGCGACCGTCGTGGACGGCGTCTCCGTCGAGGACTGGGTGGGCGCCGTCATCAACGGCGAGATCCAACACGTCGGGCCCTGAGGCTCAGCCGCGCATCGCGAAGGCGATCACCAAGAGCAGCGCGACCACGGCGAGGGCGACGGGGAGCCACGGAGCCTTGCGTCCCATCGGTTGCGACGAAAGAGCGCTTGGAGCGACCTCCACGCGACGGCACGACGCGGCGGGCACCTCGGCGGGGACGACCTCGACAAGGAGCACATCGACACGAACCGGCGTGTCGTCGGACGACGTGAACGGGTCGGGCACGCGCAGGACCACGCCACGCGCGAGCTCGGCGGGGAGCTGGACGCGAATGACGACAACGCCGCTCGAGCGCAGCGCGCCGCTCCGCTGACAGCGATCGCAGCCGCCTCCGTCGCACGCCGCGCACGCGAGGAGCTTGGGCAGCGTGATGTCGAGGGTCGCGAGCGCCCAGCTCACGGGGACCCCGACGCGCACCCGCGCGGTCACGAGGCCCTCTCGATCGAACGCGCTGGGATCGGCCACTCGGCCGAGCTCACCCATGCGCGGCACGATACACGCGCGCGTCCGATGCATCACGATCACGATGGAGCACAGCGAAGACCACACCCCCGACGACGGTGAGCGCCGCGCCGATGCCCGACGCGGCCGCGCCTGCGTCGATGGCGTGCGCGCCGAGCCAAGCTCCGCCGACCATCGCCGTCGTGAACCCCAGCCCCGCGAGCGCGATGAGCCGGCCTCGCATCGCGTCGCTTGCGCGCCGCTGAATCTCGGTCGACATGATCATCCAGAGCGCGCCGCCACCCGCTCCCCACACAGCCGCAGCGACGAGGGCAACCACGAGCGAGGGCGCTGCAGCGACGCCCAGCGAGCCCACGAGGGAGGCGCTCGCGGCGATCCACGCGAGCCGCTTCGAAGGCTCGCGTGAGCGCGAGGCCCACTCGAGCGCGATCGGTCCGAGCGCCGTCGAGCCACCGCGCACCGCCTGCAAGAGGCCGATCGCGATGGGCGCACCGAGCCGGCCCGCGTGCATGTGCCCGCCAAGTGGAGCGCGATCCAACCCGCGCCGGCCGCGAGCGCGATCGGGACCGGCCCGAAGATGGGGCCGCGGAGCGGCCTCGACCACGCAGCGCGAAGCACCTCGCGAGCCGTAGCGCGGCGCGAACTCCTCAGCGGATTCGCGAAGCGGGACGATGGCTGGCAGACGGCGCAACAAGAAGGCGGCGACCACGAACGTCGCGGCGTCGACCGCGAGGGCGACTTCGGGGCCGACCGTCACGGCGAGCCCACCCGCCGCCATGCCGATCGCGAAGCACGCGCTCCACGTGAACGCCATCCAGGCGTTGGCGGTCGAGAGCTCGCTCTCCTCGACGAGGCGCGGCAGCGCAGCACCCGACGCAGGTCGCGCACGGAGCTCACGATCGCGCGGCAAGCGAGCAACACCTGCACCCCGCCGAGGTTCGCGCTCGTCGCCGCGATGACCATGCCCACCGTGAGCGCTGCTTCGAGGAGCGCTCCAATCACGAGGACCGCCCGTCGATCGAATCTATCGGCGACCCATCCGCCGAGCGGCGCCGCTGCGGCCTGCGGCAAGAGGTGAGCGGCGAGCGTGGCCGCGAGCGCGCTGAAGCCGCCCCCGCTCGAGCTCAGCGCGAGGACGCTGACCGCGACCACGCTGAACCAATCTCCGAAGAGCGACACGAGCTCGGCGGCCCAGAGCCGACGAAAGCCGGGCCGTCGCGCGAGCAACGAGAAGTAGGAGCGCATGCCGCAACCTACGGCGCCGCGGAGCTCGCTCCTCGAGGCCTGCCAAAAGAGCAGCCAGAACTCCAACAGATTGGCGCAGCCCCGAGGCGCACCGGCGGCTTGACAGAGCGACGAACGAGCTTCATGAATGGTGCCGCTCGGCCCACGCCGCGCCTCGATGACCACGCCCCTCCGCTCCCGCTGATCGTCGCATCTCGGCTGCCGCCCTCTGGCGGCTCGCGCGTGGAGGTCTTTGTGCAGGTCATCGTTTCGAACGCGAGCTACGAGCTCGCGACAGGGCGGCGTTTGCTCGACGCCGTCTCCGCTACGTTTTCGCAGGGTTGGTCCGTGGTGGTCGGGCCGAACGGCGCGGGCAAGACGACGCTCCTCAGGCTGCTCGCGGGCGCGATCCGTCCGACGTCGGGGTTCGTTCGTCACGACCCCTCGGGCCTGCGGATCGCTGTCATTCCACAGTCGCTCGAGGCACCGAGCGATCTCGTGGCGACGTTCGCGGCCGCGCGCGATCGGTCACGCGAGCGCCTCGCGCGGGAGCTCTCGCTGCGCGTCGACGAGCTCGCGCGCTGGGGCTCGCTCTCGCCTGGCGAGCGTCGTCGGCTGCAAATCGCGGCCGCGATCTGGGACGAGGCCGACGTCTTGCTCTGCGACGAGCCGGACGCGCACCTCGACACAGCGGGCCTCGCCGAGCTCACGGGCGCGATGCGCGCGCACCGCGGGATCGGCGTCCTCGTCTCGCATCGTCGAGAGCTCGTCGAGGAGCTCGCGACGAGCGCGCTGTGGCTCGAGCACGGCGCGCTCACGACCTATCGAGGCGGCTACCAAGCCATGCGCGCGCAACGCGACGCGGAGCGCCGCGGGCTCCTCGCGGAGCGCGCCGATCGCGATCGGGCTGTAAAATCAGCTCGCGCCGCGCTCGACCACGCGCGGCGACGGCACGACGGAGCCGAGCGCTCGACGTCGTCGCGCTCTCGCATGAAGGAAAAACGACAGCGACGGCCGCAGCGTCGCGCGGAAGTTCCGAGCGGAACACGCCGCTGCGAGCGTCGGACGCCTCGAGGGCGTGCTCGCGGCCCGGGCAGCGCGCGCTGCCGAGAGCGCCCGCGCAGTCGTCGTCGATCGCGACGTCGGCGGCGACGTGTGCTTTAGCGCTCGGTCCTCGCCGGGAGGGCGCGCCGCGGTGCTCGAGGTCCCCGAGCTGCGAGCGGGCGCCGGCGCCGGGCCGCGCGTCCTCGGCAGGACGAGCCTCGTGGTCCTCGACGGCGAGCGCATCCGCATCGCCGGCCCGAACGGCGCAGGCAAGTCCACGCTGCTCGCCGCGTTGGCCGCGGCGGCGGGTGCTTGCGCGGCCACATCGAAGCGGGCCTTCGTGCTGCCCCAACACCTCGAGTCCACCGCGCGCGCGGCGCTCGCCGACGAGCTTCGAACCTGCGAGCGCGACGTGCGCGGTCGCTGGCTCGCGCTCGTGGCGCGGCTCGGCACCGACCCCGACCAGCTCGTGGGGAGCGCGTGTCCTTCGCCAGGCGAGGCGCGCAAGCTGCTCATCGCGCGCGCGCTCGCCGACGAGGTCGCGCTCCTCCTGCTCGACGAGCCGACGAACGACCTCGATCTGCCGTCGATCGGCCGCCTCGAGGACGCGCTCGTCGCGTATCGAGGAGCGCTCGTCCTCGTCACGCACGACGAGGTCCTCGCCGAGCGCACGACGACCACGCGCTGGGAGCTCGACGAGGGAGGCCTGCGCGTGGTCGGAGCGAGCGTCGCTAGACGCGCGAGCTCGGCGGGGGCTCGCTGACGCCAGCCTTGCGCAGCTTGCTCGCGAGCTTCTCTTTGATGCGATCGTGCACGCGGACGATGGTCCGCTTCACCACGCCGAGCTCCGCGGCGATCTCCTCCATCGTGGCTTCATCACGGTAGAAGCGATCGATGAAGTGCATCTCGCGCGCGTCGAGCACGGTCATCGCCTTGCGGAGAGCCTCTTCGCTGACGAGCCGCTGCTCGGCGCGGACGAGGGTCTCCTCACCACCGACCGAGCGCGTCGCCTGATGGAAGAGCGCGGCCAGCAGCATGCCCGCGGTCTGCTTGCGGGCCCAAACGACAGCGCGATCGCGAGCTTTCTCCGGGGTGTCCTCGAGCGCCTGGTCGAGGTCGAGCTCACCCGGGGGCTCGGCGATCGCGTCGTCCGCAGCGAAGGCCTTGCGAATGAAGCGCTGGACGTCACCCGTCTGCTCGCGATCGACGGTGCGCATCATCTCACCGCGGATGCGCTTGAACGCGAAGACACCGAACGGGATCCCGCGCGCAGCGTCGTACGTGCGCACGCACATGACCGCGGCCTCGTGACCGACCGACACGAACTCGTCGCGCGGGACGCGAGAGAATCGTCGGGAGAAGCGATCGGCGAGGAGGTGAACCGTGGGGAGTGCGGACTCTACGAGTGCTTGCTCTTCTTGCGTGAGACGCATGGTGGGCTCAGCCGCTGGCCTTCTTGGCGTGAGGCGCTGCTGGGGCTTCGTTCGCGCCTGGAGCTGCTACGTCACCCGTCGACGCGACCACGGGATCGGGCCGAATTTGGCGGAGCAGTTGGCGCCCCGTCGGGGTCGTCGCGAGCGTGTCTCCGAGGACCTCGCGGATGGCCGCGAGCACAGGAGCCGCAGCGACCGCGTCCATGCCCGACAGAGCTTCGTCGAGCAAATCCTCAATCAGCGCGTCGTCGTCTTGATCGCTCACGGTCCGCTTCGGGGGGATTGGGGGGCGAACCAAAGGGTCGGCCCTGTTGGAAGGTTCTTGGGCCACGAGATCGGGCCGACTGGGCCCCGACGAGTTCGACTTTACCATGCGCGTGCCTCCTGCTTGGGGGATTCGCGCGGTGCTCCCGCCCGAGGACACGTCGAGCCGGGTCACCACGTCGAGGGCAAAAGAGAGCCACTTTGACGAAGCCCGGCGCCGCGACTAGGACGCTCCGTGGTGGCCTCGAACGACGTCTCCAGCAAGCCCTCGTGGGTGAGTGTCCTGCCCGGCGCGCTCGGCCTCCTCGCGAGCGCGATGGGTGCATTCTTCGCCGGGTTCAGCACGCACGACTACGCGCAGCACCTCGATCGCAGGCTGCACGTACCGCACTGCTCCTTCGTGCCCGGCATCGCCGAACCCGCGACGGGTGAGAACGCCTGCAGCGCGGCCATGTACAGCCCGTACTCGGCGCTCTTGCGCGATCGGCTGTGGGGCGGCGTGCCGATCGCGCTCTTCGGGCTCGGGGCGTTCGCGTTCTTCTTCGCCGCGTCGCTCTATCTGCTCCTCGGGCGAAACACCGCCTCGAAGCGTCTGCGGCTCGGCTTCTTCGCCGCGGCGCTCGGCCCGGCCGGCGCGTCGATCGTGATGCTCGTCATCTCGCTCACGCGGCTCGATGCGCTCTGCAAGCTGTGCGTCGGGATCTACATCGCGAGCTTGCTGCTCCTCGTCGCGAGCTTCCTCGGGTTGCGCGCGCCGCGGCCCACGAGCGCCCCTCCGCCGAAGGCTGTCGACGTCGACGCGACCTCGCTCGATCCGGAGCCTTGGCACCTGCGCGCGAATCGCACGGTGAATCCCACGGTCGTCGACAAGACCGCGCCGGCTGCCGGGGTGTCCTCGACGATCCCCGACGGCAGCTGGGGCCGGGCGATCGGCTTCGTCTTGCTGTTCGGCGCAGCTTCGCTCGTCCCCGTCGGCGTCTACGCCGCCGCGGTCCCCGGCTACAGCGAGAAGGTCCGCTCGTGCGGCTCGATCGAGGTGCCCGCCACCAAGGCCGAAGACGAGCGGCCGACGCTCCTCAGCGTCGAGACGCGAAACCCCAAGACCCCGGCGCTCAGCATCGAAGATCCGCTGTGCCCGAGCTGCCAGGCCTTCCACGAGCGCATGACGAAGGAAGGGCTCTACGACACGCTCGACATGCGCGTGCTCCTCTTCCCGATGGATAGCGAGTGCAACTGGATGCTCGCGAGGCCGCGGCACCCGGGCGCGTGCATCGTCTCGCGCGCTGCGCTCTGTGCGGAGAAGACCAAGCAGGCGCGCGCACTCCTCGATTGGGTCTACGAGAACCAGAAGACGCTGACCGACGCCGGCAAAGAAGACACGGCGCTCCTCCGCAAGAAGGTCGTCGCGAAATTCCCCGACCTCGACGAGTGCATCGACTCGAAGGAGACGAAGGATCGGCTCGATCGCATCCTGCAGCTCGCGGTGAAGATGAAGATCCGGACCTCGACGCCGCAGCTCTTCATCCAAGGTCAGAAGCTCTGCCCCGAAGACACGGACCTCGGGCTGCAATACGCGATGCGCATCCTCGCCTCGAAGAAGGGCGGCTCCCAATGAAGCAAGCACCTCTCATCGCGGCGCTCACGGGCGCTGGTCTCTTGATGGGCATCGGCGCGTTCGTCGGAGGTGAGGTCGGCGCGGCCCGCAAGCGCCTCGACCAACCTGCGTCGGCCGCTGTCGTCGAGACCGCAACCGAACAGGCGGGCGTCGCCGATCACGCCGAGGCTTCGTACTGCACCAACGCCTTCAAGGACGTCCTGCGCCGCGTCGTCGAGGCCTGCGGTCTCGCGGGGCAGGACGCGCGTCGCGGCTGCGAGCCCGTGGACGTCCGCGCGTTCAACAGCATCTCCGACGAGGACTTCAACGCGCTCTTCGATCCGCTCGTGGAGCGCGGCTCGATCCTCCTCTTCGACGACAACTCGGAGAAGCTCGACGACGGCGCAAAGAAGCTGCTCGAGGAGCGGTGGCACGAGCGACACGGAGCCCGCTACTTCTTCATCGTCGCGCGCGCGTCGAAGCGCGGCACCGCGGACTACAACCAGAAGCTCTCGCAGAAGCGGGCGAACAGCGTCTTCTTCCAGCTCGAGGAGATCGAGAAGAACCCGGAGGAGCCGCTCGACAACCTCGTCGGCCTCCTGTGGCTCGGCTCGCAGTACGCGCAGCTCTCGAAGGACTACTGCTCGACGTGGAAGCTCTCGCGCCCCGGCAAGGCCTGCAACGTCGAGGCGATCAACCGGAGCGCGTTCGTCTCGTGGGTCGATTGCCGGCTTTGAGCGGCGTGACTCGGCTCACACGGCGCCGCCGATGACCACGCGACGAGGCGTGCTCCTCGCGACCGCCGCGGGCTGGCTCGAGGCTCAGCTCGGGCCTTCGGAGCGTGCGCCGAGTGGGGTCCTCGTCGGCGCGTCGGCGGGCCGCGGCCACGTGCTCCGCGACGGTCCCCTGCCCTCGTTCGGTCCTCTCGACGACACGGCTGATATCGTCGTCGTCGGCGCCGGCGCGAGCGGACTCTCGGCCGCGTGGCGGCTCGCTCCGCTCGGCCTCGACGTGCGCGTGCTCGATCTCGAGTCTTTTCTCGGCGGAACGAGCACCTGGGGTGAAGACGGTCCCGTGCCGCACCCTTGGGGAGCTCACTATCTGCCGGCGCCGAACCCAGAGGCCCGCGCGACGCTGCGGCTCTTGCGCGAGCTCGACATCGTGACCGGCTGGGACGCCGCCGGGCGGCCCACGTTCGACGGTCGCTGGCTCTGTCACAGCCCGCAAGAGCGCCTCTTCTACCGCGGCGCATGGCACGCGGGGCTGACGCCCTCCGACGCCCTCGACAGGGCGACGCTCGACGAGCTCACGCGCTTCACCGACACGGTCGAGGGGCTCACCGACGCGCGCGGCTCCGACGGTCGCTTCCTCTTCCAGATCCCGGTGCTCGAGTCCTCGCGCGATCCGGACACGCTCGCGCTCGATCGCATCTCGATGCGTGAATGGCTCGAGCGCGAGGGATTCAGCACGGATTTCGTACGCTGGTATGTGCGGTACGCGACGCTCGACGACTTCGGCGGCGATCCCGACGACGTCTCCGCGTGGGCTGGCCTGCACTACTTCGCGGCGCGCAAGCTCCGCGGCGACGCGCTCGAGGGCAGCCACTACCTCGTGTTCCCCGAGGGCAACGGGCATTTCGCCCGCGCGCTCGCCGAGCGCTCGCGCGCGACGTTGCAACGCGACGCGCTCGTCCTCTCGGTCGACGCGACCGCGCGTGGCGTCGAGGTGCGGTGGGTCGACGCGCGCACCTCGGAGACGCACGTGCTCGGTGCGCGCGCCGCGGTGCTGGCCGTGCCGTCGTTCATCGCGCAGCGCCTCGTCGCGAACGCCGCGTCGCTCCCATCTCGCAAGGCCTCGCCGTGGGTCGTCGCGAACCTCCACGTCCATCGCCCCGCGCTCGAGCCGAACGCTGCGTGGGACTCGGTCCTCTACGACTCCGCGGGGCTCGGCTACGTCGACGCTTCGCACATGCTCACGCCGCCGCGGACGAGCACGGTGCTCACGTATTTCAGGGCGTTCGGTGACGCGGACGCGGCGCGATCACGCCGCGCGCTCGCGGCCGCCGTGGAGTGGACCTCGCCGATCACGTCTTCGCGGATCTCTTCCCCGCGCACCCCGATCTCGCGCGTCGCACGTCGCGCATCGATCTCATGGTCTGGGGCCACGCGATGCCTCGACCCACGGTCGGCTTCCTCGGGGATCGTCCTTTCGAGGTCCCGATCGACATCGCGCCTCGCGTCGCGTGGGGTCACGTCGATCAGCCGGGGATGGCCCTCTTCGAAGAGGCTCAGCGAGCGGGCGTGCTCGCCGCCGAGCACGCGGCGCGGAGCGCTGGCCTCGACCCGGGAGAGAGCTGGGCGTGAGCCCTACTGCTTCGCGAAGAAGAGGAAGTACACGACGAGCGCCGCGGCGAAGACCGTGAGCCCGACGAGCAGCACCGGGATGCCGCTCTCCTTGCGCTTCCCTCCCTCGGTCGGATGCTCGGGTCGCACGAGCTCTGCTTCCAACCCGGGGCGTGCGACCGAGGCCGCGGGGACCTCTTCGTTCTCGGACTCCTCGTCGCCCTCGTCGAGGCGCGAGGTCACGAGATCCGCAGGGCCGCTCGACGCAGGCTCGAGCTCGACGTGGCTCACCTGTCGCTTCTCGGCGCGAGCGATCTCACGCTCGCGCGCCGCGACCTCTTCGCCTGTCGGACCGTCGTCGGCGGTGGGCTCGTCGCTGACCTGCTCTCCTTCTTCGTCGTCCTCGACGACGGTCGGCACACGCGCCGGCTTCAGCGCCTTGCCGATGTTGGCGAGCAGCTCACGCGGGACCGCGCGAACGACGGTCTCCGCATTGTAGGCATCGCCCTCAGCGGCGGGGGGCCGCTCGGTGTCGGTGTCCGCGCGGGGCACCGAGATATCACGCGACTGCCTGCGGTCGGAGTCCATCCAGTTCCTGGTCCTCTTATCTTCGCCTGGTTTTCAGTCCGCTTCAGCAAGAACTCTTCAGCGAGACGGTCGATCCTCAGCGGGTCAATCGCGAGCGACTGCGCCGAAAGCACGCCCAAATTAAGCCAATCCTCCAGAGACGAAGTTGTCAACCAAGCTTTGCTCTCGCCCCGGGAGAGCCCTTCGTCTCCGACAGTATGTCGCCCTCACCCACCAAATCCAAGTTGTCTCACGTGCTCGTCGACACGGTCGACGGCTCGCGAGGGCCTATCGAACGACCGCGAGGCAGACGGTGGCGTTGTCGGCGCCTCCCGCGTCACGCGCGAGCTTCAGCAGCTCCTTGCCGACCCGCTCGACGTCGTCCCCGTTGCTTGCGAGCCCCCGCGCCACGACCTCGAGGATCCGCGCGTCCGAGACCTGCGACGAGAGGCCGTCCGAGCAAACGATGTAGACGTCGCCGACCTCAACGTCGTGCGCTCGCAGGTCGACTTCGACCTCCTCGCGGATGCCGAGCGCGCGGGTGACGACGTTCGCGGGCAGCTGCGCGATCTCCTCGGTGGTGATCCACGGCGCGACCTCGAGCGCGTCGCTCACGAGAGAGTGGTCGCGCGTGAGCTGCGTGATGGTGTCGCCACGCACGCGGTAGGCGCGGCTGTCACCGACGTGCGCTACGACGACGTGCTCGAGGCTCGCGTCGAACATCGCCCCGACGCACGTCGTGCCCATCCCGAAATCGGTGAGCGTCTTGAGCGACCGATCGAAGATGCGTCGGTTCGCGAGGCGCACGCCCGTCGAGAGGTAGTTCTCCTCGTCGGAGAGGCGCTCGTCGTAGGGGAACGGCCACGTCGCATCGGGCCGCACGGTGATGACGAAGAAATCGTGGAGGGTGCTCACCGCGAGCTGGCTCGCGAGCATCCCCGAGCGGTGACCACCGATTCCATCGGCGACGACCATCAGCCGAAAATCAGGCAGCACGAGGTACGAGTCCTCGTTGCGCTCGCGCGTCTTGCCGATATCCGTCGCGCCTCCGAGCGCGAGCTGCCTCGTTGAGGCGGGCGGATCACCGGGAGGGTGCACCCGCGAAGTAAAAGCAAACGGCGGCCCTCATGGCAAGAGAGGCGACGCGATGAAAGGAGGTACCTGTCGCGGCACGCTCCACTCAGAGTCGTCGGTTCACCAAAGAGCGCGCTGCTTCCGCCATCTTGCGGACCCCCGTGGCGATGCGATTTTCTGTCTCAGCGCCGTAGCCGAGCCGAATGAAGGCACGATCGCGACCGTCGAAGGCGAAGCGCTCGCCGGCCTGAAACAGCACACCGCGGAGAGCGCAGGCCTCCGCCCAAGCGCGGACGGGCAGCCCGCGCACCGCGGCCCAGACCGCCATGCCGCCAGCGGGGAGCTCGAACGTCAGGTGATCGGCGAGGTGCGCTCGCAAGCTCTCTGCGAGCACAGCGCGCCGCGCCTCGTAGACCCGACGCATCCGGCGCGCGTGCCGCCGGACCTCACCATCTTCGATGAGGTCGGCGACCGCGCGCTCGAGCGTGCGATCACCCTGCCGATCGAGGATCGTGCGGTGTCGAACCATCGCGTCGAGCACGGGGCGCGTCGCGGCCACGAAGCCGACGCGCAGGCCGGGCGCGAGGATCTTCGACAGCGTGCCGAGGTAGATCACGTGACCGCTGTCGTCGCTCGCCGCGAGCGGCGCGACGGGTCGACCCGCGTAGTGGAACTCGTGATCGTAGTCGTCCTCGAAGATGGCGAGCCGAGCCGTGCGCGCGAGCGCGAGGAGCGCTTCGCGCCGCTCCGGCGCCATCAGCACGGTCGTTGGATATTGGTGGTGCGGCGTCACGTAGACCGCGCGCACACCGCGCCCAGCGACAAGGCGCTCGAGCGACGAGACGTCGAGTCCGCGCGCGTCGACGGGCACTGGGACGAGTGTCGCGCCCGCGGCACGCAGCGCCTCCCAAGCCGGCGAGTAGCCGAACTCCTCGACGGCGACGACGTCGCCGGGCGCGAGCACCGTGCGAGCCGCGAGGTAGAGGGCTTGCTGGCTCCCGCGCGCGACGAGCACCGACTCTGCGTCGATCGACAGCCCCCGCGTCTCCGAGAGGAGCGCGGCGAGCGCTGCACGCAGCCGCTCCTCTCCGCGCGGGTCCCCATAGCCGAGGATATCGCCCGCGCTCGCGAGGAGCGCTCGGCGGTAGGCCCGCGCGAGGGCGACACGCGGAACGCGCCGCAGGTCCGGCACGCCGCCGAGGAGCATGATCGGACGCGCGGTCGTCGGCGGTGGGCGAAAGACGGTCTCGGGTGGACACGGCGCCAGATCGAAGGGCGCGCGCGATCGCTCGGCGCGTGAGGCGGGCCGCGACCGCGCGCGCGAGGGCGCAGGCAACGCGCTCGAGACGCGGGTCCCTTTGGCCTCCACCGTCTCGATGAGCCCTTGAGCCTCGAGCTCGCGATAAGCGGCGAGCACGGTATTTCTGTGGACTCCGAGCGAACTCGCCAGCGACCGCGACCCGGGCAGCACGGCGCCCGGCTGGAGTCGCCCACGCCGAATGTCGCCCTCGACGGCCTGCGCGATTCGCAAGAACAGGGGGAGCGGGCCGTCGCGCAGCTCGAGGAGGAAGCCTGGCGAGGGGCGCGTCGCGGTCGGCTCTCTGCGTTGGGGGCGATCCTCGAGCGTCACGCCGGCCAGCGTATCGCCAATCCAATAATTACAACGAAGTAAGCCAAGCTGGCCGCTTCCGGTCGCGAGCCCCTCAATACTGGAAGTGGCGTTCGAGCTCCGTGAGCGAGCGCATCGGCGACGGCGACGCCTCGTCCACGTCCCCCTTGTGAACGTCGGCGTCGAGCAGGACCTGTGGCCAATCGAAGCCGGCCATCTTGCCGATCTTCGCGAGCGGCCGCTCGTCGGTTCGATATGGACCGCCAGCGAACTCGACCTCGACGAACGCAGCCTGGCTCAGCACGAAGCCCACTGCGCGCAAACCACCTTGGGCGCGCCAGGCCACGACCTTCCAGAAGCGGAGCGGGATTGGCAGGTCGCCGACCAAGGGGTCGTCGTCGTCGAACACAGGGCCGGTATAGACATTGATCTTGATGTCCTCGGCGTCTGCCTTGTCGAGGATGTAGTCCTCGAGGTCGCCCCAGAGCTTGTCGTTGAAGCCATCCTGCTCCTGCGGGCACGCGTTCGTGAAATGGAAGGTGTCGCGATTGGCGAGCTCCGCTTCGCTGTCGCTCCCCCAGCAAGGATCCACGCGACGCACCATATGTCCGCGGCTGAAGCCGCTATTCGTATAGATCTCGTTACCGGCTTGTTGGTCCGCCGCGAGCCGACCGTCGCGATACCAATCTTTTGGTCGCGGCAACCGCGAGAGCTTACGGCCGTCGATGTTCACCGCGGTGATCCATGGCAATCGCCGCGGCGCCCGCTGAATCACCGAGAAGTGAGTGTACTTGAGCTCGATCGAGCCGTCTTCGAGCTGCGCGGCCTCGGCTCGCAAGGAGTCCACGGGCTGCGGGATATCGATTTTACCGCCCAAGAAATTACGCAGGTAGCCCTCGCGGCCGACGAAGAACTCAGGCTTGTGTGTCAGTGATTTGACCCCTTCCTCCTCGAGGCGCCCCGCGCTCGGTGCGGCCGCGCGCAGCGCCACCTGCGTTGGCGGCGGTGCCGCTGCCTCTTCACGCTCGAAGGCGACGCCGAGCTCTGTCAGCTTGTCGGCGAGGACGCTGGCCCTTACAGCATAGTTCGCCTCGCCCGAGACTCCCCCGTAGTGGAGCCCGATCGCACTGCTCGAGTCCAACGCGACCAACACCGAACCCGACGATCCGCCGAGCGTCGTCGCGTCGTGTGCAAACGCCCACCCAGGTGTGTCGCGATCGAGCACGAACCCCGGCGCGAGGCGCTTCACGCCGTACGCGCGGCCGAAGTAGTCGCGCATCGCCAGCTGGTCGTCCTCTCCCGGGTCGAAGGCCGGATACCCGATCGCGGCGAACGCCCAATCGGGCTGCGCCTTCTCGAGCCCGAGCTTGATGGGGCTGGGCAGACGCGCGCTCTCCTCGAGCTCGAGCAGCGCGAAGTCGGCGCTCTCGTCGTCATCGGGTGACATATAGAGGACGCGCTGGACCCTGAAACGCAGCTCGTCCGAGCGCTGATACTCACGCTTGAAGTCGATATAAGCAGCATAGTTCCGCCCGACGATGTCTCTCCGTATGGGGAAGTCACCATGACCGTAGAGCGCAAACTCCTTTGCGACATGGCGGTTCGTGACGGCGACGCGAGGCGCCACCATCCACGCCGTACCGACATGGCGGCTGTGCTGATTGGCTTCCACGTCGAGCCGCCCGACCGCTTGCAGCGCTCTCTCGAGGTTCGATCGCGCCGTGATCAAGAGCCCGCGGAGCGCTGGCTCTCCCTCGGGGATGAACGAGCCGTTCTGTATGAGGATCGAGGGGCGGCCCTCCCTCAAAATAATCTTCTCGTACATGGAGGCCATCGGGGGCGGCGCAGCGGCGCTCTCCTCCACGCTGCCCGCCGGTCGTCCCGGCGCTGCCGCCAATCGACGTTTGACAGCGTTGTCCACGTTGGCCTTGAACCGACGGCCCGTATCCTCGCGCATCCCCATCTTCGCCTCCTGGTGGTGGGACGAACTCGCCCGCGAGAGCGTCGTATCAGTTTGAGGGGCGCGCGATGAGCGCCAATGAGGCATGCTGCGATCATCATGTCGTCCCCGACGGTCAAATACCTGGAACAGGTGCTCCGCCCCCGCCCCGAGCCTGACAATCTTGACAGCCTCGAGTCGTTGGGAGACGCGCTCGAACCGTTCGATGCGTGGCGCATCTCGTACGAGGACGGCGCCACGACGGAGGTCGAGCTGCGCGCCGCTTACAACGCCCTCACCGATCTCCGCGCTGGCAAACCAATCGAAGACACAAGCGCCCTCGAGGCGATCGTCTTGCCCACGGAGCGTCCAGTCATCGACATTGTCGATGACACGTTCGCCGACCTCAAGGGCCACTGGGTAGCGCTCAACGACGCAAAGGTTGGCCTGAGAGACGCCATTCGCGCGACGGGTCGTGTCCGCACGCGCGCGACGGGTCGCGGGTACTCCGGAACTGGGTTCCTGGCAGGAGAGATGTCCAGCGGGCCCCACCAGGGCAAAGCGCTCCTCGTCACGAACAGGCATGTCGCGCTCGACTTCTGCGACGGTGTCGGCGCGCTCGGGTGGGACCCCGTTGCCCCGACCGAGGTCGATCTCAAGCAGGAGGTCGACAACGCCGCGCGCCGCATGCTCACAGTCCATCAGGTCGCGCTCGTCCACCCTCATTGGGACGTCGCGGTGCTGGTCGTGTCTTCGGTCGACGGCGCCCCGCTGGCGGAGCGCATCACGCTCGCCACCAGCGCACCTGCCGCCAACACCACGATTGCCGTTGTCGGCTATCCCTATTTCACGGGGACACCGACTCCGGAGCTCGAGCGGCGACTGTTTCGTGGACTGCACTCCAAGAAGCGGCTCATGCCCGGCCGGCTCCACGGGCGCTCGAGCGTGCAGCCCACCGATCGTCGCTGGCCGACCATGCAGGCGGCCACCCATGATGCCTCCACCCTGGGCGGGAACTCAGGGTCTTGCGTTCTCGACTGGTCCACTCCGAACATCACGGCAGTCGGGGTCCACTTCGGCGGGCGCTATCTCGAAGTCAACTTCGCCGTACCCACTTGGGAGCTCGCGCGGGATCCGCGGCTGCGTGACTTGGGACTTCGATTCTCGACAGGTGCGGCCGAGGCCCCCGATCCCATCGTCGAAGCAGCTTGGGTCCGCGCGACGACCAAGAACAAGACCACGACCACCGCGCCCGTCGAGGGTGGCTGGTTCGAGCGGGTCTCACGCGATGCGCTGACTCGCAGCGTCCAGTTCGAGGAGAGCACACACCTGTCCGCCCTCGACGAGGCCCTCGGGCGCGACCTCGCGAGCCACTATTTCGCCGCGCTCCGCGCTGCTCCGTCGACTGCTCGAGACGTCCCCGACATCGTCGTGCTTCACGGTCTCTTCGGCTGCCACCTCGACGACCGGCGAGGTCGAGCGGAGCGCGTATGGCTGAGTCCTAGAGGCCAATCGACGGGTCCATTGGCGCGGCGCCTCACCCTCGAAGCTGACGGCATCGAGGACGCCTACGACGGACAGGAGCTCGCTCCGAATGGGGTGTTGCGGTGTCTCTACGAACCTGCCGCCGCGGCCTGGCGCGCGCTCGGTCATACAGTCCATTTCTTCGCCTTCGATTGGCGCAAGAGCGCGGTCGACGCGGCCCTGCGGCTCGATCGCTTCCTCGAGGATCTGGCGCTCGGGCGCCCCAACCGTCGCATCGCGCTCGTCGCCCATTCGACTGGCGGACGCGTCGCCGCCCTATATGCACAGCGCTGCCCCAATTGGCGGCAGCGCATCGAGTCGTGTGTCTTCGCCGGCGTGCCGATGGGCGGCTCTTTCGCGGCCGTCGAGCTGCTCCTGGGCTCTCATCCCATCTGCGAGAAGCTGAGGCAACTCGACCCTACTTACGATGACCTCGGCGCGGCGTTCAGCTCTTTTCCCTCGCTCTTCGAGCTCCTGCCCGATCCAGCCGTCTTCCCCGAGGCCGCAGATGTATATGACGTCAGGGCCTACCCTCGAGCGAGCGACGACCGCAGCCGAGGTCGACTATCCCGTTGGCTCCGTCACAGCCACAACCTCCACGCCGAGGTGCGACAGAGCCCTATCCTCGAGCGGACCGAGTTCATCTATTCCAATTCGCGTGCGACCCCGGCGAGCGCGCAACCATCCAGCGCGGGCTTCAGCGTCGACGCGGGCGCGAATGGCGACGATCTGGTGCTCGAGCGGTCGGCGCTACCCGACGGCCGATATGGCGTCGAGGTCGACATGCCGCACCTCTTGCTCCCCCTCTCACCGGAGTTCTGGCGCATCGTTCCGGAGCTCCTCGAACGGTCCTTCGCCACGGGATCCGGCCTCGAGCCATACCTCGGCGACGACCGCCGCAGCGCCCCAGAAGTTACACCACTGTCAGACTCCCAGCTGGCCGCGCTCCGCGCCCGTGACCCTCTCGAGCCCGCCGTGCTGCGCTGGTGGATGACCCGCGACGCCGTGCTCGACGCGCCGTGATGGCTACTTCTTCTTGCGCTGAACCTTGTGCTTCCTCGCCACCTGCTTGACTGGCTTCTTCTTGGTATTGCCGCTCGGCTTTCGTCGCGTCTTCCCCGAGAGTGTTGCTCCCCTCTCTACGATGGGAGCGACATGGAACTCTTTGGGGAACTGCACCCCCGCGCGGCCTTCTAGCTCCTTGAGAGGGAGCGAATAGCCCCTCCAAGCGTCCGGCGGCACCCGCTCGGCCTGCGAGCCGAACCCCTCGAGGGGGACGAACACTGCGAGGACCTCCTTTGGAGGTTTGCCCGGAGCTCTGTCGTCGTAGACGAACACGGCCTTCCACATCGCAACTGGGGCGCGCGGGCGCGCCACGTCCGGGTTGATGGGGCCAGCGTCTCCAGTCGCGCCGACGCACACGAGGAGATAAGCGCCAGTTCGCGCGAGCTGTCGATAGTAGTCGGTGAACGCCTTGAAAGGTCCTAGCGTGAAGCCGAGCGGCAGCGGGACGACATTGGACATCAGGTAGACCTCCGCGTGCAGCACCTCGTCTGCCGTGCGCTCGGAGGGCGACAGAAAATAGGCTCGATTGAAGCCTGTCCCGCGGAAGGCAACGGGGCGACTGACCGTGATTCCAGGAGGCAGGTCGGGGTCCTCGATCACGCGCTCGGGAGCCTTGCGCTTGAAGGGTCCCGAGAGGTCTCGCTCGACGAGGGGGAAGCTCACCCAGTTCGCGCGTCCCAGCCTGTTGTTGTACGAGAGCACGAAGCTCTTGCGGACAAGCAGGTAATTGTCCAGATCGCTCGTAGCGGCTTTGGTGGGGTTCACGTGGTCGGGGAGCTTGGCCGGCGGCGCCGCGGGCTCCGCGTTCGGAAGCGGCAGGGCGAAGCCCGTGAGCTCGCGGATTGTCTCGAGCTGCGAATGGAGGCTACGGAAGATATCCGTGTAAAGCACGCCGACACCCCTGCCGCGCGTGTCGCTGCCAACGACGATCGCCGCCAAATTGCCCTGTTGGTTGAAGAGCGGCGCGCCGCTCGCACCAGGTCCGCCTGTAGCACTATAGGCAACTCTCGGCGGCGCGAGCTCGAGCACTTGGGTCTGGGCGATGTGCTGCTCGGGTGTGCCGAGGAAGAAGGGCACTATCAACTTGGCACCGAGCGCGAGTGGAACCCCAGCCTCCATGGGATGGCTGGAGAGCGCCCGCTCGCGGAGGCGCTCGTGGTCCTCTCTCCGGGTCGCGACCAGGCGCGCGCGCATCGCGTATTGGAGGTCCGTTCGCCCAGCCCCCACGACCTGAACCTCCACGTCGAAGCACTCGGGGTCGAGCGGATAGACTTCTTCACTCCCCCCGAAGCGGAGGGTCGCAGGGCCGGCACGATTGACGTGCGCGGCGGTGAGCACGAGGCCCGGCGTCAGGAGCACAGCGGACCCCATCGCGGCCCCCTTTTCGCCGGCCCCAGTCGAGAGCAGCGCGGCGGCTCGCGTGGCGCGCTCGACGGGCCTGAGCCCCATATCGAAGAGATCGTCGTAGCGCTGCCCCAAGCTCTTTGCGACGTGACGCGCGATCGAGGCGAACCGTCGCGCGCCGTCGGAGGAGGCTCCATTATGCAGCCAACCGACATACCCGTTCGCGCCCCCCTCGAGCGAGGCGACCCGTCGAGACGTGGCCTCGAAGAGCGCCGCGCGCTGCCATTCGGGGAGCTCCGCCAGGGCGAGCTCCCTCACGCCGTCGCGAAATTCGATCTCCGGCTCGGGCTGCGTCGTAGCCTCCATTCGGAGGAGGCCTCCATACAAGAACTCGACGAGGTCGCTCGGGCCGCACTCGGGCGCCGCGACCTCCATGGTGAGCAGCATGATCGGGAGCGTGAGCGGCACTACGGAGAACAGTCGCGCGAGCTTGACAGCGCGGGGGTTCGAGGCTGCCTTGAAGCGCTCCCACCGCTCGCTCGGCCCAATCGGCGTCGCGCTCCGAGCCTCATTGGCTTCCAGCGCTGTAAGTCGAACACCACGCAGCAGCGCCGCTGGCTGCCCCGCGATCGCACGCGCCCACGGCTCCAACGACGCAGGATCCAAGGTCACGATGGGGACGCGTAGCCCCGTCGCTGGCGCGGAGCGCGCTCGTGACCGGCGCGAGCGCACCGTCTCATAATGCCTATTGGGGGCGCCTGGGCGCTGGCTCGTGAACCACTCGAGCGTCTTCGGCAGGGCGGTCGCAACCCACCAATCCGACGGTAGGAGCTCCAAGATCGAGATGGGTGCTTGGCGCCCGCGCTCCTCGAACCAGCGAGCGAGCGCCGCGGTCTGCCAACCGCTCGAGACGCCATCCGTGACGACCAAGATGAGCTGCCTGCGGCCCGGGTTATCGACGCGGCTGAGGGGAGCGCGCACGCGGCCCGCGCCCCGCCCTTTATGGAGTGTAAGCGAACCCTCGGTGTCGAGCGTCCAAACGCCGACGCGCGCGAAGACCCCTCCCAAGGAGAAGAAGCGGACGAGCTCACCGGCGAGCCGCGTCCAGATCGACAGGGACCGCGCCCCGTCGAAGACGAGGACCAAGTCCAGCCAGCGCGTCCGCTTGGGGCGCATGATTGGAATCCACAGGTTCGACTGTGCGATGAACTCGACCGTCGCGCCCTCGTCGAGCTCCACGAGCGCCCGAGACGGTAGTCGCTTCTTCAGGGGCTTGAGGGCGCGATGGAGCCGGAGAGGCTCCTTCAACCACCGAGGCGTCGCGACCCGAAGCGGCATATCGGATTCGCCGCTCCGCTGCGCGAGCACCGGCAACTCTCGTTTGGGCTCATCGGTCTTTGGGGCTGAGCTGGACCCTTCGGAGGCGGCTGCCTCGCGCGGCGGCGCAGCGGGCCGCTCGACAGTGTCTCCCTCCACCGTATTGACCAGTGGGGCGACTGAGCGCTCCACCGGAGCAGCGCGCGACCACTGCGACGCGAGCCAGAGCGCGTCCAATACGAGATCGCTGTTCGCCTCGACGCCGCGAGCAGCGAGCGCCTCGGCGAAGGCGGCGAGCGCGTCGGGGAGGCGCCCGGGTAGCGTCATGAGCTCGGGCCGCCAGCGAGCGACCGAAAGAGGATCGTCTTCAGCTCGTCGCTCAGCTCGATGTTGGCCTGAGCGAGGAACGCGGCGTTCATGAGCTGGTCCGTCGCGAGATCGGACTGTTGCGCCCGGCGAAAGAAGTCCTCCGCGAGCTCGGCGACCCGACCCGTGAACTTCTCCTTTTCGACCTTGTCGAGGCCCTCGAGGACCTTCTCCAGATGGCCGAGCACGATCGCTGACAGCTCTATAGGCTTCGGGGTGGGGAGCTCGACCCGGACGCAGCGGCGCAGGAACGCCGGAGGGAAGTCGCGCTCGCCGTTGCTGGTCATCACGACGACAGGGAACTCTGCCGCGCGGACCCAGCCCTGGTCGGTCACGATCTCGTGGCCGCCGTCGTGGACCCGCACCTTGGGATGGGCGGCCTTCGACGAGCGAGAGAGCTCGGGGATCTCGAACTCGGCTGTCTCCAATACGTGGAGCAGGTCATTGGGAAAGTCGATGTCGCTCTTGTCGATCTCGTCGATGAGCAGGACCCGCGGTTGCCTGCGCGGGGCGAGCGCGGTGCCGAGCGGGCCGAGGCGCAGGAACTGGCCAATCGGCGGGCGCGTGCTCTTCGAACTCCTGAGGTTCGCCTCCTGGAGTCGGCCTACAGCGTCGTAACGATAGAGGCCCTCTTGAAGGGTCGAGCGCGTGTTTATGGGCCATACGAGCGGCCTGCCCAGGGAGAGCTCGAACGCTATCGCGTGGGCGAGCGTGCTCTTGCCGGCCCCTGGTTTGCCGGTGACCAGCAGCGGCCTGCGCAGCTGCAGCGCTGTGTTGATCGCGACGAGCTCCGAGTCTTGGATGCGAAAAGGCGCGCGCAAGACAGCAGGCTCGACGGGATAGTCCTTCGCGGGCGCCTTACGGTCTGGAAAGCGACGCCACGGCGGAGGCTCCGGAATGGTGACCTTGCGGGCCTCGAACACGCCGCGGAAGACGAACCAGCTCGGCTGCGAACTCATGTGTTCCTCGAATCAGGGGTCGAAGGATCGGTCGGGGAGAGCGGGCGGTCGGCAATGCGGGTCGTCCCAAACGACGACGAGGTTCGTGTCGAGTTCACTGCGTGATCGCTCGCGATGCCGCGTTTGCACGGCAGACAGCACATCTTGTCGGGCCGCGACCTCGTCGAGGAGCGCGCGTGCGCTCACTGGATCGCTGCAGCCACGAATGAAGAGCACCGCCCCATATCCGAAGGACTGGGCCCAATCGAGCAGGGGCGCGACGGCAGCGGCGGCCTCTTCGACGCATACGATGCGGTGGCTGTCGGGGCGAAGGGCCTTGTCCAGGGCGTCCTCGTCGGCGCTCGCCGACACCCAGGTCAGGCTCTCCTTCGGAGGCCAGCGGCGCAACCAATCCGCACGCAGATCGCTGTCGTGCATGCGATCGACGAGCCGCAGACAGAGCCGATAGGTCTCGGCGTAGGGCCGGTTCCGTGGACGCTTCGTACTCGGCGCCCAGGTCTCGACACGGAGCGCATCGACCTCTTCGAGAGGCACGGCGATCTCGAGCGTCAAAGTCTGTACGCGATCGCTCGAGAGCTTCTCTACCACGTAGCGGACTGCCTCTTGGAGGGCCTGCGGCAGCTCCGCGGCGGGGACCACCGATTGCGGATGGAGCACCTCTCGCGGAATGGGAGTGAGAGTGGCCTCGTCGAACCCCCAAAAGGCCGCGACGCGATAGGAGCTTTGGGCAGCGACGTGGATGGTAAAAATGAGCCGAATCGGTCTCTCCGACTGCAGGGGATCGTTCACCGGGTCGTGTTTTGCGAGCCAAGCGGAGAGCGCCGCGCGGTCGGCTTGCGGGATGGAATCAGGCAGCTTCGACTCCACCTCGCGCAGATAATGAATCAGCGCGACGGGCCGAGCTGCCGTGTGCGTCGTGGTCAAATAGCCGAGCTGTTCTGGAAGTGGACTGCCGCCGTTCGCTGTCGAGCGCGGCCCCAGATTCAACTGGTGAGGGTCCCAACCGAGCCCCCGCGCGAAGGCCTCGAACCGTCTAATCAGCTCGTCACCTATCGGCTTGTCGAGGGTAAACGGCTTGAGCTCCTCGAAGACCTCCAGCGGAATTCGGGGTTTGTAGAGCGATCCAACGAGCTCCCGGAGCTGCGGCTTGTCCCAATAGAGACGCCAGACGAAGCGGTCTCGCTCGCCGTCTGCCGAGAGCTGACTCAGGAGCTCCGCATATTGCGCCGGCAAGCTCGCGTTGCTGGCCAGCTGATCGACGGTCGAGCCCCAATATCGCTGAAGGAAGGTCGCGAACTCGGCGCGCGAGGCGAAGACGCTGCGGAGCGCGTCTCCTATTCTCCTGTTCTCGTCGGTCGTATCACCCATACGCCTCGCGCCGCGTCCTCACGGTGTCGCGCCCGTTCGAGAGGTCGCGAGGGCTGTCTTGGCGGTCTCTGGTAGATGCTCGAAGATCGTCTCGACCGGGATCCCCTCGTTGAAGCGCGCGGGGCGATAACCTGCCTCCCCCGAGTGATGCAAAGCGACCAGGTTCCAGACCTCGTCGAAGCACGGCGCGCCCGAGGAGCCGTGCTCGGTGTTCGTGCGGTAGCGCAGCCTGGTCTTGTCTCGATTGAGCTCGATGATGGCTTTCGTGTCCAGGCCCCACCGCAGCGTCCCGCCGTTCGGATGCTGCAAGATATAGAGCGGTCCGTCGGCTCGATAGGAGGCCGCGCTGGATCGCGGCTCGAGATAGCCGCGTCGCACGCCCGAGACGAGCTCGTCGCCCGGGCGGGCCGCGAGGCGGAGCAGCGCATAGTCGAGCTCGGTCGCGCTGGGCTCTTTGCCACGACGCTCGGCGAGCACCTGCAGGTCGAGCGGGCTCGGCGGGCTGCTCGCGACCAGCCAATCAGGGTGACAATCGACGTCTTTCGAGGACGCGCCGTCGCGAAAATCGAACACGCAACGGACACGCTTGTAACTGTCCGGCTTGCTGGGCAAGAGCGAGTCGACGACGTGGTGATTCGTCAGCACCAGGTCCGGCGCGACCAAGAAGCCAGTCCCCGCGGCGCGGTTGTCGACGTCGACACGGCAGATGGGGCGAATCGATTTGAGCATGCCCTCGAGGAAGCGAATGGGGTCGACCATCGGCAGGTCGGCGCGGACAGTCGCCTCGAACGCAGGCCCGGCCTCCGGCGCAACGGAGCGCTCGCGGCGGCGCCGCTCCGCGAACTCCCGCACTCTGGGGTTCGCGGGTTTGTCCAACACCACGGCGTCCGCGAGCGCGTCGAGCCAGCCGTCCGACTCGGCCGCGATCATGAGCTCAGGGACGAGCACGCGGAGGCCGCCCGCTCCGACATAGTCATCGAGGCGCTTGCCGAGCTTCACGAACAGGAGCCGGGTCAGGTCCCCGCGGGTCGGGTACGCGGACACCAGCGCGTCATTGATTGCTTGATAGTCGTCGCTCGGAGTGTACACGCGCGCACCTCGGCTCAGTCGAGAGTCTTCTGGTAGAGGACGAGCCCCGTCGGCGAGCGCACGGTCTCGGTGAGTTTGTCACCTGCGAGATGCAAGGACAGAAACCCATTCGGGGCGTAGCGATCTCGGTGTTCGGGGACGAACATGTTGATGCCGTCGAGCACATCGGCGCCGGGCACGTCGGGGTTGCGCGCCACGCGTCGCCAGAGCGAGCCGTCGTCGTTCACGTGCATCGGGTTCTCGTGGAACTTGTCGCGGAAGGCCGGGTAGCCGCTGTGGCCGATGCAACGCCCGTAGAAGCCATAGCGGGGGTGGCGATCGAAGATCTTACAGCGGTGTTCATGTCCCCAATACCACGCGAACACGCGCTGCTTCTCGAGCACTGGAGCGAGGGCCTCGAGGAGGTGCTCTCCACCGCTCTCGAAGTGGGAGAAGGGTTGGTGGTGCGACAAGAGCACGACCTTTCGGGCGCCGGCGTGGGCTATGCGCTTCGCGACCCAGGTGGCTTGGGTGCCGTGGAGCTTGTGGTCCTCATAAGCCGTGTCGAGACCGAGGAATAGAAAGCTGTCGTTCTGGAAGGCGAAGCAGCTACCAGTCTGAGCGAAGCGCGGGTCTTTCAAGGTGACATCGAAGTAACCCTCCCCGCCGGAGTACATCTCGTGGTTCGAATTGGCGGCCCAGCTGCTCGCGCCCGGGACATTCGGCCAGAAGGCCAAGAAGCGCTCGCGGACCTCGTTCGCCGTACCTGCATAATAGACGTCCCCGAGGTGAACGAGGGCTTGATAGCGCGGCGTCGTCTTGGTGATGGTCGCGGCGCACTCGGGCGCGCCGTAGCGGCCAGTGCCCCAATCACCCAATATGGCGATCGCTGCGTCGTTGGGCAGCGCAGCGACGTGCTCGTCGGGCTCGATGAATGGACGCTTGTGGAAGCGGCCGGCCAACCACTCCGCAGTGAACTTGAAGACCCAACCCGGGTCGTGCGTGTCGAAGACGACCTCTTCGAAGGCCGCGCGCGCGTTCCGCTCCTCGACCAAGCTCAGGAGAACCGCCGTGTTGGCATCATTCGGCGCGGCGAGCAGGCCATCTTCCATTTGAGGCAGAGACTCGAGCTGCGCGAGCGCCGAGGGAAAGTGACTGGCGAGGCCCGAGGCCCCGGCCGCCAGCGAGCCCTGCAGCCGCTCGTTCAACCCTCGGAGCTGCTCCACTCCGACCAAGCTCGTCGCCGCCCCACCACGCTCGTCTTTGGAGCTCATATTCGACCCCTCCTCAGCGCTGGAGGAGACCAGACGGCTCAACGACCAGCAACGGCAATTGGGCGCTATCCGCGTAGCTGTCAGCTCTGTCAGGCCCGGCGCCGGCAAGGCTTACGAGAGAGTAACTGCAGCCGGAGGTCCGCGGTCGAGCCGTGCGCGACGACAGCGCTCGACGCGCTCGGCGAGCGCCCGGTCGAGCGGCGCGACCAAATCCCGAACGACGGCCATCGCGTGAAAGGTGAACGGCTCGTCGTGGGGTGAGCGGAGCTCGGCCTCGAGGAAGGCCTCGACTGCGGCCACGGCGCCCGCGTCGGCCGTGCCGAGCGCGGCCCACGCGAGGTAGAGCCGCGCGGAGGTCTCGCGCCACGCGTCCTGGTTCTCGAGCGAACGCGCCAAGAGGGTCGCGCATCGCGCCTTCGCGAGCGCGAAGTCGCCGCGAACGAGCGCGAGTCGCAAGGAAGCGCTCTCCCACTCGAAGGTCACCTCGGCGTGGTCTCGAGCCCCCGTCTCGAGCAGGACGCTCACCTCTTCCGCGACCTCGCGCTCGCCGAGCACGAGGGCGAGGTCGAGTCGATTCGAGAGGTGAACCAGCGCGTCGGAGGGCAGCCCGGCGGCGCGCGTGAGCTCGACTGCGGCGCGGTTCTCGGCCACCGCGACCGCCCAGAGCGCCGCGGCCTCGGTCGAGCCCGAAGGGGCCGCTGCCGCGCGGGCGGCGGCGAGCTCGTAGCGACGATGGTGCACGCCGCTTCGGGTGACGACGCTCTCGAGGCTCGTGTCCGTGGGGAGCGCCGGCTCGAGGAACGTGAGGAGCGCCTCACATTCGGCGAAGCGCTCGAGCCAGAAGAGGACGTCCGCGCGAACCGCGTCGGCGCGCACCGCGAGCGCGCGGTTCCCTGCGGCCCGCGCGAGCCGCGCCGCAGCTCGGAGCGCGCGCATCGCGGCGCCGTAGCGCGTGACGAAATACGCGACGCGTCCCTCGGCGAAGAAGATCGGCGCCCACACTGCGGGGGCGCGGCTCGCGTGTGAGGTGGCGAGCGCGCGCGCGTCCGCGAGCACCTCGTGCGCGCGGTTGAGCGACCCCATCCTCGCGAGCAGCGACGCGGCGTCCGCGAGGGACGCGCACGCGAGCGCGATCTCTCCGGCGGCGCGCTCGAGCTCGCTCGCGCGCAGGAAGCCGCTCACGTACCGCGCGCCGAAGTGGTGCTTCAGGCAGTCGGCGACCGCGAGGCGAGCCGCGCGCGCGTGGGTTTTGTCCCGGCGATCGAGCGAAGCCTCGAGCGCGTCGCGCAGGATCGCGTGGTCGAAGCGACAAGCGCCGCTCGGCTCGAGCCGCACCAAGCTGGCGAAGAGCGCCCTGTCGATCGCGTTGTCGACGAGCCCAGCGCCTGCGGGCTCGCACTGCGAGAACGCGGCCGCGAGCGCAGGGCGAGCGAAGCGAACGCCGAAGAGGGCCGCGACCTCGAGGACGCGGCGCGCGCCGTCCCCCGCGGCTCCGAACGCGCGCTCGAAGCGGGCCTCGATCGCCGAGGCTGGAGGTCGAGCCTCGAGCCAGCTCGCGAACGTCGAGCCCGGCGCGAGGACGAGCCCCTCGGGTGCGGCGACGAACACGTCGTTCTCCGTCCAGTCGAAGAGCACCTGGAGCGCCATCGCAGCGGGCTGATCGATGACGTCGGCGAAGCCTCGCGAGGCGTCGCGCGCGAGCCCGACGGCCTCCTCGGCGAGGGCCGCGCGTCCCTCGCGATCGAGGGGCTGCACCAAGACGCGCGCTTCTTCGAAGATCCGCTCGAGCCGAGATTTCTCCGGCGCGCGCTCGATCGCTCCCGCGCGCGCGGTGCCCACGATGACGACGGGCAGGTCATCGAGCGCGGCGAGGGCCTCGACGATTTCGAGATCCGCCCGAGGCGCCCACGCGACGTCGTCGAGCCACAGCAAGATCGCGAGGCGTCGAGAGGGCGCGAGCGAGCCTCGCTCGGCGAGCCGCACGACAGCGCAGAGCAGGCTCGCGACCACCTGCGGCGCGGGCACGCGCGCGGCCTCGTTGCGCGGGGCGAGCCAAGCGAGGATCTTCGCGACGTCGACCTGCCGCGCGTCGAAGCGTGCGAGCGCCTCGCCGACCGTCGAGGAGGCGCGAAGCGCGGGGGCCGAAGCCATCCCGCCGAACGAGCTCGCACGGAGCAGGGCGCGCACGGCGAACTCGAGCCCCTCGGTCGCCGAGGCGACGTCGTCGTACGAAGCCTTCGTTCGGAGCGCGAGCGCCTGCTCCTCGACGTGGCGGAAGCCCCACTCCGCGATCGCGCTCTTGCCTACACCCGTGTCACCCTCGAAGAGGAGCACCGCGGGCGCGCCGCTCGACCGCGCGCGCTCGATCGCGTCCTCGAGCGCGCGCCGCTCTGTCTCACGCGCGACGAGCGGCAGGGCTCGCAGCCGCCGCCACGCACGCGGATGAGCGGTGCCGCCGACGCCCTCGTCGGGCGAGAGCGCTTCGGTCTCGCGCTCGTCGAACCATGCCCCGCCGAGCGAGGCCTGCGAGCTCCGCGAGTCGTCTCCGGGAGCGACGCCGCGCGCGGCGTCGGTGAGGAACATGCTCGCGTCGAGCGACGCGACCGCGGACGCGACCTCACGCGCGAACCGCGGTCGATCCCAAGGACTCCAAGCGAGGAGGCGCGCGAGGAGGGCTCGGAGCGGTGGAGCGAGCGGCGCGAGCAAGCCGTCGACGTCGCGCTTCCTCGCGAGGATCTCGCGAGGCTCTCCCGAGAACGGGAGCCGACCGAGCGCGAGCTCGAGCATCACGCACCCGACTGCGTAGAGGTCGGCCTCGGGCCCGAGGTCCACGCGCGGCACGACGACCCCCGCGGGAGCGTCGCCCTCTCGGAATTGCTCCGGCGCCATGTACGCGTACGTGCCTGTCGGCGTCGTCACGCCCGCCTTGGAAAAGAGCACGCGCGCCGCGCCGAAGTCGGTGAGCTTCCACGTCGCGCCGACGCGGAGCAGGTTCGCTGGCTTGACGTCCCCGTGCACGACGCCGCGAGCGTGCGCGTGCGCCAGCGCCTCGAGGACGCCCGCGAGCCCCGCGAGCAAACCGCCGTCCGCCGCGAGCCCGCCGAGCGCTCGACCGTTCGCGCGCTCGAGCACGAGGAACACCGCGCCGTCCGGACGCTCGCCGACATCGATGAGCTCGACGACGTGCGGATGATCGAGGCGAGCCCACGCGGCCGCCTCGTGCAGCATCGCCTGCTGATCCGCGCGCCCGCGCAGAGGCGCGCGCAGCACCTTGATCGCGACGGGTCGCCCCGTCACTTGGTCGACGGAGGCGTAGACGCGTCCGACCCCACCCTCACCGAGCACGCGACCGAGCGGGTAGCGCCCGCTCGCCGCCGCACCGAAGAGAGAGTCGGACCCAACCATCTCGCCTGCACCCTAGCCTCAGTGCGGACGACTACCTCGTGTCCGTATGCTTCGCCAGCGCCAACAGGAATGCCTGTTTGAGGGGCGGGTTCGCGGCCATGGCAGCCTTCCACTGCAGCTCGAGGGCTTGATATTGGCTCTCCGTCAAGCGCAGTCGCGCCAGCGCGTCGGCGCGACCGCTCTCGCGAGTCCTACGCAATGTAGCGTATACCCAAGCGTACTGTTCAACCGACAGAGAAGGAACGCCCGCCGAGCTCGACGCTGGAGCGGACAGTCGCATCAGCCGCGCCTCCGAGAGGTCGACGCTGTTCAGCTCGACAGTTCCCGTGCCCTCCTGCGCGGCAGGCTGGGGACTCGACGGGGGCGGGGGCCTGCTCGACAGTTGGCGAGTGAGCCTCGCGAACTCGAGGCGAGTGACCTCGTCGACGTTTATGAGCGCTGACCAATAAGCCTCGGCCTGAGAGTAAGCCTCCATTCCGAGCCCCAAAGAAGACAGAACGACGGCCGCTTGCTCTTGAGCGCTCGCGGCGAGAGCGAGGCGGGCCTCGGCGAGCCGCTGCAGCGTTATGCCGTTGGCTCGGGGGTCCAGCGCACGAAACGGGGTCGGCGGCGTCTTCAGCTCGGCTGTGCTGATTCGCCGCACCTCGGACGTGCCCTCATCGGCAATCGTGTGCCCACCCAAGGCAGGACGCGCTCGCGCCTCGGCGCGCCCCACCTCGACGGACTCGACGCTGGGCGGGCCTGCTTCACCGCGGGGAGCTTGTTCGGCGAGCGCCGGCGTGGGAAGGCTGGGCGGACCGCGCAGCACCGACGGCCCGAAGCGCATGAACGAGGGTACTTGCGGGACTGGCGCGGGCCCCTCCACACGAGCCGGAACCTGCGTCGGGGGTGCCGGCGTCGGCGCTGCTGTAGAGGCCGGTGCTGACACAGACGTCGGCGCTGGCGCAGAGGCCGGTGCTGACACCGATGTCGGTGCTGGCGCGGAGGCCGGACTGCTCGGAATGGGCTGGGGTATCGAGAACGGGTCCTCGAAGACCTTGCAATAGTCGTCAGCATGGTCGAAGAGCTGCGCGCCCTCGGCGAGAGCCTCGCGCTGCCACGAGAGCCAAGTCTCGACGCTGACACCCTCTTCAGCCAAGACAGCCTCTCGATCGCCACGCTCGACGATCGCGGCGCGCAGGCGCGCCAAGCGGTCCAGCGTCGAACGGTTCAACATGGCTAGCAGTTCACCTTGACCATGGGACCCCCGAGGATCTTCGTGTCGCCCTTCTCCGTCTTCACGAGGAGCTCCTTCTCGGCCACGATCTCGATCTTCTCCGCCTTGAGCTGGATCTCTGCTCCTTTCATGCGGATGGTCGCGCCCGCCCCTGTGTCGAGCACGATCTCCTTGTCGACCATCGTGATGCTGGTGGGGGTGCCGCTCGAGGCGCTGTCCCCGCTGATGGCGGCGAACAACTTGGTCCCGACGCGGAGCTCGTCCACGGCGCCGATCTGTGTCGCTCGGTTCACTCCGACGACGACCTGCGTGTTCTTCCCCACGGTCTCGGTGCGGTCGTTCTTGATGAGCTCGTCGAGGTTGTTACCTATAACAACGTCCTCGTTGTTCTTGACGAGCTTGCTCAAGTCCTTCTGCGCTTGAATGTTCACCAGCTCCTGGCCGGCGGCGTCCTCGAACATGATCTCGTTGTAGCCGCCTCCGCCGGGAGAGGTCTGGCTGCGCCAGCCGCTCTGGGTCTTGTTGTCAGGCAACTTGTAGGGGACCGGTTGGAGCGCCGTATAGACCCGCCCGACAATGATGGGTCTATCCGGGTCGCCGCCGAGAAAGTCCACCAGAACCTCCTGGCCGACGCGCGGCAGCTGCATTCCACCGAAGCCGCTCCCAGCCGACGTCTGACTGACGTGGACCCACGAGCCCGCAGAGTCGTCCATCTTGCCATATCGGTCCCAATGGAAGTGGACGCGAACGCGGCCGAACTCGTCCGTGTGGATCTCCTCGCCCGCGGGGCCGACGACAGTCGCGCTCTCCACACCGAGCGCCCGCGGTTTGGGGGTCAGGAGCGGCGGGAAATACGGCCGATCCGCGACCTGCGCCGTACACGATTGGATCCAATCCTCTGCGCTCGTCCCTCGTATTGTGGACTCTATGATGATGAGAGGGCGACCATTGATGTCCGAGCGCGGATGATCTTGGATGCTCACCACGGCACCGGGCGCGAGGTCGTGTGCATTCGTCCGAAAGACGACTGTGCTGGCCGCACCTCGTTGCGCGCCGAGCCGCTTCTCCGCCAAGCGCGCCCCCTCCTCCTGGTCCGCGCGGAAGCGCCCGCGATCGTCTGCGACTGGGGTCGCGTCGTCGCCAGTCGCGCCGAACAAGAACGCCCCTGGGACATGGTGGTAGCGCTCGAGCCGCGCCTCCACGCCGGCCGAGGCAACTTTGGCCTCTGCGAGGAGCGCATAGTCCGCCGGTCGCCTGAAGTCGTGGTCCCGCATGACATATCGCCCGGGTCGCACGGCGCGGCGAACCTCCACCGCGGTGGCGAACCGCAGCGTCGTGTGGGCCGAGCCGCTCGAGTTCTTCTTGAACGCGAGGGGTGATGCTGGGTTCTGCTCGACACAATCGCTGAGCACGAGCTCTGTTTGGTCCGTTTGAAAGTCGAAGTAGAAGGCGACCCCCGCGTCCTCCAATAGGCGGGAGACGAACGCAAAGTCGGTCTCCGCGTACTGGACACTATAGGGCCGCGGCTTGTAGGCCCTCCGCAGTCGCACGGTCGCCTTCAGATTCCAGTCGTCCCGCAGTGTCCGCTGGACGACGTCGACCGAGGGGAGCTGTTGATGAATCCTGTAGTTGCGGCGCTGACTCGTGAGCCAGAGGCTCGGCTCGAGCGTGACGCGGAAGGTCGACAGACCCGTGTCCTCGACGACGATCTGCTCCATGCTCGTGACGACGCCGTGGAATCGACGCTGCGGCGTCCCCCCCGACCCACCGAGTTCGAAGGTGCCGGCGAGACCTACGACACCCTCGAAGTCGAGGTTGGCCTGCGGACTGACAGCCACGATCTGAATATGGAACAGGCTGGAGATGCCCTCTCGAATGGTGAACTCTCGCACGTCCAGAGCGTCACCGCTCGCGACCGTCAGCGTCAGGTTTCCACTTCGGGGCTCGGGCGCGCGGGTCGTCATGAGTCATCTCGCTTCTGGTTGAGGGCGGCGCGAACGCGCTTTCTGAGCTCGCTATTGGCCAACATGCGGCGGAGCCAAACCCGCTCGATCGGCATGAGGGCCCGAGCCGGGACTCGCAATCTCGGGAGCACCTCGTCGAGCGTCCCGAAGGACGCCGCGCTCTTCAGCTCTGCATAATCCTCGGGAGTGACCTCACCGCGTTCTTGCTCGAGCTGGGCGACGTAGCAGTCGTCATGTTTGGTGAGCAATGCAGTCCTGCCGCGCTTCTGCTCGGCAGCGATGCCCCGCTGATGCTCGGCGCTCAGGCGTCTGAACCGAGCTTCGTCGAGGTCGACCGAAGCGAGGATGTCTCTCGCGTCGCTTGGTCTGCAATCCAACGCCGCGGCGAGCTTGGCGCAACGTTCGAGAGGGTACTTCTCGAGCTCGAACTCGGGCTCGACGACGACTCGCGGATTCAACGGGAGCGACTCTGCAGCCAATAGCTCGCTGCAAGCCGTCAATAGGGCGCTCAACGCCGGCCTGAGCGCTGCGCTGGCAGGCGCGAGCATCGAGAGACGAAGCGCTGCGTGGAAGATATGGGCGTGGGCGATCGCCAACATGGTGACCGCCGGCGGGCCCTCCTCCCGCGCCTGTCGCAGAGCCTCCCCCGCGAGCCCCAAAGCGGTCTGCGCTCGCCCGTCGGGCGCGATTGGCCAAGAGCTCGCGACGCTCGCCACGAGCTCACCCACACGATCCAGATGTGCCGATAAAGAGGTCACGTCTGACCTCACCCGGCACGGCCCGGCCACGGGGTCGCGACATAGTCCAAGACGGTGAGGTCACGGTCGAGCTCGAACGAGTACTCCGCCAAGGTCTGGAGCTCGAGCGCGACAGTCGCAGGGACGAGGGAGACGAGCTCCGGATAGGCAGGTCGATCAGCCACGAACCGAACATGCGGGGACGCCGGCACGACGCCGATAGCCACCTTCAGCTTGCGTACCTGGACGGGCCGCGACGCGCGGACATCACCGCTCAGGAGCCCGCGCACGTAGGGCTGACGAACGCGAACCGGAGCCGCCACAGCACACGACTCCTCGAGCCGCTCGCCGGGCGCCAAGACCTGCCCCGCGGGTATCGTGTACATATATGTCAGCATGGCTGGCGGGACGCTGAGGGCGGCCTTCGACAGGACGAGCGTGTCCCCTTGGAGCTCGGCGTAGAGGTTGTTGGGAGTGATGTTCGTTCCGCCGTCGACGTCCCCACAAGAGACCCCGCATAAAACCGCCACGGCGTGATCCAGCCCATTCTCAATGGCGTAACGGAGGCGCAGGCGGTCCTCGAAGTGCGCCAGCTCGCATTGGAAGCTAATCTCGCTCATGGCTCATTGTCCTGTTGCGCGGCGTCAAGGACAGTTCCCAGGCCGAAGGTCTTTTGCCTCCGGGCCTGTCTCCGCTGCGTCGTCGTAGCGCGTGCGCGCGGGCAGGTTGAGGTCCTTCCTCAGATCGTTCTCGGTCGGGCAAGGCTTGACGGCCTTCTTGCCGCCGCTCTTCGGGACCCACTCTTCTTTCTTCTTGACGATCTTCTTGAAGTTCTTGTCGTCCATCTTGGGATGCGCAAAGCCACAATTGTAGGTCTCCTCATCGGTCGACCCGCCGAACCCTGTGGCCTCGCCCGCGTGGACGGCGTGACCTAGCTCGTGGCCCAACACGACCTGAGGAGGGCACGGCTGGCGCCCGTCCGCCGTGTGGATCTGAGTGTCCTTCTTGAAGGGGTCATAATGGATAGTAGAGTCCTGCGGTTGACCAGCGGCCATAGCGCTCGCGGCCGCGGCAGAGCCGTCACCGACCGTGCAATGCCCCGTTGTCGTATTGTTGTCGATCTCCACTTTCTTCCCGTGCGCCGCGATCCGGTCGAGGAGCGCCGCCCCAGTCTTCGTCGTGGAGAGGAAGTAGAGATCGCGGACGACGGCGGAGGAGTACTTGGAGTCCCCGGAGATCGTCAGATTGGGGGGCAGCGCGAAGGTCGGCCCGCCAATCAGCATGTTGGGACTGCCCGACAAGATCTTGCCGCCGCCGTGGACCATCGCGTCGCCCTCGCGCGCGACGGGCAGACCACAGATCGTGAAGGTGGCGGCCCCCTCCATCACGACGTTGGGATTCTCTGCGCAGAAGCCCCAGTCGCCTAGACGAATGGCCAAGAACACAGAGTCGACCAAGAACTTGGCGGGCGGGACTGGCACCAGCAAGAAGCCAGAGTGCATGGAGCAAGAGTGTTTGTCTGGGATGAAGCGCGCCACCCCCTTGCCGTCGGGGTCTTTGATGTGGGGCTCTTTGTAGTCCGGCCCGGCGTTCTCACCTTGGGCGCGCACCTTCAGTTTGGTCGTATTCCAGACCTTGCCATCCCCCATAGCGGCCTGACGATACTTGACGCTGGCAGACCTGACCAGACCCGCAGCCGCCGCGCTGCGGGCGAGCCAATTGGTCTAGCGCAGCATCTGGTCTAGTAAACTTTGCCGATCTGGATCTTTCGATCAGACCAGATGCGGTGCAAATCGTCGGCTGTGGAACTCGAACGACGAAGCGCAGAAGAGCCGAGACCTCGGGTGACGTTCGCGCGCGTGCTCCGTGAGGGCGACGCCCGCGCGGCCGCCGCGCTCGTGGGCGGCGAATATTGGAATGACCTCTTCACCGAGGACGACCTCGCTCGCGCGTTCGAACGCTCCCAAGCAGTCGTCATCGGACACACCGAAGACGGCGCGCTCGTCGCTTGCGCGCGAGCCGTCAGCGACGACACGAAGCACGCGTGGATCTACGACGTCGGTGTAGCGCCCGCGCTCCGTCGCACCGGCGTCGGCCAGGAGATGATCGCCCTCTTGCTCGATCACCCCCGCGTGCGCGACGCGGCCTTCGTGCACCTCAAGACGCGCGACGCGCAGACCTTCTACGAGCGCTTCGGGTTTACTGACAAAGAAGTCATCGCGCGCCCCTACACGTCGACCACGATGACGCTCGTGCGGAGCGAGCGGCTCAGTCTTGGTCGTCATCCGGCGCGATCGCCTCGCGCCTGAGCGCGCGGGCGGCCTTGCGGTCGGCCGCGCGAGCCTTCGCGACCTCGCGCCGCTTCGCGCGCTGGCCCTTGCGCGCGCCCTCCTCGGTGCCCTTCAGCGAGCCGAGGGGCCAGAGCGTGTACGTGATCTCGGCGAGGCCCGCGTCGACCACCGTGGAGATCACGTCCTCCGCGCGCTTGTAACACGCGCCCGCTTCGTCGAGCGGGACCTCGCCGTCGAGGTTCACGAGGATGCTGTCGCGACGGTATTGCTCGTTGACCTTCTCCTGGGAGAGCACGCGGCTCGCCTCGCCGCGCGACATGCGCCGGCCCGCGCCGTGGTTGACGCTGAAACCGCTCTTCACCGCGCCGGGCAGCGGGCGCAGCACGTAGCTGAAGTCACGGTTCGATCCGGGGATGAGCACAGGGTGGCCCGTGTCGAACCACGGCGAGCCCGCGAGCGCGGGGTGCTTCGCCGGGAGCGCGCGCGTCGCGCCCTTGCGATGCACCCAGACGTCCCCGTACTCGGGGTGCGTCTCGGCCTGCACGAGGTTGTGGCTGATCTCGTAGACGAGCTCGAGCGGCGCCTTGAAGACCTTCTCGAAGGCCTCCGCGATCGCCTCGAAGATGACGAGCCGGTTCACGATCGCGAAGTTCCCGCCCGCGGCAACAGCGTTGAGGTACGCGCTGTAGTGCGGCGAGCCCGGCTCGAAGAACCCGAGGTCGATGTCGTGGCTGCGCTCGGGGTGCTCGGCCGCGGCCATGCGGAAGTAGTTGTCCGCGAGGCCGTGACCGAAGCCACGCGAGCCCGTGTGCAGCTGCAGGAAGAGAGTCTTCGTCTCCTCGCAGCGCTGCAGCTCGATGAAGTGGTTGCCGCCACCGAGCGTCCCGAGCTGAGCCTTGCCGCGCTCGGGTCGACCCGCGCCGCCCCAGGGCACGTCCCAGCTGTCTTCGACCGGGATGCGCTGGCGCTCCGCCTTGTGTCGATCGACGCGACCGTCGCCGAACTTCGCCGTGTAGTACTCGGCGCCGCCGCGGATGACCTCCTGCATGGTGCTCGTCGAGAGCTCACCGAAGCGCATGCTCACGCCACCGGGCCCGAGCGCGACGCGCTTCATGACCTCGCGGTGGAAGGCGAGCTTGCGATCGTGCGTCGCGAGCTCCCAGTGAACGTCGCTCCTCGCGCTCACCATGCCGCAGCCGATGTCGAAGCCGACAGGGCCCATCGCGACCGCGCCGCGATCGCGATCGGTCAGGATCACGCAGCCGACGGGAACGCCGTAGCCGTAGTGGACGTCGGGCGTGATGACGACGAGCTTCACCCCGGGGAAGCGCGTCGCGTTGATGATCTGCCGGTAGAGCGTGGGCTCGGCGACCGTGAGCAGATCTTCTTTGAGGAACAAGCGAACGGGCACCTCGCCCGTGTCGCGCGTCTCGAGCCGGTAGCAGCGGTCCTCGTCGGACCACTTCGCGAGGCTCTTCCAATGGGTTTCGTCGAGGAGAAGAGAGGCCATGACCGTGAGTGGGTTTGGGTTCGCTGCCCAAGACGCGCGGGTGTTAGCGAACTGACCCTACCAGGGAGTGCACGTGTTGACGGGCGAACACGCGGCGTCCTCCAGCGACCTCGTTCGAGACGCTACATCGCAGTTCTTTTCCTCGCGATCCGTGCACGCTGCGAGAAAGTTGGCCGATGGCATACGGAGTGCTTGATTGGCCGTCACCATGAAGCTCTGTGTTGCCTGCCTCGCTCAGACCGACCTCACGCCGCGCGCGAACAGCACGCCGTGGGTCGAGCGCACACGCGCTCTGCACGAGGACGTGAGCCCCACGAGCGAGGTCCGAGCCAAGGCGAACAACGCTCGCGCCGCGGCCCCTGCGAGCGTCGAGCTCGCGAGCCCGCAGCGCCGCGGCAGCCTGCGTCGCGCGCTCGCTTCGATCTTCGACGCGACCGACGACGACGATGTCCCGACCGAGCTCTACGTGCCGCGTCGCGGGCTCGGGCTCGCCGCGCAGCGCATGTCGTGATCCGCTGCGAACCATGAACTGGTTCATCGCGCTCCCCATATCGCCCGCGGGTTGGTTCGATGAGCGCGTGACGTCCCCGCCCAAGGGGACGACTCTTTTCCATCGCGACGATCTGCACATGACGATCGCGTTCTTGGGCAGCTGCGGCAGCGAGCGCGCTCACGCGGCGTGGGCCGCGATGCGGTGGCCGCTCGGGCCCGTGTCCGCACAGCTCGAGAAGGTCGTGCCGCTCGGTCCACCCAAGCGGTTCTCGGCGCTCTCGGCGACGTGCACCGAGCCTCGACCCGGCGGGCGAAACGAGCCCCCCAAACGAATCGAGGCCGCGATGGATGTCGCGCGACACGACGCCGCGCGGGCTGCCGCGGTGACGGTCGATCCGCGCCCTCCCCTCGCCCACGTCACGCTCGCGCGCCCGCGTAGGAACGCGACGCCCGACGAGCGAAAAGCTGCTCTCGCGTGGGCGAGCGCGCTCGAGCTCGGCGCGCCCACGATCGACCTCGCGCGCCTCGCGCTGTATACCTGGGCCGAAGATCGCGGTCGCCCGGGCAGCCGAGCGTTCCGCATCGTCGAAGAGCGCGCGGTCTAACTTCGATCAGAAAAACCGGCGCGCCCCACCAAGAGCCGGTCATGCATCGACGAACCGCACCCACCCTGGCTTTGTTCTTCGTCACCTCGCTGTTCGGCTGCGGTGACCGCGTGACCGTCGGCGGCTTCGACGGCGGTGGCGGCGCTGGCGGCGCGAGCGACGGCGGTGGTGGCGCTGGTGGCGCGAGCGACGGCGGCGGCGGCGCGAGCTCGAGCACGGCGTCGATCGACATCCATTTCAAATCGACGACCGCTCCCTTCGCACACGCCGACGGCCTCGCTGGCCAGACACCGAGCGTGCACAAGAGCGGCCTGCGATCGCTCACGCTGCTCCGCGACGCGAACGATCCCTCGCCGTTCGTCGTCTTCGACCTCGGGCAAGACTCGATCGAGATCGACTACGCCGACGGCGCCGACACGCTCGTCTACACCGCGCACGCGGCCGACCTGCCCGCGGGCACGTTCACGGTCGCGCGCGTCGTGCACAACTACGTGCGCTACGACGTCGCCGCGACTTTGCACAACGGCGCGCTCATGTTGGCGGGCACGTTCGACAACCTCCAGGTCCTCAGCGACGCCTCGCTCGTCGACGGCACCGTGCGCGACGCCGGCTACTACGAATACGTCTTTCACACGGGCGGCTCGAGCTTCCCCACGTCGGGTTCCAACGCGCCCATCCCCGAGTGGCAGAGCGCGGGCGGCTTCAGCGTGCGCTTCGAGAACGGCGAGTGGGCGTACTACTTCCCTGTCTCCTTGCCGCTCGATCCGAACCTCGCGCAGGACGCGAGCGTCACCTTCGAGGTGAACATGCACGAGAGCTTCCGCTGGCAGGACCAAGCGCTCACCGACTACGCGACGGGCGTCTTCGACGTCACGCCGACGAGCTTCGAACCGGTGATGCAGTTCGGCGCGAACTCGTTCGCGGTGACGGTAGATCTGTAGCCGCCCGCGACCGCTACGCTTTTAGTAGCGGCCGAGACGATCGCGCAGCGCTGCGAGCGTCGCCGCGGAGGGTTCGCCCACGTCGTTCAGCGCCGCAGCGTTCTCCCAGAGATCGGCCGTCCCGAGCAGGTAGTTGTTGAGCGGCGGATCGCCCGCGAAAGACTCCTCGGGAATTGCCTCCAGACAAGTCGTGTCCGGCTCCTTCGTCGGGTCCGCGAGGAACGAGAAGAGGATGGTTCGACCACAGGGCTCGTCCCCCGGCGTCTCTACGATGACGGCGTGCGCGGCGCGCGGCACGCGATAGAACCACTGCTGCGGGCCCGTGAAATGCTGTGCAGCCTGGCCCCCGACCCAAATGGGCGTCATCGGATCGAGATCGCCGTTCATCATCAGGACGGGGATTTGCGTGTCGGGCCACTGACCTACAAAGCTGTCATCTTCGTAGGCCGGCCAAACGTCTTGCACTGCGGTCACTCTGGGCGTGAGCCCTGTGCTGACCGAAAGCGCGTCCTCGATCGCCGAGACGCTCTCGACGGTGGGGTGCTCGGATGCGTCCGGCCAGAGCTCGGAGAGCGCGACGTTGTAGAAGAGAGCGTCCGATGAGAGCGTCGCGTAGTAGCTCGTCTCGGCGTTGCCGAAGAGCACACCGAGCAGGTGATCGAGCGCGGTCACGTCCGCGGCGTCACAGCGCGCGAGGCGATAGACGAACGCGGGGAAATAGGCACGCGTCACCGTGCTCGTGAGGAGATAGGCAAACACCGTTCGGGCGGCTTGGCGATTGAGCCCCCACTTCGTGGCGAGCTCGGCGCAGTGCCCCCCATCCAAGAGCGTGAGGACGTCTTTCGTCGCGCCCCAAGGATCCGCGCCCAGCTTGGCCGCGCACAACGGATCGGTCGCGCAGAGGTCCATGAAGTCCTGACCGACGGCGTCGAAGTCTTCGTCGTAGTGCAGGAAAGACTCGCCGGGTGGCGCGATGGAGTCGAGCACGACGGCGGTCGCCTGATTGGGAAAGAGCTGCAGGTAGCGAATTGCCCAATAGGTGCCGTACGAGACGCCGTAGACGAACACGTCTCTGCCGGGTTCGGCCGTGCGATCGATGAGCCACCCGAGGTCGCGCGCGGCGCTCGTCGTCGTGAACTCGTCGAGATCGTCGCCCCACGCCGCGAGCACCTCGTCGCGGCACGCGGGCGCCTCCTCGGGCGAGACCGAGGTCCCCCACGCGCTCGTCGCCGAGTCTTCGCCCGGGCACGAGAGGCGCGCCGACCGGCCGACACCGCGGTGATCGATCGCGTAGAAGTCGAGGGTCGGATCGAGCTTCTGAAACTCGGCCATGATTTTGTCGAAGTCAGCGCCTGAGCCGCCGGGGCCACCCTCGAGGAGCCACACCTGTCCGCGACTCGGCTGCACGGGCGCACGCAGACGCTGGACGAAGACCCCGATCTGCGGACCGTCCGGCTCGCTCCAACGGAGCGGCGCCTCGATGGTCGCGCACTCGGCCTGAGCGCCGTTCGGCTGATCGAGATAGAGCGGGCAAGAAGCCCAATCGACCTGAGACGGCGCCCCTCCTTCGCCGCCGCCGCCACCTGCGCTTCCACCTTGTCCTGTGGCGCCGGCTCCGCCCTCCGGCGCGCCCCCACTCCCGCCGGCACTCGTCGCGCTATCGTCCGCGCACGCGGCGAGCGCGAGCGCACCCACGAGCAGGCGCGTCGTTACAAAGCTGACAGCCATGCGAGCGCGGCAGCAAGCGACGTACCGCGCGGGGCTCGCTAGAACTGGTAGATGTCCTCGAGCTTCGGCACTTCGAGCGCGAAGCTCGAGAGCCGCGCGCACTCGCGCTCGACCTCGCGCTGGAAGATCGGCTTGATGTGGTAGAGCAGCGTCGGCGTGCTCGCGGAGCGCTCGAGCTTGCGTAGGTCGGTCGCGAGCGACGCTGGCGTGTAGTGGCCGCTCACCTTCGCGAGCGCGCCCTCGTTGTCGGGGAAGCTGACCTCGACGAGCATGGCCTTGAGATCCGAGACGCCGCCGAGGACCTCCCAGAGGCGATCCGTCGGCCCCGTGTCGCCGCTGTACGCGATGGAGCCCGAGTCGGTCTTCACCACGAAGCCCGCGCAGTCGATCGTGTGCGAGACCGCGACTGCTGTAACCGAGCGGCCTGCGACCATCGTCGGCTTCTCCAAATCGAGC
This sequence comes from Polyangiaceae bacterium, assembly GCA_046351325.1. Lineage (GTDB taxonomy): Bacteria > Myxococcota_A > Polyangia > Polyangiales > Polyangiaceae > Xiheicaenibacterium. The sequence continues at coordinate 89,003 of JAXLYR010000012.1, read as the reverse complement.
TCGAGGAACTCGATGGTGTGCCCGCCTCCCCCGCACGGGATCACGCTGAAGTCCGGCCATAGAACGCCGTTAAAGAAATGCTGCTTGAGGCTGCGAATCGTGGCCTTCGTCCCTGCGACGATGAGCGGCGGGCTGCGGAGCTGGCAGCGGTTGTCCGCGAGCGTCGCGAGATCGCGCACGTGGTCGAGGTGGGCGTGGCTGACGACGCAGGCCTCGAGCTTGGCTTGGTCCGCGAGGTCGAGGCCGCGCGTGACAGCGCCCGCGTCGATGGCGAGCGTGCGGTCCAGGATGAAGGTGCTCGCCCGATGTTTGGGCGTCTCGCCCCCGTGACAACCGACGACGTAGAGCTCCACTTCTCTAGCTCCTCGGGCCTTCGCCCACGGGTGCGTCGGAGTCCGAGCCGGGACGCGAGCCTCGGTCGGGGGGAACGCTGGGGTCGACCTGGCGCGCGAGCTCGAGGAACTCGAGGAAGTCACGCAGGCGCACGAGATCGGTCACCAAGATGCCGCCGGCCTCGTCGTGCGCGATGCCGAGTCGTCGCACGCGGCTCATCATCTCGTGCGCGAGCCGCTCATCGACGGCGACCTCGTTCGCGATGTCGAGGATCGTCGTGCGCACGAACACGCCGCGCTCGACCTCCTCACCGAAGGCCTCCGCGTGTCGAGAGAGGGCGAGCAGCACGCGCGCCTTCGGGTCGCGGTGCAAGAGCACCTCGATGAGCGAGTCGGCAGAGTCGAGGCGCTTCGCTAGCTTCTTGATCAAGCGCAGCGCGATCTCGGCGTTGCGCGCGACCATGTCCTCGAGCGTGCGCGACTCGATGACGAGGCAGCGCGTGGGATCGATCACGGTCGCCGTCGCGGTGCGGGGCTTGCCGTTGAGCAGCGCCATCTCGCCGAAGAACTCGCCAGGCCCGAGGATCGCGAGCAGTCGCTCCTCGCCGCTCACGCGCTTCGTGATGCGCACGGCCCCCGCTTGAATGACGTACATGACGTCGCCCGACTCGCCCTCTCTGAAGAGAACCTCGCCGGGAGCGAATTCGCGCCCGATGCGGGACGGGAGCACGTCGGCCATGTACGGCGCAGTCTAGTACAGAAACGGGCTCGGTCACCGAAAACGGCCGGCCGCACAGTTCCACGCGCGCGGTCCTTTTTCGCTCGGGCGTTACGCGACAGCCGCTCGCACAAAAGACAACGAGCACGCCGTCGTTCGGCGCGCTCGTGTCATGCGGTCGCTGAGACAGCGCCGCGCTCGGCTCACATGTCGAAGTCGCCCATGCCGCCGCCCATACCGCCCATACCGCCCATACCGCCGCCGCCGCCCGCGCCCTTGTCTTCCTTCTTCTCGGGCTTGTTGGCGACGAGCGCCTCGGTCGTGAGCATCAGGCCCGCGACGCTCGAGGCGTTGGCGATCGAGTGGTGCACGACCTTGGCCGGGTCGATGACACCGCTCGCGATGAGGTCCTCGTATTGGTGGGTGCGGGCGTTGAAGCCGAAGTTGCCCGTGCCGCTGAGGACCTTCTCGACCACGATCGAACCGTCGAAGCCGGCGTTCTCGGAGATCTGCCGGATCGGCGCTTCGCAGGCCTTGAGGACGATGCGAACACCGAAGTCACGCTCGTCGTTGAACTTGAGCTCGGAGAGCGCACGCGAACCACGGAGCAGCGCGACGCCACCACCGGGGACGATGCCCTCCTCCACGGCGGCGCGGGTCGCGTGGAGCGCGTCCTCGACGCGGGCCTTCTTCTCCTTCATCTCGGTCTCGGTCGCAGCGCCGACCTTGACCACCGCGACGCCGCCCGAGAGCTTCGCCAGGCGCTCCTGGAGCTTCTCGCGGTCGTAGTCGCTCGTCGTCTCCGCGATCTGCTTGCGGATCGACTCGCAGCGGCCCTTGATGGCGTTCTTGTCGCCAGCGCCGTCGACGATCGTCGTGTTGTCCTTGTCGATCTCGACGCGCTTCGCGGTGCCGAGGTCCTTCAGCGAGGCGCTCTCGAGCTTCTGGCCGAGGTCCTCCATGAAGGGGGTCGCGCCCGTGAGGATCGCGATGTCCTTCAGCATCTCCTTGCGGCGATCGCCGAAGCCCGGGGCCTTGACGGCGGCGACCTTCACGGTGCCACGCAGCTTGTTGACGACGAGCGTCGCGAGCGCCTCGCCCTCGAGGTCCTCGGCGATGATGAGGAGCTCGCGGCCACCGCGGACGATCTGCTCGAGGAGCGGCAGGAGATCCTGCATGCTCGAGATCTTCTTCTCGTGGACGAGGATGACGGGGTTCGTGAGGACCGTCCGCATCTTGTCCGAGTCGGTGACGAAGTACGGCGAGATGTAGCCGCGGTCGAACTGCATGCCCTCGACGACGTCGAGCTCGGTCGTGATGCTCTTGTTCTCCTCGACCGTGATGACGCCCTCTTTGCCGACCTTCTCCATCGCCTCGGCGAGGATCTCGCCGATGGTGGCGTCGCCGTTCGCGCTCACGGTCGCGACCTGCGCGATCTGAGCCTTGTCCTTGGTCGGGGTCGCGGAGGCCTTCACCCCGGCGAGCACCTTCTCCACGGCGGCGTCGATGCCGCGCTTCAGCGACATCGGGTTGTGGCCTGCCTCGACGAGGCGCAGGCCCTCGCGGTAGATGGCTTGCGCGAGCACGGTCGCGGTCGTGGTGCCGTCGCCGGCCTTGTCGCTGGTCTTCGACGCGACCTCACGCACCATCTGGGCGCCCATGTTCTCGAGCTTGGACGGGAGCTCGATCTCCTTGGCGACGGTGACGCCGTCTTTGGTGACGACGGGCGAGCCCCAGCTCTTCTCGATGACGACGTTGCGGCCGCCGGGGCCGAGCGTGACCTTGACGGCGTCGGCGAGGGCGTCGACCCCGCGGAGAATGGCGTGACGGGCGCTGCGGCTGTAGACGATTTGCTTGGCTGACATGGCGCTTGGTCCCCTTATCCTCAGGCCTCGCTCGTCACCGCGAGGACGTCGTCCTCACGCAGGATGACGTGCTCTTCACCGTCGATCTTGACCTCGGTCCCGCTGTACTTGCCGAAGAGGATGGTGTCGCCGACCTTCACGTCGACGGGACGCGACTTGCCGTCCTTGAGGACTTTGCCGTTGCCCACGGCCACGACCTTGCCCTCGATCGGCTTCTCTTTCGCGGTGTCCGGGATGATGATCCCACCCTTGGTCTTCGTCTCGCCCTCGATGCGCTTGACGACGATGCGATCCTGAAGCGGCCTGATCTTCATGTTTCCAACCTCTGCTGGGATATGGGCGACGCCCCCTGGGCGGCGCGCTAAACCGTGCCCGCTTGCCCCCACCCCCCTCGGAGAGAGGGCCACCGCCGAGGACCGCGAGGTCCAAGTCGGCGGGTGCTAGCACTCGAGTACGTTGAGTGCCAAAGGCGGGCGGAACTTAATCCGGTTGGCTGCGCCGTCAAGACGCTTAGCAAGCGCCGCGATGAGAAGTCACACGGAGCCAGAGAAACAAAAAGCCACACCCCGCATACGGGCTGCGCATGCGGGGTGCTTGGGTGCGGTTGACTGGTGGCGATCCCAGCGGGAATCGAACCCGCGTTACCGGCGTGAGAGGCCGATGTCCTAACCGCTAGACGATGGGACCTTGAGACGAAACCGGCTCATCGCCGGGGCTGGGGGACAAGGATTCGAACCTTGATAGCAAGAGTCAGAGTCTTGCGTCCTGCCATTAGACGATCCCCCAAGGGGTCGAGGTTCGGGTGATGGCCTGAGCCTCGAAGCTTACCCGGTGGCCCGGGTGTCGCGAACGCCGAAGACCGACGCATCACGAGCCCCGCGTCTGACCGGGGCGGCGCGGAAAACTACTCGCACGGAGTTTGAAGTCAATCTCTTTTTGCACCTGCTCGTGTTTCGCGCCCGCGAGAGTCGTGGCCAGGTTGGAGTAAGCTGCCGCGCCCAGCCTGCATGGACAAGCCGGCCTTCACACCTTTGTCGGACCCCGAGCCGCCCGAGGAGCGCCCCGTGGTGAGCGCTCAACCGGCCGCTGTGGTCGCTGCGCCAGCTCGCGCTCCCGTCACGGGCGACGACCTCCTCGTGTGGGCCGCGCTCCTCGCCCCGATCGCAGGGGGCGTCGCCGAGGTGCTCATCCCGCTGAGAAAATACGCGATCACCGCGGCGATCGTCGCTGCGGTGGTGTCGATCGCGCTGCTCTCTCGCGACGCGAAGCGGCTCGGTCGGAACGCGATCCAGTGGACCGTCGCGCTCGGCGCGTTCTTCCCGGTCGCGTTCCTCGTCTACCTGCACGCGCGCAAGCGCTGGGGCGCGCCGTGGCGCTTGCTGCACGGCTTGATCGCCCTCGCCATCCTGACCACGGGCTTCGTCATGCAGGGCCGCGCGTGGGGGCCCGCCGCGGTGGTGACCGTGAGCTGTCGACCGAAGGGCGCGAAGCCCGTCGACGGCTACATCTGCTCTCCTAGCCACCTCTCCGGGTACAAAGACGCCCGCGCGTGTTGGGACCTCGTCGTCGTCTGCGAGAACGGCACCGTCCTCAGCGAGCACGCGTGCGCGCAGGTCGTCCTCGGGGCGCGTCGCGACACGCCTGTGCCCTACGACTACGACCCCGGGGTCGAGGATTGCACCACCGTGACCGAAGAGCGCATCGACAATCTCCACGTCGAAGTCGACCCCTGAGCCTCGGCCGCGAAGCGGTTACAAGAACGTCAGCTACCCGCCGATCGTCGTCATGCTCGTCCCGATCTCGTCCCTCGACGACCCGCGAGTCTCCGGCTTCGCAGAGGTGCGCGAGCGCGATCTCGTGCGTCGCCAAGGCCGGTTCATCGCCGAGGGAAAGGTCGTGCTCGACGTGCTCACGGCACGGGCGCCGGAGCGCGTGCTCGCGGTCCTCCTGTCGGAGCGGCGGCTCGCGTCCGCGGCGCCTCTCGTCGCGCGCTTGCCGAGCGAGACCCCCGTCTACGTCGTGTCGCAGGACCTCATGGATGGGCTCGTCGGCTTCTCCATCCACCGCGGCATCCTCGCGCTCGCCGAGCGCGGCCCCGATCGCGACGCGCGCGAGCTCGTCGCGGGGGCGCGTGTCGTCGTCGGCCTGATTGGGCTCTCGAACCACGACAACGTCGGCGGCGTGTTCCGCTCCGCGGCTGCGTTCGGCGCGGACGCTGTCCTCTTCGACGAGGCCACGTGTGACCCGCTCTATCGCAAGTCCATCCGCGTGTCGGTCGGCGGCGCGCTGCTCGTGCCCTTCGCTCGCTGCGGCTCCGCGCACGCGATGCTCGACCTCTTCGAGGAGGCCGGCTTCGAGGTGATCGGCCTGAGCCCACACGGCGAGCTCGAGATCGACGCGCTCCACGAGACGGGTCGCCGCGCGCTCCTCGTCGGCGCGGAGGGCCCCGGGCTCGCGCCCGACGTGCTCGCGCGCGTCAGGCGCGTGCGGATCGGAATGGCGCCCGGCTTCGATTCGCTCAACGTCGCGGTCGCGTGTGGGATCGCGCTGCACGCGGTCACGCGCGCGTCGAGGCCGCGCCTCGCCTGAGGAGCGCGTCGCCATCCCATCCTTGGCGCTCAGCGCGCGAGCGCGTTCTCGGCCGCGAGCGCGACCTCGGGGTCGGCGTCGCTCTTCAGCTTCTCGAGCTTCTTCTTGGCGTGGTCAGGATCGGCGCGCGTGAGGCAAATCACAGCCTTCGCGCGCGCCGGGTTCTTCGGCTGATCGAGGACCGCGAGCAACCCGGCAAGCGCGGTCTTGCGCGTGTCGGCCGCGCTCTTCTTGTCGCGAGCGAGACCGCAGAGCGCGAGCACCTGGCCCTCCTCGGTGAGCGCGCCGCTCTTCGCCTGCTCGGCGAGCGGCGCCGCGAGCGCCGCGAAGGGCGCTGGATCGCAGAGGTTCGCGTCGATGTCGTAGGCGCTCGACGCTGCGTTGCCGTTGCCGCGCCAGCTCATCGTCGTGTTGCCGATCGTGCCGAACGACATCGCGAGCGCCGCGACCGATGCGTCCGCGTCGCGGAGGCCCGCGCTCCACGCGGCGCAGGGCTCGGTCGGATCGTCCAAGTAGGTCCCCGCCCACCCTGCGAGGGCCGCGCGGCGGATCGCAGGCTCCTCGGCGGTGGCCGCGCGCTTCAGCGCCGCGCGCGCCGAAGCGCTCTTCGGGTTGCGCTCGAGGATGAACGTGAGCAGCGCGGCGCGCAGGTCGACGCTGACCGAAGGGTCGGTCGCGAGGGCGCCGATGCGCTCGCCGAGCCCCGTCTTTTCCTGATCGATCTCGGCGACGAGCAACCCGAGCGAGCCGTCGAAGGCGTGCGCTCTCTCCTTCGCTGAAGCGTCGAGCAGGCGCTCGGCGAGGGCGCGCTCGGTCCTGAATTTCTTGCCCCAGCGCGACAGCCCCGAGAACCCGACCCACCTGAGCTTCACGTTGTCGGAGGCCAGGATCTCGAGCCACTCCGCGTCGCGCGCGCCGTGCTCGATGTCGAGATCCGCGAGCTCCTGGAGCGCGCCGCAGGTGTTGGGAGGACCGTAGCCCGTCGTGTCGGACCACGCGGCGTCACACTCGGCGACGACGGCGTTCGCGACGGCGGAGAGGTCGCGCCCGACGACGACTTCGGGTGGAGCGCTCGTCGCGCCGACGGCGCCGACCGCGATCGAAGCTGCCGGACCACCGCTCGACGGGACGCCAGCAGACGGCGCGCTCGACGACGCCGACGCTGACGACGACGCCGACGGCGCCGAGCCCTCGGGGCCGCACGCGGCGAGGCTGGCGATAACAACAATGTAAGCCACGATCTTGCGCACGGCTGACGCTAGCGCGGCGGCGCGATCAAGCCAAAGCGCTCGAGCGTCGCGAGCCCACGCTTGCCGAGCGCCCGCACGAGCGGCTCGAGCAGTGTCGGGTCCGCGATCCGTTGACCGCCGATCTCGAGCGGGATCTCGCCCGAGAGGACGCTGCTCATCATCGCGCCGACGAGCGCGTCGTCGCCCACGCCAGCGTCGGTGAGTGCGGCCAGGTTCTTCGCGAGCGCGGCGTCGAAGCCCTCGAGCGTGGCGAGCGTGTGATACGGCGTGGTCAGCGTCGCGCGCTCCGCGGCCTCGACGCGGGCGAGCGCGTGCAGCGTCGAGCCCGTCGTCGGCTCGGGCCCCGGAGCGAAGTGCAAGTCGACGAGGCCGCGCGCGTAGAGCGCCCAGAGATCGCGTGCGACGCCCGCGACGAGCTCGTCGTCAGGCTCACCCTCGGCGCCGCTGTCGCGCAGTCGCTGGACGGCGGCTCCCATGAGCGCTGCGAACGAGAGCGGCCGCGGTGAGGACGCGCGCAGCGCGAGGAGCGAGGCTTTCAGCAGCGGATCGACGCTCGTGATGCGAGCCCCGTCGACGCTGGTGAAGGCCTCCTCGAGGCCCGGCCCGAGCCGCGGAGGATCGTTCACCGCCGTGAGCGACGACGCGATGAACAGCCGATCGAGCGCGTCGAGACCAGGCCGCGGCGCGCTCGGCGCGTCCGCGCGACAGAAGATCGAGGCGCGACGCCGGCGATAACAGAGGATGTCGATCGCCTGCTCGAGCCCGACGCCGGACGCGCCACGCGACGCGAGCTCCTCGCGCAGAGCCTCGACGATCGCGGACTCATCGCGCTCGGCGTCGCAGATCCAGCGAAGCTCAGCCGCCCCGGCGAGCTCGACGATCTCGCGAAAGAAGAGCCGCGCGCTGCTCGACGCGCGCCGCCTGAGCTCGTCGCTCGGCAGGTCGGCGGCGCCCGCGAGCTCGAGCGCGACGAGGTTGGGATACGGATGGCTCGGGCGCGCGATCACCTCGCGGAGCGAGGCCACCGAGGCACGGAGCGCGTCGTCGGTGTCGTCGCGAGCCGTCGCGCGCACGAGCTCGCCGACGAGCGCGTCGACCCCCGCGCCAGGGAGCACGGGCCCCTCGAGGTAGAGCAGACCGTCCGCCGCGAGGTGACGACTCACGCGCTCGACGAGCGCTTTCAAATCCGTAGCGGTGGCGCGCAAGGCGCCGTCGCGCACGAGGACAACCTCGAATTCGGCTCCGTCGTCGAGCTCGAGGGCGCCTTCGAAGCGAAGGTTCGCGACCCCCGCGAGGGACGCGCGCGCCCTGGCTTTCTCCAGCTGCTCTCCGTCGGGTTCGACGCCGACGTAGCGGCCGCTCGGGTCGTAGAACGCGAGCGGCAGGAGGTTCTCGCCGCCGCCCGAGCCGACCTCCAAGACGGAGAAGGACGCGGGTTGCTCGGCGCGTGGAGCGGGACCGCCGTGGAGCCAGGATCGAAGAGAGAGGTTCGCCGGACGCGTCGCCGGAGCAGGCAGTCGCAATGTTGACATTCTTGTCAGCCGAGCGTGATTTTCTGCGCGTTCGAGAACGCGACCTGACCCACAGCGAAGTCCCACTTGTTGGCGCCGAACGTGGCCTTGTTCGTGCCGTCGCTTATGACGATGGAGCTGTCGTTCTTGACGAGGATGCCGGCCTTCTTGTTCCACGCGACGCTGATCCCGTCGGCGTCGAGCGTGATGCGCGCGCCCGACGCGTCGTCGGCCTCGCTCGTCTTCGTCGTGATGGTGATCCCCTTGTCGGAGAGGACGATGGCAGGCTTGCTCTTCCACGCGTGGTTCGCGAGGGAGTTGTTCGCGATCCCGTCGGGGTCGCGCATCGAGATGACGATGCCCTCGTCGCTCGTCGGCTCGAGGCCCGCCTGGACGTTCTGCAAGAGCTGCTGGGCCGCGACGTGCTCGGCGGTCTTGGCGGGGATGCGCACGTTGGTGAGGTCCGTGATCTCCCCGGTGAGGCGCTGCACCACGACCTGATCGGCGCTCTCTTCCCACTCCTCCTCTTCGGCCTTCTCCTTTTGCTTGTCGACGAGCGTCTTCTGCAAGGCGTCGAGCTCTCGCTTGCAGCGATCGACGTGGGCCTTCGCATGGGCCTCGATCGCCGGGCTGTTCTTCGTGTTGCGGAGCTGGACCATGTATTTGCCGACGACGATGCACGCCTGATCGGTCGAGTGCACGAGCACGGACTCGGTCTTCGCGTGGGTGTTCTTGCCCTTCGGCTCGTGCCACTCGCCGGGCCAGCCCTTGTTGGGTCCGCGATCCGCCGGCCCGAAGGTCCCCTCCTTCGTGTCGATCTCGCTGTAGCCGAGCGCGATCGTGTTCCCGAGCACCTCGACCCGACCGAGGCCCGTGCCTGCCTGCGCGGGGTTGCCCTCGCGAGCGCCGATCACGACCTTCTCCTGCGCGGCGATCTCGACCGCGTACGAGGCCGCGACGCGCGCGATGCCGGCGCCCACGATGTTGCCGGACTTGTCCTTCACGCGGCCGAGCGCCAGCACGTTGGCGGCGTTGCGCGCGATGAGATCGGTCGAGGTGTCGCTGTACGCGCGGAAGCCGAGGGTCGGCTTCGGATCCTTGCGCGCGTAGGGCTTCGCGAAGAACGGCGCGAGCAGATCGGCGCCCGTGATGCGGTTGATGATCTCCTCGAGCACGACGTATTTCGCCTGATCGGGTAGGCCCGTGCCGCCGTCGGCGATGAAGACGACGCCCTGACCGCCCGCGCCCACGATGCGATCGGGCGTCCCGAGGCTGATCCCCTTGCTCGCGACGATGCCGACCGCGCCCTTCGTCTGCGGGAGCTTCAGGCCGAAGACCTTGACGATCGCTTTGACCGCAGCGACGGTCTTGCTCACGACGCCGACGGCGTTTTTGTAGAGCAGCACCGCTGGGCGGACGAGCGCGGCGACGTCGTCGGGGAACTTCAGGAGCTCTTCGTCGAGCTTCTGAAAAGAGTCCATCCGGCGGCGGTGCACGTCGAGCTCGCGGACCTCGTCGCGATCGGTCTCCCCGCGGAAGTCACCCTTGAAGTCGAACGAGCTCGCCATCGAGCCGCTCACCTCGACGAACGAGCCGTCGCCCTCGACCTTGCTCGTGAAGACGAGCTGCCCGTCCTCGACGGTGATGTCGACCTTGCCGCTCCAGGGCGGGGATGAGCCGGCGGCCGCAGTCCACGCGGCGAGGAGCGCGTCCGCGGTCAGCTCGGCGCCTGGGTTCGTGCCCGTCGCCGAAGCCTTGGAGAGGCCGAGCAGCCGCATCGTGTCCGGCGGGTTGGCCTCGAGCTGCACCTTCGAGAGCACACCGACCGTCGCCGAGGTGAACGTCAGCGCGCCACTCGACACCGTGGCGCGCGCGCCGACTGCGTTCGTGATCGCGGTGCGCACGGCCTCGAGCAAGGCGTTGCGGTCGCTCACGAAGTGCGCAGCCACGGGCGGCGACAGGGCCGCGAGCGCTTGATCTTGAGACGCTGCGTCCGACGCCGACATGATGGTCGGATTACCGATGTTGACTGTAATCCAGTCCTCCTTGTCGAACTTGACGCTTACAGTCCTGTCCGCACCCTGAGCGACCCACGCGTCCCCCGACGCCGCGGACCCTGCGATTTTGGCCGCTGTCGCAGCGTCGACCTCGATGGTGGGCAGGTCGAACTCCGCGGCGTTCGACTTGATGTGGAGCACCGACAGTCGGACTTTGGGGGGGCTCGAGTTCGGGACAGGGACGAGGAGCGCGTCCAATCCGAAGCCCTTCGTCTCGCCGGAGGCGAAATCCTTCTCCGGGGCTTTGGAGCGGACAGCGGCCTTCGTCGTCGTCTTGGGTGTCCAGTCGTAGAGGAGCTTGTCGCGAGCGGCGCCGCGCTTGTCGACGCCGGACTCGCGCTCGTCGATGAATTGGTCACGCAGGTTGCCGCGCGAGCCCAAGTGGACAGCCTCCCAAACCTCGTATTGACCGCGCGCCGCTTTGATCGCTTGAAAAGACGCGTCGACCGCACCCCAGCCCGTGATGACGAGCTTCGAGATCGCGTTGTCCTTGAGCAAGCTGCCAATCTTGTACATGACGTCGACAGTGCGCTTCAGGCGCACGCTGCCGTTGTGCACTCGAGCGAGCGCCCGCATGACTGCCGTGTAAAGCGGCCGCTTGGGGTTGTTGAGATCGGGGTGATCGGGATTGATGAGGGCGTAAGGATCGAACCGGGAGAAATAGGAGCTGAATCCATATCGGAGCTGCTTCTCTGTCTTCTCCCCATCGGCTCCGTCGCCGACGACATCCTCGAAGGTGTAGCCGACCTGAGATGGGTTACCGCGGATGTCGTCCAGGCTCCCGAAGATGTCGACGGGCGCGGGCCGCTTGCCCTCGGCGGTCGAGTCTTTGGCGCCGAGCTTGAATTGCTTGTTGCCGTAGAGCGCCTGCCACGAGGCCTCGGCGATGGGTTCGAAGCCGCCGTGGAGCTTGGACTCGGCCTCGCTCTCTTTGGCGCCGCTCTGTCCGCGCGGGTTCGAGCCCTTGTCGGAGAACGGGTTGACGGCGGCCAAGAGCCCCGTCTTCTTGGCGGAGTTGAACGAAGGATCTTTGCGGTAGAGCCCCTCGAGGAGCTGCTGACCGAACGTGGTCGAGTCCGCCGGATAGTCCTTCTCGCGACGACCGCGGAAGAACTCGAAGAGGCTATTTTGGACCTCCTCTACCCGGTAATGGAGCTGGAGGCTGTTATAGGGATAAACCTCCATCGCGTCGCCGTGGTCGAGCGTCCAAGTCGGGGCCTGCCCCGCGCCGGCCGCGATGGTCATCACGCCGTCGGCGCCGAGCGTGGCGCTGTCGGCCGTGGCGAGGAAGAGAGCCTTCTGCGCGCAGTTGAACCAGTCCGTCGTCTGCACGGTGAAGCCGCCGCGCGCCTGGACGTACGTCGCCTTCCAGACGTCGACGAACATGTCCTTTTCGGTCTGGATCGAGACTCCGGCGTACCCGAACTTCGGACTTTGGACGGTGCCTTCCCGTCGCTGCCAATCACCAAGGTTGATGCGCGCGAGCGGCTTCGGAACAAAGACGCTGTAGCGGGTCTTCAGGTCGGCGGTAACGTCCCCCATCGGCAGCTCCTTGCGGGCGAGTCTACATGGAGCCGGGGCCGCGTCGACCCGAGCCGCCGACGGTGGAGTCAGCGAGCTGGCTAATCCTCGGAGTCGCGCGCCGCAGCCGAGAAGATCCCTTTTGCCATGAGCGAGGTCTCGACCTCGACGCGAGCGCGATAGACCCGTGTGTGGATCTCTCGGGTGCGCGCGCTCGACGGATCGGCGAGGAACGCGTGCTCCGCGAGGTGGCAAGCGAGCGCGTGCTCCCCGCGCGCCGAGAGATCGGCCGCGCGCTCCGCGAGCTTGTGCGCGCCGCCGGCCAGCGCCGCGAGCTCCTTCGCGAGCGCGACCTCGCGCGCGGGCTTGAGGCTCGCCGGGTTTCCATCCCACCAGCCGCCGAACTGCCGCACGACGTTGCGAACGACGAACTCGGGCTCGTCGTAGACGGGCTTCAAATAAGGGCGTTCGAGCAGCTCACGAGGCGCCCGAACCTCCGCGAGGATGCGATCGAGGCGCGCGCCCTCGTTCAGGCGCGCGAGCGTCTCGCGAACCAAGTACTCGAGCAGCGTCGCGGTCTCCTCCAAGGCGCGTCGCACGGCGGCGCGACCGAAGATCGGCAGGCCGTGTCCGGGGCTCAGCACCTCGGCGTCGAGCTTCGCCATCGCGCGGAGGGCCGCGGCCCACTCCCCCGGGTAGCGCTGGACCTTCTGCGGGTTGCCTGCGTTCGGGCTCGCCCAGATGAAGAGATCACCGGTCGCGAGCACGCCGCGCTCGGGGAGCCACGCGTAGAGGTGATCGTCGGTCTCGCCGCGCGCGTGGGCGAGCTCGACGCGAACGCCGCCGACATCGAGCGCGAGGTGATCCTCGAAGGTCGTGTCGGGGTAGCGATAGTCGACGGGCCAATCGGTGCTCGCTTGGAACTGCCGAGCGTTGATGCAGGCGTTGTAGCCAGGGGTCAGCCGATAGCGGTCGAAGCGCGCGGGCACGTTTTCATGGGCGACGACGCGCGCGCGGTGCCCCTCGCGCTCGGCCTCGTAGAGCTCGACGCCGAAGACATGGTCGACGTGGCCGTGCGTGTAGACCGCGGTGTGCAGCGGGCGCTCGGAGAAGCGCCGCACGAGCTCGCGCGAGAGCTTCGCGAAGACGAAGCTCCCGGGATCGACGAGCACGAGGCCCTCGTCGGTGTCGACGACGAGGACGTTCGCGAAGCTCGAGACGCACGCGGTTCGCTCGGCGATTTCCTCGACTGCGAAGAGCGGCGCGAACGGGTGAAAGTCTGTCTGCTCACCGGCGAGCGCGCGCTCGCTCAGGTCTCGGAGCTTGCCCATGGCGCACCGTCCGACGTCTCGCGCGCGCGATCAACTCACGCAGGGTGAATCGCCGAGCGGACCATCGCGACGCAGGCGCGAGCGTAGAGGGTCCGATCGAGGCGCGCGCCGCCGACGATGAGCGACGGCGCGAAGAGCGCGCCGACGAACGCGACCGCGACCAACTGGACATCGAAGCGAGGGAGACGCCCGAGCCCGATCTCCCCGTCCAAATAGGCCGAGAGACCGCGCGAGCCCCACTCGGAGACGAGCGCATCCCGCGACGCCAGGCGGTTGCTGCGCGAGAGGCGCAGGCGAAAGAGCGGCGCCGCGCGCTCGAGATGCTCGAGCGTGGCGATCGAAGCCTCGAGGAGGTTCTGCTCGACGCCACCCGACCCGACCCGGGCAGGCAGATCACGCAGGCTCGGTGGTTCGTCGTCGAGCTCGAGCGCGGCGCGGAAGAGCTCGGCCTTCGTCTTGAAGCGCTTGAACACCGTGCCCTCGGAGACGCCCGCCCGTCGGGCGATCTCGAGCGAGGTCGCCGTCGGCCCCCGCTCCAGGAAAGACGGCCCGCGCCGCGCCGAGGATCGCATCGTCTTGAATCACGACTGGTCGCGCCATCACCTCTCCCAATGCAACGAGTGGTTGCAATGACCGTAACGACGCGCCCGTGACATTGCAACCGATAGTTGCAATAATCCGAGGGCTCGTCTCACTCGAGGCGCTCTGCTACCGCTCGGTCCGCGATGGTGACGACGAAGAAGCCCGAGCGCCGAACGAAGAGGAAGGCGCCGCAGACCCGCGGCCCCGCCTTCGTCGAGAAGGTCCTCGACGCGACGCTCGCGGAGCTCGTGCGCGCCGGCTACACCGCCCTGCGCGTCGACGACGTCGCGGCGCTCGCGGGCGCGAACAAGACCAGCGTCTATCGTCGCTGGTCGACCAAGCAGGCGCTCGTGCGCGCCTCGCTCATTCGGATGGCGAGCGGCACCGAGCACCTCAAGATCCCCGACACGGGCTCGGTGCGTGAGGACATGCGCGCCCTCGCGCGCATCGGGATGCGCGTCGCGAGCTCGGCCCGCGGGCGCGCGATCATGCGCGTGCTCTTCCTCGAGAAGGGCGACGAGGAGCTCGCGCAGATCGGGCGCTCCATTCAGACCGAGCGCCTCTCCGTGGTGCGACAGGTGCTCGACGCCGCCGTCGCCCGCGGTGAGCTCGCGGAGGACGCCGACGTCGACATGATGGTCACCGTCGTCACGGGGACCATGCGAGATCAGCTGCTGATCGAGGGAGCGGCGCTCGACGAGGACTTCGTGATGCGCCTCATCGACTTCGTCCTGAAGGCGGTCCGCGCGCGCCCCGAAAAGTTACAGACAAGTCAGTCCAAGACGCCCGCGCCGCGCGGCACCTCGACGCGGCGTCGGACAGCGCGGACGTAGCCCGCGACGTCGCCGGCGTAGCTCCGGGAAGCGACGGCGCGCGAGGGGCGTCCTTCACGCGATGAGGGCCGTCTCGCTGTTCGCTTTGATCGCCGGGGCGTGCACTGCACGGGAGCCGGTCGCGCCCCACGAGACGAGCGAACGCGCGCCCTCCGAACCGACCGCCGAGGCGCGGACGACCTTCGCGCCCGATTATCCGCCGATCGCGCACGCCCGAGGCTGGACCCTCGTCCGAGGCACCCTGCCGACTGCGCACGGCGCCCTCGATGCGATCGGGTTCTTCAACGACGAGACGCGCGCGTTCGACTTCATCGTCCCAGGCCGGTTCGCCGTCGTCTCCCCGAGGGGCGCGGTCGTCGTCGCGGGTGCCCCGAACGGGAGCTGGCTCGTCCCCGGCGCTTGCGCTTCGACCGCCGAGGTCGAGCCTGCACCATCGCGCCTGCCGATCGCCATCGTCGACGGCGCCTTCACCGCGGACGGTGAGCACCTCTTGGTGCGCGACGACGCGGCTCTCTACGACCTCGACGGCTGCGCGGGCGCCGTGCACCGACAGCAATACTACGAGGCCTTCACCAGCCGACTGCTCGTCGCCGGAGAGACCGCCGAGACCTATGTCCTCGGGTCGCCGGGCGATTACAAGATTGTTCGCAAATCGACGCTCGAGCCTGTGATGGATCGCGTGGGAGGCCCGCTCTCTCCACGCGGCGACTTCGTGGTCGAGAGCATGCAGTTCGACGGCGCGGGACCGCTCGAGCTCTTCGACACGCGGTCGGGTCACACGATCTTTTCGACCACGGTCGGGGCGCTCGGGATCTTCCCTGCGTTCAGCTCGGACGGCCGGTCCTTCTACTTCGCGGACGACCGCGTGCACGTCGTCGATCTGGCGAGCTTGCGCGAGCAGCGGTTCGGGGGCGGACAGGGCACGCTCGACGAGAGCCGAGCTCGGCTGACCACCGATGGCGCGTACGTGTGCTGTGACACGGGCGAGCAGCGACTGGCGATCTTCGACGTCGAGACGGGGCGCGAGCACCAGAGCCCCGAGGGGCGCCGCTCGCTCTGCGTCCTCGATCGGGACCGAGCCGTCGTCGTCGATCTCTCCCTGTCGAGCTCCCTCACGCTCCCGACCGAGTTCGGCCCGCTCCTCGACCGGAGTGGCGCCACGGTCGCGCTCTATGCGATCGATCGGACGCGCGCGCCCGCCGTCTCGTTGGTGACTTTCGCGTCGGTCAATACGGGAGAGGTCCTCGCGACGCGCGTCGTCTCCACCAGCGTGTCGTTCAAGGCGCTGAGTTTCACGCCCGATCGCAGGCGAGATGCGGTGCGGCTCCTCTTCGACGAGGGAGACGGCAGCGGTGAACACGTCCTGTCGATCGACATGAACACCTTCGAGTCGACAGGGGACTAGGGCGGGGTCCACGCGGGCCCGAGCGCGCGCCGCGCGTGCTGTACCCTCGCGCCATGTCTATCCCCCTCCCTCCCGGGCTTCGCGTCGTCGTCAAGGAGTTCGCCGAGACTCCCGACGAGGCGCTCGGGGTCGCTACCTCCCTGTCGATCGAGCCGATGGATCCTCCCGATCCGACGACGCTCACCTCCTCCGACGTCATCGTGCGCGTGCACGCGGCGATGGTGGGCTGGGTCGATCTCTTGATGACGAGCGGCCAATACCAGCACATGCCGAAGCCCCCCTACACGCCGGGCCTCGAGTCCGCTGGGGTCGTCGTTTGGCGTGGCCCCGACGCGGCGGAGGGGACGCCCGCGCTCGGCGCACGCGTCATCGTTGACGGTTTTGTAAGCGGCCCGCGCTCGCTCGGCGAATACCAGCGCTGGGGTGGCTTCGCGACGTACGTCGTCGCGCCGAGCTTCGGCGTCCACCCGATCCCTGAGACGCTCTCCTTCGAACAGGCGGCGGGTCTGCTCGGAGCGTACGAGACCGCTTATCACTGCCTCGTCACGCGCGGTCGACTCCGCGCGGGAGAGACGGTGCTCATCCACGGCGCGGCGGGCGCGACAGGCCTCGCCGCGGTCGAGATCGCGAAGCTCCTCGGAGCGACCGTCATCGCGACGGGGCGCTCCGCCGAGAAGCTCGCGATCGTTCGCGAGCACGGCGCCGACCATATCCTCGACATCCACGCCCCCGAGTCGCCGCGCGGCACGCGCCCGTTCCGCGACGACGTGAAGGCGATCACCCGGGGCGCCGGCGTCGACGTCGTTTACGACGGTGTAGGTGGTGAGGTCTCGCTCGAGAGCCTGCGCTGCGTGAAGTTCGGCGCGCGATTCCTCGTGGTCGGCTGGGCCTCGACGCCCTTCGTCGCGCGAGGTCGGGGCCAGCGCGGCGCGCCCAACGCGAACCAGCTGCCGACGAACCTCATCATGATGAAGGGCCTCGACGTGCTCGGCTGCCCCACCGCCATCTCGACCGTGATGGATCCCTCGTCGCGCCCGCCGCGCCTCGAGCAGATCCTCAGCTGGGCCCGAGAAGGCAAGCTCCGCCCCCACGTGTCCCATCGCTTCCCCCTCGAGCGCTTCAAGGAGGCGATGCTCGCTCGCTGGCGCAGCGAGGTGATCGGCAGCTGCGTCGTCGTTCCGCCCGATACGCCGGCCTGACTGGGAGCCCGAACCTCGATGCGCGCGAGTGCGCGCGCGCACGACCGCGCACTCGCGCGCAGCCAAGCGAAGCGCCGCAAGCCGCGAGAAATCCGCGGCGCGACTCGTCCGCAACGCCGCCCTGACGCGGGTACGTGGGTTGCAGTCCGCCAGGCCCAAGGAGAAACCTTGGTGAACACCCTGTCGAAGCGAATCTCGACGGCGGCGCTCGTCGTCTCGGCGTTTGCGCTCGCCGCGTGTGGCTCGAAGAGCAAGAAGTCGGACTCCACGAGCGACAAGAGCGCCGCGGTAGAGGCCAAACCCGAGCCCGCGGCAGAGAGCGCCACGGCGGAGGCGAGCTCGGACGAGCCGGAGTCGCAGGCAGTCGGCAATGCACCCGCCGGGAGCGGTCGCTTCAAATATGCAGTCAGCCCCGCCAAGACGGAGAAGCTCAAGCGCTATGAGGCGCTCTTCAAGCCAGAGGGTCGAATCGGCGGTGTCGTCGAGGCGATGAAGAACTATGCGCTACCGCGGGACGTCCCAGTCGTCGCGCGCGAGTGCAAGAAGATCAACGCGTATTATATGCCTCAGAAGCACGCGATCTCGCTCTGCTACGAGCTCGCCGAGGCCTTCTACGAGGGCTTCATCGGCAAGGGGATCGACGACGCGACCGCGAGCAAACGCACGCTCGACGCCTACACCTTCACTGTCTTGCACGAGATGGGGCACGCGCTCATCGCCGAGCTCGATTTGGGAGTCAGCGGCGGTGAAGAGGACAATGTCGACGACCTCGCGGCGCTGATCCTCATTCAGAACAAGAAGCCAGAATGGGCGATAGCGGGCCCTGCGGCCTTCCTCGAGCTCACCAAAGGACAGAAGCCTGCATTCTTCGACGAGCACTCGATGTCGGAACAAAGAATCGGCAATGTTCTCTGTATGATTTACGGGAGCGATACGGCGAAGTTCAGGCCGCTGCTCCAAGACTTCCCCGAGCTGCAACCCAGGGCTCCGAAGTGCCCGAAGGAGTACACCCAGCGCGACAAGTTCTGGACGACCTCCCTCGCGCCGCACGAGCGCAAGGCCGGCTGATTCAGCGGCGGGGAACAATCGCTTAAAGGTTCGACTTCGTCCGAGTCAGTACGGCTCGGCGGCGGGTTCTATGCGGTCCGCGACCGGACCGCGAACGATCGTAAACACCATTAGGAGGAGCGCTGTCATATGCATTGGTTCAATCGTAGGGCTGTCACGTTGTTGGTCGGTGCGGGGCTCTTGGTCGGCTGTGGAAACAAGGAGAACGGAGACGGCTCCGGCTCGAACACGTCGACGACGAGCGGCTCGAACAAGACCTCGACCAGCAGCTCTCAGACGCCGAGCGGCTCGAACAAGTCGACTGCGGATGCGCCGCCTACGACCTCGGGCTCGGCCCCGGCGCCCACGACGTCGGCCTCGACGACTCCCGAGAAGAAGGCCGAGATCGATCCGGCGGACATCCTCAAAGACGACGGCGGCCCCGAGGAGGGCATCCTCAACGTCGATCTGTCAGCGGTCAAAGACGACGCGCCTGCGCTCGGCGGCGAGGCCGCGGTCAAGGCGCCGCCCGCGGCCCCGGCAGGAGCAAAGCTCGAGTGGCTGTCGGCAGGCCCGCTCATGATCCCGAACCCGGGTTGGAAGCTCCAAAAGAAGGACGACATCGGCCTCTTGATGTCACCCGATCAGAAGGCCCTGCTCCTCTTTACTGGCTTCAAGACGCCGCAGGACGGCCTCAAGCGCGTCGATGACATCGTCGGCCACGCCAAGTTCAAGGACGTCAAGTGGAAGAAGCCGACGCCCGTCACCCTCGGGCCGAACAAGGTCCCCGGCCTCTTCGGCAAGGGACACGCGACCTCGGCGGGCAAAGGGGTGAAGCTCTTCTACGTGCTCATCAAGAACCAGCCCGAGAACCTGCTGGTCATCGGTGGCGCCGACGACGGCGGCGAGGACTCGCTCAAGGTCGGGCTCGCCATCATCGACAACATCAAGAAACAGTGACGAACATGTAAGTCATCGAAGCGGCCCACTGTCGGGCCGCCAACCGGGCAATGCCAACCGGACCCGTGTCAGCCTGGGGTCACTTCGGCTTCTTGTAGAGCGCGGCCTTGAAGTTCGTCCGCGGCGCGGGGAGCTTCGCGGCGGGCGCTGGCGGCGGCGCTGCCACCGGGGTGGGCTCGTCCTTGCGCCACTGCACCTTGTTCGTGCGGGACCGCACGCTCATCGGTGCGGCAGGCTCGGCGGGGGGAGCGACGCGCTTGCTGGTCGACGGAGCCTTGCTGGACTCGCGCGCGAGCTCTCGCTCGGAGAGCACCTGCTGGACGAGCGCGTCGATGTCGGGCGTGTTCGGCACGGTGTGCTGGAGCGCGTCGTCCGCGACGCGCACGGGCGCCGGCGGCCTCGGATCCCAAGGAGTCGCCGAGGTGTCGGGCGGCGCGGAGCTCTTCTGCCGGACGTCGCGCGGGAACGGCAGCGACATCGTCGGCTGCTCTTCTTCGACGATGAGCGTCGTGCCGTGCCGCTCGCTCCCGACCTCCATCAGCATGGTGTGAGCGCGCGCCTCGCGAACGCTCACGGCCGCGGGCACCGAGCGCATGTCGGGGAAGACGAAGGGCTCGTCCGCAACCTCGAGCGCGCCGCCGACGCGAAGCCCCTCGAGCTGGTCGACGCGGAACGAGCTCGCGCCGCGGAAGACGAGCTCCGCGCGCAGCTCGTGGGGGACCAGGTGGATCGTGTCGAGGCGCAGAGGGAGCGGCAAGCGCTCACCGGCGCTCGTCTGCGCCATCGCCACGCCTCGCAAGAACGGCACGTAGCAGCGCAGAGCCTCGCAGTCGGGGTGCATGCAGAACATCGCGATGAGCTCGCCCCCGATGAGCTTCTCGACGCGCTGATCGGCGGGCGCAGACTGGAAGAAGCCGGCGTCGAAATCGTGGGGGAGCTCGGGCACCTGACCTGACATCGCTGTAACCATTTCGAGGACGCCGGGCGCGAGCCGCGCCGACCTCACCGGCCACATCGCAGCGAGCGGGCCGAAGCCCACCACCGCGCCGGGATCGCGGGCCGACACGAGGTTCGGCAGCGTGTACCAACCGCCGCCGTCGGGCATGAGCCCCGTGCCCGCGGGGTTCTCCGGGTGGGTCGGGCCACCGAACGCCCGCTCGTAGACGAGCGGCATGCTCTGAAACGGCATGGGGGGAGACGGCAGGCTGCCGGCCTGCGCGCGACGATCGCCGACGACGTCGACGCGCTTGTTGAAGAGGGACTTGCCCCCGCGCTGCACGGCGATCCGCGCGGCGAGGTGAGAGATGGGCTGGCCCGCGGGCGCGAACGCGATCGCGTCGGCGACGATCTCGGGCGTCGACAGGAAGAGCGCGAGATCGCTCGCGCGCGCGATGCTCGCGTGCGGCCCCTCGTGGCGACGCTGGTCGGTCTCGGCGATCGGCGACGGATCACAAAGGGTCATCACCCCGTCGTGGACGATCTCGAAGGTCGCCTTCACCACGGTGGTCACGAAGCAGCGGCCCCGAAACTGCCACGGCTGCGCCGCGAGCTTCACTGCACCGAAGGGAGAGACGGTGACGTCGTTCGCCAAAGTCATGCGGGCGGAGTCTACCCCGGTCCAGGCCGCCACTGGCTGTCGTAGAGAGCTTGATCCCACGTGTCGCCGAGGCGACTTGGTTCCACGACTGTCAGCTGGCGGAGCCGCAGGACGACGCGAGTCACGGTCGATGTTCGAGAGAAGAGCACGCCGCCACCGGCGCGATCTTCGGCGAAGACGGCCTCCGTACCGGGTCGCGGGAAGGGCTGGGTCATGAGCGTCGCGCCGTTCTCGACGCGCTGACCACCCAAGAGGCGCGCCCCGAGCAGGCCGTGCTCCGCGAGCGCGTGCCCGGTCGCCAGATCGATGACCTCGATGCAGCGACGCTCCACGTCGACCGCGTACCGGCGATTGCGCGTCCAGATGTCGAGCATCGCGAATTTCGAGCGGGACGCGGCGGCGTCCGACGGCGGCGGCTCGACGATCGCGTGGCTGATTTGGATCTCCAAGGGCGGCGCGTTGGAGAAAACGTCGGACTCGCCCTCGAGGGTCTTCGAGGGCTGCGCCGCACCTGCCGGGGAGGCTTCGAGCGGGGCGTGGGGTGCGGTCTCGTCCTGGGAGCTCACAGGCCGAGGCTATTCCTGTCGAAGGCGCGTTCGTAGGGGGTCCGAGGCTTCTAACGCGCGCTGCGCTCGACCTCGGGCAGGACGACGACGAGCTCCGTGCCTTTGCCGAGCTCCGACGACACGTCGATGGTCCCGCCGTGGTCGCGTACGATCCCGAAGGCCACGGAGAGCCCGAGCCCCGTGCCGGCGCCGACGTCCTTCGTCGTGAAGAACGGCTCGAAGATGTGGGGGAGCGCCTCGGGGTCGATGCCGGTGCCCTCGTCGCGCACGCGGAGCAGCACGTAGCCGTCGTCCTTGCGGCGGCGCCCTCCTTCGGCAGGCTCACGCTCGACGCGCAGTCGAACGACGCCACCCGAGCGGCTCGCGTGGACCGCGTTCATCACGATGTTCGTCAGGACCTGCTGGATCTCGCTCGCGTTCACCGGCGCGATGCACGCCCCGCCGGTCTCGAGCGTGAGCTCGACTCCCTGCTTGCGCGCGAGCGGGCGCATGAGCTCGACGGCCTCACCGGCGAGCTTCTGCAGATCGGTCGGGCTCTTTCGAGAGCCACCTCGGCGCGCGAACGTGAGCAGGTTCTGGATGATGCCCGTCATGCGCGCGGCCTGCTGTTGGACGATCTCGGCCGACTTCTTCGCGTCCTCTCCCTCGACCTTGCCGGACGCGATGAGCGACGCGCGACCTGCCACGACGTTGAGCGGCGTGCCGAGCTCGTGCGCGATGCCCGACGCGAGCTTGCCGAGGGTGGTGAGCCGATCCGCGTGCCGCAGCTGGACGACCACGCTCTCGCGCTCGCGAACCTCGCGGTCGAGCCGCTCGCGCAAGCGCCCGAGCAAGACCGCGAACGCGATGAAGACGGTCGTCTCGCCGAGGACGTTCCAACCGAGCACGAGGAGCGCGTGCCCGCTGGTGCTCGGCGTCGTCGCGAGCGACGTGCCCAGAAACGCGAGGGTCGACAGCGCGCAGAAGACGAGCCCGGCGCGCGAGCCGCTCCACCACACGACCAGGCCGATCGGGACGAGGTAGAGGATGGTGAAGCCGACCTCCGCGGCCGTGAGGTAATCACCGATCGCGGTGAGCGCCGAGAGGACCAGCCCCAAGACGAACGCCGTCGTCGGGGTCATGAGGTCCGAGAGCGCGCGAGTCGCGCGCTTCGAACTCGGAGGCCAGGTGGCGAGGTGGAGCGCGTCCATGGTTCAACTCTTCTGCTGAGGTGCGCGCCGCGCGAGCGCTTGTGCGGCGCTTTGAACGAGAGAGCGGAGCTCCCAGAGTTCGAACGGCTTCTCGAGCAAGGGTACTCCCAGGCGCTCGGCGCGCAGCCGTATCTCCGGGTCGGGGAACGCGCTCATGAGCACGACGCGTGGCCCGCCGCCGAGCTCGGCCCAAGCTTGAACAATGTCCAAGCCATTGTACGCGGGCATCCGAAGATCGGAGACGACGATCTCGACAGGCGAGGAAGCGTTCTCGACAGCCCAAAAGAGCTCGCGACCGTTCTCGGCCTCCACGACCTCGAAGCCGTCCTCTCGCAGCGCTTCGACGAGCAGCGTCCGCATGGACTCGTCGTCCTCGGCGACGACCACGCGCGTCACGACGTGAGCCTCGCCCGAGCCGGCGCCAGCCCGAGCGCGCGCTGGTGTGCGACCAACTCGGCGGCGACGCGGCTCGTGAGCTCGTCGAGGCTGAAGGGCTTCGACAGCACCGAGGTCCCGTAGCGCCCCGCCTCCGCGACGATGTCCGCGTCGGCGAACGCGGTCATGATGATGATGGGCGTCGTCCAATGCTGGGCGCGGAGCTGGCGCAGGATCTCGATCCCTGTGAGGCCCGGCATGCGCACGTCGAGCACGAGGAGATCGACGCCGTCGAGCGGCCAAGCGTCGAGCAGGATGGACTGGAGCATGCGCAGCGTCTCGGTGCCGGTCGTGGCGACGCCGACGTCGTAGCCCTCGGTGACGAGCGCCAACGTGAGCAGGCATCGCATGGACTCGTCGTCGTCCGCGATGATCACGCGCGCGCCCCGCGTCTTCACGTTGCCGCCGGGCTGCGTCACTTCTTCACTGCTTTCCCAATCGAGCTCCGTCGAGTTCATGAATCACCTCGCCGGAGCGCATTGCAGCGCTCGTGCCTCTCCCGGGACTCGCGCTTTCCCACGCGAGCGGCGAAGAGCGCGCAGTAGGCGCCGTTGCAAGTTGCAACGGGCGTCGCACCTCGCAACGTGGACTCAGGTCTTTTTGACCGCGCCGTAGCGCTCGAGACGCCGCCAGAGCGTCGTCCTGTCGAGCCCGAGGATCTGCGCTGCGCGCGAGCGACTGCCGCCGACGGCGTCGAGGACACGCAGGATGTAGAGGCGCTCGAGCTCCTCGAGCGGGACGAACGTCGCGGGCCCGTCACCGCCGAGGACGGCCTCCGCGGCGGGTCGATGCTGGACGATGCGGTCCGGCAAATCGTCGACGGTCACGTGGTCGTAGCGCGCGAGCGCGACCGCGCGCTCGATGCAGTTCTGGAGCTCGCGGACGTTGCCGGGCCAGCGATAAGCGCTCAGCAGCTTGGCGGCGCGCGCCTCGATGCCGACCATCTGCTTGCCGGCGCGCTGCGCTTGAGCTTGCAAGAAGCGCTGCGCGAGCAGGAGCACGTCGCCCTCGCGCTCGCGCAGCGGCGGCAGCTCGACTTGGATCACGTTGAGGCGGAAATAGAGGTCCTCGCGGAACCGCCCCTCCTCGATCATCGTCATGAGATCGCGGTTCGTCGCAGAGACGATGCGCGCGTCGAACGTGACCTCGCGCCGCCCGCCGACAGGCCGCACGGAGCGCTCTTGAAGCGCGCGCAGGAGCTTCGCCTGGAGGGTGAGCGGCATGTCGCCGATCTCGTCGAGGAAGAGCGTGCCGCCGTTCGCCTCGACGAGGAGCCCGGCCCGACGCGCGCGCGCGTCCGTGAACGCGCCCTCCTCGTGACCGAAGAGCTCGGCCTCGAGCAGAGCCTCGGGCATCGCCGCGCAGTTGAGCGCGATGAACGGCCCCGCGGCCCGCGGTCCACGCCGATGCAGCTCGCGCGCCGCGACCTCCTTGCCGGTGCCGCTCTCGCCGGTGATGAGCACCGACGCGTCCGAGTCGGTGATCCGCTCGAGCAGCGCGCGCGCTCGAGCCATCGCCGCGCTCTCGCCGAAGAGCTCGGTGAGGCCGCGCGCCGTCTCGAGCGATCGCGCGAGGCGCTGCACCTCGCGTTTGAGCGCGCGCCGCTCGAGCGCCCGCCGGATCGCGAAGACCAAGGTGTCGACCTCGACGGGCTTCGACAGGAAATCGTAGGCGCCCGCGCGCATGGCCTCGACGGCCTCGTCGTAGCCGCCGAACGCCGTGAGCACGATGACCGGCAGCCCAGGGTGGCGCTGGGCCAGCTCGCGGCAGAGCGCGTTGCCGTCGGAGACGCCGAGCCCTGCGACCGGCATCCGCAGATCGGTGACGACCGCGTCGACGTCGCGCTCGCGAGCCATCTCGAGGGCGGCAGCGGCGCTCGCACAGAGGACGGGCTCGAAGCCGGCCGAGCCGAGGATTTGCTCGAGCAACTCGCGCATCGCCGCGTCGTCGTCGACGACGAGGACGCGCTCGCGATCCTTCGCTCCGGCGCTCGTCACGCGTCGCACTTTACTGCGCTCCGCGTTCCGCACCACAGGTTGGTGAGCCGTCGAGCCGCGCTCACCTGACCTCGAGTCGTGAGATCCGCGAGCTCCAGCCCCCGACTCGATAGACTCGGGTCACCTCCGAACGAGGTCGCAATGCGAACAGCACCCTTCTTCAGCGCGCTGCTTCTCCTCTCCATTGCCGGCTGTGACGCCGAGAGAGAAGAGGCCGTACGAGCACGCCCGGCCGTGACGAGCACGAGCGGGCACGCCAACCGGTTCGAGCCCTACGCCTGCACTCCGACGTTCGAATCCGCCAACAACCCCAAGGCCCCCAACGAACAGAGCACGAAGTACCTCTGCAACCTCTCGGGCGCGGTCTGTAGGTCCTTCGACACTTGCACCTCCGAGACCTCGTGCGGCGCCACGTATGCGAACGGCGCGGTCGACTACGAGGTGGCCCAACACGTCGTCTGCGGCGCCTCGTGCGAGAGCGACGATGACTGCCTCACGCCACTCGATGGCGACGCTGCGCCCGTCTGCTTCGAGGGCAGGTGTCAGCTGCCTTGCGACGACTCGACCCGATGCCCGACAGGGCTCGAGTGCACCTCGACCGACGACGAGTTGCTGCTGCCCATGCTCTGCATGCAGGGCTTCGAGGTCGAGGATGTGCCAGCGCCGTAGCTGACGCCGCGAGCGCCCCGTCCCGGCGCACTCAGGTGCGCACGCGCTTCACCAACCGGACCTGGTTGCCGACTTCGTTGAACTCGAGCGAATCGACTGTCGATCGGACGACGAGCAGCCCGCGTCCACAAGGCCGATCGAGCGACACCGGATCGAGCGGATTCGGGACGCGAGCCGGGTCGAAGCCGCGCCCGTCGTCGGACACGACGTACTCCACGAAGTCAGCCGCGTAGCGTCCGGTCACGCGAACGCGCCGCGCGGCGAACGGCAGCGTGCTCGAACGCCGCTCGAGCTCGCGCTCCCACTCCGCCGCGTCCTCGACCTGCCAGGCGCCACCGATCTCGAGACAACCGTGGATGACCGCGTTGACGATGAGCTCGCGCAGCACGACCGCGAGCTCGATCCGTTCGCGCTCGGTCAACGCAGGCGGGCCATGCTCGTCGAGCTCGAACTCGATCTTGGTGAGCGCCCGAGCGACCGCCGCGAAGGTCGGCCGCAGCTCGACATGACATTCTTGTAAGTACGAAACCGCACGCATCACCCTCATGGCAGCCGCGCCTCCAACGTGACGAATCCACCACCCCATACCGGGCCCCACATGGCGCTGTGCCTGTCGGCGAAGTAGATGGCGAACGGCAGGAACTGAGCGCCGAAGAGCCCCTCGAGACGCACATCGAAGAGCGGGGTCGGCTCGATGCCGAAGCCAGGTCGCACGTATACGCCAAGCGCCGCCGTCAGGTTCTCGGTGTCGAGATAGAAGGGCTCTCTGCCGTCACCTTTCAGCGAGAGCACGACGGCCGCCATGCCCCCGCCGATCGTGGGTCGAAACATGCCGAAGGGCGCCTCGAATTGCACGTCGGCCCCCACAACACCGACATAAATGTCAGCGGAGCCAGCGTGCTCATCCAGGTGCATGGGCGTCATCGGGATGACGCCGTAAACACCGATGCGGAGTTGGGGAATCACGAACACTCCTGCGGACGTCGAGAGGACCCGCTCAGGCTCCAATCCACCTGGGCTCGCAAGGACACCGGCGCCGACGTCCAAGCTGACCCTCGCGCTCGGGCGTGCTTCGCGCTTGCTGTGCGTCGACGTCTCGACGAGCTCGAGCGACTGCGTGGGTCGCTGTCGAGGAGCGTGGTCCACGGCCTCGAGCAGCGCGTTCGTTACAGGAATGTCACCGCGTGGCGCGTCGCGGAGGTTCAGCTCGAGGAGGCTCGCGCGCAGGAGCTCGACCGCGAGGACCGCGAGCGCCGGCGCGCGATCCGTCGGGGAGACCGCGACGTCGCGCGACAGGATCTTCCCGGTGGTGCGATCGAACACCCAGACGCGCACCGAGCCGCCGTGCGCGGTGACCTCCACGGCGGCCACCGCGTCGCTCTCTTTGGCGGTGAGCTCGAGCTCCTCGGCGAGCGGGGCCTCGGGGTCCGCGAGCGCCGTGCTCGCGTCGAACCCCATCGTCCCGAGCTCGTCGCTCATGCGGACTGCGAGCGCGCGCGCCTCCTCACCGCTCAGCACGACGATGCGCGGAGGCGCCTCTTCTTCCGCGCGCGCCACGCCGATCGGGACGAGCATCGACACCGAGGCAACGCTTACAGCTGCGTAACTTACGAGCTTGCGCATCATGGCTCCCGTGTCTCTTGCTCCGGCATCCTCGCGTTCGGCGCGTCCGGCGCGGTCGGCGCCGTCCCCTCGAGGACGCGGCGCGCGACGGCGGCGTGCGGGCCATTCGGGTAGTTGGCGAGGTACTGCTTCGCCGCGGCCTTCGCGCGCTCCGTGTCTCCAGAGCGAGCAAAGCACTCGACCAAGCGCCCGGCGGCTTCGCGCGCGAAGACGCCGTTCGGCCGCTCTGCCAAATACGTCGAGAACCACGCTGCCGCTCCCGAGGCCGACCCACCTTGGTCGAACGCGAGGCGCCCGAGGAGGAAGGCCGCGTCGGCGGCGGCGGGATCGGTCGGGAAGCGCGCGCGCAGGCTCTTCAACGCGAGCGTCGCGTACTGCGGCTTGCGTGCGAAGCGCGCGATGTCCGCGAGGATCGCCAAATCCGACGCGCTCGCCCTCTCGATGACGCCGTCCACGCCCTCGGCCTCGATGAGCGCCCACGCGGCCTTGTGTTCGCCCTTCAGGTGGAGCATCCGCCACGCGGGCTCGACCGGAGCTTGATCAATGGGCGCAGGGCTCGTGCGCGCAACGGTCGAAGAGGCAGAGGCCTCGCGCTCGGGAGCAGGTCGCGTCGACGTCGCCTCGGAGGACGCGAGCGCTGCGGCGCTGACAGGCGTCGCTGGCTCTGCTGCGTTCGCCAGCGAAACGGCGAAGGTCTCGCCGGCCGACACGACGCGCTCGTCGATCGAGGGCCCGCTCACGCGGACGGCGCCCTCCTCGAGCGAGAGCGAGAAGGCCTGACGCTCGGGGTCCCACGCGACCTCGAAGCGCGTCCCGATGACGTGCACCTCGAACGGGCCGGCGTCGATCTGATAGCGCGTCGCCGCGCGGTGAATCACCGACGCGGACAGCGCGCCGCGCTCCAAGACGACGTGGGCTCCTGAGCGTCGAGCGAGGTCACGCGTGCTCGAGCGCCGCCCTCGAGCGTGAGGACGCTGCCGTCGGAGAAGTCGAGCGACGTTCGAGCGCCGACGGGTGCCGAGATCCATTTGCCGCGTTCGCCGGGGCCGCCAGCGACGCTGAACGCGAGCGGCGCGGGCCGACTCCACAACCAGAAGAGCGCGAGCGCCGCAGCGAACGCGAGACCGACGAGGAGCGCGCGCGTCGGGCGCTTCTTTTGGGACGCGCGAGCGAGCAAGCGCGCCCGCTGCGCCTGCATGTCGAAGGCGCGGAGCTCCTCGTCTTGGGCCGTCGCGATCTCGCTGCCGAGGCGTTTCAAGGACGGGACCATCGCGAGCCTCCTTCGATGTAGTCGGTGAGCAGATTCGATCGCCGCGCGAGCGCGATGAAGCGCGCCTCGGCGCGAACGAGCCTGCGTTTGAAGGTCGCGAGCGCTGTGCCCGTGGCCTCCGCGGCCTCGGTGAGCTCCATCGAGTCGATGTAACGAAGCGCGAACGCGATCCGCTCGTCGACTGGCATGCGCGCGAGCACCGCGTACGTCGCGCGCAGCGCCTCGCGAGCGTTCTCACGAGCGAGCGTGTCCTCGGGCTCGGGCTCGGGCAGCGTCTCCTCGGGGAGAAAAATGAGCCAGCGCCTGCGGCGCGCGCGCTTCTCGAGCGCGGCGCGCGCGGTGTTGACGGCGATCGATCGCATCCAGCCGGCGAGGGCCGCGGGCTCGCGAAGCTCGTCGAGGCTCGTGATCGCGACCATGAACGCGTCTTGGTGAAGGTCCGCCAGATCGGTGTCCGGCCCGAGGATGCGCGTGAGGACGCGGAGCACCATCGACCCGAACCGATCGAAGAGCTCAGCGACCGCGGCGGGGTTGCGCGCGCGGACGCCAGCCACGAGCGCGGCCTCACCCATGAAGGAGACCGTCGCGCCCGAGTTGGGCGGTGCAGACGCGGGGACCGGCGTCGGATGAGAGCGTCGCAGAGCAACCACCTTGGTGAACCGAAGTCAGGTCGGCAGGCGCGCGCGGCTCAGAAAAGCGAAGGGGCACGACACGAACCGTCCGTAGCCCTGACACGCGGGTCACACCAACAAAGGAAGACCATGAGCAACAACCCACCGAACGACGGCGAGCCGCTTCCAGTTCTACGTGTGACGTGCGAGAAGTGCGCCTGATGAAGCTGAGTGACGCAGCCTCCAATCAAGCGGCCTCTCCCGTGCGCCTGCGGTGTCTTCACGGTGACGCGCTGCCCGCAGAAGTGATGCGTGACGCTCAGCGTTTCGCGAAGCTCACGGACGGCGCGCTCGCGGCCGTCGGCGGCATCCTCGCGCCGCTCGTCCTCGAGCCCATGTCGAAGGACCTCGCGACGTCGCTGAGCCGCCTTTGCGTGCGCTACGAGGTCGCGGAGGCCGACCTCGGTCATGTGCTCAAGGTCGTGCGTTTCCTCTACAAAGAGGCCGCGTCCTCCGACCTCGACAAGGCCGGCTTCGAGAGCGACCTCACGACCATCTGGCCCGAGCCGCGCGCGCTCGGCGAGGCCGCGATCGCGAACTTCGAATTGATCAAGCGCGAGCTGCGAAAGACGCTGCTCGAAGAGGCGCTGATGAAGCACGGCAACGTGCTCCTCGACGTCGATTGGCGCGTCGACTTCGTCGCCTCGGATCGGCAGAGCTCGAAGCTCATGCTGCCGCTCGCGCTCGTGACCCTGCGCTATCGCGACGCCGATCGCGAGTCGCGCCTCACGCTGCAGCTCTTGCCCGAGCAGCTGAAGCGGCTCGAGCAGATGTTCGGTGCGCTCTCGCAGCGTGTGCTGCGACCGACGGGCGAGTCGAAGCCCGCCGAGTAGCGGCAGGACTCAGCTGCGCAGGGCGAGCGCCCACGCGGTCTTCAACCAGAGATCACCCTGCTCGGCGCTGCGCGCGAGCTCGACGTCCGGAGCGACGCCCGCGCTGCCCGCCTTGCCTGCGACCGACCAAGAAGCGACGTCGCGCCGAGGTGAAGCGCTCGCCGCGGGCTCCACGCGCTGGACGCTCCCCTTGCCGTAAGAGCGCTCGCCGATCACGCACGCGCGCCCGGCAGATTGCAGGATCGCCGCGAAGACCTCGGCCGCCGAGGCGGTGCCGCGATCGACGAGGACGAGCGCGCGCCCCTGGAAAGAGCCTCGCGCGGGCGCGCGGACGGTGGAGCTGTCCCCATCGGACTCGTCGAGCTCGACGCGGGCCTCGCCCTCGGTGAGCAGCATGGCCGCGAGGTCGACCGCCGCTGTGAGATCGCCACCGGGGCAGCCCCGCAGATCGACGAGCAGCGCGCGCGGTGCGACGGCGCCTGCGTCCTCACGGGCGAGCGCGCGCTCGAGCGCGTTGCAGAGCCCTGCCCCGAAGCAGCTAGGCCGAACGCAGAGGACGTCGCCGGGCAGAGCCTCCACGTCGAAGCGCGGCTCGCTCATCGCGTCCGCGAGCTCTTCGAGCTCCATCGGGTCGACCGACGTCGCGACCTCGCCCCCCGCCCAGCAGAAGAGCACGTTGACCGCGCTCGGCACGGCGACGACGCCGAGCCCGTTGTTCATCATGTTGCCGGTCGTCGGGAGCGCGAGGTTGATCGCAGGGAGTTTGTCGATGTTCACGATGGGGTTGCCCATCGTGTAGCGACCCATCCCTTTGATGGTGGGGTGCGCCGCACCGGCCTCGTCACCCGAGGTCATCGAGATGGTGCTGCCCATGTTGAGGGCGTTCACGCCCGAGATCTTCACGGCGTTCGAGAACGCCTGCGCCTGCGCGTTCATCCCGATGTTGGGATAAGGCACAGGGACGGGTGGCGCGGGCGGCGCGGGCGTCAGGCACACGTCGGGGAAGCCGACGTTCATTCCAGCGCCACGATTGGAAGCAGGGAGCATCGTCGATCCTCAGCCGAGGTGGATGGCTTTGCCGTTGATGGTGACTTTGTCCTTTGTAAGGAGCGTGCTGCTCTCCGCGCTCGTCACGCTCGAGCCCTCGACGATCGTGTGCGTGCGACCGGCTTGCACGCTGAGGAGCTCGACCACGTGCTGTCGCAGGTTCTCGAAGCGCTGCGACACCGAGCGCGCGAGCATCTCGAGCTTGCCGGCGCGGACCTCGAGCTTCGGCGTGTCGATCGCGACGCCGGCCTGCCCCGAGAGCGCGAGCCTGCCCCCGGCTTGGATCTCGAGGTCCCCCGGGAACGACAGCGCGGCCTTGCCCGAGCCCGCGATGACGCCGATGACCCAGCAGGCCGCCGGGTCGGCGATCGCGAGCACGGTGTCTCCGACCGCGGGCGTGTAGCTGAACGCGAGCGCGACCTGCGCCTCGCGCTCGGCCCCGCTCTTCAGACGGAGGCGCACGCCCAGCGGACCGGTCTCGAGGACCTCGGCGGGACCGAGCTCCAGCGCTCGGTCGGTGCTCGCGCTCGGGTCGTTGGGGATGAGGTGCAGTCGGGCTACTTGGCTCACGGGATCTCCTTGGAGCTCAAACGATCGGGGATCGCTCCGCATCAACGACGGGGCGGTTGCCAGTTCTCGGCCTTGAGCCGCAGCGGATCGGTCGGCTTCGCCGTGACGGTGATGGCGCCCTCCCAGCGGGCGCCCTCGTCGCGGATGGCGTGCAGGTTCGCCGAGCCGAGCTTCGCGGAGCGCAGGTCGGCCCGGCTGAGATCGGCGTGCGAGAGGTCGGCGTAGTCCATGCGCGCGCCGATGAAGACGGCGTTCGGAGCAACGGCCTTCACGAAGCGGGTCTCGCGCAGGTCGGCGTCGCCGAACACCGTGTGATCGAGCTCGGCCTCGTCGAACGTGGAGTATCGGAGCTTGGCCTTCGCGAGCTTGGCGCTCCGCAGCTTGGCCTTGCCCCAGAAGGCGCCGCGCCCGTCGACCCCCGTGAGATCGGCGAGCTCGAGCGAGGCCGTCTGGAAGCTCGCCTCCTTCACCGTGGCGTCGCGCAAGTCGGCCTTGATGAGGCGAGCCTCCTTGAAGTCCGCGTGGGTGAGATCGCACCCACGCAGGTCCATCCCCTCGAGGTTCGCGCGGACGAAGGAGCAGCGCGTGAGGCGAAGCCCCGCGAGCGGCAGCTTCCTCATGTCCGCGTCGTCGAAGTTCACGGTCTTCAGCTCGGCGCGCGCGAGCTTCGTCCCCGTGAGCGTGGCGTCCGTGAGCGAGGCGCCCCAGAGGAACGCGCCCGAGAGATCGGCGTCGGTGAGATCGGCCTTCGAGAGCTCGGTCATCACGAGGCGCGCTTTGTCGAGGCGTGCGCCGCGGAGGTCCGCGCCCTCGAGGTTCGTCATCTCGAGGTCGAGCCCGGTGAGCTCGGTGTTCGCGAGCTTGCACTCGGTCATGATCGCGCGTCGCAGATCGGCGCCCTTGAAGTCCGCCTGCTCGAGATCGCACCCGCTCAAGTTGCAGAGCTCGAGCTGCGAACCCGCGAGGTGAGCGCGCCGCAAGTTGACCCCGGCGAACGACGTGAACCGCAGATCGCAGCCCTCGAGCGCGGCGGGGCCCACGTCCGCGCCGCCGAGCTCAGCGCGTCGCGCGTCGCCCTCCGGCAGATCGAAGTCCGTCAGCGTCGCGTTCCGGAAGAAGCACTTCGCGAGCTTGCGCGGGAGCTTGGCGCAGCGCAGATCGGCCCCGTCGAAGACCACTCCCTCGAGCGCGGCCGTCGCGAGCTCGGCCTGGACCATGCGGGCCTGGACGAAGATCGCGCTCTCGATCGAGGCGCCGTCGAGCTTCACCGCCGTGAGGTCGGCCTTGGTGAAGGACGCGCCGTTGAGCTTGGCGCCCGTGAGATCCGCGCCCGCGAGTACGGCCTCGTCGAAGCGAGCCTCCGACAGATCGCAGCCCGCGAGGCGCGCGCCTCCGAGCTTCGACTTGGCGAAGATCACGCCGGCCAAGTTCGCGCCCGCGAGCTCGACGGGTCCGAGCTCGCACTCGACGAGCTTCGCTCCCTCGAGCTTCACCCCGCGCAGGTTGGCGCCCGTGAGCTGCGAGCGCAGCGCGACGACGCCACCGAGGTCCGCGCCCTCGAGGTCGACGCCCGACAGATCGCTGCCCGCGATCTGCGCGCCCTTCAGCGTGGCGCCCGCGAGGCGCGCCCCCGCGAGCTTGGTGTAGAGCAGGCGCGCGCCCTCGAGCTGAGCTCTCGAGAGGTCGAGCGCGCGCAGGTCCATCTCGCTGAGATCGGCGCCCGCGAGCGATTCGCCGGTCTTCGCTCGTCGTACGATTTCGTCGACCGTCAGCCTCACGGATCCCTCACCACGCGCTCGACGAACGCGTCTGTCAAATCCAGCCCTGTGCCGTGCGCGCCGACGAGGATGGCCTCGTAGAGGCTCGCGCGCGACAGGTTGACGCGCTCGAGGTTCGCGAGTCGCGCGTCGACCGACATCAAGTTCGCGAACATCATGTGCGACCCGCGCAGATCGGCTCGGTAGAAGCGCGCCCCGCGCAGGTTCGTGCCGTAGAACCGAGCGCCCTTGATCGAGCCCTCGGTGAAATGCGCGTCCCGGAAATCGCCGAAGGAGAGATCGGCCTCGTCGAGCTCAGCGCGCATGAAGAAGGCCTTCGGTGCTTTGACGCCGACCAACCGCGCGCGGACGAGGACCGCGTCGACGAAGCTCGTCTGCTTGAACTCGCTGTCTTCGAAGTCGGTGCGCTCTGCCCTCGCGTTCGCGAAGAGCGCGAGCTCCGCGGTGCAGCTGCGGAGGTCCGCGTCGCACAGATCGGCGCCGGTGAAATCCGCGTGGCTCAGGTTCGAGCCGCGCAGGCTCGCGCCTGGGAGCTTCGCGCGCTCGAAGATCGCGTACTCGGCGCGCGTGCTGTCGAGCTTCGCGGACTCGAGGACCGCGTCCTCGAGGAAGGCCTCGGTCAGGTAGGCCTCGCGGAGATCGGCGCGTGAAGCCCGAACCTCGGCGAGGTGCGCGAGCGTGAGATCCGCGCCGAAGAGATCCGCGCCCTCGAGGTTCGCGCGATAGAGGATCGCGCGCGACAGCTTCGCCCCGCGGAGGTTCGCGCCCTTCAGGTTGGCGCGCGCCAAGTTCGCGCGCTCGAGGTTCGCGCCGGCGAGGTTCGCGCCGGCGAGGTTCGCACCCGAGAAATCTCGCTCGCGCAGATCTGCGAGCGGACCTGGCGCGTCCGTCGAGAGCGGGCCCGGCGGCTCGTAGTCGGGGTCCAGCTCCTTCCAGCGAGGGTCGTGCGGAATGGCCTCGACGTCGGCGAGCCCATCGAGCGGCTTGCCGATGCGCTTCTCCTCTTCGCGGAGCTTCGCCGTCTGCGCCATCAGCGCGCGCATCTTCGGGCGCAGCATCGGATCGGGCAGCCGGCCGGGCTTGGCCATGCGCATGGGGGGCACCACGCCGTCGGCGTCCGCGCGAAGGTCGGCCGCGATCTTCGTGAGGTCCGGCCGGGACCCAGCGGCGCTCTCGGGCACCGACTCGAGGTGCTTCATCGCCTGCGAGGTCTGCGCGAGCTTCTCGTCGCTCATGAGCGGGCCGAGCGATCGCTTGAG
Source organism: Polyangiaceae bacterium (assembly GCA_046351325.1). Lineage (GTDB taxonomy): Bacteria > Myxococcota_A > Polyangia > Polyangiales > Polyangiaceae > Xiheicaenibacterium. The sequence continues at coordinate 54,298 of JAXLYR010000012.1, read as the reverse complement.
CTCGTTCGACACGGGATCGAGCTTCGGGTCGGCAGGAGGCTCGACGACCGGCTCGCCACGTCGCTCCTTCTCGCGCCGCTCCCAGAGCTCCGAGAGCTCGGGGGGCATCGACGCGAGCACGCCGGTCGGATCCTTCTCGAAGGCCTCGAGCTGGGCCGCGTAGTCAGCGCGTGGGAGCGGTTTGTCCTCGAGCGCTTCGGATGCGATCAGCACCGTCTGCACGTCGGAGAGATCGAGCTCGCGAACGGGGCTGAGACCGCGCCACACTAGCTTGAGCGTGCCCTCGTCGGGCTCGACCCAGAGCGTGTCGAGCGACATCGCGATCTCGGTGAACGCCCCCGTCTTGTCCTTGACGAAGGCTCGCACGCGCAAGCTCGGGAGCTTCGTCGCGAAGACGGTGTGCTCCGGGTGGAGGTTCTGCAGACGCACCTCCTCGTTGCCGCGCAGGTATCCCTTCCATTGTTGGTCGGCGGGGGCCGCGTGGAAGCTCGTCCAATCGAAGTCGTCCGCATAGAACGGCGCACGCGTCTTGGACCAGACCTCACCGTAGTTCTTACCAGCCCGTCCGCGCCTCGCGGCCCAGTTCGAGCTGATGGGACCGAACGAGCCCGGGGCGCGCTCCTGCCCGCGGGCCGTCAGGCGCTCCGAGACGAGCTCGACGTTCGGCAGCGCGTCGGATTTGAAGCCCTTGCCGACGGGGTTCGCGTCGTAGCCGGGACCACCGAAGGCGTGCGCAAAGTCGAGCGGCATCGCGTCGAAGGGCTTGGGCTCGCTCACCGAGTCGAACGCCCCGCCGCGCCAAACGCGATCGCCGAAGACCATGAGCTCTTTGCGCCAATCACCGACCGACAAACGCACCGGGCACTCGCTGACGGTGCGCCCCGGATGGCAGTGCCCGCGCAACATGACCTCGGCGTTGACCTTGAAGTCCGCGAGGTCGCCTGGATATTCGCTCGCGCCCGTGCGGTCCTGATCCTCGGGGTGAAAGGTCTCGCCGCTGATGAGCCCTTGATCGAGGCTCGCGATCGCGGTCACAACGGAGTCCCTGACGAGCGCGAACGTGCCGCGCACGACGAGCACCATCTCGGGCTGTGGAGGCTTGCGTGAAGTGACCGTCGTCGCGTGGAAGAACGGGGTCAGGTTCTTGACGAGCATCGGGTAGAGGCCCTGTCAGATGCCGAGCTCGGCGACGATCGTCTTCACCTGAAAGTTCAGGCTCGTGATGTTGTTCGACATGAAGGTCTGCTTCTTCGTCAGCGCAGTGGTCTGCTCCTTCAAGGCCATCGTGCTGCTGGAGACCAGCGTGACGGTCTCCTGAAGCGCGAGCAGGTCCTTCTTGAGCGCGACCTTGTCTTCCTTGGGGATCTTCACCTCGAGGATGCCCGCGGTCGCGATCTCGATGCCGAGCGCGGCTTGGAACCCGAACTTCCCACCCAAGAAGATCTCGATCGCGATCCCGACCTCCATCCCGAGATGGACCGCGCCGAGGTGCCCTTCGAAGTGGAATGGCGTCGTCGTGGTCTCCTCGATCATGATGTCCACGATCGTGTTGCTGACCTGCATCTTGTTGAGATGCGTGAACTCCGTGACGGTGTCGCCGTAGGTCTTCGAGTTCGTCGTCGTGACGTGGGACTCCTCGTCGACGGTGCCCGCGGCCGTGTACGAGTCGACCTTGGTCGCGTAGGTCTTCTCGAAGATGCCGCCGTCCGTCGCACCGAGGCCGACGGGCTGCGCCGCCGAGCCCGTCCATCCATCGATCCGCCGCGCCCAGGTCTTCTCGATGATGTGCGGGTTCGACCGGATGACGTCCTTGTTGTCGTATTGCCACTCGGGGACGAGCCGATCGGTCTTCGTGCCGACAGGGTTCGACGGGCCGTACTTCGGCAGATCGTATTTGCGATCGGTAAACCGGTGCGGCGGGTCGTGCCCTTTCGAGCCCGCGACGTTGTCGCTCGCGATGCTGCTCGTGGCTGGCGGGTTCTCGGACCCGACATAGGTCTCGAGCACGTCGCCCCAGCGCTCCTCGCGGAAGTTGCCGGCGTAGCGCGCGTACTCGTAGACGCCCTCGGTCGTGTTCACGAGGAGCCACACGCCGGTCTGCTTGGTTTTGTCCGAGTCGGTGAAGACGTAGTCGGGGACGAACTCGAGCCAGAAGCCGGCGCCGGGCATCGTGCCGGGCGCGTAGTCGACGACGTGATCGCCCGTGGCCTCCCAACCCATGCCCTCGCCGGGGTCGTCCTGGCGACCGAGCACGATCATCTTGTAGTTGCCGCGGACGACCTCGATCTTGTCGCCGTACGTCGTCGTGATGCGGTTGCCGTCGGAGTGAGCGCGCCAGCCGCCGCGCGCGTAGAGCTGACGGCTCTCGTTCTGGCGTTGGGTCTGCGAGAGCCCGTGACCGCGGACGGCGTAGTTCGGTCGTGTGACGAGCTGAGCGTCGAGATCCACGTCGTGCGTGCGCACGTCGTCGAGGAAGAACACGTCGTTGTTGCCGGCTGCCGTGGGCGTGCGGCTGAGGAACGGCGGGGCCTTGCTGAGCCAGTCGCCGAAGTTGTCGTCGTTGGGATCGGGGATCTCGTTGCCGTGGCTGTCGGTCGTCGTCTTCTGCGTCAGCGTCCAATCGGAGCTCTCCGGGCGCCGCGGATCACCTGGCCCACCGGCCTGATGGATCGCAGACAAAAGCTCGATCGAGCGCTCCGTCTCGTCCGCGAAGTCGAACTTGCCGAGCCGCAAGAACGACGACATCGTGACGTTCTCGGTGTAGCCGTTCGGGTTGTTCGCGTCGCCCTTGCGCTCGAACGGGCTCGAGCCGAAGTCCGGCACCTTGATGAGGAAGTGCTTCTCGTTGCCCGAGCTCGACTGCGCGAGGAAGTCGCCGCCGTCCTGATCGGAGTCGTCGGCGGTGGTGAAGTTCTCTGCCATGACTATTTGTTCTCCGAGAACTGAAGCACGATGCCGGTCGCGGACTCGATGCGGTTCGCGTGGGAGTTCTTGAGGGTGACGCTCGAGCGGTTCGTCGCGTTGGGCACGGAGCCGACGATGATGGGCCGGTCCGGATCACCATCGAGGAACGCGATGACGACCTCGGTCCCGGGCCGCAGCGGGAAGTGGAAACCGTGGTTCGGACCGGCGAACGGCTGCGCCATCCGGATCGGATGCGAGGCGCGCTCGTGCCCCTCGCGAACGGCCGCGTCGAAGTGGATCTGGATGTTGTAGCGGCCCTCGTCGTCGATCTGCGCGCGGCCCCCGACGGGCGCGTTCGTGCCGACAGCGACCGTCCCCGTCACCAGGCCGTAGATGCGTGGGCGCGGCGTCGAACGCGGTGGCCGATAGCGGTGCGCCGAGTCGATCGCGCGGAAGCGGTTCGTGTACGCGCCCGCGACGACGCTGTGCTCGACCTCGACGATCAGGAGCCGCTTGCCGTCGATGTACGGGTGCTCGGTCAGCTTGGGACAAGCGCCCGCGGTGAGCGCGAGCACGTTGCTCTTGCCGAAGTAGGTCTCGGTCCCAGCGACCCACTCCTCGGCGCGCATCTTCGCGAAGCGCTCGCCTTCTTCCTTCGTCTTGTGGTGCGTCCCGTACTCGATGACGCCGCCGCCGTTGCCGAGCGTCTCGCCGTCCTGCTCGAGCGTGTGAACCGCCGCGATGTCGTTCAGCGGGTGGCGGTAGTTGTAGTCCTGCACGCCGTACGTCGAGGGGAACTGCTCGCGCTCGACCTCGAGCTCGAAGACATCCTCCGCTTGCCCGTCGGTCCTGTAAGCGACCTCCTCGATGAGGTCGCCGATGCCGCGACGCGCCGGATCGTCGGTGAAGACGAGCTTCTCGGGGCCGTCGTCGCCGTGATCGAAGACGAAGCTGATGCCGAGGTGCTCCGCGAGCCTGCTCACGAACGCGAGGTCGGTCTCCTTGTATTGGACGATGAACTCGCGCTCGGGCCAGTCGTCGACGTGGAAGGTCAGTCGATCGCCGGCGAGATCGTGCAGGTCGAGCTTGTGCTCGATGACCCCGACGACCTTCGAGGTGAGAAAGACCTCTTGGATGGAGACGAGCCTCAACGTCGAGAGCTGCGGGACCACACGGATCGCGTAGGTGCGGCGCTGGCGATCCGTGTCCATGCGATCGCGCACGGCGCCGATGATCCCGTGGATCTTGCGGAGCTCGAGATCGCTCGAGTCGTTCGTCTTGCGCGAGAGCGCGAGCGTGATCGGAGCTCCGGGCTTGGCGCCGGCCGGGAGCTCCGCGCCATTGCGCATCACCACCGTGAGGTCGAACTGGAAGAGCTGCGAGATGTGCTCGCGTCCCTCCATCTTTTCGACCTGGATGTCAGCTGCCTCGAAGTCGCGCGATTCGATGTCGATCTGGAGCGTGCGTAGAGAGGCCATCGGGCGGCTAGCGGACTTGAAGGCGCCCCTTACGTCAATTGGCAATTCGAGCTCACTACGTGCGCTGTACGCTGCGCGCTGTGGCGCTCTCCGAGCGATCGTCCCGAGAACAGGCACGGGTGGGCTCGAGTGAGCTCCATAAGCTGCTCGCTCGGACTTGGATCTTCTCGGAGCTGACCGACAAAGAAGTCGACGGGCTCGCCACGATCGCGCAGGTCCGCGTGGCCAAGCCGAAGCAGACGGTGGTGGAAAAGGGCGCTCCGGCCGAGCACGTCTTCGCAGTGCTCCGCGGTCGCCTGAAGGTGCTCATACCCGGCGTCGAACACGACACTGCGTTTCGCATCCTCGGGCCGGGCGACCTCATTGGGGAGATTTCGGCGTTCGACGGTCAGCCGCGCTCGGCTGCGGTGCAAGCCATCGAGCTCTGCCAGCTCGCCGTTATCGATCTCCGCGACTTCCACTCGTTCTTGCGCGCTCACTCCCAAGTGAACCAGAAGCTGCTCGCCGCGCTGGCGAGGCGAATCCGGGAGCTCAGCGAACGGGTGGAGGACCGCGCCTCCCTGAGCGTCCGCGCGAGGCTCGCGAAGTGCCTCGTCGGGCTCGCGGACCGATATGGCAGAGAGACCCCCGAGGGCCACGTCTCCGAGCTCCGCCTGTCACAAGCGGAGCTTGGCAATCTGGTGGACGCGACCCGCGAGTGCGTGAACAAGGTCCTTCGCGCTTGGAGAGCGCAGCGCGTAGTGACTCACGAGCCCGAGCGAATCGTGGTCCACGATATGGTGGCTCTGCGCGCCATCGCCGACCGGCGCAATTGACCTGTTCCCGCTCGATCGCCCTCACCTCATCCGGGAGAGCGACGTTGTGGCAGAGGTCACTCGCCGCGACGCGAGCGGCGACTCTTTGTACCGCGAGATGACATTGTAGGCGTTGACTCCATTGAACATGCCCCAGGCACTGGTGGCTACAGGATTGCCATCCCAGTGCGTCACCATCAATTCGGCCCGATAGGGGACATCCAACCGCGCATTGAGCAGGAGCACCTCGACCTCCACCGCGCTGAAGGGCGGGACCTTGACGGGGACCTCGATCGTGACCTCTCGCTCCTCGGAGGTCTCGGACTCTGAGCTCCATTTGAAATGAGTCTCGACCTGGATCTTCACCTTGGCCTCGCCCACCAATGGGATTTTTGCGGTCGTCTCGATCGAGCCAGTGAGCTTGAACCCTCGCTCGTAATTGAACGTAAAGCGGTGAGACTCCAAGAAGCGGAAGGTCACCTTCTGCTCTTGCTCCGAGGAGGTGGTGTTCAGCACGGTCTGCGAGCCCGCGACCATGGGCGTCTGGTCCGAGAGCGTCGCTTTGTCCATATCGAAAACGATCTCCTTGAGCTCGACCTTCGCCACGCTGTTCTGGAAGTTCCAAAGCTCGTTGGGATCGCCGCCGTCCCACTGCCACGAAATCAGCCGTGAGTTGGGATTGTACGGTCCGTTGCCGGGGATATTGATCTTCTGCTCCCAATCGGCGAACGAGTTGATCGCCATGTAGGTGCCCTCATTGCCGTCGTCGCGCCAGGCGCTGAGGTCGTTCACGTTCGCGGCGCCGGTATCGGCCAGGACGAGCCACGTCCCGTTGTTGTTCGACTCGCGCGTGATGCAGCTGCCGTGGCGCTTGTTGACCAGGACATACCCGCCTTGCGGCCGAGGTCTCCGCTCCCAGAGCTGCAAGTCCTTGTCAGCGTGCTCCCAGTCGAGCTTCGACTGGACTACCACCTCGGTACTGTCGGCCTTCGCGCCGATGACCAAGATGTGGTTGTCGTTGTCATGAGCTTTGGCGATGATCTCGTAGTAATCCGGCTCGGGTGCAGGCATCGCGTCCTCCGTTGTTCGTCGAGTTCCGATCGGCGCGCACGGGGGGTCGCCCCCGAATCACGCGCCTATCGCGAACAGACAGTTAAGTAAGCGGTCCGCCCTCGCACACCTGTGATCCAAATCACAGCCTCCGTTGCTTTTCGGAGAACACACGCGCGCTCGCGTCGGACGGCCACTGCGTCGATTGGCCTATTCGTCTTCGCCGAGCCCAAGTTGACGCTCGAGATCCCTGTCGAAGTCGACGACGGCGAGATCGTGATCCAGTGCAAAGACCCAAAGCGAGGGGTGCCGACCTTCCTTCATGCGCTCCTCTTCGAGGGCGCCAACACACCCTCCACCGTCAAGGGCTCTTCACCGTCGATTATCTCGACCGCTTCGAAGCGCGACGGGTGGCGTGTGATTGGACCCGCGCGGTCCCTCGACGAGGTCACCAAGATCGCGTTCGTGGAGCTCAAGGAACGGTTCTCCAATGGCTGCTCCGGTTACGAGGGTGGCGCCAACTGGCTCCAAGCGGGGTACGACCACGAGGTCACCGTGTATGACCGCGCTAGTGGAAAGAAGGTGGCGGAGAAGCGCTTCATTCTCGAGTGGAAGTACGAGGGTTGCCCGCCGGTCGTGTATCTGCAACCCGGCCAGAACATGCCGGACGAGTTCTATGAACCGCAGTCCGCGGAAGAGACCGCCTGGCTCCGCGCGCAGCTCTGAGCAAGCCCTAACGCGTACATCACAGTAACCGTTCGGACTCCGCCGCCCTCGGCGATGGTGCCCACGCCGCGCTCTCGGGCGTGTGAGAGGTCTCTGTCGTAAAGACGCGATAGAGCATTTCGTCTCCGCACTTCACCTCAAGCAGATACGCCGAGCCATTGATCGGTGGGTGGTGACCGACCCGACCAAACATCGCCGCTTGTGTCCGTGCCAAAGTCCCGAGCTGCCAGTTGAACGTGGGAGGTTGGGTTCCCTCCTGCGCGACCGCCGAGCGCACTCGTTGACATTGCTGTAGGGTCACCGCCGTAGGCGCCCACGCCCGGCGATTTGCCGGGCCGATCTCGCCGGGGCTCGACTGGGCAATACGCCTTCAGCCCTTCTTGCGGGCGAGCACGAAGTACATGGGGGTGAAGATGCCCATGTCTCCACCGGCTACAAGACTGTCAGCTGCGGCGTTGAGGAACGTGCTCACGGACTGCGTCCCCTTGGGCGCGAGGTTCAGGCGCTCGAGCGCGCCAGTGAGGGCGTTCGTGAGCGCGCGGCCAGCGGGCGTCCGCGCGAGGCTGCGGATCGAGATCTCGCTCAAGCTCGACTGCCACGTGAGGAACGGATCGGAGTCGAGCGCGCGGTCGCGCTCCTCGAGGACCTCGAAGCCAGCTGCGGCCATACCGTTCTTCACCTCGTCGAAGGTCGCGAGGCGCGGCAGGGCGTTGCCCTTCTCGATGCCGAAGCGCACGCGCTGGTGCTCGGGGTTGTTGTCGTCGTACTGCGGCGTGACGCACCACTCGTAGACGGCGAAGAGCCCGCCCGGCTTGGTGACGCGCGCGGCCTCGCCGTAGACGCGAGCCTTGTCGGGGGCGTGGCAGGTCGCCTCGAACGCGAACGCCGCGTCGAAGGTCGCGTCGGGCACGGGGATGTTGAGGAAGTCGCAGTGGATGATCTCGGTGAGGTGCGAGAGCCCTGCCTTCTCGTTGTAGCGACGCGCCTTCCCCACTTGGTAAGCGCTGAGGTTCACGCCGGTGACGTGCGCGCCCGTCGCCTTCACCACGACGCGCATCGGGCCGCCCACGCCGCAGCCGAAATCGATCGCGCGCTTGTTCGGGCCGATCTGCAGCTTGTCAGCGAGGTAGGTCTCGTGGCGGATGATCGAGTCCTTGAAGGCCTCACCGCGGCGGCGCACCGCGAAGTGGAAGGCCTCGCCCCAGCCGATCTCGTAGAAGTCGGTTACAAGATTGTAAAACTGAGTGGTGATGTCCGCGTACTTGCCTTGCAGGTGGGCGACGTCCTGCTTGGCGTAGTCGCTCGAGTAGGCATCCATCGTCGCCTTGACCTCGTCACGACCGAGGCCCTGCTTGCGCTGCTGCCCACTCAACATGCTGACGTCGTCCATCGCGATCCTCGATTTGATGAAATTGAGAGAGAGGGGTTTTCTGCAAAAGGACTAGCTAAGCGATCAGGACATCGAGTCGTGAGCCTCTATTCGTGGCCCGAGGTCGGCGCAAGCGGCGCCGCTCCCCCGTGCCCGCGCTCGAGCGCCGCGAGCTCGCGCGTTACGTTCGCACGTGCGGTCTGTTCGAACCGATCGCGAAAGTACTTCGAGAAGAACACCGACGGCGTTGCGAGCACGGCGCGTAAGAAACGCGCGCGCCCCGCTGCGAAGAGGTCCGCGGGGACGTGCGCGTATTCGAAGCGAACACCCGCGACGTAGCGATCGTATCGAGCGGGCGCGGCCCCCAAGATCGCCATGTCGGCGTCGAGGAAGCGCGCTGCGTCCACCGCGAGCGAGGCCACGTCCGCGCTGCTCACCCGGCCGTGTCGAGCGGTGGCGTCGATGAGCGCGACCACGAGCTCGCCATCCAACACATCGACCACGGAGCCCTCGCGCGTCGCCCGGTGGAGCGTCTCGCGCGCGAGGACGGCGCTCCTCACCTCGTTGTCGGAGCGCGTCGGATCGTAGACCGCGTCGTGGAAAAGCGTCGCGACGAAGACCTCGCGCGGGCTCGACAGAGGCTCGGCCGCGTGTGCTCCGCCGAGGTGAGCGAGCATCTCGTAGAGGTGCTCGAGATCGTGGTAGCCGCGAACGCCCTGTCGCCAAGCCTCGAGCGCCGTGGAGACGATCACCGTCGGCGCGCCGCCGGCGAACGGATCCCACGGCAGGCCGTCGCCCTTCACCTCGGGAAGGCCTCGGCGATGCCGCCGTCGATCGGCAGCGTCGCGCCGGTCGTGACGGGCGCGCGCGTCGCGAAGAACACGACGGCGTCGCCGACGTGTCGAGCCTCGACGCGCGCTCGCAAAAGGTTGCGGTCGCGATAGTAGGCCTCGAGCTCGTCCATCGTGAGGCCGCGGCTCTTCGCCCGCGCAGGGCCGACCTCGTTCCAGAGGCCGGAGCGCGTCGCGCCGTGCGCGAACACAGCGTCGGCGTTGATCATGTTCACGCGGACGCCGAGCGGCGCGAGCTCGATCGCGGCGATCTTGGAGATCTGGTGCGCGGCGGCCTTGCTCGCGCTGTACGCGCCGAAGTCCTTGCCCGGGGAGAAGACGTTCTTCGACGAGTTGACGATGATCGAGCCGCCGGTGCGCTGCGCGCCGAAGACGCGCGCGGCCTCGCGGATGGTCGAGAGGACGCCGAGGTAGTTCACGTCCGCGACGCGCCGAGCCTCCTCGAGCGAGAGCTCCGACAGCGGGCGGACGAGCGCGATGCCGGCGTTCGGAACGACGACGTCGACGCCGCCGAACGCGACGCACGCGGCGTCGAAGGCCGCGCGCACGCTGGCCTCGCTGGTGACGTCGCACGCGACGCCGATCGCGCCGTGCGCACCGAGCGAGCGGTGCTTCTGGTTGATCTCCGTCGCGACGCGCGCGGTTGCCTCCGCGTCGAGATCGGCGAGCACGAGGTGAGCGCCGGCCTCGGCGCAGGCGTCGGCGATGCCGCGCCCGATCGCGCCGGCGGCGCCCGTGACGAGCACGACCTGGCGCTCGAGCGGGCGCTCGGCGGCCTTGCCGAGCTTCGCCTGCTCGAGGCTCCAATACTCCATGTCGAAGAGGTCGAGCTCACCGAGGGCGCGGTATCCGCTCATCGTCGCGGCGGTTCGTTTGACCACCAACGTTCTCTCGGTGATGTCGGCGGCGATCTCGGCGTCGGCCTTGGTCTTGCCGAACGCGAGCACGCCGAGGCCGGGCACGAGCACCACGCGCGGCGCGCTGTCGAGCTTCTTCCGCGAGACGGCGCGCGCGGTCACGCCCGCCTCGAAATAAGCGTCGTAGCGCGCGCGGTAGCTCTTCACCGCGGCCTCGAGCGCGGCGTCGAAGCCTGGCGCGTCGGCGCGCTCGGTCACGAACATAGGCCAGGGCTTCGTGCGGATCACGTGGTCGGGGGTGATCGGCACCGTCTCGAAGACGGCCTGCGCGTCCGGCTCGGCGACGTGGGCGCGCACCGTGGCGTTCGTGCGGGCGTCCATCACGAGGCGCTTGTCGCCGTCGGCGAGCAGGCCGCGCAGCCGCGGCGCGATGCGCGCGAGGTCGCGTGCGATGGCTGATTCGGCGGACGCCTCGGTCGCGCTCGAGACCTCGACGCGGACGGGACGCGAGCGACTCGCGGCGTACCGCTCGCAGAGGTCGACGAGCTCGATGTGGCGCTCGTAGCTCTCGCGCGCGGTCTCACCGAAGGTGAAGAGGCCGTGTTTGTCGAGCACGACGCCGATGACGCCGGGGCGCGACTCGTAGAGGTCGGCGACGGCGCGCGCGAGCGGGAAGCCCGGCATGATGTACGGAAGGATCGACACGCGATCGCCGAGCGCCTCGCGCACGTGCTGGAGACCATCCACCTGATTGGTGAGCGCGACGATCGCGTCGGCGTGCGAGTGGTCGACGAACTTGTGCGGCAAGAAGGCGTGGAGCAGGGCCTCGACCGACGGGTTCGGGGACGACGCGTCGAAGAGGTGCGTGCGCAGCTGGTTCACCATCTCCTCGTCGGTGAGCGCGCCGAGCGCGCGCAAGCGCCGGAGGTACACGAGGTCGAGCGCTGGAAAATCGCGCGGCTCGACCTTGTCGAGGCTCGAGCCCGAGCCCTTCACCCAGAGGGTCTCGACGTCGTCGCCGACGACGTTCCTGCGGATTCCTTTAACGGAGGTATTGCCACCACCGTGCAGAACGAGCGCGGGCTCGCTGCCGATGAGGCGTGACGTGTACACGCGCAGCGCGACGTCGCGACCCTCGCTGCCCCAGCGCTCGACGGCGCGCTCCGCGTCGGCGTCGTTCCAGAGGCTCTTCATGACGGGACGACCTTGCCGAAGAGGACCTCGTGCAGGACGGAGACTGCGCGCGAGACGTCTTGATCCGCGACGACGAGCGACAGGTTGATGGCCCCGAAGGCGTAGCTGATCATCTCGATGTTCACGCCGACGCGCGCGATGGCCGAGAGGATCTCGGCGCCGAGGCCCGGACGCTCGGCGAGCTGATGGCCGACGACCGCGAGGATGCTGCGGTTCTGCAGCACGCGGACCTCACCGGCGTGATCCAACATCGCGCTGATCTCCTGCGCGGCGCGCTCGAGCGGCTCGCGTTTGTCGGCGGTGATCGAGACGGTGACCTCGCTCGTCGTGACGAGGTCGACGACCACGCCGTGGCGCGTGCAGACCTCGAACACGCGCCCGAGGAAGCCAGCCTCACCGAACATGCGCGCGGCGGAGATGTTGAGGACGAGCTGATTCTCCTTGTAAGCGATGCTCGTCACGCGCTCGGCGTCCGTCGCGACCCGGCTCGAGATCACGGTGCCGCGGTGCTCGGGGCGGTTCGTGTTGAGCACGCGCACGGGGATGTTCCCCTCCATCGCGGGCAAGAGCGTCGCGGGGTGGAGCACGCGACTGCCGAAGAACGCGAGCTCCGCGGCCTCTTCGAAGCGCATCGTGGGGATGTTGCGCGCCGAGGGGACGACGCTCGGATCCGCCGTCATCACGCCGTCGGTGTCGCTCCAGATCTCGACCTCTTCGGCGCCGATGGCCGCGCCGAGCAAGGTCGCGGTGAGGTCGCTGCCGTTGCGACCGACCGTCGTGATGTCACCGTCCAGCGTCTTGCCGACGAAGCCCGTGACGATCGGCACGCGCCCCGCGGGGAGCTTGGCCATGGCGGCGAGCGCGCGCTCGCGGAAGTCGGCGAGCGGTCGCGCGCTGCCGAACGTGTTGTTCGTCACGAACCCGAGATCCCAAACATCGTACGCATCGGCGGCGAAGCCCGAGCGCGTGAAGAAGTCGGCGATGACGCGGACGCTGAAGCGCTCGCCAAAGCTCGCCACGTAGTCGAGGCTGCGGGGCGAGAGCTCGCGCACGAGGTAAATCCCACGCAGGAGGCTGCGCAGCTCGTCGAAGAGCGGCGCGAGCAGGCTGTCCGCGCAGCCGAGCTCACGCGCGATGCGCGCCTGTCGCTCGACCACTGCGTTCTCGTCGAGCTTGCCCGCGCGAGCGTCGCGCGCGGCGTTGAGGAGCGCGTCGGTCATGCCCTTGTGAGCCGAAGAGACGACGAGCGGCCGGCGCTCCGCACGCCCTCGAACGATCGAGAGGACCTTCTCGATCTGGGCCCGGTTCGCGACCGAGCTGCCACCGAACTTCATGACGATCATGCGGCGCTCATACCACGTAAGGACGACCCCGCGCCGCGCGTTCTCCGCCAAACTATGCCGATGTCGCGCGCTCCCCTCCCCTGCTTCGTCGCTCTCGGTGCTGTGCTCGTTGCGTTCGGATGCGGTCCCACGCGTGGCCCCGCGAGCGGCGATTCACAAGCGACCGCGAGCTCCACGACAGTCGCCACGTCGACCGCGAGCGCGGCGACGGGTGAGCCTGCTGCGAGCTCCGCGACCGCAGCGGTGACCGGCCGCGGCGTGCGTTTGCGCGGCGTGCGTGGCGCTTCGGGTTCCGCGATCGCCATCGTCGTCGAGAACGGCGGAGGCGCTCCAGTGGGGCTTCGTCGCCACCTCGACGTCGAGCGGGCCTCGGCTGGCGGCTGGTCTCGCGTGACCGAGATCGGTGACATCTGGCTGCGGGAGAGCTGCGCCGATCACAACGGAGTGATGTTCTGGGAGGGCGGCGCAGACGAGTGCGTCGAGCTCCGACCGAGCCAGCGATACGACTCTGCGCCCTGGATGGGGACCATCGGCGACGCGCAGTGCGCCTGCGAGGAGTGTGGTCCCGCGCCGCACGGGCGCTATCGCTTCGTCGCGCACGAATGCGACGGCGCGACCGTCCTCGGCGAGCCTTTTGACCTCTGACGGGCTCGCTTATGAAGCGCGCATGAAAATCCATATCTTCACCGTCCTTCTCGCCGGCACCGCGCTTTGGATCGTGACCCCCGGCTGCGATGAAGAGACCGAAGACACGCGAGCAGGCGCGGGTGAGGCCTGCACCGACGGCTCGGAATGCCAGACAGGGCTCATGTGCTTCGTCGAGGTCGATGGTCAGCCTGGAGAGTGCACTGCGATCCCTGACGGGTGCGGCAATGACCCAGCGTGCACGGGGTCGTGCTTCGACGACTTCGAGAACGCGAACTGCCCGAATGGCACGTCGTCGTGCATCCACATCGGAGCTTCGGTGACCCTCACCTGCAGCTGATTTCCAGACTGCCGCGTTGCACGCCGCGTTGCGATCACCCTGCCGATGACCTCGATTCGGCGCGCCGACGCGGTCCCCGTCGAGGTCATGCGTGGCGCGCTCCGTGCTCTCTCGGCCTTGCATGGAAGACGCGCCGGTCAGCCTCGAAACGCGAATGCTCGTGGAGAGCCTGAAGAGCCAGAGCACCTACCCGATGCTGCGCGCAGCGCGCTGGCTCATCTTCGTCGCGGCAGGCCTCTATGGCTTGAGCGGCTGCTTCGCGGCGGTGAGCTTGCTCTCCGAGACCATCACCCGAGACGAGAGGGCGTTCATTCAGCTCGCTGGGGGCCCGAGCGATGGCGCGGGCCTCGCGGTGGCGGCCTGGGTCGTCTTCACGACCGCCGTCCGAGTGACCCTCGCGCTCGCGGCCGCCGAAGGGATCAAGCTGGCGCTCGACCTCCGAACGACGCAGCTCGCGAAGGATGGTGAGTAAACCGCGCGCTCAGGCGAAGTCGGCGAGGATCTCGGCTGCGTTTCGAAGACCCGAGAGGGCCGCCCCCTCCATGAAGCCTTGCCATGAATAGAAGGAGTCGGTCGTCTCCCCACCGAAGTAGACGTTCCCGACCTGCGGCCCCTCATTGCCAGCGATCTTCGTGAAGTAGCCAGTCTGGTTCGCCGTGTAGCTGCCCTTCGTGTTGGGATTGGACGGCCAGGGCTCGAGGTGCGCCACGTAGTTGCCGCTCGCGTCCTTGCGGGCGAGGGCCTTCGCGCCGGGGAAAATGGTGTCGAAGTTGTTCAGGAACTGCGCTGTCTGCTGCTGCAGTTTGTTCGGTACGAGCGAAGCGCCCAGCGCGCCTCCCGTGTAATCCGTGATGATCGCGCGGCTCGACGTCGCGTTGATCGGGTTCGTCTCCCAAGTGGTCTGCAAATACGGTAGGTCCGAATAGGCAGCGCCGTTCGACCCGACGTCGACCCAAGGCCGGCCATTGAAGCCGACCATGAGCTTCGCGTTGGTGCCGTATTGGACATTCGCGATGGCGGCGAGCTTCGACGGCGGCAAGCCCAAGTTGGCGTGGAGGGAGACATCACGAAGCACGGTGAAAGGCAGGGTGAGCACCACTGCGTCGTGCGTCGCGGTGACCGTCGAACTGCCCTGTTGGAACGTGAGCTGAACGCGACCAGCCGCTGTCTTCTTCACCGCGAGCAGGCGTCGACCGTATTGGATCTGGTTCGGCAGACGCGCCGCAATGGCCTCGGGGATTTGCTGGTTGCCGCCGACTACGTGGTAGCGCTCGTCGCTGAAATTACCCCACAGTCGCAGCTTCGCTTGGCGCGAGGCTTTGGCGAATAGCAGGAAGGCGAGAGAGCTCTGCTGACCTGCATCGAGCCCGTATTCGATGGTGTAAGCGACGTCGAGGAGCGCGCGGATCGCGGGCGGCGCGCCGCGACTCACGAGCCACTCGCGGAGGCTCATATTGTCGAGCGCCTGCTCCGCGGGCGTGAAGCTCGCTGCGGTCGGCGCCCCGATCGCTCGCAGATCGTCGCGCATGGCGTCGACGAGCACGCGATATTGGTCGACCATCTCGGCCTCGGAGTAGCGCTGCCCCCCGAAGAGATATTCGGTGTCGCGCGCGGGCTTCGTGATGTCTTCCAGCGCGAGCCCGAACTCTTGCGCGTAGCCGATCATGGTCTTGTGCGGAGTGTCGATGAGCTCCCCACCGCGCTCGCACACCTGTCCGGGGAAGAAGCCAGAGAGCGACCAGACACGCCCACCCGGGCGACTGTTCGCCTCGTGGAGGGTCGCGTTGCAGCCCGACTTCTTGAGTTGATAGGCGCACGCGAGCCCCGCCATTCCGGCGCCCACGATCCCGATGTCGGCGTTGATGGCTTTGAGCGAAGCGCTGCTGTCCTCTGCGGACTCATCGCTCTCTTCAGGCCCGACGCAGCCCCCGAGGAGCGCGGCGCCCGCCGCCCCGGCGCCGAGGCCCAAGAGCTCCCGGCGACCCAGCCCACCGCGACCCTCAGGTTGGTTCGTGTGAGCGCGTGAGATGAGGCGAGACAGGGTTTGGAAGATAGGCGTTCGACCGCTCATCTTCCGCTACGTACCAAGTTTATGCGTCTCTTGAAAGAGGGCCTGAGCCGGCCTTGACGTTCTCCGCGGCTATCCCTACCAACAGCCCGGTTGATTGATCGGTCAATCAACCGCCTCCCAGAGCAACCTGGGACCCGCCAGACGCAAGCACACGACGGCTCGAACCAAGTGGCCCCAAAGCGCAGACACCCCCAGCCCGTCGACGTGCGGACCCACTTGCTCGACTCCGCCCTCCGCGTCTTCGCGCAGAAGGGCTTCGAGGGCGCGAGCATCCGCGACATCGCGACCGAAGCGCGGGTCGCGTCGGGCCTGCTCTATCACTATTTCCCATCGAAACAGGTCGTCCTGCGCGCTCTCTTCGAGCGCAGCGCAGGGCTCGTCATGCAGGCCTTCAGCGAGGTGGCTGGCATCGCCGACCCTGGGGAGAAGCTCACGTCGCTGCTGCGTGTGAGCGCCAGACTCGTCCGCGAGAACGAGGACTTCTGGCGAGTATCGTATGGCGTTCGCTTTCAGCACGCCGTCCTCGCCGACCTCGAGAGCGCGATCGGGTCGCAGTCCACTGTTTATATCGCGCTATTCACCGAGCTCCTCACGGCGCTCGGTCGGCCAGACCCTTCCCTCGAGGCGCGCTTGCTCTTCGCGACGCTCGACGGGGTCTTTCAACACTATGTGCTCGACCCGCGGGACTATCCATTGGACGCCGCGCTCGAGCACATTGTCCGGCAATACACAGGGGGGCAGCCATGAAGCGGCATCATCTGGTCGAGCTCGAGGATCTCCCGTGGTTCCCCGGCGTCCTGCGCGACGGCGGTACGGCCTTCTTGGCGTTCGCCGAGCGCATGAGCGGACATGGGCGCATGCTCGTCGGGCCGCTCGAGCGCGTGCTCGCCGAGACAGGAGAGACGCGCATCGTCGACCTCTGCTCCGGGGGCGGGGGCCCCGCCGCGGTGATGGCAGACGAGCTCGCCAAGCGCGGCCACAAGGTGAGCGTCACGCTGACAGACTTGTATCCGAATCTACCAGCGTTCGCTCACGCGGCGGAGGGCAGTAACGGGGCTGTAAGCGGACGCGGAGAGCCAGTGGACGCTACCCGAGTCCCACCCGAGCTCGTCGGCGTTCGGACGGTGTTCAATGCGTTCCACCACTTCCGCCCAGCGGAGGCCAAAGCCGTCCTGCGAGACGCCGTGGCAAAGCGTCAGCCGATTGGCGTGTTCGAGGTGGTCAGTCGGGAGGCTCCAATGCTGTTCGGCCTCTTGTTGACGCCCGTCACCGTCACGCTGTCGATGCCCGCTTGGCGCCCATTCCGCTGGCCGTGGGTTGCGCTGACATGGCTGTTACCCATCATGCAGCTCTTCGTCCTGTGGGACGGGCTCGTCTCGTGGCTCCGCATCTACAGCGAAGCGGAGCTCCGTGAGCTCGTGGCCGACCTCGACACCCCCGACGATTGGGTCTGGGATATCGGCAAAATCAAGCTCGGCTCGGCACCGCTCCACGGGACGTATCTCGTGGGGTATCAGCGGCGCGCGAGCCGAGCGGCAGAGTCTGACCCTGGCTGAACGGGCCCGCTCGCACGAACGACGCGCGGCCCGTTCAAGCCATGTTCACAGCATCGGGCAGCCGTCCGCCTGGCAGTTCGTGTTGTCGCAGGCCTTGATGGCAGCGAACGCCGTATTGGCGTCGCAGTTCGCGCCCGCCGAAGCCGAACCCGTGATGCAGTCGAGGCAACCATCCGCTGCCGTGTCCGCGGCGCAGGCAGTCATCTCCGCGCAGCAGCTCTCGCCGAGGCAGAAGTTGCAAGACGCGTTGTTGGGGTAGCCGAGGCCGGAGTCGCAGACGTTCGTGGCGCAGCTCGGACCGCAGTTCGGCGGAGCACCCGTCGAGCAGGCCAAGATCGCCTGGTAGTTCGTGTTCGTGTCGCAGCCCGCGGTCATGGGATCGCTGAGGCAGGCCAGGCAGGCCTGGTCTCCAGCGCAGGCCGTCGCGGACGCACAGCAAGACGTGGAGTCCGTCAGGCAGGTCGCGCAGGCTTCATCGGGATAGACGAGGCCGCTGTCGCAGATCGGGAACGCGCAGGCGACGTCGGTCTTGCACGAGGCGTCGTAGCAAGCGAACACCGCTTGAATGTCGGTCAGGCCCTGCGCGTGGTCGGCGATGCAAGCATCGACGCAGGGCTGGTCACCCTCGGCGCAGGCGTTCGCGCAGATGAGGAGCGCCTCGCAGTCCGAGCCCGGACCGCAGGCTTCTTCCTCGGTGCAGCACGAGTTGTCCATGCACGCCTCGCAGTCGGGGCGGTCATCGAACGTGAGCCCGCACTCCGGGGGCGGGACGCTGCCGCCCTCACCACCCTGGCCGCCCGTCGACGGGTTGCCACCCGTGCCCGGATTGCCGCCGGCGCCGCCCTGCGAATCGCCACCATTGTTCGTGGCGCCCGTTCCCCCACCACCCGTGCTGTCGTCGCCGCAGCCCCCGATGAGTGCAGCGCCAAGAAGTAGACCCGTCAGAAGTTTCAAGTTTTTCACCACGACCTCCAAGACCTTCATTTTCGCGCCTACGGCCGCGCAGCAAATCAAATTCGCTCGGAAACCCAACTTCGACGGGCTCTGGCACGGCCGTTGCCGGACCGCAACGTCCGCCGCGTTGACCCTTCGACGAACGCTTTACCTGCAAAAACGCAAGGCTACGCGGCTAACGACGTTTGATCATCCTGTCGGAGCTCGCGGTGAAGCCAGCGTCGCGCAGCGCCGGGGCGAGCGCGCTCTTCGAGGCCTCCTCGCCGTCGATCGTCGCGAGCGACAGCGCTCGCCGAGGACCGCCGTCGACCCACGCGCCGAGCGCGTGCGCGAGCGACCGCATCGCCATCGCGCGGTCGGGCTCCTCGGTGGGGAGGGAGGTCGCGAGCGCCTGGTCGCCGCGCGCGAGAAACCCGAGCAAAACACCGTCGAAAAGCACGACGTGTGCGCCCGCGCCGCGCGTCGGCCGAGGAGTCCGATCGCCGAGGCTCGCGGGCCACGACAGCGTCGCGCCGAACGGGTTGGCGGGGTCGGCCGCGGCGAGGAAGAAGGCCTCGGGCTTCGCGCTGGGCTCGCGGAGCGCGCGCAACCGCTCCTCGATCCCGGGCCGCGCGAACTGCGTCGCGCCGAGGGCCTCGATGAAATAGCCACGGCGCGCGCGCCCCGACTCCTCGAGCGCGCGGAGCAGCGGATACACAGCGCCGAAGCCGCCAGCGATCCCCTCGGAGAGGACGCTCTCGCGCGTGACGACACCACCGCGCTCGAAGAGCTGCTCGATCATGGCCGAACGACGCTCGAGCTCCGTCGCGGGCGCCGCGCCCGTCGGCGCGAGGAGCGACCACCGTCCCTCGCTCCCGGGGAGCGCGGGCCGGCGAGCTGCCCCGGCGCGCAGGCGGGCCGGGCGGCCCTGCGATTCGTTGCGGCTCAAACCAAATCGAGAGCGGAGCGGCTGTGTCGTGTCGTTCGTGACGAGCCCTGCGAACACGAGATCCCAGAGCGCCTCGAGCACGTCGTTGGGGAAGGCCGCGACCGTGGCCGCGAGCTCGTGGAAGAAGACGGCGCCGCGCGCGCGCAGCGCCTCGAGGACCTTCTCCGCGAGGGGGTGCGAAGGCTCGCCAGCGGGCGCGCCGAGCAGGTGCAGCCGATCGGGGAAATGGAAGGCGACGCGCCCGTCGGTCGTCGCGATCGGCTCGACGCCGCGCCAGATCACCTCGCCCGACGACGTGAGCTCGTCGAGGAGCGAAGGCGTGAAACCAGCCACGCGCGAAGGTAGAACATCGTCAAACCAAACCGTCGCGGGGAGAGCGAGGCCCTCGAGCTGCTCGAGCGCCCGCACGAGGGCCTCGGGGTTGCCGCGGCTGAGACGCGTGTCGCGGACGTCGGACACCGGACGAACCCCCTGGGCGTGGGCGAGCCAGCGGACGAGCGCCGCCGCGGGCACGGGCTCGATGGCCTTGCGCAGGCGCGCGAGGCTCTTGCGCTTGATGATGCGCAGGACCTCGGCGTCGCAGAACTCGTCGGCCGGGCCGTTCGGCGTGAAGCTCCCGTGCACGAGCTTGCCGAGCGCGACGAGCGAGAGCGCCGCCGTGCGCGCGACGTCGGCGCCGAGCCCGAACCTGCGGATGAGATCGTCGACCGTGAAGGGGCCGTGCGTGCGCGCATAGCGGGCGAGCAGCCCCTGGAGGGCGTTCGCGCAGCGCTCGAGGAAGACCGCGGGGACGCCTGCTGGCGGCGCGACCCCGAGCGCGTCGCGGTACCGCGCGACGTCCTCGACGGCGAGGACGCGCTCCTCGCCAGCGATGGTGACGATCACCGCGCGCCGCGCGCGCACGAGCTCCGCGATGAAGGCCTCGGAGTCCAATGCCTCGGCGACGCGCGCGGCGATCTCGGCGCGGGTCATGTCGCCGATCGCGAGCAAGAGATCGTGCAGCCGATCGATGTGCTCGAGCGGCCCGCTCGTCGCGTGCGAGAGCGAGCGCGCGGCCTCGGCGATCGCCTCTTCGTCGAGCAAATCGCGGAGCTCGACCTCGCCCCAGAGCTCGCGCAACCGATCCTGATCGAGCGCGAGCGCCTGCGCGCGGCGCTCCGCGAGCGGCGCGTCGCCGTCGTAGATGAAGTTCGCGACGTAGCTGAAGAGCAGCGAGCTCGCGAACGGCGACGGCGTCTCGCGATCGACCGACACGAGCCTGACGGCGCGCACCGAAATATCGCGGAGCAAATTCACGAGCGACGGCATGTCGAGCGCGTCGCGCAGACACTCGCGGAAGGTCTCGAGCACGAGCGGGAAGGACGCGTAGCGCGAGGCCACCGCGAGGAGCTCGCTCGCGCGCTTGCGCTGCGACCAGAGCGGCTGCCGCTTCGTCGCGCTCCGGCGCGGGAGGAGCAGCGCGCGCGCCGCGTTTTCGCGGAAGCGGGCGGCGAAGAGCGCCGTGCGATCCAGGCCGCGCAGCATGAGATCCTCGATCTCGTCGTGAGCTGGGATGAAGTCGGCGATGTCGGGCGCGGTCTCGACGTCGGCCACGCGGAACACGATGCCGTCGTCGGTCCAGATGGTGTCGATATCGAGGCCGCGCTCGTCGCGCAGGCGCGCCGTCACCGCCATGGCCCACGGCGCGAGGACCTTCGCGCCGAGCGGGCACAAGATGCAGACGCGCTGATCGCCGAGCTCGTCGTGGAAGCGCTCGATGACGACGACCTCGTCGCTCGGGACCTCGCCGGTCGCCTGCTTTTGCTCGTGAACGTAGGTGACGAGGTTCTTCGCCGCGCGCGTGTCGAGCGCGTAGTCGCGGCTGAGCTCGGCCTCGGCCTTCACCGGGGTGAGCGAGGCGATGCGGCGCGCGAGCGCCCCGATGCGCCGCCCGAGCTCCGCGGGTCGGCCGGGTCTGTCGCCGTGCCAGAACGGCATCTTGCCCGGCTCACCGGGGGCGGGGATCGCGAGCACGCGATCGTGCGTGATCTCGGTGATGCGCCACGACGACGCGCCGAGGAGAAAGACCTCGCCGACGCGCGACTCGAACACCATCTCCTCGTCGAGCTCGCCGATGCGCATCGGCTTCTCCGCGCCCGCGAGGAACACGCCGAAGAGGCCGCGATCGGGGATCGTCCCACCGCTCAGGATCGCGATGCGCTTCGCGCCCTGGCGCGCCGTGATGATGCCCGCGACGCGATCCCAGACGATGCGCGGGCGAAGCTCCGAGAACTCGTCCGAGGGATAGCGGCCCGCGAGCATGTCGAGCACGCCCTCGTAGGCCGTGCGGGGCAGCGTCACGAAGGGCGCCGCTCTCCTTACAAGATCGTAAAGGTCGCTCTCTCGGACTGGCCCCATCGACGCGTGCGCGACGATCTGCTGCGCGAGGACATCGAGCGGGTTCTCGGGCACCGCCGTCGCTTCGACGGCGCCCTCGGTCATGGCCCGCGCCGTCGCCGCGCACGCGAGGAGATCGGCGCGGAACTTCGGCATGATCGAGCCCTTCGAGATGGCGCTCGCGCGGTGCCCAGCGCGCCCGATGCGCTGCAGCCCCGCCGACACGCTGGGCGGTGCCTCGACCTGCACGACCAGATCGATCGCGCCCATGTCGATGCCGAGCTCGAGCGAGCTCGTCGCGACGATCGCGGGGATCGTCCCCGATTTCAGCCGATCTTCGATGGTCTGGCGGCGGTCGTGCGCGACCGAGCCATGGTGCGCGAGCGCGAGCTCCTCGCCGGCGACCTCGTTGAGCGCCGCCGCGAGACGCTCTGCGAGCCTGCGGTTGTTCACGAAGACCAGCGTCGTCGTGTACGCGCGGATGAGCTCGACGATGCGCGGATAGATGCTCGACCAGATCGAGCGCGTGCCCTCCGCGGTGCCTCGCGGGCCGGGTCCGGTCTCCTTGTCCGAGACGGCGCGCAGGTCTTCGACCGGGACCTCGACGGTGACCTCGACGGGTCGGCGCGTGCCCGCGTCGACCACCGAGACGGGGCGCGGCTCGTTCGGCGCGCTGTAGCCCGCGAGGGCGCGCGCGATGGTGTCGAGCGGGCGCACCGTCGCCGAGAGGCCGATGCGCTGGAGCGGCGGCGCGTCCGGCGCGCGCAAGGCCTCGAGGCGCTCGAGCGAGAGCCAGAGGTGCGCGCCGCGCTTCGTCCCCGCCATCGCGTGGATCTCGTCGACGATCACGGTGTCGACCGTCGCGAGCCGGCGCGCAGGCTCGGACGTCAGCATCAAATAGAGCGACTCCGGCGTCGTGATGAGGATGTCCGCGCCCGAGCGCGAGAACACAGCGCGATCGCGCGCGGCGGTGTCACCCGAGCGAACGAAGACGCTCGGCTCGTGGAAGCCGACCCCGAGCCGGCTCGCCGCCTGAGCGATGCCCACGATCGGCGCGCGCAGGTTGCGCTCGACGTCGACCGCGAGCGCCTTGAGCGGCGAGACGTAGAGGATTTTCAGGTCGCCGGCGCCATTCGTTGGAGCACCAAACATCACGCGCTCGATCGCGGCGAGGAACGCCGCCAGCGTCTTGCCGGAGCCCGTCGGCGCGAGCAGCAGCGTCGAGCGCCGCTCGATGATCGGCCCCATCCCGAGCCGCTGCGTCCGCGTGAGCGAGCCGAACGTCGAGCGCACCCACTCCGCGACGGGGCGACTGAAGCGTCCGAGCACCTCGTCGTCACCGGGCTCGACCGCGCTCGGCTCGCCTCCCCCGCGCTGCTTCTTCATCCTCTCGGAGTACACCTCACCGCGCCGGGCGAGCACCGATTTCTCGGGTCGGCGCGGGCACGAAAAGCGCTCGGAAAATGAATTGCCCGAGGCCCGACGAGCCACGAAGCTCGAGCCCGTGAAGACCCTCGACTGGAGCGAGCTCCGCGGCCCCGAACTCGAGCGACTCGATCGCGCCTCGACGGTGGTGACCGTCGCGGTCTCGCCGCTCGAGGTCCACGGCCCTCACCTGCCGCTCGCGACCGACGCGCTCGAGGCGCGCGCGCTGCTCGACGCGACGCTCGAAGAGCTCATGCGCCGCGACCCGAAGCTCGTGCATCTCCGCGTCCCGACGCTCCACCTCGGCACCGACGTGCTGCCACGCGCAGGCTCGGTCTCGGTGCGCCCGTCGACGATCGTGCGCGTCGTCGAGGACCTCGCGCGCTCGCTGGCGCGGCAGGGCTTCGAGCGCATCCTCGTTGGGAATTTCCACGCGGGGCCGCGTCACCTCGTCGCGCTCGAGGTCGCCTGCGATCGCGCGAGCCGGCGCTACGGCGCGCGCGTCGTCTCGCTCTTCTCGTTCCTCGTCACGAGGCTCGCCGCGACGAAGACGAGCCTCGCGACGTTGTTCGCCGACATCCCCGGCGTGTCGGAGGCCGCCCTCGCGCACGACGCGCACGCGGGCCTGCTCGAGACCTCGCTCCTCTTGCACCTTCGCGGCGCGCTCGTTTCGCCCGAGTTTCGCGCGCTGCCCGAGCTCGTCGATCCCGGGATGCTCGGGGGCGGCAGCGGCCTCATCGCCACCGTGCGCGCCATCGCCAAGTCGATGCGGCACTACCAAGCGAACACCTACGCAGGCGCGCCCGCGACCGCGACCGCCGAGACGGGCGCTGCGATGCTCGAGCGGATCGCGCGGTTCTCGGCCGATCAGGTCGAGGCTCTCTGGCGCGGCGAGCTCGGCGTCGGGCGCGACCTCCCGGCCACGCGCTCGCCTCTCTGGCGATACCGGCACCTCTACCTCCGCGAGCGCGCCGGGCGGCTCTTCGAGCGGCTGCTCGGGTTCGATCCGGTCGTGTTCTGACCGCTTCATTGCGGAGCGCACACGCCGTACGTTGGCCGCATGAGAGCGCGCCGCTTCACAGACAAGGTTGTCATCATCACGGGCGGCTCGGCGGGCATCGGCCTCGCCGCGGCCCGGTTCTTCGGGGAAGAGGGCGCGAAGGTCGTCCTCTTCGCGCGCGGCGCCGACGCCCTCGAGAAGGCCCGCGCGGACTTGGAGGGCCGCGGTGCGAAGGTCGCGACGCTCGCGATCGACGTCGCAGCGCCCGGCGCCTCCGAGCGGATCGTCGCGTTCGCCAAGGAGCGCTTCGGCGGCGTCGACATCCTCGTGAACAACGCCGGGGCGCATGCGCGCGGCCCCTTCACGACGCGCAAGGCCGCGGAGCTCGGCCACATGATCGACGTGAACCTGCGCGCGCCGATCGAGCTCACGCACCACGCGGTCACCGCGATGAAGGCCACCGGCAGCGGCGCCGTCGTCAACGTCGCGTCGCTCGCGGGCATGGTGCCGACCGTCGGGAGCGCGACGTACTCCGCGACGAAGTTCGGCCTGCGCGCGTTCTCGATGGCGCTCGCGGACGAGCTCGCCGGCACGGGGATCACCGTGTCGATCGTGTCGCCAGGCCCCGTCGACACGCAGTTCATCATGAGCGAGCTCGACACCGTCACCGACCTCACGATGTCGCAGCCGCTCGTCACCGCCGAGGAGGTCGCCGAGCTCATCCTCGACTGCGCTCACGACGGTAAGGTCGAGCGCGCGGCTCCGCGCGTGTCGGGGATGCTCGCGACGTTGGGCTACTTCGCCCCGGCGCTGCGGCGCGCCCTCAGGCCCGCGCTCGAGGCGCGCGGTCGCAAGGCCAAAGCTCGCTTGCGAGCCGAACGCGGGTGACAATCCGGGTTCGTGTGAATAAAAGCCCGCTAGTTCACTGACAGCACTGTCACATCCTCTATCGGGCTCCGCCCGTCCTCGCTACGCAACAGTTCGGCGCGAACGGGCCCCGCTCCCAGTCGGTTGGGCCCGCTAGAAACTAGTTCCGTCAGCGACAACTTTTTGCGGCACTTCGAACCCTCCAGTTCGGCTCTTGTCGCGGAGATCGTCGCGGCACACTAGGTGCTAAGTGCGACCCACCACGGAGTCTGCTGGAGGGGTCGCATGCCGCGCTTATGGGCTAGTTTGGTAACTCTTGGCTGTCTGCTGTTTGCCGGTTGTGGTGACGATACAGGTTCGGGCGCAGGGCACACTGGCGGCGGCGGAGCAGGTGGCGGGACTGGCGCCACCTCGAGCTCCGGCGGGACCGCGGGGGCCGCAGGTGGCTTGGCGGATGGCGGGGGTGGCAGCCAATCGATGGGCGGCGCTGGGGGCGACGGCGGAGCGGGCGGAGCTCCAGTCGATCCCGCCTGCGAGGCGCTCGGCGCCAGTCTTCAGGCTGCCATCGAAGAGCACTATCAGAGCTCACAGCCCTCGCCCGGTGGTGCGTCGGTCGCGGTGATTCGCGGCTCTTGCCGTTGGGTCGGCGCAGTCGGTGAGGCGCAGCCCGGCGAGCCCATGACGACCGACCATCACTTCCGCATCGCCAGCGTCACCAAGACCTTCGTCGCGACCACGCTATTGAAGCTCGTCGACGAGGGGCTCGTCGGGCTGGACGACACGCTCGACCAATACGTGCCCAGCTTGCCCAACGGCGACAAGATTACTGTCCGCATGGTGCTCGACCACAGGAGCGGCCTCTTCGACTATCTGACGGACGCCGCGTTTTGGCAGCAGGCCCTCGCCCAACCCAACACTGCTGTAACCCCGCAGGCCTTGGTCGACGTGGCGACGAGCCACGCGCCCACCTTCGCGCCTGGGCAGGGCTGGGGGTACACCAATACGGGTTTCATATTGGCGGGTATGGTCATCGAGGCCGTGACCGACACGAGCGCCGGCGCTGCAATACACGCCCGCACCATCGATCCCGTCGGTCTGAGCGAGACCTCCTTCGACGGGGAGGATCCGTTGCCCTCGCCCATGGCGCACGGCTTCGGCACACAAGGGGAAGACCTGACCTTCGCGCTCCACCCCTCGGTCAATTGGACAGCCGGCGCCATGGTCGCGACCGCGGGGGATCTGGCCGATTGGGCCAAAGCGCTCTACGGCGGACAGGTCCTCCCCCCTGCAGCCTTGGCCGAAATGCTCACGCCTGTCGGCACTGGCATCCCCGGGCTCGACTATGGGTTAGGCGCGTTCCTTTATGATGCCTCCAAGGTCGGCAACATCAGCGACGCTGTCGGGCATGGCGGCAACCTCCCCGGCTACAAGACAGACATGATGTACCTGACCAACGACGGCACCGTCGTGGTCCAGATGACGAACGCCGACGCCGGCCCCAACTACACTGGCGTGTTGCTCGTCACGCTGGTGAACAACCCCTAGTCCTCGGTCGACCAAACCCGCCGAGTCGAGCGAAGCCGTGGGAGCTTCAGCGCCAGCCAATCTCTCGCGCCGTGGCGGCGCCGACGCGCAGCTCCGCGAGCGACTTTGGCGGCTTCGAGCGGGCTTCGTCGATGGGTCGGTGGCGCGCCATGAGCTCGACGAACCGCTGCGGATAGATGGGTACTTGGTCGGGCTCGGCCAGGCCGTCGGGCACCGCGATCCGCCCGGTCGGATCGTATTTGTCGGACGCGCCCAGCGTGTGAAAGAGCTCGTGCGCCGCGACGAAGAGGGCGAAGTCCGCCATGGCGTCGTCGAGCTCGACGTCGACGACACCGACGCGCCCGCCCTGTTGGCTCGCGCCCTCGATGAGCTTCTTCTCGACGTCCTTCGGCGGTGAGATGACGAGGTAGATGCGCGTGTCGAAGTCGCTCGCGGTGAGCTCGACGCGGTCGTCCACGTCGGACGTGAACCGCCACAAATCCCAGGCGTAACGCGCGTCCGCGGTGATCCCCTCGCCCGCCGTCGTGGGCGGCGGTCTGACGAGCGGCACCGGGCCGAAGACCTTCACGTGGAAGGGCGTCGGCCCGTCCTTTCGATAGCGACGCATCTCCGCTTCGAGCGCGGCCTCCAGGTCTGGCGCCCGCGACCGCACGGCCGCGGTCGCTGCGCGATCGACGGGCGCTCGCTCGACGAGGACGATCGCGATATCGAGCGTGCGCTTCCACTCGGTCCGGGCCTTCCGCGATTCTACATCTCTGTAAGCGTAGAGGACGACGCCGGCGAGGATGACCAACAGGACTGTAACTCTCGCGAAGAAGAAGACCCGCGAGCGCTCTCCCTTGCGCCTGCAGCGAACGCAGAGGGGCTTCGCCTGGCCGCCCGGGGCGCACACGACGCAGATCGGGACCTCGCATTTCGTGCAGCGCGCCCACGCATCGAAGCGCGGATGTTCGCTGCAGCTCTCGAGCGCCGCCCGACTCGCGGCCTCGGCGCGGAGGCCCTGCTTTTCGAAACGTTGGATGAAGGCGTTCGCTTCGTCGTCGCTCAGCCGGAGCGGCAACGTGACGGGCAGCGTGGACATCGCCGCGCGCGCCTCGTCGAGCGGGACGCCGAGCATGAGCGCGACCGCGGACTCGATGGCGCGCACTGCCCGTCGATCATCGGGCAGCGCGTTGATGGTGACGAGCACCGCGCCCGTCGACGAGGTCGGCGAGTCAGCCGGCATGCGCGCCCCCAACGTGGAGAGAGCGAGTATGCTCGCGCGCCATGCCGCAAATCATCGTCACCGCCGTGGGCCCCGATCGAACGGGCATCGTCGCAGACCTTAGCAAGACCGTGCATGATCGAGGAGCGAGCATCGCCGACAGCCGCATGGTGAACCTGCGCGGGCACTTCGCGCTGCTCGCGCTCGTCGAGGGCCCGACCGAGGCCCTGACCGCGCTCCGCGAGCACCTCCAACGAGATCGCGAGAAGCTCGGCCTGCGCATCGAGCTTCAGGACGCGCCCGTAGGATCTGGACCTCTTCCGGGTGGCCTTCCGTATCGGCTCAAGGTGTACGCGGTCGATCAGCCGGGCATCGTCGCGCGCCTCACCGAGCGACTGCACTCGCGGTCCGTCAACGTCGAGGAGCTCGAGACCCGCGTCGAGTCCGCGCCCTTCGCGGGGACGCCGCTCTTCCAACTCGAAGCTGTCGTGACGCTCCCGAAGGGGACGAACGTGCGCAAGCTGCGCGACGAGCTCATCACGCTCGGCGACGACATCGGCTGCGACGTCGACCTCGATCCGATGTGAGCGCCCGCGATCGAAAACCAGTAGAAGGGGGCCATGAGCCTGCTCATGATCCCCGGCCCGATCGAGATCTCCGCCGCCGTCGCCGCCGCGTGCGCGGGGCCGCCACCGAGTCACCTCGCCCCCGCCATCCTCGAGGCCTTCGGTTCGTCGCTCGAGAAGCTGCGCCGCGTGTGGCTCGCGGCCCCGAGCGCGCAGCCCTTCGTCCTGCCGGGTAGCGGCTCGATCGCGATGGAGGTCGCGGCGACGAACCTGCTCGACCCCGGCGCCGCAGCGCTCGTCGTGAACACCGGCTACTTCTCCGAGCGCATGGCTGAGATGCTACGTCGCCGCGGCGTCGAGGTCACGCTCGTGGGCGCGGCCCCCGGTGACGCGCCGACGACCGAGGCGGTCGCGGCAGCCCTCGCGTCGCGACAGCATCACGCGCTCTTCGCGACCCACGTCGACACCTCGACCGGCGTGCGCACCGACGCCGCGGCGCTCGCCAAGGTCGCTCGCGACGCGGGCGTCCTCTCGGTCTTCGACGGGGTCTGCGCGACCGCGGGCGAGGCCTTCGAGATGGCCGCGTGGGATGCTGACATTTACCTGACAGCCTCGCAGAAGGCGATCGGCCTCCCCGCTGGGCTCGCGCTGCTGGTCGCGAGCGAGCGTGCGATGAAGGCGCGTGAGGCCCTGAAGGTCGCGCCGCCGCTCTCGCTCGACCTCCTGTCGTGGCTCCCGATCATGCGCGCCTACGAGGAGCGCAAGCCGAGCTACTTCGCGACGCCGCCGACGACGCTCATCCGCGCGCTGCCCGTCGCGCTCGACGAGATCCTCGCGGCCGGGATGCCGGCTCGGTTCGCGCTCCACGCGCGCGCGGCAGGCGCGATGCGGAGCGCGTGGGCCGCGCTCGGGCTTCGTCTCTTGCCGAAGAGCGAGGGCCTCGCGGCCAACACCCTGAGCGCGATCTTCTGGCCCGAGGGCGCAGGTCCCGAGGTCCTCGCCGAGATCGGCAAGCGCGGGGTGATCGTCGCGGGCGGCCTGCTGCCTGCGTTGCGCACGCAGTATTTCAGGGTCGGGCACATGGGCGACGTGCTCAACCGCCCCGAGGCTCTGACCGCGACCGTGCGCGCGATCGGCGAGTCGCTCGCCGCGGCGGGCATCGCTGCGACGTGGCCGCGGGGTGTCTGCGCTCGAGCGCGCTCTCGCGAGCTGAGGGTCGCTGCTACGCTCTCGACGTGCGACCGACTCGACGCCTACGTCTCGCGGGCTTCTTCGCGCGAGCCCTCCTGCACAAGCCTCGCGCGGTTGGTGGGTTCCTCGCGCTGCTCCTGATCTTGCTGACGCTCGCGCTCTGCGGGCGCCCCGCGCGCCCGAACCCCGAGCCGCTCACACCGAAGGAGACGCGCGCGATCTACGCGGCCCTTCTCGAGCACGTGGTCGCCGGCGGGCCGAACCACCTGCACAGCCGCAGGCTCTACTACTACGCGCCGCCCTTCGCGCGCGCGGCCGGCGCCGACGTGGACATCGTGCGCGCCGCGGCGCTCCTCCACGACGCGACCAAAGAGGACGGCAAGGGCGAGCCGAAGGAGCGGTTCTGCACGCACGGCGAGCAGGGCTCGGAGCTCGCGCGCGACGTCCTCACCAAGATCGGCAAGTCGGAGTCCTTCACCGAGCGCGCCTCGCAGGCAGTCCTCGAGCACATGGGGCCTTGCGGCTTCAACCTGCGCTTCTTCGCGCGGCGCTTCATGTCGAAGTTCTGCGATCGCAAATTCCCGAGGCCCTCGACCCCCGAGGCCCAAACTCTCTACGACATCGACATGCTCGATCTCATGACCGTCGACGGCGTCGTGAAGGTCGCGGAGCTGCGCCAGCGAAACCCCGAGTTCGGCAAAGAGCCGCTCGAGGCCTCCGTGAAGACAGGCCCCGACTCGGCGTGGAAGAGCGTCGTCGACGCCAAGCAGACGCTCATGACACCGCTCGCCGAGAGCTGCGGCGCCGACCTCGTCGCGCACACGGCCGAGTTCATCGACGGGCTCGATTTCAAAGTTGTAACGACGATCCCGGAGCTCAAGAAGGCCGCGGCCGACTACCTCGCGAAGCGCCCGCTGCCGGAGTGTCTGCCTCGCGTGCCCGATTGGGATCGTGGGCCGATGCCTTGAGCTCGGACGCGACGCGACCCACCAAGCACGACGGCCCCTATCGCGAGGGAGAGCGCGGCCTCGTCTGCCCGCGCTGCACCGGCGCGCTGCGTGAGCTCGCCGTCGAGGGCGCGCTCGTCCTCGACTGCGCCGCGTGTGGCGGGGTCTTCGTGGGCAACGACGTCCTCGCGAAGCTCGAGAGCCCCGAGGGTCACGCGCTCCGCGTCGCGTTCCCCGAGCGCCCGCGAACCCCCGAGAGCGGCGCGGTCCACTACCTGAAATGCCCGCGCTGCAGCCAGCTCATGAACCGCACGGACTTCGTGCGAGGGAGCGGCATCGTCGTGGACGTCTGCAAGTCGGACGGCGTCTGGTTCGACGCTGGCGAGGTCAACGCTGTCATCGCGCTCGTCGAGCGCGGCGACGTCGCGCGCGCGCGACGCGACAAGGTGCGCGAAGCGAGCGACGAGAAGCAGCGCCTCCAGGCCGAGTGGCGCCGCGAGCACGCGGCCGCCGAGGCCGAGACGCTGCGCGGGCGGCAGCGCGTCCACCTCTCCGAGGGCGAGCGAACCATGCTCGACGCGCTCGGTCGGTGGCTCCGCAAATAGGGCTTTCGCTCTTCGGGCTTGAGCCTGCGCGCGGGGCGACCTAGTTCGCTTCTCGACGAGGGAGTTTCCCCTCAGGAGGTCCGAATGATCCAGGTCGGCGACACCGCAGCGGAGTTCACCCTCTTCAGCCACAAGCGTGAGAAGACGAGCCTCTCGAGCCTCAAGGGCAAGAAGGTCGTGCTCGCCTTCTTCCCCGCGGCCTTCACCAGCGTCTGCGAGAAGGAGCTCTGCACCTTCCGCGACTCGCTCGCGGCCCTCAACGGCATGAACGCGACCGTGCTCGGGATCTCCGTCGACGCGCCGTTCTCGAACGCCGCCTTCGTGGAGAAGAACAAGCTCGAGTTCCCCGTGCTCAGCGACTACACGCGCGAGACCGTTCGCGCCTACGGCATCGCGCTCGACGACTTCGCGGGGATGCCCGGCTACACCGCGTCGAAGCGCGCCGTCTTCGTGGTCGATACCACCGGCAAGGTCGCTTACGCGTGGGTCGGCCCGAACCCCGGCGTCGAGCCCAACTATGACGAAGTGAAAGCAGCCGTCTCGAGCGCCGCCTGAGAGAGCCTGACAGCGCGCTCGCTCAGCCCGGAGCGGAGCCGAGCGCCTCGAGGCTGCCGACGAACTTGCCCTCGAAGTAGATGAACGGCGTCTCGTAGCGCTTGGTCTCCTGGATGAGGCGCTTCTCGAGGTCTCGGTTCTCCGGATCGTCGAGGTCGATCATGCGCGCCGTGATCGACCTCGTTCGCAGGATTTGGATCGCGCGCGCCGTGCGGTCGCAGGTGCGGCGTCCGTAGACCTGCGCGGGGAGCGACGGATCGCCGAGCGGTGCCACTTTGGGCGCCTCGACGGGCGGAGCCGCGGCGCGCGTCTCGAACGGGTTCGACGGCATGCGTGGCGTCGGGATCACCTCGAGGCGCTTGCGTGGCTTCTTGCGAAAGCGGTCGAGCATGCGGTCTGTGCGATCGAGCGCGCGATCGACGACGTCGATCCAGTCGAGCTTGGACATGGCTGGGCGAACCTACTATGGGACGCCGTCGTGGAGATCCTGTTCGTGCGGCACGGTCAGCCGGCGTGGATCGTCGACGACAACCCCGAGCTCGATCCGACGCTGACCGAGCTCGGACGCGAGCAGGCCGAGCTCGTCGGCGCGCGCATCGCGGCGCGCGGCGCGACCGAGATCGTGACCTCGCCGGCCCGGCGTGCGCGTGAGACCGCAGCGCCGCTGGCGCGCGCGATCGGCGTCACTCCGCAGGTCGTCGACGACCTCGTCGAGCTGCGCTTGCCCGATTGGAGCGGCCTCACGCCGCAGCAGTACATCGAGAAGTTCCGCGAGGCCCGCAAGCGCAACCCGCACGAGTGGTGGGACGGCCTGCCTGGCGGCGAGGCTTTCACAGCGTTCTCGCAACGAGTCCGCGCGGCCGTGGATTCCTTGCTCGAGGCTCGAGGGATCCGCCGCCTCAAGGCGCACGCCGTGAGCGAGAACCCCGACTGCCCAGCGTGCGTCGCGCGCGCCGAGCACCAGCCGCTCTTCGACGTTCGACACGACGCGCGCGAGCGCATCGTCGTCTTCGGCCACGGCGGCACGAACACCGTCGCCATGACCGTGCTCCTCGGCGTCGCTTGCGTCCCCTGGGAGTGGGAGCGCTTCACGCTCAGTCACGCGGGGATTCTCAGGCTTAAGGCGATCCCGCTCGGTCCGGGCTACATTTTCAGCCTCCGTGCCTTCAACGACTGCGAGCACATTCCAAAAGCGAAGCGCTCCGTCTAACGGGGCGAGCGCCGGCCGAGCGCTACAAAGGCCGGGGCATTGAGGAGATCCATGCTTCGCGCTTCCCCCGCCCTCTTGCGTACTTCACTTCGCACGGTCGGTGCCCTGGTCCTCGCGCCGCTCGTCGCTGGCTGTCAGTTCTTCTTCCCGATGCCGCTCGACCCGACGATCGAGCCCGGCGACATGGAGGGCGCGACCGCCGTCGTGACGTCGGGGGAGAGCTTCCGCGAGGGTGAGGTCTTCGACGCCGAGGTCTACGTCGAGGGCGTCGCAGCCGGCAAAGCGCACCTCGAGGTCGGCAAGAAGTGCCTCGCGGACGGCAAGCTCGCGCTGCCCCTCACGGGCTCCGGCGAGCTCGGCGGGCTGCTCTCCTTCGTGTCGAGCGGCAGCGCCGAGACCTTCGCGCTCGTCGACGCCGCGACGAGCGTCCCGCTCGAGGCCCACTGGGACATCACGCTCGACGACAAACGCAGCGTCGCCGAGCTCGACTACGGGCCGGGCAAATACCGCCTCCACCAGACCCGCTACGACGTCGAAATCGAGGACAAAAAGAAGGGAACCGACTCCTACAAGCGGACGTCGCTCAAGACCGATCAGACGCCTCACGACGGGCACTCGCTCCTCGGTTACCTGCGTCGCTGGGACGCCGCCGAGGGCATGCACGGCTTCGCGTACGTGCTGATGGGCCGCCACCTCTTGCGGACGGACGTCGTGATGAGCGGCGTCGAGGACCTGCGCATGGGCACCACGACCTACTCCGCGATCCGCATCGACGGGGTCGCGACGCGCCTCGAGGATCGCACGCTGAAGCCGCTGCCGCGCTACGTGCCGAAGCCCTTCACCCTCTGGTTCACGAACGACGACGCGAGGCGCCCCCTCCGCATCGAGGTCGAGACCGAGCTCGCGACGCTCACCATCGACGTCACCAGCGCGAAGGTCGTCACCATCCCGAGCGGCCCTCCCGAGCCCTGCGCGAAGCGCGTCGACAAGTCCTCGCTCGAGAAGGCTCGCTCGCCCCGCAAGACCGAGCGCCGCCCGAACCCAGGGCAGCCGACCCCTCAGCAGCCGCCGAAGACCCCAACACCCGAGCCCGCGAAGCCCGAGTTCAAAGACGATCCCAACGGCGGGGTCATCGATCGGCTCCGCAAAAAGCGGGTGCCCCCCGCGGAAGCTCCGCGCTGACCTTGAAGGGCTTGCGCTTTCGCGTCGCGGTTCTCGGCCATTTCGCGCGCAGGCTCGCGCCTCCCGTGGCGATCCTCGCCGTCTACGTGTTCATCGCGGCGCTCATCGTGCGCTGGGACATGATCCGCGTCGGTGAGCACACGCCAGCGCTCGGAGACGAGCTCTACGCCGTCTTCATGCAGCTCATGTTTCAGCCTTACGACAGGCTTCCGAGCGCTCCCATCGCGCGCGCTCTCTTCTGGGTGACGCCCATCGTGGGCGTCGTCATGCTCGCCGAGGGCCTGGCGAAGGTCGGCTCCTCGCTCTTCGACGCGACCGAGCGCCGCGCCCTCTTCACCCGGATTCGGATCGACAGCATGAAGGACCACGTCGTCGTTTGCGGGCTCGGCCACGTCGGCTACCGCGTCGTCGAGTCGCTGCGCGCGCTCGGCCAACCCGTCGTCGCCATCGAGCGCTCGAAGGACAGCTTCGCCGAGCTCATCCGCGGCGAGGACGTGACCGTGCTCATGGGCGACGCGCGCCGCGACGAGATCCTCGTCGAGGCCGGCATCACGCGGGCGCGCGCGGTCGTTTGCGCGACGAACGACGACCTCGCGAACCTCGAGGTCGCGCTCGACTCGAAGCGCATGAACCCTGCGATCCGTGTCGTCATGCGCATGTTCGATCAGCGGCTCGCGACCAAGGTCGGTGGCGCGCTCGATCTCGATCAGACCTTCTCGACGAGCGCCCTCGCGGCGCCGCTCGTCGCGCTCCAAGCGACCGAAGACGACATCCGCAGCGTCTACGAGCTCGCGGGCCAGCTGCGCGTCATCGCGAACCTCACCGCCGGCTCGCGCAGCGCGGGGCGCAGCGTCGCCGACTTCGAAGACCTCATCGACGGGCGCGTCGTCTCGGTCCAAAAGCTTGGGGGGGCAAACCATTGTCGCCCGCGCGGCTTCGACCAGATCGCCGAAGGCGACGTGCTCGTCGTGGACGTGAGCGCCGACAAGCTGCGCGGAGCGCGCAGCAAGGTCTAGCCCCCGACCCTCAATCGAGCTGCAGGTGAAAGTGCGGCGGCGTCGCCTCCATGAGGAGGGACACGCCGCCCGCGCCGACGACGCTCTCCATGAAGGCGCGCTTCTCGGTCGCGCTCATGCTCGAGCTCCGCACGTCGGCCGCACCGGCCTTGAGGTGCGCCGAGATGAACACACCACGCTTCATCTGGGCGCGGATCGTCGCGGCGATGTCCGAGACGATCTCGGACTTCGACTTCTTGCCGCGGCGGCCGCTCTCGTACGCGCGGATGAGCTCGCCCGCGGCCGTCTTGTCTTTGTAGAGCTTCAGCAGGTCCTCACCGGCCTCGAGCTTCTCGTAGATGAGCCCGGCCTGCTCGGCGGCCGCGCGCGTCCCGCTCGTCACGACGAAGGTCTTCCCCGTCTTCTTGCTGAACTCGTGCGCGATGGCGTTGAGCTTCTCGACGACCTTGTTCGACAGCGTCACGTTCTCGAGCGCCTCGAATTTGCCACGCTTCTGCGGCACGAGCGTGTCGTCGTGCTCGTCGTGATCGCCGTCGCAAGTCTCGAGATCGTCGGCGTGCGCTTTGGGTTGATCACCCGCGTCCATCCGCGCCGCTTGGACGGGCGCAGGCTGAGCGGTGAGGCCGACGATCATTCCACTCGAGACGATGATCGCGACGTGTCGGAGCTTGGGCAGCGCCATGGGCTACTCCGTGACCTCGAAGGTTCGATGCCCGAGCTCGCGGCCGCTCTCGTCCTTCACGACGACCTTCCACGTCCCGACGGCCTTCGGCGCCTTGCGCAGGGCCCACGTGCGCCAACGCGGCTTGTCCCCGACGTTGAGCGTGACCTTCGTCGCCTGTCCCTGCGGCGGGATGAAGAGCACGATGACCTTCGTCTTCTGCTTCGACTTGTTCGACAGCTCGACGAACGCGTAGAGCTTGTCGATCTCGGCGCGCGAGAAGGTCTCTTCGGGTTCGACGGGCTCGCGCTCCGAGATCTTCGACGCGAACTGGATCCGCTTGAGGACGAGGTCGCCCTCGGTGACGGCCTTGCTCGTCGCCGTCTTGCTCTTCGCGGACTCCACCGACTCGGAGCTCGACGAGCGGGCGCGGACGCACTTCTTCGTCTTCGACTTTTTCTTGGACGCTGTCTTCTTTTTCTTCTCGTGTTTGTCCGCGGTGTCGTCGGATGCAGCCTCGGTGTCACCCTGCTCCTGCATCTCCTCGCCACCCGCGACGAGCTCACCGCCGTCGGCCTTCTCGGTCGCCGCGGCCTTCTCGGTCGGCGCGGGCGCGGGGGCCGGTGCGGGCGTCTGCGTCGGCTGCGCTGCGGGCTTCTGCTCGGCGGCTTGCACGAGCGGCGGCGGCTCACCGGCGCGATCGTCCTTCGGCTTCTTGGAGCAGCCGGCGAGGAGGAGCGCACCCGAGAGGACCGCGAGGATCCAACCACGTGCAGGG
Organism: Polyangiaceae bacterium; assembly: GCA_046351325.1. Taxonomy (GTDB): domain Bacteria; phylum Myxococcota_A; class Polyangia; order Polyangiales; family Polyangiaceae; genus Xiheicaenibacterium. The sequence continues at coordinate 18,110 of JAXLYR010000012.1, read as the reverse complement.
CGAGAGGAAGAAGCGCTCGTGGGCGCCGTCGGGGCTATCGTCACCACGATTTGGCTCATACGCCGAGGCAGCCTCACGCGTGAAATAAGCTGCCGATTTTCAATGCTCGAGCGCACGCGAGCGCACTTCGTGAAGCGCTTCGTGAGGTGCGCTCCTCAGCGAGGCGGCGGCCGCGAGGTCTTGCGAGGCAGCGCCTTGAACGCGGCCGCGTACTCGGAGAGCTGCGCGGGCTCGAGGCGCTCGGCCTCGAGGATCGGAAAGATCGCGCTCGCTCGCCTCGCGACGAAGCGCTCCACCACGAGGTCGTGGAACGCGTCGGACGCACGCGACGTGACCACGATCGCGTCGTTCGGACACGGGGAGCTCACCATCAACGCGTCGAGCTCTCGCCCGAGCGGCCCGACGTACCAAGCGAGCGACCGCGCCACCGCCGCGTCCCCGTCACCGTGCACGCTCACCGCGCCGACGTCCGCGGTCCCGTCGAGGATCGCCTCGAGGACTGCGCGGTGCGACCCGACGAAGACCTGGGACTCGAACACCGCCGCAGGCTCGACGCCCCTCGCGCGAAGCATCGCGTCGACCAGCAAATAACCACCCGCCGAGAGCGGATCGACCCACGCCGCGCGCCGCGCGTCGGCCAGGTGCGCGCCGCGACGACCGACGAGCGCCGACCGATAGCTGCGCCGCCCCTCGCGAACGACGGTGAACACGGCCCTCACACGCAAGAGCTCCGCGCAGACGGCCGCGGGCGTCCACGCGAGCCAAGCGTCACCCGCTTCGATCGAGCCGCGGAGCTCCCCGTAGGTCTCCGCGACCGCGACCTCACACTCGAGCCCGAGCTCCCGCGAGACCACCGTGCGCAGCTGCTCGGCGCGAGCCGCGGCCTTGGGACCACCGAGCGACGGAGGCAAGACGACGAGGGGCATCAGGGAGGCCCCCCCTCGTCTGTGCTGCGCACAGCCGCTTCCCCCCCATATCGGGTGGCGCTTCGCTGCGGTTTCGCGTGGGGTCGACTCGAGAGGCACATAGGGGCCAGGGAGGAGTCTACTCTCACGAGCACCCACGCAAAACCGCAGCTTCGCGGCACGCGATGGGGGGGACACGCCTCGCCCGCTGTTGCGTTTTGTCGTCCTGGTTCCTTGTACGACGTTATGGCTATTGCACTTGGGGAGGCGGAGCGGCCGCGGCGGCGCTCCCGTCGACCGCCATCGAGCCCCGCGCCCTCCCCGTCCGCCTCATCTTGTGCCTGCGCTTTCGGTGCGCGCTCCGGCACGACCGGTGGACTGTGCAGTTGCAGTCTGCACAGTAGCGACCATCCGCCTCCACGACGATCTTCTCACCGCACTGCGCGCAGTCGTGCCCCGCTGTCTGCTCCGGACTCTCCTCCTCCGAGCGGGGTACGACTGGCAGCCTGTCGACCCGCCTGACGGCGAGCGTCAATCCAATACCCAGCCCCATCGCTCCGAAAATAAGCAGATACGTCTCTCCACCATACAGGTAGCCCGCGAACCCGCAGGGAATCTCAAACCCCAGGCCGTACAGGACTGTCGGCACATACCCCGCGCTGCGCGGGTGGCCGCGCTCCTCGGCGATTCGACCCCGTGAGCGCGCAAGCAACCAAATTATCAGGACATCCAGCATGACTGTCACCTCTCCATTGGAGCCCTCACTCGCTTACAGCTGAATCTGGTCTCCCGTCCGCAGCAGGAAGTTCGCGCCCGTGAATGGACCGTAGGACGTCTGCGGTGTGTAGTGCCCCTGGGCGTCGCTCCCCTGAATGTTCGGCTTCCACGTGTTGCCACGCGCGGGCGTCGTACCTGACACGATCGTAGACTCGAACCCGCGGTCGCTGTCCGCGAACGTGTTTTGCCCGAGGTCGTTCGTCGCCCCGAGGTCCGGCTTCGGCAGCTTCAAACTCCGCACCGCGACAGTGAAGCCTTGGAAAGTCGAGCCGCGAACCACGACAGAGCCGCCATTGGCGTCGACTCCATAGGTCGAGCCGGCGATGCCATTGTTGCTGAAGAAGCCGTCGGTCACGGTCACCGTCCCCGAGTCGGCGCGGATGTCCCCCTTCGCCCCGGAATAGACGATGGGATGGGTGAACGTAGCGGCGCAGCCGTCCACGAACACCGCGTAGTCTGCCATATGCTGCGCGATCATATGGTCTACGGAGATCGTGCCAGTCCCCGAGCACCGCACGACGAAGCCAGTCACGCCGTCGACCTTGAGCCTCGTCGCCGTGAGGCTGCCGCTGCCATAGCTCTCGAGGACGTCGTCACCGCCGTTGGTTACAGTCACGTCCGTCAGCGCGACCGTCGCCGCGCCGAGCGACAGGACGACGCTCGCTGGTGAGTCCAGCATCTCCAGGTTGGAGACCTCGACCGTGCCGCTTCCTTCGGCCCGGAACAGATACTCCGAGGAGACCGCAGTCGCTGTCGCGTAGTCCACCGTCAGCTTCGCGCTGTCGGTGACCTCGGCGGAGCCTGCTCCGGCGAACGACGAATAGTCCGTGACAGACATCGTCGCGCTACCCGACAGCCCAATCGCTACCTCATTGTTGTAGAACCCGACGCCGATGAGCTTCGCGTCCCCTGCGCTCGAGCTCACCGCAACGCCGAATCCCTGGAAGTTCAAGTATTCCAGGCTTGCCCCGCCGACCTCCGCGAAGGCCCCTTTGATCGGGGTCCCTTGCAGCATGACCCCCACGCCATTCGCACGGATCCTCATCCCGTCGGAGAGCACATAGCCCCAAGTCTCACCGCTCGCGGGCGCGTACGTCCCCTCCATGAGCACGATGTCGCGGTCGGCGCTCCAAGCGCTCAATGCCGCCTTGATGGTCTTCATCGGCTCGGCGAACGTGCCAGTGTTCTCGTCCAGTCCAAACTTCGGGTCGACATAGATCGGCCCGAGGACTGGCTCGACCCCGCCGCCTCCTCCGTCTGCAACACCGCCCGCCCCACCTGACTGGAGCCCACCGCCCCCACCCTGGGGTCCGGCTCCACCCGCGCCGCCGTGCGGCGCCCCTCCATTGCCTCCGTTGGAGCTGCCTCCGTTCGAGCTGCCGCCCGCGGGGCTGCCGCCATCGGAGCTGGACTCACCCCCTACCCCACCGATCGCGCCGGCACCGCCCGCTCCGGAGTCCCCGCAAGCGACCGCCGTCATGATGATGGCAAGCTTTACACCCTTGTACATGGACGCTTCCTCCCGCGGGCTCCTCGCCGCGCGCTCTTCAACTGACACCCGGGGAGTCGCGGGGTCCCGTTGGCCGCGGACACCTCTTCGGCCGCGTCGGTCACACCAACATCGACAATCACCGAACGCCTCCGCTCTCGAAATTGCGCGCAAGCGACTCTGCAACGGCGGATGGCCCGTCTCGTCAGTTGCCGCTCGTGAGCTGACAGCACGGTCATCCGCCAATCCAAGCTACTCCGTACAGTCTCAGACACAGGCCATCCGCCCGCGCAGCCAGCCCAGCTCGTTCGCGAGGCGGGCTATCCACCGTGCAATTGAGGCTGATTCAATAGCCACGCGGATACCCGCCACGCCAATCGGAAGCCAGGGCCGGGTGCGCGGTCATCCGCCACGCCAATCAAAATTCAACGCTCGCCGGTGCGGTCATCCGCCATGGCACTCGACGAGATCGTCTCGGACTGGCGGGCTATCCGATTGGCAAACACGCGCGGTCCCGTCGCAAGGCGGGCATCCGCGATTTCGGGCTCGCGAACGCGAGCGTAGGTCCCGTGTCACCGGCGTTCCGCTTCCAGCGACTCCCGCCCTGGAAGGTGAACCATGGCGGAGTACGCGGCGCAGTCAGAAACGCAAACATCGTCGCCCGTCGCAATTCTCAGGGTTCGCGAGAGACCTCGTCAGCCGACAGGAGCGTCAGGCTCGCAGGCCCGGCGTGCCCGAGAGCGTGCGTCGCGCTTGGACGCTGCTCGATCGCGCGTACACCGAGTGCAGACACACGATCACGTTCCTCCGCCGCCGAGAGGGCGACGCCGACGACATCGCGCCGAGCATGCGCCGGAACCTCGGTGTGTGTGCCCCAGGCGCGGCGGCGCGTGCGTCGACAACGATGCGGATCGCACCTTGAAATGCGGCCACCCGTCGGCGGCAGCCCCGATTTGGATCGTGAGCCTGTCACCGCCGCGGAGGGGCCTGCGACTCCGCCCGTGTGCGAGAGCGCACCCAGTCCGCGCCACTCCAATTCACCTGTCACCCGCTGAAGTCACCCACCGACTCCCAAGCATGCGGCGCCCCGAGCCCCTCGCTCGGAGCTTCAGGAAAGAGCCATGACCCCGACCAAGAATCCCTATTCGCTACTGGTCTATCCCCTCGCCCCCAACCACTTTCACGTCGACGTGGTCTCGGGGACCGAGATCATGTCACAGCCCTACACCTACGATCTGACGGTCACCAGCGAATACCTGCCCGACCAAGAAATAGAGGCCTCCCTGCTCGGCGCTCGGGCTGCTCTGCTCGTTCGTGTGGACGATAAGCCGAGGGCCATCCACGGCGGCATCTCCCGCGTAGAGACTGTCGAGGTTCTGTCGGGCTCGGGCGACCAGGAGCGCCGCGTCAAGCATCGACTCACCCTCGTCCCTGCCATAGCCGGCCTGGTGGACGAGCGAGACTCTCGCATCTTCCAAAAGCAGTCCGTGCCAGAGGTGATCGATCGGCTTTTAGCGAGTCCCAAGTACAACATCTATCTACGCTGGCGCCTCGCACACCCCTACGCGAAGCGGGATTATGTCGTCCAATACGAGGAGTCGACCTTCAACTTCTTCGAGCGCCTCTTGGCCGAGGCAGGGATTGCTTACTACTTCGTCCAGCCCAACACGCTGCTCGAGTGCACGGACGACGACCTGGCGAGCGACCTACCGCTCGGGGGTGAGAAGGGGGCGAGTGAGCTCGGCAGGCGCATGCTCGAGATGGAGACCATCGTCCTCATCGACGCGCTTCACAATTACGCCATTGTCGGCGCCAGCGCGTTCACCCCGACGGACGGCCTGAAGTATCACGACTTCGCACCGGACGAGACCTTTCCCAAGGACGAGGAGACGAAACGAGGTAAGCCAAAGGCCAAGAACCCCAACGAACCCCCGATCCCGGATCCGTGGGACGACGAGAAAAATCACATTATCATACCAGACGTCTGGACGGACGAACCCGACGACGTCCCCACGCTCAAATACAGCCCACAGTTGGGGATGCGAGGGGGCGACACCTGGCACAGAGTGATTGCCCTCTCGCCCTCCAACTCGTTGGCGCCCAACAGGGCAGCGTTCCTGGACTACGATCCAGACCGCCCCCTAGCCAACTTGTCGAGCACGGCTCGGGTCGACAAACAGGGCATCGTCCACGACGGCACTGACTTCAAGCTCGGTAAGCAGCGAGAGTTCTACGAGCACCACGGCTCGTTCTTGCACCCAGACCCTCAAGAGGCAGCGCACGAGGCTCAGCGGATCCTGTGGGGCAGGCGCCGCAAGGCCATCATCGCCCGCGGGTCGAGCACCTGCAGCAGCTTGGCGCCTGGGCATCGCTTCGTCCTGGCGGAGCACCCGCTCGAGGCCGCCAATCGCGAATATGTCGTCGTCCAGGTTCGCCATGATGGAGAGACTGCCAGCACCATTGGCAACCCACTCTACCGGAACACCTTCGAGTGCATGCCCGCCGAACTCTTGTGCATCCCGCAGCGCCCGGAGCGGCGAACCATCCAAGCCGCGCTGACTGCGACCGTCATCGGCCCCCCGGGCGAGGAGATACACACCAATGATGCCGGGTGCATCCAAGTCCACTTCCATTGGGACCGTGGGACTGGCAACGCCGACAAGACCTGCTGGATCCGCATCGTCCAACCTTGGGGCGGCGCCCAGTTCATCCCGCGCGTTGGCAGCGAGGTCGCGGTCGTCTTCGAGGGCGGCGACCCCGACAAACCCATCGCGATTGGCACGCTGTACAACGCGGCGAATCCCCCGCCGTTCAACCTACCAGGCGAAAAGACAAAGACCGGCTTCCGCACGCAGGCCGTGGGCAACGGCGGTGGAGGCGGCGGCGGTGGGGGCGGTGGTGGAGTTCGCGGCAGTGAGCTCAGCTTCAACGACCGTGCGGGTGCCGAGGGAGTCGTGCTCTCGTCCCAGCGCGACCTCGAGCAGACCGCTCAACGAGACCACAAACTCACAGTGGCGAACGATGAGTTTGTTCGGGTTGGTCGCAATCAAGACATAAATATCGGTGGAGCATGCTCGTTCAACGTGACCGGCGCTACCTTCGCGAAGCTTTGGGATGGTGCAACGTTAGATTGCTTCAGGCCGCTAGTCGCACAATTCGATACGCTGACCCAGTACATCAACAAATCTCGCGGCGTCACGATTCTCGAGACTGACACGCTCAACGTCCTAGGCAGGTACCAGGCGAGTCTATTCGCGGACTGCGACGTCACAGCAACTGGCAACACGAGCCTAAAGGTCGGCGCCGAACGCATTGAGAAGCGGAGCCTGCACATCGACGTCTGGGGCAACGCCGGTCTCCACACGGAAGATGAGTTCACCATCGAATCCAACAAGGAGATCGTGCTCCGCTGTGGAAACACAACGCTACGCCTCACCAAGGACGGCATCGAGCTCGTCGGGGATACCCTTCGCCTGGCGGGAAAGAAGGGCAGCGCCAATCTCGACGATCAGGGCATCAAGATCGCCTCCGAGAAGACCTATGCCCACTTTGGGGACAAGCTCCTCATGAAGACGGGCGACGGACGTCTGTCGATGGGTGACGAGGTCAAGCTCGACGGCCAGAAGATCTGCCTCAACGCGCCCACCCAGGTAACGGAAGAGCAGCCGCCCGAGCCACCGCCGCGCACCAAAATCGAGCTCACAGACCAGGACGGGAAAGCACTGGCCAAGCAGCGCTTCGTGATCGAAATGCCCGACGGCTCGAGCGTCGCAGGTGTCACCGACGAACAAGGCAAGGCGACTCTAGACCTGAGCAAGGACGGCAAGATTCGCTTCCCCGACCTCGGGCCGGTGGAGCCCGATCTCTTCGGCGAGCCGCTGTTCTTCGACGAGAACGACGATGTCCCCGATGAGGGCGGCCCCTTCTACGACGAGATGGATGACCAGAAGAAGACCGACAAGGGCGACGACAGCAAAGACCAAGCAGACTCCGATCAGTCTGACTCGACCGGGGACTCGAAGACCGACGACTCGAAGACCAAGACAGCCAAGGAGCGCGAGGACGAGGCTAAGAACCAGAAGCAGAACGTCCAGGAAAAGCGTCAAACCTACGAAGAGAAGGGCAAGAGCTACCAGGACCAGGGCAAAAGCAAAGGCTACGAGGAACAAGGCAAGGGCTACCAGGATCAGGGACAACAACAAAAGCAGGGCGGAGTTCAATCTGGACAGAGCCAGAGTCAAGGTAGCGTGGACAATTACGACCACGGGTCTGACAGCGACTATGACCCGGAGTTCAAAAATTCACAGTAATCCGCTTATTTGACCGACAACACGGTACACGCACTTTCGGCGAGGTTCGTCATGGCTAGCGAATGGAAAGCATACAGAGTTCGACAGGGCGATCACGTCAGGCGGCTGGCGTTTCGCGCGGGGGTCAGCCCCGATGAGGTGTGGAACCATCAGAAGAATAAGGACCTAAAAGCGAAGCGCGAGTGCATGGATATCCTAGCGCCCGGCGACATCTTGTACCTGCCAACCGAGCCCCCGGCCGGGGCAGACATCACCCATGGCACGACGAACCGCTATCAATGCCAGATACCCACAATACACGTGAGCTTCCAACTCGCTGGCGATGACCGATACAAGAACAAGGCCTACAAGGCCACCGTCGCGGGCACAGTCGGCGACCCGCTCGAAGGATCGACGGGCGACAAGGGGGAGGTCGACCTGGTCGTGCCCGTGATCGCGACCCAGGTGGACTTCAAGATAGAAGAGCTCTCGTTCGAGGCAATCCTGGAGGTAGGTGCGCTCGACCCGGTCGGAGAGGACTCTGGCGTCGTGCAGCGGTTGCGCAGCCTGGGCTACCTCCCAGATGAGAAGGCCCCGGTGTCGCGGCGCGAGGTCGAGGCAGCGACAGCCCAGTTCCAGAAGGACCAAGGCCTGAGCGCTACGGGCTTCATCACAGACGAACTCCGCAAGAAGCTCGACGAAGCCCATTCTGCGAAGTCCAAACGCAAGGCCGAGCAGTAGGGCGACTGGAACGACACAGCTCGAAGACAGTGAGGCATGACGAACATGAACGCTCCGGATCTGCACTATTGTTGGACACGAGTCGACGTCGAAATCATGGACAACTTGGACAATGTCTTGAGGGGCAAGCACAAATGTCACGGGTATGGCGGGCAGTGCGGAAGCGACCGCGACAACGGTGCCCACGTCTGCATGGTGACACCGTACGGCATCGGCGCCTTCAGTCTTCGTCAGAAGAGGTTCAGGAAGCTGCCACTGCCCAAAGCAGGAGACATGGTCGTCATTGCACAGAGCCTCACGTGCGACAGTGACCGAATCACCCGCTTCGGTGATCCAGCCGGCAGCTCGGGATTGTGGACAACGGTCGATCTGCCAAAAGGGATCAACACGCTCGGAGACCTCTGCAAGAAGCTCATTGAGATCGACGCAAACCAGTACCCACGAACTTGGTACACTTCACCCCATCGACCCAAGCTCCTCTTCGACCATGAGGGAAACAGCGCCTACCGTGCTGCGGTCATCAAGGACGACAACTTCGACTGGAGCATGTACCAGAACAGTCCAGAAGACCTCCCAATTCAAGCAAAGACCGGCGAAGCCTTACAAGTCGTTTACAAGAGACCTTCGCTCGCCAAACTTCCTACGGCGCCCAATAAGCAGTCCGTCTATGTGCCCAGCGGAATTGGCGAGACAACGAGCAAGGTCAAAGAGTACATAGCGACAGTCAGCAAAAACGTCCAACTGCTACGAACTCACCGCCGGGAACTGCGCACACGGCAATCCGACTTCCTGGCGCCGCTGGGGCGCCTGCGCGCATGCTCGACATTGGCCAATATGTGCGCAAACTCCCCCCACGGCGATGATCAGAAGCGGATCGAGAGCGCCAGCAGACTCTCCAATAAGCTAGGCGTCGTCCTCAAGAAGACCCAAGAGCACCTGGAGAATCCAATTGTAGGGTACTCCGCACCAGTCAGCATCGTTGGTCTGATGGGTACGCTCTTCGGTGGCCAAAGTCCGTCCAAGGCGAAAGAAGAGACGGAGCAAAACGCCTGGTCGGTGCTGGGCAGCACGAGGGACCTCAATGGGAGCATCGCGACCGAGACTGCCGAGCTCCGCCGATTGCTCTTCACGAAGAATGAGTATAGCGACGCGCTCAAGCAGTTCGTCGTAAGCGTCGGCAACGTCGAGTTCTCCCCTCCCCAAATCGTGAGCGTCGGTTCGCCTGCAAAGTCGCAAGGAAACGACGCGGCGATACAAGATCGATGGACGGCAGCCGTCACCGCTGAATACAACAGAATTGTCGAAGCTTTCCCTCCCATCGAAAAGAGCACCATTGAGCTCGCGCTCGAGCTCAGTGAGACGCTCGCCTTCGCCGTCGAGGAACTCGGCGAGGCCGGGGATGATGTGGACCAGGCCCGCGACTACAACAAGATTTGGGATGAAGCGCCCGATACCACGCCGAAGAGCATCGCCGACATAAAGGGCGATCACAACGTCGCTTTCGCAATGGCGCTGGTGTCGAAGTCTGTCAAGCTCGGCTCTAAGGCCTCGAGTCTGCCGCTGGCACTGGGTAAGGTCTCGGACCTCTTCGCGCTGCCGGGGCTGTCTCGGCAGAGCTATAGCATCCTCAGCGACGCCTCCCTCACGAGTGAAGCGCGGTCGGCACAGCTGCAATCAATTTGGGGGGCGTTTATTGCTGACCGTACGAAGCGCCTGCCAGCTGTTGACAGTGGCGATGCGGCCAAAGTCGTGCAGCAAGCCTTCGAGAATGGCGAACGTGACGCAGAGAAGGCGCTCGGCGAGTTCATTAAGGACGGCTACGCGGCCACGGGATCGAAGCCGGGCGCGTTCAAAATCCTAGCTCAGATCGGGAAGATCCTCGCTTTCGCGAAGGCGATGCAGACGACGCCCGGCTTCGGGCAGCCACTCAGGGTGAGGGAGATCATCGATCTCGAGCGCGCTGTCATATCTGGAGCAGAAGTCACCATTGGAACCGTGGAGGTCGTGCTGAAGACAATAGGCAACTTCCCAAAGGCGCTGGGGTGGCTGAAGACAGCCGGCAAGTCTGTCGGTTTTGCCGCAAGTCTACTCGCGTGCATCTCGGGGGTGGTCCACCTTATCGAGGCCTATCGGAGGGGCGACGAGCTCGGGGAGGCGAAGGCGATCCTCGAGATTGTCGGCGGCATAGCAGGAGTGGCGGCGCTCGTTATTGGAGGTCCCGTAGGCGCAGTGCTCGAGGCGGTCGCGCTTGGTGTCGCCGTTGCCCTCGGCGCGATCGAACTCAAGGACGTGGTCGAAGACCTCACCGCACCAGAGGCTAACAAGCTTTGCCGCCGCCTGCTCGAGGATATCGCGGGGATGCCTGAGTTTCAGGCGACGCTTGCGCTCGCGAAGGGCCAGAGCGATCCGGAGAAGAAGCTGGGCACGGAGTTCGAGGACGCCCGAAAGCTCTGCGAGGATCCCGAACAGCCGCTGCCCCTCATCGAGTGGGGGCTGCTCCGTCGGCAACATCTTCGTGACGTAGGCTTCACCTGGCAGCAAATCGACAATCTCCTCTCGGACAATCCAAACATCACGCCTTCCAAGATCCCCGACGGCCCCGACCGGTTTCAGTGACCTATGGCAAACATACTCGCGAAGAAGGGTGACCGCGTCAGCGGCACGGACACGCACATCGTGCTCGTTGAGGGCAATCCCATCCCGATGTCGTTGCCGTTCAACGGAACCATCACACAGGGACTGGCCAGTAGCGTCTATTGTGACGACCAGGCGGTAGCTATTGTCGGGAGCCAGGCGGACAATGTGCCCCACGTCGCCCCCGGGGGGACGTTTCAAACCCAGCCCTCCAACAAGGGCAAGGTCTCGAGCGGCAGCTCGTGTGTGTTCATCGAGGGGCCCGGCGCGGCCAGAGCCAATGACCCTGTCTCTTGTTGCAACGACCCCACGGATGCCGACACGGGCAAGGTCGTCGCGAGCGGAACTGTATTCGTAGGCTAATCAACCAGTAGACCAAGGGAGTTTCGTCATGGTCGAGAGCGCGAAGGAGCGGTCGCCGCAGCGTCGGGGCAAAGCGTCGCTCCGAATTGCAGGGTTGCCCATTGAGGTGTTCGCAGGGTTCGTGGCGGCGGGCGAGATCGGCATCCCGCTGCGTGCCGTCCTCGCACAGGAGCAGGTGGAGAAGGCCAACTGGCGCGCGGCGCAAGTGGGTTGGCCAATCGCCATTCGCGACAGCGACGAGCACCGGCGAGCGTTCGAGCGCGCGTTGCTCGTGGCCAGGGACCGGCTTGGAAGTCGGTTGCAGCCGCTCGAGGACGATGTTGAAGCTTACGCCGGGTTCGTGCGCTATCTGAACGAAGCCAGCGACGTCGGACGCGTGCTCGAAGACCTCGGGATTTGGTCTTCCGACCTGGAGCGGCTCGAGCGAGTTTGGCGCCGCCGGTTCCGAACCAATCCCGAGCTGGCTAGTCGATTCAAGCAACTGCAGCAGACCGCGAGCCCACCTGAGCAGCTGCAGATTTTCTCGGCACGACTACGCAGGTTTCCGTGGTCTCCTCCTGCAGGGGAGTTGCCAGAAGGTTCAGAAGAGCCCAATCGAGTCGTTCGATTGCAAGTCAAGCCTCAGGCCAATCAAGCTCCACAAGCTGCTGTCGCATTGGCCAGCTTCCAGTTGGAGAAGCGCCCCGCATCGGGGGTCGCTCTTCCGCAACCCGACGCGGATATGACGTTGCCAATCGCAGCGCCGCCAGCGACAAGGCCACTTCCCTTCCAAGGATCCACTAGCCCCGAGCGACTCCGCAGTCTGCTCACCCCGATTGGCGGTGACGCGTCGTCGCCCGCGGTCGGGGACGAGACAGTACTGCTGGGAGCCGGGCAGCCAAGCCTGCTCGCCCCGCTGCCGCTCAGCCTGGCCGATTACGCTGATCTGCGCGCAAACCTCTCGGTCAATGGGGAGCGCCACCAACCTACACTTCAGCGCTTTGGCATGGAGACCGAATCCGCCCGGGCTGAGCTGCGCGAGCGCTTCGCGCGCTACTTCCAGTCGAACCCAGCCGCTCAATCGCGCTTCCTGGAGCTGCTGACGGCGAAGGTCGCCGAGCTGCGCCGCAAATAGTGCCCAATGATGGGCATCTCATCGCAGCGAGCGATTCACCTGCGGCACAACACATCGCGCCAGTTTCGGAGCCACACACATGGCCACCTATCGGGACAGTTCTTCCGTCGAAGAGAGTCAGTACGTGCTCGCCGCAAAGGGCCGCATGGAGCGGTGGCTGGTCGCGGCAGGCGTAGTCGCGCTCGGTCTATGTGTCGGCTCGTTCACCGTCGGGGTTGTCTACGGGATGCTCACTGGCTTCTTCTGGGATGGGCCCTTTCTGTTCGGCGCCGTTCTGTCGGCGTTGCTCGTCCCTGTTCTGCCGCGGCTCCGGTCGGCGGCTGCCAGGAGTCGCGCGATCGCGACAACCTCTGGCGCTAGGCTCGATGCCTTCACCGAGAGTCTCGACCCGCGTCAGCTCTATTTGCCCTGGGAGGACATTCTTGGTGTCGACGTCGCGCGGGAGAGCGTCCCGTTCTTGGCGGGCATGACTTCACCCTTCATTCGGACGTGCCTTCGCATCCAAACGAGGGCTGGCGCGCAATCCATCTCGCTCTCGGCGTTCGGCTGCAATGAATGGATGCTCCTTCGCCGCATACTTCGAGCGCGCTCTCAAGGCGTCGATTCACTAGCGCCCAGTGCGGAGCAGGTCCGAACCCAGCGCCTCAGATTCGCCAAGCCGCGCACCCTGCGAGGGGACCGCTGGTGGTACCCCAACATCGTGCTTACGACACAAGGCATCTCGATTGGCCGACGGCGCATAGACTGGTGTCGCGTCACCGCCAGTCACGTCATCTCCATACCGCCGCTGGCGGGGGGCGGGACGCGGGTACACCTCGAGCTCGCTGATGGGGAGTCAATTGTTCTACGCGCTGGATACGACACAGAAGAGGATCGTCTGGAGGAGCTCATCGCGCCCCAATATTGTGCGCGTGACACTTCCTTCCTCACCCCGAGCACCGAACCCGCTCTCGAGTCAGCGGACCGGGACACCCAATAGGCTCCTCGATACCAACCACCAAACTCGGCGACTACCATGCACCCAACGATGACCCTGACCGAGGCTCTCGCTTGTCTCGGACTTACACCCGAGTCCACGAAGCGCGAGGCAAGAGAGGCTTATCAAGCGCTCCGACTGCGTCGGGAGCCACCGATGAACGAGGACAGTCTTGCTCGCCTCGAGGTCGCTTACAAGATCGTCACAGGCTCCTCGAGCGATTCACCCGCAGCTCCCGGCGCTTCGCGGCGCCTGAAGAGAAGGGCTCTCGAGGAGGCGCTGCGGCGTGCCGCAATGGACTCTTCGCTGCCAGTCCCGCCCGTGCGCCAGGCGATCCTGTTGCTCCTCGAGCTCATCGCGGACTCCAAGGTAAAGTCGGCGCGCCAGCTTTGCGGCGCAATCGACCAATATGTCGGGCGAGTCGGCGAAATCGAGCTCTCCGACGCGACGCGGGCCCAATGGCAGCTCGCCGAGGAGCTCTGCAGAAACCTGGAGATCCTGCCCGATGCGCTCCATTCGCCGATCGCGCGCGCCATTCGCGATGCCCAATTCGAACCGGCGAAGGACGTGCTGGTCGCCTTCAAAGCGCGCGAGCCCGAAGAAGCAATGCGGCTCGCGGGGGAGCTCCGTCGTGAGGCTCCCCGCCTCGCAGAGGCATTTGGCGGGTGGCTCGAGCCCGCGACAGGTCGGCGCTGGATGCGGCCGACGCTCTTCGTGGTGCTCGTGCTCTTCGCGCTGCGCCTCCTGCATTACACGTTGGAGGTTTGGGGGCGAACCGTCTGAGGTGGCTCTGCGAATTGGGGAAAAGACGTGTCACCAACGCTGACGACAACACGAATTGGGTCTCTCGTTTTCGGTCGATCGCTCGCGAAGAATCCTCTTCTGGCCTGACTTTGAGCTCGACAAGACCGCGTCGTTCTGCTCCCTTGAGAGCGCGCGGACCTGCGTGCGGGCGCCGCTCGTTCTCCTGCCTTTCAATCAAGCGCCCTGTCCTCGACGGCATCTGTCCTCGGCGGAACGGGCTCCACGAATTCCGTCTGTAGGCAAACGCTCGCGAGACTGACAATGGCGTCATCTTCGCCGGCAACCTGCGTCGTTGCATGATCATTCGCTAACCGCTTTGGAGCACCCTATGAGCCCACCGCGATTGACCCGTATACGAGCGCTCTTTGGCCCGCTCGTCGCACTGACATTCTTCGCCTGCGACAGCGACTCGCCAGGTGGCGAGCCCGACTCTATCAACCAATCCGAACAGGCCATAACTGATCAATGTCGGTCGGTTACGCTCACGGCCTCTCGCAGTTATAAGCCCGCCCATTGGGACGATGCGATCGTCGATCTGTCGCCCTCCCTGCGCTTCGCCATCCCGACCGAGCTCGAGGTCACGACTGGCAACGCCGGTAAGAAGTTCGCGCGCCTCATCATCAAGCACCCCGATGGCAGCAAGACGCGCTGCCGGTATCAGGGGGACAATAAGCGCCCGCACAATAACGCCCTCGGCCACGGCGACTTCTATGTCTTCTCCGACTGTCAGGACGGTTCGCAGCCGGGCGATGTCGTCGACGCCACGCGCGTCAAGCTGCGTGTCCAGGCCGGCGAGCGAAAGTCGGGGACGACCACCGCGACGGTCACCCTTACAGAAGAGGAACCGTGCGCGGGCGGTGGCGGCAATGGCGGCGGCGGCTCCGGCGGCGCGCCCAACACGGGTGGCAATTCAAGCGCGGGCGGTGCTCCCCCGGTCGGCGGCTCGGCCGGCACGGGTGCCTCGACCTCGGGCACAGGCGCCTCGACCTCAGGGACGGGTGGCTCGACCTCGGGAACAGGTGGCTCGACCACAGGCACTGGCGGGGCAGGCGGCGGTGGCGGCGGCCCGGTGGATCTCTGCGCACCCGAGCTCGTCGATGACGGTGACGCGTGCACCATCGAGCGCAGCTGCGATCCACTTACAGGTCACATCGAGCGTACGGTGTGCACAGCGCTCGACCCGACGGTCGCGACAACGATGAAGTCGGCGCTCGGCTTCCTCTATGAGGGCGCGAACCCCCTCCAACAGGGCGTCGCCCCCGACACAATTGAAGAGGCTCGCGCGGCCGGCCTGATGGGCTATGTCTCGTTGCCCGACGGCTCCCGCGCACAGGGCGCGCGAATCACCGTGCTCGACCACCCCGAGCTTGGCTCGACCCACACCGATCTGACTGGACACTACGTCATGGCGGTCAACGGCGGCGCCGCGCTCACCGTGAACATCGAGCTCGACGGCTATCTATCGGCCCAGCGAACGGCGCCCGCGGACTGGCAGAGCTACGCCCAGATGGACGATGCGATCCTCGTCGCGACCGACCCCAACGCGACCGTCATCGACCTGTCGGGCGGCTCGGCGATCACCGTGGCGACGGGCACGCAGACCGCCGATGACCGTGGGATGCGCCAGGGCGTACTCATGGTGCCGCCAGGCACCAATGGCTCGCTCCAGTTCGCCGACGGGTCGACAGAAGCTCTGGACGCGATGACCTTGCACATCACTGAATATACAGTAGGGCCCGACGGCCCCGCGCGGATGCCCGGCAAGCTGCCAGAGACAAGCATCTACACGTACGCCATCGAGCTCTCCACCGACGAGGCCGAGGACGCGGGCGCAACCGGCGTCGTGTTCGACGCCCCAGTCCCCTACTTCGTCGAGAACTTCCGTGACATCCCTGTAGGCCTGGCGGTCCCCGTCGGCCACTACGATAGGGCGCGCGGCGTCTGGGTCCCGGATGAGGACGGCGTCGTCATCGCCATCACCGGCATCACGAACGGCGTGGCTGACATCGACTTCACGGGCGACGGCGCCGCCGACCTCACCCAAGACCTGACGAACATCGGCCTCACGCCAACGGTCCGGGCCGAGCTCGCGTCGCGCTACGCCGTGGGCAGTGAGGTCTGGTACGCACCGCTCAAGCATTTCTCACCGGCCGACCTGAACTACGGCAAGCGCATCCCCGACCCGAAGCGCGTTCCGCCCGCAGTCGCGGAGGATGCCCAAACGGATTGCTCCGTCGAGGAGGAAGGCTCGATCCTCGAGTGCGACAACCAAGTCTTGGGTGAGTCGGTCCCCGTAGCGGGCACCCCCTTCTCGCTCGATTATCGCAGTAACCGCGTGCCAGGCGGCGCGGGGCGGCGGGTGACGGTGGCCATCACCGATTCTGATCCGCCGACCACCGCGCTCGCTATCAACGCGCGCCTCTCGGTCGCGGGCCGCGTGATTGAACAGACCGTCCAGTGTCCCTGCGCCGCGAACATGAGCGCGACCCTCGAGTGGGATGGCGCCGATGCCTTCGGCCGCACGGTCACGGGCTCGCAGCCCGCCCAGCTCGAGGTCGGCTACGTCTATGAGGCCGACCAGGCGGCCACGCAATACAAGCGCTTCGGCCGGAGCTTCGCGGCGTTCACGAACGAGTTCACGGTCATCGACAACGGTCCCCAAGGCGGTCGGTGGCAGCTCGAGCTCACCAATCGCAAGCGCATCGACCTCGACAACTGGTCGAACGGCGGGCAGGGCCTCGGCGGCTTCTCCCTGAGCGAGGTTCACGCCTACGATCCTGTCAGCGGTACCCTCTGGCGCGGCGACGGCACGCGCCGCCATCAGGATTACCAGAACGTCATTCACGGCATCATGGAGCGTCCGACGACGGGTATCTTCGACGTGGCGCCGCTTCCCAATGGCAGCGTGCTCTATTACACCGGCTCCCAGCTCTTCGAGCGTCAGCCCGACGGCACGACGACCCTGGTCGCTGGGCGCGCAACCCCGAGCTCGACTTGCCAAAACGGTGAGGGCATCCCCGCCATTGGAGCTTGTGCGGCAGCTTCGGGGCTCAGCCTGCTGACGCCAGCACCAGACGGCAGCATCTACGCGCTCAGCGGGCAGAGCTCACGCATCATCCGCGTTGCCCCGGATGGAATGCTCTCTTTCGTCGCGGGCACAGGCACCGCCGGCTCCACCGGCGACGGCGGCCCCGCGCTTTCCGCGAACATCCGACCGACCGCGATGGCCATGTCTGCCGACGGCTCCCTGTACATCGGTGAGACGGCGCGCGTGCGGCGCATCAGCACCGACGGCTACATCAACACCGTCGTCGGCGGCGGCACCGTCAATGGGGACGGTATACCAGCCAATCAGGTCAGCATCACGAGCGCCATCAACGCGCTCGCGTTCGGCCCCGACGACTCGCTGTACCTCTTGCACGATGCTGCGGGCGGGCTCTCCCGACTGCGGCGCGTTCCCCCAACGGGCATCATCGAGACCGTGGCTGGCGCTGCACCTCAACAAACCGGGGAGGGCATCTTCGCCCTGCACGCGCGCATGTCCCAGGCGAACCAGCTCGCCGTCGGACGGGATGGGGTCATCTACCTGAGCGATGTGCTGCCTGGCCTGCAGAATCGGGTGATTCGCGCGATAACCCCCGACGGTCGCATCCGGACGGTGGCGGGCGCCGCGACGTGTACGGACTGTCCTGTCACTGGCAACGCCTACGCCGCCTCGCTTCCAGCGGTGCGCTCGATGCGCATGGGCCCCGACGGCTACCTCGTCTTCCACGACATCAACGCGATGCTGCGCCTGTCCGCGAACCTGCCCAAGTTCGTCGACCAGACCTTCGCGATCGCGGAGACCGACGGTCGGACTGCGTACATCTTCGACCAAGAGGGTCGGCACCTGTCGACCCTCGACACCGAGACAGGCCGCACGCTGCTTTCCATCGACTACGACGCATTCGGGCAGCTCTCGAGCGTCACCGATCAAGACGGGCTCATCACGACCATCGAGCGTGACAACGCGGGTGTG
>JAXLYR010000011.1:0-392139 GCA_046351325.1 Polyangiaceae bacterium | reverse complement strand
GTCGACGTGTTCGGTGTGCAGGCGTTCAAGGCCGCCTGGTGACAGCGCAGTTCTTGGGAGCAAGCTCGATATAGCGCTCTCGCGGCCAATAGGGGAGCACGCGTAGCAGAAGGTGAGAGTGTGAATAGCGCAAATTGCACACCAGACGCGGAGGTCGCTTCTCGACGCCGCCGAGCTCTCCAGCCCCGTGGACACCATCACCGCCCCATCAGGCGCATTGCTCGAACACTCGTCTCTCGCGAGTCGAGAGTCGAACTCACCAGCCCCGCTGCGAGATTTCAACCTGGGTCCGTGCATCGGTTACGGCTCGCCAGCATTAGAGCCATGGAGAAGCGGCCACAGACAACGAAGACGAGAGCCGAGCGTTGGTCGCGAGAAGAGGCAAGCGCCGTCCTCGTGGAATGGAGGGCGTCGGGGCTGTCGATTGCGGCCTTTGCCTGGGGTATCGGGGTTCTTCCAAAGCGAGTCCGCAACTGGAGTACACGGCTGGGCGGAGAGGAAGGCGGTGACGGAGTTTGTTGAGGTTCAGTCTGCTCCCGCTGACGCGGCCATCGAGCTCGGATGCGCTCTGCCGCCTGGCGCGCGGCCTCCCGCTCGCCGTCCACCGATGTCCCCGCGTGCAGCGCTTCCAGCTTCCGGAGCTTCTCGACCAGGGTGCCTTCGAGGAACATGAGCCAACGCTACGCGACCCGGCACCCGCCCGCGACGGCGTGGCGTCAACGCACATCGCGCCGTAGCGACGGCGTCGTCCCCAGATGGGTTACGAGGAGGCGGCGCAAAGCGCGACGGCACGCGCAAGGGCTCACCCCGCCGTCCTTCTTGCTGGGCCGTCTCCGCGACTTCCTGAAGCGCTGCCTGTACGGGGGAAGTCCACTATTCAAGCAACTCAGATGGGCAGCGGCCCGGAAATGCAGTCACACGAAATAGCTCAGACTCATCGGGGCGCCACTGAAATGTGATCAGCCCAGGACTGATCCATAAACCCATATAGTCCTCGCTAAGATTGTCAATGGCGGCGCATGCAATCGCTGCGCGCACACATGGACTCAAGAAGCGATCGTACTCCTTCACGAACCCCTCCTTGCTCATTGAACCCATCGGAAACTCAATGAGCCCGAGAACACTCCTCCGATCGTTCTGGCTCACAGCCCGCTGAAGCTCCTTTAGAAACACGTCGACAGAAGCCGCGTGTGTCGCGATGAATCCATCCGGCGGGCGTTTCGTGAAGCGACCTCGCAGGAGCTTCTCGCAAAAGTCACTGGAGCTCGCGGAGCCATCTGCTGAAGAAGGAGAGCCCACTGCCCAGTGAGCTGACGTCGAGACCACAGCCTCAGCATTGACAGTACCGTGTCTCTCTGTGTCGTCAGCTGAGTTCGTGGATTCAGCCTCGCGAGCTGGCTCCTTGTTGCAGGACGACGCGCCCGCGACAAGAGAACCAATGCCTAGAGCAAGGATGGAGCGCTTCATCGCGATTTTTGCAGGACCTCGGTCACAACTGTCCCAAGGTCGCTGTCCTTGATTTCATGGTTAGCAAATTTCGTATGCAACTTGCCCGCAAGCTCAACCAACTTGGGGTTGCTGCGCGGATTAGTGTAGTCCCCAAGGAGGAAGATTCGGACGTCAAGGATTCGACGCAGGATGAGCCCCTCGCTCACGACGACCTTGCCGGTCTTGACTCCGCCTTGGATTTCATCTGTCGAAATTCGCGCGCTTGTGAAGAATAGCGCCGCAACCTCCTCCATCGACTTGCCCTCGTTAAGCGCATCGATGATGACGGACTTGAGGGGTTGCAAACTGTCGAAGAGCGCCGCATTGAAGCTCAAGTCGACGAGCGCGTCGAGCTCCGCTTGGCTAACGTCCCTCTTCAGTAGAGAGGCAAGCCCGCCACCCACCGCTTTGACCCTGCTGTTCAGGTCGCCGCGAAGTACTTCGCGAGCGTCTGACTCACCCAAAAATCCCCCCTCCGCCACTTTTGCCCGAGCGGCGTCCCGCCAAAGCACTTTCCCTTCGTTGTCCACCTTGTCGTCCTCGACCCTGTGACCATATCCAACGGTCGCTCCCGTGTGCACTCTGTTCTTGTTTGGGTCGTCGTGAAACGTCTCCATGCGCAGCACCACATTGTAAAGGTCCTGACTCGGAAGGAGCTTTGCCGCTGGGTGTCGCATCGCTTGCGCTTCGAGCTCGGCCAACTTTTCGGCGCGCTTTTCATTCTTAATAGCTTCCAACTGTTCCCGTCTGCTCTGAGCCTGGACCTGGCGCTGCTGATCTTCTGCGCGCACACTTTTCTCCTTCGTCCGCCCGCTCTGCTGCTTCAAAGACTCGGACGCGGTAGCCCAAATACCGCGCAGGGACGCAACCTTCGTCCCCCGGCGCGAGCGCCGTCCCAGCACCCAGTCGACAACATCACCGGCTTCCTGTCCGTCGTCATCGACAAAGCTTACCGGGTTCCACCGGCAATACGCATACAGCCCCGGCCCATCCGCCCCAATCCCCGCGGGGTCCGCTGTCGTCCATCTCCCGAGCCAGGCCGCGTAATAGCGCACACCCATCACATAGAACCCGGTCTCCTCGTCCCGCTCCTTGCCGATATACCGATAGCGTCGCTCGCTCACCTCACTCGCGTTCGCAGCCCGATACGCTGAGGTCCCATAAGGGTGGTATTCCTCGTACGAGATCACCGCTGCGGCATCGTCCAATTCCAAACAGGCGGAGCCCAGGTGGTTATCGAGCTGGAAGCGCCAGAGCTCCTCGGGGTCGGTGATCGCGATGTCGTCTTCGATGGTCTTGGTCTCGACGATCGCGACGCGTCTCGTCCCGTCCGTGAGGTGGAGGGTCTCGCGTTCGAGCAGCGTGCCGCTCGAGTCGTGTTTGCGATAGAGCTCGTAGGCGCCGAGGTAGATGCGCTCTTCGACGAGCGTCGAGCTGTGCTCGTGCACCTTGCGCACGCGCTGTCCGCTCGCGTCGTAGGTGAAGTACGCAGTCCCGCCGCCGCCAAGGTTGGCCTCGACCATTTGGTCGAATGGGGAGTACGCGATGGTCGATAGATGCGGCATCGCGGTGATGCTGCCGTGCGGGTCGTGCGTGTAGGTCGCGGTGCCGCCGGGGATCGAATTGGAGGCTAGGCGGTTCGTCCCGCTCACGTAGCTGTAGGTGCGGGTCCAGCTCGCGGAGCTGTCGCCCACGCGCGTGTGCTGGAGCGACAGGATGTTCCCGTTTGCGTCGTACGCATAGTCCTCCTCATAGGGGCGGACGGCGTTTGCATCGTTCGCGTGCGGGAGATTGCGAATCGGCAGGTCATTGTTGTCGCGCTGGACGTCACCGCCCGTGCCAGCGTGCTCGCGCCCCTTCGCCCAGATGAGGCGATAGGTGGCGTCGTATTCGTACTGGGCAGTCCCGTCGGTGACGGTGTTGTCCCAGAAGAGCGTGGTCGTCGTGGCGTCCGCGATCTCGACGACGTTGCCGACGGGATCGTACGTGTACGAAAGGTCCTGGAGCTTGTCGCTCGAGGAGCTCCGTGTGGAGACGACCTTCGTGAGGCGGAAGGTGAGGTCGTCATAGGTGTATGCGGTTGCCGCGCCGTTGCCGTACGTGATTGAGCTGCGACGGCCCTTCTCGTCGTATTCGATGGCGGTGACGACATCGCTTGCGGTCGACGCCCCCCGCACCTTGACCGCGACGCTCTCGAGGAGGCCTGCTTCGTTGTAGGTGGGGAGGACCTCGCTTGCGTCGGGGGTGATGACAGAGGTCGGCCGGCTTAGGGCATCGTAAGCGCGCGTCTCAGTGAAGACCTCGGTCTCGAGGGAGGATGCTGCATGGGACTCGAGCGCAGTTACGGTGGTGTCACTGGCGAGCGCGCTCCAGTCGACGGTCGCGTCGTAGGTGGTCGCGAGCTGGCGCTCTGACGCGAGCAGGTTTCCTTTGAAGTCAAACGATGTGGCGCGCACGACTCCCGCGCCGTCGAACGCGCGGATGGCGCGCCCGCGCAGGTTGTCGCTCTCCGGGCTCGTGAGGCCCGCGTCGTCGCCGTACACCATGCGCTGGAGGAGGATCTCCGCGGCCTCGCCGGGCGTAAGCCATAGATGGGTCACGCGCCGGAGCGAGTCCATCTGGGTGCGGAAGACCTGGTCGCGGGAATCCCAGCGGCGAAGGGGCGCACCCATCACATCACGGATAGTCCAGCGGGAACCCGTGTCGATGTAGGGATGCCCCCCCTCGTCCGTGCTTTGCACGGCCGCTTCCCCCCCATGTCGGGTTGCGCTTCGCTGCGGTCTTGCGTGGGGTCGAATAGCCCGGCTGGCGCCCGTGGGAGTGTCGGCTCTCTTGGCACCGACCCCCGCAAAACCGCAGCTTCGCGGAACGCGACGGGGGGGACCGGTCACGCCTTCTTGGACCTTGCGTCGACTATGAAGAACTGGAACCTCCTCGCTATCGCATACGAGAGCGGGAGTCGCTGCGTCGACGTGTTCGGTGTGCAGGCGTCGAGAAGCGACCTCCGCGTCTGGTGTGCAATTTGCGCTATTCACAGTCTCACCTTCTGCTACGCGTGCTCCCCCAATTGGCCGCGAGAGCGTTATGTCGAGCTTGCTCCCAAAAACTGGGCTGTCACCAGGCCGGCCTTGAACGCCGCCGAGCTCTCCAGCCCCGTGGGCACCATGACCGTCCCCTCGGGCGCGTGGCTCGCAGTCTCGCCTCCCGTGAGTTGGGGGTCGGACTCAAAAGCCACGCCGCGAGACCTCAACCTGGGGGCCGTGCATCAGTTACATAACATGCAGACTACGTGTGCTTGCGCCTCGTCTTCTTAGGAGCCAGAGGCAAATCAAACCATGCCGGAGAACGGCTGTCATACCAACTCTGTTGGCGTAGCCAGCGCTCGTACGAAAGGAAAATTCGACGGAGTCCGTCTCGCGAGGCGCGCTCCGCAACGAACTCCTCCACCAGTTCAAACAGTAGGCGCACCGCATGCATCTGTGCGTCTGCACCAGTCTTGAGCTCCTTTCGAGGGTCTGCTGACTGAGGGAAAGCTAGCCGAAGTATTAAATTCTGCCAGTCGGCATTAGCGCCCGAGTCGCTTCGGACCACGAGCCACTCGCGGAACCCCGCCAACGTGCCCCCACATGTGGCGATGTCGTGACCAGTAATGAGCGCCGCGACGACGTCGAACGACGATTCGTCCACATACATGGCGAGGTGGGTCCTGACGTGTCGTAGGATTGTGCCGAGGTCATTCATAGCTAAAATCCGAAGTTGATGAAGTTGGGAAACTCCCAGAGGGCCTTATACTCTTTTATTGTGGCTCCCTTGCCTCCTGTGAAGGCATCGTATACTCGTCCATCTTTGACCACGACCTCGTGATAGTACCAAGCGGGGTGCTGTTTGCGATACCCACCCAGCATGCGCCCGGTTTTGGGCTCGATTCTGACTATTGTACCGCCGCCTAGCACGTTCTGAATTTCTCGTGCGCGCTCCTCGCATCCGTGCCAATTTTGCTGATTTGCTATGTCACGAGGCTGCCACTTTCTGTCGGCAATTGGCGATGCTGGGTTCGTGTTACTTGGTCCACTTGAGGTTCCCTTCGCCTTGGACATGGAAAGCGCGCGTTCAAACGCCTTCCATCCGGAAGCGACATCAAACATGCCTTCCGCCGCTATTGCCAGACCACCAGTTAGCGGGACCACGCCGCCAGCCGGAGCGGTGACCGCCCCTCCTCCAATAAAGGGAAGCGACGCCGCGATCTCGTAGAGTCCGACGAGCATTTCGCCAATCGCCCGACCCATTTCGATGTCACGATCGTGAGTGTTGATGCGTGGCGAAAACAACCAACCAAGGGGAACGAGGCCGATCCCAATGCCCATCAGCATGCCCGCGGACTTCTTTCCCAATGCAATTAGGAACGTGTCAAGTCCGTCAGGGGGCTGTTCCGTATTCGTCGCGGCTAAGTCAGGTTCTTCTCCGACCGGTCCTGGTTCCGTTGCGGCTATGTCAGAACCGTCCGGCACCCCACCATCGGTATTCGCGGTCGGTACGCCAGCCGGCGAACCCGCGGCCCGAGTCGAGGCACCTGTGTGTCGAGCTACCCACGCGTCGTCTGCTTCGAAGTACGCGGCCCACGTTGCCCGGTCTCCCCTCGACGGCATGATTGGGCGCGGGTCAGACGGATCATCCGGGAGATCGGAGCTGCCTTCAATTGCGAACCCGCCCAAGTCGGGCTTGTCGCCATCGGTTCCCCCCGGATCCCGGAGCCCCACCGGATTCCCCCGGCAATACGCATACAGCCCCGGCCCATCCGCCCCAATCCCCGCCGGGTCTGCCGTGGTCCATCTCCCGAGCCAGGCCGCGTAATACCGCACCCCCATCACATAGAACCCGGTCTCTTCGTCGCGCTCCTTCCCGATATACCGATAGCGCCGCTCGCTCACCTCGCTCGCGCTCGCGGCTCGATACGCGGAGGTCCCATAGGGGTGGTATTCCTCGTACGAGATGACAGCCGCGTCGTCGTCGAGTTCGAGGCACGCCGATCCCAAGTGATTGTCGAGTTGGAACCGCCACAATTCGGCGGGGTCGGTTATGGCGATGTCGTCTTCGATGGTCTTGGTCTCGACCATGGCGACGCGCCGCGTCCCGTCCGTGAGGTGGAGGGTCTCGCGTTCGAGCAGCGTGCTGCTCGAGTCGTGTTTGCGATGGAGCTCGTAGGAACCGAGGTAGATGCGCTCCTCGACGAGCGTTGAGCTGTGCTCGTGCACCTTGCGCACGCGCTGTCCGCCCGCGTCGTAGGTGAAGTACGCGGTCCCGCCGCCGCCGAGGTCGGCCTCGACCATTTGGTCGAACGGCGAATAGGCGATTGCGGAGAGATGCGGCATCGCGGTGATGCTGCCGTGCGGGTCGTGCGTGTAGGTCGCGGTGCCGCCTGGGATGGAGTTCGAGGCTAGGCGGTTCGTCCCGCTCACGTAGCTGTAGGTGCGGGTCCAGCTCGCGGAGCTGTCGCCCACGCGCGTGTGCTGGAGCGACAGGATGTTCCCGTTCGCGTCGTACGCATAGTCCTCCTCATAGGGGCGGACGGCGTTTGCGTCGTTCGCGTGCGGGAGATTGCGAATCGGCAGGTCATTGTTGTCGCGCTGGACGTCGCCGCCCGTGCCCGCGTGCTCGCGCCCCTTCGCCCAGATGAGGCGATAGGTGGCGTCGTACTCGTATTGGGCAGTCCCGTCGGTGACAGTGTTGTCCCAGAAGAGCGTGGTCGTCGTGGCATCCGCGATCTCGACGACGTTGCCGACGGGGTCGTACGTGTAGGAGAGATCTTGGAGTTTATCGCTCGAGGAGCTGCGTGTGGAGACGACCCTCGTGAGCGGAAGGTGAGGTCGTCATAGGTGTATGCGGTTGCCGCGCCGTTGCCGTAGGATGAGCTGCGACGTCCCTTCTCGTCGTAGGCGATTCCCGTCACGACGTCGCTTGCGGTCGACGCCCCGCGCACCTTGACCGAGACGCTCTCGAGGGCCTGCTTCATTGTAGGTGCGAGGAGGACCTCGCTTGCGTCGGGGGTGATGACGAAGGAGTCGGCCGTACCCCAGGGCATCATGGCGCGCGTCTCAGGTGAAGACCTCCGTCTCGGGGGAGGATGCTGCGTGGGACTCGAGCGCAGTTACGGTGGTGTCACTGGCGGCGCGCTCCAGTCGACGGTCGCGTCGTAGGTGATCGACTGGCGCTCGACGCGAGCAGGTTTCCTTTGAAGTCGACGATGTGGCGCGCACAACGCCCGCGCCGTCGAACGCGCGGATAGCGCGCGCCCGCGCAGGTTGTCGCGCTCTCCGGGCTCGTGAGGCCCGCGTCGTCGCCGTACACCGTGCGCTGGAGCAGGATCTCAGCGGCCTCGCCGGGCGTAAGCCATAGATGGGTCACGCGCCAGAGCGAGTCCATCTGCGTGCGGAAGACCTGGTCGCGGGAATCCCAGCGGCGAAGGGGCGCACCCATCACATCACGGATGGTCCAGCGGGACCCCGTGTCGATGTTGGTCTCCTTTAGGAGCTGCCCGGCCATCGAATAGAGGTGAGTCTGACACGTCCGGCCGAGGGGATCTTTCACTTCGAGCACCTGACTCTCGATGTCGAGCTTGGTGCGTGTCTCGAAGAGCTCGTCGTCTGTGTTGTCAGCGACGACGAGGAACGCTCGCCCCATCGAGTCGAAGTGGGTTGTGGTTGGCGTGTTCGCGTGCGCCTCGGCGAGGGTGCGGGCGCGCTCTTCGGCGGCCGACGGAGCCGGCGTGGCGGTGGAGAGGCGGGCGGCTCGCCAGAGGTTACCGTCCTCGAGCACGGTGTCGTTCGGGTCGAAGGCCCGCGTCTTCCAGGGGGAGGTCTCGACTCTGGAATAGGAGCCGTTCGGGAGATCGGTCCGGACGAGGCGCCCGATTGCGTCGTAATGGAGAATCGGGGTTACGCCGGTCGCAACGATGTCGTCCTCATCCTCGTAACCCGAAGTCGTCGAGAAGTAGGGCTCGTATTGCTTGATTGGGTTGCCCTTGTTGTCGAGCACCGTCCGGCCGGTGCCGACCCAGCGTGCTGTCGTGCCCACGGGCTCGGCCTTCGCCTTGACCATCGCGACGCCGCCTGAGCCGTTCGTGTAGGTCACGGACTCGAGCCAGCGGGTGCCTGAGTCACCATGGGTCTCACGCGCGTAGGAGTGCGCGAAGGCCGGCTTTTGTGCGGTGCCCCACTGGAAGAGGTCGTATTCCACGTACGATGTGGGGGCCGCGAGGGTGTCGCCGTCGCTCGAGCCGACTTTGCCCATCACGGCGGTCGCGACGACGAGTCCGCGCGGGTCGAAGCGTGCGGCAGAGCGATTGCCATTCGGATCGGTTACGAGGTTGGGCCCCAGCACGCGATAGTCGTGGGCCGCAGATACCGTGTTCCCGAACGGGTCTGCGACCGACGTCGCGAAGAAGGCGTAGTCGTCGTACGCCATTGTCGTCGTGTTGCCGAAGGGGTCGACCACCGAAGTCGGGAGATAGAAGAGCTCGTCGTCGAAGACTGCGTATCCCGAGGGTAGCCAATATCCGGTCTCGCCTGAAGGCGTGACATACCCGCCTTCGGTGAGAATTCCGGAGGTAACGCGACTTCCGAACGCGACAGAGAGGAGGTCGCTCGTGAGGTCGAGGAGATACGACTCATACAAGAGCCCGCGGGCGTCCGCGGCCCCGAAGTCGAGGAGCGCGGGGAGCGCTGAAGAGTCGTAATACCGAGCCTTCTCCCGTTGGACGAGCCGCTTCTCGACTCCGGAGGTCGGGGTCTCGTGATACCCAATCTCGTCGGCGGTGGAATAGGCGTTCGCGACGGCGTCCTTCGTGAGGAGCCCTGTCCCGCTCAGCTCGAGCCCAGTGAGCTCGTACGTGCGGCTCTCGATCGGCACGGCGAGGCGATACCCAGTCGAGTCGTCGACGTGCACCACGTCCGTCTCGGACACGACGACGTGGAGCTCCCCTTGCTCGGGCAATTCGGTTGGGACGGTGCGGCGCGGATAAGCGAGCGCAGCGGAGCGGGTTACGACGGCGAAGTCGTCGACTGCGAGCGCGAGGGTCTGCGAGACGCGCGGGTCGTCCTGCACACGGTCGTACGTGAGCGAGCGAGACTCACGCGGGATCCGGAGCACAACCGACGGCCACTCGAAGTCGGCGACTGTCGCGTAGCCGAGCTCCTCGAATGGGCGATCCTCTGGCGGCCGAGTGCGAGGCTGGAGCTTCCTGATTTCGTACGAAGACTCCGAGACGAGATACGGAATCGGCGCGAGCGTGGAGCCATCCTCCGAATAGACCTCTTGCCGCAGGAGTGCGCCGTGGAGCGCGCGGCAGGCGTTCTTGTGGCGAGTCCGTCGCGCCCAGTCCTGGTCAAAAAAGGGCGGGTCACCAGGCGAGATTTGGGGTGGTGTCGGGAGTTTCGCCGGGTGACCCGGCGAATTTTGGGTGGCTGAGGACCAAAAAGGCTGGTCACCAGGCGAAACTCCGGTGGGTGCTCAGTTTAGAGGCGGGATACCAGGCGAAATTTCGCCTGGTATCCCAGAGCTTTGCCCGGTTACCCATCATTTTCTGGAGGCTGACGGGAGTTTTGCCTGGGTACCCGGCGAATTTTCGGGCCCATGGTCAAAAAAAGGCGGGCACCCCGGCGCAAAGCGGCGAGCACATCGTCAGTACGCCGATTGCGTGGCATGTCCCGTTATGTAGCCCAATTGCTCGTTTGTGGCGTCAGACATAAGCACACGAACGTCCTGGGAACCCCATATGGGACCATCAAGTGATGACGACGCCCAAGCCAGTTGACCAGTTCGCGTCGCTGGTTCGCCAGTACGCCAGCTGCATTGACGGTGCGGACGATCTTACTCCGCACGCGCTGCTCTCACGATGCGCGAGGCTCCTGCCGCTCATCTACAACGCCGGGCTGGACCTGCCGCAGGTGGATTCGGTTGATCCTGACGACACGAGTCCTATCGACGGCGCACCGACAATCCCGATGAGTCGACTCGCGACAAAGCTGGGCAGGTGCGACTTCTATTACGAGGTCTTCGATCCCGTGTTCGATACTGAGGCTATCGGCGCGTCTCTGGTTGATGATCTTGCGGAGATCTATCTGGATCTTGTTAGGCCGCTGATGGCCTTCGATCTCGGGCATGAGTTGGACGCCCATTGGTCCTCGTGGTTTGCGATCCGGGGACATTGTGGAGACCATCTCGTCGACGCCCTGAGAGTCATTCACCGACTGGTCAACGGCCACCTGCCTACGGACTACAATCCTGAGTGACCACCCAAACACGCTCCCTCACCTAAATTCTGACCCACAGTCCACTGGCCTGGCGACTAACCAGCAATCGCTCCAGCCAGCGCCTCGGCGAGCTGGAGCATGGTCGGGTATCGGGCCTCTGGGGGCTTGGCCAGGGCGCGCTCGAAGACTGCGTCGACAGCGGGGTTGAGCGACGGGAGGTGGCTCGACGGCGGCCGATGCGGGGAGGCGAGGATGGACGCGAGCAGCGCCGCTCCCGCGCCCTCGAAGGCGCGTTTACCGGTCAATGCGACGTAGAGCACGCAAGCTATCGACCAGAGGTCGGCGCGCGCGTCGACCTCGCGGGCGTTGGAGATTTGCTCGGGGGCCATGTACGCCGGTGAGCCGAGCAGGGTGTTGCTCGCGGTGAGGCGTCGCTCGTCGCGCGGGTCTTTGGCGACGCCGAAGTCGAGCAGCTTCCACGTGCCGGCGGTCGTCAGGATGAGGTTCGACGGCTTGAGGTCGCGGTGCACGAAGCCCATCGCGTGGGCCTCGCCGAGGCCGACCGCGAGCTGTCGGGCGAGCTCGAGGACCTCGGAGATGGTCAGGTGCGATTGACGAGTAAGCTTGCTCTGCAGGTCCTCGCCCTCGAGCAGATCCATGAGCACGTAAGCGATTTCGCCGACGACGCCGCTCTCGTGTTCGCGCACGAAGTGAGGGCCGGAGAGCGAGCGCATGATGGCTCCCTCGCGCAGCACGCGGACGCGGTGCACGGCTGGGACGACCTTGAGCGCGAGGCGCGGGGAGGGTGAGGCGCCGACGACCGAGACCTCCCACACCGTCGAGAACGAGCCCTGCCCGACGCTCTGCTCGAGGATGAAGCGCCCATCGAAGACCACGCCGGGCGCGAGGGTGTGCGCGCTCTTGGTCGCGAGCGGGATCGTCTCTTCGGAGTCGTCCGCGTCGGCGGGGGCACCCATGCCGCTCGCTAGCGTACCGCGTCCAGTTGCGGAGCGGTCTCTGCTTGCAAGTAACCGACGGCCTGCGGATCCTCTACGAAATGGATTCGCATGAGCCGAGCGAGCTCGAGACCTACGAGCAGGCGCGACCGCGGCCGTTGCCCGCGGCGATCTTTCGGCTCCTCGTCGTCGAGGGGCCCGATCGCGATCGCAGCTGGGAGATCGAGCCCGAGCAGGGCTCGCTCCTGCTCGGGACCGCGCCTTCGTGTGACGTGCGCCTCTCGGATCGCAGCGTCTCGCGCAGGCACCTCGAGCTCGAGATCGAAGGCGGAATGCTGCACGTCACCGACCTCGCGTCGAAGAACGGCACCGTCGTGAACGACGTCGTCTGCGTCGAGGTGAGGCTGCGCGGCGGCGAGCTGCTCCACGTCGGTGGGACGGTGCTGCGCGTCGAGCGACGTCATCCTCGCGCCGACGCCGCGCCCAGCGGGGCGCTCGCGATGCGCACGCGGCTCGGTCGGATGGTGGGCGCCTCGGCGGCGATGCAGCGGGTCTATCGCGCGGCGGAGCGACTCGTCGGATCGAGCGCGCCCATCTTGATCGAGGGTGAGCCAGGCACGGGCAAGGAGCTCTTCGCCGAGACGCTGCACGAGCTCGGCTCGCGCGCTCGCGGGCCGTTCGTGGTGCTGCGCGCCGCAGACGTGTTCGAGCGCGCCGACGCCGGTGAGACGAGCGCGATCGAGCTCGCCGCCGGGGGCACGCTCGTGCTCCGAGAGGTGACCGATCTCGAGCCCGCCACGCAGGCGAAGCTCGCGTCCTTGCTGAGCGCGCTGCGTGGCTCGTCGACGTCCGCGACCGCGAGCGCGGGGCACTTCGACGTGCGCGTCGTCGCGACGACCTCACGCAGCCTCGACGTCGCGGTCGAGCGCGGCGCGTTCGACGCGGGCCTCGCGGATCTGCTCGGCGCGCTGCGCGTGGAGCTGCCGCCGCTGCGCCGTCGAGAGGGCGACGTCGAGCTCCTCGCGGCGCAGTTCTGGGCGCAGATGGGTGGGCCGCCCTCGGGCCTGCGAACCGAGGTTTTATCCAAGCTCGCGGCGCGTCCGTGGCCGGGCAACGTGCCCGAGCTCGCGCTCGAGATCGCGCGGCTCGTCGGCGCGGCGGCCGACAAAGATCCCGGCAACGCGATGGTCACGCTCGACGCGATCGTCGACGTGTCGCTCCCGTTCTCGAGGATCAGGCAGCGCGTGCTCGATCGCTTCGAGCGGCGATACATCGAGAAAATGCTGGCAAAGTGGGACGGGAACGTCTCGCGCGCTTCGGAGGCCGCGGGGATCGCGCGGCGCTATTTCCAGGTCGTCAAATCGCGCCATCACCTCTGAGCGCGGGCCGCGCGGTCACTGCACCTCGGACTTGTCGACGGGGCGCTTGGCGGGGGTCGTCGAGGTCGTTTGAGCCCCAACGGATCCGCCGCCGCCGGTCGCGGTCGAGGTCGCCGGTGTGCTTGCAGTCGCCACGGCCGACGTCGTCGCCGACGCTGGGCCGGTCGCGGTGATCGACGCGCGCGCCGTTCGCTGCGCCGAGCTCGGTGTCGCGATGCTGGAGGATGGGGTGGCCGAGTCCACGCGAGTCTGTGGGGACGTGGTGATTTGCGGGGCGCGCGGCGCGGTGGACGCGGTCGCGTCGGAGCGGGGCGCGGCGGAGTCCTCGTGGTTGCTCACGGCCGCGGCGGTCCCCTGGCCGCGGCTGC
The DNA here is from genome assembly GCA_046351325.1 of Polyangiaceae bacterium. Classification (GTDB taxonomy): domain Bacteria; phylum Myxococcota_A; class Polyangia; order Polyangiales; family Polyangiaceae; genus Xiheicaenibacterium. The sequence goes on along the minus strand of JAXLYR010000011.1, from coordinate 378,700 downwards.
GCACGCCGATCCCGACGGCGAGCACGAGCGCGAGCGACGCGACGAGGAGCCACACGAGCGGCGCGCGACGTCGCTTCTCGGGCGGGACCATCGCCGGCGCCGACTCGAGGTTCGTCGCGGGCGTGAGCGCGACCTTCGACGCCGAAGAGTGCGTGTCGCCCGCGACCCCGCGGAGCGTGCGTGAGCTGCGCTCGGCGTCCAGGCTCGGTGTGCGCGACGGCGCGCCACGCGCGGCCATGGGTCGCGTCGCCTGCAGGCTCTCGTGCACCAACGCGAGCGGCTCCTCGAGGGCCTCGCGGAACGCGACGGCGAACTCGCGCGCGGTCTTGTAACGAGCGCTCGGATCCAAGGAAAAAGCCTTGCGGAAGACGTCGTCGAGCGCGGATGGCAGGCCGCTCATGACCGACGAGGGCGGCGCGAATTTGCCGGAGAGGATCGCGACGAGGACCTGAGGCAAGCCGGCGCCGTCGAAGGGCAGGCGCTGCGTCAGCGACTCGTACGCGGTCACCGCGAGCGCCCAGAGATCTGCGCTGCCGTCCGTCGCGGGGGCGGCCGACGCGGCCTCCGGGCTCATGTACGCGGGCGAGCCGACGAGCGTGTGCTCCGCGGTGCGGCGAGGCACCGTGAGGCCGGCCGCGGGCTCACCGAGGAGCTTCGCTACACCGAAGTCAGCGAGCTTGTACGACGTCTTATCACCGGCGCTCGCGACGAGGATATTTCCAGGCTTTACGTCGCGATGAGCGATCCCCAGTTCGTGCGCTTCGGTGAGCGCCTCGGCGACGTGATCGAGCATGTCCGCGATCACGACGGCGGCGAGCGGTGCGCGATCGACGTGCGCCTCGAGCGACTCTCCCTCGACGAACTCCATCACGAGGTAGGGCACGCCCCGAAACGCCGCCGCATCGTGGACCGCGACGATGCGCTTCGTTCGAGGCGCGAGGCGCGCGCTGACCTGGGCCTCGAAGCGGAACCGCTCGGTGACGTGCTGCGCCCGCATCGGGTCCTGCGCGTCCGCAGCGTCGAGGAACTTGATCGCGACCTGGGTCGCGAGGACCTCGTGAAACGCGAGCCAAACGACGCCGCCAGCGCCGCGACCGAGCTCGCGCTGAAGAACATACCGGCCAGCCACCCGCAGCCCCGGTTGGAAGAGCTGCCCGTCCAGGTTCGAAGCTTCATCGGCCACGATAGAAGTCTTTCCCCCGACGACTCGGTCTACAATATGAAACGTTACGTCAGCTGCGATCTGGCCGATCCACCCAGAGGCCCTTCCTGCAGCTTAGACTCGAGGTCACATGGGCTTTCTCGCTTCTTCTTGGATTCTACCGAGGATTCGCTTCGGCTCCGCGAAGCTCGTCGCGGGCGGCTTGCTAGCGTGCGGCCTCGTTGGAGCCGTTCTCCCACCTGAGGCGCGCGGCTCCGAGGAGGACTCGAAGACCCTCTTCGCGAAGGGGCGGGACCTGCGCCTCAAGGGTGATTGCAAAGGGGCACTGCCTCTCTTTCAAAAGGCGTTCGAGATCTATCCCGATGGGCTCGGCGCGCTGAGGAACCTCGCAGAGTGCCAAGAGGAGACGAAGCTCTATGCGTCTGCGCGCCGCTCCTATTGGGATTTACGGCGCGCGGCGCTCGGGACTGTCGAATCCAAATACGAGGGTTGGGCGAACGACGCCGAGACCGCTTATCAGCGAATCGAGCCCAAGGTGCCTCACGTCCGCGTGCACATCAAAGTCGCGCCCGAGACGGCGCGCGTGGTGATCAACGGCCAACCCCTCGACAAGCGACTATTGGATACGGACCTCGAGGAGGACGTGGGCGAGCTCGTCGTCGTCCTCGAGGACGGGACCGCGAGCCCGCCCAAGAAGACGCTGCAGATCGAAGAGGGCAAGCACTATGACGTAGAGCTCGAGTCGACCGCTCCACCACAGAAGAAGCCCCCTGTCGACAGCGGGCCGTCGGGGCCGTCGCCGTTGCTGGTCGCCGGCGGCGTCTCTGTCGGCCTGGCGGGGCTCGCGCTCGGTGGGCTCATCGGGTCGGTCGTCATTCGACAGAACGCCCTCGACGAGGTCGAGAGCCAGTGTCCTGGCTTCACCGGGTGCGACGGGAGCCTGCGCGACGCCGTCGATCGCGGCGAGCTCACCTCTTCGCTCGTCAATGCGTTCTCGATCGCGACTGGGGTGTTCGGCGCGCTGGGGCTCAGCCTCATCGTCGCCGATGTCGTCGTATCGCCGTCCAGCGCGGAGAAGGCAGCGCTGCCCGCGACCATTGCGCTGACGGCCAATCCATACTTTATCGGCCTGTCCGTGGGAGGTCCGCTCCAATGAGTCGGCCTGGCTTTTATCGTCTTGTCGTCGGCGCGGCTTTGTTGGTGAGCTGCACGTTCCCCGACGTCGATTTCAAACAGGGTGGGGGCGGGCGTGGCGGCGCCGCGAGCGGTGGCGCCGGCGGCCAGGTGGGGCCGAGCTCGGGTGGCGGGGGCGAGGCAGCCACGACTGGAGGGTTCGGCGGCGCGCTGACGACAGGTGGAGCGGGCGGCAGCGGGGGAAGCGGCGGCGGGCCGCTCGTCGGTGGTGAGGGGGGTGGAGTCCTCTTCTGCAAGGACGGCGACGGCGACCATTACCTGTCACTCGACTCCGACCCTGGCTGCCTCAGCAATACATCCTTCGACGGCGACGGGGATTGTGACGACGACAATGACAACGTCCATCCCGGGCAGGCCACGTTCTTCACGACTGGCGACGCCAACTTCTCACCTGGGTCGGTCGCTTATTGGGACTACGACTGCGACGGGCTGGTCTTGCCGGAGTACGAGCCAGCATGCAACACGCTGACGCAGACTGTCGGGCTCCAGGGCGTGGGAACGGGCATCGAGGGCTGCGGTGACACGGGGACGCGCTTCGTCCCACCGTGCCTCAGCGGCACCCCGAACATCAAACAAGGCTGTAGGTAGAGGCGCTTAGGGCCCGTTCAGTAATTATTGATCGCTCCGGCCGACGATACCATCGCTGCGACAGGCGGCCTCGTCGCTCCGCTCCTCGAAATACTGCGAGTATTCCTCCGGTGCTCGCTCCTCGGGCGCCTGTCTCGCTTCGGTCTCGCCGCCCTCGCGGGGATCAATAATTACTGAACGGGCCCTTAGTCCGCGTCGCGACAGCAGCGCACGCCAGTCGAATAGTCGAGATAAGCGGCCTCGTGGTTGCTGACGAGGGCCTCGCAGCCGTTGGTGGTGCCGCGCGAGTAGAAGCCGCCGGCGAAGGCGCCTGTCTTCTCGTCGACCCACTCGTCGAGGTTACCGACCATATCGTAGATAGCGTCGTCGCCCCAGCGGCTCGCGCAGCTCGCGTGTGTTCCAGTCGGGTGCAAGAGCGGGCCGCCGCCGACGGGCGGCTCGACGAGGTTCAGGCGCGGGTCGAGGTGCCCGAGTGACGCATTGTCGTGGAGGATGGCCGCGGGGTGATAAAGGCCATTCACGTTGCACTTCTGGTCTTCGTAGTTCGAGCCGTAGGGGAACAGCGTATTGTCTTGTCCGCGGCACGCTGTCTTCCACTCTTCGAGCTTGCAGAGGCGCTTGCCTGTCGCCTCGCAAGCGGCTTTGGCGGTGAGACCCGTGACGAAGCCGCTCGGGGTCACGGACGCGCGCGCGACGACGACGAGGTCGTGTTGTACGCCGCGCTGCCACGCGGAGACGAGCGGCAGCGGGAGCGCTCGGGCGTACAGATCGCCGTGCCGCTCCCTGCGCGTCGCGAAGTCGCTCAGCGCCGAGGTCAGCAAGTTCGGTGTGCCGGGATAATCGGCCGAGAGATACTGGCCAGTCCGTCGATCTTCGAGCGTTCCCTCGAAGCGGTCGACGCAATACGACATTGCTGGTGAGGGGTTCTCGCCACGTCCGGGGGCGGTGCTCACCCAAACCATATCACCTGGACAATGGAGCTTGGGCCCGTCACTGGCGAGCTTCTTGTCGTCGCGATTGCTGACAGTAGTGTCACTCGAGCTCGTCGCGGGGACGGTGCCGGCGGGGGCTGTCCCGAGCTCAGCGACCGTCGTGGCGCCGGCGACGCGCGAGCCGAGCCACCTCAGCGAGCCGTCCGCGAGCGCGACGACCTCGCTCGAAACGCAGGAGCCGGCGACGCGCGCGGCCTCGAGCGGGACGGTCTCTCCCGGCTTCGTCGAGGGCACCACGCTCGGGAGCGGGCGCCCGTCGATGCACGCGAGGTCGTGCTCGATGGGCAGGTTGGCGTTCGCGCGAACGTGGCCCTCGTCGTCGAGCCAAGCGACGCGCGTGCGCTCGTGATCGAACACCCACGCCCCGCCGCCCGGCCGCGCTACGACGCGAACGGAGCGCGCGACGTCTCGCGCGCTGGCATCGTCCTGAAACACGGTCTCCGGCGGCGAGAGCGCACCCGAGGGGTCGAGCACCACGGCGACGACGCGCGCCGGATCGGCGGTCGACGGCCCGACGAGCAGCGCGCCGCCGCCCGTGCGCGAGGTCGCAGCGAAGCCCGCGCGAAGGGGCGACGCGACGCTGCCGAGCGGCGTGAGCGTCCCGTCGGACGAGAGCGCGTCGGCGTGCAAAACACCGCCTGCGATCTCGACGACGAGGCCGCGCTCGGCGCCGCCGACGACGAGCGCCGAGTCTGGAGCGAGCGCGCGAACGGCGTCGGTGGAGTAGGGGACGAGCCGGCGGAGCTCGCCAGTCGCTTGCCACCAGGTGTCGCCGACGAGCACCGCGGCCGGGCCGTTGGCGGCGGCGACGTCGGGTCGATCGGGCCCACCGAGCGCGCGCGCGTGCACGTCTTTGACGAGGCTCGGCGTCCCGTCCCGATCGATCGAGACGAGGCCCTCGTCGGTGTCGGCGAGGGCGCGGCCGTCGGGCGCGAGCGCGCCCCAGCCGATGCGGAGCCGCGCGACGCTCATCGGTTTAACGGCGTTCAACTCATTCGCGCCGACGCGGACGAGGCCGTCGTCGGTGAGCGTCCACGTCGAGAGCTGCGCGTGAGCGGTCTTGCCGACGTCCCACGCGGCCTGCCCGAAGGCGCGACGTGCCTTGTCGCGCGCGAGCGTCGTCGGGTCACCGAGGACGGGATCTTTGCCGGCGTGCCGCGCGAGCGCGATGTCGAGGAAGCGCCGAGGATCGAGCGCGCAGTCGCGATCGTCGGGGATCATCTGCATGACGAACGGCGCGACCACGGTGACGTCGCATTTGCCGCGCGGCCCGCGCTGGCCGAGCGCGATCGACCCGCTGTCGAGGGTGAGCAAGCGCACGTCGACGTGATCGGAGAGGAAGCCAGGCTCCAGCTTGCTCGAGCCGAAGTCCTTGCGGCTGGGCTCGTCGAGCGCGCCCTCGAGGTCGAGCTTGGCGAAGCCGATCTGAGCCTTCGGTGGCTTGCCGATGATGCGCTCGTAGAAGAGGACGTCGATGCGATCGGTGCGCGCGCCCGCGCCGATGAAGCCGAGCCCAGCCATGGCCTCGCGGAACTTGAGCCCCGAGGCGACGGGCTCGGAGAGCGAGCCGTCGGCCTCGAGCCAGGTCGTCGTGACCTCGACGTCGCGGCCCGAGGACATGAGCTTCGCGACCGCGGCCTTCGAGTCGACCTTCTTCTTCGGCTTGGGTTTTTGCTTGGTCTTCGGCTTCTTGGTCGGTGGTGGCTTGGGCGCCTGCTTGGGTGGTTGCTTGGGCGGCGTGACCTCGGGCTCCTCTTCGGGCGGAGGCGGAGGAGCCGCGTCGACGACGAGCAATCGATCGCCGACAGGAACAATCGTGTAACCGTGGACCGCGCTGCAGACGGGGTCGCCGGCCGTCGTCGACGTCGCGTCTTCGCTGAGGATTCGCTGGCAAACCTTCTCGCCCTCGGTCGTGACGAGGACGAGGTCATTGTTCGAGCGTCGCGCGGCTGCGATCACGTGGGCGTGCGCGATCGCCGCGGGCGCGAGGAGCGACTCGGCGCCGCCGTGAGCGATCTGGACGTAGACCTGCGACGCTCGCGCGAAGTCCGACACGACGAGGACCTCGTCGCGCGCGCCGGCGATCGGGATGAGGGCAGGCTCGAGCGCGACCGTGTGCGGCGTCCCGAGCGCGACGCGATCAGGGCGCGGGGCTGGGAGATTCGGTGTCTCTTGCGAGCTCGACGTCGACGCGACAGCGGTCGGGTGCGCCGCCGAGCTCTCGGTCGAGCTGCCACCGCACCCCGCGAGGAGCGCGGTCGCGTGGATGAATCCGATCGAGGCGACGCGGAGCTTCAACTTCGAGAAAGCAGGTTGAAGCGGCGGGTCTCAGCGCTTCTGGTTTTGGCCGGCCGGGGCCGCGCTCGCCTTCACGCGAGTGCCGTCCGGCATGACCATCTCGTGCGTCTCGGGGTCGTATTTGGAGGCGCACTTCGCCATGACCTCGGAGGCCTCGAGCGTGCCGCCGCCCTTCGCGAGCTCACCCTCGACGGTGACCTGCACGCCGCCCTCGGGCCGATCGCGGAAGGTGTCGGGGATCGTGCATTTCGTGAAGCGAACCGGCAGCTGCACGCCATTCGTCTGGATGGTGAACCGATACTCGCAGCCGGTCTCGGCCTTCACGAGCGTGCCGGGGACGAGCTCGCCCTCGACGCGCAGGCGCTTGCCCTCGAGGGCCTTCGACTTGGCGACGACCTCGTCGGTGGGCATCGCGTAGATCGCTGCCTCTTTGAAGCCGATGAGGAAGAGCGCGACGACGGCCGCGGCCATCGTGAGCAAGGCGATGAGGAACGCCATGCTTCCCTTGCGTCGCGGCTTGCGTCGCGGCTCCTCGACCGGCACTGGTTTGGCGGCGCTCAGGTCCTCACCCTCGGTGTCCGCGAGGGCCTTCTCGAGCTCGTTATCCAGGTTCTTCGACATGACGACCCCCACAACATACTCTCGGTGAGGGCCCGGGTCGAGTCGGGTGGAGGCGCTCTCCGAGCGTCAGCGATTCTTGCGTTCGTAGGGCTCTTCAGGCGAACAATTTTCGCGTTCTCCCTGGGAAAAAAGAGCGTCTCCGAGCGTGTCGTTTGATTGAGGTCTTCGCCGTCCGGTAGTACGCAATGGCCCATGAACGACGACCGCTCCTCGCGCAGGGACTTCATTCGCAATGTCACGATCGGCGCCACGGCCCTCATCCCGGCCTGGTCGCTCGTCGCGTGCAGCAAGAAGCTCTCGTGCACCGACACCTCTTCGCTCAAACCCGAAGAGACTCAGGCGCGCACCGCGCTGCAATACACCGACGCCGCCACCGACCCGTCCAAGACGTGCAGCCTCTGTCAGCTCTTCACCTCCGCCGGTGAAGAGGCTTGTGGCTCTTGCTCTCTCGTCAAAGGCCCCATTCACCCGAAGGGCAGCTGCACCGGTTGGGCGAAGAAGGGCTGATTGGGCCGACGTCGACGGGCGCGCGTGAGCCCCAGTTGACTTCGGGTATCCTCGCGGCGTGACCATCGACCTCGTTCTGCGATCTCGCCGCGTCGCACTCCCCTCCGGCACTCGGCCTGCGAGCCTGCATATCGCCGGAGGCAAAATCGTCGAGGTCCTACCCTACGAGGCCTCCGCCGCTGGCGCGCCGCTCGAGGACGCGGGCGACGACTACCTCCTTCCCGGATTGGTAGACAGCCACGTCCACATCAACGAGCCGGGCCGCACCGAGTGGGAGGGCTTCGAGACGGCGACGCGCGCGGCCGCAGCTGGCGGGGTGACGAGCCTCGTCGATATGCCGCTCAACAGCGTCCCACCGACGACGACGCTGGCGGGCCTCGAGGCGAAGCTCGCGTCGACCGCGGGCAAGCTCTATGTCGATGTCGGGTTTTGCGGTGGGGTCGTGCCGGGCAACGGCGCAGAGCTCGAGCCGCTGCGGCGCGCGGGTGTGCTCGGCTTCAAGTGCTTTCTCACCGAGTCCGGTGTCGACGAGTTCCAGAATGTGAGCGAGGACGACCTCGCGCGGGCGATGCCCATCCTCGCGCGGATCGACGCGCCGCTCTTGGTTCACGCCGAGGTCAGCGGGCCGATCGACGCGGTGCTCGCCTCGCGCGGCAATCTCACCGCCGAGGAGACTCGTCGCTACATCCATTATTTGGAGTCCCGACCTCGCGCGGCGGAGAACGCGGCTATTGCCATGATGATTCGCCTCGCCCGCGAGCACGGCGCGAGGACCCATATCGTCCACCTCTCGAGCGCCGACGCGCTCCTCTCGATCCGCGACGCGCGCGACTCCGGTGTTCCGATTCGGGCCGAGACGTGTCCGCATTACCTGTCTCTCGCGTCCGAGGAGATCCCCGACGGCGCGACGGAGTTCAAATGCGCGCCGCCGATCCGCGAACGGGAGAATCGCGAGCGCCTCTGGGCCGCACTCGCCGACGGGCTCGTCGCGCAGGTCGTGACCGATCACTCCCCCTCTTCTCCCGAGCTCAAATGCAGCGGCTCCGGTGATTTCATGAAGGCGTGGGGGGGTATCGCGTCGCTCGGGTTGGGGCTGCGCGTCATCCACACCGAGGCCCGCGCGCGCGGCCACTCCGTCGACGACGTCGTCCGATGGATGTGCCGCGCCCCGGCTGAGCTCGTCGGCCTGGCCCACAGAAAGGGCAGCCTCGCGCCGGGCTTCGACGCCGATATCGTGGTGTTCGACCCCGACGCCGAGGAGCGCGTCGTCGCCGAGCGACTCGAACATCGGCATAAGCTGACCCCTTATCGAGAGCGCATGTTGCGCGGCAAAATCCTCAAGACCTATCTGCGCGGTAAGACCATTTACGACGCGGGCGAGTTCGCCCGCCCCTCTGGAGGGCTGCTGAAGCCATGAGTGAGGCTACGATCTCTGACGCGCTCGCCGGCCACGCGTTCGTCGAGCTGCTCGACCTCGCCCAAGAGCGCCTCGGTGGCGCTGTCATTTGGGCGACCGACGACTTCTTCGCCGAGAAGGAGAACCTGCTCCGCGCGTCGAAGCCGGTGTTCATCGACGGCAAATACACCGATCGCGGCAAATGGATGGATGGCTGGGAGTCGCGTCGCAAGCGCGTCGCCGGCCACGACAGCTGCATCGTCCGCTTGGGTGTGCCTGGCGTGATTCGAGGTGTCGTCGTGGACACCGCGTTCTTCAGGGGCAATTACCCCGAGGGCTGCTCGCTCGAGGGTTGCCTCGTATCGGGTAATCCGACGCCCGAAGAGCTCCTGTCGAGCGCGACGCAGTGGACCGAAATCTTGCCGCGGGCGGCGCTTCGGGGCGACTCGCTGAACCCGTTCAAGATCGAGAGCCCCTATCGCTACAACTATCTCCGATTCCATATTTACCCCGACGGCGGCGTCGCTCGATTGAGGGTCCACGGCGACGCTGTGCCGGATAGGCGGTTCCTCGGCAGGCCCGGCGTCCAAGATCAGGAGATCGATCTCGCGGCGGTCGAGAACGGCGGGCGCGTCGTCACGTGCAACGACATGTTCTTCGGGTCGCGCCACAACCTGATTTTCCCCGGGCGCAGCGTGAACATGGGCGACGGCTGGGAGACGAAGCGCAGCCGCCGCGCCGGCCCCGATTGGGCCGTCGTCGAGCTCGCGGCGCGCGGCACGGTGCACCGGGTCGAGGTCGACACGAACCACTTCAAGGGCAATTACCCCGAGAGCTGCGCACTCTTGGTGCGCGACGCGCGCGGCGCGACTCAATCCGAGCTCGAGGCGCTCGCGCGCTCCGGCGAGGGCTGGAGCGAGATCCTCGCGCGGACCAAGCTCCAGCCGCACACGCGACACTTCTACGAGGCCGAGGTCGCCGAGCACGCGCCCGCGACACACGTGCTCGTCCGGATATGGCCGGACGGTGGTATCAGCCGACTCCGGCTTTGGGGCACCGTCGACCGCGAGGGCCGAGAGCACTGCGGGCTTCGCGATCTCGCGACGCTCACGCCAGCGGCGCTCGAGCGCGCGCTGCTCGCGTGTGGCGGGTCGACGCGATGGGCGCGCGAGCTCGCCGCGGAGCGCCCGTATTCGTCTCTCGCGTCGCTCCTCGCAGCGGCTGATCGGATTTGGGCCTCCGTGGGCCGCGACGATGTCCTCGAGGCCTTCAGCGCGCACCCGCGAATCGGGGAGAAGAAGGCCGAGGTCGATCGCGGCGCTACCGCGAAGACCTGGTCGACCGAGGAGCAAGCTGGCATGTCGAGCGCCCAGGCTGATACCAAGTCTCAGCTCGCCGTCGGCAACCGCGACTACGAGGCTCGATTCGGGTACATCTACATCGTCTGCGCGACCGGCAAGACCGCTGAAGAAATGCTGGCGATCCTGCGGGAGCGGCTGGGGAACGACCCCGAGACCGAGTTCGCCCGCGCCCGCGAAGAACAGCGCAAAATCCAGAACCTCCGCCTCGAGAAGCTGATCCGCCGATGAGCCCCATTACCACCCATATCCTCGATACCGCGCGTGGCTGCCCGGCCGCGGGCGTGCCCATCACCTTGGAGAAGCGCAACCCCGACGGCTCGTTCTCGCAGGTCGGCGCGGGCGCGACCGACAAAGACGGCCGATTGAAGACGCTCCTCCCCGCGGGTGGGCTCGAGCCCGCGACCTATCGAATCAACTTCGACACAGGGGCCTACTTCACGGCGATCGGCGTCGAGGGCTTCTATCCGTCGGCCTCTGTCGTCTTCATCGTGAGGGACGCGACAGCCCACTATCACGTGCCGCTCCTCGTCAGCCCCTTCGGCTATTCGACGTATCGCGGCAGCTGATTCAGTCCTTGCCGGTCGCTCTCGCTACGATCCAGACGTGGGGCCCGCCCTCGTGTGTGGCGAAGCGCGAGAGCGTCACCGACCGCACGAGGAGCTCAACTTGGCCCGAGGGCGTCTCGTCGTCTCTCAGGTCGTTTTGATAGACGCGATACGAGGTCGTGCCGACATCCAAGTAAGTCTGCTGCTCGCCCTCGGACTTGGTGCCTGGCGCGCCGCGCTCCACCCGGAGCGCGCCGGTGACCCGCTTGGTGGGCCCGAAGCCGGCGATCGTTCGTGCGCTCTTCTCGTCGACGACCGAGAGTCGGTGCACCGTCATGTGATCGCCCATGATGGCCCGCCCCTGCGGCGTATAGGGCGTAGCCACGACGTGGACGGTCAAACCGTCCAGATCGCTCCATATCGGGTTGGGGGAGTAGGTCACGACGACAGGCATCTCGTTCTCTGGTCGATGCAGCGTGACCCCTCGAAAGACCATTCGCTCGCCCTTCTCTTTGGATACTTGGACGACAGCGTCGAACTCGACGGCCCCGGTCGGGTCGGGCGGGTCGTCGCTCGGCGCTGAGCTCGCGCTCGCGCGCGTCGCGACGGTGGCGCCCGAGGTCGCGGATGTGGACTCCGCGGCGCTCGCCGAAGACTCCGCCCGAGGAGACTCGGCCGAGCCATCATTCGAGCCGCAGCCGCTCACCGCGAGGACCCCGATGAGCAAAGACGCCCAAACCACCGAACCGCGGCCCATAGGTGTTCTCCCAGTCTCGTGTCCAAGCGCTGCCCCCGTCACGGCGACGCGCCCACGCCCTGCTCGGACGTCAGCCCGAGGTACATGACAGTGGGGTCAGCGGGGTTGAAGGCGATAGACGAGACGTCGTCATAGTCATTGTGCGTCTTGGTGACGGCGCCGGTCGTCTGATCATATCGGTATAGGTCCGTGCCGTAGCCGTCGTAATAAGTACCGAACTCGAAATACATGACGTCTGGGTCGGTGGGGTGCGGCGCGAGCAAGACGCCATTCGTGAGGAAGACCTCTGCGGACTCCGCGACGATGGGCGTGAACGAGGCGCCGCCGTCGGTGGAGCGCCAGATGCGTCGAATCTCGTCGCCGATGTTCACGCCGAGGTCGATGCCCTCGACATAGACGAGCCCGGCCTGCGCCGTGGAGAACACCACCGAGAAGGCGTTGGTCTTGTCGACGGTGCCGAGCCCAGTGGCGAACTGCCAAGTGTCTCCGGCGTCGTTGGTGGTCGCTAGGCCCGAGTTCGACATCCCGACGAGCACATGGTCGAAGTCGTTCGGATCGAAGGCTGCAGTGTAGAGGAGCGCGTTCGCCCCGCCGGCGATCGGCGTGCCGAGCTTGGACCAGGTGGCGCCGCCGTCGGTCGACTCCTGCAAACCGCCCGCTGCGTCGAGGACGCGCACGTGATCGGCGTTCGTCGGGTCGACGCCCACGGCGTGGATCCAGTCGCCCGGCGGGTCGAGGACCTCGATGTCGTGGCCGGCGATTCGCACCAACAAATCTTGATTGTCGTAATAGCCATAAGCGACGCCGCCGGTCGCTGCTACCAAGTTGAGCGTGTCGATCGGCAGCGCGCCGACGCTGGTCCAGGTGCAGCCGGCGTCGACGGACTCCAGGAGATCGCCGCCCGACGCGAGCAGGAGCGTATTCGGGATATCGAGCGCGACGAGCCCGAACGAATACGTCACTCCCGTGAGGCCGCCCGAGGTGGGCGCGAGCGTCGCTCCCTCGTCGGTGGTGAAGGTCACCGCGCCGCTGCCGCTGACGCTGTCGCAAGCGGGCACGTGCCACGCTGGGGCCTCGCCACCAGCGCCCCCGCCGCCGTCCACCACGCCGCCAGCGCCACCCGTGCCGCCAGTGGCTCCGGTTCCGCCGGTCCCGCCCTCACCGCCGCCCCCCGGCGCCGGATCGATGGTCTCGTCGCCGCACCCCATGAAAACGAGCGCGGCTGAAACAACAAGGAACTGAGAAGTGCGTGGTACGAATCGCAGCGGGGAAGCTCTCATGCGCGGCTTCTAGCACGCGCCGAGGCGCCTCGCCGCGACTCGGCAGAAGCCCTGCGCTCGACGCTCCTGACAGGCTGGTAACAGAGCGTCAAACGCGGCGCCGACGACCGACCCACGCCGCGAGGCCGACGACGCCGAGCGCGAGCGGCCACGCCGGCGCTGCGGGCGCACCCGGCATATTGCAATTGCAGCCGTCATCATCCACGCCGCCGCCGTCACCGCTGGAGCCCCCAGCGCCACCCGCCGAGGTGTTGCCCTCACCACCGCCCCCGCTGCTCGGGCCCGCGCCTGCGCCCGTGCCGCCCGCGCCACCCGACGAGGGCGCGCCGCCCGTGCCGCCCGACCCCGTCGAGGAGCTCGAGGACGAGGACGTTGTAGTGACAGGTTCGTAAGTGACTGTCGTGAGCTGCGTGAAGGTCTCGCTGAGGAGCGCGCCGTTGCTGCAGGTCGCGTAGTCGTAAGACCAAGTCGCGAGGGGGTAGAAGCTCGTGCTCGGCGGTGCCATATCCACCGAGAGGACCATCACGACGGTGCGCGTCTGGCCCGCCGCCAAGTCGCCCTCGTCGATGCCGCTCGCGAGCGACGTCCCGTTGACCGAGTTGCCCGAAATATCGCCGCTCGTGCCGTCGCTCGAGATCGACACGAGAGAGAGCGTGGGCGGCAGCGGCAGCGCGAAGCTGAGGTTCTGCGCGGTGACCTCACCGGCGTTGGCGAGCGTCGCGGTCAGCGTGAAGGTGTCGCCGAGCGTGACCGAGTCGGGGCTAGCACCATAGGTCGTCGACGCTCCGCTGAAGTCCGGCGAGTTCACGTCGATGGCGAACGACGCCAGGATTGGCATGTAAGAATCGCCCGTAGTGATCGTGCGCAAGGTCGCGCTCGATTGGCCGTTGCTGAGCTGACCATTCTGCGAAGAGAGCGGGACTGTAGTCACGTCCCAGCTCTGCCGACCGCCAGCGGTGTTGACGCCGGCCGCCGCGTCGTGATTCTTCGCGCCGAACGTGCCTGTCGTATCGAGGACGCCACTCGAGTCGTTGATTTGGGAACAGAAGAAGTTGTTCGCGGGGTTGTTGGGCCCGGAGAGCTGCACGAAAGGCCCCGCGGCGCTCGGAGCGATGAGGAACTGATCCCCAGTCAGGTTGGCGTCACCCTCGATGGCGCTGACGACCGCGGTGCCCTGGATTGTGCCCGCGGGCGGCGCGCAGAAGCCGCTCACCGAATAGTCCTGTTGGCTGTTCTCGTCGACGAAGGAGCCGCCGACGAACACGCTCAGGTTGCGGGTGGGCGCGGACTGGTCGCGATAGACGACGACCAAGGTCCAGCCCGCGGCGTTGAGGCTGTTGATGGTGGTCGTCTCGGTGGCGGGCACACCCTCTACCGAGTAGTCGCCGCTCTGCGCGGCTGCCACGAGCCCCGTCACGTCCGCCGAGCGCATGTAGTAGCGCACCGCGAAGCCCTGCGCGGACGTGCTCGAGATGGTGAGCGCCGTCGTCGGGTCCGGCGTCACGTCGGTCGTCATGCCGTTCGCGGTAAAGGTTACAGGGCTGTCAAGGAACGCCGACACGTCTTGCACGTATTGGAAGCTGCCGCCCCAGAGGAGCTCGGCGTAGAGCACAGTGGACTCGACGGGCAGGTCGAGCACCGCGGTCGAGCCATTCTGCGTCCAGTCGTAGGTCGTGCCCGGCGGCCACGGATTGGCGAGGTTCGCGGGCGTGTCGTCGGTCGAGTTGCCGAGCGTGAGGAAGGTCCCAATCGAGTCGCGGGTCCCGGGGCCGTTCGCGTTGAGCTCTTTGCTCAACCCGAGCGTATTGCCCGTAGCGATGATGCCGCCGGGGGCGGTCGCGGTATACCGAAGATCCTGTGCGCTCGCGATCGACGGCGCGACCGCGACCCCCAATAGGGGGATTATCGCGGCGAGGGTCGAACGGCGGAGTCGGCGGGGGGACCTGAAGGTGTAAGAACCAAGGATTTTTCCGTGCGCCACGAACAAACTCCTAACCTCGCGGCCGCGCCGAATCAATCCAAGGAAGTCGAGGGGCGCGCGAACCGAGCTCCAAAGGAAGCGCTCGTCGCTGAGCTACCGCCGATCCACGCGCGGCGCCCACCTCATGCCACTGCCCTCGTCTAGAATGCGGGCGTGAGCACTTCACGCGCGCTCTTCAGCGCCGCCGCGGATCGTAACAAGACCCCAATCGTCGCAGAGCTCGACCGGATACTCCCTGACAACGGCGTGGTGCTCGAGCTCGCGTCCGGCAGCGGACAACACGTCGTGCATTTCGCCAGCGCGCTGCCTCGCCTGACGTTCCAGCCGAGCGACCCGTCCCGAGAGGCGAGAGAGAGCATCGCCGATTACGTGGCCGGCGCGGGCCTGCCCAACCTCGAAGCGCCGGCTGACATCGATGTCACCATCGAGGGGTGGGAGCGCCCCGTCGCGGCGATCGTCTGCATCAACATGGTGCACATCTCACCCATCCAAGCGAGCGAGGGGCTCTTCCGCGGCGCCGCGCGCTGCTTGGCGGAGAGTCAGGGCCCACTCGTCCTGTATGGGCCTTATCGCTTTCACGGCGTCTTTCTAGCGGAGAGCAACGCGGCCTTCGATGCGTCGCTCCGCGCGCGGGACCCACGCTGGGGTGTGCGCGACGTCGACGAGCTCGACGCGCTCGCCGGGGCGTGGTTCTCGCGGGTCGAGACGATCGCCCTCCCCGCGAACAACCATATCCTGGTCTATCGGCTGCGCGGCCGAGCGACGTAATCAGCAGTCCAGTCGATCACCCCCGGCGGGCGCGGTGACCTCGCCGAAGCCCGCGCCCATCAGCTTCTCCCTCAGGGTTCGCTGCGGCGCCGGGTCCCCGTGGACGAGCACGATCTTCTGGACCGAGCCGCGCTCGCGACATGCCTCTGCATATCGGATCAAGTCGCGCTGGTCGGCGTGCGCCGAGAAGCCGTTGAGCACGACGACCTCGCAGCGCCGGTCGCGCTCGACACCGAAGATACGGACCTTCGTGCGCTTCTCCACCAGGCGTCGTCCGAGCGTGTGCTGCGCCTGATAGCCGACGATGAGGACGGTGTTCCTCTCGTCCTCGACCGCCGTGCGCAGGTGATGCAAGACGCGGCCGGCCTCGCACATGCCGCTCGCCGATATGATGATTGCGGGGTCGTTCGCGGCCGAGATCCGCTTCGAGCCCTCTTTGTCCTCGATATAGGAGAGATCCTCGAAGTCGAAGGGAGAGTCGTTGCCCCGCAGCAGCGTGCGCGTCTCGGCGTCGTAGCACTCGGGGTGGAGCTTGAAGACATCGGTGATCCGCACGGTGAGCGGCGAGTCGACGTACACCGGAATCCGGGGGATGGCCCCGGCGCGCCGCAGCTTCTTCAGGGCGAATATGACCTCTTGGGCGCGCTCGAGCGCGAACGACGGGACGATGACCTTGCCGCCGCGGCCGATGGTCGTCTTCACGACCCGCGCGAGGTCCTCGTCCATTTTTTCTACGCTGTCATGCAATCGATCGCCGTAGGTGCTCTCGGTGATGAGGATGTCAGCGCCCTCGGGGACCTCGGGGTCGCGCAGGATCGGGCGGTTGGCGCGCCCCAGATCTCCGGTGAAGACCAGCCGCTGTTTGCGCCCACCCTCGGTGATGTCGAGCGCGGTGACCGCGCTGCCCAAGACGTGACCCGCGTCGAAGAACGTGAGCTCGACGCCGCCGATGAGCGGGACAGTGGTGTGATAGGGGACCGCGATCATGTGCTCGATCGCCGAGACCACGTCCTCGTCGTCGTAGAGGGCCTCGACAGGCTCCTCGCCGGTGCCCTTCTTCTTGGCCTCTTTGTTCAAGAAGCGGGCGTCCGAGTCCTGAATAGCAGCAGCGTCGCGCAGCATCACCGTCGCGAGCGAGCGCGTCGCGGGCGTGGCGTACACGGGGCCTCGATAACCCTGCTTGAAGAGCAACGGCAGCGCACCCGAATGGTCGATGTGAGCGTGGGAAAGGACCACAGCCTTCACCTCGCGGAGGGGGGCGCGGATATGCCGATTGACCTCGATCGACTCTCGTCGAGTCCCTTGGAAAAGACCGCAATCGAGCAATATGCCACCTGCGGCGGTGCGCAAGAAGTGCATCGAGCCTGTCACGGTTTGCGCTGCGCCGATGAACTGGAGTTGCATTCGGCGGAGCATACACACGAGCACCCCATGTCGGTCGGCGTTCTGCGACCGAAAAAACTCGACCCACGGGGTCTCCTTGCGCGATCCTGCACCCATGTCGAAGCGTCTTTCTTGTGCCGCAGTCCTCGCGCTTCTCGCTGTGAGCGCGACCGCCCACGCCGCTCCGACGCTGCGCTATCAGGTGCAGCAGCGGGGGGACTTTGCCTTGATTGGCAATACCTTCGGACAAGAGTGCGCGCCTGGTACGCCGGCGCCCATCGTCGGGAACGTCGGAAACTGCGGGCTCAACCCCAATGACAGCGCACCTGATCTTTGGTGGCGCTCGGACTCGCCTGCGGCCGGTCAGGCCGAGGCTACGCAGCTGCTGTTGCCCAGTCAGGCCCGCAGCACCGCAGTGTTGAATCTACCACCCGGCGCGACGGTCACTGCGGCCTACGTCTATTGGGGAGCGACGCTGACCCTCCCCGGGGTCGACACCGCCGTTACGCTCGAGCGTCCAAACGGCTTTTCACAGGCGATCAACGCCAACGGCTCCTATCAGAGCGGCAACAACTCCTATCAGGCCTTCGCCGACATTACCGCTCTCGTACAGGCAAATGGCAACGGCGCTTATCGGCTCTCCGACGTCGACTTGGCGCCTGTCGTCGCGGTGAACAACAACAACAACTTCGGCGGTTGGTGGATGGCGGTGTTCTACACGCGCCCAGGTGATCCGCTGCGGGATTTGGCGTTGTTCGACGGCCTCGACGTCGTTTCGAACGGGGCGCCTCAGAACACGGCAATATCGGGGTTCTTCGTGCCGAACGCCGGAATCACCGGCAAGCTGGGTGTCGTCACCTTCGAGGGTGACAACACGCTCACGGGCGACCAGCTCTTCTTCAATGGGGGCGCCGCGCTCTCGGACGCGCTCAACCCCGCGGACAACTTCTTCAACAGCAGCCGGTCCTTGTTGGGTGCTGCGGTCACCACCGCGGGCGACCTGCCGCAGCTCACCGGTACGGCGCAGAGCATGTCGGGCATCGACCTCGACGTCGTCGACGTGACGGCCAAGCTGACACCGGGTCAGACCTCGGCGCCCATCCAGGCCACGAGCACCGGTGACGTCTACTTCCTCGCGGGGTTCATCACGTCCATTTCGACGTTCAAGCCCGACTTCACCACGTCCACGAAGACAGCGGTCGACCTCAACGGCGGCTCGCTCGTCGCTGGTGACACCGTCGAATACACGATCGTCGTCACGAACACCGGCAATGACGCCTCGGCGGGTACGGTGCTGAACGATCCTCTCCCCGCGGGGGTCACTTACGTCCCGGGCACGCTCTCCATCGTCTCGGGCGCCAACGCCGGGGCGAAGACCGATGTCACCGGCGATGATCAAGGCAACTACGACGCAGCGGGCAGGACGGTCGTCTTTCGCCTCGGTCTCGGCGCGGCGGCGGGCAACGGCGGTACGATGGCTCCCGGCGAGTCGACCACCGTGCGATTCCGGGTGACGATCGACTCGGGGGTCTCGGGGACGATCTCCAATCAAGGGATCATCACCGCTGGAGGCCAGCTCGGCTCTCCGCCGGAGTCGACCCCGACCGACGGCAACGGCAACGGTAACGGCCAGCCGCCGACTGACATTGTTGTAGACGAATGCACCGACGACAGCCAATGCTCGGCGCCCACTCCCCATTGTGCGGTAGCGCTCGACCCCAATGTCTGCGTCGAGTGCACCCAAGACGCTCACTGTCCGGGTTCGGCCCCGACCTGCGACATGACGTCGAACACCTGTGTATGCATCCCGACCGGCGCCGAGATCTGCGACGGCGTGGACAATGATTGCAACGGCGCGATCGACGACGGCGACCCGGGTGGCGGCGCGAGCTGCGACTCGGGCCTGCCAGGCATCTGCTCGGCGGGTGTGGTCCACTGCGTCGCCGACGCGCTCGAGTGCCAAGCGACAGTCCAGCCGAACACGCAGCCCGAGATCTGCAACACGCTGGATGACGACTGCGACGGCAACGCCGACGAGGGCTTCAATGTCGGTCAGGCCTGTACGGCCGGCGTCGGCGCGTGTCAGGCGAGCGGCTCGACGATCTGCCTCGCGGACGGGACGGCCGCTTGTGACGCTGTCCCGGGCACGCCGCAGACCGAGATGTGCAACGACGCTATCGACAGCGACTGCGATGGCGCTGCGAGCAACGGCTGCGGCGACGACACCGACGGCGACGGCTTGTCGGACGTCGACGAGGAGGACCTCGGCACTGATCCCAATGACGCCGACAGCGACGACGACGGCGTCATCGACGGTGAAGAGCCGCTGCCCGGCGAGGACAGCGACAATGACGGTCTCATCAACGCCCTCGACCCCGACAGCGACAATGACGGGCTCCTCGATGGCACCGAGCTCGGCAAAGACTGCTCCAATCCCGACACCGCGCCAGGCAACTGCGTGCCTGACGGTGACAATGGCGCGACTGTCACGGACCCGCTCGACGCCGACACCGATGACGGCGGTGTAACCGACGGCTCGGAGGACGTCGACCTCGACGGCGTCATCGACGACGGTGAGACGGACCCGACGGTCGGTCACGGCGACGACGACGATCAGAACGTCGACACCGACGGCGACGGACTGACCGATAAGCTGGAGCTCGAGATCGGCACGGACCCGAACGACGCGGACAGCGATGATGACGGCGCGATCGACGGGCAAGAGCCCAATCCGGCGCTCGATACGGACAACGACGGCAAGATCAACGCGCTCGATCCGGACAGCGACGGTGATGGTCTGTTCGACGGCACCGAGCTCGGGTTCGGCTGCGACAACCCGGCTACAGACACGTCAGCGGGCAACTGCATCGCCGACGAGGACAACGGCGACACGACGACGAGCCCGCTCGATCCGGACACCGACGACGGGGGCGTCTCCGACGGCGACGAAGACGCCAATCACAACGGCATCATCGACGAGGGCGAGCGCGATCCGCTCGACCCGACGGACGACGGCTGCTCGAGCGACGCGGACTGCGGCGACGAGCTCAGCGGGCGGGTCTGTGACGACGAGACGCGCACCTGCATCGACGGCTGTCGCGGTGAGAACGGCAATGACTGTCCGATCGAGCAAGTTTGCTCGTCGAACGACGACACCATCGGCGAGTGCTTCGAGAAGGGGTACTTCGTCGAGGGTGGCGGCATCGCCTGCGCGGCGCAGCCCGCGTCGACGGACCACTTCCCCTGGGTGCTCGCGGCCCTCGGGGTCGGCGTCCTCCTCGGTCGCAAGCGCCAGCGTCGATGAGCGAGGTCGTCAGTCGGCCCGCGCGCGCGCGGCTCCTTTTGCTGACAATGTTGTTCAGCATTGCGGGGGCGCGCTGCGCTGGCAAACCCGCCGAGTCCTCGACCTCGAGCGGCGCGACGCCGAGCTCGTCGGCGTCGGCGTCGACCTCAGCATCAGCATCGACGACGGCGAGCGCTTCGACGGCGACCGCTTCGGCAGTGACCACCTCGACGACGACCCCCACGCCGCAGGCTGCCCCGTCCTTCATCTACGAAGAGGGCGGCGATCGCCTCGAATTTCTACCGCCCAAGACGACACGGATTACACGCAAGTCAGGCCACCAATGCGTGAACGAGCTGCCTGACGACGGCAATATGTACAGCGGCGCTGACGTCTCGCAGGCCTTCGCAGCCGCGGGTGGTGTCGGGCTGTTCGCCAATCACAGCACCTTCCCGGGAGACGCGGTCTCGACGTTGGTCGTGCCCGGACAGCCGGGTTCGGTGAGCTGGTTGACGAGCTGTCGGGGCTGTTTGGAGGAGCCGACGGCCATCAAGGCGTTGAGGGCCGTGCTCGAGGTGGTGATGCAGAATCGTCGAATACTCTGTCCGTGAGTTCTCGAGTCGGCGCGCTCGCGCTCAGCCGACGTGGGCGCCGAACCACGCGAGCACTTTGTCCCAAGCGACCTTGGCCGATTGGGCGTTATAGCGCTCTCGTGTGTCGTTGAAGAACGCGTGCTGTCCTGGATAGGAGACGAGCTCGTAGGTGAGCTTCGCGGCCTCGAGCGCGGATTTCGCGGCGTCGCGGGTCTTGTTTACACGATCGTCATCGTCGGCGTAGACACCCAAGACCGCAGTCTTCGCCCCGACGAAGTCTGCGCCGTCGAAGAATGGACCGTAAAAGGGCGCCGCGGCCGCGAGGCGCTCGTCCTTCACCCCGATGAGTCGCCAGGTGAGCCCGCCGCCGAAGCAAAAGCCGATAGCGGCCAGCTTGACCCCGGGTGAGCGGCGCGCGAGCTCGTCGAGCCCGCTCTTCAACTGGGCGGTGTGTCGCTCGGGCGGGGCCTTCCCCAGTGCGGCCGTTGCCTCGGCGGGGTCGGTGAACGCGGCAGTCCCACCTTCGGTCGACAAGAGGTCAATCGCGAGCGCCGAATAGCCGCGATGGGCGAAGCGCCCCGCGACGTGCCGCGTGTGGTCATTGAGGCCCTTGTTCTCGTGGATGACGAGCACTGCGCCGCGCGGCTGGGGAGCCGCGACCCAGGCGCCCATGAGATCCCCAGTGGGCCCGCTCCAGCGGATCTCCTCGGTAGGAGAGGATGGCGGGAGCTCGGCCGAACTGGACGAGCTCGACGCCGAGGACTGTGCGCTTGCGGACGACGGCCCGCCGGTGCTGCCACACGCCGTGAGCAACGCGGCCGCTGAGGCGCCGCCCAAGCCCAACGCGGCGAGCCTACGCAGGGCTTCACGGCGAGTGAGGTGCCCATCTCGATGATCGAGGGCGATCTCCTCTGCCAGATAGCGCTCTAGCTCGTTCATGAGGCCCTTTTAACATCGACCCTCGAACGGGCGAAGACCGATTGGCCTCAAGTCCCGCAGAAGGTGGCTCGCACGCGCTCGTGTGGCGCCGGCGGGTCCCCGAGATCGGCGAACTGCGGCTGTTCGTCGTAGGGGCGCGCGAGGGCGGCGTGCAGTCTGTCGAATGGCGTGAAGTCTCCGCTCCGCGCGGCGGCGAGCGCGGCCTCGACTTGGTGATTGCGCGGTATGAAGGCGGGGTTCACGCGCCGCATCGCCGCGCCGCGAGCGCTGTGCGGTTCTTCGGCGATCCGGCGACGCCACGCAGCCTCCCAAGCAAAGAAGCTGGCGCGATTCTGGAAGAGATAGCTGACACGATCGTTAGCGTTCGGGTCCTCCGCGGCGTCGGCGAGGCGCCTGAAGAACAGGGTGAAATCGACGTGCTCGGCCGCCATTCGCTCGAGGAGATCGTCGATGAGCTCGTGGTCGGTCTCGCGCGCGGTCTCGAGCCCGAGCTTCTTGGAGAAGACAGTCGACTCGGCGCGAGCGCCCAGCTCCGCGAAGCGCTCGACGCGCTCGGAGGCGATCGTCGCGGCGCGCTGGGGCTCATCGTCGACGAGCGAGAGCAGAGCCTCGGCGAGGCGCGCGAGGTTCCAACCTGCGATGCGGAGCTGATTGCCGAACGCATAGCGGCCCGCGTGATCGATCGAGCTGAAGGCTTTGTCAGGATGATAGTCGTCGAGAAACGCGCAAGGACCGTAGTCGAGCGTCTCCCCCGAGATGGCCGAGTTGTCGGTGTTCATCACGCCGTGGATGAAGCCGACGCCCATCCAGCCAGCGACCAAGCTCGCCTGCGACTCGGCGACGGCGTCGAGCAGCGCGAGCGCGCGGTCGCGCTCCGAGGCCGCCGCCCCGACCCGGCCTGGATAATGCCGTTCGAGCGCGTAGCGGGTGAGGATCGACAGGGCCTCTCGGTCGCGGCGAACAGCAAAGTACTGGAAGGTCCCTACGCGGATATGGCTGGCTCCGACGCGGGTGAGCACCGCGCCGGGGAGCGGCTCTTCGCGGAATACAGGCTCGCCCGTCGCGACGGCCGCGAGCGCGCGCGTAGTCGGCAATCCGAGCGCGGCCATGGCGTCGCTTACGAGGTATTCGCGCAACACAGGACCCAGCGCGGCGCGCCCGTCTCCACGGCGCGAGAACGGGGTCGGCCCGCTCCCCTTCAACTGGAGATCTCTCTGCGCGCCGCTCTTGTCGACGACCTCACCGAGGAGGAGCGCGCGCCCGTCACCGAGCTGTGGGACGAAGGACCCGAATTGATGTCCCGCGTAAGCGAGCGCGACCGGGTCCGCGCCGGGCGGAACGCGATTACCGGCGAGCACCGAGACGCCCTCTTCGGTGGCCAGAGCCTCGGCGTCGAGGCCGAGCTCGTGGGCGAGGCGCTCGTTGACCCGAAGCAAGCTGGGCGCGCGAACTGGGCTTGGCGGGACACGCGCGTAGAAGCGTTCTGGGAGCTTTGCGT
This sequence comes from Polyangiaceae bacterium, assembly GCA_046351325.1. GTDB lineage: Bacteria > Myxococcota_A > Polyangia > Polyangiales > Polyangiaceae > Xiheicaenibacterium. Next base: position 355,554 of record JAXLYR010000011.1, on the reverse strand, counting down.
AGGTGTTCTCGAAGGGGAAGAGCGCGCGGTCCACTGGAGCTCGTCTTGTCGGTAAGGGGTTGTGTCGTCTCGTCGGGGAGTGGAGGATCTCGGGATGCAGACTCTAGCGCGCGTTGCGCGCTGGCAAAGGATCGGATCGCTCGCGCTCGGCTCGATCGCCGCGCTCTCGTGCGGCTGGCTCGTCTCTGGATGTGAGGAAGAAGAGACGACGGTCGAGCCCGACACGTGGCCCGCGCCGTTCGTGAACGGGTCGCGGCTGCGGGCGCACGTGATCGACGGTGGCGGCGACGCTGTCGTCTTTACGGGTTGGTACGACCGCGAGCGCGAGACGGACTGTGTGTTCGTCGACGCGGAGGACGGGCGCCTCCGCTGTTTGCCGACGATGGAGGAAGCTCGCGCCCACTACACCCAGAGCGACATCGTGTATCGGGACGCGAGCTGCACCGACGCCGTTCGACTGGTGAGCGGGGCTGTCGCGCAGGCGCCTGCGGAGGTGCTCGGAGATCCGGTCATCGTCGACCCGTGTGACCCCTCGATTGCCCAGTATCCAGTCTTCGAACTCGGCGACGAATTGGCCCTCCCCGATAACCAGAAGTTCTACTTCCACGACGGAGGGGATTGTCTCGAGATTGGGGTCGACGCGACGGTTCGCAAGTTCGCGTTGGGGCCGGAGGTGTCCGCGTCGGAGTTCGTCGGCGCCGACTTCATTGTAACCTACGCCGACGGGGATCGCGGCGGAGCGCGCCGCATCGTCGCCGAGGACGGCGCGAGCGTCATCGTCGGCGTCGTCGATCAGACCTGGGGCGACTGCTTGTTGGCTGGGGTTGGCCTCGACCACGGTCCGTGTTTGCCGATCCTGGTCGCGTGGTCGATCGGGGAGTTCGCAGACTCGGCGTGCACTGAGGCCATCGCCTATACCTCCGACCTCGCCCCTGGCGGCCAAGATCCATCGTGCGCAGATCCGGAGGTGATCATCGCGGCCGATTGGTCAGGGTGCGTCACCGAGCTCGGGCTCTTCGAGGTTGGGCCTCGAGTCGACGGGACCTCCTATGTGACAGACACGCACGGTGCGTGCGTCGCGCTCGAGCCGAACGACCGTCACGCGAACTTCGAACTCGGCGCACCAATCCCCGAGGACCAATTCCTCGGGCTCGACAGAGAGCCTCGGGGCGCGGGGCGCCTGCAGGCGAACTACACTGTCTCCGACGAGGGACAGCGGTTTTGGGCGGATGCGTATACGTTCTTCGATACGTCGCTCGGCGTGGACTGCGTCGTCACCGAGCTCTGCGATGGCACCGAGGCCTGCGTCCCCGACGTTCAGCGCAACAACGCCTATTTCACGGACGATCTCTGCACGAAGCCGGTCGCGCTCGCCTATTGGAACGCCGACTGCGGCCAGCCCGAACCGACGCGCACCGTCGTCGGGTATGGGTGCCTCACCGACCAATCGGTCCTCTTGCTCGGTGGGCAGGCTCAGCTTACAGCCGTGTATCAATTGACGGGCGCGGACTGCGCTCCGGCGCTGCTCGATCAGGGGCCCGGGTTCGTCTATTACGATGTAATAGGTACCGAGCCGCTCTCGACCTTCGCGACGCTGGAGCGCCGCATCGAGTGAGGCGCGGATTGGGGCGTATCGTCAGCGGCCGAGCGCCGTGAGGATGGTGCGCGGGTCGTCCGTCATGATGCCGTCCGCGCCGACCGCCAAGAGGCGGAGGGCCTCGACGGGGTCGTTGATTACCCAGAAGTCGACGGCGTACCCGAGCCTTTGAAGATTGGCTACCAAGCCGGGGCGTGAGAGCACGAGCGGTCCCTGCGACGCGGGGATCTGAATGCGGTCCCCCGCGGGCCGGAGCGCGCGAGACGCAATGGGTAGGCTCGCGAGCGCCAGGGCTCGCAAAGCGCCATTCCTGGCGAGGCCCGTCTCACCGCGATAGCCGCGAGAGCGGACCTCCTCGAGGACGCGGTCGTGGAAGCTCGTGAGGAGCACGCGGTCGCTGGCCGCGTGGTCGTCGACGACGCGGAGGACGTGCGGGACCGCGCCGGCGCTGTCTTTGATGTCGACGTTGAACCGCATATGCGGAAAGGTCGAGAGGGCCTCAGCGAGCAGTGGCGCGCGCCGAACGCCCGAGTTCTTCATTGGGGGTTCGGGATCGAACGCGGCCCCGACGTCCAGCTCGCGCACCTGATTGAAGGTCAGCGTGCGGATCGCGCGCGGGTCGCGCGCCATTCGGCGGCCTGTCGCGTCGTGATGAACGACGACGCGCTCGTCGGCAGTGAGGCGGACATCGGTCTCGATCGCGTCGACGCCGAGCTCGACCGCCCGCGCGAAGGCCTCGAGGGTGTTCTCGGGCTCCTCGACCGAGGCCCCGCGGTGCGCATAGAGGATCGTCACGGCGGTGTGCAGGCGGCGGGCGGCATCGCGGCGATCCACTCGGTGAGGAGCGCGACTCCCTCTTTGTGAATCAGCTTGGAGCCCAGTGGGGGCATGCGCGTCTCGATCGCGGTCGTCGACAGTCGACAGATCATGATGGAGAGGTCGGGGCGACCGGGCACGATGTCGAAGGTGTTGTCGCAGGTGTCGTCGGCGCTCGTCGGGATCTTGCAAACACCCCAGTTCGAGGCGTCCTGCGTGTCGGGGTCGGTCGAGCCGAAATCGAGCAACAGCGCGCTCTGCGAAGCGAACCCGCCGTGTCGATGACAGCTCGAACAGTTCGCGTGCAGATAGGACCGTACGCGCATGTCGAGATCCTCGGCGTCGTCATACGGGTCCACGAGACGCTGTCTGTCAGCGGCCGCGGTGGGTGTGGAGGTGAACCATCCGCGCCGATCGAACTCGTCAATCTGATTGACGGGTCCGTCGCCGAAGTCGTGGTCTCGGTCGAGCTCGAGCGTGCGCGGGCCGAGGATCTCCACCAAGTCCTCACCCATGTTGACCTGCTCGCCGTGGCACCGCTTGCACTCGTTCGTGTTCGGTACGCGGTAGTCGTTGCTCATGTTCGAGCCGTCCGGACCGATGAACTCGACGGGGACGGTCTTACCGGCCACTTCGAGCGTGGCCTCGGTCTGGTCGTCGTTCCAGACATAGGTCTGTACCGTCCAGCCGTCGGGCTCGTGCCAGAGGACGCGCGTCTCCATCAGGCGGAGATCGGCGTCGGGCTCGCGGACGTCTGCGGGATAGGAGAACACCTTGACGAGGATCGAGCCGACTGGGAGATCCCACGGGCCGTCATCGGTGTAGCCGATGGTCTCGCCCTCGGGGATGTAGATAAACCGGTATTTGCTGGTGTAGTCGCTGAAGAGCGGCGCGATGACGTCGTAAGCGACGAGATCGTCGGCGGGCGTCATTGTCTTCGGATCGCGGAAGAAGTGCCAATCCGAGAGCTTGTCGTACGCAGCCCCATAGTCGGCGGGCGTGACCTTCACCGGCGGGGGGGCGTGCGTCTCAGTATCGTCGCCGCTGCAGCCGACGGCCGCGCCGCACGCGAGCGCAGCGCCGACGACAAGGGAACAGACGAGCGAGGTCGGCGCGCGGAGTACCGAAGCGAGCATGGTTCGAATCCTAGGAGCGGGGATGGTCAACGGGGAATACGAAGTCCGTCTCTCGGGACGTCGAGGCCGCTCGGCACCTCGTCGGGTCGCGTGGGCTCGCGCGAGCGATCCATCAGCGCCTTCTTGAGGAAGCCGGCGACGAGCGCGGCCTCGTCGGCGTCGAGGCTCTTGCCCTCGCCGCGCGCGGCGGAGACCTGACTCTCCGCGAGCACGGCGTCTTCGAGCGCGACGACCGAGCCGTCATGAAAATAGGGCCCTGTCTCGCGCAGGTTGCGCAGGGTCGGGACGCGGAAGGCGCCCTCGTCGGCGTCGTCGCCGGTGATCGCGGCGCGCCCGGGATCGTCCGACGGGATGCGCATGACATAGCGGTTCGATTCGAAGAGCGGAGGAACATGGCAGCTCGCGCAGCCTGCCTCTGCGAAGAGGGTCATGCCCTCGATGCTCTCGTCGGAGAGCGCGCCCTCGTCGCCGCCCACGTATCGGTCATAGGGAGACAAATCCGATATGAGGGTTCGCTCGAACGCCGAAAGCGCGCGGGCGATCTGGATAGGAGTCACGATATCCTCACCGGGGAACGCCGCGCGAAAGAGCGCGCGATAGGCGGGTATCGCGCCGATGCGACGCGCGGCTTCCTTGGGGTCGAGCGCGAGCTCCTTCTCCTGCAGGAGCGGCTTGAGCGCCTGGTCCTCGAGCGATTGAACACGCCCGTCCCAGAAGAGCTCGAATCGGAAGACGGCGTTCCACAGCGTGAGCGCGTTGCGCGTCGTCTGGTTCGGGCCCGTGCGGCCGGGGCCTGTCGGGCCCTCGCCGTCGACGCCGATCGAGACCGCGAGGCCGTCGCCCATGCCCCACTCTTCGCTGTGGCAGGTCGCGCAGGCGGTCTCTTGATCGCCGCTCAGGATAGGGTCGTAAAAGAGCAAGCGCCCGAGCTCGACCGTGGCGGGCGGCTCCGGCGCTCGCTCGGGAAATGCCGAATAGGCCCAGGGCAGAGCCGGCCCCTCGTACGGAGCGTCGACGGGGTCGACGCGCTCGGCGTCGGTGCACGCCGACAGCGCCAGACCGCCAGTGAAGACGGCGCGCCAGAGCCGGCTCATCGGATCAGAGCTCCACGGGGGAGAGCTTCGTCTGGTCGCACTCGAACGGAGTCGTGTCCGTCGATTGGTTCGCGACGGTGCCGATGTTCTCGATGCCGTTGATGTTGCGGAAGGTCGGCGGATCCATCGAGAGGCACAGCGCGCCGCTGCCCGGCGTCTTCTCGATTCCGTCCCATACGACCTCTTCGAGCGGGACGACCGGGATTTGGTCCAACGGGAAATTGGGGGCAGTCCCGTTGTTCATGAACGTGTTGGCGTAGATATAAGTGTTCTCGGGGTTGGAGTCGGTCAAGGGATCAGGCTGGGTCTCCGGGAGGAGGACCGCGAGCGTGTCGAACGACACCATGACGATACCGGCGCTGACGTTGTCGTGGATCGTGTTGTCGTGCGCTTGGGTGTAGTCCGCGGACAGGATGAGCATCCCGACGCCGGGCGGGACCGCCGCGACGACCGTGCCGGGCTCGGCGAAGTTGTCGCGGTTGTTCTCGTAGATCTCGTTGTTGTGGACCTCGCAGCGCAGCCCGTCCTTCTTCTCCAAATTGGGGAGCGTGAAGACCAGGATGCCAGCCGCGTTGTCGTAGGCCTTGTTGCCATATACCTCGGCGTCGGTGCTGTTCTCGATCTCGATGCCGGCCACGTTGCCGTGGACATCATTGTTACGAACAATGATGTTCGTGCTTTGGCCGACATAAGCCCCGGCGTCGGCGGCGCCGACGATCTCCGTGTCCTCGATGAGGACATTGGAGCTGCGGACAGGATAAACGGCGTAAGCCCCATTGTCGGTGACGGAGCCTGCGTCCCAAGAGACCTTCAAATTGCGGAAGGTCACGCCGTCTGCGCCGGTGACGACGATGCCGTTACCCGGAGAGTTCTTGACCGAGAAATTCTCGACGGTGAAGCCGTCGCTCGTCGCCGTGAGGCCGTCGTCGCCGCCCGTCTGTCCTGCGAAGTCGAGGACGACGTCCTCGCGCGTGGCGCCCACGCCGCGGATGGTCAGATTGGGTGTCGTGACGCTGACTTCGTTGGTCAGCGAATAGGTGCCTGGACACAGGCATACGACGTCGCCCGATGCGGCCTCGATCAAGGCTGTCTGGAGGGTCGTGGTGTCGTCGTCCGTCGGGCCGAGCGCGACGGTGCAAGCCGAAGTGTCGATGCCCGCGCACGCTGCGTTCGAGCCGCCGCCGGAGCCACCCGAGCCGCCGCCCGCCCCGGAACCGCCGGAGCCACCAGAACCGTCGTCGCCGCACCCGACGGCGAGCGCAACTGCGACGAAAGAAAGAACCGACAAGCGCGTGGGGAGTGACCGCATCCGCGCAGTGTACATGAGACGGTGGCAGCCACACTCTGGTCTTCCGCTCGGGGCGTGCGCGGTATAAGCCCGGCGCATGCGGTACATCGGTGTTCTAGCGGCGGTCGCGCTCGGGTCGATCTCCGTCTTGGGCTGCGGAGCGAAGGTCGTCTACGTCGAGGGCGGTGAGGGCGGCGCGGGGTCCGAGCAATCGCTGAGCGACGCGTGCGAGCTCAATTGCCAAAAGACGGTGGCGTGCGTGGGGGAGGGCTGCGAGGCCGCTTGCCCGTCGCTCGTGGACAGCGCCCAAGCGACGGGGTGCGCGGCAGAGCTCGAGGCCATGCTCGACTGCTTCAACGAGCTCCCGGATGCCTGCAATCCACCGCCGGACGCGTGCATCGACCCGGTTCAGAACTACGTGCTTTGCTTCGGTGGGTTTTGCGCCCAGCACCCCGATGATCCGAATTGCGGGTTCGGGGTCTGAATGGCAATCATCACCATCCTCGGGGCCGGGATGATGGGCAGCGCTCTCGCTGTCCCACTCGTGGATCGCGGTCACACGGTGCGCCTCGTCGGCACGCACCTCGACACCGAGATCGTCGAGCGCCTCGAGCGGGATCGATTCCACATCAAGCTCGCGCTCGAGCTGCCCTCTGCGATCGAGCCCTTCCATTACACCGAGCTCGCCGACGCGACGCGCGGGGCCACGGCCCTCGCGCTCGGGGTCAGCTCGGCTGGTATCGCGTGGGCCTGCGAGCAGCTGTCCCCCTATCTCTGGCCGGGCGCGCCCCTCTTCATGATCACGAAGGGGCTCGAGCTCGGCGCGGATCCGAGCGGCGCTTCGCGGCTGGTCACGTTGCCCGACGCGGTGAAGGCTCGGCTGCCCGCCGAGCTGCGCGCTTCGATTCACCCGGCCGCGGTCGCAGGGCCGTGTATCGCTGGCGAGCTCGCGCGCCGTGTCCCCACGTGTGTCGTGCTGGCGGGGCGCGATCGGCCAACCCTCGAAGCGATTACCGCGCTCCTCGACCAACCCGGGTATCGCGTCGTGCCGACGACCGATGTCGTCGGCGCCGAGGTCTCGGCCGCGCTGAAGAACGCGTACGCAATGGGGATCGCCTTCGGCACGGGGATGCACGAGCGCGCCGGCGGGGTCGCGGGCAGCGTCGCGTTCCATAACCTGGAGTCTCTCGTCATGGCCGAGAGCATCCTCGAGATGACCGCGATCGCCGCTGCGCTCGGCGGTTCGCCGTGGACGGTCACGGGGCTCGCCGGCGTCGGTGACTTGGATGTAACCACGAACGGCGGTCGCACCGGTCGCTTTGGAAAACACCTCGGTCGCGGCCTCACGTTGCCCCAGGCGATCGAGGCGATGCAGGGCGCGACGCTCGAGTGCCTCGAGATCCTCGCGGTGCTTCGGCGCGCGTTCGAGGCCGGCGCGATACCGGGTCTCGCGCTCGAGCGCGTGCCGCTCCTCGAGCACATGATCCACGTCGCGCTCGACGGCGCGCCGGTCGATATACCCATATCGCGCTTCTTCGCAGACGAGCTCCAGCCGGGCGCCCGCGCGTGACCGAGCCGGTCGTCCTCGGGCTCGACGCGAGCACCACCGCCGTGAAGGCGATCGCGATCGCTCCGAACGGCGAGGTCCTCGCCGAGGGCCGCGCGACCTATCCCCTCTCCAACCCCGAGCCCGACGGCTGGGAGCAGTCCGCGGCCGATTGGACCCGCGCCGCGCTCGAGGCTCTATCCGGCTGTGTGCGCAGGCTCGCGACCGAACACCGGAGTCGCGTGCGCGCCCTGGCGATTGCCCATCAGCGCGAGACCTTCGTCGTCACCGATCGGCGAGGCGAGCCCCTCGCGCCGGCGATCGTCTGGATGGACGCCCGCTCCAAACCCGAAGTTCGGCGCGCGTCCTCCGAGCTCGATCCGGCGCGGATCCTCGCGCTCTCGGGCAAGGTGCCGTGCACGACGCCGTCGCTCTACAAGCTCAGGATGCTGCTCGAGCGCACGCGGCCGGACCTCGGCGCGCGCGCCGATCTCGCCGTGTTCGACGTCCACGGCTTCCTCGTGCGAGCGCTTACAGGTGCGTCAGCGACGTCGACGGCCTCGGCTGATCCGCTGGGGCTCGTCGACATGGAGCGTCGCGCGTGGTCGACGGAGCTCTGTGAGCTCGCGCGCGCGCGGGTCGCGTTCATGCCCGAGCTCTTCGAGCCGGGGCAGCCGATCGCCGAGCTCTCGCCCGAGGTCCTCGCCGCGATCGGCCTCGACGTGCCGATCATGGTCGTAGCGGGCGCGGGCGACGGGCAAGCGGCCGCGGTCGGGGCCGGCGTGGTCGAGGAGGGGTCGGCCTACGTCAACTTCGGGACAGCGATTGTGGGCGGCGCGCCGAGCTCGCTATACCGATATTCGCGTGCGTTCCGCACGCTCTTCTCGGGCGCTGGGACTGGCTATTTGGTCGAGACCGATCTGAAGGGCGGCACGCTGACCCTGGATTGGCTCGCCGATCGCGTGCTCGCGAACCAGTCGACGCTCGAGGGCGGGGCCGCGCGCGCGGCGATCCTCGCAGACCTCGAGGCTCGCGCCGGGGCCTTGCCGCCGGGCGCTCTGGGGCTGCTCACGTTGCCGTATTGGGCCGGCGTGATGAGCCCCTATTGGGATGACGACGCGGGCGGCGCGTTCATCGGTTTGCGGGCCGATCACGGCCCGGAGCACCTCTATCGCTCGATCTGCGAGGGCCTGTGTCTCGAGCAGCGCCTCGCGTTCGAACACGTCGAGCGCGCCGGCGTCGCGATTTCGGATCTCGTCGCGACGGGTGGGGCCGCGAGCCGCGCGAGCTTCCTCGCGCTCGCGGCGACCGTGATGGGGCGCCCCATCCGACGCTCTGCGGTGAGCGAGACCACCGCGCTCGGCGCGGCGATGCTCGCGCTCGGGTGGGTCACGGGTGAGGCCCCCGCGACCGTCTCGCGCCGCCTCGCGCGCGCCGAGGCTCCCACGCTACCGGGGCCCGAGCGCGCCTTTTACGAGGCGCTCTATTCCGATGTCTACCGCGACCTCTATACCGGTCTGGAGCGCGCGCTCTCGCGGCTCGCGGCGCTGCGGGCCGGTTAGCGGTCTTTTGCGCAGCGGAACCCGGCCATGATGAGCCGCATGCGCCCCGCGTGGTGGACGCGGTTCGTGACCCGCAGCCCCGCTGCGGGGTAGTTGAACGCGCCGCCGCGCAGCACGTGCTCGCACTCGGTGGGGATGGGGTTCGATCCTGTGAAGCCCTGTTTCCCCTTGTTCCGTAGCTCGGTGAGGGTCGCGAGGATCTCGTCGCAGGTGCCGGGGACCCCACGATCGCGAGTCGGTCGCTCGTACGCGATTGGGTCGTAGAAGTCCTCGACCCACTCCCAGACATTGCCTGCCAAATCCAAATGCCCATAAGGACCGGCGCCGTCGGGGTGCGTGCCGACGGGCGCGGTAGGTCCGGTCGAGAACACCGCGAGCGCCGGAGTCGGGGCCTCGTCGCCCCACGGATAGAGCCGATGATCGTCGCCGCGCGCCGCGTGCTCCCACTCGGCCTCGCGCGGCAGACGTTTGCCGACGAATTCGCAATAGGCCTTCGCGTCGTCCCAGCGAATGGCGCTCACGGGCTGGTTCGGGTGCCGATATTGGGCGTCCTCTCCGAGCTTGTTGCGAGCGGCGCTCTCGGTGTCGCGCGGCCCGCAGCGCTTGGCCTCCACGCAACGGGCATATTCGGCGTTCGAGACCTCCGTGAGATCGAGGTAAAAGCCGTCGATCGTGACGTCGTGTTCGGGCCGCTCGTCGAGCTCACCGCGCTGGTCCTGACCCATATGGAAGGTCCCGCCAGGGACCCAGCGCATGTCCGGTAGATCGGGCGGCGCTTCAGCCGCGCTCGCGGACGCGCTCGCGGTGGGGATCTCGGTCGTCGGTGAGGGCGGGGCGCTCGAGGCCGAGGGCTCGCTCGTCGGCGTGGGTCCAACCTCGTTCGAAGAGGCAGCCTCGGCGCGCTCGGGCTCTTGGCTCCGCGCCGTGCATCCGGCTATGCCCGTAATCATCAGCAGCGCGCACGCGCCGACGAGCGCCGAGGGGTCTTGTGCGGCTCGATTTGCGATGGCGGCATTCTACCGAGGGGCTCTCGGTAGCGCCGGTTTTCGGATCGACCGACCTGGCTTCGTTCGCCGAACGAGTTAGCCTCGCGACGATGACAACCCTGTTCGCCCATCCCATTCGCACCTTGGCAGGCGAGCCCTCCTCGCTCGCCGCACACCAGGGCAAGGCTCTGCTCCTCGTGAACGTTGCGTCGCGATGCGGGCTCACGCCGCAGTACACGGGGCTCGAGGCTCTGCACGAGAAATACGCGAGCCGCGGCTTCGCCGTACTCGGGTTTCCCTGCAACCAATTCGGCGCTCAGGAGCCCGGCACGGCCGACGAGATCAAGACGTTCTGCAGCACCAAATATGGAGTCACGTTCCCCATGTTCGAGAAGATCGAGGTGAACGGTGCGGGGCGTCACCCGATCTACGACGAGCTCACGCGCGTCCCTGACGCGAGCGGCGCCGCGGGAGACATCACCTGGAACTTCGAGAAATTCGTGGTCTCCGCAGACGGCGCGACCATCCTTCGATTCCGGCCCAACACCAAGCCCGACGATCCTGCTCTCGTCGCCGCGATCGAGAGTGCGCTGCCGCGTTGAGTGTGGGGTCTGCTAGCCTGCGCTGCTGAATGAGCGACGGCTCCGAACTCGAGCAAGCCGTAGCAGCGACTGGAATCGGAGCCGTGTTGGTGATGCCGCGCATCCTGCGGCGGGTCATCAAGCATCATCGGCGTATCCCAGGAGTCGGGCTCGACGTGCCCCACGCTTGGAGCTACGTCGTGCCGCGCGCGACCCTCACCGAGATCGTCCGCGAAGAGGAGCTCGGCCACTCCTTCGCGACGTTGTCCGAGTCGGTCATCTTGCTGCCGCGCCCCGAGATCGCCGGCGTGAAGGATCGCACCGAGGCCATCGTCGCCGTCTGGCGTGGCGCCTTCCACGCGAGCGTTCATCGAGCGATCGAAGCGCGCGTCGCCGTCGGCGGGCTCTCCGGTCCGAACCTGCGCGCGCGCATCCACGCCGTCGGTCAGACCGAGTTCGACGAGATCCGCTTCGTGCTCAAACAGGACGACGTGCTCCTGCCTCCGCACGACGACGTCGAGACCTACGCCGAGTTCGCGGCGACTTACCTCGAGCTGCGTCACTTCGCGCCCGAGCTCCTCGCGAGGACATTTCCAGGTCTCGAGAACCTCGACGCGATCGACTCGACGCTCGCACAGGACGTCGATCACTACCGACTCCTCGCGGCGAGCCGCCCGAGCATCGCGCCGCCGATGCACCAAGTGCGTGAGTGGCTCGCGCCGCCCGCGCCCGACGAGCCCGTCACCTATCGCACGTCGTCCGCGCACACGGCCGCGATCAACGTCGACGCGCGCGCCGAGCGCGCCCGCAAGAAGGGCAACTCGATCCGCTCGATCCTGCTGCGCGTGCGCGCGCAGGGCACGCAGCTCGCCGTGTTCGAGGAGCTGAAGATGTTCATGGATCGGCTCTCGAGCGCGCTCGTTTGGGTCGACGCTCCGACCGCCGAGTGGGCGCGCAAGCTCTTGCCCGTCGTGCACATGGCGCCCTCCGCGCGCGGTCTGCCGTGGAACCCCGAGGCGAGGCTCCTCTTCGATCTGCAGAACGCCTGCATCGACAACGAGCGTGAGCTCTACACGCTCGACGTCGTCGAGTGGGCGCTCACGCGTGGCAAGCGACCGATCAAGCGACCGCTGCCCGCGCAGCGCGACGTGCGCATCGCGAAGCACCTCTACGCCGCGCTGGCGAAGCTGCCGCGCACGGCGGTCGCGGAGCCCGCGCGCAGCGACGTCGCCGATCTCCTCAGGCAGTTCGCACGTCGCGCCGAGCTCAACGTGCGCGCCGCGCTCGGTCCACACATCGGCCGCGCGCTCGAGGAGGTCGGCCTCAGGCCCGAGAACATCCCCGAGCAGGTCTCGAAGAAGAAGCTCGTCGAAGAGCTCCTCGATCAGATCGTGGGCCACGGGTACATCTCGCTCGGCCATCTTCGGGATTCGCTGTCGCGCTCGAACCTGAAGATGTCGAACCTGACCTGGAGAGAGCTCGTCGACGGCGACGCGCTCCTGAAGGCGGATCGCATCGTCTCGCAGAGCCTCGACGGCGTGTATCGACGCGGTGAGGTCTACCTGCGCGGCCTGCAAAAACTCAACTCGATCCTCTTCGGTACGCGCATCGGCCGCGTCGCCACGCTCTACGCGATCCTGCCGTTCGTCGGGGCGTTCGTCGTGCTCGAGGGTGTGCAGCACACCATCGGCCTGCTGCTCGAAAAGCTCGCGCACATCGAGCTCAAGATGCTCCAGCTGCCGTCGTTCTTGGCGGTCGCGGTGCTGATCTTCGCGCTCGTGCACTCCGACCTCGCGCGCGAGGTAGGGCGTCGCGTCCTCACGATCCTCGGCATCGTGCTGCGCTTCTTGTTCTTCACCGTTCCGTCGGCGATATGGAATCACCCCATCACGCGCGGCATCGTGAAGAGCCGGCCCATCGTCTGGCTAACCCGATATTTGCTGAAGCCGTTGCTCCTCGCGGCGCCGTTCTCCCTCATCACACGCGCCTTCGGCGTCAGCTGGATCTTCGCAGCGATCCCGGGCGCGGCGCTCTTCGTCGGGTGGAATACCCTCCTCAACTCCCGTGTAGGGCGCCTCTTCGAAGAGGCCGCGACCGATTGGCTCGTTCGCCGTTGGCGACAGCTGCGGCGTCGTGTGTTGCCCGGTCTCTTCGGCTTCATCGCCGACTTCTTCCGCCGGCTGCTCGAGGTCGTCGACCGCTTCATTTACGCGATCGACGAGCTTCTCCGGTTCCGCGAGGGTGAGGGCAAGACCTCCTATTACACGAAGGCGACGCTCGGGATTGGCTGGTTCTTTTGCACGTATCTCATCAGGATTTACGTGAACCTGCTGCTCGAGCCCGAGGTCAACCCCATCAAGCATTTCCCGGTCGTGACGGTGGCGGCGAAGATCATGATCCCCATTACGCCGCCCATCCACGACGCGATGGCCAAGCCCCTCACGAAGGTCCTTGGTGGGGTCGTCGCCGAGTCCATCGCTGCGCCGACGATGTTCGTCCTGCCCGGCTTCTTCGGCTTTCTCACGTGGGAGCTCAAAGAGAACTGGCGGCTCTACCGCATGAACCGCGCGCCGAACCTCTCGCCCGTCATCATCGGTCACCACGGCGAGACGATGGTCGGTTTCATGAAGCCGGGAGTTCACTCGGGCACGATCCCGAAGCTCTACGCCAAGCTCCGCCGCGCGACGTGGAAGCGTGAGCGCTCGGCCCTGCGCCACCGCGAGGCCCTGCACCACGTCGAGGAGTCCATTCGCAAGTTCGTCGAACGCGAGATTGTGCTGCTCCTCGCGGAGAGCCGTATTTGGTCGAGCGGTCCGCTCGAGGTCGGGCACATCGACGCCGCGTCGAATCGCGTGCGCGTCGAGCTCTTCTGTCGGCGCGTCTCGGACGCTCCAGTCAAGGTCGCGTTCGAGGAGCAGTCCGGTTGGCTCGTCGGTTGTCTGCACGCGACGGGGTTCATCGACGCGCTCGACGTCGAGCAGCGCGCCGTGTTCGAGAACGCGCTCGCCGGCGTCTACAAGATGGCCGGCGTCGATCTCGTGCGAGAGCAGGTGTCGGCGCTCCTCCGCGGGGCTCCTTATGACATTTCGGATCAAGGCCTCGTCGTCTGGCCGGACGCCTCCTATTCGACCGAGGTCGTCTATCCATTGAGCCTCCGCCTCAACACCCTCAAGCCCAAGCTGCGGAGCGGCGCTGGCCCGGTGCCGCCGCCCATCGACGGGCGCCTCTTGCTCTTCAGGCGCCAACCGATCAGCTGGATTGCTTGGGTCGCGGCTTGGAGCGGCGCACACGGGATGCCCGCGCGGCTGCTCTCGGGGCCGTCGCTCTTGCCCAGTCGTCGCTGACAGCGCTGTTCGTATCCCCGGGGCTCGGACTTCCCATGGACCGCGAGGCCGACTACGGTTCAGCCATGCCCACGACCCTGCCCAAAGAAGCTTTCCTCGCGCTCGTCGCCCTCAGCCACGCAGACGGCAGCGTTCGCCCTATCGAGAAGGCTGGCCTCTTGCGCGCCGCCGAGGCTTGCGGCGTCGGCCAGGACGGGCGCGGCGACATCGAGGCTGCGCTCGCGACCAGCGCCACGCTCGACTCCTTCGTACCGGGTGAGATGACGGATTGGCAGCGCGCGCTCACCTACGCGCTCGCGTGTTGGCTCATGCGGCTCGACGGCGTGCTCTCGACCGACGAGCGCGAGTCTCTCGCACAGTTGGGCAAGCGCCTCGACCTCGACGAGGGCACGCGACAGCGCGCGTCCGCGGCAGCATTCGACGTCTATGTCTTGCCCGAGGCCGGGCGCCCCGAGCGCTTCGACTTCGTGAAGCTCGAGGAGCGACTCCGCGAGAAGCTACCGCGCTTCAAGGATGCTTGAGCGGCGCGGTCGCGGTCGGCCGCGCGCTCGCGGACGCTGACGCGCTGCCCGCGGGGCTCGCGCTGGACAGCACGGGTGCGGCGCTCGCTGGCGCAGCGCCAGTCGGGGCCGCACGCTCCGGCGCAGAGGACGCAGCGGGGGCGGCTGACGACGTCGCCGCGCCCTGCTCAGGCTCTGCGCGGTTGAAATAGTAATAGGCGCCAGCGACTGGAATGGCAGCTAAAGCAAGGGCGATAGCGACCGTCAAGAACAGTCGCGAATTGCCAGTCGTCACGGCCAGCGCCTCGTCGGGATTGGGGAGCGCGCGCTTCGCCATACGAGCCTGAGCGGACAGTCCGCCCGGGGTCTCTTGTTGTGGAGGCGGCAAGACGAGATTGCCCTCGGTCGGGCGCCGGTCCCCGGCGTCTACGATATTGGGCTTGTCGATCCACGTGGGCGCTGCTCCACCGGAGCGCGGGCTGCCAGTCGAGGCCGGGCCGCTCGAGCTCGAACCGCTCGAGACGCGGACCGCCGGCGGCGGGGCCGCAGGCGTATTGGGCGTCGCCATCATCGTCGGACGCGCCTCGGGGGCGAGCGCGGCGAAGAACGCCGAAGCCTCGGGGCCGGGCTCGATCAATGGCACAGTCCCGCGCTTACCCAGCATTCGGACGGTGCCGCGTGTCGTCTTGGCGTCGGGCTTGGCCTCGACGCGGGGCCCCGTGACTTGAGGGGACTCGCGGGGATTTGGAGAATGGGGCCCCGTTTGCGACAGGTCGACGGCCATGACGGTCTGCGCGGTCTCGGACGAGGTGTTCTCCTGAGCGATAGTCTTGGACTCGGTGGTCGTCGACCAGTCACCCGTGCCGTGTGGCGGCGTCAACGGTGACATCGTTGTAACGCCAATCTCGACCTCGCGGCTGGGCTCGGCCACACCGGGAGCACGCACCCGCGCGACAGGCTCCAATAGATCGGCGGGCGAGGCCACGCGCGCGGCGGCTCGCATCGACGCGGTGTCCCATGGAGCCTGCGCACCCTCCAATCGTCGATTACGATATAGTCCTGCGCGCTCGAGGTCTTGGGCGACAGCGCGCAGCTCCTCGGCGACGGCGCTGGCCGTGGTGATGCGGCGTTTAGGGTCTTTTTGCAGGAGCATGGCGAGCAGCCGCTCGAGTCGCTCGGGCGCGCTCGGGAGGACCGTGCGTAAGAGCGGCGGCTCGAGATCGACGATCCGACCAATCCACTCCATCAGCTCTTTGGGGCGGCTCTGGACGGCGAGCGGGTGGCTACCTGTCAGTGTCTCGAACAGGACAGTCCCGAGCGCATAGATGTCCACGCTCGGGTGGGTCGCGTTCTCGCGAGCTTGCTCCGGCGCCATATACGAGATTGTCCCGATTGTCGTCCCGGCGACCGTGACGACATCCGCGAACTTTGCAGCGCCGAAGTCGAGCAGCTTGAGCGCATGGTCCGGTTTGCCTGGTGAAATGCAGACAAATACGTTCTCCGGCTTCAGGTCGCGATAGACCGTCACGAACTCGTGCGCATAAGCAATAGCCTCGGCCATTTGGATGCCGAGCGACACCGCGACCGCGAGCGGGACAGCCCCCGCTGCGCCGATCACGTCCCGCAGCGTCCGCCCCTCCAAGAGCTCCATGACGAACCAGAGGTGTCCCCGATCGACCCCCGCGGCGTCGACGCGCACCACATTGGGGTGGCGCACCTTGAGCAGCGTCTCGGCTTCCGCGCGAGCTCTGTCGATCAGGCGAGGCTTGTCCGTGTGCTGCAGGAGCATCGTCTTCAGGGCGAGGTACTGGAACTCTTTCTCGTCCCAGACCTGATAGACCTCGGCCTGTCCGCCCTCGGCGATCAGTCGCAAGATCGCGTATCGCCCGCTGATGACCTCGCCGGGCTTGAATACAGTTTTGTCAGCTTCAGCGTCGCTCATCGCGAGGCCCCCAATTTGGTGAGCGCCCAGCCGAGCATGCCCATCGACCCCAAGAAGATGATGATGGCGAGGATGCGCAGCCATCTTGGCTGCTTCGGCGGCGAAGAGCGCTGCAAGTCCAGGCTCGACATGGCGAGCAAGGCAATCGCGCCGAGCCGCTTCTTCGCCTCGGCGCGTCGCTTCTCGAGCGCGGCCACCGCGGCCTCGTCGTCCGTCGACTCGGCGTCCGCCCCAGGCCCAGCCCCAGCCGCGCCGTCGTCGTCTTGTGCGGCATCGTCACGTTCGCTTCGAGCAGTGGCCGTCGTAGTAGGTGCCTCTGCGATCGCGCGGTAGCGACGCGCGGCCTCGCCGAGCAGCTGGTTCTGTTGGCAAAACACCAAGAACGCCTGGTGGCGTTTGTCTTCGTCCCACGCCTCCTCAACCTTAGACCAGAGTAACTCGACGGTCTCTTCCATCGCGATGGTGACCACCCTGAGCCCAGGATGGGGACAGAAATCGAGCCGAGCCTACCACGCCGTGTCTTCGACCGAGAAGCTCTGTTCTCTCCGGAGAACGCGCGCTACTAAAGTCCCCCAAATGCTTAGAGACCGATACGACAGCGCCGTCGTCGCAACGCTCAATGGGCTCCTCGGGCGCTTCCGTGGAGACCCCGTCAAACCGCTCGGCGTGAACGACCGACTCGACGGTCGCGTCGCTTTGGTCACCGGCGCGAACCGTGGTCTCGGCCGCGCGATCGCGACGCAGCTCGCGGAGCGTGGCGCGCACGTCCTCTGTGCGTGTCGCGGCGATGCAGGCGCGACGCTCGCCGACGCGCGCAAGGTCGGCTCGGCCGCCGCGCTCTCGGTCGATCTGTCGGACCTCCAATCGATCGACCGGCTCGTCGACGAGATCGAGCAGCTCGGTCGGCGCATCGACGTGCTCGTGCTCAACGCGGCAGTCGTCCCCAACGGCGCGCGCCGAACGACGCAGGGCCTCGAGCTCCAGCTCGGAGTGAACTTCCTCGCGAACGTGCACCTCGTCGACAAACTCCTCCGTCGCGACCTCCTCGAGCGCTCGGCGCGCTCGCGGATCGTGCTCGTCTCGAGTGAGTCGCACCGCTCGGGCAAGCCGGTCGATCCCACGCGACTCGGGGTCTTCGAGCCTTATGGGGTGAGCGGGGTCGTCGCGCGCTATGGGCAAGTCAAGCAGTTCGCCCTGGCGTGGTTGCTCGAGCTCGCGAAGGAGCTCGATGGATTGGGGGTCTTCGCGATCTGTCCAGGCGCCGTCGCGACCGACATCGCGCGGGAGGCTCCGACTTGGGCCAAGCCCGTGCTCGACCCCGTCATGCGCGCGCTCTTCCGCAACCCGTCCGACGCAGCGAAGCCAGTCGTCTATCTCGCTGTCGCCCGCGCGCTCGACGAGCGGACGGGCCAGTATTTCCACAGGTGGGACGAGCGCAGCCCCGCGGAGCCCTTGCTGGACGCCGGCTATCGGGCCGCCGTCACGCGGGCCGCGCGCGAGCTCGTCGCCGCGCACGTCCCCGCAAAATAGGCCGCCCCGCGCGAAGGCTCCTACGATGTTTGGATGAATCGCCTATTCGTGTTGTCGCTCGTCGTATTGGCGGGTTGTGGGTCGAAGGAGTCGAGCGGGTCAGGGGGCAGCGCCTCGGCGAAGAGCAGCGGCGCCGGAGCGGCGTCGTCGTCGGCGCCCGCGAGCGCGTCCGCGGCGCCCGCCGCGTCGAGCGCAGCGACCGCAGGCGCTTGCAAGCTCGTCGGTGAGTTCGCCGGAAAGACCATGCCAGGGCCGACTCCGATGAACAACAAGGACATCACTGTAACCTTCGGAGAGGACGGCAAGAGCGAATGGGTCAATCCCGTCGCCAAGAATGTCGGCGCCTTCAAACTGGACGACAAGGGCAACTTCTCGATCTCCAATACCGGAGAGTCGTCCGGGCGCTTCTCCTGCGCCAAGGGTCAAGAGGGTAAATACACCGCGACCTGGGGCGAGGGCTGCGGGAGCATCACGTTCAAGCTCGTCGAGGACGGCTGCAAAGGGCGCTCGCAGGCCATGAACGGGATTCAGCTCAATCGTAAGAAGGGCGCGTAAAAAGGGAGCCCGCCCGACCCATTTCGGATCAGGCGGGCCCCGGTCTCGAGATCAAGCGCGGGCGACCGAACGCGCGGGGACTGGGTCGTAGCGCGCGAACGCCAGCGAGGCCGACCCGCGGCCCTGGGTGCGCGACCGGAGCTCGGTCGCATATCCCATGAGCTCCGCGAGCGGAGCCGTCGCGGCGATCGTGTGCAATCCACCTCGCGCGCCGAGCTCGGAGACCCGTCCGCGTCGAGCGGCAAGATCACCGAGGACAGCGCCGAGCCCGGACTCCGGAGTCAGGATCTCGAGGCGCATGACCGGCTCGAGCATGAGCGGCGCTGCGGCCCTGATCGCGGCCTCGATCGCGGTCTTCGCCGCGATCTCGAACGCGAGCTCACTCGAGTCGTTCGGGTGCGTCCCGCCCCCGACGAGCGCGACCGCGAAGTCGGTAACCGGGTATCCGCCGAGCGGCCCGATCAGGGCGCCCTGCCTTATCCCAGCCTCCACCGCGGGCACGTAGGTCTTCGGGACGGTGCTGCCGACACATCGGTCTTCGAACGTGATCCCCGAGCCCCGCGGGGCCGGTTCTACGACGATTCGGACGTGGGCATACTGCCCTGGACCACCGGATTGTTTGACGTGCTTGACCTCCATTTCGACGGGTCGGGTAATGGTCTCTCGATAGGCGACTTGCGGCTCCGAGGCGCGCACCGACACGCGGTGAGCGTCTCGCAGCTTCTCGAGCGTCACCTCGAGGTGCAGCTCGCCGAGACCCGAGAGCAGCGATTGACCGGTCTCGGGGTCGGTCGTGAGCCGGAGAGAGGGATCTTCGAGCGCGAGCCGCGCGAGGGCCGGCCCGAGCTTCGCGCGATCCTCTTGGGTCTTCGGCTCGATCGCCATCGCCAAGACCGGTTGAGGAACGGTGAGCCCCTCGAGGCACACGGGCTCGCTCGGGTCACACAGCGTCTCGCCCGACGCGAGCTCGAGGCCCACGAGGGCGCCTATCTCTCCAGGTCCAACGGCGTCGATCTCCTGGGCCGCGTCACCGAAGACACGGACCAATCGACCCACGCGCAGGACTCTGCCTTTGTTGAAAGCCATCACTCTGTCACCCTTGTGAAGGACTCCGGAATAGACGCGCACGAACATGCGCTGCCCGAAGCCGTCGTAAGTGCCTTTGAAGCAGAGCGCCGCGAGGTGATCTCCTCGTGGTTCGGGTGCGGGCAAGAGGTCGACGACCCCGTCGAGCAGCGTCGTGACCCCGAGTCCCTGCTTGGCCGAACCGGCGAATATCGGGATTACGGATCCACCCAGAGTCGCGCGCCGCAGCGCCCGCAACAGGTCGTCCGCCGAGACGTCGCGCCCTGCCAAATAGGCCTCGCAGACGCCGTCGTCGACCGCCGCGCACGCCTCGACGAGGCGCTCGCGATCCGCCGCGTGGAGCTCCGCGAGGTGCTCGTCGAGCGGGCAAGTCACGTCGGTCGAGCGCGGCCCGGCCTTGATCCGAAGTCGGTGAGCGAGGTGAACGAGCCCGTCACCGTCGGCGGCGGGCACGACCACGGACACCGTCGTCCGCGAGTCGCCCTTCGAGAGCAGCGTCTCGTGGATGGATCGAACCGCGAGGGAGAAGTCGGCCCCGGCCCGATCGATCTTGTTGACGAAGACGACGCGGGGAATACCCCGTTCGTCCGCTCGTCGCCAAACCGACTCGGTCTGAGGCTCGACGCCCGCGGCCGCGTCGAGCACCACGATCGCGCCGTCGAGCACACGCAAGCTCCGCTCGACCTCTACCGAGAAGTCGACGTGCCCGGGTGTGTCGATGAGCGTGATCGCGTGATTGCGGTGCTCGAGCGTGACCGCCGCGGCGGCGATGGTGATGCCGCGCGCCCGCTCGCGAGGATCGGAGTCCGTGACAGTGGACCCAGCGTCCACGCTGCCGAGCGCGTGGATGCGACCGGTCGCGTGGAGGATGCGCTCTGTCAGCGTCGTCTTGCCAGCGTCGACGTGAGCGACGACACCGACATTGCGGATCAGGGCGGTTCGAGGGGCGGCTTCAGCCCCCCAGCGAATCGAGTCCCCAGAAGAACTGGTATGGCGTGGCATGATGAATCTCTCTCGGTTTGCTCGGGTTGACGACGAACCGCGCCGCGTCGCCCGTGGCCGCGCAGCCCCTCTTTGGAGAGGGCTACGCGCGCCGAAGAGCGCTCGGGACGACGCGGCTCACATCGATGCGGCGACGCGTCCGAGCTGAGAGAGATCGAGGCGCCGCCGAGCGAGCACGCGCGAACCCGCACTGCGGGATACGGCGTTGTGGCTGACTCGGGGTTGCATATCGGACCTCAGCGGCCCTCGGACGCCGAGGCTCGTCGATCCCTGACAGCGTTGCGCGCAACGCGCTAATCGCCAATCGAATCGGGGGGCGCGGAGCGCATGAAAGGCGGATTGAGCCCCCGACGAATCGGGGAAGGTCGGGCCACACAACCGCGTACACCGCCGCGCGAGGTAACCCCGATGAACGTTGCGCCTGCTCCGAACGCCCCTATGCCGCCGCCTGTTGCGGCTGCCACCGCTGCACCCGCTGCGCAGGCGACCGGTCTGTCGATGGTCCGGCTTATCGTGATGGCGTTGCTCGTGCCGGCGCCCCTCGCACTCGCCCGGATTTGGCTCTTCAGTCCTCGTTGGGTGCCCGCAGTCCTCGGCGTCGTCATCGCCGGTATCGGGATCGCCGTGCTGCGGAGCGAGCGGCCGAACTCGTGGCGCGCCGTGCTCCCACTTGCGAGCGTCCTCGGCGGCGGCGCGACCTCACTGTTCGCTTACGGCACTGTCGCCTTCGACAACCCCACGAACAAAGACGTCGTCTTCGTCGTCGACGAGACGCGCGAGATTCGCCTCGCGCCTGGCAAACACGAGGTCACGAGCTTACCGGTCGGTAACCGCAAGTTCCAGGCAGCGATCGACGACGAGCGCGTCGACGACTTCTCCGGCGACGTCGAGATGAACGGCGAGCACCTGGCGACGCCGCTCTCGAAGTCGTGTTACGGCCTCTTCGAGACCGTCTACGGCGCGCTCTCCTCCGCAGACAGCCACGGCGACGAGGGGCTCGACGGCCAGCAGTTCTACACGCTCGAGCACGTCGACTATTACTTCGAGGACCCGCCGTCTTCGGTCTCGAGCAAGAAGTCCGGTGAGGCGCGGCGCTCGCTCAAGCGGGCGATCTGCTCACATTGAGGGCCGTCCCCTCGTCGGCCTCGGCCAGGTAGCGTTCCAATCGATCCAGATCCAAGAAGAGGAGCTCCGCTCGACCGGGGCTCGTGACGCGGACCGAGAAGTCCGTCTTCCCCAGGGGAAGCGCGCGCCCCGAGAGGAATAGGCGGTCCCGGTCGTAGCCGTCCGGCAGAATGCCTTGTGCGTCGGGGCCGGACTGAAGCACTGCGAAGGTAGGCGCCGAAGCGCCGTCGACGACACGGCACTCGATCTTGCAGTCTTGTCGGCGCGCGACGCTCCCGCAGTTGAAGAACCAGAACACGCGGTCGCCGTCTGACGCATAGTTGTCGCCGAGGACTCGGAAGCGGAGCGGGTCAGCGCCGGCCAACTTGTTGAGGCCGACTGTGCCGGTGTCCTTGCCGCCGTGAACGAGGAAGTAGACACCATTGCGGTCTCGCGCGAAGTCCGGATGGAACGTCTCAAAGGTCTTTGCGCAGAGGCCCGACTCGATCACCTGGTGGTTGAAGAGGTGGCGACGATCCCTACCGAATGGGCGCGCGAGTGGCTCGAAGGTCTCCGCTTCGGCGTCCAGGCGGAAGTCGTCGAAGGAATCGTAGGTGTAATAGATGCAAATCACGCCTACCTCGTCGCGGAAGAACGGCCCGCCAAGGTGAACCAAGGACGGCAGGTCGAGCTGGTTCGAGCTCTGGTAGCGCGACCCCTGTATGAAGATGCCGGCTGCATCCTTTCCCGTCGTGGCGTCGAGCACGACGAACGACGTGGGGTTTGCCTCCTCGACGATATGGTTGCGCCAGTAGACGTGTCGGTCGTCGCGCGCAAAATCCGGGCTCAGCGCTTCGAAACTCGCGACGTCCGCACCAGGGATCGGTTGCCGCCAACTCTCTGTGCCGGGGCGGATCTTGCCGTGGTGTTTGATGAACATGCTCCAAGCCTCGTAGCGTGTGCTTTACACTTCGGCTGACCGGGTTCGGGAGATTGTTTCCGAGGGCAACGAGGGATGGATCCGCCCTGTTGGCTTGTCGGAGTGTTAGAGTTCGAACATATTCGGTACATCAATCCGCAACACGCTCGGCGCGCCCCAAGCACCGAAGCAATCATGAGAACGATGGTTCTTGTGGGTCTCGTCTTGGGTTTCGCGTCGGCGTGCTCTTCGAACGCGGCGGAGGTCTCGGGTGCGGGAGGCGTCGGCGGCGGTGCGATTGATGTGTCGTTGAGGGGACGGGACAACAACGCGGGTGGGACGACGGACAGCGGATTGGTGAAGGCGGCTCTGCCGTGCCCGACCGACGGTCCTTGTCGGATAATGCCTCTCGGTGACTCGATCACCGACGGATACAACGTACCGGGCGGCTATCGCATCAAGCTATGGGCGGAGCTCCAGGCTGCGGGCGCCGATATCGACTTTGTCGGGAGCCTACAGAATGGACCCGACGAGCTGAGCGACAAAGACCACGAGGGCCACTCGGGTTGGCGCATCGACGAGCTCGACGCGATTATGTCCGATACGCTGACTACCTATTCGCCGGACATCATCCTCGTGCACATCGGCACGAACGATATCCTCAATGACGCTGACCTGGAGACCGTAGAGGCGCGCTTCGTGAGCCTCCTCGACACCATCGCCGCGACCAGCCCGAACGCGGCGCTCGTCGTGGCTGGCCTCGTCCCGATCGACGGTGAAGTGGAGGACGAGATGATCGTGGAGTTCAACGATCTAGCGAGCGACCTCGTCGAGGAGCGAGCGAGCGAGGGTATGAACATCTCGTTCGTCGATATGCACGCAACGGTGACTCTGGAGGACCTCGCGGACGGCATCCACCCGAACGAGGTCGGTTATGACAAGATGGCCGAGGCGTGGCTGTCGGGCTTGAGCACCCTACGACCCTGAGCGCAGCGCCTGGGCGCGCCGAGCGGCGCCGTGTCGAGCGCGGTAGCGCTGCGAGTTCGGCGGAACGAAGCCGGGAGAGTGGATTATATAACGACGTTCAAGGATTGAGCGTCGGGTGCGCCGGAGTGCGCATCGCGGGTTGCGACGGGCCCCAGGTCCAAGTCGGGTACGTCGGATACGTCGGATAGGTCGGGTCGTAGGTCGGGCTGGGCTGCAGGACGGGAGCAGCCCACGGGTCGACATACGGATAGGGGCGTTGTCCGAACATGGGATCAGGCGCGTACGGGTAGCCGAGCGGGCCGTCGACGACGACGGGCTGGGCAGTGCGAGCGCCGACCGCGAACGTGGTGAGCTTGGAGTAGGTCTCACCCTCGCGCTGATAAGACCACGCGACCGCGAACGCGCGGACGCTGGTAGCCGGGTATCCCGCGGGCAGCGTGAAGACTGCGTCGACCTGGGCCGCGCCGTCCGCGACGACCGAGACGTGGCGATCCACAGCGGTGATCTGGTCTTGGTTCAAGCGATCGCCGTTCGCCAGGGCCCACTCGATGTGGACGGTGCGCGCGTCGACGCGGGCGCCGCGGGGCGTGTGGTTCGCGATGCGGACGCTGACCGAGATGAGCGCGCGCGCGTCATCGCCGGAGTTGTCGTCCGTGATGCCGCGGCTCGTGACGATGGCGTCGCCGAACTCGCCGTCATCGCCGTAGAGCGAATAGACCGCTTGGAACGGCGGGACATCGGGGTCGAGGATTGGCCCGTAGATACCGGCGCAACCCGTCAGGAACGCGACGACTCCAGCCAAGAGACATCGACCGAGGCGCTGCATGATGGG
Source organism: Polyangiaceae bacterium (assembly GCA_046351325.1). GTDB lineage: Bacteria > Myxococcota_A > Polyangia > Polyangiales > Polyangiaceae > Xiheicaenibacterium. Next base: position 331,147 of record JAXLYR010000011.1, on the reverse strand, counting down.
AATTCTGGGGGCGCTGGAGCGCGGCGGCAAGCGCGGGCTTCAGTGCCGGCGGCGCGGCATCGAGTCGACGATCTCGTCATCGTGGAGCTGGGGCGCCGCGGGGTCGGGCGCCTGGCCGTCGACGTCGATGGTGCGCTCGATGATGGTGAGCGGCCGACTGCGGACTTGCACGTAGATGCGGCCGACGTACTCGCCGATGATCCCGAGGAAGATGGCGTTCAGGCTGAGCGACGAGAGCAGGAGCACCGTGGTCGTCGCGAAGCCGGGCGGCCACTGCTGGCCGAAGACCATGCGGCCGATGACGTAGACCCCAATCATGAAGAAGGTGAGCACGCTCACCACGAGGCCCGTATAGGTCGCGACGCGCAGCGGGACGATCGAGTGCGCGAGGATGCCGTCGATCGCCAGGCCGAACAGATCTCGAAGGCGGAATTTGCTCTCGCCGCGGACGCGCCCGGCGCGGTCGTATTCGACGCCCTTTTGGGCGAAGCCGAGGGTCGCGAGCGTGCCCCGCAAATAGGGTTTTTGGTCGCGGATGCGCTCGAGGATGTCGAGGACCTTGCGGTCGACGAGGCGGAAGTCGCCAGCGTCGTGCGGGAGTCGATCCTCGGAGAGGAAGTCGACTAGGCGATAGAAGATCTTGCGGGTCAGCGTGATCGCGAAGCCCTCGACCCGCTTCTTGCGGACGCCGTAGACGATCTTCGAGCCCTGCTCCCACTCGCGCACGAACTCGAGGATGACCGACGGAGGGTCCTGGAGGTCGCAGTCGATCTGGATGGCTGCGTCGCCGCGGGCCTTGAGATAACCGGTATAGATGGAGCGCTGAAAGCCGAAGTTGCGCGAGAAGCGGAAGACGCGGACCCGAGGGTCGCGCGCCGCGAGCCGCGTGAGCTCGGCGAACGTCCCGTCCTTCGAGTGGTTGTCGGTGAAGACGAACTCGAGGTCATAGCGGGGCGCGAGCGGCGCGAGGGCCTCGCAGACGGCGGCGTGCAGCGGCTCGATGTTGCCCTCTTCGTTGTAGACGGGCACCACGATCGAGAGCAGCTTGTTCGCCGAGCGAAGCGAGGGGAACGAGTTCCCCTGTTGGGCGAGCGAACGCGAGCCCAAGTTGTTCATCCCATTCTCTGCTCGTAACGGCCAATCTGTTCCTCGAGCAGGGCGCGCTCGGGGCCGGTGGATTCGGGGGGGCGCGGCCCCGACCAATCGAGGTTCGCGCGGTAGAACTCGGCGGTCATCGAGAGCGCGTCGTCGAGGGTGAGGCGCGGGCGGAACCCGAGCTCGACTCGGGCTTTGGTCGAGTCGACTCGGAGGAGCCGAGCCTCGTGGAGGGCGGCGTCGGGCGGGGCCTGCCCGAGGACGATTTCGCCGCGGCCGAGCTCTTTGCTGAATTGGGTCGCGACGCGGCCGGCGGGGACGCCGTCTTCACCCTCGTTGGGGCCGAAATTCCAGCCGTCGGCGAAGCGCGTCGGGTCTTGTGAGACGCACATCCCGAGCATCAGATAACCGGATAGCGGCTCGAGGACGTGCTGCCACGGGCGCGTCGAGGCGGGATTACGGATCAAGACCGGTGTGCCGCTCGCCGCGCCGCGGACGATATCCGGGATAAGCCGATCTTCGGCCCAGTCGCCGCCGCCGATCACGTTGCCCGCGCGGGCCGACGCGACGCCCACGCCGCGATCGCGCAGGAACGACGAGCGATAGGCCGCGGTCACGAGCTCAGCGCAGCCCTTGCTGGCGCTGTAAGGGTCGTGACCGCCCATGCGATCCGTCTCCCGATAAGGCCATATGTGCTCGAGGTTCTCGTAGCATTTGTCGCTCGTGACGATGACCACCGTCTTCACCGAAGGGGTGTGCCGCGCGCACTCGAGCAGGTGCACCGTGCCCATCACGTTCGTCGCGAAGGTCTCGACCGGGACGCGGTAGCTCTTGCGCACGAGCGGCTGAGCGGCGAGGTGAAACACCGTATCAGGCTGGCTGCGCTCGAAGGTCTCACGGAGCGTCGCGAGCTCGCCGAGATCGGCGAGCGTCGTCGGGACGCGCGCGCTCATATGCGTGAGCTCGAAGAGGCTCGGGGTCGTGTCGGGCGCGAGGGCATATCCCGATACGCGCGCCCCCAGCTTCATCAGCCAATGGGAGAGCCACGTCCCCTTGAAGCCCGTGTGCCCCGTGACGAGAACGCTTCGATTTTCGTAGTGCCGGCGCAGCGCGCCTACCAGATCTTCCATGGTGCCTGACCGCTCTCCCACATCGACTCGAGCAGGCGCTTCTCGCGCAGCGTGTCCATCGGCTGCCAAAACCCGTGATGCTGATAGGCCACGAGCTGCCCGTCGGCCGCGAGCTTCTCGAGGGGCTCGCGCTCGAGATCGGTGGAGTCGCCCTTGATGTAGTCGAGGACCTCGGGCTCGAAGACGAAGAAGCCGCCGTTGATCCAGCCCTCGCCGGTCTGCGGCTTCTCCGAGAACTCGCGCACGAACGGACCGTCGAGCGAGAGCCCACCGAAGCGCGCGGGTGGGCGCACGGCGGTGACGGTGGCGAGCTTCTTGTGCTGCTCGTGGAAGCGCACGACAGCCCCGATGTCGACGTCGCCGACGCCGTCCCCATACGTCGCCATGAAGCGGGCGCCGCCGAGCCAGTCTTTGAGGCGCAGGATGCGACCGCCGGTGCGCGTGTGCAGCCCCGTGTCGACCACCGCGATCTTCCAATCGGGGGACTTGGAGCGGAGCACCTGCTCCGAGCCATCCTTGAGATTCACCACGTAGTCTGCGTTACGGATGTAAAAGGAATGGAAGTACTCTTTGATGACCTCGCCCTTGTATCCGCACGCCACCACGAAGTCGCTGAACCCGTGGGTCGCGTAGATGTTCATGATGTGCCAGAGGATCGGTTGCGGCCCGATCTCCAGCATGGGCTTGGGCTTGAGGTCGGTGTGCTCGGAGAGCCTGGTACCGAGGCCTCCCGCGAGGAGGACCGTCTTCATGGCGGCGGAGTCTAGTACATCCGTCGCGGCGGCGTGCTAAGAGCGCACCGTGAGCTTGCATCCTTCGGACGTGCTGAAGTCGCCGCCCGTCTATGTGGCCTTCCAGTATCTGGTGGGCGGCTCGCTGATGCGCGACTGGGGGCTCGACGAGCTCGCCCCGCGCGCCGGTGAGCGCATCCTCGATATCGGCTGCGGGCCCGCCTACTACGTCGATCGTTTGGGCGGCGTGGACTACGTCGGGTTCGACACCGACGAGCGCTACATCGAGTCGGCGCGCAAGCGTTTTGCCAGCAATCCGCGCGCGCGGTTCTTCTGCGCGCACTACGACGACGTCCACGCGCGGGAGCTCGCTCCGTTCGACGGCATCATGTTGATGGGCCTCCTGCACCACCTCGACGACGAATACGCCGAGGCTCTGCTCGACCTGTGCGGGCGCTCGCTCGCGCCCGGTGGCCGCGTCGTCGCGCTCGATACCGTGGTCTTCGACGGGCAATCGGCGATGTCGCGCCTCCTGGCCAAGAACGATCGCGGCGATCACGTGCGCACCTCGCGTGGGTTCACGCGGCTCGCAGAGCGAGCGTTCGCGGACGTCGGGGGCCGCGTAGTGGGCGACACTCTGCGGTGCCCTGCGGCGAGCTGGCTCATGACGATGCGCTCGCCGCGCACCCCAGAAAAAGGGCGCTGAGTGGCTTCCGGGACGGGTCGCACGCGGACTCTGAAGGCGCTGCTCCGCCTTTTGGGTCCGGTGATCCTGCTCGTCGTCATCCTCAAGCTGCCGGATCGCGCAGCGCTCCTCAAAGGCATAGCGTCGGCGAACCCGCTTTGGCTCGGGCTCGCGGTGCTGCTCAATCCGATCAACATCCACCTCAAGGTGATTCGCTGGCGGATCCTCTTGCGCCGGCGCGGCATCGAGTACTCGGTAGGGCGCGCGTGGCTCGCGTTCCTGACGAGCGCGTATCTCGCGATGCTCACGCCGGGGCGCGTGGGCGACGTCTTGCGCGTGCAATATCTCAAGCGCGAGCGCGACGTGCCCTACGCCGAGGGGCTCGCGTCCGTCGTGATGGATCGGTTCTGCGATCTCTACGTGCTCGCGGGGTTCGTCGCGGTCGCGGCAGTGCACTACGCGCCCATCATCGCGGGCAAGCTCGCGTGGGCGACTTGGGCTTGTGTGATCGGCACCGTCGTCGGCCCTGCGATATTCCTCATTCCGCACGTGCCCGAGCGCGTGATGGGGGCTGTCTTTCGTAAGGTCACTGGCAGCTCCGATGGCCTCCAGCAGTTCCTCGCTGCGCTCCGAGCGAACGTCGGTTGGCCGCTGCTCATCACGTTGCCCCTCACGGCGATCACGTTCTTGGTCAACTATGTCCAGGGCTCGATGATCGGCGTCGCGATGGGTATCCACATATCGTTCTTCGACGTGACTTGCCTGCTCGCGATCGCCAGCTTGCTCGGGCTATTGCCGATCAGCGTCTCGGGCGTCGGCGTGCGTGAGGCCTTCTTCGCCGTCATTTTCCCCGCGCTCGCGCTCGGCCCCGCGGTCGGCGTGACCTTTGGTTTGCTGGTGTTCGCCGTCATCTACGTGGCCATCACGCTGGCTGGCTTCATCGCTTGGCAGATCGCTCCGCCCCCCTTTGGTCCCGCTGTCGCGACGCGGACCCTTACCCCTGATGGAACCCATGGATAACCAGGCCGAACCCTCGACACCGGAGGACCCCGAGACCGCGGCGAGCCCGACGAAGGAGCCCGCGCGCGAGGGTGATTCCACACCTCCGGAGCCGCAGAGCGACGGAGCCGCGGAGTCGAACGGTGCTGCCGACCACGGCGCGGCGGAGAGCGAGCCTCCTGCGCCTCAGCCTGGTTTGCCGCCCTTGCCGCGTCCTACCGTGAAGCGATGGGAGCGCCTCGACGCGGCCTTGCTCCGTGGAGCCCGCGTCGGCCGCGCGCTGCTCTCCCCTTGGTTCGTCCTGCTCCTCGTGCCGCTGCTGCTCGGTAGCGCCTATTGGTATTACTCGGGCGGTCAGGGGCGTCTCAAGGCGCTCGACACCAACAAGGTCAAGCTCGCGGACCAGCTCGGCGCCGTCCGAATGGCGGGCAATTTCCTCCTGCTGATCGGCGGCACCGTGGGCGCGGTCTACGCGGCCTATCGGGTCAAGCGCGGCGCCCCGCTCGCAGCCATCGTGGCGCGGGCGAGCGCCTTCGTCACCCCGTTGCTCGCGGCGCCGTTCGTCGTCGCGTTGATGCAGGACAAGGTGGAGAAGGAGAGCCCGAAGCTGACGCTCTTCTTCTGCGCGATCATCGCCGGCATATTGGGCACCGCTGCTTATCGCCTGTCGCGATCGCCGCGCGGCACCGACGCCGAGGCCGCGAGCCCGCGCGACAAGCAGCTCAATATCGCTTACGAAGTTGTAGCTTGGGCCTCGGTCCTCGGGTTGTGGGTCGCCTATGGCTGGTTCTTTACCCGCCTGTCGATCACCAACCACCACGCGCTGATGACGCGGACGATCGACCTCGGCCTCTACGACAATATCTTTTACCAGTCGTCACACGGGCACCCGCTCGGCTGTACGTTCCTGCGCGGTGGGACCCACGGGTCGGCGCATTTCGACCCGATCCTGGTGTTGATGTCGCCGCTTTACCGGCTATATCCGCGGGCCGAGTTCATCCTCGCGCTGCAGAGCATTTGGGTCGGCTCCGGGGTCGTGCCGGTCTTCTTGATCGCCCGGCGCCAGCTCGGCTCGCGCCTGCACGGCGTGCTCCTCGCGATCGTTTACGCGCTTCACCCGGCGCTCCACGGCGCCAACATGTACGAGTTCCACTCGCTCACGCTCGCGTGCGTCCCCATCCTTTGGACGCTCTATTTCCTCGAGCGCAAGTGGTTGAAGCTCTACTGGGTCGCGCTCGTCGTCGCGCTCCTCGTCCGCGAGGACATCCCGCTCATGATGACGATGGTCGGGCTCACCGTGTTCCTCGGGACGGACGCGCAGCTGCGCCGCCACGGCCTGGTCACGATGATCTTCAGCCTCGCCTACTTCGTCCTCGTGAAGGGCTACTTCATGACGAGCTCCGGGGTCATCATGAGCGGACCGCAGGCGTACTCGTATGCCTATTACTACTCCGAGATGATCCCCGACCCGGAGCACAAGAACCTCGTCGGCCTCGTCCTCTCGCTCCTCACCAATCCGACGTTCGCGCTGCGCCACGCGATGGAGGAGGTGAAGGTCGTCTACCTCATCAAGATGTTCTTGCCGCTCATCTTCGTCCCGTTCGCGGCTCGCAACTGGCGCCTCATCTTGGCCTACGGCATCGCGTTCACGACTCTCGCCACGAGAGAGGCCGTCTTCTCCACGCACTTCCAATACTCGAACACGATCTTGCCCTTCGCGTTCTTCGCGCTGCCGGTCGCCATCAAGCAGATGTCGGACGGTCGGTTCGCGCGGGCGTATTCACTCGAGCCGGCGCGCTACAAGCATGCGCTCGTCGTGGGCACGCTCGCGGCCGGCATGACCGTGTCCTGGAAGTTCGGCGGCGTCGTCGACAACCAAGCCTTCTATGGTGGGTTCACGCGCGTCGTCCGCAAGCTGACGCCCGAGCAAGAGGCCCACTACAAATGGATGGAAGAGGCGGTCGCGATGATTCCGCTGAAGGCGAGCCTCGGCGTGACCAACAAGATAGGTCCTCACGTCTCCAATCGTAAGGACGTCTATTTCTACGGGCAGAAGAACGTCCAATACGTCTTCGTCGACGAACGAGAGCTCAAGCAAGATCGGCTGAAGAAACATAAAGACGCCATTCGCGACGGTCAGCTCAAGGAGCTGACGAGGCGGGGCTCTTATGCGCTCTTCAAGTACGTGCCGAAGCCGAAGAAGGAAAAAGAGAAGGTCGTCGAAGAAGTCCCTGAGGTCCAAGAGGGGTCGGAGGACGTCCAGGACGTGCTGGGCGACGACCCCCGCGAGTAGTTTGCTTTGGAGTCACCCTGCCGCCGAGTGAGTTCGCGGCAGGAACGCGGATGGCTGCTAAGCTGCCGTCTCATGACTTCGAATACATGCTTTGGGCGCTACTCTCGGGGTGGCGCGCTCCTGGCGGCCGCGCTGCTCCTGAGTGTCGCGGCTGGTTGTGGTGATGACTCGCCGTCTGGTGGCGGTGGCCAGGGTGGCTCGGGTGCTGGCGGTGAGAGCGCGGGCGGGGGCAGCGTGGTCGACCCGACGCCTATCGTCGATCGCACGCCTGCGATCAGTCACGCGTGCAACGAGCTCCGCCCCATGACACAGCCCGCGGGGGCGATGTCGACCATTGTCGATGGGCTCGTCCAGGTCGACGGCCGATTCTTCGTCGTCGAGACGACGGACACAGTCAAGCTCGCCGAGATCACGCTCGGTGGCACGTGGAGCGCGGGCGTCGCGCTGGACGACACTCCATTCGACGGACACCAGGCCACGGCTGTCGCGGCCGACGGCGACATCATCGCGGTTTGGTCGCAATCGAGCACTGGCGGTCTCGCCATCGCACGTGTCACCCCGGATATGGCCATTGTCACTGGGCCGCTCGAGATCTCGGGCACGAACGGTACTGGCGGCTCCGTGTCCGCCCTCATCCCGCGCGCCGACGGTACGCTTACAGTTTTGTTCGGGACGAGCGGCAACGGCGGCAGCGGGACGAGCCTCGAGTATCTCGACCTCGACGCGGATCTCGTGGCCACTGGCGCGGCCGTCGAGGTCGACTCGTTCACAGAGGCCTACGCGGCCACGGCGGCGGCCGTGCCGACCGCTGACGGCGGGCTCGCCGTCGCTTATAGCGCCAATCAAGAGATCCGCTTCGCCGTGCTCGATTCCTCGGGCGCCCCACAGCTCGCGCCGAAGCGCATCTCGCGGCCAGCGACAGACGGCTGGTCGAGCGCAATGGAGGGTACGGCGCGTGCCAACATGGTCGCGGTCGGAGATCGCTATTGGGTAGCGTTCACGGAGCGCTACGCGATTCAAGACACCCAAATGGGCCACGCCATCGTCCGCATCGCCGAGGTCGACGCGGACGGGAACGCCACGCTTCACGCGCTCGAGGCGCCCGTCGACCAGATCGAGGAGCGATGGCCGACCTTCGTGCACGTCGACGACAAGATTGGTCTCGCTTGGACCAAGGGCACGATCATCTGGATCTGCGGCGGCTGCATATCGGACTACGATATGAACTTCATGCTGCTCGACCCGGCCGGGATGGTCCCCGCGAGCGAGCGAGTCACGCACGTGCACACGACCAACGGCATCGTCGCGCCGATGACGGCGGCGAACGGCGGAGACATCTTGGACGCGGCGGTCCTCGACTTTCACGCGCTCACGTTGCCCGCGAGCGGCGCGATCCATTGCGCCTCGGCCCCGTGACTGGCGGCTCCGTGACTGGCGGTCCCGCGGTCAGTTTGCTTACTTTCCTGTAAAGCGAGCCTCGCGGCGCTCCACGAACGAGCGCACGCCCTCGGCGGCGTCCTCGCTCGCGAGGATGCCCGGGAGCATCGCCCCGAGGTGGTCTCGCGCGGCGTCGAACCCCTGATCCACCGCGACGCGAGCGTTCTCCAAGCTCCCAATGACGCCGAGGGGCGCCTGCTTCGCGATGAGCGCGCCCAAATCCTTTGCTCGCGAGACCTCCTGTCCGGCCGGGACGACCTCCTGGACGAGGCCGATGCGCAGGGCCTCGGCGGCGCCGAACTCCGCGCCCGTCAGCAGGAACTTCATCGCGTTGCCCCAACCGAGCGCGCGCGGGGCTCGGAGCGTCGCGCCGCCAAATGGCAATATGCCGCGCGCGACCTCCATCTGGCGGAAGCGCACGTCGTCCCCCGCTATGACGATGTCGCTCGCGAGCGCGAGCTCGATGGACACCGTAAAGGCAATACCGCGCACTGCCATGACGATGGGCTTCGGGACGCGCTTGGCCCAAACACCGAATGGGTCGAACTCGCGGCCACCCGCGAGCGCCGCTGGCCCGTTCGCCGCGACCGCCGGGCCGACCTGTGCGAGATCGAGTCCGGCGGAGAAATGCTCGCCGTGAGCGAACAGCACCCCGACCCGCAGCTCGGGGTCGCGCCCGAGCCGCTCATAGGCCCGAGCGAGGGCGTCGATGGTCTCGAGATCGAAGGCATTGCGCTTCTCGGGGCGGTTGATGCCGATGGAGAGCACGTGGCCCTCGACCTGGGTGGTTACGCGTTCGGACATGCCCCTTCGTTCGGCAGGGGCGAGTTGGTGTCAATGTGTCCCGATTCGAGACGAACGGGACGATCGGGACACTTGATCCACTTTTGTCCTTAAGGGCCGACGCCGTAGGTCCGTTTTGAGACGTGGACCAGACTCGGCACACGTCTCGCTCAAGGACCTACGAGGCCCCATGGTGCAGCCCGTTCCAGCTATCCATCGCAACCCCACGACGCCGCCGCGAGACCTCGGGAAAGCGGGCGTCCACCTCGGGCGAGTCGCCATCGTGGACGATGATCCCATATCGTCGCGCGTGCTGCGGGCGCACCTCGATCGGGCCGGGTTTCAGGTCGACGAGCTGCGCACCGGCACGGCGCTGCTCAGCCGTGGGACCGAGGGCGTCGCGGTGGCGTGCGTGGATCTCGGGCTCGAGGACATGGACGGGCTCGATCTCATCGTCGCGCTGCGCGCGGCAGATCCGGATCTCACGGTCATCGTGGTCACCGCCAAGCGTGACGTCGACTCGGTCGTAAGGGCCATGCAGCTGGGCGCTTACGACTTCATCACGAAGCCCTTCGACGCCGATCGCGTGGTCCCTGCGGTGACGCGCGGTCGCGAGCGGTGGGAGCTCTCGCACCGTGTTCACAGGCTCGAGCAAGCCATCGCGAGCGACGAGGTTTTGCCGGCGCTCGTCGGCTCGAGCCCTGCCGCGAAGGATCTGGCTCGTCAGGTCGATCGCGTCGTATCGAGCGACGTGAGCGTGTGTCTCTTCGGGGAGAGCGGCTCGGGGAAGGAGGTCGTCGCGCGCGCGATTCACGCCAAGAGCAGCCGGCGCGACGGGCCGTTCGTCGCGCTCAACTGCGCCGCGATCCCGCCGACGTTGCAGGAGTCCGAGCTCTTCGGGCACGAGCGCGGCGCGTTCACGGGCGCGCACCAGACCCATCACGGCCGGTTCGAGCAGGCCAAGGGCGGGACGCTGTTCCTCGACGAGCTCGGTGAGATGAGCCCCGGCGCGCAAGCGAGCCTCTTGCGGACGCTCCAGGAGCTCACGATTCGCCGCGTCGGCGGCACCGTCGACATCCCGATAGACGCGCGGATCGTGTGCGCGACCCACAGGGATCTGCGCGCGGAGGTCGCGGCCGGCCGCTTCCGCGAAGACCTCTATTTCCGACTCGTCGTTTACCCGATAAGGGTCCCGGCGCTGCGCGAGCGGCTCGCCGACATACCGGCGCTCGTCGCGCATTTCGCGAAACAGTTTGACCCCCAACTAAAGCGCCGCGCGACGCCGCGTGGGGCGCCGCCCCCGGTGAAGCCCGTCGTAAAGGCATTTACCCCCGAGGCCATCGCTGCGCTGCAGGCGCACTCCTGGCCCGGCAACGTCCGCGAGCTGCGCAACGTGGTGCATCGCGCGCTCCTGAACGCGGACGGCGATCGCGTCGAGGTCACCGATCTGCCCGACGAGATCGGCGCTCCGGTCGAACTCCCCGTCGTGTCGCGGGCCGAGGTCGTCTCGCCGATCCTCGCGGAGGACGAGGTCATCCCGCTCGTCGAGCTCGAGCGTCGAGCCATTCGTCACGCGCTTCGAACGACCCGCGGCAAGATCGGCGCGGCCGCGAAGCTCCTCGGTTTGGGGCGCGCGACCCTCTACCGGAAGTTGGCTGCGCTCGACATCCCCGAGAAAGAAGGCGCAGCGTGACCGCGCTACCTCTCCTCGACAGAGAGCGACTCTTCTCGGTCGTCGGGGAGGATCGCGCCCTGCGCCACTCGCTGATCGAGCTCTTCTCCGTCGAGACGGCTCGTCGCTTGAGAGAGCTCGGCGCCGCGATCGAGCGCGGAGACGCCGACCGAGTGATTCGCCTGGCGCACACGCTGAAGGGCTCGTGCGCCAGCGTGGGCGCCGCGCGCGCGGCCGAGATCGCAGAGCAGATGGTGCTTCGCGCCGATCGCCGTGGGGCTGCGTCGCTGGTCGAGCTGGAGATCGTGGTCGCGGCAACGCTCGAAGCGGCCGAGGCGCTGGACGCCGCCTGAGGTCGATTCAGGTGTTGCGCAGCACCGTAGTCAGCTGATCGGGATCGATCGGTTTGGTGAGGAAGGCGTCGAAGCCTGCTTGAAAGCAGAGCGCGCGCTCGTCCGCGGTCGTCGCCGCTGTGAGCGCGACGATGCGAGGCTGAAGACCGCCGCGCGCGCGGATGCGTCTCGTGGCCTCGAGACCGTCGAGCTCGGGCATTTGAACATCCATGAGCACGAGGTCGTAAGTGCTCGCGGCTGTCTTCTCGAGCGCGACGAAGCCGTTTTCGGCGATGTCGCAAGTGAGGCCGACGCGGGCGATCATCAGCGACGCGACCTTCTGATTGATCGGGTCGTCCTCGACGAGGAGGACCCGAATGGAAGGCACGGTGATCGCCGCGGGCGGCTCGTGACTCGGTGGAGCCTCCAAGACATCGTGGAGCGCCCTCGCGAGGCGCGTGAGCTTCGCCGGGCGCTGCACGAACCGCAGGCGTTTGTCTGGTTGGTCGTGTGTCCCTGCCGGCGCGCAGACCACGAGCGGGAACGAGCCAGCCTCCCTCACGCAAGCGACCCAATCGTCCAGCTCGGGGCCGACGAGGCGAGAGCCCAATACGAGCACGCGCGCGTCGCCCCGCACCATGATCTCGATTGCCTCGCTCAGCGACGTCGCAGCGATCGGGTTACTGCCGAGTCGCCGCAGGCGTTGCAGCAGCGATCGCTGGTGAAGCGCAGACGATTCGAACACGACGATGGATAGCCCGACCGCGGCGAGCGGCATCACCGCCGTCGAGTGCGAGCTCGTCATCGGCGCTGGAAACCGGAATACCGCGCGCGTCCCGCCGGTGGAGCTCCGCTCCAATCGGACCTCGCCGCCCATCATCCGCGCGAGTCGCCGGCTGATGGTGAGTCCCAATCCGGTGCCTCCGAATCGGCGCGAGGTCGCGCGGCTGCCCTGCATGAACGGATCGAAGAGCGTCTCGACGAGGGCGGGATCGATGCCGTCGCCGGTGTCCTCGACCACGATCTCGAGCTCTCCGAGGCGAGTGTCGTAGTCCGCGACCACGAGCACGTGCCCCTGCTCCGTGAATTTAACGGCGTTACTGACCAGATTGAGGAGCACCTGTCGAACGCGCGCGGGGTCGCCCCTCACCCGATCGGGGACGGCCTGCGTGCACCAGCCGGCGAGGTCCAATCCAACGCGAGACGCGTTCAACGCCACGAGGTCCAAGCAGTCGTCGACGAGCCGGAGCGGCGACATAGGCAGGCTCTCGATAGGCAGTTTGCCCGACTCGATTTTGGAGAAGTCGAGGATGTCCGTGACGACCGCGAGGAGGTTCTCGCCGCTCGAGCGGATCGTGTCGACGTAGTCGTGGAGATCGGCTGGGAGGTTCGCGTCGAGCAAGAGCGACGACATCCCCAGGACCGCGTTGAGCGGCGTTCGGATCTCGTGGCTCATGTGCGCGAGGAACGAGCTGGTCGCGCGCGTCGCTTGCTCGGCGCGGGTCTTCGCTGCGGTCAGATCCTCGTTGAGGTGCCGCAGCTCGGCGATCGCTCGGGCGTTGTGCTCGAGGAGCGAGATGAGCTCCGTCGCAGGATCGTGCAACGCGAAGTCGCTGCGCTCGATGCCGAGGCGCTCGAGATCTCCCAGCGTCGTGATCCACGCCGAGCCGACGAAAAGCAGGGTCGCGCGATCCTCGGTGAGCGTGAACGAGCCGCGGAGCACGGCGCCTTTGTCACAGACCTCCAAGACGATGAGCTCGTCGGTGTGCGCGGCGAGCCCCTCGAAGGTCGCCTCTGCGGCCGGGCTCAACAGAGTGAAGAGCTCCTGAAACTGCGTCGATAGAGGATCTCGCCGGCAGAGCTTGGGCAGCGCGCGCCCCGCGAGGACGACGTGGAGCGACTGGTCGAGCGCGAACCCGAACGGAAAGGCTCGAACAAAATTGTCAGGGTTGAGCCCCAACAAGCGGACTCGATCGTGCTCGACCTCGTCTTCGACGAGCCGCGCGAGGTCGACGAGGAGCTTCTCGTCGTCTTCTGTCCAGCTGCGCTGCTCGGAGTCCAGCACACACAGCGTCCCGATTCGGTGCCCCCGCCTAGTCCTGATTGGACAGCCGGCGTAGAAGCGGGCGTGGGGTGGCCCGACGACGAGCGGGTTCTTGGTGAAGCGCGGGTCCGCCGCCGCGTCGGGGACGACGAAGACCTCGTTCGACAGGATGGTTTGACCACAAAAGGACCCGTTCCTGGGAGCGTCGCCCGTGCCGAGTCCTTGCGCGGACTTGATTTGGAGACGATCCGCGTCGACGAGGGAAAATAGGGCGATCGGCGCTCCGAGCGCGCGCTGGGCGAGCCGCGTCAACCGATCGAATCGGTCCTCGGGCGCGGTCGCCAGGAGGGTCGCGTGGAGGTCCTCGAGCCTCGCGGCTTCATCATCCGACCGAAGAGACTTCATGGCTCCTCGTTTCGTTGCACGTCGCGCGCCTTTGAACTCGAAAAGGGGAACTCTGCGCGGCTTTGGATGTCGCAGCCTCACTATGGACGAGGGAGCGGCAGTCGCGACGGAAACGTACCTCATCAATGAACGAGGCTGGACGGCTGCCCGGCCGAAGTCCGTCCCCGTCCCGTCCGCACGGGGCAGTCGCGCGCTCGGGTGGAGCGCGGGTGGAATGGCGATCGTCGCCTTCATCGTGTTTGCGTTGGCGTTCACGGTCGCTGCGAACGACGCCCGCGACCCCGATCTCCCGCAGCGGGTCGCGCGCGCCCTGCGCTGACCTCCATACATCTGCGGGGTGGCAGTGCTATGCGGCGTTCGTGACGCTGTCCTCGTCCTACCGCCCAATCCCGACTCGCCTGTTCCCAGTCTTGCTTTTGGGGAGCGTCGCGTGCGGAGCGACGCCGGCGCCTTGCCCCGAGCCCAACCCCCCAGCGCCCGTCATCGGGGTTCCCCTACCGTGTCCGCCGACCAAGACCCCAGCCGGGGAGCCGCTCAAGGTCGCAGTCCTACCGATCGACGACAATGAGCTTTATCGCGCTGAGCGCGCGGAGCTCCGCGCGGCGATCTTCGAGCGATTGCGGAGCGAGCCGGACCTCAAGCTCGTCCCGCTCGACGAGGTCGACAAGGCAATAAGGCCCCGCTCGAAGGCCGGCGCGTATTGCGCATACGAGCGACGTGCGCCTGTGTCGCGCGCGTCGCAGGAGGGGTGGGCGCCGACCGACCTCGCGACGGTCGTCCGCGAAAACACGACGAACGAGGAGCTCTGGCTGCATATCGGCTTTCCCTCGACTGTCGCGTTCGCCGCGCCGTGGGATCGCAAGTCGCCGCTCATGGATCGCTACAAGTCCGCGATCCAGAACCTCGAGCGCCGCGACGCGCCCATCGGCCTATTGGGGATTCTCGGCGGTCGACCGAACCGCAAAGCGCCGACCTCGGGCGCTGTGTCGATATGCGAGAGCAGCGGGTTCATGGAGTGCGCTGCGGAGAGCGCTGCGTGGCTCGACCGCGCGACGGAGCTCTCGGCGTGCGTGGCGGACGTCGATGATCAGACCTTCGACGTGCTCGTCGAGTCCGGGCGTTGCGAGCTCGTCGGCCTCGACGACGTCGGTGGCGCGCTCGGAAAGCGAGAGGCCTGCATCTGCAACGCGCTGAAGAGCTCGGCGCGCGCGGCGAAGCTGAAGGCGCGCGCGAAGCTCGAGCTCCGCGTCGAGGCAACCGATCTCGCGGGCAAGCCGCGGCCCGACGTCACTGTGGTCGACGTCACTTCCAACCTCGACTCCGACCTCGGCTGGACGGGGGCGCTCGCGTCGCGCGGCGGCGAGGCGCGCCACGTCCTCACGCTCGACAACCTCGAGAGTCTCGAGGCCGCGCTGTCACGCTGCGAGCTGAAGTCGACGGCGCTCGCGGAGCTCACGATCGACGAGGCAGGCTTCGCGGCGGACGCGCGACTCGCGACGCCGCTCAAGGACAAGAAGGTCTCGGCGTGCGTGGGCGCCGCGCTCAAGAAAGCAGCCTTCCCGTGCACGAAAGACGGCAAATCCGCGATCGTGCGGCTCGTGCTCGACCCCCCGGCCGAGGAAAAGAAGCCGAGCAACTAGCGATCTCGGAACCACTCGACGTGACGGCGCAGGCCCTCCTCGAGCGGGACCTGCGGGCTATACCCGAGATCGCGCGCGGCCCGCGAGGTGTCGGCCGACGTGTGGCGCACGTCGCCGGCTTGCTCCTCGATGCGCTCGATGACGAGCTCGCGACCGGCGATCAGGCTCAAGGTAGCGAGGACATCGTTCAAGGAAACACGCGACCCGCCGCCGATGTTGTAGACGCCGACGGCGTCGCGGCGCTCGCCGGCGGCCAGGTTCGCGTCGGTGATGTCGTCGACATAGGTGAAGTCGCGCGTCTGCTCGCCGGAGCCGTATACGGTAATCGGCTCGCCCGCGAGCAAGGCGCCGATGAATTTGCAAAACCCCATATCGGGGCGCTGGCGCGGACCATAGACGGTGAAATAGCGGAGCGAGACGGTCGCTACACCGAAGTTGGTCCGGTAGAGCTCGGCGAGGTGTTCGGCCGCGAGCTTCGTCACCCCATAAGGCGAATAGGGCTTGGGCAGGCTTGTCTCGCGCATCGGCAGATCGTCGGTGTCGCCGTATACCGAAGAGGAGGACGCGTAGACGACCTTGATGTCGCTCGCGCGCGGAGACTGGCGCACGGCCTCGAGCAAGCGCTGGGTCGCGAGGACGTTATGGTGGGTATAGCTCTCGAAGAGCGAGCCCCAGCTCGCGCGGACACCGGCCTGCGCGGCCTGGTGATAGACGGTCTCGACGCCGTCGAGGAGCGGGGCGAGAGCGACGGTCGCGACGTCAGCTTCGACCAACGTGAAGCGCGGTGAGCGGCGCAATGCGTCGAGGTTTCGCTCCTTGATCGAGCGCGCGTAATAATCGGTGAAGCAGTCCACGCCGACTACGTCGACACCACGCGAGACGAGCCGCTCTGCGAGGTGAGAGCCGACGAACCCAGCAACTCCGGTGACGAGGCAGCGCACGCGCAGAGAAGGTATCACGCGACATCGGGCCGGGGGCGCAGTATGAGGCCGTCGATGCGTGTCCTCGTCACAGGTGGCACCGGTTTCTTGGGTTCACACGTCGTCGAGCGCTTGGTCGCGGACGGCCATGACGTGACCTGCCTCGTCCGCAAGACGAGTGACACCAAGTTCCTGCGATCGCTCGCGGACAGGACCGGAAAGGTCGAGCTGCGTTTGGGCGCGGTCGACGCGCCGGAGACGCTCCCCGACGCAGTTCACGACGCGGACGCGGTCGTGCACTGCGCCGGATTGATCAAGGCGCGCAGCCTCGGCGACTTCGAGCGCGTGCACAAAGACGGTACGGTCGCCGTCGCGACAGCGGCGCGCGATCATGCCAAGAACCTGAAGCGGTTCGTGCACGTCTCGACCGCGGGCGTGATGGGGCCGTCGCAGCCGGGCTCGCCACACGTCGAGTCCGTCGAGCCGAACCCGACGACACCCTATTCGACGAGCAAGTTGAGCGGTGAGCGCGCCCTCCTCGCGATGAAGGACGAGCTGCCTATCGTGGTGTTGCGACCGCCTGCGATCTACGGGCCTCGCGACGACGAAGTGCTCGCGTTCTTCCAAATGGTGCGACGCACGCGAATGGCCTTTCGAATGGGCAGTTCGTCGCAGAGCCAATCGATGATCTTCGTCGGCGACTGCGTAGACGCCATCGTGCGCGCCATCGACGCGGCCGTCCCGTCGGGCGCGATGTACCTGCTCGACGACGGCGAGGTGCACACCTTCGAGGAGCTCGCGACCTCGATCGCTCGTGCTTATGGCATTCGCCTGCTCGCGACCCCGTCGATCCCGAGCCCGCTCGTCTACGCGGCGGCTTGGGGCTCCGAGACCTTCGGCCGTGTAACCAACCGCGTGATGATTTTTACACGCGACAAGCTACCCGAGCTCCTCATGGAGCACTTCTCGATCGACTCGTCGGCGGCGCGCCGCGACCTCGGCTGGGAGCCCAAGACGAAGTTCGTGGACGGCGCGCGCCTGACCGCTGGCTGGTATCGCGAGAACCGCTGGGACTGAGCTCCCCACAATAGAGGGTTTGAGATGCGACTCTGCACGCTGAAGAACGGCACCCGCGACGGCGCTCTCGCTGTCGTGCACCCGAATGGCGAGCGCGCGGCGCTCGCGACCGACATCGCGCCGACGCTCCAGGCCGCGCTCGACGATTGGGATCGAGCCCTGCCCCTGCTCGAGGCGCGAGCCGCGGCGGTCGCGCGGGGTGAGCACCCGACTGAGGCTCTCGATTTCGAGCGCGTCGCGGCTCCGCTGCCGCGCGCGTACGAGTGGGTCGACGGGAGCGCATACGTCAATCACATCGTCCTCGTGCGCAAGGCTCGCAACGCCGAGCCGCCGAAGACGCTGCTCACCGATCCGCTGGTCTATCAGGGCGGTTCGAGCGACATGCTCGGCCCGCGCGACGACGTCGAGCTCGTCGACCCGACTTGGGGTCTCGATTTCGAGGCCGAGATCGGCGTCATCCTCGGCGATACCCCACTAGGCACCAGCGCCGCCGCGGCCGCGGGTCATATTCGGCTCTTCGTGATCCTCAATGACGTCACCCTGCGCAACCTCATCCCGCCCGAGCTGGAGAAGGGGTTCGGCTTCTTCCAGTCGAAGCCCGCGACGGGGTTCGCGCCGTTCGCCGTGACGCCGGACGAGCTCGGCGGCGCGCTCGCCGACGGCCGCGTGAACCTGCGGCTCCGCTCGATCCTGAATGGGCAGCTCGTCGGCGACCCCGAGGCCGGCCCCGAGATGCACTTCTCCTTTCACGATCTCGTCGCGCACATCACCAAGACTAGGCGGTATACGGCGGGCACCATCCTCGGCTCGGGCACGGTGTCGAACGCCGATGAGGCGAGGGGTATATCGTGCCTCGCCGAGCGACGAATGCTGGAGATCATCGCGACCGGCAGCGCCAAAACCCCGTTCATGAAGGCCGGGGATACCATCGCGATCGAGATGCTCGACGGGGCGGGGCGCAGCATCTTCGGTCGCATCGAGCAGCGCGTCGTGGCCCGCGCGGGAAAGTAGGACGCTGTTATGGTAACGCTCTACGGATATTGGCGTTCGAGCAGCTCTTACCGAGTTCGGATCGGGCTCCACCTCAAGGGGGTCGCGTTCGAGCAGCGTCCCGTCCACCTGCTGAAGGATGGCGGCGAGCACAAGACCGAGAGCTTTCGCGCGCTGAACCCGATGGCGCAGGTCCCCGTGCTCGCCGTGACGAGCGAGGGCGGCGAGGTCGAGCACCTCGTTCAGTCGGTCGCCATCCTCGAATATTTGGAAGAGGCCTATCCGACTCCGCAGCTCCTGCCGACGAGCGCGCTCGAGCGCGCCCGCGTCCGCGCCGCAGTGGAGATCGTCAACAGCGGTATCCAGCCGCTCCAGAACCTCTCCGTCTTGGGTGAGGTAAAGCGCCTCGGCGGCGACGCGACCGACTTCGCGCGCCGCGCGAACGAACACGGGCTCCACGCGCTCGAGCGACTGGCAAACACGATGAACAAGCCCTATCTCGCGGGCGACGCCATCACCCTCGCCGACGTCTTCCTGGTGCCGCAGCTCTACTCGGCGCGCCGCTTCGGCGTCGACTTGGAGAAGCTGCCGCGCCTGCTCGAGATCGAGGCGCGCCTCGCCGCGCACCAGGCCTTCGCCGCGGCCCACCCCGACCAGCAACCCGACGCGCAGCCCGCTTGACCTTGGAGGATGATCCGATGACCAAGATCGAATCGTTGGGGATCAAACGAATCGAGTCGCTCCACTACTACGTGAAGGACCTCGAGCGGAGTCGCAAGTTCTACTTGGGAATGCTCGACTTCGCCGAAATCGGGGAGAGCTCGCCCGAGCTGACCGAGAGCGGTCGGCAGCGCAGCGTCCTCTTCCGAGCGGGAAGCTGCAACGTCATCTGCTCACAGCCCGTCGGTGACGGCGGGCGCGCGGCTCGTTATCTGCGCAAACACCCGGACGGGATCGGCACGATCGTCTTCGAGGTCGAGGACGTGGAGAAGACGTTCCGCCTGCTCGAGCAGCGCGGCGGGACGCCCATCGACGACGTCCAAACGCACGTCGACGGCGCGGGCGGCAAGCTGCGGACGTTCTCGATCACGACGCCGTTCGGGGACACCACCTTCCGGTTCGTCGAGCGCCAGGGATATGGGGTTTTGTTCCCCGGGCTAATCCCCCACGAGGCGCCCAAAGGCGGTAACAACGCGTTCGAGATTGGCGAGTTCGATCACGTCACTTCGAACTTCCAGACGATGAAGCCAGCGCTCCTCTGGCTCGAGCACGTCATGGCCTTCGAGACGCATTGGAATGTGCAGTTCCACACCGACGACGTCGCCCAGAAGAAGACGCACGGTTCGGGCCTGCGCTCGACGGTCATGTGGGACCCGGTGTCGCACGTGAAATTCGCCAACAACGAGCCGTGGCGACCGTTCTTCAAGGCCTCGCAGATCAACCTCTTCAACGAGGATCACCGCGGCGACGGCGTGCAGCACGCGGCGCTCACCGTCCGCGACATCATCACGAGCGTCCGCGGTATGCGCGCGCGCGGCGTGGGCTTCATGCCGACGCCGGGCTCCTATTACGAGATGCTGCCGAGTCGGCTCGAGCAGATCGGCGTGAAGCAAATCGAGGAGGACATCGCCACGCTGCGCGAGCTCGAGATCCTCGTGGACGGCGAGGCCGAGGGCAAATACCTCCTTCAGATCTTCCTCAAAGACTCGGCGGGGCTCTACGGCGCGCCGGAGGCTGGGCCGTTCTTCTACGAGATTATCCAGCGCAAGGGGGACCGCGGCTTCGGCGCAGGCAACTTCCGCGCGCTCTTCGAGAGCATCGAGCGCCAGCAAAAAGCCGAGGGCAAGGTCTGATGCTCGAGCGCGTCTCGTTCGGCGACGTCCCGGCGAAGCACCATATCGCGCTGCGCGGCGCGCAGGGTGAGCTGCGCTACGAACATTGCATTACACGGGACGGCTTCGACGGGCCGTACACCATCGCGTATCACCTGCGCCGGCCGCACACCGCGCGCCTCGTGCCGCCGCGCGAGACCTTCCCCGTTGCGCAGCCGATCGCGAGCGCGCCCCTCCTACGCAGGCATTTCGACTCGAATCGCCTCGCGCTCGCGGGCAGCTTCTTGGGGTCTCGCAGGCCGCTCCTCTTCAATCGCGACTTGGCGTTGTCGGTGGGGCGCCCCACGACCGCGGACGAGGTTTATTTCAGCAACGGCGACGCCGACGAGCTGCACTTCGTATTTCGCGGTAAGGGCTTGTTGCGCACCATCTTCGGGGATTTGCCGTACGCGACGAACGACTATGTCTATGTCCCGCGCGGCACGATTCACCGCTTCATCCCCGACGCCGAGGCTGCGCACCATATCCTCACCATCGAGTGCTACGGCGGCGCAGGGCTCCTCAAACAATGGCGTAACGGGGCGGGCCAGCTGCGGATGGATGCGCCGTATTGTCACCGCGACTTCCGCAAACCGGTGTTTCGCGGGCCGCTCGACGAGGCCATCCGCCACGTGGTCGTCAAGCGCTCCGGGTCGTTCGACGGCTTCGAACACGACGAGAGCCCGCTCGACATGGTCGGATGGGACGGCACCGTCTATCCGTGGGTGTTCCCGATCCTCGCGTTTCAACCGCGCGTCTCGAGCGTCCATTTGCCACCTACGTGGCACGGCACCTTCGGGGCGCGCGGCGCGCTGATTTGCAGCTTCGTCCCGCGACCCGTCGACTTCCACCCCGACGCGATCCCCTGTCCTTATCCGCACTCGTCCGTCGACGTCGACGAAGTCCTCTTCTATTGCGATGGCAACTTCACCTCGCGGCGCGGGGTCGGACCAGGCAGCCTGTCGTTCCACCCCGCGGGGATCCCCCACGGCCCGCACCCCGGCTCCTACGAAAACAGCATCGGCGCGCGGGCCACGACCGAGCTCGCGGTGATGCTCGACTGCTACGATCCGCTGCTTTTGACCGAGGAAGCGAGCGGGATCGAAGACGGCGGATACCACAACAGCTTTCGCGAGTAGCATCGAGCGGATATGGGGGTAGTCGCGCTCGTTCGCTGGCTGCATATCATTACAGGCAGCGTCGCCCTGGCGTCGTTCTGGGTCCCCATCATCTCGAAGAAGGGCGGCCAGCTTCATCGGCGCGCAGGGTGGGTGTACTCGATCGCGATGTGGATCGCCTCGCTGGCCGCGTGGGGCGTGTGCGCGGCGCGCCTGAACGACAGCGACCCATCCAATGATCGCAGCGCGATATTCCTCGCGTTCGTGGGGCTATTGACCGCCAACGGCGCCGCGACCGGTCTCCGCGTATTGAGGCGCAAGAGCCCGGCGCGTGCGCAGGCCGGGGCGCTCGACTGGGCGCTGTCGGTGACCCTCGCGCTGTCCGGTGTGGCCCTCGCCCTCTTCGGTGTTCGCTTGGGCGACGCGCCGCTCTTCCTCGCGTTCGGCTTGCTCGGCGCGGTCCTCGGCGCTCGCCAACTGGTCGATTGGCTGCGGGCGCCCGCCAATCGACTGACCAGCGTGGTCGCTCATATGCGCAATATGCTCGCCGCGTGCATCGGGACAGTCACGGCGTTCTTGGTCGTCAATGCGCCGCGAATGGGGCTCGCGCAGGCCGGGCTCTTCGTCTGGCTTGCGCCTGGGGTCGTGGGTGGCGTGGCGATCGCGCTCTGGTCGCGACGCATGCGGGGCCGCGCGTCTTAGCTCAGCCGCTCGTGTCGGGCTCGTAGGTCGCGATCGCCTCGCCAGCGAGCCACGGGTCGAGCATGTCGCGCGTCAGCAGGCGACCGACGACGTGGTAATTCGATTGGAAGGCAGCCGCTGTCGTCGCGTCCTCGCAGGTGACGACGCCCGGATCGACGTACGATGCGTGACAGAATTGTACGTCATCGTCACGCACGTCGAGGAACCCTGTGTGGTTGTCGAGGCCCACGAGATAGAGCCCGTCGCCCTTCTCGCGGATGGCGGCGACGACGGCCTCTTCATCCCCTTTGCGGAAGCGCCATATGTTGGACTCGGGGACGAGCGTCTTGATGATGCGCTCGGACGCCTGCTGCGCGAGCTTGGCGCGCTGGACCTTGAAGCCGAGCTGTTCGAGCACGGTGGTCACGTAATAGCCACAAGCGATATGTCCCTCGCCCGGCACCTTGGTCGTGCCGTTGTAGTCCCAGGCTGTTCCGGCCCACGCGGGGAACACCGTGTCGCGCACGACCTCGAGGATCGCGGCTCGGGCCTTCGCGTAGAGGCGCGCGCGCTTCTTCTTGCCTTTCGTCTTCGCGAGAGATGCTGACAGATCTGTACGCTTCTCGTTCAGCCGTTCGAGCTCGTCCGCGTAGCGGTCGCGTGGCGACGCGGGGCTCGAGGTCTGCTGTTTCTCCGAGGTCTGCTGTTTCTCCGAGGCCTGCGCGGTCGAGATCTCGGCCGGCGTCGCGCAGGTGAGCGCCATACAGCCGAGTAAGCCCAGTGAGAGGAGGCAAGGGACGCGGCGCGTCAGCATGTGGCCCCTACGCCCGAGGGGAAGACGCTATTCCACCGCGCGGGTCGCCACCGTGTCGCGAGGCAATCGCCACCAAGGCTATTTGAGTGTAGCTGACAAGAACGTCATCTAGCCCGGGTGCGTGCCTCGCGAGTTGCGGCTTTCGCGGTCCAGGGACTCGTGTACCCTCTCACTGAGCTTACGTCTCTGTCCGCGATGGCAACGCCTGACCTGAAAGTGACCTATGGCGACCGAGCACAGAACCGCGGAGACCTCGCCGACGGACTCGAGGGGGGAGACCAGGTCTCGCGTGGCCTGCGCTCTCCAAGGGCTGCTGCTCGCTGGAGTTGTCACCCTGCTCCATCACTACGCCAGAGGTTCGTACGAACGGTCGTGCATCGTTGTCCTCGTGCCCCTCAGTGGGACCAACGTTTCGCGAATGATGGAACAAGTCGTCGCCGCGGATCGGGCAGCCAACCTGCGGCCGCCTGAAGAGCGATGGATCGTTCAAGCCATGGACTTCTCCGCGCTCTCGCAGCCCGAGAGCGACCCCCAAACCGACGCTGAACAATATTGGCGTGTTCCGGAGAAGCGACTGCGTGGCAAAGCAAAGTGCGTCGTCGTGGGTCCGGCGCGCACGGCAGAGCTGGGCAAACTCAATGCACCTGTGCTCTGCGGGAGGGAAACGGTGAGGCCGATCGTGGTCAGCGCGAGTGGCTCCAAAGCGCGCCACAAGGTAGACGGAATTGTCGAATACGCCGCCCCAGGGAACATCTACTTCGCGCAGAAGATGTCAGAAGTGGCGGTTGCTGCCGCGCAACAGACGCTGCTCTGCCATGACTACAGTCCCGAGCAGAAACTCTATGAGGCCGATCTTCGGGACGAGATTGTGAGGCAACTCGCCCCTAAATGGGGGCAGCCGACGATGAAGATGACAGTGCCTTACTGCGAGGAATGGGCTCGAGGCACCAGAGACTGCACGCTGATGCTCGTGGGCAGCATCGGGTGGTTCGAGCTGGTGAAATCACGCCTCCCAGCTTGCGGCTTGGTGCTCCTGGCAGACGGGCTCTCCTCCCACGCGGCAGCATCCCACTTCCTCAACAACGTGGAAGAAGAGATCCCGGAGGTTTATGGCTTTTGCCCACCGGATACCGCTCCAAAGAACCATTGGTTCTGGGGCGCCGCCGCGTTCCTCGCCGTGCAGCAAGCCTTGGCAGGGCATGCCGTCGAGCTCAACGACTTCACATATGGAAGGCTGAAGCTCTCTGGCGACGCGCAGCTCGCGAGCCCGGTGCTCTGTAGATGACCACGATCGCGAAGCGTCGGCTTGCGGGACTTTCGCTCGCGGGATTCGTCGCCGACCAACTGTGGGCCGGACCGTATGTGTGGTACTCTGCTCAGGTTCTCGGGTTCGGCCCGGCGGAAGTCGCGTTCGTTTGGACCCTTGGCTTCTTTGCCAACATTCTAGCACAGCTGCCATCCAATGCTCTCGCGTCGACGGGGCGCGCCTCCAAGAGCATGTTGATCATTGGTGCGGTTCTGCAGGCGGTATATTGTGCTACCTATGCGCTCATCCCGAGCTTGGACGGGATCGTCTACGGCGCCGTCGTCAGCCCGCGCGTGGGTCGCCTGCTCTTCGCCGTCATCGGCGAGATAGCATGCGGCTTCGGACGGCCACTCTTCAGCGTGGCTCTATCGGCACGCTACTCCTCCGACTCCAGGCTCGTCAATTGGGTACGGAACGACGGGGTTACCCTGACGACAGGTCTGCTGCGTACAGTCGCCCTCCTTCTCGCGATGAACGGTGCGGGCGATCGAGTATGGTACGCCTCGGCGCTTACATTCCTGGCGGCAGCGTGTCTTGGCGCTGTGACGCCTGGTCGCCACGCGGACCTGGCGCCTGCCTCAAAACGCCGCTCAACGATAGGCGGTCTCATAAACGCAATTCTGATCGCCAGCTCCCGGACAGTCATCAGGGCCACGTCTCTCGTAGGTAGGCACTCCCAGCTACCAAAGGCCCTGGGCCTCGCGACTGCGTGCCGCTGTCTGATGTGGGCACACTTGAGCCTATGGTTCTTCATGGCCAAGGACCTTTACGGCCTCGCGCTGACCGACAGCTCGACTTGGCTTCCCGACGCTGGCGTGTTGGCGGGCGTTTGGACATGCTCAGTCGCAATTGGCCTCGGGGCGCTCCGGTCCCGAAGCGGTGCGGTGCCGAGCAGCAGCGGTATCGCCTGGCTCCTGTTCGCGTTTGGTGCTGCGGTCTTCGCCGAGTGTGCAATCCCATATTGGGTCCCCGCGGGTCGCGCCGCGGCTGACCACGGGGTTGCACCAACTCAGCTTCACGCGCTGACGGGGGCGCTCTTCATTGCGGGGGTCGCCGAAGGAGGGTTGCGTGCGCGCGTCCCGCGCATCATGCAAGCGGCCGCCCTCACTGATTTGACCAGCTTGCAGGCGATTGAGACCGTCGCGACGGCGCTTGCGGCGACAGTATTCCTGGGCAACGCGGCGATCAGTTTCATCTCGGACCCGACGGGGTGCTGGTGCGGATTAGCGTTGGCGGCGATGCTCGTCGCGATCGCAACGTTTCTTGCCCCAATCGATCCAGTCGCCTTGGGGCCTGAGGGGCTCGCGTTGGACACCGAGGGCCTTGGCCCGGCGAAGTCTTCGCGCCTTCGCTATAGAATGCTCGCGGTTCTGACCGCGCTTTGGGCCGCTGCGATGGTGGGGCTGCCGCTGATCCCGGACTCTGGGACCGTTGGAGCCTGGCTTTCGTCGGCGCCTGTCATCGAAGCTGACTTCGTGGGCCTGTCTCGGCCGCCGAGTATGGGAACAGGCGGAGTCGAGCCGGGGGTGTTCTCGGAGGATTGGTCGCTCAAGAACGAGGGCGCCGACCCTGTTCGCTGTCGCGTTACGCTGAAGAAGGAACGGCTCGAGTTGCTCAACTTGGAGGGAAGCTCAGCGAGCTCGACAGACCTCGTGATCGATGGGAACGAGGCCGTCTTGGCCTTCTTGATCCCGTCGAAAGGGACCTACCGTGCGGTCGTCCCGATGGGCGCTATGTCACGACCGCGCTGCATGCGCGGTGAGATGTATTGCTATCTCGGCGCAGTGGCATTCAAGAATAATCCTCCTCGGTTCGATGGGGGTTATCTGCTGATGATTGCCGTCATGGTGCTTCTAACGGTCTTGGGGATCTTAGCCGTCATCGCACAACAGTACTTCAGCAGGGTGAGCCGGCTTCTGGATAAGGACAAGAGCAAGATCTTCGGCGCGATCGCGGGCCCCAATATCGCCGTCGGAGATCTGCGAGAAATGCTCATCGGCGAGCGGCCTGCGGGGGAGATTGGTCGGAGGATCGGCAGCGCACTGGCGGCCTCCGCAAGTACCCATCGCGTCACGGCGTTCTTCGTCGGAGCGTTCTTCGGCGCACCGAGCCAGTTGCCGTCTGCCAAGCTTTGGACTTGGTTTGCGATGGGCACCGACCTGAACGAACTCGAGCGCGAGGAGTTGCCCAGCGACTACGAGCAGCGTCTTCGGGACGCCGTCGAGCGTGAGGTGCTCAAGCTGGTTAGCTCGGGAGAGCAGCCGTTGGCATCTGATCTTCCAGTCACTAGACCCATCGCGGCCGCTGACATCGAGTGCTCAACATACCTCTTTTTGAGAAGGGCGGGAGAAGGCGAATCCCGGACAATCGTTGCCTTCGGCGGACTCGCGACGCTCACGCGGGAGAACTCCTACGTCGACGATGCCCAGCGCGAGATCCTTCAAGTAATCTTCACCTCCGCGCGAGCGGCGACCGAGCAAGCTCTGGCGCGATACCAAACTGATGACGTAGCGCACACCGACATTCGGTCGTTGAACGACTTGCTCAGTCGGCTGAGAGAGCAGGCTGCTCAGCTTGCGACGCTGCAACTCGCGCCCGATCATCGGATTCTCGCGATCCAACGAGAGCTCCAGACCTTCGTCGAGGATAGACAGATCGCGAACCATCTACTCCTGCACCGCACGCTCCCCGACTACGCGCGAGACAAGCTCAAGCTCGCGACAGAAATCGAGCGGTTCATGCGATGGCGTGTTCCGAACAAACGGTTAGGAGAACGTGGTGAGCCTGCCGTGGTCGCGGGTGGGGCTCGACTGGCGTGGAGCAAGGTCGGAGACTGGCCCGAAGGAATCGAGATATCGAGAGAGCAGTGGGTGCACGTTCAGACCGCGCTCCTCAATGTCGTCGACAACGTCATCAAATATGCGTCGGTTGAAGAGAACGTCGCCAAGGCGTTCGTCTACGTCGCCATGTTGAGCACAGACAAGCAGGTCATCATTCGCTTCAGGAACAGGTGCTCGGGGACAGTCTCGCGTACAACCGGCCATCGAGGATACGGCTTGAGCTCGATCGCCGCGTCAATGAGGCAGATCCACGGTGACGCCAGGGGGGAGGCCATGGACGGGTATTTCGTCAACGAGCTCGTGTTCCCAAGGGGGAGATGACACAATGGCGATCGTCAATGTGATAATCATCGAAGACCGCTCTGACGACTATGCTGGAGTGGTCCTCTCGATCGTACGTGGACTAGGCGTCGAGGAGCTTTACTATTCTGAGGAGCCCTGGTTCGAGGAGTTGGTGTACTTCGAATGGGCGCACACTCCCGAGCAATTCAGCGAAGGACCCTGGTCGATCATCGTCTGTGACGACCACTTCATGAGCGCGGCGGGAGAGAGCGCCAACGCTCTGGGCGTCTTTCTCTCTATGAAGGAGCCCAAGGGCAGCGCTCTCTGGGTGCGCAAGAGCGCCGTGCTGATGGTTGGAGCAAACAAAGGGGCCTACCGACGACTCGGGGTGGAGAACGCCGACGGCGAGAGTTGGAAGGAGACGTTGGAGAGGCTAGTCAGAGAGTGGCGCTCCTTCGCGAGCCGGAGTTGGCGCGGGCTCTTCGGGGTGGGTGCGGTAACGGCCATTGCGGGATTCGAGGACGAACCGGGGAATCCAGCCCAGAAGGGGCTGGGGCGCGAGCTCTACTTCGACTTTAGACCGTTTTCGCATCCAACACAGGTGGAGCTCATGCTCGAGAGGCCGCTGCGACGCGTGCTCGACGTAGACATCACGTTTGCCCCACGGAAGCAGCCCGTCCTCGGACGGGTTTCTTTTCAGGGGCCCGAACGGACGGAGTTGCGATACCGCAGCACCATAAGTGGTTACTGCCAGGGCCAGCAGAACGGTCACTTGATCTTTGGGCAAGCGAAACAGGGTCAGGGCGGTGTCGCCGTCGTGAATGGTGATCAGCAACTCGGTGCGTTGAATTGGCGACCATCGATCCTGATCCTCTTCGCCCCCCTGGATGCTGAGCGCTCCGAGACGCTCTCACACATGATGAAGCAGGGGGTTGAGGTGGTGACCTGGGTCGGGTCCGACGCGGACTTGGATCAAGACAAGTTCGTGGCGGTCTTCTTGGCGACGTTTGGAATAACGTGGGACGCGGTGATTTCCTCGGACTTTGCGGCGCGTGCGACTCGAGTCGAGGGGCGGTACCGATTGCTCGCTCGGTCCGACAGCGACTTTGCCCTTCCGTGTGCTGATGCGACCAGCGCGCTGCCAATTCGTCTGCCTCAGAATAAGGTCGATCTAAAGGCCAGCGCGGGCGTCGAGAAGACGCTCAACCAGATCGCGGCCTATGCCGATATTGCACTGTTTCGGGAGAACATGGCGAGTGCAGAGCTGCGCGTCATGCAAATCTTGGCCGGGGGGCGACCCATCGGGACCGGATTCCTGGTGGGTGAGGACGTCCTCCTGACAGCAGATCATGTGGTGGATAGGGAAGAGCTGCTTGCCGCACGATTCGATTGTAAGCGGACCCCGCGTGGTTCGACCGGCCCAACCGTCGACTATGCGTTCCACAACGACTGGCAGCTCGCGCGGGACCGGATTCTGGATTATGCGTTCGTGCGTCTGTCGCGCCAACCCGTTCACGAGGAGCCACGGGAGGCATTCGTCTTGAATCCAGCCGCGTATCGAGTCGTTCCAGAGGAGCCGATCCTGATTGTGGGTCATCCACAGGGTGGGCCGATGCAGCTTTCCTATGCGGCGCCGTCAGGTGCCCGACTGACGGCTGATATGACCCGCGTGCGCTATCAGACGAACACCGAGAGCGGATCGTCCGGATCGCCCGTATTCAATCGCGAGTGGCGCATCATCGCGCTCCATCGCGCCTTTGGTAATTCTGGCTCAGGACAGTACAACGAGGGCGTGCCCATTTTCAAAGTAGCAACCAATGTCTGGAGCCAAGCTCTCGAGCAGCTTGATAAATTGCGACGAGCGCTTCAGTCAGGTGGCGCGACCCCTTCGGACGTGCGCGCTAAGATAATGAGTGGTGTCAGGCTTGCGAAGGTTGTTCAGCTTCTTTGGCCGGACCGGGCCAAGACGGTCCGCGCTGCCCTCCTGGCGGCCGGCTCCTACGTGGACGGGAAGGTGGTGAGCAACCCGGGAGGGGTTGAGCTCGCTGAGGTTCTCTCTCTACTCGACGCCATACTCGCCACCTCCAAGGATCGCCCCAGTTGACCTCGTAGTCAGCACTTGGGGTCAAGGCCGAGGACGATCTATTCCACCGCGCGCGCCGCATTCGCGAGAGTGGCGCGCAACGCGAGCTGGGTCCACGCGGCGCCCGCGAGATCGACCAAGCCGAAGAGCACGAGCAGCTTGGGCGCGACGCCCGCGAGCACGAGCGCGGTGACCCCAGTGAAGAACATGCAGCGAGCGATCACTGTCGCTTGGAAGAAGCGGCGCTCACCCGGGCGCGCACAGTAGAGGAAATACATCGACAAGATCACGGTGAGGAGCCCCACGATCCGCACCCAGAACTCGCTCGGCGCAGGCAACCCGAGCATGGGCACGACCATCCCCGGAGCGCCGAAGAACCCGAGGCCGCTCATCCCCAGATAAACGCCGAATACGCGACTCGCCAGGACTGGGTCTCTCATGCGGTCGTGAGTATGGCGACCTTTGGTGCCGCCCACTAGGGCGCCGACGGACAACCAAAGGACCCGTTTGGACAGCGTGGCTCAGACGGCTTCGACGCCGACGGCTCGCAGATCGAGATGCTCTCCATTCCGCGGAGGGCACCAGTAATACCCACCAGTCACTGGACGGCTGAATCGAAATAGACCGTCTGCGATACCGTCTTCACCACCGGTCATTCGGACGAGCGCGCGCTCGAAGGCGTCCAGTGTCGCGCCGTATGCGACGAAGTAGAGCCCATGTTCGCGAATGTCGCCCCACGGCATCGAGCGTCGGAGCATGAACGCAGGCGGGTCGAAGTTCTCTTGGGCAGTGCGCTTCACGTGCGCGGACGGCGGCGCGTCCTCGATCTCTTCGTTGTCCGACAAGCGGCGCCCGATGATCGCGTCGCGCTGGTCGACAGAGAGCCGCGCCAGCGCGTCGAGGTCGTGTATCCAGCGCTCGACGGCGACGAAGCTGCTGCCGATGAGTCCGTCCTCTGCATCGCTGACGATCGCGGCCGCGGTCGCTCGCTCACCGGTCGGGTTCTCGGTGCCGTCTTCGTAGCCGCTGAGATCGCGGCTGTCGGCGAACATGAAAGACGCGACGTCCTCGACGAGCTCGAGGGCGTCTGCGAGCGCGGCGAGGACGCGGCGCGCCTCGATCAACACCGTGCCTGCGTCGGGCCCTGACACGAAGATCCACACGGCCTCTTGGGTGGAGGGAATGGAGACGCCGCGGCCGCCCAGACTGGGGAACTCACGCAGACCCGGAATGGCCTGTGAGGCTGCGCTGAAGAGGGGTGTCCCGAGGCCGATGACGAGCTTGTCGAGGTGAGTCAGGCTGGCGAGGGCCGCGAGCGCGCGCTCGGGGTCGGCGCCGCGGCGGAGCGCGAGCGTCATGAAGCGCCCGGCGCGCGGGACAGGGGCGAGGATGGCAGGTTGTGCTCGTCGCGACATGGTGGCGCCGAGTCTACGACAACGCTCGAGAGCCGCGTCAGCCGCGACTAGATGAGATAGAAACGGTCGTCGAGGTGGTCTCGATGCGATGGATTGTCGGTGGTCTGTTGGGCGTCTCGATCATGGGGCTTCTCTCGGCCTGCGGCGCGTTCCGCGCGCAGAACGAGGGGCCCGAGGTCGTCGTGTACGGCCGGAACGGCAAACCCGAGGACCCGCCCGATAGCTGCAAGTTCCTCGAGAAATTCGAGGTCTCGCGCAACGACAACAAAGAGCCGCCGATGGACAAGGTCGTGCGCGAGGCGCAGGACCGCGGCGCCAACGCCGTCGCGCACGTCCACAAGACCGGCTTCAGCGATGGATACCTCGGTAAGGAATACCACTTCACCGTGAGCGCCTATGACTGCCCCGTACCGAAGACGGCGGCGAGCGCTAGCGCGAGCGGCAGCGCGTCCGCGCATTAGTACTGCCGGTCTAAGTTCGCTTGGGGTTCGCCCAGGCCCCGCGCTGGCGCGCGCGAGTGACGGGCCTGGTCGAACCCATGCGATCGGCCGCGCCTGACCGCGCAGTCCGGACATATTTCGGTGTCTACGAACCTGCGGTTCGTAGCACTAGGAGGTCTGCGATTGCTGCTTTGCGAGGAAGCGCTGTAGCGGGCAGTTGGGAGACGGCGCTGCGCCGCGCCTGTAGCTGTCGAGCAGCGCCTTCGACCGCTCGGCCAGCATCCTGCGGACGCGACGACGCTCGCCCTTCACCCGCGCTATTGCCATATCGTCGTACGCGGTCGTCTGGTGCCGCATCCACGCGATGACAGCGGACTCCGCGCGCTCCTCGATCGGGATTCGCTCGGTCCGCGCCACCGTGCCGCTGCCCACGGGCGTCGCGTGGGTCGTGACTGCGTCGGCCAGCGCGCGCGAGAGCGCCTCGTGGCGTGCGTCGAAGGCCAGATAAGCGAGCACGGCTCCGCGGAAGTCCTCGACGTAAGCGACCTGTTGTTTGTCACGCCGCTCGCGGCTGGCCGCGAGCTTACGGGCATATGCGGGGTCGGCGCGCTCCTCGGCGAGGACGCTCCGCGCCGATTCGATGTTCGCCGCGGGCGCCCAGACGCCGCGCGAGAAGAGCTTGCGACCGACCTTCTCCTGAAGCGTCCACGTAGGCCCCGCGGCCTTCACGCGGCGGGTGAGCCCCGCGTCACCCGGGGGCAGAAGATCCCAGCCCGCCGGCACGTCGAGCGTCGCGCCGTTGTCCGCGAGGGCGGTGCGCGGCTTCGGTCCTGGGCGGAGAGTTCGAGTCTCGTTCGGCATCGCGCGGAGCCATGTCATGAAGTGCAGGCGGGCGCTACCGAGACTTGTTGTTACAAGATTGTACGCATCGGTCAGGGGTTGTCGTCGCGACCAGGGCGCGCCGCGCGTGGTAAAGGGAGCGCATGAACGACGTGGAGCTCAGCCGGGTCGCTGCGGATTGTCTGGAGATCGGGACCCGCGCGGCCGCGGTGGCGAATACGGGCTTCGGGCGCCGCGTCGCGGCCTCGACCAAAGGCAAGAACGACCTCGTAACCGAGTTCGATCTCCGCAGTCAGGTGCTCGCGATCTCCGCCCTGGAGGAGCGCTATCCGGGAGTCCCGATCGTCGGCGAAGAGGGTTCTAGAGCGCGCTTGGACGGCGACTGGGCCGAGCGCGACCTGGCGTTTGCCGTCGATCCGATCGACGGGACGACGAACTTCGCCCACGGCCACCCGTTTTGGTGCGTATCGATTGGGGCATTGTCTCGAGGCAAGCCGATCGCCGGCGCGATCGTCGCGCCCGCATTGAGCGCCGCCTGGCACGGCTGGTTCCGCACCCCCGAGGCGCGGGCTGTCTACAAAAACGGTGAGCCCCGCTCGGTCAGCGACACGACCGAGCTCACTCAGGCGTTCGTCGCGACTGGGTTTCCCCCCAATCGAGAGCTCGCGCCGGACAACAACTTCGACACCTTCGCCGCGGTGAAGCGGCGAGTCCAGGCCGTGCGGCGCTGCGGCTCTGCGGCGCTCGACTTCGCGTTCGTGGCGGATGGCACCTACGACGCGTATTGGGAGCGACGAATCATGTTGTGGGACGCGGCGGCGGGCGCGGCGTTGGTGCTCGCGGCCGGCGGTCGTTTGACCACCATCGGCGGTGGGCCGGTGCGGCTCGAGCGCGGGAATCTGGTCGCCAGCAACGGCCATATCCACGAGGCGCTCGAGCGCGTGATTACCGGATAGCGACCCTCAGGGCACGGCGCAGGCGACGGCCTTCAACTGGCGATCGAGCGCGCACACCTCACGCTCCAAATTGGGCCCGAGCTCGGTGCGCGAGTCGCCCATCAGGACGAGCGCGACCAGCGCGACGACCTCCGGATCGATCTGAGCGGACTCGGGCGCACGCTCGCGGAGCGCGGTCGAGACCGCGCGGAACGTGGTTGTATTGCGGATCTCGCCGAGCAGCGCCTCGACGGCTCGGGCGTGTTCGGGCGCGAGCGACCCGTGCAGCGCGCGAGCCGCGGGCCGCACGATATCGGCCAGAGAAGGCGCCATATCGGCGAGGGCCTTGGCCCACACGATGTCCGCGGGCGCGTGACGACTCGCCTCTTCGACCTCGGCGCGTAGCCCCTCGAAGAACGTCCGCCACCCTGCGACGGGCACGCCGAGCGTCACGAACAGGGGCCGCGCGTCCTCGGCCGCAGTGAGCCACAGCCAACCGCGAGAACGCCCAGTGTCACCGTCGATCGCGAGCATCGCTTGATGGAGCGTCTCGATCGGGATCCAATGAGGTGGGTATTTGAAGCGCGCGACGTCCAGGACGAGCGCCAGGTCTCGGCCTTGGTGATAGCCCGCGATTGGGGAATAGTGCCCCGAGCCCGTCTGGCCCAGCGAGCCGCGGTTGTACGCCGCAATGAGCACGCCGCCAGCCGACAGGCGCGATGCGCGCGAGACCGCGGCTCGCAGCGCGGAAGCAGGCGCGCGATCGGCGTTCACGCGCTCGGCCCGAGCGCCGTTGCACGACGCGAGACAGGCAATCTCGCTCAGCGTGAGGCCGCGCTGCTTCACCACGTCGAGCGGCACGCAGCAGTCGAGGAGGGTCTCGTCGAACCAGCGCCACGGCCCCTTCCACATCCGGCCCGGGTCGATCGCGAGCGCGTTCAGCGCCATGACCAGCGAGCCGAGTCCGCAGAACGCAGGCTCGGATTGCGTGTGAAATTGCTCGGAGAGCGCGAAGAAGCACTCCATCGTTCCGTCGGCGAGGGCCTCCTTGAAGAGGAGCTTGCCCTCCTCGCTGGCGAACGCGATCGAGGTCTCCGGCAGCGGTCGACGGTAAAACGAGGCGGCCACGCGAACAGCCTATTCTGCGGTAAAGCCGACTTTGTTGTGGGTGCCGTCGCAATAAGGCTTCTTCGCCGATTGGCCGCAGCGACAGAGCGCCGTCTTCTTCACGCGGTTGATCGTGCGACCCGTACCGCTGCAGACCTCGAGGTTGCCCTCGACGAGCAGCGGACCGTTCTTGGCGGGGGTGATCTTGAGCTCTCCATTGCGCGCTTCGAGCGCGGTCGAGTCTGCGGCGTCCGGCTCGCCCGTCGCTTTGAATCCAGCCGCCGTGTGACTCGCGTCGCAATAGGGCTTGTTCTTCGAGGCGCCGCAGCGACACAGCGTCGCGCGGAAGCCAGCGGGCTGACCGGCGATGGTCAATGCGCCGTGCAACGCGATGGGGCCGTTCTCACGAACGCGCGCGACGTTCACGCGGGGCGCCTCTTCGCCAGCGCCGCCGTCGAGCCGCTCGTAGCGGATTGCACCCGAAGGGCACGTTTGCGCGAGCGCGGCGATCTCTTCGGGGGTGGCGTTGTCGGGGTGAATCCACTCGCCCTCGACGTTCGGAACGAAGACATCGGGCCGGCCCAGCACGCACTGGCGCGCGTGTATGCACTTGGAACCCTCGAAGTGGAGGACAACCTTCTTACCGCGGACGGACTCTGTGCTCATCGAAGCGAGCATACCCAGAGTCGGCGCTGAGCCAACCCCTCGCCGCCAGGAAGAATCACCCGTGGGTTGGACCTCGCGAGACCGTCGCACGTCAGGGGCACACGGTCACGAACGTCGTCGTCTTGGAGATGGCCGAGACATGGTCGACCCCTACGACGGCGTCATTGGAATGGAGTTCGACTGGCTGGCAATCGACCCAGCCCGCCACGTCGGATTCTTTGCGTCCGCCGGCCGCGGCTGCATTCCCATGCTCCTCCTCCCCGAGCGGCGTAAGCTCCAATGGGCGATTGAGTGTCTCATGGCGCTGCCGGTCAGGACGACGGCGCTCTATGCACCAGTGATCGCGCCGCATCTCTCCAATGACTGGCAATTGCTCGCCGAGCGTGGCATCTACGCGTTTGATGCTGGGCGTGAGGACGCCGACGATCATCTCGAGGCCGAGCCCCGCGACCCGCTATGTTTGGATGCTCTCCCCGGGGTCATAGCGAACGTCGCGCAAATCGTGGTGCTCGCGACCGCGCAGTTCTCCAGCCAACGACGAATCGCTCACAGCAGTCTTGCGCGGTGGTGCAAGCGGCCGCACGAATGCACATGAACGCGGCTTTACTCGACGGCGGTGACGAATTTTCTGGATACACGGTCAATATGAAGATCTCTTACGACGCTGCCCAACTGTCATCGAGAAAGGTCGCGCCGATTTGCATTTGGATTGATGGCAGGCCATTTCCAAGCGCAAACTGGACTGACTTTCTGCCAAGCATCATGACCGCATGGTTGGAGAATGTTCTCGCACTGTCTGCCAGTCCTCGGCTGCCGCCTCCAATGCAAAACCGGTATCAGCTGACATTCATCGATGGGCCGTGGGCAGTTCTGATCGATGAGGGACCGACCAAGGACCAGGTAGCACTCGTGGCCGTCGAGAAGGTGCCCGCCTCTCACGTTTCATGGGACATCGAATTCCAGCGCGTTGCGCACGAGACAGTCTTGCGGTCAGTGCTTCAGCAATCAATCTTGGACGCCGCTCGTGGCGTATTGCGCTACTGCAAGCAGGAGAAGCTGCATCCACGTGTCGGTGATGTTGCCGCCCTGGAACACGTCCTCGCCTTACACGACGCACGAACCCCGCTGTAGCCGTTGGCCGCCCGTGGAGACTCAGGCGACTGTTGTGATCCCGGCCGCGTCACTGAATGGTATCAGCGCGAGTCATCCGCCTGAGGTGCGGAGGGAGCTGGAGCGTCTCTTTGACTTGGCAACGCATGAGGACACGCAAGAGAACTTGGTTGAATTGTGCAAGCTCCTGCTGTCGGTCAACGAGCGATCCAAGTCGCATGATCTGCTGCGCGCGAATGCGCGCCCAGGGAGGCCGAGCGAAGCGTTCTACGCCAGGACCTTCCCCGATGGGGTTGCGTCGTTTCAACTTGCGAGGCTGCGGCTTGCCGACGTACTCGATGTCGCCATTCGTGACGAGGTCCCTGATGCGTTTCGAATTCTTGATGCGGACTACGAGTGCGTGTTGTGTAACCGATTCCGCCAGCATGAGTGGGTGAAGCCGCTCATTCGTCGCGGGAAATGTCGGGTTCGCCTGTCCTATGAGCAGAATGGATGCACCGAGGGGGACATTTATGATCCCATTGCGGCGCGAGGAAAGCTCATCATCTTCGATGGCTCGACGTGGACTGGCTTGCGGGGGGCTCCAGGTGGATATTGACTGCGTCATGCGTGAGTACACGAGGCTGCAGGCCGCCCTCGTCGAGGTTGCGACTAGGGCGTATCCCGATCTAGTCGACATTGTCGGGCGTAATCCGGCTACGAAGCGCATCCCACGAACGGGACAACTCGAGCTCGACGGCGAGGTCTGGAGCTATGTCTGGCATGGGCGCGGCCTTCGATTCCGCGACCCCCACGGGGTTGTGGTGGATTGTCACGTCGCCGTCGAGGAGGCGCGCGGAGTAGATGCCTGGCGCCTCATGCTGTATTGTGAGTCGAGGAGTATCGTGAGCGTCGAGTATGGTTCAGACACAGCCCGCGCCGACGACAATGCGGCGATGTCGAGACTGCTGGAGGAGTCGTGCAGACGGGGCAAGTTGCGCCGTGTTTCCACCACAGGCTGGTCTGGCTATACTGTGTTTGTCCCGACGACGCAGTGGCTGGAATATGAATGATCCACTCCGGCTAGGGCGTTCCGGTGAACATTGTTGGGCGCATCCGGCTACGAAGTGCATCCCACAATTGCGACGCGCCGAGCTGGGGAGACCGACAAGGAGGGCACCTATTCCGGGAATACCCCGCTGGATGTCGGTCTGGCGGTCGTTATCGCGCTATGCGGCCGTGGCGGGCGAGCGTGCGTTCGAGCTCCGGAGTTGCTCGTCAGGTCGCGGCTCGCAGCGCGTCGTGGGGGCGTGCGGAGTGGATGCCTGGCGCCTCAATGAATGGTCCCCTCGAGCGAATGGTCGCGGAGATGGTCGGTCGCACTGTCAACGGTATTGGGCGGATCCTCTACGAATATCGCGGAGAGGTGGACCGTGCGGACGGTGCGCTGGAGCTCCGCCTCGACGACCAGATCGTCCTGCTGGACTCCGCCGCTGGCGGCGAGTGCCTTCGTGTCAGGACTGGGGCCTGGCGAGACCCGTTCGCTGAGCCTCTCGCCCCGGAGAACCAGAGATTCGTCGAGAGGCACGGGCGTTGGGTGCGCATCGATTGCTACAAGGAGGAGCCATACGCCGACTTCGTGGGAAGCCAGGTGGCTGAGGCTAGCCTTCTAAAGAACGAATGGGGACACGTCGCGGGCATTCGCTTCGCGGTCCATTCGAGGTGTCTTTGGTTCGTGGTCGAGGGTGACGAGTGCCACGTCTATTGGGCTCACCCGATTGGGTTTCGCGAGGTCAGAGCGGTGACTCGCCTTTGAGCATCACGAACGGCGATGGCGGTGCTGACACGCCGTTCACCGTCGTCCCGCCGTTGTGAATGGCTGGAAACATCGGCTGCATGTTCGCCGGGAAGCCGAGAGTCGGTTTGGTCAGGGCGTCGAGTCGCGCGAGCTCGGCGGGCGCGAGGTGGACCTCCAGCGCGCGCACGTTGTCCTCGAGCTGAGAGAGTTTGCGGGCGCCGATGATGGTCGAGGTGACGCCGGGTTGCGCCATTAGCCAAGCGATCGCCACGCGCGCGACTGTGGTCTCGTGTTCGGCAGCGATTGCCTCGAGCACGTCGATGAGCGCCCAAGTCTTCTCGTTGAGGAAAGAGGTGATGAAGGGGCCACGATCCGGCTTGAGGTCTCCGGCGTTGCGTCGCGTGTATTTGCCGCTGAGCGCGCCGCTCTTCAACGGGGACCAGGGCGTGATGCCGAGGCCGAGCTCACGTGCCATGGGGACGAGCTCTTGTTCGACCGTGCGCTCGAGCAGTGAATATTCGATCTGAAGTCCGATGAACGACGACCAGCCGCGGAATCGTGCGGTGATGTTCGCCTCCGCGACCTTCCACGCGGGGGTGTCCGAGACGCCGATGTAGCGGACCTTGCCGGCGCGCACGAGGTCGTCGAGGGCGGCCATCGTCTCGTCGATTGGCGTGTGAACATCCCAGTTGTGTAGCCAATAGAGATCGATGTAGTCGGTCTGCAGTCGGCGCAGCGAGTTCTCACAGGCTGCGAGGATCGACTTGCGACTGGAGCCCCCACCGTTCGGGTCGCCAGGATAAAGGTTGCCGCTGAACTTGGTCGCGATGACGAGCCGGTCGCGTCGAGCGGAGTGGCGGCCGACGTGGTCGCCGATGATCTTCTCGGAGTGGCTCTTCGTGTAGAAGTTGGCGGTGTCGATGAAGTTGCCACCGAGCTCGATATATCGATCGATGATCTTCTGCGATTCTTCGACGGGTGAGCCCCAGCCCAGGTTCTCGCCGAAGGTCATCGCGCCGAGACAAAGCGGGCTCACGCGCAGGCCGGAGCGGCCGAGCGTCACATAGTGGTCGAGAGGCATGGTGGTCCTTCTGCTAGATTGTTCGTCGTGCACGTAGTTCAGAGACGCAGGTTATTTAATCTTGAACTAACGCTGCGCAAGAGGGGGCCGCGTGAAAGGTCTCCGCGCGAGCGAGGATGAAGACAAAACCCATGGCGAAGAAGGACGATGCGGCGAGGATCTGGACGCTCGACTATCGGCTGGTGATGTCGGTCATCGTCGCCGTCGCGCCGGCGCTGGGCGAGCTCGG
Source organism: Polyangiaceae bacterium (assembly GCA_046351325.1). Lineage (GTDB taxonomy): Bacteria > Myxococcota_A > Polyangia > Polyangiales > Polyangiaceae > Xiheicaenibacterium. The sequence continues at coordinate 292,319 of JAXLYR010000011.1, read as the reverse complement.
GGTGGAGGTGAAGGAGCTCTTCGTGCTCGCGGCGATCGACGAGCATCCGCACCCTGGCGACTTGGCGACCGCGCTGTCGATGCCCAAGCCGAGCGTCACCGTGTACGTCAAGCGCCTCGAGTCCGTCGGGCTCGTGAAGCGGGAGATCGACGCGGAGGACCTCCGTCGCTATCGCCTGACGCTCACGAGCTCGGGCCGCAGCGTCATGACGCGCGGTCAGGCGCTCCTCTCCGAGGCCTTCGGCCGGCGCTTGGGCAAGCTCACGAGCGCCGAGCAGGCTGAGCTGAAGGGCTTTCTCGAGCGCATGAGCCGCGACTGAAGGGGCGCTCAGGATGGCTTACGGATTTGTAACGGCTTGACGAACTCGCCGCGCCTGGAGGCTGCGAGGAGCTCGGCGAGGCGGCGCGCGCGCGTCTCGGGGCGTTTGGCCGTGGAGATCCAATGGCGGGCGGCGCGCAGTCGGCGCGGAGCTGGGCCTCGAGGTCGGGCTCGAGCGCGGCGAAGGCAGTCTTCTCATAGGAATAGACGCCCGAGCGCTCGCCGGAGCGTCGGTCGAAGGCTGCGAGCCCGACAGGGTGGACGAGCATGCTCCGGGGCTTTCTCGAGGTGAAACGAATGGGAGGGAGCCTCGTCGACGGACTGCGGCCACGTGAGGGTGGAGCGCCCAGGCTCGGGGGCGGCGCCCTTCTTCGGGACTTTGTGGAAGCCGACGAGGAGCTCGGTCGCGGTCGCGTGGTGGGTTTCGAGCCAAGCGCGGAACGCGGCTTGATTGGGGAAGAAGGTCGCGGTCAATGCTGGAGAATCAGAGGTGCGCAGACGGCGCGGCTCCGCGCTGGAGGGAGCTTCTCTCCCCCCAAATTTCTTCTTCATCGTGCCCGCGGGATTCCGTTCGTTTGCCTCATTGAGGGCTCGAGAGGGCGCAGAAGCCGCCGATGCATTCGTCCTCGGGGTTGCAACAGTCGGCGCCAGTCGTGCAAGCGTCGCCCGTATTGGAGCAGCCACCAGGCGGAGGTGAGCACGCGAAGCCGCCATTGCCGTCGGGCTGACAGAAGCCGCTGCAGCACTCGAAGCCTTGCTCGCAGCTGGCGCCGTCCGAATGGCAGGCCTCGAGCGCCCAATAGCCGCTCATGTTGATGGTCGAGAGGTCCTGCCCGGGGAGCCAGAACGCCGGGTGGCTGGGGTCGGTGCCGGGTTGGGGGTTATTGTCGATCGCGGCGACCCAGAGCTGCTTGCGATTCTCATTGGTGGCGTCGTTCACGGACAGCATCTTGTTGCCGTAGTCGCGCGGGCTGACGAAGACGACCCAGGTGTAGCCGCCGACTGGGATGGGATTGACGGTCGGCTGGTAGCTGCGCTGCGTATTGCGAGACTCGAGCGAGGCGCCGCTGGCGTTCGAGAGCGGGATGATGGCGCCGGAGCCAGCGACGTCGGTCATGTAGAGCGAGTCGTGGCCTGTGATGTCGTTGCCGGCGCCGTAGCGGGCGCGCGAATAGTCGCCCATTTGGAAGAGCACCCACGCGGAGTCGGGCGAGAAGCTGGGGAACGCGATGGCCTGATTGCCGCCTTGCGCGATGGTGCGCCGATTGGAGAATATACCGTTCGCCGGGTCGAAGTCGGTGATGTCGAGATCGGCGCGGTAGAACTCGACTGGATAGTAGCCGTTCACATAGCTGGAGAACGCGAGCTTGGTGCCGTCGTGCGAGAAGGCTGGGTCGCAGGTGTAATCAGGGTAGCTGTCGAGGGCGCTCGCGAGCTGCGTGCCAGTCTTGGCGTTGAAGAGCCGCATCCGCATCGCGACGTCGTTCTCGATGGCGTATTGGCCGTCCGGTGAGAGCCCGAGATAGATCGCAGACGAGGTATAGGGCGTAATCTGTACGACAGAGGGTTGGGCCTGGGTGAGATCGACGGTGCCCCACGGGCTCGCGGTGGAGCCGTGTTTCTCGAAGACGGCGGCGATGGTCGAGCCGTCTTTGCTGACAGTGTGGCAAGCGACGCAGCGCTTGTTGTTACCGCCGCTCTCCCAGGGAGGCACGGTCCCGTTGTAGCTCGCGGGCGCTGGGGTCCCCAGCTGGTCGGCTGGGCCCGAGTCGAAGACGACAGTCGGGCTCGACGCGCCGGGTGCTATGCGCATGAGCTGCCCGGTGTTTACAGCCCAGTAATAGATGGTGCCGCGGAGGCTGCCCTGCGCGATCTTCCAGCTTTCGGTCATGGCTGCGTGGGCCTGACCCGCGGAGAGGCGGACGATCTGGACAGAGACGTCAGCGCCCGAGTTGCTCTCGGTCAGGGCCTGCCAAAACGCGGCGGGCATGGTGAAGTCGCTCGGCGGATCGACTGCGACGTAGAAGGTGCCGTCCACGTCGGCGTCGGTGATTTTTACACGGTAGAGGTCGCCGGCCGCGCCGCCTGACCACATGACCTCGGGGGCGAGGATGCCGCGCGCGAAGACCGTCTTGTCATAGGGATAGAGCAGCGTGCCCGAGGGTTGGGCGTCGGGCGCGTCGAAGAGCGCCATATCCGAAGGGGTGACGCCCGCGGGGTTGTCGACGAAGTGGAGCTTGACGGTGACGGACGCGGTCGCGGACTTGCCTTGATAGGTGGCGGTGAGCGTCCCCGTGCCGCCGCGGTTGCCTTGCGCCGAGACGATACCGGTGTTGTCGACGAGCGCGATTTGGGGTTTGTCGAAGGCCCAAGTCGCTTGAACCGAAGTCTGGAATTGATCTTCGTAGGTCGCTATTGCCGTGAACGAGGCCGAGGCTGGCGCGCCGTTGGAGACGTCGATTGTCCCGGACGGAGGGTCGATCGCGATCGAAGTGACGGCCCCGTGATCGACGAAGCCCTGCCCACCCGAGCCGCCGTTGGCGGTAGCGCCGGAGCCGCCTTGGTTGGTCGCGCCGGTAGCGCCGGAGCCGCCGCTCGCGCCGGTGTTGGAGGTGTCGTCCGAACAACCGACGAGGAGCGCGGCGACGCTCGCCCCGACCAAGAGAGACAGAAGGGACCGCATGCGGTCGAGCGTACACCCGCCGCGGAGGAGCTAGTCCGTCTCGTGTTCGTACGCGGGTTCGAGCCCGAAGTGCTTGTCGAGGGCCGCGCGGAACGCGCCGAGCGCGCGAGAGAAATCGCTCACGGTGCTGGGGAATCGCGAGGTGTCGACGCCGCGCACGGGCTCGAACGTCGAGAGGTAGATGATGCCGTCGACGACGCCGAAGCGATAAGGACCAGCGGTCTCGTCGTTGAGCGTGAGTAGGTGGCGATAGACGCTCTCGAAGCCCTCGAGCGGGAGGCGCGCGAGCGGGGCGCGCATCACGAGGAAGTCACCGGTCGCGTCGGTCGTGAGGTCGACCTGGCTGCGCACGTCCTGGCCCTGGAAGGCGGGTGAGAAGCGCCACGTGCGAGCGTCGACGCGCGCGCGGTTCGCTGGGATGCCCATCGACGCGAGGGCGGCGCGCACCGCGTAGAGCCCCTTGAGCGGGGTGGGCGTGCGCGCGTCGGGGTCGGTGTTCTCGCGTTGCCATTGATGGGGGAGGAGCGCGCCGCACTCGAGGCAACGATCCATCTCGGGCTCGAAGATCGTGTCGCAGCGCGGGCAGCCGTATTCGGGTGCGAGCTCGAGCAGCGACTCGGGCGCGCCGTCGGCGCTCATGAGCCCGCCCTCGAACGCTGCGTTGGGGAGGACGAGGCCCGCGAGCCATTTGTGTGCTGTGCGATCGCCTGGCAGGCGCACGCGACGAGGTCGCACGATGAGCCCGAGGCAGCCGCCCTGGGCGTCGAAGACCGGCGCGCCGCGCAGCGCTTCTTCCGGGATGATGTCGAGCTGCAGGTGCCCGAAGCCCTCGCAGATGCGCATGACGGAGGTGATGCGCGCGCCCTGGACGTAGGGTTCGTTGCCGAGGCGGCCGACGATGAAGACCTCGTCGGTGAGGCGCGGCTCGGCGCCGAGCTGGACGGGCGTGATCGGGGCGGGCTCGAGCGGGACGAGGAGCGCGACGTCGAGCGCGACGTTCGCGCGGATGACGGCGGCCGGGATGAGGTTGCCGTCCTCGATCATCAGCTGGACCTCGCGCTCGTAGCCGACGACCTCGAGGCTCGTGACGACGAGCCCGTTCGGCAGCGCGCAGTAGCCCGTGCCGCGCCCCGCGGGCGAGAGCACGCCGACGACCGCGGGTCGGACGTGAGCGGCGAGGTCGCTGAGGGGCGTCTTCATCGTGGGATCCGTCAGGCGATCATGCGGGTGAGCGCGGTCATCATGAGGTCGACGATCTGCTGCTTCGCGCCCTCTTTTTGAGCGTGCGTGATGATGCCGCGCAGTCGATCGAGAGTCGCCGCGGGGAGCTTCGTGCGGGTGAGGAGCTCGGAGAGCGCGCCGAGCGCGAGGAAGTGGCGGAGCTCGAGATCGGTCGGGGCCTGATCGATCTCGGACACGTAGCGCGCGAGGTGCTGCTTGGCTTCTTGGGCGGTCGTGATCGGTTGGATGGCGAGGGGCTCGCCGGGCTCGGCGTCGCCGCGCTGAGCGACGATGCGCGCCATGACCTCGAAGGCCGGCGAAGCGCTGGGGATCGCCATCGAGCCGCGACGAACGCCGGGCGCGGTGATGAAGATCTCGCGCGTCATCGGGACGGTCGCGTTGAAGAGGAGCGCGACGGCGCGCGGCGCGGCTTGCTCGTGCTCGTAGATCGCGCGGTAGACGGTCGCGCGGATGAGCAAGCACATCGTCGCAGGTTGATCGGCGAAGCTGAGGACGGCGCCCAAGGTCTGCGCGCGATGGAGGAGCGCACAGAGCGGATCGCCGGGGCCGTTGCCGCCGACGGCTTGCTGAGCGTCACCGATGAAGGTGTCCGCCAGCGGATCGGCGTGCGTGTTGACGGCCACGCGTGAGGCTTGCGTCGGCGCGGGGGACGGAGCGGTCGGTGTCCCTGGCTCGTCGCCGCTCACCATCGTGCGGCCGAAGGCAGCGGGGTTGTTCGCTGCGTTCTGCTGGGTTTGGGCGCGCGGGATGGTCGGCATGCGCGCGATGCTCTGGTTGGCCTGAGTGGGCGCGGGGCGCGCCGGGCCTGGTGCGACCGCGGGCGCAGTCGGCGGGACCATCGCCGTCGGTGGCGCGGGGCTCACCGCGGTCGAGGTCATGGCCTGAGGAGCAGGGCGCGGCTGAAGAGAGATGTTCGGCGCAGCGGGCGCGGTCGGTGGCTTCAAGCGCTGCGCTGGAGCGCCCTGCGTAGCTGCCGGCGCGCTGATGCCCGGGATGCCCGGTGGAATGCGAGCTTCGAGCGGGGTCTTGCGATCGAGACGCGCTGGGGTCGCGCGCTGACTCGCGAGCGTGAGGCCACCCGGAGGCATGAGCACTGCGGGGATCTCGGCGACCGGCGTCGGCCGGCCCGCTTGTGAGTTGAGGCTGCGACCCGGAGGCGGCGACGTGCGCTGAGCGATCTCGCGCGGCGTGCCGGTTCGCTCGAAGGCCTTCGCGGCGGCGCCCTTGTCGGAGGGGCGCGCGGCCTTGAGCGGAGATTGAGGCAGCGAGGTCGGGAGCTCGTCCGCGAGGGTGACGCCACGCGGGATGCCGTCGGTGAGCATGTGATGGTGCTCGTCCGAGGAGAACGAGCGCGCTTGCAGCGTGCCGACGAACACGCGCGAGGCCTCGAGCGCGGCGGCTGCGACCGAGTCGATCGCGTCGCAGAAGGTGCTCGGCGTGAGCGCGACGGACTTCGCCACGAAGCGCATCATCACGATGTCGTTCCTGACGGAGAGTCGAACGGGCGGCGTGTCGCGATCCGAGAGCTCGAGCGCGAGCCGCAGCGAGGGCACGTACTGCGTGAGCGGCAGCTTGGCGATGGGCGTCTCGATGACGACGAGCCCCGCATCGGTCTGCAGTCGCACGAAGACCGCGAGCTCTTTCACGAGCGCGCGGAAGCTCGGCGTCGCGGGGACGCTCGAGTCGAGCGTGACGTCTCCAGCACCACCTGCGGTGAGGCAGTGCGAGATCATTCGTCCTACGTCGCCCTTGCTCCAGGCGCCGTACGCGAGGTCGAGCTCCGGCCGCATCGGGTCGGGCGCGTACGCGCTCGCGGAGCTCGCCATGCCGTCCGCGAGGGCCAACGGAGCGCCGCTGCCGCCGCAGGCGGTGCACGTGTTGCCCGAGAGTGGCAAACCACAGGTGGTGCAGTTGGGTCGGAGTTCGCCGTCGAGCATCCGTGCCGCGCAGCGCGTGGCACCCCATGCATATCAGAGGAAGGGGTTCACGCGGGATCGAAGACGAGCATCCTCGCGGCGACGCGCTTCTTGTGCGGACAGCGCGAGGATCGCGAGCGTGCCTGCGACGGTCGCGAGCGTCGTCAACCCGACGACGCGCTCGATCGTGGGCACCATCGGGTATTGAACCCACACGGCAGTGATCGCGAGCGCAGCGACGCACGCAGGCACCACGCGGCGCAGGCCGACGCGGAGGAGCACGTCGGGTCGAATGCGCGGAAGGCACGCGCGCACCGTGAGCACCGCGAGCGCGAGCCCCCAGCTCTTCACCAAGAACACGAGCGCGGCGAGCCACGCGAGCGGTCCACCCTGAGAGAGCTGCTGCATCGACACACCCGGCAGCGAATATCCACCGAGGAACGCCATCGCGCCGATCGCGCACATGATGAAGATGTGCGTCCACTCCGCGAAGTGGAACGCGAGCGCGCCGATGCCGGGACGTTCGCCGCGCGCCGTGCGCGGTGAGGAATCGACCATCGCCGTGACGAAGAAGAGCGCGAACAGCACGAAGAGCTGCGGGCTGCGGAGCGCGTTCCAGAACCAAGGCCAGCCACCGACCTCGGTCACCGTGAGCTGCGTACCCGTCTGTCCGACGACGACGTCGCGCAGGCGCAGCGAGCCGGTCGTGACGATGACGACCGCCATCGCGCTCGCCGCGGGCAACTCGCAGAGGAGGATCTCCGCCGCGGATCGCGCGCGGCTGAGCAGGATCGAGCGCGGCGTGCCGCGACCGCCGGTGACGACCCCCATCGCGGCGAGCACGGTCACGCTCAGGAGGTAGAGGATGCCGAGGTCGAGCTCGACACGACCCGAGAGCTCGATGATCGGCAGGAGCGCGAACGTCGCAGAGACCCCGGCGAACACCAGCCAGGGAGCGACGGCGCCGAGCGATGACGTGGTCGACGCGGGAGCGGTTGCGTCCGTCGCAGCAGCTCGGACGACGGCTGCGAGCCACGAGCCGTCGGGCCTGCGAGCGCGCGCGATGCCGTCACGAATGCGAGCCGAAACCCAGGAGAGCCACGCACCGAGCCTGCTCCCAAAAAGCAAGAGGAGCCCAGCGAGGGACGCGAGCAGGACGATCGCCCACGTGTACGCCTCGACGGAGTCCTCGCGGAAGCCGCGCGTGTCGATCGCGGTGCGACCCTGTTTGTCGGTGCGCTGATAGACGATCGCGGCAGGGCCGAGCGAGCCACCAGGCACGAGATCCGTGGGCTCCTCGGCGGTGATCTCGTCGAAGCTCAGGATGCGGTCGCCGACCTCGAGGCCTGCGCGCGCCGCGGGCCGGTTCGGCTCGACGCGAGCGACGGTGAGCCCGCGCTCGGTCTTCTCGACGGCGAGTCCCATGAAGCGCGCGGCCTCGCGCGCCTCGGCTTCGCGGGCCTCACGAACGTGGCGAGCCGCGGTGCGCGGGTGGAAATCGAGGACGACCTCGCCTTTGATGGTCCCGTAGACAGGCATCTTCGAGGACGCACCGGGGACCCAAACCTCGACGCGCCCGCGAAAGGTCGTGTGCTCGGCCTCGTCACCACGACCCGTGAAGCGCTCCATCGTGGCGTCGTCGAGCATGAACGAGATCTTCTCGCGCTCGACGGTCGCGCCTCCGACCTCGATGTGGACACCGTCCACAACCGGCAGGCCAGGGCGATGCAGGCTCCCCGCGAAGACGACGCGCGCCTCGCTCACCTGGCCGACGGGCAGGTTGGTCCCGTCGATTTCGACACGCTCGCCTGGGCCGAGCACGCGCGGCGTGACATCCGAGACCTGGAGGAGCTCAGGGACGTTCCGCGCAGGGTCGCAGCCCATGGCCGGAGCGAGCACCAGCGGCAGTGCGAGGAAGAGTGGGGAGAAGCGCTGGCGAAGCGCCATTGGAGCGCCTATAGCGAAGCGCCCCTCGGCGGGCCCAGTTCATGGGGATAAGTCACAGGTTGCGCGAGGTTCCTCGCGGGTGCTTGAATGACGCATTGAGGCGGAATGGAAACCACGAAGGAGCAGACGGTCAGCGAGACGCAGGCAAAACGTGTCATCAAGCGGTACTCGAACCGCAAGCTCTACGACACGCGCGACAGTCGCTACGTCACCCTCCAACAGATTGGAGAGATGGTCCGCGCCGGTGAAGAGGTGCAGATCATCGACAACAAGACCAAAGAGGACAAAACCGAGGTCACGCTCGCTTTGATCCTCAGCGAGGATCTGAAGTCGCAGCCTCGCAGCGTCCCGCTCGCGGCCCTGCGCGACCTCATCCAGGAGCGCGGTGGCCGCCTGCTGAATCAGCTCCGCGAGGGGACGCTCGGGCGATTCATCCCCAGCACCGAGGCCGAGCAGGCTGCGACCACCGAGGTCGCCGAGGAGCCTGTCGCCGCCGCTCCCGCCCCCGAGCCCGTGAAGCCGGTCGAGCCCGAGGAGCCCGCAGCGACGTCGACCAAATCCTCCCCGCCCGACTCCAAGGCCGGCCGCGCCGAGGAGAAGAAGGGGCGCTTCACCGAGCTGATGGAAAGCTCGATTTCCTCGCTCGACGAGCGCATTCGCCACATTGTCCCGAGCGCGAAGTCGTTCTCCGAGCTGCGTGACGAAGTGGCACGGTTGTCACAGCGAGTCGAAGCACTCGAGGCGGAGCTCGCGCGCCGCTCGAACGACTCGACGAGCAACTGATCCCTGGATTTTTGGGGGAGGGACGCGGGACGGCTGACCATCTGTCCGGGGATGGGTCCGTCGATTCGTCGGGTTGGCGCGATTCTGGCTTCGATGGCACCGTTGCGCGATTGGGGAATGAACCCCAAGTTGCGCGGTTCCAGAGGACACGACCATGGCGTTCTTCTTCTTCAAGCGGCAGGGGAGCATCAAAGCCGAGGGCGCCCGCAGCGGGGCCTCGGATCCCTTCGCCATCGAGATGCTCGGCCACCTCGACGTGCTCTACAGCGTCGCCTCTCGCATGACGCGCTCGTCGACCGAGGCTGAGGATCTGGTCCAAGACACCATCGTCAAGGCCATGCGCGCCCGCGAGCAGTTCGAGGCGGGCACCAACCTCAAGGCGTGGCTGCTCAAGATCCTCACGAACACGTTCATCAACCGCTACCGCCGTGGCGGGATGGAGCGCGACCTCCTCGACGGGCCGGACGCTGACAGCTTGACCGACGGATGGGTCGGCGCTGCAACGATGCGCAGCATCCGTGACCCCGAGACGCAGGCTCTCCAACCCATCATCGAGGGCGAGCTCGTGCGCGCACTCGACGAGTTGCCGCCGGAGTTTCGTCTCGCTGTGGTGCTCTCCGACGTCGAAGAGCTATCGTACAAGGAGATCGCGGACATCATGGGCTGCCCGATCGGGACCGTGATGAGTCGCTTGCACCGCGGTCGCAAACTCCTGCAGAAGCGCCTCTACGATCACGCCGTGGCGCTCGGCATCGTCGACCCGAACAAGCCGGCGCGCACGTCCACGACGAACGAAGCCGAATCGAGTGACAAGACCCCGACTGATCTGACCGCCTACAGAAACCGCCGCCGGGCCGCCGTATGAACGCAATCAAGATCCGAGACACGTCGCCATGTTGTCCACGCAGCGTGATGCTGTTCGTGGATGGTGAGTTGGATCCATCCAAGACCGTCGAGGTGGAAGAGCACCTCAAGGCCTGCGAGCCGTGCGCGAGCCAAGTCGAGCTCGTCCGCTCGATGCGAGCGAGCCTTCGTCGGTCGTGCACGCGACGTATGCCTCGAGCGTTCGAGTCACGCGTGCTCGAGTCCCTCCAGGTCGAGGGCGCTCGTCCAGCGGACGCTCCGGTCGCGCAAGCTCGAGTCGTCGACGACGAGCCGGGCCGACTTCGTGGTCGTGCGCGGGTCGTGCTCGCGGTGGGTATGGTTGCGGTGGCCGCATGCTTCGTGCTCATCGTCGTGGTCCAGTGGGACCGCGCGCGTCACTCGGCGACGGCGACCGCGCCGGTGGCGGCCAACGACGAAGCTCCGTTCGACACGTTGCTCGACGAGTTCGTCGCGCTGCACGCCAACCCGCTCCCGCCCGAGGAGAAGAACCCCGAGGAGCTGGCCCGCTTCGAGCCGTACGTGGGTGTTCCGGTGAAGCGCTCGGCGATGTCGCTGCTCGCACACAACCACGACGAGCCGGCGAGCTTCGATGGGGCGCGCATCCACCCGATCGACACACGCGTGACCGCGCTCAATCCGCAGGGGGTCGCGGCGCTCTCCTACAAGATGCAGGGGCACCGCGTGACGGTCTACGTCTTCAATTCACGGGTCATCCCGCTGGGTCGCACGCGACTGCACTCCCGCATCATTCGTGAGGTTCCGGTCTACGTCGGCCACATGCGTGGTTACTCGGTGGCGGCGACGGAGCGTGCGGGCATCGGTTACGCGATGACGACCGACCTCGATGAGGACAAGACCGTGCAGATGGTCGCCTCGTTCTGAGTCGCACGCACTGAGTCCCCATCAACTGGGCCCCATCAACGGCGCCCCCATCAATTCGACCGGCGGCTCCTCGTAGCCGCCGGTCGTGCTTGCGCACGCGGGGGGCGTGGCTAGTCTACCGGCCCCGCGCACGAGCACGGGAACACCTCGACTCTCAGGAGAACGCCATGGCCTTCAACCTGCCCGCTCTTCCGTTCGCGAAGGACGCCCTCGCGCCGCACATCTCGGCAGAGACGCTCGATTTCCACCACGGCAAGCATCACCTTGCCTACGTCAACAAACTCAACGAGCTCGTCGCCGCGGACGCGAACCTCGCCGGTAAGAGCCTCGAGGATCTGATTCGAACGACCTCCGGGCCCGTCTTCAACCAAGCCGCCCAGGTGTGGAACCACACCTTCTATTGGAACAGCATGAAGCCGGGCGGCGGCGGTGAGCCTTCGGGCGCGCTCGCGGAGAAGATCGCTGCAGCGTTCGGCAGCTTCAGCGCCTTCAAGGAGAAGTTCTCGGCCGCGGCTGTCGGGCAGTTCGGCTCGGGCTGGGCCTGGCTCGTGAAGAACAGCTCGGGCGCGCTCGAGATCACGCAGACGAGCAACGCGGGCTGCCCGCTCACCGAGGGCAAGACCCCACTCCTCACCTGCGACGTCTGGGAGCACGCCTACTACGTCGACTACCGCAACGCGCGGCCGAAGTACGTCGAGGCTTGGTGGAACCTGGTCAACTGGGACCACGCCGCCTCGAACCTCTGAGCGCAGCTCACCACATCACGACGCGCCGCCTCACCCTGCTCGCCTCAACGGCGCGAGGGTCGGGCGGCGAGCTCGTTTTCGAAGCCAGTCGACGCCGCGAACGCTGAGGAGCACCGCCAAAATGGCGCCGTGCACGGCGGCCTCGGTGACGTCCTTTTTCGCTCGAAGTGTGAAGTGCACGACCGCGAGCACCGCGATCACGTAGACGAGCTTGTGCAGCCGGTTCCATCGTTTGCCCCCCAAACGAAGGACGGCGCGCTTCGTGGACGTGATCGCGAGCGGCACGAGCAACAAGAGCGCGATGAAGCCGACGATCACGAACGGGCGCTCGGTGAGATCACCGAGGATCGAGCCGAGTGCGCCGAGCCGGTCGAGCGCGATGTAGATGGTGAAGTGACCGAGCGCGTACGTGAACGCGAGCAGCCCGAGGTGCTTGCGCGCGCGGATGGGCCAAGGCGAGCCGGTCACGATGCGCGCGGGCGTGCAGGCGAGCGAGAGCAAGAGCAGCTTGATCGCGAGCTCGCCGGTACCGTTGAGAGCCTCGGCGACGGGGTTCGCGCCGAGCCACCCGCGCGCTGCGTCGCGCGCGAGCATGGCCGCGGGCGAGAGCCCACCGACCCAGATCGCCCACGGGAGCCAAGCTCCGCTCGTGTTGCTGCGGCTCAGAAATACCTCCGCAGATCCATCCCGCTGTAGAGCGACGCGACCTGCTCGGCGTAGCCGTTGAACGGCAGCGTCCTGCGACGCGAGACCTCACCGATGCGGCGCTCGTCGGCTTGGCTCCAGCGCGGATGGCTCACGTCGGGGTTCACGTTCGCGAAGAAGCCGTACTCGCGAGGGAGGACCTCGTTCCACGTCGTGCGCGGCTGCGACTCCACGAGATCGATGCGCACGATCGACTTGATGCCCTTGAAGCCGTACTTCCACGGGACGACGAGCCGCAGCGGCGCGCCGTTTTGGTTCGGGAGGGCGTGCCCATACAAGCCGACCGCGAGCAGCGTGAGCGGGTGCATGGCCTCGTCGATGCGCAGGCCCTCGACGTAGGGCCAAGGGAGCACGTCGCTGCGCTGCCCCGGCATCGTCTTCGGATCGAAGAGCGTGGTGAACGCCACGTATTTCGCGTTCGAAGTCGGCTCGACCTCGGCGAGGAGCTTGCCGAGCGGGAAGCCCAGCCAAGGGATCACCATCGACCAAGCCTCGACGCAGCGCATGCGATAGACGCGCTCTTCGAGCGGGAATTTCTTGGTGAGCTCGTCGATGTCGAACGTGCGCGGCTTGCCGACGGCGCCGCCCACGTCGACCGTCCACGGTCGCGTGACGAGCGTGCCGGCGTTCTCGGCCGGGTCTCGCTTGTCGAGGCCGAACTCGTAGAAGTTGTTGTACGAGGTGACGTGTTCGGCGGGCGTCATCGCCTCGGTCGTCATGAACTCGGGTGACGCGGGCCCGCTCGCCGAGAGCGCGGGCAAGGCGGACAACGACGGCGCCGGCATGCCGCCGCGGCGCTTGGTGAGGAGGTAGAGCGCACCGCCGAACACGGCCGCGCCAGCGCCCGCGAGCGCCATGTTTCGCATGAAGTTCCGACGCCCGCGGTGCACGTCGAACTCGGGCGGCACGTCGTCGTCGCGCGCGCCGGCCTCGATGATGGTCTCCCGGCGAGCGTAGACCTCGGGCGGCGTGATCTCCGATGAGGGCGGCTCGGGGGTTTTCGTCATGGTGACGACCCTACGGATGAACCACGTCCTCCGTTGCATTGTCGATCGGCGCCTCGGAGTGGCCGACCGTCACAGCGCCGCCCTTGCGAGGATCGAAGACGGGCTCGAGCACGCGGGCCTTGTCGACCCTGCGGATAGCGACGCCCGTGACCGCGCTGAAGCTGTAGGGCTTCACCTCGACGGCCTCGCCGCGGGCCGTGACGTCCGCTGCGATCGACGCGAGCTCCGGCTCGAGTTTGAGCGCGCCCGTGGCGGTCACATGAAAGCGCGCCGCAGTGATCGCATCGGGGAGCGACGCGCCCTCGGCGAGGATGTGGAACAAGACCTCGGCGACGCCGCTCGCAGCGCGCAAGCCACCCGAACCACCGAGGGCGAGGATGGGCGCGCCCTCCGAGAGCACGAGCGTCGGCGCAGCGTTCGACGTCGGGCGCGCGCCCCCGCGGACGAAGTTCGGACCGCGCGTGACGAGCTTCTCCGCGTAGTCGTCGAACGCGAAATCCGAGAGCGCGTCGTTGAGGACGAAGCCCGACTCCGTGACGATCTGCGCGCCGAAGACGCTGCCGACGGAGGCCGTGCACGCGACGACGTTGCCGAGCCCATCGACGACCGAGATGTGGAAGGTGCCGAACTCCGAGACGCTGCGCAGGTGCGGCATCGTGGTCGAGTCCTCGGGGAACTGAGCGCGCCGTGTGCGCAGCGAGCTCGGGTCGAGGAGCTGTGACATGTCGGCGCGCGTGAACGCTGGGTCGCCGATGAAGCGCGCGCGATCGGCGTAGCTCGAGCGCAGTCCCTCGGAGAGAGCGTGCACATAGCGGCCGCTCCCAGGGTCGAGCTTCACCAGGTCATCGCTCGTGAACATCGTGAGGAGCTGCGCGATGTTGAACCCTGCACCCGACGGCGGCGGCGCGAGGACGACGGTCTTGTCGCCGTACGCGAGCTGGATCGGCTCGCGCGCGACGGGCGCGTACGCCGCGAGATCCCCGAGCTTGATCGGGCTGTCGAAGGCTCGCGCGGCTTGGACGATCTGCGAGGCGACCGGACCTTTGTAGACGGCGTCAGGGCCCTGTTCGGCGATCGACTCGAGCAGGCGCGCGAGGGGAGCGTTCTCGATCGTGTCGCCGATCCGGTTCTTCGCGTCGCTCGGCGCGACGGACCGCGCTGAGGGATCTTTGTAAGCCCAGCTCGCGCTCCACTCGACGGCTTGAGCCATGTAAGGGCTGAGGGGGAAGCCCTTCGCCACGTCGGCGGCGGCGATCTTCACCACGTCGGACCACGCGAGCTTCCCCCCGCGCCGGTGCATCTCGTAGAGCCCCGCGATCAAACCCGGCACGCCGACGAGCAAGCCGCGCTGGTCGCGCGACGGGTTCTTCGACACGTAGTCGCCCGGCGACACGCCCGACGGCGCGACCTCGCGAAAGTCGAGGAACGTGGCGCTCTTCGTCGATGCGTCCCAGAGCATCGCGGCGCCGCCACCTCCAATCGAACACGAAGCTGCGTGCGCGGCGCACCCGACGAGGACCCCCGCGACCGCAGCGTCGACCGCCGAGCCGCCGCGCTCGAGCACGGTGCGCGCGGTCGCGACGGCGGTCTCGTTCTCGGCCGCGACGGCGTAGAGATCGTCTTTCAGCGCGCGCGCCTCGTCGGGCACGACGTGGGGTTTGACCTCGCTCGCACTCGCAGGTGCGGAGGCGGACCCGTGCGGGTGATCGCTCGGACCCGTCGCGCTGCCGCACGCGACGACGGCCGCGAGAGAACACACCGTTAGCTGGAGAAGGGGGGACCTCATCGGCGGGGCCTCGGCTACTGTCACACGTGCGCGCCGCGGCATGGTGCCAGCGGTTGGCTCGACAGCTTGGTGGAGGAGACAGCGATGCGCTTCGTCTTTCTGATGGATCCGCTCGACCGCGTGAACCCCGAAAAGGATACGACGTTCGCGTTCATCGAGGCCGCGCAGGCCCGCGGGCACGAGAGCCTGCATGTGCTGATCTCGAACCTCGGCGTGCGTCGCGGCCGCACGATCGCGCGCGCTTGCGGCATCTCGATCTTCCCCGACGAGCCGCGCATTCGGCTCACCGGTGAGCTCCGAGAGATCGCGCTCGACGACGTCGACGCTGTCTTCATTCGCAAGGATCCTCCGTTCGATCGCGCGTACTCCTACGCGACCTTGCTGCTCGAGCACGCGCGCGATCGGCCTGGCGCCCGTGGTCCGCTCCTCGTCAACGATCCGCGCGGGCTCCGCGACGCGAACGAGAAGCTCTACGCGATGCACTTCTCCGAGTGGACGCCTGCGACGCTCGTCACGGCCGATCGCGACGCGATCTTCGCGTTCGTCGACGAGGTCGGTGGCAAGGCCGTGATCAAGCCGCTCGATGGCGCCGGAGGCGTCGGCGTCATGATGGTCTTCAAGGGCGACAAGAACGCCCGCGCGATCGTCGACGTCGTCACCTACGAGGGCAAGCGCCTCGCGATGGTGCAGGAGTTCCTCCCCGACGTGACCACCGGCGACAAACGCGTGCTGCTCCTCGACGGCGAGCCTCTCGGCGCCATCCTTCGCGTCGCGCGCGCCGACGACATCCGCTCGAACATCCACGTCGGCGGCAGCGTGGTCCCGACGGAGCTCACGGCGCGCGAGCACGAGATGGTGCGCGCGCTCGCGCCTCGGCTGCGCGCGGACGGCCTGTATTTCGTGGGCCTCGACGTCATCGGTGAGCGCCTCACCGAGGTCAACGTGACGAGCCCGACCGGCATCCAGGAGCTCGCGCGGTTCACGGGGACGCGCCCGGCGGAGCGCGTGATCGAGTGGGTGGAGCGTCGTCGCGCCGCGACCTGAGCGACAAAGTTGGCCCGACCTCGCGGGGTGCGCGATCGGTCGTGGATGGCTGCGAGAAAGCCGAGCGCTCCGTGCGCGGTCTGTCAGAAGCCGCTCTCTTCAGGGAAGGTCTGCCGCGTGGTCGTCGAGAGCAAATCGCTCCCGATGTGCAGGACCCACGCGGCGGTCGTCGCGGCGAGCTTGCCTCGGACCTTCGAAGAGCTGCGTGCGCTCTTCCCCGAGCCGGCGACCGAAGATGGTCAGCCGCGACGTCGTTCTGTGATCGAGCGGCGCACCGCAGACGATCGACGCATCTTCCCTCCTCGTCCTGAGGGGCGCCGCATGTCGGGTGGGCGTAGAGCCTCCGACGAAGCGGCATGATGGCATACATCGCGCTCGCCTTCGGGACGCGGATTATGTAAACGATGTGTCGTGGATCATATTCGCCGGGTCGTTGTAGGCCTCGGCTCGAACATCGGTGATCGGCGCAAGAACCTCGAGCTGGCTGTCGAGCGGCTGCGCGTGATCGATGATCTGCACGTCGCCGAGGTTTCGGAGTTCTACGAGACCTCGCCGGAGGGCGGGCCGCAGCAGGATCCGTATTTCAACGGCGCGGTCCTGTTGCTCACTGCGATGGATGGGGCAGAGCTTCTCGCTCACCTCCAGCGCATCGAGGCCGAGCTCGGTCGCGTGCGCACCGTCGCGAACGCGCCGCGCACCATCGATCTCGACATCCTTTGGATCGAGGGTGAGAACCTCGCGCTGCCGAATCTGGTCGTGCCTCACCCGCGCTTGAAGAGCCGGCCTTTCATGATGCGACCGCTCCTCGACCTCGCGCCCGATGCCTTCGACGCCGCGACGGGCGAGCAATTCTCCGAGACGCCGACCGCTGCGATCGAGCTCACGCCCGCGCCGCGCTGACGATCAGCCCGCGCGTGATGCGGGCTTCTTCCGACCGAGCTTGAAGCCACCGAGTGAGCCCGCGGCTGCGAGCCCCACGAGCGCGCCGAGCGTGAGCAGCCACACGACGGGCGACGCCCCCGCCGGCGAGCGCATCGCGATGACCCAGCCGAACACCACGGCCCCGAGCGCACCGTAGCTTGCGTGGCGCGCCGAACAGCGCGTCGAGAACTTACCGAGAAGTAAGCCAGCGAGGCCCGCCGCGACGATGACCGACGTCGCGCTCGCGCCGACGACGAGGAGCGGCGCGACCGCGCGGTTCGCGAGGACCGCGCTCACGACCGCCATCAACACGACCCACACGACCAGCGTGACGACGCCGCTCGCGATCGCCCACTCGTGCGGAGGGCGCTCGGTTGCTTGCTCGGGCGCCGCGCCATCGCCGCCGCTCTGGTTGAGCACCGGCAGGTGACGTCGCGGGCGAGGCTCGTCGGGCACGCCCAAAGCGTAGCCGCTCGCGCTCAGCTCGGCTTGCGCCAGAAGCGGCGCGCTTCGTCGAACATGCGCCCGAGGCGGCGCTGCTCTTGGAGCACGGCTGCGTAGCCGCGAGGGATGCGCTGATCGTGTGCGAGCGCGTAGAGGACCTCGAGCGCGGCCGCCGCGTCGTCGGTCGCGCGGTGCGCGTTCTCGAGCTTGATGCCGAGGCGTTCGGCCATGTCACCGAGCGCGCGGCTCTGTTCGTCGCGATAGAGCTCGCGTGCGAACACGAGAGGATCGAGCCACTCGACCTCTCTGCGGAACGCGGGCGGCAGGTCGTCGGGGACGCGTGCGAGTCGCGAGAGCTCGCCGCGGAAGAAGGCCTTGTCGAACTCGGCGTTGTACGCGGCCGGGATCGCGCCGACGAGGGCCGCGGCGATCTCGGGGAAGGCGGCCGCGAAGGTTGGCTTGCCGCGGACGTCGTCGTCTTTGATGCCGTGGACGTTGGAGCTCTCCTCGGGGATGGGCATCTCGGGGTCGAGCAGCCAGGCCTTGCGTTCGAAGATGCGTCCGCTCTGCCCGAGGACGATGCCAACCTCGATGACGCGATCTTTCGTCGGGTCGCGGCCCGTGGTCTCGGTGTCGATGAACGCGACCACGCAGTCGCGCCATGCGGCCTCCGCGTCGATCTCTTGGGCGACGCCGATCGCGCGGACCCGGATGAGGTGCGCGATGCCCGGGTAGTGCCGCCCGGTCGGGAAACAACCGCAGGCCTCGGCGGCCTTCACTTCTTCGGACGGGCGGAGGCGGAGGGGCTCGCCGACGGCGCGGGGCCAGCGGACGCGCTCGCAGGAGCGCTGGCCGAAGGGCCTGCACTCGCGGAGGACGGGGCGCTCGCGGACGGTCCTGCGCTCGCCGACGAAGGCGGCTCGGCGCTGGGACCTGCGGAGGCCGAACCCGACGGCGTGGGCAGCGGCAGCTCGATCGTGCCGGGAGCCTCTGGACCGAAGACCTCGAGCTTCAACGCGGCGTACTTCGCCGTGGGTTGAGCTGGCGTCTTGCCCGCGAGCTCGATCTCGAGCTTGAACCAGTTCTCACCCTCGCTGCCGGCTCCGATGAGCTCGAGCGGGAGCTTGCGACCGTTGACGAACATGAAGGGCGTGCCGTCGAGCCCGAGCTCGTCCGCGGCCTTCACCTCGGCCTCGATGTACTTCTTCGTCTCGTCGGACTCGAAGTCGGCCTTGAACTTCTCCATGTCGAGGTTGAGGTTCTTGGCGATCTCCAAGATGAGCTTCTTCTCCAGGTGCTCCTGGTTCGCGAAGAGCTGCTCGTGCATCTCCCAGAATTTGTCTTGGTTCTGTGCGGCCCGCGCGGCAGCTGCCGCATAAGGCGACTGCTCGTGGCCAGGCCCCGACAGGATGTACGTGCGGTAGGTCACGCGGACTTGGCCGGGGAACCGCTCCTCCATCAGGTCGATCCACTTGCGCATGCCCATGCAGTGGGGGCAGGTGAAGTCGGCCCATTCGACGAGCTGCACCGGGGCGTCCGCAGGCCCCTTCGTCGGGGCGCTCGAGGCGGGAATCGTGAAGGTCGCGGTCGGATCGAAGCGCGCTTGGTAGAACTTCATCCACACGGTCTTCTCGGCGCCGAGCTTGATCAGGCGCGCGATGAAGTCCGCAGCGGGGACACAGGCCTTGCAGCCGCGCTTTTCGGCGATGCACTGGCCGACCGGCACCGGCGTCTCGGAGCAAGGCGCGAGGGCCTCGTCGATGCCCGTGAACCAATCCGACTTCTGCTTCTCGCCGAGCGACGAGATGTCGACCCCGGCGCTCGCTGCGGGCCCGAACTTCGAGCTCGTAACCAGAGGAGTGGCGGCGCTCGATGACGACTTGGCGGTCGGCTTCGGATCCTTACGAGGATCACCGCAGCCCGCAGTACCGAGAGCGAAGAGGAGCGACGCCGAAGTGAGCAGCGCGATGCTGCGCGACGCGCGACGCTTCGCGCGCTTCAATTGAGAGGGGTGCATGGAAAATCAGAACGTGAGCTCGGCGTTCGCGTTGATCACGCCGATGGTCTGCGTGTAACGGCCGCCCGCATCCGGGGTCGTAGACGGGGACTTGAGCTCCGGCAAGATGCTCTGACCAGCAGTCTCGCGGGGCACGTAGAAAAGGTGCGTGTAAGACAGGGCGAACGCGAAGACCTTGCCCGCGCTGAAGCGCAGGCCGCCCGCGAGCGAGGCCTTCTGGAAGTCGGTGAGCGCAGGCTCGAGCGTGCTGTCGGGGATGGCGTTCGAGTCGTAGCCAGCACCCAAGAAGAGCTCGATCGAGGGGATCACCCAATACGACCCGCCGATGCGCAGCCCGAAGGCCGGACCCCAGTCGCGCGCGATGTTGATGAGCGGTGCCTTCGTCGGATCGGTCTCGCTCGTCGAGCCGTCGGCGTTGATGGGGCACTCCTCGGCGGTGGCCGGGATGACGCACTGGTTTTCGAACGTGCTCCAGTTCGTCACGTCCCCGAACACACGAATTTCGAGGTCGTTGCGGGGCCGAGCGCGCACGCCGAACCGATAGATGTCCGGCAGCGACTGGATGAACTTCACGTCCTGCGTGTTGACGTTGCCCGCGAGGTTCGTGGAGAGCGTGCCCTCGAGCGTCATCGGGCCGACGTTCGGCTGAGATTGGTAGGAGAAGCCGAGCCAGACCTTCTTCGGCGCGATCTCGCCGATGATTCCGAGGGCGAAGCCGGGGCTCCACCCGCCGACATCGATGAGCGCGCGGCCCTCGGTGTCGACGGCGTTCGAGCTGTCGGCGTTGCGTGCTCGCAGCGTCTGCACGTCGGAGCGGATGAAGTTCACGCTCGCGCCGATGCTGATGCGATCGATGATGTCGTACGCGACGCCGAGGCTCAGGTACATCGAGCGCAACGTGCCGTCGATCGTGTGCCAGCGCTGGATGCCGTCGACAGGCCCCGCGTAGTTCGGGTTGTCGCGGAAAGCCTCGTTCTTGTCCCAGGTGCTCGCGCCGCCGAACGGCACGAAGAACCCGAGCCCGAACGCGAAGTTCTCGAGTTGGACCGACGCGCCGATCATGGGTGCGCCCGCGACGTTGAACAGGTTCGCCTCACCGGAGTTCGACCCCGGTGCGTCGTCAGGCTCGTCCGTGTCGCTCGTGCTACGCGCGTGCGTCCACGACGCCCAGCGCAGCGCGAGAGCGCCGTCGGCGAAGATCTTCACGTGCCAGAACTTGTCCTCCGCGTCCGGCCCGTCTTCAGCGAGGCCGGCGGGGTTGTAGTAGATGGCCGTCGGGTTGTCGGTCGTCGGGTGGCCGTGTTCACCACCGAACCGCGCGGTCGAAAACCCCGACGCGTTGGCGCTGCCGGCGAAGCCGAGCACAGCGAGTCCGGCGCCGGCCGAAGTGAGCGCGACCAAGAGTCGCCGTGCTCGACAGATTGCATCGAAGCGGGTCGTTCCCAAGCGCATGGGTCTCGCGTCCTCGTCAGTATTTCGCAGGGTCTTTGGCGCAGTTGATGACGGGCGCAGGCTTCGTGCCCTCGTAGCGTTGCATCGTGAAGGTCGACCCGGTGAGGTCGTAATCGGGGATCGGTGTCGCGACCGTGCCGGTGACGTCGCCGCAGATGAAATCCGACCCTCCGCAGAGCTGACCGGTCAGCACGAGCGTCGTGATGATGTCGAGATCCGAGATGGGGTTCGCGGTGCCAGCGAGCGTCACGGTGCCGAAGTCCCAGGTGAACGTGCCGTCGGCAGCGACAGCCAGGCCGGTGAAGACCAGCGGATCGCCGGCCGGCGTCATCTGATCCATCTTGCTGAGCGGCTGCATGTTGAGGTCGACGAGGAAGCCGTCCGCGCCGTCCGAAGTGACCGTCATCGACGTGTCCAGCGCGAAGGCCTTCTTGGGGCTGAGCACCGCCGAGAGCGCGAAGAGGTATTGCCCATCGTTGTCGCCGGCGGTCACGGCTGCGCAGTCGGGAGCACCACCCGTCCCGCTGCCGCCGTCCGACGAGTTGTTGATCGCGTCGTACCGAGCGCCGAAATCGTTGAAGCTGCCCTCAGGGTCGGGGCAACCGGATGTCGCAAGCGCGGCGAGCGCGAGCGCCCACACGCTTAGCGAAGGAAGCGATTCGAAGGCGGGGTTCTGCATGGGACCTCGTGCCGCGGACTCTATCACAGCCGGCTTCGCCACCGTCCCGGTGTTCTGTCTTGGGGCAGCAGGGCCTCGACGCAAGCGCGACATCGCTGTCAGGCGCCGCGCCGAATCGCTTGGGCGAGGCAAACAATCTTCCGGCGCAAACGCAGGGAACTTGCCCGAGATCAATCGCCGGCCGCGGTGGCACGTCACGTGGATGGTGGTGATTCGGTCGCCGAGTGCGCGCGTGCTAGGCTCGAAGCTGGTCTTACCCTTCCCTCGCTCGAGGTTGTCGTGAACGGTTTCCCTTCGATTTTGCTGGAAGCTGTGTTCCATCGCCGAACGGTCGTGGCGCTCGCGTTCACCCTGCTGCCGGGGTGTGCCTTCACCGAATCGGAGAACGGCGGGGGTCTCGATGCCGGCGGCTTCGGCAACGGGGGCAACCCATCGTATGGCGGCTTCGGGGGGTACTCGGCGAGTGGGGGTGGAGGTGGAGCCTCGCCGTTCACGTACTCCGGGCTCTGCGGCATCGATCGTTGCACCCCCAACGATCCGCCGGAGTGCGGGGTCGACGGTCCGGGCATCGGCGGGGCTTCGGGTGGAGCCGGCGGCGGAGTCGTGGCTGTCGGCGGAGCTGGGGGCGAGGGCGGCCTCGGCATGTCGGGTGGCGGCGGAGCGGGTGGCGCGGGTGGAGCGGTCGGCGTCGGGGGTAGTGGTCCGACGCTGGGTTGTCAGGTCATCGACGACGGAGGCGCGCCCTCAGCTGTGTGCGCGCCGTCCGGGGCGAAGGTCGCAAACGAGGTCTGCAACACGAGTCAGGACTGCGCACCCGGGCTCGGGTGCGTGCTCGCTACGCCCATCACGAACGGCGAGGGCGGGGCGGGTCCAATGCCCGGCGTCGGCATCTGCCGACCGTACTGCTGCGGCGACGTCGAGGCCTGCGACGCGGGCTCTTTCTGCGAGCCGCAGAAGCTCTACGACGCCACCAACCCGACCCCCGAGACTGCGCTCGAGATCCCTGTCTGCATGCCGATCGAGACGTGTCAGCTCTTCGATACGACCTGCCCAGCCGGTGAGTCTTGCACCGTCGTGCGCAGCACCGGCGAGACTGGCTGCGCGCCCGTGGGCGAGGGGCAAATGTGCGATCCCTGCCCGTGCGACGACGGCTTCTATTGCCTGACGAGCATCAACCAATGCGTGAAGCTCTGCGACACGCAGGCCGACCAGTGCCCCGGCGTCGGTGGGGTCTGCCAGGGGGGTGGCAACCTGCCTGATCCGATCGGCGTCTGCGTCGGTGGCGACGCCACGTGCACGCCGCTCTGAGCTCGTCCCTCAGCGGCTGCGCAGCCAACCGAAGAGCCACTGCTTCGTCGTCGCGCGGCTCATGGCGCCGATCGAGTCCACGAGCGGGACGTCCTTCGGGCAGGCCTCGATGCAGGCTTGGGCCTTGCCGCACTCGGCGACGCCGCCGTCCCCCATCAGGATCTCGACCCGCTCGTTCGCGCCGAGCGAGCCCAGGCTGTGGAGATTCGTCAAGCGCGCTTGATTGATTGCGGCGGGCCCGATGAACGAACCGCGCTCGTGAACCTGAGGGCAAGCCTCGAGGCACGCGCCGCACCCGATGCAGCTCGCGAGCGAGGCGCGCTCGAGCTGGGCGCTCGCAGCCTCACGGGGGGCGGGTCCACGCTCCTGCGCGCCGTCGAGCGCTACCCAGGCCTTCACGTGGCGAGCGTCGGCGGCGAGCCGCGCGCGGTCGACGATGAGGTCGCGCACGAGCGGGAACTTCGAGAGCGGCGCGATCGTGATGGTGCCACCCTTCGGGGCGACGGCGCCGATCACCGCGGAGCAGGCCTGACGAGCCTTGCCGTCGACGAGCACCGTGCACGCGCCGCAGGCCTCCTCGAGGCAGGAGGACTCGAACGCGATCGGCGTCGTGACCTTGCCGTCGGTGGTCACCGGGTGCTCGTTCACGTGGGCGAGGCACGCGTGCACCGTGGTCAGCGGGCCCGTCGGGACCTCGAAGATCTCCCAGCGCTTCGTGCTTTTTGCCTCGCGCCCATCCTGTCGCAGCACCTTCAACCGAATCTTCGACGTGGGCGCGTTCGAGTCGGGGCGGTGCGCGGGCGGGGGCACCGTCGTCGAGGTGGCCGCAGCCGAGCTCTCTGCCGGCTCTTCTACAGGCGCGGCAGCTTTGTTCTTGCTCGCCATCAGTCGGCCTCGTCCTTGGTGGGAGCCTCGCTGGGTTTTTCCTTGCGAAGCTTGCTGCTCGCCTTGGCGGAGCGCGTCGCGCCACGGGCGCCCTCGCGGGACCTACCCGTCGGCGCCAAGAGCGACGTGTCGATGGCGTCGCTCACGGTGATCGAAGCCCCGGCGGACGCGTAGCTGAACTCGCGCTCGAAGCGGACCTCGCCGCCGACGACACGCGCGAGCGAAGCTCGAAGCCACGCGGCGTCGTCGCGCTTCGGTTGCGAGGGCTTGAAGTGGACCCCGCGGCTCTCCTCACGTTGTCGTGCGGAGCGCGTCGCGACGCGCGCGACGAGGAGCATGCCTTCGACGTGCCGAGCGAAGGCCGCCGAGAGGTTGCAGCTCTGCGCCGTGTCCTCGGGGCGAGCCTTCGCGGCGCGCGCGGCGAGGTCGTCGATCGCCGCGATCGCGGTGTCGAGCGAGGCGTCGTCGCGCTCGATGCCCATCGCGCCCCACATCCACTCGGAGAGCTCTCGATGCAACTTGCGAGGTCCGTCGCTGCCGTCTCGCGCGAGGAGTGCGGCGTACTCGGCGGTCGCGTCCTTCTCCGGTTGTTCGAAGACCGAGCGCGGCAGATCGACGGCGCTCTTCGCCATCGCGGCGCGATACGCCCGCACGGCGTTCGAGACGAGCCCTGCGCCGAAGAGATCCGCGGTCAGGCTGCTCTCCCCGAGAATGCCGGCGCCGTGGTACGCGTGCGCCGCGGAGCCCACCGCATAGAGGCCGGGGATGCTCGTCGCGTGGTTGCGCGGCGACATCGGATCGACCCCGCCGCGCGCGGGCGCGTGGTCGACGAAGAGCCCGCCGAGTGTGCTGCGCGGCGCGGGGAAGACCCGCATCGGCTCGACGGTCGGATGCGCGTGGCCGAGTCGCTCGTGGATGTCGAGCGCGGCGCCCACGCGGCGGTCGAGCTCGACGGCGTCGAGGTGCGTGACGTCGAGGTACACGGCGAGCTGGTTCTTCGCCGCGCGCGGATCGAAGACCCCGCGCTCCTCGGCGACGCAGACGCGGTGAATCGCACGCGCCACGACGTCGTCGCTCGCGAGGTTGCCGGCCGCCGAGCCGCCGCGCTCGACGAAGTAATCGCGCTCGCGCTCGGGGATGTCGCGTGGGACGCGGACGTCCTTCACGTCTTTGGGGACCCAGAGGCGCGCGCCCTCCGCGCGCAAGGCGTCGCTCGCGAAGCGAGGTCGCTCACCGCCGAAGACCGCCGTCGGGTGGAAGTGCACGGCCTCGAGGTTCGCGGCGATCGCTCCCGCGCGCAGCGCGACCGCGATGCCGCTGCCGGTCGACGAAAGGTCCCAATTGCCGCCTGCGGTGTAGAGCGCGCTCACGTTGCCTGTCGCGAGGATCACCGCGTCGTACGCGGTCGCGCGCATCGTCATCGTGCGGAGGTCCTGCGCGACGAGGCCCACGCAAACCCCGCTGTCGTCGAGCACGAGGCGCACGAGATCCCAAGGCTCGAAGCGCTTGATCATGGCTTCGCCGGGGACCACGAGGCCGCGGTCGTCGCGGAAGACCTGCGACTCGAGGCGGAGCAGCTCGGCGTCGAGCGCGGCCATCACGTGCTGCCCGGTCGCGCCCCCCGCGAAGCAGCTGCGCGAGAAGCGCGAGCCGCTCGAGCGCCGCTGATCGATGAGGCCCTCGCCGCTGCGCGAGAACGGCACGCCCATTCGATCGAGCAGATGAACCACCTCGGCGGCGCCGGAGGCGAGCGCACGCGCGAGCGGTTGGTCGACGAGAAAATCGCTCGCGACCACGAGATCCTCGAAGTGCTCGTCGGGGCTGTCGCCCTCACCCAGAACATCGAGGGCTGCGTCGACGCCGCTGCGAACGGCGGCGCTCGGAGCGCGCCGCGCGCTGACAGCGCTGTAAAGGTCAACCGGCACGCGCGCGTGCGCCAGGCGGATCGCGGTGAGCGCCCCGGCGGGACCGGACCCGACGACGGCGACGCGCCGGGGTTTGCCGCCCTCGCTTCGAAGGGGGGTTCGCAGCGTCAGTTGAGAGCTCACCGGGTCACGTTCTCGACGGCATTGGGACTCGCCGCAGCGCCGGGTGTGGGGGCTGATTTGGGCAGAGGCCCTTGATCGGCGCAGGTGCGCACGAGGCGAGGCGCGCGCGCGATGCTGTCTTCTGCGGGGGTGCCGAAGATGGCGATCCGCGAGCCTGTCGCGAAGTAGATCGCAGTGTTCGCGCCGAGGATGAAGGTCGCGAGGCCGACCACCCCGAACACGACCGCGCTCACGCGCTGGCTGCGCTTGGTCGCCGTGATCCCCCAAGAGGTGCAGAAGCCCCAGAGCCCGTTCGCGAAGTGGAACACGCAGGCCGCGATGCCGAACACGTATCCGAGGGCCGCGAGCGGCAGGCCCTTCTTCGTGGTCGAGAGCGTCTGACAGAGCGTCGGGTAGTAGGCGCCCGGATCGAGCTGACCCGTCACGCGCGGGATCCAAAGTTCGGACATGTGCCAGAGCACGAACGCGAGGCCGAGCAGGCCGGTCAATCGCTGCGCCGAGTACATCCAGTTGCGAGAGGCCGTGTACGTGGACGCATTGGGCCGACCCTCGAATGCGAGCTTGATGCCGTAACCCGCGTGGAAGAGGAGCGGCAAAAGGACACAGCCGATCTCGATCGCGAACAGATACGGAGTGTCCGCGGTCTCGCGGACGGCCACGTCGTAGCTGCCCTGCCCGCGCAGCGCGTGTGCATTCAGATAGAGGTGGAGGATCAGGAACACTCCGAGCGGCGCGACTCCGGTGAGGGAGTGGATCTTCCTCAGGAGGAAGCTACGCCGGCTCGCGCTCGATGGCCTGGGCTCGGACACCGGCGCAAGGCGTAGACAAGGCGGGTCCTCGGGTCAAGGAATCGCGGTGATCGACGCGCCGCGAGCCTCTAGGATGCGCCCGATGCGACTGAAACCCGCTGACTCCCTCGCGACGCTCATCCTCCTCACCGCGCTCGCGGCCTGTTCGAGTTCGAACGGCAAGGCCGATTCTCCCGAAGGCGAGAGCTCGAGCACCGCGACCGCATCGGCGAGCACGAGCCCGAGCGCGTCGGACACGAACCACCCCGACTCGAAGCCCGTCGGGGTCGACACCACGCCCAAAGCGAACTTCGTCGCTGTCGCCGAGATCCCCGTCGACTCAACGCTCTTTCCAATCGATGGAGCGCTCGTCGTAGCCGGACAAGGAACAGTGCCGGCCGGGCCAGACGGAGAGTCGGCGAATCCAATCGGGATCGTCGTCGACGGTAAGCTCGAGATGCGAGCGAACGCGCTCCCGGGTTGGTGGCACAACGTCGTAGCGATTCAGGGCCACTACCCGGACGCCGTCTACATGCTGGCGAACAGCGACACCGGGCGCGCTCCCTTGGCGGAGGCTTACAAGCTGGATCTCAAGAAGGGCTGGGTCAGCCAGAAGTGCGCGGGCTGCATGAGCGGCAATGCGTTCCTGGGGATGTTCGCGTCACCCTCGGGGCCCATCGCGGTGCGCGCACAAGGCCCCATCGCGATGGAGGGGCCGGCCTTCCTCCCGATGAAGGGCGGCAAGTCCACCATGAAGTTCGCAGCGCCCCCGTCGGATTGCCCGAAGGATCAATTCCCAACGAGCTTCGTGATGATCGACGCGCCACTCGGCATCACGGCGCTGGCCGACGGCACCGTGATGTCGTTCGGCACCAACTGCAAAGGCGAGGCTGTCCTCGAGACGTGGGCGTCTGGTGCGAACACCTCCGCGGTCTCACCGCTGCCCATCAAGCTGACCGACAGCACCCAAATCATCGCGGGCAAGAAGGGGGGAGCATGGCTCCTCGGTGACTCACTGTCGCACTTCGACGGGACGAGTTGGTCGTCGCAAGCGACGCCCCCGAACACGAAGGAGCTCCGGCGCGCAGCGGTCGGGGACGATGACACGCTCTACGTCATCGCTGACAACAATGTATTTGCGCTCGCGGGCGGCGCTTGGCAGCGACTGCCGCTCTCGTCGGACGCGCGCCCCTACGATCTCGCGGTCGACTCGGCCGGTGTGCTCTGGCTGCTGGCCGGGACTGGCCTCTACCGATATGGCGAGGGCCAATCGGACACGATGGGGGGGAAGGTCGATGCCACCAAAGCGACCGCGATGAAGAAGCCCACTGCCATCAAACCGGGTGGGAAGAGCTGCAAGAACAACGTTGTCGTGCTCTTCACGTTCAGCAAGGTCACACCCGACGACTACGACTTTCCTCAGACGCGCAAAGCCGTCAAAGGGCACACGGAGTTCTCGAGCGTCCGATTCGTGGTGACGCGTGATTATGGCAAGAAGTTCTTTGCCGCGATGTCTCCCGACTTCGACACAGCGAACAAGCTGATGGCTGTGGTGAAGAAGGAGATCCCCACTGCAACGCCGACTGTCGTGTGCGCAGAGCCCGAGATCGTCCGCGAGCTGAAGCTCGATTTGAAGACCGGCGACGTCGTGAAGTAGGCGCTGACATTGCGCCGCGACGCCGGTCGCGCACAGCCGAAAAACCTGTTACGCCTTAGGCCGTGAACCAGGGACCGATGCAGCCGGGGGGACCCGGGCCAGGGCAATATGGGCAGCAGCAGATGCCTCCTGCGCAGGGGGCGATGGCGCCTGCGGGGGCGATCGCACCTGCGGGGGTGCAGGCACCAGGCGGCGAACAAGTCCTCTTCGAGGGCTCACCGGCGCTCATCCACAGCGTGGGCGCCCTCATCCTGACGATCCTGACGCTCGGGATGGCGCTCGTCTATTTCTGGTTCAAGCGAGGGGGGACCAACATCAAGATTACCTCCCAGCGCATCGTCATCGACAAGGGCATTCTGTCGAAGAAGATGGAGCAGCTCGACCTATATCGGATCAACGATTTCACCGTCGAGCGCCCCCTCGGGCAGCGCATCATGGGCACGGGCAACATCGTGATCCACACCTTCGACCGCACGACTCCGGTGGTTCACCTCGAGGCGCTGAAGGCCGATGTCGTTCAGCTCTACGAGACCATGCGTCGTGCCGTCGAGACCAACAAGCAGCTCCGCGGCGTGCGTATGGTCGACTACGAGGGTGGCGTGACGGGCTGACGCCTCCTTATTGGGTAGTCGACCGCTCGTAGCGAGCCGCGTATCTTCGGCCAATGAGATATTCGCTGCTCGCGCCCCTCCTTCCTGTTCTCTTGCTCGGCGTGTCTGTTTCGGGGTGTGGGGACGATGACCCCTGCGCTGGCGACGCGTGCCCGGCGACAGGTGGCTCGGGCGGGGCGGGGGCGGGGCCAGCAGGTGGAGCAGGTGGTGAGGGCGGGGCTCCCGCCGCGATCTGTGATCCTGCGCTCATCGCTGACGGCGAGAGCGTCGACGCGAGCTGCGGGCTCTTCGTGGATCCCAGCGTCGTATTCGGCAATGGAAGCCGCAGTCAGCCTTTCCCGACTATCGCCGAGGCCCTGACCGTAGGTGGCAATACGGTCAACATCTATGTCTGTTCGACCTCGGCGCCGGTGGTGGAGGCGACCGTGCTCGGCGCGAGTGAACACCTCTATGGTGGATTGTCGTGTGACACCTGGGTCAGGACCGACAACAAGACTGAGTGGTCGGCGCCGGAGAACACACCAGTCCTCACGCTCGATTCGACGACGGGTGTCGTGGTGGACGGCTTCGCGATCCACGCGGCGTCCGCGACGGGGACCGTCGACGGCAAGCAAGGCAACTCGAGCATA
Organism: Polyangiaceae bacterium; assembly: GCA_046351325.1. Taxonomy (GTDB): domain Bacteria; phylum Myxococcota_A; class Polyangia; order Polyangiales; family Polyangiaceae; genus Xiheicaenibacterium. The sequence continues at coordinate 262,936 of JAXLYR010000011.1, read as the reverse complement.
GCGATTCTGGCACAGGACGCCGTCGCGACCCTCAGCAACCTGGAGGTCGTCGCGGGCGCCGGGGCCGATGGCGCCGCCGGAATGGGTACGAGCGGACAGGCCAATGGCCGACAATCCGACGCCGCTTCGTTCGATGGCAATGCAGGCGCGGCCTGCAATGTCGGCGCGGGCGGCGGCGGCGACGCAAAGACCTTCACCTGCGGTGCGAACGACATGACCACCGGGGGCATTGGCGGCGACGGCGGAATGCTCAATGGCGGCTCGGGCCAATCCGGTGCTCCCGACATCGGCTTGGGCGAGCCGGACGGTTCGGGGGGTGTGGGCGAGGACAACTCTCTAGCGTGGTCGTGCGCGACGACGGGAGGCGGTCAAATCGGGCACGCGGGCAAGGTCGGCGTGTTCGGCGCGGGCGGCACGAGCGAGGCGCAATGGACGACTGACGGTTATGTAGGCTCGTCGGGCGGGGACGGCGCGCCTGGCAAGAGCGGCCAAGGCGGCGGTGGTGGCGGCGGTCGGCGAACGAGCGCGCTTTGTCTGCAATCGGGCGCGGCGGGCGGCAGCGGCGGCGCAGGCGGCTGCGGCGGATTGGCAGGTACAGGCGGGGGCGCGGGCGGCGCCAGCATCGCTCTCGTCAGCCTCGACTCGACGCTGCTGTTGTCGGGCGTGACGCTGACCGCGCAAATGGGTGGGGCTGGTGGTGTCGGCGGCGACGCCCAGCTCGGCGGAGACGGTGGGCTCGGGGGACTCAGCGCCGGTGACGGCTGCGTGGGCGGAGACGGCGGCAAAGGGGGTATCGGCGGCACCGGGGGCGGTGGCGCCGGCGGCCCGAGCTACGGAGTCGCCTATCGAGGAGACCTGCCAGTCGTCGACGAGGCCGCGATCACGGTAGCTGCTCAAACCGCCGCGGGCGGTAACGGCGGTCTCGACAATTTGCAGGGGAACGCCGGGGCGCACGGCACGAACGAGAAGACGTTCGGGTTTTGACGCGCGCGTGGAAACTTCGTTTCCACGGGACGAGTACTGCCGCGGTCAGCCGCCGCGCTCGGTGGGAAAGCCGGCGGCGGTCCAAGCCTTGAGTCCGCCTTTGAGGTTCAGCACTCGGTGATAGCCGAGTGATTTGAGCAAGAGCATCCCGTAGAGCGAGCGCTCGCCGACCTTGCATACGGTCAAGAGCGGGGCGTCTTTGTCGTCGGGGAGTCCGACTGGATAACCGCCTGCGATGTCGGGCAGAGGCACGTTGACCGCGCCTCGCAGCCGCTCCTCGGCGAACTCCTTGGCCGAGCGCACGTCGACGATGGTCTGCTCGGGGCTCACCTCGAGCAGGCGTCGCGCCTCGGAGACCTCGATGACGTCGGACGAGTTGCGCGCGAACTCGACGATGTTGTCGAGGTTGGAGTTGACGGTCGATTCCTTCTTCGCGTTGGCGAAGAGCTCCGGCAGGTGTTTGCGGATCGAAGCCGGATACTTGAAGGCATTGTCAGGAAACACGACTACGCAGACCGCGTCGTCTTCGTCGGGCACCAGCTTGAACGCGCCCGCGAGCGCCATTCCGGAGCTCGGCCCCGCGATGATGCTCTCTTCCTGATTGAGGCGTTGGCAAAGCCGATAAGCCTCTTCATTGTCGACCTCGACGAGGCCGTCGTACTCGTTCGGGACGAAGAGCGCGGTCTGGCGCAGCTGCCTGATGCTGCGTACGCCGGGGATGTCGTGGCCGTCGGCCGGGTGAACGCCGAAGACGCGGACATCCTTCTTGTGTTCTTTGAGGAAGCGCCCAGTCCCCGTAATGGTCCCGCAGGTCCCGAGGCCCGCCACGAAGTGGGTAACTCGGCCGTCGGTCTGACGCCATATCTCCGGCCCCGTCGTCCGGTAATGTGCGTCGGGGTTCGCCGGGTTCTTGTATTGATTGAGGTGGAAGCTGCCGGGCTCGTTCCCGAGGTCCGCGGCCATGGCGATCGCGCCCTCCGGTGCGCCCGGGGCCGGGCAGAGATCGTCGTCGAGCTCGATGAGGTTCGTCCCGAAGAGGCGCAGCGACGCGCGCTTCTCGGCGGGGACTTTGTTCGACATCGTAGCGGTGAGTCGATAGCCCTTCTGATTGGCTATCAGCGCGAGCCCCATACCGGTATTACCGGAGGTCGGCTCCACGAGCCGCGTGTTCGGCGCGAGCCGCCCATTCTCTTCCGCGTCGCGGACCAGGTTGGCCGCGACTCGGTCCTTCACCGCGCCGAATGGATTGTACCATTCGAGCTTTGCGTAGACTTTGGTCTTCTTGAACGGTGTAACGCGGTTCAACCGAACGAGCGGCGTCGGGTTGTCCGCGTTCGACAGGAGCTCGAGGATGTTGTCGTAAACCCGAGTCTGATGATTCACCTCGAGAGCATCCAATGTGACGGATGCTTTGTCAACTCGTTGGACGCCGCGTTCTCGCAGCTTTTCTTCAGGGCAAGGTCGCGGAGCTCCAAGGCATGAGCGCGAGCAACACGATGATGATGAGCACGAGCATCAGCGCGCTCGTCACGATGTACGTCGAGCGCGGGGAGGCAGTCGTGCTCCAACCATCGCCGTAGAACTTGCCGCGCGAACGCAGGCGCAGCTTGCGTTGCACACCGTTCAAGAGTTGCGGCGCGACAGCACCGGGCGGCGGGCGCAGCGCGCCGCGGAGGGCATCTCGCAGGTCGACCTCGTCGAGGAGAATCTCGGGGCGCTCCGGCGGCTCGTCTCCGTCACCGCCGCCACCGCCGCCCGTGTTGTTCGGTGTGTCCGAACCACCGCCGCTCGCACCGCCAGGGTTCGCAGGAGCCCCGGCGCCAGCGTCATCGGCGCGCGCGCGTTCCCGAGCGCGTCGCACCATCGCCGCGACGCGATCTTCGTCCGCAGTCGTCGAAGGCTCGTCCTTCTCGGGTGCGTCGCTCCTGAGCTGCTCCTCACCTTCGTTGGGGCGCTCTGCTCGCCCCCCGCGCTGCGCGCCCCCCCGAACTTCTCGCCGACGGCGCGCTCGACGAGCGCTCGCAGCTGAGCGCGCGCTCGATGGATGCGGCTCTTCACCGTGCCGTCCGCGAGACCCGTGATCGCAGCGATCTCCTCGTAGGACATGTCCTCGACGTCACGCAGGACGAGGACCTCTCGGAAGTCGGGCTCGATCTGTTCGATGGCGCGCTTGACGATCACCTCGAGCTGCATGCCCTCCACGAGCTCGTCGGGGCGGCTCACGTCACCGACGCTCACGCCCTTCGCGGCGGAGAGCGGCGCGCGATCGGCCATTGCGTCGACGTCGTCCTGCTCGCCGACCTGGCGACGTGAGAGGTACTTCGTGCGGTTCTTACAGAGATTGACGGCGATTCGATAAATCCAAGTCGAGAGCTTCGAGTCGCCGCGGAACTGATCGATGGCCTTGAAGACCTGGACGAAGACCTCTTGCGCGAGATCCTCCGCCTCTTCACGGCGGCCGAGCATGCGGAACACGAGGGCGAAGACGCGGCGCTCATAAGCGAGCACGAGCTCGTTGAACGCGCTCTCGTCGCGCGCCACGAGCCGCGCCACGAACGCCGCTTCGTCTTCACTCGGTGCCAAGCGATAACCCTAAAAAGAGATCGGGACGCGTGTCCTCAGGCGAGCTTCCAAAACCAGACCTTCATCGAGGTCCAGTAGCCGTGGCCGACACAGTCACTGCCATTCCAAAGGTCGATGTGTCCCTGCCCCCCGTACCCCGGAATCTTCACGAAGCACACCACACCCTGTTTGCCCATGACCTCGGCGGGGACCTCGCCGTTCGGGGCCGCGAACTCACGCGGGGCGCCCCAGTTGTGCGCTAGAAACTCGCCCAAATCGCGGGCGCCGCGCGCGATGCCGTGATCGCAGAGGTTGCCGAACATGCGGTAGTTGTAAGGCCCGAGCAGCGGAAACGTGTCGCCCGCGCGCCGGTGGGCGCGGATCGTATTGCGGTCCGGCACGAGGCTGTTCGAGATGCACAGAGCCTCGCTCATGCGGGCCGCGCAGGTGTTGATCCCGTCCGCGTTCTCCGTCGGATTCAAGATCGCACAGGTGTGCACGGTCTCGGGATCGGTCTTGTAGTTCTTCAGCAGATCCTCGAACCGCGGTTTTGGAAATCGAGCGGCGGGCTTGGGGACCATGCTGCGAGGATAGCGGCAGTTTCGTCCGAAGCGCACGCATCACGTTCGCGGGACGGCCTGGATCTCTGTTCTCCCCGAAGGCGGGCCAGCAGCCGTGGGAGAGGTCGGGTAGATCTTCCGCCATGTCCCTGACGCTCGCCCCGCATCCAACCTTCTCCGGTGTCCGCGGCCCCGTCGTCGTCGTCGTGATGGATGGTGTCGGCATCGGCCGGCACGACGAGTCCGACGCCGTCCACCTCGCGCGCACGCCCAACCTCGCGGCGCTGTCGAAGACCGCGCTCGTGACGCGCCTCGCGGCGCACGGCAAAGCCGTCGGGTTGCCCAGCGACGACGATATGGGCAATAGCGAAGTCGGGCACAACGCGCTCGGCGCGGGCCGTGTCTTCGACCAAGGCGCGAAGCTCGTAAACCAAGCGATCGCGAGCGGCGCGATGTGGTCGGGTGAAGCCTGGAAGTCGGCGGTCGCGCGCGTCACCACGAGCGGACAGCCCCTGCACTTCATCGGGCTCTTGAGCGACGGCAATGTCCACAGCCACATCGAGCACCTGCTCGCGATGCTCGAGCGCGCCGACGCCGAGGGCGTCCGCGAGGTTCGCATCCACGCGCTGCTCGACGGTCGTGACGTCCCCGAGACGAGCGCGCTCCTCTACGTCGAGCGCCTCGAGGCCGCGCTCGCGCGGATCTCCCAAAAGCCGGAGCGCAACTACCGAGTAGCGTCGGGCGGCGGTCGGATGAAGATCACGATGGACCGCTACAACGCCGATTGGGCGATGGTGAAGCGCGGATGGGACGCGCACGTGCACGGCGTCGGACGCGGCTTTCCCAGCTTGACCGCCGCGGTCGAGACGCTGCGCACCGAGGCGCCCGGGATTGGGGATCAGAACCTGCCGGGCTTCGTGATCGTCGACGATCACGGGGCTCCAATAGGACCGATTCGCGACGGGGCCGCGGTCCTCTTCTTCAACTTCCGTGGAGATCGCGCCATCGAGATCTCGCGGGCCTTCGAGGATGCTTCGCTCACCACGTTCGAGCGCGGCCCGATCCCCGATGTCTACTATGCCGGAATGATGCAATACGACGGCGATCTCCAAGTGCCCAAGCGGTTCTTGGTACCGCCGCCGGCGATCGATCGCACCCTCGGCGAGCACCTCGCGCACGCGGGGATCTCACAGCTCGCGATCAGCGAGACACAGAAATACGGCCACGTGACCTACTTCTGGAACGGCAATCGAAGCGGCAAGTTCGACCCGAAGATCGAGACCTACGTGGAGATCCCGAGCGACACCTTGCCGTTCGAAGAGCGCCCTTGGATGAAGGCCGCCGAGATCACCGACAGGACGATCGCGGAGCTCGCGACTGGCAAATACCGACACGCTCGGCTCAACTTCGCCAACGGCGATATGGTCGGTCACACCGGTGTCCTCGAGTCGACGGTCGTCGCGGTGGAGGCCGTCGATCTGATGATCGGTCGGCTCTTGCCGGTCGTGCGCGGGCTAGGTGGGGCGATGATCGTGACTGCGGATCACGGCAACGCGGACGAAATGCTCGAGTGGGACAAGAAGGTAAAAGGCTTTGCCCGCGACGCCACGGGGAGACTCCGGCCCAAGACCAGCCACACGCTGAACCCCGTTCCCTGTTACATCGATGTCAGTCATCCCGAGCTCGCCCTCGGCGGCGTCACCGCACCAGGACTGGCCAATATTGCAGCGACAGTGCTCCACCTGCTCGGTCTACGCGCGCCTGACGACTACTGCAGTTCGCTGCTCGCATAGCCAGCGGGCGGTCCCATTTTGAGAAGGGGGCCGTCCCAAGTTGAGAAGTTCTCCTTCTGATCCACGCACGCACCCCCGCAAGTGCCCGTAATCGGTTTTACGCAACGTCAAGTTGTCCGGGCACGCAGGCTGCAATCGAGCGGGGCATGAACCCCATTCGAAAGCGACCCCGACCTCAACTCATGGTTGCAGTCGCGAGCGGGCCGAACGTCATCACGGTCCCCGCCCCGGAAGGGTTCCCCGCCGGCGTCGAGACCGCCAATGAGGTCGAGCCTGCTGTCCAATCGGGCGAGCGGCCTGTGCCCCATTCGTTCGGTGGTCCGCTATTGGGTTTGGGCGGCGCGGAGTTGGGCACGCAGCTGCGTGGGTTCCTCCAAGACATCGCCTGTGCGGCGCGCGCGCTCCTCGAGAGCGGACCGAGCGCCGAGCAGCGGCGAGTGCTCTCGTTCATTCGGAGCGACGGAGAGGGCGCGCTCGATTTGATGGATGCGGTCATGGACTTCCAGCGCCTGCGCATGGGTCGCGGCCTGGAGCTCGAGCACGCCGAGTTCGACCTTCGCAAGCGGGTCGAGGACGTGGTCGACGTAGCCGCGCGTCGCCTCGCACCGAAGGGCGTCGACGTGCGCCTCTTCGCCGATCCGAAGCTCCCCGCGTTGGCGTGTGGGGACGCTCGTCGCGTGAGGCGTGCGCTCTGGTTGCTCGTCGGCTTCAGCTCGGCGTTCGATGACGCGCCGACGCCGCTCACCATCCATGTCTGCCACTACCGCGGAGCCTTCGAGGTCGAGGTCGCTGGCGGCGCACCCATGCTCGACACTGCGACCATCGATTGGCTGCTTCGCGCGGAGCTCCACGAGCTCAACGAGGACGCACCTGGGATCGGGCTCGCGATCGCGCGGCAGCTCGCCCTCGCGATGGAAGGGGATTTGTCCTTCAGCTACGACGCTGAGCGAGGGCCGGTGTTCACGATGACGTTGCCGCTCCCGGCGCAGGTGGCGAAGGTCGACGGTCGCGGGCGCGTGGAGCTCTCGTGTCAGTCTGGCCTCATCGTCGAGAGCGACGCTGCGCTGCGCGTGCACCTCGCGGCGCTCGCCGAGTATTGGGGTGTTCGAACCGACATCGTGGCGACACCCGAGGAGGCGTGCTCGCGCTTGCGGGCTGCGCGCGTGAGCCGCGCGCCCTACGACTGGGTGCTAGCGGGTCGGCCTGCGCGCGAGGCCGAGCTGGGCGACAGCGTCGCTGCGATCTCCGCCGCGATGGACCGTCCGACCAAGCTGCTCGTAATGCGATATTCGCATCAAGGTATGACCCAATCGCTGCAGTCCGTCGCGACGGCGGTCATCGACAAGCCCGTACGCTTCAGTCAGCTCGTCGCCGCGCTCGAGGCCTGCGCCCCGCCGCTGCTCGTCGAATCGGCCTTCGACAAGGTGGATACCTCGGTTCCGCCACCGCCGCTCTCGTCGATGGATTGGTCGGTGCTCTACGAGCTGGAGCGCCAGGACCGCGGCGTCGCCAAGGAGGTCGCCGAGCTGTTCGTGAGGACCGCCCCTGCGGGTTTGGAGGAGCTGCGTCGAGCGCTCTTGAGCGCTGAGGTCGAGCGCGCCCAACGCGCTTGTCACAGCCTGCGCGGCGCTGCGGCGCAACTCGGGATCAGCAACATCGCGCGCGACCTCGCGGAGGTCGAAGGGACCCTGCGCCAACGTCGCTCGAGCTCCGATTTCTCGGGTGAAGAGCCGCTCCGTGCGCTCGCGCTCTTCGTCGAGGACGTGGGCCTCGATCTGGACGACGCCTGCCAGCTCATCCGCGAACGCTTCGACCTCGACGAGGACGATGGCTGACGCTGTGCCGATTGCGTACGCTCGACGTCCTTGAACGACGTATTGGTCATCGGCAGCCTCAACTGCGACCTGGTGATGCGCGGACCGCGCCGGCCCCGAAAGGGGGAGACGGTGATGGGGACCGCGTTCGACGTATTCGTCGGGGGAAAAGGCAATAACCAAGCGATCGCCGCCGCGAGGGCGGGCGCTCGTGTCTCGATGATCGGTCGCGTCGGGACGGATGGATTCGGGGATACCCTCCTCGCGATGCTTCGGGAGACCGGTGTCGACACTGCGGGCGTCAGCCGCGATCCAGAGGTCTCGACCGGGGTGGCGGACATCTTCGTCGACGAACAAGGCGACAACAGCATCTGCGTCGCTCCTCAAGCGAACGGGCGCTTGACCCCCAGTCTGGTCGAGGCCTCGGCTGCGCTGTTCGAGCGTCGCCCCGTCGTGCTTCTTCAGCTCGAGATCCCGCTCGACGCCGTCGAGTGTGCGGTCCGGCTCGCGCGCGCGGCGGGCTGTCCGATCATCCTGAATCCCGCGCCGGCGCCGACCGCGGGCGCGCTCGATCATCTGCTCTCGAACCTCGATGTGCTCGTCCCCAACGAGACCGAGCTCGCGGCGCTCACTGGCAAGTCGAGCGATGATCCCGAGTCCGGGGTGGAGGAGCTCCTCAATCGGGGTGTGGGCAGCGTGGTCGCGACGCTCGGATCCCGCGGCGCGTGGCTACGAGAGAAGGGGCATATCGGCACGATGATCCCGAGTCACGCGGTCGAGGTCGTCGACACGACCGCTGCCGGTGACGCTTTCGCCGGGGCGTTCGCTGCGCGACTCGCCGCCGGCGATGATCTGCGAGCGGCTGCGCGCTGGGGCGTCGCGGCTGGCGCGCTCGCTTGCACGCGACTCGGCGCGGAGCCTTCGCTGCCGCACCTCACCGCCCTGCGCGCGCTCCTCGGTGACGATTGACTCACCGTCTCGCGGGCGTTGTGCCGAGTGATGGTGTTACATCCGGGTAATGGCTGCGCGCGACCTCTTCTCGCCCGAGCTGAAGCGCGCTGTCGCCGAGGGCGTCGCGCGCGTCGAGGAGACGACCTCCGCGGAGGTGGTGGTCGCGGTCCACAAGCGATCGGCCGTCTATCGCGAGGCTTTCTGGCTCTCCGGCGCGCTCCTCGCGTTCGTCGCGCTCCTGCTCCTGCTCTTTCTGCCGCAGCCCTTCACGGTCGAGACGATGCCCATCGACGTGTGCGTCGCGTTCCTCCTCGGTGCGGCGGCGGCGTGGCGAATTCCACAGCTCGAACGGCTCTTCGCCTCTCGAGCGAGCATGCGCGCGGCGGTCGAGCTCGCGGCGCACACCGAGCTCTTTCGCGGTGGAGTCAGCCAAACGCGCAGACGCACGGGCGTGCTCGTCTATGTGTCGGTGCTCGAGTCGCGAGCGCATGTCGTCGCTGACCTCGGGCTCACCGGAGTCGAAGAGCTCGACGCGTGGAAGACCGCAGTTCGCTTGATCGAGCGCGCTGCAGCTCGGCGTGACAGCGGCGCGCTCGTCGCGGGGCTCGCGGCGCTCGCGGGCCCGCTCGCAGCGCGCTGCCCGAAGACGCACGACGACATCGACGAGCTCCCCAATGAGCCGAGACATGCGAATTAGCGATCATCGTCGCGCGCTCGTCACGTGGCTTCGCGGCCCTCGGGGCCGTCGCGCGGTCACGCTCGTCTTCGCGCTCGCCGCTGCGCTCGTCGTATCCCTGGTCGCTTACGACGCACTCGCGCGCCCAGGCGGCGGACAGGGTTATTCGGGCGGCTCGCGCTCTGGCTCTGGCTCTGGCTCGGGCTCGGGCTCGGGCTCAGGCTCAGGCTCAGGGTCGCGACCGAGCAGCTCCGGCGGGGACTCGGGGGGCGGTGGTGGCGGTGGTGGCGGCGCTGAGCTCCTCTTCGAGCTCCTGCTCTGGCTCTGCATCAAACACCCCGAGATCGGCATCCCAGTCGTGCTCGCGATCATCGTCGTCTACGTGCTCGCGCGCGGCTTCAACCGGTTTGGTGATTGGGTATCGAAGAAGATCGTCGACCAGCTCGAGGACGAGGTCGACAAGGAGAGCGCGGTTGAGCGCCAGACCGAGGTTCGCCGCTCGAGCCCGCGCGTCCAACTCGAGGCCATCAAGGCCTTTGATCCGGCGTTCTCCTCGGTGCTCTTCGAGGATTTTCTGCATCACCTCTACGCGAGGGTCCAAGTCGCGCGCGGCGCGAACAAACTCGGGGAGCTATCCCCCTATTTGACCGCCGGCGTCCGCGACCACCTCGAGCTCGAGAACCCCACCCCCATCGAGGGCGTCGTGCTCGGCGCGATCCACATCGGGTCTGTGAGCGGTACGCGCGAGCAAGACTCGGCGACGACCGTCGTCTTGCACATCGACGCGAACTACACCCTTGTCGCGGCCTCGGGGCGGACCGCCAAGTGGGTACGCGAGACCTGGACTCTCTCTCGCAAGACGACAGCGCGCAGCCGACCCATCGAGCGCGTCCGCGTCCTCGACTGCCCGAACTGCGGCGCGCCCATCCAAGACGTGCTCCGGAACACCTGTCGCGCCTGTAACCAGATCGTCAACCCGGGTGACTTCGATTGGGCGGTAACTGCCGCCTATTTGGAGGAGGAGCGCACCGTCCCGCCCGCCCTGACCACCCACGTCGAGGAGCGCGCCACGGACGCCGCGACGATCGTCGAGCCCGGCGCCGAGGAGCGCTGGCGCGCGGTGATGCAAACGCCATTTCGACTCGACTCCCTATTCCGAGAGCGGGTGCAGCAGATTCACCGCGAGATGAACGACGCCTGGTCGCAGCTCGCTTGGGAGCGCGCGCGACCCTTCCTCGCGGACACGCTCTATCAGACACAGCGCTATTGGATAGATGCCTATCGCGCCGCCAACCTGCGGAACGCCATCGAGTCGCCCCGCGTGCTCGATTTGGTCCTATGCGACGCGCGCCGCGACGCCTATTTCGATGTCGTCGTTGTGCGGGTCTTCGCGTCGAGCCTGGACTATACGGTCGACACGCGGACTTCGAAGGTCGTCTCGGGCAGCCCGCGGACGCCCCGCAAGTACTCCGAATATTGGACGCTCATCCGCAGCGTCCAACCTCGAGATGCCAAATCAGCCGACCCGCTCGCGTGCCCCAACTGCGGGGCAAAGCTCGAGATCGATCAGGCCGGCGAGTGTCGATATTGTCGCGCCCACGTCACGGCTGGAGAGTTCGACTGGGTGCTCTCCAGAATCGAGCAGGACGACGCGTACGCGTGAAGGTCAGCAGGCCTGCGCGAGCGAGAACCCGAATCGCGGCAGGCGGCTCGGTACCGTAGCGTTCGGTCGCGGCAAGTCCTGATCGTCGTCGTCGTCATCGTCCTTGCGGTTGCGGCGCTCATTGGTCGTGAGACCACGCAAGAGCGTCGCAAGCTTGGCGAGCGGGCTCGCCGACCTGGCCAGGTCCGAAGTCAACATGGGCCGCGACTTACCACGATTGCGAGTCGAAAGGCCAGAACTTGGGTGCTTGTGCGCGGTCGCCTGTTTCTTCGCCCAACACGCGACCCGATAGGAGGATAGCGCCGCGCATGGGCTCACCCTCCAAACCGCGAACGGCGAAGAAGCCCCGCGTCGACGCTGGTCGCGCCGCGGTCCTCTCTCGCCGCTATCGGCTCGCGCCTGCGCCGGTCCCCATAACCGAAGAGGCGCTGAGGAAGCTCCCGGCTGGGAAAATGCTCGTCGAGGTCGCGTGGGACGGTCACCGCGTGCTCGTCGCGCGAGAGGGCGAGTCCGTGCGCGTCCTCTCCCACGACTATCGCGAGTGGTCCGACGAGCTGCCTTCCATCAAGCGCGCGCTGCTCGCGGCGCCGCTCGAGGCCTTCGTCGCCGAGGGCTGGCTCGTGGGCTTCGACGAGCAGGGCAGGCCGAGCTTCGAGGCCTTGCGGCGCAAGGTCGCGGCGGGCAACGACGCCGGGCTCAAGCTCGTGCTCGTCGACTTGCTCCACGCCGGAGACGACTCGCTCGTCGCGCAGCCTCTCGGCGCGCGGCGCGAGCGGCTCGCCCAGCATTTTGGCTCGGTGCGCGAGCCTCTCGTCGTGTCGGAGCCGCTCGCTGGAGCGCCGGCTACCGTGCTCGCGATGGTCGAGAAGCTCGGCCTCGGAGGGATCGTCATCCGCGAGCTGTCGGGCCCGCACCCGCAGCCCGCGACGCGACCCGCCCAGGTGGCTGGCCCCGTGGCGGGTTGGGTGGTCGAGCCGCGCGCGCTCTCGCCGGCTCCCCACGTGACCAACGCGAGCAAGGTGCTCTATCCGCGCGACGGGATCACGAAGAGCGAAGTTGTCGCCTATTACAGCGATATAGCAATAGCGATGCTGCCCTATCTGGCGCGCCGTCCCGTCGTGGCGCAGCGTTGGCCCGACGGCATCGACGACTTCACCTGGTATCAGCACCGCGTCCCGCCTCGCGCGCCCGACTACGTGAAGGCCATCTTCATCGAGGGGAACCGGCGCATCCTGCTCGAGTCGCGCGACGCCGTCGTTTGGATGGCGAACCAAGCGGCGCTGACGCTGCACGGGTTCGTGAGCCGCGTCGGCTCGCTCGAGAACCCCGATTGGCTCATTCTGGATCTCGACCCACCGGCGGACACGCCCTGGAGCGACGTCGTCGAGGTCGCGCTCGCGGTCCGCAAGCTGCTCGAGCTGCTCGACCTCGAGAGCGTGCCCAAGACCAGCGGTCAGAAGGGGCTGCACGTCCTCGTCCCGCTGGCGCCGGCCGCGCCAGGCCCGCTCGTCGCCGAGGCCGCGCGCGAGCTCGCCAGTCTGGTCGCGCGGGTCCTTCCTGATAAAGTCTCGATGGATCAGGAGGTCGAGGCTCGTCGCGGGCGGATCTACCTCGACGCCACGCAGGGCTATGTCGGAAAGATCCTGGCGCTCCCGTACACGCTCCGCGCCAAAGACGGGGCGCCGTGCTCCACGCCTATCGCATGGTCAGAGCTCGGCCCGGGGTTACATCCGAGTCAGTTTAATCTGCGGACGATCCGAGCGCGACTGGACCAGAAGGGGGACCTCGCGGCCCCGCTCACGAGCGGTCGTGGCGCCGACATTCGCTCGGTGTTGCGCAAGCTGCGCCGGGGTTGAGAGGCGCTGAGCAACGGACTGTGCTGTAACTGTCGGCGCGCGTACAGCACTGTCGCGGCGCGCGACGTGGCTTGTTGCGTCGGTCGCATTGCTATAACTGTGTTATGGCTATGAGACGCGGCAGGCGAGTCCGTTCCTTGTTCGGGTGGGTCGCTGTCGGCCTCTCGGTGTGCTCGACGGCCCGAGCGGACGGACCCACCGTGCTCCCTCACTTTCGAGAGAGCGGCGGGGGCGCCATTTCGGCGGCGGGGGGCTCATACGCCAACGACCTGATCGCAGGGGTCGGAGTCCACTACACCAACAGGTCTTCCATTGGGTTCTCGCTGAGCCCGGAGATTGGATACTCCCTCGAGGTCGGCGAGCGACCGACGTTCCACGCGTTCAACGCGACGCTGGGGCTCGGTCTCGGCCTCGGTGGATTGGTCGACCTCGTCTACTCGCCGCACTTGCTGGTGGGTACGTACGGCGATCGGCTCGGGGTCGGCATGCGCAATATGATCGGGTTTCACTTCTTCAGCGGGATCTTCACCATCGATCTGGGGCACGAGTTCATCGAGTCGCGGGGTGAGTTCGACAACGCGTTCGTCGGGACGCTCGGCTTGGACCCTGCGGTGTTGATCACGCAGCTCATCCAAGGAGCCTCGACCTGGTGAGCGATCGATAGCTAGTACGATGTTATATACAATAGGGCGCGCGGAGTCTCAGGGCGCGTCGGCGCTCGAGAGCTCGAGGACGGCCGCGAGCAGGGTGAGGTCGAGCATGGCCCGCGCGTTCGCGGCCGAGCGCAGGACCAGGGCGGTGCGGGGGAGGCCTGCGTCGTCGAGGCGGTGCGAGAGCGCGTCTCGCTCAGCGCGTGAGGGGGCGTCCGCGCCCTTCAGGATGGCGCGATCGACGAGCGCGTCGAGCTCCTCGAGGAGCGAGGTGAGTGGGTCGAGCGTGGGGGTGTCGGTCGGAGGCAGCTCGCAGGCGCGGCTCTTCTCGAGGTCGGGGACGATGAGCCGGTCGGCGAGGAACGCGAGCGGCGCGAGCGTGAAGCCAGCGCGCGTGCGCGTGAGCTCACCGGAGACGTAGCGGGGTGAGCGCTCGAGCGCGAACAGCGTCGCGTCGATCGCGCCGGGGCTGACCGAGCGGTGCGTCGTTTGGAGGGTGAAGCGCGAACCGGCGGGGTCCTCGAGCGTCGCGAGGAGCGTCTGCTCGCCGCGGCGGTAGGCGACGTCGATGACGCGACCGAGCGCGATCACGTGGATTTCACGGCCGATCCGACGCGGAGACAGGAACGCGGGGGGCTCGGCGTGGAGCGTCCTGTCGAAGGCGCGGAGGTCGGTGATGCGCAAGGGCGAGGGGAGATCGGCCCACGCGAGCTCGCCTGGGAGCACGCTCGATTTGAGGCCGCGTGCGGCGCTGAGATCGACCTCGCCGTTGGCGCGGCGGAGCGCGGCGCGCGCGACGAGATCGCCACGCGCGAGCGACGAGAGCGTGAGGCGGCTCGAGGCGTAGAGCTCACCGAGGTCGAAGCCGTCCTTGGGTTTGCCGGCGGTCGGCGGCGGCCAGTCCTTGCGCAGGACGAGCACCTGTTTGCCGTCGTGATCGGCGAAGTAGAGCGTGGCCGAGCGCGCGGCGCCGTCGGCCTCGACGCGAACGCCGAGCGCGGTCAGGCGGAGCTCCGCGGTCAGCGTCTCGCGGGCCTCGTCCGCGCCGAGGACGAAGCGCGCGTGGAGCGGGCTCTCTTCGGGGGCTGCGCGTGCGGCGCGGAGGCGCGCGGCGATCTCGGCGACGAGGCGAGAGCAGGTGCGGCTCGAGAAGCGGGCGCTCTTCTTGTCGTAGGCGGCGCGCTGGCGCTCGAGCTCGGTGAGCGCGTCCGCGAGCCAGAGAAAACCCAGGCGATCGGCGGCGGCGCGGGCGCGCTCGAGGGACTCCGCGCTGCCGTGCTCGACGAGGCCGCGCGCGACGACGCCCTCGAGCTCGACCTCGATCGGCGTGAGGTCCGAAGCGGAGACGCCCGCGCGTGGAGCGCCGAGCTCGACCGTCGAGCTCACGGAGGCCGCGCGACGAAAGGCCCACACAGCGAGGACGACGTGCTCGCACTTGTGACCGAGCGCGCAGTCGCAGCGCGCGTGCGTGAGATCGTCAGGTACGGTGAACTGAACGGTCGCGGTGGGGAGGCGCGCGACGGGGATTGCGCCGTGCTCTACGCCGACGACGAGGGGCGCGGCGAGCGCGGCGCGGGCCCGCGCGAGCACGCTGCTACCCGCGTAGGTCTCGAGCGTGGTGTCCGTGATCGAGCCGGGATCCCACGGGGCGCTCACAGCCTGTGCGGCGTTCGCGTGGAGCCTTTGGTACGCGAGGACCGCGGCGATGCGGTGCCTGCAAGCGCCGCTCGCGCCGCAGCTGCACAGCGTGTTCTTGAGCGGCGTCGCGGGCGGCAACCGTGTCGTCGCGCCGTCGCGCGAGGTCGCGACGACGGCGCCGCTCGCGTCCTCCTCGAGGGAGGGGACGATGCCTGACTCGAGCTCCTTCTGCGCGCGCTTCACCAATCCGAGATTCGCGAAGAGCACGAGGCTCTCGGGGCTGAGCGCGAGGAGATCGGCGCGCATCAGCGGAGGACCTGCTTGAGGTACGTGACGAGCTCAGCGGGGGTCATCGCGCCGACGTGCGCGCCGACGCGCGCGAGCCTCAGGCCGAGATCTCGATCGAAGTTGGGCTCCGCGCGCTCGTCGAGCGCCGCGAGCGCGAGGAAGCGGACGCCCTGATCGGTGAGGCGTTTGACCGTGCGGACGAGATCGTCGCTGCTGCCGCCCTCGTAGAGATCGGTGACACACGCGATGACCGTGCGGCGTGGGTTCTCGACGAGCGACTCGGCGTAGCGAACCGCGCGCCCGATGTCGGTGCCGCCGCCGAGCTGGACCTTCATCAAGGCCTCGACGGGATCGGTGACGTGCGACGTGAGATCGACGATGTCCGTGTCGAACGCGACGAGGTGCGTCTTCATCGCGGGGAGGCCCCAGAGGCACGCCGCAGTGACAGCGGCGTGAATGACGGAAGAGACCATGCTCCCGCTCTGATCGACGAGCAGGATGACCTGCCAGCGCTCGCTGTGTTTGCGCTGGCGCGACCAGAAGACCGCGCGCTCGATGAGCAGCTTCTCGGAGGCTGCGTCGAAATGTTTGAGGTTCCGGCGGATGGTCGCGCGAGCGTCGAAGTCGCGCGTGGTCCCGCGCGAGGCGCGATGTGGCGCGCGCGGACCGGAGAACGCGCGGCGAACCTCGATGGCGAGCGCGTCGACGAGCTGGCGCACGACCTTGCGGACGAGCTCGCGCGCGAGTGCGAGGACGTCCTGGTTCATGAGGTGTTTGGTCAGGAGCACCGCTCGCAAGAGGGTCTCGCTCGGCTCGAGCGCCGACAGAACCTTGGGGTTCGTCACGACCTCGACGAGGCCGTACTCTTCGACTGCGTCGCGCTCCAGGCGCTCGATCGTCTCTTTGGGGAAGAGCTTGTGGACCGCGTTGACCCAGCTAGGGACGGTCAGCTGCGAGCGATCGTCGCTCGCAGTTCGGCGCTCGTCGCGCTCGAGGAGCGACTCGTCGCGCTCGTAGAGCCACGCGAGCGCTGCGTCGCGCGCGCGGTCTTCGCCGCCGAATTTCGACGCGCCGTCGAGCGCGTCGCCGCTCGCCGCGCCGAGCACCAGACGCCAGCGACGGAGGTGAGCTCGGTCGGGATCGTCGCCGCTCATGGTTCACGTCGCGCGAGGTGGTAGCGCTCGAGGAGCCCGAACGCGGCGGCCTCGAGCGCCGCGCCGCGCGAGAGGACCTCGGGTTCGGCGACGGGCCTCACGAGCTCGCTCGCGTCGATGTCTGTTTGCTCGAGCTCCAGCCCGGCGGCCCGCCGCAGACGGCGGTCCTTCCCCCCGGGCGTCGCTCGAGTGTTTGAACCGCGCGCGCGCAGGATGCGCTGTGCGATCGCGAGCCGTTCGCGCGGGGGGAAGTGCGCGAACGCCGCACGCAGCGCAGGCAGGTCCGCGAGGAACTCAGCGCCCTCGAGCGCGGCGAGGCGCGCGTCGACGAGCTCGAGGAGCGTCGAGGCGAGGAACTCCTCACGCGCGAGGGCGAAGAGCCCTGCGAGGAAATCACCGAGCGATCGCGCCGGGATCGCGTCGACGACCTCGCGTGCGGCGCGCTCGTCGACGAGGTGCTCGAGGGTCTCGCGTCGAGCGCCGAGCACCCAGAGCGCGCCGAGGCACGCGCCGCGCAGCCACGGCGGAGCCTCGAGCGCAGCCGCACGCCGCGCGAGCACGCCGGTGAGCGGGCCGATCGCCTCGGGACCGCGCACGGTGGCGAGCTCGGAGAGCGCCCCGCGCAGCGCGACCACCGCGCCGATCTCGTCGCGCACGTGGGGAGCGTTCGCGCCGCTGCGACCCTCGAGGAGCCAGCCGGTGCGCTCCGCCGCGTGCTCGAGGAGCGGCAAGAGCTCGAGCGCGATCGCTGGCTCCGTCCTCACGAGCGTAAGGAGCCGCGCGAGCGCGCGACCGATATCGGCGAGCGCGGGCTCGCGTTCGATGGCGTCCCGCGCGCGCGCGACGAGGCCGTCGATCATCGTCGTGAAGCCCGCGAGGATGGCGCGCTCGAGGAGCTCGACGAGGGGCGCCGCGCGATCCGCGCCGCCCAGCAACTCGGTGAGTCGGGCGAGCGCCGCGTGCTCGAGATCGGCGCCGTAGACCGCGCGCTCGATCAGCGCGGCCTCGGTCTCGAGCGTGCGAACGAGGCGCCAGCGCTCCGCAGGCTTCTTCACGATGCGCGAAAAATCAGGCGCCGCGACGAGCTCGATTCCGGGGATCTCGAGCAAGAGCAGTCGATGCAGCACGCGGCGCCTCGCGGCGTCGCGAGGCTCGAGCGGATCGAGTGCGAGGTCGCGCGCAGTCTCGGTCAGCGAGAGCTCGTGTGACGCGAGGACAACCTCGACGTCGGTCACGAGCGGCGGCCGCGGCGTGCGCGGATCGAGCGCGCCTCGCGCGTCTCCCGAGAAGGTCGCGACGATCTCGACGAGCAGCGGATCCGTGCCGCGCGCGAGCACCGCGCGCTCGGTCCACGGCGGCGGTCGATCGAGCGCGTCCTTCACGAAGGCCGTCACCATCCCATCGAGAACGTCGCAGCGCGTGGGCGTCGCGTGACCGCGAAGGCGCGCGAGCGCAGCGGTCGCCTCGCTCGCGGCGACGAGATCGGCGCTCGAGATGCGCTGCCCCTTCTCTCGAAGACGGCGCGCCGCCGCGTGCAGCATGCGCTCCGGCGCGCTCGCGCCCTGATCCCAAACCGCTTGGTAAAATCCAGGCGAGGGCATCCCCGACGCGTAGCCCGTGAAGCTGTCGAGCCGGTGGAACGAGTAGGGCACGAGGTAGCTCCCCGTGCGGCCTTGCGGCTTGTCGAGCGTCGGCCTCGCCGTCGACTCCGCCTGCCGCCAGAGCCTGCGCAGCGCGGGCGCGTGGAAGCCGCCGCACACCACCAGGACGCCGCGATCGCTATGACGCTGTTCATGCATCGCCCACGCGATCCACCGCGCCATGAAGGTCTCGCGCGGGGTGTCGCGCTCTCCAGCGGGCTCTTCACCGCGGTACGCGTCGAAGTACGTCTCGAGCTCGCGCGCGAGGTCAGCGAGCGGTTTGTCCTGTTCGAAGAGGTGATCCCAGAGCGCGTCGGTCGAGTCGAAGCCGTGATCGTGCGCGAGCTCCTCGAGGTGATCGCTCACGCTGCGATCCGCGTAGCGGTTCTCGACCCGAGAGAACGCTTCGTGCCACGCGGGCAGATCGATGAAGAGCGCCTCGGCGTCGAGCTCGGCCGCGGCGCGCAGCGCGACCCACTCGGGTGAGTACGCGCAGAACGGTGTCCACGTCCCGCGCGCCGGTGCGTCGGGCGCGAGGTGATACGTGTAGAGCGCGACCGGCGGCGCGTGATCGAGCGCGAGCTCTCCGAGGCGCTCGTTCATGTCGCTCGGTCCCTCGATCAGGATGAAGCGCGGACGGAGCTCGCGGCAGAGCTCACGCGTGAGCCGCGCGCACGCCGGGCTGTGATGCCGCACGCCGAGGATCGTGAGCTCGCCCATCGCGACCGACCTCAGCTCGGCAGGCGGTGGCGAGCTTCGTAGTAGGCGCGCCAGTGCGCTTCCTTGCGCTTGGACACGCGCTGTTCGAAGTACTTCCGGAGCAGCGCGAGGTCGTTCGCGTCGGCCTTCACCGCGGCGCCGACGAGGCACTCCACGAGATCGGCCGGCGTCGCGTGACCGTCGCCGAGGTAGTGCGCGGACCCCGACAGCGTGCGCGACGCTCACGGCCTCGGCGGTCGACATCGCGGTCGACGGGCGATCGAGGCTCTGCCCGTCTTTGGTCTGCCCGGCGCGCAGCTCGCGGAACGTCGTGACGAGCAGCTCGAGCACGTCGTCGGGCGGAGCCTGCGGCACGCCGGATCGCGCGAGCGCTCGGCGCGTCTCTTCACGCACGAGCGCGAGCTCGGTCTCGTGGTCGCGGATGGGGAAGACCGTCTCGAAATTGAAGCGGCGCTTCAGGGCCGCGCTCATCTCGTTCACGCCGAGGTCGCGCGTGTTCGCCGTCGCGATGACGTTGAAGCCAGCGCGCGCGAACAGCATGTTCGCCTGGTCGAGCTCGGGCACCGCGAGCACGCGATCGGAGAGCGCGCCGAGCAGGGCGTCTTGGATTTCGAGCGGGCAGCGCGTGATCTCCTCGAAGCGCACGATCGCGCCGCGCTGCATGCCGACATAAAGCGGCGAGGGTACGAGCGCGCGCGGCGTCGGACCCTCCGCGAGGAGGAGCGCGTAGTTCCACGAGTACTTGATCTGGTCCTCGGTCGCGGCCGCGCTGCCCTGGATCGTCAGCGTCGAGTCGCCCGAGATCGCGGCCGCGAGGAGCTCCGAGAGCAGCGACTTCGCAGTGCCGGGCTCACCGACGAGCATGAGCCCGCGGCTCGTCGCGAGCGCGACCATCGCGCGATCGACGAGCGACGTGTGCCCGACGAACTTCTTGCGAAGGCCGAGCGCCTCGTCGCCGACGATGAAGGCGCGGACCGCGCGCGGTGACAGACGCCAGCCCGGCGGCCTCGGCGCGCTGTCGGAAGCAGCGAGCCTCGCGAGCTCGTCCGCGTACAGAACCTCTGCGGGCGGGCGCTGCAGCGCCGCGTCGGGCTCTTCGGTTTTGACGGGCTTGTCGGCTTTTTCAGTCGCGCCCTTCTTCGCGCTCTTCATTGCGCTCTTCGTGATACCCGACTTCGCGCGCCGAAGAGAGTGCTCCAGTGAGAGCCTCAATCCCTGATTCAAGACGATGTCTCGCTCAGCGGGCGGGCGCGCGAGCATCGTCTCAAGGAGTCGGCGAACGCGTACTGGACGCTCGCCAAGAGCCCATAGAACGCCGGGACTGTCAGCGGTGTAAGCGCACCCAGCGCCGCGGGGAACGATCTCAGCTTCTCGAGCTGACCGCGGAGGAGGCTGCGGGTCTCGCCGTCGACGTAAATCTGGCCTGCTCGAAAACCGATTCGGTGACAGGGCTGCTCCAGTGACAGTCGAATTGCGCGCCCGGTTGCGGCAACGGCGCGCAACGCCGATTAGGCCCGGTCTGGCTGCAAAAACGCTGTCGTGCCGAAGCAAAGCCATGGCCCGCCCATTGCCAGTCTCGAATCGAGCATACATGAAGCGTCTAGGTCGGAATGGGATTGTGGGGAGTGCTGTGGTAATCGGGCTCGCTCTCGCATTCGCGGGGTGCGTTGCGCAGACCGAGCCCGCGTCGCGTGCGTCGAGCCCTACCTCGCGAGAGGTGAAGCTCGCCCCCCGCCAGCTGCTCGTGGGTGTTTGGCTGCGCACCGATCTGACGGACGCTGGCTACGAGCTGCGCGAGGACGGTTCCTTCAGCGTCTTCGAACACAACGCGCGCCAGAAAACCTCGAAGTGGACCCTCGTCCGCGAGGCCGAACGCGAGGTGGTCGTGAGCGTTGGTCAGGGCAAAGAGTCCGAGGTCCGCTTCACCTTCGAAACAGACGACAGCATGACGGCGACGCTCCCAGGTGGCCGCGCCAGCCACTTCGTGCGGGACACGTCCAATCGCACGTTGACCATCAGCAAAAGAGCGCAGTGCAATACGCTGGCCGACGCGGTCAACCAGTTTCAACCGGGCCCCGCAGACGACGTTTCACCTTCGGCGCTGTCAGCCACTGCGGCGCGCTTGGACGAGAACGCAAAGCTCGTAGCGGCGGTGAATACACCGGATCCGCGGCTCAGCGAGCTTCGTGACGCTTATGCCAAGAACGTAGTGGGTATGGCTGCGGCCTTTCGGGCTTTGGCCGTGGCCCGTGACTCGCCCGACACAGAGGCACTGGCTACTCGGGCCGAGCAATCGAGCGAGCTCGTGGCCCAGATCAACCGCTATTGCGAAGATTGAGTCCGGGCGCGCGCGCCAGCTCAGCCACGTGACAACGAGGCGATGAGCTCTGCGGCCCTGGCTGTTCCTCGCTCCTCTCGTATGGTCCGCCCCACGAGAGCCGCGCGCTCGCGCAGGCCCTCGTCGATTCGCGCCCGCTCGATCGCGCTGGCGAGGCGCTCGGCGGTCAGCTTGCGACGTGGGATCGGCGCGGGCCCGAGCCCCAGCCGCGCGACGCGAGAGGCCCAGAATGGCTGATCGCCGTGAAAGGGTACGACGACCGCGGGCACCCCGGCTCGCAGCGCGGCGGCGGTCGTGCCCGCTCCGCCGTGATGAACGATTGCAGCGCAGCGCGGGTAAAGCCAGCTGTGCGGTATGTCGCTCACGACGAGGACATTGTCCGCGAGCTGCCCGACATTCAGTCCAGCCCAACCGGATTGAAGCACCAGCCGGCTATTGGAGGCTCTCGCCGCGTCGAGCACCATCGCGCTGACCTCCTCGGGGCGCTCGGTGCTCATGCTGCCGAAGCCCACGCACACCGGCGGAGGCCCGCTCTCGAGGAAGCGGACGAGCTCTTCGGAGGGTGCATAGCCCCTGGGTTCCTCAACGAACCAGAAGCCAGTCACGTGCGCCTCGTCGGACCAATCCGCGGGGCGCGCGAGGAAGGCCTCGCTGAACCCATAGACGACAGGGCCGGGCACGAGCCCCGTGCAGCGACCTGGGAAGAGGCTCGCCGATCGCGCCCCGAGCACCTCGATCGCTACCGCATTGGCCGCGCTGCGCGAGGTCGTCCACAGCGCTGTGCGCGTAATGGAGTGTCCGAGACGCCGGGAGATCGACCCGAAGTCGAGCCCGGGAAAGAGCGCGCCCGGGAACGCCGAGCTCGCGGTCACTGGCACGTTGAACGCTTGGACCATCGGGACGCCGAGCTTCCGCGAGATGCCGTCGGCGAGCAGCACCGTGCTGAAGTTGGTTACAATCGTGTCCGCGCTGCGGCACGCCTCCAATCCAATCTCTGCCGTGGCCCGGGCTGCGCGTCGGGCGATCGCCGCGAACTGCCGAAAGGACGAGATGACCCCGCCGCCCTCCACCGCACGCTGCGCCTCGACTCGCCCGAGCTCCTCGGCCACGTTCACGGGGATCGTCGCGACGCCGAGCCCGTAGCGACCGACCAGAGCCTCGTGGTCGAGCGTGGTAACCAGCGTGCACGCGTGCCCGAGCGCCTTCAGCCCCTGGCCTAGGGCGACATAGGGTTGGACGTCGCCGCGACTACCCGGGGCCAAGATGGTGATCTTCACGCCCGCATAATGCAACAACTCGTTGCTTTATGCCGCCGCTCCGTCTCGCTTCGTTCAGGAAAGAGTGCTCTGCTCGATTGGGCGAGCGATGCGAAGTCGAATACTCCCTGTGATTCTCCTCACAGCCGGTCTCTCGGGTGAGGGCTGCTCAGCAAAGGCGGAGCGGCAGGATTGGCGGTCCGTCGAGTCGGTGCCTGTGTCGAGCGCGAGGGCGAGCGCGCCGCCGTCTTCGTCCGACGGCGGCGCCGCGTCCGCTCCCGCGGCCGCCGCGGACAGCGGCTCCGCTCGGATCGAGATCAACGGCTCGCGGGTAGCGCTCGACGCGAAGCCCATCGCCGAGCTCCCCAATCAACAGCGACTCGAGAAGATCGACGGGCTGTTCACTGCCTTGAAGCTGAAGCTCGAGTCCGCCCGACTCCAAGACCCGAACCGAGCCTTCAAGGGTGTCGCGAGGCTGGAGATTACGCCCGACACGCCGATGATTGTCGTCAAGTGCGTGTACCAAACTGTCGCGTTCGCTGGCTACTCGTTCATCTCGTTGCAGGTCGTGGGGCGACCGGGACCAGCCTTGGAGATTGGCGACCCAATCGGCGCTCCGCCCCCCGCGCAAGCTCCGAGCGCCAACGACCCGGCCTCGTCGCCGAAGGTTTTGTTCGTGTCAGTGAACGACGGCGAGGTCGTCCTCGAGTGGAAGAAGCAAACGGAGTCGACCGAGGAGCGACACGTGCCCGCGTCCGGAGACCTCGAGAGAGAGGTCTGCGAAGGGTGGCGCCGACACGGAAGTCACCAGCGGCAGGGCGATCCTCGGCTCGACAATGCGGTCCTGCGCATCGCCAACGACAAGACGATGGCGACGTTGGTCCCGGTTCTCGAGGCCCTCGACAGCTGTAAGCGCCTGTCCGCGACTGGCAAAGAAGAGCGAGCCTTCGCCGTCACGTTCTCGATCCGCTAGCGCCCCGAGCCTCAGGGCGCCGCGACGCTCATTATGAGGTTGTAGACCCAACTGGAGAACACGACCCGGCCCTTGGCGAAGGCGACTCGGCGCGCGTCGATGTTCGGTACGAGGGTGCGGGGCTCCCCGCCTGCGATGGGCAGCGCGAGCACGCGACCCTGGCTGAGGAACGCGTCGCTGCCGTCTTGTACGCCCAGCACGGTCCCTGCTTCCGCGACGAAGACCCAAGCGCCGCTGTCGTCGACCGCCAGGTCGACGGGTTGAGTCAGGTCGTCCATCAAAAGGGTTGGCGACGAGCCGTCGAGCCCAGCGCGCATGACGCGGCCGAACGTTCCATAGTCCCCGCCGTCGTCATAAGAGGCGCGGTTGCCACCCTCGACCCATACGATGTTGTTGCCCACGGGTAGAACCGCGTGTGGCGTGTCCAGGTTGGTCGCGAGCGTCGTCACGGTGCCGCTCGTGAGATCGACGTGGGCGATTGTGCCGTAAGGATGGCCCATTGTCGTATGTCCCTGGTCGTCGACGGCGATCTCCGGGCCGAGGTCGGTGATCCAAAGCGCATTGTCCGCGACGACCGCGCTCTCCACGTCGACCAGGCCCTGCGCGACGACGGCCACGGCGCCGCTCACCAGCGTGAGGCGTCGAACGTCGGTGCCTGTCGTGAAGTAGACAGAGCCTTCCTTCATCGCGAGCACGCGTGCGGATTCGCCCGACCCAGGCAACCAGGGTGTGGTCACCGGGCCACCCGCGACAGACACGGTGAAGACCCCGGGATCGACGATCGAGTCGAAAGCCAGTGTATCGCCGCTATTGACCAATCGCTCGGGGAACGTGATCCCGAAGGAGAGCGTCTCCACCGGACCCCCCACGAGCGGCACGCGCGCTACTAGACCGCCGTGTAAGTCGAGACCACCCGAGGAGAAGTAGAGGTCATCGCCTATCGGCACGAGCGCGTTGGCGCCTACGAAGCCACCGACTGTCGTCGCCAACACCTCGACACATTGGCCCGCAAAACAGTCGCCCCACGTGCCGCAATCGTTGTCGCACGCGCCGCAATGGTGAGCGTCGACGTCGAGCTCGGCCTCACAGCCGTTGCTCGAGCGAGCGTCGCAGTTCTCGAAGCCCGCCTCACAAGTGACTGGACAAGAGTCGGTGACCTCACAATCGACGGGTGGCGGCGGCTCGCTCGCGCCGCCCTGCCCAGCGCCGCCGTCGTCGTTTGGCGGCAGCACGCTGACCTCGGCGCAGCCGACGAGCGCGAGGACGCAGAGGCTCGCGAGCCAGACGTGAGTCCGTGACGGGTCGGCTTTCATCGCACTGTCTCCAAGCAATCGAGTCGCGCGACCTCGAGATCCCCTATGTCAGTCGATAGCGAGAGCAGCCCAGCGTCGCCGAGCTTCGAACCCAAGAGGGAGATCGCGTTGACTACCCCGCTCACCTCGATCGTGGTTTGGCTGACGAGCTCGCCCTCGTCGTCGACATACGCGACGGTAACCGCGCTCGGCGCGGCCTCTCCGACGACGGCTACGAGCGACCCGTCACCCAAGCTCGTAGCTGCGAGCAGCGTCGTCGCCCCGTCGCCGCCGAGCTCTAGCGGTGTGCCGAGCTCGAGGCCCGAAGCGCTCGCGCGCACCCGATCGACCCGTCCGCCGCGGAGCACCCAGACGAGCGCCCCGTCCTTCGCGGGGACTGCCGCGATCTGGTCGACGTTCGCCTCGCCAGGCAAGCTGTCGCTGCGCTCTACCGTCCAATCGGCGGTCTCGGGCGGACCGAAATCGAGCCGATCGAACGCGATCGAGTTGGGCGCGTACACCGTAGTCGAGTCGCAGTGAGCGAGCTTGCTGCCGGACCCGGCGAAGACCCACCACGCGTCACCGACGCGCAGCCCCGCAGCGGCGATGGGCCCGTCCGCGCAGGCGAGCGGCGGGTCATCGGGGCGCGTCACGAGGCCAATCCCGAAGAGTGAGGTCCCGAGTCCTATGCCGTAATAGAGCGCGCGCCTATCAGAGCTCGAGTCGACCGCGTCCCAAACGGCCAGCGCCGCGAGGTATCCCGTGTTGGGCGCGACTGGCGGGCTGTCGTAGCCGCGGATGACGAAGCGGCCGCGCGGGTCGGCAGACGCCTCCGCGACGGGATAACCGAGCACGTTCTGCGGTAAAGCCGCGCTCGTCCCGAATGCGTAGTTCAATCCTGTCGCGCTGGGGTCGACCGCGTCCTGATGATCGAAGAGCACAGCCATGTAGCCGAGCAGCTGATCAGCGACGGCGAACGTGCGCCCGCCGTTCGAGTCGAACACGAAACGCTGAGAGACGACTGGCGGCCAGGCCTCCCAGGGCTCTATCGGCAAGACATCCAGCTCGTCGCCCGCGTCGGTCGCGAGGCCGTGTAGCAGGGAAACGAGGCGCCCGTCATTCGACGCGAACACAGTCGCCGGATCGTGCGCGAACGACCCAGGCAGGAGCGCGATCGGCACCTCGGCGTCGAGCTCGCCACAAGCGAGCCGCACTGGCGCGCCGCCCGCGCCGCCTGCGCCGCCGCGCCCGCCCGCATCGTCAGGCGGCGCGTCCGATCCCGCGCCACCCATCGACTCCAGCGGCGTCCGCGCTCCGCAGGCGATCAGCGTCGCGAGCCACGCCACTCCCAAGAAAGAAGCCCTCATGCCGCGCTCTCCGATGCTCGGAGCGCGCGAGAGGTTCATGCCTGGGGCGCGCGGCCTGTGGTCGCGTCAGCTGTCTCCCGCGAGGTCCATGCAGAAACCGAGCTCCCCGCCGCGCTCTGTCTCGCAAGTGGGCAGCCGCGAGAGTCCGACGAGCGTTGCCCTAAGCGGGATGATGAATCCGTTCAGCACGCGGTACTCGAGGGTGGAGCCCGCGCCAGTGCAGTAGACAGCGCCTGCGTCGACGACGTTGCGTGGAGTGACCGCGAACGACGGAACGACGGGGGCGGTCGCCACGTCGGTTGCCCCGAAGTCGAGGTCCTCGAGGTCCAGGACAAGAATCCCATCGCCGACGATCACCTCGAGCCGGGCGCTCGTGCTGCCAATCGCGCCGCTCAAGAAATAGCCCATGTTCGGCGAGACCTCGAACTGGAAGAGGGGCACGTCGCTCGTGAGGCTCGGAGCGCAGAGGCTGGTCGTGTCGTCCATACAGAGCGTCAGGGAGCCCTGAATCGGGAGCCCTGGGCACGTGCCTGAACGCGACAGCCCTGTAAGCGAACCAGTGACATCGTTGTCCGTGATCCGGAGCTGGCTCTCCCCACCCGCGCAGAACCACGCTGAAGGTTCGTCGGCAGCGTCGTCTGGCATGCGCACCCACCCGTCGCCATGGAGCGTGCCGTCGTCGTCGGCCTCACCCTTCAAGAGAACGACGCCCAAATCGCCGAACGACACGAACGTCGCTTCATCCCTAGCGAAGCCCTCGGTGACGAAGGAGGCGTCGATCGCCTCGCCGTCGAGCTCACCGACCAGACGACTCTCGAGCGACCCACACGCCGGAGCGGCGATGGGCGTGAAGCCACCAACCCCGCTGTCGTCCGAAGCCCCGCAACCGAAGAGCGAGGATGCAGACAAGAGAAGGTAAGCCAGGCTCGTTCGCATGGGACATGGAGACCCGAGTCCGCTCCGGCGCGGCTCAGGAAAGCCCCGCGGTGTGGAGTTCCTTCGGCTCGCCGCGCGGCCGCGAGATTGCGGCACGCCGCTCGAGGGAGGCACTGGATGAACCGAGAATGGGCGCTAACAGCGATTCGCCAGTGGGTGCGTGATTTGCCAATAGGCATATCGATTGAGAAACAATCCAAGCACCTTACGCGACGACACTGTGAGGAGCCCATGAAAATCAAGCTCGTGACAATCGACCTCAGCCTGACTCGTGCCGAGAAGGCTGGACTGGCAGTTGGGTTGTGTGCGGCGGTCAGCTTGGCCGGGCACCTTGCGTTGGCGAACCCCCCCAAGACCTTCGTAGCTGGTGAGACCCTCACCGCTGCGGATCTCAACGAGAGCTTCTCTCAGATGCCGACGGTCACGGAGTGGGCGACGTACGCTCCAGTGGTCACTGCCGGGGGCGCGGACATTACAATCACCGAGGAGAACGGCAGCCCCGCGACCGGGTTCTGGCGCCGCGTCGGCGACTCCATCGAGGTCAACATCGACGGGACGCTTGGTGGGTGCACGAACGGGACAGACACGATCCAATTTGGGCTGCCGAGTGGCCTCAAGATCGACAAGACGAAGTCGGCTACCTATACCGTTGTAGGTGAAGGAGCATACCGAGGCTCGAGCACAGGGACGATTACCCAGGTGACCGTGTTCGGAGCCGTGCCCGGCAACGAGGGGATCGTCTTCCTCGAGAAGGACGGGGCGGTCGACGGGACCTCGCTATCGTGTGGCGAGCTGAGCGGGGGCTGGATCAGAATACGCTTGAGCGCGCCCGTCGAGGGGTTCACCATCAACACCCCGTAGCTGACCTATGTATCGATCGGTCGCGAGCGGGCTGTCTTGAAATTCCTGTTGCGCGTGTCCTAGCCTCGTGGCCATGGTCGGCCCACAATTCGCCAGTTCAGCCCAGCAAACGCCCGCCGCTGCGACGGGCCTACGCACCGTCTTTGGAGTGCCGCTCGCACCGGATGAGCGGGTCGTCTATTTTCGCGCCATCAGCCACAATCCGCTCATGACGGGGCTCGTCAGCATTCTCTTCATTCCGCTGCTGTTTCTCGGTGTTTTCGGCATCCTCAACGCGATGAAAATGCGGGAGAAGGGCGACTGGGCGCAGGTCGTCACGAACAGGCGCGTCTTTGCGGTGAACTGTCATGGTCAAGTGCTGCGCCAAATGGAGTGGTCGCGTGTAACCACCATTCATTCGCTGACGGTCCGAAATCGTGGGCTGCGCGAGGTGGGGGTGGTGGACGCGAACCGAAATCGCGTCCTGTTCTTCAACGAGCCCGGCGCGATGTTGGCATTCCTCGAGCCAATTCAGAAGAGCCCCGCGCTCCTCCAAACTCTGCCCGAGGTTGCGTTCCCCGCTGACAAGCCCGCATACACGCCCGGGGACGATGAGAAGAAGATCGGCTCGGCGCTTGTCGCGTTCGGCGGCCTTGGGGTCTTCATCGCGCTCTTCGGCGTGAACCGCTCATCCAAGTTGCCCGTCGGGTTTCTCTCTTTGCTCGTCGGCGTCGGGGGCGCGCTCATCATCATGATGGCGAACGGCAAGGCCAAACGCGCGGTTGGCTGATTGCGCTTGGTATCCGCCATGCGCCGCGTCGATGCGTCAAGGCGCACATGGCTCGGGCTCGACGGGGGTATCCACGATCCCGACGACTCTGTCGATTGCCGAGCCCTCGAAGCCGAATCCGATGCTGATGCCATCACACAGCTCGTCCGGATCCTGAGTGCCGTCGAGCAGGATGTCGGCGCTGTCGAGCACGGCGTTCGTGATGTTCTCGATGAACGCGTCCGCCAACTCCTGGTCACAGAACGTGGCGTCCAGTCTCTGAATGTAGCGTTCCAGCTCGGTCGCCAGGCTCGCTGCCGAGAGGATCCCCGAGAATATCCCACGGTGGCCCGCCACTCTGTCGGGTGACAGGTCGAAGGAGAGCACCGGCGCAAAGACCTCCAAATCGAGGTAGTCAGACTCGAGCTCCGAGAACCGTAGGCGCATATGGATCCGCCCGCCCGCGCCCTCGACCGTGCTCGATACCCACCTGTCACTGGTTACATAAGAGTTCGGAAAGGCGGCGGTCGCGCTCGCAAGAGCGTCCTCGAGCAATGGAGCTCCAGGGTTCGTCAGGGAGTCCGAGGTTACGCGCCAAGCCCCGTCCGCCCCGAGACGCGCACCGAAGAGGCGTGCGTCGACAGAACGGTAGTCGGGGTCCTCACCGAGGGCTGCCATGTCGATGATGAGGCCCATATCGCCCGTCGCGAGGCCGACCCGAATGGCCGAGTCGAGGTCGGGCGCCGCCTGGACGCCGGTTGCTTGTTCCCGAATCAGCTCAATCAACCCGACGATAGTCTGCCCGAACGCGTTGTCGATACCGAGGTATCCGTCATTGAAGTCCAGCTGTGAGCCCGGGCGCTCCTCTCGCGGCTTACAATGCTTCGAGAACTCATCCTTGGTGATCTGATCGTCACGGTCGAAGCCGAGGCTCTGCCATGCTCGTCGGCGCTCGACGTGGAGCCCACCAGGTCGTCGATCGTCGGGAACGCCACTCGGCGAGGTGGACTCGAAGTAGATCTGATCGAGGAGGAATGTCGAGGCTGGCCCTGCAACAGGCTGCGCGTCTGAAGCAGCGTCCGGTGGGTGGAGTGGAGTGAGCTCCGCGGTGTCGTCTGAACAGTGCAGTGCACCGACTGCGAGAAGGGCGGCAAACAGGAATGTACGATGTTCCATGCCGGCCTAGTCAGCAATGGACTCGCCGAGTTGTCGTCTGAAATTGGACTGTATGGTCGGATACACCAGTTGCACGCATCACGGTCTGCATCACTGGCGCATCCTCCAACGCTGTGGCGCTGCGACAGTCGTCTCGAGGTTATCGACCAACGCGTAGGCCGCAGTTGTTCGCCGAGCGAAGCGGGGGGAACGAGTGCCGAAGTTGCTCGCTCGGAGCGGGCTTGGATTGTCGGCTCATGTCGGTTGCTTGTCAGGGCGCGCTCGGGTGCAATCGCGCCGCCCGACGTGGGCCGAGCTTTGGAGACCAGCATGCCGCGTTACGAGTTCACCGAAGGGAGTTCGAGCAAGTTCTGGGAGATCACCCTCGACGGAGCGTCGTTCACCACCACTTGGGGCAGGATCGGCACGGCGGGCCAGTCGACGACGAAGAGCTTCGATACCGCTGCCAAAGCGCAGACCGAGCACGACAAGCTCGTCACCGAGAAGGTCAAGAAGGGCTACCAACTCGTCGGCGCTGCCACGACCACCGCGGCAGGCACTGCCACACCCAAGGCGCCGCCCGCCGCCAAGGCCGCGCCAGCGATCGCAGCGGCCCCCGTCGCGCAGCCTGCGCGCGAGCCTCAGCCTGCGCGTGAGCCCGAGCCTGCGCCCGCGCCCGCTCCCCCTGGTGAGACGCGCGTCGTCCTCGACTGGACGAAGGCCCTCAGCGCGAAGGCCGCCGCCGATCGCGCGGTGCTCACCGGCTCCGCGGCGAACCCCACGGCTCCCGATATGGCGCTCGCCGCGCTCCGCAAGCACGCGACGAAATTGGTCAAGGCTGCCGTACAAAATGGAACGGCCCGCTCGGCGCTGCTGCGCGACGCGGTGAATCGCATGGTTCGCGTCTACCTCGACAACTTGGCCAATAAGAGCGATGACGTCCCGTTCGACCCCGAGGCCGCGGCTACGGCGCTCTGGCTCCTGCCCGACGCGTTCAGCATGGCCGGCGTTCGCGGCATCTCGGTGCCATCCCTCGTCGTCGCGTCGTGGGTCGCGTGCGGTGGCGGCGCCGGCGCGGTCGAGGCGTTGGTGCACTCGCTCGGCCCGGTCGACGTCGAGAAGAGTGGCTACAGCCAGGCCGTCGTTCAGCTCGTCACCAGGCCGCAGCGCCCGCTCCTCTCCTACTTCGCGGGCAACGTCGATCGCGAGCTCTTCACGCACTTGTCGCGGCTGCCCGACGAAGAGCGTGAGGCCGCGAAGCGTCGCGCCGGAGAGCTCCGTTCAGGCGCGAGCCTGCTCGTTCGCGTCGCGCTCGCGACCCTCTTCGAGGACGCAGCGTGGCTCGAGGAGGATCTCGCCGCTTACTTCGCCGCGCCCGAGCCCTTCGTCCCGACGCGTCTCTTTCTATTGCAGGTCTCGCCAGCGTCTCTCATGAAGTTCGCTGCAGCGTTGTCCGTCGAGCAGGCCGTGGTCAGCGCTCGCCCCAGCGTGCAATCGTGGCCCATCGTCGAGGAGCCTTTTTCCCTCGCGTACCTCGATCAACATCGCGAGGCCGCCGTCGCACCTCTCGCGACCATGCTCGCTCGAACTGCCGAGCTCTATCGCGCGGGTGATTGGGGGACACACGACGTCTTGCGCACGGTGAACGAGCTCTTCGCCACGCTGCGATGTGTTTCGGGCTCCGTCGACCTCACGCGCGCTGCCCTCACGGTGCTCGACTGCCTCGCAGGTGAGAAGTTCAACAAGGGAGCAGACCCGCGCCCCGCAGCAGTGGAGTGCATCTGTCGCTCGCCCGCGCTCGCGCTGCCGCTCGTGCGCGAGGCCGCGAAGGGTCGGGCCACGGGTTGGGCTCGCGAGCTCCTGCCTCGGGTCGAGCGCCTCGCGGGCGGCGGCCCGACCGTCGAGCGCGCGAGCGACGAGGAGCTCCCCGCGGTTCTCCGGCAGTCGGTCGCCTTCAAGGCGCCCAGCTTTTACAACGTCGAAGCCTTCGCCCCGCCCTTGCTCGAGAGCGGTAAGGCCCTGCCCGCTGCGGCGATGATGACTTTGGGTGCCCTCCTCGCGAAGGGTGACAGCGCCGTAAGCGAAGTGAAGCTCGCTTGCACGCAGGCGTCGCTCGCCGCCTTCGGGTGGGATCTCTTCCAAGCGTGGCTCGGCGCCGGCGCGCCCAACAAGGAGAAGTGGGCCTTCGTGGCGCTCGGTGAGCTCGGCGACGACGCGGTCGCACGCAAGCTGACGCCCCTCATTCGAGCTTGGCCCGGGGAGTCTGCGCACCAGCGCGCCGTCGTGGGCCTCGACGTGCTCGCGGCCATCGGGACCGACGTCGCGATGATGATGCTCAATGGCATCGCGCAGAAGCTGAAGTTCAAGGCCCTGCAGGAGCGCGCTCGCGACAAGATGGACGAGATCGCGGCGCGCCGCGGGCTCACCGCCGAGGAGCTCGCGGATCGCCTCGTGCCCGATCTCGACCTCGAGGACGACGGCTCGAAGGTCCTCGATTTCGGGCCGCGGTCCTTCCGCGTGGGCTTCGACGAGACGCTGAGCCCGTTCGTGACCGACGCCAGCGGCGCGCGCCTCAAGGACCTGCCCAAGCCCAACAGCAAAGACGAGAGCGAGCTCGCGACGGCCGCGGTCGAAGCGTGGAAGGCCATGAAGAAGGACGCGAAGGCCCTCGCTTCGCTCGAGATCCTCCGCCTAGAGCTCGCGATGGGCAACGCGCGTCGCTGGCGCGCCGCCGACTTCGAGGTCTTCCTCGTGCATCACCCGCTGCTCACGCACCTCGTCCGCAGGTTGCTTTGGGGCACGTTCGGCGCCGGGGGCGCGCTCGTCTCGACGTTCCGCGTCGCCGAGGATAGAACCTACGCGGATGTCAGTGACACGGCGGTCAGCGTCCAGCCGGACGCGACCGTCGGGGTCGTGCACCGCCTGCTCCTCGACGACGGGCTCTCCCAATCCTGGTCCACCGTCTTCCGCGACTACGAGCTCGCCCAGCCGTTCCCTCAGCTCACGCGTGAGGTCTATCGCCTCACGCCCGAGGAGCTCGTGGGGACCAAGCTCATGCGCTTCGACCATCGCTCGGTCGAGACTCGACGCGTGATGGCCTTGCTCACGCGGGGCTGGCGCAAGGGCTCGGCGCACGACAACGGCACTGTCCCCTATTTTTACAAGCCAATCTCGAAGGACCTGAACGCGGGGATCCAGATCTCGGGCATCAACGTGAGCTCGATGGAGTACACCGACAAGACCCAGGAGCTAGGGTTCGTCGACTTCGGATCAGGCGAGCCGTATTGGAGCCAAGTCCGGCCGAACGCAGTGCCGCTCGCCTCCATCGACCCCATCGTCATGAGCGAGGTCCTGCGCGATCTCGAGATGCTCGGCCAGGTCGAGCCTGATTGACGGCCGCGGGCGCTCACCCGTTCGGGGCGCAGCGCTCGTAGTTGCCGCCGCCGCAGGCGCACGCCATCGAAGACGTGAAGCGCTCTTCGTTGCTGCCTTTGGGCGGCGCGACCTTGGTCCGAGCGGTCGGGCAAAAGCAGTTCGAAGGCTGGATTGAACAGCCCTTGCGAGCGTTGCAATCCTTCTCGAAGTTCGCGTCCGACTGGGCGATACCGCCCTCACAAGGCTTCACTGCGGCGCGACAGACATAGGTGGAGCTGCCTTTCGGCGGGGCCTCGAGCACACACTCTTTGGACTGTAGGCAGCCCTGCGCGGTGAGCTCGTCGCAGGGCGTGCCGGCCGGTCGAGCAGCGTCTTTGGCGGGGAAATCCTCGGCGCGCGGGATCGGCTGAGGCGCCGCGCTCTCACCCGGGCTCGACACGGGGGCGGCGCTGGTCTTTGCGGTCTTCGGAGAGCTGGTCTCGTCGTTCGACGGGGTCGTGGTCGAGCTGCCGTCACGACAAGCAGCGAGGAGGGACACGAGAGAGAGGACGCGGACAGTGTGGTTCGTGGGCACGGTGAGCTCCACTCCTTCTACGCCGCCGCGCGCCGTTTCTTAGGACAATCAGCACCCGCCACCCTTCTTGCCGGCTCGAGTGACTGCCTTCATCGGTGACGCGGGCGCGTCGACCTTGCTCCTTTGGCCTGTAAATCGACCGTGGAGCGCGGCGCGAAGCCTGTATTCGGAGAGCGCTTGTGGTGTCGGTCGCTCGGGTGGCGTCGGCGCGGTCAGGACGGTTTGAGCAAATCTCCGACGTCCACCGGCTACCGTCTTGACGGAGCCCTGATAGCCGAGGGCCGCTCGGGGCACGTCGACGACGTCCTCTTCGTCGAAGAGCACCAGCGTGCGCGTCGGCGGGAGCTTGGCCAAGAACGAAGCCTGCGGATCGTCGGCGGGGACGCAGACGGCGTGCGGGAGCGTGCCGGCCTCACAGGCCGCCGCGTCTCGCAGATCGACGAGGTAAATCTCGTCGGGTGCGTCAGCGAGGCGCTGCGCCAAATCGAGCGGCTCGACGGTGGCGAGCTGCTGCGTCGCGGGCGCGCTCTTCTTCGGCGTGGGCACGAGCAGCGTCGCGAGGCCGACGACGCTCGCGAGGAGGAGCCCACCGAGCACGCGATTGCGGGTTTGCGCGGAGTCCACGACTGCGCCGATGTTCGAGCGGCGAGCGAACACCTTCTCGAGGCGCTCACCGAGCGCGAACGCGCCAATCGCGATCAGCGCGACGCCCAGCGCGAGCGCGGCCCACGGCACGCCGAGGAGGCTGGGCAAGGTCACGGGGCCCATCGCGCCCGACTCGTAGAAACGCTCGAGGAGCGGATAAACGAGTGCGAAGCCGAGCGACCCGGCGGTCACGCCGACTAGACTGTAGAGCGCGTCCACGTGACCGGACGCCGCGGAGACGACGGCCGTCCCTGGGCAATAGCCACTCACCACGAAGCCGACCCCGAGGAGCAGGCCGCCGACGAGCTGCGGCCACAGATAAGTAGCGGGGATGACGAGCTTCGATACGTCCATGAGCCCGACGCCGGAGAGGACGCCGATGCCGACGGCGGTGGTCGCGATGGCCGAGAACATGACCTTGAGGACGCGCATGTCGGTGCCATGAAACTGACCGACAAGTACGTCAGCACGGCCGAAGCCAGCGCGCTCCAATACGAAGCCGAACGCGATTCCGAGCACGGTCGCGAGCAACATCGCGACTGGATATTCAAAACCACCCAACTGATAGAAGGGCATCATCGCCACTGCCTCCGGACGAGAGGAGCCACGAGGTAACCGCCAGCGAAGACGGCGAACATGAAGACCCAAGAGCCGAGCGCGAACACGGCGCCGCCCGTCAGGGCCTGACCCGAGGTGCACCCACGCGCGAGCCGCGCTGCAAACCCCATGATGACGCCGCCACCGATCGCGAATGCGATTCGCAGGCCACGCTTCGCCGTGGGGCCTTTGATGAGGTGACCGGCGCGGATTCGACCTGCGGAGTAGGCCGCGAGCACGCCACCGAGCAGCACGCCGAGCACCTCGAATACCATCCAGTCATTGAGAGGGTTGGCGCCGTTCTCGACGTATTGGCGGAGGTAAGCGTTGTGCTCGACCGCTTGGGGCGCGAGGACGTGGGCCGCGCCCGTCGCGACGCGGGTCACCGCGGACGACGAGCCGAGCCCGAAGCCCATGAGGGCGTAGGTCGCGAGCAATACGGCCCCGAGCGCGACGCCGGCGACATAGGGGTTCCAATCCGCTCTGTGCTGGGTCGGGCAGGATGTGTTGTCGGACGGGGTACTCATAAAGCGCTCCTCACCATGTCGAGGTCAGCCGGGGATGAACGAGGCTTGCCCGGCGGCGACGAAGAAGAACCGCAGCGCCAAGCCACCAATCAGGACGAACGCAGGTGCATAGGTGGTCATCGGCAAGCGGCGACGAACCTCGAGCACGTTCAATACGAGCGGTACGAGGAGGCCGCCGAGTACGATGACGGACCAAAAGACTGCAGTATACGGGCCACCGAGGAGACTCGCCGCGACGGCGCGCGACGCGGCGGAGCCAGTCGAGAACCCGATGAGCAGGGCGGCGAGCAGCACGAGCTCGACAGCGATCGCGGCGATGTCCCAGCGCACGAGCACGTGCGTGTCCTCCGCGTCCTGCTGCGTGAGCAGCATCAGCGCCGCGCCCGTGGAGATGCCCGACGTCAGGAAGAGCGGGCCCATGACAGCGCTGTTCCAGATAGGCCGCGCGACCATCGTGCCGAGCAGCAAGCCCGTGTACACGCCTAGGCCGACGCCCACGAAGAGGCTCGTCCAGAGCACCTTGGCGCGCTGTCGATCCGCAATCTCGAACAGGAATGTCAGCGGTCGGCGCAGCCTGATCGCCGTGACAGGACGCCACCCGAGCAGCCGTTCGCGCAGGCTAGTGTCGAGCCCGCCTAGGAAGAGGAGCGCCAGCGCGGGGTAGACGATCAGCAGGATCCACGAGCCCCAGCTCATGGCGGAGGTCGGTCGGAACGCCATGTAGAAGCGATAGACGTGCTCCTTGTTCGACAGATCGAGGAACAGGAAGAACATCCCGAGCGAGATGAGCCCGATCGCGACGAGCGGCAGCCAAGGGGCGACGCGCCCTCTCGCCGGCTGCTTGCGCCGGAGCTCGAGCGCGGCGATGAGGACCATCAATCCAGCTACCAATCCGCCTACAAACAAGTAAGACGGGATCTGCCACTCCCAGATCTCGAGGTGCGGATCGATGTGCGGGTTCTTTCGATTGGTGACGACTTCGACGAGCTCGGGTTTCATGAAAGCGCCTCTTTCGCCATCACTTCAGGAAGAAGACGTTGGGCTCGGTGCCGGCCTCGGGCTTGAGCACCTTGAGCGAGCGGGTTCGCAGCTGAACCGCGACGGCGGACGTCGGATCGTTGGCGTTGCCGAAGGTGAGCGCTTTGGTCGGGCACACGGTCGCACAAGCGGGTAGGTCGCCGCGCTCGACCCGGTGCAGACAGAAGGTGCACTTGTCGACGTGGCCGTCGGGGTGCACGTACCGCGCGTCGTAGGGGCAGCTCGCGATACAGGCTTTGCAGCCGGTGCAGAGGTCGGGGTCGACGAGGACGATGCCGCCGCGCGCGTAGAAGCTCGCGCCTGTCGGGCAGACATTCACGCAAGGAGCGTTGTTGCAGTGCATGCAGCGTTCGCTGCGGATCTCCTGCTGCAGATTGGGGAACTCGCCGTGGATCTCGTGGACGATCCAGTCTCGACAGTAGCCCTCGGGGATATTGTTTTCGGCCATACACGCGAGGACACAAGCGGAGCAGCCGACGCAGCGGCGCGTGTCGACGGTCATGACGAAGCGTTCTTGGGCGCTCATACAGCCACCTTCTCGACCTTGACGAAGTTGACGTTGATGCCGGTGCCGCCCATGAGCGGGTCGATGGCCACCTTCGTACAAAGGGCGGTGTCGTCGACGCCGCGTCCTCGACCGAAGTTCAAACCAGCCGACGTGTGCCCGAAGCCGTGGACCACATAGACGCTGTCCGAGCGGATGCCCTGCGTCGCGCGCAGGCTGATTGGACCGCGCGTCACGCCGTCTTGGTTCGTGACCATGACTTTATCGCCGTTCTCGAAACCGAGCTCGGCCGCCCTCTCGGCGTTCAGCCAGAGGACGTTCTCGTCGTACACGCGGGACAGAAACCGATTGTTGGTCGTACGCCCGAAGGTGTGGGCCGGCGCCCGACCCATGAGGAGGCGAAAGTAGCCAGCGGGTGGCGCCTCCGGAGGTGTGTAGTTCGGGAGCGGGTCGCCGCCCGCGTCGGCGATGCGCTGTGAATAGAGCTCGATCTTCTTGGACGGCGTCGCGAACGTCGGCTCGATCCCGTCCTCGATGAACACCGGCTCCTGGTCCGCCAACATCACGCCCTGTGTCTTCATGGCGGCGAGGCTGGTCCCGAGCTTCTCGAGGCGCTTCTCCAGGTAGCTCTCGATGTCGGTCTGCAGAAAGTCAGCGATACCGAGCCGCTTGCCGAGCTCCGCGGCGATCCACCAGCCAGGCTTCGAGTCGTACATCGGCGGGACGACGGGCTGGCGGAGCGCGACATAGCCGCGTTTCCAGGGCGGAGCGTGCAAGTCGTCGAAGCGCTCGAGGTAGGTGGCCTCGGGCAGGACGACATCGGCGTAACCGGTAATCTCGGCCGGCAGGACGTCGACCGCGAACACGTGCTCGAGGGCCTGCAGGGCCTCGAGGGTCTTCTCCTGTTGAGGGAGCGATTGAATCAGGTTGGTGCCGTAAACGAACCAGCCCTTGATGGGATAAGCGACCTTGGCGTCGGGGAGCGAAGCGTCGCGCAGGCCGTGGGCGAGCGCCTCCGACGAGAACGGTACAGGCTTGTCGAGCGGCGTGTCGGGCGGGGCCTTGAAGGTGTGCGTGACCTTGGCCTTCGCGGGGACCTTGGGGACTGACATGCTTGTCGGCATGAAGAGCCCGCCGCGGCGACCCCAAGTGCCGAGCAGCGCGTTGAGGATCGCGATGGCGCGGCCGCGCTGGGTGTCATCGCCGTACCAATTGGAGCGACGGCCTGGGTGAACGAGAGAGGCTGGGCGCGCGCCCGCGATGAAGCGCGCAGTGTCGACGATGACGTCGCGCGAGAGGCCGGTCTCTATCGCCGCCCACTCTGGCGTCTTGTCCGCGACGTGCGCGACCAGCTTGTCGAAGCCGATAGCGTACTTGTCGAGATAGTCTTTGTCATAGAGCCGCTCGGCCACGATGACGTGCATCCACGCCAAAAGGAGCGCGATGTCGGTGCCCGGCCGAATGGGGAGCCAATAGCGAGCTTTGCCGGCCGCCGTGGAGAAGCGCGGGTCGACGACGACGAGCTCTCCGCCCTTACCGACCATGTCGGCGAGCTCTTGGACCTCGGTGTTGTGCATGTTCTCACCGAGGTGACTGCCCATCAGCGTGAGCACGCGGGCGTTCTCGATATCGACGATCTCGGGAGAGCCGACGCTCGTGCCGTACGTGAGCTCGAACGCAGTCTCGCGCGAGCCGCGGCACTGCGCGTGCGACGGAGCGCCGAAGTTCTCAGTGCCATAGGCCTTCATCAGCGCGACGAAGAACGAAGCCCCATATCCGTGGTTGAAGAGCGCGAGCGACTCGGGGCCGTACTTCTTCTTGAGGTCGGCCATGCCCTCGGCGATCTTGTCGAGCGCCTGCTCCCAAGACACCTCTTCGAAGTCCTGTCGACCGCGCACGTCGCGGCGAATGAGCGGCTTCTTCAGGCGATCGGGGTCGTAGAGCAGGCCCATCCCGCCAGTGCCACGCGGACAGAGGCGCCCGCGCGACAGGGGATGATCGGGGTGTCCCTCGATCTTGGTGACTCGGCCGTCTTTGACGTGCGCGACGATTCCGCACTTCCAGAAGCAGATCTCACAGAAGCTCGGGATCTTCTCGTCGCCTTCGGTGCCTGGGTTAGGCACGTAGCCGTGGGCACGAGCCGCGAGCCGCGAGGCGCCAATGAGCGCGCCTGTCGCCAGACTGGCGCTTCCAATCTTGATGAACGTGCGTCGGCTGATCGCCATGACATGCTCCCGCGGGATCGCTCGCGCGCCGCATGGCCCGCGAGTTTCAGGATCTCGAGAGAGCTAAAGAGCATCGGACGTGCCATCTCCAAAGGCCGAATTCGCCTTGATATGAGCACCGTGTTTCATGGCCTGGAACATCCTGTTCCAGCGATTGGAACAGGATGTTGCAACATCCTGTTTCAGGGGCGAGCGCTCTGCTCGAGTCAGAAGCTCCGCATCCAATTCTTCACTCGCCCCTCGCAAGTCGGGAGTTCCCCTCGCAGGAACCGCTCGAGGACCGAGGTGAACGGCGCGCTCCCCACCCAAAGCTGGTCTGTCTCTACGTGACACTCGAGACAAGCGCCGACCGTGAGCACGCGGCGCTGCTCGTTTCGGTCGAGGCTGCGCCCGCGGACCCGGGTCATGTCAGCCGGACTCGCGGCGAACAGCGTTGTCCATGCGTCGCTGGATTCAGGGTTAGTGGGGGCGAACACGAGCTCGTCTCCGTGGAGGTCGAGCGCTCCCGAACCCAAGCCGAGGGCCAGGCTGCTCCGATGACACGAGTCACACGTGCGAGCTGTGCGCTGCGTGCGGTGAGGCACGATCGCCGCGTGCAAGCGCAGGCCGCGCTTCACCGGTCGCCCCGTCGACGGGTGCGTAAAATCCAGGTCGGCGAGCATGCCGGGCATCGTCGGGACGATGACGCCATTGGGGTTTACGCCGAGCGTCGGCGGCCCGAATGACATCCCATCATTGGCCTCGTGCCACGCTCCGGGGGCCTCGCGCGCGGCCCCGAAATCCCATTGGGTCGACTCGGGGAGATAGGTCGTATGGCAGCTCGCGCAGCGCGGAGCCTCGGTGTCGTGGCATGACGAACACGAGAGTCGCTCGTGCCCCGCGCGGTCGTGCGTGACGTCCGCCGGCGTCCCGGGCAAGCGGTGGAGCGCCCCATCGAGTTTGCCAATCAGCGTCCAATCGGTGTCGGGTCGTGCTGCCTCGTCGACCTCGAGCTCTGCGGTCTTTCGCAGGTTCCAGAGCGGTGTGCCCCGCTGCGTGATTCGGACTGGCTCGAGGGGGTCCCGGGTCTCGCCGCGCTGGCGCAAGAGGTCCGTCGTAATCGGATCATCGACGTCCGCCCACGTCCGCTCGCTCTCGGCCGACACGGGCCCGTGGCAGCTCTCGCAGCGCACCTCGGTTGCTTGTTCCTCGTGCAAGTGAACCGCGCCGTCGCCCATGAGCTCGTTGTGCGTGTGGCAGTCGACGCATGCGAGCTCGGACGCGTGATGGACATCCGGCTTCGCGCGGCACCCGGGGCGCCCGTCGTGGAGCGATATGGGATCAGCGCAGCTCGGCCCGTCGCGTCCGGGGGCGACCTCGTAGATACCCTGGTAGCCGAGCGCGATGCGGCCGCTCCGCGAGTGACAACCGAGGCAGCGTTGGTCGTCGACGCGGCCGTCGACGCGCGGATGCGACGGCGCGCTCGCTGAGCCGCTCGCCCTTACTGGGGAGTGGCACGCGGAGCAGCCGGACGCTGATCCGATGATCGCGTCGTCCCGATTGTCCCGCGTCGAGCCGAGGTGACAACCAGCGCAGAGCCGCCGGACATGGTCCTCCGCCGCGGTCGGTGCGCCGCGGGCGAGCACGTCGGCGATCGTCTCGGTGCCGTCCGGCGTGGGGCTTTCGCCGAATGCCCAGCGATCCACCGCGATGATGCCGCGGCCTGTTGCCATGAGCGAGCTCTCGACGGTCGCGAGCTCACGCGCGTGGCAGCGCCCGCAGGTCTTCGCCGCGGACCGGAGCGCGCCTGGCTCACGCTCGAGTCCGACGTGCGCGGCCTCTTTGGTGGGCGCGCTCGGCTCCCCCAAATGGCAGAGCTCACAACCCACCTGCGAGGCTGGGTGAGACCCGCCCGGATCGTCCTTCGCCGAGGCGTGGCAAGTTACACAGTTGTTCGCTTTGGGAGGGGGCGCCTGGGGTTTGGGCGCGGGCATGACGACGAATACGCCGATGGCGACGAGGGCCAAAACCGCGAGGTGCGCGAGCGCCACATAGAGCGCCAGGCGCTTAGGCATCAATCGAGCCCCAAGGCGCGGAGCTTGCGCCAGAGGGTCGTGCGGCTCATCCCGAGGGCCTGTGCGGCGGCGCCGCGGTTCCAATGGTGGGCCTCGAGCGCGGCCTTGATCCGGCTGAGCTCGTCCCCCTCCATTGTCGGTGGGCTTGCCTCTGCGTGGGTAGGCAGCGGAGCGCGCGGCGGGGTGGGTGCGGCGCGCCCGTTGAGGGCCGGGCGACGCGCGGGATCGCGCACCTCATTCGGTAGATCCTCGGCGTGAATGGTCTGTCCGCGACACATCGCGACAGCGTGCTCCAGCGCGTTCTCGAGCTGTCGCACGTTGCCCGGCCACGGATATTGCTCGAGCACCTCGAGCGCGTCGGAGCCGAGCATGAGCGCGCGGCCGCTCGCCGCGCTCACGCGGGCGAGGAGATAATGCGCTAGCGGTGGGATCTCCTCGATTCGCTCGCGCAGCGGCGGCAGCTCGATCGGGGCGACGCAGAGGCGATAATAGAGGTCTTCGCGGAACCGCTTCTCGCCAATAGCGGCGAGCAGATCGACGTGGGTCGCAGAGATGATGCGCGCGTCCATCGAGCGCGGCGTCGACTCGCCGAGGCGGCGAAACTCGCGCTCCTCGACGAGGCGCAGGAGCTTGCTCTGGAGGGGAAGGGGCATATCGCCGATCTCGTCGAGGAACAGCGTGCCGCCGCGCGCGAGCTCGATCTGCCCGACTCGGTCTTTGTGTGCGCCCGTGAACGCGCCGCGCACGTGACCGAAGAGCTCGGACTCGAGGAGCTCACCAGGGATGGCGCCGGTGTCGACGGTGATGAAGGGCCCGTCACGACGCGGCGAGTGGGCATGAAGCGCGGCCGCGACTGCGCCCTTGCCGGTGCCGGTCTCGCCGGTGATGAGGACGTTCGCCTCGCTGTCGGAGAGCGCCTCGATGAGCGACACGATCCGGAGCATCGCGGGCGACTTGGCCATAAGCCCATGGGTTGGCGCGATGGCGGTCGGGTCGAAGCTCGCGTCCGCCGCGCGAACGACGACCATGAAGCGGGCGCGCGGATGAAGCGTGAGCGCGGTGTCGACCCGCAGCGGCGCGACCGAGACGCTGACGAGCTGCGCGCCGGCCTCGGTGCACTTGATGAAAGCGCGGCGGCCCTCGATGCGATTGCCGAGCGACAGGATGCGATGACCCTCGTCGCCTATCTGGAACAAGCGGCTACCGAGGAGCGCCGCTACGGGTTTGCCGATGATGCGCTCGGCGGTCCCGCGACATACGAGCGAGTCGAGCTGCGGACTCGC
This sequence comes from Polyangiaceae bacterium, assembly GCA_046351325.1. GTDB lineage: Bacteria > Myxococcota_A > Polyangia > Polyangiales > Polyangiaceae > Xiheicaenibacterium. Next base: position 220,238 of record JAXLYR010000011.1, on the reverse strand, counting down.
CGCGACCACGTGAAGCTCGGCGTCGAGGAGGAGCACGACGCGGCCGAGCGCGGCGAACGACGACGAGACTGCGCTCCAAGCGTCGAGGGTCGGTGCGGGAGGCGCGTCCCCGAGGGCGGATGACACCCGCAGACCTTCGTGGAACGCGCGTCGGATAGCAAGTCCACAACACGCGAGCACGCGAGCGACGCCGGTGCGGCGATGGTGCCATGTTCGCGATGCGCCTCGACAGCCCGCGTCCAGCCAGGGAGGCGCCGATGCAACCGAGCGACGCCGCGCGCCCGAGCGCCGGCCGCGCGCTCGAGCCGCGGTAACGCCAAATCCCGGATGCGCGGCCGAGGATCCCGGGTTCGTTGCTTTGCGGGCGAGCTGCCGAGTCGCACGTTCCCATCATGGAACGAGACGCCCTGATCCTGAGTGCTCGCGCTGGGTTCGAGTCCGAACCGACGATGAGGGCCGTCCTCTGTACGGCTTACGGAGGGCCCGAAGTCCTGAAGCTCGCGGTGGTGCCGCGACCGAGCCCCGGCCCCGACCAAGTTCGCGTGCGCGTGCGCGCGACGACGGTCACCGCAGCCTGCGGGATGATGCGTCGCGCGGACTCGATGCTGGCGAGGCTCATCCTCGGGCTGCGCAGGCCGCGCGAGCGCTACCGCATCATGGGACTCGAGTTCGCGGGCGAGATCGACGAGGTCGGCGCGGCGGTAACAGCCTATCGCCCGGGTGATCGGGTCTTCGGTTTTGCCGGCTTCTCGGCCGGGGCCTACGCCGAATATCTCTGTATGTCGGCCCGCGGCTCGCTCGCGCTCATGCCCAGTCGCCTCACCTTCGAAGAGGCGGCGGCGCTCGTCGACGGTCCCACTACCGCCCTCTATTTCCTGCGGGATCGCGCGCGCATTCGAGCCGGCGACAGCGTGCTCGTCATCGGCGCCTCCGGGGCCATCGGCACCGCCGCGGTCCAGCTCGCGCGACACTTCGGCGCGACGGTCACCGGTGTAACGAGCGGCAGGAATAGGGAGCTCGTCACCTCGCTCGGCGCCTCGCGGGTCGTCGACTACACCGATGACTCCGACAGGCCGACCCCGAATAGCTATGACATTGTCTTCGACACCGTCGGCAAGAGCTCCTTCCGGGCTTGCAAGCCACTGCTCCGCCAAGGCGGTCGGTATCTCGTCACGACAGGGAGCCCCGCCTTGTACCTCCGCGACGCGTGGTCGCGTATCTTCGGAGACAAGAAGCTCATGTACGGCATGTCCGTCGAGAAGTCCGAGAAGCTCGCGACCATCCGCGCCCTAGTCGAGCGCGGCGAGCTCGCGCCTGTCGTGGATCGCGTCTATCCCCTCGACTCCATCGTCGAGGCGCACCGCTATGTGGACACTGGCCACAAGCGCGGCAACGTCGTCTTACGCGTGGCGCCTCGATGATCAGAATCGAGTCGGTCTCCCAGATTCACCGCATGTTGGGGTGCCCGGCGCCCGCTCACCCGCTCGTCTCGATCATCGTGGCGTCTTGGCAGCCCCCGCCCGCGGTGCCCGTCCACATCGTGAACGAGCGCGTCAGCGCAGACCTCTATACGATAAGCCTCAAGCGCGGCTGCGAGCGCGCGCTCCAATATGGGCGTCACCCGTACGACTTTCAGGCTGGGAGCATGATGTTCCTGGCGCCGGGTCAATCCGTCGTGCCGCTCACCGACACCTCCGAGGAGAGGGACGGTGTTTGGGGCGAGGGCTGGACGCTCGTCTTTCACCCCGATCTCCTGCGCGGCACGCCGCTCGCCGACCGAATGTCGGACTACAGCTTCTTCGGCTACGACTCACACGAGGCTCTCCACCTCTCCGAGGAAGAGCAGGCCACGGTGACCGACCTGGCGCGCCGGATCGAGGTCGAGTATGGGCGCGGCCTCGACGCCTTTACGCAAGAGATCGTCGTCGATCACGTCCAGCTCATCCTTAGCTATTGTAAGCGCTACTATGCGCGGCAATTCACGCTGCGGTCGAGCGCGAACAAAGATGTCATCTCCAAGTTCGAGCGATTCTTGGAGGACTACTGGGAGTCCGACAAACCCGCGACGGACGGCGTGCCCAGCGTGCAGACCTGCGCGCGGGCTGTCGGCTATTCACCCGACTACCTGAGCGACCTCCTCAAGAAGGAGACGGGGAAGACGGCGCGAGAGCACATTCAATATCGCCTCATCGAGGAGGCAAAGACGCGACTGCTCGGCTCCGACACGCCTATCAGCCAGATAGCCTATTCTCTCGGCTTCGAGCACCCGCAGCACTTCTCCAAGCTATTTCGGAGCAAGACGGGTATGTCGCCGGGCGCTTATCGACATTGAGCGTCGCAGTTGACGGTCAGCCGCGGCAGCCGACCGAGGCAGGCGCGGGCGGGGGCGCCGGCGCTTCGCCCTCGACGAACGGGCGCTCGTCGAGCGTCGGGGTGTCGCACTCGACGGAGATGACTTGAGAGGTCATCGCACCAGCCTTGGTCTGTACGACGACGCTCTCGACTCGGGTGTTGCGCCAGGGGACCCACGCGCGCCGGCCGTCCGGACAGGTTACAGGCGCGTAAACCCGCGAGGCCCCATAGAGCTCCAAACTGGTCGCGCCGAAGACCTGGCCCCGCGTGACCTCACAAATGGGCGCGGCCGCGGCCTCGAGCGCGCGCCTCTGTTGGGCGAGCTCATCGGGATCGGCCGAATTTTCCTCACTGAGCTTTTTGTCGAACGAGGCGACCTGCGCGTCCGAGAACGCGACGCTCTTCGCCGCGACCTCCACTGCGACGACGTGCTGTGCCTCGCATTGCTCCCAAAGCTCGCTCTCGCAAGGCAGCCAGCTCTCCGGCGCGAGCTCGACGATGGTGGCGCCCTCGAGCTGGAGATCGCGGACATAGTTGTCAGCTTCGGCGCGCTCGGCGAAGAGCCCTGCCACGACAGCGACGCTGTGTCGCTTCTGGTCGAGTCGGCGGAGGTCGTCGTACGAAGCCACGAATGGATAACCCGGTTTGAACTTGCCATTTGCGCGGGCGGCCTGGAGGGCGCGCTCGGCGGCCGCGAGCGACGGCATCGGCCTCGCCGGCAGATCACCCAAGTAGAGGCGGTCGCGCCCGTTCGGGCGGACCTCGAACTCGGCGAGAACGACAGCAAAATGGGGCTTCTCGTAGTCCGAGCAGGCGCTGTCGAGATAGGGATGAAACCAACATAGGCCAGCCGGCAAGAGCCCCTTCTCGAGCGGGGCTGGTTCACGTGGAGGATTCGCGGGTGAGACAGCCGTGGCTGAGTCGGGTGTCGCCCGCACCACCACCGCGCTCGCAGTGTGCTCGACGTGGCGTTCTCCTCGAGGGGTAGCCGTCGAACACGCCGCCTGGGAGACGAGCGCCGCGACGATGATCCGATGTCGGCCAGCCATGACCGAAGAGGGTAGCCAAGCGTCCTGACAAGGGCGACGGCCGATGATACGAAAGCAAGATCCGGATGCAGTCGGCGAGGGGCACCACCGAAGCTTCCGCGAAGGTGCGACGCGCTATTGGGTTGTTGGACGGCCGGCAAGGTTCGGTCGAGCCGAGCGCCCTCACGAAGGAGGTCCTGCGGCTCGCTTTCGTGGAGCACGCGAGGCTCTCCTGGCCAGGCGAGCCGGCTGATCTAGGCGGCGCCCTCGCCGTCGGGGGCGCGCTCTTCGAACAAGGCGCCTCGATCGTGGACGACCCGGCTCGTGAGATTCGCGGGCTCCTCGCGCCTGCCGACGCCGACGACGTCGAGTCGCTCGGGGTCGTCTACGAGGCCTGTTTGGATGTTCGGCTGCGGCGCCGTACTGGCGCGCACTACACGCCGCGCGCGCTGGCCGAGTCCGTCGTCGAGCAGGCGCTCGCGCCGCACCTCGCGCTCGATCCCTCGAGCCGCCGAATCTCGAATCTCCGGATCTTCGACCCCGCGATGGGGACTGGGGTCTTTCTCCTCGCCGCGTGCCGATATTTGGCAGAGCAGCTGGTCGCGGCACGCGCGCGGGAGGGCGCGCCGATCGAGCGCGCGGTCGCGCGGCGCCTGATCGCTACGCAGTGTTTGTACGGCGTCGACAAGGACCCGCGCGCGACCGAGCTCGCGCGGCTCTCGATATGGCTCCTCGCGGGCGGCTGGGACGAGCCCTTCGACTTCATGAAGATGAACCTCCTCTCGGGAGACTCGCTCTTGGGTGTTCACTACCCCCGAGTCTTCACCCACGTCTTCGAGCGGCCGGCGCGCGGGTTTGACGCTGTTATAGGTAACCCGCCCTTCCTCGGCGGTAAGCGCATCTCGACGGAGCTCGGCGTGGACTACGCCTCTCGGCTCTCTGCGCTGCACGGCACGACGAAGAACGTCGACCTGTCGGCGCACTTCCTCCGGCGGGCCGCGGAGGTCGCCGCGATCGACGGGACGATCGGGTTCATCACCACCAACTCCATCGCCGAGGGCGCGACGCGGCTCGGGGGTCTCGCTCACCTGCTGCGAGGGGATTGGCGCATCTATTCGGCGACGCCCTCGCAGCGGTGGCCGGGCGCTGCAGGTGTCTACGTCTCGATCGTTCACCTCGCCCGCGGCGCTTCGGTCCGCGCCGCGGGGCAACCCATGGTCGATGGCCGCGCTGTGGCTTTCGTCGACTCGACGCTGAAACCCCATATCGAGCGAGCGCACCCCGAGGCCCTACTTCCCAATCGCGCGGCCTGCTTCATCGGCTGCTTCTTGCGCGGTTCGGGCTTCGTGCTCGACGCCGCGGAGGCCGCGAGGTTCCTCGAGAACGGCGCCTCGTCGGTCGTGCGCCCGTTCCTCGGCGGCGAGGAGATCAACACCTCTCCGACCCTGTCGCCGCATCGGTTCGTGATCGATTTCAGCGGCCTCTCGCTCGACCAGGCCTCGGCGCACCCGGCCCTCGTCGACCTCGTCCGCGCTCGCGTGAAGCCCGTGCGCGACAGGCTGGGTCGCTCGAGCTCCGATGTCGCGCACAAGCGACGTTGGTGGCAATTCGCGAACACGCGGCCCGAGCTGCGCGCCGCCCTCGCCGGGCTCGAGCGGTGCATCGTCGCGCCGCGCGTGACCAAGCATTTGTCCTTCGTCTTTCAGCCGACGACGCGCGTGTTTTCGGATCAGCTCTGCGTCTTCCCGCTCGATCGAGACGAGGCTCTCGGCGTCCTCTCTTCGGTCGTGCACGAGGTCTGGGCTCGCAAGCACAGCTCGCACCTGGCGGAGGGACTCCGGTATACGCCGTCCTCGTGTGTCGCGACGTTCCCCTTCGCGGGGGGCAGTCCCCACGCCACGCTGCCGTCCGTCGCGGCGGCAGCGCGGAGCTTCGACGCAGCGCGCGGCGCTGCGCTTACTGACTTGTCCGTAGGTATCACCGCGCTCGAGAACCGAGCCGCCGACCTCGCGGACCAGCACCCGTTGCTCCTCGAGTTTCGCGTGGCTCGTCGCGCACTCGACGTCGCCGTGCTCGAGGCCTACGGCTGGAGCGATCTCGTCGCGCTCCTCGCGGTGGACGTGCTCGCGGCGCGCGAGGCCATCCTCGAGAGGCTCTTTGCGGAGCACGCAGCGCGGCTGGGGAGCACGCTCGATGGCTGAGACTTCCCTTTATCCGCGCTTGCTCGGGCCTCGCTGGGGTGAGCTCGCCGAGCGTGTCCGTCGTTGCCATGAGGTCGCGCCCACGCTGCGCGCGAACGCGGTGCTCACCGTGGAGCGCGGCGCAGGGTGGCTCGCGCGGTTCGGCGCGACGGTGATGCGACTGCCGCGCGCGGCGCCTGACGTCCGCACGAGCCTCGTGGTCACGACGGAGGGTGATCACCAGCTCTGGAGTCGCAGCTTCGCCGGGCAGCCTGTCGTGTCGACCCAATACGAGGTCGGCGCCATGCTCGCCGAGCGCTTCGGGTTGGTCGAGGTCCAGCTCGCCCTCGAGGTCGTCGCCGGCGAGCTCCATTATCGAGCGGCGCGCGCGCGGCTTTGTTTGGGTCCATTGCGGATCCCGATACCCGGGTTCCTCTGCCCGAAGGTCGAGGGGCGCGCTTATGTCGATGACGAGACGCCGCCCGGGCATATGTCGCTCCTCATTCGGATAAGCCACCCGCTCGTCGGATTGGTGGTCTCTTATGCCGGAGTCGTCCGACCGGAGGAGGCCGCGTCATGACCGTCGTCGCCATCACCGGGAGCACGCGCGGCATCGGTTTTCACCTCGCGAAGGCGTTCCTCGAGCGGGGCTGCAAGGTCGCTGTCAGCGGCCGCACCGAGCGCGCGGTCGCGGACGCCGTTGACCAGCTCGCCAAGGAGCGCGGTGAGCTCCGCGCGAGCCTCGCCGGCGTCGCGTGCGACGTGACCGACGGGGCGGCGGTCGATGCCTTGCTCACCGCGACCGAGGCTCGTTTGGGCCCTGTCGATATTTGGATCAACAACGCGGGGACCTGCAATCGCATCAGGCCGATCGAGGAGCTCTCGGCCGCGGAGCTGGGGCAGGTCGTCGACATCAACGTCAAAGGCAATATGCACGGGACGCTCACGGCGCTGCGCGCGATGCGTCCGCGTGGGCGCGGGCAGATCTTCTCGATGGAGGGCTGGGGGAGCCGCGGCGAGACGAGCCCGGGAATGACGCCCTATTGCATGACGAAGCGCGCGCTCCGCTACTTCGCGGACTCCCTCGCGAAGGAGCTGCGCGGCACCGGCGTGCGCGTCGGGACGGTGAGCCCGGGGATGGTCGTCACCGACTTGCTCGTGGACTCCTACGCCGATGGGCTGCCGGCTTATTGGCAAAAGAAGAAGTGGCTCTTCCACTTCGTCGTAGACCCGCCCGAGCCCGTGTGCGCGTTCTTGGCGAGTCGCATCCTCGCCAATCGTCGCGCGAACGCCCATATCGCGTGGATGACGCCGCTGCGCCTTCTCAGCCGCTTCTTCAGGCCGAGCTACTATCGGCGAAACCCTTTTGCGGGCTCGGCGCTCGACACGCTCTGAGCGGCTTGCGAATTTCGAGCGTCAATCCGGCGAGAAGATCGACCGCTGCGTGCAGTCGGCGTCGAGTTTGCCGTTCCTGTAGGCGGTGCAAACTCCACCTTCACAGCGTGGCGAGTTCCCCCGAGCGCAGCCGTCTTTGCACTCGTCTTTTGCCCGGTATTCGTACCAAAGCTTGTTGACTGCCCCGTAGCGGCAGCTCATCCGGCAATCGGTGTCTTGGGTGCAGCGGTGGGCCGGCCCAGGGCCGGGGACTACCGGCTTGTCGAGGTTCGTGCACTCGGGCGCTCGCTTGCCCTGCGCGTACGCGACGCATCGCTTCTGCTCGCATTTCGCAGGCTCCGTACCCTTGCTCGTGCAGCCGTCGTCGCAGGCCTCACCGCCCGGGTAGTTCGCCTCGTACCAGCGCATCGCGACCGCGCCGTGCATGCACGAGTTCGTGCAGTCGCCGTCGCTCTCACAAGCGAACCGATCGGAGGGCGACGCGCTCGCGCTCGCGTGCGCGGACACCGTCGCAGCCGACGTCGCGGTCGACGCCGACGTCGTGACTGTCGCCGACGCGGAGGGCGCGGCCGAGCTCGAGCTCGCGGCGCTCGTCGGGTGGTCGGCCGAGCCCGACGAGCCGCAGCCCGCGAGGACCAAAGCGCCAGCGACGCAACATCGGATCATCGCACGGCCTTGGAGATCCGCTTGAAGGCGTCGCCGCTCGCCGCGCGGAGGAGATCGAACGCGACGGTCTCGGTCGTCGTGATGGTGGCGCCCGCGCTGCGGCAGAGCTCGATGCCGGCGAGCCGGTGGTCGTCCTTGCGGGAGGCTACGCCGTCGATCGGGACGTGCACGTCGAGGCCGCGCGCGGTGAGCTCGCGCACGGTCTGGAACACGCAGACATGGGTCTCCATCCCGATGACGACGACGCTGCGCGCCCCGTGTTTCTCCCACGCGGCGCCGAAGCCGCGCGCCTCGGCGGCGCTGAACTCGACCTTCTCCAATATCGGCGTAGCGCGGGCGACCAGGCGCTCGCGAATGGCAGGTAGCGTGGGGCCGAGCCCAGCCGGGTATTGCTCAGTCGCGAGCACGCGCAGTCCGAGCGCGTCTGCGGCCTCGAGCAGGATGTTCGCCGAGCGCACGAGCGAGGTCATCGCGCTCTCCGCCATGGCCTTCGCGAGCTTCTCTTGGACGTCGATGACGAGGACCGACGTCGAGCTGGGATCGAGCCGCTTCATGCGGAGAGAGCTAGCACCCCGTGGGGGACGCGTCACTCCATCTCGCCGAGCTTCCGATAGATCGTACGCGTGGAAATTCCCAGGAGTTGCGCTGCTACGCTCTTGTCTCCCTTGGCGTGCCGCAGCGTCTCGCGGATGAGGCGGCGCTCCACCTCGTCGAGCGGCGTGCCCACGCTGAAGGTGATCGAGCTCGGCTCCGTAGGCTCGGCGTCGCGCACGACCTCGGGCAGATCGTCGAGCGTGAGCCGATCGCTCCGGCAGAGGACGACCGCGCGCTCCACCACGTTCTCGAGCTCGCGCACGTTGCCGGGCCACGAATAGTCAAGGAGCTTGTCGATCACCTCCTTGGAGACGCCGAGTCGAGAGCGGTTGTTCTTTTTGCAATAGACCCCCAAGAAGTGGTCGACGAGGAGGGGAATGTCCTCACGCCGGGTGCGGAGCGGGGGCGCCGTGATCGAGATGACGTCGAGTCGGTAATAGAGGTCTTCGCGGAAGCGGCCGGCGGCGATCTCGGCGCGCAGGTCCTTGTTCGTCGCGGCGACGATGCGGACATCGACCTTCGTCGTGTCGCCGCCGACGGGCTCGTATTCGCCCTCTTGCAGCACGCGCAGGAGCTTCACCTGCACGCTCGGTGAGAGCTCGCCGATCTCGTCGAGGAAGAGCGTGCCGCCGTCGGCCTTCGCGAAGCGTCCCTCGCGGCGCGCGATCGCGCCGGTGAACGCGCCCTTCTCGTGACCGAAGAGCTCGGCCTCGAGGATGGACTCCGGAATAGCGGAGCAGTTGACCGCGACGAACGGGGCCTGGCTGCGCGAGCTGTGTTGATGAATGAACCGCGCGAGGAGCTCCTTGCCGGTGCCGCTCTCGCCGAGTACGAGCACGGTCGCGCTCGAGGGCGCGGCCTGCAGCACGATCGCGAGCACGCGGCGGAGCGCGGGGCTCGAGCCGACGATCTCCCTGCCGGTGAGGACGCTGAGCTCCTGTCGGAGCTCGCGGTTCTCGAGCGCGAGGCGTCGTCGCTCCGCGGCCTTGCGCACGCTCTTCACGATCGTCACGCGCTTCAGCGGCTTCTCCACGAAGTCGTACGCGCCATCGCGCATCGCTTGGACCGCGGTCTCGACGGTGCCGTACGCCGTCATCAGGACGACCTCGACGTCGGGCGCGACCTGCTTGATGGCCTTCAGGAGCTCGAGCCCGCTGATGGCCGGCATCATCACGTCCGTGAGGACGACGTCGACGCGATGCGCGCGCAAGAGATCCAGCGCCTCGCGGGCGTTCTGCGCGGTGAGCACGCGCAGGCCGTCGCGCTGGAAGATCTTCTCGATGCTGGTGACGTTGCTCGGCTCGTCGTCGACGACGAGGACGGTGACGGCGTCGGCGTCGGGCGGGGGCAGCAGAGAGGGCGCGTCGGCCTGCTGGGTCATCGCCCCCAGCCTACTTTCACGTCACAGACCGCGCACCAGATCCTTGGTGATGTTCTTCTGGTGCGACTCGATCGTGCCGCCGCCGATCTCCATGAGCTTCGCGTCGCGGAGGAAGCGCTCGACCTTGTACTCGTCGCAGTAACCCCAACCGCCGAGGACCTGCATCGCGTTGTCGGCGACGTGCTTCGCGACGGGCGCCGCGAAGAGCTTGGCCGCGTCGGTGCCGAGCCGATTCTGCACGTCGGAGCGCACGTTGCGAGCGACGGAATAGACGAGGGCGCGCGTAGCTTCGGTCATGGCGTAGCTGTCGCCGATGTACCGCTGGATCTGCCCGTGCTCGGCGATCGACTTGCCGAAGCTCTGCCGATCGGCCGCGTAGCGCGTCATGATCTCGAGGCAGCGATCCGCGATGCCGAGGCTCATCGCCGCGAGCGTGAGGCGCTCGATCTCGAGGTTCCGCATCATGTTCGTGATGCCGCCGCCGACGGTGCCGAGGACGTTCTCGGCCGGGACGCGCACGTCGTCGAGGACGATCTCGCCGAGCGAGCTCGCGCGCATGCCCATCTTGTGGAACTTGCTCGGCGTCGAGAGGCCCGGGAAATCGCGCTCGACGATGAAGCTCGTCACGCGGCCGTCGACCTTGGCGTAGACGATGAAGACGTCGGCCTCGGGGGCGTTCGTGATGAGCGACTTCTGCCCTTTGAGGACGAAGTGATCGCCGTCGAGCCGCGCCACCGTCTTCATGCCGAGGACGTCGGTGCCGGCGCCCGGCTCGGTCATGCCCATCGCGCCGATGTGCTCGCCAGACAACACCTTCGGTAGGTATTTCGCTCGCTGGGAAGCATTACCAGCGTAATAGAAATTGTTGACGAAGAGCATCGCGTGGGCGAGGTACGCGAGCGTGAAGCCTGGGTCGGACTTCGCGAACTCGTGGTGCACGATGACCGCGGCGACCGCGTCGAGGCCGGCGCCGCCGTCCGACGACGGGATGGTGATACCGTGCAGGCCGAGCTCACCGACCTTGCGCATGAGCGCCACGTCCAGGCATCCCTTGCGATCCTGTGCCTCGGCTTGGGGCTCGAGGACGGTGCGCGCGAAGTCCCTGCACATTCCCCGAAGCATGCGGTGCTCTTCGGTCGGATTTTGGATATCGAAGGTGAGTCCGCTCATGGTGACCGGACGGTCACATAGCATGAGCCGCGCGGCGCGGTGAGCCGTACGGAGTTGAGGGCCGAATCGAGCCCGTCGTGGAAATGATCGTAGACTCGGAGCCCGAGTGCTGACGCCTGGGACGACCTTCGCGGATCGATTCCGGATCGAAGCGCCCGCTGGTCAAGGCGGGATGAGCGAGGTGTATCGCGCCGTCGACGTCACGACCGGCGGCCGCGTCGCGCTGAAGATCTTCGCTTCGCGCGACGAGCACGCGCTCGACCGCTTCGCCCGAGAGGGCAAGGTCCTCGCGTCCCTCGACGATCCGGGCATCGTCCAGCACGTCGCGCACGGCTTCGTCGGCGACGTGCCGTACCTCGCGATGGAGTGGCTCGAGGGAGAGGATCTCTCGGCGCGCATCGAGCGCGGCGCGCTCAGCGCCGACGAGGTTCTGCTGCTCGCGGAGCGCATCGGCGGCGCGCTCGGCGTGGCGCACGCGCGCGGCGTCATCCACCGCGACGTCAAGCCGAGCAACGTGTTCCTCGGCGGCGGTCGCGTGGAGGGCGCGAAGATCCTGGATTTCGGCATCGCGCGCGTCGTCGGCGGCGAACAGTTCACGCGCTTCGGCGAGGCCCTCGGCACGCCGGCGTACATGGCGCCGGAGCAAGCGCGAGGCGCGGGCGACATCGATGCGCGCGCCGACGTGTTCGCGCTCGGTTGCGTGCTCTACGAGGCCCTCACCGGCAAGGCTCCGTTCTGGGCCGACCATCCGCTCGCGGTGATGGCGAAGATCCTGATGGACGAAGCGCAGCCGCTCGACGCGAATCGCCTCGGCGCCCCGCAGGCGCTCGTCGAGCTCGTCGAGGCGATGCTCGCGAAGGAGCCCGGCGCGCGACCCCAGTCCGGCGCCGAGATCGCCGAGCGCGCGCGCGCGATCCGCGTGACCAAGCCTCGCGAGGTCGTCACCGTCGAGCAGGCCCCGCGCGTCGGGCTCGGCTCGCGCGAGCTCACGCTGCTCTCGCTCGTGTTCGTCGCGTCGCTCGCGCCCAAGCCGCCGCCGTCCTCGAGCGACGCTCGCGCGCCCACGCTCGAAGAGGGCTTCGCGACCTCGCCGGGCTCGGGCGGGCCCGCGAAAGATCCGACCGAGGCCGTCTACGCAGAGGTCCTCAGCCGCGGCGGCTGGGCCGAGCGCCTCGTCGACGGATCGATCGTGATCAACCTGCCAGGTCGCGGGCCCGTGCTCGATCAGGCCGCGAGCGCGGCGCAGTGTGCGCTCGCGGTGCGCGCCGTCGTCCCAGGTCTGCCGATGGCGCTCACGACGGGCCGCGCCGATCTCGCCGGTGGCTTCCCCGTCGGCGAGGTGATCGATCGCGGCGTGCGCCTGCTCGCCTCGGAGGTCGCGCGCAGCGAGCGCGGCGAGTCGCTCGGTGGGATCCTCATCGACGAGACGACAGCGCGTTTCTTGGATCGGCGCTTCGACGTCGCGAGCACCGGCGCGTCGTACGAGCTCATGCGCGAGCGCTCGAACGAGGACGCGCACCGCAGCGCGCTCGGCCGCGCGGAGACCTTCGTGGGTCGCGAGGTCGAGCTCGCTCGTCTCGTCGCCGCGTACGACCGCGCCGCGCGGGACGAGGTCGCGCTCGCGGCGCTGGTCACGGCGCCCGCGGGGCTCGGCAAATCGCGGCTGCTCCGCGAGGTCGTCCGCGCCCTCGAGGGCCGGCACCCGACTCCGACGATCCTCTACACGCGCGCCGACCCCTCTCGCAAAGGCACCGCCCTCTCGGTGATCGCCTCGGCGTTCGCGAATTTGTTTGGGCTCAAACCAACCGAGGAGGTCGAGGTCGCGCGGCACCGCGTGCGCGCGCGCGTCTTCCGCAATGTCCGCAAGCCCAACGCCGAGCGCGTCGCGCCGCTCCTCGCGGATCTCGTCGGCGTGCGGCTCAAGGCCGGCGTCGCCCCGCGCCCGAGCGACGAGGTCCGCGCAGGCGCCCTCGATTTTCTGACTGCCGAGCTCGCGGTGCAGCCCGTCGTGTTCGCGATCGACGACCTCAACCACGCCGACGCCGCGAGCGTCGCGTTCCTCGACGGCCTCTTGCGCGAGCTGCGCGACCAGCCGCTCTTCGTCGTCGCGGTCGCGCGCCGCGAGATCGACGAGGCCTTCCCCTCGCTCTTCGCGGGGCGGCCGCTCGAGCGCTTCGATCTGCTACCGCTCGGTGAAGAGGCCGCGACCGCGCTCGTCCGCGAGACCCTGGGCGCCGAGCCCGAGCCGGACGATCTCGCGCGCATCCTCGTCGAGTCCGAGGGCAGCCCGCTCTACCTCGAGGAGCTCGTGCGCGGCCTCGGTCAGACGAACCGCGGGCAAGCTCCGCCGTCGCTAGCGGCGCTGATGCAGACGCGCCTCGAGCGGACGACGCCGGGGCATCGCAGGCTGCTCCGCGCAGCGAGCGTTTACGGCGCCCCTGTGACCGTCGTCGAGCTCTCCGCGCTGCTCGGTGAGACGAGCCTCGCGGACATCGCTTCGGCGGCTGACGACCTCGTCGCCGACGAGCTCCTGCGCCACGTGCACGGCGCGGACACGGCGGTGCGCGGGGTCGCGTACGGCTTCCGCAGCACGCTGCTGCTCCAGACCGTGTATGCGATGCTCACGGACGAGGATCGGCTGCTCGGTCATCGCCTCGCAGGCGAGTTCCTCGCGCGGTCACCAGGGCGCGATCCGCTCGTCACCGCCGAGCACTTTCAGCGCGCCGGTGAGGCCCGCCGCGCGGCCGCGTACTTCGCGCGCGCGTCCGAGCTCGCCCTCGAGGAGAACCGCTTCGAGCGCGCGATCGAGCTCGGAGATCGCGGCGCCGCGATGGGCGCGACAGGCCCGCTGCTCGGCCGCGTGCGCCTGCTCCAATCCGAGGCTCATCGTCACCTCGCGAACAACGAAGGCGTCCTGACGAGCGCGCTCGAGGCCCTCGCGTCGCTGCCACCTCGCACGCCGCCGTGGTGGGCCGCAGCAGCGAACGCCGTGCTCGGCGCGACGCGCCTCGGTCGCAGGGCCGAGCTCGACGAGCTCGCGAGCACCATCACGAAGGAGCCCCTCGACGACGCCCCCGCCGAGGCCGCGCGCATGGCGCACTACCTTCATTTTGCCGGCCTCCGCGAGACCTCGGACCTGCTGCTTCGCGCGGCCGTCGCGTCGATGCGCGGCTCTCTCGACGACGCCCCGCGCTGGGGTTGGGTCTACCGCGCGTACGCGACGCACGCCCTCACGAGCGGCGACACGGGTCGATACCTCGAGCAGCTCGAGCTCGCGGTGCGCGCGTTCGATGCGAGCGGCGACACGCGAGAGGTCGCGTCCGAGCAGGTCAACGTCGGCTTCGCCAAGATCCAGCTCGGACTCTACGAAGAGGCGCGCTCGACGCTGCAGCAGGCCCTCGCGCTCGCCGAGGAGCTCGGGCTCAAGCACGTCGCGAGCGCTGCAGCGCAGAACCTCGGCGAGGTGCTCTGTCGCTTGGGGGATCGCGCGGCCGCGGCGCCGCACCTCGAGAAGGCGATCTCGGCCTTTCGCAACCAAAGGAATCGCCGGATGGAGGGCAACACGAGGACGTATCGCGCGCTCCTCTTGCTCGCCGAAGAGCGCTACGACGACGCCCTCGGTGAGGCCATGCTTGCCTCGCAGCTGCTCGCGATGACCCCGTCGTTGCTCGAGAGCGCGATGGTGGCGTCGGCGCGTGTTCTGCTCGCGTGCGGCCGCGCAGAAGAAGCGCTCGTACTCGCGAGGGACGCCTACGCCCTGCTGAAAGAGGACGCCGCGGAGGAAGCCGACGCGAGCGTCCGGCTCGTGCTCACCCGTGCGCTCGTCGCGACGCAGCACTTCGAAGAGGCTCGAGCCATGATCTCCTCGGCGCGTGATCGGGTAATCGCCCGCGCCATGCGCATCCAGAACGAGAATTGGCGCCACTCGTTCTTGCACGCTGTTGAAGAAAACCGAGAGACGCTGGCCCTCGCGCTCCGCCTGTCGTGAATCCGGAGCAGCCGGACCGAGGGAAATAGCTCGTTTCTGACGCTCGGAGCGCGGTGCTGCACCTTGAAGGGTTCGGGCTCGCGTGTAACCCTCGACCGGTCCGCTTTATTCGAGGAGGCAAGGTGGCTAACGACAATTCGGTAGAGAAGACTGGTTCGACGGCACGTCTGCGTACTCTCCTGATCGCGCTGGGCCTCGGCGCGGCGGCTTTTGCGTCGACAGGCTGCTATCGGCATGTCGTGGTCGTCGACGAGGGTGAGGAAGACGTCGTCGTCGAGGACGACTACGAGCCCGTGTATTACGACGATTACGTCGTCTACTACGACTCGAACGAGCAGCCTTATTACTATGTGAACGGGTCGGTGGTTTACGTCACGCGGGACAACCCGCGATACCACGTCTACGTCGACCACTACGCCCGTCACCGCGTCGCGTACCGCCGCTGGGAGGTGAACGTAAACGTCAATCACCGCCGGGTTGAGCGTCGCGCGGAGGTCACGGTCAGGCGGCCTCACCCCGTGAAGAAGGTGAAGCGCCGCCGTCACCGCTGAGGCGCACGCTTACTTGGCGGTAAACTCGATCTCGTCGCTCGAGCCGCCAGCCCAGCCGTATTTACCGGAGACGAAGCCGGCCTTCTCAGTCATACAGATGCCGCTCCAGCCTTCGTCTCCCATCGTGGCGCTCCAATCGAAGCACCAGACGTCCTTGTTTTGGGTGATGGAGCGAACGCTCCCGCCTTCACCCTCGGACTCCTGACTCTCGATCTTCGACGGTGCGATCGTCGAGGAGAAGAGCTGCTCCTCTGCGCGAAGCTCCACGACCTTGCCGGTGCCCGCGTCGCTCGTGTGATAGAGGCCCGAGGTCGTAGCGAACCAACTACCCGGTAGCAGTGGGACGCTCCCTGCCGGGGGCAGCGCCTTGCAGCTGATGTCCGAGCGCAGGCCCCAGCTGAACTTGGTCACGGAGTCGACCTTGCATTCGGTCGAGAACTTCTCCGTGGTGTTCACGGGCTTGCCCTGGTCATTGAGGCCTTGGTGTTTCCGCGTCCCCGAGACCTTCCACTTCGTGTCCTTCTTGAAGAGCTTGCCGTAGAGCGCGGCCGGGACATTCGTCGGCGGCTCACCTGTCGCGTTCAAGTCGAGCACCAACGGGGCCGGCTCGCTCTTCACCGGGTGGGCGCTGGCGGTCGACGATGGCGGGGCGCTCGCCGAGGGCGCCGCGGAGGTGCTCGCTGACGAAGAGGCGCTCGCGGAGCTGCTCGCGCTCTTCTCCGGCTCCGCGGACTTCGTCGTTTCAGTCTCTCCGTCTGCGTTCTTCGCGTCGCCTCCCCCGGACGAGCAACCCGCGAAACCCAGAATCGCCGCCACGGACACGAGCACCTTCAGCCGAAAACGATTTCGCATCTTCATCCTTGTTTCAGAGGTTGGGGGATCTCTCCATTCATCAACGCGAGACCCCAAATCAGTCATCCCAGTCGTCCTCGGGGACCGCGCGAATCGTGGCGCGGAGCGCGTCCTCGTCGCGGATCAAACCCAAGAGCGCTTTGCCGAGCTCCTCGAGCGGCTCGCTCGTGTCTGCCAGGGCGACGAAGGTCCCTGCCTCGGAGTCGAAGGACACGAGCGCCTTCTTCGCTTCCGGCCAGTCCTTCATCGCCATGCGCGCGATCGAGTCCCATGCGTAGCCACTGCCCGAGTGGCCTTCGTCCTCGAACACCTCGGGAGAGTCCACGTCCGCCAGACACAGGTTGAACGGGCCTTCGCTCTCGGGTGGGAGCAAGAAGAACGGCTCGAGCTCGTTGACGGGCTTCTTCTTGGCGGCGGGCTTCTTGGCGGCGGGCTTCTTGGCGGCGGGCTTCTTGGCGGCGGGCTTTTTGGCGGCGGGCTTTTTGGCGGCGGGCTTTTTGGCGGCGGGCTTTTTGGCGGCGGGCTTTTTGGCGGCGGGCTTTTTGGTCGTCGAGGTCTTCGCCATTGGGGGCCTCAGGCTATCGGGAGACGGGCTCCATGAAAACGAGGTGGCGCGGCGCGCGTCGCGTGGCGAGCACCCTCGAGTCCTCGTCTCGACCAAACTTACAGCGCTGTAGGTTCAGCGCCGCAGCTTGAGGTGAGCGGGCGTCATCCGGAGCGGAGCTGCGCCGGCGCCGGGCGCGGCCGGCGTCGCTTGCTGCGCTGGCTCGGTCGCGCGCTGCGCGACCGAGATGGGCGGGCCGAAGGTCGGCACGTTATCCCCAATATCGGGTGCATATCGCCCCAAGACCTCGAAGATCGGCCGCAGATCGGCGGGACGCTGCGACGGGTCGATCGACAGGAGCGCGTGGATCATGTCCGCCACCGCAGGCTCGACCGTCGGTTCGAGCGCCTCGACGCGGGGGAAGGCGCCGTTCAGGAAATGTCGAAATACGAGCTCCAGCGTCTTCTCCCGAGTGGGCAGAATCCCAGTCAGCGTCTCGTAGAGCATCATCCCGAGCGACCAGCCGTCGGCGCGGTGGTCGATGCTGCGCTCGCCGAAGGCCTGCTCGGGGGCCATATAAAACGGAGTCCCGACCAGCGCGCCCGTCTTCGTCAGCACGCCCGACTCGCGCAGGAGCCCATTGCCCGTCAGCTTCGCAATGCCGAAGTCGATGAGCTTCACGTAGGGCGCGTCCTCGAGCAGATAGACGTTCTCAGGCTTCAGATCGCGGTGCACGAGGCCGAGGCTGTGCGCGGTGCCCAGCGCCGAGGTGACCCGCAAGAAGATCCCGCAGGCCTCCTCGAGGGACAGCTTACGCTCTTGTAACAAATAGTCCGCGAGGGTCACGCCGCGCAGGACTTCCATCACCATGACGGGCAGGCCCTGATCCTCGAAGGTCTCGAAGACCGATATGACGTTCGGGTGAGCGAGCGCCATGGTCGCCCGAGCCTCCCGCAGGAAGCGCCGCGTCCCCTCGGGGGTCGCCATCTCTTTTCGCATGACCTTGAGCGCGCGCGGCTCGCCACCTTGCAGCGCCTCGGCGAGGTAAACGACCCCCATCCCACCCGCGCCGAGCGTGTCGACGACGCGATATTGGCCGATGAGACCCCCCGCAGCGACTTCGGTCATGTTTCCACCTTTGTCTATTGGGTCGCTTCACGCCAAGAGCACGAGCTTCAAATACCGGCCTTCGGGGAAGGCCGCGAGCGACGGGTGATCCTCGGGCGGGCCGAACGCCCCACGCACCACGAGGTCGCTGCGGCCGAGCGCGCGGTCATCGAGTGTAGACATGAAGTCTTCCATCGTGACGTGGCTCGAGCACGACGCCGCGGCGAGCATCCCTCCCGGGGCGAGGACGCGAGCGCACGCGCGGTGCAGCTTCTCGTAGGCAGAGAGCGCGCGCTTCTTCGCGCGCTCGCTCGGGGCGAAGCTCGGCGGATCACAAATCACCAAATCGAAGCGTTCGCCCTTTTGAGCGGCGCTATCCAGATAAGCGAAGGCGTCCGCTGTTACGAAGTCGTGGCGCGCGGGGTCCAGCCCGTTCTTGCGAAAGGAGCGCTGCGCCGACGCGTGGGCTTGGGCGGCGGAGTCGACGCTCGTAACCCGCTCTGCGCCGCCGAGCGCTGCCGCG
The DNA here is from genome assembly GCA_046351325.1 of Polyangiaceae bacterium. Lineage (GTDB taxonomy): Bacteria > Myxococcota_A > Polyangia > Polyangiales > Polyangiaceae > Xiheicaenibacterium. The sequence goes on along the minus strand of JAXLYR010000011.1, from coordinate 201,907 downwards.
AGTGAGAACCCACCCGTGTAACTGAAGAGGTTGAGGACCTTGCGCGCGCCCCGCGCCCAGCGCCTCACCCGCGCGCGGTTCTCGCGCTGATCGAGGAACGCCCCCGTCTTCTGTCCGTGCCAGAGATCGACCTCGAGCGTCATCCCGTTTTCGAGGACCTCGACGCGGCGCGGGACGGGCTCGCCCTCGAGATCGCGGACGCGTTTGTCGTCCGGCGAGTCGCCCTCGTGGCTCGCGGCGCTGCGCAAACCGAGGCTGCGAACCCCGATTGGAGTCAGCTTCCCGAAGAGGGCGCGCGCGAGCGCAGGGTTCTCGAAGCGCGTCGCGATCGCGTCGCCGTCGAGCCGGAGAATCGCGACCTCACCGTAGCGGTCGAGCACGACGCCGGGCACGCGATCACCCTCGCCGTGACAGAGCCGCATCGCGGTCGTGGTGTCGTCGAAGATGCGCCGCCGAAACGCGATCGCCCTGTCGATTTGCTCGATGATGACCTTATCGACGTTAGCGTCATGTTGCGCGTAGACGCGGACGGCGATCTGGGAGCTCGCGTCGAAGAGGCCCACCCCGAGCACCTCGCGCGAACCCCGCGCCGAGAGGGTGACCGCGTCTCCGGTCTTGGGTGCGCCCCGAACTTCCGAGATTGATTCACGGTATATCCACGGGTGGCCAGCGGCGACGCGGGAGGCCGTGCTGGCCTCGATGGAGACCGACGGACGTTGAGGGGCATTCGGGCGCACGGCGTGCTGATTACCATACAAGCGCCCGGAGGCGGCCCCGACAACAACTTCGCAAGAGTCCTTTCGGAGGCATACGATTGAAGCCTCCTATGCCCAATGATCTCGTTCGGGCGATCGAGAGACCCAGTCCCAAGCTGCTGACGCTCTACTTGCTGCGAGCGTTCCTGTCGGGGCCGGCGGCGCTCGTCATGCTGCCTATCCTGTATTTCCGCTATCAGACGATGCGCTATCGGTTCGACGACGAGGGCGTGATGATGAGCTGGGGCGTCCTCTTCCACCGAGAGATCCGCCTGACGTACGCGCGTATTCAGGATTTGCACATCGTGTCGGGCATCCTGCAGCGGTGGCTCGGACTCGCCGATATCCATGTTCAGACGGCCTCGGGGAGCGCCCGCGCCGAGATGACCATTGAGGGTTTGCTCGAGTACGAGGCTGTTCGCGACGCGCTCTACGAGCGCATGCGAGGCGCCCGCGGCACGAAGGCTCTGCCTGCGCCCAGCGAGGCCGCGCCGAGCGGTGATCGTGAGCTCGTCGCCGCGCTCCGCGAGGTCGCCGCCGAGGTCCGCGCGACGCGTGAGGCGCTCGAGCGCCTCGGCGGACAAGGCGCGTCCGCTGACAAGGGAGTAGCGTCGTGAGCGTCAGTCGCGACCCGCTGTCGCTGGTCGAGCTCGGGCCGCTCGGGCGCCTGGCGATGTGGCTGCTCTCCATTCCAGGTCCGAGGGAGAGGGACGCGTTCGCCGAGGGCGATCCGCACGTGCAGACCTTCCACGCGTCACCTCGGTATTTCAAATACCTCGTCACCATTCAGCTCTTGGTTCAAGGGTTCATGGTGGTGGTCTTCGGCTCGATCATCGCGGTCCTGGTCGTCGCGCTCGTCAAGAAGCCGCCTCCTCCCGGCGCTCGCGCGGTGCTCCTCGCGGTGCTCGGGATCCTCGTCTTCGCCTACCTCTTTCAGCTCGCCATCAACCTCCTGTCGCTCCGCATCGAATACGAGCTCAGGTGGTATCGGCTCTCTTCGCGCGCGCTCCGGATCCGCGAGGGCTCTTGGATCGTTCGCGAGATGACGATGACCTTCGCGAACGTGCAGAACGTCTCGATCGAGCAGGGGCCGCTACAGCGCTATTTCGGTATCTCCGACGTGAAGGTCGTGTCCGCGGGGGGCGGCGGCAGCATCAAGGGATCGTCCGAGGCTGCGTTCGACATGCACACGGCCTATTTCCGCGGCATCGAAGAGCCGGAGGTCCTGCGTGATCTCGTCTACGAGCGGCAGCGACAATCCCGAGATGCTGCGAAGCAAGCAGGCGCGGGCGCGGACACGGGGCTCGGTGATCCCGACGAGGGCGCGCTCGTCGCGAGCGAGAGCGCCGATCTCACCGGCGCCGTCGCCGCGCTTCGAGAGGAAGCGCGCGGTCTGCGACAGGCCGCCGAGCAATTGGTTACAGCCCGGTAAGCGTGTGACGCGTCAGCGATCGCCGGCGCGGTCGCGGAGGGCCTTCTCGATCGGCTCGGCGCCCACCATCCCGACGAACTTCTCGTGATCGACGAACACCATCGGTAGCCCGTCGGCCCCGAGCGACTCCCACTCGCTGGTGTCGCTCTTGATGCGCGCGAGCGGGAAATCGCTGCGCAGACAGGCCTTGAAGGCCTCCACGTCGAGGCCCGCGTGCTGCGCGAGATCGAGCAGGCCGTCGTCGGAGAAGCCACCGCCGCGAATGAGCGCCGCGTGGACGGGCTCGAGCCTGCCTTGGACTTCGGCGCACACGGCTGCGGCTGCCAGCCGCGTCGCGCCCGGGTGTTTGTCCTCGAGCGGGACTTGTTTGATGACGACACGCACGCGGCCTTGGAATTCTTCGAGGACCGGATCGATCCGCTCCGCGAGCTCTTGGCAGTGCGTGCAGCCGTAGTCGACGAATTCGACCACGGTGATCCGCCCCGGGCCGGTCGCGTCGATCTCGCGATCGATGGGCCCGGCGGAAGCGCAACCGCACACGGTCGAAAGCAGGGAAATCAGAGCGATGAAGGGCGCGGTGGCCGCGGGAAAAGGACCTACCTCTCGCACGGCCTCTAGACTATCGTTTCGCGCTTCATGGATCGAAGTTTCCGAATGGTGACGGACTTCGCGCCGCGGGGTGATCAGCCCCGCGCGATCGAGCAGCTCTGCGAGGGTTTGGCGCGCGGCCTGCCCTTTCAGACGTTGCTCGGCGTCACCGGCAGCGGCAAGACCTTCACGGCCGCCAAGGTCATCGAGCATATCGGTCGTCCCACGCTGGTCCTCGCGCCGAACAAGACGCTCGCGGCGCAGCTCTATGGCGAGCTGCGCGACCTGTTCCCCGAGAACGCCGTCGAGTACTTCGTCAGCTATTACGATTATTACCAGCCTGAGGCTTACGTCCCGACGACGGACACCTATATCGAGAAGGACGCGATCATCAACGACGCGATCGACCGCATGCGACACGCGGCGACGCGCGCGCTCCTCTCCCGGACGGACGTCATCATCGTCGCGTCGGTGAGCTGCATATACGGCATTGGGTCGGCCGAGAGCTATTCGGGTTTGCTCATCCAGATCGAGCAAGGCGTCACCCTGAGACGCGACGAGCTCCTGCGCCGCCTCGTCGACATTCAATATCAGCGCAACGACGTCGACTTTCACCGCGGCACGTTCCGCGTGCGCGGCGACGTGGTGGAGATCTTTCCCGCCTACGAAGAGGGCCTGGCGATCCGCGTCGAGTTCTTCGGCGACGAGGTCGAGGTCATCAAAGAGGTCGATCCGCTGCGCGGGCGGGTGATTCGCAGCGTCCCACGCGTCGCGATCTACCCCGGCTCGCACTACGTGACTGAGCAACAGCAGCTGCGGCGCGCGATCGGCAGCATTCGAGAAGAGCTGCGTGATCGGCTCGACTTCTACGACCGAGAGGGGCGCTTCCTCGAGAAGCAGCGCATCGAGCAGCGAACGATGTACGACCTCGAAATGCTCGAGCAGATGGGGTTCTGCAACGGCATCGAGAACTATTCGCGGCACCTGTCGGGTCGCAAATCCGGTGATCCGCCGCCGACGCTCGTCGACTATTTCCCCCCGGACTTCCTGCTCATCATCGACGAGTCGCACCAGACGGTGCCGCAGCTCGGCGCGATGTACCGGGGTGATCGCGCTCGCAAGGAGACGCTCGTCGAGCACGGGTTTCGCCTGCCGAGCGCGCTCGACAACAGGCCCCTGCAGTTCGAGGAGTTCGAGCGCTTTTGTCGGCGCGTCCTCTTCGTCAGCGCGACCCCGGGCGACTACGAACTACAGCGGAGCGGTGGCGTCGTCGTCGAGCAGATCATCCGGCCGACGGGCCTCGTGGACCCGCATATCGAGGTTCGCCCCGTCGCCGGGCAGGTCGACGACCTGCTCTCACGGATCCGTGATCGGGTGGGCATCGGCGATCGGGTGCTCTGCACCACGCTGACCAAGCGCATGGCCGAGGATCTGACGGAGTATTACACCGAGCTCGGGGTCCGCGTCCGATACCTGCATAGCGACGTCGACACGCTCGAGCGCGTGGAGATTCTGCGGGATCTGCGTCGCGGAGAGTTCGACGTCCTCATCGGGATCAACCTGCTCCGCGAGGGCCTGGACCTGCCCGAGGTCTCGCTGGTCGCCATTCTGGACGCCGATAAAGAGGGCTTCTTGCGCAGCCCGCGCTCGCTCATCCAGACCATAGGGCGCGCCGCCCGCAACGTGCGCGGTCAGGTCGTCATGTACGCCGATAAAGTGACGGCCGCGATGAAGCAGGCGATCGAGGAGACCGACCGGCGCCGCGCGATTCAAGAGCAGTACAACATAGACAACAACATAACGCCGACCTCGGTCACCAAGGCGATATTGGATTTGTCGCCGGCGTCGGGGACGCGCGACTACCTGACAGTCGCGAAGACCCGAGTGGACGCGGCGAACCTCGCTGCGTCGATTCAGGATCAGGCCGCGATCGGCGACGTCATCGAGGCCCTCCGGCAAGAGATGTTCGAGGCCGCGGAGGCCCTCGATTTCGAGCGCGCGGCGCGCCTGCGAGATCAGATCAAGCGGCTGCGTGAGGCCGACGGCTCGCCCACCGCGATGGACGTCGCGACTGCCCCCTCCAAGCGGCGCTCGTCTTCTTCGAGCGGGACGCGCGCTGCGAGCAGCGGCGGCGGCGGTATGCGGGGCCGGGGCGGCGCCCGCGACGGCAAGATGGGCGGGCGATCGCGCCGCTCTCGCTGACCGCGACGATAGGGGCTTATCCCGTGCGGTCTTGCTCGTAGATGCGGACGACGCTGAGGCAGAGCGCCATCAGGATCGGCCCTACGATGACGCCCAATAGACCGAAGAGCTCGACGCCGCCGAGCAGCGAGACGAGCAGCGGCAGCGGGTGGACTTGCCCCTTCGAGCCGACGAGTCGCGGGCGAACGATGTAATCGGCGACCCCTGTCACGATGATGAAACCCCATATCGTGACGAAGGCCGCGCTCCCCGAATGGCCCGAGACCGCGCGCGCGATCGCGACGGGGATCCACACCGCCGCGGTGCCGACGACCGGCAAAAACGAGGCGAACATGGTGACTGTCGCCCAGAGCACGGGCTGCGGGACGCCAGCGAGCGTATAGCCGATACCGGCGAGGATGCCCTGGACCAGCGCGGTGCCGAGCGTGCCGACGAGCGCGCTGCGACCGACGCTGCGAAACTCGGAGAGGAGCGCGCGCGTGTGCCGCGGCTCGAGCGGCATGAGGTGCTCGAGCCGACGGACCATCGAGGCCCACTCGACCAATACGTAATACATCGTAAAAAAGGCGATGATGCCGGTGAGCATCATGCTCGTACCGGCGCTGACGACCTGTGCGAGCCCGCCCGCCGCGCGCTCCGAGACCGCGACGAGGGCGCCGTTGACTTGGGTGATGAAGTTCTCCGGTGAGATGTGGGCGCGCTCGAGCGTGCTGCGGAACCGCCCAGTCATGAGCTCGTCCGCGTAAGGCACCGAGATGTTCGACACGAGATCGAGCAGCTCGGTGACCGTCACCCAGGTGACGATGATGAGCGTCGCGACCGATACGAACCCGCCTGTCAGCGTCGTGATGAGCGCGGCGAGCGCGCGGTTATAGCGAAATCGCGGCGCGAGCCATCGAAAGAGGGGCTCCGAGGTGAAGGCCATCGCGGTCCCCACCATGAGCCCCATCCACACGGGGTGAGCGACGTAGGCCGCGCCGATCGCCGCGAGCAACGCGAGAACCGAGAGGGCCGTGCGCTGCCTCGAGCGCGTCGTCGGGTCCCGACGTTGTTCCTCGTTCGGCTGGACGCTGCTCGGTTCGGGGGAGTCGTTCTCCGGGGCCAAGCGCTGCTACGACTTTCCGAGCTGCTGCTTGGTCGGGTCCGACTTCATGCGAGTAGATGGTAGGAAAGAGCCGACTGACCTTCAACGGCCTGCAATTGCGGCCTCGGCGACGGCTTCGACTGCGGCTTTCGGCCGACGGATAACCACGTAGTCTCCGGCACCATGAGGAACGAACCGACCTTCGTCGGCCGGCTCTTTGCGGTCGCGGTGGTGTTCGCGGCGGCCGCGGGATGTTCGAGCGAGCCCGCGAAGACCGAGACCCCGCAGGCCGAGACTCCGAAGGCAGCGCCGCGCCACGTGGCCGAGAAGCGCAGCGACGCGCTCGACATCGGGCTGAGCCAGACCCGCGGCGCAGACGCCGATCGACTGGACGCAGAGCGCACCTTCCGAGCGGCCGTAGACGACTCCACCGAGCTCCTGCTCCTCACTGACGGCTCGGCGAAATCGCGTCGCCACGTCGAGCTCGTCCTCGACGTCGGGGCCTTCCACCCGACCTCGGACGGCATCGCGCGCGAGGTCGTGCTGCTCGGCACGATCCACGACGGGACCTGCCAGGTATTTCGTTTGGCGACCAAAGTATCGAGGCGAGGCCCGCAGACCGCCGACGCGGAGGATCGCGAGCTGCTCTTCGCCGGGATCAAGGACGTGTTCCAGAAGCTCGAGGGTCTCGCGCCGAAGATCGGTGAAGACGCGACGTGCCTCGACACGGGAGATCGCGGAAACTAGCCGCCAGGCGGCGAATGACCCTCTCCTACGTCTATCTCGGCGCTGCGGTGGTCGCGGTGCTCTTCGGCGTCAACGCGCATCGGCCGATCTATCGACCCGCGACGCTCTCGGTGCTGAGCTTCTTCGCCGGGTGGCTCACGAGCGAGCTCGCGCTCTATCACCTCCTGTTTCAGGCCGGCGGGGCCCTGGTCTTCATCGGACTCGGCGCGCTCTCGGCGTGGCCCGGTTGGGTCGCGTCGGCGCTCGTGCTCGCGTCGATGGCGTTGCTCGTCGCGAGTCAGCGGCAGGCCGTACGCGCGGGCGAAATCGTCGAGAGCGCGCTCGCTCGCGATCTCGGCCCCGACTTCGGGGAGAGCGTCGCGATCGAGGTCTCACCCCGCAAGAACCCGATCTTCTCGATGACCTTGCCTCTCGTCGTTCGACCTCGCGACATCGAGCGCATTCGAGACATCGTCTACACGTCGGGCCCGAACTACCGAATGAAGCTCGACCTCTACCACCGGCCAGTGGAGGGCACCGACCAGCCGAGGCGACCCGTCGTGCTCGAGATCCACGGCGGCGCGTGGATCCTCGGCAGCAAGAACGAACAGGGCTTGCCGCTCCTCTATCACCTCGCGAAGAAGGGCTACGTGTGCATCTCGGTCGATTACCGATTGAGCCCGCGCGCGACGTTCCCCGACCCGCTCGTCGACATCAAGCGCGCCATCGCTTGGGTGCGCGACAACGCCGATCGCTACGGGATGGATCCGGATTTCATCGTGCTCACCGGCGGCTCGGCGGGCGGGCACCTGTCGAGCCTCGCGGCCCTCACTGCGAACGACCCCGAGTACCAACCTGGCTTCGAGGGCGTCGACACCAGCGTCGCGGGCTGCATCCCCTTTTATGGGGTTTACGATTTCACGGATCGACACGGCCATTATCGGAATGGGGGGCTCATCGATCTCGTCGAGCGGCACGTGATCAAGCGGCCCCTCGCCGAGGCTCGCGCCGAGTTCGATCGCGCCTCGCCGCTCAGTCGAGCGCACGCGGACGCGCCCCCGTTCTTCATCTTGCACGGCGACCGCGACACGCTCGCGCCGGTCGAGGACGCGCGGGCCTTCGCCGATGCGCTGCGACGCGCGGGCGCGAAACGCGTGGCCTTCGCCGAGCTCGCGGGGGCGCAGCACGCCTTCGAGATCTTCCACTCCGTCCGAACGGAAGCTGTCATCGCGGCCGTCGAGAAGTTCCTCACGTGGCTGAGGAAGGAGCACGCCGCGAAGAGCGCGGGCGCGCAGCCCGTCGCTTCGGAGGATTTCGGCAGCGAGGTCGAACCCGCCGCGGCCTCGCTCAAGCAGGCGAGCTGACGGGGTTCTCGACGACGCGGTTGCCACCGGCCGCGCGCGCGTTCCGCACGGCCTCTTCGGCGCGCTTGAGGAGATCGACGAGCTTCTCGTCTTCTTGGAGCTCGACGACCCCGATGCTCACGGTGACCGGCAGCTTGGCGCCGTCGCGCTCGGGCTGCTCTGCCTCGACGAGGGATCGGACCTTCTCCATGGCCTCGACGGCGCGCGCACGCGGGCACTCCGGCATGAGGACGCAGAGCTGCGCGCCGGCGTAGCGACCAGCCGTGTCGATCTCGCGCAGGCCCCTGAAGATGGCCTCCGCGATGAGGCCGAGGGCCTCGTCGCCAGCGCTCAATCCATGAACGCCGTTCAACTGCTTCAAGCGGTCCGCGTCCACGATCGCGAACGAGAGCGGCTGTTTGCTGTGGCTCGCGCGAGCGACCTCGTCCTCGGCGGTCTCGAGGAATTTCGCGCGCAGCACGGTCCCCGTCAGCGGGTCCTTCGACTCGAGCTCGGTCACGCGCGCCTCGAGTCGCTTCTGTTCGGTGAGGTCCGACAGCGCGACGATGAGCGCAGGCTCGCCTTCGAACTCGGTCGCTTGCGCGGTCACGGTGGCCCACGAAGAAGTGCCGTCTTTGCGGCGGAGCTCCGCCTCGAAGCGATCCATCGTGTTGCCCGCTTTGAACTTGGCGACCATGCGCGAGCGCTCCGCGTCGTCGGCGAAGACGGAGGCGACCTCTCTGCCCGAGAGGCCCGCGTCGTAGTAACCGAGCAGCGTCTTCGCTCGTCGATTCAGCGTCAGGACCTCGGCGTCGGCGGCGCGCAAGAGCAGGATCGGCGAGGGGACGAGGTCGAGCATGCTGCGCAGGCCACCTGCGCTGCGCTTGACGCTCGCCTCGGCCTCGCGTCGCTCGAGCTCGCGTTGGTTGCGACGGATGTCGGCGGCTTGCTCCTTCAACCGAGCCGCGCCGATGATCATCGAGACGAAGTCCGCGAGGCTGCTCGCGACCAGCTCTTCCCATTCTTGCCAGGCGCGCGGCGGGCCGACGTGCTCGTGACAGACGACGCCGATGAGCGAACCCTCGAGGATGATCGGCGCGTCGAGCATCGAGGAGATCCCGAGCGGCCCGAGGTAGGCGTCGGCGAACTCGCTCGTGCGCGGGTCGGTCACGGCGTCGTGCGCGGCGATGCTGCGCTCCTCCAGCAAGGCGGCGAAGTAGCGCGGCTTGTCGCTCGCGCGGAGGACGGTGCCCGACATATGGCGATCCGTGAACCGCTCGAACAGGTCGGTGCAAACGAGCTCGGTCTTGTCGGTGGAGAGGCGCCACACGCTGGCGCGCTCGACGTGGAGCACGTCGGCCGAGATCTCCGTGAGGTGTCCGAGCGCGGTCGCGACGTCTCCACGCTCGACGACGTCGCTCTTCATCAGCGCGGCGAGCACGCGTCGGAACGACGCCATGCGGTCGTCGGGAGCGCGGCTCACGCGCGCGGTGGTGGTCGTCTCGGTGAGGTGCTTGTCGTCGCCCATGCAGCGGCCGCAGCATAGTCGAAACGCGCTTTGTGGCGTCGCCGTCGCTCTAGCAGAATGGGGCGAAATGCAGCCTCGAACCTGGCTTTCGGCCCTCGCGATCCTCGCAACCGCTGCGGGCGCGACCTCGTGTGATGCCCCGACGCCATCGGACGAAGAAGAGCCCGTCGCCACGCGCACGGATGCGCTCGCGCTCGCCGAGTCCATCCCGGAGCTGCGCGCGATGGTGCGCGGCGCGGCGGGGCTCGATGGCGCCTCCATGGCGCCGCTCGTCGCTCGCGAAGAGGGTGGCTTCGTCGCAGGGGCGGCTCGGTCGAACACGGCGTTCGTCGCGCTCGGGCGCGCGGTTCGCGCGACGTTGCCGGCGAGCGCGGCCGACTCGTCGCGCCTGTCTCGCGTGGGCCCCGACGGCTCGGTGGCGCACGAGATCGGCGTGCGCGCGCGCGGCGTGCCGAGCGAGGCGCAGGCGTCGCCTCGCGGCGGAGCCGTCGTCTACGAGATCGCGGATGCGCCGGTTTCGACCGTCGATTTCGCGCGCGGCTCGACGTTCGAAGAGCTCTTCGTGGTGCGCGATCCCGCGGTCGAGCTCGGCTACGACCTCGCGCTCGAGCCCGGCCAGCGCCTCGAGATCTCGACGACGAAGCGCACGGCTTACATCGTCGATCATGAGGGCGCGCGGCTCTTCGAGCTCTCGATCCCGGGCGCGTGGGATCGCGACGGTGACGAGGTGCCTGCCTCGCTCGAGGCCGACGCCCGAGGCGTGCGCATCACGCTGCAAGCGAGCGGCTTCGACGCGCCGATCGTGGTCGATCCCACGTGGGCCGACGCCTCCGTGCCGCTCAAGCTGCGCACGCTGCACACCGCGACGCTGCTCCCCACGGGTGAGATCTTGATCGCGGGCGGAACTTCGGGCGGCGCGTCCGACGAGAGCGCCGAGCTCTACGATCCGCAGACGGCGACGACGAGGCCGACCGGTTTTCTGCGGACGCCGCGTTCGGGGCACACCGCGACGCTGCTCGAGGACGGGCGCGTCTTCATCGCCGGGGGCGCGGCGGTCACGGCGACCGAGATCTACGATCCCGCGACGGGGCTCTTCGACGACGGGCCCGATCTCCTCGCCGCAGAAGCCGGCGTCGCTGCGAATCTCCTCGAGGACGGGCGAGTCCTCGTTTCGAACAAGACCGCCGCAGAGATCGTCGACGTCGCGGCGAACACCTCGACCGCGGCGAGCGCGTACGCGATCGCGTCCGACATCACGCCGCTCACCGCGACGCTCGCGGACGGTCGCGTGCTCTTGGTCGGCTCCAACGCGATCGGGGTCGTGTCGCAGATCTTCGACCCCGCGACGAACGGGTTCACGCCGACCGGCGCGGGCCCCGCCGATGTGTTCCCGCTCGACTCGACGCTCACGCGCCTGCGTGATGGACGCGTCGTGCTCACGGGCGGCTGTCCGTGCGGCAGCATCGGCGGCCCTGATTTCAGCTGGGGCGGGACAGGCATCTTCAACCCGGTCACCGCGACGTGGACGACCGGCGGCAACTTCGTCTACGCGCGACACGGGCACACCGCGACGCTCCTGCCGAACGGTCGCATCCTCTTCACCGGCGGCAGCGACGCCGAGGGCGCGCCGGAGCGAACGACGGCGGAGCTCTTCGACCCGACCACGAACAACGTCTCGCTGGTCCCGACGCCGATGAACAACGCGCGCGGCGCACACACCGCGACGCTCTTGCCCACGGGGGACGTGCTGCTCCTCGGCGGGCAGCAAGCGAGCGCGGAGCTCTACGTCGCGGCCGGCACGGGCGGGTCGATCACCGCGCCCGCGATCTCGCAGATGAAGCGCGAGCGCGAGCGGCACACCGCGACGCTGCTGCTCGACGGGCGGGTGCTGCTCGCGGGAGGTGCGTCGTCGTTCATCGGGTTGCCGACGCCCATGGTGGAGACCTTCGATCCCGCGACGAACACGTTCACCGCCGCGGCGGACATGGTCACCGAGCGACGCGAGCACGTCGCGACGCTCCTGCCGGACGGTCGCGTCTTGCTCTCGGGCGGGGTCGCATCCGACGGGACGCCGCTCGCGTCGACGGAGCTCTTCGACCCGAGCACCGGGCTCTTCGTCGCGGGGCCCGACATGAGCGAGGTGCGCGTCGCGCACACGGCCACGTTGCTCACCGACGGCAGGGTGTTGCTCGCGGGCGGTCGAGGCACCGAATACGCCTTCAACGTGACGCCGAGCGCGACTGCCGATCTGTTCGATCCGACGACGAACACCATCGCGAAGGCCGCCGGCGATCTGCCGGTCGCGCTCGAGCGCCACGCGGCGGCCTTGCTGCCGAGCGGGCGCGTGCTGCTCGTCGGCAAGACGAGCGCAGCGCTCTTCGACCCGACCGCCGACACGTTCTCGCTCACGGGCACACCAGGCGCCGCCCGCAACGAGGTCGAGGCCGCGGTCCTGCCGAGCGGCAAGGTGCTCGTCACCGGGGGCTCGACGCTCGCCGCAGAAATTTACGATCCTGTAAGCGGATCGTTCGCGTTCACGGGCACGACCGACGCGGGCCGCGTGATGTCGCGGGTGACGCTCCTGCCGCAGGGCCAGGTCCTCGTGACCGGCGGCGAGCTCGAGGCTGTCGAGCCTCCGGTCCTCTCGACGACGCAGCTCTTCGATCCGCTCTACGACGGCTTCGTCGCAGCCGGTTCGACTGCGATCGGGCACGCCAAACACACAGCGACCGTGCTCTTCGACGGCACGGTGCTGGTCGCAGGCGGCGTCGGGTGCGAGCTCCCTTGCGCGCCGATCGCGATCGCGAACGCCGAGCGCACGACCTTCGCGTCGAAGGGATTTGCGAACAAACCTGTAATCTCGAGCGCCCCGACGAGCGGCGCGGGCGGTGAGCTCGTGTCGATCACCGGCGTACGGCTTCGAGGCCTCGAGGGGAGCAGCGGGCGATACGGCGCCGCGCCGGCGAACTACCCAATCGCGTGTTGGCAGTCCCTTCTTTACGGCGCTGTCACTGTCGGACGGATCACGGCGTTCGACGACACGAGCGCGACTTGGCAGATCCCTTCGACGGCGTACACCGGCCCGGGCCTGCTGCGAGTCGTCGTGAACGGGGTCCCGAGCGAGCCCGTGCTCTTCGCCATAAGCTCGGCGACGCAGGCCGCGCCCTGCGAGTTCGACGCGGACTGCGCGAGCGGCTCGTGCGCGGACGGCGTGTGCTGCGACTCGCCCTGCGACGGCTCGTGTGAGGGCTGCACGGCCGCGCGCAAGGGCTCCGGCGTCGACGGCGAGTGCGGGCCCGTGCCCCCCGAGCTGGATCCGAACGACGCGTGCGTGGTCTCGGACGGCGCGCCGTGCACGACCGACGGCCAATGTGAGTCCGGCTTCTGCGTCGACGGCGTCTGCTGCGCGGTCGCGTGCACCGAGCAGTGCGAGGCCTGCGACGTCGAGGGCAGCTTCGGAACCTGCGTGCCCGTGACGGGCGCGCCCCATGGAGATCGCCTCGCGTGCAGCGACGAGCCCGCGAGCGACCCGTGCTCGAACCCCGTCTGCGACGGCGTCACGCGAGCCACCTGCGAGGGCGTCGTCGGTCCGTGCTCGCCGTTCGCGTGTGGGGACACCGCGTGCCTCTCGAGCTGCGACACCGACGACGAGTGCGCGACCGGCTTCCACTGCGAGGACCACGCGTGCGTCGCCGGCAAGTGCGATGGCTCGCAGGCGACGACCCCCGAGGGAGACGTCATCGATTGCAGCCCTTACACCTGCCAACCCGACGGCTCGTGTCGCACGTCTTGTGCGGACGTCACCGACTGCGCCGAGCCCTTCGCTTGCAACAGCCAGCTCCATTGCGTCGCTCGTCCGCCGCCGTCCGACACCACGTCGTGCGCGTGCCGCGCCGCAGGCACCGAGGTCGGCTCGCGCGCCGGCTCGAGGATGTTGACGCTCCTCGGGCTCGTGCTCGCCGCGACGACGATCGCGCGCCGTCGACGCCGCACCGCGCCCCTCGTCAGCGCCGGCGTCGTGGTGGCCTTCGCGACGAACGCGCTCGCCGCCCCGCCGAAGACTCCACCGACGAAGACTCCCGACCCGACGCCTCAACCCGCGGCTCCGCCCGAGGATCCGAACCGCGCGGCCGCGGAGGAGCATTTCAAGCGGGGCCTCGAGCACTACGACGCGTCGGCGTGGGCGCCGGCCCTCGCCGAGTTCCTCGAGTCACGCCACCTCTACCCGACGCGCGCCGCGACGCAGAACGCTGCGTTTTGCCTGGCGAAGCTCGGTCGCAACGACGAGGCGCTCGATCTCTACGAGGCCCTCCTGCGCGAGTTCCCGAAGCTCGACGAGCAGAAGAAGCGCGAGGTCGCGCAGGCCATCACGGCGCTGCGTGGTCTCGTCGGCACCATCGAAATCGACGGCGCCGAACCCGACGCGACCATCGTGATCGACGGTCGGATCCGCGGGACCTATCCGCCCGAGGCGCCGCTCCGCGTCGGCGCCGGCGGGCACGTCGTGCGCGTCTACAAGAAGGGCTTCGAGCCGTTCGAGACGCAGATCGACGTCGCAGGCCGCGCGGTCGCGCGCGTCGAGGTTCAGCTCGCGGAGCTCAAAGAGTCGGGCACGCTCAAGGTCGTCGAGAAATCGGGCAAGAGCCTCGCGGTGCTCGTCGATCAGGTCGAGGTCGGCGTGACCCCGTTCGAAGGCGAGGTCGCCGTCGGCAAGCACGTCGTCACGCTGCGTGGTGAGGACGGCTCCGGCGTCGCACCGACGGCCGCGCCGATCGAGAAGAACCAGACGACGGCGCTCGAGCTTTCTGCGGTCATGCTCGACTCCAAGCTGCGCGTCGTCCCGACGCCCGCCGCCGCGCAGGTGATCGTGAACGACGTGGCTGTCGGGCTCGGCACGTGGGAGGGCGCGCTCCCCGCAGGCACCCACCACGTCCAGGTCGCGGCGGCCGGGTTCCTCGCACACAAACAGGACGTCACGATCGGACCCGAAGATCCGGGCACGATCGCGATCTCGCTCGAGCGAGACGAGAGCGACGAACGCTGGAAGATCCCAGCGAAGTTCACGCTCGAGGCCTCCGGCGCGCTGGCGCTCTTCCCGAGCTACTTCGGCGGCGTCGAGAACCAGTGCGGGGACGGCTGCAGCGCGGGCGTGGGGCTCGGCGGCGCCGTGCTTCTCCACGCGGCGTACGAGCTCGGGATCGGCGTGGGCTTCGGGTTGACCGGCGGCTACATGTCGACTCAGCACAAGGTCACGGGGCGCGCGAGCTTCGTCCAGCCCGTCGGTCGCGAGGCTCGCGAGGGCGCGATCGACGACGTCCTGCAGGTGAAGGGCGGCCTCGTCGGCGCACACGTCCACTACCACTTCGGCGAGAGCATCCCGGTGCTGCTGCGGCTCGGCGTCGGTGCGCTGATCGGCACGACGTACGACGAGCGCTCGGGGTCCTTTCAGCTCGACGACGGCTTCACCTACCAGGCCGGCCCCGTCGTTCAAGAGCCCTTCACGGTCGCTGTCTTCATCGCCCCTGAGGTCCGCGTCGCTTACAAGGTCACGCAGTCCTTCGAGGTCTCTTTGGGGTTCTCGACGCTCGTCTTCATCGACGTCGTTCGACCCGAGTGGGATCCGAGCGTCGAGGTCAACGCGGCCATCGACGGGATCGGCGCGTTCGCGGGTGAAGATCTGAACGGCCCGGCTTGGTTCGTGATCGCTCCGTCGGTGGGCGCACGCTACGCGTTCTGACGCGCGCCCGATCGGGTGACATTCTTGTCAATGTCGTCGCGCTCGAATTCGCTCGTTGGCGGCGGACTGTCCTGTAGCCTCTGTCGCGGCCCCGCGTGGCGGAAGGGAACAAGGATGTAACGATGATCGAGTGGAGCGAGACCCACAAAGCCATACGGGACATGGTGCGGCGCTTCGTCGAGGCCGAGGTCAAGCCGAACCTGCGCGACCTCGAGCACGGCGACATGCCTCCTTACGGCGTGCTCCGAAAGCTGTTCGACACCTTCGGGCTCAAGGACATGGCCGTCATGCGCGCCGAGAAGGCTGCGCATCGCGCCCGCAAGAGAGAGGCCGCGCTGGCGTCGGGCACGCCCGAAGAGCCGCGTGAGGAGCGCCCCGAGTCCGCCGAGCAGCTCGCGATGCAGGTCATCCCGATCATCGAGCTGTCTCGCTATTGTCCTGGCATGGTGACGGCGCTCGGGGTCAGCGTCGGCCTCACCGCGAACACCATCATGAGCCGCGGGACCTCGCGCCAGATCGAGCGGTGGGCCAAAGATCTCCTGTCACTCGAGAAGATCGGCGCCTGGGCGATCACCGAGCCCGGCTCCGGTTCCGACGCGTTCGGCTCGATGAAGGCCACGGCGCGCAGGGCCGACGGCGGCTACGTCCTCGACGGCAGCAAGACCTTCATCACGAACGGTCCTTACGCGGATGTCATCGTCTTCATTTGCAAGCTCGACGAGGGCAACGAGCCCAAAGACAGGAAGGTCCTGTCGTTCGTCCTCGAGCGCGGGGAGAAGGGGCTCGTGCAGAGCAAACCGCTCAAGAAGATGGGACTGCACTCTTCACCCACGGGTGAGCTCTTCCTCGACGCAGTGTTCGTCCCCGCCGACCGACTCCTCGGCGAGACCGAGACTGTCAGCTATCGCTCCGGCGCGAAGGACACGTTCACCGCGGAGCGCACGGGCGTGGCAGCGATGGCGCTCGGGATCATCGAGCAATGCCTGTCGCTGTCTCTCGAGTACGCGAAGACCCGCGTCCAGTTCGGTCGCCCCATCGGCGAGTTCCAGCTCATTCAGCTCAAGCTGGCGAAGATGGAGGTCGCGCGAATGAACGTGCAGAACTTGGTCTTTCGCATGTTGGGGCTCGCCGAAGCGGGCAAGCGGATGAGCCTCGCCGAGGCGAGCGCGTGCAAGCTCTATTGCGCGCAGAGCGCGGTCGAGGTCGCGCTCGAGGCCGTGCAGCTCTTCGGCGGGAACGGCTATATGGCCGAGTTCCAGGTGGAGCAGCTCGCGCGCGACGCCAAGGTGCTCCAGATCTACGGCGGTACGGACGAGATCCAAATATCCCAGATCGCGCGCTCGCTCATGTCACCCTGACGACGAGGATAGTCAGATGCTCTTTACCATCAGCCGCTCGTCGCTCGCCGTCCTCCTCGGGATTTGGATCGTGGGCTGCTCGGTGGACACCGACTACCCGACCAGCGGTGGCGCAGGCGGCGCGGCCACCGGCACGGGCGCAGGCGGCGACCGCAGCACGTCTCACGGCTCGGGCGGCGCGCCCGCTGGGGGCAGCGACGCAGGGGGCTTCGGCGGCGCCGGCGCGTCTGCGTCGTCGTCGGGTGGTGCTTCGAGCGGTGGCTTCGGCGGCGCGCTCGGTGGCTTCGGCGGTGCGGGCGGCGCGGGCGGTGGCGCGCCCGTCGACCTCGATCAAGACGGCCTCGCCGACGTCGACGAGGCAACTTGGGCGGAGGCCTATCGCCCATTCCTGAGCCTGCACCCCGACGACGGCTGCGATCTCGGTGGCATCGTCTATCGCGTTCATCCTCACCCCGACGACCCGACCAAGCTGCATATCGTCTACGACCACCTGTTCGAGGAGGACTGCGGTTTCGGCGGTCATGTCGGCGACAACGAGGCCTTCGGCGTCACGGTCGATCCCACGCTCCCGGCGCCGGAGGGCATCGTCTCGATCGTCGCGATTGGGCATCAAGGCACGCTCTGCGAGCAGGTCTCGCGCTGCGGCGCCTGCGGCGGCCTCGACGCTTGCGAGACCGCGACGGTGAACGGCGTGACGCTGCCTATCGTCTATTCGAGCAAGGACAAACACGCGAGCTACGTGAACGGGTGCGGCGCGCTCAATTGCTTCGACAGCTGCGCGCTCTCGTCGAAGAGCGACCACCCGCCCATGGTCAACGCCGGTGAGCCCGACGCTCCGCTCGTCAGCAACCTATCGACTCAAGGGTTCATCAACGCGCAGAGCGGCTGGACCCAAATGGAGCTCTTCGATATCGACCCTTGGGACGCGAACGTGGACTTCGGCGGCGCCGGCAACATCGCCGGGGACCTCGTCGACAGCGCGTTCGTCCCCTGCGCGAACTGAGGTCGCTCACGCGTGGAAGACGCCGGCGGCTGGGATCACGTCTGCGGGTAGTGAATTCGCAGGCGCCGCGCGTTCGTTGACGCTCGCGACGTCGTCGACGTGCACTCGATTGCGACCGCTCAACTTGGCTTTGAACATGGCGGCGTCGGCGCGCCGCAGCGCCTCGGCGACAGGCTCGCGGGGAGCACGGCGCACCACGCCGAACGAGGCTGTCACCGACATGGGCTGATCGACCTCGTCGTGGACGGCCAACGCCTCTATCGCGCTGCGCAGCCGCTCACACGCGCGCTCGGCGCCCTGAATCGAAGTGTGGGGTAGGACGACGACGAACTCCTCACCACCCCACCGCCCGATCCCGTCCGTATTGCGCAGCACTGCGCGCGCCCGATCGATGACCGCTGTCAGCACACGATCCCCCGCCGCGTGTCCGTAGGTGTCGTTGATGTGTTTGAAGTGGTCGATGTCCAACATGGCAATCGTCAGGTCGATCCCGTAGCGGTCCGCGCGCGCGGCCTCGGTCTTCAGCCAAGCATCCGTTGCGCGGCGGTTCATCGCGCCCGTGAGCGCGTCGGTCGTCGCGAGCTCTCGTGTCTCCTCGAGGAGGATGGCGACGCGCAGCGGCGCCGAGAGCTCCCGCGCGAGGCCCCTCACGCAGCCTGCGTCGTCACTCAGGAGTTTCGCGGCGAGCCTCGCGAGCTGCCCACCCCCCAACATGACCTCGGCGACGACGACCTCGCCTGTGTCCAACGGCGCTCGCGCATCGTCGTCGTCGATGCAATAGGGGCTGCTATCCCCCAATCGCAGCGCAGTGTGCGCCTCGTGAGTGGCAATCTCGGCGAACGACGGGTGATGGTGCAAACCCCAAAAGCGCAGACAAGGGACCGACAGCGAGAGCCAGCTGTAGTTCATGATTTGGCTGGCGAACTGCACGAGCTGGTCGAAGAGCTGATGGATGGACTCACAGCTCGCGAGCGACCTGATCTCGGACGCCAGCGCCGATTCGAAGAGCGCGTCGTCGAGGTGCTGCAGGATGCGAGCGTGGACGTCCTCGGGCTTGGAGAGCTGCATGAAGAAGGCCTCCGTGCCGTGGTTGCTCTGCGACAATTGGTGCAAAGCCCGCAGCAACTCGCCTGTTCGCTCCTTGTTGAGGAGCGCCTTGGCTCCGGCGCGAGCTGCCCAATAGCGGTTGCGACGGTTCTGTTCGTCTCCGCGCAAGAACACGGGGACCGTCGCCGTCGCGGGTTCGCTCATCAGGAATCGACACAGCTGGACACCCGAGAACCCGCCAGTCCAGAGGTCGGCGATGACCGCCAACGGGGGATTGGCGAGCGCGGCGCCGACTCCAGCGACGCCGTCGTGGGTCGCCTCTACCGCGTAGCCGAGCGACTCGAGGCGTCTCGTCAGCTTCGAGCGGGTTGACTCTTCTGGATCGATAAGGACGATTCGCGGGCCCACCGGGGGTTGGTCGGTACTTCGCGGCGAACCTTTAACAGCGCACGATACTCGTCGGGTCGTGAGGTCCTGGGCCCTTCGATCACCTTAAGTTCGAGCCGAGCGAGTCGTCCTATGCCAGCGACTTCATTGAGCTCCGCATCGAGGCATTCGTGAAGCCGAAGATCATCGTCGTCGACGATTCCCCAGGTGAGCGAAGGCTCGTGACCACCGTCCTCACGACAGCCGGTTACGAGGTTGTCGAGGCCACGAATGGCCCCGATGGTCTGGTCCGCATCCACGAGCATCCGAACGCGCGGCTCGTGCTCTGCGACTTGAACATGCCCGATATGACCGGCCTGACGATGGTGAGTCTTCTCCCTGCCGCGATTCGTGGTCGACACGTCTTCGTGATGCTCACCACCGAGGCGAGTCCGAACCTCGTAAAGCGAGCGAAGGAGCTCGGCGTTCGCGGATGGATCGTGAAGCCCTTCGTGCCGGAAGCCCTGCTCGCAGCGGTCGCGCGCGCTGTGCTCGAAGGCGAGCGCCTGCAGGGGTCATCGGTTTGAACTCGCCACTATCGCTCGAACGGTCGTGCGCTCGCCTCCCGAGAAAGACCTGCTTCGGAACCCAGGACCTTCGAGGTAGTATGTTCGCCCGGTACGCACAGAGCGACATGGCGAAGAAGAACGTCCCCCACAAACCCGCAGTCACGCCCGCGGGGGGTCCGAGTGGGGTTCCGCGTCCGCCTCGTCCTGAGCCCACTCCACCCAAGGCCGTCGCCGCGCCAGCGCGGCTCGCTCCCTCTCTCTACGACGACGAAGACGACGACATCACGCTCGTCGCGGTAATGACCGAAGAGGTCAAGGCGCTGCGCAAGGGCTACCGTCACGCGGGCGCGCCCAAGGCGCCCACTCAAGACGGGCCGAGCATCGTCGTCGATTCGGAGGAAGAGGTCGACGCGCTGCTCGTCGAGGAGCTCCTCGACGATTGGGAGGACGACGTCGAGCACGCCCCGCGCATCGGGGTCGTCTCGTTCGGCGCGACCGACATCGGTCGACGTCGCAAGATCAACGAGGACGAGCTCCTGCTCCTCTCCGAGCAACAAACCTATTTGGTCGCCGACGGAATGGGTGGGCACAACGCCGGAGAGATCGCGTCGAAGCTCGCCGTCCGGGTGATCGAGCGCGCGCTGCGCACTGGCCGCTTCGAGGGTGAGCCCAACGTCTTTTGGCCTCGCAAAGGTGATGAGTTGGCGCGCGCGATCGAAGCCGCCAATCGAGCCGTCTTCGCCCAGGCCTGCTCCGACGCCCGCTATCAGGGAATGGGCACTACGGTGACCGCGCTCCGTCTCTCGACACAGCGACAGCGCGCGTACATCGCTCACGTCGGCGACTCCCCTTGTCTTAGGCTCCGAGGCAAACGCCTCGAGCAATTGACCGTCGATCACACCTTCGCGGCGCTCCTCGGCGTCGAGGGACCGATGGGTGAGCACCTCACCCGCGGCGTCGGCATCGAAGAGACCGTCGAGGTCGACCTGCAGGTGGACATCCCCGAGATTGGTGATCGCTACATCCTCGCCAGCGACGGTCTGACGAAGATGGTCCCGCTCAAAGACATTCTGCGCATCTTGAGACGCGAACGAAGAATCGAAGATCAAGCGCAGGGGCTCATCGACGAGGCCAACGCCCGAGGCGGGCGCGACAATATCTCCGTCGTCATCGTGGCCATCGTCGACCCTCGCTAGCGCTCGAGCCCCTCGGGCGCTTCGACTCCAGGAGGTCAGCAACCATGCTCGACAGCACGACGCTCGACGGCGCGGACGCCCAGCTCCCCGCTGCAATCATCGGTGACCGCTATCAGCTCGGGCGCGAGATCGCCCGCGGCGGCATGGGGGTGGTGTGTGAGGCTCGCCACCTCCTCACGGGGCGCACGGTCGCGCTCAAGTACGTTCCTCGCGGGACGTCCGACAGCGTCTTGATCGAGGCCCGCCTGAAGAGGGAGGCCGCGGCGCTCGGCACGCTGTCTCACGTGAACATCGTCGAGATCCTCGACGCGGGTGAGTGCCCTTCATACGGCTTCTTCCTCGTGATGGAGAAGCTCGAGGGCCGCAGCCTCGATGGCCTCCTCGCCGCTCGCAAGATCCTCCGCCTCGAGGAGGCCGTCGTCGTCGCTCGCGAGGTGGGCGCCGGGCTCGCGTTCGCCCACGACCGCGGCATCGTTCATCGTGACGTCAAGTCCGCGAACGTCTTCGTGTCGCTCCGCCCCGGCGAGGGCGAACGCATCAAGCTCATCGACTTCGGGGTCGCGAGCGTGAAGGGCGGAACACCGAACGCGCAGCGTTTGACCAGCCCGGGCAAGCTCCTCGGCACGATCGAATACGTCGCGCCGGAGCAGCTCGCGCACCCCGAATTACCCAATCCGCGCAGTGACCAGTACTCGCTCGCGATGGTGCTCCTCGAGTGCCTCACGGGGATGCCGCTCGGGCTCGTCGACCGCATCAGCAGTCCGCCGGCCTTCCCCGAGGGCGTATTGAACGGTACGGACCCGACTGTGACGCAGGCGATCCTGCGCGCGCTGAGCGCCAATCCCGCCGATCGATTCGAGTCGATCGCAGCGTTCGTCCAGGTGCTCGTCGACAGCATCAAAGCCACCCCGCGCTCGCTGCTTACACGCGATAAAGCGAACCCGTCGGTGAAGCCCGCGCCGCCCGCGCAGGCGACCACCGAACACACGACGCGCCGACGCCACCCACGCGCGCCCTACATAACCCCATGTCGAGTCCTGTTCGCCGATGGATCCCACGTCGACGCTCGCAGCGAGGACATCAGCGTCTGCGGCATGCTCGTCGTGTTCACGGGCGGCCAGGGGGAGGACATCCTGAAGAGCCGGCCGACCCTCGGCGCAGCCCCCGGCGAGCAAGTGAAGCTGCGATTCTCTTTACCCGTGTCCGCGAGGATAGCGACCCTCACCGGCGACGTTCGCTGGGTCGTCGACCATCGCGGACGCGCCGCCTTGGGTATCGAGTTTCGAGCCCTCGAGGGCGCGACTCAGGAAGAGATCGCGCGCTACGTCCAGATTATCGGTCAAGCCGGTTGACGTTTTTACAGGTCTGAGGACGGGCGCCTCAAACCGCCGACGTCGCACGCGGCGGCAGCGGGGGAGGTCCCTTCTTGGCCGGGTCGTGATGGTCGTCGGGGAGCGCTTCGATCTCGGCGTCGAAGACGATCGGATCGCGCTTCGCCACGAAGTTCTTGATCATGCGCTCGGCCGCGACGGGCAAATCCACGAACTCGGCGGCGAACCCTCGCGAGGCGCCCTTCGCGTCGTTCAGCACCCAGACGACCCGACCTACGAAGGTGAACCTCCGCAGTCCGAGCGTCAGGTGAATGCCGACCTCCGTCCCCGGCTCCGGCATGAGAGGCATGTCGACGAAGACCCCGCCCGTCGAGATGTCTCGCGTTCGCCCAGTAAAGAAGTTGCTGCTCGTACGGATCCCAACCTCTACGTCGAGGTTCACTCTGGGGTGGCGTCGTCGGTCGGCTGCTGACATTGGTGGGCCCCGTTTCTTTGGTTTGGAGGTCATCGGTCACTTCCATGTGCGATGCTCGGTCCGAGCGTGTCCGCGGGCGCAGGGGCCATCATGGCGGAGCACGCAGGCAAATGTCCGAAGCGGCAAGCCATGGCCGTGAGTTCGGCGTCGTGGTTTTGGAGCTCGGCGAGGCGCATACAGGCGCGTCCGAGCTGCAGCGAACAGGCTCGCTCGAGCGCCGATGTGGCGAGCTCTCCAGTCGCTTCCAAGAGGCCGAGCTCGTAGCAGCCAGTCGCCTCGTCGTGATTGCAGGCCTCCTCGAAGACGCGTCGCGCAGCCTGCTTGATCTCGGGCGTCTGCGACCCGGCGAGCGCCAGTCGATCGAGGTTCACGCAAGCCCGCTGATTGCCGGCTTCGCAGCCGCGCGCATAAAGGAGCTTGGCCTTCGCGGCGTCGTGCGGGCGCTCCATACCGAGCTCGTACATCACGCCGAGGGCGCTGCAGTCTGCGGGGTTTCCTTCGCCACAATGAGCCTCGAGCGCCGCGGCGACTCCCGGCAAGAGCGAAGGGTCGGGGTTTCGCCTCAGGGCCTCTTCGATGCAGTTCTGCGAGCGGCGGTCGAGCCCGGCCTGCGTCCACGACCCGTCACACGCGGGCAACGCAAGCAGGAGGATGAAGGTTCGAGCGCCCAGGCCTCGGATGATCCCGGTCTTGCCTCGCGCACGGTGTGCAACGGGTCGGCACGTGCAAATTCCTTTTGTGCCCATGGCAAGCCTCCGGCCGGGACTCGTCGTCCTCGGACCATCCAGGATTGGAAACGGCACCTCCGCCCGCCGTCTTAAGGGCGCGCTCCCCCCGCCTCGGTCCTCTGCTTCGCAGAGAGCTTCAGGGAGTCACCGAGACGATCTCGACGATGGCCGAGAACTTCGCGGACTCGGGGTTACCACCGACCATCAAGAGCAGATTCGTCCCTTGGGTGGCCCACTCGATCTCGGCTCCATTTTCAGCGTTGTAAGGAGCCTCTTCGTGGAGAATGTGGCTCGTCGCGTCGCCGAGCGCGGTGCAAGTGCGCTCGTAGCTTGCTCGGAAGCTGCCTGCGACGAGCTCGACGACGACCGCCTGCACGTGCACCAATTGGCTGGTGCGCAGCGGGATCGTGACGATCGGCGCCTTCTCGTTCGGGGGAACGGTGATGGTGTTCCCCATGATCCTCTTTATCGCGCTGCCGGCGATGAGCTGGATGAACGAGCCGTTCGCCTCGATGTTCACGAAGCCGCGCGCTTCCATCGACAGGTGGTCGCTGCTCTGAAATCGCAGCCCGATATGATTGGCGGATTGGTATCGCCAATAGAGCGCGTGCTCGGGGTCGCTCGGGTCGGCCATGAAGCCGTTGTCGAGGCCGATGATCTCGCGCCCTCGTGAACCGAAGTAGTGCACCTCGGCAGCAGATTGCCCGCTGTGGCTCGACGCTCCGGGGCCGTGGTGAAATGCGTAGTGTCCTCGTCCGCGGAGGCTCTCCTCACCCTCGGGCATTCCGCTGAGAAAGTGCATGGTCGGCGCGTAGAGCGTGCCGGGAGCCGCGTCGTCGCCGCGGATGATGTTCGCGCACACGCCGTTCGCAGGATCGACGTCGCACTGGTCAGTCTGTGCAGGCGCGCCACCCGTTCCGCCAGTGGAGCTGCTCGCGCCTGCTCCGCCGCCTCCGACGTTGATGACGATCAGCTCGCCGCCGCTGCCTCCTGCGCCGCCAGCTTGCGACCCTGCAACGCCGTCGAGTGCTGCGAGTTCGCGCGCCGTCTCTTCATCACTCTCAGCGCTGCTCGTGCAACCGAGGCTCATTCCCCAAACGAGGCTGCCAATCGCGATGAGCGCTGCTCCCCACTCCGAAACGTCATGCCGAACCATGAACGGCAAGACGGCCTTATTCGGGGTCTACTTAATCGGCAAAGGCCGCAGCGAGTCACACAGCGCCAGGGAGGCGCGGACGGCCTTCTCGTTCGGCGAGGTGCGCTTTTGCTTGGCCATCGTCCCGCACTCGAAGAGCTCGCCGCCTACAGTCTTGATAGCGAAGCCGTAATACTCCTTCTTCTTCGACACTTCGACCTCTGCTACAGCGCTGTCAGCGGTCTCCGTCAGCCATTTGACGAAGCCCTCTTCTTTGGCGCGCTTCTCCTTCACGTGCTCCAGGTCGCCGTGGGCGCGGCCGATGCTGAGCGGCAGGTCGTAACCAACGAACTCGACGACGGCTGTCCCGCTGTCGCGCAGCTCGTGCGCCGAGCCCTTCACGCCTTTGGGCGGCTCGAACGCGAGGTTCATCGACTCGACCGAGACCGCGTTGTCCGCGAGGGGCTTCGCTGCCGCAGCGGCCACGGAGCTCGAGGCGGAGGGGGCAGGTGAGCTCACGCTCGGTGACGGGGACGGTGCGGGCGCGGCCGACTTCTTCGCGGACGAAGCGGACGACGTCGCGGTGGGTTCGGATGAGCAGGCCGTCACGACAGCGCACCCGAAGACGAGGAGCGTGCTGCCCAGGATTCGAGCGGTTCGCATGCGGCCTCCTACCACAGTCGGGTAGGCGCGGCGCCTCGAGCGCGCGCGGCGCTTCGCTCGACTCTCGCGCAAACCTGTTCGCGTCCCGCGAGCTCGTACGCGCGTCCACGAGCACCGATCGGTGAGGCCTCTGCCTCGTATTCAATCGCGCCGCGGCTCGCGGCGTCGGCTTGCTGCTCCGATATGCTTCGACGCTGTAAAAGTGACCCGCACGGCTAGCGGCACGAACCGCGAGCTGTCGCGATCGAGCAGCGGCGGACCGTCGAAACTCTGAACGGTGGGCGGAACACCCCTCGCAACATCGAGGGCATGCCACGTCCGACGCGTAAAGTTCTGCGAAGCATGGCGGTTGGCGCCCTCGCCACCGGTCTCGATTTCACCGTCCTGTCGCTGCTGGTCCACGGGCTCGGCTTCGGGCCTCGCGCCGCGAGCCCGTTCGCGCTCTTTGCTGGCGTCGCGCTCCAGTTCG
Organism: Polyangiaceae bacterium; assembly: GCA_046351325.1. GTDB lineage: Bacteria > Myxococcota_A > Polyangia > Polyangiales > Polyangiaceae > Xiheicaenibacterium. Next base: position 176,172 of record JAXLYR010000011.1, on the reverse strand, counting down.
TCGGCAACAAGCTCTTCGCGTTCGAGGATCGCTCGAGGCGCTGGGGACGCCAGGCGCTCCTCTTCGGCTTGGTCGAGGCGCTCGGGATCGTCGCGAACCTCTGCCTCTTCGACGTCGCCGTTCGCGTGCTGCCGCTGCCGCTCCTCGTGGTCCGCGCGGCTACGCAGGCGACGGTCTACTTCGGCATCTGCCTCCCGCTCTGGAACAAGGTCTTCGCGCAACATCCGCAACAGGGCGCCTCGAAGGCGGTGGCGTCATGAGCCTCATCGCCCCGCTCGCCGTCGCGCTCGCGACCACCTGGACGCTCCTCGGCAGCGCCGCCGTCGCGGTCACCACGCGCCCCAAGGCGCTGCCTCCCGCGTCGACCGTTCCGCCTGTGTCCGTCCTCAAGCCGCTCTGCGGCGCCGACCCTTCACTCGAAGAGAACCTCGCGAGCTTCTTCGAGCAAGATCACCCGGACTTCGAACTCGTCTTCGGCGTCGAGCGCGCCGACGACCCCGCGGTGGCGGTGGTGAGCTCGCTCATGGCGCGCTACCCGGCAGTCCGCGCGAAGCTCGTCGTCCACCAAGGCCCACAGGGCTACAACCCGAAGGTCAGGAACCTGCGCGGAATGCTCCCGCGCGCGACGCACGACCTGGTCCTCATCAGTGACAGCAATGTCCGCGCGCCGCGCCACTATGTCCGTGAGCTCGCCCAGATCAAATCCTCGAGCAGCGAGATTGGTTTGGTTACAAACCTGTTCGCGGGTGCGACGGACGGCCGCGCGACGCTCGGGGGCGCGCTCGAGTCGGTGCAGCTCTCGGGGTTCGTCGCGGCCGGCGCGGCGCTGCCCACGATGCTCGGCGACGCGGCTGTGATCGGCAAATCGATGCTGTTCTCGCGGCGCGATCTCGAGGCGATGGGCGGCCTCGCGCGCGTGGCCGACGTCCTCGCCGAGGACTACGTGCTCGGCAAGATGTTCGAGCGCGCCGGTCTCCGGATCGAGGTCGCGCCGACCGTCCTCACCAACGTCGTCGGGCCGATCGGCGTGAAGGCCTTCTTCGACCGGCACCTGCGTTGGTCGATGATGCGCAATCGTCTGCGCCCTGGAATTTTCCTCGTCGAGCCGCTCATCAACCCGCTCGCGATGTTGCCCTTCGCGCTCCACGCCCTCGGCGCGTGGGCGCTCCTCTGGGTGACCGTGCTCTGGTGGATCCGCGACGTGCTCGGTGGGGCGCTGCTCCGGGGTCGCGCGGGGCTCGGCTGGGCCCTGGTGCTCGGGCCGGTCCGCGACGCCATCATCCTCGCAGTGTGGGCCGTCACCCCGCTCAAGCGCCACGTCGCGTGGCGTGGGCACCGCGTCCGCGTCGGCAAGGGGACCGTCCTGCGCGCAGCCGCGTGACGCTCAGCTGCAGCCGCGCGCCTCGTCGAGGACCGCGCGCAGCAGGCGGCGAGTCTCGAGGATGGCGGTCGCCGTGTCACCGCTGCTGGCGAGCGAAGACTCCGTGGACAGCGCTCGAAGCGTCGCGAGGACCTGCGCCGAGTGTGACAGACAAGTAAGTCGGTTCGTGGCGTGGATGGCCTTGGCGGACTCGATGGCGCCCGACAGATCCGCCCGGGCGAGTTCGAACTCGGCCACGAGGAGATCGAGCTCGTCTCGGAGGTCCTCGTCGGTCCCGTCGACGGCCATGGGCTTCGCTGGCTTGAGCCGATGGATCGCGCGGTTCGGCTCGTCGCGCCAATCTTCGTCCGCGTCGGCGACGTTGGGCTCGTACTCGGGGGCGCACGCCGCGAGCATCACGCCGCTCGCGACGAAGGCGAAGAGAGAGCGCGTCCGCCTCGTCATCGACGCCTCTGGCGAGCTTGTCGGTCGAGCAGTCGCTTACGGATCTCGGTGAGGTCGCGCGAGAGCTCTTTGCAGCTCTGGATGCGACGTCGAGGGTCCTTCTCGAGCAGCTGCAGGATGATGAACTCGAGCTCGTCGGGGATGGTCGGCTCGTGGACGCTCGGCGGGACGGGCGCCTCGGTGAGCTGCTTGGTCAGGATGGTCGGCCCGTTATCGGCATAAAACGGCAGCGTCCCGGTGAAGAGCCCGTACGCGATGATGCCGAGCGAGTAGAGGTCCGACAGGTGGGTCGCGGACCCGAAATCCTGGATTTGCTCGGGCGCCATGTACGCCGGTGTCCCGGCCATGTAGCCGGACATCGTCAGGTTTCCTTGACCGTCGGTGAGGTTCTCGCGGGCGGGGACTCGGCGCTTCGCTATGCCGAAGTCCATGACCTTCACGATGTCTTTATCGGTGATAAAGATATTCTCGGGCTTGAGGTCGCGGTGGACGACGCCCAGCTCGTGCACGCACTGCAGCCCGTCGCAGGTCTGGATGAGATACCCGAGGTCGCGCACGAGCTCGCGCGAGCGGTCCATCTTCTCCCAAAGATCCATCCCGCTGAGGAGCTCCATCGAGATGAACCGCACCTCGGCGTGAACGCCGATGTCGAACAGCTTGATGACGTTGGGGTGGCTGATTCGTCGGCAGAGAGCGAGCTCTTGTTTGAAGCGCTGGAGCAGCGTCGGATCGCTCGCGGCCGCGGTGGGAGCGAAGAGCTTGAGCGCGATCGTCTCGTTGAGCTCGAGGTCGAGCGCGCGATAGACCGCAGCCATCCCGCCCACGCCGACGCACGCTTGGATGCGGTAGCGATCCGAGACCAAGAAATCCACGGGGACGGCGAAGACGTCCTCGATCGGGATGGGGCCTGGGGCGGGTGTGCTCGGGCGCGCGGGCGCTTGCCTGTGTTGGTATTGGTCGAGGTCGGCGTCCGAGCTGCGAGCGTTCCGCGCTGGAGGCTCGCTGCGTGGCCGACGCTGCGCGGGCGCGGGAGGCAGCGGCGACATGCGATCTGCCTTGGGTTTCGCGCGGAGCGGGGGCAGCGGCGGCAAGTCGAAATCTGCACCGCCGGCCGTGGAGACCCCTGCGTGGCTCGTGCGATCGGTCGCGCGGAAGGCCTCGTCTTCCTCGACGATGCGCTCGAAGTCGGCGCTCGAACCACGACTCGTCCGATGGATCGCGTGGAAGCGCTGCTGCGCGTCGCGGAAATTCGGGTCGACGTCGATGATGCGGCCGAACGCGTCTTTGGCGTTCTCGTCGAAGTCGTGCGCCGCGAAGAGGTTCGCGGCCTTGTAGAAGGACTCGAGCTCGCGACGGTCTCGCGGTGACGAGGACAGGAAGCGGCCGACGAACTGATCGAAGTCGAAGCTGACCTCGTCGAGCTCGCACGCGATGTGGATCGCCAACAGCGCCGCTTCACGGTAGTCGGGCCCGTCTTTCGCGGTGCGCACGAGCATCGCGAGGGCGCGCGGCTTGTCGTTGGCCGCGTAGTAGCAACGTGTGGCGCCTACCGCGTCGCCCGCGAGCGAATAGAGATCAGCGGCCTCTACCCAGCGTCGCGCTGCCTCGAGCGCTTTGGCCCGCGCGATCGCATCGCCCGGGGCTCTCTGGCTCGCAGGGGCCTCTGCGCCGCCTCGATGACTCGGCGGTTCGGCGAGCGATTGAGGGGCAGGGGGGCGCCGCACGGCAGAGGGCTAGTATGCCAGCCGCGCCCCGACCAAAACAGCAATAGAAGCCGCGCTCAGCCTTCTTCGGGGGCCGCGCGTCGGACGACCTCCGGGACGCGCGCGACCAGCGCTGCCTCTTCGGGCTCGACGAGCCCACGCCGGACGTAGTCCATCAGCACCGTATCGAGGTGCTGCATCTCCGAAGACTCGCCCTCGTGGGATTGGATGTAAGCGTCGACCTGATGGACCTTGTTCTCACGAATCATGTGTGAGAGGGCGAAGCTCGGGAGGAGGATCTCGACGGCGGCGAGCATGCCTTCACCCGTCGCGGCCTTCACGAGCTGCTGCGCGATCACCCCGCGCAGCGTCTGACTCAGGGTCGAGCGGACCTGGTTGTGCACCTCTTCGGGGCAGAGGTCGATCAGCCGGTCGATGCACTTTGCGGCCGAGTTCGTGTGGAGCGTCCCGAACACGAGCACCCCGGTCTCCGCCGCGGCGAGCGCGAGCTGGACAGTCTCGAGGTCACGCAGCTCTCCGACGACCAGGACATCGGGGCTCGCGCGGAGCGCTGCGCGCAGCGCCGCCGCGAAGGACTCCGTGTGCAGGCCGACCTCGCGCTGGGTCAGGATGGATTGGTCAGGGGTGTGAACGAATTCGATCGGGTCCTCGATCGTGATCACGTGACGGCGCGCTGTCCTGTTGATCTCGTCGATGATGGCCGCGAGCGTCGTCGTCTTGCCGCTCCCCGTGGGCCCGCTGACGAGCACCAGCCCGTTCTGGAGCGCCGCGAGCTTCTTCAGCACGCGCGGCAGGTTGAGCTCGTCGATGCTCGGCACGCGGTTCGGCACGATGCGGAAGACGCCGCCGATGCCGCGTGACTGGCCGAAGACGTTCACCCGGAAGCGGCCGAGCCCCTCGACGGCGTACGCGAAGTCGACCTCGCCCGACTTCTCGAAGGCTGCGCGCTGCGCGGGCGTCATGATCTCGTGGAGGAACCGCCGCGTCTCGTCCGGGCTGAGGATGCGGAACGGCAGCGGCAGGAGATCGCCGTCGTGACGAATGAGCGGGACGCTCCCCGCGTGAAAGTGGAGGTCGCTCGCGCGCTGCTCGGCGACGAGGCGCAAGAACGAGTTGATGCGAGGTGACGCCGTCATGAGCGCCTCGAGACCGGTGGGGTGAGCGGGCGCGCCGTTTCACCGGAGGCCGGCGTCGGGTGCATCGTCGCGGGTTGACCTGCGCGCGGAGGCGCGGGCGCCGACGGCCGCGCAGCGGTCGGTGCGATCTGCGAGCGGCCCGTCGTGGGTTGATGCGGATTCGTGGCGATCGCGGCGCGACCGCTCATCGGCGGGACGTCGCCGTCTTCGTCGGACGGCGGCAGACCCAGCGCCTGTTCGAAGGTCCGCTTGTCGGTGACCTTCGCGTAGGCGTCTTGGACGTCGACGGTGCCCTCCCGCGCGAGGCGCGTGAGCTCCATATCCATGAGCTGCATGCCTTGCTCGCGAGAGGTCGCCATCACGCTCGGGATTTGGAAGCTCTTGCCTTTGCGGATGAGGGTCTGGATCGCGTCGTTGTTGATCATCACCTCGACGGCGAGCACGCGACCACCGGCCTTCGTCGGCAAGAGGTACTGGCAAGTCACGGCGCGCAGCGACTCGGCGAGCATGCTGCGGACCTGCTGTTGTTGGCGCGCCGGAAAGGCATTGATGATGCGGTCGACGGTCGCGTCGGCCGAGGTGGTGTGGACGGTCGCGAGGACCAAGTGCCCAGTCTCCGCAGCGCTCACGGCGAACGCGATCGTGTCGATGTCGCGCAGCTCGCCGATGAGGATGACGTCCGGATCCTGTCGCAGCGTGGCGCGGAGCGCGCTCGAGAACGAGCGCGTGTGCGAGCCGACCTCGCGCTGGTTGATGAGGCTCATGTTGCGCTTGTGGACGACCTCGACCGGATCCTCGAAGGTGACGATGTGGCGAGCTTCACGGCGGTTGATGTCGTCGATGAGCGCCGCGAGCGTCGTCGATTTGCCCGCTCCCGTCGGTCCGCCGACGAGCACGAGCCCGTTCGGTAGCTGCGCGAACGTCGCGACGATCGGCGGCACACCGAGCTTCGCGAGAGGGATGATGTCGCCCTTCACGATCCGGAAGACCGCCGCCGGCCCGGTCATCTGCGAGAACACGCTGACGCGGAAGCGCAGGCCGCGCGCCGCGAGCGTGTAGCTGAAGTCGACCTCCTTGCCGGCCTCGAAGGCTTGCCGCTGCTCCGGAGATAGTTGGGGCATCAACAGATCCCGGATCGTCGCGCCGCTGAGGACGTTGCTGCCGAGCGGCTCGACGCGGCCCATGCGCTTGACCGCGGGCGGCTTGCCCGCGGCGAGGAAGAGGTCGTCGGCCTGGCGCGCGACCATGTGCGAGAGGATGAGATCGAGCGAGCGAATGTCAGCGAGGTGGTCCCCCTCGACCGAGCGCTCGAGCTTGAGCCTGCGCAGCAGGCGCCCGGCGGCCTCACGCACCGTCGGCGAGGGGTCGTCCTCGAGGCCCTTCACCCAGAGCGCGTGGGTGCCGTCGTCGAGCTCGTCGAGCATGTGGATCGCGGCTGCCCGAACATCGGCCTCCTCGTCCTGCAAGAGATCAGCGACGTTCTGTAGCGCGGTCGCAGCACGCAAGCTCAGGAGGCTCTCGATCGTCGCGACCCGGAGCTCCGGGCGACTCTCGAGCAGCTCCACCAAATAGGGAATAGCGCGCGCGTCTCCGACGCGGCCGAGGGCCTCGGCGGCGAGCTCGGCGACCAGCCAATCCGCGTCGCTCTGCGCCGTGCGCACCAGTGCGCCGAGCGAGCGCGGATCCTTGATTCGGAGGAGCGCGCTGACGGCGAAGCGCCGGACGGCGTCCGACGGATCGGAGAGGTACTCGGTGATGATGAACTTTGTCAGCCCCGAGCCGCTCATCTCGACGAGCGCGTCGAGGATGCGCTCGCGGACCCACCAGTCCTCGTCGCGGAGGAACCGGAGCAGCCGCGGCGCGAGCGAGCCGTCTCGATCCCCGATCTGGTTCGCGATCTCGGTCGCGACGCGCCGCACGTTGACGTCTCGACTTCGGAGAAGCCAGATGATGGCGCGCGCGGCGTCGATGCGATCGCGTCGCGCGAGCTCGGTGATCGCGTGAACGGCTCGCGAACGAACGGCGACGTCGCGGTTGGCGAGCGCGTCGAGCAACGTGGACGCGAGCGCCTCGGTGCCGCTCTGCTCGAGGACGTCGAGCAACATCATGCGCACGGCCTTCGGGCCTGCGCGCATGCGAGCGCGGAAGAAGTTCACGACCCCGTCGGGCGTGTGCTGCGCGCAGTGGGTCACGAACGCGCGCAGGACCTCGATGCCCCGGTTCTCGAGGTGTGGCTCCACCAGGGTCATGACGGACTCGGGCTGCAGCTGGCCGAGCGTGGCGATCGCCTGCGCGACCACGAGATCGTCACGCTCGGCGAGCGCCAAGACCGCGGTGTCGACCGCGCCGTGGAGGTCTTTCACGAAGCGATCGCGCTGCGCGAGGTATCGCAGCGCGTGGATCTTCTCCATCGGGCGGCCCGCACGGACGACGGCCGCGAGCAGCGGTAACGCCTGCGAACCGGCGCGCGTGACGAGCGCCGCCATCGCCTCCATCCGGCCTGGGAATTGGGGCTCGAGCGCCTTGCGTGTGAGCAGCTCGAGCGCGGTGCGACCACCGACCTGCTTGAGGATATCCCCGGCCGTCGAGCGAAGGTTCCCGTCCGGCATCGAGAGCAGCTCGCAGAGCTCGTTGTGCCCGGCGACGTCGTTGATCTTCACGATCAGCGGCACGAGCGCCTCGCGCGTGAACGCGTCGGCGGACCTCAAGGCGCGCAAACAAGGCGTGAAGAGCTCGGGGCCGACCGCGGCCGCATACAAGGCAAAAGCCTGGCATCGCAGCGTCTGCACAGGCGCTGGAGATCGCGCGCCGAGCTCGATCAACGCGGGGAGCAGCTTCGCGATTTCGGCGGCGGTCGGCTCGCCGGCGCGCTCTCGAAAGGCATCGATGTCCTTCGGGGAGCTGAAGGGTATCGAGCGGAAGATTTTGGCGAGGTCACGCCCTTGAAACACAGCGCGAGTCTACGACGTCGCGAGCGCGGAGAGAGGCGTAAGTCGCGAGGCGACTATTCAGTCGCAGTGACGCGTTCGCGCTAATCTGTAGTTTTATTTTGGGGGAGAGGTGCACCCTCCTGCGCCGAACACGAGGCCGACCCACAGCTCGAGCTGGGGTCCTCGCGAGCGAGGATGCGTCTCGTCAGAAGGCCCCGGTGACCATCACCCCGCCCGCGTCGGGCGACGCGATGGGGACCACGCGGAGCGACGCGGCCGGGCTGCTCGAGGGGATGCCCGTCACCGCGACGATGACGCCGGTGATGAGGATCGCGCCGCCCGCGAACAGGGTAATCGTGCTCGCGAGCGCGAGCGTCGACCCCGCGCTGCTCGCGTCGGCGGCCTGCGTGCGCGCGTCGGCGTTCGCGCAGTCGAGCGTGCCAGCGGCCTCGTTCTCGGTGCAGTCGCCGTTCTGGACGAGGTCGTCGATCGTCGAGCGCTCGCCCGCGGCCAACCCACCAGTGACCGCCGAAGCGACGAGCCCGAGCACCCCGACACCCGCTACGGCGATGCCTGCGATGAGCTGCGTCGGGGTCTCGCTGGGCGCGGCCGTCGTGGGACCGGGCTTATCGGGTTTGGGGTCGTCCGGTTTGGGATGATCCGGATTGGGGTTGTCCGGTTTGGCTGTATTCGGATCAAGCTCGAGCTCGAGCGTGAGCTCGCGCTTGTCGCCAGGCGAGAGGTCGAGCTCGGGCTCCAACGACTTGTAGCCCGGCGCCCGCAGGGAGAGCTTGTGGTGGCCCGGATCGATGGGGATCGCCGTCCCGAGCGACTGATTCGGGATCATCGTGCCGTCGCGCGAGACCTCGAGTCCTTGCGGCGGGCTCTTTACGGTGACCGTCAAATAGGCAATCAGCGGCTCGACCCGCGCGAAGGCATCGTCCAAAAAGGTATCGATGTCTTTGCGGCGTTTGTCCCCCGGGGTCTCGCGGTTGAGGCCGCGCGCCCGCGTGTAGATCGCCCACGCCGTCGCGGGTTGATTCGCGTGCTCGGCGCAGCGCCCCAAGTTGATGAGCGCGCCGACCGAGGGGTCGAGCTTGAAGCTCGCGTCGAACATCGGGCAAGCCTCACTCCATTGATCCTTCGCGAGCAGATCGAGCGCCTTGTTGAAGAGCGCTTGAGCGGCGGCGGGGTCGCGCGCGGGGTCGTCGGCGGAGGCCGTATTGGAGATACCGCCCACGAGAGCGCAGGCCATCGCGAGGCCGGAGACGATGCGCTTCGTCGAATGGAGCAGCGTGCCGCGGCGTGCGGGCAGAGTCGGGTTCATCGCTCGGTCCAAACCGGTTTGGTCGACGCGGCAGTCGAGGTCGTCGAGGCCTTCGTCGGAGGGAGTTGTGCTGCGGTGGTGTCGGGGATACGCGGCGGCGGGTCGGTGCGCGACTTGCCAGTCGCGCTCGCCACGCTCGACGCGGCGCTGCTCGCCGCGACCGAGCTCGCGGTCGAGCCCGCGATGCTGACATTGTTGGAAGCGCGGCTCGGCAGGACGGCGACGCTCGGCTCGATCGCCGGCGGCGTGTTTGCCGTCTCCGTCGCGCTCGCCTCGCGCTGCGCCGCGCTCGAGGTCTGCGTCGGCTCACCCGAGGCCGACCTGTCCTTGAAGGCGAACACCGCAATACCGATCAACGCGCCCACGCCGAGCACGCTCGCGGCGATGATGATCGGGGCGCGAGACGCCCGCGGGCGGGGCTCGGAGGGCGGGAGCGCGGTCTTCGTGAAACCCTGAGAAGAACCTGCGATTTGCAGGGGTGACTTGCCCTGATCCGACGAGGTCGCCGAGGCCGCCACGGGCGCGAGATCGGACGGCGGCGGCGTCGAGGGGACAGCGCTGTTCGGCGCGAGCGAGCTCGGCGCCGAGGCGCGCAGCGCGTCGCGCGACAGGGAGACATCACCGCTCGCGCTCGAGGTCTTGGCGAACGCGGCGTTCCCCTCGGCGAAGGCGTTGCGCAGGGCGCGCGCCATCTCGCCCGCTCGTTGAAAGCGCCGCGCCGGGTCGATGTCCGTCGCTTTGGCGAACCAGTCGTCGAACGCCGGAGGAAGCTCGACTCCCTTGTTGGCGGCGCGCACCGACGCGGGGTCCTTACCGCCTTGTCCGACGGCCATGAGGAGCGCGAGCACGTTCGACGCAGCCTCGGCCTCGGCGGCGAAATAGGGTGTACCGACGAGCATCGTAAATACGATGTGCGCGACCGCGTAGAGATCGGACGAGGGCCCGATGAGCTTGGCCTCACCGGTGAGCTGCTCGCGCGCCATGTAATACGGTGTTCCGAAGCTGCGGGTCGTGTTCTTGTTGGTCCCCAGCCCCGTCGACTTCACGAGCTTCGCTATTCCGAAGTCGAGGATCTTCACCCTGGGCGAGCCGTCGTCGCGGCGCGTGATGAAGATGTTCTCGGGCTTGAGGTCGCGGTGCACGATGCCGCGGGCGTGGGTCTTCTCGAGCGCGAGCGCGATCTGATCGATGAAAACCAGGACCTCGGCGGGGGAGTAGCGCTGTCCCTGAGTGACGCGCTTGCCCAGGTCCTCACCACGCAGGAGCTCCATCACGATGAACGGGCACTGCGACTCCTCTTCGATGCCGGCGTCGAAGACCTCGATCAAATGCTCGCTCTCGATCTCGGCGGTCACGACGGCCTCGAGCGCGAACCGGTCGCGCATGTCGGCCTCCTCGAGCACGTGCGGGAGCATGATCTTGAGGGCGCGCCGTCGCTTCGTCTCCTTGTGAAAGACCTCGTAGACGACGCCCATCCCGCCGGCGCTGATGACGCGCACGACCTCGTAGTGTTTTGCGAACAGGGTGCCCGGCTTGAGCGTCATCATGACCGGGAGGCTCCTCTTCGCGTTGCTTGCTTCGTGATGCCGGTGCGCCTCATAGAGACCCCCACTCGCCTTGGAGCACGACCCCGCCCACGCTGGGGCCCACAACGGGAATCACGCGGAGCGCGGCGGCCTCGGGCTTCTTCGGGCCAGAGCCCGGAATGACCCAGAGAACGATGGCGACGACCGTCGCTGCGCCCGCACCCGCGGCGAGCCCGATTCCGATGTTCTGAAATAGGAGCCGCTGGTCGTCGATGTCTCGGAGCTCGGCGTACGAGTGGGCCGGCAAATCGGTGCCGGGCTCTCGCTCTGCCGCTGCGTCCTCGAGCTCCTGGCGATTGAGCTCTGCGTTCACGAACAGGATGCCGCCGCCGATCCCGAGGGCGATCGCTGCAGCGGTCGCGACCCACGCGCCCGCACGCGACGGAGCCTCCTGCGCGGGCGTCAGCGCGACGCGCGTGACGAGGCCGCGCGTGAGCTCGACATCGGTCTCGGCAGCAGCGCCGTCCGCGAGGACGAGACGGACCTCGTGCTTGCCCGCGGTCGCAGAGATGGTGCCGCGCGCGTCTGGCGTGACGACCGCGCCGTCGAGCTTCACCTCCGCGCCGCGCGGGATCTCTCCGAGCGCGATCGCGGCCTCGGCGGCGGGGACGTCGACGTCCACGCTGTCGCGCGGGTCGCCGAGATCACCGAACCGATCCTGCGCGACGAGCTTGATGGAGAGCTTCGAGCCGGGCCGAATCCACGATGGATCCAGCGTGCCGAGCAGCGGGCCCTCGTCGGAGGGGATGAGCGGGACGTCGAACGACCCTTCGAGCGTCGAGACCGTCACGCGTGCGACGACCCTCAGCCACGCGGGGCGCTTCTCGACCGTCGTCGAGACGCGAACAGGCGCGTAAGCGACCTCGGGGGGCGTCACCGAGAGCTTGCCCATGTCGCTTTTCTCAGCCGCCAAGCGATCGCCGCGGACCTTCTTCGCCGCGAGCTTGCAGACGTCGCGAACCTTCGGCGAGAGCTCGCGCGCGACGTCGGGATCGTAGCCCGCTGCGACGATCGCGCGCCCGCACGCCTGCGCCGCGGCGTCGCTGGTCGAGGTGACGATGAGCGAGGTCGTCTCGATCAGCGCGGCGTCGATGGCGAGCGCTGGAGGGAGCGTCTTGCCCTTCAGCGAACTGAGGATTTTCAGCGCTTCTGGGTAATTGCCTTGCCCGGCCTGATCCCGAGCGCGCGCCACCGTCGAGGAGAGATCCTCGGCGCGCGCGGCTGGGGCCGCGAGCATCGTGAGCGCAGCGAAGGCGATCGCCAGAAGACGGAGGGGACGCGCGCTCACTCGCTCTTCCTCAGGTCGAAGCCGATGCTGGCTTGCTTGCCGGACACGACCTTGACGCTGCCGCTGCGGGTCGCGCCGAGCTCGGGGTTCGTGACGGTGACGCTGTGTGTGCCGGCCGGGAGCGTGATCGCGCCCATCGGGGTTTGACCGTACGGTCGACCATCGACGGTGACGTTCCCCCAAGGGTTCACGCTCACGATCAGCGTGCCCGTACCCGTGTTCGAGCCCGGGTCAGGATCAGCGCTCGCGGTCGGGCGAACGATCGCGGAGGTCGGTCGCGCCGTCGCAGCCGTGTCGCTCGGCTTGGGGGACGCGACCGCAACCGAACCCGAGGGCGCGTTCGCAGAGCTCGCCGTGGGACTCGTCGGAGAGCCGCCCGGGGGCTCGGCGCGTGTGGTGTTCGCCGCTGTATTCGAGGCCGCGAGCTCTCGGTCGGGCGCGGTCGAGGCGTTGCTCGAGCTCTTCGCTGGACGGTTGAAAAAGAAGACGAACGCGACAGCGCCGAGGACGCCGATGAGCGTCGCCGCGGTGAGCGCCAAGAGCCACGTCTTCGTCGAGCTGCCGCTGTTCGTCGCGCTGCGGGTCGTGTCGGTGAACGACGCGATCTTCGTGACGCTCGCTTGATCGGGTGTCGGTGCGCTCGCCGGCAACGCGAAGCCGGTCGAGGGCGTCGGGACGGATGGGTAGCTCGTCGCGGACGGGCTCGTGGTCGAGCTGATCGAGGGGACGTACCCCATGGGCGAAGCCGAAGGCTGCGAGCCCGTCTCTCCGAGGTTGACGCTCCACGGTTGACGAGGCGCTTGCATCGGCGCGCCTGCTGTCGCCGCGACGCGCTCGCAAATCTCACGCGAAGCTGCCTCCTCCGCCTGAGGGCCCAATCGATAGAGCACATTCTGCAGCTCCATCGCGAGGTGCCCTGCAGACGGGACCCGTTGGGTCGCGTCGAACATCGTCGCGCTGTCGATCGCGCGCGCGAGCTCCGGCATCACCTGCGGGATCACCTCGTGCACCCGCGCGACCTCTTCGGTCGCGATCATGGCGATGAGCTGGCCCTGCGTCTCGGCCTTGCGGAGACGCCCACCGAGCAGCGCCTCGAACAGCGTGACCCCGAGCGAGAAGACATCGGCGCGACCGTCGAAGGGCTGCCCGAGCGCTTGCTCCGGCGGCATGTACGGCAGCTTTCCTTTGAAGACGCCTGTCTCGGTCTTCTCCCCGCCGAGGCCGTGGATGCGGGCTACACCGAAGTCGCTCAGCCGAATTCGACCGTCTCGCCCAATGAGGATGTTCGCGGGACTCACGTCGCGATGAACGACGTGGAGGTTCGCGCCGCGCTCGTCACACATCGAGTGGACTGCGTCGAGCGCTCGGGAGATCTCGCGACCGATGAGCGCGACTGCGTTCGGGGACAGGGGCCCCCCGCGCTTGATCACGCGGTCGAGAGCCGCGCCGTCGATGTAGTCGAGCACGAGGTAGAGCCCGCGATCGTCGGACTCGCCGAGCTCGATGAGCCGCACGATGTTGGGGTGATCCAGTCGCGCGATGACCTGAGCCTCGGCGACGAAAGACTCACGGGCGACCTCGCTGATCCCCTCGGTGACGAGCAGTCGCTTCACGGCGACTTGTCGGCGGAAGTTGCGCGGACCGACCTCTTCCGCGAGCCAAACCTCCCCCATTGCTCCGCGACCGAGCATTTTGACCATGCGGAATTTGCCCGCGAAGATCTCCTCGGTCCTGTCGGCCATCGTCGCTCGCATCACCCACCCGGCGGACCATCCGCTGGGACCATCGCTCGCAAAATCCCAGAGGACCGGCGAATACCGGTGCCTCGATTCTGCCGCCGACGATCTTACCTGCATGCGTCGCGGAGCGCTCGCAAACCGCGAACCAAAGTCCGGAGGAACTCAGGGAGCGTCGATGACGGCTGCACGGATGACCGCCTTGTCATCCGAGATCTCAGTCCACGCGACGAACAATCGATCGCCTGACAGGACCGCGCCGACGGTGCTGATCTCGATGGTCGACAGCCGTGGAATCGACGCGATGGAGGTGGACTCACCCGACGCGCGATCGATGGAAAATACCTCGAGAGTCGGGCTGTCGACGGTCTCTCCGGGGGTGACGACGAGCACGTCGGAGGGGCGCGAGACCACCACAGGCCGAGGCGTGTCTCGCGTGGTCGGGAGGCCCCCGACCTCGGTCGCGTCCTTCGTGTCCAAGTCCAAGCGCGAGAGCGTCGCGGGCCCCGTCACAGGGTCGTTCGGCAGTCCTTCACCCGTGCGTGCGGAGGGCGTGAGGAAGAGCAGCGAGCTCCCGTCCACTGCGAGGGGAATGGCGAGTGTGTCGAGCTGTGCCTCAGTAAAACTGGCCGGCTGCTCGATTGTCACGATGCAGGAGGGCCGCGTCTCGTCGATCGTCCACACCACGCCAGCGTCGGTCGGCAGCGCGGAAGCGACGCCGGCTGCGATCGCTCCCATTCGTACGCTCGACATACAGTTGGTGGCTGGGCAGCAGTCCGTATCTCCAACAGGACAGGCCGGCGGCGTGGAGAGCAGCTCGCCAGTCGCGGGGTCGAGTTCGAATACCGCGAGGCGCCCCGAGGTCGTGCCCGCGCTCGCGATCCCCTCGAAATATCCGAGCTCCAATCCGGCGGCCTCGCCCTGGACGAAGCGAGGCTGCGAGACATTGCCGTATCCGATGGTGTGCATCCGAACCTCGTCGGGCCAAGTCGGCGCGGAGGACACGACTCCGGATTGACCAGGACCGGGGATCTCGGCGCGAAAGGCCCGTATGCGCGGCCGGGGATCGTCGACCTCGACGGGGCTCGAGCTGATCGCGAACAGGACCTCGGTATCCGACAAGGCAATAGCGCTGAAGAAGGGCTCGACCGCGCCGGGGTCGGCTTGCCACGTGTCGTCGAGGACGAGCTCGTCTCCCGTGGAGCCGTCCGCATAAAGCCGCTTGGCGCGGATCGATTGCCCGACCGTGTCATAGGGATAAGTCTCCCAGAGGACGAGCGCGGAGTCCGTTTGAGGGACGACCATCATGTCGCCCGCGCGCAGATACCCGAGCTCGACGATCGTCGTCGGGATCGGGGTGCCGGGCTTCGCGCAGGTGCCGCGGATACAGTCGTAGCCCTCGGGGCATTCGCCGTCCGAGCACGTCGCAGGGATGTCGCCCAGATCGACGCTGCACGCCGCGAGGAAGGTGAAACCCAGCGCGACGAAGCACGACTTCGGATCAGGCGCGCTCATGGATCTGCCGGAGTGGTCGCGATCCACAGGTCCATAAGCGACTCGTGAAAGGCCGTCCAAGCGACGTAGGTCGTACCGTCGAGCTCGATGGCGCGAGCCGAATAGAGCGCGTCGGTGCCCGTGCGCGAGAGCGTCGCGGCAGGGGTGGCGCCGTCCGCCGAGAGCTCGAGGATGGAGAGCTCGGTGAACGCCGGTGAGCTCGAGGTCGGGGCGAAGAGGACCTTGCCGGAGCCTGACCAGCCCGTGTGGGGCTCGAGCGCGACTTGGGAATAGCCGACGTTCTGTCTCGCGATCTCCGCGCCGTCGAGGCCGTAAAACCCGAGCTCGGCGGTCTCTTCGGCGTCGTCGACGAGGAGCGAGACGATGCGCTCGTCGAAGGCATAGACCGGTAGGCCCGGGATGGTGTCGACGGCGACGACCTCGGCCTCTGTGGTGGAGTCGTCCGCGATGAAATAAAGCACGGGAGACTCGAGGCCGGCCCGCGCCCAAATCCCGGAGTCGGTCCGCCAAAGCAGGCAGTCGGCCGACAGCGGCAACACGGTCTCGGGCAGCGGAATCGAGAGGCTGCGGTCGACCTCTTCGAGCCCCGTCACGCGGCGAAACTCGAGCGTTCCACCGGCGGCGGGGTCGGCGAAACACAGGTCGAGCGCGCCGCCGTGTTCGACTGCCCCGATATAAGCGGGCTCGTATCCGCCAAAGAACGGGGGCTCTTCTCGATAGAGGAGTTGGGGTTCTACGGAGGTCGTGGAGGGGGCGGGGTCGCGCGGCAGCGCCCAGACCTCGAGGACCTGGTTGTCCTCAGTGACTGTCGGGAATCGAAGCGTAACAATGTTATACCGATCAGCGTCCGCCGCGACGACGGCGGAGGAGGTGGGGAACTCTTCGCCGAACTCGAGCATGACGCGCGGCTCGGTCGTCGATCCGTCGGCGTCGACGTGGAGCTCGTAGAGGCCCCGCGCACCCGGCGTGAAGCCGTCGTTGACCACGAGCGCAGCGCCGCCTCTCGGGGATTCGAACCAGTACATTTCTGCTGCGTTGATCCACGAGACCCGCATCGCGTGGCTGGCCGGCGGAGTGCTGCCCTCACGCACGCAGACCTCGCTCTTACAGGCATATCCATCCGGGCAGACGCCGTCGGCCGCGCAGCTATAGGGCTCTTCGGGCAGGTCCAATCCGCATGAGAGCGGGATGGCCACGATCCCCATCAAGGCCCCGACGTGCGTGGAGCGTCGGCGTGGACGGAGCGACACGACCTACTTCTTCCCGTCGCGCCTCGGCGCGCCCCAGCTCATCGTGCCTGCTTTGGCGCGAGCCGATACGGGAGGACGCTGCGAGACCGGGGGCTCTTCTTGGGGTGCGGGGCAGCCAGTCGCGATCGGTCCTGATTCGGCAGGCGCGGAGGCAGGCGAAACGTTGGTCGAGGGCGGACTCGAGGGCTGGGGCTCGGTCTTGGGTCGCCCGGACCACGCCGCCGCGCTCGGGGCTCGCGGTATTCGGCTCGAGAGCGGGCTCGACTCGGCCGGCTGGGTCGAAGCTGTCTCCACGCGCTCGATGTTGCGCGTACCGCTCCGGAGCACGCGATCTACCAGAGTCGAGCTCGGCCCGCGGTCGACCGGTGACGGTGGTGTAAGTGAGCTCGGGAACGCGCGGGGCGAGGAGGGCGCGTGCTCGACCGTGGAGGGTTGCAGCGAATACCCGGATGGAGCCATCGGCGCTGGATTGGTGGGAGGCGCCGGCGCGGGTGGTGGTGGTGCTACGTCGGGGCGACGCGAGCTCGGCGTGGAGCTCGTGATGGAGCGATTGGCGTTGCCGCTCTTCGTGTCGTCGCCGCCCCATCGGAGTCCACCGTTGCTGGTCCTTCCGTCGCGGTTCGAGCTGCCTTGCGAGCTGCTTTGTGAGGCTCGGTCGAACGAGTCTTCACCTTCGGCGCTGCCGCGTGATGCTCGGTCGACCGAACGCGAGCCCCCGACGGCGCTCGGCTTGTCATTCCATCGAAGCCCCCAGCTGCGGTTCGACGTGTCGACGTTCCCGCTCGCTGGTGATGCGTCGACTTCGGATGAATCGGCGAGATAGGCCGCGAGGATGGCGTCGGTGTCGCTGACATCGGGCGCGGCTCCCGAGTTCGTCACCGCGATGAGCGCAGGCGCGCCCGTTTGCTTCGCTTCCTCGGCGACCTGGCGACCGTATTCGTCCCACGAGAGCGATCGCGTCGCGGCGTGGTGAGCGACCTTGTTGGGGCTCGGCGCGTTGATGCCCTGCGTGCCGCTCACCGCGGCTTGGCTCTCGGGCTTGCCGGGGTCGCCAGCCATGCCGGGGAAGGTGTGACGTGGAGGCGTAACGGGAGCCTCGGAGCGCGTGTCGGTCTTCGCTCGACTTACATGACTGTTAGTCGGCTCGGGGTCGCCTCGCGTGATCGTGCGCGGCCCGAGGTTGCCGCCGCTCCGGGAGTCGGAGCGCGCGACGGCCGGCGCGACGGGGACGACGGGTGTCCCGACGCGGGGGATCGTACGCTTCGTGTTGGTAGGGGGGCGCGCTTCGAATCCGCTGACAGGGCCCGTCCCGATCGCCGTGCGACGACCCGCGGCCGCACCTGGTTGAACAGGCGGGAGCGCTGCCCAATCCTCTTCGATCGCGACGGGATCCGGATTGAAAGCAGCGGGTCGCGGATCTCGCGCGGGTGCTTGCGCTGCAGGTGGGTTCGGAGTCGACGAGACCGGAGCCGAGATCGCAGAGCTCGGCAGCGACGAAGCGTTGCTCGATGCGTTGCTCGAGAACGCCGACGGCGAGGCGTTGCTCGAGAAGCTCCCGGCCTCCGCGGACACGGAGCTCGCGTTGCGCTCGGGTTTGCGCCGGTTGCTCCGCTGGGTCGAGAGCTGCATGACGTACGCCCGCATCTGCTTCATCTGCTGATCGGTCGTGTCGATGGCTCGCTTGACGAAGCGCCTCGGCCCTGGCTGGGTTGGGTCGGCCAGATCGATGTCGATCGGCTCGTCGAGCAAGTGCGCGTCGGCGTCGTAGAGGATGCGCACGGGCGGTCGCGCGAAGTCGACGGGGAGCTGAGGCGTCGAGAGCACCACGCCCATCTCGCCGGTGGAGAGCTCGACCATCGTGCCCGCGGGGAAGATGCCCAACGCGCCCGTGAGCAGCTTGACCATCGCTCGGCCGACGTTGTCCGCGGCCGAGGCCTCGAGCATCTGGAGCGTGTCGTCGAGGCCGAGGCCCGACTTGTTCGCGGACGGCACGCGGAGCTCGACGAAGCTCCGCGCGAGGTGAAGCACGCGCGAGAGCAAGAGCGGGGTCCTTCTGCCGTTGTAAGCGGGCTCGACCCCGCGCAGCGCGAGCGCCTCATGGACGATCACGCTGCGGACCATGTTCGGCGGGTGCAGCCTGCCGAGCGCTGTCAGCGCGACGACGGCGCTCGTCGGCAAGAGCGTCTCTTCATCCTCGTTGAGCACACGAGCCGGGCGTGTGGTGCCCTCTTCGTCGTAGCCGACGAGCCGCTGACGACCGACGTCGTAGAGGAGCGCAGCGCTCGCGAGCGCCGCGACGGTGCCTCTCTCGCTCGTCAGCTGCGAGACCATCGCGACCGCGACGATGGCGCTCGACAAAAGGATGTGCGCGCGATCGGCGTCCGCGGGTGGCGCGGCAGCGACCGACAGCAGCAGCCGACCGCCGCTGTCCGACTGCGACGAGAGCTTCTGAGCGAGCCGCTTGATACCCTGTTTGAGCTCGTATTTCCCTTGGCGGAGGTCGGCGTAGAACCCGCGCAGGATCATGAGACCGGCGGCGTAGGTCCGCGCCGCGCGCACGGGCGGCGTCATCGCGACCCCGCCCCCGAGACCGCGCACCAAGCGGAGCTTCAGCGTGTCCCAGCCGCCGTCGAAGCGCGGTGAGCGCCGACCCTCGCGAAGAAACTCGGCCATGAGTCGGCCGAACTCGCCGACCTCTTGTGGGCCGATTTCGCGTGCGAGCGTGATCTCCGTGACGCCCGCCGGCTCGAGCAGCGCGCCGAGCTCGACCGCCAGCTGGTAGGTCTCGCGCGACGTCTTCAACATCTGGCGGTTCACGAACACAGCATGCTCGGTGAACAGGATCGACGCGGCGGCCACCGAGCAGCGCTCGCAGTAATCACGAGACGACGTGATGACGTACTCGATGACTGCGCTGACAGCGGCGTTGGTCTCGGAGTGGAGCTGACAGGCTTTGACGAGCCGGTAGATGGCGTTGACCAGCCGCGCGGCGAGCTGCCGCGGATCCTCTTCGGTGCGGATCGGATCGACCGGGTTCGGCGCGTCGCGCGGCGGTTGCATCACGCTTTGACCTCGGCCGAGGGCTCGGCGCCGCGCTTGTTCCGCCTGGCTTCGATGGTCGCGAGGGCCCGCGCCGCAGCGTCCCGCACCTGCGACGACGTCCCCCACCGCTGCTTCGCTGCGTTCTGGAGCGCCTCGAGCGAGTCCGGCGTATCGAAGGACGCGAGGACCTCGGCTGCGAGCGCGCGCGATTGTTCGACGGCCTCGCTCGCGAGGAGGCGTCGCTTCGAGAGCAAGTCGACGGCGAGAGCAGCGCCGCGCGCGGACTTCAAAGCGCAGATGGTCTCGAGCCACTGACGCCGCTCTTCGATCGCGAGCTCGTGGAAGGTGTCGGCTTGGACGCGGCGTACGAGGTGCGGGCCGGCGGCGACGACGCTGAGCTGTCGCACGAGGTCGAGCGTCCGCTGCCGCACCGCTGTCTCGGGCGCCTCGAGGAGCCGCGTGATCTCCTCACGCGCGCGCTCGCCGACGTTTTCGCCCATCGCCGCGAGCGCCGCGAGCTTGACCTCGAGGTTGGGGTTCGAGAGCGCTCCCTCGAGGAGCGACCCGAGCTCGGCGGGCTGAAGCTCTTTGAAGAGCTCGATGATGTAATTGCCGAGCGAGGGGCCCGACCGCTTCAGCATCGCGGCGAGCTGCGGCTCGTGGCCGGTCGCCCATCGACGGATGTACGGAACGAGGACGTCGCGGAGCGCCGCGGATTTGGCGGAGTCGAGGCACTCGCAGGCGAGCGCGAACACCGCGTCGTTCGCGAGCAAATCCAGCGCGCGACCGAGCGCAGCGACGAGCTCGCGAGGTGGGGCCGCGGCCGCGTTGTCACCACCCCAAGCGCCACGCCGCTCCATCGCGATGTCGGTCATGAGCGTGCGCAGGACCTCGATGGGGAACAGAGCTTTCGCGGTCTCGATCTCCGCTTGGTGACCCGCGCGAGCCCCGAGCAAGCTGCGGAAGCTCTGGGTCATGAGCTCGTGCATCTCGAAGACTTTGTCGACCGCGTGGAGCGCGACCTGGTCGTTCACCCATTCGTGCAGAGCGGTGGTGATGAGCTCGCGATCGCCTCGTCGCCCAGCGTCTTCGTAGGCGAACACGAACGCGTCCAAATAGCCGTCCACCCAGCGCTCGTTCGGTGGTGAAAGCTGCGCGCCGAGCGTGGCCTTCGTCATGGGATCGAGCGCGAGTGTGGCCGCGGCCTCGCCGGCCTGCGTGAGCCGCTCGAGGAGGTTCACCTCGAGCGATTGCTCCTCGAGCGACGCGACGTCGAAGTCCTTGTCGATGCGCGCGTGCTGCAGCGTCTTCTCCGCCATCGCGCTCCAGTCGGCCACGCGATCCGGCTCGAGGGTGTCGCCCTCGGCGAACGAGTCGACGGCGAGGTAAGCGATGTGCTCGAACCTGCGATCCCAGAGCGCCGTGACCGAGTCGTCCTCGGTGCCGAACATCGTCGAGACGTCGCGCAGCAGGATCGATACGAAGTCGCGAAGCTCCTCTTCGGTCAGGCCGCGCTTCAGCTGAACCTTGCGGATGCCGTCGGCGAAGAGCTGATGCGGGATGCGATCGAAAGGAACGCGATCGGGCGCCCAGACCGAGCTGCCTTCGAAAAGGAACCCGCCGCTCTCGACGTCCCATCGAACCGAGTTGGGCGCCGCGTGCAGTGCGGCTCCGATGTCCGCGAACGCCTGGCCGAGCGCGCGCTGCGTCTGCGGGTGGCCGTGCCCGTATTGTCGAACTGCGGCCATCGCAACGCCGAGCTGTCGGAAGATCGCGGTCAGACGCTCGCGTTGCTCGCGGAGCTCGGCGTCGCTGAGCTCCGCGCCCTCTTCGATCGCGTCGTTGCCGCGCACGACTACGCCCGCCGCTTGGCGTGCGGCCGTGACCTGGCCCGAGCGCACTGCGGCGATCAGCTTGAGGAGCTCGCTGCGCATCTCGCGCGCGGATTGGAAGCGTTGCGCGCGATCGAAGCTGAGCGCGCGATCGATGAACGCAGCGACCTCGACAGGCAGGTCCTTGGCCTTGCGTGCGATCGAGGGCGCGGCTTGGGTCGCGGCGAGGATGAACTCCTCGGCCTCGGTCTTCGAGGCGTGCAGCCGCTCGCCCGTGATGCCGGTGTAGAGGCACGCTCCCACGCTGAAGAGGTCGGCGCGGCCGTCGACCTTGTCCATCCCGAGGGCCTGCTCCGGAGCGATGAACGACGCTGTGCCGAGCGCGATGCCGGCTCGGGTCGCCTCGACGTCGCTCTCGGGCTCGCGCATGCGCGCGACACCGAAGTCGAGGACCTTCACGCCACCTTGTCGCGTCAGAAAGATGTTCGCGGGCTTGATGTCGCGATGGAGGATCGCGAGCTCATGGCACTTCGCCAGCAGGTCGAGCACCGTGTCGAAGATGCCGAGCAGCTTCTCGAGGGGCATGCGTCCGCCACCTCGCTTGAAGAGCTCCGCGAGGGTCATCCCCTCGAGCAGCTCCATCACGAGGAAGGGCTCACCCTCGTTGCTGAGTCCGTCGTCGACGATCGGCACACGCGCGGGGTGCTCGACGCGGTTTGCGATACGCCCCTCTCGGAGGAAGCGCTCGCGGACGTCGTGCGCGCGTGCGTATTCGACGTGCAGGACCTTGATGGCCGCGCGGGTGCCGTTGTTCTTGTGGGTGGTCGCGAAGACGGCCCCCATACCGCCCACGCCCAAAACCCGGTCGATCCGCCACTTATCGTTTAGATCGGTACCTACTCGGCGCGCTGCGAGCTTGCTTGGACTGAGCTTCTCCTGAGGCTGCTCCGACATGACCGAGCCGGCTCCTGAATCTATCACGATCGGCCGCCCTGCTTTCGGTGTCTCGCCGTCGAATTGCGCCCTTTTTCCACCGAACCGCGACCCGACCCCACGAGCCGCAGGCAAAACGAAGAAGTATACCCCCGATAAGGTCCTCCGATACCATCTCCCGATGGAGCTTCTGCAGGGCGTCGTGTCTCTTTTCCCTCGAGACAATCAGGCTTCGAGGTCCCCCTACATGTCGAGCCGACCTCTGCAACATGCGACTAGGTCGCATCGTGGTAGCGCCCTTGTCGGAGCCGCGGTCGTCACGCTCGCTTGTTCCTACACGGCAGACGCCAAAGCAGACGAGATCCTGGTCTTTCAGCGAACGACCAACGACCCGACGGCGGACACTGCCGGGACCGAAGCGGCGACGGTGCTCTCGGGATTGGGTCATAACGTCACTACGGTCATTTCGTCGAATCCCAGCCTCCCGGCCGATCTGACGGTCTTCGACACGATCTGGGTGATAGAGCTCCCGGCGATCACCAGCATCGCGAGCAGTCTGCGCTCTTTCGTCGAGGGCGGCGGCGGCCTGTATATGTCGGGCGAGCGCCCCTGCTGCGAGTCTCTGAACTCGTCGATAAGGAACATGCTCGGCGGCATGTATCGCTTCCCCGTCCCCGTCGGTGGGCAAGGCGAAGGCGGCGATCAATTCAGCGCTTCGCCCTTCGACCCATTCGGGATCACGACCATCCCCAATGCTGTCCCGCAGTGGCAGGCTGGCGCGGCCGGGCTGATTGGGACTCTGCCGCCCAAACACGCGGTCTTCGTCGATGGTCAATCCAAGCCAGGCTCGGTGGCGCTCGCCCCGGAGGATCTCAACAAGGGGATAGGCTGCACCTATGTGGCGATGGACCTCACGTTCTGGACCGCAGGCGTCTATCCGATGCAGGACAAGGGCGCGCTCGCCCAGAACATCGAGAACTTCCTGATCACGTGCGACGACTCGGATCTGGATGGCGTCTCGGATCAAGGGGAACTCGACGACAGCCTGGACCCCGCGGACCCGGATGTCGACAACGACGGGCTGTGCGACGGCTACGGCGCTGTCCCGGGTGTCTGCATATCGGGTGAGAACCCATATGACGACAGCGACAACGACACGATCCCGGACCCTCTCGACGACGACGACGACGACGACGGGGTTCCGACCGCCTTCGAAGTAATGGCAGAAGGGCTGGCCCCGGACGTCGACGGCGACGGCGTCCCGGCTTGGCTCGACCTCGACTCGGACGGAGACTTCACCAACGACGCCGAGGAGGGCACTGGCGACTACGACGGGGACGGTATTCCAGCCATCGTCGACCCCGATGACGCGCCCGTCTTTTGCGGGGGGGACGAGGACTGTTTCGACGTAGGCACCATATGCGACCCCGGTATGGGGATTTGCGTGGACGGTTGTCGGGGTATCGGCGGCAATGGCTGCCCCGACGGGGATGTCTGCACTTCGGTGGACGCGTCGGCTGGCGAATGCGTGCCCGATACCGGGACTGGCGGGGCAGGTGGTGGCCCGACGGTCGGGGGCGCGGGCGGACAGTCGAGCTCTACGTCGGGGGGTGCCGGCGGTGGGACCAGCACTAGCTCGTCGATGGGAATGGGTGGTAACGGGGGCGCGCCGGCTACCGGCGGTGCAGGCGGCGGGGCCTCGAACTCGGATGGCGAGGACGACGGCGGGTGCAATTGCCGAGTAGCGACGGCGTCGAGCTTCGAGGTCGGCCGCAATGGCGCTGCCTTCGCGCTCGCCGTCGCGGCTTTGCTCGCCCGCTCCGCGCGACGCCGGCGTCGCTGACGTTCTCGTGATAAGATCCTTGCGATATGCCTGGTGACGACGCTGGGGACGGCAGCTCGGGGCGCACCGCGGGCGACCCTGTTCGACCGGAGACCAGGCTGGCGCAGCGTTGGCTCAGAGCGATCCCCTCGATTGGCGAGGTCGACCTTCGCATTGGGCTGTTCACGCTCGACTTCGAGCAATGGCCCGCAGACGCCCTGGCAGAGGCTCTCGAGGAAGTGAGCTTGCTCGGGGAGCAGACGGACGCACGCGCGCGGGCTGTCCTCGCCGCCGCGGTCCCGTGCCTCACGGACCCGCAGCGCGTTGGGACCATCGCGCGCCTCCGCGAGCTCGCGCACGAGCGCGGTCACTTCGCGCTCGCGAGGCTCCTGCGGCATCGCGATGGGCTCCGTGACGGACATCACGAGATCCCCGAACCTCACGAGCGCCACCCTGGTGATGCTCGGGTCGGTCGTGCGGTCACGCTCGGCGAGCGCAAGGCCCTCGCTCGCGGCCACGATCGGTTCGCGCTCGATCGGCTCCTTCGCGATCCGCATCCTGCGGTCATTCGCAACGTCCTTTCGAACCCGCGCATCACCGAGGACGACGTCGTTCGCTTGGCCGCTCGTCGCCCCACTTTCCCCGATATCCAACTCGAGATCGCGCGAAGCCCCAAATGGTCGGTTCGATCGCGCGTGCGGGTCGCGCTCGCGCAAAACCCCTATACGCCGCCGACCGTGGCAGTCCCGCTCCTCTCGCTCCTCATTCGCCACGAGCTCGAGGAGGTCCGCGCAGCCACGGATTTGCCTCCTATCGTGCGCAGCGCGGCGATCGATCTGCTCGAGCGTCGCCCCCCGATCCCCGAGCCCCAAGATACGCCCATCAAGCAGTAGTCGCCGCGCGGTCGCGATGAGCGCCCGCGAAGCCCATCGCGCGCCCCTGCGCAGCGCCAGTGTCACCCCGACGCCAGAGGACCGCGTCGAGGACGTAATGCGTCGCTTGGGGCACAGCGAGGAGCGGGACGATGAACTTCGCGAGGCGTGCGATCGTCTCTTCGGACAAAAGCGCTGCACCGAAGAGCGACGGGTGACTCTGCCAGACGAGCTGATCCCAAATCAGCTCTTCGACGAACGCGATCACGAGGAGAAGTCCCGCGAAGGCGGCGAGCCCTCCGCGCAGGAGGCGGGCGCTCAAGATCCCAGGTGATTCCCTCGCGCGCTCTCGCCCATAGGCATAGAGCAATGCCATGTACGGCAGTCCGTGAACGACGACGTTCGAGACCGTAAATGCGAAGTCCGAGTTCGTCGCGACGATTCCGAAATACCAAGTCGCAGCCGTGCCTGCGACGACCACGTGTTTCCCGAGCGAGAGCACGCGAGTCGCGCGCGCGACCCGAGCGCCGTAGACGACATAGAGGGTCAAGCTGAGCCCCCAAATGACCCGAGCCACCGGGAGAATGGGTGATAGCGTCGCGAGATCGAGGAAGTCGCCTTGGACGAACCAAGCGAACTCACGCGGCAGTCGTGTATGCCACTCGAGTACGGGATAAAGGGTCGCGGCGTATACGGCGGTGTCGTCGACCCATCGCTCGAGCCGATCTCGACGGCCCGCTCGCGCCCGATAAATCGCAGTCCAGCCGACCTGTTGGCGGACGAAATGGACGAGCGCGACATATGCCAGGACGCGCCAAAATACGTCGGATCCGACCGCGTAGAGCGCCACTCCGGCGACGAAGCACGCGACCGGGACTCCGAAATAGAGCGCAGGCCGGCGAACGAGCTCCTCGCCGTCCATGTACGTCCTGAACAGCGTCGAGTAGACGTGCGCGACGTCGCAGGCGACGACGAAGACGAGGAACCCCCAAGGCGGCAAGTCCCCAGTCGGGGCGATCGAGGGGCCCAGCGCTGCGACGATCAACGCGAGGACCGCCGCGCCCCCGAAGACGGCGAGATCCCGCCGCGGGCTCCACAGCCAAGGCCCCGCGTTCAATGGTCCGCCCGCCGCGGCGTCAGCCCTTGATCGCCGCCGAGATGATGAGCGCCAGGCCGATGATCACCGAGCCGATGACGATCCCGAGCGACGTGTTCTGGTCATGCTCGATCTCCTTTCGGATGGAGAACGGAGCGATCTTCGTGATGGCGAAGAACGCCGCCGAGAACACGACGATCCCGACCGTCGCGAAGACCACCGAGTAAACGACGGGTTCGACGATCTTCTCGGTGATGGATGCGCTCGCGAAGAGAGTCATGAGTAACCTCAGCCGTCCCGCGGCAACGACGCGAAAGGAGACGCGTCGCGAAGATACCCAACCTGGCTCGAGGGGCAAAGCTCGGCGCGCGATGATGCGCGGTCGCGACTCGAAATTGGGGATAGAGGCCGCATCCAGTATGCTCACGGCGGTGCGTCGGCTCGTCTTTCTCTTCGCGCTGTGCGCGTGCAGTGGCGAGCCCGCAGAGCCCAACGTCGCCGCGCAGGGCAGCTCCTCGAGCGCGACCGCGACGAGCGCCGCGAGCTCACCCGTCGCGTCGGCGTCGGTCGCCGAACCGACCGAGAGCGCCTCGGCTGTCGTCGAGCCGAGCAGCCAGCCGTCGGCTCTCCCCACGGTCGTGATCGAGCGTGACGAGAACGGGCTCTGGGGCAAAACGATCGACTTCGACTACGACGGCGCAGACGTGAAGATGCGGTCGCGCGCCTACTCGGGGCGCGTCTTCGTCCACGCGAAGACCTTCGAGGCTCGCAAGCCAGTGCCGCTCATCGTCTTCTTCCACGGCCTCAATCGCGCCCAAATCCCACATCGCTGGATGGGTGGTGGCGACGAGGGCGACGTCAGGAAGATCCTCTCGGCCCTCATCGAGTCCGGTGAGGTCGAGCCGCACGTGCTCGCAGGGCCGGGCTCGGTCGAGAAGGACGCTGTCGGTGGTCAAGCGAGCTTTCCTGTCTTCGATTTCCCCAAGTTCGTCGCGCAGGTCGTCGCGTCGCTCCCCGAGGGCGTCGAGATCGATCCCACGCGCATCATCGTGACAGGACACTCCGGGGCAGGCTGCAGCGCCAAAGGGGGAATCGTCTCGGCGATCGAGTCGAACCCATTTGCGATCGTCTCGATCGACACCTGCATGCCAGGGTCGCTCGCGAGCTCGCTCGGTGCGGTCGACGCCGCGACGCACGTCATCGTGACTTGGCAGACCGTGTCTTGGGATCGCGAGTTCGAGGTCTTTCGCAAGCTGTTCATGAAAGAGGTGAAGTCTCATCCCCCGAACGAAGGCACGCTGCGCGAGCTGGATCAGCTCCCCGCGCGCCCGAAAGCCCATGACGCGACGGTGAAGCAGACCTTCGACAAATGGCTGCCTCGACTGCTCCCGCCGAAAAGGTGAGAGCAGCGCCGTGGGCCGCCGTGGTATCAACTTTTCCGCGATGGCCGCACGGGTGACTCGACACCGACCGATCTTCATCGCGGGCGCTGCAACGCTCTTCGCAGCTGCGACGGCCGGGTGTGGTGGCTCGGGGGCCGCGTGCACGACCGACCACGATACGTGCGGCGCTGGCTACGGCTGTGTGGTCGGCGCTTGTCGTCCAGTCGAGGAAGCGCTCGTCGCCGTCGAAGCCTCGCGGCTCGTGTTGCCCGCACGACGGGTGGCCGTGCTGTCGTCGGCCGACTTGCCCGAGAACGCATTTGTGACTCCATTCGGTGCGTCCTCGGCGGGTGACGTCATCGTCCTCATGTCGTTCGAGGCGGACGTCGGCCCTCGCGTCTCGGTCGAGGGGGCATATCTGGTCCTCGACGCCGAGCCTGTCTCGCCTGGTCCGACCGAGCCTATCGATCTCTCGGTCGCGCCCATCCTCGGTGAGTGGGAGCGCGGCCCGCTCAGTTGGGCACGCGCACCGCGACTCGGTGTCGCGCTCGGCAGCAGCCGCGTGATGCCGGCGCGCCGTGTTCCGCTGCGCGTCGACGTCACGAGTCACGTGGCGCGGCTGCACGGTGTCGGCTTCGGACTCGCGGTGGTGGCTCGCGGCGACGACCCAGTGGGGGCGCGCCTGATCACCGCGCCCGCGACGAGCAACGGTCCGCGCCTCGAGCTCTACCTCCGCTAATCCGATGTTCCTCGAGGTGCGCGATCTCACCGTGTCGGTTCGTGGGCCCGACGGCGACCTCACGATCCTCGACAACGTGTCGTTCGAGGTCGATCGGGGTGAGTCGGTCGCTCTCGTCGGTGAATCGGGGAGCGGTAAGTCCTTGCTCGCGTACGCGCTGATGGCGCTGCCGCCAGCAGGCGCGATCGTCCGGAGCGGCCGAGTCACGATTGGCGGTCAGAACCTCTATGCGCTCCGCGATCGCGAGCTAACTGCCATTCGCGGCGGCGTCGTGTCGATGGTCTTTCAGGAGCCTTCGAGCGCGCTCAACCCCGTCTATACGATAGGCGCTCAGATCCTCGAGGCGATTCACCTCCACCGCGGCTCGCGGCCGTCGATCCCTCGCGGGCTCTCGCGCGCGGACGCCGCTGCCCTCGCTCAAAAGTGGCTTACGAAGGTCGGTATGCCGAGGCCCGAACACGCGATGGCCTCCTATCCGCACGAGCTCTCCGGCGGGATGAAGCAGCGCGCGCTCTTGGCGATGGCCCTCGCGACCGAGCCCGACCTCTTGCTCGCGGACGAGCCGACTGCGGCGCTCGATCGCACGCTCGAGGCGCAGATCCTCGAGGTTCTCGCGGCCGAGCGAGCGACTCGACAGATGGCGTTGCTCCTCATTTCGCACGATCTCTCCGCGGTCGCCGAGGTCGCCGATCGAGTCATCGTCCTCTATGCGGGGCAGATCGTGGAGAGCGGGCCGACGCTGACGGTGCTCCGCGCGCCACGTCACCCCTACACAGAGGCCCTCGTCGCCAGCATCCCCGACCCCGATCGCTACCCACCGCGCAAGCTCGGCGGTCCACCTCGTCGACTGCCCGTCCTGCGCGGTGCTCCTCCGGTCTTCTCTCAGCTGCCGCTCGGCTGTCGGTTCGCGCCTCGGTGCGAGCAAGTCATGGACAAATGCAGGCGGGAGCGCCCTCCGATCGTGGAGCTCGACGGACCACGCACGAGCCGCTGCTTCCTCGCGAAGCCCGACCCGCCCCCGCCCGACGAGGTCGCCGACGAGGAGCCCGCGCCTTGACCAGCGAGATCGCCCTCACCCAGAAGAAGACGGCGCTCCTCGCGGTGGACGGCCTTACAAAGGTGTACACGTTGCGGCGAGGCTGGCTCGGCCGCCGCGCCGAGCTCGTGCATGCGCTCCACGGCGTATCGTTTGAGCTCAAACGAGGCGAGACCCTCGGGGTCGTCGGCGAGTCCGGATCGGGCAAGAGCACGCTCGGCAAGACGCTGCTTCGATTGGTCGAGCCGACGTTCGGCCGCATCCATTTCGACGGCCAGGACATCACGCAGCTGCCGGAGCGACATCTGCGCAAGCTGCGACGTCGCATGCAGATCGTCTTTCAGGATCCTTATACGTCGCTCAACCCACGCCTCGTCGTGCGCGACATCGTCGGGGAGGGGATCGAGCTCTTCAAGCTCGCGCGGGGCGCCGAGGTCGAGGAGCGCGTCGGGCGCGCCCTCGAGCGGGTCGGCCTCGAGCCGGACGCGATGTCGCGCTATCCGAGCGAGTTCAGCGGCGGTCAGCGCCAGCGCATCGCCATCGCGCGCGCTCTCGCCGTGGACCCCGAGCTCCTCATTTGCGACGAACCGACGAGCGCCCTCGACGTCTCGATGCAGTCGCAGATCCTGAATCTGTTCGACGAGCTCCAGACCGAGCGAGACCTCGGGATGATCTTCATCTCCCACGATTTGCGGGTCGTCGAGCTCATGAGTCATCGGATCGCGGTGCTGTATTTGGGTCGCGTCGTCGAGCTCGGGCCCAGCCGCGATATCGTGGAGCGCCGGCTTCACCCCTATACGCGAGCGCTCTTCGAAGCCTCGCCGCGGTTGGTCCACGATGTCGTCGTTCCCGAGCGGCGTCGGCTGACCTTGGCGGGTGAGCCACCCAGCCCTACGCAACCGCCCAAGGGTTGCGCGTTTCATCCGCGGTGCCCCCGCGCCGAGAAGGGGAAGTGCGATACGGACACTCCCAGCTTGCGTGGGCTCGTCGCGAATCCCGCTCACCGAGTCGCCTGTTTCTTCCCCGGCTGAGCGACGCGTCCGGAACCTGTCTGGACATGTCCGGACACGTCTCCGTCAAGTTGCGACAGATCCAGGGAACGACGTCGTGGTACTAGTGGCGAGATGGGCGGGGGCCGACTGTCGTCCGGCAGCAGCGCCGAGCTGACGAGCAAGGTGAGTGAGCTCGAGCTACGGCTCGACCGAGCGAGCGTCACCGCCCCCGTCGAGCTGAAGAGCTACCGAGTGCTTCGGCGCGTCGGCGCGGGCGGAATGGGCGTCGTCTACGAAGCTCGCGACGGCCGCGATCACCCCGTCGCAATCAAGATCCTGCGCGGCCGCGGCTCGCGCTACTTGTCCCGTCTAAAAGAGGAGTTTCGCTCCGTCGCCGACGTCTCGCACGAGAACCTCGCGGCCGTGTACGAGCTCGCGTTCGAGGGCGCTGATCCCTACCTCGCGATGGAGTTCGTCTCTGGCTGCGATCTGACCGCGCATTTGCAGCGCGCCGCTTTCAAGGCCGAGCAGACGCTCACGACGATCGAGCGCGGACTCGAGACGCTCGACGGACAGGACGCAGCGCTCACGGCGACGATCGATGGGTCCGCGAACGTCGCGCCCGTGCGCACGCTCGATCTCGACGCGTTGAAGAGCGCGCTCGTGCAGCTCGCGCGCGGTGTGCACGCGCTCCACGCCGCGGGCCGGATCCATCGCGATCTCAAGCCGAGCAACGTCCTCGTCGACAAGAGCGGGCGCGTCGTCGTCGTCGACTTCGGCCTCGCGTGTGATCGCTCGGACGCGCGCGACGACAGCTCGCTCGCGGGGACCCCCGCGTACATGGCGCCCGAGCAAGCGCGCGGCGAGCCCGCGCTCACCGCGAGCGATTGGTACGCGTTCGGCGTGATCCTCTACGAGCTTCTCACGCGCAGGCTCCCGCTCACCGGGACGATGTCCGAGGTCTTGCTCCTCAAGCAGCGCGTCGTTCCACCCAAGCCTTCGACCTTCGCTGAGGGCATCCCCCCGGAGCTCGACGCGCTCGCGATGTCGCTCATGGCGATCGATCCCAACGCGCGACCGACGGGTGAAGACGTGCTCGCGACGCTCGGCTCGCGGGTGAGCTTGCCTCCGACGCACGACACGAACGAGGTCTTCATAGGCAGAGCGGCAGAGCTCGCCGAGCTGCAAGGCATGTTCGGCGAGACGGTTCGCGGGGGATGTCGCGCGCTCTGGATCCACGGCGCCTCGGGCATCGGCAAGAGCGCGCTGCTCGAGCATTTCGTCGAGCAAGTCCGCGCGATGGAACCCGAGACGCTGCTCTTCTCGGGGCGCTGCTACGCCTGCGAGACCGTCCCTTACAAGGCCTTCGACGGCGTGGTCGAGCAGCTCTCGCGCGAGCTCGAGCGGCGCCACGCGCTGCTCGTCGGTGAGATCCCGCAGCGCGAGCTCCAGGATCTGACCTCGATGTTCCCTGCGCTCGCGCGCGTCTTCGGGCCCCACGACTCCTCCACTGCGACGGCTGCGCTCAGCGACACCGTGCACGTCAGCGGCGGCGATCTCGTCCGCGATCCGACCGCGTGTCGTGCCAGCGCCTTTCGCGGGCTCAAGCGGATCCTGCGCGTGCTCGGTGAGTATCGCCCCGTCCTCGTCGCGGTCGACGATCTGCAGTGGGCCGACATCGACAGCGCGCTCTTGCTCCGTGAGCTCCTCGCTGCGCCCGACGCTCCGCGGCTCTTCTTCGTCGGCCTCTACCGCACGACAGAGGCTGACTCCCCCTTCCTGCGCGAGGTCTTCGCGAGCCTGCCTCAGAGCGTGAACCCCGCGGCGAGCACGATCGAGCTCGCTCCGCTCTCGAGCGACGAGGCGAGATCGCTCGCCGAGCGCTGGTTTGGTGGCACGTCCGCGAGCGCCATCGACTTCGAGGCGGTCGCTCGTGAAGCAGCCGGGCATCCGTATTTCATCGAGGAATACGTTCGCTTCACCCGACGCAAACCCTCCACGGAGCCCCGGCACGTGAGCGCACTCGACGACGTCTTGCTCGAGCGCGTGAGCGAGCTGTCTCGCGACGCCAGGCATCTGCTCGCGGTCGTTTGCGTCGCGGGCGCGGGCATCCCGATCGGCGTCGCCGGCGAGGCTGCGGGCCTGCGCTCGAGCGTCACGCCAACGCTTCATCACCTGACAAAAAGCTCGCTCCTTCGCATGAGCGGCCCTCGCGATCAGGATCGCGTCGAGGCCTATCACGACCGCATTCGCGAGAGCGTCGTCAACGCGCTCGACCCCTCGACGCGCACGGACGTCCACCTGTCCCTGGCCGTCACGCTCGAGCAGCAGCGCGCCGATCCCGAGCTCCTCGCGCACCACTTCATCGCGGGCGGCAAGAACGAACGAGGCGCGTTCTACGCTGTCGACGCTGCCCATCGCTCGGAGCGAGCGCTCGCGTTCGGCCACGCGGCGAACCTCTATGCGTTGGCGCTCGGGGCGGTCTCGCACTCCGCGGACGAGCGCCGCAAGCTCTCTTTGCGGCGCGCCGACGCCCTCGTGAACGCCGGGCGCTGCGGTGAGGCCGCGCCCATCTACATCGAAGCCGCGCGCGACGCGCAACCGGCCGAGCACATCGATCTCCTGAGGAAGGCCGCCGAGCAGCTCCTCGTCGCTGGCCAGGTCGAGGATGGGCTTCGCGTCCTCGAGCGCGTGCTCGCAGAGCTCGGCGTTCCGACTCCGCGCTCGACGACGCAGGTCATGCTCCGCACGTCGGTCGCGCTCACTCAATTGGCCGCGCGCCACCTGCTCCCGCTCCCGCTCACTCCTTCGTCCGCGGAGTTCACCGCCGAAGACGCGAGTCGCCTGCGCGCTTGCTTCACGGCGAGTCGCGGCATCTCCGCGTACGACCTCGTGCGCGGCGTCTATTTTTCGGTCGAGACGCTGCGCCTCGCGTTGCTCTCTCCGGACGTGGCGAGCCAAGCGCGCAGCCTCGCGGCGGTCGGCTCGATGCTGGCGTACGGCGGCGCTCCCGCGATGGTGAAGGTCGGTGCGAGGCTCCTCGATCGCGCGATGGAGCTCGCGCGATCGACTGGAGACGTGGCCGTCGTCGCGAACGTCGATGTTCACTCGGGCATCACGCGCATGACGGCGGGCGCGTGGCGCGACACGTTGCGCATCTTGGAGCCCGCGCTCGCGACGTTGAGTCGTTGTGCAGGGCACGCCCACGAGCGCGGCTACGGCGAGATGACGGTGATCTTCGCCCTCGAGGCCATGGGTCGGCTCCGCGAGGTCGGGTGGCGCGCGGACGCTTGCCTCCGTGAAGGAAACGCGACGGGCAACCTCTACCTGCGCGTGCAGGCCCACCTCTATCTCGCGCTCGTCAGCATCTCCGAGGGGCGCGTCGACGACGCGCTCACGCACGAGCGGGTCATCGAGGAGTGGCCGCCCGCCTCGCGCGGCTTCCTCTTTCAGCACTGGCTCGCGCTGAAGGTCGCGCTCTATCGCGAGCTCTACATGCGCAGGCCCGACTCGGCGATGCGACGACTCGACGCCGCGTGGGGCGCGCTCAGCGACTCGGGGCTCTTCTCGGTTCAGTTCCTCCGCGTCTCATCATTGTCGCTTCGCGGCCTGACCCTCACCCATCTCGCGGCTGTCGATCGCGCCGCTCGCTCCCGCCTCTTGGACCGCGCCGTGGCGGATGCCGACGCCCTCGAAGGCGACGGCTCCATCGCGCGAGCGGCGGCCGCGACCATTCGCGCCGCCGTGCTCGGTCAGCGAGGAGACATCGCTGCAGCACGCGCTCAGCGCTTGCGAGCCCACGCGATCTTCACGGCGCAAGAGATGGCGCTCCACGCGGCCGCGATACCGGGTTTCGAGGACGATCGCGCGCTGCTCCTCGCACGCGAGGGAGTCGCAGACATCGACCGCTACAGCTCACTGCTCGCCGGTTGTCACACCACGCAACCATCGTGAGCGACAGATGGCGCGCGCGTTGCACAAGCGCACGCCATGAACTCCTCGCCTGACTCTTACGACGCAATCGTGGTTGGTGCCGGTGCGGCTGGCTTGGCTGCAGCCTTCGTTCTCCGACAAGCCGGTAAGCGTGTCCTCATCCTCGAGGAGCGCGATCAGATTGGTGGTCGAATTGAGACTTTGGAAAAATCCGAGCACACGGGTATCGATTTGGGCGCTGCCTACTTCGGTCCTTTGCAGAGCTACACGATGCGCTTCGTGGAGCTCTTGGGCATCGAGCGCATCTCCAACGATCTTCACCCCGAGTTCTACCATCGCATCGAGTGGTCGTCGGCAGTCGACCCGGCGTATGGGCGACTCTTCAAGTACAACCACCGCTCCTTCGGCGTCCCAGACGCTCCCAACCCGTCTATTCGCGCCAACCTGCGTCGCTCTCTGGGTCTGCTCGCGGGCTTCGTGCCGCCGCAGCGGCTCCTCCCTCCACCTCCCGGCGCGCCCTCGAACTCCGACCAGCTCACGGCGAACTGCGCCATGCTCGAGGCGCTCGTCCTCAAGTGCCGTTGTTTCCTTCACAACCCTTGGGACGACCCGCAGCTCGCGCAGCTCGACCAAATATCGGTAGAAGACTGGCTGAAAGCCGCAATCACGAACCCGCTCGTGGGGGATTTGCTGCGCGTCGGTGTCCGCGCTGCCCTGTCGTGCGAGACGACCGAGCTCTCAATGCTCTATCTCGTCTACTACTGCGCGACTGGCGGGTCGTTCGTGAACGTCATGGCTGTTGGTGGGGGCGCTGACTCCTATCGCTTTCGAAGGGGGGCAATCGACCTCCCGCGGCGATTGGCAGCTACGGTCGTAGACCCCAATCCGCCTTGGGCGGGCGGCGCGACCTTGCCGCCGGCGACCATGCTCGTCGGGAAGGGCTCGGTGAAGATGGAGAATCACCCGGATCACGTCGCCGTCACGACGAAGGACGGGCACATCTACCGGGCAGACCGCGTCATCGTCGCGGTCTCTCCCCATTTCCGCAATAGCCTCGGGATTGTGGGCCTCCCCCAGCAGCACGCCGAGCTCGCGGAGCTGGTCGTCATGGGGCGGACCATCAAGACCTTCGCGGTGTTCAATACGCCGTGGTGGCGCGAGGAGCGCGGCGCATCGGGGTATACGCTGAGCGCACGCAACACCCATGATTGTCCGATTGTTTGGACCATGAACAACAGCTTCGAGCTCGAGGGCAAAGCTGACACGACTGTTCACTGCTTGATGGGGTTCATCGTCGGATCGCGCGCCGACGAGATGGCTTCGCTCACGGTGGATCAGCGCAAGGACCGCGTCCTACACCACTGGTCGACGCTCTTCGAGGTCCCGCGAAACACGATCGACGCAAACTTCAAAGAGTACCACGAGAAGCTTTGGGACAAGGCCTCGTTCTCGGGTGGTTGCCCGGCGTCCTTCTTTCCTCCCGGTAAGTTCACGACTCACGGCAAGTATCTCCGTGAGCCCTTTGGTCGCATCCATTGGGCGTCCGCCGAGACCGCGACCGACTGGGTCGGTGGCTACATCAACGGCGCGCTCCAATCGGGGGTTCGCGCGGCCTCCGAGGTCATTGCCAGCGGGGTCATTGCCAGCGGGCCGGCTACGAGCGACTGAGCGGTCAGTTGCTGTCGTCGCGCTCTCGAAGGCGGGGAATCGGGGTGGGCGGGCTCGCGACGTCGCGACCGTCCTTCACGTCGTAAGGCCCGAGCCGGAGCTCGCGCATGCGTCGTGAGAGGGCATATCGCGAGACCTCCAATCGCTCGACCATGAGGTTGATGTCCCCGTCACAGTCCTTGTGACATCGCGAGATCTCCTCGGGGGCGAGCTCGCTCGCGAGGCGCACTACGCCTTTTGCCTCGACGAGCGCGTAGAGGGACGTTCGCGAGATCCCCAATCGCTCCGCCGTGTTCTTGAGATCCCAGCGGCTCGCGCGCAGGGCCTCCACGAGCTCGGACTCGGTAACCGAGTTCGGCTTGCGATTGCGCTCGCGTCCCTCGGAGGGTGGGGCCGCGTCGGCGCGGCTCGACTGGTACGAACCGCCGAAGCGCGAGAGCAGTCGAGTTACACCAGCGTCAGCGTAGAAGGTCTTGGCGCCCCGGCTTTGGACGACGAGCTGCCGAACCACATTGCGGAGTTGGCGCACGTTGCCGGGCCAATCGTAGCGAGTGAGCTCGCTCACCACCGTCGCGGGCAACACCGGCTCTGGCGCGGGGCTCGAGCTCTCGCTCGTCCTCTCGATCTCGAGCTTCAGGAAATGAGCGATGAGTCTGCCGATGTCGTCGCGCCGAGCGCGCAGCGGCGGCACGACCAGCGTGAACGTCGCCAATCGGTGCAAGAGCGCCGCTCGAAAGACGCCGCGCGCGACGCGCTCCTCGAGGTCGACGTCGGTGGCCGCGATGATTCGAGCCTTGATGCGCCGAGGCTCGGGTGCGCCGACCGTCTGAACCTCGCCGTCGTCGAGCGCGCGCAGCAGGATGGCTTGCACGTCGAGCGGAGCCTCCCCGATCTCGTCGAGGAACAACGTGCCGTTCCCGGCCGCCGCGAAATGTCCGGGCCGCGCCCGGAGCGCACCAGTGTAGGCCCCGCGCTCGCAGCCGAAGAGCTCGGCGCCGGCGAGCGAGGGCGGAATGGCGCCCATGTTGACAGGAATGAAAGGAAGGGTCGCGCGCGGGCCAGCGTCGTGGATCGCACGCGCCACGAGCTCTTTGCCGACGCCCGTCTCTCCGACGATGAGCGTCGTGATGTCGAGATCGGTGAGCCGCCGGACATCGCGCCGAAGTCGAGAGATCGCGACGCTCTCCCCCACGAAGCCGAGCCCATCGTCGGGCGCAGGTTCGGGCTCGCCCTCGTGAAGCAAGAGCACGATTCGCTCCGCAAGCTCGAGGACGAGGCCGCGCTCGAGAGCGTTCGCATCGAAGTCGCGGGGCCCGTCGAGCGGCTCGCCGTCGATCGCGACGCGGAGCGGGGTCTCCGAGCGATCGAAGCGCACCCGACCGTCACCCAGTCGCAGGATCTTGAGTGGATTGCGGCTGACGTGTTGATCGAAGAGAGGCTCACCAGTCGCCGCGCCGATGCGGGTGAACTCGGGCTCGAGGCGCGACAGATTGATGGTTCCCCCACGCGCTAGCCCCATGAGCAGCGCGCGCTCCCCGACCCTTTGGAGGTTCGGGTGGCTGAGCACTGTCAGCATAGGAACAGTCAGAACCGCCGACGCGCCGCTCGGGTGGTCGCCGGATAAACCATCGAGGGTCGAAAGCTGAGCGTCCGCTCGGGACATCAGCCTCACAGTTTAACCTTCTATCGGCGCGGGTTGATGAACAATCCGCAGTCCTCGTGTGAGTGAGCCGGACCACATTGCCCGAGATGGGCTTTCATCCGAGAGGCCCCAGCGTAGAATCATTTGTGACCCAACAGATCTCGAGACCGCGCGGGACGTAGATATGCCGATGTTAAAGCCATAGCCTGCTCGAAGCCGCTCGATCTCGAGGGAAAAAGGCCCGCACTCGCGGGTGTGGGAATGGGGCGGATGCGGCGGGCGTACGGCCACGGTTCGAACCAGCCGAGGGAATATGAAAGCAGCACGCGACCGAAGGCTCATGTTCTTGGCTGCCGTATCGGCAGGTTTGCTCGGGCTAGCTGGGTGTGACACCAAGCCCAAACAGGATCACGCCGTAGACGATTGGTCCTCTCACGACAGCGCCACAGATTCGGAGGCTCGAGCACGCGCCGACGAGGCGACGGCGCAGCACCAGCCACGCTCTGCGCGCGTCGGCCGGTTGGGCTCGGCGCACTCGCTCGGCGCCGCCCACACTGTCGATCGGGTCACGGTTCATGCGGTGTTCGCCGACAGTCCGCGCGACGTCGGCGCGATGATGCCGCTCTCTCTCGCGATCGAGCGTGGTTACGCGGTTGTTCGCGAAATGGACGCCGAGGGCGACCCGACCACGGTCGCACCGACGCAACCGAGCGAGGCGCGTTCGGACCGGCCCGCGACCGTCGGTACGCTGGTCATCGAGAACCGCGGCGCGATCCCCATTCTCGTGCTCGCCGGTACGCTGGTCGTGGGCGGCAAACAGGACCGACAGGTCGGTGAGGACCTGGTCCTCGCGCCGGGGAAGTCAGCCGATATTCAGGTCTATTGCGTCGAACAAGGGCGGTGGGCCGACGACCGCGCCGGACAGGAGACCAAAGGCCGCTTTCAAGTGGCCTCCCTGTTGACCCCGTCCATCATCCGAAGCGCTGCCGAATACGACGGAGACCAGCACCGCGTTTGGGATCTCGTGGCCTCCCTCAACGCCGAGCACAACACGTCGACACCTTCGGGGACGTTCCTCGGCGCGGTCGACAACTCCTCTTTTCGCACGCAGCGCCAGGCGATCGCGGTGAAGCTCGCGCGTGAGCTCGACGGTGATCGCAACGAGATGGTGGGGCTCGCGTACGGCGTCGGTGGCGAGGTCCGCGGGGTGAAGTGGTTCGCGAGCCCGCGGCTCTTCGCACAGTTCGAGTCGACCTTGCTCGAGACTGCGGCCTTCGAGGCGCTGACCATCCCCGCAAAGAGCCAATCGGCGCCGAGCGCGCAGGGTTATCTCTCACTCGTCGGCGATCTGGAGCCCCGCGCACCCGTCGACAGTGGAGAGGCGAGCGCGCGAATCTCGTCGAGCAATCTCGGCCATTCCTCTACGCTCTCCGCCGATGTCGAGGTCGACAAAGACGGCAATACGAGGCGATTCCGTGAGGTCATCACCGTCGACTTCGTCCCAGCGTCGGCCGACTATAATCGGTTCAATCAACGGCCCATCGAAGACCCGTGAAGTCCGCCGCGCCTGAGCCGGGCGCGGCGCACGAGCATCGGCCCCTCGGCGCGGTACATGTCGCGTCGGTCGTCATCGGCGCCATCATCGGCGTCGGGATCTTCTTCACTCCTGCGACCCTGGCTCGGGCCCTGCCGAGCCCAGCGTGGATCGTCCTCGTTTGGGTCCTCGGCGGTGTCATCTCGGTCGCTGGGGCTCTCGTCTACGCCGAGCTCGGCGGGCGATTCCCCGAGGCCGGCGGCATCTACGCCTTTCTGCGCGAGGGCTACGGCAAGAGGGTAGGGCGGCCGCTCGCGTTCCTCTATGGCTGGCTTCAGCTGCTGGTGATTCAGCCCGGGGCGATGGCGGCGATCGCGCTCGTCCTCGTCAGCAACCTCGCGGTCTTGACTGGCCCGATGTCGAGCACGCTCTCGAAGCTCATCGCGGTGGGCGCTATTGCCTTGTTCACGGGCGCGAACCTCCTCGGCTTGAAGACGGGGGGTCGCATCCAAGTCGGAATGGCGATCTTCAAGGTGTCCGCCCTCGTCGCGCTGATCCTCGTCGGCCTCTTCAGGGGCCACGCTCACGGCGTCGTCGCGGCGCGCACGACCTCCGCGCCCGGGGGCCTCGTCTCTTGGGTCCTATTGGGTTTGGTGCCCGTGCTCTTCTCGTTCGGCGGGGCCTATCACGGCACCTATATCGCCGGCTCGGTGCGCGACCCCGCGCGGTCCGTCCCGCGCGGGATCATGGCCGGCATTTCAGTCGTGCTCGTGGCTTACCTTGCTGTAAACGTATCGTACCTCGCGCTCTTGTCTCACGACGGGCTGGTCGCGACGCAGAGCCCTGCTGCCGACGCCATGTCGCTCGCGATGGGCAGCGCCGCCGGCAAGGTCCTCGCGGCGGTCATCGTGGTCTCGGCGGCCGGGATCCTCAATACGGTGTGCCTCGGGTTTCCGTTCGTCGTCTACGCGATGGCCAAAGACGGCCTGTTCTTCGAGCGGGCGGGGCGACTCAATCCGAAGACCGAGCGGCCGTCCGTGGCCGTCGCGCTCCAGGGCTTGATGGCTTGTGGTGCGGTCTTCGTCGGCTCGAACGCCGATGTCCTCCTCGTCGGCATCGCGTTCGTGGACGCTGCATTTCAGGCTGCGGTCGCGGCGGTGCAGCTGGTCGTCCGCAAGGCCGAGGCTCCGCCGGGGCTCATTCGAGCGCCGCTCTACGCGACCGTCGTCGTCATCCTCTTCGAGGTGGGCGTCTCGCTGGGCGCGCTCGTCGAGCGACCCGTCGAATCGGCATATGGCTTCGGGGCGCTCGTCGTCGGGATAGGGGTTTATGCCCTGTGGGCTCGGCGCCGAGCCGGCTGACGACGAGACGCTTACTCCTTTTTGACGTCCACCTTGAGACCGATATCGACGAGCCTGCGATAGAGGGTCGCGCGCCCGAGTCCGAGGAGCTTCGCCGCGTTCGCGATGTGGCCCTGTGTCTCCTTCAACGCGGCCTGAATCGCGAGCGACTCGAGGTTGTGGAGGTTGAGCGTCGGCAGTCCGGACTCGGGTGTAGCGCTGCCGCTCGGCGGGGCCTTCGACTCGGGGAGGGTAGGCAAAACCGGATTACGGAGC
The DNA here is from genome assembly GCA_046351325.1 of Polyangiaceae bacterium. GTDB lineage: Bacteria > Myxococcota_A > Polyangia > Polyangiales > Polyangiaceae > Xiheicaenibacterium. The sequence goes on along the minus strand of JAXLYR010000011.1, from coordinate 135,716 downwards.
GACGCGGGCAAGTCAGCGAGCTCGATGCAATCGCTCGTCGACGTGAGCATGGCCCGGTGCACGATGTTCTCCAGCTCGCGGACGTTGCCCGGCCAATCATGGGTCATCAGGGCTTCGAGGGCGTCGGGCGAGAGCCGATTGACGGGGCGTCCGACGTCGTCGCGATACCGCTTCAAGAAGTGGGCGACGAGGAGGGGTATATCGCCTCTGCGATCGCGCAGCGGGGGAACCTCGATGGGGAAGACCATGAGTCGGAAATAGAGGTCTTCCCGGAATTCGCCGCGTCGGACCATCCCCTCGAGGTCGCGGTGGGTTGCGGTGATGACACGCGCGTCGGTCTTGATGTCGGTGGTGCCGCCGACTCTCCGAATGCTCTTCTCCTGGAGTGCGCGCAGGAGTTTGACCTGCGTGGCCGGGGTCGTGTCCCCGATCTCGTCGAGGAACAGCGTGCCGCCCTCGGCCTGCTCGAAGCGCCCCTTCTGCGTGGTCAAAGCGCCCGTGAAGGCGCCGCGCTCGTGACCGAAGAGCTCGCTCTCTTGGAGGTTCTCCGGGATAGAGGCGCAGTTGATCGCGACGAATGGCCCTTTGCGGCGCCGGCCCTCGTAATGGATGGCGCGGGCGACCAGCTCTTTGCCGGTCCCGCTCTCCCCGAGGATGCACACGGCGACATCGCTGTTGTGCACGCGTTGGATGGATTGCGTGAGAGAGGCCATCACCGCGCTCTGGCCGACGAGCGCGCGCTGGGAGTTCGACTCGTCGAGTTGCTCGGTGAGATCGTGCAGGCGGCGCACGAGCTGGGAGTGCTCGATAGCCTTGTTGACCGTGAGCGTAAGGCGGTTGTCGACGACCGGCTTGGTTACATAGTCGTAGGCGCCAGCGCGCATCGCCGTGATGGCGGTGTCGAGCATCGTGTCGCCGGTTACGATGATGACAGGCACGTCCTGCGACTTCGCGCGGAGGTGGCGCAGGACGTCGATTCCGTTGGTCTCGCCCAACCCCAAATCGAGGCAGACAGCTGCGTATTCCCTGTATTCGGCGGGGGGTTTGGCCGCGATCGTCGCCGCGAGTTCGAACGTGTCTACCGCAAAGCCCTCACGCTCGAGCAAGACCCGAAACGCTTTTAAGATTTGCGGGTGATCGTCGACGATGGCGATTTTGGGTCGAGTGGAGCGCACCGAGGGTACCGGCGGCTCCCCCTCCAAGACCGGTGTCGGATCGGGCATCGTCATAGTCTACTCGCGCGATTCCATGAAAAGGCGCTCGTCCGCAGGGGTCAAGGCTCCACCGCGGAAGGCTGGCGGTGCGAAAGCGAGTCCAGGACCGAGAGGTCGAGCCAGCAGAGCTTCGCAGATTCGGGAGCAATTTGGCACTGGGAGGGGCGCGCGTGCCACCTCGGTGGCGCGAGGTTGGATATGTTCTTCCGATGAATGGCGGACCGGGGCGCTCGAGAGCGCTCGTTTTCCACGCGATCGGCGGGCCGGAAGTGCTCTCCGTGGGAGAGATCGAAGACCGCGCGCCGCGCCCCGATCAAGTGGTGGTTCGTGTCCGCGCGGCGGGTTTGAACTTCGCTGACACGAGGTTCATTCGAGGTCAGTACTTCGCGCGCCCGACCTTGCCCGACGTCCCCGGGATGGAAGTGGCCGGCGAGGTCCTGGACATCGGCACAGAGGTGACATCGCTGTCAGTCGGAGATCGGGTCGTCGCCTTCGGCGCTCGAGCCTTCGCCGAGCGCATGGTGACGCGCGCGAGCAACGTATTCCGGATTCCGCCTAACCTGGAGTTCGAACAGGCCGCTGCGATACCGGTGCAAGGACTGACGGCGCATCATCTCCTGAATCTGATGGGCCGGTTGTCGAGGCGTGATCGGGTGTTGATTCACGCTGCCGCCGGTGGTGTCGGGGTGCTCGCCATCCAGCTCGCCAAGGCGAGCGGTGCGACGGTGACCGCGAGCTGCTCGACTTCGAAGCACGCGCTCGCGCGGGAGCTCGGCGCCGACCACGTAGTCGACAGTCGCGGTGATGTGCTCGCGCAGATCAAAGCCACCACCGGCGAGGTCGATCTGATCTTGGAGATGGTGGGCGGGACCGAGTCCTACAAGCGGAACCTCGCCGCCCTCGCGCCGCTCGGTCGGATGGTGGTGTTCGGGGCCGCGAGCGGGGACACGCGCGGGACGCTCGAGCCCGTCGGCCTGATGTCGAAGAACCTCAGCGTCGTCGGGTATTACCTGACTCCGCTGCTCGCGCGCCGCGACCTCTGCGAGAGGCCGCTCGACGAGCTCACGACCGCGGCCGCGAACGGATCGCTCCGGGTGATCGTCGGCGCACGCTACTCGCTCGCCGAGGCGCGCAAGGCCTTCGAGGCCCTCGAGAGCCGGGAGACCACGGGGAAGATCGTGCTGTCGATCGACGGCTGAGCGCGGGCTACTCGGGGACCTTGCCGCTCAGGTGAATCGTGCCCTGGCCGACGTCACCCACCTGAGAGACCACGATCACGATGATGCCGGCCGCCGCGACGGCGCCCGCGGCCACCCAGAACCAAGGGCTCTCGTAAAACGGCGTCGGCTTCTCCGGCGCGGGCGGGGCGACGATCGACGCGGGGTCGACGTGCTTCGCGGGCGCGGTGGTCGAGACGAGCGGGCTCGTCGAGGCACCCTCGGTCGTGAGGATGAGCGCGGCGCTCGCCACGTCGGCCCAGGGAACGCCGAGGCCGACGCCGTCCGCGGAAAGATCGAAGCGCGCGGAGTCGACGCGCGTGACCAGTCGGCCATCACGTCGCGCCCCATGAAGAAGCTGGACGCGATATCGCGGCGTTTCATCGGGTGCGACGGCGTCGTCGAGGGTCGGCTCCTCACCCGGCTCGGGCGTGCGGCGCGGGGTCACGACCCGCTCGACGAGGATGAGGGCGGCCGAGCGCGTCGACTCGATCAGGGCCTCCGCGACCGCTCGCTGAGCGGCGTTGTCGAGCTGCCCGCCCGCGCTCGTTCGCAGCTCGGCGAGGCGGGTCGTCAAGGGTACCTCACCATTTGCGGAGGCCGGGCCGCGCACGGTGTCGTCCCCGCAGAGCGCTCGCGCTGCGTCCTCGGCGAGCCGCGGCCGGATCGCGTCGAGCTTGTAGACCTCGCGCGCGAGGGCTCGGCAGGACCGAGCGGCGTCGCCGTCGGCCTCACCGACAAGGACCACGGACACGCCCTGGAGATCGGCCGCTTCGTCTGCGCGGGACGGCGACGCGAACAGCGCGAGACCGACCGCGGCCGTCGACGCGAGGAGAATTCGCTCTCGGAGCATGCCTCGGCGTCTCTACCATCGGCCAGGGGGGTCGGCGAGGGGGCGATCGAGTGCCACCCGAGGATAAGACCGCTTGCGCGGGGCCGTGCTATGACGCCGCCGCAATGAGCGACCCCACGGCTTCCCCGCACGAGCGGGCCCCGGGATATGCGACCCCGAGCTATGCGACGACGGCCCGCGCCGCCAGCGCGCACCCGTCTACCGCCGTCCTCGCTTACGCCGAGGGGCTGCTCCGCGGGCGGCGCATCGCCGTCCTCGGTGAGGCCACCCACGACACCGCGGAGAAGGTGATCGAGCGCGGCGCGCGCCTCGTGCACGTCTACGATCCCGACCCGGCGCGCGTCGCCGTGGCGATGGCGGCGCTGGCCGCGCACGCGGGCCGCGGCGCGGCGCGCCCGGTGATCGCGCAGCTCACCGACGATCTCGGCGTGCGCGACGGTGCGTTCGACGTCGTGCTCGTGCCGGATCTCACGCTCTTCGAGGACGCGGGCGCGGTCGTTCGCCGCGTCCGGCGCCTGCTCTCGCCGCAGGGTGTCGGCATCTTCGCCTCGCCGAACCCCGACGCGAAGCACGCGCTCTATCGCACGCGTTCGGGCGCGCGCTCCGTCGACACCGCGCTCAGCTATTACGACCTCTACGACGCCGTGTCGCTGCAGTTCCCCGAGGTTCGGATGCTCGGGCAGGCGCCGTTCGTCGGGTACGCGATCGTCGACTTCGCCGAGCAGAACCCCGACGTTGCCGTCGACACGACCGCGGTCGACGAGCCGGCGGCGCCCGAGTGGTACGTCGCCATCGCGAGCCAGCGCCGCGTCGAGCTCGACGCTTACTCGCTCGTCGAGCTGCCGCTCGACGACGTGATCGGTCGCGAGCCTTCGCAGGAGCCTGTCACCGTCCCGCGCGAGGCCGCTGCGCGCGATCTCGCAGCGAGCGCCGCGACCGCCCTCCACGATCGTCAAGTCGAATTGACCGAAGCGAAGGCCCGCATCGCGGTGCTCCTCAGCGAGAACGAGACGCTCCGCGAGCAGGTCACGCAGCTCGCGCGCGCCGAGCGGACCGCGGAGCTGGCGAACGCCCGCTTGCTCGAGCTCGAGCGCGACGCGGCCTTCCTGGCTGGGCGTACGAACGCCGCCGAGGCCGCGCGAGACGAGGCGCGCCTCCGCGCCGAGACCGCCGAGGCTCTGGTCGAGCGCGAGCGAGCGCGCCTCACCTCGACGTAGATCGCGCTCGACGTCGCGCGCGAGCAGAACCGCCAAGCGACCGACGAGGTCACGCGCCTCAACGCCGAGCTCGCGCGCGTGCTCAGCGAGCTCACCACCGAGCGGCAAGCGCGGTCGAGCGACGCCGCCCGCCACGCCGAAGAGGCGCTGGCTGACAAAGTTGTTACCGCTCGCACCGTCGACGAGCTGCGCGCCCGCGTCGTCGAGCTCGAGGGTCAGCTCGCCGCAGCCGATCCGCCGACGCTGCGCTCGAAGGAGATGCAGCAGCAGCGCATCCAGGCCCTCGAGGCCCAGCGCGCCGAGCTCGTCGCGCGTGAGGACGAGCTCGTCGCCCGCGCCCGCGAGCTCTCGGGCAAGCTGCGCACGGCCGAGCTCGAGCGCGAGACGCTCACCAAGAAGATCGGTCAGCTCGAGACGCGCGCCGCGAGCGCCGCGACCGCGGCCGCCCTCGCCGAGGAGCGTCAGCGCATCGCGCAGGACCGCGAGCGGGCCGCGTCCGAGCGCGAGCGCGCTGCCGCCGACCGCGAGAAGGCGACCCAAGAGCGAGAGCGCGCCGCGACCGAGCGCGAGAAGACGACGCAGGAGCGCGAGCGCATCACCGCCGAGCTCGAGCGCCTCGCGACCGAGCGCGCAGAGTCCGCCCGCGAGCGCGAGCGCAGCCGCGAGCGAGAGCGGGTCGAGCAAGAGGAGATCGGCAAGGAGCGCGCGAAGGCCGCGAACGCCGTCGGTCGCGCGACCGAGCTCGATCGGCAGCTCACCGAAGAGCGCGAGCGCGCCGCCGCGTTGGAGGCCGAGGTCACCGCCCTCGAGCGAACGCTGCGCTCGCGTGGGCACGAGGTCTCGCAGCTCCAGCGCGACATGCGTGAGACCGAGCGCGTCGGTCGCGAGCTCCTGTTCGAGCTCTTGGCGCTGAAGACCTCGTCGTCCAACAACGGTGGCGGTGCTGATTCTTCGGGTCAGCCCGGCGCGGGCTCCGACGGCGCGGGTGCTTCGGGCTCTCAGGGCTCGGCGATTCAGGCCGCCCCGGCGATCGTGTCGGCCTCGCCGGCCTTCGACTCGGAGCTCGCTGAGCGCGCCGCACGCGCGGAGGCTGACCTCCTCTCGGCCACGTGGAAAATCGCACGCCTCGAGCGCGAGCTCACGAAGGTCTCCGCCGCGTCGAGCGTGACGCCCGACGTCCACGTCAAGGAGCTCGGTCGAGCGATCGCGTCCGCCGAGCGAGAGCTCGGTCGCATGCGTCGTGAGCACGCGGCGACGGCCGAGATCGAGGCGCGCGTCGTGGAGCAGGCCGTGCTGATCGAGCAGCTCGCGGGCGCGCTCCACCTGATGGACGCTGCGCCGTGAGGCGCCTGGCGCCCGCGCTCATCGCGCTCTCGCTCGCGATCGGCCCGGCGTGCTCCCCTGCGCCGCTAGGACCTGTCGACCCGGTGGCGACGGCGCGCGACGCCGCGGAGGGTTCGACGGATCCCGACATCCTCGGGCGCTGGCTCCTCACCGAAATGCTCGCCCCCGGCGGGTCCGTCGAGCAAGCGGGCAAGGCCCGCGAGGCGCTCGCGGCCGCCACCAAAGGCAAAGACGCGACGACGATGGGCTCGCTCGCGCGGGCCGTCGACGCGGATGTTCACGGCGATCTCCACGCGGCGCTCGAGGCCTACGTCGCGTGCCTCGGGGCCGCCAAGGTCGAGGACGCACCCACGACCGAGCTCGTGGCTTGGTACGCGAGCTCGCGCGCGCTGGCGCTCTCTCGATCGATCTCCGACTCCTGGGAGAAGTACGGCGCCGCAGTCGAAGCGATGATCACCGACCCCGGTCGACTCGGGTGGCGCGCGCGCACGAACCTCGTCGATTGGTGGTATCGGGGCTCTCGCGTCGGGTCCGGCGCGGCCGCGACCTCGGTCGCCGATCTCGACGCCGAGGCTCGCCGTCGCTTCGGGTGCATCGACACAGCGCGCTTCGCCGGCCCGTTCGGTCGGCCGTCTCCGAGCGACATCATCACCAACTTCCCCGCCGAGGGTCCCGGCGCGTGGCCGACGGCGTTCCCTCAGCACCCGGATCGACCGACGCCTCCGCGCACGAGCGCTGCAGAGCGCGGGTCGAGCTTCTGCAGCCTGCGCGCGTCCAGCACGTCGGGGGACGGCGTCTACTACGTCGAGGCCTTCGTCGAGCTCGACGAGAGCATGGACGTCATCCTCGCCGTGCAGGGCGCGTGGGCGGTCCTCGTCGATGACTTTACCGTTGTTAGCCATTCGCCGAAGCACTTCGGCACGTGGGCGCGCAACTCCGCCGAGGTCCACCTCACCGCGGGCCGCCACCGGATCGTCGCGCGGCTCCGCACCCCGGAGACCTACATCCGCGTGCTCGATCGCGCCGGCCGACCCGCCGACGTGCGCGTCGTCAATTCGTCAAGCTCGCCTTACGAATTGAGCAAGCCTCGCTTCGTCGGCGATCCCAACCCGCTCGCGCGCGCCGCCGCCGAGGCCGGCGTCCTCACGCAGGGCGGCCCGTTCATGGGCACCGCGCTCGACGAGCACCCGATCGATCCGGTGACGCGCTTCCTCACCGCGAGCCTCGCGCACGACGAGGGGCTCGACGATCTCGCGGCCGTGCTCATGAGCCCGCTCGTGAAGGAGCCGAGCAAGGCCGCGCCGCTCGCGCTCTCGAGCGCCGGTCAATTCGCGGAGAGCGACCCCGTCTACTCCGAGAAGAACGCGGCGGATCTCGCGCTCCAGTATCACGACAAGGCCGCGACCGCCGATCCGCAGCTCTGGTACTCGCGCGTGTGGCTCGTCATCGACGCGGCGTCGAAGCGTCGCGAGGTCGAGCAGCTCGCGCCGCTCGCCGAGCTGGCGAAGACCTTCCCCGAGGTGCCGATGATCGGCAAATCGCTGGCGGCGCTCTACGCGCGCGTCGGGTATCGCGTCGAGCAGCGCGCGACGATCCGCGACCTCGCCGCGCGCTACCCGAACGATCCGGACATCCTGCGCTGGCTCCTCGCCGTGCACGACGAGGCCGGCGAACGCAGCGAGGCCGACGCCGTGGCCGCACGGATCGCGCTGCTCGAGGCTGACTCCACGATCGAGGTCGAGCGCGCGATTTCACGCAACGACCTGCCGCGCGCGGTCGAGCTCATCCGCGCGCGCGCCTCCACGGCAGAGGGTGAAGTTCGAAAGAGCCTCCTGCGTCGCGCGGAAGAGCTCCTCGTCCGCGCGGGCAAGGATCGCGAAACGCTCGAGCGCCTCGAGCGCGCCCTCGAGGCGCACACGACGCGCGCGGTCCTCGAGTACGCCGACGCGAAGCTCGCGGGTGGTGATCACGCAGCGCTGCGACGCGCGCTCGCCGAGTCGCTGCGCGCCGGCATCGAGACCGGTGAGCTCCGCGACGCGATCGAGGTCGTCGACGGCGTGACGGAGCTCGAGCCGTTCCGCATCGACGGCGCCGCCGTCATCCGCGAATACGAGTCCTCGGGGGCGGCGCAGAGCGATCCCTCGGGCAAGCGGCGCGCGGGCACCGCGACGCGCGTGCTCGACTACGCGACCCTCTGGGTACACGAGGACGGCTCGGCCCGAATGCTCGAGCACGAGATCCTCCACATGGCTTCCGCCGAGGCCATCCAGGATCACGCCGAGCAGCCGATCCCGAACGGCAAGCTCCTCCGCGTGCGCACGGTGAAGCCCGACGGCACGACCTACGAACCCGAGTTCGTCGCAGGCAAGCCCACGCTCACGATGCCGCACCTCGAGAAGGGTGACTACATCGAGCGCGAGACGCTCTACGAGCTCCCGAGCGACGGTCGCAACGGCAAGAGCTTCCTCGGTCCGCGCTGGTTCTTCCGCGAGGCCAAGGTCGACTATCGACGCTCGGAGTTCATCGTCGTCGCGCCGACCGATCGCGCGCTCGAGATCGAGACGACCGGCTCCGTCCCCAAACCCGAGGTCACGCGTGGCCCGAGCGGCGCATCGAGCCCGCTCACCATCTATCGCTGGCGCGTCGACGAGAGCCCCGCGTTGCCGAACGAGCCCTTCGGCGCAGCGATCGAAGAGTTTCTCCCGAGCGTTCGCGTCGGCTGGGGCGTGAGCGAGCGCCAGGTGCTCGACCGCGCGCTCGACGCGACGGCCGATCTCGTCCCCGACGATCCGCGCCTCGTCCTCAAAGCTCGAGACATCGCGAGCGGGTTCGCTCCGCCCGACGAACAGGCCGCGCGGCTCGCCGCGACGACGCCGCTCGAGCGCGCGCGCCGCATCTATCGCTGGGTGCTCGACAACGTGCGCCCCGAGCACGAGAGCGATCCGCGGCGCAGCGTCCTCGGTGAGTCGGGCTCAGCGCTCACTGCGTTCATGTACCTCGCGCACCTCGTCGGCGTCGACGCTCGCTACGCCCTCATCCAGAACGCGACCAAGGCACCGCCGAAGAGCACGTTCGCGGAGGCCGAGCGCTTCACCGATCTCGCGGTCTCGATCGCGCTCCCCGGTGACACGCGAGTCTGGACTCAGATCGAGGACAAATACGCGCCCTTCGGTTACATCCCGACCGCGCTCCGCAACCAGTCTGCGGTCCTCCTCACCCCCGATCTCCCGCACGTGACGACCGCGGCGGGCGGTCCGCCCGACGGCATCACCAACGAGGGCGTGATGAAGATCGCGAGCGACGGCTCCGCGCGGCTCAAGCTCGATCAGAAATACGAGGGGCGGCTCGCGATCCTCCTTCGCAGCCAGATCGAGCAGGTCTCGGATCCCGACGTGCTGAAGCAAGCGATCGAGTCCGAAATCCTGGCGAAGTCCTTGCCGGGCGCGCGCCTCGCTTCGGTGGAGGTCGTCGGACTCGACCACCTCGACGACCCGCTCATCCTTCGAATGGACGTCGAGGTCTCGTCGTTCGGGCGCCGCACGGGCAAGCGCCTCGTGATTCCGCCGCCCTTCTCGAGCAGCCTTCGGCTCGGCGTCTTCGCGACGCTCGAGCACCGCGAGACCCCGATCTTGTTCCCCGCGGAGTCTTCGGTGCGCCTCTCGGTCAGCGTGAAGATCGAGGTCCCACCCGACGCGAAGATCCAGTCCGTCGCCGCGCCGGTGAAGGGCCAGCACCAGAATCGATCGTTCTCGGTTTCGGACTCCGTCTCGGGGTCGACCATCGACGTGGAGCGCGTGGTCGACATGCCTGCGGGCCGCGTCGAGACCAGCGACTACCCGGCCTTCGTCGAGTTCACTCGCACCGGCGACGAGGCCTTCCGGCGCGACTTCATCGTCGAGCTCCCATGACAACCTCGTCGCCCCCGTCCTCTCCCTCAGGCCAACGCGTGAAGGTCTATCGCATGCAGCTCGACGGCATCCGCTTTCGCGGGCGCCACGGGGCCTCGCGCGCGGAGCGTGATCTGCCGCAGGACTTCGTAGCCTCGGTCGATCTCGAGCTTCCGCTCCAGTCCTTCCCCAAGACCGACAGCTTGCGCGGGGTCTACGACTACGGCCGGCTCGCGGAGCTCGTCGTCGACGAGGGCACGCGATCGAGCTGCAAGCTGCTCGAGACTCTGGCGGACAAGCTCTTGCGCCGCATCTTCGCCGAGTCCCCCGCGATCTCGGCGACGGTGAAGATCCGCAAGTTCGGGCCGCCGACGGCGGTGAGCGTCGACTCGGCCACGATCGAAGTGCGCGGCGTCCGCGAGTAGTTCACCCGCCTGACTATTTGACCGGGGGCTGGATTCGCCCCCACGCGCTCCGCTCCCCCCCAATTCGTCCGCGCGATTGACTACTTCGCGTGCAGGGCGTCGTAGCCCTGGACCGCTGCGCGGATCACCGAGACCGCGCGGGCCTGGTTGTAGAATTCGTCAATCTCGCTGAACTTTCCCTCGAGGGCTTTGTAGTCCTCGAAGAAGCGGCGCAGCTCCTTCAAGAGGTGCGGGGGCAGCTCGGTGGTGGCCTGGTAATGGCTCACCGCCGGGTCGTCCACGCACACCGCGAGGATCTTGTCGTCCTCGCCCTTGTCGTCGCGCATGCGCAGCCCGCCGATCGCGCGCGCGCGCACGATCGTGAGCGGCTGCACTGGCTCCTGCGTCAGCACCAGCACGTCGAGCGGGTCGCCGTCGTCCGCGTGCGTACGGGGGATGAACCCGTAGTTCGCCGGGTAGTGCACCGCCGAGTAGAGCACCCGGTCGAGCCTGAGCAGGCCGGTCTCCTTGTCGAGCTCGTACTTGAGCCGCGAGCCGCGCGAGATCTCGATGATGGTGGGGAAACAGTCTTCGATGCCTTCCGGCAGCATCACGTCGTGAAGAGGGTTCATCGGCAAGGCTCCACTTCTTGCTCGCCGCCTCGTCGCCGTCAACTTCCCGTGCCGCGCCCGCGCTTGTGCTCGACCTCGTGCTCGTGCGCGCCGTGGCTCTTTTTGCACGGCGGCAGCTCGTTGATCTTCAGGTTTTTCAGGATGAAATCGCGCAGCACGGCCACGCGCAGCGGCATGAAGCGCGCGGACGGATAGACCAGATGAAACGGTGACGAGAACCCCGAATAGTCGGGCAGCACGCGCACGAGGCGACCGCAGTTCATGTCGAGCAGCGCCGCCGGCGACGGCAGGAGCGCGATGCCCGCCCCGTGCAGCGCCGCGGCGCGGATGAACGAGAAGTCGCTGCCGGAGAGCCGGCCTTGCACGTTGACCTCTTCTTCTCTCCCGTCCGGGCCGTGCAGGCGCCACCGCGATTCACCACGCGTCGCGCGAAAGAGCACGCAGTCGTGGTTGATGAGGTCGGCGGGGCGCTGAGGCATCCCACGACGCGCGACGTACTCGGGGCTCGCCGCGAGGATCGCGACGGTGTCGCCGAGCTTCCTCGCGACGAGGCTCGAGTCGCGCAGCGGGCCCGCGCGGAGCGCGAGGTCGTAGCCCTCCGCGACGAGGTCCACGATGCGCGCCGACAGATCGACCTCGACGTTGACCTTCGGGTATTCGCGGACGAACTGCGTGAGCACGTCGATCGCGGTGACGGCGCCGGTGTCGACCGGCATCGTGATGCGCACCGTGCCGCTCGGCTCCTCGCTGCGCTCCGACACGACGGCTGCAGCCTCACGCAGCTGGCCGAGCGCCTGCGTCGCGCTCGCGTGGTAGGAAGCGCCAGCTTCGGTGAGCGCGAGGCTCCGCGTCGTCCGCTGAAGCAGGCGCGCACCGAGGGCCTCCTCGAGTCGCGCGACACGCCTGCTGAGCGCCGATTTCGGCGCGCGCAGTCGAGCCGCCGCTGCGGTAAAGCTCGACGCGTCGACGACGGCGACGAAGGCCTCGACGTCCCCGAGATCCACATCGGCTTTGTGGGTGCGCTTCTTCGCGCCGTGGCTCCTCGGCGGAGCAGATGCGGCGGGCGCGGGCGCTCGAGACTCACGCGGCGCGATTGTTCTCGAGGTAGAGACAGTTCTTGTTCGCTCCATGTACTAGATCCATTCTAGCAACGATCCAAGTTGCTCCGCATGAAAACCGGCCGCAGCGACAACTCCACCAACCCCACCCTACTCTCTCGGGTGTCCACGATCTCCCGATACACGTTGGGCACTATCTTCTTCGTACTCGGGCTGAACGGGTTTCTGCATTTTCTCCCGAACCCCCCAATGCCCGCGGCCGCGGGTGCGCTCATCGGTGCCTTCGTCGGCTCGGGGTATTTGATGGCCTTCGTCAAGGCCACGGAGGTCCTCGTCGGAGCGTCGCTCCTCTCCAATCGATATGCGCCGCTCGCGCTCGTGGTCGCGGCCCCGGTAACGCTGAATATCGTGCTCTTCCACGCGTTCCTCGCGCCGGCCGGCATGGGCGTGCCGCTCTTGGTGCTCGCCACCCATCTGCTCGCGGCCTGGCAATATCGGGATAGCTACGCCCCAATCCTCCGGGCGAGGCCGTCGTCGTCGTCGAAGAGCGATGTCCCCGAGTCGGAGGCCGTCGCGCTCGCCGCGAGGTCCTGATCAGCCCAGCATCGCCAGGATGTTCTCGAGCGCCTGGGACGCGGCGCCCTTCAGCAGGTTGTCGATGGCGCAGATGCTTACAGCCGAGTCAGTGCGTGCGTCGAGCGTGGCGCCGACGCGAGCTCTCTCGGTCTCGTGGACCGATTGGATCGACACCTGCTCGGGCGCGCTCGCCTCGACGACCGGTCTACCGAAGAGACCCGGCGAGCCCGCATAGAAGCGAGCGATCGCGCTCGACACGGCGTCGGCGTCGAACCCGCTCTTCATCGGAGCGAAGGACGTCGTGAGGAGCCCCCGCTTGATAGGCAAGAGGTGCGGCACGAAGGTCACGCGGACGGGTCTACCTGCCACGCGCGAGAGCGCGAGCTCGATCTCGGGCGTGTGCTGGTGTCGCGCGACCCGATAGGGGGATACGTTCTCCCCGAGTTCCATGAAGAGGTAGTTCTCCGCGAGCTTGCGACCGGCCCCGCTGACACCGCTCTTGCCGTCGATGAACACCCGAGTCTCGTCGATTGCGCCAGCCGCGACGAGCGGCGCGAGCGACAGAATGGCCGCGGTCGCGTAGCAGCCGGGATTGGCAATCAAGGCCGCGGCGCTCGCCGAGGGCGCGGACCCGGCCGCGCCGGGGACCTGGACGAGGCCATATCGGGCCTTCTCGAGCAGCGCCGGGGCCGGGTGTTCGAACCCGTAATACCGTCGGAACTCGGCCTTATCCTCCAATCTGAAGGCGCCCGAGAGATCGACTACGCGAGCCCCCGCGTCGAGGAGCTTCGGGGCGAGCTCCGCGCTCGCTTCGGCGGGGGTCGCGAGCGCGACGATGTCTGCCAACTTGCCGGCCGACGCAGCGTCCGCTTGGGACAATACAGTGATTCCAGCCGCGGCCGCGAACCCACCGAGCCTTGGATCGACCGAAGAGAGGGGTTGATCACGCGCGCGGTCCGAATAGACAGCGACGAGCTCGAGCGGCGCAGCCTCGTTGCGTTGCGAGGCGAGAACCAGCCGAGCGAGCTCTGCGCCGCTGTATCCACTCACACCTACGATGGCGACCTTGGTCATGGCACCCCTTCGAACGAGCCAGCATTAGCGAACACCGCGAAGCCGTGAAAGCGGTATCGTCGGAGCATGATTCGCAAGCTTCTTGGGCTCGCTTTCTTGGGCTGTGCGGTCGCGACGCCGGTGTTCGCCGTCTCGTGCGGCGACGACTCTGGAACAGGTGGTGAGGGCGGCTCGACTGCACCCGGCGGCGTGGGTGGCGGCGCCGTCCAACCCCCCGCGCCCTCGTGTGCGCCCGCGCCCACGGGCGGCACCGACGTCAGCGCGCCGGAGCTCGTCGCCGAGCTCTCGGACGATTGGCATGAAGCCTGGCTTGCTTCGCCGGCGGTCGCCGATCTCGACGGGGACGGGACGATGGAGATCGTCACCGCGCGCAGCGGCCGAATCATCGCTTACCACTTCGACAACACCATTGTCTGGTCCGTGGACGTCGACGGTCGGTGCTGGTCCTCGCCAGTCGTCGCGGATCTGCGCCCCGACCTCCCGGGTCTCGAGGTCGCCGAGGCTTCCGCGGGAAATATCTACATGTTCACCGCCGGCGGCGCTCCGGTACCTGGGTTCCCCTATGCCTGGAGTGACGAGCTCCGCAGCCTCGCTGCCGGTGACGTCGATGGAGACGGGCAGCTCGAGCTCGTCAGCGTCACGACCAACAACGTCGACGGCGACATCGTCATAGCGGTCAACCCGGATGGTACGACGGTATCGGGTTTTCCCCCCAACGCGAGCGGCGCCTCGGGGTGCGACGACGCTTGCTACATCTACAACGGCTACGACCAGAACGTCGCGATCGGCGACGTCGACGGCGACGGGCGTAGCGACATTTTCGCGACGCAGGACAACGCGTACAACTCGCTCCACGACGGGACGGGCCGAGCGTTCGACTGCGCCCCCGTCTTCCAGGGAAAGACCAAGTTCATGGGCGTGCGTGGCCTGCACGACTTCGCCGAAGCGGAGCAGGGCTACGCCGAAGACGAGGCGACTGCCCTCCAGGCGCATCACACCAATACGGCGCCCGCTATTGCCGATATCGACGGCGACGGCGTCGGTGAGCTCGTCTATGTCGCCTCCGTGCAGAACGCCTCCCAAGAAGACCGATTGAAGGGGGTCGCGCTCTGGGCCCTCGAGAACGACGGGACACGACCCGCGGGTTGGGAGACTCCGCTGCATTTCCCCGATTACCTGAGCGGGCTTTGGGACTACGGCGACAACATCGTCGCGATTACCAATCAGGTCTCGGTCGTCGAGCTCGATCCGTCGCGCCCTGGCCCCGAGATGATCTTCGCCGGCTTCGACGGGCGAATCCACGCTGTCGACTCGCAGCAGAACATCCTCTGGGAGGTCTCTTATACGGATAGCGACGTCGTCGGTACGGGCGGCGTCGCGGTCGCCGACCTCTCGGGCGACGGCACGCCGGAGATCGTCTTTACGACCTATTCGACCCAAGAGAACTACAGCGATCTCTTCGTGCTCGACGGCGGCGGCAACCTCCTCCACCGCGTGCCGCTGCCCGGGCGTGGCGCGATGCCGGTGCCCACGATCGCCGACGCCGACGGGGACGGTGCGCTCGATATCGTGGTCGCCCTCAAGGACTCCGAGAGCGGCCCGCAGCTTCAGATTTACCGAGTCGCGAGCGCCTCCAACAACTGCTTGCTGTGGCCCACCGGACGCGGCAATGACCTACGTGATGGCTACCTCCCCGTCGAATGACGCCGTGACCGCAGGCACGAATCCGCTGCTCGAAATCGGCGATCCGGTTCGATTCGACACCATCTTGGCGGAGCACGTGGTCCCCGCCATATCGGCGCTCACGGCTGCTGCGTCCGCTCGAATCGACGCGATCGCGTCCTCGACCGCAGCGCCCACCCTCGAGAACACGCTGCTCGACCTCGAGGACGCGACCGAGAAGCTCGAGCGCGCGCACCTCTTGGCCGAGCACATGGAGAGCGTCGCGACGACTCCGGCCTTCCGCGAGGCCTGGAGTGAGGCTCAGCCCAAGATCAGCGAGTTCTGGTCGAAGCTCCCGCTCCACGACGGGCTCTACGCGCGCCTGTCTGCGTTCGCCGCGACCCCGGCCGCGCGCGCGCTCGATGGTGTGAATGCGCGCCTGCTTCAGAAGACGCTCGACGAGTTCAAGAAGCATGGCGCCGAGCTCCCGGCCGCGGGCAAGCGCGAACTCACCGAGATCGACGTCGAGCTCGCGCGGCTCACGACCAAGTTCTCGCAGAACGTCCTCGACTCGACGAACGCGTTCGAGCTGGTCGTCACCGACGAAGCGCGCGTCGCGGGCCTGCCCGAGCTCGCGCGGCTCGCCGCACGCAAGAGCGCAGAGTCTCGCGGCCTCGCGGGGTTCCGCTTCACGCTCCACGCCCCGAGCTTCATCCCCGCTATCACCTATTTGGAAGATCGCTCGCTCCGCGAACAGCTGTTCCGCGCTTACAACGAGCGCGCGAGCTCCGGTGACTTCGACAACCGCGAGCTCATCCGGCGCATCCTCGATCTCCGGCGTCGCAAGGCAAAGCTCCTCGGCTTTGCGGACTTCGCGGACTTCGTGACTTCGGATCGAATGGCCAAGTCGGGTGATCGCGCGGGTCGCTTCATCGAGGACCTGCGCGCGCACACGCGACGCTCGTTCGACGCGGAGAAGGCCGCGCTCCGCGAGTTCGCTGGTCACGAGCTCGCCCCGTGGGACGTCGCGTTCTACTCCGAGCGCTTGCGCAAGAAGCTCTACGACTTCGACGAGGAGCTGCTCAGGCCCTATTTCGCACTCGAGAGTGTTCTTTCCGGCGTCTTCGAGATCCTGAATCGGCTTTACGGCGTTCGCTTCGCGCTGCGCGATCTGCCGACTTGGGCCCCCGAGGTGAAGGCCTATCACCTCCTCGGCGCGGGCGACCGCGTCCTCGCGAGTGTCTACGTCGACCTCTTCCCCCGGGAAAACAAGGTCCAAGGCGCGTGGATGGCGCCGCTGCGGACGGGCGTCGCGGGCGTTCCTCACGCGGCGGTCGTGGCCGCGAACTTCACCCCGCCAATGGGCAATATCCCCGCTCTCCTCAGCCATCGCGAGGTCGAGACCCTCTTTCACGAGTTCGGTCACCTCATGCATCAGTGCCTGAGCGACGTCCCCGTCCGCAAGCTCGCGGGGACCGCGGTCGCTTGGGACTTCGTCGAACTGCCCAGTCAAATCATGGAGAATTGGACTTGGGAGCGGCCGGCGCTGGACCTCTTCGCCAAGCACCATGAGACGGGCGCGACCATCCCGGACTCGCTCTTTCAGCCGATGCTTCGCGCGCGCACCTACCGCGCAGCGAGCGCTCAAATGCAGCAGCTCGGCTATGCCGAACTCGACCTCTATCTGCACAGGAAGTTCGAGCCCTCTTCGGCAGAGGATCCGGTGGCGGCCGCGCGCGACATCCTCGCTCGCCACGTGACCGCCGCGCTCCCGCCGACGTACGCGATGATCGCGAGCTTCTCTCACCTCTTCGGCGGCGCTGTGGGCTACGCGGCTGGCTATTACTCCTACAAATGGGCCGAGGTCCTCGACGCCGACGCCTTCGGGCGCTTTCAGGAACAAGGCATCTTCAACCCCGAAGCTGGCGGCGCATTCCGCGACTCCATCCTCGCTCGCGGCGACAGCGAAGACCCGGAGATCCTATATCGGCGCTTCCGTGGGCGCGACGCTACGGTGGACGCGCTCCTCTCGCGCCAGGGGCTTGCCGCTTCGGCATCGGGCTGATCGACGATGTTCGAGCGGGGTGGCTCTCGAGGTGGCGCGTTGATGCACCCGGCGCTCTGGGTCTGTGTCGTCGCGCTCGGGCTCGGCGCGTGCGGTCGCGCGAGCGCTCGTGGGCCTGGGTCGAGCAGCAGCCTCGCGAGCAGCAGCGGCGCGCCGCTCGTCACCGCCGCGCCGACCAACGAGCCCCCGCAGAACCCCGCGAGCACCATCTTCGGGCGTCGCGCGGCCGTCGTCGGACAGCGCTACAAGCTCACGCGCGCCGAGGGAATGCAGGCGCTCATGCAGCTCAACGTCGCGGGCCGCGCCTCGAACGGCAAGATCGACGAGGCCTCGCTGCGCGAGCGACAGATCGAGATCCTCGGCGTCGACGCGGACGGTCGCGAGACCAAAGTGCGGGTCTCTTATGCCGAAGACGAGCACATCCCGGCGAAGACCGTGTCGCCCGTTCGCGGCAAGACCTATATCGTCACTGCCGATCAAGATCGGTTGACCGCGACTACCGGCGAGGGAAAGCCGATTACCCCGGAGGAGGGCACGGTCCTGGCGATCGACTTCGAACATCTGGGTAAGGGTGAGCCCTTCCACGAGGCCATCCCTCTCACGCCGCTCATGCCCGGCGATCGAATCCCGGCGCTGGAGGCAGCGGTCGAGAGCTCCCTCGAACGGGCCTATCCGAAGAGCGCGCACGCCGACGCGAAGAACGTGAAGGTCACCTTCGCGGGTCGCGAGGGCAGCGGCGCGGCGGAGGTCGGCGTGTTCGACATAAGCCTGGATTTGACCTGGGATGCCGAGCCAGTGCGCATGCAAGCGCGCGCGACCGGCCAGGCTCGCCACCGCATCGCCGATCGACGGTTCGTCGCGGGCACACTGGATAGTTCGCTCACGATCGTCCCCGGTTCGACGCTCCCGGCGGGCAGCGCGACGGGGTCGGGCGCCGCCCAGGTCGCCGAGGAAGCGACCTACTACTCCGAATAGCGAACTGCTACTCCGAATAGAGAACAGGCAAGTCCGAATCAGGGAGCAGGTAGATGCGCAAGCTCGCAGATCTCCTCGTAGCCGGCAATCCAGGCTGGGCCAAGGTCAAGGGTTGGATCAACAAGGCCAAGAACCATATCGAGATCCTGCCGGCCGATCGCGACCGGCGCGGGCGAGCGCTCGTGGCGATGCAGGTCACGACCAACTCGCCGATGGGTGCGATCGTCTACGAGTCCGGCGGCATCCTCGTAGACCACGGATGGCTCCGCATCCTCGGCTCGGGGCACGAGCGTCTCACACGCAGCCTCGCGACGTGGAACGAGGGCAAGACCGACGTTTCCGAGGGTGGAGCGCCCCCCTTCTTGCTGATCGCTGACGACGTTGTAGGTGGTTTCTTCGCCGTGAACGGTGGGGCCTTCGACGGTCCACCGGGGAACGTCTTTTACCTCGCCCCGGATACCCTCGCCTGGGAGGATATGGAGCTCGGCTACAGCCAATTCATCGAGTGGGCGACTCGTGGCGATCTCGAGCGGTTCTATTCGGGGTCTCGTTGGAGGGGTTGGAAGGACGAAGTCGCGAAGATCTCCGGGGACCAAGGCATCTCGATTTACCCGTTCCTCTTCGCAGAGGGGCCGCCGCTCGAGGAGCGAGAGCGCAAGCCGGTTCCGATCCAGGAGCTCTACGCCCTGGCGCTGAAGTTCGGTGAACAAGTCCGCAGTGGGGCAGACACGGTCCTGGTGAAGGTCGGCGACGATGAGCCGCCCAACTGAACCATCCCACCTCTCACAGATTGTGTGTGGGCGAGCTCGTCACAGAAAGACACGTTCGAAGCTGCTCGTGGGTTGGCCCAACGTGAGAGCACGCTAACCTCGGTACTGCCCAGCTGACGGGTGTGGAGGACAGGAATGGGAGACGTAACCGCAGTCATGATGGATGTGATCACCGACAAGAGTGGTCACACCATCACGCCGATGGCCGTGAGCGTGTGCCTCACCCCCGCAGCGCCGAGCCCGCTGCCCATCCCTTATCCCGTTGTCGGATCCTCAGTCGAGGGGCTCACCGACGAGGCGATGCGCACCAAGATCAACGGCGCGAAGGTCGCGACAGTCGGCTCGGTCGTGAAGACGTGTCACGGCAATGAGCCGGGCACTCTCAAAGAGGTGGTGAGCCTCAACACGACTGGCCCTTGCTTCATCATCATGGGCGCTCCCATCGTGCTCTGTGAGCTCGGGATGATGGGGATCACCCTGAGTCCGTGCATCTCCAACAAGGCTCCAACGGCGGGCGCAGGTGGCTCCGCGAGCGGCGCTGGTGGTGCGGGCGGTGGTGGTGGCGGCGGCAACGCGAGCGGCAGCGGCGGCTCCGGTCCCAATGGCCCCAACGGTCCAGCCAACGGTGGTGGTGGCGGCGGTGGTTCGAATAGCGGGGCAGGGGGCGGCGGCAGCGGCGGTGGTCGCGGCGGTGGTGGTGGTGGTGGCGCGGGCAGCTCTTCGGGGCCGGCCGACCAACACACGTGTCAGGGTGGTCACCCCGTCGACCTCGTGACGGGCGCAGTCGTCGACAAGGCCTTCGATCTCGAGTTGCCCGGTCGCATCCCGCTCGCTTTCAAGCGGTTCTATTCGTCGCTCCGCTTCAAGGACGCGACGGCGACGCTCGGCCCGGGTTGGGCGCATTCGTTCGAGGAGCGGATCACGACAGCGGCTGACCGCATCACCCTCCGCGACGGTGAAGGGCGAGAGATCTGGTTTGCGTCGATCGCGCCAGGAGAGAGCACGTTTCATCGGCGCGAGCGCATGACGCTTCATCGCGACACCGACGGCGACTACCGGGTAGAGGATCACAAGACGCGGCTCGTGAGCCACTATCGGCGAGTCGTCGATACCGGTGCTTCGGTGCTCCGCGCGATCGAAGACGCGTGGAAGAACCGCATCGAATTCGAATACGAGGACGCGCGCCTCGCTCGGGTTCACGACACCGCGGGCCGCATCGTGCACGTCCGATGGCGCGGCAGCCGCATCGTGCGGCTCGAGGTGTTCATCGCGGGCAGCTGCGAGCAGTGGGTCGACTACGAGTACGACGACGCAGGCTGCCTCACCGCCGTAGTCGACGCGTTGGGGCACGCCGACGAGTACGAATACGACGGCTTCCACCGTCAGACCGCGGCGACCATCAAGGCCGGCTCTCGCTTCCAATACACGTACGACGGCGACTCCGGCCGCTGCGTCCGCACGTGGGGTCCGAATGGGCTCTACGCGATCGAGATGGAGTACGACGCCGTCGCGCGGAGGACGACCGTCTACGGCGAGCAGAGTCGAATCATCGATTGGGCCGACCTACCGGGCTTCGCTCGGCGCGAGTCCACGCTCGACGGCGATGTCCTCGAGGAGGTCGCTTACGACGATGATGGGCACCGCATCGCGATCGCGAACGGCGCGGGTGAGGGCTACAAGATTTGGTTCGACGCGCGCGGGAACGAGATCCGCCGGGTCGACGCGACGAACGCCGTCGAGGCCTGGGAGTACGACGATCGCGACCTCGTTCGGCGTCACATCGCGGCCGATGGTCGAGTGACCGAGGTCACGACCGACGTCTACGGCGCGGTGGTTCGGGTGACCAACCCCGAGGGGACCTTCACGGCGCTCACGTACGACGACCGCGGTCGTCTCGTACGGGCCGAGGACGAAGGCGGGGTGATCGCCCAGCGCGAGTACGACTCGATGCACAACCTCACCGCCGAGGTCGACGCGCTCGGTGGGCGCAGCGTCTACGCTTACGATGCCCTCGGCCGCCGGACCTCCGAGACCAACGCGCTCGGGGTGTCGGAGCATTACACCCGCGACCGAATGGGCAGGCGAGTGACCGTGCGCCGACCCGACGGCACGTCGGTGCAATACACCTATGATCCGGGCGGCAAGGTCACGCGCGAGGTCGCCGCCGACGGCGGCGTCACCCAGCTCTCTTATGCGGGCATGGGGGTGATCAGCAAGCTGGTCGAGCCCGATGGTCGGACTTGGACTTTCGCCTATACGTCGGAGGAGCGGCTCGCGAAGATCACCAATCCGCTGGGTGAGGTCTATGCCTTCACCTACGACGCGGGCGGCGCGGTCGTCGAGGAAAAGACCTTTGACGGGCGCGTAACCAAGTATCGGCGCAACAAGGCTCGCGACATCGATCGAGTCGACTATCCCGATGGCAGTTATCGGTCCTTCGAATACGACCGTATGGGCCGCCTGGTCCTCGACCAAGGGAGTGACAACTCCACAGTACGCTTTCGTCGTGACCTGCTCGGGCGCGTCATCGAGGCGAGCCTCGACGACACTGGGTGGCGACACACCCTACAGTTCGAGCGTGACCCACAGGGTCGAATCGTCCTCGAGCGTCAGGGCGATCGCACGCTCCGCTATACCTACGACAACTACGACAACATCGTGGAGCGGGCCCTTTGGGAGGGCTCTGCGACCCAGTACGCGTTCGATCGACTCGGTGCGCTCGTCGGCGTCCAACACGGCGGCCGGTCGTTTACGTTCGAGCGCGACGCCGCGGGACGCGAGGTCCATCGTCGCGACAGTCGCGGCACGTTCGCCATGCGATACAGCTACGACACGATGGATCGCCTCCTCGAGCAGCGGGCCGTGGGGCCGAGCGCTGCGGGCGGCGTGCCTGACGTCCTCGTCCAGCGCCAGTATCAATATGACCGAGTCGGACGGCTCAATCGCGTGGACGACGCGACCTGGGGCACTACCCGTTATCGCTATGATCGCGGTGGTTCGCTGACCGAGGCTTCACACCCGAACGACCGGCGCCGATCGTACGTGTACAACAGCGCGGGTTCGCTCCTCGCGGCGCTCGAGGATTTGTCCTCGAGCAGCAAGAAGTGGAAGGTCGCTGCAGGTAACCGCCTCACCGAGACCGAGGGCGAGGCCTTCGCGTACGACAAGTGCGGGCGTCGCACGGCGAAGCGCGACAAGACCACAGGCGCCGTCACCGACTACAGCTGGAGCATCCGCAGCTGGCTCCGCGAGGTCAAACTCCCCGACGGGAAATTGGTCAAGCTTCATTACGATGCGCTTGGCCGTCGCGTCCGCAAAGAGGTCGTCGAGCCCAAAGTCCGACCCATCATCAGCGAGCTGGTGTGGGATCGAGACGAGCCTTGCGCCGACCTCACACCCGATCACGGTGTTCGTGTCTTCGTCGCTCACCCCACCGGTGGAGCGCCCTTGCTTCAAGCCCAAAAGGGCGAGGTCTTCATGGTCCTCACCGACCAAGTGGGTGTCGCCAAGGAGCTCATCGACGGGGCCGGGCGCGTCGCGTGGGCAGCGACGCACGACGGGTGGGGCCAGATCTTGGACCAGAAATGGGACGAGCTCGGCGTCAAGAACCGTGGATATCAAGTCAGCTCGCCATTCAGGCTTCTGGGGCAATATGAAGAGCCTGAAATCGGACTGACGGCGACGCGTTATCGGTATTTCGATCCGGCGGTCGCTCGCTGGATTAGCCCCGATCCGATCGGTATTCAGGGTGGCTTCAACCTGAATGGCTTCAATGGTGTCCCGACCGCCGACATCGACCCGCTCGGCCTGGCGACGGGCGGGGGCAGCGGGCATATCCACACCGTCGAGGTCTCGAGGAGTCGTCACCCGGAGTCTGCGCGCCACATCGAAGACGCGCAGCGCCGCGGACAGCCCAGGGTCCTCACCATCGACCGCAACAGGAGAAGAACGAGGGAGCGTCGCCGCGAGTCCACGTCGCGGCTCGACACACGCGACGGTCACGATCGCGACGAGTATCCCCCGGCCATGTTCCGAGAAGGTGGCAATCGTGGCCCTCGTGGGCGGGCCAGCGTTCGGCACGTCGACTCTTCGGACAACCGCGGCGCAGGCTCCGTAATAGGCCAGCAGTGCCGCGGGCTACCAAGCGGCACACAAGTGCGAATCGTCGTCGTAGATTAGTTACTTCTTTGTAGCCGGCTTCTTCTTGGGGGGAGGCTCCTTTGCCGGCGAAGGAGCTTTGGCGCCCGGCCCGCGAGGGGTCGACAGCACTGTCGACCATCGCTCGGGGGTCGCCAAAGCGCGCAGCGTGCGGTCCGCGATGAGCTTGATAGGAGTCACCTGCGCGGGGTCGTCTGGCCAGAAGTCACCGAGCTTGGGCGCTATTGTCGCCCACGCGTCGTCCAACTCGCCGCGCTCGGCCAGTAGGAGCGCGACATCCAGGGCCTGCGGTAGCCCCAAATGGGCGCTGTGCTCCCGGTAGAGCCGAATCATGTCTTCTTTCTGTCGGTAGCTCGCTGCGAGCGAAAAGGCGTGTCGCGCCCACTCGGCGGGCGACTTCTTCGCGCGCGCTTTTTCGTGAGCGTCCATCGCTAGCCGGTATTTCTCGGCGCTCGGCTGCGGTTCGTCGACCCCAAAGATGTAGATGAGTTCGTGCGGAGCTTTTCCCTCGCGGGAGGCATATTGAGCGAGGTTCTCGAGGAGCTCGGCGAGGGCGTCTGCAGGCTTCTGTGCGAGAGCGCTCTTCGCGGCCGAGCTTATCTCGGACCAAGGGCGACCGGCGTGCCCCGCCGCTCCGAGCAGCTGAATCATGGCGTCATGGACTTCAGCGCTCCCGGACTGGTCAGGATCTTCCAGGGCGATTTGGGCGTTCTTTACGACTCGAGCCCAGTCGCCCCGAAAGGCATAGAGCTCGGCCAGACTCGCTGCGGCCGAGGACTCTCCCTTTTCCGCGAGCGCTTCGAGTGCCGCGAGGGCTTCGTCGGTCTTTCCCGCGAGAGCGGCGGCACGCGCAGCATCCAGAGCTTTGGCTATGACCTTGCTCAATTGTCAGTCTCCTGCCCCGGTGGGAGCGGCTAGCTCTTGGTCTTCTTCTTTTTCTTCGGGGAGCCTGATTTGCCGCCCTTCGGCTTGTCGGCTTTGGCGTCCACCTTCTTCGCGTCTTGCTTCTTCGGGTCGCTCTCGTCGGCGTCCTTCTTCGAAGGCTTGTCGGCGTCAGCGTCCTTCTTGACGGCGGGGGCGCCCTTGTCGCTGCCGTCCTTCTTCGGCCCGAAGCCCTTCGGCGTCTTCCACCGCTTCTTGAGGTGCGCCTTCATGACCTCGCGGATGAGGCCGATATGGGCGCAGTGGTCCATCTTGTCGTTGCCGTCGAAGCCCCGCGCGTGGAAGTTGCCGCTGTCGAACTTGGAGTTGAGGTCGAGCCCCATCGGGTCGCCCTTGCGGGGTTTGGCCGACTTGGGCTTACCGCCGAGTTCGTGAATCAGGTAGTTGACGGTCTCGGTCGTCGAGGCATAGCCGGGCGGGATAATCGACGAGTGACTGACATACATGAAGCGCTTACCGGCTTTGGCGCGCTTCGCGAACTCGATGAAAGGCTCGAGCCCGCTGCGCTCGAGTGTCCCGTCGGGGTTGTAACCAGTGTGCAATCCGTCGAGCAAAATGACGGCGTCGACCATGTCGCGCGCGCTCTTCTGTCGCAGGATGGACTCGACTGCCCCGTAGCCGGCGCTCCAAGCCGAGAGCGCGAGCCTGCGAACCTTGGCTTTCTTCAGCCCCCGGAGCTTGGCGACCTCTTTTTCGGTGCTCGCGATCAGGTCGGTAAAGGCAGCAGGGTTGGCGAAGGTCTGCTCGTACACGCCAGAGCCAATCCCCAGCGTTATGCCTACGAGGACAGCGCCGTCCATCACCTTCACGAACTCGCGACGCACAGGGTCGTGACCGTGGAAGTGGATGACCAAATCGAACTTACCGTCTTTGGTCACGCCGCCGCGTACGGGCATGATCATTTGACCGATGCTCGTCGCGCGATCCCAACTGCCGTAAACGCCCGGCGGCGGCTCCTTCGTATTGCACGGATTGACCCCGCCGCGCTCGTCCGGCGTCTTCTGCACTTGGGTGCGAGCCGGGGGCTTTTCGGGGATGAAGGCTTTGGCCGGGGCGGCCGCTGACGTCCCGGCGATCAGCGTCGCCGCGAGCGCGACGAGCGCCAGAAACCGGAACATGCGGGCAAGGGCGCTTCGGCTCATTTGGGGCCTTCTCGGGGTGTACCTCCATCGAAGCACGGCGCAAAGTCAAGTCGGCGGCGGGTGACCTAGGGAAAGCCGCGAGAAAACTCGTAAACAATGTACTAGAGTGCCCGCGCGCCATGGACCTCTTCCTCATGTCTCCGCCCCACCCAACGTGGGAAATCCGGGGCCGAGCCAATTTCACAAGCAGAGTCGGCGCCCAGGTGGACGCGCTGCGCGCTCGCCGCGAGTGGCTCGCCGTCGCGGAACACATCGAGCGACTCGGGGGTGTGGTCGCGGTGCTCCCGCCCGTCGAGGGCCTGAGCGGGCTCACCTTCGCAGCGGAGGCTGGCCATCCACTCCCGGCTCGAAGCAGCGGTGGCGCGCCTCGGTTCATTCTGCCGCGGATGAAGCCTGCGCACCGTCAAGGTGAAGCTGCGGCGTGGCGGCCCATGCTCTCGCGCCTCGGGTTCGAACTGATCGAGTTGCCCCACGGCATTTGGGAGGGGCAGGGTGATGTCGCGTCGTTCGACGGAGCCTCTCTGCTCTTTTGGGGTGGGCGCACCGATGAGCTCGGGCTTCACGCCGCCAAGGCTCACTTCTCGGGTGAGGTCCTCGAGCTCAACGTGTGGGAGCCAGCGTTTCACGGCAACATGGCCGTGCTGCCGCTCCCCAACAGCACGTGTATCGTCTGCGCCGACGTGCTTCACGAGGACTCGCTCGCGCTCCTCGAGGCGCGCGTCGGACGCGACTGCATGCACTTCGTGTCCGAGGAAGAGATCCTCGCGTACTCGACGAACGGCCTCGTCGTGGGTGACACCATCATCTGCCCGACGACGCTTCCTCCTCGCGTGCGTGGTTTGATCGAGCGCGAGGGGATGAAGGTCGTCGACACCCCGATGAACGAGCTCTGTGAGAAGGGTGGTGGCGCCAGTCGTTGCCTCGTCTGCCGCTTCGACGACGCGCCTTCGATCGAGATCCCCGACGAGTTCCGACTCGCCCGCTTCGCCGAAGAGATCTCGCGCGAGGCTTGACTCATCGCTCGCTGACTCCTCGCTCGGCGACAACTTGGGCTCGCGTTCGCTCGCCCAACAGGGGCTCTTGTTCCCCTCGCTTCGCTCGGCGAACAACTTGGGCTCGCGTTCGCTCGCCCAACAGGGGCTCTTGTTCCCCTCGCTTCGCTCGGCGAACAACTTGGGCTCGCGTTCGCTCGCCCAACAGGGGCTCTTGTTCCCCTCGCTTCGCTCGGCGAACAACTTGGGCTCGCGTTCGCTCGCCCAGCAGGCTCTCGTTCCCCTCGCTTCGCTCGGCGAACAAAGCAAAGCGACCTCCCGTTTGGGAGGTCGCTTCGTGTGCAGCGAACGCGGAGCCGGAGCGTCAGCTGCAGCTGACCCGACCGATCACCACCAGAAGTTGGCGCCGATGCGGAAGAGCGCACCAGCCGAGGTGTTCGAAGTCTCGCCCGTGTCCGGGTTGCGGAACTCGGGTACGTCGGAGTCGATGCGGGTGCGGACGAGCGCCAGGACGTCGGCGTTCAAACCGAAGTGCGTTCCGAGTCGAACCTCGACGCCGAGACCACCGTGGCCGCCGAAGTAGTTGCGCGACTCGCTGGTGTCGACGAACTCGTACCCGTTGTTGGCGTCGTACCAGCTCGGGTTGGTGTCGACCTCGGCGTGCGAGAGGTTGATGCCGGCGATCGCGTACGCCTGCACGCGGTGCTGCGGATTGAAGTACAGCATGCCGGAGAGCGAGCCAGCGACCTCGAGCCGCTCGTCGCCGTTGTAGTCGTTGCCGCCGAGGACGTCGAAGCCGAGGTCGATGGCGAAGAATCGGCTGGGACGCCAGCGGACGCTCGCACCCGCGCCGCCCATGCCGGCGCTCGAGCGTGAGCGCTCGGAGGTCGCGAAGGCCGCGCCTTCGACGCGGAGGTTGAGGCCGAAGCGCTCACGCCACTGGCGCACCTTCTTCTTGCGAACGATGTGGCGGTACGGCGGAGGCTGAGCGCCCTGTTGAACGACGACGACCGTGTCATCACTGTCGTCGACATCCGTGGTCTCGACCTCGACCTTCTTGTGCTTCTTGTGCTTCTTCTTGTGCTTCTTGGGCGGAGGATTCGTCGACTCGGGCGAGTCGTCGGGCGAGGTCGCGGTCTCGTCGTCGACCTGCGGGGCAGTGGTGACGCCAGGCACGCCCGGGATGGAGCCCGAGACGGTGACGCCGCCGCCCACGACCGGTACTTGGACGGTGACCTCTTCGCAGAACCACGAGCCCGGAGGGCAGTTCCCGTCAGCGAGAGCGACGGAGCTGATGGAGAGCGGGGCGAGGAAGCTAGCGGTGACCAACCAACGGCGCATGTTCGAGGGCTCCTATCGGGACTGGGTCCCGCCGCTCATGTTAGCAACGCAGGTGCCATGCGGCAGCTCCCGAGCGCAGCTAGTTTTTCGAGGTGATCTCCTGCTCGTGTAGGGGACGTCACGATCGACCGTGAGCTATGGTTCACACCCCCTATGGCGCGGGTGGTTCTCAGAGCGGGCCACGTGAAGCCGGTCTTCACTGGACATCCGTGGATCTTCAAGCAAGCGATCGCCTCGGTCGAGGGCGGTCCGAGCCCTGGAGACGAGGTCTCCGTCTTCGATCCGCGGGGGGTTTTCCTCGGGCGAGGTCTCTATTCGGGTGGGACCACGCTCATCCCCGTGCGGCTTTTCACCCGACTCGACCACCCGATCGACGCGTCGCTCCTGCGAAGTCGCATCGAAAAGGCCAAACACGCGCGTGAAGAGCTCGGTCTACCGAGCGAGGAAACCACGGTGTATCGGCTGGTTCACGGTGAGGGCGACGGGCTGCCCGGCCTCATCGTGGACGTGCTCGGCGACACGGTGGCAGTACAGCTCAACACGGTTGGGATTCAGCGGCGCGCCAACCTGGTGCTCGAACTCCTCGAGGAAATGCTGGGGCCGCGCGCAATTTTCGACCGGACGAGCGAGAGCGCTGCGCGAATCGAGGGCGTCTCGGTGGGCACCGGCGTCGTTCGTGGTGACGAGTCGGTCAGCGAGTTCACCTTCCGCGAGCGTGGGTTCGAGTTCTCGGTTCCTGTCTCTCTCGGGCAGAAGACGGGGTTCTACGCCGACCAACGCGAGCTTCGTCGTCGCGTCGAAGCGCTGTCGCGCGGACGCACCGTGCTCGATGCGTACTGCTTCGTAGGTGCGTTCGGTCTGGCGGCGGCGCGAGGTGGGGCGAAGCGAGTGCTCTCGGTCGATCAGAGCCCGCTCGCAGCCGAGGTCGCGGCCGAGTCGGCCAGGCGAAATCAGCTTCACTCGATCATCGAGGTCGAGCGTGGCGACGCAGTCCGCGCGATGGAGACTGCGGGCGCGCACGGGGGCTTCGACCTGGTGCTGTGCGATCCGCCGAAGCTCGCGCCGGCGCGCAGCAAGGTCGACGCAGCGCTCGAGGCCTATCGAAAGATCGCTCGCGCAGCGTGCCGCGCGACGCGGCCGCGTGGGCTCGTCGTGTTCTCGTCGTGTTCGAGCGCGGTCGGGTTCAGCGAGCTCGTGCGTGCGCTCGCGCTCGGCGCGCGAGACGCGAACCTTCAAGCGACGGTGCTCGAGCATCACGTGCAGGCCCCCGATCACCCGGTCCCAGCAGCGTTCCCCGAGGGCCTCTACCTGAAGAGCCTCATCGCGCGGGTGGAGCCGACCCAATGATGACGCCGCTCGATGCGCTCGCACGGGTCGACGTCGAGGACATCGGCGCGGTCGTGTTCGATCTCGACGACACGGTGCTCGATCACGGTCGCCTCGGGGAGGCCGCGTACTCGGCGCTCTTTCGGATGCGAGAGGTTGGCTACGCGCTCTTCGCGTCGACGGGCAGGCCTGCAGGCTGGGCCGAGATCGTCGCGCGGCAGTGGCCCGTCGACGCAGCGCTGGCGGAGAACGGTGCGGTCGCTTGGGTCGCGCGCGGGCGCGGCGTGGAGCTCTTCGACACGGTCTCGGTCGACGTTCGCCGTACGCGGCGCGCGCGGCTCGACGCGATCGTGAGCGAGCTCCTCGAGCGCTTCCCCGACATCACCCTCGCGGACGACAACGGCGCTCGAAAGAGCGACGCGGCCTTCGACATCGGGGAGCATCACCACGTCGAGGCTTCGCGGGTGGAGGCTCTGCGCCAGGCCGCGCACGCGCTCGGCGCGCGGACGTTCTCGTCGAGCGTGCACGCGCACGTGACGCTCGACGGCGAGGACAAAGCGACCGGGTATCTCGCGCTTGCGAGTGCGCTCGGCGCAGACCCGGCGAGCGCGTACCGAACGGCTGCGTTCATCGGGGATAGCGCGAACGATGCGCCGGCGTTCGCCGCGTTCGGGCTCACGTTCGGCGTCGCGAACGTGGAGCGTCACCGCGCGCGCCTCAGCGTGTTGCCGCGCTTCGTCGCCCGGCTGGAGATGGGGGCGGGGTTCGCGGAGATCGCCTCGCGGCTCTGCGAGCTGCGCGCGGCGGCGGGCCCTCAGGCGCGGCGGTTCTTCAAGTAGAGCGCGGCTCCGACCAAGAGCAGCAACGCGCCGACGACTTCGACGAAGAGGGGTCGGCCGAAGAGACGGAGCGCGACGCCGACGACCACGAGGAGCAATCCGCCTGCGAGGACGGCGCGCACCAGAGTCGGCGTGCGTGGATGAACCTCGACGGGCGCGGCCGTCGTGGTCGCCGCTGGAGTCGGCGCAGGCTCGGGGCGCGGAGGTTCGACCGGTGCGGGCGCTTCGTTTTTCGTAGCGACGGGCGCTTCGTTTTTCGTAGCAGCAGGCGGGCGGCGCGCGCTCACCGGCTCGGCGTCGAAGACGACCTCGATGTCGTCGTCGGGGAGCGGACCTGCCTTCTCGGCGATCGCCTCGAAGTTGAAGAAGCTCCGCTTGCGGTCGTAGACGGGTGGGTTCGGATCGGTCGCGACCGTGGGGCGCTTCTTGGGGACGGCCTCGTGCGTCGCGCTCGATTTGGAGGCGAGGGCCTGTGTGAGGTCGGTGAAGAAGCGGTCGACGCTCGCGGTCCTGTCGCGCGGGTCCACGGCGAGCGCGGACTCGAACGCACGATCCACGGCGGCCGGGAGCTTCAACCCGAGCCTGCTCGGGGTAGGGCGACGCTTGGTGTCGATCGCCATCTCGAGGATGCGCGGGACCTCACCCGAGTAGACGGGCTTCTGCGTCGCGAGCTCGAGCAGCGTCAGCGCGAGGGCGTGGACGTCCGTCCAAGGTCCCGTTTGACCGTAGGTGTCGGGGTCCCATTGCTCGGGTGCGGCGTACGCCGGCGTGAACATCCGCAGGTCGCCCGCGGTCATCGCGCCTGCTTGACGAGTCGCTAGGTGCCTCACCTTCGCGATGCCGAAATCGAGGATCTTGAAGATGTCGCCCTCGGCCTCGTGCACGACGAAGAGGTTGTCGGGCTTGATGTCGCAGTGGACGATCGCGAGCGGACCTTCGGGGCCGGGGAAGCGATGCGCACGAGAGAGCGCACGGGCGACGGGCTCGAGGAGCTTCACCGCGCGCGCCATCGGCATCGGCTGCTTTCCCTCGGCGGCGCGCTTCTCGATGATCGTCTTCAGGCTCTCGCCCTCGAGCCACTCGAGCGCGATGAAGGGAACGAACTTCTTGGTGTCGAGCTCCAGCTCGCCGAAGTGGATCGGGCGGACGACCTCGGGGAGCGACGACGAGAGTCGGAAGAGGACCTCGGCCTCGGAGTTGAACTTCTGAAGGAAGAGCGCGCGTTGCTCCTCGCCGAGCGTGCCCGGCATCTTCAGGCACTTGAGCGCGACCTTCGCGCGGAAGCGGGTGTGCAGCGCGCGATAGATGATCCCGAAGCCTCCCTCGGCGACGACCTCTTCGACGCGAAAGCACCCCGCTTGAAGGCTGCCGACGATCCCGTAGGGGTCGTCCTCGGTCGAGGGCGCGGCGCCCGCGCGTCCTGCGATCGCGGTCGCGCCAGCGTCGTCGGCCCGCATCGTCGGATCGACTCCGTGGTGCTGCTTTCGTTCGAGGACCGTCGCGGCAGGTTCAGCCTTCGCGCGAGGGCCTTCGACGCTCTTCAGCGTGCCCGCGGCTTGCGGGGTGGCGGCCTTGCGAAACAGCGGGACGTCGCCTGCCGTGTCGCTCTCGCGCGCGGGGTGCTTCGCGACGACGGCCTCGATGGCAGCGCGTGGTCGCGGTGCTGCGCGGGGCGCCGGTCGCGCAGGTGCGTCGTCATCGTCCGCGCGCGGATCTCTCCGTCGAACGACCTCCTCCTCGACGGGCTTTCGCCGCTCGGCCACTGGGGCGCGAGCGTATCACCGCAGATCCTTTTCGGAAGGGACGCGTACGATCGCCGATCTCGCACCAACAACACGGGACATCGATGACTCCACACCCACATCTCCGAACGGTCGCCTTGCTCTGTTTGCTCTCCGCGTGCAGCGGCAACGATGGGTCGAACGCGCGAGCGAGCTCGGCAGGCGTGAGCGGGACGCAGACGAGCAGCGCAACGCCGCCGTCGTCGTCTCGTTCGATCGAGCTCGTCCGCAAGACGCTCGCGCAGCAGGAGCACGGCGCCGAGATCGAGGTCACGACCGAGGGCGTGCCGGCGCTGCCTCTGCCCGGGCTCGAGCTCTACAAAGCGTGGCCGCTCATCCCCGACGCGATGGCGACGGCGTGTTTCGTCAAAGGTGATGAGGTCGGCTGCGGGGGCGCGGACGCTGGGCTCGGGCGCATCGTCGAGCTCTACGGTCTCGCGGCCTCACCGGAGAAGCTGAGCGACGGCGAGTGGATCGGCCTCGTGCTCTTCACCTACAGCGCGCACGTCGTTCGAACCGCAGGTGAGGCCAAGCAATCGCTCTCGAAGCTCCCCGACGACAAGGCGAAGCTGGTGAGCGCGCCCGCTCTCGCGCGCAGCAAGGGTGCGCTCGAGGTCACGTACTACACGCAGATCATCGCGAACGACGTCGGCCCGATCGGGCTGGCGAAATGCACGGTATCCATCCCGGCCTCGGGCGCGCCGTCGAACCGCTGCGACGAGCTCTTCAAGTCCTTCTGACGGCAGCTACCAGTCTTTGCGGAAGACGGACCGGCGAGGCGGGAGCTTCTTGCCTCCACGCATGAGCGGGTCTTTGAGGTTCTTGCTGTACTGCGCGACGTTGTCGAGGATCTCCTGGCCCCGCTCGTCGCCCGCGAGCAGCGGCAAGAAGTCGTTGTGCTTGCCGTCCGCGGCGACGATGACGGGGATGAGCTCGTCGTCGAGCAGGCTGACCACACCCGCGGTCTTCTGAAAGCGCGCGCGGTAGATGATCGACTCGAGCTCGTCGTGCTCCTCCGCGCCGCCGAAGAGGAAGTTGCCGAGGCTGTAGAGGATCTTCTTGCCCTTGTAGGTCTCGATCGCCTGGAGCACGTGAGGGTGGTGGCCGATGACGAGGTCACCGCCCGCGTCGATCACCGCGTGCGCGAGCGACTCCTGCACGTCCATGACCTCGTGCGAGCCCTCGATGCCCCAGTGGAACGTGACGATGACAAGATTGTCAGGGCGCTTGATCGCGCTCACGAGCTCGACGACCTCGTCCTTCACCTTGGGTTGGCCGCCGGTGAACCCGAGGTTGTGCACCTCGACGCCGTTGATCCATCGCGTGTCGACACGACCGAGTCCGAAGTACGCGACCTCGGCGCCGCGCAGCGCCTCCTTCGTCTCTTTGATGCCGCGAGGACCGCAATCCATGATGTGGTTGTTCGCGATGTTCACGAGCTCGACGCTCGCGATCTGCAGGATTTTCCCGAAGGCCATGCGCCCGCGGAAGGCTCGCAGCGCGTTCTGTCGCGGAGGCTCGAGCGTGAGCGGGCCCTCGAGGTTCGCGATGGTGAGGTCGTCGTCGTGAAAGACGGTGTCGACCATGCTGAAGGGTCGCAGCGGGCCGACCTCGTCGAAGAACCGGTGGAAGCTCCCCGGTGCGCGCTCGGCCGTTGCGGCGTCGCCGAGCGTGACGTCGCCGACCGCGCTGATGCGCACGATCCCCGGCGTCGCTCCCGAGGGCGCGCTCGCGGGTGAGCTCACGTCTGCGCTCGGCGAAGACGCGGCGTCCGGTGCTTTGGAGGGCGCGGCCGTGGTGGTCGCGGGGGGCGCACCGTTCTCACCCGAGGCCGCGCGACATGCGGCGAGCGCGGCGAGCAAGAACGGAGCGAATCGGAGCGGACGCGAACGCGCCATGTTCGGCCATGGTTCCAACTGCGCCCTCATCCGCCAACAGGCGCGATTGTTCAAGCAGCGATGTTCAGGTGCGAGCCTCGTCGAGCGCGGCCTGTTCGGCCTCGGCTTCGTCATCGATGTCGCTCGAGCTCGCGTCCGGCGGCTCGCTCGAGACGAGGAGCTTGCCCTCGGCGGCGTCCTCGAGCGCGCGGCGCAACGCAGGGTGCGCGGTGCGACTTGCCGCGATCCGCACGCGGACGAGGTCTTGTTCTTCCGCGCGCCGGCCGAGGACCCACGCCGCGCCGACGCGCTCGTCAGGAGGCCGCGAGCCGCTCTCGACCACGGACAGCAACGCCCCCGAGTCGAGACGCGAGAGGCGGTAGTGCTCACGCTCTCCGAGTCGAACGAGCTCGGACGACCACGTCTCGAGGTCGCGCGGACCACGCTGTAAGCGGAGCGCGGTCGACTCGTCGACCTGACTTTGAGCTCGCCCCTTGCGCTCGACCGCGGTGCGCAGCGCGTCTGCGAGCGCGAGCGGCTCGGTCGTCTGCACCACGAAGCTGTCCGTCGCGCGACGGATCGCGACACCGTCGTCGACGAGCTCGATCTCTCGGATGTCGGTGATGGGTATGAACACGTCTCGTCGCTCGGCGAGCCGCTCGACCTTGCCCCGCGACCGCTTGCGGAAGACCAAGAGGCCGTCGTCACCGACGACCACCTCGACGGGGGCGCCGAGCCCAGCGGCCCACTTGAGCGCGAGCGCGAGCGGTCCAAAGAACGCGGCCGAGAGCAGGAGGATCGCACCGGAGGGCGGGAGGTGCGTAACCGCGAGCACTTGGAAGGCGAACGCGCACGAGAGCAGCGAGAACATGAGACCCGCGATCGCGAGGACGATCCCCTCCACGGCGCGCGAGTAGCTGGGCTGCGTCGGCAACACGAAGTGGGTCGCGTGCTCGCGGCCGACCCAGGCGAGGAGCTCCTCGGCGACGCTGTCGTCGCGCACGCCGATCGACACCCGCGTCGTCCGATCGAAGAGGAGGACGACGCGGCCCTCGTCGCGCACGTGCCACGCGCCCGAGCGCGCTCGCAGGGAACGAGCGCGTTCGCCCGCCGCGCCGCACGACGACGGCGCCCTCGTGATCCCGGCCCCGCCGCTCGCAGTTCGAGCGCGTCGACTCCGCCGCGAGGCACCCGCGAAACGTGCGGCCCGTCGCTGCTGCGAGGCCAGCCCCGCGATGAAGGCGATCGCGGTGGACACCATGAACGCGAACGATGAGCGGCCCACGAGCGCGAACGCAGCGATCGCCCCGAGGCTTGCCACGAGGAGGCCAGCCTTGACGCCACGCCCAGGGACGTCGACCTCGATGGGCCCTCGAACGACGAGGTCGAACTCCCGAGCCACCTACGAAGGATAGCGCCGTCAGGTTTTGGGGCGAGAGACGAACCGAAACCGCGCGCCCGCGGCGGTCAGGCGTTTGTGCGCGATCTCGATCGCGAGGTCGCCCGCGTCGGAGGCGAAGAACGCGCGGCCGAGGCGAGCCGCGACGACTGCGGTGGTCCCGCTGCCGCACATGAAGTCGCCCACCAGATCTCCCTCGCGCGTGGTCGCGACGAGCAGCCGCTCGAGCAATCGCTCGAGGCTTCTGCGTGGGGTAGCCAGTGCCCTCGGAGTGGATGGGCGTGTTCGCGCGCATCGCGGGGATGTCGGTCCACACGCTGCCGAGGCGACGACCCTCGTCGGCGTAGTAGCGGTAGGCCTTGCCGTTGATGGTCCGCTCGCGAAAGAGGCGACCGTCGGCGTCGCGCTGTTTGAAGTGCATCTTCAGGCTGGTCGCGGCGAAGGGCTCGCGGAGGAGCGCGTGCTTCGTGTTCCACTCGACGTGCGCGCTGTCTCTCGAGCTCCGCGCGTAGAGCAGCAAGGTCTGGTGGGTCGTCGAGAACCCTGCGCCGCGCGCCCCGTTGCCGGGCACCCAGACGATCTCGCCGAGGAACGCGCCGCGCCCGAAGACGCCGTCCAACATGACTTTAACGTCGTGAACGGCTCGATGATCGAGGTGCATGCAGAGCACGCCGCGCTCGGCCATGCGCTCGCGCACGGCGGACACCGCGGCGCGGAGCATCTCGACGAGGCGATCGACGTCCGCGTCGTCGGCGTACGCGACGGGTGAGGTCTCCGTGCGTCGCCCACGAGATTGGCCGCGCGCGGTGCAGGCCGTCCAGTCGCCGCCGGTCGCGTACGGCGGATCGAAATACACGAACGCGAGCTCCCGCGAGGCGGGCAACAACGAGCACGCGGTCGCGGCGTCCGCAGCGACGAGCACGCTGTCAGGCTCCGCTTCCGCGGAAGCGCGCTCGCTCGTAGAACGTTGACCAGGTGACGACATGGCTCTTCGACCGGTGCTCCGTGCCTCTCCGATGTTCGGCATCTTTCTCGTTGCGTGCGGCGGGGCGCAAGGTCGCGGCGACGCCGAAGTGACCGTCTCGCAGACCGCTCCATCGGCGAGCCAATCGACCTCACCGATGCTCGGCACGGCGTTCGTCCTTTGGAAGCAGGGCACGGCGGGGCCGCTGAAGAGCCTGCTCGTGGATGCCTCGGGCGCGATCGTCGCCGAGCGCGCGGAGCCCGTCGCCGTGCGCGGCAGGGAGCTCGTCGCGTTTCGCGAAGAGCCCGAGCCTGCGGACTTCTGCGACTGCGAGAGGCTGACCACGGCTCGGGGCGAGGTCGCTCGACCCGCGATCGTCTCGCTCGAGACTGGGCGAGCGGTCGCTTACCTCGCGGAGTCCTTCACCGGCAGCGCGTGTGAGAGTGGCGCTGGCGACTACGAGCGATCGCTCACGCCAAGCGCCCTGCTCGGGAGCCAGTTCTTCGGCGTCCTCTCCGAGACGGGGATGGGCTGCGGCGCAGCGCACCCGTTCTTCGGCTCGACCGCGCTGCGTTGGGATGTCGAGTCGAACGCCGCAGTCACGGAGTCGCCGTCCGAGGCGACGCTCGCGAGCCTGCGACCGCGCGTGCGTGAGGTCATCCTTGCCGACGCGGCGGGCTGCGTGTTCGACGCCGAGGAGGTGCCCACGCTGTTCTCGTTCCAGCCCGTGTTCGAGCCGAACGGGACGATCTCGACGCAGTACACGTTCACGATGGGCGCGCCGTACGTTTGCGGTACCGGCCCTGGTCACTACTCGGTCGCGGGCGAAGTCAGCGATCCGCGATCGCCGCCCGGCCCGGGTCGCGTCGTCATGTCGGACGCGGTGAAGGTGCTGGTCGGTCGCGGGGGCATCGTTGGCGTCAGCGCGCCGCTGCCCGCGAGCGAGGTCGAGCACGCGGCGGAGCTCTTTCGTCGGGCGCCGATGGTGACAGCGCAGTAACTGCGCGACGCGCTCAGAGCGGCGCGAGGATCGCCGCGAGCTTCTGTTCGTCGCTGAGCGCGGCGACCTCGGGTGGGTCCTGCCAATCCCAGCGCGGCCCGCCGTCGCAGCCGTGGACGAGATCGTCCTCTGAGCATGCGAGGCGCACGTGGATGTGATCGTCGTGCTTCGCGCTGTCGCTCGGCTGCTTCATCACGACCTCGGCGTGCCAGATGATCTCCGGGTCCTCACCGAGGGCGCGCGCGTACTCGGTGACGAGCCCCTCGAGCGGCCAGGAGATGAAGATCCATTGGACGTTGGTCTCAGGGTCGCTGACGAGGGCCTTCACCAAGAGCCACATGCGCTCGACGTCGAAGCGGAGGTACCGCGCGCCCTTCGCCTTGCCCTTGCCTTTGCCCTTCGACGCGCTCGCGGTCGCGAGGCCGTCTGCGGCGAACGTGATGAAACCCGGGCTCTTCACCGAGACGCCCGACGGCGTCGTCACGTAGAAGAGGATGTCGACGTCGCGCCCCGAGCGGTGCGAGCGATGTCGATCTGTTTTGCCCCCAAACTGTTCGGAGAGGTCGCCGATGACGAGCGGCGCACCCGGCGCTTCGATCGCGACCGATGCGGCGGCGCGCTGGATCGCGCTGACGAGGCGCGGCGTGCCCCAGTAGACGCCGTCGTCGCGGTAGCGCTCGTAGCCGCGCCCCTGCTTGGGGAGCGCGACCGCGCCGGTGACGACGCCGCTGTGAGGGAGGCCGACCGAGCCCTCGAAGCCGGGCGCGAGGGCGCTGGGGATGCCCATGCAGCCGGCGAGCGCGAGCGACGCGACGGCGAGACCGAGCGCGCGCATTACGAGGGTTCTCCCGAGAACGGTGCTGCGGCGCGGCTCCTGAAATAGCGCTCCACGGCGCGAGCATCGTCGTCGGTCTTGCCGTTCGCAAGCTCGAACTTGCCGCCCTGTTTGCGCAGGAGCCCGCGCTCCACCATCGCGTCGAACGCGGCGCTCATCGTGGGCGCGCTGACAGACTCGCGGCGCTCGAGCTCACCGCGCAGGAACATCTCGCGGCCCAGCGTGAGCGCGCGCGCGACGAGCTCGCCCTCGGAGAGCGGGCCGCTGCGCGAGAGGATGCGCGCGGCGCGCGCCGACACGCGGTAGCTCTCGAGCGCGGGCGTGAGGTGCGCGGCGTGTGACTCGAGCCACGTCGAAGCGTCGGCGTCGCTGTTGCCGCCGCCGACCTCGAGCGCGCCGTCGGCCGCGGCGCGGAGCTCGCCGAACGCGAGCATGTCGTCGAGCACCGCGTCGACGCGCTCGGCGAAGGGCGGATGCGCGAGGCACACGAGGTCCTGCGCGAGCCACGTTGCGAGCTCGACGACGGCCGCGCGGACCTCGGGGCGCGGCACGCTGCGCTTGCGGAGCGCGCGATACGCGACGCTCACGAGCGCGCGATCGACGAAGAAATGCAGGATCGCGTTCTTCGCGAGGTCGAGGCGACCGCGGCCCTCTTCGGGGACGGTGTACACGACCGAGCCCTCGAGGCGACGCTCCACGGCGCGGGCTGGGCCCTTCGTCGCGGCTGCGCGATCGAGCTCTTCATCGCTGACGTGCTCCTTCACGAGGCCGCCGCGCGCGTGGACGATCGCTGCCTCGCGCACGGCGTCGGGGCGGACCCTGCCTGCGTCGTCGACGAGCGAGGGCGCGGGGCGCGCGCCGCCGCGTCGCCCGACGGTGAGGAGCATCTCGACGCGGCCCACGAGATCGCGCTGCGAAATCCCACGCTCGCGCATGTCGAGGAGCGCAGTCGCGGTCAGCGCGCCCGCGGTGAGGAGCGCGCCTTGGTGGATGCCAGCGACGACCGCGGACGCGAGCCGCGTCGTGAGCGAGCGGCGCTTCGCCGGGGAAAGCGTGCTCTCCGCCAAGCCCATCGAGGCGCGGAGCTCGTGGAGCGCGATCGGTGTGCCGAAGCTGACGGCGACGCGACCGTAAGGGTCCTTGAGGGCGTCGGCGACCGCGAGGAGCGAGCGCGTGCTCTCTCGCTCCTTCTTCGCGCCGGCGCGCTCCTGGCTGAGCTCGAAATCCTCCATCAGGCGCTCGTAGCCGAGGTGCACCGGCACGAAGAACGTCGGGTGATCGTCGAGCGAGGTCGCGGCGTCGACGACGAGGTTCAGGAGACCGACCTTCGGCGAGAGCATCTTGCCGGTGCGCGAGCGACCGCCCTCGAGGAAGAACTCGATCGGCCAGCCGTCGCGGAGCAAGCGGCGCACGTACGCGTCGAGCACGGCGGCGTAGAGGCGATCGGTCCGCGCGTCCCGACGGATGAAGAACGCGCCGCCGCGACGAAGGAGCCCGCCGACGGGGAAGAACGCGAGGTTGTCGCCGGCCGCGATGACCGGCAGCTCGAGCAGGTTCTTGCGGAGGACGTACGAGATGACGAGATAGTCGACGTGGCTCTTGTGGCAGGGCAAGAGCACGACCGTGCCGCGCACGGCTGCCTCGTGGAGGGCGTCGATGCCCGAGACGTCGACGCCCGAAAATACTTTGCGGACCAAAGCATCTGCGACGGGCTCGATCGCACGGACCATGTCCGGGTTGGGCGACGCGCTCAGATCGTCGAGCATCTTGCGGGCGCTCGCCTCGACCTCGGCGCGCTTGTCGGGGTCGCCGCCCGAGAGCTCGCGCATGAGGGTCGCGAGCTTGGGGCTGGAGAGGACCTGCTCGCGGATGCGATCGGGCGTCTTGTGCGCGGGGCCGACGACCGCGCGGCGCTCGCGCTCGACCTTGAAGAGGAGGGCGTACGTGAGCCGACGAATCAGCGTGTACGGCGCGGCGTCGGGCGCCTGAGCCTCGAGGAAGGCGCGCGCCATGAGAGGCTCGCCGAAGCGCACCGCGCCCTGTGAGAAGCTCGTGACGAGCTGCGCGAAGCTGCGAAGCTCGCCGGGCATGTCGGTCGGGCCGAAGATCGCGTCGAAGGACGTGAGGCCCTGGCGCTCCGGCTTGAGCGACCAGAGGATCGTGACGGGCACGAGCGCGATGTCTTTGCCGGTCTCGCGCACCCACTCGAGCGCGACCTCGAGCAGGGCGTCTCCCTCGGTCTGGCCGCGACCCGTCGTCGAGAAGAGCGCGGGCGGTCGCTTGAGGAAGAGGATCGCGGTGCGGCCGACTGCGAGCGCCTGCGCGAGGCTCGGTTGGAACGGCGCGCGCACCCGCGTGCGCAGCAGCGCGAGCGGAAACGCAGGCAAATCGTGGGCGTAGCCGACCTCGGGCAGGTGCCAGCGCGACGCGAGGTGCGCGAGCGCGAGCGCGTCCACGCCGGAGAGCGCGCGGAGGACGAACACGATCGGGCCCTTCTCCGAGAGCTCGCGAAGACGCGGCGCCCACGCTTCGTCGACGCGCAGCTGCTCGAAGAGCCGATCGATCGGCGGGCCTGCGCCGACGAGGTCAGCCGCGCCGTTGACCGAGCGCAGGGCACCTTCGAGCAGGCGAGCGAAGCGCGACACCCGTGCCTCCTAACATGGATGCCTCCGCCGAGTGCGCGCCCATTGGGGGCGAGTTCGTCCGATTCGTCCAATCCCCGAGCCGAGGCCGACGCCACCTTGCGCTCCATGGAAACGAACCCCATTCGCAATCTGTCGGGCCTCATCTTCTACGTCGCTGATCCCTCGCGCTCGGCTGCGTTCTATCGGGCGCTCGGTGTCCCGCTCGAGCTCTCGTCACACGGACACGTCGGCGAGCACCTCGAGGGCTCGCTCGGCGGCGTGCATTTCGCCATGTGGGACGCGAAGAAGGGGCACGCTTCGTCGCCGCTCGTCCCGGTGTTTCGAACGAGCTCGCTCGAGGCGGCGATGGCTCACGCGGCCTCGCTCGGGGCCGAGCGGCTTCACGCGCCGATCGATCTCGGCGAGGGCAAGACCGTCGTCACCTTCCGCGATCCGGAGGGTCGAGCTTTTCGCTTCATCGAGATCGCGGGCGACCCTGCGTGAGAGCGGGCTACGCTCTCGACTCCGCGGGGATGGTCGAGCCGATCGCGTATTTGCCGAGAGGTGCGGTGTCGCGCGCGCCGGTTCGCACCGAGCGCGCCGCGCCCGCCGTGCACCTCGAGCGCGTGGTGATCGCTTACTTCGCTGTTCACGCCGACACCGAGCTCGGGGGCGTCGTGCGCACGCTCCCGGAGGGCTGCGCGGACCTCATCGTGGACGTGGGGCCTGCGCAGGTTCGCGCGCTCTTGAATGGCCCGCGTCGCGCGGCGCGCGTGTTCGAGCACGCGCCGGGCACGCGGCTCTTCGGCGTGCAGCTGCGACCTGGAGCGGCGCGGCTCTTGGTCGATACGCCAGCTCGCGACCTGCTCGATCGGTCGACGCCGCTCGAGGAGCTCTTCTCGAAGAGCGCCGTCGGCGAGCTCGTCGCGTCGCTCGCTGCGGCCCGTGAGCTCGCGAGCGCGGTCCCAGCGCTCGAGCGGTTCGTCGCGTCCGAGCTCCGCGGCGCGCCCTCCGTCGACGAGCGTGTCGCGCGCGCCGTCGATCGCCTCGTCGAGCAGCGCGGCGCAGTCGACGTCGCGGCGCTCGCACGCCACGTGGGCGCGAGCCCGCGCAACCTCGCGCGGCTCTTCGACGTGTGGATCGGCCTCGGGCCGAAGGAGCTCGCGCGGATGGTGAGGTTCCAAGCGATCCTCGAGGCGCTCGAGCAAGGTGATCGGCCCGCGTGGGCGTCG
This sequence comes from Polyangiaceae bacterium, assembly GCA_046351325.1. Lineage (GTDB taxonomy): Bacteria > Myxococcota_A > Polyangia > Polyangiales > Polyangiaceae > Xiheicaenibacterium. The sequence goes on along the minus strand of JAXLYR010000011.1, from coordinate 94,316 downwards.
CTCGCGGCGTCGCTCGGTTACGCGGACCAGTCGCACCTCATCCGAGACTTCGCGCGGTTCGCGGGCGTAACGCCTACCGCGCTGTAAGCGACTCGCGCGATGCGCGGAGGCGTCACGGGAGCGCGATGTTCACCGTCTCTTGGTGGTCGGCGTCCGCGGAGCAAGCGCACGTGGGCCCGCAGGCGAGCACCGTGAAATCCATGCAAGAGCAGTCGGGGATCCCCGTGCAGCTGCCTTGCACGTCGGCGAGCGGCCTGCACTCGTAGGTCGTCGCGCCCATGTCGCCGGGCGTCGTCGCGACGCAGATCTCAGCGTTGCGCTGGCAGCTCTCTCCGCCGCACGCGAACGTGCCCGTCTGGCAGCCCGAGGGATCGGCGATCGGCGTGCCCGAGACGGCCGCGCTGCAAGCCGCGAAGTCACCCTCGATCACGGTGCCGGTGCAGTCGCACACGGGGCCCGTGGCGGGGCCGTCGCAGAAGCCGTTCTGCGACTCGCACGAGATCGTGACGTCGCCACAACCCGAGCGAACGCAGAGCTGCTCGCACGCAGCGCAAGGGTCGCCGCCCCCTGCGCCACCTCCGCCGCCTGCGCCGGCGGCACCCGTGCCGCTCGCGCCCCCACCGTCGTCATCGCCGCACGCGGCCAACACAAAGAGAGAGAAGAGCGCGCCTGCGACGTTTCGAGTCAGCATGAACAGCAGTCTAGTCGCACGCCGCGAGCGCGACGCAGCCGAGGTCGCGCATCTCTCCACCCAAGAAGCGGTTGAACGCGGCAATGGGTCCTTTGGATTCCTCCCAGTCCCCGTCTAATCACTCTCGCCCAAGACGATTTGAATGGGCTCCAGTCTACTGGTGGTCGTGCCGTCCCCCAGTTCCCCGTGCTCGTTGCGACCCCAGCAAAAGAGTCTACCGTCCTCCGTGATGGCGCAGGCGTGGCCTCCGAGGACGACGCTCTTGACATTCTGCAGGTTGGGGACGACCTGCGGCTTGAGCTGCGCGCGAGTTGAGGTGTCGCCAACCGCCCCATGCTCTGTGAGCCCCCAACACGACACGGTGCCGTCCTCGTGTATGGCGCAAATCGACAGGAGGTAGAGCGCCAGCGATCTTACATTCTGGAATTCCGGCAAACGCTGCGGCGTGCTCCAAGGTGTGTATCCATTCGTGCCCTGGCCCCAGCAATAGACCGTACCGTCGTCCACTGCGAAGCAAGCGGTTTCATAGGACAAGCCCACCGATCTCAGTCTCGATATCTGCATTGGGACGCCAGGTGGATGTCGCGCGGCCACGGGGAAGGCTCGGTCATCGAGGGAGGTCCAGCAGCTCACTTCGTGCGCTTGTGATGTCAGGCATCCGATTGAGAGCTCCTCGCGAATCTCGAGAGCGTTGTCGAGCTCCGGACGGCGGCCCAGCACTGAACGACACGTCCCGCCCCCGCAGTCGGTAGACCAGCCAATAACGCGACCATTCTTGTCGATGGTGGTTCCGGAGCTATTGTCTACGTCGATTCGTCGAACGTTCTCCAGTCCGCGAATCTTGATTGGCTTCGTCGCCGCGCCGCTCTCCAACTCGTTCGGAATTGAACCCCTGGCGCGGCTGCCCCAGCACCAGACCTCTCCCGTCACGAGCAAGGCGCACGAGTAGTAGCCCCCCGAATCGACCTGAATCGCCTTGTCCGGCAGCTGGACGCGCACGGGCCTGTGCTGGTCCGTCGTCATTCCGTCGCCCAACATGCCGAACTCGTTGTAGCCCCAACAATACACCTCACCCCAAGTGGTCCAAGCGCAGGTGCACCGGTCACAACCGGGCGCGACGCCGGCCACAACGTTCGGGACAGATGGAGTCGCTGGGCTCGCGGACGAGGCGGAAGGCGCCGCCACACTCGCCGTTTGCGATAGCGCGACGCTCACGGTCGACGCCGGCGTGGTCGCAGCAGGCGCCGGGCGCCCGTCGCCGCCAGAACATCCTTGGAGAGCGAAAAGGGCAACATGGACAGTCAACATCACACGGTCTCGCGCGGTCATTGCGCCTACCTCTCTACCCCAAGAGCAGCGGCAAGTGGTCAGAACGAACCCGGTGAATCTGCGGCCCAATCATGGTGTCAGCTTCATCTTTGACTTCGCGGCCTCCTCTGCGTGTTGTTTTGTTAGCTTCTCCTCTGTCATTAGAATCGAGACCAAATCGGACCTGTCTTTCTCGAGGCTTTCGAACGCGCGCAAGGTGCCTTCGACCGTCGAGTTCGCCGACGCCCGGATTGTTGAGCAGGCAGCCCATCTAATCCCTCTCGCCCAAGACGACTCGAATGGGCTCCAGTCTACTGGTGGTCGTGCCGTCCCCGAGTTGGCCGCGCTCGTTGGGCCCCCAGCAGAAGAGTTCTCCGCCGTCCGTAATGGCGCAAGTGTGGCCGCGGGTCACGATGCTGTTCACGTTTTTCAAGTTGGGCACAATCTCCGGCTTCAGGCGTAGCCAGGTTGCGTTGTCCTCGACGGGGCCATTCTTGGTCAGCCCCCAACAGGATACGGTGCCATCCTCATGTACGGCGCACATCGACTGGAAGTAGATCGACAACTCTTTTACATTGGAAAAGTTATCAAGGCGGGTTGGAGTGCTCCAGACCGAGTATCCGTCGGCCGCTTGGCCCCAGCAGTAGGCGTCACCCCCCTCCACAGCGAAACAAGCCGTGTGGAAAGAAACGCTCATCGATCGGGCTCTGGGCATGTGCATGCGAATGCCAGGTGGACTGTGCGCCGCAGTCTGTAGAGCGCGGTCCTGGAGGCTGGTCCAGCAGTCGACATCATGAGCTTGCGTAGTCGAGCACCCAACGAGAAGTTCCTCGTGAATTAGAAGCGAGTGGTCAAGCTCCGGGCGTCGCTTGAGCACGACCCGACACGTTCCCCCCGGGCATTCGAGGCCCCAGCCAACCGCAAGTCCCTCCCGGTCGACCGCGATTCCCGAGCTATTGGCGACGTCGATAATCTGGATTTTCTCAAGGTCGTGAATCTTGACCGGCTTCGTTGGTGAACCACTTCTAGACCCACCTGGGATTGCACCCTTGTCGTAACTGCCCCAGCACCAGACCTCGCCAGTCTCAAGGAGGGCACAGGAATAATAGGCCCCCGAGGCGACCTGAATCGCCTTGTCCGGCAGCTGGACGCGCACGGGCCTGTGCTGGTCCGTCGTCATTCCGTCGCCCAACATGCCGAACTCGTTGTTCCCCCAGCAATACACCTCACCCCAAGTGGTCCAGGCGCAGGTGCACTGGTCACAACCGAGCGCGACGCCGGCCACCACGTTTGGGACAGATGGAGTCGCTGGGCTCGCGGACGAGGCGGAAGGCCCCGACACACTCGCCGTTTGCGATAGCGCGACGCTCACGGTCGGCGCCGGCGTGGTCGCAGCAGACGCCGCGCGCCCGTCGCCCCCAGAACATCCTTGGAGAGCGAAAAGGGCGATGCACCCAGCAACTTGGGGGACTCGCTCCCCTCGCTTCACTCCGCGAACTGGCTGTCTGGCTGTGCCCATCATCCACCTTGCCTGGTCCGTCGCGCGGATTGAACGTACTCCAGAAACTCTGCCTGAATGCGTGGGTCCTCACGCATGCGATCACCCCACCGAGTTGCCACCGCCACGAAGACCTCCCCTGAGACGAACGCAACTGTCAGCTCAGTATATCGCTGAAGGGGGAAGAGTGCAGTTTGACGTCGGCGGGGTTGGTTGCAGCGCTCGCACTATTGAATGGCATCGACAAAGCCTCTCGACCGCTGAACTGCACGACGGAAAGGGAATGTGAGTCGCCTCGCAGGCGAAAGAGGAAGGAGCTTGGGACGCTTACCACGGGGTCGGACCTCAGCGACGGGGGCAGCTATCTAACATTGGGGCGCGACGCTCCGCCAGGCACCAAGACCGTCGGGGCGGGCGCGCGCTGGCGTTTCGGCGTGGCCCGCGGCCCCCCGAATTTTTCTGTCCACGCTTGGGGGGTCAGGCCGACTCCCCCCTCGGCAGCGGCGAACGGCGCGGGTTGGGACCCGTGCCGCGTGCGCGTTGCTGGAGGAGGTCGTGGATGAATCCGGCTGCAAAGAAGGGGGATAGTTAGCTAATCGTATCAGCTGTGATATTGGCGCGTGCGGAGCGAATGGATAAGTCAATGCTGCAGCACGTCTTCGTGCGGGCGGTGTGCGTTACGTTCTCTCTCTGCGATATAGCGTGCGCTGGGACCAGCAAGGAGCCTGATGGCGACCGCACCCAAACGGTGAGCGTGGACGTCGTCCACCCTGCAGCCAGCGCGAGCACCAGCGCACCCAAGCGAGCTCACTCCTTTGGGATCGTCGAGGTCGCTCTCGGGGACCAGTACACCTGCGCGCGGTCGGACGTTGGAGAGGTGTATTGTTGGGGGAGCAATGAGTTCGGCGTGCTTGGAGACCCGGGCGTGCCGGACCAACATCGCCCGCGCCGGGTACAGCTGCCGCGACCGGCGATTCAAGTCGGCACGGGCAACTATTGCTCGTGTGCGCTCCTCGACAACCATCAAGTGGCGTGCTGGGGCAGCCGCGAGAAAGGCAACATCGGTGATGGCCAAGCGTTTGACGGCCCACCAACCGCTCCAGTGACGTTGGGCCTGACGAACATTACGAGGCTGGCCGTCGAGGAAGCCATTGGCTATGCGATCGACGACCAGGGCGTCGTGTTCACGTGGGGGCCGTCGCGTTGCGTCTCGGGGGTTCCTCGCTCGCCCAAGGTGTGTGAGGTCTTGCAAGGAGCGTCAACGCTGCGCGAGTCGGCGTTCGTGGGGTGCTGGACGAACGCGTCTGGCGAGACTCGCTGCTGGGGAGGATTCGTCAACAACTGCGGGAACCCCGTCAACCGCGAGCGCAAGCCGCCTGGTCAGCTGATATCGCTGCCTGGTCCGGTGAAGGATATCGCTCCCGAGATCAGCAACGTGTGTGCGCTCCTCGAGGGGGGCGAGGTGTATTGCTGGGGCGATACTCAGTTTGGAGATCTGGGCTGTCCGGCTAGCCCCAAGAAGCTGCCCGGCCTAGCGAACGTGACCAGCTTTAGAGTGTTTCTTCATACGCTCTGTGCCATTCATTCGGACGGGTCGGTGTCGTGTGCGGGGGACAATAGACACGGTATTCTGGCTAACCGGACACTCGAGTCGCGGTCCACGTTCGCGCCGATTGAGGGGCTATCCAATGTAAAACAGCTGGACCTGGACACGCATGCTTGCGCCGTCACGAAGGATCACAAGCTCTTCTGCTGGGGGGAGAACGACCGTGGGCAGCTCGGCGACGGGACAATTCAGCAACGCCTCACCCCGGTTGAGGTCGTGTTCGACCCGGGCTGGGGCAGAAGTCAAAGCCGATGAGGTCTTCAGCGAGGAGCCCCCAGATTGACCAATACGGGCGCTCTGGTTTATCTGTTTTGCGGGGGGCGCCAACCCAGCAATCCAGGAACAAGCGATAGCGCCCGCGGCTTGCACACGCGAGCCCGAGATTCCGAGCGCGGTGGGCCAAGCACGCCCCACCGCGTTGGGAATCAAGAATGCCGCTGAAGAGCGGTGATAGCAGACCGCACGAGGTCCACAGCGCCAACGAAGTCGCGCATGACCTGCTGAGCGGGAATGCGGACTACCGTGTAACCGAGACGCGCAAGTGCGCGGTCGCGACGCGCGTCCGCATGGGCGCGGCCGAGATGGTAGTCGCCGTCGATCTCCACCATGAGCCGGATCGAGGGTGCACATAGGTCGGCGATGTAGCGGTCAATGGGGACCTGCCTGCGAAACGGAACACCGAGTTTGGACCCTGAGAGCGCCTGCCAGAGCAGCGCCTCCGTGGTGGTTGGCGCCAAGCGCATAGCGCGGGCGCGGGCAGACAGGACGAGAGCTGAAAAGCGAGACATGGGGACCTCCGAGGCCCGCCCACGGGGTGGGCCACGCCAGCCTCGGCGCAGGATCCATGACGTGCGCCGGTCGTCGTCGACCGAAGGACGTATTCATCACCGCCAGTCCAGCGCCTTCAACCCGGCGCACGGCAGGGAGCGTGCGCCACCAGGCGCGGGCCACCCCGTGGGCGGGCCGAGTCCCTGGCGCGCCAGCACAGTTGCCTGCGGTGGGTGTCATCGGGGTTCGCAAACGGCGCTCGGGTTTACCTACTTTGCAGTAGGCGCCAAGTCAGCAATCCAGGAAACAAGCGATAGCACCAACGCGCCAGTCGCCCAAAGCCTACGGCCACGTCCAAGAGGTCGCGACCGGTCCCCCCCGTCGCGTGCCGCGAAGCTGCGGATTTGCGGGGGTCGGCGCCCCTGATTGGCGATCCGCCAACCGATTGCCGTCCTATTCGACCCCACGCAAATCCGCAGCGAAGCGCCACCCGACATGGGGGGGAACGGCCGTGCGAAGCGAAGCGCGCACGGCCGAGGGGGGGCACCCCCAAAAAATGTGCATCCGAGTGAGCGAGCCGTTGGGGCTTTCGCCATCCTGCTTCTTAGGCAAGTGCTCTACCAGACTGAGCTACCGCTCCCGAAGGAGCGAACTGGATTTGAACCAGCGACACTTATTGCGTGTAGGGCTCGCTCAGGTGGATGCGAGGTGGAGAGACGCGTGTGAACGCGGTGTCTGACGGGCTCAGAGCGTGTTCATGTACGCGACGAGATCGGCGCGCTGTTGGGCGCTCAGCGCTGCGGTTCGCCCGTGGCGCTCGTCGCCGCCGCACGCCGGATCGAAGCGCTCGTCGAGCGTGGCTGCGCAGCCGTCGTGCATGATCGGCAGGCGCGTGCCGACCCCGATGAGGCTCGGCACCTGGAAGGCCTCCCCGGTGCCTACGTTGACGGTCTGGTTGTTCGTCAACATAGGCCCGCTGTGACAGGTCGCGCAGCCGACCTCGCTCGACTCGAAGAGGGCCTGACCACGCGCCACGGACGCGGCGTCCACGAGCCCGCCACGACGGACCGGAGCGAGGTGCTCGAGCCAGCTCGTGAGAGCGTCGACGCGCTCGGTCGACTCGGTGAGGCCACCCATGCGGTTCGAGAAGACCTCGGTCATGAGGGCCTTCAAGGTGGGGAGCTCGCCGTTCCAGTGGAAGGGCGCGGTGCCCGCGAGCGTGCCGGAGAGCGACTGCGTGCGGCGCGGGCCGAGCCCGACGAAGTTCCACACGTGGCCGTCGTCGTGGCCCTCGGGGTGGCAAGAGGCGCACGCGAGCCCGCTCGCGGTCACGCCGCCGATGTCGTGAAAGAGCGTGTAGCCGGTGTCGCTGCGAGCGCCGCCGCCGAGGGAAATGTCAGCGAGCGTCGCGCCGTCTTGAAAGACGACGAGGCGCGCAGGCTCGCGCGTCTGCAGGAGCAAGCGCGGGGCTGTGTTGTTCGAGCTGGGCGCGTACGCGATCGCGACGGTCTCGTCCGCGAATCCGCCCGCGAAGCTGCCCGCAAGAAAGGTGTCGCACGAGTTGTTGGCGACCATCCCTGTGCGGTCCAACTCGAGGACGCCGCCGAACTTCGCGTCGAGCACGGCCAAGCGCTGGCCGTCCGGGCTCGCCGCGAGATCGACAGCGAGTCGCATATTCACGATGCCGTCGCTCTGGTAGCGCGCGCCGAAGCCGGCCTGATCGACCGTGGACACCGCGGTTTGCACGAGATCTTCTTGGCAGAACATGGAGCCGTAGCCGTCGTTGCCGCCGGGGCCGCCGGGGCCCGCGCCGCCGGCGCCCGAGGTGCCGTCGACGTCCTCTTCGTCGCTGCCGTCCGTCGAGGAGAGATCGATCGCGGTCGTCCGCGACATCTGGTGAATCATGAGCGCTTGGCCCGGAGTCGCGGGGTCGGCGATGAGGCGCCACGCGACGCTGGGCGAGTGCTCGATCATGAAGTCCGTGTTGAAGTTCGGGCTCTGCGCCGACGTGCTTACGACGGTGCCGTCGGCGGCGACGTTGAGAACCTCGGCGGAGCGCATGCGTGAGACGAGGAGGTTCGCGCCGGAGACGACGATGTCGCGGAGGTCGATGCCGAGGTCGAGCGTCCGCACCACGTTGCCCGCGCCGTCGAGGGACACGAGCTCGCCGCCTGCGCACGCGACGTGGAGGCGCCCCGTCGCCTTCTCGAACGCGAGGCCGCGCGGTGCCGCGCACACCGGCGTCGCGAGCAGGAGCTCACCCGTCTCGGGCGCGATGGTCACGACGGCCCCGGCCGAGCGGAGCGCAACGTGCACGAGGCCCGCGTCGTCTTCCACGGAACGGCCTGGTTCACTCCCGGCGGCGAGCTCGACGACGTTCTCGACGTTGTAGGTCTCGAGCGAAACGATCACGACGCGATCGCGATCCGGATCGGAGAGGATCGCACGCTGTCCACCGTTGATGACGGTGAGCGTTCCGCCGCTCAGCGGGGCCGGACGAACCGAAGAGATGGTGGTTGGCCGCGTGTCGTCTGGAGCTCGCGGAGTGGGCCCGCCGCCGGGGACGGCAATCGTTTCGTCGTCGCATGCGGCGGCGGCGAGCGTGGCGATCGAAATGAATCCGAGAAGAAGTCGCGAACGCATGCGTCCTCCTAAGGAACAGGTTTCTTTTCGTAGAGACCTCGAGCCGCCACCCGCCGGCTCGAGATTCGTTCGGGCTTCAACGTGCCCCTCCGACCAACGAGTCGTGTATGGGCGCACGCTCGCGTCGCGATCACAAAATCGACTGGCTGCGTGCAACCGACGTGCTTGCGCGGGTCCATCGGCGGCCGTAATGCGATGGCGTGCCCGATCCGACGCTGCTCAAGCGCAAGACCGAGAGCGCGCCGCCCGAGGGTGGTGACGGTCCGAGCCTGCTGATCGTGGCGCCGATCGCGGCGATCGTGATGGTCGTCATCGGTGCGCTCGTGCTGCGCTTCAGCGCGAAGAACCCGCAGGGTCCCGCGGCCTCGAGCTCGGCGAGCGCGGTCGCGCTGGCGCCGCCTCGATGCAAGCGCGCGGTCGACGGTGCTGAGTTCGTCATCGGCGAGGTTACAGCGAAGAAAGCGACGCCGCCGTCGCCGTCAGCTGGCGACCCGCCCGATTTGGAGGACGAGCCCGAGCTCGATCCGTTGATGACGCCTTACGCGGTCATCCTCGGGCGCGCGATCAGCACGGAGCAAGGCTTCGCGGTGGGTGTGCTCGCCGACGGGGACGGGGGCAGCGTGTTCTCGGTCGCCACCGTCGATCCGGATGCGGGCGCCGGCCATTTGGTGAAGCTCGAGCGCGCGCGCGGCGATTTGGATCCGCCCGTCCTCGCCGACGCGGGCTCGGGGCGGCTGCTCGCGGCGGTGCTCGAGCCGAACGCCTCGTCGCGCGCGGTCAAGCTCGCGGTCGTGCGCGGCGACGCGGTCACGTGGGGCGCGGAGCTCGACGAGGGTCGCGACGACTCGCTCGCGCTCGACGTCGCAGCGGCGGGCGGTCGCGGCCTCGTCACGTGGGACTCGATCGACGATCGCAAGTCTTTCATCAGCGTCGCGAGCTTCGATCTCGACTCGCCGGCGAAGGTCATCGCGTCGCGCCGTGCGACCCCCGTCGGCGTCGACGCCGATCAGCCGCGCCTCGTCTCCCGCGACGGTGGCTTCTACCTCGTCTACCTCGTGCACGGCTCGACGATGCGTCGCGAGGACGCGTCGGGTTCCGGCAAGCCGCGCGAGACCGCGGCGCCGACCGCAGAGCCCACGCGCGCACCGACCGCCGAACCCAGCGCTACGAAAAAGAAAGCGAAGCCGAAGAAGAAGCCTGCCGAAGAGAAGCCGACCTCGAGCGACTCCGAGGTCGACGAGTCTCTCGGCGGCGAGGCGATCTCCTCGGTTTGGCTGGAGGTCATGCCGCTCGACGCGACCGGCGCGCAGACGAGCGATCCGCTCCGCATCACGAAGGACGGGGTCACGGTGGTCGCGTTCGACGTGATGCGCGCTCCGGATGGCGCGCTCGTGGTGGCCTACCGCGACGACGACGCTCCGACGGGCGCGGGTGGTGGGCCCGTGCGCGTGCTCCGCGTTCAAGCGGGCGGCGCTTCGTCTCCGTGGGAGTCGAGTGATCCGCTGCCCGCAGACGGCACGCCGACGTTGCTCCCCGGATGGCTCGCGGTGCCCTCGCTCGGCGGCGCGGATCTGCTCGCGCGGCTCGGGCCCGACGGCATCCCGCTCGAGAGCCCGAACCCTCGCGGCGAGGTCAGCCTCGGGGGTGGCGAGCCCATCGCGGCGAACAACGATCGCGTGCTCGTCGCCGTCCCGGAGGGGCGCGCGATGCGGCTTCGTTCGCTCGGCTGCGATCAGACCGTGACGGCGCCGCCGCCGGCCCCGTCCGCGGACCCCGACGACGAATAAGCGAGGTCAGGTCCCCATCAAGAGGTGACCGCTCTGGTAGTCGCTGAACGCGCGATCGAGCTCGTCTTCGGTGTTCATGACGAACGGCCCGCGTCTCGCGATCGGCTCGCCGATCGGGGCGCCAGCGACCAAGAGCATGCGCGTCTCCTCGTTCGCCCGCGCGAGCACGCTCGACCCCGCGCCGAGGATCACGAGGTCCGCGCGCGTCGCGGGGCTCGTCGCGTCGGGCCCGAGCAGCGCCGCACCCGAGAGCACGTACGCGAAGATTTGGTGGCCGGGCTCGACCGGGATCTCGAACTTCTCGCCGGCCGCGATCGTCACGTCGAGCAGCGTCGGCGCGACCACGATGCCCTCGACGGGGCCGACCTCACCACCTGCGGATCCAGCGACGACCCGCGTGCGCGCGCCCGCGAGCGAGACCTCGGGGATGCGCTCCGGCGCGATGTCTTGGTAGCGCGGCGTCGTCATCTTGAGCTTCGCGGGCAGGTTCACCCAGAGCTGGAAACCCCAGAGAAGACCTTGCTCCTGCTTCGGCATCTCGCTGTGGATGATGCCGTGCCCCGCGGTCATCCACTGCGCGGCGCCACCCGTGAGCCGCCCGTGATTGCCGAGCACGTCACGGTGCTCCATCGCACCGTCGATCATGTAAGTAACGGTCTCGAAGCCGCGGTGTGGATGATCGGGGAAGCCCTTGATGTAGTCGCTCGCGGACTCCGAGCGGATCTCGTCGAGGAGGAGGAAAGGATCGAGGTTCGGCAGATCGCGCCCGCCGATCGAACGCGACAAGCGAACGCCCGCGCCGTCGCGTGTCGGCATCGCGCGGACGACGCGCGAGACGCTGCGGGGGCGCGACGCGACCGCGGGAGGCTCGGGCTCTGCGGTCCCGCAACCTGCGGCGAAGAGCGCTGCGTGGGGGACGGCCTTGAGGAGGTCGCGACGGCGAATCACAGGAGAATCCTAGCATCGCGTACGATCCACGAATGCTGTCGCTCGTGGAAAGGACTGTTCGACACACGCTCGTCGTGAGCTTCCTCGCGATGGGTTCGGGCTGCGCGAGCTCGCCGAAGTCGTCGGTCGAATACGACGGCATCTCGTACACGCAGCCGAGCGAGCTCGTCGCGCGTTGCGCCGAGTTCCTGCCGAGCCGAGGCTTCGGGCCCGACACGGGCGAGCGGCTCGACCACGCGCGCGCGTGCATGGTCCGCGCTGAAGAGTTCGGCGTCGGCGTGGAGTTCGCGCACGCCTTCGAGCGCTACATCGACATGCTGCGCGCGTTCGTGGACGCGGATGCGGCCCACGCGCGAGGCGAAATGCCCGCGATGTGCAAACACCTCGCGAGGGCGATCGAGCACGGCAAGAAGTCGCACGAGCTCCTCGCTGCGGCCGACGCGCCAGATCCGCGCGTGAAGGTCGAGCTCCTCTCCGAGGTGGAGGCCCAGCTCCACGCGATCATCCTCACCCACGAGAAGGTCGGCTGCCTCCGCCAATGAGCGCACGCGCGCGGGTGATACCATCCGCGCGACATGCGAAATCTCAGGCTGGGCCTCGCGCCGCTCCTCGTCGTGCTCGCTTGCGGTGACGACACCTCGGGGCCGGTAGAGCCTGTCGATCTCGGGCTCCCGGGTGGGTTCACCGGCACGATCGCCGACGGCGATCGACTCGTGATCCAGGCCGCCGACGGGCGCACGTTGCTCGACGGCCTCGCGCCCGACGCGGTGGCCCCGGACGGCGCGCCGCTCGTCGGCTTCGCGACGCGCACGTTCACCTCGACGTACGAGATGCAGTACGGCGCGTTCAAGCCGACCATCACCGCCGACGGACAGTGGCGGGTCGCGCGCCACCTCGTCCCGAGCGACGGCGGCCTGCAGCTGCTCGACGAGGCCTATCGCGAGATCGCGTCGCTCACGTTCTCTTCACCCGAGGACGGGCACCTCGTCGTCGATCTCGAGCCAGGGCCCGGCGCCGCGCTCGACCCCGAGCACCCCGAGACGCGCACCGCGATCTCCTGGGGATTTGCTTGCGATCCGAGCGATCACTTCGCGGGCTTCGGCGCGCAGAGCTGGGACGCCGACCACCGCGGACAGACCGTGCCGACCTTCGTCACCGAGGGCGGCGTCGGCAAATCCGAGACGGACGACTACATCGGTCTGTGGATGCTCCAAGGCCAGCGCCACTCGAGTCACGCGCCCATCCCCGAGTACCTGTCGAGTCGCGGTTACATCTTTGTAGCCGAGAGCGATCGGCGCTCGACCTTCGCGCTCTGCTCCGAGAGCGACAGCGCCGCGCGCGTCCAAATCGACTTGCCGGCGAAGGTCCACGTCTTCGACGGACCCACCCCGCGCGAGGCCGTCGCCCGCGCCTCCGCCACGTTCGGTCGGCCGCGCATGCCGCCGAAGGTCGCGTTCGCGCCCTGGCTCGACGCCATCTTCGGCAGCGAGAACGTCCGCGCGATCGCGAACGAGCTCCGCGACGACGGCATCCCCGGCAGCGTCATCTGGACGGAGGATTGGCGCGGAGGCGACTGGTCGAACGAGAACTACGCTCTAAAAGAGGAGTGGGAGGTCGACAGGACCCTCTATCCCGATATTGAACAAGTCGCTGACGACCTCCACGCCCTCGGGTTCGACTTTCACGTCTATTTCAACCCATTCATCTACGAGGGGTCGAAGGCCTGGGACGAGACAGAGCCGAATGGTTGGCTCGTCAAGACGGCCGCGGGCGACACCTACAAGTTTGTAGGCGCCAAATTCACCGAGACGGGGCTCATCGACCTCGACAACCCCGACGCGCGCGCGTGGGCCGTGAGCAAGATGCAAGCGGCGATCGACCTCGGCGCGGACGGCTGGATGAACGACTTCGCCGAGTGGCTGCCGACCGACGGGGTCACCGCGGCCGGCCTCTCTTATGAAGCGCACAATCGCTATCCAGTCGGCTGGCAAGAGGTTGCGCGCGCCGCCATCGACGGTCGCGCGGGCGACGGCGTCGAGCGTCTCTTCTTCGGGAGGAGCGCTTGGTTCGGCTCGGCCCCGCTCGTCGACGTGTTTTGGGCCGGAGATCAGCGGACGACCTTCGACCGCGACGACGGCATGCCGACGCTCCTGCCGATGGCGATCGGCTTGGGGATCGTCGGACTCTCCACCTATGGGCACGACATCGCCGGCTATCAATCAGCGACCAATCCAGGCTCGACGAAGGAGCTCTATTTCCGTTGGACTTCGCTCGGCGCCTGGTCGCCAGTCATGCGTACGCACCACGGCGCGCAGCCGAACAAGGAGTGGTCTTGGCGCTCCGACGTGGAGACTACCGCCCATTTCAAGCGCTACGCGGAGCTCCATATGGCGCTCGTGCCGACGATGATGGGGCTCGCCCGCGAGGCCACGAACACCGGAATGCCCATGTGGCGCGGCCTCGCGCTCGAGTTCCCGAGCGACGCTGCGGTCTGGCCCATCACCGACGAGGTCCTCCTGGGAGCGAACCTCCTCCTCGCGCCGGTCATGACCGCAGGCGCGACCTCGCGGAGCGTCTACTTCCCCGAGGGCCGCTGGTTCCCGTGGGACGGCGGCGCGCCCATCGAGGGGCCGGCGACGACAGACATTGACTCGCCTGTAAGCGAGATACCGGTCTTTGCGCGCGCGGGCGCCCTCGTGCCCATGTACCCACCTGGCGTCGAGACGCTCGTGCGCGGCTCCGCAGCCATCCCCGACGCGTCCACTGTCGGCGACGACCGCATTGTCTATGTGTTCTTGGGGGCCGACGGCGCCTTCACCGAAGACGGCGGTCTGTCCTATACGCTGACCTCCAGCGCCGACGTCTCGGGGGCGGTCGACCTCTCCTATCAACCAGACGGCGGCGCCGCCGTCACCCTCGCCGCGTGCGATATGCCAGTCGTCGCGCCGTGCCTCGAGGAGAGCGCTGGAGTGACAACCGCGTATGTCACTGGCCCGGGGGCGCTGACATTGTCCAAGTCCGGCACGCAGGTGGCTGAGCTCGTCGTGGCGGGGGGCGCCGCGAACCGGGCGCTCACGCTGCGCGTTCTACGGTGAATGACGAGCTACCGCTTGGTGATGAGGCCTGAACGCGAACATGAGCAGCTGACCTATGTGGCGGTGAAGCTCTGATTCACGGATCAAGGGGTCGCTGGTTCGATCCCAGCGCACGCGCACACCAGCTCGCGATCGGCGTCGAGGCCCTCCACTCCGAGCGGTTCTCCGGGGAACGTGCCCAACCGAGTCTCCCCGACGACGCACTTCCCATAAAAGCTCTGATCCGTTGCGTAGCCATACCCAAGGCCGCGGCCGGACGTCTCACCGCCGGCCTTCACCCAGCCGCCGGGATTGCCATTCTCGAAGAACCAGTGGCTGATATCGTCTTGGCCGGCGAGCATGCAGCTGTCTTGATAGGCGGACGCAGCCTCGAGGCCGCTGTTGGTAGTGTCCAATCGCCCGCAGGTCTGATCACAGGTCTCGCCGGGTTGGCCCAGGTACCAGCAAAAGCCATATTGCAGGGTGGGCCCGCCAAGCACGCCCGTATGGTCGATTGGGGCACAGCTGATTGTCGTGATGAGGCCCGAACCTCCGGAGCCGTCGAGAGCTCCCCCGCCCGCGGAGGATTGCGGATCGATCCCGCCATCGCCACCTGTGCCGCCCGCGCTTGGCGCTTCGGTCGACGCCCCGCCCACGCCGCCGATTGCTCCACCGCCCCCATCGGATAGGAGGTCCCCTTCGGCGCAGGCCGACGTGAAGCTCAGGAGCGGACCGATCAGGGTTGCCAAGTAGGAAGGGCGCAGCGTCATGGCGCGCGCCTCGGCACTGTTCGTGCCACGCCCAACGAGCCTCGTTCCGCGAAATGGCCGGCTGGCTTGTCTATTGGGCTGGCTCTCCGCTGCATTGCGCCACTGTTGCGCCCGCGCTGCGGATCGACTTCGAGTGTCGCCTTCACTGAAGACGGGTTGGTGCTGGCCGATTTTGCGCAACTCGCGCCCTCGGTTCTCGATACCCCGATATGCCGCGCGCGTGTCGGCACTTGGCAGTTCAGTTGCTCGGGCGCTCTCTGACAGCTCGGGAGATAGCGGTTCGGCTAGACTTGGAGGAGCGCAGCGTCGAGCGGCTCCGACGGGTCGCTCCTGACAGTCTCCTCCTCGAGGCTGCTCGACGGCAATTGCTTTGGAGAACAGCGCTGTCCGCTTACGCCGCTGTGACGCGCCCCGGCGAGATTATTACATGATTGTAAGTGGCCGCCTGGCGCAGGGCCGCAGCTCAGAGCTCGCAATAGCCGTAGCTGCACTCGGGGAATTCAGCAGGACAATCTGCCGGCGAGCTACACGACTGACACGAGGTCCCGCCGGTGAGCTCCTCGAAGTAGCAGCCGCACGGGTTGTCCGGCAAAAAGGACGATAGCGGGCCGCCCTCTTCGGAGCGGACGACCATCATCGCGCATTGAGGGACGAGGCTGCTCTCGGCCTCGAGGGCGATCGGGTCGAGCCCGGCTATCTCGTCCGAGCCGCGAACCAAGTTGATGAACCGGTTCGCGCCGAGGTTGACGGGAACACCCGCATCGACCCGCGTGAGGATGTGGACGACCCCCCAAATCGGGTAATGGCCGTCGCGGATATTGGCCTTGTCGAACGAGGTCGAGGTCGAGTCGGGGAAGTACCCGCAGGTCTGCTCGAAGTGCTGATAGGCGAGCATCCTGACGTCTGCGCGGCGCTGGTCGAGGATGCTGACATTGGCGCCCCCGATGGTCGAGTCGATCGCCGCCCCCGCCGCCATCGCGACCGTGTTGATCAGCGTCCCGGTCGAGTTCAAGCTCGTACCGGAGAACTTCTCGACATCGAGGCCGAGCACTTTGGCGAAGACATTCTCCGCGCCGGAGTTCTTGTCACGATGAAGGATCGTCAGCGGGTCGTCCCAAGGGGCTACGACATGCGACGCGGCGCCGAAGCCGAATGTGAGATAAGCGGCCTCGCCGCTGATTGACTGAGCGGTCGAGTCCGGTGGGACGATGAACGCGAAGCCGAGCGCGGGCCCCTGGAAATCCTGGACAGTCCCGAGCCCATTGGGGAAGCTCGCGCACGTCGAGGGGAAGACCTCCGATAGGACAATATCGGGGACGAGCTCGGGCTCGGCGGGATCACCCGAGTCGAAGGGCAAATCACACGTAGCCTCCATCGTCGGGTCGCCCGGCCAATAGGAGACCTCGTGTGCGGCGGGCGTGCCGATTTCAGCCGGGTCTGGCGTCGTCGGCTCGTTGTTCACGATGATCTCGGTGCCGAGGCACGAGGGAAAGCCCTTGTAGAATACGTGGACGTTCTCGTCCCAGAGCGCGGCGGCTACGCCCTTGAGGACGTTGATCATCGAGTCGGGCCCTGCGATGTAGAGCACCGTCCCCGAGGAGAAGTCGCAAGGCGCGGCCGCGGCGGGTCGGGCCGCCGCAACGAGGCCGGCCGCCACTACGAAGGTCGTCAGTCGAGAGGTCTTGCAGCGCTTCATGACTCGACTGCCTCTCATGGCACGGGTGGCAGCGAACCATCCGGTTCGAGGAGCCCTTGAAGGGGCGTATTGTCGTAGGGGATGCACTGGGCGTCGGTGCAAGCGTTGAGGAACTCGACAGGCTTCACCGGGGCACACGAATAACAGCCATCGGGCCCCGAGCAGTTGTCGCCGCCACCAGCGCCGCCCTGCGGAACGCACACTCCGGCCGACGTGTCGCACCGAGCGTCGCCGAACGAAGCGCAGTCCGCGTCTCGCTCGCATTGGCGGTCGCGCTGCTCGATCACCAGGGAGCAGGCTGACGAGGAACTCATCGCGGTCGCGATGGCGAGGACCGCCAATCTGCGCGTCGTATGCGGCATCACGTAAGAAAGCTCCCTCTCGAACATACCATCTCACGCTTTTTCGGGCGCACGATCTTCCACCGCCTCAGTCTCTGACGAGCGCGCGGACTTGCCTCCGGTGCGCGGGCCCGCCAACCTTTGCTTCCGGAGCCGAGGGGCGCGGGCTTAAACTCCTGATGGGCGACTGCCGGCCTCCCCCAAGATGATCACGACACGCGAAGCCAGCCCGCACCGACGATATCGTCTGATCGCCGAGATCGGGCGCGGCGGCATGGCGGAGGTCTACCTCGCTGTCGCGCAGGGGCCCGGCGGGTTCAACAAGCTGGTCGTCGTCAAAAAGACGCTTCAGAACCTCGCGCTCCAGCCCGACATCCTGGCGATGTTCATGGATGAGGCTCGGCTCGCCGCGCGCATGAACCACCCGAACGTCGTGCAGACGTACGAGTTCGGCGAGGAAGACGGGCGTCACTTCATCGCGATGGAGTACCTCGATGGTCAGGCCTACAGCCGCGTCCTCTCGCGGCTGCGCGGGCGGACTGGCGGGCTCGAGACGATGACGCTCGGCCACCACCTGCGCGTGGTGATGGATACGCTCGCTGGGCTGCACCACGCGCACGAGCTCCGCGACTTCGACGGCTCGCCCCTCTACGTCGTGCACCGCGACATCTCGCCGCAGAACGTCTTCATCACGTACGACGGCTCGATCAAGGTCGTCGACTTCGGCATCGCGAAGGCACAGGACTCCTCGGCGCGGACGGTCACCGGCGAGATCAAAGGCAAGGTCACGTACATGTCTCCCGAGCAGATCCGCGGCGAGCCGCTCGACCGCCGCGCTGATCTTTTTTCGGTGGGGGTCATGCTTTGGGAGGCCGTGGCGGGCGGGCGCATGTGGCGTGAGCTGCCCGATATGACCGTCGTTCACGAGCTCATTCACGGCCGCATTCCCTCGATCCGCGCGGCGGTTCCCAACATCCCGCCGCAGCTCGCGCAGATCATCGAGCGAGCGCTCGCACCCGATCGCGAGCATCGCTACCCGTCGGCGCTCGCGATGCAGCGCGAGCTCGACGAGTTTGCGTTCACGAGCCGCTCGCGAGTCGACGGCCAAGAGGTCGGGCACATCGTCTCCGAGCTTTTTACCGAGGAGCGAGGAAAGGTCCGCGCGGTCGTCGAGGCTCAGCTCGGCTCGCTCCGTTGGACCGGTGAAAACCCGGCTGCGATCAATCTGCCGCTCATCCCTGCGGCGGCCGGCTCGCTGAGCGGTAGCTACCAACAGCCCATGTCGGGCAGCTTCCAAGGACCTGTGTCGGGCCCACCGACCCACAGCGGCGCGGCGCTCCCGATGCCAGTCGCTCAGCCTGCGCCGCGGCGTTCGATGGTGCTGCCCGTGCTCGCAGGCGCGCTCGCGCTCGCAGTCGTCGGCGGGCTCGCGATCGCGTTCTTGCGACCTGCTCCGCGAGCGAACGCACCGGCGACGACCGCAGCGGAACCCTCCGCTTCGACCGAGCCCAAGCTCGACTCTGTCGTTCTCAAGGTGCGCGCGACCCCAGCCGACGCGAAGATCTTCCTCGACGGTGTGCTCTTGCATGCCGGCACGTTCGAGGGCCGAGTGCCCCGCAGCGAGACCGCTCACGTGCTGCGCGTCGAGGCCGACGGCTACCAAACCAAAGAAGAGACCTTGGTCTTCACCGCGGACGTCGTCACGAGCTTCGCGCTCGAGAAGGTCGAAGCCTCCTCCACGCCATCCACGACGAAGCCCTCGGCGACCACGCAGCCGACGTTCCAACGCCCACCGACGAAGTCCACGGGGCGTGGCATCGACTCCGAGAGCCCCTACGGCGCGCCATGACCTCGCGGACCCTGCTCGCTCTCTTGCTCGGAGGAATTGTCCTCACCACGCTCGCGGCGCCCGTCTACGCAGACACGCCCACGCCCGCTTGGAAAGAAGCGGACGAGCACTTCCGCCAGGGCGTGCAGCTCTTCAAAGAGAACAACTTCACCGCAGCGCTCGTCGAGTTCAAGCGCGCCTACGAGATCGACCCGAAATACCAGGTGCTCTACAACATCGGTGAGAGTCACTATCAGCTTCAGGACTACGCGAACGCGCTGAAGACCTTCGAGAAGTACCTCGCGGAGGGCGGGACGAAGATCCCGGCGAAGCGTCGTAAAGAGGTCGAGAAGGAGATGGTCACGCTGAAGGGGCGCGTCGCGACCATCACGATCACCACCTCGGAGCCTGGCGCGACCATCACGATCGACGACGTCTCCATGGGAAAGACCCCGCTCGAGCCCGTGCTCGTCAGCGCGGGCCGTCGCAAGATCACGGCGACGCTCGAGGGCCGCGTCCCTGTGACGCAGGTCGTGGACCTCGCTGGCGGCGACCAACAAACCATCGACCTCGCGATCCCCGCCGCGCCCAAACCCATAGAGCAGGAGAAGCCGCTGCCCCCGGCGCCGTCCGTTGCGCCTACCGTCATATGCTGGTCCGTGACGGGCGCGCTGGCGATAGGCGCCGTGATTACGGGTGTGTTGGCGCTCGGCGCGTCGAGTGACCTCGAGACCGAGCTCACCAAGTATCCAGCCGACGCTGACGCGATTGAAAGCGCGCACGACAAGGCCTTCGCGCTCGGATTGGCGACGGACATTCTGATTGGTACGTCGGTCGCCGTCGCCGCGGTCTCCGTCTACTTCACAGTCGACTTCGCTGCTGCCTCGGACGCATCGTCGAGCAAGCCGCCGGCGCCGTCGGCGCGCATCACCGTCGTCCCTGGTGGCGTCGTAGTCGGCGGCACATTCTGAGAGGCCGTCGCTCCCTATGACTGCAGCGTTCGATCGTGACCTCTATATGCGGGCCTGGCATTACGCGGCCTCGAAGCACAATGGCCAGCTCGTGCCGGGCTCGGCCTTGCCTTATGTCGTGCACCTCGGCGCCGTCGCGATGGAGGTCATCGGGACACTGGCGATCGAGGAGTTCGACGCGCCGAACCTCGCGGTCGGGTGCGCGTTGCTCCACGACACCCTCGAGGACACCTCGGTGAGCGCCGACGAGATCGCCAGCGAGTTCGGCCAGTCGATCGCCGAGGGCGTTTTGGCTTTGACGAAGTTCAAGTCGGAGAAGGGCAACGCGATGGCTGACAGCCTGCGGCGCATCAAGCTCCAGCCGCGCGAGGTCTGGCTGGTGAAGCTCGCGGATCGGACGGTGAACATGGAGCCGCCGCCGAGCCATTGGACCCTGGAGAAGCGGCGGAAGTACCAGCGTCAGGCGATCGAGATCGTCGAGGAGCTCGGGGCCGCCAGCCCGAGCCTCGCCGCCCGGCTGCGTGACAAGATCGTGCGCTATCCAGTCCCATCGGGTGACTGACAATTCAGCAAGCTTCGGGGCGCGGTCGCGTGGTGTTCCACGTTGCAGCCCCGTGTTGCACGCCTGATCCCGCGGCGCCGCGTCGGCGCTCGAGGGAGAACAATCATTCGACGTAGCCGGCCCCGCTCTGGCGTCGAGAGGTTTGCGGATCTCGAGTGGCAACGCGCTTGCAATCCGACCGACCGCGCGCAACGCGCCTTACGAATCGAGGTCGAGTCATGAGCAATTATAGGTTTCTTGGTTGCGTTTCAGTCGCCTGGTTCGCCACCTTCGCGCTCGGCTGTGTGACTGACAATGCTGTCGACAGCGAGTCGGAGTCCGACGCCGACGAGGACGTCAACGAGGCAGAGTCCCCGATCGTCAATGGCACGATCGTCACCAACGCCGAACAGATCGGTATCGTCATGACATGGGCGAGCCAGTCGAACGGGAGCTGGGCGCAGTGCACTGGGAGCATGCTCTCGAACCAGTGGGTGCTCACAGCGGCCCATTGCATCTCCGACTCGAACATTGTTGATCCGACGACGGTTGTTGTGGAGAACCGCAACTCGGCGGGGACTGTCCTCAGCAGCGTGCTCGCCAAAGAGGTGATACGTCACCCGGGCGCCATCAACGGCTGGGATTGGGGGCGAGACGCGGCGCTCATCCGTTTGGCCACCCCGATCACGCTGCCGGGTGCGGCCGCTCCATGGGTGCGCCAGATGTCCGGCCAGCCCTCAGCGTACTACGACAAGACCTTCGTGCAGTGTCTCGGATATGGCATCTCGAGCCGCAACCCCGATGTCTTCGACGGCCGGCTGCGCAGCGGGAGCTTGTTCATCGGCACGGTCTACGAGCCGGACTTCAGCGCGGACCGCACCAGTGGTGTCCACATCTGGAATGGCGACTCCGGCGGCCCGTGCTTGAGCGGCACTGGTAGCATCCTCGGCGTCGCCAGTCACAAGGATGTCTGGACGCCCGAGAATGGCTGGTACAAGGGCTCGCCGAGCTTTCGCCGGTGGGTCGGACAGACGCGAACGACCGAGACCTTCGTCGCCGCCGACTCCGGTCTTTGCATGGACGTGATGTGGGGTGGAACCGTGAACGGAGTCGGTCTGCACCAGTGGACCTGCAACGGCGGTGAGGCTCAGAAGTTCCGCCTCACGAGCGCGGGTGGCGAGTTCTTCAACCTTCGAGCGTTGAACAGCGGCAAGTGTGTCAGCGTCATCGACAACGTCGACGGGAGCACAATCCAGCAGTACGGCTGCATCGGTGACGCTGGACAGGCCTATCACCAGCAATGGGTCGTGGAGAACACGAGCCCGACGACCGTGCGCCTGCGCAATCGATACTCCAATCGGTGCCTGGACCGCGGGAGCGGAACGACCGCCGGAACGCAGCTCGTCCAGCGCGCTTGCAACCTGTCTTCGTCCCAGAACTGGAGCTCGAAGACGAACGCCGACCTCGAGGGAAGCCACTATGGTCTACAGAACCTCTCCAACAGCAAGTGCGTCGACGTGCCCGGGGGGACGACCGCCGACAACGTTCAAGTCGACCAGTGGGATTGTCTCGGCGCCGACCAGGAGAACCTGCGACCGACCGTCAACGCCGACGGCTATTATCTCCTCAAGTTCGCTCACTCCAACTCCTGTTTGGAGATCTCGAGCTGGTTCCAGAACGACGGCGCACCGGCGCTCCAATGGACTTGTCACGGCGGGACCAATCAGCAATGGAAGATCGTGCGCCGCGCGAACGGCTACGAGGTCCGCGCCCGACACAGCGACAAGTGCCTGCAGGCAGGTGGCTCCAACAACGGCGAGGCGCTGACGCAGTCGACTTGCAACGGCTCGACCCGCCAGATCTGGAACTTCCAGTGAGCGTCGCTCAGAGCGAGAGCGCTGTTCTGCGCGCTCGTACAATCGCGTAATCATAATCCTGATTCACAAGCTCGAGGCGAGAGCACATACTGGGTGCCATGGGAGCGACACACGGACCTATTGGCGCTTGGGCACGGTCCACCCGAATGAGCCTCGCGGGTGGGCTGTGCTTGGTTCTATCAGCCGCGTGCGGGGGGTCGGTCGAACAGCCGGACGGGGGCGCGGGCGGCGCAACAGGTGGCGCCGGCGAGGGCGGGGCCGAGCGAGGTGGGGCTGGGCAAGGCGGCTCGACCGCGAGCACGGGCGGCGCCGATGTCGGCGGCTCCGGCGCTGGTGGCGGACAGCCGAGTGAGGTCTGTACCAGCCTGAAGTCCATCACCATCTCCAACGTCGAGTTCGTGGGCGCGGCCGGTGACCAGGTCTGGGCCCCCGGCGAGACGGCTGAGTTCAACGTCACGCTCACGAACAGCGGCGCCGACAACTTCAACTACCCGGGCGTCGGGGTGACCGCGGACGAGCCTGGGTTCAGCTCGACGGGGAACACCCTCTTCGGGATCTTTGCGAACCAGTCGACGGTGGTTCCAGTCAGCGTTATCGCTGACCCGACTGTCACCTCAGGGACGATGGTGACGCTGACGATGACGGTGAACACCATCAACGAGCAGTGCGCGGGATTGGACCAGGTGCAGATCGACGCGCTGGTGGAGTGAGCTACTGCGAGTGCGCGGCGTCCTCCTCCTGCACGATGGCGCGGAGCTCTTCGATCTTCTCGTCGATCCCCCCGGGTAGCTGGTCCGCGTCGACCCGCTCCTTCAACAAGAGGTACATTGCCAGGGCTGCGTGCGCGTCCCCCGCGCGTTCGTAGGAGTCCCCGATGTTCATGAAGACCCGCGGCCGCGAGCAGTCGAACGCGTAAGCCTCAGTCCAGAGGCGCGCCGCTGCCTGCCAATCGCGGTTCTCGTAGGCCTGCAGCGCGGCTTGGTGCGTTCGCTTGGCCGCCTCCACGCGCGCCTGCTGCTTCTCGGGCGTCAGCTGGGAGCGGTTACAAGCTGGAAACTGCCCCTGCACCTCTCGGATGCGATCGGCCCCGCGCGCCGACCCGCTCACCTGCCTCGCCGAGGAGGACTGAGCTGACCCCGCCGGGGTATTCGCGCACTCGACGGAGCTCCCAGCGCCGCTCGCGCACGCTACGACACCCGCGCTCGTGAGCGCGAGCACGAGGATACTGACCCAACCGCGATTGCCTCTTCTAGAATTGTTCATCATCCTTTCGTTTCGCGAGCCCAACGAAGGCGGTGACACGCCTTCTGTCGGGGCGGCAGAATGACGGTAGCGCCCCTGTTGCAGCCGCGCTGCGATCCGTGGACTCGGTGCGGTCCTTGTACGGAAATGTCGAGCATTCAGCGAACCCGAGCTGCTCTTTCCGGTGGCACGAGCCCTGCCTACGCGGCAGCCCATGAAGTCACTGCATTCTATCGCTCCTCAGGCGGCTCTGTTCTCTTTGGCTATGCTCGCGCTAACGGCTTGTGGGTCGGCGGGCTTCAAGCAAAAGGTCTCCTTGAGCTACGCGGGGGATGACGCTCGCGACACGACGGACGAGCTCTCCAGCGCGATCTCCGAAGCGGGGATGGCGCCCCTCTGCAAGAACGGCAAGTTCTGCAAGTTCGATTACAAAGGTCAGGGCAGCGTCCATTTCAAGCTGACCAAGTCGAATCCCACGCTGGTCATCCACATCGATGGTGAGCTCCCGGACGAGGAGCGCAGCGCACTCGAGCAGAAGATGACCTCGCTCGGTCAGGAGATCTGGACGAAGGCCGCGGAGGTCAGCGTCGCCAAGGAGGCAGAGCAGAAGCGGGTCGCCGCCGAGGAGCGGAAACATCGTGAAGAGATGGAGCTCGAGCGCGAGCGAATCGCCTCGGCGGAGCGCGTCGAGACAGAGCGCCTGCGCGCGGAGTCTGCGCCTGTCGCAGGCACGACGGAGGGTACGACGACAGGGGATCAGGCTCCCGCCGCTCCCACGAAGGTGACAGACTCCATTCAGTTCGAGCCGAAGAGCAATGGCGGCGCTGCGCTCAAAGTGGAGCAACCGGAGGGCGCTGTTTGCAACACCCAGAGCGACAACGCCGACTCGGTTCGCTCGCTGGAGGTGCCCTTCCAAATCGAGGCGACGCCCGGCGCCTTCTATACGGTAGACTGTGCGCTCCCCTACGGATTGACCTGGCGCAAGAAGGTCCAGGCGAAGGAGCGCTTCGTCACGACGATCGTGCTCGGCATGCAGTGACGCCGGCTATTGGCAGCTCAGGGCTGACTGGCCCCTTGTCTGCCAGCGGGTCGGGCTTCCATTGGTTGCTCGGCAGTCGATAGTGTAGGCGAGCCGGCCCGATGGCGAGCGTCTTGGAACGCCGCTGCGACAGAACACATGCCGGAGACTATCGCTCAATACCCGTCCAGGAAGGCACGCCGCTCCGCTACGAAGTTGCGTGCATCACCGATGCCCGCGGCGAGGTCGGCTTGCGCTTGGGCCAGGACCGGATCGCCACTGTCCGCCGACTGGATGAGCCCCTCGATCTGGTCGATGCGGGCCTGCAGCGCGGCGACGTCGAAGGCCTGATCGCGGACGGTCCTCAGGAGGTCGACGTAGTGGCTTTGAAAGGAGCCGGTCGTCAGGCGAATAGCGAGCGAGCCTGCAGGGTAGTCGGCGCCCCACGGTCTGAAGTCGACGTTCAGCGGGTCGACGTCTGCATGCCAATAGGGCCAATCAGCGCCGTGCGGCAAGAGGACGAAGCGCGCGTTGGGGACGTGATAGAGATAAAAATTCCAAGCGGCGATCGCGTAGCCGTCCCAGAGGCAAAACGCCATATCGAGGGCGAAGGTCTTCAGCACCTCGTCGACATCCATGAGCGGGTCGAGCTGGGAGAGGAGGTCCGCGTCGGCGGCGTTGGTGACCACTTGCGCGAGCGCCACGAGGTCATCGCGCGTGCGGCCGTCCTCCACGTCTTTGAGGTCTGCGGCCGCGGGGTCTTGATTGAAGTCCCACGGTCCCTCGTAGAGGTTGCCGCTGCCGTCCCCGTAGTGCTCTGCCAAGAATTGCTTGTTGGTTGCTTCAACGACGACATAGAAACCTTTGGTCTCGCCGTTGAAGCGTACGACCGCGTGCGCCGTGCGAGGCGCAGGGATGCCAGCGCGCGAATAGAGCAGATAGCTGAGCGGCTCGGACGTGTACGTCGGGTCCATGATGGTGTTGTTGAGCGCGAACTTCTCGATGCCGTCGATGTCCTGACCTGCCACGGTCTCATCGAGCTTCACGCTGAAGCTGGGTTTGTCCGAGAGGGGGCGCAGCGTGCTCTGACCCTTCTTGCGGATGCCGGCGTTCATGACGGTTTCACCGTCGTAAGTGATGGTGCAGGGGACGCGCTGGGTGATGTCGGCGTCGAGCGTCTCGAGGTATTGGTCGTCGACCTGGATGTCGACGGTATGAAGCGTCGTCGTGTCGAAGAAGGCGGCGCCTTTGACGCTTACGGATCCGCCTGCGCCGCCACCGCCCGCGTCCGCGCCGCCCGCTGGAGCCCCGCCCGTCGATTGCCCACCGGCTGTATTGGAGCTGCCCCCAGCGCCACCCGAGCCGCCAGCCCCCGAGTCCCCACAAGCCACCGACAAGCAAAGTGAAAGCAGGAGCGCCGTACGCATCGGCCGAGCGTAGCATCACAGTTCGCTTCGGCGCGGCTCGAACAGCAACCTTTGGACGGTCTCAGACCCTAAGAGGCTACCCAGCACTGCGTAGTAGAGTGTGATGAGACGCCCATATTTCACCAGAGCTGTTGCGGTACAAGGACTCCTGACAGCGACGCTCCTCCTCGGATGTTCGGATCGCGCACCCTCTCATGATATTGGGCCCGCCGCGGACGACGAAGAGCCCGTCCGAACGACCCACTCGCGCCCGAGCTCGACCATGGCTCCGTCGGTTGGTCGAACGCCGACTCACCCACCGAGCAACACGAACGTGCCGCCGCCCGTGAGCGTGGCCACGTCTTCGACTGGGAGTCGTACGCCGGAGACCGTGCCCCTCGAGGTGCCCGACGCAAAGCACGTGGACGTCGACTCGATCCTGCCGCAGATGATGGCGCTCGCGCGCAAGGTCGACGAACAAGCAGAGCTCAGGCTAGTGACTGTGCTCAGCCCGCTCGACGCCGAGGGCTTCATCGATTTGGATCACGGCGACACCCCCGCTGTCGTCCTGAACTTCACCGTCAATTACTACGACCACACGAAGCCGCCAGGCGCGGACTTGGTGTCTGGATACGGCTCTATCTCGACCCATACGACGTATTGCAGTCCGAGCAGCTCGCCCTGCCTCCGAACGCTCTATACACCTGGCATCAATACGCCAGGGGCGGCGCACCCCTTGCCCCAGTGCACGCTCCAGCGCGCGTGGGCGGCGGCGATCGCGAGTGGCGTCCCGCGCAACACGGTTACTTCGCAGGCAACCTATGGCTTTTGGGGGCCGCCCACGTTTTGGTCCTTCACGGTGGCGGGGCACCGCGAGCTCGAGCGCAACATCGACGCAACGACCTGCAAGGTTGCGACGGATGCGGACGTGATGCGGGCGATGTCAGCAACCCATTGATAAGTCGAGCTGCGCTCGTGGCGCAGCAATTGCCAGCGCGGCGCGCATGAGGTCGAGCGCTGCGCTGTTGGTTCTGATCGCTGGCTGTGAGGGGGCCGCGGACGAGAGCGGCGCCACAGCCGAGACCGAGCCGACGAACCAACCCGTCGCGGTGGTGGTCGAGACTGTCCAGCCGGAGCCCGCGCCGTCGCCTCCAGTTCGTCGCGCGGCGCTGCCGAAGAAAGACCTCACGACAGGGACTCCGACGCTCTACGCCGCGAGCGAACACGTCTGTCGCCTCTACCGCGGTGAGGTCGTCTGTTGGGGCGACAACACGTATGGCGCGCTCGGCGTCGGGGGACAGCGCTGCGGCGACGGATTGTGCGTGCGCACGCCGAGTCCAATCGAGAAGCTCGGTCGCGTCCTCTCCTTTTCGCTCGGGGACGAACACGCTTGTGCAATCGGCGAGGACAAGCGCGCTCGCTGCTGGGGCAGCAATGAATACGGTCAGCTCGGGCTCGGCGCGCGCGCGACCGAGTCCTGCGTCCGTCGAGGAGGGCAGCGCTCGGAGGGGTGGATGGACACGAGCACGCTCGAGGTCGAGGCGACTGACAAGAAGGTCGTCCCCGACGAGGCTGTCCCCTGCGTGCGAACGCCTACAGTCATGTCAACCGCGGCGGCCGCTTCGGTCTCGGCGAGTCGGTCCTCGAGCTGCGTCGGAGCCGCCAATGGCGAGCTGCGCTGCGCCGGCGCAGGCAGGCTGAGCCGCTTCGCCGAGCTGCCCGAGCTGTGCGGTCGCGATCAAGACGCCTGCTCGCGCACCCTCGTCGCCGTCAGGTCCAGCGAGCCCGGAATGTCGGCCCCCACGAACGTCGTGACCCTCAATGACGGGGCTTGTGCGACGTACGCCGACGGCGCTCTGTCGTGCGTCGGCCTCTTCCTCGACGGCGTGCGGGTGACGAGCGCGAGCCGCGTCGCGCCCTCGACGCTACACGTCTGTGCGATCGCTCCGCTAGGCGATTTGGAGTGTCGCGGACACCCGGCGGGGGGCCTGCTCGGGGACGGGGGCTCCGCCAACGCTGACGATCCTGTACGCTCGGGTGGGGTGGTGCTGCGGGACGCGGTCGCCGTCGCCTCCAGTACGTCACACACCTGCGCGGTGGACGCCGCGGGGAGCGTCTATTGTTGGGGGTCCAACTATCTTGGACAGCTGGGGGTCGGAGATACGCTCGACAGGAACGTCCCGACCCGAGTGTCGCTGCCACCCGTGGTCGACCTCGCCGCGGGCAGCGGCTTCACGTGCGCGGTCGAGGCCTCGGGGGCGGTGTGGTGCTGGGGCAGCGACGGCGAGGGCCAATTGGGTGGAGCGCCGGCGAACACGCGGTGCAGTCGGCAGAACATCTTTAACGACGTTACCGACATGAGCTGCGCGCTCGCGCCAGTCCGCGTGCTGGGCCCCGCCTGAGGTCGCTCGAGCACGAGGTCGGCGCCCGTTCGCGTCGCGCCCCGCGCCCACATCGGATAGGCGATCCCGATGTGGCGCATCTCTTCGAAAGCCTGTGTTCCGTTCGCGGCCTTGCTGGTCGCGTGCGCCAGTCCATCGGGAACGAGCGGCAGCGCGAGCGCGAGCGGAACAGCATCGGCGGCGCCCGTCGCTCCCAAGGCGGAGCTCGTCACAGGCGAGCTCATGACGACGCTGTCGAAGTTCCCCGAGCCGCTCGTCGCGAGCACCGTCTCACCAGCAACGAAGGGGCTGGTCGACGGCAACGTAGCCTTCGAACGCGAGCTCACGGGCAAACGACGCTTCTCGCCATTTCATGTCTTCGTATGTGACGGCGACTGCACCTTGCCGTTCGTCGAGAAGCTCCGCGGCGTAGCGGGCGCTGTGCGCGACGAGCCCTTCGACCTGCCCGACGGGCGGCGAGGCACCGTCTCGGGCTTCTCGATGTTCCTCGGCGGGGGCGGCGTCGCGAGCGTGTCCAAGAATGGGCGGTATACGCTCGTGGTGATGATGGATCTGCCGCCCCACGACGTGGAGGTCGAGCCCGACACCCGCAAGTTCCTGGACGGGGCCGACCCGCGCGAGGTCGTGCTGGCGGTCCACCGCGGATTGGACAAGACGCTCTTCTGATCAAGAACAGAGCGGTAGTGCGGTCCGTAGCAATTGGGCGAAGGTAATGACTTGGCAGGTGAACCCGATCGCGAAGGCAGTCGAGCGCCACGGCTGTGCGCTGGCGATATAAGCGACAGCGTGCGCGACGCGCGCCCCTGTGAAGATCGCAGAGAGCCAGAAAACCCAAGGTCGCGGCGCCCCGAGGAGCACCCAAAGGAACATCGCCACGAGGAACGGGACGATATTGGCGAGGGCGTTGCGGTGGGCACGCAGCGCGCGAGCTACAGACTCGGGCTCGGTCGGGACGAGCTCCGAGGACTTGAGGATGGTAGCGGCGTCCTCGGGGTTCAGCGTCGTCCGCGAACGGACGCGGGCGATCCCGCTCGCGAGGTCGATGGCGAGGAGCAGCACACATAGGAGCGCCGCGAAGACGGCATAGAGGGCGAGCGTCGTGAGGGTGGCGTTCATCGAGTCCCAAAACGGCCGAGAGGTTCGGATCGGATGGCCATCCGATCGCGGCGGTTCAGCCGTTGAGCGAGGAGGAGGCTCGAATGCTGCTCGACAAGAAGACTGTCGTGATAGTGGGCGCCGCTGGCGCGATTGGTGAGGCCGTGGCGCGGCGCGCGGCGGCGGAGGGCGCGAAGCTGCATCTCTTCGGCCGAACGGAGGAACCCCTCACGCGGCTCGCCCGCGAGCTCGGGGCGCAGGCCCACGTGGGCGACGCGACGGACGAGAACACTGTAGAGGCCGTCTTTCGCCGAGTCGTCGAGGCCGATGAACAGCTCGACATGACTTTCAACGCTGTAGGTCCACGCGCCGCGGAGTGCGGGTATGGATTGCCTGCTCCGGCCCTGCCAGTCGAGCAGTTCCTCCGCACGATGTTGGTGGTCGCGGGCTCACAGTTCTTGGTCGCGCGCGCCGCGGCCAGGCATATGACTACCCGTGGCCGCGGCGTAATCGTGACGCTGTCTGCCAGTCTGTCGGGGCAGTTCGTGCCCCTCATGACGGGTATTACGGCCGCGTGCAGCGCGGTCGAGGGGCTGACGCGCTCGCTCGCGGCGGAGGTCGGCCCGCGCGGCGTTCGTGTAGTCTGTGTCCGCGCAGGTGGAATGCCCGCGACGCGGACAATCCAAGAGACGAGCGCCGCCATCGCGCGCTCGACTGGAACGCCAATGGACGCGAGCTCGACTAGCCCCAACTTGCTGCGACGGCCTCTCGCGCCGGCGGAGGTCGCGGCCGCGGTGACGTGGCTCGGCTCGGACGCAGCGAGCGGGATCGACGGGCAGATCCTCAATGTGTGCGCGGGCTCCATCGTGTCTCGATGAGGAGTAGGGTGCTGTCATGAGTGTTCACGCGCAGGTCGCCGCAGGCTTTCAGGCCAATCGACGAGCGCTCACGAGCTACGTGACCCGGCTGGTGGTGCGCGAGGACATCGCGGAAGAGCTGGTCCAACAAGCCGCCGTGCGAGCGCTCGAGCAAGAGGCTCTGCCGATGGAGCCAGCCGAGCTCCGCGCCTGGCTCTATCGTGTAGCGACCAACCTCGCGCTCGATCACCTGCGGCGGCACGGCACGTGGCGAGAGAGCGTATTGGACGATACGCGCACGCGCGCGGCCGAGAACGCGGGCTTCGTCGCCGAGTCCCGGCTGCTCGCGGGCTCGCCCGAGCTGCGCACCATCGCGAAGGACCATTTGGCGGTCTGCTTCGCTTGTACGCTGCGCAACCTCAAACCCGAGGAGAGCGCCGCGCTCCTCCTGAAAGAGGTCTATGACTTCACCGTCGAGGAAGCCGCCGGCGTGATGGGCGCCACGTTCGGCCAGGTGAAGAACTGGATTCAAGGGGCGCGCAGTCGATTGGCAGCGCGCTACTCGACGACCTGCGCTCTCGTCGCCAAAGAGGGTGTCTGCTTCCAGTGCGTCGAGCTCGATCGGTTCTTCGGCGCGAATCAAGGGGACCCTCTGGCCGGTACGAAGGGGGATGTCGACGCGCGCCTCGCCGTGCTCCGCGACAAACGCGAGGCGCCGCTCGGGCCGTGGCACCGGCAGATGATGCGACTCGTGGACGAGGTCTTGGAGACGAACAGCGACGCTGATTGACTAACCGCCAGCGCCATTGGCCATCGGCGCACGTCGGGCCGCTGGCCGTCCCATAGCCCGCATCGATGGCGGCTATTCACCGGGCTAGCCTTGGTCTATGCGCTCCCGCAGTTAGGCTCCTGACCATGACGGTTGGGGCCTCGGCGTACGAGCTTCGCGTGGGAGGTGGAGAGGCCGAGCTGACCGTCGTTTCCCACCGCGCGCGCGAGGAGCTCTCGAAGCTCTATTGCTATGACCTCGTGGTAGCGACCTCACACGACCTGCCGCAGCTGGTCCAAACGACCTTGGGCGAGAGCGCCTCGCTCGTCCTCGGCCCCACTGGCGGCGGCCAGCGGATGGTCCACGGCGTCGTGGCGCGTGTCGGCCACGCGAAGGGCGCGCCGAGTCAGGCGCTCTTCCAGTTGCGGCTCGTCCCACGAATGGGGCTCTTGAAGCACCGCAAGGGCTCGCGGATATACCAGGATAAGAGCATCCCCCAAATCATCGAGGCCGTGCTCGGCGAGGTGGGGATCCCCAGCGTCATGCGGCTCGCGAGGCCGCGCCAGGCCGTCGCGTATTGTGTGCAATACGAAGAGACTGATTATGACTTCGTCGCGCGCCTCGCCGCCGAGCAGGGGCTCTCCTTCTTCTTTGCGGATGGAATGGAGGGTTTGCCGGAGCACGCTGTCGTCTTCGCCGACGAGCCCAATCAACTCCTACCTATCTGGGGTAGCCGGTCGCTTCTCTTCCGCGAGGCCTCTACGCACGTCGTCGCCGGCGAGGCCATATCGACGTTCTCGTCGAGCCAGGCGGTGCGACCGACTGCGGTCTCGCTGTCTGGTTATGACTTTCAACGACCGACCTTCGAGGCCCGAGCCTCGGCGGCGTTGCCAGCGGTGCGGGCGCCGACAGTGCTGGAGCTCTACGAACACCACAGCGAGTACGAAGAGGTCGAGGCCTCGACGGAGCAGGCCACTCGGCGGCTACGACAGGCGCGGTCGCGCGCGATCGTCGCCAGGGGAACCAGCAACTCGAGGCGGCTCGCGCCAGGACATACCTTCTTGTTGGAGGATCATCCGAACGGTGAGCTGAACCGCGAATGGACTGTAGTCCGCGCCCGACATCACGGCCACGTCGAGGGGGTCGGCGGGGATCGCCCGCTCTTCGAGACGGCGATCGAGTGTACGCCGACTGCGCTCTTCGCCGGGACATTGGTCGAGCGCCGCCGGCTTACTCAGGTCCTCGAGTCCGCCACGGTCGTGGGGCCCACGAACGAGGAAATCTACGCGGACGCTCACGGGCGAGTGAAGGTCCAATTCCATTGGGACCGCGACGGGCGGCGCGACGAACGCAGCTCGTGTTGGATACGCGTGATGCAGCCATGGTCTGGGGCTGGATTCGGCACTCAGTTCGTCCCGCGTGTGGGGATGGAGGTGCTCGTCAGCTTCATGGGCGGCGACACGGACAGGCCTGTAATCATCGGCTGCGCACCCAACCAGGCGAATCCTGCTCCCTTCGGGATGCCCGCGGGCATGACTCGGAGCGGGATCCGGACGAAGAGCACGCCCAAGTCCGAGGGATTCAACGAGCTGAGCTTCGAGGACCTGGCCGGCCAAGAGGTCGTCCGCGTGCACGCTCAGCGCGATATGGTGCTCCACGCGCGAAATGACCTCGAGCAGCGGGTCGACCGCGATCGGAGCGTGGTCGTCCTGGGAGACTCGAGTCTACGCATCGGCGGTGACCGCTCGACCACCGTGGACGGGGCCTCGCGCACAGCAGTCGGCGGCGCGAGCGAGTGCGCCATTCTCGGCGATAGCTTGGAGCGTGTCGAGGGCGCTAGAGAGGAGTCTGTCGGCGGCGCGCTCTCCCAGTGGGTCGGGGGTGCAGTGAGACGCACTGTCGGCGGTTCGCTCACGGAGAGGCTCGGCGGCGACGAGGAGCGGGTCGTCGCTGGCGCGCGTCGCGAGCGGATCACGGGTGATTCGCAGCTCGCGATAGGCGGTCATGCCTTCGTCAACGTCGGCTCGGACGAGACAGACGAGGGCGGGGACTATCGCCTTCGAGCGCTCGGCGGACTCACCCTCGCGTCCGGAGAGAGCATCCATCTCAAGGCGGTAAAGGCGCTCACCATCGAGGTCGGCAAATGCGCTGTCGAGATCGACGAGGAGGGGATTCAGCTGAGGATGGGCGACACAGTCCTCACGCTCGACGAAGAGCGCATCTATGCGGCCGCCAGCAGGTTGCAGCTCCACGCGACCAGCGAGCTTACTCAGGAATGCAAAGCGGCCTTCCTGCGGGTAGCGGGTGACGTCGAGCTCGTGGGCGAGAAGGTGTCTGTCGTCGCCGACGGGGCCTCCCTGGAGCTCGACGCGAGCGCCCGGCTGCGGTCGAGCGTCATCAATCTCGACGGCGACCCCACTGGCAAACCGCCGCCCCCCGAGCTCGAGAAGCTCCAATCGAGCGACAAGACCCCTCACAAGATCCGTGTCTATGTCCGCGACCCGCAGGGCGCGCCCTACTGCAATCAGCCCTACGAGCTTACGATCGACGGTGTCAGGCAGACACCGGGTCGGACAGGGGCCGACGGGCTCCTCGAGGCGGAGATATCACCCTCCGCCACGGCTGGGGTCGTCGTCTTGGACCTGCCCGACGAGGTGGTCGAGATGCCGCTCTTGTTCGGTAAGCTGCCCGAGCTCCAGACTGTGCGCGGGGTCAAGGTTCGCCTGCGAAACCTCGGATACTACGCTGGGGGCGTCGATGACATTTACGATCCTGTAACTAGACGGGCGGTCCGACTGTTTCAACAGGCCGAGCGGCTAACCGCCACTGGCGTGCTCGACGACGAGACCCGGCGACGCCTCGGGGACCGCGCGGGCTGACGAGAGGCTCTCATGACGACCACCAAGAACCAGACTCTTGCGACCGTGAGCAGCGTGACGCCGAGCCCCAACGGGACGCCCCAGAGCGCCGCAGTGGATCCGTGCTTCAATGTTCGATTCCAGTACGCTCCCGGGGCGGATCCCATGCACTCGGTCCTCGCGAAAGACCCTATCCCGTGGAGGCTCGGCCGGAGCGTGAGCTCGGAGAATCAGCAGATGGAGGTTCTGAAGACGGGGACGATCGCCGCGTACTGTCCAGTCGAAATACCCGTCCCGCTGTCACTGGTCACCACCACTCCGTGGATTCATCTCGTGCTCGAGTGGGACAAGCGCGCAGGCGTCGCGCAAGAGACGTACTATTGGCTCTTCTTCTTCGCGGCGGACGACAGCAAGAACCTGGGAGTGCGATTGATCCAGCTCGGGTACGTGACCGGGTACTTGGACAAGTACAAGATAACCCCAATATGGTCGCCATTCGGACGGCCGATCAAGCGGGGGAGCTACGTCAGCAATTCCATCGAGCAGCAGGCGTTGCTCCAGTTCCAAACGGACAACGGCGCGTATGTCGTCGCCGGCGTCACCGCCGAGACGGAGAAGGCGATCAAGGAGGCCCCAAAGTGACGGGCGTGCCAGCAGACTGTTCCGTGCCGATCGCTGCTGGGGCAGCCGGTGAGACCGCGGTGATCTGCCCCATCCGCTTCAGGCGAGCTATCGAGGGCCCGCCGTCGTATTACTCGCCAGACCTCGACGAGCGAGGCTTCGCCAGCTCGACGAGCGAGGCAGACTATCGCCCGGCGGCCGGCCCGACCGTCGGCATGATGTTGGGGGGGCCGGACATCAAAGTGTCGGTCGTCAGGGAGGCGATCGGGCCGAAGCACGTGCTCTGCGTGAAGGTCGAGAAGATCTGGGGAACGGGCACGCTCGAGGTTGTCTCGCCGCTGACGTCGCTGGACAAGCCCGCGGAGGGCTATGCTGTAGACGATATCTGTCTGCGCAACCCGTTCACGACGACGTCGGCGACGGACAAGGACCAGTCGCTGGCCGAGGCCGCGGCCGAAAATGAGCGGCTGCTCTGCTCGGCCCTGTGGCAATACGAGGCCAAGTTCCGCAAGCGGTTGAAGAAGAACCCGTCTGATGGAACTGCTGCTCAGGCCATGACGCAGATCGCGAGCCTGTACAACGCGTACGATCATCAGCATCGGCTCGACGCTGGGACCATCAAGTCGATCGTCGAGAGCAAGACCCCGCTGACGGCGCGCGTGACCGCGCTGAAGACGGCAATTCAACGTCGTCGCGCCGCGGCGGCTGTCACGAAGACCTCGGGGTTCAAGGTCTCCGTGCACCTCGGGTCGCAGGACGGTCCCGTGCTGGGTGAGCTCGGGGTCGTGCTCTTCCCCTTGGCGGTGA
Source organism: Polyangiaceae bacterium (assembly GCA_046351325.1). Lineage (GTDB taxonomy): Bacteria > Myxococcota_A > Polyangia > Polyangiales > Polyangiaceae > Xiheicaenibacterium. The sequence goes on along the minus strand of JAXLYR010000011.1, from coordinate 58,894 downwards.
TTCCAGTCCAGCCGCACGTGGTTTCCTTGGGGTCGACCACGGATCTGAGCAGTAGCCCAGCCGACGCCTTCGCCGCCGATTTCAGCAAGTCAGGCTCTTCCTTCGACGTCGCGCGCATGTTGCTGCTCTTCGCGATGATCAACGTCAATGTCGCCACGGCGGGGCTCTTCTTCGAGTTCGACAGAGAGAAGGTCAGCCGGTTTCGCCTGTGCGACGCGACCGAGACACGCACCCTCGACGGCATAAAGCAGGCGAAGATAAGTGGTTACAATGATCTCTTCTTTCAGGGCTTCCTCCTCGTCAATGCGTCTCTCGGGTCCATGAGGAGTGACCCCTGGGTCAACGTCCTCATGAACTGCAAGACCTCAGAGGCGATCGACCCCTACCAGACGGGCAAGCTCAATATCTACTTCGTTCGAGAGCTCCGCGAAGATGCCCTGAAGTCGTCGGCCCTGGTCGCCGTGGGGTTCGGCTCGAAAATTCAGACGCAAACCGCCAAGACGCTCACAGTGAAGCTGCCACCCAAGACCTATAATCTGCCCGTTGGTGACGACCGCATCGGTATTGTTTGCGGTGTCAGCAATATCGATGGTGTGGTCCCCGAGGTGTTCATGGCGACGCGGGTCATGTCCCGTACGCTGACGCACGAGGCAGCGCACGTCTGCAACGTGGCACACTATCGAGGTGGTGAGGGCAATACGGCGCACCATGATGTCTGGGCCGTTCGCAACCTCATGCACTTGCAGGAGGACCTCCGCTATGAGTGGCCCTCGGCCGGATATGGCAAAGTCGACGCGCATGGGCTCGACCAGGCGGTCGCGGGTGTCCTGTTGACGATGAAGAAGTTCCCGGACCCGCCAGCGACAAGCGAATATGTGCCCCGCAATGACCAGGTCGCGCAGATGCGTGAGGTTTTTGTAACCACCAAGAAGTACTATGGGACGGGGGTCAAATGAGCGTCGAGCCCGTGATCGAGGCGCTCCTGTCCGAGGATGCGGTGCGGCTCGAGGGGGCGCGTCCGTTCGCAGGATGGCCTGCGATCGAGGGCGTGCTGCCCGAGCTGACCGAGGACGGTAAGCTCATGGCTGTCTCGGTGCTCGCCGCGGTCGGGGCCGGCGCACAGCTCCTCGCGCTGACGGGGGATGCGAGCGTGCTCGTCGCGCTCGAGGCAGCCGACGCGCTGTCGCGACTGCCGCTCTCTGTTTTGCCGCCGGCGCCGCAGATCCTCTATGCCGCTGCAGTTCGGTTGAGCGCAGCGGTACGGGTCAAGCTCTATCGATTGATAGGCAAGCTCGGTGACGCGAGCGCGCTGCCTCTACTCAGGACTCTCTATGGCCAAGAGGTCGAGCCTGTCGCGCGCCGCAAGCTCGAGATGGCAGCCATTCGCCTCGGGGGTGTGGAGGAGCGACGCACGCTCGTGGAGCGCGTGCGGGGCGTCGGTGTTCGCGACGCCGAGGAGATCTTCGATGACGTCCTCGACGCGAACGATCCTGTCGCGCTCCGCGAGATGCTGAGCTGGCTCGCCGACGAGCGCGTCGTCGAGGTCGTCGGGACGCACGCTGTCCAATACTCGATTCGCGTTTGCGACCTAGCGGCGATCGCCGCGGACCGCCACGGCTTGAGCTTCGGTCAGATTGGACGGCTCGCTTACCGTCCAGTCGACGCGGCCCTGTTGGCTGCGGCTCGTACTGCCATCTCCGAGCTCGCGTTGCCCGCCGAGGCCGTCGCGGTCGCCGCAGCGCCCGCGCCAACAGCGCCGGCGCCGACCCCACCACCGAAGCTATCCATCTTCGGTATTCCATTGTCGACAGTCACGCCTGCGCCGAGCTCGACGCCGCGCCTCGCGCCGGAGCCACCGGCGCCGCCAGCTCCAGTGCAAGTACCGCCCAGTCAGGGGCGAACCGTATTGAGCCCGCCCAAAGTCGATTCGGACCCGGTGATGCCGTTCGTCGCGCGGTCGCCGTCGCCGACGTCGACGCCCGAGCGAGCCTCAGCATCCGAGCAGCGCTCGTCGAGCTACGACAAATATGTTTGGGCGTGCGCTTGGATCACCGTACGCCCCGAGCTGAAGAGCCAAGTCCTGCAGCGGCTCGGGGTCGACGTCGATGCTTGGACGTCGCTACAGGCGAGTTGGCAGAGCTGGCTCGCCGGCGATCGGGCGCGCTGGGCCAAGTGGTGCGAGGACCTAGAGGCGAGCAAGAAGAAGCTCCTCGCGTCGTCGCAGCGGCTCTGAAATATCGGATCAGCGATTACCGATCAGCCGCGCGCGAGAACCCATATCACGACCGCGAGGACGAGCGCCGTAATCACGCCGATGATGACGCCGACCGGTAGTCCCTTGTTGGGTTGTTGGCCGACGGGCGCGATGGTCGAGCGCGCGGGCGGCTCGGAGGACTCGATTGGGGCCTTGCGCTTGGTGGTGACGGTGGGCGCTTCGTCGATCGCGGGGAGCGGGGGGGTCGCGATGCGCACCGATCGCGGAGGCTCGTCGCTCGCCGCGGGGGGTGGAGGCGGGATCGCGGGGACAGGCGGGGCGCTCGGCAGGCCGTCGAGGATCTGGCTGAGGCCGGAGAGCTCGGGCGAGGGCTCGAGGCTACGTGGCGGCGGGAGCGACGGGGCGGGTCCGACCGCGGGACGCAGGTCGGACGCGAAGAGCAGGTCGTCGATGCCGAGGGCCTCGAGCGCGGTGAGGACCTCGGCGATGTTGGGGGTGCGCTGCGCGACGTCGATCTTGAGCGCGCCGGAGACGATGTCGCTGAGGCGCGGATCGATGCCGGGCACGACGGCGCTGAGTGGAGGGGCCTCGGCGGTGGAGATGGCGAGGATGAGGTCGGCGAGGATCTCGACGTTCTCGTGCGGGGTCATGCCCGAGAGGCACTGGAAGAGGACGATGCCGACCGACCAGACGTCGGTGCGCACGTCGATGCTCTTCTTCCCTCGCGATTGCTCGGGCGACATGTAGCGCGGCGAGCCGAGCACGCTGCCCGTGCGCGTGAGCGAGATGTCGCCCTCTTCGGCGAGGCCGAAGGTCTTCGCGATGCCGAAGTCGAGGACCTTGACGGTGATGCGCTCGCTGTCGGGGTTCGCGGTGAGGAAGATGTTCGCGGGCTTGATGTCGCGATGAACGACGCCGGCCGCGTGCGCGATGATGAGGGCGCGGCAGGTCTGGATGGCGATCTTGATCGCGGTCGGGGGCGGCAAGCGACCACCGACCTCGCCGAGGACGCGCGAGAGATCGCGGCCCTCGAGGTACTCGAGGACGAGGTAGGGCTGGTGCTCGTCGCGACCGTGATCGAGGACCTTCGCGATGTGCTCGGAGTCGAGGGCGCGCGCGGCGCTGGCCTCGCGCTCGAAGCGCGCGACGACGTTGGGTCGCTGCAGCATGCTTTCGTCAAGCAGCTTGACCGCTACGCGCTGACCGTCAGCGCCCGGCGAGGGCCGAGCGGGGGATCGATCGATGGCGTCATAGACGGTGCTGGTGCCCCCCGCGCCGAGCTGCCCGAGGAGCTCGTAGCGTCCCGCGATCAAGCGATTGGCTGCGGGAGCACTCTGCATCGCTGGCTACGCCTGCGAGCTCATCAGTGATGGTGCTCGCGGTCGAGGCCCGGGTGGGTCGGATCGCCCGGCTCGTGGCGAGGGTTCGCGGTCTTGCGGCCGCCGTCGCGCCCCGTCATCCCGAGCAGGAGCTCGCGGTCGTAGATGAACTGCGGCCGCGAGTCGTAGGGAACCGCGTGCATGCCGGTGTCCATGCGGATCGCGTCGCACGGGCATGCCTCGACGCAGAAGCCACAGAAGATGCAGCGCAGCTCGTCGATGACGAAAGACTTGGGGTAGCGCTCGTAGCCGTGCTGTGGCTCATTTGGGCCGTACTCGCCGGCCTCGATGTGGATGCACTGGGCGGGACACGCGGTCGAGCAGCAGAGGCACGCGACGCAGCGGGGTGAGCCGTCGTCGCGGATCGTGAGGCGGTGCAGCCCGCGGAAGCGCTCGGGGTAGGGGCGCTTCTCCTCGGGGTAAGAGATCGTCGTGACCGCGTCGTTGTAGGTCTCGAGCACGGGGTCCGACTTCTGCCCGAGGACCATCTCCTTCGTGTTCTTGAAGAAGGTGGCCATCGTCTGGGCGAGGCCCTTGGCGACGGCGGGCAAGTAGGCCTGGACCTCGAAGCTGCGATCGGGACGCGCGATCGTCTTGGTCGCGTACGTCGTGCTGCGCGGCTTGGTCCAGGGCGTCTGCTTCTCGGCGGCCTTCATCTTGGTGAGGTCTCCTCGGGGGTTCTCTACTAGGCCTGCATCGGGCTGGGCTTGACCCCGCCCGCGGCGGCCGCGAGGCGCGCCGAGGTCGAGCGGACGAACTGCGTGCGCTGTACCGGTCGGAGCAGCAGCCACACGAACGCGACCGGGATCGCTGCGAGGCCGATGCCGACGAGCACCTGGGTGAGCTGACCGACGACGCCGAGGAACTCGTGGAGGCCCGGGCCGGCGCTGTCGATACCGACCACGATCACCGCCGTGACGACGACGTTCGCGATCGAGAGCGGCAGGAGCTTCGTCCAGCCGAACTTCATGAGCTGGTCGTAGCGGAAGCGCGGCAACGTCCAGCGGAAGAAGATCTGCACGAAGGTGAACAGCGTCGTCTTACCGAAGAACGTGAGCGCCTGGATGACGGACACTGCCGCGTGGTTCATGCGGTAGTCGTAGATGACCGTGTTGCCGATCGAGATGTGCAGGCCGTCGCTGAAGAGGAACGGCAGCGAGTAGCCGCCGAGGAACAGCGTGACGATGAGCGCGCTCGAGGTGATGAGCTCGACGTATTCGCTCGCCATGAACATGCCCATCTTGAAGCCGGAGTACTCGACGAAGTAGCCGGCGACGATCTCGCTCTCGCCCTCGGGCTGATCGAACGGGACGCGCTTGGTCTCGGCCATCGCCGCGGCCATGAAGAGGAAGAAGGCGACGGGCTGGACGAAGATGCCCCACGCGTTCTCGTTCTGCCAATCGACGATGGGCCCGAGGCGGATCGCGTTGGTCACGAGGAAGAGGCCCATCAGCGAGAGGCCCATGGCAACCTCGTAGCTCACCATCTGGCTCGCGGCGCGCAGGCCGCCGAGGAGCGAGAACTTGTTGTCGCTCGACCAGCCGGCGACGGCGGCGCCGATGACGCCCGTCGAGCTCATCGCGAAGATGTAGAGGATGCCGACGTTGAGATCGATGATCTGCATACGAACGGCGTGACCCTCGCAGACGCCGTCGCGCGCCATCACCGGCACGAGGTGGGCGAGATCGCTGAAGTCGAGCGTGCCGTTGTGGTTCGCGTCCTTGAAGCAGAGCGTGTCGCCGAAGGGCGTCACGCCCATGACCACGAGGCAGGGGAACATCGCGATGAGCGGCCCGAGCGAGTGGAGGAGGCGATCGGCCTTCTTCGGGATGAAGTCCTCTTTGAACATCATCTTCAGCACGTCCGCGATGCCGTGGATCGTGCCGGCGAGGCGCACGCCGATCTTGCCCGGGGGCACGCGGAGCGACGCGTACACGCCGCACGCGCCGAGGACAGCGCCGAGGAGGATCGCCGCGATGCGCGCCGCGAAGTAGGTCTCGGACGCGCTCATCAGCCCGTGCTTGAAGCGGTTGTTGAGCACGACCGACAGGCCGAACGCCGCGACGTGCGCGACGAGGCCCGTGTAGAAATACGTGCGCGGAAGGCTCTGACCGATGGCGGACTCGAAGGCGTTGAGCGCGCCCTTCTTGTTCACGCGCCACGACAAGAGCACGAGGTTGAACCACGTCACGAGCACGAGGAGCTGCAGGCTGATGCCCATGCGGTCGAGCGCGGCTTCGGGTCGCGGGGCGCGGCCGAGGCCGAGCACTGCGATCGCGCCGATGAGCGCGCCCGGAGTCGCGAGCGCCCCGCGGATGATGAAGCTGGGCAGCTCGACGACGGCGCGGTTCGGGCCGACGCGGTGCTGAATCATCGCGCTCTGCCGACGCTCGGCCCACGTGGCGAGGCCGGACATTTGAAGGCAGAAGCCGACGACGATGAGGATCTTTACGATCGCGAGGACGAGCTCGACCATTAGGGCCGGACCTCCGTTTCGGGCTTTGCGGGCGCGGCGGTCTCACCGCTCATGGCGCGGCGCACTTCGCTGAGCTTCTTCCAACTGGTGGCGAACCCAAGGGCCTTGCCGAGTCGCCCGATGAGCTGCCAGCCGGGAGCCGCGCTGCCGCGCGGGAAGAGGGCGCGCTCGCTGACCTGCACGCGGCCGTCTTTGTTCACGTAGGTGCCCTCGACCTCGGCCCACGAGCACGCGGGCAACGCGACCTTCGCGAGCTGCGTGAGCGGCCCGCGATGCGTGGCGATGGTGACGAGCTTCTTCGAGCGGAGGGCTGCGCTGATCTCGGCCGCGTCGACCTCGACCTCACCGCCGAGGGCGAGGATGTAGTCGATGCCGTCGGTCGAGCGGAGGAGATCCCCGAGCGGACGCGGCGACGTGCCCTCGCAGAGCTTCATCACGCCGGCGGTGTTCGGGTTCTTGTCCTCGTTCATGAGGATGTTGTCGCCGCGCCCGAGCGGCAGGCCCGTCACGTAGAAGCGGGTCGTGCCGACGAACGTGCGCGCGAGCGTGTAGAGCGCCCAGTTGTCCTCGAGGCTGTGCTGCGCGGAGAGGATCACCGCGACGCGATCGGGCTTGCTGCCGATGCTGCCGAGCAGGTCCTTCGCTGCGGAGACGGCGTCGTCGACCGAGGCCGGACCGCCACCGACGGTGGCCTCGAGCAGGCGGTTCTCGTGCGCCCGCTTGTACGAGAGCATGCCGTCGTCGCACATCCAGTACTTGTTGACGGCCATGTTCTCGCGCGGACGGTGCCGGTACGCGGTGTTGTTGCGCGGGTCGAAATCGAGGAAAGCGTTGCAGCCCGTCGCGCAGCCCTGGCAGATCGTTCGTGCGCTGCGGAGGAACCACACGCGAGCCTTGAAGCGGAAGTCCTTCGAGGTGAGCGCGCCGACCGGGCAGACGTGCTCGGTCATCAGCGTGTAGTCGTGATCGAGCTCGCGGCCCGGCGAGACGCTGATCTCGTTGAGGTTGCCGCGCTCGCGCACGTCGAGGACCGGGTCCTTCGCGACCTCTTCGCAGAAGCGCACGCAGCGCGTGCACACGATGCAGCGCTCGGCGTCGTAGACGATCGTCGGGCCGAACGAGACGGCCTTCGGCTTGTGGACGACCTCTTGGTGCATGCGCTTGCCGGTGCGCTGGTGCTGCAGCCAATAGTCCTGCAGGCGACACTCGCCGGCTTGATCACAGATGGGGCAATCGACAGGGTGGTTGACGAGCAGGAGCTCTTGAACCGCCGCGCGCGCGTCGGCGACGTGCGGGCTCGACTCGCTCAGGACCTCCATCCCGGGGGAGCAGCCCATCTGACAAGCGGGCTGAAGCTTGGGCTTCGAGTCCTTCACGTAGTCGCCGAGCTTCGGGTCCCACTTGAGGACGTCGAGCTTCATCGCGGGGCGCCCTGGAGGAGGCGGCAGCTCGACGAGGCACATGCGGCAGTTCGCGGCGACGCTGAGACCCGGATGCCAGCAGTAGTGCGGGATGTCGATGCCGGCGCGGTGCGCGGCGCGGATGATGGTGTCGCCCGGCTCGAACGGGATCTCCCGGCCGTCGATCTTGATGGTGTTCGGCGGCTTCGGAGGGTCGGCCGCAGGTTGCTGGGGGTTCTGCGTCGTCATGTCAGTGATCGCACTCGCCGCCGATCATGTTCATCGAGCCGAAGGTGGGAACGATGTCGGGGATCATCGAGCCCACGATGAGTCGGTCGAGGCCCTGCGTGATGTAGAAGCAGGGCGGTCGGATGCGCACGCGGTAAGGCGTGCCGCTGCCGTCCGAAACCAGGTAAAACCCAAGCTCGCCGTTGCCGCCCTCCGTGTAGGAGTAGACCTCGCCGGCGGGGACCTTGATGCCTTCCATCACGATCTTGAAGTGCTGGATGGTCGCCTCGATGGTCGTGTAGACCTCGTCCTTCGGCGGCAGAACGATGCGCGGATCGTCGACGCTGACGGGGCCCTCGTCGGGCATCTGTGCCATGCACTGCTCGAGGATGCGCACGCTCTGGCGGATCTCCTCGCTGCGGCACATGAAGCGGTCGTAGTTGTCACCCGTGGTGCCGACCGGGATGTCGAACTCCATGCGGTCGTAGACGAGGTACGGGTGCGCGCGGCGCACGTCGTACGGCACGCCGGTCGAGCGCAGGGCCGGGCCCGTCCATCCGAGGTCGAGCGCGTCCTCTTTGCTCATGGTGCCGACGTTCTCGATCCGATCGAGGAAGATCCGGTTCTTCAAGAGCAGGCGCTCCGAGTCGCCGAGGATGCGCAGGACGGACTCGCACGTCGCGCGGACCATGTCCTTGAAGCAAGCTGTCGGCGGCTTCGCCATGCCGCCCACGCGACCGAAGCTGTGCGTGAGGCGCGCGCCCGTCTCCTCCTCGAGGATGTCCCAGACGAGCTCGCGAGCGCGCACGTTGTACAAGAACGGCGTGAACGCCCCGAGCTCCATCGCCATCGCGCCGTTGCACGTGAGGTGATCGCTGATGCGCGCGAGCTCGCCGAGCGCGACGCGGTAGTACTGCGCGCGCTCGGGCACGGTGATGCCGAGCATCTTCTCCACCGCGAGCGAGAAGCCCACGTTGTTGAGCATCGGCGAGACGTAGTTCAGCCGATCGACGTACGGGTAGACCTGGTTCCAGGTCCCGCGCTCGCACATCTTCTCGAAGCCGCGGTGCAGATAGCCGACCTGGACATCGGCCTTCGTGATGGTCTCGCCGCTGAGCTCGACGATGATGCGAACCGTCCCGTGCATCGCCGGGTGGCTCGGGCCCATGTTGAGCAGCATCGGCTCGGCGGGCAGCTCGAGCTCGCCTTCCTCGAGATCCTGATCGAGAGGCTCCATCTCAGCTCTCCTTGCTCCCGAGCTTCTGGGGCTTCTTGCCCTTGGGCGGGCCAGCTTCCAGTCGCGCGCGGGAGGCGACCATCGTCGGGTCGTCGCGGTGGTACTCGTGTGTCTGCCGACCGAAGCTCATGCCCTCGTCGGCGCCGAAGGGGAACTGCTTGTCCTCGGCTTCTTTGCGGAACTCGATGAGGGGCTGAATGCGGTTCGCCGGGTAATCCTTGCGGAGCGGGTGCCCCTTGAACTCGGGGTACGTGAGGATGCGCCGCAGGTCGGGGTGACCGCGAAAGACGACGCCCATCATGTCGAAGGTCTCGCGCTCGAGCCAGTTGGCGCCCGACCAGATCGGGGTCACCGAGTCGAGCTCCGCGTTCTCGCCGTAGGCGTCGCCGACCCGCGCCTTCAGCCGGATGCGGTGGCCGCGGTCGAGCGAACGCAGGTGGAGCACCACCTCGAAGCGGGGCTCACGGTCGGGGTAATCGACTGCGCAGAGGTCGACGAACATGTTCATCGCGCAGCGCGGGTCGCTCTTGAGGAAGCGAGCGATCTCGAACCAGCGCTCGGGATCGACGACCGCAGTGTCGTCGCCGAATTGGGATTGCGTCTCCCAGATGGCGTCCCCGAACTTCGCGGTCAGGGCGTCGATGACGGCTTTGCTCATTTCGTTACCTTGGATGGCGGCCCGAACCGGTGGCCGCGTGGGGCGCCGGAGAGCGCTCGGAAGAGTGGCAGCAGGCTGCTCAGCGCTTCGGCCCGAGGCGCAGCCGCTCGGCGCTGATGAGCTCGCGAGCGGCGGGCACGGGGTCCGTGCGGGGCTTCACGATGGCGGGGACGCGACTGCCCGTGGCGATCTTGTCCTGAAGCAAGAGGAGACCGTCGATGACGGCCTCGGGGCGGGGGGGACAGCCGGGGACGTACACGTCGGTCGGGATGACTTTGTCGATGCCCGCGACCGTCGTGTAGTTGTCGTAGAAGCCGCCGCTCGAGGCGCACGTGCCGAACGCGAGCACCCACTTCGGGTCGGCCATTTGCTCGTAGATGCGTCGGAGCGCAGGGGCCTGGCGCTGGCTGATGGTGCCGACGACCCAGAGCAAGTCAGCCTGGCGCGGCGAGAAGCGCGGAGCCTCGGCGCCGAAGCGCGCCATGTCGAACCGGGGACCGGCCATCGACATGAACTCCATGCCGCAGCACGCGGTCACGAAGGGATATTGGAAGAGGCTGTACTTCTTCGCCCAGTTGAGAAGAGCCTCGAATTTGGTGGTCGCGAAGCCCGTCTCGGAGCCTTCGATGACGCGCGTCTCGGTCACCGTTCCCATTCCATCGCTCCTTTTCTCCACTCGTAGACCAGGCCGACGACGAGCAAGAGGAGGAAGGGCGCCATCGTCAGGAGGCCTGTCCAACCACGCTCGCGAAACGTAACGACCCAGGGATAGAAGAGGACCACCTCGACGTCGAGCACGACGAACAAGATCGCGGTCATGTAGAATTTGACCGACAATTTGACGTGTCGCGCGCCCGTCGACTCGCTCCCGCACTCGTACGGGATCATCTTCTCTTCGGTCGGATTCTTCGGCCCGAGCACGCTCGTCGCGCCGAACATCACGGCGACGAGCACGCCGGCGAAGAGAAAGAGAACCAGCAGGGGGACGTAGGTGGCCATGCCGTGCGGTACCTTAGCGCCAAAGGTCCAAGAATCAGAGCATCATCGTGTGCGCGGGGAGCCTCGGGGGCTCCCTGGACCCCCCGCGGTGGACGCGCGGGATCTCGAGGATGCCCGGGCCATCTAGTCCCAGCCGATCCACGCGTCAATTGAGGGGGCTCGCCCGAGGCCCCTCCGGCTTGGGCATTCGCAGCCCGGCTCGGGGCGGTGGGGCCCGGCGTGCCGCCGGGTGGGGTGTGCGCGGATCGGTCGGGCTTGCGCTGGAGGGTCCATCTCTCCCCCCCAAATAATCAGCTTACAATAATGTAGGCGCTCGCGTCGGGCGTCAGGGGGCTTCGCGATCAGCCTGCGCGAAGCCCGGCGTCGGCCAATATCCGGCCCTCGAGTCGCGAATAAGAAACCGTGGTGTCGAGCCGCGCGAGCACCGAATAGAACCCGAACTGCAGTCGATTGAGGAACACCATGCTCGGGCGCATCGGGACGAACCCGCTCTTGCGCGAGAGCGCGTGTCGCTTGAGCTCCTGCATGCCGCCGACGATGTCGCTGACGAAGCGCGGCGTGAAGCGGAACTCGTCCTCGAAGAGCGGAGTGAACATCGCGCGAACGAGGCCCGTCACCGCGCCCTCGTAGGGGCCGCCGCGCGTGCCGAGGTACTCGTGGACTGCGTGCTCGAAGGCCTCCTCGTCGCGATCGAGCGCCGCGAAGTGCATCGCGCGAGCTGCCTTGTTGTTCTCGACGTCGATGACCTGCGTGCAGCCGAAGTCGAGGAACGCGACGCGGCCGCTCGGCAAGAAGACGTAGTTGCCGGGGTGAGGGTCGGCGTTGAAGACGCGGTGGACGAGCAGGCCTTTGAAGACGAAGCGCCAGAGCGTCTCGGCGTAGCGCGCGCGCTCCGCTTCGGGCAGCGTCGTGACCTCGTCGAACGAGAGCCCGTCCACGAAGTCGGTCGTCAGCACGCGTCGCGACGAGCGCTCGCGGACGACGCCCGGGATGAGGACGTGAGGGTCGTCGGCGTGGACGAGGCGGAAGGCGTCGAGCTCGCTCGCCTCGTTCGCGTAGTCGAGCTCGGCCTCGAAGCGCGAGCGGATCTCCTGCCAGATCGCGTCGACCTCGAGCGCCCTCGGCGCGAGCGAACCGACAAGTGACTTGACCATCGAGGCGTTGTCGAGGTCGCTCGCGACGGCGCGATCGATGTCGGGGTGCTGCACCTTCACCGCGACGACTCGCCCGTCCACGAGGACAGCGCGATGGACCTGTCCAATCGACGCGCTCGCAAATGGCGTCTCCTCGAAGGACGCAAAGAGCTCCTCGACCGGCGCGCCGAGCTCGCTTTGGATGCGCGCGCGCACGGCCGCGATTGGCGATGAGACCGCGCGAGCCTGCAGTGACTTCAGCGCATTGAAGTACGCGTCGCGGTGCGCCTCGGGGACGATGCCGTCGACGTAACTGGCCATTTGCCCGACCTTCGCGGCGAGGCCACGGAGCTCGCCCAAGACCTCGGCCGCGGCGCCTGCCGCCGCGCTTCCATTGCGGGAGAGTGCCAGGCTCGCGCCAGTGGAGGCCCCGAGTCTGGCCAGCTTGACGAAGCGTCCAAACCGGCTCGACTGGATGGCAGAGTCCTTCATCGCGGCGATGAGATAGGGCTCGACTTCAGCGCGACAAGGCCAGTCGGCTGACAATCAGATAATCCGCCGCGATTGTCGGCGCGCGACGGTTCGTCGGGATTGACCGATACGCGAGACCTACAGCGCTGTAATCTAAGCGCCGAGCGAACGATAGAGCAGCGCCTTCCACCGGTCGATGTCGATCTCCCAGCAAATCGAGGCGCCCGGGCCCTCGCGCCGCTCGAAACCCGAGACCGAAGCGAGGCTCTTTCGCACGACGTCGAGTTGATCGACGACCGTCATCCCCCGCGTGAGCGCGCTGTCGCACTCGATCTCGACGAGGTGGCGACTCTGTCGCGTGACGATGGTCGGATCGAGCGCGACCGCCATCGCGATGGGATCGGGCAGGCCGATCCCGTCCTCGCCGAAGAGGGTCCCGTTGACGTGGAGCGCGTGCGCGTTGCAATCGATCGCGAAGTGCGCGCGCGCCGTGTCGATCGCGCGGACCCTTTCGATGTCGCGCGCGTCGAGGACTGCGCGGCCGCGGCACAGCTCCCAACCGACCATTTCGATCGGCATCGCCGAGCGGAAGCAGATCCGCGCGGCCTCGGGGTCACAGAAGATGTTGTATTCGGCCGCCGGAGTGACGTTCCCGACGGTGCACGCAGCGCCGCCCATCACGACGCAGCGCCCGACCTTCCGAGCGAGGTCCGGCGCCTTGCTGAGCGCGAGCGCGACGTTCGTCAGCGGGCCGAGCGTGACCAGCGTGATCCCCTCGTGTTTGCGCACGGTCTCGATGATGGCGTCCACCGCGTGTCCGTCGGCTGGTGGCGTGCGAGGCGCGGGGTAGCCGCGATCCCCGAGGCCGTCCTGCCCGTGAAACCACTCGGCGGTGAGCGGTTCGCGCATGAGCGGGGCCGCGGCGCCCTCGAAGACAGGCACGTCCTTACCGCAGAGCTCGACCGTGTATCGCGCGTTGCGACTGCCCTGTAGGACGGGAACGTTCCCAGCCACGATGGTGATGGCCTCGACGCGGACGTCCTCGGCGGCGAGCGCCATGATGAGCGCGACTGCGTCGTCGGACGCTGTGTCCGTGTCGATGAGAAAGCTCCGGGCGGGGGGCGTTTGCATACGCCCTAAATACTTCGATCGGTCGTCAGCTCCGACGACTTGTGTGCGTCGCTCCCGAGGTCAGGGGAGTGAAACAGTTTAAACGCCAGGCTCATAACCTGGAGATAGCGGGTGCGACTCCCGTCCCTGACCCCAAGTTTTCAAGCGGTTAGCTCGCGTTCGATCCAACGCTTGGATCAGACTAGCCGGTAGCGCCCCAAGTGGTGCTCCCACTTCACCGCGGCCAACGGCTTCCGCCTCAGCGATATAGCGCTGAGTCATCTTCGCCGTGGAGTGACCGAGCCGCGTCTGAATCGTGAGCTCGGGTTCTCCTCGAAGAGCGAGCCACGTCGCGAACGTGTGCCGCAAGTCGTGGAACGTCAGCGGGCGTCGCTGGGCATCATCGGCGAAGAGCTCGTGTCGGTCGAGCTTGGCAAGCCGCATATGGTCGCGCAGCGTCGGCGCCATGTTGTTGAGGCTCGGGAGGTCGACCAGCGGATCGGACTGCGGGCGACCACCGACCAAGGCGGCGAGCAGCGGCCGCAACGCGAGCTCGATCGGCACGCGGCGCGCGCGGCGCCCCTTGGTTCCCTTCTCGCCCCCGGTGACGCGGTCGCGAGCCTTGGCGACGCTGAGGTAACCGCCATCGAGCACGACGTCGGCGACGCGCAGCACGGCCAGTTCTCCGAGCCGTAGGCCGGTGTAGAGGGCGAGCGCGTAGAGGACACGCCAGCGGAGCGGCATGGCGTCGCACCCGAGCAGCACGGACGCCTCGCGCGGGAAGAGGTAGGCGCTCTGCCGCTCCTCGCCCCGGTCGGGCCCCCGAACGCCAGCCGTGGGGCTCGTGCGACCGTCCAGCGTGCGGAGCTCCGGACGCTTCGCGTGGGTGGCATCGTCGAAGAGCTTGGTCACCACGCCCCATGTGTTGAGGGCCGTCTTCCAGGCCATGGCGCCGGCGCGCACCCGGTCGTCCAAGTGGGCCACGACACGCTCTACGTGGCGGCGTGAGACCTCGGAGAGCGGGATGGCGCCGAGGATCGGGGTGACGTGCAGGCGAAGCCGTGCGCGCGACTCCTTGGCGTCGCGCAGGGTGGCCAGCCAGCGATCGGCGTACTCGGCGAAGGTCTCGCCGACAGCATGCACCTCAGGCATGCGCTCGAGCCGCACCTGGGCGAGCGCAGCGGCGCGGGCGCGCGCCTGGTCTTCGGTGATCTCGGGCGGAAGGTGGATGCGGGGCGACAGCTTGCCGTCTGCCAGCCGCACCCGCACCGTGAAGTGGTCGCGGGCGCGCTCGACGATCCCGGTGCGCTTACGAGGCATTGTGCGCCTCGAGTCCGTGTGCGAAGGTCTTGGTGCTCATAGGGTCCTGTTCCTGTGGGCCATGCCTCGGGACCGTTGGCGCGGTCGCCGGGGCGCTTTACTTGCTAGTAGCAGACTTCCGCGGCTTCTTGTCGCCGAACTTCTCGCGGTAGGCGCCGCGTACCAATTGCCTCACCACGTCAGAGACGGAAAGCCCCGACTCGTCCGCCATGGCGTGCAGCATGTCTCGCTCGGCGTGCGACATCCGAACGGTGATTGACGTGTCTCGTTCAACGGGGGACATCGCGTAAGACAATTGCACGACGATGTTTCACGTGCAACAACTTTCGCCCAGGGCTCACTCGATGGTGCCGGAGAGCGAGCGGCTGACGCTGGGAATACCGCTGTCGAGCGCGTTTGCGGCGACGGTCACGGTCACGCTCGCGGATTGGATGATGTCGACCAGCGCGGCGGCGAACGCTGTCCAGCGAGACGCCTGCCGCACGCGATTGGCCTTTATGAGCGACTCGACCAGCGGCGCCCAGACATTCGCGAGAAACCACGCGCGCGCGCTGGCCTGCTCGGTTGGATTCCCCGACATGGCGGCGAGCGCTGCTTGTGCCGCTAGACCGTCTGTCGGGTGCAGAACGAAATAGGCATAGTGGAAGTAGGCGCCGTCGTATTTGTCAGCCGGTAGAGTGTTGGGGTCGGGCTCGTCCTCAAGCGCGAGCTCGAATAGCTGCAGAGCGATCCCCGACCCGCTGTACGCGCCAGTCGACGGATTGACCGTCACGCTCCCCACGCTGAGGCTCACGCGGCCCCCTGGTCGCGCTGCGTGGGGCTCGTGAACGTGACCTCGTAGTCCAGCTCCCACGTGAACGTGTCGCGTGCGTCCGTGTCGCCCTCGCTCTCGAGAATCAGAAAGTACGAGTAGGCCGAGCGGTCGAGCGTGAAACTCACGACGCCTTGGATGCGGTGTCGCGCCCCCGTGTAGGCGCCTACGGTCGCCGTGGAGTCATTCAACGTCGCGAGCGTCGTCGTCGTCCCGGTCGACAAGTCGCGACGCTTCAACAGCACGCGGGGCATGAGCAACGGCAACGCCGAGTGCCCAGTGTTGGGGACGCACCAAAAGGTGAAATACGTCGCGGTCGCACCGTGCGGGAGCTCGAGCGGCGCGATGATTTGGTGGCGCGTGTTCTCGATGTCGGGCGCGAGCGACGTCACCGCCTCGCCTCCCCCGTTGGGGAAGAGCCACTCGACCGTGCTCCCGTCGAAGGGAACGATCGGCTTGAGCCGTCGCCGGCGAGTCACCGAGGCGCCGCCCTGATTCTCTATCTGCACGGCAGCGAGGTCGTTGGCGAGCAGCTTGAGCGGCTCCGTGACCGACGCTGCGGTGCGCGCGTCGGCGCCATTCACCGGTAGCGGATAGGTGCCTATGTACCCGCCTGATCCGTCGGCCGTATGGTCGTAGCTCATGCGTCGCGCTCCTTACAAGATAGAAACCGGGAACCCCCACGCCGAAGGGGTAGACGACGTGGGGGCTCGACCGAGGCTTGTTGCGTCCCGCCAGCGAGGTATGGGCTCGCTGACACGACTGTCACAGCGCTTCGTGACACGCAGGCGGAGTGTCCTGCGGCGAACATCTTTCAGGCGGCCTCCGGTCCGTCGTCGTTCTCGCTGACGCCGAGCTCTGCGAGCTTGGCGCGCGCGCCACCCAGCACAGCTTGGACGGAAGAGAGCGGCGTCGCGCCGAAACCATCGGCGCCTGTCCGGACGACGGCCCCGTCTCGGTTGCGGAACGAGACCGAGCCCGAATCCTTGCGAGCCTCGATGCTCGCGGTTGCCGTGCGGATCTGCTCGCGAGCGATGCGGATCTCCACATCACGCTTGAACGCCTTGTGTCGGCGGTCCTCGAGGCCTGCGCGGTGTCGGCCTGCGAGCTCGGCGTCGGCGTGTTCGGCTTCGACCCTGGCCCGCTCGTCGTCGTCCTCGCGGTGACGCAGCATCCCAAGAAGCGCTTCTTCGAACTCGCGGAGCGCGCGCGCGACCATCCGATCGGGGACGTGCTCGACAGCAAGCTCCAACACGCGAGCGCGGGCGGCATCAGCGGCCCTGTACTCGTCGGAGACCTCGCGCCCTGCATGCGGGACACGATTCGGAGTCAGCGGCTCACGAGGGGACGGTGCCGCGCCTGCTCTCCACGGATAATGATACCCGCGGGCCCCGAGTCCGTGCGCGGTGGCGAGGGCGCGGTCGATGAACGCGGGGTCGAGCTTGAGCTTGTGGCCGTGCTGCGGTTCTCCGAACTCGTGACGCGCGATCGCGTCGAAACGCAGGAAGGTTGCGACCAGCGGCGCGGCCGCGGTGTCGTCGCCTTCGACGAAGCGCTCGGCCAGCGGGGCGAGCTCGGCGCGGAGCGCTTGCGCGATCGACACGCTCCTACCCTCGCGCTCGCGGGCCTCGCGCTGCTCGGCTTCGCGCAGCTCTGCGGCCTCGCGTTCGGCGGCCTCCTGCAACATCTCGCGGGCTCGCCTCTCGGTCGCCTCTCGACGCTCGCGGGCGGTGCGTTCGGCCTGCGCGCGCTGCTCGGCGCGGCCCTTGTGGCCCGGACCCTCGCCGGCCTGGATTGCAGCCTTGCGGCGCCCGAAGAGCTCACCGACGCGGGCGAGCATGCCACCTCGAGGCGTGGGCGACGCCGACGGCGGCGCCTCGCTCGTCTGGACGCCGAAGCGTTCGACGATGGGCGGGCTCATCGGCGGGCCTCGGAGACGTGGGAGAACTCGAGGCCGCGTGCCGTGCGGCGGATGGCTGGCGCGTAGGGCCCGCGCCCGCTGTTCATGCGCCGATCGATCTCGGCGCGCTGGCGGTCGCGCTCCGAGGCCTCGCGGATCTGAGCAGCGGCGGCGAGGGGAACGCCGAGCCGAGCAGCCATGGCACGGAACGACTTGGCGGGCGCGTCGCTCGGCGCCGACGAGTCGAGGCTCGACGTGTCGTAGCCCTGCGATTTGAGCTCGGCGACGAAGGCCGCGAACGTCGCATCGTCGAAGGACGAGCGCACGGCAGCGACGATGCCAGGATCGGGCGTCTTGGGGTTCGCGGGGGCCGCGTAGCGCACGCGCGGACGCGTCATCCTCTGCCACTCTTTGGGGGTCATCTCAGGCTGCCTTTCGAATGCCGAGCTCGCGCTCGATCGTCTCGAGTCCGTTCTCCAGCACCGCCTTGACCACGTCGTTGCGACACACGGTCGCGCCACGCTTGACGAGCGCCAGTGCGGCCTCGTCGATGCGGTCGACCATCTCGCACGGGACGCGCACGCCGAGGGCCTTGGTTCGTCGGGGACTCATGCCCCAACTGTGCACACAGCCGCGCGTGCACGCTCTAGCGAATTGGCATGGTCGCCAAGATATTAGAGTTAAGCGAGCCTGCTTTGCTACCGATGGCTGAAGGACGCGCGTCCAACACGCGCTGCAATCATGGGCTGTCCGAAGAACGCTGACTCCGGGTTTTGCCTACGATCCGAAGCAGGTTCCATCTCCTGTTGACGACTCAGCGCCGGCTGGGGATGCCGTCGAAATGAACCCTGAAGACTTTGATTTTGACGTCTTTCACAGACCCTTCGTCGGCCCTAACCAGCCATCGGTGAGGGAGCTTGAAATCCGCTGGCGGCGGACTGGTGCTCTCGCGGCTCGCAAGCTGTGGCTCGGATGGTCAGATGGCGCCGAATCCGATTGGGGGCTTCAGCCCGGGCGTGAGCAGGTCGACCGTGATCCATCGCTAACTGATGAGGAGGTGGAAGCGCTCATCGCCCATGGTATTCGCGCGCTGAAACTGTAGTCGGGTGCGCTCTCGCCTCGGGTGATCCGCGTGGGCCTGATCACCCGAGGCGGCGCGCGCATCTCGACACTGGATGAGGGCTCAACGAGCTCAACGAGTGCTGTGCACACGCCTCGAGGGCGCCCCGGCTCGCCGCTGATAGAGCGCGTGGCCGTAACAGCGCTGCGCTGGTGAAACACTGGGAAAGTCCGCAGTTATTATCTCGCGGCCGATCACTGCCGGACCACACACGCGCCTCCTATTGGTCCCCAGGCTTTCCAATCTGTTGCCGAGGGCCTCGCCCCACAATGGGAGCGTCACTGATCTTGACCGTGTCCCGTGGCCGCCCCTTAAAGGGGCGGGCCACCGGCCACAGTCGCCAGTGTGTCCCGGCCACGGTCGGCCACGGTCGGCCACGGTCGCGTGAGCTCATGTCGCACCCCCACCGAAAACGGGCATGAAGTGACGCGCGCCTCGGGGTCCAGGCTCCTCGCGGATGAGACCTCGAGCGATGAGTCTCTCGATCGCTTCGTCGATCTCACAGTCGCGACCCTCAACGTCACTTCGCAGGCTGCGCAGCGAGCGCGGGTGGGACCGCATGAGGGAGCCGAGGACCGCCTCTTCGACCGCTCCGCGTTTGATTGTCTCGCGTGGAGCCTCACTCGCGGGCGCGATGCCGATATGACGCAGCCTCAGGCCGAGTCCGCCGTCGGTGTCCTCGGTCGCAAGTCTGAAGTCATCCGTCAGGATGCCGCGGTTTCTGGCCTTCTCGTGGCTCACCAGCGTGGGCTCGCCCTTCTCGGCGCCGAAGACGAGGATCGTCGAGCACGCGTCGTAGATCGCGCCGCTACCGCGTATGGCCATGCGGGGACCGCCGGCGGACTCGCGCGACGGCTTACGTGCATGGTGGATCACCAGCGGCACGACTCCGGTCCGCTCTGACAGCCGCGTAAGCATGTCGAGAGGTCGGCGGATGTCGCTCGAGTTCTCCTCGATGTCGGGGGCCGCTGCGCGTAGCGAATCGACGATCACGAGCGCGGCGCCCTCACAGACGCGAGAGAACCAGTCGAGACCTTGCGGCGACGTCAGCGTCACGTCGGGCAGCGCCACGAGCGCCAGCTGTCCGCGTAGCTCATCGGGGTGGATGCCGCGCGCGTGAGCCAGTCGCTGGTACCTCTCGCTGGTGAGGCGCCTCCCCTGCTCATAGTCCACGTGCACGACGCGCCCGCGGCGAGAGCATCGGAACGCGCCCCATACCTGCCCCCCAGCCGCGACCGAGAGCGCCAGATCCTGGGCCCCGAGGGTCTTCCTCGAGAAGCCGTAGCCCGCGATCAGGGTCGGCGCGCCTGGCGCTATGTCGAGCTCGGGCACAAGCCAGGGCACCGGGGGCAGCGGCGCGAAGATGTCATCGGCTTCGATCGCGAGAGCCCGGTGAGGAGCGGGCGGCATGATCTGCACGAGCTCCGCTCGGATGCCGTCGAGCCATGCAGTGACGTCGCCTACCGCCGAGTAGCCCTCGGCGTCGGCTCGCTTGGCGAGCGCCTGAAACCGCCGCACAGCCGCGAGATCAGCGACCCGCCGAGCGTGCTCCGCGATCGCGCTGGGGTGGGTCGTGGGCGTTCCGTCGACGAGCCCGACAATCTCCTTGCGTGCAGCCTCGGCGGTCACGAAGTCGCCATGCGCCGCGAGCTCACTCGCGACCGACGCGGCGGTGATCGGCTGGCCACGCTCGCGCATCGCGACCACGCGCCGCCACACAGCGCTGCACAGCGGCGACGCGAAATCCTCGGGCCCTCTGACGTGCTCCTCGATGAGGTCAATCGCCCCGCGGGCCTCGAGCGCGAAGACGACGGTCAGAGCCTCGGCTGTGAGGTCGACTTGTGGCGCCTTGCCAGCGACACGCTGATCGATCGCGCTGACGACCGGTCGAGAGCGGGCGGGCGTCATGATGACTCCGCGAACAACGCAACCTGTCGGTCGTGCTTCGCGCGCCTGGTCGGCGCGTGCTTGGTGGGGAGCTCGGCGCCCTCGATGCCCAGCAAGCGGCATCCCACCTCGAGGTCGAGAACGAGCAGCGCACGGCCGCGGTGCTCGCGGATGATGAGCATCGGCTCGGCGCCGGTGTCGTAGCGCTGCGCTTGGTCCAAGCCGTCGACGATGAGTCGCGGCAGACGTCGGCGGTACTTGCACTCCGTCACCAGCCGCACGCCGCGAACCTCGATGGTCGCGACGTCTTGCCCACCGCGCCTATCCCCGACGCGAGCGACACGGCGAGAGCCAAGCGCCCGCGCGCCGACGCGCTCGAGGTCGGCCCCGTGACGGTGGGCATGTCTCATCGCGCACCCCGCACCAACCGCACGATCCATGCTCCGTGCGCGTCCGACACGCCGATCATCTCGACGCACTCGACGCGCGGCCCTCGTCCGTCAACTTGGGCGCTCACGGGGAAACTGCCCTGCCATCCGTGGCCACCGGTACGCAGGGCAGTTTCAAGCTCTGCCGAGTGTTCCCAGTACACCCACGGCCCATCAGCCGCTTGCTCCATGCCCGTGCCAACCACTCGCACCAAAAGTGCCGCGACACGCCGAGCAGCCTCGTCGTTGAGCTCGTCGTTCATCGGCGCCCCCCAGCGACGCGCCGCAAGCCAGCGCGGGCTAGCAGCGCATCATCGTCGGAGGCCTCGGGCGACGTGGCGCGCGGCGCAGGCTTCGATGCTGCGCGAGCGCGAAGCGCGGCTTCGACGTCGGCGACGAGCACCGCGAAGCGGCCGTTTGGGAGCTCCGCGATCGGCACGCCGAGGGCGCGGTAGATGCGGCGCCTGTGCTTCCACCCGAATTCGCGCTGTGACGTCTCGTCTTCGGAGACGGCGAGCGGGCGCGGCTCAATGCGCGTGACATGGACGACGACGGCACCCGCGCCAGCGTCGACCTCTGCGGGTGCCTTCGTGCTCACGCCGCCACCTGCGCGCGCGGCTGAGGTCGAATGAGGTCCGCGCGCCCCATCTCTCGGAGCGCGGATTCGATGCGGGCGATCACAGTCGGCCGCACGAGCTCGCCCTTGAAGTAGAACGCGATCGTCGGCTCGTAGAGAAAGAACCGCTTGGCCATCCGCACGCGGGCGGCCTTGCCGAGAGGGTAAACCTGGCTTGCCATGCGACTGACGATGCGCGTCGCCGAGCCGCTCATCCATCCGCACAAATGGCCCCAATTGTGCGGATTGACTGCTACTGCGGGATGTGCAGTCAGCGGCCGCGCGAGCGCTCGATCTCCGCGAGCAATGCGCGCATCTTTCGCTCGACTTTCGGCAAACCGTGACGTCGGCGCGCGTCGAAGATCGCCTTGCCCTCTGCGGAGAGAATCTCGACCCACGAACGGGGTGCACCTCCCATGTCGAGCCCAAGAATCCAGATCGATGCGAGCGCGAGCTCGCGCAGTCTGGCGCGGCGCCGCGTTCCAAGAAATCCGCGCTCGGGCCGTACCCAGTCGAAGGTCGCTTGGGCCGCGTCCACGTCGAGCCCAGACACGAGCCTCGCCCGTGGGTCGCGCGGCCGGCCCTGCGGTCTCGCGAGACGCACACCCGCAGGCCAAGAGCCCGTTCCGTGCTCCGCTTCGTGCACTGCAACCTCGAGGCTCCCGGCGTCGATGGCAACCAACGCTTGCAGGTCTTGGAGCGGTGGCAGAGCTCGACCAATCGAGGCCGCGAGCTCCACGCTGGCGCGAAGCTTGGCTTCGTCCTTGGTGAGCTCGTCGCGTGCTACTCTCTTCACTTCGACGCCCCTCGCGTTGACCTGCCCCGGGGCCCTGCCAGGCCATCGGGGCAACCTTTTGGAGCTTACCCACGGCTCGCCTCGTCGTCGCGTCGGCGCGCCTCGCGCTGCTCGTCGTCGCGGCGCTCGAGAGCCGCGCTCAACATCCCGTGCGCGTTGCTGATGCCCTCCAGGGCCTCGAGGTAGCGTTGTTCGATTCGTCGCAGCGAGTCGCGTGCGTCCCGAGCCTCGAGGCTCTCGTCATTGAGGCGCCAATGCAGCGCAGCGCGCGCGTGAGTCACGACGTGGCCTAGGGCAACCACCGACTCTTCGAGCAGCGTGACGATGTGGTCGAGGTTGTCGACGCGGGCGCTCATCGCGCACCGCCTTGCGCCAGCACAACACGGAGCAAACCAAGCTCGCGGCGCAGCTCGGTCGAGAGCCCCACGGCGCCGAGGAGCTCGCGGTCGACACGCTGCATCGCTGCGCGGGCGCGGCCGAGCGCGGCAATCGCCTCGTCCCGTTCGCGCGTGGCTCGCTCGATGGCGGATGCGGTCGCGTCGGCGATCGCGGTGGGGTCGCTGGTTACAACGCTGTCGGTGTTCATGACGTCTTTGTCTCCTCGAGCCGTTCGTCGGCCCGCTTCCGACCTCGAGGGCGCTCCTCGAGGGCAGAACGGACCGGCCAATCACTCGAGGTTGTCGAGGTCGTAGACGTCAGGTACCGTCGCCAGCGCGGCCAGGCCGAGCCGCAGAGTGCCCAGTTGGGCGAGCTCGGGTGAATGATCCAGCGAATGATCCAGCGCTCGCGGCTGCGCGGGTTTTACTGGATCACTATTGGGACGTATGGACCCGCTAGTCGTGTCGTTCTCGCGAGAATCGCTGTCAGCGTGAGGGTGCGACTCCCGTCCCTGACCCCAAGCAGCCCAACCCGCCGCGTCTACACGCAAACGGATTGTCACTCCCGTGATGCCGGTTCGAATCCGGCGCGCGCCACCCTGGGGCGCGCTCGTCTAAATGGCAGGACACGACTACGACGCGGCAAACTCGGGCTGCTGATTTATTTGTTCGCCGGCTGATTGCCAATCAGGCCGCGCAGCGCACGCGATCGCCGATCGTCGGGCGCGTGCGCGTCGTTCTCCTGAACGAGCCCGGCGGCTGGCCGACGACGCGTCGAAACGCTCGACTGAACGCGAACTCCGACTCGTAGCCGACCGCTGTGCCGATGTCGGCGAGGGCGCGCTCGGTCTCGAGCAGGAGGCGCGCGGCCGCGTCGATGCGGCGCTCCGCTAGGTATTTGAGCGGCGGCGCGCCGAGCTCGGCGAGGAAGCGGCGCGCGAAGACGGCGCGCGACATGCCCGCGATCTTGGCCAGCGACGCGACCGTCCATCGGTCCGCGAGCCGCTGATTCATCGCCTCGAGCGCCCGTGTGAGCCGCGGATCGGTCGCCATATCCCTCGTAAATGCCGCGCCTCGAGCGCGACGTCGAGCAAATCGAGACGATCGGGCAAGTCGCGCGGCGCGCGACGCGCGACACTCGTCCGCATGCACCGCCTCGACCCGACTGAAGACCCCACCGACGATCGCCCGAGCCACCCTGGCGAGCCGAGTTTGTTCCTCGCGAAGGCCCTGCACGAGAGCCGCACCGTGCTCCTCTTCGGGGAGATCACGACCGAGCTCGCGCAGGCCACCACGGCGAAGCTCATGGCCCTCGCAGCGAAGAGCGACGACCCCATCCGCGTGTTCGTGCACTCGCAGGGCGGCCACGTGGAGGCCGGCGACACCATCCACGACATGATCCGGTTCATTCGCCCGAAGGTGTTGATGATCGGGACTGGCTGGGTCGCCAGCGCAGGCGCGCTCATCTATGCCGCCGGCGAGAAGGGCAATCGCCTCGCGCTGCCGAATACCCGGTTCCTACTCCACCAGCCGCTCGGCGGCGTGCGCGGTCGCGCCAGCGACATCGAGATCGAGTCGCGCCAAATCCTGGCGATGCGCGAACGGCTCAATCGGATCTTCGCCAATGCGACCGGGCAGGCCTATCCGAAGGTCGCCGAGGACACCGAGCACAACTACTGGATGACCGCCGAGGAGGCGCGCGCCTATGGCTTGGTGGACCGCATCATTCGCTCCGTCGACGAGCTCTGAGGCGCCTTTTATATAATTATGCACGCGTTGGTGACGGAACAGTTCTGTAACCGCCTGCCCCGCCCTGCGATCGGTTGACCGACAGGTCTGTCACCCAGCGCGACGCTCACGCGCTAGCTAGGCGCTAGGCGACAGCTTCGCCTTCGTCAACGACTACAATATGTCTGCTGGATATGGCCTCTTCGACCTGAAGGCGAAGCGCTATCTCAAGAAGACCGACACCCAGATTGGGCGGTTCGCGACGATGAGCGCGGACGGCTCTCTCATCGCGTGGGATGGGTTCGGCAGCGTGGACACGCGCATGGGCACGGTCCTCGTGGCCGCAGACTGGACGGGCGGGTTCTGGGGAAAGTCGAATCTCCTGCTCGTTCACAGGGCGGTTGTTTATCTGGACGATTCGAACGTCGGGCCCGTCGACGTGGTCGACGGGCGGACGGGCGCGCTCGTGCATCGCTTCGAGGCGGACGGAGATGTAATGGCTATGAGCGCGGACGGCGCGACGATCCTGACGCTCGACAGCGTGTCCGTCGCGCGCGTGCGCGACGCGAAGACCTTCGAGGCGAAGCTCGAGCTCCAAGCCAGCGAGCTCCGCTTGAAGCTCTCCGCCGACGGCCGCTTCGTCTATGCGGTAGGGCCCGCGGAGACTTCAATCTACCGCGTCGCGGACGGAGCCGTCCTGCATCAATTGCGGACTTCCCATCGCGAAGAGGACAAGCAGCCCGAGACCGACCCGCTCTATTATCTAGACAGCGGCGCGTGGGACGGGGCCAGCGAGCACCTGTCTCTCCTCAAGGTCCGCGTCGGCGACATCCTGACGGGTGAGATCAAAGACGCTTCGTCTTACCTGAAACACCAGCCGAACCTCGCCGCAGACTTCTTCGCCGGCAAGTCGCTTTGAACAGCCGCAGGGCGCGACTGTCAGCCTGACGCAGCCGCGGTGGCGAGCGCCGCGAGCGCGGTCACTGTTCGCCAATTGCGCACGGTCACGGTGGTCCCCAGCGACTTCTCCAGCCAGGGCGTCGTGAGCTTCGAGTTGCCGACGCCGTTCGGCATATGGAGATAGAGCTCGGCGCCGGAGATTACAGCCTCGTCACCGGGGGAGCGGCTAGTGTCGAACCGCGCGACGCGCTCCTCGGCAGGCGCGTGACCGAGAAACCCCAAATGGAGCTTCTCCGGGGGGAGGCCCCGCGCCAAAAAGGGATTGTCTCGCACGATGCGGACGAGATCGGCCTGCGTGCGGACGACGACGGGGATCGCGAACCCGAACCGCGCTAGGAGCGCGGCCTCCACTGTACGGATGAAGGTCGCGAGGCTCGCGGTCGACCCCTTCTTCCCCGACGGCGGACGGAAGAGCACGTTGCCGCTTTGGATATAGGTCTTTGCGGACTCGGCCCCCGCGTCCTCGAACACGCCAATGAGGTCGGCCATCGGCACCTTCCTCTTGGAGCCGACATTGACCGCCCTGAGGAGCGCGACGTGGATCGAGGCCAATGCCATGATTTTCGACCTATCACAGCGCCGCACGCTTGAACAACGAACCCGCGTGCCGCCAGGTGAGCATTGCGGGCGGCGAAGAGGAGCGCGAACCTGTCTCCGTGTTGCCCGGCGAGCGCCTCGGTCCCTTCGAGATCGAGCTCGAAGCTGGGCGCGGGGGCATGGGCTACGTGTATCGAGCCCGCGATCTCCGCACGGGGCTCCCTGTCGCGCTGAAGGTCCTGCACCGCGGCGCGGAGCCGAGCCGCTTCGAGCGCGAGGCCAAGCTGCTCGCGTTCCTCAACCACCCGCACATCGTTCGGTACGTCGGGCACGGCTTCGACCAGGGTTTTTCGTTCCTCGCGATGGAGTGGCTCGAGGGTGAGGACCTCGGGCGCAGGTTGAAGCGGGGCAAGCTCGACGTCGCGACGACCATCGAGCTCGGGCGCGCGGTCGCCGAAGCGCTCGCTCACGCGCACGCCCGCGGCGTGGTCCACCGCGACATCAAGCCCTCGAACCTGCTGCTCCCTTCGGGCGACGCCGCGCGCGTGAAGATCGTGGATTTTGGCGTCGCGTTCGACCCCGACGCGTCGCGCGTCACGCACACGGGCGCGACGCTCGGGACGCCGCGGTACATGGCCCCGGAGCAGGCGCGCGGCGATCCGAGCGCGGTCTCGGGCGCGGCCGATCTGTTCTCGCTCGGGTGCGTGATCTTCGAGTGCCTCACGGGACGCTCGCCATTTCAGGCCTCGCACCCGATGGCGTCGCTCGCGAAGATCCTCCTCGAGCCGGCGCCGAGCCCGCTCGAGTTCGCGCCCGACGCGCCCGCTGCGCTGGGCGCGCTCACGTCGCGCCTGCTCGCGAAAGACCCGTCGAAACGAGCCAACTCGGCCGAAGCGGTCGCGGACGCGTTCGCGGATCTCGCAGCGCAGCCGATCACCGCGCAGCCCGTCGCGAGGGCGCGGCCCTCCTCGATGCCTCCGCGCGGGGGCCTCAGCGCCTCGGGGCTCGAGCTCGCGAGCGTGCTCGTGATCGGTCGGTCGACGCCGAGTCGGCCGCCGCCTGCGGCCGCGGCGCAATCGGACTCGGGGCGCACCGGCGGCAGCGACGAGCTCGCGACGCGGCTCACCGCGCGGCCTTGGTCGGTGCCGGCGCTCGCGCGCGTGGCGAGCTCGTTCGAAGCCGAGGTCGAGGTCCTCGCGAAGGACGCGCTCGTGCTCGTGCTGCGCGGCGCGGTCGCGACCGATCTCGCGGCGCGCGCGGCCTCGTGCGCGATCGCGCTCCACGACACGGCGGGCAGCCTCGCGATCGGGCTCGCGACGGGGCGCGCCGATCTCGCGGGCCGCGTCCCCATGGGCGAGGCCATCGATCGCGCCGTGGCGCTCATGCGCGCGAGCCTCGATGACGGCGCGATTCACCTCGACGAAGCGACGGACGGCCTGCTCGACGATCGCTTCGAGCGCAGCCCCGCGCCGTGCGCGCTGGAAGATGCTCGCGCGACGCACACGATCCTCGGCAGGTTTCGCGACGTCGACGTGGTGCGCACGCTGCTCGGCAAGCCGACGCCGTTCGTCGGTCGCGAGGCCGAGCTCGCGGCGCTCGTCGCGCTCTTCGAACAGTGTCGTGCCGAAGAGGTCGCGCGCGCCGCGCTCGTCATCGGGCCCGCGGGCATCGGCAAGACGCGGCTGCGGCGCGAGCTCCTCGCGAAGATCGCCGCTCCGAATCGGGGGGGCGCGGAGCGCATGGGGGGCGGATTGATCGAGGTCTGGGTCGGGCGCGCAGATTCGTTCGGTGCGCGCTCGGCGTACGGGCTCGTCGCGCGCGCTCTCTCCGAGGCGATCGGCCTGCGCGCGGCCGAGCCGATCGAGGCGCGCCGGCAGAAGATCCGCGCTCGCGTCGAGCGGCACCTCTCGCGTTCGCTCGCCCAACAGGGGGACTCGTTGCCCTCGCTTCGCTCGGCCCACGACCTCAACCCTGGCTCCGCGCAGCGCGTGACGGCGTTCCTCAGCGAGCTCCTCGGCGCGCCGCTCGACGATCGCGACAACGTCCAGCTCGCGGCTGCGCGACGCGACGCCGTCGTGATGCACGATCAGATCAGGCGCGCGTTCATCGATTTTCTCGAGGCCGAGACGCGCGCGACGCCCGTCGTCCTCGCGCTCGAAGATCTGCACGCGGGTGATCCTCCGTCGCTCGAGCTCGTGGACGGGGCGCTCCGCGTCCTCGCCGAGCGCCCGCTCTTCGTGCTCGCGTTCGCGCGCACCGAGATCGACGACGTGTTTCCGCAGCTCTTCCGCGATCGCGACGTTCATCGGATCGTGCTCGCGCCGCTGCCCCGGCGCGCAGCGCAGCGACTCGCGAGCGCGGTGCTCGGGCAGCGCCTCGACGCCGACGCGATCGCAGAGCTCGTCGAGCAGTCGGCGGGCAACGCGTTCTTCCTCGAGGAGCTCGTGCGCGCCGCGGCCGACGGTCGCACCGAGCGCGCGCCCGCGACGGTCGTCGCGATGGTCGAGGCTCGGCTCGCTGCGCTCCCGCACACGGAGCGTCGCGTGCTACGTGCCGCGAGCGTCTTCGGCCAGGTGTTTTGGCAGGGCGCGGTACAAGCGCTGCTCGGCGAGGGCGCCGACGATCCGCGCGCGGCGCTCGCCGGCTTGCTCGAGCGCGAGCTCATCGTGAGGCACTTCACGAGCCGATATTCAGGCGAGACGGAGTTCGCGTTTCGCCACGCGATCGTGCGCGAGGCCGTGTACGCGATGCTCACCGACGAGGATCGCGCGCTCGGCCACGCGCTCGCTGGCGATTGGCTGGAGCGCGCGGGCGAGGCGCGCGCCGACGCGCTCGCGGAGCACTTCGGACGCGGCGGACAACAAGAGCGCGCGCTCGAGCACATCGTGTCGGCCGCGGAGAGCGCGCTCGCGGCGAACGATTTCGCGGGCGCGCTCGAGTGGGTCGAGCGCGGCTATGGCTCGGGCGCGAGCGGCGTGCAGCTCGGCGAGCTCCTGCGCGTCCAGGCCGAGGCCCACAAATGGCGTGGCGAACACCAGGGCGCCGAGGCTCGCGGGCTCCTCGCGATGAAGCGGCTCTCGTTCGGGAGCGACGCTTGGTTCAGCGCCGCAGGCGAGGTCTTGGTCGCGAGCCTGCGGCTCGGGCGGATCGATCGGCTCGACGAGGTCGTCGCCGAGGTGCGCGCCGCGATCGGGGAGCATCCTCGCACCGCGGCCGTGAGCGCGGTCGCGCGCGCGGCGTCGGCGCTGCTCCACGCGGGGCGCGCCTCACACGCGGCCGAGCTCTTGCGATTGCTCGACGCGCTCGAGCCGCACGCCACCGCGGACCCGGCGGCGAGCGGCCGCATCGCGCACGCTCGCGCGACGCAGGCGCTCGTGAGCGGCGACGCGAGCGGCTACCTCGCGCGGATGACGGTCGCGGCGCGCGCGTTCGACGAGGTCGGTGATCTGCGGATGGCTTGCAACGCGCGCGTGGGGCTCGGGTTCGCGATGGCCGAGACCGGCGATTTCGACGAGGCCGAGCAGGTCTTGCGGGCCGCGATCCAAGACGCCGACCACCTCGGGCTCGCGCTCCTCGCGGAGACGGCGCGCCTCAACCTCGGGCACGCGCTCGCGCGTCGCGGCGCGATCAAAGAGGCGCTGCCCATCCTCGAGCGGGCCACGAAGGAGCTCGCGAAACAGAGCGACAAACGCATGGAGTCGGCGGCGCGCGCGTACCTCGCGCACGCGCTCGCAGACTGGGGTGAGCTCGAGCGCGCGCTCGCCGAAGCGACGAAGGCCGTCACGATCGCGCCGTCGCAGCCAGCGCGGGCGCGCGCGCTCGCGGCGCAGGCCTTCGTGATGCTCGCCGCTCGGGATCTCGCGGGCGCCGGCGCGGCCGCGGACGAGGCGGTGAAGATCCTCGACAAGCTCGGCGGCGTGGATGGGGGCGACGCCTTCATTCGCCTCGTGCACGTCGAGTGCTGCCTCGCCACGCAGCGCGCCGAGCAAGCCCGCGCGGCCATCCGCGTCGCGGCGAAGCGGCTGGACGAGCGCGCCGCGCGCATCGCCGACGAAGACCTGCGTCGACGCTTCCTCACGCGCGTCCCCGAGAACAGGCGCACCCTCGAGCTCGCCGAGGAGCTCCGCCGTGCGCGCAGCTCGAAGCGGCCGCGCTCGAGCTGACAGCCTGAGCCGTGGGTCGACCGCGCGCCAGCGCAGGAGGGTGCTCACCCCAAATATCAAGTCAGATTTGGCAATAGCGGCGCCGCGATTAGGGATTAGCGGGCTTCTCGAGGACGAGCTGCGTGACGAAGCTCTTGCCGTTATGCCCCAATCCCTCGTGGACGTCGCGCTCGCCCTCGAAGGCATGGAGTCGCGTCCAACCAGGGAAATCGCGGTCCATTTCGGCGAGGGTGAGCATCATCGACGGGTCCGGCGGCCCGCCTGTTCCGTAGTCGATTTGCTTCGGGTGATAGTGCTCGAGCAACAAGCGACCACCCGGGCGCAGCGCGCGCGCGATGCGCGGGTGCAGCGACGCTCGCAGCGCCGCGGGCAGATGTGCCCATATCGAGACGACGGCGTCCCATCGGGCCTCGCCGAGCTCCCAAGTCGAGAGATCGGCGACGACGGTCTCGATCGAGACGTTCCGCGCCGCGGCGAGGCGCTCGGCCTTCTCGAGCCCGACGCGCGAACCATCGACGCCGGTGACGCGCAGCCCGCGCGACGCGAGGAACACGGCGTTGCGGCCCTCGCCCTCGGCCAAACACAGCACCTCGGCGCTGTCGGGGATGCGAGCCGCCTGCTCACGCAAAAAGTCGTTCGGCTCGGTGCCGTAGAAGTAGCTCACGATTTGGTAGCGCTGGTCCCACACGCGCCCGAGTCTACCGCCGACGGGCGACGAGGGAGCGAGGCACTCTCGGTCGGGCGAGTGCCAAGCGCGCCCGCGATCGTCGAACTACCGGCATGAGGGCGGGCGCAGTATCTTTGGAGTCTGGCGCCCCCCATGGTGGCTCGGGATCCATCGGGCATCGTGCTCGGCACGGTGCTGAAGTCGAAGTATCGGCTCGATCGCATCATCGGTCAGGGCGGCATGGCCACCGTGTATGCGGGCGTCGAGCTCGCGAGCGGTCGGCCCGTCGCGATCAAGGTGCTGAAGCCGGAGCTCGCGCAGTCGAAGCCCGCGGTCGCGCGCTTCCTCCGCGAGGCTCGCTCCGCGGCGCGCGTGACGAGCGAGTTCATCGCGAAGGTCTACGACGTCGATCAACTCGAGAGCGGCGAGCCCTTCATCGCGATGGAGCTGCTCGAGGGCGAGGACCTCGGCATGCTGCTCGAGCGCGCCGGCAAGATCCCCTATTGGGTCGCGACGAACTTCATCCTGCAGGCGTGCGACGCCGTGCGCGCGGCCCACGCAGCCGGCATCGTCCACCGCGACATCAAGCCGTCGAACCTGTTTCTTTGCAAGGGCGCGGGCGGTCGCGCCGCGCTCAAGGTCGTCGACTTCGGCATCTCGAAGACCCCGCGCGGCACCGATGATTCGCTGACGCTCACGCAGGGCGACTCGTTCCTCGGGTCGCCGCGCTACATGGCTCCCGAGCAAATGCTCTTCGCGCACGAGGTCGACGCGCGCGCCGACATCTGGTCGCTCGGCTGCACGCTCTATCGAGCGATCACCGGCGCGCCGCCGTTCGACGGCGACAACCTCGCGCAGATCTGCGCGATGGTCCTGAGTCAGCGCCCCGACCTCGCGTCCGACCGCGATCCGAGCGTCCCGCGTGAGCTCGCGCTCGTGCTCGCGAGCGCGCTCGAGAAGGATCGTGAGAAGCGGCTCGCCACCGTCGACGCCTTGATGAGCGCGCTCGCTCCGTTCGCGACGTCGCCGCAAGCGCCCGCGAGCTGGCCGGGTTCGCAGCCGACCTCGTCGGCCGCGGCGGCAGTTCCCTCGAGCACGCCGCGCGGAGGCGGGGCGAAGACCACGTTGCCGCTCGCTGCGATGTCGATCTCCCAAGCGCTGCCGCACGCTCCAGCGCCGGTCGATCCCACGGTGAACGGGCCGATCGGCCGCGCTCGCGAGGGCGTGACGACCGAGGAAGCGGGGACGCTCAACGCCGTGCTCCAACCCGCGGGGCCCGCGCCGGCTCCCACGCGACAGCGCTCGTCGGTCGTGCCGCTGCTCGCAGGTGGGCTCCTGCTCGCGGGGCTCACGGCAGTCGGCGGGTACTTCTACGCGAAGCGCGACGCGGGGGCCGCGCCCGTCCCAGCCGCGACCAACGAGCGATCGGCCTCGTCGTCGGGTCAAGCCTCGAACCCCGTGGTCACGACGGCGTCGACGACGAGCGCGACCGCGACCGCTTCGTCGATCTCATCCCAGGCGGAGTCGACGACGTCCGCGTCGGCGTCGTTCTCAGCGCCGACCGTCGGCGTGACGAACACCACACGAACCAACGCGCCGCGGCCCTCCGCGAGCGCACCGCAGACCTCAACCGTCGTGAAGACCGTGACTCCACCGCCGACCGCGTCCAACCCCTTCGAGTGGAAGCAGTGATGAAACGCGTCGCCATCGCCGTCCTGCTGAGCGCGCTTTCCCTCGCCAACCCAGCCGTGGCTGACGACCCGACCCCGGAGGACGCGGCGCTCGCGACGCAGCTCTTCACCGAGGCGAAGCCGCTCTACGACGCAGGCGATTTCTCGGGGGCAGCCGCCAAGCTCGCCGAGAGCTTCCGCCTCGACCCGAAGATCGGCACCGAATACCAACTCGCCAATTGCCTCGAGAAGCTCCACAAGCTCCGCGAGGCGCGCGATCATTTCGCGCACGTCGCGCAGGTCGCCGGGGAGACCAACCAGCCGGAGAAGGCCGACTACGCGAAGAAGCGCGCCGATGAGACGACGGCGCGCATCCCGAAGTTGGTGGTCGACATCGGGGCCGGCGACGCCGACCTGCCCGGCCTGGCGATCGAGATCGACGGCGCGCCTGTGGAGCGCGCGCAGTGGGGCACTCCGATCGAGCGCGATCCGGGCAAAATCACTTGGAAGCTGCACGCCGACGGGCGCGAGGATCGAGCGGGCGAGCTCGAGCTGCGAGAGGGCGAGACGACGCGCTGGGTCCCCTTCGCGCCGCCGCCTCCTCCCAAAGAGACCACGCCTCTGCCCGACCCCGGTGAGCCGCGCCGCATCGCGGGCTTCGTCATCGGCGCTGTGGGCCTCGGTGGGCTCATCGCTGGCGCGGCCGCAGGGGCGATCGCGCTGAACTCCTATTCGGAGAGCAACGACCATTGTGACGCGTCCAACGCTTGTGATCGCGCAGGCTTGGTCTTCCGCGACCGCGCAGACCTCGCCGCGACGATCAGCGACGTGGGTCTCATCGCAGGGGGGGTGCTCGCGGCCGCGGGCCTCATCCTCGTGGTGACCGCGCTGCCCCCGTCCGATCCGAAACCGGCGACTCCAACACAGGCCGGCGAACTGTCCCTTACGATTGGCTTTGGAGGAGCGCGACTCCTATGGACTTATTAGGGCGTAGCAAGGTCTCGGTAGTGACTTACTTGTCTGTTACATCGTGGGCCGCGCTCGCCGCGGCGGCAGGGCTCGCGGTCGCAGGGTGTCACCTGGTGATTGGATATGAAGACGGGCACCTCGCGCCCAATGCGGGCGGCGCAGGGGGTGAGGGGGGCAGCGGGAACTTTGGCGGCGGGGGTCAACCCCTGCCGCCAGCGACCTGCGAGACCAACAGCAACTTCGTCTTGCAGATAGGCGACGAGGCCAATCAGGACCTCATCGTCGGCGCCGTGGGAGAGTCCGCGGCGAACGCGATCGCGGGGAGCTTCGAGGGCAAGCTCGAGATCGGCTCGAAGTCGCAGACAGCCCAGGGGCGAGACGGCTTCGTCGCGCGGCTCGACACCGCCGGTGAAGCAGCCTTCATGACGAAGATTCCGGGCACCGACGAGGCGATTGGGCAGCAGGTCGATCGCGTCGCCATTGGACCGAACAACTCGTTCTTCCTCGCGGGGACCTTTGACGGCGTTGTCCCATTGGACGGTAACAACCAATACACCGCGCAGGGCATCGACGGCTTCGTTTCCGCCGTGGGCCCGGCGGGGGCGGGCGTTTGGTATCACGCCTTTGGTGGGCCCGGGGAGCAGCGCGCCCGCGCCGTGACGCTCGCGGGGCCGACGGTCATCGTGGGCGGCGACTACCACGGGTCGCTCCGTATCGACCAGGACCCCGAAATCGCGAACTCGGGGGCGGCGACGCGCGCCTTCATCGCGAGCTTCCAAGGCGGCAATGGCACGCTCGTCAAGACTCACCTCTTCAACATCCCGGATCACGTGAGCGTCACTGGCTTCGCCATGGCCCCAGGGGGCGTACCGTATTGTGCGCTCGGTGGGGCCGAGGGCGGCGTTGCTGTGCTCGAGTCCGATCTGTCGGAGCGCTGGGTGAAGCAGTTCGGCTTCTCCGTTCAAGGTGTCGCGCACGGCCCCGGTGACGAGCTCGTCGCGATTGGCACCTTCAAAGCCGATCCGATGTTGCCGGGGCAGGATATTTCGAGCGCCGGGGGAGACGACGCCGTGATCTTCAGGCTCGATCCGGAGACGGGCGACGTGCTCTGGGCGACGCGCCTCGGGGGCGCATTCGACGACCGCGGCGCTGACATCGCCGTCGGTTGTGACGGGCGCGTGATCGCCATCGCGGACGTCATCGGCTCCATCACGATCGGCGGCAGTCCAGCGCTCGACGGCCCCGAGGAGAGCCGCGTCTTCGTCGCGCGCCTCGACCTGCAGACGGGCACGACGCTCAGCTTCGAGCGGCTGCGCGGGACGGGTGACCATCACGCGCAGTCGATCTCGGTCAATGGGGGCGCGCCGCTCATCACAGGCACCTTCACGAAAGAGATTTTCTTTGGTGAGCAGCAGCTCCCTGCCGTCGGCCAGGCCGATCTCTTCGCCGTGCAGCTCCCGCTTGCTGCCGCGGGCGACCCGTAGTCGTTTGGGGGGACCAAGATGAAGGTCCTCCTCCTCGGCGCTACGGGCATGATCGGTCAAGGCGTTTTGCGGACGTGTCTGCTCGACCCAGGCGTCGAGCGCGTCGTCGTCCTCGGGCGCAGCGGGGCGCCTGCCCTGCGCGCGGGCGACCCCGCCGAGCAACACCTGGGCAAGATCCACGAGGTCAAGCACGCTGACCTCCTCGAGATGGCACCCGTCGCCGCGGAGCTCCGCGACGTCGACGCGTGCTTCTATTGTTTGGGTGTCTCGGCGGCCGGCATGTCCGAGGCTGATTACAAGCGCGTAACCTATGACTATGCGGTATCGGTCGCGCGCGCCCTTCTCGCCGAGAGCCCGCAGGCGACCTTCGTTTTCGTGTCGGGCGGCGGCACTGACAGCACCGAAAAGGGCGGCACGATGTGGGCCCGCGTCAAAGGCATGACCGAGAACGCCATCCTGGCGATGCCGTTCAAAGCGTCGTTCGCGTTTCGCCCAGCGCTCATCCGGCCCGTGCACGGCGAGCGCTCGCGCACGACCTCTTATCGAGTGCTCTACGCGGGGCTCTCGCCGCTCATGCCCCTCCTCCAAAGGGCGCTGCCAAAGCATGTAACGACGACCGAGCGCGTGGGCCGAGCCATGCTGGCGGTCGCGCGGACTGGCTCGTCGAAGCGAGTGCTCGAGAACCAAGACATCAACGAGCTCGGCGCCCAGCCTGGCGAGTAGCGGCTACGGCAGGACTACGACACTCACCGGCGTCCAGAAGGCCGATGTTGGGGCAAACCCGCCCTTCACCCCGGCCTGACCGTAGAACGAGTCGCCCCAACACGAGACCGAGCCGTCGACGCCGAGCGCGCACGCATGCGTAGGCCCCATTGCGACCGCGGCCGCAGCCGAAGTGAGACTCACGCGCGCCGGGCCAGGGCGGGCCCCCAAGCCATTGTCGCCCCAACACGACAGAGCCCCTGCGCGGTCGATCGAGCACGCACGCGTCTGCGAGAGCGCCAGCACCGCTGCGTCTTGGACGACTGTCGACAGCACTGGCGCGGACTCGACCGTAGACCCGGCGAGCAGCGGACCCGCGCCTGCCTGCACCCCCCAACAGCGCGCGGCGCCGTCGGGGAATAGCGCACAGTGCGTGGTGCCCGGGTATCCCTCATTCAGGAGGAGCTTGCTCGCGCCGTGGAGCGCCGGCACCACCACCGGGTCGACGCGACCGCGCGCGCGCGGCTCGACCTTGCCAAAACAGAGCACGTCACCGCTCTTCACCCTTGCGCACGTGATCTCCATACCGACTGCGATCTCCACCACATCGGCGAGGCCCGGCACGGGCTGCGGCGATAGCACCTTGGACGCTGCGATGCCGAGCTTCGACGCGGCGTCCGCCGAGGGCACGACCGGCACAGTCCCGAGCTGTCCAGCATAGGAGAGACCCCAGCAATCGACAGAGCCATCCTCGTGGCGAGCGCAGGCGTGGGTGCTCGAGAGCGCGAGCTCGGCGACGTGCGTGAGGCCCAGCGCAACGGGCGCATGGCGATCGGTCGTAGTGCCGTCGCCCACAATGCCGTAGCCATTGTCGCCCCAACAGCGGACTGTGCCGTCGCGCAGGCGCGCACAGGTCGTGGAGCCACCGGCCGCGATCTCGACGACGTCCGCGAGCCCGTCGACTGGAGTGGGCTGTTCGCGGCACGGGATGGGCGCGGGCGGCAGGCCGTGAAAGTCGGGGAGCGGGCAATTGTCAGGCGCCGCGGCGCCGAGCTGCCCGTGTTCGTTTGACCCCCAACAGAACACCCGCCCGTCGTCCGCGAGCGCGCACGAATGGCTCATACCGGCGACGACCGCCGTCGCGCGACGGCCAGCTGCGCTGACGCCAGACCTGCTCGCACCAGACGAGCTGGCTCCAGACCCGCTGGCTCCAGGCGCCGCATTGGAGGCGACGCTCGTGCGCCCACTGTCGGGTGTGCTGCAGCCGAGCGGCGCCGAGCCGAGCACGATGGTCATCAGGATTCTGGTGCGAGTCATTGTCCTAACCCTCAATCAGATACAGCAATGAGGCTCGAGCTGCTCGACCCAAACATGGTCTTTCGTGCAGAACCATTCGTCCCCACAATTCCCCCCACGCGGGGCTGGGCACGACGCGCCCACGACGTCACAAGGCTCGCCGCTATCGCCGACCTCATCGCAGACGACACACGCAGCGCCGCCCGCACACCCCGTGCATGAGTCGTTGACGTAGGGTGGGGTCCACACCAACCCGGAGGGCGAGCAGTCGAACGGATCAGTCGGGTCAGGCGCGCTCACCCTGCAGAATATCCGTATTGTGCATGCGCCCGTTTGATAGGTGCATTCCTTACCCTCCTCGGAGCAGGGCTCGTCGTAATCCGGTTGTGGTGTCGGGCAATCGCTGGGATCGACCAGCGTCGGGGCCGCGCCCCCTTTGCCTCCCCCACCGTCACCCCCAGCGCCCCCGCCGCCGTCCGAGCCACAACCAGTGAACACGCCCAGAGTGAACAGACCCATCCCAGTGACCCAATAAGCGTACTTCATAAGAGCTCCAACGTAGCAGGTTGCACT
Source organism: Polyangiaceae bacterium (assembly GCA_046351325.1). Lineage (GTDB taxonomy): Bacteria > Myxococcota_A > Polyangia > Polyangiales > Polyangiaceae > Xiheicaenibacterium. The sequence goes on along the minus strand of JAXLYR010000011.1, from coordinate 21,584 downwards.
GTTGCAGCACCCCAAGCTTGCTCATGATGCAAGCCCAGCATGGCGCCCTTTCCCATGGAGTCAACCCGTCCGTCACGCGACGCCCAGACTGGCGGGTAGCGCCCACGATCGCGCACGGCTCGCGGTCGCAGATAGGCTCCCAACCCCGCCTGTTTGTCGGTCCCAACCGCGTCGAGACCCGCTCTATTGCGCTATACAGCCTGGGCCCGCGCGAGGCTGGCGCGAGGCTGGTGCAAGGGCTGGCGCGGCCGGCGTGCGTCGAGCTGCCTTGCTCGCAATCTCTCCCAATGGGCGCCCGAGGCACCGAGAGGGTATTCCCTGGTTTTGGAGCGCGGTCCAGACGCTGGCAGTCGGAGTGACCTACATCGACGACGCGTGTTTGCCCGTCTAATTTAATCCCTCTCGCTCAAGACGACTTGCATGGGCTCCAGCCTGCTGGTGGTCGTGCCGTCCCCGAGTTGCCCGTGCTCATTGCGGCCCCAACAGTAGAGCTCTCCGCTCTCCGTAATGGCGCAGGCGTGTTCTCCAAGGACGACGCTCTTGACATTCTGTAGGTTGGGGACGACCTGCGGCTTGAGCTTCGCACGGGTTACACTGTCCTCAATCGGCCCGTGCTTGGTGAGGCCCCAGCACGACACCGTGCCGTCGTCGTGCACGGCGCATATCGACAGGAGCTTGAGCGACAGTGAGCGTACCTTCTTGAATTCGGGTAAACGTTGGGGGGTACTCCAAGGCGTGTATCCAATGGGCGGCTGGCCCCAGCAGTAGACGTTACCGTCCTCCACCGCGAAGCACGCTGTGTCCAACGACACGCTCACGGAACGCACCTTGGCGATCGGCATTGGAATGCCAGGGGCATGACGCGCGCTCGCGGGGAAGGCGCGGTCCGTGGCGGAGGTCGAGCAGCTGACCTCCTGCGCCTTTGACGTTAGGCACCCGATCGAGATCTCCTCGCGAACCTCGACAGCGTTGTCGAGTTCAGGACGGCGCTTGATTGAGTTGAGACATGTACCGCTGTCGCAATCAATCCCCCAGCCCAAGGCCAGCCCCGCTGAGTTGATGGCGCTCCCGCCAATACTGGAGACATCGATCTGTCGAACGTCGACCAGTTCCCGAATCACGACGGGCTTCGTGGGTGGGCCCCGTCGTGGCGCCCCGGGTATTGAACCCTTATCCAAACTGCCCCAACACCAGACCTCTCCCGTAACCAGCAAGGCGCAGGAATAGTAAGCCCCCGAGGCGACCTGAATGGCCTTGTCCGGTAGCTGGACGCGCACGGGTGTGTGCTGGTCCGTAGTCAATCCGTCGCCCAACATGCCGAACTCGTTGTAGCCCCAACAATACACCTCACCCCAAGTGGTCCAGGCGCAGGTGCACTGGTCACAACCGAGCGTGACGCCGGCCACCACGTTCGGGACAGATGGAGTCTCTGGGCTCGCGGAAGAGGTGGAGGGCGCCGCTACACTCGCCGTTTGCGACAGCGCCGCGCTCACGGTCGGCGCGGGCGTAGTCACAGCAGACGCCGCGTGCCCGTCGCCCCCAGAACATCCTTGGAGAGCGAAAAGAGCGATGAACCCAGCAACTCGGGGGTCTCGCTCCCCTCGCTTCGCTCCGCGAACCAATGTCTGTCTGGCTCCTGTGCCCATCATCCACCTTGCCTCGTCCGTCGCGCGGATTGAAAGTACTCCAGAAACTCTGCCTGAATACATGACTCCTCACGCATTCGATCTCCCACCGAGTCGAAGCGCTGCGCACCGCCAATTTCCCCCAAGCCGAGGTCAGCTCGGGCCGCGTGTTCGACTCCCCGGGTTGGTCGTCGACGTGGCTCGCGAGTCTTGATCGAATTGACGCCACCCTCCTTCGAGGGGGTGAGAATGAGTGACCGCTCCGTCAGCGGAGCTCTCGACTTGCCCGTTTGCGCCATTTACAGTCGGCGAATGGTCGATCACCTCGAGGAGGAGGTCGCGCGGGCCGAGGCGCTCGCTGCGAAGGGGGATTGGGAGACGGCATTCCGTCTGCTCGACGAGGTCGTACTCGCGCATCGTGCCTCCGCTGCCGTGCGAGCGCGGTATGCGCAGCTCGCGGTGGATGTCGGGACGAAGCAGAGCGTCGTGACGCCCTTCCTTCTGAAGGCGCAGGAGCTGTTGCTCGAGGCGTGTCAGCTGGCGTCCCGAACTGAGCCAATCACCCGGCTGCTGCGTACGGTTGGAGCGCTGTATGTGCCGACCGTGAGAGCCACGCCCGTGCTCGACCAGTGGGTGCGCGAGGGGAACCAGCACTTCTCTGCAGGCCAATATGCCGAGGCCGCGGCCCTCTATGAGAAGGTCGTCGAGCAAGACAAGTCGCATTTCGCGGCCTTGAAGTTCCGAGGCAACTGCGCCTTCGTAACCAAGCGGCTGGACGAGGCAGAGGAGTGGTTTGGGCGAGCGTTGGAGGCGAACCCGCGCGACCCGCAGGTGCATCTGTTCCTGGCCAGCACTGCGAGCGCGCGCGGCGATAGCGCCTTGGACCTGCCGCTGAAACACCTTTGCCAGGCAGTCGCCACGCATCCTCATTATTGGGGCGCGTGGCTCAACATCGAGCAGATCTTCGAGCCCATGGTCGAACCATGCGTGCACTTCCGGTTCGGGTCCAAAGTGCCACTCGCACTGGCTCCAGCGCTCATGAAGGCGGCGGAGTTTTGGAACGCAGCCCTCGAAACGTCGACTGAGGCGACTCCCGCGAAGAAGCGCGCACATGCTTACCGCGCATTGGGAGAGCACCTTGCGTCGTTGGCAGCCGAGCCCGGAGCTCCTCTTCCAGAGGGCCTGCGTCGCTGGGCCAAGCACTCCACGCTGCACAGCGATGCGGCCAGTCTCGTTCTGGACTACACGCCATTGGACCGCGCGGAGTTGGACGTTCTCGCTGCCATGAGCCCGAGCCCCATCTTGGGGTTTGTCCTGTCTTCGAGGTTGTCTCCCGTGGGTGTTCACGGCCCCAGGCTCGAAGACAGACCAGCGGCGCCGCCCCAGGTGTCGTCCAAGGCGCCAGACGCATTGGCGGTCACGCTGAGATACCCACAGACCACGGTCGATGAGCTGGTGAAGGCCCACGCCGTGACCGCTGGTCGTGATGGGATATTCATAAGGACACCCAAGCCGTTTCCACCCGGCACACGGCTGAAGTTGGAGCTTCGTCTGAAGGGGGACGACGCGCTGGTGTTGAGCGGCGCCGGCGTTGTTACTGTCGCGTTGGAGACCGCGATGGAGGATGTCGGTCCCGGCATGGCGGTGAAGCTTGCCACGATCTCCACGGGTGCGGAGCGACTCGCGCAGATGGTTGCCCAGCAGGAGCCCGGATCGTCATTGTATGAGCGCGCAAGTCTACACCCATCAGTCCATGACCCGTTCTATCTCACGGCAGGCGATCTGCGCGGGATGCAATGTGTCCAGGACTCGCGCAACGGGGAGCAGCTGAAACCCGACACGCTCGCACAGCAGCACGGAGTCAAGCGCGCCGGACTGGCGGTTTGGCAAGGCGCCACTTCAGCAGCCGTTTGGCGCGTCGTGGATTCGCGCTGGATCTTCTCCAGCGAGGCGGCTGCGACGGCGTTCTACCAGGCGACCATTCCCGTTCAGTCGGAGGGCCTGCAGCCCTGTGGCGCGGGCGTCGACCTCAATGGGGGACCGTACAAGCTGTTTCGCGGGAATACACCTCTCCCAGAACGCTTGGGCGTTGCTGGCCAGATGACACACTACGTACTCATCACGCGCGTCGACCGCGTCGTCGCCAAGCTCTACGTCGCGCAGGGGCTCGAGGCCCCCGCGGGGCCCGATCCACTGGAGATTACCATCCTTGGTGAAGCGGTGGCACGCGCCATTTCGTCAGCGCTCGTGAAGGAGCCGCCTCGATTTCGCTCGGCTGTCAACCAGTTCAAGTCAGGTCAAATGGATAGCGTCGGGCTCGGGGCTACCCTGTTGACAGCGCCTCAGCCCTGCGTGCTCTTTGCGTGGAACGCGTCATCGACCGACGCCGTTCTTCTGGACGAGACGATGTTCGTCTTCAGTGACATTCGGACCCTGAGGACGTTCGAGCTCACGGCCAGCGGCGCTTTGCCTGAAAAGCCGAGTGCTTTTCGGCCATCCAGTCTCAAGGCGATGTTCGAGAAGGGCAATCGGCCTATTCCAAAGACTGTACGGTTCGATGCAGGGACGGCTCATGCCTTCGACCTGTCGCGCGCCGACGCCGCCCATGCCCTGAATGCCAAGCCGCTGGAGCATACCAAGGCAGCTGCTGGACCCGTCCGGCCACTCTCAGCGGACGACCTTCGAGGTTTGACTCAGATCCAGCATGAGGCGATCTTCGATTTGCTCGCGGCGGTTACCCTCGCCGAGGGCATCGCGACTCCAGCCGAGCTCGCCTTCATGGAGCAGCTGGTGGTACATGGGCCTTGGGCAAAGGCTGGCTTTGGAGCGCGTGAGATTGTGCACTGCATCGAGCAGGCGCTCACGCGCTTTCGTGGAGCGGATGCAGGCGGCAGAAGGGCCATAACATTACGAGCGGCGCGGGACTTGGCCACGACGAGCATCTCGGAGCAGGTCTTGCTGACACTGGTGTTCCTGTCTCAGTCCGACGGTGCGGACGCGGCCGAATCCGACGTTCTTCGCGCTGTCGCGCTCGAAGTGGGAATAGCCGACGAGCGCCTGGACCAGATCAAGAGGGCGGTGCCGCTGCCAGATATTCACGCTGCGACCGGAAGGGGCGACGTCGCCTCGTTGACCAGTGCGTTGGATCGTGGGGTGTCGGTGAACGCCAGAGATGGCAACGAATGGACTTTGCTCCACGTTGCGGCTGCGTGCGGCCAAGGCCCCGCAGCAGAGGTTCTGCTCACGCGGGGGGCTGATCCAAACCTGCTGCACAATCAGGGCTCGAGCCCGCTAATGTGCGCTAGCAACAAGCCCTTCGCCGACATGGTTCGCTTGCTCTTACGGCATGGCGCCAACCCAAACCTGGAGAGCCCGCACAAATGGATGCCCATCCATATTGCCGCTATGACTGGGCAAAAGGGCGTGATCAATGCGCTTCTGGAGAACGGCGCCAACCCGAACATTCCTGATGGGTATGGTTGCACGGCGCTTCACCATGCTGCCCACGAAGGCTTCCCCGACATTGTCGGCGAGCTCCTCGAAAGAGGGGCATCGGTTGACGCTAGGGCAGAGAACGGACTCACGCCATTGCATAGCGCGGCGGCCCGGGATCGCGCAGAGTGCGTGCACATCTTGCTTCGGGCAGGGGCCGACCCAAACGCGCCGGCGGCGGATGGTGGCACGCCTGTTTGCGCTGCGGCATCGAACCAACCAACTGCGTTGAAGCTTCTTCTCGAGGCTGGCGGTGACCCCAATCGAGCCTACTCTTTGGCCAACCGTCCTTTGCACATCGCAGCGCGTTCGGGTGCTACGACGTGCGTCGCGTTGCTGTGCGACGCCGGAGCTCTTCTGGATGCCCAAAACGAGGGAGGTGGGACTCCCTTGCTCTTGGCATCTATTCACCGTCGCGCGGATGTCTGTGACCTTCTTTTGGCACGCCGGGCCAATCCGGACATCCCAACCAAAGAAGGATGGACGGCCCGTACCCATCGCAGCGCGGCGAAGACTGGCGCACTGAAAACGATCAACTGGACGGACCGCTCGGTGCCCCAAGCGCCCCAAGACATCGCGAGCGTCCTTGTACGATTCCGCGAGAAGAAGGCCACTGACGCGCAGGTGAAGCGAGCCATCGCGGAGCATGGGGCGTGGCACCTTCTGTTCATGCGCGCGGCTCGAAACCCCTATGAGGGCTTCATAACGGCGCCCGATGGACAGAAGCTGCTCCCGATGTTCAGCAACCCAGCCCTGCTGCAGAGCTTCTTGAAGGCCAGCACCTGGATTCGTGGGGAGGTTCAGCATCAAGTGGTGGATGGCGCAACCGCTCTGATGAGCCTGGACCCAATCATGGACCTCTTGGTCATCGACCCCAACCCCGACCAACCGGAGCGGGGCATCCAATACAGCAGGGGCGCATTCGCGCGTCTCGCGGCGGTTGGCGCCGGCGTCCGCGCTGCTAGCGCCCTATCGGCTCCCACTCTCGGGCCGGACCAACTCGCCATTTTGGGCAAAACGCGGACGTTTGGCTCCCTGTCTTGGTTCGGATTGCATGCCAACCACGGTCCCGTCGCGCTGCGCACGCAGAACGGACGCGTGCTCATTCCCGTCTTCACCGCCACTGACTCTCTCAATGCCTTTGCCGACGTCACCGAAGCAGAGCGCTCCATCGACTGGGGCGAGTCTGGTGCGCCGACTGTCGTCATCAAGACAGGCGGACTTGGGGCCTTCGATGTTCTGGACCTCGACTGCGATGGCGTCCTGGTCGATCCCGCTGGGCCCAGGACGCCAGTGGTGCTGTCTCTTCAGAGCTGCGACAGGATCGTCCAGGCAGGGCCACCGACTCGGCGCTGACCGACGGCAGGGAGAGCTGCTCGGTCCGCTGGTAGCCGCCATTCGCGCGGCCTTCTTTTTCTTCTCTGTCCCTCATTGGGGGGTCAGGGCGACTCCCTCATCGGTGGCTTCGTGCTGATGAGATCCGAGCGGGAGAACTAGGTAGATGCGTTGGCGGCGCCTTGGTTCGAGACACACTCCACGGGTTGTGGGGGCTGCCCTCTGCTTGGCGATGTCGTGCAGTGACGCTGCGACCGACCAGCGAACCCCGACAGCGGCACCCTCCGCCATTCTGCCTGGGCCTGCGCCGCGCCCGCCACATCAGTTCGATAGCTGGCAGCCTCCGCAGAGCGCGATCCCAGACGGTGTTCTGCAGGCGACGACGCTATTGTTCTCATTGGGGCTCGCTGACCCGCGCGGCTGCGAGTATCGAGTTGTCGAGATCAACGGCTTCGGTGAGATTCACGGCTGGGTCCTGCCCGATGATGATGGTGGGCCCCGGTACGTCATCGGGTTCGACGGCCTCTTGTACGTTGCCGCCTCAGTTGGTTCGCGGGCCGACCTCAGGGCGGACATGGCGGAGCCCTCGACGCCTCTCCTCGAACTATTCTTGGTTCCCAAGCTGCTCGACTATCACCAAGTGCATCCGATAATGGTGGCTATGCTGCTCCGAGTCGGGGAAGGAGAGCTGGCAGCCCAGCGCTGGGCCGCCTACGAACCCACTGCAATAGCCACCACCGCTACGCCTCAGGGCCCCTTCGAGTTGTTCTACTGGTCATTCTTGTTTGGTGCCTCCTTTCTCGCTCAAAGGAACTTTGCGGATGGTGACGACCAGCTCGCGCTTCGGCACGCGAGCATGGTCAAGGCTGCGCTCCCGCTCCTGACCCCGAAGACACACGAACGGAACCTTCTCGAGGACTTCGAGAGCATCCAGGCCCACAACGACAGTCTTTTGCAGCGATTGGAGACGACGAAGCAGGCGTCGACCGTGTCGGTGACGGACGACAATCCAGAGCAACTGCTCGTTGCCCAGGGAGACGCAGCTGTTCCCACGCTTCTCGAGTGCTTGGAGCGGGACTGTGGGCTCTCCCGCTACTATCGTATCGTGCTGTCCCCGATACCCTACTTCGAATTCCGACCGGTCAGGCGATTGGCGCTGGACTTGCTGATTCGACTCCTTGATTTGCCGTGGCACGACGTTCCGATTCGAACCTGGCGGGACCTTGGTACTGACGGCCCCGCGCGCATCCGAGCACACTTTGGCGCTACGCGCGGCCGCCCCCCGTGGGCGTTCTGGTATTCGCTCTTCGCGGATTGGAGCACGCCGCCTGATGACGTCGTTCACGCCGCTCGGCTCATCACCACGCGCGAGGCCAGCGGTGACCTCCGCGGAGAGCCGCTGCGCGGGCTGCGGTGGCCCACGGTGACAAACTTGTTCGAGGACCGTATCGCGCAGTGGGTTGATTCCTTCGGTGAGTTCCCCTGCGCGTTGGCGCATGCGTTCCATACGTGGGACCCCGCCGTCGCCGACCCCGTTCTGGAGCGAGAGGCGACGCTATTCATGGCTCGCGGAGGTGAATCTGCGTGTGTGCGTGAGTTCGTGAGCGAGGATTAGCCCGTGGCCCGCGTCTTTTCTTGTCCACGCTTGCGGGGTCGAGCCGACTCCCTGCGTGGACTGGGGCACAGACCAATGAAGCGTGCGCCCGTGGTGAGCGCCGATGCGGCGAGCGAGCCCAGACCTGATTTGGAGATGATCATGAGCACACTCCGTACCTTTGGGGTTTCAATGGCCTTTGTCGCGCCTGTGCCCATTCCAGCGAGCGCCCAGGAGGTATCCCAGACTGACGAGTCTACTGACCAATCCGGGGACAATAGGAACGATGGCGACCAGGAGAAGGGCGACGCTCCAGTGGACGACATGCCGAAGACGGCTCGGGTCAGAGTCCTCATCGACAGCGACGACAGCGATGTCGTCCTCTACGAGCGTGGTAATGAAGCTCTCGGTAACAGTGGCGCGCTGCTACTCCAGCAGCAGAGACTCGTCTGCTCGTCCCCATGCGGCAAGCGGGTGCGGGTGAGTGAGGACTCTACGTTCGTGATTGGCGGTGATGGTGTTCGCGTCTCTGCCCCCTTCCGACTCAATCCGGACAAGTCTGAGGTGACGTTGAAGGTTCACGCCGGAAGCGTCGACCGACTGGTCGCTGGCATCGCGCTGCTCAGCGCTGGTGGCGTCGGGATCATCGGGGGCGGCTCTGCGTGCGTCCTGGGAGCTTTGGACGGGAGCGACGGCGTGATGGAGGTTGCGGTTGGCGCCGTCGTGGGCGGGGCGGGAATCGGCATGCTCATTGGCGGCATCTTTCTCCTCGCCGGCGCATCGACTCGCGTCCAGATCGTCGAATCCGGGGTCGCGTTCGCGATTGACGAGCGTCCGCAAGCCCGCGAGCCTCGATATTGGCTCGGCGAGTTCTAACTTGATTAACGGCGTGGGGGACTTCGCCTGAGCAACGCTAGGCCTTGAACGAACCGTACGCCGCCCCAAAGAATCGGGCCGATCGCGATCAAATGAACCCTGCTTCCGGGTGAATAGGTAGCCAGCGTCACAACAAGCGCCAGAAGCCCAACAGCTGCACCAGTCCCCATCACTCGAAACGCGGCTCTGCGGTCATCGTCGGTGGACGTTGCCATCCTGCGGTCCGAGTAGTCAGGCAGAATGAACCGGTCCTCGAGCCGAATCGCTGAAGTGCGTTGCGCGATGATGCCCAAAAGCACTGGTGCATTCGGGACGCGGTCAAGGTGGATTGTGCGCCAGGCGAGGAGCGGCGCGCGTCCATAGATGTGCGCACGACCATGCGAAACCACGACGCTCCGGATATCTCTCCATTTCCGCGATGCACCCTTCACCGTCACCGAGTCAGGGTTTATCCGGACGAGCCCGAAGTTCAACTCCTCCCCGCGTTTGATGGCCTCTTGCGCCTCGGCCAGCAGCGGACCTTGGCACAAGCGAATTAGGGAAGTAACGAGCAGGACGCTGTCGCTTACCGCGGTTGGCACGCGATGGGTAACCCCGCCATACTCGACGACTCGAATGGCGCGAACCGGAGCACCTGATCGCGGATGGAGAGGGCTCAGCTCGAGCCAAACCTCGTCAACATCTTCAAATGCGAATGCATCACGGGTGCCGGGTCGGTGGACCTCGATACCACGGGCGCGCAAAACTACCCTCAATCCACGATCACGGAGCGCGGGCCATGCCACGAGAGCGAGAATGGCGAGTCCCACTGCTGAACAGAGGAGTGCCGGGACTCCGGCGCTGGCGGCGAGTAGGCAGACGACAAGTGTCAACACGATTGGGGCGAACAACACCGCCCACAGGGGAGGCGTCTTGTGGACCGAGCGCTCATCACCCAGACGCGAGGCGTCCGCGACATCGACCTTTTGAGGAGCTGGCTGAACGCGTCGTCGATACGGAGACGATGCCATGACCTCTCCTTGGTAACACGACTTCCTGGATCGCGTCGGGGGCATCACGGACGCGCTGGCGTCCTCGAGATCATCCCTCGTCGGCAACCCGGGTTGAGCTACTCGGGATCCGCCGTCACGGCGTGACAAATAGGTATAAAGTGGGATCAGGAAAGCCGGCATGACGTGGGAGCTTGAATGTCACAACTGGCTGGCACTGCGGGGCTTCAGAGATGGACGCCCTCCAGGGGCGCTTCTCGAAACCGTCCGAACCGCCAAGGACCCGGCCGCCGCGATTGCAGCGCTCGAGTTGCTCGAGAGCTACGCTTCCGATCTGGGGTTGCCGTGCGAGGCGACGCGGAGTGTTGTCGCGTGCCTCGTGGGGATCGCGACGCGTTGTACTGGAGAGATTCGCTCAGCGATTCTCGGCACCCTCGAAGAGCTTACCTGTGGGCGCGGAATTGAAGAGTACTCTCCGGACGAACTTGCGTGGCTGGTGGCTGCTTGCCGGGAACTCGTCTACGCGCTGCACGCTTGGGTGGAGATTCTGGAGACTGGGGACGCGTCGGACGCAACGCTGGCAGCAACCCTGCTGGCGTACGCGGCTAATGCTGTCCCGGAGGTCGAGCAAAGGGTGCTGACATACCTTCGGATCTGTTCGCGCGAACGCCCAGCGTTGTCGGATTATCTTTCAGCGTTGTCGGAGAATTTTCAGGAGAGAAAGCAGCTCCTGCTGACTCGTGTCGGGTCCACAGGGTTCTCTTGAGGTAGGTTTGGGGATGGTAAGGACGGTGACTCAAGCGGACGAGACCTTGAGGCGGATCACCTCGGCAGTCGAGTTCCCGCGTCACTATGCCAAGTGCGTTAGGGGAATGCTCCCGATTCTTGACCTCGTGCGGGCGCACCTGCCCCCGCTGGCCATCAAGGCACTTCGCGACGCCCAAGCGTATTGGCACGGTCAACCTGGCATTTCACTCCTGCCGCATAAGGAGAGGATCTGGCGGCATATGGACGAGATCATCAGCGACAGTCTCGTCGAACAAGCGGCTCTGAGGGCGGTCCTGTGCGTTCTCGATGAGAAGCCAGCGACGGAGGACGTCTCAGAGTTGCTGGAATGGTTCGTAGAGTTCGTTTGTACGGCGGGGGGGAACGAAGCTGAGGTCGTCTCCGCCCTCGAGAGATTGCTAGAGGATGAGCACGGAGCTTCGGACTCGGCGGGGTGATCACTTGTTCTTTGCGGGCGCGACATGGTAGGGCGTCGCCGGTGGATTGTCGGGGCGTTCCTTTTGACCGTGGCGGTCGCGGCTGCGGCTGGGGGTTGGGCGCTCCTGCGGTGGCGTGATCAGGCTCGCGCGCAACTACAACTCGGCTTCGAACCGCAACGACTCTTTCGATGTCCGCGTGGTTACGCGATTATCCCGACGCCCGCCGCCAAGGACTGCCCCGTAACCTTGAAGAGCTGGATTTCTCAATCTGCGTCACAAATCCATGTTCGTTACTGTCTCAACAACGCCGCCTCGGTTCCCTATAGTGCGTTCATAGCGCTGGGGGGGTGGGGGCAGTTGGACTTGATCCAGATCGACATTATTCCGGGTGTCGTGATCCTGAAGAAGCAGGCCCCGGCCGCCTGCGAGGTCGATGCAGGGCATGACCTGCCGCCCGTACTCGACGCCAGGCCTTATGAGCTCGCTGCGGGGGCGGAGCATTGTGAGGAGTTCGACGTTCCGTTGCCGTTGGTAGCGAATTATGAGCCGAGGGCTCTCGAGCTGTTGTCGAACGCTCGCGAAGAGGGGCTCCATTTGGACGGCAAATGGGTTGAGACTCCAGCGATAGCTCCAGTGACTGTGCATAGCGTGGCGATTGCGATTGGCGTCTCGAAGGATACGAGGCCGGAGCACCAGGAGGTCCTGTACAATGTTCACGATCTCGACCGCCCCGTTGCAGCGCGGGCGTACGAGATTGTGTTGCGATCGAATGGCTCCAGTCGCTGAACACAGGTGACGCCGGATTGGTAGTTGTGCTGACCGCCGCGCAACCACACGAGTACTCTCGTTGGAGTATCCCATGAAAGACACCAAATGGACCACGATCGACCTCCACGGAGCCGGAGCCATTGCGAAGGTCGTCGGGTCGTACGAAGTAATGGATGCGCGCATCCCTGGTGGTCGCTTCAAGGCGAAGGTTCTGCAGCATGGCGACGGAGGGTACGTTGCCCATCTCAATGTCTGCTTGAAGACCGAAGATGGGATCCCTGATGGGATGGCGGGGAATGGTCGGACTGAGGACCTGGCCCTTCAGGACGCGATCAAGGGGTTCATGATGGCGTTGGCAAAGCGGAAGGCGCTGAAGGACGAGGACTTTGAATGGAGTGATCCGGTTGACTTCTGACTTGTGCCGGCGCTTTGAGGCAGGAGGAAGTCGAGCGACCTTGGCCCTTGAGTTCGTGTTCGACCCAGGTCAGCGCGGCGCGCGAGAAGTCAATGCTGCTGGGCCGAGACAGGTGCTTAGAGGCAAACCCGATAGTCAGCGTCGTATTCGGAGTCTGCGTAGAAGAGCACGTTGGGGAAGAACGCGACGCAGCTCTTGCCCGGGTCGCAGTCTGCGGTCGTATTGCAGGCCTGCATATTGGAGCCTGAGCAGTCCGAGGTGCACGACCAGATCCCGAGGAAGCCGGTGATGTTGCTGTAATAGGCGCAGCAGATTTCGTTCGGGCAGTCGGAGGGCTCGTTGCACCCGAGCCATACCTGGTCGACGGGGCAAGTGCCGGCGTCGGAGCAGTGGTCGAGCGTGCCGTCCGAGTAGTCGTAGCAACAGTCCTGAAACTGCCCGCACTCGCCGTAGAGCATCCCGTTGTCCTGATAGCAGGGCACGGTGGGAATCATCATCCCGGAGGAGGACGACGAGGTCGAGGTCGAGGTCGTCGTGGTGGAGGTCGAGGTCGAGGTCGAGCTCGTGGTCGTGGGGTCGCCGCCGCTGCCCATGAAGCCGCCGTCGGAGACGATGGTGCCGCCCTCGGCGCCGACGCCCGACGAGCTGCGCGAGCTGCTCTGTCCGCCCGAGCCGCCGTAGGAAAACTCGGGGTAGCAACCCGTTCCGGTGGCCAGCGCCCCGAGCACCGACGCGCCAATCAAGACCGAAGCAAGCCGAACCACGCAGGCATTCTAACAGGATGCCGCGCGCGCGATCCGTCGAACGTCTGGTGGAGCAGGCGGCGCGCTCAGCGCTCTTCGCGGGGGCGTTTCAGCGCGACGCGAGCGCCGGTGACGCGACCGCGCGCGGCGACGACCAGCGGCTCGGCGGGCGTGAGCGCGTCGACCAAATCCCCCACGGCGCGGGTCGCGTGCTCGGCGCGCTCCCACGCTGCGCGATGACCGACCGTGCCGGGGCGCGTGGTGACCGCGAGATCGATCGCGTCGGAGAGCTCGCGTCCGACGGCAGCGATGCGCGAGAGCTCCGCGCGTGAGGCTCGACGCTGCTTCGCCGCGGCGTACATCGAGCGCACGACGCCCAGGAGATCCCGGACCGCCTCGAGCGGGAACTCTTCGTCGCGGCGACCGAGCACGGGTCGAGCTTACTCCAACGACCCGACGGCGGCGGCCACCGCCGAGAGGATGGAGCCCTCGTCGATGAGCGCGCGCGCGGCCTCGATGTCGCGGTAGAGCGGACGATCTGCGACGAGCGGCTCGATGCGCGTACGCACGACGCCATGCGCGGCCTCGACACCGCGAGCGGCGCGCAGCGGGCGCCGCTGATCGAGCCCGGCGCTCGCGACCATGAGCTCGATCGCGATGGCGTTCTTGCTGTTCTCGAGCACCGCGGCGAGCTTCTTCGCGCCGACGCTGCCCATGCTCACGTGGTCCTCGCGGCCTGCGCTCGAAGGGATCGAGTCGACGCTCGCAGGGTGACAGAGGACCTTGTTCTCGCTGACGAGCGAGGCCGCCGCGACCTGCGCGATCATGAAGCCCGAGTGCAGCCCGCCGCCGGTCGCGCCGTCGGGCGCGAGGAACGGCGTGAGCCCGCTCGAGAGCGCTGGGTTCACGAGCTGCTCGAGCCTGCGCTCGGCGATGTTCGCGAGCTCGGCGACGGCGATCGCGGCGATGTCGAGCGCGAGCGCGACGGGCTGACCGTGGAAGTTGCCGCCCGAGATGACCTCGGAGGTGCCGTCCGCGTCGCGGAGCACCGTCGGGTTGTCGGTGACGCTGTTGATCTCGCGCTCGATGACGGCGCGCGCGTAGTCGAGCGCGTCGCGGGTCGCGCCGTGCACCTGCGGCATGCACCGGAGCGAGTACGGGTCTTGGACCTTGCTGCAGTTGCGGTGGCTCTCCATGACCTCGCTGTCGGCGAGGAGCGCGAGCAGGTTGCGCGCGACCGCGGCCTGACCCGGATGCGGGCGCACCGCCATGAGCCGCGGATCGAAGGGCCGCTTCGAGCCGAGCAGAGCCTCGAGGCTGATCGCGCCCGCGACGTCCGCGTGCTTCGCGAGCTCGAGCGCGTCGGCGATCGCGAGCGCGCCGAGCGCGGTCATGTATTGCGTGCCGTTGATGAGCGCGAGGCCCTCCTTCGCGGCGAGCACGATCGGCTCGAGGCCTGCGGTGCGGAGCGCGACGTCGCTCGACTCGAAGCCCCCGCCGCTGGATTGAGCGAGGACCTCACCCTCACCGAGGAGCGCGAGCGTGAGGTGCGCGAGCGGCGCGAGATCTCCCGAGGCGCCGACCGAGCCTTGCGAAGGGACTCGCGGCACGACATCGGCGTTGAGCATGCCGACGAGCAGATCGACGACCTCGGCGCGGACACCCGAGAAGCCGAGCGCGACGACCTGCGCGCGCAGCACCATCATCGCTCGGACCTCGGCGCGCCCGAGCGCGGGCCCCACGCCACACGCGTGGCTGCGCACGAGGTTCTGCTGGAGCGCGCGCAGATCCTTCTCGGACACGCGCTTCTCGGCGAGCGCGCCGAAGCCGGTGTTCACGCCGTAGACGAGCGCGCCGTGATCGCCCGCGTCGACGACGGCGTCGATCGCGGCGCGGCACGCGACGACCCGCGCGCGCGCTTCATCACACAGCGCGACCGGGCGCTTGCCTCGCGCGACCGCGACGAGATCCGCCAGCGAAAGAGGACGACCGAGCAGGACGGGGGTCGCGGACGCGGCCGAAGGGTTGGTGGGCGCCATCGTGGCGAGGCAACCTAGTGGAGCGTCTCGTGGGGCGGAAGCCTGGTGCGCCGGCCCCGATGTGGAGTTCGCGCGCGTGCGGTGCCTGTTCGTGAGAGCGCCTCTCCACTATGCTCGCGCCGCTCTCGATGCGCCTTCGGCCCTCGTTCGCAAGTTGCTTGGTCGCCGCGTGCGTCACGCTCTGCGTGCGCTCTCTCTTTGCTGCGGACGAGCCCGCGAAGCCCGCGGGTGGTGACGCGAAGCCAGCAACCGATCCGAAGCCCGAGGGCGACGCGAAGCCAGCCGAGCCTCCGCCGAGCCCGCTCGAGCAAGCCGACATCCCGAAGCGCGCCGAGGTGCCCGCGTCCGACGGCTTCCTCGATCGCTACGTGCTCGAGTCCGCGCGCGTCACGCCGCTGCCGCTCGACGACGACTTCCTCGTCTTCAGCATCCACGGCGAATACGAGCTGCGCGGCCGCTTCATGACGGATCTCCGGCTCACTCCGCCGGTGCGCGGCGCGCTCCCGTCGAACGACGGCGAGCCCCCGCCCGACCCCGCGCTCCTCGGGCAGAACGCGTATCTCTACCACTGGCTCCGTCTCAACGGCCGCATCGCTTTCCGCGACGACATCATCGGCGTCGCGCAGATCGATCTGCCGCGCGGCATGCTCGCCGGGCAGACCACGCAGTTCGTCGGCGCGTCGCGCGACCCGCTCGATGACTACAACTGGTACGACGTCCACCCGCGCGATCTCTACGTGGAGTTTCGCTCGCCGATCGGCGTCTTCCGCGTGGGCCAGCAGACGAGCTACTGGGGCCAGGGCATCCTCGCGAACGACGGCAACCATCAGCAGATGTTCGGCGACACGCAGCGCGGCGCGATCGTCGAGCGGCTCCTCTGGGCGACGACTCCCATGGGCAAGGGGACGCCCCTCGCGATCATCATCGCCGGTGATTTCGTGTTCGAGGACAACACCGCGGACGTGCTCGGCAACTCCCCCGAGCAGCCGACGGGTGATCTCGCGGGCCAAGCGGTCGCGGCCGTGATGTGGCGTGAAGACTGGGCCGAGCTCGGGATCTACGGCGTCTATCGACATCAACAGCGCGAGCTCGTGAGCCGCGTCACCCCCTACGACGAGACGCTCGACGTCGGCGTCATCGACGTCGCCGGCAAGGTTCGCGGTCGCGTCCCCGGCACGAGCGGCTACGCGTACCTCCAAGGTGAGGCCGCGCTCGTCGCGGGCCGCACGAACTACGTGCGCTCGCAGTATGTGAACCAGATCGATCCCACGATGACGATCGAGGACGAGCGGCTCTTGTCGTTCGGTGCGAGCGCGACGCTCGGCTACGTGCACACGACCAGCAACGACAAAGACACGTGGGGCAACATCGTCGCCGAGATCGAGTGGGGCTTCGCGACGGGCGACGCCGATCCGTACGACGGGACCTCGCATCGCTTCACGTTCGACACGAGCCACAACGTCGGGCTCATCCTGTTCGACCAGGTCCTCGGGTGGAAGACGGCGCGCGCCGCGACGATCGCCCAGGACGATCGCATCGTGAACCGGCCGAGCCCCGGCCTTCAGCTCTTGCCGTCGAACGGCGGCATCTTCGGCGCGACGTACCTCAACCCGCGCCTCATTCTCCGGCCGATTCGCCAGGTCGACGCGAAGCTCGGGCTCGTCTGGGCGCAGGCCACCGCGGACGTCGTCGACCCGTACCACGCGGGCGCGCTCGGCTCGTACACGAACTTCGACGGCGGCGACCCCACGCGGCGCGACCTCGGCGTGGAGATCGACACGGGGTTCGACGCGCGCATCCCGCTCGAGCGCACGGTCGCGCTCGAGCTCGGCGCCGAGGGCGGCATCTTCTTCCCCGGCCACGCCTTCGACGACGCGAACGGCGAGACCCTCGCGCAGCAGATGTACCTCAACGCCAAACTCGGCCTTCAGTTCTGATCGTCGCGCACCCCCTCATGAAATATTTCGTCACGCTCCCATCCGGCCACGAGCACCAGGTCGACGTCGTCGAGGACGCCTCCGGCAAGGTCCAGGTTCGCTTGGCCGACGGCCGCACGCTCGACGCCGACGCGATCGTCCCGTCGCTCCCGAACGCGCTCTCGGCGAGCGCGATCCGCATCGGTGATCGCTCGCTCGAGCTCTGGATCGAGGGCCGTCCGCCCGAGGTCGGCGTCATCGCGGACGGCGCTCGCTTCTTCGCCAAGGTCGAGAGCGAGCGCATGCGCATCCGCGCCGCGACGAAGGCCAGCGGCGGCGGCGAGGGAATCGTCCGATCGCCGATGCCCGGCCGCGTAGTCCGCGTGCTCGTCGCGCAGGGCGACGACGTCGCGGCGGGCGCGCCCGTCATCGTCGTCGAGGCGATGAAGATGGAGAACGAGCTCGTCGCGTCGCGCGCCGGCAAGGTCAAGAAGGTGCACGCGAGCGCTGGGAGCACCGTCGAGGGTGGGGCCGCGCTCGTGGAGATCGAGTGACCCATGCTTCGGGCTCAGCGGCTCCCGCTCGCGCACACTCCCACGCCGCTCGTGCGGTCACGCCCGCTCGAGCGCATCCTCGCGGCCGCGGCCGGCGCGTCGTCCGCGGGTGACGCCGCGCTCGAGGTCTGGGTCAAGCGCGACGACTCGACCGGCGGCGCCGAGGCCGGCAACAAGATCCGCAAGCTCGAGTACCTGCTCGCGGACGCGCGCGCCCGCGGCGCTGACACTCTTGTAACATGCGGCGGGCTCCAGTCGAACCACGCGCGTGCGACGGCGATCGTCGGTGCGCAGCTCGGCCTGCGCGCGGTCCTGCTCCTGCGCACGACCAACCCCGATCTCGACGCAGCCCACGCGCCGCTCACCGGCAACGTGCTGCTCGATCGCATGGTCGGCGCCGAGCTGCGGCTCATCACGCCGGCGCAATACCGCGAGCGCGGTCCGCTCATGGCGTCCGTCGCGGCCGACCTCGCTCGCGCCGGTCGCGTGCCGTACGTCATCCCCGAGGGCGGGTCGAACGGGCTCGGCGCGCTCGGCTACGTGCGCGCGATGGAGGAGGCGCGGCGCCAGCTCGATCTCGGGCTCGCGGCGTGTCCCGCGCGCTTCGACGTCGTGGTGCACGCGTGCGGCTCGGGCGGTACGGCGGCGGGCGTCGCGCTCGGCGCGTCGCTCTACGGCGTCGCCCCCGAGGTCTGGCCGATGGCCGTGTGCGACGACCGCAATTACTTTGACACTGTCATCGACAAGATCGTCGCCGAGGCTCGAGCCCTCGAGCCCTCGCTCATCGCGCCCGCCACGGTGCGCGTGCTCGACGACGCGAAGGGGCCGGCCTACGCCGTCGCCAGCGAAGCGCAGAAGGCCGTCATCGTCGAGGTCGCCCGCAAGGCCGGGCTCCTCCTCGACCCCGTCTACACCGGCAAGGCCTTCTTCGGCCTCGTGCAGGCCGCGCGTCGCGGTGAGCTCACGGGCAAGCGCGTGCTCTTCCTGCACACGGGTGGGCTCCCCGGCCTGCTCGCGCAGGGCGACGACCTCGCGTCCGCGCTTTAGCCCCGTGGAGTAGCCATTACGGCGCCGACCAGCGTCGCTTAGCGGCTAGTCGCGCCACTTGCGATAGCGCTCAGCGCGAAAGCACGAACATCTTGTTCGCGACGGTATCCACTAGGAGGAGCCGGGAATCGATGACATACAGCGAGCCCGTGAACGGACCGAACTTGGGAGGCACAGTGCTCATGAACCTCCAGTTCGACAAGTCGTAGGACCTCGTCTCCAACGTATCGAGGTTGAACGAAGCGAGCTCGCTGTTGCGATTCCCGCGCAGCGACCTGCTACGAAAGTCGTAGCCGTGCACGTGTGTGAGCTCCCCCGGCGTGAACGGTTGGGGATCCGTATCGCCTGGAGAGAGGGTTAGAAAGTTCGTCGCCGTCTTGAGATAGAGCACGCCGTCTTCATCGGCCGCGGCCAAGAATAGATTGTTCGCTGACGCACTGGAGAGCGCGAGGACCTCGTCTCCCGTCACGACGTCGCGCACGTATAGGGTGTCTTGCCCCGCGGATTCATGAGTCTCGTACACAATGGCTTCGTGTGGAAACCAAGTGTTCGCCGGCACGATCTCGAAGTCATGTACGCCGGGGGTGTCGGGGGGCATATCCCCTGGAATCGTTGCGGCGACAGGACTGGCCGCGTGCAGATCGAAGACCGAGAACGGAGTCGCGTCGATGGCTGACGGCCAATCGACCGCGAGGCCATTCTCGAGCATGATCGGCTCGGACATCGTGAGGGAGCCGAGCCTCGTTCGAACGCCCGTCGAGCCATTCGTGCGAACTGGCTCCGTACCGAAGACGACGTCGGGCGTGAGAGAGCGCGATAGGGGCATGAGGTTGGTGGCGCTGCCAACGAACCGAGGCCCTGAGCCCACTGCGAGGACATCCGTCGGGGTCACGTCGGACCACGCCTCGACATCTCGAGCGTATCGAGTCATCCCCCAGGGATTGTTGAAGCAGAGGGCATCCACGGAGCCATCGCTACAGGCTGCGAGGCTGCCGGCCGAGTGGATGGCAGTCTCCACGAACGCGAGGTCCTCGACTGGACCAGTCTCAGGGATGTGCACGAGATTGCCATCGGAGAGAAAGCCGTAGATCTCTCCGTCGAGCACGGCCAACGCCGTCGCGGAGGTGGGGATGGTCGTGATCGTGGTTACAGCACCGTTCGCGGGGTCGAACGCATGAACCGTCGGACCCACAGCGAAGACGACGCGCTGATGCACGTCATCCCACTTTGCCGCGTGAGCGTACTGAGGAAGCGGCCCACCGAGCTGCGTCGTTGGTTGGTCGCTGCACTCATAAGTGCCATCCATCCCAAAAACGAAGACTCGGAACGGTGAGCCGGTGATGACAGCCAGTCCCTCCATCGGGCCCAACTCTGGCAGCGAGCACTCTGGCAAGACGGTGCGATCCCCGGTCGCGACATCCACCTGCATGATTGTGAACTGCGGGGTGTCCAGCCCATTGAAGCTCGCGAGAAAGATGGAATCGCCCTGCCAGTCGATGACATTGGGCGTATCGAGCAGCGCGGGCCCGCTACCGATCTGAGGTGAGCTGAGCTCGGCGTATTGTGGTGAGGCGAATGGGTCGTATTTTACGAGTGACTTGCGCGTGTCGTCGTAGCCGATCACGGTCCCCGCTGGGCCCTCCGTCAGCAAACTCAAGCGGCCAATCAGCGGGCCCCGGGGGATGAATGATCGCGTCTCGACCGCTTGTTCACCTTGCGCGTCGATCACCTCGATAATGGTGTTGGGCTCGGCGGGGACGTCGAGCGCCAGCCAATAGCCGTCAGCGCCGAGCGTCGCCTCGACGCCGCCGACGTTGACGCTCACCACGTCTGCCAGATCCGCGACTCGAACGCGAACAGGGAGCGTCGGTCCCTCGAACGCGGCATAACTCGGGGGGAAGACGTTCACGATCTGCGGCCCCGCCCCATCCAGGCGATGCACCGTCACGCTCGCTGCGTCGGGGTCCTCGTTGCCCAAGACGTCTTGCGTCTCCACCTCGATGACGTTCTTTCCAGAGAGGAGCGGAACATCTGCAGAGAAGGTCTTGAAGCCGTCGCTCGTAGTCGCCAATACCCCATTGACGAGTACACTCGCGACCCCACTCTCGTCGGACGCAGAGCCTATGATGGTTACCGTACTGTCAGACGTCGTAAACGGGTCTTCTGGCGAGTTTACGAGCGCGATAGGCGGCGTCACGTCCGAGGGGCCGGAACCACCCGAGGAGATCGAAGCGCCGCCACCGCCATCCGTCGAGGCCCCGCCCCCGGCGCCGCCCGCCCCGCCCGTCGCGGGAGCACCCCCAGGGTTGCTCGGCGGGTCGGACCCGCAAGCGGTGCAGAAGAGCCCCAGAACTGCCCATCCTCCAAGGGAGCGGCGAAGCAGGACCATTTCAACTTCGATGCGGTCTTCAGATTGGCCATTCACGCGGAAGAATGGACAATTGCAGCGCTTGTGAGTGACAGCGGTGTCAGCCATGCGCTGACGATGCGCGCGTCTCACCTCGCCCGCTCGGTCCACCATTTCTCCGCGAGCGACCGATCCTCGAGCGTGTCGATCTCCATGTATCCGCCGTGGGTGTTCGCGCGGTGCAGGTCGTCGCCCGACTCGAGCCGATCAGCGAGGAAGTCGATGAGGTACGCCTTCTCGAACGTGCGCCCCTCGCGGTACACCTTGCCGCCGTGCTGCGCGCTCGCCTTGTCGAACGCGGAGAGGAGCTCGGGCACGCGCTCGCGCGAGACCTTCATCACGCCGATGAACTCGCCCGAGGCCTCCTCGCTCGCGATGCGGCGCGAGAGCTTCACCACACGCTCGCCGTCCGCGACGAGCTTCTCCGCGTCGGTCTCGGGGTGTTGCGAGCGGCCCTCGTAGCGGCGTCGCCAGTCGGTGTCGCAGCCGAGCGTGACGCCGTGTGGGCTCTCCGCGACGGCCTTCGCGATCTCCTTCGTGTAGACGATGTCGGCGTACGTCGAGACGAACCCGTCCTGC
>JAXLYR010000010.1:0-409099 GCA_046351325.1 Polyangiaceae bacterium | reverse complement strand
TTCCCCTTCGCTCTTCCCCCTTCGCTCTTCCCCCTTCGCTCTTGTCACGCTTCGAGGTCGGGGCGCGCGTGAGGCCTTCTCCGTCTGCCTTCTTGCTGCGCGCCGTATCGGCGATGTCCTCGCTCGTCGTCGGGTGCGCCGACCCGGCCGCACCCGCGCCGAGCCCGCACGAGACCGTTACAACCCAGTCCGCGAGCGCGACCGCGCCGCCGAGTGTGGTCGCCCCCGCGCCAATCGATCGTGGCCGCTGCGTGGGTCGCGAACTCGGCGGGCGCGGAGCTCTGAGGCCGCTCGCGCCCGATGACGAGAGCTCGGCGATATCGCTCGCGCGCCTCGACGAGGGCGGCTCACCGCGGAGCCTCGTGTTCGTGGCGGACGCCGACGCGGAGGCGATCCACGTAGTCGACGCGGACCGGCTCGAGGAGCTCGCGGTGACCGCGACGCAGGGCAAGCCGAAACACGTCCGCGTCCTCGAAGACGGTCGCGTCGCGGTGACGCTCGCCGATCGCGCGGAGGTCGCGCTCTTCGAGCTCCGCGGCGAGCCGGCGCGCTCGCTCGAGCTCCTCTGCCGCGCGAGCGTCGCCGCCGAGCCGTGGGCGATAGCGGAGCGCGACGGCGAGCTCCTCGTGACGAGCGGCTTCGGCGGGGCGCTCTCGATCCTCGAGACGCGGAATCTCAACCTGCTGCGCTCGGTCCAGCTGCCGCGCGAGCCGCGCGCGATCGTCCTCGACGACGAGAGAAAGACCGCGTTCATCTCCCACGCCGTCGGGGGCGCGCTGACGGTGCTCGATCTCACGCAGGCCGACGCCGCGCCGACCGCAATTTCCATTCGGGCGGGCCGCATGCAGGTGGGCTCCGAGGACCAGCCGCGCTTCGCGAACCAAGCGTACGCGCTCGCGAAGCTGCCCATTCAGCGACTGGACGGTAAACCTGGCTTCAGGCTGCTCGTCCCACACGCGAGCGTCGACTCGGGCGCGGCGCGAATCGCCATTACGACGGGCTACGGCGGCTCTATCCGCCAGTCCCCCGTCGCGCCAATCGTCGCCACCGTCGACCCCGTCACGCGGGTCTCGCTGACCAAACAAGTCGTCAATCAACAGAGCGGCTCGCACGATTGCTTGCTGCCGCGCTCGGCCGCGGTCGACGGCGCGCGCCTCTATGTCGCTTGCATGGACATCGACGCCGTCGTCGCCTTCGACGCCGAGCTCGTCGATCCCTCGAGCGCGCCGCTCGAGCGCATCCACGTCCCGCCCGCGCCGTCGGCCCTGGCGATCGCGGAGCGCACGCTCTTCGTCTGGTCGGATCTCGCGCGGAGCTTGAGCCGCGTCGAGCTCGGCGGCGAGCCCCACACGCTTACATCGATGGCAGTTTGGGAGCGCGACGATCGCGTGATCGACGTCGCAAAGCTACGAGGGCGCTACCTCTTCACCACCTCGCGGGACGTGAGGCTCGCGTCCTTCCGCGCGTGCGCGACGTGCCACCCCGAGGGTCGCGACGACGGACTCACCTGGTCGAGCCCTGACGGCAAACGACAGACGCCGATGCTCGCCTCGCGCCTCGGCGGGACTGCGCCTTATGGCTGGTTCGGCCGACACAAGACGCTGCGAGACCACCTGCGACACACTGTCGAGCGACTGGGCGGTAAAGGTTTCTCCGAGTCCGACAAAGACCTCGACGCGCTCGTCCAATACATCGGCACGCTCGAGCTGCCGCGCCCACCCGAAGCGCCCCAAGACGCGGCTCGGGGTAAGGAGCTCTTTGTCGCAGAGAGCTGCGATGGCTGCCATGTCGGAGGCAGCACCGACACTCAGCGGCACGACGTCGGGTCCGGCCCACGGTTCGACACGCCCTCTCTCGTCGGCGTCGCGCGGAGCGCCCCCTATTTCCACGACGGTCGCTACGCGACCCTGAAGGAGCTGCTCGCCGACCCCGCCAGCGGGATGTTGGACGAGCCGCTGAACCAAGACGACCAATCCGCCCTGCTCCAATACCTCGAGACCCTATGAAGCGCGCTACCACTTACACCGCTGTCACAACCATTGTCCTCGTGTGGGGCTCGCTGGCCAACGCAGACAACGCGGAGCCCGCGCCGCCCCCGGGTTTTCGCCGCGGGACTCCGCTCGCCGACGCGGCGTTCGTGCATCACGACGACAAGCGCCCGCCCGAGATTTGCCACAAGGACGACTTCACCTGCTTCGCCCAGTGGCAAGTCGATCTCCAGCCGCTACCCACCCTCGGGGCGACCTTCGACGTGCCCTTCCAAGACATGCCACTCGCCGCGGCCGAGCCCATCGAGCCTGGCACCAGCGAGCCCCCTGGCGCGCCGAAACTCCAGATCTGGGATTATCGAGGCCCACGCAATGGCTTGCGCCGCGCCATCTACGGTGGAGCGCTGCGCACGTTGCCTGAGGGCCTCGTCGGACAATACGACATCGGTGAGCGCCACCTCACCTTCAGCCGGTGGAATCACCTGGACGACGGTATCAGACTCTACCCCGACAGGCGGCCCGTGGACTACGGGCCTTTCTCCTTCGACACCTTCGGTGATTACAATTTCGTCAGCAATCCGACGTTTGACCGCGTCGAGGGCAACGTCGACGAGGCGTACGAGCCGCACGTCGAGCGCTGGCTCCACGGGACCGCCGCGCCGATCTCCTGGGGACTCTTCCACGCTGCGCGCGTTCCGACCAACGACGGCGAGGTCTTGGTCCTCACTGATGGCGAGCGAGTCTTCACGTTGGGCGCGACCGAGTCGGCCACGACCTACTCTCCCGGCCAGGAGTTCCACGGCGTCCTCGGTCTGCACCACGTCGTCGGCGCGAACTCCAGCGCCCACTCGATCCGAGTCGTCGTCGACGCGACCGCTGTCAGCGGCGAGGCCGACCGTAAGCTCCATATCCGCGTCCTCGTGAAGCGAGACGCTATCTAAAGCTGGAGCTCAGGGCGCCTGCCAAACCTCCATATCGCCGGTCCGGTAAGCGACGACGACGGAGCGGCCGTCGGGCGCATACCGCACAATCGCGGGCTCTGTGTCTACTGTCGTCCGCGAGAGCTCTCGGCCCGACTCGACGTCGAAGAAGACGAGGACGCCAGGGTGGTTCTGTCGCCCCGCAGCGCAGACGCCGCGACGGCCCGTGCGCTCGAACGCGACGTCGCCGTCACAGTCGAACGTCGCGAGGCGCGCGAGGGTCTTCGTGTCGTAAATCTCGAGCGGGCTCGATACCCAGAAGCGCGCCCCATCGGGAGTGAACCCCCGCTTGTTGACCACAGTCGCGTGAGGGATCTCGGGTGTGGTGGCCAGCGCCGCCGTATTCAGGTCCAAACGCTGAATGGACAACGGCGAGGGCATCGTGAAGGCGTTCAATGCGATGAGCTCACTGCCGCTCAGGTGATAGGCGTCGGCCTCTCGAGCGAGTTCGACCTTCTTGACGATCCGTCCAGTCAGGGGCTCGAGCCACTGAACCGAGGTGGAAGAGACGGAGATCGCTCGCTCTGCCTCGGGCCAACGGAGGAAGGCCACGGTCCCGAGCTGCAGGGTAGATTGGGTTTCTCCAGTGTCGTCGTCGACCACGAAGACGGGGCGGTCCGCGTACGCGAGCATCGGATCGGTGGATTGGCAAAGACCGTAGCGACCGTCGTCTTCCCGCACGGAGCGCATCTCGCAGTTCGGGGGCAAGGGCACGCAGCGCACGACGGTGAGGTCGCTCGCCTTCCAGTTACAGGCCTGTCGGTCTCGCCCGACCGTGCGGATCGTCTGGCCGTCGCTCGAGAACGCGACGTGCTCGATCTCGCCCCTGTGTCCGGTCGGCGCGTGGACCTCGGTGAAGGTGCTCGTGTCGAAGAAGTAGGGACCTGGCTGCTCGAGGCTGACCGCGAGCAGAGCACCATCGCTCGAATACTCGATAGCGCGCACGCCCTCGACGGCGACCGAGAACTTGAGCTCTCGCACGAGCTCCAATCCAGGGAGCGACAGAACATCGACCTGCGTCCCCATCGAGTCGAGCGCGATCGTGTCCCCACGCGGCGAGACCGAGAGGTGCTTGACCCCATGCAATGGCACGCCGTCGACGCTCGCTTGGACGGCTCCAGTCTTCACATCCCGCACTTGGAGCGCGAGGCCCTGTGTGCCCTGCAACGCGACGACGAGCCGCGCGCTGTCTTGTGTGAAGGCACAAGCGTAGACCTCTCCGTGGAAGCTCAGTTGGGTCGGCGGCTCAGCCGCGGCGCCGAGTGACTGAATTGTCAGTTGATCGGGCGCATTGGGGAAGACCAACGCGGCGCCGTCGGGTCGCAGGACAGGCCCGCTGGAACCATGGATCTTGTAGCGCGCGACGGGCTGAGCCTCGCCGATTCGGAAGAGCTGCGCCTCGTCAAAGCCACGTGTCACCAGCATCGACCCGTCGGCGGTCACGTCGAGCCGAAGGATCGCTGCGCCCGGTTCCCCGTACTCCCGAAGGACCTTCCCAGCCTTCCAGTCGACGGCCCGCAAACCGCCATACGTGCCGACATAGAGGGTCGCGCTGTCGGGTGAGAACGCGAGCGCAGACATGCTGAACGCGTTCTCGACCTTGCCGTCCTCGCGCCACGAGCTGAGCTCCCAGAGGGTGACGCCGGAGATCCCCCCGAGCGCGACGTGGGACCCATCCGGTGAGAACGCGATCGCGTCGGTGGTCGACGTGCGCGTCGCCATCGTCGACTGCGAGCGTGCGAGCCGCAGAACCGGTGAGGTCGATGCATGGGGAGCAGCCGTCGACAGCGCGCCCGTGAGCCCACTCGAAGAGGCCGCTGACGAGGCCGCTGACGGCGACGACTCCGACGATTTGCTCGCGCACGCGCTCACCACCAAGCCCGCGAGCGCCATCCGTGAGGCTCGCTTCGCGGCGGCCGCGACAAAGCACGATCGTTCGGTGAAACTCGTCACCCCGCGATCCCTCACCGTCCACCCGCCGAGCTCGACGCCGCCGGCAGCGCGCTCGCCGACCCCGCGCTATTCGGTATAACGTTGGTAAAGAGAACCGTGATGACGTGACCGTCGCGGTCGAACGCGAGCTTCAAATCAGCGGTCGCCGCTTGGAACGCGAGCTCGAGATACACGACCCTCGTCTCCCCCTCGTAGCCGGTGCGAACCCCGGTCATCGAACCGAACAGCCCGAGCTGCTCCTCGAGCCGAGCCATCACCCGCGAGCGCTGATCGAGCGGCCACGCGAGCAGCATCCGCTCGTCGAGGTAAGCGTCGAGCGCCGTGAACTCGTGTCGCTGCAAATGGCCGAAGAACTCCAGCGCGATCGGCTTCACCGGCTCGAGCGGTGGTCGCATCGGCGCGACGCTCGAGGCCGACGCCGACGACGGCGCGCTCGAAGACGCGCTCGCTGAGCTCGACGCCGGCGCGCGACCGTCCTCACGACGCTGGGTCACCGCGACGACGATCGCGAGCCCGAGGATCGCCGCGAGCGCCACGGGAACGAGCCACCGCGTCATCACCACGAGGGCGCCCTCGTCGCGGCCTCGCGCCTGCGGATCGCCAGTCGCGACGGCCTCGGTGGTCGCTGCGCTCGCCTCCGCCATCGGCGAGTCGTCTTTCGAGGGCGGCGTCGAGGGCGGCGAAGAGGACGGCTTGGATGGAGCGCGCTCGACTGCGTCTTCGGTAGGCGCGTCGCTCGCGCCCCCGCTGAGCGCGCGCTCGAGCTCGGCGCGGAGCTCGCCCGCGTCCTTCGGGCGCAGCCGCGGGTCGCGCGCGATGGCGCGCATGATGACGCGGCGGAGCGCGTCGGGCGCGTCGGGCCGAGCCTCGGCGAGCGGCGCGGGATCCTCGACGAGCTGCGCGCGAAGCGTCTCGCGGGTGTCGGCCCGCGCGAACGGCGGCGCGCCCGTGAGCAAGGTGTAGAGGACCGCGCCGATCGCGTAGACGTCGGCGCGCGCGTCGACCACCGCGCCGGAGAGCGCCTCGGGCGCGATGAAGCCCGGTGTCCCAGGTTGCCGCTCGGGATCGGTGAGTGCCGTGTCGGTCTCGGCGTGCGCTGCGATGCCGAAGTCGAGCACGACGACGTGAGGCGGCTCGCCGCGATCGGAGCAAACGAAGAGGTTCGCCGGCTTGAGATCGCGGTGCACCAGGCCGCGCGCGTGGGCCTCGGCGAGCGCGTGCGTGAGCCCGCGCGCGACCGTCACGACCTCGGCGATCGCGGGTGGATCTTTGCGGGCCTCGAGCCACGCGCCGAGCGTCACGCCCTCGAGGAACTCCATCACCATGAAGTGCTCGCCGTCACCGAGCGCGCCGAAGTCGTAGAGCCTCACCGTGTGCGGGCTCGTGAGCATCGAGACCGCGCGCGCCTCGCGTTCGAAGCGCTTGATGGCCACGGCGTCGCCGAGCCGCGAGCGACGCAGGAGCTTCAGCGCGACCTTGCGTTCGAGCGCGAGCTGCGTCGCGAGGTAGACGACGCCCATCCCCCCCGAGCCGAGCAATCGCTCGATGCGGTAGCGCCCGTCGAGCACGCGCCCGACGAGCGGATCCTCTCCGGCGCGCGGCTCCGTGAGCGGGCGCCCGTCGAGCGAGCAGAAGCGCTCGCTCTCGGGGTAGACCTTCCCGCACTCGGGGCAGCGCTTCTCGACGGGACCGGGCATCGACGCGCCCAGGGTAGCCCCGACTTCGGGCGTTAGCAGGCACTCCCACTGGCGGTTGCCCTCGGCCCCCCTCCTCGGCCTTCATCACTCGAGGGCCAGGCCACCCAACCGGACAACCGTGTAGCTGACAAATGCGACGGTTAAAGTGGGTCTCCAACCTCCACTTCGATTGTCATAGCGCCTCGCTTCTGGTCTTCTTTGGAGCTCCAACGAGTCCAAGCACGTTGTGGGTTCTCAGTTCCCGAGGCTTTGGAACATGTCGCAAGAGCGCCCAGGAGAGAATTCCGAGCAGGAGCGGCGAGCGCGACTCGTCACGGAGCTGGGTCGCTGCACCGACTACGAGCAACTGGAGGCATTACTCTACAGCAAGGCCGGAATCAGATTGGGGGAGTACGTCGCCAAAGACGGACTCCAAAAGGTCATCCCTCAGCTGGTAATGAGTTTCGAGGCAAACGGACGCCTACCCGATCTGGAGGCTGTCATCGAGCCGCGGGTGGAGGGCGACCTGGGAGGAGGTCACGGGAGCAGCCCAATCACCGTCAAGATTGCGGTGGCCGTCGGCGCCTTCGCAGTGCTTTGCCTCGTAGCGGTCCTCGCACTTCGCCGTCCTCCCACGATATCCGCAGCGACCATTGAGGAAGCGCGGCCCTCGTTGACG
This sequence comes from Polyangiaceae bacterium, assembly GCA_046351325.1. GTDB lineage: Bacteria > Myxococcota_A > Polyangia > Polyangiales > Polyangiaceae > Xiheicaenibacterium. Next base: position 401,823 of record JAXLYR010000010.1, on the reverse strand, counting down.
CTGCCCAAACCGAACAAGCCCGCGGCGACCGTAACCGTGAGGAATTGCTCGAGCGCGCCCATCAAAGAGGGCGACATCACGCTCGCGAGCGGAGCGCAAATGGACCTCACCGGATCGATGAAGCTGGTTGGTATGAGCGCCGAGTCACCGACCGGGGTGTACGTCGTCTGGGGACTGCGAATCGTATTTGAAAAGACCCAGAGCACGCTCCAAAGCAGTCCCACCCTCTCGCGTGCAGCGTCGTTCGAAGCGGACACCTCCGACATCGCGAGCGCCCATCTCGCCGCCGAAGCAACAGGTGGCTGTGTGCCACCTCGGTCGTTGGAGCTCAAGGTCCCGGGCGGTGCAGTCACCATTCTCGAGAGACCCGAGCGACGGACAATCGTCTCTTGCAAGGGACCGAGGACCACGCTCGAACAGCTCAATAACCGAGTCAGGGGGACACTCGTCCAATCGGGACCTACCAACGCCAGCGTCTGGTTCGCTGTCGAGAAGAACGACGCCGTCGGCTACGGACCCTTCGATAGCATTTGTTACAGGCTCGTAGGCGACCCGACCACCTGCCAGACGGCGCAAGCGATTCTCGGTCAGATACCCTCGGGAATGGGACCAAGGGGGCCAGCGCGATGCCCATGAATCACTCTGTCGCTCGAAGTCTCTTGGCGCTCTTGTCCTGCGCCACGCTCCTTCTCTTCACGGTTCGAGCGGGGGCGGAGGAGCGTGTCAGCATCGAGCTTCGCTCCAAGAGAGCCGACGTCAAGCCTGGCCCGAATGCATGGCCTTCGAGGGTGTGCGTCGTGGCCTTCGACGGCAAGGACGAGAAATTCGAGGAATCATGCCACGCCAACAAGTCTGACCTCGCCAAGGGAGAAGAGGTCCGCATCAAGATCAGACCGGCGCGGCGTCCGCCGAAAGGGGAGAAGCTGCGGGTCTATCTCTTCGACGACCATTTGTTCCTCTTCGAGCAGCCCTACGGAATGCTCGCGACCCTAGAGCAGGGCTTCTACGCGGAGACGACCGTGCAGTTGCCCGTGTCGTCCGAGCAGATTGGCGTGCTCGAGCTCGCGAAGTATCGTGAGACCTACCAATTTCGCTTGCCCGAAGTCGAGGGCGACGATGACGTCCACTGGGCCGTCGCTGGTCCGACGGGGCCGTCGTTCTGGGCAGACCTCTACGACACACTCCCCGTTGGCGTGGCGTTCGAGGTCTTCGGGCAGCTGGGGCGGATCGCGTTGACAGGGTCTGATGTGCTTTCGACGAAGATCGTGGCTATACGCCCCCCGCGCTCTGGCTCGTTCACGTTCGACCAGAGTGAGTTGCTCGCGGCCACGTTGGTCCCGCGGGGGAAACCAGAGGATCCAACCGCGGTGGCAGCCCTGGATGTGCTGTCCATCAGGTTCTCTTGGAACCCCAAAGACCTCTACGAACCCCCCAAATCGAAGTCCGATTGCCCGACAGCGTCACTCGTCGACCGCAGCCAGACCTGTTCAATCGAGGCAGTCATCACGCCCTCCACAGCTCGCGAGAAGCCTCGCTGCGTCTACCGGTGTGACGTCGGGACTGGACTGCCGCTGGCGCTCCCAGCCAAGCTCCACTTCAGCTTGGGTGTCCAGCAAGACGAGTGGGAAGACACACTCGCCAGGGTCGACCAACAGTTCGACTCCAGTCCGAACCGTGACCAGCGCGAGTTCCCAGTGCGCTTGCCGTGGGACAACGACGATGCTGGCAACATTGCATGGCAACGCCGAGTCTGTTCGAAAGAGGGCATGTCCGAGCCGAAGTTACAGTCGCTCGCCCACGTCGACCTCTTTGCTCCCGACGGTAAGGCCTTCAACATCCAACCAGAGAAGGGCGAGGGCAATTCGACACGGATTCGGGTGCCAGGACTGGTGGCACGCGATCAGCTTACATACCGGTATTGGGGGAAGCTCCAGAACTACGACAGCGCGAGCGTTCGATTGGAGTGCGGCGCGTTATGGCTGCCCTCCCCCGTGATCACCTTCAAAGACTGGTGGATTGGTGCCCGATTCGGTGGTGGACTCTTGGCGCCCGTGCTGCTCGAGCCGAGTGGAGTCCGGCCTGCTGGGGAGGCCGAGGCCCTCCTTCAGAAGCGCTTCTTCAATCTGCGCTGGGCTGTCGAAGTCGACTTGGCCTACATGCTCGGGGAGAAGGAGACGCGACCGATACGTGGCAACGTGAGCGACGAGGCCACCGATGCGCGCTTGGTGAACCGTCTATTCCTATCGGCACGCGCTTCGTTCGCCATGATCGAGGAGTTTCAGGTCGTCTTCGGGGGTGGCGTGATGTTCGAGTTCCCCGCAGAACGGTCGGACGCAGGTTTGATGGAGACGATTGGCGGCGCGTTCGTCACAGAGGGCTGGCTGCGATACACGCCGACACGAGCCTTCTTCTTGCAGGTCGGGACCCGCTTCGTCATCCCGGAGCGAATTCGTGATTTCGGTAGGGTCCGAACGGACGACGGTATTGTGCCGGCTGGCACGTACCGCACGCCCTCCTTCCACAACGAGGTGGGCTTCCTCATCATCCCGACACTGTCGCTCGGCCTGTGGGGATCGCCGTGATGAGGCGTGCCTTGTCGAGGAAGCTGAACCTTTGCGGGTCGATATTGCTCGTTGGGGCCACCTCACCAATGCTCGTCGGCGGGTGTGAAAGCGACGCCGGATGCACCCCAGTGTCCGCGGCCGGGTGCTCCTTGCCGGGGCAGAGCCGAGACGAAGAGGGCCCTTGCTGCCCATTCGGCAAAGAGATCGTCACATCGTTCGGCGCTTGCTCCTGCGCCGTTCCAAACCCTGCGTCCCCAGGTGACCTCGCCGCGCTCATCGAGGGTTTCGAGACGCCTAGCATGGACGTACACGTGACGGTCTCCGACCAAGGGTATGCGGAGTTGTCTTGGGCAGCGCCTAAAGGGACTGTCTCGACCCGATGCGCCCTCTTCACCTGTCAACCGAACATTGTTGCGTTACAAGATTGTGAGGACAGTGTGGCGTCGGGCGTCACGCGAGTGCTCGTAAATCACCGTCCGTGTGTCGGCGGGTTGCGAGAGTTCTTGAGCGCCTCGGGCACGTGGTCCATGGGCGAGGTCGACCTCTACGAAGGTGTGGACGACAACGCGGCCGATGGGACGTGCGACACCGGGACTCGAGAGCGAATTCCGTCTCGCCTCCTCTTGGGGTGTTGGGCAATCGGCGAGAGTGACGTCATCGCGGCTTCCTCGCTCGTTCCGATCAGTGTCTCCCAAGTGAAGCCTTTCAAACACGCTCACTCCGCCTCGTTGACGATAGAGAGCGACCCGAGGTGCGCCGACCACACAGTTTGTCCAGGACCGACCGACTGCGGGCTCGTCGACCCATTCTCGGTCGTTTGCGATCTCGATCCGGGGCCCGACGGAACGACGTCAACCGTGCTCGGCAATTGCTATGACGGCCATTGCGTCGCCCGGTGTTTTACGGATGATGACTGTGCGGACGTCGTGGACACGCTCGGCTATGCCGACACACTTCAATGTGACCGTGGGGATCGTGGCGCGGATGAGCCGGGGTTCTGTGTCCCGTGAATGGGGGGAAGAATGGGTACTACTCACGTCGCTTCGAGCTGCAATCACTGGCGTTGGGGGGTCCCTCCCATTGCCCTCTTGAGCCTGCTCGCCTGCGGTCCGGCGTCCGACCCGGACCCATGCCGCATCGATGACTACGAGGAGCAGCAAGACCTGGACGGCAGCGCCGACCTCGGCACGCTGACGGACCAGGCTGACTTCGCCCCGCTGGAGCTCACGTTCGACTCACCCGACGACGAGGATGATTTCATCTTCGCGGCAGCAGACCTCGGCATAGACGGCAATCCCGACATCGAGATCGAGGCCCGGCCTTATGCGGCAGAGCGCCTCCGAGTCGATCTCGAGCTCCGCTGCAAAGACGGCTCGCTGGCGAGCATCGAGTGCAATGACACCCTACAACAGCCACAAGGGAACCTGGGCGCTTGCAACGTCGAGTTCGCAGCCAGCGAGGTACAACCTATCTCGTTGTTCGTGGACTACGACTGTGACGGCGACCCTGACGACGCGTTCGTGAGCATACATCTCTCGCGCATCGACCCGGCGGATGCATGCCTGGCCTATCGCCTCAGCCTCACGGTCAAATGAGGCAATCGACGCGCCCAGGGTAGCCCCGACTTACGCGATCAGGGCGCGGCGCCGTGAGCGGGCGCCCAGCTGCACGTCCTCCACGCGCTCCAGTTGTTGGCTCCCGTCGCGTTGGGTGTGTTCGTCCAGCCCGGGCCCGGCCATTGGTACTCACCCCAATCAATCAACCTGCAGACGAGGTCGGGATCGGCGTGGAGATCCTCGAGGAGCGCGACTGTGCGGTAGATGTCGTCCGCGTGCTCGAGGTACCCACCGGAGAACTCGAGCTCACTGTCGTCACACGCGTCGGGATAACCCTGCGCCGCGAGGTTCTGACAGCCAACGCTGCTCTCGAGGTAAGCGGTGCGCTCGAGCGTCCCGGCCGGATGGCTTACGGTATTGTAAATACTCGACGGCAGCGTGACCTGATAGGTAGCCGGGTTGAGGCGCCACCAGGTTTGGCGCACGGTGGGCTCTCGGAGGCAAGCGAGCAAGGTCGTCTGCAGGTCCGTCGGCGCGAGCTGCCCGCCGCAACGCTCGGGCTGGAGGTAGCGCCCTGCGCTCGCGGAGAGGTATTGCGGGTCGGACACGACGTCCAAGAACACCTGGAGAAAGGCGTCGGTCATCACGACCCGCAGCCCCGGATCGAAGTCGTCGAGTCTACGCATGAGATCGTCTTTGTCGGCGTCGCCCTCGAAGTTGCTGAAGAGGAGGCGCGGGCTGACGTCGCGCAGAGACCAACCGGCCTGGCCAGGGCCCGTGTCGTTGTCGCGCATTTGATAGGCCTTCGCCAGCGTCGCGAGGTAGCGGAGGCTCTCGAACGGCGCTTGATTCCCCAGCCCCGTGGCGCGCGCCACGTCGTCGATATGAATGTATGCGTAGCCGATGTCCCAGGGGGTCGCGCCGTCGTCGTTCGACGGAGAGATGTTTCGGCCGCCGCCATTCAAGAGCAGCTGCAGGTGATACCAAACAGTCGAGTCGTAGTCGCCTTGGAGCGGGGTCTGTTTGGCGTGGACCATATCGGCTGGACAATCCAGCCCACAGGCGTCCGACGGCGTGCCGGCGATATCGTCCTGTGAGCGGAAGTTGTTGCTGTTCACCGACGTGATGTGAGGCGCGATCGGGTGGACACCATAGGTGCCGCCCATGGGCCACATGAGGGCCTCGCCGTTGGTGCTGCCGTCTGGCTTCTTGAAGAGCTTGGTGCCCATACCCTCGAGGTCGAACTCGTGCATGAGCTCCCAGTATTTGACGGCCGCCCACTGGGCGAGGTTTCGTTTGACGAGCTCATGCTCGTAGCCGTTGAAGACGGCGTCGTCGATGACGGGCCCCCGCGTCCCGCGGAAGCCGTCGGGCAGCCCCTCGTCCTGGAAGGCGGGGACCATCCCGGTCCCGATGAAAGAGCCCGCGCTGCGCATGATGCCGCTGAGAAGGCCCGGTAGCTTCTTCGCCAATAGAACGCGGGCCGCCGCGTCGGTCGTGCTGTCGTATTGAGCGCGCCACGCCGTGAGGTTGGCGCGCGTGCGCTCGTAGACGAGCTCCGGGCGCTGGGTCGAGAGGCGCACGTCGATTCCAGTCGGCGCGCCGACGGCCAGATCGACAGAGCCGTTGACGTCGAAGTCCGCGGCGAAGAGCGATGTCGTCGTGACACTGGTCGGGACAGTCGTCGAAGCGGCGAAGGTCCCGTCGCCGTGCCCTGAGAAGAGCGTCACTCCAGTCGACAGCTGATCGACGGCCGCGAGGTCGACGGTCCCGTTCGCGTCGAAGTCTCCGCTTACAACCTGGTCAGGCGAGCTGACGCTCAGATAGGACGCCGCCCCCAACCCGGCCGCCGAGGAGAGCAGCACCGCGACCTGGTTTGCCGACCCGCACGCGACCGCGACGTCGGGCAGCGAGTCGCCGTTGAGGTCCCGCGCGGTCATCCCCCAAGGTTGGTCGCTCACCTGAATCGTCGAGGTCTGAATGTTGAGGCCGACCCGCTTGAGGACGGAGAGGCTGTGCGAACCATAGTTGCTGACGACGATCTCGTCGGGACCGACGCCGTCCAGATTGGCGACGAGCGCCTCCTTCGGGTTCGAGCCCACGTTGACGGTCGTGAGTTGGGTGAAGCCCGCCGCCGGGAAGGTCGAAGACGACATGAGCATGACCTTCGAGTTCATCCACGCCGTGACGACCAGGTCCGGTCGGCCGTCGGTGTCGAGCGCGCCCACCGCGAGGCCGAAGGCCTCGTAGGGCAGGGTCTGTTGGTGCTCCTCGAGGGTGAAGTCGCCTGTGACGGCGTCCCTCCCCGAGACGAAGTACTTGATGATCGTGGAGTGGTGGAACGACACGACCAGGTCGGAGTCTCCGTCGCCGTCGAAGTCCGCGGCCGTCATACCGATCGGCTGAACCCCGACATAGGTCGAGTCGAGCTCCTCGAACCGCCCGTCGTCGTCTCCGTGCAAGATCGTCAGGTAGCCTGACGACTGACTGTAGGTCGCGAGGTCGAGGTGGTGGTCGCCGTCGAAGTCGCCGGCTACCGTCTTGGAGGCGAACTGGCCACTATTGTAGCGGACTGGCTCGAGCAGGAAGGTCTCGTCTGTCCAATAGTCGGAGCCCCACATGTCGAGCGGGTGATGCTCGGGGAGCCATGCATTCCAATCAGGGAGCTGCACGGCGATCGGGACTCGGCGCAGGTTGATGGTCTCCGCCGCGAGCCCGACGCCGCGGATCCGATCGGCGAGCATCGCGTGGGTCGTCGGGCCGAAGGTGCAGGCGCCACCCGAGCACTGGAGCCCGAAGAGGCGATCGAGCATGATGTTGTGAGTGCCGCCACCCGAGGTGTTCGGCTCCTCGTCGGCCTCGGAGCCGAGGACCGCCGAGAGGCCGGCGCCGGCAGCCCAGAACGTGCGGTCGTCGACGTTGTCGAAGTCGTGTGGGTTGCCGTTCTCGTCGACGTATCGACCTGGCTGATATGGAGGGTTCCACGGGCGCCCGACCCGCGGCGCCGCGTGCGAGCGAACATAGGCCGCGAGGTCCTCACCGTCCTCGATGGACAGCCCGTGAAAGACCGCGCGGTTGATGATCGACGTGTTGGAGTACGAGTAATACGCGAGGTCCGCGGCGTCGCGTGCGTGGCAGTCCGAGCAGGCCGCCGTGATCGCGTGCGACCCGTTCTCGCTGGGTGTGCTCAGGATCCCACGCGACTGCCAGAGCGCTTGGCCGTGGGTCGCGTTCGCGCCGGCGGGCGCCGCCCATGACGACGGCTTGATGAACGCCATGCTGCTGTCGGGGACGAGCGACTGGCCATTCTCTACGATATTGAAATAGAGGATGCGATAGCCCGATGAGCTCCCGTCGCTGCCATTGAACCGGAAGCGGATGGTGTTGTCGCCCGCGATGAGACACTGCGCCGGTAGGCGCGTGAGCGGCAGGCTGAGCCTTACCGTCCTGAAACCACCGCCGATCCCCCCGTAGACCTCGTCCTGGGTCTCGGGCGGTTGGTTCTGATTGACGAGCGGGATCCATTGGCAGCCGCTCGACTCCTCGCCGAGGAGCACGCTCGCTTTACCCGCTTTGACGAGCTCGTCATCGACCATGTGTCCGTCGCGGTAGCCGAGCCGATGTCCGACAATGACCAGCTGTGAGGTCGCGCGGTCGGGCGACGCCGACAGATTGAACGTCCGCGAGGCGTCGAACTTCGGCTCTGTCGCCGACGGGAAGAAGTAGCTCGCGTCGGTGGGCATCACCTCGATCGGCAGGACGATCTGACCGGCGAGGTTCTGTTCGTCGATCTCCTGGATCCCGCTCGGTATGTACGTCGTCAGGACGGCTGCTTCGGCGTCCTCGACGCTCTCCGGGTCGGACTCGACCACGCAGCCCGCAAAACAAAAGCCAGCACCCAACAGGGCGCCGAAGCGCCCTCTCTCTCTCCAATGTCTCATGGGACCTCCCTGTCTAGACTCCTAGACTTGCTACCCATCGACACCGCGCCGAGCGCGCTGGTAAAAGTGTCTATCGCTAGAGTCGCTGGCAAAAACCTGGGAAATCGCGCTTCGACAAGAGCCACGGAGAAAGGTTCCGCGCCGCCGAATCAATTGCTCCGCGATTGGACGCCTGCAACCCTGACTACGCGGTTCGCGCTCTCGCGCTACGCACTCCAATCGACTCGCCGCGAAGCACGCCAGACCCGCTTGCTGACACCATTGTCAACGCACCCGAGCCCGAGCGGACGCGCTGGGAGGGCGCGTGCTAGCCTCGCGCCGCGCGACTTCGAGGCGAAATCCAACCGAGACGACATGCCCCAGGCGACGACCGAGACCGATCCGGCCGAAGAGCTGCGAGGACGACGCGACGAAGCCATCCTCGGCGTCGTGCTCGCGCACCACGTGGTCCGCGCGTTCGTGGGCGCGCGCGAGCCGCTGCCTCGTGGGCGCAAGGTCTGGGTCGGCCGCGCCGAGGGCAGCGTGTTCCCCGGGGCGTTCGACGGCGGGCGCTGCTCGCGGCGCCACGCCGAGCTCGAGAGCGACGGCGATGCGATCCTCGTGCGCGACCTCGAGAGCAGGAACGGCACCTTCGTCAACGGCGCGCGTGTGAGCTCGGCGCGCGCAGTCGAGGGCGACGTCATCGGGGTCGGTGATGTGCTGCTCGTCGTCGCGCGCGCGCCGCTCTTCTTGGAGAGCCCAGTCACGAGCGCCAGCATGGAGGGCGACCTCCTCGGCGTGAGCGCTGCGCTCGCCGCGCTCAAGGTCCAGATCGCGGCGGCCGCGCGCTCACCGGTCGTCGGCATCGTGGGTGAGACGGGGTCGGGCAAGGAGCTCGTCGCGCGCGCGCTCCACGCCGCGAGCGGCCGGACGGGCGCGTTCGTCGCGGTCAACTGCGCCGCGATCGCCGACGGCGTCCTCGCGAGCGAGCTCTTCGGGCACGTGGGCGGCGCGTTCTCGGGCGCGACCGCGAGCCGCGATGGACTCGTCGCCGCCGCGAAGAAGGGCACGCTCTTCCTCGACGAGCTCGCGTCCGCTTCGCCGAGCTTCCAAGCGAGCTTGCTGCGGCTGATGGAGACCGGTGACTACCGCCCCGTCGGCGGCAACGCGACCAAGCACGCGGACGTCGGCTTCATCGCCGCGCTCCAACCCGAGGTCGCGACGAGGGCGCTCGAGCGCGGGGATTTCCGGCGCGATCTGTGGACGCGCGTCGCGCGCTGGCTGGTCACGATCCCGGCGCTCCGCGAGCGGCGCGAGGACATCCCGCTGCTCGCGATGCACTTCGCCGAGCGTCGCGCTCTCTCGGCTGGGTCCTCGGTTGGGCCCGCGCTCGCGAGCGACTTCGTGCTCGCGCTGCTCCGTCACGACTGGCCCGGCAACGTGCGCGAGCTCCGCGGCTTCGTCGAGCGCGCGGTCGATCTCGCGGGCCCGAGCGACACGCTCCACTTCAGCGACGCGCTCGCGCGCGACCTCGCGCTCGCAGCAGGCGTCGCGCCGCGCCCCGCAGCGGCGGCCCCGGCAGCGGCGGCCCCCGCAGCGAGCGACGCAGCCCACGATGCAGCCGAGGACGCAGCGGATCGCCGACGTTCGCCGACGCCGCGCCCGACGAGGGCCGAGCTCGAGGCGCTGCTCGCGGAGCACGCGGGCAACGTCACCGCGCTCGCGAAGGCCCGCGGCGTGCCGCGCAAGACCGTCTACCGCTGGCTCGAGGCGTTCGGTCTCGCGACGCGCGGCGAGCGCTGATGAGCGCCCGGCGCGCCGATTCTTTTACGGCGTCATATCTTCACGAGCGCGCTGTCCAGCGCTCCCCTCACAGGCCAGTTCGGGTAGCGCTGGCGCATCGCTTCGAGCTTGGGGCGCGCGGCGCTACCTCGAATCGCCGCGAGCGCCTCGACCGCAACCGCGACCTCGTCGTCGTTGGGGCTCTCGAGTGACTTCTCGACCTCGTGGATATCCGCAGGGGCCTTGAGCTTCACGAAGTAGCGGAGCACCCCACTTCGCGCGGGGGAGCCCACGCCGAACTTGGTGACGAGGCGATGAACCAACGCCGTCGCTTCATCGGAGACGGGCAGCTCGCCGGTCGCCCAGCCGAAGCGGCCGGGGTATGCGTTCACGAGCACGTCGACGACCTTCGCGAGCTTCGGGTCGGGTGCGCGCACGTGCAGCCACCGATAGAGGCGGTAGTGTGCAGCTTCTCGAAGTTGCTCGTCTGCGAGGATCGCGAGGCGCCGGGCAGGTGTCGTCGAGGGATTGAGCGCGACCGCCAAGAGATTCTTCTCGCGCTCGAGCGTCGCCAGCGAGGCTGCGTCCTCGCAGCGCACGAGCGCCCTCTCCGCGCTACCGGCGAGGTCGTCCGTTCCCATCGAGAGCCTCCGAATCGCGCCGCACAGCTTCTGCGCCGGCGCGAGTTCGAACGCGGCGAGCGCGGCCACGCGGACCTCGGTCGGACGCGGCTTCATGGCCGCGCTGCTCTTGAGCGCCGCGTCGATCACCTCGGTCGCGCTCGGGTCCGAGCGCCTCGCCAAACAGTCGATCGCGGGGGGCGCGCCCACGCCGTCGGTCAGCGCGACCTCCCTGAGCAACGCCGGAGTCTTGGGCGAGTCTCCATCGCAGAGCGCGCTGATCACGACGGACGCCACGGTGAGCTTCTCGACTACGCAGCCGCTTTGCGTGTCGACGGCGGTCGCGTCGCTGAAGAGCGGAGTGAGTTGGTCCACGAGCTCCGGCTGTGCGTGCGCGAGGTGCCCCGCGACGTAGCCGCGGACGACCGGGCTCTCGTGTTTCGCGAGCGCGAGGAGGTCCGCGGGCGTCGCCTTCGCTACGACGGCCTCGAGGCTCGCGTAAGCCTCGCTCGGAGAGCCTGCGACGCCGATGGAGCTCGACTCGATGGCGTCGTACGTCGCGAGATCGTCCACGCGGCGCACGAGCTCCTCGTCCGTCACGAGCGCGCGCGTCGGCTTGAAGCCGGGAGTCGGCGGCGGAGGGTGACGCGGCCGCGTGCGCGCCGACACCGAAGCCGACGCGCTCGGCGCGACCTCGTCGGTGTGAGAGCGCGACGTCGGCTTCTGCGGCTCATCACAACCGAGCGCGAACACACCGAGGATCGACGCGAAGACGATGTGGCGAGCGGGCGACGTGGGCATGGGCAGTGGAGCCCGTATACGTGCGCGATCGCAGGTCGATCTGAGGCGTCTAGCGCGCGATCAGCCACGTGGCAGGAGCGTTGCGCGACGCGCGCGGCGCAACGCTTCGCGGGTCAGCTCTCGTTGCCACCGAGCAGGAGCTGCTCGCCGCGCTCGTAGATGACCTGCGCGCGACCGACGAGCAGCGGGTCCACCGAGCCCACGCGCTCCGCGTCCTTCGCCGTGTAGGGCAGTCGATGGAGCAGGTAGCGGATCGCGTTGAGGCGCGCGCGCTTTTTACAGTCGCTCTTGATGACGATCCACGGCGCGTCGGCGGTGTCCGTGTGGAAGAACATCGCCTCCTTCGCCTTCGTGTATTCGTCCCATTTGTCGAGCGACGCGCGATCGATCGGCGAGAGCTTCCACTGCTTGAGCGGGTGCACCGCGCGCTCCTTGAAGCGTCGCCGCTGCTCGCGCCGGCTCACCGAGAACCAGAACTTGAAGAGGTGGATCCCCTGGCGCACGAGCATGCGCTCGAACTCGGGGGCCTGCCGCATGAACTCTTCGTACTCGGCCTCGGAGCAGAACCCCATCACGCGCTCGACGCCGGCGCGGTTGTACCAACTGCGATCGAAGAGGACGATCTCGCCCGAGGTCGGCAGGTGGCGAACGTAGCGCTGGAAGTACCACTGCCCGCGCTCTTCGACCGAGGGCTTCTCCAGCGCGACGACGCGCGCGCCGCGCGGGTTGAGGTGCTCCATCACGCGCTTGATCGCGCCACCCTTACCGGCCGCGTCGCGCCCCTCGAAGAGGACGACGACGCGCTGCCCCGTCTCTTTGACCCACGCCTGCAGCTTCAGGAGCTCGACCTGAAGGCCGTACTTCACGCGCTCGTAGCGCTTGCGCGAGAGCAGGTAGCGATAGGGGTAGCCGCCCTTCTTCCAGTTCGGTGCGAGCTCCTCGTCGGCCTCGCGGCGACCCTTGTGGCGCCGCTCCGCCTCGTCGAGCGCCTCGCGCAGGATGCGCGTCGCCTCGGTGTGCGCGGTGCCCGCGAGGAGATCGCGGATCGCGCCCGTCTTCTCCTCGACGGCGTTCGTCGCGGCCGCGCTCACGCTCTCGTCCGCCATTCCGTCCTCGGTCAGCGAGGGAGCGATGTCCCCCTCCTCCACGGCGCGGTGTCTCTTGCGCGCGGCTCGACTCGAGCCGGGAACTCGCGCGGGCTGCTCGGGCGTGTGGGCCTCTGGCGAGGAGGAGTCGTTCGTCCCGTTCGTCGACGTCATGCGGGGACAATACCGAGAGCGCGCGGCGCGTCCAAAGCTCAGTGCAGCTTCACCGCGGTCAGCTTGTGGGGGCCGAGCGCAGCCAACGTGGCGGTACCCGAGAAGTCCGAGAACGAAGGGATGCTGGTGCCATTCTGAATGGCCTTCAGCCGCAAAGTCGTCGTGGTCGAAACGGTGATCAAGGTCTGAGCCGTCGACAGGGCATCAAGAGGGTCCGTAGTCCGCATCACCATGATCGGGCCTACCGAATTGGGCACATCGGCGTCGGCAGTGACGTTGTAGAGCCCGAGTCCCACGCCGTCGTTGTTGACCGAGATGCTCAGACCCGCATATCCCTGGACGAGCCACGTGCCTGGCGGGAGCACGAGGTCAGCGTGCGTATACACCGTCGGGATGTTGGCGCCGGGACCGGCCTCGCCCACCGAGCCCGCGACTGTAATGGCAGTCGGCGCGGGCGCGGCCTCGAGCTGCGACACGCGCGTATCGAGCTGCGAGTCCTTACCATCGAGCGCATTGAAGTTCTCGTTCAGGTCGGCCGCTGTGAGGGTCTGACCCGCAGTAAACGTATTGGGGACCTGAGCCGTCGCGAGCTTCGCGCAGACCGCGACCCCGAGGAAGGCCCCAATCAGCGCAGCGCTGATTCGCTGTGCGCGGCTGAGCTTCATATCGAAAGACGAGACTTTAAATTGCATGTCAACCTCGGGTTAATGGTCATTGAAGGACGCAGGCGTCCAGATTGGATGAATCGACCCTCATCGGTCGGGTTGCTCCGCGGCTTGTAGCTTTGGCGACTCGTCGTTCTTCCCGTTCGTCGACATCGTGCGGGAACGCTACCGACATTAGCGCCCGTCAGTGGAGCTTCGTCGCGAGCAAACGGTGGCCAGCTGACAGCGCGGAGTTTCCTGATGCAAGCACGACGCGCGAGAGGCCGTTCCGAAAGGCGGCGAGGCGAATCTTCGTCGTGGTGCTCACCGTGATGATCTTCGTCGTCGTCATCGCGAGCGTGGTGCAGAACGTCGTCGTGCCGTCGCACGGCGCGAGTGGATTGCTGCTCAACGAAGTCGAGACAGCCATCGGGCTCCGTGCGCCTTGGATCTCGGTGTCGGTCGTCGCGTTCCAGAGCCCGATCTGAACGCTATCCGGGTTGACGCTCGTCCCGACGCTGGCGAACGCGTCCACGCGCCACGTGCCCGGAGTGAGGTCGAGGCTCATCCCCTGAACCACGAGATTCTCACTGACGTTGCCCGCCTCTGTGGTGTCGCTCGAGGCCTCGAGCACGGTAGGAGCGGCCTCGAGCTGCGAGACGCGCGTATCGAGCCCGTTAAAGTTCTCGTTGAGGTCGGCCGCCGTGAGGGTCTGACCCGGCGTAAACACATGTTCGACCTGAGCCGTCGCGAGCTTCGCGCAGACCGCGACCCCGAGGAAGGCCCCAATCAGCGCAGCGCTGATTCGCTGTGCGCGGCTGAGCTTCAAGTCGAAGGACGAGACTTTGAATTGCATGTCAACCTCGGGTTTAAGGGTCATTGAAGGACGCAAGCGTCCAGATTGGATGAATCGAGCACGCATGAAGCAGGGGGTTGTCCGCCCCCGCCGTTCGCTCCGCCACCGCCGACAGGAGAATCGCCGCCGACAGCGGCGTTGCCGCCGCCGCCAGTCGATGAGTTCCCGCCGCCACCCGTCGCAGAGCTGTCGCCGCAGCCAATGGACAGGAGCGCGCCCGCCAATAGCGCCGCGCCGGCTAAGCGAGAGCCGCCCCATGCACTCGTGACATTCGCCTTTAATCGGGTCATGGCGTGCGACTAGAGCAAAGCCAGTGCCCCGCGACTTGCGTGCTTATTTGCAGGCTTTGCTTGAGAGCGCCGCTCGTGCGCGGCGCCGCTCCGGCGTCACACGTCGGTCATACGCGGCGGCGCTGTAGCGGTTGTCAGCAAGGGTCGACGTCGGCACGATCGCGCCCGATGAGCATGTCCGAGATTGCCGGAGCGCTCCTTGCGGCGCAGCAGGTCTCCTCGCGCATCACCGAGGTGCGGGCCTGTGAGCTCGCCCTCGCGGACCTCGCGCAAAAGCGAGCTCACGCCGGATTGAAAGTGTCGCGATGGGATCGCGCCGTCTTCTTTCACACGACCCCCGACGAGGCGCAGCTCGAGGCGCTCGTCGCTGCGGAGCGCGCGGCCGAGCACGCGCTCGCGAGCGCTGTCGCGGCGTTCGATGCAGCGCTGAGGGCTTGTTGGGTCTATCCCCCCATCGAGATCGTCCACCGCGTCGAGTGGGCGATAGGAGAGGTCCTCTCCAATCGCGCTGTCGGTCGCGACGTCGACGCGAACCGCGCGGTCGCCGACACGCTGGAGGGGATCGCGGATCGTGTGATTGCCCTGTGGGCCCCGAACGTCGACCTCGCAGCGCTCGCGGCTCAGCTGAACGACGACGCTGCACGACGAGCCGCCGCCCAGCGCGACCCTGGGCCACCGCCGCTCGACGCGAACCTCGGCTGGGCGCTCATCGACGGCGCGCAGCTCTTCGCGCGCGTCGCTCGCGCGCTCGAGGGGAGCCGCGCGTTCGCTGACGCTCGCGCGAGGCTCGACCCAGAGTGGGCGCAGTACCGGGCCGCGACGGCAGCGCTCGAGAGCGCAGACGCCAGGGTCACCGCCCGTGACGAACTGACGCGGGGAGAAGGGTTGCACGAGGGCGAGGCGCGTCTCCGGCGTGAGGCCAGCGAGCGTGCGTACGCCTCTCTCTGCGACGTGGTGGACGAGCTGCGCTTGGCGGTGGTGCGCGCGTTCGGCGCCCATCCCGTGATGCGCGTCCACTTCGCGCTCTTGGGCGCGGCGAGCGCGGCGCGGGCGAACGCCGCGCGCGCCATCCTCCTCGCTTGTTTGGTCGAGGTGCGACGCGCATGTGAGGAGGCCTTCGTCGACATCCCGAACCAGGTTTGGCCGCGCGGGCGCGAGAAGTTGTCAGGGCCTCCCGCGCATTCTCCCTATCGGTCGCAGGGCGCATCGCTCGAAGAGAGCGCAGCACCAGAACCCGTCGACGCGCGGGCCGCGTTTCGCGCTCGGCTGAGCTTCTTCGCAGCCGTCGAAGAGAGCCGCGCGCGCACCATCCTCACGTTCGCTGTCGCCTCTGCGAGCGTGCTCGGCCTCCTCAGGCGTCACTTTCGCGACGTCGATCTCCCAGTGTGGGAGCGGCTCCTTTTCGATCGGGACGAGCGCCGCGAAGCAGAGCGGAGTCATTTCTTCCAGCGAATCGCCGTGCATCAGGGCCTCCTCGCGCGGCATGCCGAAGCGGCCCTCGCGGAGACCGCTCCCCTCGTCGAGGAGCATCACCCGCTCGCGGGCCTGAACGAGGCCTTCACGAGGGCAGTCCACGCAACACGTGCGATCACGCCCCCAGGTGCGTACGCGGCCGCGACGAGCCAACGGCAAGAGAACTTCATGCGGCGTTACGCGAGCCCGCCGAACAAGGAGCTAGCCGAGCGTTGGGTAGCCAAGCTCGACGAGATCCTGACGAAGAACTTCCCCGTCGGCGGCAACCGCGCGCAATGGATCGACGCCCTCTGCCGTCGCCTTCAGGGTCCGCGACCCATCCGCGAACCGGAGGAAGTGACCTCGTACGAGCACGTCATCGAGCGCCTCGCCGCGAGGCTCCAAGACGGGCCGTTCTTGCGCCTCGCGGAGATCGCCTGGCGGACGCGCGACGTTCGGCACGGGGAGCACGAGGCCACGTGCAAGGAGATGGGCCTCCTCCTCGACGCAGCGCTCGAGGCCTACCCACCCCTCGCGCTCTTCGAGAAGCTCGGCACCTTGCGGAGCGCGCTGGAGGCTCTCCAGGCCTGGAGGACGCCCGAGACCGCGGCGGCTGGCTGGCAATCGGCGTGGTTCCTCGTCGGCCAGCCGGAGGCTCTCGAGGCCCTCGAGGCTTGGGGGCGCAAAGCCATGCGGATCTTCGGGCCGTTGCCGACCGCTGGAGACGCCCTCGAGCAGTGGGTCGCGCGCGAGCTCTGAGCTGCGGCCCTGTTGTTAGAGTCGGCGCATGAGTGTTCGCCAAGCGCCGGATGGTCACGCCCTCGGCGGGATGTCGTACTTCGTGGAGACCGCTGAGGACGTCGCGCTGCTCCCCGCCCCAGCACAGGCGCTGCTGGCGAAGAGCACGCTCGCGCTCTTCGAAGATCCGCCAACGGGATTGGAGGCCCGCGCGCGCAAGGCTCGCTTCGCGCCGCTCCGAGATTGGTTGCGCTCTCTCGCGGCGATGCGCTGCGAGCTCGAGGTGCACCTACCCGAGGGCCCGCGAGCTCGCGCGATGCTCCGCTTTCATCCCGTCCTCGAGGGCGTGCGCGCGCTCGAGCCTGCGCTCGAGTGGGTTCGAGCGGCGTCGATCCCCAAGCGGGGCCCCGCGTCGCTCCGCGAGGTCTACGCGCTCGCGGGCGCGATCAACCTCTACTACGCGGGCTCGAACTACCTCGTTCACCCGGCGGAGAGCTTCACCGCGCGCGCCCTCGTCGAGACGCACTATCGAACCGCCGGTGAGTTCTCCTTCTATGGCGCGCCCAGCGACTACGCGGGGCTGGATCTTCGCTCGGCGCGACCGCTCTGGATGGCCGACGGCGACGTGCTCTTCTGGACTCCGGCGGGCCGCACGTTCTGGCTCGGTCGCGAACACGCGGTCGCAGATCCCGGGACCGATTGGGGCTCGGTCGACGACGCGCTCGAGCGGCTCTTCCGCAGCCTCATCGCGAACAGGCCCTTTTTAGCCTGACGCGCGCGCCCTGTGTCTCCCTCGTGTCTCGCGCTGAAGCCCAAGCTCGAGATGGCACGAGACACACCCGAGCCGCGCCGACGGGTGCAGCTCTCCCCCCAAAAAATCGAGCGACGCGAGGGAGGAAGGGACACCGTCTGCGGGGTCCCGCCGAGCTGGAGCTCGATCAAGAATCCAGCTGAAGACCGGCACGAGCGTTGCGATGAGTCGTGCCGTCATCATGAAGAAGACACTCACGATCTGCGGTCTCCTGTCTCTCGGCGAGCTCATCGTCTCCGGCGCGGTGTGGTCGCGCGTGCCCGACCCGATGCCCATCCACTGGGACGCGAGCGGTCGCGCCGACGGATATGCGTCGCGCGCGGTCGGCCTGCTCCTCATGCCTGCGATCACGTTCGGCGTGCCCGCGCTCGTCGGGCTCATCAGCTTGCTCGACGCGCGCCTGCGCAAGCAGTCGGCGTGGCAGTCGATCCTCACCATGACGTCGCTGTTCTTCGGGCTGATGCACGGCCTGACGATCCGCGCGTGCCTGAGCGACGATCACCGCCTCTCGACGCGCGCGGTGATGATGGGCGTCGGCGCGCTCACGATCGGCATCGGGTTCGTGCTGCCGAACATCAAGCAGAACCGGTTCGCGGGCATCCGCACGCCGTGGACGCTCTCGGACGAGCGCAACTGGGAGCTCACGCATCGCTTCGGTGGTTGGTCGGCGAAGGTCGGCGGCCTCATCGCGGCGCTCTCCGCGCTCGTCCTGCCGGAGCTCGTGATGTTCTGGTTCGCGCTCGCGAGCATGATGGCCGGGATGTTCGCGCCGATCGTGTTCTCGTACGCCCTGCACAAGGCGCGGCCGCTCGGGCGCTGAGCTCCTGCCCCAGCACCCGACCGCGAGGCCGCGACGCGGAGCTAGAGCGTGTTCAGATACGCGACGAGGTCCGCGCGCTGTTCGGCCGTGAGCGCCGCGGTCTTCCCGTGGCGCTCGTCGCCGCCGCAGCTCGGCTCGAAGCGTTGGTCGAGCGTCGCGGCGCAGCCGTCGTGCATGAAGGGCGCGTGCGCGCCGACGCCGACGAGGCTCGGCACCTGAAACGCGCCGCCCGTGCCGACGTCGACCGTCTCGTTGTTCGTCAGCATCGGGCCGCTGTGACAGCTCGAGCAGCCCGTCGCCTCCGCGTCGAAGAGCGCCGCTCCGCGCGCGACGCTCTCCTCGTCGACGACGCCGCTCGGGCGGATCGGCGCGAGCGCCTCGATCCAGTCCTGGAGCGCCTGCACGCGCTCGGTCGACTCGCGCCAGCCGCCCATTCGATGGGTGAGGACCTCGTCGACGAGGTCGCTGAACGCCGCGAGCTCACCATCCCAGTGATAGGGAGCCGTGCCCGCGAACGTGCCGTTCAACGCGGGCGTGCGACGGGCGCCCACGTCGACGAAGCTCCACGTGTGTCCGTCATCGCGCCCCTCGGGGTGGCACGACGCACACGCGAGACCGCTCGAGCTCGTGGCTTGTGCGTCGTGAAAGAGATCGTAGCCGGTGTCTTCGGTCGAGGCGCCGCCGAGCGCGATCTCGCCGACCAGGGCTCCTTCCTCGAAGGCGAGCACCCTCGAGGGGTTGCGCGTTTGGAGCAGGAGGCGGGGCGCGCCGTTGGTTCCATCGGTGTAAGCAATCGCGACCGCGTCGTCGGCCGCCGCGACGAAGTCGCCGTTGTTTTGGCAGACGTCGCCGAGGTGGCTGCCGAAGAACTCGCGCACCATGCCCAAGCGAGCGTCGAGGACCGCCATGCGTGCTCCGTCGCTCGTCACCGCGATGTCGACCGCGAGGCTGAGGTCCGACAAGCCGGCCTGCTCGAGGTGGGGCGCGTCGGAGACGATGCGCGTGACGGCTGCCTGCACGAGCTCCTCTCCGCAGTTCGAGGCGCCGTAGTCGGACTGCGGATTGTCGCCCTCTTCGGAGAGGTCGACCGGCGTCGTGCGCGACATCTGATGGAGCAAGAGGTGCTCGTTGAGGCCGTTCGAGACGAGCCGCCACGCGACCCTGGGCGCGTGCTCGATCTGGGAGTCCTCCCAGTAGTTGTTGGGCGGCGTGATGGTCTTCTTGATGGAGCCGTCGGACGAGACGACGAGGACGTCAGCCGTGCGCATGCGAGACACGAACAACCTGGCGCTGCCGTCGACCGGGTCGCCGTCGGGGACGACGACGTCACGAAGATCGCCGCCGAGGTGGAGCTCGCGAACGATTGGGAACGCTCCGTTCACTGGTTGTTCACCGGCCCCAGCCGCGAGCGACACGAGGTCGCCGCTCGCACAAGCGACGTGAAGCAAGCCCGCCGAGCGCTCGAACGCGAGCCCCCGCGGAGCGGCGCAGACCGGCGTCGTCGCGACGACCGCTCCCGTGTCGATGGCGATGGACGCGACCGCGTCCGCCGAGCGGAGCACGACGTGCACGACGCCCGCGTCATCCTCCACGGCTCGCCCTGGCTCGCTGCCCTGCGCGAGCGAGACGACGTGCTCGACGCTCGAGTCGGTGAGCGACAAGAGCACGACGCGATCGCGATCGGGGTCGGAGACGACGGCACGCTTGCCCGCGTCCACGACCGCGATCGTCCCACCGCTCAAGGGCGGCGGCGGGCGCTCGGCGCGGACGGTCGGGCGCTGATCATCCGGAGGCGTCGTGGGTCCCGGCGGGGTCACGTCGTCGGGTGGGTTCGAGCAGGCAGCTACTGCGACGAGGCTCGGGAGCCACGGCAAGAGTCGGAGCGCGCGCATTCGTATTCTCCAAAGCAAGGGACAAGAGCAATGCTCTAGAGGATGCGCCCCGGGCGCACGAATTCAAGCAAAAGACGGAGGATTTCACACGAGAACCGCAACGTGGCGCATCGCCGTGCGGTCTCCTTCGCCGCTACGGAGTTACAGGCCCGTAAGCGCGCCGCGACGCGCGGACGGTCGCGACCGCGACCTCGCTTCGAAGGCGCGCGTCGGCGCTCGCGCTCGCGAGCTCCGTGACCCGCGCGAGGCCGCGCTCGTACGCGGCGTCATCGAGGACAGCGAGCTGAGAGACGTCGCGACGGCGGGCCTCCTCGAGGACGTCGCGTGCCGAGACCCTCGAGGACTCGACCACGACGCGCACCTCGACCTCGTAGCCGCGCGCCTCGAGGGCCTCGGTGATGCGCGCCGTCGTCCAGAAGCGCGCCTCGTCGATCTCGATCGTCTCGGGGAAGAGCCGATAGCCCCACCACCCCGGCATGCGCGTCGGATCGATGTTCGCGATGCGGAGGCCTGCGGCGGGCGCGCTCACGCGGACGATCTCGTCGAGGGCGCGCTCCTTGTCCTCGAAATGATGAAAGGCGAAATTCGTCGCGACGTAGTCGAAGGCCGCATCCGAAAAGGGCATCACCTCGGCGCGACCGATGACGAACGACGTGTGCGGGAGCTTCGACCGAGCGATCGCGAGCATCCCCTCCGACGGATCCATGCCCGTCCACGACACGCGCTCGCCGAACGCGGCCTGCTGCTTCACGAGGTAGTTCCCCGTGCCGCAGCCGAGGTCGAGCGCGCGGACCGGCGTCGCCCGATCGCCGACGAGGGCCTCGAGGTGCGCGTCCACGTCGATCCGATAACGGACGACGTTCTGGTCGAAGCGCGGGGCGATGCTCTCGTAGTCGGTGCGGCGCATGACAGCCCGGAGGCTAGCAATTCTCACGTGCCAGGGCCGCGAGCGGGTCCGGCGAGCGGGGAGCCCACGAAGGCCTTCTCGAAGTCGGCCTTTTCAGCAGGTTCGCCGGCACGGATTGGTTCGGGCCTCAGCCGTCGCGCGGGCGAAAGCGAGGATGTGACATTGAGGTAACAAGCCAAGCCAACCTCACGTAGGTTCTGTCACCATGAGGACGACTGTTTTGATTGGGGGGATTTGCGCTCTCCTGAGCATGGGGTGCGGCGGCGGCGGCAGTGCCAGCGGGGGAGCGGGCGGCGCGGGCGCGGGCGGCGCGGGCGCGGGCGGCTCGGGCGTGGGCGCGGGCGGCTCGACGGGCGGGACCGGCGGCGCCGCGTTCGTCGGCGAGGACGCAGCCGGGCCCTGGGACACGTTCGACATGGCCGGCAATCAGACGGGCACGGTCAACGTGACCGGCAAGATTGTCATCGATGGCTCGTTCACCACCGCGGCCGGCACGTGCAGCGTGTCCTCCGCGACGGCCGCCGGGCCCGGCAGTGTCGGCATCCATGAGGGTGACGGGCTCGGCAGCGGCAAATTCGGCTTTCAACTCGGCATCGACAAGCTCACTCCCAACAAGGTGGAGCTCACCTTCAAGGCTCCTGGCCTGCCCGTCGTCGGCAAGGCGTACACCCGCGACGAAATCGACAGCTTGAATTTCTACTGCAAGGATGCCAACGGAAGCACCATCACCTTCGCCACCTCGTCCGACCCGCTGGTTTTCTCGAAATTCGACGTGGCAGTAAGCGAGATCGACGCGACGACCCACACCCTCGGCGTCAAGCTCGACTGGGAAGGCACGCAGGGGACGACGACCTCTTTCAAGGTGACGGCCGAAGGGCACCTGAAGGGTCCGTGACGAGGTGACCTCCTCCAGGCAACGCGCGGCGCGCGAGCTTGGCCATCTTCTGCACGGCGAGCTGACTATCGGGGTTGGCGAGCGGATCGATTCGCGGCACGCGGCTCATGGCCCCCGCGCACTCGTGCGTTCCGCCGCTCCACTCTCCCCAAGCGCGAAGCGCTTGATGATGGTCTAAAACGCGCCGCCCACGACCACGCGATCCACGCTCACCGCCACCGTGAGGCTGTCGAGCGTGCTCGCGCTCGCTTGGTCAGCGGGGACGAGCTTGGGCTTCGCGAACCCCAAGACTGTCAACGTGGTGCCGAGCACCTGACCCACGCTGAAGAGGGCGAAGACCGCGCGCACGTCGTCCCCGACGCGGTCGTCCGCGGCGACCACGATCGGGCCCGCGATCGGGATCGCGCCGTAGAGGTAGACCTGCGCGTCGTTCTTGCCGCATATCGAGCCCCCGTCCTCGCAGACGGGAGCGAACTCGTACGCCATGAAGCCCATGACGGTGCTCGCCACCGTGCTCGAGAGCACGGTCCCGAGACCCGGACCCCAGACTGCGCTGTTGGGCACGGAGACGAGCGCTGGCGTCTCCTCCGAAACGTCGGTTGGAGTTGGGGGCTCGGCCCTCGCGGCGTTGGCGAGGAAGAAGAGGGACGCGGCCGAAGGTGCAATAAGCAATCGAATAAGGTTCATACAAACAGAGCTACCACGGCACCGCGCCCCTGCCAGCGCGGCCCGCGAGCGTAGCGTGGCGCTACCGCGCGGGCGCTGAGCTCGACGGCGCTGCTGAACTCGACGGCGCCGCTGAAGGCGCGGCTGAACTCGACGGCGCTGCTGAACTCGACGGCGCTGCTGAGGGCGCTGGCTCGGTCGGCGACGTCCGCAGCGCGTGTGGCACCTGCCCCGTGTTGCCGATCACGTCGGGCAAGAAGTCGGGCATGCCCCACGCGTCGACGTGGCAGTGCTTGCACTTGAGCTTCGCGCCCTCAGCGAGGGTGAAGCGGTTCGTCATCACCGTCGTCATCCACTCGACGGCGTAGGCCTTGTCACGCGGCTCCTTCAAGAAGCGGACGCTGCCCTTGCCGGTCGCCTCGTCGAAGTGACACGCGCCGCACGTCATGGGCTTGCCGTCCTTCCTCTTCAGGCCGGTCATGAACGTGTAGCTCATCCACAGCGCGGCCTCTTTCTTGGGGCTCATCGCCGGGTAGTCGAAGCCTTTGCCCTCGGCCTTCGGCAGGTGGCAGAAGTTGCACTCGACGCCGAGATCGGTCGCGATCTGGGCCATCTTGATGAACATGTCCTGCTCGCAGCGCGCGTCGCGGAGCGGGCCGTCGTACTTGCGCCACACGGGCTTCGAGCCCTCGCATCGATCGATCGTGGGCGCGGCCGTCGCGGACGCAGTCGGGTGCGTCGGCTTCTCGTCCGAGCCTGTCGTGCAACCCGCCGCGCCGGCGAGCGCTACGAAAAAGAGAGCAGCGAGACCGGGGGCGCGCGTGGGGCGTTCGTCGATCACCGCTCGGGACGATAGCGCGATCGGGCCCCGTCACGCGACGCATGCAATAATCCTCGAGTGACCGCGGCGTCTCCCTTCACCATTCCTTTCGAGGAGTACCTCCTCGCGGAGGCCGCGGCCGAGCTCAAGCACGAGTGGTGCGACGGCGTCGTGTACGCCATGTCGAGAGGGACGCCCGAGCACGCCCGGCTCACCATGCGAATCGCCCGCGCAATCGGTAATAAGCTGGCCTCCGAGTGCGAGCTCTACTCGTCGGACGCGATGCTCTGGATCGAGGCCGCGAAGCTCGCGACCTACGCGGACGCGAGCCTCGTGTGCGGCGCGCTGGAGACGAAGTCCGTGAAGAGAAACGGCCGCTCTCTCGGTGAGGCCATCACGAACCCCGTCGTCCTCGTCGAGGTCCTGTCGGAGTCGACGGAGCGCTACGACCGCGACGGGAAGTTCCAGGCGTACAAGCAGCTCTCGTCGCTGCGTGAGTACGTGCTCGTGGCGCAGGAAGAACGTCGTATCGAGGTCCATCGCCGCGGCGACGGAGCCGCTTGGTCATGTGAGCTCGGCCGCGCCGGCGAATCCGTCGAGATCCACGGCGCGACCCTCTCGGTCGACGACGTCTACGGCTGACGGCACGTCGGCGGTTGCGCGACGCGCCCGCGCTGGGGGATCCTGCGGGCCTATGCTCGAGCGGACGTTCGCGATCGGTGACATCCACGGGGACTTACGCGCTCTCGATTCTCTGCTCGGCAAGCTCCCCGAGCTCCGCTCGAGCGACACGCTGGTCTTCGTCGGCGACTACATCGATCGCGGCCCTGACTCGAAGGGCGTCATCGAGCGCGTCCGCTCCCTCGAGAAGACCTGCCCCGCGAAGGTCGTCGCCCTGCGCGGCAACCACGAAGACGCCTGGGTGAAGGTCGCCGACGAGGGCTGGCCCGAGTTCGTCATGCCGCGCACGAACGGCTGCCTCGAGGCCTTGCGCTCGTTCACCGGCGGCCCAGTCCCGAGCTCCGACGACATCCCCGACGACAAGGAGCTCATCGCCCTCCTCAGGGCCTCGTTCTTCCCCGCCGACGTCCTCGATTGGATGCGCGCCCTGCCCTACTTCTACGAGAATAACCACGCGATCTTCGTCCACGCGGGACTCGTCAAGAAGGTGGGGGGAGCGCGGAGCGCGGGGGGCGAACTCAGCCCCCCGAACAAAGCGGACGGTTTCCTCCACCCCTCCGAGGTCGAGCCCAAGCGCGCCCTCCTGTGGGTCCGCGACAAGGCCTTCTTCGAGGAGTACGACGGCAAGACCGTCGTCTTCGGCCACACGACGACCGAGCAGCTCCCCGCCGAGCTCTCTTCGCACACGCCCGCCGACCCGAAGGACCTGTGGGCCGGCCCGTGCGCGATCGGCCTCGACACCGGCGCCGGCAAAGGCGGCTTCCTCTCGGCGATCGAGCTGCCGTGGGGTCGCGTCTACGAGTCGCGCTGAGCGCGCTCCGCGAGCGCGCGCTCGGCCGCCGCGCGCATCACACCGGGCGGCGCCGCGACGCCGAGCCAAATCTCGAACGAGGCCTCGGCCTGCGCGACGAGCATCGAGAGGCCCGACTCGGCCGCGAGCCCCGCCGCGCGCGCGCGCTCGACGAACGGCGTCTCACGCGGGCCGTACACGACGTCGATCGCGAGCGCACCCGGCGCAGCGCGATCCCACGGGACCTTGTCGAGGAGCTCCTCGGTTTGCGCGCCGACTGTGCCCGCACTCGACGCCTGCACGACGACTGCGAGCTTTGTTTTTTTGGGGGGAGAGATGCACCCATCCTTCCAAATCGCGAGGTCGCCGCACGCCTCCCGCAGGCGTGCCGAACGCGGGTCCGCCTCGATCGCCGCGCGCGACGTGAACGAGCGCGACGTCACCATGACGCGCTCGAAGCCAGCGCTCCTCAGCGCTGCGATCGCCGCGAGCGCGGCGCCGCCCGCGCCGAGCACGAGCGCAACCCCGCGGGGCTTCGGCCCCCCCCTCAAGAGCCCCTCGATGCGCCCCGCGAGCGCGACGACGTCGGTGTTGTGCGCCTCGAGCTCGCCGCCCGACGAGAGCCGCGTGAGGACGTTCGCGGCCCCGACCTTCGCGGCGCTCTCGGCCACGCGATCCGCGAGCTCCAGCGCAGCTCGTTTGTGGGGCAAAGTAATGTTGAGCCCCGCGAGCTTCCCCGCGCGGAGCTCACCGACGAGCCGCTCGAAGTCGGCGCGCTCCGCGACGTCGAACACGCGGTAGTCGTGCGGCAACCCGAGCGCCTCGAACGCCGCGAGGTGCATCGCGCGCGAGACCGAGTGCCCGACGGGGTGCCCTGCGAGACCGAACACTGAGCCCTCCGCCGCGGGTCTCGCCTCGCTCGACCGCTCGAGGATCTCGGCGCGGAGCTCACCGTCCCCCAACCGCAGGCGCACGCGCTCTCCTGGCGCTGCGTCGGCGGGCCGTCGCACGATCGCCGCGTCGCGCTCGCGCTGCACGATCGCGTAGCCGCGCCCGAGCACCGCGAGCGGTGACATCGCGTCGAGCCGAGCCGCGCGCTGCGCGAGCTCCGCGCCCCGCTCGGACACGAGCGCGCGCGCCGCCGCCACGAGCCGCTCTTCGAGCGGCCCGAGCGCCCGCGCCCGCTCCTCCACCGCGTGACGGCCGGCGCGCTCGACGCGCGCCGACAGAGCCTCGACACGGGCGCGCGCCGCGCGCAGCACCTGCGACGGGTGCCGCGCGACGAGCTTGCGATCGAGCTCGCGCACACGATCGGCCCGACGACGCAGCGCCCGCTCCACGGCCACGCGGAGCGCGCCGCGCTGCTCGTCGAGCAGCTGCCCGCGAGCGCCCATGAGCTGCCGCATCGCGCGGACGAGCCGCTTCTTGTGCTGGTTGAGGAGCGCCATGCGCGCGCGCGCGTCGGGGACGACGAGCTCCGCGGCCTGCGACGGCGTCGCGGCGCGCACGTCCGCCGCGAGGTCGACGAGCGTCACGTCGATCTCGTGACCGACCGCGCTCACGACGGGCACCGGCGAGGCCGCGACCGCCCTGACGAGGACCTCCTCCTGAAACGGCGCGAGGTCGTCCGCCGAGCCGCCGCCACGCGCGAGCACGATGACCTCGACCTCGGGATGCTTTGAGCACAAACGAAGCGACCGCGCGAGCGCCGCCGCCGCGTCCGCGCCCTGCACGGGCGCGGTCACGAGCACGAAGCGCACGCGGCCTCGACGGCGCGCGACCTCGAGGATGTCGTAGAGCGCCGCGCCCCGCCCGCTCGTCACGACCCCGATGACACGCGGGTCGCGCGGGAGCGGTCGCTTGCGCGCGATCGAAGAGCCCCTCCTTCGCGAGGGCCTCGCGACGCTTCTCGAGCGCCTCGAGCAGCGCGCCGCGGCCCGCGGGGCGCACGTCGTCGACGATGAGCTGCACCCGGCCGCGCGGAGACCAGAACGTGACCCGCCCGAACACGATCACGCGCGCGCCGTCGGTCACGAGCTTGCGCGCGCGCACCGGCCCAGAGCGATAGAGCACGGCGTCGACCGCTGCGTCTTCTTGCTCGTCGCGCAAAGAGAAATAGGTGTGCCCGCTCTCGACGGTGCGCGTGGCCGTGACCTCGCCGTGGACCTGGATCGCGCTCGTCGCGCGCTCGAGGGTCTGCCGCAGCAGGCGGCCGAGCTCCGCGACGGAGAGCGCTTGGGGGGGTTCGACCACGGTCTCGCTCGAAGGGGTTCGCTCGCGGGGTTCGCTCGAAGAGGCGCGCTCTCCTCTTTGCGCGCGCGGCGAGAGGTCGTACACACGCTCGCGTGTTTCGCAAAGTCCTGATCGCCAACCGCGGCGAGATCGCGGTGCGCGTCATGCGCACGCTGCGCGAGCTCGGCGTGCGCTCCGTGGCCGTGTTCAGCGACGCCGATCGCGCCGCGCTCCACGTGCGCACCGCCGACGAGGCCGTGCACATCGGCCCGTCGCCGGCGCGCGAGAGCTACCTCGACATCGACAAGATCATCCACGCGGCGAAGAAGACGGGCGCCGAGGCCATCCACCCCGGCTACGGCTTCCTCAGCGAGAACGCAGCCTTCCGCGAGGCTTGTGATCAGGCCGGCATCGTCTTCATCGGGCCGCCCGCGGCCGCGATGCGCGCGATGGGCAGCAAGACCGCGGCGCGCGCTCACATGGCCGCGGCCGGCGTGCCGATCACTCCGGGCGGCAGCGCCCAGACCGAGGAAGAGGCCCTCGCCACGGCCGAGCGCGTCGGCTACCCCGTCTTGCTCAAGGCCGCGATGGGCGGCGGCGGCAAGGGGATGCGTCTCGTGCACGCGCCCGCCGAGCTCCCGAGCGCGCTCGAACGCGCCAGGAGCGAGGCCCTGCGCGCCTTCGGCGACGGCACCGTCTACATCGAGAAGGCCATCATCAACCCGCGCCACGTCGAGATTCAGGTCCTCGGCGATCAGCACGGGAACATGGTTCATCTCTACGAGCGCGACTGCTCGATCCAGCGCCGCCATCAGAAGGTCGTCGAGGAGACGCCCTGCCCCGTCGCCACGCCCGAGCTCATCGAGCGGATGGGCTCCGTCGCGGTGAAGGGCGCGCTCAGCGTCGGGTATTTCTCGGCCGGCACGTTCGAGTTCCTGCTCGCCCCGGACGGCAACTTCTACTTCCTCGAGATGAACACGCGCCTGCAGGTCGAGCACCCGATCACCGAGTGGATCACGGGCTTCGACCTCGTCGCCGAGATGCTCCGCATCGCGTGCGGCGAGCGCTGCGGCTACAAGCAGTCCGCGATCGCGCGGCGTGGCGCGGCCATCGAGTGCCGCGTCTACGCCGAGGATCCGCGCGCGGGCTTCATGCCGAGCCCCGGCTCGATCGTCGCTCTCCGCGCGCCGTCGGGCCCGTGGGTTCGCGACGACGGCGGCTACTACGCGGGCTCCGTCGTGCCGAGCGACTACGACCCCCAAGTGTCGAAGCTCTCGGTGTGGGCCCCGACGCGTGCGCAGGCGGTCGAGCGCATGCGCCGCGCGCTCTCCGAGTACGTCGTCACGGGCATCCGCACGAACATCGCGTTCCATCAGCGCCTCCTCGAGAACCCCGAGTTCCGCGAGGGCGTCTACGACACGGGCTTCATCGAGCGACACCGCGACTCGTTGCTCGGTTACGCCGAGCCCTCCGAGGGCGACGAGGTCCTCCTCGCTGCCGCGCTCGCGGTGGCCGTGCACGGCGCGCACAAGCCTGGCTCGTGCAAGGACCTCGCTGCGAGCGAGGCTGGCGCCAGCGCCACCTCTCCCTGGCTCGCGCAGCACCGCACGCGCGTGCTGCGCCGCGCGTAGCATGCCCGTCGCGCACACCCGCTCGCGTTGGCGCGCGCGGGTCGTCCGCGAGCTCGATCTCTTCTACAGCGCGCCCCACGCGGCCGACGCCGATCTCGATCCTTGGGTGCGCTCCGCGTCGGGCGCTGTCTTCTTTCGCGGTGAGCTCGCGCTCGCGCAGGACGACGCTGCGGCGGTCGCCTTCGTCGACGTCGCGTCGGGCACCGCGCGCGCGGTGCTCTTGCCCGCAGGCCCCGGCGGGCGTCGCCGCTTCGACGACGAGCTCGGCAACAAGCACGACAAACACGACTGGGAGGCCGTCTGCGTCCTCGAGCTCGCGGGCGCTCCCGAGCTCGTGCTCTTCGGCTCGGGCTCGGCCGACGCGCGCAACGTCGCGATGATCGTCGAGCGCACCGAGCGCGGGCCGAGCCGCCTCGTCGATCTCACGCAGCTCTACGCCGTGCTCCGCGCGGCTCCTGCGCTCGGCGGCGGAGAGCTCAACGTCGAGGGCGTGCACGCGAGCGACGCCTCGATGTTCTTCGTGTGTCGAGGCAACGGCCTCCTTCCTTCGGGCGAGCGCGTCCCAAACCTCCTCTTCGAGATCGCGCTCGCGGACTTCTCCGCCTTCGTCGAGGGCGGTCCAGTCCCCGCGCTCCACAGCGTGCGCGCGCTCGATCTCGGCGCGCTCGGCCCCGCGGATCGACCCGTTCCTCTCTCGATCACCGACGTCACGCGCTGGCGTGCGCCCGGCGCTCTGCTCTTCGCGGCCGCCGCCGAGGACTCACCGGACGCGACACGCGACGGGGTCGTCCTCGGCTCTGTCCTCGCCGTGCTCGCAGGCGACACGCTCGAGGTCATCGACGTCCCAACCTCACACCCTGTCAAGATCGAAGGGGTGACCTTGGACCCGCAACGTCCTGACCACGTGTTCGCGGTCACCGACCCCGACAATCCGCACGCGCCTGCAAAATTGCTCGAGATCGAGCTCACCGTCGCGGACTAGCGGGCGCCGCGCCCAGCTCTCCTACCGTGGCGCCTTTGAGCGTCCCGCCGTTCGTGCCGTTGGGTGGGGAGCGGGCTTCCCTAGGCCTGTCGCGATGCTACTCTCGGAGGGTCGCTCGGAGGTGTGATGGCCGACGGCATGGCTGGTAGAAGCAACGCTGACGACAAGGGAGCGGACAGTCCTGGCGGCCCTCGAGGGCCGCGTCGGGTTGGCGGGGGTTCGGGCGGTTCACCCGGGCCCGAGCGTCGGCGTGTCTTCGAGCTCTTGGATCCACGTCGCAGTCGCAGCTCCGAGTCGAGCCTCTCGGCCTACTTGCGGCTCGGCTCCGTGGCCTGTGTCGCGGTCGCGCTGCTGACCGTCGCACTGGCGCGCAATATGGTCGTTCGGTCGGCGTCAGCTCCTGATCGCGCTCGCGACGGCCGCCGTCCTCTTGTGGGTTCCGCGTCGCGCACTCGGCCGCGCCCGTCGATCCCGCCTCCCTCGATCCGTCGCAACCTCGTCCTCACCCCCGAGGCCATCGAGCTCGAGCAGCAGCGCGGCGAGGCCGTCGTCCTGCCCGCAGCGCTCCCGCTCCACGAGCGCTTCGGCGTCACGCTGCTCTCGAATCGGCGTCGCGATCGGCTCGTCGCGGTCGTCACGTCGGAGTCCGGCGCGCTCCTCTTCGCGACGTCGTTCTCCTCGGACGAGCGCCGCGTCGTGAGCGACCTGCTCGCGCGGTCGACCGTGCTCGGTGGTGATGACTACGCGCTCGACGCGGCCGGCCCCGACGGCGCTCCAGTGCAAATGGGCGTGCGCGAGTTCCGCGAGATCCTCACCGAGCTCCTGCGCCGTGCGCCCGACTGCATGGACCGCATCGTCCTCACCGATCAGCACGGTGTGCCCATCCTGCTCGAGGGCTCGGCGCTCACCGCCCAGAACAAACGCTTCGATCTCGGGCGCCCACTCGAGTGGCGGCCCATCCTCTTTCAAGAGCAGTTCGGTCAGGCGGTCACGCTCTATCAAGGCACGTGGATTCGCCAGGGCGCCGCCGAGGTCGTCCTCGTGTCGCTCCTCACGCCGACCTATTTCGAGGCCTCCTCCACCGCGGACGCGATCGTCGAGCGCACCGGCTCTCCCGAGCTCGACGTCATGGCCCTGCGTGATCAGCGCTTGCTCCAAGCCACCGCCGCCGACCCACCGCCGACCGATCAGCGCGTCGCGATGGATGGGCTCTTCGTCGTGCCCCTCCGCGCCGCGCTCGATCAAGCGCCGCGATCATCCTCCGCGTCGTCGCTCAGGCAGCGCCACTCGCTCTGAGTTTGCTCTGTTTTCACGGGCCAACCTTTTTCGCCGGTTGGCGAAAAAGACATGGCCCGGAGATGGGGCCCCCCTCCCCATCGAGAGCGAGCGGGGCCCCAGCCCCATTCGCGTTTCGCTTGGGGGGCATCGCGTTTCGCTTGGGGGGCATCGCGCTCGCCTCGCCTCCGAAATACTTCGTACGCGAAGCTTGCAGCACGCTCCGTTCGGAGATACGCCGCCCGCGGCGCTCGATCGAGCGCATCCAGGCTCCACTCGTTGGTGGGGCTTCACCTTCTTGGAGGCGTCATGGCCGTCGACATCAAGAACCTGTTCGATAAGGAAATCCCCGCGGCGCTCGAGAAGAACGCCGACGCCGCCAAAGAGATCGGCGCCAAGTACCAGTTCGTCATCAATGGCGATGGCGGCGGCGAGTGGTTCATCGACCTGACGGCCTCCGGGCCGAAGGCCGTCGGCGGCAACCCCGGCGGCGCGGACTGCACGCTGACCATCAGCACCGACGACTTCCAGAAGCTCCACGAGAACCCGGACGCAAACGGCATGCAGCTGTTCTTCTCGGGCAAGCTCAAGGTCGCGGGCAACCAGATGCTCGCGATGAAGCTGAAGAAGCTCTTCCAGCTCAACAAGTGATCGGGGCGCGCTAGTGCGTCCCCTCGACGGCGTTCGCGTCCTCGATCTGTCGCGGCTCTTGCCGGGACCCTTCGCGACGCTCGTCCTCTCGGACCTGGGCGCCGTCGTCGACAAAATCGAAGACCCCGTTCAAGGCGACTACCTGCGGCACATGCCTCCCAAGGCAGGGGCCGACAACGTCGCTTACGGGTTGCTGAACCGCGGCAAGCGCAGCGCGGTTCTCGACCTCAAGCGGGTCGAGGGCCAGCGCGCGCTCCGCGCGATGCTCGCGTCTTACGACGTGCTCTTCGAACAGTTCCGTCCGGGCGTCCTCACTCGCCTCGGCCTCTCCCCCGATCAGCTCCGCGCCGAGTTCCCGCGGCTCATCATCTGCTCGCTGACTGGCTACGGACAAACGGGGCCGCTCGCGCAACGCGCAGGGCACGACCTCAATTACCTGGCTCGTGCCGGCGTGCTCGGCTCTCAGGGGCCGGTCGGCGGCGCGCCGCAGGTCCCTGGTTTTCAGCTCGCGGACGTGAGCGGCGGCATGTGGAGCGTCATCGCGATCCTCAGCGCGCTCCTCGAGCGACAGCGTACGACCGCTGGGGCTTGGCTCGACATCGCGATGAGCGAGGGCACCGTGCCCTTCGCACCGACTTCCATCGGGGCTGCGCTCGCGGGCGTCGCTGGCGTGCGGGGCGACGAGCCCCTCACGGGCGGCATCGCGCCCTACAGCGTATACGCGACGAAGGACGGCGCCCACGTCACGCTCGCCGCGCTCGAGCCCAAGTTCTGGATGACGTTCGCCGCGTCGATCGGGCTGTCACCGAGCCTCGCAGATCTCGCGCCAGGTCCTCACCAGGCCACGCTCCGCACAGCAGTCGCTACCGCGATCGCAGCCCGCACCCAGGCCGAGTGGGCCGAGTACGCGGCAACGCACGACGTCCCCATCGAGCCGGTGCTCGCCCCCGCACAAGCCATCGAAGACGAGCATCTCCGCTCGCGCGGGGTCTTCTTCGAGCTCGCGACCGCCGCTGGCAACATCCCGCAGGTCCGCACCCCGGTCACTCCGCGCACCGGTGTCTTTACCCCGCCGCCCTCACAAGGTGAGCACACGCGTGCCATCTTCAGGGACGCGGGTCTCGACGACGCGATCATCGCCGAACTCGTCGAGAAGGGCGTCGCCCGCTGACGCCTGATCGGTGCTAGCTTGGTCGACGTGTCCGAGGTCGTGTGTCCGCAGTGCGAGCACGCTTGCGAGTCGTCTCACAAGTTCTGCCCGGTGTGCGGGTTTCCGATCGCCGAGTTCCAAAACAAGTCTGACGACCCGCTGATCGGCACGACCCTTCCGGGCGGCTACGTCATCTTGGAGCTCGTTGGCGTCGGCGGCATGGGCCGCGTCTACCGCGCCGAACAGAAGGTCCTCGGCCGCACGGTCGCGGTGAAGATCGTCCACCCGCACCTGCTCGGCGACGAGAGCGCGTCGGCGCGCTTCATCACCGAGGCCCGCGCTGCCTCACGCCTCAACCACCCGAACTCGGTGGGCGTGATCGACTTCGGTCGCAATGGCGGCCAGCTCTACCTCGTGATGGAGTACCTGCGCGGGCGCGACCTGGCGCGCGTCACCTACGAAGACGGGCTCCTCGCCTTCCCGCGCATCATCGACATCCTCTGCCAGGTCCTCGCCGCCCTCGCCGAGGCCCATCACCTCGACATCATCCACCGCGATCTCAAGCCCGAGAACATCGTCCTCGAGCCCATGCGATCCGGCGGCGACTTCGTCAAGGTCGTTGACTTTGGTCTCGCCAAGATGCGCGAGACCAACACCAACATCACGAGCCCCGGGCTCGTGTGCGGCACGCCCGACTACATGGCGCCGGAGCAAGGCCGCGGCGATCCGATCGACGCGCGCAGCGACCTCTACGCCTGCGGTGTCATCCTCTTCCAGCTCCTCACCGGGCGCCTGCCGTTCGAGGCCGAGAGCCCGACGCAGGTGGTGCTGATGCACCTCTCGCAGCCGCCGCCCGATCCGAACCGCATCGCTCCCGAGCGGCGCATCCCGCAGCCACTCATCGACGTCGTGCTGCGCGCCCTGGCGAAGAACCCGAACGATCGCTACCAGAGCGCGGATGAGTTCGCTGGCGCGCTGAAGACGGCGCTCACGTTGATCGAGCGACCCAACGCGGGTGCCAAAGACGCGAGCTGGGGCGTCACCGATCACGGCACCAAGTGCACCTCGTGCAACGCGCTCGTGCCCTTCGGACAGAAGTTCTGCGGCGACTGCGGCGCTCGCGTCAGCCACGCGCAGCCCGGCGCGCAGCCCAAGGAGCAGAACCAGCTCGCGCAGGTCCCTCGCCTGCCGCTGCCGTTCACCGGCCGCGAGGAAGATCTCGACTGGCTCGACATGTGTCGCTTCGAGGTCGGCTCGTGGGTCACCACCGCGCGCATCGTCGGTGACCACGGCGTCGGCAAGACTCGCCTCGTGCGACAGTTCGTCCGCAACGCGACGGAGAGCGGCGATCTCGTCGTGCAGTCTGGCCCCGATCCTTGGAGCGCCGACGTCGGGTATTGGGCCCTGCGGCGCGCCATCATCGGCCTCGCCGAGCTCCCCGAGGATGGGGGCAATCCGAGCGACTGGGCCAACACCTCCCCCGAGGCTCGTCGCGGCCTCGAGGAGATCTTCGGCAAGAGCAACGGCAAGCTCGCTTCGATGCCCGTCGCCTGGGAGGCCAAGCCCGAGGATCTCGCTGAGTCCGATCATCGCTTCATCGCCGCCGAGGCCCTCCGTTGGGCGATGGCGCGCGCCGCACGTCACGCCCAGAAGTCGCGCGTGATCCTCATCGTCGAGGACCTGCAATCCGTCGACGGCGCGAGCCGCAACGCGCTCATCGACGTCATCCTCGAGCCACCGCTCGTCGGCATGCTCATCGTCGGCACGCACCCCGTCGACTTCGATCCGGGTTGGGGCGGGCCCGAGCGAACCTTGGTCGGCCTGCCCTTGTCGATCGCCCAATCCCTCGCGAAGGGGCTCGCCCCGAGCACGACGAGCAACGACCCCGCGAGCCGCACCGTTCTGCCGATGTACGTCGAGCAGCTCGTGCGCTTCACGATGGAGGGCGGCAAGGGTCCAGCCTCGCGCCTCGGCGATCTGATCGCGCAGCGCCTCGAGCGCCTGCAGACCGACGCGCGCCGCGTGCTCCAAGCGATCGCCGTCCTCGGCGACGAGACCGACCCGGCGAAGCTCCTCACGATGATCGACGTCGCCGATCCCGACGCTGCGATGGACGAGCTCCGCACGGCCGGCATGATCGAATGGCACGACAACCGCTTCGGCTGCGCCCATCCGCTCATCCGCGACGTCGTCCTCGCGACCATCCCTGCCGGCGTCAAACGCGAGCTCCACGAGCGCGCGAGCGATTCGAACTCCAGCCTGCGGCGCGAGATGCCCGTCGAGGTCCTCGCGCTCCACGCCTACCACGCGCAGAACTCCTTCGAGGCGCTCACGCTCCTCGAGACCCTCGCGAGCCGCGCCTCTGCGCGCGGTGATCTCTCGGGCTCGGTCGTCGCGCTCCGCCGCGCGCTCGATCTCGCGCGACGCGAGCTCTTCCGCGGGGACATCGACGACCCGGTCCGCGCGGTGCTGATCTTCAGCCGCAAGCTCGGTGAAGCGCTCGCCCGCGCTGGCGACTACGCCGACGCGAACGGCGTCCTCCTCGAGGCCCTCGATCTCGCCGGCCCGACCGGCGCCGATCGCGTGCAGGTCCTCGGGGCGCTCGCCTTCACCGCCAAGGAACGCTCGCGCAACGACGAGGCCCGCCGCTACCTCCGTGAGGCCATCCACCTCGCCAAGGAAGAGCTGCTCGTCGACCTCGTCGACTCGCTCGAGCGCGCCCGCCGTGACTGGGCTTTCGCCTGACAGCTTTCGTCTGACAGCGCGCGATCGGACACGACCCCGCGGTTAGTTAGTTCGTCGCTCGGGGCGCTTCGTGTCAGGATGCCTCCGACCGATGGCGGCCGTGGGCGCCCCGCACTTCCCGGATCACGACGCGAGCTCTCGCTTGAGTTCGTCTCGCTTCGTCGCGCGCTGGGATCTCGACAAGACCTACCTCCGCACGGACTTCGACACGCTCCGCGATCTCGTGCGCACCGCGATCGAGCGCCCCGATCAGAAGCGCACGGTCCCCGGCGCCGCAGCGCTGCTTCGCGAGCTCGGGCGCGCCGGCGTCGAGACGCACATCCTCAGCGGCAGCCCCGAGCAGCTCCGCTCCCGCATCATCGAGAAGCTCCGCCTCGACGGCGTGCGCTACAGCTCGCTCCGCCTCAAGCCCAACCTCGAGAACCTGCTGCGCCTGCGGTTCCGCGCGCTGCGTGGTCAGCTCGGCTACAAGCTGCCCGCATTGATCGTCGGTCGCTGCGAGCTCCCCCAACAGCGCGACGAGAACGGCGGGCTCATCTGCGAGTCGCTCTTCGGTGACGACGCCGAGGCCGACGCCTTCGTCTACAGCCTCTACGCCGACGCCTGCCGCGGCACCGTCGGTGAAGCGCTGCTCTCCGAGGTCCTCGAGCGCGGCGGCGCCTATGAAGACTCCATCCGCGACTCGGTTCGTCTGCTCAAATACATCAGCAAGGGCCCTGTCGTGGAGCGCGTGCTCATCCACCTCGAGCGCCAATCCTCACCGAGCGACTTCAAGCTCTACGGCAGCCGCGTCGTCCCCTTCTACAACTACCTGCAAGCGACCTTCGTCCTCTTCGAGGACGGTCGCCTCCCCGCGCGCTCGGTGCTCACCGTCGCGACCGATCTCGCGATCGTCCACAACTTCGAGCCGACCGCGCTCTCTCGCAGCTACCTCGACCTCTTCCGACGTGGTCACGTCCGCGGCGCGCGCCTCGCCGAGCTCGAAGAGGAGGTCGCGATCCTCGTGCAGAGCCGCAAGGCCGCCGCGACCAGCGAAATCCTCCGCATGATGGACACGATCCGCGAAGCCGGCACGCGCCCCGCGCCGACCATCTCGCTCGATCACGCCGTCGACTACCTCGCCCTCGTCGAGCAGCACAACCCCCGCCACGGGCACAAGCGCAAACGCAAGCGCTGACTTCGAAGAGTTATTTGCCACCCTCCCCGCGCGTGGACCCCTCCGCGTGGCGCTACCGCGCTAGCAGGCGGCCCGCGCGGTCGCTCGCGGTGGTTGCTCCCCGAGAATTCTCTGCCCGTCTGCCCAGAATCGCGCTATGCGAAAAAGGCTCTTTTAACGGCAGCGGTTGCGCCGTTTTTGGGCTTGAGCTCAGGCAGGGCCACCCCCGCGCATCGCGCGTGCGGGTCCTGCCTTTCGACAACGATCACGAGGATTTCTTCGGTGGACAGTGATCTAGCCGAGGCGGTTTCTGCGCTGAAAGGCGCGTTCGACCAACGAAAGATCTCCGTGCGCTTCGGCAACGCCGACCCCCAGGAGATCGAGCGCCTGCGAAAGACCATCAAGGTACCGGCGCGCTTTCGTTCCTTCTTGGCGGAGGCTGATCCGCTCGACGTCGAGACCGTCACCCCGGTCGAGCGCGTGCGGTTCATCCCCTCGCCCAAGCTGCTCGACGAGCAGCTCGGCTACGCGCTACCTCCCCGTGAGGGAACGCCGGCGCCGAGCCCGGACGGCGCACCAGCTCCGCCCAGCAACTGGCGCAAGTCCTGGATCATCGTGGCGCGCAGCGCGCTCCTCGGCGATCCGTATTTCTTGGATATTTCCAAGCTCGACGCCGAGGGCGACTGCCCCGTCTTCACCGCGATGACGGGCACCGACACGCTGAAGCCGACGCTGTGCGCCTCGAGCGTGCAGCAGTTCCTCCGCATCCTCGCGACCGCGATGGAGGTCGCGTCCGGCTTCGGCGAGGCCGTCCTCGACGACGACGACGAGCGCACCTTCCGCGAGGCCCTCGCCCCCAAGATCAAGATCATCGACTCCGCTGCGCTGCGCGCAGGACACTGGACCTGAGCAGCCCGCAGGACAACGGACGCGCGTGCGCGGCGTGCGGTCACCGCGCGGCCGCCGAGGACGTCTGGTGCACATCGTGCGGTGCTCGCCTCAGCGACGGCGCTGCTCCGGCCCCACCACGCGAGCCGAAGAAGCAGCTCACCACCAAGGGTGGGATCGGTGAACGCCTCGAGCCCCCGCCCGAGGTTCAACCCGTCGAACCACCCGTCGTCGAACCACGAGTCTCCGACCGCGCGCCGCTGACACCTCCGCCGGCGTCACCAGGCACCGAGCCCGCCGCGCCGATCTTCGCAGACGCTCCACCCTCGAACGACGAGCCCGAACGACCGGGCCCCCGCGAGCGCCTCGCGGCGGGCACGCTCATCGACAAGAAGTACAAGATCCGCCACGTCCTCGGTGAGGGCGGGATGGGCGTCGTCTACCTCGCCGAGGACGTCAACATGGGCGTCGACGTCGTCCTCAAGGCCGTGCGCCCCGAGCTCGCGCATCGCGCGGACCTCCGCGAGCGCGTCCTCTCCGAGGGGCGCGCACTCGCGCGCATCGATCACCCGAACGTCGTCCAGCTGCGTGCGATTGCTGGCGAGCCCGACGCTGGTCTCTGGCTCGTCATGCAATACATCGAGGGCGAGAGCCTCGATCGCACGATCAAGCGCTACAACGCCGGCGGCTCCAAGCTCGCGTTCACCGTCGCGATGGACCTCTTCCGTCAGGTGCTGCAAGGCGTGGGCGCCGCGCACCGCGAGGGCGTCATCCACCGCGACATCAAGCCCGCGAACATCCTCATCCGCAAGAAGGACGGCATCGCGAAGATCACCGACTTCGGCATCGCCAAGCCCGAGGCCAAGGCCCGCGAGGGCCAGGGCAACACGAAGGGTGTCATCGGGTCGCTCTGGTACATGTCGCCCGAGCAGGTCCAGGGCAAGCGCGACCTCGACAAGCGCGTGGATGTCTATGCGCTCGGCGTGCTGCTCTACGAGCTCCTCACCGGCAGCGTTCCCTTCCACGGGGACAGCTCGTACGAGATCATGCGCAAGCACGTCGAGGAGCCCTTCCCCAAGGTCGCCGACAAACGCGACGACGTCCCGCGTTGGGTCGACGACCTGCTGGCGCGCGCGACCGCCAAATCGCGCGCCGAGCGCTTCGCGTCGTGTGATGAGTTCCTCGCCGCGCTCGACGTCCAGCTCGCGCGCGGCCGCTCCGCGCCGGCCCCCACGACGCCCGACGCTCGCCCCACGCAGCCCGACATGCGCGAGTCGCTCACGCCTCCGTCGCGCGCGTGGCTCGTCGTCGCGCTCGTCATCCTGGTCGTCCTCGTCTCGAGCCTCGCCATCTGGCGCTTCGGCTTCTCGGACCGCGAGCCGCGTCGACGCAGCTCTCGAACCACCGATCAGATGCCGGGGACGAGCGTTGGCTTCGCACCGTTCACGATCGTGCAGCGCACGGTCGTCGTCGCGCCGAGCGCCGTCGCCAGCCCGCCGCCTTGCGCGAGCGCTCGCACCCCATCCTGAACGATCGCCTTCACGGCGTTCGCAGCAGGCTGCGGCACCGCGTTGCCGCTACGATCGAACACGGTCGCGGCGTCCCCCATCGCGCGCGCGACTTCGCTGTTCGGGAAAGTCGCGGTCACCGTCACGCGCACCACCGCGCTGCTCCCTGACTCGACGTTGAAATCGAGCGCCGAACGCGCGACGAACGCGCAGAGCGCAGGCGAACCGCTCCCACCTGGCGGCCCGAACGTGGAGTAAGCCCACTGCTCGACGTTGACCGCGTACGTGTCGCCCCCCGCGGCGAACGGCACGCAGCGTCCGTAGAACGCGTCGAAGAGCGCACCCATCCCGCAGCGCGGCGACTTCTGACAAGCTGCCCCTGTCCACACCTCGTCGCGTGCGCAGCCCAGCGAGAGCGGCGCGCAGATCGCACGCCCACCGCTGACGAGCAACGTCTCGGTCGGAGCGCACCCGAGCGTAAGCCCGGGAACGAGCGCGAGCCCGCTGCGCGCAGCGACCAGCGCCTTCGAAACGCAGAGCCCCGACTGCTGGTCGACGATTTCGCCAGGAGCGCAAGCTCGCGGGCGACACCCTGGCCCCACCCACTCGAAGCCAGCGCCACAAAACTGCGAGGCCTCCGTCGGCGCGAGACACGCTCCGCCGACGTCGACGCGACCCGCTTCGCATCCGCATTTTCCGGCTGCGTCAGTCGCCCCCGACGCGCAACGCCCGACCGAGCAGCGGCAGTTGCCATCCTCGCAGAGCTCCACTGCACAGGGCGACGAGGCACACGCAACCCCGACCGCGCACCACGCGTACAGAGCGCACGCTGCAGCCCAGCGAGTCACGCGCTGAAGCACCGAGCGTTCGCACCGTTGAACGCTGAAGCTCTGAGAATCCGCAAGCACCACGGTCTGGGTTTCCATCGTCGACCACCCTGTGGTAGGAGCGGCCCCGTTTCCCAAACGTGCGCGCATGGTTTGGGGCTTCTCGTTTTCGCTGCTGTACCTGGGGTGGTCAGGGCCCACGGTCACAATCCTAACGGTCACCCCACCCAGCCCCCCACGATGCGCGCTCGACTCCCAGTATTTCTGTGTTGTTTTGAGGTCTTTGGGCCCTGCTCGTAGCAGGCATCCAACTTGCTTGAGGGTGGCCCGGCTTCATCCATCCTTTCGCACGACCGCCCACGAGCGGTCCACTTTCTAACGGTTCGCGAGCACCCCACGGAGTCCACCGCTCCCGAAGGCGCTGAGTGGGTGACGGTCGAGTGAAGGTTTGAGCAATCGAGTGTTGGCTCGCTCCCGCGGGAGCGAGACCGTCTTCGGGCAGACTCCGGAGGCGGCGCGGCGGTTCGGGGTGAGCCCTCCGTCGCTCTTGAGGTCGATGACTTTTGGCCCTGGCGCCCTCCAGCGCTTCGGCCGACGGCAGTTGTAAGGAGGACAAATGAGATTCTGGACGCGGGCGGTATGGCTGAAGGCTGTGGGCGTAACCGCCCTAGCCATCGCCGCCGGTGGTGGAGGAGCGGGATGCGCCTCGGAGCGAGCGCCCATCACGCGTGTACAACCCAACTACATGGCGAAATCGTTCTTCCTCGGAGACGATTTTGTCGGCACCGAGGACGATCCGTCATTCTATGCGCGCGTGGTCGTCACCGACGTGGGCTACGGCGCCGCGCAGGATGGCCTGTTCACGTCGACGTACGCGCAGAACCCCACCGTCATCAAGTGGGAGGTCACGGAGGACTTCCTCCTCGGCCGAATCATCTACGAGCGCATCGACAACGCCGACAGCCACGGGGATGGCCCGTCCAGCAACGACGGGCAGCTCGCGTACGCGTTCCCCATCACCAGCCACTTCGACATCGTCCGTGACTACAACCCGACCACGGGCGAGGTCTCGAACGTCATGGTCGAGAACACGAGCGACAAGCCGTGGAACGAGCGCAAGTACATGCGCATCGACTGGTCGCGCAACCTCAACGTCGACGCGTACGACTTCGACACGCTCTCGTTGATGGGTGTTTACGGTGGCGTCAGCTACGAGCCGCTCTCGTACTACGTCAACGAGCCGAACCACCCCGACGCACCGCACTTCGCAACCGACGAGGGCTACTTCGACATCACGACGAAGGCCTTCGCGACGCCGGGTGTGATCGATCTCTCCTCCTTCGGGTGGGGCATCGACAGCTTCCCCGCCTGCTTCCTGCCCAACGACTTCCTTGGTGGTTCGGCCCCGATCGGAAACTGCAACCCGACCGAGCTCACGCTGCGGATGTCGTTCCGCCGCGTCGAGGCGAGCGACTACGAGCCGGTGGACTGGGACGGCAAGCGCTTCACCTCGTTCGGTATCTTCACTGGTGAGCGCCTCGGCTACGCCCGCAACTACGGCGTCGTGGACGAGAACTGGCACCGCTTCGCGGACCGCTACAACATCTGGGAGTGGTCGCACGCGTACCAGGATCTGGACGGCGACTCCTGCCCGAGTGGTTGGGTCGAGAGCCAGGACTTCCCCGGCAAGTGCGAGCACCCCTGCTACACCGACGAGACGCCGGCCGGTCAAGAAGGCAACCGCGATTGCGGTTCGTCCTTCGATGCCTGCCGCGACGACAGCGGCGCGCAGGTCCCGAACGGAACTGCGGACGAGTGTGAGGACGTCGGCGCGGGTTCGCAGTGCGACGTCTTCAAGCAGAAGTGCACGCTCCCCTACCGCGAGCGCACGCCGAAGCCGGTCGTCTGGCACTTCACCAAGGGCTCGAACAACGCCTACTACGAGGGCACCGAGTGGGCGACCCACGAGTGGGACGTCGCGATGCGCACCTCGGTGCGATTCGCGCAGTACGGCGAATGCGTCGCCGAAGAGGTCGCCAAGAGTGACCTCGCGACCGCACAGTCGAAGTGCCAGGCGGACTACCCCATCTACACGGGCCAGCAGGAGGAGAACGAGGACGCCATCGCGCTCGCGCGTGACGTCGACGACTGCCGCGCTGCTCGCAACGGTTGGGCGGACGCCACCGACGCCGGTCCCTGGACCGAGGATCGGCTGAGCTTCTGCGACGGCCAGGCGGACAGCCTCGGCGCGGCTCGCGGCTACTCAGCAGGTGTCATCTCGATCGCCAAGATGGACGAGATGATCACACTCTGCCACGGCCCCGTGGAGCCCACGGATTCGCCCGAGTGCATCAAGGACATCCAGCGCCTCGAGAGCGACGCCGCCAAGGCGAAGGACACGCGCAAGGTGCTGCCCGAGGGCGTCACCGCAGCGATGTGCGACCAGGCTTGGGACACGCGCTACGACGACGCTGCCGACGCCGACGAGGAGCTGCTCGCGACCTGCGACAGTGGCTTCTACGCGCGCATCGGTGACCTTCGCTACCACCAGATCAACGTGATCCGGACGGCCCAGACGCCTTCACCGTGGGGCATCATGGTCGACGCGGACGATCCGCGTACCGGTGAGAAGATCCACGCGAGCGTCAACGTGTGGTCGCACGTGACCGACCTGGCCAGCCAGGGTCACACCGACATGATGCGCTACATCAAGGGCGAGATCTCGACCGAGGAGGTCACGAACGGCAAGTACGTGCGTGACTGGGCTTCGGCTGCGAACGCCTCGAGCGGCCGCGGCATCCTCGGCACGATGGACAAGGCAACAGTCGATCGTCGCCGCTATGGGATGTTCAAGTCCCTGCCCCCGCGCGACCAGGCTGGGCTCGACAAGACCTCTCGCATCCCCGAGGGCGCCGAGCTCGAAGAGGTCGTGGCGCAGAGCAAGAAGATCTACCAAGAGAAGCTCTCGAAGGTTCGCGCTGACATCAGT
Source organism: Polyangiaceae bacterium (assembly GCA_046351325.1). Lineage (GTDB taxonomy): Bacteria > Myxococcota_A > Polyangia > Polyangiales > Polyangiaceae > Xiheicaenibacterium. The sequence continues at coordinate 359,025 of JAXLYR010000010.1, read as the reverse complement.
GGCGTGAGCGTCAACCGTCCCTACACGGACGCGCGCCGCCTCCACGCTCAGAACAGCCCGACCGAGGCCTCGCTCATCACGCTTCCGATGATGCAGATGGCCGGCCTCAACCGCTCCGAGATCAACGCGGCGCAGAGCGATCTCGGCGCTGGCTCGCTCGGCTCGTCCCCGTACCTCGCTGCGGCCTCGACCCTCCGGTCGTTGAACCCGCAGATCCGCCGCGACCTGCGTCAGGCGCGTCAGCTCGCTCTCGCGTCACGCGGCGCGTGCATCCTCGACGACGACTACATCATGTCGAACACGCCGAACGGCCTCGCGGCCATGGCCGACATCATGGAGCGCAAGTTCGGCCCGTGGAACGCTCAGACCGCTGCTGGGCGCCCCGACCTCGACGCGCAGCTCGACCGAGCGGAGAAGATCCGCCAGTACATCGCGCAGCGCTACCAGTACGCCGTCATCATCCACGAGATGGGGCACTCGATCGGCGAGCGCCACAACTTCGTCAGCTCGTACTTCGCGATGGGGTATCGCCCGCAGTATTGGCAGCTCCGCACGAACGACGGCGCCCTCACCACCAAGTGCAACGACGTGTCCGCGGACGGCGAGAACTGTGTCGGCCCGCGCTACTACGACCCGCCGACCTCGAACGAGAAGAACAACCTCATCGAGATGTTCATGCAGTCCAGCGTCATGGACTACGCCGGTGAGCTCACCCAAGACATGATCGGCCTCGGCGCGTACGACTTCGCCGCTGCCCGCATGTTCTACGGCCAGACGGTCGCGGTTCACAACGACGCGGCGACCTACGGTCTCGACAGCAACAACGCGGCGACGATCCTCAACGTCACCGACACCTTCGGCGGCATCGTCGGTTACCAGTACGTCAACAGCGCTGGCGACGCGATCCACTACTCCGAGCTGCAGAAGCGGCTCAACCTCATCAGCAACTGCCAAGAAGTCGACCCGCAGGCCTTCAAGCCGCGCGGTTGGGACGACGCGAAGTACGGCGCATGGGATCCGCTGCTCGATGGCCTCATCGTCCAGCAGTCGGATGGTCGCTACACCCGCTGCGACGGCATCCCGGTCGACTACGTGCCCTACAACCTCCTGCACGAGGCCCCCGCCGACAACGCGTACGGCTTCTACGGCAACGGCCCCGCGATCGATCCGCTGAACCGCACTCGCGTGCCCTACGGCTTCGCGACGGACAGCTGGGCCGACCTCGGTAACCTCGCCGTCTACCGTCACGACAACGGCGCTGACCCCTACGAGCTCTTCAACTTCCTCATCACGGAGCAGGAGACTCGTCACATCTTCGACAACTACCGTCGTCAGCGCACGAGCTTCAGCATTCGCACGCAGGCGGAGCGCATCCTCGGTCGCTACAACGAGAAGATGCGTGACGGCGCGAAGGGCCTCGGCCTCTTCGTGAACATCTACCGCGGCTTCTACTCGGAAATCGGGCTCGACTTCGACGCCGTCTTCCCGGCCGTTGCGTCTGGGCTTTTCCCGGACAACGTCCTCGCAGCAGGCATCGCGTTCGACCACTTCACCAAGCAGTTCACGCGGCCGCAGTCGGGTGGACACTTCGGGCTCGACAACTGGCAAGCTCCGATTGGTCCCAACGGCCTCACGGCTCAGGACACGGTCTGGCGCTCGGTCGATGGGCCGCTCAGCGCGGATCCGTCGAACCCCGACTTCCTCATCTTCGACGGCGCGACTGGCTACTTCGGCAACGTTGCCTACGGCGGCAAGCTCGTCGAGAACACGCTGTCGGATGACAACGGTGAATACGACCGCGACTACACGATGAACGCCGGCTCGTACTACGACAAGGTGTACGCGCCGTACCTCCTCACCGAGTCGGTCGACAACTTCATCAGCGACTCTCTCAACGACTTCGAGGACCCGCGTTACCGCAGCGTCTCGATGGCGGACATGTTCCCCGATGGCTACCGCCGCTTCCTCGCGACGATGCTGACGGGCGACGACTCCCTCAAGGGCCCGATGCTGGCGGCGAACCCCGTCGGCGTGCCCGGTCAGCGTGCGACGCCCCGCCTCGACGCGCAGGGCTTCCCCGAGCAGGGCATCGGCTTCGTTAGCTGGTGGACCCCCAGCCCCGAGGCTTGCTTCCCGGCTGAGGACCGCATCGTGTGCAGCCAGTACGGCTGTCCCGACGGCAGCGCCTGCGTCACGAACCTCAACAACCTCAGCCAGACGGTCGTCGCCCTCGATCCGGCGGCGCCGGCGAACATCACCCCCGTCGACCCGCAGGTCAACTGGGAGGAGTGGAAGTGGCTCGTCGCTCAGACGCTGCTCTATCTCCCGGAGAACGCGAAGACCAAGTGGATCGACCTCATGGGCATCTGGGAGCTCGGTGGTGACACCGATCCTGGCTTCGACAACCGCATCGAGCTGCACCTCCCCGACGGCCGCATCTACATCGCTCGCACCTACGGCACCGAAATCATCTTCGGCAAGCAGGTTCAGAAGGGTGTTGGCGCGCGCATCCTGGAGTACGCCAACGACCTCCTCCGCAACGCGTACGTCTGCACGGAGCAGCTCTCGCCCGCGGGCGACACCAGCTGGTGCGTTCCGGATCTCACGAATGGCCAGCCCGTCGTCAAGTTCGACCCGGCGCTGTCCAGCCTCGGCGAGACGTCCTGCAGCGCGGGTGACTTCTCGGAGTGCACCTGCACCTCGAACCGCGCCTGTATGGCCCTCCAGAATTACCAGTCCCTGCCGGCGTTCATCCGCCAGGCCATGCACGACTTCCGCATGGCTGACGCGTCGATGAAGGGCATCTACGACTGAGTAGCCCGCGCGTGCGAGAGCACGCGCAACATCGAATCGGCTGAGGCCTGCCGCGCGAGCGGCGGGCCTTCTGCTTTTTGTAGAGCTGCTAGGCTCCTCGAGTGCTTGTCGAGCTTCGCACGCGGACCGCGATCGTCTGCGGTGCGCTCGCGATCGCGATCGCCGCGTCGGTGATCCTTCGAGGGCGGCCCCGGAAGGTCCACCTCCTCTTCGCGGCCTTCGCTGCGCTCCTCGGGCTCTGGTACCTGTCGCAGTCGTTCTACGGCATCTTCGAGGCGACGATCTGGCAGCGGTCGTCCGCGGTGCTCGCGCTGCTCCTGCCTGTCTGCGCCGTCGCTCTGTTCGAGGCCATGGTGCCCGCCGACAGGCAGAGCAGCTCCCGCGGCATGCGCCTCGCGCTCGCTGCGGCGGCGCCGCTGATGGTGCTGCAGCTGACACCGCTTGCGACGCGTGCGCCCGTCCGCGTGCTCGTCTTCTTCTACGTCATCGTGACGCTGACGGGCGGGCTCTGGGAGCTCTTCAAGCGAGGCGCGCGCAGCACGTCACGCGCGACCCAGCGCCGCGTGCGGTTCCTCGTGCTCATCGGAGCGCTCGCGGGCGTCGCGACGCTCGTGGACCTCGCGTGGATCGTCGGGCTGCGCATGCCCCCCGTCGGGGCAGTGCTGTCGATCCTCTTCGTGTTCGCGCTCTCTCAGGCACTCGTGTCCGAGCGCTTGCTGGACCTCTCCGAGATGCTCGGCCGGCTCGTGGTAGCCGCGGCCGTCGCGTTCCTGATCGCGCTGATCTTCTACATCCTGCTCACGCAGGTCGGGAACTTCAACACGATGTACTTGAACGCTGTCCTAGCAGCGACGGTGCTCCTCGTCGTGTACGAGCCGCTCCAAGCCCGCGTAGAGGAGTGGATCCAACGCCTCTTCTTCCGCGAGCGGTTCGACCTCGAACGCGCGCTCGTCGACGTCCGTCGCAGGCTCGTGCACACGCTCGTCGTCAGCGAGATGGCGGAGATGGTCACGCGCGCCCTCGAGCGATCGCGTCGCATCACCGCTGCTGCCCTCTACTTGCGCGACCAGGAGGGGAGCGGCTTCGATCAAATCGGCGCGGTCGGTGATGGCGGCCCGACCCGCATCGAGGTCGCGACCGCGCGCATGCTGCTCGACCGCCTCGAGCAGGGCCCCATCCTCCTCGAGGACCTGGAGCGCGAGGTGCGCACCCGCACGCGTCGCGGGGAGCGCTACGAAGAGGGCGCCGCGATCCTTGCCGCCGCCGAGGTGCTCGGCGCGAGCCTGAAGCTCGGCGTCGTCGTCGGCATCCTCGACGAGGAGCGGGAGATCGTCGGGCTCTTGGCGCTCGCAGATCGTCGCGTTCGCGATGCGCTCAGCGTCGAGGACGTCGCGCTCCTCAGCGAGCTCGGCACGCAGATGGGCGTCGTGATCCAGAACTCACGCACCTACCAACAGATGAAGGATCGCGATCGGCTCGCGCTGCTCGGCCAAATGGCGGCGGGCCTCGCACACGAGATCCGCAACCCGCTCGGCGCAATCAAGGGCGCGGCACAGCTGCTCGCGGAGCCGGGCCCAGCCGGCTCTACGGACCCTGCGGCCGCCGAGTTCATCGGCATCATCCTCGAGGAGGTCGATCGCTTGAACCGTGTTGTAGGTTCGGTTCTCGATCTCGCGAGACCCGACGCGCGCGCGGTCGTCCCGATCGACGCAAACGGCGTCGCGCGTCGCACCGTGCAGATCCTCTCCGCCGAACGACAGGGCACGCACAAGGTCGACATCCAGCTCAACCTCGCGCCCGATCTGCCACGCGTCGCGATCGATCCCGAAGAGCTTCGTCAGGTGTTGATGAACCTCTTGCGCAACGCCGTTCAAGCCGTGGGCGAGAGCGGCAAGGTCACGATCACGACGCGCGTGCGCTTCGGTCGCGGCACCCGATCGGGCAAGAGCGAGGGCGACGCGTTCGTCGAAATCACCGTCGCCGACACGGGGCCGGGCATCTCGCGCAAGGCGCTGGAGAAGCTGTTTCTCCCCTTCTTCACGACCAAAGAGAAGGGCACGGGGCTCGGGCTCGCCATCAGCCATCGCATCGTGCAAGGCGCAGGCGGCCGCATCGAAGTGCGCAGCTACGAGGGCAAAGGCAGCACGTTCACCGTGCTCCTACCCGCAGCCATCGAGTCACTCGGCACGCCGACGCCCAGACCCACGAGGTCGGCAGAGAAGGTCGCCTGAGGTTATGCTCCCGCCCGATGAAGAAAGCACACGTCTCGACCTTCGGTAGTGCGAGCCTCGTCTTCACGCTGGCGCTCGCGGGACTCGCGGCTTGTCACAAACCGCTCGACGCTCCGCTCGCAGACATCCCCAAGCTGGGCTCGCTCGAGGAAGTGATGCGCGCCAACGAGACCGTCGCGGGCTCGAAGTGGAGCCTCATCGGCAAGGCCTCTTACAGCGACGACGAGTTCACTCAGCTGAAGGACGTTGCAGCGCGCGTCGATGCGCTGTCCGAGCGCGCGAAGGCCTTCAGCAAAGGGCCCGAGTTCGACGCGCTGGCGATCCGCCTCGGAGAGAAAGCCAAGGCGCTCGGTGCCGCCGCCGAAGCAAAGGACGCGGCGGCGGCGAGCACCGCGCTCGAGGGGATGAAGAAGACCTGCAAGGACTGCCACGCAGCGTTCTGAGTGCAGGTTCTGACTGCGGCGCGTGGTGCCTCGCGCCGCGACTCTGACGCACTCGCTACTCGACCTGCAAGTAGCCCTGCGCGATGAGCTTCAACAGCGTCTCCGCGGTCTCCAAGTCGGTCGCCGGTGACTTGTTGAGGATCGTCGCGACGTGCCCGAAGTTGACCGCGAGCTGCAGCACGTCGAGCTCGACGTGGCTGAGCGCGCGCAGCGGCGCTTGGAGCGGGTGAACCAAGAGGACGCGCGCGTCGAGATCCGGGAGCTTGTGACGGAGGTTGTTGAGCTCGTCGATCTGACGCAAGCCCTCCATCAAGATCTCGGTGACCGACGCATCGATCTCACCATCGAGCGGGCGCTCGTCGTAGGGCTCGAGCGAGAACGTTCCCGTCGTCCACGTGAGGATGCGGTAGACGCTCTTCAGCGGCGGGACCTCTTCGAGATCGTTGATCGACGCGAAGACGACCTGCCCCTTGCGCATCACGATCTTGCCGACGTCCTCGTCGGACTGCACCACGAGGACGCCGCTCTTCTTCGACGTGCCGAGCAGCTGCATGAGATCGGGCAGCGGGATCTCATCGATCGCGCCCGACATCGTCTTGCCCGCAGTCGCCCCACGCGATGCCTCGGTCGTCGGGCGTCGCGGCACACCGCCGTCGCTCACGACCACCTTCAAGATGCTGGTGCCGATGAGGACGCGATCACCTTCCTTGAGGAAGGCGCGTTTGATCTTCTCGCCGTTGACGAACGTGCCGTTCGTCGAGCCGAGGTCCTCGATCGAGATCTCGCTGTCGGTGCACGCGATGCGAGCGTGGCGGCGCGAGACCATGTCTTCGACGAGCACCATGTCGAGATCACTCGAGCGGCCGATGATGATCTCTTTGTTCTCGCCCAGCGGAAACTCGCCACCCTGGTACTTCCCCGAAATGAACCGCAGAGCGAGCTGGGTCAGGGGAACCCGGGGAGGTTGGTGATCCATCTTGGATGATCGTTGGGGGGCCACCCGCAGTTCTTTTGCGCAACCCCTCGGGGCGGGGAGCCCGAGGCGAAACGAGAGTAGTTTCTACCAACGCGCGCGGTCAAGTTGGGGGCGGTCAAAGCGTGAGGTCTTCTGGTAGCGCGGCCGGAAAGCGGGCATCGTAGGCCCATGGAGCCTGGCGACCCCCTCGGCCTGCATCGTGTCGTACCCGAATCCGACCCCTCTCAGCCCTTGCCGCTGCCCCAGCGAGCGACTCGGTTGGACAACGACACGCACCGGCATTTTGAGTCGGAAATCACCGTCGAAGTCGAGACGCTCAACATCGACGCGGCGAGCTTTAGACAGATGGAAGAAGCCGTCGGCGGAGATCCCAAGAAGGTCGGTGACCTCGTCCTCGAGACTGTCGCGAAACGCGGCAAACAGCACAACCCCGTGACGGGCTCGGGTGGAATGCTCCTCGGTAAGGTAAAGCGTGTCGGGGAGCTCGTAGCTGAGCGTGGCGTCAGCGTCGGGGACCGTGTTGCGACGCTTGCATCACTCTCCTTGACACCGCTGAAACTCGAGCGGGTGATCGAGGTTCGCCCCACGAGCGCACAGGTCGACGTCGTCGGGACGGCGATCATCTTCGCGACCGCACCCTTCGCGAAGCTGTCGCGAGATCTCCCGGAGCGCCTCGCGCTGGCCGCGCTCGATGTCGCCGGAGCCGCACCACAAGTCGCGCGCCTCGTCAAGCCTGGAAACTCGGTGCTCATCCTCGGTGCCGGGGGTAAGAGCGGAGTGCTCTGTGCTGTCGAAGCGCGACGACGCGCTGGGAAGCTGGGGCGCGTAATCGGGCTCGAGAGCCACGCGCCTTACGCTCGCGACTTGCTCGCACTCAACGTCTGCGACGCTGTGATCGAGCACGACGCCCGCGACGTGGTCGGGGTGCGTGATCGCGTGGCCGAACTCACCGCTGGAGAGGGCGTCGACGTGACCTTCTCGTGCGTGAACGTCCCCGGATGCGAGATGTCCGCCATCGTCAGCACCAAGGATCGGGGCAAGGTTTACTTCTTCGCGATGAGCACGTCGTTCACCGCTTGCGCGCTCGGCGCAGAGGGAATCGGTGCAGACGTCGATCTCTTCATCGGCAACGGCTACGCCGACAACCACGCCGCGCACACGCTCGACCTCATCGAGAATGACAACCGCGTACGCGGATCTCTTCCGACGGCGATACTGCTGAGCGAACGCAGCGCGGATTCAAGATAGAGAAGCGCGCCGCGCCCTCGCTTGGGGCGCGCTTCGGAGCTCGGCGACGCATCAGGGCGTCAGTCGGCTACCGTTCTGTTCAATTCAAGGCGGCAGAGGCCGCGCGGGCTTGCGGATCGCCGTCGTTGGGCGGGGTCGACTCGGTGGCCGGCAACCACGGCTGCGGGCTCGGATCCTTCTTGTCGTCGCCGCCAGCAGAGCTCTCGTCGCCACTCGGCGGACCGAGGTGTCCCTCACTCACGACGGGCGTCTCGATCGAGACGGCGCGTACACGCTTGGTCTCGCCCGTGTCGTCCGCGTCGTCGGTCGGGTTGAGATCATCCGACGCTGCGTCGTCGAGGACACCCTCTTCGACGGACTCCTCGATTTCGGCCACATCTTCAGAGTCGGTCTCCTCCGACTCGACGATGCATCCGGTCGACCCGAGCGCGAAGAGCCCCATGGCGATCGCCAAGAGACTGCGCTGAACCGACTTCAGTGCCTCACCCATGATCGGGCTCCTCCGCACAGGATAGCTCTTCATCACCATCGCTCGCATCCGATCCACCACCCAAACCATACTGTTTGACGAGCTGAGACAACCGCGGGCGCTTCATCCCGAGAAGCGTCGCGGCGCGCGTGATGTTCCCGCTGCTCTCGGAGAGAGCACGGGCGATGCAGTCACGCTCGATGACTCGCTTCAAATCGTGGAGGCTCACGCCCGTCCGAATGTGGGCGTAGGCCACATCCGCGGGAGCGCTCGGCGGGCTCGAAATGGGACCTGCCTTCGCGCCCTCTTGGGAGGGAGCCGGCAGACAATCCATTGACGACCGCGCTGTCACAGGCCCCATCAAAGCAACTTCAGGGCCAGAGCGAACCGCCGAGGGGACACTGACCGACGAGGGCGTGTCAACCGTCGGAGGCGCGATCGTGATGTGCCGAAGGGACTCGACGTTCTCCGCGAAATCTTCGGGCTCGAGGACGTTCGTCTCCGCGAACAGGGTGGCTGCGCGCAGGCCGTTCTCGAGCTCGCGGATGTTGCCGGGCCAGGTGTGGGACTTGAGCGCGACGACAGCTCGACCCGATAGCGTTTTGACGGCCTCACCGCGCTCCTCAGCGATGCGTCGCAAGATGGCGGCAGCGATCGCAGGCAGGTCGGCGAGACGAGCGCGAAGCGCCGGCACCTCGAGGGTTACGCCGCAGAGCCTGTAATAGAGGTCCTCGCGGAACTCGCCCTTGGCGACGAGGGCCTTGAGGTTGCGATGTGTCGCGCACACGACTCGAACGTTGGCGCGAATCGAGGTCGTACCGCCGACGCGCTCGAAGGTCTTTTCCTGCAGCACGCGCAGCAGCGCGACCTGTGTGCGGTGCGAGATGTCGCCGATCTCGTCGAGGAAGAGCGTCCCGCCCTCGGCAGCCTCGAAGCGGCCGCGACGGCGCGCCGCCGCGCCCGTGAAGGCGCCCTTCTCGTGGCCGAAGAGCTCGCTCAGGAGGAGCGTCTCGACGAGCGCTGCGCAGTTGACTTTGACGAGCGGCCCGCCTTTGCGGCTGCTGGCGACGTGCAGAGCCTCGGCGACGAGCTCCTTGCCAGTGCCGCTCTCCCCTTGAATCAGGATGGTCGAGTCGCTCGGCGCGACCTTGCGGATTGCGACCAAGAGGGCGCGCATCGAAGGGTCGTCACCGACGATCGAGCGTGTGGCTTGAGGGCTCCCCTCACTCGAGACCGGCGCGCGCGGTGCGCGAGCCGAAGCGATCTCGCGGACGACAGGATCGGAGAACGAGCGAGAATCGACAGCCGATCGGTTGCTCCGCTGCTGAAGCTCTCCCTCGAGGAAAGAGAGTGCGTTGCCGACCTCGGCGACATCTCGCCGTGCGAGGAAGGCCTGCCGAAGCCCCGGGGGCAGCTGCTCGGCGACGCGATCGCGCACAGCAATCGCAGCATCGATGTGGTGCTTCGCCACGCTGAGCGAGCGGGTGATCTGCGAGCCGTCCGCCTCGTCGGCCGCGACCAACGCGGCACGGAAGAGCAAGAGGTGAGACTCGCGCAGGAGCTCGTCATCGTCGGCGTCGCGAGCCTGAGAGAGCGCTTGCGTGGCTTGCTGCTCGAAGGACTCACCGAGCGAGCGAGAGAGCTGTGCGGTCAGCACGGCGAGCTCGGCCATGGCGCGCTTCGGACCAGGCTCACTCGCGGCGCGATCGAGGAGAACCTGCGCACGGGTGGTGTCGCCGTCCTCGAGAGCGATCCGGCTCGCGAGAAGCAGCGCCTCGACCACGCGCTCGCGGACTGGACCGAGAGAGCGCTGTGGCTCTTGGACCGTGCGTGCGACGTCGTCGAGGTACATGGTCGCGCCCATCGCAGAGAGAGCCTCGACGACGTGGCGCTGCGCTGCAGCGGTGTCGCCCTTGGCGAGGGAGACGCGGCCGAGCACGAGGGACAGCTGCGCGGCCTGCTCGCCCGGCGCGCCGCCTCGGAAGACGCGCGCCCCGAACCGCGCCGCCTGCACGGCCTCATCGAGGAGGCCGAGCTTCACGCGAAGCTCGGCGAGGTTCGCCACGCAGCGGGCGAGACTCACTTTGTCGCCGATCTTGCGGAGCACCTCGACGGCGCGCTCGGAGAGAGAGAGCGCGTCGCCGTAGCGGTGGTCGAAGATCGCGAGGGCCGCGAGGTTGATGAGCGCGACGCCGACAGCCTTGAGCTCGCTCGCAGCCTCACCTTCGCGAAGGACGTCCTCGAGCAGGACCTGAGCCTCACTGCGGCGCGCGAGCGACATCACGGAGATCGCGCGGTTCACGCGGGCGCGGAGCTCGAGGACCGAAGCCTCGGGGCGCAGGAGTGCGGCTTCACAGGCGTCGCGTGCGAAGTGGCGCTCGGCGGCGGCGAAATCACCCTCGGCGAGGAGGAGCTTGCCGAGCACGTTGCGCGCGTCGAGCTGCGTGCGGGCGCGCGTCGCTCGAACGGCGCGATCGACGAGAGCGACCTGTCGATTCAGGGCCTCCAACGTGCTGACGGCGACGGTGGCTTGGTTGCGGGCCTCGGCGAGATCGCCCGAGAAATACTGGACCTCGGCGAGCTCGACGTGAGCGCGCGCGAGGAGCTCGATCGCCCCGAGGTCGTGGGGCTGCGCGTTGAGCTGCGTGACGAGGTGGCCGAGCGTCAGCGCTGCGGTCGTGAGATCGCCAGCAGCGGCGAGCGCGCGACCGAGCGCGAGCTGGACCCGCTGCATTTCAGGCTCCGCGGCGACCGCAGCGAGCGAGCGCGCGAGGTCGAGCGCGACCTCGACGTCGCCGTGTCGAAGCGCGAGCTCGACCCAAGCGAGGTCGGCGAGGACCGCGCCGTGGCTGGAGGGGAAACCGCGGGTCGCGCGCAAACGAGACCAGAAGTCGGCGCGAGCGTCGGCGTCCGCAACGAGCGTGAACGCCGACAACGCCAGAGAGTCGGCCGCGCTCGCGTGCGAGAGCTCCGCGGGCAAATTCCAAAGGAGCTCGGCGGCGCGCATCGACGCCCAAGGGTCGCCGGGGAAGGTCGACTGCAAGGCCCCCGCGACCGCGACCACCGATGCGGAGCCTGCGGACTGCACGAGCGTCGCGAGGTCGTCGGTGGGTTGGATGACCCGCAAATGACCGTCAGCGCTGAGGGCCCAACCACCCATCAGGAGCTCGTCGGTGGCGTCGGCCGCCCCGTCGGTGAGGAGGCGATCGAGGTGGCGCTCGGGCCACGGGCGGCCTGCGAGCGCGAGCCGGCTGAGCATTTCCTGTGCGCGGGGCTCGAGCGGGGCGAGCGAGCGCGAAGCGCGGCTGCGCGCGGCGCGCGAAACGGCGGCCTGGAAGCGGGCGAGCTCGACCTCGAGGTCTGCGATGGGAGCCGCTTCACGAACGAACTTCGCGCCGACCTGCTCCGACGCTGCGGGCCACCACGCGCTCAGCGCGATCGCGTCCACCGAGCCGTCGAGATCGATGGTCTCCATCCCGTTGCTCGAGGTCCAGCCGACTGCCGGTCGAACCCACACGATGGGCGCACCCGGCAGTGCCTCGGCGGCGAGACGACCCGCGACCTCACGCGCGACAGCCGTCGAGAACGCGGTCGGAGTGGGGTCTGCGTGGACGATCGTGCGGTCGCTGTTGAGTCGCTCGGCGAGGTCACGCGCCCCGTGCACGACCAGCGCGCCGTGAATGCGATGGGAGCTCGGCGGGACCGCGAGACGCAGGGCCTCACGCCAGCCATCCACGCCAGCGGCCGAGCTGACGCGAACGGCGTCACTGGCGATTCGCTCGACGTGGTTCGCGATGGCGTCGACCGCGCGTGCTGCGCAAACGACGACGAGCAACGCCCGCGGCGCCGTGCGATCACGCAGGCGCCGCTCCAAGGCGACGAGCACGCTCTCGTGCGAATCGGGGAGGCGCGGAGCGCACGGGGGGCGGATTGAGCCCCCCAGCGCATCGAGCCCCTGCGTGGGCTCACCGGCACGCGACCGAGCTTCATCGGCGCGGGTCGGGTCCGTCAGGGAAAAGGCTGCAGCCTGGCGAACACTCATACAGCTCCCAAGGGCCTAACCTCGTCCTTCGTAAGCCACAATGGACAATCCTATCCGGATCGGTGCGACCTCGGGTGGCGGGTCGCTCAAAGCTGATCAAGGCGGGGCGGCGTTCGCGAGGTTCAGGAGCTCCTCGATCCTCGTCAAATCCTGTGCCGAAGCCTCACCGAGGTCGCGGCTGAGCCGCAGCTGAACGCGGCCGCTCGCGACGTAGAGCCCCAAATCCGAGGCGAACTGGCTCGTTCTCAGCACGCCGAGGTGGCGCGCGACAGTCGCGGAGTCGCCTCGTCGAATGGGACCGGTGAGCGCTGGTTGAACGCCGAATCGCCCGAGGTTGCCCGCGACGCTCCGGAGAAGAGGAGCCAAGAGCGACGCGACGTCGGTAGGCGCGAGGCCTGCACGAACCAGCAGCGCCTCGCTGACCGACGCCAGGGCGACCGCGCCGTTCGCGAGGAGCGCCGCTGCCGCGTGATAAGCAGCAGGCTCGAGCGCGCGCGGAGCGACGAAGCGCATCGAGAGCGACCGCGCGAGCGATCGGGCGGCCGCGAGCGCGCGCGCGTCACCGGTCGCGACCAAGGCAGCACCGCGGAGAGCATCCTGCGGCGCGCCCTCGAGGATGGAGACGAGCGGGTGCGCGACGCCCGTCGCGACCCCGAGAGACGCGAGAGACGCGAGCGGCGCTGTGCCGAGCGCGCCCGCTACGTGCAGGACGACGGCGCGCTGCGGTCGATGGAGCGCCTCGCGCAAGAGCTTGGCGAGAACAACCGCGACAGGCTCGACGAGCGCGTCGCGCGCGGCGATGACGACGAGCGGCGGCGTGCTGCTTCGCCGAGGCATCGGCCATCGCGGCGACTCGAGGAAGGCGCGCACGCTCACCGTCTTCACCGAGGTTCGTGCGCGACGGACGCCGCGCGCGATCGCGGTGCCGACCTTCCCGCGCCCGAGGACGAGCACGCTCGCTGTCACGGCAAGCCGAAGAGTCGATGCTCGCGGGCGTACGCGATCACGGAGCTCGGGACGAGCTGCTCGAGCGCGGCCTGATCGTTCGCGGCGAGCAGCGCGCGGACCTCGGTGCTCGAGACCTCGGGGAGGATCGAGCGATCGCCGCCCGTGGTGCCGCGTCGAGCGATGATGAAGGGGGGCGCGATCTCGCTGATGCGATCGAAGCGATGCCACTTGTGGACCTCGCCGACGACGTCGGACCCGACGAGCAGGCGCATCCGCCAGCTCGGGTGATCGCTCGCGAGCCGCTCGAGCGTGCGCAGCGTCAGGCTCTCGCCGCCGAGCTCGCGCTCGACGACGCTCACGCTCGCGCGCGGCAGATCCGCGAACGCGCGCTCGCACATCGCGAGTCGATGTTCGAACGGCGTGAGGGCCTTCGCGAAGGGGTGCTGGTACACCGGAACGATCAAAATTCGATCGATCGGGCAGACCAGCAGCGCGTACGCCGCAGCGAGGACATGACCGACGTGCGGCGGGTTGAAGCTGCCCCCGAAGATCCCGACGCGCTCGCCGCCCATCGCAGCCTCGTCGCTCACTGCACCTTCATCTTCGCGCCCTGCACGTGCGGGCGCGGCTCGATCTTCTCGCGGCGCGCGACCTCACCGGCGAGCGTGAGGAAATCGATCGCGAGGCCGCCGCCGACGTCGTCGTCGAAGACCAGCACGCCCGAGTTGCCTTCGTAGGAGACGGGCCCGGGCGCGACGAACGTGCGCGACCCCACGCGGTGCACGAGCGGCTTGTCCGACTTGCCGAACACCAGGATCGAAGCGCCCGCGATGTCGTCCTCGTCGAGCGTGGCCTTGTCGTAGAGGAGCACGGCGACGCGACCGTCGAGGATCTCGATGGTGCGCCCGGGCGGCGCGGGCACGGTCGCGTACACACGCAGACGCCTGCGGGCCCGCTCCGACGCGACGAAGTCCTCGATTTCGGTGCTCGTCGCGTTGAGGCACGCGCGCGCCGCGCGCTCGAACATCACCTGCTCGGAGGGGTTCGCTCCGACGATATCGTGCGCCCAAGCCGCGACGACGCGATCGAGCGCGTCGTCGGAGCCGACGTAGAGCACACGGTCGGCGCGGGCCCGATCGAGCATCACTTGGGCAGCCTTGGCGAGGCAGACCACGTCGCCGTTGCACGGACCGAGCACACCGAGCCGCATGACCCGCCGAGGGTACCATGGGCTCGGAACCGAACCAGGCCACGACGCATTCACGACACGTTCGCGCGTGCGCGTGCTCTCCTTGTGTTCGGTGGCGGCGTCGAACGAGAAACAAAACGGTGACGGCGCGAGCTCGATCTGGCTCTACGCCTTCGGGTATTTCGCGGCCTACGCGCCGTACACGGCGCTCACGAAGTCGCTGACGAGCGGCCAGCTCCGGGGGCTCCCCACGCTCTCGGGGATGCAGATCCTCCCGCTCTCGACGTTCGCGTCGCTGCTCGGGATGATGGTGTTCCTCTCGGCCAAGCGCTGGTGGGGGTTCGCGACGCACCATCAGCTGCTCGGGAAAAGCCTGCCGGGCCCGACGAAGCTCACGTTCCTCAGCGGGCTCGCGACGGCCGCGATCATCGCGACGACGACCCTCTCGTACACGCTGAAGGGCACGTCGATCCTCATCATGATGCTCTTCATGCGCGGCGGCGTGCTGGTGATCGCGCCCATCGTCGACGTGCTCTCGAAGCGCGAGGTCCGCTGGCAAGCGTGGGTCGCGCTCGCGCTCAGCGCGACGGCGCTCGGCATCGGCGCGGGCGGCGGCGCGTTCACGATCGAGCCGCTCGGCGCGGTGGTGATCTTGCTCTATTTGCTCGGCTACTTCGTGCGCCTGCGCCTCATGAGCCGCCAGGCAAAGTCCGCCGATCCCTCGCAGTCGCGGCGCTTCTTCGTCGAAGAGCAGATGGTCGCGACGCCCGCGATCGTGCTCTTTCTCGTCGTGATGGCCGCGATCGGCGCGACACCCGAGATGCTCGAGGTCCGACGCGGCTTCTTCGATCTCGGTGGTTCCTCCGGTGCGTTGGTGGTTTTTGCGATCGGTGTTCTGTCTCAAGGCACTGGCATCTTCGGGGCCTTGGTCCTGCTCGACGGCCGCGAGAACGCGTTCTGTGTTCCCGTGAACCGCGCCTCGAGCGTGCTCGCGGGCGTCGTCGCGAGCGCAACGCTCTGGCTCCTGCTTCACGGCAAGCCCATCCCCGCGCGCGAGCTCGCGGGCGCGGCGCTCCTCGTCGGCGCGATCGTTTTGCTCGCCGTGTCGGGCAAGAGCAAGGGCGCGAGCGCGCCCGCCGCGCCGCAACCCGCGCGCTAGCGCGCGCTCGTTACTCCTCGATCGCCTCGATGCCCTGTGCGGCGAGCCGCGCGAGGTGCTCGCGCATCGCTTGGAGTTGCTCGGGCGCGTGGCCCTTCCAATCGGTGACCTCGCCGACGACGCGAAGCGGAGCGCGCGTCCGATACGACTTCGTCGGGTTGCCTGGGAATTTCTTGTCGGTGAGGTTGGGATCGTCTTCGAACGGGCCCGTGGGCTCGACGATGTAGATGCGCCCCGGGCCGTCGCCGACGGCGAGCTCGGCGCCCCACGTCGCGGCGTCGAGGGTCGCGGTCAGGTAGACGAACGCCGCGTGCTTGCGAGCGCCGTAGTTGGAGGGACGCCCCGCCTCGATCTCGTCGCCTGGCTTGAGCTCCGCCTTCGTCCCGTGAAAGAGCGGCTGGTCGCCAGTCGGTCCGAGCGCCGTCATCAGCGCCTCGAGCGCGTCGAACGACCCCGTCCAGCCGAGCGTCATGCCGGATCGCTCGCGCGTGAACGCTGCGAGCTCGTCGGCCGTTGCCTCGCCGTGCGCTTCGGTCGTGACGGTGACGCGCGTGCGCTCGGGAGCCTCTTCGCTGAAGAGCACGGTCGTGCGCAACGTCCCGGGCCAGACCTCGGCGCCGGGCGCGGCCGCGGGCCGCTCGGCCTCGTCGACGAACGACTGCAGATATTCGATCCGCTGCGAGCGCTCGATCGCGAGGTACTCGACGCGCACGTGCATCGTGCCGTGCGCCCCGCGGATCGCGAAGAGCGTCGACTTGCCGGGCGCGATATCGCTCCGAAGAAATCGCATCGTCGTGCCCGCGGGCGGCATCCATTTCACGAGCGCCGCCGCGCTCGTCCACATCGCGAACACGCGCGCAGCGGGTGCATCGAAGACGCGGTTCACCACGAAGCGCGGCTTGCCGGTCGCGCCGTCCGCGAGGTGCTCGGCCAGCCGATCCCACGTGGCGTAGCCGCCGGCCTTCTTGATGAACTTCGTCATCTCGGCCGCGGCCTGAGGCGTCGGCAACGTCGAGATCATCTCCATCGTGGTCTTGCCGTCGGTCTCGGTGAAGGTGACCGTCACGCGGAAGAGCGGCGGTCGATCGTCGGTGCCGCCGTGGTCGTAGACGAGCTTCTTCAGCGGCTCGACCTCGTAGTACTTGGTGACATTCGGGTAATCGACGCCGTCGGGGCCGTGCATCGTGTAGCGCCAGGTGCCGCCCGGCCGCAGATCTTTGTGGTGGGTCGTGAGCGTGAAGCCGCGCGGCCCCCACCACTTCTCGACCTGCTCGGGGATCGTCCACGCGTCCCAGACTGCGCTCACGGGCGCGTCGTACACGCGCGTGATCCGGATCTCATTTGGGCTGCTTTTTCCGGCCATGACGTCCTCCTCGGGGCTTCTTCGGTTGGGGCTTCTGGGTTGTCTTCAGGAAGGCGCCGAGACGATCGAACCGCTCCTCCCACATGGCGCGGTATTGCTCGATCCACTCGGCGGCCGGCGCGAGGGCCTGAGCCTCGAGCTTGCAGGGGCGTTGCTGACCCTCGCGGCTGCGCGAGATGAGCCCGGCGCGCTCGAGCACCTTGAGGTGCTTGGTGATGGCCGGGCCCGAGAGCTCGAACGGCTCCGCCAAATCCTTCACCGGGGCATCTCCCTCGGAGAGGCGCGCGAGGATGGCGCGCCGCGTGGGATCCGCGAGCGCCGAGAAGATCGCCGAGAGGTCAGCCGTCGCTGTCACGCTCCGTGATTTACCCAGAGGTTAAATAACCTGCAAGTAAAATGATCGCCCGCGACCGCGTGAGCGACCCCGTCGGGTCGAGGGTGCCCGGCGGCTACGAGAGCGCAGCCGCTACGAGAGCGCGGAGGCGACGTCGCTCGCGACGACCTCGCCGGCGCGCACGAGCGACGCGGGGTCGAACGCGAGGCCCGCACACTCGCCGGCTGCCCACACGCGATCGCCGATGCGCCCGTGCTCGTCGGCGCGGAGCGCAAAGCCGCTCTCGATCGCGACCGTGCTCGCGCCTGCCTGAACGCCGAGTTCGAACGCGGGCGCGAGCGACGCTGCGACGGCGACGACACCACACGGGATGCGCGAACCGTCGCGCTTCTCCACGGCTTTCACCTGGGAGCTGCCGACGATCGCGCGGACCTCCTTCTCCTCGACGGTCGCGACGACGCGCTCACCGAGGAGCGCGCGCGTGCGCTCGGCCCACGGACCCGCGCCGACGACGACCGCCCCTCGTGAGGGCTCGATCCCGAGGCTCGCGAGGAGGCACACCGCGCGCGCGCCGAGCACACCCGGCAGATCGTTGCCGTCCACGAGGAGGACGCCATCGTGCGCGCCGGTCGCGAGGACGAGCGCGCGAGGCTTATACAGCGTAATACGATCGTCGCTGGCGCGGACGGTGAGGACCTCGCCGTCGAAGACCCCGGCGACCGTGGTGCGCGAATGCAGGTCGCGGCCCGCGAGCTTCTCCACGAGGGTCGTGACGCGCGCGTGGTCGGTGTCGCTGAAGCGCGCCGAGCCACCGGGCGCGGGGCCTTCGTCGACCACGCGGACGTCGAGGTCGCGTGAAGCGAGCGCGGCCGCGCACGCGAGCCCCGCGAGGCCCGCGCCGACGACGAGCACGTCGCAAGCCTCGGTCTTCGCGGGGATGGGCTCCACGGGGGCCTCGGGGAGGCGACCGATGCCGGCCATCTGCCGCGCGAAGGTCTGCATGATCGAGCCAGCCGCGGGCACGCCCGCGAGGAGGTGGTGATGATCGATGCCGCGCGCGAAGAACCAGTCCGTCACGCGCAAGAGATCGGTGCGACGGCTGCCGAGGACGTTCTGCGCCGAGATCTCCTCGCCGCCGAAGGCGTCGCGCATGCACGTCGCGATGTTGGGGACGCCGTCGACGCGCGCGACGCAGCCCTCGCAGTCGCCGCGCATGCACGCGGGGGCGCGAGGGCGGTGCAGCTTGGGGCTGCGCGCGAGCACGCGCTCCCCGGCTGCGAGGATCGACGCGGCGATGGGCTCACCGCGCTCGGCGTCGATCTCACGGCCGTCGAGGTGAATCTTCACGCGCTCGCGGATGGCCCTCGTGCGGACGAACATCGAGCGCAGGCTACACCAGCCCTTCATCAAGCGCTTCGCGCTTGGAGAGAGCTGAGGCACCGCGTCTCAGCGGGCCGACGCCAGCTTCGCTCATCCCTCGAGGACGAGTTCGAAGAGCCCGAGGCCCCCAGCGATGAAGATGAAGTCGAAGAGGCCGACGAGGGCGAAGTAGTCGCCGAGCTCCGAGAAGCCGGCGCCGCTCAGGATCGCGCGCGTGCCCGCGACCCCCGCGAGCAAGCTCGGCGAGAGGAGCGGGAGCATGACGCTCGCGAGGACGAGATCGCGAGCGCGCGTGCGGATCGTCATCGCGCCGAAGAGCGTGCCGCTCGCCGCGACGCCGGGGACCGCAGCCCCGAGCAAGAGGATGACCGCGGGCCCCGACTTCGTGAGCTCGATGCCGAAGAAGAGCGCCGTGAACGGCAGCACGATGAGCTCGACCGCGAACACGAAGAGCGCGACCGTCGCGGCCTTGCCGGCGAAGATCGCGCTGCGTGCGATCGGTGAGACCAAGAGGCCGCGGATCGCGCCCTCATCGCGCTCGCGCTGCCAGGTGCGCGAGAGCGCGAGCACGCTCGCGAACGCGACGCTCACCCAAAGGACACCCGGCGCGACGTCGCGCTTCGAGTCGCGCCCGGCGAAGAACGAGAGGGACGCGATGACGGCGGTGAGGACCGCAAAAAAGCCGGACGTCGTGACGATCTCGCCGGTGGCGAGCTCGATCGCGACGTCCTTCTTGGCGATCAGCCACGCCTGGCGCGGCCACGTTAGGCGGCGCCGGGCAGGGATCACGTCGCGCTGCTGGAAGTGGCACTGCTGGCGGCTGCGCGCTTCGCCCGCTTCGCGGCGCTCTTGTAGTGATCGTAGAGGCGGGGCACCGGGTACTCGGCGAGGCGCTTCTTGTAGCCCTCGTCCTTCGCGCGGCCCTCGAGCTCGAGCACGGTGCTGATGAGCTTCTCGCGGGTGCCGAACTTCTCCTTCACCTCGGTGAAGATGGCGTGGAGGCGGAGGAGCTTCGCGTTCGAAACGCGAGCGAGGCCCTTGTCGCCGCCGCGGTCGGCGTTCGTGCGGCCGACCCAGAGGTCCTCGGTGGTGAAGGCCTTCACGGCCTCGACGAGCTTGGCCTTGCTGCCGAACTTCGTCTTGGTGAGGGCGAGGGGCGAGTTCTTCTGCGTGCGGGGGTTCTCTTGGTCGGACATGATCGGGCTCCTCGGGTGCGCGAGGTCACTCGCGCGGCAGGTGGAGCGGCGTCCTTAGCAGAGCGAGCCGCGAGCGCAAAGCCGTGGTAGAGGCGGCGCGATGACCGAGCTGCCTCGCGTTCGATTCGCGCCGTCGCCGACGGGATATTTGCACATCGGTGGCGTCCGTACGGCGCTCTTCAATTGGCTCTGGGCGAAGAAGACCGGCGGGACCTTCGTGCTGCGCATCGAAGACACCGACCAAGAGCGCAGCACCCCCGAGAACGAGAAGATCATCATCGACTCGATGCGGTGGCTCGGTCTGGATTGGGCCGAGGGCCCCGACACAGGGGGCCCGCACGGCCCCTACCGTCAGATGGAGCGACTCGGCATTTACCAAGAGTTCGTCGAGAAGCTCATCTCGCGGGGCGCGGCGTATCGCTGCTACTGCACGAAGGACGAGCTCGATCAGGCGCGCGCCGCCGTGCAGGCGAAGGATCCGAAGGCGCAGTTCCGCTATCCGGGCACGTGCCGCGACCGGAAGGACCAGCCCGATCGCCCCTTCGTCATCCGCTTCAAGGCGCCGTCGACCGGTGAGGTCACGTACAAGGATCTCGTGTTCGGTGAGGTCACGACCCCGAACAACACGCACCAGGACGCGGTGCTCGTGCGGAGCGACGGCGTGCCGCTCTACAACTTCGGCGCGGTCGTCGACGACATCACGATGGGGATCAACCTCGTCGCGCGCGGCCGCGATCACATGATCAACACGCCGCCGCAGATCCTCCTCTACGAGGCGCTCGGCCACCGCGTGCCGCAGTTCGCGCACCTGCCGATGATGCTCGCGCCCGACGGCAAGAAGCTCAGCAAGCGGAACGGCTCGGTGTCGGTCGGCGACTACAAAGATCGCGGGATCCCGCCGGCCGCGCTGCTCAATTATTTGGTGCGCTTCGGGTGGAGCTTCGGCGACGAGGAGATCTTCTCGCTCTCCGATCTCGTCTCGAAGTTCAGCTGGGACCGCTGCGGGACGAGCGACGGCAAGTTCGACACGAAGAAGCTGAACGCCGTCGTCTTCGAACACCTCAAGCGGCGCGAGCTCATGAGCGACGACGAATACTTGGACGGCGTTCTACCTTTCATGGCGGCGCGCGGGCTCACGGTCGAGCGCGAAGAGGTTCGCCCGGCGCTCGCTGTCTACCGCGAGCGCGGGCCCAACTGGGTCGATGCGGCCGACGCGATGGACTACCTCTTCCGCGAGCCGCCGAAGCTCGACGAGGCCGCGGTGAAGAAGTTCCTCACGCCCGAGAAGGCCGACATGCTCGAGGCCGTCGCGACCTCGTTGGAGGCCACCGGCGACGAGTGGCGCGACCAGGCGAAGGAGCTCGAGGCGGGGTTCCAGGCGCTCCTCGCGGAGCGCGGCTGGCAGTTGAAAGAGGTCGCTCAACCGATGCGCGTCGCGCTCACCGGTCGCTCGGCTTCGCCGGGTCTCTTCGAGGTCGCCGTGCTGCTCGGCAAGGCGACGACGCTCGCGCGCCTGCGCCGTGCGGCGGCGACCGCGCGTGCCGCTGGAGCGTCCGCGACGTGAACGCTTCGTTCGCGGTCTTCGCGTCGATCGCGCACGCCTTCGCGAGCTTCGGACCGAGCGGGCCGCAGCCGGCCCCGCTAACGCTCGCGCCGCCGACGCCGCCCCCGCCGCCAGCGCCCACGCTCGCGCAGACGCTCGGGCACATGGTGCTGCCGCTCGTCGGTTACATCTTTGTCATCCCGCTCGTGTACTTCTTCTTCCGGCGGACGTGGCGCGAGCTCGACGTCGAGGCGCTCGAGTACAAGCGCGCGTCGCTCGCGCGCGGCGAGACCGACAAACGACCGCTCGTGCTCTTCGTGCTGACGGCGGTCATCCTGACGCTCCAGTACTATTACGATCGCGACTTCTTCGTCGCCCACATCAGGCCGTTCCTACGCGACGTCGAGCTCCACCCGGAGATCCTGCCGTGGGGTCTCGGCTCGCACGTCTCGCTGCGCGACTACGGCGAGCTCTACGGCCTCGCGTGGTGGGTGACGACGCGCCTCATCGGCTACATCTTCATCCCCTTCATCGTGTGGAAGATCGTCTTCCCACGCGACTCGCTGCTCGACATGGGCCTGCGCACGCGCGGCCTCGCGAGCCACATGTGGATCTACGCGCTCTGCCTCTTCGTCGTGATCCCTGCGGTGTTCATGGTCGCGCGGCAGCCCGACTTCGGGAACTACTACCCCTTCTACAAAAAGTGCTCGCGCAGCTGGGGCGACCTCCTCGTCTGGGAGTCGCTCTACGTCGCGCAGTTCCTCGGGCTCGAGATCTTCTTCCGCGGCTTCTGGCTGAACACGCTGCGGCGATCGCTCGGCTCGGGCGCCATCTTCGCGATGGTCGTCCCGTACTGCATGATCCACTACGGCAAGCCGTACCTCGAGACCTGCGGCGCGATCGTCGCGGGCATCGCGCTCGGCTCGCTCTCGATGCGAACGAAGAGCATCTACTCCGGCTTCTTCGTGCACATCACCGTCGCGCTCTTGATGGACTTCCTCGCGATCACCGGCAAAGGCGGCCTGCCGATCGACAGCTGGCCCGCGCGCTCGCCCGACAAGATCATCATGCTGGCCCCCTGAGGAGGACGGCTCAGCGCGCGAGCGGCGGTACGTATTTGCGAGGCTTCGCGTGGGGGGAGAGGCCGCGCTCGGTCAGCTCTTGGAGCGCGTCGATGTACGCGAGCGACCGCGCGCCCTGGTTGCCCTGGTAGTCGATGAGCGAGTCGCCGAGCAGCATCCCGGAGAGGCCCGTGGAGGCCGAGCCCTCGCCGCGGAACGAGAAGAGCGAGACCTCCGAGCCATCCGTGAGCACGAGCGCGATCGAGTAGGACTCGAGGCTGTCGTGCACGCGCCCGAGGATGTCCCAACTGGTCGCGAGCGAGCCATAGCGATAGGCGATGTGCGAGATCTCGGCGAAGGGCACCTCGGTGGTGCGCTCGAGCAGCCACAGGAACCGCCGTCGAACCGTGACCACGCGAGCCTTCGGATCGACCTCGACGTGCTTGCACCACGACGCGAGGCTCAGCACCTGAAAGAGGAGGTTCGTCCGAGCCAACATCTTGCCCTCGTCGAACCAGACTTTCGGGTTGAGTGCGCTGAAACCGCTCTCGACGACCAGATACCCCAAGACGCTGCCTCCTCTTGGTCGGGGCTCGGAATGGTCCCCCACCCTGCTGGTTAGTGTGGTCGTGAGCTTGCCAGTTCGCTCGTCCCCTCCGCTAGAATGAGGCCACGATGTTAGCCCGCCGCGCCCCCGTCGCCCTGGCCTTGCTCGTGCTCGGGGTGGGGCTCGCCCCCGAGGCGCGCGCCGACATCTACAGCTACACGGACAGCGACGGCATCGTTCACTTCGCGACGAACCCGGCGGGGGACGGGCGGTACTCGCTCTACGTCAAGAGCACGAGCAAGCGCGCCGCGACCTCGAAATTCAAGGGCCAGGCCGTCCCACCGAGCGATCGCTCGCCCGATCGGTTCACGCGCTACGACCGCTGGATTCGCCAGGCCGCGACGCTCTACCAACTCCCCGAAGAGTTCGTCCGCGCCATCATCAAGGTCGAGAGCGACTACGACCCGCGCTGTGTGTCGAGCGCCGGCGCGCTCGGTTTGATGCAGCTGATGCCGGAGACCGCGACGCGGATGCAGGTCCGCGACCCCTTCGACCCGCGCGAGAACATCTTCGGCGGCGTCCGCTACCTGCGCATCCTCGCGAACCTCTTCAACGGCGATCTCGACCTCACGGTCGCCGCTTACAACGCCGGTGAGGGCGCGGTCGCGCGTGCGGGCGGGGTACCCAACTACCCGGAGACGATGGACTACGTCGTCCGCGTTCGGACCTATTACACGGCCTATCGTTCGACCGACGACATCGAGGCCGCGTCGACGGTGGCCGTGCCCCCGCGCGGCGAGCTCGTCCCCCTGCCCTGATCGCGAGCCGGCACCGTCGTTTGCAACGCGTCGCGTAGCAACGAGAGGCAAGACCGCAGGCTCCAAAGAAGTGCGCCCGCAGCCCGTTTTGCCCTCACAATCTGCTAAGAGGCCGCCACGATGAC
Organism: Polyangiaceae bacterium; assembly: GCA_046351325.1. Taxonomy (GTDB): domain Bacteria; phylum Myxococcota_A; class Polyangia; order Polyangiales; family Polyangiaceae; genus Xiheicaenibacterium. The sequence goes on along the minus strand of JAXLYR010000010.1, from coordinate 335,139 downwards.
GTTGAGCTCCAATCCTCTGCCCGTAGTTCGAGCTGAAGAGGCTCCTATCCGGCACCTCAAGCCCGCTGTCGATTCGCAATCGTTGGAGCACAAACGACTCCTCGAGCGACCCGACTGGCGCCGCATCCCGGCTTACCGGGATGTCACCGAGGAGCAGTTCCTCGACCACCACTGGCAGGCGAAGCGATCGATCACCAAGCCCGAGAAGCTGCTCGAGACGCTGCAGGGCCTCGCGTCCGCCGAGTTCATCGCCGACGCGACCGCAGGCTTCGCGCGGGCGCCGATGAGCGTGCGCGTATCGCCGTACGTGCTCAGCCTCGTCGACTGGAACAACCCGTACGAGGACCCGCTGCGCACGCAGTTCATCCCCGTTGCGTCGCGCTTCTTGCCCGACCACCCGAAGCTCGGGCTCGACTCGCTGCACGAGCAAGAGGACGCGCCCGTCCCTGGCCTCACGCACCGCTACTCCGACAAGGCGCTCTTTCTCCCGCTCGACACGTGCCCTGTTTACTGTCGCTTCTGCACCAGGTCGTACGCGGTCGGCAACGACACCGAGCAGGTCGAGAAGGTGAACCTCCACGTCGACACTTCGCGGTGGGCGCTCGCCTTCAAGTACATCTCGGAGCGCCCCGAGCTCGAGGACATCGTCGTGAGCGGCGGCGACGCCTACCAGCTGCGGCCCGACCAGCTCCGCTTCATCGGCGAGACGCTGGTGAAGTTCGACAACATCCGCCGCATCCGCATCGCGACCAAGGGGCCGGCCGTGATGCCCCAGAAGATCCTCAGCGACTCGGAGTGGCTCGACGCCGTGACCCACGTCGTCGACCTCGGGCGCAAGCTCCACAAAGAGGTCGTGCTCCACACGCACTTCAACCACCCGAACGAGATCACCGGCATCACGCGCGACGCGATGCTGCGCCTCTTCGAGCGCGGGATCACCGTGCGCAACCAGTCGGTCCTCATCCGCGGCGTGAACGACAAGCCCGAGACGATGAAGCTGCTCGTGAAGCGGCTCGGGCACGTCCACGTGCACCCGTATTACGTCTACGTGCACGACATGGTGAAGGGCGCGGAGGATCTGCGAACGACGGTGCAGACGGCGATCGACATCGAGAAGTGGGTGCGTGGCTCGACGGCTGGCTTCAACACGCCGACGTTCGTCGTCGACGCCCCCGGCGGCGGCGGCAAGCGCGTCTGTCACTCGAACGAGTTCTACGATCGCACGACGGGCATCTCGATCTACCGCGCCCCCAGCGTGAAGCCGGGGCAGAACTTCCTCTACTTCGACCCGATCGATCGGCTGCCCGAAGAAGGGCAGAAGCGCTGGGCGGACCCGAAGGAGCACGCCCTCATGGTCGAAGAAGCGCTGCGCGCCGTAGGCTGAGTTCGAGCGAAGCGGTGTCCCCCCTGGGACCTCGACTGCGACTCCCACGCGGAGGCAAAGTCGCATGCAGACGGGGACATCGAGTGCGGGCGCGGCGGGATCCGACGCGCCTCGTGTGTTGCAGGGCCGCTACCAGCTCCTGCGCCCTCTTCGAGAGGGCTCGAGGGCGCGCACGTGGCTGGCGATCGATCTGACCGACAGGCGCGAGGTCGCGCTCGAGCGGTGGCTGGTGAGGTCGGAAGCAGCGTCGGATCAAGCTGCGGAGCGCGCTCGCGCAGCGTCGCATCCGAACCTTCCGAGCGTGCGCGAGGTCTTCATCGAGCACGACGCGGCGAGCGAGCACCACGTCTGCGTCGTGCGTGAGCTCGTCGAGGGCGCGACGCTCGAAGAGTGGCTCGCAGAGCGCGGCGGCCAGCCCGCGACCGAGGGCGAGGCGCGCGTGATCGCGGAGCAAGTCCTCGAGGCGCTCGCGCATTTGCACGCGGTCTCGCCTCCCCTCTTGCACGGCGCGGTCAGCCCGAAGCACGTCCTGCGTGACCCGCTCGGCAAGGTGACGCTCGTCGGCCACGACCCGCGGCGCGCGGGCGACGAACCACAGGGCTCGGCGCGTGGGCTCGGCTTCATCGCACCGGAGGTCGCCACGGGCGTCGCGACGCCAGCGTCGGATCTCTTCGCGCTCGGCGCGACGTTGGCGTTCGCGCTCACGGGCCTGCCGCTCGATCGTTTGCCCCACAAACGACTTCGCGTCGTGCTGCCGGCCTCGCTCGGGTTGTCGCCCCTGTTTGCGGCGTGGCTCGCGGGCTGCTCGAACCCGCGCCGGAGGATCGCCAGCTCGGCTGCGGACGCCTTCGCGAGGGGCTCCGCACCGCGCGCGGTCCCGCGCGACCCCAGGCTCGATCGAGCAGCCCGCGCCTCGCGCTGATGATCCTCGGCCTCACGATGATCGCGGGGCTCATGGTGCTCCTTGGTTTTTTGCTCGCAGACCGACGCGCAGCGCTCGCGCAGCGGAAGGCTCCTCCCCTCAAGGGCGCCGCCCTCCTGCTCCCGCGCCCCGACTCGAGTCGCCTCGTGCCTCTGACGGTCGCGAAGGCCTTCCACGCGCACACGTCGCCGATCGCGTCGGTCGCAACCGACGGCAAGCGCGTCTTCACGAGCGGCGCGAGCTCGGTGCGCGTGTGGCCCACGGACAGCTGGGCCGAGTCACCTCCGATCGGCAAGCACGTCGGCGCGGCGCGCTTCGTCGGGCTCAGCCCGGACGCGAAGCTCCTCGTAACGACGGACCGCAAAGGCTTGCACACGTTCGACGCGACGACGCTCGCGCCGCTGCTCGACGCGGGCGGTGTGCCCGAGATCTTCCACGTCGCGTTCTCGCCCGACGGCAGCCGTCTCTTCGCAGCGTGCGCCGACGGCGTGGTGCGCGCCTTCGGCCTTCCGAACCTCGAGCCGGGGCCTACGCTCGAGTACGCGAAGGGCTCGCGCGTCGAGTGGCTCGCGGTGAGCCATGACGGCAAGCTCCTCGCGGCCGCAGGCAAGGCCGCCACGCCGAAGCTCTGGCGCGCGACCGATCTCGAGCCGCTCGCGGCGCTCCCTCCTCACCAGCGCGGCGTCGACGCGGTGCTCTTCTCGCGCGACGGATCGCTCGCCGTCACCGCGAGCGACGACGGGACCGCGCACCTCGTCGCGATGAACACGCGCTCGATCGCGCTGTCCCTCACGGTCTCGGGCGAGGCGTGGCGCACGACGTTCAACCCAGACGAGACCTCGCTGCTCGTCGGCGATAGTCAAGGCACCGTACGATCTTTCAGCCCTCGCACCGGCGAGCTCCAATGGGCCTACAGCTACCCCGAGGCGGACGGCGTGACGGCGCTCACCTTCACCCCCGACGGCAAGCGCCTCCTCGTCGGGCGCGCCACCGGCGGCCTCGAGGTGCTCGATCTCGACGCCCGCCCCTCGACGCCGCCCTCGATTCCCTCGCCGCGTCACGCGCTCGTGCCTCGACCGCCGCCGTCGACGACCGACGACAAGCTGCGCGCGAAGGAGCTGCTCGATCGCGCCAGGCTCGATCGGCCCGAGGACCTGCGCGACGCCGAGGAGTTCATCGATCGAGCGCTCACGGCCGCGCCGAACGACCCGACCTTCCTCACGCAGAAGGCGCGGCTCGTCTACAAGCGCGCTTACCGCCACGGCAGCTCGTACGAGCTCCGCGGACTCGATCAAGCCACGGCGCTCCTCGATCACGCGCTCGAGCTCGATCCCACGCTCGCGGACGCCGAGCTCGCGCGGGCTTGGGTCGAGCTCTTCCGAGCGGGTTCGATCGAAGACGATCCGCGTGCTGCACGAGCGGCCCTCGATCGCGCGAGCGACCTCACGAAGAAGGCCGCGAGCGCGCACCCCGACCCGACGTCGCTCCTCCGCCTCGAGGCTGACCTCGCGGTCGCACAGGGAGACTACGAGGTCGCTCGCCGCATCGCGCTCGAAGAGCTCGACGCCGCGATCTTCGAGGAGGACGCCGAATCTGCTTACAGCTTGCTCAGCGACATCGCCTTTCGTCAGCACGCGTTCGACGAGGGCCTCGCGCTCTACGCCAAGGTCGTCGAGCTGAAGCCGAGGTCCGCGTGGGCGCACGGCAACTACGCGCGCCTGCTCTTCAGGGTCGGGCGCCTCGACGAGGCTGCCAGAGAGGCGCAGAAGGCGCTCTCGTTCATGAACTACCGCGCGGCGCACATCCTCCTCGCGGAGATCGAGAACGACCGAGGGATCCGCCTGCTCTGGGACGATCGCGATCCGGCGCGTGCGCGCGCGTCCTTCGAGGCGGCGCTGCGTGAGGACCCGACTTCGATCAACGCGCAGTACGGGGCTATCGCGGTCGACCTCTACGTCGCGGGACTCGAGGGAACGCAGTGCCCGAACTGCCTTCACCGACTCGAAGCCCTCGCTGGCGCGAAGCCCAAAGACGCAGTGCTCGCGCGTGCCCTCGCGGTCCTCAGGGCGCAGCCGCAAAGCGCTGAGTAGCGCGCGGACCTCGCTCGCGGGTTGGTGATACGCTCGCCGTTCGTGAGGTACGCATCGATCGGCGCCGTGCTCTTGTCGCTCCTCGCGGCGGCGTGCGGCGACGAGCGCGGCGCACGCCCCGAGCCCGCACGCGAGACCGCGAGCGCCCCGTCCGAGACCCACAGCGAGACCGCGCTCGGCGGGCCCAATCCGGCAGCCTCGGGCGCCGCCCGAGCGAGCGCGTCCGCGAGCGAGCCGATGTGCACGAACCTCATCGACTCGACGCCGAACCCCGCGCTCCGCCGCGTGCACGTCGTCGGCTACGCGATCGAGTCGGGCGGCGTGACGGAGTTCGCGCTCGAGCCGATCCTCGATGGGCCGACCTTCACCGTGCGCGCGCCCGCTGACCTCGCCCCGTATTTGATGGAGGCCTTCTCGCGTGGGCGCGTCGTCGAGGTCGGCGCCGACGCGCCACGGGCCAACTGCGCTCCGCTCGTGCGTGTCGTCCGAGCCTTCGACGCCGAGGCTCACGGCGCGCCGCCTGTTTGGATGACCCGCTGAGGCTCGACCGCTAGCCCAGCGCCTGCGCGGCGCCTCGTTGTTCGTCCACGCGACTGGCTGCGAGATAGGCCGCTCCGAAGAGCAGCGCGCAGAGCAGAATGGCGTTCTCGAGACCGAACGCGCTCTGCAAGAGGCCGAGCCCGACGAGCCCCACAGCGGCGGCGAGCTTACCGACCATTCCCCAGAAGCCGAACATCTCGGCTGTGTTGTCCGGTGGGGAGAGCACAGCGACCACCGTGCGACCCGCCGACTGCGTGGCCCCCAAACACAGCCCCGCGAGGGCGCCGACGACCAGATAGACGTACTCGGCGGAGAGCCCCGTGAGCGACGAGAGGCGGCGCGTCTCATAGATACCGAGGACGGCGACGCACCAGACAATAAGCGTAAGCCGGTACGTCTTCATGTTGCCCCAGCGGTCTTGCACCAGACCGAAGAGCAAGGCGCCTACCGCAGCTGACAGATTGGTAAGCACAAACATCGCGACCTGGATGCTCGCGCGCCAGCGGACCACTTGGTCGCCGTAGATGAACGCGAAGCTGATGACGATGCCGAGGCCCGCCATCGCGAAGAACAGACTGACCATGAAGAGCGACAGATCGCGCAGGCGGGGGAGCGCGCGCGCCGTTCGAGCGACCTGCGCGAAGGCCACAGCGGCGAGGCTTTTTCCAGCGGGGAGCGCGCGCGGTGTGCCCCGCTCCTTCAGAAAGAGGAACGTCGGGATCGCGGCCACTCCGAAGAAGAGCGCCGTGAGCGGGCCGACGAGGCGCAAGCGCGACGCGTTCTCGAGCTCGAGCGGCCCTACGGCGACGAGCACGCCCATGGTGCTCATCAAACCGCCGATATAACCGAGCCCCCACGCGAGGCCGGAGATGCGCCCGAGAGACTCCTTGTCCCCGAGCTCCGGCAAGAACGACGCGACGAACGACTCGCCAATCGAGAAGCCGAAATTGGAGAGCACGAGCAAACCCATCGCGAGCGCGATGTCTCCCGGCCCCGCGAGGCCGAGCGCGAGCGTCGCCAGGATGGTCCCGAGGTAGCTCCCGAAGAGGAAGCGCTTTTTGGCGGCCCTGAAATCCATGAGGGCGCCGAGGAGCGGAGCGCTCACGACGACGAGCAGATACGTCGCCGCGAGCGACAGGCTGAAGAGGAGGTTACCGCGACGAAACTCCGGGGCGTCGCCGACGATGACCTTCGGAAAGACCACGGCGTAGACGACCGTTACGATTACAGTCGTGTAACTCGAGTTGGCGAAGTCGAACATCGCCCAGCCGAAGATTTCCCTCTTGTCGACGCGCACGGCCGCCATCCTACCGAGCTGGCTCGCGAGCGGCATGGGCGGTTTCGCAGTAGACTCTGGCCGTCATGCGCCGAGCCGCCTGGGTCGCGAACGTCGCTCTCCTCTCGGCGGCGTGCAGAGCCGAAGAGCCGCGTTCGAACGCCGTCGAGGTCACCGTCGCGTCGGTCAGCAACTCCGCGACGCAGGCGCCCTCTGCCCTCGAGAGGGAGCCCCCGCGCGTCGGCGTCTGCCCCCTCCCTGCGACAGCGCCCGCCGACTTCGGGATCAAGATCGTGCGGCACGTGATGCCCCACGGTCGCGAAGACTACTGGGAAGGTCAGGAGCTCTTCAGCGCTGGAAACCACTGCCCCGCGAACCCGAAGGACACGACGACGCCGTGCAAAGAGGTCGATCGAAGCAGAATGGCGAAGGTCTATGCGACCTTGCTGGAGAGCGACCTCTGCGGGCTGAGCACCCTGCCCGCCGGCACCTATATGTCACCGCACTATGGGAGTCGGAGCATCACTGTCTATCTCGGCGGGCGCGAGCTGATGACGACGGACTCGGTCGATCATTTGCTGGACGAGCGCTCGAAGCCACGCTTTTACCAGATAATCGACCAGGTCGTCGCCGCCAGCCCATAATCGCTATTTGCTCGGCGCCTCGTCGCCGTCGACGGCCTCTTCACTGCACTTGTATTTACCGGGCGTGACCTTCTTCTCCATGTGCTCGTTCAGGAACTTGGCGTAGGCCTTCTTCCCGTCACCGCCGGCCTCATCCATATAGGCCTGATAGCGAGCGTCCGCGTTCCTCGCGCCCCTCAGCTGACGGCGCAGTCGGCTCGGCGCGTTCGGGTCGGCGATGCTCGGGTCGAGGAAGCGCTCCGCCCCGCGAAACCCCTCGTGGTGGGCGATATATGCGGTCCGCGCGTAGTCCTCTTCGGAGAGCGTGCTCAACGAGACGAGGTTCTCTTTATCGAGTTTGCCGAGGTTCTGTTGCGCATATTCGGCGAGGCTCGAGATCGAAAGGTCCGGGTCACGTCGCAGCTCCGCGAGGTCCCCAGCGTGGCCCGAGACAACCTCGTAGCTCACTCGTTTGCCGTGCGTGACGGCCTGGACATAACCCGATTCGACGGCCTTCTCGTTGAGGGCGGTGCCCGGCGTCGTCGCCATATGGCTCCACGTGTCGACCGAGAACTGGCCCAACCCGAGGTGCGTCCCGTTGTCGGAGTTCGGGTCCCAAATCCCCTTCTCAGCGCCGTGGCGAATCGGGGCAGCCTCGGCGTTGACCATCGCCGCGATCGTGTTGGGCGGAACGCCGGTCCGCTTGCTCGCGTCCAAGATGGCGCCCTTGTACTTCTTGTTGATACCGAGCTTCACACAAGGCGGTTTGTCGGACGTCGGCTTTGGAGTCTCGGCTTTGGCGGTCTTCGCCGGGGCGGTCGCGGCGGGCTCTGCCTTGCCGACAGAGCCCTTGGAGCCGCCGTCGACCCACGGCGGCGTCGACAGGTTACTGGCCGCTACGACGGAGACGGTGCCGCCCTCGAGGACGACGGAGGCTTGCCCCGTAGTCAGGACGATGCGCCCGTTCGAGATCTCGATTCCAGTGTCCGAGTTCGCCACGACGAGGCGCAGCGATTGCCCCACGACCACGGTGTCCGTGCGCCCCACCTGCGAAATACGGTCGTTCTGCGCTTGAACCGACATGTCCCGCTCCGCGCGGAGCAGGAGGGTCTCGCGGCCCTTCGCGTCGTCGAACATGATCTCGTTGAAGCCCGTCCCCCCTGGCGTCGAGCTCGTCCTTATCGCCGACTTGGTCTTGTGCTCTGGGACGGCCCACGGCGATGGAATCGTCGGAGCGTGCACGCGACCGACCACGACAGGCAGGTCGGGGTCGCCGCCGACGAACGCGACAATCACCTCGTGACCGACACGCGGCAGGAAGGTAGCCCCATATCCGGCGCCGGCCCACGCGTGACTGACGCGCACCCAACAAGAGCTGCCTTGCTCCTCGCGGTCCCAATGGAAGCGAACCCTGACGCGACCCAGCTCGTCGACGTGGATCTCCTCGTTCTGGGGCCCGACCACAATGGCGCTCTCGACGCCGAGGACCTTGGGTTTGCTGGGAACGAGCGCCCCACCGAACGCGGCCTGCAGGTCGCCGTGAATGGCGTCTTCGGCGCGGCCCGGTCGATAGGGCTCGTTCCCTGGGACTGCCATACCGGTCAATGACCAATCGCCCTCGGTCTCGCCCGAGAGCGCGCACTCGACCACGAGGAGGCCGCTATTGGACGAGACGGCGGGGTGGTGATGCCCCGACACTTTGAACAGCGTGCCTGCGCCGATATCCACGACCGACGCCGAGAAGTGGATCGCGAGCCCGCCCGGCCGAATCGACTCGCCGACGAGGCGCGCGCGGGTCGCGGCCACGCCGTCCTGGTGTCGATAGGCTAGAGGCGTGTCAGCGACCGGCGTGTTGCCGTCCGGCTTGGGGGCCGGGGCCGCCGGCTCGAAGACGATCGGCTGCGGCTCCGGCACGACTGGCTCATAGCCCGCCGACGGATTCGGCAAGGCCTCGAAGGGCCAAGACGAGCCGGTCTCTTGTCGATAGGGCGGCCGCGGCGCGCTGCTCGGCGGCGGCTTGGGCGCCGCGACTGTCATGCGGGGCTGGAGCGGCGCGGCGGCCGCGAGGCCAGGCTCATAAACATACTCCTCGAGGAGGTTCTCGGGCTCGGCCTGGCTCGCGTGCTGCCCGAAGAGGGCATACATGGGGCGCCGAATGTCGTGATCGCGCAGGGTGATGCGGCCTTGTCGAACCTCGGTGACGACCGACACGTGCGTGACGTGCTCGTCCGCCGACGCGAGCCCGCTGTCATCCACGTAAGGCAACACGCCGGCCCGGCGCTCGCGATATTGGATCATGTCGGCGAGGACGACGTGCGTCTCCTCGGGCTTCTGCGGGTCTTCTTGAACAGTGTCGAAGTAGAAGACGATGCCCGCGTCCGCGAGCTGCCGTCGCAAGAAGTTGTAGTCCGTCTCGCCGTATTGGACGCGATATTCGAGCTTCGGATAGGCGGGGAGATCGAGCTCCAAGCGGGGCTTGATCCCCCACTCCGCGAGCAAGCTGACCGCGATCTCGGGTACGCTGAGGTGCTGGTAAGCGCGGTAGTTGCGGCGTTGACCCAAGAGCCAAAGCGCGGGCGCGACGGTGAGCGAATAGGAGGCTTGACTGCGGCCCGTGGGGCGCGCCGTCGCGCCGCCGGTGGTCTGCGTGATGCTCGAGCAGACGCCGGTCCAAACGCGCCGACCGCCGCGCCCCTCGAGCGCGAACACCGCGCCCCGGCCGACGATGCCGCGCGTGTCGAGCTCGGCGTCGCCGTGGGCGCTCAGCTGTATGAGGAAGTTCGCCGACAGGTGCTCGTGCACGGAGAAATGCACGACCGAGAGTTCGACGCCCGACTGGAGTGAGAGCGCGACGCTCATGGCTTCTTCACCTCTTGGGAGTCGTCCAATGCAGGAGCTTCTGCTTGGGTCTGTCCGGGACGCGGCAATGGCTGCTTCGCCCACTCATCCAGATATTGAGTCGGATCCATGAGGTCCTTCCGCCGACGAAACGGTGAATAGTCGTCCCAGAGGTTCGACCAGTTGCTTCCATCCCGGTACATCTCGAAGTGAATCATCGAGCTGTCGTCCATTTGCCCGACCTTGGCGATGGGCTGTCCCTTCTTGACGGTCTTGCCGCCGATATAGCTGTGCGGGACGATCTCCCCGTAGCGGACCAGAAACGAGCCGTGCTGCAACACGACCGCCCATACAGGCCGCTTCTTCTTCTTGGACGAATAGAAGAACCGCTGGCCGATCGCGAGCACGCCGTCCGCTACCGCATAGATCTGGGAGCCGACGGGCGCGAGCAGATCACAGCCCGCGTGCTTGCGATAACCGCGGCTCGCACCGAACCAGCGCGCGCCGTCTCCTTTGTGCCAACCTGCTTTGGGGACGAACTCGAGCGGGAACGCAAACCCCGAATCGACGCTCTCGATCCGGGCGCGAGGCAGCTCGATTGGAGTCTCCTCGGGGCTGGGTGCTTGCGGCTTCGTCACCCGGGGCACGACTGTACCTTTTGACGAGGGCGTCGCCGGCCCGAGCGGTCCCTTCGGCAAGGGGAAATTCAGGGTGTGTGAGCTCGAGGTCGGGTGGACCTCGGGGGTCGCGTTCTGTCGATTGGGCGTCGCAGCCGGATAGACGAGCGGTGGCGTCTCGAGGTGCGCGACGGGCAATGAGCCGACAGCCCTGTCGGCGTCCCCACCGCGCGTAGGCGCTTTGGGGGTGGCGAGCTCCGTCGAGCCGTCAGGGACCTGTTTCGGCCCGCTCTTCGTCGCGACGAGGATCGGCGGCGGCGCGCCCAAGCTCGCCGGCGCGCGCGACGCGATCGAGCGCGCGCCGACCGCGGGCGCAGCCACCACACCCTCTGGAGGAGCGAGGCGCGTCGGGGCCGAGGCGACCTTGTTCGGAGCGCCGCGCACGGAAATGAAGACCGCAGGGACGAGGGACTCCGTCGAGCTCGACTGCATATTTGAGAACCTCCAGGCGAGTTGCGATTTGCGGGTTGGCCGAGCGAAGCGAGGGTCGATTTCAGTGATCCGAGGACGCGGAAGAATCGGGGGAGTTCGCCCCGGAGAGCTCGAGGACGCGCGCGACGGCGACGAGGCGCAGCGCGGCTTTGCAGGTTTCGCTCCTGTCTTGGCGGGCGTGGACCTCGGCGAGCACGCGCGCGCGGAACGAGTCGAAGAGCGGGAGCTTGTCGGAGACGCTTTCAACCACGTAAGCGGGGACGCGGCCTTCCTCTTTGCCGAGCGCCATGCGCAGGTGTTTCTCGCCGAAGACGGGCCGCGAGTCCCACGCTCGATCCTCGAGCAGCTGGTCGGCGACCATCGACTCGAGGCTCTCGCGGCGGATGAGCTTCGCGTTTTGCGTCACGTGCTCTCGAATGGAATCGATCGCGCGCGTCGCCGCGCCGCCTGCGTTCGGCCGCGCGCGACCGAGCACCTGTTGGCCGGCCTCGCAGAGCTCCTTCAAGCGCTTGTCCTGTGCGAGGAGCGGCTCGAGGACCTCGACCATGACACGCAGGCGCGCGACATCGGGATAGACGAACTGCAGAGTCGCCTCGAAGACCGCGAGCGGCGGCGCGAAGCGTCCTTGCTCGTCGACTGCCTGCTCGAGGAGGCGCGGCGCAGCCGAGGGCTCCTCCGACGTGGTTTGTGTGAGGACCGCGAGGATCTCGCGGCGAGCGCGATCGGCCTCGGGATCGTCGAGAGACACGTCGAGCGCCGGGTCGACGTCCTCCTCTTTCTCGGCTTGTTCGGCGAGGAGCGCGCGGAAGTAGACGCGAACGCGCTTCGCGCTCGGCCCGGAGAACCAGAGCAAATCGATCGGCGTCGCGGAGCGCTGGCCTGGAGCCTGCTCGAGCTCGCTCGCGTCGGCGCGAGGCCTGGCCTCGGCGGCTGCGTCGGATGCCGCGGTCGCACCGACGAACGCAGCGTCGGCGGAGTGGGTCAGCGGGACGACGCGCGCAGGTGGGCCGGGTCGCTCGGACGGATAGGCGCGCGCACGTTGGCCAATCGTGAGGCCCGGCTCGGGCTCGACGTGCGGCGCCCACGCGAGGGCCTCGGGCGTGGAGCGCGACCAACTGCCTGGCGGTGGCGGCACTGGACGCGGCGGGGATGGAGGCGGGAGCGGAATCGGGGGTGGCGCTCCGAACGTGGGCGGTGGAGCCGCGCGGACCGGGGTCGTCGGCTCGGAGGTCGAGCGGAGCCACGGCGGAGCTTCGGCTCCCGTCACTGCAGGCAGCTCGACGCCGATGCCGAGCGTGACGGAGGGCTGGAGGCCGAAACCCGGCGGCGGTTCGGCACCGGGGCCGCGCGAGGTCACGGGCCCGAAGGTCGGTTCGTCGCTCGGGCTGTCGGGGAGCGGCGGCACGAGGACGAGCTCGACGGCCTTGTCCAATGGCAGGAGGTCAATCGTGCCGCGCCAGGTGAGGTTGCAGACTTGCCGGTCCGAATCGATGACGAGGGTGTCGATCTGCATGGGGACGACGCGCTCCCCGAGGCGAGCCTCCACGCGGTGCTCGGGTAGAGAGGTCCGCAGGACTGGATACTTGGGACTCAACCCCTCGAGCAGGAGGGTGTCGCGCGGATGAAGCGCGGAGACCTGCTGGTCGAACGGAGCCGCATTGAAGAACGCCGGGTCGATGGAACCGAGGTCATCGGCGAGGCGATCGAGTGAGGGCTCGCTCGTGGAGCGCCAGAGCGCGCGGCGCTGGCGCCAACGCGGCGAAATCGGACCGAGCCCAATGGGAGGTATGGCGGTGGTGCCGTCCGTGACATGCAGCCCCGATGGCTGACAATTTGGTAACGGTCGACGCCCATAAACGTCGGTTCGCTCCGGTGAGACGCCGACTGGATTCCACGTGTCCGCGCCGCCTGTCGCGCGCGTGAAGGAGAGCGGGATAGGGCCGACGAGCCGGCCCATCCGAATGGAGCCGTCCGACAACAAGGTGCGGTCGGGAAAGACCTCCATCGATTTGCTCACCGAGCCTGCGCTCAGGCGCACCTGGATCGAGCCAGCTCCTTCTCTCGGGTAGGCAGAGCCCTGGACGATAACGTCCACTCTCGACTTGTGAGGCACCCAATCCGAGGCGACGAGGAGCTCTTGATTGGGGTCGCCGTCGCGATATTGGTCGTTCGTAACGACGACGTCGGGCTGCGTCATTACCTCACAGACGTCCGGCGCAATCCGACAGGTGACTTTCGCGATGACGGTGAGGAAGGATTGACCGCTCGGGCGCCTCCATTGGAGGGTCGTCGCGCTCACGCCAGGCGGAGAAAACACGAGGACCTCAACACTCGAGGGGGATCCGTCGGCCGCCAGTTTCGAGGGTCGCAAAGCGACTCGAGCGTAAAGGCCACAAGGACCAACTTCAATGCGTTATGCGCCCTCGATCTCAGACGATATCGCAAAAGCCACAACGCAGCGCATTGGACGCGAGCGCTCGGGTTGCATATTCGCACCGAGGGCGCTTGGAACATCAACAATGGCTGTCTTCTTACAGGACACTAGTGCTGCGAACCGCAGGTTCGTAGCACCCCAATATGTCCGAGCTGCGCGGTCAGACGCTGCCGATCGCGAGGGCGCGCCCTATCCACTTTGGAGACGGACGCGCAATGGCAACTAGTCAGCGAGCTTCGGCGCGCGGCGCGGCCGCTTCGCCGCTGCTGGCTTGGTGACAGGCGGGAGCTCCGCGGTCGGTTGCGGCGGGGGCGTGGGCGCGGGCGATCGCTGGGCGTGTGCGGCGTAGCGCGCGAGCGCGTTCTCGAGCTCGGTGATGACCTTGCGCGCGAGCTCGGGCGGTTCGACGACGCGCGCGGTCTCCCCGAAGCCGAGCACCCACGTCGTGACCTCGGTGAGGTCGCCGATGGTCATCGTGAGCCGCGCGCCCCCGTCGGGCAGCGGCTCGATCGACTGCGACGGATGGATGCGCCGCGTCTCGACGTACTCGCGCACGCGCGCGTCGAAGTCGACGACGACGCGCTGGGGCTCGCCACCGTGCCAGATGCCGAACTGACCTTGAAAGTAGTCCTCGACGTTGAAGTTCTCGGGCAGCTCGAAGCGCTCGTTGATCGCGCACTCGGTGTCGCGCATGCGATCGAGGAGGAACGTGCGGACGTCGCCTTTGTCGGTGTGGCGCGCGACGCAGTAGATCGCGTCCTTGTAGAGAACGAGCGCGTAGGGGTGGAGCGTGATCTTCTCCTCGCGGCCGTCGCGCGCGCGGATGTAGCGGCACGTGAGCGGCCTGAGATCGGCGACCGCCTGAAAGAGATCGTCGAGCTCCTCGGTGCGCTGCGCGTAGTCCTTCGGCGCGAACGGCAAATAGAGGAAGCGATCCTCGAGGCGCGCGTCGGCGACGCCCGCGTTCGGACCACGCCCCGGACGGCGCGCGACCGCGAGCAGCTTGTCGCACGCGATGTCGATCTCGGCGTAGAGGGTCGAGCCGCGCATCGGCTCGAACAGCCGGCGCGCCGCGAGGAAGGCGTACGCCTGCGTCCTGCGGACCTCGACCTTGCGGACGACCTCGCCGGGCGCGAGCCGCCAGAGGAGGACACCGCCGGGTCGCTTCGCCACCGTGACCAGATCGAGCTCGCGCCGGACCTCGCTCAGGTAGCGACGGATCGCGCGCGGCGTGACCGCGAGCTCACGCGCGAGATCGTAGATGGAGAGCCCGCGCGGGTGGCGCATGAGCAAGGCGCGGAGCACCTCGAGCCGGCGCGCCTGCGTGAAGGGCCCGCGTGGCCGGCCGCGCTTCGCCGCAGCGGGGCGTGCGCGCGACGAGTCGACAGGCGCCGGCGCGCTCGGCGGTGGGACCGAGAGCCGCTCTTCGCGGACGGTCGGCTCGGTCGCGGGTCGTGCGGGCGACGGGCGAGCTTGGCTGCGCGCGCGCGCCGAGGCCGCGGCGACGTCGCGATCGTTTGCGGGCTGAACCTTTTTGCTCACGGGGCCTCTCGAGTGCCGGCTTCGACGCGGGTCCGCGTCACGCATGGAGACGCGGCTTCACGATCGGGTGGCTCTTGTCGGTCGAGGTAGGGATGAGAGTCACGCGGCGGCGTGCTTGAAAACGCGCTGGCCGTCGTGGTCTTCTGGGATCTGTAGTGAGCGATTCTTACTCCACTCTCTCGTTCGGATGGAGAGGCACAGCATGACGAAGTTCTCACGGCTGCTGTTGAGCGTCGGTGCGTTGGGGGCTGCGTCCTTCGCGATGCTCCGCACGGCCGAGGCCCAGTGCACGAGCCCCAATCCCGCGGATTGGCCCGCACCAGCGAAGCCGTACTTCTTGCTCATGGTCGACACGTCAGGCTCGATGACCGACCCCGTCGGCTCGAACACGACGTGCGCCGTCGGCGCCAACTCGTACGGCTCGGATCGCCGTGCGCACGCGCGCTGCGCGGTGCGGAACGCGATCCTCGCCTACTCGGGGCAGGTCAACTTCGGGCTCGCGCACTTCGCGACCAACATGACCGGCTGCTCGAACTCGGCCAACGGCCTCTGCAACTTCGGCTCGTGCACCTACCAGGCGGTGACGGGCACCTCGACGGGCAACTGCACGAGCCTCGGCGTGAACGGCGGCGGATGCGGTCCGGAGCCCAGCCCGGACGCGAACTCTTCGACGCGCGCCGGGGCGTACTTCCGTGTTGGCGTCCCTCAAGACATCGGCTCGCCCGCGAACAACGTGGCCGCGCTGCTCGACTACGTCGACGGGTCGTGCTCCAACAGCCACGAGATCTTCGCCGCCGGTTGCACGCCGCTGAACGGCATGCTCCGCGACGCCTTCCGCTACTACTCGAACCAGTGGGTGCCCCCGACACCAATCCCTGGCGGCTCGACGCTCACCTCGCCGCTCACCTCCGCGGCCGCGGGAGAGCGCGCGTGTCGCTCGGTCAACGTCATCCTGATCACCGACGGCGACGAGACCTGCGACACGCAGGCGAACGCCGTGACCGCCGCCGCGGCGCTCTACAACGGCTTCACGAAGGACGGCATCACCTGGCACGTGAAGACCTACGTCATCAACTTCGCAGGCGGCAGCCAGGCGAACACCGACGACATCGCGGACGCTGGTGACGACGGCAACTCGGCGAACAACTCTGCCGTCTCGTACTTCGCGAACGACGAGACGCAGCTCTCGCTCGCCCTCAGCGACATCATCTCGAACTCCATCGCCCCCGAGGTCTGCGACAACGCGGACAACAACTGCAACGGGTGCGTCGACGAGGGCTACACGCACTACTGCGACGTTGGGCAGACGTGCTGCGCGTGGGTGACGCCGGCACAACGTCAGACGTGCTTGACGAACTACCAGAACTCGCTCAACACGCAGCCGCCGAACGGTGACCTGACGCTCCTGCCGTGCACGACCGCGGCGCAGCAAACGGACTCGGCGAATTGGCTTTGTTACAACCCCGGCGATCAGTGCGACAACACCGACAACAACTGCTCCGCGGGCGTCGACGAGAACGCGACGAAGTGCGGTAACCCCCAGCACTGTCCGACCTCCGAGACCTGCAACGGGCAGGACGACGACTGCGACGGCATCGTCGACGATGGGGTGTGCTCGGGCTGCGTGCCGAGCCCCGAGGTCTGCGACGGCTGCGACAACGACTGCGACGGCGTCGCGGACGACGGCATCGCCCCGATCCCTTGTGGCTTCTCTCCGCCGGCGAACTGCGCGGGCACCATCACCTGCAAGCCCGCGAACGCGGCCCCCGTCGGTGGATGCGTCGCGGGCGGCGGCTTCAACACCTGCAGCTCGAACCCCCAGACGGAGACCTGCGACACGGTCGACAACGACTGTGACGGCATCGCTGACGACGGCGTAGCGCCGACGGCTTGCGTGCCCGCGGGCACGCCTGGCGGTCTGAACTACGGCGCGAACAGCCAGTGCAAGATGGGCTCGCAGGCCTGCGGCAGCACGACCTGCGTAGGGTTCGTCGGGCCGAGCGCCGAGATCTGCGACGGCATCGACAACGACTGCGACGGTGTCGTCGACGACAGCCCGTTCGGTGTCGGACAGCAGTGCGGCACGAACACCGCGCCCTGCAGCCCAGGCGTCACCGCCTGCGTGAACGGCGCGCTCGTCTGTCAGGGCGGGACGCAACCCAAGCCCGAGGTTTGCGACGGCATCGACAACGACTGCGACGGCACCGCGGACGACGCGCCGCTGTCCGACGCGCCAGGGCCTGGCGCGAACGGCTGCTGGCCGGCCGGCGGTGGCAACTGCTGCAGCTTCCCCGCCGCGCCCATCCCCGGCGCGCCTCCGCCGCTGCAGTGGTGCCCGCCCGCAGGCGCGACCTGCACGGGCACGGGCTCGCTCACCTCGCCTTGCAACAAGGGCTCGCTCGTGTGCGGCGGCGTTCAGGGCTGGCTCTGCCAGGGCGGCACGCTGCCCTCCGGCGAGGTCTGCGACGGCGTCGACAACAACTGCAACGGCGCCTCCGACGAGGGCACCTTCCCAGGCGAGGGCCAGGCCTGCGGCAACAGCACGCCGCCTTGCCAGGCCGGCGTCATCGACTGCCAGAACGGCATCCTCGACTGCGTGGGCGACATCCCGCCGACGTCCGAGGTCTGCAACGGCATCGACGACAACTGCGACGGCACGATCGACAACGGCATCGCCGTCGGTGGGTCGTGCGTGATGCCCTACGACACGAACGCGTTCCCCGGTGATCGGAGCGCGGCGCCCTGCCAGCCGGGCACCTACGAGTGCGACGGAAACGGCGGGCTCATCTGCGTCGGTGGTGTCGGCCCGAGCGCCGAGGACTGCGACGGCGTCGACAACGACTGCGACGGCGTCGTCGACGAGCTCGGCGCGGCGCCCGACGGCATCGACGACACGGTCGGTACGTTCGGCGACGCGTGCGGCAGCAGCGTCGGTGAGTGCTCGCCAGGCACGATGATCTGCCTCAACGGCCAGTTCGTGTGCAGCGGCGGCAAGCCCTCGACGACCGAGTCCTGCGACTGCAAGGACAACGACTGCGACGGGACGAACGACAACCAGAACCCGAACAACATCCCACCGCTCTGCGGCTCGGGTGCCGACTGCGTGTCGGCGAACGGCAGCTGCCAGTGCGCCGAGCCTTGCGGCACCGGCGAGTTCCCCTGCCCCGCGGGTCAGCTCTGCACCGAGGTCACCTCGAGCCAAACCGGCCAGGTCCTCGGCAACTACTGCTTGGTCGACCTCTGCAACAAGTGCGACACGAAGACCGTCACCGATGCGTCGGGCGACGTTGTCTGCGCGCCGGCAGGTTCGGAGGCCGCGGGCTGCGCCGAGGTCGGCGTCTGCCAGTGCAAGGGCCAGGACGGGTGCCGCGCACCTTGCTACGGCGTGACCTGCGATACTCCGCTCGTCTGCACCGACATCGGGCCGCAGGCAGGCACGTGCGTCGCGGACAACTGCTTCAACCTCGGCTGCTCGAACTGCGACGACATGTGCACGGACCTCGGGTCGTGCGCGCCGAACCCGTGCCAGCCGGACACCTGCCCGACGGCGGACTGCCCGACCTGTACGGTGTGCCGCCCGAGCGGCGACGGCCTCACTTCGACCTGCGTGGCTTCCTGCGCGGACGTGAACTGCGACCCCGGCACCGAGTGCAAAGACGGAGTCTGCGTCCCGACCTGCAGCCCGGCGTGCGCTGCGGACCAGTACTGCGACACGACGCAAGACCCGCCGGCGTGCGCGGACAGCAACTGCGACAACGCGAACTGCGGCGTCGGGTGTTGCAACCCGGCGACGGGCAGCTGCGAGGCCTGCCCGTGTGAGGGCGTCGTCTGCCCGACCGACCAAGCCTGCGTCGACGGCGAGTGCGTCGGCGACACGAGCATGGGCGGGATGGGCGGCGGCGGCGTCGGTGGAGCCGGCGTCGGCGGCGGTGGCAACGGACAAGGTGCGGATCACCAAGGCGGCTCGACAGGTCCGGGGCCCGACGACAAGGGCGTCTGGGGCCTGGCGACGGGCGGCGGCGGCTGCGCCTGCGAGATCGGGCCGAAGAACGACGCGAAGGGCGCGCTCGGTATCGTCGGCCTCCTCGGGCTCGCGGCCTTGCGGTGGTCCCGCAAGCGACGCTCGAGCGCGAAGAAGGAGGTGGCGTGATGGATCTCCGCACCCACCTCGGCGCGAGTCTGATGTCCCTCGCTGCGATCGTGATCGCAGCGACGGGCTGCGAGACGAACGCGTATTGCTTCCGCGACTGCGACACGACGACGAGCACCGGCACTGGCAGCGGCGCAGCCCCCGAGGGCGGCGCCGGCGCCGGCGGCGGCTTCCCCAACGGGGGGAGCATGGGTCAATTCATGACGGGCGGCGACAACCAGGGCGGCGGCGCCTGTGTCCCCGACGGCATGGAGATCTGCGACGGGAAGGACAACGACTGCAGCGGCGCGGTCGATGACATCCCGGGCATCGACTACAACGATCCGAAGACCTGCGGCACCTGCGAGAACAACTGCTACACGCAGCTGCTCAACGTCGATCCGCAGACGATTCAGTGCACACCGAGCACCTCGCCGGGTGAGCTCCCCGGGCTCTGCACGGGCATGTGCGCGAGCGACTACTACGACCTCGATGGCGACGGGTCGTGTGAGTACTACTGCCTCGGAACGTCGACGAACGACAGCGAGTGCAACAACAAGGACGACGACTGCGACAACCAAGTCGACGAAGACGTCAACAAGTGCACGAGCGAGCTCAACTGCGGTAAGTGCGGTGGCATCTGCCAGGTCGCGAACGGCACGCCGATCTGCGTCGCGACGGGCGGGCCGCCCTGCGACCAGTCGAACGCGCACTGCGAGGTCCTCTCGTGTGACCCTGGCTACGTCGACCTGGACGGCAGCTACGCGACGGGCTGCGAGTACCAGTGCACGCCGACGAACGGCGGCGTCGAGAAGTGCGGCGACCAGATCGACAACGACTGCGACGGCAAGATCGACGCAGCCGACGACCTCTCCGGTGACCCGGCGATCGGCGTCGCTTGCTTCGGCGATCCCGACGGCATCTGCGGGACCTTGCTGCACCAGGGCGTCACCGCCTGTGTCAACGGCCAGGTGACCTGCACGGGCGCGAACGTCCTCGTCGAGGGTCAGGTGCCCGAGTCCTGCAACGGCGCAGACGACGACTGCGACGGCGCCATCGACAACAACGCCATGGGCGTCGGCTCGCCGTGCGGCCAGAGCAACATCTTCCCCTGCACGTTCGGCACGAACCAATGCCAGAACGGCGCGCTCGTGTGCGTGGGCGACATCAACCCGGGCACCGAGACCTGCAACGGCCAGGACGACAACTGCGACGGCTCGATCGATCTCGCGGGTGGCTTGCCCCCGATGGACGCGATGGGCACCTGCAACGTCCCCACTCCGCCCCCGCCCGGCGCGACCAGCCCGTGCATGGCCGGAACGAAGGCCTGCGTCGGCGGCGCGATCGTCTGCCAGGGCTCCGTCGGGCCGCAAGGACCGGACACCTGCGGCGTGGACGCGAACTGCGACGGGCAGCTCACGAACCAGCCCAACACGATGACCGACGTGCACAACTGCGGCACGTGCGGACACGACTGCTACGCCGGCGCGGTCCACTCCAACTGGGCCTGCACGAACGGCGGCTGCGCCTTCCAGGGTTGTCAGCCGGGGTACTACGACCTCGACGGCAACAACACCTGCGAGTACGCGTGCACCTTCGTCTCCTCGCAGGAGGCCTGCAACGGCGCGGACGACAACTGCAACGGCCAGATCGACGAGGGCGTCGTAGCCCCATCGCCGAAGCAGGTCTGCGGTGTGAGCCCGGCCGCTTCGGCGCCCGAGTGCACGACCAACGTCACCGTGGCCTGCCAAGCCGGCGCGTGGAAGTGCACGTTCCCGGCGAGCGTCTGCAGCCCGACCTGCGCGACCGCGACCGAGGTCTGCGATGGGCTCGACAACGACTGCGACGGCACGACGAACGAGAACGTCCCCAACTACGGCCAGCCGTGCGCGAGCGACGATGGCATCCCCGCGCCCGGACACGGCGCTTGTCGCACGACCGGAACCTTCGTCTGCAACGGCGCGAACGCGACGACCTGCAGCGCGGTGAAGGCCAACTGCGCGACGCTCCCGGGCGGCTGCACCGAGCTCTGCGACGGCATCGACAACGACTGCGACGGCTCTGTCGACGAGCCGAAGAGCTCGCCCGGAACGAACGCGACGAACTACTACAAACCCAAAGTCATCCAGGTCGTGAACAACGCGCTGTGGATCTCGCAGTACGAGATCAGCAGGCCCAACGCGACGAACGCCGCGCCTGGCTTGGGCAACGGCTACTGGACCTCGGCGCCTCCGGGCACGACGCTGGACAAGACCCGCGCGTGCAGCGAGCAAAACAAGATCCCCTGGTTCAACGTGACGCCGCAGGAGGTCGAGCAGACCTGCATCGCGGCGGGCGGCTCGATCTGCAGCCTCACGCAGTGGCGAGACACCTGCCACGTCGTCGCGGACATGGCGAACCCCGACTGCCTCTTCGGCTACTCGGCGATCGGCGCTCCGTGCACGTCGTCGTACACCGCCACGAAGTACTGCAACCTCGGGCCGAGCTACGACTTCAGCGCTGCTGCTGGGGACCAGGACGGGCTCCTCCCGACGGGCAGTGCGCTGCTCCAGAACTGCCAGGCGCCTTGGACAGGCCTGCTCGGCAACACGAGCGGCGTGTTCGACATGACCGGCAACCTCAGGGAGATCACGCGGCTCAACGCGACGACCTACACGCTGATGGGCGGCGCGTTCGACTCCTCGTCGGAGACCGGTTCGAGCTGCGACTTCACGTTCTACAACGTCGACAACGAGTTCAAGTTCTTCGACACCGGCTTCCGGTGCTGCTTCACGACGAACCCGAACTGACCTTGACCTTGACCTGAACGGCGCAAGGTGCGACTAGCCGGGGATCATGACCTCGGAAGAACGCGCCTTGCTGCCGGTCGAGCTCATCGCGAAAAAGCGAGCCGGCGGCGAGCACTCGCGCAGCGAGATCCAGCAGATCATCAGCCGGTACCTCGACGGTAGCTTCGCCGAGTACCAGATGAGCGCCTGGCTGATGGCGGTCTTCTTCAATGGGATGACCGACATCGAGACCGTCGCCCTGACCGAGGCCATGCTGCACTCGGGCGATGTGCTGGACCTCTCGTCGATCTCGGGGTTGAAGGTCGACAAGCACTCGACCGGCGGCGTCGGCGACAAGGTCTCGCTGTGCCTCGCGCCGCTCGTCGCGGCGTGCGGTGTGCCCGTCCCGATGGTGTCGGGCCGCGGCCTCGGTCACACGGGCGGCACGCTCGACAAGCTCGAGGCGATCCCGGGCTTCTCGGTCCACATGGAGCCCGAGCGCTTCGCCGCCGTCGTGCGAGACGTCGGCGCCGCGATGATCGGCCAGACCTCGCGCATCGCCCCCGCGGACAAGCGCATCTACGCTCTGCGGGACGTGACGGCGACGGTCGAGTCGATCCCGCTCATCGTCGCGAGCATCCTTTCGAAGAAGCTCGCCGAGGGCATCGACGGCCTCGTGCTCGACGTGAAGGTCGGTCGCGGCGCCTTCATGAAGACGATGGCGGACGCCGAGCGGCTCGCGGGCGCGCTCGTGCGCGTCGGCACCGCCGCCGGCAAGCGCGTGACCGCCCTCCTCACCCGCATGGACGATCCGCTCGGGCTCGCGATCGGCAACGCGAACGAGACGCGCGAGGCCATCCTCGTCCTGCACGGCGGCGGTCCGGCCGATCTCGTCGAGTGCACGCTCGCCCTCGGCGCGGAGATGCTCCTCCTCGGCGGCGTCGCCAAGACCGAAGCGGACGCCCGCGCTCAGCTTCAGCGCGCGATCGACACGGGCGCCGGAGCCCGCACCTTCGAGCGCATCATCGAAGCGCAGGGCGGCGACCCGCGCGTCGTCGGCGATCCGGGCCTCCTGCCTTTCGCGCCCGAGCTCATCGCGATCGAGGCCGACCACGCCGGCGTGCTCGCGGGCATCGACGCCTTCGATCTCGGCCTCGCGGCCATCGCCATGGGCGGCGGTCGCACGCGCGCCGACGAGACCGTCGACCACGGCGTCGGCATCGACCTCCGCAAGAAGCCGGGGCAACGCGTCGAGCGGGGTGAGGTCCTCGCCACGCTGCGCGTTCGAAACCGCGCGACCGCTCCGGTCGAGCGCGTGCGCGCTGCGTTCGATGTCCGGGCTGATGCCGCTCCGTTCGACTTCGCGCCCGCGAGCCTCGTCCTCAAAAAGATCGACTTCGCCGCGACCGACGCCGCACGCTCGAAAGACACCGAGAAGAAGACGAGCTAGAAGAAAAGAGCGTCCTCGCGCCCTCGCTTTTCCGCAGGTTCATGGGCTACCGCCGCATCGTCCTCTCGCTCGTCTACCTGGGCATCGTCCCCGCCGTCCTGCTTTCGGCGCTCGGCGTGGCGCTCCTCGTCGCCGGTGAGTCGCTGAACCTGCTCGTCGGGATCCTCGTCCTGACCTTCACGGGCACGCTGGTGACGGGCGTCATCCTCGTTTGGGTGTTCGTGCACCGCGAGCGCAACCTGTCCGAGCTCCAGGCCGACTTCGTCTCGAAGGTCAGCCACGAGCTTCGCACGCCGCTCACGTCGATCCGCATGTTCACCGAGACGCTCAAGCTGCGCCGCGGCGACCCCGCGACCGAGGATCGCTGCATCGAGGCGCTCGATCGCGAGAGCACGCGGCTGCAGCTGCTCATCGATCGGCTGCTCGACTGGGGCCGCATGGAGAGCGGGATGCGCATCTTCGAGCTCGCGGAGCAGCCAGTCGAGGACATCGTCAACGAGGCCGTCGCGTCCTTCGAGCCCACGCGCGCCCGGCGCGACGTCGACCTGGAGATCGACGTGCCGAGCGATCTGCCGCCGCTCGTCTGCGACAAGAGCGCGATCGTCGACGTGCTCGTGAACCTCCTGTCGAACGCCTACAAATACGGCGGCAGCCCGCGCAAGATCGTGATCTCGGCGCGGGCCGACGAGGTCAACACGCGCATCACCGTGCGCGACAACGGCGTCGGGATCCCGGCGCGCGAGCACAAGCGCATCTTCTGGAAGTTCTATCGCGTGGACGACAAGCTGACGCGCAAGCATCAGGGCTCGGGCCTCGGGCTCTCGATCGTGCAGTTCGTGGTCAAAGCGCACAGCGGCAAGGTGCTCGTCGACAGCGCGCCCGGGCAGGGCAGCGCGTTCACGATCTTGATGCCGCGCAAGCGACCCGTGACCGATCGTTTGCTCCCCGAGGGTCCGAAGGCCCTCACTGCCCGAGGCGCTGCGTGAGCGTGAGCCCGAAGAAGACCGTGCTCGTCGTCGAGGACGATCCGAGCATCGCGATGGGCCTCGAGATGAACCTCGTCGCCGAGGGCTACGAGGTGAAGGTCGCCGCCGACGGCGAGGATGGCTTGCGCCTCGCGCGGGGCGGCGCGGACATCGTGATCCTCGACGTGATGCTCCCGAAGCTCAACGGCTTCGAGGTCGTGAAGGCCCTGCGCAACGAGGGCAACGCCATCCCGATCCTCATGCTGAGCGCGCGCGGCGCAGAGCTCGACAAGGTCATGGGGCTCGAGCTCGGCGCCGAGGACTACGTGACGAAGCCCTTCGGGTTGGCGGAGCTCCTCGCGCGCATCAAGGCCGTGCTCCGGCGCGACGCCATCGCGCGCGCGGGCGGGCGTGGGGCGCGCTACGGCGAGCTCGAGGTCGACGCCGACGCGCGCGAGGTCCGGCGCCAAGGCCAGCTCGTCGATCTCACGGCGACCGAGTTCGACATCCTCTGGTGCCTCGTGCAGGCGGGCGGGCGCGTGCTCACGCGCGAGCAAATTCAGGCTCGGGTGTGGGGCCCGTCGCACCACGGCACGCCGCGCACGGTCGACAACTTCATCTTGCAGCTGCGCGCCAAGCTCGAGGCCGACCCGCAAAACCCGAAGACCATCATCACGGTGCGGGGCGTCGGCTACCGCTTCATGGGCGAACGCCCCAGCTGATCGACGCACGCCGATCGGTCATCGACGCGCCCGGATCGGTCATCGACACGCCCGGAAAGCTATCGACGCGCGTCGAAGGCTCATTTTCCCGCGTCGATAGCCCATTTTCGGCCGTCGCAAGCCCAATCGACCGCGTCGATGGGCCCAAAACCCGCGTCGATAGGGTGTTTTTCGGCGTCGATGGCGTTTCGGGCGCGTCGATGGGTTCGAGGTGGTGCCCTCCACCTTTTGCGCCGCCAACTTTCACCGAACGATCGTGCTTTGTCGCGCAGGCAGAAGAGTCGCGCGCGCGGCGGGCTACTTCGCGCAGGCCGCGTTGAGGTCGTTGATGATCGGGTCCTCGAGCTTGAGGCTCTCGTTCAACGACGCGTGCGCCTTGTTCACGGCGGCGACGTCCTTCTGCTCGCTGGCCTCGGCGCCCTCGCGTGCGAACTTCGCCACGTCACGCGCCATCGCCTCGTAGCGCTTCGCGATGTCCTTGAGTTCGGGCGTCTTCAGCTCGAGGGCCTTGATGTCCTCGGCGACCTTCTCCATCGACGCGGCCATCGAGCGGGCCTCGACCGATTTCGTCGGGTCGTTCTTCGTCTGCTGACGGTTCGACTCGAGCGTGTCGAGCCCCGTGTTGATCACGGCGATGAGCGTCACGCACTCGCTCTGTTTGCTGCTGCCGCAGGCGGCGACGCTGAGTGCCGCAAAGAGCATCGCTCCCACCGCGAACTCTCGGCCGAGGATCTTTGCTGTCTCCAGGCGCCGGGGCGTCGCCGACGTGAGGGGCATTGCTCGCGACCTTAGTACACCTCGGCCAGAACCCCAAACACCGCGGCCGGGCCGCACCATCCAGATCCCCAGTGCCTTCCTGCAAGGGTCGAGGAGTGCTACCGCTCCCGCGATGGATCAGGCGCTCCTGCGCGGCTACTACGCCACGGTCTACGAGCTGCCCGCGCCGGGCGGGCTCCTTCGCGCGTCGCTCGACGGCGAGAACACGTCCGACCCCGCCGCGCTCCCCGAGTACCTGCACCGGCGCTTCGCGCTGCTCACGGCGTTCAATCCGCGCTCGATGCTGTTGCCTCGCCGCGTGAACGAGGGACGCCACGTCATCCTCCGCGACATGCTGATCCTCGGCTGCTACCGCGTCGAGCCCGCGGTCGGCTACGAGGGCGAGGGTGAAGGCAGCTTCCGCGAGCCGGTTTGGCTCGTCTACAACATGGACCGCGAAGAGGCGATCGCCTTCGGCCGCGTCTTCCGCCAGAACACCATCGTCTACGCACAGAACGGCCGGCCCGAGCTCATCGTGACCGACCCCACCGCGGACGACGTCGGGCGCACGTTCATCGGGAACTGGCGCGTTCGGACATGATCGAGGTCACGCACCTCAGCAAGGAATACGGCAGCTTCCTCGCGGTCGACGACCTCAGCTTCAGCGTCGCGGCCGGTGAGGTCGCGGGCTTCCTCGGACCGAACGGCGCGGGCAAGAGCACCACGCTGCGCATCCTCGCCGGCTTCCTCGGGGCGACCCGCGGCGACGTCCGCATCAACGGCCACAGCGTCGCGAACGACAGCATGCGTGCGCGCGAGTCGCTCGGTTACATGCCCGAGACCTCGCCCCTCTACCCCGAGATGCGCGTCGGCGAGTACCTCACCTTCCGCGCCGAGCTGAAGGGCGTCGCGCGCAGCGCTCGCAAGGCGAACGTCGCGCGCGCCGTCGAGGACGCTGGCCTCAAAGACAGCGAGCGCGTCCTCATCGGCCACCTCTCGAAGGGGTTCCGCCAGCGCGTCGGACTCGCGGACGCGCTCGTCGCGTCGCCCCCGCTGCTCATCCTCGACGAGCCCACCGCGGGCCTCGACCCGAACCAGATCCGCGAGGTCCGCGCGCTCATCCAGCGCCTCAGCGAGCGGCACACGATCCTCGTCTCGACCCACATCCTCAGCGAGGTCGAGGCCATGTGCACGCGCGCCGTCGTCATCGCGCGCGGCAAGCTCGTCGCCGAGGGCACGCTCGACGAGCTTCGCGCCCTGCGCCGGCCTCGGTCGGTGCGCCTGCGCGTGCGCGGCTCGGCGTCCGCGGCGAAGCGCGCGGCGGAGAGCGCCGACGGGGTGAAGAGCGTCGCCATCTCGCGACGCGAGGACGCCGGCAAAGACAGCGAGCTCCACGCGATCGAGGTCGAGCTCGACGATCCCGACGAGCACGCCGCCGTCACCGAGCGCGTCGTCGCAGCGCTCGTCCGCGCGGACGTCGGCGTCGTCGAGGTCTCGCCGCGCTCGTCGCTCGAACAGGTCTTCGCAGAGCTCACCTCGGGCGAGGTCGTGGACGCATGAGAGCCTGGCTCGACGCCGTGCGCGGCACCCTCCCCATCCTCAAGCGAGAGCTCATCTCGCTCTACACGACCCCCATCGCCTGGGTGACGACGGCGGCGTTCTTGCTGGTGCAGGGCTTTTACTTTTTCTTGCTCCTGCTCACGTTTGCCGCGCAACAGGACGTGGTCGAGGGCGTCGGCCCCGCCGAGGCCTTCTTCGGGCAGTCGGCCTTCTTCTATTTCCCGCTCGTGCTCATCTGCCCGATCCTGACGATGCGCCTCTTCGCCGAGGAGCGGCGCTCCGGCACGATCGAGGCCCTGCTCACCGCGCCCGTCGGCACCGCGGGCGTCGTGCTCGGCAAGTACCTCGCGACGCTCGTCACCTACGTCGCGATGTGGGCGCCGACGGCGCTCTACATGGTGATCCTCACGCGCTTCGGGCAGATCGACTGGCGCACCGTGGGCACCGGCTACCTCGGGGTGTTCCTCGTCGGCGCCGCTTACTTGAGTGTAGGCACCCTCGCGAGCTCGCTCACGACGAGCCAGCTCGCGGCCGCCGTCGGCTCGGCGGTGTTCATCCTCACGGTGTTCTTGCTCGGGTTCGGCGGGCCGTTCGTCGAGAGCGAGACGCTGCGCTCGATCTGCACGCACATCTCGGTTTCCTCGCTGATGGAGGATTTCTCCCGCGGGCTCGTCGACTCGCGCCGCCTCGTCTTCTGGGGCTCGTTCACGCTCGTGCCGCTCTACGTGACGGCGCGCAATGTGGAGTCTTGGCGATGGGGGTGAAAGGCAAGAAGTCCTCGGTGAAGGAGGGCGCGAAGCCGCGCAAGCCGGCGCCGACGAGCGACACAGCCGCGCCTCGTGAGTCAGCGGCGCGTGAGTCAGCGGCTCGCGAGTCAGCGCCCCGCCCTGCGAAGCGCGCGGTTCGCCCCGGCAACCCCTCCGATCTCGGGTCGAAGATCGCGACGACGCTCTCGCTCGTGTCGGTGATCGTCCTCGCGGTCGTGCTGAACATCTATTCGAACCGGCACTACAAACGCTGGGATTTCACGAAGGGTGGGCAGTTCACGCTGTCGAACGGCACCGTCGAGACGCTGAAGTCGCTCGACCAACCGATCCAGCTCTTCGTGCTCGTGTCGCGGCAGACGCCGCTCGGCGTGAGCCTCGACGAGACGCTGCAAGGCTACGTCGAGAAGACGAAGCTCCTCGAGGTCGAGTTCGTCGACCCCGATCGCGATCAGGCGCGCCTGCTCGAGATCCAGAAGAAGTACGGGCTCGTCGCGGGCGAGCGCGGCGGGCGCATCGTGACCGACGCCGCGGTGATCGTGGTCGCCGGCGATCGACACCAGTTCATCCTCTACGAGGACCTCCACAAGGTCGAAGACTCGGCCGACATGCGCGTGCGACCGCAGCTCGAGTACGCGCTCACGAGCGCGATCCGGCACGTGCGCTCCGTCGACGCGAAGCGGCTCTGCTTCACCTCGGGCCACGGCGAGCCGCCGCTCGATGTCGGTGGCAGCGACGGCCTCGCGGAGCTCCGCGATCGGCTCGTGAAGAACAACTACGAGGTCGTCGCGGTGTGGGGTTCGACGGCCGAGTCCGCGCGCGACCCGCTCGAGGGCTGCGACGTGCTCGTGATGGGCACGCCGCGCGCTCCCGTGCCGCCCGAGCACGTCGAGATCATGAAGCACTTCGTGGAGTCGGGCGGCAACGCGTTGTTCGTCGTCGGGCCGATCCCGAACCAGGGCCAGACCGACTGGGTCGAGCTCGGCGTCGACGAGCTGCTCGCGCTCGCGGGCGTCGCCATCCAGAAGGACTTCGTCTTCGAGACGGACCCGACGATGCGCCCCACGCGCGGCAGCGGTGAGGCCTTCTTCGCGAAGGCTCAGCCGCACGAGATCACCGAGCGGCTGCTCGCTGAAGAACAGGCCGGCGTGAGCCCGCTCCTCGTCTTCGCGAGCTCGATGCAGGACCTCGGCAGCGCGATCAAGGTCGAGCCGCTGCTCGTCACCTCGCCGAAGTCGGTCGGCATCGTCGACTACTGGTCTCGCGACGAGTCGATGGCGAGCATGAAGCCGAACGCACGCGATCACGCGGGGCCCTTCCCCGTCGCGATCGCGGCGCAGCGACCGCCGGGCCCCGGCGGCGAGAAGGGCGCGCGCCTCGTCGTCATCTCGGCAGGCAATCCGCTCTTCGGCGCGAACTGGCGCTCGCCGGATTACCACGGCAACGCGCTCTTGGTGGAGGGCGCCTTCACGTGGCTCGCGGGCCACGAGCCCTTCCTGGACTTGCCCGACAAGCCCATCAAGCAGGTCGGCCTGCGCATCACCGACGAGGCGATGCAGTCGACCTTCCGCTATGTGGTCATCGTGATCCCCGCGGCGGTGACGGTCGTGGGCATCGTCATCTACTTCACGCGCAGGCGTCGCAAGGAGCGACGCGGCGACGGCGCGGCCGCCGCCCCCGGAGGTGCCGCATGAAGGCCGCCGACGAGCTCGTCGCCTTCGCCAAGAAGCACACCTCCGCGGTCGTGCTCACGCTGCTCGCGACCGCCGCGTCGACGTACGTGCTCGTCGTCGACGCGGGCTCGGTCACGACGAACGAGTCGCTCCGAAGGAAGGAGTTTCTCTTCGTCGCGTGGCGCGGCTCCGACGTCACGCGCGTCGAGGTCGAGGAGGGTGAGCTCCACTTCGCGCTCGAGCTCGAGCCGGGGGGCAAGCGCACGTGGAAGCTCGTCGCGCCGGGCGGGACCTTCCCCGCCGACGAGCTCATCGTCGACAGGCTGCTCAGCACGTTCGAGTACGCGAAGTTCGTCCGCGAGGTCCCACCGGACAGCGTCGATCGCGCGAGCTTCGGGCTCGACGAGCCGCGCGCTCGCTACACGATCTCGATGGGCGCGATTCGACACAAGCTCACGTTCGGCAAGAACCCCGCGCCGGGCAACGCCGCCTACGCGGAGGTCGAGGGCCGCGGCGTCTTCGTCGTCGACGCGAGCCTCGTCGCGGCGCTCGCGGTCGCGCCCACCGACATGCGCAGCAAGTCGTTCGTGCCTTACTTGAGCACGGACCTCGTCGAGCTCGATCTCGAGGGCACGGGCGGCACGCGACGCTTCGAGCGCGCGCCTTGGTCGGGTGGTCGCGGCAGCGGGTTCCGGTTCGCGGCAGGCTCCGAGGGCCCGGTCGGCATGCGCGCCGACGGCAGCCGCCTCGATCAGGTGCTCGTGTCGTTCGGCCGCATGCAAGCCGAGGTCTTCCTCGAGGACGCCGCTGCGCGCGCCGCCTCGAAGCCGCTCGTCACGATCACGATGGTCCCGCGCGAAGGCCCGCGCGGCGTGCTCGACATCGGCGGCGAGTGCCCCGAAAAGAAGGGCTTCGTCGTCGCGGTGCGCCGCGAGCCTTCGTTCCTCGGCGCGTGCGTCCCCGAGGGGGTGCTGCCGCCGCTCCTCCGCCCTGCGGCCGACTTCGAAGACGACGGCATCCTCGGCGCGACGGTCGACGAGATCATCGAGCTTCGCATCGCGCGCGGCGACGAGGTGCTCGACATGGCGCGCTTCGGCGAGGGCTTCAAAGTGCGGCGCCCGACCGAGCGGCAGATCCCGGCCGACATCGGCAACGAGCTCCTCAAGGACATCGTCGCGGCGCGCGGCGCGCCCGCCCCGGCCGACGCGAAATTCCAGGACGGCGCCGTGCCGATCGTGGTGCGCGCGCGCTCGCAGGGCGGCGCCTCGCAGGGCGGGGTCGTCCCCGATCGCGTCGAAGAGGTCGAGGTCGGCCCCTACGACGCCGGGCGCGTGCTCGCGATCCGCAAAGAGGACGGGCAGAAGCTCCTGCTCGGCGACGCGGCCGCGTACGCCCTCCGTCCGAGCGATCTCTTGCTGCGCGATCTCGATCTCGTCGACGCGACGTCGCTCGACATCGAAGAGCTCGTCATCGAGCACCTCGGCAAGGCGCAGCACCTCTCGCGATCGGGCGCGACGTTCGCGCTCCTCGAGCCCAAGGGCGAGGGCCTCCAGGCGGACGACGGCTTCGCGAACCAAGCCGTCAGCGCGATCGTCAGCCTGCACGCGATCCGCTGGGTCTCCGAGAAGGAAGAGCCTGGTTTCGGCCTCGCCGAACCTCGATACACCGTCAAAGTAACCCTCGGCGACTCCGGCGCGGGCACAGGTGAAAAGACGCACCTCACGCTCAAGATCGGCGCGCTCGCCGACGACGGCGCGTACGCGACGCTGAGCTCCGACGCGGCGCCGCCGCAGCTCCCCCCGGGCGCGCCGCCGCCGCCGTCGCTCGCGGGCGTCTTCGTGCTCGACACGCGCATCGAGGACGTCCTCGAGCGGAACTTCGTCGCGCGGAACCTCTTCGACATCGACACCGCGAACGCCGACAAAATCGAGGTGAAGCGCGGTGACAAAGTCCTCACGCTCGTGCGCGACGGGCGCCAGCTCCGCCTCGAGGGTGGCAGCTCCTTCAAGGCCGCCGCGCTCGAGAAGGCCCTCGGCGACATCGCGCCCATGACGGCGGTCAGCGTCGGCGCGGCGAGCGCCGAGCAGGGCTTCGAGGAGCCCGCGTTGATCGTGACTGTGATGCCGCGCAAGAGCCCGACCGACTCCGACGCGCCTCCCGCGGTGCGCCTCCTCTTCGGAGCCGCCGACAACGTCGATGACGTGGTGGTGCGCTACGGGCGCCGCGACGGCGTGGACGCGACCTTCGCGATCCCGCAATCGAGCTTCAAGCGCCTGCTCGAGGCCTTCGGGCGCTAACCCTCGGGGAGTGCTCGGGGGGGCCGCGCTATGCGGACCTCGTTCGGCCGTGGCGGGCGGGGCGCGCTATGCGGACCTCGTTCGGGCGACGCGGCCAAGGGTCGCTTCGCGCCGCGCCGACTTTCACCGAACGATCGTGCTTTGTCGCGGAAGCAGCTACGTGTGTCGCGACGATGGCCGTATGGGTGGTCTCCCAGTCGGACCGTTTCACCGAACGACCGTGCTTTGTCGCACCAGTTCGCATTCGCGGCGCGCTATGCGGGTCTGGAACCGAGCAGGCCAAGCAGGCGCGGGGGAGTGCGGCTTGAGCGGGGAGTGCTCGCGCCGCGACAAAGCACGATCGTTCGGTGAAACGCTCGGGCGCTCGCCACGACCAAGCCCGCCGGAGCCAACCGGAGCCAGCCGCGCTATGCGGGTCTGGAGCCGCTCGGGCCGGGCTGGGGGCGGGCGCCGCGTTATGCGGGTCTGGAACCGCTCGGGGCGGGGCGAGCGCCGCGCTATGCGGGTCTGGAACCGCTCGGGCCGGGCCGGGGGGCGGGGGCCGCGGTCGTCTGGTCTGGAACCGCTCGGGCCGGGCCGGGGGCGGGCGCCGCGTTATGCGGGTCTGGCGTTATGCGGGTCTGGAACCGCTCGGGGCGGGGTGGGGGCCGCGTTATGCGGGTCTGGAAGCGCGTGGGTTAGGCCGGCTGGTGCCTTGCGTTTTGGCGCGGCGCGCGCGAGCTATCCGCCGGGCTGCGCGCCCCGATCGGTGCCGGCCGGATCGGTGCTGGCCTGGGGTGTGGTCGCGCCGGCGGCGGGGGGATCGGCTGGTTTGGGCGCTGAGGGATCGGGCTCGATCGCGGGGAGATCAGCTTCCTTCGTGCCGGGCGAGATCAGGAAGATCTCCTGCGTCGGCGGGTAGATGTCCGTCGACTCCTCGGTGCGGGACTCGCCCGTCGCGAGCACGCGGATCGTCTTCTTGCGCTTGATGGAGACGCCGCGCCGTCCCTTCTGTTTGACGCGGTACTCGCCGGGCGGCAGGTAGCCGGCCTTCTCGAGCTTGCGCGAATACTTGAGGATCCCCTGCGTCTCGGTGTCGAACGCGACCTCGACCTGGCGCGCGCGGCCGAGGATCTCGAAGCGCAGCTTGCCCTTGTCGATCTCGGCGCTCACCACCACGGGGAAGTCGAACGGGTTCCTGATGCGAAGATCGAGCGTGGGATAGGACACCGTCGCGTCGAGCCCGATGTGGATGTAGCCGCTCGGGCGCGAGTGGTTGCGGCGCTCGAGCACCTCGAGGCCGCCGAAGAACGCCGACGCGTACAGCGTGGACGCGACCTGACATGAGCCGCCGCCGATGCCGAGCCGCATCTCGCCCTTGTAGATCTCGGGCGCGGGGAAGAAGCCGTTCTCCTCGGATCGCGGGCCGACGAGCTCGTTGAAGCTGATGGTGTCGCCCGGCATGATGACCACGCCGTCGAGGCTCGAGGTGCCGCGCTCGATGTTGCGATCGCGGCCGGGCGGGCCGCCGAAGCGCGTCTCGAACGTGCCGACTGCGTTGGTCACGTCGATCGCGGCGACCGCGTCGCGCGTCGCGAGCGGCACCCAGCGATACGCGGGGAGCTCGATCGACACGGGTCCGTCGAGCTTGCCGTCCGCCGAGGGCGCGCGCGCGGCCGCGACGGCGCGCTCCATCGCGGCGTACGCGTCGAGGTACGAGCCGTCCTGGTGCGGGGTGATCTCGTCTTTGCCGAGCGCGCGGTGGATTCGGCGGCGCGCGCCGACGGGGTGGTGATCGGCGAGCTCCTTCACCTCGACGAGGCGATCAGCGAGCTTTTCGCTCGGGGTCGCGAGCTCGAGCGAGGCCTCGTGGGCGCCCGCTTCGTCGCGGAGCGCGGCGAGGTGCTCGACGGTGCGCGCGCGATCGACGGTCGCGCCGAGCTCGCGGAGCGTCGCCGTGAGCGCGGGTCGACCGTCGACCGTCATCGTGATCGGGCGGTCGAGCACGCGCGCCTCGACCTCGGCGACGACCGCGTCGAGATCTTCGGTCGCGCCGACGTCGCGGCGCTCGAGCGCCACGCTCTCGGCGTGCGCCGCGAGGTTCTTCGGTGGGGCGTCGGCGTCGCGCGAGCGCGCGTCGAGCCAAAGACCGACTCCCAAGACCGAGCCGGCCAGGACCACGGACCCGAGGGCGATGCCGATGCGCCTCATCACGTGCTTCGATCCCAATACGCCGGAGCGTGACAACGCATTCTACGCGAGGTCGCGCTCGAGGTCGCTCTCGAGGTCACCCAGCGCAAGGCTCCGCGGCTACTTGCCGATGGCCTGGCGGTAGACCCAGCCTTTGCCCTTGCTGGTCTCGACCAGATACCAGTCGTCTTTCTGCTCGAGGATCTTCACGCGCGTCCCCTGCGGCACGCGGATCTTGACCTTGCCCTCCTTCGGAGAGTCGCGGAGCAGAGCCTTCTCCCAGGTGACCGTGGCCTTGCCGAGGCCGGCCGAGGCTTCGTCGCCGCCATCCTGAGCGCCGTCTTCACCGGGTTGCGGAGGCGACGTGCCGGGCGGGTAGAACGCGAGCTGATAGACGATGGTGTAGCGAGGGTGCGTGTGGCCGAGCTTGTCGAGCTCGAGGCCCTTCAGCTCCGTTGCAGCGCACGAACGAACGCCGGTCATGGTGCTGGAGGGTGCATCCAAATCACCCTTCTTTTTATCGGCGTCGACGACGGTGATCTCGTCTTTGTCGAAGTTCACGGCGACGCCGATGGTGAGCGTGCCCGAGAGGCCGATCGCGGAGCGACACCGCGAGAGCTCCGCGAGCCGTGGCTTCGCCATGCGGTCGAACGCGAGCTTGCCGCAGTCCGAGAGCTTGTCGTTCTTCTTGTTCTTGCAGCCGACGATCTCGCCGTCGGACACGACGACCTGCTGCTTGTTCGTCGGCGACGTGTCGTCGTCGGGGCCGGCGCTCGCGGCGGGCTCGGGGGTCGCGGCGACCGAGGCGGGCGCGGACGCGGCCTTCGCGGGGGCGGACGCGCTCGGCGGCGTGCGGCCGACCGGGGCGTTGCCGGGGACGTCGGGGCCGACCTGCACACCGAGCAGGCGCGGCCACGCCATGCCGACGACGAAGCCCGCGACCGCGACGATGCCGACCTTGCCGGTGAAGGCGCGGTCCTGCTTCGCGGAGGGGAGCTCGATGCGAGGAGCCTTGCTGGAAGGACTCGACGCGACGGGGCTGGTTTTCGGGCCGGCGAGAGACATCGGGGTGCGTGGCGTTGAGCTCGCCCGCGGCGGGCAACGAGCCTCCGGTTACCACAGGCCCGCGGTCGTTACGAACTTTGTACGGACGCTCATGAGCCTGGAGTTGATTCCACTCTTCAGCGCGTAGGGCGCCGCACCCGTGGCGCTCCGCGCTCGGAGGGTCGGCCCTCTGCGCGGCCGGCGGGTTTCACCGAACGATCGTGCTTTGTCGCGGCGCGGGCGCGCGGCGCCCCGGCGTTCGCGCGAGATGCCTGGATTTTTGCTAGGATGGCTGCGCGTGTTCGGCTCACCCCACGCGGCCTCGCAGATGGACTCGCCCGTGCGCGTGGGCGAGGTCGTGGGCGGTCGCTACCAGGTGACGCGCATCATCGGGCGCGGCGGCATGGGCGTCGTCGTCGAGGCTCGCCGCCCCGATCTGAACCACCGCGTCGCGCTGAAGGTCATGCACCTGAAGCACCTCGAGAACCACGAGGCCGTGGTGCGCTTCACGAAGGAAGGGCACGCCGCCGCCGCGGTCCGCGGTGAGCACACGGTGCGCTTGCTCGACGCCGGAGAGCACCAGGGCGCGCCGTTCCTCGTGATGGAGCTCCTCGAGGGTCGCGATCTCGACGTGGTGCTCGCCGACGGGCCGCTCCCGCTCGATGTGGCTGCTGACTACATCCTGCAGGCCTGCGAGGGCATGGCCGAGGTCCACGCGCACGGCATGGTCCACCGCGATCTCAAGCCGTCGAACCTGTTCCTCACGCAGCGCGCAGACCAGTCCGCGCTCGTGAAGATCCTCGACTTCGGCATCGCGAAGGGGGTCGCCGCGTCCGACCCGAGCCTGCTCGTGCAGACGCAGACGCTCATCGCGATGGGCACGCCGCTCTACATGTCGCCCGAGCAAATTCGTTCGTCGAGGGAGGTCGACGCGCGCGCCGATGTGTGGTCGCTCGGCGCGATCTTCTACGAGCTCGTCGCGGGCCGGCCCGCGTTCGGCGGCAACACGGTGACGCACATCACGGCGCAGGTGCTCGAGGCCGAGCCGCGCCCGCTCACGAGCCTTTTTCCAGGGCTTCCGCCCGCGGTCGACGCCGTCGTGACGGGCGCGCTCGCGAAGAACGCCGACGCGCGCTTCGTCGACGTGGCCGCGCTCGCGACCGCGCTCGAGCCTTTCGCAGGCGGCCGCAGCGCGGGCACGGCGGCCCGCTGCGCGCGCATCCTCGCGGGCTCGATGCGCGCCGATCTCGCCACGTCGCCGCCGGTCGCGCGCGACGGCTCCGCCGAGGACGGCGCGCACGGCACGATGCGCTTCGATCGAGGTCGACGGCGGCGCATCATGCGCGTCGCGATCGCGGTGCTCGGCGTGCTCGCGTTGCTGCTGACCGCGCTCGTCGTCGTCGTGCTCGCCCGCGACCCTCGCGCGCAGGGCATGACCCTGGCGAAGCGCGGGCTGCGCGCGCGCTTCGACGCCATGACCGACGCGACCTCGGCGCCGATCTCGCTCGGCGACCTAAGCGCGAAGCCAGCGAACACCGAGCCCGCCGTGTCGTCGACGGCCTCGGCGCGCCCCGAAGCCCAGCCCTCGACTCCGCCCTCACCGACCCCGAGCGGCGCGGTCGTCGTCGCGTCCCGCAAGGACCTCCCGACCTCGACGCACACCACGCCGACGACGACAGCCCCCGCGACGACGCCTCCCACTGCGACCACGGGCGCGACCACCGCCGCGACCACGCAGCCCACGGCGACGAAGCCGTTCGATCCGTTCCACGACCACCAACTGACGATGGCGAAGAAGCTCTTCCTCACCTTCCACGAGCAAGTTCGCCGACTCCTCGCGAAGCCCACCGTCACGGCGATGCGCGAGCGTCTCGGCGGCCGCGTCAACCCGGCGTCGCACGCGCCGCTCGCCCCCGGCTCGCTCGTCGAGCTCCGCGCGATGTCCGGTGAGCACTCGCGCGTCGCGGTCGTCCTCTCGAGCTCCGACGACGCGGTCCACGTCTACCTCGAGCAAAACCTCGCGCGCCGCACCTCGCTCGCGGACGTCGCGCCCTTCTCGGGCGACGCACCGACCGAGCTCGAGAGCGTCGCGCTCAGCCTCAGGACCTTCGCGACGTTGACCGAGGGTAGCTCGGTGATTGTCGAGCGCAGCGGCGCGCACGTCCTCGGCGTCCTGCGGGAGAAGTGCCGCCACGGCGCGCTCGTCGAGCTCGCGGACGGCACCGTGGTCGGCGTCGGCTTCTCGCGGCTGTCTCCGGTGAGCGAGCACCAGGCGTAGCGCGCCGCGCTCGCGTCGCTGGATCTTTGTTATTGTCGTCGTTCCGCATGGACCGGCCGATCGAGCTGCCCTACGCCACACTGCTCTGGCAGCCCCGAGCGAACACCTGGCTCGCCACGATCACCTGCAAGGTCACTTACCGCATCGAGCAGGGTGAGCTCGTCCCCGCGCAGTCCCAAGAGGCCGTGCAAAAGCACGACACCTTCTGGGACGACGATCCGCTGCGTAGCCTCACCGCGTTCTCGGAGAGCGCGCCGACCAAGCCGCGCGCCGAGATCCTCGTCGTCGGCCACGCGTACTCGCCGACCGGCAAGCCCGTGCGCTCGCTCGTCGCGCGCGTCGCGTTCGACACCGTCGACAAGTCGATCGAGGTCGTCGCCGATCGCGCGGTCGGCCCCGACGGCACCGTCTATCAGGGGCCGCGCTTCACGCGCATGCCGCTCACCTACGAGCGCACCTCGGGCGGCCCCGGCACGATGAACCCCGTCGGCGTGCGGAGCGACACGCGCGATCCCTACGGTCGATTGCCTCTGCCGAACATCACGCGCGTCGGCCAAGGGGAAGAGACGATGACCACGACCGAGCCCGTCGGGCTCGGCCCGCTCTCACCGTCGTGGCCCGGTCGCGCCGAGAAATGCGGCTACAAACCCTTCGACGTCGGCGCGCTCGAGGGCGGCCCGCTCCCCGAGGATCTCGAGCTCGGCTTCTTCAACCTCGCGCCGCCCGATCAGCAGCTCGACTCGATCGCAGACGACGCGGCCCTCGTGCTCGAGGGGCTGCACCCGCAGCACGGCGTCATCACGACGAAGCTCCCTGGCCTCCGCCCGAAGGTCACCGTCGAGCGACGCAGCGGCGTCGAGCGACCGAACCTGCGCGCCGACACGATCTGGATCGACACCGATCGCGGCCTCGTCTTCGTCCTCTACCGCGCGCACATCCAGGTCGATCACCGCGCCGAGCAGCTCCGCATCAAGGTCGAGCTCGAGCGACCGCGCTCGAGTTGGCGCACCGTCCAGCACGAGCTCGCGCCGCGCGAGACGCAGCTCGACGCGCTCGAGGGCGCAGCCGTCAGCGCGCTCGGCACGCCCGCGCAGCCACCCCCCGAGGAGCGCACGGCGGCGCGCACCGTCGACGCCCCGCGCACGCGCACGGGCCTGCCGTTCGCGTCGGGCGGGCGCTCCGCGCTCCCCTTCGTCGGCGGCGGCGCGCTCCCCGCTTCGTCGGTCGAGTCGACGACGCAGATCGGTGCTTCGCCTGCGAATCCGCCCGGCACGGGCACCGTGCAAATGGCGACGGGTCTGCCCTTCGGAAACCTCGGCACGCGCGGCTCACCCACGGGTGAACATCAGCTTCCGAGCTCGCGCGCGGGCTCGTCTCCCGAGCTCAACAACGCGCCGTCGAACGCAGCGAGCGGCGGCCTTCGCATGGGCGCTCCGCCGATCCCTCCGCTCGCGCCGCCCGCGCCTCCGATCCCACCGCTCGCGCCGCCGATGGCTCCGCTCGCGCCGCCACCGCCTCCGCTGCCGCCGAGTCCTCCGCCCGTCACCGAGCCGACCTCACCGTGGGCCGTCCCGAGCTCGTCGAGCGCGGCTCCCACGCCGCTCGCGCCCGCAGCACCCGCGCCCGCGCCGCTTCCACCGCCGCTCCCGCCCGCGCCGCTGCCCGCACCGCGCCCCATGACCTTCGGGCCGATCCCTGCGCCGCCGGCGAGCTCGCCCGGTGGCCCGATCTCTCCGCCGCTCACCGGCGCGCCCGCGATGCCTCCCGCGCCCGCGTATCAAAACATCAGCGCGCCCAGCGCGATGTCTTCGATCGTCTCGTCGGCCGCGGGCGCAGCGGCGATCAGCCCGCAGCCGCCCGCCGTGGTGAAACACAGCTCGGCCGCGACGCTCGGCGGGCTCACCGCCGCGTCGAACGCAGCGGCCGACACGCACCGCGGCGGCGACACGAGCGGCCCCGCGCCGCGCATCATCGAGGGCGACGTCCTGCACCTGCTCTGGTTCAAGCCCGACGTCGCGCCTCGCGTGCGACGCAAGCCCGAGTGGAAGAAGATCCTCGACAAGCTCGAGCAAGGTCCCTTCGACCCGGAGATCGACGAGCCCTCGCTCGCCGACGATCCCGCCGAGCTCGAGGATCGCCGCGAGATCTACGAGGTCCTCGCGCACGGCACGCCCGCGGGCCAAGACAGCATCGATCGCGCGCTGCTCGACGCCGTCCGCTCCGACGGCCGCTTCGCGCCGCAGCTCCTCTTGCTCCTCGGTGAGGTCCGCTTCGACTTCGACGAGATCGAGCTCCTCAAGGCCACGGTCTCCGCCGCGACGCCGTTCGCGACGCCCGACTCCGACCTCAAAAAGAACATCGAGCAAGCGACCGCGTTCCTCGCGACGCCCGGCCTCGTCGCGTCCGCCGACGTCGCGACCACGATGACCACGAAGGTCCGCGACGCCTTCGCCGGCTCGAGCCGCACGGTCCCCGCGACCTACCTCGACGATCAGACCGAGCGCGCCTTGCTCGAGCGCCGCGCCTATCAAAAGCGCTCGGTCTTCGGCGAGCCGCACCTGCGCGGGCTCTTCTTCTTCGTGGGCAGCACCACGGGCATCCCGACCTATTTCGCCGACGCCCTCGGCAAGAAGCTCCCGCTCTTTCGTCGGCTGCGCGTGCGCATGTTGGTCGAGGCCCACTTCCAGGCCGACCAATACGAGTCCCACTCGGCCGCCCTGAAGGTCGTCGCCATCGCGCGCATCGTTCGCTAATTTCCAATCATCATGGCGGTGACCAGCGCGCTCACGCAGGCCTCCCCCGCCCCGGCGCCCGCGCTCGGGGGCTGGGTGCTCTCGGCCCGCTTCGATCTCTTCTTCTTCGTGGGCAGCTCGCTCTCGGTCGTGCTCGCGTGGCTCGCGTCCGAGGTCCTCGCGATGCCCGCGCTCTACGTGATCGGCGCGGTCGCCGTCCTGTCGAACGGCCCTCACCTCGCCTCGACGTGGACGCGCGTCTATCTCGACGCTCGCGAGCGACGCGAGCGCCCTATCCACTATTTCGTGGCGCCCCTCATCGTCGTCGGCGCGGTCGCGGCCCTGCTCTTCATCGACGGCGCCTCGTCGGCCCTCATCCGCTCGGTGCTCTTCTATTGGGCCTTCTGGCACTTCGTCGCGCAGTGTTGGGGGCTCCTACGCATCTATCAACGCAAGGCCGGCGACGTCGGCAAACCGGTCGCGCACCTCGAGCGCGCCGTGCTCTGGGCGGTCGCGCTCGCGCCCTTCATCGAGCGGCTGCACAGCGGCCCGTGGGCGCTCTTCGGCTCGGAGATTTACCACCCAGACGTGCCGCGCTCGCTCGTCCTCGCGACCTGGGGTCTCGCGGGGCTCCTGTCGTTCGCTTACATGATTGTCCACATCGTACGCGTCGCTCGCCACGAGCTCGCCCCCGGGCTCACGGGCTGGATTCGCCCGCTCTTCCTCGGCGCGACGGCGCTCGCCTTCTATGTTCCTTTCACACGCATCAAGTCCAACGGCGCGACGGCCTTCGCGGCCGCCGCTTGCTGGCACGGCCTCCAATACATAGGCATCGTCTGGTTCTACAATCGTAACCGCTATAAGTCTGGCCTCGACGCGCGCGCGCGACTCGTCTCTTGGGTGTCCCAACCCGGCCGCGAGATTTGGTATTTCGTGACCCTCCTCGCCGTCGTCGGCGTCTTCTATGCCGGTATCGTGGTCGCGGGCCAGTTCGTCCTCGAGCCCGCGCGCATCGGCTCTTTCGTCTGGCTTTCGCTGACGTTCACGCACTATTACTTAGACGGCGTTATCTGGAAGTTGCGGCGCCCCGAGCTGGCGAAGAACCTCGGCGCCGCCCCGGCCTGACTGTCTATTGGTTTGATATTGGGGTGGCAGAGAAGACCCCTCCTGCGCGAGGGTTTTGGGTCGCGACTCACCCCACCCCAGGCTCACGTTGGGGAAGCTCTACGAGCTTGAAGCGGCGTCCTCGACTGGCGATCCTGTGGATTGATCCATCCGATGGATAAGGGCCCAACGCTCGACCACGCGAATCGAATATTGAGGCTGGCTCGCGCCCTCCACCGCGCGCTCGCCGACGCGCTCGACGAGCGCGCGCTCCTCGCGGAGGTCGTCGCGGCGGCCGTCGAGACAGGGAATCACCGCGTGGCCTGGGTCGGCCGCGCCTACGCAGCCAACGCAGCGCTCGCGGTCTCGGCCTCGGCGGGCCTCACCGCGGAGCTCCGCGACGCGCTGACCTCGCGGGTGCGCCGCGCGCGCTTCGCTACCCGCGAGGTCGTCACGACGAGCTGCGACAGGCCGCTGCGCGCTCGGCTGCGTTGCGTCCGTCGCGCTCCCTCTCGTTCATCGAGGCGAGATCCTCGGTGTGCTCGAGCTGCTCGGTCCCGAAGCGCCCGCCGACGACGAGCTCACCTCGCTCCGCGAGCTCGCGGGTGCGCTCGCGTTCGGCCTCGACGCGCTCCGCCGGCGCGCGCGGAGTCATGAGCTCGAGCTCCTCGCGGTCGCGCTCGATCGCATTGAAGAGGGCCTCTTCCTCATGCAAGGAGAGACCCCCTATTTCACCTGGGTCAACGAGCCGGCGGCGCGCTCCCTCGAGCACACGCGCGAGGAGCTCACCGCCGGGATGGGGATCATGCACATCGATCCGGACTTCTCACCCGAGGGCTGGCAAGCGCTCGTGCCGGTCGTCCGGGAGGCGGGTCGGTTCACCATCGAGACGCTCCATCGCACGCGCTCGGGCCGCGTCTTCCCCATCGAGGTGACCGGCAACTGGTTCGAGCACGAGGGCCGCGAGTACAACCTCGCCGTCACGCGCGACATCACCGAGCGCAAGGCCGCGGCGCTCGCGCTCCAATCGAGCGAGGCCGCCCATCGCTCCCTCGTCGAGAACACGCCGGACTTCATCGTTCGCTGGGACCGCGCGCTCGACCGCGTGTTCGTCAACACGGCGTTGGCGAGCGCCCTCGGCAAATCGAGCGGCGAGCTCGTGCCCGGTCACTTCGGGGCGAGCCACAGCGAGCGCCAGGCCGCCGCGCTCGCAAGAACCAAAGAGGCCATCGAGCGGGCCTTCGCGACCGGCGAGGGCGAGGTCCTCGAGCTCCCGTTCTTCGGATCCGACGGCGAGCGCGAGGTGCAGGTCCGCATCGTGCCCGAGCGCGACGCGACCGGCGAGGTCACCACGGTGTTGGGCATCGGGCGCGACATCACGGTCCTCACCCAGACGATGCGCGAGCTCCGCGCGAGCGAGCAGCGCTTCCGCCAGGTGACGGAGAACGCCGACGAGGCCTTTTGGCTCATCGAGCTCGAGACGCAGCGCGCGCTCTACGTGAGCTCCGCGTTCCAGCGTGTGTTCAACGTGAGCTCGAGCGCGCGCTTCCCCGCGCTCGAAGAGTGGCTGCGCGCGTGCGTGCACGCCGACGACCGAGCTCGCGTGCGCGACACGATCCGGCGCGCCGAGGCCGCTCACTACGACCTCGAGTACCGCATCGTGAAGCCCGCGAATCAGGGCGGAACGCGCTCGATTCACGAGCGCGCGTACGCCATCCGCGACGAGCGCGGGCGCCCCTACCGCATGGCCGTCGTCGCCGAGGACGTGACCGTCCGGCGCGCCCTCGAGGCGCGGCTCAGCCAAGCCCAAAAGATGGAAGCGATGGGGCAGCTTGCCGGAGGCATCGCGCACGACTTCAACAACATGCTCGCGGTCATCAACCTGCAGGGCTCCTTCCTGCTCTCGCGAGACCTCAGCGACGCGGGCACGCGCGAGGGCATCGAGCAGATCCTCACGGCCGCGGACGGCGCGGCTCGCCTCACGCGGCAGCTGCTCACGTTCAGCCGCGGGCACGTGCCGCAGTTCGTGACGCTCGACGCACGCGAGACGGTGCTCGGCATGATGCGCCTGCTCCGCCGCGTCCTCGGCGAGAACGTCGCGCTCGAGACGCGCTTCGCCGACGACCTGCCGCTCCTCTTCGCGGACGCGGGCATGATCGAGCAGGTCCTGATGAACCTCTCGATCAACGCGCGCGACGCGATGCCCGAGGGAGGG
This sequence comes from Polyangiaceae bacterium, assembly GCA_046351325.1. Lineage (GTDB taxonomy): Bacteria > Myxococcota_A > Polyangia > Polyangiales > Polyangiaceae > Xiheicaenibacterium. The sequence continues at coordinate 291,755 of JAXLYR010000010.1, read as the reverse complement.
CACCTCACGATCGGCCTCGCCATGGAGCTCGTCGAAGAGGAGGTCGCACGCGACCATTGCGTACAATCTGGTAAGTACGTCGCGCTCACGGTCACGGACACTGGGGCCGGCATCGCGCCCGATGTGCTGCCGAAGATCTTCGACCCGTTCTTCACGACCAAATCACCGGGCCGCGGGACGGGGCTCGGCCTCGCAACCGTGTTCGGCATCGTGAAGCAACACCACGGCTGGATTGACGTCGAGAGCACGGTCAATCGCGGGACGACGTTCCGCGTCCACCTGCGGGCGAGCGACGCGACCAAGCCCACGACCTCTCGCGTCGGCAGAGCGGCCGAGCTGCGGCGGGGGGCCGAGACCATTCTCCTCGTCGAGGACGACAACAGCCTGCGAGGGACGGCGCGCGCCGTCTTGGAGCGGCTCGGCTACCGCGTCTTCGAGTCCGACTCGGCGAGCCCCGCGTGCGCAATTTGGGAGCGCGAGCACGGCGCGATCGACCTCTTGATCACCGACGTCGTCCTGCCGGGCGGCCAATCGGGCCGCGAGCTCGCGCGCGAGCTTCGGAAGCAAGAGGGCGCGCTGCCTGTCCTGTTCATAACGGGCTATCCGAACTGGGAGCGAGACGAGCTAGGACAGCCGGACTTTGTGCTGCCCAAACCGTTTGACGCGGCGGAGCTGTCGGATGCGGTGGCGCGCGCGTTGGGAGAGGACCGAGAGTCTGCGGGGTAGTTTCGACTGAGCGACATTCGACTGGGCGACATTCGACCGGGCGACATTCGACTGGGCGACATTCGACTTGCGACATTCGACTTGCGACATTCGACTTGCGACATTCGACTGGCGACATTCGACATTCGACTGGCGACATTCGACATTCGACATTCGACATTCGACTGAGCGACATTCGACTGAGCGACATTCGACTGAGCGACATTCGACTGGCGACATTCGACTGGCGACATTCGACTGGCGACATTCGACTGGCGACATTCGACTGGCGACATTCGACTGGCGACATTCGACATTCGACATTCGACGGCAGCACTCGCTGTCGGCACTCGCTGTCGGCATTCGCTGTCGGCATTCGCTGTCGGCATTCGCTGTCGGTATTCGCTGTCGGTATTCGCTGTCGGTATTCGCTGTCGGTATTCGCTGTCGGTATTCGCTGTCGGCATTCGCTGTCGGCATTTCGCTGTCGGCTCCGTCTCCCACCGACGCTCGTGCGCCGGCCGTGCCCACGGCGCGAACCTTCCGTGCCCGCCCCGCGCGGACACCTCTCGATCTTTTGATGCCTAGTTGGCGCGCGGGTCCGTCACGGAAGCTGCGCGCAAGGGGGGGCAAGTCCGACGCCCGAGCGTCGGCGGGAGGTCTCTCATGAACGTCGTCTTTCCATTTCAACGTCTCGACTCCTACGTCGTCGCTCGCGACTTCGCGCGCCTCGTTCAGCAGGCCGCTATCGCCGACGCCGAGCTTCGTGACCAGGCGACAAGGGCCGCGAAGAGCACCTTCCTCAACATCGCCGAAGGACTGCCCGATCGGCGACCCGGAGTGCGGCGCCGGCACTTTGATACAGCCCGCGATTCGCTCGGCGAGGCAGTCGCCGCGGTCGATCTCGCGGTCGTGCTTGGCGCGCTATCCGATGCCCGCGCTCACGAGCTCAACGCGGTCGCGGGGCGGCTCGCTGCCCTGCTGGCTGGGCTCCTGCGTCGGCGCTGATTGTCGCCTGATGAGCCTCCATGTACCGAGCGTGCGGCACCATGAAATCCCGCACGTTGGCTCTGGTCGTCGCAGGACGCTCGCTTGACAGCTATCTGACAACCCACGGCATGCTCGAGCGCCTGCGCAGCATCACCGCCGAGGTACCCGGACTGGAGGTGATCGTCGCAACCAACGAGACGGCCTATGACTCACCTCCGAGCAAGGATGAACCGCTAGACGCGCGGGTCGTGATTGGCATCGTCGTCACACGCGCACAAAGTGAGGTCTCGCCCGGCGAGACGGCGGCCCCGCTGGCAATAGATGTCCAGTCGGTCGAGGCAGGGCTGGAAAAAGCTCGCGCAATCGACGGGACAATCTGGATGCGCCTCGCAGCCGTACTTCCGCGTAAGGTGCTTGGGTACACGGCTGCAGCCCGCCGCGCGTCGCTCTCACCCGAACAGCGAGAGGAATGGGCGGGCGTTGCGTTCAATGGCCCCGATCTGCTCGATACAACCGACCGCGTTCACCTCGTAGCAACCGGCCCGCTTGCAACTGCCATCCTCACGCGCGGTTCCTGCGAGACACTTCCTCCCGACGGTGATGACGACGACCTCGACGATGAGGACGACTGCGACGACGAAGTCGCCACCAATGACAATGACACACAGCTCCCCCTCAAACGCTTGATCTTCGTCAAAGGCAACAACGAGAGACCCGCAGTCGGTGTGCGCGGCAAAGAGCTCGCCCGAGTGAGCATCGAGGGCCACGGGGCCATCGCGCTATCGCCCAATATGCTCACAGGCGAGCTCTACCTACTCGCCCAATACGACTGATGTGGTCACGCCGACGGCGTGATGAGGAACTTCTCGCCCGTCGCCTGCTTCGCGTAGTGGCCAATCTCAGCCAGGTCGAGCGCCTGCGCCAGCGAGAGGCGCTTCGTGTAGTGGCTCGCGAACGTCGTCTGGAGCTCCGCTGCCACGCGCGCGCGCATCGCGCCAATATCGGCCTTCGGTAGCTTCGCGAGCGTGTTCGAGACGAGCCAGCCGCCAATGCCCCAGCTGAGCCCATAGGCGCGGTTCAGCTCAGTAGGGCCTCGATCCAGACTGCCATATATGTAGAGCTGCTTGTGGATGGTCGAGCCATAGGGGCTGTAGTGCGTTGTGTCTCGGCTCGCGGCCGCCTCCATCGCCTGAAGGACGCGGCTCGCGGTCGATCCGCCACCGATCGCGTCGAACGCCAGCGTCGCCTTGGTCTTCGCGATCGCCTCCGCGAGCTGCGCGTCGAACGCCGGGTCGCTCGAGTCGACGATATGCTCGGCGCCGAGCTTGCGGAGCAGCGCCACGTGCTCCGCGCGCCGCACGACGTTCACGAGCGGCACGCCGTCCTTCGCGCAGAGCTTTACCAGCATTTGACCGAGGTTCGATGCGGCCGCGGTGTGGACGATCGCCGAGTGTCCCTCGCGGCGCATCGTCGCGAGCATCGCGAGCACGGTCATCGGATTGACGAAGTTGGACGCACCCTCTTCCGCCGTCGTTCCCTCGGGCAAGACGAGGCACGCCGCTGCGGCGACGGCGCGGTGCTGCGCGTAAGTGCCACCGCCGTAAATGCCGACGACTTTGCCGAGGAGCGCCTGCGCCGCGGGAGAATCACCGGCGCGCACGACGAGCCCAGCGCCCTCGTTTCCGACGGGGATCGCCTTGCCGATGCGCGCTTGCATCGACGCGAGCGCGCCCTCCGGGACGCGCGCGGTCACGACCGGCCGACCGTCGACGACGCTCGCCTTCGCGCTGGCGAATTCCGCACGCGCGAACATCACGCCCAGATCCGACGGGTTGATCGGTGCGGCGTCGACGCGCACGACGACCTCCTCGGGGCCAGGCGTGGGCTCTGGGAAGTCAGCGAGCGAGATCTCGACTTCCCCATCGGGGCGGACCAGCGAGCGGAGCTGTAGCGACATGACCGAGGTCTAGCCAGCTGACGCGCGGTTCACAAGGTTACCAGGCCGTGTCGGTCACTGGCCGCGACCCAGCAGCCACTCGAGATCGGCGAGGTCCTTTGCCCGCCCTGAGGCCCGCTTGTTGTCGATAAACGCGCCCCGCCCGATCACGGGTACCAAGCGCCCATCCACCTCGACGGTTCGGTGGTCCTTCATCACCTGTTCGAAGCTGACACCGCTGATCGTCGTGAGCAGCTCGATCAGGTTCGGCTTCACGCCCATGCGGTAGCCGTAGCCCGGCGCCTCGAACAAGGCCTCTGTCACGCGGTGCTGCGCGAGCGGCGCCCCGAACGAGCGCAGCGCCGCGATCACGCGAGCGGCGTTTTGAGGGGTTGGGTTGACGATGACGTCGAGGTCGTCCGTGCCCCTCACGTGGCCATATACCGCGAGGGCCCAGCCGCCGATCAGCGCGAACTCAACCTCGTGATCGACCAGGGCGACCAGGAAATCGCTGAAATCCTGGTTGAACATCAGCGCTCGATCCGAAACGTCTCGCCGGGCATCGTCGCTCGCTCGAACACTGGCAGTTCGCGACCACTCGCCTGCCACTGCGCGACGCACAGCTCCCACATCTCGGCGAGGCGCGCCTGGGTGAAGCTCGGGCCGCGCAGCTCGGGCTTGGGATCTCCCACGCGGATGATCTCCGATTCGTAGGTCATCCGGCGTCGCTCGGCACGGCGGGCGCGCTCATCCATGCCTCGTAGTCTACCAGCTCGGCTGCGTGGAGCTGCGCTCGCCTTGGCGAGGACCGAGAGTCAGTGGGGTGTTCGACCGGCGACGACCTTCGACGGCGACCTCGATGGGGACTCCGCCGTCCGAATGTCGGGAACGCGCCATTAGCTGACAAACCCGTCATCTATCAAAGTACCTCCGCGACTCGCTGCCAGCGCAGCCACCTTTTTGGGGACCCTGAGGACAGGGGTCGCCACCGTGGAGCGGAGCTCTTCGTTCGCGTTCCGAGCCTTCGCGCGCAAGCCCCTCTTGCTCGAGTCCATCGACAACCGGCGCGGCAAGCTCGTGCGCCTCGAGCACGCGACCTCGACCAAGTTCTATCTCGCCGACCAGCGCGCAGGCCTCGACGGGACCACCGCCGCCGCGATTCCCTACTCCGTCACCGAGACCTCTTACGAGGTTCGCAAGCTCCAGTCCCGCCGCAGGCCTGTCCGCAACGTCCCATTCGCCCTCGCAGGGTTTGCGACGCTCGAGCGCCTCGAGATCCCCGCAATCATGCACCTGATCCCGCGCGAGACCCGCGCGTTCGCGTACGACCGTGTCCAAGACGACCCGCGCGTCTCCCAGACGCTCGCGCTCGCCGTCGACGCTTACGGCACCGTAACCCAATCCGCCTCGCTCGCGTACCCGCGCCGCAGTGTCCCCACGGCCTTGCCCGAGCAGGGCGTCCTCCACTGTGCCGTCGCCGAGAGCGTGGTGCTCCACATGGACACCGAGCAGAGCTCCTATCGACTCAGCGTACCCCTCGAGTCGAAGAGCTACGAGCTCACGGGGCTCACGGCGACTGGCATGCTCACGCTCGAGGACGTCGCGACCGCCTACGCCGCCGCGACGGAGATTGCCTATCACGAGGCTCCCTCCACCGGCGTGGAGAAGCGGCTCGTCCAGCGCGAGAAGGTCCGCTATTACGACTCGAGCTCGATGCCCGATCTCCTCGGCTTCGGGCAGGCCGACTTCCGGGCCCTACCGTACAAATCCTATTTGCTCGATCTGACTGACGACCTCATCGAGCTCGCCTTCGACACCAGGGTAGGCTCGACCGAGCTCACGGCAGGTGGCTATGTGACCCTCCCCGACGAGGACGGATATTGGCTCCCGTCGGGGCACGCGACCTTCGACCGCGACAACTTCTGTCTCCCAACCTCCTTCACCGACGCCTTCGAGAATACGACGACTGTCACCTACGACGCGTATTCTCTCTTCACGACCGAGGTCACCGACCCGCTGGGCAACAGCGTGTCCGCCGTCATCGACTATCGCGTGCTCGGTCCCAAGGAGATCACTGACGCAAACGGCAACCGCTCTGCGGCCCGCTTCGACGACCTGGGCCTGGTCACCGCGACCGCCATCATGGGCAAAGTCGGCTCGACAGACGGCGACACCCTCGAGTCGCCCACGACCTACTTCGAATACGACCTCTTCCAATGGGTCAATCACCAAAAGCCCAACTTCGCCCACAGCTACGCCCGTGAGACCCACGGCGACTCCGGCACACGCTGGCTCGAGACTGTGACGTACACCGACGGCTCCGGGCGCGCCGCGATGGTCAAGACCCTTGCCGAACCCGACGCCTCCTCCGCGCCGCGCTGGGTCGGCTCCGGGCGCACCGTCCTCAACAACAAGGGCAACCCCATCAAGCAGTATGAGCCCTACTTCTCAGAGACCTCCGACTACGAGGATGAGGACGAAATCGTCGCGACCGGCGTAACCCCCATCCTCACCTACGACCCAATCGGCCGGCTCACCCGGACCGATCTCCCGAATGGCAGTTACTCGCGCGTGGAGATCTCCCCGTGGCAGAGTCGCTCGTTCGACCCGAACGACACCATCTTGGAAGACGGCAACCTCTGGCGCGCCGCCCGCCTCTCGACCGCCACGCCCACGCCCACGGCCGCCGAACAGCGTGCCCGCGAGCTCACCGAGGCACACGCCAACACCCCGACCACGACTCACCTCGACTCGATGGGCCGCGCCTTCTTGGTGGTCGTCGACAATGGCAATAGCGAGCTCTTCGAGACGCGCACGAAGCTCGATATTGAGAGCCAGGTGCTCGAGGTCAAAGACCCCCTCGGTCGCACCTGCCAGAGCCACCTCTTCTCCATGGCAGGGCAGCTCCTCAAAGAGACCAACATCGATAAGGGCTCTCGCTGGGCTCTCCGGGACGTGACAGGAGCGCCCATCCGACGATGGGACGCCCGCGACCAGCGCTTCCGCACCGAGCTCGACGCCCTGCGCCGCACCACGCACCTCTGGCTCAAGGTCGGGACCGCCGACGAGGTCCTTCTCCAGCGCTTCGCCTACGGCGATGACGCGGGCCTCACCAGCCCCGCGGACGACAACCTACGAGGGAGGCTCATCCGCACCTTCGACGGCGCAGGGGTCGTGCGCGCGACCTCGTTTGACTTCAAAGGGAATCTCCTCGCCTCCGAACGCCAGCTCGCGACCACCTACGACGCGACCGTCGACTGGAGCGCGCTAGCGACTGACACCACGGTAACCGCCCTCGAGTCCCACGCAGCATCCTCCCTCGAGACCGAGGTCTTCACCGAGACCCGCGCCTACGACGCCCTCAACCGCCCGACCTCGGTCATCACCCCCGACTCGAGCGAGGTCCTGCCGACCTACAACGAGGCCGGCCTGCTCGAATCCGTGGCCGTCAAGGTCCGCGGCGCGACGACCGCGACCGGCGTCGTCACCGGCATCGACTACGACGCCCAGGGCCGGCGCACCGAGATCGCCTACGCGAACGGCACGTCGACGGCGTACGAATACGACGAGCTCACGTTTAGGCTGCGCCATGCGGTATCGACGCGCACGTCGCCAGCCGCTACCCTCCAGGACCTCAGCTATACCTACGACCCCGTTGGAAATATCCTCGCCATCGCAGACGCCGCGCAGCAAACCATCTTCTACAACAACACCGTGACCAGCGGCTCCACCCTCTACGAATACGAGGCGTCCTACAGGCTCAAGTGGGCCAAGGGACGGGAGCACGCCGGAGCCGGGGGCGACGACCACCGCGACAACAACGACCTGCCCGTGCGGTCGCTCCCCATGAGAACGACTCCGCCGCGGTCCAGCCCTACGAAGAGGACTACGCTTACGATCTCGTCGGCAACATCCTCTCCCTACAGCACACCCGAGTGGGCAGCTCCACGGGCTCCTGGACCCGCACTTACTCCCATGTCTCGGGGACCAACCGCCTAGCCTCCAACTCAATCCCCGGCGGCACGGCGACCTACACGCACGACGCGCACGGCAACATCACCGCGATGCCGCATCTCTCCGCGATCGCCTATTCCCCCTTCGACCAAATGGCCGAGGCGGATCTCGGCGGCGGCGGCACGGCGTACTTCGTCTACGGCGCCTCAGGACAGCGCGTCCGCAAGGTGCACGAACACAGCTCGTCGACCCTCGTCGAAGAGCGCATTTACCTGGGCGGCTACGAGCTCTATCGCAAGCACGACTCGAGCGGCATGCTCCTCGAGCGCCAGACCCTCCACGTCATGGACGGGACCAGACGCGTCGCCATGGTCGAGACCAAGACCATCGAGGACGACATCGCGATCACCGACCCCGAGGAGCTATGGCGCTTCCAGCTCGACAATCACTTGGGATCGGCCTGCCTGGAACTGGATGATGCGGGGGCGGTCATCTCTTACGAGGAGTACCACCCATTCGGGACTTCGGCGTATCGGGCCGCGAGTGCGAGTGAAGTCAGCGAGCGGCGCTACCGGTATATCGGCAGGGAGCGCGACGAGGAGACCGGGTTTTATTCGATGGGCGTGCGGTACTACGCGCCCTGGCTTGGGAGATGGACCACGGCCGACCCAGCGGGGATAGGGGCGGATGGGCCGGGGTTGTACTCGTATTGTCGGGGGAACCCGGTGGGGTTGCGGGATCCGAACGGGCGCGAGGGCGTGCTTGCCGGACTGATAGCCAACAATCCGGTCGCTCGAGCGGTCGCAAATGCCACCGCACCTTGGGCCCAGGAATCGCCACCGCTCATGTTGACGGGAGAAGACCCGTCCACGTTCGCTGAGGATGAGCCTGCGTACTTCAGTCCAGATCCGAATTTCGTGGAGGTCGATCCGAAGGCAGGGCGCCCTCCCGCCGAACTGAGTGCGCCGGTCGAGAGCATTTCGGGCCAATACCGGCCAGGAGCCTCGCCGCAGGACGAGCCTGAGGTCACCGGTGCCGACATCCTGCGCGCGCTCAGCCCAAACAGCCAGCGATTGATTGGACCGAGTCAGGAGCTACAAGGCCTTCCGCCTGGGCTGCGTGACCTTCACGAAGGGGCAAACACGGAGGTCGCGCAGGCGGGTACCCAGAGCACTGATGTCATCATCACGATTGGCGACATCGCCCTCACGCTCCAGATGGCTGTGGGAGAGAAAGCATTGGTCGCTGGCGCAGGGGACGCTCTTGCGACTGGCGCTGAGTCGGCGCCTCGCGTGGTCGTAGGGCGCAGGGAGATCCCATGGTTCGCTAAGCCCGCGCTGTGGTTGCTTGGTGCTGGTGGAGATTTGCCAGCCGCCGCCGAGGGACTACCCGCCGTCAGGAAAGCTGTCAACTCGAACCTTCCTCACGCAATTGGACGCGCGGTGGAACGAGGAATATTCGCAACAGAGCAGGAGGCTGCCACAGGACTTCGAGAGCTCAGCACCAGTATCACGACGACCGGCCAGTTCCCTGCCGGAGCGATACGCGACACTGCCCACTTGGATCGCGTCCTTGTGCCGGTCGGTAACAATGGCATGGCCGTTTATCAAGTCGGCGCGAATGGAACCGCAAAACTCAAAACGGTCCTAAACGCGCTTAGCGAGGCCCCCAAATGACAACGAAAATTGAGCTACGGATCAGTGATGACGATGAAAGCGTGGCCTACTTGTACTTGCCAGATCACCCAGGCCCCGGCGCTCGCGGGGTCGTCGCAAAACATGTCAAACTGGGGACACTCCTTCCTTACAAGGGGCCCGAAATCCTTCTGGACATGGATGCCGACGGCCGACTTATCGGGATTGAGGTGATAGGCTAACACTCCCGTTCCAAAGTTATTAGGGGTCAGACGACTGGCTTATTGGTCCAGGGGGAGCTGGTTTAACCTGCGGGGCGACGGTATCCCCCTGCCGTAGTGGTTGGGGGCTACTCTCCGTCGCTGAGCATGGTGACTGCCCAGGCGAATCGCGGAGGCGGAAAGGGTTGCGCGGAAGTCGTCGCCAGCGAGGTGCTGGGTGACCCGCCTGATATGAATTTTACTGAGGCAATTCGGCCAAGAAACGAACAGGTGGTTCCAGTGTGCTACTCGTGCGAGGCAAGGTGGGGGCGCAAAGCTTTTCGAAGTCCTGGGACACGCTTTAAGTCAGACGAAGGAGGCCGCTGATATGTCGACGACAGCGAAGTCAGCAAGCGATGTTCACGGATTCGAGTACGATTGGCTTGCTAGGGATGTGCGCGGGCATGTTGCGTTGTTTACCACTGCTGGGGGTGGATACGCACCCGATGGCTTCCTCACCGATACCGAGGCCCACGCGCACGCGATTGAGCTTTTGCTCGAGCTTCCAGTATTCACGGACGCCAGGTTCTTCCCAGCGGTACCATCAAAACGCGTCAACACGTGGAAGCTGGTCGCCGAGCGTGGTCTCTACGCGTACGATTCCGATCCGAACGGCGGACCATATAAAATGGTAGCGGCACCCGTGCAACCGATTACCGTCGCAGGTCTCCATGCGACGATTGTCCAGGCCATCAATCGCGTTCGATTTAGCTTTGAATTCGGTGACACGAGTATTGTCACCCAGGAGATGTTCGAGTTGACGGCTCCGTGCTCCGTCAGCGAGTCTTGAACGGCTAAACGCGTGACAAAGAACACCCGTTGTTGCGCCGACGCTCCCCGCCCGACTGGGGAGTGGAGGCGCTCACGGCCCGGCCCGAGTTCACCGCAAGGCGCACGCCAGTGGACTGTCAGGCGCCGCCCTCCAAACAATGCCCCCAAGCCACCTCACGGGTACACGTCCCCTCAGCATCGCGCCGTGGGAGACGACCAACCGGTCGTGCAGCCTTTGCGGAGTTGGACGGCTCAGGCCGCGTCGCGTAGCTCGATGATTGGGAGCGCGGCGCGGGCAACCGAGGTGGCGATGAGTGCATAGGCCCGTATCGTTGGCTGTGCACGTCGCAGGCTCGCGCGGCGTTACGAGGTAATCGAGAGCGGAGACTCGCTGCGTGGTCGACGGCACCGCCACCCTCGTCGGCCGAGCGACCAGATGCGGAGCCCGCGATCAGGACAACAAGCGATAGCAAGGAGTTTCCAGCTGCTAATAGCCAGCACAAGGTTCCAGTTGGCGTGACCGGTCCCCCCCGTCGCGTTCCGCGCAGCTGCGGTTTGCGTGGGTCGGCTCTGCAAGGGTGACGGGCCTGTAACACGTAGGGGCGCCATTCGACCCCACGCAAAACCGCAGCGAAGCGAAACCCGACATGGGGGGGAACAGCCGCGCGCAGCGCGGCGCAGGGGGGGCTACCCTAGATTTCAAAGGGAATCTCCTCGCCTCCGAACGCCAGCTCGCGACCACCTACGACGCGACCGTCGACTGGAGCGCGCTAGCGACTGACACCACGGTAACCGCCCTCGAGTCCCACGCAGCATCCTCCCTCGAGACCGAGGTCTTCACCGAGACCCGCGCCTACGACGCCCTCAACCGCCCGACCTCGCTCATCACCCCCGACTCAAGCGAGGTCCTGCCGACCTACAACGAGGCCGGCCTGCTCGAATCCGTGGCCGTAAAGGTCCGCGGCGCGACGACCGCGAGCAACGTGGTGACCGCGATCGACTACGACGCCCAGGGCCGGCGCACCGAGATCGCCTACGCGAACGGCACGTCGACGGCGTACGAATACGACGAGCTCACGTTTAGGCTCACCCGAACGCTCTCGACACGAGAATCCCCCGCCGCTACGCTCCAGGACCTCGGCTATACGTACGACCCAGTTGGAAATATCCTCGAAACAGCCGACGAGGCCCAACAAACCCTGTTCTTTGGCAACCTAGTCACGACCGCGGGGGCTCAGTACGAGTACGAGGCTTCGTATCGGCTCGCCTGGGCCTCCGGTCGGGAGCACGCAGGCACGGGTGGCGACGTCCAGCGGGACAACAACGACCTCCCCCTCCGCACCCTGCCGCACGCGAACGACGCCAACGCTGTCAGGCCCTATCAACAAGACTTCGCCTATGACGCTATCGGTAACCTACTGAGTTACCAGCATACGCGAGTAGGCAACTCCTCGGCCTCCTGGACCCGAACATACTCTTATGTCTCTGGGACCAACCGCCTAGCCTCCAATTCTATCTCAGGCGGGACGGCCAGCTATTCCTATGACGCTCATGGGAATACTACGGCAATGCCGCATCTCTCCACGATCGCCTATTCGCCCTTCGACCAAATGGCCGAGGCGGACCTCGGCGGCGGCGGCACTGCGTACTTCGTCTACGACGCCTCAGGACAGCGCGTACGCAAGGTGCACGAACACAGCTCGTCGACCCTCGTCGAAGAGCGCATCTACCTGGGTGGCTACGAGCTCTATCGCAAACACGACTCGAGCGGCACGCTCCTCGAGCGCCAGACCCTCCACGTCATGGATGGGACAAGACGCGTCGCCATGGTCGAGACCAAGACCATCGAAGACGACATCGCGATTACGGATCCGGCCGAACTGTGGCGCTTCCAGCTCGACAATCACCTCGGCTCCGCTTGCTTGGAATTGGATGATGCGGGCGCGGTGATTTCCTACGAGGAGTACCACCCATTCGGGACCTCGGCGTATCGGGCCGCGAATGCGAGCGAGGTCAGCGAGCGGCGCTATCGGTATATCGGCAGGGAGCGCGACGAGGAGACCGGGTTTTATTCGATGGGCGTGCGGTATTACGCGCCCTGGCTCGGGAGATGGACGACAGCGGACCCCGCGGGGATAGGGGCGGATGGGCCGGGATTGTATACGTATTGCCGGGGGAACCCCGTAACGCTGAGCGATCCCAATGGGCGCGACCCGGAGGCCGTGGCGGTCGCAGAGGAGGTCGCTTGGGGCGTCACTCCCATCGTTCCAATAGCGGCTCAGACGGCTGCCCGGGTAGTCGCGCAATACAGTCGCATGGTCAATATGGCGGGGGGAGTCCAGGGCGCTCGGGTGCTCCAGGGAGCCGGCGCAGTAGGGGCTACAGAGGCGGCCGTGGTTGGCGCAGGTGTTTCGGCAGGCGAGACAGTTGGTGCTGGTGCTGCCGTCGGCGCCGAAGGAGGAAGCCGCTTCGGCCTCACTGGTATGCTAATCGGCGCAGCGGTAGTCGCATTCGCAGCGGGCGGGCTATACCAAGCCTACCTGCAATCACGTGAACACGCGAGTGACAAGCCCAAGGCGGTAGCCGCATCGAGTGCCAATCCGGTCAAACAGGAGGCTCCTCCGCCCATCCCACCAGAGCCCGTCGAGGCGCCCGCCAAGGAGAAGTCGGCAGTCTCCGCCCCGGGCTTCTGGGGTGGCGCACTGAAGGCCGTGTTCCCCGCTGCGGGGATCATTGCCGACATGGTGTTCCCGGGAACGGCTGGCAGCGAGGAAACGCGTGTCGCCTCGAGCGGCGCTCCGCGACGTGATGCGCCGGTCGCCAAGACGGCGACATTGGGCCTCGGCGACGCTCTACTGGAATTCTCCGAAGGACGCGGAGTGCCGTGGCTGCTATGGACCGACGTTCTAACGCGGAGAAGCACACACGGCACCGCCTTCGGTCGGGCCCTAACAGACGTTCTCCGCAACGCGGAAGCAATCAAGTTTGACCTTACGGGCATTCGCGATCTCAAGGAAGCATTTGAGAGGGGGAAGAAGGGCTTCAGGTACGAAGTGCGCGGCGAAGAAGTCATCCCACGCAATGCCACAAACACTGAATTTGCCACCGTACTGCGCAGCCCCGACTTTCTGAAAAAGACAACATTCTACCGAGACGGCAAAGCAGTAGAAACCGCTGACGTACTGAAAGAGGCAGGAGTCCAGTAGCATGTGGCGACACATCAACGATCCCGACCTGGTTAACGCCTATCGACGCGAGTTCCTCACGCCCTGTGACCCGCGCGTTACCGCACTTCTCGAGAACCTAGCACAATGCAGAGGAGAAAATCTCTACGCGGCAACCACCATGCAGCATCTGCGCCTAACTCGCGCACCTGACTTCTCCTGCGAGGACATGCATGACTCGGTAAGCATCAATCCGCGCGTCGACGGTTTGCTGCTCGTGCACGTCGCAGTTGGGAGTCAGAGCGGGACATCTTTGGGACCATTTGACAGCGTTGAAGAGGCGACCGCCACTGTGCGCCGGCTGTTTGGAATCGCAGACCGCGGGCGGTCCGCCAGCGACTCTTAGGGCCCGTTCAGTAATTGTTGATTGCTCAAACCGACGATACCGTCGCAGCTACAGGCGGCGGTCTCCGTGGTCAGGATCTCCTGCGCCGGGCGAAACTCAGACCCGTGGAGCGGGACTTGCGCCCACATCTATTTGAGTGGCAGCGCGATCGACTTGCGTACCAGAGAGAGCAAGGAGGCATTCCAAGATCTCACAAACCGTGCCGTAGGCGCCGTGCAGTGCCTGCGCGGCGTTCCTTAACCCTACCCGGCCAGACGCGCGACGATGGAGCGCCGGCGAGCTCGATAGCCGCATTTGCCGATCGTGGCACTATGAGGTTCGGGGACGCAACGAGCCAGTGGGGTTGGTCGTGCCAGCTTCGACTAGCGCATCAAGCGGGCGGTTGTCCGCCAAGGCTACCAAGCGAGAATTTGGCTCTCCGAATATGCGATAGCCATAAGTTCCCGGTTCTCCACAGTCGACGCAAGGATCAAAAGGGCGTGACCGGTCCCCCCCGTCGCGTTCCGCGCAGCTGCGGTTTTGTGTGGGTCGCCTCTGAGAGAATGACGGCCCTGTAACACGCATGTTCGCCATTCGACCCCACGCAAAACCGCAGCGAAGCGAAACCCGACATGGGGGGAACAGCCGCGCGCAGCGCGGCGCAGGGGGCTATCCAGCAGGGGCCCACTTTTCAATATCCCCCTTCCCGGCAAATGAGGCGATTTCATGGGCATGGTTCAATGTCAAAAGCACGGGCTAACAGATCTCGCGCGCGCCTGCAGGCATGTTCACGCGGCCAGCTTGGCCGGTAGGCCAGAGCGCGTTAGCACTATTCACGACACTTTCGGCATACGCCTTTACGTGTGCTCAGCGTGCGAGACTCGATTCGGGCCTGTCACTGAAAGTTTGGCCGAGGATGGGCCGCTTGCAGCATGTTTCGACTGTTTCGCAGCGTGGTGTGAGGCCACTGGACAAGGACACATCCTCGCGCACCTGGCAAGGGAATGAGTCATAGCGCCGTCCCTTGGGGGTCTCCGCGTTTGTTACGCCCAATGCAATAGCCATGATACCTCACCCTCAATAGCCAGCACAAGGTGCAAGACACCGAGAGAGGTCCTTCCCAACCGCGCGCAAGTGAGGCGAAGCCGAACGAGCACGGTTTGGGAAGGAACGACCGCGCGCAGCGCCGAAGGCGCGAGCACGGGCGAGGATGGGCCCCCCCAGAGAGCACGCAGGCACGGGCGGCGACGTCCAACGGGACAACAACGACCTCCCCCTCCGCACCCTGCCACACGCGAACGACGCCAACGCAGTCAGGCCGTACACACAAGACTTCGCCTATGACGCGATTGGTAACCTACTGAGTTACCAGCATACGCGAGTAGGCAACTCCTCGGCCTCCTGGACCCGAACATACTCCCATGTCTCGGGGACCAACCGCCTAGCCTCCAATTCTATCTCAGGCGGCAGCGCGACCTACACGCACGACGCGCACGGCAACATCACCGCGATGCCCCACCTATCGACCATTGCCTACTCGCCCTTCGACCAAATGGTCGAGGCGGATCTCGGCGGCGGCGGCACGGCGTACTTCGTCTACGACGCCTCAGGACAGCGCGTCCGCAAGGTGCACGAACACAGCTCGTCGACCCTCGTCGAGGAGCGCATCTACCTGGGCGGCTACGAGCTCTATCGCAAACACGACTCGAGCGGCATGCTCCTCGAGCGCCAGACCCTCCACGTCATGGACGGGACAAGACGCGTCGCTATGGTCGAGACCAAGACCATCGAGGACGACATCGCGATTACGGATCCGGCCGAACTGTGGCGCTTCCAGCTCGATAATCACCTCGGCTCCGCTTGCTTGGAATTGGATGATGCGGGCGCGGTGATTTCCTACGAGGAGTACCACCCATTCGGGACGAGCGCGTATCGGGCCGCGAATGCCAGCGAGGTGAGCGAGCGGCGCTATCGGTATATCGGCAAGGAGCGCGACGAGGAGACCGGATTCTACTCGATGGGGGTGCGGTATTACGCGCCCTGGCTCGGGAGATGGACGACAGCGGACCCAGCGGGGATAGGGGCCGATGGGCCTGGGTTGTACACGTATTGCCGGGGGAACCCGGTGGGGCTGAGGGATCCGAATGGGCGCGAGAGCTCGAATGGTGCCATCAGTCAGATGACCGATCCGCAGCTCATTCAGCACGTCAAGTCGCTGACGCCTGAGAAACTGGAGGACTTTCTCAAGCACGCTACCGGAAATTTCTCAATCCGCGCAGAAGCAGCCGCAAAGAACCTTCCGCGTAGCATCACGATTGAGGAGGTCACCATTGAAGGCACAATCCAGCCTAAGCCTGACCCCTACGTCTACGCCGCCTCTGCGAGCGCGGGCGTATCCAGCGCAGCTGATTCCGCGGACATTGTCGATACAGCGAGAAGCGCTGTAGAGGCGCTGGAGGGCTCCGCGCGGTCAGCGGCTGCGGACATCGGCCAGGGGGTTTCAGGCTACACGAATGCGGCTTGGTCTGACAACAACCCGTTGAACATAGTCAAGCAGCTGCCTACGGCTGCGCTGGGAATAGTCGACAAATATGCCACAGTGGCCAGCGTCGCGTCCGGAGCAGAGGACCCGAGCGCGCTCGTGGATGTAGCGGCTAGCGCCTATGAGACGGCCTCGCAGGGTAAGGAGCTTGTCAAGGGCATCTTACTTGAGCCGTACAACATCATCACGGTGCTAGCGGATGACACCAAGACCCCCGAAGAGAAAGGCGCGGGGATCTATCAGGCAGTCAAGCCAATCAAGGACGCACTGCAACTGTACATCGCCGCGGCGTCGGTCCCGCCGACCCCATCGACTCCTCCGTCGGCAATGACACTCGAGGAGGCGATGACGGAGCTGAGGACTCCCCCCCCGGGTATCCATCTATGAACGCCTTTGGAAAGGCGCTCCGCTGGGGAACGGGTCCCGAAGGTACTCGAGTAGGGCTTCAAAGGGCGGCAACAATCACGGCAGAAGAGGCGCGCTCGCTTGGAATAACTGCTCAGGAGGCTGCCAGAATTCGCGACGCATATCGCACCGTTCTCAACGATGCGAGCAAAGTGCAGAATCCGTCCGCTCTCGGTCGAGCTGTTCTCATGAATCGGCTGGTACAGCTCCTCAACGAGTAGTCTGGTACTTGGAGAATAGACATGAACGATCTAACCCGACGGTTGCGTGAGACCAAAGCCTGGTACACACTGAAGCGCCCGCTCGCGAAGCCGGAAAGGGCGCCGTCATCATGGAAGCGAAGGGACGAGCTTCAAATCGATGAATGGGCAGCGGTGGAGAATCTGCTTCCGACAGTCCAGTCGATTGTAATACGACGCCACGAACTGCTAGCGGAGGAAGAAGCGCTGCGGCTTGACGGGCCGGAAGCGCAAGGCCGCGTTCTTGTCTTGGAGATCGACAAGAATCTTGAAGACGGAGCAGCCTATCTCGCGACGGGAGGATTCATTGGCAAACTCAATTTGCCACCGTGCGATCTCTGGGTCGATGCCCTCCCGTACTTTGAGTTGGCGACGGGACAGCGCGAACCTCTGCTTCTGTCGTGGATTCCAGTAGAGCACGTGCCCCTCGTGCAATGCGGGATCAACGTCAACGCGGAAGGTTCGCTCAAATGGGCAGACGAATATGGGCCTCGGCTGTTGGAACGAGTCGGTATGTAGCGTCGGTGCTCCGTCAGCGAGTCGGTGGTCCTCCGTCAACGAGTCTTGTACGGGTGCTCCGTCAGCGAGTCTTAGGGTTAAACTGCTAAAAGCGTGACCAAAGAGCGCCCTTCATTGCGCCGACGCTGCCCGTCCGACTGGGGAGTGGAGACGCTCGCGGCCTGGCCGGAGTTCAGCGCAAGACGCACGCCAGTGCAGGAGCCGCCCTCCAAGCGATGCCCCCAAGGCAGCTCACGGGTACACGTCCACTCAAGCATCGCGCCGGGGGAGACGACCAAACGGTGTGCAGCCCTTGCGGAGTCGGACGGCTGGCCGCGTCGCTCAGCTCGATGATCGGGAGCACGGCGCGGCCAACCGAGGTCGTGATGAGGTGGACACGCCCGTATCGTTGGCTGCGCACGTCGCAGGCTCGAGCGGCGTTACGAGCTATTCGAGAGCGGAGACTCGCTGCGTGGTCGACGGCACCGCCACCCTCGTCGGCCGAGCGACCAGATGCGGAGCCCGCGACCACGACAACAAGCGATAGCAAGGAGTTTCCAGCTGCTAATAGCCAGCACAAGGTTCCAGTTGGCGTGACCGGTCCCCCCGTCGCGTTCCGCGCAGCTGCGGTTTTGCATGGGTCGGTTCTAGAGGAGTGACCGCCCTGTAACGCGTAGGGTCGCTATTCGACCCCACGCAGAACCGCAGCGAAGCGAAACCCGACATGGGGGGAACAGCCGCGCGCAGTGCGGCGCAGGGGGGGCACCCCCAACCCCCGACTCGAGCGAGGTCCTCCCCACCTACAACGAGGCCGGCCTGCTCGAATCCGTGGCCGTCAAGGTCCGCGGCGCGACGACCGCGACCGGCGTCGTCACCGGCATCGACTACGACGCCCAGGGCCGGCGCACCGAGATCGCCTACGCGAACGGTACGTCGACGGCGTACGAATACGACGAGCTAACGTTTAGGCTCACCCGAACGCTCTCGACGCGAGAATCCCCCGCCGCTACGCTCCAGGACCTCGGCTATACATACGACCCAGTTGGAAATATCCTCGAAACAGCCGACGAGGCCCAACAAACCCTGTTCTTTGACAACCTAGTCACGACCGCAGGGGCTCAGTACGAGTACGAGGCTTCGTATCGGCTCGCATGGGCCTCCGGTCGGGAGCACGCAGGCACGGGCGGCGACGTCCAACGGGACAACAACGACCTCCCCCTCCGCACCCTGCCGCACGCGAACGACGCCAATGCCGTCAGGCCCTACACACAAGACTTCGCCTATGACGCAATCGGTAACCTACTGAGTTACCAGCATACGCGAGTAGGCAACTCCTCGGCCTCCTGGACCCGGACATACTTTTATGTATCGGGGACCAACCGCCTAGCCTCCAATTCTATCTCAGGCGGCAGCGCGACCTACACGCACGACGCGCACGGCAACATCACCGCGATGCCGCATCTCTCCGCGATCGCCTATTCGCCCTTCGACCAAATGGCCGAAGCCGATCTCGGTGGCGGTGGCACGGCGTACTTCGTCTACGACGCCTCAGGACAGCGCGTACGCAAGGTGCACGAACACGGCCCGTCGACCCTCGTCGAGGAGCGCATCTACCTGGGCGGCTACGAGCTCTATCGCAAACACGACTCGAGCGGCATCCTCCTCGAGCGCCAGACCCTCCACGTCATGGACGGGACAAGACGCGTCGCCATGGTCGAGACGAAGACCATCGAGGAGGAACTGTGGCGCTTCCAGCTCGACAATCACTTGGGATCGGCTTGCTTGGAATTGGATGATGCGGGCGCGGTGATTTACCTACGAGGAGTACCACCCATTCGGGACGAGCGCGTACCGCGCGGCGAGTGCCAGCGAGATGAGCGAGCGGCGCTATCGGTATATTGGCATTACAAATATCCTGAATAGGTACCATGACCTGGCAAGCCATTCTTCAAACCTCGAAACCGATCGACCTCGAGCAGTTCGAGCCAGTCCTAATTGCGCCACACATAGCGAAGCTTTCGCCCAACATGTATGCTATTCCACTCAAGGAAGGAGCCGAGGACGTCCCGCGAGACGCGAAGACGCGCTTTGTCGCGTGGGCGGTCTCGGATGGGGCCGCGTGCCGCGTGCTATCGAATGAGATCGAGCGGGACACACCCAGCGCGATCACCACGCCGCCCCCTGAGCTCGAACAGTACGGTCGAACATACGCGGAGATAGTTGACAATGCTCAAGCACTCGGCAAGGACTATGAGGAGTACACGCTCTACCGAGTCGCTACCGATGGCAAACTGGTAGCAAAGTGTATAGAGATTGGAAAGCTCGTTTTCTATTTTCGTAGCGCTAAGAGCGCCCGACACGAGCGCCCATTCGCAATCTCGATCAGACTCAGAGAATGAGCGTGAGGTAGGTGCAGGACGGGTGGCACTCGGTCAGCCGCCCTCGCCAGGTGCGAAGTGGCCCATGTGACCCATCAGGGGCGCGGCTCGCATCATTTCTGGGCTCGGCTAGTGAACTGTGCGACCGGTCGGCCCCATCGGTTGGGAGTTGCTCACGGAGAACATTGGGGTACAGAGATTGGGCTGCATGCCTCATTTACCGAGGCCAGCAGTACTGGCCGCGTGGCGCACGATACGTGCCCGCGATCTGGTGGAGCTGCCAGCCGTCAATAGCTAACACAAGGTTGCAGCTGGCGTGACCGGTCCCCCCCGTCGCGTTCCGCGTAGCTGCGGTTTCGTGGGTCGGCTCCAGAGGAATGACGGGCCTGTAACGCGTAGCGTCGCCATTCGACAACGCATATCATCTCAAGGCAATAGGCAAGCCAATGATTCTCAGGAGTATCACCTTCCAGGGCTCTCCTCGATACCAATGTTCACTTCGGCCAGGCAAACCTCTCCACTACTTTGCCGTTGACGCCGACTTTCCGTTCGCAATTACCGACGAGGAGGTCTTCGCTTTGGTGGACGCGGGGGCGAGCACGCCCGGCGGGAGTGGCTGGTCACAGCGGGCGCTGACGGCTGCCGCAACACAACTGCGTGCAATCAAGTTTGAGCCAAGAACCCCGGCGCAAGTGGGCGCCCTCGCTCTCTCCCTAGATGGCGACACACTGGAGGTCTCGCACTCTGGAGCGATCCACACGCACCTTGTCCAGTGCGACCGCACTCAATGGATCGGTGACGCGCACACCCTGGCAGCGACGCCCTATGGACAATCGCAGCTTGCTGCGGACGGGAATGAAGAGTTTCACCAGATCGCTTCGCGCTTCCTTGACGACAGGGGCGGAATCACCAACAACCAGATCAAGGTAACTCTACCGTGCAACATAGTCGTTTCATCCCGGCACTACCAGCTCCACAGAAATCCTGCGCGCGTTCTTGACCTAGCGGCTGGGAGATATGACCCTTCGACTCTTAGCAGGGGGCTAATAAGCATCCTGACGGTGGGGAGCAACGCATAGGCAAACTGTCGGCAATGGGCTACGCGCTGCGCGTGACGAGCCTGGTCGAAATTGCCGCTCTCGTGTGACTCCGTCGGCGACCTGAGATCCGACATGAAGCGGCAAAGTCCCCCCCACCCCTTTCAATGAGCTGCTCGAGTCACTCAAGCCCCGCTTAACCGATATTGGCAAGGAGCGGGACGAAGAGAGCGAGTTTTACGCGGAGAATAGTCACTCAGCAGCAGGCAGAGCGACCGGACAGGCGAGAGTCGAACTCTTAGGTCATATTTTGTCGATCATGCGACAGCAGCCAATGGAGACTGACAACCGTGCATCAAGTGGCGCAGTTCAAGAGACAATTTGCGGAGACGATCGCCTGGTGCGGCGTTCAGGCATCCGGCGGGGACGCCAAGCACTCGCTCCGCAGTCCCGCCCTCCGGCCGCACCGCCTGCTCGTGGAGAGTGACTCGGAGAAGCGAGGTCGTATCGTCATCACCCCGGATGACGAGTCCATCGACGTGGTGAGCGACATTGCCACTCGCAGATCGAGCGCCCTTGCTCGAGTTGAATCGGCCCGGACAGCTACGGATCCGGCCACGGGCAGAATGCTCATCTTCTTTCCTTCGTTGACGCTGAGCGACGGTGCAGCCGAGGACGTGAGTTCCGGGCTCTTCGATGCCCATAACCAGCCGCCGTGGGACACGTGGATCTGGTACGTGCGGCAGTCTCAGATTCCGGCTGGCGAGCCTCCCTTCCTCGTCTGCTGGATGCCTGAATGCTTGGTGCACCTCGCGGACACCGGAATCGACGCCAACCCAGAGGGATGCATCAGATGGATCGAGCGCGCGGCGCCTCACGCGCTGGCGATTCTGGACCGCCTCTCGCGTTGAAAGGTACTCTCCTCGGAGTTCGTTCGCGATCTAGCCTCTCTGCTCGCCGAGGTCAGCCATCCGCCCGTCGACTCGATTGGTGCGCAGAGCATCGATGACTTCATGTCCAAGCGAGCGCGGCGCGAGCTCGCGTCGGCGCTGAACACGCTGCTTGCGAGCCCCTCGTTCACGAGCTGGCGCCAGGGCATCACGCTCGATCTCGCCGACTGGATGGCGCCTTCACTACGCACCAAGGCGACCATCGTGAGCGTCGCCCACGTGGACGACGACGAACGCGCGCTGGTGCTGGGCGTCCTGCTCGAAGAGGTGCTCTCTTGGGTCCGGAGCTTACGCGGCACGCAGCGCCTGCGCGCGCTCATCGTCTTCGACGAGGTCTACGGCTTCTTGCCGCCACACCCCGCGAACCCACCGACGAAGCGACCACTCGTCGCCCTGATGAAGCAGGCCCGCGCCTACGGAGTCGGCGTCGTGGTCGCGACGCAAAACCCGATGGATCTCGATTACAGGGCCCTCAGCAACGCGGGCTTCTGGTGCCTCGGCCGTCTGCAGACCGACGCTGACCGCGAGCGCGTCGTAGAGGGCATGGCCAACGAGGCCGAGGGCGAGACTGGCGGGGAGATCTCCGACATCCTCAAGAAGCTCAAGGCTCGGTGGTTCGTCGTCCGCAACGTCCACCGCCCCGGGGCCGCGCTCCTCCAACCACGATGGGCCATGTCGTTCATGCGTGGCCCCATGACGCGGCAGGAGATCCGCATGGCGCGGGAGGGGCGGAACGCGCCTGCTCGCTGACCACTCTGTCATCTATCCAAGTGCATCCGCGGCTCCTCGAGTATTCCTGCAGTACTCACCACGCGTGCGCACGTCTCGCTTCGGTGTCGCCGCCCTCGCAAGGATTGACAATTACTGAGCAGCCCCTTACCAACCTAACCGTTGGCGAACTCAAGGTGGCCTTGGACGAGACAAGAAGAGCGGTCCGTGCTTGGCTATCTAGCCCCACCCGGAGTCCGAAGACGCCATGAGCCTCGCCGAAGAAAATGCACAGGTCTTGAGTCTAGTTCAGGCCATGATTGGTGCCATCTCGCCAAACATGCGTCGCGTTACGCTTGTGGTCCCGGCTCCAAGGGCCGTGCGCCTCACTTTCGTATTGGAACGTGACGACCCACAAGATCGCGAAGAGATCGACGATATAGTCGCTGAGTTTGAGGGACTTCAGCCGGGAGGAATCGAGCTGGCAAAGAACGTGATCATCAGTTCGGATCCGGGGATCTTCGCAACGCTTGAGGGACGCACCGTTTTCGGTCGCAAGGAGGGCTGACGGCAGGCAGCGCCCGAGGAGAGCGACGATGGTCAAGTCCCTTGTCGAACCTGCCGCCTCCACCCAGCCCCGTTGGGCCGGCCCCCGGCGAACTGTCCGCGACAATAAGGGTAGTTCCGTCAAACAATACGAGCACTTTGAGGTCGCGATGCGGCGATAGGAGAGCGCCATGAATCTGGATGAACTTGCGAGCACGATCAAGGCGACACTCGGCCCCTCCACGGTGGCGGAATTCGCGTTCCGTCTAGTAGAGCTGGGGCAACTTCCCCGCCTCCAAATATCAAGGGCGCTGCCGACCGAGGTCCGGTACGTGCGCATCACCGCCATTGATGACCAGGGCGCCGCCTGGGAATTCGAAGTGTTGGGTGGACGGTACAGTCATCAGGACCCCAGTCTGAACTTCGATGCGCGTCGTGGAGGCAGCGCGACCGAGGTTATCCAGCAGGTGCGTCGATGGCTTGTCGATCTCGGGACTTGGGATGCGCGCACTGACGCAGACCGATGAGCTGGGGTGGGCCCGCTGTGGGAGTCTTGGAGGCAAGATGGAAGATGAGGAAACTGTAAGCCAACTCGCGACGATGCTACGCAGCATGGCGCACCAGGGGTTGCGTCCGAGTGATATGCTTCGCCTGACCGCTGAGCGTCACGGGACCGCAGATTCATGGCTGCTTGCCTCGCGTGCATTTCGAGCTGCGTTCGAGACGCCCGTAAGACAGAGAAATATGATAATTGGGTGGAGCAAGTTTGATCAGGGCGGGAGCGCAACAGACGACGACATCGACCGCTGCCTAATGCCCTCGGTGATCGCTTTCGTCACTGGATCGAGACTCGAACCTGACGAAGACGATTGACTCTAGCCAAGGAGACCGGTCGGAATGAGCGCGGCGCGCGAGAGCGCCAGGACGACGCGAGGGGGGCGCCCGAGGAGTGAGCACCGGAAGATTACTCTTGTAGGCGGGGCTCCGTCAGCGACCTGAGAGCGGACAAAAGGCGACACAAGCGCCCCAACCCTCCATTGCGCCTTGCTGGACTTCTGGCGAAGCTTGCAAAAGCGAAAAGCGCCTTAGCGGCGCCGCGCTTTCGGAGGCACTCAAGCCATGGCGACAGTTGACAATTGGAGCTCCGTTGAAGAGGCGCTTGCTCGCCTCGAAACATTCGACGTGCTCAAGCCAACCCTGGTTGTGATGCGAAAGCTGGTGGCCCATATCAAGCGAAACCCCTCCTTTTCGGACGTTCTTCCAAGAATCTCCATGGCAACCTTGGTTTTGCACACCAAATCCAAGAAGCAATGTCTCTGGGTCGCTTGGAAGGGGGACACCGAATATGAGATCACGACCGCCGATCAACACATGAACATTTTGGAAGCGAGAATGGTCACCGAAGAGGAGCTCATTCCGACTCTCATTGAGCGTTTAAGTGAGCTGCAGGAGTAGGCAATCCCTCGGCCTCACGGGCCCGAGATGGCTCCCACGCCTCGGGGACAAAGCGCGTGGCGCGGCTTGGGTGCGGCTACAGCATTGTCGAGCAGCGCCACGACCTCTTCAGTGTTGGGCATGGCTCTCCGAATATGCAATAGCCATAAGGCCCCAGTTCTCCGCAGTCGAGGCAAGGTTCAAGAGGGCGTGACCGGTCCCCCCCGTCGCGTTCCGCGCAGCTGCGGTTTTGCGTGGGTCGGCGCTGAAGGAGTGACGGGCCTGTAACCGTAGGGTCGCTATTCGACCCCACGCAAAACCGCAGCGAAGCGAACCCGACATGGGGGGGAACAGCCGCGCGCAGCGCGGCGCAGGGGGGGCACCCCTAGAGCAGCGCGAGCCGTAAGCAGAGGCGCGGCGCGGGCGTGAACCCGTGGTGCGCGAAGAACCGGAGGAGGTCTTGCTGGTCCCAGTCGACGAGGCTCTCCACGTGCTCCACCCCTAGCGCGCGCAGGTTCATCGTGAGCTGCCTCATGAGCGCTTCGCCGACTTTGCGACGGTGATAGTCGTGGTCGACGCCGATCGAGTCGATGATCGCCGTGGGCTCGGTGCGACCGAACTCACCGTAATAGAGGCGCGCGAGGATGAAGCCGACCACGTGGTCGTCGAGCTCCGCGGCGAGGCTCGTCTGCAGCGCGCCTGCCTCGAGCGCGGTCCCGAGCTTCCCCTCGTAATACGCCTTCCTCGTCCGACCGATCGCCTGCGCGTCGATGCGGACCACCGCAGCCAGATCATCCGCGCGCAGCGCGCGCACCAGCACGTGGTCGGTCTCGAGCTCCCCTGGGGCGAGCTCCCTATCGGTCTCGGTCTTCGTCTTCGTGAGGTCGGGCAAGGGCGCCTCCTTTCACGCTTGACGTCGTACCGGGTCTCAAATAGGTATTCAAGTACCTAATTACTCCTATCCGCAGGAGGGGCGTGATGACCGTGAAGATCCGCAGCTGGCAGATGACGGGGGTGCGTCAGCCGCTCTCCCCGACCACGCGTGACCTCGACGAGAGCGCGCTCCAGCCGAACACCGTCGTCCTGCGCGTCGCTGGCTGCGGCGTCTGCCACACCGATCTCGGGTTCCTCTACGACTCGGTCCCGACTCGGCACCCCCTGCCGCTCACGCTCGGCCACGAGATCAGCGGCGTCGTCACGCACGGTGGGCCCGGCGCCGAGGCTTGGGTCGGCAAGTCGGTCGTCGTCCCCGCGGTGATGCCGTGCGGTACTTGCACAGCGTGCAAGGCTGGGCGCGGCGCGATCTGCCCGAAGCAGATCTTCCCTGGCAACGACGACCACGGGGGCTTCGCGAGCCACGTCGTCGTCCCCTCGCGCGGCCTGTGTCCCGTCGACGTCGGCGCGATCGAGGCGCGCGGCCTCGGCTTGGTCGACCTCGCGGTCATCGCCGACGCCGTGACCACGCCGTACCAGGCCGCGATCAACGCGGGCCTCGGCGCGGGTGACGTCGCCGTGTTCGTGGGCATCGGCGGCGTGGGTGTCTTCGGCGTCCAAATCGCGAAGGCTCTCGGCGCAGCGGTCGCGGCGCTCGACGTCGACCCGGTGAAAGTCGAGCGCGCGAAGAGCGCCGGGGCGAGCTTCGCCCGTGTGATTGGCAAAGACGATGTCAAAGCAATAAAGGCCGAGCTCAAGGCTTGGGCGAAGGAGCAGGGCCTGCCCGCGACCGGCCACAAGATCTTCGAGACCTCGGGGCACCCGGCCGGGCAGGCGCTCGCGTTCTCGCTGCTGAACCATGGCGGGCACCTCGCGGTCGTCGGCTTCACGCCCGAGCCCGTCACGGTGCGCCTCTCGAACCTGATGGCGTTCGACGCGACGGCGCGCGGCACCTGGGGCTGTCTGCCCGAGCACTACCCGGCTGTCGTCGAGCTCGTCGCCGCGGGGAAGATCTCGCTCTTGCCGTTCATCGAGCGGCGCCCGATGCGCGACATCAACGCCGTCTTCGAGGCCCTCCACAAAGGCGAGCTCAAGAAGCGACCGGTCTTGGTCCCCGACTTCGAGGAGAGCGCTTGAGCCACACGCTCCGCCCGATGAAGCGCGCAGACCTCTCTCGAATCGAGGAGATCTACGCGCAGCACGCGCACGAGGCCGCGCCCTTCGCTTGGCGTGAGGTCGCGCATCACGCGATCGACGACGAGTCGGGCGAGCCTCTCGCGTGGGTCGCCTGCTCCGCGCGCGACGTCCTCATCGGCTACGTGATCGGTGAGGTCCGGACCTGGGAGTTCGGCTCGCACCCGGCCGGCTGGGTGATCGGCATCGGCATCGACGTCGCGCACCAGAACGAGGACATCGGCCGCGATCTGCTCGCGCGCCTCGTTCAGGCCTTCGCGAGCCGCGGCACGACCATCCTGCGGACGATGGTCCGGCGCGACGACGTCAAGGTCCTGCGCTTCTTCCGCAACATCGGCTTTTCCACGGGTCCGTACACCGAGCTCGAGATGGAGGTGCAGCGATGATTCAGTGCCGTAAAGAAGAAGACGGCGCGGTGCTGCGGCTCGTCCTCGACGCGCCGAAGGGCAACATCCTCGACGCGGCGATGATCGACGGCGTCACGACCGCGCTCGATCGCGAGGTCGACGCCCGCGTGAAGCTCGTCGTCTTCGAGGGCGCGGGCAAACACTTCTCGTTCGGCGCGAGCGTCGAAGAGCACAAGCGCGAGGCCGCTCCGAAGATGCTCGAGAAGTTCCACGCGCTCTTCCGCCACCTCGCGCGCCTCGCAGTCCCCACGTGCGCGCTCGTGCGCGGCCAGTGCCTCGGCGGCGGGCTCGAGCTCGCGAGCTACTGCACCTTCATCGTCGCGACCACGGACGCGCGCCTCGGGCAGCCCGAGATCAAGCTCGCGGTGTTCGCGCCGATGGCGTCCGTCCTCCTGCCGTGGCGACTCGGGGCCGGCCGCGCGCTCGATCTCTGCGTCTCGGGCCGCTCGATCACCGCCGCAGAGGCGAAGGACATGGGCCTCGTGAGCGCGGTCACCGACGACCCCGAGGCTTGGATCCGCGCGCTCTACGCCGAGTCGCTCAAGCCGACGAGCGCCTCCAGCCTGCGGTTCGCCGAGCGCGCGGCGCGGGCTGATCTCAATCAGCGCCTCGAGCGCGATCTGCCTGCGATCGAGCAGCTCTACCTCGAGGACCTCATGGCGACCCACGACGCCAACGAGGGGATCGCGGCGTTCCTCGAGCGCCGCCCGGCCAGCTTCAAAGACGCGTGAAGGGACGACCATGACCACAGCGAGCGAGACCGTTCAGCGCATCGTCGACGAGGCCGACGCCCTCTATCACGACCTCGATTTCGGGGTCGTCCAGCGCTTCAAGTCGACCCACCACGGGGCGAAGGTCATCGGCTGCCTACCCACCTATTCGCCGAAGGAGATCGTGCACGCCGCGGGGATGCTCCCAGTGCACCTGCGCGGCGCGGGCGAGCAGATCGAGATCATCCGCGGGGACGCCTATTTCCAGTCTTATATCTGCCAGCTCCCGCGCGGCCTCATCGAGCTCGCGCTGACGAAGCGGCTCGAGTCGTTCGACGGCTTCATCTTCCCCGCGATTTGCGACGTCATTCGCAACCTGTCGGGCATT
The DNA here is from genome assembly GCA_046351325.1 of Polyangiaceae bacterium. Lineage (GTDB taxonomy): Bacteria > Myxococcota_A > Polyangia > Polyangiales > Polyangiaceae > Xiheicaenibacterium. The sequence goes on along the minus strand of JAXLYR010000010.1, from coordinate 263,587 downwards.
TGGCAGATATTGTTCCCCGACAAGCTCGCTCGCTATCTCGATATTCCGCAGAACTTCGACCCGGCGGTCGGCGGTAAGTTCTTCGCGCACGAGCTCAAGCGGATCCTCGGCGACCTCGAGGCAATGACCGACAGGCGTGTCAGCGACGACGCCCTCCGCGCCTCGATTGACGCTTACAATCAGAACCGCCGCAGCATCGAGCGCCTCATGACCCTGCGCGCCGAGCAGCCGTGGCTCGTGCCCGCCGACGAGACCTACCTCGTCCTGCGCGCCGGCGACGTCCTGCCAGTCGAGGAGCACACGCGCATGCTCGACAGCTACCTCACAGCCGTGGTGGAGCTCGACCGGCCGAAGCGGGATCACAGCCGCGTCGTCGTGTCGGGCGCGTTCTGCGAGCAGCCGCCGCTAGGCCTCATTCGCACCCTCGAGCGCGCTGGTTGTTACATCGTCTGGGACGACATGACGATCCACGCGCGCTTCATCAAAGGCGACGTCAGCTTGGAGGGCGACCCGCTCGAGGCGCTCGCGCGCGCCTTCATCGAGCGCTCTGTCGAGTCCGCGTCCGTCTATTGTCCGAGCGGGCAGAAAGGCAGCGAGCTCTGCAAGACCGTACGCCGCTCGCGCGCCGAGGGCGTCATCTTCGCGGCGCCGAGCTTCTGCGACCCGGCCCTCCTCGATCAGCCGATGCTCCAAACCGTGCTCGATCGCGAGAACATTCCTTGGACGGCGTTCCGCTACGCCGAGAACCTCGGCCAATTCCAGGTCATCCGCGAGCAGGCGGGGACCTTCTCCGACTCCATTCGCCTTTGGGGAGAGTGACATGAGCGGCGTCGAAAAAGAACCGAGCATGATCAAACAGAAAGAGATGATCGCGGAGCACTTCGATCGTCTCGCGGCGGCCCCGGAGACCGGCAAGAAGGTCGTCTACACGTTTGTCCCGGGCAACCTGACGGAGCTCCTCCTGTCGTTCGACGTGCTGCCCGTCTATCCGGAGATCAACGCGCTCCAGTCCGCGATGCGCAAGCGCGCGGGCGACTTCATAAGCGAGGCCGAGCGCGTCGGTCACTCCGAGGACGTCTGCGCCTACGTCAAATGCGACATTGGAATGAAGCGTAAGGGCAACATCGGGCCGACTGGACAGCCGCTCCCGAAGCCCGATTTGCTGCTCCTCTCCTATACGGGCTGCTTCACCTTCCTCAAGTGGTTCGAGCTCCTGAGGGAGGAGTACGACTGCCCGGTCGTCATGCTGCACACGCCCTATCAAGCTGACGGCGGTGTAACCCCGTCGATGCGCAGCTACATGATCGAGCAGCTGAAGACGCAGGTGATCCCGGCCCTCGAGAAGCTCACGGGGCGCGCTTATGACGAAGACAGGCTGCGCGAGATGCTCGTCCGCAGCGCGCGCGCCGAGGAGGACCTCGTCCGCGTGCTCGAGTCGGCGAAGCACAGGCCTTCACCGATCGACGCCTACTTCGGGGGCGTCTATTACATCGGGCCGATCTTCACGGCCTTCCGCGGGACCGAGGGCGCTATCGACTATTACTCGACGCTGCGCGCCGAGGTCGAGGGACGCATCGCCCGTGGTGAGGGCCCCATCACGCCCGACGGCCCGATGGGCCCCGAGAAATATCGGCTCGTCGTCGAGGGCCCGCCCAACTGGACGAACTTCCGCGAGTTCTGGCAGATGTTCTCCGACGAGGGCGCCGTCGTCGTCGCGAGCACTTACACCAAAGTAGGTGGCGTCTTCGACTTCGGGTTCAGGCACGACCCGAACGACCCGCTCGGGACGCTGGCCGACTATTGCATGGGTTGTTACACGAACCGCAACCTGCCGGGCCGCGTGTCGATGCTCGAGTCCTATGTCCGCGACTATCAGGCGGACGGCGTCCTCGTGAACTCGATCAAGAGCTGCAACAGCTTCAGCGCCGGGCAGCTCGTCATGCTGAGAGAGGTCGAGAAGCGGACGGGCATCGCGGGCGGCTTCATCGAGACCGACCTCGTAGACGCGAGGTACTTCTCCGCGGCGAACGTCAAGAACCGCATCGAGAGCTACCTGCAGATGCTCGAGCAGAAGCGAGGCTCGACCTCGATGGGGTCGGTCGATCTGCCGCTCGGGGAGCCGCAACCACCCCTCGTCTCGCTGCGTCGCTCGAAGGAGATCGCACCGTGAAGATCTTCACCGGCATCGATCTGGGCTCGACCACCACCAAGGCTGTCGTCCTCGACGAGGGCGGTCACATCCTCGGTCGCGGCATCACCAACAGCCGCAGCAACTACGATCTCGCGGCCGCCATCTCCAAGGCCGAGGCCTACACGAGCACGCGCTTCGAGCTGCTGCGGCGCGAGCTCGAGACCGCGGTCGGCTCCGACGGCGCAGAGAAGGTCCTGCCGCGGCTCCAGAGCGAGCTCAAACGGCAGCAGAACCTCGCGCACTTCGCGAAGCTCGCGGAGCTCTCGGAGGAGGAGTGCAAGAGCCCACGCGTCGCGCGCATCGCGGCCGAGCTCAGCCGCCGTGTCGGCGAGATCGTCCGCGAGATGACCCGCGAGGAGGCGAACCCCAACCCGCTCAAGATTCTGAAGCCCGGGGAGAAGACGTCGGAGTTCTTCCGCGACCGCGCGGCGAGCTCCTACAGCCGCTTGGCCGAGGCCGCCGCTGACACGACGGTAACCTTCGACGATCTGATGAGCATCTTCGACAAGGCCATCATCAGGGTCGAGAACACCGAGCTCCACGACGGCTTCGCGGAGCTCATCGGCCAGGCCTTCGACACCATTGGTCGGGCTCCAGCTCGGCGGGGGGGCCCCCCCGCCCGCCCGCCCCCCCCCCCCGCGCCCCCCCCGCCCCCCCCGCCGCCGAGGCCACGACCGCACCCGTCGCGATGCGCGTGCAGAGCGGGCTCGAGGCCGCGCGTCTCTTCGACGGCCCGCTCGGGCAGCCCGATCGCGCGGTCGCGCTCTACGCGATCGTCGTCGCGGCGGGGCGCGGCGCGCAGAGCGTGGCCGTCGCGGAGAGCGTCGCGGCGGCGCGCGGTGAACTCCGCAAACTGCTCGAGCGGTGCGGGCGTTGGGACGACCTCGCGCGCCACCTCGAGGGCGACGCGGGCCCCGAGCACACGCCGGTCGAGCGCGTGGCGACGCTGCGCAGGCTCGCGACCGTGCACGAGCTCCATCGCTCGGATTTGCTGGCCGCGGGCGACGCGTGGGAGCGCATCTGCGAGCTCGAGCCGAGCGTCGAGGCGCTCGAGGCCGCGACGGCCGCGTTCGAAAAGGCCGAGAGCACAGAGCGACTGGTCGCGGTGATCGCGAAGGTCGCGCCGCGCTTGCCGCAAACCGAGGAGCGCGGGGCATTTCACAAGCGCGCCGCGCTCGTGCACGAGGCCGCGCGCGCGTGGCAGCTCGCCGGCGAGCAGCACGAGAAGGCCGCGGCCGCGCTCCGCTCCGAGGCCGAGTGGGCGAGTGCCGAGCGCTGTTATCTCGAGGTCGCGCGGTTCTCCGATGCGGCGCGCGCGGCGCACGGCGCGCTCGCGAACCTGAGCGGCGCGGCGCGAGCGCGCGGGCTCGTACACGAGGCCGATCTGCGACAGCGCGCGGGCGAGGACGCAGCGCACGTCGCGCTCCTCATCGAGGCGCTCGAGCACGACCCGACGAACCGCGAGGCCTCGGAGCTGCTCGAGCAGCGCTACGTCGCGCTCGGCAATCACGCGGCGCTCGGCCAGCACCTCTTCGGTCGCGGCAACGCCGTGCCGAGCGGCGAGGCGCGGGTCGACCTCTTTCGACGGTCCGCGGCGGCGTTCGCGCGCGCCGCCGACGCGGAGGGCGAGGCCCGCGCGCTCGCGGCGTTGCTCGAGGAGACGCCTGCGGATCGCGAGGCGCTGCGGCGAGCGCTCGCGCTCGCGCGCGGTCGCGCCGATTGGATCGCGGCCGCGGCGCTGCTCGCGGCGCTCCGCAAGAGCACCGAGAGCCCGCACGAGAACGTCGAGCTCGCGCTCGAAGAGGCAGCGCTGCGCGCGGACCAGCTCGGAGAGCGACGCGCGGCCCTCGAGCTCGCCGAGACGATCTTGCGCGACGTCGACCCGCGCTCGCGCGCGGCGCTCGAGGTCGTCGCGCGACAAGCCGACGCGCTCGGTGAGCCCGAGACCCGGGCGCGCGCCCTCGAGCGCTCGCTCGAGCTCGCGACCTCACCCAGCGAGCGCGTGGAGCTCGGCTGGCAGCTCGCGCTCCTCAGGGGGGGCGCGCTCGACGCGCCTCCGCGCGCGGCCGCGGCGCTCGAGCGCCTGCGCGAGCTCACGCCGAATGACGAGCGCGTGCTCGGCGCGCTCGAGGCGCTCTACGCGCGACTCGAGCGGAGCGCGGAGCTCGCCGGCGTGCTCGAGGCGCACCTCCGCGTCACGACGACCTCGCGCGCCGAGCTCGCGCTGTCGGTCGCCGACGTCGTCGCGCGCGTCGATCCAACGGAGGGTGCGAAGCGCGCGCTCGCGGCGCTCGAGCCGCTCGCGGACGCAGGCGACGAGCGCTGCCAACGCAGGGTGATCGCGCTCCTCGAGGCGAGCGACGAGCCCGCGCGCGCGGCGACGAAGCTCCTCCTCTGGTATGGCCCGCCGTCGGGGACGGCCGAGCGCGAACGCAAGCTCCTCGAGGCCTTCGATCGGTTGCTCGACGCGGGTGAGCTCGACGACGCGGCGCGCGCGCTCCAAGCGGCGGGCGGTGGTGATTGGACGCCCGAGGCCGCCGAGCGGCTGCGCGCGAAGGCGATCTCGGCGCGGGCGCTCGGTCCGCTCGAGGTCGCGCACGGGCTCGCTGCGGCGCGGGTGACGAGCGAGGCGCGCGCTGATTTGCTCCTCACGCAGGCCGAGACGCTGGCGGCGCTCGACAGCCTCGAGCTCGCGCTCCGCCGCGCCGAGGCCGCGCTCGCGACCGACGGGATCGATCCGAGCGCACGCGACGCTCTCGTCACGCGCGCGTCGCGCCTCGGCTCGCGCGACGACGAGGTCCTCGGGTTCTTCGAGCGCGAGATCGCTCGCGCCGAGGGCGCGGCCGAGCGAATCGCGTGGTCGACGCGGGCGATGCTCGTCGCGCTCGAGCGCGGCCTCGAGCCTCGCGCACGAGCGTTCGTCGAGGCCGCGCTCCACACGAACGACGACGTCGCGCTCGCGTGCGACACGCTTCGCGCCGCGGCGTTGCGAATCGAGGACGGTGAAGCGAAGCGGCGCGCGCTCGCCCTCCTCGCCTCCGCGTTCGTCTCCGAGGCGACGGAGCGCCGCTCGCCCGTGCGCGGTCGCGCGCGGAGCACGCTGCTCCGCTTCGCGGCCAGCATCGCCCATCGCGATCTCGGGCAAGGGGAGCTCGCGCTCGAGTACTTCGCCGACGCCGTGTACACGCGCATCGACGTGGCCCTCGCCGAGATGAACGACGCGTATCGCGCGCAGGCCTCCGAGATCCGACGCCTCGAGGGCTCGGTGCGCACGCTCACGCAGGCCCTCGAGCGCGCGCTGCCGGCGCTCGCCGCGTCCAGGGTCGCGCCGCCCGCCGACGCGCCACCCGAGCCCGGTGGTCCGCGGTGGGGACCCGATCAGGAGACCACCGAGGTCCTGCGACCGACGGCCGCGCGCGCGGGCGATGACCTACATAACCTAAGTAACTTCGCCCGTGCGAGGATGCCGCGGTGCGCGTAGGGCTCTACACCTGGGGCAGCGAGGGCGACGTGCGCCCGTTCGTCGCGCTCGCGCTCGGCCTCTCGCGGGCCGGGCACGACGTGCGGCTCGGGTACGTCGCGGTCGACGGCCGCGACTACGGCGGCCTCGCGGCCCCGATCGCAGCGCGCGCCGTCGGGGTCGCGGAGATCGCGAGCGCCCGCGCGACAGGCGGCGCGGCCGACGCCGCGCTCGCGGGCAAGGGGACGCCGCTCCAGCAAATTCGCGAGGTCCTCGAGCACCTGCTCGACCCCGCCGTCTCCGCGATGTGGGACGACGCGGCGGAGACGATCGCGGGTTGCGACGTCGTCGTCTCCCACCTCTTGCATCACCCCGCGTCCGCGCTGGCGCTCGCGCACCGCATCCCGCTCGTCACCGTGCAGCCTGCGCCCGTCCACCCGACGCGGCACCTCCCGCCGATGGGCGCGCCGAACCTCGGCCCGCTCAACGCCTTGCTTTGGTGGGTCGCGAACCGCGTCGGTCGCACGTGGTTCGTGCCTCGCTTCAACGGCTCGCGCGAGCGCGCCGGCGTGCCGCTCCTCGTCGACATGTTCCCGAGACCCGATCGCGACGTCGCGCTCGCGCTTACTTGCGTGTCACCGTCGCTCGTCCCGCGCCCTGCTGATTGGGAGGACTCGCAGCGGATCCCCGGCTTCTTCGAGATCCCGTCGGCGCACGCGAGCCAGGGCGTCGCGCTGCCCGCCGACCTCGAGCGATTCCTCGGCGCGGGCGAGCCGCCCGTGCTCATGGGCTTCGGCAGCATGCTCTCCAACCCGAGCGAGGACACGCGCTTCTGCGTGCGCGTCATGCTCGAGGCCGCGGAGCTCTCGGGCCGGCGAGCGCTCGTGCAGGCGCCGTGGGACTTCGTGAACGACGCGCCCTCGAGCGACGCGAAGGCATCGAGCCCGAACGTCTTTCGTTTGGGCCGCGTCCCGCACGCGCTCGTCTTGCCACGCTGCGCGGCGTTCGTGCATCACGGCGGCGCCGGCACCACCCACACCGCGTGCCTCGCCGGCACGCCGAGCGTCGTCGTGCCGTTCCTCGGCGACCAGTTCTTCTGGGCTTCGAGGCTCCGCGCGCTCGGCGTCGCCCCGGCGCCGGTGCCACGTCGAGCGCTCACTGCAAAGAAGCTCGCGAAGCAGATCCGCGCGGTCGTCGGCGACGCCGGTACGTCGACGCGCGCACGCGAGCTCGCTCGTGCGATGTCGCGCGAGGACGGCGTCGGGCAGGCCGTGCGCTGGATCGAAGAGGTTCCCGCGAGTCGCTGACAGAACGACCCAAGCCGGGCGCGCGCAGCGTGTCTGTCGGGGCGCATGCGGTGCAAATTCACTTTGCTCCTCGCGTCGCTCCTCGGCGTGAGCGCGTGCTCTGCGCAAGCCGAAAGCCTGACGGTCGAGCTCCCGAGCCCGCCGCGCGGGATATCTCGAGTTCGTCCGCGCGAATGGACTGTTCGCTACGTCGACGAGCACGGTCAGCAGACCGAGATCTGGTTCGTGCGAAGCACGGGGCACTACCTCGTCGAGCGCCAGCGCGATGTCTCGGCGCCGCGTTCCGTCGTCGCGCACGGTGGTCCGTTCGCAGGCGAGTGTGACGACCCGACGTACGGGGTGATCCTCCCGAGCTTGGCCGAGATCGTCCTCTCCGAGGCGCTCCGGCTCGAGTCCGCCGAAGCCTCGCGCGCCGGCGATGTGCACGCGGGCGCGCGCCTCATGATCGTGACGAACGGCCAGCGCCGCGACTTCGTCCTCGAATCGAGGGGGCTCGAGCTCTGGCAGCGCATGCTCGACGAGGCCGTCGCTCACGCCGAGCTGCCAGCCCCCATGGTCATAACGTCGTCGTCGACTGCTAAGCCGCGCTCGCTTGGGTGCGGAGACGCTGGTAGGCCGAGACGATCTCGCTCACCGTGAATTCACTCTCGCGCTTGGCGCGCCGCCACTGCGTGACGATGAACTCGGCCGCGTCGTCGACGTTGCTCACGGTCTTTTCAGGGTGGTTCGGTCGCGAGAGGAGCTGCAGCGTCGAGACGACCGCACGCTGCGCTACGCCCGTGAGGCCGGGCTCTTCGATGACGGTGGCTCCGCAGACCAGGCTGCCTTGGAGCCGCTGCATGTGTCCCTTGATGACGTTGCGGGTCTCATCGTCCGGTAGGGTCGCCCCCTTCGGGACGGTGACGAAAAGCACCCAACGTGGGGTGGGCGAACCCTCGCTACCGCGCTTGCGGTCAGGATTGACGGTCGTGAACATGGCCTCGAAGGCCTCGCGGACGTGGCGCGACTCGATCTTCGTCGGCTTCCATAGGGTGAAGAGGATGGGACCACTCTTCGCGAGGAGGACCGAAGGCAGGTCGACGAGGGTGCGCGGCAGTTCCAACGGCATAGGCGATTGGTTTCACATACTGCCAGCGTTCTTCAAGGAATCGCGGCCGAAACCGCGTTGAATTTGATTCGCAGTTGCGTGCAACCCTCGACCAGGGCGCGGGCATTGACGTTGCTCTCCGCGTGGCCATGGTGGGCTCATGGCCGCCACCACTCATCGCACCTGCAGTCAATGCGGGCGGACCAATCGCATCCCACCCTCCCATCTCGCGCGCCGCGGGACGTGCGGCGCTTGCAAGGCTCCGCTGCCTCCTCAGTCGACCCCTGTCGACGTCGACGCGGGCTTGTTCGACGCCGTCGTCTCGACGTCGCCCGTCCCCGTGCTCGTCGACTTCTGGGCGACGTGGTGTGGGCCGTGCCGCATGGCCGCGCCCGAGGTCGAGCGCGCCGCAGCGGAGCTCGCGGGGCGCGCGGTCGTGCTCAAGGTCGACACCGATCGCAACCAGGATCTCGCGGCTCGCTATCAAATTCGTAGCATCCCCAGCTTCGCCGTCTTCAGCGGCGGGCGGCTCGTGTCGATGGAGCCCGGGATGGCGCGCAGCGCGGAGCTCGTGCGCCGCGCGCTCTCGTCTTCGCGCGCGGCGTAGCGCTCGGTCCGCTACGCTCGAGGGATGAGAGCTCGCATCCCCGCTGTCTCGTTCACGCTCGCGCTCTCGGCCCTGGCGCTCACCACGGACGCCCGCGCGCTGGTCACCCAGCCGAACGGCAGCATCATGCCGGTCGACTCCGCGAACGGCGAGGTCCAGCTCTACACGCTCTTTCAGAGCCTCGGCGAGGCCATCGACTACCAGGCCGACGGCGCGACGCAGCCCGCGGTCTTCTCTCCGCTCTGCGACTTCACTGCGACGCTCGTCCTCAACGAGACCGCGTCGGTCCTCGCGGTCGGTTGGTACAACGCCGATCCGAACGCGCCGCAGCCCCCGGCCGACGCCGACATCCAGGTGATCGTGCCCGCGGGCACGCCCGTCGGGGTCGTCATCAACTCGGCCGACATACGCAACGATCCGAACTACGCGGGTGGGCTCATCGGCTTCGCGCTCGTCGGGTGGCAGACGCACTTCTCCGAGCAGCGGTACAACCCGGTCTGCACGGGCTGCAACCCCCCGGCGCCGTGGGTGACCGCGGTCATCTACGCGTCGAAGAACACGCCGAACGCCTACTACCTCGCGTTCGAGGACGGCTCGGTCGGGGCGAACCCGAGCGACTTCAACAACGACGGCGACTACAACGACTACGTCTATTTTCTCTCGGGGATCACGTGCTCGGGCGGCGGCCAGCCCTGCGACACGGGGCAGCTCGGCGTCTGCGCGCAGGGGATCACCCAGTGCACCGCGAACGGCGTCACCTGTCAGGGCCTCGTCACGCCCTCGGCCGAGAGCTGCGACGGGCTCGACGACGACTGCAACGGCCTCGTGGACGACGGCGATCTCTGCTCGGCGGGCTTCCTCTGCGACAAGGGCGCTTGCGTCGAGAAGTGCGGTACCGGCGAGTTTGTTTGCCCCCCAAACAAAGTCTGCGACGCGGCGGGCTTCTGCGTCGACCCGCCGTGCCTGAACGTGGACTGCGACGCGGGGCAGGTCTGCCACGACGGAGACTGCGTCGCGCCTTGTGACGGCGTCGTGTGTCCCTACCCACAGCAGTGTCGAGTCGGGGTCTGCGTCGACCCTTGCGCGAGCGTCACGTGCGACGCGGGGCAGGTCTGCGACGGCGGCGTCTGCGTGACGAGCTGCTCCTGTCTGCCCTGCGCGAACAACCTCGCGTGCGAGGGCGCGAGCGGGCTCTGCGTCGAGCCGGGCTGCGTCGACGTGATGTGTGACCCGGGCTCACACTGCGTCGGCGGCGCGTGCGTCGACGACTGCGCGAACGCGTCTTGCCCCGCGGGACAGATCTGCTCGGCGGGCGCTTGCATCGACGATCCGAACCCAGGGACAGGCGGCGCGGGCGGCTCGATGCTGAACGGCTCGGGCGGCTCGGGTGGCGCGGGCGGCGGCAACACCTCGGTGGGCGGCACGAACGCGGGTGGCAACGGCGCGAGCGGCGGTGCCGGCGGCGGCGCCAACGACGGCAGCGGCGACGACGGCTGCGGCTGTGTCGTGCCTGGCAGCTCGAACGCGCCGCGCGGCGCGCTCGGGTGGGGGCTCGCTGCGCTGCTCGGGCTCGCTGCGTTCGCGCGTGGTCGACGGCGCCGTTGAGCGCGCCCAGCGCCTAGGCGCGCCGTCGACTCAGGCCCCGCGCCAGGAGCGTCGCAGCAAACCGAAGAGCACGCTGTCTTGCACCTCGCCGTTCAAGATCCACCGCTCCCGGGCGAAGCCCTCGCGCTCGAACCCGACCTTCGCGAGGACGCGCAGCGACGCGACGTTGCGCGGGTCGACGTCGGCCTCGAGCCTGCGCAGCTCGGCGCCTTCGAACGCGAGCCGCGCGAGCGCGTCGACGGTCGCGGTGCCGAGGCCCTCACCCCAGCGCGCGCGCAGGACCGAGTAGCCGACCTCGGCGCGCGCCGACGGCTCGTGGAACGCGAACAGCGTCCCGTGCCCCACGATCCGATCGCGGCCGCGCTCGACCACGCCGAAATGAAAGAGCGTGCGCTCCCGCGCGAGCCGATGCGTCTCTTCGATCAGCCGATGTGCGTCGTGTTCGTCATCCATCTTCGGTGAGAAGCCGAAGCGCACGGCCTCGCGATCTGCGTAGAGGGCGAACACATCGGGGGCGTCGTCCTCCACGAAGGGGCGGAGCGCGACGCGATCGTTGGCGAAGGCGGGGTGGAGCTCGCGGGTCGGCTCGACGAAGCGGTTCTCCAGAACGTCGATTCGCATGTTCCCTCGGCGGACGAGCGAGCGCCGGGGCGCCTGACGCGCGCTCGTCGCGCGTAGAGCTTCGGCCGAAGACACAGTAGCGTCGCTCCATGCGTCTTGCTTCTTCGCTCGCCAATCTCCTCGCGCTGCTCGTCCTCACCTCGGCGTGTGGAGATGACTCGACCGAGCCGACGGGTGGTCGCGGCGGCGCAGCAGGACACGACGCTGGCGGCGCGGGTGGCACGGGCGCGGGCGGCACGAACGCGGGTGGGGCAGGGGGCGCGGGCCCGACGCCGGGCGCGGAGTTCGATCGCTTCTGCCTCGGGGCGGCGTGGGACGGCGCGCTCGAGCCGGCGACCGAGAACGAGCTGTCCGGTACTTACTTGGGTGTCATCGCGGAGCCGCTCCCCATCGGCACGCTCGACACGATGAAGGTCATCCCGTCGCACCCGTTCCACGTGAAGTCGCTCAAGGTCGCGTTCGGCGGGATGCCCGGTCAGGTCAAGGTGCGGCTGATGACCACGTTCGGGCGCTCGTATCCGGGCGGCTGGCCCGATCTCGAGACCGCCGACGCGAACCTGATCACACCCGTCGTGCTCGACGTGCCCGCGCCCGATCCGGAGACTTGGCTCGACATCGACGTTTCGGCCGAGGACGTCTTCCTCCTCCCCACGCAGCACTACGTGATCGTCGTCGAGCACCTCGGTGATCAACCCCAGGTCGCGATCGAAGACATGGCGATGGGCGAGCAGAGCCGCGCGCTCATCCACGTGCCGGGCGAGGACACGCCATACGGGCTCGGCGAAGCGAACTTCCGCATGAAGCTCGAGGGCGACCACTTCTGCAAATGGTCGGACGCCGACCGCCTGTTCGCACCGCACGACGAGGCGCCGTTCACGCTCGAGCAGTCGGGCTACGTCACGGTGGCCGACCTCGACGGCGACGGGCACGACGACGTGGTGATCCAGGCGCCCGGGCCCAAAGCCTACTTCGGTGTAGGCGATGGGACCTTCGTCGCCGCGCCCTTCGACCCATTCCCCGACGCGACGAAGGCGAGCCTCATGGTCTTCGCCGACGTGGACGACGACGGGGATCGCGACGCCTTCGCGGGGACTTATGTCGGTGTAAACAACGACGGCGACGCCTACACGCTCGCCGAGGGCGACTGCGACGACACGAGCGCGACCATCCACCCGCTGGCGTCCGAGGTGATGGGCAACTACCTCGACGACGACTGCGACGGCGTGGTCGACGACGGCACCGACACGGTCGACCACGACGGCGACACCGTGGCCATCGCGGACGGCGACTGCGACGACGTGAACGCCGACGCTTACCCGGGCGCGCCCGAGCTCCTCGACGGGCGCGACAACGACTGCGACGGCAGCGTCGACGAGGACTTCTACAACCAGATCCTGCTGAACGACGGCGCTGGGCACTTCACGACCGCGGGCGCGGCGGGCGTCACCGACGTCGCGCCGACGACGACAGCGGCCTTCGCCGACGCGGACGGCGACGGGCACCTCGACCTCTATTGGGGCAACTGGCTCGAGCACTACCCCGACTTCCCGGCCGTGCAGGGCCGCTTCGTGAAGGGCGCGGGCGACGGGACCTTCGTCGACGCGACCGCGGGCGCCGGGCTCATCGTCACGACGCCGCGGCCGACCTACGGCGTGGCGTTCTTCGACGTGAACGACGACAGCCACGCGGATCTCTACGTCGGCAACTACCAGCTCTCGAACAACAACCTCTTCGAGAACCAGGGCGACGGGACCTTCGTCGATGTCGCGGCGCAGCTGAATTTCCAGCACGACGGCGTGCCGAGCCCCTTCGCCCAGTATCCGGGCGGCCACTCCTACGGCGCGGCCTTCGGCGACGTCGACGGTGACGGCGACGTGGATGTCTTCGTCGCCAACCTCTCGCACCCGCGCACGCAACCCTGGGCGGATCCGAGCCAGTTCCTCTTCCTCGAGGACGGGGCCTTCGTCGACCACCGCGAGGCCCTCGGGTTCGTCTACGACGAGGGCGACGTCAACGTGGCCTTCGGCGATTGGGACAACGACGGCGATCTCGACGCGTACGTCGCCGCGCTCTACCCCACGCACTACGGCAAGCTCTACCGGAACGACGGCGCGGCAGGCTTCACCGACGTGACCTACGAGGCCGGCCTGCGCGTGCACCTCGCGGTCGGTGTCGCGTGGAGCGATCTCGATGAAGACGGCGATCTCGATCTGCTCGCCGCCGAGGGCATCGGGCCTGCGTTCGTCCACGAATACGAGAACCGCCTCGACGTCGCGCAGCACCCGAGCGTCGAGCTCGAGCTCGACGGCGGCGTCGCGAACAAGGACGCGATCGGCGCGAAGGTCACGCTGCACGCCGGGCAGAAGACCCAGTGGCGCGTCGTCGAGGCCGGGACGGCGCACCACCTACAGCACTCGCACCTCGTGCATTTCGGGCTCGGCAGCGCGTCCTCGGTCGACTCGGTCGAGGTCCGCTGGCCGAACGGCGGCCCGACCGAGACGTTCAGCGGCGTGATCGCCGGGGGTCGCTTCCGCCTCGTGCGTGGGTCGGGAGCAGCGACCCCGCTCTGACGTTGGGTTACAGACTTGTCATCGGTCCGTGTGGCCGGGTCTGCGGCCTTCTTTTAGGCTCACAAACCATGCGAATCCTGTTTCTCGACATCGACGGAGTCTTGAACAGCGATGCTTGGTTTCGCTCGAAGCGAAACAAGACGGCGACCAACGAGCTCGACGTCGCCGCGGTGAAGCGCCTCGACGCCATCGTCGAGAGAACCGGCGCGAAGGTCGTGATCTCGTCCACCTGGCGGACGGGGCTCACGCGCGAAGAGCTCGCTGCGATCCTGAGCAAATACGGCTTCCGCGGTGAGGTCGTGGACATGACACCCGTGCTCCGCGCCGGAGAAGGGCGCAACGCCGCGGGGAGTCCGACGCGCGGCGACGAGATTCAGGCCTGGCTCGAGGCCCAACCGAGCCCACCGATATCGTACGTCATCCTTGACGATCAGACCGACCTCGGCGCGCTGTCCGTCCGCCAGGTCTTCACGACCTACGATCACGGGCTCTTGGACGAACACATCGAGCAGGCCGTCCTGTTCTTGGAGACGCACCTCGAGCCATGACCACGTCGGCTTCGGATGCTCGGTCGAACACGGGCCCCCTGATCGAGGTCGGGCTCGCGGCGCGCAGCGCAGAGATCCCGACCGCCGCCACCGAGGTCGTTCACGAGGCCCTCGCCGGCCTGCAACAAACCCCGAGCGTGATGTTCGCGTTCGCGTCGCGAGCCGCCGACCTCGCGTCGGTCGTCGCGGCGACGCGCACGGCGGCCCCGCGCGTCCCACTGCTCGGGGCCACCGGTGAGATCCTCAACACCCCGAACAAAGGCAGCGTCGTGGCGCTCGCGATCGGCTCGCCCCACCTGCAGGTCCACATCGGGGCTGGGCGCGGCGTCTCGCGGTCGTGGTCGGCCGCGCTCGAAGAGGCCATGTCGGCGCCGGAGATCGCGCCTTGGTTCGACGGCTCGCGCGCTCCCTGGACCGAAGCGACGAGGCAGGGCCGCTCTGCGTTCGCGGTGCTCTTCTCCCCCGGCACGACGCGGACGGCGCCGTCTTGTGGCTACGAGATCCTCGAGACGCTGAAGCGGCGCACGCTCGGGCGACTGCCGATCTTCGGCGCGTCGACCGCCGACGACCTGCAGATGCAAACCAACGCCGTGCTGTCCAACGGCGAGGTGCACGCCGACGGGCTCGTCATCGGCCTCTTCGAAACCGAGCTCCAGTTCGGCATCGCGTTGGCTCACGGGCTCCGCGCAGCAGGTCCGCGGGCGCGCGTGACATCGGCGCGCGGGCACGACGTGTTCACGCTCGACGGCAGACCCGCGGTCGAGGCCTACGCCGAGCTCGTCGGCGTGTCCCCGCGCGCGCTCGAGGGGCGTCACGTCTCGCTCGAGAGCGGCCGCGTGGTGGGGACCGCGGACCCACTCGGCGACCTGATCCCGAACGTCGCGGCGTACACCACCCAGGACGGCGCGGTTCGATTCGGGCGAGCGCTCGAACCCGGCACCGAGCTCCACCTCTTGGAGTTCGACGAGCGCGCGACCCGGCTCGCCGGACGCGAGGCCGTCCGCAAGGCCATGCTGCGCGGAGGGATCGTGCACCCAGCGGTCGCGCTCGGGGCGGTGTGCGCGCTCCGGCCCGCGCTCCTCGGACTCTCCGCCGACGGCGAGGTGCGCGAGATGACCGAGGCGCTCGACGGCGCTCCCGTCGTCGGGTTCTTCAGCCTCGGAGAGCAAGGCCCCACGGACGACGGCGTCTCGCAGCACACGAATTTCGTCGTGGCGGCGCTCGTGCTCGGCCGCGAGCTCTCCCCGATGGCGCGCGTCGCGCACGAGAACGACGCCCTGCGACGCGCGCTCGAGCTCGAGCAAGACGAGCGCTTCACGCTGCTCGCGCAGCTCGCGGCGGGGGTCGGGCACGAGATCAACAATCCGCTGACAGTTTTGTTATCTTCAGCCGAGCTGCTCGCGATGGAGCTCCCTGCGCTTACACGAGCGTCGGCGCCGCATTTGACCGACGAGCTGAACGCCGTCGTCGCGGAGATGGGGGCTGCCTGTCAGCGCATCAAACACGCCGTGGTGGACCTGCGCGCGCTCTCCCCCCACGAGGAGGGCCCGACCGAAGAGCTCGAGCTCGGGCCGCTCCTCGTAGAGATCGCGCGCACGGCATCCCGGGAGCCGGGCACGCGCATCGAGGTCGCGCTCGAGCCCGCGCCGCGCGTGGTCGTCCACCCAGCGAGGCTCCGCCAGGTGCTTCGCCTGCTCCTCGCGCAGTTCCGCGCGGGGCTCGGCCCCACCGATTCCTCGGTCGAATTCGACGGCAACGCGAGCGAGACACAACCCTCGCGGATCCTCGTGCGACTCAGCGAGGACGCCGTAGGTCACGCGCTCGTCGAGATCGAGCCGGCCTCGGGCGCGGCTCCTCGGAGCAGCAAGCTCGAGGGGCTCGCGCTCGCGATCGGCGGCACGCTCGTCACCGCGATGGGAGGCAAGCTGACGACGTCGACGTCCGCTCGCGGTCGCAAGTTCGAGCTTCGCTTGGTCGCGAGCCCGCGAGGTTAACGACCTCGCGCGAGCGCTGGCGAAGAACGCGCCCGTCGGCTGGGCCGCGAGCCGTGAAGCGACGTTCGGATAGTCGCCGCTCCACACCGGATCTACCGCGGCACGTTCTAACCCAAACGCCATATCCGCGGCGTCGCCGCTAGGGGGTCAATCGAAGTCAACGCGTCGCGAGAGCGCACCGACGCGAGGGTGGCGCTTGAGGAGCGTTCGTTTCGATCGGAGAAACTGGTGCTTTGATACCTTGGGAAAGTAAGCACGCTGCGAAACCCAATTGCTTAACGCCGCTTGCGGCTAATCCCGGGGCGAAATAAATATCGAGACTAGTCTATTCGCCTCAACAAGTGTCGAACGGTGCGGTTGAGGAATGGTCTTGAAGCGTGAGCGGCGGGACCACTTTCGGAGTCGATTCTCTCCAGGCGCTCATTCAAGTGTTCGCCGCTAGGCGGCCTGCCCGCTAGCGTCATGTGCGGGCGTACGTGGTTGAACCAAGCACTATAGTCGCCGAGATCTCGGCTGCGTCTCGAATGGCAGTCATCCAGAGCCAACCACCACGTTCCAGTCACCAAGAGGGCACCCCCTTCAGCCGCGCGCAGTGAGCACGCGGCGGTGTGGGGCACCTTGACGTCCTCGCGCCCTCGCGATTCACTATGACTTTGATGTCTATGACTCTGATGTTCGCTCCCACATCGGCGCGCGCGCGACGAGCACGGCTTGGAGGGGTGCACGACGCTGGGGGAGGCACCGCCCCAATGGAGAGTTCCGTGAGCTTCAGAATGCTAGTTATCGCGGTGAGCATCGTGCCGATGATAGGATGCATCGACCAGGTGGCCTGCGAACCTGCTACGGCCGCGGCCCCGCAATCGGAGGTGGGCGTCTTGCGGCGCGAAGATTTTCTACGCACAGGGGGCATAAACGCTGCTGCCAAGCTGGAGTCGGCGAATCAACAAATGCGTCAGGGCGAGTACGCACAAGCGCTGGAAACACTGATATGGTGTCTCGTTCGCGGACCGCAGGAAGATCCGCCATTCGTGGGCTTGTGGACAAGTGAGCTGCCAAGGCTGTTTGGTCAATTGGCGCAGCGCTATGCGCCAGCACGAGAAGAGCTTGTGCATCAGCGCGACAAGCTCGAGAAGCGAATTCGCGAGCTGACTGCGAGAGAGTACCTGGTTTACCTAATGTACGCGCAGTTGAATCGGGCGCTCGGCGACGGTGAGCGTACCATGAACACATTTGTCGCGCTCGCACGACCCCGAGAAGAGCCCACCAATTCACCTCTAAGGGAGTTCTTCCCCGTCGTTTTGGAGTCACTGTTCAACGCTGGTCGACTCGACCTTGTTGCGCATTGGGGAGTCTTGGTTCTCGATAGGCTATCGCAAGAAAGGGATGTGCCAACCGGTGCATCCGACGCGGACCGCGCCGCGGATGCGGCACTCGATGAGATGGGGAACAGAGCCACTTCCTTGGTCTACTCTGCGATGTTGCACGAGTCCGGTGTGCTTGTTGCGCGACAATTCGCCGCTCGAGCGATAGGCACCTCAGCCTCTGCTGAGCTAACAAATGCACTCATTGATGCAGCTACCGAGCACTGCCAGGCGATTGAGGTTGGAAAGTTGCGCGATCTTGCACGAATCCTTCTCTCCGAGGCGCAGTTTAGCCGGGTCCAAGGGGAAGTGTCCGCGTGTTCAAGAGGTGAGCGGGCAGCCGCACCACAAGAAGTTGGGTTCACTGAGTAGCTCACGAGTCGCCGCATGAAGTCAAAACGCACTACACCTCATCTGCCTGGCGCCATCGTCCTTCTCAGCCCACTACTGCGCGACCTGGTCTCCGGGACCGGCGCGCGTGTCATCGTACTCAACGACAACCTGCTCGTCGGGCCATGCGCCCGTGGGCATAAGGCTCACCGCGCCCTGAGGCGCCTCTACTGGACGCGCGCGCCGACGTGCCCAAGGCTTCCATACGAAGGACCGCTCGAAGTGTGGCTGCCTCGCGCGTGGTATGCACTAATCCAGCTGTGGCGCATTGCTGACGAGTTGCGGGAGCGGGTGCAGCATGTTGATGTGATTCTATTCGGCCAGCGGCCTCAGGAGTCAGCAGTCGACATTGATCCTCCCCCGCGCGAGCAGGGAGAGCTCGTCGGACCGAAGAGTGCGCGACGGCGACGGCACGTCTCAAGAGCGATTCTTGAGAAATGGTCGAACCTGTGGGTGAAGTACTGCGCGTCGTCGCCTGGATGTGTTTCTCGACGCTTGCTCGACGCATAACAGGGACTTTCCGGAAATGCCCGGGATGGGTCGCTACTTCGCGGGGTTCTTCCCACGGAGGGGTGAACGCGGTCTTCTGCTCTCGCGATTTGACGAGCTCCTGCTGGGGTGTCTCGATGATGAATGGGCGACTCCGTCGAGTGTGTACGTGCGCGCATTGCGGCAAAACTCACCGCTCGTTCGTTGGATCGAGCGGAGCGGCGACGCGCTTGTGTCCGAGCGGCTTCGACAGTGGTCGCTTCACCCCTCGGGTTGCCTGGAACGACGGCTCGAGGACCAGCAGCGCGGGCCAATGCGGGCGGCTTCGTATCGGCTCTTGACCCCGCGCGAGGCGCGAATCACCGCAATTGCTGACGCCCCGATGATGCAAATTGGCGGCGCCACAGCGTACAATCCTGAGGCGTGGGTGTGCGTCCAGCGCGGAGGCCGCCTCGCGCTGGCTCGAGAACAATAGGCTGCAGCTCCCTTGGGTTACGTCGTTATTCGTCAAAGAATGGCGTACAAGCCCTCGGCAAATAGACTGTTCAGGCCGCGGCGCGGGCTCGATCACGGCAGCGCTGCGCGGCAAACTACGAAGGTGAGGAACTGGACAGGTCCTGTCTCCGGCTGCGCTGGGATCCGTCGGTCGTGCGCTATCAAGTTTCCGGAAGCGGGGCGCCGAAGCTGGGGCGGCCGAGGCGTGGGGCAGAGCAGAGTGTCGCTCACATTGCGTGGGCAGGCGTCTATTTGCCAGAACTGCATCGATGTGGGCCGGATCATGTGCGGACACGCTGGAGTGCTGCCAAACGAGCCGCCGCCTCACTGCGTGCCTCCTGTGATGGCAAAGGGCTTTGCGACCTCTCCCTTCAGGTTACGCCGTTGTTCGTCGACGAATGGCGTGCAACCCTCGGTGGCTCACTCGGGGGAGGGCAGCACGCGCACCGAGCCCACGCGAAGGGGACCGCTCCCTGCGAGGATCTCGACGCGCATCCCGGGCGCGACGGCGACGTCCTCGAGCACGAGCGCTCCCCACGCGTCCGCGCCGCGCAGCGTGACGCCGGCCTCACGTCGGGCGTCGCCGATCGAGATTTGGGCGGTCGTCCCCTCGGCCGAGTCGGTCACGACCTCGAGCCGCGCGCGCTTCGAGTCCGCAGTGCGGAGCGTGAAAGCGAGCTTTTGACCAGGCGCGAGCACCCGCGCGGCGTCGAAGCGTGGCGCGCCGTCGGCGTCGAGGTGCACGGCGCCCACGACGTACCCGCCGTGTGGCTGCGTGAACGCGAGCGCGTGCTCTCGCTCGTCGACGAGGTCGCCGACGTCGACGCGCTCGAGCGCTCCAGCCTCGAGCGCCGCGCGATCCTCGAGCAGGTCCCAACGGGCGCGGTACACCGTCTTTTCGGGGTCGCCGCAGATGACGTTGTCTTCGATGCGCACCGAGAACAGCCGCTCTCCGAAGCGCGCGCCGAGCTCGGGCCACCAGCTGTCGTAGATCGCGAGCACGTCGGGCCGCTCGGTCGCGGGCATGCGCTCGACGAGCTCCACGACTGCGGGCACGCCGTGCACGCTCGCTCGCGCGAAGGGCAGATCGTGGTAGCCACCGAGCCCGAGCCCGTCGAGCGCCGGCAGATCGCTCACGTACGGAATTGCGCCGGCGTCGCCCACGAAGACCCTGCGTGGCTTCGGGTCGAGCGCGGCCAAGCGGCGCCCGACCTCGACCTGCTGTTCGGCGATGTTCTTCGCTGATTTTTCGAAATGTGAGGCTTGCCTCGGAAACGCTCGCGCGGCGCTCATCGACAGCGCGAGGACCAGCGCGGGGCCGACGAACGCGAGCGCGCGCCCTCGCCGCGCGAGGGACCCGAGACCCACTGCGGCCGCGTACGCGAGCATGCTCGCGCTCGGCACCACGTAGCGAAAATTCTGGAAGGGCGCGGTCTTGTTGAGCGTGACCAGCGCGAGCGCGGCGATCGCGCCGAGGACGAGCGGCACCGCGATCCGGCGATCGCCACGCAGGATCGCGGGCACGAGCGCGAGCAGGAAGAGACCGCGCGCCGCCCATGGAGAGCCGAGCGCGATCTCGAAGCCCTCGGTGTAGAGCCGCACGCCGTTCACGACGACGGCGATGGCGACGTCCTGGCCCGACGCGTACGGATCGCTCGTCCAGAGCTTGCGGACCGCCCCCGCGGCCGAGGCCTCGCCAGTGAGCGCGCGGTTCACGAGCGCCAGCGCGCCGAGCCCGACGAGCGTCGGCGCGATCGAGCGCGCGAGCGAACCGAGGAGTGGCCTCGACCCTGCGGCGTGCGCGACCGCGACCGCCGCTGCGAGCGCGAAGGGCGCGCTCTCAGGCCGACTCACCGCGAGCAGACCGAGCCAGAGCCCCGCCTTGAGCTGCGCTCGATCGCGCGCCTCGGGCGGAGCGACGGTCGCGTCGCGCACCGCGAGCAGCGCACGTCCGAGGATCGCGACGACGAACGACGTCTCCATGCCCGAGACGTAGGTCCAGTCGAAGAGCGGCACCGCGACGACGAGGAGCACGGCGGCGAGCTCGGCGACACGGCTCGCGACGTGTGATGGAGCGCGACCCTCCGAGAACGAGCCGATCGGGTTGGCCGGCCGCGTGAGCCGTGCGGCCGAGCCCGTCACGTCGAAGAGCGCGGCGAGTCCGAGCGCGCCCGCGAACCAACCGAGGAGGGCGCCGCGCAGGCCGAAGAGGTACGCGACCGCGAGCACGAGCGCGTAGGGTGGGCTCGTCGCGCCCGAGGAATACCCGGCCCCCTCGCTCCAGCAGAGCACGCAGCCGCGCGCCGTCGCACGCGCGAAATCGAAGTAGATGTACACGTCGTCGAGCGGCGCGGGGAACGCGCCGCGCGTGTGCTTCGCCGCCGGGATCCAGAACGCGAGCGCGAGCGCGAGCACGACCGCCGCGCGCACGCACGCGAGCGCTCTCTCCCAGGTCACGCGCGGGCGCTCGAACACGCGCACAGCCTAGAAGAAGACCATGTCGTCGTAGGGCGCGGCGCGGCAGGCCGCGAGCCGCGAGCGCCAATCACCGACGTGGGCCTCGAGTTTGTGGCCGTCGGGATCGAGGAAATAGAGCGAGTCGCCCTCGCTCGTGCTCGGCTGCCAAGTCGGCGCGCCCCACGCCCTCACAGCATCGACGAAGCGCCCGAACGCAGCCTGCTCGATCGAGAAGGCGAGGTGCGTGTACTCGGCGAGCGGCTCGGTCCGCGTCGCGCCGTCGAGCGTGAGACAGAGCCAGGTCTCTTCCCCCGCGAGCAGGTACGCGCCGCGACGCCAGCGCGCGAGCGCTCGAAATCCAAGCAAATCTCGGTAAAACGAGAACGACCGCTCGAGATCTCGGACCGAGAGGGTGACGTGGTTCAAGCCGCCGAGAGCCATCCTTGCGGCCCTCGCGTACCGCTCCCGATCCCTGCGAGCAACCGCTTTGGCCGCGCCCTCCGAATCCACTTGAGCTGCGCGCGCGACCGCATCATGCAGAGCCCCATGCCCGGCAAGGTCAACCCGTCCGAGGACACCCGTGATCATCGCCATTGGAGCGCCGTCGAAGAGGCCTCCGAGCTGCTCGTCGAGCGCCGCTTCGAAGACGCGCTGAAGGAGCTGAAGCAGGTCATCGAGCGCGACCCGAACAACCCGTACGCGTATCACCTGCTCGGCACCGCGCTCTGGGAGCTCGCGCAGCTCGAGCCGGCGCGTGACGCCTTTCGCGCGGCCACCCTCGTGAGCCCCACGTTCCTCGGCGCGCGCGTGGGCCTCGCGCACGCCCTGCGAAAGCTCGGGGATCTCGGCGGCGCCGAGCGCGAGGCCGCCGAGGCGCTGCGACGCTTCCCCGACGACGGTGAGGCCGCGCACGCGATGGGCCTCGTGCTTGCGGCGCGAGGCAAGCGCCGCGAGGCGCGCTACTACCTCGAGCGCTTCCTCGCCTCGAAGCCCGAGGTCGAGGCCTCGATGGAGGCGCGCGGCGTGCTCGAGATGCTCACGACCGGCGAAGAGGACGATCCGCTCGACGTCGACGATTGATCCGATGAAGCGAGTGAACCCGCGCTGGTTTTACCCGTTCGCGGCGGCGTTCGTGTTCACCGCGTGTTTCCACGTCGCCGCGGCGGTCGACGGGCGCATCGACCCCGCCGCTCCGGCGTGGCGACACCTGCTCTTCGTCGGGATCAACCTCGCGTGCGTCGGCGGTTTGCTCCGCCGCCCATCGTATTTCGTGCCGCCGTTCGCGGTCCTCCTCGTTCAACAGACGTGGAGCCACGGCGGCGCGCTCCTCGGGTCCTTGGCGCCGGGCGAGCGCTTCGATTGGCCTTCTCTGTCGGTCGTCCTCGTGATGCCGCTCGCGTTCGGGCTCGTGCTCGTGGACGTCCTGGCGCGCCGGCGAAGCTCCAGCGAGCTCGGGCGCCCGAAAGAGTGACAGCGCTGTCAGAACGTCCGCGTCGGCGCCGCCCATTGGACGCTAGACTGGAGTCGTGAGGGAGCGCTGTACCCGTCGAACATTTGGGTCGCTGTGATTCAGATAGGTAGGATGGTCGTGCGCCAAGGGGGAGGCCGAGTGGCTTCAACAAGCGCAGGAGCTGGACATGACCTACCGTTCGATTCTGGTTGGCGCTGCGCTCGCGACAGCGATGTTGGCCATTGGGTGCGGGGACAAGGGGAGCACGTCGTCGAGCAGCTCGAGCGCCGCTCCCGCAAAGTCGAGCGCCGCCACGCCGGCGAAGTCAGTGGAGTCGGCCCCGCCGGCGAAGTCCGCGGAGCCCGCGCCGGCCTCCGACGGCATCACCGACGCTGATGTGGACGCGCTCCTCGCAAGCAAAGACAGAGCGTGCGCGTGCAAAGACAAGGCGTGCGCCGAGGGCGAGTTCAAGACCTACAAGGGGATTGTCCAGAAGGTCGGTAAGGGCATCCTGACAGACACTCAAACGGCAAAGTTGAAGGGCTCGTTCAAAGCGGCCGGCGAGTGCTTCGTGAAGAAGGGCATCCCCGCGGACGACGTCAAACACGTCGCCGATTGAGCGCCGCCCTCACTCGGGGTCGAAGCGCTGTTTGAACGTGAAGGCCCGCTGCGTCGGGCCGACGCGAACGACGAGCTCGAGGCGCTCCTTCGCGTCCTCGACCGTCGGGCGCTCACCGACAGCGATCCACCACATCGCGAGCGCGTGCCCGCCCACGACGCCAGCGTCCGGGGCGAACCAGCGCCGGCGAGCGGCGTAGACCTCGGAGTGCGCGGTTCGATACGTATATTGGTGGAGGGCGTCTATCGACTCCCAAACCGACATATTGAAGAGGACCCGAGGGTCGGCGAACTCGCGCTGCGACGGATCACGCGAGTCCGTCAGATACCGCCAGACGAAGCCAGCGCTCCGCTCCGCGAGCTGGTTCATCTCGTCGAGCCGAGCGATGTAGTCCGCGAGCAGCGGGTCCTCGGAGGGCGCGAGCGCGTACGCGACGTTGGCTTGTGCGAGGTGAAAGCGAGGCCGGTCCATGCGCGGGGCATGAGACGACGAATCTCCGATCGTGGAAAGGTGTCCCGCGCGCCGCGGTCGACCGGTCTTCTTACAATTTTGTATGCGTTGATTGCGGCCTGCGCGCCGTGTACTTTCCGTAGATGCCGACCCACGTGGTGGCCCAGGGAGACTGCATCGCGAGCATCGCAGATCGCTACGGGTTTCACGACCCGGCGGCGCTCTTCGACCACGCCGACAACGCCGCGCTGAAGGCGCTGCGCAAGCTCGGCTCGGTGCTCTTGCCGGGTGATCGCGTCGTCATCCCCGAGCGCGCCGAGAAATGGCAGGAGAGCTGCGCGACCGGCAAGGTCCACTCTTTCACGCTGAAGCGGCCGGTCGTGCATTTGCGCGTGCTCGTGCGCTGGACGAACGGCGACCCGATCGCGGGCAAGCGTTATGTGCTCAAGGTCGAGGGGCGACCCGACGTCGAGGGTACGACTGGCAGTGACGGCCTCGTCGAGGCTGAGGTCCCGGCCGCCGCGCTGCGCGGTGAAATCCACGTGCACTGGGACGGCGCTGACGTGAACTGGCCGCTCGTCTTGCCAGTCCATATCGGTCACCTCGATCCGCTCGACACTCCGACTGGCGTGCAGGGCCGGCTCGCGAACCTCGGCTACGGCTGTGAGATCACGGGTGAGCTCGCGGACACCCGCGACGCGCTCGCTGCGTTTCAGCGTGAGGAGGGGCTCGAGCCGACCGGCGAGCTCGACGACAAGACCCGCGACGCGCTCCGCTCCCGTCACGAGGGCTTCTAATGAGCATCACGATCAAGAACCCACCTGCCAGCGTCCCCGAGACAATCCCCGAGAACGTGACGCCCGCGCGCGCCGTCGTCCTCGCGCCGCGCGGCAAGCCCACGCCGAGCAACACTGGCAAGTACGCTGTCTTCCAGTTCGTGCGCTACCTCGAAATGCGCGGCTCCGGCTGGGGCGACCATCGACCGCTCGATGGTCTCAAAGTCGAGGTCTCGAGCGTGGACGGCAAGCCCGCCGAGGGCGTCTCGGCGACGACGAGCGGTGAGGGGACGCTGACGTTCCCCGCGACCTCACCCTTCACCATGAAGCTGCTTGGTAACGCGCTCGACGTGAGCTTCGTCGCGCCGAGCTCCGACGATCACGCCAACCGCATGCGCGCGCTCGGCTACGCCTACCAGAAGGACAAGGCGCTCGACATCTTGGCCTTTCAACAATGGGCAGAGGTCGCGCCCACCGGCCTCATGGACGGCGACACGCAGACCGCGCTCAAAGATGCGTACGACCAGCTCGTGCGCTCCTTCCCCGTACCGCAGACAAGGAAGTAGGCGATCGCCATGCAGCTCGGAGCGTTCGAGCCCCTCACGACAGTCCAGTTCGCACGCTTCGCGCCGGCCGCTCCGGTCGAGCTCCACACGATCGAGGCGGACGACGACGCAAACGCTTACTCCGGTGTCAAGAAGCTCGTCACACCGAGCGCGATGTTGCCGCCATTCGACACGCTCGGCCTCGTCGACTCCGACGCCGCCTCCGTCAAGCGGCTCCCCGCGATTGGCGTGACCTCGGGCGCCTCGTTCAAGGTCGCGTTCGAGCGCCTCCAGCTCGACCCCTCGGTCAGGGTGTTCATCGAGCCCGCCGGTGGGGCGAAGATCACCTTCGAATATGGCGGGCGCTTCATCGCGACCAACACGCTGAAGGATCGCGCGCGCGACACGCTCCTCATGATCGCCCGGAACGACGAGGCCGAGGCCACCGCCGAGGGGCAGGTCATGCGCGTCGACGCGAAGGTTGACAAGACGCTAATCGCGTCGCTGGCGCTCCGTGTCTTCAGCGAGCTCAAGGTCCGCCTACAGTTCACCGAGGTCAGCGTCCTCGAGGACACCGACGACGCCGAACAGTCCCTCAGCACCCCCAACACCACGACAGTGCGCAGCGTCGCCAACGACATCTGGTCTCAGGCCGGCGTTCGCTTCATCGATATGCCCGATCGCAAGCTCAAGGTGAAGGTGAAGAAGGACGGCGAGATCGATCTCAACGACAAGGCCGAGCTCACGAGGCTCCTGCAGGCCGACAAGACCTCGAAGGTCGCGCACGTCTACTGGGTCCGCCGGCACGCGCCGGACCGCAAAATGGGCGGCAC
Organism: Polyangiaceae bacterium; assembly: GCA_046351325.1. Classification (GTDB taxonomy): domain Bacteria; phylum Myxococcota_A; class Polyangia; order Polyangiales; family Polyangiaceae; genus Xiheicaenibacterium. Next base: position 237,732 of record JAXLYR010000010.1, on the reverse strand, counting down.
GTACGCTACGACAATGTCCAAGCTAAAGAGCGCTGCATCACCGTCGGGCCGTGAGAAGGTGACTGTCCCATCGAGCGCAGCAGGTGCTGGCGTCATCGCCTTTACGGAGCACCCCTCGGACAGCGATCTCGAGTGGCCGGACGGCAACGAGGCCTGGGGCTACGTGATCGCACACGAGCTGGGGCACCTCTTCGGTCTTACCCATGCGGCCACCCGTGCAAAACCGTCGCTCGCGGCCGCACTGACCATCATGTTCAACGATCTGCCGTGTGGGACGCTGATCCGGCCCTCCCGGTATGTCGGCTTCGCGCCGGCGAACAGCCGCGCGCAGACGGGGGCGATCATCGCGCGCGAGACCATTCTCAACGAGGGCATGGCGGTTTGAGCGCGGCGCTCGAATCGGCGGTGCGGGCCCGCAACCCGGATGCCCCGCGCCTCGTGGAAGCGCTCGGGCCCGCGGCCGTCGAGCCGCTCTGTCGCCTCGCCGCTGACCCCGACTGGCAGGTCCGCGAGGTTGCGCTCTCACTCCTTGGTGGGCTCGACGATGCGTATTCGACGCGCGCGCTCTACGCGGCGCTCTCGGACGAGAAGGCCCCCAATCGCCGCGTCGCCTTCGACGCGCTCAAGGAGCGGCCGGCTCTGCCCGCCAGCTGGCTGCTCGCCGCGTTCGACGCCATGACGGACAAGTTCGTAAGGCCAGAGCTCGCGCTCCTTCTCGGCCGGCGCGACGAGCTCCCGACGGTGGAGCTCGAGCGTCGCCGCGCCGTCGAGACCCATCCTCGGACGCGTCGCGCGCTCGACGCAGCCCTCGCCGCGCGTGGTGATCGACCGTCGCTCGACGCCGTGCGCGAGTTCCTCGAGCGCGCCCCCGTCGCGAGCGTGAGCGAGGCTTTGACGCTCGCGAGCTATGTCGGTTCGCGCGCGCTCATCCCTGCGCTGCGCGCCCGCCTCGCGGACGAGCAGGCGCTCTTCTATGTGACGGGGCACCCCGACGGCCCAGAGGAGCTGCGCGTCTGCGACCTCGCGTTGATGGCCGCGTGCGCGATCGCCGAGCTCCCCTACAGCTATGCGCGAACCCCCGCGAACTACACCGCGGAGCAGCGCGCCGAGGTGCGGGGCGCGCTGACGTACTGACGCTGATGTAATTGTAAGCGTGTGGTCGAGCGCTGTGGCTATCGCGCGGCCTTCGCGCGGGCCTTCGCGCGGGCCTTCGCGCGGGCCTTGGCTTTGGGCGCCTTCTTCGGCGGTGGTGGTGGCGCCGGTTCCCCCTTCGGTGGGAGCAGCTTGACCAGCTTCTTCGGGGCTTGTGCGCGGTAGCTCTCGTCGATCCAGTCCTTCAGGAGCTCGATAGGGGGCAGCGCGAGGCCCTCGAAGCGCGCCGAGACCCAGCCGCTCTTGCCGAGACCGTACGCGGTCGGCGAGGTGAAAGGCAGCATGAGGGCGGCGGAGTTCGAGTGGGGCAGCTTGCACGAGATGCTGAGCGGCTCACCCTCGATGCTGAGGTATGCGAACGTCTTGTCGTTCACAGCCAAGTCCAAATGACCTGGCCAGGGGCTCTTCGTGTGCGCGCCGGGATAAGCGAGGCCGAACTCTCTCAGCTCGAGGAGCATCACATCGGTGGGGTTTTTACGCGCCATTGTCGGTTCTCTCCTCTCGAGGTCATTGTCCTGTCGGCGCGCACGTCGCGCGCTCGATCCAGCGCTTGCCGAAGCGCCCGGCCCGCACCGTGAGCCACATCTCGCTGCAGGGGGCGGCGGGCATGAAGCTCGGGGAGATCTCGCGGGCGCCGGCCTCCCCTTCGAGCTGGACCTTCAGCGTGCCGTCTTTGTCTTCGTTCTCGGGGGTGAACTGCACGACTTGTGCGCGCAGCGTGGTCGCGCTCGACCGATCGAAGTACTGATTCGCCCAGGCCGTCGCGCCGACGAGCCCCGCGCACATCTGCACGGCGCCGGTGAACGCCAACGCGACGAAGGACTGGACTGCGTTCTGCCTGCCACGCACCACGCGGCGGCCCCTCACAAAGAGGAGTATGCCGTGGAGCACGAGGCCGGCGAGGAGCGGCTGCAGGATGATCCAACCGTCGAGCGGACGCGCGGTGACAAAGCCGTAGACGCCCGCAACAATGACTGCATTGTAAGTCAGACCCCAGGTGAGCAGCCGCACGGGCAAGAGCGATTGGAACGGCGTTCGGGCTGGGGCGAGCTCGGGGAGGGCGGCTGCGAGAGTGTCGAGAGCGTCGAGGCGCGCCTCGTGGGCTTCCATCTTCAGGTGCTGCTCGTCCGTGGTGACCAGGACGCCGGCGATTGGGCTCTTCGGGTCGCCGAACAACAGCGTCGTAAAATGTCGGAGCGCCTCGAGCGCGGCCTCCGCGGCGGCGTCGTCGGGGAAGAGGGCTCTCACCTCCTCGGTGGAGGCCGTCGTGTGGATGAAGACCTCCGCGTCGAAGCGAGGGTGCCCGAGCTCCGGCTCGATGGCGAGCTTGAGCTTCTTCGACAGTCGATCGGATGAGGTCTCTCGTCTCAAGAGCACGGGCGCTGTGAGCACCAGAGGTCCGCCTCCGCGCGCGCCGCGGTATCCGGCTCCCGTTCGCGCCGCGTGGGACCCACCCGTCACGGCGATGGCGATGTCGTCGACGGAGCCCTCGTTCGTCCATTGGTGGAGCACGAACGTGCGCCCATTGCGCTCGAGTGACGCGACTTTGGAGGCGTCTTTCAGCCGATCATGCACCCGAGGAGACTAGGGCTCTTCGGCCGAATTAGTCGAGATCCGGGGGCTCACCGACCCCCTTCGATGGCGGTCGACTGACAGGTACGCAAGCGCCCTCCACGAAGCCGCAGCGGAGCGAGTATTCGCCGCCGCGATCGAACGGGCAGGCCCGCCCGCACGTGGGATTGGTGTTGTGAGGGTCGACGACGTCCGCGCAGGATTGTGTGCAGTTGCAGTTGTTGTCGACCACTACGCAGTAGTGAAGCTGCCCGTCGTGGCGTTGAACGGTGGGCGCGGGTGGCGTCGACGCAGTCGCTGTCGGCGCACGGCTCGACGTCGAAGGCGAGGCGAGGGCAGACGCGGAGAGAGGTCCCGAACTCGACGCGGCGGCTGTCGAAGACGCCGCTGTCGAAGACGCCGCTGTCGAAGACGCCGCCCCCGAACTCGACACGGCTGCCGTCGAAGAAGCCGCCGACTCCGCGTGCTCGCCCCCGCCGCCGCTCGCAGATCCGCGTGGCGCACCACACGCCGCGCCGAGGAGGAGCGAGAGCCCGAGCGCGAATCCCCCAACGGATCTCGAGTGTCGATGGAGCATCATCGACGCGTTGCGAGCGCCGCGGCCTTTGTGACCGTTCTAGTCATTTGCGGCCTTCATGGGTTACCTTGATGGGCTCACCACAAAGGAAGCTGCATGATCCCTAGGCGCGGTTTGACGGTGGGTCTCATGGTTCCAGCAGCGCTGCTCGTGTCGCTCACGGGCTGCGGCGACGACAGCTCGAACCCCGGCGGGGGTGGCGCGACGCCAACAGGCGGAGGCGGGGGCACGGCGCAGACTGGTGGCAGCGGCGGCGCCGACATTGGCGGCAGCGGCGGCGCAGGTGGCTCGACGTGCACGCCCGGCACCGAGATCTGCGACGGTGCGGACAACGACTGCGACGGCACGGTCGACAATGTCCCGAACCTCCCCGGCGGGTGTCAGTGTGACGACGGCGCGACGCAGAACTGTTATACAGGCCCTGACAATACTGTCGGCATTGGCGCTTGCGCCGAGGGCTCGCAGGACTGCACCGACGGGACTTGGGGCGCGTGCATGGGTGAGGTCGTCCCGCAAGGCGAGGTCTGCAACCTCCTGGATGACGACTGCAACGGCCAGACCGACGAGCTCGGCCAGACGATGTGTGGCATCGGCGAGTGCTCGCGAGTCGTTCAGCTTTGCGTCGATGGAGTCGAACAGGCCTGCGTGCCAGGTGACCCGGCACCCGAGGTCTGCGACGGGCTCGACAACGACTGCAACATGCTCGTCGACGAGGCCGACCCGTCGTTGAATCAGGCGTGTAGCACCGGGCAACTGGGTGAGTGCGCTTCGGGGACACTGCAATGCGTCGGGGGTGGCCTCTCGTGTGTCCCCAACAAGGCGCCCGCCAACGAAGCCTGCGACGGGCTCGACAATGACTGTGACGGGGGCGTCGACAACAACATCACAGGCACGGGGGGTGATTGCAGCACGGGCGCGCTCGGGGTCTGTGGCCCGGGCGTGATCTCCTGCTTCGACGCGGGCGGCGGGACGTACACGATTGATTGCGTCGCGCTCGAATTGCCCACTCCTGAGGTCTGCGACGGGCTGGACAACGACTGCAACGGCTCCGCCGACGAGGGCGATCCAGGCAGCGGCGCCGCTTGCGACACAGGGCTCCTCGGACAATGTCAGCCCGGCGTGCTCCATTGTGTCCAGGGCGCGCTCGCGTGCGTTGGCAGCCCTCCGAGCGCAGAGACCTGCGACGGATTGGACAACAACTGCGACGGTGTCGCCGACGACGGCAACCCCGGCGGCAACCAAGCGTGTGGCTGTGGCGGCACGACCGTTTGCACCAACGGGGCGATCGCCTGCAACGGCACCCCGACCATCTATTTCTCCGAGGACTTCAAGGACAACAGCAAAGGCTGGACGCTGGACGCGACGTGGCAGATCGGTCCAGCGGTGCCTTGCGTGGGTTGCTTGACGGGCAATCCCGACCCAGGCTCGGATCACACTCCGACGGCGGACAATGGCCTCGCTGGCGTCATCATTGGTGGACCAGCTCCGACGACCCTCCACGGATTCTACTATCTCACGAGCCCTACCATCGACACGAGCGGCGCCGCCGGCTCGGTCTTCTTGCAGTTCTGGCGCTTCTTGAACAGTGACTATAACCCCTATATGGTGAACAAGGTTCAGGTCAGCACCGACAACGGTGGGACATGGGCCGACCTGCCCTACGGAACGACTGGCACTTTTCCTGGCGTGATGGACACGTCCTGGCAAAACCACGGTGTCCCCGGCGGCACCCCGGCCCAGCCCACGAACTCCGCCCAGTATCCTACGCAATTCGATTTGACACCGTACAAGAGCTCTCAGCTCCGGATCCGCTTCGGGCACGCGGTGACGTCCGCCGGTGCATACACTATTGGGTCTTGGAGCATCGACGACGTGCAAATCGCGAGCGCGCTCTGCCCCTGAGCCCGCTGCTGACAATGGCGCGAGCCGGTCGGTCGTGCATCTGCAGGACGAGCTGGGCCATCTGGGAGAGTCCCTCCATGAAGACGAACCCGACGGCCGCGGCCAGCAAGATGGTCAATACGCCCTTACCACCGATACCCTCTTTGGTGGGTAGGGTCTTCGAGTCGAGGATGTCGACCGTGAACAAAGTGAGCGCCGCCGCGGCCAAGCCGAGCCACGCGAGCACGCGGTAGAGCACCGCGCACCAGCGAAGATAGCGCGCAGCGCGCGGCGGTCTCGGTTGCGTCCTCTCACGCGGGCTCATGCTCGCGCTTCGCGTCGTCGTAGACGATTTGGCCGACGAGCCGAACGTGCTCGGCGGTCTTCTTGTGTTGGGCGATGAGCTCGCCGACCGAGATGCCGACAGAGGACGTCCCCCGCGCGACCGACGTGAGCTGCTCGCGCATTTGGAGGAGCAGCTTGGCTATTTGGGAGAAGCCCTGAAACAAGATGAACTGCAGGGCGGCGGCGACCAGAATGGTCAGGACCCCCGAGGCGCCGATCCCGTGCACGGCGGGCTTGTTCTCGTAGGGTGTGTAGACAGCGCTCGAGCTCGAGATGTCGACCGTGAACAGGGTAATCACCGCGACGGCCACGCCGAGCCACGCGAGCACCTCGTAGAGCGTCGCGCACCACCGCAGATACCGGAATTCGTCCATAGACCGCGAACATGGCAAGCTCCGCACCAACGCAGCGCGGGCTGCATTCACGCAGAATTGCTCACCGCACTGCCGACAGATCTGTAACCGCAACGTGGCGGCGTGGGTTGCGCAACTCAGGGCTTCTTGAGGACGCTCGCCGCGTCCAACTCGGCCACGTAGTACCAGCCGAGGACGCTCAGCCTGGTGAACGCGACGAGCTCACGCCGACCCTGATGAGTGACCTCGTAAACGCCTTCGGCGCCTTTGCGGATCGCCTGCGCGACCTCCGGGATGTCGAAGTCGCTGAGGTCGATGGATTCGTCCTTGCCGCTCGCTTTGAAGCGCTTGCCCGCGTCGCCCGAGTCGACGATCTTGCGTCCGTTCGAGTCGACGAGGCTCGTCCGCAGCGCGCTCCTGCCCGTCAGCGCGAGGTTCGTCTCGACGAGCTTCGTGACAGTGAGCTCGACGCCGGCGACCCCCAAGAACTCCCCCTCTCTGGACCAGATCGCCTCGGTGACCGGCAACACGAGATCGTCACCCTTCTCGTCGGTGGTCGAGTCGACATAAGGGTTGCCCCAGTGTTTGCCGCGCTTGTTCTCCGAGATTGTATAGAAGCTCGCGGTGCGGACATCATAGTCGGGGGGCAAGGCCGCCATCCCCGGGTACTGGACGATGACACCCTCTTTCAGGTTTACATAGGTGTAATCGAATACGGCCTTCCTCGCGAGCAGGGCGGCGCGCTCCTCTTCGGCCGAGGCCCCTGCGGGCAGCCCCGCGCTGGTCAGCATCATCGCGCGCATATGGCGGCGGAGCGGCGAGATCTTCCGGAGCTTCGGCATCACCTCTTCGCGCGGAGTGGTCGGGGCGATGCCCGCGACGGGGAACTCGACCGAGACCGGCCAACGATATTGTGTGTCTGTCGTGAAGTCCGCGGGCCGCGTCTTCGGATCGGCGAAGTCGATGCTCGTGTAGACCGGCGCGTTCGCCGCGTCGGGCAGCGGCCCCGCGAGAGCCCACTCCGCAGCGACCCGCAAGCCCTCGAGCGAGGTCTCCATCGAGCGAAAGCGCTCGTCGATCCTGTGGGCCTGCGCCGAGGTCTCGAACGCGAGCTCCGAAATGCGGTCGGCGCGCTGGCGCGCCGAGAGCTCGCGCGCAGTCTCTCGATAGAGCGAGAAGCTCACCCCGAGCCCGCTCAAGACCACGACCGCGACGAGCGCGAGGAGGGTCGTACGCCGATGACGGCCAATCCATCGCAGCACGCTGCCGAGGACCCCGTCGGGGCGCGCGACGACCGCGTCGCCTCGCAAATAGCGACGCACGTCGTCTGCCAGCGCGCTGGTCGTCGGGTATCTGTCTTTCGGCTCGAAGGCTGTCGCCTTGTCCACGATCGCCCGGAGCTCGCGAGGGACGCGTACGCGCTTGGAGACGTGCTCGAACGCGCGCTTCTCTCCAAGCGACGCAGAGAGCAAGGCCTCCGCTTCGTTGGCGCCGTTGACGGCGCGCTGCAGAGTCACGATCTCGAACAGGATGAGCCCGAGCGCATATTGATCGGCGCGCGCGTCGAGCTCGCGATTGCGGCCGCGCGCCTGCTCGGGCGACATATAAGCGAGGCTCCCGATGACCTCGCCGACGCGGGTCAGCTCCGAGGTCGAACCCGTCTTCAAACCGGCTGCAGCGGGCTGGGAGGACGCGGTGATCTTGCCTATCTCATCGGCCTCGGCGTCGGGCGCGCCGATCTGTCGGGCGACCCCCCAATCCATCACGTACACCTCGCCGAAGCGGCCAATCATGATGTTCGCCGGCTTCAGGTCTCGGTGGAGCACCGATTTGTCGTGAGCGAACGCGAGCGCGTCGCAGATCTTGAGGAAATGCTCGAGCAACGTCGACAACGAGTGCGCGGAGTCGATGGGCGCGCCACGCTCGTGGAGGTCGGCGGCCTCGGTCAAGAGCGCGCGCAGCGTCTTGCCCTCGACGAGCTTCATGACATAGCCAGTCGCGGAGCCGTCGCCGCCGACCTCCAGCGTGTAGACGGGGACGATGTTCGGGTGATCGAGCTGCGCGGTGAGCTGCGCCTCGCGCTCGAAGCGCTCGCGGTGGCGCGGTGAAGAGCCCTCGATGAGCGTCTTGACCGCGACGAGGCGCGCGAGCTTCACCTGCTCGGCGCGGTGGACCTCACCCATCGCGCCGCGGCCGAGCAGCTCCAAGAGCCGCAGTCCGTCGGCCCCTTGAGGTGCTGCGCTGCCGCTCGGCCCACCCGGGGCCATGGGAATGGTGCCGCCCCCGACACCAGGGTGGGGCATGGGCTCTCGCTGATGGGGGGACTTACTGGAGCTCATGACGCTTGCCTCCGCCGGGCCGGAGCGTATCCGACTTCGGCCGGGCGCCGGTGTTTGCTAATGCCGTCGAATGGACCGCTCGCCGACGCATGCACTCAAGCGCGCGGTCGCGACGGCGGCGATGCTTACGGTCGTGTCGGCGCTCGCGGCGCTGATGCTCGGGCTCGCCTATCGCGCTTGGGGACCGAACAGCGTCGGCTTTGCGGCGGCGGTCGTCTGGGCTCCGATGATGTGGCTCGGCTCGGTGAGCCACGTGCGCGCGCCGTCGCTCCCACGGCGATTCCACGCGATACGACCCTTCGAAAAAAGCGGCCGACTGTACGAGCTCCTCGGCGTCCACCTCGTGAAGCGCCTCCTGCGGCGCGGCCCAGCGAGACTCTGGAATCCAGGTCTGCGCCTACCCGAGGCCCCGTCGGCCGAGAGCATCACGCGACTCGAGGGCCGCATGCTCGACGCGGAGGCTACCCACGCCGTTCTGTTCGTTCTGTCGCTCGGCTGCGCCGTGCACGCGGCGCTCTCCGAACGGTGGGTGGCGGCGGCGGCCACGTTCGTCTTCAACATCGTCGTGAACGGCTATCCGACAATGTTGCAACGCTACAATCGAGTCTTGCTGCGCCGCCGATTCCCCGCGACGCCCGTGGCTCACCAGCCAGTGCGGCGGATACCGTGATAAGCGGCGGAGACAGAGCGGTAACCGGAGACGCAACCCGCAGAGCAGCCCTTGCACTCGTAGGCGTAGGGAGAGCCCCAGGCGTCGCCAGAGTCATAGATGAAGATGTGGCCCGCGCCCCCAGACCGATAGACCATCGCGTCGGCCTGCTGCATGTCGCTGCGAGCTACTGTCGACCAGCGGCTGGAGTCGACGACGAAGTCTGCAGTGCTGTAAGGGTGCTCGTCGTCGGACATGGTCGTATTGGTGCTAGGCACCTGCCAAACCTTCGCCGCGAAGCCGGAGCAATCCCCGCCATACGAGCCAGAGTGCGAGCAATCCGGGCAGCTCCCCGAGCATGAGCCCTTGTTCGCGGTGGTCGGACCGGAGTCCAGGAAGCGCCCGTGGCCCCACCAGTACGAGAAGCCGACGCCGGCCTTGGCGCGGTTGATCGCATCGGTGCGGGCGTTCGAGGGAGCGGGCGGATCGTTGTTGCCGTCATCGGGCTGCGGCGTGGAGACGAGATCGTAATAGGCGCCAAACGACCAACCCGTCGTGCCGTTGTGCTTGATCTTGTAGAACCCATTCTGAGGCGTCGAGTCCTCGACCGTCACGGTCGAGCCCTTCGGAATGGTGTACTTGATTCCGTAGTTGGTGGACGGCCCCTTGCGGAGATTGACGTTGGCCGTCGACTTCAAGACAGTGCCGACTGGATACGAACCAGTGAGCCCAGCGTCCGACTCGGCCGTCGACTCGTCAGCACCCTGAAGGTCCTCACTGTCAGGGCTATACGACCCTGGCGCACATGCTGCGACAGCGAGCGTCAAAGGGAGAAGCGCGACGGCGATGTGGCGGATTGAGGGCGTCATTGTTTTTGCACTCCGCTTCCGGGTCTCGCCGCCGCAAAGACAAGCAACGTGCCATTATCGTTTTGAGCGTAGCCAAATCGAGCGATTCATGAGGAAGAGTAAGACGCTGTTTCTGGGGGTGGGAGCTGTGGCACTTGCGGCGCTAGTTGCGTGGCGTTCATGCGGCCACTCCCCATCCAGTTCTCGAAACAACGATAATTCCCAATCGGCGAGCGCTCGGTCGAACGACCGCACGACTGTCAGTTCGGTCCGAATACCCAATAAGCTCAAATCTCCCACTTTGGGGACCTCGGGCCGGGCAAACAATGCAACTGCGCTCACCGCTCGCTGGGGTGGTGGGCAAAACGACCTGGGGCGTGACCAGCCCGGTGAGGGCAGCCCCAGTGGCCCGATGAGCTTCACTGTGGATTCGCGTGGTCGAATGTGGGTACTCGACCAGGTCAACAGTCGTCTGGTTCGCTACAAAGACGGCAAGCTCGAGGCGACGATCCCGATGGATCGCCTCAACGCCCAAGACATCGCCGTCACCGAGGACGGCTCGGTCGCCCTCTTGGATCGATATGGCGGTAAGGACGTCGCGCTGCTCGACCCAGAGGGCAAACCCATTGGGTCGTTACCCCTCGTCGGCGAGGGCATCGAGGACGCCGGTCGAGTTACAGGCGTGTACGTCGAAGGGACTGACGTGTACGTGGAGCGCGAGCACGGGCCCCTCATCCGGATCGGGAACACCGCCGGCGAGGCCGCGCCCTCACGCGATGAGCTGCCGGGCAGGCCGAGCCGCGACGGTAAATCCTATTTGAAGGCCGGGATCATCGACGCCGCCGAGGGGCGCACCTACGTCGTCGCGAACGACCGCCCCTCCGAGGAACACCGCTTTACCCGCGAGCTCCGCTTCGACGGTACGGTTTGGTCGATACAACTGCTCGATACGGATCTCGTCGGGACTATCTACTTTGCAGTGGAGATTGATGAGGGCGCGGAGCACGTCGTCCTCCTCAGTTGTTTGGACGCTCAGACTGGCTCGCCCGAGGGGACCGCGGTCTTGCCGGCGAACACGATGCCGGAGGAGAGCTTCCGCGACTTCGTGGTCCTCGACGGGGGCGGCGTGCTCGCGGCCATTCGGTCGGAGTCGGGCGTGACGTACCAGCAATACGACTGCGAATAGCGGTTAGTGGTTCATCGCGCGGTGCACGATGAAGACGATGCCCGCGAGTGGCCCGACGTAGATCGCGGCCCAAAGCGCGCCCCAGCCGATCGAGCGGGCGAGGTTGCCGCTGCAGCCGTGTTTGTCATTCGCGACTTGACGGAGCGCCCTGACGAGGAGCGCGTACGTGAAGAACACGAGGAGCGGCGCGGCGATCTCGACGAGGACCCAGAGCGCGCCGAGCGCGAAGAGGACGCCGACGATGACGACCAGCGCGATCAGAAAGCCCTCGCCGTCGCCAGAGCAGCCCGAGCACCCGGAGCACCCGTCGGGCAGGTCCAGGTTGCCGAAGAAGCTCGAGCTGCCGCTGCTCTTCTTCTCGGGTGAGCGGCGCGCGCCGAACCCGATGAAGACGTAGTCGTCGGTCACGCGCTCTCCTCGATAGAGGAGCACGGTGAGCGTGGTCGCGAACGCGAGCCACCAGCACCCGAGCACGGCCTCGAACTCGACCCAACGGGGCAAGTGGAGCGCGGTCGGCACGAGGCCAGCGGTGAGCAGCAGGGCCGTCGCGACGGCGAAGACCGCGCCGCGGCCCGAGGTGCGGGGCGCGAGGCGCGCGACCACACGACGGGCGTGCTGTCGGAAGGGATGCGCCGGTGCGAGGGACTCGGGGGCGGCCTCGTCCTCGGCGTCGAGCGCGCGATCGCGGGCCGCGACCTCGCCGTCGCTCTTGCTCGGTCGCAGCGCGAGCAGGAGCAGGAGCGCTGCGGCGACGACGCCCGCGCCGACGCCGACCGCGCCTGGGACAGTCAACTTGCCTTGACGAAGTAGGATGAAGTCGGTCGTCCAGCCGAGCGCGACGACGGTCGTCGCGACGGAGATGCCTCGCTGGGTGCGCGTCGCGCGCTCGTACGCGCAGCCCGTGCAAGCAGGCCGGCCGTCGTAGGTGTGCGTGAAGCACGCGTCGCAGAGCGGCGCCCCGCACAGCGTTGCAGCCCGTCCTCGCGGTCGTTCCCCCGTGGGTCCTGCAAGAGACCGTCGTCGCGCCCCGCGCCCACCACGCGGTGGGTTCTTGCCTCGGATCCATCGCGAGGAGCCTATCGTGGCGCGTTGCTGGACGCTCGCGGCGAGGTAGCTTCAGGCAGGTGGCAACCGCTCCGTTCGCGTGGGGCTCGCTCGTCTTGGTTGCGTGCGCAGCGGGGTCGACCGGCGTCTCTTCACGCGAGGAGTCCTCGTCCACCCCCTCCAGCGTTGCGGCTCCCGAGTCGGCGGCATCGAGCGCGTCGCCCTCTGCGTCCTCCCGAGCCGCCGCGGTGACCGCGGATTGGTCGATCACGCTCGAGATCTCGAATGGCGTCGATTTCGGTAACGGCGTGATCCAGAGCACGAGCGACGTGACCGAGACGTTCACCCCCGAGTACGTCGACGTCGTCGAGGACGGGACCCGGCGAGGCGCGCCCGACACGCACGCGACGAGGCGCGTCCCTCTCGATCCGGCGCGGCGCGCGGCGATCGAGGCGGCGATCCCCGACGCCCTCGCGCTCTGCGGCAACTACGCGATCGCGCCAGGCGCGCCCGACGAGGGATGGGATACGGAACGGCTCGCGGTGCGCGTGGGGTCTCGCACCTGCGCGATGGATCTCTCGGGCGATTCGCAGAAGCCACCAGTCCCGGCGGCGGTGACTCGGCTCTTGCGTGCTCTCGTGGTGCCGCCGCAGCCGCGCTAGGGTCTCGGCGACATGTACACGCTGATCGCAGACACGATCTTCGATGGGCAGCGGCTTCGGCGCGGCGTCGTCCGCATCCCGATCGTGGGCTCGTTCATGGGGCGCATCGCGCGCATCGAAGAGGAGCTCGATGTTCACCCCGCGCTCGATCACGACCGGCGCGAGCTCATCGACGTGCGCGGCTCGGTGCTGATGCCGGGCCTCGTGAACGCGCACGTGCACATCGCGCGCGGCGGCGGCTTCGAGGTCGACGAGCCACCGATGCCGCTCCAGGCCGCGCGCAACTTCGTCGGCGCGCTCGCGTCGGGCACGACGACGGTCGCGGATCTCGGGTCGCCGCCGGCCCTCCTCCGCGCGCTCGCGTTCGTGTCGAACGCGCCGTCGGTGGTGGGGCCCGACGTCTTCGCCGCGGGGCCGGTGCTTACAGCGCCGTCAGGCTATCCGCTCGACTGGATGCCGCCGTGGGTCGCGAGGCTCGGCGCCGCGGTCGCGTGCGACGGCCCCGACAAAGCCAAGCGCGCGGTGCACGGCGTCGCGCGGGCCGGGATGCGCTTCGTGAAGATCGCGATCATGCACCAGAGCTACGCGGACAAGCCCTTGCGCGCGCTCGACGTGCCCACCGCGCGCGCCATCGTCGAGGAGGCTCACAACCTCGGGCTCAAGGTCCTCGCGCACGCGCACTCGCGCGCCGACTACCGCGTCGCGCTCGCGGTGGGCGTCGACGGGCTCATGCACTCGGCGTTCGATCCGCTCGACGACGACACGGTGCGCGCGGTCGTCGACAGCGGCACGCCCGTCTGTCCGACGCTCTGGGTCTTCGATTCGATCTGCGCGCTCGACAGCGAAGAGCCCGCGTGGGCCGATCTGTCGGCGCACCTCTCGGCGCCGGTGATGAGCTCGCTCCGGCGCTTCGCCGCAGCCTACCGCGCGAGCGACGTCGTCCCGCCGTCGCCTGCCGCGGGCCTCTCGAAGACACGCGCTCGCGAGGCCATGCGCTGCGCGGCCGCGAACCTGCGCCTCCTGCACGACGCTGGGGCGCGCGTCGTGTTCGGGAATGACGCCGCGTACGGGTTCTCGCTCGTCGGGCGCCCTGCCGACGAGCTCGCGGCGATGCAGCGCGCGGGGCTCTCGGTCGAGGATTGCCTGCGCGCCGCGACCTCGGAGGCCGCGAGCTTGCTCGGCCTCGCGGACCGCGGCGCCATCGCCGAGGGCATGCGCGCCGACCTCGTCGTCGTCTCGCCGTCGGTCATGCTCGACGTCGGCGCGGTCGCGCACCCGTCGCTCGTGATGAAGGCTGGGAAGATCGTGGTCTCGACGGCGCGTCGCGTGCGCGCGGGTGGGCCGAGAGCCCTGGCGAAGCTCGCCGCCGCGTACTCGGCGGGGGTCGTCGGAACCGTCGGCGAGGCCGCGCTCGGCTGAGACGATGTCGAAGTTTCAGTTCCGCGTGCTCGCGTTCTGCGTGTGGCTCGTCGCGCTCTGTTTCGGGATCGCCACCCTCGCGCTTTGGGAGACGTACTCGATGTTTCGCGACGGCCCTCGCGTGCGCGCGACCGTCACCGAGGTGCGCGCGACCCGAGACAAGGACCCTTGGGTGAAGGCGACCCTCGAGCGCGACGGCAAGCCCGAGACGATCAGCTTGCGCACGCCGGGGCTTAAGCCCGCGGTCGGCGACACCCTCGAGCTCGCGCTCCACGAGCGGAACGGCGAGCCCCGACTCGCGAGCGCGATCGGTGAGGAGCGGCCGTCGATCGGGTTGGTCCTCGGCTTCGCGCTCTCGATCGCGCTCGGCGTCTGGCTGTGGATCCAACCGACGCGCGCCGAGCGCAGGCGGCGCATGCGCACGAGCGTGCTCGACGCGCTCGTCGACGCCGCGGCGCGCACGCGCAACGTCGCCGCGGGCGTCGGCGTGTTCATGGTGCTCGCCGCTGCGGCCTTCGCGATCGTCCCGTTCTTCGACCGATCGGCAGGGCTCGGCGGCTCGATCTTCCTCTGGGTGCTCGCGGCGATCACACTCGCTGTCGGGCTCTTGGGGCTCCGACGGGCCATCGCCTTGCGCGACCCGAAGAACAACGAGCTCCTCGACCTCATCCTCAACCGACCCGAGGAGATCGCGTGGGTCTATGTGCTGCGCGTCACCTCCGAGGGCATCGACGCGAGCGAGTCGCTCTCGGCGCAGATCTGCGGCGCCGACGGAAAGACGCGGCCGCTCACGCTGGTGCGCGAGGACCTCGACGCCGTGCTCGCCGAGATCGCGCGCCGCGCGCCGCACGCGCAGCAGGGCTACAGCCGCGAGCTCGAGAAGCTCTACCGCGAGGCCCCGGCGCGTTGGCGACCGACTACTCGAGCGCCGCGATAGACCACTCGAACGGCGCGCGCGTGAGGACCCAAGGCCCGAGCGTGAGCGGGCCCTCGAGGCTGCTGAGGAGGAGCGGTCTGTCGTCGGAGCCGTGCGCAAGCGTGAAGCCCTTCGCGTCGCAAGCGAAGGGCGCGGCGCGCGTGACAGCCCCGCTCGGATCGAGCTCGATGAGGGTCGGTAGGCGCGCGCCGACGTCGCTTACGGTGCTGTAATCCGTGTCGGCGGCGACGAGCGTGGAGCCGTCGGCGCGCGCGAGGACCTGCGCGGTCTCGGCGCTGAACGCCGCTTGGTAGCGAGCGTCGCCTGCTGCATCGAACCGCGAGACGAGAACGCTCCCAGGCTCGGCGAGGGGCGAGGTCACGACGACGTCGCCGTTCGCCGCGACGTCCAAATCGACGTCGAGTGCGTGGCCCCGGCTGCCGAGCGCGTCGCCGAGGGCGCGCGACCAGAGGAGCTCGCCGCGCGCGCTCGAGCTGCGGAGCTCGAGGAGCCCGTCGGTGTTCGTCACGACGAACGAGCCGTCCCGGGTCACCGCCGCGGCGGCGACCTCGGCGCGACCGAGCGAGCGCGAGGCCACGCGCTCGAGCGTGGGCGAGAGCGTGACGACCGCGGCGTGGCGGGCTTTGCCGTTGGTGAGCGCGATCAGCTGGAAGCCCGTCGCGGTCTCGCTCACGGCGAACACGGACCCCGAGAGCTCGGGGAGATCGGCCTCGTCGGTGCGGGTGCCGTCTTGGGTGTGAATCGCAGCGTGGAGGCCGTGATCCGAGCGCGACAGCAAGAGCACGCGGCCGTCTTCGAGCGCGGCCGCAGCCTCCACGAGGTCGCTCGCGACGAACGCGAGCGCGGGGTGCGCGCCGTCGAGCGTGAACACCCGCGAGCCAACGTCCCCATCGACAGGCAGGATCATGAAGGGATCGCCGCCGGCGCGGCTCGCGAACCGGAGCCGCGCGAAGTCCGCTTGCGATTCGATTTCGCCGAAGCCCGCGTCCGCGAAGACCGCAGGCGCGATCGGAGCGACAGGCCGCACCCAGAGGTCTCGCGAGCGCACGAGCTCGTCGACCGATGCGCCGTTCAGCACGCGGAGCGTGACCTCGACGGAGTAGCGCGGTGGCGTACAAGCCACCTCGAAGGGGAGCTCCGCAGGTAGCTCGCTCGGCACGCGGACGCTCAGGTCGAAGGCCTCGTTCGTGCGGAGCTGCGGCTCGACGACGACGCTCGTGGGCGTGAGCTCGTGCTCGCTCCCCCCGACATCCTCGATGACCGACACCTCGTCGACGACGACGGCGCTGTCATCGGGACCGGAGACGAGGCCCTCGAAGTGGAGCGCGAGCTCGTTCTCTTCGGCCTGGGGGTGGAAGCTCGCCGCGTCCAACCGCTCGAACGCGTACCGTCCGCCGGTCGGCTCGGCGTTGCATGCGCCGAACAAGATCGCGAGCGTCGCGAGCGAGAGACGTGAAGCGCTGCGCATCCGCCGATCATGCAGCAAGCCCGCGGGTCGGTGGCCTCAAACAGGCTCTGTGAAGTGCGCGCGCAGGCTCTCCGCGAGGGTCGTCGCGGCCGCGGCCGTCGGCCAGCCGAGCGTGCGCTCCGTGTCGTCGCCGGGGAAGGGCAGGCTCGCGTCGCGCGCGATTCGAGCGAGCGAGCGCGCACGCATCCGATCGAGCCTCTTGACGTCGCGCTCGGGGAGGCGCGCCCGCACCCAATTCGAAACGCGCAGGCTGAGCGCGGCGTGCTCGAGCTCCTCGCGAGCGATGGCGCGCATCGCGCGTCGCACGCCCGCGTCACTCGAGGTCGTCGCTTGGAACGCGGCGAGCGTCGCGGCCCAGGCCTCACCGACCACACCGTCGCGCTCGTTCGCGAGGGCGAGCGCGGCCAGGCTCGCGAAGCCGCGGATCGGCCGAGCCTCTTGGGTAATCGAACGCGACGCGCGGACGGCTGGCGCGCGCTTCGCATTCGAGAAACGCCTCGTCAGGCGCGCCATCGAGGCCGCGTGACGCTCCTCGTCGGCGGCGGCGCGGCGGCACGCGCGACCGAGCGCGGGCGGCGCACCGAAGCGCTGCAGCTCGGCCTCGAGCTCGACGAACGCGCCGACGCTGAGCGCCTCGAGCTTGGTCGCTCGCGCGAGATAGGGCGCGAGGCCCGCACGCGCACGCGGCGCTCGACACGCCGACGGCAGGCGTCCGAGGCATGGGTTCGCCGCGTGGCAAAAGACCCCGAGCTCGCCGTCGCGGTTCTTGTACACGCTGCAAGCGCGCGTATCGAAGTTGCCGCAGAGCGACGCGCAGCGCGCGTCCGGGAGATCACCCTCCGCGCTGAAGCCGCACTTCTTCGGTGAGCTGAGGACCTTCACCTCGGCGCCGCCGCAGCCCGTGATGTCGGGCGGGCTGACCTTGCAGTCCGGATACGACGTGCGCGGCGGAGCGCTCGCGCTCGCTTGGAGCGACGTGCTCGTCGAGCTCGCGCTGCTCTCGGGTTGCTCGACGCTGACGGTCGCCGTGGACTCGGGGTGCTGTCCGTCGTCGGAGCTGCTGGAGCTGGCGCACGCACCGAGCGCGAGCGGGCTGACGAGCGCGAGGGCGGCGGCGTCGGCGCGCCGCGCGCGGGCGAGCGCCTTGTCGATGAAGCGCTGGAGGTTCTTGAGCGAGGTGTTCTTCGAGGGGCGTGAGGGCATCGTGAGGTCCTCCCGGAACGAGCGTCGGCGCTCATCCTTTCACCTCGGTCCTCGAACGGGCCCGAAAATGGGCCCACGCTGCTCGGGGCAGCGGGGGGACCTGCTCGGGGCGGTGGGGGGACTTGCTCGGGGCAGCGGGGGGACTTGCTCGGGGCAGAGCAAGCGCTGCTCGGGGCGGCCGGGGAGCTACTCGGGGCAGCTGGGGAGCTACTCGGGGCGGCTGGGGAGCTACTCGGGGCGGCTGGGGGACAGCGCCGCGCGTCACGCAGGCTTTGGCGTCTTGGACCTCTTGCGCGCGGCCATGTCGAGACCGCGCATCAACGCTGGCGTCACGGGGAGCTGCAGCACGGTCTCTCCATCCTGGCGCGCGTCCGCGAGGTCGTCCCAGAGCGGGCGCATGATGAAGTAGAGCCGACCCTCGGCGATGTTGAGCTGCGGGCTGTCGCGCTCGAACTGTCCCTGCGCTGGGCGGGTCGCGAGGAGCTCGTTCGCGCGAGCGCGGATCGCGCCGAGCGCGTCCGCCGAAGCCTCTGTGAGGTCTGTGATGGTGAGGAGCTGCGCGCGCGCAGGGTCAGTGAGCCAGCGTCGAAGGGCGGCCTCGAGGTCCTCGAGTCGCGCGACGAGCGGGTGCCGAAAATCTGGAGGCGACGGGAGCGCCGCGAGCTCAGCGCACCAGGCCGCGTCGCTGCCCGCAGCGTCACGCAGGCGTCGCTCGGTGCGCGCGATGAGCTTCTTCCCCTCGCGCTCGCAGGCGTCGAACGCTGCCTGGTAGGCGGGGTTCGCGTCGACGGGGCTGGCTTTGTCGAGCAGGGTGCCGAGGAGCGTCAGGCAGTCGAGGAACCAGCGCACCTTGACGCTCGAGATGGGGAGCTCCGTGGCGTTTTCGCCCAACGTCCGCGCCCACGCCATCGCCCCGCGGAAGGTGGCGTCGCTCTTCGTGTCCTTGCCCTTCGCGCGGCAGCTCTCGCTGTCGTGTTGAGCGTAGAGCGCGTCCGCGACCTCCTTGGAGAGGGCAGGGAAGCGCTCGCGGATCGCGGCGAGCTGCTGCAGCTCCGCGCTGGTCGACGGCCCCGCCACAGCGTCGGGCTTGTCCTTCTTCGAGGCCTTGGACTTTGCGGTCTTGGATTTCGCCATGGCGAGCCGAAGCTACCAGGTCTCGCGGTGCTTCAATCGGGCTCGAAGAGGACGCTCTGCGGGTGCTCGTACGCGTAGTAGCGACGGCTCGCCACGCGCTGGAACGTCATCGCCCCGAACAGGTTCACGATGAGCGACCACGTCGCGAGCGCCTTGAACGTGTAACCGAGCTTGCGCCGGCCCATCGCGATGAGGGCGACGAGCAGCACTGCGAAGTCGTTCGAGAACCGGTAGCCGAACTGGACGCGACCGGTGTTGTGATAGAGCAGCACCGGCGCTGCGACGAGCACCGAGGAGATCACGAGGCCCAGGTACGTCGCGCGCGCTCGCGGCGGCCTCGCTCGAGGGAAGAGCGCGAGCACGAGGAACGGCGACGTGATCCAGAGCGCGAGCCCGTGCTGTGAGATGCGAAAGCGCGTCGGCCCGAGCGCGGCCGGACCCGGCCCGAAGAAGGGCGTGCTCGCGAGCATCGCGCCGAGGTTTCGCCCGAGATAGTGAATCGAGAAGAGCCCCCACTTCTTGATCTGCGGCTCGGGCAGGTAGTTGTGCCCGAACTCGAACGCGCTGCCGAAGCGCACGCGGTTGTGCCACGCGAGGAGGGCGCCGATGAAGGCGAGGGGAGCCGCGAACCGCGCGAACGCGAGCGCGATCTTGCGCGGGTCGTCGTCTTTGTGGGTTGCGTAGAGCTCGAACAGGAAGAACGGCGCGGCGAAGACGAGCGTCGTGCGCGTCGCGAGCGCGAGACCGAGCGCGAGCCCCGCGAGGACCGGATAGGTCGCGCGCACGCTCGCGGCCACGTACCCCGCGAGGAGCGCGAGGCCGATCACGTGCGCCGCGAACCACACGGTGCCTTGCACCGCCGTCGAGAAGAGCACCGTGCCGAGGCCGAGGAGGAGCGCGAGCGCGACGTTCTCGAGGAAGGTGCGCGGGCTCAATTTTGTTTGTGAGAGCCGGTGCAGCGCGACGAACGCGAGCGCGGGACCGAGGGGCGCGAGGAGCAGGAACACGAGCCCGTCGCGCACGCTGTCGGGCGAGCCCGCGAGCGCGACGAACGGCAGGAGCAACACGGCGGGGAACGGCGGGAACGAGACGTAGATCTTGTGATCGAACGCGGCGAAGTCGTTGTTCTGCGTGTACGCGGGCGGCGGCCCACCGAGGTCGAGTCTGCCGTCGAGCCAAGCGCGCGCGAGCAGCGAGAAGTGGTTGTAGCTCGTGTGCGTCGTGAGCAGCTCTCGAGGCGCGGCGAAGAGGTACAGCGCGAGGCAGACTGCGTAGACGATCGCCGCCGCGCGCGGGGGCGAGGCCGCGAGCGACGCGAGCGACTGCGGTAGGCCGCGCGCGTAACGCGCGCTCGAGAGGACCTCGTCTTCGCGAGCGGGGCGGGGCACGGCGCCCGCGAGCATAGACGGCGCAAGCGAAAAGCGAAGTCAGTTGCGTGGAGCTTGACACTTCGCTATTGCGACGGGCCCTCGTGAACCACTCCCCGCCGCTGCTCGTCATCCCCGCTCACGAGATCGACATCTCGGGCCAGCCGCTCGCGGCCGATCTGCCGGTGCACTGGCTCGAGGCCGAGCTCAGCGACGCAGGCGCGCACGCCGCGGCGCCCGCCCACGTCGAGGGTCGCGTCTCGCGCAGCGGCAAGGCCGACATCGTCGTCCGCGCGAAGGTCACGGCCGAGCTCACGCTGCCGTGCGCGCGCTGCCTCGAGCCGACGCCCGTGTCGGTGCGCACCGAGCTCTCGTTGCTCTTGCGCCCGCACCCCGGTCGCGCCGCGGCCAACCACCACACGGGAAAGAAGCCGGCGGAGAAAAAAGCGGCGGCCGTTGCGACCCCGTCCGACAAGGCCTCCGACAAGGCGCCCGAGAACAAGGTCGAGAAGAAAGTCGACAAGAAGGGCGCCGACAAGAAGGCTCTGCAGGCGCGCGCTCGCGACTACGAGTTCAGCGCGGACGAGGCAGATACCGACGAATACGACGGTGAAGAGGTGGTGCTCGATGGCTTCTTGAGGGAGGCCATTTTGCTCGAGCTCCCGAGCTTCCCCCTGTGTGAAGAGGCGTGCAGTGGCTTCGCCGGGGCCGCCCCCGTCGAGCGTCCGCCGGCCGAGCCTGCGAATCCGCTCCGTGGAGAGCTCTTGCATCTCGGCGCGGAGCTTGGCAAGGTTCCGCCCCCTTCGCCGTCCGCCCTGCGGCGTGCGACGCGCGCGACCCAGAAAAAGCGACCGCGCATCCACGCCAGCATGAAGGTTCAAGGGCCGGTGAAGGGCCGCAACAAGAAGCCTTGATACGAGGAGAGTGAGCCGTGGCTGTCCCCAAGCGTAAGAAGACCCCCCCGAAGCGTGACATGCGCCGCGCGAACCACGACAAGGTCACGCCGGTCGAGGTGGTCGCGTGCCCGAACTGCGGTGAGGCCACGCGCCCGCACCGCGCCTGCGGCTCCTGCGGCCACTACAAGGGTCGCAAGGCTGTCGCGGTGAAGCTGCCTGGCTGAGCTCTCTCCTGGCTGAGCTCTCTCCGTACGCGAGCAGGGTCTGCGGCACGGGGAGTTACCTCCCCGAGCGCATCGTAGACAACCGCGCGCTCGAGACGATCCTCGACACGAGCGACGCGTGGATTCGCGAGCGCACCGGCATCGGTGCGCGGCATTTCGCGGCCGATGACGAGGTCACGAGCGATCTCGCGCTGCACGCGGCGCGGGCCGCGCTCGGCGCGGCCGGCCTCTCGCCGGCCGAGCTCGACATGATCATCGTGGCCACTGTCACGCCGGACAGCCCCATGCCGGCGTGTGCGGTGCGGCTCGCCCACAAACTCGATCCGTCGCTCAAGATCCCTGCGTTCGACCTGTCGGCTGCGTGCGCGGGCTTCTTGTTCGGGCTCGCCGTCGCGGATCAGTTCCTTCGCACGGGGACCTTCCGGCGCGTGCTCGTCGTCGGCGTCGAGCTCCTCAGCCGCATCGTCGACTGGACCGATCGCACGACCGCCGTCCTCTTCGGAGACGGCGCTGGCGCCGTGGTTCTCGAGCGCGTGGCCGCGGACAGCGCGTCGCGTGTCGAGCTCGTGCGCATCCACAGCGAGGGTGCGCTCGCGAGCGCGCTGCAGATCCCCGGCGGCGGCTCGATGGAGCCGCTCGACGAGAGCGGCCTCGCGCGCCGTCGCAACAAGGTCGAGATGCGCGGGCAAGAGGTCTTCCGCGCCGCGATCCGCGGCATCACCGAGGCCTCGCTCGAGGTGCTCGCGGCCTGCGGGCTCGAGCCCTCGAGCGTCGACTGGTTCGTGCCGCACCAAGCGAACCTCCGTATCATCGAGCAGGTCGCTGAGCGCCTCGGCGTCGGGCTCGATCGGTTCGTGCTCGTGCTCGAGCAGATCGGCAACACGTCGAGCGCATCCATTCCGATCGCGCTCGACCACGGGATGAGGAGCGGCCGCGTTCGCCGTGGTGATCGCGTGCTCCTCGCGGCGCTCGGCGCGGGCGTCTCGTACGGCGCTGCGCTCGTCACTCTTTGACGCGCTTCGTCAGACAAAAAGCTCGCTCATCACTCTATCGGCGCGTGCGGAGTGCGGTTACGGAGCGCCTCCCTGGAGGTTCCGCAACACCGATGTCGAGCTTCATTCCTTTTGGGCGTTCGCTCTCGTTGATCATCGTCCTCGGCGCCGTCGCCTGCGCAGCGCCCGAGACCGCAACTGGCGGCTCGGGTGGTGACGATGGCGTCCCGTCGACGGGTGGAGCCGGCGGCTCCGGCCAACAAGGCGGCTCTGGAGGCACGGGCTCGACGACTTCGAATACGACGACGAACACCACGACCAACTCGACGACGAACACCACGACCAACGCGACGACGGTGACGAGCGGTCCCGCGGTCACGTCGAGCACGAGCTCGACCGGCGGCGGCAGCTGCGACCCGACGCAGTGCCTCACCGAGTGCCTCACGATGAGCGGCACGTTCGGTCTTTGTCAGGGCGGTGTTTGCGAGTGCCAGGACCTCGGCGCGGGCGGCGGGTTCCCCTCGGGTGGCGTCGGCGGCGGCTTCCCCTCGGGTGGCGTCGGCGGCGGCTTCCCCTCGGGTGGCGTCGGCGGTGGGTTCCCTGTCGGTGGTGTCGGTGGCGGCTTCCCTTGATCGCACGATCGGTCGACGCGAAGAGCGCTCGATCCGCTTGCGTCGCGAGGCCGTTTGACCTCAAAGGAGCGCGAAGACTCCGATGAAGATCGCCTGGCTGTTTCCCGGACAAGGATCGCAAGAGGTCGGCATGGGCCGCGCGGTCGCCGAGCGCTTCGCCTCGGCGCGCGCCGTGTACGCCGCGGCCGACGAGGCCTACGCCGCCGAGGGCGCAGCGCCGCGCGCGCTCTCGGAGCTCTGCTTCGGTGGCCCGCTCGAGGAGCTCACGCTCACCGAGAACACGCAGCCGGCGATCGTCGCGACGTCGATCGCTTTGCTCGCCGCGCTCCGTGAGGCCCATCCGAACCTGCCCGCACCCGCGGTCGCGCTCGGGCACAGCTTGGGTGAGTACAGTGCGCTCGTCTCGGTCGGTGCGCTCGAGCTCAAGGACGCGATCCGCCTCTGTCGGGTGCGTGGTCGCGCGATGCAGCGCGCGGTCGCTCCCGGCTCGGGCGCGATGGCCGCGGTGCTCGGCTCGGACGCAGCGACGATCGCGAGCATCTGTGCGGCCGCTTGCGTGGGCGACGAGCACGTGGCGGTCGCGAACTACAACGCGCCTGGCCAGACTGTGATCGCGGGCACGGCTCGCGGCGTCGCGCGCGCGACGGAGGAGCTCGCGAAGAAGAGCGCGCGCACGATCCCGCTCAACGTGAGCGCACCGTTCCATTGCTCGCTGATGAAGCCGGCCGCCGTCGAGCTCGAGCGCGAGCTCGCGGGCGTTTCGGTCGGCGCGTTCTCGTCGCCGGTCGTCGCGAACGTCGACGCCGAGCCGAACGAGGACCCCGCTCGGGTGAAGGAGCTGCTCGTCCGCCAGGTCGACGCGCCGGTGCAATGGATCAAGTCCATCGAGCGCGCGGCTGCGCTCGGCGTCGAGGTCGCGCTCGAGATCGGCCCCGGCAAGGTCCTCGCCGGCCTGGTGAAGCGCATCGACAAGCGCATCCGCGTCATCAGCGTGAGCGACGTCGCCTCGATCGAGGCGCTCTCGCTCTAGGTCCGATCTTCCCCCGAACAGCAAGCAATCTAGAGAGAGCGAGCGCGCATGTTTCGACTGGATGACAAGGTTGCGATCGTGACGGGTGGCTCGCGCGGGATCGGCCGCGCCGTCGCCGAGGCTTTGGCCGCGCAGGGCGCGACCGTCGTCGTCAACTACGTCCGCGGCGAGGCCGAGGCCCGCGCGGTCGCCGACAGCATCGTAGAGAAAGGCGGCAAGGCCGAGATCGCAGGCTTCAACGTCGCGGACAGCGCCGCGACCGAGGCGGCCATCGCCGAGATCGCGAAGCGCCACGGCCGCCTCGACATCCTCGTGGCGAACGCGGGCATCGCGGTCGACGGGCTCGTCCTTCGCCTCAAGGACGAGGACCTCGACAAGCTCTTCGACGTCAACGTGAAGGGCGCGCTCGCCTCGGCGCGCGCCGCGGTGAAGGTCATGATGCGCGCGAAGAAGGGGCGCATCGTGTTCATGTCGAGCATCGTCGGCGAGATGGGCAACGTCGGGCAGACGGCCTACTCGGTGACGAAGGCCGCGCTCCTCGGCGCGACGAAATCGATCGCACGCGAGTACGCCTCGCGGAACATCACTGTCAACGCTGTCACCCCTGGGTTCATCGACACCGACATGACGACCAGCATCAGCGGTGAGATGAAGGAAGGAATGCTGAAGACCATCCCGCTCGGCCGCACGGGCCGCGCCGATGAGGTCGCCGCCGCCGTCGCGTTCCTCGCGTCGGACGAAGCGTCGTACGTCACCGGTTCGGTGCTCCGCGTGAACGGCGGAATGCTCATGTGAAGAGCTATCGCTTTGGCGTCGAAAGTAGGCTAGTAGGGCAACCCACGTTCGTGGGGAGACTGCCTCTCCGGAGAGCAATACCCCACGTTTTTCGTGTTTCTGTGTGCGGCGTGCAGGCGCCGCGATCACGTCTCGGAGGAGAACATGGCTGAGGGTCGCGACATCACGGCCGAGGTGAAGCGCATCATCAAAGAGCAGCTCGACGTCGACGAGAAGGACATCAAGCCCGAGTCGACGTTCATCGACGACCTCGGCGCCGACTCGCTCGGTCTTGTGGAGCTCGTGCTCGCCTTCGAGGAGGCTTTCGAGATCGACATCCCCGATGAGGATGCCGAGAAGATCCGCACCGTCCAGGACGCGATCAACTACATCGAGACGCACGGCAAGAAGTGAGGCCCGAGGGCCAGGCTGGGGCGCAGTCGGCCCCAGCAGTCGGCCCCGGCCTAGCGGTGTCGTGATGGGGCGTGCGACGCGCGCCCACGCGGCCCGCCTTAGATCTCCGAGCGGCGCCTGTCGCCGGGCGTTCGGCCCGTTTCGCTCGGGTCATCGAGCGCGCACGGCGGAGTCCTAACCGACCCCAGAACGAGAGCGAGGGCTAGCGTGGAACGTGTCGTCGTCACAGGGATTGGTCTCGTCACCCCGTGTGGTGTGGGGACTTCCACGACGTGGAAGAACGTCGTCGAAGGCAAGAGCGGCGTCCGCACGATCACGCTCTTCGACACGAAGGATTTCGCGGTGACGATCGCCGGCGAGGTCCCCGACTTCAACGCCGAGAACTTCATCCCTCGCAAGAAGCTGAAGGAGATGGGCAGGTTCTCCCATCTCGCGGTGGCCGCGTCGAAGCTCTGCTGGCAGGACGCAGGCTTCGGCGACGGTGGGGCGCCTCCTTCCGAGGAGCTCCTCGCGCGCACGGGGACGTTCCTCGGCGTCGGGCTCGGTGGTCTCGAGGGCCTCTATCAGCAGTCGATCACCTTGCACGAGCGCGGGCCCCACAAGATCAGCCCGTACTTCATCCCATCCGTCATCGGGAACCTCGCGGGTGGCCAGGCCGCGATGGCCCTCGGGTTGAAGGGGCCGAGCTACGCGAACACGAGCGCTTGCGCTTCGAGCGCGCACGCCGTGGGCGAGGCCTACGAGTGGATCCGGCGCGGTCGCGCGCCGATGATGCTGGCCGGCGGCGCCGAGGCGACGATCACGGGCCTCGGCATCGGGGGCTTCGCGGCGATGCACGCGCTCTCGAAGCGCAACGCCGAGCCGCATCGCGCGAGCCGCCCTTGGGACAAGGATCGCGACGGCTTCGTCTGCGCCGAGGGCGCGGGCGTCCTCATGCTCGAGTCGCTCGAGCTCGCGAAGAAGCGCGGCGCACGCATCTACGCCGAGATCACGGGCTACGGCGCGTCGTGTGACGCCTACCATTTGACCAAGCCCGCTCCTCAGGGTGAGGGTGCTCAGCGCGCGATGCGCGATGCCCTCGAGGACGCCCGTCTCGATCCGACCGCGATCGACTACGTCAACGCGCACGGCACCTCGACCCCACACGGCGACCTCGAGGAAGCGCACGCGCTCGCGGCGGTCTTCGGCGCGCACGCGCTCGACAAGAAGCTCTGGGTCAGCTCGACCAAGAGCGTGATGGGCCACCTGCTCGGTGGCGCCGGCGGCGTCGAGGCAGGGCTCTCCGCGCTGTCGCTCCACGAGGGTGTGGTGCCGCCGACCATCAACCTCGAGAACCAAGACCCCGAAGCGCCGCTCGACTTCGTCCCGAACGAAGCGCGGCGGCGGCCGATTCGCCACGCGATCAGCAACTCCTTCGGCTTCGGCGGTACCAACGCGACGCTCGTCTTGTCGCGCTACGATGGCTGACTCCTTCCGATGAAGTGCCCATTTTGCGGTCACCTCGACGACCGCGTGATCGACTCACGAGCCTCCGGTTCCGGTGACGTCATTCGTCGGCGCCGCGAATGCGAGGGCTGCACTCGCCGCTTCACCACGTACGAGCGCGTCGAGTACACGCTGCCCACCGTGGTGAAGAAGGACGGGCGCCGCGAGCCCTACGATCGCAACAAGCTCGTGATGAGTTTGCGTGTCGCGCTCTCGAAGCGACCCGTCTCCGCGGAGCGCATCGACGCCATCGTCAACGACGTCGAGCGCGAGCTCGAGGGCGGTGATCAGCGCGAGGTCACGTCGGCGTCCATCGGCGAGCGCGTGATGCGCGTGCTGCGTGAGCTCGACGAGATCGCGTACGTGCGCTTCGCCAGCGTGTACCGGTCTTTTCAGGACCTCGGCGAGTTCCGTCGCGAGCTCGGCTTGCTCGACGAGCAGCGCAGCCCCGCGCCGCGCCCCGTCGAAGACGGCCCGCGCCCGAGCGCCGACACGGGTCCTCCAGGTCACGTCGTGAGCGAATCATGAGCCTGCGCCCGACCGATGAAGTCTTCATGCGCGAGGCGCTCGTCGCCGCGCAGCGCGCGTTGCCTTCGCCGAACCCTCCCGTCGGCGCGCTCGTCGTGGATCGCGCGGGGATGATCGTCGGCGCCGGCTTCCACGCGAAGGCCGGCGACCCGCACGCCGAGATCGAGGCCCTCGAACAAGCAGCCGCGAAGGCGCGTGGCGCGACCCTCTACGTCACGCTCGAGCCCTGCAATCACCAGGGCCGCACGCCACCGTGCGTCGACGCCATCGTTCGCGCGGGCATCTCCAGCGTCGTCATCGGCTGCCGCGATCCGAACCCACACGTCCCCGGCAAGGGCGTCGAGGCTCTGCAGGCCCACGGCATCCGCGTGAGCGTCGGCGTGCTCGGCACCGCGTGTGCGGCGCTCATCGAGCCCTGGTCGCACTTCATCACGACGGGCGTGCCGTTCGTGTCGCTCAAGCTCGCGCTCTCGCTCGATGGGCGCATCGCGACCCGCACGGGCGCTTCGCGCTGGGTCACCGGCCCCGAGGCTCGCGCCAAAGTCCAGGAGCTCCGCGCTCACAGCGACGCGATCGCAGTCGGCGTGCGCACCGCCATCGCCGACGACCCGCTGCTCACCGTGCGCGATCCCGACTTCGCCGGTCGCACTCCGCGCCGCGTGATCTTCGACTCGCAGCTGCGCTTGCCCCTCACGTCGAAGCTCGTCCGTTCGACCGCCGAGGCCCCGCTCACCATCATCACGACGCAGGAGGCTTCCGTCGAGCTCGAGGTCCCGTTCGTCGAGTCCGGCTGCGAGGTCTATCGCGTCCCCTCGAGCGGAGAGGGCCGCGTCGACCTCGAGTCCGCGATGAAGGTGCTCGCGTCGCTCGGTGTCGTCTCCCTCCTCGTCGAGGGCGGCGCTGAGCTCGCGGGCACCGTGCTCGCGGCTCGCCTCGTTCACCGGCTGCACGCCTTCATCGCACCCATCTTGCTCGGGCCGCGCGGTCGCCCCGGCGCCGTGGATTGGGCCGGCCCGGACACCCCGCAGGAGGCCCCGCGCATCGTCGACCCCGTCTGGGAGCTCGTCGGCCGGGACGCCTACGTCAGCGGGCTCTTGGCGTTCCCCGACGAAGACGCCTGACGAGCCTTCTCGCACTAGACTCTGGGTTGGTGCGAAGACGCAGGTTCCGATGGCACTGGCCGAAGACGTGGCTGATTCTTCAGTCCGTCAACACGGGGATGTTCGTCGGCGTGCCCTTTCAGTACTTCGGGCGTGAGCGAGGAGCCGTCCTCGCGGCGGTCGTGGTCGCGTTCGTGTTGATCCTTCGGGGCTGGGTGCGCCTCGACGCGCGAACCCCGCACTGGGTTCACGCCAACGCCGAAGACGATGCGGCCGTGCGCGCTGCACTGGCGCTCGACCCGAGAAGCGCCCAGGCCTCGGCGCTGCGGTTTCTGTTTCCGTTCGCCGCTCCCGTCGTGCTCGTCGTCGTCACGATCCTCTGGGTTTTGTTGGCGCGTTCGACGTCGATCGGTCCGCTCCTCAGCTCGATTCCCACTTGGGTCCTCGAGTGGGTGGGCGCCGACCTCGGCATCGCGGGGCTGGCTGTCATCGCGAACGCCTATTACGCGTTCGAGCGACTCGACACGCTCGTCGGAGTCCACGTCGACGCGAACAAGGTCGACGACTGGTCGTCGCAAACCAAGCGGATCCTCGAGCTCGACCTGCCGAAGCCGACGCTGATCGGCGACGGATACATCGTGGTCGGCGCCTACGATCTGAGCTCGCGCGCCCACGTCAGCGCGCTCGAGACCTTGCGAGGCGTGCTCGCCAACGTCGAGCACCGAGTCATCGCGTGGCCCGGCGCATTCTATGACAAGCGTAAAGCCAAAGCTTAGCGCTTCGACATCTTGCGCGACACCATCCGCTTCTTCAGCGGACCGAGGTAGTCGATCATCAGGACGCCATCGAGGTGGTCGTTCTCGTGTTGGATCGCGATCGCAAGGAGCCCGTCGGCGCTGAGCTCGAAGGGCTTGCCGTCGCGGTCGAGCGCGCGGACTTTGATCTGCTTCGCGCGCTTGATCTCCTCGGTCACCCCGGGGAAGGAGAGGCAGCCCTCTTCCCAAGTCTGCGCGCCGTCCTTCTCGAAGATCTCGGGGTTGATGAAGACACGCAGCGCGCTCGGCTCATCCTCGGCGGCGATGTCGACGAGGAACACCCGGTGCGCCACGCCGATCTGGGTCGCCGCGAGCCCGACGCCGGGCGCCGCGTACATGGTCTCGGCCATGTCGTCGACCAAGGTCCGAATCTCGTCCGAGATGGTCTCGACCGGCTTGGCCTTCTCACGAAGGCGGGGGTCCGGATAGTGAAGGATGGTGCGGATTGCCATCGAGAGCCTCAACCTGAGCAAAAGGTGACGCCGCGTCAAGTCCAGCGCTGGGCGCGGAATGACTTGACCAGCGTCTGGAGTTCTGACTAGCGGGTCGGGCGCCTGAAGATCCCGGCATCCAACTGGACGCCGCGAGCGACCAGATCTTCTGCGATGCGGGGGACGACACCTGTCGAGTGGAACGAGCCCTCGATGGCCCCGCCCGCGGCCGTGCGCTCCACGCCGAACGTGAAGACATCGCGGAGCTCGACCGGGTTGCCCGGGGCGAGCGTGAACTCGGCGACGCGCATCACGCGGCTGCGTCCATCTCGAAGGCGCGCGATCTCCACGACGAGGTCGAAGGAGCTGGCGAACCACTCGCGCGCCGTCTCGATCGACGTGAGGTTGCGGGTCGCCGCGAGATCCGCGGGGCAGCGCGCTGCGAGGTGGCGCAGCGTCGGAGCGCGCGCCGCGGCGAGCACGCCGTCGAGGCCGTCGCCGATCGCGTCGACGAGCTCGGCGACGACATGGCCGGCGAACGCGCCCACGACGAGCCGATCGGGTCGGACGCGAATCGCTGCGTGGACTGCGCGGCCACCCTCGTGGGCGGTGTCACCGAGCAGCATCGAGATCGTGTGAGGTTGGTTGAGGACGAGCTCGTCGTCCTCCTGCAGGACGACGACGCGATCATCCAGGCTGCCCGCTGCGGCGAGCGCGCCGAGGAGCGTCGAAGCCCCCGCGCCCACGCCACCGGTTACAAGAATGTTCGCTCGGCCTTGGACGGCCTGCGTGAAGAGCGTTGCCATCTGGCGCGAGATCGTCCCGTTGCGGACGAGGTCGTCGAGGACGGAGACGGCGCGCTGGGGCTTGCGAAGGACGAGCATGTGGCTGTCGCCCGAGGCCGGCGGCAGCACACCGAAGAGCCGAGCGCGGTCGAGGCGCCGCTCGACGAACTGCTCGTCGGGTTGGAGCGGGCGGCCCGCGCGCACGCAGAGTCGGCGCACGAGGCGCGCGACGGCGGCCTCGCTGGTGAAGGCGATCTCGGTGGCGACCTGCTTCTTGCCGGAGAGCGCGACCACGTGATCGTGGCGGATGACTTGGACCTCTTCGACGAACTCGTCGTCGAGCAGCGGCCCGAGTGGACCGAGGTCGAAGAGCTCGCGTCGAGCCTCTGCGATCAAAACCTCGGCGTCGACGGAGGCTTGGATTTCACCGGAGGCTCGGAGGGCGCGCTCCTTCTCGGCGAGCGAGCGCTCGATGCTGCTCGCGAGCGCGGGCGAGGGAGGTTCGCCGGTCGCGAGCGCGGTGAGGTCCATCGACGCGGTCGCGCGCTCGACCAATCGGCCGAGCGCAGCGCGGTGCGCAGCAGCCTGCGAAGGCTCGACGACGCCATCGTTCTGAGCCGCGGAGCGAAGACTCGATCGAGGCGACGGTGCGCCGCTCGAGACGGGGATCGAACCGGGAGCAGGCGGCGCGGCCTCGGCGGTGGGAACCACAGTCGGCGGGCGCGCGGGTGCGGGCGGCTCGGGCGGCGGTCGACCGCTCGGCGCCGCGGGTGCGTGCGGCGCCACGATGGGCGGTGGTGCTGGTGGCGCGGGGGGCGGAGGCGCTGCCACGGGAGCTGGGATTGGCGCGGGCGCAGGGATGGGTGCGGGCGCTGGAATCGGCGGTGCGGGCACCGGCATCGGCGCGGGGGCCGGCGGCGGAGGCGGCACAGCGGCCTGCCCAGGGATCGCCGTTGGCTCGTTCGCAGGGCGCGGCACGAACGGCGGCGGAGGTGCAGGGTAGCCGTCGAAGGCAGGTGGACCGTGAGGGGCTGGGGCTGGCGCGGGGCTCGCGACAGGCGCCGGCATCGGCGATGCGTGGCCGCCCATCGCAGACGGACCCATCGCAGACGGACCCATCGCGGAAGGGCCACCCATCGCGGAAGGGCCACCCATCGCGGACGGTCCCATGTTCGGCGGGGGCGGAGGCAGCGGGGCGGGGCGTGGGGGCGGAGCACCAGGACCCGGCCCGAGAGCTGTCTCTCGTGGGTGATTGACTGCGGGGGCGGGAGCGTGGTCCGCGACGCGAGGCGGTGCCTCGGGGGCGCGAGGCGCAGGCGGGACGTGCGGCGCCGCGATGCCCGGCATCGGAGGCGGGCCTGCTGTCGGCGCGCCGGGCAGCGGAGGCATCGACGGCGGAGCTTGTGCCGGCCGCGGGAAGGGCGGCGGCGGCTGCTGAGCCGCGCTCATCGGAGGCGCGATCGGAGGGGCCATCGGCGCGGGCGCGGGCGGCGGAGCCGGCATCGGCGGCGCAGGCGGAGCGTGCGCGCCGCTGCCAGCCGAAGCCTCATCGACGATCTCCTCGGCGGAGGAGGATGCGTCGACCATGCCGGGCTTGACATCGCCAGCGAGCTCGATCCGGAGAACGAAGTCGCCGATGTAGATCTTGTCGCCCTCGCGGACGATCGTCGCCTGAGCGATCTTGCGACCGTTGACGTACGTGCCGTTCGTGCTCTTGAGGTCGGTGACGATGAACCGACCATCGCGGTAGAGGAGGCGAGCGTGGCGCTTGCTGACGTTGCCCTTGGGCAACATGAGATCATTGCCCTGAACGCGGCCAACGTTGATCTCGGTCTTGTCGAAGCTCTCTCTACGCTCCGCTCCCCCTTTTTCACTGATGATGATCGCGAACATGTCGTGGCCGCTGGGTCACGGATACTAACCGCTTTTCGGCGGACCGGAACAGAATGGCTACGGGGGTGAACGCGAAGGCTTGACCGACGCGGTGCCGCGCGTCTACGTTCCGCCCCGCTCTACGAGGGCGCGCCCGCAAGGGCGCACGGAAAGCCTGCAGCCGTTCGCGGTGCGCGGGTTGCGTGGACGAGCCGCCGGCGTACACGCAAGAGTGATCGAGCCTCGAGCCCGTCTCGGCGGGGAAGTTTTGGGGCCGGCACCGACCGTTGGGGGGACCGAGAGGGACTCCTGTCCTCGACGAAAGTTGAAGTGGAGGAGTCATGGCAGTCGGCAAGGTCAAGTGGTTCAACGACGAGAAGGGGTGGGGCTTCATCAAGCAAGAGGGCGGCCCCGACGTCTTCGTTCACTATTCGCAAATCAACGGCGAGGGCCGTCGGCGATTGTTCGAGGACGAAACCGTCGAGTTTGAAATCA
Organism: Polyangiaceae bacterium; assembly: GCA_046351325.1. Taxonomy (GTDB): domain Bacteria; phylum Myxococcota_A; class Polyangia; order Polyangiales; family Polyangiaceae; genus Xiheicaenibacterium. The sequence continues at coordinate 205,123 of JAXLYR010000010.1, read as the reverse complement.
AGGAAGGGCCAAAGGGTCTGCAGGCCGTCAATGTGACGCGCCTTGCCGCTGTCAACTGAGGCGAAGACCATCGCATCGCCGCTAGACGGCGAGCACCCGCGGGGCAGCTGACGCTGCCCCGCTCCTTTTTTTGTGCGGCCGATGAAGCGCGAGGCTCAGTGGCGCGCGACGAGGGGCACCTGCGCGTGCTCGAACGTCCGGCTCGCGGGGTCGAAGCGACCGCATGAGACGGCCTCGAGCGAGCCGTCGTTCGCGAGCTCGTAGAGGTTGAAGCCAGCCATGCGATCGGGGTCCGGGTCGAGCAGCGATGCGCTCGTCGCGCCGATGACGTCGAAGTGCGCACGCGTCGTGGGTCGTGGATGTGCAACGCGGCGGTGCGAGCGGCGATGCCAGTGCCCGTGGAGCAAGAGCACGTTGAGATCACCATCGATGACGGCGTGCTCCATCTCGGCGTCAGCGAGGCCCTCGAGCTTGGTTTTCAGCCGGCTCGCGGGATTGTCGAGCGGGTGGTGTTGGAGCAGGAGCACGTGGCGAGACTTGACCTCGGGGTGTTGGAGGGCCGCGCTCAGGCGAGCGAGCTGATCCTTGCCGACCCTGCCGGCCGCGACGAAGGGCAGGTGAGGGACCGCCGTCGAGACGCCGATGATCGCGAGGTGCCCGCGCAGCCGCACGAACGGGAACATGCCCTGCGGCGCGATCTCCGGCAGATCGGTCGTGGTGTACGCATCGAAGTATTGGCCGAAGCGGTTCGTGCGGTGTGCGCCGCGCGTGTACGCGTCGTGGTTGCCGGGGACGACGCTCACGTGTTCGGGGTCGAGCCCGAGCTCGTGCTCGAGGACGTGGCGCACGCGCTCGAACTCGCGCTCGAGGGCGAGGTTCGTGAGGTCGCCCGTGATCACGACGTGATCGACCTTCATCTCGCGGAGATGGTTCGCCGCAAGCTTCACCGGCTCGGGCTTGTGTTTGTGCACGCGCCGCAGCTTCAGGTTCGCGAAGCCGGTGAGCCGCTTGTTGAAGAGGCGGAGCGGCACCGCGCCCTCGAGATCGAGCAGGTGGAGATCGGAGATATGGGCGACGCGCACCGAGCTGTCTTAGCCCTCGCCGCCACGTCTGTCACGGATCGTACGCGCATCGGAAGCCGCGGTGGGGGCGCCGAACGCCGGGCAGATCCTTGCCGCGTGCGGTCGTACGGAGCCACGCGCGTCCGTGGATGAAAGAGCCGCCGCGGACCACGCGCTCGTCTCCCTGATTCGGGCCCTTCGGGTTGGTTTGAGCCTCGTCGGAGTATTGAGGCTCGTACCAGTCCGCGACCCACTCCTCGACGTTGCCGGCCAGATCGTAGATGCCGTCGGGCGTGCGGCCGTCGGGGAAGGAGCCGACGGGCGCTGCCTCGAGGAAGCCGTCTTTGTCTTCGTAAGGATCGATCGCGAGCCGCCCGCCGTTCGCGAGGTACGGATCGAAGACGTTGCCCCACGGGTAGCGCCGCCCCTTGAGGCCACGCGCTGCGCGCTCCCACTCGGCTTCGGTGGGGAGGCGCCCGCCTCGATATTTGCAGTAAGTCGTCGCGTCGCTGTGCGTGACCATCGACGCGGGGAGCGTCGGCTGGTTGATGCGTGCGCCGCCCGCGGCGATGGGCAGCGGACCGCAAGGCCCAGCCTCGACGCAGCGCTGGTAGTCGCCCATCGCGACCTCGAGCCGATCGATCGCGTACTTCGACAGCGTCACGGTGTGCGCCGCGGCCTCGTTGAGGAAGATCTCCTCGCGGCAAACCTCTCCCGCTGGCTCCGCGCGACACTGCTGCGTCGCGAACAGGATCTCGTCGAGGTCCGCGCCCATCGTGAACGCGCCTGCGGGGATGACGACGCGGCCCTCGATGGGAGCGCGCAGCGTCACGACCCCGCCGTCGCTCGGGGCTTTGCTCTTCGCACGCTCGGCGCGAAGCTCGCCGAGCGCGCCGAGCGCGATCGCGAGAGAAACGAGCGCGAGAGGCGCGAGGAGCCGCCGAGTCATGAGCGCGGTGTCAGACCGCGAGGATCTGCGATGGATGCTCTAGCAAGGAACGCAGGGCCTTCAAGAAGGTCGCGCCCACCGCGCCGTCGATCACACGGTGATCGCACGAGAGCGTCATCGCCATGCGTCGACCGGGGACGACCGCGTCTCCGCGAACGACGGGCTCGCGGCGCATCTGCCCGACCGCCAAGATCGCTCCCTCCGGGGGGTTGATGACCGCAGAGAACTCGTCGATCCCGAACATCCCGAGGTTCGACACGCTGAAGGTCCCGCCCGTCATTTCTTCGGGGCGGAGCTTCTTCTCTCGCGCGCGGCTCGCGAGATCGCGGACCTCGCGAGCGATGGTGAGGACGCTCTTGCGATCGGCGTCGCGCAGCACCGGCGTGACGAGTCCCTCGTCGACCGCGACCGCGACCGAGAGATCGACGCGGCGGTGATAGACGAGCGCGTCGGGCGTGAACTGCGCGTTGCACGCGGGCACGCGCACCAGCGCGATCGCGACGGCCTTCAGCAGCAGATCGTTGAGGCTGATCTTCGGCGCGCCGTCCGCGAGCGACGCGGCGAGGTCCGCGTTGAGTCGCTCGCGGAGGTCGTGCAGCGCGTCGCCGTCGACGTCGATCGTCAGGTAGAAATGCGGGACCGTCTGCTTCGACTCGGTGAGCCGCCGCGCGATCGTCTTGCGCATCATGCTGAGCGGGCGGACCTCGGCGTCGCGCGGCGGGGCGACGTCGAACACTGCAGCGCGGGGCGCGGGCGTGGTCGTGGTCGGTGCGGTGGGCGCCAACGCGGCAGCCGCGGGTGCGACCGCACTGGGCTGTGCGTTGTCGAGGTCGCGCGCGACGATGCGACCGCGCGGACCGCTGCCGCTCAACCGACCGAGCGCGATGCCGCGCTCGCGGGCGAGCTTGCGAACGTAGGGCGACGCGCGGACACGCCCGCCGTCGGCGCTCGCGGTGTCGCTCGCACTCGAGGTCGCGACGGGCGCGTTTGCGGCGGGCGTCGATGCGGCGGACGCGTTCGCTGTGGACGCGCTCGCTGTGGACGGCGACCCACCCAACGCAGCGAGCGCGGCGCTCGCGTCTTCACCAGGCGCGCCCACGATCGCGACGGGTTGACCGAGCTTCACCATCGTCCCTGCGGGCGACAGGATCTTGAGGAGCGTCCCCTTGTCGAACGAGCGAAACTCCATCGTCGCCTTGTCGGTCTCGACCTCGGCGAGGAGGTCGTCGACCGCGACGGCGTCGCCCTCCTTCTTGTGCCACGCGCTGATCTGGCCCTCCTCCATCGTCGGGGAGAGCTTCGGCATTTCGAGGATCTTGGCCATCACGCGCTCCTGTAAGTGACGCGGCGAACGGCGTCGCAGATGCGCGCCGCGGAGGGCACGACGAGCTGCTCGAGCGCCGCGTTGTAGGGCATCGGCACATCGAGGAACGTGACGCGTTCGATGGGCGCGTCGAGCTCGTCGAAGGCCAAGCGCTGGATGCGGTCGACGATCTCGGTGCCGACGCCGCCGTAGTTCCATCCCTCGTACGCGACCACCGCGCGGTGCGTCCGCGAGACGCTCGCGACGAGCGTCGCTTCGTCGAGCGGGCGCAGGCTGCGGAGGTCGATCACTTCGACGTCGATGCCTTCCTTTTCGAGCGTCGCGGCGGCCTCGAGGCACACGTGCACGATGCGGGAGTACGAGATGAGCGTGCAGTCTTTCCCGGGGCGGGCGATGCGGGCGACGCCGAATGGGACAAGCGCTTCGGGGTCGAGCGAGACCGTCCCCTTGAGGGCGTAGAGCGTCTCGCTCTCCATGAAGAGGACGGGGTTGTCGTCGCGGATCGCCGTCTTGATCATGCCCTTCGCGTCTTCGCAGGTCGCCGGAGCGACGACCTTGAGTCCGGGGACGTGCGTGTAGAAGTGCTCCATGGCGTGCGAGTGCTGCGAGCCGACCTGGCGCGCCGAGCCGTTCGGTGCGCGCAGGACGATCGGCACCGTCAGCTGGCCGCCCGACATCTGCCGGAGCTTGGCCGCGTTGTTGAGGATCTGATCGAACGCGACGGCCGAGAAATTCCACGTCATGTACTCGACGATGGGCCGAAGGCCCACCATCGCGGCGCCGATCGCGATGCCGGTGAAGCCGCTCTCGGTGATGGGCGTGTCGATCACGCGGCGAGGCCCGAACTTCTCGAGCATGCCCTCGGTGACTTTGTACGCGCCCTGGTAGTGCCCGACCTCTTCGCCGAGGAGGAACACGCGCTCGTCGCGTTCCATCTCCTCGATCATCCCGAGGCGAACGGCCTCGCGGAAGCGAACGTCCTTCGTCTCGCTGCTCATCGTGCGAACGCTCCGTTGTAGGTGGTCTCGGTGAGCAAATCGGCTGACGGCTCCGGGCTCTCCTCGGCGAAGCGGACAGCGTCCGCGACCTCCATCTCGACCGAGTGGTCGAGCTCGGCGAGCCGCGCGCCGAAGCCTGCTTCGTCGAGCTCGCGTCGTGAGCGCACGAGCGGATCGTGCCGCTTGCGCTCCTCGACCTCGTCAGGGGTTCGGTACTTGCCCGGATCGCTCATCGAGTGGCCACGGAAGCGGTAGGTCCTGATCTCGACGAGGGTCGGCCCGCCGCCCTCGCGAGCGCGCGCGACGGCGGTCGCCATGCGCTCGCGGACCTGCGCGACGTGCTCGCACAAGAACCGATCCGAGGGCATCCCGTAGCCAGCCGCGCGCGTCGTCACGTCCTCGACTGCGAGCGTGCGCACGAGGGGCGTGCCCATCGCGTACTCGTTGTTCTCGCAGACGAAGATGACGGGGAGCTTCCACAGCGACGCGAGGCTCATCGCCTCGTGGCAGTCGCCGATGCTCGCCGCGCCCTCGCCGAAGAAGACCACCGAGACACGGCCGTCCCCTCGATATTTGGAGGCGAACGCGGTGCCTGCGGCGATCGGCAGGTGGCCGCCGACGATCCCGTAGCCGCCGAGCATGTTGTGTTCGGCGTCGAAGAAATGCATCGAGCCACCGAGGCCCTTCGAGCAGCCGGTGGCCTTGCCGAAGAGCTCGGCCATCGCGGCGCGCGAGGTCATGCCGCGCGCGAGCGCGAGGCCGTGATCGCGGTAGGTCGTGATGACGTAGTCCTCGGGGGAGAGGGCGGCGATGGTGCCGGTCGCGATGGCCTCCTGCCCGATGTAGAGGTGTAGGAAGCCGCCGATTTTCCCCTGCGCGTATGCGCGCGCCGCCTCTTCTTCGAAGCGACGGATGAGCTGCATCGTGCGGTAGAGCCCGAGATGTGCATCGTGGTCGGTCATGTCTTTGCGGGTCGCGCTGAGGTGTGGGGCGCGAGCGTGGCGAAGGGTAGAGGGCACGCGCTCGTAAGGGAAGATTCACGCCCTGAGCAACCTGCCCCGAAGCCAGTCAGTGGGAGACTGCGCTCGCTGACGGCGTGGGCGAGGCGCTCGAGGCGCTCGACACGGACGAGCTCGGCACGCTCGCGGTGCTCGACACGGACGAGCTCGGGGGCGACGAGGTCTCCGTGTCGCTCGCTCGCGGCCTGGTGATTTGCGGTTCGGCTACGCGCTTGGGCTTGGCGCTCTTCGCCACGGACGCGATCGCTGTCGCGGAGGGTTCGGCGCTCTCGACGATCTCGGGCTCGATGGAGGTCAGTTGGCTCGTCGACGCTGTCACCATCGGAGCCGGCTCACGAAGCACCACGCGAGCGACGATGCCCGCAGCGACGAGCGCGCCGAGACCGAGGAGCACGATGCGCGTGCTGCTCGAAGCCGGCGTAGGAGGGAGCGCTGGGCTCGGCCGATCCGGCGGAACCGAGATGGACGCGCGATCCATCGCGAACGGGTCACTCGGTGCTTCGCTCGAACGGACGCTCGCGGGGATTGCCTCTCCGTCGTGCCCGAGCGCGCCGGGGATCGACAGCGGAGCCGGTGGTATGCGCCGCGCGCGGCCCGAGGCTGCAGCTGGCGGCACGCTGGCGACGCGAGACTCCGCGGAGGAGAGCAGCACGTCCACGAGGGCGTTGCCGAGCGCCTTGCAGTCCTCGAACCGCCCGGCTGGTGACTTCGAAAGGCCGCGCTCGAGGATCGCGTCGAGCTCGGCCGGATAGCGCAAGCGCGCAGCGAAGCGCTCGGGGTTGTCGTTCGTGATCTTGGACGCGACGGAGACCGCGTCGTCTCCGGGGAAGGCGCGCTCGCCGCGGATGGCCTCGTAGAGCGTCGCGGCGAGCGAGAACTGATCGCTCGCGGGCGAGAATTTTCCCTCGCGAAAGGTCTCCGGCGCGCTGTACGCGGGCGTCCCGAGCAAGCCCCCGGTGTGCGTGAGCGTCGAGTCCGGCACGCGCGCGATCCCGAAGTCGGTGAGCTTCGTCCCCGTCGGCGACAGGATGATGTTCTCGGGCTTCACGTCGCGATGGAGCACGCCGCGCTCGTGCGCGAACGTGAGCGCGCCGCCGATGTCACGCGCGATGCGCGCCGCGTGTCGCGCGGACAAGCGCCCCTCGACGAGACGCTGCTTGAGCGTCTGGCCCTCGATGTATTCGAAGACGAGGTAGAGCCCCGCGCTCTCGTCCTCGCCCATGTCGTGGATGACGACGAGGTGAGGGTGCGTGACGCGCGCCGCGGCGCGGGCCTCGTGGCGCATGCGCACGACCAACGCCTCGCGGACGTCCGCGCCGATCGCCAGGTCATCCCGGAGGATCTTGATCGCGACGTGGCGCTCGAGGATGGGGTCGCGCGCAAGGAGAACGCGGCCCATCGCCCCCGAGCCGAGCTGCCGCGCTACTTCGTAGCGACCGATCGTCTTGGGAAGCTCCCGTGCGCTCGACCCCAAATCCCACTCCAAGCGCGAAACCGCGCGCCACGCTCTTTTAGCGTACCTCTTGGAGTTGGAGGAGCGGCAGCTTTCCCAAAATCTACGTCGGCGAAGCGCAGGCGGGACAGGCCTCGCGGGCACGCGTCTCGGCCCTGGTCAACCGCTCGCGAGCGCTCGGGCAGCGCTCTTCGTCGAGCTTGCAGAGCTCCGTCGCAGACACGCGCATCGACGCGAGCGCTCGGCAGACGATGCTGCAGCGATCCCCCTCGGCGAGCTCGGTCGTGCCGTCCTCGGACTTGCCGCTGAGGGCTTGCTCGAGCGCATGCTCGGCGGCGTCGAGGTCGTGCATCGGATCGCCCGAGGAGACCTCCCATCCTTTGTTGGGTTTGGTTGCCTCTCCGGCCGAGCTCATCATCGTCGAGGACGGCGCAGCGTCGTCCTTGGTGGCTGTCTCGGACGACTTCTGTTTGCTCATGCACCCCGCGAGAGAGGTGGCCGACGCGCCGAACGCGCCGAAGGCCAGCACTGCAAGGACCGAGGTCAGGGTGCGGTTGGGTTTGGAAGGACTCACGGTGTTAAAGCCTCACAGTCGGGGCAGCGGGCGCGGACGCGTTGTTCGGCTCGGTTCGTTCGGGCGCGAGCGGTGTCGCAGTGCTCTCCAGGTCCAGCGAGCGAGCAGACGTGCTCCGTCGCGCGCTTCATGGAGGCGAGCGCGTCGCACGCGGTCTCGCAGACGTCCCCGTCGCTGCGAGGTTGCTCGGGCTGCGAGGGTGGAACCGGGGTTTGAAGCGGCTCTTCCTGGGCGGCGGACGCTTGCTTCAGGCCGACGAGCACACCCAGGCGCGCGTCCCAGGCGTCGAGCTCGGCGTCGGCGTCCGCGAGTGTGGTGGGGGTGAAGCCCTCGCGGCCGGTCTTCGGCGCGGAGGGCTCGGACGCAGAACCGCAGGCGCCAACCCAAATGGCCACGACGAGCGCCCCGAGACCGGTCGCCGCTCCACGCAGGCTGCGTCGAGCGGGGGTACGAAGATTCGGGGTGGGGTTCGGGATCAATGGGACCTCTCGGCTGAGACGCACGCGCCCTCGGTCGAAGCTCACGGGGTCGACGGATCGGTGTCCATCGACGAACGAAGTTCGGCGCCGGAGCTTACGCTGCCTCTCTGCGGAGGAGGTCGCGGCAGCAGTTCGACGGCTGCGTGTGCGTCGCCGAGCGGTATGATGCGTCCAATCAGCATGCGATATTTGGGTGCGACGGTGGTCTTGTTGGTCCTGGCTGCGGGCGCGGCGGCGTGTGAGCCCGCTCGGCGTCCTGCGCGGAATCCCAACCAGCCGAACCCGGGTCAATGGACCGGGCAGGGCGCGACCAACGCCGGTCAATATCCAGGCGGCCAATACCCGCAGGGCCAGTACCCGCAGGGGCAATACCCGCAGGGCCAGTACCCGCAGGGGCAATACCCGCAGGGCCAGTACCCACAGTACCCCGGCTACGATCCCAATCAGCAGCAACCGCAGCCGACGGCGAGCGCGACCACGCCCGTCCCCACGACGACGGCAGTGCCCTCGAGCACGAGCACCGCTCCTCCCGTCGCGACGCTCGACCCCATCAACAACCTCGATCAGCAAGCGCTTCGTCGGCGTGCCGGCGCTGTCCTCGGTGAGCTCGTCGCTGCGTTGCCCGACGCATCTCGGTCGAAGGTTCAGTCCGTGCCGCTCTTCGCCGACCCCACCGTTGGCGAGGTGAACGCGTTCGCGGCCTGCGACGATCAGGGGCAGCCGCTCATGGCCGTGAGCGATGGGCTCCTCGAGGTCATGGCCTTCTCCGCTCGAGCGAAGGCCGCGGACGAGATCTTCGGTGGCAATCGGCTTTCGAGCTACACGCAGCTCGTCGCGACCAACGTCAAGCCGAAGAAGCCGCTGCCGCGCCCGAACGCAGACTTCATCAGCTCGACGCAGGACAACGACCCGCGGAAGATCGCGCGGCAGTCTCAGCTCTTCGACGAGGAGCTCGCGTTCGTGCTCGGCCACGAGCTCGCGCACCACCACCTTGGTCACACCGGGTGCGCGAACGGCGGCGGGTCTCAGGGTGTCGGCACGGGTGACTTCGGCCGGTTGCTCTCGCGCGCTGTCCCTGCTTTCAACCAACCGAACGAGATCGCGGCCGACGTCGCGGGCACCCAGAACCTGCTCAGCGCGGGGAAGAGTCGGCCCGTGAAATGGAACGAAGAGGGCGCTCTGCTCTCACTCGGCTTCTTCTCGGCGCTCGACAACTTCACTCCGGACTCGGTGCTGTTCGGGTTCGAGTCGACGCACCCGCCGCCGCAGCTCCGCATCCCGATCGTTCAGAACACGGCGAACTCGTGGCGCATGTCGGGCGGCACGCCGGTCACGACGCCCTTCCCGCTGCCGTTCTAGAGCGTCGCCACTCGAACGAGAGATAGCCAAGCGCCGCGAGGGCGCCGATCGGCACGAGCGGACTCATCAAAAAGACGACAGCGCTCGCGGTAGCCGGCGGCTCCTCCGTCGAGCTCGCGCCGCAGTAGGCCCACCATGGGACGAGCAGCGCGAGCGTCGACAGGACGCTGAAGAGCGCGTGCTTCGACCCCCAGCGCGCCCTTCGCGCGACGAACCAGCCGATGACGAGTGAAGCGAGCGCGGCTTGGACCGCGTGGGGCCCGAACACACGCGTGCCCGTCATGGTGCTCAAGGTGGGTCGATAGCCTCGCGCGAGCAGCACCGAGACATACGGAACGATCGCGCATGCGAGCACCGACGCGGCGACGCGCACGCGCTCGAGGCGCCACTCCTTGCGGAGGCCGAGCGTGAGCAATAACGCTGACAACGTTAAACCTACCGCCAACCGCGTGCGTCGCGCGCGCGTCTCCGACGCGGTCGCGTGAGCCTCGCGTTCCGCCTCGAGGCGACCGAGGAGCGCGAGCGCCTCGTCGGGCTTACCGCTCGACAGGAGTGCGCGCGTGGGCTCGATGTCGTCGCACCCTTTGGTGAAGTCGCGCTCGCAGCTCGCCCGCGTGAGCTGATCGAAGGGCTCGAGCGCGTGGACGGCGCGCGCTTCCGGCTCGAGATCGAAGGTGTCCAGCATGGGGGCGCAGAGGTTGGTAGACGGTGTCGGCGCGCCGAGCGCGACCGTGATCGTCGACGCGACGTCGCAGAGGGGGCGTTCTTCGAGGGAGGCTCCTGCTCGGATATTCGAGCCCCACGCCATGAAGAACGCATGGGACGAGACGGGCTCGTCGCCCCCGTGCCCGCCGCGCTGGACATGGCCGTGATCGGAGACAGCGAAGACCTCGTCGCCTGCGCGCGCGCCGTCGACGAACCGCTCGACGAAGCGCGCCGCCCGCTCCACCGCGTCGTCGTATTGCGCGCTCGCGACACCGTGATCGTGCGCGACCTCATCGACCTCACCGAAGTGGATCACCGTGAGCGTTCCGCTTCGGCCGACAGGGAGGGTGGGTTCGAGCCCGAGCTGACTCCAAGCGAGATCGGCGATGGGCGCGACGCGTCCACCGATCACGCTCGCTTGCTCGGGCGGGTGCGTCAGCACCTGGAAATCGTCGAGCAACCTGGAGCGGACCTGGACGTAGACCCCGGCGTCCCACGCTGCGCGCAGGGCGCTGTCGCGTGGGCCAGGCGGATAGCTCCCCGCGTTCAACTTGATGCCGCTGTCGCGCGGGGTTTGCCCCGTGAACATCGCGGTGATGTTCGGGGCTGTGTACGTGGGGAAGTGCGAGCGCATCGGTCGCAGCGTCCCGCGCGCTCGAAGCTCGTCGAACGCGGCGTGTGATCGCAGCGAGTCGAAGCCTGGCCATCGACGACGATGACGACCCGCTCCGTGCGAGCGCGGGTGCCGGGCGCACTTCCTCGAGCGATGTCGGTGTGGAGCTCGAAGGCCGCAGGGCGCGGAGTGTTCCACGTCGGCAGAAACACGAACCAAACCCACGCGCTCGCTGCCGTCGCGCTCGCCCCCGCGAGCAGCGCCACCAGTCTGCCTCGCGGCGCCGCCACCGACTACTCGGCGGAGCCGTCGAGCTGCGAGCCGCACTCGGTGCAGAACGCGTTCTGCCGATCGATGACGGCCGCGCAGACAGGGCACGTCATCGTCGATGGGCTCTCCGAAACGACGGCCTCCATCTCGGCCGTGTTCATCCGCGCGATGCCGCCCGTCTCGACGAGGGGAGTGTCGTCGTGGTGGGTCACCGTGCCCTCGGGTTCGGCGGACTGCTCGTCATCCTCGTCGGGCTCGTCGATTCGAACCAGCAGCGCCGTGATGTTGTCGTTGCCGCCGGCTTCGTTCGCGAGTGAGACGAGCGACTCGCATGCGTCGCGCAGATCGGCGCCGTCCTCCATCGCGACGAGTCCGAGCACGCGCCCGATGTCCTCTTCGCTCACCATGCCGCTGAGGCCGTCGCTGCAGAGCAAGAAGATGTCGCCCGGCTGCACGTGCTCGCTACGGATGTCGACCTTCACCTCTTCGCGCATGCCGAGCGCGCGCGTGATGATGTTCTTCGGCAGGCGCGCGAGCTCCTCGGGGGTGAGGTCCGGCTTCATCGCGAGCGCGTCGTTGATCAGCGAGTGGTCGTGCGTGAGCTGCTCGAGCGTCCCGCTACGATATCGATAGCAGCGACTGTCCCCGACGTGGCCCACGTGCATGACCGCGTTGTCTCGCACGAGGTAGCAAGCGACGACCGTCGAGCCCATGCCGTGGTGCTGGCGATAGGTCGACGAGATTTCGAAGACGTCGCGGTTGGCCTTGCGAATTGCAGCGGCGAGCCGTTTCGCGTCCTCGGAGAGATCGGCGTAGCCATCCCCGAGGGCGGTGTCCGGCATCGAGCCGTCTTGCGTCGCCTCGTAGAAGTTGCGCAGCGACGCAGTCGCGAGCTTGCTCGCGACATCGCCTGCGTTGTGTCCACCCATTCCGTCAGCGACGACGAAGAGGTCCAGCTCCGGCCGCAAGAGGACGAAGTCCTCATTGTGGCGGCGCTGGCGCCCGATGTCCGTGACGCCGACGGCTTCGAAGCGCACACCCCGACGTCGTTCGGGTCGGCCCTGATCTTGTGGGAGCCCCTTTTGGGCAGTCGGCATGTCGCGCGAAGTATATCGAAGGGTCCGAGTGAAGCGACAGCGTGTCGCAAAGACTCACCCAGACCGAGTCCACACTAGAACGAGACTCTACCGGGGACGCTCGCCGTGGTCGACGCGCTCGAGCTGCTCGTCGTCCACATCATCGGGTCGAGGACCAAATCCAGGCCCAACATGAAGAAGCCGTAGGGACGCGTCCCCGAGAGCGACCCGTCGGGCCACGCAACCATGGTCCCCGCATCGGCCTCGAACCAAGGACCCAGCCCGAAGCCACGCACCGGGTAAAAATCCGCACCGAGCGTGACCTGCGCAACGTCCACGCCATGGTAGGTCCCCGGCGTGATCGCGAGCACGCGGTCTGACTCTGCGTCACCGTGGTCGAGCTCGGTCATTCGGTAGCCCACCCCGAACCGAAACCACGGGTCGAGCGATGCGCCCTGCACCAGGTGGTAGATGATGCCGATGCTCGCGGTCCCGAGGCTGCCAGAGCAGGTCTCGCAGTCGGTCGGCGCGCTGTAGAGGCCCCACGCGCCGTTCACGTTGAGCTCAGCGTCTCGTGAAATCCCGATCCCGAGCGCGCCGCCCACAGTGAAGCCGTAGCTCAGCACATCCTGGAGCGATCGATTGGGAGCCAAATTCCCGGTCGGGACGACCGAAGAGCCGAAGGCTTTGATGTAGACGTGCGTCGTCCGGAGATCCTCGGCGTAGGGCTTGGGGACCCCCTCACGTTCGGGGATATCGTCAGCCCCATCGGGGGGAGGCGCCGGCGGCGGCCCAAACTGCGCGTGAGCCTCGGCGGCGACGGAGACAGCCGCAAAGGCGACAGTCGCAGCGACGGCGAATCGCAGGACTCGGCGACAGCCCGACGCATCGCCTGGGATGAAGGCCCATGAAGAGCTGCGGCCCACCGAAGAGATCACGCACGGCTTATCGCCCCAGGACAACCGCGACGTCAATTCATTAGGGCGCCCGCATCCGTCGAGTCTCCCGAATCGTTGGGGGTCGGACGATTTCGGCGCAACTCGTGGAGACCATCGTCGATGGACCCAACACGAGGGACGAATGACGACCATTCCGTTGCATGACTCGGGGTCATCGATCTTGGGTGAGTTGACGCTCCACATCACCCGGCGAGACGAAGCCGAGGCCCCGGCTCTTCCGCCCATCTCGCGGTCCATTCGGCCCGGGCAATCGTTCGTGATCGGCAGCAGCCCCACGGTCGATCTCTCGGTCGCCGAGCCGACGTTGAGTCGTGAGCACGCGCGCATCGTGCACGACGGGCGAGCGCTCACCATCACGGACCTCTCGTCGACCAACGGCGTCGTCGTCGACGACCTCAGGGTCTTGCACGGCTACCTCCAACCCGGCAGTCGCGTGCTCCTCGGCCACACGACGCTGACCGTGCTCGACAGCTCCCAACCTGCGGCGAGCTTCGGCGCCGCACCCCTCACCAACCTCGTCGGTGGCAGCCTGGTCATGCGTCAGCTCGCGGATCGCGTTCGACGCTTCGCGCGGCTGCCGCACCCCGTGCTCGTTCGTGGCGAGACCGGCACGGGTAAGGAGCTCGTCGCGCGCGCCCTTCACGACTCGAGCGGGCGTCGCGGTCCGTTCGTCGCAGTCAACGCCGCGACGCTCTCCGCAGGGCTCGCCGAGAGCGAGCTCTTCGGTCATGTGCGCGGTGCGTTCACTGGGGCGAGCGCCGACCGCAAGGGCGCGTTTCGCTCGGCGCACGGCGGCACGCTCTTCATCGACGAGGTCGCGCAGCTCTCGCTCGACGTGCAGGCCAAGCTGCTCCGTGTGCTCGAGGATGGAGCCGTGCGACCGCTCGGCGCAGACACGGTGATCCCTGTCGATGTCCGCGTCGTGACGGCGACGTGCGAGCCCATCGAGGAGCGCGTGCGTCACAACGCATTTCGCGCCGACGTGTTCGAGCGGCTCGCCGTCTGCGTCGTGCGCGTGCCCGCGCTGCGCGAGCGCATCGAGGACCTGCGGGCGATCGCGCACAAGCTCGCCGCCGATCAGGGCATCGAGCGATCTCGGCTGACGTCGTCTCTCTTCGCCGAGCTCGGTCGTTACAAATATCCAGGCAACGTCCGCGAGCTGCGGAGCATCCTCGTGCACGCGTCGATCAACGCGGGCGGTGGACCCATCACCGGTCAACACGCAGCGAGCGCGATCGCCGAGCGCGTCGGTGGGCTCGTTCGCGTCGACCGTGGACAGGCCTTGGCGACGGTTGGAGCCCTGCAAGGAAACGTGAGTCGAGCCTCACGTTTGCTCGGCGTGCCGCGCTCGACGCTCCGAGATTGGCTCGCGCAGGGTCGCGCCCGACCAGCAACGCTCGGGCCTAGCGCGAACCTGGTCTTTCAAGAGGTCGCGCTGCCCGAATCCGGCGCTCCCTAAATCCAATCCCTAGAAGGTGCCGACGAGCGCGGCGCCCTGCATGTCGGGCCCGAGCAAAGGTACGGGCGCCACGTGCACGGCGTAGTCGTCGCTGCTCCGCTTCTTGCCGGGGTACCAGTCGAGCATCACGTAGGTCACCGTCCCGCCCGCAGCGAGGGCCGCCACCACCCAGAACGTCGCAGCCACCGCGACGTTCGCCGTGTGCACGCTAAGCGCGTCGCGGAGCGCACTGCACGCGCTCGGGTAGACATCCGCCGCGCTTCCACCATCCTCGGCGCCGCACGGCGCACCGTCCACGCCGTCCGCGTGCGCCTGCGCGCGGATGTCATCGACGATCTGCTCGCTGTCGGCTTTGCTGTTGTTCGCCGCGACCGTGAAGCCGATGCCGATCCCCAAGCTCACGGCGAAGAGCCCTGCGCCGACCCACGGAATGGGGCTGTGCAACAGGTATTTGCCGAAGTCCTCACGACGCGGTCCCGAAGGGTAGGGTTGCGGGTTCTGCGGTGGATAGGTCGGGTTCTGGGGGTTCTGCGGGTTCTGAGGGTAGGGCGGGTAGGTCGGGTTCTGGGGGTTCTGCGGGTTCTGACCCTCGATGCTGATCACGATCGACACCGGCATCTGGTCGCCCTTCTTGATGTCGACGCGCGCCATGTTCCCACGCGCACCGATCTGCGCCATCACCGTGCGCGCACCGGGCTCGACGAACACCGGATCGGGCAGCGGCGACTTGGCGATCACGGTGCCGTCGATCGAAACGTCCGCGCCCGGCTGATCGACCGTGATGGTGAGGAGCCCCGCGTTCTTCTTGCACTGCTCGATGGCGGCGGTCGCCTCCGTGCGCTGGGTCGGGGTCGCGTCCTTGTGCTCGCGCAGGAACTGGAGAAGGTGGTTGCCGCCCTCGACTGGGTGGCCCGATTTCACCTCGCTCAGGCCGAGGTTGTAGAGCACGGCCGGGACCTTCGTGAGGGTGTAGGCCTGCTCGAAGGCGAGGCGCGCTTCCTCGTATTTGCCCGCGTCATATGCTTTGACGCCGTCTTGGTATCGCTGGCGAGCGACGGCCTTGATCGGGTCCTCGGCGGGCTGCCCGGGTGCGGTGGTCCCCGCGGGCGGGGCGCCCTGCGCCCACGCCGTGGACGGGGCAACGATCGACAGCGCGCTCATCAGCGCGACGCCAGCGAGCACACGCCGGCGACCAAGGAGAGCCAAGACCTTCGAAGGGGCGACCACGAGAACCTCGGAGTGTGGGGTCTGAGTGTTGGTGGTGGGAAGGAGCTAGGCGCAGCCTCGCACAGCCGAGCTCACTAGAGATCGAGTTCTGTTCGGAGCGTGACCTCGGCCGAGCTCAGAAGGGAGTGTCGCGCATGATCCCGCCGGGCTTGCCGGTGCCCGTCGACTTGCCCGTGCTCGTCGATTTGCCGGTGCTCGTGCTGGTCGTCTGCGCGGTCGCCGTGGACTTGGGGGTGTCCGTCGTCTTGGTCGGTGCTGCAATCGTCGCGGTGGCCGTCGCAGTCGCAGTGGCCGTCGCGGTCGTCGCGGCCTCGGTGGCGCTCGGCTTTGGCTCGGGGGTTGCGGCCTCAGCGGTCTTCGCTGCGGGCGCCTCGGTCTTTGCTGCCGTCGGCTTGTTTTCGGCGGTCGGCTTCGTCGTCTCCGCGCCCTTGGCGTCGCTCTTCGCATCCGCGGTCGAGCCAGTGGGGGCTGTGCTCGAGCTCGACCCGCCGGCGAAGTACACGACCGCGAGAATCACCAAGAGGAGCGCACCACCGCCGGCCGCGAAGGCGATCCAACGCGAGCTCTTCTGGATCGGGATCTCGATCGGATCGTCGGCCTTGGAGAAGCTCGCTCCCTCGGGCGCGATCGGCTCCAAATCCTCTGATTTGCGGGCGCGTCGAGAGCTCGGGGCGACGTCGCCCCGAGCCTCTTGGACCGGAGCGCTCGCGGCTGGGCTGGCAGCGACACCCTGCATGCGGATCGTCCCGCCCGTCGGCTTCACCGGGGGGGTCGCGGCCCTGATCGCGGCCTGCGCTGCGGGGTCGTCGCCGAGCCCCACACGCGTCTTGCTCGCGCGCGGCGGCGCTGGCTTCGGCGCGCGCTCCGACTTCGGCGGGACGACTTCGTCCGAGCCCGCCACGTTGATGGTCGGAATGCCCTGGATGATCGTGTCGGGCGTGACGAGCACGGGGGCCGCGCCCTCGACGTTCTCAGCGCTGGCCCCGCCCTTCAGGATCTCGGGCCCACCGACCGAGACGACGCGAGCCATCGTCACGTCTTCGGTCTTCGCCGTCGGCTCCGAGCTCGCGGCCGCGACGACAGGCGCCTCGGGTGCTTGAAAGGGCGCCGCGTCCAAATCACCGATCGCGTCCCAACTCGGGCGGATCAGCGAGGCGAGCCGATCGGCCTCATCGGCGTCGAGCGACGCTCGCTGCCCCGCGCCTGACGAATCTCCATGGGATGAACCCACACCTTGCGTGGTCATGCTTCCTCACGGTTGGACGGCGCGCAGCTCTGTCCGTTCTCTAGCGTCCCAAAAACTGGCGAACTTAATGGATCGAGCACGGTCTCGTACGTCGGAGGGCGACTCGGGTGTGCGGCCCGGTTTTCGCGCTCTCGACTGCTCTAGGCTACCATCCCGAAACAGCGTGGCCAATCGCCAAGCCCCCACTCCGACGAGCGGTCGCCCGCGGCTCTGGCTGCTCGGGGTCCTGTCGGCGCTGCTCTCGTGCTCGTCGCCCAAGGACAACGCGGCCTCATCCTCAGCAGCCGCCCTCTCGGACGTCGATCGCGCCGCTGCGCTGCTTTCCCCCGACGTGGCGCTGCCGCCCCGGCCCGAGGTCGTCGCTCTGGCGGACGCGATCGCCGTGCTCGCCAGCAAGGAGCCTGCGGCCGAAGAGCAGGCGAAGCTCTACGGGCTCGCTGCGCGGCTGCGCGTGCGGGCGTATCGCGTCCACCGCACGGACGGCGACGCGCGCGAGGCCCTCGAGCTGTTCCTCGCCGCCGCGCGCGCCGGCCGCGGCAAAGAACTCGGCTGCGAGGTCGATCGCGAGCGCGCCGCGCTCTCGGGAGAAATCGCAGGCGATCCGCGCATGGGCTACCGCGAGACCTACCTCGCGAAGCGGCGCTACATGAAGCTCGGCGCCGACGGCTCGACGAGCCCTTGCATCGCCGGCCTCGACCGCGATCTGTCGCTGCTCGACGCGTTCCGGCCGACCGGGGACGCGATGCTCGCGCTCGAACACGACGGAGATCGCGCGGAGCTCATGGCCCGCCCTGCGCCGAGCGCCGCTGACACCTCGAGCGCCGAGCCCGCGAGCTCGGCCTCGAGCTCTGCGTCGGCGGCGCCACTCGCAGCGGCGAGCGATGTCGTCGTCGCGCCGAAAGAGCTCGCGCCCGCGAAGGGCCCGGTCAAGGTCTCGAAGATCGACAAGTACGCGGCCGAGGGCGGCGGGCGCGTCATCATCCACCTCACCGAGCCGACGAGCTTCTCGGTGGGCTCGCTCGCGGCCGACGACAAGGCCGGCAAGGACGCGCGCATCTTCATCGACATCGACAAAGCCAACGTGAAGGGCGTCTCGAAGGAGATCGAGGTCGGCGGTGCGGTGAAGCGCATCCGCGCTGGTGCTCGCGGAGACGGTGCGCGCATCGTGCTCGACCTCGCCGGCCAGATGCATCGGCGCGTCTTCTATTTGCCCGAGCCCTTCCGCATCGTCGTCGACGTGAGCTCACGCGCCGTCGAGGCACCGTCCGAAAAACCAGGTGGACCGCGCGTCGTGAAGCGCATCGCCCTCGATCCCGGTCACGGCGGCCACGACGGCGGCGCGACCGGCCCCACCGGTCTCAAGGAAAAAGACGTCGCGCTCGACATCGCGCACCGCGCGGCGCCCGTGCTCGCGCAGGAGCTCGGCATCGAGACCTTGCTCACGCGCGACGACGACGTCTTCGTCCCGCTCGACGAGCGCGCCGCGCGCGCGAACGCCTTCCACGCCGACGTCTTCATCTCGATCCACTGCAACGCCTCCGAGAACGGCGACGCCCGCGACATCGAGACCTTCGTGCTCGATCAAAACAAAGACACGAGCCGCGCCTCGCAGCGCGTGGCCGCCGTCGAGAATGGCCTCCTCGGCAAAGACGCCTCGCTCGATCCCGCGTCCTTCGACGACGAGATGGCGAACATCGTCCGTCGCCTCGGCAACGGCGAGATCGCTGCGTCTTCGCGCGTCCTCGGCGCGCTCCTCGGCAAGGCCGTGCTCTCGTCGCTCTCGACCGGCTACCCCGACACCAGCGATCACGGCATCAAATCGGCCGGTTTCTACGTGCTCGCCGGCGCCGAGATGCCTGCGATCCTCTTCGAGACCTCGTTCATCTCGAACCCCGACGACGAGGCTCGCCTCGCGCGCGCCGACTACCGACAGAAGCTCGCCGACGGCATCGTCAACGCCGTCCGCGCCTATCGGGATGGGAAATAGTTTGGGGCAGAGGTGAACCCGTCGGCGCAGGGTCGAGCGCTGTCCGCCTCAGCGCACGCGGCTCTCGCTCAGCTCACGGATCTTCGCTGACGAAGCGCCCGTCGCGCAGGACGAACCGCGTCTTGCCCGCGACCCGCGGCTCGCGGACGCCGTGCGCTGGATCTCCGGGGAGCGCGAGCGCGGGCGGATCTCCAGGCACGAACTGCGGGCAGATCGGAAGCAGCGACTGCGCGCGCGCGAGCTCCACCGCGGCCGCGATCGAGCCCACGCCGACGAGCAGCTCGAAGCATCGGGTCGTCGGCGGCGCGAGCTGAATCTCTCCCTTCGCGAACCGCTCGAGCGCGGCGCTCGGCGTCGCCCAGAACCCGAGCGAAGACTCGCGCTCGTCCGCGTGCGCGACCTGGCTCGCCGGGCACTCGAGGAGGAAGAAACGCGTGTCGTATCGCCGCGCTTCTGCTTCAGGTGTGATCCACCGCGCGAAGGGCACGAGCCGACCTAGATCCAGCTTCAAACCTGTTCGCGCGAGCTCCGCATCAAAAGGATTTTCCGCAGTGATCGCAGCTCGCAACCGAACGCTTACTTCAGTGTCAGCGTTCGGGCTCGCGAGCACCCCGGCCTCTTCGAATGTCTCTCGCAGCGCCGCGATGGCGATGGCCGTCGCCTCGATCGCGTCGTCCGCGAGGAGCTCGGCTCGCGCGATCGTTCCCTTGGCGGCCGCGGCCGCGACCCGGTCGCGCGCGTCGACCTTGCCGCCAGGAAAGACCACCGCGCCACCCAAGAACCGCATGGAAGATCGACGCTGTACGCAGAAGATCTCGAGCTCGTCGGAGGGCTCAGCCGGCGGCCGAAGGAGCAGAATGGTCGCAGCCGGCAGCGCCGGCACGGGTTGGTCGCGCACCGCGAGATCGAGGGGGGGGGGGCCGCTCATCGCGACGCATTCTAGTGGCGAGGACCCCTACGAGCGACGTTGACGGACTCGACCTAGGTGCCTACCTTTCTCGGCCGCTCGCAACCCGGGAGCGTCGGGACACAAGGCGAGCTAGAACCCTACACACGAGCGTTTTCCGCACTGGCGGCGCGCTCGTGCAGCGGCGCCGGACTCTGGATGAGTGTGGCGCTCGCAGCTCAGCGGGGAGCTGAAAACCCGAACTGCCCAAGAAGGGGAGCCGACTGTGACCAAGGCCCAGCTCAAGAAATTCAAAGCGCTGCTCGAGTTGAAGCGGGACGAAATCCTGAAGCGCGCGAAGCAGACGCTGAACGACGACATGACGCTCGACACGAACGACCTACCGGACGAGATGGATCTGGCGTCGAGCGAGTACCTGCAGTCGTTCACGTTCCGTCTCCGCGGCCGGGAGAAGTCGTTCCTCGACAAGATCGAACGCGCCCTGCAGAAGATCGAGGAGGGCACCTTCGGCAACTGCGAGGAGTGCGAAGAGGAGATCTCGGTCAAGCGGCTCGAGGCTCGCCCCGAGACCTCGCTCTGCATTCGCTGCAAAGAAGACCAAGAGCGCGCTGAGCGCGACTTCGGCTGATCGTCGGCTGCGCTCGATCCGGCTGAGGCGCGGATCAGCGCGAGGCTCGACCGCGCGACCCGCCCTTTGCCCGAGGCTTGGCGGGTTGTTTCACGTCGCTGACTGCGGCGCGGTCGGCGCCGCTCAACCGCGGGTGCGACTCGTCTCGACGCAGCACGTCCTTCAAGAACGAACCGGTCGGGGCGCGCGGGTGCTCGGCGACGACCTCGGGCGGGCCCGCCGCGACGAGCTCGCCGCCGCGCTCGCCGCCGTCGGGGCCGAGCTCGATGACCCAATCCGAGCTCGCGATGACCTCGAGGTTGTGCTCGATCACGACGACGGTGTTGCCCGCGTCGCGCAGCCCCTTCAGCGCGACGAGGAGCAGCTCGATGTCCGAGAAGTGCAGGCCGGTCGTGGGCTCGTCGAGGATGTAGAGCGTCGAGCCGGTAGCTTTGCGCGCGAGCTCGCGAGCGAGCTTGATGCGCTGAGCTTCACCGCCGGAGAGCGTCGTCGCGGGCTGCCCGAGCTTGATGTAGCCGAGGCCGACCCGCGCGAGCGCGGCGAGCTGCTCGCGCACGCGCGGGATGGCGTCGAGCTCGCGCATGGCCTCGTCGACCGTGCGATCGAGCAGGTCGGCGATCGACATGCCGCGGTATTTCACCTCGAGGGTCTCGCGGTTGTAGCGACGCCCAGCGCAGGTCTCGCACTCGACGAAGACGTCGGGGAGAAAGTGCATCTCGACGCGGAGCACGCCGTCGCCCTGGCAGGCCTCGCAGCGCCCACCCTTCACGTTGAAGGAGAAGCGGCCTGGCTTGTAGCCGCGGGCGCGGGCCTCGGGGAGGCCGGAGAAGAGCTCGCGCAGGAGCGCGAACACGCCCGTGTACGTCGCGGGGTTCGAGCGCGGAGTGCGGCCGATCGGGGCCTGATCGATGCTGACAACTTTGTCAAAATGATCGAGGCCCTCGACCCCGTCGCATGCGCCGACGGGCGCGGCGGCGCGGTAGAGCTTGCGGCGCGCGGCGGGGAGCAAGGTGTCGCTGACGAGGCTGCTCTTGCCCGAGCCGCTCACGCCCGTGACGCTCGTCAGGAGCCCCACGGGGAAGGCGACGTCGACGCCCTTGAGGTTGTGCTCGGTCGCGTTGCGGATCACGACCTCGAGGGCTGCGTTGGGCCGCTTGCGTGAGGACGGGACGTAGACCGAGCGCTGGCCCGAGAGATAGGGACCGGTGACGCTCTCGGGGTGTTGCTGGATCTCGGTAGGCGAGCCCTGCGCGACGATGCGACCGCCGTGGGTGCCCGCGCCCGGCCCCATGTCGATCACGTGATCCGCGGCGGCGATCGTGTCGCGGTCGTGCTCGACGACGAGCACGCTGTTGCCGAGGGTGACGAGGCGGCGCAGGGCCTCGACGAGGCGCGCGTTGTCGCGCGCGTGGAGGCCGACGCTGGGCTCGTCGAGCACGTAGAGCACCCCGACGAGCGCCGAGCCGATCTGCGTCGCGAGGCGGATGCGCTGGCCCTCGCCGCCCGAGAGCGTCATCGCCGAGCGATCGAGCTGGAGATAATCGAGGCCGACGTCGACGAGGAAGCCGAGGCGCGCGACGACGGCGCGCAGCAGCGGATCGGCGATCACGCGGGCGCGAGGCGCGAGCTCACCCGAGTCACGCAGCCGCTCGAGGTGCGCCGCGAGCTTGCGAAGGGGCATCTGCCCGAGGTCCGCGATGTTCTCGCCCCCGAGCCGCACTGCGAGAGCTTCGGGGCGCAGGCGCTTTCCCCCGCAGCCGTCGCACGCGCGGGTGACCACGTACCGCGAGAGCTCGTTCGTGTCGTCGCCGTCGTCCTGCCCCTCCTCGTCGTCGCCTGCTTGGGTCAGCTCTCCAGCCTGCACGGCGCGCTCGAGCCGCGGGACGATCCCCTCGTACACAGCGTGATCGCTCGCGCGCCGTCGCTTGGACCCGGGCTGTTGTGAGGCCGGGCCCGTCGTCCCCGGGCCGTGGAGGATCGCTTCGGTCGCGTTCGTTGGGAGGTCGCGCCACGCGACGTCGGGGTCGACGCCGAGCATGCGCACCGCGCGATCGACCTCGAGGGCGAGGGCCACGGAGCCGCGGCGCCCCCACGGCAGGACCGCGCCCTCGCGAAGGGTGCGGCGCGGATCGGGGACCACGAGCTCGGGATCGATGCGCGTGCGCGTGCCGATGCCGTCGCACCGAGGGCACGCGCCATGCGGACCGTTGAACGAGAACATCCGCGGCTCGATCGGCGGCAGCGAGAGCCCGCAGTCCACACACGCGAACCGCTCGCTCAGGAAGAACGGCTCCTCTTCGCCGGGGTCGACGAGGATGCGACCGTCCCCGAGCTTCAGCGCGAGCTCGACCGAGTCGGTGACGCGGCCCTTCACGCCTTCTTTGATGACGACGCGATCGACCACGACGTCGAGATCGTGAGCGCGCTTGCCATCGAGGACGATCTCGTCGCCGAGATCCACGATCGCGCCGTCGATCCGCACGCGCACGAAGCCCTCGCGACGGAGGCGCTCGAGCTCGAGGCGGAGCTCGCCCTTGCGCGAGCGCACGATCGGCGCGAGCAACGTCGCGCGCGCGCCGTCGCCGAGCGCGAGGATGGTGTCGACGATCTGCTGGACGGTCTGCGCGGCGATCGGCTTGCCGCAGCTCGGGCAGTGGGGCGTGCCGACCCGCGCGAAGAGCAGGCGCAGGTAGTCGGCGATTTCGGTGACCGTGCCGACGGTCGAACGCGGGCTCTTGGCGAGCGCGCGCTGCTCGATCGCGATGGCCGGTGACAGGCCGTCGATGGCCTCGACGTCGGGCTTCGCGAGCTGCTCGAGGAACTGGCGCGCGTACGCGCTGAGGCTCTCGACGTAGCGGCGCTGGCCCTCGGCGTAGATGGTGTCGAACGCTAACGAGGACTTGCCCGAGCCGCTCGGGCCGGTGATGACGACCAGGGCGTCGCGTGGGATCTCGCAGCTCACACCGCGCAGGTTGTGCTGGCGGGCGCCCCGAACGCTGAGGTTGGCCACAAAGCTCCGCTACCACGACGGCGGCGCGTCGCGCTGGAAAACTGCGCGGCCGGCCAGCTCGGAGGAGCCCTCCGATTGGGCCGGATCGCGTGCGTGTGGTAAGCGAGCCGAGTGCGCCCCGGCAGCATCGTCGCGCTCGTCTTCGCGGGCTCCGCCGCGACCGGCGTCGGCCTGGTCGCGCTGACCGCTGCGCAGCCGGCCAACGGAGCGCGCGCTTCGTCGAGCGCGTCTGCTGCGTTGCCGAGCGACCAGGCCGGACCCGCTTCGACCGACGCGGCTCCCGAGGTCGCGTCCACGCTCGAAGCCGCGGAGCCGACAGCGTCGTCAGCGTCGCCTGCGCGAGCGGCTGCTCCGATGGTGGGGTCGAGCGGCGCGTGCCCGGATGACATGGTCCTCGTCGCCGGCGCGTACTGTCCGTTTCCCGCGCACAAGTGCAAGGTGCGGCGCCCAGCCTCCGAGGCGTGCGAGTCCTACGAGAACCTCGTCATGTGCGAGTCAGCGACGATCCGCACGCGCGTCTGCATGGATCGCTTCGAGTACCCGAATCGGGAGGGAGCGCTCGCGGCCGTGCTCACGTCTTACGAGGAGGCTGCGCGTGCGTGCGCGGCCGAAGACAAGCGGCTCTGCACGATCCAGGAGTGGCAGCTCGCGTGCGAGGGCGAGGACGTCCTTCCATTTTCGACGGGGCTCTCGCGCGAACGCGCGACCTGTGCGGTCGACCTCGGCGCCGACGCGGTCGTCTCGCCGACGATCGGCCCTGCGGTGGCGCGCCACCTGGCCGAGCGCGACCATCGCCAGCCGATCGGGAGCTTCCCGAGCTGCGCGAGCCCGTTCGGCGTGCGCGATCTCGGAGGGGGCGTCGCGGAGTGGGCGACCAACCCCGTCGGCTCGATGAAGCGCAGTCCGTTCATGTCCGTCGTGGCGGGCGGCAGCTACGGCGCGGGTCCGACGGAGTGTCGGGCTTCGAGCGAGCGCGCCCCGCGAGAGCGCGGCGCGAGCCTCGGATTTCGCTGCTGCAGCGAGGTCAGCCCGAGCGCCGCTGTCTCCGAGATGTCTCGCCCGCGACATCCGTCGAGCAGGTCTTTCCGCCCGATTGTCCCCGGGGGCGCGCCTTGAGCGCTCGCGACCAGCGCTTGGGCTTCCAAGAACGACGACGTTGGACTAGGTTGTGCGCGTGGTCGAGACCCTAGAGCCTGCTCGCATCGTCTCCCGACGAAGCTCGCGGCGGCTCCTTGGTTCGGGCGCATGGGCCTATAGCTCAATCGGTCAGAGCCCCCGGCTCATAACCGGGCTGTTCCTGGTTCGAACCCAGGTGGGCCTACTCGCCGCGCCAACCTCTACGCCTTCTCGGCGTGGAGCAATGGCTCGCGCTGCGGATGGGGCTGGGGCCCCGTTCGTGTTTTCCAACGGGGGTCGGCGCCGGTTCAGCCAGTCCCCGCGCACGAGGAGTGACGGCATCCCGTGACCATTCAAAACCAAATTCCGCTGATCGAGGCCCTCGCCGACATCGACGAGCGTCTCCGCCAAGTGGACGAGGATATCGCGCTTCGGCGCGGCGGTCTCACCACGCTGCGCGCCGAGATCGAGGCCCTCAACGTGAAGATCACGAGCGGCCGCGAGTCGGTCGCCACGATGGAAAAGACCCGCAACGAGCTCTACGTGGAGCTCCGCTCGATGCAGAGCCAACTCGAGAAGTCTCGAGAGAAGCTCGGGCGCTCGCGCAACGAGCGCGAGTCCGTCGCGGCGCAGCGCGAGGCCGAGGAGCTTCGCAAGCTCATCCGCGATCGCGAGGACGAGATCGAGAAGCTCGAGACCGTCGCGAATCGAGCGAAGACCTCGGTCAGCGACGCGGAGACCAAGCAGGGTGAGCTCCAGCGCGAGCTCGAGGGTGACGCCGAGGGCGTCGCCAAGGCTCTGCACGATCGCGAGCGCGAGCGCGGTGAGCTCGCCGCACAGCGCGCCGTGCAGGTCAAATCGTTGCCTCCGATCTTGGTTCGGCGATACGACACCATCCGGGGTCGGCGGGCGCGCGCCATCGCGAGCACGCACGACGGCACTTGCAACGGATGTCACATCGCGGTCACGCCGATGATGTTCCAGAAGATGCTGCGCCAAGAAGAGTTCGAGCAGTGTCCGAACTGCCGACGGCTGCTCTACTACGTGCCGAAACCCTCGAACGCGGAGAGCTCGGGTTGATGGGTTCCGCGGGGGAGAGAGCTTCGGTGGGGGGAGCGTCGCGGCCGTGAAGACGTGTGGTTCGTGCCATCGGCTGTTCGACGACGCCGGCTTCTGCCCGATCGATGGCGCAAAGCTCGAGGAAATCAACCTCGAGAGTCTGCCGAGCTCGCCCGACGACAAGCGGGTGGGCCAGGTAGTTTGCGATCGGTACGCCATCTTCCGCGTGGTCGCGGACGGCGGCATGGGCCGCGTCTACCAAGCCTTCGACAAGAAGGAAGGGCGCAACGTCGCGCTGAAGATCCTCCACCTCGAGGTCGCGCAAGACCCCGTCTCCGTCGAGCGCTTCAAGCGCGAGTACGACGTCTCGCGCAGCTTGCTCCACCCGAACATCGTCGAGGTCCACGCGTTCGAGCGCACCGACGACGGCAGCTTCGCGCTCGCGATGGAGTACCTCGAGGGCGAGGAGCTCCGCATGCTCCTCAAGCGCGAGAAGACCATGCGCCCGGAGCGTGTCATCCGGATGGTCTCGCAGGTCGCGGTCGCGCTCGCCGCGGCGCACGAGCGCAAGCAGGTCCACCGCGACCTCAAGCCCGACAACCTCTTTCTCTGTCACACGCCCGAGGGCGACGTCACCAAGATCCTCGACTTCGGGTCGGTGCGCGACAACAGCGAGAACGCGAAGAAGCTGACCGTGATGGGCACCACGATCGGCTCGCCATTCTACATGGCGCCCGAGCAGGCGCAGGGCCTCGCGGAGCTCGATCATCGCGCCGACGTCTGGTCGATCGCTGCGATCATCTACGAGTGCCTCGCGGGCACCGTGCCCTTCGTGGGCACGACGGGGCCAGCGATTTTGCTCGCGATCCTCACACAAGACCCCGCCCCGATCAGCCAGACGGGCAAGGCGCACGAAGTGCCGGAGACGCTCGACGAGGTCATCGAGGTCGCCCTCGCGAAGGATCCCAATATCCGATACGGCAGCATCGGCGCGCTCGCGGACGCGCTCGGCAAGGCTTACGGCCTCGAAGGGGGTCACCAAGCGTGGGCCCACATGGCCGAGTCCACGCTCGCCGAGGCCATCCAGGCCCGCCTGCCCGAGAAGCTCGAGGCCCACCGCGCGGCGCAGGCCGCGAAGCCCGATCTCGGCGCGATGGACGCTGCCTTCAGCAAGACCAAGGCAGCGGACGATCTGCCGGCCGACTACGTCGTCATGGGCCTGCCTCCCGAGCGGCCGAAGTGGTTTTGGCCTGCGATCGGCGGCGGAGCGGTGCTGCTCCTCGTGGTCGTCGCCGCCATCGCCTTCCGCTAGTCGCTGCTCCGCTCGCAGCTGCTACGCTCGCCGCGCTGCGCGTGACCGCGCGGCGGAGGCTCCAGGCGTGAAAGATCCGGCTGAAAAAAAGAAGCTCGCGCTCACCGAGCTCGACGCGATCGCGACGCGACTCGAACGAAGCTTCAGCGTCTCGAAGTCGGTGCTCTCGTTCAAAGAGTACCTCGAGCTCTTCGCGGAGAACCCTGCGCGCTACGGCCGCGACGCCGCGACCTACGTGCGCGACATGTTCGATCACTACGGCACCGAGACGCTCGAGAAGCCGTGGGGTGAGCTCACGCGCTTCAAGCTCTTCGATCTGCCGTGGGAGACGCGTGCCGAGACGCGCGAGCCGCCGCTCGTCGGCCACGAAGATCTCCAGGCCGCGCTCTACAAGATCTTCAGCAACTTCGTGAACGACGGCCGCGCCAACAAGCTCGTCCTGATGCACGGCCCGAACGGCAGCGCGAAGAGCACGACGGCCGCGTGTCTGCTCCGCGCGCTCGAGCACTACTCGACGCTCGACGACGGCGCGCTCTATCGCTTCCACTGGGTTTTCCCTAGCCGCAAGACCACACGCGGCTCGATCGGGTTCGCCGATGCCGTGCCGGAGAAGGGCGCTGCGAAGAAGGGCGTGCCCACGTGGGACGAGAGCTTCGCGCACCTCTCCGACGAGGAGATCGACGCGCGCCTCGTGATGGAAATCAGGGACCATCCGCTCTTTCTCTTGCCGGTCACCGAGCGCCGCGACCTCCTCGTGAGCCTCTTCGCGGGCACTGGCCGTGAGCCTCCGACGTGGCTCCTCACCGGGCAGCTCTCGCACAAGAACCAGCAGGTCTTCCACGCGCTCTTGCAGTCCGAGGAGGGCGTGCTCGCGCGCGTGCTCCGCCACGTGCAGGTCGAGCGGTGGTTCGTCTCCCGCAAGTATCGGCAGGGCGCGGTGACGCTCGGCCCCGAGCTCTCGGTCGACGCCGGCGAGCGCCAAATCACAGCCGATCGCTCGCTCTCCGCGCTGCCGACGGCGCTGCAAGCGACCACGCTCTTCGAGGCGCACGGTGAGCTCATCGAGGCCGCGGGCGGCGTCCTCGAGTTCAGCGATCTCTTGAAGCGACCGATCGACGCATTCCGCTATTTGCAGCTCACGCTCGAGACGGGCGAGATCGCGCTGCCCCACCAGAACATCCAGACCAACGTCGTGATGGTCGGCAGCGCGAACGAGATCCACCTCGCGGCCTTCCGCGAGCACCCCGAGTTCGCGAGCTTCCGCGGTCGGTTCGAGCTCATCCCCGCGCCGTATCTCCGCTCGTGGCTCGACGAGCAGCGCATCTACGACCAGCAGATCGTGCCGTACGTCGGCGTCCACACGGCGCCCGACGCGACGCGCGTCGCGGCCGAGTTCGCGGTCATGACCAGGCTCTCGAAGCCGAGCCCCGATCGCTACAGCTCCGAGGTCGCGAAGGTCGTCAAGGACCTCTCCGTCGAGCAGAAGCTCGACCTCTACACGACGGGTGCCGTGCCCGAGTCGCTCGACGGCGACGCGAAGAAGATCCTCCGCGCCAACCTGAGCGCGGTTTATCGCGAGACCGCGTCGGCGCTCGAGTACGAGGCCAAGGAGGGCGCGAGCCCGCGCACCATGCGGACGGTGCTCCTCAACGCCGCGCAGCACCCCGACTACGAGTGCCTCTCGCCGTTCGCCGTGCTCGCGGAGCTCGACGAGCTCTGCAAACACACGGCGGAGTACGACTGGCTGCGGCTCAAACCGCAAGCGGGTGGCTATCACGACACCAAAGAAATGCGGGTCATCGTGCGCCGACGCCTCCTCGATCGCATCGAGGAGCAGATGCGCCGCGCGAGCGGGCTCGTCGACGAGACGAAGTACCTCGAGCTCTTCGATCGCTACATCACGCACGTCTCGGTCTGGGTGAAGGGCGAGACCATTCGCAACGCTCACACCGGCGAGTACGAGAAGGCCGACGAGCGCCTCATGCGCGAGGTCGAGGGGCTCATCGGCGTGACGGCGAAGAACGACGAGCACCGCCGCGGGCTCATCTCGTTCATCGCCGCGTGGGCGATCGATCACCCAGGCCAGCGCGTCGTGAACGTCGAGATCTTCCCCGACCTCCTGAAGAAGCTGAAGGAGGCCGCGTTCGCCGATCGCAAGAAGCCCGTTGCGCTGCTCGTCCGCGATCTCACGCGGGTCTTGCGAGAGAAGAAGGAGGCCGCGCGCGAGCGCGTGGACAAGGACCTCGGGGAGAGCCGCCGCCGCGAGGCCGCCGCGATGATGGAGCGCCTCCGCGGGCTCGGCTACACCGAGGACAGCGCGCTCGACGCCGCGACGGCGCTCATCCGCGCGCGCCTCGCCGAGCTCGTCAGCTGACGCGCGCCCGAGACGTAGGTAGAGCGCGCTCGTGCTCGTCGATACTCACTGTCACCTCGATGATGAACGCGGTTACCCCGGCGGCGCCTCGGGCGCGCTGGATCGGGCGCAGCAGGCCGGCGTGGGTCTCTTCGTGGTCGTCGGGGTGGGCGAGACCCTCGCCCCTGCCACCGACGCGATAGCGCTCGCGCGCCGCCACAAAGACATCGTCGCGACCGTGGGCGTCCATCCGCACGACGCGCGGCTCTTCATGGACGTCGTATCGAACGGCCGGGGGCGGGCGCCGCGCCCCGGAGGTCGTCGCCGTCGGTGAGGTCGGCCTCGACCACCACTACATGCACTCGACGGCCGCCGAGCAGGAGGCCCTCTTCCGCGCGATGATCCAGCTCGCCCGCGAGGTCGAGAAGCCCATCGTCGTGCACACGCGCTCGGCTCCCGCGGACACGCTGCGCGTCCTCGCGGAGGAGGGCGCGCGCGAGGTCGGCGGCATCATCCATTGTTTCTCCGAGGACCGGGCGTTCGCCGAGCGCGCGCTCGAGCTCGACTTCGACCTCTCGTTCTCGGGGATCGTGACCTTCAAGAACGCGGTCGCAGTCCAGGACGTGGCGCGCTGGGCACCCGCCGACAGGATCTTGCTCGAGACCGACAGCCCGTACCTCGCTCCCATTCCTTTGCGGGGCAAGCGCTGTGAGCCTGCCTACGTCGTCCACACCGCAAAACACGTGGCGTCGCTGCGCGGCGTCGCGCTCGAGGAGCTCGCCGCAGAGACGACCGCGAACGCCTTTCGCCGGCTGCCGCTGCTCCGCGCGCGGGCCTCGGTTGAAAGCTAGGGATTTCAGGGCCAAACTAGCTTCGTGGCCCGACCGACCGCGCTCGACCTAGGAACCGCAGGCCTAGTGTCGCTCGCGGGTCACGGCGCCGCTGCGTTCGGCCTCGTGCTGGTCGTTCACCTCGCGAGCTTGTGGGTGCCGCGAGAGCCAACGCTCACCGTCGTGTCACCGCAAAAGAGCGAGACGACGCCGCACGCCCCCGCTCCTGATCCGGGCGTCATCGAGGTCGAGCTCCCCGAGGTCCCGCTGAGCTCGCCGCTCTTCGGGCAAATCCCCGAGGCCGTCGACCCCGCGAGCGCGCCCATCGGCGGCGCGCGCGTCGCGCGGCTCGACCAGCGCCACCCTGGGCGCGGCGGTGACGACCGCGCGATCGATCACGCGTTGAACCTCGCGGACCAGGACGATCGCATCACGATGGATCCGAGCGTGTTCTCGAGCATGAGCGTGAGCCAGCTCAGCCGCATCGACCGAGGGTCGCTGCTCCGCCAATCGTTTGAGAACCAACGATCGAGCCGCGAACCGATGGAGCTCACGTTCGTCGCGATGGGTGAGCGCGGCACCGCCACCGAGCGCCGCCCTGAGGCCGCGATCAACCCGGCGCGCGGCATGCGCACCGCCGCGCGCCGCAGCGATCTCGGTGGGCCGCGCGGTGAAGACCCGCTCCCCGACGGAGAGGGTGAGCGCGAGCGCGTGCTCGGCGCCGATCACCCGGGCTCACGTCAGCGCGCGACCGGTGCTGGCAGCCGCGACGGCACCGCGATGGGTCCCGAGTCGGTTGCGCTCGAGAACGCGCACGCGCGGCCGCAGGTGAACACCAGCGATCCTTCGGTGGCCGCGGTCGACGAGGGCCGGCCCTCCGACACGGTCGAGAGCGAGCAAGCGACGGCCGCGCGCATGCAGGCCTTCATGCACGCGAGCACGCTCGGGGGCTCGGTGCTCGCCGCGGGCAACGGCGGCGAGGGCGGGGGAGGCCCCGCCGGCGCGGGTGGCAGCCGCGGCGCGGGTCAGTCCGCGACCGTCGCGGGCGCAGGCGGCAAGGGACCCGGCGACATCGCGCGCGAGGGCTACGTGCGCGGCGTCCTCTCGAAGGTCCACCCGCTCTGGGCGAACGCCTTCCCCAAGTGGGCCATCGCGAAGGGCCTCAGCGGCACGGCGACGGTCTCGTTCACCATCGAGGCCGATGGCTCGGTCTCCAACGTGCGCGTCACGCGGCCGAGCGGCATCGACGAGTTCGACAAGAACGTCGTCGCGGCGGTGCTGCGCGGGGCGCCCTACGGCAAGCTGCCCGACCTCCTCGGGCCGCGGCTCAACATGTCGATCCCGTTCGCGGCGAACAACCCCGCCGTCCGACCGAAGAACCCGAAGGACGGGATGTAGCGCTCGGGTGTGGCGCTCAGCGGTGACCGAGCAGCCGATCGAGCACGATCGCGCAGGCCGCTCGGACGCTGAGGTGGTTGAAGCCCGTGTCGCGCGCCGCTGCGACGGGCGCGAGGTGCGCGTGGGCCTTGTCGACGACCTCGCCGGCGAGGCCCCAGCCCGTGCCGAAGAGCAGCAGCACGTGCCGCGGATCGTCGCTCTCGAGGCGAGCGCGCGCGTCGTGATAGCCGACCGTCTCGCGACCTCGCGCTGCGGCCGCGGTCGTCCAGAGCTCGACCGCGTCGGGGCCGCCGAGGTCTGCGATGGCGTCCTCGAGCAGAGGCACGATCCGCACGAGCTCGAGCGCGGTCGCGCGATCGGGGATGCGGCGTCGCCCGGAGCCGAGCACCCAGTGATCGCGGATGCGCGCCGCGAGCTCGCGCTGCGCTTCGATCGGGTGGACGACGAACATGGCCTCGAGCCCGAACGTCCGCGCCGAGCGCGACATGTCGTGCAGGTCGAGGTTCGTCATCGCCGTCGTGACGGTGTCGCCCCCGCGATCGAGCACGGGGAAATGCAGGAGCGCGAGCGACACGCGCCTCATCGAGGTTCGTCCTCGCGCTTCGTGCGCTCTCGGAGTGCGAGATCGGGCCGGCGCGCGACGGTGCGCGTGCGCGCTTGCTCTCGGCGCCACGCATCGATCTGCGCGTGGTGCCCCGACGACAGGATCTCGGGGACCGCGAGCCCGCGAAACTCCACGGGCCGCGTGTATTGCGGATATTCGAGCGAGCCCGCGAGCTCATCGCTGAAGGACTCGGACACCGCGGAGGCCTCGTTGCCGAGCACGCCCGGCAGGAGCCGACACGTCGCCTCGACGATCGCCATCGCCGCGATCTCGCCACCGGTCATCACGAAATCTCCGAGCGAGATCTCCTCGTGGACGAAGGTGCGCACGCGCTCGTCGAAGCCCTCGTAGCGACCGCAAACGAGCGCGACGTGAGGCCGCGCGACGAGCCCGCGCGCGAGCGGCTGTCGAAACGGCGCGCCCTGCGGCGTGAGGAGCACGCGGTGCGCGGGCTCGCGATCCTCGGACGCGGCGCGCGCGTCGATCGACTCGAGCGCGGCGACGACGGGCTCGACGCGGAGGACCATGCCGCTGCCACCTCCGTAAGGCGTGTCGTCGACGCTCTTGTGTCGCCCGAGACCGAAGCTCCGAAGCTCGACGAGATCGACCACGAGGACGCCGGTCTCGACGGCGCGACCGACCATGCTCGTCGCGACGAACGGCGCGAAGAGCTCCGGGAACAGCGTGACGATGGAGACGCGCACGCGAGCTAGAGCCCCTCGCGGGACTTCACCCGAACGAGCTTGGCCGCGGCGTCCACGGACTCGACGACGTCGTCGACCAGCGGAAACTCGAGCCGCGCGCCCTCGCTGGTCTCGACGGAGAGCACGTCACACGTGGGGTAGCTGTCGAACGAGCGCACGTGCCCGATGAGCGCGCCCGAGAGATCCTCGACGCGCGCGCCGATGATGTCGTGCGCGTAGAACTCGCCCTCGTCGAGCTCGGGCAGCGAGCCGCGCTCGACGAAGAGCTCCGCGCCGTGGAAGGCCTCGGCCTCGGTGCGGGTCGTCACGCCCTCGAGCTTGATGAGGAGCGCGGCGTCCGTGCTGCGCGCGGCGACGATCTTCCGCCACGTCGGCGTCTTCTCGCCCGCGGCTGTGACGAGCACGCGCCTGCCTTTCGCGAGCATCTCGGTGTCGGCGTTGTGCGGGCGAACCCGCAGCTCACCGGCGAGACCGTGGGCGCGCTGCACGAGCGCGATCGGGACGAGCTCAGCGGCGGCGCTCACGAAGTCACCAACCGCACGAGAGAGCGAAGCGTCAGATTGACAAGCACGACGCGTCCCTTCATAGTGCGCCGCCGTCGCGCCCGAAAGCACGACGAAGACCCACAAGCCGAAGTAGCTCAGCTGGCTAGAGCAGGCGTTTCATACGCGCCGGGTCGGGGGTTCGACTCCCTCCTTCGGCACTAGCAATCTCACGAATCTCGCGAACGGGGCCCCAACCCCGTTCGAGTTCTTTTGTGGCCCCGGATTGGGTTGGAGCGCGCCGTTGAAGCTTCAACGGCGTCGCATCCGCGGGCCCCGGTTTTCACCGAACGATCGTGCTTTGTCGCGGAAACAGCAGCGCCCGTCCTCGGCGCTTCTCGCACGCGCTGCCAGAGGCTGTTGGGGACGCGACCAGAGCTGCGCTTCCGCGACAACTTGGGCTCGCGTTCGCTCGCCCAACAGGTGGACTCGTTGCCTCGCTTTGCTCGGCCGACAAAGCACGATGGCTGGGCCCGCGAGGATGCGATGACCCCGAGGGCTCAACGGCGCTCCCCGACTATTTCACTTGGTAGGGCTGCAGGCCCTTGAAGGTCACGGTCGAGACGGCGTCGGCGTAGACCCAAATGCGGTGCTGACCGAGCGCGACGAACTCGCCGTTGACGTAGCCGCCGGCCGCGACGGTGACGGGCCCGGGCGGGACGTCGAGCGCCGCGTAGAGGCCGAGCACGCTCGAGCCCTTCGCCGATTGGTCGGGCAGGGGGTTGTCTTCGTTGCTGGAGAAGTAGGTCGTGATGGCCTTCGGCTGGTCGATGTCCGCGACGGCGTTCTCGAGGCGGACGTCGCCGCAGTCGTGGACCTCACCGGCGACGGCACCGTTGCCCGGCGCGATGGGGTGGCCGATCGCGGTCTGCGGGATGACGGAGTAGTCGGGCTCGGCGAGCGCGCGCACGTCGTGATCCCAGCTGCCGGCAGTGACCTCGCTGTTGGGGATGTAGACGTTGTATTGGATGAGCGGCGACCAGAGGCTGACGCCGGCGCCGTTCTCGGTGCGGATGGCGAGCTCGGTCTCGGTCGGGACGCCCTCGTAGGTGTACGCGCACTCCCAACGCATGTCGCAGTTGTCCGCGGTGCTGCTCTCGCCGACGTTCACGCAGGTCGCGTCCGTCGTGACGGCCGTGCCGACCGGATCGCCGAGCTGGCCGTCGGCCTGCACGCGATAGAAGGTGATCTTGAGGTCGTGGCTGTCGCAGCCGCTCGAGAAGATGCGCGCGAAGCCCGTCACGGTCACGTCGCTCGAGGTGCCGGGCGGGTCGGGGTAGTTACCGCTTTGAAAGCAGGCGACGTCGGGCGGGCCGCTGCCAGCGAACTCGGTCACGTTGGTTGCGCGCGCGAGGTCGGCGGGCGGCTCCTTCAGCGGGACGCCGCAGACCTGGTACTTGTCGCTCGTCACGAGCGTGCAGTCGATCGTGCCCGGGTTGTCGGCGCAGAACTCGGAGTTCGTCGCGGGCGCGAGGTTGTCGGGGCAGCCCGCGGCACCGCCGCCGCCCTGGTTCTGCGTCGTCGAAGAGCTGTCGCCGCAAGCGATCGCGAACACGACCGCGGCGCCGAAACCGGCGACCTTCATGGGTCGGCCGAGGAGATGAGAGAGGGAAGCGAGGTGCATCACCTACGATTGCCCTACCGCAGACAAGAGCACAAGATGGCTCGCGCGCGAGAGGCATGGACCTGAAGGCCCGCATCGTCGAGCACGCCCGCATCCTCGGCTTCGACGCCGTCGGGGTCGCCCGCGCGGACGTCGAGCTCGAGCCCGAGCACGGGCGGTACCTCGGGTTCCTCGAGCGTGGTCTTCACGGCTCGATGGGCTACCTGGCCGAGAGCCCGGAGGCCCGCCGCACGCTCGCGAGCGAGGCGATCCTCCCTGGGGCGCGCAGCGTCATCTGCCTCGCGCGTCGCTATCAGCGCACGCCCGCCGAGGAGGCCAGCGACCCGCCCGTCGCGCAGCTCGTCGCGCGTTACGCGCGCGGTCACGACTACCACAACCACCTGCGCAAGAAGCTCCGCCGGCTCGCGGTGTTCGTGCGAGGGCTCGCCGCGGGTGTCGAGGCTCGACCGCTCTGCGATGAAGAGCCGATCCTCGAGCGCGCGTGGGCGTCGCGCGCAGGCCTCGGGTTCATCGGCAAGAACGGTCTCTTGATCGTGCCGGGCAAGGGGAGCTTCGTGCTGCTCGGTGAGGTCGTGACGACGCTCGCCCTGCCTCCCGACACGCCGATCGCCGAGCGCTGCGGCGCGTGCACGCGCTGCCTCGATGCGTGCCCGACGCAGGCCTTCGATGCGCCGTTCGTCCTCGATCCGCGCAGGTGCGTCGCGTACCTCACCATCGAGGCTCCGCTCGAACCGCGCGCGCGCTCGATGGGCGAGCATCTCTTCGGCTGCGACGATCGCCAGACAGCGTGCCCTACAACCGAACCGAGGTCGAGCCGGGGACGCGCAACGCGAGCTTCGCGCCGCTCGAGGTCTTCGCGAACCTCGACCTCGAGCGCGTCG
The DNA here is from genome assembly GCA_046351325.1 of Polyangiaceae bacterium. Lineage (GTDB taxonomy): Bacteria > Myxococcota_A > Polyangia > Polyangiales > Polyangiaceae > Xiheicaenibacterium. The sequence goes on along the minus strand of JAXLYR010000010.1, from coordinate 169,397 downwards.
TCACGCTCGTGACGAAGCGGGGGCTTCCTCGCGCTCACGACGGGGAGCGCACGGCTCGGCGCGCGCGGGGCGCGTCGGGCTCGCGCGCTCGGCGTGCGAGATCGCAGCGTCGCGGCTCGCGTCGCGCGTCGCGAGCGAAGCCTTGCGCACGGATGCGCGTCGCGCGCTCGAAGCAGCGTCGCGACACGACGACGCGCTCGTTCGAGAAGACGCAGCGCGCGCTCGCTCGGCTCGCTCTCGGGCCTGTCGACCTGCTTGACACCCGTCGCCCTCTCGTAACCCGCGGGCACGCGCGTGGAAAAGAACGTCTCCCTCACCCTCAAACAGCGCATCTTCGATCGCTTCCCGAGCCTCGCGCACCACTCCGAGATGTGGCGGCGCGCGCTCCGTTGGGGCGCGACCGAGACGCCGGATTTCTTCGTGAGCGGCTCGCCGGGCGTGTTCGGTCTCGCGTTCGCGCTCGCGCTGCCGCGCGTGCGGAACAAGATCCGCGAGAACCTGCGCGGCCTCGGTCGGCCCGGCACGAACGCCGAGATCTACGAGGTATTCTCGCAGTACGCGCACTGCATCACCGAGGCTCACTTGATGGGCAGCACGCACAACGGGCGGCTCGTCGCGCGCATCATCGGCGACCCGAACGTGCAGGCCGCGCGCGCCAAGGGCAAGGGGCTCATCGTCGCGACCGCGCACACGAGCGGCTGGTACCTCGCGGGGCCGATCCTCCAGTCCGTCTACGACGAGGTCGAGGTGCTCGCGGTCATGCAGGCCGAGCCAGACCCGGACGCCGAGCGCGTTCAGCAACAAGCTCGCGACGAGCTCGGCATGCGCGTCGTGCACGTCGGCAGCGACCCGCTCGCCGCGATGCCGCTGCTCTCGCACCTGCGCAAAGGGGGGCTCGTCGCGCTCCAGATCGATCGCGCGCCGCAGGCCGAGCGATCGATCACGATCACGCCTTCGCCGGGCAGCCGTTCTCCATCCCCGAGGGACCGCTGATGCTCGCTGCGCTGTCGCAGGCGCCGATCCTCGTCATCCTCGGCCGTCGAATGGGCTTCCCCGAGTACGAGATCGAGGTCGGCGAGTTCGTCGAGGTCTCGCGCCGCCCCGACCGCGCGAGCCTACGCGTGCTGCGCGCGTGCTCGGTGGGCAGATCGAGGACTACGTCCGCCGCCACCCCACAGATTGGTTTCACTGGTGATCGACGCTGCCCATACGCCTCGCTTGGCGGGTCGAGCCAGCGCAGGTAGAACCCTCGCGATGCGGCTCTCCGTGGGGCTCTCCGAGCTCGGCTCCGATATCGCGCGCTACGCAGCCAAGCTCGACATGGTCGAGCTTCTCGCCAGCGCCCGGCGCAGTCCCGCGCCACGCGACGCTTCGCGCGTGGCGCAAGGCCGTGAACCCGAGCTTCACCTTCAGCGTGGTGCTCCCTCGCATCGTCGGCGAGCTCAAGTCGTCGAAGGCTCTCGACGCCGCGCTCAACGAAGCGCTCGGCGTCGCGACCGCGGTCGAGGCGCGCTGCATCGTGCTCTCGACGCCACCCGAGGTCCGCCCGACCTCGGTCACCGTCGAGCGCTTGAAGTCCGTCTTCGATCGACTGCCGCGCCTCGGCGTCGTGCTTTGTTGGGAGCCTCACGGGCTCTGGGAGCGCAGCGAGATCGTGTCGGTGGCGAAGCAGCTCTCCATCGTGCCGGTGCTCGACGTCGCGCGCGTCGATCCTGCGCCCGGCCCGCTCGTCTACACGCGGCTGCGTTCGCTCGGGCGTGCGGGTGGGCTCAGCGGGCAAGCGATCGAGCAGGTCGCGAGCAGGCTCGCTTCGCGCCGCGAGGCTTGGGTCGTGCTCGACCATCGCGCGAGCGCGACGCGCGTGCGCTCGGCGCTCGCTTCGTTGCTCGATCACCGCGCGCCGGCCGCGCCGCCCGTCACCGTGCGCACCGCTCCCGGGCGCCTTCGCGCCGACGACGAAGAGCAGTGATCGACCTTTCGGCGCAGCGCTCGAGCGACGACAATGGGGCGGCGCGCGAGGTCAGGCAGAACCGTTGAAAACCTGGTCGGCTTCATCGTCTTCCCCGTCGGCGCGCGACGCCGCCGAGGACGCGCTCGCGGCGCTCGGTAGCGCGCTCGACGCAGTCGTCGCTGGGTTCTTCGCGCTCTCGGGTGAGCTCTCGACCGCGCTCTTCGCGCCGACCACGCTGCTCTTGGCCGGCCCCGGCGTCGGCGCGCGCGCCTACGACGGCCGCTCGCTCGAGCCCGGGCGCGGCGTGCCTCGCCCGCGCGGCTACCGACGCGAAGAGGAGATCCCGCTCGCGGCGCGCGCCGCTGTCCCACGCGGCGTCGCTGCGGTCTTGCTCGCCCACGCAAACTGGGGGCGGCGTCCGCTGCGCGAGCTCACGGCGTACGGCTCCACGCTCGCGCGTCGCGCGGGTCAACGCGATCGCGCCGAGTTCCTCGCGCGCATCGGCGCGACGGGCAGCGGCGCGATCTTCCTCGAGCGCGCGCGCCTCACGCGCGCCGCCGGTCCGAACGCGGGCGGCACCCTCAGCGAGGCCGACCTCGAGCTCGCGACGCCGCTCGACGAGGACGCGACCATCGCGACGATCGATCTCCCCGAGACGTCGGAGGAGATGCGCCTCGCGTTCGAGCCCTTCACGCGCCGCGTGCAGCCGATCGCAGACAATCGAAAGCGCGCGGCGAAGAACCCGCTCGATCTGCCGCCGACGACGATCGTCGCCTCCGATCGATGGGGTCGCACGGCGTCCTGCGCGGTGTTCCATCGCGCGTCGCTCCATCGCGGCCGAGCCCTCGACGTCGAGGGGCTCGACGTCGCGCTCCCGCTCACGGCGACGCCCGTGCGCCGCGGCACTCCGCGCGTCGCGGTCGGCTCGGTGCACCTCGTCGCGCCCACGCTCGTGAACCTCGACTGCGGCCCCGAGCTCCGCGCGGCGATCGCCGTCCCCGACGGCTTGCCGGCGGCGCAGGTCGTCGGCGAGGTCCTCAGCGCGCGCCCGATCAGCCACGCCCTCGCGGCGCTCGGTCGCGGCGGGCCCGTCGTGTTCGCGCTCACCTCGGGCACCTCCGGTGAGGTCAACGTCGAGGACTCGGGCGCGGCGCTCCTCCGCTCCGCGCGGCCTCCTCGACCCGAGCCGAGCGAGGGCGCGGCCTCGTGAGCGCGCTGCCTCCCTTCCACATCGAGGAGCCGCCCGAGAGCGCCGAGACGCCCCTCCTCGTCGAGGTCCCGCACGCCGGCGTGCACGTCGACGAGGCCTCGCTCGCGGTGATGACAGCGCCGCTCCGCGCGGTCGGTCGCGACGCGGACCTCTTCGTCGATCGCATCTTCGGTCGCGCGACCGAGCACGGCGCGACCTTCATCGCAGCGACCCACAGCCGCTTCGTCATCGATCTCAACCGCGGCCCCTTCGACTTCGACGGCCTCGCGGTCGAGGGCGGAGCGCACGCGAACCTGCCGCGCGGGCTCATCTGGCGCACCAGCACCGAGGGTGATCCCATCCTCGCGCGCCGCCTCAGCCGCGCGGAGCTCGACCGCCGCCGCCTCGTCTTTTACGACGCCTATCACCAAGCGGTCTCGGACGTGCTCGAGCGCAAGCGCAGCCGCTTCGGGTTCGCGATCCTGCTCTGCGCGCACTCGATGCCGAGCCACGGCCGACGCGGCAACGTCGACGTCGGCGTCGGCCGCGCCGACGTGGTGCCCGGCTCGCGCGGGCGCACGTCGGCCTCGGGGCGCGTCATCGACGAGGTCGAGCGCGTCGCGCGCGAGCTCGGCTTCTCGGTGAAGCACGACGACCCCTACAAGGGCGGCTTCTCCACGGGCCACTACGGCCGCCCCGCCGAGGGCATCCACGCCATCCAGATCGAACTCGCGCGCCGCCTCTACATGGATGAAGATCGCCTCGTCCCAATCGAGCCGGGCTTCAGTCGGACGAGCGCCGCAGCGTCGGCCTGGGTCGCAGCCCTCGGTGCGCTCACGCCGTGATAGTGACACCGTTGTCCCTGGCCGGCCGGCTTTGTCGCTTGACAAATGGTGAGCCTTACGGCACGGTCCCGGCCCTTTTCGGGCCCCACATTTGGGTCCCTCGTGTCTGGAGGCTCCGTCGTGGCGAAGAGTGACATCACCGGTAAACGCAAGCTGCTGGCGCGCAACGTCTCGCACTCGAACATCAAGACGAAGCGTTGGCAGAACGTGAACATCCAGGCCCGCCGGGTCTTCATCCCCGAGGAGGGGCGCTTCGTCACGCTCAACCTCACGACGCGCGACATCCGCACCATCGACAAGATCGGTATCAGCGAGTTCGCGCGCCGCTTCGGCGTGAAGCTCTGAGCGGGACTCCCCAGCTTTCCTAGGCCCCACCCATTCCTGAGGGGCAGAGGATTTTTGGGGAGAGCTGCACCCTCCGTGGCAGAGTCGTGCGCATGGCGCGCGGCTCGGGCGGTTCACGACTCGACAGCTTGGTCGATGCGTATCTCGCGCATCTGCGGGTGGAGCGCGCTCTCTCGCCGGCGACGCTTGCGGCATATGGCTCCGATCTCGGGCGCTTCGTGCAGGCGCTCGAGGCTCGTGGCTTGACCCAAGCGACCGAGCTCTCGAGCGGCGACATCGCTGGGCACCTCGCCACGCTGGGCTCGGGCAGGGCGATCGGCGCGCGCGACGGAGCCGAGGCGAGCCCAGCCCGCAAGCCTCTCGGCGCGCGCAGCACCGCGCGACACCTCTCGGCGGTGCGTGGCTTCTTCGCGTTCCTCATCCGCGAGCGCGTGCTCGAGGCAGATCCCTCGGCGGTGCTCGATCGGCCGCGCCTACCGCGTCGTCTTCCGCGCGTGCTTGGCGTGAGCGACGTGCTCGCGCTCATCGACGCGGCGCCCGACGACTCGTCGCGCGGCATGCGAGACCGCGCGATGCTCTTGCTCCTCTACGGCAGCGGGCTTCGCGTCAGCGAGCTCGTGCACCTCAAGATCACCGACGTCGACCTGCAGCGCGGCATCGTCATGCCGCTCGGCAAAGGTCAGAAGCGACGCCTCGTGCCGGTCGCGGGGCCTGCGCTCGACGCGCTCGAACGCCACCTCAACGCGAGCGGCGCGACCGAGGGCTACCTGTTCTCGGCCCGCGCGGGTCGGCCGATCACGCGGCAAGCTGTCTTCAAGCTCCTTCGCCGCTACGGGCTCTCGGTCGGGCTCCAGCGCGAGAGCCTCTCGCCCCACAAACTCAGGCACTCGTTCGCGACGCACCTGCTCGCGAACGGCGCCGATCTCCGCAGCGTGCAAGCCATGCTCGGGCACGCGGACATCGCCACCACCGAGGTCTACACGCACCTCGCTGACGACCATGTTCGCAAGACCCACCGCGCGACCCACCCGCGCGGCGGGCGCTCGACGCCTCCATCACGCTGAGCGCGTCCGCGCGCACACGGAGCTGTGTCGCTTCCACCACCTCGCGCGGGCTACCTGCGCGCAAAGGCAGCACTTGCCTCGGCGGCCTCGATGTTGCTCAGTGCCGGCCGATGACTCCCAGGAGATCCGTGCCCAAATCGGCGCTCGTTTCCCTCGCGTGCCTCGCGGTGGGATTCGCGTGCCTCCCAGGCCCCAAGGCTCCCGAAATCGATCCCAAGGGCACGCTCGGCATGCGTGCGCAGGGTGACTTCGAAGACGAGAAGGGTCCCTTGCGCGTCGTCTTCGCCTCACCCAAAGGCAAGCTCGACGGGCCTAGCGAGATCACCGTCCTCTTCAACAAGTCCATGCGCCCGCTCGACATCGCGGGCAGCGAGGTCCCGTTCCCGGCGAAGATCGAGCCCTCGCTCGAGGGCACGTGGCAGTGGACGGGCACGCGCGCGGCGAGCTTCATCCCCGCGCGGCCCGGTGGTGGTGGCGCCTTCAAGCTCCCCGGCGCGACCGCGATCAAGGTGACGATCCCCGCGGGCACCAAAGCCCTCGACGGCGAGGCCCTCGCCGAGGATTTCTCGTTCTCGTTCGAGACCGAGCGACCGAAGCTCGTCTACGCGAGCCCGAGCAACCGCAGCGAGGGACTCACGCCCGACACGAAGTTCGAGCTCTTCTTCAACCTGCCCGTGAGCGAAGCCACGCTGAGGAGCAAGCTGACGCTCACCGCGAACAGCACGGCGACGTCGTACTCGCTCACCGCGAACCCCGACGACGCGCGACGTTGGGTGGTGACGCCGACCTCGCCGCTCCCGCTCGCGAGCGACATCGGCCTCGATATCGAGAAGGGCTTCCAGAGCACCGAAGGCCCGCTCCCGACCGAGGATGCTCTCGGCATCGACGTCCAAACCTACGGCCCGCTCGTCGTGCGCGACATCGCGTGCGGCGAGATCGACGACGGGCGCTGCGCGGCCGGGAGTCAGCTCGTCATCGAGCTCTCGAACCCGGTGAAGTTCAAAGAGCTCAAGGGCGCGGTGAGCGTCGAGCCGGCCGTCAAACTGAAGTGGCCAGGCTGGTACGAGGACGACGAGACCGTGAGCTACGTCACGGTGAGCGGCAACTTCAAGCCGGGCGCGCACTACGGCCTTCGGGTCAAAGACGGGATCGTCGACACCTACGGGCAGAAGCTCGCGAAGCCTTACGACGACGAGGTGGAGTTCGGCGACGTGGATCCGATCGCGCGCATCGGCGTGACGGATGGCGTGCTCGAGGCCTCGGCGAAGCGCGAGGTCACCGTCGGCCACATCAACACGCACGACCTCGCGGTCTCGACGCTCCACCTCGACGAGGACGCGATCCTCGCGATGTCCGACGACAAGGATCCGTTCGAGATCTTCTCGACCGCGGTCCAAACGACGAGCATCGGCTCGGGGCGCAAGAACATCCTCGAGCGACACAAGATCGACGTGAGCCAGGTGCTCGGCGGCCCCAAGGCTCGGGGCGCGTTCGCCGTCGACGTGACCTACACCCGCGGTCGTCAGAAGACCGGGGATCGCTCGACCGTGCAGCTCACCGACCTCGCCATCAGCGCGAAGGTCTCGCGCGCCGGCACGCTGGTCTTCGTCTCGAAGCTCGCCGACGCGAGCCCGATGAAGGACGTCGAGCTCAAGATCCGACGTCCGGGTCAGGCCGCCGTCGCGACGAAGAAGACCGATGGCGACGGCTACGCGTTCTTCGCCTCGAGCGAGTTCACGCCTTCGTTCGACGAGAACGAGCGCGCGGTCTTGTTCGCGCGCACCGCCGATGATTTTGCCTACAAACGAATCGCGGACAGCGTGCCGAACTGGGACTTCTCGGCCGAGGACGATCCGCTCGAGGGCCTCGTGTTCGACGGCCAGGGCATCTACCGCCCGGGCGAGACGGTGCACGTGAAGGGCATCGTCCGCGCACCCGAGGACGTCGGCTCGAGCACGCCCGCGGCGGCGACCCCCGTCGAGGTCTCGCTCGTCGCGCCCGACGGCGAGCCGATCGCGAAGGCGACCGCGAGCTCGTCTTCGTTCGGGACGTTCAACGCGGACTTCAAGGTCCCGTTGAGCGCGCGGCTCGGCACCTATTGGGTCCGCGCCGAGATGGGCACGAGCACGCTCTCCGAGCGTCCGCTCGAGGTCCTCGAGTACCGCGCCGCCGAGTTCAAGGTCGGCGTCGAGAGCGACCACGCGAGCTACATCCGCGGCGACAACGCGCAGTGGTCCACGCACGGCGACTACCTCTACGGCGCGCCGATGGCCGGCGCGAAGGCAGCGATCGACGTCGCGCGCGTACCGACCTACTTCGCGCCGCCGAACACCGACGGCTTCGAGACCACCGACTCCGACTACCAAGCGGAGCTCCCGTCGACACCGGGGCGCGTGAGCTCCCTCGTGAACTCGGACGTTTCGCTCGACGCGTCGGGCCTTGCGACTGCGTCGGCGGCGCTCGCGATGCCCGGGCAGACCGGCACCGAGGCCGTCGTCTGCAACATCGACGTCACCGATGTCTCGCGGCAGGTGATCAGCACGAGCACGAGCGCCGTCGTCCACCCCGGCGAGTTCTACGTCGGCGTCTCGCTCGACACCGTCTTCGTCGACGCGAAGACGAAGCTCTCGCCCAAGTTCATCGCGGTCAAGCCGAGCGGTGATCGCGTCTCGGGCGCGGCGCTCTCCGTGAGCCTCGTGAAGCGATCGTGGGCGAACGCGACGCAGGGCTCGAGCGGCGGCGCGACCACGGTCTCGGCGCCCGTCGACACGGTGATCTCCACGTGCGACCTCACGAGCGGCAACGCGCCGGTCTCGTGTGATCTCACGCCGCCTTCGGCGGGGCAGTACTTCGTGCGCGTGACGTCGGCCGACAGCCGCAAGAACCCGGTCGCGGCGTCGATGCGCGTCTGGGTCTTGGGCGAGGGCGCCGCGGACCTCGCGGCGTTCTACGACTCCGATCGCACCGACATCGAGCTCGTCGCCGACAAGGACAACTACCTGGCGGGCGAGACGGCGAAGATCCTGGTGAAGTCCCCTTGGAAGAACGCCGATGCGCTCGTGACGATCGAGCGCAAAGGGATCAGCGAGCACAAGCGCGTGAAGCTCGCGGGCGCCGCGCCGACCATCGAGGTGCCGATCACGGACTCGATGCGCCCGAACGCGTACGTCTCGGTCGTGGTGCTCCGCGGGCGAACGAAGACCGCGCCGAAGGGTGACAAGCCCGACGTCGGCGCGCCGACCTTCCGCATCGGGTACGCGAACCTCACGATCGATCCCGAGTCGCGCCGACTCGACGTCGCGGTCAGCGCGGACAAGCAGGACTATCGACCTGGCGACCAAGCGAACGTCACCGTCACGGTGAAGGATCAGAAGAAGGCGGGGGCGCGCGCCGAGGTCACGTTGATGGCCATCGACGAGGGCGTGCTCAGCCTCACTGGCTACCAGGTCCCCGATCCGATCGAGACCTTCGGCGCGCCGCGCAGCCTGCACGTGACGACGCTCGAGAGCCGCAACCAGCTCGCGCAGATGTTCGACCCGCTCTCGGGCGTGGGCATCGACAAGGGCCTCGACGGTGGCGGTGGCGGCCCGAGCTCGGGCGCACCCGCCGCGCGTCGCGACTTCCGCGCGGCCGCTTACTACAACCCGTCGATCGTCACGAACAGCGACGGCGTCGCGAACGTGAGCTTCAAGCTCCCCGATGGTTTGAGCACATACCGTCTCATGGCGGTCGCCGTCGCGACGGACGATCGGTTCGGGCGCGGGCAGTCGTCGCTCACGACGAGCCGACCGCTCATGGCGCGCCCCGCGCTGCCTCGGTTCCTGCGCGCGGGTGACACGTTCGACGCGAGCGTCATCGTCTCGTCGAAGACGAACACGCCGAGCACGGTCACGGTGAAGGCCGCGCTCGCCGGCGTCGTCACGACGGGCGCGACGACGCAAACCGTCACGGTCGAGCCCGGGCGCAGCGTGGAGGTTCGCTTCCCCGCGTTCGCGCCGAAGGTCGGGATCGCCTCGTTCAACTTCAGCATCGACTCGGGGGACGAACACGACGCCGTCGAGCTCGAGCGCAACGTGCAGATCCCGCTGGTCATGGAGTCGGTGGCCGCGTACGGCCACACCGCCGAGGCCGCGGGCGAGAAGCTCGGCGATCTCTCGGCCATCCGCGACGACGTCGGAGAGCTCACGCTCACGACAGCGTCGACCGCGCTCGTCGGGCTCGACGCAGGCTCCGATCAGATCCTCGAGTACCCGTACGGCTGCACCGAGCAGCTCTCGAGTCGACTAGTGCCCCTCGTCGCGATGAAGGAGCTCGCGACCGACTTCGCTCTCAAGATGCCGCCGAACCTCGACGACGTGGTCGAAAAGACGATCGCGAACATCCTGAAGCACCAGCGCTACGACGGCTCGTTCGGCTTGTGGGCTGACTCACCGCAGCCGAACCCGTGGGTCACGACGTACGCCGTGTGGGCGCTCAACCAGGCCAGCCAGAAGGGCTACAAGGTGCCGTCGTCGTCGCTCGACGAGGCCGTGCGCTACCTCATCGCCGCGCTCGACAACGACCCGATCTTCGCGCGCTACGTCGGCCCGTTCGTGCTCGATGTCCTCGCCGAAATGGGCAAGCCCGACGTCGGTCGCATGTCGACGCTGTTCGAGCGCCGCCAGGAGCTCGCTGTCTTCGGCAAGGCCATGTTGCTCCACGCGATGGCCATCTCGAAGGGCGATCCGTCGAGCATCGCGGCTCTCGTCACCGACGTCGAGAACGCGGTCCGCATCGACGGCCCGACCGCGATGGTCACGGAGAACCTCGGCGACGACTTCACCATCTACCTCGACTCGCCGACCCGCACGACAGCGCTCGCGCTCCGTGGGCTGATGGCTGCGCGACCCGATCACGCGCTCGGCGCGCAGCTCGCGATGGGGCTGCTCTCGGCGCGTGACGGTGGGCGCTGGCGCTCCACACAAGAGGGCGCGTGGGCGCTGCTCGCGCTCGGCGACTACCGCAAGGCTCAGGAGAAGGTCGAGCCGAACTTCACGGCGCGCACGTTCTTCGGCGACAAGATGCTGGCGGAGCAGAGCTTCGTCGGCCGCAGCCTCGCGCCGCAGAGCGCGGTCGTCGCGACGCGCGAGCTCGGCGACAAGAACGGCACGGTGCTCGCGTTCCAGGTCGACGGCGCGGGGCAGCTCTTCTATCAGGCGCGCCTCCGCTACGCGCGCAAGGAGCTCCCGAAGGACAACATCGACCGCGGCTTCTACGTCGAGCGTCGCTACCGCCGAGTCACGCCCGACACCCTCGACGAGGCGCTCGCGACGGTGCCGAGCGACACGATCGAGAGCTTCTCCGCAGGGGATCTGGTGCTCGCGGACGTCGTCGTCGTGACGCCGAAGCCGCGCCGATTCGTCGCCGTCGAAGACCCGCTGCCCGCGGGGCTCGAGGCCGTCGACACCCGGCTCGCGACGACGTCGGGACGCCTGCGCGGAGTGGACTACGTGCAACCCGACGAGGAGAACCAAGAGGGTTCGGAGTGGTCGAGCTACTTCACGCGCGAGGTCCGCGACGACCGCGTGCTGTTCTTCGTCGATGCGATGGCCGCGGGCGTCTACCGCTATCGGTACCTCGCGCGTGCTACAGCGATCGGCGCGTTCGTCACGCCTCCGACGAAGGCCGAGGAGATGTATGCCCCCGAAGTCTTCGGACGAACCGGCGCGTCGACCATCAAGGTGGAAGCTCAGCCTTGAGGTCCTGCGTCGCGCGGGCGCCCGCCTCGGAGCGCTCGTGCGACGGCGTCGGGTGCGGCGCGGACTCATCGCTCTCGCGATCCTCCTCGTCGCGCCGTGGGTCGCGCTCTTCATCCTCGCCGCGTTCACTCCGCTCCCGCCAGAGCTCGCGGTCGAGAACACCTCGGGGCTGGTCGCAGGCGAGCGCAATAGCCTGAAGGTCGTCGATCGGTCGGGCGCGACGCTCTTCGAGCTGCGCGACGAGAACGGTCGCCGCAGCCAGCACCTGCCGCTCGCGGCGTTCGGAGATCGCGTCCCCGCGGCGCTCGTCGCAGCCGAGGATGGGCGCTTCCGATCTCACTTCGGCGTCGATCCGATCGCGATGGCGCGCGCTGCGCTCACGTCGCTCTTTCACGGGCGCGTCGTGAGCGGCGCTTCGACCCTCACGCAGCAGCTCGCGCGCACGCTCACGCACGCCCCGCGCACGCTGAAGAGCAAGGTCTCCGTGATGGCCCTCGCGGTCCGCATCGAGGCCTCGCTCTCGAAGGATCGAATCCTCGACGAGTACCTCAACCGGGTCGAGTTCGGCCCGAACCTCGAGGGCGCCGAGGCCGCAGCGCAGTACTACTTCGGTCGACCCGCGCGCGATCTGTCGTGGGCCCAAGCGGCCACGCTCGCGAGCATCCCGCGGGGCCCGACCGTCTACGATCCCACGCGCGCGCCCACGCGCCTCACCGAGCGGCGCGACTGGGTGCTCGACCGACTCGTCGATCGCGGCGTGCTCACGGCCGATGAGGCTCGCACCGCGAAGAGCGAGCCGCTCTTGCTCGCCCCACGGTTTCGATCTTCGTCAGCGCCTCACTTCGGCCGGCGCGTCGCCGAGGGGCGAATCGATCCGTGCGGCGCGCCAGCGCCACCACCCGCCGAGACAGTCGAGATCGAGACGGCGCTCGTCGGCGATCTCCAAGCCGAGCTGACGATGGCAGCGCGCTCCACGGTCGACCGCTTGTCTGACAGCGGTGTAAGCGCGGCATCGATCGTCGTGCTCGACAACCAGACCGGCGACATCCTCGCGTACGTGGGGTCGCCCGACGTGTCGAACGTCGCACGGCTAGGTCAGAACGACGGCGTGCTCGCGCGGCGACAACCAGGCTCGTCGCTCAAGCCCTTCGTCTACGAGCTCGCGTTCGAGCGGCTCGGCATGACCCCGGCGACGATGCTCCCCGACGTGCAGCTCTCGTTCGAGAACAGCCGCGGCGACGTCTTTCGGCCCGACAACTACGACCAGCATTTCCACGGCCCAGTGCTGCTCCGCTTCGCGCTCGGCAACTCGTACAACGTCCCGGCGGTTTGGACCGCTGATCGACTGGGTCCACCCGCGGTGCTCGAGCGCTTGCATCAGCTCGGCTTCTGCTCGCTCGACGGCTCGGCCGACGAATACGGCGTCGCGCTCGCGCTCGGCGACGGAGAGGTCACGCTGCTCGAGCTCGCACGCGCGTACTCGGTCCTCGCGCGGGGCGGCACGCAGCTCCCGATCCGCGCGGCGAGCGCCTACGTCCTCGCCGACGGCACGCGACAGCTCGTGCCCGTCGGGGAGGCGACGCGTGTGCTCGACGAGCGCTCGGTCGCGCTCATCACCGACATTTTGAAAGATCGTCACGCGCGCCGCTCCTCCTTCGGCGAGGAGACCGTTTTCGACCTGCCGTTCGAAGTGGCGGCGAAGACCGGGACCTCGAAGGGGTATCGAGACAACGTCGCTGTGGGCTACACGCCTCGCTTGACGGTCGCGGTTTGGGTCGGGAATTTCGATGGCTCTCCGATGCACGACGTGAGCGGCATCACAGGTGCGGGCCCGCTGTTTCACGTCGCGATGGATGCTGCCGCGAGGCTCTTCCCGAGCGATGCGTTCACCGAGCCCAGCGGCCTCGAGCGCCTCGAGGTCTGCTCGCTCTCGGGGAAGACGGCGACACCGGATTGCCCACACAGGCGAACCGAGCTCGTGCCGGCTGGGCGCAAGCGCGAGCGCGAGCGCTGCGACATGCATGAGCGGGTCCGCATCGACAAGACGAACGGCCTGCTCGCAGGCCCCGCGTGCGACACCGCAGTCGAGGAGCGCGTCTTCGAGCGCTATCCGGCGCTGCTCGTCCCTTGGGCCGTCGAGGCTCGTCGCGAGCTCGCTCCCGTCGGTGAATCGTCGCGCTGTCCTGGCGCGCTGAAGACGCGCGTCCGCGACGAACCCGCGAGGGTGGTCTACCCGGAGCCCGACGCAGTCTTTTACCTCACCGATCACCAGCGCAGCTTCATCGTCGCTCGCGTCGCTGTCGCGCGCGACGCGACCTCCCCGACGCTCGAGGTCGACGGTGAGCCGCACCCGCTTCCGACGAGCGGTACGCTCCCCATCGAGCTCGTCGCTGGCGAGCACACGCTCGTCCCGATCGCCAACGGTCGACGCGGCGACGTGGTGCATTTCACGGTCGAGTGATGCGCACAAAACGGCGCGAGCCGGACGCTCACGCATCCGGCTCACAGCGCACGCTTCTTTTGATTAAGCGAGCTTGACGAGATCCGGCAGCTCGCTCAGCGGCACAGCGACGGGGTGCAGCTTCGCGCTGTCGCTCGTCTCGATGCCCGCGAGCCGGCGCAGCGAGTTCTGCACGTGGCCGGGTTGGATGCGGATGCCGTTCGGATCGACCGCGCCAGTGTCCGGGTTGACCTTGAGCGGGAGGTGCTCCTCGGTCGTGCCGCCCACGGAGATGCCGCCCTCGATCTGCTTACCGCCGACGGCACCCCACATGAGCATGCTGTTGACGGCCCAGTGATCCTTGCCGTTGCCCATGTTGTAGCCCGGGGTTCGGCCGAAGTCCGAGCCGCAGACCACGACAGAGTTGTCCTGCATCTGCAGGTCGCCGAGGAGGGTGTCGATGTTGCGCAGGCCGTCGAACAGATTGCCCACCGAACCGGCGACGCCAGTGTCGTTGTTGCCGTGGGTATCCCAGCCGCCCGTCGACACGCTCACGCCGACGCAGAGGCCGGCCTTGTAAGCAGCCGCCGCGAGCTGAACCTGACCGGCGATACCGGGCAGGAGATTCTCGGGCAAGTAGTCGACGAGTTGCTTCAGCTCGTTTTGACCGAGGCGCGACATGTAGAGCGTGTTCATCGCCGTGCGGACCCGCGGGAGCCGCTGGGCCTGCATCTTCGCGTTGAAGCGCTCCTCACGAGCCTTGGCGACGCGAGCCTCGGTCTCGTCGGTCATGTAGTAGGACTCGTCGTTCACGCCGTAGCGGCGGTGCGGGTAGGCGAGGCGCTGGATCGCACCGATGTTGCCGAGGCGCGTGACCGAGGTGAGGCCCGAGGTCTCCGAGTAGCCACCGAAGGACACGAAGGCCATCGGTGCGCCCGGCAGGAGCTCGGCGGCGACGAGCGCGAGGAACGCGGGCGTGTTCTCAGCGAGGTTGCCCGAGACCCAAGCACGCGAGCCGACGTCGTGCGCGTTCGTCATCATGTCGATGCCATTGATGACGCGCAGTCGCATCTGGAAGTCCTCGAAGAACTGCTCCATCACGAGCGCGTCGGCGACGGCGCCGGCGTTGCCCACGATGTCCGCGCTCTCCGAGAGAGCCGCCCAGCGGAGCTGGTCGTTGACGCCACCCTTGCGGATGTTCGCCGTGAGGTAGCGATTCATCGTGTCGGTGGGGGCGTTCTCCTCAGCGGCGTCCTGATTCGGAGCGCCCTTCGGATCCATGATGCTGGTCACGTCCCAGCCACCACCCTGCGACACGTAGACCCAGAAGGGGCCGGTGTACTTGGTCGATTCGCCCCGTGCGGATTTGTCAGTCGCGGCACCTGCCACGACTGCGAGGCCCGTCATGCTGCAAAGCTTGATAAAGTCTCGGCGTTCCATGGCTGGCACCTCTCACTCGTAGACGAAGGCGTAGTCGCTCAACATGTAGGCCAGGACGGTCATCCAGGCGCGGCCCGTGTAGAGAGAGTCGTCGGTGAAGACCTCTTCGTCGGGGACGGTGAAGCCCGTGATGTAGTTCTTGTTGGTCCTGCACTCGTCGAAGAAGTAGGGGTTGCTCGCGACGATGTTGAGCTTGCCTTCCTTCCACGTCTCGAGGAACAGGTTGTAGGTCCGCGTGATCTCCGGGTCGTTGATGTCGAGCTTCTCCCCGAGGAGCTTCTCGTGCATCGCCTGGATGTCGGTCTTGATCGACTGGATGTTCGCGGGGATGTCGTAGAGGTTCGCGTCTTGCGGCTCAGTCGTCGGGTCGACGTTCTTCAGCCACTTGCGATCTTCACGCGGGATTGAGAACTCGGCTGCGACCACTCGGCAACCCATCTCCGCGCCCATGCGCTCCATGACGTTGGCCATGATGCCGTTCGGCGAAGTGATGCGAACCGTCGTGTCCTCCGAGTCGATACCGCCGAAGAGGATCTTGTAGCCCTCGTCGCCGCCGTCGTTGAGGAGGTTGCCCTCGCCGAACTCCGAGAACTGACGCCGCCACTTCATGCCGAGCACGCCCTCGACCTTGCGATCGAGTTGCTCGGGGGTGAGGAGGTGGGCCGAACCGACGCCGCTGAGGTGAGTCAGCTGCAGAGGGTCGATGTCCGAGGCCGAGTTCATGGCTCGGAAGTAGGGGCTCATGATGAGCTCCTTCACCATCGCCTTGAAGTTGTAGCCGTTGTTCTGGAAGTTCGTCGCGATCTGGCTGAACGTGTAGTACTGGCCGAGGAACGACGCGAGATCACCCTCGAAGTTCGGATCCGTCGGGTCCTTCGGAGCTTGGAGCGGCTCGTTACCGACGATGGTGCGGTAGGCCATGAAGACCGCAGCGAAGGCGAAGCCCGAGTCGTTTGCGATCTGCTCACCCATCCACACCGAAGCGCGCGGGTAGAAGGCAGGCGGCATCGGCGTTCCGCGGAAGCCGGGCAGCCACATCTCGTCGAACCAGGGGCTGTCGGGCTGGTAGGCGAACTGCGAGTCGATGCCTCCATCGAAGCGCTGGAAGTTGCGGAAGCCAGCAGCCATCGGGTCGACGGCCGTGTGGCAGACAGCGCAGTTCACGTCGTTGACCGTGGGGTTCTGCGCGCGGTCGACCTTGGTCACGTCGAGCGGTCGCTCCGCAGCCTTGAGGATGTCGTTGCCGAGCAGGAGGTAGAGGACCTCGCGAGCGCGGTGACGGTTGCGGTTGGTGTCCGTCGTCGGGTGACGCGACAACCAGATCGGGTCCGTCATGATGCCGGCGTGCGGGAAGTCGCTGTCGTATCCACCGAGGCGACCCTGCTTGAACTCGGTCGGGTCAGCGTCGTTGTCGAACACGACGTCGGTCATGTTGTAGGCGCGCGCCGAGAACGGATTGACGACCATCGAATCCATCGTCGCGATCTGGCGGAAGTCCATGTCGTTGCGAACGACGTACGCGATGAGCTCGAGCGTGCCGCGAGCGACAGCCTCGCGCGTCCAGCTCTGGAGCTTGTCGTGGAGGTCGTTGCCGTCCTGCGCGCCGTACTTCTTGATCAGCGCCGGGTCATCGAGGTTGAGGTCGTCGTACCACTGCGGGTTGTAGAACCCGTCATCCGAGATGACGTTGAAGTTGCCACCGTTCAGATAGAAGTCGGTGAGCATGAGATCGTTGTAGCGATCCTTCAGGCGCTCGTAGAACGGCTTCTCCTTGAGGAGGTTGTCCATCAGAGCGTCGACTGCCGGCCAGCCGCCCGTCTCGATCGCGGCCTGCTCCTCCGCCGTGGGGAGACGCGCGCCGAGCGTGAGCGCTGCTTTCCGGAAGGTGTCAGCAGGGCCCATCATCTGGAGGCCGGCGAGGAAGCGGGCCTCGGTGTTGGGGCAAGCGTCGCCGTCCTTGAAGGCTTGGACGAGCTTCTCGATCTCCTTGTAACCGGGGTCGTCCTCGGACTGGTAGATCGTGTTGCCGCCGTGGTTCAGGTTGCCGAGCGGCTTCTGGAGCAGAACGCTCTTACCGTCGGACTCGAGCTCGGCGAGGCTCTTCATGACCTCGAGGTTGCGGTCGAGGAAGCCTGCCTCCGAGGTGGAGGTCAGCTTGAATTCAGAGCCGAGGTAGCCGACCCCGCCCGGGTTGTGGCAGGAGGCGCAGTCTTTCTGGATGACTCGGAAGTAGGTGAGAGCGAAGCGCTCCTGGGTCGAAACGCAGGTGCTTCCTTCCAACCCGCCTTCGGTCTCGTTGGAGCAGCCGGAGAATCCTAGTGCGGCGGTGGCGGCGAGCATGCCGCTCATCCACAGGTGCGTTGCAGCGCGTAGTCGGAAGAAGTTCCGCATTGGTGGCCTCGCAAGTTTCGGTGACGAATCGCCTACTGCAGCCGCTGTGCCAGCGCATGGCGTGCGCTTAGCGAAGTGGCCGCGCGGATTTTTCGGGAATGAATCACGTAGAGGCACTCTTCGGGGGAACGTCCTCACGTCCAGGGGGACCCGTTTCTGTTCGCTCGTGCCTGTTCATGGGTGAGGCGTGGGGGCCAGCGACGCTGCGGAGGAACGACGCAGGTTCGTAGTGCGGGCGTGTTAGATCGGGGCGATGACGACCGGCGCGACGCGCGCGAGCACGCTCCAGTGGTTCGTGAGGGGTGGAACGTTGAGCGCCCCGGGCCGTGAGCCTGTGCGGGTCAACGTCGAGCCTGTCCTCATCGGACGAGACCCGAGCTGCAAGCTCGCGGTCGACGACCCCGAGGTGAGCAGCATCCACTGTGAGGTTCGCGCCGACCGTGAGGGCGTCCTCGTGCGCGACCTCGGCAGCAAGAACGGAACGTACGTCGGCTCGGTGAGGATCCGCGAGGCTGTCCTCGTCACGTCGACGACGCTGCAAATCGGCTCGACCAAGGTGGTGTTCGAGCCCATCGACAAGAAGGAGCGCGTCGACGTCGGGTTCGACGATCGGTTTGGCCCGATCGTCGGTTCGTCGCCGCGCATGCGCCACCTCTTCCGCATCCTCGGCGAGATCGCACCGACGGACTTGTCGATCCTCATTCAGGGCGAGACCGGCTGCGGAAAGGAGCTCGCAGCGCACGCGGTCCACGAGCGCAGCGGGCGGACGAAGGGCCCTTTCATCGTCGTCGACTGCGGGTCGATCCCCGGGCCGCTCGCCGAGAGCCTCCTCTTCGGTCACGAGAAGGGCGCGTTCACAGGCGCGAACGATCGACGCGCCGGCGCGTTCCATGAGGCGCACAAGGGGACGATCTTCCTCGACGAGCTCGGTGAGCTCCCCGTCGAGCTCCAACCGAAGCTCCTCCGCGCGCTCAGCGAGAAGCACGTGAAGCGCGTCGGCTCTCAACACTACGAGCCTGTCGATGTGCGGGTGATCGCGGCGACGCGGCGCGACCTGGGCGTCGCGATGAACACGGGCCGCTTCAGGAGCGACTTGTTCTTCCGCATCGCTCAGGTGCGCATCGAGCTGCCGCCGCTTCGCGAGCGTCGCGAGGACATCGCGCCGCTCGTCCGCTCGGTGTGTGATCGCATCGGCAAAGGCGACCGCGCCGACGACGTCGTGGAGCTCGTGACGACGACGCTCGCGCAGCACGACTGGCCCGGCAACGTACGCGAGCTCGTCAACGTCACCAGCGTCGCGGCGAGCCTGCCGAAAGGCGCAGAAGCGATCGCCCAAATCCTCCCGCTCGAGCGGGGCAATCCTTCAGGCGACCTCGTGGACTTCTCCACGCCTTACGGAGAGGCGAAGCGCGCCGCGATCAACACCTTCGAGGCGAAGTACTTCGGCGATCTCTTCCGCGCGACGGGCGGCAATGTGAGCGAGATGGCGCGCCGAAGTGGAATGGAGCGCCACCACATTCGGCCGTTTCTGCGGAAGCTGGGTCTGTCGAAGGGCTGAAGCTGGAGCTTCAGATGCCGCCAGTGCCGCCCGTGCCAGGAGCGCCGCCCGTGCCAGGAGCGCCGCCCGTGCCGGGCATTCCACCGGTGCCGGGAGCGCCGCCCGTGCCGGGCATTCCACCGGTGCCGCCAGGCCCAGGGCCAGTCGTCGGGCCAGGGCCAGTCGTCGGGCCAGGGCCAGTCGTCGGGCCGTCTTGGACGCCGTAGCAATCAGCGCACGTCTGATCCTCACCCGCGAGGCACTGGCCGTCTTCGACGCAGTTGCCGAGGCAGTACGCGGTCTCGACGCAATCAAAGCAAGAGCACGACTCGGGGCTGTCACCGAGCGCATTGCAGAAGCCGTCTGGGTCACCACCGTTGCACGCCTCGGGTCCGGGATCGCCCGTGGAGACGGTGAAATTCGTGTCTGTCGTGTCGCTCTCGTCTCCGCACGCGGCGTACCCCGCGGCGCTCGCGACCATCAGCAAAGGCAAAGCTTTGGCAAACCACTTCATGTCGAACAGGATGACGAAACTCCTTCGAACTCGTCAACGGTTCGTGCGCGCTGAAGCGATCTCACGCTCGAGCACCTCGCGCTCGCGATCGAACGAAGCGCGTACAGCCATGGAAAATGCCTCGTCGCGAATGATGTGGGCGCTGTGGGTCAGGGTCGGGAGGAATCCCCGAACCTCTTTGTGTTCACCGCCCGCGCCGGGCTCGAAGAGGTCGAGTCGCTCTTCGATGCATCGCTCGATCGCGTGGTAGTAGCAGACGTTGAAATGCAGGAAAGGCAGCTCGACGTGCGTGCCCCAATAGCGGCCGTAGAGCGCTCGATCGCCTCGCAAGTTGAACGCGCACGCGACGATTTTTTTCGATGAATCGAGCGCGACCACCACTTCGATCGCGTCCTTCATCGTGCCGAGAACCGACTCGAAGAACGCGCGGTTGAGGTAACGCCGGCCCCACATGAACTTGTCGACGGTCGTGAGATAGAGCGCGTAGAGCGCGTCGGCGAGCGCGGGCGTGAGCTTCTCGCCAGTCCACGTCTCGAGCTCGAGCCCCTGCTCGCGCGCAGCGCGCTTCTCTCGACGGATCTGCGTGCGGCGCTTCGACGGGAGCGTCGAGAGGAAGCCATCGAAGTCGCGGTAGCCTTGGTTTTCCCAGTGAAACTGCACGCCGAGTCGCGGGATGAACCCGGCGTCCGAGAGCGCGAGGGACTCGCCCGCGGGGAGGAAGTTCACGTGCGCGCTCGAAAGCTCGTGCTGTTCGACGACGGCCGAGAGCGCAGCGGCGACGATGGGTGCGATCTCGTCGACGGTGCGGCCGAGCGCGCAGCCGATGCGAGGCCCGTTCGCGGGCGTGAACGGCACCGCGACGAGGAGCTTCGGATAGTAGCGAACCCCGAAGCGAGAGGCCGCGCGCGCGAGCCCGTGATCGAAGACGAACTCGCCTTCGGAGTGGACTTTGACGTAAGCGGGCGCGACCGCGAGGAGCTCTGCGCCGTCGTGGATGGAGAGGTGATTGGGGATCCAGCCGCGCTCGGATGTCGCGCAGCCCGCAGCCTCGAGCGCGCCGATCCACCGCGCGTCGAGCGCGGGGTGCCCTGCAAAGCTCGGGATCGTGCGCCAGAGAGGTTCGATCTCTGCGAACGACGCGTGAGCGCGCACCGAGATCGAGCGAGCTTCGGTGGGCGCAGTGGGGCCCCGACCTTTCGCCATCGATCGAGACTTAGCACCCTCGGCGTGCGGCGATGATAATTGGAAAACATGCAAGCTCCGCCGGCGCGCGCGTCCGACCTCTGCGCCTTCATCGATCGATCCCCGACTCCGTTTCACGCCGTCGCGGAGGCCACGCGGCGCCTCGCAGCGCACGGCTTCTCCGAGCTCGACGAGCGAGAGGTTTGGCGGCTCGAGCCGGGCGCGCGCAGGTTCGTGGTCCGCGGCGGCGGCACGCTGGTCGCGTTCGTCGTCGGCCGTGAAGCGCCGGCGAGCGCCGGGTTCGTGATGGTTGGAGCTCATACGGATTCACCGAACCTGCGGGTGAAGCCGAACGCGGACGTCTCGCGGTCTGGGTATCGACAGGTCGCCGTCGAGCCCTACGGCGGACTCATCCACGCGACGTGGCTCGACCGCGATCTGTCCCTCGCGGGGCGCGTGTCGCTCGCGCGCGGATCGCGCGTCGAGCTCAAGCTCGTCGACCTCGAGCGGCCCGTTGCTCGAATCCCGCACCTCGCCATCCATCTGAACCGCGGCGTCAATACCGACGGGCTCGTGCTGAACGCGCAGAAGCACCTCGTCCCGCTCCTCGGGGTCGGTGACAAAGTCGAGCTCACGAAGGTCGTCGCGGGCGCGCTCGGCGAAGACGCGAAGGACATCCTCGCGATGGATCTCTTGGTCTACGACACGCAGAAGGCCGCGATCGCCGGGCTCGAGGGTGAGTTCGTCCACGCGTCGCGGCTCGACAACCTCGGCAGCTGTCACGCGGCGACGAGCGCGCTCGTCGAGGGCCTCGGGACATCGACCGCTGCGACGCGTCTCGTGGTCCTCTACGACCACGAGGAGTGCGGCTCGCGCAGCGCCGTGGGCGCGCAGGGCTCGGTGCTGCGCGACGTGCTCCACCGCATCACGCTCGCGTTCCCCGAGCGCCACGAGCAGGCGTTCGAGCGCGCGATGGCCGCGAGCTTCCTCGTGTCCGCCGACATGGCCCACGCGGTCCACCCGAACTACGCCGACCAGCACGAGCCTGGGCACACGCCCGAGCTCGGCAAGGGCCTCGTCATCAAGACCAACGCGAACCAGAGCTACGCGACGAACGGCGAGACGGCCGCGCGCTTCACGCTCGCCTGTCGCGAGGCCGGGTATTCACCGCAAGCGTTCGTCGTACGCAGCGATCTGCCTTGCGGTTCGACCATCGGCTCGATCACCGCCGCCAAGCTCGGCGTCTCGACGGTCGACGTCGGCGCGCCCATGTTGAGCATGCACTCCTGTCGCGAGCTCGCGGGCGCGCGTGACGTGGATCTCGCGGTCGCGGCTTATCGCAATGTGCTCGGTGGGGTGGGGGCTTAGCGCCTCGAGGGCTGGGATCCGTCGCTTCTTTTCGCATGGCGTAGTAGATCGCGCGCCATGCGACGACGCCTCGCCCTGCTCGCCCCCATCGTGATTTCGGCGTGTGATCCCGCGCCGCCGACGCCTCCTCCGGGAGTCCCGATCAACCCCGCGACCGAGATGAAGGACGACATCTTCGGCGATGAGACGAAGACGGCTCCGCCGGTGACTGGGGACTTCACGAGGCTCGATCGCCCGACGTTCAACCGCATGGCGAATCGGCTGGATCTGCCGCTCTATTGGGCCGCCGACACCAACAAGAACGGCCAGCCCGACGTCGACGAGGTCGCGTCCCTCGTGTTCTTCCCCACGCAAGGCAAGTGGGTCGATGGCGGGGCGTTCACGAGCGATTTCGGGACCGCGTACGAGCGCATGGTCGCCGCCCAGACCGAGAAGCCGACGGGCGCGGACGCCGAACGCCAAACGAAGCTCATCGCGGAGCTCGACGACGCCGCAAGCGTCCTCGTCTGGACCAAGCTGCGCGGCCAGAGCTCCGACGCGACCTTCGTCCGCCACATGCTCAAGGTCTCGCAGCTCGTCGACAAGATCTACGCAATCCAGACGGGCTCGGCGAAGGTCGCGTCCAAGGTCGCCTCCGACGCCGCGAGCCAGAGCGTCTTCCGTCGCAACGGCGGGCCGCGCTGCGCGACGCCGAAATTCGAGTCGGACAAGACGTGCACCGCGACCCCCGGCGTCGAGCCCTACGTCGACGTGTGGCCCGAAGCTCTCCAGAAAAACGACGCGTTCTGCAAGGAGATCGAGAAGGAGAGCGACGCCATCCGCGACCCGTTCACGGTCGTTCGGCAGAAGGGAGACAAGCTCGTCGCCGTCAAATACTCCGAGGCCTACGCGTCCGAGATGAAGGCTGTCGCGGAGGAGCTCCGCGCCGCCGCGAAGGACCTCGCGGGTTCCAACGAGCAGGCGCTCGTCACCTACCTCAACGAGGCTGCGACCTCGTTCGAGACGAACGACTGGAAGCCCGCAGACGAAGCGTGGGCGAAGATGAACGCGCGCAACTCGCGCTGGTATCTCCGCGTCGGTCCGGACGAGGTCTACTGGGAGCCTTGCTCGCTGAAGGCCGGCTTCCACGTCTCGTTCGCTCGAATCAACACGGACTCGCTCGCGCTCCAGGACAAGCTCACGCCCCTGCAGCAAGAGATGGAGGACTCGCTCGCGAAGCTCCTCGGCAAGTCGTACAAGGCGCGGAAGGTCACGTTCCACCTGCCTGACTTCATCGACATCGTGCTCAACGCGGGGGACAGCCGCGACGCCATCGGCGCGACCATCGGACAGAGCCTCCCGAACTGGGGACCCGTCGCGAACGAGGGGCGCGGCCGCACCGTCGCGATGACGAACCTCTACGAGGACCCGGACAGCCACGCGGTCCGCGCCAAGAAGGCCGAGAGCATCCTCGCGCCTGCGACGATGGCGAAGTTCGTCGCCGAGGGCGGCCCAGGGCTGCTCGGCACCGTGTTGCACGAGGCTACGCACAACCTCGGGCCGGCGCACGAATACGAGGTCAACGGCAAGAAGGACGACGAGGTCTTCGGCGGTGAGCTCGCGAGCATGCTCGAGGAGCTCAAGGCTCAGTCGGGCGCGTACTTCTACCTGTGGATGCTGCTCGACAAGGGCGTCATCACGAAGACCGAGGTGGAGCGCTCGCTCGTCGACAGCTTGGTGTGGAGCGTCAACCACATCTCGCGTGGCATGTACTCGAACGGCCGTCGCAAGCCCTACAGCCAGCTCGCCGCGATCCAGCTCGGCTTCTTCATGGATGAGGGCGCGATCACCTGGAAGGCGGATCGCAAGGCCGCGAACGGCAGCGACGCGGGCTCCTTCGAGATCGACTTCAAGAAGATGCGCGACGCGTGCGTGAAGCTGATGAAGACCGTCGGCAAGATCAAGGCGGAGGGCGACAAAGAGGGCGCGCTGAAGCTCGCGAACAAGTACGTCGAGAAGGGCTCGAACGTGCCGTTTTCGATCATCGAAGAGCGGATGCGTCGCTTCCCGCAGCCGAACTTCGTGTACGCGATCGACTGGTGAAGCGAGCGGCGCTCACACGAGGCCGAGCACCCAACGATCCTGGCCTTTGTCGAAGCCGCGCACGGTGACGCGCACCGCGTCGCCGACCGCACAGACGAGCGCGCCGTCGTCACGTTTGCGGAGCGACGCGCCGCCGTCCGCGATCTCGAGCCAAGCGCCGCCGAGGTCGCGCCCGAGGTCGCGCACGTAGAGCTTCACGTCGAGGGCAGGGGAGGCGAGCTCGACGTGGACCTTCGACGCGGTGTGGCCCATGACGACGCCGTCGAAGGTCTGGCTGGTACCGCGCACGGGTTGGAAGAGCCGGTCGACGACGATGCGGTTCGTGCGATCACGGATCTGTCGCTGCACTTCGCGGGCGCGGTTCGCCGCGAGCACGACCTCCTCGCGCAGCGCCTCGTCGAAGGCGGCCGCGCGAGGCGTCGCGAGCCCGAGGTGCTCGAGCATCTCTTTGTGCAGGAAGATCCCGACGACCTCGCGCATCGGTGCGCTGAAGCGAGCATAGACCTCGGCGCCGACGCCGAAATGGCGGGCAGGTTGCGTGGAGAACGCCGAGCGCATGTTGACGAGCACCGCCTGTCGCTCGATGGCGCGCGCGACCGCGGCGTGAGGCCCAGAGCGAGGCAGGCGCGCGACGAGCGTGCTGAGCGCCTCGCCGTCACCGAGCGCGAACACGCGAGGGTCGAGCTCACGGAGCTTCGCGAGCCCTTGGGTGAGCGCGCGCAACGCCTCGAGTCGCTCCGGGTCGGGAGCGGGGTGTACGCGGTAGATGGGCTGTAGGCGTGGATCCTTGCTCTCCGCGAGGATGCGGCCGCCCTCGCGGTTCACGAGCAGCGAGATCTGCTCGTTGTAGAGCTCGACCTCTTCGCGAACGGCCTCGAGGGCGACCACCTCACCGCTCGCGCCGTCGACCTTCACCTCGACCTCGCGCCGACGGTAGCGGACGACGTCCTTGAGATCGCCGAGCGCCATGCGGGCCTCGCCGACGGCGCGCAGGAGACGGAGGCTCTCCGCGAAGGGCTCGGTCGCGAGCGGGCTCTTCGCCGGCGCGTCGTAGAGCGCCTGCACGTGGTCGAAAGCGAGCTTCGCGCGGCTGCGAATGCGCGCGCGGCTGATTTTGGTCTCGAGGATCTCGGCGCGCTGATCGAGCTCGACGGTGAAGAGCAGCGCGCGACGCGCGACGCCTGGGTTCAGCGAGACGATGTTCTCGGAGAGCGCGCGCGGCAGCATCGGCACGCTGAAGCCCGGGAAATAGAAGCTCGTGCCTCGCAGGAGCGCTTCTCGGAAGAGGGCCGACCCTGGCGCGACGAAGTGCGCGGCGTCCGCGAGGGCGTAGCGAACGACGAAGCCGCCGCGCGCGGAGCGCTCCACGTGAAGCGCCTGATCGAGGTCGCGCGAGGTTGGTCCGTCAATCGTTACGAACGGGTAAGCCTCGAGGTCGTCGAGCTGCCCATCGTCGATGGCGGGGTCTCGCAGGTGCTCCTCGGTCTCGCGGAGCACGTCGGCGTCGAAGTCTTGTCGCAGACCGACCGCTCGGACGATGGCCTCGATCTCGGCAGGGCGCGGCGGAGCTTCCGGGGCTTGTCCAGTCACCCGTGAGGTCTAGCTCGAACGTCGCTCGGCATGAAGGACGCATGCCCCCGCCGTCCGTCGAGACCCGCGTGGTGTAAGCTCCGAGCGTGTCTTCTTCCACGCGGCGTGCTCTCGGTGTCGCAGCTGCTCTCGTCGGGCTGTCGTCGCTCGGCTGCGTCGAGGTCCAGCGAATGAACACACGCATCGACGAGCGCGTGCTCTCCCGAGAGCAAGTCAGCGTCGCGACCGAGCGGTTCGAGGCCCACATCGACCAAGTCGGCAACACGCTGCGCGTTCGCGTCCAACCCGAGTGCGCGCTCGTCGAGGAGGAGACCATCCAGTATCGCGACGTGGTCGACAAACGCCTGCGTGACGAGGACGTCGCTTGGATGACCGCGCTCGCGGTGCTCGGGGCTGCGCCGCTCATCACGGCGACGGCTCTCCTCGCCGATGCGCCCAACGTCTACCCGAACGATCCCAACGCGCGCCTCTACAACTACGCAGGGCAGGACACGATCATCGCGATCGGCGTGGTGCTCGGCGCGGTCGGTCTCGCAGCTGTTTTGCCACCGATGGTGAACGGCCTGCGGGCAGTCGGCTCGGAGGGCGCGGTCTCCGAACAGAAGCGGCAGGGCGCGACCATTCGCCCCGAAGCTCCGTGCCGAGGGAGCGAGCTACCGCCCGTCTATCGAGTCCTCGCGACGACCGGCAACCAGAGCATCGTCATCGGCGGCGCGCGCGCGAACCTCGACACGATCATCGATCTCAAGGCTGCGCTCGGGGAGATCTTGCTCGGGCTCGATCAACCGCCGAGCCGCGTGTCGATCTGGATCAACGACAAGTACCTCATCGACGCGGATGTGACCGGTGTCCTCGCCGAGGTCCGCGCAGACCGCGCCGCGGCCGACGACGCTGCGTGGCGCTCCGCAGAGCCCGAGGCCTGCGCGAAGAACCCGTCCGCGTGCAGCGCGGTGCAGCTCTACTTGGCGCGCTTCCCGAACGGGCGGCACGCTGACGAGGCGCGGCGCATCTTGGGGGAGCGACTCGCGGTGGCGCGCAGCGCCGACCCCGCGCTGCGGCTGCAGCAAGCACGCGACGCAGCCGTCGCGGCCTCCTCCGAGGCCGTCCGCAAAGCGATGATCGAGGCCGACAAGGACTACGCGGCCGCGCGCGAGAAGGCAGCAAAAGACGGCACTCTCGCGTGCGAGCGAGCGTGCGACCAAGTCTGCGAGACCGACTCGAGCTGCCGTGAACAGTGCATCACCGCGGAGTGTCGGTGATGCGCCGTATCGCGTGCGCGCTCCTCGCTTCGGGGCTCTTCGTCGGTCAGTCGAGCTGCTCGCTCGACAACCAGACGGGGCCGAACGTGACCTGCGCCGACCTCGAGTGCGGGCGCGTAAACGCCTGCCAAGAGGGGATCATCGCGCAGTGCGAGGACGGCCACACCGTGAAGTTCCACGCGTGTTCGACCGAGGATATCTGCGGCTACGACTGGCAAACCCCGGGGAAGTTCCGCTGCGAGAAGGAGGACACCGACTGCGAAGGTTGTCGACCCGATCGCGTCGACGGCTGTGATGGCGTCGGGGGCGCGGGCGGAGCGGGCGGCAGCCCCTGAGCGCGGTCGCTCCCTCGGTCAGGTGAGGACCGCAAGCGCCCAGCTGCCGCCGACGATCGCGAGCGAAGCGGCACCGAGCGCGAGTTGAGGGAGCCACGCAGTTCGGAGAGAGCGACGCGCGACGAGCGCGAACGGGATGGCGATCACGAAGCCAGCGAGCAGACCGAACGCGTGGGCGAAGATGTCGGTCTCCGGGCTGGAGCCGAGCGCGCCGAGCAGGCCGAGACCCCCGAGGAACGGCGCGGCTTGTTCGACCCACGTGCGCTTCGCGTCGCGCGGGGTCGCGAGGCGATCGCGCATGAGAAACTGTGTGGTCGCGAGCGCACCGACCGCGCCGAAGACCGCGGTCGAAGCCCCGATCGACCCGTGGCCGAGGCCCTGCGCAGCGTAGAACGCGGCGTTCGCCACGTTGCCCGCGACACCCGCCCCGAGGATCGCGAGACCGGCCGCGCCCGGTCCGAGTCGGCGTTCGAGCGCGCGACCGAAGACCGCGCCCGAGAGCAGGTTCGACAGAACGTGAGCGCCGTCGGCGTGCAACGTGAGGGCGGTCACCGCTCGAAACGGCTCGCTCGAGAGGACGAGCGAGTTGATCGAGCTGCCCTGCGCGAAGAACGCGCCGTGCGGACGCGCGACGGGACCGGTGATCCACGCGAACGCGACGAGCGCGACGAACGCGAGCGCGAGCCACGGCGTGCCCGAGTAGCGAGCGCGCTCGGGCGGACGCCGCGGCGGAAAATCTCGGTTCTCCTCGACGTAGCTCGCGAGGTTCTTGCGAGCGCGCTCCGCGTCGCGGGCGCGGACGAGGATGTAGTTGCCGCCGACGCCGATGACGGTCTCGAACTCGATGCCGACCGAGGAGAGCACCAGCGAAGCCTCACGCAGGCCACGCTCCCAAGCGAAGGGCCCGATAGCCTCCCAGCCTGGCGCGAGGCCCGAGCCACCGACGCCCGAGCCCCCGCTCGCACCCGACCCGTTCGCGCCCCCGCTCGGAGCATCGTTGTTGTTCGCGGGCGGTTGCGCTGCAAACTGCACAGTCACGAAGGTAGCGCCATCGGGGCTCACGACAGTTCGCGTCGCCACCCGTGGAAGAAGCCCTGCGGGCGTCGTGCGCTGCGCAGGTCCAGAAGTGGGGGCGGATCCTGCGGCCGTGGTCGTCATTGGGCCGAACGTTGCGACGACCCCTCCCACTGTCAACGGCTCGAGCCTTGCGTTGGTGGCTCGGTCGGTCTACGGCTGCCGAGTGTCGACCGCGTTGACAGAAGGAATCCGCGTGACGGTGACCACGCAATACGTTCCGCAAAACTCTGTTCCGCAGCAGAAGAAATATGTCTTCGCCTACACGATCCGCATCGCGAACGAGGGCACGGACACAGCGCAGCTGAAGAGCCGGCACTGGATCATCACCGACGCGAAGGGCAAGGTCGAAGAGGTCCGAGGCCCCGGCGTCGTGGGGCAACAGCCCATCCTCAAGCCGGGCGAGCACTTCGAGTACACGAGCGGCTGCGTGCTCGAGACCCCGCGCGGGACGATGCGGGGCACCTACCAAATGCGACGACCGAGCGGCGACGAGTTCGACGCCGTCATCGCGCCGTTCGACCTCACGCTGCCCTACTCGCTCAACTGAGCGGCGCGCGCTCCCTGGGTCGGACAGCGCAGTCCGCGCTCACTCCTTGCGGATCGTGACCTCGCCCTTTTGTTCGGGCGCGTCCTCGTCAGCGGGACCGGCGCTCGCGCTGCCCGAGGCCATGGCGACGGGGGCTGACTCCTCGATGCGACCGCCGCGCTCCTCGCAGAAGCGCTTGCGCGCGGCCTCGTTCGTCGGCTGCTCGAGCACCAACCAGCGCCGACCGCGCAGGTTGCATGTCGCGAGGGCCTTCGTCCGATCGCAGCTCGCACCGCTCGCGAACGTGCCGCCGAACTGCTTGCAGTCCTCTTCGGCGGCGCGCAGCCGACCCGCCCCGTAGATCTCCTCTTCCTCGCAGCCGCCTTCGTATTTGCCGGCGCAGCGCACGCGGGTCGAACGCAGGGCTGCGGGCATCGCCGAGCCTGTCGTGAACGTACCGAGGAGATCCTTGCAGGCGCGCTCTTGCTGGAGGGCCGTCGAAGGCTCGTACCCGAAGCGGGTCGAGCCGTCGTGGAGCTGACAGATGCCTACGATCTGCTCACGGGGGCAGGCCTCCTTCCGCGCGAAGCGCCCGGGCGCGCACGCGCTCTCCATGTCGAGCGCGAGATCGTCGTTCGGGAGCTCGACACACCAGCGCTCGTCGGTGGTGCGCCGATCGCAGATTGCGACGGCAGGCGCCGCGGCCGCGACCGTGGGTGCGTTCGAGCCGGCCGCGGTCGACGAGGCCGTCGCCGAAGCGCCGCTCGGCGCGGTCTTCTTCGAGCAGCCGGTGAAGGCGAGGAGCACGAGCAGCGTGGGCGCAGCGCTCGAGAGGAACCTCACGAGGAGGGCTCGTCGGTGCTGGTCTCTTCCTTCTTCGGCTTGGCGACGAACTCGAAGGTGAGCGTCTTCGCCGCAGCGTCGAACCCGACCTTCGCGACGCCGCCGTGCTCGAGCGCGCCGAAGAGGATCGCGTCGGTGAGCTTCGCCTTCACGTCCTCTTCGATGACACGCGCGAGAGGCCGCGCGCCCATCAGCGGGTCGTAGCCCTTGTCAGCGAGGTGCTCACGCGCCGCCGCGTCGATCTCGACCGTCACATCGCGATCGTAGAGGAGCGCCCCGAGCTCGCGAACGAACTTGTCGACGATGTTGCCCATGATGCTCCGATCGAGCGGCGCGAAGCGCACGCGCGCGTCGAGTCGGTTGCGGAACTCGGGGCTGAAGAGGTTCTTGAAGGCCTTGTCGTCGTCGCCGACGACGCCGCGCTCACCGAAGCCGACGCGGCTCGTCGCGAGATCACGCGCGCCGACGTTGCTCGTCATGATGAAGATGACGTGCCTGAAGTCCGACTTCTTGCCGTTGTTATCGGTCAGCGTGCCGTGATCCATGATCTGGAGCAGCACCTGGAAAATGTCGGGGTGAGCCTTCTCGATCTCGTCGAGGAGGAGCACCGCGTGCGGCGTCCGCGCGATGGCCTCGGTGAGCAGGCCTCCGCGGTCGTAGCCGACGTAGCCGGGCGGCGCGCCGATGAGCCGCGAGACCGTGTGACGCTCCTGGTACTCGCTCATGTCGAAGCGGATGAACCCGATGCCGAGCGACTTCGCGAGCTGCTTCGCGAGCTCCGTCTTTCCCACACCGGTGGGCCCCGTGAAGAGGAACGAACCGATCGGTTTCTCGGGTGAGCGGAGCCCGGCGCGCGAGAGCTTGATGGCGTTCGCCACCGTTCGAACAGCGTCGAGCTGACCGAAGACGACGTTGGCGAGGTCCTCCTCCAGCGTCTTCAGCTGCAGCTTGTCGTTGCTCGAGACCTGCTTCGGCGGGATCTGCGCCATCTTCGCCACGATGTGCTCCACGTCGATCGCGTGGATCACGTAGCCCTTGCCGTGCGCGAGCTTCGCCGCGGCGCCTGCTTCATCGAGCAGATCGATCGCCTTGTCGGGGAGCTTCTTGTCGCGGAGGTATCGAGCCGCGAGGTTCGCCGCAGCTTCGATCGCGTCGGGCGCGTACTCGACCTGGTGGTGCTCGGCGTAGCGAGCCTTGAGCCCCTCGAGGATGGCGCGCGTCTCGTCGACCGAGGGCTCGCCGATCTCGATTTTCTGGAAGCGGCGAGCGAGGGCGCTGTCCTTCTCCAGGTGACCGCGGAACTCTTCGAACGTGGTCGCCCCGATGCAGCGGAGCTTGCCGGATGCGAGCGCGGGCTTCAGGAGGTTCGACGCGTCCATCGTGCCGCTGCCCGCGCCGGCGCCGATGATGGTGTGGATCTCGTCGATGAAGAGCACGCTCCCGGGCTGCTCCGCGAGGGCCTTCAACACGGCCTTGAGCCGGTTCTCGAAGTCGCCGCGATACCGCGTACCTGCGACGAGCGCGCCGAGGTCGAGCGCGTAGACCGTCGCGGACTTGATGGGGTCGGGGACGTCGCCCTCGACGATTCGCTTGGCGAGTCCCTCGACGATCGCGGTCTTGCCGACGCCTGCGTCGCCGATGAGGAGGGGGTTGTTCTTGCGCCGCCGTGAGAGGACATGAATCGTGCGCATGACCTCGTCGCTGCGTCCGATCAGCGGGTCGATGCGCCCTGCCTTCGCCTCTTCGTTGAGGTTCAACGCGAAGGCCTTCAGCGGGTTGTTGACCTTCGGCGCATCGCCGCCGTCTGCCGAGTCTCCACCCTCGAACGAGGGCGCCTCGTCGTCTCGCTGCGCCTTCGACACGCCGTGCGAGATGTAGTTGACGACGTCGAGTCGGCTCACCTCCTGCTGCAACAGGATCGACACGCTCGGCGAGTCTTGCTCGGCGAAGATCGACACGAGGACGTTCTTGCCCTTCAGCTCTTCCTTGCCGCTCGACTGCACGTGCATCGCAGCGCGGCCGACGACCCGCTGAAAGCCGAGGCTCAGGACGGGTGCATCGAAGGAGTCCTCGGGGATGGACTCCATATCGCTGTCGAAGAACTTGAGCAGCGCCTGCTTGAGCTTCTCGATGTCCGCGCCCGCGTGCACGAGGACCTGCTTGGTCTCGTCGTCGAACAAGAGGGCGTAGAGCAGGTGCTCGACCGTGACGAACTCGTGGCGGCGGCGGTGGGCCTCGCGCGTGGCGAGCCCGAACGCGACCTCGACCTCGGGGCTGATGCGCATCTTCAATCCTCCGGCTCGGCGGTCACGAGGAGCGGCATCCCGTGCTCGCGTGCATACGTCATCACTTGGTCGACCTTCGACTCGGCGACATCACGTGGGTAGATGCCCGCGACGCCGTGCCCTTTGTGGTGAACGCTGAGCATGATCTGCGTGGCTTCGGTCTCGGTCTTACGGAAGAACTTCATGAGGACACGCACGACGAAGTCCATCGTCGTGTAGTCGTCATTGTGGAAGAGCACCTTGAAGCGTCGAGCCTTCTCGACCTTTTCTCGCTTCTTGGTGGCGACGGAGCCCTCGCGCTCCTCGTCACGGTCGTCGTTCGGCGGATCGGCCATGCGGTCACCTGCAGGCGATGAGAATGCGTCTCGGTCTCCCCTCGTGCAAGGTCGGCCTCAGACGGGGTCGGGGTGGCCCTCGGGGATGAGGGATGGGTCACGCGGCTCGTTGATGCGCACGGGGCTGATCCCCCAAATCTCGGACGCGTAGTCGCGGATCGTGCGGTCGCTCGAGAACTGCCCCATGCGGGCGATGTTCAGCGCGGTGCGCATGCTCCACGCGTCCGCGTGGAAGAAGTCTTGGTTCACCGTCGCCTGGGTCGCGGCGTAGCTACCGAAGTCCGCGAGCACCATGTACGGGTCGTGATTCATGAGGTCCTCGACGAGAGGGACGAAGATGTCCTTCTCCTCGGGGCAGAAGAAGCCCTCGCGCACGAGGTTGAGCGCCTCCTCGAGGAGCGGCTGGCCCGTCAGCGCGCGCTTGCCCTCGAAGCGATCGCGGCGCTTCTCGAGAACCTCCTCGGCGGTCATCCCGAAGAGGTAGAAGTTCTCCGCGCCCACTGCGTCGCGGATCTCGATGTTGGCGCCGTCGAGCGTGCCGATCGTGAGCGCGCCGTTCATCGCGAGCTTCATGTTGCCGGTGCCCGAGGCCTCCATCCCGGCGGTCGAGATCTGCTCGCTCAGATCGGCCGCGGGGATGATTCGCTCGGCGAGCGACACGCGGTAGTTCGGTAGGAACGCGATGCGCACCGAGCTCTGTCGCTTGTCGCCGTTGATGAGGTCCGCGATCGAGTGGATGAGCTTGATGACGAGCTTCGCGCGGCGGTAACCGGGCGCGGCCTTCGCGCCGAAGATGATCGTGCGCGGGTGGATGTTCTCGCCGCGACGCGCGCGCAGGTAGAGCGTGATCGCGTGCAGCGCCGCGAGGTGCTGGCGCTTGTACTCGTGCAAGCGCTTGATCTGCACGTCGAAGATGCTCTGCGGATCGACGCGGAGCTTCGTGAGCGTGTGCACGAGCTTCGACAGCTGGATCTTGTTCTCCATCTTGATGGTGCGGAGCCGCGTGCGAAAGTCAGGGTCCTCGGCGGCGGCCTCGAGCTCGCTCAAGCGCTCGAGGTTGGTCACCCAAGCCTCCGACCCGATGCGCTCGGTGATGAGCGCCGCGAGCGAAGGGTTGCACTCGAAGAGCCAGCGGCGCGGGGTCACGCCGTTCGTTTTGTTGTTGAACCGCTCCGGGTAGAGCTCGTTGAAGTCCTTGAGGAGCTGGGTCTTGATGAGGTCGGTGTGGAGCTTCGCGACGCCGTTGATCGAGTGCGAGCCCACGACCGCGAGGTGGGCCATCCGCACCTCTTTCTCGGCCCCGTCGGTGAGGATGCTCATGCGCGACACGTGAGCCGAGCTGTGTGGCCAGTGCGCCATGACCTCGCGCAAAAAGCGGCGGTTGATCTCCTGGATGATCTCGAGGTGCCGCGGCAGGAGCCGCGCGAAGAGCGCCGCCGGCCAGCGCTCGAGGGCCTCGGGCAGCAGCGTGTGGTTCGTGTAGCCGAACGACTCGGTCGTGACCCGCCAGGCCTCCGCCCACTCGACGTTGTGATCGTCGACGAGCACGCGCATGAGCTCCGCGATCGCGATCGCCGGGTGCGTGTCGTTGAGCTGGATCGCAACCTTGTCGCTGAAGTCCTCGAACGAGTTGTGCTGCTTGAGGTAGCGCCAGACGATGTCGTGGATCGAGCACGCGACGAAGAAGTACTCCTGCTTCAGCCGGAGCTCGCGGCCCTGTTCGAAGCTGTCGTTCGGGTAGAGGACCTTGGAGATGACCTCGCTGGCGTTCTTCTCCTCGACTGCGCGCAGGTAGTCGCCCGCGTTGAAGAGAGAGAAGTCGAACTCCTGGTCGGCGCGCGCCGCCCAGAGGCGCAGCGTGTTCACCGTGCGCGACCCGAAGCCCGCGACGGGCGTGTCGTAGGGCACGGCGATCACCTTGGTCGCGGGCTTCCACACGACCTTGAAGCCGCGCTCCTCCGGCACCTGAATGGTTTGCCCCCCAAACCCTACCTGCACGGTGTATTCGGGCCGCGCGAACTCCCACGGGTGCCCGAACTTCAGCCACTCGTCGGCGCGCTCGACTTGGTAGCCGTTGCGAAAGACCTGCTCGAAGATGCCGAACTCGTAGCGGATGCCGTAGCCCATCGCCGGGAACGAGAGCGTCGCGAGCGACTCGAGGAAGCAGGCGGCCAGCCGTCCGAGGCCGCCGTTGCCCAAGCCGGCGTCGGGCTCTTGCTCGAGCACTTCGTCGAGATCCACGCCGATCTCCCCGAGCATCCGCTGGAAGTCGTCGAACACGCCGAGGGCGGTGAGGTTCGCGCGGAGCGAGCGCCCGAGCAGGTACTCGGCCGACAGATAGTAAGCTCGCTTGACGTTTCGCTCGTAGTAGGTCCGCTGCGTCTCGATCCAGCGCTCCACCATGAGGTCGCGCGTTGCGAGGCTGAGCGCGACGAAGCGATCGAAGTTCGTCGCGGTGCTGGGGTTCTTCGCCCGCGCGTACCGCAGCCGATCGACGAAGACACGCCTGAGCTCGAGCTGAAACGAGGTGGGATTCTCGCTGTTCATCATTGGGGATCGAAGAACCCTACTCGATCGACGCGGCAGCTTGGGCGCGCATCCTCGCGCTCGAGAGGGCAGGGCGGTCGTCGACACACGGCGTCGTCGACGCGTCGAGCTAGAGCACCGAGCTAGAGCGGGCCTTCCGTGAGGCCGTGCACAAACTGACGAACGTACGGGTCGGTGCTGGCCTTCGCCTCTTCCGTCGTGCCGTCGAAGATGAGCCGGCCACGATAGAGCATGCCGACGCGGTCGGTGACCGTGAGCAGCCGATCGAGATCGCTCGAGACCATCATCACGGTCGCGCCTGCGGCGCGCTGCTCCTTGCGCAAGAGCTCGAAGATGCGCTGCGAAGTCACCGGGTCGAGGCCTGCCGCAGGCTCGTCGTAGAGGACGATGGGCGCATCGATCACGGTCGCGCGCGCGACACCGATGCGCTTCTTCTGCCCGCCGCTGAGGCCCGACGGCATGCGCCCCTCGAAGCCCGGCAGGCTCACGACCTTGAGCCGCTCCGCGACGCGCGTAGCGATGTCTTCCTCACCGCGGTTCGTCATGCGCCGCATGGGGAACGCGATGTTGTCGCCTACAGTCATGTAATCGAAGAGCGCGTTGTTCTGAAAGAGCATGCCGAACTTCAGCCGGAACTTCGCGAGCTCGAGTTCACTCAGCTGGTGCACGTCCTGACCCTCGACGAGCACGTGTCCTGAGTCGGGTCGGATGAGGCCCGTCACGATCTTGAGCAGCACGCTCTTGCCCGACGCGCCCGGCCCGATGAGCCCGTAGAGGCATCCCTTCGGCACGTGGAGATTCACTCCACGCAGCACGGGCATGCCGTCGAACTCCTTGAAGACGCCCTCGATGCGGATGAGGGCGTCGTCGTGGTGGTGGCTGCCCCGCCGGCTCGATTTCGGAGCGGGGACTTCGCGGCCGTGCGTCACTTGGCGGCGAACGTCGTCGTGGTGATGTCCATGCGCGGGTGCGACGGGAAGCTCATCCCGAAGACCTGCGACTTGATGCAACCCGCGATGCCCGCGTTCGACGGGCTCGTCGTGACGGTGACGCCGACGGCGCGGCCGTTCTGGATCGCAGCGCAGATCGACACGCGCATGCTGTCCGGGACACCGCACGAGTTGAGGTACGCGCCGTTGTTGAGCCCAGCGAAGGCGCCCGACTGCAGATCGGGCGGAGTGCCGTTCGCGTTGGTGTAGTCCTCGACGTACTTGTTGCGAGCGGACTCGCAGCTGCCACCGCCCGCGACCACGGGGATCGTGCCGCCACCCGACGAGCCGCCGCCTTTGAAGTTGCCGGCCGCGCGCGCCTTTTCTTCTTCCCGCTTCTTCGCCGCGAGCGCTTCGTCCGTGTCGATGTTTTGCGCTTTGTCCTCGCGCACGACCTGGTCGTTCTTGCTCATCGCGCGCTTGCGCACCCACCACCCACCGGCCGCCGCGCCGAGGAGAACGAGCAGCGAGACGCCCGCGAGGACCTTCCACTGCATGCGTTGGCGCTCGTTCTGAACGACCACCTCGAGCGCTTGGCGCTCCTGTTTGATCTCGCGATTGAGGTGCGCCTGCTGCGCGAACGGCGCGAAGTCGTCCCATTGCTCGAGCGGCTTCGAGAGGCCGCTCTGATCGTCTCGAACGATGTGATCGCCGAGGAAGGCGTGCGACGCGATCTGCTGGAGCATCTCGACGGCGGAGAAGGGACCATGGTCCATCCCGTCTTTGACGACGATATAGCGAGGCCGAGGGTCGCTCTCGAGGCGCGTCTTGAGCGCCGCGAGCTGGACCGTGGGATCGACGGGGTTCGGTGTGCTCACCGGGGCGACGACAGCGAACGGGTCGGGTGCTGCCCTGCGCTGCGCCGTGCCGTTATGAGAGGGCGCGGGCGGTAGCATCGACAGCGAAACATCGACGTCGAAGTCCGCCTCATGGTCGAGGTGAGACTCGTCCGCGCTGGGAGGTGCCATCGACGCGTTGGGCGCCAGGTGATGCAACGCCTGAGCGAGCGCCGCGATGTCGTGAGGGCGGTGCTTCGCGTCCGCGACGAGAGCCTTGCCGAGGATGATCTCGAGCTGCGGAGGCAGACTCGGGTCGACTTGGGTCGGCCGCTTCATCCCGGGGCCGACCGCTTCACCCGTGAGCAACTCGTAGAGGATCGCGCCCACGCTGAAGACGCTCGCGGATGCGTCACCCGGCTGGCCCTTGCGGCACTCGGGGGCGACTGCAGCACGGTCGCGTGGGTTCGGTGGCAGCACCTCGAGCTGGGTCACGTCGAGGAAGCTCGGGCTGCCGAACCTGTGAATCGCCGATGGATGTAGAAACGCTCGCCGCCCACTCGCGTGGAGCGCCGCGAGCTCGGTGCAGAGTGGGACGATGATGGCGATGGTTTCTTTCAGGGTGAAGCGGTCGCCCTGCACCCGCTTGGAGTCGAGAGCCTCCCGCAGCGAACCTGCGCGGACGGCACCCTCATGGGTGGAAGTCGTGCCCTGGAGCGTCATAAACAGCTCCCAAACATACGCGGCGGGTGCCCCGAAGCTCAATCACCACCACGCATCTCTCTCGAACTTCGAGGTGGCGAACGTGCGTGAACCTGTGTATGCGCCCACCGTGCGGCGCTCATTGTGCGGGCCTTGGACCCTGCTCGCGGCCCTCACCGGGGTGGCCGCCGGCTGCGACACGCCCTCCTCCACAGTCGACACCACGGATCTTCAGGGTGTGTTCGACGGCGACGCCGGCACTCGAAGCTCGAACTCAGCGGCAACTCCCCCGACGCGGCGGGGCCAGCCGAGCGCTCTCGTCGTGCAAACGAGCGAGCGACCCCCGACGACCGATCCAGGGTGCGTGAAGGAGCGGGGTCAGCCAGACGGTGAGGTATTGCGTGTCGTTGGTCGGCCGGCGTGTCGCGCGGCGGAGGTCATGGAGTGGACCGACCCGTCGGGTGCGCCGCGGTATGCGTGCCTCTACAAGCCGCCTGGCGAGGTGCGCGGTGAGCTCCCGCTCGTCGTGTTCTTCCACGGGACGGGGCCCGAGCTCGACGATCCGAGCAGCTTCGCGAAGCTCACGTCTCTCCGCTCGAAGCAGGCTACTGCGAACCTCACTGGCAACCCCGAACGACCAGGTTTCCTCGTGCTCGGGATTCAGGGGCGGGCCATCGCCAAGAGCAAATGGGGCACGACGTTCGACACGGCGTATGTCGCCTCGGACAACCTCGATCGAATCGCCACGGACCATTTCGTCGACGAGCTCGTCGGTCGGGGGATGATCGACAAGCGCCGCATCTACGCGCTCGGCTTCGGGCGAGGGGGCCAGATGGCAGCAACCTACGCGATGCTTCGGGCGGATCGGGTCGCGGCCTTCGTGAACTTCGCGCCTTGGTCCGACCCCGCGGAGTGGACGTGCCCCACGCCGCCCCCACCCGGTCTTGTCCTTTATCGAGCATGCGACGCCATCGCGAAGTGCGACCAGGTCGAGAGTTGGCTCGCGTCACGCGAAACCCTCCGCGCCGAGACTCTGAAGCTGCGCCTCGGCGACGACGTTCGCGAGGAGCCCAACTGCGCCGTGTCACCTCAGTGCACAGCGAAGAAAGGCGAGGCGAACCATCATCGCTGGCCGAAGGGCCGAGAGAAGGACGTCCTGAATTTCCTCGGCGCCCACTCGCTCGCGCTGCAGCCCGACTAGCAACGAGGGTTGACCCCCCGGTCGGATGCGCCTCGTCAGAATGAAGGGTTGACCCTTCTGGAAGAGGTCGGGCGCGGGTTTACGAGCTACGGCGAGGAGCGCTCGACGGTGTTCGCGTTCGTCTCAGCGGGCTTCCACTCGACGCCGGCGGCCATCGTGCCGAACACCCAATCCCAAAGGGGTGACGACACTCCCCAGCGCGCTTGCTCACCGGTGTGGTGATGAACCATGTGGTAGCGCTTCAGCCAACGCCCGAGGCGCGACGTCATTCTGAAGTGGTGGGTCGCGTAGTGAATGCCGTCGTACGCGAGGTAGCCG
Organism: Polyangiaceae bacterium; assembly: GCA_046351325.1. GTDB lineage: Bacteria > Myxococcota_A > Polyangia > Polyangiales > Polyangiaceae > Xiheicaenibacterium. The sequence goes on along the minus strand of JAXLYR010000010.1, from coordinate 130,528 downwards.
ATGCCGAACCCGACGAACGCAGGGTTGACCCACGCGGCGCCGAGGACGAGTCGGAAGAGGAGGAATACGGCGACCCCCATCGGGATGCTCACGCCGAGCGGCATGACGGGGCGCGTGGTGTCCGTCGGGAAGTCGTGGTGCACGCCGTGGAGCACGAAATAGAAGCGACGGCCCGAGGCCTTCGGCGTGACGTAGTGAAAGACGAAGCGGTGCAGGACGTACTCGGTGATCGACCAGAACAGCATCCCCCCGAGGATCGCGCCGAAGCACGCGAGGGCAGTTGACCACGATGCTCCGAATCGAGGGGAGAGCCCGATGAACCCCTCGACGAGGAAGTAGCCGAGGATCGGGATCCAAAAGAAGAACGGCGCCGCGGGATGCACGCGCGAGAAGCGCTCGATAAGGGGCGTCTCGAACATCCGACAAGTGTTGTCCGGTTTCGGCGCGGTCTTCATGCGATCTCCTCGCTCGCTCTAACGCAGATCACAACGGGCGACCAGCTGGGCCCGGCCTCTCTTTGTGAGATCGTGTGGACCAGCAAATCGCTGCCGCGAACCGACGTTCTCAGCAAAACATGAGAGCTCTACGCAGCGGGGGCAGGCGCGCGATAGCGCTGCAGGGCGACTGCCGCGAACGTCCGCATCACGTTTCGATTGCAGAACGGGCACAACACGCCGATGTCGAACACGGGCTGTTCGGGGTGAATCGCGTGGGCCGGCGCAGGTTCGCGTTTGCCGAGCAGAAACGCCGAGCCACTGACCACGTATCGCTGCTCCGTGAGCAGGACCGTCAGCGTGGCCTGACATTCGCAGCGGGTGGAGGCAACGAAGAAAGGCACCATGCAAAGGCCTCATAGCCAAAGGCTCTCGGCCCGACAAGCGGCGGGAATGCAACCGCGACTTCGGGGGTTCGTGCGCCCATGAAGCCCGTGTCCCAAACGGTCCTGTGGGCCCACGACCTCAAGTCGCGGGGCACCGACATGGTCTTCGCTCACATTCTGGCCGCGTACTCACGCGTCGCAGGCGACGGTCCGTCGCGAATCTCCGCCGAAGAAGTGGGCAGCCTCGAGGGAGCTTGGGTCGCGCTCGACAAGCTGTGGACCTCGCGCTCCGCGACGGGTCTGCGTGGGTTGGTGGTCGCGTGCCTCGAGCTTCCGCCCGCGCCGCGCGCTGCGGTGACGCTCGCGCGTTGGGCGATTTCGACCGGGGTGCCCGTTCTCATCGTCGCGCACGGGCGTCGATGGATTCCTGACGATGGGGGGCTCACGCACATCCCAGTCGTCAGCCCGAACGCATCCCCAAGCGCCGTCGAACGAGCGGTGCTCTTCGCTGTGGGCCCCGAGGGTACGAGCCTTCCCGTGGCGACGGAGGCGATCGACGAGAGCGTGATGTCCCGGCCATCGTGGCTTGGGTGAACTTTCTTCGCGGTCAGTTCATCGAAGAGACATCGTCGATTTGAGAGAGCCTTCGCAATCGATGTTGCAAGGGCTCAAGATGCGCTGTAGTGTCGGCGCGCTACTTGCGGGAGTAGCTCAGTTGGTAGAGCATCAGCTTCCCAAGCTGAGGGTCGCGGGTTCGAACCCCGTTTCCCGCTCCGAAAGCTGCCGTCGTTCATCGAGCGGCGGCAATTCGGTTCGTGTGTTGTTGCAGGGCGCTGAAGCGACATGGGCCCTTCGCCTGGGTTCTTCTCCTTCGCTACCTTATCTGCGAGATGACTGAGACCCTCTCGAGATCGCCAGCGCAAGACGGAGTCGCTCCGCGCTCTCGTGCTCGGCACATCGATGAGGTGTCGAGGTCCGCGACGCTTGTAGTGATGCGCGGCGCGAGTGCGCAGCGTGCACTGCAACTCGACGCGAAACGGTTCCCGCTCCCCACATGGGGTGGTCATTCCGAGCGAGTCGAGCTTCGCAGCGGCGCTGGCCGCGACGAAGTTGCGCGACTTTGCGTATGCTGTGAACGAGCGGGTCGCTTCGTTCGCGACCGCGCTGCGTCGTGATAAGGTCGGGTCGCCTATGGGGCTTTACGAGCTGTCGATCGATCGTGCGCGCGTTGAAGAGGCAGAAGCCCTCACTTCGCCCGAGGCTTTGTCTCGGCGCGAGTTCCCAACGCTAGGCACCTCTTGGGAGTCCAAGATCTTCGGGCAGGCCTGGGCGACCACCGTCGTGCTCGATTACATGCTCGCGCTGCCGCCGCTCGAGCCACCGGTTGCGTTCGTGCCGGTGCGTGTCGCCGCGTTCGTTGGTAACGCGCCGACCAAGTACTTCTACTTCGGCACCGAGATGAACAACTCGGTCGCGCGCCTCGCGCCCGAGATGGAGAACTTGTTCACGCCGCAGAACCTCTACCAAGAGTTTCTGCTCGACGAGCACACGTCGCCCATCCCTTATTTGAAGCTCATCCAGGCCACGCCGAAGATCTTCGGCAACGGCCCCCAGGATTATTACGCTCCTCCGATCAAGGTCGAGCGCTACGACGCGGCTCCGAACCCTGACCACGTCGCCGATCTCTTCGGTCAGCAGGTCGTCGGTCTGCCCGTCGTGCCGGGGTCGTTCTTGACCGACCCAGCCCTCGGGGCCTGGCAAGGCGCTCGCTTCGCCGGCATTCGATCGATCGCGATCCTGCGGCAGAACAAAGTCGTCGGACTTCATCGCAAGCTCGGGCGCCCGGACCGTGACTCGCCGCCCGCCAACGTCCTCATGCGCGATCCCAAGCGCGACATCCGGACGACCGAGTGGGTTGCCATCGACATCGGCGCTCGCACGACGACCGTCGCGGCGCGCACAGAGAGGGGGAACGCCGAGTTCTTCCGTATCTCCGCGTCGGAGCCCGTCAAGCGGTCGGCGGACTACGAGAACCCGAGCGAGATGACCTTCGTCAATTTGAAGAGCACGCTGCGCGCGTGGCGCGAGCGGGTGATCCAGCCGCACACGCGCATCGACGACGTGCGCATCGGGCAAGCAACGACCGCGTTGAAGGCCGAGCACGTCGACGAGTTCATGCGCGCCGCGGCGACGATCACCGAGGTCCCGCTGGTGCGCGAGTGGACCGAGTCGAATCGCTCGTTCCGGCTGCGTGGCTATTCGGATCCTGACGGTGGGGAGGTCCTGAAGAAGCCGACCCCGCCTGTCATCGATGAAGAGGGGATCGGCGCCTACGATCCCTTCGACCCGATCGAGCTCTACGCATACGCGATCGGGCTGCACGTGAACTTCCGCGCGCGCGGGCTTTGCAACCGCTACATCGTGTCGATGCCGACGGGCTGGTCACCCGAGCGTCGCCGCAGTGTGCTTGTCGCCGTCCGCCGCGGCATCTTCAAGAGCCTGCCTGCCGGCATGCTCGAGTACCACGAGCTCGACAAGCTCATCGTGGCCGACGCTGGTCCGAGCTCGATTTGTTTCCTCGCGAGCGCCTACCGAGCCTTCAGCGCCATCCCCAAGGGTGAGCCGATCGTGTTCGCTGTGTTCGAGGCTGGCGCGAGCGAGACGGGCATCGTCTTCGGCTTGCTGCGAGAGCCTTCGGGCGACGAGCGCAAAGAGGGCTTCTCGCTCATCATCGAGCACCTCGACCCGACCTGCATCCCGTGGTTCGGTGCTGAGCGGCTCATTCATCGGCTCGCGTATCGGGTCTACGCAGACCACGCATCCGACATGATCGAGCTCCGCATCCCCTTCGAGCAGCCGCGCGAGGAGCACGTTCTGCCGGGGGCCGAAGAGCTTCTCGCGCCGTCGCCAGAGGCCCGAGCGAACACCCACATCTTGAAAGAGGCGCTCCGCCCGCTGTTCGAGAACGATCCGACCTACAGGCTCCCGACGTCGGTGAAGCTCGGGTCGCTCGACGGGGGCATGCGTGACGTTCGCATCGCGCTCAACCGCGTCGCGCTCCGTCAGATCATCGATCATTGGTTTCAAGCCGCGATCGCGGAGTTTCACCAGCACCTCGTTGGGGCCCTCCAGCGCTTGGCGCGTGGTTCCGACCCGTACGAGGGCCTCCGCATCTTCCTCGGCGGTCGCATGTCGATGCACACCGGCCTCCAGGACCTTTTCACGCGATCGATGCCGGCGAATGTCCGTGTGCACAAGTATCGCGAGCCCGATCGGACGAACATCGGGGCACCCACGGTCAAGACGGCGACGACGCTTGGCGCGCTGTCGCTGCGGCTCGATCGGATCGGGGTCACGCGACGTCGTGAGCATCGCGATGCCTTCCGGTATCGGGTCGGTCGCGTGCGACATGGCCAGCTCGCCGACGTGATTGAGCCGAGCGTCGAGTACGACGAGTGGCGTGAGATGGGCCCCTGCACGAAGCCCCAGGTCGACGTGCTCTTCATGCGCGCCGACTACGACGGCGAGGTTGCTGCCGATGATCCGCGCGTGATGCGCGTCGAGTGTGATCTCGGGCCGGACGCTGTGGGCCGCCGCGTCTTCCTCCGTGCCGTGGGCAACCACCGCATCGAGGTCAGCGTCGGCAACTCTGGTGAGGGACCGACGCCGGACTCCCCGCGCTTCGCAGTCGAGCTTCAGACCGGGATGGCGTTCCCCATCTGATCGCTCCGCGCGAGCCGGATGAAAAGCGTTGAACGCGGCGTAGAAGCGAGGTGCGCCGCGCGCTGAACAGGAGGGCGTGGCACGCGTTGGGCGGCGCGTTGGCTCTCCCAACGAAGTTGGCGCGCCAAAAATCCCTCCAGTAAGGTTTGAACGCCGTGTCCGACGCCTCGCCCCAGAACGAGAATCCGAAGAAATCACCCAAAAAATCTCGCAAGTGGCAGCGGAGGCTGCTCATTACGGGAGCCTCGATAGCCGCGCTCGGGGGAGCCTTCGTCTTCTGTCTCCACGCGTTCCCCGGCTTCGGTCCGGCCGTCGCGGACGGCGTGCGTGCGGTCGTGGGCCCTGGTCCCGTCGCATGGGCCGAGGACACACTCTACGGCCTCGAGGATTTCGTCCGGGTCAAGACGCAGGGCAACGCCCAGCCGTTGACTTACTGGGAGACTCCGCCGACCCCAGAACCGATCGTCATCCAGCACGCGGATGGGACGAAGGTCGTGATCGATCCGATGGCAGGAGCGCCTGCGCCTGTCTCGCCACCTCACCCGAAGGTCGCGACCCCGAGCGATGGCCAGTGGTATCCGATGCGAACTCCAGGGGACGAGGGCGCCACCCTGATGTGGAAGACGCTCATCCACCCTGATCCGAAGCGGCCGTTCGCTGCCGTCGCTGTCGTCGCGATGGACGTGCAGAAGATCGACGTGCACCTCGTCGCAGGAACCGAGGAACCCAAGAGCCAAACGGTGAAGCGACAGCAGCGACCGGGGCTCATTCCGGCCGCGGATCAGAAGCTCTTGCTCGCGGCGTTCAACGGCGGCTTCAAAGCGATGCACGGCAACTACGGCATGCGCATCGGGCAGGATCTCTTCATCCCTCCGCGCGACATCGGTTGCACCGTCGCAGCCGCCGCTGACGGTTCGCTCACGATTCGAACCTTCTCGGCCATCAAGGACGACGAGAACAAGTTCGCCTGGTATCGGCAGACGCCGCCGTGCCTCATCGAGCAGGGCGCTGAGAACCCGGGGTTGCTCGTCGAGTTCAACCGGAATTGGGGAGCCACAGTGGGTGGCGACACGATCATTCGCCGCAGCGCGATCGGGTTGTCGGAGGACGGGCGCTACGTATTTTACGGGCTCGGCGACGCGACGACTGCGCAGTCGATCGGGCGCGCCATGCAGGTCGTCGGCGCGTATGCAGCGGCGCAGCTCGACGTGAACTACTCGTATCCGCGCTTCTTCCTCTACGACCAGGGGGAGGCTGGCCCCTCGATCCTCGAGCCGCTCATCAAGGACATCAAGTACGCGCCGGGCGAGTACGTGCACCAGAGCTCACAGCGCGACTTCTTCTACATCACCCGCCGCAAAGACCCCTCGTGACGACTCGGCGCGCGTAGGGCAGGCGCTCACGGGCCGCCCATCATCGCGCCGATCATCTGACGCGCGACCTTCTTGCGGGCTGCGCTGTCGAGCTCCGGATTGCGGAGTTTGTCGAGTGTGTCGCAGAGCTCGTCGAAGCCAGGGGAGGGGCGGGGCGAGCACACGAGCTCGATCTCGCGCGCGCCGAGGCTCATGTCACCTGCCTCTCCGGCGAGCCCGCGCGCGGCGAAATGGAAGAGGACGCCGACGAGAAGCTCGGTTGTGTCCGTGCGCCGCCGCTCGACGAATCCCTCGCGCTCGGTGATCGCGCGCATCAGCGACGCGTCGTCGAACGTGAGGCTCATCCCCCCTGCGAAGATGGCCACCGCGCGCTCGCGAGCCGGGTCGTGCAGCGCCCGCGCTGCGTCGTCGAGCGCGAGCAGATCGGGCAAGACGACCTCCTTCGTCGAGGTGCCCTCGCAATCGACGAGACCCGTCAGCAGATCGGCGCGGACGAATGGATCGTCGGGGAGCTCGGCCGCGGCGCGACGGAGCAGATCGACGACGGCTCGCGTGCAGTGCTGCGGTGCGCGCTGTCTCGAGAGGAGGAACGCTGCCTCGCCCGGCTTCTTCGCGTCGAGGAGTTTGGTCGCGGCGTCCACGAGCTTGTCGCCGTCGTATTTCGATGCTTGGACGCTGTTTAAGAAATTGTCGAGCGCGGCGAGGTCGTCGCAGGTCTCGCCCTTCTTCGCCGTGAGGATGGGCAGCTCTGTCAGCGAATCGGCGACGCGCAGCGAGAGCCCTGTCGCGTAGGTCGCGCACGTCGGTCGCACGAAGGTCGCCTTGTCGAGCTTCGGTCCGACGCACGCGAGGCCCGCGCCAGCGCGCTCGAGCGTGGTCTTCGCGCGCTCGATCACGGGGCCGAGGTCGCTCAGGTCCGCGAGCGCAGGCGGGAGGTTCGAGAGCGGGGCGACGAGATCGTCGACGGTGGCGAGCTCAGCGGGCAAGCTCGTCCGCAGGACGCGCAGGAGGGCTCCACCGAGGAGCGGCCGATCGTTCTCGATGAGGTACTCGGCGAGCAGCGCGAGCGTGCCCTCGGCGCCGGTCGCGAGGGCGGCAGGGTCGACGTAGGGAGCAGGGGAGAGCCAGCTGCGCTGGACGAGCGCGCCGAGGACCTTGCTCGCGGTCGCCTCTGCTGCGGCCGTGTCACCCGCCAAGAAGTCGTAAACCGCGAGCACGGCGGTCGCGTGCAGCCAGTAGCGCCCAGCAGCGAGCCGCGCCGCGGGCGCATCCGCCGAGGTCACGCTCACGTCGAGCCCGAGCCTCGGTTCACCCGGTGAACGGAACCCACCTCCGAGGCTGAAGCTCGAGGCGTTCGTCACGAAGGGCGCACCGAGGTTGAGATCCACCGAGACGTTGAACGCGCGCGTGCCCGTCTCCTGCCTGAACTGGAAGGCGACGTTCGGCGCGGCGAGCTCGGCGCCGACCGAGTCGAGCGCCCGCGCGAGGTCCGCTCGGCCGGCCGCGCGTTCGCCCGAGCGGAACCGCTCGGTTGCGGCGAGCACGTCGGCGAAGGTCTGCGTGCTCGCCTGACCACAGCGCTCGGCGACGAGCCGCTCGAGCCCCGCTTCGAAGCGCGGCGGGCCGGCAGGGCGAGATTTCGCGGGGATGCTGAAGCGCATGAAGTCCATGAGCCAACCCACGCGTGACCCGGGTTGATCCGTCGACGCGTAGACGGCTGCGGGGAGCGGCGCTTCGGTGAGTCGACCCACGACGAACGCGAGCATCAGCAACGTCTCGGCGTGGTCTTTTTCGCCGCGGTCGAAGAGGTTGGCGACCACGGTGGGCAGGTTCGCGAGGCTCGCGGCGCCGCTTGACTCGCCGAGCGCGTCGGCCATCGCGTCGAAAAGCCCGGTTACATTGTTGTCGGCGTCGCGGAGGAGCGCCGCCGCCGCGTGCAGCAGCGTGCGGAGCTCGGCGACAGAGGCCGTGTCGAAGTAGCCGCGACCGCGAGCGAGCAGGCCGCGCGCGACGCCGTAGATCTTCTCGGCTGCGTCCAAGGCCGAATCGCCTGCGCCGAACGTGCCGAGCGCGCTGCGCACCGTCGACCGCGCGCGAGGTTCGTCGCTCGCGAACCCAACGAGCGCGAGCTTGCCGAAGAGGCCTCCGAGCGGCTCGTTCGCGGCCTTGGGGTTCGACGCGATCGCGATGTCGATGCCGTCGGAGAGGAGGAGCGCGACGAGCGCCGCGCGCTTCTCCCAGACGGTCTCCCCTGCGGTGAGGACCTTGTTCGAGGAGAGCTGCTTCGCGCGGTCGGCGAGCTTCGCGAGCGCGCGCGTGAGCTTGGGATCAGGAGTCGACGTCGCGGGGCGCTCGCAGCTCTGCGGTTTGGACGCGGCGGACTTCGAGGGCTTCGGGCTCGGCGCGGAGGGGGTCGGACGGCTGAGCGCGTACGCGAGCGTCGCCGCGACGCCGTCGGCGAGATCCGCGAGCGCGTCGAGCGTCTTGGGATCTGCCTCGTTCTCGTGTTCTCCGAGGCGCGCGAGGGCGCGCTTGAGCGCAGCGCGCGCCGCCTCGCGATCCGGCTTCGCTTGGTCCCCGGCCTCGAGCAGCGGCGCGCCGAGCGTGCCGCTCGCGGCGAGCGACGCGTATCGCGCGAACGCGCTCGCGAGCGCAGCGAGCCCAGGCTCCGCGATCGAGGCGTCGGTCTCGAGCGCGCGGGAGAAGTTGGCGATGTCGTCGTTCGTGTTCGGAGCGAAGCCGACGAGCGACCACGCGAGGTCGAGCGCGTACGCGGCCGCGACACCCCAGCCCGTCTTCTTCGCGAGGTCGGTGTGAAGTCGATCCGAGTAGGCGAGCGCGAGCTCCGAGAGGTGCGCGGCCTGAACCTCGCGCGGCATGCTGCCGCTCGAGAACACGCCGAGGACCGTCGTCGTCACGAGATCCCAGGGATCGGTCGTCGAGCCGACGGCCTCTCGCGCGAAGGTCTTCGCGAGGGTGGTGAGGGCGCGCGAGAGCTCGGGGTCGCTCGCGGCGGCCGCGGCCGCGAGGAAGCCGAGCTGCGAAAAACCGAGCTCGCCCGGGCGCGCTGCCGCGAGGTCGACCAGAGCCTTCGCGTGGCTCACGCCGATCTGCGTGACCCGCGCGTGGGTCGCGTTCGCCGCGGGCCCTGGTGCGCGCACGCCGAACGCCGAGCCGCCGCGCTCGGCGAGGAGCTGCGTTACGAGCATCGCGCTGAACCCTCGCTTCTCGGCGAGATCGACGGCGCGCGCGTAGCGTTCGTACCAATCGGCGAGGCCGAGGCGCCCGCCACGCGAGCGCGCGCCTGCAGGCAAGAGCGCGCCCGGCAGCAGCCCGACGAAGGTGAGGTCCGCCTCACGTTCGAACGTCGGCAGCACGACCTCGTCACACGACGAGGGCGGCGCGTCGCTCCAGGTGCGATCGAAGAGCGCGGCTGTCCCCGCGGGCGCGGCGGCGACGATGCGATCGCGACGCTTCTCGTAGGCGTGCGCCGCGCGCGGATCGGTCCGCACGCGCAAGAGATCGTAGTAAGCCGTCTCGTGAGCGGCGGGTTCGGGCGTCGACGTCGCTGGGGCGGTCGCGGCCGCGGCGCTCACGGCAGCGGGCAGGGCGGAGCGCAGCCCCGTCGCGTTGATCACGATGTGCGCTCGTAAGGCCGCGGCGTCGAAGGGCGGCTCGCGGCTCGCGAGCGCGTCGAGCGCGTCGAGGTGATCGGCGGCCTCGGAGTAGCGGTAGGCCGCGACGGAGGCGAGGGTCGCGCGGAGCTCGCGCTCGATCGACACGTCGCCAGCGACGAGCTCCGGATCGGTGTCGCGGACGGCAGGTACGAGCCCACCCATGCCGGGCGGAACGGCGTCGTGGCCGAACGCCCGAACCAGCGACCCATCCGCGCCGATGACCGCGAGGTAGTCGAGGTTCGCGGCCTCGGCGACGGCGACCCAAATCGGCTCGATCGAAGTGGGCCTCGCGAGCGACAACGCAGCGATCTCGATGCGCGGGATCGTCGCGTCGGGCCCCTGCGAGAGCGCGCTCGGGGCCTTCGCGCCGCCCTCGAGCACGACGAGCGCGCGCCCTCGTTTGCCGGTCTCACGCGCGCTGGCGAGGGCGCTCGCGAGCGCGTCGTTCGGGTCCTTCGCGGTGCGCGCGGCGACATACGCCTCGAGCGCGGGGGTCGCGTCGGCGCCCTGCTGGATCGCGCGGACAATCGCGTCTTCGCACGCGTCGGGGGTCTCGGTGCACGCGCCCGCGGCGACCTGCGTCCCGCGCGCCCCGAGGTCCGGGCCACAGGCTGCCGAAGCGAGCGCGAGGCTCGCGAGGGCTCGAGTGACGAGCTTTCGCATGGCCTTATCGTTAGCGGCTTTCCATGCCCGATGAGAGGCCGATCGAGGTCGAGCGCACGTTGAGCAAGCTAGCCTTGCAGGGGCGGAGCGCGTGGTGATAGCCCTCGGGTCGATGCTCCGGGGCACCGGCACTGCGGTCGCCTGTGCGGCCCTCGCGATCGGCGCAGCCGCCACGGGTTGCCGCGGAGAGGCTGACTCGCCGTACTTCGGCACGACGTCGCGCGTGGGGAAAGACGTTCACACGCTCTACGTGAACAACTTCGGCGAGCCCGAGTACGTCGACCCTGGCAAGTCGCACGACTCGACGAGTTCGAAGCTCATCAACCACCTCTTCGAGGGGCTGGCGACGTACGACCCTGACGGTCGCCCCGCGGAGGGCGTCGCCGAGCGCTACGAGGAGACGCCGGACCATCGGTACTTCCGCTTTCACCTGCGCGAGGACGCCAAGTGGAACGACGGCAAGCCGGTCACCGCGGCCGATTTCGAATACGCGTGGAAGCGCGTGCTCGATCCGAAGACGGTCTCGCAGTCGTCGACGAACCTCTACTTCGTGAAGAACGGCGAGCTCTTCAATCAGGGGCGGCTCGTGAGCGCGCGCGGCACCGTGCCCGTCCGCGATGGATCCACGGACGCGGCCAAGCAGGTGAGCGAGCTCTCGGCGGGCACGCCGGTCGTCGTGCTCGCGCGCTCGCCCGTCGCGATCTCGACGTCGATGCCGCCGTTCGCGACGATCCCGACGAATATCGACGGGCTCACCTACGACGCGGCGAACCCCAAGGCGAAGACTCCGGAGAAGCTCCTGCTCCTCTCGGGCAGCGAGGCCAAGCCTGTCGACCCCGGGGGAGCGCTCGCCGCGGGTGACTATGACATCGTCAAACGACTCTCTCCCGTCGTGTGCAACGGTGAGAAGGACTACTTCTTCGAGGTCGCGGCTCGCGACGGCTCCGCGCGCGGGGTCCTGCCCGGCTGCATGCTCGGCGCGGCGAGCGCGCAGCCGACCGTGCTCGTCGGCAGCTGGCCGGCGAAGCCGACCTTCGATCCGAAGGCGCGCATCGACGCCCCCGAAGAAGCCGTCGTCCTCGGGTTCGCACCAGCCGACGACTTCGAGAGCGACGCATCCATCCTCGGCGTGAGGGCAGTGGACGATCGCACGCTCGAGGTCGAGGCCGAGTTCCCCGTCCCGTACATCTTGGATCTGCTGTGCGCGGCGACCACATATCCCGTGCGCAAGGACGTGATCGAGCCGTTCGACAAACGTGGCGAGCCCGACCTCTGGACGCGGCCAGAGAGCATCGTGACGAACGGCCCCTACGAGATCGACAGCTGGCGTTTTCGCTACGAGATCCGCATGCGGCGAAACCCGCACCACCGCTACTTCGACAAGCTCCAGATCCACGAGATCGTGTGGATGGCCGTCGAGAGCCTCGTCTCGACGATGAACCTCTACAAGACGGGTGAGCTCGACTACGTCGGCGACAACAGCACGCTGCCGCCGCCGTACATCCCCTTCCTCAAGAAGAAGAAGGACTTTCGTCTCGCGAACTACGTCGCGACGTATTGGTACGAGCTCAACACGCAGAAGCCACCGTTCAACGACGTGCGGGTCCGCCGCGCGCTGAACCTCGCGATCGACAAACAGGAGCTCATCGACCGCATCACGCGTGGCCAGCAGACGCCAGCCACCCACTTCACGCCTGACTTCGCCGGCGGGGGCTACTCCGATTACGTCGCTGGGCTGAGGGAGAAGGGCGCCGACCCGTTCCAATCCCCCGAGGTCAGCTACAACCCCGAGCTCGCGCGCGAGCTCCTCACGCAGGCAGGCTTCAACGTCGTCAAAGATGGGGACCGCTGGCGGGCTGACGGGATGCAGCCGATCGAGCTCCTCTACAACACCAACGAGGGCCACCGCGCCATCGCGGTCGCCATCCAAGACATGTGGAAGCGCAACCTCGGCGTGTCCGTCTCCCTCCGCAACGAGGAGTGGCGCGTGATGCTGAAGAACGTGCGCGACCGCAATTTCCAGGTCGTGCGCTTCGGGTGGACTGCCGACTACGACCACCCGCAGACGTGGATGGACACCTTCCTGTCGAAGTCGCCGAACAACCGCACGGGTTGGTCGAGCGCGCGCTTCGACGAGCTCATCGGCAAGGCTCGCACCGAGCCGGACCAGACCGAGAGCATGCGCCTCTACCGTGAGGCCGAGCAGATCCTCGTCGACGAGGTCCCGAAGATCCCGCTCTATTTCTATACGAAGACGACGCTCCTCAAGCCGTGGGTGAAGGGCTTCCACTTCAACCGCCGCAACGAGCAGCTCGTGCAATGGATGTGGATCGACCCGAACTGGGAGTCGAACCCGAGCAACGAGCCCGCGATCAGCCCTCCTCATTTCGACGCGCCGGGGCCCTACTGAATGGGCTCGTACATCGCGCGCCGACTGCTCTCGATCATCCCGACCTTGCTCCTGGTCGCGACGTTGGTGTTCATCCTCGTTCGCCTCGCGCCGGGCGGGCCGTTCGACTCCGAGCGGCAGCTCCCGCCCGAGGTCATGAAGAACATCGAGAAGCAGTTCCGCCTGCACGATCCCGTGTGGGTCCAATACAAGGACTGGCTCCTCCGCATCGTGACCGAGGGCTCGCTCGGGAACAGCACGAAGTACCCGAACCGCACCGTCGAAGAGCTCATCGCGATGACGCTCCCAGTGTCGATGGAGCTCGGCGTGATGGCCACGCTCGCGGCCGTCGCGATGGGTGTACCGCTCGGGATCCTCGGCGCGGTCCGTCAGAACACGTGGAAGGACTCGCTCGCCATGGCCGCGGCGATGCTCGGCATCAGCGTCCCTCGCTTCGTCCTCGCGCCGCTCCTCGTGCTCGTCTTCTCGCTCAAGCTCTACATGCTCCCGGTCGCGCGCTGGGAGACCTGGCGTCACGCGGTGATGCCCGTCTTCTGCGCGGCGCTGCCGATGGCCGCGTACATCGCGAGGCTCGCGCGCGCCGGCATGCTCGAGGTCGTGCGCAGCGACTTCATCCGCACCGCCCGCGCGAAGGGATTGAGCGAGCGCCTCATCATCTGGAGGCACGCGCTCAAGGGCGCGATGCTCCCGGTCGTCAGCTTCCTCGGTCCAGGCTTCGCGGGGCTGCTCGTCGGCTCGCTCGTCGTCGAGCGCATCTTCGACATCCCCGGCATGGGTCGCTACCTGGTCGAGGGCGTGCTCAACCGTGACTATAACGTCGTATCAGGTGTCGCCCTCGTCTACGGCCTCCTGCTCATGGTTTCGAACGCCGCCGTCGACATCGCTTACAAGGTCATCGATCCGCGCGTCGAGGTCGATCGATGAGCGACGCCGTTGACCCCGTCGACCCCGTAGAGCACATCGAGCCCGTCGAGCGTGGTTCGAGCCTCTGGCTCGATGCGTGGCGCAGGCTCCGCAAGAACAAGGTCTCGCTCGTGTCGGGCGTGATCCTCGTCTTGCTCGCGATCGCGTGTGTCCTGCACCCGGAGCTCAGCCGCTACCACTACGACGAGGCTGACCTCGCGCTCGGCGCCACCGGCCCATCGGGCGCGCACTGGTTCGGCACGGACGATCACGGTCGCGATCTCCTCGTGCGCTGCACCTTCGGCGGCCGCATCTCGCTCGCAGTGGGCGTGATCGCGACCTCGATTAGCTTCACCATCGGCGCGACGTGGGGCGGCGTCGCCGGCTACTTCGGCGGGCGGATCGACTCGTTCATGATGCGCATCGTGGACGTGCTCTACACGTTCCCGCTGCTCATCTTCGTCATCCTGCTGACGGCGTTCTTCGCGAACCCGGACACCGTCTTTTACGACGCGTTCGTGAGCACGCTGTCGATCGTGAAGAAGGACGCGCACGATCCTTCGTACCTGCCGCTCTTCAAGATCTTCTTCGTCTTTGGCGCGCTCGGCGCGATGAGCTGGCTGACGATGGCGCGGATCGTTCGCGGCCAGGTTTTGTCGCTCCGCAACCAGCTCTTCGTCGAGGCCGCGCGCAGCGTCGGCGTCGGTCATTTCGGGCTCATCTTCCGCCACCTGCTCCCGAACGCGCTCGGTCCGATCATCGTCTACACGACGCTCACGATCCCGGAGCTCATGCTCACCGAGGCCTTCCTCTCGTTCCTCGGGCTCGGCACCGAAGAGCCTCTCTCGAGCTGGGGCCAGCTCGTCTCGACCGGCGTCGAGGCGCTCGATCTCTATCCCTGGCTCACCGTGTTCCCGGGCGCGCTCTTGGCGGTCACGCTCTTCTGCTTCAACTTCCTCGGCGACGGGCTGCGCGACGCGCTCGACCCGCGCATCCGCAAGGACTGATGCGATGAGCGCGCGCCTGCTCGAAATCAAGGATCTCGAGACGCACTTCTTCACCGAGGAGGGCGTCGTGCGCGCTGTCGGCGGCGTCTCGCTGAGCGTCGATCGCGGCGAGGTCCTCGGCATCGTCGGCGAGAGCGGCTCGGGCAAGAGCGTGATGAGCCTCTCCATCATGCGGCTCGTGGCCGACCCGCCGGGCCGCATCGTCGGCGGCTCGATGACGCTCCACACGAGGGAGACAGCGATCGATCTCGCGCGCGCGACCGAGCGCGAGATGCAGGACGTCCGCGGCAACCGCGTCGCGATGATCTTCCAAGACCCGATGACGAGCCTGAATCCGTATCTGCGGATCAGCCGGCAGCTCACCGAGGTCCTCGAGATCCATCGCGGCATGCGCCCCGCCGAGGCACGCGCTCGCAGCATCGACATGCTCCGCTCGGTCGGCATCCCCGATCCGGCGCGCCGCATCGACGACTACCCGCACCAACTCTCGGGCGGCATGCGCCAGCGCGTGATGATCGCGATGGCGCTCCTCTGCGAGCCCGATCTGCTCATCGCCGACGAGCCCACGACCGCGCTCGACGTCACGATCCAAGCCCAGATCCTCGAGCTCATCAACGAGCGCACGGGCCGGCGCGCGGCCGGCGGCAGCGCGTTCCGCGGCGACGAGAAGCAACCTGCCGACGAGGGCGGGGTCGGCGTCATCCTCATCACGCACGACCTCGGCGTCGTCGCGCGCGTCGCGGATCGCATTGCGGTCATGTACGCGGGCCGCATCGTCGAGACGGGCGACACCGTCACCATCTTCCGCGAGCCGCGGCACCCCTACACGATCGGGCTCGCGCGCTCGATCCCTCGACTCGAGGGCGAGCGACTGCGGCGCCTCACGCCCATCCCTGGCATGCCGCCCTCGCTCGCGAAGCTCCCGAGCGGCTGTCCGTTCCGCGTGCGCTGTCCCGCAGCGAAGCCCATTTGCAGCGAGGCTTACCCCGACGAGCGCGTGGTCGACGGCGGCACGACACCCCACGTCGTCCGCTGTCACGAAGAGGACGTCGACAAGATCCAAAAGGGCTACGAGGCCGCGTCATGAGCCAAGCCCCGCCCCCGGCAGCGCTCCTCGACATCACCGATCTCAAGGTTCACTTCCCGGTGCGTCGCGGCTTGCTGATGAGGCAGGTCGCCTCGGTGAAGGCCGTCGACGGCGTGTCGTTCTCTGTCGCGCGCGGCGAGACGCTCGGCCTCGTCGGCGAGAGCGGGTGCGGCAAATCGACGACTGCGCGCGCCATCACGCGGCTCGTCCCAGCGACGAGCGGCAGGGCGCTCCTCGACGGCCAAGATCTGTTCGCGCTCGAGGGCTCGCGCCTGCGCGCCGCGCGCCGCCACATGCAGATGGTCTTCCAAGACCCGTACGCGAGCCTCAACCCGCGGATGACGGTCTTCGACACACTCTCCGAGCCGCTCAAGATCCACAAGATCGCCTCGTCGCGCTCCGACGTCGAAGAGCGCGTCCGCGATCTCATGAAGAAGGTCGGTCTCTCACCCGCGTACATGCGCCGCTACCCCCACGAGTTCTCGGGCGGTCAGCGCCAGCGCATCGGCATCGCGCGCGCGATCTCGCTCTCGCCGAAGCTCGTCGTCCTCGACGAACCGGTGAGCGCGCTCGACGTCAGCATCCAAGCGCAGATCCTCAACCTGCTCGTGGATCTCCAGGCCGAGCTCAAGCTCACCTACGTCTTCGTCGCGCACGACCTCGCCGTCGTCCGACATATTTGTCAGTCGATCGCCGTCATGTACCTCGGCCGCATCGTCGAGCGCGCGCCGACCGATCGGCTGTTCTCGGCGCCGCATCACCCGTACACGCAGTCGCTCCTCAGCGCGATCCCGCTCGCCGATCCGCTTCGTGAGCGCGAGCGCCGTCGCATCGTGCTCACCGGCGAGGTCCCGAGCCCGCTCGCGCCGCCTCCGGGATGCCACTTTCACACGCGCTGCCCCATCGCGACCGAGCGCTGCAAACGCGAGACTCCGAAGCTCGTCGCGACGCACGAGGATCACCTTGTCGCGTGTCACGTCGTCGAAGAGCGAGGTGGAGCCCCCGACGTCGCAGGAGCCGTGGCCGCAGCGCAAGCGAGCTCACCGCCCGCTTGAGCTACGCTCGCTGCATGACGCTCGGTCGCGCCCTCGCGCTCTCGATCCTCGCGGTCCTCTTCGCCGCATGCTCCGACGACAGCGGCAGCGGCGCGGGCGGCTCCGACACAGGCGGCTCCGACACGGGCGGCACCGCAAACAACGGCGGTGCTGGCGGCGCCGCGAACACCGGCGGCGGTGGTGGTTCCTTCGGCGGCGGTCTACCCGATGGCCCGTCCTCGTCGCGCCTCACGCTGCACCCACTCGGCACGGTCCCCGGCGCGAACATGGGCTACGCCGAGTACTTGCCGCCCGGCTACGGCGACGGGCAGAAGCGACCGCTCCTCGTCTTTCAGCACGGCATCGGCGAGAGCGGCAGCGGCTCGGAGCTCGAGCTCCCGCGCCTCTTCAACACGGGGCTGCCGCCGCTCATCCAAAACGACGCGTGGCCGAGTGATCGACCGTTCATCGTGCTGATGACCCAGCACAACGCGCCGCCGTTCACGAGCTGCCACACGCTCGCCGAGATCGAGGGCTTCTTCGCTTTCGCGAAGGCTCACTACGACGTCGATCCGAGCCGCGTCTACCTCACGGGTCTCTCGTGTGGTGCCATCGGCGGCTGGGACTACCTCGGCGTGCACACGAACGAGGACGTCGCGGCGGCGGTGCTCATCGCAGGCGACGGTCGCAACGCCTTCGCGCAAGCGGGCTGCGCGCTCGGCAACGTCGCGATCTGGGCCTTCCACGGCGACGCCGACCCGACCGTCGATCCGCAGGGCAGCATCCAGCCCATCCAGTCGTTACTGAATTGTACGTCCCCCGCGCCCGTCGACACCGAGCTCACCCTCTACCCCGGCGTGGGCCACGACTCGTGGGATCAGACCTACGATCTCTCCGCAGGCAACGACATCTACGCGTGGCTCCTCTCCCATCACAATTGAGACCTCAGGCTTTCCTCTTCGACATGGATGGCTTGCTCGTCGACAGCGAGCCCGTGTGGCACCGCGCCGAGCTCGCCGTCGTCGCGCGCTGGGGCGGCGCTTGGACCGCAGAAGACCAAGCGTATTGCACGGGCCGCGGCATCCCCGAGACCGCGCGTCGCATGGCCGAGCGCGCAGGTCGCGTCTTCGACGCGGCTCGCGACCCGGCGATCCTGGTCGACGCCTTCCTCGAGCTCCGCGACAGCGTCGCGCTCACGCGCGGCGCCCTCGAGGCCATCGCGTTCGCCGAGCGGGTCGGCAAGCTCGCCGTCGCGTCGTCGTCCCCGCGCCGCGTAGTCGAGGCCGTGCTCGCCGCGCACGACCTCCTGCATCGCTTTCACGCTGTCATAACAGGCGACGACGTCGCGCGCGTGAAGCCCGAGCCGGACATCTTCCTGCTCGCGGCTGAGCGCGTCGCCGCCGACCCCGCCGCGTGTGTCGTCCTCGAGGACTCGCCCGCCGGCGTCCTCGCGGGCAAGCGCGCCGGGATGCGCGTCGTCGCAGTGCCCACGCCCGAGATGCGCGCGCGTATCTCCGGCGCCGATCACGTCGTCGGCGATCTCCACGAGGCCGTCGCCCTCTTCGAGGTCTGATCCCCGAAGGACGAGCTCGACAAGGGCCGCGCTCAAACATTCGCCGCGCGCCCGAGGACGTGGCAAGGCGAGCCGGCCGATGCTGGTCCTCATTCACCTCTCCGTCTCGCCCTGGAGCGAGAAGGCTCGCTGGGCGCTCGATCACCACGGCGTCGCGTATCGCGCGATCGAGCACGTGCCGATGGTGTTCGAGCCGGCGCTGCGGCTCGCGGCGCGCGACGTCCGCACCAAGGTCACGGTGCCCATGCTGATCGACGGACGCATGGTCTTTCGCGACTCGCTCGCGATCGCGCGCCACGCAGACGTGGTAGGGCGCGGCGCGCCGCTCTTCCCGGCCGACGCGCTCCCCGAGATCCTCGAGTGGGATGCGCGCGCAGAGTCCGTGATGCGCGCCGGCCGCGCGCGGGCGATGGAGCGCCTGCTCGCGAGCGACGAGGCCCTGATGGAGTCGACGCCGCCGCCGCTCCGCGCGCTCGGTGGGGCCGCGCGCGCGGCGGCCCGCATGGGAGCGAATTTCATCGTCGGCAAGCACCACACGCGCGGCGGCTCGCCCGCCGAACACGAGGCCGCGATGGTCCGCGGGCTCGAGCTCCTCGCGCAGGCCACCTCGCGTGGGGATTACCTCGTTGGCGATCGCTTCACCTTCGCTGATCTCGCGATGGCGTGCGCGCTCGGGTTCGTCGAACCACACGCTCGCGCGCACATGGGTCCCGCGACGCGCGCAGCCTTCAGCGAGCCTCGCCTCGCGGCCGCGTTCCCCGCGTTGCTCGCATGGCGCGATCGCATCGTCGATCGGCACCGCTGAGCGCTAGGCGATCAGCAGCCAGATCACGACAGCGACGACGCCGAGCGCGACGATCGCCGACGCGACGATCACGGGCAACCCGAGCCCGCGATCCTCGTCGTGGAGCATCGAGGGCGGCGGCGCTTCGATCCCCGCGTCGAGCACGAGCGGCGCGTTCGGGACTGTAGGCGCCGGCAGCGCGTCGACCTTCGCGGGGCGCTTGACCTCGGCGGAGTGCGCGAGCGGCGATGGCGGTGGTTGCGGAGCGCGCAGCGGAGACACGGGGTGAGGGGAGAGCGGTGCGCTCGACACGGGCAGCGAGCTCGGGCTCGAGCTCGGCGCGCTCGGCAAGCCACGGTTCGAGCTCGCGGCAGGTTGCGAATACGAGGGCCACGCCGACGACACCGGGACCGAGGAGGGCAGCGCGGACGACGGCGCTTCGCTCGGGATTGGCGCTGTGCCCGCGCGTCGCGCGACCGCGACGTGCTCATGGCCGAGCGGCACGGTGCCGCCGAAGCCGCGGCCTGCACCGTCGGAGGGTGGCTTGCTCGGCGCGTTGCGGAGCGCAGATTGCAGCTCGGACGCGAGCAGCTGCGTCGAACCGAAGCCGCCCGCTTGGGGTGCGCCCGCGAGCGGACGCACCCCCGTTGCGACGAGCGCTCGCCGCAGATCCGCGACCGACGCATAGCGCGCCGCTGGGTCGGGCTGCGTCGCGCGCACGAGAAGCGCACCGAACGGCGAGCCGAGCAGAACGTCGGCGAAGGGTGGGGGGAGCAGGCGAACCTTTTGAGCACAAACGACCAGCGGCGAGTCGTCGTAAACGGCCTTGCCGGTGAGCATCTCCGCGAGGACGAGCGCGGTCGCGTAGAGATCGGTCGCGGGTGAAACCGCGCCACCCGAGATCTGCTCGGGCGCCATGTACGCCGGCGTCCCGACGACGAGCCCCTCGGTCGTGAGCGCTTCGCCGACTGTGGCGAGGGTCGACTTCGCCACGCCGAAGTCGAGCAGCTTGATTCGCCCGGGAGGGTTGTCGCAGAGGAAGACATTCCCGGGCTTGATGTCGCGGTGGATGATCCCCCGCGCGTGCGCTTCCTCGAGCGAGCCGAGGAGCGCGAGCGTGACGAAGAGCGCTCGCTCGGCTTGGAGCGCGCCCTCCTTCTCGACCAAGTCCTCGAGCGAGCGGCCCGTGAGGAGCTCGAACACGATGAACGGCGTGCCGTTGCCCGCGTCGCCCCAGTCGACGACGCGCACGGTGCTCTCGTTCCTCAGCGCGGCCGCGAGCTCGGCCTCGCGGCGGAAGCGCGCGACGGCGTCGGGCTGCGCCATCGCCGCGCGCGTGAGGATCTTCACCGCGAAGTGCTCGCGCGTGCGCATCTCGCGCGCCTTGAACACCGCGCCAAAGCCGCCCTTCCCGAGGAGCCCCTCGAGGATGTAGCGCCCTCCAATCACCGCACCGAGGGCCCACGTCGAGACGTCGGGCGACTCCACTTGCCGAGCACGCAGCATACAACGGCATCCGCGCCACGCTGCGCGCTTCGTGCCGAGCTCAGCCGTGCATGCGGCGCCGCACCTCGAGGATCAGCGAACTCGTCGAGGCGTCGTGGCCCGACACGGCCGCGCCCGGCGCGAGCTCGGGCAGGATGCGGTTCGCGAGCTGTTTGCCGAGCTCCACGCCCCACTGGTCGAACGAGTTGATCCCCCAGATCGCGCCCATCACGAAGACGCGGTGCTCGTAGAGCGCGATGATCGCGCCGAGCGTGCGCGGGTCGAGCCGATCGTAGAGAAAGACCGTCGAAGGCCGATTCCCCTCGAAGGTCTTGTGCTTCGCCAGCACCTCGAGATCGGCGCCGCTCACGCCTGCCTTCACGAGCTCCTCGCGAGCCTCCGCGGTGGTCTTGCCACGCATGAGCGCCTCGGATTGGGCGAGGACGTTCGCGACGAGCAGTGTCTGGTGGCGCCCGAGCGGGTTGTGGCTCTTCGCCGCGACGAGGAAGTCGCAGGGGACGACGCGCGTCCCTTGATGGATGAGCTGATAGAACGCGTGCTGGCCGTTCGTCCCGGGCTCACCGAACAGAATCGGGCCCGTGTCGCAGCTCGCGCGTTCGCCCGCGAGCCGCACGCCCTTGCCGTTGCTCTCCATGTCGGCCTGCTGGAGATACGCAGGCAATCGATGCAGATACTGATCGTAAGGCAGGACCGCGTGGGAGGCCGCGCCCCAGAAGTTCGCGTTCCAGACGCCGAGCAACCCGAGGATGAGCGGGATGTTCTCGGCTGCGGGGGCCGTGCGGAAATGCTCGTCGACAGCGTGCGCGCCCTCGAGCAGCGCCTCGAAGCGGTCGAAGCCGACGGCCATCGCGATCGAGAGGCCGATCGCCGACCAAAGCGAGTAGCGGCCGCCGACCCAATCCCAGAACGCGAACATGTTCTCGGGCGCGATGCCGAACGCCGTGACCTCCTTCGTGTTCGTCGAGAGCGCGAAGAAGTGCTTCTTCACGTGCGCTTCGTCGCGCGCGCGCTCGAGGAACCAGCTGCGCGCCGTGCGTGCGTTCTCGAGTGTCTCCTGCGTCGTGAAGGTCTTCGACGCGACGAGGAAGAGCGTCGTCTCCGGGTCGACGACGCGCAGGACTTCGGCGATGTGCGTCCCGTCGACGTTCGAAACGAAGTGCATCGACGGGCCGCCGTCGGAGTAGGGGCGCAGCGCCTCGGTCACCATCAGCGGTCCGAGGTCCGAGCCGCCGATCCCGATGTTCACCACGTGACGGATCGGCTTGCCGGTGTAGCCGCGGTGCGCGCCGCTCCGGATCGCGTGACTCGCGGCGCGCATGTGCTCGAGCTCCGCGCGCACGAGCGGCATCACGTCGCGCCCTTGAGAGAGGATGGGCCGCGACGAGCGATTGCGGAGCGCGACGTGGAGCACCGACCGTCCCTCGGTGGAGTTGATCGGCTCGCCAGCGAACATCGCGTCTCGACGTGCCTCGACTCCGGACTCGCGCGCGAGGTCGAGCAGCGCAGCGAACGTCTCGTCGTCGATGCGGTGCTTCGAGAAGTCGACGAGGAGCGGATCGCTCGCCCCGGCCGCGATCGCGAGTCGCCGCGAGAAGCGCGTGAAGCGCTGCGGATCGGCGTCGAACATCGCGCGCATCGTCGTCTTGGCGAGGGCATCGCGCCGCGCGAGGAGCTTGGTCCACGCAGCGAGCTCTGTACACGGGAGGGTCGTCGTCATGGGGCACCGAGCGGAGAGTGAGAGGAAAAGCAACAGCCGAGGTTTGAAGCGTGCTCGCTGAACGTAGACGAGCGAAGGCTGTTTCGCAGCAAGCGGCGCTTTCGCGTGAGATCGACGAAACGTGGTCCGCGAAGCCATTTTCGCGGCGTCGTCCATGTGCCGAATGTTGGGGCGGTCGAAAATTCGTTGTTAACCTCGACACATGGTGAAGTGCTCGGGCGACGGCAAATCGCCCACGTTTCCGTTCACGACTCGCTACACGCAGGCCATCGACGGGGAGATGGCGTACTTCGATCACGGCGACGGTCCTGCAGTCGTCTTCGTCCACGGGCTCGTCGGGGACTTCAGCCACTTCGAGCATGTCGCCGTGCGGCTCGCTGCTCACGGTCATCGCGTGATCGGCGTCGACCTCCCGGGCTGCGGCTCGTCTCACAAGCGCCGCGGCTCGCACGACATCGGCGGCTACGCGCGCGACGTGCTCACGCTGCTCGATCACCTCGGCCTCGAACGCGCGTCCCTCGTCGGCCATTCGGCGGGCGGCGCGGTCGTCGCCGAGGCTGCGCTGCGCGCTCCGAATCGAGTCTCGCGCCTCGGTTTGCTGAGCTCGGCCGGGTTGCGTCGCTTCCCCAAGCCGATGCGGGTCGCGGCGCGCGCGGTGGTGCGGCCGTGGCTGCTCGAGCGCACGCTCGAGCGCCTCGCGATGCCGCTGCTCGATCTCGTGTTCGTCGAGCGAAACGCCTACACCGAGAAGTTCGTCCGCGACGCGCTCGATCGCCCCGTCTACCCGACCAACATGGAGATGGCGCGCGTGATGAGTGATCTGGTCCCCGAGCTCGTCACCGCGAGCGTGCTCGATCGCGCGCAGCACTTCGCGATGCCGGTCCTCGCGATCTGGGGTGAGACCGACAAACTGGTCCCGCCCGAGAGCGCACGCATCCTCCGCGACAAGCTGAAGAACGGGGTGCTGCGGGTGCTCCCGCGATGCGGGCACATGCCGATGATCGAGCGGCCGGAGCAGACCGCCCGTGAGCTCGCGGCCTTCCTCGCCCCCGAGCTCGCCGAGGTGAAGCCCGTGTCGTCGCGCCGCGCCGCGTAACGACGCCCGCTGGTCGGGGGGCCTGCGGAGCTTCGAATCCGAGCTTATAGTCGGCTACGCATGGCCGAATCGAAGCATGGGTTCTCGGTCCCGAGGATCTCGATGGAGACGCTCCGCAAGAGCGTTTCCTTCTGGGAGCCTGTCGTCACGCGCTACTTCCGCTCCGAGGTTCGCCACCTCGAGCGCGTCCCGAGCGGGCAATCGCTGCTCGTCGCGCATCACGACGGCGGCGTCTTCCCCGTGAACGGGATCTGTTTCGGGGTGGCTTGGTATCGCCACTTCGATTTCGCCCGCCCGATGTACGTGCTCACGCACGATCTGATTCACCGGGTGTTCGAGCCGTTCACCAACCTCATCGCAGACTCCGGGCTCGTCCCCGCGGATCGCAGCGTCATGGATCAGGTGCTGCCGACCGGGCACGACGTGCTCGTGTTCCCCGGGGCCGCGCGTGAGAGCTTCCGACCCTTCTCCGAGCGAGCGAAGATCGATCTCGGAGGCCGCACGGGTTTCGTGCGGCAGGCGCTGCGCCATCAACTGCCGATCGTCCCCGTCGTGAGCGCCGGCTCGCATGAGACCTTCATCGTGCTGAGGCGTGGCGCCCGCCTCGCGCGCTGGCTGGGGCTCAAGTCTCTCGTCCGCAGCGCGGATGCTTTCCCGATCCTCGCGGGCCTGCCTTGGGGAGTTTGGGCGCTGCCGTTTCTCCCTCAGGTGCCGTTGCCGGCGAAGATCACGACCGAGGTCCTCGAGCCCATCCAGCTCGACGGCGACCCCGACGATCCCGACGCCGTGCAGTCGGGCTTCCAACGGGTCCTCAGCGCGATGCAAGACGGGCTCTCCCGGCTCTACGCCGAGAGAAAGTGGCCCGTGCTCGGCTGAGCCACCACGGGCGAACCACAAAATACACAACGCCGCCAGGTGACTGGCGGCGTGTGGTGCAGCGGTGGTTCCGGGCGTTGAAGCAGCCCATGAAGCGATGACGAGTAGCGGGGTGGACGGGACTCGAACCCGCGGCCTCCGGCGTGACAGGCCGGCGTTATAACCGACTTAACTACCACCCCAAGTTAAAGACTTGGGCAAGCAATAAGAGGTGAAGCAGTAAGGTGAAGACGTCGTGGGCTTGCAGATCTGACTGCCCGATATCGAGACTTGCGTCTCTAGTAGGCGGGACAGGGATCGAACCTGCGGCCAACGGCGTGTAAAGCCGTCGCTCTACCGCTGAGCTACCCGCCCGCGAAGAGCGTGCGAACAATACTCGGCCCGACCAGCTGGTCAAGGTTTTTTTTGCAGTGCTTCCAACGAGGTCCGCCGCTCGCCCAACAAGGACTCATTCCCCTCGCTTGGGCTCGCCTTCGCCCGGCCAATATGAGGGTTCCTCAACGCGAGCTCGTCGTGAATCATCGCGGAGTGCGGGCGCGACGCGTGAGGTGCTTCGTCTTCGGAGTCGTGATGGCGACGGCTGCGCTCGCACAGGTGCGCGCGGCCCTCGCTGAGCCGACGAAGGTCGAGCAAGCGAGCGCCCTGAAGGCCGAGGGCGACGCCCTCATGGAGTCCTACCAGTACGCGGAAGCGCTCGAGAAATACCAAGCGGCGTTCGCCCTGAGCGGGGATCCGGCGCTCCTCTTCAACCAAGGTCGCGCGCTCGAGCTGATGGCTCGTTACCCCGAAGCCTTGCGCATGCTGCGTGACTTCGATGCGCGGGCATCACCGGAGCTGCACGAGCGGGTGGGGAACCTCCCGACGCTCATCGCCTCGATCGAAGCGAAGACGTGTGAGATCGAGGTGAAGGTCACCGCGATGGGCGCGCCCGTCGACGGCGCCACCGTGAACCTGGGCAAGGAGGTTCTCGGCGTCTCACCGCTCGCCGTGACGCGGGTGAACGCTCGCGAGGTCGCGCGCGTCGAGGTCACGCTCGAGGGCTTCGAGCCCTTCAACAAAGAGATCGAGCTTCCGTCGAAGGGTCACGTCGTCGTCGCCGTCGAGCTCGTGCCGAAGGACAAGCGCGCCACCTTGCATGTCGACTCGCCGGTGAAGGGAGCGAGCGTCTTCGTCGACGATGCGTCGATCGGGCAGGTGCCGACCGAGGTGAAGGTGCAGCCGGGCCCGCACAAGGTCCGGCTGGTCGCGACCGGCTACACCGACAACGAGGTCGAGGTCGATCTCAAGCAGGCTGAGCGCCGCAACCTGGTCATCGAGCCGGGGGCACGGCCCGTCTACGAGCAGTGGTGGTTCTGGACGATCACCGGTGGTGTGGTCGTTGCGGGCGGCGTCAGCTTGCTCGCGTGGGCTCTGCTGACCGAGGCGGACCCAGACCAGGGGTCGATCCCGCCGTGCACGGTGCCCGTCTCGGTCTCGGTTCAGGCCGAGGATTGCCCCGGCGCGATCGGCAACGCGACGCACGCACGCGTCGGGATGCGCTCGCCCTTCTGGGGAGCGCGAGCGCTCGATCGCATCCCGCTGCAGATCGGCCCCGTACCGGTCTTTACGCTTCGGTTCTGATACGCTGAGCGCGTTGGGGCTCGAAGCCGGCAGCATCCTCGCGGGGAAATTCCAGATCTCTCAGCTCTTGGCCGAGGGAGGGATGGGCAGCGTGTACCTCGCGCACCACCTCGAGCTCGGCTACCGCGTCGCGGTGAAGGTGCTTCGCGAGGAGTGGCGCGGCGATCGCGAAGCGCTCGTCCGCTTCCAACGCGAGGGCGTTGCGACGGCCTCACTCTCGAGCCCGTACGTCGCTCGCGTCTTCGACGTCGGCAATCTCGAGGATGGCCGCCCCTACATGGTGATGGAGTTCCTCGAGGGCCGTGATCTCGGGGTAGAGATCGAGCGGCGGCAGCGACTGCCCGCGGTCGAGGCCGCGCGCTACTGCGTCCAAATCTGCGAGGCCATGGCCGAGGCTCACGCGGCCGGCATCATCCACCGCGACCTCAAGCCCGCGAACGTGTTCCTCAGTCATGAGGGCGATCGGCGGACCATCAAGGTCGTCGACTTCGGCATCTCGCGGTTCGTCCAACCCGAGCAGGTCAACCTCACGCAGACGCAGTCGGCCTTCGGCACGCCGCTCTACATGGCCCCCGAGTCGGTGCGCTCCGCGAAGCTCGCCGACGAGCGCAGCGATGTGTGGGCGATCGGCGTCATCCTCTACGAGCTCGTGACGGGCGAGCCGCCGTTCACAGGCGAGACTGCGACGGCGGTCGCAGTCAGCGTCACCGTCGACGAAGCGCCGCCGCCGTCGACGCGCGCCAGCGACGTGCCGCAGGAGATCGATCGCATCGTCGCGCGCGCCCTCCAGAAGGATCCAGCGAAGCGCTACCAGACCGCGCGCGAGTTCGGCGATGCGCTTCGAGCCTTCCTCGGGGAGGCTCGCGACACGTCGGCCGACCCGTCGGCGACGGTGTCGTCGACCTCAAGCGACGCTCTTCCGCCGGGCAGATCGGTGGTGCCCGCGCAGACGGTCTCGAATCCGATTGCGCTGCGTGAGCGCGGTCGTGGTGCGGGCCTCGCGCTCGGCGCCGCCGCTGCGGTCGTCGCGGCCGGCGTCGTGGTCGCGATCGTGATGGTCCTGCGTCCGGCGCGTGGCGACGCGGGCGCATCGTCCGCGGCTGAGCCCTCGCAGCTCGCCGCACCCGTGACGAACGATGCTTCTCCGCGCCCTCCGGCGAGCGGGCCTTCGATCAGTCCAGGCCCCGAGCCCTCGAGCGCCGCGACGGCCGATTCGAGCACACCCGCGATCGTCTCCACGTCCTCCACCGCGAGCGCTGTCGTCGCGAGCGCACCGCGCCCGTCGACGCCCTCCGCTGCCAAGCTCCAAAGCGCCGGCGCCCAGCCGCCACTTCCCTCCACGAACGCAACTCCGACGAACACCGCACCTCCCTCGGCGAAGACCACGGCGACCGCACCTCCGGCAAAATCCGTCGCGAACCCGGGAGGGGTCGTCCTCCACCTCTGAACTCCGCTCGCAGTTTCGCGAGCTCTGGTATTTCTCGCTCATGCGAGGGTTCGAGCTCGGCTCGCGTCGGCTGGTCTTCTTGGCGGCGCTCACGGCCTGCGCGACGCCGACGCAGATCACGCTCGAGCTCACGACCAACGCGCTCTGCGTCGAGGACACGCACTCCGCCGATCATCTGCTCGACACGCTGATCGTCGCCGCGCCGACGCTCGCGGGCGCCGACTACACGGAGACGACCGTCACCGAGCACTGCGAGTCCGGAACGCGCTCGTGGATCGGAACGCTGGTCTTCTTGCCTGGTGATGGCAACGACGCGAAGCGCCTCGACCTCGCGGTCTTCGCAGGTGTGGTGCGCCCGGACGGGGTCACGCAGATGGACGCGACCGCCTGTCGAAACCTGTACGTGCAGGCGCGCAGCATCGCGGGCGCGCCCTGCATCCTCGCGCGACGACGACTCGGGTTCGTCGATCACCAGAAGCTGTCTCTCCCGGTCTTCCTCAGCACCGAGTGCATCGGCGTCGATTGCGGTGAGGACCAGACTTGCGCGAACGGGACCTGCGTGTCGGCCGAGGTCGATTGCGATGAGAACGGCAGCTGTCCCGACCCGGGGTTGGGCGGTGCTGGCGGCGGTGCATCGGGCGGCGCGGGCGGCGCCGGTGGGTCGAGCAACACGGCAGGTGGCGCTGGAGGGCTCGGCGCCGGCGGACTCGGCGCTGGAGGCAACGGCGTCGGTGGACTCGCAGGTGGGTTCGGTGGGCTCGGTCCTGGCTCGGGTGGTGGACCTGGCGCAGGCGGCGGCGGCTTCGGTGGCATCGGCACTGGACCTGGACCGACCACTACGACGGGCGTCGGCGGCTTCGGTGGGGCCATTCAAACCACCACCACCACGACCGGGGCTGGGATGGTCGGCGTGGGTGGAGTCGGCGGTTTCGTCGTCATGCCCACCGTCGGTGCTGGCCCGGCGGGCGTCGGCGGCGGAACGCAGTCGATCGGTTCGGGGCCCATCGTGGCGGGCGGCGCGATCATGATGTCGCCAGCTCCTCCTTGGGTTTCCAGCGCGGACTTGAACCTCGGGACCTTCGTCGTGACGCCCGCGACGCGGCTCCGTTCGCCAGAGCCCTTCGTATCGGGCGCGTTCGAAGCCGCCGAAGCACACGACGGAGAGCTCTGGCTCCTGCCCGAGTCGAACGGTGAGCCCCTCCTCGTCCCGGGGGCCGCGCCAGCGCTGACGCTCCCGTTCGAGGACCCTCGCGACCCAGCGTTCTCGCTCGATGGGGCAGGGGGCCTCGAGCTCTGCACAGACGGCGTTTGTGTCGGCGTCGACCTGCCTGTCGATCTCAGCGGCGCGCACCTCACGCACCTCAGCCGGCTCGGTGCGGGCGACCTCGGTGAGCCTCGCGCGTTCGTCTCGGGTTTCGATCCCGAGCGTGGTGCCCCAGTGCTCCTCGCGATCGAGGCGCCGGCGTTCGACGACGCCGAGGTGCGGTTCTCACGCTACTGGGTCGAGCCTTACGGCTCCGACGTGCGCGCGCTCTTCTTCGACGCTCGAGAGGATGGCCTCTGGCTCCTCACCGAGCGCGGGCTCTTCCTCTTCGACGCTGATCTTTCTTCACACGGACCATGAAAAATAGAGCGCTGCTTTCCTTCGTCGCTGTCGGCTTGGTCGCCGCGGCGAGCTCCGCATGTGGTGCAGGTGAGGGCGGGGGAGGTGCTGGTGGCGCCGCCACTGGTGGCAGTGGCCAGGGCGGCTGCAGCACGCAAGCGACAGGCTGCGCAGTCGCGTTCCACTACCCACTCGGCAGCGAGAAGAGCGTCGAGCTCCGCGGCGACTTTGCGCCCGACGGTTGGGACGTCGGCATCCCGCTTCAGATCGACATGGGCGAGTGGCGCACGACCCTCGACGCGCCGAACGGCTCGACCATCCACTACAAGTACCTGATCGACGGCGAAACCTGGGTCACCGACCCGACGAACCCGCTCACGCAGGACGACGGCTTCGGCGCGAAGAACTCGGTCGTGATGGTGTCGTG
Organism: Polyangiaceae bacterium; assembly: GCA_046351325.1. Taxonomy (GTDB): domain Bacteria; phylum Myxococcota_A; class Polyangia; order Polyangiales; family Polyangiaceae; genus Xiheicaenibacterium. The sequence goes on along the minus strand of JAXLYR010000010.1, from coordinate 101,182 downwards.
CGACGAGCGCCCGTCATGCCCGACCACGGGCGACGGCGGCAGCGGGGGCGGGCCGCCCATCGTGGGTGAGTTCGACTGGCGAAGCGCGGTCCTCTATTTCGTGTTCGTCGATCGCTTCAAGAACGGCGACCCGTCGAACGACGACCCCGTCGCAGACGTCGAGACACCTGCAAATTACCAGGGCGGCGACTACGCAGGGCTGCTCGAACAGATCGAAGCGGGCTACTTCGACGACCTCGGCGTGAACGCGCTCTGGCTCACCGTCCCGATGGACAACCCGAGCGTCGCGGGGCCCGGCGCAGACGGCCACCAATACAGCGCCTACCACGGCTACTGGCCGCAGAACCTCGAGGACGTCGAGGAGCACTTCGGGGATCTCGCGCTCCTCAAGCAGGTGGTCGACGCGGCGCACGCGCACGGCATCAAGGTCCTCTTCGACTACGCGATGAACCACGTCCACATCTCGAGCCCGCTCTTCACCGATCACCCGGATTGGTTCTGGCCGCTCGACTTCGACGGGCGCTACTGCGTCTGCGGCGCGGGCTGCTCGTGGGACGGCTATGAGGGGCGCAGGTGCTGGTTCCGCGACTACCTGCCCGACTGGAATTTCCAGAACCCCGAGGCGCGCGCCGCGAGCCTCGACAACGCGCTCTATTGGATCAAGGAGACCGGCGTCGACGGCTATCGCTTAGACGCTGTTAAACACATCGAGACCGTCTGGATCGAGGATCTCCGGCGTCGCGTGAACGAAGAGATCGACCAGTCGAAGACGCACTTCTACATGGTCGGTGAGACCTTCGACACGGGCAACCGCGACTTCATCCGGCAGTACGTGAGCCCCACGCTGCTCGACGGGCAGTTCGACTTCCCGCTCCGTGGCGCGATCGTCGAGAACCTCCTTCGGCGGAGCGGCACCATGTATGACCTCGACAATTTCCTCGCGTCGAACGACAGCTACTACCCGGGGATCATGTCGACGTTCATCGGCAACCACGACATCGCGCGCGTGATCCAGACGGCGCTCGATTCACCCTGGGGCGCGTGGGACAACGGCGGCTCCTCGAATTGGAGCGGTCAGCCGGGCGCTCCACCGAACCGTGCGCCGTACGAGCGCGTCGCGCTCGGCTTCACGTTCCTCTTCACCACCAAAGGCATCCCGCTCGTCTACTACGGCGACGAGATCGGGATGCCGGGCAGCGGTGACCCCGACAACCGGCGCATGATGCAGTGGACGGGCCTCAGCGCGGACCAGACCTTCCTCCTCGACCGGGTGAAGAAGCTCGGCTCCATCCGCAAGGATCACCCGGCCCTCTGGCGCGGCGACCGCTCCACGGTGTTCGTGTCGAACGACGTGTACGTCTACCGAATGACCGACGGCGGCGAGTCGATCTACGTGGCGCTCAACCGCAGCGACACCGCTCAGAACGCAGAGAACTTGCCGGCCAGCGCGACCGACTTGCTCACCGACGAGGTCGTCACGGGCCCCACTACGAGCCTCGCGCCGCGCTCGGCGCGCATCCTCTTGCCCTGAAGAAAAGCTCGCGACTCGCGCTTCCCGATCGCAGCGTTCTTTTCCCAGGCGCACGTCTGGGGTAAGTGCGGGCGCTTATGGCGGAGCGGATCGGTTTGCTTTGTGGGTGGGAAGAGTCGTTTCCAACAGCGTTCCTCGAGCGCTGCAACAAGGTCCCTGGCATCGAGGCAGAGCTCGCGAAGATCGGCGGCACCGCCGAGCGCTTCACGTCGCCCTACCGGGTGCTCATCGACCGCATCAGCCAGGAGGTGAAGCACTATCGCTTCCACCTCAAGGCCGCGGCCCTCGCGGGCACCTACGTGGTGAACGACCCGTTCTGGTGGAGCGCCGACGACAAGTTCTTCGGCTACTCGCTCGTGCAGCGCGCGGGCGTCGCGGTGCCTCGCACCGTCATGCTCCCGCAGAAGGACTACATCCCCGCGATCGACAAGCGCCGCAGCCTGCGCAACCTCGAGTACCCCCTCAACTGGGAGGCCATCGTCGAGTACGTCGGGTTCCCCGCGATCCTCAAGCCTGCCGATGGCGGCGGCTGGCGCGACGTCACCGTGGTGAAGAGCCCGAGCGAGCTGCTCCGCGCCTACGACGCCTCGGGCACGAACGTGATGACGCTGCAGCAGTTCATCGATTTCGACGAGTACGTGCGGTGCATCTGCATCGGCAAAGATCGCATCCTGCCGATCCAGTACAGCCCCGCGCGCCGCGCCTATATCGTCAACGAGACTGACGATTGGATCGCCAAGGACACGCTCGAGCGCATCATGAAGGACAGCGTGACCGTCAACACCATCCTCGGCTACGACATGAACAGCGTCGAGTTCGCGGTGAAGGACGGCGTGCCGTACGCCATCGACTTCACGAACCCTGCTCCCGACATGGATATTTGGAGCATCCACGACAAGTACTTCCAGATCGTCGTGGATTGGATGGTCGATATGGCGGTCTCGCTCGCAAAGGATCGCTCGCGGACGATGACCTCGGGCTATCGTTGGGAAAAATGGGTGGGTCCGCAAGAGAACCCGCTGACGCGCAAGACCTGATCATCGACGCCCAGGGGGGCACGCGGTCGCACACGCAGCCTCTTTTTGGAGCCGTCTCGGAGGTGACCGCATGACCGATATCGTTGGGCTGCTCGACGGACAGTTCACGCTGGGCATCGAGGAAGAATTCCAGATCGTCCACAACGAGACGCGCGAGCTCCACTCGTACGTCAGCCAGCTGCTCGACGAAGCTCCCGAGGGCAGCATCCTGCGAGAACGTGTCCGCCCCGAGATGCATCAGTCGGTCGTCGAGACCGGCACGGGCATCTGCCGCGACATCCGCCAAGCGCGCGACGAGGTCACGGAGCTGCGCCGCGATTTGGCGAAGCTCGCTCACAAGGGCGGCATGCGGATCGTGGCTGCGGGCACGCACCCCTTCAGCGATTGGAAAACCCAGGAGATCACCAACCGCGAGCGCTACCACAGCGTGGTCGAGGATCTTCAGGACGTCGCTCGCGGCAACCTCGTCTTCGGTCTGCACGTGCACGTCGGCATCAAGGACAAAGAGGTCGCGATGGCGCTCGCGAACCAGGTCCGATACTTCCTGCCGCACGTGCTCGCGCTGTCGACGTCGAGCCCGTTTTGGATCGGCCGCGTCACCGGCCTGAAGAGCTTCAGAAGCGAGATCTTCAAGCGCTTCCCGCGGACGGGGATCCCGGGTCACTTCGAGAGCTTCAAGAGCTTCGAGTCCTTCGTGCAGCTCCTCGTGAGCACGGGCTGCATCGACAACGCGAAGCGGATCTGGTGGGACGTCCGCTGCCACCCGTTCTTCGACACCGTCGAGCTCCGCATCTGCGACATGACGACGCGGATCGACGACACCATCGCGATCGCGGCGCTCATCCAGGCGATCATGGGCAAGCTCTACTTGCTCTATCGACGCAACCAGGCATGGCGCGAGTACAGCCACATGCTCATCGAGGAGAACAAGTGGCGCGCGGTGCGCTATGGCCTCGACGGCTCGCTCATCGACTTCGGCAAGCGCGAGAGCGTTCCGACAAAAATCCTCATCGAGGAGCTGCTCGACTTCGTCTCCGAGGCAGCCGACATCTTCCACACGCAAGACGACCTCGAGCGGATCCGGACCCTCTGCCAAGAGGGCACGAGCGCCGATCGCCAGCTGCGGATCTTCAAGGAGACGAACAGCCTGAAGGCCGTGGTCGACGACCTCGCCAGCCAAACGATGCTCGGCGCTTGAGGCGCTTCGCCTCTTTTTTCGGCGCGTGGCACGATGGTGCTACCTTCGCGGCTGAGGAAGACCAAGGGATGTCATGCATCGACGACCTGCACTCGACACACCCGGTAGCGCCACGATGAAGGCATCGTCGCTTTTGAGTGCGCTGCTCGGCCTCGCCGGCGTGACGGGCGCCTTGGGCTGCGGCTCGACCGAGTTCCACACCGAACAACTCGGCGAGCAGGAGAACAAGACGTGGGCGGCTGTCCCGGTGGGGATGGTCGGCGTCTGCCGCCGGCCGTACACACTGCGGCCGCCCATCGTGAACCAATCCCTTTGGGATCACGCGCTCGTCTGCAAGACGACCACGCCGAAAGAGTACGTCCGGCTCGGGTTCGGCAACGTGAACAACGCCGAGAGCACCGCGCGCTCCGATCGCATGATGAAGGCCCTCCGCGAGGGACCCCGCACGCCCGACAAAGACGGCAACGGCGGCGGCAACACGGAGATCGTCTCGATGCTGCGCACCGTGAGGCAAGAGGGGCTGACCGACCCGTATTTGGTGTCGCGCGTGGCCCGCGAGTCAGCGCGCACGTCCGAGTGCGACTACAGCTACCTCTTCAACACGATGGAGACGCAGTTCACGAAGCTCCACAACGGCGACAAATGCGCCGTCTACGCCTACGACCAGGTCGACAAGAAGCAGGTCTGCCTCTTCAACACCGAGCTCCACGAGGCGACGTGGCTGACGAGCACGTGGTCGTGCACGACGCGCACGGGCAACGTCGGCAAAGGGGAGAGCTGCTTGCGACTCTGCGCTTACGACGACTACTGCGCGCAGCAGGTGAGCTGCGCTGTGTTCGACGTCGATCTCACGCTGTGCGCCCTCGGCGTTTGTCTGCCCGAGCTCGAGCCGTACTCGCGCCTCTGAGCTGTTTTCATTGCGCAGGCTCGCCGCATGTCCGACCATCGCGGGCGGATGGCGGCGTTGATCCCCGAACCGCGCGACGATGACGACGAGGACGTCCACTGGGCACTGTCGACGGCGACGGCGCTGCTTGGGCGAGGTGAGTCGACCGAGGCTTTGAAGTGGCTGCGGCGCGCGGCCGAGTCCGCTTCGGATTCGAACCGCGATGCGCGGGCGCTGGAGCTCTTCAAAGCCGCCGCAGACTTCACCTCGAGGGTGCAGCAAGAAGCGAAACAGCAGGCGTCGGCGCCGATGACCCCCGCCGCGCCCGCAGCGACACCGGCCCCCGCGGCGGTTGCGACGCCCGTGCCCAGCGGCGCGCCAGCCAATGCGTCCGCGCCGCGCGTGCCGTCACCGCCTCAACGGCCGCGATCGGTTCCTGCGCCGGCGATGCCGCAAGCCACCGCGCCGGCCGTGCCTGCCGCGCCCCCTGCGCCGCGCGCTTCGGCGCCGCCACCACCTCTGCATCGACGCCCCGCGCTCTCGATTCCCAGCGTTTCGGGCACGCCGCCTTCGATCGCCACCGCTACCACCGCGCGCCCCGAGGCCCTGTCACAACCTCGCGTCGAGCCGATGGCGCCCACGGTGCCCCAGCCCTCGATAGTTAGCCCCCCAAAGCAATTGGCGAACACGCTGCAGAGCAGCGGCAACCGCCCCGACCCGACGTTCGCTGCGGCGCGCGCCGCCGCAGGACTTCTCCCGAAGGACCCGCCGCGCCAGCACGCCGAGCCAAAGCACCTCGAGCCGAAGCCGCTCGTGAAGCCCGAGGCAAAGACCCTCGCGAGCAACCAGAGCTACGACCAGATGAAGCAGCAGCGCGCTGTTGTTTCACCGACTGCACCGACGCCGGCGATGGGCGTGGACGCTGTCGGGTCGAAGGGGCGACGCCGCAGCACGCACAGCGGGCGACGCGCGAGCGGGCTCATGGCTGCAGCACGCAGCGCGCTGACGCCGACGGCTGCGTCCACGCCCGCCACGACAGCACCTGCTTCGACTGCTGCGTCGTCGACTCCAGAGGCGCGCCCTCATCAGCTCGACGCGAACCGCGGTGAGGCAACGGTCGAGCGCGATTTCTCGCACATCGCGAACGCCGCCGCGTTCTCGGACCTCGACGAGAAGACGAACGTCCTCACGGGCAACGAGCTCAACGTCGAGATCGTCTCCGTCGAGCCGACACCGGCTGCGGCGCAGCTCGCGAGCCGCATGAGCTCCCGACGTGAGCGCGCCCGCGCCGAGCGCCCCGGCACCGAGAACGCTGCAACGGAGCACGCTGCAGCGCCAGCCACGTCGCCGGCCACGACCGCGACGAGCCCCGTGGCGGTCACGGCGCCGTCCGAGCGAACCGAGCCTGGGCTGAACCCGAGCTTCGATCCGCTCGCTGTGCCGTCGTACCGCGCAGCGTTGGCTTGGGATGACGCTCGCCAAGAGCTCACCGTGCGCGTGCTCGCGCCAGGCGATAGTTTGAGCTCCAACGATGGGACGGCGGTCGTGCTGCTGGTCCCGTCCGACGTCGCGTCGAGCGCCACGCTCACCGAGCTCGTGCGCACGGCCGCGAGCGCTGACACGCGCAATCCCAAGTAAATAAAGGCCTGAGAGCCCGCGGAGGATCCTCGAATGAGCCACGACGACGAACGAACCCCGCCGAGACGCATCCGCATCGGCAAGCTCGAAGAGGTGCAGGTCGCTGACCTGGTAAAGGTCGACCGCGCCTGCGCTGAGATGTACTGGCTGCTCGGGTTCGACGCCGCAGAGGTCCCGACGCGCAGTTCGAACGAGTTCTACCAACTGCCTCGAAACCACGCAGTTCGCGTCGCGGAGGCCGACTACAACGTGGCAGGCTTCGTGGCTTGGCGCGACGAGGCTCCTGGGATCGCCTACGTCGAGGACATCGGCGTCCACCCGGACTACCAGCGGTTCGGCGTCGGGAGAAAGCTCATGGAGCGCGTCTTCGAGGAGGCTCGCGAAGCGGGCTTTACGGAGATCGCGCTCCGCGCCTGGGACAAGGTCGACTTCGTGCAGGCCTTCTACAAGAAGCTCGGCTTCTCACGGTTCGAGCCGGGCAGCGCCTCGAACCCAGAGAAGCTCGCGCTCTGGTACGAGGAGAAGACAGCGGGGGACCGACCGTTCTTGCGGCCTGACGAGAGCGTTCTCTGGCGGGCGGTTCCTGCAGCCGACGAAGAAGAAGACTGAGCCTGCCTGGCTCGCAGAGGTCGCGGCGGGAAACCCCGCCGTTTTACCCAATCAAAAAGTTAACATAATGCATCTTATGCGAAGTCGAGGGTAGCGGCGAAGGGGTCGGAACCCGACCCCCAAACCACCACCGCACGCAGCAAAACAGGCCGTCAGCGCACACCAGGCGGCGGCTGCACGACGAGCCCGATCAGCTCACCTGCGTTCGTCATCACGTACGCGTGACGGCCACGAACCCCTGGGGTCTGAGCGACCTCGCTGCCGGGCTCGATGCCGTCGATGACACCACCGCGGGTCGGCTCCACGAGGAAGATTCCATAGCGGGTCGTCGTCACCATGAGCGCGCCCGTGATCTCCACCGGCGCGCTGACTCCGCCCTCGGGCAGTCGCTTACGCCAGATTGCGTGGCCCGTGTCCGGGTCGATACCCCAAAGGCCTGTCCGCCCAGACGTCGCGATGAGCAGCCTGCGCGCGGGTGCGTCCGGCCCAGGATTCCCACCTACGGGGCGCCCCGGGTGCGCCGGCTGCTCCCACAAAAGCAGGTTGGTCACCCCGATGGCCTTCTCATTGCGCCAGAGGATGCGACCGGTCGAAGCCTCGAGGGCGTACACGCCACCGTCGTAGTGCGCGACCAGGACGCCGGGCGTGCCCGCCACGCTCCCGAGGACGGGCGTCGCGTCCGCGTCCAAATAGCCTGGTGATTCACCGTCGGCGGTCTGCGCGTCGACCGTCAGGTCGACTGTCGGCCACTGCTCCGCGCCGTCGCTGACTGCATATGCCATGACGACGCCATCGCTGAACGCCGTGTAAACGCGCTCGGCGTCGACAGCTACACCGCTGTAAGAGCCAATCTCGATCCCGAAGGCCGGAGTTCGATGTTGGTAATACTTGAGCTCACCGGACTTGCGGTCGACGGCTATCAGCGTGTCGTTCGAGTTGCAAAAATACACGCGATCGCCCGCGATTACGGGCTTTCGAGCGACCTCGGCAGCGGTCGAAAACCGGAATAGCGTCTCTCCGTCACGGGCTCTTATCTTGTAGAGCGCGCCATCCATCGACCCGAAATAGAGGACGTCCTCCTCAGGGTCGTAGAGCGGCTCGGATTGGACTGGTCCCTTGGTCGCGTATCGCCAATAAACCTCGCCGTTGCGGGCATCGACCGAATAGAGCCCACCGTCCTGGGACGGGACGAACACGCGCATCCGCTTGGGATCGATCTCGGGCCGCCCGCGCTCGTAGGCCTCGTCCCTGATGGAGGCTTTGTTGCTGAGCTGCTTGCGAAAGAGGACCGAGAGCGCTCCACCCGGACGATGCGCCCAAATCGGCATCTCGGGGATGGCGTAGCCACGCACGCTGTCGCAGCCGAGACCGCTCGAAGCAAGCGCCCCGAAGGCCGCGCCCTGAAGCAAGTTGCGCCGAGAGAACATGCTCGTTCGCGCCTTCATCATTTGCCTGGCGGAGGCGGGGCCGGCGGTGGTTCGGGGGGCGGCGGCATGTCCTCGGGCATGGGGATATCGAAGTCGTCACCCATGTCCGGCCCCTCCCCGTCCTGGCCTTGCTGCCCCTGCTGCTGCATTTGGCGCTGCAGCTGACGCTGAAGCTGCTCGAGCTCTTCGGGGCTGATCTTGCCGTCGGGGCCACCGACTGGCCGCTTCTTCGGGGCGTTGGTCGGGTCGACGTAGCGGAGGTACTCGTCCACGGCGACGCGGAGCTGGCCCTGCGGAGGCCCATCGAGGCTCGGCAACTCGAGCTTCTTGGAGAGCGCCGTCAGAAGCTCTTTGGCTTTCGCGACGTCGCCCTTCGCCCAGCTCACGCGGCCCTGGTGGTATTTCGCGAGATCCTCGAAGGACTTGTCGAGGTTCTCGAGCTCGCGGAAGGTGTTGAGCGCAGCCTCGTAGTCCTTCTTACCCTCGTAGGCGAAGCCCTTCGCCTCGAGCGCGCGGGCCTTGATGTCGACATCCGCCTTCGCGAGGTCGCTCTTCACGACCTCATCGAGGACAGCGATGGCCTTGTCGTATTCGCCCTTTCGCAAATAGGCGCCACCCTGACCAAGCTTGCCGAGGATGCCGGCCGCCGCGCCTTTGTTCTCGTCCGCGACCTTCGTGTAGGCCGCGAGGACGGCGTCGTTTCGCTCGTCGTAGGACTTGTACGCCGGGAGAAAATCGATCTCTTTGATCTCGTCGGAGCGCTTGTCCGGGTGACCTTCGTCGAACACGTAGCCGCGCTCGGCCATCACGCCAGCCATCAACCCGTCCGAGGCGCGACCGCGCGCGGCCTCTTCGCGGGCGAGGTAGACGAAGACCCCGACGGTGCCGAGGGTGCCGACGACGATCACGCCGAGCACGGTCTTCAGGTTGTCACGCAGCCAACGGGCCCCGCCCGACGCGGCGCGAGCGAGCTGGTCTTGGACCGCCTCGCCAGCGCTCAGCCCGGTTTGCGGGGGGCGCGCAGCGGCCTCTTGTCGTCGCTTGAGCAACTCCTTGGCGCGCGCGTTCCTGTCTTTGGGGAGGGCGTCACGAGCTGCCGCGACCTCTTCTTCACCCTTCTCACTGGAGTCGTCGTCCGTCTCTGCGGGGCGGGCCGTGCGAGCCTCGCGACGCTTGCGCGCCTCTTCCCTGCGGCGGGCGGCGCGGTTGGGGGCAGCGGCGGGCTCCTTCGATGAGGCATCCGAAGCGCCTTGCTCTTCGTCCTCTGCCTCTTCCTCGTTCTCGTTCTCGTCGACCCCGAGCGCCTTGGCGACGCCCTTGGTGGACTCGTGGCGAGCAACCTTCGCCCCGTCGTCGTCGTCGCCCGATTCGGCCTCGCCGTCGTCGGCCTCGTCGGCCTCGTCGTCAGCGGCCTCCGCTTCGGCGCGATCGTCGTCCTCTTCCGGCTCGCGCTCGGTCTTTTTCGCGGTCGATCGCTCGGTTGTTCGTTGCTTCTGCGCCACGGCGCGGACTCTAGTCGGCGATCGGGTGCTCTTCAATCTCCGATGTCGTCGGGCGCGTCGTTGTACGGTGCTCGCGCGCTAGTCTCGAGCACGCTCGATGCACGAACTCTCCCTCGCACAAAACCTCGTCGACCTGGTCGAGGAGCATCGAAGGCGCGACCCTTTCGTGCGGGTCGCGAGCATCCGGCTCTCGATCGGTGCGCTCGCGCACGTCGAGGTCCGCGCGTTCGAGCTCGGCTTCGAGGCGGCCAGCCGCGGCAGCGCCGCAGAGGGGGCGCGCCTCGTGATCGAGCGCAGCCCGGGCCGAGCGCATTGCCTGACGTGCGCGCGTGACGTCGAGATCACCACGCGAGGTCAACCGTGCGCTGGATGCGGTGGCGAACAGTGGCTGCCCATCGGTGGCGACGAGATGCGCGTGCTCGAGATGGAGGTGGAGTGACATGTGTAGAACCTGCGGTTGCGGAGTGAGCGCGGATTCCGGCGCTGAGCACGCTGACCACGCCCACGGCCACGAGCATCACGCCCACGACCACGACCATCACGACCACGAGCATGCTCACGAGCACAGCCACGTCGGTGCCGATGGGCAGGTCTACTGGCACCGCCACGTTGACGAATCGCCCCAAACTCGGCTCGTCCGCGTCGAGCAGGATCTTTTGGCGACGAACAATCGCTTCGCCGAGGAGAACCGGCGCCGCTTCACGGAGCGCGGCACGCTGGTCGTGAACCTGATGTCGAGCCCCGGCTCGGGGAAGACTACGTTGCTCGTGCGCACGCTCACCGATCAGCGCGGGCGCTACCCGATGGCGGTCGTCGAGGGCGACCAGCAGACGCGGCTCGACGCCGATCGCATCGAAAAGACCGGGGTGCCCGCGATTCAGATCAACACCGGCAAGGGCTGCCACCTCGACGCTCGGATGCTGGCGGACGCAATCCAGCGCGTCGACCCCCCCGCGCGCGGGGTGATGTTCGTCGAGAACGTGGGAAACCTCGTCTGTCCTGCGGGGTTCGATCTCGGCGAGCACAAGCGGGTCGTCGTTTTCTCGGCGCCCGAGGGTGAAGACAAACCCCTCAAATATCCCGACATGTTCGCGACCGCCGATCTCGTCCTCATCAACAAGGTCGACCTCCTTCCCCACCTCGGGGTGGACCGCGCCCGCATGATCGACAACGTGCGCCGCGTGCGACCGAGCGCGACCATCCTCGAGGTCTCGGCGACGACGGGCGCTGGGCTCGAGGCCTTCTACGAATGGCTCGATCGAGCGCTCGCGGAGCGCATCGCGACGAGCACCTGACCGAGGGCGATGCCCCCGTCGTTCGTCGGCACTTCGCTCGGTGCGTGCACCCTGAAGCCGGCCCCTCGCAGCCGATCGATCGTGAGGCTCCGCAGCCTCTCGTTCTGAAAACAGCCGCCGCTGAGAACAACGTCGCGGACCCCTGCCCGCTCCGCGACCGCGCGCGCTCCCTCCGCCAGCGCCGCGTGAAACCCCGCTGCGATGACCTCGGTTGGGATCCCGCGTGCGACGTCCTCGAGGACGCTCTCCACGAGCGGCGCCCAATCCCAAACCACGCCGCCGTCGCGTCCCTCGACGAGCGCGAGGGCGTAGCGATCCTCCACGCGATCCGCCGCGGCGAACTCCAGCGCCATCGCGGCCTGTCCCTCGAACCGGCTCTCGGACGCGAGCCCGAGCATCGCTGCGACTGCGTCGAAGAGCCGCCCGACGCTGCTCGTCTCGGGTGCGTTCGCGCCGCGCTCGAGCATCGCGAGGAGCGCCCTGCCCTTGTCCTCTCCGAACCCATCGACCGCCGCGCGTTCGGCGCGTTCGACCGAGATCGCGAAGAGCACCCCGAGCGCTGACCGCCGCGGATCGGCGATCGCCGCGTCGCCACCCGGCAGCCGGAACGTGCGCAGATGCGCGACGCGCTCGAACGCCGGCCCGTCGATGCAGAGGGCCTCGCCACCCCAGATCGTTCCATCGGGGCCGAACCCAGTGCCGTCCCAAGCGAACCCCAGCACGGGGCCCGCGAGGTGGTGCTCGGCAGCGCACGCAGCGACGTGAGCGTGGTGATGTTGGACGCGCACGAGCGGGACGCGGAGCTCTCGCGCGAGGCGCTCACCGATCCGAGTCGAGGCGTAATCGGGGTGCAGATCACACGCGACGAGCTCGGGGCTGAACGAATAGAACCGGACGAGATCCGCGATCGTCCGCTCGAGCAGCGCGACGCTCTCCTCGGCCTCCAAATCACCGAGGTGTTGGCTGAGGACGACCTCGTCCCCGAGGCCGAGCGCGATCGTCGATTTCATGTGAGCGCCGAGCGCGAGGACACGTGGACCTCGCTCCGCGAGCGTGATCGCGAGCGGCGCGTAGCCCCTCGCGCGCCGAAGCACATAAGGACCGTGAGCCCCTACCCGCGCGACCGAGTCGTCGACGGGTCGCGCGATGGGTCTGTCGTGCATCAGGAACAGGTCAGCGATGCCCGCTAGACGGGTTAGAGCCTCGGCGTCTTCGATGCAGATCGGCTCCCCCGAGCGGTTGCCGCTCGTGCAGACGACGGGGCGCCCGACCTCGTCGGCGAAGAGCCGGTGAAGCGGTGTATTGGGCAGGAGCGCCCCCACCCGAGGATTGCCTGGCGCGACGCCGTCGGCGAGCCCGCCACCATCCCTGCGGCGCCGTACGAGCACGATCGGCGCCTCTTGCGATTCGAGGAGCGCGGCCTCCGATTGACTTACATCACAGTAACCGCGAAGCACCTCGAGGCTCTTCACGAGCACGGCGAAGGGTTTGGCCTCTCGGTGTTTGCGCTCGCGGAGTCGGGCGACCGCGTCCTCGCGGGTCGCGTCGACGACGAGCTGATAGCCCCCTAACCCCTTGAGCGCGAGGACCTCCCCTTCGCGGACGCGCGCCGCGGCGGCGAGGAGCGTTTTGTCCTTCTTTTCGATCGACGTGCCGTTGGCTGTGACGAGCCGGAGCCGCGGACCACACGCAGGGCACGCGATCGGCTGGGCGTGAAAGCGCCGATCCGAAGGGTCGCGGTATTCGCGCTCACAGTCCGAGCACATCGCGAACGCTGACATCATTGTTCGCGGTCGGTCGTAAGGCAGCGACGAAATGATCGAATAGCGCGGCCCACAGACGGTGCAGTTCGTGAAGGGGTAGCGATAACGGCGCTCGGTTCCCGTCGCGATCTCGCGCGAACACTCCAAACAGGTCGCCATATCGGCGGGGATGGTCGGCCGCGCGTCGCCCCCACCCTCACTCGACACGATGACGAAGGCTCGGTCGCTCGCGAGGGGCCGCGGCTCGACCCGCACTCCCCTCACCCGAGCGCCCGGCGGCGGTCCAGTCCGAAGCCTCTCGCAGAAGGCCTCCACCATCGAGACCTCGCCTTCGACCTCGATTTGGACCCCGGCGCTGTCGTTCCGGACCCAACCCACGAGCCCCAGCGACGTGGCCTCGCGAAAGACGAAGGGGCGGAAGCCCACACCCTGGACCACACCCGACACGACAATCGCGAGGCGTCTCAGAGCCATCAGCTCGAGATCGCGGTCGGCCGCAATTCATCCTTAAGTCGGGGCCCGAGTGCGACGCATATGGACCGTAGCGCTCCATCAACCATCGAACGGGGACGGATGGATACCAGGCCCAAGCTCGCGATGTACTGGGCTGCCTCCTGCGGAGGCTGCGAAATCGCGCTGGTGAACATCCACGAGAAGATCCTCGATGTGGACGCCCACTTCAATTTCTTCTTCTGCCCCTGCCTCCTCGACACGAAGGTCGCCGACGTCGAGGCCCTGGAGGACGGCGAGCTCGCGATCACCTTCTTCAACGGCGGTATTCGGAACGACGACAACCTTGCGATGGCGCGCCTGCTCCGGCGCAAGTCGAAGGTCCTCATCGCGTTCGGCTCGTGCGCCAGCGAGGGCTGCGTCCCCGGGCTCGCCAATCTGTCGAGTCGCGAAGAGCTCTTACGAACCGTCTATATCGACAACCCCACGATCGACAACCCGACTGGGCGTCTCCCCCAACCCGCCACCGCCGTCCCCGGCGGTGTCGTCCATTTGCCGGTTCTGCACGAAGGGGTCCGGCCACTCGCTCGGGTCGTCGACATTGACTACTTCATCCCTGGGTGCCCCCCCGAGCCTCACCAGATCTGGAGTGTCGTCGAGTACGTCATCGCGGGCAAAGCGCTGCCACCGCGCGGCGCGGCGCTAGGGTGCGGCACCTCGTCTGTCTGCGCCGAGTGCACCCGCACCAAACAGGACAAGAAGGTCGCGCGCTTCTATCGGCATCACGAGATCATCCCGAACGAGACGGATTGTCTGCTCGAGCAGGGGCTCATGTGCATGGGGATCGCGACCCGTGACGGGTGCGGCGCGCTCTGCCCCAAAGTGAACATGCCTTGCACTGGCTGTTATGGGCCGCCCGCGGGCGTGCTCGATCAAGGTGCAAAGATGGCCGCCGCGCTCGGGTCGATGCTGGACATCGGGCCCCTCGACGAGCTCGACGCAGCCGAGATCGAACGCCGCACCGACGCGGCCTTCGCCGCGATCCCCGACCTCGTCGGCACGTTCTACAAATACAGCCTACCGAGCTCGCTCGTCCGGGGGAGGGCGTCGTGAGACAAATCCAGATAGACCCGATTACCCGCCTCGAGGGGCACGGCAAGATCGACATCTTCCTCGACGATGAGGGCGAGGTCGAAAATGCCCTGCTCCAGATTCCGGAGCTGCGTGGCTTCGAGCAGTTCGTGATTGGGCGTCACGTCGAGGACATGCCCGTCATTACGAACCGCATTTGTGGGGTCTGCCCCGAGGCTCACCACATGGCTGCGTCGAAGGCCATCGACGCGATCTACGACGTCGACCCGCCCCGCGCGGCGAAGCTCATCCGCGAGCTCATCTATTGCGCGTTCTTCATCACGGACCACACGACACACTTCTATGCGTTGGGCGGGCCGGACTTCATCGTCGGCCCAGACGCCCCGCCTTCCGAGCGCAACTTGCTCGGTGTCATAAGGAAGGTCGGCGTCGACGTTGGCAAGCAGGTGATCGCTTGTCGCAAGCGCAACCACGACATCATCGAGGCGCTCGGCGGGCGCGGCGTCCACCTCGCCGGTGGCGTCCCCGGCGGCTGGAGCAAAGCGGTCTCGGAGCACCAGCGGCCCGCGCTCATACAGGCGGCGCGCGACAATATCGCCTTCGCCGAGTTCAGCCTCCAAGCCTTTCAGGACATCGTCCTCGAGAACCCTGTCTACCGCGAGCTCGTGACCTCGGACGTCTATTTGCACCGCACCCACTCGATGGGGACGGTGGACGCTGACAATCGAGTCAACTTCTACGACGGACAGATCCGCGTCGTCGACACGGAGGGCGGCGAGCTCCTCCGCTACCCCGCCAAGGACTACGCCCTCCACATCGCCGAGCGCGTCGAGAGCTGGAGCTACCTGAAATATCCGTACCTCAAGAAGGTCGGGTGGAAGGGCTTCGTCGACGGTCAGGACAGCGGCGTCTATATGGCGAGCCCGCTCGCGCGACTCAACTGTGCAGACAGAATGGCGACGCCGAAGGCCGAAGAACACTTCGAGCGGATGTACGAGACCTTCGGCTCGAAGCGCGTGAACGGTCGCTACCAGCCAATCCACCATCGCATGGTCACGCACTGGGCGCGCCTCATCGAGCTGCTCTACGCCGCAGAGCGAATGCTGGAGATCGCCGAGGATCCCGAGCTCACCTCGCCCGAGGTTCGACGGGTCCCCACCCGCTGTGTCGGTGAGGGCGTCGGTTCGGTCGAGGCGCCGCGCGGCACGCTGACACACCACTACGTCACCGACGAGCGCGGCGTCATCAAGAAGGCCAACCTCATCGTCGGTACGACCAACAACTACGCCCCTATGACCATGTCGGTGAAGCGGGCCGCCGAGAAGCTCATCCACAAAGGCCAAATCGTCCGTGAAGAGATGCTCAATCGCATCGAGATGGCCTTTCGCCTTTATGACCCCTGCCTGTCGTGCGCGACCCACGCGATGCCGGGCAAAATGCCGATGCGCGTAAGGGTCCGCGACTCGCACGGCGAAATCCTCGAGACCCTGAGTCGGGACGGATGACTATGCACACACGCGCGCTCGTGATTGGACTCGGCAATCCGCTGCTCGGCGACGACGGCGTTGGCATCGTCGCCTCTCGCCTCGTGCGCGACGTCATCGCTCCGTCGGAGGCCGACGTGGTCGAGGTCTACGCAGGCGGCCTGCGCCTTCTGGACGCTATGGTCGGTTACCGCCGTGTGATCAACGTCGACGCGCTGATGTCGGGGGTCCGCGGGGGCTCGGTGCATCGGCTCGACGTCGGCGAGCTGCGACGGACCAAGAACCTGACGTCGACCCACGACACGAACCTCGCGACGGCGCTCGAGCTCGGCCGCACGATCGGGATGGAGATCCCCGATCACGTGCGGATCGTCGGGGTCGAGGTCGTCGACACGAGCTCGTTCAAAGAGGCTTTGAGTGCGGTGGTCGCGGCGGCGCTCCCGACTGTCGTTCGCGAGGTCGTCGACTTCGTCCGACTCCACCGGAGCCGCCATGCTCACACCGCCGCGTGACCCGAAGCTCGACGTCGCGGTCTACCTCTGTAACTGCGGGACAGCTATCTCCGAGCGCGTCGACAACGAGCTCGTTCAGCTGCGCATCAGCAAAGAGGCTCGTCACGTCAAGGTCGTCGACCTGCTCTGCTCCGAACAAGGACAGCGGGAGGTCCAAGCGGAGCTCGAGGAGCTGAAGCCCGCGCGCTGCGTCTTCGCCGCATGTTCACCTCGCGATCACGAGGGCACCTTGATGCGCGTCCTCGAGCGCGCCGGGATGAACCCCTATCTGATGCAGCTGACGAACATTCGTGAGCACGTCGCTTGGGTCACTGAAGACAAGGCGAAGGCCACGGAGAAGGTCGGTGATTATGTCCATCGCGCGATTCGCCGCGTGTTCGAACAGCACCCCCTCGAGGACGTGAAGGTCGAGGCCGAGAGCGCAGTCGTCGTCATCGGCGCGGGGCCCGCCGGGATGAAGGCCGCGCTCCAGCTCGCCGAGGCCGGGCGCAAGGTGACGCTCGTCGAGCGCACCGCGGGCCTCGGCGGAATGCCGGTCCTCTATCAGGAGATCTTCCCCAACCTCGAGTGCGGCCCTTGTTTGCTCGAGCCGATGATGGACGACGTCCTGCACGGCCCGCACGGGAGGAACCTCGAGCTCATGACGCTCGCCGAGGTAAAGAGCGTAAAGGGCTACTTCGGGAACTTCAGCGTCGAGATCGCTGCGCGACCGCGGCACGTGACCGACCAATGCATCGGGTGTGGCGAGTGCGTCGCCGCCTGCCCGGAGAGCAAGCCCGACCCGATGAACTACGGGCGGAGCGAGCGCAAAGCCATCTCCTTCCAGTTTACAGGCGTGTTACCCAATCTGCCCCAGCTCGACGAGGGCGCGTGTCGCCGATTCGCCCGCGCCGAGGACTGCACTGCTTGTCGAGACGCCTGTCCGATCCCCGCAGTCATCGACTTCGACGACGCGCCGCGCACAGTCGAGAGGCGGGCGGGCGCGGTCGTGCTCGCCGTGGGGGCGTCGCTCTTCGACAGCACGAAGATCCCCGCGCTCGGCTACGGGCGAGTCCCGGACGTCGTGCACGCGCTCGAGTTCGAGCGGCTGCTCTCTTCGAACGGCCCGACCGAGGGGCAGCTCGTAACCCAGAGCGGTCGAACACCTCGCTCGCTCGCGATCATCCACTGCGTCGGCAGCCTGGACAAGAACCACTGCGACTACTGCTCTGGGATCTGCTGCGGGTACGCGTTCAAGTTCAATCACCTCGCGCGCCACCACGTACCGGACATACGAATCACCCATATCTACAAAGAGATTTCGGTGTCCGGTAAAGAGGAGTTCAAGCTCTGGGAGAAGGCCAAGCAGGCGGCGGGGGTCGAGTTTCACCGTTACAGCGACGTCAGCGAGATCCAGGCCTCGGCGGCCGAGGACGGCGTGCGCCTCACCTATCCCAAGGGCGGCGCCCAGGCCGAAGAGGTCTTCGACATGGTGGTGCTCTGCCCCGCCATGGTGCCGAAGTCCGACGCGAGCGCGCTCGGGCGAATGTTCGACGTGGAGCCCGGGCCGGCCGGGTTTTATCAGGAGCTCCACGGGCGCATCGACGCCGCCCCGTCGAAGATCAAAGGCGTCTATTTGGCGGGCACCTGTCAGGGCCCGATGGACATCCCCAAGTCGATCAACCACGCGATGGCCTCGGTGGGCTATGTGCTCTCGGGGCTCGTCGAGGGGCGGCGACTCGAGTTGAAGCCCATCACCGCCGCCGTCACGGA
Organism: Polyangiaceae bacterium; assembly: GCA_046351325.1. GTDB lineage: Bacteria > Myxococcota_A > Polyangia > Polyangiales > Polyangiaceae > Xiheicaenibacterium. The sequence goes on along the minus strand of JAXLYR010000010.1, from coordinate 83,006 downwards.
GGACAGGTGCTCGGGCTGTCGGACCTGCGTCGGGGTCTGTCCTTACAAGGCGATAAACGTGATCGCCGAGACCCACAAAGCCTCGGTGAACAAGCTCCTCTGCATGGGCTGCGGGACGTGCGTGGCGGCGTGCCCCTCGGGCGCGATGACCGGCAACCACTTCACCAACGAGGCGATCCTCGCCGAGATCGAGGCGGTGTTCACATGAGCGAGTTCGAGCCCAAGATCGTCGGCTTCTTGTGCAATTGGTGCTCGTACGCCGGCGCCGACCGAGCGGGAGCCAACCAGACGCCCATCCCGCCCAACATGCATGTCATTCGCGTGATGTGCAGCGGGCGGGTGGACCCTCAGTTCATCTTCGCGGCCTTCGCGAAGGGGGCAGACGGCGTCATGGTCCTCGGCTGTCACCCTGGTGATTGCCATTACAAGGAAGGCAACTACCGAGCGGCGCAGCGCAGCCGGCTCGTCAAGCGAATGCTGGCAGAGATGCGGATCGAGCCCGAGCGGCTCACGTTCGACTACGTCTCGGCGGCCGACAACGAGAAGTATGTCCGCCTCGTCCGAGAGATGGTCGAGCGCCTGCGCGCGCTCGGCCCGCTCGAGCTGACACATTTGTCCAATGAGGTCCCGTCGATCCCCGACAGCTGATTCAAGGAGTCGTCATCATGGCCGATCACCAGCTCGATGCTCGCGGACTCAAGTGCCCGCAGCCCACCCTCAAGATGACCATCAAGATCATGGATCTGCGCCCCGGAGACACGCTGACCGTCACGGCGGACTGTCCGACGTTCGAGAAGGACGTGCGCTCTTGGGCGGATCGCACGAAGAACGTCCTCATGTTCGTCCGCGACGACGGCAAGAACAAGCTCGCCAAAGTGACGAAGGCAAGCTGACCGCGCTGTCAGCAGATTCGGGGGAGTTGCTCGCCGCTCATGAGATCGTAGCGGCGGTGTCCGCCGTACGTCGTCTCGAGGACGACTGGGCTCTGCGCAGAGCGCGCGGCGACCTCACCGATGATGCGAGCCTGCTCGCCACCGGGGGTCCGCGTGAGCGCCTCGAGCGCGGCCGCGGCCCGATCGCGGGCGACGACGGCGACCACTCGGCCCTCACAGGCGAGATAGAGCGGGTCGAGGCCGAGGAGCTCGGTTACGGCGCGCACCCCTTCGCGTACAGGAATGTCAGCTTCTCGGACGCGCACGGTGACCGAGGTTTGCTGAGCGAGCTCGGCGAGCACGGTCGCGAGCCCGCCCCGCGTGGGATCTCGCATGAAGCGCACGCCCACGTTGGCCTCGAGCAGCGCGTGGCAGAGCGGCGTGACTGGAGCGCAATCGCTCGCGAGCCCACCGGCTGGCGTGATCCCCGAACGAAAGGCCGCGATCACCGCGCCGTGATCGCCAATCGGACCGCTCACGAGCACGACGTCCCCCGCGGACACGACGGGCGGGCTCGGCGGGGCCTTCTCGTGGAGTCGACCGACCCCTGACGTGGTGATGAAGATGCCGTCGCCGTGGCCGCGCTCGACGACCTTGGTGTCGGCCGCGACGACGCTCACACCTGCCTCGCGCGCGGTCTTTCCCATGGAAGCGGCGATGCGCGCGAGCTCGTCGATCGGCAGGCCCTCCTCCAGAATGAAGGCTGCGGAGAGCGCGCGCGGCGTCGCCCCGGCCACCGCGAGATCGTTGACCGAACCACACACGGCGAGTCGCCCGATGTCGCCGCCCGGGAAGAAGAGCGGCGACACGACGAACGCGTCGGTCGTGAACGCGAGGCGCCCTACCCCCCAATCGACGACGGCGGAGTCCCCTTGAGCGGCGAGGGCGTCGCTCGTGAAATGCTCGAGAAATACCTCGCGAATGAGCTCTTGGGTCGGCCGCCCGCCGCTCCCGTGCGCGACTCGTACGACGCGACCGTCGCCGCTCATCGACGCTCCTCGTCCTCTCTTTCGACGGTCGGAGGCGCACCGAGCGCGGCCTCGACGAGCGCGAGCGTCTCGCGCGCGAGGGCCTCATCCATGTGCTGGATCGCGTAGCCCGCGTGGATGATGACCCAGTCGCCGACGGCGGCGTCGGGCACGAGATCGAGGCGAACCGTGCGCTGGACCCCGGAGAGCTCGACGGTGCCCTCGACGTCCTGCACTTCGATGAGTCGCATCGGTATCGCGAGGCACATGGCCTCGGCAGGTTAGCCTGCTGTCCGCGATCGAGCGTGGCAATTCTCTAGCGGGAGCTGCCGCGCGAGTGTGAAGATGAGCCCGCATGCTCGAGCCCTTTCGCGACCCGGCGCTCGTCGAAGGCTTGGTGGCCGCCATCACGCGCGAGGCCGCTCCCGACCGCACGTATCGCCTGATGGAGTTCTGCGGCGGCCACACGCACGCGATCTTCCGTTATGGGATTCTCGATCGATTGCCGCCGTCGATTCGCATGGTCCACGGCCCCGGCTGCCCCGTTTGTGTGTTGCCGCAGTCGCGCGTTCGCTACGCCGTCGCGCTCGCCGAGCTCCCGAACACGATTGTCTGTTCGTATGGCGATCTCTTGCGGGTGCCCGACGCCGACGGGATGAGCCTGCTCAAGGCTCGAGCGAACGGCGCCGATGCGCGCATGGTCTATTCGACGACAGACGCGCTCGAGCTCGCGCGCAAGCACCCCGATCGCGTGGTGCTCTTCATCGCGATCGGCTTCGAGACGACCGCCCCCGCGACGGCGATCGCGCTGAAGATCGCCGAGGCGGAGCGCCTTTCGAACTTCTTCGTGCTGTCGAATCACGTCCTCACCCCGCCGGCTGTACAGCACATTCTCGAGGCGCCCGATGTCCGACAACTCGGTAAGGTACGGATCGACGGCTTCATCGGCCCGGCGCACGTGAGCACCGTCATCGGCTCGGCGCCGTTCGAGTTCTTCGCGGCCGAGCACGAGCGCCCCGTCGTCATCGCGGGCTTCGAGCCTGTCGACCTCCTGCAAGCTGTCTTGATGCTCGTGCGGCAGCTCAACGAGGGGCGCGCCGAGGTCGAGAACCAATACCTGCGCGCTGTTCGCCGCGACGGAAATCCGACCGCGAAGAAGGTCGTCTCCGAGGTCTTCGAACTCAGGCGCTCCTTCGAATGGCGGGGCCTCGGTGAGGTCCCTTACAGCGGCCTCAAGCTGCGCGAGCGCTTCGAGGGGTTCGACGCCGAGCTCCGCTTTCCAATGGAGATCCCGCGCCGCCCCGAGCCGAAGGGGTGTCTCTGCCCGGCCATCCTTCGCGGCGCTGCGATGCCCCACGACTGCAAGCTGTTCGGGACGACCTGCACACCCGATAGTCCAATAGGGTCCTGCATGGTCTCCTCGGAGGGGGCCTGTTCCGCGTACTTCACCTATGAAGGCGCGGCGCCCAAGCGGTCCCCTCACCGCTCGCTCCGACAGGTGGATTGACAGGTCCGACGTTGCGGATCCTGCTCCTCGCGCACGCGTTCAACGGTCTCACCCAAAGGGTGTTCGTCGAGCTCGCGCAGGCCGGTCATGAGGTCACGGTCGAGCTCGACATTCACGACGACGTCTCGATCGAGGCCGTGGCGCTCGCGCGGCCCGATTTCGTGATTGCCCCCTATTTGAAGCGCCGAATCCCGGAGGCCATATGGCGCAGTGTGAGGACGATCGTCCTGCACCCAGGGCCGAAGGGCGACAGGGGTCCGTCCGCGCTCGATTGGGCGGTATTGATTGGGGAGCGCCGTTGGGGTGTAACCGCTTTCCAGGCAGACGGCGAGTTCGACGCAGGCGACATATGGGCCTCGGCGGAGTTCGACCTGCGCGAGACCTCCAAAGCGAGCCTCTATCGCGTGGAGGTCACCGAGCTCGCGGCAAAGCTGGTGGCGGAGGTCGTCGCGCGCGCAGCCGCAGGCGACTTTGCGCCCGAGCCGCTCGACTACAATCGAGCCGACGTGTGGGGGCGCGCTCGCCCGCCGATGAGACAGCCCGAGCGCGCCATCGACTGGCAACTCGACGATATGGCGACCATCGTCCGCAAGATCCGCTCGGCGGACGGGGCCCCCGGCGTCGCCGATCGCTGGCTGGGGGAAGACCTCCATATCTTCGGCGGGCACCCGGAGCGCGAGCTCGCGGGCCCTGCCGGAGCGCTCCTCGGTAAGCGCGACGAGGCTCTTTGCCGCGCCTGTGCTGACGGCGCTGTATGGGTGACCCACGGCCGCAAGCGCCCTTCACCCGAGAAGCCGAGCCTCAAGCTCCCCCTCGATAGGGTGTTGGGCGAGCGCGCCGAGTCCATCCCCGAGCTCGAGGCGCCGTTCACGACACGAGACGGGACCTGGCAAGAGCTCGGCTACGAGGAGGACGGCGCGGTCGGCTTCTTGCGCTTCGATTTTCATAATGGCGCGATGTCGACCGGCCAAGCGACCCGCCTGCTCGCGGCCTACCGGCGCGCGAGAGAGCGACCGACGCGGGTGCTCGTTTTGACGGGTGGAGCCGACTTCTTCTCCAATGGGCTACACCTCAATGTGATTGAACACGCGGCGAGCGCCGCGGACGAGTCGATGCGCAACATCGAGGCGATCGATAACGTCGTAAAAGAAATTCTCGAGACGACCTCACACCTGACGATCTCTGCGATCGGCGGCAACGCGGGTGCGGGTGGGGTCTTCTTGGGGCTCGCGGCCGACTATGTGTTTTGCCGGGACGGCGTGGTCCTCAATCCCCATTACAAGAACATGGGGAACCTCTACGGCTCCGAATATTGGACCTATGTGCTCCGGCGCCGACTGCAGCTCGTGGGCGACCTCGACACGCACCCGCAGGTCCGCGCCGTGATGGGCCGGCGCCTGCCAATGGGCGCGCGAGAGGCGCGGGCGCTCGGCTTGATCGACGAGGTAATCGACGGGCCGCGGCGCGCGTTCGACCAGGCGATCCGCACGCGCGCGGCCGAGCTCGCCGCGAGCCCGACTCTGGAAGATGCGCTCGCGGACAAGCGCGATTCTCGCGCTCGAGACGAGCGCGAGAAGCCGCTACACCGCTATCGCGATGAAGAGCTCGCGCGTATGCACGAGAACTTCTACGGCTTCGACCCGAGCTACCACGTCGCTCGTTACAACTTCGTCTTCAAGGTCCCTCACTCGAGGACGCCGCTGCACCTCGCCGCGCACCGGCAGAAGACCTGGGGACGACCGCGTTGAGCCGATAGTCCCCGTGTGGTTACATGGCTGAAACAACATGGCGGAAGACGGCGAGGCGGTCGCGAAGAGCGGGGACCAGGTCATCGGGGTCGATACGCATATCGTCATGATCAAGGAATCACCCGTACCGATGCCCCTGCCCTTTCAAGGACAGCTCGTGCGCGATCTCGCCGGCTCGGTGTTCGTCGACGAGGAGGCCGTCGCAGTCGTCGGCAGCGGGGCCGACGGGGTCCCCCATATCCCGCCCGGCGGCCCATTCCAGCGGCAACCCTCCAACAAGGGCACGGTCTCGGCTGGGAGCGGGAGCGTCTTTGTCGAGGAGAAGTCCGCTGCGCGCGACGGCGACGCGGTGAAGTGCTGCAACGACTATGTGGACAGCGACACTGGACACATCATGGCGAACAGCACGGTCTTCGCGGGGTAGCGCGCCGATGGCGACAGTCTCTTTGGAGCAGTACGCGGGTATCACGGTAGCGCTCTCGGTTGGTCTCGAGCTCCCCGTCGTGCTCGAGCAAGAGGAGGTCGCCGAGAAGGAGTGGCCTCTCGTGCAGCGCTCCTGGCGAGAGATCGTCGCGACCTCGCTGCCCGACCGACTCGCTTACACGCGTGTATGTCATACGGCCGAGGACTGCCTCGCTCGAGAGATCGACCCGCTCTCCCAAGACCCCGAGGCTTGGGTCGGCCTCTTGGGCTCCCTCTCCACGACGTCGGACGCGAACGCGATGATCTCGCAGTTCGGTCTGACCGCGGTCGACCTCGGGGCCTTGGGGCGCGCGTGGCAGCGCAAGGCCGCCGCGGACCCCGAGCTCGCGAAACGAATGGCCGCGCTCGGGCCCACCGCACGCGCGCCCGAGCGCGTGGTCGCGCCTCCGTTTGAGCTCAAACGATTCCCTTGGAGCCCGAAGAAAAAGCCCGCCGCGAAGCCCACACCGGAGCTCGTCGCACCAGCGCCGCCCCCACAGGCGGCCCCGCTCGCGCCCATCGCGGTCGCGAAGGCTTCCTATCAACAAGCGCCCATTGTCCCGATCATCGCGCCCCCGCTCCCGACGCTCCGCGACGCTGGCGACGAGACGCTCGCGCCGATCGCGGAGCCTGCGCCTCCGTCGACGCCCTTCGTGAAAGCACGGGCCTCGGTGGTCGACGAGACGCTCGCGCCGATCGCCGCGCCCGCGACGCCGTCGACACCCTTCATCAAGCTCCCGCCCGGCGTCGCTGTTACGCCGCCCGCGGCGCCCGTCGTCGAGCGCGCCGCTTCCATCGCTCGACCCGACGCGACCGCAGACGAGACCTTGCCGATCGCGGCGCCGAGCCCGAACAAGGCCCCTGCCCTGCCCTTCGGTGGCGCGGCGTCGACGGGGATGTCGCTCGAGGACTACGTGGAGATCCGCGCGCACATGGCGGTCGGGGACGCTTCGGTCGACGCGCTCTGGGCGAAACACGGCGCTCGCTCCACCGAAGAGCGCGAGGTCGTTCGACAGCGCTTCTCGAGCCGATTCCAGCGCGATCCCAGCTTGCAGCAGCTCTTCTTGCGCAAGCTCGCGAGTCGCACGGCGGAGCTCCGCGCGCGACCCGCGTGAGCTGCTCGACACGAGTGACAGCGCTGTAACTGAAATCAGGGCTGCGCGTGGGGGCGCAGCACGCTGCGATCGAACTCCGTGCGCTTGGGCACGAGCAGGCAAGCCTCGACGTGCACGCCTTGGGTCGCGTAGACGACGAGGCTCACGGGCTTGCCAGGGCGAGCGCCAGTCTTCGCCGGGACGTCGCCGAAGACCTCGACCGTGCCGGCACCGCGCGGGATGGAGAGGACCAAGCTCGCGTCCTCGTCGAGTGACGGGCGCTTCTTCGGGACGGGGCCCTTCTGCTCGGAGCCTGTCGGGATGTCCTCACGGCGGCCGAGCCAGATCTCGCCGCCGTGGGGTGCGGTCGCGCGGCAGACGGCGCGGACGGGCGCGCCACCCGGCGCGGTCGCGTCGTCGGGCAGCTCGGGGATGTAGAAGTCGACGAGGACGCCGCTCGTCGCGAGGCGTTGGAGGCGATCGAGCTCGGCGTCGCGCGTGGGGCCGCCGACGTGGCGGAGCATCTTCGAGCGGATCGCGTAGTCGACCCCCTTCGGCAGAGGGTCGGGCATCCCGAGCATCGACACGAGCGGATCGCGGAGCTCGGGGCCCGCGCCGAGCGTGAGCAAGGCCTCGGTCAGGATGACGCGGTTCGTGACGAGCGGCTCGACGGCGAGCCACTCGGCGAGCGAGGGGCGCGCGGCCTTGCGGTGGATCTTGGCGAGCGCGCGCGCGACGTGTGGGCGGAGCGCGTCGCTGCGAAGGCCCGCGAGCAGCACCCCGACCGCGATGTCCGAGGGCATGGTCGCGAGCGCGTCGATGACCTCGCGCGCGCGGTCGAACGCGAGGACGTCGGCGCGCGCAGGCCTGCGCGAACCCTTCGGCGGGAAGGCCGCCATCCACCACACGAGGAGCACCTCTTCACCGCGGTCGTCGCCCGACTCAGCGAGCGCGAGCGCCGCGAGCCGCGAGAGCGCGAGGTCGCGCCCGACGAGGAGCTCGTTCACGTAGGGCGCGCCGTCCCCGAGTCGCTGGAGCGCGAGCGCGACGTACGCGCGCACGGTCGGGTCGGGCTCCTCGCGAACGACAGCGGCGCGCAGCGCAGGCAGCGCGTCGGGTCGTTTGAGGTCAAACAAGATCTGCGCGGCGGTCCGACGGATGGTCACGTCGGGATCGAGCAGGTAGCGACCGACCTCGACGGCCGCGTCGCCGTCGCCTGCGAGCCCGAGCTGCAAGGCCTCGGGGAGCGCGGCGCCCGGATCGACCTTGCCCGCGCGCTCGCGACGGCCGTGCTCGCGCTCGATCGCGCGGAGGCGCGCGCGCAGCCGCGAGAGCTCCTCGGGCCGCGTCGCGGCGAGGTTCTGTTTCTCCTGGGGATCGGCGTCGAGATCGTAGAGCGCGCACGAGCCCGCGCGACGCAGGCACACGAGCCGCAGCTTGCCGGTCGCGAGCAGGGCCATGTCGTCGGTGTCCGCGAACGCAGCCGAGGTCGGATCGAGCGATTCTGCAGGCGGATCGCCGACGAGGAGCGCGGAGAGATCGCGCCCGCGGACGTCCGAAGCTGCGGGCTCGGCGCGCAGCGCGCCGAGCACGGTGGGCACGAGATCGACCGCACTCACGGCCTCGCCGACGCGGCGCGGAGCGACGACCCCGGGCGCCGAGACGATGAACGCGACGCGCGTCTGCTCTTCGTAGACGGAGCTACCGTGGTAGCGGCCGTCGTGTTCGCCGAACTCCTCGCCGCTCGACGATATGACGACGATCGCCGCGCCGTTCGGTCGCGCGCGCGCGGCGCGGACGATCTCCGCGACGCCTCGATCGGCGAGCGTGATCTCGCCGTCGTACCGATCGAGATCGCGAGCGCCGAGGCTCGCCAGATCGCGGCTCGGTTGATACGGCGCGCGCGGCTCGGAGAGGTGCACCCACGCGAAGACGGGCCTGTCCGAGGGTTGGCTCGCGAGGTAGCTCGCGAGGGTCGCTGCGCGCCCGGTCGCGCTGGAGGTCTCGGCGTCGTCGAGCCGATCGAAGCCGAAGCGCCGATCGATGAGCGGCGCGAGCAGCGCCTCGTCCTCGGTGAAGAGCGAGAGCGGGACGATCGCGGTCGTCGAGTAGCCGCGCGCGTGAAGGCGATCCGCGAGCGTCGTCGAGTCGGCGCCGAGCTCCATCGCGGCGAGCGGTCGCATGAACTTCCCCGTAAGGATCGACGCGAGCGAGAATGAGGTGATCGACGTCGCCGCGAACGCCGAGTCGAACACCGCGCCCTCGGAGGCGAGCGCGTCGATCGCAGGGCTCGTCGATCGCTCGTAGCCGTAAGCTCCCACGTGATCGGCGCGCAGCGCGTCGATCGTGACGAGGATGAGATCGCGCCCCGCGAGCCCGGGCGGCGGCGCGGGGGGTGGCGGCGCGGTCTCCTTCGGCTTCGCGGCCTCGGCAGGCTCGATCGCGTCGATGACCGTGATCACGAGCGCGGTCACGACGCCGCCCGAAGGCGCAGCCGTGCTCTTCGCGACGAGGGCGCGAACGGTGGGGAGCGCTGCGTTCGCACGCATCGCGCCCGCGCTGAAGAGCGCGAGCGCGAGCACGGGGCGTGAGAACTTCAGCGCGAACCCCAGCGCGGGTGCGAGTCGTCGCTGTGTTCGCGAGCCTGCGAGGGCGAGCGACGCGAGGCCGGCTCCGACGCCTGCGAGCGCACCGAGCCACGCTCGAGCGACCGCGTCCCCGAGGCCCGCACCCGAGCGCTCGATGAACGCGACGAGCGCAGCTGCGCCCACGAAGATCGAGAGGGCACGCCCGAAGGCGCTCGCACGCTCGAGCGCCCGCGCGAGCCGAGGGCCGAGCGAGGCACAACCGAGCGCAGAGATCCCAGCCGTGAAGATCGTCGCGAGCGCTCCCAACGTCGCGCCCACCGATCGACCGAGGAGCATCCAAGCGGTCGCGCCCGCGATCGATCCACCGAGGACGGCAGAGGCGATGCGCACGCGAGGGTCGCGGCTGGCCACGAGGCTCTCCGCGAACGCACCCGCGAAGACAGCAACCGGAAGGAGCACGAGCGCCGCGAGCGCGGCGAGTCCACGCACCGATCGCGAGGCGATCGCCTCGACGGCGAACACCGCGAGCGCGAAGAGGTAGGCGTCCCAGATGCGCTCGAATCGCACGCCGATGGGCGTGGAGGGGCGCCTCTCGGGTGCCGTGCTCGGCGGCCTGCCTCCCCCGCTCCGCCCCCCGGCGCGCCGTCGCGATTGCGCGCGGTCAGCGATAGGTGATGTCGAGGATCTCGTAGTTGCGGACACCGGCCGGGAGCTTGACCTTGACCTCGTCGCCGACGACGTGCCCGAGCAAGGCGCGCGCGAGCGGCGAGGCTACGGAGATGCGGCCCTCGTCGAGGTTCGCTTCCTCGGGACCTACAATTTGGTAAGCGAGTTCGTCGCCCGTGTCGATGTTCGAGAGCTTGAGCTTCGCGCCGAACTGGACCTTCGAGCTGTTGATCTTCGTCGGGTCGATGACCTCGGCGCGGCTGAGCGACTGCTCGATGTGCGTGATGCGCGCGACGATCATGCCCTGACGCTCGCGCGCCGCGTGATACTCGGCGTTCTCGCTGAGATCGCCGTGCTCACGCGCGGTCGCGATGTCCTTGATCACCTGGGGGAGCTCGCTCTCCTTCAGCCTCTTCAGCTCTTCGCGCAGGCGGGCTTGGCCCTCGGGGGTCATCGGGACTTTTTCGCTCATGGCTCTCCTCTGCGGCGCGAAGGTCGTGACCGTTCGATCACTTGTCGAGGCTGATGTTCACCTTGAGGACGTCTCGCCCGGTCGGGGTCGTGACGTCGCCGGAAGGCTCGGGCGTGACGCTGATGTCGAACGCGCGAAACGCCGCTTTGAAGGAAAGGCTGCCCGAGTAGCTGTCGTCGATCTTGATGACGCCCATGTTTTGAATGGTCGCGCCTTCCTTCGCCGGGAGCACCCAGACTACGTAGACGGTCGCCTGCGGCGAGAGCTTACCCGGGTCGCCGAGGTGCTCGACGCTGACGGTGTACGTGGAGTTGCCGTCCTTGGCCTCGGACATCGAGACCTTGCCCTGGACGAACGGGAGCGAAGCGTCGGCGACCATCGCGTAGGTCGTCCCGCCGCACGCGGTGAGCGCCAGGCTCCCCGAGAGCGCGATCGCACCCATCAACACAGCGGAGAGAGCCCTCTTGCCGGAAGCGAACGTCATCCTTCGGACTTAGCCCGCGTGGCTGCCGAGGTCAAAGTCTCCGCGTCGTGGCGACGGAAGCCCCACTCAAGCGTCTCGCATGTGGCGCTTCGCTTCGAAGCTTCGCTCGATGAGAAGGCATCGTGCAGGTTCTACGTGAACCTCTCGCGAGGCGAGGACTCGCGCTCACCAACTTCTTGCGAGGCCAAGTCGAACGTCCCGAGCTCGTTCACCATTCTGCCTCGCTGCGCGTGACCGGGCGCAACTCGACCCGTGCGTGAGGAGCGAGGGCCGCACGAGGCTCGAGCGCTCGCTGGGTTTTCGACGAACGGCGCGAGCTGGGTTAAAGGCACCCCCATGAAGCGCTCTCTCCTCTCGCGGGCCGGTGGATTGGCCCTCGCGCTGGCTGCCCTCGGCTCCGGGTGCGGCGGTGAAAAGAACGTGTCGACCACGGCCGGCTCGAAGGCGAGCGCGAGCTCCACAACCGAGGCGAAGCCCGCGCAGAGCTCGAGCGCCGCCCCCTCCGGTTCGACCAGCGCGTCCGCCGTCGCGAGCGCGTCCACCGCACCCGAGGCGGGCCGACCCGAGGAGATGAACGTCCTCGTGCTCAGCATCGACGCGCTCCGCGCCGACCGCATGGAGTGGGCGGGACACAACCCCGAGGTCCTACCGACGCTCAACGCGTTCGAGAAGACGTCGGTCAGCTACACGCATTTCTACTCGATCAGCTCGTTCACCGCGCAGACGCTCGGCGGCTTCCTCGGGTGTCGATACCCGAGCGAACTCAAGCGAAATGGGAACTTCTTCGCCGTCTATCCGCAGGAGGAGCTGCTCTTCCCCGAGCTCCTGCAGAAGGCCGGGATCCGCACGATGAGCGCGCACGGGCACTTCTACTTCTGGAAAGAGAAGGCTGGTTTTTACCAGGGATTCGACATTTACGACATCCTCCCCGGGGTCAAGAAGAACAACACCACCGATGAGTCGATCACGAGCCCGGCTCACACCGAGGTCATCCTCAAGCACCTGAGCGACACGGCGAACACGAAGGGCCGGTTCTTCGCCTGGTATCACCTGCTCGACGCCCACGATCAGTACAAGGGGCACCCCGAGGGCAAGAGCTTCGGCAAGGGCGCCGCGAACATGTACGACGGCGAGCTCTACTTCGTCGACATGCACATCAAGAAGATCCTCGACTACGTGGACTCCCAGGAGTGGGGCAAGCGCACCGTGGTCATCATCACGAGCGACCACGGCGAGGCCTTCGGTGAGCACGGGATGTACAGGCACGGCTTCGAGCTCTGGGAGAACCTCATCCACGTGCCGCTGATGATCCGGGCGCCCGGTGGCAAGCCGCGGCGCATCGACGCGACCCGCAGCATGATCGATCTCTGCCCGACGATCCTCGACACCTTCCACGTCGAGCCCGACCCGGCGTTCCACGGCACGAGCCTCTGGCCGGAGATCGAGGGCGGTGAGGCCACTTCGCGCGACGTCATCGCCGACCTCGCGCGCACGAGCGACAACGATCGACGCCGCGTCTTCATCCGCGGTGACTTCAAGCTCATCGAGCTCGGCGACGCCGACGGCTACCAGCTCTTCAACATCAAGGACGACCCCGAGGAGAAGAACGACCTCGCGCGGAAGAACCCCGACAAGCTCGACGAGCTGAAGAAGGGGCTGAAGGACGCAGGCGTCAAAGACATCTGCCCCTCGGGCGGCAAGCTGAAGTTGAAGAAGAAGAACCGCCCCTGCTGAAGAGGCTCCGCGGAGTCCTCAGGAGCCCCACGTCGGCTCGACGTCGAGAAAGAACCAGCGGCCGCTGCGGTAGACGAGTTCGACGCGGTAGCCGAACCCACAGAGCGGCCCGCAGTAGAGCCCAGCGTCTGCGGTGGCGTGTGCGCCCTCGACGGGAGCGTCCGATCTCGTGATCGACACCGAGAAGCTCAACCCTGTCGACGCGACGCTCGGCTTGGGCGGGCAGCTCGAGGGGAGGCTGTGATCGGCGTCCCGCGCGACGTGGCGACCCATCACGGCGATGTAGACTGCTTGTTCGCGAGGGTCGGCGAAGCAGCGCGGCGCAGCGTCGAGATGGGCCGCGACGTTCGCCAGATCCTCGGAGCGGCCGATGCGGACGAGACTCGCGGCGGCGACGGTGAGCGCTCGCGGATCGTCGAGCGCCGCGAGCAAAACGGGGCGCGCGCTGGCCGTGTCACGCCCTGCGAGCACGCGGACGATCTCGAGGCGCAGGTCGCCGTCGCGTGCAGTCGCATAGCGCGCTTCGAGCGCGTCGGCGAGGGGCTCGTCGAGCGCGAGATCGTCTGACAAAATTGTCAACAGTCGAGCCTCGTCGAGCGTGCGCACCCGCTCGGCGAGTCGTTCAGAAGCGGGGGCGCCGTGGCGCTCGAGCACGGCACCGAGGAGCGCCGGATCGGGGCCGAGCGCGTCGTCCAAAACGACGTCGACCGCCTGCTCGGGCGCGAGCGAGGCGATGGGCGGCTCCGTCCTGTCGAGCGTGATGCGCGCGATCCCTCCCCGTACGCCGAGCAGCAGATCGTCGCCCGACGCCATCGGCCCTGTGGTCTCCGCGGGGACTGCGAGCGAGATCTTCTCGCGCGAGCGCGTGTCGTGGACGACGAGAACCGCGTGGCTGCGCTGCTCGATCCACGCGACTCTGGCGCCCGCGGCTACGACCTGGCGCTGGCTGCCGTCGAAGTCGTTCGGACCCACGCCGAGGACGCCGCCGACCTCTCCCGTGACGGCGTCGATCGCCACGACCTCGTCGGCGCCGCAGCCGCGCGCGCGTGTTCGATGAAGGACGAGCGTGCTGCTTCGCGTGGACTCCGAGCTCGCGAGGACCGCGCTCGTCAGACGACACCCGGGCGGGGCCTTCATCGACCAGCGTCGCGCGCCTGTCGTGCTCTCGAGCGCGAGGAGCTGATCGCGGGTGCGGGCGAGCAGGAGATCGCCTGCGACGACGACCTGCGTGAAGGCTCCGGGGGCGCGCCACACCACGCTCCCATCGGAGGGCCGCAAGCGCGTGAGTCCGCCGTCGGCACGCACGACGAGCGCGCTCGACGAGCCCGCGACCTCGGCACAGGGGGCGCTCCACGCGGCTCCCTCGGCGCGCGCCACGCCGGCGGCGCACATGACGATCGCTCCTTCGCCGATCGCAACCTCACCAGCGAGCTCCGTGCGCTGCGCGAACTCGGCGCCGCGCAGCACGAGCGTTTCATCGAAGCTCGTGACGACCAGGCCCCCGCCTGCGACGCGGGCGCTCGCGGAGAGGCCGAACACGCAGTCGGTCGACAGCGAGCCGACCTTCGTCGCGCGACCGTCGGCGTCGTAGAAGCGAATCCACGACGACTCGCTTCGGTTCGAGCACGCGAGTCGCCCCTCGACCCCGATGGCGGCAGCGTCGCTCGCGCCGATGAGCTCAGCGCCGTCGTTCGTGACCCAGCGGACGTGCGGCCGCGGCAGCTCGAGCGCGCTCGGCTCGGCGCTTGTCGGTTCGACCGCTTGCTCGACGTGCTCGACCGCGCGCACACGACAGCTCATCAGCAGCAGGCCGATGAGCGCGAGCATTGCCCGAGGTCGCCTCACGACCGAAGCGTAGCGAGTCGGCCCGTGGTCGACAGCGTGTTGATCCAGAGAATCGTCTCGCCCGGATGCTCCGTCACGGCGACCTCGAGCGCAGCGAGCGCCTTGCCGGAGTAGGTCACCTCACCGGCCACGCCGAAGAGCTCCGCGAACCTGCGGGCGCCGCGCTCGGCCTCGGGTGTGGCGTAGCCATAGCCGCGACCGATGAACCTGTGATCGATCTCGAAGCGAGGTCGCAGTCGTCGACCCGTGAACCCCTCGCGTCGGAGCAGTCGAGTCGTGGCGAACGCCATCGCACCGAGGGTGAGCGCGTTCGATGCGACGAGATCCGTGATGCGTACGGCGGTGACCACGGTGGGCCAGCCCAACATCGCGAAGCCGATCGAGAGCCCCACCGCGGTGCCGCCGCTCCCGCACGCGACGACGACCCTGTCGGGCCGAGGCGCGATGCCCGCGGCGACCTGCTCGCCGATCTCGAGCGCGCAATCGACGTACGCGACGTTCGCGACAGGCCCCGATGCACCGGGCGCGATGAAATACAGGCTCGGGTCACCGCGGTGCCGACCGAGTCGCCGGGTCGTCGAGAGCACCGCGCGCGCGATCCCACCGACCGCCGAGACTGCGGCGCCCGCGCGCGCATCGAGCTCGAGCGCCTCCGACACGAACGCCGACTCAAGCTGATCGAAGAGGACTGCGCTGACCTTGAACCCAGCCGCGCCGGCGTGAACGGCGACGCTCGTGACCTGCGACGAGCCCAACCCACCGACAGTCATCACTTCCGTCGCCCCGCGAGCCCTCGCCTCGCCGAGCAACCACTCCCAGCGCCGCACCTTGTTGCCGCCGTACACCGACGAGACGCGGTCCTCGCGCTTGACCCACACGCGTGACCCGAACGCCGGCAACTGCTCGATCGCTGTCGGCCTGTCGGTGAGCTCGATGCGAGGTCGACGCGCGAGTCCGGGAGCAAACGCGAGGATCGGATGAGGGGGCGCGCTCATGCCAGAGCGTGCGTAGCGCGCTCCAGCTATCGGGCGCAACGTCACCTCGCCTTTCGCTTCGCCGACCGCCCCGGAGAGGCGTATATCGAGGAGCCATGACGCGCGTCACGAACTTCAACGCCGGTCCCGCAGGTCTCCCCCTCCCGCCGCTCGAGCGCGCGCAGCGCGAGCTCGTCGAATTCGAGGGCACGGGGATGAGCATCATGGAGCACAGCCATCGCGGTAAGGCCTACGAGGCCGTGCACGACGAGGCGATCTCGCTCTTGCGTGGGTTGCTGTCGATCCCCGACGACTACGACGTGCTCTTCCTCCAGGGCGGCGCGAGTCATCAGTTCGCGATGGTGCCGCTCAACTTCCTCCCGAGCGGCGCGAGCGCCGACTACGTGATCACGGGCGGTTGGAGCGAGAAGGCCCTCGAAGAGGCCCAGCGCGTGACGAACCTCGGCGGCGGCAAGCCTCGCGTCGCGGCGACGACCGTCGACAACAAGATCTATCGGCGGATCCCCAAACAAGAGGAGCTCTCGCTCGACGACGGCGCGGCGTACGTCCACATCACGAGCAACAACACCCTCTTCGGGACGCAGTGGCACACGTTCCCCACGACGAAGGCACCGCTCTTCGCCGACATGTCGAGCGACATCCTTGGCCGCAAGATCAACGTGAAGGACTTCACGCTGATCTACGCCGGCGCGCAAAAGAACATCGGCCCCTCGGGCGTGACGGTGGTCATCGCCAAGAAGAGCCTCGTCGCGAGCGCGCGCAAGGACATCCCCGCCATCTTTCGCTACGAGACCCACGCGAAGGCGAACAGCCTCTACAACACGCCTCCGACGTTCGCGATCTACCTCATGCGCAACGTCCTCGCTTACCTCAAGGACGTGGGCCTCGACGCGGTCGAAGCGACCAACGCGAAGAAGGCCGCGACCCTCTACGCAGCGATCGACGAGATGGCGGACTACTATCGAGCCGGCGTCGAGAAGGACAGCCGCAGCACCATGAACGTCGTCTTCCGCCTCCCCTCCGAGGAGCTCGACAAGCAGTTCGTGTCGGCCGCCGCGAAGGCCGGGATGGTGGGCCTCGCCGGCCACCGCTCGACAGGCGGCATCCGCGCCTCGCTTTACAACGCAGTAACTCTCGCGAACGTCGAACAGCTCGTCGACTTCATGAGGCAGTTCAAGAATCGCTGATCTTTCCGGGCTGTTCTCGAGGGGGGTGACGATCCGAAGCGTTGGTCCACGGCGTCGATCTTTCGACGTCGTGAAGCCGCTTTCTTCGCCCGCCCTCATCAACCTGCGCTAAAGACCTGTCGATTTTTCGACGCTCGCCCGGTTGTTTCGGTGCAGAGTGTCGGGAGCGAGAGGGACATGCGCTACCGAGCCGATCTTCGGACAGTCGCCTTCATCGGGATCTATTTCGGACTCGTCGCCGTGCAGTGGACCGTGCCGGCAGCGAGCATTTTTCATGGTGGGAGCTGGGCCATCGCGGTGCCGCTCTTCGTGCTGACCTGCTTCTTCTCGTTCTTCGGAGCGGTCGCGACGCACAACACGATCCACGCGCCGGTGTTCCACAACCGAACCGCGAACCGCATCTTCCAGGTCGTGCTCACGCTGACCTACGGCCATCCGGTGAGCGCGTTCGTCCCGGGCCACAACCTCAGCCACCACAAGCACACGCAGACACGGCGCGACGTCATGCGCACGACGAAGGTCCGATACGGCTGGAACCTTCTCAACATTCTCCTCTTCGTCTTCGCCGTCGCCCCCGCGATCATGCGCGGCGAGAAGGAGTACTTCGCCGCGATGAAGAAGCGGCTCCCGACCTGGTTTCAGCAGTATCGCATGGAGCAGGCCGCGCTCTTCGGGACGTACATCGCGCTCGCGATCATCGACTGGCGCAAGGCTCTGGTCTTCGTGTTCCTGCCGCACAAGTACGCCGCGTTCGGCATCATCTCGATGAATTTCCTGCAGCACGACGGCTGTGATCAGGACGACAAGTACAACCACTCGCGGAACTTCGTCGGCAAGGTCGTCAACTTCTTCACCTACAACAACGGCTTCCACGGGATTCACCACGACCACCCGGGCCTGCACTGGAGCCTCGCTCCGGCGGAGCACGTTCGTGCGTACGGTGGCAAAATCCACCCGGCTCTCGAGCAGAAGAGCCTCATCGTCTACCTCTTCAAGACCTTCATCTGGCCTGGCAAGCGCGTGACCTACGACGGCAAGCCCGTGGTGCTCGCGCCCGAGGGACCCGACGAACCGTGGGTGCCGCGCCCCGAGGAGACGAAGGAAGATCTCGGCGCCATCGCGCCAGCCTGATATTTCGCGCTGCGTGTTCTCCGAGTCTTCTCGTCCTCCGCCCGCCTTCGACCCTTCGGGTCCCGCAGTTCACGACGGCCTCTTCGGTCTGCCTCACACGGCCGAAGAGGCCGATGTCGTTGTGATCCCCGTCCCGTGGGAGCCGACGACCTCCTACCGAAAAGGGACGGCTAGCGGGCCCGCCAATGTCCTCGAAGCGAGTCGCCAGGTCGATCTCTTCGACCGGACCTTCGGTCGCCCCTACGAACGCGGCATCGCGATGCTCCCGATCGCAGACGAGCTTCGGTGGCTCGACCGCGAGGCCAACGAGCTTTCGAAGCCGATCATCGAACGCGGTGGCGCGGACGGCGACCCCGATCTCGAGCGCGCGCTCGCCCGCGTGAACGCCCTCTGTCGTGAGCTCGATACGCGTGTCGAAGCGCTCGCTGCGAGCTGGCTCGATCGCGGTCGCGGGGTCGGTGTCCTCGGCGGCGATCACGCGAGCCCGCTCGGTCTCATCCGCGCCGTCGCGCGACGCCACCCCGGCGTCGGCGTGCTCCACCTCGACGCGCACGCAGACCTGCGCCGCGCCTACGAGGGCTTCGAACGCTCGCACGCGTCGATCATGTTCAACGTGCACGAGACCATCCCCGACGTCGCGAAGATCGTGCAAGTCGGGATACGTGATCTCTCGGAGGAGGAGCACGACCTCGCGACGAGCTCGCCGCGCATCGCTTGCTTCTTCGATGATGACCTGGCGAAGCGCGCGCACGCCGGCGAGCCGTGGCGCGACACCGTGTCCGCGATCCTCTCCGCGCTCCCCGAGCGCGTGCACTTGAGCTTCGACATCGATGGGCTGGATCCATCGCTCTGTCCGGGCACAGGCACGCCAGTTCCGGGCGGGCTCGACTTCCGACAGGTGAACGCCATGCTCGCAGCCGTTGCCGATTCGGGTCGCATGATCGTCGGTTTTGATCTGTGCGAGGTCGCAGGCGGCCACGCATGGGACGGCAACGTCGGCGCGCGGTTGCTCTACAAGATGATCGGCGCGATGTCGCTCACACGAACTCGGGCGGGGGCTCGGTCCGGTTAGCGAGCTGACGCAGCCGCTCGACGTTGTCGACCTCTCCGATCACGACCAAAGTCATTCCGCTGTCGATCACGGTCTCGGGCCCGGGCGACACGCGGACCGCTTCCCCCTCGTAGATCGCGAGCACCAGCACACCGGTCGCCTGCCGGATCGGCAGGTCGCGCAGCTGCTTGCCTACGAACCACGATGTCTCCGTCACGTCGAGCTCATCGATGCGCAGCCGGTGCTCTCGGGCGTAGAGCATCTTGTCGAGGAAGGCCACGGCTGTCGGGCGGAGGATCTCGCTCGCGAGTCGCAAGCCACCAATCCGCGCGGGCGCGACCGTCGCGCTGGCCCCTGCGCGCATCATCTTCCTCACCGCGTCGCCGTGAACGACCTTCGTCACGATGCGCACGTGCGGGTTGAGCTCGCGCGCCGTCAGCGTCACGTAGAGGTTGTCCTTGTCTTCGGTGAGCGCCGCGATGACGCCCATGGCTCGCTCGACACCCGCCGCGACCAAGGTCGCGTCGAGCGTCGCGTCGCCGGTCATGAAGAGCATCTTGTCGTTCGCCAAGTCGCTCGAGGCCTTCTCGAGAACGTGGCGGCTGTGATCGATGACCACGAACGGCGTCGCGGTCGCCACGAGCTCCTCGATGGCGTGTCGCCCGACCGAGCCCGCGCCAGCGATGATCACGTGGTTCTCCAGCGAAGCGATCTTCTTCTGCATGCGTCGATTCCGCAGTCGTTCGCCGAGGACATCCTGGACGAGGAAGGTCGTGAGCGTGGATTGAAAGTAAGCGACGACACAGAGGCTCCCGAGGATGATCGCGGAAGAGACGACCCTCGCGTAGGGAACATCCACGAACCCTTCGGGCTCACCGAAGCCCACCGTCGACGCACAGATGATGGCGAAATACAACGTCTCGGAGAACGACCACCGACCGTCGCCGAGCACGTACATGACCCCGCCACCGCCGACGATGACGCCCGCGAGCACGATGATGGGCGGCAAGATGCGAGGCGCGCTGCTCGTCGATCCGCCGGGACTCCAAGCCATTCGGCAGGGATGTCAAACCAGTTCGGGCGCGACCTCAAGAACTCCGATCTCTCGAGGCGCACCATCTGCTCCGCTGCGTGCTGGGCTCGGCCGTAGATCGCGCCAGCTCATCTTTCGCGGCCGGAAGACCATTTGCAGCTGTGCAACGTGGCCCCAAGCCTAACTGGCGGAAAATTCGACCGCTGGTCAATGGCACGCTATTCGCTGGGGCTCAAAGCACTATGGGGGCAGCACCTCGACGAGTCAGCACGATGGCGCAACGAAATGATTCTGCCGAGCTGTCCCGCGACGCTCGGCCCGAAACGCCCAGCGAACCCCCCGCAAGCAGCCGCCGCGAGCGCATGCGGGACATGGCTCGACGTTCGAGCACTCAGAAAATCCGGCCTTGGTCGCAGCTGCCCGGCGTGATCGCGTACATCGTGCTCGACGCTTCCGAGCTCATCACGGATGCGTGGGGTGACGCGGGCGGTGAGGATGCTCTCAAGCGTGCGCGGGCCTTCCGGGATCGGGTGCGGTCGAATCGCCTCGACGGGAGCCACTCGCTGGAGCGCTGCGAGAACTCGCAGCAACTCCTCTCGATCGCGCGCCGCGATGGCTGGTTCGTGCACGTCTGGCTGGAGTGTCGCACCGATGTCGCGGGGATCCTCGCCGTCGTGGGCGGATGACTGCTCCTCGCGCTCCCGCAATAGTCATCAAAGACGTCAGCGACCTTTGGCGTTTCGAGACCAAAGCTGCGAAGGCGTGCTAGGCTGGCCTAGCCTGGTCGTAAGGCTAGGTGTTCTGCGACGCGGGACGAGCCACAGCCCAGCCAGAAGATTCGGGGGAAGTGGTCCGTCTCGGGCCTCGTAAGATGGCTGAGGTCTTGGGCTCCGCGCGTGCGGCAGTGCGCGCGCGGTCGACTGGGCCGCACGTCGCAACGCCGAGAGCACATTCGAACGGCGCACTGCGGGAGCTTTCGACGCGATGGAAAACGAAGAAGTCGCTTATCAACCAGGAGACATCCTGGTCGGCAAGTACAAGGTCGACCGTGTTCTCGGGGTCGGCGGTTTCGGTGCTGTCCTCGCCGCGACCCACATTCAGCTGGAGGAGCGCGTCGCCATCAAGGTGCTGCTGCCCCACGCGACGAAGAACCCACTCGCGAGCGAGCGCTTCCTTCGTGAAGCCCGCGCCGCCGTAAAGATCCGAAACGAACACGTCGCACGTGTGAGCGACGTCGGGCAGCTCCCCGACGGCACGCCCTACATGGTCATGGAGTACCTCGAGGGGCAAGACCTCTCCGATGTGCTCAAGGCGCATGGTGGCCAAGCCGTTCACGACGTCGCGGAGTGGGTCCTTCAGGCTTGCGAAGCGCTCGCCGAAGCCCACGCCCTCGGCATCATCCACCGTGATCTGAAGCCGGCGAACCTCTACCTCACACGCAAGGTGGACGGGACCCCTTGCGTCAAGGTCCTCGACTTCGGCATCTCGAAGCTGTCGAGCGAGACCGAGATGAACAAGGGCATGACGAAGACGAGCGACGTCATGGGGTCGCCCTTCTACATGTCCCCGGAGCAGATGCGCTCGACGCGATCGGTCGATGCTCGCAGCGACATTTGGGCGCTGGGCGCCATCCTGTTCGAGTTGCTGGCAGGGACGCCACCCTTCGACGCTGAGACGATGACCGCACTGGTCGTCAGCATCATGCAGGAGCCTCCGCGAGAGCTGTCGCAGTTCCGGCGGGATATTCCGCCTGGCATGCGCGACATCATCATGACCTGCCTGCAGAAGAACCCGGCGCATCGCTACCAGGACGTAGCAGCGCTCGCGCATGCGCTCGCCCCCTTTGCCCCCCAGCGCGCCCAAGCAAGCGTGCAGCGTGTGATGGCTGTGACAGCAGGCCGGCAATCGGCGCTGCCGTCCGCTCCGATGGCAGGCGGCGCTCCATCGAATGCCACCGTGATGGGTGGTCCCAACGCAGCTGCGATATCGGCCGGCTATCAGTCGGGCAACTTCGGCCCGATGGCGCAATCGGGCAATCACGGCCCGGGGCCGATGGGCGTCGCGCCGACCGCTCCAGGCGCTCCTGGCATGACCGTGATGGGTGAAGGTCCGCCCGCGAACATGGGCGTGATGCAGGCGCAATACGCCAACACTCCGGCCCAATCTTGGGGCGGGACCTACGCCGGCACGAACAAGAAGCCCTCGTCCAAGGCCCCACTCATCGTTGGGATTGCCGCCATTCTCGTAGGGCTTGGCGCCACTGCGGCTTACTTCCTCGTGCTGCGTGACGACTCCAGCTCGAGCAGCAACAAGACCGCTTCCCATCGCAGCAGCGACGACGATGACGAGGAGGACAGCGGCGGCAAGAAGAAGTCGGAGCCCTCTGCCTCGGCCACCGCAAGTGAGGCGCCGAGTGCAGCCTCCTCGACCGCGACGAGCGACACCGCTCCGACCGCTACCGAGACCCAGACTGCGACCGCGACGGACACAGCCACTAGCACCTCGACGCAAGCGGGGACTGGAACCGCGACTGCCACGGGAACCGCGACTGCAACGGCGACGCACACGACGACGGCGACTGCCACGGCAACCGCGACCGCAACGCAGACGGCAACCGCAACGCAGACGGCAACCGCAACGGCCACGGCGACGGCGACTCAAACGCAGAAGCCCAAGCCGACAACGGATCCCTTGTTCGGTCGTCCCGATTGACGGCTGTTCCCGCTCGAATCCTGCCGTTTGGGCGAAAACGTGCCCGGCAAGGTGAAAGCACTCTCTCAGTTGGATAGAACGGAAGAACCATGCGCCGCGCCGCTTCAGCATTCTTCATCACTACCTCTCTCGCCCTCTCCACACTGACGTTCGCCCCTCTGGCGTCCGCGCAGGATGCCCAGCCTGCCGCCACCGCCGAAGACGAGAATGTCAGCGACGCCGACAAGGCCCGCGCTGCTTCCCTCTTCGACGAGGCCCGCCAACTCATGGCAGAAGGCAAGGTCGCGCTTGCGTGCGACCGCTTCTCTCAGAGCAACAAGGTCCGGCCTGGCATCGGCACTCTCTACAACCTTGCAGACTGCAGTGAGAAGCTCGGCAAGACGGGGACTGCCTACAAACTCTTCGCCGAGGTCGCCGATCGCACGTCCGCTGCCCTCCAATCGGAGCGCGAGCAGAAGGCTCGCGAACGTATGGCGTCTTTGGAGAAGCGTATCGTCAAGATCCGTATCTCCATCCCGACTGGTGCTTACACGAAGGTTCGGTCGGTGAAGATCGACGGCGAGATCATTGCGCCCGACCAATACAACAAGGACATCATCTGCGATCCGGGCGACCACACCGTGACCGCGCAGACGGTGAACGACGCTGGCGAGCCCTACGAGGAAGAGGTCGACCTCGACGACGAGGGCAAGATCGTAACCGTCGCGATCCCCGTCAAGCCAGGCAAGAAGATGAAGCGGCGGGTCGGCATGATCGTCGGCGGCGGTGTTACCGCTGTCGTCGGCCTCGGCGCGATCGGCGGTGCCGTGTACTTCGGCGGGCAGAGCGGCGATGAAGGCATCGCCATCGGCCTCGGGGTGCTCGGTGTGGTGGCTTTGGGCGTCGGCATTCCGATCTTCGCCGTCGGCTTCAAGAAGAAGCCGGTGCGCGACGGGTCCATCGACGACTTGCCCCTCCTCATCGAGCCCTCCCCTATCCCGGATGTCGCGCTCACGCCGACGTCGGGCTCGCTCACGTGGCATTTCTGATAGCCGGATCGTGAGGCGCTGGCTCCTCGCAGGCGCGCTGAGATTGTGCACGCTGGGAGCGGGCGCGGTGATCGTCGCTGCCCCCAGCAATCTCGCTCATGCGGAGGAGAGCTGGGCTACAGCACAGGCTCGAACATTGACGCAGCAAGGGGTCGATGCTCGCGCCCGCGGCGACGTCGATGTGGCGCTCCGACGCTTCAAAGATGCGCTCGAGATCGATGCGACCTTCGAGCAGGCCTACTTGGAGCTAGCGTCGCTTCGTGAAGCAACCGGCGAGCTCGAAGAGGCCGAGCACGTGCTCGCGATCGGCATGGAGCGCATCCCCGGGTTCACCAGAGCGGCGGAGGCTCGCGCGGCGTTGTTGTCCCGTGCTCGTCGGTTCGATGAAGCCACGGACGCCTACTCGAGCGTGCTGCGCGACAAGCGGGACGATGCCGCGACGTTGACGAGGCTCGTCGAGGTCGCCCCTCACGCGGGCCAGTTCTTGGTCGCCCTGGCGGCCGCGCGACGACTCTTTCAGGTGGCGAGTGGACAAGGAAACGCGCAACTCGCGAGTGACGCTCGCCTGTCGTCGCGTGCTCTCTCGTTGCTCGTGGGTGAGCTCGATCCAGTGACGTCGGGGCGCCGCAGTCCGAACCCAGTGCGTCGCGCCATCGCGCGAGCGTCGATGTAGCGGATGGCGGCAGCGTTCCAAAACCGCTAAGACGCCGCGCCCATGGATCGCGCTCGCTCTGCTCGCTCGTCGCCGCCCCAACGCCGCACTCCGACCACGGCGGGCTCACCTCCGACGCGCAACCCGAAGACTCAGGATGCCCTCGCACGCGACGCGTTCGCGAAGCTCCTCTCGACGGCGAAACCCGCTGTAGAGAAGGAGATGCTTGCGATGTTCGCCGAGCGTCGGAAGCAGCGCGAGGGTCAGGGCCGAGAGGTCAAGTCGATCATCGACACGGGCGAGTCCCTCTCGCTTCGCGGCGGCAAGCGGTTCCGCGCGGCGTTGCTGTTCGCAGGCTATTACGGTGTTCAACCGAACGGTGCGATCGGCGTCGCTGTCCTCGGTGGTGTCGCCTTGGAGATGCTGCAGAGCTACCTCCTCATCCAGGACGACTGGATGGATGGCGACGTCGAGCGTCGAGGTGGACCGAGCGCGCACGTCTTCTTGGCGAAGGCTCTCGGCAAAGGCCCGCTGCCCGCGGAGCACGCCGGAGCAGTGGGCGCGCTGCTCACGAGCGATCTCGTTTGGGGGCTCGCGGTCGACGCACTTCTGCGAGCGAAGGTCGACGCGGCGCTGGCCGTTCGTGCCCTCGCCGAGCTCGTGCGCATCCACGAAGACGTGGTTGCGGGTCAGGTGCTCGACACGCTCGCGAAGAAGCCCGACGTCGAGGTGCTGCACGATCTGAAGACGGGCAGCTACACAGTGCGGGGACCGCTCGCGCTGGGGGCGACGCTGGGTGGTGCCAGCAACAAGATCCTGAAGTCCCTCGCCGGCTACGCGAACCCGCTGGGGGTCGCGTTCCAGCTGCGTGACGACTTGCTCGGCGTCTTCGGAACGGAGCAGGAAGCAGGGCGCCCGCAGGGGAGCGATCTGCTCGCAGGCAAGAGCACGGCGGTGGTGCGCCACGCCGACGCCCGTCTGCGCGGAGCCGCGAAGCAAGCCGTCGCTCGCGTGTGGAAGAACCGAGAAGCGTCACGCGCGGACATGGCCCAGGCAGTGGACGCCATCGCGCAGACGGGTGCGCGCGAGGCCGTCGAGAAACGACTCGCCGAGCTCTGTGAGACCGCGGAGTCCGCGGCCCGCAAGCTCCCCCTCTCCGAAAAGGCGAGGCTCGAGCTCACCGGCGCGTCGCTGGCGATCCGCGTCGGGCCTGGCGGCCGCGAGGCGCGATGACCGCGGTCGCCGCCAAGGGGCGCGGCTCGGGCAAGATCATCCTGACGGGCGAGCACGCCGTCGTTTACGGCGTCAAAGGAATCGCCGCTGGGATCGCACGTGGGGCTCACGCGCACGTCGAACTCAGCGACGGGCCGGAGTCACGCCTCACGCTCGGTGATCGCACCGTCGCGGCCGATGAAAACGGCGATGACTTGGCCCGCGCCTTCGCTGCGCTGCTTGGAGCTTCGGCGGCGGGACCGCCAGTCGTGGTCAACGCAGTCGCAGAGATCCCACCAGGCGGCGGGCTCGGGTGCTCCGCAGCGCTCAGCGTCGCGATCGCCCGAGCGATCGACGCTGCGTGGTCGCTCGAACCCGACGACCAACGCGTGTTCGAACGCGGGATGGCGTGGGAGCGTGTCTATCACGGCAATCCTTCGGGGATCGACACCGCGGCGGCGATGGCGGGGACCTTCCTCGTCTTCGAGCGCAACGTCGGCCACCACACGCTCTACACGGCGCACGATGTTTGGCTCGCCGTCGCATACTCCGGCTCGAGCGCATCGACGAAGCTGATGGTCGATGGGGTTGCGCGCATTCGAACGAGCAGGCCGGAGCTCTTCGAGAAATTCTTGAACGGCGTAAAAAGTATTACCGACAACGCTGTCTACGCGATCGACGCTGCCGACGCGCAGACGCTCGGCAAGCTCATGGACTATAACCAGATGCTTCTCGCCGGCATGATGCTGTCGACCGACACGATCGAGACGATGTGCAAGGCCGCACGAGACGCTGGTGCCCTCGGGGCGAAGCTCACAGGCTCGGGGGGCGGCGGGAGCGTCATCGCCCTCGGCGGGATGTGCCCGCGCGGTGAAGCGAACTCCGAGGCCGAACGGTTGGCCAACGTGATCGCGGAGCGCTGGTCTACTGCTGGCTTCTCAGCGTTTGCGACGCGCATTGCGGCGACGCCCGCGGCGGGCGGTGTCGCCCCCCAACCTTCTGACTCATCCAGCGAGGAACATTCGTGAACCAACTGACGGCCAGGGCGATCGCGCACCCGAACATCGCGCTCGCAAAGTACTGGGGCAAGCGAGTCTTCGGGCACAACCTCCCGGCGGTCCCGAGCCTGTCGGTGACGCTCGCAGGCATGGCCACGCGCACGACCGTCACCTTCGATGACGCGCTCGCGACGGATGAACTCACCTTGAATGGTTCGGTGAGTTCGGGGGAGCCGCTCGCTCGCGTCACGGGGCTGCTCGACCGTGTGCGTTCTCGCGCAAACCTCACTGCGCGCGCTCGCGTCGAGAGCACGAACGACTTTCCTACGGCATCGGGCCTCGCCTCGAGCGCCTCGGCGTTCGCCGCGCTCGCGGTCGCTGCGACGGCGGCGGCCAAGCTCGACCTGGACGCTGGCGAGCTGAGCGATCTCGCTCGCGCGACCAGCGTATCGGCTGCGCGCAGTGTGCTCGGTGGCTTCGTGTCGCTCCGCGCGGGCGTCGAGGGCGACGTGCGGCTCACCGCTGAGGTCGTCGCGCCGAGCAGCCACTGGGACGTCGCGATCGTCGTCGCCGTGACGCGCGAAGGCCCCAAAGACGTTGGCTCGAGCGAAGGCATGAAGCACACGACCCGCACGAGCCCCTACTTCGGCGCGTGGGTCGAGCATGCGCCCTCGCTCTTCGAGCGCGTGAAGAAAGGCGTGCTCTCGCGCGATCTCACGCAACTCGGGCCGGCGGTGGAGCAGAGCGCCCTCGCGATGCACGCTGCGGCGATCGCGGCCGACCCCGGCATCCTCTATTTCACGGGCGCAACCGTCGAAGCGATCTCGGCTGTGAGGCGCATGCGAGCCAGCGGGCTCGAAGGCTACCTCACGATCGACGCCGGCCCCCACGTGAAGGTCCTCACGCGCGGCGCCGACGCGGAGGCCGTGGCCGCGACGATGCGCGCCGTGCCCGGCGTCCTGCGCACGATCATCGCCCGACCCGGCGAGGGCGCCCGCGTCGAGGCCTCGTGAGCCGCGCGCGCGCCCCTGGCAAGCTCGTCGTTTCGGGTTCGTACAGCGTGCTTTGGGGGGCGCCGGCGCTCGTCACCGCTGTCGGTCGATACGCGCACGCAGACGCGACCCGTGAGCCCGTCTTCATCAGCGAAGAGGTCGCGGCTGCGGTCGAGCTCGGCTTCATTCCCGCACCCTGTTTTGTCGACGCCAGCGCGCTGCGCTGCGCGGACGAATCCGCCGGTCCGGGTCGAACGCGCAAGCTCGGGCTCGGGTCGAGCGCGGCGATCGTCGTCGCAACCCTGGCTGCGTTTCGAGGTGTTCCGACCAGCGACGAGTCGCGGCGCACACTCTTTCGCGATGGGCTCGCGGCTCACCGGCGCGCGCAAGGCGGCGGCAGTGGACTCGACGTCGCCGCAAGCGCGTTCGGGGGCACGCTCCTCTTCCGACGTGGGTCTGGTGAGGCTCCCGACGTCACGCGCTGCGCGCTTCCTCAGGGGGTCTCGGTTGCTTTGTACGCCGCCCGCACGTCGGCGATCACCGCCAGCTTCGTCGCCAAGGTGCGCTCGTTCGCTGCGAGCGCACCAAGCGAATTCGATCCAAGAATGGATGTGGCAAGGCGCAACGCCGAGGCTGCGGCGCAAGCGAGCGAGGTCGCGGCTCTTGTCACGGCGCTCGACGCGCAGCGCTCTGCCCTTGCTGGCATCGGTGAGCTCGCCGGCGTTCCCATTGTGACGACCGAAGTGGTCGAGCTCGCGGAACTCGCCGCGCGGGAGCACGCTCACTTTGGACCGAGCGGCGCTGGTGGCGGTGACATCGCCTTCTGGTTGGGCGCAGCGCCACCGTCGGTGGCCTTCGACACTCGCGCGAAGGACCTGGGCTACGAGAAGCTCGACGATGCTCCGATCGCCGCCCTGGGTGCGTCTTGAGTCGTGCGCGTTCGTTCGCGAGCTTGCTCGTCGCAACGACGCTCGTCGCGTGCTCCGAGAAGCATGTCGTCCGCGCCTACGATGGTGAGATCGTCGTCGGCCGCTACATCCCGGCACGCGCCTACCAAGCCTACGCTCTCGGTGCGATCGCTGAGGCTGACGGTCGCCTCGAGGTCGCGGCCAAGGCCTACGAAGCTGCGGCGACCTTCGACGCCGATGGCCCCGAGGCTTGGACCCGACTCGGCGCTGTTCGGTGTCGCAGCGGCCAGCCGGACCTCGCTGAAGACGCCTTCGCACGGGCCGAGCGCGCTCTCTCGACCTTCGCTCCGCTGCACCGCGAGCGCGCTCGCTGCGCGCTCCTTCGCAACGATCCGAAGACGGCGTTGCATGAGGCTGAGCTCGCGACGGTCCTCGATCCACTGGACCTCGACGCGCAGCTCGCGTTGGTCGACGCGTTGGTCCAATCGGGTGAGGCTACGCGCGGTGCCCGCGTACTCTTCGCGTTGCTCCTCGAGGTCACGCCGCCGCCGCGCGCGGCGATCGATCGCCTCGAAGATCTGGCCGGTTCCCTTCACGATGACACCCTCGCGGCCTTCGCCGCGCGCGCTCGTCGAACGCTGGCGCTGACCCCTTCTCCCGATGGTGGGGCCGCGCCACCACGCGAATCGTCCGCGACGCTCGCCGATGTTGACACCGCGCTGAGCGCTGGCGACTTGCCTCGCGCTCGCATCCTGGCGCGACGTGCTCACATCTCCCAAGGCGACCTTGCGCTGCGGGCTGCCGCGCTCGGACTGCGTGTGGAAGCGCGCGCTCAAGCCGAGCTCGTCGCGAACGCCGACCCGCGGAGCGCTTCGAGCCGAGTCGCGTGGCTCGCGTCTCTCGAGCCGGGTGACTCGCCGAGTGGCGTGGTCGCCTCGTTCAACGCGTCCAACCTCGTGGAGCTCTCGCGACTCGGGCGCCTGGTGCTCGTCGACACGCTCGCGCGATGGGTCGGTGACGCGATCGCCCGCCCGCTCCTATCCAAGGACGAGCTGGAGACGCCCTCACCCGATCCACTAGAAGAGCGCGTCCGCTTGCGCCTCTATCGCCGCTGGTCGAAGAGCCCCTGAGCGAGCGCTGGTCAGCGCGGAACCGAGCTGTCTTCGGGCGGCGGTGGTCCGCCAAACTCCCCTGGCTTGCGCGCCGGCCTGTTCGGATCGGTCCCGCGCTCCCACGCCGACGGTGGTCGCGGAATGACCTTGTCGGTCTTCGCGTCGAACGTCATCTCGAAGTCGACCGTGTTGTCGCCCTCGACAACGTCGATCTCTTTGTCGACGACCTTGTCGAGGTCGCGAAGATAGGCGTGCACCTTCACCTTGCCGATCGGCACGTTCTTGATGGTGAATCGCCCATCGGTGTTGGTGACATCGGTGGTCGAGTACGCGAGAACGAAGACATCGGCCTGCATGAAGTCACGCCCCTGCATATCGCGCAGGACGAACTTCCCCGGACGGTTCGGGTAGAGCTTCACCGGCGATCCATTGGGCATCGCCAGCATGATCGCGTGGTAGGTCGCACCATCGAGCGTGGGCGTGTAGCTCCCGGTTGCGTCGGTGTTGAGGACCTCGATGCGCTGGCCGTAGGTCGCCACGATGGTCTTCCGACCGAAAGTGCACCCACTGGCCTTGACGGGCACCACAGCCGAACTCGGGGGAACGTAGGCGTCGTAGTCCGTGACGCTCACGAGCACGTCAGCCAGCCCGCCCTCCGCGTTCACACGGAAGGCCTTCCCGTAGGTCTCGACGGCGCTGACACCGCAGCCGGTCGCGTAGGTCCAATCTACCGATGGCGGCGGATCCCCCTTGATCGTCACACGCCCTAATACCGTCCCGGACGCTCCCGAGTAGGGTTCACGTCCTGAGCGGTTGATGACTTTCTCGACCTCGGCGCTCGACTTGGGGATGCCTGGCCACTCGATCGATGCGCTCGGGCTCGGGTCTTCGCTGAGCGTGACCTTCTTCGACTTCGAGCACCCGACGAGAGTCAAGGTGAGAACGGCGCCAGCGAGCACCCGAAGGGAAGTCGTGTGCGAAGTCATCGTCTGCTGGAACCTACGTGGGCACGCGCCGATGCCCACATTTGTTCGCCTTCCACGATTTGCTCGTCAACTCAGCGCGGCTCTCAGAGCCATCTCGAGCGAGCGCCCCGGGAGCAGCCCCACTCCGAGCACTGCCATGGCAGCGACGACAAGGGCTGCAGCCACGTAGCCGCTCTTCATCGGCACCGCGACGGGCGCGCCAGCCGCAGGTTCACGCATGTACATGTAAACCAGCACGCGCAGGTAGTAGTAGGCCGCGACGACGCTGTTGAGCAGCAGGATGACCGCGAGGACGTACATGTCCGCGCCGGCCGCTGCTTTAACAATGTACAACTTACCGAAGAACCCTGCGGTCGGCGGAACCCCGGCCAGCGAGAGCAAGAAGAGTGAGAACGCTGCGGCAGCGGCGGGATGACGCTTGCCGATTCCAGCGAGATCCTCGTAGCTCACAGCTTCCTTGCCGCGACTGCCACAGAGGACGAGCGCGCCGAACGCGCCCGCGGTCGAGAACGTGTAGGAGAGCAGGTAGAAGAGGACGCTCCCTTGTGCATCCGTCGGCGCGCGCACCGCAGACGCCACACCCACGAGGATGTAGCCCGCATGCGCGATGCTCGAATACGCGAGCATGCGCTTCACGGACTCTTGCCGGCCGGCCACGAAGTTCGCGACCGTCATCGTGAGGACTGCGATGGTCGCTACGAGTGGCGGCCATCCGGAGCTCCAGCTCATCGAGCCGGGGTCACCGAACCCGCTCAAGAGCACGCGCAGGAGCATGGCGAAGGCCGCGCTCTTCACGCTCACGGCCATGAAGCTCGTCGCCGGCGTCGGCGCGCCCTCGTAGGCATCGGGCGTCCACATGTGGAAGGGGACCGCGCTCACCTTGAAGGCGAGCCCCGCAATCATCAGGACCATGCCGGCGACGACGAGCGCGAGCTTACCGGCAGCGCCAGCGGCGGCTGGATTGGCTGCCAGCGCGACGATGCCCTTGCGAAGGCCGGCGAGGTCGGTGTGCCCAGTCGCTCCGTAGAGCAGCGCCCCACCGTAGACCGTGAGCGCCGCCGCGAACGACCCCAAGAGGAAGTACTTCACCGCAGCTTCGGTGCTGCGCGCTGAGCCGCGACGGAACCCCGTCAGGCAGTAGACCCCGAGAGACATGGTCTCGAGCGCCACGAAGATCGCCAAGAGGTCCGCAGCGGCCGCGAGAGCAATCGCGCCGACGACGCTGAAGGTGATGAGCGGATAGAACTCACCGCGATCGAGCCGATGCTCCGGAAGGTAGCCGCCCGCGAGCAGCGCCGCGAGAGCGCCGCCGCACGCCAGCACGAAGACGAAGAAGAGCGTGAAGCGATCGACGACGAAGTACGGCGCGAGGGACTGGACCTTGGTGAGGTTCTCCGGGCCGTAACCCCACACACCGATCGCCGCGATGGCACCCGCGAACAGTGTGATCGCCGTGCCGAGCGCGACCTCACTCGAGGAGCCTTCTTCGGCGTCCGGAGAGTTCCCAGCAGGGACCTTCCGACCCATCGACTCCGTGATCATCAACGCGGCCCCACCCAGCACGATGACGAGCACGGGTGAGAGGGCCAGCATCAGCTCGAAGCTCATCGCGGAACTCCCTCGAGGCCGGCGCCCTTTCCAGGCTCGGGCGTCGCTTGCCCCACGACGACGTTCGCGTCGCCAGGAGCAGTTGGTTCGTCGAACGTGGGCAACCCTTTGAGGTAGCCGCTCTGAATTCCAGTCATCTCCACCATCATCTCGGTGGGCATGATCTGGGCGCGCTTCTCGTCGGCCTGAGCCTGAATGAGGTTCGCCTTCTCGACATAGAAGGCCAGCGCGGCAACGGAAGGCTTGGTGCGAGCGAGGAAGATGTTGGGGAAGAACCCAATCACGAAGATCATGACGACGAGCGGCGCGAGCGCGAGCGTCTCACGCGGCGAGATGTCGCTGAGGTGCTTGTTTGCCGCGGAGAGTTTTCCGAAGAAGACCTTCTGAACGACGCTCAGCATGTAGACCGCAGCCAGAATCACGCCGAATGCAGCACCCACGGTGTGGATGCCCGAGAACCCGCCGTCCCTCACCTTGTCGAGCACCGCAGACGAGTACGTGCCCATGATGACCATGAACTCGCCCACGAAGCCGTTGGTGCCGGGGACGCCCACGGATGCGAACGTGGCGATGAGAAACAGCGTCGCGTAGACAGGCATGACCTTCGCGATGCCGCCGTAGTCCTTGATCGCGCGCGTGTGCGTGCGGTCGTAGGCGACGCCCACCAAGAGGAAGAGCGCGCCCGTCGAGATGCCGTGGTTGACCATCTGGAGCACGGCGCCCTGCATGCCGGCCACGGTGTTACCGAACAGCCCGAGCATGATGTAGCCGAGGTGAGCGACGGAGGAGTAAGCGATGAGCTTCTTCACGTCGTCCTGCTTCCACGCGACGAGAGCCGCGTAGACGATGCCGCCGAGTATCGCGACGCCTGCGAGGTTCGGCGCAAACATCGTCGCCGCATAGGGGAAGAGCCCCAGGCAGAAGCGCATATAGGCGTACGTCCCCAGCTTCAGCATGACGGCGGCGAGGATGACGCTGCCGCCCGTAGGCGCTTGAACGTGCGCGTCAGGCAACCACGTGTGCACAGGCCACATCGGAACCTTGATGAAGAACGCGATCGCGAACGCCCAGAAGCACATCTGTTGGGCAGCCTTGGGCGGGACAAGGTGCATCAGAGCGACGTAGTCGAAGGTGTAGTGACCCGTGAGGCGCTGGTGCGTCCACACGAGGTAGACGATCGCGGCGAGCATGAGGACGCTGCCGGTCATCGTGTAGAGGAAGAACTTGATCGCAGCCTTGATCTTGTCCGCGCCGCCCCAGATGCCGATCATCAGGTACATCGGCACGAGCATCAGCTCCCAGAACACGTAGAAGAGGAAGAGATCGAGCGCGACGAAAGCGCCGATCATCGCTCCCTCCAGGAACAGGAACGCGAAGCAGAGCTCCTTCACCCGTGTCTTGATCGAGCCAGCTGCCGCGAACATCGCGATGGGGCTCATGAAGGTCGTCAAGATGACAAGCCACAAGCTGATGCCGTCGAGCGCGACGTGATACCGAATCCCGAGCGCAGGGATCCACGGCTTGATGTGCTGGAAGTGCCAGCCTGGAGTCGCGTCGGCCTTGAGCAGGTAGAGCGATGCGATGAAGGTCGCGCCCATCGCCGCATAGGTGAAATACCGAAGCGACTGCAGCGCCTGACGGGGCAGGAAGAGGACGCCCACGCTCGCGACGATCGGTACGAAGATGAGCAGCGTCAGGAGATAGGGCCACTCTCCAGCAGCGTTGGTCGCCGTGAGTGGTGCGTCGGTCTCGGGCCACAGCGCGGAGACGAACCACACGGTCGCCGCTGCGATTGCACCGAGACCAAAGCGCTGCTTGAGGTCTTTCTCGCGGGGCACGAGGGCGCCCAACAAGAAGACCGCCACCATTCCGAGCAAGACAGCGAGGCTCATTTCAGCGCCCTCCCTGGGGAGCCGGCGCAGGGCGTCGCCCGCCTTGCTGCTGGTCCTTGTTGACGGGTGCCTCGACGACCGCAGTGGTCACCGACTCGAAGCCGAAGATGTTCCTCACTGTCAGCTTGACCTCGCGACGTGCGCCCTGATTGACCGTGAACTCGTAGCGAGACTGAGCAGCGGAGAAGTCCGGCTGATTGACCCCCTCCCCGCTCCATTTGTAGGTGTACCCGAGGCCAGGCCCTGCCTTCACAACGACACGCCCCGTCGACTTGAGCTGCGTGTCGTCGACGACGATCTCGGGGTGCGGCTTGACGAAGAACCAGCCGGTCGCGAGCAGCCCCAGCGTCATCGCAGCCGCGTAAACCTGGACGCGACCCGTGTGGAAGAGACGGAGCGCGGCGCCCGTCACCTGAGCGACGAACGCGGTCACTCGAGCGATGATCCCGTCGACGACCCACCGATCGAACATCGTGAAGATGTCGGCCAGCGCGTCGACCATGCCGATCACGGTGACCTCGTAGAGCTCGTCGACGTACCACTTCGAGTAGAGCAAGTTGTAGAGCCCAGGCATGCTGGACTTGAAGCTCTCCTCGGGTTCGCCCTGACGCGCGACGTAGATCTGGTAGGCAGCGCCTGCGCCCACAACGAACGCGAGGAAGCCAGGGACCA
This sequence comes from Polyangiaceae bacterium, assembly GCA_046351325.1. Taxonomy (GTDB): domain Bacteria; phylum Myxococcota_A; class Polyangia; order Polyangiales; family Polyangiaceae; genus Xiheicaenibacterium. Next base: position 48,337 of record JAXLYR010000010.1, on the reverse strand, counting down.
TCATCGTCCACATCTGACCGCTCGTGACGCCAGCTCGCATCACCGCTCGCGCGTTCTCAGCGCTCTCGAAGATCGGCTCGAGCTTGTGAATGAGCGGCGCGATGTGAAGCGGTTCGGCGCCGAGGAAGCCTGCAACGAGCGCCATCGTCCCGAGCACGACCAGCGGCAGCGTCATCGGCCACGGTGACTCGTGGGGGACGGGGCCCTCCATCTGCTTCGCCCCATCGGAGTGAGCGCCGTGCTCCTCGTGGTCGTCGTGCTGTGCCTTCGCGGCGTGGTCGTCATGACCGTGATCATGGTCGTCGTCGTGGTGCGGGTGAGGATCGACCCAACCTTCCACGATCTTCCAACCGCGGAACTCGCCCCAGAACGTCCTGAAGTACGCGCGGAACATGTAGAACGACGTCATCGTCGCTCCAATGATGCCGACCCAGTAAATCGCCGGGCCGAGCCAAGTCGGCCACTTCCACATCGTGTCGGCGACGAGCTTCATGTTCGGCGCGAAGGCGATCTGGCTCGAATACGCCTTCCACAGGATCTCGTCCTTCGAGAAGAAGCCCGCAGTAAACGGCACGCCGGCGATCGACAGACACGAGACCAAGAAGGTCGCGTGCGTGATCGGCATGTACTTACGCAGGCCTCCCATGTTGCTCATGTCCTGGGACTTGTCGGTGTCGTGGATGCGAGCGTGCATCGCGTGGATGACCGAACCAGCGCCCAAGAAGAGGCAGGCTTTGAAGAAGGCGTGCGTGAAGACGTGGAAGAAACCAGCCGAGAACGCGCCGACGCCCACGCCGATGAACATGAACCCGAGCTGGCTTACAGTTGAGTAAGCCAGCACCTTCTTCAGGTCTCTTTGGAAGAAGCCCATCGTCGCGGCGAAGATCGCCGTCGCGGCTCCCGTGACAGCGACGGTAGCCATCGCCGCTGGGGAGAGGACGAAGACGTCACACATGCGGGCGACGAGGTAGACACCCGCGGTGACCATCGTTGCTGCGTGGATCAGCGCGGACACGGGAGTGGGGCCAGCCATCGCGTCGGGGAGCCACACGTAGAGCGGGATCTGGGCGCTCTTGCCAGCGCAGCCGAGGAAGATCGACCACCCCACCAGGGTCGCCGCCTTCACCGTGATCGGGGCTTTCGGCAGGAAGATGAAGACGAGGTACTTGTACGTGTCGCTCGCGCCCGGGTGCGCCTGGAGCCACGCTGCCTCGGACACCGGGATGTTGCCGAGCGGCCAAATCTTCACGTCCGCCATCAGCGCGGTCGGCCCGACGGCCTTGATCTGATCGAAGCTGAGCGAGCCGCAGTAGAAGAGGAGCACGGCCATGGCGCACAGCAGACCGAAGTCGCCAATGCGGTTCGTGATGAAGGCCTTCTTCCCGGCGGTCGCGTTCTTCTCCTCGGTGAACCAGAAGCCGATGAGGAGGTAGCTGCAGAGCCCGACGCCCTCCCATCCGACGAAGAGCACCGCGAGGTTGTCGCCGGTGATCAGCACGAGCATCGAGAAGACGAAGAGGTTCAGGTACGCGAAGAACCGGTGGTAACCCGGGTCCTTGCGCATGTACTCACTCGAGTAGAGGTGAATGAGGAACCCGACTCCCGTGACGACCAGCATCATCGTCGCGGTCATCGCGTCGACCCCGAAGGCGACGTCGATCGGTGTTCCGCGCGACGACCGAAGCGGGAGCTCCAGCCAACGCCACGCGACCCACGTGAGCTTGGGGATGGCGCCTTCAGCGCCGTGCCCAGCCTCACCGTGCCCAGCCTCGCCGTGCGCCCCGCCAGGCAAGCGCATCAGGGTGATGAACGTCACCACGGAGAGGATGAAGGAGAGTCCGATCGCGCCGAGCGCCATCAGGCGCACCGCGTCCTTGCCCAAGCGCTTGCCGAACACGCCGTTCACGAACGCGCCGATAAGCGGGAAGAGCAGGACCGCGCCGATGAGCGCGAAGTCTTTCTGCGGGAAGGAGGAGAGGAGATTCACGTCAGTTCCTCAGGAGGTCGGCGTCGTCTGAGCGCACGCTCTTTCTCACGCGGAAGAAGGAAAGGACGATCGCGAGCCCGATCGCTGCTTCGGAGGCGGCGACCACGATGATGAAGAACGCGAAGATCTGACCCGCATGGTTCTGCGGGTACATGCGATTGAACGCCACCAGCGTGAGGTTCACCCCGTTGAGCATCAGCTCGATGCTCATCAGGAGCACGAGCAGGTTGCGACGGAGCAGAAACCCAATCGCCCCGATGGCGAAAAGGACGCTCGCGACCGTCAAGTAGTACTCGAGGTGAATCGCGTTCACGCGTGTCCTCCTTCCTTCACGGTCTCTCGCGAGGCGTTCGACTTGTCACGCTCGCCTGACTGCGGCAGCGACATCTGAGTCCCCGACTTTCCACGTGCGACTGCCATCGCACCGACGACAGCGATGAGCAGCAAGATGCCGCTCACCTCGAACACCACGACCTGATCGGTGAACATCTCACGACCGATGCGCTCGACCGTGCCCATGTCCGGGGATGGCGGGGGCAAGCGCGTGAGCGTCTTGCCGCCGAGGCGCGTGATGATCCACAGCAGGCCGACAGCTACGACCGCAAAGCCCCCCGCGCCCACGTAGCGACCGACCGCGCCTCGAGCATCTGCTGAGCCCGTGTTGGTCGGGCCGATGAGCATGATGACGAAGAGGAAGAGCACCACCACCGCACCCGCATAGACGGTGACCTGGATCGCGGCGAGCAACTCCGCTGATAGGAGCAGGTACATCCCAGCGATGCCGAGGATGGTCGACAGCAAGCCCATCGCCCCGCGGATGGGGTTCTTGGCCGCGACCGTGAACACGCCGCCGATCAGGACGAGCAGCGTGCACAAGCCGAAGAACGCTATTTCCAGGTTTCGCATGATCGCCTTGATTCGGTTGCCGACCGACGCTCGCTCGCGCGAGCGCAGATCTCAGGCGTGAGCCTTGGTGTCGGGTCGTCGGGCGCTCGCAGCGCCGGCCGACGAGGAAGGTCCGGTCGCGCGCGGCGGCTGGTAGTCGGGAGCGAGCGTGCCCGTCCCAGCTCGGCCCTTCGTTCGCACGTAGGCCTCGAGCTCCTTACGGAACTTCTTGATGAAGCCCATCGCAGGCATCGCTGTGCCCTCGCCGAACGCACAGATCGTGTTGCCCATGATGTTGTTCGCGATCTCGTGAAGGCGGTCGATCTCGTCGAGGTCGGCTTGCCCGTTCGCGATGCGCGTGATGATGCGATTCAGCCACGCGCTGCCCTCGCGGCACGGGGTGCATTGTCCGCACGACTCGTGGCGGTAGAACCGCATCAGGTTGTGGAACGCGAGCACCGGATCGGCCTTGTCGCTGAGCACGATCGCGCAGCAAGTGCCGAGCATGGTGCCCAGGTTGCGATAGGTGTCCACGCCCATCGGCACGTCGAAGACGCTCTGCCCATGCCAGGGGTGCAGCGGGTCCTTCTCGTTGGGGGCGTCGACGACCTCGTCGGGTCGAAGGATTGGGCAAGACGAACCACCCGGGATGACGCCGAGCAACTCGCCGTGCAGGACGCCGCCGCCGAGATCGTAAACGAGCTCGCGAAGCGTCAAGCCCACAGCGCACTCGAACACGCCGGGGTTCTTCACGTGGCCGCTGACGCCGAAGAGGCGTGTCCCGCCGTCCTTCAGGTTGTGAATCGCGCTGAGCTTGCTGAACGCGTCGCCGCCCATCTCCAGCGCCGTTGGGACCGCCGCGATCGTCTCCAGGTTGTTCACCGTCGTCGGCATCCCGAAGGCGCCGGCCTGTGCGGGGAACGGTGGCTTCAGTCGGGGCTCACCGCGCTTGCCCTCGAGGCTGTTGAGCAAGCTCGTCTCTTCACCGCAAATATAGGCGCCAGCGCCTGTGTGCACGTAGACCTGCACCGGATAGTCGATGCCGAACGGTCGCGCGCCGAGGTACCCCTTGTCGCGCGCCTCGTGGATCGCGGCCCAGAGTCGAGCCTTCGAAAGGTGGAGCTCGTCGCGCACGTAGATGTAAGCCGCGTGTGCCCCGATGCCGAAGCAGCCGATGATGCAACCCTCGACGACTGCGTGCGGGTTGAGCTCCATCAGCGTTCGATCTTTGAACGTGCCTGGCTCGCCCTCGTCGGCGTTGATGACGAGGTAGTGCGGCTTCTCGGGCTTGGGCGGGAAAGGCATGAAGCCCCACTTCACGCCCATCGGGAAGCCTGCACCCCCGCGACCACGAATGTTGGCCGCGCGCATCTCGACGAGTAGATCGTCGCGCTTCATGGCGAGCGCGCGCTTCGCCTGTTTGTATCCGCCGTCGCGCTCGTAGGGACCGATCTTCCAGCCCTCGGGCTCGGAGTATCGTTTGGTCAAGTAGCTCGTACGAACCAGCATGGGCGCTCCTCAGCGGGTGAGCCGATCGAGGATCTCGTCGACCTTCTCGATGGTCAGGTTCTCGTAATATTCCTTGTCGACCTGCATCATGGGCGCGCTGCCACACGAAGCGAGGCACTCGGCGGTTCGCAGCGTGACCTTGCCGTCACGCGTGGTCTCCCCGACCGCGTGCAAACCGAGACGCTTCTGACAGTGCGCGAGGATCGCGTCGGAACCGCGAAGCGCGCACGAGAGCGTTTGACAAACCCAGACCTGATGCTTGCCGACCGGGTGCTGGTTGAAGAGCGTGTAGAAAGTCACGACGCCCTGGACGTGTGCGGTCGACAGCTTCAGCCTTTGTGCGACGAACTCGATGACGCCGGGGCTCACCCAACCGAGCTTGTCTTGACAGAGATGCAACGTCGGGATGCACGCTGCCTGCAGGTTCGGATAGCGCGAGAGGATGTCTTCGAGCTGGCGCTCACCCTCGGCGTCGAGGGCGAAGGGCTCTGAAGAATGCTCGTGCGACCCGTGGGTCGAACTTTGGGTTTGCGGCTTTTCCATGAGCGACAAGGTGCCGAGCGGATCGGAACGGGCTCACGGAGTCCCTCGAAAAACCGGGATGCCCGCGAAGTCTGGTCACTGCCAAGACCAAGCCACGGAACTTCCGACCAGCAGAGAGCGGCGCGAACGCTAGTGACCGCACGGTGCCGCTGTCAAGCACGGCTTTCCGGGGGGGAACGTCTTCCGCCGACGTAGATGGGATAGGTTCAGGGTCGGCTCAAGGTTCGGCCGCGCTGTCTGGAAACGATGGGAAATACCAACCGATCCAACAGCACGGCGGAGTTCACTTGTGGTGGAGCCGACGGACCGAGTACGCTGCGCGCACCTCGCGCGTCGTACAGCGCGGATTTCGAGCGCGGATGACTTTGCAGTCCTGCTCATTGTTCTGGCAAGAGCGATGCCTCAATCGTCGGGGGGTCCGCTCATCGCCTTCGGAGGTGGTGCGTGTTTTGTCCCAACTGCGGTACGCAGAACGCTGAGACCGCGTCCACGTGCGGGAAGTGTAGTTTCAACCTTCGTGGAGCGGCTGCCCCCAAGTTCAAGGGCACGATGCTCATGAGTCAGCAACCCTTGATGCCCCCGGGCCCTGGAGCCCCGCCGGCTCCCCCTGGGCCTCCGATGGGTGGCCCAATGGGCGGTCCCATGGGTGGCCCAATGGGCATGGGGGCCGCACCGCCGATGAACCCCGGACTTGCGGGGACTGTGGTGGGTGTGCCGCCAGCCGGAATGGGTCCCGGCGCTGGACCGCCTCCGGCGCCGCCCGCGCCGGGTGGCTTCGGTGACATGGGCCAAGGAGGCATGCCAGGCATGCCTCCTCCGGGTGGGCAGGCCGTTAACCCACTGGGTGGAACCATGGCGATCGACATGCCAGGTGGTTTCGGTGGTCCTCCGCAGGCGCCGCCCCCGCCTGGAGATCCGAACGCCATGGGATACCCCGGTGGGTATGGGCAAACGCCTGGCGGGTATCCGCCCGGTGGTCAGCAGCCCGGTGGATTCGGTGGACCACCCCAGGGTGGATTCGGCGGTCCCCAGCCCGGCGGATTCGGCGGCCCTCCCCCAGGTCCGCAGCCCGGCGGATTCGGCGGCCCTCCCCCAGGTCCGCAAGGCTTTGGTGGCCCGCCAGGTCCGCAACCTGGTGGATTCGGCGGCCCTCCCCCAGGTCCGCAGCCCGGCGGATTCGGCGGCCCGCAGCCCGGCGGATTCGGTGGCCCCCAGCCCGGTGGTCAGCCGGGGGGCTTTGGCGCGATGGCCCCTGGCGCTTTCGGTGGTCCGCCGATGGCCCAAGCGGGACCGGGTGGCGACATCGCGTTCGTTCCGGGGTCGAAGTCCAAGTTCTTGGGCCTGGACCAGAACGTGGCGGCCCTGGTTGGCTACCTCGTAGGGATCGTCGCGATCCTCTACATCCTGCAGGAGCCGAAGGAGCACCGCTTCCTGCGATTCCACGCCTTCCAGGCGGTGGGGATCATGGTCGCCTACATTGCGGTCAGCATCCTCTCGACCATCCTGGGACTGATCCTTCCGCTCCTATCGCTGCTCGCCTCCCTCCTCTACCTCGCGGTCTTCATTCTGGCGATCCTGTCAGCGGTGAAGGCATACAAGGGTGAGGCTTGGTCAATCCCGGTAATCGGCAACTTCGCCAAGACGCAGGCGCTGAAATAACCGAGAGCTGTCTCGGACGAGCGAGCGGGCAACACGCCCGCTCGTTTTGTTTTGTGCCCGTGATACCTATTCGCTCGATGGAGCTGCAAACCCAAGCGCTCGTCGGCAGTGGACCGGAGCTCGACAAGCCGACCCTGAGTCGGATGGCGCTGCGTGGAGCGTTGGTCGCCCTGGTCGGCGCAACGGGCTGTGCGCTCGTGGCTGCACGTGTCCCGCTCTGCCCGTTCGCGCTCATCACGCGACTCCCCTGCCCCGGTTGCGGGCTCACCCGTGCGACGCTCGCGATTCTCGGCGGTCACTTCTCCGAGGGATTCGCTGTGCAGCCGTTCGCGGTGGTCACGACCCCCGTCGTGTTCGCGATGGCTGTGATGATGGCCACCAACTACGTCACGTTCGGCCGACACGGCATGCCGCGCATTGCGACGAAATTGAGCACGCCCATCCTCGTCGCGCTCTTCGCTGCGATGACGATGTTCTGGGTCGCCAGGTTCTTCGGGTTCTACGGGGGCCCTGTTCCCGTCTAGCTGGCCGCAGAAAAGGTGGCCCACGTGCGGGATCGGGGTACCGACGTGGACATGACCGCGGAGAATCGAAGGACGAGGCGGACCGAGGCTCCCCTGCTCGCCGCGCAATATTTCCTCGATGCACAGCGCTCTCGCTCCTCGGGTGTGCGCGCCATCGTTCTGTTCGATGGTCCCGATGTGCTCGTGAGCAGCGCGGATTCGAACCGCGAGCGGGCCTACTCGGTCGCGTGGGCGTGGGACGCGATTTCCGGGGCAACTGCACTGGAGCGTGACGTGTTCGTCCACCCGATCGAGATTCTCGGGCGACCGATGTATCTCGCGACGGTCGACGCGCGACTCGCGAGCGTGCTCGAGACCGAGCGTGCCCTCACACGGATCTTGAGCCGCTAGGACGACGGTCGGAGCGCTGCCTTCAATTTTGTAAGCAGCGCGAGAGCGTCGAGCGGCGTCGTGCGATCCACGTCGAGCTGGCGGAGCGTCTCGAGCGCGGCCTTTTCGGCTGGGGACGACGACGGCGGCGCGAACAGCGCGAGTTGGCTCGCGTCGTCGCTCGCCGAGCGCTTGTTGCGCGGGCCCGTGCTCCCACGCGACGAGTTCGGTGCGCCGTCCGACTCGAAGCTCGTGAGGAGCGCGCGTGCACGCGCTACGACGCTCTCGGGCAGGCCAGCGAGCTTCGCCACAGCGATGCCGTAGCTGCGGCTCGCGGGGCCGTGGCTAACAGTGTGCAAGAAAACAATGCCGCCGTCGTGCTCGCGCGCGCTGACGGACACGTTCGCGAGGTGCTTCGCAGTCGAAGCGAGCTCGGTGAGTTCGTGGTAGTGGGTCGCGAAGAGCGCGCGACAGCGCACGACGTCGTGCAGATGCTCCGCGACTGCCCACGCGATCGCGAGCCCGTCGTAGGTGCTCGTCCCGCGTCCGATCTCGTCCAGGATGACGAGGCTGCGACGGGTCGCGCTGCGCAGGATCGCTGCTGTCTCGCGCATCTCGACCATGAAGGTGCTCTCGCCGCGCGCGACGTTGTCGCTGGCCCCGACGCGCGACAGGATGCGGTCGACGACGCCGATGCGCGCGCGTCGAGCGGGCACGTAACTCCCCGCTTGAGCGAGGACCACCGCGAGCGCGACCTGCCTCATGAAGGTCGACTTGCCAGCCATGTTCGGCCCCGTGACGAGCCACAGCCGCTCTCCAGCGACGTCGAGGCTCGCGTCGTTCGGGACGAACTTGCCACGCGCCGCGAGTTGCTCGACGACGGGATGTCTGCACTCTTCGAGGTCGATGCGATCACTCGTGTCGATCGTCGGGCGGACGTAGTCGCTCTGGTGCGCAAGCTCGGCGAGCGCGCTCGCGACGTCGATCGCGCTGAGCGTCGCCGCGAGATCCCTGATCTTGCCGGCGTGGGTGCGCGTCTCCTCGAGGAGGCTGTCGAGGATCGAGAGCTCGCGTTCACGCGCGCGGTCCGTCGCCGTCTCGAGGTCCGCCGCGAGCTGATCGAGCGCAGGCGTCGTGAAGCGCTCACCCGTCGCGACGGTCTGCTTGCGGCGCCACGCCGTCGGAACCTTCGCGAGCTGGCTACGCGTGACCTCGATGTACCAACCAAATACGCTGTTGAAGCGAACCGAGGCCAGGCGCTCGGCCCTCCTCGCGGGCGCCTGCTGGTGGAGAAGCCCGCGTTGCCGGAGGAGCCGTGCGCGCTTCGTCGAGCGCGGCGAACAGCGAACTCGAACGGCCTGCCCTTGTCGCGAGTCCGATCGACGAGTTGCTGCGCGAGCCGGTCGGCAACTCGGCAAGCGCATCGACCTCGGCCGAAAGAGGATACGCTGCTCGCCGCCGATCGACTCGAGCGACGAGCACGCGCGTGAGCGGCCATGGCGCCGCCGAAGCGGGCGATCTTCTTCGTCGAAGCGCCGAGGAGATCTTCACCGCCAGCCGTCGAGGTCTGGAACGCGAGCGAGGCCTGTGCGAACCTCGCTCCTCACGCGCGTGAACACGAAGGTCTCGACGTCGTCGAGTCGGCTGCGAATCGCGCCGACCTCGGTCAGCGGCGAGAGCAACCGGCGCTTGAGCAGGCGGGCGCCTCCCGCGGTGACTGTGCGATCGACTGCATCGAGCAGGCTGCCGCGCCGACCCCCGTCCGCTGCACGAACAATCTCGAGGTGCGCGAGCGCGGTCTCGTCGATCTGAGCGCGTGCAGTCAGATCGAGCGAGCCCACCCTGCGGATCGGCAGGCGTGTCCCGTGCGCACACGCGGCTGCGAACGCGACGGCACGCGCCGCTGCAGTGCGCTCCAAGGGCGAGAGCGCGCTCGCCGCGTCACTGGCGACCTCTGCGCCGAGCTCCGCGTTCAACACAGCATCGGGCGCTGCGGGGAGCGCCTGCTCGAGCCGCACTACGCTTGAAGGAAGCGTCAGCGCGAGCGTTGCTCGAAGCGTGTGCATGGCCGGCGCGAGCAGAATCTCCGCGGGGGCCGCGCGGCACAGCTCGGCCACGATCGAGGTCGTGTCTGGCGCGTGCCCCGCGAGGAGCTCACCCGTCGAGAGGTCGAGGAGCGCCACCGCGCCCTCCTCGACGGCGGCCAAGTAGTGGTTGTCGCGCGCGTCGAGTTGTTCGTCGTCGGTCACCAATCCCGGCGTGATGACCCGAACGACCGCACGTGGAACGATCCCTTTGACCTTCGACGGATCTGCCAGCTGTTCGCAGAGCGCGACCTTGTGACCGGCAGCGAGCAGCTTCGCGATGTAGCCGTGCGCCGCGTGGTGCGGGACACCGGCCATGGGCTCGCTGTTGGGGTCTTCTTTGTTGCGGCTCGTCAGCGTGATGTTGAGCAAACGTGATGCGAGGACCGCGTCCTCGAAGAACATCTCGTAGAAGTCGCCGAGCCTGAAGAAGACGATCGCGTCGGGGTGCTGAGCCTTCGCGTCGGCGAATTGTTGCATGACGGGCGTGAGCTTCGCGGGCGCTGTCGCCGCCTGCGAAGCATCCGCGCGCGCGCGACCGCGCTTGTTCGGCCTCGTCGAGTCGCCGCTCGCCATCGTGCGCGTCGCGGTCAGTAGTACTGCCGAATGTCGCCGCCGAAGTCGCCCGGGAACAGAATCAACCCCTCGAGCGCGCCGTCGGTCGCAAAGAACTCGTCGGTGTTCTCGACGTAGCCCATTTGCTTGATCTGAACGTAGGTGCGATCGCTCGACGTCAGCACTGCGCGGAGCGGTTCGAACGACGACTGCGTCACGAAGTGGAAGGCCATGTCTCGCGCGAGGACAGGTTTGTCAGCATTCTCGGGGACGACGATGCCGAACCTGAAGAGAGCGTTGGAGAACGCGAGCGCATCCGTGCTCGAGACGACCGTGCTCTCCGTCGGGCCGATCGTGTAGCGCGCGCGGCTCTTCATCCGCGCTACACGTGGATCACAACTGGGCCTGCATACCCCGGTCTCGGGGTCTGCGATCACAGCGTGTTGGAACCCCGACGAAGTGCCGACGAGCACCCACTCGTCGCCGGAGCGGATCTCGTAGTCGACGAGCGTCGGGAAACAGCACTCGAAGCTCTCGATGTCGGTGTCGCTGGAAGACGCGAGTTCGAGGTGATCCTCGTAGGCCTCGACGATGACGAGGTCTCGATTCTGCGTTGTGTTCGTTCCGTCGCCGAAGGTCGTGCGACAGCTCTGGAAGGAGCACGACACGGTGTCCCAATAGGGATCGTCGGACGCCGGTAGATTCTCGGTTACCACCAAGCGGTCTGCGTATCGCGAAGCCTGTGATTCGAGATCGTTGCCAGTGACGCCTGCTGCTTCGAGCTCAGCGTGGACAGCGGCGCGCGACTGGACCCCGCGGCCGCAGAAGGCAGCGCTGGCATCGCGGAACGTGCCGCTCGCGAGGTCGAGATCACCGACGCGGTTGTCGAAGCCAGGAAGCATGCCTTGATAGGTCAACGTCCACGACTGATCGATCTGATGAACGCGTGGATCCTCGAGGACCATCAGCAGCGTGTTCCGAGCGCCCTCGTCGTCCGAGATCGTCCCCGTTCCAGGATCGACATCGAAGACCTCGCCCCCGACGGGCAAATGGAACGCAGCGCCGCTCGTGGCAATGGGCGCGCGCATCACAGGCCCATCCGTCACGACCGTGCCGTCGTCGAGGGACAGAACCGGGAACGATTGGATGCCCGGCTCGTGACGTCCCACGTCGTCGTTGGTCAGCAGGTAGTTCCCACTTCGCGGTTCGAGCGGCGCGACGATGTTGCAAGAGGGTTCGCCGGAGGTCACTAGTTCGGTCGAGCCGTCCTCGTCACACCCTAGGCTCGTCGACTTGGTCACGGGCCCGCGGCATGGCGCATCGAAATCCTCGACGTCGATGATGCCGATCTGGCCCGAGGCGAGCGCGACGAGACCATACACGCCACGCAAGGTGTACGGCCCCGCGCCAGCCTCGAAGTCACTGCTCGTGCGGTAGAACGTGCCGAGGTCGCACGAAGTCGAGTCGCTCGAGCAGACGACTGCATTCGGGTTCGGATCGCAGAGCGTTCCGAACGGAGCGACCTCGCTCGCGGTCGACTTGGGGTTGTCGCGGGTCATCACCGAGACGTCGACGGGCGCTGCTGCGAACCGGACGCGATCGGGCGGCTGGAAGGGATTCAACGCCGGCTTCGCCACGCGAAGGGGCTGAGGATCGCTCGCGCCCACCGTCACATCGAAGGTCATGACGGAGCGATCTTCGACGTCGATTCCGAACAGGTAGCGGTGCTGGGAGGGAGTCACCGTCGTCACGGCGATCTGGCTGACAAACACCTCCCGCGTCGGGTCGGCGACGGAGGACGGCGCCAAGGGCTCGACCTCGAGGGGTTCACACACGTCGCTGAGATCAAGCACGTGAATGAGCGGCGCAGTCAGATCGCCAGCGAAGAGTCGTGCACCGTCGTCACCTCCCGCGGCAGCGAGCGCGAGGCTCGTTGGGGTCGCGACGTAGTTCCCCGCAGGGTTAGGTTCGACGGTGCGCGGGACTGCACACGCAGGGCCTGGCTCGATGGGAGGCTCAGGCGCGATCGCGGGTGGGACGGAGGTCAGCGTGATCGTCCGCTCGATGGTGCAATCCGCGAACGCTCCGGGAGAGGAGTCGAGCAGCGACTGCGCGTCGACCACTACGATCTGACCGACATCCGGCAGCGTCACGTAGAGCTTCTGACGACCGAGCCCTTCACGGTCGATGTCGCCGAACGCTGGAGCGCTCGCATCGACGTCTTGGTAGCCGCTGTCGCAGCTCGGTCGCACCTGACCGGCCACCTCAGGATCGGCGATGAGAACCATCTCCCCCGGTGCGGACGGCAGACGGCAGGACGGCCAACTCGAGAGCGTCGGCGCTGCTTGACTGCAATCGCTGTCTTCGACGGAGCATGGTCGCAGCGACTCGGCCGGCATCGCGTAGAGCCCTGGGGCGGAGCGATCCGCCGAGGCAACGAACGCAGCCGTGCCCTTCGGCGTCGCCACGATGTCCACCGGTCGACCGCCGACTGGGAGTGGGCTCGCGCCGGGCTGCGAAGGGTCCTGATCGAGGACGTTCCCCGACTTGCTGGTGAGATCGATCACCGCGACCTCACCGCGCGTCTCCAATGTGACGAGCGCGTAGAGATGCGGCGTAGAGCCGTCGTCACCGAAGTCCTGGAGGTCTTCGAGCCGTTCGTTGGTGCAATCGGTGAGCGGCCGCAGCGAGGTGGCGTCGCCGGGCTCACCCAAACACACGAACGCGACGTGGCCTGCGCTCTCGAGCGAGCGCACGGTGACGTTCGTGTCGTCGGTCGTGCAACTCGCAACGACGAACGGAGCTACGCCAGCCAGCGCCCCGAGGGACAAAGCCCAACGAGCCGATGAGTGCACGAGCAGGCTCTTGCGTCTCACTGCTCCTCGCGGGGAGCGACGGGGGGACCCGCGCTGAACATGGTCGTTCCGTACGTGATTCGCCGCGTGTCGAGATCGACGACGCTCAGGTAAGAGTCCGTGAAGTGGGCGAGGTACATGTAACTTCGCAGAACACCGCTATCGTCAGGCCCCACGTCGAACGCGATCGCTCCAGGGCCACGGCCCGTTCGAATCTGAGCCTCGACGCGGTGGAGTCGCGGGTCGTAGATCGTCACGAATCGAGAATCGAACGACACGACGAAGACGCGCGTCTCGAGCGAGCCGTCTGCAGCGATGACCTTGGCCACAGCGACGGCCGCTGCACCGAGAGGCATCGAGACCGACTCATCGAAGGTGATGTTCTCCCGCACGCCAGTCGGTGTCCCATTTTCGGAGACCGTCGTGGTCGTGAGCTCACCAATGACGAGAGACGCAGGCGCGCGGCTAGCGACGTAGAAAGGAACAGGATTGTTCTCAGCGCATGCGGAAAGGCAGGCGGCGCTTGCCGTGTCGCCGCAGAGGTTCTCGCACGCGGCGCGGTTGGTGGTGTCGAAGGCCATGCCGCGCATGTCGCTGTTGTCACCCGCGACCGAGATGGAGACGTCGTCCGCGTGGGTCAAGAAGGGCCGAGGCGGCGTGGCTCCAGCGTCATCCACGTAGCGGACGACCGTGAGCGAAGCTGCGGCGCGGTGGCTGATGATGAAGCCGGGCTGGTAGCCGACTCCAGGTTGAAAGGCGACCGCGGGAGGCGGGATTCGCAAGACCGCCGAGGGGCCATCTGCGAGTCCATCCAAGAGAAACTCGAGCGACGGGGTCGACTCGAAGAGCGAGTCATCGCCGCTGCTCGGCCAGTGGTTCACGACGAGGCTCGCGGTGCCCGTGGTCTGGTGCGCCACGACGACCGCATCGCTGCGCAAGTCCGGCTGCACGTCGACGCCGCTCGGCTCGGTCGGAAGAAGGAGCCCACGCTGGCTCGTGAAGACGTTCTCGCCGATCTGATTCTTGCGAGCGCATCGCTTCTCGTCGCCCTCTCCCGAGCAATCGAGGCAGAAGGCTCCGTCGCAGGGGCTCACGATCGCAGCGGGATCGCGGTCGTCAGGGATGTCGAAGTACGTGATGGACGGGTCGCCTCGAACGCTGACGAACAACCGCGCGCCTGGCTTGCCATCCTCACGCGTGTCGATGGCTGCAGCGTTCGCGAAGGCCCCGATGGTCGCGAAGTCCCGCACGAAGGGCTGGAATTGGATCGGTTCGCAAGGCCCCGGGTGCAGCGTCTCCGAGTTGTTCGGGCGAGAGCCGATCGTTGCGCACGCAGCCTCCGGGTCGAGACCCTGTTCGATCGCGGTCGCGAGGAGCTCCGCGGTCGAGCGCAGGCCGGGTTGACCGTCGACGTCCACGAGGTTGACGCTCTGAACCGTGCCGCCGTTGTATTGCAGGTCAAAGTCGCTGTTCACGACGTAGAGCGTCGTGCGCCCCGGCGAGACCACGAGCGCCGTGGGGAAGTAGAGGCTGCGACGAGGCGGGACGAGATCGCTCGGATCGGCGAAGCAGGCGCTCGTCGCGATGCTCAGCACACCGGCGAACGCCCATTTCCCGAGTCGCGAGGTGTGGCTCAAGCGGCGTGATCGCCTGGTGGACGACAAGCTCACGCGCTGTCGTGTAGCCCTCTGACAGAAGCGTTGCAATCGGCTTGTCGGCGCCGCCCGTGTAAAGTGCGCCTCTGGGCTCGAAGTGCGAGCCTGGCGTGGCGCTGGCTTCATGCTTGACGACGTGTTCGCTCGACCCGAGAGGTCCCACCATGCGCGGCGGCTTGCCCGGGTCGTGGCTTGCTTCGTCGCCGTCGCGGGTTGCTCGGAGGCTCGGAGCGAACGCGCCCAACCGCCGCCGACCTCCGACAGCGCCGCGGTCGATGCCGTGAGCGCAAGCGCCGATGCTCGTCGCACGGTCGCTCCGCCCCTCCCCGATGCGGGGATGCCAGCGCAGCCCAATCACCTTCCGTCCCTCGCTCGAGCCCCGCAATGCAGGCCGCCATCGCTCGATCACCACAGCCGCATCGATGCGCGCACGGGCGCGGCGCTGGAGCACTGCGAACCTCTCCGAACAGGTCTCGCGAAGATCTCAAAGAGCTGCGGTCTCGGCGAGCGCAAAGCAAAGGACCTCGCGCGGCTCATCCTCAGCGTGCCGGAGCTCGACGACGCAACACGAGCGCACGCTCGTGAGGTTTTCGAGCGTGGGCGTGCGCTCGGTCGGCGGGCCGACGTCTTCGGGTTGGTGGGAGACAGCGTCACGGTCTCGGGTGATTTCATGCGCCCTTTCTCAGCGGCGCGTGATCGCTCGGTCGTGCTCGGAGAGTTCGCTGAGAAGGCCCTCGCGCTACCGGACGGTCGAACCGTGATCGACTTCTTTCGCAGCGGGCGCGCCGAGGTGCTCGACGGAAAAGAGCTCGATCCGTTCCGCGCCTTTCGGGCTGCGATGGTCGGTGCGCGGGCGAGCTTCGCAACCGATGCTCCCCACGGTGCGCCGACGCCGATCGACGATCTCGTGCGCAGGATCAGTCCGGCTTACGCGGTTGTAACTTTCGGCGCGAACGACGCCGCGTACAGAGTCGCGCCGCCCGAGCAAATCGCCGACGAGTTCGAGAAGCACACTCTCGCAGCCGTCCGCGCTCTGGAGGACCAGGGCGTCGTCGTGATCCTCTCGAACGAGATGCGACACGGAGATCAGCCAGGGGTGAAGGCCTGCCCCTCCGACGCTCCACAGAACGACTGGCGCGTGGCCGTCGGCCAAAACGCCAACAGCGCGCGCGCCGCAGAGATCGCCTGCCGCGAGCACCTGCCGTTCATCGACCTGCGACACGCGCTCGACGCCGCAACGAACTTCGGTCTCGGCCCCGACGCCGTACACCTGTCGTCTTTCAAGGAGGGGGCCGGCGTGCTCGACGATCGAGGGCTCGACTGCGGGTACAACATCCGCAACTTCGTCACCTTGCTCGCGCTGCGTCGGGTGGTCGAAGCCGTCGACGCAGCGCGCGCACCGCAATAGCCGTCAGAACGCGCGCTTCGCGTCGCTCGGGCAGTTCGGGTGTTTGAGCAGCGCGTTGCGGAGGTGGACCTGCCGCTTGACGAGCGGCTGCTTCAAGAAGTGGGCGATGACCGACGGCGGCGTCGCCGCAAATCGCGTGAAGCTCTGCACCAGCATGATCGACATGATCTGTCGCCCGCAGATGAGCGCGGCGGTCTTGCTGTCGAGGGAGAGCCCGCTGAGCGCGGTCAATGCGCGGCCCTCGGTTTTCCAAATCAGCTCGAGCCGATCTTCGGGGTCCGTCGTCGCGAACTTGTTTCTGAGGAAGCTACGAGCGCTCGCTCGGGTGCGCTCGGCTGCTTCGCGGTCGAGCGTGACCTTGTAGATGTCGATCAGCCTCTTCGGCAGAAGCAGTCGGCGGAGCAGTTGCTCACTGACGACAGGGTTGCGAACGATGCGCCGCTGCACGACCGAGTCGCGCAGGTACTCACCGTTCTGGGCGATGAGGTCGAGACCTACGGTCGTGCGGTGGTGGAACGCCGCGAACCGCGCGTGCTCGTGCGAGATGTTGATGTTCTGCCAGAGCGCACGCGCGACGTCGGGTTCCTTGTCGTAGACGAGCGCGTAGAGATCGATCCCCGTTGCGACCGACGCGAGCTTCGCTCGCTGATCGGTCGGGAGCGGCGCGAGCACCTTCTCGAAGTGAGCGAGGTAATTCCGTGGGTCGTGCGCGCCTTCGCCGACGTCTTCGGATTCGCCGGGCTCGTCGTCTACGAAACCTTCACCTTCGTCGGTCGCGCTCGGGGCCGTGGTCGGGGCGACGCTCGCGGCAGCGTCCTCGGTTCGAGCGCCCACATGCGCTGCGGTGCGATCGCGCGCAGCCTCGGCTGCGTGGGCCGTGCCCGAGTCTACGATCGTGGTCTCAGTGTCCGGGGCGAGCTCGTCGAGTGCCGCGAACTCAGCAACCTTCGCGTGCGGCGCCTGCATCGAAGGCTGAGTCGTGGGTTGCTGCTGCGTGGGCTGCGTCGCGGGGCGTCGAGAAGAGGGCGGGCCGAATGGAGCCTTCTCCTCGACGGTCTTCGAAAACGGCCGATCGACGAGCACCGCAAAGTCCGGCTCGTCTTCGGCCGCTGCAGCGCCGGCTCGCGCGTGCTCGCGTTCAGCCGCTGCGAGCGCAGCGAGATCGATCTCCAGAAGCGTCGGCTGCGAGTCGATCTCCTCGAACTGGGGCGTGCCCCGTTCGGTGGGTGGAGTGAGCGTCGAGTCAGGAAGCGACGGCGCGGATGGCGTCGGCGGCGCCAGCTTCGTCGAGGCTGCGGCTGCCACGACGGGAGGTGGCGCGAGCCGTGGCTGTGCAGGTGTCGACGTCGGGGGCTTGAGCTCTGGGGTTGGAGTCGAAGGACCGCTTTTCACCAGCGCCGGAGGTGCCGGCGCCGGCGGTGCCGGGGGCGCCGGGGGTGCGTTCGGGTCGTCGAGAACCCCGCGCTTCGTCAGGTTGACGATGTGGTGTTTCAGGCGAAACTCGGAGAGCCCCGTGCGCTCCGCGAGCGCATCGAGCGGGACGCTGGCGTCGAAGTGAATGAGCACCAACGTCTCTTCGGAGTTGAGCGCGATCGGCTCCTCCGCGACGACGGATTCCGTCGGAGGCGTGGGCTCTACGGGCGTCGCGGCCGGCTTCTTCGCCACGCTCGGAGGCTGCGCTGGCATCGGCACCGGCGCTGGCACCACCGGCGCTGGCACCACCGGCGGAGCTGGAGGCTCGACCAATGGCGGCACGACCGGCTCCACCACGAGGGGTGGAATGATGGGCGTGCTCGAGATCGCCAGCGGCGAAACCCCAATCGGGGGTGGAATCACGGGGGCCCCGACTGAGCTCGCCCCGAGCGACGGGAGGATCGGCGAAGCCGGCGTTGCCGGCGGTGGCTCGAGCGGCTCTGCGGGCGGAGCCCAATCCGTTCGCTGGGTAACCCAGGAGAACATCGACGCGACCGAACCGCGTGCGGGGCTCGACGTGGGCGTCGTGTCGACCGGCGTTGGAAGCCCAGGAACGGGCAATCCACCCGACGGCGACGCGGTAATCCCGAGCGCCGCCAAGTTCGGAGTGGGAAGCGTCGCGACGATTGGACTCGGCGCCTCGGCGGCCTTTGCGGCGGCCGCCGCTGCTGCGACCGCGTGGTCGCGCGATGGCGTCGTCGGCTCCTCTTGGATGATCGGTGCGACCGGCGGATCGGAGGGCCGCTTCGTCTTCGAATCAGGCTTTGTCTTGAGATTCGAGGTCGGGCTGCCCTGCGCGGCTGGGGACTCCTGCGTGCGGCCCCAGACGCCCATCGAGACCTTTCGCAAAGGCTGGGCTGGGGAGAGCGATCGCTTGGGGCCTTGGGCAGGATCGGGTTCGGGCGCTTGCGGCGCTGGCGCTCCCGCTTTTGTCGGGGCCGGTTTTGGGAGCTGGATCTCCAGCGTCTTCGCGTCGTCCCGGACGTACTCGCTCGTATCTTCTGCGAGCGCCGGGTTGGTGACCTTCGGCATCGGGACCGTGTCCCGACGCACTTGCGGAGGACGCGCCAATGCCGGGGCGGCTTGCGGTGCTGGCGCGGCCGCAGGGGCAGCTGGCGTGGGCATCGGAGCCGTGACGGCGCGTGCCCCTGGTGCGACAGCGCCTGCCTTGGCGGTGCCCTTCGGAGGCTCGATCAGCTGGGTGTTGCGAGGGCCACGAGCCACCGCGGGCGATTGCCCTGGAGCGGGGGAAGCGACCGGCCTCGCGGGTCGTTCTGGGGGTCGAGGCCGGCGGTTCGCTGACCCTCGGTAAACGCGTCGCCCGAGCGTAGTCGGTCCGACGATGGTCTCGACCGCATCGCGGTCCTCGCCCTCGGTCTGTCGGACCAGGTCGAGCAGGTCACGGGCGGTGAGAAGTTTGGTCATCGTCGGGTCGCCAAAAGGGACCGGATATTACGCGCGAGAATACCGAAGTCAGCCTGCACAGGTGCGCAAAAAAACCGGACGAATCGGACTTCGCTGGGTTTCTCGAGGGGCGTCTCTCACCCCTCGGAGAAGGCTCATTTCCGCGCGCGAGCAAGCGTCTGCCCGAGCTTCTCCTCACCTGGGAATGCAACATTCGATTCGAGCTTCGACAAGAGGTCGCTGCACTTCTCGAATTCGTTGACAGTCACAGCGTTCTCGGGCGGGTCTCGAAACGGAGTCGCCGCCATCTTGAGATCCACACCCCCGGCCAGAGGGACAAGCTCCACGTCAGCGGTCCCGGGCGGTCCGACCAACCCCACCACAGCGCAGGCTCCATCTCGCACCGCGAGCACCGCACCGAGGCTGACGCCCTCGCAGCCCGAGGGGCGCGGACACACGCGCTCGGGAGCAGGACGACGGTCGACCTCGAGGCCAGCGTTCTTCGCGACCAAGGCGAGCCTCGACTGAATCGCCGTGGCGAGGTTCGTGACAGCGGGGTCCTCCGTGCGAGGGATGATGCGTGGCCAGAGCACGACCACGTTCGCGGGGGTCCCCGCCGAACGGCTGATCTCTGGTGCATCGTTGCCCGTCTGGTGATGGACGGACGTCTTGTCGTTCGAGCGCTCCGCGGGCTCGTCGTCCTTTGGGAGCGGCTTACGAGGTGCCGTGGACACCGTGCAACTGAGCCCCAACACGCACAGCCCGATCGCGAGGCCCGCCGTCGTCTTTCGAACCATCTCCGGCAGTCTACCTCTCCCTTCGAGCTTGCGGCCGGCTGCGCGGTAGACTGGCCGCGTGATCCCCTCCTTTCTTCTGCGCGCACCTGCGAAAGTCTGCAGCGCGATAGCGTGTGTCCTCTTGCTCTCCGCGTGCGGCGACGACGGCGCGGGCGGCATGGGCGGTGGCTCGGGCGGCAGCCCTGCGGGCGGTGCAGGTGGCGCTGCAAACGAGCCCATCGTCACCGAACTCACCCCGGATGCGCCTCCCCTTCCCGGCTTCTCGGAATGCACCGTCACCATCACCGAGAATCTGCCCGAGGAGGGAAAGACCCACGTCCCCGTGTGCACGCACGTCGACTACGGAACGAACCCACCCTCGAGCGGCAATCACTGGCCGGTCTGGGCGGCGTTCAAGACCTACGTCGATCCCGTGCCCCGAGAGATGCTCGTCCACGACCTCGAGCACGGCGCTGTGGTGCTCGCCTACGACTGCGACGGCTGCACGGACGTGCCGCAGGCCTTCCAAGACGCGGCCACGACCTACGGTGTCGATGCTCTCTGCGCGACGTCCGCGATGGGCGCGGAGCGCTCGAGGATCGTGATCACGCCCGACCCCTTGCTCGATCTCCCCATCGGGATATCGGCGTGGCGCGCGACCTACGTCGCCACCTGCATCGACCGACCCAGCATCGACGCGTTCATCGAGGCGCACTACGGCGACGGCCCCGAGCGAACCTGCTTCGAGGGCAAGGACCCTTCCGATCCGTCGACAGGCGTCCCCGATTGCTCGAACTAGCGCTGCGGGGCTAGGGCCAACGCGCCGTCGCGAACGCGAGGATGAACCGGCGCGACGCGAGCGCGAGCGTGCCCCAAGCTGCCGCGATCGTTGGAGGTCCAACGATCGCCTCCGGATCGAGCCTCGGCTTCACGAGAGCCACTCCACCGTCGCTGGACACGAAGTCGAGCTCGACCTCGGTGAACGCGACGTAGCGCCGACACACCGGATCGATGGCTTTGTAGATCGCCTCCTTCACCGCGAACGTGACCCGCACGGCGCGCGCACGCTCGTGCGTCGACCACGCTGCGACGCGCGCGAGCTCCTCGTCGGTCATGATCTTCCGAGAGATGTCGACGCGCAGCGGTTCGTCGTGCTCCACGTCGACCCCGACGTCGCTCCCGTCGTGCGGTCGCGCGAAGGCCACCGCGACATCGTCCTTGTGCGCGATCGAGCCGGCAAATCCCTGCGGAACACGGGGCGCGCCGCGATCGTCAGGCAGCAGATCCACTTCGGTCGGGGCGCCGACCGCACCGAGCGCCTGTCGCAACGCGACCCGTCCAGCGAGCCAGGTGCGCTGGCGTCGTTCTGCGAGCGCCGCGTGCGCTGATCGCTCGGCGGTCGTGAGCGCTCGATGCGTGAGTCTCTCGTCGATCGGCACGACCGACAAGCGGCCCTCCCCGAGCTCGAGCACAGCGCCGTCGTCGATGGCCAGGTCTATTTTTGGGGGGGAGAGATGCACCCTTCAGCGCGGGCAGCCTGCCTCAAACACATCCCGAGGTGTGCAGTTTTCCACGCCGAGTTGCCCGACCGGACGCTTCGCGGAACGATGGGCCCGCCATGACGACCCTTCGCAGCGATCGCGACCAGGACGACGACGCGCCGCCGCCCGCCAGTCGCTTGCTCCGAATGCCGAACGAGCCCATCGGAGCTTCGCCGGGCACGCTTCGCATCGAGAGCGATGAACCCCCGCAGATGTTCCTCGTCGACTTCGACGCCAACCACGTCGAGGAGCGCCGCATCCAGCGAATCGAGGACTGCATCCCTCACGTGAACGAGGACAGCACGACGTGGGTCGACATCCGCGGCATCGGTCACGCGCCGACCTTCCGCAAGCTCGCCGAGATCTTCGAGATCCATCCGCTGGCCCTCGAGGACATGGTCAACGTCCCGCAGCGCCCCAAAGCCGACCCCTACCCCAACCAACAGCTCATCATCACGCGGATGGTGAGCCTCAAGGCTGGCGCTCTACAAACCGAGCAGTTCGCCATCCTCTTCGGCCGAGGCTACGTCGTCACCGTGCAGGAGGAGCGCGAGGTCGACTGCCTCGATGGGCTGCGCTCTCGCATCCGCAGCGGCAAGGGCATGATCCGAAAGCTCGGCGCCGACTATCTCGCGTACGCGCTCTTCGACGCCGTCATTGACGGGTTCTATCCCGTGCTCGAACACTACGGCGAGCGCCTCGACGACCTCGAGATGCGCATCCTTCGTTCGCACGCGGCCGCCGCCTCGACCGAGATCTTCGAGCTGAAACGTGAGCTCTTGCAGCTCCGCCGCGCCATCTGGCCGCAGCGCGATTTGCTCGCCGGCTTGCTCCGCGACGAGTCGATTCACATCACCCCCGAGGTCCAGCGCTACCTGCGCGACACCTACGACCACGCCGTCCAAATCATGGACATGGTCGAGACCTTTCGCGAGATCGCGTCGAGCTTGATGGACCTCCTCATGACGGGGGTGTCCAACCGCTTGAACGAGGTCATGAAGGTGCTGACGATCGTCTCCACGATCTTCCTGCCGATGACCTTCGTGGCGGGCGTCTACGGCATGAACTTCAACACGGATCGTTCGGGCTGGAACATGCCCGAACTCAACTGGCGATACGGTTACCCGTTCTCGATCCTGGTGATGTTCGTCAGCGCCGGCGGGCTCCTCCTCTACTATCGACACAAGGGCTGGATCGGCCAGGCGCGCGCGACGCATGCAAAGCGGCGTCGCAAACGATGACTCAGGCCGACTGCTTGAGCGCCGCGGGGGGCTTCGTGTTCGCGCTGCGGACGCGGATTCGAGAGTCGCGAGAGCTCAACCATCGCGCGGCCAATACGCCGCCGACGAACCCGAAGAGGTGGCCCTGCCACGAGATCCCGACCTGCCCGGGGAGCACGCCCCAGAGCGCGCCGCCGTAAAGGACGAACGCGACGACACTCCCTGCGATCGACCAAACCTTGCGCTCAAAGAGCCCGCGCGCGAGCAAATAGCCTAGGTATCCGAACACCAGGATGCTCGCTCCGAGGTGCACGGTGTTGGAGGGAGCGATCAGCCAGATCCCCAAACCACCGACGAGCGCGCTCGCGACCGAGACCACGAGCAAGTCTCGCTTCCGGCGCAGCATGATGAGAACGCTGAGCACGATCAGCGGGATGGTGTTCGCGATGAGATGCCCGAATCCGGCGTGCAAGAAGGGCGCGAAGAGGATGCCCAACAGGCCCCACGCGGTCCGCGGGTGGATTCCAAGCGCGTCGAGGCGGCCGCCGAGAACGAAATCGACGGCCTCCTCGGCCCACATCACACCCACCATGCTGCCGACGACCGTGGCCTGCGCCTTGGCCTCACGCACGACCAACTTGGCCGATTTCTTCGCGACGCGCTCGATCATGAGTCGAGTATGCGACCGCTCCCCGCCCTCCGCATCCCACAAACGCCACCACGCGATCGGGGGTGCGAGACACTTCGCCTGCGAGCCTCTCAGCGAAGCAAGGTTCGAACGCTAGGAGAGCGGACCGATTCGGGTATGCTCGCTTCGTGGACGACTTTACAAACACCCAGGGGAGGCGCGGACGACCGCGCGGGGCAAAGCGATCTCGCGCTCCGCTCACCGGCCGCGCGGTCAGGTTCGTCGGGCTGTTCACCCTCGCTGCTGCCTCAAGCTTCGTGCTCGGGTGCGGCGCTTCGATTGGCGGCTACTGTGCTGCCGCCGCCGAATGCGAAGGAGGCAATGCGCCCGACGAAGATGCTTGCAACACTCGCTTCAACGAGCTTCAGGACCTCGCCGACCTCAAGAATTGCACGGACGAATACGATGCTTGGTTCGAGTGCGTCGCGGAGGAGTCGCGCTGCAACGACGACCGCTATGTGACCGATGAAGACGTGTGCGGTTCAGAGGAAGATCAATTCCAGCGCTGCGCCGACATCGGAGGTCTGTGATGAAAAGCTCGGCTTTCGTTGTTCCGCTCTTGCTGGCGCTGCCGCTGGCGGCCGGCATCACTGGTTGCGGGTCGATTGAGTCCGACCGCTGCGATGCCATCTGCGATTGCGAGAACTGTGGTGATCGCGAGCGTCAGGAGTGCGACATCATCCAGTCCGCCGAGGTCGAGGTCGCTTCGACCTACGACTGCTATGAGCTGCTCGAGCCCTATTGGGAGTGCCAACTCGACAGCTACGAGTGCGACAATGGCCACTACCGCGATGACAACGGCGAGTGTGGGGACTTCCTACGTGAGTATGAGGAGTGCCTCGACGCGAAGTCGACTCGCCGGCCTGGCCACTACTGACCAATCACTCTGACCCATCCGGTGCGCTGCCGTTGTCAGCGCCCGGAGTGGGCGGCGACCGAACGTAGATTGGCTCACCGGTCTTGGTTTCGAAGCGGGCAACGCTCTCCCCTTGCTTGGGCTTCGGCTCTGCGGGGAAGCGGCTGAGGACGGTCCCATCAAGCCCCACAAGCTGAAGGGGCTCGCCGCTGTTACTGAGGCCGTTCTTCCCAAGATGACCAGCGACGCGAACGATTCGCGCCTCCGGTGGGGGCGCGACGTCGTATTGCCCTGAAGCATCAAAACCGTCGCCGACAATCAGGACAATCTCGTTGGGCTCCAGAACCCCTGAGTCCACTGGGAGCGGCGTGTGTCCGCCAACGTCTTCGAGCGCCAAATCCC
The DNA here is from genome assembly GCA_046351325.1 of Polyangiaceae bacterium. GTDB lineage: Bacteria > Myxococcota_A > Polyangia > Polyangiales > Polyangiaceae > Xiheicaenibacterium. The sequence continues at coordinate 23,944 of JAXLYR010000010.1, read as the reverse complement.
CGAGATTTGCCGGGGCTGTTCCATCGTTGAGCAGCTCTACCCATTCCTGTTCGGGTTCGCTTCCAACAGCGTTGGCGTAGACTTCTGACAAGATCGGTCGTGGGCGTGATTCGCCCGTGAGTACATCCACGGTTTGCGCTCCCCACCCATGGGGAGACAGCCACTCGACTTCGATGGACTCGACTGCCGCAGGGACAAATCCGCGCAGCACCACCGCTTCCCCCGACCGAGCTTGCGCGAGCCACTCCGAACCGTCCGCGCGGGTTACCACCCAGACAATCTCGGGCTCACTGCTCCAAAACACCAACCGATCATCCTCAACCCGAGCGCACCCCGGCCCAAACGGGATCTCCCCCTCGGCGCACACTGCGGAAGTCTCCTCAGGGGCTTGGTCGACGGCGACTGGGCGCGGGTCGAGCGCTATCCCGTCGAGAATCGGCGGTTGGTAGACGCCGCGTGCGACTGTCTCTGCAGGCTCGAATCGCATGCAATCGCGAGCGTGACCGTTCGGTGTGCCGACTTGCCATCGCCCCATCGGGCCGAGCGGGTCGAGTGCTGCGTCGATGGAATCGACCTGCAATTCACGGTCTCCGCAGAACCACAGGTAGCCGGTCGCTGTGTCCTCGGGGAACTGTCGTCGCGCCATGCCAGCGAGCGTGTCGGGTGTGTCGAGCTCCCAGATCTCGCCGAGCTCGACCACTCCGAGTGAATACCGCGTCGAGGTCTGGAGTGCCTCTTCGGGTGCTACGACCTGGTCCGAGGCGTCGCTCCATGTTCGTGTCGTTATCGTTCGCTCCCCGAGCGCCTCAGACGGGTGGCCTGCAGCGAGATCCGAAAGCTGAGTGTGCGTGAGCGAACCGCGAACGAGAAAAACCGTGTTTGGCGCAGCTCCTTTCCCCTGCAGCACGACGCGCCCGGCAGGGCTATCGGCCGGTTCAAAGCGCGGCTCGGCCCAAGAACCCCCCGCCCCGCCATCCCCACCTTGTCCACGCAAGACAGGCGGATCGCACCCCAAGGACGCCAACACCGAGCACGCCGCGGCACCGAGTCGAAAGAGCATCCGCATGCTGGTTCATCGAGCATCGACGGCCAAAGTTGCGTCGTTTCCTCAATTGGGCGAAGGGACGCCATGAGCCCGGAGGACATCAAGGCGCTGCGACAGGAGCTCGCCTGCACAGCGCGCGATCTGGCGCGGGCGCTCGAGGTCGACCAAGACACAGTGCTGGCTTGGGAACGGGGCGAGCTCTTTCCCACCAAACGCCTCGTGGATCGAATGGCCGCGCTGCGGCTCCGAGGCAAAGACGCAATCGTTCGCACCGCAAACAAACGTCGCAAGCACGCTCCACCCGATCCGACTCAAGTCGGGCTCGCGGTAGTCGACCTCGCCGTGTGGACCGCGCTGCGCAAGGTGCTTCTGCACGAGGAGCTGCGACGCAAGTTGCTGGAGCTCGCCGAAGAGTACCCCGACGGCGAATAGTGGTCTGTGAGGCGCCTCGTCGGCTGCCCTAGGGCGCTGGCCGGCCGCTAGGAAGTTCCGCCAGTCCCTTCGTTGTCCGTCGGCGGCAGCTTTGGCGCGTCCGTCGATTCCGACTCGTCACTCTTGTCGTCTTCATCAACGGAGTCGGCCTGGTCCTTGTCGACATCGGACTCGTCGTCGTCGGACTCGTCGTCGTCGGACTCGTCGTCGTCGGACTCGTCGTCGTCGGACTCGTCGTCGTCGGACTCGTCGTCGTCGGACTCGTCGTCGTCGGACTCGTCGTCGTCGGACTCGTCGTCGTCGGACTCGTCGTCGTCGGACTCGTCGTCGTCGGACTCGTCGTCGTCGGACTCGTCGTCGTCGGACTCGTCGTCGTCGGACTCGTCGTCGTCGGACTCGTCGTCATCGGACTCGTCGTCGTCGGACTCATCGTCGTCGTCGGACTCATCGTCGTCGTCGGACTCATCGTCGTCATCGGACTCGTCGTCGTCGGACTCGTCGTCGTCGGACTCGTCGTCGTCGGACTCATCGTCGTCGTCGGACTCATCGTCGTCGTCGGACTCATCGTCGTCGTCGGACTCATCGTCGTCATCGGACTCGTCGTCGTCGGACTCATCGTCGTCGTCGGACTCATCGTCGTCGTCGGACTCATCGTCGTCGTCGGACTCATCGTCGTCGTCGGACTCATCGTCGTCGTCGGACTCGTCATCGTCGGACTCGTCATCGTCGGACTCGTCGTCGTCGGACTCGTCGTCGTCGGACTCGTCGTCGTCGTCGGACTCGTCGTCGTCGGACTCGTCGTCGTCGGACTCGTCGTCGTCGGACTCGTCGTCGTCGGACTCGTCGTCGTCGGACTCGTCGTCGTCGTCGTCGGACTCATCGTCGTCGGACTCATCGTCGTCGGACTCATCGTCGTCGGACTCGTCGTCGTCGGACTCGTCGTCGTCGGACTCGTCGTCGTCGGACTCGTCGTCGTCGGACTCGTCGTCATCGGACTCGTCGTCATCGGACTCGTCGTCATCGGACTCGTCGTCATCGGACTCGTCGTCATCGGACTCGTCGTCATCGGACTCGTCGTCATCGGACTCGTCGTCATCGGACTCGTCGTCATCGGACTCGGCAGGTGGGGTCGGTTCTGGGTTGGGCATCGGCTCCGTCGCTTCGGCCGATGCAGCCACGTCGTCGCCCGGTTCCTCAGCTCCCCCGCTTCCTTCGACGGGAGGCACGACCTCGGTCGCGATGGTCCCCTCGCCTCCGACAAGCCCACCTGCGTCGAAAGTCACCGGCGCGGGTTCCCCCGTCTCGCGCTCGTACACGCCACGGGACTCGTCGGTGAGCTCGGTGAACTCTCTCAGCGTCGGCAACTCGGACAGCGCGCGCAGACCGAAGAACTCCAGAAACTGCGGGGTCGTCCCGTAGATCATCGGGCGACCGGGCTCCTCGCGTTTGCCGAGGATTCGAATGAGTTCGCGCTCGAGCAGCGCCTTCAGCACGGCACCCGAGTCGACGCCGCGAATCTCGTCCACTTCGGGCCGAGTCACTGGCTGGCGGTACGCGATGATCGCGAGCGTTTCGACCTGCGCCCGAGACATCCGCACCGGCTTCTTCCCGGTCAGGTCACGCACGAAGGGCGCGTACTCGGGGCTCGTGCGGAACGCGTAACCGCCCGCCACCTCGAAAATCGAGAACCCTCGCGAGCGGTAGAAGGTGACGAGCTCGTCGAGGATGTTCTTCACCATCTTGCGATCGGCCTTCGCCGCGCGGGTGAGATCCCCGAGCGACATCGGCTTCTCCGAGGCAAAGAGCAGCGCTTCGAGGACGCCAGCGAGGTGCTTGCGAATGACTTCGCTGGCGAGGTTCGGGGCTTCGGGCGCGGCTTGCGGCACCGGCTGAGGCGTCTGGTTGAAGCGCCGGAACCAAGTCCACGCAGCCAACCGCATGCGCTTGTCTTTGCCCGGTCTACTCATCGCCGAGCTCACCTTTACCAGCATCGTCCGTCTCGCTCGAACCCTGCGGTTCGCTTGACGGAGATGGAGAGGCTTGCGCTGCCGTAGTCATGCCGCTGAAGAGGCCACCGGTGTCTGCCTCCTCATCCGCGTCGATGACGCGGAGTTCGACCTTGATGGGCGTCAGCGTTCCGTCCTGCCAGATGTGCATCATCCGCAGCCGCGCCATCTCCAGGATGGCGAGAAAGGTGATCACCAAATCGAACCTGGTGAGAGGACGTCCGTCGCGCGACGCGCTCAACACGAGCTCGTCGAAGTTCATGGTCCGGCAAGCCTTCAACGTGTCGGTGAGCTCGGCGATTCGCTCCGAGATGCTGATGCGATCGAAGACGACCTCGTGCTCGATCTTCACGTTCGTGCGCTGCAGCACCTTGGAGAACGCATCGAGGAGTTCGAAGACACCCAACTTTGCAAACGGCGTGGGTCCCTCGGGGAGCGGTTCGGTCTCACCCCTAGGGAAAACACTCGCTCCGAGCGTGTCCCGCGAGTTGAGCTCTTCCGAGGCGACCTTGTACTTCTGATACTCGAGCAGCCGTCGAATCAGCTCGCCGCGTGGATCTTCTGCTTCGTCGTCCTCGCCGCTCGCGTCCGCTGCGTCGGGCACATCCGGCAGCAGCATCTTTGATTTGATGTGCGCGAGTGTCGCGGCCATCACCAGGTACTCGCTGGCGAGGTCGATCGAAAGGTCGCGCATGATGCGCAGGTATTCGAGGTACTTCTCGGTGACAAAACCGACCGGGATGTCGAGGATGTTCAGCTCGTGCTTCTGAATGACGTGCAACAGCAGGTCGAGCGGCCCCTCGAAAATGGGGAGCGCCACGACGTACGCGTTGGCGGGGATCTCGGCCTGCGCGGCCTCCGCAGTGGCCGGCTCCGAACGGTTGCCCTGCTGCCCGCGTTGCTGCGTTCGCTTGCCGTGCCCGGTCTGCGCGAGGCCCGGTCGCGCGGGGTCCGAAGTGTCCTCCGTCGGACGCTTGGTCTTTCCTGCACGCTTCACGAGAGCCGCACCGGCTCTATCTACATCCCGGTCGAAAGTGAATCCTCGATGTGGGGGAACGCACGGGGCGGGTCCGTTTGCGCCATCACCGGTGGAAGAGAGCAGGGTTATGCTGGGTTCGATCCGGCCTCGAACCCTTGCCCCCGAGAAATTCTGCTAGCCTGATGCAGTCCATGGGCAACGGGTCGAAAGGGTGCGCGTCCTGTGGCGAACGGTACGGACCGGAGGTGCTCTTTTGCCCCCGGGACGGCACTCCGCTGTCGAGCTCGCGCTCGATGCTGACGAGCCCACTCGAGCTCGACCCCTATCTCTCGGTTGAACTCCCGGGTCAGATCCAGTTGAACGCTCTCGTGGGCATCGGCTCGATGGGCCGTGTCTACCGCGCCTTCCAGGCTGGGGTCGATCGCGACGTGGCGGTCAAGGTCCTGCACCGCGAGCTCACGGGCAACGCTGAACTCGTCGCGCGCTTCCATCGCGAAGCGAAGATCGCGAGCCGCCTCGTACACCCCAACGTCGTGCAGGTCCTGATGACCGGTACGCTCGCCTCCGGGGCAGAGGGCAGGATCGGGGGCGAGGTCTACCTCGTCATGGAGTTCCTCGACGGGATCTCTCTGCTCTCGGCGCTCGCCGCCCAGGGTGAAGGTGGTGCGCTACCGCTCGCGCGGACACTTCACATCGCCGCCCAACTCTCCGACGCAGTCGGCGAGGCCCACGCGCACGGGATCGTTCACCGCGACCTCAAGCCCGAGAACATCATGCTCGTGCGTCGCGGAGAGGACTTGGACTTCGTCAAGGTACTTGACTTTGGTATCGCGCGCCTCGACTGCGCGATGGACAAGTCGAGCACCCAGGCAGGCTTGATCTTCGGTACGGCGAAGTACATCTCGCCCGAGGGCGCTGAGGGGAAACACGTCGGACCGCAAGCAGACGTCTACGCCATCGCGACCGTCCTCTACCAAATGCTCGCAGGGCGGACACCCTTCGAGGGTGACTCCCCGATGGCGTTGCTCGTCCAGCAAATCCACGCCACCCCGCCGGATCTGCGCACAATTCCGCGTGCGGCCTACGTCCCCGAGCCCATCGCGCAAGTCGTGATGGGCAACCTCGCCAAGAACCCCGCCGATCGCGCCGAGAACGCACGCGCCTTCGGCCGCGAGTTGCTCTTGGCCGCTCGCGAGGCTGGCATCACAGTCGATACTTCTCACGGGCTGCCTCGTGGCGACCTGCGTATCTCTTCCAAGCAGCGCACCCGACAGCACGAGTTCACCCCCGAGCTGAAGGCGAAGATCTCTTCGATCGCCACTCCCGCCGAGCCTTCGGCGGTCCCTCAGCGACCTCAGACGACTCGGTTGGGTATCGCGCCGGCGGCTCCGACCGTGGCCGCAGGTGAGGTCGCCGTCGACGACAGCACGACCGACCTCAACGGAGAGTCGGTGCAATCGCTGCTCGGCGATTTCCCCTCTCGCCCAGGCACGACCTATGAAGAGCTCGACGAGCGTGCGTCGGATGTCGAGCTCCTTTCGAGCCCGCCGGTTCCTCCCGGGCCGACATCGTCTCGCATGCTCGCACCGGCGAAGCCTGCAGGCTCGACACCTACCGGCAAGTCCCCAGTGTCTCGCTCGGCACCGGGTGTGGCTCCGTCCGAGCCTGCTTTGCAGCTCGAGCCTGTTGCGCCTGTTCCTGCCCGCGCCTCCTCACCTGGAATCGCGCTCAACGGTGGCGCGAATGGCTCGCACGCTGCGGGCAGTGTTCGACCGACCTCGAGCCCCGCGATCGCCGTTCCCCCCATTCCACCTATCTCGAACGCAGGAACACGATCGCTTCGAGCACAACCCTCACGCCCTGGCGCTACGATCCTCTCCGACGAGGAGTCGAAGCCGTCCGATGTCACCCGCAGTGAGCGTCCACCGGCGCTTCCCGCTGGGATGTCGCGTCCCGGTGGCACCCAGGTCGCGGAGCCTGGCGACACGATTCACGGCATGCTCGACGACGGACCAGGCCGCGTCCCGTCCTCACTCCGGCCGGGCCCGACGATACCTGGCAGTCCGCTCGAGGACGCGCATCGCGCTCGCATCCCCAATCCCCCTCAGCCTTCACAACCAGGCCTTGCGGTCAGCTCTCCGCCCGCGAATGACACGGCTGTAAGTTCACGTCGGTCGCGCTGGCGCTTTCTCGCTGCTGCTGGGGTGCTCCTCGTCGCTCTGCCAGTCGTCGCACTCGGCGGGGTTCGCCTCTTCGGCGATAAAGGTGCCACCACGACCTCCTTCGACGCCGACCTCCAAGAGGCTCAGGACGCGATGGAACGGCGAGCTTGGGATTCCCCCCCGGACCACAACGTCCGTGACCTCACCGACCGACTGCTCGAGCGCTCCCCGGGAGACCGCCGCGTGCTGACGCTCCGACGGACCGCCGCCGAGGGGATAGTAAACGACGCTCTCGCGCGAAAGTATGAGGGCGACAACGTCGAAGCTCTGCGCCTGGCGCGGCTCGCGCTCGTGTTCGCTCCCGACCTTTCGACTGCTCAGGGGCTTGTCGATGAGCTCGAGCGAGCGGGCGTCGTGGTGCCGACAGCGACTGGAACTGTGCCGCAGGCTACGGCGTCCGCCAAAGTGTCGAGTCGCCCGGTAAAATCCACGATCATCCCCTCCTCTTCGGCGCCTCCTAGCGCACTGTCCTCGGGTAAGCCCCAGCCGACAACGTCAGCCAGCGCCAAGGCTTCAGCGACGACACGCCCCACGACCGAGCCTACGACCTCCGCCACCACGGAACCGGCCCCGACAGGATCAAGTCGGCCCTGGATGTGAGCCCCCTCCATCGCTGGCTCCTCGCAGCACCGTTGAGCTTGCTCAGCTTGCTCACGGCTTCGGTCTCCCACGCCGAGGGCACCTCAGCGTCAGGGCGCAGAGCTCTCGTTGCTCGCGAGCAAGGCAAACCGCACACGCTTGTCGAGGTCGGCTTCGGCGTCCTTGCGCTGCCTGCGGCCGAGGTCTGCATCGGCGGACCAGACCAGTGCGTGACCGGCGAGATCAGCATCGCGGCCGGGATCCGCAACCTCTACCAATTCGGCCCGTTCGCGGTCGGATTGTCGGGGACCTTCGGGAGCACCCTGCGCAACGACGACGCCCAAGGGGCTCCCGAGCTCGAGCGCGAACACTCTCGTCAGTACTTCCTTGTCGAGGGGCTCTTTCGATGGAGCTTCGTTCAGACGAACAGCGCCGATGCGTATATCGGGACAGGACTCGGCCTCGTCAGCGTGCGTGACTCGTGGAGTGTCGCGGCCGATCGCGACCCTGCCGCTGAGGTGAAATTCGTAGGAGCCGAGAGCCTGGTCATCAGCACCTTGGGGCTGAGTCTCTTCGTGTCTGCAGGTGGAGAGTGGTTCTTCTGGGACAACTTCTCCCTTGGAGGCTCCCTGCGATATGGCAATTGGATATTGCCCTTCGACGCAAAGACCTCGGCGTTTGGCGACGTCGCCTCGTTGTCCGGCCGCGTGGACTTCTTCGAGCTGCAGACGACGCTCGCATACCGACTGGCGCTCTAGCTACCACTCAATCGCGCGTGCACCCCCCGCCCGCGCGAGTTGGGCGCTAGAACGTCCGAACGACGATTTGGTAGCCTTCTTTCGTCTCGACTACCTCGCTCATCTGGTTGACTTTGAGGCTCTCGACAATGGCCATGAGCGCCGGATCCTTCGCGTTGCGCTTGAACCTGCCGAGGTTGCCGCCGGTGGAGGCCGCCCCGGGTTCGTCGCTCACCTTCGCGGCGAGGTCCTCGAACTTGGCGCCCTTCTTCAGCTGATCAAGCGTCTCGTCCGCGAGCTTCTTCGCCTCTTCCTTCTTGCGCTTCTGCGTCGAGTTGGTCGCGCCATCGTAGGCGATGAGGATGCGCCGCGCTCCGAAGGCAGGGTCTGGATCGACCGTGGGAGCTTGGGTCTTGACCACAGTCATCGTGGGTTTGGGCGGCACGACCGTGGGAGTGCTCCGCACGGGTGGCGCCGAGGCGGCTGCCGTGGTCGTCGTTGACTCGACTACGTCCAAATGCGCCTTCTCGCCGCGGAGCGCGCGCGCAAGGCCATTGAACGCTCCGAAGAACCCGAAGACAGCCAAGAGGACAATCGCCGAAAGGAGCGCGAGCGGGATCCACCAACCAGGCTCTTGCCCGGGCAGCGGTGCGGGTGTGGCCGTGGCTGCAGGGCGAGCCTTCTCCCGCGGCGCCTCTACGTCTTCTTCTTCGTCCTCTTCGTCTTCGTCTTCTTCTTCGTCCTCTTCGTCTTCGTCTTCTTCTTCGTCCTCTTCGTCTTCGTCTTCTTCTTCGTCCTCTTCGTCTTCGTCTTCTTCTTCGTCCTCTTCGGGTTCGGGTGGAGCTGCCTGTCCCGCGCGCTTCACACTCCCGACCTCTTCTTCTTTCGTCTGCTTCGCTTTGTCCGCAGCGGTCGTCTTTGCGCTCTGGCTCTTCGGATTCGTTGCCATCGTCTTCTTCTTTCTTTGCGTCTTTCAGCCGATGACCGCGTGTGCACCGCCTAAGACAGCTTCGTCGCGCTCTTTCACAGTCGTTGCCAATGCGATGCGTCCGTCCCCGACGTCCGTCCCAGAGACTACGAGTGTATCGCCGGGCCACACGGGCCGACGGAATTGAGCGGCAATGGTGCGCAAGCGGTTTGGGTCACCGGCGCATGCGTGTTTGACCACAGCGCGGGTGAGAAAGCCGAACGTACAGAGCCCATGCAGAATAGGGCCTTGGGGGAAACCAACATTCGTCGCAAAAACGGGGTCCGCGTGCAGCGGATTCTGGTCACCCGAGATGCGATAGAGCAGAGCTTGCTCACGGGTCGTCTTCTGTTCGAAGACGAAATCCGGCGCCCGATCCTTGGGCATTGTCGGAGCGGCCTCCTCCTGGGGTGGGCGCGCTCCACCGAAATTGCCTGCGCCCCGAAAGATGATCGACCAAACGGTCTCATAGACCACTTCGCCAGCGGCCCGCGTTTGGGTCTCCAGGATGACCTGCGCGAACTTTCTCAAGTCGTAGATCGCCTTGATCGAGCCGACGGTCTCGAGAGTGCCCTCCTGTGTGATCGGCTTGTAGGCACGCACGATCTGCCCGCCGTGAACAATCATGGCGAGGTCGCCGCCGGTCTTGAGCAGCGCCTCGAGGATCGGGGCGTGCGCCGGAATGACGGCGAACGAGGGCAAGACTCTCATTCCGCCGTCGGTGCGCTCGTAGAGATACGGCAGCTCCTCCACCGTGGCGCCGACCCCAAGCGCGTAGGTCGCGAGCGTTCGCCAATCGTATTCGAGCTTATGGGGCGCTGTCGTGAAGCCTACTGTACCGAGGTCGAGCGACATTTTGGGATGCCGACGGTTAGCGACCGACCGACCACGCGTCAACCTCCAGAGCGTCCCCTCAAGGATTCAGCCGGATTTCTCCGAGCTGAGCGCCTCTACGAGCTTTCGCTTCTCACTCTCGGGCAGCGTCAGCCCTGCACGCTCGTTGGCCGCGACGCCGAGCAGCACACGAGGCTCGTCCATCACGATGAAGAGCGTGCTGTCCTTGACCAGAGCGACCCACTGCAGCTCAGCGGTCCCGTCTTTCGAGGTCTTGACCAGCACCGCTCCTTCCGTTCCGCCGAGCGCTTTGAAGGCCGCTTTTGCCTTGGCCCCATCGGACTGATCACTCACGACTACGCGGTAGCGCTGTTTACCATTCGCGTAATAGCCAATAGCTCCCCCTGGTGAATCGGGCATTCCAGGGATAGCTCCTGCGACCGCAAACCGTCGACCCGCCGCCAACACGTGGTCCTTCGGTAGGCGAGCGACTGTCTTCGGAAGCTCAGCGTCCCCAGGGATGCGGTCACCGATCGTCTTCACGAGTGGAGCCAGCACTTTGCGGCTCGTCGCTTCGAGGACATCCGGCGCCGCCGCGTCGTCTTGATAGACCAGTTCGAGCAACCACCGATCGCGCCAGAGATAGGCGTTCCCTGCGCCCAAAAAGGCGGCTCCGCCGCCCGGAGTTGCCGTAGGCGTCGAGGGATCGGCTGGGTCGCTATCACCGACAACCCTCTTCGTGAACATCGCATACGCGAGCAGACTCGAATCGAATCGCGAAGCCACGATGTTCACGCTCACCGGGGCGCCTGTGTCGGCGACATAACGAGCCTGCACGACCTTCTTGACCTTGTGGTCCTCGTAGATTCGGCTCTCCCCATCAAACACGTCGGCGATACGCTCGATTGCGGTCTGCGAACCTTCGCCGAAGGTCTTGCCACCGTCCTCGGGATCAACGCAAAACCCGCTGAAATTGGAGGGCAAGAAGGTCTTCGCCTCGGCGTCGTCGAAAGCAGCTCGCGAGCAGGTGAATCCCGCACCAGCCGAGCCCGAGGCCTTCGACGTCGGTGGGGCAGAGCCACGCTTCTCGGGTCCCGCACCTTGGCTCTTGTCTCCGCAGGCAGTGACGAGCAAGAGTGACACCGCCGTCGCAATCGCACGAAACGACATGCCGCCTCTCTAGGCCGACCGAAGCACCCTCACAAGACCTTCCTGTCGCGCCCAGAGGCCCGTCGGTGAGGCCCGTCGGTGGCGCTCGCTAGAATTTTCATAGCCACGCAACGAGTTCTGTCGCACGAATCCAGAAACATCTCACCCTGTCCGGCGGTTTCAAAAGACCAACACCACGGGTCCCACCAAATCAGAGGGGTGATGGAACAGGGCGGGTCCGAATACCGGTCGTGATTGGGTCACGCGGCTCAAGGCATGAAGCTTGCGAGAGCATCGCGTGGCCATGGCTCCCGAGCGCGCAACTCGCAACAGATTGCAGGCTCCCCCGCTACCATCACCTCTGGCGCACCAGCCAGGGGTAAGAAAGCGGCGGAGCTTAGGCTCGCTCGCTGGGTTCACGCTCGTCGAGATGATGATCGTCGTGGCCATCATCGCGACGTGCGCGGCGCTCGCTACGCCATCGATCATGCGGATCATGCGAGATCGTCGCTCCCAGCGCAACGCACTCGCGGCTCTGGTCATGATCCAGGATGCCCACACTCGCGCGATGGGCCGCGGCGCGGCCGTGCGGCTTCAGTGGACCCCGGCGATCGCCGGCTCGACCCCCGCTGTTCTGGCCATCCAAGAGGCTTCGGTCGATATCGACGGCAATGGGACGGCTGACTTCCCGAGTCCGCTCTGCCGAGCGACGTTCTCGCCGACCATCAAGTTCTGGCAAACAGACGCCGAGGACGACACGCATGTCGAGGTCAACCTCAATGGCCACGGCGGCGTGTTCGCCTCCACGAGCTCCGAGCAGTTCTGCTTCACTCCCCGCGGCAAGACAATGTACTGGAATGGTACTCAGTGGGAGCCGCTGACGACGCATGTGACGCTGACGTTCGCGTCGCACATGGACAGCGGGACCAGCGACACCGACGCCGACAATCGGCGCAATGTCGACTTCTTCCCCAATGGAATGTCGAGGCTCCGGCTGTGAGCACCATCATGAAGAACCTTCTTCGTCGACATTTGCGCGCGGGTTACACGATGGTCGAGGTCATGATGGGCCTCTCCATCTTGGCCATTGGTGCGAGCTCGATCATCGCGCTGCAGCGCTTCTCGGTGATGGGCACGGCAACGAGCCGTCACATCACGAACGCGACGAATGTCACGGCCAGCGTGCTCGAGACTCTCAACGTCGAGTCCAACTCGTGGACCGCGAACACAGGTGCCGACGAGGCCGCGATGCCCTGGTTGGGCCGCACGCTGAATCAAGCCACCGTTCCTGCGGGTGCGTGGCAAAAGCCGGCGAATGGTCTTTATGGATTCACGCTCGACGGGATGCCCGTCGACCCGTCGAGCGGCGCGGTGGTCGCGTATTGCACTCATGTGCGAGGCATGCTCCTCGGTCCTGTCTCGGAGACTGCACCTGGCTTGAACGACCAAGCGGACTCCATCCGTGTCGAGGCCAGGACGTTCTACGCGAGGTCGGGGCGCGACATCGCCGCGGAATGCAATGCGTGGGCGGCGAACCAAGTTACCGGGATGTTCAACTCACCGGGCACCCTCCAAGCTGTGCCGGGACAGCCGAGTCGCCGCCGCGAGGAATACGGCGTCATCTATCTCAGCACCATCATCCGGAGGCCGCGATGAGGGCCGTGAAGCGTCGTATTGACGTGCGTGCGGGCTTTACCGCGGTCGAGCTCGTCGTTGCGGTCACGACAGGCCTCATGGTGGCGGCGGGCGCCTACATGTTGGCGAAGACTTCGCTCGACGTTTTTCAGCAAGAAGCTCGGATGAACGCCGCGCAGTTCTCCAATCTCATGGGGATGAATCGGCTGACGACCGACATCAAGCGCGCTGGGTATCAAACGAGCCCGCTCGCGGAGACCGATACAGTCAACGTCTGCGTCCCGCCGACCGACGACGTCCTCAAAGAGATGCTCACGGCGGTCCGTGTATTCGAGGGCAACGGAGGCACCAACGGGCTCGCCCGCGTGACGTACGGTGGAACCAGCGCCCCCAGCGCGCCGGACTATCCCGATCTCGACGGCGACTTGACCGCAACGAACAACCGCTTTCCGGATCGTCTGCGACTGTCAGGTAACTTCACGACCTCCGAGATCTTCCATCTCGGCAACGTCGAGCTCGCGACGGGCAAGATCGCGATTCAGGTCGATCAGCTGTCGGTGCAGCGCGTTTTCAGGGATCTGGCCGGTGGCGGGCCGGACATCTGCGACATCTTCTGGGCGAACGGCGTGCCTCATATTGCCAGGCTGCTCGACCCAGGGGGCAAGGCCCGATTCCTCCGCGTGGTGAACTGCTCGTCGACCCCCGGGACTGGCAATTACAGTGAAGTCATCGTCACCACCGACCCGATTCCCTCCGGTCCGAGCTGCACGGCGGACCCCTCGGGGGGTTACCTCAACCCGGTGAACTTCGTCGACTACGCGGCGATGAACCTCAATGGACTGACCGCTTCCGACTTCGGTTTGCCCGCGTCGACTCAGGCCGTCATCGACGAGGACGCCGCGCTTGCCGGCTTCATCGGCTCGAACACGAGGCTATCCCTTGTGCGGCGAGAATTGGATGCCGACGGCAATCCAATCCCGGAGAGCGGCGAGATCGTCGCTGACTACGTCGCGGACCTCAATTTCTCCGCCCGCGTGACGAACGCCAGCCCCCCATACGTCCTGACGCCGGCACCCTTCGAGACGCTCGATGCCGTTCCGCCCCAGCGGATCCGAGCACTCGGAGTCCGGCTTACGACACGCGCCCGCAATCCGGATCGGGAGACTGGTCATGACCCGGCCGCCCCGCCGAGTCCCGACCAACCTCTGCAGTCGTTTCATGTCTTCGGCGCAGGGGCCGTACTTCGCTACCGATACGCGCGGGTGCGGACCCTCTTTACCGAAGTGAGCATCCCCAACCTCGCCGGAGTGACCCCATGGTGAGCTGTGATTCGGAGTTCCGCGTTCAGTCGCCGACTCGGCTGCCTCGGCGCGCGCGCAGGGTTGCCCGCCGCGGCGTCACGGTCTTCATCGTGCTGCTCGTCATCACGATGCTTGGGGCGGTAGGCATCTTCGCGGCGCGTGCTTCGCAACTCGGCGTCACGAACGCGGGTCGATACCGCGAAGCGGTGCAAACCCACTATGTCGCTGAGGGCGGCATGAACGGGGCCGTGTCGGAGTTCGCTCGGGATCCCTCGGGCTATCTCGTGCAGATGCGTGGCAGCACTTCGCTCGCGACGCCTGCGTCTGGGGTGTACCCCTGTCAGGACATTCCCTTCGCCAGCGGCTTCACCCCCGCCAGCACCAACTGCCTGAGGCTCGGTTATGACGCCGTCGAGAAGTCGGCGAGGAACCGAACTGGCAATGCGACGATTGGCCTCTTCGAGAAGAAGAACAAGACCGGCGGTGGGGAGTCTCTGCCGGGTAGCTTCGGGATGGGGAATGTCGGCGGCAACTTCGTCGTGGAGTTCACGGACGAGCGCCCCGTCGAGCCCCCGCCGGCTGGGATGGCACTCGCGGGTGGAGTCGGTGTTTCGCTGAAATTCAAGTCCGTCACCGCGCGAGCAACCGGGCAAATCGTGCCCACGGACGCCGCGGGCACCGAGCTCGCCGTCACCGCCGATACATTCAAGTTTACATCGAGCGTCGAGACCATTCGGGCCGAGGTCATCATCGGACCGGTGCCCTGAGTTTCTCGGTTGATTGGCTATCGCGCCGCTGCTCGGCGCGCCTTGATTTGGGTCGTCTTTTGGAGGAGTCATGAAGGCCTATTCGCGAAACGTCGTGCGTTTCGGTTCCGTTGCGGGTGTGCTCGCCACGCTGGGTGCGACCACCTTGATGACGCGAGATGCCCACGCGCAAGCGACGGACATCAAGGTCAAGAAGCCGGACGTCCTGCTCCTTCTGGATACCTCCGGCTCGATGATGTGGTCGCTCGATGGCTCGAACTCCTTCAGTTGCACGGGCGCGACCCCGAAGAAGGGCCGATGGACGACCCTGGTCGAGGTATTGACCGGCACGGTCAAGAACCTGAAGTGTGACCAGTCGACCCCGGTCGAGTCCAACACATGTCGCCCCTACCCCAGCTGGCACACCGACATTACGACGGCGCTGACCAACGACGACTACTCGTGGCCTGTCCGCAACGGTAACCCCAAGGATGATGGTCCTGTCGGGTTCTGCAAACCGCACAGCGGGACGAACTATGTCCGGTGCTATGACAAGGCCCAGTGGAACAGCGCGAAGCTGTGCAGGCAAAAAGCCGGCGAGTGGGAGCAATCAGCGGATGGCCTTTTGGACACCTACTCCAAGACCATTCGATTCGCAGTGGCGTCGTTCGACTCGCTCGATGACTACGGGAGCGTCATCAACATCGCTCCCTACAACGCGTACGATGGTGACCCCGTCGACACCCCGCCCAACTGCCAGAGCGCCGTCGACGGCTCTTACTGCAACGGTCCCGGCATTCCGACCATCTGGCTGCCGCCCTATAACTACATCGTCAAAGCAGGCGGTTGGAACGCGGACCCGTCCTATCTCTTCTACCTGACGGTGTTGGAGAACGACCTGAACTACCACAAGCGGTACATGAACCCGCAGTGGAGCTACTGGTTTGCGGACCCCAACGTCGACGCAACCTCCAACTGGCTGCTCGGGGGCCGCGGACAGTACACGACGTACAACGTGAGCTCGGGCGGCACGCACAACGAGCAGCCGTACGACATTGGCGTTCGCAACCCACGCGCTCGTCCGTGGCGCGGCCGCATGATTGGCTTTGGGCCGTCTGACTACGCTGTCAGTGACCCCGACCTGCCGTGCACGTCGGAGGACGACTGCACCGTGCTCCACAACGAGATGGTGCAGCAGTCCGTTCTCGGGCTCGGGGCGCGCGGTCTGAACTCGGGCGGCGATACCTTCCTCGAGCACAACACGCCGCTCGCGGCGATGATGCGAGACGGCTACGAGTTCATGCGGTTCGACAATCAGTCGAAGGGCGTGCACGTCCCCCACCCGTTCGGCCTCTCCCCGATCCCGGCGGCGGTCAAAGGCAAGATTGGTATCCAGACCGACCCCTACTACACGTCGGCGACCAACTGCCGCAAGGCCGCAGTCATCGTGGTCACCGACGGCGAGCCGACGAGCGATCTCGACACGCCGATGTCGACCTTCAGCGGCAAACTTTACAACGAAGAGGGTATCACGACCTTCTTGCTCGGCGTGGGGCTCGACAAGGCTGTTTGGCACAATCCGGGCACGAACCTCAACGAGACGGTGACTTGCTCCACCCTGCGCGCAGCCGATTTCAACGCGAACCGGATGTGCGAGCGGAGCGGCACGAAGTGGAAGTTCGCGGACGTCGCTCCCTACAACGGCTATTCCGGCATCGACAAGAGCGCCATTCGGGCTTGTTGCACATTGACGGAGGCCGCGGTCTCCGGCGGTTCCGGTCAGGCCTACTTCCCGTCGAACCAGACTGAGTTCAAGCAGAACCTCAACAACATCCTCAAGAACCTCGCGGGTGGCACCGTCAGCCGCACGGTGCCTGCCTTCTCGGGTGCTTCTACGAGCTTCCTCGCCAACGCGGGCGCGACCAATGCCCCGGCTGTCTACTACGAGGTTCGTTCCTCGATGGAGGTCGACGAGGACGAGGGGTTGTGGCGTGGTCACCTCGAGCGTGTGCGATATGCTTGCAACGCGTTGACTGGGGAGCCCGAGGCTCAGAGCGTCGCCGCCAATCGGGGTGATCAATTCGAGTCCAACCTCGACAGCATTGGCCCGCCCTACAAGCGCAAGTTCTTCACGGTCGTGACCGATGAACAGGAAGCCATGGTTGGGACGGTTCGCCCCAATGTCGCTGGCTTCCCGAACAACTATGATGGGCTCTTCAACGGTGGGGATCAGGGCGACTATCGACGCTTTGGCGATACCGCCTCGAGCGCGACCCAGGACGACCCGGTGTACGTCGAAGACATGTTCAGCGAGATCGACTCGATGAGCGGCATGCCCAAACCCGAAGAGTTGCTCGGGCTGAAGGGCTCCGACAAGAACGACTGCAAGACGCTGCTCGGCGACGACAAGCTCGACGTCTGCTCGGATCGCATCCTGCGGTGGTACGGCGGCGATCCAAACCCCGACGGGGCGGACACCGTCGCGCCCTCGCGCTCGAACACGAGCTCGCAGTGCAAGAACCCCGGGTATTGCAGCCCCATGGGCGCCATCTACAAGTCGAGCCCGCTCGTCGTGCCCCCGCCTGCGTCATTCGACTCCGATGATCAGAACTTCGGGGCCGAGCGCTCGGACGGCACGACCTCGTTCGTCAACGACTTCGGGACGCGGCCGACGATGGTTTACTCACAGACCATCGATGGGCAGTTGCACGCGTTCGTCATGAGCAAGAACGACTTCAGCGGCACGAACGATTTCGACACGAAGGTGCCGGACTCCGATCAGCTGCAGAACAACGAGCTCTGGACGTTCATCCCGCCGGCGATCGTTCCGCAGGTGTGGCCGAACTTCAACATCCACTCGCGCTTGCTCGATGGTCAGCTGACCTACGCCAACGTGGTCTACGACCGGCCGGTCGCTGCGACCGCTGCGAACTGGGACTATGCGACTGTCTTGCTCGGCGCGAGCGGTCTGTCGGGCGCCGGCGGCTTCTACTACGCGATTGACGTGACCAATCCTTTGAAGCCCCGCTTCTTGTGGCAGATGCGCACGGCCGGCAACGACGGCGGCGGCAAGCCCGGCGATGTCCTCTTTGGCGAGAACGTCCCTGGTGGAACGATCACCACGATTCGCTATCTGCAGTCGGACGGCGTGGTGAAGGTCGTCGCAGTCGCGATTCTGCCGGGTGGCTCTCCGACGGGTGGCTCTCCGACCTCCGTCAAGGATCGCAAGCTCGACCCTGACACCTATTGGGACGGCTCGAATCGCCAGCCGCGCAAGAAGATCCGCGATTGGGGCAATGATGGCGTCGCCGCCCGCAGCTTGACTGTCGTCGAGCTCAAGACAGGGCGCATCCTCGCCCGCATGACGGGCGAGATGGCCGATAATCCCCGGACCTCGCAGGGCAACAACAACCTCAACAACACCAACCTCGACCCCTATGTGGTCGTTCCGTCGAGCAACACGCCATTCGACAGTCCGATCAGCGGCGTCCCTGTCGCCTATCCGTACGGCACCGGAAAGATCTCCGACCGCATCTATGTGGGCGACTACGACGGCACCTTGTGGCGCGTCGACCTGAGTGATCCGGACCCGTCTACGTGGAATGCGCGCATCGCGTTCGACGCCTACAACCCGGGGCCGGTCAATGACGCAACACTCTTTGACGCCTGGGTTCCCTCAGGTGCTGGTGCGGGCGCCAAGCTGGAGTTGTCCCCGATGCCCTCGGACAACGAGGCCGCAGTAATGGGTCAGCCGATTCAGCTGCCCCCGCTGCTCTCGCTGAGCGAGGACGGGGATCTGGTGGTCTCGTATTCGACGGGCGACCAGGAGGGCTTCAACACCTCGTCCGTCGGCATGCTGAACTTCATGATCAGCTTCGCCGACCACTACGACACCGCCGATGCTCGCTTCGAGCCGATCGTCAACTCGTCCAAGGGCGTCGAGATCGCATTCAAGAACGGTGGCCGCGTGACGGGCCCGCTCAACATCTTCGACGGTCAGCTCTACTTCTCCTACTTCGTTCCCAATCAGACGCTGGCCTGCACGCAGGGTGTCGGCGGCATCTGTGGGATTCACTACCAAGAAAAGAACACCGACGGCTCGCCGCGTGAACTGGTGAGCCTGGACAACAATGCTTCGCCCGAGGCTTGCCTCGACTTCACGGGCGGCGAGGTCGTGTTCGGTATCTCGCTCAATCAGGTTCCGTCTTGCACGCTCACGCCGGACAACTTCAACGACCCGTATTTGGGTGGTAAGTACGACGCGCTCACCTCGTCGAAGACGGGTCGCTACCAACTCGTGTTCCACACGGGTCAGGGCGGCAGCGGAGAGAATGGTGCGAAGACCAAGAGCACTCGCGTGAACCTGCCGGCGCCCCAGTCCCGGACGCGCGTGCGGACGTGGGTCAGCATCGTCGAGTGAGGCGTCGAGGCTTCGGGCGAGAGCCTTTCGCGGGGCAAGGCAGTTGGCGAGTGTGAGACCGAACGGGGCGCTGTCCCCGTTCGCCTTGCGTGCCGGGTCCTTCCAAGCGAAAAGGTGGGTAGGTTCGAAATAGGAAGACTGAGGAAGACTGTGAGTGGGTGGTTCGACGTGAAAGGTCCGGTCGCGCTTCTCCTGCTCTTCATCGTCGGCTGCGATAAGAAAGCTCCGCCGGAGCCAGTGCTGACTGGGCGACCGACGACCCTACAGGCTCCCGATGAAGTCGATCCAAACGCGCTCATCGAGGGGCCGCTTCAAGCCTTTGGAATGAAGCTCCCGCTACGATCTGCGATCGAGCGCGAGACGCCGATGATGATCGAAGCGACGATGCCCTTCTCGTTCGAGCTGGTGTCCTCGTACTGTCGCGAGCGCCTCGATGGTGGACGCGTCGAGATCGGTCCGCAGAGGACGATATTTTCTGGCGTGAAGATCGTCGGCGGCGACCCTGATGGCCTTTACGACGTCGTAGTGCGGAAGAAGTCGCTGACCGCCACGCTATCCATCCAGAAGCTCATCGGTTCGGGGAACGTCGTGATCACCCCCGACGAAGAGAACAACGACAAACGCCCCCGTCCGGCGCCGCTCATTCTGGACGAGGACGCGAAGGCCCCGGAGACCACACCAGCGCCGACTTTGACGGCGCCGATACGCATTCCTCCGAGCCAGTGAGCGGCGAAGGCCGGTCGATTTTGGAGCGGTCCAGCGCTCGTGGCTGCTAGTTATCGCGCGTGACGACCGGCCTCTCTCGCACCCCCCTCTACGAACGACACATCGCGGCCAAGGGACGGATGGTTCCCTTCGCGGGCTATGAGATGCCCGTGCAATACGCAGGCGTCGTAGAAGAGCATCGTGCGGTGCGCACCAACGCTGGGATCTTCGACGTCTCGCACATGGGTGAGCTCGAGCTGAAGGGCGCGGGCGCGCTCGACGTCGTCGATCGTTTGATCACCAACGATGCGCGCAAGCTCGTCGACGGTCAGGCGCAGTACACGTGCGCGTGCAACGCGGAGGGCACGATCCTCGACGACCTCATCATCTACAGGATCGCAGCCGACGACATGCTCGTCGTCTGCAACGCCTCCAACCGCGACAAGATGGCGCCGCATTTCGCAGCCGCGGCGAAGGCCGCGGGCGTCGCGTTCGAGGATGTATCGGATCGGACAGCGCTCATCGCGGTGCAAGGACCCAAGGCGCTCGAGCTCGCAGGCCGCATCGGGGGTGAGAGCCTCGCGGCGATGAAGTCCTTTCATCACGCCCGCGCGACGCTCGGTGGGGTGGCTTGTCGCGCAGCGCGTACGGGCTACACGGGTGAGGACGGGCTCGAGATCTTCTGCGCGAACGAAGACGCCGGGCGCCTTTGGGATGCGTTCGTGGGAGTCGGCGCGGCCCCCGCAGGGCTCGGGGCCCGCGACACGCTGCGGCTCGAGGCCCGGCTGTCGCTCTACGGCAACGACATCGACGAGACCACGAACCCACTCGAGGCAGGGCTCGGCTGGGTCGTGAAGCTCGACAAGTCCGACTTCCTCGGGAAGGCAGCCCTCGTCGCGATCAAGGAGCGAGGCCTCCCGCGGAAGCTCGTCGGCTTCGAGGTGACGGGTCGTGGCATCGCGCGGCACGGCTACCCCTTGCTCGACAAAGCGGGGGCGACCGTCGGGATCTGCACGAGCGGGAGCCCAGGGCCTACGGTCGGAAAGAACATCGGGCTCGGGTATCTGCCCGCAGAGATGAGCGCGATCGGGACGGAGTTCGTGGTCGACTGCAGGGGCCGCAAGGCCGAAGCGGTCGTGGTGAAGACGCCGTTCTACAAGCGAGCGCAGCTGTAGTTAGTTTGGTCCCCAAACTTTCAGCGAGAGGATGAGTTCGTCATGGCCAAGGTGCTTTCGGATCTTCGGTACACGAAAGAGCACGAGTGGGCGCGCACGACCGGGGCCGACGTCGAGGTCGGGATCACGGCGTTCGCCGTCGAGCAGCTCGGGGACATCACGCTCGTGAACCTCGACATCAAGGCCGGCGACACCATCGAGGTCGGCAAGGCCTTCGGTACGATCGAGAGCGTGAAGACGCTGAGCGACCTGTTCGCGCCGATCTCCGGCAAGGTCGTGGCCGTGAACGGCGCGCTCGACAGCAAGCCCGAGGCCGTCAACGAGGACTGCTACGCCGCGTGGATGGTGAAGATCACACCGAGCGATCCGTCGCAGCTCGACGCGCTGATGGATGCTGCCGCGTACGAGGCCTTCCTCGCGACGCAAGATCACTGAGCGGCGAGGAGCCCCCAGGACACGAGCGCCGCGCGGACCCCTGCGGGCGTCGAGGTGCGGATGGCTTGGGGCGTCTCGAGAGCCGTCGTGGCGCGTGCCTCGGGGCTGAACCAGATCGCGCGCGCGCCCACGCTGAGCGCACCGCGAACGTCGGCGGAGAGCGAATCGCCTACGTGGACGAGCTCGCTGGTCGCGACGCCGAGGCGCCCGGCCGTGCGGTGGAAGATCTCGGGAGCGGGCTTCTCCACGCCCTCGACGCCGGAGTCGACGATCGTGTCGAAGTGCTTCTCCCAGCCGAGCTGACGAGCGAGCTCGACGAGGCGCCCCTCCGAGTTGGAGAGAACGCCGACGGGGACGCCGTGCGCGCGCAGCTCGAGCATGAGCTCGATCATCCCGGCGATGGGCTTTTGCCAAAGATTCGCGCGGGGCTGATCGGCGAAGAGCGCATCGATCGCGGTCGATAGGTCGCGGCTCGGCGTCGCGCCCGCGGTCGTGAGCAGGACCTGCATGAACTGCTTCCACGCGTGCTCACCCGGGCGGTGGGGGCTCGGGGCCGCGAAGCCGCGGTCGTACGCCGCGAACGCAGCGTCGAGGGCGCGAACGATGCGATCGGGCTCGACCGTCACACCCATGCGCCGGAGCTTGGCGGTGAGCAAGAGCTCGTCGAGCTCGACGAGGGTCTGCCCGAAGTCGAAGGAGACGGCGCGGGCCTGCATGCGGGATTGCTAGCGCAGCCGCGTCCTCGCGGGCCGGAATTTCCCTGGCTGGATCGGCGTTCGGAAACTCGCGAGCCACGAGGTCCGCGTGCTATGGCCGACTTGATGTGGCGCCGCGTCCTCAAGTCGAGCGCGCGCGAGGCTGGAGCCTTCGCGAGGCAGGCTGTGCTGCTGCCCCGGGACACGCTCGCCCCGGTCGTCCCACGCGACGTCGCCGCCGGGGATCACGTCGTCGTGTTCTTGCATGGGCTCTTCGCGTCCGCCGGCGTCCTGCGCCCGATGCGCCAGCGCGTGGGCCGACACCCGCGCATCCACACGGCGGCGTTCAGCTACCTGCCGGGGCCGGGCGCGCAGGCGATCGCGGACCGTCTCGACGAGCTCCTCACGCTGCTCCCTTCGGCCGCGCTCATCCACTTGGTCGGGCACAGCCTCGGTGGGATCGTCGCTCGCTATCACGCCGTCAAAGCATCCGACCCGCGGATCATCTCGACGATCGCGCTCGCGAGCCCATTCGGGGGCGTGCGCGGAGCGAAGCTGCTCGGCTTCGAGGGCGCGCGCGACATCGATCCGGACAGCCCGCTCCTGCGCGAGCTGCGGCTCGACGCGACGGCCCACATCCCTCACCTCTCGATCATCGCGGGAGCGGACATGGTCACGCGAGACCCCGTCGCGCACGCCCTGCCGTCGGGTGAGCTCGTGGTGCTCCCCGACCTAGGGCACAACACGGTGCTCTTCGATCGCGAGGCGATCTCCTTGGTCGAGCGGCGGGTGCTCGAGATCCGCCGCAAGCTCGAGACTGCACACGTGTCGCGGACAGCCGCCGAGGGCGCCGAAGACGCGCCCCAGGAGCCGGGCGGCGACCCATCGTCGTGGCCCGAGCGCAAATGGGTCAACCGAAGCTTCTAGAATGCGCCCGTGGATCTCGACGCCGCGCTGACAGAACTGTTCCAAGCTCCCCTCGCTGACTTCATCAAGAAGCGAAAGGAGCTCGCGTCGGCGCTCAAGCGCGCGGGCAACAAGGAAGGCGCCGCCGCCGTCGACAAGACGATGAAGCCCTCGCCCTCGGCGTGGGCCGTCAACCAGCTTCACCATCGCAGCGCAGCCGAGCTCGGGCGAGTCTTCGACGCGGGGAGCGCCGTGCGGGAGGCGCAGAAGCAATTGCTCGAAGGGAGCGGCTCCGGCCAAGCGCTCGCGGCTGCGCGCGCCGAACAAGACCGGAGGGTTCGGGCGTGCACGATCGCGGCGCTCGAGCTGCTCGGTGACGAAGCGACGCAAGCCGCGGGGGAGCGCATCGAGAAGTCGCTCGATGCGCTCGCGATGCGCGGCAGCTGGGAGGGCGCGCCGGGCAGGCTCACGCGTGACCTCGGGGAGGTCGAGGTCGACGCGCTCGCGGCACTGCTCGGGATGAGCGGGGCTTCGACGCCGGCGCCGCGACCGAACCCCGAGAAGGAACGCGCCGAGAAGGAACGCGCCGAGAAGGAACGCGCCGAGAAGGAACGCGCCGAGAAGGAACGCGCCGAGAAGGAACGCGCCGCACGTGAGGCGCGCGAGCACGCTGAGCGAGAGCGCGAGCACGCTGAGCGAGAACGCGAACGCGCTGAGAAGGAACGCGAACGCGTCGAACGTGAAGCGCGCGAGCTCGCTGAGCGAGAGCGAGAGCGCGCCGAGATGGAGCGACTCGAGATGGAGCACCGTCGCGCCGACCGAGCGGCTCGACGCGCGACGATCGCGACGCTCGAGGCCCGACGACGCGAGGCCGAGGAGTTTCTGAGGATGGCGGAGAGTCGACTGGAGGCGCTCGACGCGGAGCTCACGAAGGAGCACGCGCTCCTCATCGCGCTCGGTGGAGAGTCGAACGACG
>JAXLYR010000009.1:0-416203 GCA_046351325.1 Polyangiaceae bacterium | reverse complement strand
AGCGCGCGGCTCGACCCCGCGTTCGCGGCGCGCTGCAGGGCGGCGATCGAGCGCACGCTCGCGATCGAGCTCGTCGACGGCGGCGTCATCGGGACGGGTTATGGGCGCCAACGCCTCCCCTTCCCCAAAGACATGATCCGCTCGGAGATCCTCTGTCACGGGCTCGGCGCGCACTATCAATTCCCGAACACGCGGACGGTGCTCGACATCGGCGGCCAAGACACGAAGGCCATCCAGATCGACGAGAAGGGCATCGTCACGAGCTTCCAAATGAACGACCGCTGCGCCGCGGGCTGCGGCCGCTATTTGGGATACATCGCGGACGAGATGAGCCTCGGCGTGCACGAGCTCGGGCCGCTCGCGATGAAGTCCGACCGCAACGTGAAGATCTCGAGCACGTGCACCGTCTTCGCGGGCGCCGAGCTCCGCGATCGACTGAGCAACGGCCAGCGTCGCGAGGACATCCTCGCGGGCCTGCACCGCGCCATCATCCTGCGCGCGATGTCGCTGCTCGCGCGCTCGGGCGGCATCCACGACGAGTTCACGTTCACCGGCGGCGTCGCGAACAACCCCGCGGCCGTGCTCGCGCTGCGGAGGCTCGTCGAGGAGAACTACGGCGCGCGCGTGCTCAACATCTCGCCAGGGTCCATCTACACGGGCGCGCTCGGTGCTGCGCTCTTCTCCTTGCGCGCCCACGAAGCGCGCGAGGCCGCCTGAGGAGGTCGCGCCATGATCGTCACCTGTGGAATCGACGTTGGTAGCGCCGGAGTCAAAGCAGCCATCGTGGCGAGCCCGCCGAACTCGGGCCGCCGTCGCGAGGGCGCGACCCTGGTCGCGACCCACGTGGAGCGCATCCGCCGACGCGAGCAGCGGCAGGTCATTCGCGCCGCGTTCGAGGAGGTCCTCGCGCAGGCGAAATTGACCGAGAAAGACCTCGCGTACGTCGCGTCGACTGGCGAGGGCGAGCTCGTCGACTTCAGGGTCGGGCACTTCTACGGCATGACGGCGCACGCGCGCGGCGCGGTGTTCCTCGAGCCCGAGACGCGCGCAGTCCTCGACGTCGGCGCGCTGCACGCGCGCGCGATCGCCTGCGACCCGGCGGCGCGCGTCCTCTCCTATCGAATGACCAGCCAGTGCGCCTCCGGTACTGGCCAGTTCCTCGAGAACATCGCTCGTTACTTGGGTGTAACTCTGGAGGAGGTCGGCCCGCTCTCGCTCGAGGGGGATCGCCCGGAGAAGGTCTCGGGCATCTGCGCGGTGCTCGCCGAGACCGACGTCATCAACATGGTGTCTCGCGGGATCTCGCTGCCCAACATCTTGCGCGGCATTCACGAATCCATGGCGAGCCGCTTCGCGAAGCTCGTGCGCAAGCTCGAGGTGAAGAGCGGCGCCATGCTGCTCACCGGCGGCCTCGCCGCAGACGTGGGGCTGCTCGATTGCACCCGCGAAGCCATGAAGGAGGTCGGCCTCCATTCGATGCGCGTCGCCACGCACCCGCTCAGCATCCACGCCGGCGCGATCGGCAGCGCCCTCTGGGGCGCCTATCGCTTCGAACGGCTACGCGAGCTCGAGGAGCGCGCCGCATGATCCTCACCCGGGCCTCCAAGCTCGCGCTCTATGCCCTCACCGAGATGGCGCGCAACCCCGACGGGCTCGTGAGCGCGAGCGCCATCGCGACGCGCTACGACGTCTCGGAGAACCACATCGCGAAGGTCCTGCAGCGCCTCTGCCGCTCGGAGCTCGTCGAGAGCGTGCGGGGCGCGGGTGGTGGGTACAGGCTCGCGCGCGCAGCCAACCTCATCACGATGGCCGACGTGGTCACGAGCATCGAGGGGCCCATCCAGATCGACGCTTGCGACGACTGCCCCCTGCGCTCCGACGACGGCGCGTGTCGTGAGCAAGCGACCTGCAGCACGCACAACCTGCTCAGCGAGCTCGCCTCGCATGTCTCGTACACGCTCCAGTCGGTGACGATCGCCACCCTGGCTCGCAACAGGTCCCTGAAGCAGGACCTGAGGAAAGACCGCGCACGGTCCTGAAGGAGTCTTCCATGAGCACCCGCGAAACGAAGGCCGTCGACTGCCTTTATCCCCTCCTCCTCAAAGAATGGAAAGACAGTTGGGTCAAGGCGACCAACTCCCCAGGCGAGCTCAAATGCCAAGTCGAGGCCGCTTGGGGCAACGGCTTCGAGAACGCCGAGGCGCTCATCGCCGCGATGGACGCGGCGGGCGTCGAGACCATCCTCGCGACCGACCTGCTCGCTTGGTCCTATCAGCGCCAAGAGCGCTTCGCCAAAGACATGACGAGCCAGATCGGCGAGCTTACAGAGAAGTATCCGGGGCGCGTCTACGGGCTCGGCGACTACGACCCATTCCAGATCAAGAAGAGCCTGCAGAAGCTCGAGGCCGACGTGCGCGAGCGCAGTTACAAGGGTGTATACGTCCACATCTACGGTTACGACATCCCGCTCGATCACCGTAAGATGTACCCGCTCTACGCCAAGTGCGACGAGCTCGGCATCCCCGTCGCGATGCAGGTCGGCCACGTCCTCGAGGCCATGCCGAGCGAGCACGGGCGCCCCATCCAGCTCGATCGGATCGCCTGCGATTTCCCTGGCCTCACGATCGTCGGGACGCACACTGGCTGGCCCTGGGTCGAGGAGATGATCGCCGTCACCACCAAATGGCCGAACGTCTATCTCAATATCAGCGCCTGGCTCCCCAAGTACTTCGGCGCGCCGCTCTTGCAGTTCATGCGCTCGAAGACAGGCTCGGAGAAGGTCATCTTCGGCTCGAACGGGCTCGACTGGCAGCGCTACCTCGAGGAGATGGACCGCCTCGAGATCGCGCCCGAGCGCGCTGCGAAGATCCTCGCGGGGAACGCGCGCCGCATCTACAAACTCTGACCGGCCTCAGTCCACGACGCGAACGGAGAGGCAGACGGCTCGGAGTTTATCGGCCATAGCCAGCGGACCGCGACACCGCACCCAGACGGAGAGCCCGTCCGCGGGGCGCGTCCGCAAGACCTCGAAATGGACGTGGTCGGCGCCCTCCGAGCCCTCTATCCAGTCTTGGCCCCCTGCGGGCTTACGCGCCATTCGGTGCTCGGGGGGTGCGCCGTCTGCGTCGTAGATGTTCGGCCGACCGTCGTTGACGAGGCCGATCATGCCGTAGTCCTGCGCGTCACGCAGCGCGAGCTGCCTGTCCGTGGGTGGGCTGGCGAAGCTCTGGACGACGACGCCACAATCCTCGCCGGTGGCCCACTCGGGGCCGCTCTGCCAGCCGGGCGGCAAATCCATTTGCGCGTGGTGCGTGGGGAACCGCGTCGTCAGCCCGCTCGATTGCCCGCTCACGCGAACAGTCGAGGCAGGCGGCGGCTCGACGCTGACAACTGGGTCAGCATTTCCTTTGGATTCTTGAGCGCCGCACCCACCGAGCGCGACGAGGACGAGAGCGCAGAGGGCTCGCATGGCTCAGCGCACGATCTTGAGCTTGCCGCCGATGCGCGCGGCGAAGATCTCGTAAGGCGCCTCGAACTCGCCAGCGGGCTTATTGTCCTGATCGGTGACGTCCTGTCGCAAGCGGACGCAGTGAGACCAGTCGCTGTTGACCGCGAGGAGCAGCTTGTCGTCCGCGCAGAGCCGCAGATCGAACTGTCGCGGATCGATCGGCAGCACGCGGTCGGGCTCGTTTTTGTAGAGCTCCACCCACCGCGTGAGGCGCGCAATATCGGCCGAGTCGTCTGTCGCGCCGAAGGCCTCACCGACCTCGCGGAAACGGATCGCGCCGAGCGCCATGAGGGCCGCGACGTCGCCTGCTCGAAGCGCCGAGCGGACCTCCTCGAGGAGCACGCGGGTCTCTTCGATGGTGGCCTCGTCGATCACTAGCTTCGGCGCGGACTGGAAGGACCAAGGCCCGCCGCCGCCCAAGACCTCGAACGTCCAGCTGAGCGAGCGCGGCGACTCTTCACCCTTGTCGCGGTCGGAGAGCCACTCGCCAGCGACGACCACGGTGCCTGCGTCGGGCGTCGGCATGATTCGCCCACCCCCGGGAAATCGCACGATGCGGACGGCGGCGCTGGCCTCGGGGTCGGGGCGATTCTGCCGCTTCTCCCGGACCTTGGATGGAGGCGCGTCGATGTCGACGACGAGCTCGACGGTGTTCGTCCCCGACACCAAGTAGCCGTTGATGGGCAAGGTCTGGTCGGTCGCGCCCAAGTCCTTGGGCACGCTCCAGACCGGGACACCGTTGATGAGGACCTCGCCGCTCACGCGCGCGAAATACAGCTGTACGACGAAGACATCCTTCGTCCCGGCCATCAGCTACCCCACTTTTGCAAGCCCTTGGCTTCGTAGATCAAGGTCGGCTCGAACAGGCGGTGGACCTTCGTCTCGCTGGTCTTGTTGCGCGAGTCGACGCACACGAAATACCAGAGGACCGGGAGCGTCGAGAAGCCCGCGGAGTACTCGCACTTCTTGGGGAAGAGCTTGAGCCCGAGGTCAACGCTGATCCCGGCCTCGATGCCGATCTCGCGCTTGAAGGTGTAATACCAGCTCTCGAACGAAGCGTTCGCCGACAGCCGGCCCGTGACCTTGCCTTGCGCGCCGATGGGCAGGCACTTGTCGTCGGGGTCCGCGTTGAAGAACACGATGGTGCTCTTCAGGCTCACGGCGCCTGCGATCTCACCCTTCACGCGGATGTCGATGCGGCCCGCGATGGGGAAGTCGACGAGGATGCCGAAGCTGACCTCGGCCTTGAGCTCGAGGATCGTGAGTCCGAACTCGACGCCGAACTTCCATTTGATGGGGCGATAGCGCTGCGCGAGCTTGCCCGAGGCCTCACCCTGCGCGGTCTGCGTGAAGGCCGCGATGCTGCCCGCGAGGAAGCTGACCTCGGTCTTGATGGAGAAGCCCATCTGCGGCACGCGCTTCATCACGTCGAAGAAGCCCGTGATCGCCGTGACCGTCGCTTGCCACACGCGCTTGAAGTCGCGCGCGAGCATCGCGATGCCGAGCGCGAAGCCGAACGCTCCCTCGCTCATCGAGAGCAGGGCCGCGTACGCGCCGGCCTTCTCCTTGAAGGTGGGCCCGCTCTTCGGCTTGTTCTTCCACTCGTCGTAGGTCTTCTTGAGGTCAGCGGCCTTCTCGGCGAGCTCGGTGACATTGACCTCGAGCTCGTTCAGCTTGAGGAAGATCTCGAACTTCTTGATCTCGCCAGACTCGTTCGTGACCTTGTAGCGATCGGGGCCGCCGACGGTGGTCGTGGTCGTGTTGCTCGCGCCCCCGCGGCGGCTCGTCGCTTCGCGGATCTCGAACATCGCCGGATCCGACACGCTGATCTTGTCGTTCCACGACGAGGCCTTGTCGGTGCACTCCCACTCGCGCTTGAGGCGCGCAGGGATCTTGATGCCGAGCTGGAAGTTCGTCTCGCGATAGACGCGCACGAGCGCGTTCATCTCGGCCGGATCGAACTTGGTCTGATCGCGAACGCCGCAGCTACGCAGGGCGATCGACAGATCCATCGGCGAGAGGAACTCCTTGCCGACCGAGATGAACTTGAGCGCGGCCGCGAGAGCGTTCGGCGCCGCCTTCACGTCGGCCGCGAGCGAGGCGGCGTGCACGTCCTTGAGCGAGAACTTGAGCGTGCCGACAGGCCATCCAGCGGGCCCGATCTTGAAGTCGGCCGCGTAGTTCTTCGGCGCGGGGCTCGCCTTCACGATCTGGCCGCCGGTGTCGCTCATCGGCGTGATGCTGAGCGTCGGGTGCGCGGCCATCGCGCACGGCCCCTCGTGCTCGCCCTGCACCTCGATGTCGATCGAGTTCGCCGGGCGAGACTCCGCCATCAGGAAGCTCGCGAGCGTTTCTATGACAAGGTCATAGCTTCGCAGCCACGCGAGCGCCTGACCGCTCGCCTGCGAGACGATCTGCTTGCCGTCTGCGGCGAGCGCGGCCGTCTGCGGGTCGGTCCCCTTGCCCGTCATGAAGGCGCGACGCGACTGCTGGAACGCAGCCTCCATCTTGTCGAAGGAGCCGTGGACGCGGTTGATCGCCTCGGTCGCCTCGAGCGAGAAGGGCTCGGGTGGCTTCATCGCCGGCGCCCAACCCTTGCCGCTCTCCTGTTGGCTGCCGGGAGAGTCCGACCGCTTCTTCGGCGTGATCGTGACCTTCAGCTTCTTGGGCTTGCAGAGCTTCGTAGCCTTCGCCGGGCAGCAGTTGGTATCGCCACCGGTCTTCTTCGTCCCCGACGTCGGATTGCCCGAAGAACCATCCATCTTGCGTCTCCCTAAGCCGAGATGATCAACTCAGCCCTTCGGGCTGCGTGATGTCGATGCTGTCGATATCGTCGCCACCGCCCTCTGGGGCAGGTCGGCTGCGCCCGACCGCGACGAGCCGGCGAGCCTTGCCGATCGGGATGAGGTAGCGGTCGCGGAGGATCTCGCCGAACCACGAGAGCCGCGTGTCCGCGTCGAGCCCGAAGCGCAGGAGCAAGAGCACGAGCTGGGTCGTCTCGAGCTCGATGACAAATCCGTAAGCGAGCGCCTTGTCGAAGGCGCGCTCGACGAAGGCCTCGAGCCCGCCGACTGCCTTCACCGCGCTCGCCGCGCGCGTGACCTCGGCGGCGTGCTCGCGCTCGAGATACTCCGCGAGGCGAGCCTTGTACTTCGCGCGCCCTTTGTCGCGGAAGTGATCGATCTGCTCCTTACGGACTCGCAGCATCGCTCGCCTCCGTGAGCTTGGATGAGCCGCGCACCTCGACCACTTCGCCGGCCTCGCCCTCGAAGAAGAGCCGCTCGAAGCCGGCGGTCATCTCCGCGCGCTGTCGCGGTGTCGCGATGGGGAGAAACTCACGCAGCACGCGCGGATCGTAATAGCGGAAGTAGAGCCGCTCGAGCGTCGTGTCCTCTTGCACCATGAGGAAGCGGCGGAGATGTCGGCGCACTTCCTTCTTGTGCTCGTTCGAGGTGAAAAAGACGCCCCACGCCTGCCCCCAACCCTCGGATAGCAAGCGGTCGAGCAGGCCGGAGCTCGAGTCGAACGACACCAGGTAGGGCGCGACCTCGTCGAGGGTGCGGCCCTCGATGCCCTCGTAGAGGTTCGCGGCCTCGTCGATCGCCTCTCGCAAGAGGACGCGCACCCGCGGATCACGGGCCGCGTCCAAGACCGCGTAGAGCGGCCGCGCCATCGCGAGTTGGTTGAGCGCAGCGCGAGCCCGCGCGAGCTCCTCGGGGGCGCGCTCTTCGGGGGGCGGGGTCTTCGCCTCTTCGTGGACGAGGATCGAGATGTTCCCGAGCTTGAACCACGACCCGTGCGGCACCATCCCCGAGGGCTTCAGCAGGCCCTCGATGAAGGTGCCCTTCGCGCTGAGGAGGTCGACGACCTGACAGACCTCGCCGTTCCAGAGCACGCGACAGTGATCGCGTGAGAGGAGCGGATCGACGAGCGCGACCGCGCGCTCGCTGCCATCGGCCTGAGGATCACGACCAAGCAGCACCGATTGCCCCGGCTCGAGCACGAGCTTCTCGAACGGTCGCGGGCCGAAGCAGGTCTCGAGGATCAGGCGTCGCCCGCGCTGGCCGCGCGGGCCGACGGGGGGCACCGCGTAAAGAGACTGCGGCCACGGGACGCTCGCGCTCACGAGGGAAGATCCTCGCTGTCGTCGGCGCCGTCGTCGTCGCCCTCGGGGAGCCACGGCGGCGCGTCGCCTGCCTTCTTCGTCGGGGGCCACTCGTCGTAGAACGCCCCGAGCATGTGCAGGCGCTCGGCGAGCTCCGAGACCTCGAGGTCTTCGATCGGGTCGAGCTCGCGCACGACCACGAGCCCGAGGTCGACGTGCTTGCGCTCGTCGCGCGTCGGATCGCGGCCATTCTTGGTCGACACATCCATCTCGGCGAGCTGCCGCGAGAGCTTGCCGAAGGTGCCGTCTTGCGGTCGCGCTTGGAGGATCCGCGCGGTCCGCGCCTGCGCGTCCGCGAGCACCTTCCTGAAGGAGTCGCGATCGTCGATGAGACCGAAGCTCACGGCGAACCTCCCGCGAGCTTCACGTAGGGGGTCTTCAGCGGCATGTAGTACTGCGTCGCGCCGCCGTCGGTCGGGTGTTTGGCGCCGGGTACCGACCAGTGATCGTCGATCTTCGCCGCCGTGGTCTTCAGATAAGGCGAGCTCGAATGGACGTCATAGGTGCGCGCGACCTTCGCGACCTCCGGGCCGCCCTCGTTCGCGCACTTGTCAGAAATGCCGAGGTTCGTCGGCTTGGTGCCGGCCGCTGCATAGTAGTCCCCGGGGTGGACCTGCCAGGGCTTTTGCCATTGGGTGATCGAAGACGGCATATCGGGCGGCGGCCCGAACTCGACTGGCTGCTTGAAGTCGATGCCCTTCAAGTGAGAAGGGATCTCCCAAGGGTGCATCTTGCGCATGCAGCCCTCTTGAGCG
Source organism: Polyangiaceae bacterium (assembly GCA_046351325.1). Classification (GTDB taxonomy): domain Bacteria; phylum Myxococcota_A; class Polyangia; order Polyangiales; family Polyangiaceae; genus Xiheicaenibacterium. Next base: position 407,775 of record JAXLYR010000009.1, on the reverse strand, counting down.
TCCCACGTCATGCCGTGCTCCGAATAGAAGGCCTCGGCGACCTTGTAGCGCGCTGCGATCTGACGACGCGACGAGCCCGGCTTCTTGGCCAGCTCGACAGTCGAGGGCGTGATGTTGCGCGCCTGCAGATAGGGCGGTAGCGGCGGCGGCGTCTTCGGGTCCCAGACTGTGGAGTCGGGGGGAGGATTGTTGTGCGGCGGCGCCTGCTCGAGAGCGGCCTGCTCTTGCTGCTTCTTGAGGCGCTCGCACTCCTCGCAGAAGGGCGTGCCGTCCGCGGCGGCCCCGCGCAGCGTGGAGCCCTGCCCGCTCTCGCCGATGATGACAGTCGGACAACCGCTCACGAGCTTGCCGCCGTGAGCGGTCGGGTCACCGAGTCGCGCTGCCTGCTTGTTGTTGACGATGACGGTGGGCGAGCCCATCGCGACCTTGTCGGTCGCGGGCACGCAGATGAGCGTGTCGCCGACTCGCCCCTGCGGCATGTACCCGGTGATGACGTTGTGACTGCCCGATACCTTCGGGCCGCCCACGTGGGGAACCGGCCCGGGGTTCACCATCGGGCAGGTGTGCATGTCTGTGATGCGTGCGGCGGGGGGCATGCTGGGGTCTCCCGCTCAATCCTGGATTTGGTCCGACGAGTCCTTGGGGAAGGCCTCTTCGGCCTGCTTGGGCTCGGTAGGCTTCGATCCGCTGCCGGACCCTGCGCTGCCGCCGCTGTTGATCTTCACCATCGTGCCGACGATGTCGACGCCGCCCTGGTGGATGTGAACGAAGCCGCCCGGGCCCTTGATGGTCATGCTCGAGCCGGCCTCGACGACGACCTTCGTACCCGCCTTCAGGTGGATCTCTTTGCCGGCGTCGAGCGCGTGCTTGTTGCCCACCTTCTCCTGTTGATCGACGCCGACCGTCAACGACGTCGACTTGTCGATCTTCTGCATGCGGTCGCCCTTCACGTGCAGGTGCTCGTTCTCGAAGACCAGCTCGAACTTGTCCTTCTTGACGATGAGGTGCTGGTTCTTGTCGATCGTGCGGTGGTGGTGACGGCCGATCTTCTCCGTCCAGTCGCGCTTCACGAGCTTGTGGAGGTCCTTCTGGGCCTGCAAGTAGATGAGCTCCTTGTCGGCCTTGTCCTCGATCTTCATCTCGTTGTAGCCGCCATTGGTCGGCGACGAGTGCGACTTCCACCCGCTTACAGTCTTGTTCTCGGGCAGCTTGTACGGGACTGGATTGAGAGCGTTGTAGGCGCGCCCCACCACGATGGGGTCGTCCGGGTCGCCGTCGAGGAAGCCGACCAAGACCTCTTGGCCGATGCGAGGAATACAGATCATGCCGAAGTGCGTGCCCGACCAGCCCTGAGAGACGCGAATCCAGACTGAGCTGTTGTCGTCGTTCTGACCCTCGCGATCCCAGGGGAACTGCACGCGGACGCGACCGAACTCGTCGACGTGGATCTCCTGTCCCGCGGGGCCCACCACGGTCGCGCTCTGGACGCCGTGGACCTGAGCCTTCGTGGTTCGACGCGTCGGGCGATAAGGGTCATTGCGGAACACGGCGCGGCCGGTCATCTCCCAATCCCCGTCGTGGGCACCTCGAATCTCGAAGTTGGTCATCATGAGCTCCTCGGAGAGGGAGTCATGCGGGTGACCGTCTACCGAGAAGTGACTGCCTGGTCCGAGATCGATGACATTGGTCTCGAACTCGATGGTCCGACGGCCAGCGCGGTCGGCCTCGGAGTTGCGGCCTGCGCGCCCCTGCCCGTAGTTCATCTCGTAGCGATAGGCGCCTTTGTCATCGGCGGTAGGCGTGTGGTCGGCCTTGCCCTCGATGAGGAAGGAGCCCGGCCGATATTCGTAGCGCTCGTAGAAGCTCTCCGGGCCGCCGGCCTTGGGGCCTTCGCCTTGGAGGCGCTTGTTCGGGTTGCGGAAGTCGAAGTCAGCGACGGTGAACGCCCCGGGCCTGACTTCGTGATAGAGCCGCAGCCCTCGAATGAAGTCCGCCTGCGCGGCCTCGGCGGGATTGTCGTCGTATCGAATGGCGCCTACGGAGCGGACTGCGGCGCGGTTGGGCGCGTCCGCCAGCACGAGCTTCGACTCGCCGCCTTCCTTGTCGACGAACATGTACGAAATGCCGGCTTCCTCCAGCAGGCGGTTGAAGAAGACGAAGTCCTCCTCACCGTATTGGACCTTGTATTCGAGCTTCGGATAGTTGCCGCGCTCGATGGCCCATTGGGGCTCGACCCCCCATTCACCGAGCAGCTTGTCGATGATGTCGGGGATCGACACGTGCTGGAAGATTCGATAGCCGGTGCGCTGGCTGAGGAGCCAGAGGCGCGGAACGATGCGCAGGTAATAGGTAGAGAGGACGCGTGTGCCGTCCCTGGACGGCAGCATGCCGCGCGTCTGCTCGGCGTGCTGACAGACACCCTGCCAGGCCCTGACTCCACCTGTTTGGAGGGCCTTGAAGCCGGACTCGAGTTTGAGGCTCGCTGGGTTACCGGCGATGGTGTTGAGGTCGATGCTCGGGTCCTCCGACACGGCGACGATCTCGATGACGAAGGTGTTCGAGATCGACTCTCGGACGCTGAAGCGCCGTACGTCGAATGGGGATCCTACCGAGCAGGTCAAGTCGATGAAGGGCATGCTGGTCCTCCAGTATCAAGCCCATACTACGCAAGGGTCCAATGCATCGGTAACCGCAAAAGCCAGTTCGACACCGGGCTAATTACAACCCACCTCGACGCGCACTCCGCCGTAGATAGTGGGCCAAATCCTGACTCGAAGTGGCCAGTTCACGCAGCGCGGCATCGAAGAATTGCGTGCGAATACGTCATTCGCCGCTCGCGCCACGACCTCGACGAGTGTCGCCGATATGGAGACTAGTCGGGGTCGGTGCTTCCGTTACCGCGCCCGCGCACGTCTACCCACGTCGCGCCGTCGCCAGTGACCTGCCGCTCGGCAGCGGGCAGCCCCACGTCTCGAATGGACAAGTCCACTTGACCATGAAGGACGCCGGCCGCGACCTCGCGGTAGGTCTCGAACGAGCGCGGGTCGAGCATCACGATCTCGACGTCGCGCAGGTGCGTGCCGCCGAGCGCGAGGTGCTGCACGAGCGCGGTCATCATCGCGCTCGCGCAGGTCTCGACGCTGACCTTCGCCGCGCCCGTGCCCAGCGCGGCGAACGCGAGCGATCGATGACCGAGCTCGTCCGCGAGGAGCAGCGCGCGCTGGGTCGCGCGACCGACGCACGAGGCCTCGCGCCACGCCGACACGGCGTGCAGGACGTGCCGTGCGGAGAGCCGCCCCGCGCGGGTCGCGACGCAGCTGCCGAGCGGCTGTCGACCGTGGGCCTTCGCCTCGTGTTCGATCGTGTCTCCGCCCGCGACCCGCAGCGCCTGACCCACGCCGCTGCGCATGGTCATCGTGTCCGAGGCGCTCGAGACGATCGCGTCGGCGCGCGACTCGACGAGATCGCCCTGCGTGAAGCGCACCGTGCAGCCGTGGACGCGGTAGGTCGTGCGGTCGAGCGCGACCACGCCGTGGTGGTGCACCGGGGCCCGAAGCAGCCGGCCGAGCGTCGAGAAATGCTGCAAGGGCTCTTGGATGTCGCGCGGTCGGTCGGCCGGATCCTTGGCGAGCATGCCGCGCAGGACGTGCTGGAAGTAGGCCTCGGCGGGGCTCGCGGGCGGCGGCATCTCGGGGCCCGCGTCTTTGTCGAGCACGGCCGCGAGCGTCGAGAACGGGACGCGGCCGTACCGGAGATCGAACGCGGTCGCGCCCGCGCCCCAGACGTCGCAGGCCGGAGAGGGCCCCGTGCCCTCGAACTGCTCGGGCGCCATGAAGCGCGCGGTCCCTGTGATTTCGCTCGCGCCTTCGCTCTCGCGCGCGAGCGCCGCGATGCCGAAATCACCGAGGCGGATGCCCGTCTGCGGGCAGCCGAACAGGTTCGAAGGCTTCATGTCGCGGTGGACGACGCCTGTGCGGTGCGCGGAGTAGAGAGCCTCGCAGGCGGCCTGCATGACCTCGCAGACGAACCAAAGCGGGAAGCCCACACCGAGCGCGCGACGGCGTCGGCGATCGAGCTCGGCCATGTCCACGCCGTCGACGTATTGCTCGACCAAGAACGGGTGGTGGTCGTGGACGCCGGCGTCGAGCGCGCGCACGACGCGCGGGCTCGAGATCTTCGCCATGAGCTTGGCCTCCTCGACGACGCGGGCGCGCCCTGCGGTGTCGCTCGCGTACTCGGCGTGCACCGTCTTGACGATGACGGGGATCGCGAGCAGCTGGTGGCGCGCGAGCCAGACGCGGCTCATCCCGCCCTCACCGATGACGCCCCAGACCTCGTAGTTCTGCAGGCGCTCGCCGAGCTCGCGGCGGAGAGGCCCCGTGCGACGCTCGGGCTTGCGCACGCTCAGCCCACCGCCCGCGCGGCCGTGAGCAGGCCGATCACGGCGCGCCGTCCGAGCCTACGCGCGCGCGCCGGGAAGAACCCTCGCGGATCGGGCCGACCGCGATGATCGGAGAAGGGCATCTCGAGGGTGATCGCGGGGCAGCGGAGCTCGTGCTGCGCCCAGTTCGACGCGAACGCGATGCTCGGCCGGCCCGACGGGTCGTACGGGTATTTGTGGACGTTCTGGAAGTCGGGGGTGGCCTGCAGCATGGCGTCGTCGAACGCGCGCAGGCCGCGGACGATCGCGTCGGGCCTGCCCGGAAAATGATCCGCGTGCTGTGCGAAAACCCAGGGCAAACGCTCGTCGCCGTGCACGTCGAGGAAGACGGTCGCGCCGGTCTCGAGCGCGGCCTTCCTCACGAGGGCGACCTCACGCGGGGCCTCGGCGGCGGCCCAGAGCCGGTTGAGATCCTCGCCGCGCGGGGTCGTGCGGTGGTTGCCGACGGCGACTCCATCGGGGTTCATGCGAGGCACGACGCAGACGCCTCGAGCACGGAGCTCCTTCGCCACGGGCCGATCGGAAGACAGGGCCTCGATGAGGCCCTCCACGAACCAGCCGGCCATGGCCTCACCGGGGTGCTGCTGCGCGATGACCCACACCGGCGGGCGCAGCGTGTCCGACGAGGGAAAGACGAGGACCTCGAGCGGTCGACCGTCTTCGGTCCGACCGAGCTCGTCGACGCGACCGCCAGCATCCCGCACGGCCTTGCGCAAGAGCGCGAAGCGACCCTGCGGATACGGCGGGTAATAAGCGAACCGCACGCGAGGACGGGTGAGTCGATAGCGCGCCGTCATGCGCGAGCCCTCGAAGCGGCTGGACTCCGAGCGATGCCACGCGACCCCCTCGGAGGCGTAGACGCGGTAGTCGCCCCGCATGCCGTCGGCCCACGTGCAATGGCCCGCGTTCTCGAGGACGACCTCGAGGTCGGTCCCCGGCGGGCCCTCGACGTCGAAGGCAAACCACTGTCGAAATCGAGGCGACGCGTGATCGTGCGGCACCGACACAACCGCTCGCGCGCGCTCGACGGAGAGGACTTCGATTCGACCGCTCTCGAAGGCGGTGGTGACTCTCACTCGCACGGACGAACGGATTCTATCGATGAAGGCGCCATGTTGCGAGGGCGGGCCTGCACCGTATGATGCGCCGCATGCCAACGTCGGAGAAGACGATCCTCGTCATCGCGAGCTACGAGAAGGGCCACGACTTTCTTCGATCCTGCAAAGAGCAGGGATGGAAGGTCATCCTCATCACGTCCGAGAGCCTGAAGAACGAACATCACTTCCCGGCCGACGTGATCGACGAGCTCTTCTACATGAAGGACAACGCCAAGGTCTGGGATCCGGCCGAGACCCTGCGCGCGGTGAGCTACCTCGCGCGGACGCGCGTCTTCGACCGCATCGTGCCGCTCGATGATTTCGACCTCGAGATCGCGGCGATGCTGCGCGAGCACCTGCGCATCCCCGGGATGGGTGAGACGACGACGCGCTACTTCCGCGACAAGCTCGCGATGCGCATGCGCGCCGAGGCCGTTGGGCTCCGGGTCCCCGACTTCGTGCACCTGCTCAACGACGACAAGATCAAGGCCTACACCGATCGCGTGCCCGCGCCGTGGGTGGTGAAGCCGCGCTCGAGCGCAGGCGCGATCGGCATCAAGAAGGCGGACTCGCTCGGGCAGCTGCACGAGATCCTCGCGAAGCTCGGGGACGACCGCGGCAGCTTCCTGCTCGAGCGCTACGTAGCGGGCGACGTCTACCACGTGGACTCCCTCGTCCACGACGGGAAGATCCTGTTCCAGCGCGCGAGCAAATACGGCCGCCCGCCGCTCGACGTCTCGCACGGCGGCGACGTCTTCACCTCGCGCATCCTGCCCGCCGAGACCAGCGACTCGCGCGCGCTCTGCGAGATGAACACGCAGGTGCTCCAGGGCATGCGCCTCGTCCGCGGCTCGTCGCACACCGAGTTCATCCGCGGCAAAGACGGGCTGCTCTACTTCCTCGAGACGAGCGCGCGCGTCGGCGGCGCGCACCTCGCGGACATGATCGACGCGGCGACCGGCATCAACCCGTGGCGCGAGTGGGCGAAGATCGAGATCGCCGGCGAGTACGGCACCTACGAGCTGCCCGCGGCGCGCGACGAGTACGCAGGCATCATCGTGTCGCTCGCGCGCGAGGACCACCCGGACACGACCAGCTTCAACGACCCCGAGATCGTCTGGCGCATGTCGCGCAAGCACCACATCGGGCTCATCGTTCGATCGCCGTCGCCCGCGCGCGTCGACGAGCTGCTCGGTCAATACGTCGAGCGCGTCCGGAAGGACTACCTCGCGGTCGCGCCCCCGCTCGACCGCCCGACGACGTGAGCGTCCGCGCCTTCGGGCAGCGCGGCGTCGCGCTGCTCGTAGCGACCTTGCTCGCGTGCGACGCCGACGCCCCCGCCGCTCCAGCGCCGAGCGGATCGACCACCGCGACGGCGTCCGCTGCGCTCGGGCCGACCTCGCCCGTGAGCGCGCCGCCAGCGCAGCCGCTCCTCTCGGGCACCACGCGCCCGCCGGTCGAGAGCGCGAGCGCTGCGCGGTCGGCCGCGACGCTGCCCGCCAACGTCGAGGTGCTCCCGCACACGTTCAGCTCGCCGGGCGCCCTCTTCGCGACCCGCGATTACTTGTACATCGTTGAAGCCACGCGCGAGGCGACGAGCCGCGTTCGTCGCGTGCCGCTCGCCGACCTCGGCAAGCTCGAGCTCGCCTTCGAGGCGCCCACGCTGCGCCGGCTCCACTGGGTCGCGCCGACGTCGAGCTCGCCCGCTGGCTCGCCGAAGAAGCAGGCGTCCGCGAGCGCTCCTCTCGCGCCGACGTCGAGCGCTGGCTACCTCGTCGCGGCGACGCGCGATCACGAGATCCTCGCGTTCGATGCGGACTCGGCGGTGCCGCGCACGATCACGCCGGGGCTCGACGTCGTGCCGCGCGACAGCGAGCACCTGCTCGTCCTGCGCCGGACGGACGCTGGCCTCGTCCTCGTCGAGCTCGAGCTCGGGTCCGCGAAGGAGACCGAGATCGCGGTCCTCGAGGGCCGGTACGCGACCGACAGCGGCAGCCTCGTCGTGACGACCAACGACGCGTACTGGCTCGCGTTCGCGGACGAGGCCGCGGTCGGCGCGACGCGCTCGGTGAGCGAACCCGAGCTCGCGCACGCGAGCCTCGACCTCAAGAAGGCGAGGAAGAACCTGAAGCCCAAGGAGACGCCGAAGGCCGAGTCGCTCGGCGTCGTCAGGTTGAGTGATCAGCTCGCCTCCACGCCCAACGCGGTGTTCGCTGCAGCGCTCGGCCGTGTCTATCGCTTCGACGAGCGCGCGAAGGCCCTCGTCGCGATCACCGACGTCGGCGCGACAGGGCTCGCGACCCGCGGCGAGGCGCTCTTCTTCACCAACTTCGATCGCGAGCTCCTCGCAGTCTGGCGCCCGCGTGAAGCGAGCTCGCCTGCGGCGCCGACCGCTCCGTCGGTGTCCGCGTCGGCGTCTGCGGCTGCGTCCGCGACCCCGGTCTCCGAGCCAATCGGAGACACCGAGGTGCTGCTCTCGCAGCCGGGTGCGGCGGGCATCACGATCGCTGGCGATCGCCTCTTCTGGTCGAACGTGAGCACGGGTCGCGTCTTCTCGATGCCCCTCGACCCGAAGCGCTGAGAGCCTTCGTCGGCTACGAGGTGCGCGGCTCCGGCTAGGATGCTGCCGTGTCCATCTTCGTTGCGAGCCGCTCGCCCGAGGTCGCGGCCGCGCTCATGCAAGGGGTCGCGCACGGTGCGAGCGTGGCTGCCGACGGCGCGACCGAGCTCGACGTCGTTTCGGTCGAGAGCGTGGACGCCATCGTCGAGAGCGCGATGGCCGGCACGGCGACCGACCTCGTGTTGCTGGACCTCGAGCCCGAGGAGAACATCGCGAACTGCGAACGGCTGCGACGCCTCGAGACGCTGCGAGACGTTCCCGTCATCCTCGTCACGGATCGGGACGACACGAGACAGGTCGAGGCCGCGTACGCCGCGGGCGCGAGCGACTATCTGCCGCGGCCCTACGTGAGCGCTGAGCTCCGCGGGCGAGTCCGCTCGGAGCTCAGCCTCGCGCTCGAGCGACGGCGACGCGAAGCTCGGGAGCGCGAGCTCCTTGCGGTGACCACACGGCTCGAGGAGGCCAACGTCGCGCTGCTGGAGCGCGAGGAGACGCTCGCGAGGCAGCTCGCGGAGGGAGCCGCATTCCAGGCTGCGCTCATCGAGCTCGCGACCTTGGAGGAGCCCTCGTACGAAGATCTCCTCGGGCGCGCGCTCCGCGTCATCGCGAAGGCCATCAACGTCGCGCGCGTCGGTTATTGGGAGCTCCGTCGCGGCACGGACGCGAGCGGCGCGGTCATCCACTGCGAGGCCCTCTACGTCGCCTCCGAGAATCGCTTCGAGCACGGGACCATGCTCGCGGAGAAGGACTTTCCCGCCTACTTCGGGGCGCTCCAGCGCGGCGAGACCATCGCCGCCGAGGATGCCTCGAACGATCCGCGCACGTCCGAGTTCGCTGACATCTACCTCCGTCCGAATCGCATCGGCGCGATGCTCGACGTGCCCGTCTTCGTGCGAGGCGCGCTCGCGGGCGTCATCTGTCACGAGCACGTTGGTCCGCCGCGCAGGTTCAGGCTCGACGAGCGGCAGTTCGCGTTCTCCGTCGGTCAGGTGCTGTCGCTCGTCGTCGAGAGCGAGAGCCGACGCCGCGCCGAGCAGGCCTTGAGGGAGAGCCAAGCGCACCTCGAGACCGTCATCGACACCGCGCTCGACGCCGTCATCACGATGGATGGAGAGGGTCGAATCCGAGGGTGGAATCAGCAGGCCGAGGCGCTCTTCGGCAAGCCGCGAGACCAGGTCTCCGGGCGCGAGCTCGCCGACGTCGCTGTGCCTGCGATCCGAGAATTTCTGCAGACCTCGCTCGAGCGACCCGAGCGAACGGGCCCCGAGCGACGCCGCGGGATGCGCCTCGAGATCGAGGCCAAGAACCGCGAGGGCTCCGAGTTCCCCGTCGAGATCTCGATCGCGTCGTTCGCCCTCTCGGGCTCGACCCACTTCAGCGCGTTCGTGCGGGACATCACGCAGCGCAAAGCCTACGAGCGCGCGCTGCGCTTCAGCGCGACGCACGACGCGCTCACGGGCCTCGCGAACCGCGCGCATTTCATCGAGGTCCTCGAGCAACAAGTTGGGGGGCGCGCGGAGCGCGGGGGGCGAACCGAGCCCCCCGACCAAGTTGCGGGGCGCGCGGAGCGCCTGGAGCCCACCGAAAAGGACGCAGCGACCACGACGAAGAAGGAGCTCGCGCTCGTTTTCCTCGATCTCGATCGGTTCAAACACGTCAACGACACGCTGGGGCACGGCGCCGGAGACGACCTCCTCCGCGCCGTGGCCGATCGAATTCGCTCGGTGCTCCGCGCGAGCGATCTCGCAGCGCGCCTCGGTGGAGACGAGTTCACGGTGCTGCTCGAGGACGTCTCGACCGAGGCCGAGGCCAGCGGGATCGGCGACCGCCTGCTCGAGGCGATTCGCGCTCCCCTCGCGCTCGCGGGGACGCCGTACGTCCCTTCCGCAAGCATCGGGATCGTCATGCTGCGGTCGGAGCCGGGGGCGTACGCGAGCGCGGACGCCGCCCTCGTCCAAGCGGACGCGGCGATGTACTCCGCGAAGGCTGCAGGCCGCGGGCGCGTGACCGTGCACAAACTCTGAGGGCCGACTCGGTCGTCAGCGCCCGACCGCAGCCCTGGCCGGCCGCCATCGGTTCATGGCCTCCGTTCGCACCCATGCCTTCGCGTCGCCGAGGTTGTCGACAATCGTGTAAGCGCCGGGGATTCGCTGGACCAGCAAGAGCGACGAGAGCGCGAACTCGGCCGAGGCCGAGTCGACGACGAACGCTGTCCCGATCGCGTGGTTGTTGAAGCAGTGAGCGTGGCGCTTGAACCACGCGGCGATTCGCGGGCGATGACCGAGGACGGACGCCCCTTCGGCGGTGACCTGAAGGACGAGCGCGATGGGTGGTAGCGCCAGGTCGCAAACAGCCCGCTCTACCCGGTTCAAGAAGATGTCGATCTCGAAGTCGGGAGCCGAGGCCTTCAGACAGACGACCAGCATGAGGGGATCGCTGGCGTCGTATTCGATGTTCGCCATGAGAGATCTCCTCGTTGGACGGAGCTTCGGAGGTGACCTTAAGGACGGATGGCGGCCGCCGGAGACAGCGCTGGCGGCCGCCGCCTTCACGCTGGGGTTTTGCGCGCGGGCGCGTCGGCACGCAGTGAGCTTGAGGCCGCGCCATGCAAGCAACTGCGGTCACGCTCGAGCTCTCGGGGTTGGAGGCGCACCTCGTCGAGGTCGACGTGGAGTCGAGCCGTGGGCCTGCGGCGTTCCACCTCGTGGGCCTCGCCGAGGCCAGCGTGCGAGAGGCGCGGGTCCGCGTGCGGTCGGCGCTGCGCCTCTGCGGTGTGGAGCTCGACGAGCACGTCGTCACGGTCTCGCTGTCGCCCGCGGACACGCGCAAGCACGGTAGCTCGTTCGATCTCGCGATCGCCGTCGCCATCCTGCAGGCGTTGGGGAAGGTCCCCGTCGATGCCATCGATCCAGCTCCAGCTCGGCGGTCCGCCGCAGACGGCGGACCTTCCCCCCTCGCGTCGCTCGAGGCCAGCGGCGAGGGCAGCGCGGGGACGGTGTGGCTCGGGGAGCTCGCGCTCGGTGGAGCAGTCCGCCCGGTGCGCGGCGTGCTCGCAGCGGTGAGCGAGGCTCGACGGCTCGGCGCGCGGCGTGTCGTCGTCCCCCTCGCGAACGCCGCCGAGGCCGCGGTCGTCGACGGGATCGAGGTCCACGTCGCGCGCGATCTCGAGGAGGTCGCGGCGCTCTTGCGCCGACGCGCGCCGTTCCCTCGCGCGGAGCGTGCCGCCCCCGGCGTGCGACCACGCGACGCCACAGACGAGCTCGATCTCGCGGAGGTCTGCGGCCAACACGGCGCGCGCCGCGCCCTCGAAATCGCTGCGGCCGGCGGGCACAACCTCTGCCTCGTCGGCCCACCAGGCGCCGGCAAGACGATGCTCGCGCGGCGTCTACCGACGATCCTGCCTGACATGACGCCCGCCGAGGCGCTCGAGGTGAGCGCGATCCACTCGGTGGCGGGCCTGCTCGCGCCGGGGAGCGGGCTCCTCGCGCGGCGCCCGTTCCGCGCGCCGCATCACAGCGCGAGCGTGGCCGCGCTCGTCGGCGGCGGCGCGCCGGTGCGCCCTGGTGAGGTCGCGCTCGCGCACCACGGCTGCCTCTTCCTCGACGAGCTGCTCGAGTTCTCGCGCGCGAGCTTGGAGGCCCTGCGCCAACCGCTCGAAGATGGTCAGATCGTCGTCTGTCGAGCGAGGGAGCGCGCTCGCTTCCCAGCGCGCCCGACCGTCGTCGCCGCGCTCAACCCATGCCCTTGTGGTCACGGCCTGCCGCCGCGGTGCGTGTGCAGCGCCGAGCGCGTGCGCGCCTATTGGTCGCGGCTCAGCGGACCGCTGCTCGATCGGTTGGACCTCCAAGTATCGATCCCACCCGTCGAGGTCGCCGACCTCGGGGGTCGCGCGACGCCGGGCGAGGCCTCGGCCTGCGTGCGCGATCGCGTCGCCCGCGCGAGGGCCATCCAGTCTTCGCGCAATGCCTCGGGGGAGACGACGGCCGCGACGAACGCGGCGCTCTCGGCGCGCGACGCGGCGCGCGTCGCGGCGCTGGACGACGCGGGCCGCTCTCTGCTGCGCGCGGCGGTCGATCGGCTCGGGCTTAGCGCGCGCGGCTTCGGCAAGGTCGTGAGGGTCGCGCGCACCATCGCCGATCTCGAGGGCGTCGACGCCGTCCTCACGCGTCACGTTGCCGAGGCCCTGCACCTGCGGCTCGACCCTCGCACACCCGAGCGGGCGAGCACGAGCGCCCGATGCTGAGCAGAGCCGCCGTCGCGGCGCGCTCAGTGCGCTCAGTCGATCGGGAGCGTCGCGACGTCGAACCGCGCTTTGTCGAGCACCGAGACGCAAGCGTCGAGCTCCGCGGTCGCAGCGGCGGGTCCCTTGCACGCGATCGTCATCTGCCAGCCGTGGAAGAACACGATGCGCGAGATGGCCTTGTCCGCCCCCGAGGAGACCTTGAGCGCGAGCGCCGGGTGGCCGTCGAGCTCGACCTGATCCTTCGACTCCACGGTCTGGCCGCTCTTCTCGAGCTCCTCGCTGATGTCGTCATCGAGCTTCTCGCGCGAGTCGTCCGCGCGCAGCAGCGTCGAAAGGTGGATCACGCTCATGGTTACAGACTTGTTATCGTCGGCGAAGAGGCTTTGACCATCGAGCGAGAAGCCGTCGGGCACCGGCACGCTGAAGCCGACGCCGACGAAGTTGCTCCCCTCGATGCGATTCTCGGGGAAATGCAGCACGTACTCGCCGATGTCGTCGACCGCGCGCCGATTCGGGAAGCCTGCCTTTCGTGCGGCCGCCGCGTCCTCGAGGCAGCGCTGAACGTTGACCCCAGTCACGTTCCGCATGATTTTGTCCGGAGCGAACCCCCACGCCGAGACCTTCTCGCCGTAGGCGCCGAGGGGCGTCGAGATGTGGAGGACCTCCTTGGTCTTCGGGTCGACGCTGATGGCGGCGAAGATGCTGCTGCCTTGATGCCGAGAGAGCGGCAGGCTGTCGACGATGAGCCACGGGATGATCCCGATTCCGCCGATGCCCGCCAAAAACGCGAGGCTGACGGCATATCCACTCATGCCCGCTGCTCGCCAATTGAAGAACACGACCTCACTGCCACCTTTCGCTGCGGCCTCCTCGAGGATCCGCTCGACGTCTGCTTTGGAGTTGGGGGTCGGCAAGAGTTGGCTCGTGTCGCCGATGACACCCGAGAGCTTCAAATGCTCGTGAAACGCGGCCTTGAGCTCCTCGAAGTCGTCCGCCCGCGCGTCCGGAGCGTCGAGCGTCACGCGCGTGTCCGCGACGTCGACGATCGCGACCCCACCCGGGGTCGCGTCGACGGACTGTGCGTAGCGAGAGGCGTTGTATTCGTAGTCGATGCCGCCGCAACCCGTCGCCACGAGAATGACGGCGGGCGCGAAGAGAGGTTGCAGCCACCGAGGGGTTTTCATGTCGCGGCATCACTGCAACGCGAGCGCCAATCGATATGGGGTTAAGCGACCCGATTCGAGCGTAAAAGGTGCGGCGAAGAGTGACTAGAGCGCCGCAATCGCGCGGCGGCGCCGCACGACCGCGGCGGTCTTCAAGCCACCAAACCGACTCGACGCCCCAAGTCCGACACGAAGACGCGATGTGGATCGTATTCGGCTTTCACCGCGAGCCACTCGTCGAGCCTACGGTACATTGCACGGAACGTAGCGGCCGTGAGGAACGCGTCTTTACCCAAGTAGATGCGACCCCCAGCCTCCAGCACCATCGCGTCGAGTCGCTCGATCAAGGCTGCAGTGTCGCTCCGAATGGGGAAGTCGATGGCGAAGGTGTAGCCCGGGAATGGGAAGGAGAGCGGGGCCTCGGCGGCGCGCCCGAATCGCTTCAGGATGTTGAGGAATGGCAAGCAACCCGACGACACGATGGCGCCGAGAATGGCGCGCATCTTGGCCTCGCCGTCCTCGAGCGGGACGACGAATTGATATTGGGTGAAGCCGCGCTTTCCATAGCCGCGATTCCAATTGCCGATAGCGTCGAGCGGATAAAAGAACTTCTCGTAATGGGCATAAGGGGCGGCCAAAGACAGGACGCTCTTGATGACCCGATTGACCAAGCGGATGGTGAGCCCGTTCAACGTCACCTCGGGGAGGACGAAGGGCACGCTGACGATTTGATCGCCAGTCACGAAGAGCGGCTGACGAGCGAGCCGCGGCGGCAGCTCCTCACGCGTGGCGTGGTCGCCGACGGTGAGGACACCTCGGCCGAGATCGGCGCCCTTCGCGAGCGGATCGATGTACGCGACCGAGTAGGGCGAGGTCGCGTCGTGCTCGGCGAACGCCGCGAGCATCTCGGCCAAATCACCGACGACGACGGCCTTCTGTCGGTAGTAGGTCGTCTCGATCCGGCGAAGGCGCAGCGTGACGTCGACGATCACGCCGCAGAGACCCATGCCCCCGAAGCAAGCCCAGAAGAGGGCAGCGTGCTCGGTGCGGCTCGCCTGCAAGAGATCGCCGCTCGCGACCAGGATTCGAAACGAGTCGACGCACGAGGAGAACGAGCCCTGCGCGTGGTGTCCCTTGCCGTGCACGTCGTTCGCGATGCAGCCCCCGACGGTCACGAGCTTCGTGCCGGGCGTGATCATGGGGAAGAAGCCGCGCGGGGCGAAGTCCGCGATGATTTGCTTGAGCGTGACGCCGGCCTCACACGTGAGCGTGCCCGTCACCTCGTCGAAGCCGAGGTACCGATCGAGCCGCGTCATCGACACGACCTGACCGCCGGAGTTCTGCGCCGGATCGCCGTAGCTGCGGCCCATGCCGCGCGCGATGGTCCCGCGCCGATCGAGGCCGCGCGCGAGCTCGCCCGGCGTCTCGGGGGTCACAACCCAACACTCGGCGCGTGGATAGGAGCCCCAGCCCGAGAGCGAAGCGCGAGAGCCCGTATGTCCGTCGTGCATGCGCGCTGCGCTTTAGCCCAGCGGCCCGCGAGGGCGAAGCAGACAATCGAGCGCGCGAAGGCGCCGAGCGTCAGGGCGCGCCAGGTGAGATCTTCAGCGTCTCGACGGCGGTGAGGCCGAACACCTCCGGTGCGTACGTGAGCTCAGCCTTCGCAGAAGGCAGGACGAACGAGCCCTCGAAGCGCGCGCGGACGAGGATGGACGTCGACGAGATCCCAGCGGGGAGGTTCTTCGCGAAGTAGAGGATTCGATCGTCGCGAACCTCCCTGCGAACGAACGGTTCGGCAGCGTCGCCCATCGTGAGCTCGAGCCGCGTGTCGTCGGGGACGTCGAGCGCGCCGGCGAGCGGGACCTCGATGACGACGTCGTCCTGCGCAGTCGGCGAGACGATTTGGAGGTCGAGCCGGACCATGTCGCCGACGCGGATCTCGCCTTTGTCGCGACCCGGTGAGATCACCGAGAGCGTGCGCACGACGTCGAGCCCGTGGTCCTCGCTCGTCGCAGGGAGAGCCGCGCGCGCGAAGCGCAGCCTCGCCTCGTAGAAGATCGTGCCGCCCTGCGGGTCGAAGGTGAGCTTCGCTCCGCTCGTGACGCGGCTCATCGGCACCGTGAGCGTCGCCGCGAGATCGCTCGCGTCACCGAAGGTGTGCTCGAGCGCGAGCTCGTCGCCGATGAAGACGCGCGCCCGCGACGCGCCGTGCTCGGGACGCGCGAGCCGATGAGCCTCCAGCGCGAGCAAGCTCCACGCGGTCTCGCGGGTCGTGCGCCACAGTCCCCCATGCCCCGAGCTCACGAGGCCTCGCGCGAGCGGCTCGATGAGCGCGTGGTCGGGGGAATCGACGAGGAGCGCGCGGAGCGCGAGCGCAGACGCGAGGGTGTCGCCCTCGACGCGAGCGCTGACCGCGAGCGCCTCGCGGAGCCGAGCGCGCTCTGCGTCGTGCCCGCCGCGTAGGGCGAGCGCGTGCAGGAGGAGCGCGGTCTCGACGGTCGCGGCCTCGTCGAGGTGCGCCTCGAGCCACGCCGCGCCAGCGTCGAGGTCTCGCGCTTCGATCGCGAAGACGTCGAGCGCGAGCGCGACCGCCGCACGATCCGTCGCGCTCGGTGGATCGTTCGACGAGGTCGCTTTCGTTACAAACTTGTCAAGATACGCCGACGCGCGCGGAAGGAGAGGCTCGGGCACGGTGAGGCCGCGCTGCTTCGCGGCGTCGAGCACGCTGACGACGTACGCGGTGAGCCACGGATCGCTCTCGCCGTACGTCGCCCACTGCGCGAAGCCGCCGTCGAGGTTCTGGTAGCCCGCGAGCCTCGCGACCTCGTCATCGAACGCGGTCTTCGGATCGGCTGGGAGCTCCACGCCGAGCGCGCGAACGAGCTCACCGAACACGACGTAGGGCAGCATGCGGCTCGCGGTCTGCTCGGCGGATGCGTAGGGATAGGAGAGGAGCTCTTCGAGGCCGCGATCGAGCCCGACGAGCCTCGACCTCGACACGCGGAGCGTGAGCTCGCCCGCGTCCTTGCGCGCGGTCGACAGATCGCCGAGGAGCTCCGCGACCGGTGTCGCGGCCTCGCCCTGAACCGCGACCTCCTCGAGCGAGGTGGGCGCGACGACGTCGCCCTTCAGCGCGACGTGGTCGGAGCTCGCGTCGGCGCCCGCGGCCTCGAAGCGAACGCGGTATTCGCCGGCGCGCTCGGCGCGAACGCGGAAGTAGACGTTCGCAGGCGCGGCGCCCTCGAGCGTGACCTCGGCTTCTGTCGAGCCGAGGGGGACGAGCCCGTCTGCGGTGAACGTGACGCTGGCTTGCGTTCGCGTGGTGCTGCCGGGTGAGCTGACGGTGACGGGGAGCGCGAACTCGTCACCGACCCGAACGACGGGAGGCATGGTCGGTCGCGCGACGAGCGGTTGCGTCGTCACGACGGAGGTCTCGCCCGAGCCGAAGTGAGCGTCGCGCGCGACCGCGAAGGCCATCACCCGAAACGAAGAGAGCTGGTCGGGGAAACGGCCGCGGTAATGGACGTGCCCCGCGCTGTCGGTGACGAGCGAGGGCTCGAAGAACACGGTCTGCTCGAAGTCCTCGCGCGGCGGATCGTCCCCCATCGAGGTCCCGCCCATGCGCACCGAGGGTGGTGAAGGCCGAGGTCGTGCGTCCGTGACTCTGAGCGGTGAGTCGTAGGTCACGAACGAATGGGTTTGGAGGTCGCGCCCGTTCGAGAACATCCACGCGGCTTCGGGGGCTCGGTAATTGGCGACCGCCAGCGACCCGTAGTCGGCCGCCCACAACGTGACCTCGACCGCGGGCGCGGCGGCGCCGCTCGCGGCGGTCACGGTGACGTCGAAGTCCACCTCACCGCGGGGGCGCGCGATCATCGTCGACGGCGAGATCGTCACGCGGAGGTCCGTGTTCGACGCATCGACCGAGAGGGAGAGGTCTGCTCGCAGGCACTCGCTGCCGTGGATGGCGACGAGAGTTACATCCACGTAAGGCGCCATCGCCTGCGTGATCGTGAGATCGAGCGAGGTCTGGTGCGGCGCGAGCGTTAAGAGGCGCTCCTCGATCACCGCCTCTCGTTGGATCGAGAGGAGCGCAAGCACAGGCTCCTCCCAAGGAGACACGACGGTGAGCTGGGTGACCTCGCCGACCGCCACGCTCGACGACTCTCGATAGAGGCCGAGCGCGCGCTGCGTCGGCCCGAACACGCGCGGCTCGAGGACGGGCGCCGATGGCGCGACGACCTCCACGCGGCGAACCGTCACGACGGCGTTGCCGCGCTCGTCCTTGGACGTCGCGCGCAGCTCGAGCGTCCGATCGCGGCCCATTTCTTTAACATCGTTAGGCACGGTGAACGTGCAGAGCGCCGGCGCCTCTGCTGACTGAACCGAGCAGGTGCCGAGCGGCACGTCGGCCCGCCCCTTCGACACGGCCGCGGCCGTGACCTCGACGGCGGCGCTCGTGAGCGCGCCCGCGGGGGTCACGGTGAGGACGCGGATCGCGAGCTTCTCTCCGTAGGCGACCTTGTCGGGTGCATCCAACCCGACGTAGACGCCGCCTGGGTGCACGAGATCGCTGGTCGAGGTCGAGCCGTCGCGTCCGTCGAGATCGCGGACGTGCACGCGGCACGCGATCTCCGCAGTTCGAGCGAGCGACGGCATGTCGAGCGCGCGGCTCGCGACGAGCGCGCCGGCCCGATCGAGCACGATGCTCGAGGAGCTCCCCCAACCGCTCGCGGTCTCCTCGTCGGGCGAGCCGAACGCGAACGAGCGGAACTCGTCGGAGACGGGCGGGCGCCAAAGGCGGTACGCGTAGTCCCAACGCACCTCCGCTTCGAGGCCCGCGAGCGGGCTGCCATGGAGGTAACGCGCGGCGGCCTCACAGCGCGCGACGTCGCCGCGGACGTAGCCCTTGCCCCCGGTCGACGCGGTCACCGCGAGCTCGACGGGTCGATACTCTGTAACGGCGAAGTTGGTCGCCCAGCGTCCCTGGCCTCGCTGGCCGGCGACCTCCACGAGCGCCGCGCGCCATCCGAGCGGCGCATCGGGAGGGATCACGTACGTGGCGTGAAAGGTCCCGTATTCGGAGAGCTCGACAGGGACCGAAGAGAGGAGCCTCCGCGGTTCGCGAACTTCGTAGACGAGGAGCTTCGCGTTGCGCTCGGTCGGAATGGTCAGGCGGCTATCCACGATCGCTCGCACGACACCCTTCAGGTGCACGGTCTCGCCGGGTCGATAGACGCCTCGATCATTGAACACGACCGCGGCCAAGCCAGGGTCCTCTCCGCCGTCGACCTCGAGCTTGTGCACCGTGAAGTCGTCGTCGCGCGACACCGATAGGACGACGGGTTTCCCCGTCACCTTCAGCGCGAGCTCCGCGCGCCCTTGCGCGTCGGTGACGACCTCGACGTCGGCGTTCGCGCCCGTGTGCGCGCGCACCGTCGCGCCCGCGATCGGGGCCCCGGTCGTCGCGTCGAGCACCCAGGCCTGTGCGCGCCCGTGGCTCGTGCGACCGATCACCGCGAGGTCGGTGAGGTTCGCTTCCTTCACGAGGACGGACTCGGTCTTCGCGTCGTTCGCGGTGAAGCGCGCGACCAAGAGCAAGACTCCACGACGCGGAACGTCGCCTCCGAGGAGCTTCCTCAGCTCGATGGAATGGGCCGCGACCTCATGGCCCTGCGGGTTCGAGAACTTTATCGGGGGGCTCGGTTCGCCCCCCGCGCTCCGCGCTCCCCCCAACTTCGCGATCGGGCCCGCTGGCGCTGGCGCGGGCGGGTCCTTCTGGAGCGCGCGAGCGATCGCTGCCGACGAGTCGAGCACCACGGCGTAGACCGAGACGTCGTGGACCTCGTGCGCCCAAATGGGGATCGCGCCGTTCGCAGGCAGCGCTCCGAAGCGACCCTCCACTCCGAACGCCACGAACGGCGGCGAGCTCTCCAGGTCGGCGCCGACGAACGCGACCGAGCCCTTGAAGGGCCGCTCGAGCTTCATCCCTCGGTCGTCCGAGAGGGTCTTTTCGACCGTGAATTCGAGCTTCCCGGAGGCGTCGCCTGGATAGACCGAGACGACGACCTCCCCTGTCGGGGTCCACTCCCAATCCCCGATGGTTGGGCGCCCGTGACCAGCCTCGACCGAGATCGCCGCGTCGAACTCGTCTGGCAAGACGGGGGCGTTGAGGACCAGCTCGAGCCTGCCGCTCTCGACGCACCTCGCATGCTTCGCGTCGACGCTCGCGAGGACCTCTTTGTCCTCCGGGTTCGAAGTCGTGCATCGGAGCGAGAGGACGCGCAGCGGCCCTCGCGTGCGCATCGCGAGCGCGATCCCCTTGCCCGCGAGCGAGCCCTCCGCGGCGCGGAGCTCGCCGATCGCGAGGTGAAACGCAGCGTCAGCGGGTAGGTCCGCGGCGCGGACGATCACATCGCTGGGCTCGTCATGCGCGCGCTCGACCTCGAACCGCAGGTCGCGAGGCGCTCGACGATCGCTCGGGTTCGCATCGATGCTGAGGTGCAGCGCGGAGCGCAGCGCGTCGAGGTCGACGGATTGGTTGAACCTCAAACGAATCGGATCCGACGCGAGGCCCGAGGCGCGCGGCGCGCCAGCGTGAAGGAGCTCAGCGTCCTCTTCGGTCGACTCGAGCGGGCCGTGCCAGACGCCCACGAGCTCCGGCCGCGGCGTCTCGAAGCTCCACGCGACGTCCTCGGCGAGCGTGGCTCCATCGGCGCCGCGACCCCTGCGGAGACGCGCACGGTGAACTGCGTCGCGGCGGGGAGCGGCGCCGCGTGGACGAAGCGCAACGCGCGGCTCCCGACCCACTCCCACGCGCCGACCACGGGTGGGTCGATCGTGACCGCGAAGGGCCTCGCGTCGAGCGCGAGCGCGTGCACCGGCGCGCTGAAGACGATGGTTACATCTTTGTCCGTCGACGCGACGCCCTGAGGAGCGGCGAAGGCCACGCGGAGCTCGGTCGACACGCTCCGAGTCGCGCTCGACGGAGCCAACGTGGAGCGAGGCTCTGCCGGCGGCGGGGATGGAGCGCAGGCCGAGAACATCGCGACCAGCATCGCGAGCAGCACGATCCGGCGAGCCACATGGACCTCCTCTCGAGGAACGACCCACGCGCCGACGACGAGCGGGAGTCAGCGCTGCGACAGCGCTCGCTCCTCGTTGTTCCTCGCCATGCCGCAGAACTCAGCGATAGCAGGCCGGTTCTGATGCGTTACACGCGCGGGTCGCGACCGTCGCGCCGTCGCGGCCGACGAACCGATTCGCGAGGGCTCCGTCGCGCCGCTCGATCTCCACGCGCACCGCGTTCGCGGGCCAAGCCACGCCTTCGAGCTGCAGCGCGACGCGCTCGGGTGCAGCGCCGCGCGCGTCGAAGAGCTCGATGCGCGCGAGCCGATGTTTGTCGTCGTAGCTCCGCGCGATCTCGTGGACGAACGTCGCGTCGGCGATCGCCGCCCCATCGAGCCCGAAGTCCGCGGCCGAGATCTCTGCGCCGAGCGCGTCGTACGCGTAACGCCGAGACGCGCTGCCACTCAGCACCGTGGTCGCGTTGCCGTCGCGGTCGAAGAAGGACGTCTCGACGACGAGCCCGCGCTCGTCGTACGCGTTGCGGAGCTCGTGCGAGTAGCCCGAGCGCATCACCGACGGCGCGCCGCTCCCGTCGAAGGCCGTGCGCGAGACCTCGCGGCCGAGCGTGTCGTAGCGAAATCGCACGACGGAGCCCTGGCCCGCCGCGCTCACGTCACCCGCGCAGTTCGCAGCCGATCCGGCCGAATCGAAGCAACGTCGCTCGAGGAGCGCGCCCTCGGCGTCGTAGGACATCGTCATCTTCGCGGGCGGCGCGACCACGGCGTCGCCCGACTCGTACTCGAGCGAGAGGACGTTGCACCGCGCGTCGCTCGTCAGGACGAGGGGCGCGACGCCACGCACGCGTCGGCCTCGCGCGTCGATCGTCTCGACGCGGGCCGTGCAGCCGTGCTCGTCGAACGTCGTGCGCGTCCCCACCGGATCGCTGCCGGTGGCCCCGGACGCAGGCAGGCCTGTCGCGCCGATGCAGGTCTCGACGAGGCTGCTCCCCGAGGCGTTGCGCTCGAAGCGCGTGCGATAGCAGCCGTTCGCGTCCGTCGTGGCGACGCCGACCTCGGTGAAGAACGCGATCTCGGTGGGCGCGCCGCGCTCGTCGCGGCTGTAGCGCGTGAGGTGAACGCCGCGCGCGTCCGTCGTGGGCGTGCCGTCCTCGCGCAGGCAACGCTCCGTCGCGATGGTGTGATCCTCACCGACCTCGAAGCGCCGCACCGGACAGCCGGCCGCGTCGATGATCGCGTGGCCCTCGGCGTCCTCACAAAGGACCTCGACGACGTCGCCGGCTGCGTCGAAGCGATTCTCGAGCTTCGCGCACCCGCGAACGAACGGCGAGCCGCCGCGGCTCTCGTGTCGCTCGACGCCGTGCTTGTCGAGCGTGACGTCCTCGACGAGCACGCCCGCGCCGCTGCGGACGACGCGATGCCAGCCGCCCTCGCTCGGGTAGGTCACGAGCTGAGTCTCCTGTGTCGTGCCCGCAGGGTCGACGCGAGCGATCGACGTGATGCGGCTGCCCACGCGCGTGACGCGAACGTGCGAGCGACCCGCCACGTCGGAGGCGGAGGCCTCGCGCACGGGCTGGATCGTGCGACCGAAGGCGACGTCCCAGGCGTAGATCGTCTCGGCCTCGAGCTGCGCGCTCGGGGCGCGATCGACCGTGCTCGAAGGCGTCGTGGCCTCGGGCGCCGGTGCGTCCTCGCGGGGCTGCGAGCTGCTCACGACGACGCGCTCACCGCGGGTCGCGGACCACGCGAACGCCGCGCCGCCTGCGACGACGACCGCGAGCGCGGCTGCGATCCCGACGCCGAGCGAGCGGCCGCGACGAGGCGCTCGTCGAGCGGGCGCAGGCGGGATGACCGGGCCTGCGCTCGGGGCGAGCTCGGGGGCACGCACCGTGCGCGCGGAGCCTGCGAAACCTCGACCTTCGGGGGTGCTCGCGAGCGCGACCATGAGCGCGCGCGCGTCGCCAATTCGCTCGCGAGGGTCCGCTGCGAGCGCGCGCCCGAGGGCCGCGACGAGCGCGGGTGAGGCCCCACGCGCAGCGACCGCTGCCACGATCGGCGCGGCGTTGGTCGCCGCGTCGAGGAACTCCGCGAGGTCGTCTCCGGAGGCGCGCGGCGACGCCCCGAGCACCGTCTCCGCGAGCAAGAGCGCAGCCGTGTAGACGTCGGTCCACGGGCCAGTCGAGCCGTAGCGGCTCGGCGCGAGCTGCTCGGGCGCCGCGTATCCGGGAGTGAACGCGCGAAAGGCCGTCTGCGTCGGTCCCTCGGTCAGGCTCGCCGACACGCGCTTGGCGATCCCAAAGTCAAGCAGCTTGACGATCGACTCGACCCCGGCGCGCGGCGCGCAGACGAAGACGTTGCTCGGCTTGAGATCGCGGTGCGCGATCGACAGCTCGTGCGCCGACGCGAGCGCCGCGAGCACGGGCTGCATCATCTCGACGGCCTGCGCCGGCGCGTGCGGTCCGAGCCCGAGGGCGCGGCGCGACGCGAGCACGTCCTCGAGCGTCGAGCCCTCGAGCCACTCGAGCACGAGGAACGGGACGCGCCGAGCCCGCGTCTCGTGAACGCCGTAGTCGAACACGCGGACGATCCCGGGCACGCCCGCTAGCCGACTCAGGATGCGGCCCTCTTCTTGGAATCTCTCGAGGAAGGAGGCGAGCGCCGCGGGCGAGAGGTCGGTGGGGACCTTCAGGCATTTGATCGCGATGTCCTGCTCGAGCTGCGTGTGCAGGCCGCGATAGACGACAGCAAACCCACCTTCACCGACGACGGAGTCGACGCGATAGCGACCGTGAATCGTGAGACCGACGAGAGATTCTGGATGCACAGGGGGAAGAGAGACGGCCCCGCGGGCGTCTCATTCAACCCCGCGCTCAGAGCGCCGCGGCGAAGCTGCGACCGAACTCCATCGGCGTCGGTCTGTCCTTCGGATCGCGTGCGGTCGCGGCCCTCATGAGCTTCACGATGCCGGCGGGGAACCCGCGAAGTCGCTCGGGGTCCTCGAGCGGATCGCGCCGCATGTGCGCGATGATGCGGTCGCGTGGGTTCTCGATGTCGTCGAAGAACGCGCGCCCCGTCGAGGCGTTGTAGACGGTGCCCGCGAGCGCGTAGATGTCCGAGCGCGGGTCGAGCTCCACGGGGTCGAGCACCTGCTCGGGCGCGATGTAACCCGCGGTGCCCGCGACGAAGCGACCACCGACCTCGGCCGGGACGCGGATCGCCCGCACCATGCCGAAGTCGATGACGACGGTCGAGAGCGGCGGAGTGAACGCCGGATCGCGATGCTTCTTGGGGTCGAACTTCTCCCCGCCCGCGAGCGGCAAGCGGAGCCACAGGTTCGCGGGCTTGATGTCGCGATGGACGAGGCCTGCGTTGTGGAGCGCCGCGAGCCCAGCGCAGGAGTCGAGCACGACCTGCCGCAGCTCGAAGAGCGTCATCGGCTTCGCGAACGAGTACCACTTGAGATCGGCGCCGATCAGGTACTCGAGCACGAGGAAGGGAACATCGTCGGCGACGCCGCGGTCGATGATGTTCGCGACGTTCGGGTGATAGAGCCCGGCGAGGGCCTTCGCCTCCTCGACGAAGGACGCGAGGATGCCCTCACGTTCCGCGTCGTTCGCGTTCGCGAGGGCCTCGGCCTTCGGGATTTTGAGCACGAAGAAGCGGTCCGCGCCCGGCTTGCGGACGAGCCACACGAAGCCGATGCCGCCCTCGCCGAGAGGTTGGATGAGCTCGTAGCCGGAGATGATCTTCGGCTCCTTGCGCTTCGGCTGCGGAGGAGGCGGCGGTGACCGTCTGATCGCCGCGCGGATGGCGTCCTCGAGGAGCGGCGCCGCGACCGGCCCGAGCGACGCGAGCCAAACATCGAGCATCGAGATCTCGCGCGAGCGGATCGCGCGCACGAGCAAGGCCGCGACGCGCGGAGCGTTCTCGGTCGCGCGTCGCTGGAGCGAGTCCTCCGCGTCGTCGGCCTCGTCTTCGACGGCAAAATGCAGGGCTTTGACGGGGTCCTCGAGCGCGGCGCGGAGGCGCTCGCCCGCGAGCACGAGATCCATGCAGAGGGCCTCGAGGTTCTGCTTGGGCCCCGAGGCCTCGGTGAAGGACGCGAGCGCGTTCGCGAGATCGACGAGCGCTTGCGCGAGCTCGGTGTCGTCGGCGTTGAGCGCGGCGAGCGACTCGCGCGCGGCCTCACCCCACTCGCCACCCTCGGTGCGCGAGGCGACGACCATCCGCAGTGCCTCGGCCTCCTCGCAGCAGCGCGTGAGCGCGACGGGCGACATCATCGGCAGCGCGTGCGCGAGCTGCTGCAAAACCGCAGGCCGATCGATGACGAGCCCCCACCACGCGGCGAACGGCCCGAGCCACGCGACGTCGTCGACCTCACCGAGCGCCGTGCCGCGCGTGGTGTCGACGAGGCGCCAGAAGAGCGTGCTGAGCGCGCTCTGGAGCGACGGCGGCATCTCACGCGAGCCGTCGGCGAGGCCCTCGAGCTTGCGCAGCCAGTGACAGGTGTCGTACGCGGTGGGCCCGCGGCCGGGGCCGAGATCCGAGTCGCCGCCGCACGCGTCGAGGGCGTAGCCGCCAAGGCGAATCGCTAGGTTTTCGAGCGGCAGATCGCGCTCGGGGTCGGCCTCGTCGCGGCGCTCGTTCACGAGGTCGAGGATCTCGGCGGGCGCACGCGCCAGCATCTTCCACGTCTCCTCGAGGTTCGGCTCCTCGATGGGCTCGCCGATCGGGTGCGTCGCGAGCAGGGGCGCCCAGAGCCGCAGCGCGAACGCGCGCGCGCATCCCTCGAGGGCGTTGAACACCGCGGCCCGCGTCCGCAAGCGACCCCCACCGAGCACGAGGCGGCGAGCCTCGTCGAAGGTCTTCGAAAGCGAGGTCGCGAACCGCTCCGCCCGCGCGTCGGCCTCTTCGTCGTCGTACTGCGCCGCGAGCCGCATCAGGTTCTCGAGGCCGAGCTCGAGATCGAGCGGATCACGCTCGGCGACGTCGACGGCGTCGGTCACCGCGATGACCTCGATCCAGCGGCGCAGCTCGTCGAGCGTCGTCGCTCGCATGCACCGCGCGAGCTCTCGCAAGGCGCGCAGCGGGCCCTCGATCTCGGGGTGCTGTGCGCCGCGCCGCCAGAGCGCCGCGAGCCCGCGGGCGAGGGCGCGCGCAGCGATCGCTCCGCCCTGCCCTGCGAGGATTCGCTTCGCCAATCGATCCCACAGATCGCGACGTTCGAAGAAGAGGTACGGCGTCGCGGCCGCGATCGCAGCGAGGACCCACGCGTCCTCGTTCGGCGAGGCGATGATGGCCGCGAGCTGACTGCCCATGAAGCTGAGCCGCTCGGCGGGGAGCGAGGCGAACGCCGTCATCGCGCGCTGACGGAGGACCTTCGATTCGCCGAGGACCCAGTCGAGGAGCGTGCCCTCGAGCTGTTGGACGGGCCCGGTGAGGCGCCCGAGCGCGCGCGCCGCGTGGACCCACACGAGAGGCTCGGGGTGCAAGAGCAGCGGCTGCAGGACCTGCAAGGTCTGGCCGATGAGCTGCTGATCGGTGTTCGGTGGCATCCCGAGCACGCTGATCTCGACGCAGCGAGCGGCGAGCACGCGCCCGCGCAGCGCGCCGTGCGCGGGCTTCGCGACCAGCGCGTCGAAGGTCTCGTGGGAACCCCAAAGCCAAGGCCCGAGGCTCGGCACCTCGAGGCCGCTCGCGCCGGCCTCCCAAATCAGGATCTCGAGGCGCGCGCGGGCCTGCTCGTTCTCGGGCAGCGTGAGCGCGACACCGTCGCCGAGGAGCGGCGCACACGAGAGCGCATCGAGCAGCGGCCCACCCACCACGCGATCGCGCGCGGTCTGGATCACGGCGTGCGCGTAGGCCTCGTGGCTCACGGCCGAGAGGAGCAGCGGCGCGAGCCTGGCCTCTCGCCGCCACGCGCCCTCCGAGCACCAGCAAAACAGCACCTCACCGAGCGGATCGTTGAAGAGCGCCGCGAGCTCGGCGGCGTGCTCCGGGTCCGCCGTGAGTGGCCCGAGCTCCGAACCCAAGAGGTCCGCGGCCTCGCGGAGCGCGCGCGGCAACCCCTCGGCGTTGCGACCCCCCTCACGCCAGCGCGCTCGGAGAGCCTCCTCGAGCTCGGCGCTTCGAACTTCGGAGTGAAGTGTTGCGAGTGCGCTGAGAACGTGATCCGGCAGCATTAGAGCGCACGAGCGTAGCTGATTTGCTGGGGGGCTGGATTCGCCCCCCGTGCGCTCCGCGCCCCCCCAATTTTGCTGGGGGGCTGGATTCGCCCCCCGTGCGCTCCGCGCCCCCCAATTTGCTGGGGGGGCTGGATTCGCCCCCCGTGCGAGCAGCCTCAGTTCAGGAAGTCGGGCTGGCAGACATCTGCCGTGCAGTCACCGCTGCGAGGGGAGAAGTCGGCGCACTTGTCATTCGGCTGGATGCCCCACGTGCAGAAGTTCAAATAGTGGAAGCCGTCGACGTGATCGAACATGACCGAGGTGTCGGTGAACTCGGGGCTGGCGTGGCAGATGTTGTTCGAGTAGCCGCGGTAATAGATCTTGTCGCCGACAGTGACGCCGTCGTCCAAGACGATATTACCGTACATATCTGTAACCATTCCATTCTGGGGCGTGACGCCGACGTTCTCGATGCGGACCTTCACTGCGCCGTATTCGTCGTGGAAAGCAGCGTCCGTGGTGCTCGAGATCTTGGCGATCTCGTCGGGGGTGAGGACGCGCGGCGCGGGCGGGGTCTCGGTGCCGACGATCGTCGCTTTGCACACGGAGCCGAGCTGCAACATGCCTACCTGATTGGGCGGGTTCGGCGCAGTGCACTCCGGCGGATCGGGGAAGCGTGACACCGTGCCGACGACATCGAGTTTGTCCCCTGGCTTGATGTTGTCGGGGATCTTGTCGCCCGCGGGGTCCTGGCCGAGCCGCGGACAATAAGCAGTCGTACCGCCCTGGGGGATCTCGGCTTTGAAGCCGTAGCTCAAGACGAGCAAGCCTGTGTTCGGGCCCGTCTCCGCCAGACCCGGAGACGACACGAAGACGCCCCAAAGGCAGTTGTTCGTCGTGCTCGATTTGGAGACGAGGAACTTGTGGCTCATCGCCACGACGCCATTGACCGAGACCTTGGAGCCCACGCCGAAGTTGCCGAGCGTGATGCCGTCGATGGTGGCCTCGGGCCCCTCACAACCCGCTACGCCGCCCCCGCCCTCGCCGCCGGTGCCGGTCGCGCCCGTCCCACCGGAGCCCCCGTTGGTGCTGCCGCCCGTCGAGGGGCCTGCACCTGCACCGCCGCCACCCGTCGTGTCGTCGCCGCATCCGATGAGCGGCGTCGCGAGGGTGAGGGCGAAGACCAAAGACCAACGAACCGGAAGGCCAAGAGCGTGCGTCATGTCACCTTCTCTCATAGGGCGACGCCCGCGAAAACCCCGAAGCGCGACCTTCGCGCCCCCTAATTCACTGGGGGGCTCGATTCGCCCCCATGCGCTTCGCGCCCCCCTAATTGGGTTTGATGTCCCGCATCCAGGGGTATCCGAGTCTCCCTTTGCCGACCTTGAGCGCGGCGCGGCTTCCATTGGGCAGTCGCCCGAACTGTTGGGAAGTCACTTTGACCTCGCCGGACAGTCCTCGCGGAGCGTCGGAGACGACATTGAGGTAATACGTCGTCGAGTTTTTGCTGGTGGTGGTGCGGCGACCGACGACGGTGACAGGGACGGTCTCGCTCGAGGTGTCCCCTGCTCCATTGACGAGCGTGAGACTGGCCGCGACCACGCCCGGCACAAACAGGAGGCCAACGGCGGCGATCGTCAAGAACCGCGCGAGCCCCCGCGGCCTGCCGCGCGAAGTGAAGAAGCCGATGATCACCCAAACCGCCAAGACTGCGAGCCCGGCGGCCGCGGCGACCCGAGCGAACGAGGGCCCGACAGGTGCCCATTGCTGGAGCACGATTGCGGTCCCGGCGAGGACGAACACCGCCCCGAAGCTCATCATGATCGTGAATACCGGGTGAAGGGTCCGCGCCTTGCTCGGGGGGAGCTCGGTCTCGGGGAGCACCTGACGAGCGCGGGCGAGCGCCGCGAGCACCTGATCGAGCGCGGCGGGCTCGACCAATCGCCCATAGGTACGGACCGAAACCCCGAGCGCGTCGCCCTCCTCGTTGATCGCCACGAACGCGTCACCGAGCTGCATCGTCGTGCGCGCCAGCTCGATCATCTCGGGTTCGCGGAGGAGCGCGAGGACTGTCTCGTCGGCGTTGGCGGTCTCGATATAACAATACCGGTCGAGCTCGGCGTACCCAGTGTCGGGCTCGCGATTGAGACCGAGCGCCTTTCCAATTCGGTCGAGGCTCGTCTCTGGCCGGACGCGGACACGAGGCAATTCGGACCGTTTATCGCGCCCGCGGCCTGCCCCTCGAAAGGCATAGTTCGGGTCCGGAGTGGGCTGCGAAGTTCCGATCCAGATTCGGTTGGGCCCGCTCTTCGTGAAGTTGGTGGCGATGACGCGCACGGGGGCGCCGTGGGCCAAGAGCGTGAGGGGGCCGCCCGAATAAGGGCCGGCGCCGTCCGCCCCGCGCGCACGGAACAGCTCGACGAGAGCCTTGCCGCGAGCGGCGCTCACGTTGGGCCCTTGGGAGGACCGCGCGATGAGCGAGCCGATCGCGACCATCGCGAGCACCAGCACTCCGAGGACCATGGGCAGGAAAATAAAGGCGCTCATGTCTTTGGACCCCGCGCCATTCTAGTACTGTCGGTCGAGCGCGCACACGCTTCGATATCGTCAGCGCGCTCGCTCATTTGAGCGGGGTTACGTTCGGGTAGGCGCTGTTACAGACAGGTCGCGATCACCCCGCTTCGTTTACAGCGAATTCAGCGTAACGCCGCTCCCACACAGCTGGCACGCATCTTGGAATTGCTGACCTCAGAATCGAACAGCAGAACTTTGCCAGTGTTCGACTGGCTATTTGGGGAGGTTCGTAATGAACAAGTATTCGCGATTGGGTGGGGTCTGTCTCTTGGCCGCGGCCGGCTGCCAGAGCGTAAACGACGAGTCCAGCGAGGACATCGCGCAGGTCGATCAGGCCATTTTCGACGCGGCCGAGGCCGACGACACGAGCAATTTTACCGTACAGATCAGAAACCCTCTGGGGAACGGCAAGGAGGCGCGTTGTGACGGGGTGCTCATCACGCCTGTCTGGGTGTTGACGGCCAAACACTGCATCACCGGGGTCAACGCCGACCCGGTCGAGAACATCCAGATGCCGAATGGCACGAACACCACGCTGACGGTGCTCATCCCACCCAAGGGCTCGTCGACTATCGACGAGAGCGACCCGAACTTGATGGTTCGTAAGTCCGTCGAGATCGATACGATGATCCCTGGCGAGGATCAAGTTCAGCTCCAGCCGATGGGCGACAACAAGGACGTAGCGCGCGAGCTTGCTTTGGTGAAGCTGGACTTTCCAGTCCCGATGGCGAAGTCCTTCCCCCTCCACATCAATCGAGTCATGAGCGACAACGCCCCGAAATGCAGTGACGAGGCTGGCGTCGACAAGACCATCAGCGGCTTCAACGGGGGCAAGACGCGCTTCACCAACACCTTCGACGGCTACCACCGCGACGCGGAGAAGACCGGCAATCTCTGGCCTACGGACCCGCAAGATCTAGCCCAGAATCTCCTCGTGGAAGTGGCCGTGTACACCCGCGACTGGGAGGCGCCCGTGGGCTTGCTCCCAGGGCTCTCCATCGAAGCGGCCTTCAGCTTGGCGGAGGCGGAGAAGACGCTGGGCTACAAGGGTATCGAACAAGGAGACTCGGGTGGCCCGCTCTTCGAGGCGAATGATCCTGCTGGCAATGGCGCGTTCAACGAGAACGTCACCTTGTGCGGCATCGCGAGCTCCACGCATATGGGCGCCAATTGGGACAATTTTGTTTGCTTTCCGGGCGGGTGTCTCGCGCTCCGCCAACGCCACACCGCGGTCGACTCCGAGGGCGCGCTACGCTTCTTGCGCCAGCACATCCTCGTCCCCGATGCCTTCGGTGAGATTGTGTTCGAGGGGGAGTGCTCGGCCACGCCGAACGCCAACGTCGACGCCAATCTGGACGGTATCGTCGACGCCTGTCAGCCCGACGTCGACCCGAATGGCGACATCGAGATCGAGTGCCAACCCTGGAGCTGCAAAGAGCTGGAGAAGACGTGTGGGGTTTGGGACGATGGCTGCAATGGGCACCTCGTCTGCGGCGACCTCACGTGTCCAGGGACCGTCGACGACGCAGAGCCACCGTGCTTTCCGCGTACCTGCAAAGACCTCGATAAGACCTGCGGGGTCTGGGACGACGGCTGCGGCGGACACCTCGTCTGCGGAGCGCTCGACTGCGGTCCGACGGGGGACGTCGCCGCGAGCGGCGGCGTCAAGCCCTGACGGGGGCTTTCCAACAAGCGTCGACGTGACAGCCCTGTAACCCATTGTGCTCGAATAGGCTCCGGGAATGGGGAGCGCACAGGTGCATCACGCTGGGGAGGCGGTCGCGGCGGCGACGTTGCACATCGGGGCCGCGCCGAACCTGCCGCTCGAGCCCTGGGGGGTCGTTCGAGTGTTGTGCACTTGGCTCGCTTCGACGTTGGGGGGCGACCGCGTCGACAAGGAGCTCCGCGATCGATTGGCGCGCGTCGGCTTCGAGCTGCGAGCGCCGAGCGAGGTCGGCCACCGTCGAGACGAGAACCAATGGACGATCGGCCCTTCACTTCGTGCGCGAAGGAGGGCTTCGATCGAGGTGCTCGGGCGGCTCCCCAACGTCGCGCTGTTCCGCAATCCAGTGCTCGACGCGCTGGACGCCGCGTTGCGACCCCTCTTCACCGAGGTCCCTGCGGTCAGGCTCGTCGGACGCCGCGCCGACGACCTCGAATTGGAGTCCGTTCTACTGCTCAGTCGACTGCTCGAGCACAGGGCGAAGGGGCTCTCCATGGCCCTCTGCGACGCGGTCGCGACACCCGCTCTGCACACTGCGAGCGTCCTCGATGAGCTCCGGCGCTGGGATGGATTCATCGGCTCCGAGGTCGTGTCGGCCGACGTCGAGGCGCCCATACCGCTCTCGGACCCGCGCACGAACTACGACTCTGACACGGTGTTGGAGGCTGCCAATGGAGCCTTCGCGTCCTATGCCTTCGGGACAGCGCTCTTTTGGGCGGAGGAGCTGCTGAAGCGCCAGTCGAGCGTCCCTCGCGCGGCGCTGATCGCCGGCGTCTCGGCGCACAACCTCGACCCTCACGCGCCAGGCGTCGCGGAGGTGGCGGCGCGTCACTTCACAACCCTCTTGGAGCACACCGACGAGCCCGCGCAGCGAGCCCACGCGCTCTATCGACTGTGTCTCTTCGAGGCGAAGACAAGGAACGACCTCGAGGCAGCTGCACAATACGGCGCCCGCTCGCTGGACGAGGCAGCGCGATTGGAGGATGGGCTCGTCGCCTACTATTCGGCGTGGGCCCGGAATGCGCGCGCCTTCGTCCTCTACAAGTCAGACAGGTGTGGCGACGCGGTCGCAGAGTGTCAAACTGCCATCCACCTATTGGAAGGTATGCGGTCCGAAGACCCCAGAGTCCCGACGAGCGAGGTCGAAGATACCTTGAGCCATTTGCGAGCGAACATGGATCGGGCGCGACGAAAGCTGGCGAGATGACGCGGCGACTCTCCATCGTCGGCGACTTCGGCAGCCCGGCGGTCACCACGGTCGACCTCCCGCCGAAGGGCACGGCGACGAGGCTGGGGCAGGCCATGCGCGCGATGGGGGTCTCGTTCGATTGCGCATGGACGAGCTCTCTCGGTGAGGTTCGCTCGTCGAATGTCAGGGCGCGCGCTCTCTCTGACCTCTCGGCGGACGCGCTCCCCCACTTTCAGTCGCAAAAGACCAAGCTGGAGGCTCGCTCCGCGTTGGTAGCCGCGAGGGGGCCGCTCGCGTGTGAGCGCAACGTGCGGGAGCGACTCTGCGAGGCGATGAGCACGGAAGCCAAGCGGCTGTCGATGCGCGACAAGCTGGGACTATCACCGGGCACTCCGTGCGGCGCCACCACTGTCTTCGAGGAGACGGAGAGCGCCGCCGACCTCCGGGCGCGGCTGTCCAAACTGAAGCACGCCGAGCAGGGTCGTCAGAGCTCGAAGCCTTGGATCGAGGAGCTCTTGGCGCTCACGCACCACTACCCCACAAGCGAGGGCTACGACCTCGGCTGGCGCGCGGTCTCCGCCGTAGTCGTTCAATGCTTGCACCCCGATTGGCTGCGAATCAAACCCGAGAAGCCGGCCATCGACGCCATGATCGCGGCCCTCGATGACCAGCTCAGCCGAGACGTCCTTGCGCTCCTGCACACGCCACGCTTTCGCCAGGTCGAGGACGCGTGGCGGACGACGAAGGTTCTCGCGGAGCTGGAGGCCCATATCTCGCTCGTGTCGTGCGAGCCTTCGCAGCTCGGGTCGAGCGCGGTGAGGTCGATCTTGCAGGCGCACGCTGCGGAGGGTGCCGCCATCGCAGTCATGCACCCTGTCGATTGGATGGCTGCGGGTCCGCCCTTCGAGACGCTCGCAGAGGCGCTGCCGAGCGACGCGAACGTGGTTCTCCAAGCCGAAGAGCACCTGGCTGCAAGGATGGTTCGGGACAGCGCGTTCGCTCGACGAGCCGCGCACCAGTTGATGAGCGAAGGTTGGCGCCGACTGGGCTCGCCCGTTCGCGTCTGTTTGTCACGCTATCTCGTGCGGCTACCGTACGGCGGCCACGCCAACCCAGTTCGAATCTTCCATTTCGAGGAGCTCGGCGAACCGCCCAATCCCGAGCTCTTGCGCTACGCGCCTGCGAGTCCGCTCGTAGCTGCCTATTTTCTGGGCGCCGACGCGGCCTCCATACAGTTCGAGGCGCCGTGCCTCCACCACGACGAGCTCGAGGAGGGCGTGGTCACGAGCCCGACAGTCCTGCCCGCCGCCGTCACCGTCGAGGGCTGGCCGTCACTGGCGCGCGAGGCAAAACTGATGCTCCTGACTGGCTTCGAAGAGCTGTCTCTACACGCCGGCTGACAATATTGTAGCTCAAGGTTGAAGGGCAGCTCCCCAACGCCGACTCCAAGCAGCCAGTCGCTCGATGGCTGTACTGTCCAGAGCGCTCGACACGACCAATACGGCGCCCAAATCGACGTCAGCGTTGGCGAGCCCGAACCCTGCGCCGAGGGAGTCCCAGCCCACGTACGGCGCGTCGTAGGGGCCCATGAACACCTCGCCAGCCGAGTGTCCGTCGACGTACGCGCGCGCCTGCCCGGTCGGCTCAATGGTGAAGCCCACGAGGTGAACCTCGCCGTCGGTGACCTCGGGGCCGCGAACCATGTGCCCGTCGGCCCAGGACCCAGCCGCGTCGACGAGCACGAGCTCGGCTTGATCTCCACCATAGCCGAGCTCCGCGCGGCAGCTTCCAAGGCTGTCACCGAGGATGGTCTGGCCCGGGTTCGGCGAATCGACACTCTCCACCTTGCGGAGGGAGCGTCCAATCCAAAACACGCTCAACCCCGCGGGCAGAGCGTCCCAATCGCGACGGAGGACGGCCCCACCGGACAATCGTATTGCCGGTAGCCCGTTCATGCTCGACGAGAGTGACATCGGTCGAGGACCAGGCGCGACGAGAAGGGGCGCCCCTCCGCTGATGGGTGCCCACGACGACACCGGCGCGGCCGACTCGATTTGCATGCGAAAGACCTCACGATCGAACGCATTGCCGCTCGCGTGGACGGGGCCGTCCGGCGTGACGGCGAGCCCGTCGGCGTGACCAGGCGCGAAGCCTCGGGCGGGGAGCTCGAGCCAGTTCACGCCATCCACGCTGTGCCATACGTCGCCGTGGTTCTGATCGTCAGCCTCATAACCGCTGGAGAGCCACAGCTCGCCGCGCCAGGCGAAGACATTGTGATACTCGCGAGGAGCCCATGGCGCGTCACCGTTGGACAGCACCTCTTCCCAGGTTTGCCCGTCGAAGCGCCAGACATCGTTGTAATAGGTCCGCGGCGCGTCGTCGTACGTTCCCCCGCCGACCAACCAGAGATAGCCGGCGTGCTCGACGAGGGAATACACCATACCGCGCGGGGCCCAGGGCGCGTCAGGGAGCTCCTCCCAGGTGAAGCCGCCGTCCGAAGATCGCCATACGTCGGACAGGCATGTAGCCGGGTCGGAGATATCGAGCTGGCCGCCCATGACATACAGATCTCCGGCGTAGACCCCGACCATCTGCAACACGCGAGGACCCCAAGGCGCCGCGTTCGTGACGAGCTCCCAATCGACGCCATTTGCGGAGCGCCACACGTCCGGACTCCCCGCGTCGAAGATGTCTCCGCCGACGACGTAGAGGTACTCGACTCCATCCACCTCGTGCCGCAGCCAGCCAGCGGTGTGGCGCGGCCCGAAGCGGGCTGTCGGCCCGCTCGTGGGCGGCGCTGAGTCGTGAGCCAGGACCTCGGTCCAAGTCACGCCGCCGTCATCACTGACCCAAACCTCGTTGGTCGTGACGAGGTTCGACCACTCTTTCGGCGCCGCAGGGTCCCAGCCCCCGAGCAGCCAGAGCCGCCCTAGCGCATAGACGAGCCCAGCCCCATCGCGAGGACGGAACGGCGCCTCGGAAGTCAACATCGACCAAACTGGCGTGTCAGCGATATCGCCGTCGCGCTCGACGCCGCTGTCGGATTGAAACAGGCGGGCTCCAGGGAGCGAAGCCGGCGACCACGACTCCCATGCACCGTCGAGCCGCGCGTCGCCGGCGGGGCTCGACGCGACAATGTCGTAGCGGCCCACCGCGAGCGCCGGAGCAATGCAGTCGATCGAGTCCTCCGAGCGGACGACCAGGCCCTCACAGCTCGATCCACCCAGGTCGACCGCGGTGACGGAGCCGAGGTGTTCTCCAGTGAGGTGAATCGTGACGCCCCCGGCCGGGTCACCCAGCGCGGGCGCGATCGACGTGAGCGAGGGCGCGACGGGCGGAGGCTCCGGATCGGGGCTCTCGGCGTCCGAACAGCCGACACAGATCGCCGAGACCCCGAGAACGCTCAGGTAGCGCATGGGGCTCCGAAAATACCACCGCGCGCAGTTACGGTCTTGTCAGGTCGAACCCTGGAACTTTGCGGGTCAACCCATGCCGCAGGCCGGACAAGGGTCGGGCTGGGGCGATGGCCGGGGCGTCGGCGTGGGGGTGGGGGCCGGCTTGGGCTTCGGCTTGGCGGAGAGCGCCGTCGTGGGATCGGCCACGGCCTCGGCGGAGGGGGCGCGGACGGGAGTGACGACGACGTCCGGCTGCGCGGTCGCGATCTGAACGACGGGCTCGCGCGTGGTCGAACGCGCCTCGGGCGCCATCGGGGCGCGATCGACCTCGCCTGCGGGGGAGGTCGACGAGCTGTCGTCGTGGTGGGGTCGATTCGGGGAATCGCAGCCTGGAGCAGCGAGCAGGGCGAGCAGGGCGAGCGGCAATTTCATCGGGTCGTGTCCGAGTGCGTGCGTGAGCCGCAAATGTGACCGCCGCGATCGAGCGGCGCGCCCTTCACGGCTTCACCGAGGCTTCGAGCTTGCCGGCCCGAGGCAGCGTGACGACGAACGCGGCGCCTCCCTCCTCGGCGCGCGAGACCGCGACCCGCCCGCCGAGCTCTCGGCTGAGCGCGTCGACCACCGCGAGCCCGAGCCCAGTCCCACGCTGCGAGGGATCGCTCTTCGTGGTGAAGAACGGCTCGAAGATCCGCGCCGCGATCTCGTCGGGGACGCCGGGCCCAGCGTCACGAACCTCGAGCGTCACGGCGTCCGCCGACGCGCTGGTGAGGACGTGGACGAGCCCGCCGTGGGGCTGCTCCTGAAGAGCGTTTGCGACGAGGTTCAAGACGATCTGCTGCACCTCGTCGTGGGTCGCGTTTGTGAGCGCGCGACCTCGATGCGTCACCTTCAGCTCGACGTGCTGGCTCCGCGCCTCGGCGCGCAGGAACGCGAGCACCTCGTCCGCGACGGAAGCGAGGTCGATCTCAGCGCGCACGTCGGCCCCCGGCCGCGCGACGCTGAGCATCCGCTCGACGATTCGCTGGATTCGCTCGCATTGGGTGACGATGGTGCGGCAGCTCTCTTTGGCCTCGGCGAGCGTGACGTCGTCGCCCTCCGCCAGGCGCGCCCAACCCAAGATCGTGTTGAGCGGTGAGCCGACCTCGTGCGCGAAGGAGCTCGCGACCTGCCCCACGATCGCGAGCGCCTCGGCGTGGCGGAAGCGCTGCTCGAGCTGCGCCTTCGCGTGGAGCTCCGCGTCGAGCTCGCGGCGCGCGGACTCGAGCGCACTCGCCATGCCGTTGAACGCCCTCGCGACGTTCTCGAGCTCCATGAGCGGGCTCTCGTCGACGTGCGCGTCGAGCGCGCCGGCGGCGACGGCGTCCGAGGCCCGCACGAGCTCGTCGAGGCGCGCGCCGACCCTGCGAGAGAGGCGGAGGCTGGAGAGCGCCGCGACCAGCGTCACGAGCGCAGCGAGGCCCCCGACGAGCGCCATCGTCAGCGTCCACTCCTTGTTCTCGGTCGTGCGGTCGTGCGCCACGACCACGACGCGCGCCCGGCGCTCCCCCACCGCGAAGTCCACGCGCTCCAAATGAACGAGCAGCGGGCGCTCACCGTCGGGCGTGACCGACACGCTCCGCGCCCCGGAGCGCACGCCCTCGAGCGCCCGCGCTATGTTACTTTCCTGTAAGTCACCGACGCCGTCGATGAGGCGCCCCTCCTCGTCGAACACCCGAATCGCGATGCTCGCGTCGCTCGCGTGGACGCGATCGAGCAGCGCGCGGAGCGAGGCCCTGTCGCGCCCGAGCTCCTCACACGCGGCGACGAGCGTCGCGGTGTGCTCACCGAGGGTGCGGTCGGTCGCGCGAGACATCGTCGCGCGCCCCGCGACGAGCACGAGGATCGCCGCCGAGAAGGCGACCGCGAGCGGGGCCAACACGAGCCACGGGATGCGCCGTGAGACAAAGCGCGAGCGCGGCTTCACGCGCGCGGGGGTGACCATGTGCACGGCCGCAATTGGGGCCGGCGCACCCCTCGAAGGTCAAGGCTCGCCAAGGAGGCCGACACTCGCTAGAAGCGATAGGCGTGTCGTCGGCCGCTCGGACCTCACCGCTCTTGCTCGTCGAGGACGACCCTGGCCTCGCGCAGCTCTTCGCGCGGATCGCGTCGAAGCGTGGCTACTCGACGAAGATCGCGCCCGACTTCCAATCGGGGCGCGCGGCCCTCGAAGCGCAAGCGGTCGGCGTCCTCGTCACCGACGTGCGCCTGCCCGACGGCGACGGCATCGAGCTCGTGCGCCTCGCGCGCGAGGCCCACCCCGAGCTCCCCATCATCGCGGTGACGGCGTTCGGCAGCATCGAGCTCGCTGTCCGCGCGATGCGCGCAGGGGCGTACGACTTTCTCACGAAGCCCGTCGATCCCGAGGTCTTCGGGGCCGCGCTCGACCGCGCCGACGAGGCTCGCCGCCTGCGCGACGAGGTGACGCGCCTGCGCAGCGAGCTCGCGGCGAACCAAGTCCGGATGGGGCTCATCGGGCGGAGCCCAGCGATCGCGGACATCGTCGCAGTGGTCGAGCGCGTCGCAGACTCGCCGGCCACCGTGCTCGTGCACGGCCCCACCGGCACCGGCAAGGAGCGCGTCGCGCGCATGCTCCACGAGACGAGCAAGCGCCGCGAGCGCCCGTTCGTCGCCGTCAACGCGGCCGCGGTCCCTGAGAATCTCCTCGAGAGCGAGCTCTTCGGCTACACGAAGGGCGCGTTCACCGACGCCCGCATCGACAAGAAGGGGCTCGTCCTCGAGGCCGAGGGCGGCACGCTCTTCCTCGACGAGATCGGTGATCTGCCGATGGTCCTGCAGGCGAAGCTCCTGCGGGTCCTGCAGGAGCGCGAGGTCCGCCCCCTCGGCGCGCTGCGCGCGATCCCCGTCGACGTGCGCATCGTCGCCGCGACCCACCGCGATCTGAAGAAGGAGGTCGCCGCGGGGCGCTTCCGCGAGGACCTCTATTACAGGCTCGCCGTCATCGAGATCACGATCCCTCCGCTCAAAGACCGGCCCGAGGACATCATGCCGCTCGCGGAGTTCTTCCTCCAGCGCGCGGCGGCGCGCGCTCACCGCGCGATCGAGGGCTTCTCGGCGCCCGCTGCGCGACGCCTCGTCGCGCACAGCTGGCCCGGCAACGTCCGCGAGCTGGAGAACGCCGTCGAGCGCGCCGTAGCGTTCGCGCAGGGCGCCTTCATCGTGCCCGACGATCTGCCCCCGAGCCTCGACACGCAGCGAACCCCCGACCTCTTCGCGTCGGCCGCCGAGCGCATGCTGACGCTCGAGGAGGTCGAGCGCGGCTACGTGAGGCACGTGCTCGATCGTTTGGGGGGCAACAAAGTTCGAGCGGCCGCGGCGCTCGGAATCAGCCGCCGCACCATCCAGCGCTGGCTCGGCGAGACCGATAGCGACCCGGACGAGTAGCCCCCGCGGCTGCGCCAGCTCCCGCGGCTGCGCCAGCCGGGCGCACTGCGACGCGATGTCACACCGCGACCGGAGCTAGCCGCTCGGCGCGCCGCGAGGACTCCGCGGAGAACACGCTCGGCTCGTGTGGCAGGGACCTTGCGATGGTCGGCCGCGTGAACGTGGAACCGAACCTGCCGCTCTTCCGCCGCCCCGCCGCTCCGCGCGCGAGCGCCGCGCTCCACAACCGCGTGATCCTCGACGCGGCACTCGACGCGATCGAGAAGATGGGAGACCTCGCTGGCGTGCCGCTCGCGCGAGCCGAGGCGCGCCGCGCGCTCGAGCGCTCTCCGCTCGGCCCTGCAAGCGCGCGCGACTCGAAGGACCCCGAGGCAGCGTCCATCACGGACGCCTGGGTCGACGCCGTGGTGCGCGGCGCCGGAGCCGTGGGCCTCGAGGTTCGCGTGTGTCCTCGCTCGATCGCCGAGCTCACCGAGGGCGCGGCCGCCGCGCAGCTGCCGCTCGTCGGGCTCGGGCTCGGGCGCGCGGATCTCGCGCCGATCATCGTGCGCGAGGCCGCGGCGAACCACGTCGCTGTCGAGACGCCCGAGAAGCTCTCGTGGATGCGCGCCGGTCGCGTCGCCGAGCTCTTCAGCGTGGACGATCCGAGCGAGCGGATCCCCTTCTTGATGGCCGAGGCGTCGGCGCCCCTCGCGATGTGCAAGTCGACGCCCGAGCACCCTGCGACGCCGTTTCGCAGGTTGCTCAGCCTCATCCAGCTCGAGCGCGACGACGTCTGGACCGCTGTGCTCTACGCGATCGGCGTCGGCGTCATCTCGCTCGCCGCGCCGATCGGCGTCCAAGCGCTCGTGTCGAGCGTCGCGTTCGGCGGGCTGCTCCAACCCGTCCTCGTGCTCACCACGCTGGTGTTCGTCGGCCTCGCCGCGGCGGCGCTCCTGCGCGCGCTCTCGTCGTGGGTCGTCGAGCGCATCCAGCAGCGCGTCTTCGCTCGGGTCGCGGTCGATCTCGCGCACCGCCTACCGCGCATCTCGTCGCAGGTCCTCGACAAGAACCACGGCCCCGAGCTGGTCAATCGGTTCTTCGAGGTGCTCGGCATCCAGAAGGGCCTCGCGATGTTGCTCGCCGACGGCCTCGGCGTCGCGCTCGCGACGCTCGTCGGCATGGTGCTCCTCGCCTTCTATCACCCTGCCCTGCTCGCGTTCGATGTCGTGCTCATCGCGATCCTCGGCCTCTTGCTCTTCGGCATGGGCGGTCGCGCGGTCGAGACCGCGATCAAGGAATCGAAGAGGAAATACGAGCTCGCTGCGTGGCTCGAGGAGATGGTGCGCCACCCGACGACGTTCAAGACGGCGGGCGGTCCGGCGTTCGCGGCCGCGCGCGCCGAGGATCTCCTCAAGGGTTACCTCGCCGCGCGCGCCAAGCACTTCAAGTACCTCTTCCGCCAGACCGCGGGCGCGCTCGCGCTGCAGGCCTCGGCGAGCGCCGCGCTGCTCGGCGTCGGAGGCTGGCTCGTCATCGAGGGCAAGCTCACGCTCGGCCAGCTCGTCGCGGCGGAGCTCATCGTCGCGCTCGTCGTCGCGGGCTTCGCGAAGCTAGGGAAATACCTCGAGACCTACTACGACCTCCTCGCCGGGGTGGACAAGCTCGGCCAGCTCATCGACCTGCCGCTCGAGCCCACGAACGGCCACATCCTCGAGCCCTCGGAGCGCGGGCTCGCCCTGCAGCTGAACGGCGTCGCCTTCGGTTACCCCGGCCAGCGCGATCTCTTCTCGGACGTGCAGCTCGACGTGATGCCGGGCCGCCGCGTAGCGATCCTCGGCGCGAACGGCGCGGGCAAGAGCACGCTCGTCGACCTGCTCTACGGGCTGCGCACGCCGACACGCGGCAGGATTCAGCTCGACGGCGTCGACACGCGCGACCTCCACCTCGAGTCGTGGCGCGAGCACGTCGCGCTCGTCCGCGGCAGCGAGATCTTCGACGGCACGGTCTTCGAGAACGTCCGCGTCGGCCGCCCCGACATCGGCCTCGCCGAGGTCCGCGCCGCGCTCGACGCAGTGGGCGTGCTCGAAGACGTCGACGCGCTGCCCGAGGGCGTCCACACCGAGCTCTCGACGGGCGCGCCCGAGCTCTCGTTCGGCCAAGCCCGGTCCATCGCCATCGCGCGCGCCATCGCCGGGCGCCCTCGCCTGCTCATCCTCGACGAGTCGCTCGACGGGCTCGACGAGCTCTCCGAGCGACGCGTGCGCGAGACGCTCTTCGCGAGGACGGCGCCCTGGAGCCTCCTCGTCACGACACACGACAAGGCCGCGCTGAGCGCCGCCGACGAGATCTACGTCTTCGACGGGGGCTCGCTCCGCGCGCTGCGCGCCGAAGATCTGACACGTCCGTAACCATTCGCAGCCTT
Organism: Polyangiaceae bacterium; assembly: GCA_046351325.1. Classification (GTDB taxonomy): domain Bacteria; phylum Myxococcota_A; class Polyangia; order Polyangiales; family Polyangiaceae; genus Xiheicaenibacterium. Next base: position 366,236 of record JAXLYR010000009.1, on the reverse strand, counting down.
TACCGCACAATCAAAATAGCCGTCGCAAGAGGAGTGAACGAGTGATCTCGAGGCCGGACTCAACGGTACATGGTCGACTGCTGCCCTATCGATTCTCACACAGCGGGCGACTCGCCGCGCGAATGCTTACAGCGCTGTTCATTGCCATCGCCGTCGCGTTGTTCATTACGCCTTGGCAGCAGACCGCCGCCGCGAACGGTCGCGTCATCGCTTACGCCGCTGTCGAGCGCCAGCAGACGGTCGACGCCCCCGTCGAGGGTCGCATCGTGCGCTGGCACGTCGAGGAGGGCGCGCGCGTCCAAGCCGGCGATCTGCTCGCGGAGATCGCGGACAACGATCCGGCGGTGCTCGACCGCCTGCGCGAGGAGAAGCTCGCGGTGCAGGCGCGGCTCGACGCAGCGAAGAGCCGCGTCACCGCCGTCGAGGCTCGCATCGACGCGCTGAAGAGCTCGCGTGACAGCGCGGTCACCGCGGCCGACTCGCGCTCGCGCATGGCGAAGGACCGAGTGTCCGCCGCCGAGCAAGCGCTCAGCGCCGCGGACGCGACCCGCAAGACGGCCGACCTCAACCTCGCGCGCGTCAAGACGCTCTTCGACGAGGGGCTCGCGTCGCGACGCGCGTTCGAACTCGCCGAGCTCGAGGCCGTGCGCGCCGAGACCGACGCCGAGCGCGCGAACAACGCGCTCTCCGCGGCGCGCGCGGAGCTCTCCGCGATGCTCGCCGACCGCGCGAAGGTCGGCAACGACGCGACGGCCGGCATCAGCGACGCGACGGCGACGCAGGCCTCGGCGCAGGCCGACGTCGCCTCGGCCGCCGCCGAGCTCACGCGCCTCGAGGTGCGCCTCGCGCGACAGACCGCGCAGGAGGTCCGCGCCCCGCGCGCCGGCGCCGTCTTCCGCATCATCGCCAAAGAGGGCGGGCAATACGTCAAGAGCGGCGCGCCGCTCGCGATCCTCGTCCCCGACGCGCTCGACCGCGCCGTCGAGCTCTGGGTCGACGGCAACGACGTGAACCTCGTGCGGCCGGGCCGGCTCGTTCGCTTGCAGTTCGAGGGCTGGCCTGCGGTGCAGTTCTCGGGTTGGCCCTCGGTCGCGAAGGGGACGTACGGCGGCGTCGTCGCGGTCGTCGACGCGCAAGACGACGGCAAGGGCCGCTTCCGCATCGTGGTCGTGCCCGACCCCCAAGATCACGCGTGGCCCGACATGAGCCTCTTGCGCCAAGGGACGCGCGCCCACGGCTTCGTGCTGATGGAGCAGGTCTCCCTCGGCTACGAGCTCTGGCGGACGCTCAACGGCTTCCCCCCGGAGTGGTCGGTAGAGGACGCGAAGGTATCGGGCGACGAGAACTCCAAGAAGAACAAGGGCGACAACTGACCATGAGGAAGCCGGTGAAGCTGAACAGGATTGTAAGCATATTGTCGATAGCGGGGCTCGCGAGCGCGCTCGCGATCGCCGAGGCGCCCCACGCGAACGCAGAGGAAGATCGCGCCCCGAGCGCGCCGACCGCGAGCTCCCTCCGCGACGAGCTCGCGCTCTCCGAGGTCCTCTCCTCGGCGCGCTCCAGCTTGCCCGCCCTCCTCGCTGCGCAGGCCGACGTCGACCAAGCCCAGGCCGAGCTCTTGACCGCGGACGGAGGCTTCGACCCGACGTGGCGGACGAACGCGCATTTTACACCGGTGTCAGGCTATCCGAGCTGGCAGTTCAATACGGTCGTCGAGCAGCCGACGCCGCTCTGGGGCGCGAGCCTCTTCGCTGGTTATCGGCTGGGCCTCGGTGACTATGCCGAATACGACGGCAAGCTCGCGACCAACGACTACGGCGAGGTCCGCGGCGGCGTGCGCGTGCCCATCTTGCGCGACGGGCCGATCGATCGGCGCCGCGCCAACGTCGAGCGCGCCGAGCTCGGCGTCGAGGTCGCGGAGCTCTCGCGCGAGCAGCAGCTGCTCGAGGTCGCGAGGGTCGCCGGCCTTCGCTATTGGGATTGGGTCGCGGCGGGCGAGCGAAAAGCCTGGGTCAACGCGTGGCTCGAGGTCGCGGAGCTCCGCGACGCGCAGCTGCGTCGTCGCAGCGCCGAGGGGGATCTGCCCGACATCGAGATCACCGAGAACGCCCGCTCGCTCTTTCAGCGGCGCGCGCAGGCGATCGCGGCGCAGCGCGCCCTCGAGCAAGCGGCCATCGAGCTCAGCATCTTCAACCGGAGCTCCGCGGGCCCGCGCATCCCGAGCTCCGCAGAGCTCCCCACCGCGGTCCCGACGCCGCTGCCGATGACCAGCTCGGCGGGCGCGCTCGGCGACGCGCTCTCGAGCCGACCCGAGCTCAAGCGAGTCGCGGCGCTCCGCTCGCAGGCCGAGGTCGAGCTCGAGCTCGCGATCAACCAGAGCTGGCCGGCCCTCGACGTCTACGCGGCGACGTCGGTCGACCTCGGGCCTGGTGACGAGAAGCGCGCGAAGCCTGTCTTCGAGTTCGGCGTCACGCTCGAGGTCCCGCTCGCTTTTCGCAAGGAGCGTGGCCGCATCGACGCGCAGCGCGCGGCCCTGCGCAAGCTCGACCAGCAAACCGCGACGCAGGTCGATCGCGTCACCGCCGAGGTCCGCGACGCCGAGAGCGCGCTCGCTCGCGCGCTCGAGCGCTACGCCCTCGTCGAGCAGGAGGTCGCGCTCGCGCTCGAGCTCGAGCAGGCCGAGAAGAAGCGCTTCGACCTCGGCGACGGCACGCTGCTCTTCGTGAACCTGCGCGAGCAAGCGACGATCGAGGCGCGCCTGCGTTTCGTCGACGCGAAGCTCGACTACCAGCGCGCCCTCCTCCTCTATCGGTACGCGCTCGGCGAGCTGTGACAACCGTGTAAGCGATGCCCCCGAGCGCGACAGGCGCGGTCAGGAATCACCTCCGCGCGCGTCGAGCGCAGGATGGCCTTCTTTGGAGTCACCGAGGAGCAGATCGACGCCGTGCGTGCGATCGACGGCGCGGATCGCATCGAACTCGCGACGCTGCGCGGAAAGGACTTTCAGTTCGTCATCGCGAAGGGCTCTTTCGCGCCCGGCGATCGATGCCTTTACCTCCCTGTCGATTCGCTCCTACCGTCCAGTCTGGCCGAGCGGCTCGGGGTCTCGGGCAAGCTCGCTGGCCGCGACAAGAACCGCGTCAAGACGGTCAAGCTCCGCGGTCAGATCAGCCAGGGCATCGTCGCCGACCTCGCGCTCGTGCCCGACACGGTGCGGGCCCAAGGTCCCGACGCGCTGACGGCCCACCTCGGCGTCACGAAGTACGAGCCCCAAGAGATCCTCACGCAGGGGGCGATCCTCGTGGAGCTCCCCGATGGCCTGTCGGTTTACGACATTGAAGGCGCCGACCGCTGCGTCGATATTGCCGGTTCGCTCCACGACGTCGACGTGCTCGTCACGGAGAAGGTCGAGGGCTCGAATTTCTCCGTGCTCTGCCGCGCTGACGGGACTGTAACTGTCCAGCAGCGCACGAAGAAGGTCGTCCCGAACGACGCCGTAGAACACACCTTCTGGGCGGTCGCGCGCCGCTCGAGGGCGATCGAGTTCGCCGAGCACCTCGTGCGACGCACACCCGGATTCGACGTCGCCGTCTACGGCGAGGTCATCGGGCCCGGCATCCAGGGCAACCTCTACAAGCTGGAGCGCCACGCGCTCCGCCTCTTCGACATCAAGCGGGGTGGCCATTGGCTCGCGCCCGATGCGTTCTTGGAGGCCGTCGCGTCCTTTTACGAGGCCCCCGAAGACATCCTGGCGCCCGTGCTCCACAAGGGTCTGCTCAGCGATTGGCTCAGCGGCCGAACCATCAAGCAGGCCTCCAATGGAAGGTCCAAGCTCGCTGACGTCCCGCGCGAGGGCGTCGTGATTCGCCCCTTGGTCGAGCGCATTCTGCCCGACTTCGGCAGGCTCATTCTGAAGCAGCGCAGCCCGGAATACCTGGCCAAGAGCGAGGCCTGAGGAAGACTTGCAGCCGAAAAAGTACGATACCGAGTTGGACGCGCGCCACGGCAGTCGTCGAGCGGCGACCGTGCACCGCTATCCCAGATAGGCCTCGTCTTGCTCGATGCGAGCCAACACCCAATCGAAGCTGCCGAACTCCACAATCGCCCCACACTTTCCACATTGGAGGGACATGGCGGAGGCCGGGTCGAGGGCGGCCCCGCATTCGGGACAGGGTCGCGGCTCGCGGCTGCTAGGCGTCTCCTCATCGGGGCTCGCGCTGCGAATGAAGGTCCAATACTCGGAGTAGCTACGCTTCACCTTGTTGGAGCCCGCCTTGACTATCCCGTCGCTCGCCCCGATGGTGTAGTCCAGCCCCTCGGCGAACACCCTGACGGTGGCCGACTCGAACCAGCTATCCTCCTCGATACGGACAATCTCTGTCTTCGTGATTTTGGTCTTCGCCGTAATGTTCCGTAGCGCCTGTCGAGAATACGCGACCATCCAGTAGTCGAGCGCCTCGTGCAGCCGGCGAGTCAGGTAGGGTCGCGCCCGCTCCCATTTCTGTTCTGACCAGGCAACCTGCATCTCGTCGAAGGTCCGTCGCACCGTCGCGAGCAGGGCGGTTTGGAACGTCGGGTCGCGGCGCGTCCACGCCGACAGCCGAGCGCCGCACTCCGCGTCGACGATGGTCGGGAGGTCAGTACCGACCTCTTCCACTGTAGTGGTCAACACGGGCGGCCGGTAGGCCATCCGAACGATGCGAGTCCTCTCCACCATCCAGGAATGAGCGCCAGGGACGAGGTCCCCGCAGTGCCGGCACTTCCTCGTGAGATCCTTCTCGAGCGGCGCTCCACACTCCGGGCACGCCAAGACGCGAACGCCGCCTTTGTCCAGGAACAGGCGCCGCGGCTTGCCCGACCGCACGTGGAGCTGGCGCGACAGCGTCCATCGCTCCACCAGCCATCTCGCAACCTCCGTCCCGTCGCGCTGCCCCGTGATCACGGCCTCGATGGAGGCCTCGACAACGCACTTGCCTTGGATCGGCGAGGTCGATGGACAGAGCTGTAGCGAGCCGACGATGACAGCGTCGACAGTCTCGCCCAACCGATGCGACTGTGCTCTTTGGACGCTCTCGCTAAAGTACAGACTGCCCCCGACACTCGCCTGCCCCGCGCTCATGTGCATGTCGATGAAGAGCGCGTGGACCAAGTCCTCCAGGATGATCGTGGAGAAGTCCGGATCCGAGGGAATCAGAAGCTGCTCGGGCTTGCGCTTCTCAGTCGATTGGCTTGGTTGGGGCGGCGGCTCGGGAGGCTTGGGCGCTGGATCCACTGCCCTCGACCAGTCGTACCGCGCGCTGCCCTGCGAAGACCAGCCCTTGCCCACTCTGCCCTCTGACCACCTCTTGAATAGGGCATACCCGCACGAGACCAAAAAGACGCTGACACCTCCGACGGCTATTGCCCACGGTCGAGATGGAGGCGGAAAGTCCAACGGCTTCGCCCAATTCTCAGGCCGCTCTCTCGACGGTTGCCCAAAGAGCGAATAGCCGGGCCCCTGGAGTTTGTCAGCATAGGGCTTACCGGAGACGAGCTCCAAGGGCGTATGCGCTGCGGAGCCGGAGTAGGACGGAGTCCCTGAGGCCGAGCGCTGCTCCGTAGTGTTTTGGGGGGTGGAGCGATACTGGTAAGAGGGGTAGTTCGGCGTCGAGTGGTACGGCGGTGAGTAGTTCGGCGCGGGGGTGGGGCGGGAGACGGGTGGCGAGTAGCTAGGCCTGTTCCCACCCGGTGAAGGACCACCGCCATACGACTGACCACCACCCGGTCGACTCGCGGCCTCGGAGGTGATGGTGAGCGCTGTGACACCGAAGAGCCCCGCGAGGAAGCTCCTACGACGCATCGACATGATCGACCTCGTCTGGCAGCTCGTTCCGGTCACCCTCCCGCAACGGACAGATGACCGCGAGAACGTCGCCCAGTCGAGCGAGCGCGTCGGAGAACGGCTGCAGATCATCCTTCTTGATGGACTCTCGGACCTGGCGAATGGCGGCCTGCCACTCGGCTCCTCGAGCGCCAATGTGGAGCCCGGCGTCCGCGACCACTTCTGCCCGCTGTTCTTCGACAGCGATGTAGAGCAAGAGCCCCGTCCGGTCGACGGTCTCGCCCACGCCTTGGTCGTAGAATGCAGCACGCGCCGCGCGCGCGGTCTGCAGGTCCAGCCGCTGCGCGCTCACGAGGTACCGCTTTGCGAATCCAGGGGTGAAGAGCAGCCCCGCAACAAAGGCGAGGAACACGGCGGCAAAGCCCATGTCGTCGTAGAAGGTGATGGGCGCCCAAACGTATACGGCGAACGCGACGATGGCGAACGCGCACGCGACCCTCAGAGCCACCTCTGGATAGGGGTCGGCGTGGCGACGCACGGTTACCACGACCTCAGCGCTGGTCCTCTCCTCGATTCGAGCGACCTGCTGGGCGACGAGTGACCTCGCCTCCTTGCCCAAGAGCCTAACGGTCAAAGCCGCCATTCCGAGTTCGGAATTCTCTGTTTGCCCGCTCGAGCGAGCGCTCGGCGGAGCTCGTCGGTCAACAAGCCCTCGGAGTAGGAACTCGGGTTGCCGGGCCTCGTGCTCTCGGCTTCTATGAGAAACGCGCCGAGGTGCTCGAACGGCTCCAGCCGGAACAGATGAACCTCAGCCTTGGCGTAGGCCGACAGCTCGCTATTGGTCATCGGTACCAGCTGCCCTCGAAAGAGCGCCACCGTTCGGATGACAAAGATGTACTTGAGTCCAGCGCAATTCTCGAGCGCCTTTACTGCCTCATCCTCGCTGAGTTGCCACAGTCGTTTCGGGTATGCAGGGTCCCATTCGAAAGTCCGGTAGTAGAGCAGCGCCTCGCATCTGGAGACGAGTGAACCTCCAACAGGGGCGTACACCGGGCCCCGGGTGCCCACTTCCTCCAGATCCTCCAGCTGGATGACCGTGGCGTTCGCGCCATTTGCGCCTTCTCCGCTGAGGCCGACCACCAGCTTCTCGTCAGGCGCGCGAACGCTGTCCTCCGAGACGAGCGGCTCCGTCGCGAGCAGCTCCGCGGCTGGCCTCGCCTTGCTCAAATGCGCTGCGAGCTCCTGGCCGTTCCTCGCCAGGTACTCATCCATGGTGGGGCGCAACAGCTCGAGGAGCAGCATCCCCACCTGCGTGGCGGAGATCACTCCCGAGACAACGACCATTACTTTGGCGCCGCTCATGGCTCGCGCCTGAATAGGAGGACTCGCATCGGCGTCAAGGGCACGTCTTGAGAGCTTCGCGGATGTGGTCGCGGATAGCCTGGCATGCAGCCTCTTTTGCTGGGCTATCCCGCATAGCCCTCAAATTGCTCGCGTTGGCATCGATTGCCTTCTTGAGCGCGTCCCCGCCCTTTTCCGCGCATTTGTACTCAATTTCCAGAGCCTCGTCGCAGAGCTTGTTGCCAGTGCTGGTCCTCAATGGCGTGTTCGTGGACGATGATTGGCTCGGGGGCGCCGCAGAGACGCCCGCTGACAACGCTGTCGCTGACAACGCCGTCGCTGACAACGCCGTCGCTGACAACGCAGTTGGGAGCGGTAGCGTTGGATGCCGCTCGTCAGAAGGGAGCAGCGTGAATGACGTGAAGAACGCCTGCTCGTTCTCGAGCACGTCCCCGGCAGCCTCGAGCCGAATCAAGTAGGGCTCCGCCCACACCGTGCGAGTGGTCAGCGGGTGCTCGCCGTCATCCATCACGATCGACGTCGTGACTGGCGGCCCCAGAACGTTCGCCTCAGCGCCAGGCTGGAGCATCTTGGGCCCAACGTCCGCCGGGAGCATCGCCCAGCTCACCCCATACTGTGTCGTCGCTGTCCGGGCGATGGCGACGAACTCGTCGTACTTTCCGTCCGCGATCTTCTGCACGAACTTGGCAGGCTGGAATGGCATTCGCACCCTGAAGCCCGGTCCGTCAGGCGCATAGTTGATCCACGCGACGTTACGCGGGTGCGTGGGGACCTCGAGCTGCTGGGGCTTGTGCCGCCGACAGGCGACTGTCCAGAGCAGGAGCGCGGCAAACAAGGCTGTCCACAGCTTGGCCATCCCAGCGCCCTGCCCTCGCACGCCCACGGGACGCAGCGTATTGACCCGCGGGTGGGAGGCCAAATTGGCAACAGGCCGGATTCGGCGACAGGCGTGTAAGCGTTGACCCGCGGCTCCGAAGCGAACACGTCTGCGCGTGAGCGCTCGGGCGCTACCTACGTTCTTGGCCGAGCGCGGCGAGTCGACCCGCCATTTGGAGGGACGAATAGATCGCCCGCGCCTCGTCGAGGGCGGCCGCGACCCTCGGCGCAAGGTCGGCCCCGCCCACGCGCTCGAGCGCGCGCGCCAGCGAGGTGAGGCCGTCGGCGAGCTCGTCCTGCTCCTGGGTCGCGCGGAGCAGCTCGACGCTGCGCTCGAGGTCCGCGAGGCCGCTCGCGCGCGCGGCGGGGTCGTCGCTCGCGAGCGCGACCCACGCGAGCGTCCTCATGGCCTGAGCCTCGGCGACGGTGAAGCCGGCGCGCCCGCGCGAGCTCGAGGGTGCGGGTCGCGGACTTCGGTCGCGCCCGCGAGATCGCCGCGGGCGAGCGCGATCTCCCAGGGCCCAGCGGGCCTCGACCTCGACGACCGCGAAGTCGACGCGCTTGGCGAGCTCGAGCGCGTGCGAAAAGGCGCGGCTCGCCTCGTCGAGCTCGCGCCGCTCGAGCAGCACCCGCCCGAGTTCTGACCACGCGTTCGCGTGGCTCGTGACGGCGCCGCGTGAGGGCGAGGGCCTCGCGCGCGGCCTCGAGCGCCTGGTCGAGCTCACCGAGGAGCCGGTAGTTGATCGAGATGTTGCTGAGGTGTTTGCCGCGCGCGGCGTGATCGTCCGCGGCCTCGGCGAAGGCCGCGGCGCGCGTGTAGTGCTCGATCGCGGCGCGGAAGTGGCCGCTCGAGCCCATCGCGATCCCGAGCGCGTTCTCGGCGCGGCCGCGGAGGGCCGTGTCGCCGATGGCCTCGGCGAGCGCGACGCCCTGTCGCGCGTGGTCGAGCAGCGCGTCGCCGTCGCCGCGCAGGTAACACGCGTACGCGAGCTGCACGTGCGCTGCCGCGAGCGTCACCCGATCGCCCGCGGCGGACGCGAGCTCGAGGCCGCGTTCGAGCAAGGGCACGGCCTCGTCGAGGTGCCCGAAGGTCGCGAGCGCGCCGCCGAGCCGCGCGATCGCCCGGCGCGCGAGCGCGTCCGTCTCGTCGAGGCCTCGCGCGAGGCGCTCGGCTGCGCGCACGTGCTCGAGCATGGGGGCCGCGGCCCCGCGACGCTCGAAGGCGTCGGCCGCGGCGAGGTGCGCTGCCACGGCGCGCGGCACGTCACCCGCGGCCTCGAGCTGGACCGCGACGAACGCGCGATCCTCGGCGCTCGCGCTCGGCCGTTCGAAGGCTCGGGCGAGCGCCGCGTGGGCTCCGCGCGCTCTCGCGGCTCGAGCGCGGCGAACGCCTGCTCGCGCAGCTTGTCGTGCGCGAGCGCGAGCACACCCGGCGAGACCTCGCGCAGGATGCGCTGTCGCGCGAGCTCGGCGAAATCCTCGAGCACCGAGGCCGAGTCGCGACCGAGCGCGCGCGCGAGCTCCTCGAAGGCGAGCGCGCGGCCGGCGCACGCGAGCACCGCGGCGAGGCTGCGCTCGCGAGGCGCGAGGGCCTCCAGGAGGAGGCGCGCCACGCGATCCGAGACGGCCTCGGTGGCGGTGAACGACGTCGCCGACACGAGGTCGTCGAGGCGCCAGCGCGCGTGCGGGCGCACGAGCGAGCCCTGCTCGAGCGCGAGGTGGAGCATCTCACCGAGCGCGAACGGGCTGCCCTGCGTGCGCTGCACGAGCGGCGCGAGCTCAGCGGCCGAGCGCGGCGCGATCGTCGCCGGCACCGCCAACATGCCGAGCGCGATCCGCGTCATCTCCGGCTCTGTCAAAGGAGACAGGTCGAGCAGCTGCGAAAACGGACGAAGCTGCTCGATCGTCCTTGCGATCGCCGGCTCTTCTTCTCGGCGAAACGTCGCGACGATCGTGAGCGCGCCGCGGATCGGGCTCCACGCCTCGCGACGCTCGAGGCGCGCCGCGAGCTCGTCGAGGACCGCGAGCGTGAGCGGGTCGGCCCACTGCAAATCGTCGAGGAAGAGCGCGGTCGTGCGCGCGTCGGCGAGGCGCAAGAGGACCGTGAGGAGCGCGCGGCAGGTCTCGCGTGGGATGGCCGCGGGGGGCGGCAACGGCACCGCGAGGTCGTCGTCCACAAGCGTCGCGAGGTTCGGCTCGAGGAGCGAGAGCAGGCGCGCGTCGGAGCCGACGAGCGCGCGCGCCTCGGGCTCGTCGGTGGCCGCGATCGCGAGCACCGTCGCGAGCACGGCGCTCAGCATGGTCCCCGCGGCGCCGGCCGACGAAGCCGACGCGGGCGACGCGACGATGACGCGGCCGTTCTGGAAGGCGGCGTTCATCAGCTCTGCGGAGAGGCGCGTCTTGCCGACGCCGCTCTCGCCGCGGACGAGCACGATCGCGGGCTGACCGACCGCGTGCGCGCTGTCGATGAGCTGCGTCGCGGCGCCGATCTCGTCGGAGCGACCGACGCACGCGCTCGCGTAGACGTAGGGACGCGCGGGCTTCGGGGCGGGCTCGTCGAGCTCGTAGCCGAGCGCGCGCAGCCGCTCGAAGACCTCGTCCGCGAAGCCGATCCGCTCGCTCGGGTCCTTCTTCAGGAGATCGAGGACGAGGCTGTCGATCGTGGGCGGCAGGCCCTCGACGATGTCGGAGGGCGGCGCGGGCTGCTCCATCGCGTGCGCGCGCACGATGCCGACCGCGCCTCCGCGAATGAAAGGCGGGCGCTCCGCGACGAGCCGGTAGAGCACGCAGCCGAGGGCGTAGAGGTCCGCGCGCGCGTCGACGCGATCGCCGTAGATCTGCTCGGGCGAGACGTAGGAGACGGTGCCGACGAGCTCGCTGGGGGCCTCGAGCTGCTCGCGCGAGGAGAACCGCGCGGACTTCGCGATGCCGAAGTCGATGAGCACGGGGTGCTCGCCGCCGCGGATGACGACGTTCTCGGGCTTGAGGTCGCGGTGGATGAGGCCCTCGCCGTGGACGTACGAGAGGATCCGACAGAGCCGCATCACGATGCGCGCGACGCGCGCCATGCGAGCTTCGTCGTAGACGATGCGCTTCGGGGCGGGCTCGCTGCGTGGGGCCTCGAGGGGCGCGGAGGGAGCGCCGAGCGCGGGAGCGAGCTTGCGGGTCGAGGCCTCGTCGACCTCTTGAGGGAGGCCGTCGATGAGGGTCGCGGCCTCGCGTCGGGCGCGCGCGTCGCGCGTCATCACCAGGGTCTTCGCGGCGCTCTCGAGCGTCTCGCCCTCGATGAGATCCATCGCGACGTAGGCCTGCTCTCCGTCGACGCCGTGCTCGCGAACCGCGACGACGCCGGGGTGCGAGAGCCTCGCGAGCGCCGCGAACTCGGCCTGCAGCGACGAGGCGCGCGCGGCGTCGGCGCACGCGACGACCTTCACCGCGAGCCGCTCGGTGGTGCCGTCGCGCACGGCGCGATAGACCGAACCCATCCCGCCGCCCCCGACGAGGTCCTCGATGACGAACGGGCCGATGCGCTCGAGCAAGCCCCTCGGAGTCTAGTGCGACGAACCGAAGGTTCGTAGGCACCAAAATAGGTCCGAGCACCGGCAGCACGGGCTCGAGGCGCGGTCGCGAGGGCGCGCGCCTGACCGAGCCCGATCAGCCCTCGGATGCGGGTGCGTTGGCGAGCCCGAAGGCGTCGTGAAGCGCGCGCACGGCGAGCTCGAGGTACTTCGTCGCGACGATGCACGAGATCTTGATCTCGCTCGTGGAGATCGCCTGGATGTTGATGCCCTCGCGCGCGAGGACCTCGAACATCTTGGCCGCGACGCCCGCGTGCGAGCGCATCCCGAGGCCGACGATCGAAACTTTAACAATGTCCTCGTCATATTGGATCGCCGTGGCGCCGATCTGCGAGGCCGTTTCTTGGATCGATTGTTTGACGCGCGGCAGATCGCTCTTCGCCACGGTGAACGTGACGTCGGTCACCAGCGACGGGCCGGTGGAGGACGGCGGCGGCGCGTCGGCGGCGCGCGCGGCGCGATCCACGACCGACACGTTCTGGATGATCATGTCGACGCTGATGTTGTCGCGCGCGAGCGCGCCGAAGATCGTCGCAACCACGCCGGGCGTGTCGCGCACGCCGACCAGCATCACGCGGGCCTCGCTCTTGTCGTACGCGACGCCGGTCACCACCACCTGCTCGAGGTCGGCGTCGTGCGTGACGAGCGTCCCCGGCGAAGAGCTGAACGAGCTGCGTACGTGGACCGGAACACCGTGCTTCATCGCCATCTCCACGCTCCTGATCTGCAGAACCTTGGCGCCGAGCGAAGCCAGCTCGAGCATCTCTTCGTAGCTGATGCGATCGATCTTGCGGGCCTGCGGGCAGACGTTCGGGTCGGTCGTGTAGACCCCCTCGACGTCGGTGAAGATCTCGCAGACGTCCGCTCCGAGGGCGGCCGCGACTGCGACCGCGCTGGTGTCGCTGCCGCCGCGCCCGAGGGTCGTGATGTTCCCGTCGTCGTCGACGCCCTGGAAGCCCGCGACGACCGCGATCTCCCCCGCGGCCACGGTCTCGAGGACGCGCGAGGCGTCGATGGTCTTGATGCGGGCCTTGGTGAAGGCGCTGTCCGTCGAGATCTTCAGCTGGTGGCCGAGGTAGCTCTTCGCGTGGCCGCCGAGCGCTTGGATCGAGATGGCCATGAGCGCGCTCGCGACCTGCTCGCCAGTCGCGGCGAGCGCGTCGAGCTCGCGCGCGTCGGGCAGCGTGGTGATCTCCTTCGCGAGGCGCAGGAGCCGATCGGTCTCGCCGGCCATCGCGCTGACGATGACGACGACCTGGTGACCCTCGCGCTGGGTGGCGAGCGAGCGCGACGCGGCGTTCTTGATCCGCTCGATGGTACCCATCGAGGTCCCGCCGAACTTCTGGACGACGAGCGACATCGCTCTCGGTCTCTCGTATTCAGCGCGTCGCGTCAACCGTTTGCCCCGTCAGGGATTTTCGACGAGCGCCGAAGTAACCGGGGTAGCGTGTTCGGATGGCGCGCTTCACTCGCACGGCTCTCGTCTTCCTTCTCGTCTCTCTTTCACTCGGATGTGGCGACGACAGCACGGGCGGTACCGGGGGCACCGGCGCGACGGGCGCGGGTCCCATCGGCGGTGAGGGCGGCGCGGGCGCGAGCGAAAATCCAGGCGGAGCAGGCGGCACAGCGAGCAGCACGGGCGGCGCGGGCGGCTCGATGGGCGGCGCTGGTGGTGCGGTGGTCACCGGCGGTGGCGGCGCTGGCGGCGGGCCGCTGGACTGCGGGACCCCGAGCGAGTGCACCGCGATTTGGGAACAGAACGCGGCCGACGAGCTCGACACGCTCGCGTCCGGTCCCGAGGCGGATCTCAAGGCTTTCCTCTACGGCATGCCCAAGGGCGGAGACCTGCACAATCACCTGACGGGCGCGGTCTACGCCGAGACCTACCTCGACTGGGCCCACACCGACGGCGACTGCATCAACTCGAGCACGTACGCGGTCGTCTATTCGAACCAGTGCTCGGCCGCGACGCAGCCGACGCCGACGATGGGCGCCTTCTACGATTCGATCGTGCGCGCCTGGTCGATGGAGGGCTTCGTCGCGGGCGCGGAGACGGGGCACGATCACTTCTTCGCGACGTTCGGCAAGTTCGGAGCGGTCGCGGGCGCGCACCGCTGGGACTCGGTCGCCGACATCGCGAAGCGCGCCGCGCTCGAGAACCAGCTCTACGTCGAGACGATGTTCAACCTCGGCAAGAACGTCGGGGCGCTCGCGGCGTCGATCTGGTCGGGCACCCTCACCGCCCAGGATTTGCCGGCGTTCTACAACCAGATCGTCACCGCGCCGACCTTCCAAACCGAGCTCGCGAAGGACGTGCAGGTCGTCGAGGACACGTACGCGAGCTACCGCAACCTGCTCGGCTGCTCGAGCGCGTCGCCGCCGCCGGCGTGCGACGTGGGCGTCCGCTTCGTCGCCCAGGTCTCGCGCACCGGCGCGAAGGACACGGTGTTCGGTCAGCTCGTCGCGGCCTACGAGATGGCCAAGCAGAGCGACAAGATCGTGGCAGCGAACCTGTCGAGCCCCGAGGACGACACGACGTCGCTCACGAACTACGACCTGCACATGTCGATGCTCGACTTCCTCTACAACACGTACACCGACTCGGGGTCGAGCCCGCTCCACATCACGCTGCACGCGGGCGAGCTGACGAGTGCGTACGTGCCGCCCGGCTATCCGAACGCGACGACGTATCACATCCGCGCGGCCGTCGAGCTCGGCCACGCGGAGCGCATCGGACACGGGCTCGACGTGCTCTCGGAGACCAACTCGGCGGGCCTGCTCGCCGAGCTCGCGACGCAGAACGTCCTCGTCGAGGTCTGCTTGAGCTCGAACGCACAGATCCTCGAGGTCTCGGGGCCGCAGCACCCGCTCGCGACCTACCTCTCGAACCAGGTCCCCGTCGCGCTCGCGACCGACGATCAGGGCGTGTCGCGCTCGAGCATGGCGGGCGAGTACCTGCGCGCGGTTCGCGATCAGGGCCTCGATTACAGGCAGCTCAAGATGATGGCGCGGCAGAGCCTCGAGCACGCCTTCGTCCCCGGCGCGAGCCTCTGGCTGACGCTCGCGAGCGGGCAACCTGTCACGGCGTGCGCGCCGACCGACACGATGGGCCTCGGTGACACCCCGAACGCCGCGTGCCAGGCCTTCCTCGACGGCAGCGAGAAGGCTCGATTCCAGTGGGCGCTCGAGGCTCGCTTCCGCGCGTTCGAGAGCGCCGTCGTCCCCTGACAATCCCAAACGGGGTGTGCGCCCCGTTCATGACAATTCTGTCAGGGCCCGTAGAACTCCGCGCTGACCGAGAGCCGATACTGCGGGTAGAGGAACGGCACGCCCGAGAGCTGCGGCGCCGGCACGGCCACGCCGAGCGGGTTGAAGACGACCTTCACGACGTCGGACGCGGCGAACTCGAGCCCTAGGAAATTCACGCCGAAGAAGAGCCCCGTCGTTCCGCGCGGCGCGCCGTAGAGCGCGCTCAACATCGTCGACGAACCGACCGAGATCGTGGACCGAAGGAAGAGCTTGGGCTTCGCCAACGGGAAGCGGAGGATGCTCGAGAAGTAGATGTTGAAGACGCCCGAGCGCACGGCCTCGCCGCCGATGAGCGACACCCACGGGTTCCACTCGGCGTCGATCCCCGCGGACCAAAGCCTGTCATAGTGAAGGCGAACGCCGGCGGCGAACGCGAGGCCGGGCTCGTCGATCGAGACGCCGCCGGTGAGGGCTC
Source organism: Polyangiaceae bacterium (assembly GCA_046351325.1). Taxonomy (GTDB): domain Bacteria; phylum Myxococcota_A; class Polyangia; order Polyangiales; family Polyangiaceae; genus Xiheicaenibacterium. The sequence goes on along the minus strand of JAXLYR010000009.1, from coordinate 350,875 downwards.
CGCCCCAGCGCAGATCGTCCTCGCGCGTCCTCGTCACCTTCTTCGCGGGTGCTTCTTTCGTGGCCTCCGAGGTCGGCTTCGCGGGCTCGTCGGCGTGCGCCGAGCGGGACGCCGAGAGCACGGCGAACGCGAGCGGAGCCGCAGCGGAGAGCGCGCCGCGGCGTGTGCGGGATCGACGTCGCCCACGCGCGAGCGCGAGGCCCGCGATGACCGCCGCGAGCAGAGGCGTATTCGCAGCCGAGCTCGCGTCACCTGCAACGTCGCAACCCACGTCGTAGCCCGCCTCGGGCGCCTCGCACCACGCGTTCGAAGGATCGCAGCCGGGCGCGAGCGAGAGGTACTTGTCGAGCACGCGCGCCGCGTTCTCGAGCCGCTCGGCCTTCGTCGTACCCGGCGTGAGCGTCGCGAGGAGCAGCTCCTCGGCGGCGTCGGTCGTGACCTCGCGCCGGATGCGTCGCGCGTCGTCCGCGTCGTTGCACTCGTCGAGCGCGCTCGAGTGGGCGGGGCCGTCCCGCGCCTCGTCCCACCGCGCGCCGACGACGTCGACCCAGTTGAGGACCGTGACCACGCGCATCGCGTCCGCGGTCCGATACGTGTGCGAGAAGCCATCCTCGAGGGCGTGCATGGCTTGGCCCATGTGCACGTAGAACATCGGCAACGGCACGCGGACGCCGCCGCGAACCGCGAGGTGCACGAGGAGCGTCGCGCGCTTCTCGGGGTCGGGGATGCCGCTCTCGTCGAGGCCATCGAGCGCGGCCGAGATGCGACCCAAGATGTATTTGCGACAAGCCTCGAGGGCGAGCGCCGAGCCGTCGGGCTCGTTCTGGTCGGTCGCGCGCAGGCAGTGTTCGTCCTGGGCCTCGGGGTTGCCGTGCACCTCCGGCAGCGACGCGAGATCGTCGGCGGCGTGCCCCTTGAGGTCGTTGTCGCGAACGCCGATGAGCAGCGCGACCGCGCCGAGGTCGAGCATGTCGCCGTCGGGCTCGAACTGCAGGTCGTCGATGAGCGCCTGCTCGTCGTCATCGGGCGCGATTCGAATCGCGAGCGCCGATTGAGCGCGCACGCGCCGCAGAGCCTCGGCGGTGATGCGCTCGTGGCAACCGTCCGTGATGGTCGTCGAGATCGTGTAGGCCTCGGCCCGCCGACCCGACGCTGCAGAGAGCATCGCAGTGAGCGCAACGACAGCAAATCCCCTCGAATATCGATTCGCTGGGGGGCTCAATCCGCCCCCCGTGCGCGCCGCGCCCCCCCGATTCTTCCCCACGATGGCGGATGCTACGCGGTCGCTGCATCGAGGACGCGAAATCCGCCGCACACACGGGTGGACACGGCCGAGTCCGGACAGGTTCGCTCGCGGTGGAGGGCGTGCTTCGCGTCGATCGGCTCATGACTCACGCCGACGACTTCCTGTAGATTCGGATCGCTATGCGCGCTCTCTTCGGCTTGTTCACGGTGGTTCCCTTCATCCTTGTGGCCGCCGCGTGCGGCGACGACACCTCGCTCACGGGCGGTGGCAACTCGGGCGGCACGGGCCCTGGTCCGACGACCACCACCGGAGCCGGCGGGGAGGCTCCGAGCTGCGACTTCGATCCGCTCAACCTCGACGGCATTTGGGCCGTGAAGATGACGATCCCCGTCACGCTCCAGAGCACCCCCGGTTCGGTGTTCGAGACCTGCCCCGCGTCCCAGCAGGGTGAGGCGACGGCGCTCTTCTTCATGCGAATCACCTCGCTCGCGCCGAACCACTCCGCGCGGTTCAGGTTCTGCACGATCGACTTCCCGAACTTCACGGTGTCGCAGGGCGCGTGTGATCCGCAAGCGAACGACCTGCTGGACTCCGACTTCGTGATGAGCCGCCAAGAGGGCGCTGTCTTCTACGAGACGGATCCGTTGACCATCCCGCTCGACAAAGAAGAGCGCGGCGCCAACTTCACCGCGCCGACGATCCCGTTCTACTGGGGCTCCGACGTGCCGCTCGCGAGCTGGGACACTGGCAACGCCGCATGCGACGACCCCGCGCTCGGTCACGGCAACTGCGAGGCGACCTGCGTGAACTGCGACACCGTGTCCTACGAGAACGACGACTTCCCCGGCTTCTCCTACAGTCTCTGCGGCGCGCTCCCGGCAGAGTCCATCGGGGACTGCAACACCGACGCACCCGAGATGGCTGGGATCGCGATGCAGGGTCGCGTCTTCACGACCTTCGAGATCAACCCCACGCTGAGCGGCACGTTCGACAACTCGTGCTCCGGGACGGGCTCGGCCGACCTGCCGTTCGACCTGCAAATCATCGGCACGAACGTCTACGTCAACGGGACGCAGGTCGGCGTGAGCGAGCTCATCGGCGCGATGCCGAACATCAACCTCGCGAACACGCCGACGAGCGTGTCCCTCACGCGCATCGACGGAAAGTTCGGCTCACTGAACTATTTCGAGCCGGGCGACGACGAGGGCGACGCCTGCCGAGCGCTGGCGGACTCGCTCTCGTCGCTCCCCTGAGATCGCCGCGGCGGAATGGGCCGGCGAGCGCGGTCCGGCTATGGTGTCGCGCCGACGATGAACCGCTCGCTCCTCGCCCTCGCCTTGGCGCTCGCGTCGGGCTGCGCACGCGACGGCGAGGGCCGTACGCTCGGCGCGCCGCCCACGACCTCGAGCGCGCAGACTGCGAGCGCCGCGCTCGGGTCGTCCGTCGCTGAGAGCGCCCCCGCCCCGAGCGGCTCGGCGCGCGCGGCGGACGAGACCCCGTACCTCGAGAAGGTCCTTCGCGCCGACGATCCTCGGTGGACTGACTGGCTCGCGAACGCCGAGGCGACGCGCCTGCAGATCCTGGTCACCGTCCCGCACTCGGATCGCCCGTGGGAGACCTACGCGCTGCGCGCCGACGCGGAGTACGTCTACCCCGCGAGCGCGATCAAGCCGTTCCTCGCCGTCGCCGCGCTGCGCGCGCTCGACGAGCAGCTCGAGGCCGAGCAGGTCCTCGGCACGAAGATCCGTCGCTGCAGGCCGCGCAAACCCGGGTGCGAGCCTCTGCCCGAGGACGAGGACAAAGACGCAGGCGGCGGCGACGACGACCCCGACTCCACGAAGAAGAAGCACAAGAAGCTCTTCGTCGGAGACGAGCTCGCGAAGATGCTCTCGTACTCCGACAACGACTCGTACAACCGCCTCTACGACATCGTCGGGCACGCGGAGCTCAACGCGTGGATGGCCAAGCTCGGCTTCCCCGAGGTCCGCATCCATCACCGCATGAGCGCGCCCGCCGAGCGCTCGCGCGACACCCCGCGCGTCATCCTCCAGCCGCCGCGTCACAAGTCCTTCGAGGAGAAGGCCCGCACGAGCACCTTCGATCCGGCGCCGACGCCTGCTCCGCGCCTCGAGATCGGCGAGGCCTACAAAGACGGCGGCAAGCTCGTGAAGAGCCCGCTCGACTTCAGCAAGAAGAACTTCGCGAGCCTCCGCGATCTGCAGCGGATCATGATCGCGCTCGTGTTCCCCGAGCACGCGACCGACACACCGCTCGCGCTACCCGAGGAGCAGCGCCAGCACCTGCTCCGCGCGATGACGGTGCAGGTCGGCGCGGGGCGCGGCGCCGCCGAGCAGGGCCCGCTCTCACCCGGCGTCGCCGACGTCGTCGACGCGAAGCGCGTCCGCTACATCGCGAAGTCGGGGCGCGCGTACGGCTTCCACCTCGAGAACGCCTACATCGAGGATCGCGAGTCGGGCCGGTCGTTCTTCGTGACGGCGGTCGTCTACGCGAACCCCGACGGCGTGCTCAACGACGACGACTACGCCTACGAGGAGCTCTCGAAGCCGCTCCTCGCGGCGCTCGGTCGAGCGCTGGCGCGCGCCCTCCTCACCCAGCCGTAGGCACGCTCTTCGGGCGCCGCGACGGCTGGAGCAAGAAGTCGCGCGCGGCCTCCGTCGTGCTGACGACCGCGGCTCTGTCCGCGCTGGTCGTGATTCGTTTGAGCTGCAACTGTTGCATCGCGTCGGACGCTGCGACGAACGCGACCGCGCCCTTGCCCTTCATCGCGGCGGCGACGGCGCCGAGCACGGCCTCGGTGCGAGGCCCCACGACCGACGGAGCCTCACGCAGGTCCACCATGATCCCGACAACGCCGGACTGCGCGGCGAGCCTGCGCACGACCTCGAGCATCCGCTCCGCGAGCTCGGCTCCCTGCTGCGCCGTGAGATCCGGGCGACGCCACACGCGAACCGTCGCGAGGCCGTCGATCTCGATCGTCGCGACGAAGTTCTCGGCCCGCGCGAACTCTTTCGGAGCGAGGGCGGGCTGGGTCATGGCGCGGAGGTTTGCACAACGTCGCGCTCCACGAAAGCCTCTGCGTGGACGCGTCGAGTATGCTGCGGACCGTGTCATCGAGCTCCGCGCCACAGCGCCGCCCGCTGCCTTGGGCGCCCATCCTGGTCGCGCTGATCGTGTTGGTGCTCGGCTGGATTTTTCTACGCGACAACGCCACACGCGATCACGCGGAGGCGAGCGCGAAGCCTCGCGGCCCGATCCTCGGGCTCGACGACGACGCGACGAAGCGCCAGAACCGAGAGCTCTTCGCCACGGTGCCAGCGGGCGCAGAGAGCAGCCGCGCTCAACCGAGCGCCAGCGCAGCTGCTCCGTCCGCGAGCGCGTCCGCACGACCAAGCGCGAGCCCGAGCTCGAACGCAAGCGCGAGCCCGAGCTCGATCCCGCGCTGAGGCTTCAGGAGGGGGGCGGGGGCGGCACGCACGTCGACTGCCCGGCGCCGACGATGGGGAAGCCAACGTTCGCGTCGCGCACCGAGCTCTGGTTCGTCACCGGATCGAAGACGGTGGTGCGGCTCGGGGTGACGCCGTCCGGCGACGTGAAGAGGTAGAACTTGCCTGCGTAGCGGCTGAACGCCCACGCGCCCGTGCCCGAGAGCTCGTTGAAGGTGTGGAGCCAGTTCGTGCTGAAGTTGCCGATCACGATCTCGTCGAGCTCGGCGTTGTCGGCCGCGAATCGGAAGAGCTTCGCGTCGGGGCCGCCGGTCAGCTCGGCCGCCTGCGCGAGCGTGTTCTTCATGCTCACGACCATCGTCGACGTGTCGACCGTCGCGAGCCCGAAGATGGGGCTCACGATGTAGAGGACCTCTTCCTTCGAGTTCGCGGCTGCGGCGGTGAAGCCCATCCCGAGCTGGTTGAACGCCTGCGGGTTCGGGTGCTGGTAGTTCGTCGGCTGGCACGAGGCGTCGAGCGTGCTCACCTTGAAGAGCTCGCCGCTGTCGTAGAAGACCCAAGCCGTCCCCGAGCGATCGACCGCCATCGACTGCGGCGCGCCGAACGAGTCGCAGTTCAGAGGACCTACAGATTTGTAAGCGGCGGTACCCGGCGTGTCGGGGTCGAACGAGAAGAGCTCGTAGTCCACGCTGAGCACGTAGATGAGCTTCGCGTTGTCGATGCAGTCGTCGACCGGGGCCCCGCCGCCTGCGTCGCCGCCGCCCGTCTGGAAGCCGCTGCCGGTGCCACCCGCGCCGCCCGCGTGGCTCGGGTCCCCGCCCTGACCGTCGTCACCACCGGTGTTTCCCTTGCCGGCGGAGCACCCCCCGCCGAAGGCGAGGGCCGCGCCGAGCAAGACGCATGAAGAGCCGAGCGACCAAGCAGAGACTCGAAGCATGACGGCGAGTCTACGCCGAGTCGCTGTCTGCGGCCGCTACTTGCAGACGCCTTCGGCGAGGGTGCAGAGCTTGAACTCCTTGCACCACTCGGAGCGCTCGCAGTCCCCCTTCTTCGCCACGCATCGCGTGCCCTCGAGCGAGCAGAGGCCGCCCTTCTTGCAGGCCTCCGACGAGGCGCAGTGGCTGTCCTGCGTGGCGACGCACTCGCCGTCGCGCTCTTCGCACCAACCCCACGTCTGACACACGTGAGAGCCGGAGCACGGAGCGTTCGGCGGGTCGCTCCCCTCCCCGATGCGGGGCGGCTTCTTCTCCTCGGAGCTCGAGCTGCAGCCCAAGGGGACGAGCGCAAACGCGAACAACACGGCGAGGAGCGTTGCGGTGACCTTCATCTTCGCGCGCCCAGGGTAGCCGACGCTGCGGGAGAGGCCCAACTAAGGAGTGGACCTCGAGCCGAGCGGCGTCACCGCGAGGCGACGGGCGCGAGGAGCTCGCGAAATACCGCGAGCGTCTGCGCACCCGGCGAAGCGTCGTGGATCGCGAAGACGACGTGCTCGAAGACGCCGCGCCACGGCCCAGCGAGGTGCGTCGCGAAAGCTCCCGCGACGTCGCGCGGGTCGTTCCCGAAGACGCCGCACCCCCAAGCCCCCAAGACGAGTCGGCGGTGCCCGGTCGCTGCCGCGAAGGCGAGCACCCGCTCGGAGCGGCCGAGGATCGTGTTCGGGATCACGGCGAGCTCGACGCTGCGTCGATCGCGGATCGCGCGGGCGTTGGGAGCGGGGCTCGTGATGAAGCTGGCCAAATACGGATCGGTGAGGAGCGCGCCGTCGTCATCGCGAAAGACCGGACAGTTCGGCGACACGATCATCGACTCGGAGTAGAGCAGCGAGGGGCTCGCCCGGTTCGCGGCGTAGAAGCCAGGCACGCTCGAGAGCGAGGCATAGAGCGCGGAGCTTCGCGCGAGCGACTCCTCTTGGGCGGAGGCGCCCTTCAAGAAGCCGCCGCCGGGGTGCTTCGCCGAGGCGAAGTTGAGGGCGCAGACGGGCGTGTTCGCCGGTGATTGGGTGAGGCGCTGGAGCGCGCGCAGCGTGGTCTCGGGGGTGATCTCGAGGAGCGTGGGTTCGGCGGAGACCGCGCGAGCGAGCACCTCGCTCTTCATCGCTTCGAGCTCCGAGCGGTGCACGAGGCGCGTCGCTTCGACGCAGGCCGCGACGTCGGGGCCGATCGTCACGCGGCGCTCGTCGGGTGCGCCGGCGCGCGCGATGTAGAAGCCGCGCTCGGCGATCTCCACGGTCCCGAGGGCGATGCTGACGCGGCGCGAGGATTTCATGGGTGGGGTACGACGCAGGCGGCGTCGACCGCCTGACACGTCGACGGAGACGATAGCGCTCCGCGGGGCTTACAGAATTGTCCGAACCAGCGCGATGACGACGCTGGTCACGGACTCGCCGGCGATGAGGCCGGACGCCACCGGGGTCCGCGTCTGCTCGTCGTAGCGGCGCTTCGCGAGGAGGCCGAGCGCGGCGCCGAGCGCCATCGTGAGGCTGGTCGCGGCGGGGAGCACCATCGCGATCCCGAACGCTGATGGAGACGGGAGAAACCGCTGCCATCGCGGGGTGAGGCGCGCCTCGAGCGCGGAGAGGAGCACGCCGAGCGCGCCCCCGACGGCCATCGCGACGAGCGCCGCGCGAGGGAGCGCGCCGAGCCCGCCGGCGAGCGCGCGAGAGACCCCAGCCCAGACCATCACGGCCGGCGCGGGGAGCGCGTCGCTCCCGAGGACGGAGGCGTCGGGGACGAGCGCGTTGAAGGCCGGCACGACCGCGAGCGCGCCGACGACGATCCCGAGGAACTGCGCACGGATCTGGCTCTTCGTGTCGGCGCCGAGGACCTCACCGGTCTTGAGGTCGCTGAGCAGATCGGCCGCGTGCAGGCCGACGCCCGCGGTGACGTTCGCGCCCATGACGTTCGCCGTGAGGGCGCCGGGGAGCGCCGCCCCGAAGAGCAATTGGGTGAGCGGGCCCATCGCCTTCGTCGGGGTGATGTCGGTCTCGCCGGTGACGCGCGCGCCGATCATCCCGACGAGCGCGGCGAGCGGCATCGCGGCGAGCCCGGCCCAGAGCGGGATGCCGAAGAGGCGCCACATCAGGACGACCAGCGGCGCGCCGAGACCGAAGAACGCGAGGAGCCAGCGCCGATCCACCTCGAACGGCGCGCGCGCGCTGCGGAGCGTCTTCGTGAACTGCAGGGCGAAGCTCGTGAGCGCCGAGGTGGTGAGCATCGCCGCGGCGGGCCAGAGCGAGAGCTGCACGATCGCCTTGAAGTCCGCGCTCGGCAGCAGCCCGTGCGCGAGGGCGATGGGCGCGAGGAGGCCCGAGGTCACGACCGCGCCGAGCACCATCGACCACGCGGTGCGCGGTCTCATGAGCGAACCGCCGCCGAGCAGCACGACCGAAGCGTCGAGGCCGAAGCCGAAGGTCGAGAGCGGCGCGAACGTGAGGCGCGAAGGGATCCCGAGCTTCGCGTCGCGCAGGAGCGTGAAGACCCCCGCGCCGAGGGCGGCGCGAAGCAAGCGGCGCGCGGGCGCGACGTCGCCGGTCGCGTGCATCGCGCGGATGGACTCGGCGGTCGCGACCGACATGGGAAAAGGCAGGCGTTCGCGCTCGAGGAACTGCCGCCGCAGCGGGATCGCGACGACCACGCCGAGCGAGGCGATGAGCGCGAACCACGCGACCATCGCCCAGCCCGAAGGTCGCTCGCCGGTGAGGAGCAGCAGCGCCGGCAGCGCCGCCATGTTGCCGCCGCCGGTCATCCACGCCCCCGAGGAAGCGATCGACGCGACGGACACGCTCTCGAGCGGGCCGAAGCGACTCCCTCCGAATACGGCTTGGAGACCCCTGAACGCGGCGAAGGCCACGAGGGTCGCGGTGATCGTGACCCCGAGGCTCCACCCTGTCTTGAGCACGACGTAGAGGTTCGACAGGCAGAGCACGCCGCCGAGCGCCATGCCTGCGACGGCCGCGCGCAGCGTGAGCTGCCTACCTCCGGTCACGTCGCGAGTTCTTTGGCGAGCGACATCGACGCGATGGTGCCGTCGGAGACAGCGGTCGTGATCTGCCTGAACTTCTTGCTGGCGACGTCGCCGATCGCGAACACGCCGGGCACGCTGCTGTGCATCTCGTCGTCGACCGCGATGTAACCCCAGCCGTCGAGCTTGAACTTGCCCTCGAGGAGCTCGAGGTTCGGCACCATGCCGGCGAACACGAAGACGCCGTCGCAGTCGATGACCTGCTTCTCGCCCGTCGCGAGATCCTCGACGAGGACGCCGTCGACGGTCTTGCCGTTTCGCGCGAGGAACTCACGCGGCTGCGTCGAGAGCCGGAACTCGATCTTCGGCTCGGCGCGCGCCTGGTCTTGCGCGTGCTGGTTCGCCTGCAGCGTGGGGAACTGGTTGACGATGGTGATCTTCGAGGCGAAGCGCGCGATGAAGAGCGACTCCTCGATGGCCGAGTTGCCGCCGCCGATCACGACGACGTGTTTTCCCTCGTAGTACTTGGCGTCACACGTCGCGCAGTACGAGACGCCCTTGCCCTTGAACTCGCGCTCGCCCTTCACGCCGATGACGCGCGGTGAGCTGCCCGTCGCGATGACGAGGCGCTTGGCGCGGATGGTCTCGACGCCGTCGAGCACGACCTCATGACGCTCGAGATCGATCTTGGTGACCTCGGCCGCGAGGCGCGGGATGACGCCCGCTGCTTTGGCTTGCTCGACCATGTGATCGGCGAGCAAGTAGCCGGGCATCGGCTTGGGGAAGCCCGGGAAGTTCGACACCTGGTGGGTCACCGCGACGTTGCCGCCGCCGAGGCCGATGTCGACCATGACGGTCTTGAGGCGCGCCTGCGCGCAGTAGATCGCCGCGGTCGTCCCCGCGGGTCCCGCGCCGAGGATCAACACGTCGGCGTCGGTCTCGGTGCGCTCTGCGCTGTTCACGATCGCGTCGAAGCGCTCCTCCGGCTCGATGGCCTTCAGCTCTTCGAGCAGCTGCGATCGGTGGATCGCGCTCGTCAGCCGGTGGCCGATCTCGTGCCCGTCCTTGAAGAAGAGCACCGTCGGCGAGCCCTTCACGCCGAGCTCGTTCGCGAGGTCGCGGTTGCCCTGGCGGAAGATCTTCACGAACTCGACGTCGTCGTGGAAGAGCTGCGCGACCGCTTCGTACTTCGGCGCCAAGGCCTCGCAGGGCGGGCACTCGGTCGAGAAGAAATCGACGACCACGGGCTTCTTCGAGTTGAGGAGCTCCGGCAGCTCGGCAGCTTGGATCTCTCGGACGAGTTCGGACATGACAGGTTCCTTTCGATCAGGTGGGGCCGAGCTCACGCTGGCCGTAGAGCGCGACCCCTAGGCCGAGCAGCTCCTTCACCGGGCGACAGTCGGGCGCGCTGATGGTGCCCTTCCAGCTCTTGGAGACAGCGCCGCAGCCGCCTCCACAGGCGAGCTGGTTGGCGCAGCCGGCGCAGCCGCTCATCGTGGCGACGCTGCGCTTCGACCACTCGGCAACGGTCTCCCGTACGAGCGAGCGAGTCGGGAAATAGGTTCCGATCTCTTCGCCGGCTTTGCCGACGTTGGCCGTGCACGGGTAGATCGCGCCCGTCGCGTCGAAGGCCCACTCGGTCTTCGTCGCCGGGCACGCGTCGAAGAGCGGATCGGGCAGGCGCCCCTCGTCGAAGAGGAAGCGCGAGATTGAATACGCGGGCCGGTAGAACTGCAGGATCTCGGGGTCGGCCTGGATGAGCTCGTACATGTCCTGCCAGAGAGAGAGCCGCGTGTAGAGGCGCGTGTTCTCGGTCTGACAGTGATGTAACTCGTAGTTGCGCCCGACCTGCGTCTTGAAGTTCGGTAGGTCGGTCCAACCCTTGTCGATCGCGAAGTGCGCGAGCTTGCCGAAGCCTGGCAGGTTCTCTTTGTCGAGCACGGCGCGCAGGTTGACCGTGAGCCCGGCGGCGAGGGCGGCGTCGATGCCCGCGACGACCTTGTCGAAGGTCCGGCCGCCGCCCTTGAGGAGCCGGCGCTTGTCGTGGATTTCGGGCGGGCCGTCGAGCGTGACCTGCACCTCGCGGATGCGCCCCGTTTCGAGCAGCGGCACGAAGGCCGCGAGCTGATAGCCGTTGGTGATCACCGCGAGATCGAGGCCGCGGCTGCGCGTCCCCTCGACCAAGCGCTCGACCACGCGGCGCTGCTTCGGCGTGTCGAGCAGAGGCTCGCCGCCGAAGAGCGTGATGTATTTGCGACGCCCCGCGAAGGTGTCGTCGACGTACGCGAAGAAGGCGTCGATCACCTGGTCGAGGTCGTGGGTCTCCTTCGGGGCGTACTCGTCTTGGAAGCAATACGAGCAGCCGAAGTTGCACACGTACGACGCGACGAAGAAGATCTGGATCTCGTCCTCGCGTTGGTCGGCCTCGAACCGCGCGCGCGCCTCTTCGTAGCGCCGCGTTTCGACCTCGGGCTCGACGAGGTAGCCCTTCTCGGTGAGCGCCGAGACGTCGTCGTACTCGCCTTTTTGGAAGCGAGCCGCCGTGGGCGCGTCGAGCAGATCCGCCTGCCCGGAGAGCAGATTCACGAGCAGCCACTCGGGGTGGCCGTTCACCTGGGTCAGGATGTTGTGCTTCGAGGGCGTCAGCATCGTCACTCCGTTCATCGGATCGCGTGGGCGAGCGCGCTCACGGCCCCGCCTCGCGTGGAGGCGGGGACCGTGGCGGCCGTGCTCCTCTCGAAGCGCTCAGTCGTGGCAACCCGCGACGTTCTTCGAGATCTTCGCGCAGCACTGCGCGACCTTCTCCGGCTCCGGCGCGCAGCACGGGGCGGGTTCAGGCTTCTTGATCAGCGATTTCATCTCCTCGCTTCCTTTCGTGTCGGTTGGTCTCTGACTCCGCGTCCACCTCGGACGCGTGAGGCTTTCGGCCCATCAGCGTGAAGCTCGACAGCGTGGCTTCCTGCTTCCGGTACGGGGCTCGCTCCTCTTTGACCGCGACGTCGACGAGGCCCGCGAGCGCGACGTGCGCGAGGTACTCGGCGCGCGTCTCGGCGCCGGCCCAGCACTCGGCGACGGCGACGGGGTCGTCGCGCCAGCGCTGCGCGATCGGCTCGACCGCGTAGATGTCGCTCACGACGAAGCGCCCGCCAGGTCGGAGGACGCGCGCGATCTCGGACCAGACCCGCGCCTTGTCGCGCGCGTGGTTGAGCGCGCAGTTCGACACGACCCAGTCGACCGAACCATCCCCGAGCGGCAGCGCGTCGAGCGTCGCCGAGTGGAGGCTCGCGTTCACGACGCCGCGCTCGCGCAAGGTCGCCGCTGCGGCCTCGATCATCTTGGGTGAGGCGTCGATCCCGAAGACGTGGCCCGAGGCGCCGACGCGCCCCGCGAGGGCGACGAGGTCACGACCGCGCCCGCAGCCGAGGTCGACGCAGACGTCACCCGCTCTCGCGTCGACGAGGGCGGCCGCGCCCCCGCACGACAGGCCTGCGCTCGGCTGCGTCGCCAGCACGTCGTACCGCGCCTTGATCGCGAGCGTCTCTTTCTCGTCCACGGCTGATGAGAGCCGGCGACCCGCTCGGAGGATTCACCCAGCGTCGCCGCGAATCCTTTCGCGGGTTCGCTCGCTCTTAGCCAACGAACCGGCCCGACACGCGCCGGCGCGCGAGGCCTTCGACATGACCCAACTCGCCATGGATCCCGAACCTCAGGTGCTCGCGACGTACAGCGCCGCCGCGAACGCGAGCAGCGGCCTGTGTTGCCCCGTGACCTACGATCGCAAGCTCCTCGCAGCGATCCCGCGCGAGGTCCTCGAGCGCGACTACGGCTGCGGCGATCCGACGCCGCACCTCGCGCCCGGTGAGACGGTGCTCGACCTCGGCTGCGGCGGCGGCAAGGGAGCGTTCCTCGCCGCGCAGGTCGTCGGCCCCAAGGGCAAGGTGATCGGCGTCGACATGAGCGACGACATGCTCGGCCTCGCGCGTCGCAGCGCGCCCGAGTTTGCCCGCAAGGTTGGCTTTTACAACGTAAAGTTTTTGCGAGGCCGCATCCAGGACCTGGCGCTCGACCTCGACAAGCTCGACGCCTTCCTCGCAGAGCACCCGGTGAAGAGCGCGCGCGATCTCGCCGCGCTCGAGGCAGAAGAAGCGCGTCTCCGCGCGGCGAGCCCGCTCGTGAAGGACGGCTCGGTCGACGTGGTGGTGAGCGACTGCGTGCTGAACCTCGTGCGCCCCGCTGACAAAGCAGCCCTCTTCGCCGAGATCCACCGCGTGCTCCGGCGCGGAGGGCGCGCTGTGATCTCGGACATCGTGAGCGACGAGGACGTGCCCGCGCACCTGCAGGCCGACGGCGAGCTCTGGACGGGCTGCATCTCAGGCGCGATGCGGCAGGACCGCTTCCTCCAAGCGTTCGTCGACGCAGGCCTCTACGGCATCGAGATCCTCTCGCGCGACGAGAAGCCGTGGCGCACTGTCGAGGGCATCGAGTTTCGCTCGATCACGATCGCCGCCTACAAAGGCAAAGAGGGCGCGTGCATGGACCACAAGCAGGCGGTCATCTACCGCGGCCCGTTCCGCGAGGTGGTCGACGACGATGGGCATCGCCTCGTGCGCGGCGTGCCCGTCGCCGTCTGCGAAAAGACGTACGGCATCTACGCGCGCGCGCCGTATCGCGAGCACTTCGAGCGCGTCGCGCCCCGCGTTCCACCTCGCCCCGAGGAGGTCCGCCCGTTCCCTTGCGGCGTCGACATGGTCCTGCGCGCGCCGTCCGAGACGAAGGGCGAGGGCTACGCTGAGACGACCGCGTCGAGCCCGTCTTGCTGTGCGACGGGCTCCTGCTCTTGAGGCTCCGCGCCTCGCGCGCTTGATCGATCGAGCCCCGCTCCCCCCGGCGCTTCGCGCTCCCCCCGACCTCTCTCAGCCGAGCTGGCGGCGCTTCACCATCTCGACGAGCGTCGTGCGGTTGAGGCCGAGCAGCTGGGCCGCGCGGTTCTTGTTGCCGCCGGTGCGCGCGAGAGCCTTGCGGATCATCTGGGTTTCGAACTCGATGACGGTCGCGCGGAGGTCGATGCCGGTCTCGGGCAGATCGCTCGGCCACGACTCGGCGTCGCTCTTCGCCTTGGGGTGCACGTACGAGGCGATGTCGCGCACGTCGATCCACTTGCCGACGGCGAGCAGGACGCCGCGCTCGATCACGTTCTCGAGCTCGCGGGTGTTGCCCGGCCACGCGTGCTCCTGAAGGAGCTCGAGCGCCTCGGGGGTGATCCCTTCGAGCTCGGGGCGGCCGAGGTCGTCGCGGAACTGACGGAAGAAGTGCTGCGCGAGCGACGGGATGTCTTCGGGGCGCTCGCGGAGCGGCGGGATGCGCAGGTGGATGACGTTGAGGCGATAGTAGAGGTCCTCGCGGAAGCGGCCCGCGGCGACCTCGGCGGCGAGGTCGCGGTTCGTCGCGGCGACGATGCGGACGTCGCACTTCACGGTGCGGCTGTCGCCGACGGGTGAATACTCGCGCTGCTGCAAGAGGCGGAGGAGCTTCACCTGCAGGGCGAGCGGCATCTCGCCGATCTCGTCGAGGAACAGCGTGCCGTGCTCGGCGGCGGCCACGCGACCTTGGCGGTTCGCGTGCGCGCCGGTGAACGCGCCCTTCACATGGCCGAAGAGCTCGCTCTCGAGCAGAGCCTCGGGGATCGCGCCGCAGTTGATCGTGACGAGCGGGGCCTTCGCGCGGAGGCTCGCGTCGTGGAGCGCCGCGACGAGCAGCTCTTTGCCAGTGCCGCTCTCGCCGGTCACGAGGACGTTGCAGTTAGCTCGCGCGACGCGGTCGATGTGGTCGACGAGATCGCAGAGGTGCGAGCTCTGACCCACGATCTTTCCACGGCTCGTCGGACGCAGCGTGAGGGACGGGCGGGAGTTGTTGGCGACCGGGGCGACGCTTTCCATGAGCGCCACGATTGCGACGGACGTGCCACGCATTTGACAGTCTCATCTCCGCGCGCTCCGCGTTTTTTCGCGGATCCGCGCAGGCCGAGCTTCCCAAAGCGAGACGCGTACTCGTTCCGAGCTTCTCAGGCTGAGATTGGCGAGAGCCTCGGGCTGTCTCGAGCCCCGTATGGGTGACAAAGAAGTCAGCACACGGAGGCACACGACCTCCGCCGATCCGCCGAGTGGGCTCTGATGTGGAGAAAGAGCAGCTCATCGCAGCTGCGTCGCGCTCCGGAGCATCTCGTCCGCGGCCGCGATGACCTTCGAGTTGATCTCGTAGGCGCGCTGCGTGCGCACGAGGCCGATCATCTCGTCGACGACCTCGACGTTCGAGCCCTCGACCGCGCCCTGCATGAGGCGGCCGCGCGCGTCAGTCGCAGGATCTCCGATGGCAGGCTCACCGCTCGACGGGCTCGGGACGAAGAGGTTGTGCCCGACCGCCGAGAGCCCGCCTGGGTTGGCGAACGTCGCGAGCTGGATTTTTCCTAGCTCGACAGGCGCTGCTTGCCCCGCCATCTCGGCCGTCACGCGTCCGTCGGAGCCGATGACGACGTTCTGCGCTTCGAGCGGGACCGTGATGCTCGGGTCGAGCGGCAGGCCATCGCTCGTCATGATGCGACCGTCGCTCCCGAGCTTCAGCGCGCCGGCCCGCGTGAAGGCCTGCGTGCCGTCCTCGCGGTTGACCACGAAGAAGCCGTTGCCCTCGATCGCGACGTCGAGCGGGTTGCCCGTCTGTTGAATCGAGCCCTGGCTGAAGAGCCGCGGGGTCGCGACGATGCGCGCACCCGAGCCGATCTGCACGCGCGTCGGACCCGCGCCGAGGGGGCTCGCGCCCGCGCCTCGCTGCGTTTGGTAGAGAAGATCCTCGAACTCGGCCTCCTGCTTTTTGTAGCCGGCGGTGTTCGCGTTCGCGAGGTTGTTCGCAATCGTGTCGAGCTTGGTCTCCTGCGCGGTCATGCCCGTTGCAGCGATGTTGAGCGAGCGAAACATGGAGAGCCTCCGTGGAGGCACTGATGCGACGAGTGTGCCCAGCGATGAGGGGCCTAGGTGGCACACAGAGTGCAGCGGTCGACGCGTATGCTCTCCAATGCAGAGAAGGCCGTCGTGCTGCTCCTCTCGCTGGACGAGCGCGTGGCCGCCCCGATCATCGCCGAGCTCACGGACGCTGAGCTCCGGCAGCTTCGCTCGGTCGCAGCCACGATGCACGAGGTGAGCAACGACGCGCTCGACGAGACCTACCGCGATTTCGTGGACCGCACGAAGAAGGCGGTCGCGGTCCCGCGTGGCTTGCCTTACCTGAGGAAGCTCACCGTCGAGGCCCACGGTGAAGAGCGCGCGCGCACGGTCTTCGAAGACGCGCCGCGCACCGTGAGCCCGCTCGCGCGCCTGCAGGCGACCGACCCCGAGACGGTGGCCGCGCTCCTCGCCAAGGAGACCCCGCAGCTCGCCGCAGCGATCCTCACGCGGCTCGAGCCCCTCAACGCGGCGGCCATCCTCGCCTCGATGCCCGAGGAGCGTCAGGCAGCCGTCGTTCGACGTGTCAGCAGCATGACGAAGCTCCCGGCGACCGCGCTCGAAGACGTCGCCGCGGCGCTCGCGGCCGAGCTCCCGACGGGCGAGTCCACGGCCTACGTGAACGTCGACGGCATGGCGCGCGCTGCCGCGATCCTGAACGCAGCGCCCCAGACCCTCAGCACCAACCTGCTCACCGCGCTCGAGACCGATCAGCCCGAGCTCTCGAGGGACCTGCGCCTCGCCATGTTCACCTTCGCGGACCTCGCGCGCCTCGACTCCAAGGCCATGCGCGTGCTGCTCCGCGAGGTCCCGACCAACAAGCTCACCCTCGCGCTCAAGAACGCTCCGGACGAGGTCTCCGTGGCGATCTTCGCCGGGCTGTCGACGCGCGCGGCCGAGGTCATCAAAGACGACCTCGCCCTGCTCGGCAGCGCCAAGAAGCGCGACATCGAGGCAGCGCGCACCGAGGTCATCGAGATCGCGCTGCGCCTCGAGACAGAGGGCAGCATCGACCTCGGCAGAGGCGCGTGATGGCGACCTTCGAATCCTCTCGATCCATCTTCGGCGAGACACCCGACGCGGCGCCGTTCGTTCGGCGCGTCCCGGAGGGACCTCGACGGCCTTCGTGGATGGCGGTCCCGCTGAACCGCGCGCCGCTCCGTGGCGTGCCGCTCGCTGGATCGCTGCAGCCGGCCGCGGTCGAGCGCGTGAAGCGCGACGCGACCCCTCCGCCCGAGCCGCCGCCCTACGCGAGCGACGACGAGGAGGCGCTCGAGGACCTCGAGGGCGACGCAGGCGAGCCACCGCTCGCGGCCTTCGAACCGCCGCCGACGCCCGCTCCGCCGATGGTTCCTCAGTCGGACTTCGATGCGCTGGAAGAGCGCGTCGCCCTCCTCCAGCGCGCCCTCGAGGACGCGACCAAGAGCGTCGAGCGCGCGGTGCGCGACGCGCTCCACCAAGCCGAGCCCGATCTGGTCGCGCTGTCCGTGGCCATCGCCGAGCGCGTGATCGGTCGCGAGCTCGCGTCGGACCGCTCCATCATCACGGGGTGGGTCCGCGAGGGCGTCGCCTCGATTTACGACTCGAGCGGCAAGGTCGAGTGCGTCGTCTCGCCGGAGGTCGCCTCCGCGCTCGAGGAGTTCACCGACCGCTTCGACCACGAGGTGAAGCCGACCGTCATCGTCGACCCGAGCCTGCGCGGGCTCGCCTGCGAGGTGCGCAACGCGCACGGCCGCGTAGGCGCCGGGCTCGAGGATAGGCTCAACGCTGTCAAAGCATCGCTCGCGAGCGACGAGCACGACGCGCCCGCCCAGCGCGCGCTGTCGACCGCGCCGATCAAGCCCCCGCATCGCTGAAGAGAGTCGTCAGCGCTCAGCCATCCACTGACGACTGACGACGGACAGCTGCTGCGTCGACGTTCGACGACAAAAACACCTACGCGCCGTCACGGACTGAACCGCGGCGGCGCGTATGCGTCGTTGCTTACGGCGCCGGCGTCGGAGTCTCCTCGAGCATCCGCGCCGCGATGCGCTTGCTGTCGGGCTGCAGCTGACCGCTGTCGAGCGCCTCCCTCAGTCGATCGACCTTCGCCGAATCGAAGGAGCGAGGCGCCGCTGCTACGGCGGCGTCCTCCGAGATGCGGGCGCGGTCCATGCCCGAGCGCGGCGCGTTCGCGATCGCGTCGGACTTTGGCTTGGCAGCAGCGCGGTACCGTTCTTGGACTGCGCGGTTGTCGATCTCGTGGAGGTTGCGATCACCGACTCTCATCGAATCTATCTCCGTGCGCCGTCGACCACGCTGAGGGCCACGCCGAGGCCGCTCTTGGCGACCTCAGCGGAGGCGAGCCGAAAGCTCTCGCGGATGGGATCGAGGATGCGCTCCACCTCGCGGATGCGGGCGGCGTCGCGATGGATGTTCGCTTCGACGAGGCGGGTCATACAGAAGAAGTAGACCGCCTCGAGGTTGTCGCAGAGCTCGGGGGCGGCGTCCTTGCGGAGGCTCGCGGCGAGCTCGGTGAGGATGGCGTGGGCGCGGCTGATGCGATCGCCAGCGCGAGCACGATCGTTGATATCCGTGGCTTCGATCGCTTCGTCGAGGAACTTGAAGATGCCGTCGAAGAGCATGTTGAGGAGCTCGCCGGGCGAGCTCGTCGATGCACGGACGGTCTTGTATCGATTGAGGGCAGCGGAGGTGCTCATTTCGTTCAACCCGTCGTGGAGAGAGAGGAGAGCGCGCTCGTGAGTGAATTCCCCTGAGCTTTGTATTTCGAGACCACCGCCTCGAGATCGGAGAAGCGCTGGCGGAGCTGGACCTCGAGTCCGTCGATGCGACGCTGCTGTGCCGCGGCGTCGTCTTCGAGCCGGTTGGACTGCACGCCCATCGAGTCAGCCTTGAGCTTCAAGAGCGAGTTCGGTTGGTTCGCGAGCTGATTCACAGTGTTCATCAAGCCGGTCATCGCGCCGGTCGAACCGAGCTCGGTGGAGGCCACGAAGAGCTTCTGCACTCCGACGGAGTCGGCGCTGAGGGCGGTCGCGAGCTTGGTCTGATCGAACGAGAGGCGGCCGTCGCGGTTCGTCGACAGACCGACCGATCCGAGCGTCGTGTAGCGGCCTGTC
The DNA here is from genome assembly GCA_046351325.1 of Polyangiaceae bacterium. Taxonomy (GTDB): domain Bacteria; phylum Myxococcota_A; class Polyangia; order Polyangiales; family Polyangiaceae; genus Xiheicaenibacterium. The sequence continues at coordinate 332,097 of JAXLYR010000009.1, read as the reverse complement.
GTCCCAGGCACTGGCGTGCCGATGGAGAGGCCGAGCTTCGACAGGACCGAGCGGATGGTCGAGTCCCCCGCGAGCATGGCATTGGTAGCCTTGGTCTGCCCATAACCGCTGGCAGACTGCGAGTAGGCAACGACATCGTTGTAAGCGGTCACGAGGGCGTTGATCTTCGAGGTGAGGCCGTCGGCGTCCGTGTCGACGTGCACCGATACCGGTGAGCTCGTCGTCTTCTGGAGCGCCAGCGTCACGCCTGGGATCACGCCGACGATCTGATTCGTCGAGCGGGTGATGGTCATTCCGTCGAGGGTGAGCCTTGCGTCGGAGGCCGATTGCACCGTGTTGGTGAGGCCGATGGACGAGCCCGTCTCGTTGAAGGTGATCGCGTTGGCAGCACCCGTGTCCTGCCCGCGAACCTGAAGCTTGTAGTTGGTGCCGTCGTAGACGACGGTCGCGGTCGCGCGGAGGCCCGCGCTGTTGATCTTGGTCGCGACGTCCGTGAGCGAGTCTGTCGCGGCGACGTTGACGTCCACCGCAGTGCCGCTCCCGACGGCGATGCTGAGCGTGCCGGTCTGTCCGAGCGCGCTCGTGCTCGAGGAGAAATTGCTGGAGTACGTGCGTTGTTCCTTGGCGAGGGACTGCACGCTCAAATCGAACGCGCCAGCCGAGGCGCCACCCGTGACGGTCGCGACCACCGCGCTGCTGTCGGAGCTCGAGGCCTTGAAAGACGAGAACCCGTTCGTGGTCGAGAGCGCTTGCGCTGCGTTCTTGAGGTTGCCGAGCTTGCTCGCGATCGCGTTCACCGTGGAGATCGCGCTCGTGAGCGTCTGCTGCTTCGTCTGGATGGCCGTCAGCGGAACCTTCTCGGCGCCGACCATGGCGTCGATGATCGCGTTCGTATCCAGGCCGGACGACAACCCGCCGAACGAAATGGTGGACACGAAGGCTCCGTTTCTTGCGCGTTAGGATCGAAACACGGAGAGAGGTGAGTCCGCAGAAACCGCCGCGCCGACGCCGGTCACGGGCGAGCGACCAGCGTCGGGGCGGTTCAGCGGGTTTGGTTAGGGATCAGCCACGCAACAGGCTCATCGCGAGTTGGGGTGCTTGGTTGGCCTGCGCGAGCATGGACACTGCGGCCTGCGCGAGGACCTGGTTGCGAGCGAGGGATGCCGTCTCTTCCGCCACGTCCACGTCCGCGATTCGGCTGTTGGCTGCTGCCATGTTGCTCTTCACGGATTGGAGGTTGGAGACGGTGGTCGACAGTCGGTTCATCGAAGCGCCGTAGGACGCTCGGTTGGTCGAGACGGTCGTGATGGCAGAGTCGAGGGCCGTGATGGCGGTCTGCGAGTTCGTCGCCGTCGCGCCGCTCACGTCGGAGCTCGAGATGCCGAGCGAGGTGAGGTCGATACCACCGAACGAGACGTCGATACGGTCGCTCGTGGTGTTGTTGATGCCGACCTGGAAGGTGATCGTGTTGGACGAACCCGAGAGGAGCGCCTTGCCGTTGAACTGCGTCGAGTCCGCGATACGCGTGATCTCGCCACGTAGGCTCTGGAACTCTGTATCGAGGTAGCCACGGTCGGTCGAACCGAGGTCGCCGTTGGCGCCCTGAACCGCAAGCTCTCTCATGCGACCCAAGATGCCGCCGATCTGGCCGAGCGCTGACTCTGCAGTCTGCGCCATGCTGATCGCGTTGTTAGCGTTGCGTTCTGCCACACCGAAGCTGCGCACCTGAGACTTGAGGCTCTCGCTGATCGCGAGACCCGCGGCGTCGTCGGAGGCGGAGTTGATCCGCATACCGCTCGAGAGGCGTTGGAAGTTCTTCGCCTGGGCGTCCTGCGTGCGCGAGAGGTTGCGCTGAGCTTCGAGCGAGGAGACGTTGGTGTTGATGAAGACGGGCATGGTGAGCTCCTTCCTGGAGGTGTTCTCTCCAGCTTCTTGCTGGAGTCGCGTGTCGCTGAACTGACGGATCGGCGTCGCGGGTTCTTAAGACCCTGGGCGCCTCATTCGCGCCCGAGGGCAGCGCGGAGCCGAAGTAGCGTCTCGGCAAAGAGAATCTCGGTGGAGGTGGCGCTCATGCCGAGCACCGCGCCGGCCTCGCCGAGGCTGACGTCTTCTTGGAAGACGAGCATCAGAAGCACGCGCTCGGTCTCGGCGAGCCTGTCGATGGCCTCGGAGAGCGAGTCGCATGAAGGGGATAGATCGAGCGGATCGCCGCCCGAGTGCGGGTCCTCGTCGAAGCCGACGAGCTCGAGGCGCGCGAGGCCCGCTGCGTAGAGGCGTCGAAGGTCGCTCTCGTACACCTCCACACTGACGCCGAGCCCGTGAGCGATCGCCTCACGCGGGGGCTGCGGATCACCGCCGTCGATGAGCAGCCGCATCGTCCGCGCGATCTTGCGGGAGATGCTCCGGAGCTGCCGCACGCGAGGGTCGAGGTTCTGCAGGTACGCGAGCATCGCGCCCCGCACGCACTCCTCGACGTTCGCGTCCGAAGGCGTCGCACCGATTCCCTCCCCGCTGAGCGCCTGCAAAAGACCGCGGAAGCCCTGCGCGATCAAGATCTCCACGGTCACGGATGACGGCGCCTTGCGAGCGACCCGCATCGCGGTGCGCCGCACGACGGGCGCATAGCGATCGAAGTCGGCGCGCGTGAGCACGCGCCCACTCGGCGGGCTGCGTCGATCCGGGAGGTACGTGGACGTCGTCATGGCTCGACGGAGCCGGCCCCTGGTTGCTGGCGCGGCGGACAGAGGAGATCGAGCACTGCCTTCGGGTGCGCCGTGCCGATGTCTTCGGGGACGCGCTGCCCGCTGCAGAGCACCGTGAGAGGGATTTTGCTCGCGAGCGGCGCGTGCACGAGCGCGCTCGGGGCGCGCGTCTCGTCGAGCTTGGTCACGACGATGCCCGTCGGCCGACATGGCGCCGCGAGCTTGGCGGTCCGCCTCGCGTCGATCTCGCGCAGGGCCGCGGGCACGCAGAGGAGCGTCTCGCGCACGGCGAAGTCTCGGAGATCGGACAGCCGCGCGAACGAGGCCTCGAACTCGTCGTTCTCGAGACGACCCGCGGTGTCGACGATGACGACGTCGCTCGTCGAGCTCGCGATGGCCTCCTCGAGGCCGTGGCGCGTCTTCACCGTGCGCATGTCGGCTTGGAGCAGCGCCGCGTAGCGCTCGAGCTGCTCGACCGCACCCACGCGGTAGACGTCACAAGAGATGAGCGTGACCGTCCGGCGCTGGCGGAGGCGCGCGTGGGCCGCGAGCTTCGCCGCGGTCGTCGTCTTGCCGACGCCGGTCGCGCCGATGAGCACGATGATGGCGCGGCCCTTCTTGTCGAGCGGGAACGCCGCGGTCGCGACCAAGTCGAGGATCGACAAGCGGAGCGACTGCGGGATGGTCGCGGAGTCACCGCGCTCACGGACGCGCTTGGCGAGCGCGCGGGCGGCGAGCCCCTCGATGCCCGCGTTGTCGAGCATGCGGCGAAGCAGCTGCGGCGGGTTCTGATCTTGGTCGGCGCGCATGTCGAGCAGGAGCTCGTGGAGGAGCGCGATCTCGCTCTCGAGCTCGCGAACCGCCGCGCGCTCGGTGCGATCCGGCTCGTTCGCTTGGCTGAGGAACACGCGCAGCGCGCGGACCTCGCTCCGAACCTCGGCGCGCATCGCGGCGATGTCCTCCGCGACCTTCGAGGACTGCTCCTCGGCGCGAGCGCGGAGCAGCGCCGGGAACGGGTGAGACGTCGTCGGCGCAGGAGAAGCAGGCTCTGCCGTGATCTCGAACTCGTCGCTCGCGCGGAGGCCGAGCAACCCGCGCTTCGCGACCTTGCGCGAAGCGACGACCTGGAACTCCGGCCCGAGCGCGATCGCTGCGAGCTTCTGAGCATCTTCGAGGGTTCGGCCACGAAAAGTCTGTTGCTTCATGCGGTCCTCGCAGCGACCTGAGGCATCCCAATGGGCTCAGGCATCGAAAGGGTTTCCAAGATGCGTACCGAGCGCGGCGGTTCGATCTCGCGGAACGAGACCACGCCGACCTGAGGCAGCTTGCGTTCGAAGATGGCGCGTACGAAGCGCCGGATATCGGGAGGCGTGATGACGGCAGGCGGGCTGCCCACCACGTTGAACTTCGGCAGCGCCTGCTCGACGCCGCTCGTCAAATGACGGAGCAGATCGGGGTCGAGCGCGGCGCCCGAGCCTGCGGCGATGTCGCGCAGCGCGCGCCTGAGGATGTCCTCGGTCCGCGGGTCGAGGGCGATCACGGCGACCGCGCCATCCATTCCAGTGAGCTTCGCGGTGATGTGAGGCGCGAGGCGCTCACGGACGATCTCGGTGAGCTGCTCCGGGTCCTTCGTCTGCTGGCTTGCGTCTGCGAGCGCCTCGAGGATCGACCGCATGTCGCGGACCGAGAGGCGTTCGGAGAGCAGGTTCTTCAGCACCTTCACCACCTCTCCGAGGGAGAGCAAATTGGGGACCACGTCGTCGACGAGCTTGGGCGCGCGCTTCGCGAGGACGTCGAGCAGGTGCTGGACCTCTTGCCGACCGAGCAGGCGCGCGCCGTGGGTCCGCAAGAGCTCCCCGAGGTGGGTCGCGATGATCGTCGCGTGGTCGACGGTCGCGTAGCCGAGAGCCTCCGCCATTTCTTTGTCGCGCGAGAAGATCCAGCGCGCGGGCACGCCGAACGCGGGGTCGAACGTCGGGTCGCCGTCGATCGGCGGCGCGGTCCCCGTCGCGTCGATCGCGAGGACGCGGCCGATCCTGCACTCGGCGCGGCCGATCTCGTTGCCGTGGAGCAGGATGCGATACGTCGCCGGCTCGAGGTCCAGGTTGTCGCAGACGTGCACGGGAGGCACGACGATGCCGATGTCGCCCGCCATCTCTTTTCGCAGGCCGATCACGCGATCGAGGAGCGTCCCGCCGCGGGCTGCGTCGACGAGCGACACGAGCTCGTAACCGAGCTCGAGCGTGAGCGTCTCGAGCGTCAACGCTGCGTCGATGTCCTCGGGTGAGCCGCGCTTCGGCTCCTCGGCCTTGGTCGGATCCTGCGGCCCAGCTTGGGCGTCGCTCGCCGAAGCGGGCTTGCCTTCGGCCTTCGTGAGGCGGCGTGCGACCACGAAGAGGACGATCGCGAGCGTCCACGTGGGGAAGAGGGGGACACCGGGGAGCAGCCCGAGGACCGCCAAAATTCCGGCGGTCAGGGTGACACTTGTCCGACGCCCCGCGAGCTGCGAGATGAACGCGCGCCCGAGCTGCTCGCCCGTCGCGCTGCGGGTCACGACGATGCCGCTCGCGGCCGACACGAGGAGCGCGGGGATCTGCGAGAGCAGCGCGTCGCCGACCGAGAGGACGCTGAAGGTCTCGGCAGCGGCCGAGAGATCGAGCCCCGAGGTGAGGCCGAGGATGAGGCCGCCGACGAGGTTGATGAACGTGATGAGCAGGCCCGCGACCGCGTCGCCGTGCACGAATTTGCTGGCGCCGTCCATCGCGCCGAAGAAGTCGGCCTCGCGCTCGAGGTTCTTGCGGCGCGCGCGCGCCTGCTCGGGCGTGACGAGACCCGCGGAGAGATCGGCGTCGATCGCCATCTGCTTGCCGGGCATCGCGTCGAGGGTGAAGCGCGCGGCGACCTCCGCCACGCGGCCCGCGCCCTTGGTGATCACCACGAAATTGATGACGACGAGGATGAGGAAGATCGCGAGGCCGACGACGATGTTGCCGCCGACGACGAACCTGCCGAAGGCCTCGACCATCTCGCCGGCCGAGCCGTGCCCCTCCGCACCGTGCAGCAAAATCAGGCGCGTCGTCGCGACGTTGAGGCTCAGCCTGAGGAGCGTCGCGACGAGGACGAACGCAGGGAACGCGGAGAACTCGAGCGCGTCCTCGATGAACAGGGCGGTGAGGAACACGCCGATCGCGAGGGCCACGCTGAGCGTCAAAAGAATGTCGAGCAGGAACGCCGGCAGCGGGATCACCATCATCAGGACGATCCCGACGATGCCGATCGGGATGATCCACTCAGTCCTGCGTCGCGACTGCTCGTCCTTCGCGCTCACGCGAGAGCTGATTGCAGATCGCGCGCCAACGAACCGCCCACGAGGCGCGACCGCGGCTCAGGCGTGCGCGGCGCGAGGCGCGGCGGCTCGCGGCCCCTTCGCGGCGGGCGCGCTCCGAGCTCGGGCGCGCTTGCCCTTGCCGAGGCGGAACACGAACGCGAGGACCTTCGCGACGGCGGCGAAATGCTCGACGCGGATCGGTTTGCCGATGCCGATCTCGGCGTCGAGTGTGCGCGCGAGCCTGCGATTTTCCACGATCGGGATGCCGTAGCCGCGAGCCTCCTTGCGGATCGCGAGCGCGAACTCGTCGTGCCCCTTGGCGACGACGATGGGCGCCGGATCGCTCGGCTCGTACCGAAGGGCGACGGCGACGTGCGTCGGGTTCGTGACGACGACGGCGGCTTGACGCAGATCGATCGACCCGCGCTTGCGGGCGAGGGCGCGAGCTCGGGCGCGGATCTTCGCCTTGAGGTGCGGATCGCCGTCCTCCGAACGCATCTCGTCCCTCATCTCGCGGAAGGTCATCTTCATCTCGCGAGCGACGGAGAAATAGCTCTGCGCGTAGTCGGCCGCGGCGACGATGAGGGTCGCGACGAGCGCGCGGATCGCGAGCGTCGAGACGATCTGCCCGATCGTGTGCGCGGCCTCCTCGGTGGTCTGATGCGCGAGGCCGACGAGGGACGGGACCGCCTCGCGAAAGGCGGAGAACGACACGGCGCCGACGACCCCGACCTTCGCGAGCGCGAGGAGGAGCTCGGTGAGGGCGCGCTTCGCTCCGAACATTTGCTTGATGCGACCGATCGGATCGAGCCGATCCATCTTGAACCCGACGAGCGAGGTCTCGACGCGGAAGCCAGCCTGCGCCGCGGCCACGAGGCTGCCCGCGAGGCAGGCCGCGATGAGCGGCGGACCGATCAGCGTCCCGAGCGCGGTGATCGCAGCGGCCCGAGCGCCCGAGAGATCGCCGCGCGTGAGCGCCCCGACGTCGCCTGTCGTCGCCGCGAAGAGCGCCCTGATTTGCTCGGTGATCGCGTCGAAGCTCCCCGCGAAAGCGGCGAGCGCCGCGAGCGCGCTCGCGGCTGGGGCAGCGTCGCGCGCGCGCGCGAACTTGCCCTCCTTGCGCATCTTCTCGCGGCGCTGTGGGGTCGGATCGAACTTGCGGTCGCTGTCGTCAGACATCGCGGGTCACGGCCTCGCGCGCGAACCCTTGCGCCTCGTGGCCGTCCGCCGGCCCGAGGGCTAGGCCACCGAGCCTTGCGGCCTCGGAGGTGCGCTCGAGGATCGTGATCGCAAGCATCGTTCCCGAGGTCGTGGGGCGCGCGACGAAGCACGAGCGACCCTGGACGAGGACGTTCACGGGTGCGCGGATGGGCGTGTCGAGTCGCAAGAGATCGCCGACCCTGAGATTTGCCACGTCGGTGAGGGTTCGCGAGACCTTGCCGAGCTCGACCACGAGCTCGACGTCGACGCGCCCGAGCACGTTCGGGATCTTGCTGTCGCGCGGCGTGCGGGCCGCGACCGTCGGGGTCGACGAGAGCGAGGTCACCGCGTCGCGCGAGACCGCGACGAAGATCCGCCTGTCACGCCTGTCGCCGATGAGGAAGCTCAGCACCGCGAGCTCGCCCTCGGTCGGTAGGCCGCTGCCCGCCGGCAGCCGCTGCAGGCGCGTGTCCGAGCCAAAGAGCGGATCGACCATGAGCTTCGACATGGCCTCGGCCATGCGGGTGAGCGCGACGCTCTGCGCGCGGGTGACCGTGCCGAGCCGCGGGGCCTCGTTGAGGTCGAACGCGCCGCCGAGCGCGGCCTCGACGAGCAGACCGCAGGTGCCGGCGTCGAAGAGGAGCATCGCGCGCGAGCCGCCTGGATCGATGACCATCGGCAGGTAAAACGGTGGCTCCTCGAGCTGCTTCAGGAGCTCGGCGGTCTTGATCAAGCGCGGGCGCTCGCCGTTGAGGCTGACGCCGTGGCGCAGAAACTCCGGGACAGCGCGCCTGATCGCAGCGCCGACCGCGGCCGACCGCTCCTCGAGGGTGTGCAGCGCGCGGTGGAGGCCCGCCGGCGCGGCGGACCCGAACTCGAACGGTCGCGGCTCCGCGTTGGGCTCGGGTTTCACGGTGGTCTCACGGGGTGATGAGGTCGGTGACCAAGACGCGGCGAGCCTTCACTGCGCCGGCCGCGTGCCATTTCTCGAGCAGCTCGTCGCGCATGGGCTCCGCGCGCGCTGGGTCTCGCATGTCGTCCCAGGTGAGGGAGCGGAGGTAGCTCAGCGTGGTGTCGCGCACGCGCGGGACGAAGACCTTGAACTCCTCTTCGGTCGCGTCTCGCTCCAGCTCCACCGCGATCGTGACTTTAACGGTGTGACTCTTACCCGACGCGTCGTTGACCGTCGCGAGGAACGGCTCCAGCGCGACGGTCGGCCCCGGCGGGGTCATCTTGACGGCCTTCTCGTCCCCGCCGCCGTGCGAGCTCGCGAGGCGCGCGGCGCCGAACGCCGCGCTGCCTGCGAACGCACCGCAGAGCGAGGCCACGAGCGTGAGGATCATCAGCGGCGCGGCCTTCGGTCCCTTCGCCTCTGCCTTTGCGTCCTTCGCGTCCTTCTTCGCAGCGTCCTTGCTGTCGCTCATGATCGCATCTCCGTGGAGTCAGTCGGGCTTCACCGCTTCAGGTTGACGACCTCTTGAAGCATCTCGTCGGCGGTGGTGATGGTCTTGGAGTTCGCCTGGAACGCGCGTTGGTGCGCGATGAGCTCGACGAACTGGCCGGCGATGTCGACGTTCGACTGCTCGAGCGCGCCCGACACCACGCCGCCGCGACCACCTGCGCCAGGCGGGCCGAGCACGGGCTCACCCGAGGCACGCGTCGCTATCCAGGAGTTGTGCCCCGCGCGGCCGAGGCCGTCGTTCGAGGTGAACTTGGCAATAGCGAGCTGCGATATCGGAAGCGTCTGACCATTCGAATAGACGCCCATGACGGTGCCGTTGCCGTCGACCTGGACACCGGTGATCGAGCCCGACGCGTAGCCGTCTTGGGATTGGTATGCGACCGCGCTCGCCTGCGCGAACTGGGTAATACCGTCCATCCCCGAACCGCCCGCGGCGATCGGTGTTCCGAAGTCGAACGCGAGCGGCTGACCGGGAGTCGCGCCCGCGAAGTCGACCGTACCGCCGGCGGTGACCTGGTTGTCTTGGAGCGTGCCGTCGGTGTTGAACGTGAGGTTGCCAGTCGCGATCTCGGTGTTCTGTCCGGGGGTGCCGCCTGCGAGCTCTCCGCCGTCGACGATCGCGTGGTACTCCCAAGTCCCGGGGCCCGTGTTCGTGAAGTAAATCTGCACCGAGTGCGGGTTTCCGAGCGAGTCGTAGACCGTCGTGCTCGTCGAGGTGTTCGACGTGGTCGCGGGGTTCTGCGGGTCCCAAACGCCGGTGGGCGGGGTCTCGCGGCTGTCCAGGTTGGCGTCGACCGTGACCGAGCTCGTCGGCTTGGGCGCGAGGGGCGCAGTGGGGATTTGGACGTCCGACGGTGAGGCCGCGAAGCCCCCATTCCCGTCCGACGCATATCCCTGCAGCTTGAGCCCATTCGGGTTCACGAGATAGCCGTCTTTATCCATCGTGAAGTCGCCGGCGCGCGTGTAGAACTGGCCCGTAAGACCGTCGAGCGTGCCCTTCACACAGAAGAAGCCGTCACCCGTTATTGCCAAGTCCGTCGGTTGCCCGGTGTTCATGATCGTGCCCTGCGCGAAGATCTGCTGCGCGCGAGCCATGCGGACGCCACCGCCGATGTTCTGCCCGACTGCGCCGCCGAGCACGTCCTCGAAGACGGCGCGCGACAGCTTGTAACCGAGCGTGTTGCTGTTGGCGACGTTGTCGCCGACCACGCCGAGCGCCTGCGATTCAGCGGCGAGACCCGAAACTCCAGTCCACATGGCTTTGTAGATCGACATCGCAAATTCCTCCGTAGTAGTTCGGGCTCTTCGATCAGGTCATCGCGCTGAGCAGCGAGAGCAGCCCCGGCAAGTCCTTCGCCGTGAGGCCTCCCGCTGGCGGGGTCGCGCCCGAGCCGCTCGCGCCTCCGCTCACGCTGATGAGGTCGCTCACGGCGACATGGACTCCGCTGTCCAGGATGAGCTCCGGATACCCCTTGTCGAAGCGGACCTCGCGCACTGTCCCGGTGACCTCTTGGGTCGTCGCGACGGCCTTACCGGCTTTGTCGGTCGCCTCGACCTCTACGGTGTAGAGGCCTGCCGGCTGGGGTACTCCTGCGTCGTTCTTCCCATCCCAGGGAATCGCGACGGAGCCCGCGTCGTGCGGGCCGAGCTCGATCGTCTTCACCGCCTCACCCGCTTGATTGCGGATGGTCACGGTCGTCTTCTCCGCTTCGCCTTGGAGCGAGAAGGTGCCGCCAGTCGACGAGACGCCGTCGAAGTCGAGCGCGCCCGAGCGCACCGTCACGGTCTTGCCGACCAGCGACGTGGCCTCGTTGCTCGCGATGCCGCGGAGCTGGAGCGACACGATGTCGAGCTTCTGGGATTGGATGATCTGCTGCTCGACGCTGGAGAACTGCGCGAGCTGCGTCACGAACTCGGTCCCTTGCATGGGCTGCAGCGGGTCCTGATGGGAGAGCTGAGCCACGAGCAGCTTGAGGAACGCCTCGCGATCGAGCGTGGGAGCGGCCGCGCCGCTCGAGTCCGTGGTCACAGAAGACTGGGAGACGCCTTGAATCGGCATGCCCTGGCTAAAGCACTATCCGTACCCGACCGGACTCGGTCGTAGCGCTCGCCGTCTTTTGCTGCGCGTGCGTGGGCGTCGCGGGCTCACCATCGCGGACGTCGGGCTGCGGACCGTCATGGCGCTGGCTGTCGTGCCGCTGGCCGCCGAAGTCGCGCTGGCTGCCGAAGTCACGCTGCCCCGTGCCGACGTGCACGGATACCTGAGACGTCGTTATACCGCTTTGGGAGAGCTCGGCCTCGAGCCGCGGCTTCGCCGACGCCACGAGCTCGTGCGTGCTCGCTTCGGCCGCGTTCACGCGCAGCGAGACCGAGCCGTCTCGCTCGATGTCCGCGCGCACCTCGACGACGCCCATGTCTCGCAGGGTCGCCCGAGCGTCGACGCGCCGACGCAGCGCCAAGCTGTTGACGCCCTCCTCGGCGGTGCGCCAGCGGTCCTCGCGACGCAGGCTCGAAGAGAGATCCGCGATGACTGGGCGCGACGCTGCGCCCTCGCGCCGCGCGCTCGGGGCCGCCGCGGCGGGCGCGGAGGCGGGCACGGCATCGGCGGTCTTGCTCGCGTGCGGGGCAGACTCTGCGGCCTTCGGGCGAGCGCGCGAGGGCTCTCTCGCGGTTACATCAGCGTCAGTCGACGCGCGCGCTGAGTTCTCGCGATCGGCCTCACCGCGTCGCGCTGGGCCGCGATCGACGGGGGCGCGCGAGACCGCAGCGCTCTCCTTCGAGGCGCTCGCTTTCTCGGGCGCGTCTTTGGCCGCGCTCTCGTCCTTCGATGGGGTCGCTTCGTCGGCGCGTGCGCGCTCTGTCGGGGCTCGATCGAGGCGCGGTCCTTCGAGAGAGGACGCCGCGTTTTTGTCGGTCGCTGTCCGTGCGCCGACGGGGTCTCGCGGCTCGGGTCGCGCCGGCCTCGCTCGACTGCTCGAGGCGTGGTTCGCGGCCGCGGAGTCCATGGGCGCGGGTGCCGGTTCGGGCGTGTCGAGGACGTCGTTCGCGGGCGCGAACGGATCGGACGCGAGGACCGCAGGGGACGAATCGGGCCCGCCGAAAGAGACGGGGATCGCGCGCATCACCTCGTAGCTCGTCGCGTGCGCGGAGAGCGGCTGCGAAGCGACAGGCACCGCTCGAATGGTGAAGGACTCGACCGAGATCCCCTCGTCGAGCGGCGTGAAGCTCGCCTCCCCCTCCGCGCCGCGCGCGACTCTGCCCTGCGGCGTCGGCGAGGGCTCGCGCGCCTCAGGAGCCCCTGCGGGCGAAGTCGCAGCGAGCGAAGTCGTAGTGGGCGAAGACGCGAGCGCCGACGCGGCTCGCCCGCCCAACTCCACGCGGAATGGTGGTGGCGAGGCTCGTCGAATCGGGCTCGTCATGGGCGCCGCGGCCGGCGGCTCCGATCGGCCCGTCGCACGCGTCGGGACGATCTCGGGCGCGAGCAGCTGCGCGACGAGCCACGTCATCGCGCGGGGTACACGCGGCACGTCGGGGTGGTCCTTCAGCGCCGCGACGTCGTCCTCGTCCTTCAGCTCCTCGGCTGGCAATCCGGCCGCGGCGAGCTCCGTCGGGTCGGTCGCGGCCTCGGTCGTCGCCTCTGCGCGGAGCAATCGCGCCTCGTCGCCGCGCCTTCGAGGCACGAGGAGCTGCGTCAACGAATTGGCGCTCTCGTCAAATGTTCGGGGGCTCTCGAGGTCAGGCTCCACCTCACCCTCGAGCGACTCCACGCGAGCCTCGAGCGGCTCGGGCTGCGGCTCCGACGCCTGCGGGTTCGCGGCGAGCTGCGTCGCTGAATCGGCCGTGATTTGCAAGGAATTGGAGCTCGCGCCCCGCGTCGGGGCCGCTCCGCTCGTCATCGAAGCAGCGAGCGCCGAGGCAAAATCCACCTGCGGGCCGCCTCCCCTTCCCGGCACGCCGAGCGCTGTCGGCGCGAGCTCCGACTGCTGGCTCGCCGAGGGAACGGCCGCGAGCACGGTAGGCAGGGACGCGGAAGGGGGAAGGAACTGGAACATGGCGAGTACAGGACGCAGCGCGCGTGCCAGCTACTCGGAGCCCTCGGGGCGGATCGCTTTCGTTGCGTCGCTCGTCGTCGCGGGGCTGCTCTCGGGTCGATCGTGTGCGGACAGCGCGGCCTTGATGTTCTCGCCGAGGCCGATCCCACCCGCGTCCGTGAGCGCCGACGCGAGCGCGTCGACCACCATCGGCCCATAGCCCGAGCGACCACCTTGCTCGCCGATCTTCGAGGCCTCGAGCAGCTGCCGCAGAAAGACAGCCTCGAGCTCGCGACAGGCCCTCGTCAGCGCGACGTCCTCCGCGGAGGGCTCCCTCGCGGCGCGGGCCGCAGTGGCCGCCGCTGGACCGAGGTCGGGAGGCAAGACGGCGCTGATCATTCGACGACGATCTCCGCCTCGAGGGCGCCCGCGGTCTTGATCGCGTTGAGCACCGACGCGAGCTCGCGCGCCGACAGACCGAGCGCGCCGAGCGCGGACGCGACGTCGGCGAGCGACGCGGCGCCTGCGATGAACTGCATCGGCGCGCCGCTCTCGTGGGTGGTCACGTCGGAGCTCGGGACGGTCGTCGCTTTGCCGACGACGGGCTGCGAGGCCTTCGGGGCCTCCTTCACGACGATGGTGAGGCTGCCGTGGACGATCGCGACGGGCGCCAAGCGGACGTCGCCGCCGGCCACGATCGTCCCGTCCTTCTCGCTGATGACGATGCGCGCCTTGCGCACCACCGCGACCTCGATCTCCTCGAGCTTCGCGATGAGCTCGACCGTCTTGTCCTTGTATTGGTCAGGGACCTTGATGACCACCGAGCCGCTGTCGGGCGCGGAGGCCGTGCCCTCACCGAGCTCGGTGTCGATGGCCTTCACGAGGCGCGACGCGAGCGAGAAGCTCGGGGATCGCAGCGACAGCGTGATCTGCCCGGCCTCGTCCACGACGCTCGAGGGGATCTCGCGCTCGACGATCGCGCCGCCAGGGACGCGCCCGCTCGTGGTCGAGCCCTGCTTCACGCTGCTGCCGCTCGAGCCCTTCGCGGAGAAGCCACCGACGATGAGCGCGCCCTGCGCGACGGCGTAGGTCTTCTGATCGGCGCCCTTCAAGAGGCCCTGAATCAGCGTGCCGCCCGCGAGCGATTTCGCGTTCCCGAGCGACGCGACGTTGACGTCGATCTTCGTGCCGGGCTTCGCGAACGGCGGCAGCGTCGCGGTGACGACGACGGCGGCGACGTTCTTCAGCTTCACCTGCTCGGCGTCGATCGCCACGCCGAGGCGCCGGAGCATCTCGATCGTCGCCTTCGCCGCGACAGGCGCGGAGCTGTCGTCGCCGGTGCCCGCGAGGCCCATCACGACGCCGAAGCCGACGAGCTGGTTTTCACGGGCGCCGCTCACCTCGACGAGGTCGCGGAGCTTCTCCGCGCGCGCCGGGGTGGGGCTCGCGCCGAGGACCGCCGCCGCGAGGGTGACCGCGCCGGCGATTCGAAGAAGAGCGGAGTGGAGACGCTTCATGAAGGCACCGTCGGGGTTGAGGGGCTCAGAATGGATTGACCTTGTCGAGGCCGCGGCCGAGCCAGCCTTTGCGCTGCTGATCGGCGATGTCGCCGCGCCCGGTGAACTCGATCTCGGCGTCGGCGATGCGGCTCGACGGGACGGTGTTGTCGTTCGTCACGTCGCTCGGTCGCGCGAGCCCGGAGACATAGAGGTGGTACTCCTCGTTGTTGATGAGGATGACCTTCGTGCCCTCGAGGAAGAAGTCGCCGTTCGGCATCTTCTTCACGATGCGGACGGCGATCGTGCCCTTCAGCTCGCCCTTGCGACTCGTCTGACCTTTGCCGGAGAAGTCGGACTTCGACATGTACGTGAGCATGTGCGTCGGGTCGGCCTCGGGCACCGCTGCTTTCAGCGCTGTCAGCAACCCGAAGACGTTGCTTATGCCCATGTCGAACGTCGAGTCTCGGTTGAGCTCGGTCGTCGAGTCGCCCGAGGCGTCCGCGAGCTCGTCGATGACGATGAGCACCACGTCGCCGACGCGAGCGCTCCGCGTGTCCTCGAAGATGCCGCGATCCGCGTCGGAGAAGAGCGAGCCCTTGCTCGGCTGCAGCGATGGGTCGGTCGCGTCGTATTTGCCCTCGTGGTAGGCGCGCTGCTTCGCGGTGTACGGCATGATGTGGCTCGGCTCGCACGCCGTGAGGATCGCGCCGGCGCCGAAGAGCGCTGCCAAGCTCATCACGAGCTTCGCTCGAGCGAGGACGTTGCGGCTGCGGGGTGATGACTTCATGGGACCTCCTCGAACGTGGCTGGCGAAGCCAAGATGAGCTTGCCTCGCATCGTCTTTCCGCTCGCCGACACGCTGACCTGAACGGTCTCGCCGACGTCGACGTCCGCGAGCGCAGAGACGTTCGCGCGGATCTCGACGAGGCCGCGCCTCACGACGAGGATCGCGGACCCGCCCTTCTTCACGTCGGGGATCGCGGCCTCCGGCCCGAGCGTGAGCTCGACGGGCACAGCGATGCGCGCGAGCTCCTCGGTGCCGTGCGAGAGCACGACCATCGCCGACGTCTCGAGCTTTCCTTGACGGCGCGGCGGCTTCGGAACTTGAGCGACCACGTGATCGAAGCCGTCCGCGACCGTGACGCCCGCGCTCGGTCGCACGGCCGCGATCGTCGCGCCGCGCGGCAGCCCCACGTTCGTGAGACCCTCGCGCGCGAGCTTCTCGATGTCCTTCACCGAGAGCTTCGCCGTCTTGCGGACGAGGCGCACGGCCTCGGGGAACGACGCGCACTCGGCGCGGCGGTCGAGCGGCAAGGCCTCGCAGAGCTCGTACTTCGCGAACTGTCGCGTCGCGCCGGGCGCGGGCGCGGGGCCGAGATCGATCGCCGCGAGGTCCGTCGGGACCGTGGGCACGATGTCCTTCATGGTCACGCGCGAGCTCGAGATGGTGCGCTCCACGACCGCGCTCGACTCGGCCTCACCGAGGTTCGCCGTCGTCACGAACACGAGCGCCGTGAGCAGCGAGGCGAGGCTGGTGTGCTGGGTCTTCGGGGTCATGAGCGGGAACTCCGAAGAGCGAATTGCGAGCCTCGTGCCAGTCACGCGCGGCGCCGAACCTCGCGCTCGCGCCACGTATCGCAGCCGGAGCGGCCCGCGAGCACCGCCGAGCGACAAATTTCCAGCTCCCGTGCCATTCGTTTGACGCCCAACGATCTCGTCGGCGGGCGCGCGACCCACCCCATCGTCGCGCCGCGACAAAGCACGATCGTTCGGTGAAAGTCAGCGTCCCGCGAGCGACCTCTCGTGCCCCGAGATCGCTCGCATCGCGACAAAGCACGATCTTTTGTAAAAGCCCACGGCCCGCGAAGCCCACACGCCCGAGCTCGGCTCGGGCTTCGTGAAGCGTCAGCGCGGGGCCGGGACGTGAAGGCTCAAGACGAAGTCCACGCGGCGATTCTGCGACCGGCCGTCGACCGAACCGTTGTCGCCGAGCGGCTGGTACTGACCGTACCCGACCGCCGCGAGCCGCTCGGGCTGGATCTCGTCGACGTCGGCGAGCTCGGTCACCACGCGCGTCGCGCGCGCCGTCGAGAGCTCCCAGTTGGAGCGGAACCGCCCGCTGCGGATCGGTTGGTTGTCGGTGTGCCCCTCGACGCGGATGCGGAGCGGCCGATCGCGCAGCTGCTCGGCGATCGCACGCAGGACGCGCCTCGCCTCCTCGGTCATCTCATCGCTCCCACTTTGAAACAGCATCATCGCGTCGATGCGCAGGACGAGCTCGTTGCCGCGCCGCACGACCTTCAGGCCCGCGAGCAGCGAGTTCTGTTTGCTCTCGCTCGTGAGCGCGTTCGCGATCGCGTCGAGCTCGGGCGGGAGCGGCACCGCAGTCGGCACCCCGGACGCCGAAGCGGTCGCGGTCGCTGGTGGGAGCGGCGCCTCGCCCTCGGCGGGGAGCATGCCCTTTCCACCGACCGTCAGATCGATGCCGATCGCCGACTGGAAGGCCTCGGTGAAGCGCCCGACCTTCTTCGAGTCCACCTGCGACACCGCGAACATGACGACGAAGAAGGCGAACAGGAGGGTGATGAAGTCGGCGTAGCTCACGAGCCAGCGCTCGTGGTTCACGTGCTCGGGGGGCTTCTTTTTTCTCATCGACGGCCTCGAAAAGAGCGGGGAAGAGCGAGTTCGGGGGCGAACCCCCGAACAAGCCGATCAGGTGGAGGCCTTGGCGGCGCCGCCGGCCTCGGCGTGCGCGCCCTCGCCCACGTAACCGCTGAGGCGGTCGCGCACGAGCTTCGGGTTCAGGCCTTCTTGGATCGCGAGCACGCCAGAGAGCATGAGCTCCATCAGGCGCGTCTCCTCTTGGTGCCGGACCTTGATCCGCCCTGCGATGGGGAGAAAGACGATGTTCGCGGCCGCGACGCCGTAGATCGTCGCGACGAACGCGGACGCGATGCCGGCGCCGACCTTCGCGATGTCGCTCAGGTTCGACATGACGTGGATGAGGCCGAACACGGCGCCGATGATGCCGACGGTGGGGCAGTAGCCGCCCGCGGCCTCGAAGACCTTGGCGGAGTTCTCGGTGCGCTCTTCCTCTTGGCTGATGATGACCTCCAGCGTCGAGCGGATCGCGTTCGAGTCGGAGCCGTCGACCGCCATCAGGATGCCCTTCGCGAGGAAGGGGTGGTGGGCCTCACCGGCGAGCTTCTCGAGCGCCAGGATGCCGTCCGTCCTCGCCTTCTGCGCGAACTGCACGACCTGCTCGAGGATCTGCGAAGGATCGTGTGGCGGCTGTTTGAGCAGCGACTTCGCGCTGCCTATCGCGGCCTTCACAATTGGTAAAGGAAACTGAACCATGACGGCGCCGATCGTGCCCCCCAAGACGATCATCGCGGCGGGACCGCCGACGATCGAACTGACGTGCCCACCCTCGAGCGCATTGCCGCCGAGGATCATGCCCAGGGCTACGGCGAGCCCGATGAAGATGCCGACATCCATGTCAGGACTCCTTCTGGTGCCTCAGCGACCACTGCCTGTGGGGCGCCAGGAAGACACCGCGGACACGGGCTCCTCGGCGATTGGAGGGTGTGGACGCGGTTGAGGGAATTCGCTCGCGATCCGTCGCCGGAACTCGATGACTTTCTCGATGACTTCATCGACGTTCTCGCGGACGACGAGCTTCTCGCCCCCGACGAAACAGAGGTGGGTGTCGGGAGATGCGTCCGCCCAGAGAACGAGGTCCGGGTTGATCGCGACCGTGGTTTGGTTGAGGCGGGTGAGCTTGATCACGCCGACCACATCTTCAAGGTTCGCGCCAAGCGACCGAACGGAACCGAGCGTGCAGGGCACATCGGTTGCAATCCCGTTCGGGCATGAAGTTCCTCGGCGCGATCGACGGCCTGTCTCAGAGCCTCGACTACCACGTGGCGAGGCACGCGGTCCTCGCGGCCAACCTCGCGAACGTCGACACCCCAGGCTATCGACCGCTCGAGCTCGAGCGCGTCGACGGCTTCGACTCGACGCTCGCGAGCGCGATGTCGAAGACGGACGAACGCCACCTCGGCGTCGCGCCCGGCGGCCTCGCGACGAAGGTCATCGTGGACAACACCTCGGCCCCCGACGCCGACGGCAACGCTGTCAGCCTCGACCGTGAGGCCGCGAAGCTCACCGCGAACAACATCCGGTTCGAGACGGTGAGCACGCTCGTCTCGGCTGCGCTCAGCCGGCTCTCGTACGCGGCCAACGACGGGAGAGGCGTATGAGCCGCGTCCTCGGCGTATCGAACGCAGAGCGCCCCGGCGTCTACGACGCCCTCGAGGTCGCCGCGAGCGGCCTCGGCGCCGAGCGCGATCGCATGAACGTGATCGCTTCGAACCTCGCGAACGCGCGCACCACGCGCGGCGCGGACGGGCAGCCTTATAAGAGGATGGATCCGGTCTTCACCGCGAAGGCCCTGCGACCGACCGCGGCCGACGCCGTCATGCGCAGCGTGATGGCCGTGCAGCTCTCTCAGGTGCGCGCCGATCCGACACCGGGGCAGCTCGTCTACGACCCCGAGCACCCCGACGCCAACGCGGACGGCTACGTCGAGTACCCGAACGTCAACGTGGTGACGGAGATGGTCAACCTCATGACGGCGAGCCGCGCCTACGAGGCCGGCGTCACCACCATCGAGTCCATCAAGGCCATGGCCCGCGCGGCCATCAAGATCGGACAGTGAAATGAACAGCGCACGAGGAATCGCTGGAGTCGACCTGCCGATGCGAGGCATCGAGGGGATCCGCGGTCCGGAGCGGTCCGGCTCGATCAACGACCTCGAGGGGATTGGTGGGCCGGACCTGCTCAAAGGGCCCGAGCACACGTCCTCTGCGGGCTTCGCCGACGTGCTCGGCACGATGATCGCCGACACGTCGAACCTGCAAGCGACCGCGGAGACCAAAGCGGACCTCGTCGCGCGCGGACTCGAGGACGACCTTCACGGCGCGATGATCACGGCGAAAGAGGCCGAGATCTCGCTGAAGCTCGTCGGCAGCATCCGGAACAAGGTGATCGAGGCGTTCCAGGAGATCTGGAGGACCAGTGTCTGACCCCAAGAAACCCGGACCCCCGAGCCTCTTCACGAAAGCTCTCGAGCGGGTGAAGCGCATCCCGCGCCCGCTCCTCGTGCTCATCGGGACGACGCTGCTCGCTGGGATTGGCCTCGCGATCTGGCTCGCGGTGCGCGCGGCGAACGAGCCGTACGCGGTCCTCTTCTCCAACCTCTCGCAGGACGACGCCGCGGCGGTCGTCGCGAAGCTGAAGGAGATGAAGGTGCCCCACCGCGTGACCGAGGGTGGGCGCATCGAGGTGCCCGAGGCGCGAGTCCACGAGCTGCGGCTCGAGGTCGCTGGCGCTGGGTTGCCTCGCGGCGGCGGCGTCGGCTTCGAGAGCTTCGACAAGATGCGGCTCGGCGCGACCGAGTTCGAACAGAAGGTGATGTTCAAGCGCGCCCTCGAGGGCGAGCTCACGCGCACGGTGTCGAGCATCGACGGCGTCGAGTCGGTCCGCGTGCACCTCGTGCTCCCGGAGAAGAGCGTGTTCTCCAAGGCGCGCGAGCCCGGCTCCGCGTCGGTCGTCCTCAAGCTGAAGCCAGGGCGCGAGCTCGAGCAACACGACATCGGCGCGGTCGTCCACCTCGTCGCGTCGGCTGTCCCCGGCCTTTCCGCGGACCGCGTGACGCTCGTGACGACCGACGGCGTGCTCCTTCGCAAGCCCCGCGTGAGCGCGGACGGCTCGGCCTCGGCCGAAGACAGCAGCGACGACGCGCAGGAGCGCCTGAAGCAAACGAGCGAGCTCGAGAGCCGACTCGAGGAGCGCGCGCGCGAAATCCTCGAGCGCGCCGTAGGCGCTGGACACGTCGACGTGAAGGTCTCGGCCGAGCTCGACTTCTCCGCCGTCGAGCGCACCGAGGATCGCTTCCACCCGAAGCAGACCGGCATCCTTCGCAGCGAGGAGCAGACCATCGAGCGCCAGGGTGGCGCGATCGACGACACCGTCGCTGGCGTGCCCGGCGCGGAGAGCAACCTGCCCACCGGCACCGACGACGAAGAAGAGACAGGCGACACCGCGACCCCGACCAAGAGCGGCGGCCTCGTCCGCGAGCAGCACACGCGCAACTTCGAGGTCGATCGCGTGACCGAGAAGCGCAGCAGCCGCGGCGCCTTCGTCAAGCGGCTCGCCGTCGCGGTCATCGTCGACGGCGTCCCCGCCGAGGACGGATCGGAGACGACCGTCGCGCGCTCCCCCGAGGAGCTCGCGAAGCTCGAGGCGCTCGTGCGCGGCGTCGTCGGCATCGACGACGAGCGCAAAGACCTGATCAGCGTGCAGTCGATCCCGTTCTCGCTGAACCCGACCGAGGTCGCAGCCGCGCCGGACGAGAGCAGCGCAGAGACCCCGGCCGCCGCGGAGCCGAAGAAGGACCTTCGCCGCTCGCCGATCCTCATCGGCGCAGGCGCGGGCGGACTCGTGTTGCTCTTGCTCTTCGCGATCCTCCTCAAGCGGCGCCGCGCTCGCCGTCGCGCAGCCGAAGAAGAGAAGGCTCGGGCGCTCGCGCTCGCCGAGGCGAAGGCCGCGGAGCTCCTGCCCGAGAAGATCGACTACCGCGCCGAGGCCCTGCGCCGCGCCGAAGAGGACCCCGCGACCGCGGCCCTCATCCTGCGAGCGTGGCTCAACGCGCACGCCGAGCTCGAAGCGCCGAAGGCCGCCTGAGAAGAGGACGCAGCCATGCTCGATCTCCGACCCTACATCGCCCGCGTGAAGTCCTCGCCCGGACCGAGCCCCGAGGGCCGCGTCCACGAGGTCGTCGGGCTCCTCGTCGAGGTCGTCGGGATGAGCGCGGCGACAGGCCAGCGCCTCGAGGTCTCGACGCCTCGCGGTCCGCTGATCGTCGAGGTCATGGGGTTCCGCCGCGGCGTGCTGCTCTGCGCGCCGCTCGGGTCCACGGCGGGCGTCGAGCCTGGCGCGCTCGTGCGCAGGCGCACGCTCGGCGACGCTCTCCCCGCGGGTGACGGGCTGCTCGGCCGCGTGCTCGATGCCTTCGGCGCGCCGCTCGACGAGCTCACGCCAGCGCGCTGCGCGCACCGTGTTCCGCTCGTGCGCGAGCCACCTCCGTCGTACGGACGCAAGCCGATCACGCAGGCGCTCGAGACCGGCGTCCGCGTGCTCGACGCGCTCTTGCCGCTCGGACGCGGCCAACGCGTCGGCCTCTTCGCCGGCACCGGCGTGGGAAAGAGCACCCTCCTCGGCATGCTCTGCCGTCGCGCCAAGGCGGACGTGATCGTCGTCGGGCTGATCGGTGAGCGAGGCCGCGAGGTCGGAGACTTCGTGCGACACGCGCTCGGTAAAGAAGGCCTCGCGCGCTCGGTCGTCGTCGCGGCGACGAGCGACAAAGCACCCCTCGTCCGCGTGCAGGGCGCGCTCGCGGCGACGGCGATCGCCGAGCACTTCCGCGACCTCGGCAAGAACGTCCTGCTCGTGATGGATTCGGTCACGCGCTTCGCGATGGCGCTGCGCGAGGTCTCGCTCGCGGCCGGCGAGCCCCCCGTGACGAAGGGCTACACGCCGAGCGTGTTCGCGGCGCTGCCCACCCTGCTCGAGCGCACCGGCAACACCGCCGGCGAGGGCTCGATCACCGCGATCTACACGGTCCTCGTCGAGGGCGACGATCTCGGCGACCCCATCGCGGACGCCGTGCGCGGCATCCTCGACGGGCACATCGTGCTCTCGCGCTCGCTCGCCGAGCGCGGGGTCTACCCGGCCGTCGACGTCCTCAAGAGCGTCTCTCGTGTCTTCGAGGAGATCACCCAGCCCGACCACAAGCGCGTCGCCATCGAGGTCCGAGGTGCGCTCGGCACGTACCGCGAGACCGCGGACCTCGTCCGCATAGGTGCCTATGTCGCAGGCAGCGACCCGAGGGTCGACGCAGCTGTCCGTGCGGCACCTCGGATCGAATCTGCCTTGAAACAACGTATCGACGAGCCGTCTACGCGAGCGGATGCCCTACGCGTCGTCAGCGAAGCTCTTCGAGGCCCAGCGCCGCAGCCCACCCAGCGCCCGCCCATCCCAGGACCGGCGCCCGCGCGAGGTGGACCGCAGGACGCTGGCCCGAAGCCTCGCGACGCCCCGCGCAGGTGATCGCCAGTAGAGGACGACGATGGACGCTCACGTACTCGCGCGGATTCGACGTCTCAAGCACGTGCGAGACACCCAAGAAGACAAGGCCGAGGCCGACCTCGCGCTCGCGAGCGCCGAGCTCAAACGCGCCGAGACCGCGCTCGCGACGGCGAACGCCGCGACCCGCTACTTCGCGGTCGCTGCGTGCGCGCCCCGCGAGCTCTCGCTGGACGAGCTCCTCGACGCGCGCGCCAAGCTCGATTTCCTGCGCTCCGTCGAGCACCGCGCGGAGCTCAGCCGCGACACCGCGGCGGCCGAGCGCTCGAAGCGCCAAGCCGACCTCGTCCGCGCCTCGACGGCGTCAGAGCAGATGAACACCTGGCTCGAGAGCGCCGAGCTCGAGCGTGACAAGGACCTCGGAGCGCGCGAGCGCATCGACACGGACGAGCTCGCCGCGAGGCGCGCGAGGGCCCACGCAATCCTCCGAACGAAGGCGGGGTGATCTCCGTGGACGACCCGAACCAAGGCGGGACTGTACAGCTCAAGCCCGGGACCATTTTCGCCCGAGACTTCCGCATCGTGCGCCACCTCGGCGCGGGTGGAATGGGCGCGGTCTACGTGGCCGAGCAGATCAGCACCGCCAAGATGCGGGCCGTCAAACTGCTCGCGTCGCGGCTCCTCGACTACCAGGGGATCCGCGAGCGCTTCGCGCGCGAGGCCCAGATCTCGGGCGCGATCGAGAGCGACCACGTCATCGAGGTCGTCTCCGCAGGCGTCGACGAGGCCACCAACACGCCCTTCATCGCGATGGAGCTCTTGCACGGCGAGAGCCTCGCCGACCGCATCGAGGTCGGGGGTCCGATGACGGTGCCCGAGGTGCGTCGACTGCTTCGACACGTCGGACACGCCCTCGCCGCCGCGCACGACCTCAGCATCGTTCATCGCGACATCAAGCCGGAGAACATCTTCCTCGCGACCGGTCGTCGCCCTGACGGCGGCTTCTCTGCGAAGGTCCTCGACTTCGGCATCGCGAAGATCGTCAACGCCTCGTCGCGCGCAGCGGGCACCGTCGCGGTCGGCTCGCCTGCGTTCATGGCCCCCGAGCAGACCGATCCCTACGGCGACATTCGTCCCGCAGCGGACGTCTGGTCGCTCGGTTTGCTCACGTTCTACGTCCTCGTCGGCGCGTCGTATTGGCCCTGCGGAGACGACGCTGCGGTGCCCGTCCTCATCCGCACGCTGTGCCTCGATCCGCTCGAGCAAGCGAGCGCGCGCGCCCGTGAACTCGGCGCCCCCGACGCGCTGCCGCCGGGGTTCGACGCTTGGTTCGAGCGCTGCGTGAACCGAGACATCGACGCCCGCTTCCCCAACGCGCGCGAGGCCGTTGCGGCCTTCCACGCGCTCATCGGCCCCGAAGACAACGACGCGCACGCGGACAGCGGCGCGCGTCGCACACCCGCGACGCCCGTCCCTGCGGCGAGCGCACTCGCTGAATCAGGCGTGCCCGCGACGCCCGAACCGAGCCACACACCTTCGTCCGACGCGCCCTCGGAGCTCGGCGAGCCTTCGGAGGCCGCGCTCGACTCGCACCCCGACCTCGAGTCGGATCTGTCGGAGCTCCACGACCTCCACGAGCACGTCGACCTCGTCGCAGACGGAGTCGAGCTCGTCGACAGCGAGTCCGCTCCCCCCGACGAGCCCGCGCGCGCCGACGAATCCGCGCCTCCCGACGCCGAGCCGCTACTCGCCGACGAGCCCACCCTCGCCGACGAGCCCACGCTCGCGGACCCCGAGCCGCTGCTCTCCGACGAGCCTGGCGATCGGATTGCATCAGTCCCGCCCACGCTCGGCGCGCGACTCGACGAACCTCTCCCGTCTCCGTCCGAACCCGCAGATGCCCCTCAGCGCCCGCTGCTCGCAGACGACGCGGACGAATTCTTCGGCGCGAGTGATTCCGGCGCCCCGCTCTTGGGTGAGCCGCCCTCGATCTTCGGAGACTCGGGTGCGCCCGGCGAGGATCACGCCGAGACGATGGCGAGCCCGTTGGATTTCTCGGACGAGGTCACCCCCGCGCCGATGGAGATCCTCGACGAGCCGTCGCCGTTCTCGGTCGTGGCGAACGGCGACCAGCACGCGCTGACGCCCGAAGAACGCGAGCGCCTCAGCCACGCCGACACCGCGCTGCCGCCGCCGAAGAAGCGTCGCATCCCCGCCAACGCGCTCGTGCTGATCGGCGCGACCCTCAGCGGAGCCCTCTCCGGTCTCTTGACCTTCGCCGTCACGCGCACACCGGCGGCGCACACCGAACCCAGCCAAGCGAGCGCCGAGGCCGCGGAGCACACCGCGCTGCCTCACGAAGCCCCCGAGGCCACGCACGAGGCCGAGCGTCCGGCTCGCCCTTTGACTGCGCACGAACCGGCGAGACCGCACGCGACCGTGTCCGCCTCCGCGCCTCTCGAGAGCGCGAGCGCCGTGGCGAGCGTCGCGGCGCCAGTCGGCCCACCGATCCTCTCGGGCGCGTGCCCGCCGTCGATGGCCTTCCACGCTGCGTCTTCATCGGCGGGCGCCTTCTGCCTCGACGCGACCGAGGTGACGAACGCGAGCTTCGCGACCTGCAAGACCTGTCGTCCCCACGTGAGGCGCGCGGTCTATCCGGGCCTCCGCAAGGATCTGGCGCCGCTCTACTCCGCGCTCTGCACCGAGCGCCCGACCGATCCCATCAACTGCGTGACCTTCGACGACGCCGCGCTCTACTGCCGAGACCGCGGCGCGCGCCTCCCGACCGAGTCCGAGTTCCAGAGCGCCCTCGACGCGCTCGAGCTCGCGAGCCGCCTCGGCGAGCCCGTCCGCGCGAGCGTCGCCGCGACCACGCTCAACGCCTGCGGTGCAGAGTGCGCCGAGGCCGGTATGGATTGGGGCCTCTTCCTCACCGAGCTCCACGACGCCTCCGACGGCGCCGCGTTCGTCGCCCCCGTCGGGTTCTACGTCGGCGGCGCGAGCAAGCTCGGCGAGCTCGACCTCGCGGGCAACGTCGCCGAGTGGGTCGTCAGCCCGAGCGGCGAGCACGAGTCTCTCGGCGGCTCCTTCATGAGCTCGCGGCTCTCCCAGATCACGACGCCAGCGCCGATGCCAGGCGAGGTCTCGCACCAAGAGATCGGCTTCCGCTGCGCGCTCGACGCTCCCGCGTCGCATTGAGCCTAGTCGGGCAACCCGCGTGCTCATGCGGATTGGCCTGGTGGACCCACGAGGAGGTCGCCCAGAGCCAGTTTTGCTAGAGTCGCGGGAATGGGCTTTCAACCCCTCACTGAGCTTCGCATTCAGAGCTTTCGCTGCATTCAAGAGGTCAGTGTCAAGCTCACACCGTTGCATGCGTTCATCGGTCCGAACGACAGCGGGAAGAGCACGGTGCTGCGCGCTCTGAACATTGCAACCAACATCGCACACAGTGACAACGCGAATGACTGGTTCCCCGAGCTGCCAGAAAAAGCGTCTGTCGGCTTCACCTGGGATGGAGGGACCTACTCAGTCGAGCGCAGCGGCGGCGCGCTGAAGGAGAGCGTGAGCGTTCGAGGCTCGATTGAAAAGACACTCGATCGAACGCCCAACATGCCGGGCCTGCTGGGCGACCCATCGTTCCTCTCCCTCAAAGAAGCCGGGGCACAGGCGACCCTCCTCCACCTCTCACCCAGGAGCCTGCGCGCGAAGGCGCCAATGCTCCTGAACGGGGAGCACCTCCGCCTTAAAGACGAATACGGGAGCGGCCTTGCAGCGGTGCTCGCCGCTATCAATCAGCGCGACGTCGACGGGTTCGTGCGCCTTCGCGAAGCCACGAAGCAGCTCTTCCCGACAGTCGCGAATCTCAGAATCCTGACAGAGCCGGAGGGCAAGGTGAGCTTCCAAGCAACCCTCAGCTCCGGAGCCATCGTTCGAGCGGACGAAATGAGTGAGGGGCTACTTTACTATATAGCCTTTGCGACCCTACAACACGTCGAGGGCCAGCATATCTTCCTCGTCGAAGAACCGGAGAATGGCCTGCATCCGTCCCGCGTCGCCGAGGTCATGTCCATCCTGCGCGCGCTCTCGACCAATAACCAAGTCATCCTCGCCACCCACAGTCCATTCGTCATCAATGAATGCGCGCCCGAGGAGGTGACCATCCTGACCCGAGACGAATCGGGTACACATGCACGCCGCATCGACGAGACTCCGCGCTTCGAGGAGCGCAGCAAGGTCTACGCGTTGGGCGAGCTGTGGGTGAGCTATGCTAACGGCCGCGATGAAGCGCCATTGCTGAACGGAGAGGCCCGTCAGTGACGGTCAAGGTCTTTCTGGGCGGCGAAGGGGCTCACGAGCTCGGCGACAGGATCAATCATCCATCCTTCAGCACTACGAAACCAGGGACCCTTGAAGCCCTATTGGAACGTGTCCGAACCGCCCGGCCCAATCCAGCAAACGACCCACCGCGCTGGGAAGTCATCGGAGCTCGACAATGGAAGAGCATCCGCAAACTCCGGGCGAAGGGACCATCCCCAGCAGAGGCTCAGAACGTGGCGGGCCTGCTGCTGGAGGCCAGAGAACGCGACGCTGACGTGCTGGCATTCGTGCGCGACAGTGATGGCGACAGTCAGCGAGAAAAGGACATTCACGCAGCAATAGCGAAAGAAAGAGCCGGCAGCGTCGGGATCATCGGCGGTGTCGCTGTGCCCGTGCTCGAGGCGTGGATCCTTGCGGCGCAGGGCAAAGCCAAAACAGGCGACTTCACCAAACACAATGCCCAGTCGCAATTGGGGCGCACCAGCACGGACGAGATTGTGCGTATCATCGAGGTTCCGTGCTGACCTCTACTTTCGACTCGCGGTCGTCATCGTGCGACTGCCCCCACTGCGAGACAGGTTGGAGGACTTTCCCGATCTGGTACGGGCCCTGCTGGGCGACATCGAGCGCGATCGGCGCGTTGCACCTCGTCTCATGGTCGACCAGCCCATGTTGACAGCGTTGTCCGCACGCTCATGGATCGGGAACATTCGAGAGCTGAGGAACTACCTCGAGCACATGGTCATCATGGAAGCGCCCCCCGAGGCTGACGACGAGACCGCGGCGAGCGAACGAGCGCCGATCGCTCCAGACCTCACACAGTCGCTGCCCGAGACGAAGAAGCAGCTCCTCGAGGATTTGGAGCGCCGCTACCTTGGCGCCATGCTCGAGCTGACCGGAGGCAACGTTGCCGAGACCGCGAGGCGTGCTGGCGTCGACAGACGAACCGTCTTTCGGTCAATCAGCAAGCACGCGATGCGACATCGCTCCGGGACGTGAGCCCATGCGTCCTGCCTAACATTGAACTCCGTGATCGGTCATCTTCAATCTCAAGGTCACTTTACGCCACCCGTCGAACGCCGCCCTTGCGCTTGATGCCAAATGCGTAGCGAAAGACATCGGGAATATCTATGCGGTCACCCCCACGATCGCTCAAGACGCCAAGACGCATGAGCTCATCGAACACGTCGCTTGGTGGGAGGCGTGATTCCGCGGCCCTGCTCCATTTGCGGAGGGCTGCGATCACCTCACTCTTGGTCAAGAACAGGTTCTGGTCTCGTAGGCTCTCCAAAGACTCGACGACGGAGTAATCCTCTTTAAGCTCATTGACTCTCCGCCTGGAGGCCATCTCGAGCGACATCTGAAGCTCTGTCGGGTCAAGCAGCTTTCGATATGTGGCCTTGGGGCCCCGTTTGAGTGCGGTCTCGGCGGCGCCGCGCACGAGCTCAAGCACCGAACGTGGGGTGACGCGGAGATGCGCATCCTGGAGGTGTGTGATGATCCACCGGTACGATACGCCCTTCGTCGGCCCAGCGCCCATGTATTGGCCGACGAGCTGCATTGCGAACCGCCGCTGATCGCCCTCGTCGAAGTCGCTCTTCGGCACCCAGCCAAGGCGCTTGTGTTCTGTCAGCGGCACCCCCGCTACTTCCTTCAGCCATTCGCCGAGCTTTGGGGACTGTGCCATTCGACGCACGAGCAACGCGTAGAGCTTGCCCGCCGTCCACTCGAGCCGCACCGATCGAGCTTCGAGCTTGGTCGCGTCCGCGAACGACGTAAGCACACCCTGGAACAGGTCCTCGCGAAGGAGGATTTTCCCCCGCACCCGCTCGTAGCGCTGCGACAGCGACATCCACAGACCGACGAGCGCGATCACCAACTTGGTGCGAACTTCGCCTTGATTTGCAGCGATGCGGTCGAGGTGATCGTAGAGGACGAAGCAGGTGGTCGTGGCCGCTCCGTCGACCCTATCGAGCCACGCATAGAGCTCAGGCAACGCGGCTTGCGCGACAGGGACCCAGCGTTCGAGGTCTGTGCGATGCTCGGTGTAGGCAGACGCGAACGCTGGAGGAAGTTCGACTTTTGGGTACATGTCTCTTGCGAGGCGGCCCGCCAAGTGGCCAAGCCAGAACGCGCGCAGAGCTTCTTGGGGCGCGGTCGTCGCAAACCTCTCCACCATGTCGCTCGGCGGATGGTTGGTTCCAGCCTCCGAGAACCCTTCAATCATTGTCCCCTCTGGCGCACCCTCGATCAACTCCCCAAGCGGGATGCCGCTCTTGCCCGCAGCACGAATCAGCATGAAGAGCGCGGTCTTTCCGGCGCCACGCTCACCGCGAATGACGAGTACGCGCTTCCCCAAAGCGTGCTGGTAGACGGAGCTCGGCAAGAACGTGTGGATCACCTCGGCGTCCGCATCTGCGTCGACGGGTATCTCTGACAGCTCCGCGAGCAATGTGCGGCGCTCCTCGTCCGTGAGGCTCCTTCCAGCCATGTCAGCCATCCCCCAGCGGCGCGACAACCTCCGCCAGCTGATTGAAGTCCTGGAGGACCGCAGCAGAGAGCTGCTGTAGGCGCTCAACTCGCTGAAACTCCTCCCGCTCTGGGATTAGCAGCGGGAAGTGAGCCCCTTGATCTTCGAGCGCAGGCACGTCCTCCGTTAGATCGTTATAAATCGTCTTTATGGCAAGGTCGTACATTGCAGTGCGCCACGACTCGACAAGGGGCTTCGTTTCGGATGCTTCAAAGGGGGGCTTGACCATCGTTTGCACGATCCTGACGTCGCGCTCCTCAACGGGGCGCATGCGACGAATGGCCTCGAGGACGATGGCCATCCCCGCACGAGCCTGTTCACCTCTGCGAGCCACGAGCACGTCCATGTGGGACAAGCGATGCAGAGCGAGCCCACCAATATCGTGGAGCCCAGCGCGGCAGTCGAGGAGCACAACGTCGGGGTTCACCTTCGCGGCAGCCGCTTCGATGAGCGCACGCAACGCCTGCTCGGTCGGGCTGCTGGGAGCGTGGGCGTCACGGGCCAGGAAATCGAGCCGCCCCAGCTTCTCCAAGTAAGTGGCCTCCACGCGGCCCGCTGAGAGAACCCAGAACTTCTCCCGAGCGTCCACCGGCTCGGGATCCACGTCACCGACCTGGCCCGTCGCGAGGTGCGAGAGCAGATGATCGAGGACACCGATGGGAGCTTGGGCGCCGAGCAGACTCCCAAGCCCGGGCGCCTCGAGGTCGAGATCGATGGCGAGGACTCTCTGTGGCCTGGCTGCGATCCTGTCGGCGACGCACGCGAGCGTGGTTGTGCGCCCTACGCCACCCTTGAACGAATAGAACGCGACCACACGTGGCTTATCCGAAGGCGGTTTGCCGGCCGCGAACCAGGACTCCTTGCTGTTTAGGACGGCCAAGCCCACGAGCCACGCGGGCTTCACGTCACGGGTGCCGTCTGCACGTTGATAGTCCGCAGGCCAGCCCTGGGGCCAATCCTGCGGCGCCTTCTTATTCATCTCGAAGATCTGGGTGGCGATGCGCTTGTGGGCGGGTGATCCGTCCCCATCGACAATTGGAGGCGCGAACCATGCCCCGAGATTCGATCCGAGGGCGGTCGAGAGTCCGTTCACGTCGAGCTTCGCCGCACCGGGCGCGGTCTTCTTCTCACAGGCGACCCGCAATTTACCTCGAACG
This sequence comes from Polyangiaceae bacterium, assembly GCA_046351325.1. Taxonomy (GTDB): domain Bacteria; phylum Myxococcota_A; class Polyangia; order Polyangiales; family Polyangiaceae; genus Xiheicaenibacterium. Next base: position 301,723 of record JAXLYR010000009.1, on the reverse strand, counting down.
TCGCGCACGAGCGCGATGCGACGCCCGTCTGGATTCGCTGGAGCGATCGTCGCGATTGCGCGCTCCAACACCTCATCGGGTGGCAACCACTTCATCACAGCGCTCCTGGATTGAAGCCTTCGGTCAGCCAGAGCTGGGTGAGCGTCCGATCGAAATGCGTCCCCGTCTCTCCCACGAGCGCGGCTGCCTTGCCGACGTGTCTCCCAGTGGGGTCGTAGCGGTGGCTCTCACTCCACATTGACAGCTGCGTAGGTGAGTCGGCCCACCCGGAGACTCGCAGTTGAAGCGCGCGAGGATCCAATGACACGACGATCTCGAAGAGGGCGTCGAAGTGCATGCCCTGCTCGTGAGCCAACGACTTGCGGAGCTGGTCGTTCGTCAGCACAGCCTTGCGGACACACTCGGTAGCGAATCCCGCGAGATGCCAGGATTGGTCTTTGGACGAGGCGAGCAAGTGCTCGGCATCCTCCTGGTGCCGGAGCGCCGCCGAGAGCAGATCGAGTTGATCTTGCTGCATGGGGACACGAATACCACTACAACGCCGAGGTGGATATCGCGGGTGTGGGGCTAGACTGCTGACTCATGCTCCTCACCGATCCGACTCCTGAGGAAGAGGCCATGGCCGAGGAGATCGCGACCGAGGCGATGGCCGGTCTCGATCCCTTGCTGCCGGCCGCGGAGCTCGAGGAGATCCGCGAGTTCCTCGTCGACGAGCTGCTCTGCACAGAGGCAGGCCGCGCGCGGTTGCGGCGATGTCTAGCTCCGAGGGTCGGGACGAAGAGTGACGACTTGGCGCGCTTTCCAGACGCCGCTCTCCACGCCAAAGACAAGAGCGGCACGGGCTCGTGACGGAGGACGCTCCCAGCAAAGCCGTGATCGAGCTCGTCGCCCGGCGCCTGACCCCGGAGCAACAAGCTTTGGCGGTAAGTGCAATGACCGTCGTCAGGAGGGTTGCGGCGCGCGTGCATCGGAAGTGGCCCCACGCAGACCTCAACGAGCTTGTCTCGATTGGACACTTGGTAATGGTCACTCAGCTCCCGAATTGGGAGCCGGAGCGCGGACCTCTCGATGCCTTCATCTTCACGTGGACGCGATTCGCGATGCAGAAGCAGCTTCATCCGCGTGCCTCGACACAGGCGCTCGAGCGCGGGGCGACATTGCTCGAGCCGCTGCGTGATCCTGTCGAGCTCGCCGCCGATCCCGTCGAAGAGCTGATCGGTCGCACGGAAGCCCAAGAGCGAGCGGAGCTCTCGGCTGACCTGCGTGTGCAGGCAATTGGCCTGGCGATGCACACGCTCGCGGATCCCGCGACGGGTGAAGACGACACGATCGCCGAGCTCGACCTCGCGCGCGGGCGCGCGGCGTTGGACCGGTTGGTCGCCACGCTCGACGGCGACATGCAGTAGTTGATCGGGGGCTCGGTTCGCCCCCCGCGCTGCGCGCGCCCCCCAACTTCTTCTGACGGCATTACCGGGAGTTCGCATCCTTCGAGGAGATCGCTGCGGAGCTCGGCGTGTCGAAGCGCACGGTGGAGCGGCTGGACTACAACCTGCGGAAGCGCGCGGCAGAGGTGTTGGGGCAGGCGAGCGCGGCGTGAGCGCCACTCCGCGCGTGGACCACGTTCGGTCGCTGAAGAGTGTGGCTGGGGTCCAGGCCAGGTGTTCGTCGGCGGAACACCTGCCCCCGACCCCCTGAGGACTACCTCGAGACCCCCTGAGGACTACCTCGCGACCCCCTGAGGACTACCTCGCGACCCCCTGAGGACTACCTCGAGACCCCCTGAGGACTACCTCGCGACCCCCTGAGGACCCCATCCCGACCCCCTGAGGACCCCATCCCGACCCTGAGGACCCTCATTTGCGCGAAAAATTCGCTAGGTGGGCCGGTGGTGAAGGGGTTTGCAGCGCTGGGGTTGTCCGGAACTTCCTTGGTCGAGGGCATTTAGATCTAGGGCGGCGAGTGGCGCGGCCCGGGAGTGATCTGTCATGTCGAATCAGGGGCCCGTCGATCTCAACACGCCGCCGGCCAATGCACCGGTGGCATCTCCAACGGACGCGACTGTGCAGGATCTCCCTGATCCTACGCTGCTCACGCGGGTGATCCTCAGTCATCGGGATCGCCAGCTATTGGACAAGGGCACGAAGCTCCTCGTCGGCATCCAGTCGCCGATCTTCGAGATCCATTGCCGTCGAGTCCATTACACGCCTGAGGAGCACGCGATGGGCTGGAGCCTTATCGGGCAGGCGAGCGGCCGCGACACGCCGCTCGAGTGCTACTTCTATCGGCAGCAGTCCACACAGCCGCTCAGCGCGCGCGACATGACGTTGCTCGGTGACATCGACGAGTTCGAGAACTACTGGTTTCCTCGGACGCGCGTCATCATCCAGCGCGCCATTCCCAAGGCCGAGCGCGACGCGTTCGAGGCGGCGTTCTTCCTGGACCTGGAGCAGCAGCCGCTCGGCCCCAGCGTCGTGCGGTCGGTCCGACTCTTCATCGAGCGCGTCGTCGCGCTCGAGACCAGCACACAGCCTCACGCCAAGGCCCTGCGCGAGACCCTCGCCAAGCGCGGCCTGACCGCCCAGGAGGTCGACCGCGTGCGCGCACTGCTCGACGACGCTGAGCAGGGCCTCTCGATGAAGAAGGCCGACAAAGATGCTCCGCGCCGCGTACTCGCCGCGCGTGAGGCTCAGCTCGACGGCGTCGACAAATTCCGCGGCTGGTACAACGAGTGGGCGACCGCGTTTCGCCAGGTGATCATCAACGCGAACCACCTGCTTGTGCTCGGCCTCACCACCTTTACGCGTGAGGTGGCGGAGCCCGAAGAGCCCGAGGCGCCGCGCGCACCGGAGGCCTCCGCGAAGGACCCGGTGGCTGCCACCAAGGGGGCGACCGGCGCGAAACCGGTCATTGGGCCGGAGGACCCCGAGGACGACAGTCCGTTCGTCAGGCCTTGAGGTTGACAGCGCGAGCTGATGCTGAGCTCGCGACCATCTCGGCGCCAATTGACAAGAGAGCCGGTGAGGGTGGAGCATGACGCTGTGCTAAGGTTTCACTTCGCGCTCGCGCTCGCGCTCGCGCTCGGCGCAAGCCTGCTCGTGGCATGCTGGCCAGGTCCGTGTGAGACGGACTCCCCATGTCCTGAACCGTTCAACGTCTCCGAATGGTGCTGGACCGACCGCTGCCAGATTGAGACTGTACCCGCGCATTGTGAGCCGTTCGCGGGATGCACTTTCGAGGGCCCCGGAACGCTGACGATTCCAATTGACCAGTTCGCAGCGGAGCTTCCAGCTCAAGACCTTCGTGTTCAACTTGGCAATGGATGCGTAGGCGAGACCATACAGGCAGCGGATCTCGGCGTTGAGATTGATGGCTTGCCTGCGACCGCGGTAGCAACGAGTCCCACCCAAGCGACGTTCTTCTGGGCGACCTTTCCGTCGGACCCAAAGGAGCTGAGCGTTATGTGGCCCGGAGCGACGTGCGTCGATGTTCGGTTAGAGTTTGTGAATGGGCAATGTGAAGCAGACAACCCTCCGCCCTCGTGCCCGGGCTGAAATGAACTATCGCCTCCAGCAAGTGAGGTCACCATGGAACCCAATAGGTGCCGCTCATCGATTCTCGCTCTGGCGCTGACCCACGCCGCTCTCGCCAACATCGGCTGTATTGGCGACTCCGCCCCGCAAGAAACAGAAGAGCTGGCCACGACCAGCGACGCAGTCTGGGATGGCCCCGACTCGGTGTTAGATAGCACCAACACGCACGACTACGTCGCGTACGTAGCCACTGGGGAGGTGGGCTACTCTGCACTGGTGTCCTCGTCACCCCATTCTGGGTGGTTACCTCGTCTCACTGCTTCAGCACGGCCGCTTCGCGCACAAGCGACATCTCAGCGACTTTTGACGTTGATCCTGCAGCCGCGGGCCAACCGAAGAAACGATTCTTCAGATTCAGCGCCAACAATCCTATCTTCCTTCGAATCACGGATCCGAATCCAGCAGACATCAATCACGTTGCGCAGGACCTGGCTGCGTTTCGGCTGGACACGCGCGTGCCGGCGTGGGTTGCCCGACCCAAGCACCTCTCCCTAATACCCAATACGTGCCCCGCGGGCTTTGGGTCCGAGACGGGCTTCACCGGCACCGCTGTGGGCTACGGCACGACGTGGGCGGCGACTTGTGGCCCTATCTCCTTGCTGCGTCGGTACTCCACGCATGACGGTTGGTTCCGCTTTGGCACCGTGGATGGCGCAATTTACGAGAAGACGTTCGTCAACAGTCCCGCCTTCTGCTCGGAGTATTCGGGGGTCGCCTTCGGTGATTCGGGTGGCCCACTCATCGACGAGACAGGGAACCTATGTGGCTTGGCCGGGTCTTTCGGTGGGCCGGTGCCAGGACCGACACTGTTCGATTACTATACCGTCAATAACTATACCGCCTTGGATAGCCCCGAGTCCGTCGCGTGGCTGCTGAGCCTCCAGACGCCAAACGGTGACCGCTTGGTCGACGATGAAGGGAACTTCGACGGTGAATGCGAGCGGTATCTGGAGAGCTGCGACGAAGGCGCGTGTGACGATCACGACGCGGACGCTGATGGTGTCGTCGATCTTTGCGACGCGTGCCCTTTCCTTCCAAACGCGCAGGATACGGACGGAGACGATATCCCCGACTGCACCGATCCTTGCCCTTCGCACCCCCGTGAGTCGGATGCCCCGGCGTGTGATCAGGGGGGCGACTTCGACTGCGACGGAGTCTGCGACGGGTTCGACAACTGTCCCTACACGCCCAACTTGGGGCAAGAAAACGCGAACGCTGACGCGGAGGCCGCATGGATCGACGACTCCACCCTTGCGCCCCAAGAAATGGGCGATGCCTGCGAACCCGTCCCGGTGCCGGCGAGCGAGCCCTTGGCGGTAGAGCGGATCGCCAGTCAAGGAGTAAGCTCGAGCTTATTCACCGATGTGGTCAGCCTGAATGTTCAGGACGGCATTCGAGTGAGGCCGCTGCGGTCACGTCGGACGAAGCTCTCAAAGTCTGGCACCACGAGCTACCAACCTGTTGGAGTACCGACGCACTTTCGCTACTGTCAGTACCTCGCATCGGGCGAGCCAGGGTTGCAGTGCGATGACCCTGCGCTCATCTCGAGCGACGAGGTGCACTATGAGCTCGCCAGTGCGAACGACGAGACCGCCGCGATGCGATGGCATCGCGTGACAATGTCCAACATGACGACCAGCAAGAAGCTCACTCGCGGCGCACCATGGGTAACCAAGTACGACGACTCCGATTATTCGTGGCGGTGGCTCTATCAAACTGATGCGAGCTTCTGGGCGCTCACGAACATTGTCTCCGTGCCGCCTGCCGAGTCGACGCTGCTGCTCTCTGGAGGGCCCGCCAGCGGCCTCGACGGGCGCTTCTGGGTTCACGCGCAAACATTCATTGGAACGTTCGGCAACACGGTCGGGACTGGAGCACATGGGGGGCCAGCCCTCGCGGGGACGGAGGAGCTAGCGAGCAGCTACTTCGACCTCGATCCCGAGTTCATCAGTGAGAGTCGTGTTTCCAAGCCGCTCGCCTCCAGGGAGCCCATCTTCCTCTGGCGTACGCTCGCCGATCCGCCGGTCGACTTCCGGGTAAGCGCCGTTGAAGACGCGGTCCGCGGCGGAGCGGAGTGGGTGGTCGCAACCGAGGGTGGCGACGTCGGTCTGCTCAACCTGGATGGCAGCGCCCAAGTCCTGGGCCCCCAGTTGGATGCTCCGCTGCGCGCGAATCTCCAGGACGTATCTCTCGTATGGGCAAGCGCATCGGAGCCCAGCCCGCTCATCGGGCGCGGCGCGCCAATCGCCGTGGGCATCCGGGCGGACGGGGTGTCGATCGGCGAGCAGGTCACCGTGAGCGCTGATGGGGCGTCGCTCACCGGCGCGAGACCCACTCCCACGACCGCGGTGGCAACGCTGACGACCCCCACCCGCTCAGGGTTCGTTCCAGTCTACTCCTCAGCGATCCAGCTCGTCTTTCTTGTCGGTGGGGTAGACATGCAAGGTCACTGGAACGGGGACGTCCTGCGAATGAACCTCGGCGGAAACGCCGCGAGGTTCGTGTCGACCGTGAAGTTTCGCGACGTCCTCGCCGCGGCCTACAGCTTTCGAGCCCGCTCGCTCTATTTGATCGATCACGGCCACATCGAATGTGACGACGCGCTCGATTCTGTCGCTTGTGAAGCTACTCGTGGGGACTGCAACGCAGTGGTTCGGCTCATCCGCGTCGATGCCTTCGGGCGGGACGCTGAGGTTGTCGCGGCTTGGACTGGCGCTGAGTTTCCGGAGCGTGTGTGGCTGACGTCAGATCTGCAGGGCAACATGCTCGTGTCGCTCTCGAACGCTCACCCCAAACGACACGCGCTCTTGCGGTTTGATGTCGAGGCTGAAACATTGACCCGACTGGAAGAAGGCGCCCACGAGCTCGCGGCCCCAGCCTTTACCGACTCTCGTGGTTTCGTCGTATATACACAGCGTGGGAATGGTCGGATCAAGGGACGGCGATACCCGACGCTCTCCGGAGCTGCCCACCCGATGTCCAGCCTGGGGTCCCTGGTCTCGTCGCTGGTCTGGGGTCATCCGTGAAGCGTGTACTCTTCCTGTTCCTCGTGGCTGGCTGCGGCGAGTCGACAGCCCTGACGACCACAAACGGCAGTGGAGGTGGCGGCAATACGTCTTCGTCGACTCAAGGCTCGACAAGCTCCCTATCGGCCACAACGGGGGCCGGAGCGTGGACAACATGCGGAGAGGAGGTGTTCAATCGGCCTGAGAGCGTTCCAGCAGATTGGGTGCCGTGGACGTGTTTCCCCGGCTGCACCTATTGGGTACCACCTTCGCGTGAAGCCGGACCTGCACCCATAGGCTGGGAGGCCTGTCCGCCGAGCGCAGGCAACGCGGACTGTCGTCGCATGACGACGGAGTGGAGTGACGGCTATCTAAACGCCATCGGCTCTGAGGTTGGGTTTTGGGTGGACCAGAGCTCTACGGCGCGGCTGTTTCTTGCACGAAGCGCATACAATGGGTCCGGCGACGCACAATCCTACCTGGACTTTGTCGTAGGCGGGGTTGAAGGAGAGCCTCTCGATTTTGCGCTCCGCCAGGGGTACCCACCGGCGGAGGGTTGCGCGGCACTGAATCGCGATCTTGGCCCCGGCAGCTTCGTCTTTAGCCTCTATGGGCCGAACGAGGGTGTGGATGGGTTGATGGTTGGCACCGTCGGATCGCTCACGCCCGAGGCCTGGTATCGAGATGACGCCCCGGGCATCAACGCCTGGTGGGGCGGTTCAGACTGGGTTCTAAGGCAGCAATACGGGTCCGTACTGACGGCCTATGGAAGAGGCGGGGAAGCAACAGTGCCCATCTATGAACCGGCCGTGAGCCCATTGGGCGCCCCGCTGAGCGGGAAACCGTGGGTGCTCGGCCACCAAGTCATCTTCGGCTTGGGCGCCTACGTCTCAGCGAGCATATGGGCGTACGATGAAGCTCTCGGCACACATCCACTCTTGACCTTCGGCGATGACCTTACGCGCGGAGCGGCGAATGTCGGCACCGACGGCGTAGATCTGGTCTGGACACAAGGGGAGGGCAAGGTTGCTGGCGAAGAGGGGCTCTATCGGATTGTCTCAATCATGACCTCACCCTTCACGACCGATCCTGCGGCGCTCGCTTCGCGCAGGCTACGGAGTGACATGAGCACGGGCATCGGCACCCATCAGAATCAATTCGCCGTCGGCTGTGGTTACGCCGGGAGAATCCTCGCCACCGGGCGCGACGCGGAGATCGTTCGGCTCCAAGATGGCGCGGCCTGGGTGCTCTCAGGCAACGACGAATGGAAGTGGAATTATGTGCTGGGGTTCACGTGCAAGGAGCTCTTCATTACGGTCTTCGACGCAGTCTCGCGCTACGGCATCGCGCGCTTGCCATTGGACTCGTTGGGCGACCCCCTGGCACCCGATTGAACCCAGTTGCTCGGGAGAACGAGCTGCGCGAGGTCGAGGACGAGGCAACCTGCTCGTGGAGGTCGAGCCGGGAGCCGAGCAAGCCGGTCGCAGGCTCGTCGCGGCCCGACTGGGGTAGCGCTGGCGTCTCTGCACTCCGAGTCTCGCCGCCTCCCCGTCTGCTCACTCGTCGGGTGTGCCCTGGGCGCGAACCTTCCGTGGCCGCCCCGCGCGAACACGTCATGGCTGGTTTGGACCTCCCTGGCGCGCGAGTCCGTCACGGAAGCTGCGCGCAGTCGGGCAAGCCCGACGCCCTCTTTCAACGACTCGACTGCTACGTCGTCGCTCGCGACTTCGCGCGCCTGGTTCAGCACGCCGGCTCCGCTCGACGCCTTCGCTCGCTCCGCCGGCTCGGGCTCCAGAGGACCGGAGCCCCAATCTCGCTTCGCTCGACCCACGCCGCCTCCGCTCGACGCCTTCGCTCGCTCCGCCGGCTCGGGCTCCGGAGGACCGGAGCCCCAGTCTCGCTTCGCTCGACCCACGCCGCCTCCGCTCGACCGCCGGCATCGCATGTCGCTCGTCGCTCGTCGCTCAATCGCTCGTCGCTCAGTCGCTGCGCTCTCTCTGCCTCACAGCAGCGGCGCGAGCTCTGCGACGATCGGGTGCGCGACTCGCCTCGTGAGCGCCAGGCTGGACGGATCGATCGTCGCCGCAGCGTCGTAGCCGCTGCCGTCGAGGATGACCTGCCAGGCGCGCCGGCTCGCGGCATCCATCAGGATCGGCGCCAGCATGTTGGCGCGCAGCCCGTGGGGTTCGTTCGGGTCCGCGTGCACGACGAACAGCGTCGCCAGATCGTCAAACTTTATATGGAAGGTGTCAGCGACTTGGCGCACCGACCCGATCGCGTAGTCGGGGTCGACGATGCGAGCTTCGACCACGGGGAACGCGAGGCTCGGCGTCTTCAACGACTGGAGCAGGGCGAGGTGGCTGCGCGGGCGCTCCAAGATCACGAAGCGCGTCTCTTCGGCGAAGCCGATGAGACCGCGAGGGAACAGGATCGCGTGCTCCTCGTTGATCTCGATGTCTCCGAAGCGGGTGCCTTTGAGCGTGATCATCGCGCATCCTCCAGGTAGAGCTCGGCCGCGTGCGCGGGAGCCTCATCGTGAGGACTCGGCTCCATGAAGCGCGGGGCTGGTGCGGGTTGGGTCTTGGTACGAGGGTCGAGCTCGTCGAACGACGGCCGCATCTCGTCCATTTCGTGGACGGGCTCGGCCCCGTCTTCGTCGAAGGGGACGACGTTGGTCGCTGCGGCCTGGTTCGCCTTGGCGACCGCGTCATGCAGTTCACCTCGAGCGATGAGCACATCGGGGGGGGCGGTAACGGCGAGACGAACGCCGTTGCGCGTCGAGGAGAGGACGGTGATTTCGATCCCTCCGCTGAGCACGATCCGCTCCCCAACCTTGCGGTGTACGACGAGCATGGGCTTCTCCGGGTGGTGGTTTTGAGGCCGTCTTCGGCCTACGGGAACACCACAACACCGTTGCACGCGCCGCGCCAGCGCCCCCCGAGCCACGCCCTCAAGGCATGTTCTTCAGGTCGAACGTCGAGAGGATGTTCTTCGAGATGCTGAGCGCGCGCTCGTACGCCTGCTGCGCCTCGGCGAGCTTGGAGAACGCGGTGGCCGCGTCGAGCTCACCCGTCTTCGCGTGCTCCTCTTGGAGCATCATCGCGGCCTGATCGGCTGCGCTCTCCGAGGCCCGCAGCCGGTCGATGCCGATCCCCGCCATCGCTCGCGCGCTGGTGATCTGCGTGTGCCCCGCTTCGATGTCTGTCACGGAGGTCTGCACGCCAGCGACGTTGTTCGACGCGAGCGCGTTCGCAAGGTTGTCGAGGTCCTGAAAGACGTCACGCCCGCCAGCGGACGTGAACGCCTGCGCGCCGCTCGCGTTCGAGCGGACGCGGATGCCTGGCGCGACCTCGACGTCGAGCGCGTCGTCGTTGGCGACGAAGGTCCCGGCCGCGGTGAAGGGCGCAGTGCCGACCGCGGAGCCCGCGAACAGGTAGCCCGAGGCGCCGCGCTGGTTCGCGATGCCGAGGAGGGCCGCACGCAGCGTCCTCACCTCACCTGCCGCGGCCGTTCGCTCGGCCGCGCTCATCGCGCCGTCGGCCATCGTCACGGCGAGCTCGCGCGCGCGGGCCATGATGTCCGCACCCTCCGCGAGCGAGGACTCCGCGACCGTGAGCTCGCTCGAGCTCGACGAGATCGCCTCGCGCCGATCCTTCCACGCGCTCGCACCCGCGCGCACGCGGACGAGGCTCGCGAAGGCCGTGGGGTCGTCGGCCGGGGCCCGCACACGCATCCCTGTCGAGGCGCCGTCGGTCGCGCGCGACAGATCGTTCGTCGCGCGCCGCTGGGCGCGTTCGACGGCCTGCATGCGGAGGGTCTCGGTGACGCGCATGATCAGCCTCCGAGCTCGCGGACCACGGTCTCGAGGAGCTCGTCCGCGGTCTTCAAGACGCGCATCGAGGCCTCGAACCCGCGCTGATAGCGCGTGAGGTCCACCATCTCTTCTTCGATGGAGACGCCGCTCGCTTGCTCGCGAAGCTTCGTCGTCATGTCGACGGTGCTCGTGCGGAGCTCGACAGCGTTTTCGGCCTGGTTCTGCAGCACGCCGAGGTGCCCAGCGAGGCCGCCGAGCCGCGCCGCCGGCGCACCTGCGCCCGCGAGCGACACCGAGCCGATCTGAGCGAGCCCGAGCGCGTTCGCGTTGCCGCCGGGCAGGCCCGAGAGCGTGCTCGAGGCTGCGACGCGATCGGGCCTGCCGATCATCGCCGCGTCGAGCGTGAACTGCGCCGCCGCGCCTGCGACCTGCGTGATCGGCTTGAAGAGCGAGCGGCCGCTCACGCCGTCGGCGCCGAAGCCCGCCGCGTGCTGTGCGTTCACCGAGCCCGCGAGATCGAACGCGAGCTGATCGAGCTCGTCCGAGAGGGCCGGGATGTCGGTGTCGCGCGCTTGGATGAGGCCCGCGATCCGACCTTCGGTCATGCGCGCCGTGACGTCCTGCGTGCTCCCGCCGCTGCTGCGCACGGTGATCGCGAGGTCACCCTTCGCGTCGAGCGAGGTCGACATGGTCGCGAAGTTGGTGCCGGAGACGAGCGCGGTGCCGGCGGCGAGGACGGTGATCATCCCGTCTTTCTCCTCGATCCCTGTCGCGCCCACGCGCTCGCCGAGCTCCTTCAGGATCTCGTCGCGTCGATCGCGGAGCTCCGGTGCTTCGTCTCCCGTAGCCTTCGCGGTGGCGATCTTCCCGTTGAGCTCCGAGAGCTCTTTGGCGCGCTGGTTGACCTCTTCGACGGTGCCCGCGGCGGTCTTCTCGAGATCGGTGCGACGTGCGGAGAGCGCCTCGGCTGCGGTGCGGAAGGCGCTCGCGACCTCGTCGGCGCGCGCGAGGAACGCGGCGCGCGCGGTCGGATCGCTCGCGTTCGAGGCGAGCGTCGTCGCCGCGCCGAAGAACGCCGCTGCGCGCCCTGCGAGCCCGCTCTCGTTCGTCGAAGCGAGGGGCTCCTCGAGACCCGAGAGCCCATCGGCGCGCGCGGTCGCGGCGCCGTAGTGACCGAGCTCGATGACGTGGCGCTTGTTCGCGAACGGATCGACCTGTCGCGCGCCACCGAGGAACTGGACGCTGCCCGGCTGCCCTGCCCCGAGCGCGCGCGTCTCGAGGACTGCGGTGCGCTTGACGTACCCTGCGACGTTCGCGCCCGTGATGTTGCTGCCGACGGTCTGGAGCGCCCCGGACTGCGCCGCCATCGCATCGCGAGCACTGTAGAGGATGCCAGTCAGCGAGCTCATGGCTACCCCGTCACAGAGAGCCGCACGCCGCGTCCGCGGGTCGGCTTCTGCCCCGGTTAGAGACAACTCGGCTCAGCGGCGCTCGACTCGAGCGTCGCCAGCGAGCGGGTGAGGTCGCGGGCGTGCGCGAGGAGCATGCAGCTCCTGCGAGCCAGCGAGACGACGCGCTCGACGTGTGCCCGATCCTCTCGGCTCACTCCGCCTCGCGCGACACCGCCCGAGACGAGCCGCGCCATCTCGACTTCGATGGCGTGCTTCTCGAGCTCCAAAGCTGTGACTCGCTCCGAATCGAGCTCGACGATCGCTTGTCGTTCGCTCTCGAAAAGCTCTTCCGCCCGCTTCAAGAGTTCGGCGAAATCGCTCATGACCAACCTCCACGGCACCGCGCGACGACGACACCTTCGCCGGGGCGCGGCTACGGTTTGGGACGGATCCTCGCGACCGCTGCTTAAACCCCCGCCGACGGATCAGGAGCTGCGATTCGTAAGGAAGAAACGGTGAGCGCGTCGAGGACGCGCGCGACGGCGACGCTCGTCGGTCCGAGGTCTGCCTGCGTCGGCAAGACGAGCTCGGTCGGGCTCGCCTCCCCTTCCCGCACTTCTTCCCGCATCTCGAGCGGCTGCCCGGCGCTCGCGGTGTCGAAGCCCTGCGCAACCAGCGCGCGGAGCGACGCCGCATAAGCACCTTGTTCGCCCGTGAAGTAGTGACCGGCCTTCAGGCGCGCGACGAAATCGTCGACGTCACCGCGCGCTGCTGCGTCCATCGCCCGGGGAAATCGCCTCTCGAGCAGATTCAGGTAGTCCGCGGCGCCTGCCCGCGCGGAGCTGTACGCCCGAAACCCGTCTCGAATGGTGACTTCGCGCCCGTCGAAGACCTCGTGGGTGAGGAGTCGTGTGGTCGCACCCTCTGGGCTCGTCCCCTTGATACCGCCGAAGTTGTAGTTGTACATGCTCGCACCCGCGGCGGTCTCGTGACACGCCTGTGCGGTCAGCACGTCCAGCATCTTCTTCGACATGGGCTCGCCGTGCGTGTCGACGTAGGCCTCCGCGAGCGCACGACGAATGTCGCTCGAGGAGAGCACCGTCTTTTTGCCCTCGACGACGCGCCCGCTGGCGGAGGCTGCGCTGGGCTTGTCGAGCTTCTTTTGCTCGATGCCCGCGGCTCGCGCGGTCGTAGTCGGGGTGACGCTGCTTACACGCATGGAAGCCTCGGAGGAGGAGCAACACGGACTCTGGCACCTGAAGATCGATCACGTGGAAGGAGTGGCGGGAAGGGGAGCCGCTCGATCAACCCTTGAGAAGCTGCAGCGCGTTCTGCGGCGCTTGGTTCGCCTGCGCGAGGATCGCGGTGCTCGCCTGCATGAGGACCTGCGAGCGAGCGAGCTTCGAGCTCTCCTCGGCGACGTCGACGTCGCGGATGCGGCCGTGAGCTGCGGACAAGTTGGTGCGCATCGATTGAAGGTTCGAGACGGTCACCTGGAGGCGGTTCAGCGAGGCGCCGAAGCCTGCTCGCAGGGAGTTGACGCCCGCGATCGCGGTGTCGACGTCGTCGATCGCAGTCTGGGCGTTGGCGGGCGTCGCGCCGGCGAGCGTCGTCGTGTTGATGCCCAGCGACGTGAGCGAGTTGCCGCCGAAGTTGAAGCTCAGGCGATCGCTCGACGTGTTGCCGATACCAATCTGGAAGTCGATCGTGCCGGCCGCGCCGCCGAGCAGGTCTTTTCCATTGAACTTGGTGTTGTCGATGATGCGCGTGATCTCGTCCTTCATCGCGGTGAACTCTTGGTCGAGGTAGCCGCGATCCGTCGCCGTCATGTCACCGTTCGCGGCCTGGACCGAGAGCTCACGGAGGCGCTGGAGGATCGAGGAGATCTGGCCCGCCGCGCCTTCTGCCGTCTGCAACATGCTTACAGCATTGTTCGAGTTGCGCTCGGCCGCGCCGTACGAGCGAATGTCCGCCGACATCTTCTCTGCGATCGCCAAGCCGGCCGCGTCGTCCGCTGCGGAGTTGATCCGCAGGCCGCTCGAGAGACGCTGGAACGTGGTCGCTTGCTGCGAGGCGTTCGTCGAGAGGTTGCGTTGGGCTTCGAGCGACGGGACGTTGGTATTGACGTAGATAGGCATGATTCACTCCGTGGTGGGGGCAGGGCGACCGCGTTGAGTGGGGCTGCAGAGAGTTTTCTCTGAGGGAACTTGTCTTTCGTTGATTGCCAGTTTCATGCCGAGCCCGATTGGGGCTCAGGGCGCGGCGCGATTGGGGCTCAGGGCGCGGGCATCGACGCAGCCTTGCGGTCGGCGTCGCGGAAAGACTCGATGGCGCGCTGAAAAGCGTCAAAAAGCCGTGTCGTGGTGATGAGCTCCGTCATGGCGCCGACGGGGGCAGCGTTCGAGCGCTCGAGCTCGCCCACGCGGATTTCACCGCTCGCGGGCGTGGCGTTTCCCGAGGCCTGCGAGCTCGCGAAAAGGTTGATCCCCTCGGGGGTGAGGCCACGAGGCTCGTCGAAACGCACGAGCTTCACGCGGCCTACGGGGTCCTCACCCGCGAGCAATTGACCGTCTTTTGTGAACGTGAGCTCGGCGTCGGGCTCTGCGCGGAGCGGGCTCCCGTCCTCGCCGGCGAGCGTCCCACCAGCCACCGTCAAAGTACCGTCGGGCGTCAACCGAATGTCACCAGCACGGGTGTAGCGCTCTCCGGCCGGCGTGTTGACCGCGAGATACACGCCCTCGGGGAGCGCGACGTCGAGCGGCTCGCCTGTCACCTCGACCTCGCCAGGCGCGGAGTCGAGCACGGTGCCGCTGACTGCCGTGTAGCGATTCGTGATCACGGGGCCCGCGCCACGCGCTTGAGTGGGAGCCTGCTGCGCGAGGACCTCGCGGAACACGGGCCGCAGCTTCGCGTAGCCAGCGGTCGAGCAGTTGGCCAGATTCTGAGCTGTCGTCTCGAGCGCCGTGTTGGCGGCGACGGCCCCCGAGAGCGCTGCGTATACGCCTTTTGCCATGTTGAAGTCCTCGATGTGCTGCCGTGACCGCAGGTCTCGGCCGTTATGAGGCTTCTAGGCAAATCAGAGGCCGCCGCTCTGTGCGGGTGTTGAGGGCTATTCGGCTGTCGCGTCGAGGACGCGCTCGATGCCGCGCGGGATCCGCAGCGTGAACTCGGAGAGCAGCGTCGTGAGATCGGGCAGCGTCGCCGCGAGCGTGAGGAGCCCTGCGGCGATGAGGATCGCGAAGCCCACGTTGAAGATTTGCAGGCTCGGCGCGATGCGCGCGGTGAACGCGAGCACGGCCTGCACCGCGAGGGAAACACCGAGCATCGGCATCGCGAGCCGCAGCCCCGCGGAGGTCGCCTCGAGGAAGAGATCGAGCACGACGGGGAGCGACGCGGTCACGTGCGTGGTCGTGCCGACGGGGAGCGCGACGAACGAGTCGACGACGTAGCCGAGCACCGCGCGGTGCGCCCCGGACGCGAGGAACACGAGCGTCCCGAGGAGCGCGAACACCCTCGAAATGACGGTCTCCTGCGCGCCTGTCGACGGGTCGAAGAGGGACGCCGAGCTCAGCCCGAGCGCGTGCGAGGTCACGTCGCCCGCCGTCTCCGCCGCGGCGAACGCGATGCGGACGATGAACCCCATCAAGAGGCCGAGCGCGACCTCCGAGACCACGAGCCGCCCTAGCCCGAGATCGAGCGTGAGCGGCGCGACGGGGTCTTCGGCCATCGCGGTCGCGAAGAACGAGAGCGTCATCACGAGCCCGACCTTCGCGTGGCGAGGCGCGTACGCCCCGGGGAACGGCGACACCGCCACGAAGCCTGTGATGCGGACCGCGATCAGCAGGTAGAAGACGACGACGGCGATGATCTTGTCGCGGAACATGTCATTCGACGACCTCTGCGATGGCCGCGAAGCTCTGCCGCGTGTACGTGAGCAGCTTGTCGGTGAGGAGCGGCCCCGCGAGCAAGAGGAGCGCGACGAGCCCCACGACCTTGGCCGCGTAGGCGATCGCCGGCTCGTTGATCTGTGTGGCCGTCTGCACGATGCCGACGAACACGCCGACGATCGCCGCGACGACGAGGATCGGCGTGGCCACGTAGAGGGCTGTCTCCGTGAAGCGGGTGATCAGCGTGGCCGCGCCGTCGGTGGTCATGCGTAGCTCCTCAGCAAAGAGTCGACCAAGAGGTGCCACCCATCGACCATGACGAAGACCAGCAGCTTCAGCGGCAAGCTGATCTGCCCGGGCGGCACCATCATCATGCCCATGCTCATGAGCCCCGAGCTCACAGCCAAATCGATGACGAGGAACGGCAGGAGCACGAGCACGCCCATCTCGAACGCCGTCGTGAGCTCGCTCACGAGGAACGCGGGCGCCGCGATCTTCAGCGGGACGTCCTCTTCGGTCTCGGGCTGCGGCTCTTGGCTGTGCTCGTAGAAGAGGGCGAGATCCGCCTCGCGGGTCTGACGCAACATGAAGGACTTGAGCGGCGCGACGCCGCGCTCGAGGGCCTCGACCTCGGTGATCTCGCCGCGCTCGAGCGGCAGGTAAGCGACGTCGTAGATCTTGTCGACGACCGGCCCCATCACGAACGCCGAGAGGAAGAGGGCGAGCCCGACGAGCACCTGGTTCGGGGGCGACTGCTGCGTGCCGATCCCTTGGCGTACGAAGCCGAGGACCACCACGATCCGCGTGAAGCTCGTCGTCGTGAGGATGATCGCCGGAAGCAGCGACAAAATTGTAAGCAGCCCGAGGATCGCGAGCTCTTTGGAGAGCCCCGTCTTCGCGAGCTGCTCGACCAGGCTTCTCATGGCTGGCTCTCGGGGGTGCGCAGGACCACGAGCCCGCGCGCCTGTCCCTCGACGTTCATGGTCGTGCGACCGGTGCGCTTCTGCGCGCGAGGCTTCTTCGCCGGAGCGGCCTCGGAGGCGACGGTCCGCTGCGAGCGAGGCGGAGGCTCGGAGCGCGGATCGACCTCGAGCTCGAGCGGATCGGACTCGATGGGCTCAGGCAGGCTCATTCGAGCGGGCGCCTGCGGCTGAGGCTGCGGCTGCGACTGGCGCGCGCGCGCCCCCTCGAGCAGGCGGGTGAGGCTGTCCTTCACCGACACGAGGTCGGAGCGAGGCTCCTCGTTCGGCCAGCTGTCGAAGACTGCTTGCTCCTTCTTCGAGAGGTCGCGGCGAGACTCTTCGGCCGGCGTCGGCAGCGACTCGGCGAGCGCGTCGCCCGAGAGCAAGCTCAGCGTCGAGATCGCCGAAGGGGTGACGCCGAGCAGCAGGCGCTGGCCGTCGACCTCGACGACGAGGAGCTCGCTCCGCACACCGATCGACGTGCGACCGAGCACGCGTGGCGCGACGCTCGGCGCGGGCCGTCCATCGGCGCCGCGGTTCACACGGCGCGTGCGGAAGTAGAGGAACGCCGCGCCCAGAATCAGGCCGACGAGGAGCAGCTTGGTCCCGATGCTCGTCCCGCCGAGGCTGGCGCTCTCTTCGCGGTTCGGTCGGAGCGAGAGCGGAGTGCCCTCGGAGCGCGCGCGGCTGTCCGCGGACGGGGTCGACGTCGGATAGGGCTCGTTCCGTCCCGCGCCGCCGACATCAGCCGAAGCGACGGCAGGAGCCGCGCCCATCGCCGCCATGAAGATGACGCTCGCCAAGATCCTGACGGTCCGTTTCATGATTTGTCCTCCGCCGCGCCCAAGAGTTCAGTGATGCGAACGCCGTAGCGATCTCCGACGACCACGGCCTCGCCACGTCCGAGGAGCTGGTCGTTGACGTAGATATCGACCGGTTCTCCGGCGACTTTGTCGAGCTCGACGGTCTGCCCAGGGACGAAGCGCAGCACGTCCGCGATGCGCTTCTTGATCCGCCCGATCTCGACCGTGATCTCGACCTCGACGTCACGCAGCATGTGGAACGCGCCGTGATCGATCAGCCGCGCGGGCACCGCCTTGGCCTCTTCGGCTCGCGGCGGTTCGCCATCCATGTCGGGGAATCGCTCAGCTCCGTTGTCCGGCATCGTCGTGACCTCGGGCGAAGAGGTCGCAAGCGCCGTGCCGCATCGGAGGAGCGCTCATCGAGCGCGACGCGCTCGATGAAGGTCAGAGGCCCACCCACTCCTCACTCGCTCGCCACAGTCGGCGCGAGAGCTCGAGGTCAGCGGCCACGCGGCTCGCCTTCTTGGGTTTACACTTGTCATAGTAAAGCCCGGTCTCGCGCCCGGCCTCTTCGCTCGTCGCGCAGTGCAGGCTGGTCTTCGCCCCCTCCTCGTTCGAGATCATCCCCATCGTGATGAGGCTGCGGATCGGCCACGGGATCCGCCGCCACGCATCCGAGGCGACCGTGCCTGGGTGGACCGCGTACGTGGTCACCCCCTTGTCCTTGAGCCGTTCCGCGAGCTCCTGGGTGAAGAACACGTTCGCGAGCTTCGAGACCTCGTACTCGGGCAGACCCGTGATGGAGCGCGTGGAGTCTCGCAGCCGATCGAAGTCGATCCCCTTCGCCTGGTAGTGCGAGCCGCTCGAGACGTTGACGATGCGCGCGGGCGCTGACTGCACGATGCGCGGGAGCAGCAGCATCGTGAAGAGGAAGTGGCCGAGGTGGTTCGTCCCGAAGTGGAGCTCGAAGCCGTCCTTGGTGAGGCCACGCTGTCCTGCGACGCCCGCGTTGTTGACGAGGAGCGGCAGCGGCAGGCCTGTCTCGAGGAAGGTCGCCGCGGCCTGCCGCACCGACGCCAGCGACCCGAGGTCGAGCTCGAGGACGTCCACGGTGGCGCCCGGCACGGTTGCGCGGATCTCGTCTGCAGCGGCTCGAGCTTTGTCGAGGCTGCGGCACGCGATGAACGTGCGGTAGCCGCGTCGCGCGAGCTCGAGCGCGGTCGCCTTACCGATGCCTGTGTTCGCGCCCGTGACGATGGTGACGAGGTCGGAGGCTTTGTCGCTCACCGCCGAGATATACCCGACCGCGCGCTCAACCGCGGGGCGTGAAGATGCGCTCGAGCTCGAAGGCCGGCGTCTCCTCGAGCTGCTCGAAGGTGCACTCGGCCGGGGGCTTGTCGGTTCGAAATCGCCTGAACTGCGCCGTGTGCCTGAACCGCGAGCCCTGCATGTGATCGTACGCGACCTCGACGACGAGCTCGATCCGGAGCGGCTCCCAAGAGAGCGACTTGCCGCGGCTCCATCGGCTCTGCGCGCCCGGTCGCCGCTCGGCTTGCGAGTCCGCTTCCCACGCGGCCCACGGGTGTCCCTCTTTCGCGCGCTCTCGATACGGCGCGAGAAACTCCACGAGATCGCGTCGCTTGGCCTCCGTGAAGCTCGCGGTCACGCCGACGTGGTGGAGCTTGCCGTCGTCGCCGTAGAGCCCGAGGACGAGTGACCCGACGAGCGTCCCCTCACCGTTCTTGTGCCAGCGAAAGCCCGCCACGACGCACTCGCAGGTGCGCTCGTGTTTCACCTTCACCATGACGCGCTTGTTCGGTTCGTAGGTGCCCTCCGCGCGCTTTGCCATAACACCGTCCAAGCCAGCGCCCTCGAACCGCGCGAACCAGTCCTCGGCGAGCGCGCGGTCGCGGGTCGCAGGCGTGAGGTGGATCGGGGGCGCCGCGTTGGCGAGGACCTCCTCGAGCCGCGCGCGACGCGTCTCGAAGGGCGTCTTCATCAGGTCTTCGTCACCGAGCGCGAGCAGATCCCAAAACACGATCGCGGCCGGCATCTCCGCCGCGAGCATGTTCACGCGCGTCGCCGCCGGGTGGATGCGTTGCTGGAGCGCCTCGAAGTCGAGCTGCTTGCGAGCGTCGTCGGGCCCACGCGGCCGCACGAGGACGAGCTCACCGTCGAGCACGCAGCGCTCGGGGAGCGAGGCCTCGAGCGGCGCGACGAGCTCGGGGAAGTAGCGATCGAGCGGCTTCTCGTCGCGGCTCTGGAGACGTCGCTCGGCCCCGTCGCGGAAGACGAGCACGCGAAACCCGTCCCACTTCGGCTCGAAGATCCAACCCTCCCCGCGAGGCAGAGAGCTCTCGCGCTTCGCGAGCATCGGCAAGAGAGGAGGCATCACCGGCAGGCGCACGCGCGGAGTGTAGACCGAGCGCGCCGCGCCCGCAGAGCTCAGCTCGCGGCGGCGTCGACGACGAGCTCGGGCGCGTCTGCCGTCGTGGGCGCCGGCCTCGGTTGCGCGTCGGCAGCGGACGCTGCTTGGCCCACGAGCTTGTAGTCCGCGCGGTACTGTTCGCGCACGTCACCCGTCGCCGGGTCCACGAGCCATTTCGGCGGCGCCTTGCGCGGGATCTTCACCACCTCGAGCGGCACGTACGTCCCGAACAGGAGATCGAAGACGGGGTTCGTGACGCCGTGGTTCTTCCGCGGCGCCTTGTGATGGTGAAGCAGGTGATGCCGGCGCGCCCAGCGACCGAACGGGCCGCGCGGCCGCGCCACGTGGATGCGGCGGTGGAGGATCTCGTAGCCGAGGTACGACGCCGCGAAGCCCGCGCCGAACGCCAGCCCACGGCGCGGCCCGAAGACGAGCGACCCGGCGCCGCCGATGGCCGCGAGCGCCAGCGTCGCCGCGACCAGCTTGTGCGAGGTCGGCGCGAAGTAGAGCGGGTTCGAGTGGTGCGCGATGTGCTCGTCGTTGAAGCGCGCCGCGAGCCCCGACGGCGTGAGGAGACTCAGGAGCCCAGGCTTGCCGGTTCGACGTGGGCCGTGACCCACGAAGCGATGAATGGCGTACTCACTCGCGCTCCACGAGAGCGCCCCCAGCGTCGCGGCGATGACAGACACTTTGACCTCCAACGATTTCGGTGTGCGGGACGGATGCTCGTAAGACTCAGTCGGCGCCGGGCCCCTCGCCCTTCTTGCCTTCACGGTGATCGAGGGCGCGCCGCGCGCGCCCCGTGGTGGTCGCGTCGGCCCCCCAGCCGCGCAGGAGATCCTCGACCAGGCCCAACCCGAGCTCCATCGCGCTCGGGCTCGACGGGTCGAAGCGCCGCAGCTTCTCGAGGCAGAGCGCGCCGTGGAGCGCTGCCCAAAGCGACAGCGTGCGGGCGCGCGCCGCGTCTGCGGAGCCTGGCGTGATCGCCCCGACGCGCGCAGCCTCGGAGAGGACGTCGACCGCGCTGCTCAGGAACTCGGCGAGGAGCGGCGCCGCGCGCATCGCCTCCTCGTCGGGCAGGAGCGCGCGCGGATCACCGAGGAGCACGGCGACGAGCCGCCAAAGCTCGGGCACGCGCTGCGGGAGCTCGAGGTAGAAGCGCGCCGTGGAGAGCACGAGCGCGATCGCCCGCGTCGTCGGAGCGAGCGTGTCCAGCGTGGGTCGGAGCGCCTCGAGGTGGGCGCGGTAGAGCGCCGCGAGCTCACCGATCGCGCGGCGCTGCAGGGCCGCGATGAGCGCATCCTTCGAGGGGAAGTAGCGATAGAGCGCGGCCGGGACGAGGTCGAGCTCCGAGGCGACGCGCCCGAGCGTCAAACCCTCGAGCCCGTCCGCCGCGAAGATCCTCGAAGACGCAGCGAGCACGGCATCCAACCGGAGCTCGCGGCGGCGTTGACGGCGGGTTGCAGTCTCCGTGTGACTCACATTCACAATGTGAATCACATTCACCGTTGTGTCAACCGTTCACTTCACAAACGCCAACACGCGATTCGCAGGGTCGACACAAGACCGCCCTACGCTCGACATCGGTCGTCGCGCCTCACGCTGCGATTCGCGGCAGTGGGAAGCGGCTCGGCCAACGGATCCAGGCCCTCCCCAGCAATTGCCCGAAGGCAAGAGCACGCCTATGATTGTTACAGTTCAGTGACAGACTGAGCATTCGGCCCCACGAGGAGGTGCCCCACCACCGTGCTCGAACGCTACGAGTTCAAGTACCTGATCGACGAGACCCAGGCCGACGAGATTCGTGCGACCGCCCTCTCCGTAGGGGTGCGCGACGAGTACGCCGGCGAATCCGGCAGGTACACGATCCGCTCGCTCTACTTCGACACGCCGGAGCACCACCTCTTCTTCGCCAACGACCGCGAAGCCGTGGACCGATTCAAGATGCGTGTGCGGTCCTACCCGGACGCGCCGATGAGTCCGGTCTTCCTCGAGATCAAGCGCCGCACGAAGGACGTCATCCGCAAGTCACGCGCTGCCATCAAGCGTGACATCGACTGGCGCCGCGCGATGGTCGCGGACCGCGAGGTCTTCGCCCGGCTCTCGCCCAGCCAACGCAACGCCGCGAGCAACTTCGCTCGGCACCTGCTCCTCTATCACCTCGAGCCGAAGATCCTCATCGACTACGAGCGCGAGGCCTTCGCCAGCACGATCGACAACTACGCGCGCCTCACGATTGATCGAAAGATCATCTCGCAGCCGATGACGAAGCTCTCGCTCGAGGCCGACCCCAAGGCTTGGCGCCCGATCGATCACCGGGTGATCACGAACACGCCGACCTGCATCTCAGTCCTCGAGCTGAAGTTCGAGCGGCGCCCACCTCGATGGATGGTCGCTCTCGTGCGGCGACTCGAGCTCGTTCGATACTCCTACTCGAAGTACGGCAATGGTATCGAGATGCAGCACACCTTGCCGGAGGCCCGCACCCCGACCCGTTCTCCCGGGCCCCCCCTCACGGAGGAGCCGGACCGCGCGTCGGTGCCTGAAATCCCGTCGCCTTCGACGCCCTGACCTCCAGGGCACCACGCATCGATGGACAAGATAGCTTTCTCTTTTGCTGCCTTCGATTTCCGCAAAGCCCTCGTTGCGCTGCTCTTGGCGTTCGGGCTCTCGCAGGCGATCGCGGGCACGTACCTCATGACGTATCGCGGGCTGTCCTACGCGCGGTCGACCGTGCAGGGCCTCGCGATGGGCGCGATCGTCCCGTGCATGCTCATGATCGCGATCGGGCAGAACGTGGCGGCCGGGCTCGGCGTCGCGGGCGGCCTCGCGCTCATCCGCTTCCGCACCTCGATGCGCGACCCGCGGGACATCGTCTTCATCTTCGCCTCGCTCGGTGTGGGCATCGCGTGCGGCGCGCACGCGTACGGCGCTGCGGTCGGTGGCTCACTCCTCTTTTGTGTCGGCAGCTTTGTCCTGCATTTCACCGGGTACGGCACGCGGCAGGACTTCGATGGCCTCGTGCGCTTCACCTCGAAGGTCGGGACTGGCAGCGAGACCGCGATCGAAAAGGCTCTGCGCGGGCATTGCCGCACGTTCGCGCTCGTCACCTTGCGCGAGGTTGCTCAAGGCGGTGCGATGGAGCATGCCTACCAGATCAGCCTTGGTGATCCCGAGCAGCGCACCAAGCTGGTGAAGAGCTTGCAGTCCGTCGGCGGGGTCTCCGACGTAACCCTCTTGATGCAAGAGCCCACACTCGACCTATGAGCGCTTGGTCTTATCGCCTGCGCGACTTCATCGCGAAGATCGCCCCGCTCGGATTATGCGTCGGTACGCTCGCAGCAGCGGCGTACCTCCAGTTCGGGGACGACCTCGCGGGCGGCACGCTGCTCGGCTACGCCGAGGCCCGCACTTGGCAGGTCGCGGCCCCGGAGCGCGCGCAGCTCCGCGAGCTCCGCGTGGAGGTCGGCACGGTCGTGCATGCGGGCGACGTCATCGCCCTCCTCGACACCTCGGCGCTCGACGCCGAGATCGCGGTCGCCAGGGCGGATCGCGACGCGCTCGCGGCGAGCGTGATCGCAGAGCGGACCCGTCGCAACGACCGCATCGACGAGGCCATCGCCGCCCTCGAGCGTCAGCTCGCCGGCGTCAAAGAGGATCAGGCCCGCGTCGGCTCCGAGGCTCAGGCCGTGCGCGCCGAGCGCGACCGCGTGAAGGCGCTGGTCGATTCGAAGCAAGCCGTCGCCGACGATCTCGCGCCGCTCGCCCTGAAAGAGGCCGCGCTCGTTCCCCTCACCTACACGAAGCCCGCGACCGCCGAGCTCCTGAAGAGTCAGATCAAAGAGCTCGGCGCCAAGCGCAGCGACTCTTCGCTCGAGCTCACCGACCTCGTCGCGAAGGTCACGCTCGCCGAGGAACAGCTGCGCGGCCTCGAGCGACGGCGCGGCACCCTCACGCTGCGGGCGAGCGCCGACGGCACCGTCACCGAGATCCTGAAGCGCCCCGGAGAGATCGTCGACGTCGGCGCACCGCTCATCAAGCTCGTCGCGCCGACGACGCGCGCGATCGTCTGCTTGCCTGACGATCGGCCCGCGGACGTGACGCTCGGCACGGTGGTTCGGCTCCGTCCGAAGGGCGCGACCACGAAGCCGATCTCCGGCAAGGTCATCGCGTCGAGCCCCCTCGTCGAGGAGCTCCCTCCGCAATGTCGAGTGAACCCGCACGTCGTCACGCTCGGCCGCGAGGTCGTCGTGTCTCTCGACGGCGACGGCTCGCTCACGCCGGGCCAGTCACTCGAGGTCGAGCTCGGCGCGCGCGGCTCGGGTCGTGAGGCTCCGACCGTCGCTGCCCCGCTCGAGGGGACGATCCGCAGGATGAAGGTCCCAGCCAGCCTCCGCGAGACCACGCGCTTCGAGCCCTCGGGGCTCGTCGCGGAGCCCGGCCGAGATGATTACCTCGTTGTAAGCGATGACACGGGCCTCGACAAAGACCGCATCCCGATGCTCTTTCGGATGACGGGCTCGGGCGACGTCGACGCCACGCCGGCCGACATCAGCGGGATCGACGAGCTCACCGATCTCGAGTCGATCACGACGCTCGACGGCGGGGTGTTCGTGCTGTCGTCGCAGAGCCACTCGAAGCGCGGCAAGCGTCCGCGCGCGCGCACCGCGTTCCTCTCGCTCAAGCCCTCGGGTGACGGCTTTCAGGTCGCCGGCGAGGTCCACCTCATCGATCTGCTCGAGGGGCTCGACGCGGCGTCGCTCACCGCGCTCGGCATCGCGTCGACCAACGACCTCGAGATCGAGGGCATGACGGCGCGCGGCGGCTCGATTTACTTTGGGCTCAAAGCACCTCTCGACGACGCGGGTCGCGCCCTGATCTGGCGGCTCACCAACCCGCAGGCGCTCTTCACCTCGAACAGCTTGAAGGACGCTGGCCTCGTCCTCGAGGCTCGCGTCCCGCTCGACCTCACCACCGAGGGCGGCGCCTCCTCACCGAAGGGTGGGATCGCCGAGCTCGTCTTCACCGACGACAAGGGCCTCTTGGTTTGTTCGACGCCTTCGACGGGCGACGGCGCGTTCGGCGCGGTGTTTCACGCGACGCTCGCGAAGCAGGGCGACGCGGTCGCGAACCTCGAGAAGGTCGCGAGCTTCCCCGGTCGCAAGCCCGAGGGCATCACCCCGACGACGGGCCACGCTGGTTCGTTCTTGGTGGTCTTCGACGAGGGCTCCGCCGACCCGGAGTTCACCGAGATCGCCTGGCCCAAAGCGGCGACTCCGTGAGACGGGCACACGCGGCAGCGCTCCTCTTGAGCGCCCTCGCTGGCTGTTCGCTCCCGCTGCCGACCAACACGTCGGCGCGCGCACACGCCACGCTCGAGCGAATCCACTACGACGAGGTCGAGCCCTTCGAGGGCCACGAGCTGACGATCGCGGACGCCGTCGCCAGAGCGAAGGATCGGAGCGTGCGCCTCGCGGAGAAACGCGCCGCGATCGAGGCCGCGCGCGCCGAATCGAACGCCGCCGGGCGCCCCGCGAACCCGGAGATTCGGGTGGGTGGCATCCGCGTCGACGAGATCGCGCGCGACGAGCCGCAGGTCGACTTGCGCGTGCGCTTCAAGCCACCGCGCCCCGGCGAGGCCGCAGCCGAGACCGCGATCGCGGACGCCGCTGTCCGCGAGGCCGAGGCCGCGCTCCGGAGCGAGGAGCTCTCGATCGAGGGCTCGGTGGTACGCCTCTTCCTCGAGGTTCAGCTCGCGGACGAAGAGCTCGGCCTCTCGAGCGAGCTCACGTCGATCGAGGCGCGCGCAGCCGAGCTCTCGCACAAGCGAGGTGAAGAGGGCCGCGCGACCTCGCTCGATCAGGCCCTCGTCGACCTCGACCTTTCGGGCCGCGCGTACGACAGCGACGTGCTCGCGGCGAGTCGCCAGTCGTCGCTCGACGCGCTCGGCGCGCTTACAGGCTTGTCATTGCCCGCGGACATCACGCTCGAGCGCGTGGACCTCGCGGGGGCCCTCGGGGCCGACCTCCCCGAGGAGCGCAAGCTGATCGAGCTCGCGGTGGAGCGCGCGCCCGAGCTCGAGAAGTGCGCGGCGGCGATCGACTCCGCCCAAGCCCGCGCGGCGCTCGAGCGCTCGCAGCAGTTCCCTTGGTTCACGTTCTTCGATGTCGGGTACGTGTTCGAGCCGTCGACCGATCACCCGCTCGGCTGGCTCTTCGGGGCCGGCGTCGACGTGCCGATCTTCGACACGCATCAGGCCGCGGTCGACGCTGCGCTGTTCGAGGCGCGCGCCGCCGAGCTCGCCTTCGACGCCGAGGTGCAGCGCGTGGCCGACGCGGTTCGCGCGGCGATTCGCACGGTGAAGGGCGCCCGAGAGGCCGTCGCGCGCTTCGATCGTGGGCCGGGCGCGGCCGCCGACAAGGCCGCCGGCGAGGCTCAGAAAGCGCTGGCCGCGGGCCGCATCGACGATCTGGCAGAGCTCGACGTCGAGCGGCGCGTACGCAAAGTCCGGCTCGGTCGCGCTGCGCTCATCAGAGATTACCTGCGCGCGCTCGGTGAGCTCGAGCGGGCCGCCGGGTGGAGCCCGCCGCTCACCACCGAGGACATCAAGGCGCGTTCGCAGCCCCCGGCGTCGGAGTCGCCGAGCCAGGATCACCCGTGAGGTCGGGCAATCGGGCCCAGCTGCGCGTCTCGTCCGCCGTCGCGTTTGCAGGATAAACGAGCGCGTCGACCTCGTTGTCCGACGCGTCGATGACGCGAACCGTCTCGCCGTCGACCGCGCTGACCTTCCACTGGGCGTAATAACACTCGGCCACGCCACCCGTGCACGCTGCGTGCGGGCCAGGGCCCATCGCCGGATCCTGGTCTGTCATGATCAGGATATAGCCCCCAGCGGGGATGGTCGTCCCCTCGGGGAAACGCAGAGCCTTACCGACCTCACAGGCGCCAGTAGCGTCCTCGTCGCAGACGCCGAAGCCGCTGATGTCTACAGCGCTGTCACCAGCATTGGCGATCTCCACCCACTCGAGGCCGTGGGGTTGGACCTCGTTCATGACGATATCGGCGTTCGAGGGTCCAGCGCCCGAACCACCACCGCCATTGTTGCCGCCGCCAGCGCCGCCCGAGCCGTCGTCACCACACGCCACGGCGAGGCTGCCCACCACGAGGACCGCGCCGCACAAAAACCAAGGAGAAGTACGCGTCATGAGCACACTATACTCGCGCGCGAAGGCCGCGCGAGCAGGCTCGCTCGCGGCGCGATCACTCCTGAGTTTCGGTCGGCGCTTCGGGGGATTGGCTCGGTGAACGCATCCCGAGATCCCGCACGATTCGCAGGAGGTCGAGCGACGAGACGATGCCTACCGCGCGCCCGCGCCGCATGACGACGACGCGGTGAATCCGCCCGCGAATCATCAGGTCGGCGACCTCGGCGACGGGGGTGTCCTCGGTGACGTCGAACACCATTGGGGTCATGATTTCACGGACAGTCGTGCCGTCCGGGGCGAACGCCGACATTCCACGCAACTCGTCCGGACCGATGCGCTCGTCGAATGCGCGCTCCAATAGATCTCCCGAGTCGGACATGGGCATTCGCTCGGGGATCCGCTGCCGTGCGACGTCCGTCACCGAGACGATGCCGACGATCGCGCCCTTCTCGTCAATGACTGGAGCACCCGAAATGCCATGTTCGGCGAGGAAACTCACCAGTTCATCGAGGGTCCAAACGGCTTCGGCG
Organism: Polyangiaceae bacterium; assembly: GCA_046351325.1. Classification (GTDB taxonomy): domain Bacteria; phylum Myxococcota_A; class Polyangia; order Polyangiales; family Polyangiaceae; genus Xiheicaenibacterium. The sequence goes on along the minus strand of JAXLYR010000009.1, from coordinate 274,108 downwards.
CACAGCACTTTGTGGGTCATCACATCGCGCGCTTTGAGCATGATGGGGCGCATCGTCGCAAGCGACGTGCCCGTGCGAAAGAGTCGACTCTGCTGCACACGCGCAGGCGGTGTTTCGCAGACGAGGTGGGATGGGTCGCAGAATCTGCGTTGCTCTGCAGGTCGTTCGCGACGCTCGCGATGGGCGTGAGAATCGCTACCATTCTAGCCATGCGACTTGTGCTTCCGTCGGCGAGCCTTTTGCGGACTCTCTTTCTTTCGGTCCTCGGCTTGAGCGCGGCGTGTGGTGACGACGACACCCAGACGACTGGTGGGACGGGGGGACAACACCCGAGCGGTGGCAATGGTGGACAGGGCGGGCAGGTCGAGCCCATGTGCACGGTCGACCCGCCGTCGGTGCCGGTCATCGTGGCCCCGACGAGCGGCGCGCGCGACGTCGTCGAGGCGAGCCTCACCATCACGCTCGACGGCTTCAGCGCGGCTGCCGGCGCGACCTTCGCGGGCGCAGACGTCGAGCTCTATTCCGTCAAAGACGGCGTACCGAACAATCTGGTTTGGTCGGGCGCGATCGCGGACAGCGCCTCGGCGCTCAGCATCACGTTGGCCGAGGGCACCTGGCAAAACGCAGTGACCGCGCTCGATCCCTATCAGGACTATGCGGTTCGCGCCCGCTTCAAAGCGACCGACGGGGACTGTGTCACGACTGGCGAGTTCAGCGACTACTCGATTTTCCTCACCGACGACGGGAGCGCCTATCTCTTCGACCCGAGCGTCGTTCGCGACATCTATATCGATATTCCCCCCGAGAGCTGGGACCTCATCAACGCCCAAGCCGGCCCGCCCGGCTGCGTGCCCTACCACCGTGACTACTACACAGCGACCCTCCATTTCGAGGGCCAGGACTTCCCCGGGGTCGGTTTGCACATCAAGGGCGGCTGCGGCTCGGCGCGTGATCTCAACGGCAAGGCGTCGTTCAAGATCAACCTCAATTGGGACGACCCCGCGATCCCCGGCTGCCCCGAGGAGCGGCGCCTCTACGGGCAAAAGCACCTGACGCTCAACAATGGCGTCCAGGACGCGAGCGCGACACACGAGCGCTTGGCTTACAGCATTTATCGCCAGATGGGTGTCCCCTCCGCCCGGCTCGCCCACGTGCGCGTGTTCGTCAATGGACAGCTCTGGGGGCTCTATCAGCACGTCGAGACGTACGACCGTCGCTTCTTGGAGCGCTGGTTCGGCTCCAACAAGGGCATGCTCTACGAGGGCACCTATTGGTGTGACCTCTTGCCTCAGAACCTACCGCCCGACGGCAGCGACAATTACTGCCTTACAAGGGAGTTCGCGAACGACGTTTGTGACACGGCCGACCCGACCGAGGAGCCCACCGACTACAGCAAGCTCACCGAGCTCGTGAATCAGATCGCCGCGCTGCCCCCGGGCGGGTTCTATGACGGCGTCAAAACATTCTTCGACTTCGACAGGTTCCTCACGTCGTGGGCGATCGAGTCGTACATCGCCCATTGGGACGCTTACGAGTTCTACATCCAGAACAACTATCGCGTTTATCACGACCCCTCGACCAACCTGTGGACCTATCTGTCGTCGGGCATCGACCAGACCTTCGGCGGCGACCTCGATCCCTGGGGTGTCGGTGGTGTCCTGGCCGCGCGCTGCCTGGAGGAGCCGGCCTGCGAGGCCGCGTTCGTCGACAAACTCAAGCTCGTAAAGCAGACGGTGGCGTCGATGTCGCTGCCCGAGACCGCGACGCAGATTCACGACCAGATCGCGCCCTACGTCGCTGAAGACCCGCGCAAGGAGTACGATGTCGGCACGTGGGAGTCTCAGCAGCAGTCACTCCAGTCGTTCCTCGCGTGGCGCCCGAGCTCGATTGACCAGTACATCGTCAACCACGGATATACGCCCTGAGGCGCGTCACCCCCACCAGGGCGTAGTGTTCTTCGGCAGCGCGGTGCTCGAGCCGCCGTCCCAATACTCGAACTTGGGGAGGGCGGCCCGGATGGAGCGGAGGGCGATCGGTCCGATGAGGCCTCGCATCCAGATGCGGACGCGCGCCGGCGTGACAGTGAGCGGTCGGGCGTCGCGCAAGAAGGCTGAGACCTCCAGTTCGGTGTTCAAACATATATCGAGGATGCCGAGCCGTTGAATGGGTGGTGTCCGGAACGCGGCGCCCAGACAATCTGCGCCGACTCCGACGACCTTGAGGTGCCGCAGCCGCGGAAGACCGTCGCGCGCGAGGAACTTGTGGAGCACCCCGCCCAACGCCTGCGCGTGCTCCATCTCTCCGACGAGCTCCAAGTGTTCGAGCGCCGGGAACGAGGCGTCTTCGAGGCAGCGAAGTGGATAGGCGGCGCCACTCTCGCGCTTGAGAGGGGTGACTTTGAGGTGAGTCAGCTCGTGGGCGATCCCCATGATCGGTGTGTGCTCACCCAACTCGAGTCGCGTCAGTTTGGGCGCCACCTCGAAGAGCCGCTCGGCCCCACTCGCCCACTCGGGCGCATTGGACAAATGGAGCTCGCGCAGGGTCGGACACGCGGCGAACGTAGGGACGATAGCTTCTCGGGTATCGTCGCTCGGCTGGTCGTGAACCAACTCGAGCTTACGCACGAAGCGCCCGCACCACGAGCCGTACAGGCTCATGAGGAGGTCTGTCATGCTTACAGCCGTGGAACGACGGAGCGTGGCGCTCCTGATGAAGCCGCAATGCCAACGAAAGTCCGCGTTCGCACGACCGACACAGACGGGATAGCGCGCCCCCAAAGTGTCCCAGAGCTCGTCTCTGAAGCGGGTCCAAATCTCTTCTACGGATATGTCGAATCGGCTGCGCTCGACCTCGGGACAGAGGTCTCTCGCGCCGAGCTCTCCGCGAATGTCACCTTGGGATTGGAGCCAGTCGACGAAGACTGCCCACCCGCGCGGGTCGTCGGGGTCTTCGAGGAGGCTCTGTTCGAGGGCCTCATTTCGCGCCCGCACGCCGTGAAATCGCTGCAGCTCGGCGTCGACGAAGCGCGCGCGGGCCTCGCGCTCGAGGCGCTCACGCTCCGCGGCGGCCTGCATCTCGAGAGCTTTGGCCTCGGCGCGGAGCCGAGCCTCGGCTTGGGCCTGGGCTTTGGCGAGGAGCCTCGCCTCCTTGTCCTCGCGCCTCGCCACGTCCGAGACGCTATCACGCGCCCATTCATCCCGCGCCGCAGGCACCAAAGCGAACAGCACTGTAAGTGATTGGCCCGAGGTCGAGGCGACGCAGTCGTCGCGGAGCGGGCGTGCAGCTACGCTGCCGAGCTGCATGAACCCCGAAGAACTCGCTGCGGTCCTCAACGCGAACAGCGACGGCTACAACCAGGCGATGGGCGTCCGCTTCCTGCGGGTGAGCCGCGACGAGGTCGTCGCCGAGCTCGACGTCGGACCCGCGAATCGCCAGCCGTACGGCATCGTGCACGGCGGGGTGCACGCGGGGCTCGCCGAGACGCTCGCGTCGGTGGGCGCCGCGATCGACGCGCTGCAGACGGGGCGGATCGTCGTCGGCCTGGAGAATCACACGTCGTTCATCCGCGCCGTGCGAGAGGGGCGGCTCACCGCGACCGCGACTCCCCTCACCCGCGGCCGCCGCTCGCAGCTCTGGGAGTGCCGCATCCAAGACGCGGAGGCTCGCCTCGTCGCGACGGGCCGCGTTCGACTCTTGGTGATGGAGCCCGAGGGGGAGCTCGGCGCGAGCGCGGCCGCGGCGCGCGAGGCGATCACCGAGCCGACCTCGAAAGAATAACGTCGTCTAAGGAACAACGACGTCGCCGAGGCCCATCTCGATGTGGACGCGGGCGGCGCGGGCGCGGTCGAAGGCGACGCGATCACCCTTCTTCGCCGCGGCGTGGACGGGCGCGTCGGCGTGCATCGCGAGGCAGCGACGGTAGTCGGCGCGCGCGCCGGAGCGATCGCCCGCGAGATCCTTCGCGCGGCCGCGCCAGAGATAGAACGACGCGAGCCGCTCCTCGTCGGGGTGACCGAGCGCGATCGCGCGATCGAGGAGCTCGCGGGCGCGCCCGGCCTGCCCAGCCTCGACGTGGACGATGCCCGCGACCGCGTGATAGACGGGCTGCTCGGGCGCGAGCTCACACGCGGTGAGCAGGGCCTCGAGGGTCGCGTCGAGATCGCCGTGATCGAGGTACGCGACGTAGGCGCGGCGATACGCGTCGAAGGCGCGATCGGCCGCGGTCGAGGCCTCACCGTCGGGGCGCGTGTCGAACGAGCCCTTGTCGGGGTCGAAGCCGCCGCGCTCGAGCGACATCGGGACGAAGCCGCCGCGGCTCGTGGGGGCGGCGCAAGGCTCGTCTGCGCTCGCGGGTCCGCGACCCACCCAAAGCGCGCCGTCCTCCGGGCGGAAGACGACGGAGCCGACGGTCATCACCATGCCGATCGAGTCGCGCAGGCGGCAGCGCGGATCGCTGCCAGCGTCGGCGAGGATCGAGGCCATCGCGCGAGCGTCGAGATCGCCGCGGGCCGCGCCGCTGCGTACGAGCTCGTTCGCGCGAGCGTGACGGCCGCGGTTGTGGCGCCAGTAGGTGCCGTACGACGCGACCTCGGTCGAGCCGAGCTCCGGGTCGAGGTAGATGTTCGCGTACGCGAACGTGGTGTCGTTCGGCGAGGTGCGGAGCGCGACGCGGCGCTCGGGGTTCTCCTCGTGGCAGAGGACGGCGCGCTCGCGACCGCTCGTGACGAGGTACGTCCAGCACCCGATCGGCTTGTGCCGCGCGAGGATCGCCTGCGCGTCGTCGAGCGAGCGAGCCTCGCGCATGACGAGGTCACCGACGACGCCGATCGGCGTGCCGCCGAGGCGCGTGCGATCCGTGAACATGTGCTGGTGGACCGTGAGGGTGAGGCCTGCCTCGTTCATCGCGGTGATGCCGCCGAGGCCGACGCCGGCCGCCGTCACCGCGACGTAGCGCTGGCCGACGTCGGGCGTGTGGAACGCGACCGTCGCGGTCGTGGGCCAGGGATCGACGCCGTGATAGTCGAGGTTCCGCGCGTGGTAGAGCTTGCCGTCTCGCGTGGCGTTACCCCAGGCGATCGCGCTCGTGCAGCCGAGCCCGAGGGCGAGGCGGTGCGCGACGGCCGGGCCGGGATCACGCACGCGGTGGAGCTGCGCGGTCACCCACATGAGGGCGTCGGGCATGGTGCAGCCGAGCATGAACTCGCGCTCGTCGAGCCCTGCGCCGCGGGCGATGCCGCGGATGGTGTCGCGCGCGAAGTCCGGCATCGTGCGGGCGACGCGCGACCCGACGACGTTTTGGATCGCGCGTGCGGCGGGCCCCGAGAGGCGCCCGAGAGGCTTGCCGAGTAGGCGCTCGACGGTGCGCCGATAGTAGGGAACGGGGCCGCGCGCGACGTCGTCACGCAGGAGTGCGCCGTGCTGTTCGCCCATCTCTTCGGCCGTGCCGCGGAGGTCCAGCACGCGCATGCCCGACACGTCCGTGCGCGCGCCGCGGCCGTGGCGCTGTGTCGAGGAGCCCCTGCCCTCGCCCGAAGAGCGAGCGTCCGGCGTGATCGTTTGTGCCCCAATCATTTCGGAGTTCATGACGTCTCTCTCTCTCTTCTCTTCGGCGCGCTGGGTTTGCCCTGCGAGCTCTTCGGCTTCTGCTTCTTCGTGGGGGTCGGGCGTGCCGGCTCGTTCGGCGCGAGGCCGGCCAAGACCTCGGTGAGGGGGGCGCCGCTCGCGATGGCGACGGACGCGAGGATGCGAGGCGTCGCCCACGCGTGGAACGCGGTGACCACGCGGCGCGCTGCGTCCTCGTCGCGCGAGGCGATCACGTCGACGAGGACGGCGAAGCCCTCGACGTGCTCGGGGCTCGGCGGCCGCGTCGTGACCATCGCGGACTCGAGCTCGGAGAGGACGCGCCCGTTGAACGCGGCGAGCATCTCGTAGACGGGGTTCTTGGTCGCGCGCGCGACGACGAACGCCATCTCGCTCGCGGCGCGCGCGAAGGCCGGCGGGTCGCCGAGGCACGCGCGGATCTCCTCGAGCTTCTTGCGCAGGCGCGCCAGATCCTTCGCGTCGTGGCGGCGCGTCGCGAGGACGGTCATCTCGGCGTCGAGCAGCGCTCGCACCTCGAGGAACGAGGCGAGCACCGGGCGCTCCACGTGACCCGTCCGCGGCACGAGCATCGCGAAGAGGACCTCGGGGCTCATCGAGCGGACGGGCTCGAGGACCTCCGTCCCGCGCTTGCGCACCGGACGAACGAGGCGGTGGACCTCGAGCAGCTTCACAGCCTCACGCACGACGCCGCGGTTCACCCCGTAGCTCGTGGCCAAGTCAGCCTCCCGCGGGAGGACCGAGCCGACCGCGAGCTCACCCCTGACGATGCGCGCGAGCAGGTCGCGCGCGACCTGATCTGCCTTTCGCGAGAAGCCAGCTGCGTCCGCCACGGCCCAGACATTAAATCGTACTTATTCCAAGTCAAGCGACATAATGGATGGAGGCGTTCGCGCCGCCTTCGCCCGGCCAGGGGCGGCGCGAATTCTTCAAGGAATGCTGGTTCGAGGCGACTAGCCTCGGGGCGTGAGGTCGGGCGAGGTCCTCTTGGGCCGTTACCGCATCGAGCAGCCCCTCGGGCGGGGCGGCTTCGGCGCGGTCTTTCGCGCGACGCAGCTACCCCTCAATCGCTCGGTCGCGGTGAAGCTCATCGCCACCTCGTCCGCGGACGCCGGCGCGCGGTTCCAACAAGAGGCCGCGCTGGCGCAGCGCCTCGAGCACCCGAACACCGTTCGCATCATCGACTTCGGCTTCCTGCCCGACGGCGCGCCCTTCATCGTCTGGGAGTTCTTGCGGGGGCAGACCCTCGGCGAGCTGCTCGCGCAGGGGCCGCTCCCGCTCGGCGTCGTCGAGCGCGTGGGCGTCCAGGTGCTGAAGAGCCTGATGGAAGCGCACGCGCTCGGGATCGTTCACCGCGACATCAAGCCTGCGAACATCTTCGTCACCTCGCACCCTGGCGAGCCGTACTTCGTGAAGGTGCTCGACTTCGGCATCGCGAAGGACCTGCGCGCCCTGTCGAAGGGCAACACGCAGCGCATCGATTTGAGCGCGCTCGGCGCGAGCGCGAGCGCCTCGGGCGCCGAGACGCGCGAGAGCCAGCTCGTCGGCACCCCCAAATACATGGCGCCCGAGCAGGTCAGCGGAGAACAAGTTGGACCTCCAACGGATCTCTACGCCGTGGGCCTCGTGCTCGCGGAGATGATCACCGGCCGCCCGGTCTTCGCCCACCTCGACGGCTTCGAGCTCTTGCTCGAACAAGGCTCGGACAAGCCCGTGCCGCTCGCGCCGGAGGTGCTCGCCTCACCGCTCGGGCCGATCATCCAGCGCGCGACGGCGAAGTCGCCGGCGCTCCGCTTTCAGAGCGCCGCGGAGATGCTCGCGGAGCTCGACCGCGGCAGCCCCACGACGGCCGGCGGCAGCGTGCGCCCCCTCGACGCCGGCGCGCGCCTCACACCTGGCGAGGTCGCGGCGGCCTACGCCCCGACGCAGCACACACCGCAGGGAAGAAGGCCGGACCCACGCGAGCTGGACGCGACGGTGGCGGCGCCGACCCCGCCCGACGCGACCGACCGAAGGCTCGGAATGAGCGGCGCCGACAACACGCGAGCCACAGCGCCGCGGCCCGCGACCGGGCAGCGCGCGCGCGGGGTCGCCTTCGCGATCGCGCTCGGTCTGGTCGGGGCAGCCTTCGCCGTCGCGTTCGGCTTGGCCGCCTACAATCGGCTGCACCACAAGGACACACGCGACGCGGGTTCGAAACGGCAGCGAGCGGATACCTCGGCTGCGGCGCCGGACGAGAGCACTCCGGCGCGGACGTGGAGCGCGCCTCCGGTCGTCGACCTCTTCGCCGTGAACGAGCAGCCGAAGAAGGACTACCAGGGGAAGAAGGTCGAGGTCTTCAGCGAAGCGCTGCTCCTCCAGAAGCTCGGCCAGGCTGGCTACGAGGCGCGGGTGGTGCAGACGGTGGACCAGACTGGCTTTCTCATGGTCACGCTCGACCTGCACAAGCGACCCTGCGGCGGGACCGTTATTTACTATGAATACGCCTCGCCCAGCGTCGCGACCCACACGCGCGACATCCTGCTGACGGATGGCAAGTCCATCGTCGTAGCCGACGAGAACCGCATCCTGCAGATCGCCCTTCAGCGAATCGGGCACGATGCTGGGGATCCTGCCTGCTCGAATCCCGTCGCCGAGCTTCTGCTCCGCTGAGAGAGCGGCGCCGCTTTCACCGCTGTCAGTTTCGCTCTCGCGTTCCACCATTAAGTAGTGTGAACGGGCGAGCCTGTTCGCGGCGTCCTCGCCGGTCGGTCGAAGCGCCCGGCGGGCGAACGGCGCTCGCTGTTGTAGACTCGTCGGCGATGACGGCCCCCGACCGCGGGCTCGCGGACACGATCGCGGATCCCTCGCAGGCCACCATGGGCGTCGCCCAACAGCCCGAGCTCGTGCGCGCCCCGAGCGTAGCACCCGTCGTCTCGGCGCACGTGGCGGTGACGACCCCGGTGACGCTCGACTCCGGTGCCCTCCAAGCCGAGCTCGGGCGCTCGTTCGACGTGCTCGCCGGGCGCTACGAGATCGTCGGGATGGTCGGCGCGGGCGGAATGGGCGCGGTCTACCGCGCTCGAGATCGGGTGCTCGACGAGATCGTCGCGCTCAAGATGCTACCCACCGAGGTCGCGGCGAAACCCGACGCAGTCGAGCGCTTCCGCCGCGAGGTGAAGCTTTCACGGCGTGTAACTCATCGCAACGTGGCGCGCGTCTTCGACATCGCCGAACACGGGCACGACGTGTTCTTCACGATGGAGCTCATCGACGGCGAGGGCCTCGGCGCAGTGCTGCGGCGCACGGCGCCGCTGCGCACGCAGCGCATCGTGGAGATCGGCTTGGCGCTCGCCGAGGCGCTCGGCGCGGCCCACGCGGCGGGCGTCGTGCACCGCGACCTCAAGCCGGACAACGTCATCCTGTCGAAGGACGGGCGCGTGGTCGTGACGGACTTCGGCATCGCGCACTCGCTCGAGGCCGCGGACGGGCATCGCACCTCGAGCTTCGTGGGGACGCCGTTCTACATGGCGCCCGAGCAGGTCGACAGGAAGCACCCGATCGACGCGCGCACCGATCTCTACGCGCTCGGCGTGCTGCTCTACGAGGCCGCGACGGGGCAGCTGCCGTGGACGGGCGAGACCCCGCTCGCGATCGCGGTCGCGCGGTTGCTCGCGCCGCCGCCCGACCCGCGCGCGTCGCGCCCGGTGAACGACGGGCTCGCCGAGATCATCCTGAAGCTCATGGCGCGCGAGCCCGCCGCTCGGTACGCGTCCTCGCAGGAGGTCGCGGACGCGCTCGCGCTCGTGAAGCCGACGGAGACGACGGTGATGCCGCCGTCCTTGCCGGCGAGCGGCACCGTGAGCCAGCGCGGCCCCGTCAGCACGCCGAAGAGCTCGTCCCGCGAGCCCCGCCGCATCATCGTGCTGCCGCTCAGGAACCGCGGCAACGTGGACGACGCCTACGTCGCCGAGGGCCTCACCGAGGATCTCACCGACTCGCTCTCGATGCTCAAAGGGCTGAGGATCCTGTCGCGCTCGGTCCTCGGCGAGACCTCGAGCAACACGCGCGCGCCGAGCGCGGATCTCTACGAGGCGCTGCGCAGGCGCGGCGACGTCGACGTTGCCGTGGAGGGCTCGGTCCAGCGCGTCGGCGGCGCAGGCGGCCGCGTGCGCGTCACGCTGCGCGCGGTGAGCGTGAGCGACGGCATCCAGCTCTGGGCGCAGCGCTTCGAAGAGTCCGACAGCGATCTCTTGCAGGTGAACGAGGTCGCTGCGTCCGCGATCGCCGAGGCCCTGACGGTCGACGCGCCGGTCGAGCGCCAGCACCTGCGCGATCCGATCGCGGTCGATCTCTACCTGAAGGCCCGCGTGAAGATGCAGACCTTCTGGGTGACGGCGCTCACGGAGGCCGCGACGCTGCTCCAACAAGCGCTGGCCCGCGAGCCCGAGAGCCCGACGCTGCTCGCGTCCTACTCGATCGTCCTCGCGCGCCTCTTCTTCTTCACGGGGACGGAGGAGCAGGCCGCGCGCGACGCCGCGAGCGCCGCGCTGCGCGTCGCACCCGATCAGCCCGATCCCCACTTCGCGCTCGCGAGCGTCGACTACCAAGCGGGCGCGTTCGAGGACTCGGCGCGCGGGCTGCAACGCACGCTCGAGATCTCGCCGCTCCACCTCGACGCGCTCGTCCTGCGCGGCCGGCTCTTCTCTGAGATCGGCCCCATCGAAGAGGCCGAGGCGACGCTGCGCCGCGTGCTCTCCATCGATCCGGAGCAGGTGCTCGCCCACCGCGAGATGGCTCGGCTCGATGCGCTGCGTGGTCGTTGGGACGATTTCGAGAGTCGCCTCGAGGCCGGCGCGAAGGCTCTTCCGTCGCAGGAAGGCGAGGTCACGCGCGCGCTGATGCGGCTCCGTGTCGCGCTCTGGCGCGGTGACACCGAGAGCATCGCGAGGTTGCTCGAGCAGGCGTCCGCCGCGAGACAAGACACCGGGGGCTTCGTCGCGGTGGCCAGCCGCGTCGCGACCGTCGTCGCCGCCGACGAGGAGCTCGAGGTGAGCGAGGACTCGGTGACCGGGGCGCGCGCGGGGAGCAAGCGACGGCGGGCCTTCTTCGCGCAGCTGAGCACCGAGGTCTCCGCGATGCGCGGACACGTGGGGCCCATGTATCGCAACCTCGAGGCTTCGGTCGACATGGGGCTCATCGACCTCGTGTGGCTCGACACCTGCGGGCTCTTCGTGCCCTATCGAGCCGAGCCGCGCTTCCTCGCGCTGCGCGAGAAGGTCGAGGCGCGAGCGCGAGCGATCCTCGCGGCGATGCGCGCGGGCAAGCGAGGCTGACGAGCCCGCGCTCAGTCGAGGTTCTGCTCGGCGCGGCGACGCACGGCGTTCGCCACGTCGAAGTCCCCGAAGTACGACTCGAAGAGCTCCGCGAGATCTCCGAGGTGACGGCGCCGCTCGGGGTCGTCGTCGGGGGCGGCGCCGACGAGGATCTCGAGCGCTCGATCGAGCCACGCACGAGCTTCGTCGCGATGCCCGTGGATGAGCAGGTCGCTCGCCATGCCGCGCGCCGCGCGATAGTGAACGAAGCGCATCCAGCGATCGGCGCCGTCTTTGCTCGCGATGAAGACGCGCTGATGGAGCGCGACCGCGGTGTCGAAATCGGAGGGGCCGAGCGCGTCCGCCATGCCGAGGAGGCACGCGAGGCGCTCGGGCCGGCCCTCGGCCTCGAAGAGCTCGGCGGCGCGGCTGAGCTCCTCGAGACCCTGACGCAGGAGCGGCGCCGCGGACGGCGTCGGGGCGCGAGAGAACCGCGTGACGAGGCACGTGCCGAGTTCGAAGCGCGCCATCGCCACGAGCCGCGGCGACTCGCCGAGGGACTCGAGCACCTCGCGGACGCGCTCCTCCGCGACGTCGAGATCACCCGCGAGCCGCTCCTTCGCGGCGAGCCCGATCGAGAGCCGAGCGCGCGTCGGCGCGTCGAGCCCCGGCGTGCGCAGGACCGAGACGTAGAGCGCGCGGGCCTCGCGGTGCTCGCCGCGCGCGGCGTGCGACTCGGCGAGCTCGACGAGCTCGTCGATCGTCACCGATACCCCCGCGCCTGCAGTTCGAAGAGGCGCGCGTACGTGCCGTCGCGACCGAGGAGCTCCTCGTGGGTGCCGCTCTCGACGACCGCACCGTGCTCGAGGACGTAGATGCGATCGGCCATCCGCACGGTCGGGAAGCGATGCGAGATGAGCACCGAGGTGCGACCGCGCGTGAGCTCGCGGAAGCGCTCGAAGACGGCGTGCTCCGCCTGCGCGTCGAGCGCCGCGGTCGGCTCGTCGAGGATGAGGACACGCGCGCGATCGTTGGCGAACGAGCGGGAGAGCGCGATCGACTGCCACTCGCCGCCCGAGAGCTCGACGCCTTTGTCGAACCATTTGCCGAGCTGCGTGTCGAGCCGCTGGGGCAAGCGCTCGACGAGCGCGCGCGCGCCGCCGCGATCGACCGAGGTCTCGAGGTGCACGTCGTCGGCGAGGTGCTCGACGGAGCCGAAGCCGACGTTCTCGCGCGCGGTCAGTTGGAAGCGCGCGAAGTCCTGAAAGACCACGGCGAACGTCGCGAGCCGCTCGGCCTCGGGGAGGGTGGCGACGTCGCGCCCGCCGATGAGCACGCGGCCCTCGGTCGGGGTGTAGAGGCCCGTGAGCAGCTTCACCAGCGTGGTCTTGCCCGCGCCGTTGAACCCGACGAGCGCGATGCTCTTGCCGCGCTCGATCTCGAGGTTCACGTGGCGCACCGCCCAACGCTCGGCGCCCGGATAGCGGAACGAGACGTCCTCGAAGCGCAGCGTGTCGCGATCGACCGCGGCAGGAGTCTCGCTCGATGGTTGGGCAGCCGCGAGCCGCGACGACGGAGGTCGATCGAGGAACCCGTAGAGGTTGCTCATGTAGAGCGTGTGCTCGTGCATCGAGCCGAGCCCGCCGAGGATGCCCTCGAGGCTCTGCTGGCCCTGCTTGAACGCGGCCGCGTAAAGCGTCATCTCGCCTAGCGTGATCCGGCCTGCGGCGGCGCCGAGCACCATCGTCGCGTAGACCCCATAATAAGCGAGCGTCGCGAGGAGCGAGAGCGCTGTTCCCCACGCGAACCGCCGCGTCGCGAGGGCCGTGTCCTCGCGGAGGATCTGCTCGCCGAGCGACGTGTAGCGCTCGAGCAGCGTCGGCCCGATGCCGAGGAGCTTGATTTCCTTCGCGTGGTCGTCGCTCGCGAGCACGCGCTCGAGGTAATAGAGCTTGCGCGTGTCGGGGCTGCGCCAGTTGCGGACGCGGAACGCGATCGTCGCGAACCGCCGCTCGGAGATCGCGGCCGGGATGCTCGCGACGGCGAGCGCCGCGCACGCGAGCGGGCTGTAGGAGACGAGCAGGATCGCGTAGCCCACGAGCGTGATCGCGCTGCGAGCCATGTCGAAGGTCTCGGTGAGCACGAGCATCGGGCGGCTCGAGGCCTCGCGCCGGGCGCGCGTGAGCTGATCGTAGAAGGCCGGATCCTCGAAATCCGGCAGATCCATCGTGAGGGATTTCTCGAGGATCGTGACGTTCACGTCGTGCCCGAGGCGAGCGCCGAGCCGCTGCCTCAAGAGCGCACCCGCCCTGCCGAGGACGAGCAGCGCCATCACGAGGACGACCTCGATCACGACCCAACGAAACGCATCGTCGCGGTGGTGGGCGACCACCGCGTCGACGAGGCATTTCCCGACCCAAGCCATCACGGGTGGGATCGTCGCAGCGGCGAACCCGACGATCAGGATGGCGGCGACGGACCGAGGCGAGGCGCGGAGGGCCATGCTGGCCGCGCGCGGCAGGAGCGCGAGGGCCTTGCGGATCCGGGAGATGAGCTCACGCATGCGAGGTTCAGGGGAGCGCGGGTGTGTAAGGTAGCCCGAGGTGCCGCGTTGTCGCGTTAGCAGACGCGGAACGCCGCGTTCTCGGGGAGAGACCACACATGCAACCAGCGAAGCTCCTGAAGCCGCTCGCGCTCGCGCTGATCGCGAGCGCGCTCACGACGTCGATGACCTCGTGCACGCGCGAGGGGGTCACACGGGGAGGGAGCGGGCAGAGCTTCGAGGTCGTGCAGCACGCCTCACGAAAGACGCTGAAGTCCTTCGACAACGAGGGAGACCTGCGCGGCTTCTTGGTCGACCTCGCGAAGGCGCAGGCCGCCGAGCGCGAGCGCTGGTCCAAGGAGTCTTCGAACTACCCGCAGGCCGAGGCGAGCGCAGCGCCCGAGGCCCCTGCGCAGCCGACCACCGCGGCCGCCGCGGACGGCGAAGAGTCGGTCACGAACGTGCAGACCGCGGGCGTCGACGAGGGCGGCATCGTGAAGGTGCACGGTGATCAGCTCGTGGTGCTGCGCCGCGGGCGACTCTTCACCGTCAAGATCGGTGGGGGTGACCTCGCGCCGATCTCGACCGTCGACGCTTATGGGCCAGGGATCGATCCGAACGGCACCTGGTACGACGAGATGCTCGTGTCCGACGATACCGTCGTCGTCATCGGCTACAGCTACGCGCGCGGCGGGACGGAGGTCGGCCTCTTCGACATCACCAAGGGCGGCGAGCTCTCGTACAAGTCGACGTATCATTTGAGGTCAAACGATTATTATTCGTCCCGCAACTATGCGAGCCGGCTCGTAGGCAATCACCTCATTTTCTATACGCCGCTCTACCTCAACGTGACCGAGGACGACCCGTTCACGTCGTTCCCCGCGCTCCGCAAATGGCACGAGGGCGCGACCGACAAAGAGTGGCGGCGCATCACGTCGGCGACCCACGTCTACCGCCCGATCCTCGCGTCGGGCGCGCTCGCGCTCCACACGGTGACGGTCTGCGATCTCGAGAAGGCCGAGATGGACTGCGAAGCGACCGCGGTCTTCGGCCCAGAGGGGCGCGTCTTCTACGTGTCGCAGTCGTCGGTCTTCGTCTGGATGACCGAGTGGGAGACCGAGGAGGGCCAGTCGCGACCGAAGTCGCTCCTCTATCGAATGCCGCTCAACGGCTCGGACCCTTCGGTCCTGCGCGTGGCCGGCGCGCCCATCGATCAGTTCTCGTTCCTCGAGGACAAAGACGGCTTCCTCAACGTGCTCGTGACGTCGGACGGCGCGGGCGACGCGATGTGGGGCCCCGAGAACGCGGGCGGCAAGATGGCCGCGCTCCGGGTGAAGCTCGAGTCCTTCGGCGACGGCTCGGAGTCGGCGCCGCTCTCGGCGTACACGATGTTGCCTGTGCCGACGGGGTACACGTACCAGAACCGCTTCGTAGGTGATTACCTGCTCTACGGCGCGGGCAGCGGCTGGGGTGAGGCCGACCCGAACGCGAAGCTCGTCTACGCGTTCGAGTACAGAGAGCCCGAGACGAAGGCTACGAAGCTCGACCTCGGGCACGGCGTCGACCGCATCGAGGCGCTCGGCGGTGACGCCATCGTGATCGGGACCGACGGCAAAGACCTGCATTTTTCCCCGATCCGGTTGAGCGGAGATAGGCCGACGCTCGGCAAGCGCTACACGCGCGCCTCCGCGTCGCAGGGCGAGATGCGCAGCCACGGCTTCTTCTACAAGCCCGACGGCAAGGGCTCCGGGATGCTGGGCCTGCCCATCCGCGAGGCCGGCGCGCCTGGCTACGAGCACCTCTTCAACGAGTCCGCGTCGATCCTGTTCTTGAGGAACGACGACCTCGTCCTGTCGGAGCTCGGCACCCTCAAATCGAAGCCGGAGAACGCAGCGGACGACGACTGCAAGGCCTCGTGTGTCGACTGGTACGGCAACGCGCGCCCGCTCTTCTTCAAGGGTCGCATCTTCGCCCTGCTCGGCTACGAGCTCGTCGAAGGCAAGGTCGACAACAAGGAGATCAACGAGACGCAGCGCGTGAGCTTCGCCCCGTCCCGCAAGCGCGTCGCGCGCTGAACCCCGTCAACGGGCAGCGCGCTTCGGCGCAGCGAACCCGAAGAAGATCTCCGCGACGAGCTCGCGCCGGCTGTCGACCGAGGCCTTCTCGAAGATCGATTTGAGGTGGTCCTGCACGGTGTACGGCGAGAGCGCGAGCGCTTGCGCGATGTCCTTCGTGGAGAGCCCGCCGAGCACGCCGTCGACGACGTCACGCTCGCGAGCGGTCAGCGAGAGCGCCTCGGCGACGAGGGACACGACCTCGGCGGGGCGCGAGGGCTCGAGCGCGATGACCGCGTTGCCGGGAGCGAGCGGCGCGCCTCGCAGCGAGATCGGTCCGTAGCCCGGAACCCAAGCGCGCTGATGCACGGTCGCGCCGCGCCCGGCTGCGCGCGCGACGGCGCGCACGACGAGCGGCAGGCCCTCGGCGCCGCGATCGAGCGCGGCGAGCGCGTCGAGCAACGTGCGGCCATCCGCGGTCGCGCTCGCGAGCTCACCCCGTTCGAAGACGAGGATCGCGGGGCCGTTGAGCTCACCCGCGCGGTTCGCCTTCGCCCTGACGCTCGAGGCGCGCAGGCCGGTCGCGAGCGTCGGACCGACGCGCTCGAGGAACGTGCGTTCCTCGGTCGAGAAGGGTCGCCCCTTCGCGCGGAGCATGCCGACGCCGCCCCACGCGGCCTCGCCCGCGGTGAGCAGCCAGCGGAGCTCCGCCGAGAAGCCCATCGGCGCGAGGTGCTCGCTCGCGCGCTGCGCGGCTGCCTCGGGCTCGTGCGCGTCGTCGGCGCCGAGCACCGCGACGCTCTTCTTTGCGGTCTTCAGCGAGCGGAACGCGAGCGGCCCTGGCGTCGCGTACTCGAGCTCGAGGAACCGCTCGAGCGCGCGCGGGTCGTCGTCGAGCGCGTACGCGACGGTGCTCGTGATCATCGTCGTCGCCGGGTCGAAGGTCGCCCAGCAGCTCGAGTCGACGGGGACGACGCGGTGAACGAGCTCGCTCGCGGCCTCGAGCAGCTCCTGCGCGCCGAGCGGCATCCGCGCTCGCTCCGCGAGCTCGAGGCGCACCCGCTCGGCCTTGCGCTCGTTCCACATGCGCTCGAGTTTCGCGTGCCACGCTGGGTGCGTCACCCCCCAGAGATCTGGGGGTGGGGCGGCGCGCGGGGCGGACACAAGCTCGTGCTCAGCGGGGCGCCGAGGGAGGCGCTCCGCACGAGAGGAGCTCATGATGATCCCCGTTCAGCTCGACTCCACCGGCCGCAGGCGCGAGCGCGCGCCCCGTTGGCTCCTGCGCGGGCACGGCGCTGCGCTCGTCCTCCTGGCGCTCGGAAACACGGCCGCGTCGTACCGCGCGACGCAGGTCCCCACCGAGGGCCCCTTCCGCTTCTTGTACGAGCACCCGATCGCGGAGCTCGGTCTATTGCAGGCGTATCTGCTCATGGCGGCGATCGGCGTCGTGCTCTTCGCCGGGTCGTTCGCGCGCCGCTTCTCTCGCTTCGATCTGCTCGGGCTCGGCGCGCACCTCGTGCCCCTCGTCGCGCTCGTAGTGTTCCACCCGCTCGTCGTCGCGTTCATGGGGCCCCGCACGGTGTGGATGAGCGGCGGCATCCACGTCGGCTTCATCACGCTCGAGGTGATCGCCCTCGCCCTCGCGCTCCGCGGCGGCCTCGAGGGCTCGCAGACTGCTTCACTCCGGAGGCAACCATCATGAGCACCGACCTCGCCCCCTCACCCCTCGTGCGCCGCCCCGGACTGCTCGCGCGCGGCCTCTTTCTCGTGATGGACGTCGTCTACGGCCGCGCGACCTCGCTCGAGAAGTTCGCGGCGCTCGAGCTCGTAGCGCGCGTGCCTTACCAGGCCTGGGAGAGCGTCGCGTACGTCGCCCTCACCCACTTACAGACGCGTAACAATTTCATGCGCCGCGTGTTCGAGTTCGTCGTCGAGGCGAGGCACGCGCAGGACAACGAGCAGTGGCACCTCATGGTCCTCGAGGAGCTGCTCGCGACGCGCGGCGCCCGCCGCTCGTTCTGGACGGCGCGCGCGATCCCCCAGCTCTTGGCGGTGTTCTACTACCACGTGAGCTGGCTCCTCTACGTGCTCGCGCCGCGCCTGAGCTACGCGCTCAACGCCGACTTCGAGGACCACGCCGAGCGCGCGTACCTCGCCCACGTGCGCGCGAACCCCGAGCTCGACGCCGAGCCGTGGCACAGCGAATCCCGAACGGGGTTGGGGCCCCGTTCGCTCGGCGGGCCATGTCTTTTTCGCAACGCGAAAAAGGTTGGCACGTGTGAATTCAGCGAAGACCCCGCGCTCCCGACGGTCGGCGCCCTGCTCCGACGCATCGCCAGCGACGAGCGCGAGCACCGCGATCACAGCCTGGCGAGGCTCGAGGCGCCGCGCTTCGCCGAGCGGGCGGTCGCTTGAGCTTCGACCGTGTCCCCGGCCGAGGGCACCCCGCGACTCGTCCGCTGGAGATTGGAAATGATCGAGAGCGGAGCAAAGCAGTATGGGCGGAGTCCAAAGGTCATGTGCGCGTGCTTCGGGCTTGGCTTGCTCACGCTCGCCGCGTGCGCCGATCCGAGCCCGGCAGAGGCGTCCGCGAGCCCGTCTGCGAGCGAGGCCTCCGCGAGCGAGGCCTCCGCGGCGGAGCGCTCGTCGAGCTCGGCGGCCCCGCTCCCGGCCGCGAGCAGCCCCCCGAATGCTGACAAATCAGTAAGCTCCAATCGACCCACGCAGATGCCAATTGCGCCGAGCGCGGGTGGCGGGCCCCGCCCAGTCCGAGCGGAGTCTCCGGTCGCGCTCAGCGTGGCGGACCCCCACAAGGCCGACGTGGACACACTCGTTCCGCAGCTCCTCCTCGCCGCGCTCACGATCGACGCCCACGCGACGCTGAACGAGGTCTTCGTGCGAGGCGCGCTCGACGCGAATGGGCACGTCGATCTGATGGGTGAGGCCCAGCCCGCGGTGAGCATCGACTTCGGGGTTCACTATCTGGACTCGTCGAAGCCGCCGGGCGCCGATCTTCAAAGCGGTATGGGGTCGGTCATGACGTCGAGAGATCGGTGCGCGTCGAGCCCCGCGCCCTGCGTCTTCATCCAATACGTCGGGGTCGACCTCGGGCGCGCCCCCATCACCTTGCCCGATTGCACGCTCTCGCGCGCGTGGGCAGCGGTCCTCGGGAGCGGGGTGCCGGCCAACACAGTCACGTCGCTGATCACCTACTCCCCTCACCCTTCGGCCGACGCTTTCGGCGCCGATTCCAGACCACCTGGGGCTTGGTTCTTCATGGTCACGGGGCACGAAGAGCTGCAGCGCTTCGTCGACGGCGCGACCTGCATGACAACAAAGTAAGCAGTCCAGTTACTAACCAGACTGTAATCAGCGAGGGGCCCAATCCGCGAGACAGGCGCTCGGGTACCGCTCGCGAATCAGCTCGGCCGTCGCCAGCGCGGAGCCCGGGCCCCAGGTGAATATGGTGAAGTCGCCGAGGGCACCGGAGCCGCCGTGCCCCTGATTCTCCATCATGAAGCCGTAGCTCTCCGCCCCGAAGATTGGAAAGCGCGCCTCATAAGCCCTCTTGGCTTCGGGGTTGTCGGGTGAATAGAGCATCGTGAAGGACGCGCGCAGCGCGGCGACCCCGCGCTCCCAATACTCCTTTGCGGTCGAGTCGCGACCGCGGCCGCGGAGCGCCTCGGACATTCGGAAGTAGACCGGTGCGAAGAGGCTCTGTCGCGCGTCGTTCCATTCGCAATCGCCATTCATGACGCCGAACCCGCCGTGAGCGGGGATGGGCAAGAAGGGCGGGTCCCAAACTGCCTGATAGAGGCTCAGCTGATCACACGCGGCCTCGGCCATCTCGAGGTGACGGCGCGAGCTGGCGTCGAGCGACGCGAGGGGGGAAGGGCCGCCGTCTCCGGCGGACCGCCGAGCTGGAGCTCGACTGATGGCGTCCATGCCGCGGAGCTGCTCGTAAGCCGTGAGGAGGGCCTCGACCGTCCAAGCCATCGACAACGTGTTTTGCTTGAACACGCCATTCCGAGGGACGCGCCGGCCGAAGAGTTCGTCGCGACCCCAGGGCGCGCACGAGTAATAGGTCTCGAAGTCCTCCCATCGGCTTTGGAGCACGAGATCGTGCAAACCAGCTGCCGCGGCGAGCCCCGCGACTTGATACTTGGGATTGGCGGTGAGCCCCGTAAGCTCCAGCAGGAGCTGGGCGACGACAGCGCTCTCCGGTCCATTGGCGAGCTCAGGGTGGATGCGGCCGTCGGGCTCGACCCACGCTGGAAAACCATAAGGGGGCTCCGGGCTCTGGAGCGTAAGGACGCGGTCGGCGAAGCGAATCACCCTGTCCAGAATGGGCTGTTCCTTCGCCAGGATTTCTCCAGGTGAAGAGAGCGCCGCCCACTCGAGCAGCATGCGACAGGTGAACGCCGCGTCGACGAGATGCACGGCGTGTTCGCTCGCGGAGCTCGGCCTGCGATCGGAGTTCGTCCAGCGAGCCTCGGACCAAGGGGCCTCAGGGGGCGCGTGGTTGAGCGTGAGGACCGAGGGGAAGAGGCCATTATTCTGGGGCGCCGAGAGGGTGAGCCGCGTCATCGCGCGCGCTCGCTCGGCGATTTGCTCGTCGCCGAGGCGCTTTGCGTAGCGGAGCAAGCCATTGGCGCAACGCTGCGTGGAGAACCACGCCTGATTCCAGATGCTGCGCGGCTCGCGCCAGCGCCGATCGGCCTCTGGAACCGAAGGGTGACGCGTGACATCGACGATGAAGACCGGAGCACCGCGATCGGCGTCGACGTCCTGCCAGATCGCCCAGCCGTCTTTGGACAATGACCAATTCAAGAGGTGCGCGATCGAAGACGCGTACGGCGCGCGATGGGAACCGCCCTTCTCGTGGAGGGGGCGCCCCCAACGCGCCCAGAGCCAGCGCGCGACCATGCGAAATGGATTCTTTTGATCGGCTTGGGTTCGGCTCGAGAGGACGTGCAGTCGGACTTTGACGCCGCTCCGCCCCGTCGTCGAAGCTCGCTCGAAGAACGTGTGCCCCTTCACGCGCACGCCGCCGACCCCGTATGCGAGCCGCTTGTTCGGCGCGTCGAGGTCGAGGAAAGCGTGCAATTCACCTTGCGAGGCAGCGTTTTCGCGGTGGAGCGCCGCGACGTCGTCGAGGTCGGGGACGAGCGCCACCACACACGCGCTGTTCTTCAGGACGATGGCCGGGGCGCGAAAGACGAAGTCGCTCGCGACGTCACCCGGCTCGGGGGTGAGGTGCGGCACGAAACACGGAGTTTCGTCGAGCGAATGGATGAGGGTGAGTTGGTCGCCGTCGGTCTCGCCGACCCCGAGCGAGGCCTCGAGCTCGAGCGCGCCGTCGCGAAAGCGAACCGAGCCGCGCTCGGCCTTCACCGCGAGCTCGGCGCCCGGGGTGATCGTGAGGACGCCGCTCGACGGTGTCTGCTCTTTCCACTGCGCCTTCCCCATCGCTCCGCCCCGCGCTCCCCCTGACTTGTTGGGGGGCTCGGTTCGCCCCCCGCGCTTCGCGCTCCCTAATTTGTTGGGGGGGGCTCGGTTCGCCCCCCGCGCTTCGCGCGCCCCCTCACTTCTTGATGTAGCGCGCGGTGTAGTCGGCGAACGTCGCGCGCAAGGTCTTCTCCTCGAGGCCGAAGTCCTCGAGCCGATAGCGGTGCACGCCGTGTTTGTGCTGGGTTTCGGTCGCGAGGACCTCGCGCATCGCGGTCTCGCCTTGGGCGGTGAGCGTGAGGCCCGCGCGCTCGTAAATTTGCTCGGCGACGGCGATCGGATCGGCGAGGAGATCCTTGTAGGAGACGTCGACGAACTCGCTGTCGCCGAGGGCGGCGCGGGCCTCGAGGCCGCGCGAGACCATGCGCGCGATCTTGCGAGACCAGTCGCGGCCGATCTCGAACGGATCGATATCGTCGGAGAAGACGCCGCGACCGTGCGCGACCATGCTGCAGAAGGACGCGATCGTGGTCGTCGGATCGCGGTGGGTCCACACGATGAGCGCGTCGGGGAAGACGACCTTGAGGACGTCGAGCCACTCGAGGTGATGCGGCGTCTTCAACACCCAGCGACCGCGGCCCGGAGCGCGCGCGTGGCTGAGGAGCTGCAGGACGCGGCGCTCGTAGCGATACGCGGGCGTCTGATCCTGCTCTTCGATCCACTTCGCGAAGGTCGGGACGCGCAGCGTGGCCTCGGGGACGGTGCTGCGGAACGCGAGATCGAGCAGGAGGATGTCCTCTTCGGGGGCGTGCGCCTCGACGGGATGCACGGCGAAGAAGTCGGGCGCCATGTACGCGAGCGCGCGCTCGCTGCGCTCCGCGATGCGTTCGCGAGGATCGGCGCCGTGCGAGAGCGGCGCGCCCCGCAGGCGATCGACGAGATCGAGCGCGCGGCCCGTGACGCCCGAGCGGATGGGCGCGGGGTTCAGAGCCTCCCACGAGTAGAGCGCGCGGTTCTCGGGGTCGGCCGAGAGCAAGCGATGCAAGAGCGTCGTGCCCGTGCGCTGGAGGCCCGCGATCACGATCGGGCGATGCACCGGGAGCGAGGTGATCGACGGGTCTTTCGCGAGGGCGGCCTCGACGCGGAGGCGGTTCGCGAGCGTCGAGACGAGCCGCGTCCTCGTGATGAGCCGGCCGACGGGGTTGAGGCGAGCCTCGGCCTCGATGGAGTTGCAGAGGACCGCGAGCGGCTCGCGATACGACGGATCGCCGAAGTCGCGCGCGCCGTGCCCGACCGTGCGAAGGGCAGCGGCCTCGAGCTCGGCGGGGTCGAGGCGGCGCGTGCCGAGCTTGACCTTCGCGAGGGTGCCGAGGACGCGGTTCGCGGTCGCGAGCGGGCGCGGGCGATAAGGGTGGGCGTAGTCGGTGCGGGTCTCGGTGGGGCTCATCGTGCGGACTCTCTTTCGCGGGCGAGCTCGTCGAGGGTCACGACGCGTGTCCTCGGCTCGGGTGGCTCGCCCTCGGGGCGGACCCAGCGGAAGCACATCGTGCCCATCGCGTGGCCGGCGGTCTCGAGCCAGTTGATCGGTTCGCCCTGCAAAAACGGGCTCGTGGGAATCCTATGCGCGACGACGATTTGGTAGGAGCCGTCGGCGCGAGGCACGGCGCGCCCGCTGTTCGTGTGGATGGTGAAGTGTCGATAGTCGAGCGACTCCATCCAGTAGTCGTTGAGCTGGAAATTCCAGGAAGAGCACGGCGGAGGCGTGAACTCGACGACGAGGGCCTCGTCCGCGCGGAGGTTGTAAAACGAGTGGTAGTACGCGATGTCCGGTACTCCACCCATCGCGTTCGAGAGCGCTTGATCGAAGCGCGGCAAGCGGTTCTCGTGAGCGCGGAAGCCCTCGGTCCACGAGGCGAAGAGCAGCGTCGCGCCAGCGACGAGCATGCCCGTCTGACCGAGGGCGTCGTCGAGCGTCGCAGGATCGACCGGAGCGGGACGCAGGTTCTCACCGCCGAGGCGCTCGATGCGGAGCGCGGCGAGCTCTTCGGTCGGCAAGAGGCGCGTCTGACGCACGATGATCGAGGTGATGCCGGGCGCGAGGGGCAGGAACGCCGAGGCGTCGCCGACACGAGCCTCGGGCGTGGCGAGCTCGATCGTGAACGTGCCGTCCGCGCCGACGGGGATGTCCTTCGCGTCGAGGTGACCGACGGGCGGCATACCGCGACCTTGCCCGTAGTGCCCCGAGTGCGCGCCGAACGCGAGGTAGTGCACGCCGCCGCGCACGCCAGTGATGCGGTAGCGGTGCTCGCCCGAGACGGTCGCGTAGAGATAGTGGTTGTCGGGGTTGTCGGCGCCCATCTTCACCGTCTCGTGGACGACGCGGCGAAGCTCGGGCGCGAGCGGATCGGCGTGCTCGACGAAGACCTCGAGCCCAGCGCGGACGAGGCGCGAGACGTAGCGAAAACCCTCGGCGCGAACGAGCGGATCGTCCGGGCCGCGAAGGATCGCGTTGCCCGCGTCACGCAGCCGGTCGCAGAAGTCGTTCCAAGTGTCGCCTCGAATCAGTCGCTCGGCAGAACCCATCGCGGCGAGCTATCGGCGACCCGAGCGCCGCGCGCAAGCGCCTTTGCTCGCGGTATGCTCCGCGCCCCATGGCGAAGGCTCACGAAAAATGGACGGTGCTCCCCCACAAATCGATCGAGGAGATCTCGCCGCACGTTCGGCGGGTGGAGGGCAACGTGCCCGGGATGCCGCTGAAGCGCGTGATGACGCTCATCAAGCGACAGAGCGGCGGGCTCGTGGTCCACAACGCGATGGCGCTCGACGACACCTCGATGAAGGCGCTCGATCGCTGGGGCCCGGTCGAGCTGCTCGTCGTGCCGAACGGCTATCACCGGCTCGACGCGAAGATCTTCAAGGATCGCTACCCCAACGCGAAGGTCGTGTGCCCCGCAGGCGCGCGCAAGAAGGTCGAGGAGGTCGTGCCCGTCGACCTGACCTATGACGAGTTCCCCTCGGACGACGTAGTCCGCGTCGAGACCCTGGACGGGACGAACCGCGCCGAAGGCGTGCTCGTCGTGACCGAGCCCGAGGGCACGACCCTCGTCTTCAACGACGCCCTCTTCAACATGCCGCACGTCTCGGGGATGCAGGGTTTCGTGCTGAAGCACCTGACGTCGTCGACTGGGGGGCCGAAGCTCTCGCGCATCATCCGGCTCTTCATCATCAAGGACAAAGCCGCGTTTCGAGGGCACTTCGAGCGGCTCGCGACCCTACCGAACCTGGCGCGCGCGATCGTCTCGCACCACGAAACGATCACCGGTGACGTGGGCGGAGTGCTTCGACAGGTCGCCTCGACCGTCTAACGGTTCGCCGAGCGCCGTCTTTTTGCTGGGGAACGGCACAGCTCCGAGGCGGGTGTTAGAACTCCCTCATGCGCATGAACACCCTGCTTGGTGGTTTGGTCCTGGCTTTGGTCGCCGCGACGAGCGTCGGCTGCTACCGCGAGACCCGCGTCGCGCGGCACCCGCACGCCACCATCGAGATGGATCCCCAGGAGAAGGGCCGCGCCGAAGAGGGCGTGGTCGTCGGGGACGCGGTGCTCGTGAAGGTTCGCGACGCCTATCGCCGCGGCAGCAAGGTCCACGTCAAGACGGTGATGTTCAACGGCGGGAGCAAGACCGTGGTGCTCCGGCGCAGCGAACTCGGGCTCCGACTGCCGAACGGCGACGTCGTGAAGGCTCCGTCTGGCTTCCGCAACAACCGACCGATCGTGCTTCGCCCTGGTGAGGGACGCCGCGTCGGCGTGTGGTTCCACGCGGGTCGTGTGGACATCGCGGCGTCGAACCTCGTGGTGTCGGGCGCGCGCGTGGGAGGTTCGTCACCGCGCACGCTGGGTGAGGTCTCGCTCTCGGCAGAGCGCCCTGTGGTCTTGAGCGCGCCGCCGCCGTCCGAGCCCGAGGTCATCGTCGAAGACCAGCCGGCCGAGGAGGTCGAGCCGCAGACCGAGCCTGCTGCGATCGAGCCCGTCGAGGAGGAGGCGGACGACGACGCTGCGCCCTCGCAGGCCGAGGTCGACGAGGTGGAGCCGTGGGTGATCGGCGGCGGCCACTGACAGAGCCGTAAGCGTTACAAGACGGTAAGCGTTCGAGGGCCCTCCGCGGCGGCGTCGCCACGGGGGGCTGGTTGTTTCTGGGGGTCGAGTTTCACCGAACGATCGTGCTTTGTGGCGCAAACGGCTCGAGGCGTCACGGCGCTAGTCCCCTGGAACCGACGTATCTTGAGGACGAAGCCATCGCTTTTGTTCCGCGGGCCCCCATTTCTTCTGCGCGGAAACTTCGTTTCGACGGGACTAGGGCGAAGTCGCGATCGCCACGTTTTGGAGGGCGGCCCCGCCGATGGCGATGGGGCTCGACCACGAGCTGTTGGTCGCGCGCGAGTGCATGACAGCGCCGGTCGCGCCGTTGATGAACGCGAGCTCCGCGTCCTTCGTCCCGACGCCACGCGCGATCGACGGGGGCGAGCCCGTGAGGCTGTTCGGGATGGATGCGGCGGTGGTCCACACCGGGTTCGCCATCGGATCGAAGAAGGTCGTGTAGACGAATCCGTCAACCCCCTTGACGGCCATCACGGCGCGCCCGCCGGGCAGGGCCGCGAGCGACGGTGGATCGTTGGAGAGCACGCCAGCGATGGTGACCGGCGTCGACCAGGTGCCCGCGGTGCGCGTGGTGAACGCGAGGTTCTGGCTGCTCTTCACGTTGTAGACGATGAGGAGCTCCGGCCCCGCTTCGAGCGCGACGATCGCGGGGGTGAGCGCCACGATGTTGCCGAGCGCGTGGGCGTGCGCGGCCTGCCAAGCGCCCCCGCTCCTCGTCTGATCGAAGAGGTCACCGTTGTCGCCCGCGAACGCCGCGACGGCGTCCGAGCCGAGCGCGACGATCGAACCCGGCGCAGGCCCGAAGCTCTGTGGGCTGCCGACGACCTCGGCGCTCGGGTTGAAGGACGCGCCGTGGAGCGCGAAGTAGTGCTTGAAGTCGTCGCCGTGGAAGAGGACGAGCTCACCCGCGGTGCCCGCCGCGACCGACGGCGTAGCGCGCGTCGTGATGGCCGCGCCGACGGCCGCGAACGCGGTGAACGACGTGCCATCGAACGTCGAGAACACGAGGTCCCCGGCGGCTCCATTGCGGAAGAGGATGAGCGCGTCGTTCTCGGCGCTGACCGCGACGGCTGGCCGCGCCGAGGCCGAAGCGCTCTGCGTGGGCGCGAGCGACCAGCCGTTCGCGGGCTCGAAGTGCGCCGCGAAGAACTGGTTGGTCCCGAGCGCTGCGATCACGGCTTGGCCCTGTTCGACGGGCATTCCGCCACCCATCCCGCCGTCGCCGCCCTGCCCCATGCCGCCCGCGCCGCCCATCGCGCCGCCCGCGCCACCTGCCCCACCGGCGCCGCCGTTCGAAGCGGTGCCACCGACGCCGCCTACACCACCGTCACCACCGGTCGACGCGATCCCACCATCGCCACCTTGTGAGCTGCCACCGAAGCCACCGACTGCGCCTGTGCCCGTCGACCACGTGGTCCCGCCAGTCGACGACGAGCTCCCGCCGCTGGGCTCGCCGTCGGTGCCGGCAGCGCAAGCGGTAAGCGCAAAGAGAACCGAGAAGCCAAAGAAGGGGCGCTGCATCGCTGTGAGCTTAACGCGGACCCCGAGCGGTATGCTGCATCCCGATGAAGCGATCCATGCTCCGCGCGACGGCGTCCGCTGCCCTCGGGGTCAGCGCGGCATGCTCCGCGGGCCCTGCCGTCACGACACAACCGACCGACACGTCGCAGACGACGACGGCCTCCGCGATTGTGCAGGCAGCGCCCCCGAAGAAGCACGAGTACATCGTGCGCGTGCCGCCCGCGACGGCGACCACGTCTCGCGTGAACCTCGACGACGGCAAGCTCGGCGTGCTCCTGCGCGGCGAGCGCCTCGTGGTCGACGCGCTCGGCAACCCGCTCCAATTCGGCGACGAGGGGAAACGGCTGCTCTCGGTCTTCCCCGTCGACAAAGGCGCGGGCGGCGGCTTCCTCTTCGTCGGCGCCGAGGCCGTCTATTTCGCGCAGGCCTTCCGCGATCCGCTCGTCGAGCTCTACCCGGGCTCGGTCTCGTCGGCGAGCGCGGGCGCTGGCTTCGCGCTCGTCGTGCTCGGCGACGGCAGGGTGCGCGCGGTCGACTTCAAGGGAAAGAAGCGCGCGGGCCTGCCCGCTGGGCCGCTCGTCGCGCGCGCCGCGGACGATGGGACGACAGCGCTCATCACGCACGGCGGTCGCGCGTTCGTGTCACGCGACGCTGGCGCGTCCTTCAGCGACATCACCGCGGACGTCGGGCTGCCAGTCGGGCTCACCGTCTCCGAGGGCGGGCTCTACGTCGAGGACGCGACCGGCGAGGCCGTTCGCGTGGACGGCGGCTCGCTCGCGCGGACGGTCGCGCCCGCGCGTCCGTCGTCGCCCGCGCCCTCCAAGGAGCTGAAGCCCGAGCCGCGCGCACGCTCGCGGTCGAGCGCGGCGTGCTCGTCGACGACGATCGCGCGCTCGTCGTCGACAGCGGCAGCACTCGACGTGTCGCTGCGCACGGGGGAGATCCTCTCGACCGAGCGAGGTGTCCTGCCGCCGAACGCGAACTGCGTTCCGGTCAGCGCGACCGACGCGATCCTCATCCTTTGCTCGGCGTCCGACACATCGTCGGTGTTCA
Organism: Polyangiaceae bacterium; assembly: GCA_046351325.1. Classification (GTDB taxonomy): domain Bacteria; phylum Myxococcota_A; class Polyangia; order Polyangiales; family Polyangiaceae; genus Xiheicaenibacterium. The sequence goes on along the minus strand of JAXLYR010000009.1, from coordinate 246,442 downwards.
AACGATCTCGGCGCGGCGGCACGCTCTCGCTCGAGCACGCGTTCGCGTTCCGCGGCCTGTTCCGGCATGGCCGCGGCGACTCGCTCCTCTTCGAGGGCAGCTGCAAAGGCGGCACCGGGCCGGTCGCCGGCGTCGCGTGCGTGCGCTCCCGCTCCGGCGACTGGATCGAGCTCGATCGCTCGAACGAGCTCTCCGATGCGGCGAAGAGCGATCCTCTGCGCCCGATCGTTTGGATCCCGAAGGAAGAGGGCGCGTTGCTCGTCGTCTCCGGCAAAGGCGGCGGCATCTGGGACGCGCGCACCGGCGGCAAGACGAAGCTCGACGTCGACGAGATGGCCGCGCTCGAGTCCGTCTTCTCTCAGAGCGCGCTCGGGAGCGGCGGCTTCGTCAACGAGCGGCTCGCCGTGGTCGAGGGCGGTACCGTCGTCGGTTACGGGCGCGACAACATCGGCTTCCGCGTGAGCGAGGGTGGCAAGGTCATCGAGCGCTCGCCGTTTCGCTTCAACACCGTGGCCATCGCGGGGTCGCACACGCTCGCTTCCGACGCGACGGGCAGCCTCTGGCAGTCGCTCGACTGGGGATGGACCTACGTCGAGGTCGCTGCACCGCCGGTCGCCGAGAACGTCCGTGAAGACCCGCGCGTCTGCTCCGACGTCGGCTGTTCGCTCAACAGCTGGCTGCGCCTCGGGTGGGAGGCCAGCGCGCCCGAGAAGCGACCGCCCGCGCCCCCAGGCCTCGGGCACGTGAACCCGCGCCAACCCGATCTTCCGCAGTTCAAGTGCACCGCGACCGGCGCCATCGTCCGCAAGGGCGTGGGCGTCGCAGACGACGCTCGCCCCGGCTTCGGCGCCGAGAACCTCACCTTCAGCGAGGACAGCTACTTCGGCACGTACCCACGCGGCCTCCCAGCGTTCGGCCTGGAGAATTCGAACCTGCGCGCGATGGTGACAGGCAAGGTCCCCGCGCTCGACGGGCTCGTCCCGACGTCGAGCTCGCTCAAGTCCACGCGCAAGGTCCGCTTCCTCGAGCCCTTCGACCCGAAGGCTGCGCCACACGAGGCGAGCTTCAAGCTCTCTGAGCTCCTCGACGCGGCCCGATCGACTGGCGTGCAGCCACCCGACTTCGGCATGCCCGAGGAGCGTGGGCAGAGCATCACCGTGCTGTCGAACCCTCCCGGTGCGCTGCTCGTCGCGGCCCCGAACCCCGCGGTGTGGGTCCACGGCAAGGAGAAGCCCTTCATCTTCGGTTTGCCTGAAGATATGGCCGGGCCCGTGCTCTCGGCGGTCGCGACGGGCGCCGACGAGCTCGCGATCCTGCACACCAATTGGGACGGAGACGAGCTCGTGCGCCTGCTCGGCAAGGGCCGCGTGAACGATCTCTTCACCGTGCCGCGCTTGCCGAACCCGCTCGGTCAACCAGCGAACCCCGACGTGCTCGCGCTCGGCACCGACGGCAAGGTCGCGCTCGTGAGGCTCGTGTCCGAGCTGCCACCGACCGACGAAGACCCGGCCCTGCTCGTGCGCCCGAACGAGGCCCCTGTCGCGCTCGCGCCGTGGTCGAAGCTCGACGTCGACGGCTCACCAGCGTGCGCGACGATGACTGGCTATCACATGGTCCTCGCGAGCACGACGCCGTGGGTCGACGTCGGCGCCGCGAACAACACCTTCTCCGGCCTACCTGCTTATTACCTCCTGCGTTGGAGCGAGACGGCGCTCTGCCTCGAGGCCGCCGAGGTTCCATTCGGCTCCCTCGACCTGCCGAATGGCAATCAAGGAGAGAGCTATATCGTCATGCGCTTCGGCAAAGACGGTGGAGCGGGCCACGTGATGGTCGCAGAAGGCGCCGAGCTTCGCGAGCCGCGGACCTGCGAGCTCCTGCGCTAGTCCCCTGGAACCAGCATTTCTTGAAGAAGCCAACGCTTTTGTTCCGCGGGGCCCCATTGTCTTCTGCGTGGAAACTTCGTTTCCACGGGACTAGTCCCCTATCCATTGGGCCGACTGGACATCTCGATAGGCAGCTCGCGCTGGCACTCGGCGCGGCCGAGGTGCCACCAATTCCCTGATAAAAGCCTAGGTTTTTGCGCTACACCCTGTAAACCTGGTCGGGTTTGCTCGTTGTGATTGGAGAGCTATGAACCCCCCGACCTACTCTGCATTTGCCGGCAGCTTTGCCCCCCACCTTCAAGCCCTCGCGTTCGGACTGTTGGTCATCGGGTGTGCGGCCAAGCAGCCCAACACCGAGGACGACGACGCCACGAGTTCGACCGCGACCGCGTCGTCCCAAACCTCGAGCACCGCGTCCGCATCGACGACCGCGTCGAGCACCACCTCGACGACGGCTTCGACCACCGCGTCGAGCACCGCAACGGCGACTGCGTCGTCCACGTCTTCGACGACCACGAGCGCCGTCGCTTCGGCGAGCAATTCGTCGAGGGACGTGGATCCGAACCCGTGCCCAGCCACGTACGCGGACGCCGAGGCATCGGCACTCTCCGGGGCGAAGAGGCCCACCGGCATCTTCAAGACTTGCACATATCCCGAGGGGACGTGCTCCGTGCGAGAGATGTTGGGCTGTGGCGGCGCGCACGTCGCCCCGTTTTGGCGGTGTCAGCCCGCCAAGCGGCCGAAGCGCACGGATGGCTGCTCGGAGACAACGCCCGCGGTGGGCTCGGCGTGTTCGGCCCCCGGTCGCCGCTGCGCTTACGAAGACTGCTCGCAGGTCGTATGCAAGCAGGGCAAATGGCAGAACGAGCCCATCATGGTACCTTGAAGACGGCGCTCAAGACCTACTAGACCGCCAAGTGCGGTCGCCCATCAGGGCAAAGAGCTCGGCGAGCGCGCTCCCCTCCTTCGGCGGGTCGAAGCCCCGAATGAGCGCTACAATCATATCGAGGCGAGCCTCCATCGACGGTAGCTCGGGCGCGCCAATCTCGGTCGGGACCTCGAGCTCGGGCAATCCCCATATCGGATCGACGCTCGCCACGCAGGTCAGGGTGATTCGCGGCCCCCTCGCCTTCTGCCGATCGTGCACTCCGCCCCAATGCGCCACGTGTCCACCCCACATCAGGGCGGTCCCCACCTTGGCTTCGACGGGCAAACCTCGCTCGACGTCGATGGGGGCGTCCCACGCCTCCCCTGGCCGCGCGGCGAAGAGGTCAGCCTCACGCGTGGCGGGGACGACGACGATACAGCCATTGTCGACAGTGGCGTCCGAGAGGGCGAGCCAGCTCGTGCAATGGCGCGGTAAGCGGCCGACGCTCGAGTCGTCGAAGCCCGTCGTGGGCGCGTCCCGATGGGGACCGATGCCGCGCGACCGAGCGCGCGCGATCGTCGAGTCGATACAATAGATGAACATCTCATAGCGCAGGACGAGGTCGCGATTGACGGTCTGCCGCATGAGCGCCCCGAGCTCGCGCGCGATCAACCAGGCGTCGTCGAACAGGAGGGCGAAGGCTGGGGACCACCCCTCGGCGAGGAGCGCGAGGCTCACCGCTGCGAGCCTCGCGCAGGCGTCACGATCGATATAGTCGAGCGCGCCCGAATAGCCTTCACGACACATCTCGGATTGGAGGCGCCGAGCTTCGCTGTCGCCTAGTTGGCGGCCCATCCGGGGCTCGACGGGCCTGCAAGAAGGGGTGATTCGCAGGCTGGGCAGCTCGGCGCGGGCGAGCTCTGCGCTCCAATATTCGGGGTCCGCGAGCAGCGACATGGCTTCGTCTCTGCTGCGCTTCGCCAAATGGACCATATGGTCGACGGACGTCATAGGGACACTCTTCTCTCTTTGGAGGTCTTTGAACCCTGCAACCTACGGCGCGACCAGCCATTCGATTCCGCGCAAAAGAACTGCTCACCGAGCTCGAGCGAGCTGTTGCAGACCACCTGTCGTGCGATATTCGACGCTCCGAGCGTCGAATTTTACCCACCAATCACTCACCATTTTGCAAGCGAGTTACGCATCACTCCAGCGACCTCGGTAGACGAGAATTTGGCTCACAAAACGTCGAATTTTCCGCGCATCTGCAGAACTACGCGCCAGTCGCTCGTTACAATAAATAATCGTTACTGGCCGTCAGCGGGAAGGAATGTCGATTAGCGACTTGCGTATACACAGCCACCAAGCGGCCTCGCGGGGCATCAGTCGAATGGTCGACTACCGCAAACCACCGCTCGGACGGAGACAATCATCATGAAGGACATCGAGACCGAAAAGACCGTCGAAGAGAACAACGAGACCATCGAGCTCGTCGACATCGAGGACCTTCGCACGGCTTTCGGTGGCCAGGCCGCCGGTGAGGTCAGCGAGAAGGCTGCCAAGTACCCGACGTACAAGACGACCGGCTGCAGCGGCTGGAACTGATCCAACAAGGAAGGGGGCGGTGACGGGCCCGCGTCGATTCGCGGCCCCTCCGCCCCCTTCCTTTGTCCTCACCGAGGAGCTCTCGCCATGTTCGACAGTCAGCGTCCAATCGAAGAGCGCAGGCCTGCCCCGTCGGAGGCGACGATCCTCTCCTGGCTCGAGCGCGTCGCGCGCGTCTCGGACGAGCGCCTCGCCGGGCCGTCGCTCGATCGGGAGCTCTCCGAACTCCTCTCGACGTATGCCGACTTTGTCCGCGTCTCGAAGGCGCGGCGCCGCGTGACCGCCGCCGCGGACGGGATCGCGTTCTTCATCTCGGTCGCCCAGGCAGAGGGGCTCGCGATCGACGACGACCTCCTCGACGTCGCCTCGGCGTTCGAGCTCTACGGGCTCTCGCTGACGCTCTTCGACGCCGTCGGGGACGACGAGCTCGAGCCGCCCTTCTCGCTCCTGCCGCCCGCTGTCGTGACCAACGCGGCGCTCGTCCTCTTCCTGCTCGGGACGAGCGGGCTCAGCGCCGCCGCGAGCGGCTCGCCCGCGGGCGCCTCGATCCGCAGCATCTTCTTGGAGCAGTCGCTCGTCGCGGGGTCGGCGCAGCACTGCGATCTCGTGGGTCGCCGAGCGACCTGTTTGACCGACGCCCTCGATCAGGCGCGAGGCAAGACCTCGCTCCACGCGATGGTCGCCGAGGTGGCCGCGCGGCTCGCCGGCGCGACCGAGGCGCGCGCCGTGAGCTACCGCCGGATGGGGCAGGCCGCAGCGACCATGCGCCAGATCGGCAACGACCTGCGCGATTTGTTTGCGGTCCAAACGAGCGGTGACCTGCGTCTTCGCAGGCAGACGGTACCGATCGCGATCCACCGCCTCGAGGCCGACGCCGACGCGCGACGCGCGCTCGACGAGCTGCTCGCCGAGGATCCGCCGTCCGAAGAGCGCGTGCGCGCCTGCCTGCTCGCGTCGGGTGCGGTGCTGCGCGCCGCGGAGCTCATGGAGAAGAGCCGCCGCGAGATCCACAGGATCGCGCGCGAGCTCGACGTCGCGACCGGCCCGCTCGCGCCCTTCCTCGGGTTCGTCGACGGGCTCGCCGCCAAGCTCTACCGCCGCGGCGGAGTGGGGAGCGCCTCGTGAATTTCGAGGAGCGCCCCGTGTTCGTCCCCGGTGGCGAGACGCAGCTCGTCCTCAAGAAGCGCGTGCTCATGGGCATCCTCGCGCGGCACGAGGCCGAGCGCGCGGGCGTCGCGATCACGCGCGAGGACGTCGAGGTGATGACGCGTTGGTTCCGGGCGCGGTTCGATCTGCTCCGGCGCGAGGACGTCGAGGCGTTCCTCGATTTCGCCGGGCTCTCGCGCGCGGACTTCTCCCGCGCGATGCGGACGTTCGCGACCGTCGAGGCGGTGGAGGCGCACCACGCGGCGCACATCGCCGAGGAGCTCCCCACCTACCGCGCGACCTTGAGCGTGCGCGACTTCATCCTGCGCCGCGAGGGCCTCGAGGTGTCACCGTGAAGGACGACCTCGTCGAGCTCGCGCCGCTTCTCGTCGCGCGCGTCGCCGGCTTCTCCATCGACTCGATCGCGGCCCTCGCCTCGCCCGACGCCGCGACGTCCGGGCGCGCCTACGAGGCCGCCGTCGAGCGCGAGCGGCAATTGCTTTGGACTCAAACGATCGGCGACAGGCGGTTCATGTCGGCGCTCGCGCTCGTGAACCCCGCGTTCGCCGAGAGCGTGCTCGATCGACCCGCGCCGACGGGTGCGCGCAACAAGCGTGGCCGACACCTCGACACGACGCTCTACCGTTACCTCGCGCGGGCGGCCGCTCGCACCGAGCCCTGCGGGGCGTGGTGCGGAGTCGCGCTCGCGGCGTTCGGCGACGCGCCTGAGTCGTCGAACACCGCTCGTCCCGCGCGCTTCGTCGTGACGCCCGACCTCGCCCCGCTGCGCGCGCTCGTGCGCGCCCTCGCCGCCCGGGACGTCTACCGCGCTCGCGGGCTCTACAAACTGAACCCGACGCTGACGAAGCGCGCCGCGCTCGCGGCCTACGTCTACAGGACCGAGCCCTCCGCCGGCTCGATCGAGCGCGTGCTCCGAGCGACCCCGGCCACCGAGGCCATCCTCGAGGCCCTGCGCTCGCGCGCCCGATGGCAGCTCGCGACCGCGACCGAGGCCGCGGCGAACGCCGCGCGCGTGTCGAGGATCACGGCTGCGCGCGCGATCGAGGGGCTGCGCGCGGGCGGCGTGCTCGTGGGCGGCCTCGCGTTCCCGACGACGTTCGAGTCCGCGTGGGAGGCGATGGACCAGCTCGCCGGCGAGCTCGTCGAAGAGCACCGCGCGGCTTGGAGCACAGCGCGAGCCGAGCTCGGGGCGGCCGCGGTCCGCGCCGAGGATGCTTTGGGGTCAAACGATCCGCGCGCCCTCCTCGCCGCGATGGCCGACGCGCACGCCGCGATCGGCGCGCTCTACGAGCGTTGCGGCGTCGAGGCGCGCGAGCTCCCCCGCGCCTGCCTCCGCTGCGACGCGCTCGCTCCCTGGGAGATCCGGCTCGGCGCGCACGACCAAGCTCGGGTCCGAGACGCGCTCGGCGAGTTCGTCGTCGAGCAGGCGCGGCACGGCCTCGGGCCGACGCTCGGGCGCGCGGCAGAACGGTGGTGGCTGCGCGGCCTCGAGGACGTCGCGCTCTCGGAAGTCATTGCGCCATCGCTCGACCTCTCCGAGGAGGGTCCTTGCGTCACTTGGCAGGCGCTCGCCCGAGCGCTCGACGCGGGCCCCGAGCTCGACGCTCGGATCGCCGGCGCGCAGGCGTCGCTCATGGGCAGCTCGACGAGCGAAGGCCCGGTGAGCTCGGAGATCTGCACGCGACAGACCCCCGAGCTCACGAGCGATCGCGCCCCGCTCGAGGCGCTTCGGTTCTCGTTCGACGCGCTCGGTGCGCTCTCGATCGTGGGCCTCGGGGTCGACGCGACGGGTGCGTTCTCTCGGGTCGCAGACGCGCTGCGCGCCGACGGCGCCGCGTCGCTCGAGCGCTGGTTTTCAGGGGCGCACCGAGCGATCGAGCGCGACACCGGCGTCGAGCTCGTCGAGCTCGCCCACGACCACGACACACCCAACGTGCTCGCGCGGCCGGCGCTCTTCTCCGGGGTCGTCGACGTGTGGGGGACGCGGAGCTTCGCGACCGGGCGGGGTCGCGAGATCGCCGCCGAGGGGATCAAGCTCGCCGTCGAGTCGCGCGAGAGCGGTCGCTCGCTGCTCGCGAGGGACGCGAGCGGTCGCGCGATGAGCGTCCTCGCGCCGACTGCCGCGGTCGTGGACCCGCGCGACGAGGCGTCGCACGCGCTCCTCGCGACGTCGGGCAGGTTGCCCGCGGCCCTCGCGTATTCGACGCCGCCCGTCTTCGAGTGCGAGCTCGAGGCGCCGACCTTCACGAACCGAGCAACGCTCCGAGGCGGCGCGACGACGCGTGCGCGTCGCACGCTGCTGCACGGCGGCGCGCTCGCGCAGCTGCTCGAGGTCACGGGCGCGCAGCGCTTCGCGCGCTGGCAGGCCCTCGCGGAGAGCCTCGGCTGGCCCGAGCTCCTCGTCGCGCAGCGCGATGACGGGCCGCCGCTGCTCGTCGCCCGCGACAGCACGCTCGCCGTGGAGGCCCTCTTCGAGGGCGCCGCGAGCACGCGGGTCCTGCGCGTCGAGGAGCCTCAGATCGGAGCATGGTTGAAAGGAGAACGCTGTGAAAGATATGCGTGCGAGCTCGTCCTGCCCCTCCTGTGGAAGCAGCATCGCTGGAGCACAGCCGCCGACTCGGTGGCAGCAGACGAACATCTCGCTGCCGCGCGCTGAGCGAGCCTGCGCTCGCTTCTTCGACGCGCTCACGGCGCGCCTGCCCGAGCTCGAGGCACGCGGGGTCACAGCGTTCTGGTTTTTGCACAAGCCGCCTGGGCTGCGCCTGCGCTTCGAGCTCTCGGAGGTCGGCAGCGCGCGCGAGGCGCTCGACACCGCGCACGACGAGCTCGTCGCGGAGGGCCTCGTCGAGAGCTGGTTTCCCAGCGTCTACGAGCCCGAGGTCCATCAGTTCGGGGGCCCCGACGCGATGGAGCTCGTGCATCGACACTTCGTCGCGGACTCGCGCGCGTGCCTCGCGTGGCAGAGCGTGCGCGCGAGCGGGCGCAGCAAGGTCACGTCGCAGGTGGTGTCGCTCGCCGCGATGGTCGACCTCTTCGAACGCTGCATCGGCGCGCCCGAAGAGGTCTGGGACGTCTGGATGAACGTCGCCGGCATCTACGAGACCTCGATCGAAGACGCGCTCGACGCGCCCGCGATCGATCTCTCGAGGCTCGAGCGGTTCGCGGGCGCGGCGGTCTCGCCGATCGTGGCCGAGTACCGTCGCGCGAACGAAGCGCTCGCGACCGGCCTCGCGGAGCTCGTGAGGTGCGGCAAGCTCCGCGCGGGCCGACGAAGCGTCCTTCCGTTCGTCGCGATCTTCCATTTCAACCGCTACGGGCTCGACGTCGACACGATCCGGCGGATCTCGGGCGCGATGTGCCGCACCTACGATCCCAAGGTCGGGATGCGCGGCACGCGGATCGAGCCGCGAGGTGCGACGCCGTGACCGCCGACGCCATCACCTTCGTCCCGCAGGTCGCGACCAACGACTGCGTGGTGGCGGCGCTCATGATGGTGCTGCGACTCCACGGTCGCTCCGTCGGGCGCGGCGTGGTCAAGCGCGCGCTCGGTGGGACCGCGCACGGTGCAAGCGCCGCATCGCTCGTCCGCGCCGCGCGTGAGCTCGGGCTCGAGGCGCGCGGTCTGCGGGTCCCGCTCGCGCGCATCGGTGAGCTCTCGCGCGGCTCGATCCTGCATTGGCAGAGGCGCCACTTCGTGGTGTTCGACGCGCCGAGCGGGGACGGCGTCTTCATCGTCGACCCTGCAACGGGGCGTCGCCACGTCGGCGCGACCGAGCTCGCGACCGCCTTCCACGGGCTCGCGATCGCGTTCGAATGCAAGCCGGAGTCGGAGCCCGCGTCACCCGAGGTGCCCTCGCCCACGCGCGCGATGCTCGCCCGCGCGCTCGTTTCCCCGAAGACACAAAAGTGGCTCCTCGCGTCCCTCGTGAGCGCCGTCGTTGCGCTGACAACACTGTCAGCCATGTCCGCGCTCGCGATGGGCGCGCTGGTCGATCGAGCCGCGGCGCGAGAGGTCGCAGCGACCCGCATCCTGCCCGCGCTCGTCGGGGTCGCGGCGCTCGTGTTCGCTGCGATCGCCCTCCGCGAGCGCGCGACGGCACGGCTCCGACACGCGCTCGACGAGGCCCTCGGTGGCGCGGTTCGGGCCGCGCTCGCGCGCGCCGACGAGGCCTTCTTCCACGAGCGCTCGAGCCGCGATCTGCTCGGCCGCTTCGCTGCCGGTCGCTCGCTCGCCGCCTCGTCGGCGCAGTCGCTCGCGTCGCTCTTCGGCGATCTCTTCGCGGTCCTCGTGTTCACCATCCTCGTCGCGAGGACCTCGCTCCCAGTCCTCGCGTCCGTCGTCGCGCTGGGCTCTCTGCAGCTGGGGCTGCTCGCGTTCGGGCGCCGTGCTGCGCTCAGCGACGCCGCCGCCGAGGACGCGAGGATCACCGCGCTCGCCCGGTTCGAGGAGCGCTTGCTCGACAGGCCACGCGCGCTCGACGCCGACGCGCTCGCGAGCTGGGCCGCGCTCGAGGACGAGGCTCGCGAGGCTTCGTCGGCGCGCGGCGCGCAGCTCCTCGCGACCGTCCGCGAGGGCTTCGGTGTGCTCGCGCCGCTCGTCGTGATGGCGGTCGCCGCGCTCGACGCCGCGCGCGGAGGGCTCTCGGCGGGCGCGATGGTCACGGTGAACTGCGCAGCGATCTGCCTGCTCCGCCCTCTCACGAGCGTGTTCGCAGTGCTCGATCGCGCCCGAGAAGATCGGCTCCGCATCGAGCGGCTGGATGACCTGCTCGCCACCTCGCGAGACGTCGAACACGACGCTCACGCTCGGCCGAGTCACCCCGACGTGCTCGTGGAGCTGCGTGGCGTCGGGTTCAGGGCGTACCCCGAGGCCCAACCGGTGCTCGAGCGCACCGACCTCGCGATCGAACGGGGCAAGACGACGCTGATTACAGGAATGTCAGGTTCCGGCAAATCGCTCCTCGGCTCGATCATCGAGGGCGCGACGAAGCCGACGACGGGCGAGGTCCTGAGAGCGCCGGTTCGGTGCGAGCGCGTGACCGAGAGGCTCGTCTTCCACGAGGGGACGCTCACCGAGAACGTCGCGCGTGGAGCCGCACGGAGCTCGTCGAGAGAGGTCACAAAGGTCCTCGATATCGTCGGAGCCCGAGCGGGGATCGAGGCGTTGCCGCTCGGCGCCGAGACGCGCATCGGCGACGGAGGAGGAGGCCTGCCGACGGGCCTGCTCCGTCGCGTCGCGATCGCGCGATCGCTCTATCGCGAGCCCGAGCTGCTCGTCCTCGACGGCGCCCTCGACGGCCTCGCGGACGCCGAGGTGCGCGCCCTCCTCGCGGCGATCCGCGCTGCGCGTCCGTCGCTCGCGCTCGTCGTCAGCTCGCACTCGAGCGGCGCGATCGCAGCCGCCGACACCATCGTCCTTTTGGATCCCTTCGCGAGGAGCGCGTCATGAGCTGGCTCCTCCGCGTCTTCACTGCCCCCACGCCAGTGCTCGGCTTCGCGCTCGCGCGGATCGCGCTCGGCGCCGTCCTCGTGCTCGACGTCTCGTGGAAGCTCCGCGATCGAGCGCTCTGGCTCGATCGATGGCGAGCTCCGCGCGCTGCTGGTCGAGAGAGAGAGGGCTCGCGGAACGTCGCGCTCGCGCTCGCGTGGATGGAGCTCGTCGCGGCGTGCGCGTTCGCGCTCGGCGTGCTCACGCTGCCCGCGGCCCTGGTGATCGCCGCGTGCGGCATCCTGCTCGCGAGGCAGAGCCCGTACGTGCTCTACGGCGGCGACGCGTTCGCCACGATCCTCGTCGTCCTGCTGGCGCTCTCGCCTTGTGACCGCGTGCTCGGCCTCTCGGCGCTCGCGTCGGGGCACTTCGCCGAGCTCGACCTCGTCGCGCCGCCGTTCGCTGGCCGCCTCGCCCAGCTCGAGATCGTCGTCCTCTACGCGCTGAACGTTCTCGTCAAGCTACCTGAATCATCGTGGCGGCGCGGGACCGCGCTCTCCTTCGTCCTCAGGAACCCGAACTTCACGCGTCGCTGGGTGCCGACCGCGCTCCGAGGGCCGCGCGCCTCCAAGGTCATCACGTGGGGAACGCTCGTCCTCGAGGGCTCGTTCGCCGCCGGGCTCATGTTCGCGCCCGCGACGCGACCGCTCATCGTGCTCGCGGTCCTCTTCCACCTCGGCATCACGCTGATGATGGACGTTCACCTCTTCGGCCCGACGATGATGGCCGCGCTCCTCACCTTCGTGAGTGGGGGCTGGTTCGACGCGAGCGCGAGTGACACGCCCCTCGAGGCGAGCGCGCTCGTGGGAGCGATCGCGTGCGCCGCGTACGCCGTGGCCATCGTGTTCTTCGAGCTCCTCGCGCCAGCGCGACTGCGCGATCGTTTCCATGCGTTTTTCCTGCGGCTCGGACTCAACCGCCGCTGGCATTTGTTCGTCGGCGATCCGCCGTGCGCCGCGGAGGTGCGGATCGAGCTCCTCGTCGTCGAGCGAGACGGCACCGTCTCGAGCGGCGCGTGGGATCCGCGGCTCGGCTTCGCCCCCCTGCCGCTCCGAGCGATCGAGCTACCGCTTCGCCATCGCGTCGAGCGGCTCAAGTTCTCGCTCGCGCGCTCGGAGACTGCGCGCGTGCTCTTCTCGACGCAGCTCGCGCGGGCCGTTCGAGACGCGGGGCCGCGCGTGCGCGCCGTCTCCGCGGCCGCGGTCTTCCTCGACGTCGCGCGCAGCGCTGAGGACCTCGCGAGCGCGCCGCTCCCCTCGGTGAAGATCGCGACGCTCGTCGGCCGCGGCAAAGACGGGGTCACCGATCTCGAGGCGATCGGCGCGCTCGGTCGAGAGACCCGAGCCTCGGCGACGCTGCTCGGGCTCGTCGATCTGCTGCTCGTCGCAGCGCTCGATCGAAGGACGAGCCCGGCCCCACGCAAACGCGCCCTCGAGCTCGCGGCCGATCTCTCGCGCCGCCTCTCGAGCGCGCGCGCCTTCGCCCCCGCGTGGGACGACGCGCCGCCTTTCCCCGAGGCACGAGCGCAACACCTCGGCGCGCTCGCGCGAGCGCTGGAGGAGGACGTCGACCGCGCGCTCGCGCTCGACGTCGTCGCAGAGCTCCTCCGCCGCGAGCAAGAACCCACGATTGCACACGTATGAACCACGCCCGCGGCGCACCCGCGCGGCGCAAAAGGACCACGGAAATGACCTTGGATCGAAGCGATCGCAACCTGACGTTCATCTGGGACGTCACCCACGCCTGCCCGCTGACCTGCGTGTACTGTTACTCCGACTCGGGCCCCGGTCGCGGCAAGCGCGTGCGTCGCGAGGACGTCCTCAAGCTCGCGAGCGCGATCGGACGCGAGCGGCCTTCAAGGTGCTCTTCAGCGGCGGCGAGCCCGCGCTCGTCCCCGGCGTCTACGAGGCCGCGCGCTCGTTGCGCGCCGCTGGCGTCGTCGTCGAGCTCTACACGAGCGGCTTCAGCCTGGACGAGCGGCGCGCCGACGAGGCGGTCGATTCCTTTCACGTCGTTCACGTTTCGCTCGACTCGGCGGACGCCCTGCTGAACGATCACATCCGCGGTCGCGAGGGCGCACACGAGGCCGCGATCACCGCCCTCGACCGGTTGGACGCGCGCGCTACGGCGCGGCGCGCGGCGGGCGTCGCGCTCCCGAAGATCGGCATCGAGTGCACGCTCGTCGGCGCGAACAACCCGGGCCTCGAGGAGCTCGTCGAGTACGCCGCGCGTCGCTGGCGCTCGCTCGATCTTCTTCGTCAACGTCGCGATCCCTCCGGCCGCGGCAGCAGCCGCGACGTGACGCCGATCCTCGTCGCGCGTGACGAGCTCGCGTCGTTGCGAGGAGCGCGCCCCGAGGCGCTCGCGCGCGACTTCGGCACGTCGTGTTCGACGTGATGGAGAATGACGAGCTGCGTGAGGAGCGCGACGACGAGCGCGAGCTCGTGGTGCAGCTCGATCCCGACGGCGGCGTGCGCGCCCTGAAGATCTGCAAGCGCACCGCGGGCAACCTCCTCGACGAGCCGCCTCGACCATCCTCGCGCGCGCCGCTGCGTGGAAGAGGACCTCGCTCCTCGTCCGCTCGTTGCACGAGGCGCCGACGGTCGACGCGTGGGCCGCGGCCGTGCGCGCGATCGACGCCGAGGCCGCGCGCGAGCCCGCGGCGGTCACGCTGAGCGCGGAGGTGCGGCCGTGAACCTCGAGAGCGTTGCTGCGCCGAGCGCACCGCTGTTGTCGGGCGCGCCCACCCTCCGAGCGTTCGCGTCCGCGTCGATCGCGAGCCGCGCAAACGCCCGATCCCTCCTCGTGTCCCCCGCGTTCTGGGCCTCGTTCGGCGGAGCGCCAGCGCCCTCTCTGCCATCACCGATGCTCTCGCTGCCGAGCGACACCGAGCTCGCGTCGGTGAGGAGCCACGTCGCGCGCGAGGGCTACGGGCGCGTCTCTTCGGCCGTGCCTTTGCCGATCGTCGAGAGGCTCGCGGCGCGCGTCGTCGCCCTCTGCGAGCGCGGATGGGACGCGTCGTTCGCGCTCGTCTTCGACGAAGCCTGGCTGATCGGGCGCGAGCTCATCGGCCTCCTCAGGCGAGCGGTCAACCCGAACCTCGTCTTCGCGCACGAGATGTGGGCCTTCTGCGTCGACGCGACGCTCGCCGCGGGCCGCGCGCGCGGAGTCGGCGCGCACCGCGATCGCGGTCGCTCGGGCTTTGACGTCGTTCAAGGAACGCGGCTCCCTCGGCACGCGACGGCGTGGCTCGCGCTCACCGACGCGGACGAGCACAACGGCGCGATGAGGGTCGTCCCGGCGTCGGTCGAGGGCGACTCCTATTTCCGAGGCGCGCCGAGCTTGGACGAGACGGCGCGCTCGGTGACCCTCGAGGCGCGACCGGGTGACATCCTGCTCTGGAGCGGCCAGGCCGTGCACTGGGGCGGCGTCTACGATCGAGAGAGAGCGCGCGGCCCTCGCATCGCGCTCGCGTTCGCGGGGACCCACCGCGAGGTCGCTCGAGAGTCGCCGCTCGCGGGCTTCGAGATCCCGATGGGCGAATCGGATCCGTTGCCGCCGCTCGAGGTGCGCCTGCGGCTCCTCAAGACGATGACGGAGTTCCTTTATCCCCCTCTGCCCGATTCACCGGTTCGCGCTGTCTTCGACCTCTTGGACGAGGCGCCGAGCCGCGCGACGACGCGGTCCCACTCCCCGAGCGTCTCGAGGCGCGCCGCGGTCGACAAGGCAATAGCGGCCGGGCGCGACTACCTCGCGTCGAAGCTCGAGTCCGCTACAGGCATGTTCCGCGACTATCAGGTCGCGTCGAACGGCGCGTCGCAGGGCTCGACCGAGTGGATATCGGCGTTCATCGCGGCGCACGTCGGACGCCTACCGGAGTGTCAGCAGCTCGCGCGCGGCGTCGTTCAAGCGCTCGGCCAGCGGGCGCGGTCCTCGGGGGGCTGGGCCTACCGCGAAGGGACGCTCGAGGACTGTGATTCGACGGCTTGGGTGCTGCTCGCGGGCGTGCGCTCGGGTCAGGGTTTGCCCGACGCCATCGAGGCGCGCGCGTTGGCGTTCGTCGCCGGCCATCAATCCGAGGACGGCGGGTTCGTCACGTATGGCTGGCAGGGCAAGCGTGTCTTCGGGGACATGGCCCCGCGCCGCGGCTGGTTCGAGTCGCAGCCCTGCGTGACCGCGGCCGCTCTCCTCGCGCTCGTCGAGGCTGGAAAACACGGCGCTTCGAGCGCTGTCGTCCAATCGGGGCTGGAGTATTTGCGGAGCGCGCCGCGGCCGCTCTTCGACGCCTATTGGTGGCACGGTCCGTTCTACGCGACGAGCTTGGTCGTCGAGGCGCTCGCCGCGACCTCGGAGCTCGACGCAGCCCCGAGCTCATCGGGGAGCTCGGGCCTGCGAGGCGAGATCCAGCGCGCGCTCTCTGCGCTCCAGCGTAGCGACGGCTCGTTCGCGACCGAGCTCGATCCCGACCAGGGGCAGCCCTTCGCGACGGCGCTCGCCGCACAGTCGCTGATGCTCCTCGGCGACGCGTTGGGAGAGCGCGAGGAGCGCGCGATCGACTGGCTGCTCGCGGCGCAGCGGAGCGACGGCTCCTTCCAGCCCTCGGCTGCGCTCAAGGTGCCGGGCGGCGAGAGCGAAGCGACGATGACCCTCGTCGATCAGGGACCGTTCACGACAGCCGCCGTCCTCGCGGCGCTCCACAAGGCGCGCGTATGGCTCTGACCTCGCTCGAGGACTTCACGCCGCACGACACCATCCCGTGGGCCGAGCTCGCGGAGGGTCTCTTGGCGTTTCGCACTGAGGACGGCTTCTTCGGGCTGCGACCGCGCCGCTACGCCGAGCACGTCGTCGACTGGATGTTGACAGCGCTGTCAGCGAATAGCGCGCTCGACCTCGGCTCGGGTCCGGGGCTGTTCGCGCTCGCGCTCGCCGAGCGGGGGGTCGCGGTTACGGGCGTCGACATCGCCGCGCCGCTCGTGGATTTCGCAACGCGCGCGGCCACCGAGCGCGCGCTACCTGCGATTTTCCACACGCGCTCGCTCCTCGACCTCGACAGCGCGCCCGAGCTCGCCGGCCCCTACGACCTTGTCCTATTGGTCAATTCGATCGTCAATCACCTCTCCGAGGCCGAGCTCCTCGCGCTCTTCCGCGGCATTCGAAAGCGCCTGTCACCGCGCGGCCGCTTCCTCTGCGAGCTCGTCCTTTCACCCGGCGAGCTCCGCACCGCGGACAATCGTGTAACAGAACATCTCCTCGAGCTCCCGAGCTCACCCTGGTTCGCCGGCCCTCACACCTGGTTGCGGCGCGAGCTCCTCTTCACCGACGCGGCGGAGCGCGTGACGCACCACGTGATCACCCCGTCCTCGCCCGGAGCGGAGCCGCGCCATTATTGGTCTCGCTTCAAGTGCCATAGGACCGAATACGTCGACGCAGTCCTGCGACAGGCCGGTTTGGAGCCGCTCGCCTGGTATGGTCCAGAGCTCGGCGCGCCGCTCCCCTCCCCCGAGGACCCTGATCAGCGTGGCTTCGTTTGGGTCGAACGCCGATGATCGCCTATCGACTGCTGCTCGATCTCTCGACGAGGCCGGCCCGAGGTGAGTGGTTCAGCGGCCGCGTCGAGATCGCTCTCGAGGGTCCCGAGGACTCGAGCTCTGTCGAGCTCGACGCCGTCGACCTGGAGATCGAGGCTGTGCGGCACAATGGAGCGCCCGTTCCGTGGAGGATGGCGGACCGCCGACTCCTCATTACGGCCCCCGTTGCCGGCACGCTGACTGTCCACTATCGGGCGCGCGTCAGCGACGCTCCGAATGGCCTGTTCGCGCCGGAGAGCGCGACTGTGCTCTACGCCACGCAGCTTCAAGCGGCGCACGCGCGGCGGGTCTTTCCCTGCTTTGACGAGCCCGCGCGGAAGGCGACGTTCGAGCTCACCGTGCGCTTGCCCGACGGCGTCGAGGCGATCGGCAACATGCCCGAGCGCTCGCGCGACGCGTCCGACCTCGGGGGAGCGACTGTCGTGTTCGAGCGGACGCCGCCGATGTCGACCTATCTGTTCGCCCTCGCGGTCGGGCACTTCGAGGTTCGCGCGGCCCAGTCACAATGCGGAACACCGATACGGTGCCTCTCCTCGAGCCCTGACTTCGCCGGGTTCGCGCTCGAGACGGCGCGGCGCGCGGTCGAGCTCTTCGGTCGCGTCCTCCGCCTGCCTTATTGCCATATGCTGCCCAAGCTCGATCTGGTGGCTTTGCCCGAGCTCGACGCCGCAGGAATGGAGAATTGGGGAGCGATCTTCCTGCGCGAGGACTACCTGCTCGTGGACCCGAGCGGCGACTCGACCGCCGCCGAGCGCCGCGTCGCGGAGGTCGTGTTGCACGAGGTCGCGCACCAATGGATTGGAGACCTCGTGACGGTCGCGACTTGGGACGAGCTCTGGCTCGCCGAGGGCGTCGTCACGCTGCTCACGTATCAAGCGCTCGACGCGCTCTTCCCCGATTGGAGTGTTTGGCTCGAGTTCCGAGCGATCGTCACGTCGACGGCGCTCGCCGCTGACAGCCTGGTAGGGTCTCGACCGATCCACCGGCCCATCGCGACCGCCGAAGACGCGGACCAATCCTTTGACGCTGTTGTATACGACAAGGCCGCTTCGGTCTTGCGTATGCTGGCCGCGCAGCTCGGCGCTGACGTCTATTGTGAGGGCCTCGCGGACTACGTCGCGACACACTCGTTCGGGAGCGCCCGACGGGCCGACTTCTATGCTGCGCTGTCGCGTGCCTCGGGGCTCGAGGTCGCGTCGCTCTTGGACCCATGGGTCGAGCGGCCTGGTTTTCCTCGCGTCGACGCGCTCGACCTCGGGCAGCGCAGGTTCCTCATCGACGCCGAGGCCGCGCCCGACGAGAGGCCGGGGCCCCTCGAGCTCGCGCGCCGTGATCTCAAGTCGAACTTCGGGGAAATGGCCTTCTGCGTAGTCGCCTATCCGCGACCTACGCTATTGGCGCTCTCCGAGCAGGTCGCCGCGCGCGCCCTGCCGGCCATCGATCGATATGGGCTCCACGATCACGCTTATCTGCGGGCCCGGAGCGGCGAACTCGACCTCGCGGACTACCTCACCGTCGCGGCCGCCTATCGAGGCGAGCCGGAGCCCTGGGTTTTGATTGGCGTGCTCACCGGCCTCAAGGCGATGCGGGAGATCTTGTTGGGGTGCGACGAGGTTCACCTCGTCGAGCGGGTCCTCGCGGCCCTCGCAGCGCCCGCGCTCGTCGACTTTGCGCGAGCGACAGAGCTTCGCCGCTCCCCTGCGGGCGCGACGCTCCTGTCGCTCCTCCGCGAGGTCGCGCTCGACCTCGCGATCGACGACAGCCACGTTCGATTGGACGCCGGCGCGATTGGTGGAGACACCCCTCCCACGGACGAGCTCGGCTACGCGCTCCGAGCCTTCGCTCGAAGGGGCGGCGGGGACGCGCTCGCGGTGCTTCACGGTGCGCTCTCGCGGGCGCGGAACGTCGAGCTGCGCGCCGCGGTGCTCCACGCGATGGGCGCGCTCCGAGCGGACGCCGACCTCGAGCGCGCGCTCGCTTGGAGCCTCACCGACGCCGTCCGTCCACACGAGATGCTCGCGCTCTGGGGTGGCGTCACCCCCGAGAAGAAGCCGCTCGCGTGGGCCTTCTTTCAGGGTCGCTTCAGGGAGATCCAGGCCCGCCTGCCCGACGGGCCGGCGCTCGGATATTTGGTCGCGACGGCGTCGTCAGGCGTACTTGACGAAGTGCACCTCGCGTCCGTCGAGTCGTTCATGAAGAGACACCCCTTGCCGGCCTCGACGGAGATCCTGGCGACGACGCTGGGTCGGCTGCGCGCCCGCGCCCAGGCACGTTCGCGCAACCTTCCTGCGTCGCCAGCGTCAGGAGCAGTTCGGCGCCCGCGTGACGCGAGCGGGCCCCGCTCGAGGAGGTAAAAGAGCAGCAAACCGAGCTCACAGAAGACGATCACGAGCAACCAGGCGTCGACGCCGAGCGCCTGCGAGACCGTCACCGACCCGAGTCGGCCGATGCGCGCGAGCGAGGGGAAAAACAGGGGATACGTCCAACCGAAGAGGATCGCTCCCACGTAGAGCCCGAGCGCGCCGGGGATGAGATAGTCGAGCCGCCCCTCTCCGGCGCCCGCGGCGACGGTGCCCGGACAGAACCCGGCGAGCGCCATCCCGAAGCCGAACAGGAGCCCACCGAGGAGATTGCCGAGGGCGTAGGTCTCTGCCACGGGCGGACGATCGACGAGGCCGAGCGACACGAGGGCCTGAATGGTCACCATCGCGACCATGAGCGCGGTGAACAGGAACTTCACGACAGTGAGGTCGACGAAGCGAAAGACGTTCACGATCGTCTCGTAGCGACCGAGCTTACCCTTCTGTAAGGCCCAGCCGAAGCCGAGGCCGATGAGGAGCGGGGCGAGGATGTTGATCATGTTCGTAGCCCTCGCTTGCGATAGAGCCAGAGCGCGATGGGGATGCCGCCCGCGAACATCCCGACAATGAACAAGAACGCCCCAGGGGCGAAGACCGCGCCACCGGAGACCGCGAGCCCTGCTGTGCAGCCACCCGCGATGCCAGCCGCATATTCGATGAGCGCTGTCCCGATGAACACGATGAGCCAGCGCTTCGCCACGCTCGGCCCGAAGACCTCAGTCCATTGGGCGTCGGGCATCGTGCGAATGGCGAATTGGCGCCCCGCGAGGGCGGAGACGAGCGCCCCGAGGAACATGCCAATCGTGAGCAGGACCTCCCAAGTGAGGCCGGTCGTGACGACGTATTGCCAATAGGCCCCGTCGCGCGCGAGCAGCCTGCCCACATAGCCCGAGAGCGCTTGGTAGCAGCCCGACCCGCTGATTCGCTTGCCGAAGCCGGTCATCGACGCCGCCGTGACCAGACCCAACAGCGTACCCGCGAGGTAGGGACTCCAGCTCGAGCGGCGCAGAATGGAGAGCGGGTTCACGTGGCACCTCGCGACGACGCCGCCCGCAGGCGCCGCTCGTTGCGGACGACATACGCGACGCCGCCGACGCCCAAGGCGACCGCGAGCGCGGCCGTGAGCACGTTGCCCCAGACGACCTCTCGGCGGGCGGACGCTGGAGGAGGCGGGGGTATCGAGCGGGCGCGCTCGGCGAACGCCGAATAGCCTGTCGCCAACTGCTGGGTTTCGGCGCCGTGGCAGTTGCCACACGCCGCGTCGACGTCCGAGAGCGGCGAGCGAACACCGATATGCGCTTCCGTGGCGCTCTGCGCGGTCGCGTCGCCGCCGTGGCATTGCGAGCAGAGGTCGGCGAAGGCGTGGTCGACGTGCCAGGGCAGCGGGCCGGCGATCACGGGGCGTTCGCCGCGGACCTCGTGACAGGTTCGACACTCCGACACGACCCCAGCACATTGCTGGGCGCGCGCCGAGGCAGTGGTCGCGGCGATCGACAAGCCGATAGAGAGGGCCAGCGCGAGTCGCACGCTTACTGTGCAGCAAAGACTACGCCGCTCGACTGGACATTAAGATCGCGCGCTCTCAGACCTATAGCGTCGGCGATTGTGCAAGAACTGCAGTCGATCGCGGCCCGAAGTCGACGATATGGAATGAAAAACGCCCCATCCTATTGGACAGGGCGTTCACCGCAATGACTGCGTGGCTGGCGTGAATCAGCCGGCAGTGCAGATGGCGTTGTTCGCCGGGTCGATGGTTCCGGGGCATGCATCGACGCTGCACGACCCCATGTCGTCGCAATAGTCGCAGGAGCCGACGGTCGCGTCGGCGCAATCGGGGTCAGCCGCGCCGCAACCGCAATCACAGAAGCTGCCGTCGCCGTAGAAGCCGGCGTCGCAGACCCACTCGGCCGGGGGCGGGAGGGTCACGAACTCGACGGGCGCTGCGGCGAGGTGGAGGCAGGCGCCGCCCGCGACCGGAGTGGACTCGTAGGTGTTCGGATCGATCGTGACCTCGACGAGCGTGACGTCGCTGAGCGAGCCGTGAACGGTGCCGTTCAGCTGGTCGGAGGTCGCGTCGACGACCAGCGTGCCACCGGTCTGGAAGTAGACCTTGGCGCCACCGCCGTCTTCGGTGACGCGGACACAGCGCGAGCAGGTGGCGTAGTTGGAATCTCCGCCCATGGAGAGGTCGAACGTCCCAGTCTGATCGCCGTCGAAGTCGCCAGCGTTCGGGCCGTAGAACTCGAGCGTGAGGTTGTCAGGGGTGCCCACGGCACCGAGGTCCGGAGACGGCGTGGCGCCGAAGACCGAGGCGGTCCCATCAGCCTGGAGCTTCGCGAAATCAGCGGCGGTGATCTCGGTCGGGTTCGAACAATCGACTGCCACATTGCCGCCGGCGCCACCGTTGCCGCCGTTGTTGTTGCCGCCGTTGTTGTTACCGCCGCTGTTGTTGCTGCTGCCACCGCCGCCCGTGTTGGGGCTGCCGGCTTCGCCCCCCTGATTGGAGGCACCCGTTGCGCCCGACCCGCCCGTCCCATCATCGCCGCAGCCAATGGAGGCGAGCGCGAGGCTAAGGGTGATCGCACCGAAACCGAACAAGCAATGGTTCTTGAGTTGCATCCTCGAACAATAAGCCGAATCGCGTACGCCCGACAACCTCACCAACAGGTAATCGACGAACGGAGCCCGCGGGGCCCCACGTGACCGCTACGAAAATGAGAGCGGCGGAACAATCCACGACCGGGAGTGTCGGTCCCGGCCATGTCATCGGCGCGCCGTTCGCCCTCGGATGCTTCGTCTCTTTTGTCGGTTCGCTCGGCCCGGTCGCTGCCACGCAAGGCTGCGGAGCTCGCGCTCGCCGGCGTAGCGTTGGTCGGGATCGCGAGCCTCGCGACCGCGGACCTCGCGCACTCCGCGCCGCCGAGCGCGACCGAGCGCGGCCTCGATTTCTTCCTGCACGGTCCGACGAGCGCCGCGGCTGGTGACGCGCTCCAGATCGACGTGCAAGCCCTGGGATTTCCCACGGCGACGACGCTCGCGCCGCTGCCCCAAGCGACCTTCGAGGTCGCGTGGGATCCCGAGTCGCTCGTCGTCGACAAGTTCGTGCCGGTCGAGGCTCCGCCTCCGGTCAAGGCGATCGCCGACGCTGAGGGGCGCGCGTCGATCACGGTGCCGGTGCCGCCCGGCGCCGCCGAAGAACATCGTGCTCGTCGTGCGCCCTGCGGGCGGCCCGATCGGGGGCGAACGCACGGAAGCTCACGATCAGCTCGGACGAAGCCCGATGACCTCTCGCTCTTCGTGTCCGACGAGCGCGTCGTTCCCGGCAGCGAGGTCGTCGCGTGGGCGCTCTTCACCTCGGCTGACGGCAGCCATCCGCGCCCGGGAGCTTCGGTCGAGTTCACGCTCTCGCAAGGTGGGGTCTCGCGCTTTCGAAAGGTGATCGAGACCGACGCGTCGGGCACCGCGATGACCTCCGTGCCGATCCCACGCGACGAGGATCCCGCCGCGCAATGGGAGCTCTCTGTGTCGACCGCGGGCACGGCGAAGAGCGGTCGACTCGCGACGGACCTCACGCTGTTCACGCGCGAGGAGGTGCCGGGGCAGGCCTCGGTGAGGGCGTTCTTCGACGACTCGGCGGTGACCGCGGGCGGGGTCGCTCCGTACCGCGTTCGCGTGACGGACGCCTCGGGGGAGGCCATCGCGGGCAAGCCCGTTTGGGTGTGGTCCGGGCCGAAGGGGACGGCTCCACCCGACGGCGAGGAGGCGTTTCGCGCTGCCGCGACGCGCTTCGTGACCGACGGCAAAGGTGAGGTCGAAGCGAAGCTCGTCGCCCCCTCCACGATCCCGCTCCGCGGCACGGAGCTCAGCGTCGTCGCGCACACCGAGCTCGAGGGACGCACGACCTCTGCGGGGAGCTCGATCGAGGTGCGACGCAAGCGCGGCTACGTCCGCATCATGCCGGAGGGGGGCGAGCTCGTGCCGGGCCTCGAGCAGCGCGTGACGCTCGAGCTCTCGGGCGACGACGGCGCGCCGCTCGTCGGGACCTTCACCGCCAAAGCGGATGGCCTCGACGCGACGTTCACGACCGACGCGACCGGCCTCGGTGAGCTGAAATGGAAGGTGCCGAATGGAGCGGGGGCGTTTCGTTCACGAGGCCCGTGTCCCGACACCGTGGCCGCGCAGATCGCGATCCGCGCTGCGACTGGCGCGACCGGGAGCAAGCCTGCCTTCGACGGGGAGCTCGGCGATTGGCTCGGTGGCGCGCTCTGCGTGCCCGTCCATCGCGACGCCACGGTGCTCGCACGTGTGGAGCGCAGCGTGGTTCGCGCGGGCGGCGTCGTACCGCTCACGATCCTCGGCGCGGAGAAGCGCGGCGCGAGCGTGGTCGTCTCGGAGCTCGACGGCGGGCGCGTGACGTCGGCGTGGGCGTCGACCGGCGCGAGCGACATCAAGATCCCCGAGGACGCGAGCGGCCCAGTCGTGATGTCGGTGTCGGTGCCGCGACTCGACGGCCCGGCCGAGACCGTGACCGCTGCGGTGCTCGTCGTTCCATCGTCTTTGCCGAAGCTCACGGGGGAGCTCACCGGCGGGCGCGCCGTGCCGAAGGGCACCGCGACCGTCACGGCGCGGCTCACGGACGAGCAGGGCAAGCCTCTCGCCGGTTCGGTCGCGGCCGTGATGATCGACAAGTTCGGCGGCGGCTCGTTCGGGCGGCTCGGCGCGATGGACACGCGGACCTCGCTCTGCCGCGCGGTGGGTGAGGTCGAGCGCTGCGACGAGCTCCTGCTCGGTGGCCCCGAGGCCGAGACGCTGAGGCATGCGCGGGTCTTCGGTGGTCCGGCGATCGCGCCGACCGCGGACCCTGCGAGCACCGCGAAGTCTTCGATGAAGGAGACGTTCGCGACGGTGCTGCGCTCGCTCGAGGGCGCCGTCTACGAGGCCTCCGCGAACCCCGACACGCTTCTCGACGTTCGACGCAAGAACGGCGGCAAATACGAGTTCAACCCCGAGCTCATGACGCTCGTCACCGACGCGATGTCGATGCAGCCGATGACGCCCGGCGGAGAGCCCGTGTCGCTCGGCGATCTCATGGCGATCGACGGGCAGATCACCTACGACAACGTCGCGCGCAGGGTCTCTCGGCTGAAGCTCTTCAACCTGCTCGACGTGCTGCGCACGGGTCGCGCCGGCATCGACCCCGACGAGCCGATCCTCAGCGATCCGAACGTCTTCATGCGCAAGCTCATGCGCGAGGGCTACATCGCCGAGTCGCAGCTCATCGATCCGTGGGGCGGTCGCTTCTCGTTCTACAAAGCCGGGGGCGAGAGCATTCCGTTCGTCACCGTGACCAAGGGCTGGGAGCTTCGCTCGCCCGGTCCCGACGGCAAGCTCGGCACCGCCGACGACGTTCGCAGCCCGTTCGAGCGCGTGCTGAAATCCGACACGCCGTATGCGAACGCGGTGAGCGAGGATCGCGTGGTCGACGCGCGCTGGGACATGGAGGTCTCGGAGGCGACGGTCGCGCGCTGGCGCGACACGCTGACGACGCTGACGGGCTCGCAGATCGGCGACTCGTTCGGTGCGGGCGGACTGGGGATGGTCGGCTACGGATCGGGCAGCGGCTCGGGGTACGGCGTCGGGCTCGGATCGGTCGGGACGCTGGGCCGCGGCACGATGAGCGTGCCGAAGGGGCTCGCGTACACCTCACAGCCGAAGCGAACCGACGCGGATGGCCGCGTGACGTTCGAGATCCCGCTCGGCGACATCGAGACGACGTGGCAGGTCGCGCTCGTCGGCCTCCCCGACGCCGGCCGCCCCGCGGTCACGACGGTCGACATCCCGATCACGGTGCCGCTCTCGACCAAGGTATTTGCCGGGACGAGCTGGACCGACGGCGACAGCGGCGAGGTCCGCGTCGAGGTTCGAAACCGCAGCGAGTCCGACACCGACGTGAAGCTCGACCTCGCGGCGAGCGGCGCGATCACGCTCGAGGCCGGCGCGAACGCGCGCACCGTGCACGTGGCGAAGGGTGGCGTCGCGAGCGTGCGCGTCCCGGTGCGCGCGACCGGCGAGGGACAAGGCGCGCTCTCGGTGCACGCGTCCGCGAGCGGAATGCCTGAAGATCAGCTCACGCACACCATCGAGGTGAAGCCGCGTGGAGAGCTCGTTCGCATCGCGCGCTCGGGCTGGGTCTCGAAGCGCAGCGAGTTCATCGGCGGCGTCGAGCGCAAGCCCTTCCGCGGCGTCGGCGCGGCCGAGCTCGTGCTCGATCGCGGCGATCGCTCGTCGCTCGTCGCAGCGCTCGACTCGATGCACCCCGAGGCCATGCTCTCGCTCGACGATCTCGCCGAGATGGCGATCGCCAGCGCGACGCTCGCGAAGCACTTCGTCGCGCTCGAGGGCGACGGCTCGAAGACGGCCGCTCGCGCGAAGGAGATCTCCGTCACGGCGACCTCGCGGCTCGCGGCGCGCCTCTCCACGAGCGCGGCGGGCACCGCGATGCGAGCGCGCCTCGCGTCGGCGGGGGCGCTCAGCATGGACCGCACCGACTCGACGTGTCCCGCGACCGAAGCGCCGATGCTCCCGTCCGAGTACGCGGCCACGCTCGACGCCGAGCCGCAGCCGCGCGGCGGGGTCGTGGTCGACTGCTGGGTGATCTTCGCGTCGCGCGCCACGAACCGCCTCGTCAGCTCGGGCAACATCGGCTCCATCGCGCGCGGCGTCGTCTCGCTGTCGAAGCGCTCGCACCGCAAGACCGAGCTCGACACGCTGGTGAAGACCCTGCGCGCGGAGGTCGACCCCAAGAACACCGGCGACATCGAGATGCCCGAGAGCTCCTCGCGCGCCGACCGAGCGCTCGTCTACGCGGCGCTCCTGCTCGCGACGAACCCGACCGAAGATCGGCCGTGGCGCGATCGCATGGTCCGTTGGCTGCTCGTGCAGCGCGACGCTGGGGGCAGCTTCGGCTCGGGCGCGGCGACGCGCGCTGCGGTCGATGCTCTCACCCGCGAGTCCTCGTACATCACCGCGTCCTCGACCCCGCTCCACGTCGTCATCGACTTCGGCGAGGCCGGTGAAAAAGAGGTCGATCTCGAGCCGGGTGAGGTGCGGCGGATGCCCGTCCCCGCGAACGCGACGAGCGTCGTCGTCATGCCGAAGGACGGCGGCCTCCTCGCGCGCGTCGAGCGCACCTTCATGCGCTCGTACGACATCGCTCCGCAGCGCGGCGAACCCACCGCGGACATCGACGTCGTGTGGCCGAGCAAACCTCCTTGCGACGAGCCCTCGGCGCAGGCCGGCACCTGCGTCGAAGAGCTCCGCGAGGGCTTCGTCGGCACGGTGAAGGTCACGCTCAGCGTGAACTCGGGCTCGGGCCTCGTCTTCGCGAAGGTCCCCCTTCCGCCGGGCGCCACGCTCGCGGCCCCCATCCCGGGCGTGCACCAGGTGCAAGGCGTGCTCTACATCCAGACCGAGCGCACGGGCGACCTGCTCATTCCCCTTCGCTTCACCCTCGCGGGCAAGTTCACCATCCGCGAGGCCACGGCTCGCATGGCCGACGAAGGCGGCGACAGCGGCATCGCGCGGGCCCGGCCCATCGAGATCAAGCCGAACCCCGAGCACCCGTGACCGTGGGCGCGCCTTGAGCTTGCGAAAGAGGTGTTTTTACTGAGAAGCTCGCGACGTGCCGATCACGACGCCCGCCATACGCATCCTCGTCTGCGACGACGATCAGGCGATCTGCGACTACGTCGAGACGCTCCTCACCAAGGACGGCCACGAGGTCAAGACGCTCACCGATCCGGCGGCCGTCGAAGACGAGGTGAAGAACGGTCACTACCAGATCCTCATCCTCGACCGCATGATGCCGAAGCTCGACGGCATCGAGGTGCTGCGCCGCGTGCGGCACGTCGACGACGACATCTCGGTCATCATGTTCACCGGCTTCCCGAGCTTGGACTCGGCCGTCGCTGCGATGAAGCTCCAGGCCGATGACTACCTGAAGAAGCCCTTCAACGCCGAGGAGCTCCGCGAGGTCATCGATCGCATCGCCAAGCGCAAAGGCATCGTGCGCTCGGCCGAAGAGCAGCTGCACAAGGTCATCGGCGACACCATCAGGCGCCTGCGCAAGGAGAAGGATCTGACCCTCAAGCAGATGTCTCACCGCACGGGGCTCAGCGTGTCGCTCCTCAGCCAAATCGAGCGGGCCGAGTCGAGCGCGTCCATCTCGAGCCTCTACAAGATCGCGACGGCGCTCAGCGCGAAGGTTCAGGACCTCTTCGGGGGCTACTAGCACTGCCGGTCCTGAGTTCGCTGGGGGGTTCGCCCAGGCCCCGCGCTGTCGCGCACGAGTGAAGGGCCTGGTCAAACCCGTGCGATCGGCCGCGTCTGGCCGCGCAGCTCGGACATATTTCGGTGCCTATGAACCTGCGGTTCGTAGTACTAGTCCGCGGGAACCGTGCGCGGCGCCCTCCTCCTCAACGGCAACGCGGGCTCGGTCGAGCAGCTCGTCAACCAAGCTGAACCATTTCTGCTCGGGTCGCGGCACGAGGACTCTCGGGTGCGCGAGGCCCGCACTGTCCTGCTCGTGACCGCCGCGTGGGACGCGGAGCACGACGAGTCCCACGTGAAGCGCGCCATCAACGGCGCTGGCCTCCCCTCGCACCACGTGGATGGCTATGACCGCGTCATCGTCAATTTGTCGCTCGCGACCGAGATGGCGAGCGTCCTCGCGGCGGAGAGCGCGGTCGCCGAGGTGCTGCGCGAGAGCTCGCTGACGCGCGCCCGGGTTCGGGATCTCTACCTCGCTCACAACGTCCACCTCGTCGCGATGCTCCGTCGCGTGCTCGCCGAGGCGCAGTCGCTCGACCCATCCATCACGCTCTCGGAGCTCGCCGACCGAGAGCGCTCGCCGAGCGGCAACGACGCGACCTCGCTCTATCGGTTCGCGCTCGCGCGCGAGCTCCGTCACACGCTCGAGACGCTCGAGGGCAACGACGACCGCATGGTGGAGCTCTCGGCGGAGCTCGATCGCGGCGCGCTCGACGCGGCTGGCGCCCTCTTCGCGGCGGCCCACCAGGAGGCTCGCGCGCGACTCGAGGCGCGCGTCCTCGCGGCCAACGTGATCCTCGTGTTCGGCGGCAACCTCGACAGGCTGCTCGGCGCGCTCCGGTTCTTCCGCCTGCGCGACGCCTTCGTCGAGGCGCTGCGGCGCGGCGCCGTGATCGTCGGGACCAGCGCCGGCGCGATGAGCCTCTGCGAACGCATCATCGTCTACGACGACTTCGCGCGACCTTCGCGCGAGTTCCAGCTCTGGGAGCGCGGCCTCGACATCGTGCGCTCACTGCAGCTCTTGCCCCACTGCATGGAGCGCATCCAGACCGACGACCCCGACAACCTCGCGTACCTCGCGCGACGCTTTCGACACCGCGTCTGCGTCGGCCTCAACGAGGGCTCGTTCCTCTTCGTCGACCTCGCGCGCCAGCGCGCGGAGAGCGTCGGCCGCACCGACAGCGTGTACGTCTTCGGGCCGCATGGGGACAAGCACGCCTACCGCGCGGGCGAGCCCATCCCACTCAAGTGACCGGGAGTGGGCGGCGCCTACTTCAGGTTCTCTTTGAAGAAACGCAAGGTGTGCCCGAGCGCGAGCACCTGGTTCGAGCGCTTCTGGAAGCCGTGGCCCTCGTCGGGGAAAACGATGAGCTCGGTCGGGACGCCCTTCGCTTTGAGAGCGTCGTAGAACTGCAGGGCCTCGCCGACGGGCACGCGCGGATCGGTCGCGCCCTGGAGCAGCATGAGCGGCGCCTTCACCTTGTCGACGTGCGTAATGGGTGACAAAGCTGTCAGCGCATCACGGTCCTTGTCGGGGTCACCGTACTCGGAGATGCGGAGCACGCGTCGATAGGGCGCCGTGTTCTCGAGGAAGGTGAGCAAGCTCGAGATGCCCACCACCGAGACGCCGACGTCGTACGCGCCCGCGAACAGGCTCATCCCGACGAGCACCGAGTAGCCGCCGTACGAGCCGCCGTAGATGCCGACCTTCGGCGCTTTGCCGCCGACCGCCCACTGCGCGCGGACGTATTTGGAGGCGTCCTCGATGTCGGTGATGACGCCGAGGCGCTTCGCGCCGTCGTCCGCGTGCAGCCATGTCTTGCCGTAGCCCTCGCTGCCCCGCACGTTCGGCTCCGCGTAGACGAAGCCGGCGTCGACGAAGAGCTGCGCGCGGGTCGAGAAGCCGGCGAGGCTCTGCCCCTCCGGCCCGCCGTGGAACGAGACGATGACGGCGCAAGGCCCGTCTGCCGCGGAGCGCGTCGTGCAGCCCGCAGGTCGCCGCACGAACATCGGGATCTGCGTTCCATCGCGCGCGGGATAGCTCTCGAGCGAGACGCGGGCGAAGCTCGACGTGTCGATCTCCGGCGCGGCGGGTCGATGCCACCGCTTGAGCGAGCTCGTGTCCCAGTCGTAGACATAGCTCTCGACGGGTGAGGTGCCGGGGTCGATCGCGATCGTCGTGAAGCGACCGTCATGACTCGTCGCCCCGAAGAACGCGTGATCGCCCTGCGGCAGCTTCTTGATGCTGAGCGGCTTCTTCGACTTCGCGTCGAGCGCGAAGAGGCGCGTGTAGCCGCCCTCGTTCACCGTGTAGAGGATGCGCCGCTTCTGGTCGTCGACATCGAACGACGCGACGTCGTGCGCGATCTCGGGCGAGACGGGCTCGAGCGCGCCCGCTGCGAACTTGTAGAGCCTGCGGTACTCGCCGAGCTTCGGCGTGAGCACCAGGATCTCGCCGCCTGCGCCGTACGTCGCCACGTAGTCCTCGCGCTCGCCCTGACCGAAGAGGGGCGTCAGCTTCTTCGACGCGAGGTCGTATTCGAAATACTCGTTCATGTTCGAGCCCACGCTCTTCGCGAGCAGGAGCTTCTCGTCGACGCCGTTCTTCGAGAAGACGTCGGCGATCGACCAAATCCCCGCCTCGCCGAAGACCAAGGTCGCCTTGCTCGTGGCGAGATCGAACCGGTAGATCGCGTACGACTCGGGAGTGACGTCGTTCGCCCGGTAGTAGATCGATCCGCCGTCGTCCGCGACGTGCTGGAGGAACGTCTGCACCTTGGGTTTGTGCTGGATCGCGACGAGCGGCCCGCCATCGGGCGAGAGCATGTAGAGCCCCGGATTTTCCTCACCGGAGCGATCGCGCGAGACGAAGAGCCACTTGCCGTCCGGGGTCATGCCGACGACGCTCGTCGGGTCCTCACCGCCGGTGAGCTGTGTGGGGAAGCTCATCGCGCCGTCGAGGCGAAAGACCTGGGGCGTGCCGGTGATGCTCCAGTTGAAGAAGAGACGCTTGCCGTCCGGGCTCACGCGACCCGCGCTCGGCGCCCGCACGTCGAGCATCGCTTGGATGCGACGGCTCTCCTCGGGCTTGAGGGCGCGCGGCGCGTGCTCGGCCAAAATCTCGGGCGAAATGCTCTCGACGCCGAGCCCGCTGTACCCAGGCTTCGCCGTCGTCGGGACGGGCACCGGGACGACGGGAGCCTGCTCCGTGGGGGTGGGGTTCGCGGGCGGAAAGTAGAAGGATCGAGGGGCCGTCGGCCGCTGTCGCGAGCACGCGAGCAGCGTCACGGAGAGCCCAAACAAAACGAGGTTCCGGAGCGTGGTCTTCATGGCTGGCAGCGCTGAGTTTCTATACCCGAGCATGCGCGGCTCCCCAACGCGCGAAAGGCTCGGGCACCGAGACTCGGGCTGCTACGGTAGATGCATGTCGCGCCGCTCAACCGCGTCGCTCCGCGATCGCCGAGGTGACGCAGCATGACGAGTCGCCAGCCGCTCGGCCCCGGAGTCGTCATCCAAGAGCGCTATCGCATCGAGTCGCTCCTCGGTGAGGGCGGATACGGCGCGGTGTATGTTGCGACACAGCTCGGGCTCGGCCGCAAGGTCGCGCTCAAGATCCTCCACGCCGAGGTCCTCGCGCGTCCCACCGCGCGGCAGCGCTTCGAGCGCGAGGCCATGTTGGCCCAGCGCCTCACGCACCCGAACATCGTGCGGCTCTTCGACTTCGGGACTGCCGCCGACGGCTCGCCGTTCATCGTCTGGGAGCTCCTCGCTGGCCGCTCGGTCGAGCAGGACCTGGCCACGCGCGGTCCGATGCCTCCCGCGCGCGTCTCGCACCTCACACAGCAGGTCCTGAAGGGCCTCGCCGAGGCTCACGGCGTCGGGATCGTCCACCGCGACATCAAGCCCGCGAACATCTTTTTGTCGGATTTCACGGGCGAGCCCGACTTCGTCAAGGTCCTTGACTTTGGCATCGCGGCGGGTCCGCGCGGCGACGGCAACACCGGCATCACGCAGGAGGGGATCTCCCTCGGGACGCCGGCGTACATGGCGCCCGAGCAGGTCCTCGATCAGGAGCTCGACGGCCGAGCCGACCTCTATGCGCTCGGGCTCATGATGGCCGAGATGCTCACCGCAGCTCCGGTCTTCCGCGGCAATACGGCGCTCGAGATCGCGCTCCGCCAGATCGAGGACATCCCCGTTCCGCTCGTCGGCGCTGTTCGCCACGGCCCGCTCGGGCACATCATCGCCCGCGCCACCGAAAAGGACCCGACGCGCCGCTTCGGCTCGGCGCTCGAGATGCTCGCGGCCCTGCGCGCGGCCTCGACTGGGGCGAACACTGGCCCTGTCGCCTACGCCCCGCAGAGCCAACCGCTGCAGAGCCACCCTTCGCAGAGCCAACCGCTCGGCAGCCAGCCGTTCCAAACCACGCCCGGGGCGCGCCTCCCGTCAGGGCCGTACAATACGGCCGGCTCCGGCGCACACAGCTACAGCAATGTCAGCTATCCCGTCGCCGATCAGGGGATCGCCTCGACGGCAATCGCTCACCCCCCGTCGGGCTTCGGGGGCGGTGGCTATCGACCGCCGACCTCCCAATTGGGAGCGTACGGGGGGCGAATCGAGCCCCCCAGTGCATTGGCGACTTCGTTGCCCCCCAATGCAGCCTCCGCGGCCCCCAATGGTTGGACGGGAGCTGTCCCCACCAACGTCTCAGCGCAAGGCGCGCCTGCGCCCGCGCTCGGCTCGATGGAGGCCCACTATGTCCCGCCGCCCTCCCCGCCAACGAAGAGGGGCGCTCCCCTCGGGCTCGTAGCTGGTCTTATTGCGATTGGCGTCGTGGCCGGCAGCGCGGGGGCTTGGGTTGCTTTCCGGCCGCCCGCGGCGAGCTCTCAATCGAGCAGCGACAAGACCGAGAAGTCCTCGAGTCCCTCTCCGACGAGCTCGTCCCCCACTGCAATGGAGGCTCCGCCCCCCAAGCAGAAGAAGCCGAACGAAGACCCGGACGAGTTCGACAAGCAGTTCGAGAAGATGGAGCTCGAGGCCATCAATCAAGCGCTCGGTGCGGGTGGCAGACAGCCAGTCGCCTGTCTACCAGTCCCCGAGGAGCTGGTGACCTTTCAGGTCTCGGGAACCAACCTCGAGACCGCCATTCGCCGCCTGAAGGCCGTGGACGTCCACTGCACGACCAACATGATCAATGGCCCTCAAAGGGGGACCTTGAGCTTCACCGGCGCGAAGGGGACCATCACTGTCTTTTACGGCAATGGCCCTCAGGTCATGGTCTTCGCTGGTGATCCGAATGTCGCCGTCGAGACCGACGAGAAGAACAACAACACCATCATCGTCGACGCGGGCCTCAACAAGAAGCAAGCCGCGAAGGAGTTGATGGCCGTGATCCTCGACAAGAAGAAGCCATGATCGCGCTGCCCTGGACGCGGTCGCGTCCAGGGCACCGGGCCATCTTCGATCCAAGTCAATTGGCGACTGGGTAAGAGAGCGAGCCACGGAGTCCCACGAATTTCTAGATTTGTGAGATCTTTATGGGGCAAAGGTCTCGTGCCGCCACTTATCCTCAATTGGTGTCGAACCAAGGCAATTGCCATTGGAGGAGCGCATGAGGCTTCGGAGAACGCATCACCTTTCTTATTTGCTCCCGCTCGCGTTGCTGGTCGCGGCGGGCTCGTCTTTCACCGGCTGCGGCGACGACACCTCGACAGGTGGCGGCGGCGCTGGCGGGGGTGAGGGCGGCGGACCTCCGAACGTAACGGACAGCGACGGAGACACGATCTCCGACGTCGACGAGGGGAACGAGGACGCGGACGGCGACGGGACCCCGAACAAACTCGACGACGACTCCGACGGTGACGGGATCCCCGACGCCATCGAAGCAGGCGATGACGACGCCTCGACCGAGCCCGACGACGCCGATGACGACGGGATTCCCAACTTCCTCGACGACGACTCCGACAACAACGGCATCAAGGACGTCGACGAAGGCACTGCGGATCTCGACGGCGACGGTCGCCCGAACTTCATGGATCAGGACGACGATGGCGACACCATCATCGACTCGACCGAAATCGCAGGCTCCGGCGCGGACTGCGATCACGACGGCACCGCCGACCCGCTCGGAACGGCCGCAGACCCCAAAGACTGCGACGCGGACGGACAGATTGATTACCAGGATATCGACTCGGACGGCGACACCATCGGCGATCTCGAGGAGAGCACCGAGGACTCCGACGTCGACGGAGTCCCTGATCGGTATGACTCCGACTCGGACAATGACGGTATCCCCGACTCGCTCGAGGCCGGTGACACGGATGTAAAGACGCCTCCGGTCGACTCCGACTCGGACGGCTTCTACGACTTCCGCGACAAAGACTCCGACAATGATGGTTTGCTGGACGCGGACGAGCTCGCGGCCGGCACCGACCCGACCAAGGTCGACACCGACGGCGACGGCGTCAGCGATCTCGTCGAGCAGGCGGCGGGCACGAACCCCACCGACCCGAACGACAACCCGCAGGCGAATGGCGACTTCGTCTTCGTGATTCCTTATCAGGACAACACTTCACCGATGCAGGACACGGTGAAGTTCCGCACGAACATCCAGTTCGCTGACGTCTACTTCGGCTTCGACACCACTGGCTCGATGGTGGCCGAGCTCGCCTCGATGGCCAACATGACGACGGGCGTGCCCGCGATCGTCAACCAACTGAAGTGTCCAGTCGTCGGCGGCGCCTGCATGCTCGACGTCGACTGTGGGACGAATGCAGTTTGCTTCCAAAACCAATGCGTCCAAGACCCGAACTTCGGACAGGGCTGCATCCCTGATCTTTGGACCGGTGTCGGCCGCTTCGACGACCTCAACACGTACCACAACATCCTCTCGCTCCAGCCAGACCCGGCTGCGACCGCAGCGGCAGTGCCGGTGACAGGGGCCGGCGGCGCCGAGGCTCCCTTCCAGCCGTCGAGCTGCATCGCCAACCCCAGCCTCTGCCCGAACGACGCCGCCAAGAACTGCACCGCGGGTGGTGTCGGCTGTCCCTCGTTCCGCAATGAGGCGATTCGGATCTACGTGCAAGTCACCGACGCAGACAACCAATGCTCGGGCGCTGAGTGCTCGAGCTTCACGGCCGCGACCGCGGGTGCAGCGCTGCAGTCTGCGAACATCAAGTTCGTGTCGCTCTACGGCACAGATGACGCTGGCGGCGTCGGCACGCCCGCGTCCGTCGCGAGCGATATCGGCATCGCCTCCGGCACGGTGGACATGAACAACCTGCCCTTCACCTATCTCGCGGTCGACGCGGCGGTCGTCACGAACGCGGTCACGGCGATCCTCGCCCTCGCGCGTGGCAACTCGCTGAACACCACGATCGACGCAGCGGACGACGCGTCGGACGCGGTCGATGCGACGCAGTTCATCGACTACCTCGAGGTCAACATCTCGGGGCAGGGCGATTGCGACGTCGTGAACCCCACCGCGGACACGGACGCCGACACGCACGACGACGCGTTCCCGCAGCTCTTCCCCGGCAAACACGTCTGCTGGGACGTGCACCCCGTCGTGCAGAACACCACCGTCCCCGCCACCGAAGAGCCGCAGATCTACAAGGCAGTGCTCACGGTGCGCGGTGACGGATCACCACTCGATCAGCGCGACGTCTACTTCCTGATTCCGCCCGAGGGCGCAGTCATCACGCCGCCGCAGTGAGCGAAGGACGCTGACGGATTCGTCAGGTAGAAGCAGACGCGGGACGCTCTCCCGCGTCTGTTTTTTCATGGAGCGCGACGTTAGGATGACCCTGAGTCGGGGGGATGAGGTGCCGGGGCAACACCGAGTAGACACCGTGGCGCGTAGAGCTCTCGGCGTGAGCCGACACCCGCACGTCGCGCGCTTCCGTGGGCAGGCTTTTCGCAGCTTGCTCGCGGCGCTCGGTAGCGTCCTCGGGCCGAGCTCGGTGGCGGCGGTGCTCGCCGAGCTCCGCGATCGGCAGCTGCCTGGGTTCGACGCGGAGAATCTCCGCAGCACCGATTGGTATTCGGTGTCGGCCTACGCCGAGGTCCACCGCGCAGCGCAGTCGCTCAGCGGGCGCGGTACCGACCTCGCGCGCGAGCTCGGCGCCGAGGCCATGCGCGTCGATGCGCGGGGCGTCTACCAGTTCCTCTTGCGGTTCGTGTCACCGACCTCGCTCATGCGGAACGCTGAGCGTGTCGCGGCGCTCTACATCGACGGGCCACGCATCCAGGTCGAGCAGCAGCACGCGGGCGACGCGACCATCCAAATCACGGATGCGCTCGGGTTCGACGCCTCCGTCTGGCAGGACTTCGTGGGCTCGATTTCGTCGCTGCTCACGCTGAGCGGCGCGATCGATCCGATGGTCGAGCTCGTCTCGGGCGGCAACGTCTCGGGCGGCGACGTCTCGGGTGGCAACGTCTCGGGCGGCAACGTCTCGCCGACGGGGCCGGGCGACACGTTCGCGACGATGCGCGCCCGCTGGCGCTGAGACCTACTGGCGCTGAGGCCTACTCGCCAGCTGCGTGCTGCTTGTCGCGTACGACGAGCACGGGGCAGCCCGCGAGGCGAACGACCTTCTCCGCGACCGAGCCGATCAGCAGGCGCTTGATGCCGGTGCGCCCGTGCGTCCCGAGCACGATGAGATCCGCGTCGACGCTCGCGGCGTGCGCGCAGATCTTCTCCGCGGGGTCGCCCGTGTCCGTGATGATCTCGATTTGAGGCTGCGGCGCGCTCGGGTTGTACTTCGCGTGCTCGGCTAGCCGGTGCGCGACGAACTCGCGCAGCTTGTGAGGATCGTTGCCGGTGAGCTCCGGGGCGTCCATATCGTCAGGCGGCCTGACGTTCGCGATGTTCGGCTCGGCGATGTGAATGAGATGCAGCCGCGCGCACTCGGGGCCTGCGTTGACCGCCTGGGCGATGGCGGTCCGCATCACCGCCGAGCTGCCCTTCGCGAGATCGATCGCGACCGCGATTTCCTTGATACTGCTCTTCGGGCTCGGCATGGGCCTCATCACCCCTTGTTCGGGCGGCGAGCATAGGGCACATAGCGCGCGTGAGTGAAGCCCCGTGGGTCGCCATCATCATGGGCTCGAAGAGCGATCTCGAGCACCTCGCGCCGGCGATGGAGATCCTCGACGCGCTCGCCGTCCCCTATGAAGCGCGTGTCGTCTCCGCGCATCGCACGCCCGATTGGATGTTCGAGTTCGCGAGCGCCGCAGAGGCTCGCGGCCTCGAGGTGATCATCGCGGGCGCGGGCGGTGCGGCGCACCTCCCCGGCATGGTCGCGGCGAAGACGCTCGTGCCCGTGCTCGGTGTGCCCATCCCCGCGACCGCGCTCGTCGGCGTCGACGCGCTGCTGTCGATCGTCCAAATGCCGAAGGGGGTCCCCGTGGGCACGCTCGCGATCGGCAAGCCAGGCGCGGCCAACGCGGCGCTCCTCGCAGCGCAGATCTGCGCGACGCGCCGGCCCGATCTGCGTGAGCGCTTGCGGGCGTGGCGACACGCGCGTGAGCAAGAGGTCATGCGCGACATGGATCTCACCCCGAAAAAGGCGGAGCCCACATGAGCCGCCCCATCATGCCGGCCTCGCCGCGCTCGACCATCGGCGTCTTCGGCGGTGGTCAGCTCGGTCGGATGATGGCGATGGCCGCGCGCGAGATGGGGTTCCGCGTGCGCGCGGTCGACCCCGACGGCGGCTGCGCCGCGCGCTTCGTGGTCGTCGAGCTCATCGTCGCGCCGCTCGACGACGTCGACGCAGCCGAGCTCCTCGCGCGCGCGAGCGCCGTCGGCACGCTCGAGATCGAGCGCGTGTCGACCGCGGGCCTCGAGCGCGCGCGCGAGCGCGTGCCGGTGCGTCCGTCGGCCGGTGTGCTCGAGATCATCCAGGACCGCGCCAAGCAGAAGAACTTCCTCACGCGAGCCGGCCTGCCCGTCGGCCCGTTCCGCGTCGCCGACACCGCCGAAGAGCTCGCCGAGCACGTGGCTGCGCTCGGCGGCAAGACCTTCGTGAAGGTCGCGTTCGGTGGCTACGACGGCCGCGGACAATACGAGACCTCGGCCGTTGCCGACGCGGCTGCGGCCGCGCGCGAGCTCGGCCTCGGGCCGGGCAAGCGCGTGCGCTGCGTGGTCGAGCGCGCGCTCGACATCGAGGCGGAGCTCTCGGTCATGGTCGCGCGCCGCCCCTCGGGTGAGGTCGCTGTCTATCCGCCCGCGCTGAACCATCACGTCGCGCGCATCCTCTCGTGGTCGGTCTTGCCCGCACCGATCGAGCCGCGCCTCAGCGCGCGCGCGGTCGAGATCGCGCGCACCATCGCGAGCGCGCTCGACGTCGAGGGCCTGCTCTGCGTCGAGCTCTTCGTCGTGGGCGGCGAGCTCCTCGTGAACGAGCTCGCGCCTCGGCCGCACAACAGCTACCACGCGAGCGTCGTCGCCTCGGCGACGAGCCAGTTCGAGCAGCACGTGCGCGCGGTGTGTGATCTGCCGCTCGGTTCGACCGAGATCGTGCGCCCCGCGGCGATCGCGAACATCCTCGGCGACGCGTGGCTCACGCGCCGCGACGACGCGAGCGGCGAGCCGGCGGAGCGAGCGAAGTCCTCGCGGCCGCCGCCGTTCGATCGCGTGCTCGCGCTGCCCGGCGTTCGCCTGCACCTCTACGGCAAGTCGACGGCGCGCCCCGGCCGCAAGATGGGTCACATCTCGGCGTCGGCCGCGACCCCCGAGGAAGCGATCGCTCTCGTGCAGCGCGCCAGCGCCCTGCTCGAGAGCAGTTAGTTTGTGGGGCAAATTATTTGCGGGGCTAGTTATTTGCGGGCCCAACCTTTTTCGCGGGGCGAAAAAGACATGGCCCGCGGATGGGGCCCCCTCCCCCATCGAGAGCGAACGGGGCGCCTGTTATTTGCGGGCCAACCTTTTTCGCGGGGCGAAAAAGACATGGCCCGCGGATGGGGCCCCCTCCCCATCGAGAGCGAACGGGGCCCCAGCCCCATTCGCGCTTCTTTTGGGACCTCTCCGCTGCGGTCGTGCCCGTGCCCGCTCTGCTCCCCAATCGTGCCCTCTTCTCGGGTCGTGCCCGTGCCCGCTCTTCTCGGGCGGTGGGCTGTGCGGCGACACGGCCAGCCTTGCGCCGACGGGTGCTTCTCTCCCCCCAAATTACAAAATGTAACGCTGGCGGCCCTGCGGGTCGTTTGCGTTACTTGCTCTTGGGTACCCAGCGTTCGCCGCGGCGGGTGACGGCGCCGTCGTGCTCGAGCTTGATGAGGTGAGCCTCGAGGCTGAGGCGCGCGATGGGGCGGACCTCGGGCTTTACATCGCTGTAAGCGACGAGGACGAGCTCGTCGAGGGTGCCGCCCGCGGGGCCTGCTGCGTCGACGGCCTGCTGGATCCAGCCCTCGCGCATGAGGCGGTGCGCTTGATACGCGCGGAGGAGCGTGCCCGGCTCGCGGATGGGAGCGCCGTGTGCGGGGAGCGCGACGGTCGCGTCGAGTCCCTCGAGGCGGGCGAGCTGTTCGAGGTACACGCGCATGTCGCCGTCGCGCGGCTCGATGAGGATGGTGCCGACGCTCGCGACCATGTCGCCGACGACGAGCGTGCCCGACGTGCGCTCGAAGAGGCAGAGGTGGCCGGGCGCGTGCCCCGGCGTGTGCAAGACCTGCCAGCGCTGCGGCGTGGGGCCGTCGAGGTCGAGGGTGTCGCCATCGGCGAGCGTGCGCGCGACGGGCGTGTCGTGGAGGCGGCGCGCGGTCTCGGCGTGGGCCCAGAGGGGCAGGCCGAGCTCGCGGGCGAGCTCGCGCGCGCCGCCGACGTGATCGTGGTGGTGGTGCGTCGCGAAGAGCGCGACGAGGCGCCGGCCCTGCGAGACGAGGGCGCGCGCGAACGCCGCGAACTCGGCGAGCTCGTCGGCGAAGGGGGTCGCTGGCTCGACGAGGACGACGTCACGCTCGCCGAGCGCGTAGCTGTTCGTGTGGGTCGCGGGCGGGAGCGTGGGCGTCAGCGTCGGGAAGGACTCGACGCCCGGCGCGACCGCGACCGGGCGAACGACGGTCACGCACGCTCCACGACGACCGCCACGGCCTCACCGCCGCCGATGCAGAGCGTCGCGAGCCCGCGCTTCTTGTTCTGGTCCTTCATCGCGAAGAGCAGCGTCGTGAGGATGCGCGCGCCGCTCGCGCCGATCGGGTGGCCGAGCGCGACCGCGCCGCCGCGCACGTTGACCGTGGTCGGGTCGAGGTTGCAGAGCTTGTTGCAAGCGAGCGTGACGACGGCGAAGGCCTCGTTGATCTCGTAGAGATCGATATCCTTGGTGCTCAAACCAAGTTTCTTCGTCGTGTTCTCGATGGCCTTCGCCGGGGCCGTGGTGAACCACTCGGGCGCCTGCGCCGCGCCGCCGTAGCCAGCGATGCGCGCGAGCGGGGTGAGGTTGTGCTTCTTCACTGCGTCCTCGCTCGCGAGGACGAGCGCGCTCGCGCCGTCGTTGATGCTCGAGGCGTTCGCCGCGGTGATCGTCCCGTCCTTGACGAAGGCGGGCTTGAGCGACGCGAACTTGTCGGGCTTGCCAGCGGGCGGGCCCTCGTCCTCGAGGACGGTGAGTGCGTCGCCCTTCTTCTGCGGGACGTCGACGCCGACGATCTCGGCCTTGAAGAGGCCCTCTTTCTGGGCCGAGAGCGCGCGGCGGAAGCTCTCCTTTGCGAAGTCGTCCTGCTGCTCGCGGGTGAAGGCGAACTCCTTCGCGCACTTCTCCCCGGCGTTGCCCATGTGGAAGTCACCGTACGGATCCCAGAGGCCGTCGTGGATCATGCCGTCGATGAGCTTGCCGTGGCCCATGCGGTAGCCGCTGCGCGCCTGCTGCAGGTAGTAGGGCACGTTCGACATCGACTCCATGCCGCCGGCGACGACGATCTCGGCGTCGCCGAGCGCGATGCTCTTCGTCCCGAGGACGACGGCCTGAAGACCCGAGCCGCAGACCTTGCCGACGGTGGTCGCCGGGGTCTTGTCGGGGATGCCGGCGTAGATCATCGCCTGGCGCGCGGGGGCCTGGCCGACGCCGGCGGAGAGCACGTTGCCCATGAAGACCTCGTCGACGAGGTCGGCGGCGACGCCACCGCGCTCGAGCGCGGCCTTGATCGCGGTCGCGCCGAGGCGCGGCGCGACGACCGACGCGAGCGAACCCTGGAAGGCGCCGATGGGGGTACGGGTGGCGGCGACGATGAAGATCGAGCGGGGCAGAGCCATGGAGATCACCTCTCGAGAGCGAGGTCTAGTCCCGCAGAAACGGAGTTTCCACGTCAAATCGCGGGACGCTGTGTCTCGGGTTACTTCGAGGTGATCGTGGCGAGCCCCGGCGTCACGTAGCGGGCCTGCGCGGTCGCGCCTGTGAGGTAGTCGTCGTAGGCGGTGAGGTTGCGAAGGCGTCGCTCGAAGAACGCAGTGACGTACGCGACCGCGAGGTCGTTGACGGTCGCGTTGTCCGCGGTCGCCGTCTGACAGAAGCTGCAGGTGAAGCCACACGAGGCCACGTCGTCGAGGAAGCTCATGTGGTTCGCGCCGTTCACCGTGACGGAGAAGCTCGGCGCCTGCGCGCCGGCGTAGAAGGTCGCGTAGTTGTCGGCCGCGGGCGCGCACGGCTGGAAGCCGCCGCCGGAGTCCGTCGTCTCGCCGACGAAGCCCGTAGGGATCGCGAGCGTCGGCATGAGCATCGAGACGTCGGGGCAATCTGCGGCCGAGCAGTTCATCGAGCTGTCGACAGGATCGATGCCGATGACGGCGCGCACGCGCGAGTCCATCGTCGCGGCGAGGAGCGAGGTCTTGCCGCCGAGCGAGTGCCCCGTCATGCCGATCTTCTGGCTGTCGATGAGGCCACCGACGGTCGCGTCGGCGAGCGCCCAGTCGACCGACGCGAGGAGGTCGGTCGCGACGTCGACGTGGCTCAAACCGAAGAAGCTCGTCGGGTAGTCGGCGAGCACCGCGACGTACCCGAAGCTCGCGAGGCGCGTCGCGTAGTTCGTGTACTGCGAGGCAGGGAGCTGGAAGCCGTGCGCGATGACGACGAGCGGGTACGGCCCGTTGTTCGGCCCCGAGACTGGGTAATACGCCGTCAAAGGAACGGTGTCGCCCGAGCCGGCGACGTTGATCGAGTCGTCGACCGACGAGGTCGAGTAGGGCCCGTCGAGGTTGGGATCGGGGACGGGGTTCGGCGTGCCGCCGCCGCTGCCGCCCGTGCCCGGATCACCCCCCTGCCCCGAGCCGCCCGATGACGAGCCCGCGGTCCCGGATGAGCCGCCGCCACCTTGTTGTGCGGTGCCGCCGTCGCCCGAGCCGCCCGACGAAGACGCGCCCGAGCCGTTGCCGCCGGACGGCGAGCCCCCGGCGCCCCCCGTGGAGGTGTCGTCGCCGCACGCCGACGCGAGCAGCGCAGCAGCGAACAGCGTGGCCGCGCGAACGAACGCCGAACGCGAAGGACGAGAGCCGAGAGTGTCGAGCATGAGCTTCATCGAGACCTCCGAGGGGCGGAACAAAGTAGGAAGTGGGACTTCCTACTTTTGCCCGCGCGGGTCAAGGGTGCCCGCGCAGCGAACGCTCGAGCCGCGAACTGCATCCAACGGGAGCACCACGGATCCGATGGGGGACATCATGAAATCTTGGATGTGGGGAGCTCTGCTTGGACTTGGTCTCTTGGGCGGTCCCTTGGGCGGGTGCGGAGACGACGGGAGGGAGGCGGGTGGCGCGGGCGGCGAGACGAACACGTCGGGCGCAGGCGGCGCTGGCGCGAGCCAAGCTGGGGGCGCTGGAGGAGACGGCGCTGGAGGGGACAGCGCGGGAGGAGGAGCGCTCGGCGGCGCGGGCGGCGCCGGGCCGAGCGACGACCGCATCTACCCACTCGAGGTCGGTCGGTCTTGGACCTTCGAGGTGGAGGAGCTGAACGACTATCCCTTCTGCCCGACGGGGACCTACGCCGTGACCGTGCAAGGGGCGTCCCCGCTCGATGGCAAAGAGGCGCTCGAGGTCACCAACGTCTGCGATCTCCTGCCGTTCGACTATCTCGCGGTGGACGGCGACTTCGTCGAGATACGCGACCAGCAGGCGTGG
This sequence comes from Polyangiaceae bacterium, assembly GCA_046351325.1. GTDB lineage: Bacteria > Myxococcota_A > Polyangia > Polyangiales > Polyangiaceae > Xiheicaenibacterium. The sequence goes on along the minus strand of JAXLYR010000009.1, from coordinate 204,055 downwards.
CAACCGATGCTCGACGTGCCGATCGAAGAGGGACACACGTGGTCGAGCGCGCTCGGCAGCTTCACGTGGACGGCCGTGGGTAACGTCGAGGTCCCCGCGGGAGTCTTCACGGATTGCTGGCGCGTCGAGCACAACGTGGTCGACCCCGATTTCGTGGAGTACTGCCGCGGCGTCGGGCCCGTCCACTACTACCTGCGCGACCTGCAGACGGGCGACGGCTTCGAAGCGCTCCTATCGAGCAAGAACTTCTAGCGGCTGCGGCGCGCGCGCTTCGGACCCTTCGCGCGAGCACGCTCGGGTTGTGCGGACCCAGGCTTGCGCCCGCGAGGTGGAGCCTTCGAGGTCGAGCGCGAGAGCTCGCGAAGCATGGGGACCAACATCCGGCGACGGAGCAGCACGACGAGTCGCTCGCTGAGCTTGGTCGCGGCGTCGGTGATCGCGGCGAGGTTCTCTCCGGCGCGCGGGACGACCCCGTGTTGGAAGAGGTCGACCTCGACGGAGACGAGCTCGCGGATGGCCGACACGTAGCGCCCGACGATGTCGAGCGGCAGCATCTCGCGGGTGAGCCCGGCTTTGCGGGCAGCGCCGAGCGTGCGCAAGAGCTCGAGATCCTCGCCGCGATAGGTCGGCTCGCCGTCCACGACGATCGCGGAGACAGCGCCGACGCCCTCGAGCCAATCGAGCTCGGCGGGGTCGACACCCGCTGCGAGGAGCGAGCTGCGGGTGCGGCCCTCGCTGCCGCTCTCGAGGTTGCGGATCGCGGAGACGACGCTCTCCTCCACGGTGACAGCGTCGGCGCCCGCGCGCTCGAGCTGCTCACGAATTACTTTGAGGGGCAAAAAGCCTCGCTGCTGCAAGGCCTTGATGCGCTGGATGCGCTCGACGTCGCTCGGCCAGTAGTGGGCGATGTTGCGACCGACGCGGGCCGGCACGATGAGGCCCTCGCGGACGTAGTGTTTCACCGTCGCGACGGGCACTCCGCTCTCGCGCGCGAGCGCGCTGATCTTGAGGAGCTGCTTGTCGCTCACCCGGCCCCGCTCGCGGGCTTGATCCGATAGACGTCGAACGAGCCGTCGCGGTCGGACGCGAAATAGACGTAGCCGTCGCTCGCCCAGAACGGCATCGCAGCGCGCCCGCCGCCCGACGTGAGCGCGTGCATCGGGCCGCCCGTCGCGGACAGCGTGAAGAGGTGAAGCTCCTCGCTGCGATCGCGCTTCGCGGCGCGCCAGCCCATGTTCGACGCGACCACGATCGACCGCCCATCCGGTGAGAACGCGGGGCTGTCGCAGTCGAGCTCGCCCTCGGTGAGCTGCTTCTCGTCTTTGAAGGTCGCGGCGTCGGTCGTGAAGAGGTGGATGAAGCCTGCAGCGGTGGAGCGCACGAACGCGAGGCGCGTGCCGTCGGGGCTCCACGCGGGCGAGCGGCCCTCGGCGACGCGGGTGAAGTTCTTGCCGTCGGCGTCGACGATCGCGATCGCGCGACCCGCGGTGTCGCGCATCGAGAACGCGATGCGCGCGCCGTCCGGAGAGATCGCGGGCTCGGCGAGCTCGGGCGCGACCGCGCTCGTGACGACGATGCTCATCGGCGCGTTCGGCTCGACCGTGGAGCGCACGATCGCGAGCGGCCCGGTGGCGTTGGTGACGAACACCATCGTCTGGCCGTCGAGCGAGAGCCCTGGGTGATTGGAGAAGCGCTGCTCCGGCGTGAACGCGACCTTCTCCTCGTAGGGACGCCCGAGCTTCAGCGCGTAGACGACCTGCGAGCCGATCTTCACGTCGGGCGGGTCACCGACCTTGGCCTCGGCGTAGAAGAAGAGCGTCGAGCCGTCGCTGCGCACGACGGGACCGAACTCGTCGGTGGGACCGTTCGTCAGGCGCTCGGGCTTGATCGACTCGGGGATTGGGGGGCCGATGTTCGACGAGCTGCTCGTCGTGGCGGTCGGTTGATTGTCTGGGACCGCGGGTGCGGGGCACGCGGTGAGCCCGACCGCGACGAGGACCATTTCGGGCGCGCGGGACCTGGCCCACGCGCGGGCAACCTTCATGCGGCGAGTCTATCATCGCCCTCGGGGGCGGCGTCGCGCGGCTTGATGTCGGCGCTCTCGCGCAGCGCTGCCGCGAGCAGCTTACGACCGCGATGCAGGCGGCTCATGACGGTCCCGACGGGCACGCCCATCTGATCGGCGGCATCGCGGTAGCTGAGCTCCTGGAGATCGACGAGCTCGACGGCGACGCGGAAGGCCTGCGGAAGACGGCCGAGCTCACGCGCGAGCGCGGGGGTCAGGCGCTCCATCGCGGGGCCGCTGTCGGGCAGCGTCCACGAGCACGGGTCGCTCGCGAGCGCGGAGAGGCCACGCGTCTCGCGACGGAGGCGACGGCAGCGCGTGATGAACACGCTGAAGAGGATCTGGAAGAGCCACGCACGCGCGTTCGTTCCAGGGATGAAGTGCGACTCGAAGCGGATCGCGCGCTCGACCGTGTCCTGCACGAGGTCCTCGGCGATCGTGTTGTTGCGGCTGAGCCGGAGCGCCCGCGCGTGGAGCTCGGGCGACATCTTCGTGATCGCCGTCCGCAGCTCCGACATCGGTCGCGCGGTCCCCAGTCGAGCCGTTCGGCGCTCGCCACCTTCGATCGAGGTGAGGACGGGAGCGCTGGGGTTCGTGGAAACGGGGACACAGGGCGAGAACGCGGGCATCAGGACCTCCTGCCGGGCGTCTTTACAAGGCCGGTGCCAGGAGCCCCCCAGCGCTGAACTCGCGCAGTTTGCTGTTTTCTTGCCCTGGTCCTTCGGCCGCCGTGTCGATTCCCAGCCGCAGCCGCGTGTCTCTCCCAACACCATCGTGTGGGCGGGGCCTCGTCCGCCCGTGCGCTACGTCGCGCAACGCCTCAGAGGCTCGAGAGGTACGTGATGAGCGCGCTCAGCTCGACCGCGTCGAGCGCGGCGACGTTGCCGTGATTGGTGCCGCCGCAGCTCGGCGTGAAGCGATCGGCGATGGTCGCTGCGCAGCCGTCGTGCATGTACGGCGCGCGCAGGCGTAGCCCACGCAGCGACGGCACCTGGAAGCGGCCTCCCGAGCCGACGTTCGACCCGCCGGCCGAGCGCAACGCGTCTCCGGCGTGACAGGAGTCGCAGCCTGCCTTCTCGAAGGCCGCGCGGCCCGTGTCGACCTCGGAGGAGGCCTCGTTCGACGGGAGCTCCGGCATGGAGTCGAGGAAGCTCGCGAGCTGCTTCACCTCGAACGAGGAGAGATCGCGGTTGCCCATTCGACGAGAGAAGACCTCGCTCATCAACGCGTCGAGGGTGGGCAAATCTCCATCCCAATGGAACGGCGCGGTCTTCGAGATGCCGCCGAGGAGAGATTGGGTGCGGCGCGGTCGGCTCTCGGGGCCGTTGCCGTTGTTCAAGGCGAAGTTCCAGATGTGACCGTCCTCGCGACCCTCGGGGTGACACGAGGCGCACGCGATCGACATCGCGGGGCCGTCGGGGGTGCGATGAAAGATGTCGAACCCGATCGTCGACGGCACCGCCGGCAACTCGATCTGATCGATCGGCTCGGGGGCGTCCGCTTGCGGGCTGTACACGATGAGGCGCGCCGGGCGCTGCGCTTGAACGACGATGCGCTCCCCGACGAAGGCGACCGCGACGGGCTCGCCGAAATCGCTGGCCCCGACGGAGTCGAAGACCAAACCCGAACCCGCGGCGGCGACCGCGACGTCCTGGAGGTCGGCGCGGAACGCGACGTCGACAGGGAGCACCGCGTTCGAGCCGAGCAGGCGCGTCTCGATCACGGTCCCGTTCTCGTCGAACGTGCTGAACGCGCCCTCGACGATGCCGGGCGTACCGGGGTTCGACGAGCCGCCACCGTAGGCGTTCGGCGGGCTCACCGTTCCCACCTCGATCACCTGGTTCGACGCCATCTGATGCGACACGACGACGCCGTCGCCGTGGTGTTGCATGCGCCAAGCGACCGTGGGCTCGGAGAGCTCCGAGCTCGCCGGGCGCGAGCGCGCGACGGCCTTGCCGGCCGAGTCGAACACGAGGACCTCGGCCTGGCGGAACGTCGAGACGAAGACGCGCGCGTCGGTGACGACGACGTCCCGAAGATCCAGCTCGACGAACTTGCAGCTGACCTCACCGTCGGGCGCGGTCGACATGCGGCAGAGCTCGCCGGTCGCGCACGCGACGACGACCTCGGCGTGCGCGCGATCGACGTCGAGGCCGCGCGGAGCGTCGCACACCGAGCGATGCGCGAGGACCGAGCCGCTCGTCGAGAGGGTCGCGACCTCCCCTGTTCCGCGCAAGACGACGTGCACGCGGCCTTCGTCGTCCTGGGCGAGGCGCGAGGGCTCCGAGCCGGCGCCGAGATCGATCTCGTCGCGCACGCGCGTCTGATCGAGATCCACGCGCACGACCTCGTCGTTGTCGGGATCCGAGACCCACGCCTCACCCGCCGCCTCGTCGACGAGCAGCGTGCCGCCGCTCAGCGGGAGCCGCTCGTTCGAGTCTTGGGGATTCGCAAAGCCGGTGTCCCCCGTGGCCCCGATGTTCGTCACCGACGGGCTCTCTCGTTTCGAGGAACACCCGGAGACCAGGGCGATCGACAGCGTGGCCAGGATGATGCGCTTCACTCGAGCATCATCGCAAATCGGGCGGTCTATTCGCCAGCGTCGCCGTCGGCCTTGGCGCTCTCTTTTTCCGGCTTCTCCTTGTCGTCGGTGGCCGGCTCGGCCGGAGCATCGATCGGCGCATCGGTCGGCGCATCGGTCGCGGCCTCGTCGGCGGGCGGGGCGCCGTCATCGTCGCCCGAGGGCTCCGCGGCGCTCTCGGTGCTCTCCACGCGATCGCGCTTCTTCTTCTTTTTCTTCTTCTTGTTCGCGCCCGCGAGCGCAGCAGCCTCGACAGCGCTGGCCCAGTCGAACGCGAGCGCGCGCGCCCCGACGTAGGCACCTGCCCAGAACGGCACGAAGAAGAGGAGGAACATCGCGTTGCCCTGATCGAACCAAGGCAGAACCTTCGCGACGGTGGCGAGGATCGCCGAGCCCGCGGCGAACTTGATGAGCTTCTCGGCGCGGACCGCCGAGCGCACGCGACCGCGCGCGATGTTGATGCCCATCCCCACGAGCCCCCAACCCCACGGCACGCAGAGCAGCGTGTTCTCGTTGTGGTAGCCGACGGCGTGATCGGTGAAGGCCCAGGCCGCGAGGAAGAAGAGGCCGAAGAACCCGATCGGCAGCGCGAGCACCGCCATCGCGATCCCGTACGCGACGCGCATCGGCTTCTTCGTGACGCCGAAGCGACCGAGCGCTGCGAAGCCACCACCGAAGAGGAGCCCGAACACCAGGAAGTAGGGCCAGAGCGTCGGCGGGTTCTCCGGGGGCGGTGGCTTGACCGCGGCGACCTCGGTCCACTCCTGTTTGACGATCGGGTGCTCGACGCCGTCTTCACCGACGACAGTCACCTTCCGGAGGAGCTTCTGGAACTCCATCGGGACGAAGGACTCGTCCCACTCGGTCGTGGGCTTGTCGATGAGATCGCCCATCACGAGGTTGAGCAGGACGTTCTCGCTCACGAAGTCGTGCGTGAGTCGCGACGTGTGTTGGCGGTAGGTCAGCCGCCCCTTGCCGCCTGCCGCGGCCTTCACCCGGCCGCCCGTGACGCGGTCGATCATGTCGCGGACGCGCGTCGAGCAGTTGTCCCGGTAGTAGTCGTATTTGTAGTACTTGTTCTCGTCCTTGAGGTTCTCGTCGAGCAGCGTCTGCAGCTCGAGCTTCTTCGCCGGGCTGAGGTCGAGCTCCTGGACGTCGATGCCGCGACCTTCAGCTTTGTAAGCGCGCTTCGTGCCCGTCCACCCCGCGGCCGACAGCCAATACATGAAGCGGCCGAGGAAGAACTTCGGGATGAGGCTCGGGTCCTCGAACGAGAAGGTGCCGTAGTTGTAGACGATGTCGCGACGCGAGAGAGGCTTGCCCTCGTCGTGGATCCAGATCGCGTTATGGCCGAACTTGTAGAACGGGTGGTCGCCCGGGCTGAACGTCACGACGTACGCGCGTAGCTCGCGCGGGGCGCCACGGACCACGCGACCACCGTCGAGCGGCGGACGCGCATCGGGCAACGGCGCGCGCGGCGTGGGGCGCTCGGTCTCGGGTTCGTCCGCGCGCACGCTGCGCGCCGCGGGGAAGAGCGCGACGAGCGCGAGGACGACGAGCCCGACCACGAGGGCGATCACGCCGCGGCCTTGCCCACGCTGCTGGGACGCAGGCACCGAACTAGGTTTGGGAGTCAAAGCCATTTCGACGTTCTCGTGAGGTGACCCGAACGGGGTTGGGGCCCCGTTCGCTCTTGCGGGCCAGGTCTTTTTCGCGAAGCGAAAAAGGTTGGGACGTGTGAACTCCGCCCGCGGATCTACACGACGGTGACGGCGTCTTCTACGCTGGCGTCGATGATCCCCGTGCTCTCGCGAAGCCAGATGCGCGCGTTCGACAAGACGGCCATCGAGAGCTGCCATGTCCCAGGCGTGGTGTTGATGGAGAACGCCGGCCGCGGCGCCGCGGACGTGCTCAGTGCGATGATCGAAGCGCGCCGCACGCAGAAGCGTGGCGTGCTCTCCGCGAGGCGCGCCGTCTTCCCCACGCGGCACGTGCGCGCGCCCGGACAGCCTGCCACCTACCCGCTCGACGCGCGCGTCGTGATCGTGTGCGGCACCGGCAACAACGGCGGCGACGGCTTCGTCGTCGCGCGCCACCTGCTCGCGCGCGGCGCGGCGGTCGCCGTCGTCCTCACGGGCCACGCGGAGAAGGTCATGGGCGACGCGCGGATCAACCACGACGCCTTCCTCGATCTCGGCGGGACGTGCATCGAGCTCCCCGAAGGCGAGCCGCTCGCGCCCATGAAGGAGCTCTTCGCCGCGGCCGACTTCATCGTCGACGCGGTGTTCGGCACCGGGCTCGATCGCGTGGTGACGGGTCACCTCCTGCGCGTCATCGAGGCCATCAACGACGCGCGCGCCCACACCGTCGCGCTCGATGTTCCTTCGGGGCTCGACGCCGACTCGGGCTCGCCGCTCGGCTCGTGCGTGCGCGCTGACGACACTGTAACCTTCGGCCACCTCAAGGTGGGCCTCCTCACGCCCGACGGCGCGCGCCTCGCGGGGCGCGTGCACGTCGTCGATCTCGGCGTGCCCGACGCGCACATCCTCGAGAAGGTCGGCCACGCCGCGGAGGTCCTCGATCCGGTCGAGATCGGTGGACACCTCGTCCCGCGCGAGCCGAACGTGCACAAGCACGCCGTCGGCAACGTGCTCGTCGTCGCGGGGTCGGCCGGCAAGCTCGGCGCGGCCAAGCTCACGGGCGTCTCGGCGATGCGCGCCGGAGCCGGCCTCGTCACCGTGTGCACCTGGCCCGACGCCGCGAACGCGATCGAGGCGCAGGCCGTCGAAATGATGACCGCGCGGATCGATCCGGCGGACATCGAGAACAGCCTCACGCGCGCGCTCGAGGGCAGGCGCGTCGTCGCGATCGGCCCCGGGCTCGGCCTCGACGACGACGCGCGGCGCGCGGTCGATCACGTGGTGCTCCGATGGGACGGCCTGAAGGTCGTCGACGCCGACGCGATCACCCACTTCACCGGCCGCGTGCGCGAGCTCGCCTCGGCGAAGGGTCGCGTCGTCTTGACACCTCACCCCGGTGAGCTCGGTCGCTTGCTCGGGCGCTCGGGCGCGGAGATCGAGCAAGACCGCTTCGGCGCCGTGCGCGAGGCCGTCGCGCTGACGCGCGCCATCGTCGTCTTGAAGGGCGCGCGCACCATCATCGCGACCCCCGAGGGCAAGGCCTACGTCTGCGTCGCGGGCAACGCGTCGCTCGCGACCGCGGGCTCGGGCGACGTGCTCTCGGGCATCATCGCCGCGCTCGGTTGCACGCTGCAGGGCGATCGCGCGGCGTGTGCCGGCGTGCTCGTGCACGCGATGGCCGCCGATCGCTGGAGCGCGCGCACGGGCTCGGATCGCGGCCTGCTCGCGGGCGACATCTCGTCGATGGTGCCCGAGATCATCGCCGACCTCATGCGGCAGGCCGCCGAGGGCTGCGACAGCTGAGCTGTCAGCCGCTCAGCCGCCGCGCTCGATCGCGGCGCGCAGCTCGCGAACGGCCTCGGAGAGGCCCATGAAGACCGCGTCCGCGATCACCGAGTGGCCGATGTTGACCTCCTCGACGGCGGGGATCGCGACGACTGGCCCGACGTTGTGCCGCGTGAGCCCGTGCCCGGCCGCGACCTCGATTCCGAACGTCCGCGCGAGCTCGGCGGCGCGCGCGAGGCGCTCGAGCTCGCGCTGCTTCTCGTGGCGCTTGCCGGTCGCGAAGTGGTGGCAGTACTCGCCCGTGTGAAACTCGACCTGGTCGGCGCCGACGGCCTTCGCGAGCTCGACCTGCGCCTCGTCGGGCGCGATGAACAAGCTGAGCCGCGACCCCGCGCCGTGCGCGACCTTCACGAAGGCCTCGACCGCGGCGCGCTGCGACACGACGTCGAGCCCGCCCTCGGTCGTGCGCTCTTCGCGGCGCTCGGGCACGAGCGTCACCGTGTCGGGGACGACGCGCGCGACGACGCCGCGCATCTCCTCGGTCGCGGCGCACTCGAGGTTGAAGTGCGAGGTCACCGCGGCGCGGAGCTTCGTCACGTCCTCGTCGCGGATGTGGCGGCGGTCCTCACGCAGATGCGCGGTGATGCCGTCCGCGCCCGCGAGCTCACAGAGCTGCGCGGCGAGGACAGGGTCGGGGTAACGCTCGCCCCGCGCGTTGCGGATCGTGGCGACGTGGTCGATGTTGATGTGGAGTCGGACGGGCACGATCGCTCGTTAGATGGCTCATACACACGGGCCAACCTTTTTCGCTTTGCGAAAAAGACATGGCCCGGGAGCGGGGCCCCTCCCCCGCTGAGAGCGAACGGGGCCCCAGCCCCATTCGCGTTTTTCACGGGCCGAGTCGTCAGCTATCAGCCGTCAGTTTTTCAGCTCGGAGCGGCTCTCGGCTGACGGCTGACGGCTGACAGCTCTCCCCTTCACTTCTTCTTCGTCGCGACCAGCACCGCGCGGCCCGCGCGGTACTCGGGCTTCACCGAGGCCCAGCCCTTCGCCGCGGCGAAGCCCGCGAAGTCGCCGTGGTGCTCCTCCATGTGCTGCGAGAACTCGGTCCACAGCGCGCGGGCCTCGTCGGGCGGGAGCGGCGCGCCGTCGATCTCTGCGACGAGGTTCTGCTTGGTCTTCGGCGGGTTCGCGGTCACGCGGCGACTCTACTCCGAGAGCAGCCGCGAGACGACGCGCGCGAACACAGGCGCCGCGAGCTTGCCGCCAGTCCCGCTCGCGCCCTCTTCCTTCGGCCGCGCGACCTGCAGGCCGACGAGCACCACGAAGCGAGGTGCGTCGAGCGGCGCGAGCCCGACGAAGCTGCCGTAGCTCGCATCCACGCGGCCGGCGATCGGCGCCGTCCCGGTCTTTCCGCCGACGCTCACGCCCTCGATGGCTGCGGCCTCGCCCGTCCCGCCGCTCGCGACGACCGCGGCGAGCAGCCCGCGCACCTTGCGCGCGATCTCGGGGCGGAACGCTCGCCGGCCCGCGCCCGACCCGCCCGCGACCGCGCGCGCTGCGTGAAAAATCCCGTCGTCGGCGATCGCCGTGTACGCCGCGGCGAGGTGGAGCGGGCTCACCTTCAGGCCGTGACCGAGCGCGACCGTCGCGCCGACGAACGTGTTGGCCGCGAACGAGCTGCGGACCTCGAAGGCCAGCGCCGTCCGCTCGCCGACCGAGATCGGCGCGTCGAACCCGACCGCGCTGAACACCGCGCGCATCGGGTCCTCGCCGACGCGATCGAAGACCCGTGACGCGCCCACATTCGACGACCGCGCGAAGGCCTCGGTCGCCGTGAGCGTGCCGAAGTCGCGGACGTCCGCGAGGCGCACGCCGTCCGCGAACTCCCGCACGCCGTGGCCGCAGTCGATCGGCTCGTCGAGCGCGAGCACGCCGCGCTCGAGCGCGGTCGCGTAGAGCAGCGTCTTCAACGTCGAGCCGGGCTCGCGCAGGGTCGTCGCGAACGCCGGCCCCGCGAGCGCGCGAACCTCACCGGTGTGCGCGTCGAGCACGATCACCGTGCCCGCGGCCTCGTTCCAAGCGCTCGCCGCCGACGCGAGCTCCTCCTCGGCGATGGCCTGCATGCGCGCGTCGATCGAGCTCTTCGTGAACTCCATCGTCGCCGGAGCAGCCGACGCGCTCGCCTCGCTGGGCGTGCTGTCGGGCTGCGGGGACGCAGCCTCACGCGAGGGCTCTTTCCCCGCGCACGCCGCGACGACCAAGAGTGCAGCGATCGCAACCTTCTCCATCACGTCGAGGTCGATGGCACAGTCAGGGTAGAGCCGCCACCACCCTCAGCCTCGCGAGGACGCGAGACCCTGACGCTCGACCCCACCGCCGACAACCTGAAGAAGCGCGCCGAGTTGCTCGCGACACCTGAAGACCTGCGCTCGGCAAACGTTGCGAGTCGACCCTGAGCTCAAGGTCTCGAGCTGGGGTCACGCCGCGGAACGGCGCAGGTGCTTCCTTTCAAATGAGTAACGTATCCTGGCGACGCGATGACGGTGGGGGACGCCGGCGAATTTCGCGGAACGAGTAGATTCCGTATCGAACGCGTTTTGGGCAGCGGCGGGATGGGCGTCGTCTACCAGGCGTTCGATGTCGCCTCCAAGCTCCCCGTCGCGCTGAAGACACTGAAGAGCTGGGCGGGGCATGACCTCTATCGACTGAAGAACGAGTTCCGGCAGCTCGCGGAGGTTCGACATCCGAACCTCGTGCAGCTGCATGAGCTCGTGTTCGAGGAGGGGATCTGGTTCGTCGTCATGGAGCTCGTCGAGGGGACGGACTTTCTCTCCTACGTGCGGGCGTCCGCGATCCCAGCGGATCCCAGAGCGGACACTTTGGACGGAGCTCTCGAGCCGCTCTACGACGCCGAACGCCTGCGTGAGGCCGTCCGGCAGACGGCGACGGCGCTTCTCGTGCTTCACCAGCGCCAGAAGGTGCACCGCGACCTCAAGCCCCACAACATCCTCGTCACGCCCGCGGGGCGGGTCGTGGTCCTCGACTTCGGGCTCGTCGCCGACGCCACGGACGGAGGCGCGAGCGCCTCGAGCATCTCCGGGACTCCCGCATACATGGCGCCCGAGCAGGTCGTGGGAGTCAGCATCGGGCCTCCCGCCGACCTCTATGCGCTCGGGGTCATGTTGTACGAGGCGCTCACGGGCCAGCTCCCGTTCACGGGGAAGACTGCCTACGGCGTGATGCTCGCGAAGGAACAAGGGACCGCAGCTCCGCCCTCGACCGTGCATCGCGCCGTCGAGCCCGAGTGGGAGCGGCTATGTCTGGCGCTTCTTCAGCGCGACCCAGCCGCGCGACCGACAGCGAGCGACGTGCTCACCACGCTGGGCGCGCTGCCCAGTCGCGCGCCGGAGGAGCCCGGGACTCCGTTCGTCGGCCGCGAGCTCGAGCTGCGCACGCTGAGCGCGACGCTGGAGGCCAGCAGGCAGGGTCAGCCGCTCCTCGTTCAGGTCGAGGGGGCCTCGGGCGTTGGGAAGACGACGCTGATCAAAGAGTTCCTGCAGAGCGCTGCGAACGCAGACGTCGTGGTGCTCGCCGCGCGCTGCTACGAGCGCGAGTCCATTCCTTACAAGGCAGTCGACGGCCTCGTCGATTCGCTCACGCGCCAGCTCGTGCGCTTGGGCGCGGAGGCCGAGGCGCTCTTGCCACGCGACATCCACGCGCTGACACGCGTCTTTCCCGTGCTCCTTCGGGCCGACGCCGTGGCGCGCGCGCCGCGCATCGGCGCAGCAGCACCCGATGCCCAGGAGCTCCGGCGTCGAGCGTTCGCGGCGTTCAAAGAGCTCTTGGGACGACTCGCCGATCGCAAGCGACTCGTGCTGTGGATCGACGACGTCCAATGGGACGACGCCGACAGCGCGGCGCTCTTGTCGAGCGCGCTCTCCGCGCCCGATCCCCCTGCGCTGCTGCTCATCGCGACCAGCCGCAGCGAAGAAGCAGAGCAGAGCGCATGCCGCCAAGCCCTGCGCAAAGCGCTGACGCCGGAGCAGGTCCACCACCTCCCGTTGGATCCGCTCACGCAGAGCCAGGCCGCCGAGCTCGCGCTGCGCCTGCTCGGCGCGGAGCTCGGCACCCGCGAGCGCTCCGAGCAGATCGCACGAGAGTCAGAGGGCAGCCCGCTCTTCGTCGGGGCGCTGGCGCAGCGCCTCCGCGAGGCCGATCAAGAGGACGCTCCTTCGCTCGGGGAGCTCTTGCGCGCCCGGGTCGACCACCTGCCTCCTCCGGCGCGGCGGCTCCTCGAGGTGCTCGTCGTCGAGGGGCGTCCCCTCGCCCAAGTCCAGGCGTTTCGGGCCTGCCACTTGGGCCCCGAGGGGCGCGAGGCGCTGGCGGTGCTGCGTGCGGCCAACCTCGCGCGGACGGGTGGCGCGGCGGAGCACGACTCGGCCGACGTCTTTCACGGGCGCATCCGCGACGTCGTCGCGGCGTCGATGACGCCCGAGCGCACCCGCGAGTGTCACCTCGAGCTCGCGCGAGCGCTCGAGGCGGAGGGGCGCGTCGATCACGAGCGCATGGCGCTCCACCTGTTCGCCGCCGGCGAGACCACGCGCGCAGCGGTTCACGCAGAGAGCGCGGGCGACGAAGCCGCGCGAGCCCTCGCGTTCGGTCGCGCCGTCGAGTTCTATCGGCAGGCGCTCGCCGGGACCAGCGAGGGCGCGCGCTGGCAGGTGGATGCCAAGCTCGCGGGCGCGCTCGCGAACGCCGGTCGGACTGGCGAGGCGGGCGAGCAATACCTCGCCGCCGCCAGAGTCGCGCCTCCGCACGAGCGCACGGCGCTCCTCAAGGAGGCCGCCTACCACTTGCTCAGCAGCGCGCGCGCTTCCGAGGGGATGGCGGTCGCGCGGGAGGCGCTCGCCGCTGCGGGCATGTCGATGCCGGCGACTCCGCGGCGTGCGTTGCTCTCGCTCATGAGCAGGCGGGCGTGGCTGCGCGTGCGCGGCCTGCGCTATCGGCCCGCCGACCCGCGCTCCATCAACCCGCTCGCGTTGACCCGCATCGATCTCTGCTGGGCGCTGGCGCTCGGGCTGATGAACGTCGACTCCGTGCGGAGCTTCGATTTCGCGACGTACGGCCTCTTGCTGGCGCTCGAGAGCGGAGATCCTTTCCGGGTCGCGCGCGCCATCGGCCTGGAGATCAACGCGACGGCAACCGAGGGCCCGGCGGCAAAAGGTCAGGTCGACAAACTCCTCGCGTTCGCCGACGAGCACGCGCAGCGGCTCGACGACCCGTACCTGCGCGGCTTCAGCACCACGATGCGAGGGATCGCTCATTTCTGGCGAGCCGAGTGGGCTGCGAGCGCGAGGCTCCTCACGGCCGGGGCACGAATCGTGTTGGAAGTTCCGGGAACCTCCTTCGAGGTCGTCGTCGCGCAGACCGTCGGTCTTCTGGCTCACTACCTCGGCGGCGACCTCGACGAGCTGCTGCGCGGCGTGGCTGCGCTCCGGGTTCGCGTCCAGGCCGGAGCGGACCCGTACGTGCGGCTCAGGATGATCGACGTGTCTCACCTCGAAGCGCTGGTGCTGGACAGGCCGAGCCGCGCGCGTGAGGACATCGCGGAGACGATGGAGGATCGCGTCGACAAGCAGGGAGACGGCGGGCCGTTCTTCGTGTGGCTCCTGCTGCAAGCGCGCGTGCGGATCGCCCTCTACGAGGGGAAGGGCGCCGAGGCCTATCGCGTGATCTCCGAACGTGGGCCGGAGCTCGAGGAGTCGCTGCTGCTGCGTCCGCCGATCAGCGTGATCGTCTACCACCACCTCCTCGGGATGGCCGTGCTCGCCGCCACCCACGAGGGCGCGATGCAAGCGAGCGAAGCCCGCGCGCTCCTCAAGCGCGCGGCGCGCGCACTGGGTGAGGTCGACATGCCCTTCGCCCGCGCTGCCCACGCGCTCATCGAGGCAGGGCGCGCGAGCGTCAGCGGTGAGACCTCCCAGATCGCCGCAGCGCTCGACCGCGCCATCGCGGGGTTCGAACACGCCGGCATGCCCTTGTTCGCGGTCGCGGCGAAGCGTCGGCGTGGCGAGCTGCTTGGAGGCGACGCGGGTCGCGCGCGCGTCGCAGAGGCCGACACCTGGATGCGGAGCCACGCCATCCGCGATCCCGAGCGTATGGCGCGGATCTGCGCGCCTCGTGTTTGTCGATGAGGAGGGGGCTCCAATGAAATTCTTGTTCGTGATTCCCGAAGCGGGCGGCAACGTGCCCTCCCAGCTCACCGTGGCGCGATCTCTTCTCGAGCGTGGGCACGGGGTCCACGTGCTCGGAGACGCCGCCGTCGAGAGCGACGCGCGCGCTGCGGGCGCGAGCTTCTCGCCTTTTCGCCACGCGCCGCATCACCACATGCGCAGCGTCACCGACGACGTGATTCGCGACTGGGAGGCGAGCACCACCATCACCTCGTTCAAGCGCTACGGAGATCTCATGTTCTTCGGGCCCGCCGCCGCGTACGCGCGCGACGTGCTCGAGGCCGCGAAGGAGCTTCGGCCCGACGCGATCGCGGTGGACTTCCTGTTGTTCGGCGCGCTGATCGGCGCGGAGAAATCAGGCGTACCCACGGCGATGATCATCCATCAGCCGTACACGGTGCCGTCACCCGGGGCGACGCCAGTGGGCTTCGGCTTGCCCCGCGCGCGCGGTCCGCTCGGGCGCGTGCGCGACGCGCTGCTTCGACGGGTCGTCCTGCTGAGCTTCGGCTCGGGGTTGCCCAAGCTGAACGCCGCGCGCGTCGAACATGGCCTGCCGCCTGTCGCGAACATCGTCGAGCACCTGAGCGAACCCAAGCGGACGCTCGTCTTGACCTCGCAGGCGTTCGACTTCGTGCCCGATCCGCTGCCCGCGGGCGTGCGCTACGTCGGCCCGCAGCTCGACGATCCGACGTGGGCCGCTCCGTGGACCTCGCCGTGGCCCGAGGACCACAAAGACCCGCTGGTGCTCGTCTCGCTCGGCTCGACGTTCCAGAACCAGGGCGCGCTGGTTCGACGCATCATCGAGGCGCTCGGCTCGCTGCGCGTGCGCGGCCTCGTGACGCTCGGTGGGCAGTTCGCGGGCGACCACTTCACGCCGCCGAGCAACGTGGTGGTCGTCCCCTCCGCGCCGCACGCTGCCGTGTTGCCGCGCGCGCGAGCGGTGGTTTGCCACGGGGGACACGGCACGGTGATGAAGGCGCTGTCCCACGGCCTCCCGATCGCGTGCGTTCCTTTGGGTCGCGACCAGCTCGACAACGGGCGACGAGCCGAGGCCTGCGGCGCTGGCCTCACGCTCAAGAAGGGCGCGTCGACCGAGGAGCTCCGCGCCGCGATCTCCGAGCTCGTGAGCGACGGCCCGCACCGGGCTGCCGCGCTCAGAATGAAGGAGGTCATCGCCCGCGACCTTGCGTCTGGCGCGGCCGTCCGGGAGCTCGAGGCGTTGGCGCTCGGCGCGCGCGGATGACGCGCTCGAGGCGCGCGAGCTCGTCGTCGGTGAGCTTCGCTTTGCTGGACTCGATGAGCGTCGCCGCGGCCTCGACCGCCGAGCCGCCGAAGAAGGTCTCGACGAGGTGCGCGAGCGCGCTCTTGCGAGCCCGACTCGGCGCGACGACGGGCGCGTAGACGTAGCGCGCGCCGTCGACCGAGTGCTTCACGTGGCCGCGCTCCTCGAGCAGGCGCAGGAGGGCGCGCACCGCGGAGTAGCTCGGCGGCGCGGCGAGCCCGTCGAGGATCTCCTGCGCGGTCGCTCGCCCGAGCCGATGCAGCACGTCCATGATCTCGCGCTCCCTGCGCGTGAGCGGCCTCGGTCCTTCGGGCATGGGCGCGTCGTAGACCGGTGCTAAAAATCTAGCAACCGCGCCCCCGAGCCGAGCGGCGCCCCGCGATCAGCGACGGAGCGGCGCCGCGCCGACCCAAGCGTGTGGCGCCGCGCCGTCGAGAGACGTCTCGACGCCCGCCCACAGCCGATCGTCGGTCACGGCGATGCTGATGATGTAGGCGCCTCGGGTGGGCACGCCCGGTCTCGGTGAGATGGCCACGGGGCTGGACTCGACCCACTCGCCGCCCACGCGGAAGGTCACGAAGTCATCCACCGCGACGAACGGCTGACATCGAGGTCCGAACGCCACGTCGTTCGCGAACGCCCCTTTGGACGGCATCGCGATCTTGGTCCATCCATCGCGCGACGAGCGCGCGAGTGACCGGCCCGAGGGTCCCTCGAACACGGCGAAGAGATCGCCACCACACACGCCGACCGCCCGCGCGCGCTCGTCAGGCTCGAGCTTCTCGCGCACCACGCGCTCACCGCTCACGATCACGTGGCCATCGGGTTCGCCCCGGTGCTCGTCGAAGACGTGCACGCGCCCCTCGTCGTCGACCACGTTGAGGCCACGCAGCGTCGAAAAGGGCAAGCGGACGCGGGTCTCTCCCTGCTTGCGAAGGTCGAGGACGTAGGCCTCGGAGTCGCGCTCGGACGGGGAGCATTCGACCACCACCACCGTCCGGGTCTCGTCGAAGTACACGAGCCGCTGGTTCGCCGGGAACGGGCCGTCGCAACCCGTCCGAAGCGTCGCGTCGGTGAAGCTCGTCCCCGAGAGGGAGCGAGAGTGCAGGTGGGTCGTGTAGACGCCCTCGTGGAACTGATTGCTCAGCACCGCCAGGCTCGTGCGGCCCACGAAGAGCCCGCGTGCGGCGCTCGAGGTTCCTTCGCCGAGGCCACGCGCCAAGGGATGGGGCGTCCAGCCGTCCACCGTCCGTTCGTCGAGCTCGACGCCGCCACCGCCGAAGTCGACGAGCGCGAACACGTGGCGATCCATCGCGCCGACTGCCTTGAAGTTCGTGTACGCGTCGCCGAGCTGCTGGAGGTCCCAATCGCCGACGGACCGAACCTCCGACGCAAGAGCGGCGGACTCCGAGGTGGACACAGACGCGGACACAGACGCCGACGCGGACTCGTCTGCGCGCTCAGGCGCGGCCGGCGCCGGGCCTGCACACGAAGCGGAGAGCGCCGCCGCGGCGAGCGCTCCGGCCCTCATCGATCCCTCGCGACCTCTCATTCGTGCCCCGTTCGAGTGCTGATTTTTTAGCACGGTAGCGCATCGCACCCCGAGCCGTGTCGCGCCCCTGCTTCCACCGCGCCGGAGGGTGCTCCTCTCCCCCAAAAATTCTCCTTCTCTCGGCTCCGTTTTTCTGCGGAGGTTGACCCGGGTTTGGCCAGGGTCTAACGAGCAGCGATGCGTCTCATGGGGTGGGTTGCGACGTCTCTCTTGCTCGCGTCCGCGGGGTGCACGCAGAGCAGCGCCCCTCTGCCGACCACCACCGGGGCGTCGTCGGCGCCGGTCGCGCAGGCCTCGTCGCAGAAGCCGGTCGCGAGCGCGCCACCGCCGGCGCCGACGTGCACCGCGACGCGCGTCGAGGCGAAGGCTCCGTGCGCCGCGTCCGTCGGCCACGTCGCCTCGCTCGCGCTCACGCCCGACGGCAGCCGGGCCATCGCGGCCGTGTCGAACGACGAGGCGCAGGATGTCCTCGCGCTCGACCTCAAGCGCGGCTCGGTCGAGAAGGTGATCGCGTCGCTCGCCGAATACACGGGCGAGATCGACGTGGCGTTCCACGCCGGGGCGAAGCGCGCGGCGCTCGTCGGGGTGTCGGACAGCCACTACGGGGTCGGCCTCTTCGAGCTCGACACCTGGAAGGAGATCGCGGTCGACCCGAACATCGCGCTGCAGTTCCCGACGGGCGCGACCTTCAGCCCCGACGGGTCGATGCTGCTCGTCGGCACGCTCATCGGCACGCACGCGACGTACGACGCGGCGACGGGCAAGGTCGCGGGCTCGGTCTCGGCGGGCGCGGACCGCATGGCGTCGCACCACGAGAGCCCGCTCGGTTGGAGCGCCGACTCGAAGCTCGTCGAGGCCGAGGGCGTGCGCGACGCCCTCACGATGAAGCCCGTCAAGAAGGCCCCGAAGAAGGCGATCATCCCGATCGCGTTCGCGCCCGCGGGCGACCTCGCGGCGGTGGTCAGCGACGCGGGCGTCATCACGCTCTACCACGCGGACCCGACCGGCAAATCCGAGTGGAAGAAGGACAAGACGATCGACGCCACGAAGGACGTGAAGAACCTGGCGAAGGTCGGCCAAGATCCGAAGAGCGACGACGTGCACCCGCCGCCCGTGTTCGAGCTCGCGTGGAGCGCGGACGGGCAGCGGCTCGCGGCGATGCTGAACGACGGCCGCGTGCGCGTGTACACCGCGGCCGGTGAGCTCGACAAAGAGGTGCGCGTGGGGATCGCGCCCGTGCTCTCCGTGTCGGAGGGCGCGGCCGCGACGCTCGCGTGGGCGGACGCCGATCACCTCGTCGCGCTCGTGGAGAGCGACGCCACGGTGGAGCTGCTCGATCTCAAGGACGGGCAGCGTCGGGTGCTCGAGGGTGACGACGGCGAGGGCGCGCCGAACTTCGTCTTGAGCCCCGACAAATCTCAGGTGCTGACGACACGCACGTCGAAGATCTGGAGCACGAAGACGGGCGCGGCGCTCGCGACGCTCGAGTCCTTCCAGGCCGATCCCGTGTGGCTCGACGACGACAAGGTCGTCGGTTACGTCGACGAGGAGGGCGCGCTCCGGCTCGCGCGCCTCGCGGACAGCGCGACGCTCTCGCTGTGGGTCGTCGGCCCCGTCAAAGACGAGAAGCTCGTCGCGCGCACTGTGAATGGCCTGGTGAAGAGCGCGGTGAAGGAGAGCGCGACGTGTGGCCCCGACGACGTCGAGGGCGGCCCCGTGATGCTCGAGCTCCGTGACGCGCTGCTCGAGGACTTCTGGGCGGGCCGGCCGCTCAAGCCCGTCTGCCCGAGCGACAAGTGACGCGCCAGACCTCGGATGGGAGGGTCGTCCCGCTCGCGAGGCGCAAGAGATCGAAGCTCGCCTCTCGCAGCTCGGCGCGCGACGGATCGATCATGACCTCGAGCCACGCGGGCGCGATCGCCTCCCACGGAGCGGGGCAGAGATCGTCCGGCGGATCGAACGACTCGGCGAAGGGCGCGCTCGCCTCGAGCGCGTCGATGAAGCGTCGAGCCCGCGCCGCGTCGGTCTGAGCGAACCTCGTCAGACCGCCTGTCATCGCATCAGCGAGGCGCTCCCCTCTCGGCAGGTAGCGGTGGCAGAGCGCGTCGATCACCGCCACCGAACCGATCTCCGCAGCGAGGCTGGCGAGGGGCGCAAGGGAGAGCGACCAGGAGAAGGGGTCGAGCCAGGTCTCGATCCGCCCCGCGAGTTCGAGCGCGACGGGCTCCAGCTCCTCCGGCGCGAGCGCCCCCACACGAGCGGCCGCGGCGAGCCACTCGCTCGCCGCGACGTGGTAGCGCATGCCGAGGGCCCAATCCACGAGGTGCTGGGCTCCGCGCGTCCGCACGATCCACGGCGCCATCACGCCGAACGCGTCGGTGATCGCCCCACGCGACGGCCACGCGATGTCCGAGACGTACAGCCGATGCGCGCGCTCTGGATCATGCAGCGCGAGCGCCGTGAGGAGCTCTCCTTGCGTGTCCGAGTCCAAGGCGCTGCCCCGCGCGAGCTCCGCCTCGAGCGACGCGCGGTCGAGCTCACGTGGCGCGACGAGCGGCCAGCGCGTCACGACCATCGGCCCCCCGCGCACGTACGCCACCACAGCGCGCACGAAGAGAGAGAGCTCGGGCGCGCTCATCCGAGCCGCGAGCGCTTCACCGTCGTCGCCGTGCGCGAGCAGCACTGCGACCGCATCGGCGAGCGCGTACGGCAGCAGCGTGGGCACCCCCGGCCCCACGAAGCGCTCGACCATACGCAGGGCGTGCTCCACAGCGCCTCGTCGAGCTCAGACGTCGCCGCGATCGCTGAGGATGAGCCGCGCGTCGTCGGGCGGGCCGATCACGCGACGCTTCGGGCTGTCGCGATAGCCCTGGCCTGCCTCGTCGGGCTGGGGCTCCTCCTCCGAGCCGAGCTTGCCGAGCGCGGTCACGCGCTCCCCGGGCTCGAGCACGACCTCGCGGTAGCGCAGCCGCTTGTTGAAGATGAGGCCTTGGCTCGAGAGCCCGCGCTTCGCGAGGAAGGCCTCGAGCTCGGGGGTCGCGTCGTTCCACATGCCGGAGCTCTGCTGGTGGTCCGCCTGCCCGAGGACGTCCGCGCCATCCATCTCGACCCGCACCTTTGCTCCGTCAGAGAGGAGGAGAAAGTCGCGCCCCTTCTCCTCTTTGAGGAACGTGGCCCAGTATCCGCTCTTGCCGCTGCTCCGGTACTCCTCGACGTGGACGAACCAGTAAGCGCACTTGCGCCGACTGAGCGGGCCGCGCAGCGGCTTGCCGAGGAGCTTCACCTCGCCGCGGATCTTGCCGACCTCGCCGTCCGCGAGCTCGGCGAGGGATCGCAGCGGCGCGGCGACGAGCTTGCGCTTCTTGACCTGATCGGCGGAGAAGTACCAAACGAAGATCGCGACGACGAAGATCGCTCCGACGAAGAGGATCGTGATGACTGAGCCGTTCATGACTCTCCGATTGAAAACTGATGACTGACAGCTGAGGACTCTCAGACGTCGCCGAGATCGCTGACGATGAGCCGCGCGCCGCTGGGCGGGCCGATCACGCGACGCTTCGGGCTGTCGCGATAGCCCTGGCCTGCCTCTTCGGGGTCGGGATCCTCCTCCGAGCCGAGCTTGCCGAGCGCGGTCACGCGCTCCCCGGGCTCGAGCACGACCTCGCGGTAGCGCAGGTTCCTGTTGAAGAGGAGGCCGTGGCTCTTGAGCCCGCGCTTCGCGAGGAAGGCCTCGAGCTCGGGCGTCGCATCGTTCCAGGTGCCGGACTTTTGCTCGTGGTCCGTCTGCCCGAGGACGTCCGCGCCATCCATCTCGACCCGCACCTTTGCTCCGTCAGAGAGGAGGAGAAAGTCGCGCCCCCTCTCTTCTTTGAGGACCGTGACCCACCTCCCAGAATCGTCGCCGCTTTCGTACTCCTCGACATGGACGAGCCAGTAGGCGCACTTGCGCCGGCTGAGCGGGCCGCGCAGCGCCTTGCCGAGGAGCTTCACCTCGCCGCGGATCTTGCCGACCTCGCCGTCCGCGAGCTCAGCGAGCGAGCGCAGCGGCGCGGCGGTGAGCGTGCGCTTCTTGACCTGTTCGGCGGACATGTACCAAACGGCGATCGCGACGAAGCAGATGACGGTCGCGCCGACGAGGAAGATCGCGAAGAGCGGGCTGCTCACGAGGTCGGCTCGTCCTCGCCGGACGAGGCGTTCGCGCGCAGGTGGATGCGCCGGTATTGCGGTGAGCTTGGTCCGTACGCGTTGCGCACGACGTTCTTGAACGCGAGGTACCGCTCGTACGCGACGCCGAACTTGTTCGCCCGTGCGTCGCGCGCTGCGGCGAGCGCAGCGTTCGCCGCGATGGACTCGTTGACCTCTTGGATCACAGCGGCGGCGCGCGTCCCGAACGGACCGCTCAGCAGCCCGTCGGCCCACGACTGACCGGCGTGATCGTCGACAGCGTCGAGCAGGCGCTCGATGCTCCTCTTGCGATCGGTGTCGGTGGGCTGGGCCTTGAGCGTCTCGGGGAGCGAAGCGTCGGGCAGGTACGCGAAGAGGACCGCGCGAGCCTCCGCGTAGGGTTGGTCGAGCGTGGCAAGCGCCTCGTGCGCCTCGCGTGACTCCTTTCGCCATGCCGTCTCTGCGACGGCGAGCGCGTCGTGCGCGGCGACGAACTCTGCGAGCGCGCTCTTCGTTCGCTCCTCGTACACGAGCTTCACGCTCGGCTTCGCGTCCGGTGCCGTGCCGAGCTCGTCGGCGCGCGCGCAGAGCCGCGCCATGCGGGCGTAGTCGATCCCTCCCATATCGGTCCTCCAGCCGCGAAGGCTACCGCGCTTCCCGACCGTCGAGCAGCCGCGCACGGACGCGTTGCATGCCACGGCGCGCCACGCGCCTCCCGCCTGCTTTTTTGCTGTGATTCTCGAAACCTAATCGGCTCGCCCGGCGTCTACTCGGCCGCCGTGCAGAGTCCCACTTCCCAGGTCAGCTCGCGCCGCACGACCTTGCTCGTCGGCGTCGCAGGTGCAGTCGTCCTCGTCGCCGTCGGCCTCTTCTTCTGGAAGCGAAGGTCACCGGAGACCCAGGCCCCCAAGTCACCGGAGACCCAGGCCGCCGAGGCCTACGCAGACTTCCGCGCGTGCCTCTACGGCGCGCCGCTCGAGCCCGGGGAGCGGCCGCGCGATCGGCTCCGCGGCATGGAGCTCTGCGGCGAGATCAAGGGCGCCGACGCCGACTTCCCGCAATGCAAAGAGAGCCTGCAGCGCGCGCTCGACGCGTGGGATCGGCTCGGCGTGAAGGAGGGCGACCCGCGCTACGGCGGCGTGCGCAGGCTCACCCGTCTCGCCAGGGAGTGGAAGTCGAGCGAGGCGATCTGGCTCGGCGTGAGCGACGCCCCCTTCATCGAAGAGCTAGAGGACGAGCTCGCGAAGGCCAGGCTCCCCGACGTGCCCGCCGTGAAGCGCGCGCCGCGCTGCGTGGTGCGCCCCCGCTTCGCGGGGCCCGAGCTCGTGAGCCTCGGCAGGATCGACGCGTACCGGATCTACGAGAGCCCGCACCGGGAGCGCTCGATGCGCGTCTCGTGGAACGCCGGAGAAGACAAGCCCACGTCACTCGCGTGCTGGTTCCCCCAAGAGGGCGCCGCCGTGGCCGCGTGCGGCAGCTCGACGGTGGGGTTCACCGCCGTCCCGTACGCGTCCAGCGACGACTTCGAGGACGTCGTCCTCTGGGACTTTCAAGCCAAAGGCAAGGGTGCGCCCTACCGACTCGTGCGCGTGAGCGATGACACGACGCTCTTCAGCACCGGCGACCTCTCCGAAGACGGCTGGGCGCGCGCCGGCGGCGCTGTCTTCTACGCCAACATCCAAAACCAGCTGATGAGGATCACGCCCGGCGGCGCTCCAGAGCGACTGCCGATGGGGCCCGCCGACGGCGCGACCTCGCTCTTCGTGCGGCCGGGCTTCGCCGTGTTCAGGGACAAGAGCGGCGAGCTCCGGCTCTCCGAGATCAGCGACGACGGCGTCGGACCGCCCACGGCGCTCGGCTCCTCTTGGAGAATCCGCAAGCTCCTCAGCTGCGCGACGCCGAGCGGCCCCGTGCTCGCGATGATCGACGCGCAGGGCGCGAGCTTGCTTGTGGCCTATCCGGACGGCCCGCACCACTACGCCGCGCCAATCCTCGCGACGACCAAGCTCCCCCGCCCCCAAATCGGCAATGCAGGCGACGACGCGACCGAGTTCGCGTGCGGGCCCGACGGCACGCCGCGCTGGGCGTGGGTGGAGGGGCAGGTCGTCCACGGCCTCTCGTGCCCGCGCTCGGGCTGCGTGGCGATCGAGAGCGACAAGCTCGAGCTGCGCTCGACGAAGGTCTCGGACCTCAGCGTGGCACCCGTCGGCGCGGAGGGCTTCGTGGTCGCGTACTTGGGTTCGAACACGGGCCCTTTCGACACGCACCTCGAAGCGCTCCGTGTGCGACGCGGCGCGGCCGCAGACCTCGCGACCGCGACCGACGAGGTCCTCGTGACGGGAGGCCCCGGCGGCCTGGAAAACCTCTACATCGGCCTCTTCGCGTTCGCGAACGGTGACACGGCCTGGGTCGGCGCTCGCGCCGGCGACGCGCTCTACGCGTTCCGCGCCGTGGGCAGCGCCCCGTTCGAGGTGGTCCGCGCCTCATCGCACTGAGCCCCCGGCGCCCGCCCGCGAACCTCGCCCCGCTGCCGACGAGCGCCCCGCGGACCCACGCGAACGCCGGCCCTACTTTTGCCAAGCTCCCTCCCCGTCCCATGAACCTGCCCCCGATGCCGACCATTGCTCCGACCGCGCTTGTCAAGGCCTCGCACCGACCCATGAGCGAGCCGCACACGCTTTTTGTCGTTCCCCTCGGACCCATGAAGCTCCCGCACAGCCCGAGGAGCGTGCCGCCAGGTCCAAAACACTTCCCCATTCTGTTGGCAGCAAAATCCCACGTACCAACCCCGTTCGGATCCCCGCGTGCCAGCACTGCCCGCGGGGTCTACTGAGGCACCGTGCGTCGTCGCTCCACCCACACCAGTGCCAACCGAAAGATCCTGCTCCTCGGTGTTGGCAGCGCGGTCGTCCTCGCTGCTGGACTTTACGTGTCCTCATACTTCGTGCGCGTGGCGAGGGAGACCGAGGCTGCGGAGGCCTACGCCTCCTTGCGCGCCTGCCTCTACGGCGCGCCGCTCGAGCCTGGCGAGAGACCCAGCGATCGGCTCCGCGGCCTCGAGCTCGGTGGTGAGCTCAAGAGCACCGGCGACTTCCCACAGTGCAAAGAGAGCCTGCGGAAGGCGCTCAACGTGTGGGATCGGCTCGGTGTAAAGGAGGACGATCCGCGCTACGGCCGCGTGCGCAAGCTCACCCGCATCGCCAGCGAGTGGACGGGCATCGGGGCAATCTGGCTCGTCGGGAACGAGACCCCCTTCATCGAAGAGCTCGAGGACGAGCTCGCAAAGGCCAAGCTCCGCGACGTGCCCCCCGTGAAAGGCACGTCTCGGCGCGTGGCGCGCCCCCGCTTCGCGTTGCCCGAGCTCGTGAGCCTCGGAAAAATCAAGGCATACATGACCCGAAAGAGCCCGTACCGAGAGCGCTCGATGCGCGTGGCTTGGGCGGGCGGCCACGAGGCCCCGTCGCTCGCGTGTTGGTTCCCCCAGGGCGGCGCCCCCGTCGCCGTGTGCAGCGCTCCCACGCTCTCGAACATCGCTGTCCCCTACCCGTCGAGCGATGACCTCGAGGACGTCGTGCTCTGGGACTTCCACTCCAACGACGCCAACGCCGCTTGGAAGTACCGGCTCGTGCGCGCGCGCGACGAAGGGACTCTCTTCGGCACGAACAGCTTCCTGCCCGAGGCGGGCTGGGCCCGCACCGACGGCGCGGTCTTTTACTCGGACCTCGAGCATCACGTGATGAAGGTTGCGCCCGGCGGCGCGCCCGAGAAGCTCCCGATGGGGCCCGCCACTGGCGCGTTCCAGCTCCACGTGCGGCCCGGGTTCGTCGTGTTCAAGGACGCGAAGGACGAGCTCCAGTTCTCCCCGATCGGTGACGCCGGCATCGGCCCCTCCACGCGGCTAGGCACCTCCGTCGATGTCCGCACACTCCGGAGCTGCGCGACGCCGAACGGCCCTGTCCTCGTGCTCCTCGACTGGCAGGACTCGAGCGTGTCCGTCCTGTACCCAGACGCCCCGAGCCGCTACGCCGCGCCGCTCCGCGCATCGCCCCAGTTTCCCGATGGGGCGCCAGAGTTCGCGTGCGCGCCCGACGGCACGCCGCGCTGGGCGTGGCTCCAGGACAAAGCAGTCCACGATCTCTCGTGCCCGCGCTCGGGCTGCGTCGAGCGCGTGAGCGGCGAGCTCTCGCTGCTCGCGCCGACCTTCGGGAACATCAGCGTCGCGCCCGTCGGCGCGGAGGGCGTGGTGCTCGCGTACGAGGGGCACAACGACGGGCCCCTCATGCTGCTCAACGCCGTGCGCGTGCGCCGCGGCCCAGTCTCCGAGATCGCGGCCGCGACCGACGAGGTCCTCTTGGCGACTGGAGCAAGCGACGGCGTGGAGCTCTGGGACGGGCTCTACACGTTCGCGAGCGGCGACACGTCTTGGGTCGGGGTCGCGGTTGGCCATGGCGCCGCTGGCGACGCGCTCCACGTGTTCCGCGCCGTGGGCGACGCCCCGTTCGAAGCTGTGGTTCGCGCCCCTCCACGCTGAGCTGTCAGGCGTCGTACCAGACCTTGACGATCGTGACCTCGGTCGTGCCCTTCGGCCGCTGGAAGACGGCGCTCTCGCCCTCGCGCTTGCCGAGCACGGCCTGCGCGAGCGGGGAGCGCGTGCTGATTTTTTTGGACGCGATGTCGTGCTCGTCGGTGCCGACAATCCTGTAGGTCGACTCGACGCCGTCTTCGTCCTCGATGGTGAACCACGCCCCGAAGAAGACGCGGCCGCGCTGCTCGGGCGACGGCGTCACCACCGTCACCGACTCGAGCCGCCGCGTGAGGAACCGCACGCGCCGATCGATCTCGCGCAGCTTCTTCTTGCCGTAGATGTACTCGGCGTTCTCGCTGCGATCGCCCTGCGCCGCGGCGGCCGCGACCTCCTCGGTCACGCGCGGGCGCTCGACCTTCCACAGCCGGTCGAGCTCCTGCGCGAGCGCGCGGTGCCCCTCCTTCGTGATGTAGTCGCCGCCGCGCGGCCGAGGCTCTGCGGTCGGGAGGTCCTCGTCCTCCTCCTCGTCGCCGTCGCTCTCCTTCGTGAAGGCCTTCGACACCGCTCAGGCCTTCGCGGGAGCGGGCGTCGCGGCGGCCTCGGTCGCGCGCGAGAGCAAATCCTGGATGCGCCGGACGAGCCGCGCCGGATCTTCGACGACGCCCTCGGTGAGGAGCGCCTGCTCGTAGAGCATCTCGCAGAAGGTCTCGAGCCGCTCGGAGCCCATCTCGCTCACCGCGAGCGCCGAGATGTTCCGCACGATCGGGTGCCGCGGGTTCACCTCGAGGATGCGCTTCTTCTCGAGGGCGCGCTCATCCATCATCCGCATGATGCGCTCCATGTTGGCGCCCGGATCGCCCTCGACCGACACGAGGCAGCTCGGGCTGTCGGTGAGGCGCTTCGAGAAGCGGACCTCCTTCACGCGATCACCGAGGACCTTGCGGATGGCGGCGAGCGCGGCCGTCGGCTCCTCGGTCGGCTCCTCACCCTCGATCGGCGGCAGATCGATGTCGCCGTGCGCGACCGACCGGAGCTTCTTCTTCTCGTATTCGGTGACGGCCTGGACGATCCACTCGTCGATCGGATCGGTGAGGAAGAGGACGTCGAGGCCCCGCTTCTTGAAGGCCTCGAGGTGCGGGCTCGTCTCGACCGCGCGCCGCCCGAGCCCCGTGAGGAAGTAGATCTCGCGCTGCGTCTCGGGCATCGCCTTCACGTAGTCGCGCAGCGTGATCGTCTCGCCCTCTTTGGTCTTCAGCGACTCGAAGCGGCAGATCTCGAGGATCGCGTCCTTGTGCTTCCAGTCGGTGCTGATCCCCTCCTTCAGGACCTTGCCGAACATGCGCCAGAACTCGGCGAACTTCGCGGGCTCGTTCTCGGCGAGCTCCTTCAGCGAGCGCAGCACCTGCTTCACGAGCACCTGCTCGATCTGCTGCACGGCGCGGCTCTCCTGGAGCATCTCGCGCGAGACGTTCAGGCTGAGATCCTCGGAGTCGACGACGCCGCGCAGGAACCGCAGCCACGTGGGCGTGAGCTTCTCGCAGTTCTCGATGATGAGCACGCGCTTCGCGTAGAGCCTGAGCGCGGTGCGATCCTTCTGGAAGAGGTCGAACGGCGGCTTCTCCGGGATGTAGACGAGCGCCTGGAACTGCACCGGCGCGTCGACCGAGAAGTGGATCGCCGTGAGCGGCTTGTCGCCGCAGCCGCCGCCCGTCACGTGCTTGAAGAAGTGCGCGTGCTGCTCCTCGGTGACCTGGCTCTTCGGCACGGCCCAGAGGGCGACCGGCTGGTTCGCGCGCTCGCCGCCCACGAGGATCGGGAAGCCGATGAAGTCGCTGTACTTCGAGATGATGTCGGTGAGCCGCCAGGCCCGGAGGAACTCGCGGTGCTCGTCCTTCAGGTGGAGGGTGATGGTCGTGCCCGGCGTCTCGCGTGAGCCCGGCGCGACGGTGAACGAGCCCGCGCCTGTCGAGCGCCAGAGCACGGCCTCGGCCCCGGCCTTCATGCTGAGGGTCTCGACGTCGACGCGGTCCGCGACCATGAACGCCGAGTAGAAGCCGACGCCGAACTGACCGATCAGCTTGAGGGCATCGTCCTTCTGCTTGGAGCGCATGAGCTCGGCGTACTGCTCGAGGAACGCCGACGAGCCGCTGCGCGCGATGGTGCCGAGGTTCTCGATGACCTCGTCGCGCGTCATGCCGATGCCGTTGTCGTCGAGGGTGATCGTGTGCGCGTCCTCGTCGACCTTGATGTCGATGCGCGGCTCACCCTCCTGCTTGCGCGCGTCCTCGTGCGCGATCGGGTAGAAGCGCGCCTTGTCGAGCGCGTCGGACGCGTTCGACACGAGCTCGCGCAGGAACACCTCTTTGTTCGCGTAGAGCGAGTCGATGACGAGCTTCAGGACCTTCTGAACCTCGGCCTGAAACGGGTACTCGGTGGCTGCCGTGTGCTGGGTCTCTTGTTCGCTCATGGGCGAGCGCACGAATGGATCCGCTCGCGGGATTTGGCAAGAGGTGTCGGCGCGCTGGTGCTGCCGGTCCTGAGTTCGCTGGGGGTTCGCTCAGGCCGCAGCTCGGACATATTTGGTGCCTACGAACCTGCGGTTCGTAGCGCTAGGGCTCACGCTTCGGCTCGGGGAACGTGGCCTCGCGGTTTGGCGTCTCGATCTTGAGGCGCGCGAGGACGTCCGCCGGGTCGTGCGCGAGCACGATGCGCCCGCCCGCCCCGACCGCGGCCACGAGGTTGATCGCCTGCACGGCCATCTTGAAGAGCGGCGTGTCAGGGACGATCGCGTACGCGGCCTTCAGATAACCGGTCGGGCGCCTGCGCATGCGGTCCGAGTAGATGCGGCGCGCGTCGCTGTCGTAGCCCTCGAGCTTGCGCCAGTCGTGGACCGCGATGAGCCCGCCCGCCGCGGCGATCGAGTCCTTGCGAGCCGTGAGGAGCGCGTCGATCCAATCCTGGACTGCGTGCGCGGCCGCTGCGTTCGCTCGGTGAATGTGCGCCTGGTTGATGAACACGTTGGGCGCGACGAACCAGAAATAGCCGAACCGATGGTCGACCCGCTGCACCGGCCACACGTGGAACGGGGGGCGCGCGGGTCCGAACGTTCCTGTCGACGAGCCCAAGCCTCGAGTCTATCCGCAAGCTCGGCGCGCATTGACGCCGCACGCGATGGGCACGACGGGACCCGCATGCAGCAGCCCTACCCCGGCCCTTACAACGCACCACCGAACGCGCCCTACGGCGGCCCCCCTGGCTACGGTCCGCCCGGCTACGGCGCGCCCCCACCGAAGCAGACCAACGTCGCGCTCATCATCGTGTTGGTCATCGTCGCGATCGTCGTGGTGTTCATCGGGGTCGGCGCGGCGCTCGCGATCTACGGTGCCCGCCGCTACACCGAGGCCGCCAAGACCTCGGAGGCCAAGAACAACCTGCAGTCGATCATGCGAGCCGCACGCAACGGCTACGAGCGCGAGCAGTTCCCCGATCCGCTCAGCGTGGACCCCAACCCGGGGACGACGCACGTGCTCTGCAAATCGGCGAAGCCCGTGCCTGCGACGGTGCCCTCTGGCCGCGCGTACCAGCCGTCGTCCACGCCCGGCGAAGACTTCGAATCGGGGTCCGCGACCGAGGGCTGGAAGTGCCTCAAGTTCATCATCACGAGCCCGATTCGCTACCAATACGAGTATCGCGTCGGTGGGCCCTACAAAGGCCCGGCGCGCGGTGGCCCGGACCCCGGCCCGAATGGCTTCGAGATCTCGGCCGAGGGCGACCTCGACGGCGACGGCAAGACCAGCCTCTTCACCGTCGTCGGCAAGGTGAACGAAGCCACGAAGACGATCACCAGCGACAACAGCGTCTTCGTGTCGGACGAGTTCGAGTGAGGTTCGTGATCAGCGAGGCTTGAGCCGCGCGAGCGCCTTCTCCGCGTCGCTTCGGTAGACGTCGTCGGGGAGGGCCAAGCGCAAGAACTCGTTGTAGTGCGCGATCGACTTCTCTTTGTCGGTCTTCTCCTCGAGCTCACCGGTGAGGAAGTGAGCCTTCGCGAGCCAGCCCGGCTTGGGGTCGCGCGTCTGCGCGAGGTCGATCGCGGCCTCGAGCTCGGTGATCGCGCCCTTTTCGTCGTTCTTGTGTTCGAGGAGCGCGCCGAGCCGATAGTGGTAGTCCGCGTTCTTCGGGTTGCCCTGGATCGCGCGGCGCCAAGCGTCCTCGGCCTTCGTCGCGTTGTTCTGATCCTCGAAGCAGAGCGCGAGCGTCGCGTAGGCCTCGTAGCGGCTCGGCCGCTTCTCGAGCGCGACCTCGAGGTCCTTGATCGCGTCGAGCGTGCGCCCCTGCTTCTGCAGCAGGATGCCGCGCTGCCAGTACGCGTCGCCGAGCGTCGGATCGAGCTCCAGCGCACGCGCGAGCGCAGTCTCGGCGATCTCGGGTTGGCCTGACTCGTTCGCGGCCCACCCGACGTAGAGGTGATACTCGGCGCGGTTACCGTCGATGTCGACGGCGCGCTTCAGATAGCGCATCGCCTCGTTGAGGTTCGAGCCCGAGAGCAGCATCGCGCGCCCGAGGAAGTGGTTCGCCTCGGCCGAGTTCGCCTTCTCGCGGATGACTTCTTTGAGGATGGGCTCGGCCTGCTTCGGCAGGCCGGCGACGACCTGCGTGGAGCCGATGCGGAGCTTCAGGTCGACGTCGTTCGGGGCCTTCGCGAGGGCGGCGTTGTAGGCCTGCAGCGCGAGGTCGCTCTTGCCGGTCTCTTCGTAGTAGAGCCCGCGCTCGAGCGCGAGGCCGGGGTACTCCGGATCGACGCTCGCGACCTTGTCGAAGGCCGCGATGGCCTCGTCGTATTTGCGCATTCGGCGCAGCGTCACGCCGAGCGAGAAGCGCGTCGCGAGGTCGTCGGGGTTGCGCTTGAGCGCCTGCTCGTATTGGTTGTAGGCGTCGTCGAAGCGCCCCGTCTGCAGCGCGACGTCGCCGCGCGCTCGCGCGAGCTCCGCGGAGTCGGGATATTTGGCGGCCGCTTCGGCGAGCTGTTTGCCCGCCTCATCGGCGCGCCCCGTCGCCGTGAGCAGCGTCGCGTAGGCGACGTACGCGGGGACGCCTGTCTCGGGCCCCGCCGACTTCTTGATCGACTCGGAGTAGAGCTTCTCGGCCTCTTTGCGCTGCCCGAGGAGCTCCGTGGCCTTCGCCGACCAGTAGAGGACGCGCGCGTCGTTCGGGAAGGCCGACTGGAGCTTCGCGAGGAAGTCCTTCGCCTCCTTCAGCCGCTCGAGTGCGATCCACGTCTTCGCCGTGCCGATCTTCGCGTCGAGGTTGTCGGCGTCGGCGCCCGAGGCGGACTCGAACTTGCCGCTCGCCTCGGTGAAGCGCCCCGATCGATAGAGGACCTCGCCGCTGCCGACGAGCGCCGTGACCGCCTGCGGGTTCAGCTTCAGGGCCTCGTTGAAGGCCTCGGAGGCTTGGGTGAAGCGCGACGCGCTGAGCTGCACGCGACCGAGCTGAACGTAGGCCTCCACGAGCTCCATCGGGCTCGCGCCGCTGCGAACCGCGTTGTCCTTGGTGACGGCCGTGAGAAGCTCGAGGGCCTCGGCCTCGCGGGCCGGCGTCGCCGAAGCGATGGTCGCGATGAGCGTGCGCGCCGACACGTGGTTCTTCGAGAGCTCGAGGATGCTCTTCGCGCTGGCCTCGGCGTCCGCGGTCTTGCCCGCGGCCATCTGCGCCCGCGCGAGACCGTAGAGCGTGCGCGCCGACTTCTTGATGCCGACGGCCTTCGTGAAGGCCGCGATCGCTTGCGTCGGCTCTTTGGCCTTGAGATCGATCTCGCCGGCGAGCACTGCCGCGTCGACGTCGTCAGGCGTCTTCTGGAGGATGCCGTCGACGGTCTGCTTCGCGCGAGCGAGCTGACCGTCGAGCGTGTCTTGCGCCGCACGCGC
The DNA here is from genome assembly GCA_046351325.1 of Polyangiaceae bacterium. Classification (GTDB taxonomy): domain Bacteria; phylum Myxococcota_A; class Polyangia; order Polyangiales; family Polyangiaceae; genus Xiheicaenibacterium. The sequence continues at coordinate 172,301 of JAXLYR010000009.1, read as the reverse complement.
GAGCTGATCGACGGGCGTGTTCGTCGCGGGGCCGACGGTCTCGAGCATGTTCTTCGCCGCGGTCTGGGTGCCCGCGTCGTTCCCGTAGCGAATGCTGCGCATGAGCAGCACGTAGGCCGCGTACGAAGCAGTGTCCTTGTGACGAGGACGCTGCGTCTGCGCCGCACGGACCTTGTCGATCGCGGCGTTGGTGCTCGTCAGCGTGTCGACGTCGAGGTCGCCCTGCGCTGCGCCGCGCAGGTCGCTGAGGGCCTTCGAGTATTTGTCGGCGTTCACCCGATCGGAGAAGTAGTTCAGACCGAACGGGCCGATCGAAGGCACGAACGCCATCGCGGCACCGCTGAGGCCCACCGCCGCGATCACGATCGCTGCGATGCGGATGGCCTTGCTCTTCTTCGCCGGCGGCGCGAAGTCCTCGTCGCCGATGTCGCGCCGCTGCGCCTTCTCCTGAAGGAGGGTGCCTGCAGCGCCCCCAGGCGCGGGCGGCGCAGCGTCGAGGTCGACCTCACCACCGACGCCACCACCGGACCCGCCGCCGATGGCCTCGAGGTCGACGCTGCCGATGTTCACGCCCCCGGCGTTGGGGTTCGCGAAGGACATTTCTTCGCCGGCGCCGGGCGCCGGGCCTGACGACATCGACGGGGATCGCAGCCCGAACCCAGCGGGGCCGGGGATGTCGAACGCATCACCCGGTGCGGGGCCGCCGCCCCCCTGCGAGACGGCTGGAAACCCAGTCCCCGACGCGGAGCTGGGGAGCCCAGCCGCACCGACGACAGGCAATCCGGCCGTGGAGGTCGACGGAAGCCCTGGCCCACCGACGAGAGGCAAGCCAGGCCCGCCCACGACAGGCAATCCACCCGAGCTCGCCGAGGGCAAACCAGGACCCCCCGGCATCGGGAGGCCGGGGCCACCCGGCATCGGCAGACCTGCGCCGCCGGGAGTCGGCAAGCCAGCACCGCCCGCCATCGGGAGACCCGGCCCACCCACGATCGGAAGGCCAGCGCCGCCCGGCATCGGAAGGCCAGCACCGCCCGGCATCGGAAGGCCAGCACCGCCCGGCATCGGAAGGCCAGCACCGCCCGGCATCGGGAGGCCAGCACCGCCACCTGCGGGCATCGGCAAACCAGCGCCACCGCCGGCGTGCATCGGCAAACCGGCGCCGCCGCCAGCGGGCATCGGCAAACCAGCACCGCCGCGTGCCGCCATCGGGAGGCCAGCGCCGCCGCCTGCGGGCATCGGCAAACCAGCGCCACCACCCGCGTGCATCGGGAGGCCAGCGCCGCCACCCGCGGGCATCGGCAAGCCAGCACCACCACCGAAGCCCCCTGCGGGCATCGGCAAGCCAGCGCCGCGGTTCGGCGGAGGCGGTGCACCACGGGGTGGAGCGCCGTACGGATTTTGCGGAGCTTGCCGCGGGGCCGGCAGATCGATCTCGCCGAAGCCGCCGAGGTCCGGCGCGCCGAAGCTCGGATCGCCCGCAGGCGGCGCCCCGTATCCCTGAGGTGCGCCGTAGTTGGGCGCAGCTTGCGGGGCGCGCGCAGCGGGGAGATCGACTGCGCCACCCTCGTCGTCGCCACCGAGGTCGAGCGCGCCGAAGCCGCCCGCGGCAGGGCCCCCCCCCGCGGGGGGAGGGGGGTAACCAATCGGACCGGCCCCTGGGGGCGGGGGGTAACCGATGGGCGCCGCTGGCGCAGCAGGCGGCGCGGGGTACCCCATGGGCGCGCGCTGCGGAGCTACGGCGGGAAGATCGACCCCCATGTCGAGGGCGCCGAACCCTGGGCTCGAGCTCGCTTGCGGAGCCTGAGGTGGTGGCGCCATCGGCGCCGCGGGGCGCTGGACGACGGGCAGATCGATCTCACCCCCGCCGGAGCCGTCGGGGGCGAGGTCAATCTCGCCGAAGCCACCCCCTCCACGGGGGGGAACCCCTCCCCCCCCGGGGGGGCGGGGCGCGACGGCGGCGGGGAGATCGACCCCGGACCAACCGCTCGACTCCGCGGGAGGCGGAGCTCCCTCTTGTCCGGGCTTCTGCACGAGGAGACTCGCGCCGCACTTCGGACACCGCATCTTGAGGCCCGACGGCGGGATGCGCCGTTCGTCGATCTGATATGGCGCGCTGCAACCGTGGCACTCGACCTTGACCATCGCCGAACCTGTTCGGGAAAAGGTGTACCACGCTTCGCCTGCTCCGCGCTCGAAACTGTGGTAACCGCGTCGGCGTCATGCATCGGTGGTTGGCCGTCCTCTTCGTGGTGTTCGTCCTCGGCGCAGCAGCGCTGGTGATGAGCAAGCACGCGCCCGCGGGCGCTTCGGGCGTGACTGCGCTGAGCGCGTCGGCCGACGCATCGAGCGCCGCTCCAGCGACGCCTGCGCCGACGCCGATCATCGCGCTCTCGGCGGAGCCTCCGCCTGCGCCGACGCCCATCCTGACGCCGCCCGCACCGCCCGACTTGAACGCCGGTTCGCTTGGAAAAATCGACCCCGGCGAGAACGAGAACGAGCAAGCCGGCGCCACGCTGCCCGACGGCACGCCGGTGCCCGCGCTCGCCGCGACCGCGCCGAAGCAGGTCTCGTTCGGCGTCGTGCTCGTTCAATACGCAGGCGCGCAGGGCGCGACCCGCGGGGCGCGCTCGCGCGACGACGCGCTGAAGCTCGCCTCGGAGATCACGACGGCCGCGCGCGAGAACTTCGCGCAGGCTGCCATCCGCGGCGACGTCTACATCGAGAACGCAGGCTCGATCCAACGCGACGTGCTCGAGCGCCTGCCCGAGTACGTCCTCTTTTCACTCGCGGTCGGCGACGTGAGCGAGCCCGTCGACTCGCCCAAGGGCTTCTACATCTTCAAGCGGCTTCAATAACCGCGGTGAGGGTGCAAAAGGGCGGGCGAAGCCCGCCCCCCAATTTTTTCGAACAACCGAGCAAGTCAAAGAGGAGCACGAGATGGCCACCATCGACATCAAGCGAAACCACACCCTCGGCGTCGAGGTCGCGAAGCAGAAGGCCGCGGAGCTTGCGGACGGAATGAAGGACAAGCTCGGGATCGTGTGGAAGTGGGACGGCAACAACATCAAGTTCGACGCGCCGAGCGGCATGGCGAAGGGCTCGACTGGCAAGGTCAGCGTGTCCGCGAGCGAGATCCGCGTGGAGATCGATTTGCCCTTCCTCCTTCGGCCGATGAAAGGTGCCGTAGAGTCGAAGGTGAACGAGAAGCTCGATCGCGCGCTCGCGAGCTGAGCTTGGGCCGGGGGGCGCCCCCAACTTAGCTTTACGGGGGACAGATCGCCTGGCTACTCTCTGCCGCCAGTCTTTAGGAGATCTCCAACCGCGGGCCGTACTCCTACGCCGGAGCGTAGAGCGCGCACGCAGAGAACATCCCCCAGCATGACGTCCGAGACCCAGGTCGATCAGGGCAAACACGCGGAGCTCATCGAGCGTTTGAGGGCGGAAGTTTCGGCGGCTGACAGCGCTCAGACGCAAGCCGTCCTGCTCAACGAGGTGGGCGTCTTGCACGAAGACCGCGGCGAGGAGCCCCTCGCCGCGCGTGACTACCTCGCCGCTTACAACGCCGACGGTGAGTTTCGCGAGCCGCTCGAGGCCCTCGTCCGCATCCTGACGCGGCGCCGCTCGTTCAAGAACCTGGTGAAGCTGCTCGACGCGCTCGCGAAGCACGCGCCCACCGCCGAGGAGCGCGCGAGAGCCCTCCGCGAGCTCGCGGTCGTGTCGCTCGAGCACGACAAAAACAAGGACGACGCTCGGATGCGCCTCGAGGAGGCGGTCACGGAGCACCCTGACGAGATCGCGGCGTGGCTCGAGCTCGAGATGCTCGCCGCCGAGGCCGGCGACCTCAACAACGTCGCGCGCGCCATCGAGGCCCGCCTGCCGCTCGTCGTCGACGCGACGTACAAGGCGCTGCTCTACATCCAGCTCGCCGAGCTCGCGGCGAAGACCGGGCAGCTCCAGCGCGCCTACGAGCACCTCGACGCCGCCGCGGCCCTCGAGGGCCACGCGCGGTTCCAGACGCGGCTCGTGCTCGAGCGCATCGCGACGAGCGCGGCCGATCTCGAAGGCCTCGCGCGCGCCCTCGAAGGGCAAGCCGAGCTCCTCGTCGAGGTCCTCGACGATCCCGAGCGCGGCGCTGAGATCGGCGTGCCAACCTTCATGCAGACGCCGGCCTTCGCGGCGGACGCCTGGCTGCGCGCGGCGGAAATCCACAAGCGGCTCGGGGATCTCGATTCGGCGAGCGCCCTCCTCGCGCAGGCCTCGCGACGTTTGCCCGACTCCAGCGTCATCGCGCGGGCGCGGCTCGCGACGCTCGAGGCGCAGGGCGACCTCGACGGCGCGGCCGGCATCGCGCGCGCCGAGCTCGACCGCGGGGCGTCGGGCGGGCCCGCGGCGGCCCTCTGGCTCCGGGTCGCGGAGGCAGCGGCGCTCCAAAATGATCGGCCGGCTGCGCTCGACGCGCTCCGACAGGCGCTCGCCGCCGACCCCGAAGCGATCCCAGCGCGCGCCATCGAGATCGATCTCGTCGGCGACGGCACCGAGCCTGCGGCGCTCGCGGGCGCGCTCGAGGGCTGCGCGACCACGTTCACGACCGACGCCGCGAAGGCGCGGGGCTTCGTGCTCGCGGCGTACGTCTGGGCGTGCCTGGCGCGCGACCCGCGCTCGGCGCAGACCGCGCTCGACCGAGCGATTTCGCTCGGCCTCGACGCGAAGACCGCGCTCCGCCTCACGCGGACGTTCGCGGCGATCATCGACGACAGCACGTGGGCCGAGGCCACGGCGGAGCAGCTCGTAGCGAGCGGCGTCGAGGACGCCGAGGCCGCGGGGCTCTGGTTCGAGATCGGTCGCACGCGCCTCCTGCGAGGAGACGTGAGCTCCGCCGAAGAGGCCTTCGGAAACCTGGCGAAGCTCGAGGGCGCGGGTCCCTTCGTGCGGTCCGGTTGGCTCGGCCGCATCCTCGCCGCGACGGTCGGTGGCCTCGTCAAGCGCGAGGCCGAGGACCAAGCGCCGCGCCCCGCCGAGCCCCTCGATGCGCTCGCCGCCGCAGAGCCCGATCCGACGACCGCGCGGGCGCTGACGGTCGCCGCGGCGCTGCGCGCGATCAGCGCCGGAGACGCAGCCGGCGCAAAGGCTCGACTCCGCGCCCTCCACGAGGCCATGCCAGGCGACGAAATCGTCGCGATCTACCTCGCGGAGCTCCTCAAGAACGACTCCGCCGAGGCCTCCGCGGTGCTCGCTGCGTGCGCGGCTGCGACCGAGGACGCAGAGCTCGGCGGCGCGCTGCGGGTCGAGGCCGCGCTCGCGGCGTGGACCGCCGGCAATCGAGCGGAGGCGATCGGCCTGCTCGAGGCCGCGCGCGACGTGCTCCCTTCGGCTGGTGCGATAGAAGCCTGGGCTCGTCGTGGGGTCGACGTCGGCACGCTCGAAGGCAAGCGCGCCGCGCTCGCGGCCGGCGCAGACTGCTTCGATCCGCAGGCGCTCGCGCTCGAGCGCTTCGGGCTCGAGGTCGCGTGGGAAAAGGACGGCGGCGATCTCGACGAAGCCATGCGCTCGCTGAGCCTCGCCGAGTCGACGCCGAACGACGGCACGCTCGACGACATCGGCAACGCGGCCGCGCTCCTTCGAATCCTCTGGCCGACCGCGTCGGGCGATCGCGACGCCGTCCTCGGCGCGCTCGACAGGTTGGAGAGCGCAGGTGGTGACGCAGCGATCGTCGCGAGCGCCGAGCGCTTCCGCATCGCGCGCGATTTGGATCAGGACCCCGCGGGCGCGGTCCAACAGGCGCGCGCCTGGGCGGGCCTCGAGCGCAACCTCGCGGTCGCGCTGGAGTGGCTCGCGAGCGCGATCGCCGCAGAAGATCGCGACGCCGAGGTCGAGGCTCGCCTCCTCGCGGCCGCGACCTTCGAGGGCAGCGCGCGTGAGGCCCTGCAGACGTCGGCCGTGACGGTCACGATGCTCGAGCGTCCCTCGCTCTTGCACCCGCTGCTCCGCGCCGAATACGCGCCGGGCAAGCTGATGAACCTCGAGCTCGCGCCGCCCGGGTGCGATCCCCGGCGGCGCGCGACCGCGCTCGGAGAGCTCGGCGATATCCTCGGTGAAGACGCCCAAACCGACGCCACGCTGCTCGCCGCGTACAGCCAGCTCGCGGCCGGCAACGCCGAGACCGCGCTGAACTTGTTCCGCTTGGTCGTCGAGGCGCGCGGGACCGACATCGCCGGATGGGAGGGCGTCAAGGCCGCCGCCGAAGCCCTCGATCAGCACGTCGACGTCGCGCTCGCGTGCGCGCAGCTCGGCGCCCTCTGCAAGGACGACGTGCGCGGCGCAGCCTTCTGGGAGAAGGCAGGCCTCATCCTGCTCGAGAAGACCGACGCTCACGAGGACGCCGAGATCGCGCTCGACCGTGCGTTCGGTCGCAACCCGCGCGCCGCGAAGGCCTTCGACAAGCTGTTCCGCCGCGTGCGCGCTCGCAAAGACAACACGCGCCTGCTTTCCCTCATCGAGCGCCGTTTGAAGGTCGCCGAGGACGAGGCCGAGATCGGCAAGCTCTTCTGGGAGCAAGCGCGCGTGCTCCAAGCGCGCGGTGACGCCGACGCCGCGCTCGCAGCGCTCGAGAACGTGACGATGCTCGAGCCCGACCACGTCGGCGCGCTCGCGCTCTCCGGCACGATCTGCATCCAGAAGGGTGACTTCGCTGGCGCGGCACCGCTGATGGCGAGGCTCTCGCGGATCAAGGACGCGCCCGGCAAGGAGCGCCTCGTCTCGGGCATCACGGCCTGCGATCTCTACGAGAACAAACTGAACCAACCCGAGAAGGCTCTCGAGGTGCTGATCGATCTGCACCGTGAGGGCTTGAGCACGCTCGCGGTTCGCGAGCGCCTCGCGCGCGCCGCTGCGCGCACCGGCGACTGGAAAGAGGCCACGGGCATGCTCGAGGTCCTCATGAACGAGCGGGACACGGCGGCGGGCCGGATCGAGGCAGCGCGCCTCTCGATGGCGATCTGGCGCGACAAGGTCAAGCAGCCCGCCAAGGCCCGCGCGGCCGTCGAGAAGCTCCTCTCCGAGTCCCCCGACGACCCCGAGGCGCTCGAGCTTCTGCTGCAGACGAGCTTCGACGAGGACTTTCGCACGTCGTTCCTCGCGCGAGGCAAACAGCACCTCGTCGACTCTCTCCAGCGCGATCCGACGGACGCCGATCGCGTCGCCCTCCTCGCGCGCATCGCCGCCGCGCAGAACGACCTCACGCTGCGACAAGCCTCGCTCGGCGTGCTCGTCGCGCTCGGCAAGCCCGACAAGGGCTTGAGCGAGGAGCTCGCGGCGCTCGACACCAAGATCCCGGGCAGACCGCAGCAAGCGCTCGATGGCCGCGCGCTCGCCGAGATCGCCGACCCGAACGACAACGGCCCCGTCGCGCGGATGCTCATCAGCATCACCGAGACCGTGAGCCTCGCGCTCGGTCCGTCGCTCGAGCAGCTGAAGGTCGGCCGTAAGAACCGCATCGACGCGAAGGGTGCTCCACCGATACGCCTCGCAGTCGCCGAGTGGATGGGCGCGCTCGGCTACGACGTGGAGTTCGAGCTCTACCAGGGTGGTGAAGATCCTCGCGGTGTGCAGGGCGTCGTCGGCGAGGTCCCGGCGCTCGTCATCGGTTCGGAGATCCACGCACCTCTCGACGCCGCGGCGCGCTCGGCGATCGCACGCGAGGTCTTCGCGCTTGCGCGCGGCCTCTCGTCGCTCCGCACCTGCGACGATGCGGCGATCGCCTCCGCGGTGATCGCCGCGTGCAACGAGGTCGGCGTCCCGATGCCGAAGCCGAGCTACGCCGTCTTCGGCGAGATCGCGCGCGCCGTGAAAAAGGAGATCTCTCGCAAGGTGAAGAAGGCTGCCGCGGACGTCGCGGTGGAGGTCGCGAACAGCGGTCAGGACCCGAGGGTCTGGGCCAGCTACGCGCGACGAAGCTGCGATCGCATGGCAGCGATCGCAGCAGGCGACGTCAGCCTCGTCCTCAGCGACATGCTGCGGCAGCCGCGCAACCAACTCGCGTCGCAACTCCGCGAGAGCGAGCGAGCCATCAACCTGCTGAAGTTCGTGCTTTCACCAGGCTATCTCGAACTCCGCCGAAAGCTCGGCATGGGGGTCCGGTGAGCGACCAGAAGAAAGACGCCCGCGGCAAAGGAATGCCCGGCATGTTCCCGCAGGGAACAGGTGCAGTTCGCGACGCCATCCCCACCGTCGAAGAAGGCGACGCATTGCTCGACATGTTGTTCGACGACGCCCCGCGCGGTTCGTCCGCGCCGCCCGCGGGTGGGAGCGAGGCCCCGCCCGCGGAGGTCGCTCCGAACGATCGGCCCACGCCGCTACCACAAGGCGACGAGCCGTCGGACGACGACGAGATCGCGACGCGCGCGTTCTCCGCGCCCGCCGTCTTCTCCAAGGAAACGGCGAAACGCGAGGCCGCCTCCCGCGTCGCTTCGGATGACCGACCGACCCCGCTTCCGTCCGCCGACGACGACGATGACGACGACGGCGGCGGCGCCACGATCGTCGCGCCGAACGCGCTCATGGTCGCAGAGGCCGCGCTCGAGCCGCCCGCGCCCTCGCCTACGTCGAGGACGACGGCCTCGAGGAGCCTCCTGCGATCGAGGGCGACATCCAGCTCGACACCGAGTCCGTCGTCGACGAAGAGCCCGCCGCCGACGTCTCCCAGGAGACCGCGGCCGAGGCGCAATACGAGTCCTACGACTCGTCCGAGGCCGAGATCAGCGACGAGTCTTCGATGGGCGACGTCGTCGTCGAGGCCGCGGCCGACATCGAGATCGGTCGTGACTCGATGCCCGTCTCGGACGGAGAGATCCTCTCGCGGCGCCGCGCGGCGCCCCACGTCCGCCGCAGCAGATCGCGACCGCAGCGGCGGGGGCCGACCAGCTCCCCACGCTCGAGTTCGAAGACGAGCGCGACGCACCCACCGCCGTCGCCGAAGCCAACCTTCGCGAGAGCTTTCTCGAGCGCGCCGAGTGGCTTCGCCGAGAGGCCGATCTCGCGACTGACAAGCTCGAGAAGGCACGCCTCCTCCTCGTCGTCTCCGAGCTCAACGCGCTCGCCGGCGAGGACGACGCCGCCTCGCAGGCAGCGTTCGCGGCCTACCAGCTCGCGCCCAACCAGCCGATGACAGCGCGCCAACATCGCGCGCTCCTCGCCCGCGGAGGAGACTTCCCCGCTGCGGCCGAGATCATGGAGGCGGAGCTCCGCCGCATGCAGGCCGGCGACGGTCGCGCGCACACGGCGTGGCTCTCGGCGGAGGTCGCGCGCCTCGTACAGCGCGACGACCAAGCCGCGAAGAAGCGGACGGAGCAAGCGATGCGCTCGCTGCCTTCCGATCCTCGCCCGGGCATCCAGCGATTCTGTGAGGTTCTCGCGCGGAACGTCGAGCCGACCGTGCTCGCCAAGTTCAAGCCCTCCGACCCCGAGGCCCTCGCGTCGCTCGGGCTCGCGGCGCAGAGCGTCGCGGCGATGCGCGGCTTGCCCCCCGCGAAGGGCGCGCCCGCTGCAGGCCGCCACGTCGTCGAGCTCTTGCACGCAGTGCGCGCCGCGTTCGCTGCGGGCTCGATTCAAGGTGTCGTCACGCAGGCCACGCCGCTCTTGCGGACCTCGTTCGCGGGCGCAGCAAGGGCTGGCTCATCGGGTCGCTCGCGAGCGCCCGCCCCGAGACACGCAGCGACGCCGTCGGCGCGCTCCGCGAGGCCGCCGAGGGCTCGGCCACCGTGCCCGCGCGACGCGCTCGCAGCGCTCGCGACCGAGCTCGGTGAGGCCGTCGACGCTCGCAACGCCGCTGCGTTCTCACCGACCGATCGCATCGCGCTCGCGGCGCTCGCCGCCGCGCAGCCGCACCCGGGTGGGCTCGCGGCTCGCGAGACGCTCGCCACCGTCCTCGACGAGGCCGCGGTCGAAGCGGGCTCGTCCGATCTCGCGCGCGACGTCGCGCTCCTCACCGGGCCCGTCGTCGCCGCGCTCATGCCGCAGAACGAGCAGCGCCTCGCGCGGCTGCGTTTCGTGCAAGCCGGCGGTCCGGGCACGCGCGCGGCCGTGATGCTCGGCCGCACGCTCGGCCTCGGCGTCGCAGGTCTCGCGTCCACCGAGGGCGCGTTCCGCGAGCTCGTCGACGCGAGCATGACGGACCTCGTCTCCGCAGCCGATCCGCTGCGCCCGGAGTGGGCTGCGCTCCTCCGCGTGCTCGGCCTCGAGCTCGACGCCGCCGCGGGCGCGACCGATCGCGTCGCGCAGACGGTCGCGACGTGGGGCGGTGACGCCGAACAAGGCGCGGACGCGGCCGGCATGCTCGCCGCGTCGCTCCTCGCGGAGCTCGCCGGCGACGCCGAGCGCGCGTCCGCGACCTACGCCGAGGTTCATCGCACCGATCCGTCGTGCGAGTCCGTCGCGCGCATCGCGAGCGCTGCCACCGATCCGGCGACGTTCACGCGGCTCCTGCGCGATCACGCCGATCTGCTCGCGCCCTCCCCGACGAAGGCAATCCTCTACACCGAGTGCGCGATCCGCTTCGCGTCGCTCGCCGCAGCGAACCCCGAGGCCCCGGACGCCGGCCTCTCCGACGAGGGCGAGTCCGCGACGAAGATCGCCGCGGAGCTCCAACCCGACATCCCCATCGCCGCCCACATCGGCGAGATCTCGGCGCGTGCCCGCAACGATCAGGACGGGCTCCTCGAGTGGCTGCGCTTCCGACGTCAGGCCTCGGAGGACCCGGTCGAGCGCGCGCACGATCTCGTTCGCGAGGCTCTCCTGCTCTCCGACAGCGACGGCAGCAGCGCCTCGTCGCTCCTCGAGCAGGCGCTCCGCGCGCGTCCGAACGACTTCGGCCTGCGTGACCTCTACGAGCGGCTCTCGCACGAGCCGCCCCCCGATCGCGCGGAGTGGCGCGAGGCTCGCGCGCAGGAGATGGGCGTCGCAGCCGCGGGCCCGTCCGAGGGCGGCGACGAAGACTCGCCGAAGGTCGGCCGCTCCCCCGACGGCGCGCGCCTCGCGATCGAGGCTGCGCTCGAGTTCGAGCGCGCCGGGGACCTCGAGGCCGCGAGCCGCTGCATCAAGCTCGCCGAGGGCCTCGGCGAGAACGCGATGTCGCCGATCGCCTCGTATCGCTTCGCGCTCAGCGGCTTCGGTACCGCCGAGCTCGTCGACGCGCTCTTGCCACAAGCCCGCAGCACCGAAGACGCGGCGACGCGTCTCGAGATCTACGAGCGCCTCGCCGAGCTCGACGAGCGCGGTCGCAACGACACCGCGAGCGCGCTGCTCTTCCGACGCACCATCCTCGAGGAGAAGCCCTCCGACGTCCGCACCCTGCGCCGCGTCGCTTCGGCGCTCATGGCGGGCGGCCGCGAAGAGGAGCTCGAGCCCATCGCGATGGAGCTCGCGCGCAATCTCGAGGGCGGCGAGGCCGTCGCGTACGCCGCGGTCGCGGCGCGCCTGCGGCTCCGCACTTCTTGGGAGGAGACCGCCGAGCCCGTCGCCGTCGCCTTCGCGCAGCAGCCGCGCCCGCTCTGGGCCCTGCGCGCGATGGTCGGCCACGCGCGAGCGCGCGGTGACATGCCGCTCATCGCGCAGTGCTCGCGTGAGCTCCTCGCGATGACCGATCGCGGCCCCGAGCGCGCGGCGCTTTCGCTCCGCGCCGCCGAGGCCCTCCGCTCGAGCGCCGATCTCACGGGCGCCCGCGAGCTCCTCGAAGAGGCCGTGAGCCTCGTCCCTCACCACATCGTTGCTCGCCTCACCCTCGCGAGCGTCCTCGAGGACCTCGACGAGCCCGCAGAGGCCGCGAACCAGCTCGAGGCCGCCGCCGAGACCATCACCGGCCCCGAGTGGCAGCGAGACGTCCTCTACCGCGCCGCCCTCCTCTGGCAGGAGAAGGTCGGCGACGCCGACAAGACGCGGGCTGCGCTCGAGCGCGTCGCCGCGCTCGACCCGAACAACGTCGAGGTCTTCGAACGACTTCGCCAGGTCTACGTCGCAGCAGGCGCGCGCAGCGAGCTCGCGGAGCTCCTGCGTCGACGGCTCGACGCGATCGAAGACCCGGCCGAGCGCGTCGAGATGGAGGTCATGCGTGGCCGCGCCCTCGCCGAGGTCGGTGATGGCGAGGCCGCGAAGCGCGCGCTCGCCGCCGCGCTCGACGCGAACCCCGATCACATCGAGGCCCTCAGCGCCTTCGTGGATCTCTGCTTCGACGACGGCGACTACGACGGCGCCGAGCAGGCCCTCATCAGGCTCGCGCGCCTCGCGACCGAGCCCGACAAGCAGGTCGAGATCTACTTCCGCCTCGGCGCGCTCTACGACACCGAGCTCCCGAACGACGAGCGCGCGGATCTCGCCTACCAAGAGATCCTCAAGCGCCGCCCGAACGACGAGAAGGCCCGCGAGAAGCTCATCGCGCTCTACCGCCGCACGAACCAGCTGCAGCGCGCGGTCGACGAGCAGACGGCCCTCGTGAACGCCGCCGAGAACCAAGACGACAAGTGCAAGCGCACCGTCGAGCTCGCCGAGATCCTCGAGCAAGCCGGCGAACAAAAGAAGGCGGAGAGCACGCTCGTCGTCGCGCGCAAGTCCTTCCCGAAGAGCGACCTCGCGCTGCGCGCGCTCGTCGGCTTCTACCAGCGCACGGGTCAAGCGCCTGCGGCCGCGGTCATGCTCGACCGCGCGGTCGCCGACGCTCGACGCGCGCTCGGCACGGGCCGCTTCGAGGTCTTCCTCTTCGAGACGCTCGCGACGGCCGCCGAGCTCCGCAACCGTGAGGACGCGGCCCTCGTCGCGCGCGCTGCGGTCCTCGCGATCGACGGCGACGCGACCGAGGTCGCCGGCGTCGGCCTCTCCGCTGGTGACGCAGGGCTCGACGATCTCCTCGCCCCCGAGGTCATGACGCCGGCCTTCCGCGATCTCCTCCTGCGCACGGGCAACATGCTCGACGTCGCGTTCCCGTACGACTTCGACGGCGTGCGCGCGGCGCCCACGCCTTCGCTCTCCGATATCGCTGACGAGGTTCAAGAAATCGCCAGCGCGTACGGGCTCAACCAGGTGTCGGTCCTCGTCTCGAGCGTGCTCGGGTCGGTGTGCGTGCCGGCGCGCGCGCACCCGCCCACCGTCGTGATGGGGCAGACGCTGGCGAATCAAGCGCCGAGCGCCGAACGCACGTTCCTCATCCACCGCGCGATGAAGGTCCTCCAAGCCAACGCCGCGGTCATCGCGCGCACCGCACCCATCGATCTGTGGCCCGTGCTCGCGGCCTACCTCCGCGTTCACTCGCCGCAGTTCTCACCGCAGGGTGTCGACGCGGCGCGCTTCTCCGAGGCCTTCGGTCGATTGAGCCGCGCGCTGCCGGCGGGCTTGCCCTCCGACACCGGCGTGCTCGCGGCCGACGTCATCGGCAGCATCGGCAACCGCGCGAGCACGCTCAACGCAGCCATCAACGGCTGGGGTTCGCGCGCGGGCCTGCTCGCCGTCGGTGATCCCAACGTCGCGCTCAACGGCATCGCGTGGGCCGGCGGCAACGCGAACGGTCCGCCGCCGAACGGCAAGGATCGCCTCACGTGGATCGGCCGCAACGCCGAAGCCCGCGACCTCATCATCTTCTCGGTCAGCGACGCCTACGTCGACGCCCGCTCTCGCCTCATCGGATGAACCCTTCACCCAACACGAGGTCCCCAGTGCAAAGCCGAACTCTGCGCTCCGTGATGCCGCTCGCCGCCGCTCTCTGGCTCGTCGCCGCGACCGGCTGCGGTCCGAGCGCGAGCTCCCTCTGCGATCAGATCTGCGACTGTCAGGGCTGCAGCGACAGCCAATACGACGACTGCATCGACAGCTACGACGACGCCGAGCGCGACGCTGAGCAGGCCGATTGCCTGCCCGAGTTCGACGATCTCGCCGCCTGTGGGATCGAAGACGGCGAGTGCAAGAACGACATCTACACGACCGACTCTTGCGCCGGTGAGCTCGTCGATCTCGTGACTTGCGAGCTTTGATGTTGGGGTGACCCTCCCCGCTCGACGAAGACTCTCCGCATGCGCTACCGCGCTCGACCGGGCGCGGCACTCCCCACCGCAGTCGGCGCACCGCCGACCGAAGCGCTCGCTGACGCGGGCGCTTGTTGTTTGCGCCACGTCGCTTCGGCCTTGAGCAGCGTCGCTGGGCAGACGACGGGCAACACACGCCCCGGCGCGAGGCTCGCCCGCATGCACACCGCGCCCTCGAGCCGGATGCTCTCCCCGAGCTCCATGTCTTTCGGGCACGCGACGTCGGGCTCCACGCGCAGTGTCGTCCCCGACACGTTCACGCGATCGATCGCGCAGCGCTCGGTGATCCGCGTCATCTCGAAATGCTCGGCCGGACGCCGCGGCGCCGGCACCACGCCCGCGTCCGGCTCGAGATCGTCCACGCTGCTCACCACACGCGAGCGCGTCGGCTCCGGGTCCTCACACGCCGCGAGCGCGAGCATGAGGGCCGCGCACAACCCGTTCGCTCGATGTCTTTTTCGCTCCGCGAAAAAGGTTGGCACGTGAGAATCTCGAACGGGGTTGGGGCCCCGTTCGCCATGCGGGCCATGTCTTTTTCGCTCCGCGAAAAAGGTTGGCACGTGAGAGCTCATGTCATGGCGGGCCAGAGCAAGAACGAGATCTTCGTGAGGAAGAAGTCGGCGACGAGCACCGCGATCGAGGTCGTCACGACCGCCGACGTCGTCGCGTGGCCGACGCCCTCGGTCCCGCCGCGCGTCATGAGCCCGAAGTGGCAGCCGACGATCGCGATGATCGCGCCGTAGAAGGGGCACTTGAACATGCCGCTGTAGAAGTCGCGGAAGTTCACCGAGCCGAGCGCGGTCCGCAGGAAGAACTGCGCGGGGATGCCGAACTCGATGCTGGTGATCAGCATCGCGCCGCTGAACCCGAGCACGAGCGCGAACGAGCACAGCAGCGGCATCACGATGGTCGAGGCGACGAGCCGCGGCAGGACCAGCTTCTTCAGCGGGTCTGCGCCCAAGCTGCGGATCGCGTCGATCTGCTCGGTGACGTTCATCGAGCCGATCTCGGCCGCGATGCCGGCCGCGATGCGCCCACCGACGATGACCGCCGTGAGCGTCGGCGCGAGCTCACGCGAGAAGCTGATGCCGACGATGCGGCCCGTGTACTCCATGCCGCCGAAGCGCTGCAGGCCGAACGCGAACTGCACGGCCATGACCATCCCGACGAAGACCGCGGTGATCGCGGCGATCGTGAGCGACCGGACGCCGAGCGCCTCGAACTGGTAGATGGTCGAGCCGATCTCGAGCGGCCTGCGAAACATCGACGCGATCGCGCCGAAGGTCATGCGTGCCGCGTGCCCGAAATGCTCGAGCGTCGCGTTCGTCGCGCCCCCGACGCGCTCGACGAGCGAGGGCGGCGCGGGCGGCGGGAACGAAGGTCGCGAGTGACGCTCGCCAGGCTGCGAGGGCCGATCTTGTGCGGTGTCGAGCGCTTGGTCCGTCATCGTTCGAGAACCTTGCCGTTCTGGCGCGGCAGCGCCGAGAAGCCCGAGACCCACGCTTCGAACTGCGCAGCGGTGCGCTCGAAGGTCGGCGGCGACGCGAAGAAGACCAGATCGTAGACGCAGCGGTCCTTCTTCAGCACCCAGACGAGGAAGCGCTGCTCGACGCCGTCGAGCTTCGCCGTGATGTCGGTCCGCAGCGCCTCGCGGCCGTCGAAGGGACGGACCTCCTCGCTGTGGATCTGGCGCTCGGTGAACCGCAAGAAGAGGTGCTGCGTGAGCGATCGGAGCGGCGTGTCCTCGGCGTCGCGATCGCAGCGCGCGTTCACGAGGATCGTGCCGTTGCTCTCGGCGTCCGCGTACACGATCGCAGCGCCGTCCGCCGCCATCGGCTTCCACGACGCGGGCGCCGGCGCGATGCGGAAGGCGTAATCGTCGCCGTGGTAGACGCGACCGTCGAACGGCGTGCCGCACCCCGTCAGGGAGACGAACGCGACCCCCGCGACGAAGGACAGGCTGCGACGGTCACTCCGAGGTCGACCCATCCGGTAGGCAACCTAGCATGACAGGGGGACTTCATGTCCCCCCGGGATTTCACGCGAGCGTGCCGGCAACGTGCTGGACCGCGAGCCTCAGAACGATTCGTCCGCGAGGCTCATCAGCTCGAGGCTCGAGCCCTCGACGAGCTTGCGGGTGAGCGTGAGCCCCGGCAGCACGTTCTTGCACCAGAACTCCGAGCACGCGACCTTCCCGTCGTAGAAGGCCGCGTCCTCGGGGCGCGCTGCCTTGCCCGCGAGCGCGGCCGCGGCCTGCCGCACCCAGAGCCACCCGATGACCAGCTCGGCGGTCGCGAAGAGGATGCGGTTGCCCTGCAGGCCCGCGTGATAGAGCGACTCGCCGATCTTGCCCATCATCGCGCCGTAGATTCCTTTAACGTCGTTCAACGCACGACCGAGCGCGGCGCGGTGATCCTTCAAGGTGTCGCCGCCGAGATCCCCGGTCGCGACCGCCTCGATCTCACCGAGGAGCTTCGTGAGCGTCGCGCCGCCGTCGCGGGCGATCTTCCTGAAGAAGAGGTCGAGCGCCTGGATGTGCGTCGTGCCCTCGTAGAGCGTGTCGATCTTCTGATCGCGGACGTACTGCTCGATCGGATAATCCTGACAATATCCTGACCCGCCGAAGGTCTGGAGCGACTGCGCGAGCTCGACGTAGGCCTTCTCGCTGCAGTATCCCTTCACGAGGGGGAGGAGCATGTCGTTGAGTTTGTCGAGGTCGTCGGCCTCTTTGGCGCCGTGGCCGCCGGCGATCTCGACCTGGTCCTGCACCCACGCGGTGTAGAGGCAGAGCGCGCGCATCCCCTCGGCGTGCGCCTTCTGGCTCATGAGCATCCGACGAACGTCGGGGTGGCGAAGGATCGCGACGCGCGGTGATGCCTTGTCGGTCGCGCGCGTGAGATCCGGGCCTTGGACGCGCTCCTTCGCGTAGTCGAGCGCGTTCTTGTACGCGGTCGAGAGCGTCGCCATGCTCTTCACCCCGACGGCCATGCGGGCCTGCTCGATGACGTGGAACATCTGGCGGATGCCGTCGTGCACGCCGCCGACCAAGAGGCCGCGCGCCGGCTTCTTCTCGCCGAAGGTGAGCTCGCACGTCGCGCTCCCCTTGATGCCCATCTTCTTCTCGATGTTGGTGACGTAGACGCCGTTGCGCTCGCCGAGCGAGCCGTCCTCGTTCACCCAGTACTTCGGCACGAGGAAGAGGCTCAGGCCCTTGGTCCCGACCGCGCCGCCCTCGGGGCGCGCGAGCACGAGGTGCACGATGTTCTCGGTGCAGTCGAAGTCGCCGTTCGTGATGAAGCGCTTCACGCCCTCGATCTCGTAGACCTCGCCGTCGATCTGCCGAGCCTTCGTGCGGCCCGCGCCGACGTCGCTGCCTGCGTCGGGCTCGGTGAGGACCATGGAGCCGCCCCAGCGCTTGTGGAGCAGCGGCTCGATGAAGCGCTTCTTCTGCTCTTCGGTGCCGTGCCGATCGATGGTCCGCGCCGCGAAAGTCCCGAAGAGATAGAACGCGAGCGTCGCGTTGCCGCCCGCGACGAACTCGAACGAGGCCCAACCGACGCTCGGCGGCGCGGCCATCCCCCCGAGGTGCTCGGGCACGGTCAAGAGGTGCGCCTGCGCGTCGTAGAAGCGGTGGTAGTCGCGCTTCAGCCCCTCGGGGAGCGCGACGGTACCCTCACCGTCCAGCGTGAGCGGCGTGCGATCCGCCTCGACGAAGCTCTTCTGCAGCTCGCTCGTGACGAGCTTCTCCGAGGCGGCGAGCGCCTCGCGCGCGATGGACTCGTCCATCGTGGTGTACGGCCCCTTGCCGAGGCTCGTCTTCTGCACCTCCAGCAGCTCGAACAGCTGGAAGTAGGTGTCGCGGATGTGGCTCTTGAAGTGGTTCTCCTGCATGGCGCCTCGCGAGCGCTCTTAGCACGCGCGCTGGCGCATCGGTCAGCCACTTCGTGACGCCTGCGTCCAACCGAAGTACCTCGTCCCGCAAAGGAGTCGAAGATGACGGAGATCTCGCAGAAGCTCCACGACACGCTGTCCGGCGGGGTGCAGCCGCTCCTCGTGCGAACCGCGCCCTCGGGCGCAAAGCTGGAGGGCGCCGCGACGGGACTCGCCGCGGGTGAGGTGGGGATCTACTGCTGCGGACCGACGACCTACGACGTCGCGCACGTCGGTCACGCTCGCGCGGCCCTCGCGCCCGACGTGCTCGTGAGGCACCTCCGCGCCGAGGGCGTCCGCGTCCGCTACGTCCGCAACGTCACCGACGTCGACGACAAAGTCCTGAAGCGCGCGAAGGAGCTCGGCGAACAACCCCTCGCGCTCTCGGCGCGCATGACCGAGAGCTACCAGAGCGACATCCGCGCGCTCGGGTGCGTCGCCCCCGACGTCGAGCCGAAGGTCAGCGAGCACATCGGTGACATCGTGTCGCTCATCCAGCGCCTCATCGAAAAGGGCGCGGCCTACGAGGTCACGACGGCCGAGGGGCATCGCGACGTCTTCTATGCGGTGCGCGCGTTCGCCGGGTACGGCAAGCTCTCGAAGCGCAACATCGAGGAGCTCCAGGTCGGGAGCCGCGTCGAGGTGAACGACGTCAAGCGCGACCCGCTCGACTTCGCGCTGTGGAAGGGCACGAGCCCCGACGGTTGGGGTTGGGATTCGCCGTGGGGTCGCGGGCGCCCCGGATGGCACATCGAGTGTTCCGCGATGAGCGCTCGCCACCTCGGCCATGGGTTCGACGTCCACTGCGGCGGGATGGACCTCATCTTCCCTCACCACGAGAACGAGATCGCGCAGAGCGAGGCCGCGTTCCCGACGGACGGCCCCTTCGCGCGGCTCTGGATCCACAACGGTTTCGTCAACGTCGATAAAGAAAAGATGGCGAAGTCGCTCGGCAACTTCGTCACCATCAAGCAGGTCTACGAGCGCAACGACCCCGAGGCTCTGCGCTACTTCCTGCTCACCGTGCACTACCGCGCGCCGATCGCCTTCGACACGGAGAAGCTCGCGGACGAGCGCGTCGTCTTCCCGGGCATCATCGAGGCCGAGCGCCGCGTCGACTACCTCTACCAGACGCTCGAGCGGCTGCGCGCGCTCGCGGCCAGCGAGAAGGTCTCGACGATCTCGGTGCTGCCTCCGTCGCTCGCGCCGTACATGACGCTCGCCAACGAGGCCGTCCAGCGCGTGAAGTCGGCGCTCGACGACGATCTCAACACGCCCGTTGCGCTCGCGGTCGTCGCCGAGATCGGCAAGAACGGCAACGAGCTCTGCGATCTCGCGGTCCGCAAGCAAAAGGACATCGCGTTCGCGCGCCAAGCTCCCTACGTCGCGAGCCGTCTCGCGAAGGCCCTCATCGACGTGACCGAGCGCCTCGGCCTGCTCGTGACGCTGCCGTCCGACTACGTCGCTCGCACGCGTGCCCAGCGCCTGCGCCTGCGCGGCCTCGACGCCGCGACCGTCGACGCCAAGATCCTCGCGCGCCGCGAGGCTCGCGCCGCCAAGGATTTCGCTCGCGCGGACGCGCTCCGCGCCGAGCTCACGGCGATGGGCATCGAGGTCTACGACGGGACCGTCGACACCACGTGGCGCATCCTCGTCGGCTGAGCGGGCTCAGCGGGGCGCTTCGACCGTAGGCGCCCCGCTCGGGAGCTCGACGCCCTGCCGAACGAGGTGCGCCGGCGCGAGCCCACCGAGGATGAGCGCGACGACGATCGCGATCGCGGTCCACCTCTCGCGCGGCAGCGCGTCTTCGATCGGCAGTGGTGACGAGCCGCGCCCGAGGAAGAGCCGCTTGTAGCTACGCACGAGCGATATGCCGTTGATCGCCGTCGCGAGCATGATGACGAACGCGACGACGGTGTGTCGCTCGTAGAGCTCGGCGATGAGCACGTCCTCCGAGCGGAACGTCGCGGTGCCGGGGAAAGACACGGTCGCGAGGCTGAGGATGAGGTAGCCGATCGCCAACGCAGGGGCGTTCCCCACGAGCCCGCCGAGCTTGCGCAGATCCGTGGTGCCGGTGCGAGCGCTCACCGCCGTCACGTGGATGAGCAGCCCCGACGCGGCGAGCACGACGGCGAGGTGGTGCATCACGGCGCCGGAGCGCGCGAGCTCGTCGCCGCTCGCGAGGCCGGAGACGACCGCGCCCACCGTCGAGATCCACACGAAGCCGAGCAGCCTGCCTGCGTCGTGTTGGCCGAGAGCCGCGACGCCACCGTAGAGCGCGGACGCGACGCCGCAGGCGAAGAGGAAGGTCGCGCCGCCGGACGCGAGCAGTGCGTCGCTCGGAGCACCGAGCCGCAGCGCGAGGACGATGCCGACCGGCGAAGCGAGCGTGACGGGTCCTGCGATCCCTCGGCGCGCCTCGAGCGCGACCGGCACCCAACCATGGAACGGGAAGACCCCGAGGCGCGCGCACGCTGCGATCATCACGAGCGCGCTGAGCGGTGCGTGGGCGACGGTGGCGCCGTGGAGCGCGCTCAGCGTGAGCGGCACGCGACCCTCGCGCAAGACGAGCACTGCGCCGATCGCGAGCGCGACGAAGAGAGGCGCGGCGGACGCGGACGCGACGAGGATCGCCGCTCGCTTCGTGGGCACGTCGCGCGCCGCGGGAGCGTCGGCGGTGGGCGCGACCTCGCGACGCCCGAAGGCCTCGCGGAGCATCGGGATGAAGGACGCGAGGAAGAACAGGGCGAAGAGAGGGAGGCTCTCGGTCAGCGTGACCCCGACCGCGCTGCCGGCGGCGAGCAGAGCGTCGGAGCAAGCGCGCGCGTGCGTCGCGCTGCGAGGCGCGGCGAAGAGGATCGCCAAGGGCGCGCCGATCGCGATCGGCAAGACCGAGGTGACGAGGTCCAAGCCGTGACCATCCACGAGCCGCGTCACGAAGGGCACCACCGTCCAGAGGAGCACCGCTGCGAGCACGACGAGCGCGAGCCGGCGCTTCAGCGCGGCGCTGCGCGCTCCGGCGACGAGCGCGGCCGACACCAACATCGCGATCGGCACGAGCGCGGTGAGATCGAGATCGCCCGTGAGCGCGCGACGCGTGCTCGTCATCATGGCGCCTCGTCCTCCCACGACACGGCTCGCACCGCGCCGCCCGAGCGCGGAGGCGCGTCCTTCGTCGGTCGCTCCGCGGGCGTCCCCATGAGGCGCTTCTCGAAGCGATCGACCCCCGCGCTGAGCGCGAGCACGGGGCGACCGACCCACCGATCGAAGACGGCCTCGACCTCGAAGCGCTCGATCGCCAAGCGATAGAGGAAGAGCTTCGTCGGCGTCGGCAGCAGGCGCCAGCGCCGACGGTCGAAGTCCTCGATGCCTTGGGCGCCGAGCGCGGCGCGCCGGGCGAGCGCCGCCTGAAGCACCGACGGCGTGCGAAGGAATTGGTAGTAGCGGAGCGTCGTGTGCGCGACGAGGTGCACGAGCGCGAGCGCCGGCAGACCCGCGGCGCACTCGACGAGCATGATGCCGACCTGCGCGCTCGTCGCGTACGCGAGCGAGGTCTTCGCGTCGGGGCTCACCTGCCCGCTGAGGGTCGCGACGATCGCCGTCACGGCGCCGACCGCGCCGATGAAGAGGCGCAGCGCGGGGACGTCGGCGTAGAGCGGCTCGACCCGTACGAGCAGGTAGACACCAGCGTGAACCGAGAGCCCGCCGTAGAAGATCGCGCTCGACGCGGTCGGCCCCTCCATCGCGCGAGGCAGCCAGCCACCGAGCGGGAACTGCGCCGACTTGCCCATGATGGCGAACACGATCCCCGCGGTCGCGAGCGTGACCGCCCAGCGGCTGCCCGCGCCGACGAACGCGAGCGCGTGAAACTCGGTCGTGTGCATCGCGCGGTAGAGGAGCAGCCCCGCGAAGACGAGCCCGATGTCGCAGAGCCGATAGGTGATGAGCACGCGGATCGCGGCGCGCACCGGGTCGGTCCGCTCGTGGAAGAACCCGACGAGCAGCACGCTTGTCATGCCGACGAGCTCCCACCCTGCAAATACGATGTCCAAGCTACCGCCGAGCAGCAGCAACATCAGCCCGGCGCCGAACACGAGCATGAGCGCGAAGAAGCGGACGAAACCGGGCTCGCGGTGAAGATAGTTTGACGAGAAACGACTCGTCGCGAGCAGGAGCACCGCAGCCGTGAGCGCGACCGGCAGAGACTTGCCGTCGAACACGAAGAGGAGCCGCGTGCCGTCCTCGGCGCTGGAGAGGGCGCCGAAATCGACCACCTGAGGCGTGAAGCCCGAGGTCACCCACCGGCCTGTCGCGACGACGATCGACAGGAGCGTCGCGCCGAGCCCCGTCGTCGCGACCGACGACACGACGCGCTCGCTCGGCGCTCGGCCCGTCGCGAGCCACGCGGCGATGAGGAGGGCCGTCAGGGCAGGCCACGCCGGGGCGAGGCCAACGATCCAGTCGAGCGACGCGAGCCGTGGGCTCATTTTCAAGAAGGCTCGGTTCGAGGAGCGCGTTCGCCCCACGAACTCCGCCGTTTACCTCACCAGCACTCGGTCTTGTTGGAGTTGACGTCGAGCGGCAGATAGCAGCGGTGATAGACGCTGTCGCCGGGGGCCAAGCCGAACCGCTCGTCGAGGCAGCTGCCGTGTTTGCCGCCCGGTGCGGTCGGGCAATTCGCGTCGGTCGTGCAGGTGTCGGGGAAGGCTTCGTCGAAGCACGCGCGAGCGCCGCCCGAGATGTCGACGCAAGCCTTCGTCGAGGAGGCGTCGCCGCAGTCGGCGTCCGACAGGCAAGGCTCGCAGAAGCCGCCCGTCGCCGTGACCCAAGCGCTGAAGCGAGGCACGCAGGCCCCCTGCGCCGTGTCGCAGGTGTCGTCCGGGTGGCAGTCGTCGTCGTTGGCGCAGAGGCGTGAGCAGCGGGTTTCACCGGCGTAGGTCGCGCACTTCTGTGCGTCGATGCGCGAGCAGTCGAGGTCGGTCGCGCAGGGAGCAGCCTGCCCGCGCTTCATGCAGGATTGGCGCAGCATGCAGAGCGAGCCCTCGAAGCGCGTGGAGCCGTCCGTCGTGTGGCCCGTGCCGTCGACCGCCAAGCAACCCTCGGAGGTCGTGCCGCAGAACTGGCTGTCACCCTTCTGCGGATTGGAGTCGCAGACCTCGTGGGGGTCGCGGACGATCGCGCAGAAGTAACCGTCGATGCAGTCGTCGTCCGACTGACAGTCGCGGTTGATGCAGTAGGAGTCAGCGTCGGCGAGGCCCGCGGTCTGACAGTCGAGCCACGGGTAGCACGCGGTGCCGCAGTCGGTTCGGCACGCGGAGCCGTCCGGGCATTTGCCGATCGTGCAGTTGTCGACGCCCTCGCATGCGGCCGTATCCGCAGCGCACGCGGTGAGGTCACCGCCGCAGTCCGAGGCGTGGCAGGTGCCGCCGTCGGGGCACTGATACCAATCGCCGCACTCTGAACCGCTCGGGCAGGGAACGCCGATGCCGCCTGATTTGCCTGAGGGCTGACACACGTTGATGTTCGAGCCGGTGTCGTCCTCGACCGCCGCCGCGCAGCTCTGCGAGCCATCTTGGAAGCAGTCGGCCTGGCTGTCACAGAGCAGGACGCAGCGGTTGCCGACGCAGGTGTTGCCCTCGAGGCATTGGTCGGGCGTGCATTTGCCCTCGCAAACACCGTTCACGATGACGCCGCCGCGGCAGTCGTCCGAGCCGCCGACGTTGCCGCCGCCGCCGCCGCCGGTGCCGGAGTCACCGCAGGCGACCGTGAACGCGAGCAGGCTGCCGAGAACTGCGAAGGAAGATACTGCGAAGAGTCGTGTCGAGAACACAGCCCACCTCGAAGAAGAGAACGATGTAGCGAGTGGCCCGCGCCGCTCGTGAGCATCGCTACTCTGACCCTGCGCGCGCGCAAAGACTAACGTTGCAAAACGAGAGTCGTGTGGCTTGACGCCCGATCTGGGGTCCCACAAGATTCGAGGGCTATGACATTCGCCCTTCGATGCTCGCTTTTTGCCGTGGGTGCGCTCGCGTTTTCTCTCGCGGGTGCGGGTTGCGACAACGGCTCCGGTGAGGAGGACATCGCGGATCCCGATCAGGGCGCCGCGCCCGACGTGGTCGACGCGCCCGACTTCCCCGATGGCACCGGGCAGGAGGCGCAGGTCAAGCTCGAGTATCCGCCGGGGCCCTTCGGCTTCAAGCCCGGCTCGATCATCGAGAACTTCAAGTTCATGGGTTTCTCCAACGCCTCGGTGCAGAACGACACGCTCGAGCCCCTCGAGCTCGCGATGTTCTACAACCCCACGGGCGACGGCGTTTATCCGGCGGGCTCACCCTTCGGTGAGGGCAACCCCAAGCCGCGCGTGCTCCTCATCGACGTCGCGTCGGTGTGGTGTGGCCCCTGCAACTACGAGGCTGATCAGGTCCTCCCCGGTGAGTACGCCAAGTACAAGCCGATGGGCGGTGAGTTCCTCCTTCAGCTCGCGGACGGGCCGAGCGTCGGTTACCCGGCCAAGCCCTCGCACCTCACCAACTGGACGACGAAGTACGAGGTCGACTACCCGTCCGCGGTCGATCCCTCCTACAAGCTCGGCGACCTCTTCGAGGCCGAGGCCTTCCCCCAGAACATGATCATCGACCTGCGCACGATGGAAATCGTCGAGGTTCTCGCCGGCGCTCCTCAGCCCGGCGACGCCTTCTGGACGAAGTTCGAAGCGCACCTCTGAGTTCGTTGCTGCTCAAACGAAGCAGCGCGTGAAGAGCAAATCCGGCTCGACGGGCTACACGGCCTCGTCGAGTTCGGCGTTTTGTGGGGCGTCGTCCTCGTGGAGAGAGCGCGCGGGGCTGACGAGCGCGGGCGGCAAGAGCCCGGCGTGTCCGGCATACCAATCGCGTGAGGAGCCGACGATCGGCAGGCGCATACTCGTCGTCGCGTGCCAGGCCTCCCAGGTGGCGAGCCCCGCGCGCCCCGCACGGTAGAGGTGAATCGCGCCTGAGTCGGGGTCGATCGAGCTGAGCGCGACCCACTCGTTCGCGACGAGCTCGCGCACGACAGGCAGCCGCGCGAGCACTGCGTCGAGCCGCGCGCACGGCGCCTCGACGATGAGCTCGAGCCGGATGGGCTCGTGGATCTCGATCATCTGGCGGGGCAGCCCCGGCCGCAGATCACCGAACGGGCCGTTGAGCACGCCGAAGAGCCCCGTCACGTTGTGCGGCAGCTTGGTGCCCGCGCCGAAGCCCTCGTTGTCGGTCGTGGAGAAGAAGTACTCGAGGTTGATGCCGGCGCAGACAGGACCGACGCCCGAGAGGATTCGCTCGAGGATCTTGCCGCTCTCGTCGTCGAGCGAGGGCTCGTAGGAAGCCAGGAACGCGCGCCGATCGAGGAAGAGCCCCGCGCTCAGCGCGCGACGCCCGACGATGCACGCGGCGTTGGTCGCGTGGCCCAGCTCCGGGCGGGCTTGGCTGAGGTCGTAGCTCCGTCCCTCGACGTGGCGTGCGGCCTCGTCGGGGGTCGGCCTGCGCGGCGCGGACGCGAAGCGCCGGCAGCGCTCGTGCGCGTTGTGCGCGAGGGCCGTGCGCAGCGCTGCGTCGAGCTCGTCGAGCTCGGGCACGAGCTCGAGCGGGGCGTCGGAGAGATCGAAGAAGCTCACGCGATCGGCCGAGGTGTCGTGGACGCCGCCGACGAACCACGTCGTGTCGGGGATGTCGATGCCGCGCTCGCGCAGCCCCGCGCGGACCTCGGGCTTGTTGGCCATCTGCGCGAAGAGCCGCGCGTTCGGTCCGCCGCTGCGCCCGCCACACGCGCCGCACGAATAGGCGGCGACGTGCGGGTTGTTCACGCTGCTCGAGTCGTGGCCGAGGAGCGCCACGATGCGGGCGAAGCTCTTGGTGAGCCCGACGTTCTCGAGGAGCGTCGCGACCCGATCGACCTTCTCCTCGACGGTGAAGCCGAGCGCGCCGCCCGGACCCTCGCGGAACGCGCCGGCGAGCCGCGTCTCGGGCAGAGGCAAGAGCCACGCGGCGACGCGCTTGCGGACGCGCCCCGCGATCCACGGAGCGAACAGGTTCGCGAGCATCGGGAGCGTCGCGACGACCCCCGCGACCGAGATGATGATCGGGCCCCACACGACCGAGCGCGACGCGGCCTCGAGCCGCTGCGTGAGCGTGGTGAGGCGCTGGATGCGCTCGCGTCGCGCGCGCGCGAGCGGCTCATCGGTAGAGAGGGGCTCTTCGGCGACGCGGTGGCGGGGCTCGATCACCACCGGGCAGAGCGGGAACGTCGACGGGTCGTCGATGCCTTGGTAGGCGATCGCGAGGTTGTAGAAGCCGGGCACCCCGAAGGTCTCGTGCGCGACGTCGAGCTCCTCGAAGTGCCGACGCAGCGACTCGCTCCGATCGTCGAGGCAGAAGAGCACCTGGTGCCGCGGCGGGGGTCGCTCGACCGCGCCGCCCTGCGCGCGCTTCGCGTTGATCGCGCCGAGGATTTGCTCGCGGTAGTGCCGCTCGTAAGCGTTCTGCCAAATGTGCCGGCGCTCGAATTCATCAAGCCGATTGACGATATCCATCAAGCTCGCCGCGGTCGCCGGGGTCCAACGCGCGACCTGCGGCGCGGCGACGCCGACGTGCTGCGCGAGGACGAAGAGGGGCCAAGCGCGATCGTGATCGCCGGGCGGCGTCGGTCGCGCGAGCGGCTCGAGGGAGCCGAGGTGGGCGCCGAGCCCCGAGAGCGCGCCCGCGTAGCCGAGTCGACGACCGACCTCGGCGAGCGCGAGCGCGTCGAGCGTCAAGCGCACAGCCAGGAACTCCGCGAGCCGCACGGGCACGCCGACGAGGCCCGCGGGGTTCTTCTCCAGGCGGTTGAACATCCCCGCGAAGCCGGGCAAACGGAGGAGCGTGTCGACGATGAAGGCCTCGCGATCGGCGGGCGCGACGCCGAGCTCGTCGAGGAGCTCGCGGACGATCTCGCTCGCGGGCGCGTGCGCGTCCTCCCACCGACGCAGCCTGCGCCCGAGCCCCGCGAGCCACGCGGGCCGCACCGCGTGCCCTGCCGCGAGCACCCGGCGAAACGCGACGAGGAAGCCCTCGGTGCGGTCGGGCATCGTCCACTCCGCTTGACCTTGATCGAGGAACGCGCCCGCGAGCAAGGTCACGATCGGGTGCACGAGGAAGTCCGGATCCTCGACGCTGACGGAGAGCACCGCGTCGCGCAGCGACGCCGAGCGCTTCGGGGCGCGCCACGGTTCGCTCACGCGCGCGATCGCCTGCGTGACCTTGCGCGTGGCCTCCCAGAGCGCGGCGACGCTCGCGGCCTCGGCCTCGTCGCCGAGGAGCTCGAGCACGCGGCGTTTGGTCGGCGCGCCGCCGAAGCGCTCGTCGAACGCCGCGAAGGTCGCGGCCTCGTTCGGATGCTCGCCGACGAGCAGCGCGATCAAGACCGGCAGCGGGCGCTCCTCGGCGACGCGGCGAAGCCACGCGAGGCTCTCGTGCACGATGTGGCGGCGCGCGGCCGGCCCGACGTCCGCGGCGAACTCCGTCGCGGCGTGGTGCTCGGCGAAGCGCCACGCGAGCCCCGCTGGAGTCTCCGGCGCGATGTGGTGCAAGAGGATGAGCTTCGCGAGCTCGCGCGGGCGGGGCAGCCCTGGTGGAGGCTCCATCGCGCCGGGCGCGTAGTGACGGTCGAGCGCCCAGTCGAGGTCGGCCTCGACGATGCGACCTGCGCGGTGCGCGCGCACGTAGAAGCTCTCGGGCGCGTAGCCGGATTTGCCCATCCGTCGGTGCGCCTCGACCACGGCGTCGTGGAAGTTGAGGTGCTGGAACGCGTGCAGCGTGTTGTGGTGCACGAAGGTCTCGAGCGGCGCCTGCGCGGGCAGGAGCTCCGCCGCGCGATGGAGGATCGGCTCGAGCCAGTCCACGTGGTTCGCGCTCGCGCCGCCTGCTGGGGCTTGGCCCGTAGCGCTCGACCCGCCCACGCTCCGAGATGGGTCGGGATCGTGAGGAGACATCGTCGCCGTCTTTAGCACGACCTCACGAGCGCGGAGCGCGCAAGAGCGTCGAAGCGAGCGCTGAAGGGTGGCCCCAAATCCTCGAAAGCCGAGTTTGTCCGCGGCTCCGTGCGGCGCGACAATGCCTGCCGTGGACCGTCAGCGCGCGCCGAGGAGATCGTTTGAGCCCCAACCTTCTCGCGCGAGGGCCTTCGCCGTCGTCGCCGCCCTCGCGTGCGCGCTCGTCGCGCCCGAGGTGAGCGCGGCGCCGATCGTGCCGGCCGGTGACCCCGCGCTCGAGTCGCTCGCCCAGGGCTACGAGGTCCTCGAGGACAACTTCGCGACGCGCGAGAACGGGCTCTTCCTCGACCCGATCGCGGACCCCGCGCGCGTCGCCGACATCGAGGCCTTCTTCGCGCAGACCGCCGAGACCGACTTCGAGGCCTTCTCGGGGAGCCACCCGTTCGAGGTGCTCGCGAGCTACGACGAGCACGGCGACGAGGGGAACTTCGCGGGGATCGGCTCGGTCGGGATCGCGGCGCGGCTCATCGTCTTGCGCGCGACGGGCGCGCCCGCGGCCGAGCTCGATCGCGCTCGAAACGCTGCGATTCGAGCCGCGCGCGCGTGGCACGTCTACGGCGCGATCGGCGGCCCCGGGGTCGTCGCGCGCGGCGTCCGGCGCGTCGTCCCCGAGGCAGGTGATCCACCCTACCCCGGCACGATCCCCGAGCTCACGCCGCTCGCGGACGGGAGCGGCAACCCGCTGCCCGCGGACAAGGTCGCGGTCTGGCGCGCGCCCGTCGCGGCCGGCTTCGACGACTGGATCTGGTTCGACGACACGAGCAAAGACCAAGTGTCCGGCTACGCGCTCGCCGCCGCGTGGCTCTACGACGCGCTCGTCGACGACCCCGCGGTCCCCGCCGACGTGCTCGACGATCTCGCCGCGGACCTCACGGCCTTCGCGAAGGCTTTGATGCAAGTCGCCCCGGAGAAGGGCGTCGATCTCTGCGTCCGCGACGCGGACGGGCGCCTCACGTCGTTCCACGATTTGAACCCGCGCTCGCTCTCGCCCGACGCCGACCCGCTGCCCGAGACGACCACGCTGCGCAACGGGTTCAACTCGCTGCTCGCGCTCGGGGTCATGCGCGCCGCGTACCACGTGAGCGGCGATCCCGAGGTCGGCGCCTACTACTACGAGGAGCTCATCGGCCACCGGAAGATGGCCGAGGACCCGGCGGTCACGATCTCGCTCATGTACCTCGGGGCCGCGACCAACTACTCGAACGTGAACATGGCCGCGATCGGGCTCGCGTCGCTCGGGCGCTTCGAGAGCGATGCGTACGTGCGCGAGCGGCTCGCGGCGACGATCGACTCGCAGTTCTGGAGCACCGGCTCCGACCGCGACGCGAAGCACGTCGAGCAGGCGTGGTTCGACGTGATCGCGGGCGCGTACTCGCCGAACGCCGACCCCGACATCCCCGCGCGCGTCGCGCGGAACCTCGCGGGCTTCCCTCCCGCGCCGTGCTTCGATCGCGATCGCATCAACTGCGACGACGCCGAGATCGCCGCGAAGCAGTGCACCGCGATCGACGGCACCACGATTCTCTCGCTCATGGACGACACGGGTCACAACGGACAGCCCGTCGCGCGCGACTTCTTGCCGATGTCGATCCGGCCCGACTCGGACTTTCACTGGCGCAGCGATCCGCACTCGGTGAACGGCACCGCGAGCACGCGCATGGCCCCGCGCGGCGACTGGCAGGCTGCGTATTGGCTCGGTCGCCTCGCGAGCCTCGGGGCGCCCTCGGAGAACGTGTCACCGCATGCGCGACCTGCTCTGCCTTATATTTTGGGGGAGGGTGGCACCGGCGGCGCGGGTGGTGGGGGCGGCGCGGGAGGCGGCGGTGGCGGCTCGGGCGACACGAGCGACGGCTGCGACTGCGCGCTCTCGGGTGCGCCGCGGGGCGCGTCTCGCGAGGCCGCGATGCTGCTCTTCGCGGGCGCGCTCCTCGCGTGGTCGCGCCGCGGGCGACGCTGACAGCACTGTCAGCCGCTCTGGGGCTTGCGCATCCCGAGGCGGCTCGGGTCGGCGATCGTCGCCGAGTCCTCGGGGCGCGGCACCGCTCCGGCGATCGGCCCGAGGCCCGAGTCCTCGGGCGCGCGGCGCTCGTCCGAGGGAGGCTCGGCGTGCGCCGTCGGAGCCTCGTGCAGGAGCGCGAGCGACGAGACGCCCGTGAGGGGCCAGACTGGCTCGTCGAAGATCTCGGCCCACTCGCGCAGCGTCTCGCGGAGCTCCCTCAGCGTGAGGCGATTTTCAGGCTGGCGCGCGAGCGTCGACATGATGGCCTGCGTGACCTCGACGGGCAGATCGGGGCGCCGCACGGAGATCGGCGTCGGCTCGTTGTGGAGCTGGCGCACGGCCTGCTCGAACGGGCTCTTCGCGGCGGGGCCGTGCGGAGGCTCGCCGGCCAGCATCAAATAGAGCGTCACGCCGACGCTGAAGACGTCGCTCGGCGCGCCGGCCTCACGACCGAGCAGGGCCTCGGGCGACATGTAGAGCGGCGTCCCCGAGACGCCCTCGCCGGTGAGGCCGAGCTGCTTCTCGCGGTCGATGAACTTCGCGATGCCAAAGTCAAGGACCTTGACGACCTCGCCGAGCGGGCCGCGCGACAGGACGACGTTCGCTGGCTTCACGTCGCGGTGCAGGATGCCGACGCGGTGGGCCTCCTCGAGGACCTCGCAGACGGGCGTGATGATCTCGACGGCGCGCTTCAAGCGGAACGGGCCGCTCCGCTCGATGGCCTCCTGGAGGGTCGGCCCGGAGAGCAGCTCCATCGCGATGAAGGGGAGCCCGGCCTCGGTCGTCCCCGCGTCGGTTACTTGAACAGCGTTAGGATGACGCACCCTGCATGCCGAGACGCCCTCCTGCTCGAAGCGCTTGCGGATCGTCTCGGAGCCGACGAGGTGCGGGTGCAGGACCTTGAGGGCGAAGTCACCGTCGAGGCGCAGGTGGCGCACGCGATAGACGCTGCCGAACCCGCCCGAGCCGAGGAGGGAGTCCACGCGGTAGCGACCGAGGAGCACCGCGCCGATGCTGATCGTGCCACCG
Source organism: Polyangiaceae bacterium (assembly GCA_046351325.1). Classification (GTDB taxonomy): domain Bacteria; phylum Myxococcota_A; class Polyangia; order Polyangiales; family Polyangiaceae; genus Xiheicaenibacterium. The sequence continues at coordinate 141,223 of JAXLYR010000009.1, read as the reverse complement.
AAGACGGGCGCTGCAGGGTGCGGCGGCGCGGAGGGTCGCGGCGGCGCCGAGGCCGCAGTGTCGGGGGCGCTGGCCGGAGCCGAGCGCACCGTGCGCGAGCGGAGCTGCGCGCGCATGCGCGCGAAGAGGACGTTCGCGTCGATGGGCTTCGTGACGTAGTCGTTCGCGCCGGCCTCGAGGGCGCGGACCATGTCCTCGGGGTTGGTCTCGGCCGTGGCCATGATGACGGGCAGCTCGACCTGCGAGTGGGTCGCGCGGATGCGCTCGAGGACCTCGATGCCCGTCATCTCGGGCATGCGCAGATCGAGCACGACGATGTCGAAGCGCTCGTGCGCGAGCAGCTCGAGCGCAAGCGGTCCGGAGGTCTTCGCCGCGACAGAGCAGCCCTTTCGCTCGAGGCGTCGACCGAGGACGTCGAGGTTCGTCTCGTTGTCGTCGACGAGGAGCACCCGCATCGCGTCGGTCATGTGCGCCCCAGGAGCTCGTCGAGCTTGCGCGTGAGCCGCGTGAAATCGACGGGTTTCGTCTCGAAATCGTCGCAGCCTGCCGCGAGCGCGGACTCGCGATCCGCGGCCATCGCGTGGGCCGTGAGCGCGACGACGACGATGCCGCGGGTCGCGGGGTCGGCCTTCAGCGTGCGCGTGGCGTCGCGACCGTCCATGTCGGGGAGCGAGAGATCCATCAGGATCACCGACGGCGAGCGCTCCCGCGCGAGGGCGATCCCCTCGCTCGCGGTGACGGCGACGAGGACCTCGTGACCGGCGCGACCGAGCCGGCGCGACAGCATGTCGCGGTTCATCTCGTTGTCCTCGACGATCAAGACGAGCGCCATCCTAGACTCCTTGAGCGGGCGGCCCCTTCTCCACGATGCCGCGAATCATCTCGCCGAGCTCGCTCGTCGTGAGCTCTCCCTTCTGCAGGATGGATGCGACGGACCCCGAGAGACGCCGGCGATCGTCGGCCGTGAGGTCCTTCGCGGTCATGACCACGACGGGCACGACCGCGAGCTCGGGGCTCGCCTTCATCGTCGCGAGCACCTCGAAGCCGTCGAGCTCGGGCATCAGCAAATCGAGCAGGACGAGCTCGACGCGGCTGCGCTGGAGCTCGTCGAGCGCGGCGCGTCCGTTGGTCGCCGCGATCGGCTGGTGACCGAGCTCCGAGACGGCGCGCGCCATCATCGTCCGCGCGTCGGGGTCGTCGTCGACGACGAGCACGGTCGCGCGCGCGCGCACGTGCCGCTTCAAGATGGTCGCGAGGCGCTCGCGATCGACGGGCTTCGTCACGTATTCGGTCGCGCCGACGCTGAGCCCGAACGCGCGATCACCGAGGACGCTCACGACGATCACCGGGATGTCGCAGAGCGCCGGGTCGGCCTTGAGGGCCGAGAGCGCAGCCCAGCCGTCGACGCGCGGCATGATCACGTCGAGCGTGATCGCGGCCGGCTTCAAGGCGCGCGCGAGCTCGAGGCCTTGCTGGCCGTCGCGCGCCACGACGACGCTGTGTCCCTCGGCCTCGAGGATGCGCGTCAAGAGATCGCGCGAGGTCTCGTCGTCGTCGACGACGAGCACGACCCCCTTGCGAGCGACGGGCGACGAGTCGACGGGCGTGTCAGAAACGCGGCCGTCGACGCGCACCGTGAGCGTGAACGTCGAGCCCTTGCCGGGCTCGCTCTCGGCGGTGATGTCGCCGCCGAGCATCCGCGCGAAGCGCTGGGAGATCGCGAGTCCGAGCCCGGTCCCGCCGTACTTGCGCGCGGTGTCCGGCGCCGCCTGCTTGAAGGGCTTGAAGACCTCGCCGAGCTGCGCCGCGGTCATGCCGATCCCCGTGTCGGCGACCGCGAGCACGAGCCGCTGGCCCGCGAGCCGCGCCGTGAGGCTGATTTCGCCCTTCTCGGTGAACTTCGCCGCGTTGCTCAGCAAGTTGAAGAGGCTCTGCCGGAGCTTCGTCGCGTCGACCTTGCCGCGGCTCGAGAGCTCGGCTGCGTTCACGACGAGGCGGTTACCGTTCTTCTCGACGAGCGGCCGGACGGTCGACACGACCTCCTGAATCAGGCCGCCGAGGTCGATGTCCTCGACGTAGAGCTCCGTCTGCCCGGCCTCGATCTTCGAGAGGTCGAGGATGTCGTTGATGAGCGACAGGAGGTGTTTGCCTGCGATCTGGATCTTTCGCAGGTCCTCGGCGTCGCGCGCGCGACCGTCGGCCTGCGCGTCCTCCTCGAGCATCTCGCTGTAGCCGAGGATGGCGTTCAGCGGCGTGCGCAGCTCGTGGCTCATGTTCGCGAGGAACTGGCTCTTCGCGCGGCTCGCCTCGAGGGCCTGATCGCGTGCGACCTCGAGCTCGTGGGTGCGCTCGGCGACGAGCCCCTCGAGCACGCGTTTGTTCGACTCGGCGTAGTCGAAGAGCTCGCGGCTCTTCTGCTCGAGGAGGGCCTCGGCGCTCTTGCGCGCGGCCTTCTCGCGCTCGAGCGCGCGCTTCAAGATCTCGATCTCGTCGCTCATCGCTCGGAGACGTCGAAGCGAACGATCTCACCGCGCCCCTCCGAGAGATCCTCGGTCGAGACCTCGAGCGGGACGCCGAAGTGCTTGCCGCACCCCGAGATGAGCCCGCTCGCGAGCGCCGAGAGGCGACGCGGCGAGTGGTAGGTCATCGACATGCGATGCTCGTCGTGGACGACCGCGTCGAAGCGAGGCAGCTCCGCGTCCGGGTAGAGCTTGCGGACCTCGACGTGGATGTACGAGTCGACGCGCGAGAGGAACGCGATCGGGCTCTTCACGCCCGCGAAGAGCGCGGGGTGGCTCACGACGAAGCGCGAGAACAAATGCTCGCCGAACGCGAACAAGAGGTCCGCCGGTGGGGCCTTCGACTTCTCGGCGAGGGCGGAGAGGAGCGCGAGCAGCTCTGCGGCCGGGTACGTGCCTACAGCGGTGTAAACGCCGCCGCTCGGGGGGGCGGCCTTCGCGAGGATGTCGTCGACCATCCCCAGCGAGAACCGGCTCTCCACCATCTCCAAGAACTCCGTGAAGACGACACCTTTCATGCTGCCACGATAACCCCGAACCGCATTTTCTGTGCGAACCCGCCCTTGACCGACTTGTCTGCTATGTTAGACATCAATCCAGGCGTTCGCTGGTTGCGTCCGCTAAAGAAGACTCCGCATCTCCTGGGCACATCATGAGCAGTCTCGCTCCTCTCGTCGGCGGCGCTCTCATCGGGCTCGCGGCCTCTCTCCTCTGGGTCTCGCACGGTCGGGTCGCGGGGATCAGCGGCCTCACCGCGGCGGTCGCGACAGGCCAATCACCGGGCGCGAGGAGCGCTCGCGACATCGTGCCGGTCGCGTTCGTCGTGGGCTTGCTGCTCGCCGGGTTCGCGGTGCGCGTGGTCGCGCCGGGCGCGATCGGCGCTCCGAGCGTGGGCCTCGGGGCGATCGCGGTCGCGGGGCTCGCGGTCGGGTTCGGCACGCGCCTCGGCGGCGGCTGTACGAGCGGACACGGCGTCTGTGGGGTGAGCCGCATCTCGAAGCGCTCGCTCGTCGCGACCGCGACCTTCATGGCTGTAGGCATGCTGACGACGTGGGCGGTCGCGCGGACGGGTGCGCCGTGAGCGCGCGCCTCGCGTGGCTGTCGGCGATCGGGTCCGGCGCGCTCTTCGGGGTCGGTCTCACGGTCGCGGGCATGACCCGCCCGGAGAAGGTCGTCGCGTTCCTCGACATCACGAGCGACCGATGGGATCCGAGCCTCGCGCTCGTGATGGTCGGGGCGATCGCGGTCTATGCAATCGCGCTCCGCGTGATCCGCCGGCTGCGCGCGCCGCTCTTCGCGAGGACTTTCTCCGAGCCCGAGAAGACGGGCGTCGACGTGCGCCTCGTCGCGGGCGCGGCGATCTTCGGGCTCGGTTGGGGGCTCGCTGGTTATTGCCCGGGTCCTGCGCTCGCGGCGGTGACCACGCCGAGCGCGGCGGTGTTCGTCGCTACGATGGTCGTGGGCTTCTACCTTCACCGCGCCTTCGCGAGCGCAGCGCGCGATCGAGACGAGGCGCCCGCGCAGAGAATCGCGCGAGGTTGAGTGCTATAGAGGTCGCCACCATGGCCTCGCCCAAGTTCCCCGAGCCCCCGCCGCAGCTGCCCCCCACCCCGCTCGCCGAGGTCGACAAGATCATCGACAAACTCCACGCGAAGAAGGACGCGTGGGTCGAGGTCGGGGTCGGCCGACGCATCCAGCTCCTCGAGCGCTGCATCCAGTCGACGCTCGACTGCGCGGAGGCTTGGGTCGCGGACGCTTGCCGCGCGAAGGGGATCCCCGCGGACAGCCCGCAGGCCGGTGAAGAGTGGCTCGGCGGTCCGGTCACGACCGTGCGCAACATGCGGCTGCTCATCGAGGCGCTGCGCTACGGCGGCGTGCGCCCCGCGCCCAAGATGACGACGCTCTCGTCCGGGCAGGTCGTCGCGCAGGTGTTCCCTGCGACGGCGCTCGACAAAATCATGATGGGCGGCATCTCCGCCGAGGTCTGGATCGAGCCGGGGCAAGAGCCTTCGCAGGGTCGCATCTACCGCGAGAAGAACGCCGGCAAGACCCACGCGGGCAAGGTCTCGCTCGTGCTCGGCGCGGGCAACGTCGCGTCGATCGGGCCGATGGACGCGCTCTACAAACTCTTCGCCGAGGACGAGGTCGTCCTCCTGAAGACGAACCCCGTGAACGCGTACCTCGGGCCGCATTTCGAGGCCGCGCTCCGACCGCTCGCCGACGAGGGCTTCTTCGCGGTGGTGCACGGCGGCGCCGAGGTCGGGCAGCACTGCGTGAACCACGCGAAGATCGAGACCATCCACATGACGGGCTCGGACCGCACGCACGACGCGATCGTTTGGGGTCCAACGGTCGAGGAGCAGGCCCGCCGCAAGGCCTCGCACGAGCCGCGCTGCACGAAGCCCATCTCGAGCGAGCTCGGCGCGGTCACGCCCGTCCTCGTCGTGCCCGGTTCGTGGTCGGAGGCAGACCTCCAATTCCAGGCGCGGCACGTCGCTTCGATGGTCGCGAACAACGCGAGCTTCAACTGCAACGCAGCGAAGGCGCTGGTCCTCGCCGAGGGCTGGCATTTGAAGGATCGCTTCATCGCCGCGGTGAAGCAGGCGCTCGCGAACCTGCCGGCGCGCAAGGCTTATTACCCGGGCGCGGCCGACCGTTATAAGGGCTTCCTCGAGAACTATCCGTCGGCGGAGAAGCTCGGCGAGCCCTCGAGCGACGTCGTGCCGTGGACGGTCATCCCGCAGGTGAAGGCGAAGAAGGGCGAGTACGCCCTCACCAACGAGGCCTTCTGCGGCGTGCTCGCGATCGTCGAGCTCGAGGCCTCGGACGCGCGCACGTTCTTCAACGTGGCGATCCCGTTCGCGAACGACACGATGTGGGGCTCGCTCTCGTGCATGGTCCTCATCGATCCCGCGACGGAGAAGCAGCACAAGGAGCAGTTCGAACAAGCCCTCGCGGATCTTCGCTACGGCGGCATCGGCGTGAACGCGTGGGCCGGCGTGATCTACGGGCTCGTCGTCACGACGTGGGGCGCGTTCCCCGGCCACCCGGCCGAGGACATCCAGAGCGGTCGCGGCGTCGTGCACAACGCTTACCTCTTCGATCACCCGCAGAAGTCGGTGCTCCGCGCACCGTTCCGCATGAGCCCGACGCCGCTCTGGTTCGCCGATCACAAAACGCAGGCAGCGACCTCGCGCGCGCTCCTCGCGATGGAGGCGTATCCGGGCGTCGCGCGCCTCCCGAAGCTGCTCGTCAACGCGCTCCGCGGCTGATCGCGAGCGATCGCTTGGGCGTCGCTTGAGCAAGCGACGCCCGCGGTGCAAGCTTGGGGGTGGACACCGAGTCGCCGAGCGCCCTCGAGACCAGCGTCAAGGCCGCGAGCTTCGCGACGCTGCTGCTCCTCATCGCCGCAGCGCTCGAGGTCTTCACGGGCGCCCCGTTCGTCGCGACGGTCGGCGAGCTCGCGATGATCTCGCTCCTGATCATGCTCGTGCGCAGGAGCCAGAGCGTCGTGCCCGCCTCTGTCGCGATGGGGATCGTGTCGCTCGTGACGTTCGGCGCGACGCTGATCCAGTTCTCGAGACCCGTCGTCGGGGACGCGGAGAGGGGCCTCGTGTCCATCACGGCGTTGTTCGCGCCGTGCGTGCTGCTCACGATCGCGACCATGGCGACGACCTTCGTGCTCCACGCCATCCAGGGCCGACGGCTGCTGAGCCGCCCCGCCACGATGGCCTGCGCCGCGAGCCTCGCGCTGGTCGCGGTCGCGGGCCTCGTAGGGGTGGCGGCGACCCGCGGCGCGCGCAAGCCGGACATCACGCACTACCTCCGCGATCTCGAGCCCGAGAGCACCATCGAGGTACCCGCGACCACAGACGACTCGACCTTCGATTCGCGCGAGGTGCTCTCCAAGGATCTCGCCATCGCGGTGAAGTGCCGATGGAAGAGATGCTTCTACGCGCTCGCCGTGAGCGACGCAGATTTGCAGGAGCACCCGAGGGACGTGACCCCCTTCGCCGCGCCGAGCGACGCCGCAGAGCCCGTGGTCGTTCGCCGTGATCGCGACAGCGACGTCGTGATCGTGACGGCGGCCGGCCGCGATCATGCGTTCAGGCCGGTGCTGGAGATGGGGTCGGGCACCCGCCTCGGGCAGTACGCGACCGCCGCGGTCGACGTCGCTGACGTGGCCGCGCGCAAGAGCGCGCCGATCACCTCGATCGGCGTCGCGGCGCACGGGCTCGCGATGGCTGCGCTGGCCTTGCTCGCGGCGCTCAGCGCATGGAAGAGGGTCGATCCGACGCGGGACTGGCTCCCGTGCGAGATCACCGAAGACGGGCAGCTCCATCCCACGACAGACACGGACGTCGACGCTCGCACGGCGCGCCGCGCTCCCGAAGGCTTCGCGGCCGGACCCGTCCTGGTCGACAAGGCCGCGCTCTCGGGGCGCACGTACCGCTTGGGGGATGCTGTGCCGAGCTCGGCGATCGTCTCGGGCACTCGGCAAGATCGAATGGAGGAGCGGCGCCGAGACGTCCTGCGCTCGACGTGGGCGGCGCTCGCGATCCTGGCCACGACGACGGCGCCGCTCCTCGCGGCAGCGTGGTTCGGCCTCGTCTTTTGAAAGGCCACGTTGGACCTCGGTCAGTCATGATAGAAGGCACTCGTCGGCATTTGCCGGTGCCCGTAGCTCAGCTGGATAGAGCGGCGGCCTTCTAAGCCGTTGGTCGGGGGTTCGACTCCCTCCGGGCGCGCCGGAGCTCTTGCTCCTCAGTGGGGGCGCAGCGCGATGAACGCGCCGCTGCTGCTCGTCGCGACCTCTTCGTCGCCGATCGAGAGCCCACCGACGAAATCGCCCGCGACGACCACGCCGCCGCTCGCGCGCTCGACCTCGAGGATTCGCTGAGCGCCCGCGTGCGTCCAGCGCTCGCCGCTGACGCCGCTGTTCGCGTCCGCATCGAACTCCACCCAAAACGCATCCGGGCACGCGATCGCGGGGTCCTCGGTCGCGCAGTCATCTCCCGTGGGCTCGGCGGGGATCGGCGTGGTCAGCGCGAGCGCAGTCGAGACCGAGTCGGCTTCGTCGATCGCACCGGCTGCGAAGAAGCGAGCGCCTGTCGCTCCGGCCGGAGCCGCGCCGTACACGATGACGTCGCCGGTCGTGTCGAGGTCGTCGGTCGTGAAGTTCCCGCCGGCGGTGTCGCGCGTGTTGAGATGTCGAGCGCCGGAGGACGACACGTACGAGCCGAACGAGATGGCGTGGGTCTCCGTCGCGGCCACGGCCACATCGGTCGGCTGCTGACCGGTCTCGTAGAGGACGTAGTCCGTGTCGTGCGCGATCGTGACGGGCGAGTTCGGAGTCACGTACGTCGCGTGCACGATCTCTCCGATCCGCGTGTTGGACGACACGAACCCGACGATGGCCTCGGCGTCGCTCGGCATCGATATCTTCGGCCGGGTGGCCACGCGCGGGTCGTGACGCAGGTCCCCCGGCAGCCCCAAACACAGGCCGGAAGGGCCGATTTGAAAGAGGACGAGATCTGCCCCGTCCGTGTCGATGGGCAGGCACGCCGCGCACGAGAGCGCGCCCATCGTGTCGTCCCAGACCGCGGCGAGCGCGAAGTTCTGGCCGTGCACCCCGACGGCGATCGGAGTCGTCGCGCCGTCGCAGGTCACCGCCGGCTTCGGTAGCTCGAGTGAACCATCCGCGGCCGGCGACGCGAGATCCGTGAGGTCGAACGAGGAGAACGCGAGCCCGTTGCCCGTCGCTGCCTGCCCGAAGACCTCGCCCTGCTCGTACGTGGCCGCGACCGCGAGGCGCCCGCCCTTCACGTCGACGTCGATGTCGGCGAGCGTCGGATCGACGGGAGCGACCGCAGCAGCCGGCAGCCAGCCCGTTACCTTGTACGACGTCAAATCAACGCGAACGAGCGCGCTGCTGCGCCCCGCGTTCGCGCCGGCGATGATCGGCTCGCTGCAGTCACCCGACGGCACGGTCCGCGCCGAGAGCCCGGTCGCGCTGTCGTAGATGATCGCGAGCCAAGCCACGTTGCCGTCGACCGCCATCCCCTCGATGGCGACGTCGGCGTCTTCGAACACGATGCCGACGGGAGTCGTCGGCTCGCACGAGGCGCCGCCAGCCCCGCCTGCCGAGCCACCCTGCCCTCCGACGTTGCCGACTCCACCCTCGCCGCCGCTGGCACCTGTCGAGGCGCCCGCGACGCCCCCGACGCCGCCGCTCCCACCTGCATCGGGGCGCGGCTCGAACTCGACCCAGAGCGCGCAGCTCGACGAGAGCGAGAGCGCGAGCCCGATCCCTACGAATCGGCCGTCGCGGACGAGAGATCGAAGCGCGCCCATCCTCCTCATCTTAAGACAACTCCCGAGCGCGAGTGTCCGCGTCGCCGATGTGCGGCAGAGTCGACAAACCGAGAGAGCTCTGTTCGATCCAGGCTCACGACCCGAGCCGAGTCCGAAGATCTTGGATATCTCCTCGGATTTCGAGCCGCTCTGCGCTGCGGCATGTAGACTTGGTGGGTTCAGTGGACCCCCTCGTTCGCGAGCCCCGATCTTCATGGCCTCGTCGCAGCCACATCTGAAGCCAGGCGCGCTGCTCGACGACAAGTGGCGCATCGAGGGCATGCTCGGCGAGGGCGGCGCCGCGACTGTCTACGCCGCGACCCACACGCGCAACGGGCTCTCCGTCGCGGTGAAGGTCCTGAAGCCCGAGCTTCAAGCGAACGAAGAAGCTCGCATCCGCTTCCTGCGCGAGGGCTACGCCGCGAACCGCGTCGAGCACCCGGGCGCGGTGCGAATCCTCGACGACGGCACGACCAAAGACGGCCACTCCTACCTCGTGATGGAGCGACTCGCCGGCTTCACGCTCGACGAGCTCGCGAGCCGCTACGAGAACCGCCTGCCCTTCGGCGCCGCGATTCACTACGCGCTCGCGTGGCTCGACATCGTCGACGCCGCTCATCAGCGCGGCATCGTCCACCGCGATCTCAAGCCCGAGAACGTCTTCGTCTGCACCGACGGCGCGGTGAAGATCCTCGACTTCGGCCTCGCGGCCGTGCGCGAACCCGGCAAAGGCGGCGTGCGCGTCACCGTGCAGGACGTCTCGATGGGGACGCCCGCGTTCATGCCGCCCGAGCAGGCGCTCGGCCGATGGGACCGCGTCGACTCTCGCAGCGACGTCTACGCGATCGGCGCGTCGCTCTTCACGCTGATCACCGGCAAGCTCGTTCATCACGGCTCCACGCTGCAGGAGACGATGGTCCTCGTGAGCACGCGACCGGCGCCGCCGATCCGGAGCGTCGCGCCGTTCGTGCCGCCGCCGCTCGCAACCGTCATCGACCGCGCGCTCGCGTACGACGCGGATCACCGCTGGCCCAACGCCGGCGCGATGCTCGCCGCCCTCCGCGAGGCCATCGCGTCGCTGCCCTCGCTCCGCGTCGCGCCGCTCGTGCTCCCGCCCGTGTCCACGCCGGCCCTCGGCGTCGAGCTTCCGCATTCGCCCGAGAGCGCGCCGGGCCCGACCGATCTGGTCACGATGAGCGGCGTCTCGACGCTCAACATGAGCCGCCGCACCATCCCGCGCGCGCCGCTCCTCTTGATGCTCGCGGTCACGGTCGCCGCCGCGCTCCTCACGCTCGGCGCCGTGTTGCTCCTCGCCGATCGCGGGCCAGCAGCGCCGCCGACGCGCCCAGCGCCCACCGCCACAGCCGACGCTACGACCTCACCGAGCTCGCAGCCCACCATCCGCCCCTCGACCGCGACACCTGCCTCCTCGACCGCCGCAGCCTCCGCGCGGCCGTCCTCCAGCGCGGGCTCCGCGGCGTCCGCTTCGACGAGCGCGCAGCCGACGACGACCTCCGCCGCGACCGCGCCCCCTCCGCGCGCTCCGACGTCGACGAAGAGCGACAAATGCAAGCGCGATCCATTTACGCTGCGTTGCCCCTGTGCGCGCTGCGATTAGTTCAGCTCTCTTGACCGTATCGCTCCTCGTCGCGAGCTCGACCCGCGCCTTCGCCGACGACTCCCAATCCGCAGAAGGTCGGGCGCGCGCCGCGTTCGAGCAAGGCCTCGCGGCGGAGCGCGCCGGTGACGCCGCCGGGGCGTGCGCGCGCTTCGAGGAGAGCCTCTCGCTCGTCCGCGAGCTCGGTCCGCTCGGCAAGGTCGCCGAGTGCGACGCCGCGCACGGCGATCTCGTCGCCGCCATCGCGAAGCTCGAAGAGCTCGCGTCGCGCATGTCGGCCGACAGCGAGCGCGCACGCGTCACCGCTCGACGCGACGAGCTCCGCGCCCGCGTCGCGCACCTCACGCTCCGCGTCGCCCCCGACGTGCGCGTCCGCCTCGACGGTCGCGAGTGGACCGCGAGCCAACCCGACAGCCAAAACCCAGGCTCGCACGTGGTCGAGGTCGTCGCCCCGCCGGCTCGGTGGACCGATTCGGGCTCACCCTCAAGGGCAGTGAGACACGGGTACTCGGCTGCCACGCAAGGGCGCCGCGGGAGTCCGAGCGGCGGCCCGTCTCCGCTCCTCATCGGCGGCGTGGTGCTCGGTGCTCGGTGGGCTGGCGTAAGCGCTCGGCGCGGCGATCGGCACCGACGTCGTCGTCCTGTTCAAAAACGCCGCCTACGACAGCTGCGTGCGCGGCTGCGCCGACCTCCCAAGTCCGAGGGAGACACGCTGCTCGTCGCCAACGCGGTCACGTGGGGCGCGACCGTCCTGCTCGGTGGGCTGGCATCGCGCTGCTCATCGCGGACGCGCTCGACCCGGCACCCACCGCCGCGGCGCTCGACTGGGAGAGTCGCGGGGCAGAGCCCACCTTTCGATCGCGGTGCGGCCGCTCTCGGTAGGGCTCACCGCGACCTTCTGAGGCTGAAGCTCAGCCTTTGTTCGGCTGGGGCGTCACGCGCAGGTACGGCTTGATGCGCTTGAACCCCTTCGGGAACTTCTTCTCGGCGTCCGCGTCCGACAAGCTCGGGACGATGATGACGTCCTCTCCGTCCTTCCAATTGACGGGCGTCGCGACGCTGTGATGTGCCGTCAATTGCAGCGAGTCGATGACCCGGACGAGCTCGTAGAAGATGCGACCCGTGCTCGCGGGATAGGTGATGATGAGCTTGACCTTCTTGTCAGCGCCAATGACGAACACGCTGCGCACCGTGAGGGTGTCGTTCGCGTTCGGATGGATCATGTCGTAGAGGTTCGACACCTTCCTGTCCGCGTCCGCGATGAGGGGGAAGTTGAGCTTCGCGCCTTGGGTCTCCTCGATGTCGCCGGCCCATTTGTGGTGGTCCTCGAGGGGGTCGACGCTCAGGCCGATGACCTTGACGTTGCGCTTGTCGAGCTCGGGCTTGAGCTTCGCCAACGCGCCGAGCTCGGTCGTACAGACCGGGGTGAAATCCTTCGGGTGGGAGAAGAGGACGCCCCAGCTCTGCCCGAGGTACTCGTGCAGACGAAGCTTGCCCTCGGTGGTCTCCGCCTCGAAGTCGGGTGCAATGTCGCCCAATCGAACCGCCATGACGCCTCCTCGGTGGCGACCGGCACACCTGGCGCGGCCGCACTTCTGACAGACGGCTATCTGTTATAGCGAACAATCCATCTCGTCAAGACGGTTCATGACCTGTCTATTCGCGCGACAAAGCACGACCGTTCGCTGACCCTCAATCCGCCGCGAGTGCACTGTAAGCAGCTCCGCACAAGTGAGTTTCAAACGAGCCGGATACGTTACGAGAAACCAATGCCCCTCATGTCCTCCAACAAAAAGCCGTCTCGCTCACGCAAGCCCCTCGCCCTTCCATTCGTCGCAACGCTGGCCGCTTGTGGAGCGAGCGGCCAAGGACCAGAGGGTCCGCACCACAACCCACCCGCGCTCCTGCCGACCCTTCATCACGGCAAAGTGCCCGCCGCTCCAGGCGTGAAAGAGACCCGCGCAGTCGGCAAGACTGTCGGCTCCGAGGACTACTACTCGACGCGCAACGAGGATGGCAGCCAGTGCTTCCTCAACGAGGATATGTCCTGTCCCAAGAACGCATCCTGCAATCCCCCGCCGCCCGTCGAAGGCGAGTGTGCTGGCCACGGCACGCGCCCCGCCGGCTGGGAGAATACGATGCGCATCCCGTCGACCTTTTGGGCGGGACAATGGGGCTGCTCTTACACCGAAGAGATGCTCTGTCCGCTGCCGAAGAGCGGAGGCGGCGACTGCAGCGAGGCCTTCACGTACACGCTCTCGTGTACGGCGACGCCTGATCCGACCACGAAGAAGAACCACATGAAGGTGCCGGCCTTCGCATATGGAAACACAATGGGTGAGTGCTTCTTCGTCGAGGCCTTCGAGTGTGAAGAGGGCAGCTGTGCACTGCCCGAGGCCAAGAAGATTGACTGCTCCCCCTGACTGGAGCGAGCGCGCTCGCCGACTCCGCTCTGTGGCCGCTCGGGCTTCGCGATGTTAAGCCTCCTTCGTGGAGCCCTCGAGCGTGGAGCTCGGGGCGCCGGCGAAGGGACACCATGAGCAATCTGTACAAAGGCGTCGGCTACGGTCTCTGTGCGGCTTCCGGCCTCCTCATCATGTGGGCCGTCGATCGCCAGACTGGACCGCAGGCGACGGCGCTCGGCGCGACGAGCGCATCGGCCTCGGCGAGCGCGAAGCTGCCAGCGATGAACGTCGCTGCGCCCCGCGACAGCGCCAGCAAGCGCGCGGTGAACCCGGGCGCGGTCAAGGTCGAGCTCTATGTCATGTCCCAGTGTCCGTATGGCGTCGAAGCCGAGAATGGCTTCGCGGACGTGGTGAAGAAGCTCGGGCCCGACCTCGATCTCAGGGTCGACTTCATCGGCAGCGTCGAGAACGGCGCTCCTCAGAGCATGCACGGCGCCGCCGAGGTCGCTGGCGACATTGCGCAGGCCTGCGCGATGACGCTCTCGGAGAACTGGTTCGACTTCATCCTCTGCCAGAACGTCAACGCGCGCGACATCCAGAACAACTGGGCCGGCTGCGCGGTCAAGACAGGCATCGATCCCGACCAACTCCAGGCCTGCGCTGGTGGTCCGGACGGCCTCTCGCTCGTCACTGCCTCGTTCGACCGAGCGCGCGCCGCACACGCGAGCGGCAGCCCGACCATCCGCATCGCCGGCAAGGAATACGAGGGCGGCCGTCGCACGAACGACCTCATGCGCGCGATCTGCTCCAACTACCAGGGCACGCAGCCCGCCGCCTGCGGTGAGATCCCGCCGGTCGTTCCGGTGAACGTCATTGTCCTCAGCGACGCGCGCTGCGGCGAGTCGTGCGCTGTCCCGCAGCTCGGGCAAGCGCTCGGCCGCATCATCACGAAGCCTGTCATCAAGAACGTCGACTACGCCTCCGACGAGGGGAAGAAGCTGTTCGCCGAGCTCTCTCCCGACACGCTGCCCGTCGTCATCTTCGACAAGACCCTCGACGCCGACCCCGACGCGCTCGCCGCGATCGGTGAAGAAGCCCCGAAGAAGGGCGACTATCGCGTCGCGCCGCTCGGCAATGATTGGAACCCGCGCTGCGCGGACACGGACGGCTGCAAGCTCGACGCTTGCAAGAACAAGCTCGTCTGCCGCGAAGAAGAGGCCAAGCGACTCGACGTCTACGTCATGTCGCAATGTCCGTTCGGCATCAAAGGCCTCGACGCCATGAAAGAGGTCATCACGAACTTCGACAAGAACGGCGAGAAGCTCGCGTTCCACATCCATTACATCGGCGGCGGCGACGCCAAGGCCGGCCTCAATTCAATGCACGGCCAGGGAGAGGTCGACGAGGACATACGCCAGCTCTGCGCCATCAAGCAGGCGAATGGCTCGCTCTCTTTCATGAAGTACATCTGGTGTCGCAACAAGGACATCAAGGGCGATTGGAAGGGCTGCGCTGGCCCGGACAGCGGCCTCGACGCCGGCAAGCTCGAGTCGTGCGCGACCTCCGACGAGGGCAAGGAGCTGCTCGCGGATTCGTTCAAGCTGTCCGAGGACACCGGCATCAGCTCGAGCCCGACGTGGATCGTCAACAACAAGTTCAAGTTCCAGGGCGTCGACGCCGAGACCATCAAGTCGAACATCTGCTCGCACAACCCCGGGATGAAGGGCTGTGATGTGAAGCTCAGCGGCGAGCCGCCCGCAGCAGGCGGCGGCGACATGCCGACCCCAGCGGGCTGCGGCGGCTGAGGCTCACCATCCTCGAACGGCGGCGGCGTCATTGCTGGCCGTCGGGGATGGCCACCTGCGTCGTGGATAGATTGCTCAGCAAAGTTTCAACCGCGTAGCAAACCTGCGAACCCGCGCGGTCGGCGTGCAGGTATGCGATACGTCCTTGACGCGTGGGCGCTCCGAGGTGACGAGCCCCACGTTCGCCGCCGTGTGTGCGACTCCCGCGCAAACTGAGGCGAAACATTGTCAATTCAGGTGAACGTGCGCAGCAATCGGGCGCGCCTCGAGACTGCTGCAAAGAGGCAGCGCGAGCCGACGGCTCGAAGGGGGTTCGAAATGCGAAAGTGGGCAGTCATCATCCTCCTCTCGCTCGCCGTCGTAGGGTGCGGCAAGAAGAAGAAGGCCAAGCACGCTGAGGCCGAGCCGGTCGAAACGGTCAAGACCGAGACCGTGTCGAAGCCACGCGCAGACCTCATCAAAGAGACGCTCGTGACGTACAACGCCGGGTGGAACGCGCACAGCGGCGATCAGATCGCGGGCTGCTACGCGTCTGGGGCGGTCTTCATGCGCCCCGGCGTCAAAGGCTCCGAAGAGGAGAGCGTCAAGGACGTCCTCATCCCGGACATCAAGAACATCTTCGCCGCGTTCCCCAGCAGCAAGATGGTCGTTCGTCGCAAGATCATCTCGGAGAAGGTCGTCGTGCAAGAGTGGTACTTCTCCGGCACGCACAGCGGCACCGTCGCGGGCATCGCGGCGACCAACAAGCCTGTAGGTTACGCCGGCATCAGCGTCTTCTCGTTCGACGCGTCGGGCAAGATCGAGCGCGAGCACCTCTACTGGGACGACGCGACCTTGCTCACGCAGATTGGCGCGCTCGGCGGGATGAAGAAGCGGTCGGCCGGCAACGCTGGCACCACCCAAACGGAAGAGGTCGTCGCGGCCGGCGCCAACCAGGAAGTCACCAATGCGCAGAACGCAAAGGCCTTCTACGAGGCGGTCGGCAAGCAAGATTGGAAGGCCGTGGACGGCCTGCTCGCGGACGACGTCGTCTATTCGGACGTCTCGGCCCCCGAGGACCTCAAAGGCAAAGCCAACGTCGGCAAGCAGATGATCGCCTTCTCGAAGGCTTTCCCCGACCTGTCGATGGCTCCGCAGAACGCCTTGGCGGCAGGTAAATACGTCTTCGTCGAGGGCAACCTCGCCGGCACGATGAAGGGCCCGCTCGGCCCGCTCAAGCCGACGAACAAGAATGGCGTCGTCCACTTCGCCGACGTCATCGAGTTCAACGACGCAGGCAAGATCACCCGCTTCACGACTTACAACAGCAGCCTCGAGTTCACGCACGTCTTCTTGTCGACCGGCAAGTAGACGAACGAGACGCCCACCAAAACAAGAGCGCGAGCCCCTCGAGGAGCTCGCGCTTTTTATTTTGGTTGTGCACCCGACGCGCGAGGCTCACGGCCCTCACGCGTCGATTGCTGTCGTCGCTTCAATCAGGGGAACGGCTGACAAGCACCGACCGCTACGTCAGCGGCGTCGCGGGGCTCGAGCTTGTAGTTGTTGAAGCTGTAATCGAGCACACCGGTGATGCCGTTGAACGCGGCGCCGAGCGCGCAGGTGTTGTCGATGGCGGCGAAGAACTGGTCGTTGACCCGGAGCTCCGTGCTGCCAGTCGTGGTGACGCCGAACTCGTCGAAGTCTTGCGGAGTGTCGGGGTTGAGGTTGGTGATGGTGCAGGCGCCGATCGAGACCATCATCGACTCATAAGGCTCTGCGGTCGCGGCTGTCGCGAGCTCGCCCGAGGCCTTGGCGATCGGCGTGTAGGGGAGCGCCGTGCCCGGGTCGTCAATCGTGATCTGGGGAGACCCGATCTCCGAATAGCCGAAGAACTCGGTGTAGACGCCAGTGACGGTGACCTGGTTGCCGCGCACCACGCCAGGCGAGGTGCCCGCGGTGAAGACGAAGATGCCGCTGAATGGACTCATGCTGTCCTGGATGGTGAATCCACGGGCACTGCCGGTGTCCGGTCGAACCGCAGTGACGTACCCGGTGAGGGTGACTGTCGCGCCGTCGCTCGGGTGACCTGCTGCGCTCGGATCACGCACTGTCGCGATTGCGAGCTTGCAGGCGGCAAAGCCTGGATTGGGATCGTTCGGACAGACATCGCAAGCATCACCGTGACCGTCGCCGTCCGTGTCGGTCTGGTCATCAGGTGTCTCGGGGCAAACGTCCGCTGCGTTGATGAAGCCGTCTCCGTCGATGTCGTCCGCGGAGGGGGCCGCACAAGCCTGTCCGCTCGTCGTCGGGCAAGCGTCACAAGCGTCGCCAATGCCGTCGCCGTCGGCGTCCGCTTGCATTCCGTTGTCGAGCGGTCGGATTGGATCAAACACGTTCGGACAGAGGTCCGTCGCGTCGTCGATGCCGTCGCCGTCGGCGTCTGTCGCGGTGATGCCGTCCGGATAAGTAGCCCGGTATGGCACACAGGTCGGCTCGTTCGTCGGCGTGGTGTCGTTGCAGAAGAACAGCGGATAGAAGGCCTCGCCGGCGCTGCGAATGGTCGCGAGCGGGACGCCGATGTCTTGCTGGACACAGGCCTTCTTGCCGACGCCGCAGACGTCCAGAGCCTCACACGAACCGCCGCCAATCTCCGGCTCGTCGAGGAGCGTCGCGTCCCCGTAGAGCGGCTCGCCGGCGCGCATGACCAATACGACGTCCTCGACTCCACCGCCGATGATGGCTCGGAAGTCGGACCGCACCGACCCATCGAAGACAGCGATGTCAGCGACGTAACCGGGCTTCAACATACCGATCGCGTCCTGTGCGCCGATCGCGAAGGCAGCGTTCTCCGTCACCATCCGCCAGAGCTCGAGATCGCTGAAGTGTCCATCCATGTAGTTCTTGTTGAGCTCGTCGGCGCAGTGGAGCTCACGCAGGATGTTCATCGAACCCGAAGGCACCCAGTCGGTGCCGAGCGCGACCGGCACGCCGAGCGCGTCCGCGAGCGTCACGCGCGCGGTGTCTCCATAAAGCGACACATTGGAGCGAGGCGACCAGATGACGCTCGAGCCCTCGGTGCGCATGAGCGCATAGTCAGCGGCCTTCAAACCCACTGCGTGAATCACCGCGCTCTGAGGCTCCATGAGGTCGTGAGCGTTCGCGACCGCGGTCGACGAGGTGCACGTGAACTCGTTCTCCGCCTCGAGGCCGATGCCCTCCGCGACGTGCGGCAGATAGCCGCGCAGGCTCGCAATGTCGGCCTCCGTCGTGGGGTTCGCGCCATAGTTGCAGCCGCTCGTGTGCATTGTCCCGTTCTGATCGTTCAGCGGGAACGTGTCGCTGTCGGCTTGTTGGACCTGCAGTCCCTCGAGGTTGTTGCCGTCGATGTTGCGGAGCAGGCCTGGCCGGCCGCCCGCGCTGGCTGCGCTGGTCGCGCCGCTCATGATGAATCGCAACTCCGCGAACGAGACGACGTTCGCCGGAGCGCCGCTGTTCACATTGATCGGCGGCTTGTTGTTCGCGCCAGTCCGCCACTCGTGGCGGTGGTCGTAGCGAGTCTGCCCCCAATTCGCCGGCGGATTGTTCGCGTACGTGATGTGGTCGTGCGGGTTGATGAGACCCGGCGTGATCACACCCTCTGGACAGTCGACCCGCGACGCAGTGGCGCCGGGGCCAGTCTCACAATTGCACCCCACGCACTGGATGATGCCCGCGTCGTCGATGAGGACGCCGCCACCTCGATAGAGAGCGTCCGGCCCGAGGACTGTACCGCGGAGCAACGTGCCCGAAGTGCCTGCGGACGCGACGCCACAGACGCCCGAAGCGGGAGGCGCGAGCGTCGTGTTGCAGTCGATCTCGGTATAGCCCTGAGCCCCACCGCCCGCGCCGCCACCGCCAGTCTCATTGCCGCCGCCGCCTTGAGCCATTCCACCGCTGCCACCAGCGGGCATGCCCCCAGTGCCGCCAGGACCCGAAGCGCCCGTGTTGCCGCCAGCCCCGCCCGTGTTCGACGCACCCGTCCCGCCCGAACCACCGGTGGAGGTGTCGTCACCACAAGCCACGACGGCGGACGCGAGGAGCGCCGCGACAAGCGCGCTCATGCCCGGGTGCGCGACGCTCCGCGCTCCCCCGATTCGAGATCCAAAGAAAGGCCTGTCCAGCATGTTCTTCCTGGCGCGTGAGGTCGGGCGGCGGCCACACGACGAGACGCCTCGCGCGCAGGGTGAGCGTTACTCCAGCGCTAGAGAGAAGAGAATCCCTCGCGCGAGTTCGACGCTCAGTCGATCACCTTGAGCCGACCGCGCGTGTCCATCGGTCGCTTCGATCCCTCGACCTCGGGAGTCTTGACGAACTGGCTCCCAGGCCTGGCGATCGCTTCCTCTTCCCACTCGGCGAAGCGCTCGGGGAGCGGCCCCGGCAAAGTGGGTTGGAGTGTCCGCTCGAGGAGCTGAAAGTCGTGTCGCCCCTCGAGCACCAAAGGCGCGCCGGTGCTCGGTCCATTCTGCTTGAACCACGCCCGCGCGGCATTGATGTTCCGAATGAGCACGTAGTGCTGCGGGTCGATCTTCGCCGCGCGCGTGAACTCGCTCATCATCGTATCGTGGTCGCCGCGGGCGGCCGCGATGACCGCGAGGTAATTGTGAGCGAGCCCCGGGCAAGGAGTCTCGAGCTCGAGCGCGCGTCGAATGTGGTGCTCGGCGCGGTCCAAATCGCCGTCTCGATAGAGCGCGCCGCCATAGTCCATGTGGGCTGCGTGATAGTCGCCGACGCGCTCGAGAATGGACTCGAACTCGGCGGTGGTCGGCACGTGCATCGTCTGCAACCCCGAGTGACCCAAGAACCACTCGTTCATCTGACGAGCGTCGTCCTCCGAGGCGTCGAAGGGTGTCTTGAGCTCTTGGAAGCGGCCCGTGAAGTAGACCTCCGGGTCCATCCAGCCACGCTTCTTGGCCTCGGTGAAATCACGCGTCCCTGGATAAACGCTGAGACAACTGAAGATGTACTCGTGAGGGCGCGCGCGCTCCAAGAACGCGAGCGTCTCGCGGAATGTCTCGAGGTTGTCTCCTCGATTGCCGAGCATCATGTAGTAGCGGACTTTGATGCCAACGCGCTTCGCGAGCTCGGTGCTCTCGAGGATCTCGGCGACGGTGATCTTCTTGTCGATGGCGTCGATCACACGCTGCGAGCCGCTTTCCACACCGAGGCTGAGGCGCTGACAACCGGCGAGGCGCATCTCCAACAAGAGCTCTTCGCTCAGCAGATCGACGCGCGTATCGCAGCTCCAAAAGAACTGGAGCTTCTCCTCGCGGATGCGGCGACAGAGCTCGACGACGCGTTTCTTGTTGGTCGTAAAAGTATCGTCTTTGATTTGGATCATCTTGACGGGCAGTCGCGCGACTGCGCGCTTGAGCGCGCCGAGGACATACTCCGTCGAATGGGATCGAAAGCCCCGTCCCCAAGAGGTCTCCGCACCACAGAAGGTGCAGGCCCAAGGACAGCCGCGCGACGTCATCAGGATGTGCGTATCGAAGTGTTCGTGCACGCAAGCGAGCTCGTCCAAGTCTTGGATGGCCACGCGCTTGGGCCCGTGAACGACTCGACCGTCCGCGCGTGTGACGAGACCAGGTATGCTGGAGAGTTTGTCGCGCTCGCCACTCGCGAGTTTGTCGCAGAGCTCGAGGAACGTCTGATCGCTCTCACCGACCGACACGGAGTCGATGGCCGGATAATGACGTAGAAGCTCCTCCGCGAGCGGCGTCGCGTGTGGACCACCGACGACCACGTGAGCGCTCGGCCGGCGCGCTTTGATTGCCGCGGCGACGAGCGCGACGCCGCGCCGATTCGCAGTCCAACAAGACATTCCGTAGATGTCAGCGTCGAGCTCGTCGAGCACCTCTTCAATGCGCGTCCACGAGAACGCCGACAGATTGAGCACCTTCACCGAGTGGCCTGCGCGGCGTGCTTGCGCGCCGAGCTGCAAGAGGCCGTACGGGATCTGATAGAAGTCGGCGTCGAGATCGCCCTGTCGATATTCGGCAGGAGGGCCGTCTTCACCGAGTGACGCTGGAGACTCACCGTCCGCAGGGATCTTCCAAGGAGGCGGATACAGGAGGAGCACGCGCATGTTCACTGGCCCTCTCGCGAGAGGTCAAACGATTGCTCGGCCCGAAGTGAGGCGTCCATCTCTCGAGCATAGCAACTTGGCGGTGCGCGAACCGGCGCGCGCTCGGCCCGCTTGGCTCTTCTCCGCGAAAGGCTGATCGCGCTACTGTGCGCGCCGTGACTGCCCACGACTCCGTCGACCTCCGCGAGCTCCGCCACCTGCCCCTCTTCCGCGCGCTCTCCGACGAGCATCTCACGCGGTTCGTGGGAGCGCTCACGCCGCGCGACGTCGCCGCGGGCACAGTGCTGTTCTCTTCGGGAGACATCTCCACTTCATTTCAAATCCTCGTCTCGGGCGAGGTCGAGCTGCTCGAGAGCGGCGAGCCGCCGATTACACTCCGCCCTGTCGCGCCGATTGGCGAGCTCGGCGCGCTCGCTGGACTTCCTCGCAATGCGAGCGCCACCGCAAAGTCGGACGCTCGTATTTTGGAGGCTTCGCGGGACTCGCTCATGGCGATGCTCGCGAGCTCTGGTGAGCTCGGCTTTGCGTTCTTGAAGGGGCTCGTGGAGGTCGTCGCCGACAAGATTCGTCGCGACAAGCTCCGCGCTAACGATATGCGCGGCAACATCGTGCGAACCCAGAAGGCGATGAAGGAGCTGCGCGAGCTCGTCTTGTCGTCGGAAGAGAACGCGCTGTCGCAGCCGGTATGCGACAAGCTCGACGACCTGATCGAGCACAACCGTCGATCGCACTATCGCGTCTGTCCGGTCGAATATCACCCCGCGAGCGCAGGCATCGTCAAAGGCGAGACGAGCTATGCAGTCGTGCCCGTCGTCGAACTCTCGGAGGGCTTCGTCAAGCTCGCAAGCTCCGCGACTGAGCAAGGACTGGTGAAGCAAGGTGACGAAGTGACGCTCGTGATCAAGCTGCCCCGAGGCGAGGTTCCTGTCAGCGGTCGCGTCGAGCGCACTGGGAAAGACGGCGCGCTCGTGCGACTGGACCCACTCATCGACGAGTTCAACGCAGCGCTCGGCCGCTACATGAACGAGCTGCAGATGCTCGACTTCGTCGTCTGACTCTTCGCGCACTCTCGTCGACGCCACCAAGCCAATGGACGCCCGACTGTTCTTGTCGGGCGAGCCTCGGATCACAAAAAAAGTTGTCGTTCAAAACACGGTAAAAGACGCCCTTGTCTAACAATGAGTTGGGCAGACTGGAAAAACTACATTGCTAAGACTGTCGCTTCGTGGTTTTAGAGAACACATGTCCATGAGCGCAGATATCCGTCCCCTGGTTGAGAAGTTCGTCGCCGACCTCGAGGCCGCTTTCCGCAAGTCGACGCTGTCGGTCATTCACGACGCGCTCGGCTCCATGCGTGAAGAGGCCGCGGCCGCCCCCAAAGCTGCTCCCGCGGCTCCCAAGGCTGCTGCTCCCGCTCCCGCCAAGCGCGCCAAGGCTGCTCCCGCAGCGCCGGCCGCTCCCGCCAAAGCTGCCGCTCCCAGCAAGAAGGAGAAGGCTTCTGGTGGTCGCAATCGCCGCTCGCTCGCCGAGATCGAGCAGACGGCCAACAAGATCCTCGAGCACGTCCGCAAGAACCCCGGACAGCGCGCCGAGCAAATCAAAGACGCCCTCAAGCTCGACAAGGCGCAGTGGATGGTTCCGCTGGCTCGCCTGTTGGAGAAGGGCCAGATCAAGCGCAAGGGCGAGCGTCGCTCTACGACCTACACCGCCGGCTGATCGACAGTCGCGGTCGTTCGTCTTCATTCATCGATCTCCTAGAACAATCAGGAGTGTCGTCACCCAATCCGGGTTGGCGCCAGGACGCGTTCGTCCCGAGCTGGGGCTTTATTGTCTCAGTTCGGGAAGTGGACACGCCCTCCTGTCTCTAGCGACAGTGTGTCGCTCGAACTGACGAGTCGCGAGAGCACGTCGAATCCGCCGCGTGGCGAGCGCCGAGTGCTGCCCAGCTTGACCAATCAAGTAGGGCAAAGGAGCACTTCGAGCTTTCTCGCTTGTATCGCAAGGAGACGGGCGAGACTGTCAGCTCGAATGAGGGCCCGGGAAACAGCCGCCGGCTCAGCCGGTGTCGTCGTCTCTGGCGACTCCATGCTTCTTCATGAGTCGACGCAAGACGTGCCGATTGTTGAGGCGCAGCTGTCGCCATGTGCGCTCGATCACCCAGTCGTTCTTCTCGAGGCAGTCGAGCAAGGCCTCTCGCGTAATGGCTGGCGTGTCCCCGCCACCCGAGGCGCTGCGTCCGAGCTCGTCTTCGAGCGCTGGCGTGAGGTCGATATTGTCGCTGTCTGCGGACGACAGTGCGATCCAAAGGAGTCGCTCGAGCTCTCGGGCGTGAGTCGAGTAGTCATACTTCACGAGCGCCTCGACCAAGCGGCAAGTGATTCGCGGCTGTCCACTCGACGTTCCGCTCCAGCTCTCCCAGAAGCGGGCGCCAATGGCCGGGTCGGAGGCAGCGATGCGAGCCAGCAAAGCGCGTATGAGGAGCGGAATGTCCTCTCGTCGCTCATTGAGGCCCGGCACGTGGATGCGCAGCTTGAAGCGCGCCGCGAGGTCGTGTTTGAGCTCGGCGACCTCACGATTGGTAGCTGCGATGACCCGCACATCTGCTTTTCGTACGCGGGCGTCGCCGAGGCGCTGATATTCGCCTGCGTCGAGCAGTCGAAGCATGTGCGCTTGGAGCTCCGGGCCGAGCTCGCCAATCTCGTCGAGCATCAAGGTCCCACCGTCTGCCTCGCCTACGAGTCCAGGGCGCTCCGCCATTCCGGGGTTCGGATAGTTCTTGACATTGCCGAACATCTCTGCATCGACGAGACCGGCCGGCAACGTTGCTGCGTTGCGCGCGATGAAGGGTCGGCCGGCGCGCGCCGAGAGTGCGTGGAGCGCGCGCGCGCAGAGCTCCTTGCCCGAGCCGCTCGGGCCGAGCACGAGCACGTGATCGCTGCGAGCGCCGACGAACGCGAGCTGCTCGCGGAGCGCCCAAGCCGTGGGGCCCTCGCCGGAGATGCCGTGCTCGTCGGCGCGACCGAACGGCGAGGACGTGAGCGCGGTGCTGCGGAGCGGGGGCAAGCGATCGGGCCGGACCACCACGAGCAGGAGGAGCTGCCCGGCGATCTCGACGAGCTGCCCGGCGCTGACCTCGGCGCTGTCGACGACCCGGCCGTCGACGCGCAGCTTGAGGCGGCCCTCGTTCAAGATCTCGAGCTGCGCGCCGCGCTGCCGCACGCGCAGCTGCTCACGCGAGACATGTCGGTTGACGAACGGCGCTGCGGGCTCGGTGATCCCTGGCCGCTGTCGTTGCCACTGCATGAGCGGGACGCGCGGCCGGTCGTGCGCGCGCCCGAGGAGCGCGTCGTTCGACCCAGCGGGCATCGCGACGAGCTCGCCTACGCGGCCGGGATCGTCCGCAGACCAGAGCACGACGAAGCCTGGGCGTTGCGTGGTCGATCCGGCGCGTCCCTCCGGGAGCGGGTCGGTGGTACTGGGCTCGATCGTCGTGGATCTCACGAAGTCTTCTGGAGTCGACGCGCTCGTGCGTCGCGGGCTGAGCCGGCGCGCGGCATGGTGCGCGCCGCCTGGGGCGGGAGCAAGATACTCCGAGAGCGTATGCTGATCGAGTCGTGCGGGTGGGGCGCTGCCGAGCGCGCGCTGGAGACGCCCTGAGGTGAGCAGGGCTGGTGAAACCCAGCCGTTCGCGCGCGGCGCTGCCGTGCTCGGTGCGGTCCTCGAGCTCGGCGCCGCGGGCCTCGCGCTCGTGACGCTCGCGCGAGCAAGGCCCCCCGGTGTGGTCGCAGCAACCCTCGCGAGCAGCGCCGCGGCCGCGCTCGCCGCAGCTGCGCTCTTCGTCCTCGTCGGGACGCTCGAGGCGCGACCCAAGGCGCGCGCGCCGGCATCCATCGCGAGGATCGCCATCGCGGCGCTCGCGGTCGGACTCGCCGCCGCGAGCGCGGCCGTGCTCTGGCGCACGGCCCCTGCGCCGTTCGTCACGATCGAATGCGTGCTCGCCCTCGCGGCGCTCGAGCTCGCTGTGTTCCTGCGCGTCCGAGCGGCCCGCGATCGCGCGAGCGACGCGGCGGAGCGCGACTCCGCCGCGGCGGCGCAGACCTCGCTCGAGACGGAGATCGGCCCGGGCACCGTGATCGGCGGGGATTTCGAGATCGTCGCGCCGCTCGGCGCGGGCGGCATGGGCACCGTGTGGGTCGCGCTCCAATTGAGCACGCAGCGCAGGCGCGCCCTCAAGATCTTGAACGCGCTGTCGACCGACACGAAGGCTCAGCGTCGCTTCGCCGTCGAGGCCCAGGCCTCGAGCCGCGTGCGCAGCCCGCACGTGGTCGACGTCGTGAGCGCGGGCGTCGATTTGGCGACGCGCGCGCGCTTCATCGTGATGGAGCTGCTGCAGGGCGAGGACCTCCGCGCGCACGTGACGCGCGCCGGGCCGCTCTCGCGTGGCGAGGCGCGCGCCGTCTTCTCCGCCCTCGCGGAGGGGCTCGCCGCGGCCCACGCTTCGCTCGTCGTGCACCGTGATCTCAAGCCCGAGAACGTCTTCCTCGCCGAGGTCGAGGGCACCGGAGATCCGCCAGCGATCGTCGTGAAGCTCCTCGACTTCGGCATCGCGAAGTGGATTGCGGACGCGAACGCTTCGCTCACGGGCGCCGTCGGGACGCCGCTCTGGATGGCGCCCGAGCAGCTCGAGCTCCACTACGTCGCGCACCCCTCGAGCGACGTGTGGTCGTTCGGGCTCTTGGTCTTTTGGGGGCTCGTCGGCAGAGAATATTGGCGGAGCACGAGCGGCCTCACGCTGCTGAACGAGGTCGGCCAAGGCGCCGTCGTCCCCGCGTCGCAGCGCGCCTCTGAGCACGGAGCGCCCGGCGTCTTGCCGGACGGGTTCGACGCGTGGTTCGCAAAATGTCTCGCGCTCCGCCCGGAGGAGCGGTTCGACCAAGCTCGCAAGGCCTTCGACGAGCTGGCTGTGCTCTTGGGCGACACGACGAGCTCCGTCATCCGCGAGTCTCGACGGCGCGACCCGTCGCGCGACGCGAGGCTTCGCCCCTCCGACCGAGCCGTCACGTTCGCCACGTCGCAGCCTCGCCGAGAGCCCGCGAACCGAAACACGGACGCCGAGGTCGAGCCGCGCGACGACGCCTCGGGAGCGCCACCTTCGACCACGCAGGGGGACGCGACGTTCGAGCCTGCGACCGAGAACGCCGCGCGACGTCGACCTACCGCGCGACGCCCTCGAGCTCCCCTCGCCCTCGCCTCGGTCCTCGTCTCGACGGCCGCGCTCGGCACGTTGCTCGCCGTCGCAGGGCGCGCACGCAACCCGACGACGGTCGCTCCACCGCCCGTCGAGTCCTCCACGCCGCCACCCTTCGTCGAGCCACCTCCCCTGCCGGAGTTCGAGCCGTATCCGAACCGGCTGAGCGTCGGCGTGCGCTCCGCATGGGAGCTCGTGCGCGGCGGGTCGTTCGACGCCGCGGTCCGCGAGCTCACGATCTCGACGGGGACGGGCCACGCGAGCGCCAGCGAGGCGCTGTGGCTCTCGACGTGGGTGCCGGCCAACTCCGAGGCCTCGCGCGACGCCTACCGCGACGCCTCGACGCGGCGCGCGGAGCTCACGCCGTTCGAGCTCGCCGTCCTCGAGGCCGAGGGGCCGAGCTACCTCACACCTCCCAACTTCACGACGACGGAGAAGGCCTTCGCAGAGCTCTGGTCGAACACGCACGCGCCCGAGGCCGGACTGCTCCTCGCGAAGATCCGCATCAACCTCGGCAACGCCGCCGGCGCGCGCGAGGTGCTCGACGCGATCGCGGGCGATTGGCAGGTCGCGAGCCTCGCGCAGCGGGTCATCCTCGAGCAGCGCTTCCTCCAGACCGAGCCGCTCTTCAACGCCGTGCGCTCGTGCCTGGCGCTCGCCCCGAGCGCTCCGACGTGCCTCGCCGCGAGCGCGACGATCGCCGCGCGCTCGGGAGACTGCGAGACCATGGACCGCGAGGCGCGCGCGTGGATCGCGGCGGACTCCGCCGACCCGCGCGCGTACGATCTCGCGTCGCTCGCGGCGGCCGCGCGCGGAGCTGACGACGCGACCATTCGGGCGCTGTTTTCGCAGCGGGCCGAGCTCCTCCCCGCGCGCGAGCGGCAGTCCGCAACGACCGGCGACGAGCTCGAGCTCGACGCCTTCCGCGGCCGCTTCGACGTGGCCGCGAAGCGACTCCAGCCGCTCCGCGAGATGCTCGAGGGCTCGAGCTCCGCGCGCCTCTCCTTCATGGTTCGACTGAACGCGGCTGCGCAGCTCGTGACGCTCGCGCGCGAGTCCGGCGACGACGCGACCCTCCGAACGCTCTCGACCAAGATGCTGGCCGACGTCCAGGCGACGCGGCTTACGACCTCCGCCGAGGTCGAGCAGTTGATGCAGCTCGCGAGCGAGATCGCTTTGTGGGGCAAAGCAAATCCCGGCTGGGAGGAGATCACGCGCGCGACGTGGTCCAAATACGAGGGCTTCGTCTTCGCGCAGGGCGGCGCGGTCGTGCCCGATCAGCGCTCGAACATGTGGCTCTTCGGCTACGGGCTGCAGGTGACCACCGAGCGCGCCGCGCGCGACGCCGTCTTCGCGATGCCCCTCTACGAGCCCCTGCCCGAACCCGGCGCTTACAACATGGTCATGGATCTCGTGCTCGGGCGCGTCCTCGTCCAGGCGGGTCAGCTCGAGCGAGGCACCGCCTATTTGCGCAAGGCTGCGGCGTCGTGTTCGGCGCTCGACCAACCCTTCGTCTCCATCCGAGCGAAGCGCGAGCTCGCCGCGGTGCTCGAAAAGCAGGGCGATCTGCGCGGCGCGCGCGACGCGCTCACGTCGATCGTCGGCCAGTGGGGCGGCGCGAAGCCCAGCTCGCGAACGGCGCGTGACGCGAAGGAGACGCTTCTGCGAATCGAAGCCGCACTTCGTAAAGCGCATTGACGACCGCCCCACCACGTCGCGTACGGTCGGACCATGACGGTGCAGGGTGGGGAAGAGAGCGCGATCGAGCCCGCGGCGCCGGGCCCGAACCTCGAGCACTGGCTGAACCGCGTCCACCCGATCGTGTTCGCGATCTACGCGGCGGTCAGCAGCTTCGCGGCTTACTTCTTCATGTACTTCTATCGAAAGCCCTTCGCGGCCGGGACGTACGCGACGGTCCCCCACATCCTCGGCCTCGACGCGAAGAGCGCCTACGTGATCGCCCAGGTCGTCGGCTACGCGGCGTCGAAGATGCTGGGCATCAAGGTGGTGAGCGAGCTCCACGCCGGCAAGAGAGCTCGAGCGATCCTCCTCTCGATCGTCTGCGCGGAGGCCGCGCTCGTCGCGTTCGCGCTCCTCCCCTCGTCGCTCGGGATGGTCGCGCTCGCGCTGAACGGACTCTCGCTCGGGATGATCTGGGGGATGGTGTTCGGGTTCCTCGAGGGCCGCGTGGTGAGCGACTGGCTCGGCGCGGCGCTCTGCGCGAGCTTCATCGTCGGGAGCGGCGCCGCCAAATCGCTCGGCAAAGCGCTGCTCGAGTGGGGGGTCGCCGAGCGCTGGATGCCCGCCGCAGCAGGCGCGGTCGTCGCGCCCGCGATGCTCCTCTTCGTCGCCATGCTCGCGCAGATCCCTCCGCCCACGCAGCGCGACGTCGCGGCCCGCACCGAGCGCGTCCCGATGAACGCCGAGATGCGGCGCGCCTTCTTCAGGTCACACGCCGCGGGCCTCGTCCCCTTGGTGATCGCGTACGTTGCTTTAACGGCGTTCAGGGATTTTCGCGACAACTTCGCGACCGAGATTTGGGACAAGCTCGGCTTCGGCAAGCAGCCCCTCATCATGACCACCACCGAGATCCCCGTCGCCGTCGGCGCGGTCGTCGGCGTCGCGTTGATCGGCCTCTTCCGGAAGAACCGCGCGGCCCTGCTCGCGACGCACGTGATCATCGTCGCCGGCGCGCTCCTCGTGGGCGCGGCGACCCTCGCCTTCCAAGCCGGCTTGATCCAGCCCGTCACGTGGATGATCTCCGTCGGGCTCGGGCTCTACGTGGCGTACGTTCCTTACAATTGTGTTCTCTTCGATCGCCTCGTCGCCGCGACGGGCTCCGTCGCGAACGCGGGCTTCCTCATCTACGTCGCCGATGCCTCCGGGTACCTCGGCAGCGTCGCGACGTTGATCTACAAGAACGCAGGTCGACGCTCGCTCTCGTGGGTGTCCTTCCTCCAAGGGTTCGGGCTCTTCACGAGCGCGCTGATGTTGGCCATGGTCTCGGCGGCGGCGTTTTACTTTCATCGCGCGACGAGCGCGCCGCCCAAACCAGAAGAAATCGCATGACCACCGATCGCGTCACCGAGCTCGAGATCCGCTACGCCCACCAAGAGCGCCTGCTCGAGGAGCTCTCCCTCGTGCTCTACGAGCAGCGCCGCGTCGTCGAGGAGCTCGAGAGCCGCGTCGCCGATCTCGAGCGCCGGCTGCGCGAGATGGATGAGCCGACCGGCGGCGAAGAAGCTCCCCCGCCGCACTACTGAGCCGCACGGGCCCTGGGTTGTACTAAGAACGGGCGTGTGAAAACCGTCCGCGCCTACGCCGCAGTCGCACCGAACAAGCCCCTCGGACCGTTCGAGATCACGCGCCGTGATCCGCGGCCGCACGACGTCAGCATCCATATCCTCTGGTCGGGTGTCTGCCATTCGGACATTCACCAGGCCCGCGACGAGTGGGGTGGCTCGCGCTTCCCCATGGTCCCTGGCCACGAGATCGTGGGGCGCGTGACCGCAGTCGGCGGGCACGTCCGTCGCTTCAAGGTGGGTGACATTGTCGGCGTCGGCTGCATGGTCGACTCCTGTCGCATTTGTGATTCGTGTCAGGCGGGCCTCGAACAATATTGTGACGACGGCCCCGTCTGGACTTACAACAGTGTAGAGCGCGACGGCGAGACGCCGACCCAGGGCGGCTACTCGACGGACATCGTCTGCAACGAGTCCTTCGTGCTCAAGGTGCCCTCGAACCTCGACCTCGCCGCGTCGGCGCCGCTCCTCTGCGCCGGCATTACGACCTATTCACCGCTCAAACATTGGGGCGTCGAGCCCGGCAAGCGCGTCGCCGTTCTCGGGCTCGGCGGGCTCGGGCACATGGCGGTCAAGCTCGCGGCCGCGATGGGCGCTGAGGTTACAGTCCTGTCATCTTCTCCGTCGAAGCGAGCGGACGCCCTGCGCCTCGGCGCGGGTGAGCTCGTCGTGAGCTCCGACGACGTCACGATGGCGAAACACGAGCGTCGCTATGACCTCGTGCTCGACACCGTATCGGCCAATCACGACCTCGCCCCGCACCTCAAGCTCCTGAAACGCGACGGGACGATGGTCCTCGTCGGTGTGCCGGAGAAGCCGCTCGCGCTCTCGGCGTTCGGCGTCATCGCGAAGCGCCGCTCGATCGCGGGGTCGCTCATCGGCGGTATCGCAGAGACCCAACAAATGCTCGACTTCTGTGGTGAGCACGGCATCGGCGCCGACGTCGAGGTCATCCCGATGGCCGACATCGAGCGTGCGTACGAGCGAATGCTCAAGAGCGATGTTCGTTACAGGTTCGTCATCGACGCGGCGACGCTCGGATAGCTAGACTGCTTCGGGGTGCGCTGGTCATGATCTTTCGCTTGAAGCGGCGCGTGAACGTGATCGCGGCGCTCCTCTTGCCCCTCGCAATGTCGGCCTGCTCTTTCCTGGTCGACTTCCCCGATGTCGGGGGTTCAGGCGGCTCGGGCGCTTCAGGCGGCTCGGGCGCTTCAGGCGGCTCGGGCGCTGCGGGCGGCTCCGGTGCAATGGGCGGTGCTGGGGGTTTGCCGGGCAGTGGTGGCAACGCGGGCGGCGGCGGTGGCCCGCAATGCCTCGATTGCAACAATTGCTTCCCCGGCGCCGCGGTCTGCCCCTCGCCCGTGGCCGCTGTCGGCTTCGACGCGCGCGCCCCCGAGGCAAACGACGGCTCGACCTATGTCGAGGTCGCGGACATGGTGCCTTACGGGTCAGGCGCGCGACTCGTCGGCCACTTCTTCGACTTCGGCGCCAAGGGACTCGAGCTCCCGGCGACCACGCTCTACACAGCACAATACGCTGGGGGTGCCTTCGTCCTCGACGACAAGGGCGGAGTCCTCGCAGCTGCGGGTCCGTGTGCGGACGCCGGCATTCCTGACGGCAACGAGGTTTTCTTCAACGCCGTGACCAACGTGGCTGGGGGTCCAACGCCGCGGATCGTCGTCGTGGGCGCCTTCGAGGCGGGGCGAATGGTGTTCTTCGGCAGCTCGCTCGACTGCAGCTCACCGACTGTCTACGTCGAGGGGCCGGAGGTCCAGGGCTCGAACTTCAGTCCTTTCCTCTTCTGGATGGATCCGGACACGGGGACGGTCTCACAAGCCGTCGAGGCTCCCACGGCGAGCGCGATGGACAATGGCTATCTCTCGGACGTCGCGGCGCTCCCGGGCGGTGGCCCTTACCAGGTGGCGGCGATCGGGGTCGCCGGGCGCGACCCCTTCGACACTGGCGCGCCCGCCTTCGAGACCCATCGATTCTATGTGGTCGGCACCGATGGGCCTGGCGCTGGGACAGAGGTCCGTGCGCTCGACTATCGACCTTGTGTCGTCAGCCATTACACGACAATGGCCGGGCTCGACGCGGGGATTGGTGTCGACGCGGACGATCAGGTTTGGGTGGCCGGCACTGGATGTCCAGTCAACGGCGCGCAGGGCGTCCCAGACCACAGCTTCTTCGGGCGCTTCACCACCCAGAGTGGCGCCTTCGACACTTCGGCGTTCGTCGCGCTCGGCACGGACTCCGACCCGATCGGCATCAAGAAGATCGCCGTGTCCGACAGCTCGATTTTCTTGGCTGGTCACTATTCAGGCGACGCGGTGCCGATGCTCGCGGACGGCTCGAACGCGGAGGCCGGCGCAGACGGCGACGGCTTCGTGATGGCGTACGGGCGCGTGGGTTGGACCAATCAAAAGCGCCCGATTTGGTTTCGCCGATTGAGCGCTATCGGGGGCCCGGTGGTGATTCGCTCCCTCGTGGAGAGCGGCGGTAAGGTCTTCGTCGCGGGCAGCGTCGCCTCGGGCTTGTCGGCCGGCGCTGTCGACGCGTGCTCGACCAGCATCGACCTGCCGGGTGGGCGCGCCTTCGTCGCGCAGCTCGATGGCGGCGATGGCAGCGTCGATTGGGTCCGCCTCGAGGGCTTCGAGGCCCTCGGCGTGACGCCCGACTTCGACTTCTTCTCCAAAGCGACCGCCCTCGCGCCCTCCGCGTCGGGGCTCTTCGTCGCAACCTCGAGCCTCGGTGAGATTGTCCCCATTTGCGACGGTGACAGCACGGGGATGGGCAAACAGCCGCTCCTGTCGGTGCGGCGCCTCGGCCCCTGAGCCGATCGCAGTTCTGCGTGCTTGACCAATCGGAGCTGCGGCCGGTATCAGCCGGCTGTGTCCCTGCGCCCCGCCCACATCAAGCTCGAAGCCAGCGCCATGCGCCGGTGGATCGGGCCCCTCCTGCTCATCACCGCGACCCCGCCCCTCGCCTTTCTCCTATGGCTGACGGTGCGTTACTACCATGGCTCGTTTTTGGAGCTCCTGCGCAACGCCTCGTTCGCGAACCTGAGCAGCCAGTTCCCGCGACCCAGCTGGGTCGCGCTCGGAATGATCCTCGGGTGGGTCGGGGGCCAGGGGGTGCTGCTCAAGGTCCTACCGGGCAAACCCCATTACGGCCCTGTCACCCCGACTGGCCAACAGCCGCTCTACAAGCTCAACGGGATAGCGGCCTGGATTATCACCCACCTGGGCCTCTATGTGGCGGCCTACCCGCTGCACCTCTTCTCGCCCTCTGCGGTCTACGACCGCTTCGGCGAGATCCTGGTGACCATCAACGCGCTCGCGCTCGCGTTCTGTGCGTTCCTCTACGTGAAGGGCCGCGTTCGGCCCTCGACGACGGACGCCGTTTATACGGGTGAGCCGCTCTTCGACTTCTTCCAGGGCATCGAGCTCCACCCGACGCTCTTCGGCGTGAACCTCAAGCAGCTCATCAATTGCCGCGTCTCGATGATGGGCTGGAGCGTCATTGTCCTCGCGTTCGCGGCGAAGCAACACGCGCTCTACGGCCACGTGAGCACGTCGATGATGGTCTGCGCGGGCCTCATCGCCGCCTATCTCTTCAAGTTCTTCTGGTGGGAGGGCGGGTATTTCAACTCGCTCGACATCATGCACGATCGCTTCGGCTACTACATTTGCTGGGGCGTGCTGGTCTGGGTGCCCGCGGTCTACACGATCCCCGCGCTCTATCTGGCAGAGCATCCGCTCGCGCTCTCACCTGCCCTCGCTGGCGCCGTCTTCGTCTTGGGGCTCTTCGCGCTCTGGGCCAATTACGCGGCCGACGACCAGCGACAGCGCGTCCGCCGCACGAAGGGTGAGACGACGATTTGGGGTCGCCCGCCCGCGCTCATCCTCGCCCAATACCGCACGACCGACGGCGAGCAGCGCGAGAACCTCCTGCTCGCCAGTGGCTTTTGGGGTCTCGCACGGCACTTCCACTACGTGCCGGAGATCTCGCTGGCGCTGCTCTGGTCGCTGCCGGCGATGTTCGACAACTTGCTGCCTTACTTCTATGTCATCTTCCTCACGTTCCTCCTGCTCGATCGGGCGAACCGAGACGACAAGCGGTGCCGCACCAAGTACGGCACCGCCTGGGAGGAGTACTGCAAGAGAGTCCCTTACAAAGTTGTACCGGGAATCTACTGAGTCATCGCGGGCATGGGGGCCCCAACCCCATGGAGACAGAACGGGGCCCCAACCCCGTTCTGAATCATCGCGGGCTAACCTTTCGCCCTCTCGGCGAAAGACCGCATGGGGAAGTGCCTAGTCGTCGCTCGACCACTCGAAGACGAGCGCCGCGCCGCCACCACCGCGCGAGCCACCCGTCGCCCCGACGCCGAACGCCGCGCGGGGCTTGTTTACAAAGAGGTAATCGAACTCGAGCTCCGCGTCGCTCCTGCCGACGCCGCTCGGGCGCATCGTCGCTCGGACGCGTCCGTTGCCGTCGAGGAGGTAGCGCTCTGCCTCGTAGTGGTCGATGCGGCCGTAGCTGCGGTCGCTGTCGTAAGGGTCGGACCAAGCTGCCACGCGGTCGAGGAAGATGAGGTGTGGCAAATTGACCGATAGGAACGAGAGCACCAAGAGGCCCTGCGTCTGGGGGAAGTCGACGGTCGCGCTCTCGGGCATGTCGGGGCCCGAGACGTAGCGCTCGCGGCCGGTGGTGTGCACCGCGAGCGTGTCGTAGAGCGAGCCCGGGCTCCCCGAGCCACCGAGCACGTTCTTTCGATCGAGGAGCGGGCCGAACGTGTGCACCGTCAGCGAGTCGCCGGCGCTCGCCTTGGAGACATCGCGCAGCGCTTGGTTCGGCAGGATCTTCTCGAACCAGAGGTCGAGGTAGCCGGTCGGGTGTGCCTCGTCGAACGTGAGCGAACCCTCGCGGAGATCGTGCAGCGCGCCGCCGAGCTGCAGCTGCCCCTTCGACATCACGAGTTGCCCGCGGATCTTCACGTCCTTCTCCCGGCGCTTGACCGAGATGCGCCCGCCGGTCGTGAGATCGATCGACGCCTGGACGAGGTGCGCCCCGTCCGCGATGTGGACGTCCAGGTCCATGCCGCTCTCAGGTTCCGCAGCTGCCACAT
Source organism: Polyangiaceae bacterium (assembly GCA_046351325.1). Taxonomy (GTDB): domain Bacteria; phylum Myxococcota_A; class Polyangia; order Polyangiales; family Polyangiaceae; genus Xiheicaenibacterium. The sequence goes on along the minus strand of JAXLYR010000009.1, from coordinate 106,738 downwards.
CGGGAGCGTCAGGTGGAGGAACGAAGCACGACGGGTCGACATGCTCCTCCTTCTTCTTTTTCGACTCGGGGACCGAGAGCTGACCGACCTTCACGTCTGCATCGCCGACGTACATCACGTCGCCGACGGCCACGTCCTCGGGCTGGTGCGCCTTGTCGAAGCGGTCGGGGATGAGGAGCTCGAGCTTGTCGACCTCGACGTTGACGAGCTTGATCGCGCCTGCGATTTCGGCCGTGACCCGCGCGTCGAGCGTGAGCGTGCCGCGCGGCGCGTCCGGCTGGCCGAGCATCTTGCCCCCGAAGAGGAGCCACTTGTCCGAAGTCAGGTGGAGGTCCGCGCTCTGCGGCTTGAGCTTCGCGAGCGTGAGGTGTCCGTCGCCCTTCAGCCAGCGATCCTTCACCTCGAGGTCGGTCTCGTGCGCCTCGAGGCGATCGATGCGGATCTCCTCACCGCTCGCCTTCACCGAGAGGGCAACGTTGTTCCACGTGCGCTTCGTGCCGGGCAGAGGGATGGTTCCTGCCAGGTCCAAGCCGCCTTGCAGATCGGCCGTCGCGACGCCTTTTCCCTTCTCGATCGTGATCGACCCCGACAAACCCAGATCGAGCGCGCCGCTCGCGTCGAGCTGCCGGCCGTCGAGCAGCTTGCCCGGCACGATGTTCTTGAGGTCGGCCTTGGCTGCGGTCGCCGAGATCGAGATCGGGAGCGGTGTGCCCTCGGGGCCTCGCACGAAGTCGAAGAGCGCGACCCGCGGGATCGTCGCTTTGACCGCAACCGGGGGCGTGTCGAGCGGCGCGCCCACGAACACGTCCGCCTGAAGCGTTTCTCCGTCGAGCCCGAGCTTCACCTTGGCGCCACCCTCGACGCCGCTCACGGCCGCGACCTTGCTCACGCCGAGCTCCCCGCTCACGAGCGGGTTCTTCGCCGTCCCGGTGATCGCGATTTTTCCATCGAGCGCGCCCGGCAAATTCTCGAGCTTGGGATTGAACGGGGAGAGAGATGCGAGGCTGCGCGACGGTACGCTCAGGACGAGATCGAGCTGAGGGTCGAGGCCCTTCAGTTTTTGGAGCAGACCTCGCCCAGCAATTCCGAGCGACCCGGTCAGCGTGACGAGAGGCGAGTTCTCGAAATCGACCCCGAGGTCGACCGTGGTTGTCTCCGGCTGGATGCGTGCGGAGAGCGAGGCGTTGAAGGTCTCGGGACAGTGCCACCGCGGTGGCTTGGCCCCTTTCGCGGTCAAACGAATCGTCCCGCCGAGGTTCGACCGATCGCCCTCGAGGTCGATGTCGCCGTCGACGACGCCACCGATCGCGCGGGCCTTCTCGAGCTTCTCGACGGCGGGCAGCTTGCCGAGGTCGACGGGCCCGACGTCGAGGTGCGCCGTGTACGTGACGGACTGCGCGCCGCCGAGCAGCGGCGACCAGGGGAAGGCCGCGTTGACGTGGCCGCCGAGGATCGGCGCTGCGCCCTTCTCGAGCGCGACCGCGAGGTTCAGATCGAGCGCGCTGCCTCCCCGGTGATCGGGCGTGAGATCCAGGTTCACCGCGAGCGTCTGGCGCGGGCTCTTCGGGTTCTTCGGATCGAGGAGCGTGCCCTCGAAATCGATGCGGCCGTCGCCGCGCGGCGACGCGACCGTGCCGGCGAAGTGGAGCTTCGCGCCGAGCTCGCCTTGCGGGATCGTGCGGTCGACGAGCAGCATCGGCGGTACGTATTTCGCGACCTCCTCGAGCGGGCGCTGCGGCAGCTCGAGGTTGATGTCGAAGAAGCGAGCTGGATCGAGCCCCTTCTTCTCGCCGTCGATGAGGAGCGGCAGGAACGCCGACACCGTCGCGAGCCGCTCGCGCGTCGCCTTCTTGCCGGCGGTCCGCACGCCGAGGCCGTCGAGCGCGAGCGCGAGCGTCGCCTGGGTTTTGTCGACGTTGCCGTCGATCCGCAGCGCCGTGACCGGGCCCTTGTCGGACCGCAGGCCGATGCCGTCGACCGAGAGCTCGACCTCGGGGTTCTCGACCGTGCCCGTCGCGTGCGCGTGGAGGCCGAAGAGCGCGTCGAACCCGAGCTGCGGCGGCAGGTGTTTGCCTCGCAGCGCGAGCACGCGCGAGAGCAAGATCCCCTTCAGGTCGATCGTCGCGTCGAGGCCCGCGACCTTGATCTTCTTCTCGCCCTTCGCCGGGTCGCCGGGAACGAGCTTCGCCGTCGCGTCGATCTTCGCGTTGCCGCCCGCGAGCGCGATCTCGTTCGCGGTCGCGTGCACGTTGATGTCGCCGCCGACCTGACCTTCGGCGTGGACCTTGAGGTCGCCCTCCTTCAGCTCGACCGTGGCCTTCGGGAGCTCGGCCGTGATCGGCAGGCCCGCGGTCTTGAGCGCCGCGAGGAGCACGCCGATGTCGCCGTCGAGGGAGATGTCTGCCGAGAAGGTCTTCTTCTCGCGATCGAAGGTGCCCGAGAGCTTGATGTGTTGGTCGAGCGCGTGCACGTCTGCGCGCGCGATGTCGATCGTGTTCCCTTTGACGGAGGCGTCGGCGTCGACGTCCTCGACCTTGATCTTGTTGGCGGTGACGCCCTTCACGTGGATGTGCGTCGTCGTCGAGAGGTCCGCCGCCGAAGCACCAGTGCCGTTCGCCGTCACCGTGACGGACTCGACCTTCACGGGCGGCGCGCCGAGGTCGGCCGCGAGCAGAGCCTCGGTGTCGACGTCGGTCACGGTGACGCGGACGTCGTGCGCGGGCGCGTTGGGCTTGCTGGTGTCGACCTGCGCGGTCGCGGTGATCGTCGCGCCCGCGTCGGTCTTCACCGTCGCGGTCACGCGAGGCTTCTGCGGGTCGCTCGTGTCGAGGTTGCCGACGACGTCGACGTTCGCCTTGAGGACGGGCTTGCCGAGGAGCTCGTTGAGCTTCGCCGCGTCGACGTGCAGGCCGATGACGTCCGCCGCGGGCGTCCCCGCGAGCGCGCCGTCGAGCGTGTTCGCGTCGACCTTGATCGTGGCGAACGAGATCGCGCCGATGAGCAGGTCGTCGAGCGTCGCGCCGATGTTTCCGTCCTTCACCTCGACGGTGCCGCCGTCCCACGCGACCGGCAGCGTGTGATCGAACTTGCCCGGGAGGGTGAGGGCGACGCTCGCCTCGAGCGGCTCGATCTGGACCGTGCCGTTGCCGCCGTGCAGATCGATCTTCACGCCGGTCTTGAAGTCGCGCGCGGCGACCGTGAGCCCACCCTGCGCGGCCGTCTTCTTCACGTCGGCGGTGAGGGTGATCGGCGAGAGCGAGAGCTCGAGGTCCTTCTTCGAGCGAACGGCCTTGAGCGAGCCCTTCAGCGCGACGTCGTCGATCGCGATCGTCGTGCCGTCGGGCGACTGGATGGCCACGTCGACGTCGGAGATCGCGATGCTGCGGACGATGATCGGCATCGCCGACGGCTGCTTGTTCGGCTCCTCTTCGGAGGGGATGACGAGCCGCTTGAGGTTCGAGCCGCCGTCCGCGTCTTTAACAATGTTCAAGTGAAGGCCGCGGAGATCGACCTCGTCGATCGCGATGGCCTCGCGCTTGAGGAGGGTGCGCCAGTCCGGCTTCACGCGCAGGTTGTCGAGCACCACGACGTCGTTGCCGTCGGTGTCCTTCACGTGGACGCCGCCGAGCGAGACCTCGCCGCCGAGCGCGTAGTCGAGCGAACCGATGGTGACCGAGCCGTTGACGCGCTGGCTCAGCCGCTTCTCCAGCGTCGTGCGGACGCGGGCCTTGCCGCTGTCCGTGTGCAGGTAACCGACGAGTCCGCCCGCGACGAGCACGGGCAGGAGCAGGATGATGAGGACGACCCGGAAGATGCGGAACGCGAGGCTCCTCTTCTTCTTGGCCCGTTTCGGTGCGACCTTCGCCGCGGGCGTTTGTTCCGTGGGAGCCGGATCGGCCATTTCAAGCCTCCGCGACCGAGGATACAAGTGTCGCCCGCCTCGCTGCCATGGCCCTCAGCACTTGGTTGACACCCGCGCGCAAGACGACCCTCGTTTGGATCGCCGCGGGCGCCGGCCTCTTCGCCGTCGCAGCGACGCTCGCGTTCTTGCTGTGGCCGCCCGTGCCGCCACCTCCTCACAGCGGCACACGCCTCACGACGGCGATCCTGCTGCTGCGCTATCCGACAATCTTGCTCGCGGCGATGGTCGCGAGCCTCTTTCGCATCCTCGACTCATCGGAGGGCGCGCTCGACCCCGTGAGCGGCACCCCGAGTCGCCGCCACCAGATCAACCAGCGCGTGCTCACGAACACCATCGAGCAGCTGGTCCTCTTCATACCGGCGCTGCTCTCGCTCGCGATCCGCGCGCACGAGCCCTCGACATTTCGCTTCGTGCCGATGGCGGTGGCGCTCTTCTGCCTCGGTCGCGTGCTCTTCTGGTTCGGGTATCACGTCTCGCCGAACGCTCGCGGCCTCGGCTTCAACATGACGATCTCGACCTCGATCTTCGCGCTCGTCGCGAGCTTCTTCGTCTGAAGCGCGTCACGCGCTGCGGACGCAAGCGATGACGCAGCTGACGTTGTCCGTCGAGCCGGCCTCGAGTGCGGCCGCGATCAAGGCCTCACACGTCTCACCCTCTGCGCCGGGCTCGACCGCCTTGAGGAGCCGGCTGAGCGCGCGCGGTTCTAATACGCCGTGCAAGCCATCGGAGCACAACATGACCACGTCGCCGGGCTCGAGGGCGACGCGCTGGACGACCGGCGCGATCGACTCCGAGGTGCCGACCGCCTGCAAAATGACGTTCGAATAGGGGGAGTGACGAGCCTCCTCCTCGGTGAGCTCACCGCGCTCGACCAGCAGCGCGACCAGGGATTGGTCGCGCGTGAGCTGGCGGAGGCGCCCGCCGCGCAGCAGATAGCAGCGGCTGTCCCCGACCTGCCCGACGAGCATCGTGTCGCCGTCGATCGTCGCGACCGTCGCCGTCGTGCCCATCCCGCGGAGCTCGCGCCGTCGCTCGCCCATCTCGTAGACGTGGCGCGAGGCCTCCTCGATCGCCTCGGAGAGCGCCGCCGGCGTCGTCGCCGGATCGGCCGTCAGCGATTTCACGAGGAGGTCGCGCGTGAGGGCGCTCGCGATGTGCCCGCCGTGAACGCCGCCCATCCCGTCGCAGACCCCGAGGATCGCGGCGCGCGCCCCGTCCATGTTGCGCGCGGCCTCGAGCGAAACGGTGAACGCGGTGTCTTCGTTGTGCTCACGGAAATTGCCAGTATCCGAGGCCGCCGCGAACGTGATCGCGAGCGCCGGCGCCTGATCCGAGGTACGACGCGAACGCGCCGCGCGAGTAGCGGTCGGAGTGGGGCGAGAGGATGGTGGCGTGGACGGCATGAGGTCCATCGTTGGTCCATCAACTAAAGTTGTCAACTGTGGATATTCGCCCTCCTGCTCGAACGAAGCGCACGCTGTCTACGTCCCAGCTAAAGTGAACTCCGTGAGCGATTGGCAGGCGCGCCTGGCTGAGGCGATGGAGGCGCGGAGCCTCTCGGGCAGTGAGCTCGCGCGGCGCTCAGGCTTCACCGCGCAGTACATCTCCTCGTTGCGGAGCAAGGATCGCGGCGCGCGGCTCCCCCACGACACAGCGAAGCGCCTCGCCGCGGCGCTCGGCGTGAGCGTCGAGTGGCTCGTACAGGGGGCAGGCCCGCGCGAGCGCCTGAGCGATGTCTATCCGGTCTATCAACCCGACGCCGACGAGCCTGCCTCGGGGTTCGTCGACCGATACCCGACCCGCACCGAGGCCATCGCCCTCCTCGCGAGTACGGTCGCCCCCGAGGTTTTGCGCGCGCTCCTCGCTGCGAGCCCGCCCGAACCCGGCAAAGACCCAGGGCGCAGCTATTGGATCGACTACGCGCGCGCCTTGGTCAAGGACTTGAACAAGATCAAGGCGGACCCTGCATTTCAGGCTGGCGAGGGCGCCGCGCCACGCAAGCGGTCCCGCTGACAGCCCATTGGCGATTCGTCCGTAAGCCGTCCTTCAGCGGGGCCGTCGTCGTTTGAGGATCAGCGCTGCGGCGAGCGCGCCCAGCGCTGCGAGGCCAGGCGGAGTCGGCGCGCCGGGAGCCTCTCGACAGCCGCAGTCTGCGTCGTCCTCGCCATTCGGGGTCATGTTCGAGCCGCCGCCGTCACCCCCGGCGCCGCCGCTACCACCCATTGCTCCGCCGGCGCCATTGAGCGCTCCGCCGGCGCCATTGAGTGCCCCGCCAGTGCCTTCCTCGATTGGAGTGCAATGGTCGTCGATCCCGATCGGCTCGACGACGCAGGGGTCCGCGCAATGGACGATCTCCACGTTGCCGTCGACGCAGCGGTTCATCATCGACAGATCGTGCACGCAATTCCAAAGCTCGAAGGTGTCGTTGCATTTGCAAGTGCCACCGGCGAGCTCCATGAATTGACACCACTCCCAATAGACCCCGGGGTCGGAGTGGTGGTTCGCTCCACCGTAATTACCACTCGCGATGCACGTCCCCGGCGAGTCCGGACAAGGTGGTGAGCTCTGCGGGATATTGGCGCCGTCGGGGACCTCTTGATGAGCGACGACGTGCGAGCGACCGAGCGGTATCGCGTTGCGCGAAGCGATGTCTTTCACCAGCGCGGCCGTCGTCTCGTAGAGCGCTGTTTGGTAGTCGTCGACTCCGGCATAGCCGACGTTCTCGATGCCGACCATGCGGTTGTTGTAATAGGAGTTACCGACGTGCCAGCCGTCATAGGACTCGGGGATGAACTGGCCGACTCGACCGCCGTCCGCGTCTACGATGTAGTGGACGCTCTTGCCGGGGTCGTTCTGCAAGGTCGCGACGCTCGCGTCCCAGCCACCCTCGGTGTCGTGAATGGCGATCATCTCGATTGAGGCGTTGCGCGTCGTATTGCACTTGTCGGTACACGACGTCGGGATCCACTCCGCCAGGGCGTAGTCGGGCGTACCGCCTTGGGTCTTCACGCCGGGCGGGACCATGGTGAGCGAGGCTGGTATTTCGGGGTGCGGCGCGAGCTCGATGCGCTCACCCCCACGCGCCCGGAGCGTCCCGCCAGTGCGCAAGAGCGAGAAGACCCGCGCCCTGTAGTCCTGTCGCTGGGCCTCGGTGCGGTGGCCCGAGAGGCGCTCGATCGCCGAGGCCCAAGCCTCGAGCGGAGAGTCCAGCGTCGCGCCGTCGGTGTGACCGAGCTCGGCGAGGACGAGCGCGCCTGCGTGCGTGCCGAGCGTGAGGTCGGCAGAGAGCTCGGCCTCGGTGTGGTGGGTGAGCTCGGCGCCGCGCGCGAGCGAGTCGAACGCTCCGTGTCGCAGCTCGAGCACGCCCGCGACCTCGACGAGATCGTCGGGGTGAACCTCGCGTTGGTCGGCGAGCCGCAGCCCACCCTCGATGTGCGCGACAGCCAACATCAGATCGGTCGGGACGCCGGCGGCGTCCGCGGCCTCAGCGACCATCCGCTCGCGTGCGCCCGGAGTCTTCGCCGGGGCGCAGCCCACGACCACGAGCGCTAAAAGCCACGCGAGGGAGGACTTCGCCATGGATAGACCGCTAGCACCCACGGGCCGCGGCGAGAAGCACACGGGGGGCTAGAAAGACTCGCCAATACGGAAGAAGACGTGGAACGGGACGTCCTCGAGATCTTGGATTTCACCGTTTTCGAGGACGCGCCACGCGAAGTCGAGGGCGATCGGCAAATACCAAATACGGAGGCGCCCACCGAGGCCGGCCGCGAAGCTCGGGCCCGTCGCAAATGGGTTTGCGTCGAAGGACGCGCCGCCGAGATCGGCGAAGACGACCGCGCCGAACTGCTTGAGCGGCGGGAGGAAGCGAAGCTCGACCGAGCCCTCGACCAAGCTGCGGCCGCCGACGGGGATTCCTTTACAGTAGTCTTCGTAACAACGCAGGATTTCCGGGGAGAGTCGCTGCGTGCCGAGGCCGCGGAAGCCGTAGGCGCCGCCGCCGAAGAGGCGCGCGCTGAGCGGGGGGCCGGCGCCCTCGTTGAGGAGCGACCAATCGCCGGAGGCGCGCAGGCCGATCGCCAGCGCTGGCGTGAGCTTGATGAAGCCGCGGACGTCCGCGCCGAGGTTCACGAACGGGTGATCGAGCGGGGCCTCGAGATCGAAGGGGTTGATGCGGCTGCGGACCGCGACGAACGCGCCGCTCATCGGCTCGACCGGATCGTCGCGATTGTCGAAGACCAGGCTCGAGTCGAGCTCGATGCCGGCGGCCTGGGTCATCTCGGCCTCGGGCGCTGGCTCGCCCGCGACGAGCGTGCCCGCGTCGCGCGGCAGGCCGTAGGTCGATTGCTCCTCGGCGGTGAACGGACCGAAGCGCTCCGTCGACTCGAAGAAGCCGAGCAGATCGACGTCGAAGAAGAGGTTCCTGAGGAAGGTCGTGCGCAGGCCGGGGCCCGTCGTCGTGCGATGCAAGAACGCGGTCGGATAGAGGTCGCCCTGGTAGCGGATCGTGGTGCGCAGATCGACCGTGCGACCGAGCGCGCCGGCGTGCACCGTGCGGATGAGGCCCTCGCCGTAGAGGCCAGGGTGCTCGAACGACGCGTCCTCGAAGACGAGGCCATAGCCGACGCGACCCTCGATGACGAGGTGATCGAGCGGCCCGAAGAGGTTGCGGAACCACAAGGTCGTGTCGAGGTACGTGTCGGCACGCGCCGGATCGATCTCGAAGCCAGCCTTGAGCTTCACGTTGATGCTCGGCGCCTCGACGACGTGGATGACGAGGTTCACGCCGGGCGGCAGATCACGCGGGATGAGGTTGCCCTCCGCGTCGACCTGCTCGTCGCGGAGCTCGCCGCCGGAGTCGGGCTGCGTGCCGGGGACGATGAACTTCGTGTCGGTGTCGACGCGGACGAACGCCGACGCATACGCGCCTGTGTCGAGCAGATCACGCGCGACGCGATCGCGCAGGTCCTCGGTGTAGCGAGCGCCGATGGTGAGCCCGGCGCGGGCGAGGACGTCGGCCGCGGGGATCCTCACCGCGCCGTCGACGCTCACGCTCGCGATCACGGTCTCGGGGCCGGCGTCGGGGAAGTAGTAGACGTGGATGATCTTCTTTTCGCGATCGACGTAGAAGCGCGAGTAGACGTTCGCGTGGCCGTAGCCGCGCTTGCGCAAGAACTCCTGCATGTCGATGCGGGCCTTGCGGATGAGCTCGAGATCGACCTCCGTGTCGCCCGTCTTGACGGTCACGAACGGGAGCAAGAGATCGCGGATCGGACCGTCCGCTTGCTTGAGGACGACGTCGCCGACCTTGTAGCGATCGTTCTCCTTCACGCGCCACTTCACCGTGGCGGCGCCCTCTTTCTCCTTGTCGAACGTCGTCTCGGGCTGACTGACCTCGACGTCGAAGTAACCGCGCTGCTGCCAGAACGCGATGATGCGGCGCCGGTCCTCGGCCTCGCGATAAGGGTTATAGCGACGCCCAGTGATGAGCAGGCTGTCCTCGCGCAGACCGAGCCGCTCGACGAGAGCGTCGTGTTCGAGTGCGAGCTCGGTGCCCTCTTTCATCGGGAGGATTTCGACGGCGGCGACCTCGAGGTCGGTCTCGCCAGGGACCTTCGGCAGGCGCTGCTTGCAGCCGAGCGCCGCGAACCAGAGGCAGCCGATGAGGCACCACCAAGAAAGCACGCGCCCGCAGGTTCGAAACCGAGGTGGGCTGGGCGCAGGGAGCATGGGCGCGCCGAGGATACAGCGCAGCGGATTTGGTTTCAGCCCTTCGATCGACCGAGATCTTCGAGGAGCTCGCGCTGCGTGCGCCGCTTGCCCGAGGTCTGGGCGTGCACGAGCTTTTGGGTGAGGACGCGGCGCGCGGGATCGGGGACGACGTTCTCGAGGTATTCGAGCGCCGTCCCTCGCAGCTTCGAATCCGACCCCGCGATGGCGCGCACGACGAGCTCGACCGCCTCGACCTCGAGCACACACGCGAGCAGCGTGAGCGCGACGTGGACGCCTTGCTCGAGCCTGAGCGCCGAGGTCTCGGCCTCGCCGAAGACACCGTCCGAGCTGCCCGAGGTCGGAGGGCTGGTCGCGCCGAGATCGAGCGGATCATTCGGGCGCTCGAGCGCCTGCGCGACGGCGGCGAAGACGACCTCTCGTGAGGGGGCCTCGTCCGAGTGCTGGCGCGCGATCCGCGCGAGAGCTCGCGCGCACGCGAGCCGGACCGCGTGGGCCTCGGCGTCGAGGCCCTCGATGAGGCCAGCGATCGCGCGCGGCCCGGCGATCGCGCCGAGCACGCGAGCGGCGCGCGCGCGCAGGTTCGTGGGCTTCGATTTCGCGACGAGCGTGTCGGTGAGCATGCCGGCGACGCGCGGGCCGAGCTCGACGAGGGCCTTCTCAGCGTCGTTCGCGAGCTTCTTGTGCACGAGGAGCTCGACCACGAAAGGGCCGAGCGCAGCATCGACCGTCCCACCGAGGACACGCCGCATGCGCTCGACGTCGTTCGACAGGAGATCGCTCATCGCGTCGAGGCGCGCATCCGGGATGGGGATGGCCTTCATCTCGAGGCTCGGTCGACCGCCGCCGAGCGTGCGCTTCTTCAGGGCGTCGCCATCCCCGCTCATCATCTCTCGCCGATACGCCTCGATCTCGGTGAGGAGCCGATCGCGATCGATCGCGGTCGTGCTCTCGACCAGCGTGATCCGCGTGAGGGCGTCGACCTCGTCAGCCTGCCCGATATCGACTCGCCCGCCGCGCAGCGCGTCCGCGAGGGCCTTCACGTAGCCCTTGCCGAGCCTCGTCGCGATGCCGAGCGCGGCGATCGCCGCGAGCGCGGCGCCGAGGACGAACCCGCGCGAGGGCGCGTGCGGCAGCAGCGCGAGCGCGGCCGTCGTGATGAGCCCACCCACTGCGTCGCCGACGCGCGTCGCCGCGACGTCGACGATCATCTTCGTCGGGCGCTTGGTCGCGGGTGAAAGCGGCGTGAAGAAGAGCTCGTAGCTCGAGCGATGCAAGCTGTTGACGAGGATGCTCTCGCCGGCGCGAAGCACGACGAGGAGCGCGAGCGCGTCCACCGCGCCAGCGACGACGCCGCCGACCGCGACGAACGTGGGCAGCACCAACACCGCGACCCCGATGCCCTTGTTTCGCACGAGCCGATCGCCGAGCAGCGTCTGCGCGCCGAACGTGAGCACGCCGACAGCCGTGTAAAACCAGCCGAAGAAGCGCACGAGGTCTTCCTGCGAGCGATAGTCGTTCGCGACGCCGGTCTTGAACGAGAAGTCGAGGAGCGAGGCCCACACGGCCGCGAGCGCCGCGAGGCCGCCGAGCGCCTGGAGATAGGGCGTGCTCTTGAGGATCGAGAGCGGGCTCGACGCGAGATCGGCCGGGCTGAGGCGCACGCTGCGCGGGGCGCCGACCTCGCGCCGGGAGAGGCGCACGACGAGCAGGGCGCCGATCGCGCTCGCGAGCGCGAGCTCGACGAGCAGGCCGCGCGCGGACGTCAGGCGCGCGACGACGTCCGCCGCGATGCCGCCGAACGCTCCTCCCAACGTCGCGCCTGCGCCGATGCGACCGACCATCTGCCGAGCGCGGTGAGGATCGAAGCGCTCGGTGACGAGCGACCAGAACCCGCTCACCGTGATCGAGCCGGTCGCCGCGACTAAGAAGAACAGGGCGAGCGCGGTCGCAGGTGGATCGATCGGCGCGAGGATCGCGAGCAGGAGCAACGCTGCTGCGTTGATGCCGAGCACGACGGGCATGACCCGCGCCGGCCCGAAGCGCGTGATGAGGCGCGACGTTCCCAAGACGACGACAAGCGAAACGATCGCCGCACTCGCCATGACCCGCGGCAGCTCGCTCGCGGGGCGGCTCGCCAGGAAGAACGCGTCACGCGCGGCCTTGGCGCCGATCTGTTGGCTGAGCAGGACGGCCGCGGTCGCGGCCGGCAACACGATCGCCCTTGTCCCGCCTGCCTCGCCCCGCACCGTGGCCCAGTATCCTCGGTCAACGTCGTGATGCGAAGAAGCTCTTGAGCGCGCCGGCGCACTCGGGCGCGAGCACGCCGCCCTCGACCTCGAAGCGGTGGTTCAAGCGGGGATCGCGGCCGATGTTGAACAGCGTGTCCACCGCTCCGCCCTTCGGGTCGGTCGTGCCGTAGACGACCCGCTGCACGCGAGCGAGGACCAGCGCGCCCGCACACATCGCGCAGGGCTCGAGGGTAACGTAGACGGTCGTGCCGAGCAGGCGCCACGCGCCGAGCGCGCGTGCGGCCGCGCGGAGCGCCTCGATCTCGGCGTGGGCGCAGGGGTCTTGCTCGACCTCGCGACGATTGCGACCTCGAGCGATCAGCCCCTCGGCCCCGACGACCACGCAGCCGACGGGAACATCCCCCGCCGCCGCAGCTGCCGCGGCCTCGGCCAGGGCCTCACGCATCCAGGACTCGTCGACGGCGCGGTCCACGTTCACAACCATCGACTGTGGTTACAAAGCGGTAACCGGCCCGCCCCAACGAGGCGAACCGAACGGGGCCCCCACCCCATTCCACTTCAGCGCGTCCAGGAAGATTCGAACTTCCGACCCCAGGCTTCGTAGGCCTGTGCTCTATCCAGCTGAGCTATGGACGCTCGCGATTTGCGGAGGCGCAAGTAACAACAACGTGCGCTCACTGTCAAGCGACTTCTTGGAGCGGTCGAACCTGACCAACTCAAGTTCAGCGAGCGCGCTTCGATGTTCGGAGGACAAAACGTCAGCGCGCGATGTCCAACGAGGGAGCATCGCGCGCTTGGGTCGCCGCACCCGCACGTGCGCGACCACGTCAAAGCTGAGCAAGAGCTGCGCCGCACACGCGACGCCCGTCGAAAGCCAGGACCAAGCTCACTTACTGCGTGAGGCAAACGATACGAGAAATTCGACCAAGCACCGTGGGGGCACGCCCCAGTCGAGCAGGACCACCCAAGTTAGTTGAAGCTCAAAGCGTCGAAGAGAAGCCGGTTAAGTCGAAGAGAAGCGTCGAATCTGAAGTTAGTTTTTGAAGCGAAGTGTCGTTGGAATAAGTGCCGCCGAGGGCGGTTAAGCGAAGCAGACGTTCTTGGCTAGAGCACTGGGCATGCCAATCTGGCAACCACGCTGGGCTCTGGACTGATTCGGCGACCAAACTGGCAAATGTCCCGGATCTCGAGGGGGGCAGTTGGTGGCGGGCAGGACATTGATGTCCTGAGTCGGCACGGGCTATGACCTTTTTGCGGAACGAGCGCTCGAGGTACTAGGGCGCGCGACCGAGCTGCTCGAACAAAGCCTCACGGGGCGCCTCCCCATGACAGCGACCGCATAGCGGCAATTTTCCACGAACCTGTACGTCGCCGGCGGGGCCGAGAACCAAGAACTCCCAATCGCCGGCTTCGGGGTAGTAGCCCGCGGGCTGCTTCACCATTACGTAGAAGAGCGTCGCCGCGGCGTCGGCGTCGGGTGCGAGTTCCTCGACGACGAGCGCGCCCACGGGCATCGCAGCGCGGGCCTTCTGTCCGTAGGCGTGCGCCTGTTCGTCGACGCGGATGCGTCCCGTGAAGTCGCCGCTCGGATGCGCGCTCTTCAGTCGGGAGACGACGGGCAAAGTTGCGAGGTCTCCGAACCGATCGAAGCTCGGGACCGTAGTGGTCGAGCTGGCAGACTCCGTCGGTTGAGAGGTGGGCTCAGGGTGGTGCGTGCGGTGATCGGAGGAGCAACCGACGCCCGCTAGAATTCCGAGGGCGGCGGCCCGTCCTAGAGTGGGTCTCTCCCACTTACCCATCGCCCAGCCCATTCGGCCGGCTAGAGTTAGCAGAACCCAGGTCTCGGACCATGTCCTTTCGCGAGCGTGAGGTCGCGGGGCCCACGAGGAGCAGAAGAACCTCTCATGTTCAAACCGAACCGCCGGATGATCCTCGCTGCGGGTGTTTCGCTCGCTGCATACGCGGCCCACGCTGCCCTCGATTTGCCCATCTTGCGCGCGCGCAGTCGAGCTTGGCTGGGTGTGCAGCTCGCGCTCGATAAGGACTCGAACAAGGTCGTCGCGAAGCACGTGATGCGCAGCTCGCCCGCCGACAAGGCCGGCATCAAGACCGGTGATCACATCCTCTCCATGGATGGAGAGGCCGTCTCGACGCCGCGTGAGGTCATCGCTGCGATCCAAGACGCTGGCCCAGGTGCGACGGTCGCAGTCGGCATCGATCACGGCGGTGCGCAGAGCTCGGTGAAGGTCGTGCTCGCCGAGCACCCGGGGGATGAAGAGGTGCTGCGCCTCGACAAAGTCGGGAGCTTCGCCCCCGCGTGGAAGGGCGTGACCCCGGTGAAGGGTGACGCCGCGAGCTTGAAGAAGCTGAGCGGTAAGGTCGTGCTCATCGACTTCTGGGCGACGTGGTGCGGCGCGTGTCGCTCGATGGTGCCGACGCTGAACTCGCTCTTCGACACCTTCAATCCGCAGGGCGTGCAGATCGTCGGGCTCTGCGACGACACCGAGGACGCGACGCTCAAGGTCGCTGACAAGGTCGGGATGAAGTACGCGGTCAACGCGACCACGAGCGAAGAGACCGTCGCGGACTACGGCGTGTTCGCGCTGCCGACGATCTTCATCCTCGACAAGAAGGGCGTCATCCGGCACGTGAGCGTCGGCGCGCTCGAGGCCGAGGTCTTCGAGAAGCCGCTGAAGAAGCTCCTCGCCGAGCCCTGACGACAGAGCGTGATACGGGTCCTCTCCGAGCTCTTCTGGGCGCTGCGCCGCGAGGGCCTCGAGATCTCGGTCGCGCAGACGCTCGACGCGGCGCGCGCGGTCGAGTGCGTGGGCTTCGCGAACCGAGCGGATCTCGCGGTCGCGCTCGAGGCGACGCTCGTCACTCGGCGCGCCGATCGACCTGCTTTTCACCGCGTGCTCCGTGATTTCTTGGGGGCCGAGGGCGCGCACCCCGCGGATCTCTTCGGCCGGCTCGCGCAGCTCGGGTTCACGGAGATGGAGCTCTCCGCGCTGCGCGATCTCCTCGAGGGCGTGGCGAGCCGCTCGGGCGACGCTGGGGAGGGCCTCGCACTGACAGCGCTGTCAGGAAACGCGAACGACCTCGAGTGGCTGCTGCGGGGCGCTCGCATCCAGCGCGCGTTCGGGCGCGCGTCGAGCCCGTCGGCGGCGGGGTTCGTGAGCGAGCAGATCGGCCGCGCGCTCGGGCTCGGGCGTGCCGCGGACGCCATCGCGCGCATCGGCCGCGCGCTCGAAGATGCGGTCGGCGCCGAGCGTGGTGCGCTGATGACGGCCGCGCTGCGCGACGAGCTCGCGTCCCTCAAGCGTCGCATCCGACTCGAGGCGCAGCGCGAGCTCGAGCGGAGGGCCGCGGTCCCGACGTTGGCGGACGGAGAGGCCGCGCGCGCATCGACGACTTCGTTCGCGAGCTTGACCGACGAAGAGGTGCGCGAGGTCCGTCGCGGCCTGCGCGCGCTCGCCGAGAAGCTGCGGGGCGCGGCGCGCACGCGAGCTCGGCGCGCACGACGCGGGCGCATCGATCCGGCGCGGACGCTGCGCCTCTCCGCGCGCACGCTCGGCGTGCCTGTTCGTTTGGCGCGACGTCGGCGGGCGCGCGAGCGCCCCAAGCTGATCGTCGCGTGCGACGTCTCGGACTCGGTGCGCGCGGCCTCGCAGTTCTTGCTCGAGCTCGTCGCCGCGACGAGCGAGCTCTTTGCCTCGACGCGCTCGTTCGTGTTCGTCGCTCGCGCCGCGGAGACGACGAAGCTCTTCGGGCGCGGCCGCCCGAGCCACGCGCTGGCGTCAATCGCGAGCGGTGCGGTCGTCCCGCTCGGGCAGAGCTCGCACTACGGGCGAGCCTTCGAGGATCTGGAGGCCGCGATCGCGCGAAGCCTCGACCGACGCACGACGCTCGTCGTCTTGGGCGACGGCCGCACGAACAACATGGCCGACGGAGCCGAGGTGCTCGCGCGACTGCGGCGGCGCGCGCGGGCGCTCGTGTGGATCTGCCCCGAGTCGCGAGAGCGCTGGGGCCAGAGCGACAGCAGGATGGTCCGCTACGCCGAGGTCGCGACCCGCACGGTCGTCGCTCGAACGGGGCGCGAGCTCGAGGAGGCCGCGCGCGCGCTCGTCCGCACCGCGTGAGGCTCGCTTTCGGCTCGCGCGCCTGCGATCGGTCTGCTCTAGTCGGCCGCGGTGGCCGCGACCTTCTTCTCCGAGAACCCCGACAAGGCGTGGACCGAACGCGTGCTGCTGGTCTCGTCGCTCGCGTGGATCGCGATGATGGCGGCGGTCGTGCTGACGGGCGCGATGCGTCGCTGGTCCGACGTCGGCTACCTCGTGTTCTCGCTCGCGTGCGCCGCACCGATGACGGCGTTGCCGGTCGGGTTGTGGTTCGCGCGACGGGCGAAGCTCGAAGGTTCGCCTCGCTTCCGCGACAGCTACCTCTTGAAGCTCCTCCTCTTCGTGTTCGTCGTGATGTTCTTCGGGACGTACGTCGGGACCGCGTACTTCTTCGACCTGATGGGGATGCGCTACGCCTTCCCGACGAAGTGGGTGTTCGAGTCGGGCGTGGTCGGCCGCACCGGCGGGCACGTGCCCGTCATCATGTACCCGCTCACGCAGGCGTACTTCATGACGTACTTCACGGTGCTCACGGTCGCGGATCGCGCGGTCTCGAGCGTGCTCGGGCTGCGCGACGGCCGCTCGCTCGCGCACTCGGCGGGGCGAGCCGTGGTCGTCTTGTGCCTCGCCTACGCGATCGCCTTCGCCGAGACCTTTTTCATGGCGACCGATCTCATGAAAGATCTCTTCTCCTACGAGAAGCACGGGAAAATGCTCGCGATCGGCTCGATCGGCTATGCGAGCTACTTCATCGTGGGCTTGCCGATCGTGCGCCGGTTCGACGAGCGCGCGCCGCAACACGGTGTTGCCCGACCCCTCGTGGACGCGCTCGCGTCCAGCATGCTGACGCTCGTGCTCCTCGAGGTTTACGCGAAGCTCGTGGGCCCGCTCTGAGCACCCATCTCGTCGCGCAAAGGTTGTTCATGTGCGATCCGGGTGGAACAATGGGAAAGTAGAACGTGCCGGTGCAATCTCGCTTTCCAACACGTTTGGCGATGGTGTCGAACGGTGTGGTGCTCGTTGGAGCCACGAACAAACTCGTCGACGTCGTCAAGCAGGCCGCCTTCTCCGCTTCGGGCGGCGGGGTCTTCCTCACGGACATCGCGGGCGCCGCGACCCTCTGCGCAGAGGTCCGCCCCTACGCGATCGTCATCCCCGAAGAGGTCTATTGGTTCGGCGGCGCCGAGTTCGACGCGCTCGCGCGTGACGTCGACGCTGGCCTCGTCGTGGTCCCGCCGACCATCCAAATGGCCGTGCTGTCGGCGTCGCTCCTCGACGAAGCAGCGCGCCTCGGTTGAACGAGCTCAGTCGCGCAAGACGGAGCGGCCGATGACGAGCCGCTGAATCTCGCTCGTGCCCTCGTAGATGCGCGTCACGCGAACGTCGCGGTAGTGGCGCTCGACCGCGAAGTCTTTGACGTAGCCGTATCCGCCGTGGATTTGGAGCGCGCGATCGCAGACGCGGCACGCGGCCTCGCTCGCGTAGAGCTTCGCCATCGCGGCCTCCTTGGAGAAGGCCTGGTCGTTCTCCTTCAACCACGCTGCGCGCAGCGTGAGGACGCGGGCGGCGTCGAGCTCCGTCTTCGAATCCGCGAGGGGCCACTGGATGCCCTGGTTCTCGCCGATGGGGCGCCCGAACTGCTTGCGCTCCTTGGCGTAGGAGACCGCAGCCTCGAGCGCCGCCGTGCCGATGCCGATCGCTTGGCTCGCGATGCCGATGCGCCCGCCATCGAGCGCCATCATCGCGATGCGGAAGCCACCGTTGAGCGACCCGAGCAGAGCGCTCGCGGGGACGCGCACACCCTCGAAGGTGAGCGCGACGGTGTTCGACGCGCGCAGCCCGAGCTTGTCCTCGTGTTTGCCGATGCGGACGCCCGGGGCGCCGCCGTCCACGAGGAAACACGTGATGGCTTTGGTCCCCGCGGAGAGATCGCCGGTCCGCGCCCACACGACGTAGACGCCCGCGTGCGCACCGTTCGTGATCCACTGCTTTTGACCGTCGATGACCCAACCGTCACCCTCGCGGCGCGCGACCGTGCGCATGCCGCCAGGGTCGCTGCCAGCCTCGGGCTCGGAGAGCGCGAAGGACGCCGAGACGAACTCACCGCTCGTGAGCCGCGGCACGTACGCGAGCCGCTGCTCTTCGGTGCCGAACCTCGAGATCACCTCGCCCACCATGTTGGTGACGGCCATCGTGACTGCGGTCGAAGCGCAGGCGCGCGCGATCTCCATCATGGCGAGCGCGTACGAGACCGCGCCTGCCTCGGCGCCGCCGTACGCCGCGGGCACGTTCACGCCCATCAAGCCGAGACCAGCGAGCTCTCGCATGATCTCGGTCGGGAATCGCTCCTCGCGGTCGAGCGCGGCGGCGACCGGGCGGATCGCTCGCTCTGCGTAGTCACGCGCGGTGCGCTGGATGAGGAGCTGCGTCTCGTTGGGCTCGAAGTCCATCCTGAGTCTTCCCTAGTACAGAACCCCTCGGGCGCGCAGCCCGAGAGTCGCTCGGCCAAGGCTTTCTTGCAGCTTGCGCGCTCCGGCAATAATCCTCCGGTCTCGAGCGTACGATGGGCGCTCGAGAACGCGCCAAGCTCGGTTTTCTCATGCTTCGACCGCTTCACATCACCTCGGCCTTGGTCCTCGCGCTCGCGAGCTGTGCGCCAGGCCACGACGCACCTCGCGACGAGCGCCCCTCGCCCGCCGAGACGACGACCGCAGCCGCGAACGAGGCCTCGACCGCTCCGTTGCCTTCCGCATCGGCATCGGCAGCGACGAACCCCGTCGCCGCAGGCTCCGCGAACAGCGCAACCCCCGCCCCACCGCAGCGTGAAGCTCTGCCTGATCTCGAGCTCGCGCGCCGCCCGGATCCGCTGCCCGGCGATCGCATCTACGCCAAGGGCCGTTGGGTCTGGATTCAGCCCGCGCCCGGGGGCTCCGGGTGGATCGGCTACATCACGCTCGGTGAATCGCTGCGTCTCTACGAGGGCAGCCGCGAGAAGGCGAAGACGATCGGCCCTGGCTGCGACGCTTGGTACCGCGTCGAGCCGATGGGCTACGTCTGCGACGGGCCCGAGGCCACGCTCGACCCCGACGATCCGGTGCTCGCGGTGCTCGCCACACATCGCGGGGACGCCGACTCACCCTACCCCTTCCACTACGGTGAATCGATCGGGACGCCTCGCTACGACGAGCTCCCCGACGCGGCCAAGCAGCGTCGCTCCGAGTGGGATCTCGAGGTTCATCGCGAGCGCCTCGCAGCCTTCTTCGGCCCCGAGAAGACCACGCACAAGAAGGCGATCGACGACCTCTACCGCGGCATCGATCTCAGCCCCGCGGGCGTCGTGTTCCCCGAGCTCCCGCGCCTCAACGCCTATGTCCGCGAGGCTCGCGCGTTCGTGCAGATCGGGTCCACCGTCGCGTGGTCGAAGGACTACGACGACCCGGCTGGGCGAACGTGGCTCTACACGAGCGATCACGCGCTCGTGCCGAAAGACCGCGTGAAGGTCTATCCGCCGATTTCCTTTCACGGCGTTAAACTCGGGGGTCCGGTCGAGCTCCCGCTCGCGTTCTTTCGCAAGAAGGATCGGCCTCGCTGGCGGATCACCGACGGCAAGGCTGAGCAGGCCTCTCCGGACTTCGCGCGGCTCTCGTGGGTCGGCCTCACAGGCAAGAAGCAGACGGTCGCCGGCGTCGTCTACCTCGAGACCCGCGAGGCCGGGATTTGGGTGCGAGAGTCCGATGCAGCCGTCGCCGAGCAGCGTGGCGAACCCCCGTTTCAGAAGGACGAGGTCATCGCGGGGAGAAAGACTTGGGTCGACATATCCATCCTCGGCGGGACGCTCGTCGCCTACGAGGACAAGACCCCGGTGTTCGCGACGCTCATCTCACCGGGGCGCGGCGGTCTGCCAGTGCCGGGTCGCAACCTCGTCTCGACTGCGTCGACGCCGGTCGGGACCTTCCGCGTCGACGGCAAGTTCCGGTGGGCGTCGATGGTGTCGTCGACGGACGCGAACCTCGTCCACTCCGAGGTGCCCTACGTGCTAAACTTCCACGGCCCGCACGCGCTTCACGGAGCGTACTGGCACGATCAGTGGGGCGAGCTGAAGAGCGGCGGCTGCGTGAACCTCTCGCCTGTCGATTCGAAGTGGATCTTCGATTGGTCGGAGCCTGCGCTGCCGCCCGAGTGGCACGGGATGCGCTCGGTGCCGGATCTCGGGCCCGCGACGCGCGTCATCGTGCGACCGTAGCGAGCATGCATCGACCGGACGGTCTCGAGGTGGCGCTGGTCACGGGGGCGTGCTCGGGGATCGGCCTCGAGCTCGCTCGTGGACTCGCGGAGCGCGGCTTCACGCTCGTGATGGTGAGTCACCGGCCAGGCCCGCTCGAAGACGCAGCGCGCGAGCTCTCGCGTGCGCACGGCGTCCGCACCCACGCCATCGCGCTCGATCTCGCGCGCGAGGCAGCGGCGACCGAGCTCCACCAACGCGTGAGCGCGCTCGGGCTCGCGGTCGACGTCCTCATCAACAACGCGGGGATGTTCTTCTTCGGCGAGATCGCGGACACCGATCCGGCGAAGGCGAACGCGCTCCTCCAGCTGCACGTCGTGACGCCCTCGGTGCTTACAACTTTGTTTACGCCGTCGATGCGCAGCCGCCGGCGCGGGCACGTCATGTTCTTGTCGAGCATCTCGGCGTGGCGTGATTTTCCAGGGATTGGCTACTACGGGAGCAGCAAGAAGTACCTGCGCGGCTTCGCCCGAGCGCTCCGGAGCGAGCTCGGCGTGTACGGCGTCAACGTCACGTGCCTCGCGCCGGGCGCGACGGCGACTGGACTCTACGATCCGAACGTCGTGCCCGTCGGCCTGGCGAAGCGCCTGGGCGTGATGATGGACGCCCGCGACGTCGCTCGGTCGGGCCTCGAGGCCATGTTCGCCGGCGTGGCCGAGCACACGCCGGGCCTCCTCGCGAAGGTCATGGCGAGCTCGGCTGCGCTGACGCCGCAGGTGATCGTCGACGTGCTCCGCAAACACGGTCCGTGGCTCGAGCGCGCGCGTTGACGTGATAGGGCTCGGGTCGTGACCACCCCGAACGCCGGCCCTGAAGCTCTCGGTCCCAAGCTCTTCGAGCGCGTGAAGCTCGGCCCCGTCGAGCTCCGCAACCGCACGGTGCGCGCGGCCGCGTTCGAAGGCATGTGCGCGGGGCACGCCCCGTCACGCGAGCTCGCCGCCTACCACCGCTCGGTCGCGGCCGGCGGCGTCGGAATGACGACGGTCGCCTACGCCGCCGTCGAACAGAGCGGCCTCTCGTTCGCGCATCAGCTCTGGCTGCGACCCGAGGTCGTGGCGCCTCTCCGTGCGCTCACCGACGGGGTGCACGCCGAGGGCGCGAAGGCTTCGATCCAGATCGGTCACTGCGGGAACATGGCGAAGCCCGCGGTCGCTGGCGGGCGCGCGCTCGCGCCCTCGGCGCGGTTCAACCTGTACGGTCCGACCATGCCGCGCGCGATGGACGCGCACGACATCGCGCGCGTGGTCGCGAGCTTCGGACGCGCGGTGGAGCTCGCCCGCGACTCGGGCTTCGACGCCGTCGAGGTGCACGCGGGGCACGGCTACCTCATCAGCCAGTTCCTCTCGCCCTACACGAACCACCGGACCGACGCGTACGGCGGCACGCTCGAGCGCCGCATGCGCTTCATGCGCGAGGTGATCGCGAGCGTGAGGCGCGCCGCGAAGGACGACGTCGCGGTGCTCGTGAAGATGAACCTCTACGACGGATTCGTTGGAGGTCAAACTTTGGACGACGCCGTGCAGATCGCCAAGGCCCTCGAGGAGGAGGGCGCGCACGCGCTCGTGCTCTCGGGCGGCTTCGTGAGCCGCGCGCCGATGGTGGTGATGCGCGGCTCGATGCCGACCCACGTGATGAGCCGCATGATGAAGCAGCCGTGGCTCCGCGCTGGCGTTTCGCTCTTCGGCCGCTGGCTCATCGCGCCGAAGCCCTACGAGGAGTGCTACTTCCTCGAGGACGCGCTCCGCGTCCGCAGCGAGGTCGAGCTGCCCCTCGTGTACATCGGCGGCGTGACGACGCGCGCTTCGATCGACCGCGCGCTCTCGCAGGGCTTTCAAGCCGTCGCGATGGCCCGCGCGCTCATTCGAGACCCGGGCTTCGTGCGACGCCTCGCCGAGGAAGAAGCCGTTCGCGTCCCCTGCGACCATTGCAACTACTGCGCGGCCCGCATCTACACCTCGAATATGGCCTGCCAC
This sequence comes from Polyangiaceae bacterium, assembly GCA_046351325.1. Classification (GTDB taxonomy): domain Bacteria; phylum Myxococcota_A; class Polyangia; order Polyangiales; family Polyangiaceae; genus Xiheicaenibacterium. The sequence continues at coordinate 84,461 of JAXLYR010000009.1, read as the reverse complement.
TTCGTGGAGCCGCCGCCCGCAGCCTTGACCCGTGCTCTCGTGCGCGATGGCGTCCGGCGAGCCTGAGCTTGGGTCCACCTTGAAATGCTAGGATCTCGTTCTTAAGAGGTTCCGATGCCCACCTACGAGTACAAGTGTTTGGGGTGCAATCACGAGTGGGAGGTTGAGCAGTCCATGAAGGACCCGGCGCTGACGACCTGCCCCAGCTGCAGCCAGCCGATGGCGAAGCGACAGATCTCGCGGGGCGTGGGTTTCATCATGAAGGGCGGGAGCAGCAGCGCCAGCTCGGGCCCGCCGGAGCCGCCGATGAAACAGAACGAGGTCAACTTCCGGCAGCGGTTCGAGCACGTGAGCGGCATCAAGACCTACTGACGACGCTCACCTGAGCCGGTCGAGGGAGGACTCGTGCAGCGCCTTCCTGTCGCGGTTGGATTGCTCAGGGATCGCCTGCACCTCGTCTTCGAACTGATAACCCGATGACGAGGGGTTCGGCTGGGGGGCTACGCGATCGTCGGCGGGCAGCGAGTTCGCGACCGCGCGCATCTCGTCTGCGCGCTTCTTGAGATCTTCGCTGGGGGTCGACTTGTCAGAGTTTTCGGCCTCGGCTGCGCCGGCTTGGAGCATGTCGCGAGCCAGGATGTTCTGACCGACACGTGCGAACTCGAGCGCGCGCACGGTGGTCGAGGACGCCCGCGCGAGAGCAGCCGAGAGCTCGACGTCTTTGTCGTGGGCTCGCGCGACGTCCTCTTCGGACGCGCTCGCGCGACCACCGAAGTAAACGCGACGCTGCAGGGCGCCCGCGTTTGCGACCGCGTCCTCGAACTCGATGTTCACGTCGAGAAGCTCGAGCGCGGCGTCGGCCTTGCGGGGCGTCACGCGCAGCGCGACCACGACCTCGCGGCGTTCACCACGCACCACATCCCCGAGCGGGACGACGCGCGCCGATCGATCGCTGGTCGTGTCGTTGAGCACGGCGTCGATCACGACGCCGGGTCCCGGCGTCATCGTGAGGCGCATCCTCCGCGCGTACACGTTGTCGATGCGGTTCACCTCCTCCTCGAAGAACGCAGCGACCTTGCCCGGGTCCTCGATGTAGCGGTACCGCCCGCCGCTCACCTGCGCGATCCGCCCCATGAGGATCTCGTCGTAGTCGAGCCCTAGACCGAGCGTCGTGATGGGGATCCCAGCCTCGCCGGCGTTGACCGCGTAGGCCTCGAGCGACTCACCGTGGTTCGGCACGCCGTCGCCGAGGAGGACGACGCGGTTGATGGAGTCGGGCGAGGCGTTCGTACGAACCTCGCTGATCGCTGCGACCAAGCCGTCTTGCATCTCGGTGGTGCCGAGCGCCTGGAGCTCGCCCACGAGCTCGTGAACGCGAGCGCGCAGCCGCGGCGTGACCTTCGACGAGGGCACGAGGACCTCGGCCTTCGTGTGGAAGACGACGATCGCCAAGCGATCTCCGTCGACCAAGGCGTCGACCATCTCGAGCGTCGCGTGCTTCGCGGCCTCGATCGCGTCGCCCTGCATCGAGCCCGAGGTGTCGAGCGCGATCGCGAGGTTCAGCGCGCCTCGCTCGCGAGGTGGGAGCGCGCGCGTGTCGATCCGCACGCGTGCGTAGACGACGCTCTCCTTGCCTGCGAGCAGGACCGGTGATGAGAGCGCGCCCCCCGTCAAGATCACGCCCGGGTCGGCTGCTGGCTGTCGCGCAGCGCAGCCGCTCACGAAGAGCACAGCGAGCATGCCGAGGACGAGCATCCATCGGCGCGGATGGGTGGGGCGCGAACGTGTCATGGCCGCACGTGAACACCACCCTGCCGTGGGTTCTTTGGCGAGCTCGCCGGCGAAAACGTGCTCGCCCGAGGCTCGATCTCTTTTCTGAGAAGTGTGGGCGAGCCTCGAGGAGTTGAAGGGTCCCAAGAAAAACGTCCGCCAACCGCCGCGACCGACGACGGCCGCAGCGTACGAGCGCGCGCTCGAGATCCGCCCGGGCTACGCGAGCGCGATGTCGAACCTGGCGCAGACGCTCCAGGAGGGATCTCTACGTCTTGCGTGCGTGATCAGCCGCCGTCGCGCGGGGGCAACGTGAGGACGATGCAGGCGCCGCCCTCGCTCGCGAGCACGCTGTACGAGGCCTCGTAGGGGTACGCGTAGCCGAAGAGCATGCACATCTCGTTGTCGCCGACGCCCTCGACGATGGTCTTGTCGAGCGTGTTGTTCCACGTGCAGCCGAAGCTGAAGCCGTTCGCGTCGGAGAGATCGAGCGCGGGGTCGTAGGATCGTATGACGCCGTCAGGGTTATAGCCGGGCGAGTCGATGAAGAGGTCGCCGTCGTTCGGCCCGCCGAGCACCGCGCCGAAGAAGTGCGTCCCGAGTTTGTGCATGTGCGGCATCATGTCGACGATGTGCGTCGCGGCGGGGAGCGTGCAGTCCGCCGACACCGTCTTCTCCGCGTGCGGTGGGATCTCGAAGCCGACGTAGCGCCAGATGAACGGCCCGAGGAGCTCGGTCACTGTCGACTCGTCGATCGTGAACCACTCGTAGGAAGGCGCGAGCGTGAGCGCCTCGCTGGTCGGGTTGAGGTAGTGCATCCGGAAGACGATCTCCCAGCCGTCATCGATGGGAAAACCCATGCCATCGGGGAACGTCCGGTACTCGGTGCCCTCGACCTGCGTCGTCGAACCGAAGAGCACCGCGCCCCCCGCGACGATGTCCTCGGCCTCACCGCCGATGGGCGAGCTCTCGGGTGGACACTCGCGAAAGCCCTCGCCGGTCTTCGGTCGCGCGGTGACGTTGCCGTGGTGCATCCCCTTCGTGACGGTGACGCGGCCACCGCCGACGACGTGGGAAGTGCCCATGAGCTCGAGCGGGGCGATCCAACATGGATAGGTCTCGTCGCCGGGCGCGAGCGTCACCGATGGGAGCTCGACGCTGAAGCCGCCGACGACGTTGGAGGGTGGCTCTTGCCGAGGCTTCTCGCCTTGTGGGACGCCACCCGCCCCGTCGCTGGAGCCGCCGGCTCCACCTGCGCCGCCCGCACCACCCGCGGGCGAAGCGCCGCCCGAACAGCCCGTCGCCCACGCGGCGATCACCAACGCGAAGCCCCACCTCGATCGCATGGCCGATTCATCTCAGATCGAGCCAACGGCGAAAAGAGTGACCGCTTGGTCCGATTGATCGGCGGAATGGTCGAGCGGTCGCCGGCGTAACCGAGTGCGATCGACCGAGCTGCGGGCGAACATGGAGAAGGTGCTCGAAAGACTCGGCCTCGCCCTCGCAGTCGCGGCGACGCTCGCGCTCGGCGGCGCGGGCTGCGAGAAGCGCGCGGGCGCTCAGGATCGCGGGAGCGACGCAGGCGACGGCGCGAACGAAGAGGAGAAGAGCGACGACGCTGCGACCTCGACGAGCGCGAGCGGGGGCGCCGGCGACGCGCCCGCGATGGAGGTTCGGACGAGCATCGACATCCCGTGGCTCCCGAACAGCGTGCGCATGTGGGGGGCGGAGATCGGGCGCTCGGCGAGCGCGCACGGCCTCGACGCAGAGCTCATCGCGATCATCGTGCTCGTCGAGAGCGGAGGCCACCCCGCGGCGAAGAGCCGCTCGGGCGCGCTCGGGCTCATGCAGGTCACGCCGCGCACCGCCGGGGAGATCGCCACGCAGCAGAAGGTCCGCGGCCACAGCGACAAGGAGCTGAAGCGCGGCGAGTACAACCTCGACTTCGGGTCGTTCTACCTCGCGAAGATGGTGAAGACCTTCACCGTCGAGAACGACCTCACGCGCACGATCGAGCTCGCGGCGGGCGCTTACAACGGCGGCCCCAACAAGCTCACGCGGTTCCTCACGAAGAACGAGAAGCTGACCGACGAGACCACGCGCTACATGGAGTGGGTCGGTGGTATGTGGCGCGAGCGTCACGCGCTCGCGTCGCCGACGTTCGCGCGATGGTGGCGCGCGGGCGGCGAGCGCCTCGTGCGCCGCGCCGAAGACGGCCTCGGCGTGCAGCCCGTGCGGGCGCCCTGATACTTTATCGACGTTAGTTTAACGATGGAGACCGCACGTGGCCGGCGAGCGGGCGCCGCGTGAAGCGGCTATGCTCGAGCCGTGATGCTTCGTCCGAGTTTCTCCAGGGGCTCGATTCGCCCGGCCGTCCTCGCGGGCCTCGCGACCCTCGCGCTCGCCGCATGCGCACCCGCGCCGTCCCAGCGCACCTCGACGCAGTCGAGCGGTGCGCGGGCGCAGGCCGCGCCGGCCCACCAGCGCGGCGCGCTCCCCGCTTCGTTCGCCGCGGCGCTCGTCAAGCGAACTTTACCAACAGGCGCGCGCAAGAGCCCCTTCGCGGACGAGGCCGGTCGCATCCCGTTCTTGGTCGAGCTCGCCCCCGGTGAAGACGCGCGCGCGCTCGGCCTGCGCGAGATCGCGCCCGGCATCGGCGCTGCGCGCTTCTCACCCGAGCGGTTCCTCGCGTTCGCCGCGGCGAACCCGAGCCGCGGCCTCTCCATCTCGCCGGGGACGCACACGTCGCTCGAGTACGCTCGCAAGTCGGACGGCGTGCCGCAGTACCTGCAAGCGACCGATGGGACCGGCACCGGCGCGGGGACGATCGTCGGCGTCGTCGACACGGGGATCGACATCACGCACCCGGCCTTTCTCGACGCGGACGGCCACTCGAGGATCGCGTGGCTGCTCACGTGGGGGCCGCCGCGGGGCCTGCACCCCGAGATGGAAGACGAGCTCGGCTGCAACGACCCCGATCAGGCGCCGTGCTCGGTGCTTTCGGGCGAGGACCTCGACGACATGCTGAGCTCGACGTTGCCGCCCGCAGAGGACGCGCGCGACTACGTCGGTCACGGCACGCACGTCGCGTCGATCGCGGCGGGCAACGGTCAGCGCGGCAACGGCAAGCAGCCGCTCAACGTCGGCGTCGCGCCCGAGGCCACGCTCGTCGTCGTCGCGCCGAGCCCGACGGGGAGCTTCGGCGACGACCAAGTCATCCGCGGCGTGAAGTTCGTCTTCGATCGCGCGGGCGAGCTCGGCATGCCGGCGGCGGTGAACCTCAGCCTCGGCGGCGACTTCGGGCCCCACGACGGGACGAGCCTGCTCGAGCGAGGCGTCGCGGCGTTCGTCGGCGACGATCTGCCAGGGCGTGTCGTCGTCGCGGCGGCGGGCAACAGCGGCGGCCTCTCGAACTTCAGCGGCACGCTCGTCGGCATCCACACCGAGGCTCACGTCGACGAGCACGCGCCGGTGAAGGTCCCGATCTACGTGCCGAACGCGAGCGGCGGCGACGTGTTCGTGTGGGTCACCTTCCGCGAGGACGACGAGGTCTCCGTCGGCCTCGACGGGCCGGGGGGCACGGCTTGGATCCGCGACGTGCCACCGGGGGACGAGTCCGGCTACGACGACGGCTCCTCGACCGCGGCGGTCGTTAACAATCTTGTCAACGAACACAGCAGCCTGACCGAGGACACGAACGGCGCCGTCATCCAGTTCTCGGGCGCGTGGGACCTCGACTCGACGTTCAAGATCCGCCTCACGGGCCACGGCGACGCGCAGCTCTGGGTCGTCGGACAGGGCGCTGCGATCCAAGGCGCGTACTTCGAGAACGGCGTGCGCGAGGGCACGATCAACCAACCCGGCAGCCACCCGCGCCTCTTGGCGGTCGGCTGCACCATCAACCGCTTCACGTGGCAGAGCCTCGACGGCGCGATCGAGCTCGAGGACTACGGCGACGAGGACGGACCGCAGCGCGACAGCCCGTGTTTCTTCAGCGCGTCGGGGCCCACGCCGAACGGCTTCCCGAAGCCGGAGCTCGTCGCGCCGGGCGCGTTCATCGCAGCGGCGATGAGCGACGACGCCGACCCGCGCAAGGTCGACGGCTCGATGTTCGACGGCATCGGCTGCCCGAACGACACGCAGTGTTACATCGTCGACGATCGCTACGCGATCGCGTCGGGGACCTCGATGGCGGCGCCGCAGGTGACGGGCGCGGCTGCGCTGATGCTCGCGCGCGATCCGACGCTCACGCAGGCGCGGCTCACGGAGATCCTGCAGGCGTCGGCGCGCAACCTCGACGCGCCGGTGCTCCACACCGCGATGATCGGCGCGGGCGCGCTCGACGTTCGCCACGCGCTCGACGTCCTCGAAACTGAGACAACGTCAAATCAACCCCCGGACCTCGCGGAGAGCTACTGGTACCTCTCGTCCGATCACGCGCGACCGGAGGCGGCGTGGCACGTCCACGGGATCGTGCAGCTGCGGCGCGCCGACGGGGAGATCGCCTCGGGGCTCGATGGAAGCTTGCTCACGATCGAGGTCGAGAACGGCGCGCTCGTGGAGGGCCCGACCAAGGCGCTGCACGGCACGTTCGACTTCGCGGTCGCGGCGCGTGAAGGCACGGGCCAGACGTCGATGACCGTGCGCGTGCTCTACGACGGCGCTCCGATCGGCGAGCCCGTCACGCTCCCGATCGGCATGGATGTCTTCGCGCCGAACGAAGAGCCGAGCGCGCGCGGTGGCCTCGACTGCGCGGCCGCCCCTGGCGCCCCTCGCGATCGGGCCGTCTTCTTCGGGCTCGTCGCGCTGTCGGCCCTCGCGCTCGCGCGAACGCGTCGCGCGCGCCCGTGAGGCCCTTCTCGAGCCGCTCCGCGATCGAAGCGCACGATCCGCTCGAGGCCGGCTCCGACGGCGAGCGCTTGGTCTCACTGTTCGCGACGCTCCGCGTGTCGCGCGCGCACGACTTCGATCTCACCGAGACCAACCCGACCCGCGACGGCCTCCACGCCGCGCGACGAGCGCTGCCGCCGCTCTCGCAGGTGGATCCCTCGCTCTACGAGCCGAGCCCCGCGGGCGCGCCGTCCGCGCGCGCGGCGGTGTCTCGCTACTACGCGGAGCGTGGCCTCGAGGTCGCGCCCGAGCGCGTCGTCCTCACGGCGAGCACGTCGGAGGCCTACGCCTGGCTCTTCAAGCTGCTCTGTGATCCGGGCGACGAGGTCCTCATCCCCTCGCCTTCGTACCCGCTCTTCCAATGTTTGGCGGCGCTCGAGGCCGTGCGGCTCGTGCCCTATCCCTTGCTCCGCGACGAGGATTTCCGCGTTGATGTCGACGCGATCGCGCGCCTCGCGGGGCCGCGCGCGCGAGCGATCATCGTGGTCAGCCCGAACAACCCGACGGGCACGGTCCTCCTCGAAGAGGACGCCGCGCGCCTCGAAGAGCTCGCGAGCGAGCGAGGCCTCTCGATCATCGCGGACGAGGTCTTCGGCGACTACGTGCGCGCCGAGCCCGCGACGCTCCGCGGCTCGTTCGCGGGAGCGCGGCGCGGGCGAGTGTTCGTGCTGAGCGGCCTGTCGAAGGTCCTCTGCGCCCCGCAGCTCAAGCTCGGGTGGATCGCGCTCGCGGGGCAAGCCGACGAGCTCGATCGCACGCGTGATCGGCTCGAGCTCGTCGCGGACACCTTTCTCAGCGTCGCGACGCCGGTGCAGCTCGCGCTCGGCGCGCTCCTCGACGCGCGCGCTGTGATCCAGGCCGAGCTCCGCGAGCGCATCCGCACGAACCTCGAGGCCGTGGACCGCGCGGCGCGCGAGCTCGATCCCGCGGGCCTCACGCGGTTCTCCTCGGGTCACGGCGGTTGGACCGGGCTCTTCGAGATCCCTCGGCTCCACGAGGAGGATGCTTGGGTGCGGCTCTTCGCGGAGCGCGCGCGCGTGCTCGTTCACCCCGGGTGGTTCTACGAACTGCAGGGCGGTCGAACATTTGTCGTCTCGCTGATCGTCGAGCCGCGCGCGTTCGAGCTCGGCGTGCGAGCGCTGCTCGATCTCGTCCGCAGCGAGTGTTCGTAGCGGCCACCTCGTTGCCGGCGCTGTCGCGCGCGTGCGACGCTCTCTCCATGATGAACCTCCTCGACCTCTCGCGAGACCATCTGCTCCGCGGGACTCTGGTGATGGTGTTCGCGGGCGCGGTGCTCGCTGGCTGCGGCGACGACGGCAGCGGCGGCACCGGCGGCTCGGGCGCGAGCGGCGGCTCCTCGAACGGCGGCTCTTCGAATGGTGGCTCTTCGAACGGCGGCTCGGGTGACGGCGGGACGTCGCAAGGCGGCCAAGGCGGCACGGGCTCGACGACGACGAACACGACGACGAACACGACGACGACCTCGACGGGGATGGTCGACCCGTACGCCGCAGAACGTCAGGCGTGCATGGCGAAGATCAACGAGCTGCGCGGGACGAAGAGCCTCCCGGCCTACGCAGAATGGACCGACGCAGAGACGTGCGCCGATCAGCAAGCGACGTCGGACGAGTCCGCCAACGACCCGCACGGCGCGTTCGGGATGTGCGGTGAGTTCGGTCAAAACGAGTGCCTCGGTGCTGGGCCGGCCGGGATCGCGCAGTGCCTGCAATCGATGTGGGACGAGCGCTTGCAGGCCGACTGCCAAGGCTGCGACGCCTGCGCAGACGCCTACGATCCGAACTGCCCAGGGTGCGACTTCTACGGCCAGCAGCACGGGCAGGTCTGCGGGCACTACGTGAACCTCAGCGCCAAGTACTTCAGCATGGCCGCGTGCGGGTTCTCGTCCGGCGGCGGCTGGGACACGATCGACTTCAAGTGAGCCCCGCCGCCACGTGAGCGCCTCGTGAGCCCCGCGCGAGCAACTCACCGACCGATGCACTAGCCTTTGGGATCATGGAGGGGCGGCCGGACCCGTATCAGCTCGCGGGGCTCGTTGCGGACGGCAAGTACCGCTTCGAGCACTGCGTCGGAGAGGGCGGCTTCGGGGTCGTCTATCGAGGCACGCACATCGGCTTCGATGTGCCGATCGCGATCAAGTGCCTCAAGCTCCCGACGCTCCTCGACGCGAGCGCCGAGGCCGCGCTCCTCGAGAAGCTGCGCGAGGAGGGGCGGCTGCTCATGCGGCTCTCCCAGCGAACGCCCGGGATCGTGCAGGCGCTCGACGTCGGCATCTTCCACCGGCCGACGGGGCAGAGCTTGCCCTATCTCGTGCTCGAGTGGCTCGACGGCCGCACGCTCTCCCACGAGCTGCGGGCGCGCGCCTCACTTGGTCAACCAAACCTGACGATTCGCGAGGCGCGCGATCTGCTCGCGCCGGCCGCGCGCGCGCTCGCCGTAGCGCACGCCGAGAGCGTCGCGCACCGCGACATCAAGCCGGAGAACCTGATGATCCTGCGGTCGACGTCAGGGACCACCGTGAAGGTCCTCGACTTCGGCATCGCGAAGGTCCTCGAGGAGGCTCGCGTGCCGAGCCCCGAGGCCACGTCGACCACGCCGGCCGCGCCCGTGTTCACGCCCGGCTACGCCGCGCCCGAGCAGTTCGAGAAGGCGCGAGGCGCGACCGGCCCGTGGACGGACGTGTTCTCGCTCGCTGTCGTCTTCGTCGAGACGGTCAGCGGCGCGCGTGCGCTGCGCGGCGACGAGCTGGTCGAGATCTACCGCGCCACGACCGATCCCGACACGCGGCCCACGCTGCGGCGCCTCGGCGTCGAGGCACCCGAGCAGGTCGAGGCCGTGCTCGCGCGCGCGCTCCACATCCATCCCGGGCAGCGTTACCCGAACGCTGGCGACTTCTGGACCGCGCTCGACTCCGCGATCGACGCATCGGTGCCGACCGATCGGCTCGTGGTGCGCCCTGCGCTGACGCCCGTAACGCTCGGCGCGACGGCCGAGCTCTCGATGGCGCCCACCCAAGAGATCACGACGAAGTCTCCCCTCGTCGCGACGGCCGCACCGCCGCCGCCGACCCCGCGTCGTTCGGTCGGAATCATCGCGATGAGCGTCGTCGCGCTCGGCCTCGTCGGGGTCGGCGCGTTCATGTTCTCGAGGCTGAATCACGACGCGCGACCTGCCGCGGGAACCACCGCGAGCGCCTCGAGCGCAGCGCTCGTCGAGCCCACGTTCGGGCTGAGCGCCGTCGCGGACTACCATGATCCGCCCGCGAAGCGCTTTCAGACGCTCACGTCGAAGAGCCTCTGGGCCAACGCGAAGGCCGACCTCGACGCGGCCTGCGTGCAGCCCGGCGCGCCTGCGCGGTGGTGTGCTGTGGCCTCGTTCGCGGCAGGCATGCACCTCCTTCAAGGAGCGGACTACGCAGCCGCGCTCTCGCTCTTCGAGGCCGCGACGAAGCTCGATCCGTCTTGGGCCACGCCCTACGTGGCGCTCTGTTCGGTCCTCGGACGCCGAGGTGATCTCGACGGCGCGCTCGCGGCCGCGGGCACAGCCGAGCGGCTCGAGCCAGGGTGGTGGGTCCCGATCGCTGCAGGGGCGCGCGCGCTCGCCTCGAAGCGCAAGTTCGAGGAGGCGATCACCGAGTATCGACGGGCCTACGCGATCGCGCCGAAGAGCGTCGCGCTGCTCGCGGACATGGCGCTCATGTACCACGCGGCAGGGATGGACACCAAGAGCGACCGCTTCATCGACGAGGCGCTCTCGATCGAGCCCGAGCTCGCCTACGTCTGGGTCATTCGCTCGGAGCGCGCCTACGAGAAGAAGCAGGCGAAGGAAGCGCTCAGCGCCGCGGATCGCGCGCTCGGCATCTCGCCGCTCTTCGTGCCGGCGCACCTGGCGCGCGCCGAGGCTCTCTGGCTCGACGGTCGCAGCGACGACGCGCGCACCGAGCTCGCGCGCGCCGAGGAGCTCGCCAAGGAGAACGCGTCCGATGCGGAGAGCCGACTCGCCTCGGTGCGCAGGCTCCTCGGCGGAGCGCTCGCTGACCCCATCGGCTCGACGCCGAACGAAGTGGGACGGCCGCGGACCCACCCCGCGCCGACAGGGACCACGCGAACCCCGCCACCGAGCGTGGGCGATCCCGTCCGCCCGCGCACCATGCCGAAGGGGTGCGCCTGCGGCCCGAGCGACATGATGTGCCTGATGAAATGCAAGAAGTGAGGGGGGGCGCCCGAAGCGCGGGGGGCGAACCGAGCCCCCCAGACAAGTTAGGGAGCGCGAAGCGCGGGGGGCGAACCGAGCCCCCCAAACGAGTGACGCTCGCGCGAGCCGCGCTCAGACTGGCGACACGAGGTGCTTCTTCCGCGGCCGAGGCTCTTCGCGGTTGTCGGTGAGCGCGAAGCGCCGTGCGATCTCGGTGCGCAGGTGCTCGGGCTGCACCACGGCGTCGACGATGAGCTCGCTCGCGACGCGCTCGAGGTCGATGTCCTTCCTGTAGTCGGCGCGCAGCTTCTCCACGAGCGCCTCGCGCTCGGGCCCCTCCGCGGTTGCTTGAATCTTGTTATAGAAAACCGCGTTGACGGCTGCGTTCGGTCCCATCACGGCGATCGAGGCCGTCGGGAGCGCCAGGCACGCGTCGGGCTCGAACGCCGGCCCGCACATCGCGTAGAGCCCCGCGCCGTAGGCCTTTCGCACGATGACGCTGAGCTTCGGCACGGTCGCTTCGCTCACGGCCGCGATCATCTTGGCGCCCGCGCGGATGATGCCCTGCTTCTCGACGACGGTGCCGATCATGAAGCCGGGCACGTCCGCCAAGTACAAGAGCGGGATGTTGAACGCGTCACACAGCCAGATGAAGCGCGCGGCCTTGTCGGCCGAGTCGACGAAGAGCACGCCGCCCTTGTGCTTCGGCTGGTTCGCGACGATGCCGACGACGCGGCCCTCGATGCGCGCGAGGCCGGTGACGATCTCCTTCGCCCAGCGCTTCTTGATCTCGACGAAGCTGCCCTGATCGATGATCGCGTCGACCACCGCCATGATGTCGAACGGCTTGTTCTCGTCGGCGGGGATGACCTTCGCGATGGAGTCGGGCGCGTGCTTCGGTGGGTGCGCCGCGATGGTCGCGGGGCGCTTGCCCTCGTTGTCGGGCATGAGCCTGAGGTAGACCTTCGCCCACTCGATCGCCTCCTCCTCGGTGGAGACGAGCACGTCGCCGCAGCCGCTCTCCGAGCAGTGCATGCGCGCGCCGCCGAGCTCTTCGAGGGTGACCTTCTCACCGATCACCATCTCGGCCATGCGCGGCGACCCGAGGTACATGCTCGCGTTGCCGTCGACCATGACGACGACGTCGCAGAACGACGGGATGTACGCGCCGCCCGCGGCCGACGGCCCGAACAGCAGGCAGACCTGCGGGACCATCCCGCTCATCGAGACCTGGTTCTTGAAGATGCGACCCGCGCCGCGCCGACCCGGGAACATCTCGATCTGATCGGTGATGCGCGCGCCCGCCGAGTCGACGAGGTACATCATCGGGCAGCGGAGCCGCATCGCGGTCTCCTGGATGCGGAGGATCTTCTCGACCGTGCGCGCGCCCCACGACCCGGCCTTCACCGTCGAGTCGTTGGCCATGATCGCGACCACGCGCCCACCCATCCGACCGACGCCGGTGACGACGCCGTCCGCAGGCAGCTCGTGATCGCGCGAGTTCGCGAAGAGGCCGTCCTCGACGAAAGAGTCCGCGTCGCAGAGGAGCGCCACGCGATCGCGCGCGAAGAGCTTCTTCTGTTCGGCGTTCTTCTCGTGGTACTTCGGCGCGCCCCCTTTCTTGATCCGAGCCTCGAGGCCGTGGAACTTCTCGCTGGGTGTCTTGGGGTGGCTCGACATGGGCGCTCTCGCTAGCGGCGCGCCGCCCGCACTGCAAGCGCTCGAGAGGCGTTATGCTGCCAGCCGATGAAGGGCGGCTCGTCTCGCCTCTCGCGCCGCGACCTGATGCAGATCGCGTGGTCGGCCGCCGCGGCGTCCGCGCTCTCGGCGTGCTCGTCGAAAGGCGACGCTCCTCCACCACGCCGATCGAGTGAGCCGCTGCGGGTCGGCAGCGCTCCGGTCGAGCCCGATCGCACGACCTGGTGGGTCGCGGCGTGCCTCTCCTCGACGGGTTCGGATGCCGCCATCGCGCGCGACGCGCAGGCGGGCCTCGAGCTCGCCCTCGCGAACGCCAACGCGGGCGGCGCTGTCGCAGGTCGCGCGCTCAAGGGCGCGTTCGCGGACGACGCGTCGAGCGCGGCGAACACGGGCCCGCGCGCCCTCGAGCTCGTCGCGCGTGAGAACGTAGTCGCGCTGCTCGGACACGCACCGCTCGAGCGAGCGAGCGCGCTCGCGACTGTTGCGCGCGATCGCTCGATGCCGCTCGTGCTCGCGGCCGCGACCGACCTCACCGCGCCGTCGGACTTCGTCTATCGCGTGTGCTTCACCGACGACTTCGCGGCCGGCGCGGCGGCGCGCTTCGCGGTGAAGAGCCTCGGCAAGACGAAGCTCGGGCTCGTCTACGATCCGGCCAACGCGACGAGCGGCGCCTCGGCGGCCGCCTTCAAGAAAGAAGCGCTCGCGCTCGGCGCCTCGTTCCCGCTCGAGCGCACCGTGCACAGCGGCGACGCGGCCGACCTGACCTCTGCGGCCGGCGCCATGAAGGGCTTCGCGCCCGACCTCGTGTACGCGCCGCTCGGTCGCGCGGACGTCGTCACGCTCGCCGAGAGCGCGAGGAGCGCCGGCGTCCCGCCCGAGCTGCTGCTCGCGCCGGACCCAGCCAGCACGACCGCGACGGCCGACCTGACACGCGCGAACGGCATCTACCAAATCAGCCATTTCGCCGTCGATGCACCTTGGACGGCGTGTAAGGAATTCTCTGCCGCGTACCAGGCCGCGAACGGCCGCGCGCCCACGGCGATCGCGGCGCTGTGTCACGACGCCGCGCTCCTCATCGCGCGCGCGCTCTTGAAGCTCGACGCGTCCGCGGTGAGCCCCGCGACCGTTCGCGCCGAGCTCGACAAGCTCACCGGCGTCGAGGGCGCGACAGGTGTCCTCGACGTCGGGAACGATCGCGTCGCGGCCCACGCGATCGTCGTGACCCAGCTCGCGAGCAGCGGACCGCGCTACGTGGCGAGCGTCAGCTGATCACTCGCCTTCCTTCTTCTCCTCGTCGTGCTTCGGCTTGTCGTCGGCGGGCTTCGGCTCGTCCTTCTTCTCGTCGGCGGGCTTCGCGTCCCCAGCCGGCTTCGCGTCGTCCGCGCCCGAGACGTCGAAGTTGCCCTCGTCGTCCTTGAAGGTGAACGTCACCTTGTCGGTCTTGCCACCGGCAGTGGTCTCACAATCGAGCTTGCGGCCCTTCTTCACGAGGACCGCCTTCTCCTTGCAGTTGAGCTTGATGTCCTTGTTGACCTTCTGCATCTCGCTCTGCAGGCTCTCGACGCTGAGGTACTTGCCCTCGAGGTTCCAGCTCACGCTGCCCGCGTCGCCCTGCTCGACGGTGACCTTGAAGTCTGCTCCGCCCTTCTCCTTGCCGTCGCAGGTGAACTTGTCACCCTTCTTGAAGGCGCGATCCTTCGGGCAGGAGACCGAATCGACCACGACGCCTGAGGACTCGAGCTTCGCCTTGATGTTCTTCTCGAGCTCGGCCCCGTCGACCTTGCACCCCCCGAGACCGAGACCCAAGACGCCGACGCTGAACGCGAGCGCGTGCCGCAGCCAGCGGTCGCTCATGAGGATCTTTTTCTCCATCGGGGCAGGCTAGATGGAGTCGCCGAACGGCGGAGCACAAAAAAAACGCTCGCGAGTGTGGCCTTACGGCATCGGATCGCAGGTCGAGACGCCGGCTCCGACGATGACATCGGAGAGCTGCTGCACGAGCGTGAGCGAACCGTCGGCGGGGCGATAGCGGTTCACGTCGGTCACGCCGTTCGCGCCGGTGAAGATGTAGAAGTCCTCGTTCCAATAAGCGAACGCGAGAGAGCTGGCCTCGGACCCCTGCCCGACAGGCAAGAAGGTCGCCGAGAGGATGTGCGCGTTCGTCTTGTCGATCTGGACGAGGTGCCCACCGCCGGCCGGAGCGAGCGAGTAGCCGTAGAGGTTACCGTCGTCTGAGCTCGTCATCTCCATGTGGTTCGCTACATCATTGTCATAGTTACCGACGAACGAGAGCTCGAGCGTGTCCGTGTCGATCCGCGCGAGCCCCTTCGACGCAGCGCCCATCCCGAAGGAGATCTCGCTGACGAAGAGCTGATCGGTCTCGGTCGCGAGGTCGCGGGCGAAGCCCATCCCGAAGTTCTGAAATCCGTGTTGATTCGGCTGAAAATCCGAGGGCTCACACGAAGCATCCTTCGTGTTCACGAAGTAGAGCTCGCCCGTCTGCCAGTAGTGCACGTACGCGAGCCCCTTACGGTCGACGCTCATCGAGAACGGCGTGTCGTTGAAGTCGCAGGTGAGCGCGCCCTTCAGCTTGAGCTCGCCGGTCGAGGGTTTGTAGCTGTAGAGGTTGCTCTGCTCCGAGACGAGGTAGACGAGCAGCGCGCCGGGCACGCAGTCGGGTGGAGGAGCGCCGCCCTCGCCGCCGGTGCCCCCGCCGCCGAGCAGCCCGCCCTCACCGCCGCCGCCTGTGATCGGCGGCGCCCCACCTCCCCCGAGCGGTTCGTCCGAGTCGGGGAGCGGCAGACCGGTGCGCGCGCCGCACGAGAGCCCCGAGCCGAGGAAGACCAAGATCGCGGCGGTCCACGGAGCCACCGCAAAGGCTCGCTCTGTCATGAAGCTCACGCGCTTCATCATAGGCCGGCTCGGCGCGCGCTCCGAGCCTGGTAGCCTGCGGCCCGTGGATCCGGAAGAAGAGCTCGCGCAGAGGCGCGTCGGGACGATGATCGGCGCTTGGCGCCTCGAGCGGATGCTCGGCGTCGGGGGCATGGCGAGCGTCTTCGAAGGGCGCCGCAGCGACGGCGTCGTCGCCGCGGTGAAGCTCCTGCACGAATACCTCGCGTCGTACGACGAGGTTCGCTTGCGCTTCCTGCGCGAGGGCCCGATCGGCAGCGCGCTCGCGGCGGTCGGGCCGCTCTGCCAGGGGTTGCCTCAGGTCTACGAGTCGGGCGTCGCGCAGGACGGCACTTCGTACATGGCGATGGAGCTGCTCGACGGCGAGACGATCGCGACGCGCCTCTCCAAGCTCGGTCCCATGGCGCCGGGGCAAGCGCTGTGGGTCGCTCAGCAGGTGCTCGACGTGCTCGTCGTCGCGCACGCGTACGACATCATTCATCGAGACATCAAACCCGAGAACCTCCTCCTGCTCGCGACCGGGGGACTCAAGGTCCTCGACTTCGGCGTCGCGAAGGTCCTCTCCGCGTTGCCCGACGGCAGCCTCCTGCCCGACAAGACGCGCACCAAGACGGGCGCGATCATCGGCAGCGTCGATTACATGTCGCCCGAGCAAGCCATCGGCAAAGTGCAGGACATCGACGGTCGGTCCGACATCTTCGGGCTCGGCGCGACGCTCTATCACATCCTCTCCGGCCGGCCGGTTCACATCGCGCCAGGCGACGCGTTGCTCCTCATCGCAGCCGCGACCAAACAGGCCGCGCCGCTCGCGACGTACGCGCCGCACGTGCCGCCCACCCTTTGCGCCGTCGTCGATCGCGCCCTCGCGAAGGAGAAACACGAGCGCTATCCCGACGCCGCGACCATGCGCGCCGACGTCGTCGCGGTCCGCGCCGCGAAGCCCCCGCCCTACGTCACCGCGATCGCCGAAGGCCGCATCGCGCCGGGCGCGCCGTTCTCACGACGCTGAGCCGCGCTCAGCCCTCATTTGGCTCGCCGTCGGCGGCCGTCGAGCGCGTCATCTCGAGCATCGTCGCGCGGAACCCCACCGACGCGAAGAGCCGCTGCGCCGCCTTGTTCTGCACCATCGTGTGGAGCACCACGCGCTCGGCGCCGAGGGCCTCGAGCTCGCGGACGAGCGCTTCGATCAGCATTTTGCCTACGCCCGCGCCGCGCGCGTCGCTCGAGACGAACACGTCGTGCACGGCGCCGTGGTGGTCGAGCAGCATGTTCCAGTCGCGCTCCTCCAGCGAGCCGTACGCGTACCCGACGACCTCGGGCGCGTCCCACGTGCTCGGCGGGTGGCGGGTCGCGACGAGGATGACCGCGTTCGGGTTCGCGAGCTGGTTCGTGAACCACCAGACGTAGCCCTCCTCGACGCGATCGACGAGGAGGAACCGGTCCGCGTCGGTCGCGTGATGCATGCGCACGAGCGCCCCCGCGAGCTTGCCGACGGCCCCGAGCTGCTCGGCCGAGGCGCGCGCGACGCGGAACTCCGCCGAGCTCGACGCGGCGTCCGAGTCCGACGGCGCGGTGCCCCCGAGCTCTTCGGAGGGAGCCTCGGGCGGGGGTTTGGAAGGCGCGGCCATGCGTGGGATCCTCGAGTCTCGCCGCAAATCTTAGCCGCGCTGGTCACGAATCGTCGACCACCGGCTACGTGAGCTCGGAAAGGCAGAGTCATGAAGGTCTTCACGCTCGGATTGCTCGCTTCGATGGGGATGGTCGGTGTGGGCGGCGCCGTGTACGCGGTGACGCCCGCCGGTGGGTTCGGCTCGGCGCAGGCGTCGAGCGACCGACCGAACGCGACCGAGAGCGCGAACACCGAGAGCGGTCCGACCAAGCGCCCGAGCTCGACGCTCGGCAGCTCGGGCCGACAGAGCTCCGGCGCGAGCTCGACGTTCACGACCGGGTCGACCTTGCGGCTCGAGGGCCGCACGGGTCATCAAGCGATGCTCGGCACGAGCAGCAACGAGACCTTCGTGATGCTCGAGCTCACGGGCGACGACCACGCGACCGGCGACGCGCCCACCGTCGCGCTCTCCCTCGTGATCGACAAGTCCGGCTCGATGCGCGGCACGCGCCTCGCGAACGCCCTCTCCGCCGCCGAGCGCGCCGTGAACCAGCTGCGCGAGGGTGACTCCGTCAACGTCGTCGCGTTCGACACGCGCGCGGACGTCGTCGTCCCGACCACGACGGTCACCGCAGGCACCCGGCAGAGCATCCTGCAATCCATCCGCGGCATCGCGCTCGGCGGCGACACCTGCATCTCGTGTGGCCTCGAGTCCGGCCTCTCGGAGCTCGCGCGCCTCGGCTCGACCTCGCAGAGCGACGCCGTCAAGCGAGTGCTCCTCCTCTCCGACGGCGAGGCAACGGCCGGCGTCCGCGATCTGCCCGGCTTCAACTCGATCGCAGAGCGCGCCCGCCAGAGCAACGTGACCATCACCACGATCGGCGTCGACGTCTCCTACAACGAGAAGATCATGTCGACGATCGCGCTCGGCGCGAACGGTCGCCATTATTTCGTGCAAAACGACAGCGATCTCACGCGCGTCTTCGAGACCGAGGCCGCGACCCTCACCGCCAGCGTCGCCGCCGACGCGGCCGCCGAGCTCGAGCTCGCGCCCGGCGTCGAGCTCGTGCAGGTCTTCGATCGCGCCTTCGATCGGTCGGGCTCACGCGTCCGCGTCTCGCTCGGCAGCTTCGCGAAGGGCGAGCGAAAGACCGTGCTCGTGAAGGTTCGCTTGCCGAAGAGCGCCGACAGCTCGCTCAAGATCGCGGACGTCCGCGTCGGCTTCCGCGACCTCGTCGACCACCAAGATCACACCGACCGCGGCGAGCTCAGCGTCGAGCTCGTCGACGACCCCGCCAAGGTCTCCGACATCGACGCCGTCGTCCTCGATCGGCTGCAGCGCAGCCAGACAGCGTCCGCCCTCCGCGAGGCGAACGAGCTCTTCTCGAACGGCAAATCCACGGAGGCGCAGGCCGTCCTCGACAAGGCGAAGGGCGACCTCGCCGCGAACCGCACGAAGGCCGCGGCCGCTGCGCCGAGCGCGCGCGCCGGCCAGATCGACGACAGCTTCCAAGCGCAGGAGAAGGACCTCGACCACGCGAAGACCGGGTTCGCCACGCCGCCGGCCGGTGCCGCGCCGAGCCCGACGGCAGCTCCCGCGACGCAGCGACAGAACGCCTCGCGCGCCATCGACCTCGCGTTCTAGGGCCGCGAGGGCTTGCTTCGCGACGCGCTTCGGGGCGAGCTAAGGCTCGTGAGCTTCACCCTCGACCCGAGCGTCACGTTCTTGAACCACGGCTCGTTCGGCGCAGTGCCGCGCCCCGTGCGTGAGCACGCCGCCGCGCTGCGCGAGCGACAGGAGCGCGACCCGGTCCACTTCTTCCTCGACGAACTCGAGCCGCTCCTCGACGAGACCCGCGCGAGCGTCGCCGAGCTCGTGGGCGCCCGCGCGAGCGACCTCGTCCTCGTCCCCAACGCGACGACCGGCGCGAACACCGTGCTCGCGTCGCTCGCGTTTTTCCCCGGCGACGAGATCCTCGTCACGAACCATGGCTACAACGCTGTAAGCAACGCCGCGCGCCGCTGGGCCGCTCGCTCAGGCGCGCGCGTCGTCGTCGCGAACATCCCGTTCCCCATCGGCGACGCCTCGCTCGTCCTGCCTGCGATCCTCGGGCAGATCTCGCCGCGCACGCGCCTCGCGATCATCGATCACGTGACGAGCCCGACGGGCCTCGTGCTCCCGATCGACGCGATCGTCCGCGCCCTCGACGATCGCGGCATCGACGTGCTCGTCGACGGCGCGCACGGCCCCGGCATGCTCCCGCTCGCCCTCGACGAGCTCGGCGCCGCTTATTACACCGGCAACTTCCACAAATGGATCTGCGCGCCCCGCGGCGCCGCGTTCCTCCACGTCCGTCGCGATCGGCAGGCGCTCGTGCAACCCCTCGTGACGAGCCACGGCTTCAACTCGCGTCGCGCGACCCGCTCGCGTTACCTCATCGAGGCCGACTGGACCGGCACCGTCGATCCCACGAGCATCCTCTCGGTCCCCGCGGCCATCTCGTTCCTGAATTCGCAGCCCGGTGGCTTGAACGCCGTTATGGCAAAGAACCGCGCCCTCGCCCTGTCGGCGCGCCGCACGCTGGCCGCCGCGCTCGGCGCGACCCTGCCCTGCCCCGACGACATGGTCGGCTCGCTCGCCGCGGTCCCGCTCCCCGACGCGACCGGCGAGCCCCCCGCGCCGCGTTTCCTCTACGCCGATCCGCTCCACAACGCCCTCTACGAGCGCCACCACATCCAGGTCCCCATCCTCTCTTTCCCGCGCTGGCCTCACCGCTACGTGCGCGTCTCGGCGCACCTCTACAACGAGCCCGCGCACTACGAGGCGCTCGCGCGCGCCCTCCTCACCGAGCTTTCGAAGAACGAGAAGATTTAGGGCCACCCTTCAGCGCAAACCGAACCGGCTCGTGTGCGCTACCGCGCTCGTGAGGTCCTCGCTTTTGCGCTCGCACGCCTATCATCCGCCCGTGACCTCGATCGAAAAGCTCCTCTCCGAGCTCGGCGTCGGCGCCCTCGCCGCCTCGTCCACCCCACCCGAGCACGCGCATCTCGCGAGCGAAAACCCAGCATCCGGCGCGACGCTCGGCTTCGTCCGCGCGAGCTCGCTCGCCGATCTCGACGCCGCCACCGCGCGCGCCGCCGAGACCTTCCGCGCTTGGCGCGAGCGCCCCGCGCCCCGCCGCGGAGACCTCGTGCGCCGCCTCGGTGAGCTCCTCCGCGCGCACAAGCAGACGCTCGGCGCGCTCGTCTCGCTCGAGGTCGGCAAGATCAAGAGCGAGGGCCTCGGCGAGGTCGCCGAGATGATCGACATATGCGACTTCGCGGTCGGACTCAGCCGCCAGCTCCACGGCCTCACCATCGCGAGCGAGCGCCCGAACCACCGCATGTTCGAGCAATGGCACCCCGCTGGGCCGCTCGCGATCATTACAGCGTTCAACTTTCCGGTGGCTGTTTGGGCTTGGAACGCGGCGCTCGCGGCCGTCTGCGGCGACCCTTGCGTGTGGAAGCCGTCGCCCCTCGCGCCGCTCACCGCGGCCGCCGTGCAGGCCCTCTGCGATCGCGCGATGCGCGACGAGGGCGCGGAGGGCGTCTTCCAGACGGTCTTCGGCGGCGCCGATCTCGGGCAGAAGATGGTCGACGATCCGCGCAACGCGATCGTGTCCTTCACCGGCTCGATCGAGGTCGGCCGCGCCGTCGGCGCTCGCGTCGCTTCGCGCTTCGGCAAGAGCATCCTCGAGCTCGGTGGTAACAACGGTGTCATCGTCCTCGACGACGCGAACCTCGAGCTCGCGGTGCGCGCGCTCGTCTTCGGCGCGGTCGGCACGGCGGGCCAGCGCTGCACGACGACGCGGCGACTCTTCGTCCAGCGCGGCGTCGCGGGCCCGCTCCTCGAGCGACTCGTTCGCGCTTATAAATCTGTCAAGGTTGGCGACCCGCTCGACCCGACCGTCCTGCTCGGGCCTCTCATTTCGCGCGAGGCCGTCGCGCGGTTCGAGCGCGCGATCGCCGCGGCCCGCGAGCAAGGCGGCGAGGTCCTGACCGGCGGCAAAGCGATCGCCGGGCCCGGCCACTACGTCGAGCCGACCATCGTGCGCGCGACGAAGCACGACGCCTTCCCCATCGCGTGGGAGGAGACCTTCGCCCCGATCCTCTACGTCTTCGAGGTCGCCGATCTCGACGAGGCGATCGCGGCGCACAACAGCGTCACGCAGGGCCTCTCGAGCGCGATCTTCACCGACAGCCTGCGGAGCGCCGAGCGCTTCCTCTCGGCCGCGGGCAGCGACTGCGGCATCGCGAACGTGAACCTCGGCACGAGCGGCGCGGAGATCGGCGGCGCGTTCGGCGGGGAGAAGGCCACCGGCGGCGGTCGCGAGTCCGGCTCCGACGCGTGGAAGGGCTACATGCGCAGGCAGACCTCGACGATCAACTTCGGCTCGTCGCTGCCACTCGCGCAGGGCGTGGAGTTCGACGTGGCTGGCTGATCAGCGATCGGTGCGCGCGAGCTCGTCGACGAGCGCGGCGAGCACCTTGCGGAAGATCTCGACCTCGTCCTCGTTGAGGCGCGCGAGCGTGCGACGCACGGCGGCCTCGACGGTGCCGGCCTGCTGGCTGTCGAGCTTGCGACCCGCGGCGGTGAGCGTGAGCAGAGCCTTGCGCCCGTCGATGCTGTCCTTCTTGCGCTCGAGGAGGCCGCGCTCTTCGAGGCGACGCAGGACGCCCGTGAGCGTGCTCGGGTGCACGAACATCGCTCGCGCGAGCGCGCCGGCCGTCGTCCCCGGCGTGCGGCCGAGGATGCGCAGGACGAGCCGCTGAGGCCCCGTCACTCCGAGCGAGGTCTCCATCCGCTTCGAGCGGCTCTGCATTCCGTGCGCGAGCGACCAGAGCAGCCGCATGAACTCGAGCGTGCTGCCGAGCTGAGAAGATTCTTCCCGCATTCGGCGCCGATGGTATGCGCAAACGCTCGTCACCCGCGACAGAGATCGTTGGTGCTGCAATCGTTCTCTACCGCTGTCGACGCGCCTCAGCCGTGGTGATACCTGCGCCGCATGAGCGAGTTCACCTACACGGATCTGCTGCCGATTCCGAAGCACGACGCGCCCTATCGACGGCTCACGCAAGACGGCGTGTCCACGTTCGAGGCCGCTCGTGGTGGTGAGACGCGCACCTTCGTAGAGGTCGATCCGAGCGCGCTCACGACGCTCGCGCGCGAGGCGATGCACGACATCGCTCACTTCCTTCGACCGGGACATCTCGCGCAGCTGCGCGCGATCCTCGACGACAACGAAGCGTCACCGAACGACAAGTTCGTCGCGCTCGATCTCTTGAAGAACGCGAACATCGCGGCCGCTGGCGTACTGCCGATGTGCCAGGACACCGGCACCGCTCTCGTCAAAGGCAAGAAGGGCGAGCTCGTGCTCACGGGCGGCGCCGACAAGCTGGCGCTCTCGCGCGGCATCTTCGAGACCTACACGACGAACAACCTGCGCTACTCGCAGCTCGCGCCGCTCGACATGTACCGCGAGCAAAACACCAACAACAACCTCCCGGCCGAGATCGAGATCGAGGCCGTCGGCGGCGATCGCTACGACCTGCTCTTCATGGCGAAGGGCGGGGGCTCCGCGAACAAGAGCTACCTCTTCCAAGAGACGAAGGCGCTCTTGAACCCGAGCTCGCTCATGCGCTTCCTCGAGGAGAAGCTGCGCGGCCTCGGCACCGCGGCGTGTCCTCCGTATCACCTCGCGATCGTCATCGGCGGCACGAGCGCCGAGTTCGCGCTGAAGACGGCGAAGCTCGCCTCCGCGCGCTACCTCGACAAGCTGCCCGGCGCGGGCAGCGCCTCGGGGCACGGCTTCCGCGACATCGAGCTCGAGGGCAAGGTCCTCGAGCTCTCGCAGAAGACCTCGATCGGTGCGCAGTTCGGCGGCAAGTACTTCTGCCACGACGTGCGCGTGATCCGCCTGCCTCGCCACGGCGCCTCGTGTCCCGTCGCGATCGCCGTGTCGTGCTCGGCGGATCGCCAGGCCCTCGCGAAGATCACCCGCGACGGCGTCTTCCTCGAGGAGCTCGAGCGCGACCCGGCCAAGTACCTGCCCGAGACGACCCACGACGAGCTCGCTGGCGAGGTCATTCGCATCGATCTCGGCAAGCCGATGCAGGAGATCCGCGCGACGCTCTCACGCTACCCGGTGAAGACGCGGCTCAGCCTGAGCGGCCCCATGATCGTCGCGCGCGACATCGCCCACGCGAAGATCAAGGAGCGCGTCGATCGCGGCGACGGCATGCCCCAATACATGAAGGACTTCATGGTTTATTACGCGGGCCCGGCGAAGACGCCGGCGGGCTTCGCCGCTGGTGCGTTCGGCCCGACGACCGCGGGCCGCATGGACGCGTACGTCGACCAGTTCATGGAGAACGGCGGCAGCTTCGTCATGCTGGCGAAGGGCAACCGATCTCGCGCGGTCACCGACGCGTGCAAGAAGCACGGCGGCTTCTACCTCGGGTCGATCGGCGGCTCCGCCGCGCGCCTCGCGCAGGACTGCATCAAAAAGGTCGAGGTCCTCGAGTACCCCGAGCTCGGAATGGAAGCCGTGTGGAAGGTCGAGGTCGTCGACTTCCCCGCGTTCATCATCGTCGACGACAAGGGCAACGACTTTTTCACTGCCCCGCCGAGCGGGCATCTCCCAATCGCGAAGGGTTGACGATCGACGGCGCGTCCGCCTTCAGTACGACGCGCGAGAAGAGGGCCTTGCCGTCCTCGTCGTAGAGCGTGCCGGTGAGCTTGTCGTGCGTGAGCTCGACGAGGAGGAACCCACCGAGCTCGTCCTCTTGGAAATAGGTCGGGTGCGTCGAGCCCGCGAGGGTGCTGACCTTCGCGCCCGCACCCGTCACGACGAGCTCCACGTCGCAGCTCTTGTGGAGCCATTGCAGATCGTGGTCGTGCCCCGAGATGTACATGTCGACCTTGCCGCAGACCGACTCCTCGAAGAACCCCTTCACCCAGACGCCGCTGCGCGCATCGCTCGCGTCGCGTCCGTCGTAGGCCCCCGCGCTCCCGTGCCGCCCGTTCGACAAATAAGGGTGATGACCGACTGCGATCCGCCAGGTTGCTGGGCTCTTCTTGATCGCTGCGTCGAGCCACCGCTGCTGATCGTCGTCGCCCGTGAAGAGGATGTACGTCGTGTCGAGGACGAAGAGCTCGAGCAGCGTGCTGCCGTCCTCGGGTGAGGTCTCGAGCTTGTTCCAATAGCGCTCGGGCATCCGCCAGCGACTGCTCAGCTTCGTGTATTCGACCTCGCGCGAGGCGACGGCTGTGTCGAACCCCGAGCCGTTGCCGCCGTAGTCGTGATTACCGAGCGCGACGTAAAACGGCATCTTGAGCGCTTTGTACGGTTCCTCGAACGCGTGGACGAACGTCGGGTCGAAGAGGCTCTTCGGCCCGCTCGGGTAGATGTTGTCCCCCGCGTAGATCGCGAACGCGCAGCCGCCCCGCTTCTCGCAAACGTCGAACATCGCAGCGGCGACCTTGAACTGGCGCTCGCCTCCGTCACCTCCGTCGCCGAGCGCCACGAAGCGCAGCGGCTCTTCAGCCTCGGGGATGAAGTCGATCGGCAAGTCCGGAGCGCCCTCGTCGCTGTCACCGAGCGGACTGACTTTTTCGTCCGCACAACCCCAAGAAAGAACGCCAACTGCTACGACGACGGCTCGCCCGAACCTCACTGCGTGGAGTCCTTTCGTAATGCGCCGACGACCACGATGCCTCGCTCGAAGCGCACCTCGAGCCCGCGGGCCTCGGCGATCACGACGAGGACGTCGAACGGATCGACACCCTTCAACCGCACGGTCACCGGCGACGCCCCAGGAGCCTCGACGACCACGTTGAAGCGCCCCGTGTCCGCGAGCAGGCGGACCGCTTCATCGAACGGCGCCTTGACCAAATCCACGTCGACGCGTCGCGCGCCGCCCGGCCGGCTCCGCGTTGCCTCGTCCGCGAGGGCCCCGATGCGCCGCACGCGAAAGCGCTCGGGCCTGCCGAGGTCGCGCTCTTCGACCGCGCTCCGATCCTCGTCGGGGACACCATATTGAAAGCCCTCCGACGCGCGCTCGACGACGGTCGCGGTCTCGCTCTTGGGTGCGCTCACCGGCTCCGCGCTCGACTGCGGGACAGCGATCTCCTCGCAAGGTGGAGGTGGCCTTGCGGGAGCCGGCCGCGCGCACCCCACGAGCACGCCGAACGCGGAAGCGACGCACGCCGCCCGCGCCGAGCGCACGACTCTCGCCACTCGGGCTCCGCGCGGTCGCATCCAATCATCTTACTCCTCGGAAAACGACGAGCGAGCGGGGTGCGACAGCCGAAGCTCTGTATTAGATTGGAGTTCGTTCTCGCCATGTCGCGCTTCGTGCTCTCGACCTGGAACTGCTTTGGAGCGGCCCAGAATCTCGTTTCGTTCGTGCGATGGCGCGGCGCTCCCGACTCGCATCGCTTCGACTCGCCGAACCTCACCGAGGTCGTCGAGGAAGCCGACGTCGTGTGCATGCAAGAGGTCTTCTTGACCGAGGCCGAGGCCTTCTTCTCGCGGCTCTCGCATGGTCACAAGCGGCGCGATCACAACGCGACGACGCTGTGGCCACTCACGTTCGGCGGCTCGGGCCTGGGCATCGCCTCGCGCTTCGCGATCAAGGCCCACGGGGTCCACCCGTTCTCGCGGCCCCACACCGGCGCCGAGCGCTTCGCTCGCAAGGGGATGCTCCACGCGCACCTCGTCGTCGACGAGGTCGACAACATCGAGATCGACGTCATCACGACCCACTTACAATCCGGTTACTACGGCCGGGCCGCGCACGTGCGCCGTCGGCAGGTCGACCAGCTCCGCGAGCTCGTCGCCACGCGTTCACTCAAGGAGCGCGCGACCATCATCTGCGGCGACCTCAACATCGACGGCCTCAGCGAGGCCAAGAGCCGCGCCGAGTACGACAACCTCCGGAACATGCTCGACGAGTTCGCTGATCTCGGCGCCCACGAGGACCGCCCGACCTTCCACCCCGAGCCCGGCGTGAACGACCTCGCGCATCGCTTCGAGGCCTCGAGTCCACCGCAGCGGATCGACTACGTGCTCTTCCGCCCGGGCAGCTCGGGGGACGTCCGGCCGACACACTGCGAGCTCTCGCTCAACGAGACGCTGTCCGGCACGGACGGCACGTTCCCGTCCGATCACTTTGGGCTCAAAGCAACCTTCGAGATCGGCCCAGTCACCGACCGCGCAGAGCGTCCATCCCGGTGAGCGCACGCCAGCTGTCGTCTTCGCCGAGCGCCTCCACCAACGGGAACAGCTCGGCCTCTTCGAACGCCAGGTGATCCTCGAGCCTCGCGGCGAGGCTCACGACGAGCGCCGCCTGCTCGGCGCCGAGCCCCGCGTCCCCTTCATCCGCCGCGACGCCCTCGAACAGCTGGACGAACCGCTCGACGTCGGCCTCGTCCCGCACGTGCTCGGCGTGGATCCGCTCGACGACGGCGGGCGCGGTCATCGTCAAAATCGGGGCGATGACCTGGTCTTCATCGAGCACATGGCGTGGAAATGCCTGGCGGAAGTAGCGAACAATCGCAGCCCCGGCCTCGCGCCGCTCGAGGCTGCTCCCCTCGCCGCTCGCGACACGGCGAGCTGCCTCGAGAAACTGCCGGATGCGTAGGTGGCATGAGGTGAGATGCGAAATGGGTGTTCTTTTCGCATCTCCACCTTCGACCGAACGGCGAACGCCGCGTAGCATGAAGGTTGTCGTACCCTCGAGTCTCGCCCGATGAAAGTCGGTGCGATGAACTTCTGGACCCCCTCGAGCCACTCAGTAGGACGATGGTCGCCTTCCTCCGCCGCCTCCTCGGACCCAAGCCGCCGCCTCCTCCGCTGCTGCTTCGAATCAAGTCGTCGCAGGGCTTCGTGAAGGGTGCGGTTCATTTACGTGCGACCTGGTCGCCCAGCGGCCGCGTGACGTCATGGAGCACCCGGGTGACCCAGGGGCTCTGCCATCTGCCTTGGGCCGGTGGCAACAAGGTCGACGTCGAGGTTCGCTTCGGCGACGAGGTCGGCTACTCGACAATCGACAGGGCAGCCCGCGAGACCGGGGATGTGCAGCCCATTCAGTGCCACCCCGACAAGAACCTCGCTGGGAACGAGAACGGCGCGACGGCCGCCAACAGCTCTATCGGCTGCAAGGCTTCCTGACCTCCTGAGTCGCGCGAGCACGTGCTCGTCAAAGGCGCGCGAGCAGGTGCAGGTCGCAGAGGTTGAGTCCAGTCGGTGCGCCGTCCCCCACCGTGGCGCGCGCCGCTGACAAGAGTGTTCCGGTGTCGAACGCCGCGAGCGCGGCCTTCGCGCGGGCCTCGTCGAAGCTCGCGCTGTGTACGACGCCGCCAGCCATCCCGCTCGTTCCATCGACGCCGTCCGAGCCCGCGGCGAAGAAGACTGTGTTCTTCGGGAGTCGGGGGCCGACGAGCGCACAGAGGTGAGTCGAGCGCCCGCCTCTACCAGGTTTCGCGGTTGTAACTTTGAGCACGGGCTCGGCCACGCGCACCACGACTTGACCTGGCAGGAGCGCCTGCGCCAATCCGATATAACCGGCGGCGAGCTCCTCGACCTGAGTCGTAGCGGGCGGCATCGAATAGGGAGTCAGGCCCTCGTCCGCGACGAGCATCGTGGCCTTCTCCGCCAGATCCTCCGGCTTGGCGACGATCACACCCTCGAGCCCGAGGCGCTCTGCCTCTTCTCTTTTCAAGCTCTCCTCGAGCGGAGCTTCAATCCCATAAGCGCTGAGGATCCGCCGCGCGTCGTCGATCGTCGTGGGGTCCGCGACTGTCGGCCCCGAGCCGATGTCGTGGATCTGACCGTCAATCACGTCGGACAGCGCGACAGAGCGGATCGGCGTCGGCGACGCCGCCGCCAGCCTTCCACCTTTGACTCGGGACATATGCCTACGCGCGACGTTGATGGTCGTTATGGGCAGCCCCTCTGCCATGAGCCTCGAGACGATCGCCCTCTTGTCGTCCAAGGAGAGGCCCGCGATAGGCGCCGCGAGGAGCGACGAGCTGCCCCCCGAGACGAGCGCGAGGTCGATCCCACTGCGGGCGAACGCGAGCGCGGCCTCGGCGGCGGCGACGCTCGCTGCCGTGGGGTGGGGATGCGACGCAAACAGCACTGTAACCTTGGGGCTCGCCCAAGCGACGCGGCTCCCCTCGGGCACGATGAGGAGGGCCGCCGTGACCGACTCGGACCAAGCGCCCGCGAGCATCGTCGTCGCGGCCTTGCCGACTGCGAGGACGCGGCGCTGCGCGCCTGTCCTCACCACCCGGCGAACCCTCGAGGCAATGTCGATCTCGGCGATCGAGCGCGCCCAAATTCGCCGCAGCGTGCCTGCGAGTCCCTCGATGCCTCGCGTGGAGTCCACGGCCCGAGGGTACATGACTGGTCAGAGTGGGGGGATTCGAACCCCCGGTCCCGAGACCCCCAGTCTCGTGCGTTAGCCGCTACGCTACACCCTGATATTGAATCGGAGCGGTGGCCGGGAATCGCACCCGGATTTCGAGGTTGGCACCCTCGGGTTCTGCTCTTGAACTATCACCGCAGCGGGCCATGTCTGGCCGGGCGCGTTCGCTCTCCGGCCACTTCCGGATAGGCGGGTACGCCAGCCCGCCGGCGGTCCCCCCTCCGGAGGAGCGCCGCGTCTTGTGGTTGGATTGGACGGTCCCTCGAGCGCCAGCCTGACGAGCTCGCGCACAGCCGCTCCCAATCCTTGACTCGATCGGGGCTGCCGCTAGAACACTCGAGCCCAGTGACGCCTCGCTCGACCTCACACGCCAGAGCTCTTCAGCGCGCGCTCGCGCGGATGAGTCGGCGCTCGGTCGTCTTCCTTCGCGTCCTGGCGGTGGTCGTCTTCGGCCTCAGCGTCTGTCCAGTCGCGACCTTCGCGGCACCTGTCACGAGTGAGGTCGAAGCCGACCTCGAGCAGGACACCCCAGACCTCAAAGAGCCTCTCGCCGCCCCCCGCACCCGCCTGGCGGCGCCGACGCAGTCGTCACGCCTGCTACCGACGGCCCGCCTCACCAGAGCAGTGCCCCGCGCGCCCCACGTCACGGAGTGGCTGCTTCCTCCTCAGCGAAAGACGTTGCTTCGACTCCTGAATTGAGCTCGGGCGGATCGTGCCCGCGTGTGTCGTCCCCACCCCACGAGCGACCTCTCGTACGCGCCTCACGCGCGCTTGGAGACATCATGCGAAAGCTCATCGAACGCGCCCACGCGTCCGCATTCTTACAATTCAGTAACGATTCGAACTGGAACATCAAATTCGTCGCGCGAATCGTGATGGATGCTCTCACGGAGCGTGCCTCCATGCCCCCTCGCCTCGGGGGCGACCGCGCGCTCTGCTCCGAAGAGCTGGTCGAGTGGGCTACCGACCAGTTTGAGCTGCTCGCTCGCCTGCTCGGCAACCTCGACTACTTGGTCAACGTCGACCTGCGACGCGGGATGAGCCAATCGCCGCCGGATATCCATCGGCTCGCGAGGACGGCGCACCAGATCGGCACCCAATATTGGAGTCTCTCCGATTGGCGGGTACGGTGGGCCCGGCTGGAGGTAGAGGGCGAGCATCAGGCTCTCGCTCGACTCGCAGAGAGCACGGCCACCGAGCTCCTCGACGAGCTCGTGCGATGGGGCCAGGACTTCGACCGACGTGCGCGAACCTTCTCTGACCAGCGCGACGGCCTGGCCGCCCTCACGCCACATATCAGCCTCCGCGCATCCCACGCCCCCGGGCTCATCCGCGAGCTCGCTCGACTGGCGGCTCGACTGGCCTCGCAGGAGGGCGAACGAGCTCGGTCTAGCTGGACACTCGCGTGATAGCGGCGCTCAGCGGAGCGCTGCCTCCACCGCGGCGAGAATGTCCGGTCGCTTCGGGTGCACGTCGCGGCCGGCGCGTAGCGCGGCGAGGAGGGCGAAGTTGTCTGCCATCGTCTCCTCGGGGTGAATGGCATATTCGGTGTTGAGGCTCGCGCGCGCCAGATAGTCGGTCGCGTCCACGTCGAGGAGCGCTCCCGTCGCGACCTCGAGGAGGTCGAGCGAGAGCGACCCCATGAGCCCCGCGCGGATCGTCGCTTGAACATCGTATTTAGAATAATAGAGCGCGACGACATCGACCTTCCCCGCGCCGCCGCTCCGCTCGACCGTAATGGCATATTCGAAGACGGGCGCGTCCGGGTTGGTGATCCTCCGGGCGGCGAGCTTGTCGGGATAAGCGACCGGCTTGATCTTGTGGAACCCCAATATCGGATAGAGACGCTCGCGCAGCTTCGGCTGGTGCCTCGAGAGCACGTGGAAGAGCTCGTGCGCGAGCAGGCCGAATGGGTCCTTCGTCGTTCGAACAGTGGATTCGGGCACGACGATCGCTGGGCCGCGCGTGTGCGGGGCGTCGAACTCCTCGTGCCCCGTCGTCATGATGAGCTCGACCTCGGGTGGCAGCTCGAGCGCGAGCCCCTCGACAGCCTTCGAGAGGCGCCCGACAGCGTCTCTCCAATTCGCTTTGGCAGCCTCGGGCCAATCGAGCGCCTGCTTCGCCGCGAACTCCCGAAATGCCTTGTCGGTGACGGGCGCCGCGCTCCCCACGCGCGCGCTGCGATCGAAATCCCCCAACGTCCGCGTGAACTCGTCCTCGGCGCCGAGCCTCTCGCGCGCTCGCGCTGCATCCACGAAGACGACGCGATCGGAGAGCGTTGGACGCGCGGCCGGCTCAGCGTGCGCGCTCGCGGAGCTCGGTCCAATCGACGCCGATGTCGCCGACGACGCAGTCCCCGACGAAGCAGCTCCAGACGACGACGCCGCACCCTCATTGGGAGCGCCGCCCGCGCAGGCCGTCATCGCTGCGATCAACCCGAGGGTGAGGACGCGCTGCAGCATCACGGCGAGCAGGCTAACAGCCCCACCCCCGCGGCTGGTTCTGCTAAAGCCGGGCGAACCTCAACCGCAAAGAATCGAGGAGTCCCATGATCGTCGGTGTCATCGGCTCGGGCGCG
Organism: Polyangiaceae bacterium; assembly: GCA_046351325.1. Classification (GTDB taxonomy): domain Bacteria; phylum Myxococcota_A; class Polyangia; order Polyangiales; family Polyangiaceae; genus Xiheicaenibacterium. The sequence goes on along the minus strand of JAXLYR010000009.1, from coordinate 53,322 downwards.
ATCGGGCCCGACCTCGCCTACGGCTTTCTGTCCGCGATCGCGCGCGACCCGAGCTCGAAGGTCATCCTGGTCGACATCAAGAAAGAAGCCCTCGAGGCCGGCGCCGCGCGCATCGCGGGCTATCTCGAGAAGGGCGTCGCGCGCGGGAAGATCTCGCGCGCAGCCGCCAAGGCAACGCAGGCCGCGCTCGTCACGACGACCGACCTCGGCGCGCTCGAGAACGCGAGCTACGTCCTCGAGGCAGCGAGCGAGGATCTCGCAGTCAAGCAGCGCATCCTCGAGAACCTCGAGCGCATCGTGCGCCCCGACTGCCTCATCGGGTTCGCGACGTCGGGCCTGCCCCGTAAGCAGATCGCTGCGAAGGCCAAACACGAGGGTCGCTGCTTCGTGAATCACCCGTTTTATCCGGCGTGGCGCTCGCTCCCCATCGAGGTCGTGCCGAGCAGCGACGCGGCCGCGACCGCGCGCATGATGGCCCTGCTCACGGAGCTCGGGCGCGTCCCCGTCCTCACCGCGGACGTCGAGTGCTTCGCCGCGGACGACGTCTTCTGCAACTACATCGCGGAGGCCGCGCGCATCGTCGAAGAGGGGCTCGCGACGCCCGCGCAGGTCGACGCCATCGTCAACGCGGCCATCGGCGGCGGCGGCCCGTTCAACGTGATGGATCTCACGAAGGGCAACCTCCTCGTCCACAAGTGCCAGCTCCTCATGCAGAAGGCCCCGACGGGCTCGGCGTGGTTCGCGCCGCCCGCGATCCTCGAGCGTCAGGGCGACAAGCCCTGGCACGACCGCAAGAACCCCGCTCCGGCCGGCGCCAAGCTCACCGCCGACGTCGAGCGCGCCATCCTCGATCGCGTCCTCGCCGTCATCTTCTCCCGCACGTACTTCGTCGTAGAGCAGAAGGTCTGCGAGCCCACCGAGGCCAACTGGCTGCTCCGAATGGCGCTCGGATTCCGCAAAGGCACGCTCGATCTAGCGGCCGAATACGGCCTCGCGCGCGTCCGTGAGCTCTGCACTCGATATGCCGATAAAAACCCGGGCTTCTATCTGCCTGAGGCTTGCAAGAAGGACGCGCTCCCCACCTTCTATCGGAACCTGACCATCCAGCGAGACGGCGACGTCGCGGTCGTCCGCATCTTCCGCCCCGAGGTGAAGAACGCCCTGTCGAAGGCCACGCTCGAGGAGGTTGACAAGGCTGTAACCGCGCTCGTCGCTGACAATGCTGTTCGCGGAATCGTCCTCTCGAGCGAGGGTGGCTCGCTCGCGGGCGCCGACATCCAAGAGCTCGCCGTCCTGCCCGACGCGGACGCGTGCCGCGCGACGTGCCTCGCCTCTCACCCGATCTTCGAGCGCATCGCAAACGCCAAGAAGCCCGTCATCGCCGCGGTCGACGGTCCCGTCCTCGGCGGCGGCGCGGAGCTCTCGATGGCTTGCCACGCGCGCGTCGTCGGCAAGGGTCTCGCGCTCGGTCAGCCCGAGGTGAACCTCGGCATCATCCCCGGCTACGGCGGCACGCAGCGCCTGCCGCGCCTCATCGGCCTCGAGCGCGCAGCGGACCTCTTGCGCACCGGTCGCAGCGTCGGCGCCGCCGAGGCCTGCGCCTGGGGTTGGGCGCACGGCGAGCCCGTCGCCGATCCTGTCGCGACCGCGAAGAGCCTCATCCGCGAGGGCGTGAAGCTCACGCCCCTCGACCCGAACCCGCTCGCCGCGACGGTGGAAATCAAGGCGGCCGACATCGGCCATCGCTCGCTCGCGATCGACGCGATCCTGGTCGACGTGCTGCGACGCGGCCTCGCGCGACCCCTCGCCGAGGGGCTCGCGATCGAGGCCGACGGCTTCGCGCGCTGCCGCGGCACCGTCGACATGGACATCGGCATGAAGAACTTCATCCAAAACGGCCCGCGCGTGCCCGCGGCGTTCCTGCACGAGTGATCGGAGAGGAGAGAACCATGGCGACCGAATCCATCATGATCCTCGACGGCGGACGGCGAACGCCGCGCGCCGACATCCTCATCGACAACAAAGAGGCAGGCCTCTTCTCGCGCTTCTCGACGACGCAGCTCGGCGGCTTCGCGATCAAAGCGACGCTCGACGCGACGCGCGTCGACAAAAACCTCGTCGGCCACGTCGTGATGGGCATGGCCCAGCACAGCCATCGCGACAGCATCTACGCCGCGAAGGGGATGGCTTGGCGCGGCGGCCTCGCCGAGGACGTCCCCGCCCTCACGGTCGCCCGCATCTGCGGCTCAGGCGCAGAGGCCATCGCCGTCGGCGCCGAGATGATCCTCGCGGGCGTGCGCCACGACGAGGCTCGCCCCTTCGTGGTCGTCGGCGGCGCGGAGTCGATGCAGTACCCGTTCTCGCTCTACGGCCAGCGCGGCAAGAAGGTCGGCGACGCCGTGCAGAAGTACGGGCCCATCGACGCGAAGGCCCTGCCGCCCGGGACGCACCTGCAGGACATGCTCCTCATGAGCCTCTACGACCCGTCCGCCAAGATGGCCATGGCGAACACGGCCGAGGAGCTTGGACGCCGTTATAGCATCCAGCGCGAGCAGGCCGACGCCTTCGGCTATCGCTCACACGTGCTCGCGAAGCAGGCGCGCGACGCAGGCTTCTTCAAGGAGGAGACCTCGCCCGTGACGGTCGAGACCGGCACGACGTCGATGGTGGTGGAGCACGACACGCACATCCTCGAGAACCCCTCGCTCTCGCGCATGGCCTCGCTCCCCGCGGCCTTCGAGGCGGGTGGCATCATCACCGCCGGCAACGCGAGCGCGGTCGTCGACGGCGGCGCCGCGATGGTGATCGGTCGTGAGAGCGACCTCGCCAAACATCACTGTAAGCCGCTCGCGCGCGTCGCCGGGATGGGCGTCGCCGGCTGCGACCCGCGCATCATGGGTATCGGGCCAGTCCCCGCGACGAAGCGCGCGCTCGCGTCGGCGGGCATAGGCGGCTCGGCCATCGATCACGTCGAGCTCAACGAGGCCTTCGCCCCGCAGGCGCTCGCGGTCATCGCCGACTTCGAGAAGCTCGGCATCCCCGCCGAGAAGGTCAATCCGATGGGCGGCGCGGTCGCGCTCGGCCACCCGCTCGGCGCGACGGGCGCGATCCTCACGCTTACATGCGCGTATGCGCTTCGTCGCAAGAAGCAGCGCTACGGGCTTGTGACGATGTGCATCGGCGGCGGGCAGGGCATCTCGCTCGTGCTCGAGTCCGTCTAATCAAAAGACCGCTATCGCGGCAGCTCGAGGAGCCAGACGTCGGACTCTCGCTCCTCGACGCCCACGACGACGCGCTCGCCGTCTCTCGACAAGTCGAGCGCTGAGACCCAGCTCGGGGAGAAGTCGAGCGTCGCGCGCTTCGTCAGCGTCGCGGGGCGCGCGCCATCGAGCGCGGCCTCGAACACGCCAATCGGCTTCGCGCGGAAGTCGGTCTCGGCGATCCAAATGTGCCCGTCTGCGCCCCGACGAACGGGCAAGAGCATACCCTCGGCGACGCGGGTGGGAGCGCCCTCGGTCGGAACGAGCCAAACCCCGAAGGGTGAATTGGGGAAGGGCTGCGGCGTGTGTCGATAAAGGACATAGCTGCCCGCGCCGGCGCCCTGCGGACAGAAGCTCCACCCATCTTCCAATTGGGGGGGCGCGGAGCGCATGGGGGGCGAATCGAGCCCCCCAACCAACTGGAAAAGACGGCGCGCGCTGCCAGTCGCTGGATCGACTACGCCGTAGTTCCGATTGCCCGCTAGCCGCACGAGGATCTTCCCATCGTCGGCCCACGTGAGCGGCGTCACCCACGCGTCTTCGTCCCCCGAGAACTCGCCCAGCGCGGGGGCCGGCGCGATTGCACGGTAGTCGCCGCCCGCCAACGAGACGACGCCGAGCTCACGCTCGCTGCGCTGGCCGCCTCGCACGCCGAGCACCGCGAGCGAATCCCCGCTCGGGCTCCAATCGATCGCGACGGGCTCGAGCCCAGCGAGGGGCACCGGGGTCGTCGGCCCCCCTTTCATTTCTGTCAGCAAAACCTCGGCTTGCTCGGCGACGTGGATGAACGCGATCCGCTCGCCGTCGGGTGAGACCCGAGGACTTCGGTCGCTGCCCGTCCCCTTGGTGAGCTGGGTCCGCTCGCTGTCTTTGCGCAGGCTCGTGCGCCAAAGGTTCGCGCGCGTGCTGACACGGCCGTAAGCGACGCGCGAGCCGTCGCTCGAGACCGAGAGGCTCTCCGCCCGAATGCCCGAGACGATGACGCGCGCAGGGCCCGTCGGCAGCCCGCGCCGGTGGTCGAAAGGGACGCGCACGAGGTCACTCGACGGCGAGGGGCGCGTCACGAAGAAGACGGCGTCGTCGGCGACGGCGGCCATGTCCCATTCCCGAACCTCCGCGAGGATGCGCGTCGTGGGACCGCCGTCCGCAGGCACGGACCAGAGCTGACGCTGGTGTCCGGCGTCCGCTGTCTCCACGACGAGGCGATTGGCCTTCTCTGCCCAGTGCAGGCCCCACATCCATTGATAGTCGCCTCCGACGGGGATGGTCTTCGTGCCGCCAGTCGGCGCCTGAACGCTGACAACCTTGTCGGTACTGCTGTCGATGAAGGCGATCGTCTGTTGATCGGGCCCGAGCGCCGAGCTCCCGTGGACAGGCAGCTCGACGAGCGATCCGTCGGTCTTCCACATCGCCGACGGCGACTTCGAGCTTCCCATGAGGAGGACGGTGTTCCCGTCGTCAGACACGGTGATGCTGCGGACCTCGCCTCGGCGTAGCACCACGGAGTCCTGATTGTCGATCAGGCTGCGCCGGTGCAGTTGGGCCTCACCGCCCTCGTCGGTCAGATAATAGAGGGTCTTACCGTCTCCGCTCAGCGCCGGCGACTGGGCGGCGCCCGAGAACGAGACCTGCTGCACCTTGGGGATGAGCGGACTCTCGGCTGGTGGAGGAGGCATTGCTGTAGCCGCGCCTGCGGACCGCAATGGAGCAGACAGGGCGGGGCTCGGCGGCAGCGTCGCGTTGCCAGCCCGTGTTCGCCAGAGCCAGAACGCACCGGCCAAAGCGACGACGACGACCGCGAGCGCGGGATAGAAGCCCCGCCCACCCGAGGTGTCTTGAGGAGGGGGCGAATCCAGCCCGCCAGTTGCAGGGTGGGGCAATTGGGCGGGATCCGATCCCGCGAGCCCGAGCACTGGGGTGAGTGCGTCGACGAGCTCGCGCGCCGACTGGAACCTACGCTCTGGGTCGCGGGCGAGCGCGCGCTCGAGCCATCGATCGAAGGCCTCGCCGCCGTGCTCGGTGCCGGCCGTCTTCGGCAGCGGGTCATGGCAAATAGCGAAGACCAGGTCGGCGTATGAGCGGGTCGCGAAGAGCCTCTTTCCAGTTACACACTCGTAAGCGATGACCCCCATCGCCCAGAGGTCCGTGCGGTGGTCGCAGGGCTGCGCGCGGATCTGCTCGGGGCTCATGTATTGGGGTGTCCCGATCGACACGCCCTCTTCGGTCGACGGCGGCTCGGTGGAGTCGAGGAGGCTCGGATCGAGCTGCTTCGCTATGCCGAAGTCGAGGACCTTCGCGGTCCACTCCTCGCTCCCGCCGTCTGCGCCCGCGTCGACCAAGAAGACATTGGCCGGCTTGAGATCGCGGTGCACGAGCTTGACCTCGTGGGCCTTCGTCATGGCCCGCGCGACGTGCTCGAGCACGCGCAGCGTGAGCTCCGCGGGCAGCGGTCCGCGCTGGACGCGCTCGGCGAGCGTCTCACCCTCGAGGAGCTCCATCGCAATGAACGGGAGATCGCCGTCCACCCCGTAGTCGAAGACCTGAATCACATAGGGGCTGCGGAGCGCGGCCGCCGCGCGCGCCTCCCTCAAGAACCGCGCGCGCGCCGTGGGCGTCTCGGCGACGCGTGCGTCGAGGCACTTCAGCGCGACTGCGCCCCCGAGCTGCGCGTGCGTCGCGCGCCAGACGTGGCCCATGCCGCCCTCGCCGATGCGGCCGACGAGGGTGAACTTCTCCGCCACCACCTCGCCGACCTGCCACCCCTGTCCCGGTCGAGCAGCCACTGCGAGCGACTCTACCAGAGCCGCTTCAGTCGCCGCGCGATCCTGCCCGCTTCACCATTCGGAGCTCGTTGCCCGTGGCGTTGAACTCGACGAGATCCACCGTCGCGCGCACGATGAGGAGGCCGCGCCCACAAGGCTGATCGATCCAAACCGGGTCGACAGGGTTCGGGACGCTCGCCGGGTCGAAGCCGCACCCATCGTCGCGAACGAGGTACTCGACAGTTTCAGAGGTGTAACGAGCGCGCACGCGCACGCGCCTCTCCGAATAGGGTGGAGTCGACGCTCGACGCTGGACCTCGGACTCCCACTCGGCGCCGTCTTCGGCTTGCCAGGCGCCACCGACCTCGAGGCAGCCGTGCACGACTCCATTGATGATCGCCTCGCGCAAGACCACGGCGAGATCGATGCGCTCGCTGTCCGTCAGCGCGGGACCGGACGCCATTGAGCGCTGCTCGAGCTCTGCCTCGAGCTCGCCGAGCACGCGAGCCACGGCCTCGAGGGTCGGTCGAATCTCGTATTCTCTCTCAGCGCTCATTGATACTTGCGGCGGCGTAAGTGAATCACAGAACCCTGCAACATCGCGCGGAAGCCGAGCTCTTCATACCAGGGCGCGCGCAGTGTGAAGAAGAAGCATCGGATATACCCCGAAGCCGTTGCGCTCGCCCAGCATCGTGGGTTCGCCGAGGTGATCGATGTGGGCAAAGAGGAGTCCAGCACCTCCCGTCGCGTGAGGGTCGTGCGCGAGAACCTCCAATCCTCCTAACGAGTCAAAAGCCTACACTGCTGTAACCAGTGAACGGCACACGACAAGCGCTCGGCCTCGCGTACGACGGACTCTTCTATCGACCGCGCGCCGTAGCTGGTATCACCCCTCCCGTCAGGGATGGAACCCAAGCGCTGCCCCTGGGCTGGAACGGACCCGCTCTACATCGCCTATCACGACGGCGAGTGGGGCGTGCCCGCCCGCGATGATCGACACCTCTTCGAGATGCTCGTCCTCGAGGGAGCGCAAGCGGGCCTCTCGTGGATCACCATCTTGAAGAAGCGAGAGGGCTACCGCCGGGCGTTCGCGAACTTCGACTGCCAGCGGGTCGCCCGGATGACGGCGCGCGACATCGAGAAGCTCGTCGCGAACCCCGAGATCGTCCGCAACCGAGCGAAGATCGAGTCCGCCGTCGGCAACGCGAAATCCTTTATCGCCGTTCAAGAAGAGCGAGGCTCCTTCGCCGACTATCTCTGGTCCTTCGTCGACGGCGCGCAGCTCGTGAACCACTTCGCCAAGATGAGCGACGTCCCACCCAAGACGGAGCTCAGCACCAAGATCTCGAAGGACCTGGCGAAGCGCGGCTTTCGCTTCATCGGACCTACAATCGTGTACGCCTACATGCAGGCCGTGGGCGTCGTGAACGACCACCTGACGAGCTGCCCGCGACACCGGGAGATCTCCGGCTAACATCGCGCGATGCGCATCCTGCTCGTCGGTAATCCAGCGGCCCAGAGCGGCAAGAACGCCGAGCGCCTCGTGAAGGCACAAACCCTCATCGAGGAGCATGGCGCCACCTGCGAGGTCTTTCCCACGCGCCCACGCGGCGAGACGATCCCCGTGCTCATCGAGCGGCTCGACCGCGGCGGCGAGGACTTCGTCGTAGCGATGGGCGGCGACGGCACCTTCCGCGAGGTCGCCGCATCCATCCTCGACTCGCGACACCGCGCGAACATCACGATGGGCATGCTCCCGACAGGGACCGCGAACGATCAGGGCCGCAGCTTCGGGCTCGACGCCGATCCGGCCGCGCTCGCTCGCAACGTCGAGGTTCTCTTCGGTCGCCACGAGGTCGGCCTCGACGCAGGCCGACTCTCGATGTTCAACGACACGGGCGCCCTCACCAAGAAGACCGCGTTCTTCGACTCGTTCGGCTGGGGCCTCAGCGCGCGCGTGCTCCGAGTGCGAAATCAGGACCGCGCCGTCGTCGACAAGCTCGGGCCGCTCCGCGAGCTCTATCGAGATTTCGCTGTCTACGGCGGGGCCTTCGTCAAAACTTTCCTCGCCTCCTATGTCGAAGACCACAAGTTCTCAGCGACGATCACCACTCGAACGGGTGAGTCCCACGAGCTCTTTGGAATGACCGATCTCATCGTCAAGAACACACGCATCTACGCGGGCGCCTGGGTGCTCGACCCGAGCTCGAGGCCCGATGACGGCGAGTTCGAAGTCGTGCCGTTCGCCGGGCGGAGCGATTGGGCGAGCAAGGCTATCCTGCACATCGAGGGCAACCCCCTGACCGAGGAGATGCTCAATACGATCGGCGTCTCGCACTCGAAGTCGTTCCGCGCCAGCACGATGCGCGTCACGCTCGACTCCTACGGCGACGAGCTCGTCCCCGCGCAGATCGACGGCGAGGAGATCGACTCGGCCGCCGTCTACGAGATCGAGGTCGTCAAACAGGCCATTCGGCTCGTCGTGCCGCGCCCGGCCGCTCCCGACGAATGACTCGCATAGGCCTCGCGGCGATCGCGCTCTTCACGTTCGGCTGCGCGTCCTCGCCCCAGCCGAGGGAAGAGGCCTCGCCCCCCGCGCGAAGCGCTGCGAGCGATCCCCAGGGGAAAGACGCGCCGTCCGCGCGCCCCATCACCTCGAGGCCGTCGACCTCGGGGCGCAAGACTGGTGGGCCGCCCTATTACCTTTGTCACCTGAGCGGCGACCCGGTCGCGCAGCTCGCGTGCATTGGAATCAAAGAAGCCTGCGCCGGTCTCTACTTCGAATCGGGTGGCGAGCGCACCACGTGCCGCATGCAGGCCGACGAATGCATCGCCCTCATGCGCGACTTCGACAAGGCAGCTGACGATCTCCTGCCCAAGTCGTCCGCGCTACCCCAGTCGCGCGCCCTCCTCGGCGACCGCTCGGGGGCCGACAGCTACGCGATTGGAACGCCGGCGCTCGAGCTCCAAGCGAGCAAATACTCGAGCGGGAGGAGCCGGCTCGCGCGGCTCTGGGCGGAGCTCTCGCCGCGCTGCCGCTGACAAGCCAGTCGGCGCCTGCCCCCTGCTCTTTTTCTCGCGCGCTTCGATTGACAGCAATTAGATTGTGTACAATCTATCTGCGTGACCACGAACTCCACCCCCCAGGCCCTCGAGAAGACCCTCTACACCGCTCACGCGACCGCGACCGCCGGCCGTGAGGGGCGAATCAAGTCCGACGACGGCACGCTCGACCACGCCGTCGCTATGCCCAAGTCGCTCGGTGGCTCGGGCAACGCAGGCACCAACCCCGAGCAGCTCTTCGCGGCCGGGTACGCCGCGTGTTTCGGCAGCGCGGTCGGCTTCGTCGCAAGGCAGAAGAAGCTGAATCCAGGCCCGATCGGCATCGACGCGCACGTGAGCATCGGACCTGTCGCGAGCGGCGGTTTCGGCCTCGCGGTCGAGCTCGTCGCGCACCTGCCAGAGCTCGAGCGCGCCCAGGCCGAGGAGCTCGTCCTCGCGGCCCATCAGGTGTGCCCCTATTCGAACGCGACGCGCGGCAACATCAAGGTCGACGTGCGTGTAGCCTGACGCCCGTGCGTGACCTCGCGTCGCTCGATCAGCAGCTCTGCTTCGCGCTCTACTCGGCGTCGCGAGCCTTCACGCGCGCGTACGCTCCGCTCCTCGAGCCGCTCGGGCTCACCTATTTGCAATACGTCGTCATGCTGGTCCTTTGGGAGCGCGACGACCTCTCGGTGAAGGCGCTGGGCGAGCGCCTCTCGCTCGACTCGGGCACGCTGACGCCGCTCCTCAAGCGGCTCGAGAGCGCCGGTTTTGTCGAGCGAGCGCGCTCTCGCGAGGACGAGCGCGTCGTGCGGATCAAGCTCACGCGCGCCGGCCGCGCGCTCGAGCCTGCGGCGCGCGCGGTCCCGATCGAGCTCCTGCGTCGCGCCGGCTATCCCCAAAACGCAGCGACGCGCGAGCGGCTCAAGACCCTGCGCGCCGAGCTCGAGGACCTGACCGAGCGACTCGAGCGCTCGCTCGCGGAGCCCTCGAGCGACTGAGCAGCTTCACCACAGATAAGGGATCAGCGCCCGACGCTCTACGGGGTAGTCGCTGAACTTCTCCTGATACCAGCGGTGATTCGATATGGCGCGAGGGGCCAAGTTGGCGAACGTGTAAATCGCGAACGCCGCGCCCGCGAGCGACCATGTCGCGATGGCCCACCCCGTCCACTCGAGGATCTCTGCCAGGTAGTTCGGGCACGAGACCCATCGGTAGAGACCACCCCGCGGGATCTTGTATCCAGACTCACCGGGGGCACGCAGCTTCATGAGGATGCTGTCCGACTGGAGATTCAGGGTGAAGCCAGCAAGGAAGAGCGCAGCCCCGAAGATGAACTGCGGGCTCGTGAGCCACGCTGTCGTGTACCCACCGAGGTGCGAGACCCAGCGAGCGTTCACGTAGGCGTTGAGCGAATTGAAGACGTCGGCCATGAGCACGACAGCGAGCGGCGTGACCTTGCCGCTGGCGCGCAGCCGAAGGGGGAAGATGAAGGTCCGCTGCATGTAGTGCAGCTGCCAGAGCGCTGCGAACGCGAGCGGCGCAGGCTCCCACGCGTGCGCGCCCATCGCGAAGATCGCGAGCCAGAGGAGCGACGCCGGAGCCTCCATCAAGACCCAGCCGAGCCGCTGCGACACCGACGGCCCCCAGCCGGCGCGCGTATGGCGCCCATAGGGAGCGGTGATCCAGAAGAGCGCGACGAAGGTCGCGACGCCGAGCCCTATTTCGGTGAGCGCGGCGGCGCGGTGGACGAGGAGCTCGTTCATGATCGAGCGGCTCAGGCCTTGCGCCCGTCGCGGCGCTTCACCCGGAGGACGGCGATCTTGGTGGGGTGCACGAACGGCGCAGGATCGGCCGGGAGAGGCTTGCCCGACGTCGAGGTCACCAGGCAATCGTCGGGCACGCCGACGAGCTCCTCGATCTCGAGGTAGCCGTCGCCGCCGACCTTCTCGAGCGCGGCCTTGAACGCGGCGCCCGAGACGAAGAGCCCGTTGTTGACGACGATGAGTCGACCGCCGTCGCCGACGAGCGGTCGGGCCTTGTCGACGAGGCGCTCGACGCCGTTCTCCATATCGACTGTCCCGCGCGAAGACTCGGCGAAGAACGGGGGATCGAGGATAACGGTGTTATAGAGAGCGCCCTCGCGCCGAGCGCGCGCGGCGTAGACGAAGAAGTCCTCGCCGATGAAACACGGTCGCTTCACCTCGAAGCCGTTGAGGGCGTACGAGTCCTTCGCGATGTTGAGCGCCGCGCCGTTCTTGTCGACGTGCACGACGTGACGCGCCGACGCGCGCGCGGCGACGCCCAAGCTCCCCGTGTGAGCGAACGCGTTCAGCACCTTTTCTCCGGTGCACCTCTCCTTCAAATACCGTCGTAGAACCCCCGTATCGACGTAGAAGCTGGCGTCCTTGCCGAAGAGCAAACGCACGGCGTAGCGCACGCCGTGCTCGTCGATGCGTCGGGCGAGCGAGTCCTCGGCGCCGAGGACGACGACGCCGTGAGAGAGCTCGTCTTTGCGCGCGCCGGTCATGCCCTCGGCGGCGGGCGAGCGGACCTTGACGAGGGCGGTGTCGGTGAAGGGCAACGCTGCGTGCGCGGCGAGCGCGAGCTCGCGGCCCCAGGCCTCGTTCGCGACGGCGGGCCTGTGATCGAGCACGACGATGGTCTTGTCGAAGAGCTCGACCGTCGCGCTGACGCCAGCCTCGCGATAACCGTCGAAGAGGCGCAGGGCGCGGCGCGCGGTCTTGTCCGCGGGGGTCGTTCGCGCGGCGATCGCCTGGCGGAGCGCTTCGAGCGTGGATTCTTCGGGGCGGGTCGCGTCGGAGCTGGTCATGGGAAGAGGCCCCCTTAACACGGCACGCCGCGCTCGGGACGCGGACGCGAGCCCTCGAAGAAATTTGCGCCTCGCGCGCGGCGGTGGTTTTGGAGAGGGATGAAGAAGAACGTCGGCATCGTGGGCTTTCGCGGCATGGTCGGCTCGGTGCTCGTCTCGCGCATGCTCGCCGAGCGGGACTTCGACCACTTCGAGCCGCACTTCTTCTCGACCTCGCAGGCAGGTGAGAAGGCGCCGGACATCGGTCGCGACGTGGCCGCCGTCGCCGACGCGACCAAGGTCGAAGCGCTCGCGAAGATGGACATGATTGTAAGCTGTCAGGGCGGCGACTGGACGACCGAGATGCACCCGGCCCTGCGGCGCGCGGGCTTCAAGGGGTTCTTCATCGACGCGGCGTCGACCCTGCGCATGCGCGACGACGCGGTCATCGTGCTCGATCCGGTCAATCGCGCCGTCATCGATCGGGCGATCGCGGGCGGCGTGCGCGATCTCGTCGGCGGCAACTGCACCGTGAGCCTGATGCTGATGGCGGTGCACGCGCTCTTCGAGCGCGGCCTCGTGGAATGGATGAGCTCGATGACCTACCAGGCCGCGTCCGGCGCGGGCGCCAAGCAGATGCGTGAGCTCTGCGCGCAGATGCGCGTGCTCTCGACGGCCGCGGCGCCCGTCCTCGACGACCCCGCCTCGACGGCGCTCGACCTCGATCGCGTCGTCACCGGCGCGCTCCGGAGCGACGCGCTGCCGCGCGCGGACCTCGGCGCGCCCCTCGCGGCGAACCTCCTGCCTTGGATCGACAAGCCCGTCGACGCCGGTCAATCGCGCGAAGAGTGGAAGGGCCACGCCGAGACGAACAAGATCATGGGGCTCGACCCCGCGGTGCCCGTCGACGGGATCTGCGTGCGCGTCGCGGCCATGCGTTGCCACTCGCAGGGTCTGACCATCAAGCTGAAGCGAGACGTGCCGCTCGCCGAGCTCGAGGAGATCATCCGCACGTCGAACGCGTGGGTGCGGCTCGTCCCGAACGACAAAGAGACGACGCTGCGCGATCTCACGCCGGCCGCGATCTCGGGCAACCTCGAGGTCGCCATCGGTCGGCTGCGCAAGCTGAAGATGGGCCCCGAGTACGTGGGCGCGTTCACCGTCGGCGATCAGCTGCTCTGGGGCGCCGCCGAGCCGCTCCGCCGCGTCTTGCGCATCGTGCTCGAGCGCGGCTGAGGCTCACTTCAGCACTCGTCCTGGACCGCCGGGACGTGGCCCGGGGCGTCGCCGAAGAGGGAGAGGACCCAGGTCGATCGCTCGGCTGGCGAGGCAGGTCGCGTTATCGGCTGTCGAGTCCTAGGGTCGTAGCCGAGCCGCTGGCGCAGGCCCGGCATCTCGACGACTGCCATGCTCACGACGCCCGGAACCTCGAGCACCGCGCGAGCGCGCATGTCCTCGCAGACCGCTTTGGGGAGCGCCTCGAGCACCGCTTTGATGTGCTCGACCGGAATATGCGGCAACGCCCCATGCAGTGAAGCGACCAGTCGATGCTCGCTGAGATCGATCGCTTGGGGCGTGGTCTCTCGTCCCTCCGAAACGGCGATCACAGTCACAGGGGAGCGCTCGACGGTGGGAGCACACCCGAATTGCCACCCGGCCGCTGACCCGCGAGGAGCATCTCCAAGAGGGGCAGCGCGTCGACCTTCGTAATCGCCAATCGCTGACCGATTTGCCCACGAGGTTCCATAGCGTGAGCTATGGGCCGCATAGGGACGGCCGATGAGACAAAGCGCGCGCTCAACCTTATTGTCTGCCGACTAGGGAGGGCGCATGCGATCGAACCGGTTTGGGGAAGCCGCGCAGAAGCAGCTTCAGCATTTGAAGGTCGTGCGCGCCCCCGCGAAGGCGGCAGACGAGCCTGTCGACGAGCTGCGTGTCCCGGACGGGGGTGTCGCGCGGATCGTCGGTGATTCGCTCGAATTTCGAGACGCGGAGGGGCGGCTCCTCGTGCGCTACCAAGACGGCGCATTGGAGGTCTGCCCCGCCAAAGGGGATTTGCGACTGCGCGCTCCAGAGGGCAGAGTCCATATCGAAGCCGCCACGGACATTCGGCTCGAGGCAGGTAGGGACGTCGAGCTCCGCGGGGCGCGCGCTGCCGCAATGACCGTCGCCGAGGGGGACTCGCTCCCTTCTTCACTTCGGCTGGGTTTGGCTGGAGCGCTCCTGTCGGGTCGCAACTTGGAGCTCCGCTCGCAACGGTTTCGCCAGCTGTCCGCGACGCTCGACGTCGTCGCGACGACCTTGCGCACACACGCGTCGCGGCTGGAAATCCAGGCCAAAGAGCGCGAGGAGACCGTGGAGCGCGCGGTCCTCCGAGCGCGCGAGCTCAAGCAAGAGGTGACAGAGCTCCTCGAGACGCGGGCCGGCCGCGTCCGAACTCTGGTGAAGAGCGTCTTCCGCCTCCACTCCCAATCGACCGATCTGACCTCGGACGGGGACACCGCGATCGACGGTCGGCGGGTCCTCCTCGGTTAGGCCAAAGTAGCCATGACGACTCGACGCTTACCGGCTTTGCCGGCGCTGCACGCGCCTGCCCAGTGCGCCGCCGATCTGGTGTTATGGCGCTTGGCGGGCTATCGGTTAAGCGTCGTCGCGAAGCTCACGCTGCGCGTCGAGCCACGCGTGGGCCCCGCAGAGCTCGCTCCACCCGAGTCGCTCTCCGACAGGGAATCCGCAGGCGTCCCCTCCGATCGAATACCGCTCTTGCCGGGCGCCGAGGTCCTCTTCACGGGAGCTATCGCCCAAACACCCGGCGCCGGATTTCGGATCAGCCGCGGCCCGAGCGTGCTCCTCGAAAAGGGAATAGGGAGAGGCGCCGCGAACTTCGGACCTCTGCCGGCGAGCTCTCCCGAGCGGCTCGCGCGCCTCGGCGGCCGGTCACTTCGGATCTTCGACCATGAGCCCTTCGAGCTCGAGAGCCCTTTCGACTTCTCGTTCTTCCACGCCGCGCCCACCGATCAGCGCCTCGCGAGCCTGCGCGGCGACGAGGTCATTACGCTCTTCGGGGCCAGCGCGCATGGGGGGCGGATTCAGCCCCCCAATGATTCGCTCGAGCTCCGTTTGCCCAACATGGCGGTCGCGGCGCGCGTATTGGATGCTCGCGACCACCTCAGTCGCACGGTCGAGCTCCTCCCCGATCGCTTGCTGGTCGACACCGATCGCTGGCTCGCGACGCTCACATACAGGGCAGGGCTCTCGATGGAAGACACCGAGCGCTGCCGCATCGTCCTCGGGCTCGGCGCCGCCGAGTCGGAGCTCACGTTCGCCAACCCCGATGATCCCGCGACGCTGACTGGGCGCTATCGCCCTGTCGCCTTTCGAACCGCGGCGCTCGATCCAAACGCCCTGCGCGCCGCATCGCTGCCATTCGCCGACGCGCTGCTCGGGCGGCCTGCGCGACGTGCGCCTCAAACCGTGAGTTCGGGATTGCCCTTCGCCGCGGGGGCCGCGAACACCGATGACGAGCCCCCGAAAGAGGTTCGACCGGCGCACGAGGCGCGGCACGAGACCGTCGCGCTCGACCCTGCATCGCTCCGTGATCAGGCCGCGGCCTTCCTCCGCGAGGCCGCGAGGCGCGCCGAGCTCAAGCCCTCGCGCGCAGCGCAAAACACGGAGCCTGCGCGCGTACTGCCGACCCCACCCGTCGACGAACCCACGGAGATCACCTCACCGCGGTCGTCGAGTCACGCGACCGAGCAGCTCGATCCAGCGCTCGTCCAAGCGGCCGCGCTGCCCTTTGCCGGTGGCCCTGCGTCCGCACCTGCGTCGGCTCCCGCACACCGCGCAGGCAGGGTCCTCTTGGGTCTTCCGTTCGCGGACGTGCGTGCCCCTGCGCAAGAAGAATCCGAGGGAGAGCCGCTCGACGATGCACCTCGCCCGAGGTCGCGCGCGAGCGAGCTGGTGCCCATCGTGACGGACGGACCGCTCAGCGTCGCCAGCTACACCTGGCAAATCAGCCCGCCCGAGGATGTGCTCGTCATCGCGGTGAAGGCCTCGTTCGACCTCGTCCCAGGCGGCGCCGCGACGCTGCGCGAAGAGCCCGAGCTCTTGTCGGGGGACGTCTATGTCGACGACGAGCCCGAGAAGGCCCTCGCGGTCGCTTCGGACTTCGCGATCTTGAAACCCCAAGTGGACATCCTGATTCGCGGTCACGCTTATGCGCCATTGTCGAGCGACGCGACGGCGACGCGCGCCGGCGTTGTCGTGGAGGGCGAGAGCGAGCGACTCGAGCGCCATATTGCGGTCTTCGGCGATCGCACTTGGGGCGCGCTCTCACCGTCGGAGCCCGCCCCATTCGAGGCGCTCCCGCTCCGATATGACCGTAGCTTCGGCGGCCCTCAGTTCGCGTCCAATCGCGCAGGACTCGGGCACAAGACCGAGCGACTCCCCAATTTCGAGGAGCTCACCGACCTCGTCCAACAGAAGGGAGATACCCCCTCCCCTGCGTGCCTCGGCCCCGTGCACCCGCTGTCGAGCGGTCGCTGGGGGCTCATCGGCACTTACAACCGTGTATGGATGCAGTCGCGCTGGCCCTATTTCGCCGAGGACTTCGATTACCGGTTCTTCCAAGCCGCCGCGCCCAACCAGCGCATGCGCGCGGTGAAGGGCGACGAGGCGTTCGAACTCCTCGGCGTGCACCCCGAGCACTCCGTCCTTCGCGGTCGCCTCGCGGGGGGCGCAGCGCGCGCCTTCGTCGAGCTGCGAGCACAACAGAATAGACAGGCCGGCGCCGGCTTCCGCGAGGTCCCCCTGCGCGTCGACACGATCACCTTCGCGCCCGATGACAATGCTGTTCACGTCGTTTGGCGCGGGCTCGTCAAGGTGTCTGACGATGACGCGCCCGAGGTCGAACACATCTTCGCGATGTTCGAGCCGCCCGCGTCGCCCCGCGTGACCTTGGAGCAAGCGCGCGCGCGATACCTGGCGCAGCTCGAGCCGCCGGAAGAGAACAAGCCCGCTGCGGTCGAGATCCCGACCCCCGAAGATCACGACGAGGACGACGCCGCGACCGAAGAAGCCATTCGCGCCGCAATGGAGCGTATCCGCTCGCATGAAGCAGCGGTCACTGCGCTCGCGCCGCCGCTCGAGGGACCGCTCGAGCCGTTGCCGACGCTTACACCCGTGGAACTAGCGGAGTGGATGCGGACCCACGGCGCGAGCGACGACGAGGTGGAGAAGATGATGACCCTCGTCTCGCGCGAGCCCGTGACCGAGCCGCCCGAGGCGGGCACACCCGATCTGCGCGCGCTGGTGCTCGAGCGGCTGAGCCGCGGCGAGTCTCTTGCGGGCCTCGAGTTGAGGGGCGCCGACCTCAGTGATTTGCAGCTCGCCAATCAGGATTTGAAAGGCAGCGATCTGACGGGCGCGAACCTCGACCGCGTCGATCTGACGGGCGCCGACCTCTCCGACGCGAAGCTCGCGAGCGCAAGCTTGGTCGCGGCGAACCTGCGTGACGCCGACCTCTCGAACGCCGACCTCACGGGCGCCAGGGCGACGACCGCTCAGTTCAAAGCGGCCAAGCTCACCCGCGTCGAGGCTCGCGGGCTGAGGGCGCGAGCCGCGGATTTCACCGGAGCCAAGCTCGCGGGCGCGAAGCTCGCCGGGGCTCGTCTACCCGATACGAAGTTCGACGACGCCGATCTGAGCGACGTCGATCTCACCGAGAGCGATCTGCGTGGCGCGACCTTCGTTCGCGCGTCCTCACCGCGCGCGCGGCTCTACGACGTTCGAGCCGACAAGTCCCAATGGGACCGCGCGGACCTCACGGGTGCTCGCGCCGAAGGCGCCGTGTTCACGGGCGCGTCCTTCTTCGGCGTGCGCGCGAGAGAGGCCATCTTCGAGCGCGCGACGGTCGCCAAGGCGATATTCACTGGAGCGCTCCTCGAGGCCTCGAGCTTCCACCGCGCCGACGGTCGCAACGCCAACTTCGACGGCTGCGATCTGCGCGAGGCTCGCATGCTGCGCGGCGACTTTCGTCACGCGACCTTCTTGAAGGCCAATCTCATGGGAGCAAAGTGCGATCGGGCCCTCCTCGAGCGGTGTGATCTGCGCCGCTCGAACCTCTACGCGGCCTCGTTGAACCGCGCCCTTTTGACGAACACGACCTTCGACGGCGCGATCGTGCATCGAACTCAATTGGAAATGGGAGGCTCGAGGTGAGCGTGCTCCTGACCTCTCGAGCTGCCTTCATTGCCAGGCTCGAGAGCGGCGAAACCTTCGCGGGTGTCAGCATCGAGGACGCGGATCTCGACGGCGTTCGAATGTCGGGACTCGACCTCTCGAGGACGCGCTGGGCGCGTGTATCGGCGAGGGGCGCGCGCTTCGACGACTGCAAGCTCGTGCAAGCGTCGTTCGTCGCCTGCGATCTCGACGGCGCCTGCTTCAAGGAGGCTATTGGCTATTCGCTCTCGGCCGGCGGGAGTCGACTCTCCAATGCAGTCTTCGACGGGGCCGTCCTGACCGAGGCCGACTTCGTCGCCTGCGATCTCACCGGTGCGAGGTTCGCGCGAGCGGTCGCCCTGAAGAGCAGGTTCACGAACGCGACGCTCGTCGGCGCCGACCTCGCTGGGGCGTCGCTGCTCCAAGCGAACTTCGACGGCGCCGACTGTAGAGGCGCCAACTGGAAGGGGGCCGGGCTCGGCGCCGCGAGCCTCATCGGTGCAATCCTCGAGGGCGCGACGATCTCCGAGCTCGACCTCTCCCTCGCGGAGCTCGATGGCGCGCGGCTCACCCACGCGCGACTCGACGATTGCACGCTCCCCGACGGGCTCGATTTCACCCGAATGGGTGCTCCGAGCAGCTTGGCGGGGGCGACCGCGACGAACGCGCGCTTCGATGGACTCGACCTTTCGAATATCCCCCTTCGCGGCGCGACCCTCACGGGCGCGTCCTTCGTGGGCGCTCAGCTCGCGCAGGCCGACGCTGTCGGCGCCGAGCTGACGGGCGCGAACTTCGACGGCGCGCGCCTCACCGGCGCCGACCTCGAGGGCGCCAACCTGGAGGGCGCGACGCTGCGGGCCGCGGATCTCGGGGGCGTCAATCTCGAGCGTGCGTCGCTCGTCAACGCGAGCTTGAGGGGCGCGTCGCTGCGGCGAGCGCGCGCGAGAGGCGCCCGATTCCGTGGCGCCGACTTGGCAGCAGTCGAGCTGCGCGATTGGACAATAGCGGGGCTCGATCTCGGCGGCGCTCGCTTCGACGAGCCGGACCTCTCCGCGATCGACGCGTCTGGCACGCGGTTCGACGGCTGCGATCTCACCGGGGCTCGCTTCTTCGGGGCCAAGCTCCACGGGGCGAGCTTCGCTGATGCCAAGTTGGATCGCGCCGATCTCCGCCAATCGGATCTCGAGCAAACCCTCTTCGAGGACACCTCGCTCGCGTATGCCAACCTCGCGGAGGTTGATTTTACACGGTGCAAGGTATTGGGGCTCCGACTCGACGGTGCCGACCTCCGCGGGGCGCGCTTCTACAAGCAGCTGCTCGACGGCGCCGACCTCACGACGGCGAAGCTCCAGGGCGCGAGCTTCGTCCTTACTTCGCTCGACGGCGTGCAGGCCGCGCGCGTCGACTTTCGCGGGTGTGTCCTCGACGACGCCTCGTTCGTCGGCGCGGAGCTCAACGGAGCGAACCTCGCCGAGGTCTCCGCAAAACAGGTCAATTTCTCCAAAGCCAACCTGAAGAACGCGAAGCTGCGTGGCCTACGCGCCAAAGCGGCGCGGTTCGTAGGCGCCAATCTCGACGAGGCCGAGCTCTCGCGAGCCGCAGTCGAGGAGGGCTCCTTCGCGGGCGCCTCGCTGCGAAAGACCAACCTCGAGGACGCGCTCTTATCGCGCTGTCAGTTCACGCGCGCGGACTTGTCGCTCGCGACGCTCCGGCGCGCGGACGTGCGCTATGGGCGATTCGCCCGAGCCAAGCTCGACCACGCGGACCTGCGCGACGCGGACCTCGAGCAGGTCGACGTGCACCGCGCCTCTCGCCAAGACTGGAAGATCGGAGGCGCCAATCTGCGAGGTCTCTCCGACACGGACCTCGAGCTCGCCGAGGCGGAGGAGTTCGTCGCGGGGGTCGAGTCATGAACCGCCTACTCGAGGAAGAAGCAGCATGAGCATGATTCAATTCCCCGCGTCGACGACCGAGGGAGGCCAGTCCGTCGCGATCCCACCGACGGTCAATTACCTGCCAGCGCCGCCGCCGCCCGCTGGCCCCGGCGGTATCCCGACTCCCTATCCGAACTTCGCCTCTCACAGCGGCGCGGACAACGTCACCGCCAAAGTGCTCATTCGCAACAAGCCCTGCCTCGTGGAGGGCAGCGTGATCCCATCGTCGAAGGGCGACGAGGTCGGCGCGTCGACCAACATCCCGCCTGGGAAAAAGGGCCTCAAATCGATGACCAACCTCGACAAGTGCGAGTTCACGCAGCACAGCGGCAAGGTCAAAATGGAGGGTAAGGGTGCGATCAGTCAGACGATGACGACGACCCAAAACGCCGCCAACACGGCGGGGGCTCACTCGAGCCCGTCGCAATCCAAAGTGCTCGTGAGCTCCTGAGCGCGCCCGCGCGCCCCCTGAATCCCACAACTACGAGGTTTCCGTGGCCGCCAAGGACAACATACGTCTCGGCATCTATTCGTCTGCGCTCGCGGGTGACGACAAACCTCTCGTCCTACTCGGCGTCGAGGGGCGTGAGGAGCTCTCGAGGCTCTTCCAGTTCCAGCTCCTCCTCTTTCGAGCTGGCCCGCCGTTCGGCGACGAGGAGCTCGACGCGCTCGTCAGCGAGCCTTGTGTCATCGCGATGGGGCCGCGCAAGAGCGACGTAGTCCACGGCGCCCTGTCGAGCCTCGCGCACATCGGCGGCGCGCCCGGGGGCGGGACCTACTATCGGGCGACGCTCATCCCCAACGTGTACGCGCTGCAGCTCGGGCGCCGCTCGGCGGTCTACCAGAACACGACGGTACCCGACATGGTCGCGGGGCTCCTCGGCGCGCGTGGCCTACAGAAGGGTAAGGACTTCGACATCCGCATCACCGACGACGCGAAGAGCCCGACCCACGAATATATCGTCCAATACCAGGAGTCCGACTGGGACTTCATCCAGCGTTGGCTCGAACACGAGGGCTACTTCTATTGGTTCACGCACACCGACGGGCTCGGGCTCGTGATCGCCGACGCCAACGAAGACGCGACGCCCATCGAGGAGCCCGCGACGCTCCCCTTCAGGAATCAGCACAACCTCGCCCAAGACGACAAAGACTCGGTTTGGTCGTTCTACGCCACGCGAACGCGCGTCCCGGCGAGCGTCACGCTCATCGACTACAACTACCGTCGCCCGCTCGATCTGCTCTTCGCCACACAGAAGGTCGACAGGAGCGGCTTCGGTCACGTGTTCCTTTATGGCGACCATTTCAAGGACAAGTCGACAGGCGCGGCCTGGGCCAAAATCAGGGCCGAAGAGCTGGCGGTCGATCGCTACGTCGTGACGGGCGAGACGGACTGTGCCCGACTGCGCGTCGGTCACACCTTCAAGCTCGAGGAGCACGAGCACGCCGACTACGACGGTGACTACCTTGTAACCTCGGTCGAGCATACGGTCGGGCTCGCCGCAGGCGCGTTGAAGGACGAGGCCTCGGCGCGCGGGGCCGAGCGCTCCTATCGCGGGCGCTTCACCGCCATCCCGCTCGATGTGCCCTTTCGGCCGAAGAGGCTGACCCCGTGGCCTTCCATCCACGGCATCCTCCACGGACACATCGCGTCCGACGGCTCAGGTGAGTACGCCGAGCTCGACGACCAAGGCCGCTACAAGGTCAAGCTTCCC
This sequence comes from Polyangiaceae bacterium, assembly GCA_046351325.1. GTDB lineage: Bacteria > Myxococcota_A > Polyangia > Polyangiales > Polyangiaceae > Xiheicaenibacterium. The sequence goes on along the minus strand of JAXLYR010000009.1, from coordinate 31,578 downwards.
TTCGACCTCGGGAGCAGTCAGGGGCAGGCCTCTTCACGGTGGATTCGTATGGCGCAGGCCTACTCCGGGAGCGGCTACGGCGCGCACCACCCACAACACAAAGGCGGCGAGGTCCTCATCGCGCACCTCGACGGTGACCCTGACAGACCTGTCATTATCGGCGCCGTCCCGAACGCCGTGACGCCTGGCCCCGTGAGCTCGGCGAACGCGAGCCAGAGCGTCCTCAAGACCGCGAGTGGCATCCGCGTCGTGATGGAAGATCTACAGAAATAACCAAGGAACGACCGATGTCCGAGACCTTCCCCGTCAGCGTCAACGTGACCGACATTCAAGGGATGCCGGCGCTCGCCTTCGGCCAGCTCGACTTGACAGAGCTGTCGAAGAAAATGGCCCCGCGCGTCCAAGAGGAGGGCGAGGCCTCTTTCGTCACGTCGAACTACTATCGCCCAGACACTGGTAAACCGACGGCGGGCCCCCACCGCTACACCATCGAGGTGCCGAAGAACGACCAGGCGCGCATCAACGTGGGCGCAGCCTCGCTGCCCATCGACCGCGACGGCATCATGCTCGACGCGAAGACGCATATCCGCGGTTGGGTCACGGGCAAGGTCACGACCTACTTGGGGCTTGGCTCCACGGCCGCGGTCGGCAGCGACGTGAACAAGCAGACGGAGGGCTACGCGCTCCATACGACGGGCAGCTCGATGCACGTCGCGGAGCTGGGGATCATGTTGAGCTCCAAGGCGAGCTCAATCGCGATCAACTCCAAGAAGGGGACGCAGATCGAGAGCTTCGACGAGGGCGTGACCATCAAGGCAAAGACGGTCGTCGACGTCGGGACCCCCGGCAACTTCAGCATCGCGGTGGGTATCGACAAGCCCACACCCAACTGGCCTGGGTGGCTGGGCGGGCTCGTGCTCGTGGGGACCGACCTCGTGGGGGTCGGCACGGCGACGACCTCAGGCACCGGCTGGGAGAGCGGGGGCAAATCAACGCAGGCCGTGGCCGACGGCATCAGCAGCTTGGGGAACTGGATAGGTGGGTATACGGATACTGGCGCCCAGGACTATCACGATAAAATCCTCGCCGATAACGCCGAGTACATCACCAGTCGAGCCACGCTCATCGCCGCGTGGCTCGGGGTCTGGACTGGTTTCCGCTCTGCCGTTCGAGAGGTCATGAAGGGCACGACAGGTTGGGCGCTCAAGCGCGAGGTCGGCACCGCGATCCTCGCTGGCGTGAACGCCCTCGTCGCGTGGCACCGAGTCGACAAGAAGGAGGCCGAGTCTCCCAACGGGCAAGTGAAGATCGCCGCGAAGGGCGGCATCAAGCTCGACGCGACGGGGACCATCGGGCTCACGGCCGCGAACGGGATCACGGTCAGCGGCTTCAAAGAGGTCTCGATCATCGGGATGTCGACCAACATGAAGGGCTTCAAAGACAGCGGGATCTGGGGCGGACTGGGAGCGTCCGTGAAGGCCGGGGTGGGCGATGTCACCATCACGAGCGATTTCAGAGGCGTCTCGATCGGTGGGGAGAAGGACATCAAGCTCACGAGCGAGAAGCAGTCCGTTCTCGCCAAGGCCAAGAAGGACGTCGAGCTCGGCGCTGACGAGAAGGTAACCATCAGCGGCAAGACAGCTGTCTTCTTGGGCGCTGGCGGCGCTGCCTCGACGGCCGTCATCAGCGCACCTGATGGAGTCTACCTGGGTGAGATCGAGCGCTCGTCTGCCGACGCTCTGAGCGGCTTGCCGCCCGATGACGGCCACTACATCGCGGTCACCCGCGGCACGGACGTCACCGTGGCGGCGACGAAAGCGTCCACCGTGGTCGTGAAGGACTCCGCGGTTACGGTGACGTCCAAGTCGATTGTTCTGGACGCGACCAACGGCAACGCCGCCATCACCGCCAAGAACAAGCTGTGCCTCGGCTGAGCCGGTCAATCAAAGCGCGCGGAGCTCTTCGGGGATGCGCGCCGGATCCACGCCGCTGACATCGATGTTCGTCGTCGGCTGCGAGCACCAGAAGACGACGGCCTCGTCCTTGAACGACGGGGCGCGCTTCACCAGGCCGGCCATGGCCTTCGACGTGTAGACCGGGTCGAGTGAGACGCTGGCGAGCTTCGCCGTGAGCGCGGTCGCCGCGCGCCCGTCCTCGGTCTCGTAGCCATAACCACGTCCAAGAAACCCGCCGTCGAGCGACACTGGCGCCGGCGTGACGCGCAGCTCCGGTGACATCGCTGTAATCGCTCCCATGACGGCGCGCTGCAGGTCGCGCAGCGCGCGCGGGCTCGAGGTCCCCGCCGAGGACGCGCGCACCGCGAGGACACGCGCGTTCGCGAGGCCGGCGAGCGCGAGGCCCACGCTGAGGCCCGCGACGCTGCCAGCGGTCCCCGCGGCGGCGACCACACATACAGGCTTGTCCACGCCGACAGCGCGGAGGTCCGCGGCGAGCTCGAAGCCGGCCGCGACGAACCCGAGATCGCCCGCCGCAGATGAGCCGCCGGTCGCGATGACGAAGGGGGCCGACGGGTCGCGCGCCGCGCGTCGCTGAGCCTCGACCTCGGAGTCGTGGACCGACGTCGACACGCGGACCTCGGCGCCGAGCGCGAGGTTCGCGAGGATCCGCTCGCGGATGAACGACGCTCTCGGTTGGCCCGCGAGCTCGACGATGACCTGCAGGCCGACGCGAGGCGCGAACGCGGCGGTCGCGACGGTGTGGTTCGAACCCGCCCCGCCGAAGGTGATCACCGCGCCGCGGCCGGACGCGCGAGCCTCGGCGAGGATCGGCTCGAGCTTGCGGACCTTGCCGCCGCCGAACACGCGGCTCGAGAGGTCGTCGCGCTTCATGAACAAGGTTGTAAGCCCAAGCTCGGCCGCGAGCGCGGGCGCTGGCTCGAGCGGCGTCGGCCACTCCCCGAGCGCGACCCGCGGTATACCGGCCAATCGGGGGAAGCGCTCGATCATGAGCTCCCAGCCGCTTTCGGGTCGCGGCGTGGGCGATGGGCCGAGAGGTGCACTCGAGCTCTCGACGGCGCTCGTCGCTGCCATCTCGCCCGTCGCGCCCGTGGGGCTCGCCGACCCCGTGGCGCTAGCCGCGGTGCTCGTGCCGCCTGCGGGCGAGCCGCGCGAACACGCGCCGAGCCCCGCCGCGACGCCGAGCTCCAAGAGCGCACGCCGACTCAGACCCGTAGCAGAGAGGGACCTCACGCGAACTGTCGAGACGCCGCGCAACCCGGCGCTATTCCCCCGTCCCTACGCTCGCGCCGCGACAAAGCACGATCGTTCGGTGAAACTCCACGGCGCGCGATCACCCCCCAATGGCCCCGCGCCCCGAGCTCGGCCCACCCGTAACGCTAAAAGCCGTAGCTCTGAATGTACTGGTCGACGATATCAGGCCGGCTCGCGATGAAATCTTGCAGGTACGACTGGAAGTCCAAGTAGGTCTGATAGCTGTATTCACGCCGCGGGTCCGCTTGGACGTAGGGATCGATCTGCGCCGCGATGGCGCTGGCGGCGGCGCCGAGGTCGTCCGCCACGTAGACGTCGCGCACGGCCTTCACCCGCTCGACGAGCGCCGCGAAGCACGCGGAGTCGGCAATGCACTTCTGCCCCAAGATGCCCGTCACCGCGAACGGGTCCATGTTGACGCTCTCGAAGGTCTGGTCGAGCCCCGTCGAAATGACCGACCAGAGGCCGGTCGACGGGTCGTGGTAGACCCGATAGTTGTTGTTCAGATCATACCAATAGCCGTCCCAATAGCCGGTGAGCGCCGCCACCGCCCAAGCATCGAGGAACTCGTCGAGGTTCAGGAACGCGGGGGCCTGCGCGTAGAACTGTCCGTCTGGGATAGCCTGTATTTGGTTCACGAACTCGGTGACAGGACCGTAGGTGAGCGGGTCCCCGGCGGGGTCTGGCGTCGAGCACGCGCTCGGGGTGAACTCCCGCGTGAGGCAGCCGTCGTCCGTCTCGGTCGGCGGCAGGTTGCCCGGGACGAGATCACAATAATAGGTGCCCTCGTAGAGCATCCCCTCTTTGGAGCCGAACCACCTGTCGAGGAAGCGCCGGTCGACGGTCTCGACGTTCTGGTAAAGCCCATAGAGCTCACCGTTGACGAAGACGCGCGCGTGCGCGATGCGCGGCGCCGGGACGCCCAGCTCCCGGAAGAGGCGATACGCGAGCCGCTCGTGGGTCGCCGAGCGATCCTCGACGCCGTTGTTGAGGGTCAGGTGCTTCAGCCCGAAGAGCCTGCGATCGGCGGGGCAGCCGGGCACAGCCGGGTCGTCCCAGGACAGGTTTATCTTGAACGCTGTCTTATGATAGAGGTCGCGCGCCGAGCCGCAGCCGCCCTTGATCTTGACGCCTATTCCGTCGAAGGTCTGCCCCTCGAAGGTGAGCTTCGCCGTGTGGTAGCTGCGCGTGAACGGCACGCAGCCGGGGGGATAAGCCTCGGCGTTCATGGCGTCCATGCTCTCCTGGGGGATCTCCAGGTAATAGTCGCGGATCTGGGACTCGTCGAAGAGGTAAGCGCTGCCGTCGTCGGTCTTGAATACGCTGAATTCACTGTAAGCGCCGGGCGCCGTGCAGCCGTCCTGCGAGGAGATCCAGCGCGCCCTTATCAGGTAGTCCTCCCACGGGTCGAGGGCGGCGACCTGCGGGTCGTCCCACGTCCCCGCGGCGAGCAATACGCCTACAGCGCTGTCACTCGCTCCGAGCGCTATGTGCCAGACGCGCGCCTTGGGCGCGCCCTGCGTGTCGGACCAAATCTCGATCTCGGCGCCCGCGTAGTCCCCGCCGTCAGGGTCGGAGAACGCGCCGAGCTCGATGGAGAGAGCGTCGGGCACGACCCCCACCGCGCCGCTCGACGGACTGACCAATACGGGCGCAGCCGGCGGCTGGTCGGAGCACGTCGGGTCCGCGCCGCCCCCGCCTTGGCTCGCGCCGCCGCCACCTGCGTGGGAGCCACCGGAGGAGGGCCCGCCGCCGCCCCCAGCACCGCCCGAGCCGCTGTCACCACAGCCGAGGCCTGCTGCAATCGCTGCGATCGCTGCGAGGACTCTCGACGTGCAAAGCCAATTGAAGCGCATGCTCGGGTGTAACGGTCCCTTCGAGGTGTCGCAAGCCTCGCTGCGCGGCATCTCGTGCATAATGCGCCGCGATGCCGGACGAGCCCCCCCGAGCCAAGGCAAAAGCCAAAGACGCCGTGCGAACGCGCACGTTGCGCGGCGTCGGACTCGAGGCCCCACCGAGCAGCCAGCAAGGTTCACCTCCGCCCGTCGTGAGGCCACCGAGCAGCGTGCGCCCGAGCGCCCCTCTCGCGAAGACGCCGACGGTTCCCCCGCGACCCCAACCCGGCGCGAGCCGCCTCGCAAGCGATCGTCCGCATGGTGTGGAGAACCTCGCGCCCGGGATGATCGTCGCTGGCAAGTTCGCGCTCGTGCGACTCGTCACCGAGGACACGATCGCGCAGGTCTTCGAGGCCGAGGACATCGCTCGCAGGTCGTCGCGTGCTGCTCGATGTTGCGCGCCGAGCACGCGCAGAACGCGGAGCTCGTGCGCCGCTTCCGCCGTGAAGCGAGCGGCGTCGCGAACGTCGCGCACCCCAACCTCACGACGGTGTTCGACGTCGGTCGACGCAGCGACGGTACCTTGTACGTCGTACAAGAAATGGTCGACGGTCCGACGCTGGACGACGTGCGCGTCCAGCGCGGTCGCCTCGACGAGCGCGAGGCCGTATCCATCGTGCACGCGGTCGCGAGCGCTCTCGCCGCGGCCCACGCGAGCGGCTTCGTCCACCGAGACGTGCGGCCCGCGAACGTCGTGCTCGCGCGTGCGCCGTTCACCGAGATCACCCCGAAGCTGCTCGGTTTCCGCGGCACGCGGCTCGGCGGTGACAAGCGCGGCCGAGAGCCCGCGCGCGCCGAGCTCCGCTATCGCGCCCCCGAGATCGTGGAGGCCGCGAAGAACGCCGCCGCGCGCATCGACGGCCGCGCCGACGTGTGGTCGCTCGGGGTCGTCTTCTACGAGCTGCTCACGGGGAGCTGCCCGTTCGACGGCCCCACCGCGGTCGCGATCGAGGACGCGATCCGCCGAGGCTTCGTGCCCAAGCTCGCCGATCGCGCGCCCGGAGTCGGCGCCGATCTCGTGACCGCGGTCGAGCGCGCGCTCGTCGTCGAAGCGCAGCGACGACCCGCGATGCGCGCGTGGGTCGAGGAGCTCGCGCGGCTCGGATCGCGTGGTGAGCGCCCCGCCCTGCTCATTCGCGACGAGCGCTCGCGCGATCGCGCAGCGCCGATCGAGGCCGGCACGGACAACTTCGAACTCGAGGACGACGACATCGAGGAGATCGCGGTCGCCGAGGTCCCGCCCTCCGCCGAGGACAACGCCCCGACCCGCACGGCCGTGCGACCACCGCCCGCGACGGAGGCCGAGGACACGGGCCCCTCGACGTGGGATTGGATGCGAGGGACCAACGAGGTCGAGAGCGATTTCGCGCGGCCCTCGCTGCTCGACGTCGCGGATCGGTGCGCCGACGCCGCGCAGCGCGCGCTGCGGATGAACGCGCTCGCCGAGGCCGTCTCGCAGGCCGAGTCGGGCCTCGTCGCGGGTGATGCCTCGGGTGAGCTCGTCGGACAGCTCCACCTCGTGCGCACGATCGCGAGCTTTTGGCTCGGTCGCTTCGAGGACACGGCGCGCGCGGCTGAGCTTACAATGCAGTCAGCGTCACGCGGCACCGCGCCGTGGTACGCGGCGGTCGGCCACCTCGCCCTCGCGCGGGCCGCGACGGGTCACGCGCCCGACGACAAGATCCTCGAGAGCCCGGATATGGCCGGCGGACCTCGCGCGTCCCAGGCCCAGACGATCGCGGTCTGCCGCGTCGCGACCGCGATGATCGACGTCGGCAAGCTCGCCGACGCGCGCCGCGCGGTGCGCCTCACGAAGGATCACCTCGAGCGCGGGGCCTCCTCCGACCCGACGCTCCTCGCTTGGCTCGACGTCGCGTTCGCTGCGCGCGCGGCCTTCGTCGGAGATCTCCCGCGGGAGCTCCCTCGTCGAACGTCGGCGATCGAGCGCTTCACCGCGTCGGGCGACGTGCGAAACGCCTGCGAGCAGCGCGCTCATCTAGGCGGCGTGCTCGTGTCGCTCGGCGCGTACGAGGACGGCGAGCGCGTCCTGCACGAGGCGCTCGGCATCGCGGATCCGATGCGCCTGCACCTCGCGCACGGCATCAAGGCGCGTCTCGCTTTCGCTGCGTTTCGCCAGGGCGAAGGCCAGCGCGCGCTCTCGCTCGCGAACGACGCGCTCGTCGGTTTGCGCGGCAGCGGGGACCGCCGCACGCTCGCCTCGGTGCACACGGTGCTCGCGCTCACGCACGCGCTCCTCGACGAGCCGAAGAAGGCCCTCGCGAGCGCGGACGCCGCGGTCGAGGCCGCCGTCCCGTTCCCCTCGCAGCTCGCGCACGCGCTCGCGGTGCGCGCAGCGACGCTGCTCTCGGCGGGCGACGCGACGAACGCCCTCGAGCCCGCGACGCGCGCGATGAAGCTCCTCGAGGAGCACGGCGGCGCGGGCGACGGCGAGAGCCTCGTGCGCCTCTCGTTCGCGCTCGCGCTCGGCCGACAGCCCAGTAACACCGACGTCCATCGCGTCCTCAAGGACGCTCGCGAGCGTGTGTTCGCGCTCGCCGAACGACTCGGTGATCCACATCGCAAGCGCGTCTTCCTCGAGCGCGTGCCCGAGAACGCGCGCCTCCTGCAGCTCGCCGGGGAGTGGCCACTCGAGCGAGCGCCGGGCCGCACGTAACGCATCAGTCCGACGCGCGCGAGCGCTGTCCACGAAATCCCTTTCGGTTGGCTGCGGGAGTGGTACACCGCTCGCCGATGGAGCCCTATTCCCTACCCGACGTGATCAATAGCTGGTTCGCAGTCGCCCGCTCGGAGGATGTCGCGCCCGGTACGGTCCGGGCCATCCACCTGATGGGCCACCGCTTGGTGGTGTTCCGCACCGAAGATGGACAGCTCGCGGCAATGGATGGTGCGTGTCCGCACCTCGGTGGTTCGCTCGCCTATTCTGGAGTCGTCGAGGGCGGCGTCCTCAGGTGTCGACTGCACGGCTTCTGTTATGACGGTAAGGGCGCCTGCACCGAGACTGGATATGGGACGAACCCGCCTCCCCTTCAGGCGCGCACCTATCCAGTGCGCGAGCTCTTGGGGACGATCCTCATCTATTTCCACGATCAGGGTGAGGCCCCGACGTTCGAGCCGCCGCTCGTCGACGGTCCCGAATGGTCGCGACCGACCCACGACGTTTTCTCGCTGACGAGCCACCCGCAAGAGATCGCCGAGAACGCAGTCGACACTGGCCACCTCACTTGGATTCACGGCTTCTCGGAGGCCAACCGCGAGGGTCCCCTCCAGGTCGAGGGGCACCACGTGCGCCAAGCGATCACCTGCCGCGTACCCAATAAACTGGGAATTGGCCCGGCCGCCGAGATCGAGATGCGCTTTGCCTTCAATGTCTTCGGCTTGGGCATCGTCCTCGTCGAGTCCCAGCTGCCGGCTGTCGACTTCGAGTCTCGGACCTTCGTCATGTCGTCGCTCGTCGGCGACGGCACGATGGATGTGCGGGTCGTCTCCCAGTGCAAAGACGTCTCGCGCGCGACGAGCCATTTGCCGCTGAAATGGCTCTTCCCCGAGAACGTCGCGGAGAAGCTCCTGCTCACGGCCTATCACCGCGCCATGCTCTTCGACTTCCGGCGCGACCTCGCCTATTGGGCCCACAAGCGCTATTTGCCGCGGCCGGGTCTCGCCCAGGGCGACGGTCCTATCGTCTCTTTCCGCAAGTGGGCACGCCAGTACTATCCGGGAGTCGAGGTCCCCGTTTTGGTCGACCAGGATATGCCGATAGCGCAGCCGGCCCCGCGGCCCCGCACGAAAGACGGCAAGGTCCGCCTGCCGCAGGCCGCGCCCACGCAGGGCAACGCCGAGCTCAGGACGGGCTGGTGGCGCGGCGTCGAGGCCCTGCCCGCCCCCATCCGTTCCCGCCTCGGGAGCTCGGGTGTCGGCGCGTGGGCCACGCTGCTCGGAATGGGCAGCAGCCGCGTCCGCGCGTAATTACAGCCCTGTCAGCGCGTGCTCAGCGCGCGCCGCCGGCGCTCCGCGTAGGGCTGCACTGGCAGTTGCCGCTCCGGCGCCAGGAGCAATGTCGGCCCCTCCGGCGCAGGGTCGAAGTAGCCCCAATAGACGTCTCCGCTCGCAGTCCCAATCGCCAAGAAGCCCTTCTCCACGAACGCCGCCGACGGGCGAACTCGAGAACGGTCCTCTTCGAGCCGGACGCTGACCACCCGCTCGTATCGGTCGAGCTCGAGGACGTCGACTCCGTTGCCCTGCGACGTCGCGACCCAGCGCTCATCGGCGCTCACAGCGAGCAAGGCCTCGCAGTATTGGAGCTTTCGCTCGCGGTGGTCGGCGCCCACGACGTGAACTCCGGTCGCTTCGTAGTCGGTCGTTCGCATCTCGAGGGTCAGCGCTCGCGTCGGGAGCACGACACGGCGCCCGTTGGAGCTCCTGTCGACGGGTAGACTCGGACAATCTCCTTGGATTGGAGTGAGCTCGGGCCACGTCCAGGCGCAACCGACGACGTTGTCAGTCGCGCCACCGACGGCGACCAGCACAGTCGACTCGCCACAAACGACTCCAATGCGCGTGATCGAACTGGGAGCATTGAGACGGCGCGGAGGGGGGAGTTCGGCCCCCGTTCGGCCGGTGCCGAGCTCCCAAACAAGGACGACGCCGTCCTCGCTCGCGCTGACGAGCTTGTCACCTATTTTGACGAGGCCGCAGACAGGCCCGCGATGCCCGAGCGCTGGCGCTTGCTCTGCGTGAATCGAGAGGTCGCGTTTCAGCAGGTGGCGCGCGAAGTGATCAATCCCGAACAGGACAAACGGCTCGGAGAGCACGACGCAGCCCCAGGCCTCGAACGCCCCCGCTTCGAGGACAACATTGTCAGCAACTTTCCACACGATGAAGCGCCCGCTGCCCGCGCACGCCAGCCGATCGCCCCCCGCGGAGAAGCCCACCGCCTCGACGCGGTGCTCGAGCGCGAAGACACGAACGATTCGGCTGTCTGCGAGGCGCATGACCTCAACCTCACGACGACCATCCTCACGCAGCACGACCCGGGCGAGGTGACTGCTATCGACCGAGAACGCCGCGGCTTCGGTGAGGCCCGCGAGCGAGCCTGCAGCGAGCCCCAGGTCAACGTCGTAGAGCTCGGTCCCCGCAAGGAGCAAGTTGCTGTCCGGTGAGAACACGAGCGGAGCCGTCCCAGCCAGGGTGTCGAGCTCGTTTTCCCCATAGACTCGCACGCCAGCGCGAGTCGCAGCTGCGACGAGGTTCCCATCTGGGGAGAGCGCGAGCGCGTGAACCGCGCTGAGCTGCGATAGCGCGGCGACGTCCCGATCCACCACCGACTTGCCATCGACCTCGACCTTCAATTGGACGTTGTGACGAGGGATATCCTCGAGCGTGACGACCCCACCGCGCGTGGCCTGCGCGAGCATGGTGCAGGTCTCGTCGACGGCGGCGAACAGCACTGGCTCCGAGGGCCAATAGGGGTTGTCGCGGCCGCAAGCTATTAGAACCCCGCTCGCCACGTCGTAGACCCGCAGCTCACCGTCCACGAGCGTAGCGATGAGTCCATCTCCGGCGCCGACGATGGCTTGGAAGGGATTGGATGATGCGAAGGGCGCTCTCGGTGCGCTGAACAGTGTGGGGGCTTCGGTCATGGCTTGGTCAGACAACGTCCGCTCGCTGGATGAGCGCCTCGATTCGTGCTGCGGCGGCGCGGGCCTGCGCCCCCACTCCACTCGAGAATCGCAATACCTTGGTCTCGATCTCACCATTGCCGCGGCGCCATTGTTTGGTGAGCTCCAAGTCAGCGTCCGCGTCGACGGAGCCGTGCATAGGCTCGTCCTCCAGGTCTTCGAACATCGCGAGGAACTTGCGACGCTCGACGGGTACGCAGAACGGGGTTCGGAAGATCCCCTTGCCTAGTGCGCTGCCTGGCGCGCTGCCCGGCGCGCCCGCATTACTGACAACACTGTCCAATTTTTCGTCCGTGAACCACGTCATACCCGACGCGTGGAGCGTGAGCGTCCGCACATAGCTCGCTCCCGCACGCCGACGAATCGAGATCGACCAGGGCTCGCGGTGTTCGCCATTGTATTGGACAGGACCCGCGGTCGTGTCGCCTCGCGGTCCATTCAATCCGTAGCCGAGCGCGCGCAGCGAGGGAATGGCACGGAGGGCGCGTCGCGGCACGCTGACAACCGCAACAACTTTGTAAGGCTCACCAGGCCTGGCGCTGAGCTCGATCTCGAACTCGACGGTGTCCATGCTCGGCGCTCGCGGAGCCGGACGGAGATACGGCAAGACCTCCTCGATGACGACGCTGCCTTTGCTCGCCGGGACGGGGATGCGCGCCGGCCCACCAGTCCGGCGAGTGGCAGACAGGACGACGCGCGCCGTTCCGTCTCGCAGCCCCGTGATGATCCGCGCGAGCTCGGGGTGGCTCGAGAGAGGAGACGGACAATCCGGTAAGCGAACGGTCCGAGGCTGGGTCTCGGCGCCGAGCGAGGGCTGCTCGAGAGCCCAGAGCAGCTCCTCGATGCGAAAGAACCGGGCTCCGATACTCCCAACGAGGAAGTGGACAATCGCGTCGAACGCCTGCTCGCGCGCAGCCGGATCGATCGCCTCGAACCATGCGACCACCAAGGGTGACAGGCGAGCGAAGTCGAGGGAATAAGTGACGAAGCGGAGCGCGCCGTCGCGGAGGAGCGGAACGAAGATGCGCTCGATTTCGAGGCGTCGCGAGGCTGCGTCCGGTTGGCCGATCGCTTCCGTGACGCTCGTCTGCGTTATTTCTCGTCTGCCCATCTGCTCGAGCCGTTCGCGCGGGACCTCGAAGCCCCAGCGGACGTCAGTCTCGAAGCCAGGTCGCGCGAGCCTGCCAGTGGGCGAATACGACACCTTGGCGGACTCGCCGTCCAATGACCACTCCACGAAACCCGTCGGGGACACGAAGCGCCGCTGCTGCGGAGTGGACCCATTGGGCGGAATCGTCGTTCTCCAAAGGACAGCGTCCCGGCAGAGACGCGCCAAGCCGACTGGGACTGGAATGTCCCGTTCAATGCGTGTGGAGCGGGCCGCAGGAGCCCGAACGTGACTGAAGCGGCGCTCCTCCCCCAGCAAGAACGCGATCCGTTCATCCGCGGGGGCCATCTTGCAATGGGCTGCTTGCGCCGCGGAACCCAAGTGCTCGAGGAGCTCGATGACGCGCTCGTCGGGACCGTCGGCGCTGACGCGCACGTAGTAGACGTCCTCTCGAACCTCGTACTCGAGCGTGATGGCCGGCCACGTCCCGCGCTGCACCCTCACAAAGCCGCGAGGGCCGTTAGGCTTGGGGGGTTCGTGTTGAAAGCGCGTGGGCAAGAGTCCCCGGCTCCGCAATCGAGGTAGAACGCCACCGAAGGAGAGCCCTCGGCCGTCCCCCATTGCCCGCTGTACCGATGGGCTCACCCAATGGCGGGCGCCGCCGCTTTGCACCTGGACGAGTCGCTTCTTGACGATCTTTTCGACCAAGTCGTCGAAGAGGTTCTCCAACCGGAGCGAAGCAGCGCTCCCCGTCGGGTTCGGCGCGCGAAAGGCAGAATCGCCGCCGCGACCATTCACGCATTGCCCTCTCTGGAAGCTGAGGTACTGCATCGGCTCCTTCAGAACGAAGACCGCAGGGTCACTCTTCGCTGGAGTGAGCGTGACGCGTGGAGTGATGCCGGGCGCCGCGAACCACAAGAATGCGAGCTCGCCGCGCAACGCGTCCATCAGCGCATCGTCGATCCGATCGAGGAGCATCGGTTCGCTCGCGTCGGTCGCTTGTTGATAGTCCGCGTAAAGCGGCAAATGAATGAGCCGGAGCCCGAAGCCGCTCATCATCCTTCGAGCGATCTCGACCGACTCTTCCAACGACGCGTGGTACCAGAACTCCGGCATAGAGACCTCGGAAACTACCTCCAGCACGCACAGTTGCAAACCACCCTCGAGGTCCCGATAATCGCCCGCGTGCTCCACAGCGAACTTCTGGTGACGACACACGTCACGGAGCTCGAGCGGTGTTTGGAAGACGTCTCTCCAGCCACTCGTCTCGTAGCGGCATATCGATTGTCTCAGGACAATCACCTGGTAGCGATCGCCGAGCTCCTTCAAGCCCTCGAATGTCACGCAACACATATGAATGACTGGTTGGCCGAGCGAGGCGAGGGCAAGGAGTCGCCCAAGTGGTTCGAGTCTTCGACCCTTTTGCCACCTCACCCGCGGGCCGCAGTCACGCGTCGCCTCATAGAGGTCATTCCCTCCTTCCAGCGCCTCTGCCGCGCAGCTGTCGCGGTCGCCAATGTGACAACCGCCGAGGACTTCGACTCGGAGTGGGGGTTGCTCCTGGGCGCCGCCATTCCCCATCGCAATGGAGCATTGAGCGGAGCCGCGGAGAAGCGACTGATGTTGGCGCTCTTGGAGAACCGGCCGCTCTTCGAAGACGCCCGGACCCCCGCGCGCCTGGCTTCCTTCGGGTTGCCGACGACCCTCGAGGGCGTCGTGAGTCTCTTCCGAATTGGAGGCTCTTGATTGGACCTCGCCGCAATTGAAGAGGAGCTGCTCGAGGTCGATCTCGCCTTCGAGCGCGCGCGCAGCTCGACCGAGCTCAAGGCGCTCCTCCAACGACTCGCGAGGCTGCGTGACCTCGTCGACAAAAGCGAGCTCTCCGTCGACGCGCGACGCTCGCTCAACGCATCCATCGCGCTCCGTGAGCCGATCTTCGAGGCTCGTCGGGTCAGCGCCCTCGGGCGAGAGCTTCGCGAAGCCGACCCTCGCGCCTTCGAGGCGCTCGTCCGCGAAGGTCGCCTCGTCGAAGAGCGCTTCCTGCGCCACTTCGAGGGCCGCCGCGCGACGGATTTGCTCGACCTGGCGCTCCTTCGCGAGCTCGTCGCGATCCTCACCGAGCTCGTCTCGCGCCTCGGTGAGCTCGGCGGTCGGGAGCTCGACGCCGCGCTCGAGGTGATGACGAAGCTCGAGCGGGACGCAGCCCTCGTCCAGCGCCGCGCCCACCCGGCCGCCCGAGACGGCTTCTTCGGACTGCTCGCAAACCTCCAGTTCAAAGCCTTCGACGAGGGCGTCGCCGACGTCTCGCCGAGCTGCGTGCGCGTCGAGCTCGTGCGGAGGATCATCTCCGAGCTAGAGCGGATCCACGGCGAAATGCGGGCCTTCGAGCCGAGCTCAGCCCCGAACACCGGCAACCTGGCGATCGTCGCGGGCCGTCTGGTGACTTACAAGGAAGTCCTCGAAGACGCCCGGTCCGTGCAGAACGCGCTCGGCGCTCGGGCTCGTGTCGCGGCGTTCGGGCCGTGGCTCGACAGACTGGAGCGGGCTCTAGCGCGCGAGCAGGCGAAGAACCCCGCGCTCCTCGAGACCTCGGCCACGAGCCCGCTCATAGACAAGCTCGACGAGGCGCGCCGCGAGCTCAGAGCCCTCGCGGCGCCCGAGCTCGAGGCGCGCGCGGCGAACCTGCAAAACGCCGCGATCGCGCTCCACGCCACGCTCGTGCGCGTTCAGACGAAGAGCCCACCCGACCTCGAGATTCCCGGCGCCGACACCCGCAAGGTCGAGCTCTCGCGCGGCGCAATCCTCACACGCGCCGAGGGGCTCCTCGCCCTCGGCTATCGCGACGCCGACGCCACCCTGGCCTCGATGCCATCGGTCGAGCTCCAGCCCGGCGGTCCGCCGGAGCCGGCGGCCCTTCCCCCCGGGCGTCGCTCGATGCCATCGGAGCTCGTCGAGCTCGATTCGGTGATTGCGTGCTTCGCCAACGCGGGCCGGCGCCCGGAGCTCTCGCATTTCGCGAACGGCTCACTCTTTCGTTGGGTCACAGCGAGCAGCTATCGCGGAGCGCTCGCGACGAACGCGCTCCGCTCCTCGCCGAAGCCCGTCCACCTGTTCGTGCGCCTCGCGGGCAGCGGCCCTTACATTTACCTCGGTCCAGTGGCTGTCGTCGGGCACAGGCAGCCTGCAAAGGCGTCGACGATCCAGGCCGATTTCGCGCTGGAGTCCCCTATCGACCTCGACACGTGGGGGCGATTCGGCGGCGCAGCGAGGATCGTCAACTTCGACTTCAAAGAGTATGTCTACCCGAGCGACAAGCTCCGTTCGCTCGACTCCCACCTCGCGAATTGGGTCAAACGCGACAAGCTCCACCTCGAGCTCTCCGGCTACGAGCCGACGGTCCTGCGCATGCACGTAGCCCCCGGGACCCGCTGGCTCGACTTACAGTCCAGTAACTCATCGGTACCGATCACCCTCGAACCAAGCGCGAGTGGGGTGACCGCGAACACCCCAGCAGGCGTCCTTTGCGATTGCGGTGCGCGGACGCTGTCGACGAGTCGGCACATCTTCACCAGAGACGAGGCCCTCGAGGTCCTCAGGACCTTCGCGCAATCGGGCCAACTCCCGGACAAGGTCGTCGCCAGACCCGACCCACCAGCCGCGCCCGAGACTACTCGCGAGACAGCAGAGCTCGAGGTCGCAAGAGGCCTCATGCGCAAGGTCCGCAGGAACCTCGAGCGCATCACCCATCGCCTCGGACAGATCGGCTACGCGTTCGCGGCGACCGTCCCATTGCGCTACCTCGAGCCAGACGAGCTCGCCGCGTTGGACGCGCTCGAGCGGCTCGGCCCAGTCCCCGCGAGCCTGCGCGCCTTCTACGAGGTGGTGGGGACGGTCAATCTCCTGCAGAGCTTCAAGCAGCTCGACCAAAGACTCGACGCTCACGCCCTCCCCGAGACCATTCGCTTGCTCGGTCACCTCGACCCACTCACCATCCCGCCCCCGACCAAACTCGTCGCCGCGATGGCGCGCTTCGCCCCTGGCGGGCATCCCCGTACCATCGCCTTCTTCATGGAGGACTGCCTCAAAGCCGACTTCAGCGGCGACTATGTCTACATCGAGCTGCCCTGCGCGGAGCCGGACTTCTCGCTCCTCCTCGGCGACGAGCCCTTCGAGCGATTCACCGACTATGTGAAGCGCGCTGTCGCGTGGGGCGGCTTCCGAGGCCATCGCTGCGGCGACCCGAATGAGGCCCGCAAAGACGTAGCTGGATTCGTCGCTCCGCCAGCCTCGGTGATTGCCAATCTCATCCTCGGCCTCGAACCGATGTAGCGCTGTGTCCTCGGCCACCGAGACCACCCAAGACCAAGCGCACCCCGTCCTCGTCACCAAGACGAACGCCGGCGCCGCGTCGCGCTGGGCCGCCGCTGGACTGTGTGCTTACCCGGCGATGCTGACGTTCCTCTACCTGGCCGGCTTCCTGCGCTCCTTGCCGAACCCGGAGAGCCTCCCGCTCGATATCGGCATAGCGAGCGCGCTCCTCTTCGGGGTATTCGCCCTGATCCGGAGTGGCCAGTCCGCGAGTCCGTCGCCGACCGATCCTGCGGAGGCTCGCATCCTCGATGGAGCGCTCGAGGTTCGGCCGCGCATCGGCCGAGGCTTTCGTGTCGAGCGCGAGGCTGTCGTTGACGGGCTCCTCTCCGGCGCGAAGCTCGAGGTCGAGCTGCGTGGCGGCGACTTTCTCACCATCGACTTCGTCGAGCCTCGCCGCGCGCGCGCTGCCATGGATGCGCTCGGCGCCGGCGCCGCTCAGCAGCGGCTCACCACGGAGACGACCGGCCCTTGGCGACGCGCCATCGCAGGTCTGCTCGGGCTCGCGGTCGCCTTCTTGGGGATGTACGCCAGCACCGACCTGCTCTTCACGGCGCTCGGCCACGCCACGCTGTGGCCTGCCCTATGGCCTTTACCGCTTACAGCGCTGTTGGTCTTCCTCCTGCGTCCCAAGCGGATCACGATTGGAACCGACGGCGTCATCGTTCACGATCTCTTCGGCCGTCGGTTCATTCCTCACGAGGACATCACCGAGGTCAGCGCGAGCGGCGGCCGACTCTTGCTCACCCTCAAGGACGGGGCGGTTTGCGCGGTCGACTCCGCACAGGCCGCTGCGCTCGCCGACCGCGTCCGCGAGGCGAGCGCCCTCACCCACGGCGGTGATGTCTCGCTGCAAGCGCTGGCGCGCGGCGAACGCACCGTGGAGGACTGGATTGGGGACCTACGCGGAATCCTCAAGTCCGCGTCCGACTATCGCCGCGCGTCGCTCGACAGGACGCGCTTGCTCGACGTGCTCGTCGACGGCGAAGCGACGAACGAAGAGCGCGTCGCCGCCGCGGTCGCGCTGCGGCTCGCGGGCGATGACTCAGCGCGAGAGCCCATCCGCGTCGCGAGCGCGGCCTTCGCTGATCCGAAGACGCGCGAGAAGGTCCTCGAGCTCGCAAACGCCGAGCTCGAAGACGAGGCCGTCGCCGAAGCGCTCCGCGCCGTCTCGAGGTCGAGCACGGAGCGCTGACCTCGGATCAACGCGCGGTCTTCGCCCCAATCAGCTATTCGATGGCGCCACTCGGGGGCCTCAATACTCGCGAGGTGCGCTTGGCTCCATCATGCGCGAGGCGATGAATACGAGCACGAGCCCCACGACGGAGATTGCGACCGCCAATTTGAAGCGCCCGAAGGACGCGCGCGCCTCGACAGGATCCATCCCGGCCTCGACGTCCGCAAAGATCCCCTTCTGAAAGGCCTGCCACGCAAGGCCGTAAAACGCGAGCGTCCCGCAGCCACACCAGAACGTCGTTATACCCAAGACGATCCCCCAAGTCGGGAGGCGCTTGGACTTCAACGCCAGCACGAAGGTCGTGATGAATCCTCCGAGCCACAAAAGCCCGCCCAGTCCCCCGAGGACGAATGCTGTGTTCATGTCGCCGCGCTAACACGCGGGCGTGCTCGGGTCTCCACACAATATCTACGCAACACACACGAGTGGCGCTACGCGACCTCCGAGGTCGCGCGCTTGATGCGGCCATCCTCCATCTCGTAAATGACGTCGAAGACGTCGAGCGCGCGGTGGTCGTGCGTGACGACCAGCACCGCGGCGCCGCGGTCGTGCGCTACCCGCTTGAAGAGCTCCATGACGACACGGCTACGGACGCTGTCGAGCGCCGCGGTCGGCTCGTCCGCCAAGACGAGGGACGGCTCGTTCGCGAGGGCCCGCGCGATCGCCACGCGCTGCTGCTCACCGCCGCTGAGCGTCTCGGGGTAGGCGTCGCGGCGGTGACCTACATCCAAGTAACCGAGCAGCTCGAGCGCGCGCTGCTTGGGCCGCCCGCGACCACCGAGCTCACAGGCGAGCTCCACGTTCTCGCGCGCGCTGAGGAACGACGTGAGGTTCGCCTTCTGAAATACGAACCCGAGGTGCCTGCGCCGGAGCTCACTCAAGTTCGCGAGCGCGGCCCCGTCTCTGACAACAGGGTTACCGTCGAAGAGCACAGTCCCTGTCTCCGCCGGGGAGACGAAGCCGAGCGCCTTGATGAGCGTCGACTTGCCCGAGCCGCTCGGCCCGAGCAGCGCGGCGACTGTCCCTTTCTCGATTGTAAGGCTGACATTGTCGAGCGCGCGCACCTGCGCCGCGCCCACGCCGTAGGTCTTTGTCAGTCCAATCGCCTCGACTGCACTGGTCATATCGATCAGCCCTCCAGCGCGGTGGCGGGGTCCACACGGAGCACGTGCGCCAAGCCGAGCATGCTCGCGAGCGTGACGATGATCCCAGTCACGGCGGGCGCGGCCATCATGATGGTCTCGGTGAGGAGGACGCGCCGCGGGAACATGGGATAAGCGACGCTCCCAATCGCGTAGCTGACCGCATATCCGAGCGCACCCAAGAACCAAGACTCCTCGAGCACGAGGGCAAGCAACCTCCACCGCGGCGTGCCCATGAGCTTGAGCACCGCGAGGTCGTGTGTCTTCTCGAGCGTCAGGTTGTAGATGACCATCATCACGATGACGGCCGCGGTGAGCGTCAAAATCACGGTGAAGACCCCGATTTGCATGCGCGCTCGCTGCACGACGCCGCCGAGCAAGAGGTCCTCTTCGTCGGCCTGCGTGTAGACCGCCACGTCACCCCAGTGCTTCATCACGCTCGTCACCTCGTCGAGCCGCTGCGGGTCCACCTCGACGAGCACCGCCGTGAGCGGCGGCGACGCGAGCACGGGCGCACGCCAGCGAGGGTTCGTGGCGAGCTCCTCGAGCGCAGGCTGACCGCGCCCGAGATCGGTGCGGCGCAGGCGATCGACGACCCGAGAGCGCTCGAGCACGATGGCCTCGGCCGGCTGATCGACGGCCACGGTCTGCGCGTCGGACACCGTCATGAACGCCACGGAGTCACCGCCCGACGTGAGCGCGTTCTTCGTGAGGCCGACGACGCGATAGGGCTCGCGAGCGAGCTCGATGACCTCACCGATCTCGAGCCCGAGCGACGCGTCGACGATGATCTCACCGTGCGCCTGAGCGAGCGCGCGACCGCGCACGATCGACAGCGAGCTACCCGAGTCATCGGGCCAACCGAGGCCCACGAGCGCGATCCGCACGACGTTGCCGCGGTGTTCGCGCTGAATCAGCTGATAGGTGTAGGGCCGCGCGCGCCGCACGCCGGGGACCGCCGCGGCGCGTGCCTCGATGCTCGGGTCGAGCCGCGAGCTCTCGGCGAACGGGCCGTGAGTGTCCTTCTGCACGAGCCAGAGATCGGCCCGCATCGCGCGCGTGAGGATCGTCGCGTCGTCGACCATGCCGGCGTAGATGCCCTGCATCGCGACGACGACCGTGAGCAGCAGGCCGAGCCCGATCGCCGTCCCCACGAACCGAGGCAAATGCCTACGAATATCGCGAATAGCGAGGTTCATAGCGCCCGCCACTTCCGCCCGATCGCGAGCGTGACGCCTGCGCTCTCGGCCTCGAGCACGAGATCGCCCTCCTCCAAACCGTCGAGCACCTCGACCGCGTCCTTGCCGCTCACTCCGAACGTCGGGCGCGCGATCGCGATCTTGCCGCCGCGATTGACGTAGACGAACGCGCCCGTCGCGTCGCGCTGCACGAGCCGCGTCGGCACAACGAGGACATTCTCACGCCGCGCGAGCTCGATGCTGACGTCCGCGCGCTGGCCGATCGCGATGCGCCGATCGACGCGCACGGGCGTGACCTCGACGAAGAGCTCGTGCGTCGTCGGATCGACCTCCCAACCGATCTTCGTGACCGTGCCTTCCAAGGGCTCGGCCGCGCCGGGGAACGTGATGATCGCGCGCCGCTCGAGCGCCAAACGATGCAGCACCGTCTCGTCGATCGACGCGTTGACGTACACGCTGTTCGTGTCGGCGACGCGGAGCACCGTCGTGCCGATCGACACCGTGTCTCCAGGCTCGCGCAGCCGGCGCGTGACGATCCCCTCGAACGGCGCGAGCAACGTCGCACGCACCACGGTCACGCGTCGCTGCTCGGAGCCCGCGGCCGCGACGTCGATGCCTCGCGTCGCCTCGGTGCGCTGCGCGATCACGCGATCCAAATCGACCCGCGCGAGGCGCGCCGCGTCCGCTGCCGTGTCGCGCTCCTGCCCGGGGATCGCCCCGCTGTCGAAGAGCTCCTGCGTCCTCCGAGCCTCGCGCTCCGCGGCCTTCAACACCTCGCGTGCGCGCTGCTCGTCCGACGCGAGCCGCTGGAGCGAAGCGCGCGCGGCGTCGACCCCGAGCTGCGCCGACTTCAAGTCCGCCTGCACCTGATCGGTGTCGAGCTTCGCGAGCTCCTGACCGAGCATCACGCGCGCGCCCTCGTCGACCGTGACGCCACCGAGCCGCCCCACGAGATCGAAGCCGAGCGCGGCCTCACGCTGGCTCTCGATCGTGCCGCGCCCGAAGGCCTGCTCGACCACCGTGCCGCGCTCCACGCGCGTCGTGCGAACCGGCACGGGGCGCAGCACGCGCATCCACGTGACGACGCCGATCGCCGCGACGAGAAGGAGCCAAGGCACGAGCTTGCGTACGACCGCGAGCACACGGACAAACATGTCAGCTGCCACCTTTCTTGCGAGTCGAGGCGCGCTCGGCCTCAGCACCGAAGAGCGCGCGGAGCCCCTGCAGCACGAGCGGTCGCTGCGCCGCGCCCATCCCGCGTGAGATCCCCGCGGTCAACGCCAGCACCTGCGTCGTCCCCATCACGACGAGCGCCATGATCTCGGGCGCGACGTCCGCGCGGATCTCGCCGCGGGTCTGCGCCTCCGCCAAGCGATCGCGCAGGAACGCCCGCGACTTCATCACGCAGCCCGCGAGCCGCGCCGACGCGCCCTCGGGCAACGCGAGCTGGAACTGCTCGGACATCACGAGCCGATGAATCCCGAGTTGGCTCCCGACCGTCGCGCTCCGCGCCTCCACGAACGCGAGCACCTGCTCGAGCGGCGGCAGCTCAGGCGACGGATAGGTCGAATCGAGCACGGCCTCGACCCGCGCGACCACCGCGTCCAGCAGCGCGTCGAGCGAGGAGAAATGCTTGAAGATCGCGCCCGTCGTCAGCCCCACCTCGTCGGCGAGCGCCCGCGTGCTGAGCGCCGCGATGCCCCGCGTCGCGATGATCCGCAGCGCCGCATCAGTCAACTCTTCTTGACGATCTTGCGTGCTCCGACGGGCTGGCATCTCACGTAGAGAGTAAGCACTTACTTACCACGCGCAAGGGCCCAAGGCACCGCCGGCTCCCAGCCCGCCCAACTCAACGACCTCCAGCCCTCACTTCGTCTTTGTTTTTGGGGCAGATCCTGCACCCGTCGGCGCGAGGCCGAGCCCGGCCCGCATTTCGTCAGGCAGGTACTTCGCCCCCTCGCGCAGGGTCAGGCCCGACACGCGCTCTCGGTGCGCCTTCAAGAACTCGAACGCGAGCGCTGGCCGCTTCTTCGAAGTCTCGCGCAGAACCCAGCCGATCGCCTTGCGGATGAAGAACTCCTTCTCCACCACCATCGGCCCCGCGAGCTCCGAGAACAGCGCGAAGTCCCCCTCCCCCTTGCGGAGGGGCATGAGCAGCGTGAGCAGCGCCGTCCGCCGCACCCAGAAGTCGGCGTCGACCGCCCAACCTGGCGTCACGCTCCGCGCGAGCCCCTCTCTCTCGACGACCTTGCCGATCATCGAGGTCGCGATCCAGTCGACGTGCGCCCAGCAACCCGCCCGGCGCACCAGGCCAATCAGGAACGGCAGGTCGCTCCCCCCGAGCAGCCGAACCTTGCGCTCGAGCATCGCCAGCCCCGCGGACCGCACGTCGAACCACTCCGAATCGAAGAGGCCGTCCACGACCGCCACGAGCCCGTCGTGGTCGAGCGCGTGCGCCTCGAGCGCAGCGCGGCCCGCGGCCCGCATCTCCGCCGTCGAGACGCCATGGAACGAGAGGGCGCTCTTCATGTAGGCGCGCTGGGAAGCTGCACTTTCGGCGTCAGCTACGGCGGCGAAGCGCGTCCGTATTTCCCGCTCGACGATCCCCGCGAGCCCGCCCGTCGGCCCCTCGCGCCCGCTAGGTTTTTTCGGTGTCTTCGACGCAGCCATCACGTTCTCGTTGACAACGCCGCCGTGAGAAGTAAAGTCCGCGTCCGTTTTCCAGCTTAGCTCAGTCGGTAGAGCAGGTGACTGTTAATCACCGGGTCGCTGGTTCGAGTCCAGCAGCTGGAGCCATTCAAGCGGGGTCGCGGAAACGCGACCCCGCACTTTTTAACAGCGGCCTCGGAGAGCGATCTCCGGGGCCGTTGCGTTTCTCCCCCACGTTTCCGCGACCTTCGACGCTCCGCGAGCACCACGCGCGCGTGGACAGCGTTCGCGCAGAGAGCGCCGTGGACGTGAAGGCGCGCGTGACGAGGGCCTTCTGGACGGCGTTCGCGCTCTCTCTTCTGGCCCGCGGGGAGAGAGGAACCGAGAGCGTTTAACAGCGGAGCCCGTTTTCGCGGGACGGAGCCGCTGACGCTTAACTGGCCCGCCGCGACGAGGTCCCCTGCCGGCCCCCGCGGAAGGGTCGGGCGACATCACCATCCCCGGCGCATGGACTCGGCGAGTTCCACGGGGTCGAGCACGGCGGTTGAGCTTTCCCAGTCGACGTCCTCGACCCTGCTGTACTTGGCGTCGAACGGGTTCTTCGTCAGCGCCGTGGTGCGATCGATGAGCTTCTCGGCCTCGGCACGCTCGCCCTGAGCGACCCGCACCCAGACGTCCTCCAGCGTGTCCGGGATCTGCCCGAAGAGCGTGTGGATCGCCTCGAGGCGTTGGGAGAGCAGCTGGTGGACACGATCCTCGACCGAGCCGCGGTACCGAAGGTTGGCGATCCAGACCTCTGGGTGCTGCTGCCCGATGCGCTGGATGCGGCCCTTGCGCTGCTCGAGCCTCGTCGGGTTCCACGGCAAGTCGATGTGGATGAGCGTGCCCAGGCGCTGAAGGTTGAGGCCCTCCGAGGCCGCGTCGGTTCCGAGGAGCAGACGTAGCGTACCGTCGCGAACCCGCTGCTTGAGGACCTCGCGGTCGCACCGCTTGAACGCGCCATGACTCCAGATGCCGGAACGCGTGCCCCCTGCGTACAGGCCGATGTCGTCCTTCGCGAAGGCGGCGTGGCGCGACATCTGCTCACCAACCCAGAACGCGGTGTCGAAGTACTGAGAGAAGAGGATGCAGCCGCGCTCACGCCACGGCTCGTCGATGCCACGGCTCGTGCCGAGGAGATAGCCGAGCACCGCCGCGAGCTTCGGGTCCGGATCGCGGCACTCCTCGAGCAGCTTCAGGCAGCGCGTAAGTGCCTTGAGTTCTGCTTCGGAGAAGTTCCGGAACTCGGAGACCTCACGCTGGGGCGACTCGTCGGCCTCCTCGTCGGTATCGTCTTCGTCGGCTGTGGCAGTGTCGTCGATCCCGAGCAGCTTCCGGATCGTGTTCTTGCCCGCCTCGAGAGAGCTGCCGAGACGACGGAGAAGCAGGGTTCGGAAGAACCCGGCGCCACCCGGGATGCGCTTGCCCAGGGCTTCCGTGAAGGCCTCGGCTTCTGCGTACGCGTCCTCGAGGTATGCAGTGAGACCAAGCGCGTCGTGGTCCGATTCGCCGAAGAGACGGACCTTCACAGGCTTCAGCCACGGCTCTCGGGTGACCGGATTCGTCGTCTCTTCGAGGTGCTGACGGGTACGCCGCACGATGCACCGAAGGAGCGGGTTGTGCGCGCCGGCGAAGGCGGGAAAAAACGTCGGCTCGATCTGAGTTCGTCGAAGAGCCGCAGGCAGCCGGTCGTAGTCCTCGGGGAGGAGCGTCCACTTGTCGTCTGGCATCTGGAGTCGGTCGCGAATCTTCGACGCGACTTCATCCTCTCCACGCGACGGCAGCGGGTCCCTCGTGTAGTTCCAGGCAGCGTGGGGTTCCTCCGGCAGGCCATGAACGCCGGTCGCAACCTCCAAGCACTCGAACGGCGTCCACCACGGACTCGTTCGATAGGTCTGTCCCAGCACGGACGGGTTTCCCTCAGAGAGGATCGCGAGCAGATCCCACGCCTCCACCGGATGAAGCTGCACAGGAGTGGCTGTCGCGAGCAGCATGCTCTTCGTCTTCCCGGCAAGACGGAACAGGAAGCTCATGAGCTTGTTCGGATCCGCTCGTTCGTTCACCCGATCAGCACCATCATCGATCTTCGGAAGGGTGCGCCTGCGCGCTCGATGCGCCTCATCGACGATGACGCACGTGTAGCGACGCCCAAGAAGAGCCTCGACGACGCGAGGATGGCCTCGCGTGATCAGACCCTGTGAGACGAGGCCGATCCGACGCGGACACGTTCGGAGAGCCTCGACACCCGTCGCAGGGTGCTCGATGTCGTTCTCATCGATCCACGCGCTTCCTGACCAACGAGCAGACGGAAGCTGCAGCAACTCCATGAGTTCGCCCTGCCACTGCTTGAGCAGCGGCTTCGGCGCGAGGACGAGGATCGGGCCCTCGTCCTCGAGACCCATGAGCAACGCCGCCATGGCGAGCTGCACGGTCTTCCCGAGCCCCACTTGGTCCGCCAGCACCAGTCGAGCCCCACCGAGACGGTGCCGCTCGAGCGCGAGCCGGGCGAAGTACTTCTGGTGGGGCCACAACCCCTGCTCGCGGCGGTAGATGGGGCTTTCGACCGCGACAGCTGCGGGCTCAGGTTCCTTCTTCCACTCGCCAAGCCCCACGACCTTCCGTCCAGCGAGACGCTTCAGGTCGCTCTCGATGAAGGGGCAGCACGCAAGATCGACGGCCGATGGATGATGCCAGAGGGCGTCGAACTCTTCGCGAACCCACTGGATCGCGTCCGGCGCGTCGTCCTCCCACAGCAGCTCGTAGTTCAGCTTCCACGCTGTGGCGCTCTCGTTGACGCTTCCCAAAAACGTGGTCGCACTCCCGTCGGCGTACCGCACGAGGCCGGCTTTGCCGTGGATGAGCCCGAAGACCTCGTCGGGGAGAACCTTTACCTGCAGCTTGCGCTCGCCGGACGGCAACCGCTGACACAGGAAGTCGTAGAGCCGCTGGATTCGCGGGCGGGCACCTTCAGGCAGCTGCTCGGGCTTCCCGTCGCACCAACTCCGTCGAAGCGCGCTCTGCGCCGCAACAGCGGTTTTCACGTCGTCGGGCTCGAGGTCCGAGTTGCACACGATGCGAATCGGACCGTCGATAGCCTCAAGCTCCTCGCCCGCGACTTCGAACAAGCTCGAGCGGAAGTAGCCTGCGATCCGGTCGTAAGCGACCGCGCCGAGGAGCCGCTCCCGAAGGACGCTTGCAGCCATCGGTGCGCGGCGCGACGAGTGTCTCCTGATCATGAATCACCCATGATCGGATCGAAGCCGCCCTGCCAGGAGCCGAGCGGCTTGGCTGTCTGCGACCCAGTGAGACATAGCCTCAACCTGGCCGAGATTCGCGAACCAATCGAGAATCGTGATCAGGCGCTGACGGTCGCTCCAGTAGTCACGGAGTTCATCCTTCAGGAACCGCATCCCGGCCTCGGGCTTCTCCTCGACAACCGTCGTGTGCACCGCGAACAGCAACTGCCGAACCTTGGTTCCGCCGAAGCCTTCGCCCTCGAGATCCTTGCGCCCGAACTCTCCGGGGGTCCGGACGCGGGTGCTGTTCGCCTTGTCGGCATGCAGGAGGGGTTAGACTTCACGGACGCCGAAGCCACGCGCCACTTCCTGGTACACGCCTTGGCGACGCTCGCCTCGGCTCTCCACGTCGAGCGCGCGGAGGTAGAGGCGCTCATCCGCGGTGAGCCCCTGCCAGACAGTCTCGAGCCCACGTGGAACGAGATAGTCACACGCAATCTGAATCCTGCGTTCGATAACCTGTCTGAATCGGGACTTCTCCGCGGCCACCGCAGCGACGACCGCGCCCGCCATTCGCTGGCCGGGCACGGAACAACTCATGCCCAACATCCTGGCCGTCGAGCGTCTGATATTGCGTCAAGACACGGAGGGCCGCAGCGTAGGCCGCGAGCTGATAGTCGGTGTCCCCGAAGTTCGGTTCGCCGCCCTCGTCAAGCGCACGCATCGAGTCGATCTGACGACGAACTTCGTCCTCGACGAGTGGATAGACCTCATCAAGAAAACCATCCTCAGGACTGAGGCGTTTTCGGAGGACTAGCAGCACAGTACCCTGGACGAGATTCCCTCTCTTGATGCCAGCCGCTGGCGTCTCGGTCGCTACTGTCCACGCGGCGGTAACGCGGAGCCCGGCAGCCCACAGAATCATTCCGAGGTCGGCCCACACCGAAGGATTCTGGTGCGTGAACTGCACCATCTGAAGGCTGTTGTCGGGCATGTGCTTGGTGAGGTTGCCGTAGACCTCGACCATGCTCTTCTTGAAGTCTTCGCCCGTGCCCCGCACTGCCAGAACGGATCGGCTATCGGGAAGCCACTCCGGGAAGGCTCGCACGAGCCCCTGTTCAGCCCAGGCAAGAAAAGAAGTCGGCCAAATTCCGTGGTAGTTGATCGCGTCGGCGTAGGGGAGGATCGGTAATCCATAGATCCTGACTCGCCGACAAGTCTCGTGCATCTCCCGCACGAACGTCACCCGCGGGAAAGGCCGCGGCCGCATACCCGCGTTCAAACAAGAACCACGTGGTATCCAGCTTCGAGAGCGGGCGTGTCGAGTAGTTCAACAGTGTGTTCAGAGCCTGATTGTTGAAGACCTGATTGCCCTTCTCGTCGCCCTTGCGGGTGACCATCCCGACAGACGCGAGTTCCAGTTCGCCAGTCGCCCAACGGCAAGCATGCGCGCCGCCTCAAGCTCGCGCGTATTCCCCTCCATCGACGCGCCCAGCAGGCCGTTCACCAGGAGCTGGCGCGGCGTGAATAGCTGGTGCCAGTACGTCCAGCCCCGCGTACGGATCGGCTCGTCCGTCTTCTCTCCATTGCGAGGGATGGCGCTGCTCGGAATGAAGCCCTTGGCCTGCCACTGCGAAGCCCGCTCCAAGAGCAACTCCAGCACCCGCGCCTCACGCTTCATGTCTGCATCGGTTGGTGCGGCGAACACTCGCGAACCGTCGGGCTTCACCCATCTGATGCAGTACAATCTCTCCTGCAGCAGGTCTCCTGCCCTTGGAACGAAGTCGGCCTTGTCCCAGAGCCGCACGCCCTGCGGTCCGCGCAACTCTTCGATCGACCAACTTCTCGTGCGGTCGAACGGATCGAGGACCCGCCCGTCGCGAACGGTTCCTGTCCCTTCAGGTTTGGAGCCAAGCGCTGCGAGTGCCCACTCGGCGTCCGTCGGATTCGTGATGATTTCGATGTCGATCCGCTCCCGGCCAGGTTGCCGCCGAAGGCGTCCGATTACCTTGGAGCGTTCACCGATAATCCAACTCGGTGCCAAGGGAATGGCGTACTCGCATCCGGGAACCCTCACCTCGATGCAGTACAAATAGGCGTCGGCTCGCCATCCCTGCTCGTTGTGCTCGATACCCCATGCGGTGATCTGCTCTTCCGCGGCCGCAAACGCCTTCTCCTGCGCGTCGCGAACCCGCTGCTGAATCTCGCGTCCGCCGCCGATCAGGTTCAAGCTGGCCCACGTCAGGAGGGCGGCCACCGGATTGAGGTCGCTTCCAAGCGCCTCACAGCCGATTCTCGCCGCCTCAAACGGAATGCTGCCGCCCCCGCAGAAGCTGTCGCCAACGCGCGGACGATGACCGAAGCGCCTCCGTCCGAGTTCGTCCGTCAGCTCGGAGAGGCTGGATGCGTTCGTCTTCAGGTGCGCGTTGATTTCCTTCCAGGCCGCCTCATCAGGTCCGTCGAGATGCTCTGGTCTGACGCAGTGCCGGAGTTTCCGGTCGTATGGCAGTGCATCGAACGCCGCACGAGAGAGCGGGAATCGACGCTTGGTCTCGAGTCGAGCCCGCGCGGGGGGTGACAGCGATTCCCAGATGACTTCGCGCAGTTCCTCGCGGCCGTCGTCGTCAGCATCCGCCCACTCGTCCGCAAACGTCGCTGCTTCAGCAAGCAGATCGCGGTCCGCAACGACGGCCTTTCGCCGACGCCACAGCCCCTCAGAATCCATCGTCATCAGCTTGAGAAAGATTTCACGGTCCTTCTTGGGATCATTGCTCGCAGGCATAAGCATGCCGAGCACGCACGCCCTGACGAGAACAAGCGGCTTGCGTCCCCACCACTTGCCGAGGCGCGTCAGCGTCTGTCCGAGGTTTGCCTTCCTCTCCTTGTAGCTTTCGGCCGAGAGTCGGGCGATCGGGAACTGGGTCTCGATGAACGTGAGGTCGTTCATAGCAGGCTCATCTGGTAGCTCTCGAGGAGCTGCTTGCGGGCGCGGGGAGCCATACCTTCGCCCTTGATGATTGGGTTCTCGGTGAGTGCGAAGCGAAGCGCTTTGCGCCAGCCGATGCCGTTCTGCAGCGCCTGCCCCGTCGCCCCTGCCGTCATCGTGAACAGCCACCACCGCTCCTCGGGCGCGAGGCCCTCCCAGTTGCGGATTGCCTCGGGAATGAGTAGCGGGTCGGCGTCTTCAATGCCCCAGCAGAGAACGCACAACTCTTTGCCCAGGCTCGGGTGAATTGGCACATCGCCCTTCTTCGGGAGCTTCGCGGCGGTCAGCCCAGCCTTCTTCAGTCGCCGAGAACTCTCCTCCCAGAACGCGGAAGCGATCTCGTCCCACTTCCTGCGCTTGAGCAGGACCCGGAGAGTGGGGTCGCTGGGCGTCACAGGAGGCAGCCGCAGGTGGCCATCCTCGATGACGAAGTCTCGGTACTCGGAGAGGCTCACGTCTGCGGTGTCGGCTTGGCTCGCAGGAAGGTGCAAGACGAACCCGTGCCGAGCCTCGTCAGGGAGGAAGCCCAGTCCGAGGACTTTCTTCGTCGCGCTCTTTCCTGCTCGCTTGTCAGCCATTGCGTCTCTCCTGCTCGACCTCGGCGGGGTTCAACACCTGGCCCGACGCCTGCAGCCAGTCGAGGAGTTGCTGTCCGGTCTCGAAGTCGACTCGCAAGACCTTCAGGCGAAGTCCACTCTGGCCACCCACGAGTGCTTGCGCCTGGTCGCAGAGCCCACGGAACTGTGCGCCCGCGTAGCCTTGCTCGGTTGCGCCATTGAACTCCACCGTCTGGTCTCCCGAATCTGTCTCCGCAGTGAGCGTCAACGTGTGCGCCTTCGCCCCGTGCTTTTCAAGGCGTTCTACGAATGCCCAGACGGATGCGGTGTCGTCGAGCTTGTGCTGCTTCTTCCATCGACACGGTGCGCGAGGATCAAGCTCCCAACGAGTGCCGCCGCCACCGCCGCCTTTGCCGGGGCGAGGCTGGATCGCAACGCGCAGCACTTCCGACTTGATGCCGTCGGCCTCGGCGATCCCCAGAACGATTCGGCAAGCGTCCGGAACGACGAACGGGCCTTGGTACGTCGCGCCGCTCTCCGGCGAGCTGCCGTCCGTGCTGTACCGAATGTCGCCCTTCGGAGTCGCTCGCAGCTCTAGCTTGTTGCCCGCTTGAGGATGCTGAGGCGAGTAGCGCAGCTCGATGCGCCCGTTCCATTCCTTGGGTGCGCCGGCGGGGTGCTCTCCCGTACTGTCGATGCAGAGGAACTGATAGCGAAGCTGCTTGGCTTCGAACCGCTGGAAGTCGGCAACCTTCGACGACGCGGTCGTGGGCTTGTTGGTGCCGGTCTCGAAGTAGACGGTGTCGCCGTGCAGCGGTTCGATGCGCAGCCACGTCGTTCCGTCATCGTCGCGAGAGAGCTCGCGGAACGCGACGGAGGTCTCCGGCTTCGGGAACGG
Organism: Polyangiaceae bacterium; assembly: GCA_046351325.1. GTDB lineage: Bacteria > Myxococcota_A > Polyangia > Polyangiales > Polyangiaceae > Xiheicaenibacterium. The sequence goes on along the minus strand of JAXLYR010000009.1, from coordinate 1,338 downwards.
CCCCTTCTCGATGTACTGCCCTTGCTCGCGCCAGAGGTCCTTGCGGATGCACTCAGCCTTGAGGTCTTCGAGCGCGCGCGCCGCATGGAACGGCCAGGTGGTGGTCGTCGCAGCCTTGCGCCGGACCTCGCTCCACAGCGTCGACTTGGCGGTGAAGAGTCTCGCCTCGGCCTTCAGTCGGAAACCATCAGCGCCGACATCGGCGGTGAACTTCTGGGCGGCCTCGAGGGTGCGCCGGACGACGTCTTCGCCGTGCCAGTTGTTGCCTCGGAACTCGAGCGAGATCGCCTGGGACCGGAGCGCGTCGTTGATGCTCGGAAAGACGAGGGTATCGAACGCCTGCGTCAGGGCGGAACTGAGCTGATTGAGGAGTCGGTCCTTCAGGCCATCGAGGGCGCGCCACTGCGGGTCGTTCGGCGGCGTGCTCTCCGCGTTCAGCTCCTCTTCGATGCTCTTGAGCGCGCGGACCTGGCGCGCCGAGTCGTTCACGTTCTGCATCACCATGCGTGAGCCGGTCAGGAAGATGACGCGGTTCTTGAACGACTGATGGGTCCACCAGCCCTGCCACTCTTGGCTGATGGGAAGGCCGGCGTGACCGCCGCTCGGCTCAGCGAGAATCAGCACGACCTTGTCCTGCTCGACCTGGACCTCGTCGAGTGCCGGCAAGACCGCCACAAACTGGTACGCATCGCGCACCACGGGAGCGAAGCGATCCTCGAGGTACTTTCGCAGCTCCTTCAGGACCGTTTCGTTGTTCAGCGCCTGGGCGGTGCTTCGGAGCTTCGCCGCCAGGTTCTGCTGGTTCTTGAAGAAGAGACGACCGTCTGGCGAGCGATGCAGATACCAAGCCCGCGTGTCGAGGAGGTCGAGCACGTTGGCCTTGAACGACGACAGGTCGCGCCCGGGCCTCTGAAGGAAGTCATACACCTCGAACTCGCGAAGGCCGTGCACCGCGCCGGGCGTCGTCGAGAGGGACGCGAGCAAGATCAGCCGCGTCGCATCCGTGGCGTCGTTGTTGTGGTTCTTCGCGTCAATCGCCTCTGCCTCCGACTGCCCGCCGTGCGCGATGTCGTGCGCGACGGCTTCGGAGAGATGAGGGCTGATCGTGCGAACCTCGGAGCCGACCTCCGCGTCGTTCAGGTCGATGTCATATGGATGAAGCAGGTCCAGCGTGTCGGCGCGGCCCGAAGTCCAGAGCTTCGAGATGACCATTTGCATCAGGCGGATCACTCCGCGCGTCTGCTGGAAGCCGTCGTTCTCCTTGAACCGCCCGACCAGGTCCCGCCATGACGGATGGAAGGGATAGGAGTCTAGGATCTGCTGGTAGAGGCCGTCCGA
>JAXLYR010000008.1:0-421344 GCA_046351325.1 Polyangiaceae bacterium | reverse complement strand
CACGCGTCCGAGATTCCCTCGTTCAGCGCATTCGTCAGGACGCGCTCGAGGACTACTTTGGTGAGATTCTCATCCCGACTGAGCAGGTGACTGAGGCCAAACCCGGCGGCAAAGTCCGCATCAAGCAGAAGCTCAGCTACCCGGGGTACATCTTCATCCAGATGCGCATGAGCGAGAAGGCTTGGCACCTGGTGAAGGGCACCACAAAGGTAACGGGGTTCCTCGGCAACCAGACTCCCTTCGAAGTGCCGCTCTCACAGATCGAGAACGCTCGCCGCGGCACCGCCGAGGGCACTGTCAAGCCGAAGCCGAGGCTCACGTTCGAGGTCGGTGAGGAGGTTCGCGTCCTCGACGGTCCGTTCTCGAACTTCACCGGCACGGTCGACGAAGTGAACATGGACAAGCAGAAGCTGAAGCTCAAGGTGAGCATCTTCGGCCGTCCGACGAGCGTCGAGCTCGACTTCGCCGCAGTGGAGAAGCGGTAGCCGCTCACCTCACCCGAGCTTCCTCGGTCGACAACTCGAGCCTCCGCGCTTGCCGAGGCTGCAGATTCGTCTCTCTCTTTTTCCCGTCCTCGCTGGGGTCCGCAATGAAGAAGGTTACTGGATTCGTCAAGCTGCAGCTGCCGGCCGGCAAGGCCAACCCGTCTCCGCCCGTTGGTCCCGCACTGGGCCAGCACGGCGTGAACATCATGGCGTTCTGCAAGGAGTTCAACGCCAAGACCGCCGGCCAAGGCGACATGATCATCCCCGTGGTGATCACCGTCTTCTCCGACCGGTCCTTCACCTTCATCATGAAGACGCCGCCTGCGAGCGTCTTGCTGAAGAAGGCGGCGGGGCTGGCGACGACCAAGAAGCCCGGGTCCGGTTCTAAGGAGCCCAACAAGACCAAGGTCGGGTCTGTGACGCGCGCGCAACTCAAGCAGCTCGCGGAGCAGAAGTTGCCCGACACGAATGCCGCGAGCGTGGAGGCCTGCATGCGAAGCATCGCGGGAACCGCGCGTTCGATGGGCATCGAAATCAAAGATTGACGCGCGGCCGCATTTAGCGGCTAAGGCGCGCGAGGATTCGTGCACGGGCTGACACCAAGCAGCACGTGCGAACGAACCACGGTCCCTCCAGGGCAAAGGAGGGGCGAGCCGTGGGAGGCGAAAGCCGTCAGGAGCAGGAGTCAGGATGCCCAAAATCGCAAAAAAGATGGCGGCGGCCATAGCCAAGGTCGACCGCACGCAGAAGTTCCCGTTGGACCAGGCTTGTGGCCTGGTGAAGGACTCGGCATTCGCGAAGTTCGACGAGACCGTCGACATCGCAGTGCGACTCGGCGTCAACCCGAAGCACGCGGATCAGATGGTTCGCGGAGCCGTCGTGTTGCCGCATGGCACGGGTCAGCGCTTGCGCGTGCTCGTGTTCGCGAAGGGCGAAAAGGCGAAAGAGGCTGAGGCCGCTGGCGCTGATTTCGTCGGTGAAGCCGATCTCGTGAACAAGGTTCAAGAGGGCTTCATGGACTTCGACCGCGTTATCGCGACGCCCGACATGATGGGTCTCGTCGGTAAGCTCGGCCGAGTCCTCGGTCCTCGCGGCCTGATGCCCAACCCGAAGGTCGGCACCGTCACGGTGGATGTGAAGACCGCCGTCAACGAGGCGAAGGCCGGCAAGATCGAATACCGCGTCGAGAAGGCGGGCGTGGTTCACGCGCGCATCGGCAAGGTCTCGTTCAAGCCGGACCAGCTTGCGACCAACGCAAAGGTCCTCATCGACGCGCTCGTGCGGCAGAAGCCGTCCACCGCGAAGGGCACGTACCTGAAGAGCATCACGCTCTCCAGCACGATGGGCCCTGGCGTTCGCGTGGACACGCTCCAGTTCACCGGCGTGAAGGAGGAGGCGTAAGCCATGGACCGCAACCAAAAGGAAGCCCTCGCGTCGCAGGTCAAGGACCGCTTCGGCCGCATGACGTCGGCGGTGCTCCTCGACTTCCAGGGACTCACTGTCGAGGCTGTCACCAAGCTTCGCAACGAGTTTCGGAAGCAAGGCGTCGAGTATCGCGTGGTCAAGAACACGCTGATCAAGCAGGCCGTGAAGGGTCAGCCTTGGGCGGATGCCTTCGGCAAGACCCTGGTCGGCATGACGGGCGTCGCGTGGAGCTACGAGGACCCGAGCGCCGCCGCGAAGGTCGTCAAAGCGTTCCGCAAAGACAACGAGAAGCTGAAGATCAAAGGTGGGCTCGTCGACGGTCAGATCGTGGCCGCCGATCGCGTCGAGACCGATCTCGCGAACATGCCCGGCAAGGACGAGCTCCGCGCCCAGCTGCTCGCGACGTTCGCCGCGCCGCTCACGCAGTTCGTTCAGCTCCTCAATGCCCCTGCGCAGAACCTCGTGTACCTGCTCAAGGCGAAGGAGGAGAAAGGCTGAGGGACAGGGCCGCATTCGTCGCCTGATGCGACGGCTGGGCAGGCCCACTCCCAGAAGGCTCGATCGCGCAGCCCACGCGATCAGAGCCAACCTCTTTCCCTGGTTTTGCTCGCAAGAACTGCGAGCGGTGAACTTCGCGCGGCCCAGCAGGCGCGCGCATCGGGGCTCGAGCCTCGAGAATCGATTCTAAAAGGAGTCCGTCATGGCTGAGATCACCAAGGAGCAGGTCGTCGATTTCCTCTCGTCCCTCCCCGTCATTCAGATGGCCGAGCTCATCAAGGAGCTCGAGGGCAAGTGGGGCGTCAAGGCTGCCCCGGCTGCCGTCGCCGTCGCCGCTGGCGCTGCTCCGGCAGCTGCGGCCGTCGTCGAGGAGCAGACCGAGTTCAACGTCGTGCTCGCTGCGGCTGGCGCGAACAAGATTCAGGTCATCAAGGTGGTGCGCGAGCTCACCGGGCTTGGCCTGAAAGAGGCGAAGGACCTGGTCGAGGCTGCCCCCAAGCCCGTCAAGGAAGGCGTCAGCAAGGCCGACGCCGAGGACATGAAGAAGAAGCTGACCGAGGCAGGCGCAACCGTCGAGCTCAAGTAGCTCGAGCGTCGCTTGCCGATAGTTCGTCTACTCCCGCTTCCTCGCCCTCCGGCTCCCCTTTTCCCTCGATGCTCTTTCGAGGGAAGGGGGAGACCGGCATGGGGTGAGTTTCGCGCTTGTCTTTCCGCTGTCGTGGCCTCTCCACCCGGCGCTCCTTCACGTCCTGTGAAGCTCGGCGCCAGCCACGACTCCTTCGTTCGCGCGCTCTCTGATGCGCGGACACGTGGTGGAGCTTCGCAGCATGCTCATCCGCAGCCGCGCGTGGGCGTGTGTTGGGTGACTGGTTAGCCGGAGGCCTCGATGGCGTCGATCGTCCAGACAAATTTCCGCGTCCGCAAGAACTTGGGTCGCGTCCGTCGCATCGTCGACATCCCCAATCTGATCGACATCCAGAAGTCGAGCTACGACAAATTCCTGCAAATGACCGTGCCGACGAATCAACGGCACGAGGTCGGATTGCAAGCAGTCTTCCGGTCCGTCTTTCCCATCAAAGACTTCAATGGGACGAGCGAGCTGGTCTTCGTCTCCTACAACCTCGAGGCGCCCAAGTACGACGTCGAGGAGTGCCGCCAGCGTGGCATGACGTTCTCTGCGCCCATCAAGGTCACCATCCAGCTGATGATCTACGACACCCGCGACGGCGGGGAGCGCATCGTCCGCGACATCAAAGAGCAGGAGGTCTACTTCGGTGAGATCCCGCTCATGACCGAGACGGGCACGTTCATCATCAACGGCACCGAGCGTGTCGTCGTCAGCCAGTTGCACCGCAGCCCCGGCGTCTTCTTCGACCACGACAAGGGCAAGACGCACTCGAGCGGCAAGCTGCTCTACTCCGCGCGCGTCATCCCGTATCGCGGCTCCTGGCTCGACTTCGAGTTCGACCCGAAGGACATCATCTACTGCCGCATCGATCGCCGCCGGAAGATGCACGCGACCGTGCTCCTCCGCGCCCTCGGGTACTCGACGCAGGACCTGCTCAACTACTTCTACAGCTCGGAGACCATCTACCTCGACAAGGGTGGCAAGACCGCCAAGTCGATCGAGTTCGATCTCCTCGCGGGCCAGCGCGCCACGCGCGACATCAAGGTCGGCAACGACGTCATCGTCAAGCGCAACACCAAGTTCACGCGAGCCGCCGTCCGCAAGCTGCGTGAGGCTCAGCTCGATCGATTGCCGATCGAGCTCGACGAGCTCCTCAGCAAGGTCGCCGCCCACGACATCGTAGACCCGGAGACTGGTGAGGTCCTCCTCGAGTGCAACGAGGAGCTCACCGAAGCCAAGCTCAACCGCCTCCGCGAGGCGAACGTCGAGTCGTTCAAGGTCCTCTTCATCGACGGCCTCAACGTCGGATCGTACCTCCGCAACACGCTGCTCGCCGACAAGGTCAAGACGACCGAGGACGCGATCCTCGAGATCTACCGTCGACTTCGCCCCGGTGATCCGCCGACCCTCGAGACGGCCCGCACGCTCTTCCACAACCTGTTCTTCAACGCCGAGCGCTACGACCTGTCGAAGGTCGGCCGTCTCAAGCTGAACTACAAGTTCTACCGCGACGTCCCCGACGAGGAGCGGCCGCCGATCGATCTCACGATCCTCACGCCGCAGGACATCCTCGAGACCGTTCGCCACCTCATCGAGCTCAAGAACGGTCGCGGCAGCGTCGACGACATCGACCACCTCGGCAACCGCCGCGTGCGTGCGGTCGGCGAGCTGATGGAGAACCAATATCGCATTGGTCTCGTCCGCATGGAGCGCGCGATCAAAGAGCGCATGAGCATGTCGCAAGAGATCGACACGCTGATGCCGCACGATCTGATCAACGCGAAGCCCGTCAGCGCCGTCGTGAAGGAGTACTTCGGCAGCTCGCAGCTCTCGCAGTTCATGGATCAGACGAACCCGCTCAGCGAGGTCACGCACAAGCGGCGCCTCTCGGCCCTCGGGCCTGGTGGTCTGACCCGCGAGCGCGCCGGCTTCGAGGTGCGCGACGTCCACGCCACGCACTACGGCCGCATCTGCCCGATCGAGACGCCGGAAGGTCCGAACATCGGCCTCATCGCGTCGCTCTCGACGTTCGCGCGCGTCAACGAGTATGGCTTCGTCGAGACGCCTTACCGCCGTGTAAGCGCGGGGCACGTCACTGACGAGGTCCAGTGGTACTCCGCCCTCGAGGAGGAGGGGAAGTACATCGCGCAAGCGACCGCGGATCTCGGCGACGACGGGAAATTCAAGGAGAGCCTCGTCTCGGCTCGCTTCAACGGCGAGTTCAAGCTCGTCACCCCCGAGATGGTCGAGCTCATGGACATCGCGCCGAACCAGATGGTGAGCGTCGCGGCCGCGCTCGTGCCCTTCCTCGAGCACGACGACGCGAACCGCGCCCTCATGGGCGCGAACATGCAGCGTCAGGCGGTGCCGCTCATCCGCACGCACGCGCCGCTCGTCGGCACGGGCGTCGAGGGCCGGCTCGCCCGCGACTCCGGCGTGTGCGTCACGGCGAAGCGATCGGGCATCGTCGAGAGCGTCGACGCTCAGCGCATCGTCGTTCGCCCGCGTGAGGGAGAAGGTTCGGAGATCCCGGACATCTACCACATGCTCAAGTACCAGCGGTCGAACCAGTCGACCTGCTACTCGCAGAAGCCGATCGTGCGCACGGGCGACACGGTCAGCCCGGGAGACGTCCTCGCGGACGGTCCCTCCTGCGACATGGGAGAGCTCGCGCTCGGTCAGAACGTGCTCGTCGCGTTCATGCCGTGGCAGGGCTACAACTTCGAGGACTCGATCCTCATCTCCGAGCGCATCGCGAAGGAAGACGTCTTCACCTCGGTCCACATCGAGGAGTTCGAGTGCGTCGCCCGCGACACGAAGCTCGGCAAAGAGGAGATCACCCGCGACATCCCGAACGTCGGCGAGGAGGCCCTGAAGGACCTCGACGAGTCCGGCATCGTGCGCATCGGCGCCGAGGTGAAGCCTGGTGACATTCTTGTAGGTAAGATCACTCCGAAGGGTGAGACTCAGCTCAGCCCCGAGGAGAAGCTGCTGCGCGCGATCTTCGGTGAGAAGGCCGGGGACGTGCGAGACAGCTCGCTCAAGGTCCCGCCCGGCGTCGGCGGCATCGTGATCTCGGCGCGTGTCTTCAGCCGCAAGGGTACCGATCGCGACGAGCGAGCCCAGGCGATCGAGGACATGGAGCGCGCGAAGATCGAGCGAACGCGCGACGAGGAGATCAAGATCCTCCGCGACTCGTTCCACCGTCGGGTCAAGGAGATGCTCCTCGGCCAGATGACGAACGGCAAGCTCGTCGACGACAAGGGCAAGGTCCTCTTGCAGAAGGGCCAGCCCATCACCGAAGAGGCTCTCGCCGAGGTCCCTCGCAAGTATTGGGGCGAGATTCCGACCGACTTCGCCGAGCGCATTCAGCAGATGCTGAAGGACCTCGAGGACATCGTTCGCAGCCGCGAGGAGCACTTCCGCGACAAGATCGAGAAGCTCGCGAAGGGCGACGAGCTCCCGCCCGGCGTCATCAAGATGGTGAAGGTCTACATCGCCATCAAGCGCAAGCTCCAGGTCGGCGACAAGATGGCCGGTCGCCACGGCAACAAGGGTGTCGTCTCGCGCATCCTCCCCGAAGAGGACATGCCCTACCTCGCGGACGGGCAGCCGGTCGACCTCGTCCTCAACCCGCTCGGCGTTCCGAGCCGTATGAACGTTGGTCAGATCCTCGAGGTTCACCTCGGGTGGGGTGCCCGCGAGCTCGGCGCTCAACTGCAGCGTATGGTCGAGACCAAGCGGCAGGCGAACGAGATCCGGCCCTTCCTCAAAGACATCTTCAACCACGACTCGGCGGCGCTCAGCACCATCGACAAGATGAGCGATGACGACGTCGTCCGGTGCGCGGGCAAGTTCAAGCACGGCGTCTTCATGGCGTCCCCGGTCTTCGACGGCGCTGTCGAGGCGGACATCAAGGGTGCGCTCGAGCTCGCAAACCTGCCGCGCAGCGGTCAGACCGTGCTGTTCGATGGTCGCACTGGTGAGGCCTTCGACCAGGACGTGACGGTGGGCGTGATGTACATGCTCAAGCTTCACCACCTGGTCGACGACAAGATCCACGCTCGTTCAATCGGTCCCTACTCGCTCGTCACGCAGCAGCCGCTGGGTGGCAAAGCGCAGTTCGGTGGCCAGCGTCTCGGCGAGATGGAGGTCTGGGCAATGGAGGCCTACGGCGCTGCGTACGCGCTGCAGGAGTTCCTCACCGTGAAGAGCGACGACGTGATGGGTCGCACACGGATGTACGAGGCGATCGTGAAGGGTGAGTACACACTCGAGGCGGGGCTCCCCGAGAGCTTCAACGTCCTCATCAAAGAGCTTCAGGCCTTGTGTCTCAACGTCGAGCTCGTCGAGACGAGCGCTTCGGCTGCTGCTGCGGAGGAGGAGTGATCCATGCGTGACATCTTCAGCTTCTTCGAGAAGCCCAAGGATCCGCTGAGCTTCAGCGCGATCCGGATCTCCCTCGCCTCCCCCGAGAAGATCCGCGAGTGGTCTCACGGCGAGGTCAAGAAGCCCGAGACCATCAACTACCGCACGTTCAAGCCCGAGCGGGACGGTCTTTTCTGCGCGAAGATCTTCGGGCCGGTCAAGGACTACGAGTGCAACTGCGGCAAGTACAAGCGCATGAAGCACCGCGGGATCGTCTGCGAGAAGTGCGGCGTCGAGGTCATCCAGAGCAAGGTTCGCCGTGAGCGCCTCGGGCACATCAACCTCGCGACGCCCGTCGCTCACATCTGGTTCTTGAAGAGCCTGCCGAGCCGCATCGGCGCGATCCTCGACATCTCGCTCAAGGATCTCGAGAAGGTCCTTTATTGCGAGGCGTACATCGTCATCAACCCGAAGGACACGGACCTCGGGCGCGGTGATCTCCTCAGCGAGGAGCGCTACATCCAGCTGATCGAGGAGTACGGCGACGACAAGTTCAGCGCCGGCATGGGTGGTGAGGCTGTCCTCGACATGCTCAAGCAGGTCGACGTGCACGCGCTGGCGGAGCTTCTTCGCCAGGAGATGCGCAACGCGACCAGCGAGGCCAAGCGCAAGAAGCTGGCGAAGCGCTTGAAAGTCATCGAGGCCTTCCGCGAGAGCGGCAACCGACCCGAGTGGATGATGCTGACGGTCATCCCGGTCCTGCCGCCCGACCTGCGTCCTCTCGTGCCCCTCGACGGCGGTCGGTTCGCGACGAGCGATCTCAACGATCTCTATCGCCGCGTCATCAACCGCAACAACCGCCTGAAGCGGCTCCTCGAGCTCAACGCGCCCGAGATCATCATCCGCAACGAGCGTCGCATGCTCCAAGAGGCGGTCGATGCTCTTCGACAACGGGCGTCGCGGCAAGATCATCACCGGTCCGAACAAGCGCCCGCTCAAGTCCCTCTCGGACATGCTGAAGGGCAAGCAGGGTCGATTCCGGCAGAACCTGCTCGGCAAGCGCGTCGACTACTCGGGTCGTTCGGTCATCGTCGTCGGTCCGAGCCTGCGCCTGCACCAGTGCGGCCTGCCGAAGAAGATGGCGCTCGAGCTCTTCAAGCCGTTCATCTACAACAAGCTCGAAGAGCGCGGCTACGTCAACACCATCAAGAGCGCGAAGAAGATGGTGGAGAAGGAGCGTCCCGAAGTTTGGGACATCCTCGAGGAGGTCATCAGCGAGCACCCCGTGCTGCTGAACCGCGCCCCGACGCTCCACCGCCTCGGTATTCAGGCCTTCGAGCCAGTGCTCATCGAGGGCAAGGCCATCCAGCTTCACCCGCTCGTCTGCGCGGCGTTCAACGCCGACTTCGACGGAGACCAGATGGCCGTGCACGTCCCGCTCAGCGTCGAGGCTCAGATGGAGGCGCGCGTGCTCATGATGAGCACGAACAACATCCTCTCGCCCGCGAGCGGCAAGCCGATCATCAACCCGACGCAGGACATCGTCCTCGGGCTCTATTACGCCACGCGCGAGCGCAAGTTCGCGAAGGGCAGCTACCGCGCCGACTCGCTGAAGGTCGACGAGGCTGGCCAGGCGAGCGGCTATCTCCGCGGCGTCTTTGCGAGCCCCGAAGAAGTTCGCATGGCGTACGACGCCGGCGAGGTCGCGCTGCACGCAGGCATCCGTGTCCGCATCCCGATCACCGACGAGGAAGGCAAGCTCGTCAAAGACGAGCACGGCCAGATCAAGAAGCGTGTGATCGACACGACCGTCGGTCGCGTCCTCATCATGGAGGTCCTGCCGCCGAAGGTGGGCTTCGAGCACGCGAACAAGGTGCTCAACAAGAAGGCCCTGACCAACCTGATCGACGTCTGCTACCGCGTGCACCGAAACAAGGAGACCGTGCTGCTCGCAGACCGACTCCGCACGCTCGGCTTCGACCACGCGACCAAGGCAGGTATCTCGATCTGCATGGATCACATGGTGATCCCGGACGCGAAGCGCACGATGCTCGGCTCGGCCCAAGAAGAGGTCGAGAAGGTCATCGAGCAATATCAGGAAGGGCTCATCACCGACGGCGAGCGCTACAACAAGATCGTCGACATCTGGGCCGACGTCGCGGACCGCGTCACCGACGAGATGATGCAGGTCATCGGCAGCGAGAACGTGGTGGATCACGAGACCGGCACGAGCTCGCTCGAGCCGACGTTCAACCCGATCTACATCATGGCCGACTCCGGCGCCCGAGGGTCGAAGCAGCAGATCCGACAGCTCGCCGCCATGCGTGGCCTCATGGCCAAGCCGAGCGGTGAGATCATCGAGCAGCCCATCACGGCGAACTTCCGCGAAGGGCTCACGGTGCTGCAGTACTTCATCTCGACGCACGGCGCCCGAAAGGGTCTCGCCGACACCGCCCTCAAGACCGCGAACTCCGGTTACCTCACGCGCCGTCTCGTCGACGTCGCGCAGGACGCTGTCATCGCGGACCTCGACTGCGGCACGCTCAACGGCGTCCGCGTCCAGAAGCTCGAGGAGGCTGGTGAGGTCATCCAGTCCCTCGGCGATCGCATCCTCGGTCGCGTCGCGCTCGAGGATGTCATCGACCCACTGACCGGCGAGGTCCTCATCGCGGCCAACACCGAGCTCGGTGAGGCCGAGGTGAAGCTCATCGAAAACGCCGGCATCGAGGAGGTCAACATCCGGTCGGTGCTCGCGTGCGAGGCTCGGCGCGGCATCTGCGCGCTCTGCTACGGCCGCGACCTCGCGCGTGGCTATCGCGTCAACGTCGGTGAGGCTGTCGGCATCATCGCCGCGCAGTCGATCGGCGAGCCGGGCACGCAGCTCACCATGCGCACCTTCCACGTCGGCGGTACCGCTGCCCGCGGCAAGATCGAGCAGAGCTACCTCGAGGCTCGCACCGAGGGCACGGTTCGTCTGCGGCGCGCAGTCGTTCACAAGAAGCGCGACGGCGTCATCGTCGTCATGAACCGCCACGCCGAGCTCGTCGTCGTCGACGACACGGGCCGCGAGCGAGAGCACAACCGGCTCGTCTACGGCGCCACGCTCAAGAAGAGCGAGGGCGAGAAGTGCAAGCAGGGTGAGCTCCTCGCCGAGTGGGATCAGTTCGCGACGCCGATGCTCACCGAGGTCAGCGGCATCGTGAAGTACGGCGATCTCGAAGAGGGTGTCACCGTGCAAGAGCGCCTCGACGAGACGACGGGCCTCTCGCGCAAGGTCGTCATCGAATCGAAGGCCGCGGATCTTCGGCCGCGCATCTCCATCAAGGATCCGAAGACCGGCGAGACGCTGAAGCTGCCGGGCCTCGACCTCGACGCACGCTATCTCCTCCCGGTCGGCGCTCACATCGTCGCTCAGGAAGGCGACCTCATCGAGGCCGGCGACATCATCGCGAAGATGCCGCGCGACGCGACGAGGGTGCAGGACATCACCGGTGGTCTGCCGCGCGTCGCGGAGCTCTTCGAGGCCCGCAAGCCGAAGGACCACGCGATCATCACGGAGATCGACGGCATCGTGTCGTTCGGCAAGGACACCAAGGGCAAGCGGAAGGTGCTGATCACGCCGACGTCGCCCGATGGTGCACCGCAGCCGGATCAGACGCGCGAGTACCTGATCCCGAAGGGCAAGCACATCCAGGTTCAGCCGGGCGACCGCGTCCGCGCTGGCGACCCGCTGATGGACGGCCCGCCGAACCCGCACGACATCCTGCGCGTGAAGGGCGAGCGTGAGCTCGCTGCGTGGCTGGTGAACGAGATCCAGCAGGTCTATCGCCTGCAGGGCGTCACCATCAACGACAAGCACATCGAGGCGATCGTGCGGCAGATGCTGCGGCGCGTTCGCGTGAAGGAGGTCGGCGACACCGGCTTCCTCGTCGACGAGCAGGTCGAGAAGCACGAGTTCGAGGCCGAGAACGAGAAGGTCATCGCGCGCGGTGGCCGTCCCGCCATCGCGGAGGCTCTGCTCCTCGGCATCACCAAGGCCAGCCTCTCGACCGAGTCGTTCATCTCCGCGTCGTCCTTCCAGGAGACGACGAAGGTCCTCACCGAGGCCGCAATCTGCGGCAAGACGGACGACCTCCGCGGTCTCAAGGAGAACGTCATCATGGGTCGCCTCATCCCGGCAGGCACTGGCCTCCCGGCCTACAAGCGCCTCACGGTGCTCGTGGATGGTGAGCCTGTGGTGATGCCGCGAGAGGTGCCGCGGCCGCGCATCGAGGAGCCGCTCCCCGCCGTGAACGAGGAGTAATCTTCGTCCAGCCACGAGCGCAGACGGCACGGGTTTTCCCGTGCCGTTTCGCTTTTGTGACCGTCAACAGTGGCGCAAAGTCAACGGAAACTGTCGCACACCCGACCACCCGTCTTGCGAAAAACCAAGAACAAAGGTAAGGCGGCGCAACCCTATCTGCCGCAGCGCCCACCGCGCGCGCGCGCTCCCGAGGAGAAGCATTTCATGTCCAGAGAGCGAGTCGCTCGGCTCCTAAAACGAGCCTGGCCGATCCTTACAATCTTGTTGCTGGTGACGCTGGGCTTGCCCAGCATCGGCCTCGCTGGCGACGAACACAAGATCGGCGGTGAAGCGAACCTTCAGCTGCCCAACCTGGCCGACGCGCAGATGCTCGGCACGAGCGGCAGGACGCTGCTCTTCTCGGGCATGGGCGTCTGCGCGCTCGGCCTCCTCATGGGTCTCGCGATCTTCGCCCAGCTGAAGGCACTGCCGGTTCACCAGGCGATGCGCGACGTCAGCGAGCTCATCTACGAGACGTGCAAGACCTACCTCTTCACGCAGGGCAAGTTCATCGGCCTGCTCTGGATCTTCATCAGCGTGATCATGGTGGCCTACTACGGCTACTTCGCCGGCCTCCCTGGCAGCAGCGTCGCGCTCATCCTGGTCTTCTCCCTCGTCGGGATCGCGGGTAGCTGCTTCGTGGCCTGGTTCGGCATCCGGGTGAACACCTTCGCGAACTCGCGCACGGCCTTCGCGAGCCTCCAGGGCAAGCCGTTCCCGGTCTATTCGATCCCGCTCCGCGCCGGCATGAGCATCGGGATGCTCCTCATCTCGATCGAGCTCCTCATGATGCTCACCATCATGCTCTTCTTCCCGAAGGTCGCCGGCCCGTGCTTCATGGGCTTCGCCATCGGTGAGTCCCTCGGCGCCTCGGCGCTCCGCATCGCGGGCGGCATCTTCACCAAGATCGCCGACATCGGGTCGGACCTGATGAAGATCGTCTTCCGCATCAAGGAAGACGACGCGCGTAACCCGGGCGTCATCGCGGACTGCACTGGTGACAACGCCGGCGACTCCGTTGGTCCCTCGGCGGACGGCTTCGAGACCTACGGCGTGACGGGCGTCGCGCTCATCACGTTCATCCTCCTCGCCGTCGAGAAGAACATCGTCAACGGCAAGAACCTCCCCGTCGAGCTCCTCGTGTGGATCTTCGTGATCCGCATCGTGATGGTCATCGCGTCGGCCGTCTCGTACATCATCAACGAGACCCTCGCGAAGGCGAAGTACGGCTCGGGCAACAAGATGAACTTCGAGGCGCCCCTCACGACCCTCGTGTGGATCACCTCGATCATCAGCGTCGGCCTCACGTTCCTCGTGAGCAAGCTGCTCATCCCCACGCTCGGCAATGGCACCTACTGGTGGAAGTTCTCCATCATCATCAGCTGCGGCACGCTCGCAGGCGCGATCATCCCCGAGCTCATCAAGGTCTTCACCTCGACTGAGTCCGGCCACGTCCGTGAGGTCGTCACCGCCAGCAAAGAGGGCGGCCCTTCACTCAACATCCTGGCCGGTCTGACCGCAGGGAATTTCTCGGCCTACTGGATGGGCATCATCCTCGTCGTGCTGATGGGCATCTCGTACTACGTGACGACCATCGGCGCGGGCACGGCGGATGGCATCGGCGCGATCATGACCTTGAACGGCCAGGACGTGTCGCCAGTCTTCGCGTTCGGCCTGGTCGCATTCGGCTTCTTGGGTATGGGTCCGGTGACCATCGCGGTCGACTCCTACGGACCCGTCACCGACAACGCGCAGAGCGTCTACGAGCTCAGCATGATCGAGTCGGTCGACGGCGTGAAGGATCAGGTCAAGAAGGACCACGGCTTCGAGGTCAACTTCGAGAAGGCGAAGGAGCTCCTCGAGGAGAACGACGGCGCGGGCAACACGTTCAAAGCAACGGCGAAGCCAGTGCTCATCGGCACCGCAGTCGTCGGGTCGACGACCATGATCTTCAGCATCATCGTCGTCCTCACGCACGGCCTGCAGACCGACAAGCTGCGCCTTCTCTCCCTCCTCCACCCGCCGTTCTTGCTCGGCATGATCGCCGGTGGCGCGATGATCTACTGGTTCACCGGCGCTTCGACGCAGGCCGTGAGCACGGGCGCGTACCGCGCGGTCGAGTTCATCAAGGCGAACATCAAGCTCGAGAACGTCGAGAAGGCCAGCATCTCGGACTCGAAGAAGGTCGTGGAGATCTGCACGGTCTACGCGCAGAAGGGGATGTTCAACATCTTCCTCACGGTGTTCTTCGGAACGCTCGCGTTCGCGTTCTTCGAGAGCTACTTCTTCATCGGTTACCTCGTCTCGATCGCGCTCTTCGGGCTCTTCCAAGCGCTCTTCCTCGCGAACGCGGGTGGCGCTTGGGACAACGCCAAGAAGGTCGTCGAGACCGAGCTCAAGGCGAAGGGCACCGACCTTCACGCTGCCACGGTCGTGGGTGACACCGTGGGTGACCCATTCAAGGACACCTCCAGCGTCGCGATGAACCCCATCATCAAGTTCACCACGCTCTTCGGTCTGCTCGCGGTCGAGCTCGCCGAGGTGCTCGGGGCGAAGAACCACAACGCCCGCATCGGCGTCGGCGTGGGGCTCTTCATTCTCTCGGCGTTCTTCGTCTATCGCTCGTTCTACGGAATGCGCATCGAAGACGCCGAGGGTGGCGCGTCGGAGAAGGGCGCTGCCAAGTCTTCGGCTGAGCAGCCGAGCTGACCGACGCGCAGATTGCGTCGTGTGCGCGAGGGCGACCCGTGAGGGCCGCCCTCGGCCATTTCGAAGAACGGTACGGCTCGCGTGTTGGATTCGCGAAGAGCGCTAGAAAAAAAACGTGCGGCTTCTGTAGACTGACTCTCCGCTCCACGTCTCTATGAAGACTGCTGAATCGAACCTGCGGTTGGCCGATCGCCTCATGAGTGAGGGCCGGCTCTCGCCCGAAGCGCATGCGACGATCGTCGCGTTCGTCTCGATCCACGGCGGCCGCGTCGAGGACGCGATCATCGAGAACGACGCGATGAGCGAGGCTGACCTCCTCCGCTTCGTCTCGACCGTCCACAACACGCGCTTCGTCTCGACAGAGAAGCTCTACAAGGCCACTTTCGACGCGTCGCTCATCAAGCTCATCCCGCGCAAGCTCGCGGAGCAGCACGGCGTGCTGCCGGTGCTCTACGACGACAGCAAGCGGACGCTCAGCGTCGTCACCGCTGATCCGGATGACCTAGCGGCGCTCCATGAGGTGAAGATCGCCGCCGGCGTTCGAGACGTCGCGGCGCTCGTCGCGCGGCCTGCTGCGGTGCGCGCTGCGATCGCTCGCGCCTACCACAACGATCCCAGCGCGTTCGCGATGCTCATGCGCGGTGGTCAAGAGACCCATTTCACGCTGTCGCTCGATCGCGGAACCGGCCCCGGCCCGCTCAACAAGGCTCAGGTGCAGAGCATCGTGAGCAGCAGCAGCGCGATCTCGCACGAACCCCCCACGCCGCCTGATCCGTACGCGACCACGCGCTCGAGCGATCCCGTCGGCACGACGAACCAACACGGCCTGTCTGCAAGTCACCAATACGGGCGCATCCCGTCGGGGCTCTTGCGACAGGTGCAAGCGCAACAGCAGGGCGCACCCCAAGTGCAGACCCCGCCGAAGCGACCACCGCCGCAGCGGCCGCCTGTCGGGCAGACCGCGCCTGCGCCGCAAGCTCCGCCGGCCGCCCAGCCCGCGCCGCAGCCCGCGCCTGCGCCGCCGCCTCAGCCTCAGCCGGCGCCCCCACCGCCTCCGCCTGCGCGACCAGCACCGCCCCCACCGCAACAAGCCCAGCGCCGCCCGCCCCCTGCAGCCTCGGCGGAGTCAGCAGAGTTCGAAGCGATCGACATCGCGCCGCCGGTCACGCTCACGACGGACTACGTCGAGACTCTGAATTTGCTGGTCAGTCTGCTCGAGAACTCCCGCCCCGATCTTCGCGGTCACTCGGCGCAGTGCGCGCGCCTGATGAAGAAGCTCTGTGATCGAATGGGCCTCTCGGCCCACCAGTCGATCGCGTACATCGTCGCGGCGTACCTGCACGACCTCGGCAAGGCCGGCACGTACCACCTGACTTCGCTCAACGTGGCGGAGTACGACGGCCACCGCACCGCCGCGCAGAAGGTCTACAACGTGCCCGAGCGCTTCCTTCAAGCGGTCGAGCTGCACGCCGACACGAAGAGCACCGTCAACGCGATGTACGAACGCTGGGACGGCAAAGGCCTGCCCGTCGGGGTCGCAGGCAAGGATATCCCGCTCGGTGCGCGCATCCTCGCCGTCGTCGATACTTACGCGGACATAACCACGAACCCGCGCAACCCGGCGCGCCGCGTCCTCAAGCCCGCGGAGGCCATCCAGTTCCTCTCGAAGTACCGGGGGACCGTGTTCGACCCGACGATGGTCGACCTCCTCAAGGCCGAGGTCGCAGGCGACGATCTGCGTGCGAAAATCCTCGCGGATCGACACACCGTCCTCCTCGCCGACGCCGACCCCGAGGACAGCACCGTGCTCGAGCTGCGCCTGCTAGAGGCTGGCTTCGACGTGCGCATCGCGCGCACGTATCAGAGCGCGCTCCACGAGCTGAAGACGCGCGACATCGCGGTCGTCATCAGCGAAGTGGACCTCGACGCAGCGGACGCTGGGCTCACGCTGAAGAGCGCGGCTGCCTCCGAGTCATGGGGCGAGAAGGTTCTCGCGTGGGTCATCCACACCCGCAAGAGCGATCGTCAGCTCGCCGAGATCGTCTTCGAACTCGGCGTCGACGACATGGTCTCGAAGCCAACACCGCCCGAGATGTTCGTGACGAAGGTGCGGCAGCTCGTCGAACGCAAGCGCTCGCGCGCCGCGACCGCAAAGGCCCCGCGTGGCGTCAGCGGATCGCTCGCGGAGATGGGGCTGCCCGACGTCGTGCAGATCCTGTGGCACGGCCGAAAGACCTGCGTGGTCCGCCTCAAGTCGGGCGCGCTCGCGGGCGAGATCGGCTTCCAAGATGGGCAGATCGTCGACGCGCGCTACTCGGGCAAGCGCGGTGAGGATGCCTTCTACGCGATGCTCAACATCAAGGAGGGCGACTTCCACATCGACGCGGAGGCCGCCCCCGCCGAGCGCACGATCGAGGTCTCGCCTGAAGGGCTGCTCCTCGAGGGCATGCGTCGGCTCGACGAAGGGCTGCTCTAGCTCGCGCGACGGCGGCGGCGCGCGACGAGCCATGCGAACAGCAAGCCCGACGTGAGCGCTGCCGGTGCGCTCATGGCGGCGACGCTCGACTGAGGCGATGCGGTGCAGAGCGAGCCGTCCTGGCTCGAGGCGGTGCCGCCGCCTGATCCGCTGCCGCCGAGCGCCGGCCCGTTCCCGCAGTCGACGGGCTCGTAGGTCGGGCATTCAGGCTCCGTCCCCGTGGCGTTCTGCACGTAGAACGTGCGCTGGACATAGGACTGATCGGTGGAGGCCTGGAGCGTCAAATCGGCTGCGAGCGCGGGTCGTGAGAGCTCCGCGCTGAGGTGCGAGATCACCGCGCTGTCCGGGTTGATGCCCGCGAGCAACGTGTCGATGTCGGCCTGCGCGTTCGCGAGCGCGTTCTGTCCGTCGTCGTCCGCGTAGCCGCTGTCGAGCGCGAAGTTCTCCGCGGTGTAGAGGAGCTCGTCGAAGGCCCACGGATACAAGGATTCCCCGGCTTCGATGAGCCAGTTGGAGCCGCCGTATGCGGCGTAGCCCTGAGATCGGAGGTCGGAGTAGTTGCTCCGCTGAGCATCCCAATCCCAAACGAGCTCTTGCTCGCTGATCTGGAAGGAGTGGAAGTTCTGCGGGACGTAGCGGCCCTCGCCGATGACCCAGAAAGAGATGGGCGTGATCGCTCCGGTGCCTGCCGCCACCATGCGCAGGGGCAACGCAGGGCCGGCACCTGGGCTCGTCACACGCACGGGCCGCATCGAGTCGATGCCCTGCCCAGGCACGAGACGCAGCGCGAGGAAGTCGAAGCCCTCGGCGATGTATGCGTCGATGACAGGCTGCACGTCGGCGGGCACGTTGTAGCCGTGGTCTGCGAGCCAAGTGGCCAGCGCCGCGGGGTCGGTGCTGTGGAGCTGCACGGTCTCGTAGGGACCGACGACCTCTTGAGCGATGACTTCGACCGGGCCGCCGGAGCTGCCGCCTGCGCCGGTCGCGCCCCCTGGAGAGAAGTTCGAATCGTCGCAGCTGGGGGGCGGCGCGCAGTTGATCTGCGGAGAGTAGACGTTGACTTGAGTGTAAGTTTCGAGCGCGGCGAAGAGCGCGTCCGAGCTCAGGCCGATGTCGACCTGACCACGAATCGGGAGGACCCAAGCGAAGTCCGCGGGCTCACCGCTGTAGCTGATTTGGTCGTAGAGCGTCGTCTGCGCCTTGGAGACGCTGAGCACCATTCGATGACCGGTGACCTGCGTGCTCTCGGTTTGCTGCACGAAGCAGCCGCCGCATGCGTGAGCCGTGGGTTCAGGTAACAGCGAGAGAGCGCTGGCAGCGGCGAACGAGCCGAGAGCGAGCTTGTAGCTACGACGCACGAGACCTCCGAAGAGCTTGATGGCGATGAGGCGGGGAGGAAGCGGTAAGGAAGCCGGGGCAGTCGAGCAACTCCCATACCGAGCGAGCTCCGCTCGCAAACCGTGCGAACCACCACGTTTCCGTGCACGTCGACCGAATCGAAGGACACGATGTGCCAACGTCACCAAACGTTTTTGCGTGATGCACAGCGTCGTGAAATCGTGGAGATGATTGGAGCCCCAACCATCTTGCCGCCTGGAGGTGTGGCTCCTAGGCTCGAGGTCGAGGCGTGGACCGCACTCGCGCGGCCGCGACCAGGAGGAAAATGTACGGACCTGCGAAGCCGCCCCAAGACGGGGCCGCGGCAGCACAGCCGCGACGCAAGGTGACAGTGCCCGACATCCGAGCGCGCAAGGGCCAGCGCCCGCTCGCGATGATCACCGCCTACGACTACACGATGGCGCGACTGCTCGACGAGGGCGGCGCAGACCTGCTGCTCGTCGGCGACTCGCTCGGGATGGTGGTTCAGGGCCAGCCCAACACCCTGGGCGTGACGGTCGAGGACGTTTGCTACCACGGTCGCGCGGTCGCACGCGGCGCGCGCTCGGCCCACGTCGTCGGCGACATGCCCTTCATGAGCTTCCAGGTCTCGGCGCAGCAGGCGCTCGAGAACGCGGGCCGCATGATGAAAGAGGGGGCGTTCGAGAGCATCAAGCTCGAGGGCGGAGTCGAGGTGACCGAGCACGTGAGCCGACTCGTGCGCGCGGGCATCCCGGTGATGGGCCACGTCGGGCTCACGCCACAAGCGGTCCACGCGATGGGCGGCTTCAAGGTTCAAGGCAAAGGGCACGAACAAGCGCAGCGCGTGCTCCAAGACGCGCGAGCGCTCGAGGACGCGGGCGTGTTCGCGATCGTCCTCGAGGCCATCCCACCCGACCTGGCCGAGCAGATCACCGAATCCGTTGGTGTACCAACGATCGGCATCGGCGCGGGTGCCAAGTGCGATGGGCAGGTCCTCGTTTGCTACGACCTGCTCGGCATGTATCGCGAGCTCTCACCGAAGTTCGCGAAGCGCTTCGTCGAGGGCGGCGACGCGATCATCCGCGCGACCGAGCTCTACGTCAGCGAGGTCGCCGCTCGCAAATTCCCAGGCGCCGAGCATTCGTTCAAGCCGAACGGGTTCACCGTGCCGCGCGCGCCCATCGTCGAGCGAGACTCCTCACCGGGCCGCCCGCGGTCCGTCGTACCGCCGAGCCCCGAGTCTGCTCCCACGCTCGAGCCCGACGCTGACCTCGACCCCCACGCAGTCGGCGCCCCCATTCACTGAGCATCGCGCCATTCACTGAGCGTCGCGCGCGACCTCGGGGGCGGTGCGCGGCGCGAAGGCTCGCAGCGCGAGCTCGAGCACCATGAGCACCAGGAGTCCGAGCGCGACGTAGGGCGAGAAGTCGAGCTTGCGCGCGACGCCGCCGAGCGACGGATCGTGGGCGCGCTCGCCGAGCGCGTGCGGCGTCAGGTCCACCTCGAGGTCCGACGCGTACGCCGCGCGAACCTCCACGTCGCCGTCGACCGCGAACGAATATCGGCCGATGCGCGGCGCGGGCGCCCGCAGGGCACCGGGAGCGCCCGTGATCGGCACTGCGACAGGCGACGCGCCGTTGGGCGCTTGGAAGCGACCCTCGACCCGATCGGCGCCCGCGAACGTGAACACGCCACCTGCCGCGACGGTCACGCGTCCGCCGCGCTCGCGCGCGCGCTCGACGAAGCGATCCAAGAGCACCAAGAACGCGGGTCGCAGTGGGAGCTCGCTCGCCTCGAGGTCGAACGGCACGGTCGACACGAACACCATGCCTCGCCCGAGCGGCCGCGCGAGCAAGAGCGGCGAACCATCGTCGAAGGCGCAGAGCACCTCGGCGCCTTCGAGGCCCTCGGCGTCGAGCGAGACATGCGTCGTCGGGGCGATGTCCACCAAGCTCGGCGCTGCCCCACCGAAGAACGCGCAGGTCGAAGGGACCGCGCCCTTCACCGAGTGCGTCGCGAGCCGTTGGACGCCAGGGACGACCCCCGCGAAGCCTGCGCCGAGCGGCGCGGCCGTGGCGTGACGACCGAGCGACAAGAGAAGGCTGCCGCCGCGATCGACCCAGTCGATGACCGCGCGGCGCTCCTCCGGAGTGAGGCCAGGAGGGTCGTCGAGGATCATCGCTCCGAAGGGCGCGAGCTCGTCGACGTGCTCGGGGATCGCGGCGAGCGGCTTCGTCGAGGGCCCCAGCTCGAGCGCGCTCAGCGCCTGCTCGATCGGAGGTGGCCCGCCGGTCTGGACACGCGACGCCGGAGCATCCGCGAGGACGGCGATCGCCAAGCGCCCGCCGCGCGTCATGACCGGCGCCACGTCGTCTTCGGGCAAGACGTCGGGGGGCAGCAGCGTCGCGATGAGCTCGTCCGGTGCGTCGGCGGGGACCTCGAGCGAGATGTCCGTCGCGTCGGGCGCGAACGACGCGGAGGCGAGGGAGTCAGTGCTTCCCGCCTTGGAAATTTGCACGCGGCGACCCTCGAGCTTCCCTCGGCAGGTGATCGACACATCGACCGAAGAGCCACCGCGCGAGGCTCCGGTGATCGCGCAGTTGGCCTGCCCCGACGGCGACGCGAGCTCCGGGAGTGGATACCAGAGCGTCACCCCGGGACTATCCATCTCGAGAGGCGAGCCGTCTGCGCGCCCGTCAGCGAGATCGCTCAGCAGCGTGACTCGGCGGTCGGGCTGCGGTGCGTCGCGGACGAGGTCTCGCGCGATCGCGATCGCTCCCTCGAGATCGGTCGATCGGTCACTCGGCTCGAGCGCGTCGATGGCAGCGCGAACAGCGTCCGGATCGGAGGAGGACGCGAGGTGCACGCGCGGCTCGTTCCCCGCGAGGACGATCGCGAAGGTGTCGCCCGGCTGCGCGGCCTTCACGAGATCGCGCGCGGTGCGCCGGGCGAGCTCGAAGCGCGTCTCGCCGCTCGCGGTCTTCTGCCGCATGCTGAGCGAGTCGTCGAGCACGAGGACGACCGCGACCGAGGCGCCGTCCTTGCGGAAGAGCGCGACGTGCGAGCACGACACGAAGGGCGTCGCGCCGAGCAGCGCGAGCGCGAGGACCGCGAGCATCCGCAGCGCGAGGAGCGCGCGATCCTCGAGCACCGAGCGCCGTCGAACGATCGAGGGCGACCCGGCGAGGAGCTTCGCGGTCGGGAGCACGACCTCGGTCGCGCGCCGCCGTCGCAAGAGGTGCGCTGCGATCGGCACGCCTGCGAGCAGCCCCACGAGGAGCGCGACCGACGTGAGGAAGCTCATGCGCCGAGCGCACCCTCGGCTGCGCGCGAGAGCGGCTGGCCGGCGATAGTCAAGAGTACCGAACGAACTGCGTCGATGGGCGCGGTCGTCGTCTCGAAGTGGAGCAGCGCGCCGCCGCGACCGACGAGGTCGTCGTGCCAGCGCGCGCGGTGCTGCGCGAGCCTGCGGAGGTACTCCGCGCGCACGGCGTCGGGATCGGCCTCGACGACGAAGCCACCCTCGAGGCTCTTGAAGCGCGAGTGCCCCTTCACCTTGAGGTGTTCCTCCTCCGGGGTGAGGACCTGCACCGCGAACGCGCGCCGACCGCGGGTCGCGAGCGCGGTGAACGCCGCGAGCCCCGACTCGGGCAGATCGATGAGATCCGAGAAGAGCAGCATCGTCGCGCCGCGGCGCGCGCGCTCGTGGACGGGGACGAGGCGCGCCTCGAGCTCCTCGTCGCTCGCGGTGAGGTCGCCGCTCGCCTTCACGTCCGAGAGCGCGAACACGATCCGATCGAAGGCCTCACGACCGGCGCTGGCGCGGAGCGCGATCGGCTTGTCGCCCGCCAGAATGACGAGGCCGACGGGATCGCCCGCGGCGATGGCGACGCGCGCGAGCGACGCCGCGAGGACCGCCGCGAACGGCAGCTTCGAGCCGGGCCCCGAGCCCTTGAAGGCCATCGAGGCCGACGCGTCGACGACGAGCCAGAGCGCGCGATCCGTCTCGGTTTCGAACTCGCGCACCATGAAGCGATCGTGCTTGAGCAGCGCGCGTCGATCGATGAAACGCAGGTCGTCGCCGGGCACGTAGGGCCGCTGCCCGCCGAACTCGATGCCGGATCCCTTGCGAACGCTGCGGTGCACGCCCGCGTAGAGTCCCTCGGCGACGGTCTTCGCCCGGAGCTTGAGCGGCGCGAACGAGCCCCACTCGGTCTCGAATGGCGCGAACGGCGCCGCGGCGCGTTTCGTCTTCTGCGTCACCCGAGCCAGTCTCTACCACGGCGTGGAGGTCGCGCGCACCGCACCCACGGTTTGGATTTGTGCGTGCCCCGCGCGAGGCGGTCCAATGTCGGCGATGCCCTCGCTGACTGTCTCGGACGAAGTGCGCGTGCTCTACGCGCCGTTCCGCACTTACCGCGAGCTCGTCGATGAAGCTCTCGCGGAGGCCGCGAGCGCCGCACCAACGCGCGCGAGTTGGTCGCGCATAGTCCCGAAGGTCCTCGTCACGCACCTGGTCGTCGCGGCGACGATCTCGATGATCACCGCGGGGCGCTTCGTCGCGCTGCACGTGGCGATGGTCGCGCTCGCGTGGGGCTTCGCTCCCTTCATCCAGATCGCAGCGGCGGTCTTGTTGCGGTTGGCTCGACCTCGTCGGCTCGCGTCGGCGCACGCGGCGCGCCTCGAGCTCACCGGCAACGGCGCTCTCCTCGCGTTCTTGCTCGCGCTCGACGCGTCGATCGCGCTCTCGTCCGGCGCGCTCTACGACTCACTCTTCTCCAGCGGCGCGATCGGTGTCGTCGCGCTCGCTGCGCTCGTCGCGGGCGGGACCGCGGGCTTCGCGTTCAACCGCGCTTGCGGGTGCAGCCGCGGTCGCGCGCTCGGCCTCGTGCTCACCGAGTGGCTCGTGCGCGGGCTGCTCGTCCTGCCGTGGTACCAAGTCATGAACAACCTGATCCCGCAGGTCTTCGGCGGGGGCTCGCGGTGAGCGCGTCGCGAGCCGCGATGCTCTTTCGACTCGGTTGTTTGCTCGCGTTCGGCTGCGCGCTGCTCATCGGGCACTTCACCGATCCTGCGCCCGCGCGGCCGGTCGCGACGCGGCGCGGATACACCGTGCTCCAGGCCGACATGCACGCGCACACGCGCTTCTCCGACGGCGTGCTTTCCCCGCTCGATCTCGTGCTCGCGGCGCGACGCAACGGCCTCGACGTGATCGCGATCACCGAGCACAACCAGGTCTTTCCAGGCAAGCTGGGGCGCGCCCTCGCCACGATGATCCCCGACGCGCCCGTGGTCGTCGTCGGTGAGGAGATCACCATGCGCGAAGCGCACCTGCTCGCGTACGGGCTCGAGCGGACCGTCGAGCCCGCGGACGTGAACGCCGTCGCCCGAGCCGTGCACGCGCAGGGCGGCGTCCTCGTCGCGGCGCACCCCACGCGCCGATATTGGCCAGCCATCGACGCTGTCTGTCCCGAGCTCGACGGCATCGAGGTCGTCCACCCCATCGCATTTCGGCAGAGCTCGCCCATCGGGTCTTATTCCGAAATCGAGGAGCTCGCGTCCGAGCGCTGCGCGCGCCCCGGCCTCGCGATGCTCGGTAATTCGGACTATCACGCCGGGAGCGAGCTCGGGCGGCTGAGGACTTACCTGTTTGTAACTTCTCGCGACGAGCGAGGCGTCGTCGACGCCATCCGCGAAGGGCGCACGGTCACCGTCGCCCCGTCGGGGCGCGTCTGGGGACCACCCGACTTGGTCGCGGCCCTCGAGGCCGAGCCTCTCCCCGCGCGCGACACGAGGGGCGTTGTCCGCGCACGCGGCGCTATCGACGTCATCGGACGCGTCCTCGGGCTCCTCGCGCTCGTGGGGCTCGTCGGGGTCTCCGCGCGTCGCGCACCCAGGAGCGGCGCGTCGATTGGGCAATAGCGCGGCGTCATTCGAGGGCGTCGACGCAGTGAATGTCGCTGAGCACGACGTCTTCGCCTTGGGGATAACCCGTGATCGCGAACACCCCTATCTTGTGATCTCCGTCTCGATCGATACGAGCCCAGACCTCGAAGCCGTTGGGGCCGGGGTCCGGGAGGCCTCGCGCTGGGCCCATATAGCCGCCTCCGGCCGAATATCCGAATTGGTATTGCATCACGTGGGACATGCGGAACTGCAGGCAGTTCCATCCCTCGTCCGCATTGCCGGTGTCGAAGTCCTGGTGTCCCTTCATCCACGAAGGGGTGTAGCCGCGATTGTCGGGGATGGTCGCGGGGATGGGGAGTGCGCTGCGGCAGAGCTGGCCCGTCGCCCGAAAGTGTCGCCGCGCATCCTTCGCGGCGGTCTTCAGACTGGTCGCGAGGTCCGAGAACATCGTGCGTTCGTCCGTATCGGGTACGCCAGGCTGAGGTTCCAGAGCTGGGCAATGGGGATAGCGGTCCTCGTCCACGAGCGGGTTGTCTTCGTCCTCCGTGGGCGCCAGAGTCGGGCGTTCGCTGGGATTTTGCGTTGGTGGCGGGCCGGGTCGCACTTCGGGGTTCGTCCGAACGCACTGGGCAACAACGGAGTTCAGCCCGACCGCGAGTCCGAGCGTCGCGAGGACGATCCCGACGATCATCCAACTTCGCCTCGTTTCACGGACGACGTGACTCGTCGGCGGCACGAGCTGCTCGAGCGCCGAGACCATATCCATCGCGCTCGCATAGCGACGCTCGGGCTTGCCCGCGCACGCGCGCTCGAGGACTGGCATGAAGCGGCTCGCCCGGAGCGCGCTGTCGAACGGCGGTATCTCGTCCTTCAGTTTGCGAACGAACACCGCCGTCGCGACGCCTCGGTAGACCGTTTGACCTCCAAGCATTTCGGCGAGGATCAAACCGACGGCATAGAGGTCGGTCGCTGCGGTCGCGGTGAGGCCGTCCACCTGCTCGGGCGCCATGTACGGCGGCGTCCCGATGAGCGCTCCCTCTCGCGTGAGCGGTGTGCCACGCATTTCGGGCGGCGGCTTCGCGCAGCCGAAGTCGAGGACCTTCACAGGCCCAGAGGCACAGAGAAAGATGTTCGCGGGCTTCAGATCGCGGTGAACGATGCCCGCGGCGTGTGCCTCGCCGAGCGAGCCGAGGACCGCGCGAACGACCGAAAGGGCCTCGGATTCGGGCAGCCGGCCCCGTGTCTTGATCCGGTGTTCGAGCGACTCGCCCTCGAGCAGTTCGAACACCACGAAGGGCTCGGCGCCGTCCTCGCCGAAATCGAGGACTCGCACCGTCGCAGGGTGGGCGAGTCGCCGCACGATTGCGGCCTCTCTCGATAGCCGCGCGCGGTGATGGTGGTCGACGCTCCGAATGAGGAGCTTGAGCGCGACAGGCGGCCCGCCCGCGACCGGCGTTGCACGGTAGACGACGCCGAGCCCGCCCGCGCCGAGCACGCTGTCCAAGCGGTATTTGCCGGCGACGACGCGACCGACCGCGGAGCTCACGACGCGAACGTACCGCAGTGCGCCCGGCCGCGCGCGCGACTAGCCAATAGCGAGGCTCGGGGTCATCGCGCGCCGAACCTCCGCAGGAGCTCGTCGGCCAGCGCGAGCGCGAGCTCCTCGTCGAGCTCGAGCCAGGGCGCGACCGGCAAGAATGGCTCGGTGTCGCGATCGCCGTCGTCGTCGGGCTCATCGGAGTCGAGGTCGAAGGGGTCGAACCCCGCTCCGCCTCCCTCCAACCGCCAGATGCCCGAAGTCCTCTCGCTCGAATCAAGCTCCGCGCAGCGCATTACCAAGCCTCCTTCGCGGGATGGCCCGCATCCAATTACCTAAGCCTGGCCACGCTCGAGGCATCGGCCGCTGGGGTTATGACCCCCATCGAAGAACCCTATGAAACCGAGTCGAGCCGTCTGATGCCTTCGCAACCCACGTCGTGATAGACACGTTCCTCGATGCTTCGAGGACTTCGGCTCGTCGTCACCCTGGTCGCGGCGCTCCTCTTGCTCACCGTCGCGAGCGCAGCCTCGGCGCAGCCGGCGGCCGACGCGCAGAAGCTCACAGCGGACGGCGACAAGGCAGCTCAAGCCAACAAATGGGCCGACGCGCTCGACCTATTTCAGAAGGCGCACGCCGCGAGTCCCTCGCAAAATACCCTGAAGAGGGTCGCGAACGCGCTCTACAAGCTCGACAAGAAGGTCGAGGCCTTGGACACCTATGAGCAGCTGCTCAAGGACTTCTCCTCCAAGCTCACGGCAGCCGAGCGAAAGACCGCGCAAGACCGGGTCAAGGAGCTCAAGGACAAGGTCGGCGTCGTCACGCTGCGAATAACCGAGAGCGGTGCTTCCGTCACGCTCGACGGCGCGCAGCTCGGCACGACGCCTCTGTCGAAGCCCGTTCGCGTGCTGCCCGGCTCGCACACGCTGCGAGTCACCAAATCGGGTTTCGAACCGCTCGAGCGCACGGTCGACGTCGCCGCGAAGGCCTCGGTGAACGTGGAGATTCAGCTCGTCCCCATTCCGCCTGCGGGCACGCTCTCCGTCGTCGTGAAGGGCGCCGACGGGGTCGACATGCGCATCGTCATCGACGGCGCCGAGGTCGGCAAAGCCCCCTATCGAGCAGAGCTCTCTCCCGGCAAATACAAAGTGCTCGCGCGCGCTGCCACCCATCGCTCCGCCGAAGTCACGGTCAACGTGGACGCCGGTCAGACGACCTCGATCGAGCTCGAAGCAAAGGAGCTGGAGTCGAAGCTGGAGATTCGGGTCGACCCCGCGGAGAGCGCAGTCGAGGTCGACGGCGCCCCGGGCGTAGCCGGTAATTTCAGCGGAGCAGTCCGCGCCGGCGAGCACACGATTCGCGTCACCGCCGAGGGCTACGCGCCGGCCGAGCTGAAGATCAAGGTCGAACCCGGAGAGACCTACGCGGAGAGCGTCACGCTCCGCCGCGCGACTGCAGGTCAAGTCGTCGAGAACATCGAGGCTCCGTGGAGCTTCGACGGCGTCTACGGGGGATTCGAGCTCGTCGGGATGTTCGAGCCAGCCGGCTCGGGAAATACGATGTCCACCTCGTGTGAGGTGACGGGCGCGACCACCTGCGAGGGCGGGCTCCCGCTCGGCGGTGGCCTCGGTTTTTACGTCGGATATGCCTTCGCGCCGATCGGCCTCGAGCTCTACATCCTCGCGGCCGGTGACGTGCAATCGCCGCACGCGAGCTTCGACGGGGAGACGAGCAGCGATATCAACCCGCTCGTGGCGAAGCCGGCTCGTGAGGAGGAGTTCTTGATTGGGCGCTTCGGCGGCGGTGGCGTCGCGCGCCTACGCCTGCTCGCGCCCGTCGACATCTTCCGGTTTACGGCGGCCATCGGCGCGGGCGTCGCTTATCGGCATTTGCTGTTGAAGCGCGACACCGTCGCTGACAACGGCGCAGAGAGCTCGGTCGGCAACGAGGACGGGACTGGGTATTTGACTGCGGTGTTGAGCGTGGCAGTCGGCGGACAAGTCCTGCTCGGGGGCACGACCGCGCTCACGTTCGGGGCGAACCTCTGGCTCGAGCACGCCGGCGACGGGGTCGCGACCGAGGCTCGGACCGATGTTTACCTCTCCAAAGAGGGGGAGATCCCGCAGCCTCAGGCGACCCCTGCTTACGACATGGTAAGTGGAACGCAGGTGTTCATCGGCCCTGCGATTGGGCTCCACTTCGGCCCCTGAGGGTCTTCAGGGCGGCAGTTCGAACCGATTGGGGTCGTCGCAGGGGACCGAAGCGACGATGGGGATCTTGGGGGCTGGCTGGCCGAGCACCGCAAAGCTCGAGGCCGTGTCGGTCAGCGTCTGGCGTAGCGACGCACACGACGGCCCGCAGATCCGAACTGCGCCATCGGACTCGAGGCCCCAGCCGTCCTCCACTTCGGCGGCAGCCTCCCCATTGCAGGCGTCGTTGCGAGGGATGTCCGTCCGGTCCAAGGTCACTGGGTCGACGAACGAGAGGTGTGTCGCGAAGTTCCGCACGAGCGAAGACGGCGGGTCGTAGACGCAGCTGCCGAGGTCGTTGAAGACCTTTTGGACCGCGAGCGCTCCCTCGGATTCGTCGGCGATGGCGTCGAAGACGGTCGTCCCGCCGGCGGTCGCGATGGAGGCTGCGCTCGCCTGCGGATCGTCGCCGAATTGGGGTGCTCCCGCGGGTGCGTCGAGGACAGCGGCGTACGTGAAGATCCCTTGAGCCTTCGCGGCCTGCGCGAGCTCCGTGGCTGTCCCGGGGGAGGGCGCGCAGTGGCTCTGCAGATCGCGGTTCCCGACGATGATGAGCGCGCGTCGATTGAAGCGCGCGGACTCGAGCGGCATCGCAGCGAGCAATGCCGAATAGGCGCCGGCCATGGCGCCGTCGAGGTAGAGCTCGGGGTCGGTCGACAGCAGCGTATCGGGCGCGCTCAGGGCCGTGCCGATGGGGGAGCGCAGCGTGTCGACGTCGTCAAACCCGAAGTCCGGAGTCAGGTAGGAGCTCGTGGAGCAGTCGGAGCTGTCCGCGGGGAGGAACGAGAGCGCGAGCTGAGTGCGCGCGGCGACAGGGTTCTTGAGCGGGATGTTCACGGCGAACTCGAGGCCGCTCGGACCATAGAGGTCGCTCATGCTCGCCGAGCGATCCAAGAGGACGTAGAGCGCGCTCTCGCTCGGCACGAGAGGCTCGCCCAGCGTGCAGAGGGGCTCGGGCGTATCGGCCTGCGGGCTGCGATCGCCGGCCTGAATGCCTGCCATATCGTCGCTGCAGATCGGCTGCAGCGGGGGCTTGGCCGCGCACGTCGGCGAGGCGAAGACCGCGAGGATCTTGCCGGTCTTGTAGTTCGATTCGCAGAGGTTGTCGGCGAGCTTGAAGGTCAGCGGGTCGTTCGCGTCGGGGAAGACGAAGCCCTCTTTGTCGTCGAGGTCGAGGATCTCTGTACCGAAGGAGCTGTAGACGATCTCGACGTTGAGGTTGCCCGCGGGGACGTCGGGCGGCTCTTGGTCCGGCAATACCGGATAGCGGAACGTGCAAGTGTCGGGGTCGACGACGATCGCGGGCTGGGTAATCCCGGTGGGCAGGCAAATGTCGACGTCGAAGCAGGTATTCGCGTCGCCGAAGACGAAGCTGTCCTGATATTCGGACAGCGTCGCAGGATCGACCAAGTTGTCCTCGCAGACGCCGCCGACACAGGTCTGCGTGTCGTCGCACGCGACGCCGGTGCAGCTCTCCCTGAGCGGCATCGGGAGATAAAGGATGTGATCGGTCAAATACGGAACTCGCTTGCTCCGCATGACGACGACCTCGGGCGAATCCGCGCTCGGGAGCGACGCTACGCAGGTGTCGTCGAAGTTGAGCCCTTGCTCGGCTGTTCGGAAGCCGAGCACCGTATACGTCACCGGCTCGAGGACCTCGTCGCCGCGCCCCTCTTGGGGCACGAGGCCGAGCGTGCTCGGCAAGGTCACGGTGCCGTCCGTGAGTGGGTAGCTCTTGCACGAGATCAGCGTGCCCCCGAAGCGCACGACCACCCCGACCGCCTGCAGGTCTTTGGGGACCTGAATCTGCGTCGTGTTGCCTGCGACGATCTCGGTAGGCTCTGTCGTGCACGAGGCCGCGGTGAACGCCGAGCACGCGCCGAGCGCGAGCACGGAGAGCACGCGACAGAGCGCCGTGCGAGGACGACGACGGCCGAGCGAGGTGGCCCGCGGGAGGGTAGGTACCATGGTGATCCTGAATAGGGGGCTAAGGGTTCAAGCTCAGAAGCTGAAGACGGTCGGGACGACGCCTGGCGACAACGTGCCGCTCACCTGGGTGCCCTCGGCCGGCCGGAACACGAAGTAGCAAGTCGTCGCCGCCCCGGCCGCGACCAATACGCTGGTTACAGTCCAGTAAATCCACGAGCTCGATTGGTCCGCCTCGAGGGTCAGATCGACGACGCGCTCCTGATTGGCGACGAGCGCGACCTCTTCGGTGCGGGTCTTGTAACCGTCTTTGGTGATGGCGACCCGATGTCCACCCTCGGGCAAGAGGCCCTCCCAGGTGCCCGAGCCCTTCACCTCGCCGTCGACCGAGATGACCGCGTCGGCTTGACCCGTTCGAATTCGGATCTTGCCCTCTTTCAGCTCGGGTCGGAGCGCGAGCGTCAGTCGCAGCGGCTCGCCGTAAGCGACCTCGCTCGTCTCGACGCCGGGCAAATAGCCCTTCAAGCGAGCCTCGAACGTGTGGCGACCGGTCGGAACCTCGCCTTTGAAGGGGGCAGGGCCCATCTCGGTGCCGTCGATGTAGATGGTGGCGCCGGTCGCACCCGAGACAGCGATGGTCGCGGTGGTCGTCTTCTCCGCGGGCACCATGTTGAGCACGAGCTTCACCGGCGAGTCTTTTTGCACCTCGACGGTGCGCTCGACGCGGGCGAAGCCCTGCTTCACGAGGGCGATCGTGTTCGGCCCGACGTCGATCGGGATGGGCGCGGAGAACGGCGTCGTGCCGATCTCGATGTCCTTGATGACGAGCGTCG
Organism: Polyangiaceae bacterium; assembly: GCA_046351325.1. GTDB lineage: Bacteria > Myxococcota_A > Polyangia > Polyangiales > Polyangiaceae > Xiheicaenibacterium. The sequence goes on along the minus strand of JAXLYR010000008.1, from coordinate 390,602 downwards.
CGCCGCTCTGATTGGAGGATAGGTCGAGCGTCGTGACGAACTGACGCACGGTCTCGAGGGCGTTCTCCGCGCGCTCGACTTCGGCCTTCGGCAGCTTGTCGCGAGCCGCGAGCTGCTTCTCCCAATTGCGGGCCGCCTGCGCGTAGTACTTGCGCTCCTTCCAACAGACTCCGATGTTGAAGAGGACGCGCGGATTCTGGGTCTCGGTGTAGATACGCTGGTATTCGACGAGCGCTGCTTCGTAGTTGCCGTCGTCGAAGAGGTCCCCCGCGGCGTCCCAGTTCTTGCGCCATTTCTCCGGGAGTTCCTCGCGGATCTTCGGCGTCGTCTGCGCGTGCGCGACCGACGGCGCGACGCTTGTCGCGAGCATCGTGAGGAGGGGAGTCGCGAAGACGAGGACAAAAGCGAGGCGAAGCAACGCGCGAAGAGAGGTCATGTTAGTCGCGTCCGATTTGGTGCAGCTTGGTGCTGCTGGGGGGTCGCGGGACGGTCGCCGTCGAGGTCGCGGGGGGATGCGACGGCGTCGCGGAAGCCGAGCCCGACGTCGACGGAGAGGGATTCGAGGTTTCGGGGGTGATGTTCGCCGGTACGGCGGGGAGCGTCGTCGTCGTCGCCCCATGTTCTGCGCTCGCGCCGGCCTGCGCGACCGTCTGCGAGGTCGGCGACGGAAGCGCGACGGGAGGCGGCTGTTCGGGCTGCGACGAACTTACTTTGCCCAAAGCCCAGGCCGCGGCCGCGACGGCGCCGACTGCGACGACCGCGATGGCCCACACGAGGGGCGTGCCTCGCTTCTCCGAGCCGGGAGAGGTCGCGGCGGCCGCGCTCGTCGACGGCGCGACCATGATCGGCTGCGTGTTGCCCTGTGCGGCCGGCACCGCTGCCTGCGTGATCGGCGGCGCTTTGCTCATCAGGAGCGTGCCCGAGCCGGTCGACGCGGTGGACTGCGCGCTCACCCTCGTGACGCCGGGTGGGATCGAGCTCGGCGTGAGGCCGCTCGGCGGGATGCTGCGCCCACGCTGGGTCCTCGGCGTCTGCGCGTGCGTGCGGAGCAGCCGCGATACCACGTATTCGCTGCGCTCGTCCGCGAAGGGGAGGAGTGCCTCCGCCATCTCTTCGGCCGACTGAAACCGGAAGTCGCGATCCTTCTCGAGTCCCTTTTGGACGACCCCCCAGAGCCCGTCGGGGAGGTCCTGAATCGGCTTCGGCTGCTCGAGCGCCAACATCGTGAAGAGCTCGCTCAGCGTCCCTGATTTGGGTATGAAGGGCGTCACCCCGGCGAGGAGCTCATAGAGGATTACGGCCGTCGAGTAGAGGTCGGTCCTGGCGTCCACGTCCTTCGGGCTGCGCGCCTGCTCGAGCGACATGTAGAGCGGCGTGCCGAGCGCGGCGCCGGCGCTCGTGAGGTCGAGTCCCTCGCCGCCCTCCTCTTGCCGAATCTTGCTTATGCCGAAGTCGACGATCTTGACGAAGTCGCGCTCACCGTCCTTACGGATCAGAAAGCAATTGGCCGGCTTCATGTCGCGGTGGACGATCTTCACGCGGTGCGCAGCTTGGAGCCCGCGCAGGATCTGGAGCGTGATGTGGACGGCCCGCGCCGGACCTTGTCGGCCCTCGCGCCTCAACAGGTTGGAGACGTCCTCCCCCTCGAGGAACTCCATGACCATGTAGGGCACGCCCGACGGCAGCTTGCTCACGTCGAACACCATCACGACGTGCTCGCTGTCGATCTTCGAGGAAGCTACACCCTCGTTCAAGAAACGCTCGACCACCGCAGGATGTCCGGTGATCGCGGGGCTCATGAACTTGAGCGCGACAGGTGCTTTGCGCAGCAGGTGCTGCGCGCGGAGCACGGCGCCCATGCCGCCCACGCCGAGCACCCCTTGGATTTCGTACTTTCCCTCGAGGATCTCGCCCTTCTTGGGATAGAGCGAAGTGAGGGTCTCGTCCGACGACATGGCTCGTCCGCGAGCCTACCATGCCCAATCGTCAGCGCGCTCTCGAGCGCCGCCGCTTCGCGAGCAGGGCGAGGCCGAGCAGCCCGACCAGCGTCGCGGCGCGACCGCCCTGAGCCTCTCCGGGGACGGAGCAATTGCACCCATCGTCGTCCGAGCCGCCGGAGCCGCCATTCCCGGTCCCCCCGTTCGCAGAGCCGCCCGCGCTCGAGCCGCCTTGGTTCGCGCCGCCCTCACCGGTGCCGCCAGCGCCGCCCTGGCCGGGCACGCACTGGCCATCGACGCACACGAGCGGGTCGAGGCAGACGACGTCCTTGCATTTGTCGACGCACTCGCCAGTAGCCGGATCGCAGGCGAAGCCGAAGTCACAAGTCACGTTCGTGCAAGCAGGCACGCAGCCGTCCGGGTCGACGCACTTCTGCCCGAGCGGGCAGACCACGTTCGGACCGCAGAAGCCGACGCACATCCCTGTCGTGGGATCGCAGGTCTCCGTCGGATCGCACGTCTGGCCAACGCAGCTCGGGTCGACGCACTCCCCGCTCGTCGCGTCGCACACCTTGCCCGGGTCGGCCGAGCAGCCGATGTTGGCCGCATAACAAGAGCAAGGCGCGACGCACTTGCCGCCTTGGCACTCCTTGCCGTCGGGGCAGACGACATCGGCGCAAGGGTCTTTGCATTGGCCGTCGATACAGACCTGGCTGCCGGGGCACACGACTCCGTCGCAGGCCGGGACGCAAACCCCAGCAGGCGTGCACACGGAGCCTGGTGGACAACCCCCTACGGTGCAGTCGTTCGGGACGCACAAGTCGCCCTGTGACGTCGTTTGACACGAAGACCCGGCGGGACACGCGAACTCGCCGCTCGTGCACGGCGGCACGCAGATCCCCTCGTTGCAGAAGAGCCCGGCGTCACACGCGCCGATCGCGCCGTCGCAGTTCAGATCGCCGTCGTCGCAGGACTCGGGTGCGCCCGGATGAATCCCGGGGTCCGCGTCGTTGCAGTCGCACACCGCGGGCGCGCCCACGCAGTTGCAATCCACATAGAGATCGCCGTCTGCGTCGTTGCACACCGCGGCGCCGGACTCCGTGAGACCCGCGACAGCGTCGATCTCACCCTCGTTCGAGTCGAACGCGCACTCGGTGAAATCCAGGCCGTCGTTGCCCGCGACGATAGCGGCATAGCGGAAGGTCACGCCGCAGGGCAGGGCGTAGATGGGCACGAACGAGTCTTGCTCTACCGAATAGAGGCTCGTGTCGCCGCAGGCCGCGTGTCCGACCGGATCCGGCGGCCGGACCTCGACCCAACCCTTCGTGAAGAGCTGCTTCAGGACTGCGCGATTCCACTTGTTCGGATCGATGCCGTCGGTCGTCGGGTGGAGCACGACCTCGGTCGCGAACGGATTGTCCGACAGGAAGACCGTATATTCGACGGACTCGCACGGCTGCGGGCCGTGGTCGTTCGTCGCGAAGATCGCGACCTTGTTCGCGGGCCCGCCGAGATCGAAGACGAGCCCCTCCCAAGGGTTGTATTGGCCGCCCACCCCGTCGGTGATGCAACTGCCAAATTGCGGGCAGCCGCCGACGAGCGTCGAGTCGGGGATGCGGCAGGGGTGCCACCACTGATGGTCGATGCCGTTCAAATAGGCCGACGCGTTGGCGAACGTGTTCGCGACGCCAGCCGTGCACGAGTACTGGCCTGGACAATCGGCCGGCGCGGTGTCGACGCCCGCGCACCCGGCGAAGCTCGTCGCGGTGCAGCTCGGCCACGCGTTGAAGAGCTGGCCGTACACGGGCAGCTGCGTCGCTCCGAGGCCGTTGGCGTCGTGGAACACGTCGTTCACGACGTTGCCGTTCGCCTGGATCGCGTCGATGCACGCCTGCGTCGTCGTCGGCGGGTTGCTGTCGCAGATGCCAGTCGCAGCGCGCGCCTCGGTCGCTGCGGAGAAGACCCACGCAGCGGACAACGCCGCAAACACCACAGAGCCACTCAGCGGGCGGGCAATTGAAACCATCGCTTCAGCGTACACACCCCAGCGTCCCGAGAGAACGCGCCGCGCGCTCGAGCGAGACGTCTCCACGTCACGCCTGGTAAGGTGCGCGAGCGTGGCAGAAGGAGACCCCAAGCAGGAAGCGTCGGCCGGAGGGGGCGAGCCGAGCCCCCCTGACCGCGGCCCTCTCGAGCAGGTTTTGTCGGTCTTCGCCGATGTTCGCAGAGGCGAGGGGCCGACGGTGCTCCTGCTCACGCTCGGCCTCTTCCTCCTTTTGTCGGCTTACTACGTCATCAAGCCGGTTCGCGACTCGCTGATAACGGGTGTCCCCGGCGGGGCCGAATACAAGAGCTACATGGGCGCCGCGATCGCGGTGGCGCTGCTCTTCGCCGTACCGGCTTATGCGCGCTTCGCAGCCAGGTTGCCTCGCAGTCGATTGCTGCTCACGGTTACGGCCTTCTTCGTCGCCAACCTCGTTGCGTTCTACCTCGCGGGGCTCTTGCCGGGCGCGGCCTCGGGGCGCGGCGGCCTGGCCTTCGCGCTCGGGTTTTACCTGTGGGCGGGCATCTTCAACATGATGGTCGTCGCCCAATATTGGGCCTTCGCGAACGACCTCTACACCGAAGAGCAAGGCAAGCGCGTCTTCCCCCTCATCGGCATAGGCGCGAGCGTGGGCTCCGCGGTGGGCAGTCTCCTGCTCGACAAGCTCGTAAGGCGCTACGGCACGATCACCATGTTGCTCGTCGCGGCCGTCGTCCTCGGCGCGAGCGGCGCTGTCGCGGTCCTCGTGAGCACGCGAGCGCCGGCGCGCGCGAGCACGCCCACAAAGCCGAAATCGACCCAACCGGCGGAGGACGACAGCCAGGGAGCCTTCGCCATGGTCCGCTCCCATCGGTATTTGATGTTGCTCGCGGCGTTCTCCGTCGTCTTCACGCTCGTCAACACGAACGCCGAATACGTGAAGGACGTGCTCATCAAGGCAGCTGCCGCGGCCGCCGGCCAAGAGCAAGGGTTGAGCGCGGCAGCCGTGAAGGACCTACGCACGCAGCTCTTCAATGAGTTCTATCTCTATGTCAACGTGCTCGGGGCCATCCTCCAGAGCTTCGTCGTCTCGCGGGTCGTCAAATTCCTCGGTCTTCGACGAGGGTTCTTCATCCTCCCCGTGGTCGCGCTCCTCGACGCGACGACGATCGCGCTCTTGCCTGTTTGGGGTGTCGTCCGCTTCGGGAAGATCGCCGAGAACGCCGTCGACTACTCACTCAACAACACGCTCCGCAACGTGCTTTGGCTGCCCACGACGCGGCGAATGAAATATGTCGCCAAGCAAGCCGTCGACACCTTTTTCGTCAGGGCAGGGGACGTACTATCGGCGATCCTGGTGTTCGTCTTGGCCGATCGACTGTCGCTCAGCGTGCGCGTATTCGCGGTGATCAACGTCGTCCTCGTGGTCGGGTGGCTCTGGCTCGCGCGCCGCATCGTCGCCGAGAACGAGGCTCTGTCCACTTCGCAGGGCGCGCCCGAGCCAGGGAGCAAGATCTCGTGAGGTCTGTCTTATCGGGTTTAGTCGGGCTCGCGTTATCGGCTTGTCTCGTCGGCGTCGCGCGCGGCGACGAGGGCGCGGCCCCCGTCGAGACTCCACCCTCCGCGGCCGCAGCGGAGCCGACCAAGAAGGCTGAAGACCCGCCCAAGAAGGACGCGAAGCCGGCCGAAAAGACCAAAGTGACCGACCCGCGCCTCTCGTGGCGTTGGCCCAAATACAAGCCTTATCAATTCGGCCTCACGCTCGGGTCGGGCGCGCTCGCCGTGGCGTCGGTGGCGATCCCGGGACAGCCCAATTGGACGCAGCCGAACGCCTTCGACGACGCGGTCCGCGACGTCCTGCGCCTCTCCGACCCGGAGAGCTCGCTCTACGCCCGAGACGCGAGCGACGTCGGCCTCGTCCTGCTCCTCAATCTGCGGATCATCGACACCGTATTCGTGACTTGGTGGTTCCACGGCAAGGGTTCGACCGCGCTCCAAATGGGGCTCATCGACCTTCAGACGATCGCGTTCAGCGCGTCGCTCAACAGCTTCATCGCGGGGGTCGTCGGTCGCGAGCGCCCTTATGGCCGCGCCATCTGCGACGAGGGCGACACCGCGGAGAGCTCCGACTGCAAAGGCAACAACCGCTATCGCAGCTTCTTCAGCGGCCACTCGACGGCAGCGTTCACCATGGCCGCGCTCACGTGCACGCACCACATCAATATCCCGATGTACGGCGGCGGCCCGCGTGAGGCCATCCCGTGCGCTGTTGCGATGGCCACCGCGACCGGCGTCGCTCTGCTCCGCGTCGTCTCGGACCAGCACTACCTCAGCGACGTGATCGTCGGCGCGGCGGTCGGCACGGCCGCGGGCTTCGGGATCCCCTACGCGTTCCACTACGCCTATCCCGACTCCCCCCTCAAGACGAGCCTGACCCGATATGGGATCGACGACTTCACGCTCGTCGCGACGCCGCTCGGGGTCTACGCCGGGGGCTCGTTCTGATGCGCGTGCTCTTCGCGACCGCGCTCGGCGCGGCGCTCTCGACAGCCGCGCTGAGCGCGCGCGCCCAGGATTTTCGCACGCTCCCCGCCAACGCGACGCCGCCGCCCGGCACGCGCACCGACGACGTCTCGCGCAGCGGCCCGTATTGGAGCGCGGGCCCCTATCGGCCTTTCGTCGCGGGGTCGTTCAAGACCGGGGGTATCGGCATCGACACGGAGATCGCCGTCGGCTTCGGTAAACCCCATTACCTCTGGGCCGGCCTCGAGCTCGATACCGGGTTGTCGCTGCGCGGCGCGACGGAGTGGCTCGGGGTCAAGGTCGGGACGCCGTGGGCGACCATCCGCTTCGGACCCAGGTATTTTACAGCGTTTTCGCAGCGGCTCATCGCCGAGACAAAAGGCCCCGTGACGCGCGCCGCGCTCGACGTCGACGAGGCGCCGCGCACCCACTACCTCTCGATCGACGCCGAGGCTGCGTTCCAGATCCCATTGCCGGCCTCCGGGTCGCTGGGCCTCGTGCTCACCGCGAACGACGTCATGTTCGTCCAAGAGGGATATTGGGTCTTCGAGGACTCCTTGCGCGTCGTCGTCGAGCCGGGCTTCGTCGGGCGCGCGCGGCTCTCGTATCTGACGGGCGTCGGCCTCTACGACACGCTCTACGTGGGCGGCGTCATCGAGGTGCTCGGCAATCCCGGCCGCGACTACGTCAACGTGCGTTTGGGGCCCGCCGTGACCGTCGCGCTGACCCATCACCTCGAGGCCTACGGCGTCGCTGTCCTCAGCGTTTTCAACCCCGACGAGATCGGCCTCGCGGGCGCCGACCTCGGTCAAATCGGACTCCGCTATCGCTGGGCCACGGGCGACCTCTGGCCCGATTTCCCGTGACGGCCCTCTCCTGTACGCTCGCGTCGCGATGCGACGACGGTTTGGTCCAGGGCTCGCTCCCCAATCGGCGCTGCTCTTCTCGGTAGTCGCGCTCTCGGGGTGCGCCGCGAGTGAGCCTCGCCGGTTTCCCCTGCGCGACCCTGTTTGGGTCGACGACGATCTGCGCCCGGTGTCGGTGCCTTGTCGCGAGGTCGTCGAAGACGGCAAATCGAAGACGATCTGTCGCCCCGAAGAGTACGTCTCTCCGTTCGCGTGGGACGTCGCTGACAAGACCATCTTCCGCCCGATCGCGCGCTTCTTCGCGATGGATTTCGGCTTCGAGGCGAAGAACGTCAACGCGATGGACGAGGTGCCCGACTCCTCGTGGTTCACGAACCGCATCGGCGTCACCCGCTTTACGCCCGAGATGATCAAACAGGGCAGTTGCCCCGACACGATGCTCGACCCGGACAAGGACGCGGACGGCTCGTGGGTCATCGATCAAGGCAAGCCCAACGGGGCGAATCCCGGCTTCCGCGTGAACATCAAGGGCGTCGGTAAATTCATGCTCAAAGCCGACCAATCGCGTGAGGGCGAGAAGGCCACGGGCGCGACCGCCATCGCCTCGCGCCTCTATCACGCCGCCGGCTGGTGGACGGTCTGCGACACGGTCGTCTACGTGCCGCGCAGGCTCTTGTCTCTGACTCCGGGGCTCAAGACCGCGGACAACAGCGGCGTCCAGCGCGACTTCGATCAAGCGGCTTTGGACAAGGTCCTCGACGGCGCGCAGCGGCGCGGCGACCGCTATCGCATGCTCGCGTCGCGCTGGCTCTCGGGCCGCACGATTGGGCCTTTCAAATACGAGGACACCCGCGCAGACGATCCGAACGACGTCGTCGACCACGAGGATCGCCGCGATCTGCGAGGCGCGCGCCTCATGGCGGCCTGGCTCGGTCACTTCGACTCACGCGAGCAGAACTCGATGACGACGTGGATGAGCACCGTCAAAGACGACAAGGACGCCTCTCCCGGTTACGCGCTCCATTGGTATATCGATCTCGGCGACTGCTTCGGCTCTCACTGGGAGTGGGACTCTCTCAATCGCCGTATCAACAAGAGCTACTACTTCGACCCGGCGGACTTCTTCTTCGACCTCTTCAGCCTGGGTATCCCGACGCGGCCTTGGGACGAGTCTTCGGTGCTCGAGGGCGCAGAGCTGTTCGGGTATTTCCCGAATGACGACTTTCACCCGAGCGCGTGGAAGGGCGGGTATCCGAACCCTGCGTTCTCGCGCATGACGGAGCACGACGGCGCGTGGGCCGCGCGCATCATCACCCGCTTCGACGACGATCTCATCGCCGCCGCGGTCTCGGTCGGGGACTACTCGAACCCCTTCCACACCGAGGTTTTGACGAAGACGCTCATCAAGCGACGTGACGCGATCCGCCGCCGCTACCTCAAGAACCTGTCGCCCCTCGCCGACGTCGCTGTCAGTGGTTCGACCCTGTGCGCGAACGATCTCGCGCGCGAGTCTCTCACGTTCCCCAAAGAGCAATTCGACTACAAGGCAAAGCTCTTCTCCGGGGTCATGCTCGACGAGACGCGCGATCTCGTCGCGACCGCCGCGGACGGCGGCAAGGTCTGTGTCGAGCTGCCCGCGGTGGCCAAGAACGAGTCCGCCGCCGAGGACGCGCCCGAGCGCTACCTGGTCGTCGACCTCTTCAACGGAGTCGCGCGCGGCCCGCTGCGCGCCCACCTCTACGACCTCGGCGCGAAGGGGTTCCGCCTCGTCGGCATCGAGCGCCCGAGTGATGCGCGCCCGACTTGGTAATAGCCTCGCGCTCCTGCTCGCGCTCGCGGGCTGCTCGAGCAAACCCGCCGTCGACACCCAGAAGAGCGGCGCGCTTACGACGAAGTCCGCGACCCCGCCGGCGACCTCGTCTCCCGCGCCTCTCGCGACCACTTCCGCTCCCGCGCCGGCGCAGCCAGTCCACGTGTGGCGCGGGCTGCGAGCCCCCGAATCGGTCCTCGTTCTCGGCGACCGTATCCTGGTATCGAACGTCGCGGGCGAGCCGCTCAAAGCCGATAACGACGCCTTCATAAGCGAGCTCTCCGCGGACGGGACGGTCAAGCGCCTTGACTTCATCGAGGCCGGCAAAGGCGGCGTCGCGCTCGACGCCCCGAAGGGGATGGCCGTCTCGAACGGCACGCTCTTCGTCGCGGACATCGATCGCGTGCGCAAGTTCGACGTCGTGACGGGCGCGCCGCGCGGCGAGGTCCGCGTCGACGGCGCGACCTTCCTCAATGACGTCGTCGCGGCAGAGAACGGCGTCTACGTCAGCGACTCGGGCGAAGGCACCGACGCGATCTACTTCATCGACGGCGACAGCCCTCCCAAGGTCTTTTTGAAGGGGGCAGAGCTGCACCGTCCGAACGGGCTCGCGATCCACACCGATGGAGGCTTGCTCGTCGCGACGTTCGGCTCCGACGAGCTGTTCTTGCTCGCCGCACGTGGCTCGCAGCGGGTCTGGACCGCACACGCCCCGCAGGGCAGCCTCGACGGCGTCGCGTGGGTCGAGCACGGCGCGCTCGTTTCGAGCTGGGATGGCGCTGCCGTCTATTGGGCAGCCGTCACCCCCGACCCAGCCTCACCCGGCTCGGCGGCGGTGGTGTTCACGACGGTGCTCTCGAACGTCTCGGGGCCTGCGGACCTCGCGTACGACGCGGCCCGCAAGTGGATTTGGCTGCCGCGCATGCAGGACGACGTCGTCGAGGCCTACGCGTGGTCCCCGCCCGCGCGCTGAGCCTCGCGCGACTGGTCTAGCCGAAACGACGGAACTGGCTCTTTCGAGGGTACCAGTCAGGGCCTAATCCCTAGGCCTATGTTGACCCGCCTCGAGCTCTTGTCCGCGCCTCTGACAGGCCGTCACGTTCGCCTCGAGCCTTTGTCGAAGGACCATATCGACGGGCTCACGGCCGCGGCCACGGCCGATCGCAGCACCTTCGAGTGGACCATGGTCCCCGAGGATCGCGAGGCGATGGCGCGCTATGTCCAAGTCGCGCTCGACGTCGCGGCCGTGGGCGGGGCGACCCCGTTCGCGACGATCGACGCCGCGACGAACCGTGTCGTCGGGAGCACGCGCTTCGCAAACCTCGAGTTCGTCCAGCTCGCCCTGCGGGGCGACGACACGAGGTCCGTGCGGCCTTACGCGGTCGAGATCGGCTGGACGTGGCTCACGCCGTCCGTGCAGCGCACCGGCATCAACACCGAGGCCAAGCTCCTCATGCTGACGCACGCGTTCGAGCGCTGGGGCGTGCACCGCGTGATGCTGAAGACCAACGTGCGCAACGAGCGGTCGCGCGCCGCCATTCAGCGGCTCGGCGCGACCTTCGACGGGGCGATGCGGAACTACTTGCCTGGAGGCATCACCCGCGAGGCCGTCTATTACTCGTTGCTAGAGCCGGATTGGCCCGCCGCGAAGGAGCGACTCGAGCGCGCGCTCGCAGCCCGATCGACTCAGAGCTTGGTCTTCGCCTGAGCCAACAAACCTGTCAGCGTTTGCGCGGCCATCTCGAGGGACTTGTCGGGGATCGGCAGCTCGATCACGACGTCGTTGCCGTCGACGCGGCTCTGCACGGCCTTGAGGAGGTCGACCAGCGCGGGGTTCTTCTCCTTCTTGATGACCTCGTCTTTGCCGAGCGTGATGAGCGAGTCGAGCTTCTTCGCGTCCTCGGGGGACTTCGTCTTGGCGCGAGCCTGGGCGCGCTTCGAACCCAAGTCGACCTCCGCGGCGATGCTCGTCATCGCAGCGAGGACGTCCTTCGCCTTGCCGGTCGCGATCTTGGATTGGATCATCTTCTGACCGACGACGAGCGAGATCTCCTTGCTGGTGTCGAGGCCGAGCGTCGCCGCGTTGTTGCCCGTCGCCATCCCCGCCTTCAAGAACTCGACGTCGTCGCTGAGCGCGATGGAGCCGTCCGCGAATTGTCCGATCGTGACGTTCTTGCTCTTGATGGTGCCGATCTTGATGCCGTTCACCTCGGAGATCTCGAGATCGTCCTTGGCCTTCGCGGACGCGGCCTTCTCGAGGGCGGGGATCAGCGTGCCCGGCTTGAGGTCCCCGCCGACGACGAGGAGATAAGAGGGGTCCTTCTTGCCGGTCTCGCGCAAGCACGCGGCCAGCGTCGAGAAGCTCTGCCGCGTGAGCGACGCGTCCCGCATGAACGCGAGGAAGTGATCGAAGCTCTTGTCCTTGCTCGACGGCATGCCGAGGATGTCGTCGATCTTCGGTGTCACGTCCTTGGAGAAGGTCGGAGATGCGAGCGTTTTACCGAGATCCATCGTCGCCGCGATGTCGCAGTTCTGCGGCAGATGCGACCAGGCCGCGACGCCGGTCGCGCCGCTCGGGGCGGACGCCGCGGGCGCGGTCGGTGCAGGCGCGGGGGTGGCGCTGCTCGATGCGGCCGAGGCGGTGGCCGGCGGTGACATCGCCGAGCCGGCGCTCGGCTTCTCTTCCTTCTTCGCAGCGCTCGGTGCGTCCTTGTTCGTCCCGGCGCTGGAGCTCGCGCCCTTGGCCTCGGAGCTGGACTTCGTGTCGGAGCCCGCGTTCTCGGTCTTCTGATCGCAGCCCGCGCTCGTGGCCAGCCCCAGTGTCAAGAGCAGGACCATCGCTCGGGGCGCGGAGTGAAGCTTTCGCGTCGTCATGATCCCAACTCTGAGCATGAAAGCCTGCGCGCCGCCAGGGCCCGGACCTCGTCACGGAGCCCCGCGCGCGAGCGCGGAAGGCTTCAGTTCGACACGCGCTCGAGCGTCGTCGTGGTTACCATTCCCGCATGAAGCGATTGACGATCAGCACGCGCGCTTGCACCGAGATCCTGGCGCTCCTCATCCACATCGCCTGGGCCGACGGCAAGCTGGAGGCGCGGGAGCGAGCCGGCATACGCGCCGCGACCAAGGTCTTCAACCTCGAGAAGGACCAGCGCGAGCGCCTCGAGAAGGCCCTCGAGAGCCCGCTGCCGCTCGATCAGATCATGATCGAGACGCTGGGCCCGCACGCTCGATCCTTCGCGTACGTCGTCGCCGCGTGGCTCACGGGCATCGATGACGAGGTCGACCCGCGCGAGCAAGACGACCTCGCGAACATCGCCGCCCGGCTCGAGATCGATCGCGAGCGCTCGACCGAGCTCCTGCAGCTCGCGCGCGATCTCGCGCACCTCAAGAAGTCGGAGGAGGGCTGGGCTGCGGAGCTCGTGACGCTCTTCAAGTCCATCCCGCATCGATTGGACGCGAGCGACGAGAGCGAGGTCGAGGTCGCGTTCGAGGGCGACTGAGGGGTGGGTCGCGCGCTCGTCGCTCTGCTCGTGACCTCGCTCGTCGCAGCGACGGGCTGCGCGACGAGCGACTTCATGACGCCAGCGCATCACCCGTGCTGCGCGGCGCCCCCCGAGACCGAAGCGCTCGTCGTCTTCATACGCCCCGACAGCATGGCGCAGGGCACGCTCGTCACGCTGATGGACGAGCACCTCGCGTTCCTCGGTGAGCTCGGCCCGCAGAGCTGCTTCGCGACGACGGTCGCCGCTGGGCCGAACCTCTTCGTCGGCTGGTCCGAGAACACCAGCGTCCTCGACGCGGATCTCCTCGCGGGTCACACCTACTTCGTCGAGGTCACCGCGGGGCTCGGCGCGATCTCGGCTCGCGCGCAGCTCTTCTCGGTGCGTGAGGGCCGCCGCCTCGACGCGAAGGTCCTCGGGTGGCTCTCGGACTGCACGTTCCTCGAGGCGGACGTCGAGCGCGGTCAAGCGTGGATCGACGCGCACCACGACGAGGCTCGTCGCCGCCTGCGCGACGCACGCGAGGCCCTGTCGCGTTACCGCGGTCAGGACCTCGACGTTCGCACGCTGCGGCCGAGCGACGGCCGCCTCGAGCTCAGGACTCGCCCTTCTTCTCGCTGATGCCGCGTCGCTTGAGCGTCGCCTGCGCGGCAGCGAGCAGCGCGATCGGAACGCGGAACGGCGAGCAGCTCACGTAGTTGAGGCCGATCTCGTCGCAGAAGCGGATCGTGCGCGGGTCGCCGCCGTGCTCGCCGCAGATGCCGAGCTTGAGGCCAGCGCGCGTCGAGCGACCGCGCTCACACGCGACGCGCACGAGCTGCCCGACGCCCTCGAGGTCGAGCGTCTTGAACGGATCGTCCGCGTAGATCCCCTTCGCCAAATAGCGAGGCAAGAAGCCAGCGACGTCGTCGCGTGAGAAGCCGAGCGTGAGCTGCGTGAGATCGTTCGTGCCGAAGCTGAAGAACTCCGCTTCCTTCGCGACCTGGTCCGCGAGCAGCGCGGCGCGCGGGACCTCGATCATCGTGCCGATCTTGTAGTCGACCGTGGCCCCTTGCTCCTTGAAGACCTCGGCGGCGACGCGCAGGACGATCTCCTTCTGATCGGCGAGCTCCGGCACCGTGCCGACGAGCGGCACCATGATCTCGGGCAGGACCTTGCGGCCCTCACGCGTGACGATGCACGCGGCCTCGAGGATGGCGCGCGTCTGCATCTCGGTGATCTCGGGGTGCGTGATGCCGAGGCGGCAGCCGCGGTGACCGAGCATCGGGTTCGCCTCCTCGAGCGAGGCCACGCGAGCGTGCAGCCTGTCGACGGAGATCCGCATGGCCTTCGCGACCTCCTCCTGCTGGCGCGGGTCTTCGGGGAGGAACTCGTGCAGCGGCGGATCGAGCAGGCGGATCGTGACGGGCAAGCCATCCATCGCGCGGAAGATCCCTACGAAGTCGTCGCGCTGGAACGGCAGGAGGATCGCGAGGGCCTCACGACGCCCACGCTGATCGTCCGCGAGGATCATGCGGCGCATCGCCAGGATGCGATCTTCCTGGAAGAACATGTGCTCGGTGCGACAGAGGCCGATGCCCTCGGCGCCGAAGGAACGGGCGACCTCGGCGTCGCGCGGCGTGTCGGCGTTCGCGCGCACGCCGAGCTGGCGGATCTCGTCGACCCACGTCATGAGCGTGCGGTAGTCCGCGCCGACGAGCGCGTCCGCGAGCTCCTCTTTGCCTTGGACGATCTCGCCCGTCGTCCCGTTGAGGCTGATCCAATCGCCTTCCTTCACGGTGACGTGGCCGTTGGTCATCGTCTTCGCGTGGTAGTCGATGTGGATCTCGTGGCAGCCTGCGACGCAGGGCTTGCCCCAGCCGCGCGCGACGACGGCCGCGTGGCTCGTCATGCCACCGCGGCTCGTGAGGATGCCCTCGGCGGCGTGCATGCCGGCGACGTCCTCGGGGCTCGTCTCGATGCGCGCGAGGATGACCTTCTCACCACGGGCCTTCCACGCTTCGGCGTCTTCGGCGCTGAAGACGAGCTTGCCGACCGCCGCGCCCGGTGAGGCCGCGAGGCCCTTTCCGAGCACGCGGTTCTCGTTTCGGTATTTGGACTCGTTCGCGAAGTGCGGGTGCAGGAGCTGATCGAGGTGCGCGGGCTCGACGAGGTTCGCGACGGCCTCGGGCTTCGACACGAGGCCCTCGTTCACGAGATCGACGGCGATGCGGACGGCGGCGCGACCGGTGCGCTTGCCGTGGCGAGTCTGCAGGATGAAGAGCCGCCCCTCCTGCACGGTGAACTCGATGTCTTGAACGTTGTGAAAGTGGTTCTCGAGCTTGTTCGCGAGCGCGACGAGCTGCTCGTGGATGACGGGCATGTCCTTCGCGAGGCGCGCGATGGGCTCGGGCGTGCGCGTGCCGGCGACGACGTCCTCACCTTGCGCGTCGACGAGGTACTCGCCGTAGAGCTCCTTCTCGCCGCTCGCGGGGTTGCGTGTGAAGCAGACGCCGGTGCCCGAGGTCGGCCCCATGTTGCCGAACACCATCGCCTGCACGTTGACCGCCGTGCCCCTGAGGCCGCGGATGCTCTGCACCTCGCGGTAGCGGATCGCGCGGTCGCTGTTCCACGACTTGAAGACGGCGTTCATCGCGGCGTCGAGCTGCGTCCGAGGATTCTCGGGGAACATGTTCCCCGTCTCCTTCTGGTAGACGACCTTGAAGCGCTTCACGAGCTCGTGGAGATCGGCCGCGCTGAGCGCCTGATCGCTCGCAGCGCCGCGCTCCTTCTTCAGCGCGTCCATCGCGTGCTCGAACGGCGCGCGCGAGACGCCCATCACGACGTTCGCGAACATCTCGAGGAAGCGGCGGTACGCATCCCACGCGAAGCGCTCGTTCTTCGTGAGCTTCGCGAGGCCCTCGGCGACGGCGTCGCTCATCCCGAGGTTGAGGACGGTGTCCATCATGCCGGGCATGCTGACGGCAGCGCCCGAGCGCACCGAGACGAGCAGCGGCCGCTCGGGGTCGCCGAACTTCGCGTTCATGTGCGCTTCGACGGAGGCGATCCCAGCGTCGACTTCGGGCCAGAGCCACTCCGGAACGGAGCCTCCGCGCGTCATCACTTCCGCGCAGACCTCGGTCGTCACGGTGAAGCCGGGCGGTACGGGCAAACCCGCGGCGCTCATCTCCGCGAGGTTCGCTCCTTTGCCACCGAGCAGGTCCTTCATCGTGGCGTCGCCATCCGCGACGCCGCCCCCAAATCGATACACGTGCTTGGTCGCCATCGTGCGCGCGAGGCTAGACCATTCGTCACACGGGGGCGTCAGTGCTCAGCGCGAACGCAACCTTTGCATACGCGCACTCTCTGCAACGAGGCTCGCGCGTGGGACGAGCGCAAGTCGAACGGGCTCGTCGTTCAGCGCCGCAGCCTCGAGCACGCGAGCGTACGCGTCCATCTCGCGCTCCTCTTCGTCGTTCGTGTGATCGAAGCCGAGCAGGTGCAAGAGACCGTGCGCGATGAGCGAGCTGACCTCGTCGAGCACGGCGCGGTCACGCTCAGCGGCTTGTCGGCGCGCGGTCGGCATCGACACGACGATGTCGCCGAGCATGAGCGCCGCGTCCTTGTCGGGCGTGAGAGCCTCTTGGATGTTGGGGTCGAGGAGCGCGCCCGCAGGCAGATCGTGCAAGGGGAAGCTGAGCACGTCCGTCGGGCCCTCCTTCTTGCGCCACTCGAGGTTGAGCTTCGCGATGGTGTCGTCGCTCACGAGCGTCACGCCGACCTCGACGCGCCCGAGGCGCAGGAGGTCGAGCATGCGGTAGACGCGCGCGCCCGTGGCCTCCGCCTCTTCGTGTTCGGCGGCGCCGTCCTCGAGCGTGAGCACGAGGCGCTCGTCGGTGCTCTCGGGTGCTTCGGACTGCGAGGCTTTCGCCTTCTTGGGGCGCGCGGGCTTCGCGGCTTTCGCAGGCTTCGAGGCTGCGGACTTCGCAGGCTTCGAGGCCGCAGGCTTCGCGGCCGCAGGCTTCGCGGTCGCGAGCTTCGCCGTCTTCTTGGTTGGAGTGGTCTTCTGGCTCTTCGACGACCGGAGGGTGGTCTTCACGGGGAGGCCGCGTCCTGGTCTTCTTCAGCGCCGTGGCAGGTCTTGAAGGGCTTGCCGCTCCCGCACGGACACTCCATCTCGCCAGCGACGAGCGGCTCGTCTTCGGGCTCTTCCTCTGCGCCGCGGCCCTCGTCGGGGGTCGACCCCGGAGCGCCGAGCGGCAGAGGCTCGTCGTGCTTCGGCAGCGCGCGGCGGATGTTCTCTTGCAGGCGGCGCAGCTCGCGGAGCTCGCGCGCCTCCTCTTCCTCCGGACGCTGGACCTGCATGTTCATCAGCTTGGTCACGACGTTCGAAGACACGCGGGCGACCATCTGGACGAAGATGTTGTAGCCCTCCTTCTTGTACTCCTGCTTCGGATCCTTCTGGCCGTAGCCGCGCAGGCCGATGCCGTCGCGCAGGTGCTCCATGTCCGTCAGGTGATCGACCCAGGCCTTGTCGAGCTCCTCGAGGTAGATGTGCCGGAAGATCCGCAGGCACAGCTCGACGCCGACGTCCTTTTCTTTATCGAGGTATTTCTTTTCCGCGAGGTCGAACAGGTGCTGCGCGAGGGCCTCGACGTCGCCGTACTGCGCGACGTCGTCGTGGATCTCGATGCCGAACGTGTCGCGCATGCCCTCGAAGATGCCGCCCCAATCCCAGTCCTCGGGCGGCCGATGCGGCGGGCAAGACTCCTCGGCCATTGCGCCGATGATGCGATCCATCAGGTCGAGGATGCGCTCGCGTTGCTCGGTGAGGGCGCGCGGCACGAGGTCGACGAGCTCTTGATAGACCTCCTTCGCCTTCCTCTCGCGGCCCTCGACGTTGAGCACCACGCCCCACCCGGCGTTCCGCCCGCCGCGATCACCTTGGTAGATGTTGCGCCGGAGCTCCTCGACCTCGATGAGCTTGTTGTCGTCGTCGAAGTCTTTCTCCTTGATGACGCGCGGCTTGCCCTCACTGTCGTGGAGCATCACCGGGTTCTCGCAGTGCTGGGCGATCAGCGCGCCGATCTTCGGCACGACGAGATCGACGATGTCCTTGCGGGGCTTGATCTCGCGCTTGTCGCCGGTCGACTTGCCCTCTTCGTCGAGGATCTCGGGTGAGTAGCGACCGAGCAGCAGCGACTGGCGCACGTCGTAGACGGTCTTGCGCTGCGCGTTCATGACGTCGTCGTATTCGAGGACGTTCTTGCGGATGTCGAAGTTGCGCTCTTCGACCTTCTTCTGGGCGTTCTCGACGCTCTTCGTGACCCAGGGGTGCTCGATGGGCTCGTCGTCGGGCATGCCCATGCGCTCCATCAGGTTCTTCACCCGATCGCCGGCGAAGATGCGCATGAGGTCGTCTTCGAGCGACAGGTAGAACTTGCTCGCGCCAGGGTCGCCCTGGCGGCCGGCGCGGCCGCGCAGCTGGTTGTCGATGCGGCGTGACTCGTGGCGCTCGGTGCCGATGATGTAGAGGCCGCCGAGCTCGCGGACCTCGTCGCCCTCGATTTGGCACTCGCCGCGGTACTTCTCGACGAGCTTCTCGAACTCTTCGGGCTCGGCCTCGGGGATGCGCTGCTGGTTCTTGAAGTCCCACTTCGCGAGCATCTCGGGGTTGCCGCCGAGCAAGATGTCCGTGCCGCGGCCGGCCATGTTGGTCGACACCGTGACCGCGCCGCGACGACCGGCCTGCGCGACGACGAACGCCTCGTTCTCGTGCTGCTTGGCGTTCAGGACCTCGTGGCGGATCTTCTTCTTCTTGAGGATCGCCGAGAGCGCCGCGCTCTTCTCGACGCTGGTCGTGCCGACCAGGATCGGGATGCCGGCCTCGTGGTGCTCGAGCAGATCGCCGACGACGGCCGTGAACTTCTCTTTCTCGGTTTTGTAAACGACGTCGTGCGAGTCGATGCGGATGTTCTTCTTGTTCGTCGGGATCATCACGACGTCGAGCTTGTACGTGGAGTGGAACTCCGCGGCCTCGGTGTCGGCCGTGCCCGTCATGCCCGAGAGCTTCTTGTAGAGGCGGAAGAGGTTCTGGAACGTGATCGTCGCCATCGTCCGGCTCTCTTCCTGGATGGGGACGTTCTCCTTCGCCTCGATGGCCTGATGCAGGCCGTCCGACCAGCGACGGCCCGCGAGGATGCGGCCCGTGAACTCGTCGACGATCATGACCTTGCGCTCGCGGACGAGGTAGTTGACGTCGCGCTTGTAGAGCGTGTGCGCGCGCAGGCACTGGTTGAGGATGTGCAGCGTCTCGAGGTTCACCGGCTCGTAGAGGTTCTTGCCCTTGAGCGCGCCGACCGCGGTGAGGAGCTTCTCAGCGAGCTCGACGCCCTCGTCGGTGAGCGTGACCGAGTGGGCCTTCTCGTCGACGGTGTAGTGCTGCTCGTTCCGGAGCTTCGGGATGATCTCGTTGACAATCTTGTATTTGTCGCTCGAGCGCTCGCCCTGGCCGCTGATGATGAGCGGCGTGCGCGCCTCGTCGATGAGGATGGAGTCGACCTCGTCGACGATCGCGTAGTTCAGCGGGCGCTGCATGTAGTCGAGCGCCGAGAACTTCATGTTGTCGCGCAGGTAGTCGAAGCCGAATTCGTTGTTCTGGCCGTACGTGATGTCGGATTTGTAGGCCTTCTTCTTCTCGACGTCGTTCTGCTGGTTGACGACGACGCCCGTCTCGAGGCCGAGGAAGCCGTAGAGCTTGCCCATCCACTCGGCGTCGCGCCGGGCGAGGTAGTCGTTCACCGTGACGACGTGCACGCCCTTGCCGTCGAGGGCGTTGAGATAACAGGGCAACGTCGCGACGAGGGTCTTGCCCTCACCGGTGCGCATCTCGGCGATCGAGCCGCTGTGCAGCACCATGCCGCCGATGAGCTGCACGTCGAAGTGCCGCATCTTGAGGACGCGTCGGCTTGCTTCGCGGCAGACTGCGAACGCCGGAACGAGGATGTCGTCGAGCGTGGCGCCGTTGTCGAGCTTCTCTTTGAACTCGACTGTCTTCGCCTTGAGCTTCGCGTCGGAGAGCTTTTTCAGCTCTTCCTCCATCGCGCCGATCGCTTCGACTTTGGGACGCATCCGCGCCACGGTGCGCTCGTGGGAGGTGCCGAAGAGCTTCTTTATCCAGGCAAACATCGGTTTTGCGACCCTAGTCCCGACGACGCCTGCGCGCAATCGACCGGGGTAGGCAGCTCAACAACGTTCGGCGCGAGATCCTTCCCGTCGCCGTCGCGACCCTCGTCGTGCTACGCGTCTTTTCTCTCGTTCCCAGCGTGTCCGCGAGCCTCGTTCAGACTGCAATGTCAGCCCCCGACGACCCCGCCCTCGACAGCCCGCTGAATGCGACGGAGCACGCGCCCGCGCCGGAGGGTGCACCTCTCCCCCAAATAAATAATCCGAGCGAACCCACGCAATCGGCGGAGAACGTCTCGACCACTGTCGCGCCGACAGCGAAGCCCACAGCGAAGCCCAAGAAGAAGCGCAAGTGGCTGCGTCGCATCGGGCTCGGGCTGCGCATCGGCGTGCCCGTGTCGATCCTCGCGCTCTGGATCGCCATCCACCGCATCGAGTGGCTCGGGCCGTGGCTCGCCGACACGGGGCGCAGCATCGTCGGCAACGACGCCATCGCGAAGCTCGAGGATTGGGCTTACGGCGTTCAAGACAAATACAACCAAGTAACCAGGGGCAACGAGCCTCCGACGGCGCACTGGCAGGTCCCCGCCGAGAAGCCGAAGGTCCTCGAGGACACTTCGATCAAGGTCGCGTACCCGCGCTTCGAGCTCACGAACGTCGGGCCGATGCACTCGACGTTCGCGGCGCCCGGCGACGGCGAGTGGGTGCCGATGACCGACGAACGCAACCCCGACGAGCCGCCCCCGATGTGGAAGACGCTCGTGCACCCCGACAAAAAGCGGGGCTGGGCGCTCGTCGCGGTCGTCGCGATGGACCTGCGCCAGATGAGGCTCCACCTCGTGCCGGGCACGCAGGAGCCCATCAGCAAGCTCGCCGGCGCGCGCGACTACAAGCGCACGGGGCTCATCCCGGCGGCCGACATCCCCATCGCGCTCGCGGCGTTCAACGGCGGCTTCAAGGCGACGCACGGTCAATACGGGATGAAGGTCGACGGCGTGGTCTTCATCGAGCCGCGCGGCATCTCGTGCACGGTCGCGGCCTACCCGCAGGACAAGCTCGACATCCGCTCGTGGGAGGTCGTCAAGGACACTGTCGATTCGATGAGCTGGTTCCGCCAGACGCCGGCGTGCATGGTCGAGGGCGGCGAGCTCCACAAAGGATTGGTCGTCGAAGAGAACACCCTCTGGGGCGCGACGCTCGATCGAAACACGGTGATCCGCAGGTCGGCGATCGGTCTGAGCGAGGACGGCGGCACGCTGTTCGTCGGCATCAGCGAGGCCACGACCGCGCTGGCGATCGCCTCGGCGATGCAGCACGTCGGCGCTTACAACGTCGCGCAGCTCGACGTGAACTGGTCCTTCCCCAAGTTCGTGACGATCGATCCGACGAACGGCGACGCGTCGAACCCGACGGTGAAGGCCATCATCGATGGCTTCGAATACAAGCCGGACGACTACGTGCGGCGCGCTGCGCTCCGCGATTTCTTCTACGTCACGCGCAAGCCCATCGCCGAGCTCCCCGGTGCGCTGCCTGGTGCGCCTGCGTCGTCGGCCGCGCCCTCGTCCTCGGCGCCTGCACCTGCACCGAGCGCTTCGGGGACGCCGTGAACCGCTGGGTCGCGGGGGCGCTCTTCGCGCTCGCCCTCGCGCACGCGGCGCCGGCTCGGGCCAACGGCGCCTTCCCCGCAGCCGGGCAGATCGTGCTCGATCCGACGCAGCCGAGCCGCGTCTTCATCAACACGAGCTACGGCTTCGCGGTTTCGAACGACGCGGGAAACACCTGGGATCTCGTCTGCGAGCAGGCGATCGGATATTCGGGCGGCTTCCACCCGCACGCGGCGATCACGCCGAGCGGCAAGCTCTTCCTCGGGCTGCCGGACGGGCTCGCGATCGGCAGCGGCGCGGCGTGCGACTTCGAACGCGTCGCCGCGCTCGAGGGCTCGTTCGTCGCCGACGTCTCGATGGCTCCGTCGGGCGATCGCGCGATCGCGCGCGTCGTGCCCCCGAACGGAGCGCGCCCGCGCGTGTGGGCGAGCGACGACGATCTCGCGACGTGGGCGCCGCTCGGCGCCGAGCTCCCCGACAAGACGACCGTGCTCACGCTCGACGCAGCGCCGAGCGATCCGTCGGTGCTCTACGTGAGCGGCCTCGTGAGCGGCACGCCGGAGCACGGCGTGGTGATGGTCTCGCAGGACGGCGGCGGGACGTGGACGTCGACGCTCATCGCGAACAGCTTCTCCTCGAGCGGGCCGTTCATCGGCGGGATCGATCCGTTCGACGCGGGCACGGTTTGGGTTCGCACGAACGGCGCGCCAGGGCGCTTGCTCCGCAGCACGGACTTCGGCGCGACCTACGAAGAGCTCGAGACGACGACCGGCTTCATGCAGGCCTTTCGGCTGACGCCCGATGGTCTCCACGCTTACTTCGGCGGGCCCGTCGACGGCCTCTCGAAGCTCGACACGCAAGACGCCAGCGTCGAGGTCTTGAGCGAGGTCGGCGCTCGCTGCGTGACGCTCGATCCGCTCGACAGCGACAAGGTCTACGTCTGCGCGGACGAGCTCATGAGCGACTTCAGCGCGGGGCGCTCGATCGACGGCGGCCACACCTTTTCCTCGATGTTCGAGCAGCGCTGCGTGCGCGGCATCCTGGCGTGTGACGCCGCGAGCGACGTCGGCGCGACCTGCCCGGCCGAGTGGCCCGCGATCGCGATGCAGCTCGGCGCGGACGGCTCGTGTCAGTCGAGCGCGGGCGGAGCCGGCGGCGCAGGTGGTGGCTCGGCGACGACAGGCACGATCACGGGAGCAGGCGGTGCCGGGGGCTCCCCCGCACGTGGCGGCGGCGGTGCCGGCGGCAGCGGCGGGGGCGGCGAGTCGGGGTGCGACTGTTCGATGGGAAGGCCAGCCCCTTCGCGCCTCGAATGGGTCGCGTTCGCGGGCCTCTTCGCAGCGTATTGGTCGGGACGCTTGACCAAGAGGGCAACGCGCGCCGCGCTCGGACGGGACGCGCTCAAGCGGCGTGCACGGCGGGCATCGACGAGGGTCGACCGTTCCACGCGCTCATCCTGACCATGCCGTCGTCGTCGACCATCACCTCGAGTCCGGCGTGACCACCCCAGTCCTCGAGGCCGATCGCGACCTCGAGCAGGCTCACGAGTTGTCCGTGCACGGAGCGCATGTCCGAGAGGGGGACGTCGGCGAAGACGTCGACGGCGCACGAGAGTTTGACGCCGCGGTGGTGTGCGAGATCGCTCACGGTGTCGAGCGCAGCTTCGCAAATAGGGAGCAGGCTCGTCCTTGGTTCAACTCGCTTGGGGCGAATGCGGAGCAGGTCAAAGGGAGCTTCGGAGTCCACGGTGAAGCCTTAGCGAAAAGAGAGCCAACTCGACTGCCTCGAAGTCCACGCCATTTGTCCCGTGCGAGCGCTGGAGCTCGGTCTCGATTCCCAGTCTGAGACGTTGCGGTCGGCTCAATTCGGGATTCGCGGTACGGTGTCCGCGCGTCGGATCCCATGAAGAAAGCCATCGTCGAGGTAGAGGCTGCGATCCGCGCCGGGGACCTTCGCGACGCGCTCACAGAAGCGGTCGAGGCTTGGGGACAGGAGAAGAGCGCGAGCCTCGCAGGGCTCGTGAGCGCGATCTCGGAGCGCGCGTCCGAGGGGCGACCACCGCTCTCCGCTCGCCGAGGAAACACCCAGCAGGCTCAGTTCCTCGGGGCGAACGACGAGGGACATCCGGCTGACGTGCCGCTGCTGCTCGCTGCGATCCCGCAGGCAGCGAACGCTCGGTTCGCCGCAGAGCGCATCCAGGCGCTCTCGAGTCGTCCGGCGGATCCTCGCGTCTCGGCTGCGGTGGTCGAGTGGCTGGTTCGACCGCCGTTTCCTGGGACGGCCGGTCGGGTCTTCGTGCCCGCTCTCTTGAGGCTCCTCGCCCACTCGGACGATCCCGCGTGCCTCGCGCCGCTCGCGGCTCTCGCCGCTGCCGCGGCCCTGCCGAACCTGGGAAAGGCGGGCGCTGCAGCGTTCGTCTTGAGGCCGCTCGGTCGGAGCGTCATCCCGAAGATCGCCGCGACGCACGGTGAGATCTCGGCGCGCTGGCCGCACGGCCCACCCGCGAGCACGCTCGAGACGACGGCGTTCGTCGACAAACTGCAGCGCGCGCTCGCTGGCGATCGACCGCGCGACACCCGTGACGAAGCGAGCTTGCTCGCGGAGATCCACGCGAACCCCAGCGATGACGAGCCGCGACTCGTGTACGCGGATCTTTTGATCGAGCGGGGCGATCCACGCGGCGAGCTGATTCGGCTGCAGTGTGCGCGCGCGTTGACGGCGGAGCCTCCATCACGCCGCGAGAAGGAGCTCGTCTCGAAGTTCGGCCGCGCTTGGCTCAGTGATCTCGAGAGCGCCGTTTTGAAGGATGGTCTCGCGTACGAGCGAGGGTTCCTCGCTGCGTGCCGTTATGGATGGTCGCGCACGACCGCGCACGTCGCCGACGCGACCTTCATCGGCGATCCGCGCTGGTCGACCCTGCACACGCTCGACCTCTCGAGCTGCCATCGAGGGGGCGTTGGCGCGCAGCTCGCCGCCCACCCCGTGATGCGATCGCTCTCGACCCTCGTCGGCGCGTACGCTGCCGTGGTGAGCGCGCTCGTCGACGCGGGTAACACGACGGTTCGCACGCTCGAGACACGGACCTACCGCAACCTCGATTTTCTGCCGGCGCTCACGAGAGGAGAGGGGCTGCTGGGTTTGCTCGACCTCGACTCGATCTACGAGGGGCGCTGGAGCGTGGAGCAGGTCGCCGCGCTGCTCGAGTCACGCTGCGGACAGCGCCTGCGCTCGTTGGCGATCTGGATCGATCCCGAGGTGGCTCGCGAGGTCGTCGATGCCGCACGCGCATCGGTGAGCTCGGGTTCGACGCTCGAGCGAATGGTCCTCGCGATCGACGAGCCCGGCCGGGTCGGCCGGGGTGCGCGCGTCCGGCTCGTGCGTGGGGACGCCGCGCTCGATCGCGTCGACGTCGTCGCGGGTTCCGACGAGAAGGCGAGCCCCGCGCCCGCACAACGTGTGGCTGCGCTGCTCGGTTGAGCGGCGCGGCTCGCGATCAGCTGCGGCTCTCGACCTCCTTCAGCTTCGTGACGAGCTCGTCCCGACTGAAGGGCTTGGGCAGAAACAACGCGCGCTCGATGTTCGCGCTGACGTCGGTCTCCGAGAAGCCCGAGACGAAGATGATCTGCAGGTCGGGGCGGCTCTCGAGGAGCTCCGCAGCGAGCGATGGACCGTCGCGCTCGGGCATCGCGACGTCGCAGAAGAGCAGGTCGACGTGCAGCTCGCGATCACGCACGAGCTCGATCGCCGCGCTCGCGCTGCCCGCCGAGAGCACCTCGTAGCCGAGGCTCTTGAAGAGGCGCACCGAGGCGCGCCGCACGAGATCCTCGTCGTCGACGATGAGCACGCGGCTCGCGCGCGTGGTCGGTGGCGTGATCGATCGAGCCTTCGCCTCGGGGCGACTCGTGCTCGCGGTGACCGGCAAGAGGATGCGGAAGGTCGTGCCGCGGCCAGGCTCGCTCTCGACGACGATGTCGCCATCGTGCTGGCGGATGATCCCGTAGCAGCTCGCCAAGCCGAGGCCGGTCCCGCTGTTCTTCGTCGTGAAGAAGGGCTCGAACACGTGGGCGCGGGTGACCTCGTCCATCCCGACCCCCGAGTCGACGACCTCGAGCAGCGCACGCTGCGTCGGCGCGTCGTCGACGAGAACGCTGGTCGTTCCGACGCGAACCACGAGACGCCCCCCGTTGGGCATCGCGTCGCGCGCGTTGACGACGAGGTTCACGAGGACCTGCTCGAGCGAGGGCCCGTCCGCCCGGACGATCACGCCCGACTCGCGCTCGACGACGATCTCGATGGCCGGGCCGACGAGCCTGTGGAGCAGTCGCTCCACCGTCTTGACGAGCTCGGCCAAATCGACACGCTTGAACTCGATCGGCTGCTTCTTGGCGAACGCGAGGAGCTGTCGCGTCAGGTCGCGCGCGCGCAGCACAGCGTGGCGAATCGTCATCAAGTCCTCGCGCGAATCCTCGGTCGTGCGCGTCCCGAGAACCTCGAGCGAGACCATCATCGCCGCGAGCAGGTTGTTGAAGTCGTGCGCGACCCCACCGGCCAAGCGACCGATGCTCTCGAGGCGGTGCGAGCGGCGCAGCTCCTCCTCCATGCGGCGCTGCGTGGTCGTGTCGGTGACGGTCCCGGCGACCCGGGTCGGAGGGTCGAGCTTGCGCCCTTGAAGACGGGCCCATCGAGCCACGCCGTCGTCGCCCATGAGCCTGAACTCGGCCTCGAGCTCGCGGCTCCCGTCGGCGGTGAATGCGCTCGCGATGCTCTGCAGCTTCGCCCGATCCTCCGGGTGGAGCCGCATGAGGAACGTCTCCAAATTCGGCGGTCGCTCGTTCCCGAAGCCGAACAGGGTGTCGAGGTTCGAAGACCACCAGCCCGTGTCCGATTGGAAGTCGTACTCCCAGACCCCGACCTTCGAGGCTTGCAAGGCGAGATCGAGCCGCGTCGCTGCTGCGCGCGCCGCACGCTCGGAGAGCACCCTGTCCGTGATGTCGGTGAGCAGCGTCACCGACGCGGTGACGGCGCCGCTCTGCGAGAAGATCGGCTCGGCGGAGACCCGCAACCAGCGCACCGTCTCACCGTCCGATCGCTCGACGATCTGCGGGTCGACCCTCGCGCCTGTTCGCACGGCGCGCAGACTCGGGAGATCGTCTTCGGTGAGGAGCTCGCCTGCCTCGTTCTTCAGGCCGACGCCCTCGGTCATCACCTTCTCTCTGCCGACGACGAGCGCAGGGTCCATCTCACCCAGCAGGCGCGCGCCAGCCTCGTTGCACGCGAGGATGCGGCCATCGGAGCCACGCACGATGACAGCGTCCGGGAGGGCGGCGAACAACCCTCGATAACGAGCCTCGCTCTCGCGCAGCGCGAGCTCAGCGCCGCCGTTGCTGTCGATGGCGTGCGTGGTGACCAGCAAATGGCGCTTCGTCTGCGGAATGAACCGGATGCGCAGCGCGAACGTGGGCTCCGTGTGATCGTGCCGACGCAAGAGGACGTCGCGCGTGACCGGAGTTTGCTCCTCCATCGCGCGTCGCGCATCCTCGAGCATCTCGGGCGGATCCGAGTAGAGCCGCGCCATCGGCAGCCCGAGGAAATGCTCGATGTCGGGGTTCTGGGAGCGAGCTTCCGCGTTGATGTAGCGGAGGAGATACTCAGCTTCCGCTTGCTCGAACACGTACGCCGGCACGCCGATGTGCTCGAGCACCCCGAAGCACTTCAGATCCAAGGCTTCTTGCGACATCGCGCGCTAGCACCCTTCGTCGAAAGCACGAAACGAAACAGCTTAACCCAGGCTGAACCGAGGATTCTCGGACGTCGTGAGGCGCGAAGGACGAGGCGAAATGTCCCGTTAGGTGTGGTTCAGCGCGCGCTCGAAGTCGGCGCGCAGATCGCCCTCGTGTTCGAGCCCGACGCTGATCCGCAAGAGGTCCTCGGGCGCTTGTGAGCCCGGCCCCTCCGCCACGAAGCGATGTTCGACGAGCGTCTCGGTCCCGCCGAGAGAGGTCGCGCGCAGCGCCAACTCGAGAGCGCGCGCGACTGCGAGCGATCCCTCGAGCCCACCTCGCACGCGAATCGACAGCATTCCGCCGAAACCACCGCGCATCTGCTTCACCGCGGTCGCGTGCTGCGGATGAGACGCGAGCCCCGGGTATCGAACCTCCGCGACGCGCGGGTGGGTCTCGAGCCAGCGCGCCAGCGCGAGCGCCGTCTCGGACGAGCGCGCGACCCGCACCGCGAGCGTGCGCATCCCTCGCAGGAGCAGCCACGCCTCGACTTGGCCGAGGATCGCTCCAGCGCTCTTGCGATGCGCCGCGGCTCGCGACCAAAGCTCGCTGTCCGCTCGCCCGACGAGGGCACCCGCGACGACGTCGCTGTGCCCGTTCAAATACTTCGAGGCCGAGTGCATGACGATGTCTGCGCCGAGCTCGAGCGGGCGCGTGAGCACCGGCGTCGCGACCGTCGAGTCGACGACGCACGCGGCCCCCGCGTCGTGCGCCACCGCCGCCGTTCGCTCGATGTCGGTGACCTCCCACGTCGGGTTCGCCGGAGTCTCCGCCCACACGAGCTTCGTGCGGCCCGGTCGGAGGGCGCTCGACACAGCCTCGGCGTTCCAGACGTCGACCACGTCGACGTCGATGCCGAACGCAGCGCCGTGTGCGATCGCCCAGCGTCGCAAGGCCCAATACATCGCGCGGGGCACGATCGCGTGATCGCCAGGTCGCAGGCCCATGAAGACCGCCGTCGCCGCGGCCATCCCCGAGGAGAAGACCATCGCGCGATCGCCGCCCTCGAGCGCCGCGAGCACGCTCTCCACGCGTCGAAACGCAGGCGAGCCGTCGCGGCCGTAGTCCACGCCGATCATCAGCTCGTAGCGCTCGTCTCGAGCGAACGTCGCGGACATCTCGATCGGCGGCACGACGTGGCCGGTCGCATGAGCTTGCTCGCCGGCCTGTGCGAGCAACGTGTCGGGGTGAAGTCGGGCTCTCATCCCGAGCGCGTCGCGCGGACGAAGGCCGCGGTCAACTTGGGTACTCGTTCCCCTCGCTTCGCTCGGCGAACAACGAGAACAAAGGCTAGGGCCTCGCACGATCTGCGCGGCCTCGGCGGCCGCCCGCAAGTCGTGCGCAGCCCGAGCAGCTCGGTTGGTGGAAGCTCGCCATCCAACACGCGAGCGTCCTGGAACACGTCGTGCACTTCTCCGCCCTTCGTGCTCAGCCGACGCCCCTTCACTTCGATCGCGGTGTGCGGCCTCGCGGCCCTGGTGGGTTCGGCCTGCGGTGACTCCTCACCGACCGACCCGGACACGACGCCCGATCCGCCCCCCGTCGACAAGCCCCCGCCGCTCGATCCACTACCTCCCATTCAAGCGACGGAGACCGAGCGATTTCGCACGTCGGGCGCGTGCAGCCAATGCCACCTCGCGGGCGACGGCGACACCCTCCGCGACGCCGACGGCAGAGACCTCTCGCCCGTCGGCCTCTGGCAGACCTCGATGATGGCGTTCGCGGCGCGTGACCCCTATTACCTCGCGACGTTCAGCCACGAGCTCGACGCCGCGCCAGCGACCGCGTTCTCCAAGGACGACATCGAGATCGCGTGCACGCGCTGCCACGCGCCGGCCTCGTCCCTCGAGCACGAGCGCTCAGGTGGACACCCGACCTTCGAGGAGCTGACCGCCGGCACCACGCCCGAGGCGAACCTCGCGCGCGACGGAATAACTTGTACGATGTGTCATCAAATCCGCGACGCGAACCTCGGCGACGTCGAGAGCTTCGGCGGCGGCTTCGACGTCGGGTTCGACCGGCTCCTCTTCGGGCCGCACATGTCGCCGAACACGCAGCCGATGCAGTTCTTCATCGAGTTCACGCCGACGTATGCGACCCATATCGGCAAGAGCGAGCTCTGCGCGACCTGCCACACCGTGATCACGCCCGTCGTCGGCGCGAACGGCGAGCTCCTCGGCGGCGATTTCCTCGAGCAAGCCTCCTATCTCGAGTGGCAGAACTCCTCGAACCCCGATGAGGGCACCGAGTGCGCGAGCTGCCATTTGCCAGCGACCGCCGCGGACGGCAGCGCGATCGTCTCTCCGCTCACCACCTATCCAGTCGGCTCACAACCTCGCTCGCCGTTCGGTCGGCACCTCTTCGTCGGCGCGAGCTCCGCGATGCTCGATCTGCTGGGCGCGAACCTCGAATGGACGGGCTCGTCGCTGAGCCCCGATCTGCTCTTCGAGGCCGCGGGGCGCGCGCGCGACCACCTCGCGTCCGCCGCTGCGCTCACCGTGCTCGATGCGCAGCCGGACGCGGCGGATCTCCTGGTCTCCATCGCGATCCAGAACCGCACGGGCCACAAGCTCCCGACCGGGTATCCGACGCGACGCATGTGGCTGCACGTGACGGCCTTCGACGGGGCCAACGTCGTATTCGAATCCGGCGCGTACGACGCCTCGGGCGCGCTCGTCGACGGCGCGGGCCAGCGCCTCGATTCGGGCGGCTCGATCCTGCCGCACCTCGACGTCGTCGAGGACGATGGTGAAGTGCAGGTTTGGGAGGCTATCCCAGTCGACGCGCGCGGCGACGTCGCGACCAGGCCGCTCGCCGCTGCTCGCTACGGCAAAGACAACCGCATCTTGCCTGCAGGTTGGTCTTCGACCGACGCGTGGATCGACTGGATCGCCCCAGTCGGCGCCGACGACGACAGCACCTTCGTCCCCGGGTCCGACCAAGTCCAATATCGGATCAAGGGTGGAGCATCCTCCGTCGACCACCTCGACGTCGAGCTGCTCTATCAATCGATCCCACCGTCTTCGGTCGAGATCCTCGACGACGCCGCGACGCCCGCGACGGTCCGCTTCGTCGATCAGATTGGGGGCGTGGGGAGTGCGGTGGTCGTCATGGCGACGGCCGCGATCGATCGTTAGCGTCGACTCGAGAGGTAGACTGCCACCATGCGCGCCCACGTCGAGTTCGCCTTGCCCTCGCTCCTCTTCGCGCTCTCGAGCGTGGGCTGTCCCTTCGAGCACATCGCCGCCGGCGAGGGACTCCAGGTCAGTGGGCCGAGCGCGCTCCCGTGGGAGGGCGGGCTCCACCCGCGCGACGAATACAAGACTCCGCCTTACGCCCCAGTCGGGCTCGAGGTCCGCCGCAACCTCGAGGACCCGTGGTCGCCCATCGTCTTGCCTGCTCGCAAAGGGCATTGCTATTCGGTAGAGCTCCTCGTGGGCACGGGTGGGTTCGGCAGCGACGGCCCCCTCTCCGACGGGACGCGCGCCGCCAAACCCGAAGTCGTCCTCAGGAACCCCAAGGGCGAAATCGTCGCCCGAGCGACCGACAGCCAGCTCGCTATTTGCAATCACGCAGGCGACGAGACCCTGACCGTCGATCTCGTCGCCGCGTCGGCCTTGCCGACCGCCCTCGGCAAGGGGCCGCTCCGGGCCAGGATGTACGAGCGCGAGCTCACCGCCGCCGAGGCGTGGGAGTTCGATGCGCACGCGACTCCCCTCTTCGCGGGGGGTGGCATCGCGCTCGAGGATGGCGTCGAGGGCCGAACGAAGAAGGGGATCTCGGCGACTCGGTCCCTCGCGGCGTTCGAGGCGCTCAGCCTCGGCGCCGTCGCGCCGTCGGAGTGCAACTCCGTCGCGGCCACGCTCGCTTCGGGCGCGACCCCGAATCCCGAGCTCTCGACCTTCGACGTGCCGCTCGTCTACTCCGATGTCGAGCCCGCGCCCGGCGCGTCGGCGCCGAAGGGAAATCGGCTCGCCGCGCACAAGGTCGTAGCGGGCCGGCTCGTCGCCCAGGAGATATGCAATTACTCGCTGGACCCTATCCCGATGTGGCTCGTATCGGCGCCGCGCACGACCGGGCTCAGCCTGGGCGCGGGGGACGTCAAACTCGAGGTCTACACGCGCCCGCTCGTGCCGAGCGCGGCGAAGAAGCCGTTCCTCGACGGCGGCTTACACCCCAATCCAGCCGAGCAGTTCACCCCCAGAGGCGAGCCCACCCAGCGACGCCTCGACGCGTTCGAACCGCTGCCGATCGAGGTCGCGTCCGGCGAATGCCTGAGCCTCGATATCCACGTCGACGCGGGCGCGACCATCAGCAAGTCCGCTACTGGCCAGTCCCATCTATTCGCTTACGAAGATGTAACTGGAAAGGGGCGGCCGCTCCTCGCGGTCGTCGACGCCGCGGGCGCGCCGGCCGCGCGCACCTTCTGTAATTTGAGCCGCGACCCGTGGAAGCTCACGCTCATTCTGCGCTCGCGCGACGGCAAACCCGCCGGCAAGGGCACCATGACCGTGCAGCTGATGACGCGCCCGAGCACCGCAAAAGACGGCTGATCGGGCGCCGCGCTACCAGCGGCCCGCCGTCAGGGCGCGCCCCCCGCTCCACCGCCGCCGGTCGTGCCAGCGCCGTACGCGCCGCCGACGCTGACGTCCCCACCAAAGCCACCGGTCGCGCCGGCACCGTACGCGCCGCCGACGCTCACGTCGCCGCCAGTTCCGCCGACTCCCCCGTTACCACCCAGCACGCCACCCTCTCCGCCGGTCGCGCCGGCGCCATACGCGCCGCCGACGCTCACGTCGCCGCCATTGCCGCCGCCGCCAGTGCCGTCATCGCCACAGGCGAGCGGACTGATCGCGACGGCGAGGCCCATCGCGATGGAGGCAGCGTGTCGCAGTGGCGTCGAAGACCGTGAAGGGGAGAGCTCGGCGTCGCAGTGCGAGCAGGTCTGATCGCCGGGCAGGGCCGGCGTCCCACAATTCGAACAAGGCAAAAGAGTACCCTTGAAGCGCATGCCCTCATCGAACCAAGGACCTTCGGCTGGTGTCAACGCAATCGGCGTGTTGCACGAAGACAAACTCGTGTGTTGCGCGCTACGCGAGCGGAGTTGCGCCCGCGATGACTGCAAATAGCTCTTGGTGATTGGCTGGGAATTCGGTCGAATCTGCAAATGACTTCCAATCCTCTTGAGACGGCTCCTGTCCGCGCGCTCCGCCCCGAGGACCGCGACCGCGTCTTCCCGCTTTATGTTGTTTGGGAAATAACGATGAAGTGCGACCAGCCGTGCGCGCACTGCGGGTCGCGCTCCGGGCGGGCGCGCCCCGACGAGCTGGGCACCGAAGAGGTCCTCGAGGTCGCGCGCGCCCTCGGGCGAATGGGCAGTCGCGAGGTGACGCTGATCGGTGGAGAGGCCTATTTGCGAGCCGACTGCGCCGACATCATTCGAGAGCTCGTCAAGGCGGGCGTCCGCGTCTCGATGCAGACCGGCGGTCGCGCCTTCACCCGCGAGCGCGCCCTCGCCTTCAAAGAGGCCGGCCTCTCGTCGCTCGGCGTGTCGATCGACGGGCTCGCGCTGACCCACGACAAACTGCGCGGCAACCTCGGGAGCTTCAGCGCGGCGATGCGCGCGCTCGACGCGGCCCGCGAGGCTGGGCTCGTCCTCTCCACGAACACCCAAATCAACAAACTCAACCTCCCCGAGCTCGAGAAGCTCGCGGCGCTCTTTCAAGACTCCGGCGTAGCGGTCTGGCAGACGCAGCTGACTGGCCCGCTCGGGCGCGCCGCCGATCACCCGGAGTGGATCATCGACCCGTGGCAGATGGTCGAGATCGTCGATCGCCTCGCGGCCATTCAGCTCGACGCCGTCGCGCGGTACGAGGCGGGCGGCCGCATCGGTGAGCCGTTCAACGTATTTGCCAACAACAACATCGGCTATTTCGGACCCCACGAGGTCACGCTCCGCTCGCGTCCGTACGGATGGGAGACGCATTGGCGTGGCTGCAGCGCCGGTATCTATCTATTGGGAATAGAGAGCGACGGCACCGTGAAGGCCTGCCCGACCTTGCCGACCGAGCCTTACAACGGCGGCAACGTCCGCGACATGAGCCTCGAGCAGCTCTGGGAGCGCTCCGAGCTCCTGCGGTTCGCACGCGAGCGCACGACCGACGAGCTTTGGGGCTTTTGCAAGACGTGTCGCTATGCCGATGTCTGCAAGGCCGGTTGTTCGTGGACCACGCACACGACGTTCGGGCGGCGCGGCAACAATCCGTTTTGCTATCACCGAGTCATCCAACTGCAGAAGAAGGGCATCCGCGAGCGGCTCGTGCCCGTCCAGCGCGCGCCGGGCAAGCCCTTCGACTTCGGTCGCTTCGAGCTCGTCGAAGAGCCCATCCCCGCCGCGCCCTGACCCTTCGAAAAAAAGTCGGTCACAAGTCGACCTCGGCGGCGGTCCTACCCGATGATCGCGATGGTGGACCGCCCCGACCCCTCTCTCGACGACCTCGATCGCGCCCTCGAGGGTGACGCCAAGGCGCTCGGTCGGATCGTGCGGGCTCTCGAGCGTCCTTTCTTTGCGCTCGCGCGCCGCATGATGCCGACGGTCGCCGACGCCGAGGAGGCGACCCAAGAGGCCTTGCTTCGCGTCGTCACCCACCTCTCGAGCTTCGATCGCCGCGCGAAGTTCTCGACGTGGGCCTTCCGCGTGGCGGTCAACCAGTGCCTCGACCACAAGAGCCGCGCGCGCCGTCTGCCCGTGCTCGAGAGCCATCAGATCGCCGCTGAAATCGCAGACGGATTGGAGCTCGAGGCCCCCGAGCGCACCGACGATCGCGCGCTCCTCGCGGAGCTCAAGCTCGACTGCAGCGTCGCGATGCTGCGCGCGCTCGACGTCGAACATCGCGCGGCCTACGTGCTCGGCGAGATCCTCGAGCTCCCCGGTGAAGAGGCCGCCGAGGCGCTCGACATCGAGCCGGCCGCGTATCGCAAGCGGTTGAGCCGCGCGCGCTCGACGATGCGCGAAGTCCTCTCCGAGCACTGCGGGCTCGTCGACGAAGGCAACGCCTGCCGCTGTCATCGCCGGCTCGATCAGGCGCGGGCGCGGGGCTGGCTGTCCCTCCAACACGTCGACGGCGACCTCGCGTTGTTGCGCGCGGAGCTCGCCACCTTGGAGAGCGCTGCGCGCGTCGCGTCGCTCTATCGCGCGGATCGAGACGCGACGAGCCGCCGTGATCTCGCGCACCGAGTCTTGGAGCTTCTTCGAACCACCCAATCGCCGAGGGCCTGATCCGATATGCACGCAAACGCACGAGCCATCGAAGACTTCTATCAAAGCTTCAGTCGGCACGACGCCGAGGGGATGGTCAAACACTACGCCGACCACGCGACCTTCAGCGACCCGGCGTTCACCGACCTCGAGGGCCCCGAGGTCAAAGCCATGTGGCGCATGCTCTGCAAACGCGCTCCCGATCTGCGCGTCGAGTTCCGGGACGTCAGCGCAGACGACCACACGGGCCGCGCTCATTGGGACGCCTATTACACGTTCTCGAAGACGGGGCGCTCGGTGATCAACCGCATCGACGCGAGCTTCCGCTTTCAAGACGGTAAGATCATCGAACACCGCGACGCCTTCGATCGGTGGGCATGGGCCAAGCAAGCGTTCGGCTTCGCCGGGCTCGTCCTCGGGTGGGGGCCGCTATGGATTCCAATCCACAAGACCGTCAAACGAGACCTCGCCCGCTTCATGGCGAAGGCCGACTGAAATCCCAGTAAGCTGCAGGGTCGTGTCGCAGTCCGCTGACCGCACGAACGACGCTGTCGCTCGATGGGAGACGCTCGGAAGAACCCAGCCCGACCTGCGGCTCGAGGGCACGATCCGCGCGGAGCTCGCGGCCACCATCGCCGCGAGCCCGAGCGTTGCGTCTTCCTCGATCCCTCCCGCTGCCATCGCGGAAGACATCGAGCTCGGGGCGCTCCTCGGCGAGGGGGGAATGGGCTTGGTGTACTCGGCCGAGCAACGCTCCCTGCAGCGCCAAGTCGCGGTGAAGACCGTGCGCGCTGTCAGCGACGTCGACAGCGAGGCTGTGCTCGCGCACGAGGCGCGCGTCACAGGCGCGCTCGAGCACCCGAACGTCGTCCCCGTGCATGTCTTGGTGACTGGCCCCGATGGCCGCCCGTTCCTCGTCATGAAGCGCGTCGAGGGGTCGTCGCTGTTACATCTTTGTAAACAGCCGGAGCATCCTCTGTGGGCCTCTCTCGTCGAGGAGGACGGCGACCGACTCACCGCGTTCGTGGAGATCCTCGTCGGGGTCTGTCACGCGCTCGAGCTCGCGCACGCGCGCGGCATCGTCCACCGCGACATCAAGCTCGAGAACATCATGGTGGGCGACTTCGGAACAGTCTACCTGCTCGATTGGGGTGTAGCGACGCACTACCCGCGCCGCACTGGTCCGCCCGAGCTCCTCGGCACGCCTGCATATTTGGCTCCCGAGATGGCGGAGGGCCGCCCCGAGCTGCTCGGCCCGCACACCGATATCTATCTGCTCGGTGCGACGCTCCACGACGTCCTCGTCGGCGAGCCGCGCCACCCTGGGAAACACCTCATGGACGTGATCCGCAGCGCCGTCGAGTCACGCCCCTTCGAATATCCACCTTCCGTCCCTCGCGAGCTCGCGGAGCTCTGCAACGCCGCGACGAGCCGCGATCCGAGCGACCGCCCCGCGAACGTCGCCGCGTTCCGCAAGGCCTTGCGCGTGTACCTGAGTCATCGCGCGTCCAACGAGCTCTCACGCTCGGCGACAGGCAGCTTGGAGCGCGCGGAGGCCGCGGCCCTCACGTCCGACGAGACCCGAGTCCACCTCACCGAGGCCCAATTCGGCTTCAAGACCGCGCTCGGCAGCTGGCCTCAGAACCCCGAGGCGAGGGCCGGCCTTACCCGCGCCCTGCGACTCTCGTTCGAGCGCGATCTCGCGATGAAGAACCCTGTCGGCGCGCGCGCGGCCCTCGCCGAGCTGGGCTCCTCCGAGGCCGACATGACCGCGCGGGTCGAGGCGATCGAGGCCGAGCTGCGCGAGCACGAGCGGCGCGCCGAGGCCGTCGAGGCCCTGAGAAAAGACATGGATCCCACGCCGGCGATCCCTGGCTTTGCGGCCCTCATCACCGCCATCCTCGTCCTCGGTTCGCTGTTCACCGTGGTCAGCGCGCACCTCGCGCACGACATCGCGAACGTCCGCCTCACGAGCGTGCTCTTCGGCAACGTGCTCGCGCTCGTCGGCACCGTGGCCGGGATGTTCCTTTATCGGCGTATCATTCTCCGGACTGGGATAACGCGGCGTATCGCGGCATCCATCCTCTGTCAGCTGGCAGGTGTGGTCCTCGCGCTCACCCTCCTGACTCGGTCGGGCATCGAGGACGCTCGCGTCGGCTCCGCGGTCGCGCTCGTCGTCCTCTCCGCGACCTTTGCTGTCGTCGCGGTCATGAGCCTCCCCGCCGTCTGGATCTGTTCGTTCATCACGGGGCTCGGCGCCGTCTTGGTCGTCGAGTGGCGCGACCACTCGGGGCTCGTCGCCGTGTCCACGCACGTCGCGCTCGCCGCCGCGCTCGTGTGGCTCTTCCGCGCGGGCAAGCTCCGCCCCAAGTTCGGCGACGTCATCGACTGAAGGTTTGCTGTCACCGGCCCACGCGAGCCGCCGAATCCCCTCCAGACAATGGAGGTCGGTATGCGGTTTCTTTCACAGCGGTCTATCTTCGCGTTCGCGGCGGCGGGTCTCTTGGGAGTGGGGTGCGGTGACAGCGGCACCACCCCGTCGAGCGGTGGGAGCGACAGCGGTGGTTCCCCCGCGACCGGCGGCGCCCCCAGCGCGGGCGGCGCACCGAACACCGGCGGCGACGTGAACATGGGTGGCGCCGTCGGTGATGGGGGCTCGGCCCCAATGGGAGGTATGGGAGGTATGGGCGGCGACGGCGGCACGGGCGGCGCGCCCGGCCCGACGATGAACTGTGCTCCCGAGAACGGCGCGGTCGTGCCCGCGAGCTGCGGTGTCTTCGTAACCGTCAATGGTGACGACGAGGCCGGCGACGGGACGCCCGCAAACCCCTACAAGAGTGTAACCAAAGCGGCCGCGCAATCGGCGGGCAAACCCGTCTACGTGTGCAGCGGCCTCTACACCGAGTCCATCGCCCTCAATGGCGAGCACCAGGTCTACGGGGGACTCGACTGCAATACAGGGGGAGATTGGCAGTGGCAGCTCGATCAGGTCTCCACGGTGACGGGGCTCCCCGACCAGATCGCCCTCAAGGTTCTTGGTGAGAACCAGGATGTCGGCGTGATCGCGGGCTTCGATATCCTGGCTGCCGATGCCACGGTGCCCTCGGGTTCGAGCATCGCGGCCATCTTCGGCAATGTTCATTACGAGATCAGGCGCGTCAGCTTCATCGCTGGGAACGGCGCCGCGGGTCTCCCCGGCGTCGACGGGGCTTCGGGGCAGGCTGGGATCGCTGGCGCAAATGGAGTGTCGACCTCGGGCAATGTCCTCGGTGGGGTCAGCCAGTGCGGTGGGGGCGACGGCGGCCGCGGTGGTTACAGGGGCCTCAACAATAGCGTTTCAAATGGGGCGGCCGGCACGCCCGGACCGGGACTCGCGCTTCAGCACAACGGTGGGCTCACCGCGTTTTGCGCTGGGTTGTGCGCCCCGTGCTCGGCCGGCGGCTTCGGCGAAGCGGGAGCAAACGGAGCCGACGGCGCGGATTGCAGCAGCCAGGGCTTCGTCGACGATAACGGCTTTATGCCCGCGCTGGCCGGCAATGGGAGCTCTGGTTCGCCTGGGTCTGGCGGCGGTGGTGGTGGCGGCGCGATGACCATCTATTACACGGGTGGTGGCGGCGGCTCGGGCGGCTGCGGCGGCACGGGCGGCACCGCTGGCGGCTCAGGCGGCTCGAGCATCGCGGTCATCTCGCTCAATACGGTGCTCGACTTCAGCGAGGTCTCGATGCAGGTCTCGAACGGCGGAGACGGCGCGGCGGGCGGCGCCGCGAGTCCCTTCTCGTTCGGCGGGTCGGGCGGCGCCGCTTACAACGGTGCAAATGACAACTCCTGCGCGGGGGGCGCGGGGGGCTTCGGTGGTTCGGGTGGCAAGGGTGGTCACGGCGCTGGGGGGCACGCTGTCTTGGTCGTCTATCAAGGCAGCGAGCCCGTCCTCACCGGCGTCGATCTCGTAACGCCGACTCCCGATCAGGCAGGCTCGGTCGGCGCGTCGCAGGCGCAGCCGGGCATTGCCGCGGTCATGCTCACGCTTCCCGCGCCGTGAGCGAGGCGCGTAGACTGCCCCGCATGGCCGACGACGAAGACCGCAATCGAATCCTGGCTCGCCGGGCTGCCTTCGTCGCGGCGGCGCTCGCGGCGCTCGCCGCTGCGGACTGCGGCGCGAAGGTCGTGTTCGTCGGGCAAGGCGGCGCGGCGGAGGGCGGCGGCGGCGCGGGTGGTGAGGGTGCCGCGATACCCGAACCTTGCCTCGGGTTCGGCGTCGGCGGCTCCACCGATGTCGGCCAGGGGGGCACGCCACAGCCCTGTCTCGCGCCGCCGTGACTGGACGTTATAGAGTTACGCGGCTGTAAGCGTTCACGATCATTTGCGGCCGCTGAAGCGATAGTGCGCGTCGAACGCTGCGGCGAGCGCGTCGCCGTTCTGCTTGGTGGGGGTCTTGATCGCCGCGTCGAGCTGACTGCGCCACTCGGTCTCGGGGATCGCGAGCTTGCCCGCGATGACCCCGACGTTCGCGAGCTGCTTGCTCGCGTTCGTCTCGATTGAAATCCCGATGCTCGCGTCCGTGGTCGTCATCGCGAGCGCGAAGGCCCACGCGGGATCGGCGCCCGCGGTTCGTTGGATCGCGTCGAACAGCGTGCGATCCCGCAGCTTCAAGAGCGCGTCCTCACGCTTCGGGGCCTCGGGCAGGACCACACCCAACATGGCCGCGGCCGTGCCGGCGAGCTCGTAGCTCGAGGCTGCCTCGGCCTCCTGCCCGAACAGCGCGAGCGCGCACGCGTACGCGAAGTGCCGACCCACCGTGTACCCGAGCTCGACCTGGGTCAGGGGCGCTGCGGCCTGGGTGCTCGCGGCGCTATTTTTGTTTTGGGTGGACCCTTCCCCACAAGCCATCAAGGCCGCCGCACACAGCACGCTGGCAACGCGGGCGCCCCGAGTCATCACGAGCCGCCTGCTATTTCGAGAAGCGCGACAGCATCGGGATGAGTCGGCGGTGGAAGCCCTCGGGGGCGAGGCGCTTGAGCGTCTGCGTGAGCTTCGCCTCGGCGTGGGGGAAGACGTGGAGCTGCCCGCGATCGCACGCGCTGATCGCGGCGCGCGCGACCTCGTCGGCTTGGACCTTCGAACGGCTCATGACCTTCTCGATCTTCGAGATGGGCGTGCTCGCGCTCGACCGCGCGCTCTTGTGGATGTTCGTCGTGAAGAACCACGGGCAGAGCACGGTGACGCCGACGTTGTCGGGCTTCGCCTCGGCGGCGAGCGTCTCGGAGAGCGCGACGACCCCGGCCTTCGTCACGTTGTAGGGCGCCATCTCGGGCGCGTTCGCGTAGCCCGCGATCGACGCGACGTTGAGGATGTGCCCTCGCTTCGCCGCGCGCATCGCCGGCAGGAAGAAATGGCAGCCGTAGACCACGCCCCAGAGGTTGATACCGACGATCCAGTCCCAATCGGCGAGCGGGATCTCCCCGACCTTGCCGGCGACCGCGACCCCCGCGTTGTTGACGAGCAGATCGACGCGACCGAGCCAACTCGAGGCGGCCTTGTGCAGATCGCCGACGGACTCGCGCGACGCGACGTCGCAGCTGTGCGCGATCGCGCGGCCACCGAGGCCCTCGACGAGGCGAGCCGTCTCCTCGGCGCCGCTCATGTTGATGTCGGCCGCGACGACGTGAGCCCCGCGCGCGGCGAGGACCAAGCTGAGGGCGCGGCCGAGGCCGCTGGCAGCACCGGTGATGACGACGCGAGGGAGCTCGGGGAGCATGGGCCGGGCATCCTAGCCCATGCGCCCCGCGGTTTCTTGGCGCTCGAGCGAAGTCATGAGACGTAGGACGCACCGTGCAGCGTGCGCGCTCTCTCGTCGGTGGCCTCGTCCTCGGGGCGATGTCGCTCGCGGCGTGTTCACCGCAGCGGCAGGCCGCGCCCGCGCGCGCCGAGCTCTCGCCGGCCGCGAGCGGGACGGTGGTCGCGTCGGCGCCATCGGCATCGGCGCCGTCGTCGGCTTCGGTCGCGTCGGTCGCGCCCGCCGTCGACGATGACAGCGGGTTCACCGAGCTCGAGGTCGACGGCTACAAGCCCTCGCTCGTGTTCGTCCCCCACCCAGGCCGCGCTGCGCCGGTCATCATCGTGACCCACGGCGCGGGGGGCCGCCCCGAGCCTCACTGCAAGCGCTACCGCGAGCTCGCGGGCGACTCGGCCTTCCTCTTGTGCACCGCCGGTCGAACCATCGACGTGCACCAGGCCCCCGAGCAGCGTCGCTATTTCTATGACGGCCATCAAGAATTGGGGCGCGAGGTCGTCGCGGCGCTCCAGGCCCTCGAGGCTCGCTACGGCGAGCGCGTCGACCCGGAGCGACGCATCTTCGCCGGGTACTCGCAGGGCGCGACGATGGGGATCCTCGCGCTCGAGCAGGGCGTCGCCGCGAGCGCCAAGATCCGCCGCATCCTCCTCGTCGAGGGCGGGTCGCACGAGTGGAACATCGCGATCGCGAACCGCCTGCACGAGGACGGGGTCGACCGCGTCGCGATCGTTTGTGGTCAAACGAGCTGCCGCGAGGCCCAGGAACAGAGCGTCCGCTGGATGAAGAAGGGTGGGCTCGACGTCCGCCCGAGCTACGCGCCCGGCGCGGGCCACACCTACGAAGGGACGGTAGCTCCCTTGGTCGACGATGCCTTCGCCTGGCTCGTCGACGACGACCCGCGGTTCGCGGGGCGAGAACGAACGGTCTCGGCGGACTGACACGGCTGCCATGCCCCCATGCGCGGGGCGCGCGCCGAACGCGTCGACTCTCTTGGTTGGTGCCGCCGAAATCGAGGTGGCACGTGCGCTGCTACAACCCGTTGCGTTGCAGCTCTCTTCCAAGTTGGAGGTCTTTTCCATGCGCTCCCTCGTCTTTGGCTTGCTCCTCGCTCCCCTCGCGATCGGCTGCACCGGCCTCTCCCTCGGAGAGAACGACCCCGACAACAACCTCGGGACGCACCTCGGCGACGGCGAGGTCGCGGTCGATCCGACGAACGAGACGAGCTACGTGCTCGTGAGCGCGACGCCGAAGGATGGGGAGACCGAAGAGGATCTCGAGCGCACGCTCTTCGCCGTGAAGGCAGGCGAGACGCAGTCGAAGAAGGTGCTGGACCTCTCGTTCCGCACGGACCCGCGCATGCTCTTCCTCGACAACGGCGCGCTCTCGATGAGCCAGGACGGTGACCAAGAGGTGCTGACGCTGCTCGACCGCGACGACTTCTCCGTCCTCGAGGAGAACCGGATCAACACCTGGTACTGGGGGACGCGCATAAGCGGTTCGAAGCGCTGGTTCGCGGCCGCCGACAACGCCGCTCCGCCGTGGGACATCCACGTGATCGACTCGCACACGCTCGCGCCCCGCGTGATCCCCCACGGCGGCGATTGGCTCGAGGCCATGTTCACGAACCAAGGCGATCGCCTGCTCGCCATCGTGTTCTACGAGGACGTACACCGCGCGCGCATCCTCTCGTGGGACATGAACGTCCTCGAGGCGCA
Source organism: Polyangiaceae bacterium (assembly GCA_046351325.1). GTDB lineage: Bacteria > Myxococcota_A > Polyangia > Polyangiales > Polyangiaceae > Xiheicaenibacterium. The sequence continues at coordinate 348,631 of JAXLYR010000008.1, read as the reverse complement.
GGGCTTCACCGAGCTGCCCACGCAGGAGTGGAGCGGCGCGGATCTCGACGTGTCCGTCGAGGGCGTCGATCCCGACCTGTTCTTCTCGTTCACCTGGGTCGGCATCAGCCCGAGCGACAAGTACGCCGTCTTCCCCGTTCGCAAGGCCGACGTGGCCGACGGCACCATCGACGACTACGAGCTGCTCGTCCTCGACCTCGCGTCGCACGAGGTCCGCACGGTCGACCGCGCGAAGGGGCCCGTCGGCTTCTCACCGGACGGCTCGACGATCGTCTCGTACGACGAAGACCAGAACGGCGAGCAGCGCCTGCTCCTCATCGACGCCGAGACGCTCGAGGCGGACCCCGAGGACGTCGCGATCGACGGAGACATCACCTACTTCGTCAGCCACGAGGGCAACTACGTCGTCGTCGCGTCGAACCTCGGCGGGCAGAGCCTCGTGCTCTACGACATGAGCACGCAGAAGCAGACCGTCATGTCCGGCCCCGGCGTCGGCTTGACCGAGTTCGTCGCCCGCCCCGGTGAGGACGAGCTCTGGATCGTCGAGCCGAACCAGCTCTACCGCGCCGACCTCATCAACACGATCGTCGACCCCATCGACACGACCTTCAAGCCGCAGCACATCAACATCCTGCCGAAGCGCGACGAGCTCGTCCTCACCGACGACACCCGCAAGACGCTGCACTTCTTCGACCCCGTCTCGCTCGAGGAGCTGCGCAGCGCGACGCTCGATTTCTAGGACACTGTTAGCGTGAAGAGTCTGCGATTTGTCGAGCGAGCTCTTCGCAGCGCTGCTCCAGCGTCGCGGCCTGCTCGGAGCTCTCGGTGTAGCGGAGGGCGCTCACGAGGAGCTCGCGCTGCTCGACTCGGGTGAGGCTCGGGTGCAGCCCGAGCGCCGCGAAGAGCCCGCCGAGCTGGCCGGGGTAGCTGCCTCGCCAGCCGTGGGACGCATAGAACCGAAGCAGATCGACGAGGGCGAGGACGTCGGCGCGCGCGTGCTCTCGCGTGCGCGTGCACGCGGCGACGAGGTCGGAGCAGGCCCCGAGCATCTGCGCGCGGAGCTTCTCGATCTCGGGGGCGACCAGGCGATCGTCGTCGTCCGCGAGGAAGAGGTGCGGATCGCGCGAGACCATCTCGCTCAGCCGATCGAGGTAGCGATCGAGCGTGCGGCACTTGTCCGAGTGGGACTCGCCGCCGATGCTCGAGATGCCGAGGCCCTTGCTCGCCCACTGGCGCGCGGCGTAGGGCGTCGCGTCGTCGAAGCTCGTCGCGAACGCGGGGCGCTGGGTGCCGCGCAGCATCGACGAGATCCGCGTGAAGATTTGGCGGAAATCGGGATCGCGCAGGCCATAGCCGACGAAGAAGAAGGACTGGTTGAGGAGCAACCCCTCGAGCAAGAGCGCGAGCGCCGGGCGACCGCGGAAGAAGTCGTCGTAGTCGTCGCGGCTGAGCACGATCGGCCCACCCTGCGCGGCGCAGCCGTGGAACTTCACCACGTAGCAGGCGTCGGGGGCGCCCGTGCGCGCGACGTCGCTGTCGAGCACGACGTGCTGCGGATGACGGCGCAGCCCGCGCAGCGCGACCTCGAGGAGATCGTCGTAGTTCGTGGTGACGAAGTAACGCGCGGGGAGCCCGCCGAGCAGGTACTGCGCGAGCGTCGGATGCGCGCCGCTCGCGGCCGCGGTGAAGCGCGCGCGGACCAGCTCCTCGATGGTCGGGGAGGGGACCTCGTTTCGATACCACTGCGCGAGATCGAGCAGGTAATCGAGGTCTCCGCGGCGCTTGCTCTCGGGCACACCGAGGCGATCGGCGAGCTCGGTGATGAGCTCGTTCCAGCTCGGGAGGCCCGTGCGTGTGGAGAGCCCCGACCCCGCGAAGAGGACGCACTCGCCGCGTTGGAGCGCGCCGACGAGGCGCGGATCGGGGATCGGATCGCCCGCGGGTGGTGCGTAGCCGCGCCGCTCGCGGACGCGGCGTCGAGCGTCGAGCCAGACCTGATAGTTGGACTCCGTATAAGGAATGAACGCGACGTCGAGGTCGGGCTCGGACGCGACGAACTCTTCGGCGGCCTCGAGCTGGGGCTCGGCGACGGCGCGCCGATCATGACGGGCGCCGCCGTCTCCCGCGAGGAGCGTGGGCAGCGCGACGAGCCACGGGCGCGGGACGCCGAGCTCCGCGAGGTGATCGCGTGCGCAAATGAGGGCGCCGCGCGTCGCGCTGTAGGCGCGCTCACCGCGTGGCTTGCCGGTCGCGGCGGCGATGGTCACGACGACGCCGGCGACGACCCCCGCGCCGCGCGCGTCGGTCGACTCGCGATCGCGGACGGGCAGCCAGTAGGCGTCGCCTGCGTTCGGCTTCGCTGCGAGCTTGCGAACGCGCTCACCGAGCGCGCGATAGCCCTCGGAGAAGCCTGGGATGTTCGCGTCGAAGGCCGCGGTGAGCTGCCCGCCGCGGCTCAGCATCCGATCGGTCGAGTAGACGATCGCGTGCGCTGCGACCCGCGTGAGATCGCCCTGCGCGATGAACACGCTGCCGCCCCTCGCACTCATCGGATCAAGCTAGTCCACCCGAGCGCGGGACCGGAAGCGCTAGCACCGCAGGACTAGTGCGGCAGCTTCAGGGCCGAAGGCGTCGGAGCAGGTTCGAAGTTCCCGCGGCTGAAGAACGGGCCGTCGCCGAGGGCCTCGAACGTCCTGACCTTGGCCTCGACGCAGGCTTGTTGGGTCGCGTTCGGCGGCGTGATCTTCACCGTCACGCCGTAGGGAGGGCCCGCCTTCACCCAGAGCGCGCAGACCTCGACCTTCGACTCCCAGGGGACCTTGCACGCGTTGAGATACGTCCCGGTGTTCACGAGGAGCTGCAAATCCTCGGGCGGGATGGAGCCGATGGCCTGCGGGTACTCGTCGAGCGCCTCGTAGCAGCTCTTCCCCTTCGAGGACGCGCTCGGCGCGGCGTCGCGAGCGCGGCATCACCCGCGCCGCTCGTCGCAGCTCGCGCTCGCGGTCGAGAGCGTCACGATCGCGCTCGCGGGCGGCGCGGCTGATGCTCGACGCCGGAGGCCGCAGTGCTCGACGCGATGACCGTGCCGCTCGCCGGCGCCCGGCCTCACGCCTCGATCCCAGAACGACCAGGCCGCGACCGCGACCCCGCGAGCACCATCCCCAGTCCCACGAACGCGAGCGCCGGCCACGTGGAGCGCCGCGGGTCGGAGGACTCGGGCATCGGCTGCGTTCGTTCGATGACCGACGCGAGCGTGTCCCCGCGAGGTGCGACCGGCGCGGGCATCGCGTGTTGGAACGGCGTGATGAGGGTGGCGTCCTGCATGACCGCGACCGCGGGCCGCGCCGCGAGGAGACGGCGCGGAGGAGGTGACGGGCAGGAGCTTCGCGAGCTCGGCGGCGGCCTCTGCGACGGTCTGGAAGCGCTCGGACGGTTCGCGCGCGACGGCCCGCGCGAACCAATCGTCGAAGCCGCTCGGCAGCGTGCTCGGCGGCGCGCGATCGCTCGCCGGAGGCAGCGTCGCGAAGAGGACCTCGGTGTAGAGTGTCGCGACGCTGTCGGCCTCCCAATATGCGCGGCCCGTGAGGGCGCGAAAGATCACGAGCCCGAACGCCCAAATATCGGTAGCTGGCGTGATGGGCGCTTTGTCGAGCTGCTCGGGCGCCATGTAGAGCGGCGTCCCGCCCGTGAGCGTCGTCGCCGTCGCGCCCTCGAGCCACTTCGCGATGCCGAAATCGAGGATCTTCACGACGAGCTCGTCGTCCTCGCCGCGGCTGAGGAAGATGTTCTCCGGCTTGAGATCGCGGTGCACGACGTTCGCGCGGTGGGCGCGATCGAGCCCGCGCGCGACGTGCGTCGCGACGACCGCGGTCTCCTCCCAAGTGAGCCGACGCCCCGCGAGGACCTCGCCCAAGTCCTGCCCACGCAGGAGCTCCATCACGATGAACGGCGAGCCGTCGTGCACGCCCGCGTCGGTGATCGAGACGACGTGGCGGCTCTCGATGCGGCCTGAGATCTGCGCCTCTTCGACGAAGCGCTTCACGAGCTTCGGGTCGCCGATCGCCTCGGCGCGCATCGTCTTCAAGGCGAGGCGGCGACCCGTCGCGAGGTGCGTGACCTCGTAGACCGTCCCCATTCCCCCCGACTTGATCACGCGCTCGACGCGGTAGCGATCGGTGAAGACCGTGCCGGCCGAGAAGGGCGCGCTCATGCGAAGCCCCTCAATCGACGAAGAAGTCCGGCATCGGCTCGACGGCGGGATCGACGTTGTACTTCGAGAAGTCGGTCACGCCCTCGCTGCGGAGGAAATCCTCGTCGATGAGGAACTGGCCGCTGAAGTCGACCCCCTTCGTCAGGATGGCGTATGCGGCGTCCGCCATGATCTCGGGCGTGCGGCTGGCCTTCATGAGGGCGTCGCCGCCGAGCATGGCGACCGCGGCGGTCGCGATCGTGGTGCGCGGCCAGAGCGCGTTCACCGCGACCTTGCCCTTGAACTCCTCCGCCATGCCGAGCACGCACATCGACATCGTAAACTTTGCCATCGTGTAAGCAACGTGCGGCGCGAACCACTTGGCCTGCATTGAGAGCGGCGGCGCCAAGTTGAGGATGTGCCCAGCGTTCGACTTGAGGAGGTAGGGCATGCACGTGCGGCTCACGAGGAAGGTCCCGCGGCCGTTGATCTGGTGCATGAGGTCGTACTTCTTCATCGTCGTGTCGAGCGTGTTCGTGAGGTTGATCGCCGACGCGTTGTTGATGCAGATGTCGATCCCCCCGAACTTGTCGGCGGTGGCCTTCACGGCCTCCTCGACCTGGCCCTCGTAGCGGATGTCGCAGAGCAGCGGCAGCGCGCGGCCGCCCGCGGCCTCGATCTCCTTGGCCGCGGAGTAGATGGTCCCGGGGAGCTTGGGGTGCGGGTCCGCGGTCTTGGCCGCGATGGCCACGTTGGCGCCGTCCCGCGCCGCGCGCAGGGCGATAGCCAGACCAATGCCGCGGCTTGCGCCGGAGATGAACAGCGTGCGGTTCGCGAGGGACGTCATGGTGAGCGGGTCGATACCACTACGCGAGGTCCGAGGGGAGGGGCGCGCTCGTGCATTGCGCTCGCGTCGGCGTGCGAGACAGCTCTTTTTTTTTCCTAAGAAACCGCCGAGCGTTGCGTCGTCGCTTTGAGACCGAGGACGAGACCCAGAGGGGCGGGATCAGGTGGATGACGCACAACGCCGCTTCATCGCGGCTGCGCTCGAGGAGCACGAGAAGCCACTCCTACGCTATGCCACGTCGCTCGTCGGCCGCGAGGCCGCCTGCGACCTGGTTCAGGACGTCTTTCTACAGCTCTGTCGAGCATCCCGAGAGGAGATCGGTGGCCACGTTCGGCCCTGGCTCTTCGTGGTGTGCCGCAACCGCGCGATCTCGCAGAAGCGCCGAAGGGTCCCCGAGTCCGACGTCGAGGAGGCAGACGTGGAGACGGGTGTAGACAGCGGGCCGCTCGCGCGGCTCGAGAAAAAAGAGGCTGCAACGTTGCTCATGAGGGCGCTCGACGGCCTGAGCGAGCGCGATCGCGAGGTCGTGGTGCTGAAGTTCGCGAGTGGTTTGAGCTACAAAGAAATCGCCGAGGTGACGAAGCTCACCGTGAACCACGTCGGCGTCATCCTTCACGAGGCGCTGAAGAAGGTGCGCACGACGGTCGGCCAACTCGAGGGCTCGCGGAGGGCGTCATGACGACCATCGAGCGAGACGATCCGCGGCTCACCGCGTACGCGCTGGGCGAGCTCGACGAGGCGGAGCGCGTGGCCTTCGAGGCCGCGCTCAGCAACTCCCCCGAGGCTCGCGCCGAGCTCGAGTCCATCCGAGAGATCTCGTCGCTCCTCTCCGAGGAGCTCGCGAAGGGCGCTCCGTCGGGCATGACCTCCGAGCAGCGGACCCGCATCGAGAAGGCCTCGGGAGACCCGCACAACGTCGCTTCGGAGAACGTCGCTTCGGAGAACGTCGCTTCGGAGAACGTCGCTTCCGAGAACGTCGCTCACGAGCACGGCCCGAAGGCGAAGGTCGTCCCGCTCCACCGCGTGGGCGGGCCTAGCGACAACAAGCCGTCGCCTTCGCGACGCGCGATCTGGGCCGCGATGGTCGCGATCCCCGCGATCGCCGCCGCCATCGGTGGCTTCTACATCGTTAGCGGTACGGAGCGCTCGGCGTCGCAGAGCGACAGGGGGGAGATGGGGCTGAAGGCGAAGGGGTCCGCGTCGCCCGACTCGAAGCGCTACGCGGAGAAGGCCGAGAACGCCCCCTCGCCGCCAGCCGCCGCAGGAACAGCGATGGCCAGCGCCGCCGCTGCGAACAGGCCGTCCGCCGCCGCCACCGCGACCGCGGCGTCCCAAGCCGACCCCACGAGGGCTCGCTGCAAGGTGACCGACCCTCTCTGCAACTTGCCGCAGCTCGCAGAGAACACCTTCGTTCAAACCTCCAGCGACAAGCAGTCCACGTTCTCGATCGACGTGGACACCGCGAGCTACTCGCTCCTGCGACGCACGCTCGAGTCCGGCGGCACCGTCGACCCGAGCCAGGTCCGCATCGAGGAGATGGTGAACTACTTCTCGTATTCGTACCCGCAGCCGACCGGCGACGTGCCGTTCAGCGTGTCGGTCGACACGGCGAGCGCGCCCTGGGAGCCCGGGCATCGCCTCGTGCGAATTGGTTTGCAGGGCAAACAGATCGACGTGTCGAAGCGCCCGGCCGCGAACCTCGTCTTCCTGCTCGACGTCTCGGGGAGCATGCAGGGCCCCGATCGGATCGACCTCCTCAAGAGCTCGCTCCAGCTCCTCGTGGAGAAGCTGGACGCCCGCGACAAAGTCTCGATCGTCGTCTACGCAGGCGCGAGCGGCCTCGTCTTGCCGCCGACCTCGGGCGCCGACAAAGACAAGATCCTCGGCGCGCTCGATCGGCTGACAGCGGGCGGCTCGACGAACGGCGGCGCCGGCATTCAGCTGGCGTACGCGCAGGCGAAAGAGGCCTTCATCGAGGGGGGGATCAACCGCGTCATCCTCGCGACCGATGGTGACTTCAACGTGGGCACGACGACGCAGGACGCCCTCGTGAACCTCGTCGCCGAGAAGGCGAAGGGCGGGACGTTCCTCACGGTCCTCGGCTTCGGGATGGGGAACTTGAACGACTCGACGCTCGAGGCCCTCGCGGACAAGGGCAACGGGCAATACGCGTACGTCGACTCCCTCGCCGAGGCCAAGAAGGTCCTCGTCGAGCAGGCGTCGGGCACGCTGCTCACCATCGCGAAGGACGTGAAGATCCAGATCACGTTCGACCCCACCCAGGTCCAGTCCTTCCGCCTCATCGGGTACGAGAACCGCGTGATGGCGCACGAGGATTTCGCGAACGACAAGAAGGACGCGGGCGACATCGGCGCGGGGCACACGGTGACGGCGCTCTACGAGATCGTCCCTGTCCGCGCGCTCGCGAAGAACGCGCACCTCGGGGACGTCGCGCTCCGCTTCAAGCTGCCCGACGGCACGACGTCTCGGCTCGTGGAGACGAAGATGGTCGACGGCGGCGCGTTGTTCTCCGACGCCTCGACCGACTTCAGGTTCGCGACCGCGGTCGCGGGGTTCGGCATGGTGCTTCGGCACTCGAAGAACTGCGGTGACCTCGGTTTGCGAGAGGTCGAGCGCATGGCCCAGGGCGCCCTCGGTGATGACGAGGACGGTCGCCGCAAGGAGTTCGTCTCGCTGGTGAAGCGCGCGTCCCGCTGAGTGCGGCGCGGCCCACGCTCGTCTACGATGACGGGATGGCTCACGACCATGGATGGCGGGCCGCGCTGGTCAGCCTCGTGTTCGGCGCTCTCGCCGCGTCGTGCGAGGGCTCGGTCGACGTTCAAGATTGCCCCGTCGGGCAGACGCTCTGCGACGGCGCCTGCTTCGATCTGACCGCGGACGCGAACCACTGCGGCGACTGCAACACGCGCTGCGAAGACGGCTGTGTCGACAGCGCGTGCGTGGACGACGGGTGCGACGCAGGCTTCGATCCGTGCGGCGCCGACTGCGTCGACTTCGACTCGGACCGCGCGCACTGTGGGGACTGCGACACCAACTGCGGGACCTCGCCGTGCGTCGCGGGCGAGTGCGTGACGAAGTGCACGGGCGGGCTGACCGAGTGCAACGGCGCGTGCGTCGACACGACGTCGGACGCGCTGAACTGTGGCGATTGCTTCGCGCAGTGTGGTCCCGGCGGGGCCTGCATCGACTCGTCGTGCTCGGGCGCGTGCGACGGGATTTGCGGCGCGTGTGAGGTCCTCGACCTGCCGAGCGAGACGACTACCAGCGTCTCGGGGTCGACCGCTGGGCTGCCGAACGCGCACACGCCGGCCTGCGCCAACACGATGGGCAGCGACGTGCTCTACGTCTTCAAGGTCCCCACGTCGGGCACCTATCGGTTCTCGACCGACGGCTCGAGCTACGACACCATCCTCGACGTCCTCGCCGAGAGCTGCATGTCCATCGGCTGCAACGACGACAAGATGGGGCCGACCTCGCAGGTCGACGTGGGGCTCGTCTCGGGCCAGACGATCTACGTCGTCGTCGACGGCTTCGGCAGCGGGAGCTACACGCTCTCGGTCACGCTCCTGCAGGGCGGCTGATTTGGCGCGCGTCCTCGACGTCCTCACGGACAACCCGCATCGCTGCTCCTATCTGGCCGATCGCGACGCGGTGCTCAGCCATCGCATCATGGTCGAGGTCAGCGCCGAGGAGCTCGACGACCTGCTCGTGCGAGGCTGGCGTCGCTTCGGGCCCGACTATTTTCGGCCAGTCTGCCCGACGTGCTCCGAGTGCGTGCCGACGCGCGTTCCGACCGAAACTTTTACGCCGTCCAAGAGTCAGCGCCGCGCCGCCAAGGCCTGCGCGTCGCTCGAGCTGCGCCTCGGCCCGCCGCGGTTCGACGCTCGCAGGCTCGCGCTCTACCGCAAGTGGCACGCGTACCGCGAGTCCTCGCGCGGGTGGGACGAGTCGGAGCTCAACGAGCGCAGCTATCGGCTCCAGTTCGCGTTCCCGCACCCCGCGGCGCGCGAGCTCGTCTACGTCGACCCCGCGACCGACGAGCTCGTCGGCGTCGGCATCTGCGATCAGACCCCGCGCGCGTGGAGCGCGGTCTATTTCTTCTACGACCCCGCGTGGGCGAAGCGCTCGATCGGCACCGCGAACGTGGTCTTCCAGATCGAGCTCGCGCGTTCGCTCGGGATCCCCCACGTCTACTTGGGGTTCAGCGTCGCGGGCTGCCCGTCGCTGGCTTACAAAAACACGTTCCGCCCGCAGGAGACCCTGCGGAATTGGCCCGCGGACGACGAGCCTCCGGATTGGCAGCTCGCGGCGGAGTCGCGCGACCCCGCGGCGGCGATCGTCAGGGATGTTTGAACGAGAAGCGAAGCTGGTGACTGTGGATGTCGAAGCGGTCACCTTCGCTGATCTGTTTGCGATGCACGCGGTGGCCGTTGTACCCGATGCCATTGCGCGACCCGAGGTCGACGATGAAGAAGACGCCGTTCACGAACTCCACGGCGGCGTGCTGCCGTGAGACGTTGGGGTCGGGGATGACGAGGTGGCAGGCGCCGCGCTCACGCCCGATGATGAATCGCTGCACGTTGATCGCGTAGCGCTTCCCCGCAAAATCCATGAAGAGCGGGGGCATCGGGAGCGGGTTTGCGGGAGGCGGCGCAGACTGCACGAGGGCCCACCGAGGTTTACCAAAGACGGGCGCCGGCGACCAAATGACCCGTCTTTGTTCGCTGTGGTCGACCCTCAGTCATCTCCGTCTCGGCGCGTCTCCTTCGATCCGGGAAAGGGCGTCGCGGGCTTCGTCACCTCTTCGAGCGGGTTGGAGAGTCGCGGGGTCGTGACCTCCTCACCGTCGGGTGGTGGGGGCGCGCTGCGCGAGGCGCCGAGCCGCAGCCCGACGCGCGCGCGAGCGTCGTCGGCGGGCTTGGGAGCGACCGAGTCGCGCGTGCTCGGTCGAGGTCGCGGCGGGGGAGGAGCTGCGGGCTCACGGCTGGCCGCGGCGCGCGGAATGACGGCGGGCACCCGGGGTGTGTCGACGAGCTCGTGACTGCGCGGCGTGGCCGGGGCCGGCTCGGCGGCGCTCGTCGCGCGGCGAGCGTGCGCGCGCAGCGAGCGATAGTGCTCGAGAGCGTCCTCGACGAGCTCGTCGACCGACCTGCCCTCGACGGCGGCCATCGCCGAGAAGGTCTCCCAGACGACGTCGCGACAGCGGATGAGCCGCGGCGTGTAGCCGCCGAGCGCGGGCGCGAGCACGGGGACGTCGGCGCCGTGTCCGCTCAGGGCCTTGCGGACGAGCGCGCGCGCGCAGGCGTCCGCACGAAAGAGCCCGCGGCAGGCGTCGCACGCGAGGACGTGATCGAAGAGGTGCGCAGCGCGTGTCGCGTGGAGCGCGCCCCCGGCGAGCTCGAAGATCGCGGCCGTCGAAGGGTGGGTCGCAGGAGGGACGCGAGCGTCCGCCGAGCGACGCAGGTGTTCGAAAATCGGCTCGACGTAGCTCGTGTCGAGCTCGCGCGGCTCGCGCGAACCAACCTCGCCGAAGGCGTCCTCGACGCGCAGCGCGCGTTGAAACGCGGACATCGCTGTAAGTGTCACCAAGGCAGCCGTGCGCGGGCTCGCGGCCAGGAACTCGAGCGTCGCGCGCACAGCAGAAGCGAGCCCCTCGCGGAAGGCTGCGACCCCGAGCTCGGGCTCACCGAGGCCCGCGCGCGCGGCGACCAGCGCGGCGGCCTCGCCGAAATCACCACGTCGAAGGAAGCGCGCCTCGACGAGGGCCGCGGCGCGCGGCTCGACCGATCGCAGCGCGCCAGCGTCGAGGAGCAAGGCCCGGTAGAGCGCCAGCGCGACGCGATCGGCGAAGGCCGAGTCGCCCTCGGCCAAGCCCGCGCGCCACGCCACGTCGTCGAGGTCCGACGCGACGCCGTCCACGACGAGCGCGCACGCCACGGGATCCGCCGCGAGCAGCGTGGCGAGGTTCGACGCGAGCGGGCTCGGGGCGCGCTCGCTCGAGCGATCCTCCTGCGCAGGCTCGGCACGGTCGAACACGGACTCAGCGAGGGCCGCGAGCGGCCACGCGCCGAGCCACACACGCGCGTCGAGTGGTGCGTCGGTCGGCGCCGCGATGGTCGCCGCGACGTCGTCCCACACGGCCTTCGCGATGCTCGACACGCGCTCGCCGAAGGGACGAAAGCGATGGCGAACGAGCCGCTCGGCGTCGCACGGCATCGTGAGCAAGCGCTGGCGATTCGTCGGGCTCGGATCGGAGAGGAGGCGGCAGGACCGCAGCTTCCGATCGAGCTCGGGACACGAGGCGCAGCAGGGGGGTGAGTGTTCCACCGCGGCCGAGAATACGGGAGAGAGCCTCAGGCGAGGAGGCGCTCGAGGCTCACGTGCAGCTGGCTCTCGATGAGCCGCATCACGCTCTCGAGCTCGGCCTGTGACATCCGCAGCGCGGTCACGAGGCGCCGGCGCGTCGAAGCGAGCAGGTCCTCGCGGGCGTTTTGAACACGCCGCGCGGCGGTCGCTCGGTGGACGCTCTGCACCGCGGCGATCTGATCGACGGTGAGGCGCTCGACGTAGTGCAGGCGGAGCGCGACCTTGTCCTCGGGCGCGAGCCCTTGCAGCGAAGCTTGGAAGGCCTCGACGAACTGCGTGCGGTAGTGGCGCTTGAGGTAGGCGATCTCGGGGTCGGCGCTCTCGCCGACGATCGCCATCACCGCGTCGGCGTCGTTGTGAGCGTCTTCGTGGCCGCTCTTCTTCCGCGCGATGTCGACGACCGTGCGCGTCGCCACGACCCGCAGCCAGGCCTTCAGCTCGCCCTGTCCGTTGAACTCGAGGATGCGCGGCGGACCCTTCTCGTCGCTGACGAGGAGCTTCTGAAACACCTGCTGGAGGAGGTCGTCGGCGTCGACCGCGCTCCGCCGCGAGCGCGTCGCGATGCGCTGGATCTCGGGGCGAATCGTGCGCTCCAAATCCTCGAGCGCGGGCGCGTCGCCGGCGGCGCAGGAGGCCGCGAGCCAGACCTCGTCGGCGCGCGCCCGATCGAGGAAAGCCACGCGCGCGCTCGATTCCGAGGGCGCGCCTCGCAGGAGCGCCTTGCGCACGATCGCCGGGTCGTTGTGCAGCGTGGGGTAGCGGGCGCGCGCTCGCTCGATGCACCGCTCGAGCGCAGCTTCCTCGGCTTCGTCCCGACCCTCGGGCGGGGCGTGGCCCTCGATCGCTTTTTGGCTCGGGTCGGTCACGAAGCTCATTTTTTTCGTGTGCAGCGCGAACAACAAGCGGATTCGGCGGCCTCGCCTTTTCACCGGGCGGGTCCCGTTGCAGAAGGGGGCTCGGTGACGTGTCCCGATGACGCAACCGCGGCGAACTACGTGCAAGGCCGGCTCGACGCAGCCGAGCGCGAGCACTTCGCCGCGCACGTCGACGGTTGCCCGCGGTGTTATGCGACGCTGACAGAGCTCGCCCGCGTGTTCGGCGACTCGCTCGCGCCCTCGCGGACACGCCTCTCGGCGACGACGGACGTCCAGGTCAGCGGGTTCGAATCGACGGCCGCCCTGACCCCGGCGGAGCGTTCGGACCCGAACGCGCTCGCTCGGCCGAGGGCACCCGATCAGAGCCTCGTGCTCGCCGGTGAGCGAATTTCCAAGTACATCGTCGAATCGCCGCTCGGCTCCGGGGGAATGGGTCGCGTCTACGTCGCGCACGATCCCGTGCTCGATCGGCGCGTGGCTCTGAAGGTCCTCAAGCGCCGGGTCGAGTCCTCCTCGGCCGAGGCCGCGCTCCTCACCGAGGCGCGCGCCGTCGCCGCGCTCCACCACCCGAACATCGTCTCGATCTTCGACGCGGGCGTGGACGGCGATCGGCTCTTCCTCGCGATGGAGCTCGTCAACGGCCCGAGCTTCACCGAGTGGGTGCGAACCCACCGCTCCTCGGAGGAGATCGTCGAGCTCGTCGCCCAGGTCGGAGAGGGGCTCCGTGCGATGCACGAGGCAGGGCTCGTCCACCGCGACGTGAAGCCCGAGAACATCCTCGTCGGCAACGACGGGCGCGCGCGCATCGGCGACTTCGGTCTCGCGGCGCGGCTCGAGGCCGAGCCAGGAAAGGGCGCGATCGCCGGGACGCCCGCTTACATGAGTCCCGAGCAGGTCCACGCGCGCGCGGTGGACGCTCGCTCCGATCAGTTCTCGCTCAGCGTCGTTCTGTTCGAGGCTCTCGTCGGGCGGCGCCCTTACGTCGGCCGCAGCCTCGACGACCTCGCGTGGTCGATGACCTCCGGCAAATACGAGGATCCGACCGAGATCCACGCGGAGCTCGCGCTCACGCTGCGCCGCGCGCTATCGACCGATCCCGACAAGCGATTCGCTTCGATGCGCGACTACCTCGGGGCGCTTCGGGGCACGGCGAGCCCCAACGATTTCGATCCGCCGCACGTTCGCCTGAACATGGTCTTCATGGGCCTCCTCGCGCTCGCGCAGGCCGTCGCGACCGTCCCGGCGTGGACGACCGTCGTCGAGGCTCTCACCCAGCCCGACGGCGACACGGTCGATCCAGGCGGGGAGACCGTCTGGTGGGGGCTCGGGATCCTGATTCTCCTGACCTTCACGTGGCTCCCGATCGGAGCGCTCTGGGGCTCGCTCAACGCGTGGGGGCTCTTCAAGCGCCGCCCGTGGTCGCGCAAGTCGTCGCTCGTTTACGCTGCAATTCTCCTCGGCGGGTGCGTGACCACGCCGTACGCGCTCTACGCGCTCTACAGCCTCACACGGCCGAGCGTGAAGCGCGCGCTCGCCCCGAGCGTGAAGCGCGCGCTCGCTCGTTCTGCAGCTTGATGGGCCTCTCCGAGGGAGGTCGGCTATCATCGGTCTCGTGGCCAAGCCACTCGTAGGCGGAGACCCCAAGGAATCGGCTTCGGCCCAAGCCCGCGCGCAAGAGCTCGTCGGGCGCACGATCTCGGACCGCTATCGGATCGTGGAGCTCGTCGCGATGGGGGCGATGGGTGCCGTCTACAAAGGCGAGCACTTGCTCATGCGCAAGCGCGTCGCGATCAAGGTCCTCCACCCCGAGATCGAGGATTTTCCCGAGCTCGTCGCGCGCTTCGAACGCGAGGCCATCGCCGGCGCCCACGTGAATCACCCGAACGTCGCGACCGCGAGCGACTTCGGCAAATTCGACGGCGACTCGTATTTCTTGGTGCTCGAGTACATCGAGGGCACCACGCTGAGCGACATCATCAAGCGAGGCCCGATCGAGCCCGCGCGCGCCGTCTCCATCGCGCGACAGCTCGCCGCCGCCCTCGGCGCCGCTCATCAGCGGGGCATCGTCCACCGCGACGTCAAGCCGAAGAACATCATGATCTGCGAGCCCGGCGTCAGCGACACCTCGTCGTCGGCCGAGGGCGAGGTCGTCAAGCTCATTGACTTTGGCCTGGCGAAGGTCCCCGTCGAGAAGCTCTCCAACGTCGCGAAGGATCCGACCGACTCTCGCGAGCTCACCAACGCGGGCGTCGTGATGGGAACCGTCGCGTACATGGCCCCGGAGACCGCGCTCGGTATGAGCGCCGTGCAGGCGCGCGCGGACCTCTATTCGCTCGGCATCATCCTCTACGAGATGCTCGCGGGCGCGCACCCCTTCGACGCCGTGGAGCCGCAGAAGCTCTTCGCCGCGCAGTGCACGCTGCCGCCTCCCCCATTCGCCAAGCGAAACGCGGCGGTTCAGGTTCCGGCCGATCTCGAGGGCGTCGTGATGCGCCTGCTCGAGAAGGATCCGGATCATCGATACGCCGACTCGAACGCGCTCATTCAGGCCATCGACGGCCTTGCGCTGCGCAAGCCAGGGGGTGCTCAGTCGGGCGCAGCGGCGCCGCTCCCGAGCGAGGCCGCCCCCGCTGCGCCAGCGGCTCACGATCAGCCCTCGGGCGGGCACTACCTGCCGCGCATGCCGGCCCAGCGCGAGAACTCCTCGAAGATGTGGATGTTCATCGCTGCGGCGGCGGTCACCGTCGCGGTCGTCGTCGTCGTCTTCGCCCTGCGTGGCTCGTCATCGAAGGGCGCGGACACTCCAGCCACTGGCTCGAGCGCTCCTGCCGCGGGCACCACCGCCGCGCCGACCGCGACTTCACCGGAGAAGTCGGCGCCCACGACCCAGAAGCCAACGCCCCCTTCCTCGGGAGCGACCGCACCCACGACCGCCACGCCCGCGACCAGCGCCGCGGACCTGCCGAGCGACCCCAAGGCTGCAGCGACCGCCCTCGTGGAGCTCCTCAAAGACGTCAGCCCCACAGGATTGGCGGCGCTCAAAGATCACGCGCGGCAGCTCGGCATCGCGACCAGCGTGCGTGCGATCGCCGAGGCCGACCTCCCCGAGACGAAGCCGATTCTCGACGCGCTCGCGGCGACCGAGCCGGGCATCGATATCCTCTATGTCATCCTGGCTCAGGACGACCCGGCGAAGGGCCAGTCCTCCAAAGCCGGAATCCAAGCGATGACGCTGCTCAACCGCCCCGACGTCTTCAGTCGTGGGTCGGCCGCCTTCAAGATCGCTTATGACCTGCGGCGCGCGACCTGCCAGCGCCGCGCGCAGCTCCTCACGCGCGCCACGACCGAGGGGGACGATCGCACCCTCGCTATTCTGAAGTCCATGACCGCCCCCGCGTGCGAGCCCTCGTCGAGCCCGTGCTGCCTCGTCAAGAACGCAGACCTCGACAAGGCAATAACGGACTTGGGCGCTCGCTATCCCCAATAGCGCTGCTGGTCAGTCCTCGACGCTCACGGCTCCGTCGACCGAATATCGGACTGCACGCAGCCCACCGCCCGGCTGAACGGGGAAGCGAACGGCCTTGATCCGCTCGATCACACAAGCCCGCACCGACGCTGGATAGCCGGCCCCGAGCTCCATGTTCGAGACCTCTCCTTGGGGGTCGACGAAGAGCTGAATCGACAGATCGCCGCTCGCGCGCTCGCCGCGCTCGACACCAGCCTCCAAACAAAGGCCTGTCGCGCGCAAGACGACGCGCTCGGGCTCGCTCATCGTGCCCGACTCCTCGACCGTCGGCTCCTCGCTCGCGATCGGTCGGGGCTGCGCGCTCACGGCAGGCGTCGAATTGACGGGCGGGCTCGATTGGCTCGCCGTCGAAGGCGCCAGCGTCGCGCTCGCGGGGGCCACGGTCGGCGCCACGCGAGCAGTAGGCGCAGCCCAGGCCGTCGTGGGCGTCGTCGCGGCCGCGTAGCGTGCGTCGCGCACTGGCGAAGCAGACTCGGCGGTGCAGCCACTGCCCGCGATGAAGAGTGCGCCCACGAGCCAGGTTCGTCGAATTGCACGCGCCATGAGCGGTATGGTGCGCCGACCTCAAGGCGGGTTCAGGTACGCGCAGGCTGGCGGGGATTCGACCCTGCGCTGGAAGGACGCGACCCAAGCGTCGAGCGCCGCGCGCGAGCTCGCCCCGCGATAAGCCGTCACGAAGACGAGCGCTCCCGAAGACTCGCAAATAGGGACGACAGCGACCCGCATCCCACCGCCGCTGCGAATCCGCCACTCGCGCGCGATCCCCGGCCCGAGCGCCGTCTCGATCGGACCATCGACGACGTAAAACCCGACGTTCTCACGGTCCGCCCGCGCGACGATCTCGTCGGCCACTCGGTCGAGCACGACCTTGGGGTCGAAGCTCGCGGGCACGACGAAGAACCTGCCGAGCGCGTCCTCCGCGCGGACGGTTACTCCCCAACCTTCCTGCTCGGGCGCGGCGTGCATCGGTGCCGGCACCGCGGCCGTGATTCCGAGCCACGCGTTCTCGAGGTTGCCCTCGTCGACGTGGGTCGCGGACGGCGCGGGCATGGGACGTCGCTCGGGGATTGGCTTCGTCGTGAGGACTGGCCGCGGCTCGTTCGTCGCGCGGATCGCGAGCAGACTGGCGAGCAGCGCTTCTGCGCCTCGAGAGAAGCCGCGAACCGCGACCACCGTGTTCCCTTTGCGGCGCACGGTGAACCCCGCGGGCAGCCCGGCGTCCGCGCGAGCGGGGAAACACGCCGGGCTCGCGAGCTTGCTCTCGAGCTCGCGAGCGGCCGCTTCCTCCAGCCAAGTCGACACCAGCGCAGCGCCCGACTCGCCGTCCTGGGGAGTCTCCACCGTGTAGTAGCGATCCGCGGCCCACGCAGACACCGTGTCCCGCGCGCGCTCGCCGAGACACCGGCGTAGCAAAATCCCGAGCTCCAGCTCACCGAGCGTGCCCTGACTCGTCACCGCGACGCTGGCGGGCGGAGTCCAAGCCCCGAGTTGGACGCGCGGCGCGCCAGCGAGGAAGCGATCGGGGTGCAGGACCTCGGCGCTCGATCGAGGCATAGCCGAATAGGCTTTGTCGACGAGCTCGTATCCCCCGGTTCGAAGGGCGTCGCCGACGAGCCACGTTCCATCCAAGACAAAGAAGGACTCGCGCGCGTCGTCCTGGTCGAGCGCGAGCGCCACGCCTGGTGTCGCGCGCGTTCGCCGCGCCTGCGACCACAGATCTTGGGGTTTGGTCGGCTCGGCCCCGTCCGACATGCGATCGCGGAAGATCCGAAGTGCCCTTCGCGCCGGGACGCCCTCACGGGCAGCCAGCGTCGCGACCGCGAGCGACATAGCGTCTCCCTCGAGGAAGGCTGCGCGCGCCAGCTGTTCGTCCAGATCCGCGCGCTCTTCGCTCGAGGGCGAATAGGCCCTGTCGAGGAGCGCGCTGCCCGCGGCGTGCGCCGCGATGAAATAGGCAGTAGCGAGCTCATCGTCGTCCGCGAAGACCGTAGTCTCGAAGAGGATGGCCCGACGAACAGGGTCGTAGACGGCCGGCCCCGAGCCGAGCCGCGCACGCAGGTCGTCGACGAGCGTCTCCTGTCTAGGCAAGACCCCGAACGCGAGCGCAAATTGGGAGTCTGCGCGCGAGCTCACCGGAGCGGCCGACGCGCGAGACACCCGGTGAACCCCGCGCGGCGCCCCCTGCGCGTCGACGGCAATAATCGGAATAGCGTCGCTCGACGGGAGACCCCGGAGCGCCGCGGCCTCGCGGAGGAGCGATGCAATATCGGCGCTCGTCAGGCGCCGGACTCTCGGCTTGTCGGGAGCATTCGCCGAATCGATATGCCCATATCGCTGACAACCGGCGAAGAGCGAGCTTGCAACAAATAGCAACCACGCGAGCAGCCGGCCCGCGCGCACACGACGCCGCCTGCCCCACGAACCCGTGCGACTCATGACTACACCTCGCTCGGTAGTCGAGGACCGCCGGCCAGAGTTGCGTCGCGAGTCGCTCTTTTTGGGGATTAGCGCTGCTCGAACAAAATCGGATGTCGCTTCGACACGAAGTGATCGACCAGTTGGCGCGAGTAGCTCGGCAGGTCGACGAAGCGTGCACCGAAGCCCGGCTGACCGCCGGGTTGGCCGACGGGCCGCGTCCATTCGACGACGGCGCGGGCCTCGAGCTCGGCGCCCCCGGGCAGCGTCAGTCGCAAGAGGAGCTCTTGCCCGAGGTTCGGGAGCTTGCGCCGCGTGCAGACGAAGATCCCGCCCTCGTTCACGACGTCGCCTTGCGGGCTCCATCGGTAGAAGTTGCTCGGGCTCTCGAGGTCGATCGCGGCGTCGTAGCGCAGGCTGCCCCCGCCCGCGGCTTGCCCCGCGCCGCCGGTGTGTTGGGCCGCGGCGACGCCCTCACTGATGCGATGTTGGAGCTGCAGGATCATCGCCCCGAGCTCGTTCAAGCGACCCTCGACGCGCGAGACCGCGGCGACGACCTCGGGCGAGCCATGTTGGTTCGTGCGCGCCGCAGCCAGCGCTTGCTGGGCGCGCGCGATCGCCTCGTTCTCGGCGGCGCTCGCGTCGGGGCGCTGCACGAGCCCACCCGGCGGCAGCGGCGGAGGCGTGAGGCGCGCGCCGGGTGGCAGCGGCGGCGGAGTCGGTCGATGCCCGGGCGCTGGCGGCGGGGGCGTCGGGCGTGCGTGCGCGAGCTGCTGCGCGGCCTGTGTCGCTTGCTGAACCGCTTGCTGTTGGGCCTGCACCGCGTGGTGCTGCGCCTGGACGGCTTGGGCCTGCGCCTGCGCGACCTCGCGCTGCGCGGCGACCGCCTGCTGCTGCTGCGCGGTGAGGTTTTGCTGGGCCGAAATCATTTCACGCTGTACAAGCAACGCCTGCTGGACCTGCTGCACGGCGTGCTGCGCAGCCTGCGCTTGTGTCGCCTGCTGCTGCGCGAGCTGGCGCTGCGCCTCGACGACCTGCTGCACGAGGGTCTGCACCTGGCCGACCTGCGAGGTCTCCGTGCGCTGCGCCTGCTCCATCACCTCGAGCTGGCGAGCCTGCGCGCGCGCGAGCTGCTGCTGTGCGGCGGCGATCCCCTCGACCTTGGCGGCGGCCTCGCTGATCGCGCTCCGCAAGAGATCGGCCTGCTCGCGGCCGAAGTGGTGCGCGCTCTGACCCGCGAGGAGCAGGCTGTCCGCGATGGCCTTCACCACGGGGGCGAGCGTGGCCTCGACCCCAGCGAGCTGCTTGGAGAGGAGCTCGGCGATCGCCGGGTCGCGCTCGACGTTGACGAGGAGCTCGCGGCCCGCGAGGACCTCGAGCGCGCGGTGCAGTTTGTCGAGCTCCGCGGCGATGATGCGGCCCGGTTCTCCGGACCGATCGGCCATCGTGACGAGGCTCTTCTGGATGGAGTCGAGCTGCTCGGCGAGGCCGCCGAGCGCGCCCGTCACGCGCGCGACGGGGTCGTCCTCCTTGCCGCCCATCATCTTTACACGGATGTAACCTTTCTTGATCTCGGCCCACCGCGCCGCCTGCTCTTTGCTCAGGCGCCCGCGCAGATCGGCGAGCTTGAGGAGGTTGTTCTCCGCGCCCGTCGTGAGGGTCTGAGCCTCACCGGTGTAGTGGTCGTCGACGATCGACGCGACCTCCTCCTCGGTGTGGGCGGCCACGATCTTCTCGGTGACCTTGTTCATGTTGCGGTAGCTGCCCTGAAGCTTGAAGGGCGGCTCCGTGCGGTAGTTGTCGTCCTGCGACGCCGACGCGATGTACTCGAGGTTCACGCGCAGCAGGACGGACTGCACCATGAAGAGGCGCTTGAAGACCTCGACGATCTCGTTCACCTCGGCGGCGCTGTACGGGTACGCGAGCTCGCTCACGGGCAGGCT
The DNA here is from genome assembly GCA_046351325.1 of Polyangiaceae bacterium. Lineage (GTDB taxonomy): Bacteria > Myxococcota_A > Polyangia > Polyangiales > Polyangiaceae > Xiheicaenibacterium. The sequence continues at coordinate 328,449 of JAXLYR010000008.1, read as the reverse complement.
CTCGCCGCGCGCCATGCGGATGAGTTTGTGCGTGTCCTTCGGGTCGCGGCCCGAGAGCGGCTGCAGCACCTTGTTCGAGGTGAGCGCGTTCTCGAGGTAGCTCAGCGCGAAGAGGTCGTCTTTGCCCTCGAGGATATCGCCGAGGTTGTACGTGTCGGCGCGGTTCGCGAGCATGTCGGGGATGCGGAATTTCTCGCCCGTCTCGGTGTACGGGTTGCCCGCCATCACGACGCAGAACTTCTTGCCCCGCATGTCGTAGGTGCGGGTCTTGCCGCGCCAGACGCCCTCGATCTTGCGCTGGGCGTCGCAGAGCGAGATGAACTTCTGCAAAAGCTCGGGGTTCGTGTGCTGGATGTCGTCGAGGTAGAGCATCACGTTGTTGCCCATCTCGAGCGCGAGGTTGATCTTGTCGACCTCTTGGCGCGCGGTCGCGTTCGGCGCGTCGTTGGGATCCACGGATTTGACCTCGTGGCCGAGCGCCGGGCCGTTCACCTTCATGAAGATGAGGCCGAGCTTGTTCGCGACGTACTCCATCAGCGTCGTCTTGCCGTAGCCGGGCGGCGAGATGAGCAAGAGCAGACCCATCTGATCGGTGCGCTTGCCCTCGCCGGCGGAGCCCATCTGCTTCGCGAGGTTCGCGCCGACGAGCGGCAGGTAGACCTCGTCGATCAGTCGGTTTCGAACGAAGCTCGAGAGGATTCGCGGTGAGAACTCGTCGAGCCGCAGCCGCCGGCGCTCGCGATCGAGGAGCTCTTGCTTCGTCTTGCGGAAGGCTCGGAAGCGCGGCACCCGATCGCGCGCGAAGCGCTCGAGCCGATCGAGCCACTCGTCGAGTCGGATCGCTAGCGCGCGCTCCTTGATGTTGCTGTGCTGTCCGAGCAGGCCCGCGGCGGACGCGCTGATGCTCGCCGTCGAGGGCTCGCGATCGAGCTTGCGATCGGTCGCGATGAGGACCGCGGTCTCGCGCATCGCGTAAGCGTGCGGCCCGAGGTCGGGGTAACGGCCGAGCAGCGCGCGGACCCACGCGTTCGCGAGCACGAGCCGTTCGGCCGGGTGCTTCTCGAGCAGGCGAAGATCCTCGTCGAAGTCACGCGCGCCGCCGCTGCGCTCGAGCTCCGCGCGGAGGGCGTCGCGCAGCGCGGTCGCAGCAGGGCTCACGACGAAGCGCGGCCGCTCCACGGCGAGCTCGTCGACCAAGTAGCGCGCGGCCACGCGGAGCTCGCTCGGCAAAGGTTCGAGGCGATGCTCGCGCGCGACGCCCGAGATGCGGCCCTCGAGCTCGGCCGCGAGCTCGACGAGCGGAGCGACGGTCTCGAGCTTCGCGAAGAGGCGCGCGTACGATCGCGCTCGCCTGTGGATCAGCGTGCGCTCCGCGTCGGGCACGTACGCCCACGCGAGGCACGCGAGCGCGCGCGCGTCGGCGCTGTAGCGCAAGAGCCCGCCCGTGGTTCGCAGCGCGAGGACGCGCTCGAGGATCAGCGTCGCGTCGACGTCGTGGACGCCGCGCTCGTAGCCCTCGTCGTGCCGGCTCTGCGAAAACTCCCTCACGAGCGCGAGCAGGCCCGGGTTCGCGCTGTCTGCTGCGCCCTCGATCGGTGTCGCTAGGAGCGCGTCGCTGAGGCGCGACATCGTCAATCCAGCCTGACCATTTTCAGCGGCGAAGAGGACCGACGCTGCCAGGTATTCGCCCCGGTAGACCTCGCTCGATTCGCTGACGAGCTGCTGATCCCAGAGGTCGCGGGCGCTCTCGAGCAGCGGGTCCTCGAGGCGCTCGAAGAAGTCGGTGCCGGTGAGGTGGACGTACTGGACGTCGAGGCCCGTGCCGTCGTCCTTGCGGGGCACGAGCGCGAGCTCGACCGCCTGCGTGTTGACGTTGAACCGGTGCTGCCCGAAGCGGATGACGTTGTCGCCGCCCTCGAAGAGGTCGGCCTTGTCGCGCAGCGCGCGGAGGGCGTCTTGCCGCGCCGACTTGAGCTTCGACTCGACCTCGTCGCCTTTGACGCTGGCGCCGATATCGAAGAGCTGCTTCGCGAGGTCCCGCAGCTTGAGGACCATCGCGTCGGACGCGAAGTAGGTGTTGAGCTCGTCCGGCGACGTGAACGTCCGAGCCTTGCGCTGGATGCCGGCGACGATGCGATCGGCCGCGCCGACGATGTTCTGTGCGCGGCGCTGGCGCTCGTCGAGCAGCGTCTGCCGCTTGGCGGCGATCGAGTCGGTGACCTCTTCCCGCTTCTGCGCGAGGTCCCCGAGGAACTCGTCGAACTCGCCGAACCGCCCCTCGAGCTCCTCGAGCGAGAGCAGGAGCCGCGAGAGCGTCTCGTCGCATTTCTCCGGTGTGTCGCAGAGCGCGAGTGCGCTCACGACGCTCTGCCCGAACAGCTTGAACTGCGCGCCGAACTCGCTGCGCCCCTCGGCGGCCGCGAGCTCTTTCCGTCGGGCGACGAGCGTCGCGCGAGCGCGGTTCAGCTGGGAGAAGGCCTCGCTGATGCCCTCGAGGATGCGCGTGCGCTGCGTCGGGTCCTCGATCGCGAGGCCGTTGATGATGTCGCTGAGCACGGCGAGTCCGTCGCCGACTTTGTCGACGTCCTCGGCGATGGGCTTGATCTCGGTGGCCTTCGCGACCGTACCGACTTGGGTCACGACCTCGCTCAGTCGATTGACGAGCGGCGCGAGCGCGGTCGGCTGCAGGAGGAACTCGACCGCGCCCCTCGACACGAGGTCGAACGCGCCGATGATCTCCTTCTCGAGCTCGTCGACGCGCGCGAGATTCATGTAGCGCATGTCGCGCAGCGTGATGAGGTGGCCGCGCTGCTTGCGCAGGCTCGTGAGCGAGCCCATGAAGTCGTCGACCGACTTCATGTCGTTCGGTCGCAGCCCGTCGATCACCCTGCGCTGCGACTGCTCTGCCTCGTAGAGAGCGTCGGCGCTGCGCTTGCGGATCGCGGCGACCTTTTCGAACTCGTCGACGATGAGATCCGCTGTCCCGCGGAGCGTTGCGACGGCGCTCGCGAGATCGCAGGCCTCGGCGTTCGGCAGCCAATAGAAGCCGTCGATCATGCGACCGCAGCTCGAGACGACGTCCTCGTAGGTCTGGCGCGTCGGCTGCTCCGTCGTCGCCACACGCTGCAGCGTGAGGGCCTCGCTGATGCCGCGCACGAGCTCGGCGTTCCCGACCTTCGCCAAATACGACCCGTCGGTGGGCGCCGCCGCGGCGTACTCCTGCGTGCAGAACGGGGTCTGCCAGATCTGGACGGGGTGGACCTTCGTCGGTTCGTCGGAGAGCGACTTGAAGATGACGAGCTTGCCGTCGTCGAAGACCGAATAGCCGTGACAGCCGAGCGGGTTGGCGACCTCTTTGCGGATTACGTTGTAAGGCAATAAGAGGTACGCGCCGTCCTCCAAGCGGTCGAAGACATAGAGGACGTCTTCACCGTTCGGGGCCTTGAAGGCGCGGCGAAACACCATGCCGCGCGACTCCCCGTCGAAGAGCTTGTAGTCGCCCGTTCGCAGGTAATACCCACCGGGGAAGATGATGCCTTGCTCCTCGGGGAGGGAGAGGCAGGCCTCCCCCACGGCGTCGACGCGAAGGGCTTGTTGCGTGCGCGTGTTGAAGACGAAATAGCGGTAGTCGTTCTCGCGATAGGGCTTGATGCGGATCAGGATGAGAACGCCTACTCGGGCGTAAGCGATCTCGGCGTCGTCGAGGGTCTGATTGGCGTCCTCGACAGGCTCCCGATAGATGCCGCGCCCGTCGGCGGTGTTGTTCTCGACCTTGATGGTGAGATCGCCACCGACGCACTCGACGAAGACCTCGTCGAGGATGGAAAAATGCGGGTGATCGCCCGCGCGCTGGTCCTCCCGGCGAACGGAGGTGAACTCGAAGTCGTGCTGCTTCGGCAGGACGTTGTCTTCCTCGCCGCGAGCGTCGATGTATTTGACGGCGCCGCTCTTGTCGATCCCCCAGCGGAAGACTCGAACGTCGGACAGGCGGCTCGAGACCTGGAAGATCGCGAGCACCCGCGTGTCCGTCGTCCGGATCATCAGGAGCTTGGTCTCGCGGTTGTAGCGATAGAGATCGCTGAAATCGCGCAAGAACATCGGGTCGGCGAGGAAGTGGCCGTCCCCCGTAGGGAGCTGCGAGAGGTCGAACGACGACTCCCCCGTCTGCTTGAAGTCGTAATAGCCGAACACGTCGCCGACGACGGTCTCGGACTTCAGCCCCAGAAAGACGTTGTAACCGAAGAGCAGCTTGCCCTGGACCATGCGGATGTCGCGGGGCACGCAGTTGTTCTCGGTGCGGATGCGCTCCGTCGCCAAGAGCGCGATCTGCGACCCGCCGAAGGTCGCGACGCGCTTCTGGTTGAGGGCCTCGGCGCGGCGCCCGAGCTCAGCGGCTTGTTCGAGCAGCCGTTTGCGAATGACGTCGTAGCTGCCGCCCTCGAGGTCCTTGCCGGCGGGATCCTCCGCCAGCGCGGCGCCCGCGCTCTTGCCTGCCTCGGCCATGTTCCTCTTCGCGCTCTGTCAGCGGGCTCTGTCAGCGGGTCAGCGGGTCAGCGGGTCGACAGGTCGTCGATGCCCATCTCCTTGGCGCGCGCGGCGAGCTTCGCGATCTTGTCGCGTGCATCACCGTCGCCGGCGGCCGCTTGGAGCCGCGAGAGCAGCGCGCTGATGGTCGGGTTCGCCTTCTGCCCGCCGACGCCACCGAGGAGATCCTTGAGGTCGACGCTCTTCTGTCCGGAGAGGTAGTCAGCGAGCACGGTCTTCAGCGTGTCGCTCTGGTCGAGCGCGACGTCGAACGACTGGCCCAAGCTCATCGCGCGGACGAACCGATCGAAGAACTGTCCGTCGCCGCCGACGATCTGGATCTTTGCGTGCTCGAAGGCGCGCGCGAGGATCTGCGACTGCTGCTCTGCGATGTGCGCCCGCGTATCGAGGGTGTGCAGCGCGATCTCCTTGTTCGCCTGCAGGCGAATGCGGAACTCCTCGTGATCGCGGCTCTCGGGGTCGAGGTTCTTCATCGCGGCGGCCTTCTCCTGGATGCCGCCTGCCTCTGCGCTCAGCTTCGCGCGCGCGGCGTCGGCCTCGGCGGCGCCCTTCTTCTGGATGGCTCCGGCCTCCGCCTCTTGAACGCGGACGTGCGCGAGCCCCTTCTGTTCTTCACCCGAGGCCTCTGCTGCGAGCTTCTCCTTGATGATGAGCGCCTCGGCGAGGCCCTTCTTCTCGATGGCGGCGGCCTCTGCCTCTTGGACGCGGACCTTCGCGAGGCCCTGCTTCTCCTCACCGAGCGCGGCGGCCTGCAGCTTCTCGAGCGTGACGCGAGCCTCGGCCATGCCGAGCTTCTCGATGGCGGCTGCATCCGCTTCCTTCACGCGAACGTGAGCGAGCCCCTCGGCGGCGGCCTCGGCCTGCACACCCTCGGCGACGCGAACCTTTGCGCGGGCCTGTTTGTCGGCGGCCTCGAGCGCGGCCTCGGCTACGGAGATCTGCTCGCGACCGCGGTGCTTCGCGGCCTCGGCGCTCGCCTCGGCGGCCTTCACGGTCTTCACCGCGACCTCGGCGGCCTGCGCCTCGGCGTGGATCTTCACGGACTCGCGCTGACGATTCGCCTCGGCGAGGACGCGCACGTCCTTGATGCGCTCCTCCTCCTCCGCCACGGTCTTGTCGACGGCGACGCGGGTCCGGATGATGTCGGCGATCTCCTTCTTCTTCGCCTCGACCTCCTTGTCCTTGTTGATGCGCTGGATCTCGACCTCGCGTTCGCGCGCGAGCATCTCGAGCTGCTGCGCCTTCTTCACGCGCTCGACCTCGATCGCGACCTCGCGCTCCTTCGCCTGACGGGCGACGAGCACGGCGCGCTCCTTCGCCTCGTTGGCGACCGCGGCCTCTTCCTCGTTCTTGTGGCGTTGGATGAGCGTGCGCTTGTGCTCCTCCTCGGCGATGCGGCGAGCCTCGTTCTCCTCGCGCGCTTGCGCGACGGCGACCTCGCGGTTCTTCTTCGCCTCGGCCTCGGAGCGGCGCTGCTCGAAGCGGAAGATCGCCTCGTCCGAACCGAGGTTCTGGCTGCCGATCTCCATGCGCTCCTTCTGGCGGAGCTCGTTCGTCTTGACGTTCTGGATGACGGTGAGGTCGGTGATCTTGCGGATACCCTCGGCGTCGAGGATGTTGTCCTTGTCGAGCGACTCGATCGGCGTCTGCTCGAGGTAGTCGATCGCGCAGTCGTCGAGCACGAAGCCGTTCAAGTCGGTGCCGATGACCTTGATGATCTCGTCCTTGAACTGCTGGCGCTTCGTGTAGAGGTCCTCGAAGTTGAGCGCCTTGCCGACGGTCTTCAGCGCCTCGGAGAACTTCGCGTTGAAGAGCTCGGCGATGACGCGCGGGTCGGAGGCGCGCATGCAGCCGATGGCTTGCGCGACGCGCAGGACGTCCTCTTTCGTCTTGTTCACGCGGACGAAGAACGTGACCTTGATGTCGGCGCGGATGTTGTCCTTGCAGGTCAGTCCTTCTTTGCCGCGGCGATCGATCTCGATGGTCTTCACCGAGATGTCCATCGTCTCGGCGCGGTTGACGACCGGATAGACCGTGGTCCCGGTGAACGTGACCTCGGGCTCGTCCTTCATCCGATTGACGATCAGGGCCATGCCTTGATCGACCTGGCGATAGAACTTCGCGATCATCACTGCGAGACCGGCCACGAAGAGCACGATGATCCCGATGATGACCGCCGCAAAAATCATCTTGTCCGACATGAGCGAGACGCTCCTCGTTCCTTAGCCACCCCACCCGCTGAGGCGCGCGCAGTCTACACGACAGAAACCTTGTGCGCGAATGACGCCGGTCAAGCGGAAGCGACGTCCAGCGCTTCGATTGCGAAGCCCACCAGTTCGGATGTCATCGCAGCGCGGATGCCTGCAACGCGGTCCTCCGCGGACTGTTGCGCTGCAGGCTCGAGCTTCGTGAGCACGGTCGTGAGCTTCGCCGTGAGCGCGCGAGAGAGCTCGTCGGGATCGTTCAACGTCGTGGCGCCGAACGACTGAACGAGCGCGGCGATATCGTCGGGCCGATCGTTGGGCCTCAAACGAAGCGCCAGCGTCACGCCGCTCGCGTGGAGCTCGATCGTGCGGGGGCCGAGGTCGATGCTCTCGGCGCGGGTGGTGAACGGCAGGACGAACCGAGAGCCCGAGGTCAGCACGAGCGGCGCGTGCCCGGCGCGCGCGAGGACGAGCGCCGTCCCGGGGCGCGGGGTTTGGTACGCGAACAGAAACAGCACGAAGAGCGTCGCGACGATCAACAGGACGAGGAGGGCGTAGGGCAGGAGCGACGGAAGCATGGGACCTCAGGAGCGGCGTCGCGCCCCCTCGGTCTCTCCCGTGGCGGCGCCCTCGGGTCCTACACCGGCCGCGTCCAGAGTGTCAGCGCGTTCGGCTGGGGGTGCGTCGAGGCGCGGCCGATCGCTGTCGCCGGGCATGCGCTCCACATGAAACGCGGCCTTCTCGGCGTCCCACTGAATGAGGAGCACGCGATCTCCGCGCCTGAGCTCGTGGCCGGGATCGCAGCGCACTTGCAGGATGAGGCCAGCGCCGCCGTCCTCGAGGTTCGCCTGGCCGAATCGATCCGTGACCTCGCCGGTGCTGACGATCGCGACCTTCCCCACGAGATCGTTGTTCTTCGTCGCGTGATGCGTCGCGAAGAGCGGGGCGAGGGGCCGCACCGCGACCGACGTGCAGAGGAGCGAAACGACGATCGAGCCGAGCAAGAGCGGCGCGCCGACGAGCAGAGAGGGCACGCCGAACGTGAGCCCGTAGGTGCCGGTCACGAGCCAACCGAAGAGGGCGAAGAGCGAAGCGACGACCGTCATCGGCGCGCTGCGCAGCCTGAGGAAGCCGAGGAGTCCCGTGCTCGGGCTGTCGCCCGCGTCCACGTCCGCACCGTCCGCGCCGTGAGCGTGCGCGCCGTGTGCGCCGTCGACCGCGTCGAGTCCGTCAGCGCCGTGCGCGTGGCCGAATATCCCCTTCGCCGCGCCGGCCGCGCCCTCCATCGCGCCCTTCGCGGCGCCCTCGAGCCCGCTGTGGTCGACACCCGCCGCGCTGTCGAGCGAGTCCATGTCGAGCGCGCCCACGACGACGAACAGCCAATAGAGGACCGCCACCGCGAGGAGCACGGTGAACACCACACACGGGAAGCTCAGGATCACCGCGAGGAACGTCATGACGGGTCAGGACGTGCTCACGGCCCCCGGCGGCACGGTCTTGCCGGCCCAACGCCCGAGCGCGTCGTAGGCCGCGTATTTGTAGCACTCGGCGAGCGTCGGGTAGTTGAACACCATCTCGATCAGCGTCTCGACGGTGCCGCCGAGCACGATGATCGCCTGGCCGATGTGCACGAGCTCCGTCGCCCGATCGCCGAGGACGTGCGCGCCGATCAGCTTGCGGCTGCCGCGCTCGAACACGAGCTTCACCACGCCGTCGTCGTCCCCGATGATCTTGCCGCGCGCGTTGAGTCGATACTCGGCGCGGCCGCAGACCGTGTCGATCCCCCGGGCCTTCGCGTCCTCCTCCGAGAGGCCGACGCAGGAGAGCTCGGGGATCGTGTAGATGCCGTACGGCAGGAGCTCGCCGACCTGTCGTTTGTAGGTAAAACCAAATGCGTGGCAGACCGCGACGCGCGCCTGCTCCATCGAGGTCGAGGCCAGCGCGGGGAAGCCGATGACGTCGCCGGCCGCGTAAATGTTCGGGGTCGCGGTGCGGTAGTCGGCGTCCACCTCGACGTAGCCACGCGACTTCACCTTCACGCCGACCTTCTCGAGGTTGAGCCGCGCGGTTGCGCCGCTACGCCCCGCGCAGAAGAGAAATTTCTCGGTGCGGATCTCGACGCCCGACGCGAGCGTCGTCTTGATGGCGTCGCCGTCGCGCTCGACCTTCGCGGCGCTCTCCTTCAGCAGGACCTTCATCCCCGTCTTCAAGAACGACTGGCGCAGGGCCTCGCTCATGTCGGCGTCGAGGAACGAGAGGAGCTCGTCGCGCGGCTCGACGAGCGTGACCTGCACGCCCATCGCAGCGAACATCGACGCGTACTCGCAGCCGATAACGCCGGCGCCCATGATGAGCATCGTCTGCGGGATGCGATCGATCTGCAGGATGGAGTCGCTGTCGTCGATGTCCGGATCGAGGAAGGGGATGTTCGACGGTTGGAACGGCACCGAGCCAGCGGCGATCAGGACCACCTCGCCGGTGATGGTCCGCTTGTTGTCCTTCGAGAGGATCTCGATGGTGTGCTCGTCGACGAAGCTCGCGATGCCGTTCAGTCGATCGACGCGGTGCCGATCCAAGTTCCAATCGATGCGCGCGACCTCTTGCGAGACGACGTGGTCTTTGCGCGAGAGGAGCTTCGGCACGGCCATGCTGCGATCGACGAAGACGGTGATGCCGTAGAGCTCACGCTGTCGATGCCCGGAGAGGAAGAGCGCTGTCTCCCGCAGCGTCTTCGATGGCAGCGTGCCGGTGTGCACGGCGGCGCCCCCCGGCTTGGGTTCCTTCTCGATGACGGCCACGCGTTTGCCGAAGTACGCGGCTTGCGCCGCGCCCTTTTCCCCCGCGGGGCCAGAGCCGATCACGATGAGGTCGTAGTCGTAGGCCACCCGCGGCAGACTATGCCTCGGTCCCGAGCTTGTCAGCCGCCTCGATTCGGCGCACGGCCGCGACGAAAGCCTCGCCGCGCTGCTTGTAGTCGCGGAACATATCGAAGCTCGAGCACGCCGGGGAGAGCAACACCGCATCGCCGGGTTGCGCCATCGCTCGCGCGCGCTCGACGGCATCATCCATGTTGTCGGCGCGCGTGATCGCCACAGCGTCCCCGAGGGCGTCCGCGATGCGGTCTGCGGCCTCGCCGATGAGGACCGCGCCGCGCCCACGCGCGCGCATCGCTTCGACGAGCGGCTCGTACGAGCCGAGCTTGTCTCGGCCGCCGAGGATCGCGACGACCCGCGTCTCGGACAGGCCGAGGATCGCCGCGACGGTCGCGCCGACGTTCGTGCCCTTCGAGTCGTCGTAGAAGGTCACGCCCGCGACCGTCGCGACGCGCGAGATGCGGTGACCGAGGCCCTCGAAGCGCGCGAGCACGTTCGCGATCACGCTCGGGTCGAGCTCCGTCTTCGTGACGGCGGTGCCCGAGAGGAGCGCGAGCGCCGCGCACACGTTCATCGCGTTGTGTGCGCCCGCGAGCTTCATGTCACCGCGCTCCCACCGAAGGCCGCGCGCTCGATCGTGGACGTAGCGCTCGTCGTACGCGAACGCGGCCTCGGGCTGATCGGCGCGCCCGAAGAACACGAGCTCGCCGCCGCTGCGCCGCGCCTGCGCGATGCAGAGCTCGTCCCCCGCAGGGACGACGGCCACGTCGCCCGCGCGCTGGTTCGCGAAGAGGTTGCCCTTCGCCGCAACATAGGCCTCGAAGCCCGTGTAGCGATCGAGGTGATTCGGGCTCACGTTGAGGAGCGCGGCGCGCCGCGGCCTGAAGGTCGGGATGCGCTCGGCCTGGAAGCTCGAGATCTCGAGTACGACGCTGTTATAGTCAAAAGCGAGCGAACCGGGCCGCGGCAGGAACTCGCACGGCGGGTCACCGAGGTTGCCTCCGACGAAGGGCCGCGCCCCCGCTGCCGCGAGGAGCTCACCCGTCAGCGTCACCGTCGTGCTCTTGCCGTTCGAGCCGGTGATCGCGACGACGGGCACGTCGGGCATCACACGCCACGCGAGCTCGATCTCGCCGATGACCTCGACTCCGGCGCGCGCGGCGTCCTCGACCGCCGCGAAGCTCGGCACGCCGGGCGACATCACGACGAGGCCCGCGCCGAGGAAGTCGACGCCGTCGTGGCCCCCGAGCGCGAGGGAAATCCCATGCGCTTCGAGCCGAGTCGCTGCGGCCTCGATCCGCGCGCGGGGCGCGGCGTCCGTCACCAGAACCTCGGCGCCGTACGCGCGGCAGAGCTCCGCCGCGGCGACACCGCTCCGCCCCGCGCCCACGACCACCACGCGCGTCCCACGCAACCTGTCGCTCATCGCGCGGCCTTATCGTCGATCACCTGGGGCGCGTCACGAGGGCTCGCGCGACGCGCGGCAGCCCGACCGAGTTCGAAGCCTTCACGAGCGCGACCGCCCCAGGGGGGACTGCCGCGCGAGCGATATCCTCGGCGGCCTGCGCGTCCGGAGCGCGCACCACGCGCGCGCCCGCGCCCTCGGCGCCGATCGCGAGCTCCTCCGCAGCGGCGCCTGCGACGACGACGATTCCGGGCGAGGCCGCGGCGGCTGCGCGACCGACCTCGCGATGGAGCTCCGCCGAGCGCGCGCCGAGCTCGAACATCCCACCGAGCACCAACGCGAGCGGTCGCTCGAGCGCGTCGGCGAGCTCGCGCGCGGCGCGGATGCTCGAGAGCATCGAAGCAGGGTTTGCGTTGTAGGCGTCGTCGATCACCACGGTGTCGTCCGGGGCGCGCTCGGCGCGCAGCCGACCGGCCTCGTTCTCACCGAGCGCGGCGATCGCTCGGCTCATGCGAGCGCGATCCGTCGCGAGCTCGGGCGCGACAGCGGCGACCGCAGCGACGGCCGCGAGGACTGCGTAGACCCCGGCCGCACCGAGCAAGGGCACGCGCGCTTCGACGCGCACGCCGTCCCCGACCGCGATCTCGACGTCGCTCCCCTCGAGGCCGCGGAGCGCCCGCGACACGAGGCGCACCTCCGCGTCGGCGGCCTCGCCGAAGACGACGCGCCGACGCGCGTTCGATCGCACGAGCGCCGCGCGCGTTCGATCGTCGTCGCCGTTCGCGATCGCGACGCCGTCGTGAGGCAGCGCGGCGAGGAGCGAGCTCTTCTCCCGGAGGACGCCCCAGATCGAGCCCACTCCCTCTGTGTGAGCCTCCGCGACGAGCGTTACGACGCCGACCTCCGGACGCGTGACCGCGGCGAGCCGCGCGATCTCCCCGGGGCTGTTCATGCCGAGCTCGATCACGCACGCCTCGTGCGCGGTCGATAGCCCTAACAACGTAAAAGGAACCCCGACCTCGTTGTTGAGGTTCCCCGCCGACGAGTGGATCGAAAGGCCGAGCTCCGCGAGCAGGCGCGTCGTCGCGTGGCGCGTCGTCGTCTTGCCGGCCGACCCCGTGATCCCGATGGTGCGACGCGGGCGCGCGCTCGATCGCCAGCGCGCGGCGTGCTCGCGCCCGAGCGCCCCGAGCGCTGCGAGCGTGTCTGCGACGCGCACGACGCCGACCCCCGCGGGCACCTCGACCTCGCGCGAGACGACGACACACCCAGCACCGAGCCTGACCGCGTCCGCGACGTGCTCGTGGCCGTCGAATTTTGCGCCGCGGAGCGCGACGAAGATCTCTCCAGCGCAGACATTTCGCGAATCGCTCGAGACTCCGGCGAAGCGTGACGTCGCGCCGGTCTGCGAGACATCACCTAGCGTCGCGAGTGCGATCTCTGCGAGCGAGAACGCGGCTTCGTTCTTCGGAATGGGCGTCGCCACGCAACCCTCTTTACCACGTAGACCGAGCGGAATTTCTCGGTTCCGCCGCGGCTCGCGCGCTAGGCTCGCGCCAAATGAAAGTCGGTATCGTGCGCGAGATCGGCCTCGGCGAGCGCCGTGTGGCCGCGACTCCGGAGACCGCAAAACGCCTGGGCAAGCTCGGCTTCGAGGTCGCGATCGAAGCAGGCGCGGGCGAGCGAGCTTCGTTCCGAGACGAAGATTACGAGGCTGTAGGCGTTCGCATCGTGCCGGATGCTCGCGAGGTCTGGAGCACGTCGGACGTCATCCTCAAGGTCCTGCCGCCCGAGGCTCGCGCCGACGGCGAGCACGAGGCCGACCTCTTGCGGCAAGGCGCGACGTTGCTCTCGTTCGTCTGGCCCAGCAAAAACCCTGATCTTCTCGCGCGACTCTCCGCGCGCAAGGCGACGGTCTTCGCGATGGATCAGATCCCTCGCACGACGCGCGCGCAGAAGATGGACGCCCTCAGCAGCATGGCGAACATCGCCGGTTACCGCGCTGTAATCGAGGCAGCGAGCTTCTTCGGTCGATTCTTTACGGGGCAAATGACCGCCGCCGGCAAGGTCCCCCCGGCGAAGGTCCTCATCATCGGCGCGGGCGTCGCCGGCCTCGCGGCGATCGGTGCCGCGCGCAGCATGGGCGCGATCGTCCGCGCGTTCGACACGCGGCCCGGCGTCCGAGAGCAGGTCGAGAGCATGGGCGCCGAGTTCCTCGAGCTCAACTACACGGAGGATGGGTCCGGCGAGGGTGGCTACGCGAAGGAGATGAGCCCGGCCTTCATCGCGGCCGAGATGGCGCTCTTCGCCGAGCAGGCGCGCGACGTCGACATCATCATCACGACCGCGCTCATCCCCGGTAAGCCCGCGCCCGTCCTCATCACGCAAGAGATGGTCGCGAGCATGCGCAGCGGCTCGGTCATCGTCGACCTCGCGGCCGAGAACGGCGGCAACTGCGCGCTCACTCAACCCGGCAAGGTCACGACCACGCAGCGTGGCGTGACCATCATCGGCTTCGTCGATCTGCCGAGCCGCCTCGCGCCGACTGCGAGCCAGCTCTACGGCACGAACCTCTGCCACATGCTCGCGGACCTCGGCGGGGCGAAGGGATGGCACGTCGATCTCGAGGACGAGATCATCCGCGGCGCGATCATCCTCCACGACGGCGAGCTCAAGTGGCCGGCGCCTCGCTTCATGAAGAAGGACGAGCCTCCGCCCTCGCTGCGACGCGCTCCATCGAGCCGCCCAGGCGCGGCCTCGAACCGCGGCGCGCGCACGCCGCCGGCTCCCGATCCTCGCGTGAAGCCTGCCGCTAAGGCCGGCGCGCACCACGGTGGCCACGACTCGGACAAGCCCGCTCAGGCGTGGCCCATCCTCGCCGGCGCGCTCATCATCGCCCTCGCGAGCGCGGTCGCTCCGCCTGCGTTCGTGCAGCACCTCACGGTGTTCGTGCTCGCGTGCTTCGTCGGTTGGCAGGTCGTGTGGAACGTGACGCCCGCGCTCCACACGCCGCTGATGAGCGTCACGAACGCGATCAGCGGCATCATCCTCGTCGGCGGCATGCTCCACCTCGGGCAGTCGTCGGACACGCTCGCGATGGGCCTCGGCACGCTCGCGCTCCTCGTCGCTGCGGTGAACGTCGCCGGCGGCTTCCTGGTCACGCAGCGCATGCTGAAGATGTTCCAACGCAGCGACGAAGCCCCACCCGCGAGCGACACCGCGAAAGGGGGCAAGTCATGACGACGAGCTGGATCCAAGGTCTTTACCTCGTCGCGGGCCTCCTCTTCATCCGCAGCCTCGGCGGCCTGTCGAAGCAGTCGACCGCGCAGCGCGGCAACCTCTACGGCATGATCGGCATGGGCCTCGCGGTCGTCGCGACCGCCGCGCTCGCGGCGGGTGGCTATCCGCTCATGGCCCTCAGCCTCCTCATCGGCGGCTCGGCGGGCGCGCTCGTCGCTCAGCGCGTCGCGATGACGAGCATGCCCGAGCTCGTCGCGATCCTTCACTCCTTCGTCGGCCTCGCCGCGGTCCTCGTCGGCTTCGCCTCGTACATCTCGCCGCTCCACGGCTTGAAGAGCGACGAGCGCGCGCTGCACAACGTCGAGATCTTCGTCGGCGTCTTCGTCGGTGCGATCACCTTCACGGGCTCGATCGTCGCCTTCGGCAAGCTCCGCGGGATGATCGCGTCGAAGCCCGTCCTCTTGCCCTCGCGCCACCTCATCAACGGCGGCGCCGGCCTCGTCAGCTTCATCCTGATGGTGCCGTTCCTCTCCGCGTTCGGTGACTCCGGGCTCTGGGCGCTCATCGTGATGACGCTCATCGCGTGCGGCCTCGGCGTTCACCTCGTGCTCGCGATCGGCGGCGCCGACATGCCCGTCGTGGTGTCGCTCCTCAACAGCTACTCGGGGTGGGCCGCGGCCGCCGCGGGCTTCATGCTCGAGAACGATCTGCTCATCATCACCGGCGCGCTCGTCGGCTCGAGCGGCACGATCCTCTCCATCATCATGTGCCGCGCGATGAACCGCTCGATCCTCAGCGTCGTCTTCGGCGGCTTCGGTGCCGCGGAGGGCACGACACCCGCCGCGGCCGGTGGCGCCAAGCCGCAAGGTGAGGTCCGCCCAACCGACGCAGAGGCGGTCGCGCGCATGCTCCTCGACGCGAAGCAGGTCATCGTCGTGCCCGGCTACGGCATGGCCGTCGCGCACGCTCAGCACCCCGTCTACGAGGTCGCGTCCCTCCTCAAGAAGCGTGGCACCCTCGTCCGCTTCGCGATCCACCCCGTCGCGGGCCGCCTGCCGGGCCACATGAACGTCCTCCTGGCCGAGGCCCACGTTCCCTATGACATCGTCCTAGAAATGGACGAAATCAACGGCGACTTCCCCGCGACCGACGTCGTCCTCGTCATCGGCGCGAACGACATCGTGAACCCGAGCGCGCTCGACGACGTCTCGAGCCCCATCTACGGCATGCCCGTCCTCGAGGTTTGGAATTCGAAGCACGTCGTCTTCATGAAGCGCGGCATGGCGGCCGGCTACGCAGGCGTCGAGAATCCGCTCTTTTACCGAGAGAACACGCTCATGCTCTTCGGCGACGCGAAGAAGAGCGTCGACGCGATCCTCACCGCGATTCGCGGCCCCGGCGCCTGACAGCGAAGTAACGGACAGCGCTGTCAGTGACTGTTCGGCGGCCGCTGCCAGCGCGCTGGCAGGACGACGGTCACCTCGCGCGGGGTCGCGCGCACCTCGGCGCGCTCGGCGACCGACGCGCCCCCGCGCTGCGTGATGAGCGCGAGCCCGCGCCCCAGCTGCTCTCCGTAGCCGAGCGCGCGCCCGACCGACGCGACGATCGGGTTGCGCGGGTGCGACGTGCCGCCCTCGCGCCCGAGCTCTTCGAGATCGGAGAGGCCCTCGGGTGGGCCGCCGGGGCTCACGATCTCCAAGCGATCGCGGAACACACGCACGGCGATGCGGCTCGGCTTGCGGAGGTCGCGATGACAGAGCGCGTTCACGATCGCCTCGCGCGCGACGTCGAGGGGGAACTCGCTCGCCTCTGCCGCGTCCGCGACGCGCGCCCGCAAGAACGCCAGCGCGCCCTCGACGAGCGCGCCGAGTCCGCCGTCGAGATCCGCGCGCTCGTCGATCCGATCGAGCAGCGCCGTCCCCGCGCTCGAGATGCACGTGACGCCCCACTCGGGGAAGAACACCTGCGGCACGCGCCCGAACAGGTAGAGCCCCGCGAGCGTCGGCACCGTGCGAGGCGCGACCTTCGCGAGCAGCCCGAGGCGGATCCCCGCGTCGTCTCGCGACATCGTCGCGAGCAGCGCAGGCACGCGCCGCGCGATGAAGGCCTCGAGCGCGGGCACATCCAGATCCTCGAGATCTGCCGCAGAGACAGCGAGTCGCTCGTTCGTCATGGCCCGTAGTGTCGGGGATACTCGGCGTGCTAGTCCAAGGGCATGACGCCTTGGAAATCAGCGTTCTCCGGGGGGCTGAGTTCGCCCCCCGCGCTCTGCGCTCCCGCGAACCGCTTCGCTTGGAAGGTCGCAGCGGCGCTCGGGGCAGGCACGCTCGCGCTCGGCTTCTCGCTCTTCGGCGGCTGCTCCGACGACACGGGCACCGGCGGTGAGGGCGGGGGAGAGAACCCGGAGCTCGTGGACGTCGTCTATTTGGGCGGCACCGACGAGGCCCTCGAGGCTCTGCTCGCAGCCTCGATCAAGGACGAGCCCGCGAACGCGCCCGTCTTCGACGAGCCTCTCGACGGCGCCACGATCGGCCCCGACAACCCCACGTTCCGCTGGCACCTCGGCTCGACCACCGCGCGCCGCGGCCCGACGAACCCCGTCGATCCGCGCACGTTCGGCGCCCCGCGCGCGCCCGAGCTCTCACCCCTCGAGCGCACGCTCGGCGCCCTGCTCCACAGCGCGCTCGCGCACACCCCCGCGGCCTACGCGCACGGCACACCGGTGAACGGCGCGGCGACGTTCATCGTCCTCTCCACCGACGCCGACGACAAAGTCCTCCGCGTCTTCACGACCTCGCTCGAGCTCACTCCCGACAACACCGCGTGGGGCCAAATCAAAGACGCCGCGGCCGCGAGCAACAACACGCTCCACGCGCAGCTCACCTACGCCATCTTCGAGGACAACCGCGTCGCGCAGGACGGCGGGCCCTGGCAGGGGGCTGAAATCACCGTTACCGTGACGCCCTGATATGCAATCAAGCCCGGCCCGCGCGCGCCTCGAATCCCTATTTCAGGGCGCCGCGCGCGGGGTCGTTCGCACGCTGTTCTCGGCCCCTCCTCCCATCGTCGCTCGGCTCGCCGGCCCATTGGAGAAGAACGATCGCGGCGACGAGCTAGACCCCGCCACGCAGGTCCTCCTGCGCGCGATCTATCGTCGATTGCCGCCCCCGTCTTCGGTCGGACTCGAGCGCTTGCGCAGCCAATACGAGAGCCAATCTCCGTCACTCGACTTCGGTCCTCTGCCCATCCACAGCGTCTTCGACCGCACCGTCGAGGGCGCCGACGGGCCCATCGGCGCTCGCGTCTTCGAGCCGCGCGCCGGCCGCGATCGCGCCGCGCTCGTCTACTTCCACGGCGGCGGATGGGTCATCGGCAGCCCCGCTTCACACGACGGGATATGCCGGTATCTCGCCCGCGAGACAGGGGCTGTCGTCGTCTCGATCGATTACCGGTTAGCGCCGGAGCACCCTTTCCCGGCCGCGCCCCGCGACGCCATCACCGCCTTTCGTTGGGTCGCGGCGAACGCGCACAAGCTCGGCCTCGACCCCGCGCGCCTCGCCGTCGGGGGCGACAGCGCCGGTGGCAACCTCGCGGCCGTCGTCGCGCAGGCGACGCGCGCCGACGAGCACCCGCCGGCCTTTCAGCTCCTCGTCTATCCGGCGACCGACTTCGCCGAGCTCGCGCCTTCACACCAGACCCTCGGGCGCGGGTATTTGCTCGATCGGGCGCTCATGGACCTCTTCACGGACCACTATATCCAGCGCCGCTCCGACAAGGAGACAGCGCTCGCGTCACCGCTCCGGGCCGCCGATCTCGGGGGCCTCGCGCCGACGTACCTCGTGACTGCCGGCTTCGATCCCCTGCGCGACGAGGGCGAGGCCTACGCGAACCTCCTCGAGCGCGCCGGCAATCGGGTCACGCTCCGCACCGAGCGCTCGATGATCCACGGCTTCTTCACGACGGGTGGCGCCCTCTCGAGCGCTCGCCAAGCGATTGACCGTGCTGCCAACGCATTGTCCAGCGGCCTCGGCCTCTGAATAGCGTCACGAACCGCGTCTTCGCCGCGATGGACCCGCGTGCGCGCCGCCTCACTCGGTTCCTTCCTCGTCGTCGCGGGACTCGGCTGTACCGCGACACCTCCGCGCCCCGAACCGAGCGCGCCTTCCCTCGAGTCCCGAGTCATGTCGAGTGTCGCGTTGGTGTCGCAAAGCCCAGTCGCACCGACTGCGAGCGTCTGCGGCCCACCAACCGAGTTCTTGCGCACCGAGCCCCCGGTGTCGCTCGACGTCTTCGGGGAAGGTGACCTCCTCGAGCGGACCCTCCACGAGAGCCGGATATGGCATTTCGATGGGCGCTGGGTCCTCGTGACCCGAGTCGCGACCCCGAGGTCCGAAGAGCTGGGCCGCGGGCGACTCTGGATCAGCGGCGCGACGGACTCGGGTGTACTCGACGTCGAGGCCGGGCGCTTCACCTCGACCGGAGCGCGCGTGCTCCTCGCCCACGACGCCGACTATCTCTTCTTCACGACGGCCGATCGCATCGAGCGCGTCACGATCGTCGGTCTCGTCGCGGCGGGCTCGCTCGCCACCGACCTCGCGTCCGCGCTCGATCTGTCGCTCGGCCCACCCGTCGCCGACGCTGCCACGCTCGCGCATGGCGCGCAGCTGCTCGCGCTCGGGGGGCTCTTGTCCTTCGACCCACCGGGTGTCTTGCGGCGGTCGATTCGGGTTACAGGGTTGTCGGCGGACGGCGCGCGCACCTTCGCCTGCGACGACACGAGTGACACCGCTGTAACCTTCGACTCGGCGACGGGGGCGCTGCTCTCGGGCAAGGGCCCGTCGTGCCGCCCCCCCGAAGGGCAGAGTCCGCGGCCCGAGCTCCCGCTCACCGTGACGACCAACAAGCTCACGGCGACCGCCTCGAACCTCGACCACGGCGTGCGCGTCCGCTTCGGCGCCCGCGGCTCGGCCGCGCCCTCGACGGTCGAGCTCTTCGCCGGCGATGATCCGATGTCCGACGCCGAGCGCGTCGCGAGCCTGGGCGGAGCGCCCTATTGGGGTGGCGTCGAGCTCCGGTGGGTCGGCGAGGCACACGTGCTCTACCGCGACCGCTGGACGCCGCCGCGTGTGTTCGACGCCCGAACGGGCGAGGGCCGCGCGCGCTACGTCTCTGCCGCTGCGATGGCGCGCCTCGCGGAGCGCGGGGCGCCCCCGGACCTCGAGGAGGCGCTCGCGTCGCTGATACCCAATCAAGCGGACTTCGCGAACGCCCCTATCGGCTTTGCGGATTGCGCCCCGTGACGGGCAGGGGTGCCGCGACTCAGTGTTTGTCCGCGACCTTGGTCTCGCCCGAGTCCATTCGCAGCTCGGCGACGCCGTCCTGCAGCTTGATTCGGGCGATCATCCGCTGCTCCTCCAGCCCGACGAGGTCGACTGTCGCCTTCGAGACTCTGTCGCTGATCTCGTCGAGCTTCGACTCGAGGTTCTTCATGAGCTGCCCACCGGTCTTCACGACCTTGAGGGTTAGGACCTGCGCGTGCAGCTCGTCCATGCGCGCGCGCAGCTCGGAAATCTGCTCGCGCTGCGTCTCGATCCGCTCCTCGACGTTGCCGAGCTCGCGCTGGAGCTCGAGGATGGACTTGAGCTTGACCGCGACCTCCCCGTCGATCGCCGCGCTGCTGACATAGGCCTTCACCAGCTCGAGCCCGCTCGGTGAGCGCAAATCCACGCTCCGCAGGATCGGCGTCTCCTCCTCGAGCACGAGCTCCTTCTTGCTGTCGCCCGGCACCACGACCCTGAAGAGGTGCGCGTCGCCGATCCGGGAGCTCTCGGCCTCGCCCTGCGTGAGCGAATAGCCCTTGGGCACGGTGTGCCGCACGTAGACGACCGCGTCCGTGGTCGATCGGTTGTAGATCGTCATCGTCTGCTTGTGCCGGTGTTTCATTTCGGTGGAGAGCACGCCGCGCTCCGCCGTGATGATCTTGGCAATACCGTCCGTCTCGTCGTCTTTGGTCTCGACGACGATTTGGCGGTCCAGCGCAAACGGGATGAAGCTGACGCTCTTGCCGGGGATGGGCTCGGTCAGCCCCTCACCGATGAAGCGAGCCTCACCGAACACGGTCACAGGGCCCTGCTCCAGCGTGGAGTCCGTCGGATTGGTCAGCCGCACTGCGCGGAAGGCGAAGGTGTCGTTCCCGCGGGCCGACTCGTTGTCGAAGAGATAGACCACCTCGCCCGCGGTGGGCATCTTCAGGATCGACACCATCGCGCTCGTCCCGCGCGCTACGGACATCGGTGTCTTCGACTCGAAGTGCGAAGTCCCGATCGGCTCCGCCGTGCCCTGGTTCTCCGTCGATTGGGCATTTGCCTTGTCGGTGTCCGCGCCCGGAGTCGGCGCCACGATGATGCGCGCGCCCCCGCGCGTCGCGACGATATCGGTGTTCGCGACCGCGACGACCATCTCGGGCGAGACCCCATTGTCGATCAGCTGCTCACGCAGCTCGTTGGCGCGGTGTAGCGCCGCCTGCCCGCGATCGGGGTCCTGCGCCGTGCCGTAGCCCTCCACCACGACAGGCTGGTTGCTGACCTGCACGCGACGGGCGATGTCCGCGACGCGCTGCTTACTCACGTTCTGGCTCTCGGTCGGGGCCTCCACCTCGGCGTCTTTGTAGTCTCGCCCATCGCCCTTCGTCCCCGCGGTCATCGGCGGGCTCGCCTTGCTGGATTTGCTCTCGGTGACTGCGACCTTGGGTGGCGCCTGGTTCTTCCTTGCGTCCGCGAGCGTCGAGTCGTCGATCTCGTCGATCACCGTCGCAACGCGGGCCTTGCCAGCGCCATAGACGACCGAGCCCGTCGGCGGTGCGACGGCGAATTGGTCCGAAGCCGACAGCGTCTCGCGGGCGACCGTGCGAACCGAATAGAGATCGAAGCGGAAGGAGAGCGCCGAGCTCGACCCGACGCCGAGCTTCACGTTCTTCCAATCTTCGCCGCTCGTGTTGTCGACGATGGCCCAAGCCTCGAGCTCGACCTTGCCGTCGTCGCCGAGCACGATTCGATAGCTCGGCTTCCAACTCGGGGCCTCGGTGACATAGGTGAGCTGCAGTCGACGGGGTTTGTCCGGTGTCCCTCCGCCGTCGCGGAGCTGAATCTTCATATTGATGATTCCCGTCCCGTCCGGGGGCGGCCGAGTCGGATAAGCGATCGGCGTCGGTGTCTTCGTGTCCAGATCCGTGACGGTCAGCGACTTCAGGAAATCATCGACTTTGTCCGCCGGAACGCTGAGCTCGAGCTCGTCTCCGGTGACCTCGGCGGTGCGTTCGAAATAGGCAATCCCGTTGCGGTACACCACCACTCTGCCCAAGTTCGCGTTGGTGTCGACATAGCTCGTCGTCGCGGCGCAGCCGGGTGCGAACCCGAGCGCGAGCATCAGCGCAAAACCGGAGAGCAGCCTCTTCGGAGAAGAGAGCGAGAAGCGTCGCAGGCGAGCGGGCCGCTGGGTGGGGTGCATATCGAGCTCCGTTTTCTGGTGGTCCGTATCAGTGTGGGGACGGACACAAATGGCTAGGCGCCGAGGCAACGCTCGTGGCCTCGCGACCTTACAGTCGGCGCGCACCTCACCTCACCGCGGACGTCAATGCGTGGTCGAACCCAAGTACCCGCGAGTGGCTGCGTCGTGACCGTCGCGCTCTCACTCGCCGTGAGAAAGGCCCAGCCCGAAGTCAGCGCCCAGCTTCGACGTGCAACCTGTCGGTGTCACGCACCACAAAGCCCTGATCCGAAGTCTCGACGAAGCTCTCTTTGTCCCATTTGGACAGCACGCGAATCACCGTCTCGACGCGTGCGTTCACGAGCCTCGCCAACGCTCGACGCGAGAGCACGACGGGCAGCTGGAGCTCGCCGCCGGGGCCTTCATCGCCGAAGCGATCGAGCAACACCAAGAACAACATCGCGAGCCGCTGAGGGACCTCGCCCGCGGTGAGCACGTCGACCTTCTCGCGGAGGACACCGGTGTGGTGGCGCAGCACTTCGCTCATCGCGCGGGCGAGCCCTGGATCGCGATCGATGGCCTCGAGGAGCGGGTCGCGGGGCAACCAGACGATCTCGGCGACCTCGGAGAGGACGCGCGCGTCCGCAGGGAATTTCTTGCCGTCGAGGACCGCGAAGAGCCCAGGGCACTCGCGAGGACCGAACAAGGCGAGCGTGACCTCGGCGCCGGTGGCGGTCACGCGCACGATCTCGATAATCCCCCTGCGCAAGAGCCCGACCTTCAGCGGCTCTTCAGCGGCGTGCCAGACGATATCGCCATAAGCGAACTCCGTCTTCTCCGCGACCGCGACCAGCCGGGCGAGCGTCTCGTCCGAGGCATATCGCAAGAGCGGGAATTGACGGAGCGCTTCGGGCGTGATGGCGGCCACGACCCCGAGATCTATAGCCCCAATCACGGAGGGAACCCAGAGAGCGCGGCTCGACTTCACTGCATGAGCTCGGTGACCCAGTACCCGACCGCCCTCGCGACGTCCTTCGGCGTGGACAAACCGGCATATCCGTGATTGCCAAACATCTCGGGCAGGAGCGGCTTGGACCTCGGATCGGCCGCGAGCGCGAAGACATCGACGTTCGCTCGCTTCGCTTCGCGCACCGCTTGGCGCACGTCGCCGAGGCCGTGGCGTCCCTCGTAGCGGTCGCTGTCCGTGGGCTTGCCGTCCGACAACAAGACGATCGCGCGCCGCCTAGCGCCGCTCGTCTCGAGCAGGTGAGTCGCGTGCCGGAGCGCCGGGCCGATTCGGGTGTAGCCGCGCGGCTCGAGGCGCGCGAGCCGACCGAGCCCGCGCGCGAGCGGCTCGACCTCCGACTTCAGGATCGCAAACCGGCAATCCTGTCGAGAGAACGAGCAGAAGGCCGCGATGCTCAAACCGGTTACGATCTCGTCGAGCGCGACGCTGGCGATCGTCGCGGCGTCCCGCTCGAGATCGAGCACGCGCTGATTGGCAATCCAGCCGTCGGTCGACAAGCTGGCGTCGACCAGGATCATCACGGCGAGTGATTGCCCGCGACGTCGCCGCGAGACGAAGAGTCGACTCGGGCCTTCGTGTCCCGCGCGCAGCGCCGCGTGGCGATCGACGAGCGCGTCGAGATCGACGTCGGGGCCGTCGGGTTGGCGCGTGTGCCAACGGAGCGCCGTCTCGAGCTTCGCCAGCTCGATGCGCACCGCGAGCAGCGCGCCTCGCTCGCTCTGGAGCACGCGCTTCTCCAGGGCAGCGCCCGCGGCCAGGTCGACGACGGGGCGCTCGACCGTCACCGTGCAGTGGTCTTCCAAATAGCGACGGCGCTTCCAATCCCATTCGTCGTAGAGGATCCCCGGCTGAGCCTCTTCCAAAGTGACGTCGTCGGAGCCGAAAGAGGCGTTGACCTTGTAAACAGAGTTCACGGTCTCCGAGGAGAGGACGACCTCTTCGGGGTTGATCTCGTCGAGCGCCGCGCCGTGCTCACGCAGCTCGTCGCTGCCATCGGCGCGCTTCGAACCGCCGCGATGCTCCTCGACGGTGTGCACCTTTTCGAAGGAGTGCGTCATCGGGTTTTCGGGGCGGTCCTCGCGCATCAAATGGCGCCTCCGCGCGGGCGGCGGGCGACGGCGAGCCTCACGCTCGGTCGTGACTCGACTCGGCAATTTCGCCGCGTCCGGCGGCACGCCTTTGGCGCTCCGAGGTGCTGGCGGATACAGGCGTCCGACGAGCAACCATCGAGGCAGATCACTCGGTAGCTCCGCCCGAAGAGCCGCCCAACCGGGCAGTTCCTCGGCGAGCCGCGCCTCGATTGTCTCCAAATCATCGAGCGCGTGTGGGTCGGCCCAGCGCGCGCTGACGCCAGCGCGCACGAGCGCCCCCGCGAGCGCCGCCCTCACGAACAAGACTCGCTCGTTGTCGCGCTTGCGGGGCAAGGCCGAGACCCTCCTCGGCAAGAGCACGCAGTCGCCGGCGAGGCCGCCCTCACCGTCGATCGCTCGGATCTCGAGCATGCGGCCGGCCGCCGCCCCGACCAAGACCCGAAGTCTGGGAATCAGGGCCTCGCTGTCGACCGCGCGCGCCGCGACCTCGGAGGACTCGCGCTGCGCGCGCTTCGAGATCCTCCGATAAAGCCAACCGAACAGCGCTTCGTCGATTCCCATGTTCGCGGCCTCTCCTAAAAGACGAGGGCAGCCAAATCCGCGAGCGGCTGCGTGATCTCCGGGTCGTCCGAGAGCGGCTCGACGATTGCGACCTGGCACGCGAGCCGCGGCTCCATCCCGGCTCGAATCAGCCGCGCCGCGTGCACGAGCAGCCGTGTCGATACCGTCTCAGCGAGCGCGAGCTCGGGCAGGTCGCGGACCTTCTGCGCGAAGGTCACGAGCTTCTTGGCGGTCGGGGCGTCACAGCCGGACTCGACTGCCAGGATCTCGGCCTCGACGGCGGGTTGTGGATAGTCGAGCGCGATGGCGACGAAGCGCTGGCGCGTCGACGGCTTCAGGTCTTTTGCGCCGCGCCGGTATCCAGGATTGTAACTGGCGACGAGCTGGAATCCGGGCGCGGCGACGAGCCGCTCGCTGCGCCGATCGATCCAGAGCTCACGCCGGTGATCGGCGAGCGGGTGAAGGACCACGAGGACGTCGTCGCGGGCCTCGGCGACCTCGTCCAGATAGAGGACTGCGCCCTGGCGCACAGCGCGGGTCGCGGGCCCATCCTGCCATTCGGTGTCACCCCCTCGCACGATCCACCGGCCGAGGAGATCCGCTGCGCTCGTCTCGTCGTTGCACGCCAGCGTGTAGAGCGGGCGCCCGAGCTCCGCCGCCATGGCCTCGACGAGCCGCGATTTACCGCAGCCAGTCGGCCCTTTGAGCAGGACTGGGAGCGACACGCGACAAGCGGCGCGCATCGCCTCGAGCTCGTGCTTTACAGGTCTGTAATAGGGGGTCATGCCAGTCCCGTCAGGCATGTTGCGCCTCGCTGGAGTCTGCGTTCGCGGGCACCGGGCTCGCGCGGTCGGCGCCAGCCTCGACGCGACCGACAGGCATACCCGAGCGAATGAAGACCCAGAGATACGCTCCAATGCCGAGCGTGAAGAGCCCCGCAGCGAGGATCAGGCCGATGAAGTGGACCTCGATCTCCTTCTGCACGCGCAAGAACTCCAGCCCGAGGCGCCGCTCGAGGACGACCTGCGATACGCCTGCGACGGCGAACGCGAGGGTCATCGCGATCATCCCGATATTGGAGGTCCAGAACGCGAAGCTCGCCGCAGCCGAGTCATGGAGTTTGCGTCCAGTGAGGAGCGGGAGCGTATAGGCGATCATCGCGAGGACGATCATCGCGTACGCGCCCCAGAAGGCCATGTGGCCGTGCATCGCGGTCACCAGCGTCCCGTGCGTGTAGAGGTTGACCTGCGGCAGCGTGTGCGCGAAGCCGAGGAAGCCGGCGCCGACGAACGAGAGGACCGCGCAGCCGACGCTCCACTGCAACGCGATTCGATTGGGGTGCGCGCGCCCACCGCGCCGCGCCATCGTGATCGCGTAGATGGCCATTCCGAGGAAGGCGAGGGGCTCGAGCGCGCTGAAGATCCCGCCGACGGCCAGCCAGTATTTGGGTGTCCCGATATAGTAATAGTGGTGCCCCGTGCCGAGGATCCCCGAGAGGAACGTGAAGCCCACGATGATGTAGAGCCACTTCTCGATGACCTCGCGGTCGACGCCGGTGAGCTTGATCAAGAGGAAGGAGAGGATCGCGCCCATGATGAGCTCCCAGACGCCCTCGACCCAGAGGTGAACCACCCACCAGCGCCAATAGGAGTCGACGGTCTGGTTGGTCGTCGGGATCATCCCAGGCAGGTAGAGCAGCGCCGCCATCAAGAGGCCGAAGAAGAGCACCATCGACGTCGTCGTCAGGCGCTTTCCCTTCCACACTGTCATACCGATGTTGGCGATGAACGCGAGCACGTCGACCACGACGAGGAAGTCGAGCGGCCGCGGGATCTCCAGGAACTTGCGGCCCTCCCACCAGTTGAAGTGGTAACCGATGATCGCCGTCACGCCGACGACGACGAGCGCGACGAGCTGCAGCTTCGCGAGCCACGGCCACATGAGCTCGCGCTCGGACTCCTCGGGGATGATGAAGTAGGCCGACCCCATGAAGCCCGCGAGCAGCCACATGACGAGCAGGTTCGTGTGCGTCGCGCGCGCCGTATGGAACGGGATCACGCTGTGCAGGTTGTCGTAACCCGCGTGCGCGAAGCCCATGATGAAGCCGTAGATGATCTGGAGTGTAAAGAGCAGCATGCAGGTGGCGAAGAACCACCACGCAATTCGTTGGGATTCGTAGCGCATGGTGGTTACCTCTTCGTCTCTAGGAACTTCACGAGCTCGTCGATTTGCTCGGGAGTGAGCGGCAGCTTCGGCATCTTGGAGTCCGCCTTCACGGCGGTCGGGTCCGTGAGCCAGCTACGCAGATAGGCGGCGTCCCGTCGGCCCCCGACCCCGTCGAGCGCAGGGCCGACTGTGCCTCCCTGTCCGTCGAGGGAGTGACAGCTCGTGCATATCTGTTTGAACACTACGGGTCGCTTGTCGTCGACCTGCGCGACGGCGGGCTCGCCCATCGCGCCCCCGAGCGGAGGCTTCGCGGGGAAGCCATTGAGGTCGACCTGTCCTGCCCATTTGAAGAACGCGACGAGCGCAGTCTTCTCGTCCTCGCTGAACGAGTACTTCTTCATCTTGCGCTGACCCGGATACATGGCCTCCGGGTCGGTCAGCATCGCGCGGATGAAGGCCTCGCCGCGGCGCTCGTACACTTTTGTAAGCTCTGGGGCGTAATATGCGCCCTCGCCGAAGAGCGTGTGACAGCCCATGCAGTTGTTGTCGGTCCAGAGCTCTTTGCCCTTGATGACCTCGGGGGTGATGGCGGCTTGATTGGTCTGCTTCGGGATCTGCCTGAACGTGTCCAGCGTCAGCCCGATGAACGCCACCGAGCAGAGCGCTGTACCTCCTAGAAAGAAGGCGCGTGCCTGGGATTTACTGAGCATGAAAGCCTCCAGCGCCGGGCTCGATTGGGCCGGCCGGCGGTGCGAGAGAGAGAGACTGGCGTAGGTCGACCACCTCCGAATGGCGTGGTCGACTGGACATCAAGAGTCGGTGGTAGAACCTATGAGCGCGTTGACCGCGAGGTGGGCAGAGAGCTCGACGACCTCGCCGATGACGACGAGCGCGGGCGCCTCGACGGCGGCCGCTCGAGCGCGGGCAGCTATGTCTTCCAGCGTTCCGAAGACGACGGTCTGGCTCGGCGTCGTGCCTCGAGAGATCACCGCGACTGGCAAATCGGCGCGCCGACCTGCCTCGCGCAGCCCGCGCGCGACCTCGTCGAGGCGCCCGAGCCCCATGAAGGCGACGAGGGTTCCATTCAATCGGCCGAGCGCCGCATAGTCGACTGGGTCGCTCCCGTCCCGCGAGGTGTGCGCCGTGAAGAACGTTACAGTCCGCGCTACATCCCTATGGGTTACGGGGATACCGGCCGCCGCGGGGACTGCAGTCCCCGACGTGACCCCAGGCACGACCTCGAAGGCGATACCGGCGTTGGCCAACGCGAGGGCCTCCTCTGCGCCGCGCCCGAACACGAAGGGATCTCCCCCTTTGAGGCGTACGACGTCGAGTCCCTGCCGCGCGAGCGATACGAGGACAGCGTTGATCTCGTCCTGCGGCAGGGTGTGGCGGCTGGCGCGCTTGCCGACGTTGACCTTGATCGCGTCCGTGCGCGCGAACTCGAGAAAAGCCTCGGGGACGAGGGCGTCGTAGACGACCGCGTCGGCGTTCCGCAAATACCGAAGAGCCTTCACCGTGAGCAGCTCGGGGTCGCCTGGTCCAGCGCCCACGAGCCGCACGATCCCACGACCGCCGCCGACACCCCCGTCGCCGGCGCTCACGCGTCACCTCCGGCGCGGGCGCCCCACCACGCGTCGAGCTCCGGCAGGTAATACCGAAGTCGCGTCTTCTTGTGCTCTCGGGTGCTGAAGAGGATTTCGAACTCCGGCTCAGCGCCCATCGTGACGGCGAGCTCGCGCGCGAGCCGCTCTGCGATCTCGACCACAGCGGCCTCGTCAGGGCCGTGAATCATCGAGTAGAGCGAATAGGGGAATCCTTTGAAGGGCGGCCGTGAATAGCAGTGACTGACCTCGCGCGCGCCGGCGAGCGTGAGCCCGACCCTCTCGAGATCATTGTCGGCTATTCGCCAAACGACCATGCCGTTGCCCCGAACGCCGAGCTTCCTGTGGCGGAAGGTCGCGACGTAGCGCCGCATCGGGCCGCCGAGCGCCCTGTGCGCGAAGTCGAGCAGCTCGGTCGGCGTCACCCCAGCGCGTGTCGCGAGCGCGGCGAAGGGATCATCCTCCAAAGAGAGCGGCGCCTGGAGCGCACGGATCATCGAGATTTCGGACGACGTCGGCGTGAAGGTGGAGATCGGGTGTGCGGCCGCTGTCCCTGTATCGTTGGCGCGCGTCTCGAGGTCGAACGACACGCCGATCTTGAAGGTCCGCCCACGCCGGAGCGGGATGAACGCGCCATTCGATTGGCCAGCTTCACCCTCGAGGAGGTGGAGCGTCGCGGCGAGGCCCATCCTCGGAGGCACCGCGATGGTGAACCAGAGGTTCGGCGGTGCGCCCGCGGCGCCGGCGCGCGCATAAGAGCGCTCGTAGCAGTGAGTCACCGTCGGGTGCGCGCACACGACGCGGGCCACGCGCTCGAGATCGTCCGTGGCCACGCTGGCCGCGACGAGCGCGCTCTCGTAGCCGAGCGCCTCGCCCTCGAACACGGCAGAGACCTCGCGCAGCTCTCCGCCCCGCGACCAGCGCCGCATCGTCTCGAGGACGGCGTCGCGCGCTGATCCGGTATCGCGCGCGAGGGTCGACCAAGGGTCGCGCTCGAGCGGGAACCCCTTTTGGATGGTCCTGGCGAGCCTCTTTGCCTCGTCGTCCGCGACCGAGGCCGGAATATCGAGCGTGGACATGGTGATCTCCAATCCGTGCCTCAAAGCCCCAGTCGGAACGCGCGCCACACGCCGAAGACGCCCGAAGGCGACGGCAGCGTCTCTCGGTCGACGACCTCGTAGGTCGACGCGTCGACGAGCACGAGGGAGTCAGCGCCGTTCGCCGTCGCGACGACGTAGGAGCCGCGCGGCGTGAAGTCGAAGTGGTAGACGCGTTTGCCGACGTTGATGGAGTGGGTGACCGCGAGGGTCGACGTATCGATAACGTCGATATAGGGATCGTCCTCTTCGCCGGAGAAGGAGACCCATATCTCCCGCTCCGAAGGCGCGCGCACCGCGTAAACAGGGTGTCCGCGGAGCGGCACGCTCGTGACATAAGCGAACGTCTTCGCGTCGAGCACGGCCAGCCGCTCCTCGCCGACCAGCGGGACGAACACGTTGTCACCCGCGACGGCCCAAGAGGCCATATGCGGCAGCTTCGCGGGGGTGTTCCGCTTGCGGAACATCTCGGCGTCCTCGAGCAGGACCTCGCGGACACCAGACTCGGGGTGCGCGAGATCGAGCACCGCGACCTTCGCCGCGTCGAGCTTGCCGACTACGTAATAGCGGCCGTCGGGCGTGATCATCGCGTCGTAGGGCATCCCCTCGCCGGAGGGGATTCGATGGATGATGGGCGCGTCCGGCTTGGACGCGTCCAGAATCCAAATCTCCTTGCCCTCGATGAGCACGCAGACGAAGCGATTGCCTGGCGCGTCGACCATCCCCGTCACGCGAGAGCTCGCGCCGCCGACCGTCGCCTCGTGATGCGCGCGGACCTGCATCGACTCGGCGTCCACGATGCTCACACCTCCGGGGACGTACTCGGCGACCGCGATCGTCTTGCCATCATGCGATATGGCGTTGTCGATCGAGTTGGACGAGGTCGCGACCTCCGCGTCGACCTGGTCCGTCGTCAGATCGATGCGGTAGAGCTTGCCGCCCCGCGTGGCGAGGAAACCCCAGCGCAGATTCGGGCTGAAGGTCATCGTGGCGTGCTGCAGATCCGCCAGGCCCTCGATGCGGTGAGGCGCGAGCGCGCGCTCCGCATAATCGTATATCGCGAGCGTGCCGGAGCTCCGCTCGACCACGAACACCCGCGTGCCCAAAGAACCGAAGAGCTCGGGCGTCGCGGACTTCGGCTCCGACTCAGGAGCGTTCGTCGGATCGCCCGCGGCGCCGAGCAGGACCTCGGGTCCGCTCGCGGCAGGCGGTGAGTCGGCGATCGGCGCCGGCGCTTCGCAGCCCAAACCGAACAGCGCCGCAAAGGCGAAGAGGAGCTTCATCGGATCACGCATGGGCGACTCCCTCTCTCGAGCCCTCGAGTCGTGAATGGACCTCGTCGTCGGTGAGCACGCAGGCAGGGTCGGGCGCCCACAAATCGCCGAACGCAGCCTCGGCGCGCTCGCGGTGCGAACCTCGACAGAGCTCGCGAACACCGCAATCGGCGCAGCGCCCCTTCAAACGGTCTTCACGCGAGCGGAGATCGTGGAGGAGCGGGTGATCGAGGATGTCCTCGAATCGGTCCGCGGGCAGCCGGCCGAGCGTCGCGCTCTGCCAGAATTGATCGGGGTGCACGCGGCCCCGATGATCGATGTTGAGGAGCTTCTCCCCGGCGGAGTTGCCGCCGCGCCGCTGGAGCAGCGCGCGCACGCGCGACCCGGCCTCGGAGCCGTAGTTGTCCTCCACCCAATGGAGGAAGAGCGGAGAGGCCGAGTCGTTGCCGCCCGTGACGATCCGCAGCGGATCGCCCTCCGCGACCAAGCGCGCGGACTCGCCGAACAGCCACTCGAGCGACTGGCGAGTCTCCGCCCGCGACAGGTCTTCGGTCATCATCTTGAGACCGCGCCCCGCGTAGACGAGGTGAGAGACATAGAAGCGATCGGCCTTCTTGCGTGCGAGCTCCAGCATGTCGGGGAGCACGCTGTGGTTTCGCCGGGTCAAGGTCGTACGGAGCCCAGCGCGGAGCCCCGCCGCGCGAACGTGCTCGAGCGCGGCGACGGCGCGATCGAAGCCGCCCTCGAGCCCGCGATAGTCGTCATTCAGCGCGGCGGGGCCGTCGATACTTACTCCAACGTAAGCGACTCCGACCTCCCCGAGCCGCCTCGCGACCTCTGCGTCGATGAGCACACCATTGCTCGAGAGCTGGACAGAGAGCCCCCGCTCCCTGGCGCGTTCGAGCAGCGTGAAGACGTCCTCACGCAGGAGCGGCTCCCCACCGCTCACGATCAGCGTGGACACCGAGGCGTCCGCGAGCGCGTCGATGACCTTCAACGCGTCGGCCGTGTCGAGGTCACCTGGCGACGGCCTGCCGCCCGCCGCGACATAACAATGCGGGCAGGTCATGTTGCAATGCCTGCAGACATTCCAGACGACGACCAACCCCGCGCCGCGCCCGCGCGAGGGCCGAGCGCCGAAGCGTAGCGGGCTCTCAGCGGCGAGCGCAGCGGGCGGCGCGAGACGAGCCGCGACGCGGACGAGGTCGGTCAACATCAACATAGCGACACCTCAGTAGACGTCGTGAGCCGTATTGAAGACGTTGAACTTGCCAGTCGGGGTGACGACCCAATCGCCCTTGATGCGGGTCTTCTCGGTCAGGGTCTTGTCGTCGTAGATGACGAGCTCTCCAGTCTTGTCCCAGAGGCTGACCCAGACCTCCTCACCCTTCTTGTCGTATTCGAAGTGGACCATTCGACCGCGGTCGGTCGGTGACCAGCACTTCTCGATCTTGGCGTCCTTCTTGGAATAGACGCAGATCTGGCGCGGCCCCTTCTCGTCCGAGGAGAGCGGTGAATCCATCCAGACCCACGGCGAGTTGTCATGTGTCTTGACGAACAGTCCGCCCGCTGCGGGCAAGTCGACTTTGCGCACGACCTTCCACGCCGACTCGGGGTGCTTGTCCGGGTCCGCGCCGTAGATGGTCATCTTCGCTTCGCCGATATGGGTCGTAGCGTTGACCCAGCCGTACTCGGGGTCCAGCCAGTTCGCCCCGCGGCCCGGATGGGGTTTGGTGCCTGTCTCGATGAAGGCGACTGTCTCCTTCTTCTTCACGTCGATGACCGCGATCTTGTTGCGCATGTTCGCGGCGACGAGGAGGAAGCGCTTGCTGTGGTCCCAGCCGCCGTCGTGCAAGAAGCGGTCGGCCGGCGCTTGCTGCACCATCGGATAATCAGGCTTGGAGTAGTCGACGAAGGCGACGTAGCCGCTCTCCTTCAGGTTGATCGCCCAGATGGGCTCGTCGTGCATGGCGTAGATGCCGGCGACGCGAACCTCTTTGAGCTCCTCTTTGGTGTCGACGGCGGTGCCGAGGACGTTCGTCAGGCTCTTCGGCTCGAGCGTCGCGCCGTCGTAGATGACATATTGAGGCGGCCAATAGCAGCCCTCGATGACGAGCTTGTCCTCCCAGCCGGGGGCCTTGCTGCCGTCGACGCTGCGCGCGTCGAAGCACCCTTGAACCTGAGCGACCAGCGTCGGCGTCTCGGTCCATAGATCGATCATCGAGATGCGACCGTCGCGTCCGACCGCCAGGAAGTACCGCCCAGTCGAGGAGGCGCGGAGGATGTGCACCGCGAACCCTGTATGGATGACAGTGAGGAGCTCCTTCGTGTCGCCGTCGATGATCGCGACCTTGCCAGCGTCCCTCAAAATGACGCCGAAGTAGTTCTCCCAGTTACGCTTGTGTTGAGGTTTGGTGGGGCGCTTGTCCGGGGCGACGATGAGGTTCCAAGACGCCTTGATCTTGTCGAGTGGCAGCTCCGGGGGCGACGGCGGGTCCATCTGGACATAGTTCGCCATGAGGGCGATCTCGTCGGATGTGAGGACCTTCTCACGACCCCAAGCGGGCATACCGCCGGGCGTCCCATTGGTGAGGATCGTGCGCAGGGCCTCGCCGCCGATCTTCTTCGTTCGCTCGGGCTGGATGTTCGGTCCAGTGGCGCCCGCGCGCAGCGTGCCGTGGCACCCCGCGCAGCGATTGAAATAGATCCCTTTTGCCTGATCGAACTTGTCGCCAGTGAGGACCTCGGCGACCTCGAGCGGCTGTCCGCCTTTTGCGCTCTCGGCGTCGATGAAGCCGAGTACGGCGTCGATCTGCGCGTCGTTCAGGTTGGGGTTCGGCATCGGGATGTTCTTGAACTTCGCGAACAGCTCTTTGCCGACAGGGTCTGATTGACCCATTCCGACGGGGTCCTTCAGCCACTTGCTGAGCCACGCCTTGTCACGTCGCTTCGACACGTCCTTCAGGTCCGGCCCAGTGCGATCGCCGTTCCCGATCGAGTGACAGGCAATGCAGGTCTGATCGAAGATCGCCTTGCCGTCGGTAGTTGCTCCAGGCGCCATCCCCCCATTCGGGGCGGAGTTGGCAGCAGTCCCGGATGCCGTCGAGTGTTCTTTCGGGTCCGGCAAACAACCCGTAGACAGGGTCGCGGTCAAGGCGACGAATCCGAGGACCACGTTCCGCATTGCTGTCTCCTTCCCGGCCAGTCTGCTGAAGACCGGCTGTTGAGACAGCTTGCGTCTCGAGGCCCGCCGCGTCGCTGATCTGGATCATGTCCAGGCCGACGCTGGCGGGCCCTATGATTTATGTCATGCGGCGAGCCGCTTCCTCCAGAGCCCCACGAGTCCTTCGGTCGTGGGGCCCTCGCTCGTCGCGCCGCGCGCTCACTGCGGGATGATGATGACGTCCTCGAGGTTCAACCCGCCCGGGTACATGTAGCTCGTATAGGAGCCGTACCCATAGACGACGATGCCGAAGTTCTTGGTCGCCGTCATGCTGTGCGCGCCGCCGGTGATCTTGTGGCGGGCGACGCCGAAGCCCGTCGAGCCGATCGCGGTGAACTCGCTGTCGGGGACAGCGGCGCCGTCGATCATCACGGTCGCCCCGGGCGGCGCGATGATGTTTACAAAGTTGTAGGTGTAAGTGACCGGCGCGAGGAACGTGTACGAGACCCGATATTGCTCCTTCGGGATGGCGACGGAGAGCGAAGGATCTCCCGCGCCGACGGAGGCGCCGCTGAAGTTCTCACCGACCATGTATTGGCCGACGGTGATCTTGTCGGTGCCGTGGACGAGGAAGTCCTGGGTGACGGGGCCGATCTCGATCCACTGACCCTTGTTGAGGGTGACGGGCGCGTGCACGGCGGGGTCGAAGGTGATGCTGTTGTTGTCGGCCGCGGAGAGGACGCGAACGAACATGTTGTCGGGCTGACCAGGGTTGGAGTCGATCGCCGAGACCGCCTGGGGCGCGGTGACGAGCAGGTCCTGCCCGAGCGTCGCCACCGGGAACATGCTCTCCTCGAGGTGATCACACGCGAAGGCGTTGTACGGCATGAAGGTGCAGTCGTGTCCGCCAATCACGTTGATGGGTTGATCGGCCGTGACGCGCGTGCCCGTGAGGTCGTATTCGGGTGCAGTCGGGCACAGCCAGACCTGCTGGCTATCGTCATATCCGCAGGGCTTGCCGTTCTGCGGAGTGTCCTGTGCGGGCGGGTCGGCGCTCACGATCGTCACGACGTCACCGGCGTTGAGGGTGAGTTGGCCCTGGCCGCCCGGCGTCAGCGCGCCGACCCCATTACCGGGTTTGGTGTAGGCCGAAGAGGTGATGGTCACATGGGTGTTGTCGGCCGTCGCCGTGATCGTCATCGACCCTGGCAGGTTGATCCACTGCGGGGTGAAGAGGCCGACGTCGCCGTGCAGCGTCGGGGCCGAGAGCACGTAGTAGTCGTCTCGCAAGGCCGAAGTCGGCAATAGGATCGAGGCGTCGTTCGTGTACGAGAAGCACTCGCCCGTGCCGAGGTTGTCGGGGCAATCACCGGGTGCGGGGATGAGCTGGAACTCGAGCGGATTGAACTGATAGAGGGTCACCGGCACGGTCGACGTGACCTGATAGGCGCCGTCGACCGCCGTGACGGACACCACACCCGAGCCGTCGAAATTCGGGTCTTGCTCCTTCAGCGCGTCGACCCACGGGAGCTTGATGGTCGCGAGCTCGTTCGGCGCGACATCGGCTGTCGCGACCTGCTGGCCCCCGCGCGAGACGGTGACCGTGGCCTGCGAGTGCGTCGGATTCGCGGCCACGATGGCGAACTCGAATCCCTGGAAGAGACCGGAGTTGCTGCTGATCGTCGGCCAATATTCACAGCCGATGTAGCTCTGCTGCTGGAGCGCCTCTTCACAGGTTTGCGGGACTCCACCGTTGGAGCCGCCGCCGACGCTGCCACCGAAGCCCTCCCCGCCGAAGCCTTGGCCGCCTGAATGGCCGGCCCCCGAACCACTGCCGCCACTACCGCCGCCCCCGGGATGGGGATCGCTCCCCGCAGAGCAGCCGAAGGCAGCAGCGAAGACGATCGCGACGACACCGGACACCATGGGCCGAGACCCGAAGAGCGCAGTTCCAAGCATGTTCATCCTCCAAGCGGGAGTGACGCAAAGCCACTAGCAAGTACGAGTGCTCGAGTCAGCGCAGAAAAGGATTGCAGCGCAAATAAGCAACGTCAAACAGGCGAGGTGCTTTTCGCCCTTTGGGGCGACGCGCAAGGGCTGCGGCGGCGCGCTGCGCTTGGCGCACCCCAATTCGATTGAGGCGTCCGAATGGCATTGGGGCCTCTCTGCCCGCACGAGGAGGCTCGTGATAATGGGACCCGCGTGCGCCCGATCCTCCTCACAGCCCTCTTCGCCATCGCCGCGTGCTCCAATGGTCCGGCTCCGACTGGGAAACAGACCCACCTCGAGCCGCCGGTCTACGAGCCACCGCGTGCGTTCCCGACGCTCACCGCGTCGGCTGTCGTTTCAGCGCCGATCCCCGAGGCTCCCGTGATGCGTGACAAAGACCTCGCGGCCCTCGCCGACCGCACGTTGGACGGTTATCTGACGCTTCAGCCCGTGCGCTCGACGGAGGCCGGGCGTCACGACGACGACGGCAAGTGGCCGGACGCGAGCGAGGCGGGTGACGCGACCTATCGGAAGTTCGCGACGAGCGCGCTCACCGAGGCGCGCGCGATCCCCGAGTCCCAGCTCACGCTCGCCTCTCAGGTCGATCGGGACGTGCTCATCAACCAACTCGAGCTCATCGTGTTTACGCTGGATGAGCTCAAGCCGGCCGAGAACGACCCGCTCTTTTATACGGCAATGATCGGCGACGGGCTCGACCCGCTCGTCACCCGTGAGTTCGCGTCCGCCGAGACCCGCGCGAAGAGCCTGCTCGCGCGGTTGAAGGGTGTCCCCGCCATCGTGGAAGTTGCCAAGAAGCGGCTGAAGGCGCCGCCCCAACTCCACACCGAGACTGCGATCGACCAGAACGCTGGCCTCGTGTCGTTCTGCGAGTCGGATCTCAAGCCTTTCATCGCGTCGGTCCCCGGCATGAAGACCGAGCTCGAGGCAGCGGCCGCCGCTGCTGCAACGGCTCTCAAGGACTTCGGCACTTACCTCAAGAAAGATCTATTGCCGCGGAGCACAGGTGACTTTCGCCTGGGTTCGGCCCTCTTCCAGAAGAAGCTGCGCCTCGTCCTCGACGACCCGAATATCGACGCTCAGAAGCTCGCCGCAGACGCGCGGGCGCTGCTCGACAGCACCCGCAAAGACATGGTCGCGACGGCGCGCGAGCTCTGGCCCGAGGTCGAGAAGAAGAAGCCGTGGGTCGAGCCGACCTCACCCAAAGAAGAGGACGCCGTCATCCGCGCCGTGCTGAAGAAGCTGAGCGACGACCACTCGACGAACGACACGATCGTCGGTGACGGACAGCTCTCGCTCAAGGCAGCGACCGAGTTCGTTCGCGCGAAGGATCTCGTGCGCGTCCCGACCGAGGAGTGCCGTGTCATCGAGATGCCCGAGTATCGCCGGGGCGTCGCTATTGCCTATTGCGACGCCGCCGGTCCACTCGAGAAGAACCCGCAGACCTTCTATGCGATCTCCCCCACCCCGAAGGGCTGGAAGAAGGCGCGAGTCGACTCCTTCTATCAGGAATATTGCAAGAGCATGCTCGACGACTTGACCGTCCACGAGGCGATGCCCGGGCATTTCTTGCAGCTGATGCACAACAACGAATACCCCTCTCGCCTGCGAGCCGTGTTCTCACACGGCGCCTTCGTCGAGGGCTGGGCGGTATACGGCGAATGGCTGATGGCGAAGCACGGGTTCGGCGGCGCGCGGGTGCGCATGCAGCGGCAGAAGATGGCGCTGCGCATGGCGGCGAACACCCTGCTCGACTTCGGCATTCACGCCGGCACGATGGATGAGAAGGCCGCGCTCTCGCTGATGATGGACGATGCCTTTCAACAGGAGGCGGAGGCCGTCGGTAAATGGCGCCGCGCGCGGCTCACGAGCGCTCAGCTAACCACCTATTTCTACGGCTTCTCGATGATGATGAAGCTCCGCGCCGCCGCCGAGAAGCAGCCCGGCTTCTCGGAGCGGGCATATCACGACAAGCTCCTGTCCTTCGGCTCTCCGCCGCCGCGTCACCTCGCGGCGCTCATGGCCGAGTCGAAGTCTACGAACTAGTCCCCAATGAACTGACCGGCTCAGCCGGCGGCAGGGCGCGTCCCTCGGTG
Organism: Polyangiaceae bacterium; assembly: GCA_046351325.1. Lineage (GTDB taxonomy): Bacteria > Myxococcota_A > Polyangia > Polyangiales > Polyangiaceae > Xiheicaenibacterium. The sequence continues at coordinate 290,611 of JAXLYR010000008.1, read as the reverse complement.
GGCGATATACGGGGCTGCGCGGGGCGCGCGCTCCGCCGAGACAGGTTTACAGGGCGTCGCAGACGGCGCGCTGAGCGCGCCGGGCGGAACGCGGCGCTCAAGCCGATCGTCGCGCGTGCGCGTGGCGCCGCGGCGACGAGCTCGAGCTCGGCCAGACACGGAGTCTCGAAGTCGTAGGGGCGCGCAGGATCTTCCTCCCACGCGTAGACCCGAACGAGCAGCGTCGGCGACGCACCCGAGACTCCGCCGTAGCCGATCGAATACTCCCCTCGCTGGCCAGTGACGTCGGCGCCGATCGCCGCGAACGCGCCGCTATCACCTTTGCGAAAGGCTTTGACGAACAGCCCCTCTCGCGGGCCCGCCACGGGGTCCAAGACGAGTCCTGCTACCCAATGCTCGCCGATGTCGTCGTGGATTCGCGCCGTTCGAAAGAGCCAAGACGAGTGCCTCACGAGAGCCCCCTTTCACGGCGAAGCCTTGCCCGCCGCGCGCCTCGTGGGGAGCCGCGGGAGCCTCGCAGGTTGGTCGAATCAATCTACGCTCGAACGAGGCAAAACACGAGGGTCGCACGCTGTCGCTAGGACATTGTTCGTCTCTATGACGGCGTCTATGAAAAGGCCCCGCGGTTCACGGAGCGCACGCCGCCGCGAGCTCCTTCGCCGCCCGGTCCCAGGCCTCGGGATCATCGGCGGACGCAGCCTTCGCGGCGTCGGCGCGGGCCTTCTCGATGCGCGCTTGGCGCTCGGCCGCGCCGTCCATCTTGTCTTTGCCAGGGACGTACACCGAAGTCACGACGGTCCCTATCGCCCCCAATCCGCCGCTGACAAACCCGGTAACGCCCGTGATGAGCGAGACATCGTCTTTGCTCGCCACGAGCCCGCCGATCGCCGCTGCGATCCCACCGGCCGTGGTCACGCTGCCCGTGATCGACCCGAGGATCGTCTTGAATTGATCCTGCTCCTCTTTGCCCTCTTGATAGGTGAAGGCGAGGTCCGTCTCCGTCCTCGCGCACGCCGCGTCGAGCCGCTCGGCCTCGCCGCGTCTATCGTCGGGCAGACCGGGGGCCGCGAGGGGAGCCCCGGGGTGGCTGAGTGTCAGCGGATTGCAGCCTGTCATCGATATGGCAAGAGCGACGAGGAGCCTTTTCATCAGCCGATATTCCAACCGGCGACGACTGGCCGACAATCGCGGGGCCGCGACCTATCGGATCATGCGATCCGCTGGATCGCACCACGCGCACGTCGCTATGCCGACAAAAGCCCCAATCGCAGGAGGCGCTCGAGTCCCGCCCTGACCGCGCCCGATTCCCCCTGAGGCGCGGCCGCGCGCAGCCGCTCGTCCCTTTGGAGCGCTTCGATCGTGGTCTTGCCGTCGAGCGCGCCGAGGAGCGCTCGCTCGAAGTCGTCGAGCTTGGTCGCGTAATGGCGGAGCGTCGTCACCAGCGCCCCGTCCCGCGCCTGAGCCCGGGCCAAGCTCGCGCCCAGCGGTCGCTCGCTGACCTCCCAGGCCTGCGCGGGCTCCACTGTTCGGCACTCGAGCGCCCCGTGGAGATACGCGCCGAGGAGCAGCGCCTCCACCGGCGCTCGCGCCGAGGCCGCCTGTGCACCGGGCGTTTGGCGTACGACATAATCGACCAGTGACTCGAAGCGGAGCGTCCGCGGGAAATACGATGACAATCGTGTCAGCGCGAGGGTGAGCCTCGGGTCCACACTCTGGAACTTCGCCCCGGAGGGATCGATGAACATCGTGAGCCGCCCTTCGGTGGCCTGCGGCTCGAAGTCGGTCGACAGGAGCATGCCGCGCAGGCGCTCGGGGGTGACACGGCGCGAGACCGTCCGATCGTCGCGGCAGAGGATGGTGCGACGAAAGGCTCGATTGTGGATGAAGTCGACGTATTGCTCTTGCTCGATGATGTCGCGCGCCATCGGCTCGATCGCGGCGCGGAGCTCCCCCGTGACGAGCAGCGCGGAGCCCGTGGGGAAGGTTGCTTCTGCCACGAAGCGGAGCCCGCTCGCGGCTGCTTTGGAGACGAACTGGTGAAAGTAGACAGGGCTATTGTCGATCTCCAGGTACTCGTGGAGGATGTAATCGTCGCGCGCCGACTTCAGGGTAGTTGCCTGGTTCTTCAGCGAACGACCATAAGGATCGTCGGCGTCGGCGGCGCCCGCGATGCGCTCGAGCGCGGCGCGCGCCTCGGCGACGCGCTCACGCGGGTCCTCGAATCGCGCGCCCCGATAACCCATCAGATCACGCACCACGAGCCGCTGATGCCAGCCGGGAAAGCAGTTGTAGCTCACGTACGCGAGGCCCCGTGGCGACAGGTTGGTCGCGCAGATCGCGAGGAGCTTCTCCTGGATATCGGGCGGGACCCAGGAGTAGACCCCGTGCGCGATGATGAAGTCGTAAGGTCCGTCCGCTGGGCCGATGTCCGCGATGCTCCGGTGTTCGAGCTTCAGGTTCTCGAGCCCTGCCCGTGCTGCGAGCGACTGGCCCGTAGCGATCTGCTGAGCCGATAGATCAACGCCGTGAAAGCTGGCTCGAGGGAACTGCTGCGCGAGCGACATGAGGTTGACGCCGGTCGCGCAGCCGAGCTCGAGGACGCGCGCCGTCTCGAGCTCGGGAACTTCCAGGCCGTGGACCCGCGCGATCGTCGTGAGGTGCGGCGGGTGGCTGGCGCGGACTGGCGTGCTGACGTAGGCGACTTGATCGTACGGGTCCGCGGTGGTCATGGTGCTTTGCGGATCGTGAACGCCGCGCCCCGCGTCCCGTCGAGGAAGCGGCTGAGCGTGTTGAAGGTTCGGCTGAAATGGCTCCTGAGGTTGGAGTCCGCGTCGACCTTCGCGAAGTCGGCTGACGCGATGGTCAGCGTCCCGAGGACCTGAGTCGGGGTCGGCGCGACCGCCAGCACCGCGTCGTCGGGCTGGCTCAAGAAGGCCCTGAGATAGGTGAGGACCCCGCTATTGAGGCTGGCCTTCAGCTGGTCGTCCGAGATTGGCATTGTCGGGATCATAGACCAGCAAGAGACCATTCGCGCGCGGCGCCGCGATGGGCTCGGCCGTCCAATCTGCGTCTCGCGCATCCCGGGCCGCGCTGGCGCGGCCGCGCGCCGCTCGCAGCGTGAGCGCCCGACATGCCTGGCGGCGCGCCCGTATTGGGGGTTGCGGGACTGCGCTGTCGCCCAGTTGCTGCCGGAAAGACATGACTCGCAAATAGAGCTTACCGTGGTCCTCGAGGAGCTCGCTCACGCGCGCGAGCTGGGGAAAGACCAGCGTCGAGCCTGCCACGAGCTCCCAGAGGGCGGGCGCGCCGCCGGCGCGCGGGTGCTTGATGAAGCCGTCTTTGTGAGTGTGCCCGACGAAATACCCGAGCACGCGCGGATTGCGGAGCATGAGGTCGCGGAGCTCGGCGGCCTGGTCTTCGTCCTCGAACGTGTCGATGGGGTGGTGGCCGAACACCAAATAGAAGACAGGCGGCTCACCAGGGCCCGCGGACAATTGGCGCTCGAGCCAGCGGAGCTGCTCGGGGAGCACGTGCCCGCGAGAGCGCTCCAAGGTGCCTTGCGTGACGCTCTCGGGCACGACCTCGTTGGTGTCGAGCACGATCATTCGAATACGAGCCGGCGCACCCGACACCGTGACATCGATGTTCAACGCGTAATAGCCGCGAGCCTCCGGGCAGAGCGCGTCGTGCGCGGCCCTGCCTTCCCCGCGCAGGGGCGCCGCGCACGCGAGGTCGAAGCCGTGGTAGTTCGATTGGGGCATAGGGTTCGAGGCGCAAGTCGTCCCGTTCCAGTCCTTGCTCGAGCAGCCGAAGGCCGTCCAGTCCCGGTCTTCCCGGGAGGGCGCGGCCGGGACGGACAAGTCATAAGTGGCCCCGATGACGTTGTGCGCGCGCATGAACCTGTCCGCGTCGAGGATAGGCACATAAGGGGCGACGACGTTCAGCCCCGAGACGCGGTCCGGCGGGAACGTCCCGAAGAGGAGCCCGTCGTGATTGCCTATGACGTTGTAAAATGGAATATCGAGCTCGCCGAAGTCCGCGAGGAACGTGAAGAGCTCGGAGAACATGCCGGCGTCGACCGCGTCCCCGGTGTGGACCGCGAAGCGCGGCGGCGCAGGTGGATTGCAGGGCGCGAACGCGGCCTTCACGTCGTCCGTCAGCGCGCCGATCTCGTTCGCGGCGAGCACGGTCGCGAGCAGGACGGCGTCGTCGTTCCGCGCGAGGTCGGGATCGCGCAGGACCGTCCCGGTGAAGGCGTCGTATTGCCGTTCGCTGAGCGGGCCCGCGAGGTGAACGCGGTGCTCGCGCAGCTGCGCGTCGCTGAAATGAAGGAACGAGAGGACCGAGGTGAACTGCGAGCAGGTCGGGCCGATGAGCGCGGTCCGCTCGTCGGGTGACGACTGGCAGAGCGCCTTCATCGAGGGCTGCGCGCAGTGGATGAGCGGTCGGCGCGCGCGACCACAGGTCGAGTCGGACGTCGCATCCCGCACCGCAGTCGCGGTCTTGTGCACGTCGTCCCAGAGGTGGGGGTCGACGCTCGCGGGCTCGCCCTCGATGCGTTCGAGCCGCCAGCCAGTTGGACAGCCGGTCGACAAGACCCCCAATGCCAAGAGCGCCGGTGAGAGCCTTTTCACTTGGGACCTCCGATCGAGAACGCGTCGGATTGGAAATAGGCCGCTCGGGCGCCGGACTCCGCCAGTGCGACGAAGCGACAGTCACTGGCGGATAGGTCTTTGGGCAGCGTGTAATAAAGAGTCCAATCGGACCCGCCGCTGCGCTCGAGTTCGAACGCGAAGCCATCGTCGGTCTGCGCGAAGTTGTGTTTGTCGTAGAGCACCGCCCCCGCACACTGGAGTTCGAACCGCGGGAGCTCGCACATCTCGGCCTCGCTCGGGCCCGTGAAATCCAGCTCCGCGAGCCCCTCGCCGGGTCGAACACGCAGCGCTCCGACGTGGTAGCGCGACGTGTCGCAGGCCGAGCGCCCGACCAAGGGGACGACCTCGCCAGGCTGGAAGGACCGCGCGGGCAAGATGTCTATTTCGGCTGGCGGCTCGAGTTTGCCCGCGAGGGTCGAGAGCTGCTCCACCGCGAAGGTGCCCTCGTAAGGGCCATAGATGGACGCGCCGCCCTCGTAGTGCTGAGCGAGGTATTCGGCGGGAGTGGTGAAGTACGTCGCGTACCCGTTGGTCAATCCGAGCACCGCCGAACGGGCATATCCGGAGGAGGTACGGAGCCGCTGCTCGAGGTCGCGACCGAGCTCCGTCGTGGGCTCACCGGGGAAGCTCGCGAGGACGATTCCGCTCTCTCGATCCCCAATCCCGATCGCCTGAAATGGCAAGACGTCGGGGAGCTCGCCTTCGGTCACGACGAGATCCTGAATGCCCCCTCCGGTCTTGACCTTCGTGGCCTCGCAGCCGCTCGGGCTGCGCGTCGCGCCCTCACGGATGCCGAAGGCGCCATATACAGGGCCGCGGCGCTCCTCGGAGCCTGCCAGTTGCGGCGCGCCGAGCGAGGCCTTCTGACACAAGCGCCCGAGCTGTGTGCCCGCGCCGCGCATCGAGAGCTCGGCGAACGCGACCGACAGTGACACGGGCGTCGGCTCTTTGTCTTTCATCGCGGCCTCGAGGCTGACGAAGGCCGAATAGGACGCGGCGGCCACGTCATAGGCCACCTGCATCGTGAGGGGTTTGCCCTGGTGCACGACGTCGTGTGCGCCCGGCCCGACGTCCCCCTCGGCGCCAGTGCTGGTCGGGGCGACGAATTCTTCAACGTTGTAGTTGTGTTCGACCCAGCTCGCGAGCATGCGCGCGGCGGCCCCGTGAACATCGCCGTGGAAGAAGGGATAGTCGTAGGGCATCGACGTGCCGTGGACCGCGAAGATGGACCAGGCCGCGAGCGGGCGGTGGATGCCGGCCTCGACGCGATCGATCGCGACGAGCGTCAGCGTGCGATCGACCTCGCGGAGCTTCGGCGGGATGTCCCGCGCCGGCTCGTCGAAGTTGCGCTTCCACGCGGGCCTGCTGCGGTTGTGCGAGGCCGATTGCGCGACCTCGACCGCGGCGACGGCGAGCGTCGCCGGCTTCATGTCGGCGAGGGCGGCCTCGACGGCGGCGACGATCTGCGTCGCGAGCCAGCGCTCCCAGACATCGTCGTAAGCGGGGCGCGCGCCGACGAGGTGGTTGTAGAACCGATCTCCGAAATAGCCGCCGGGGCCGCCGTGCGTGTGCGTCGTCGAGAGGACGAGGTTCTGCGGTCCAATACCGTCCTTGGCGAGCTCTGCGGCGACGTGGCGGTGCAGGATCGTGCTCGCCGCGCCGAGGTCGAGCTGCACGACAGCGAGCCGATCGACGCCCTGTTGCAAGACGATCGCGCGCGCCTTGAGTCGCAGCCAATAGCCCTTTGCGTGGGACACTCCCTCCGAGCCATAACCGTAAGTCGGTAGTCCCGGCGGCGGGGTGATGTCTCGCTCCGCGGCGCCCGCGTGGAGCACCGCGACCGCCGTCGTCGGACGCTGGAAATCCGGCGCAGGGAGCGTCACGCGCTTGCCCGGGCCGTAAGCGCAATTCGAGAGCGCCAGCGCTGCCACCGACAGACACAACTCGAGTCTTCTCTGCAACGCTACCCCCATATGGATTGGAGCTTATCGCGCACGCTCTCCGGGAGTGTGGACATGAAGCGTCAGGCGACGAGTAACAGCGCCGTCAGCCTGGTGGAGCTTTCGATTGACCCTCGCGAAGAAGCGAGAAAGCGTGCGGTGACCAATGTTGCTCTCCGAGATCAAGGCAAAGATGTTCGAGGCGATGAAGGCGGGGGACACCGTCCGCAAGGAGATCCTGCGCGTCGCCGTCGGCGAAATCACGACCGACGCCGCCCGCGAGGGTCGCAAGGGTGACGACGCCGAGGCCGTCGCCATCCTCAAGCGCCTGGTCAAATCCAATGAAGAGACGCTGGGTCGGGTCACCGACCCCGAGCAGCGCGCGACGCTCGAGCGCGAGCTCGCGACGCTGGCCGAGTTTCTACCGAAGGGGCTCACCCTCGAGGCGGTCATCGCGGCGCTCGCGCCCGTGACGGATGCGTTGAAGGCCGCGGGCAACGACGGTCAAGCGACGGGTATCGCGATGAAGCACCTCAAGGCGACCGGCGTCGAGGGCGCGGACGGCAAGCTCGTGTCCGCTGCGGTCAAGCAGCTCCGCACGGCCTAGTTGCTAGTTTCGAGCGCCGAATACGGTCTTCGCGGTCGCGACCAAGTCCTCAGGGGGCAGTCGGCCCCCGCGTTTGTCGCGAACAGCCTGCAGCGCCGAGACGAGCTGCGGCGTCCACTTGAACGCGAGCCGCTCTTGGAGCTCGCGAGAAGCCTGGGCGCGGCTGGCCACGGACTGCTCCTCCAAATAAATGATGGTGATCGCGCGGACGAGCGACTCCTTCACGAAGACGTCGGCGGTCGCGTAGTGCTGCTGCGCCATCTCTTTGCTTACTGACTTGTAGGCGTCGGCCGCGGCCTTCTCGAGCTCGCTCTTCGCGCCGTCGACGATGGGGTTCACGTAGCTGTGCGCGAGCTCGTGGATCAGGTACTCGACGGTCGCGTCCGAGATCTGCGGGGCCCCGCTCGCGTCCGTGTTTTCCAGGTACATGATTTGAACGATGTCCTCTTTACCGTCGTGCTCGGCGCGGACGCCGTAGGCCATCGGGCCGGACAAGAGCCCCGGGACTAGGTGGTAGCGGGCGTTGGGGCGCGGCCCGAAGACCTCGTCGAACCAAGGGATGATCGTGACCCGTTGCAGGGCGCTGCGATACCGGTCTTCGACCTTCTCGATGTAGGGGCGCTGCGCGGTCATGAACGCCTCGAACTCACTGTTCCGAGCGAAGGCTTCGATCATCGGGAGGTACGCATCGAGGGGAGCCTTCTCGAAGCGCGGGTCGAGGCCGGGAGGCGCGGGTGACAACGCGCGAACAGGTTTGTAAGCCGCGTCGAGGTAGACCGCGAGCGTCATCGGCGCGTCGTAGTTGATGCCGAAGCGCGCCCGCAGGTCGGCCGTCGCCTTCACGGCGGCGTGCTCTTTGAAGGGGCCGAAGTGCTCGTCGACGGCGCGGGTGTACGGCGTGTCGAAGCGAATATCGTTGTAAGGCGGGTGCTTCGCGAGCCTGCAGAGGATCGAGAGGAGCTCGACGCGAGGGTCGACCGCGATGTTGATCTGCCCGAGCTCCGCGGGCGCCCGCACCAGCGGCCGCTCCGTCGTCGTGGCCGAGGCCGACGCCGGCGCGACCGGAGTCGGGGCGGACGAGGTCGCTGCGGGCGGCGCGCTCGAAGAGGCGCTCGCGGACGGTGCTGGCGAGGGCGCGTCGCAAGCGACGAGCACGAGCGTCAGGCCGAGGGCGACTCGCGCGCTCACACGCCGTACTCCACGCGGATCCCCACGGCGTTCATCAGGCGAATCGCGTTCGTCGACTCGACGACGCCGGGCTTCAGTTTGTAGTCGAAGAGCATTTTGTCGCCCTCGACGTGGTCCGAGAAGTGGACCGTGTGGACGAGGCCGCCGCTCTGCTCGGCGATCGACACGAGCGCGAAGTCGTGGGTCGACACCGCGCCGATCGCGCCTCGGCGGAGGAGGTCCATGACCACGCCGCGCGCGCCGATGGTGCGCTCTCGCGAGTTAGTTCCGTGGAGGATCTCGTCGAGGAGGAAGAGCACGCGACCGCTGCCTTGTGCGCGGTCCACGATGAGCTTGAGCCTCACGAGCTCTGCGTAGAAATGGCTCATGCCGCGGTCGAGCGCGTCGCCGATGCGCATGCTCGTCCAGGCCTCGATGGGGGTGAGGCGTGCGGTGCGCGCGCAGACGGGCAGCCCCGCGAAGGACATGACGGTGAGCAGGCCGAGCGATCGCAGGTAGGTGCTCTTGCCCGACATGTTCGAACCCGTGACGAGCAGCGCTTGAGGAACCGCGTGGTCCGCGTCGTCCTGCGCACCCGACAGCCGAGCGTCGTTCGTGACGCGCTGCCCGTCGGGGAGCAGCGGGTGACCGAGCTCCGTCGCCTCGATGTGGAGCGCGCCGTCCTCGACCACCGGCCACACGAAGGTCGGGTGCTCGCCGGCGTAGGTCGCGATGCTCGCGAGCGCCTCGAGCTCCCCGAGCGCGTTCAGCCACCCGCGTGCGCGCCGCCCGGCCAGCGCTCGCCACCGCTCGAGCGCGAGCGCGACCCACACGTCGTAGAGGAAAAACAGGTTGAGGAAGATGTGGATGATCGCGTTGTGACGGAGATCGGCGAACCCCATGATGAGCTCGAGTCGCCCGAGCGCGTGTGAGGCGCGCGCGGCCGGGTTCGAGCCGCGCAGCGCGCCGACCGCGCGCACGAGCAACGCAGAGCGAGGCTCGTACGACTCGATGCGTTCGAAGGCCCGGCGGAAGCGCCCGAACGGCGTCTCGCGCGAGGAGACGAACTGCACCATCCGCTGGATGGGGCCGTAGAGCGCGACGAGCACACCGACCTGCGACGCGAAGCTAACGATGTAAAAGTAACCGAGCGGCCCGAGGAGCTTCGCGAGGAGGTGACGCGTCAGAAACGACGCGATCGTCAGTGGGACGAGCAGCCTCCCCGCGAGGACGAGGAGCCCGCGCGGCGCGAGCGCTGGATCGCGGTTCGCGCCGACGGGGAGCTCGGGGGAGGACTCGCCCCAGAGCGCGAGCGGCTCCTCGGCGCGGCCGCGGCTCTCGGCGCGACGACCGAGCACCGAGAGATCCTCGAGCAGCTCGGGGGTCTCGAGGAGCTCCTCCGCGGCGACCTGACGCTCGCGGACGACCTCGACGGGAGCGCTCGTGAGGAGCCAGTTCGCCAGCATATGCTCGCCGATCGCGGTCTCGGCGCGCGAGACCGACACGAACAGCGAGTGCTCGCCGAAGAGATCGAGGTCGCTCGCGTTCGGGTGATCCGGCTTGACGAAGCGCAGGCCGAACGGGTCGGGGAGCTTCGGTCGGTAGGGATCCACGGGCTCGGGCTCGTGGTCGAGGCGACGTTGCCCCGCCTTGACGTACTTCTCGCGGTCCTCGAGGAGGGAGCGTTCGCTCGCGACGAAGATGTGTCGCACGACGAGGTAAACGAAGCCCGCGACCAGCGCACCGATGCCAGCCCACCCCCACACAGGGAGGCCGCGCACCAAGCCGAAGATGGTGAGCGGTGCGATGACGAGCATCAACAAGCCGCGACGCCGCGAGAGGACGTCGCTGCGAGCGTCCACCGCGGCCTTCGCGCGAGCGAGCTCCTCGAGGCGTTGAGCGTATCGAAGCCGCAGCCCGGCGCGCGCGGCAGCGGGCTCGGTCGGTTGAGCGGCTCCATTGGAGCCCGCGGCCTCCTCGGGGGTCACGGAGTCTCCGTCCATAGCGTCGCTTTAGCGAGCCGCGCGGGAGGCGTCCAATCTCCTCTCACCGCGCTCGCAGCCGCGCGGGGAGCGCTGTATTCTTGCTCGAGAGGCGCGAGCTTCCTCGCCGCTTCTCCGAGGAGGCCTCTTGGCGCGATCGACTCGACCCACGCCACGTGCCGGCATACCGAACGAAGCCGGCCGCGTGTCGAGCTCGCCGCCCTCCGTTCGCCCCATGGGATCTTCGAGGCTCGCGATGCCCCGCATCGCGGCGGGTGAGGTCCTCGTCGGGCGCTACAAACTCGAGACCGTCGTGGGCCGCGGCGGCATGGGTGAGGTCTGGGCCGCGTACGACCAGAAGCTCGGGCGCAAGGTCGCGTTGAAGATCGTCGCGCTCGACATCGGTGAGGTCACCGAGACACGCGCGCGTTTTCAGCGGGAGGCCGAGCTCTCTCGGCAGCTGCGCGGGCCGGCCTTCGTCGAGGTCTTCGATCACGGGATGCTCGGCTCGCACGCGTACCTGTCGATGGAGCTCCTCGTGGGAGAGAGCTTGCTCGAGCGCATCAAGCGCGAGCCTGTCATGCGCCCGGCCGCGGTCCTCGAGATGACTCGGTCGCTCGCGGACGGCCTGCGCGTCGCGCACGTCCTTCAGATCGTCCACCGCGATCTGAAGCCTTCGAACATCTTCTTCGCGCGGCCCGGACTCGGATCGTCGGGTGTGCAGCGGCTCGACGGCACGGAGCGCGAAACAGTCAAGCTCCTTGACTTTGGCATCGCGAAGGACGCGTGGGACAGCTCGCGCCTCACGCGCCCTGGCGTGCTCCTCGGCTCGGCGTTCTACATGAGCCCGGAGCAGGTGCGCTCGGGGAGCGACGTCGACGCGCGCTCCGATCTCTGGTCACTCGGGGTGATTCTTTATCGATGTCTAACCGGTGAGCGCGCGTTCGCCGGGGACGCCGCGCAGGTGCTCGCGAACATCGTGCACACGACGCCGCGCCCGGCGTCCCTCGTCGCGCCGCACCTGCCGCTCGAGATCGACGCGTTCTTCAAGCGAGCCTTCGCGAAGGATCCGGCGCGGCGCTTCTCGACGATCGACGAGCTGCTCGAGGAGCTCGAGGCGGCGCTCGCGGGGGGCGCTGATCCGCCGCCGCAGCAGGGCGACCCCGGTCCGACGACGTCCCCACCCGCGCAGAGCCGAGCGCTCCAGGCGCAGCGGCGCACGGGCGCGGCAGATCTCAGGCACGCGGCCGATCGGCCGCGCTTCGCGACGCCGCCCACCGCGAGTCGTGCCTGCCAGCGCGCGGGGCGAGCGCGTCGCGTGCGCCCGACGACATCGCGACGGTCGCTGTCCCGCCGAGCTCGATGCGTGCGCGCGCGGCCCTCGCCAGACGGCTGGACTTCGGCGGCGACGTCGAACCCGCGCCGTCGGCTTTTTGTCGGGCCCGCGCCGTCGGCTTTTGTCGAGCCCGCGCCGTCGGCTTTGTCGAGCCCGCGCCGTCGGCTGTTGTCAAGGCCCGCGCCGACAGCGATCGCGCCCGATCCCTCGGGCGCCGATCGCGCGGCGCCGCTCGCGTCGGCGCCACTCTCGGCCATGCCGCCGCTTCGGATCCGGCGCACGCGCGGCGCCGCGGGTCGCGTCGCGCTCGCCGTCGCGACGCTGGTCGCGCTCGCGCTGATCGCGGCGCTCGCCTGGTATTGCAGGTCGCGCTGGCCGCTTCCAAGATAGCGCGCAGCCGATCGAGCGAGCGCGCAGCGCCGCGCACGCGCAGGTGCGTCCCGTCTTCATCGTGGCGCTCCTCGAGCACGACGGCCGCGTCGTGGACCTTGCGGACGAGCCCGTGCCGCGCGTACGGAACGAAGAGCTCGGCCTCGGAGAGTGCGCCGTCGAAGAACTCGATGAGAGCCTCGCGAACGCGCGCGACGTCGTGGGGGTCGTGCGCGGAGACGAGGAGCGCGTCGGGGAACTCGCGCTGGAGCGCGCGGGCCTGGTCGGGCGTGAGCCGATCGCGCTTGTTGAGCACGATGCGCGACGGGACCGCGTCGGCGCCGATCTCGCGGAGCACGGAGGTCGTGACCTCGAGCTGGCTGCGAAACGCCGGGTCGGAAGAGTCGACCAGGTAGAGCAGGAGCGAGGCCTCGAGGGCCTCGTCGAGCGTCGAGCGGAACGACGCGACGAGCTCGTGCGGCAGCTTCTTGATGAAGCCGACCGTGTCGCTCACGAGGATGCGCGGGTCGGTCTCGGGCTTGAGCGCGCGGATGGTCGGATCGAGCGTCGCGAACAGCTTGTCCGCCACGTAGACCTCGCTGCCGGTGAGCGCGCGCATGAGCGACGACTTGCCTGCGTTCGTGTAGCCGACGAGCGCGACGCGGCGTTGATCGCGACGTGCCGCGCGCCGGTGCGCGTTCTCGCCTTGGATGCGGGCGATTTCGTGACGGAGCTCGGCGATGCGATCGCGGATCCGTCGGCGATCGAGCTCGACCGCGCTCTCGCCTGCGCCCTTGCCGCCGATGCCGCCGCGCTGACGGTCGGCCCCCGCGCCGGCCTCGCGGAGGCGGGGCGCGACGTACATCAAGCGAGCGATCTCGACCTCGAGCCGAGCCTCGCGGCTCTTCGCGTGGCGGTGGAAGATCTCGACGATCACCTGCGTGCGATCGAGGACCTCCGCGCCGGTCGCGCGCTCGAGGTTGCGTTGCTGCGTCGGCGTGAGCTCGTGATCGACGACGATGACCTTCGCCGTGCCGGTGGCCTCGCTCGGGAGCTCGATCACCTCGGACTCGCCGTGATCCTCGTCTGCCTCGGCGACCTCGTCGGGCGCGTCGAGCTCCTCGAACTCGTCGGCGACATCGTCGTTCGCCTCGCGATCGCGTCGATCCCGCAGCTTGTTCTTCCGCTTCGGTTGGAAGCTCGGGTTCCCGCTGCCGCCGGTCCACGCGGCGAGCTCGCGCAGCTTGCCGAGGCCGAGCACGGTGCCCGAGCGCAGCCGCGGTCGTCGTTGCGAGACGCGGCCTACGACGTCGAGCCCTAGCGTCTCCGAGAGGCGGCCGAGCTCGTCGAGATCGGAGCGGTGCTCGTCGTCGCTGACGCTCGGGAGCTGTACGCCCACGAGCACCGCCTCGGGTCTTTTGCCGTCGTCCGCCGAAAACACCTCGCTCCCATACCATGACCCGGCGCGCCGACGGTCGGTTCGCTCAACGAGCTCGCTGCTGCCTCCGACCCCTCCGGCGCGCGACGACCACGAGGCCTGCGAGGAGCGCCGCGGCCAGAGCTCCGAACGGCGCCGATGTGTCCTCGTGACCCGGGACGCTGCACGCGCAGCCACGCTCCGACCGCATGGCCTCGGGGGGCTCGGCCGGCGCGTACGCTCGGGGGCTCGAGTCCGAAACGTCCCGCGGCGGTGGCTCCGGCTGAGTTGGCTGCGGCCCGAGCGAGATCTTCTGGCCGCCAGCCATGTCGAGGTCGACCCCGTCGGGAGCCTCCTGCGGCACCACGACCTGCTCTCGCGCGGGACCGGATGCGACCTTCCTCGTCGTGTCGACGGCGACGAAGCTGGTGAAGCGCGTGACGAGGTTGAACTCGAGGCCGAGCTTCGTGATCTTCTGTGCCGCGCTCGCGTCCCCCGAGAAGTAGTCGACGTCCAGGTTCGCGATCTGCGCGCGCGCCCACAGCGTCCCGAGCACGGCGCGCTCGCGACCTCGGGCCGGCTTCACCACGCTGACGGGGATCTCGATGCGACCGTCGGCTGCGTCGGCGACCAAGACAGGCGCCTTCCCGATGCCTCCGGAGAATCGGCCGTGGACGATCAGCGCGTGGCTGGCGAAGAGGTCGGGGAGCTCCCCGGGTGTGACCTCGCTGACAGTGTTGTCACCCCACTTGATCGAGACGTTTCGCAGCACCGAGCGATCGATGAAGCGGAAGAACGTGTTCACCGCGCGCGCCGGATCCTCGCGGGTCGTGACGTAGACGGGCGCGCCCTTGCCCTCGCGCGACATGCCGTCGATGAGCGAGCGGTTCGTGCTCGAGCCCACGCCGAAGCCGAAGACGCGCGCTCGCTGTCCCTTCGCCTCCATGTCGCGCACGAACTGGCGCGACGACGCGATGATGCGATCGTCGTCCCCGACGAACCCGTCGGTCATGAAGAACACGTAGCGATCGCGCCCCTTCTCGACGTCCGGTGAGAGCGCTGCCGCGACGGCGTCGAGCATCATCGTGCCGCCGCCGGCGACCATGTTGTCGACGTAGTCCATCGCGAGGCGCACGTTGGTGTCGTTCGCGGGGCGAGGGCGCTCGAAGACCTTCCCCGTCGCGCCCGAGAACGTCATGACGTTGAACGTGTCGACTGGGCGCAGCTTCGAAAGCGAGCGCTGCATAGCGGCCTTGCACAGCGCGAGCGGCTGGCCACTCATCGAGCCCGAGACGTCGACGACGAAGACGATCTCGCGCCGACCGACGAGCTCGTCGACGGGCAGCGCCGGCGGGTCGACGATCAGCGAGAAGAACCCGGACTCGCTGTCGCTGAGCAGCAGCGTCCCGCGCGGTCGCTCCGACGCCGTTTGATAGCGCAGCACGAAGTCGCGGTTCGGGATCTCGTCCTTCTTCGCGAGCTTGATGGAGAGCTCGCCGCTGTCCAACTTCTCCGTCTTCACGTCGTGCGTGATGGCCTCGTAGGCCCCGATCGCCAGCTGCGGATCGGCGATGATCTCGATGGAGATGTCGCGGCCGCTGCGCTCGCCCTTGCCGACGTAGGGTGGGCTGATGCGTGACGCGTCCGGCACGATGGTCGTGTCGGCCTTCGTGCCGCTGCCCTTCGGCGTCGCGTCCGTCGCCTCTCCGGGCATGAAGCGAGGGCCCACCACCATGGGGAAGACGAACTCGTAGACCCCTGCGTCGTACGAGAGGTTCTGCACGTAGCGGACGACGACCTCGATCGGCTTGTTCGGCTCGATGTTCGCGACCGACTGCGTGAAGACGTTCGGTCGCTCCTCCTCGAGCAGGGCCGCCGAATACCCGGCCTTCTTTGCGTCCTCGTAGGTCTGCCGCGCCTTCTGTCGCTCGTCGATCTTCGCTTCGATCTCGCGGTCGCCGATCACCATCTTCATGCGGTTGACCGCGGCGTTCTCCGGGAGCGGGAAGTCGTAGATCGCCTCGATCGTCTTGTCGCTCTTGTTTTCGTAGCGCTGGGTGACCTCGACCTCGGCGACGAACTCGGAGAGCTTCGCGACGACCCGCGTCTCGGTGAGCGGGATGCGCGACGACTCGTCGTCCTTCGTCTTCTTCGTAGGCTCGTCGGACGCGATGATGAGGCGCGGGATCTCGCCCGGATCGCTGAAGACCGGGAACGCCGAGAGTGATCGCGCTCCCTGGCTCGCCGAGACGTTTTCGATCAGCGGCTCGTTCGCGGGTGGGGTCGCGTCGTGCGTGGGCGCGACGTCGACGTGTTGCGCAGCGGTGGCGGGCGCGGTGCTCGCGAACGGAACCATCGACTCGGGAGCCGGCGGTCGCGCGGCGCACGCCCCCAAGAGGACCACGAGGGTGAAGAAGGCCACCCAGCGTACGAAGCGGAGAGTCATGGCGTGTCTCCTGGCTAGGGCGAACCTCTGCGGTCTACTCCACCGTTGGGAGAAGAGCTGCCGAGGCAACCGACGTTGACGTGAGAGTGCGCGGAGCAACGCGCGGCGAGGCCAACTCTCGAGGGTCGGCGACGCAAAGAAGAAGGATGCTGTTCGCGAGGGCAACGTGGCCGGCCATCGTGTCTTACAGGGCGCGTCGGTTTTTTTTCGTCTCGGGTAGGGCGACGAGATCGTAGAAGAAGAGGCGTGCTCGGGCAGCGCGCGCTCTTGTTGCCTCTCTTGCTCCTCGTGAGCGCGGTCGCGTGCGCCGGCCGCCCGCCCACGGCGTCCGAAGAGCTCGAGCAAACGGCCAGCCCTGCACCGACGGCGTCGCCATCCACCTCGACCACGTCCGAGCCCGCCGTGAACCTTCCGCCGAGCGAGCGCGACAAACACGTGGGCGACGCTCAGGCCGAGCTCGAGCTCGCGGAGTGGACGCTCTTTCGCAGTCTGGGTGAGCCCGTCGCGTCCACTCCGCCGGGCCAGTCGACGGCCACGCGCGGTCACAACAAGGTCAAGCCCGCCGCGGAGCCTCAGCCCGGCTGCGAGACCGCTTGCATGGCGTTCGGCTCGATGAGCCGCTCGGCCGAGTACATCTGCCGCCTCGCGGGCGCGGGCGACGCACGCTGCATCAACGCTCGCTCGCGGGTCAGCGACGCGAAGAGCCGACTCGAGCGTAAAGGCTGCGGCTGCCCCGGCTGACGGCGCTCAGGCGAATCCCAGCCTCGCGCGGGCCTCGGCGACCGACGGTGCCGCGCTGTCGACTGCGCGCACGCGAACAGTGAGCGGCTCGCGCTCGTCAAGACTGGTGCGCTCGAGCGACGCGCCGCTGCCCAATAGCGTCTCTGCCCACTTCGCGATTTCAGGTTTGTAAGTGGAGAAGGTCGCTTCGCTGTTCGGCGCTGTCAGCCTATCCAGGAATCGCAGCTCGATATCGTCGAGGGCGAAGCGCAAGGGCGCGAGCTCGCGCTCGAGCAGCGCCGCCATCGCGAGCAACCTGCGGAGCGCGTCGTGGAGGCGTGAATCCGCCGCGTCGTCGACCACGCGCTTACGCTGATAAAAGAGTCGCGCCCCGCCCGGCCCGAGCTCGAGTCCATAATCCGACTCGTGGCCGACGAGCAGCGCCGACGGTCCGCGGTGGACATGGGAATAGTCGACGACGTCGACGAGCGGCTCGGGCAGCTTGGCGCCGGCGATGACCTGGTGAAAGGCCTCGATCGCGCGAGCGTGTGACGGTGCCAGCCCGCCCGCTGTCGCGACCTTGAGGGAGATCTTCTTCGCGTCCATTTCAGAGAGCCTTGGTGGGGGCGGCGACCATTCGGTCGTAACACTGATATGCAGCGTCGACGAAGAGCTGAGCCTCCTCGATGCGCTGGTGAGCGTGCTCGGCGGTCGCGTCCCCGACGCCCTCGCGATGAGCCTTGAAGAGGTAATGGGCGAACTTGGCGCCGGCGAACGGGTCGAAGAAGATCTTCGGCTCCACGAGCGCCGCGTTGAACTTCGCCACGATCTCCTCGGGGTCGTCGCCGATGTCGGGCACGCGCTCGCGGACCAGCGCGCGCGCTCCGGTGATCATCGCGCGGAGCGCGCGAGAGGCCGCCCCGCGGGCGTCTCCTTGCTCGAGCAAGAGCTGCGATTCGAAGACCTCTCGCTCGGCGCTGCTCAGGGTCATGATGGCGTAGGGCACGACCTCGCCCGCGCATTCACCTACACCCATGTCACCGATCGAGTACTCCCGCGGGTCCCCCCAATCGGAATAGAAGCTCGGGTCTGCCTCGTGAGCCGGCACCTCGGCGAGGGAGTCGACCATCGCCCGGACTTCCTTCTTGCCGATTCGTTGGATGAAGGCCGAAAAGCGCTCGCCCTCGCGCCGCTCGGCCACGAACCGCTGCGACAGGCGGAGCACCATATCCGGCACGCGCTTCGACGGAATGGCGCCGATCGCGAGCCCGAAGGAGCCTGCGTTGTGCTCCCACTCCCCGCCGACGACGACCTGGAAATGCGGCACGCGGCGGCCACCGACGTTGCGCGAGACCCCCAAAAAGCCGATGTCCGCGACGTGGTGCTGGCCACACGAGTTGAAGCACCCGCTCGTCTTGATGTGCAGTGCGCGGGCGGCCGGGTCGAGCTCGTCCGCGAGCACCGTGAGGCGCTTGCGCAGCTCGCCCGCGAGCCCGCGTGAGGAGCTGATACCCAATTTGCAGGTGTCGGTGCCGGGGCACGAGGTGATGTCGGTAATCGTGCTCGCCCCGCCCTCTGCGAGCCCGATCGCCGCGAGCTCCGAATAGAGCGCGGGCAAGCTCGCCTCGGGGAGCCAGCGAAATACCAAGTTCTGCTCCACGGTCGTGCGCATCGTGTCCCCTGTGAATCGCCTGGAGAGGCTCGCGAGCGAGCGCGCTTGATCCGATGTCAGGTCGCCGAGCGGCAACGTCACGGTCGCGACCACATATCCGGTTTGCGCCTGGGGGCGGACGTTGCTCCGGCGCCACGCCGCGAAGGCCCCAGTCGACGCGTCCTTCAACGGGGCAGGCGGAAAAGCAGGCTTCTCGGGCGCGAGTCGGTCGAGCTGGCGCCACCGAGGATCGTCTCGGAGCTTCTCGCGCTCCTCGCGAACGAGCCGCGAGAACTCGTCGATACCCACCTTCTTGATGACGAACTTGAGGCGAGCGCGCGCTCGATTCTCCCGCTCCCCCATTCGGCTGAAGAGGCGCGCCACGGCCTGCATGGTCGGCAGGAGCTCATCCTCGGGCACGAAGTCCGCGAGCACCTTCGCGGCGTGGGGCACCGACCCGAGGCCGCCCCCGACGACCACCTGGAAGCCGCGGCGACGCTCGCCGTCAGGCCCGATTTGGACCTTCGCGACGCAGCCGAGATCGTGAAACGAGACGAGCCCGCACGCGTGGTCCGCGCAGCCGGAGAAGGCGATCTTGAATTTTCGCCCGAAGTCCTGCGTATCGTCGTGGCCCATCAGGAAGTAGGTCGCCGCGTGGGCGTACGGCGCGACGTCGAAGGACTCGTCGTTGCAGACTCCGGCATAAGGACAAGCCGTGATGTTCCGCACGCTGTTGCCGCAGGCCTCGCGCGTCGTGACCCCGACCGCGGCGAGCCTCCGCATGAGATCCGGTGTGTCGTCGATGTGGACGAAGTGCAGCTGGATGTCCTGGCGCGTGGTCACGTGCAGGATCCCGTCGCTGTACTCTTCGGCGCACTCGGCCATGACCTCGAGCTGGCGCGCGGTCACCGCGCCGAAGGGGAGCTTGATCCGCTGCATCCCGGGCGCGTCCCACAGGGTCATGGGGCCTTTGGTCAAGTCCCCTGACGGGTAGCGGATGTCGCGCATCGCGTGCCCGTCGTGGCGCTGCCCGTTGTCGTAGCGCTGGCCGTACACGCCGCGTCGGAGGCGCGTCTCGGCGAACAGCTTCTCCTCGATTTTCCCCTTCTTTCGCAGCTCGATCTGCGTCTCGAAGATGTCGATCTCGCGGGCGAGGTCGGCCGACATCTCGGCCGCGAGGAGCTCTCGATACGAAGGCATATCGTCCGCTATAACAGATGCTCCGGAGGGCGCCACTGTTATAGCGGACGCAGCGTTACTCAGTCGTTGGCCTTGCGCGCTCCCGGCGCGACCTGAACCACGACGATGTGCTCGCCGGGTTGGACCGTGAACTCGTAGTCGTGTGGGCCGCGCTTGCCCGTCGTCAGCGTGATGGTGTGTCGCCCCGTCTCGATGGGCACCGCGCGGCCGGGCTCGGACACGATCATGGTGCGACCATCGAGCTGGATCTCGGCGCGGGCGGGCAGCATCGGCAATGTGAGGGTCGCCTCACCTTTGGGTCGGGCGAACCGGCGGCCCACGAACAAGCCGACCGCGAACGCGAAGAGCAGCGCGACCGCGAGCGTGACGAGCGTGCTCCGCTCCATGCGGGCCCTCGCGGGCGCGGGCGCGGCCTCGGCGCGCGCGAGCTTCGCCAGAACCTCGGCTGCGGCAGGGGGCCGCGTCGGCTCACGAGGCGGGGTGCGAGGGTCGCTGAGCGTCGCGGAGATCGGCCGACCGGGGACCGTCGCGCGCGGAGCGTCGCTCGCTTCGGCCGCTCCGCTCGCGCGGCTCGCGAGCTCGGCGCGCCCGTCCTCGGCGCGGCGGGCCTCGCACCACCGTACGATCTCACCGAGCGACGGTCGCGCCGTCGCGTCGAGCTCGAGCGCACGCACGACGAGATCGTTGCCCCTCAAACGATTCGGGATCTCGGCCTTGCGCGCGAGCGCGCCCGCGAGATCGTGTTCGTCGAAGAGCCGCCGACCGAGCAGGAGCTCGGCGACGATGACGGCCCACGCGTAGACGTCGTCGCTCGGGTGCGCGGGCTTGGCCGCTGCCATCTCGGGGCTCGCGTAGCCTGGTGTCCCGGCGGGGAGCTCGCGAGCCTCACCCGCGCGGAGCGCGAGCCCGAAGTCGACGATCGTGAGGCCGCCCTCCTCGTCGACGAGGATGTTCGACGGCGCGACGTCGCCGTGCACGAAGCCGTGCTCGTGCAGTCGAGCGAGGGCGCGCGCGAGATCGAGGGCGATCGTCCGCGCCGCGGCCTCGCTGAGCGGCGCGCGCGCGACCAGCGCGTCGAGCGTCACGCCGCGTATGCGCTCGAGCACCACGTAGGGCAGGCCCGCGACCTCTCCGCTGTCCTCGAGCGCGACGAGGCCCCCGCCCTTCGCGGCGCGAAGCACCGCGGCCTCGCGACGCAGGGCCTCCGCGACCGGGCCCGCCGCGATCTCCCCGAGCGGCGGCCGCTTGAGGATTCGCAGGCGACCCGAGCGATCGCCGAGCTCGAGCGCGACGAAGACCTCGGACATCGAGCGCTCGGACGCTCGGGCCACGAGCAGCCAGTTGCCGAAGACGAGGGGCTCGCGCATCTCGATGTTCATCGCACAAGCCGCGCGCCGAGCACAGCGGCGCGAAACGCGATGAAGCGCCGCCGTGGACATGGCAAAAGAGATCGAATGAGCAAAGACGAGCGCATCCCGGAGGGGCGGCTGGCGCGACTCGGTGCGCTCGCTGCGCTCGGCGCGCGCGCTGGCGCTGGCCTCCTCGTGAAGGGCGGCGCGGAGTCCACGGCCGAGCGCACCGCCGAGGTCCTCGGTCGCATGCGCGGCCTCGCCGCGAAGGCAGGGCAGATCGCGAGCTACGTCGACGGCGTCGTGCCCGAGCAGAACCGCGAGGTCTTCGAACGCGCGCTCGCGACGCTGCGCGATCAGGCGATGCGCTCGTCGTTCGCCGACGTGAAGAAGACCGTCGAGCGCGAGCTCGGCGCGCCGCTCGGTGAGCTCTTCACCGACTTCGACGAGGCCCCGCTCGCGAGCGCTTCCATCGGGCAAGTGCATCGCGCGCGGCTCGGCGACGGCCGCGACGTCGCGGTGAAGGTCCAGCACGCGGGCATCGAGCGCGCGGTCGAGAGCGATCTCGCGAGCGCCGCAGTGCTCGAGCCGATCGCGAACCTCGCGGGCGGCCGTAAGCTCAATTCGAAGCAGGTCTTCGCAGAGATGTCCTCACGCCTCCGCGAGGAGCTCGACTACGCGCTCGAGGCCGAGCGACAGGAGCGCTTCCGCGCGCTCCACGACCAAGATCCGATGATCCATGTCCCCGCCGTCGTCCGCGACCGATCGAGCCGGCGGGTGCTCACGACCGAGCTCGCGCGCGGGGTCTCGCTCGACGAGGTCGCGACGCGCGCCGAGCCCGAGCGCCGCGCCTTCGCCGAGACGCTCTGGCGCTTCGTGTTCAAGGGCAACCTCGTCGGCGGGATGTTCAACGCCGACCCACACCCGGGCAATTACCTGTTCGATCGCGACGGGCGCGTCAGCTTCCTCGATTTCGGATGCGTCGAGCCCCTCGGTGAAGAGCGACGCGTGGCCGCGACGGGCCTCCACCTCGCGGCGATCGAGCGCGACGAGGACCGCTTCGCCGCGTTCGCGAAGCGCATTCTCCATTTGCGCGGCGGCACTTGGGAGAAGATGGCTGTCGCCTATTCGCGCCGCTGCTTCGAGCCGCTGTTCGGCGCTCCATTTCGGATCACGCGCGAGTACGCCGCGTCGCTCGTCCACGAGCTCCGAGATATGGGCAAGAGCGTGCGCAAGCTCCCGAAGGGTGAGTTCGTCCCCCTGCCCAAGGGAATGGTCTTCATGAATCGCCTGCAGTTCGGGTTCTATTCGGTGCTCGCGCGGCTCGACGTCGCGGTCGACTACGCCCGAGTCGAGCGCAGCTTCATGTCCGAAGCAGGCTTGATCTGACGGCCAATAGCGGAGTAAACCGCGCGACAGATGCGGTCCCGTATCAGCAAGAAGCTCCAGTCGGTCGTCAAGGTCCTCACCGTCTCGGACTCGCCCGACTACGAGCAACCCTGGCAGAGCCACGGGCCCTCGAGCAGCAGCGGCTCCGGCGCCATCCTGCGTGTCCGCCCGCGTGACGCAGCCGACCATGGCCTGCGCGTCCTCACGAACGCTCACGTCGTCCAGAATCAGGTCTTCGTCGAGGTGCGCCGCTTCGGTGCTTCTCGCAAATACGTCGCCCGCGTCGAGGGCGTGAGTCACGAGTGCGATCTCGCGCTGCTCCGCGTCCCCAAGGCCGAATTCTTCGACGACGTCGAGCCGATCGATCTCGGCACGCTGCCCGCGCTCGGCGACTCGGTCACGGTATCCGGTTATCCCGTCGGCGGTGATCGGTTGTCGCTGACTCAGGGCGTCGTGTCTCGAATCGAGGTTTCGGCCTACGCGCACAGCCAGCGCCCGCTCCTCGCCATTCAGATCGACGCCGCGGTGAACAGCGGTAACAGCGGCGGGCCCGTCTTCAGCGGTGACAAGCTTGTAGGCGTTGCGTTCCAGTCGCTCGACGACACACAGAACATCGCGTACGCCATCGCGCTCCCGATAGTCCGGCATTTTCTGGACCTCATGGCTTCGGGCAAGACTCCCCAATTTGCCAGTCTGGGGGTCGTCTGGCAGCGCCTCGAGTCCGACGCTCTGCGCCGCTCGCTGGGCCTCAAACGGGCCGACGGGGGCGTGCTCGTCGCGCGCGTCGCCTTCGAGGGCTCGGCCTGGGGTTCGCTGGAGGAGGGTGACGTCATCCTGTCCATCGACGGCGAGGACATCGGCCCCGACGGCACCGTCGAGCTCCGCAAAGGCGAGCTCGTCGACCACAGCCACCGCATCGCGGTCAAATCGATCGGCGAGCGCGTGCGGTTCGGCATCCTCCGCCAGGGACGTCGACTCGAGGTCACGATTACCCTCAAGCGTCCGAGCCTGCTCGTCCCGGAAGACCAATACGACGTTAAACCTACCTTCTTCGTCTTCGGTGGCTTCCTGTTCGCGCCGCTCTCCCGCGATTACCTGAAGAGCTGGGGCCACGAATGGTGGAAGGCTGCGCCGAACGATCTCGTGGCCATCTACGAGACCCAGGTGCGGACACCCGCCAAACAGGATGTCATCCTGCTGCAAAAGGTCCTCGCCGACCGGATCAACCAGGGCTACCACGAATACGAGAACCACGTCGTACTCACGATCGACGGCCAGCCCGTGCCGAGCATGCGCCACTTGGTCGATCGCGCGGACGCCGGGCGCGGCCCGTTCTTCACCGTCGGCCTCGCGGACGGGCAGCAGCTCGTCCTCGATCGCGCCAAAGCGAAGCTCGCTAATCCCGATATCCTCGCGCGCTACAACCTGCGCGCGGACCGCTCGAGCGATCTGCTGCCGGTGAAGCGCGCTGCAGCCAAAACCCGGCAGAAACGGTGACAGCGTCGCGCGGGCTCTCGTACCATCGACGAGCCATGGCCATGCGGTCCCGAGTGCTTCGCTCGCTCCTCGCTGGGGTGTTGTTCGTCGCCGCCGTCGCACCCTCCACTCGCGTGGAGGCCGCGCCGACCGAGAGCGACCAGAAGAAGGACGCCCGCTCCGCCGCGATTGCGGGCAACGACGCCTTCGCGAAGAAGCAATTCGACAAGGCGCTCGACTATTTCCAGCGCGCCGAGTCGATCATGCACGCCCCGACTCACCTCTTGATGATCGCGCGCTCCCAAGTCGAGCTCGGCCGCCTCGCCGACGCCCGCGAGACCTACAACACGTTGGTACGCGAGCAGCTGCCGGCCAATGCTTCGACGCCGTTCAAGGATGCTCAACAGAAGGCGAAGAAGGAGCTCGAGGCGCTCGAGCCGCGCGTGCCGACGGTGCTCGTCAACGTGAGCGACGCCTCGCTCCCGGGCCTCACGATCACCATGGATGGCGACCCCATGCCGACCGCCCTCATCGGCATAGCGCGGCCCGTGAACCCCGGTAGCCACGTATTCAAGGCGACCGCCACCGACGCGACCTCCGAGGAGACCCCGCTCAAGGTCGAAGAGGGCGCTCACCTGACTTTGTCGCTGACGCTGAAGCTCCTCCCGAAGAAGGATGTCCCGCCGCCCGATCCGGTAAAGGGCAAAGACCCTGAGCAGACGCCGCCCAAAGACAAAGAGGCCGAGTCCTCGGGGCCGTCACCGTTGCTCATCGCGGGCGGCGTCGTCTTGGGTGTCGGCGTGGTGGGGCTCGGTGTTGGTGGGGCGCTGCTTGGTCTCGGCTACGTGAAGAGGGGTGAGGCCGACCACTCCTACGAGCTCTGCGGCGCCGAGCTCTGCGTCGAGGGCAGCCCCGGGGCGCAGCACGTCAACGAGCTCGACGACGACGCGACCCTCAAGCAGACCGCGGGTCTCATCGGGCTCATCGCGGGCGGCGCGGTCGGGATTGCGGGTGCGGCGCTCATCATCGTCTCCGCGACGGGCTCATCGTCCAAGGAGGCAGCGGCGATCACGCCAGTCGTCGGCCCTGGTTACATCGGCGTCAGCGGAACCTTCTTCTGACCGGCGCGCTGGTTACAGCACGGTCAGCGCTCAATAGCCCAAGTCGCCGACGGTGCTGACGCCTGTGGGTGTGGTCTTGCCGGTGGGGCGCGCGGAAGCGCTCGGCCGGCCGGTCGCAGCCACGCTCGCAGGGGTCGTCGCGCTCGAGGGGGGGGGCGCGCTCGCGACCGCGCTCGACGCCAGGGGTTGGGTGGGCTGCGAGTCCGTGGCTTTTGTTACAGCGCTGTCAGCCGCGGCGGCCGCCGAGGCGGTGGCGCTGGTCGGTGGCGGGGGAGCGGTCGTCGCAGACGCGGTCGAGGTCGATTGGGCAGTAGCGCTGGTTGGTGGGCGCAGCGCGATGAAGAGCCCGGCCGCCAGCCCACCCACCGCGAGGAGCGCGAAGACCCCAATCAAGAGGCCGCGGCTCTTCGCCTTGGGAGGGGCGACGGGCACGTCGCGCGAGGGCTGATTCCAAGTCTGTACGGTGTCGAGCGTCGGCGCAGACACCGCCCCTGATTGGGTCGATACGAGCAGCGTGCCACCGTGGGTCGGGAGCGGCTGTGCGGCGGCCGCCACGGGGGGCTGGGCCGCGGGCAAGGCCATCATCTCGACGGTCCTGTTGCGAGCGGGCGGGGCAGCGCCGACCGGCGCGCCCGGCCGCCACGCGGAGAGCGCGCTCTTCAGCTCTTGGGCCGACGCGTAGCGAGCGTCGGCGTCGCGCGCCATCGCGCGGAGGACGATCGCCGCAAACCCCATATCGAGCGTCGGCACGAAC
The DNA here is from genome assembly GCA_046351325.1 of Polyangiaceae bacterium. GTDB lineage: Bacteria > Myxococcota_A > Polyangia > Polyangiales > Polyangiaceae > Xiheicaenibacterium. Next base: position 265,032 of record JAXLYR010000008.1, on the reverse strand, counting down.
TTGCGGGGGTCGGGCGGGTCCTCGAACGCGATCTTGAAGATGAGCTCGGTCAGGGTGGTGCCCGAGAATGGCTTTACACCGGTTACAGCCTCGTACATGACGACGCCGAGCGAGTAGAGGTCGCTCCGGGCGTCGACCTCGTTGGCGCTGCGCGCCTGCTCGGGGCTCATGTAGAAGGGGGTGCCCATGACGGTGCCCGTCTTGGTCATTCCCCCTGACTCCGCTGTAAGCGACCCGAACTTCGATATGCCGAAGTCGAGGATCTTCACGAAGTCCTTTTTGCCGGCCTTCTCGCGCAGGACGAAGATGTTGTCCGGCTTCAGGTCGCGGTGGACGATGCCAGCCGCGTGCGCCGCGGCCAGGCCGTCGAGGACCTGCGTCATGATCGGGATGAGCTGCTCCGGTCGCTGAGGACCGCCCGCGAGCCGCGCCTTGAAGGGCTCGCCGTTCATGAGCTCCATCACCATGAAGCGGTCGCCGTCGGGGGTCGCTCCGAAGTCGAGAACCTCGACGATGTGGTCGGAGCCGATGCGGCCCGCGGCCTCGGCCTCGCGCTCGAAGCGCTTGACGTTGTCCGCGTCGCACATCTCCTTGTGCAGGACCTTGATCGCGACAGAGCGCTTGATGCGCAGGTGCTCCGCCTCGAAGACGCTGCCCATGCCGCCCCGCCCGAGCAAGCGGCTGATGCGATACTTCTGCTCCAGAATCTGGCCTTCGCTCAGCACAGCACCCTCAATCTAGCACTCGGGGGTCGGTTATTGCCTACTTCGGCGCGCGCCCCGCGAGCTTGCTCTGCGTCACGATGGCTTGCTCGAGCTTCGTACCGCGCAGCGTCGCTTTCCAGGTCTCGGCGCCGTGCAGGTTGGCCGAGCGCAGGTCGACGTCCGTGAGATCGGCGCGCTCGAAGTCAGCCTCCATCAAATTGGCCTTCGCGAACTGGGCGCTCTTCAGCTTGGCGCGCGAGAACCGCACGCCCTTGGCGTCGGCTTGGCTGAAGTTGACGCCCTCGCAGGAGGCCCGCGTGAAGCTCGCTCCCGTGAGCTCTGCACCCGAGAACGTCGAGCCTGCGAGGAAGGACTTCTCGAAAACGCTGGAGGGTGCCTTCACATCCTTGAACGAGCTCTTCACGAGATCGGCGTCGTCGGCGCGGGCCTCGGTCATATCGGCGCGGTCGAAGCGCGCGCCCTCGCCGGACGCGAAATAGAGCTTTATCTCCTTGAGCTCGGCGTCGGAGAAGACCGCCTTGTCGAGCTTCGCCTCGGTGAAATCGGCGCTCGGGAGCTTGGCGCGTTCGAAGCTGACGCCGACGCAATTGGCTTTAACGAGCGTCAAGCTATCTCCGGTCGCGCCGCGGAAGCTAGCGCCCTCGCAGCGCGCGAGGGTGAGGTCGGCCTCGTCGAGCGCGGCCTCGTCGAGCTTCGCGCGCTCGAGCACTGCGCCGGTGAGGTCGGCGCCCGCGAGCTTCGCGCCGGTGAGGTCGGCGTCCGCGAGATCGGCGCTGGCGAGCACGGCCTCGGTCAGCGTGGCGCCCGCGAAGCGACAGCCGCGGAGGACGGCGTCCTTGAAATTGGCACCTACGAGCGAGCGGCCCGAGAAGTCGAAGCCGACGAAGCTCGACCCCGCAAAGTCGAAGTCGTCGAGGGGCTCGCCTGCGGTGAGGGTCGTCGAGACGCGCGCGTGGAGCGCGGCATTTTCCTTGTCGGAGAGGCGGCGCGGGGGCTCGGGGTCGGGCGGGGGCTCATCGGGCTCGTCGGCTGCGACGCGAAAGAGGACGCGCCTGCAGGCGTCGAGCTCGAGCGGAGTCGAGGAGAGAGGCTCACTCATGATGAAGAGCGTCTCGATCTCGGGGGCCTCGTCGTCGGCGACGCGGACGAGCCCGCGCCAGAGGAGCGTGAGCGTGAGTTTGTCGGAGTCGAAGATCGCGGTGTCGAGGGCCATCGCGACCTCGGTGAAGGCGCCGCCCGCGTCCGCGCTGTCGAGGCGGAAGGCGCGCACGCGAATACCCGGTAGTGAGCCGGCGAGATCCTCCGCCGCTACACCGGAGAGGGAGTAGGGCTCGTCACCGCGCAGGTGCTCGACCTGCTGCCCGCGCGGGGCAGCCTGGAAGTGAGTCGTGTCGAAGTCCTTTGGGTAATAGGGCCAGCGCGTCTCGAACCAGACATCGTCGTAGGTGCCGAGCTTGCGGAGGCGCTCGGTCCAATGGGGCGAGAGCGCCGCGAAGCACGCCGGCGCGGCGACGTCGTTCTGACTGCGGAGGAGGCGATTGGGGTCTTCGAGGTTGGGCGGCGGCGAGCCGTAGCGGCCTGTGCCTACAGGATTGTCACCGAAGTCGGGGCCGCCGCCGAACGCGCGCTCCCAGACGAGGGGGATGCGCTCGAAGGGTTGGGGTTCGCCGGGCACGCCGCGCTGCCAAATGCGGTCGCCGACGACTGTGAGCGCGCGCTCGAATGCGCGGCTGGTGCCGCGCTCGCCGAAGCGGAATCTGACCTGCGCCGTGCGCGCCCCGGGGCTCGGCGCGACGGCGTGACCGACGAGGAGCACGTCCGCGCGAGGCTTCGTTATTGCGAAGTCGGTGGGGTAGGTGAGGCTCTTGCCGGGGTCGTCGTCGGCGAAGACATCACCCGAGAGCGGCTCGCTCTCCGCGCGCGTCGCGGCGGGCCCGTTTTGCACGAGATCGAACGTGCCCTTCACCACGATGGCGAGGACGTCGGCGGGCGGTTCGAGCTGCCACGGAGTCGTCGCGGCCTGCAAACCAGGAGGGTGAACGACGATGGGGACTTGGGGACTCTCGCGCGGCGGGACTCCGTCTTTGGGGATGGGACGCGGCTTTGGCCGGGTGATGGGGAAGGGGGCGATCTGCTCGAGGATCGCCTGCAGATCTTCAGGCCGAACGGAGATCGTCGAGCCGAACTCGCTGGTGCGTTGCGAGCGGGGCGCGGGCTCGATGGCGACGGGCGCGGGCGCGACCTCGTCGGGTTCGAGCGAGCGAAAGGGGATCGCGGCGCGCGAGGCCGCGCGATCGGCCGCCTTCGCGGAGAGCTTGAAGGTCTGATCGATGTCCGACTGCGCAGGCGGCTGCGCCGCGGGAGCGGGTAGCGGATTGGCCGAAAGGGGAGGAGGAGTCGAGACTGGCGCCGCGGCGATTGGGGGATTGGCCGGCGCGGGATACGGAGTCGAGATTGGGAGATTGGCCGGCGCGGGATACGGAGTCGAGATTGGGAGATTGGCCGGCGCGGGATACGGAGTCGAGATTGGGGGATTGGCCGGCGCGGGATACGGAGTCGAGAGCGGCGGCGGCTCGATTGGGGTGTTCGCGGATTGGGCAGCACGCGCGAAGGGGGTGCCCTCGGCCGAGGGGGGCGTGCGAGCGCCGGCCTCGGCGAGCGCGAACGGGGCAATCGCGCGCAGCGCTGCGCCGGGCGAAGCGGCGATCGTGCCGTCGAAGCTCGGTGGCGCTGGGGCAGGAGCGGAGGCCGGGGCTGGGGCCGGGGCGCGTGGGGCCGCGGGCGACGCGGTAACGCCGATGGTCATTCCGCTGTCGGGGCTCGGGCGCGAGGGGACACCGGCGGCCGGTGCCTCGGCCTCGAGGCTCGGTGAAAAAGGAGTCGCCGCGCTCCGTATCGCGCGCAGGGCGTCGCCCGCCGAGAGCCCGACCGTCTGATCCGAAGGCGCGCTCGAGGGCGCGCGCTGGAGGTCGGCCGCGGATTGGGCGGTCGGCCAAGCGATCGCCGCGCCGCCGATCTGGACCGCGCCGACGACGCGCAGGCCGCGGAGCGCGATGGTCTCGGGGAGGACGACGCTGCCGCGCCACACCACCGCGACGACCGTGCGATCGGCGTCGATCGCGAGCGTGTCCAAGACGAGTGACAGCGGTGTAGGTGGATTCTGCGGTTGCCCCGAAAGGCCATAGAGGAGCGCCGCGCCGCGCGCGCTCGGCAGCTGCGTCGAGAGGCGCGGGTATTTGGGGTGCATCCCCTCGAGGACGATCCACTCGTCGCCGGCGAGATAGGCAATCTGCTGATCCTGAGGAGCTGTCTGGAAATAACTCCAGTCGAAGCCCTCGGGGATGGAGGGCTCGTCGGCGTCGATATCCTTGCGGGGGTGCGCGCCGAGGAGCCGCGCGCGATCACCCCAATATCGGGATAGCGGACCGAACCCGACGACGCGCTGGGCGTTCGCAGGGTCGACGACGTTCGGTGGCATGCTCTGCGAGCCGCTCGTGTCGGCGCCGCGGCCCACGGGGTTCTGCTTGTTGGCTTTACCGCCGTATGCGTGCTCGTAGTCGATCGGGATGTGTTGAAAGGGCTGGAGCGCGCCGCCTGGGCCGCGATCACCGACGACGACGAGGCGTTTGTCGAGGATCGGCGCGGTGCGGACGATCGCGAGGCGCACGGGCTGAGACTGGACGGACTGCCCGTCAGGGGCGCACGCGTGGCCCTGGAGCGTCACGTCGCAGCGCGCGCGATAGGGGGCCAAGTCGCTCGCCTCTTCCATCGAGCGGCGGGGGCTATCGCCGTAATGCCGCTCCTTGGTGTTGACGACCGCGCCGGCCGAGAGCACCGCGAGGCTGTTCTGTTTGAAGGCGAATAGGGCCTTCACCACGACGGTGAGGTGCTTCGCGCGAGGGCTGCGCCAAACGCGCGCCCCGGTCGCGGCCTCACCGACGGTCGAGACTTGAACGGGCCAGTCTTCTGCCATGTTCGGTGGTCAGGTCGCGACGACGACCTTGGTCTGCGAGGGCGAGGCGTGGGTGCCGACAGGAGCGTTCGAGTTGCTGCCGTTGTGCGCGGTCGCGGCCGTGTGAAAGACGATCTTCTTACCCTTCGCGTAGACCTTGGAGGAGTACTTCTTGAACTTGATTTCCTTCATGTTGGTCTGCGAGACCATCCCCTTGAGCGTCCCTGCCTCGTCGCCCTTCGAATTGGGGATTTGGGAGCTCTCCACCACGGTCTCTTTGTTGCCGATGACGACCTTGGATACGGTCTTATCGGCGCCCGAGACCTGACCCATGTTCGGATAAGGGGTCGGCACCGGCGGCGCGGGCGGTGTTTTGCAGACATCGGGGCCGCCCGCGGCGGAGCCCCCCTTCTTCGTGGCAGCAGGCATCTTCATATTGGCCTCACCCGAGCAGGACCTTGCGGCCGTCGATGCTGGTGTCTTCTTTGGAGGTGATGGTGGTGCGCCCCGCGCGCAGACTGAACGTCGAGCCGACCACGGTCCGCACGCGGCCGGCGCGCGTCTGGGCGAGATCGGCGACCTCGCGGAAGGCGTCGCGCGTCTTCTCGAACAAGCGAGTCGCGGCGAGCTCGTATTTCTCGGCGCGGACCGCGATGTGCTCGGCGCGCGTCGACAGCGAGCGCGCGATTGCGCTTACAGCATTGGAAGCTTCGAGGGTGGCGTCGCGCGCCTGAACGGTGACCTCGGGGGTCGCGAGCGTCGTTCGCACGGGCGCGACCTCGAGGCGCGAGGAGCCGTCCGTCGTCTCGAGCACGGCCTTGCGACCCGCGCGGTGCACGACGTCGCGACCAGCTTGAATCTCGACGTCCTCGGCGGATTGCACGACGACGCGCCCCTCGGGTGCCGACAGCACGAGATCGCCAGCGGGCGCCGCGATCTCGGCCATGCCGTCGACGTAGCGAACGAGCAGCCGCCCGCGCACGTCGCGGAGCTCGAGGCCGCGCCCGACCGCGGTCGCGACCGCGCCGTCGGCGAGCTCGATCGTGCGCGCGTGATTCGCTGCGCCCCCCCGATTCGACGCAGGCGCCGCGTCGTTCACGGCGTCTTCTGCGGGGGGGAGGAAGGTCTCGAGCGCGAGGTTCGGGGTGCGACTCATCGGGTCCTCATCATCGGGGGCGGAAGTCCTCGGCGCGAGCGCGCGCGGGGTCGGTGTCGGTCGCGTCCTTCGTGTGGGCGCCTGCGAAATCGGTGTTCGTGCGGCGCGCGCGGTGGAAGGTCGCGCCCTCGAGGTTCGAGCTGCGGAAGATCGCGCGGTCGAGATCCGCGTGGGAAAAATCACACCATTTCGCGCTCGCGCGCTCGAAGGAAGAGCCCGCGAGGGCGGCCTTCACGAAGCGCGAGCGATCGAGCAGCGCGCCGCGGACGTCGGCCTCGAGCAGGCGAACCTCTTCGAAGCAGGCGTCGTCGAAGATCGCCTGCGTGAGATCGGCGCGCTCGAGCGAGGCTCCGCGCAGGTTGGCGCGCGTGCCGCGAGCCTTCGACATGCGGGCGCGACGCAGGTTCGCGCCCTCGAACGAGGTCTGCACGAGCACCACGTTCGTGAGGTTCGCGCCCTCGAGGTTCGCGCCGGCGAGCGTCGCGTCCGTGAGGTCACAGCCGGTGAAATCGACGCCCGTCATGACGCAGCCCTCGAAGAGCGTCGTCGTGAGGACGGCGCCGACGAGCCGCGTGCTCGTGAGGTCTGCGCCAGACAGATTGCGCCCCTCGACCCGCGCGCGCTCGAGGCTTGCGCCGGTGAGGTTCACGGAGACGAGCTCCGCGCTCGAGAGATCGGTGCCCGCGAGGTTCGCGCGCGACAGATCGGCTTCGTTGAAGGTCGTTTCATCGAGCTTCGCGCCGCGCAGGTCGGCGCCCGCGAGCTTGGCCTCGTCGAGGGTCGCGCCCGAAAGATTCGCTTGCGCGAGCCGCGTGCCGGAGAGCTCTGCCGCGGTGAGGTCGGCGCCCTCGAAATCGACACCCGAGAGGTCGACCGAAGAGAGCTGCGCCTCACACAGCGACGCGCCCGCGAACGACGCGCCCGTCAGCGTCACGCGCGTGAGCGTCGCGCCGTCGAGGTTCGCGTTTCGAAGCGAAGCGCCGCGCGCGAACGCGCCGACAAGCTCCGCGCCCGAGAGGTTTGCGCCGGAAAAATCCGCCTGATCGAGCACGGCCTCGAAGAGCTTCGCGCCGCTCAAATCCGCCTCCGTGAACGTGGCGCCCTCGAGTCGCGCGCGGCTCAGCGTCGCGCCGACGAGGCGCACGCCGTTCGCGCGCGCGCCGCGCAGGTCCGCGTTCTCGAGGGAGCTCTCGGCGAGCTCGGCGCCGCTCAGATCGGTCGCGCGAAGATCGGTGTCCGCGAAGTTCGCGTGTTCGAAGCGCGCGCCCGAGAGGTCTTGCGGGGTGCCCATGGTGCGCGCCTCGAAGCCGACGACGTGCGCGCCAGCGAGGATCGCGCCTGAGAAATCGCAGCCGTCGAACGCGCAGTCGTCGATGTCCACGCCTCGCATCGAGGCGCCGCGGAAGATCGCGCGCGTGAAATCGGCGCTCTTCAACGCGGCGCCGTCGAGGTTCGCGCCCGCGAGATCGGCGCGCTCGAGGACGGCGCGCTCGAGCACTGCGCCCGCGAGGTTCGCTCGCGAGACGCGCGCGCCTACGAGCGAAGCCCCGCGAAGCACCGTGTTCGCGAGGCTCGTGCCCTCGAGCGTGGCGCCGTCGAAGGACGCGCCGGTGAGGACGGCGCCGTCGAGGGACGCGCCCGCGAGGTCGTTCCCACTCGAGGCGTCGAGGCGCTCGGCGAGCGCGCCCGCGAGGTGAGCGCCTGCGAATACACACGCCTCGAGCTTCGCTCGCTGCAGGTTCACGCGCGGCCAGCGCACGCCGCGCGCGACGACCCTGCGCAGCGTGGCTCCTGACAGATCGAGCCCGCTGAGCTCGTGCCCGCTGAGGTCGACGTCCTCGATGGTCGCGCCCGCGAGCTCTTTCCTCGAGGCGCGGATCTCGAACGCTGTGCGGTCGCGGATGAGCATGATCAGCCGAGCTCGATCTTCTTCGCCTTCACCTTCAAGGTCTTCGTCTTGACCTCGACATCATCGCTCGTCTTCCACGCGCCGGACTTGCTGTTGATCTTGAGCGCTTCCTTCGTGCGGATGGTGCCCTTCTTGTCCGCGAGCAGCGCGAAGTCGGCCTTCGTCGTGATGTCGAGCTTCTCCTTGGTCGAGATCTTACCGGTCTTGGCCGCTTCGATCTCGAACTTGCCCTCTTTGGTGAGGACCAGCCAATCCTTCTTGGAGGTCATGGTGATGTTGCTCTGCTGCGCGAAGAGCGAAATGTTCTGATTGGCCTTTACGTGGAGGCTCTTGTCGTCGCTGACGAGGTGAACGTCCTTTTGGCCGTTGAGCACGATGGAGCTGTCGTCCGCGACTTTGACGCCTTTGGACTTGGCCACGATCATGATGGTCCCGTCCGAATAAGCGTCGATTTGCTTCTTCGAAGAGAGCGCGACCTTGCTCGCGGCGACCTCGACGAGGGTGGCCGACTTCACGTCGACGCGCTTGCGCCCGAGGATGGACGCCGAATTGGCAGAGAAGATCGTGGCGTTTTTGCCGCCGAACATGAACGCGTTCTTCCAGCCGTAGAGGGCGGCCGAGTGATACGAGAGCTGGATATTGTAAGGCTTGGAGAACGACCCGACGTCGTTGCCCATGCGCTGGCCCGAGGCCTTCGGCACGGCCTGCGAGACCTTCTGCGAGGCCGACACCGTCGCGTCGAGGGCCTGGTGTGTAGCCTTGCTGAATAGGGAGCTCAGCTTGCTTATGAGCTGCTCGGCGCTCGGCAGCTTCTTGAGGAGAGGGCCGATGACCTTCAGGTTCTCTGCGGCCTTCTTCACCTTGTCGACGTAGGGCGCGTACTTCTCGTATTCGACGGCCTTCTTGATGCCGTCTTCGACGTCGTCGACGAAGTCCTTTACGGCCTTACCGGCCTCTTTGGCGGCGTGCTCGTAAGTCGAGTCCTCGTAGTCTTCGAGCTCCTTTTGAGCCTCGGCGGAGGACTCCGCGGCGGCCTTGAGCTTCTCCGCTTGTTTGGCATTCTCGGGCTTCTTCAGCTCCTCGGCGAAGGTCCGCTTCTCGGCCTCTTCTTTGGTCTCGTAGCGCGCAGTCCCGTCGGGGTTGTCGACGACTTTGGGCTTGGCCTTCTCGGGAATGTCCAGCTCGTCGAAGACCTCTTTGCGGGTCTCCTTCAGGGCCTCGTCGGCCTCTTCCTTGTTGGCTTTTGCCTCGTGGCGGGCCTGGGTGAACATCTCGCTCACCTCGTCCATCATTTCGCCGCACGACTCGGCGAAGTCAGCAGTCGCCTGAATGGCCTCTTCGATCTTGTCCCACGTGCTCAAGAAGTTCGGGATGCCCGCGGCCTCCAAGATGTCTTTGCTCGCGATACCGGTCTTGTGATCGGTATAAGCGGCCTTCATCTTGCTGTAAGAGGTCTGCACCTCTTTGGCGCGCTCGGTGATGTTCTTCTTGGTCTCGAGGAGAATGCCGACCTCGGGCCCGTTGGGCTCACCGACCTGAAGGACGTGCTCTTCGCCGTTGACGCTGACCTTGCAGCGGGGCTTGTCGTCGTCGATCGCGATCGAGTTCTTGTTCGTCGTCCAAATGGACTTCTCGGCGTTCGCGCTCGTGACGGGACTGGGGGTTTGCGGATTGGGCACCGCGCCCGCGATGATCGGGCGATCGGGGTCGCCGTTCACGCAGGTGATGATGACCTCGGTCCCGGGCTTCAGCGGCGCGTGGAAGCCGCGGCCCGCGCTCGCGCTGGGCTGGGCCATGCGGAGCGGGCGTGAGGCCTTGCCGTCGCCGCGGCCCGTGACCGAGTCGTACATGAAGGCGACTCGATAACGGCCTTGCTCGTCGATTGCGCCATAGTCGGTCGAGGCCGCGGCCTCGACGACGCCCGTGACGACGCCGTGGACGACGGGCTTCGGCGTCACGCGCGCCGGGCGGAAGGTCTGGCTCTTGAGGATGGCTTTGAATCGATTCGAATAGGGACGATCGAGGCCGCCGCCGTGCGACGTCGTCGTCTGCGCGAAGTCGTGCGCGACCTCGGTGACGAGGAGCTCGAGCTCGCCGCGCGGGTGTCCCTCGACGGTGAGGACGGACCCCGCGCGCAGCCCCGGGAGCTCGCTCTCGCCGTCGAACACCAGGCTCTGTGAAGCCGCCTCCTGCGCGCGGACTCGGGCGTAGAACGTGGCCTCGGTGGGGGTCTTCGCGTGGGGGCCGAACTCGTCGTATTTGCCTCCTCCGAGGGCGCCGTTTTGGGCCTCCCCGAGGACGTCCATCGACGGGTTTCGATAGTTGTAGTCGCGCGCGACGAAGGTCCGCGTGACGAGGCGCCGATCGGCCTCGAGCGAATAGACATCAGCCTTCTCCCCGTGAGGGCGGAAGGGGCTCGACGCGGGGACTGCGGGCTTGAACGCCGAGTTCTCGTCGGCCAAGACCAATATGTCCATCCCAGCGTCGCTCTCCTCGAAGGAGAAATGGATGCCGAGGTCCTCCGCCAAACGGGAGACGAAGTCGAGGTTCGACTCCTTGTATTGGACGACGAACTCGCGCGGCGCGTACGAGCCCGAGAGCCGCAGCTGGATGTCTTTGCCGGGATCGAGGCGCGCGCCGTCGGCGAGTTTCTTTACAAGAATGTCAGGGACTGACATGTCCATGCAGACATCGCTCGTGGTCGTGAGCGACGCCATCCACGCGCGCGGGACCACCGAGACGATGTACTCGCGGTGCTGCGCGTCGAGCGTCAGTCGATCACGGACCGATCGCACGAGGCCCGAGACGCGGCGAACGTCGAGAGCCTCTCCGGTAATGGTCTGACGCTCGAAGACGATGGTGATCCCGTTCGTGAGCAGAGCCTCTTCGTCGATGGCTGCGCCGCCCACCGTGACGAGCGAGAGCTCGAACTCGAAGAGTCGCGAGATGGCCTCTCGGCCCCGCAGCTCGGCGAGCGCCACCGTCCCGGATTCGAAAGCAGCGGACTCGACACGCACCCCCAGCCGATCCTTCATGGTGGCCGAGTCTCCCAGCTGGAGGGCGCACTTTCAACGCATCACCGCTCAGGTTGCGGGGCGTTGCGCCCCCGACGGTGACTTGTCCGCTCTCTAAAAACCCCTTAGCGTCGAGGGACCATGGGCTGGATTCGACTCCTTGTTCCTGGCGTCGTCGCCCTGACGGCGACTGGATGTTCGGTGGATCGCGTATTCGCCCCACCGGACTCGGGCGGGGGCGGCGCGGGGGCTCAGGCGGGCTCGAACCACGGCGGGACAGGCCCATTGGGTGGAGCGGGCGGGGATGGAATAGGCGGTTCGCCTTTGGGCGGCGCCGGCGGCTCGGGGGGCGTTGGCGGGGCCCCTCCAACGTGTGGCGCGGGTCGGGTCTGCGTGCCCGATCCGCCTGCGGGCTTTCAGGGACCGGTCGTCCTCTTCGAGGCTCCAACGGGTATGACGGCGCCCGCGTGCTCATCGGATTATCCAATTGCGTTCGGCGAATTCCAGGGCGCGCTAGACCCGGGAGTCGCGACTTGCGACTGCTCGTGCACTGCCGCGGCGGGTATCCAATGCACGACCCCGGTGAACCTTTGTTACAAGAACAACTGCATGCAGGCGTGCTCGCAGGGCCTCGGCGACACCGTGCAGAGCGTCGCTCCGGGCGTCTCGTGCACGACCGCCCCCGCGAGCGGCGCGGCGGCGGTCAACGTCAATAACCCTGCCCCCACCAACATGGGCACATGTAACGCCCAATCGAACCACGTTATCCCGACACCGACGTTCGGCCTGGTCGAGAGCGTCTGTGGTGGCGGCACGGCGACGCCCGACGGGTGCGACGCAAACGAACAATGCCTGCCCGACGTCGACTCGGATTTCACGCTGTTCTGCGTCGCTCAAGACGGCGAGAAGCTGTGTCTCGACCCGTTCTATTCGGTTCAGCACCTCGTCGCGATGGACGCGGACGACAGCCGCGCTTGCTCGCAGTGCGGCTGTGGCTCGGCGACCTCGACGTGTGGCGGGTCGGTCGAGTTCACGAGCAACAACTGCATGATTTTGGAGGGCTCGGTCAACGCAAACATGTGCGGGACGAACCCCAGTTTCGCCAGTCGGGTGCAGTATGTCCCCAATCCGTCGGGCAGCTGTCCCGCGACGGGCGGGGTGCTGAGCGGGGATGTCCAGCTTACGGGCCCGCTCACGCTGTGCTGCAACGGCTGAGTCCTACGCCGAAGTCGACGACCAGCACCCCGTCCAGTCCGACGACATATCCGCGCTCGTCGACCTCGCGATTGACGAGCGTCGCTGCGAGCTCCGCGTGCGATCTCTCCAATTGCTCGGACCGGAAACGCGGGACGGGGGTCGCCGCTGCGATTCGAGCGACCGCGCCCGAACGCTCCAATCGCAATTTCATGCGTGCTCCGTTCGGGTGAACGGCGATCGGCGTCGCCAGCGCAGCGTCGAGAGCCGCGAGCAAAGTAGGCCCGTCAGCGCAGCTCGCGAGGGCGTCCGCGGTGGCGATCGCCGTGGGGCAAGAGAAGGAGCAGACCTCGAAGCTGACGAGCCACGTGCCCTCGCCGAAGAGCAGCGGGTTCAGGCGCGAATGGGGCTCGGCCGTCCAAGCGTCTCGGGTAGCTCGATAGATGGGGTCGGGCGCTTCTCCCCCGTATTGCAGGCGCCCGCAGAAGGCGTCCACGCAGCAGGGCGGATACCCCAATAGGCGTCCTAGCTCTCTGTGCACTTCCTCCGATTCTCGGCTTCGACTCGAGGCCTCGAGCTCGAGCAGCCGATCGCTCTTGCCCTGATCGGTGCTCGCCACGACGACCGTCCACTCCAGCCCATCCATCTGGACCGGCCGCTCCAGGACACGCACCGCGAGGCCGGCGGCGCCGAGCTCTGCGCACGTCCTCGCCGCATCTCGGGCCGCCACCGAGGTTCGCAGCGCTGGCTTTACCCCCTTGAGGACCGCCGTGAGCTCGACGTTCAGTCCTTTCTCAGGCCGGCCCACCGGTCGCGGCCGCACGGGATACCACCTCAGCGCGTCGAGCGACGCCGCGCGCTCGGTGACGTGCTGCGCGAGCTGGAGCGCTGCGCGAGACTGCGCGCCGCGAACACGCGGCGGGCCGCCGGCGGCGAGCTCCAACACGACCCGCTCGCCCGTCTGGAGATTCGAATAGGCGGCTCGAACGACGAATTGCTCGACCCGTATCGCCATGAGCCGGAAGGCCCTCGCGGTCTTCGGGTCGACGGCGAAGATCGCTTGGAGCGCGGCCTCTTGCCCTGGGGCGAGGGCAGCGCGAACGCCTGTGTCGTTCGGGTCATCCATGGCGTGAGCTCCATCGTAGTTCTCGCCGCGCCTCGGTGGGATCCATCTGCTCGTCCACCGCACCCCAGCGTAGCTCGGCGCTTGTTTTGGGATTAGTCTGCGTGGGACATGCAACGGACCTCGACAGCCGCTAACTCCCTATCGAGGGCGTCGGTCCTTTTGCCGTTCGCGCTCTTCGTGGTGGGTGCTTGCCAGTTGCTCTCCGGGCTCGACGATTTTGAGCACGGTGGCTCCGGCGGCGTGGGGGCAGGGGAACACGGTGGTAACGGCGCCGGCGGCGCGGCCGCTGGCGGGGCGGGAGGTTCGGGTTGCCACGCTTGTCAGAACAACGCTGACTGCGACGGCGCAGACCCGGTATGCCTCAGGGACGCGTGCGATTGCGCTCAATGTGGCGCTCCATACAAGACCGCGCCAGATGCCTGTTCGACCGCGAACTGCCCTGACGGTGAGTGCACGAGCGGCGCTCCGAATCCCGACTTCTGCTTGCTGACGTGTGATGGAATGCCCGCGGGCGCGGGTGGCGATCCCCCGCCGTGCATGCCAGGCCCTGCACCGATTACGCTCGACGCGACGCGCGTCCCCGCAAACCTCGAGTGCAAAGGGCCGATATGTGACGGCCGTCATGTGATCTGCAAGGGACCCTATCCCTGTTTCATCTCCTGTCAGGCGCCGGACTCCTGTAACGGGTTGACGGTCGAGTGCGGCGACGGGCCTTGCACCCTCGAGTGCGAGCTCGACGCGTGTGTCGTGGCCAACCCGCCCACCCTGACGTGCGGGCCCAACGTCTGTCGCACGACCTGCCAAGCGGCGACTGCGAAGATCCACGTCAACCAAGGCCCGACCTGCGAATTCGTCAACGAGAACGACACATGCACTTTGGAGTGAGGGCGCTCGCGCCCGCGCTATTGGTATCGGCGATCGCCCTCGGCGGTTGCGTCGAAGTCGACTCCCGTGCGCCGGCGCCCTCCGCCACGACGCGCGCAGCCGCTCCCGCGCCGGCCGATCGAGATATTGCCATATTGGCTGTCGAGGACGACGGCGCAGCGCTCCGCGTGCTGAGCACCAATCGGCGCTCGCGGTCGAGCTTCTCGCCCGACTCGACCCGCGTGGTTCACGGCGCGACCCACCGCTGGCGGCTCGTCGGCACGAACGAAGCCGAGCTCGCGAGCGGCCTCGTGAAGTCGCCCGCCTTCGTCGAGCTGCCGCCCAACAGCGCGCTCGGGATCTCCGCCGCACACGCCGCCCGGTCGGAGCGGGCCTTCGTGGTCCGCGCCCCTTATCCCGAAGTCGGCGAGCGCCTCGAGCTCACCGACGAGTCCGACCCCGGCAAGTCCCTCGTCTGCACGCGATTGCCCGGTTTGGCCACGCTCGACTGCGGCAGAGGGGGGCGACGATGATCCGGCGAATCGCACGCACCGCGCGCGCGGCCGCGGTGCTCGGCGCGCTGACCGCCAGTCTCCTCGCGGCGCCTCGGGTCGCCCGGGCGGCGTGCCCCGACACCGCTGGCGACTGCTCTTCGCTCGCCGAGACAGGCAGCTTCGGTGCGTCCTTCGACGTCGTCATCGTCGGGGACGGCTATACCCAAGCCGAGCGCGACAAGTTCTTCGCCGACGCCCAAACCGCCGCGAACAACCTGCTCGAGTCCGAGACCTACAGAGATTACAAACCTGTAATTAACGTCTGGGCTCTTTATACGCCCTCGAACGAGAGCGGCGCGGACGACCCGAGCGAGAACAAGTTCGTAGACACCGCGTACGACGCGTCGTTCGACTCGTTCGGGATTTACTATCTCCTCGCCGTCACCGAGGCCAAAGTCGTGGCGGACGTCGTCTCGCGTTTCCCCGAGGCCGACCTCACCCTCTGCATCGTGAACGATCTCCAATATGGGGGTTCGGGCGGCGACGTCGCGGTCGTCTCCCTCGATCCCCAATCGATCGACATCGCCCGCCACGAGATCGGCCACACCATCGCGGACCTCGCCGACGAGTATCCCGACCCCTATCCCGGATACCCTGACGGCGACTCCGAGCCCAACGTGGCCTCGACCGCGCACCTCGATCCGCTCAAATGGGCCCCGTGGCTCGACGCGGGCGTCGCGATCCCTACGCCGATTGACGCCGCGACAGGGCAACACTCTCCGATTGGGGCTTATGAGGGCGCCCGCTACAAGGCGACTGGCATGTTCCGGCCCGCGCCCACCTGCCTGATGAGGGAGCTCGCGAGCACGTTTTGCCCCGTCTGCGCCGAGGCCGTGGTGAAGGCTCTGTCGGATCAGACCCTCCTCATCGAGGCTCCGTTCCCCGCGGGCCCAATCACGACGCTCGACGACGTGCCCGTCGACTTCGGGGCGACGATAGCCGGCCTCGCCGACCTGGAGATCACCTGGGCCGTCGACGGGACCCCGCGCGCGACCACGCCGGGCTTCACCCTGCTCGCGAGCGACATCGGGTTAGCGCCGGGCTCTCACGAGGTCACGCTGACGGTGCACGACGCGACGCCGCTCGTCCGCAACGACCCGGACGGCGTCATGACCGAGAGCTTCTCGTGGGCGCTCGACGTGCAACACGTCGACGGCTCCGGTGGGGCAGGCGGCGTCGCCGGCGCCGGCGGGCAGGCAGGTGGCGGCGGGGCTGCGGGCGCCGACTCCGATGACGGCTGCGGCTGTCGCGCGCCGTCGAGCGACGCGCGTGGTGCCGGCTGGTTCGGCGTCGCCCTCGCAGGGCTCGCGCTCTACGGGCGCCGTCGAGCGAACCTCAGGCGAAGGACTCGCGCGTAACGTCCCTCAGCAGGTCGAGCCCGACGCTCCCCGTCGAGAGCACGACCTCGTGGAATCGTTTGAGGTCAAACTTATCGCCGAGCTTGGTCTTGAGGTCGGTGCGCAGCCCCAAGATCACGCGCTCCCCGACCTTGTAGGAGATGGCCTGGGCGGGCCAACCCAAATAGCGGGTAGCCTCGCTCATCGCGAACTCCGACGGGACGAACGCGCGCTTCGTCAGGAGCTCGACGCACAGGTCGTAACCCCAAGTCTCGCCCGGGTGGAAATCGAAGGACGCGGGGATGGTGAGCTCGAGGTGCATGCCGATGTCGGCGACGACGCGGCACGCCCGGAACAGCTTGGCCATGTGCATCCCGAGCACGTATTCGGGCTTGTCGAGATAACCGAGCTCCTCCATCAGCTGCTCGGCGTAGAGGGCCCAGCCCTCGGCGTAGCCGGAGCAGACGACGAAGAGGCGGTGCAGGCGGCTCAACCGATCTGCCAAATAGACCTGCAGGCCGCACTGCAGGTGATGCCCGGGGAAGCCCTCGTGATAAGCGGTCGTGATCTCGCTGAAGAGGGCATATTTGTGTCCCTCCGCGGGGGCGTAATAGACCGTACCGGGGCGGGTGAAGTTCTCGTTGGGCGGGTAATAATAAGCCCCCAATGCGCCGCCCGCGGGGGCGAGGCGCACCTCGATCTTCTTCACCGGATCGGGGACGTCGAAGTGCGTGCCGTAGAGCTCGGAGAGCGCTCGGTTCTGTCGGTCGCGCATGATCGCGAGGAACTGGTCGATGTCCGCGATCAGCTGGTCCGGTGAGCTCGAGAGCTCGGCGATGAGGTCCGGTACCGACTTGCCAGGAGCGATCTTGGCGGCGACGTCGCGCATCGCGCCCTCGATCGCAGCGATCTCCTTGAAGCCCCAGGCGTAGGTCTCCTCGAGGTCGAGCTCCATCCCGAGGAACCGCCGCACGCTACGCCGGTATCGCGCCTCACCGACTGCGTCCTTGGGAGTCGCCTTTTCGAGGTAGCCGTCGAGGAATCGCCCGAACTCGGCGAAGGCCGCGCGCGTCGACTCGATGCCCGCGGCGAGCGCGGCGCGGAGCGCGCCGTCTTTGATGTCGCTCTTGTCGAAGGTGGAGAGCAAATCGTAATAGCTCGACTTCTCCGAGGCCTGCAGGCGCGCTTGTTCCCGAGTCGCCCGCACCTGGCGCTGCGCCGCGACGAGGCCGCGACGAGCGCCCTCCTCGAGCGCGGCGCGATAGTGAGAGAGCGCCTTGTCGAGGGTCGCGAGCCGGCGCGTGGCGGCGCCCCAGCCGCCCGCTGTGCTCAAGTCCATGACGTCGAAGACCACGCGGACGTGCTGAAGAGGGCACTCGATATTGTTGAGATCACACAGGTGATCACCGCTCTCGTAATAGGCAATCTTCTCCCGCAGGAAGTCACCCATCACGTTCCGCGCCAGGCGCGCCCAAGGGTCGCTCGCGATGGGGAGCGCCTCCAAGCGCTGCAAGAAAGACCGATGCACCGCGAGCGCGCGCTCGGCGCCTTCAGGGCTGTAATCGTCCCAGCCGTCGAAGTCGCCAGGGACGCCGGCCATCGAGGCCGAAATAGGGCTCAGTGCACAGAACGCATCGACGTATTCGTTCGAGAGCGCGAAGATCGGGTCGTTCGTGGCCATTGGGGCGCCGACCCTAGCCTTTGTGGCGCGAGCCGCCTACCCCTCTATCCCGATGTGTCGTCGATTGGGGGGCTCGCGGCGTCCCCCTGTTTCGCACGGGCGCGGCGCTCGAGCTCTTGTCGCGCTGTGTCAATGTCGACCCGCGGCGGCTGTCCAGTGATGCTGACGGGCTCGATGTCTTCACCTTGGGCGCGCAGCTCGTCGACAGCCTGTTTGAGAATCTGTTTGCGCTGACCGCGAGTGGTCGTCGGCCAGAAGGCCTCGATTGCGCTGTTGAGCTCCGCGCCGAGGAGCACGCTCAAGGCCGTGAAATACAGCCATAGGAGGAGCACCATCGGGGAGGCGAGCGAGCCATAGAGCGGGTCGCTCTCGACGGCCCAGCGCGCGTACATACGCAGCAAGAACCCCCCGAATATCCAAACAGACATGGCCAGGAGCGCTCCTGGCAAATCGCGCTTGAACGGGGTCCGCCAGGGGAGGGCGAAGTGATAAACGGCAGTCAGCGAGAGCAGCACGCTCGTCAACACGACTGGCCAATAGAGGACGCGCGTGAGCCACAGCGCCGTACCCCCTTGATGGAAGCGGACGGCGATGTCGTGGAGCAGGTCGGGGCCGACCGCGACGAGTGGCAAGAGCACTCCACCCCAGATCGTCGCGACTACGGTGTAGACGAAGGCGTGCCCGCGGCGCCGCCACATCGTGATTCGCTCGTCGATGTCGTAGATGATGTGGAGTGAAGAGAGCAGCGAGTCGGCCGAGCGCGACGTGCTGATGAGCGCGAACAAGACACCGACCGACAGGAGCTCTCCGTGGCCGCGCGTCAGGAGCGCGTCGAGCGTGGGGGAGACCGTCTGATCGAGCACGTCCGACGTGAGGAAGCGCCGCCCGAAGCTGATGATCTGATCGCGCGCGACCCGCGTCGTGTCGGGGCCGAGCGCTCGCCCCACGTAGCCGACCGCGCCGAAGAGCGCGATGAAGAGCGGGGGCAACGCGACCATCGCGAAGAACGCGACCTCGGCGGCGAGCCCGTCCGTGCGGTGGCGATCGGTCGCGTCCCAGAGGTGTTTAGCGAGGTTCCACCACGTGCGTGGCGCGCGAATCGAGGGCGGTTCGCTGCGCCGCGACACTACTCTCTCCGCACGAGGCGCAAGATCGCGCGCACGGTGGTGTTCTGCCCCTCGGGGTCGAGCGCGGCCTCGAGCCGACGCAGCTCGACGGCTGCGGCGTAGGCCGCGAGCCTGCCCTCTTCATCGAGGTCGTGGAACGCGGGGCTCGCGACGATCTGTCCGCGCGGATCGCGGTCGCGGTGCGCGGACGCAGCGCGCTCGATCAGCCGCTCCTTCTCCGCGTCGTCCACGCTGCTCATCTTACCCCCTCCGCCCCCGCGAGGCGCACGTCGACGCCGCGCCCACCGAGGCAATCGACGAGGAGCTTGCGCCCGCGCGTGATGTTCTGGAGGAAGGTGTTCGGCTTCATCGAGCAGCGCTCCGCGAGCGCGTCGTCCTCGTCTGCGCCTGCGCTCTCGAGCCGAGCGACGAGCGCTCGCCGCGGCTGAGTCGGGAGCTTCTCCAGGCAATCGACCACGATTTTGCGCAAGAACGGGTCGACGTCCTCGGCCGCGACGAGCCCCGCGACGTCGTCCTCGCGCGCGTCGGCCTCGCGACCGACCTCTTCGCGGCGGCGACGAAGCTCGTCGATCGCGAGGTTCTTTCCGATGCGGACGAGCAACCTGAGGAGGCCGTTGTCGCGCCCGTCGCGCGTGAACCGCGGCGCGACCTGCCAGAGCCTCAAGCAGGCCTCCTGCACGACGGCCTCGACGTCGACCCGCGCCGCGAACGGACGCAGCGAGAGCCGCAGCGCGGGCTCGGCGCGAACGAGGAAGCGGGCGAACGCGGTCGCGTCTCCGCCCGCGATCGCGTCCGCTTCCACGTCGAGGTCCATCACGCCGGCGAGCGTAGCGGCTCAGCTCGCGCTGAGCGAGATACCGGAGGCGAACCGCAAGCGCGCGGACCGCGCGTGCGCACCCTGTTCGAGCGTGAGCGCGATGCGCACGGTGAGGCCGTCGCCGTAGAGCCCAGCGCGCGTGCTGCGCTCGAGGCGGATCGTCGCCTTCACGACGCGCCCGTCGTCGAGCGTGAGCTCAGCCTCGGCGCCGTCGTACGCGAGTTCGAAGACCCCGTCGGAGACCGTGATTTCGACCATCACGAGGCCCTTCTCGGTGGCGACGAG
Organism: Polyangiaceae bacterium; assembly: GCA_046351325.1. GTDB lineage: Bacteria > Myxococcota_A > Polyangia > Polyangiales > Polyangiaceae > Xiheicaenibacterium. Next base: position 245,291 of record JAXLYR010000008.1, on the reverse strand, counting down.
TCGACCGCGCAGCGTCGCGGCGCGCTCGGGTTCGGCGGGCTTCGCCTCCTCTTGTTCGACTCGCTCGACCGGCTCGTCCGAGCTGAAGAGCTCCTTCATGCGGCGGCTCACGCGCCCGAAGAAGCCCTCCGCGGCGCTCTCCGGAGCGGGCGCGCTCGGCCCGCGCGAGACGCTCTCGTCGGCCCTCGCGCGATCGTCCGCTGCGTCCATCTTGCGAGCCTTCTCCTTGGAGCGCTCGTCGCGAGGCGCAGCCTCTTCACGAGCCACTTTGTTCGGGGGGCTCGGTTCGCCCCCCGCTCCCCCCAACTTCTTCGACTCGCTCTTCGGCTGCGGAGCGATGAAGCCGCGCGAGCGCATCGGCGCGGCGGGCAACGGGGCCATCGATGGCGGTAGGGACGCCGAAGGCGGGGGCGCGCCCGTTCGCGGCCCAGCGACGCCCATCGCGGGCGGCGCGAAGCCGAACCCTGCACCCGCGTCGCGCTCGGCCTCGAAGATCGCCTCGGACGCCGGCGCGGGCGCAGCGGAGAGCACTGGCTGTGCGGGCATGAAGCCACCGAGCATCGGCGCGTTGCCGGGCGCGGCCGGTCGCAGCCCCACGCCCACCGCGTCGACCCCGAACGGGAGGGCGTTCGGCTGCGTCGTCTTGCGCGAGGGACCGTTCGGATCGACCGTGATTTCCTCGCTCACCGCGACCCACGACGTGAGGCGCGTCGCGATCGCGAAGGATCGACCGGCCTCCTCGATCTGTCGATCGATGCTCGACGCGGCCTCGCCGGCGGAGAGCTTCATCTCGAGATCCTCGACGAGCTCGCGTGCGAACAGCTTTGTAACCGCGCTGCGACCCTCGCCGCGCTCGACCGGCGCGACGCGGACGTGTCGCACGAACGCGCCGTCCGCGGTGCGACCGCGCACGACGACCTCACCGCCGGCCGGGTCGAGCTCGACGCCGACGAGCATCGGCGCACCGGCGTGCACGGCCGAGAGGCGCTCGGGCACGACGCGCTTCACCGCGGGGCCCTCGACGACGACGTCGAGCAGCACGGGCGCGTCCGTCGCGGCCGTGAGGCGCGCGGCCGCGCGCTCGGGATCTTCACCGAGGCCGACGATCACCTCGATGCCGCGGCCAGCGCGGGCGAGCGGCGCGACCAGCGAGCGATTCACCGCGGAGCCGACGCCGACTGCGTGGAAGCGCGCGCTCGCGGGGAGCGACGCGAGCAGCGTCGTGACGATCTGCCGTTCGAAGCCGACGAGGCCGTCCGTGATGAGGACCACCTGTCGCTGCGAGCCCGCGCGCAGCGTCCGCATGGCCTCGCGGACGCCGCTCACCATCTCGGTCCCGCCCGAGGCGACGAGCTTCTTCACCCACTTGATGGCGTCGCGGCGCAGGTCCTTCGTGGCGCGCGCGGGCCCCGACTTGAACGCGCGCGGCGCGTCCGCGAACTCGATGATCTCGAGCTGATCGTCGTCTCCGAGCGTGTCGATGAGCGCGCAAGCGATCCGCTTTTCCTGCTCGAGCGGCGCGCCCGACATCGAGCCGCTCGTGTCGAGCAGCAGCGTGAGATCGCGGCTCGCGCGCTTGGCCTTCGCCTCGGGCTTGGGCGGGACGATGGTCAAGAGACCGAACGAACTGTCAGCGCGCGGCGCGTCGGCGGCGGGGCGCGCGACGTCCAAGCTGACGCGCGCCGTGAGCTCCGCGACCGGCCAGCGCACGACGATGTCGCGATCGAGCTCGCAGCGATTGCCCGCGCCGAGCTCGACGGAGAACCCGTCCTTCGCGCGGACGCACACGAGCGGGTGAGACGGAGACTCGGGCGAGCGAGACGCGTCGATCGCGTCGCGGATGCTCATCGTGAGCGAGGCGCGCGCGGCGATGCCGCCCTCGGCCGCGGTGATCGTCACGTCGCCGGGCACGTCGTGCTCGGGCCCGCCGAGGTACCGCGGCGCGTTCGTCAGCGGAAAGCGGAGCTCCCACGCGCCCTCGCTCGACCAGATCAGCCGCTGATCGATGTCGATCTCGGCCTCGACCGCCGTCATCGGCGGGATGTTGCCGATCTCCTGCGTGAACAAACTCGAGCGCTCCTGCTCGAGCAGCGCCGCGCTCCGGCCCTCGACGATCGCGCGCTCGTACGTCTCGCGCGCTTCGTTCTTCCCTTGGATTTTACCGACGATCCGGCGCTCGCCGAGGCGGAACGCGAACCCACCGACGGCCGCGTCGTGAGGCAGCGGCAGCTTGTACGTGACGCTGAGCGGCTCGCTGTGACGGTTCACGAAGCGCTGCACGAGGCGTACGCGCGCGAGACCGGCGCTCGCGTCGATCTCGAGGCGGGCGCTCTCGAGGGGCAAGGTCGCCGTGTCCTCGACGAGGTGGCTCGAGACACGCGGAAGACGGGGGCTCACGATTTGGGTCATTGTCGATTCTCCATGGGGTCGCAGCGTTGGGTTTCGTGCGGCCAACGGAGAGGCGCGCGGTTCAGTGACAGCGCTCCGGAATTTTTTTTATTTGGGGAGAGTCTGCACCCTTCAGCGCGAAGACCCACCGCCCTTGCCGAGGCTACGCCGAAGGCCCTCGCGTGGTAGATGGACCTCATGATCTCGACCGCACGTCGGGCCACGAGCCTCCTCGCCGTCGGCAGCTTGCTCCTCGGCGTCGGGTGCAGCTCCCAGAGTTCGAAGTCCGACAACCCCACGACGAGCGCGAGCGCCACGACGAGAGCAACGGCTGCGGCCAGCGCGTCCTCGGCGCCCTCCTCGAGCGCGAGCACCGCATCGGCGTCGGCCTCCTCTCCGGCGAGCGCGACCGCTTCGACGAGCGCGACCGCGTCGGCCTCGACCTCCGCTTCACCCGAGGCTCAGGCCGTCGTCGGCTCGTGGACCAACTCGCTCTGCGGCAAGCGCACCTACGAGCGCATCCTGACCTTCACCAAAGAGGGGAAATTCGACGCGCGCGATCTCGTCTCGCCGTGCCCCAAAGATCGCAAGTGCGTGTGGTCGGGGATCGTCGACCGCAAGGGCACGTGGGCCCTCGAGGGAGAAACTTTGGCCCTCAAACTAACGGACGGCACCGAGCGCGGCCCCGGTGAGACCTTCCCGCTCGAGTTCGCCTTCCGCAAAGGCGCGCTCGTCGAGCCACCGAGCTGCGAATACACGAAGCGAGCAGCTCCGTGAGGCAGGGCACGCGCGGGCCGCTCGACGCCTTCACCCTCGCGCGGCGTCAGCTCGAGCTCGACCGCGCGGTCATCGGCGGCGACGCCTTTTTGTCGGCGCGCAAGCTCAAGAAGCTCGGCGCGAGCCCGCTCGGCTTCTTCCGCGGGAGCGCGCGGCTCTTCTACGAGATGCTCCGCGCCGAGCCCGCGCTCGCGCCAGCGCCCGGCCCCGTGGGCCACATCGTCGGCGACATGCACCTCGAGAACATCGGCGCTTACCGCAACGACGCCGACGAGGTCGTCTTCGACCTCAACGACTTCGACGACGCTTCGATCGGCGAGTACGCCCTCGATCGGCTGCGGGTCTCGGTCAGCGTGCTGCTCGCGGCGCGCGCGTTCTCGGGCACCGCCGCCGAGGCTCTCTCGGTCGTGGGTGAGCTCCTCGGCGCGTACGACGAGGTCCTCTCCGGGGCGCCCGTCGCAGCGCCGCCCAAGCCCATCACCGATCTCTGCGATCGCGCTCGCAAGCGCACCCGCAAAGACCTGATCGAGTCGCGCGCGCCGATCGTGGACGGGCGCAGGCGCTTCGTGCGCGGCGAGCGCTACCAAGAGATGACCGCGGACGAGCAACAGAACATCGAGTCGCTCGTCGACCGCTATCGGGTCGCGCTCGCCGAGCGCGTCCCACCCCACGCGAAGAGCTGGCGGCTCGTGGACGCCGCGCGCCGCGTCGCGGGCAACGGCAGCATCGGGCGGCGCCGCATCGCGTTCCTCGTCGCGGACCAAGAGAACACGATGCGGATGTTCGAATTGAAGGAGGCTGCGCCAGCAGCCCCCGACGTCCTCGCGACCTCCCCGAGCTCGATGGACGCGAGCGCGCGTGTCGTCGGAGCAGCGTGCGCGCTCGTCGCCAAGCCGCCGCGTCAGCTCGCAGCGCTCGGGCCGACCCCAGTCGGATCGCTCGTCGGTCGCAAGCTCTGCCCCGAAGAAGACAAGCTGGATCTGACCACGCTCACCGTCGGCCCGAAGCTCTCGGGTGTCGCGCGCGTCGTCGGCGGGCTCCTCGGTCGAGCCCACGCGCGAGACGCCGGAATGCAAAACAGCGAGCCGCTCCCCGTGCCCCGCGATCACGAGGAGATCGTCGATCGCGCCGTCTACCTCGCGGGCGTCTTCGAGGCGACGTATCTGGCGTTCGCGCGCTTGGCGGGTTGACTAGAGGTGCGACGCCACCACGAATGACTTCGTGTTCGGCGGGACGTTCGCGCATTTGAGCATCGAGCCCTGGCTCGCGGCGCGGACGTCGATGACGGCCTTCACCTCGCCGGCGCTCGAGTAGCGGAAGGTCATGCCCTCTCTCTCTGCGCCTGGGAGCTTCGCCGCGAGCTTCTTCGCGAGCTCGTCCGGCGAGAGCTTGAACGCCCACTCCCATGCCGAGATGTGCGGGCCGCGGCCTGCGGGATAGATGCGTTGATCACACAAATAGGTACCGCCGAGGTCGCGCAACACGGTCGCGCTCGACTCGAAGACATCGGGGATCGACGGCTCGGGACTGCTGCTCATGGCTGGACTCGACGATGCGGTTTGGCTTGCTGTCGGCGCGCTCGCCGATACTGCGGGGCTTGCCGAGCTCGGCGGATCGGCTGGGTTCGAGCTCACGGTCGCGCTGGTGGTCGCGGTCGCGCTCGCGCTCGGTCGGCCATCGTCCGCGTCGTTCTTCGCGGCGCACCCCAACAACGTCGCGGCTGCGAACCCGAAGAGGAGAGCCCACTGCGTCTTGATCGACATGTCTATCCGGGGCAGCGGAGCCCGGCGCGTCGACGATCGACGACGAGCGAGCACCTGCGGAGGAAGTTGTACCCCAAGGAGCCCGACACGGCGCACGTCCCTCGCGACTTGATCGGGCTCACGCGGACCTTCGCCTTGGTCTCGAACGTTCCGAAGCGCACGGGTTGATCGGCGACCTCGCGGCCCTCCGCTCGAATGTCGATCGACTGCGACAAAACCTTGTTCGAAGGCTCGTTCGCGAGCGCGCGGTCGACCTCGCTGCCCTCCCCGACGACCGTGATGTCGGCGCCCGTGTCGACGAAGAGTCGTGCGGGCGCGCCTGCGATGGTGAGGTCGGCCGCGAAGAGCGGCACCCCATCGGAGGACGGACACACTGCTACTAAATCCATAGCGCCCGCGAACGCCGCCGCGCGCTCGTCGCCACGAACCACGCGGACCACCCCGCGCTCGGGCTCGATCACCAAGGTCGCGTCCTCGGGGACGAGCCGCTGCGGAGAGACGAACCCCGCGACCCCGAGCGACTCGAACCAGAGCGCGTCGCCCTTCAGCATCGGCTGCACGGACGAGAGCCCGACGAGGTCGAGCGAGAGCTCGAGCGGCTCGAGAAATTGCAGGCCATCGGCCTGCTCACCGTGGGCCCCGACGACGTCCGTTGCGGGCACGTCGCCACCGTCGAGCTTGGCCTCCGGGAGGCCGAGATAGAAGGAAACTCCCGCGCCGAGCAGGTGCATGTTGGCGCCCGTGTCGAGCACGACGCGAAGCTGTGCGTCACCGACCCAAGCTGTCGTCGTAGGGACGGACTCGCCACCAAACGTCGTAAGGGGGACGAGCTGCGCCGCGCTGGTCGGCGGGGCGCGCCGAGGAAACGAGACCTCACACGGCGCAGCCTCTCGAGCGCACCCGATCAGGGCCAGGACCGCGCACGCGAGGAGCGACCTCATCCGGCGGCTCGCGCGCCGGTCCGCCGGAGCTCGACGAGCAGGCAGCGATCCTCGACGACGTCGATCCCCGCCTTCACGAGCGCCGCAGCGAAGGCCTCGTTGCGAATGCCGAGCTGCAGCCAAACGGCCCGCGGGCGCGCCGCGATCAGATCGTCGAGGTGAGCTGCCAAGTCCGAGGGCTTGCGGAACACGTCGACGATATCGACTTTGCCCGCGCCGATCGCGGCGACCGAGCGAAAGACGGGCTCACCGAGGATCGTCGTGACCTCGGGGTAATAGACCGGCACCGGAATAACCCGGTATCCGGCGGCCTGGGCGGCGACTGGGACATAAAACGCGGGCTGATCGGCTTGCGCCTCGGTCTTGATGCCGAGCACCGCGATGGTCTTCGACGAAGCGAGCAGCGCCGCGATCTCCGCGTTGTCCTCTAGAACCTTGGCCATGCGTAGAGGCATATCGCGCGGGCCCCGCTGTCGCTACCACCCTTTTGCACCCGGCTCGGCCTTGATACCCATACCTGGGTGAGTGCGCTCCAACGCTGCGTCGTACTGTCGCTCTCGATATCGCTCTTCGCGGCGTGTGGCCCATCGACGCTGCCACCTTGCTCGCCCGTGACGCTCTCCGTCGAGCTCGTCGGGGCGCAGGTTCACTCGGTCAGAGACGTGCCGCGGCTTGCCGCGCTCGACGGTGTCCGCGTCGACCAGGGGCCGCTCGCGTATTACGTCGGAGCAAACGGCGAGCTCTACGAGGCTCAGCGCGAGCTCCTGGCCCTCTATCGCGACAACGGCTTTCCCAACGCCAAAGTCCGAGAGCCCGAGCGCGTCCTCTCCAGAGACCGCAAGGTCCTGACCTTGAGATTCCAGGTCACCGAGGGACAGCGATATCGACTCGGGCGAATCCTGATCGAGGTCGGTCAGACTCCAATCGTGGACGGGGCCCAGCCGCCGCGCGCCATGGAGCCGCCCGCGAGCGTTCCGGAGCTCGTCCCGGGTGCTTGGTATTCGAATGAGCGGCTCAGCGCGGCGATGGCTCGGCTCAAAGACCTCTACCGCGAAGCCGGATATGCCTTTGCCAGCGTCGGCTATCACACGGACTCGTCCGACAAGGCCGCCGACGCGCTCGATCTGTTCCTCGTCGTCTTCGCTGGGCGCGTCGTCTCGATCGCCGGAATCGAGGTCGAGGGCCTCGCGGCGACCGCGCCCGCCGAGCTGAAGGTCGGCGACACTTGGCAACAGTCGAAGATCGAGGCCGCGCGCGCGGCGCTCGGGCGGGCTCACCCGGATTACGAGTTCTACTACGACCCAATCGAGGTCGCGGACCGGCCTGATCAGGCCGTCTTGAGGTTCAGCGCGGAGCGGAAGAGCGGGCCGCCCCCGCAATGAGCGACTCGAGCTCGCGGAAGGACACGACCTCGGCGCCAGCGCACCGCGCCGCGCCGGCGCTGTCGGGACAACCCTGTAAGGCGAACTCGACAGTGTGCTCCAACGCCGTGAGATAAGCGCCCTCGTTGTAGGGCGCGAAATGGTGACCGACGTTGAAGGGCAAATGCCCCTTCGCGAAGGAGGCGACGAGCGCGTTCTCGTAGTCGCCGACCATCCGCTCGTAGGTGCCGTGGAGCTTCTCGTAGTTGTAATCCATCGGCATGGTGAGCGCGCCCTCGTGCAGGATGAGCGCGAGCTCCAGGATCTTCGGGCGGGGAGTCCCGTCTTCCGTCGCGGGCGGCCCGAGGAAAAACGGGGGCTCGGGGCCCGTCGACATGCTGGTATCGAATCGATAACCGAGCTCGGCGAGCGCCGAATAGAGGGCGTTGTTCGCCGCCAAATAGGGAGCTCGAAATCCGATGATCCGATATCGCTTCAGGCGCGGGTGCTTGAGGTTCGGGTCCCCGCGAGAGTCGAAGAGGACCTTGCCGTCGAGCTCGATCTTCTTGGTGGGGACAGGCAAACAGACATCAGTGTCCGTCTGGAACATCGCCCCACCGCAGGCCATGCCGGTCGGGCATTTCCGCTTCGCGTTGCAAGGCTCAGTGCACACGTGGACGGTGGGCGTCGGCGCGACACAAAGCCCCGAGTCGCAGTCGGTCGCGGTCTCGCAGGCGGCCCCAGCCGAGCGCGCGGCCGCCCCCTCGAGCGGCGCGAACCGTGGAAATACAGGGACGCCTGCCTCGTCGAGCACCGGCTCGAAGAGGGCCTCATCCATAACGGCGTGAAAGCGACCGAACTCGGCGAGCCAGTCCTCCCGCGTGAAGTTGCGGCCGTCGTGGTGCCCCATGCTGTGATCCCCGATGTCGTGGCCCTCGTTGATCGCTTGTTGCGTCAGCGCGCGCCTGACGAGGACCTCGTTGCGGGACATGGCCTTACCGATGTCGCTGTCGCCCGGATCGGTCGTGTAAAAGCACGCGTTCACGAAGAACGTGAAGTGCGGAGCCTTCGCGTATTGGGCGCCCATCGCGCGCGAGAACTCCAGCATACGCAGCCAAATGCCGAATCGCAGGCTCCCGTCGAACGCCGCGGTGAAGCGCTGCGGATTTGCGGCGAAGTCGTATTGGAGCGGAGTGCGCGGCAGCGTGATGATCAGCGGGTCGACGGGCGCGCTCGCCGACGCGCTCGCAGACGCGACTGCGGACGTCGACGCCGACGCTGAGACGGCAGGACCCGACGCGCTCGACGCGACAGCGTCGGAGGCCGCGACGTCGCTCGACGAGATGGTCGCGCTCGCTGCCGTCGCGCTCGCGACGCTCGTCGCGGGGGCGCTCGTCTCAGCCGGCGCCGTCGCGTTCGCTAGGGAATCTGCAGGCTCTCCGGAGTGGGCACTCGCCCCGCTGTCGCACCCGCACAGCGCCCAGGCGAGCGCCGCAGTGAGGGGTGCGAGCCGCGAGGTCACCGCGATCTCGAGGCCGGTCGGCGCCGGGTCTGGCTCGCGGCGCCCGTGCCGAACCGGCGTCCGCGCTCGGGCGGAGGACCCGGCCGGCGGGGCCGCCGCTCTTCCCCAGTCGAGGCCTGCTGTGCCGGAGGGGGCGGCGCGGCCTCCTCGTCCTTGGCGGCCTTCTTCTTCGGGGCGGGGCGTTTGCGTCCCGTCGGCGGGAGCCCGGGCAGGTCAATCACGGGCTTTTGGGGATGACGACGATAAAGGATCATGATGCGGCCGACCTCGCCGACGAGCGACGAGTTCGTCGCGGGCGGGACGCGCTCCGCGAGGGTCGCGCGGTCCTCCGGGCACTCGGTTCCGACGCGGACCTTCACGAGCTCGTGCTGCTCGAGGACCTCGTCGATGGCGCCGATCACGCCGTCGGTCAGCCCGTTCTTGCCGATTTGGACCAGCGGATCGAGATCGTGCGCGAGCCCGCGCAGGTGTCGTCGCTGCTTGCCGTCGAGCACCAGCGCGCTCACGAGGCCCCCTGGCTGCGCTTCGGCCCGACCAAGCTCCGGAGCTCGGCGCGCGCGACCTCCTCACCCAGCGTGTTCCACATGTTCACCGGCACGATGTACTCGCGCCGCTCGCTCGACGGGGGAATGGGGCACTCGCTCGTCGCGCGGATGATGCCGCGCGCCTTCTTCATGTATTCGATCGAGAGGCCGGCCACGATGAAGCGCCCGTCGTCGGGGAGCGAATACGCGAGCGCCAGGTTGCCCGTGAGCTCGGCGAGGTTGACGAGCGCTACGGCGTGGATCGATCGCAGGTGGTTGCGGAGCTCGGGGCGATCGAACATCCGCACTTCGGCATAACCCATCCTGAGCTGCTCGACCTTCGCGTGGATGGTGCTCGTGTACGGCGCGGCCATTCCGACGGTCTTGCTGAACAGACTCTTGCCGAGCGGCAGCGGGGACAGCCTGTCCCAGGCCATGCGGATGAGGTTCTTGTCGCTGTCCGCGAGCGCCTTCGGGTTCAAAAAAGACATCGTGCTGGAGAGGCTCATCAGAGCCCCCTCCATAGCGGGTCTTTCGAGCGTCGTCCCGCCGTTTCACCGATAGAACAGCGCTCAGGGAGCGCAGGCGCAGCTCGAGCAGTCCTGTTGGTCCCAGTCGATGCCCCCGCAGTCGCAATATCCGTCGGAGGCCCAACCACAAGGGTCGTTCGCCGCGCAGCACATGGGGTTGTTGTTGGGGGTGCACGCGTTGGGGCACGAGTCGACGACCACGCCGGCGCAATCGGCGTCCGCAGACTCGCAATGACTGCAATCTTGCTGATCCCAAGTTTGCGTCCCGGCGCACGAGCAGACGCCGTCCGTCCCGAGGTTGCACGGATTGCTCGGGTCGCAGCACGCGTCCGTCGGCGGGGTGCAGCCGCCTGGGCATGTCGTCATATCGGTGCACGAAGGGCACGTGGAGCACGCGGCCGCGTCCCACTCGTAGAAGCCATTGCAGTCACACGTGGAGTTGGCTGCCCAACCGCAAGGGTCGTTCGGCGCGCAGCACGTCGGATCGACCGGCCCGCACCCGCCGGGGCAAGCGTCCTGTGTGATCGTGACGGGAATGAGAGCCTCGTTGTTGTTGTATGAGCTCTCCGCGAGGATATGGTCGTAGTTCACGCGGACGTGGAGCTTGTAGTCGCCGGCGGGGACATCGGTGATGTCGACCCACTGGCAGGGGAGCCCTGCGCCGTAGACATCCGACCAACCGGCCGAGATGCCCTGAAAGCTGCAATCGTATTTGCCAGGGCCGGCGTTCGGCCCGGCCTCCTCGAAGTCGAGCAAACAGAAGGCCTGCTTGTGCCCAGTCGCGACGACTTGGCCGTTCGAATCGAGGAGCTCGTAAGAGGCATATCCGAGGAAGTGATAGTGATTGTGGCAAGTCGAATAGACGAAGAGGTCGCTCGCCGTCGGGTCTCCCATGAAGAGATCGCCGTCCCCGAGATTGGGAGTCTTGAGGTCGAACCGGAGCAGGCGTCGATCCCCTGGCGCCTGAATGCAGCCCTCTTGGATCTCGCAGGCGTCGTTCGCGAAGAACTGCTTCTCGACGTCGATGCTCGTCTGGATACGGTTGCGGTCGATGGATAGGTCCGCGAGCTCGCACGCGCCCGCGACGCAGCGGGCGCCGAGCGGACAACACAGGTTCTCTCCGCACTCCGCCTGGGGTTGGCAACTCGTCGCGCACGTGTACGCTAGAGTCGCTGCGTCCAATTGGCAAAAGCCGTCCGTGGAGCACGTCGACCCGTCGGGGCAGGTGACCGCGCACGCGCTGGCGCTGTCCGCGCAGAAGTCGGTCCCCGGGCGCACGCCTTTGCAGCAGGACTGGCCTGCGGCGCAGCAGCCTGGAGCCAGCGCTGGGTCGGTCCAGCACGTCTCGCGGTTCGCTGGACATGCCTCTTCGCAGGTCTCGCCGTCGACGCAGATCGGCTGGGCCGGTGGGCACGTCGTGCACGTGGGGTTCGGATCACCACCCGTACCGCCGCCGCCAGTCGTGTTGCTGCTCGACCCACCGTTCCCACCCGCACCAGCCGTGGCGCCGGTCCCCCCAGCGCCCGTCTGCGCGTCGTCCCCACAGCCGATGAGCGTGGAAAAAAGCAGGGCAAAACACGTCGCGAACGCAGTCGAATGGGGCCGCATCGAGGTGCCGCAACGTAGCACGCAAGGCACTCGATTCCCCGCTAACCTTGTGTCGGATGCTCCCGACATGCGCACCGGTTTGAGGGACCTTGAGCACTGATAAGGCGCCGACGTCGCGGCGCACGCCACCGGCCGAGCTTCAGCGAATCAGCGACACCTTGAAGAAGATCCGCGCGTCGCTCGCGCGCGTGATCCGCGGCAAGCCCGAGGCCATCGAGCTCTTGCTCGTGGGGCTCTTCAGCGGCGGGCACGTCCTCATCGAGGACGTCCCCGGCGTGGGAAAGACCACGCTCGCGAAGGCCCTCGCCAGGTCGGTCGCGCTCGACTTCGGTCGCGTGCAGTTCACGCCCGACCTCTTGCCGTCGGACATCATCGGCACGCACACGCTCAACCCGCGCGAGGGCTCGCTCACGTTCCAGCGTGGGCCGGTCTTCACGAACGTGCTGCTCGCCGACGAGATCAACCGAGCCTCTCCGCGCACGCAGTCCGCGCTCCTCGAGGCGATGAGCGAGTCGCAGGTCACCGTCGACGGCAAGACCATGAGGCTCCCCGAGCCGTTCTTCGTGCTCGCGACGCAGAACCCCGTCGACTTCCAGGGGACCTATCCGCTCCCCGAGGCGCAGCTCGATCGGTTCGTCCTTCGCCTCGCCATCGGCTACCCCGACGAGGACGAAGAGCTCGAGATGATGTTCGACCGGCGCGACGGCGATCCCTTGCACGATGTAGAAGCTGTCGCCAGCCGCGAGGAGCTCGCTGCGATCATGGCCGCGGTCCGCGCGGTGCACGTCGAGGCGAACGTCGCGCGGTACATCCGCGCGGTCATCCACGCGACCCGCAAGCACGACGACGTGGCGCTCGGCGTGAGCCCGCGCGGCGCGCTCGTACTCTTTCGAGCGTGTCAGGCGCGCGCTCTCTTGGCCGGGCGCACGTTCACGAAGCCCGACGACGTCCAGTCGCTCGCGCGGCCCGTGCTCGCGCACCGCGTGCTCCTCACCGAGCGCTCGCGCTACGGCGGCAAGGGCTCGGCGTCGGTCCTCGACGACGTCGTGCGCGACACGCCCGTGCCGCTATGAGGGCTCGACGCTCGTGACGACGGCGACGCCCGTCGGGAGCGAGCCCTCGAGCGGCGACGTCGTTCGATCGCGTCGTGTCGCGCGCCTCCTCGCGATCCTGCGGTCGCGCCGCGAGCTCGCGCGGCTCAACCACGTGCTCCTGCCCGCGAAGAAGACCGACCGCGATCGGCTGCGCAAGAGCTGGGTGGGCAAGCTCGCGGCGCCGATGTTCGTCGCGTACTCGTCGCTCAGCCGCGAGGGGCGCGCGCTCTTCATGCTGTCGATCCTGGTCGGCTTCGCTGGGCTCGACGTGATGCAGAGCGAGGTCCACCTGCTCTTCGCGATGCTCGCGGGGCTCGTCATCGCGTCGCTCGTCGCGCGCCCTTGGTTTCGCGCGCGGGGCATGCGCCTCTCGGTCTCCTCGGCCCAGCGCGTGGCCGTCGGCGCGCCTCAGCGCCTCATCATCCACGTGGAAAACTCCTCGGATCGCGCGCTCCTCAGCGTCCGCGTGCTCGCGCCGTTCCTGCCGTGGGACGGCAAATGGGTCCTCACCCCCGAGGGCATCGCGCGCGTCGAGCCGCGGGGTCGTGCGAGCGTCGTCGCCGAGGCCACGTTCGCGGCGAGGGGCGAACACCACCTCGACGCCTTCGAGGCCGCGCTCCTCGTCCCGATGGGCCTCGCGCTCGGCCCGCGCCGACAGAGCGACGGCGCGCGGTTCGTCGTCGTGCCTCGCATCACGAAGGTCGGGAGCCTCACCCTCGATCACGTGCTGCCGCGCTCCCCCGAGGCGCGGACGCTCTCTCGCAGCGCCGGCGAGACCGAGTTCGCCGGCGTGAGGCCCTATCGATCGGGCGACTCGCTGAAGCACCTGCACGCGCGGACGTGGGCGCGCACGGGCGTCCCGCACGTCAAGACGTACGCCGCGGAGATGAGCGAGCGACCGGGCCTCGCGGTCGCCCTCGACGGCATCCTTGCCAATGACACCGTTAAAGAAGCCGCGGTCAACCTGTCGGCGGGGGTCGTCGCTCGCGTCATCGAGCAGGGTGGTTCGATCGCGGCGCTCGTCATCGATCATCAGCTCCACCGCATCGAGCCTCGCACGGGTCAGGCCGCGCTCGACGCGTGCCTCGATCGGCTCGCCGTGCACCCGCTGACGTACGACGACGAGCCCGTGGAGGACGCTCTGCGCGAGGCCGCGCCCGCGCTGAGCTCGCTCGTCTTCATCTCCGTGGACCGCTCTCCTCGCCGCGCTGCGCTCGTCGACGGCTTGCGAGCGAGTGGCCTGCCCGTACGATGGATCGTCGTGGAGGACGGCGAAGGCTCCGCACCGACCGCTCACGGGCCCATCACGGTCGGCGCGGCAGCGATCGAGCGCGACGAGGTCATCGTCCTGTGAACGCGCTCGAGCGTCGCCTCGTCGCGATGGCCGTCCTTCTTTCCGGCGCGGCGCTCGCGCTGAGCGCGCCGACGGTCATCGCCGCGGCGGCGATCCTCATCCCGCTCGTCGCCGTGCTGCTCGGCCCACGTCTCGAGGCCGATCGGCTCGTGCAAGCCATCGCGAACGTCGCGGCGATGGTCGGGGGCGTGCTCGTCACGCGGGCGACCACCGTCAACGAAGATCTCGAGACCGCGCTGACCGAGCGCGCCTTGCTCTTCGGTATGCCGATGCTCGGGGTCGCGTCGGTCCGCGCGATGATCCAGCGGCCTGTCTACGGAGACCGCGTGACCCTCGCAGCGGGGCTCGTCGCGCTCACGGCGGCGGGTCGAGCGAAGGTCGGGATCCCCTACGGCGTCCTCGCCGCGGGCTTCGTCGTCATGGCGATCGCTGCGTTGCGCGCGGCGGACGCGCATCGCGCGGCGATCCGCTACATGTCGCCTCGGCACTACATGGCGACGACGGGTGGGATCGTCGTCGCGCTCGGCCTCGCTGTCTTCGCGAGGTGGTCTCTGCCTCGCGTGCACGACGCGATGCTCGCGCGCCTCATGGCCCGCTTCGCGACGGCTCGCACGGGCTTCTCCGACAACATGACCCTCGGCTCGATGTCGGGGATGCTCCAGTCCGACACCGTGGTCTTACGCGTGCGCGGCGACGTCCCGCCCTTGCTCCGTGGCGTCGTGTTGAACCGATATTCGAGGGGGCAATGGGAGTCGGGCGTGGGCGCCCTCTCCCCCGAGGTCGTGGAGACCCCGACGCATTCGACCGGTGAGTCTGGAGCCGTGGAGATCGAACACGCCCGCGCTCCAAAGCGGTATTTCCTGCCGCTCGGCGCGGAGAACGTCGTCGTCTCGAGCGGGTTCTATGCGCGAGACGATTACGGAATAGCGCGGCCGACAGGCGAGGTCTTCGCCAAGCGAATCTGGTTTACACAAGGGGCCGAGCCGACGAGCCCCGAGCCGCGGATAGAGGATTTGGAGCTCCCGCACCGCGTCGCGCAGCCGCTCGGTGAGCTGCTCCTCACGTGGGGGGTCGTCGACCAACCCCCGCGCGAGAAGCTCCAAATCATCGAGCGCCACCTCCTCGACGACTACACCTACTCGCTCGAGGTCGACCGCGATCCGCGCAAGGATCCGGTCGTCGATTTCCTCTTCATTCACAAGCAGGGCCACTGCGAGTACTTCGCCTCGGCGTTCACGCTGCTGGCGCGCGCGGCCCGCATCCCGGCGCGCGTCGCTGCCGGCTATCGCGCTGTCGAGCGCTCCCCGTTCGGTTACACGATTGTTCGCGAAAAGCACGCTCACAGCTGGTCCGAGGCTTGGGTCGATGGTCGCTGGCAGACCTTCGACCCCACCCCCGCGGGTGATCTCGCGTCCTCCGCCGACCCCCAGACGGCGTGGCTCTCTGCGTTCTTCGACGGCCTCCGCACGACTTGGGAGGTCGTCGACGACTGGCTCGCGCGCCGCACCGCCTTCGAGTTCACCCTGTCGCTCGTCGGCGCCGTCGGCGTCCTGATCCTGATTCGCGCCCTGCGCCAGCGCGGTCAGCGCGCCGCGCGCCGGCCCATGGATCCGCGCCCGATCGAGATCGATCGACTGGTAGCGGCCCTCGCGCGCCACGGCATCGAGCGCTCGGCGAGCGAGACACTCGAGCGCTTCGCGGTGCGTGTCGACGGGTCCGATCGCCTCGACGTCGAGGTGCGCGCCGAGGTCCGGCGCGCGCTCGAGCTCTACGAAGGCTTACGGTATGGTCAGTCGGGGGAGCCGCGTGTCGTGCTCGATCAGGTGGCGCGCGCGGCCCAGCGTGTGGGCTGACAGCGCGCTCCCTGACTACTCCTTCTTCTCGTCCTTCTTCGACTCGTCAGCTGCCTTGACGACCTCGTCGACCGCGTCGACGAGATCGCTGCCGCCGAGCGACTTGAGGACGTCCTTCTCGACCTTCTCGCCCTTCAGGATGGACGCTGTCGCCTTCGCGGCGGACTCCCAGCGCTCCTTCATCATCTTGCCAAAGTCCTCCTGATCCTCCTTTTCGATGTCGGTCGTCATCGACAGGGTGATCCAGGCGCCGTCCTGCTTGATCTCGACGCCGTCCTTCTTCATCGCGGCGCGGCCACCCTTGGCGCGGCCCTTACGAGCCTTCTCGCGGGCCTTGTAATACTTGGAGTCAGGGCCCTCGCGGTCCTTGTCCTCTTTCTCCTTGTCCTCGGACTCCTTCGAGGCGGTCTTGGAGAGCTTCCAGAGCTTGTCCAAGATCTCCTTCAGGTCCTTGGCGTCGGAGTCGCTGCCGCACTTCCAGTAGTAGTCGGTCTTGGTCGAGCTCGAGGTCGCGGTCGACCCTTGCGCCCAGTGGTAGTCGATCTTCTTGGCCTTCTCCTCGAGCTTGTTCGCTTCCTCGAGATCGTCGCCTTTGAGGGCGAACAGGCTGCCTGCGCCGTCGGGGATGAGGTCGAGTCCGCCGCCGGACTCTTGCGTGCCGATCGACACGATGTCGTGGCTCTTGACCTTGCCGCCTAGCTCGCCGAAGGCCTCGAGCGACTTGTCGCTGTGTTTGCCGTCGGGGTCGAACGCATCACCAAAGGCCTTGATGGAGTCGAGCGAGCCGATGACCCACATGTTGGTCTTGTCGATGCGCGCGACGCCGCGGTCGGCGCGAGTGCCCTTGTCCTTGTCGCCGCCCCACTCGCACTCGCGGTCTTCCTTCTTGTCTTTGTCGCCGTCCCCGCCGTCGATGTCGTATTTCGACTTCTCGATAAAGCAATAGGCCTGGGTGATGTGCTCACCCTTGTCTTTGGCCTTCTTCGCCCAATCGCCCTTCGGGTACTCCTCGAGGTCGTTGAGGACGATGCTTACGCTCTTGGAGTCCTTCTTACCGCCGAAGCTAATATGGTATTGCGCCGGGTTCTTCGGGGCTTTGTCGGCGAACTTCTGTCCACACTCGAGCTTCTTGGACAGGTCCTTGCGCTTGGTGACGATCTCGCCAATGTCGCGCCCTGACTCTTTGCCACTGGCTTGGACGAACTCTTCGAAGACGTCGTCGGCCGCGCACATGCGCTGTGCCCAATCCGAGATGAAGGCCTCTTTGGGTTGATCCGAATACTTAACCCCGTAAGGCGTGGACTCGGCGCCAATCTTGGTAATGCCGCGCATGTCCTCGGGCAGGCTCTTCACGTTGCAGGGGAAGACCGAGGCGCCCCCGCGGAGCAGGAAATACAGGCCAACGCCGCCACCGACGAGGACCGCAGCGCCCACGATTCCGCCAATCAGCAAGCCCTTGCCGCCGCCCTTCTTGGGCGGAGGCGGCAGAGGCGGGCCACCGGCGTTCATCGGAGCACCCATTGGCGGGATCCCGCCTGGTCCCATATCGCCGGGGCCGCCCGGAGGCGCGCCGCCACTAGGGGGCATTCCACCACCCGGAGGGCCATATCCACCTGGGGGCCCGCCGTATCCACCAGGAGGCGCGCCGCCTGGGGGCATACCGCCGCCAGGGGGATAACCGCCTCCAGGGGGATAACCACCGCCAGGGGGATAACCGCCTCCAGGGGGATAACCGCCACCCGGAGGCATTCCACCAGGGGGCATGCCGGGCGGCCCGTAGCCGCTCGCGTTCAGACCATTGGAGTGAGATGAGGGGCTGGACTCGCTCGGTAGCATTGGGTCGGCATCCTACACAAAAAGCATGGCGCAACAGCAAGTGTGCGGCGGACGTTGCGCCGACGATTCCGACTTTCGCAAGCGGAAGTCTAGCGCCACGCAATGGCAGCTCGGGATTCGGCACTCCCGCTAAATGGGTGTCTGCTCGCACCGATTGGCGATTAACTGACTGTTTTCATTGAACCCGAGCTTCAGAACTCGGGCGGAGTGCGGTCGCCGTCTTCGGGGTGCTTCACCAACTCGACGAGCTGAGAGCCCCCTACGTCATGGAGCAGATCGTCCTCGGGTCGGTCGCCCGCGACGAGAACGTCCACGATCCGAGCCGCGCCGCGCGCCTGCTCCGCGACGAGGTCTGCCATCTCGCGCACGGCCTCGCGTTCGTCTTTCTCGAGCTCGCGCGTGAGGACCAGCCGCACGAGCTTGCCCTTTCGCTCGACGCGAGCTTTGGTGAGCGCGCGCTTGGCGCTCGCGTCCATGACGCCAGTAAAGTCGCGCGTCGCGCGCGAGCCCTTCTTCTCTTTGTCTTCGGTCTTCTTGTTGTCTGCGGTCTTGTCGGCGCCGCTCTTGTCGGCCTCTGCGACGAGCTCCGCCAAGCTGTCACGCCACTCGCGCAGCTCGAGCATCAAGTCGATCGCTTGGGTCTCGTTGAGGGCCAAGAGGACCACGATGAGCTCACCGCCGCTCGCGCTCAGGTTGTCGACGACGGCCCACCCAGCCTCGTACTCCCGAATCAGCGCGAGCAGCTTGCCGTTCACGGCCGCGGGGCCTGGCTCGGGCAGGGCCTCGGGGGTCGGCAACGTCGCGTTGGAGAAGCTCGGGTCGCTCACCCCGAGACGCGAGACGAACGAAAACCCGAAGTTGTCGTGAATCCCAATCACGACGTTGGAGTTGGACTCGAGCTCCTCGGCGAGCGTGCGCAGGACGCGCGCGTGGTCGGGGTGATTCTTGGCTTTGCGGCTGAAGTTCTGACCGAAGAGCTCGATCGCGGTGACGGTCCCTCCAACCCAATAGGGCAGCCCCTCGAGGTGCGCGGACGCCGCGGCGTCGCGGTCGCACTCTGCGAAGCGCGCGGAGCGATCGACGGCGCAGCGCGTCCCGAGGAGGCCCGTGCGGTCGCGGCGCTCGATGAAGAACGCGCTCTCCATCGGCAGGGCGTCGCGATCGAGAGGGTAGAGCGCGACCGACTCGACGAGGTCCTTGGGCTCCTCGACTGGGGGCGGAGGGGGCGTGTCGTCGTCGTGCCGGCGCCTCGAAGAGCGGCGCTCGGGCGGCGCTGGATGCGTGAACGACACCATCGTTCGGCCGCGCCCGACCTGCGACGACAACGTGCGCCCGCAAGCGAGAGCTTTGCTCGTGTGGCCACGGCGCTCGATGGCGTGGGCCGCGCGCGTTCGCGCGGAGTCCTCGCGGTTCGAAGCGTAGAGGTCGGCGAAGACATCGGTGCCCCCGCAGAGGTCCGCGGCGAGCTTCGACCAGCGCGCCTGCTCGAGCGCGGGCTCGGCGAAATCGGGGTCCGCGCGCTCGAGATCGCGCACGGCCGTGCGTGAGACGAGCACCGTCTTGTCGGGGAGCGTCGCGACGTCGTTGTTCGGAAAGAACGGGATCGGCTGGCGATCGCGCCACAGGCGAACCCCGAAGACAGCGCCCGCGATGACCGCGCAGCCGAGGACCGCGAGGGCGGCGTAGCGCAGCGCGCGCCGAAGCTTGCGACGCCGACTCGCGCGCTTGCGACGGCGGAGCTCAGCGGCCTCGCCGTCGTCGCGCTGGATGAGCGGCTGCGAAGGTTGCTTGCGTGGGACCGCGACCTCGACGACCTCGGCGGGGCGACCCGCGGCCGGCAAGATGGGCCGCGCCGCGTCGGTAGGTGGAGCCTCGCTCGAAGGTGTCTGGCTCGACGGGACCTCGCTCGAGGGCGCGGCGCTCGAAGGCGCAGGCTCGCTCGGTGGAGCCACGCCCGCGTACGGATCGAGCAGCGGCGTCGGGTCCTTCTTGTCGCTCATGGACGGATCGAGTCCCCCAAAGACATTGCAAAGCTACACGACGCTGCTCTCGCGCGGACCATCCGCGTCCGCGAGCGCCGCGATCACCCGCGCGGGGTGGTCGCTGATGATGGCGCTCGCGCCGAGCGCCGCGATCCGCCGCGCCTCGTCAGGGCGGTTG
Source organism: Polyangiaceae bacterium (assembly GCA_046351325.1). GTDB lineage: Bacteria > Myxococcota_A > Polyangia > Polyangiales > Polyangiaceae > Xiheicaenibacterium. The sequence continues at coordinate 225,580 of JAXLYR010000008.1, read as the reverse complement.
ACCGTCCAGACGTTGACGAAGCGCCGCTGACCCATGCTCGAGACGCGCGCGGGCACAGCGATGCTCGATTGTAGATGCAGCCCGTCGAACGGCAGGCCGCGGCCCGCTCGCAGCGCCCAGTCGTGGTAGGTCGACTCGTGCACGAGCAGCGCGTGGCAACGTCGGTTGGCGAGCGCTTTGTGCGCGAGCAAGAGCCACGGATCGAACGACGACACGACGAGATCGACGGGGGCGTCAGCGAGCTCCTTCGCTGCGGCGCGCGCGAGCGCGAGCCGATCTGCGGCGTCGTGTTTGAGCTCCGCGTTGAGCCCGAGCCCGAGGCTCTTGCAGAGCTCGATGACCTCGGAGAGGAGCGGCGGGCGCTCACCCCCGCCGAGGTCGACGCGGCGGAGCTCGCTCCACGTCAGCGAATCGGCGGGCCGGGCGTCGCCCGCGACGCGCGCGAGATCCGGATCGTGCAGCACGTAGCACTCGCCGCTAGCGGCGCGCCGCACGTCGACCTCGACCGCGTCGGCGCCTTGTCGCGCGGCCTCGCGGATGGCTGCGAGCGAGTTCTCGGGGAAGCTCGCGCGCGTCCCGCGGTGCCCGACGACCGCGGGGCGGCGCGCGCGGCGGCGAAACGCGTCGGGCAGCTCGCTCATCGGCCGGAGATTAGACGCAAGGCGCCCACGACCGAAGGGCTCGCGCGGCCCTCGAGAATTTGGGCCCCGCGTGTTGTCCCGGTAGGATGGAGGCAGCCTGGTTCGAGTCGCACTCGTCCGGCGCGTGTAGCGGGAGCACGATGTCGAGAGCCATCTTGGTCGTGGACGACGACGGAGCCATCGTGCGGCTCTACGCCACCGCGCTTTCCCAGCTTGGTCAGGTGACCGCCGTCAACGGTGGGCAGGAAGCCATCGAGGCGCTCCGCACGACGCGCTTCGACGCTGCGGTGATCGATCTCTACATGCCCGGCGTGGGCGGGCTCGACGTGCTCGATTCGCTGCCGGGCACCATCAACCACGACACGCCGGTGTTCGTCGTGACGGCCGACCAATCCGAGTCGACCCGAGCCCTCGCGATGCGCCGCGGCGCTATCTATCAACTGACCAAACCAGTCCCGCTCCGCATCCTGATCGACTCGGTGCGCACGCAGCTGGACCGGAAAAATAGAAGCTCGAAGCTCCCGCCGTGACCCGTCGCTCGGGGTCGTGTCGCCACAGATAGCCTTCCGCTGGAGTTTGTCGGTGCGGTCGTGTAGTTCTGTGGAGCGCCAATGAACGACAAGGACGTCCGTGCCGGTGAGGCTTCGAAGACCGACAAGCGGAAACAAAGCCTCTACTTCCCGGAGTCGATGCTCCAGGAAATCAAAGACGAAGCTGCGCGCCTCGATCGATCCCTCTCGTGGGTCGTCCAGCGCGCGTGGAAGCTCGCGCGCCTCGAGATCAAGAAGCTGCCGAGCGTGAACGACGTCGCCGACGACGAAGACGCCGGCGACTGATCCCTCGTGCGCGAGTCCTTCGTCGCGGCGAGCGACGGCACCGAGCTGTACCTGCGGTCTCGACCTCGTGTCGGGGCCGCTTCTGTGTCTGCAACAAACACTGCAGCAGACACGACAGCGCCCGTGCCGACGACCATCCTCTGCGACGGCATCGCGTGCGACGGCTTCATCTGGAAGTACCTGTGGGACGCGATCGCGCTCCACACGCCCGTCGCGCACTTCCACTATCGCGGGCACGGGCGCAGCAAATTTCCCGTCGATCCGCAGCGCATCACGGTGCCCGATCACGCGGCGGATCTCGACGCGATCCGTCGGGCGCTCGGTGATCCCGAGGTCGTCCTCGTCGGCCACTCGATGGGCTGCCAGGTCGTCCTCGAGAACTACAGGCTGCGCCCGGAGAAGATCCGCGGGCTCGTGTTGCTCTGTGGTGCGCCCGGTCGCGTGACGCACACCTTCAAGGGATCGGACGCGCTCGCGCAGCTCCTGCCGCGGCTCATCGATCTCGTCGAGCGACACCCGTCGATCGCGCGCGCGCTCTGGGGCGGCGTCCCGCCCGAGCTCTCGCTGCGGGTCGCGCTCGCCCTCGGGGAGATCGACGCGAAGCTCATGGAGCCGCGCGATCTCCTCCCGTACCTCGAGCACATGGTCGACCTCGACCTCCGCATGTTCCTCCGCATGCTGAAGGCCGCGGGCGATCACTCCGCCGAGGATCTGCTGCCGAACGTCGCGGTCCCGACGCTGGTCGTCGCCGCCGAGCGCGACAGCTTCACGCCCCCCGCGCTCGCCGAGAAGATGGCGAAGACGCTGCCACACGGCGAGCTTCTCGTCGCCGCCGGGACGCACGCGCTGCCTCTCGAGCAGCGCGCGCTCGTCGAGGGCAAGGTCGGTGAGTTCCTCGACCGCGTGGCTGCTAGCGCGAGCCCCGCGGCGGGCGAACAGCCGTCGGCGGCTGCTGCGTCGGATCCTCAGCAAGCTCCGCAGCCAGCTCCCTCGTCTGAGACGACGTGAGCTCGGCGACGTCGATGTCGACCGACTGAGGCGCCGCCCGAGCGTGCGCGCGCGTCGCCCCGAGATCGTCGAGGGGCCGGCGCCGCGTGTTGAGATCGCTCACCTGCGTGCCCGTCGCGACGTTGCGCGGAACCGGGGGAAACACCGGGTCGGTGCGCGCGAACGGGTGCGCCGCTTGGGCGGGTTGCCGCGCGGGCGGCGCTGGGCGCACCTCGATCGCGGGCGGTGGGCGGCGGTCGGTCGTCGAGCGCTTCTTCTTCGGGTCGACGACGGGCTCGACGCGGATCTCGATCTTCTTGTCCTTCTGCCAATCCTCCGAGCGCAGCGTCGCGTCGATCGCCGTGTCGCGCCCGCCGAGGTCGACGCTGATCTTGAGCGACGAAGGATCGGGCACGCTGAGCGCGACCGAGACCTCCATGAGCGCACCCTTGTCGAGCGGCGCGCCGGTCAAGAGATGCGCACGCGCCGCGCGCACGCTCGCGCCGAGCACGTCGATCTCGGGCATGCGGGGCAGGAGCTTCACGAGGTCGTTCGCGAACGCGCGCGCCGACGTGTAGCGCTCGCGCGGATCGGCCGCGAGCGCGCGTCGCAGGATGGTCGCGAGGTTCGCGGGCACATCCCCGCGCCCGAGCAACACCGCGCGCGATTGGAACGCCTGGATCTGTTTGATGGCGGCGGCCGGCGACTGCGCGTCGAAGAGCTTCTTGCCCATGAGGACCTCGTAGAGCGAGACCCCCGCGGCGAAGATGTCGGTCTGCGCGTTGGGTGGAGCGCCGCGGGTCATCTCGGGCGCCGTGTACGAGAGCTTGCCTTTGATCATGTCGGGCGCCGTGATGACGCCGCGATCGGCTGCGCGCGCGAGCCCGAAGTCCGTGAGCTTCACCGCGCCGGACACGCCGAGCAGCATGTTGTGCGGCGTGACGTCGCGGTGGAACACGGGCGAGAGATAGCCGTCGTCGCCGGTGTGTTCGTGAGCCGCGGCGAGGGCCTTCAGCACCTCGACGAGGACGAGCACCGCGACGACCCACGGCGTCGGCGTCGCTGCGCGCTCGAACGCGCCGGCGTAGTCGATGAGGTCGAGGCCCTCGACCCACTCCATCGCGAGGTACTGCTTGCCGCGCTGGTCGACGCCGAAGTCGAGGACCTGCGCGATGTTCGGGTGCGTGAGGCGCGAGCTCACGCGCGCCTCCTCGACGAACATCTGCACGAACTGCGGATCCTTCGACAGGTGCGTGTGCATCAGCTTGATCGCGACCGGCTTACGGAACCCGTAGAGCCCGTGCATGGTCGCGCGCCACACCGTGGCCATCCCGCCCTTGCCGGCGACGGAGTGGAGCTCGTAGCGACCGGCGAGCAGATTTTCGGGCGGCGGCTGCATGGCTTGCGGCGATAGGATAGCGGCCGACGCCAGTGGTCGCACGTTTCGGGCTCGCTCTCCTCGTCGTCGCAGGCTGTCAGAGCGTCGACACGGGTCGCGCGAACGAGAAGGCCGCGCAGGCGAACACCTCGATCGAAGAGGGCAATCGGCTCTTCGGCGAGGCCGACACGGCGACCAACACAGCGCTCGCGGGGATGGACCTTCCGCCAGGTGAGGCTCGCGACGAGGCGCTCGCGGGGGCGCGCGCGTGCGCCGCCGCGCTCGACGGCGCCGTGCCCGCGTTCGAGAAGGCGTCGGGTCTCCTCTCCGAGGCCTCGCGCATGCGCATCACCCCACCGTTTGCCGCGTACCTCGACCTCAAATCCCAAGAGATGAAGAAGCGCGCGGAGCTCGGGTCGCTCCAGCGTGAGCTCTGCGGCCGGCTCGCCGACGGCCGCAGCGACGCGCTCGACGTGCTGAAGGGCGGGCGCGCAGCGACGCTCTCGCGCGAGGCAGACGAGCTCGCCGAGAAGGCCGAAGAGAAGCGCATCGAGGCTGGCGGCGAGCTCGACGACCCTTAGGTGGGTGGGTGCGTGTTTTTCGCCGATACCTTCGCGATCTCGGCGGCTCGCGTGCTCGCGTACGACAGTACGCTCCGCGCGCCTCGCCACCGACCTCGCTCGGTCTCGACGAAAACCACGCACCCCCCTGGATAGGTTGGGTGGGGTGGTGAGAGTGCGGTGTCGGCTATAAACGAGGCGTGCTGTCCAGCCTCACGCTGAAGAATTTCAAGAGCCACCGCGAGACGACGCTCGAGCTCGGACGCCTCAACGTCCTCGTGGGGCCGAATGGAGCGGGGAAGACCAGCGTGCTTCAGGCGGTCGAGCTCTTGAGTCAGCTCTTGGAGAGCGGGGAAGCGCCAACCTTCATTGAACGCCTTGTCCACGCGGGGGCCCGGTCCACCGAAGTTCAGGTTGCCTTCACGCCTAGCGGCGAGCCGCGCCCAGTATCCAACGCTCCGCGGAAGCAGCAATCATCCGAGGCCCGATTGCGCGTGTCACTGCCGGGCGGGGAAGCCTCCGCCCAATTGGGCGACGGTGATGAAGTGCAATTCTCGCTGTCCCATCACGATCCGACACTGAAGGCGTTGCGGGCCTCTTTCGACGTGAAATTCCTTCGCCTCCAAGGCGATCGAGTCGCCGAACCGCCGTCGACCTTGGCGTCACTGCAAGGCTCCAAGGACTCTGTCTGGTTTGGCGGTGGTGACGACGGAAGACACACAGCGAACATCCTGGCGAGCCTGAAGCTCGACGCCGATGAGACCTTCGATCGCATCCAGATGGGGCTTCGCGCCCTCGTCCCTTACTTCGAGCGAGTTCGACTCAAACAGTCGGTCACCGTGCAGCTGGTGAAGGAAGACGGGACGCCGATTGACCTGGAGGCTGCGGGCGTCCATCTGGGAGAACTCACCATTCGGCGTCAGTTGGTGCCAGGCTACGCGCTCCTCTTCGACTTCAAGAACGCGAAGGGCCTCGAGGCGCACCTCGTCAGCGAGGGCACGCTCGTGATGCTCGCGCTGCTCACGGCGATCGCGTCGTCCTCCGGTCCCAAAATCGTCCTCATCGACGACCTCGGCCTCGCGCTCCATCCGACGGCACAGCTCGAGCTCGTCCGGCAACTGCGCGCGCTGCTCGAGCGTGAGCCGGAGCTCCAGATCATCGCGACCACCCACTCGCCGTACATCCTCGATCGGCTCGAGCCGGAGGAGGTCTTCGTCTGCTTCCCCGGCGCGGAGGGCACGGTCGTGCGCAAGCTCTCCGAGCACCCCGCTGCGGCGCGCGCGAAGGAGAGCATGACCACCGGCGAGCTCTGGACTTACGAGCCCGAGGACTGGGTCGCGCGGGCTCCGTCGTGACCACGCTGCTCGTGTTCTGCGAGGCCAGGGGTGATTTCGAGGTCCTCCGGGGCCTCATCGAGCGCGTCATCTCCGAGTCGGTGAAGCGGGGCAGCGATCAGAAGCCCCTCGTCGTGGCCTGCGACTTCATCAAGGTTGCGGACATCAAGAAGGTCCTGCTCGACCTCGGTCTGACGCCGAGCCGCGGCCACTTCGATCGCAAGCCCGCACAGGAAGAAGCTCACTGTTGGGCGAACGCGCTCCGCATCGCGCGCGCCCTCGCTCGCAAGCACCCCGAGCTCGAGCACGTCGTGCTCCACCGCGACGAAGACAACAAACCCGAGCGACACGACGGCTTGGTTCAAGCCAAGCGCGAGCACGACGCTGACCCGACCCAGCCGAAGGTCTCGATCGCGTTCCCAGCGCTCGAGATGGAGTCGTGGTTGCTCGCTGGCTTCACACCGAAAACGGATGACGAACGCCAGCGCTTGGCGGAGCTTCGTCGCGAGCTCGGCATCGATCCCACACGGCAGCCCGAGAGGCTCACCGCCACCCACGACCACGACGCGCGCAGCCCCAAGCGCGTGCTCGCTGAGCTCACCGACCGCGACGAGGAGCGACGGGCCGCCTGCTACAAGAGCGCGCCGCTCGAGCAGCTGGCCGCGAACGGCAAAGAGAACGGGCTCGAGAACTTCTTAGCGCGCGTCCAGGCGGCCATCGTGCCGTCGTTCTCGGGGGCCCGGTCGCCCGCGCACCGCGGGCAGTGAACTCCACGCTTGCAGCGGCGCCCGCGGGGCCGCGGGAGGGCTCTGCCACGCGTGCAGCGGCGCCCGCGAGGCCGCGGGCAGTGAACTCCACGCTTGCAGCGGCGCTCGCGAGGCCGCGGGCAGTGAACTCCACGCTTGCAACGGCGCCCGCGCGGCCGCGGGAGGGCTCTTCCGTCGGTGCAGCGGCGCCCGCGCACCCTTGATGGTTGTAAAAGCCACCTGCGAGACTCTCCGCATGGCTCGCAAAGACAACGGCAACCTCCGCACACGCATCACGACGCTGCTCGCGCGGCTCGACAACAAGTCCTCCGCGAAGCTGCCTGCGTCGCTCGCGCCAACGATCAAAGCGATGCGCGCCGCGGTCGAGCCCTACCTCGCCGCGGCGGACCGAGCCGACACCACACTCTCGACACGCGACGCCGCGCTCGAGAAGGTGGCGAACGCGGACGCTGTGCTCGACCAAACGATCGAGGATCTGGCGATTGCATGTGTCGGCGCGAAGCTTGGCAAGCGCACGCAGCCGTTCGCGGCGTTCGGGGCTCCTGCGCCGAGCAAGCTGGTGAAGCTCGCTTACCGCAAGGAAGTCGAGGCGGTGACCAAGCTCCTCACCGCGCTCGCGAAGGCCGACTCGCCCGCGCCCGTGAAGGCCGCTGCCGCGAAAGTGCAGAAGAACGTGCTCGCGGTCGAGAGCGCCCTCGACGCACTGGACGGCCCCGAGGCAGCGCACGTGAAGGCGCGCACCGCGCGCGACGCGAAGCTCGTCGAGGCGTCTCGCGCGCTCGCCAGGTTCCGCATCCAGGCGAAGGCCGCGCTCCTCGACGACGTGGGCGCGTTCGAAGGGCTCTTCGCGGCGGAGTCCGCGGTCGCAGCGCCCACGAAGACGAAGCGCAAGTCGCCCGCGAAGAAGGAGCCAGCGCCCGCGGGTTGACGCTCACTCCTGCGAGATGAGCACGCGGCCGTCGTCGCGGTAGGTGATGCGGCCCGACTCCGCGCGGCACTGCCAGCACGAGGACCACTCGAGGCGCCCCGTCACCGAGCGGTCGAACGCGAGCACGACGGGGCCCGGATCGCCCTTCATCACGAGGGTGCTCGCGATGCGATAGCGCCCGCCCTCGAGCTTGTGCATCGCGACGATGAACGTCGTCTCTTTGCCGGCGAGCCCCGCGGCGATGACGATCTCCTCGCCGATGACGGGTCGCCAGAGCACCGGCTGCGTCGTGATGACGTAGCCCTTCGGGTCGGTGTCGCCCGCGTCGGCGCGCTCCATCACGGTCTTCGGCGCGGCCTCGGGGTCGAAGTACTCGAGGTCTTTGCCGAGCTTCGCGAGGTTCGGCACCGTCGCGAAGAGCTCGGCGAGATCGGACGCGGCGAGCTCGATCTTCTCGAACGAGGGGCCGCCGACGACGGGCGTGATGCGGGCCTCGGCGGCCGCGCCACCGCAGCACCGAAAGCCGATGCCCGAGCCCGCGTCGGCCGAGAGGCTCGTCCTGTGCGCGCACCGGCGATCGACGTCCGAGGCCTCCCGCGAGGCGCCGCGCACGGCCGCGCCCTTCTTCACGCCGGAGTCGCGCGGGGGCTCGACGTCGCTCGCCGTCCACTCGCGGAACGAGCCCATGCCCGCGACGCCGAAGCTCGACGCGCACTTCTCCGGCGCCTCGTTGCACGCCGAGTCCCACGCGGCGCGACCGGCGTAGAGCTCGTTGTCGGGGCCCTTGCACGCGCGCTCCCACTCGAGCTCGGTGCAGAGGCGCCGGCCCTTCTGTTTGCAGAGCTGCTCGGCCTCGCTGCGGCTCGCGCCGAGCTTCGGCGGGCGGCCCGGCTCGTTCGGATAGAGGTAGCGATCGATGTCGAAGGCCGGCAGATCGAAGCTCACGCTCGGTGGCTCGAGCGTCGGGTCGCGACCCTTGTCACCTGGGATCGAGCCGGCGACGAGCGTGCCCGCGGGGATCGACACGATGGTCACCTCGGCGGGCTTGGCCGTGCTCGAGGTGCTCGCGCTCGCGTCGTCGTCGGCCGCGGTGAGCACGCGAGGCCCCGAGGTCTGCGCGCGGTTCGACGCGCTCGACGAGCCCGCGCCGCCGCTGCCGGACCCGCAGGCCGCGGCCGTGAGCGCGAGGACGAGGACCTGGGCGACTCGCTCTCTCCGAACCACGAGCTCCCTTTTGCACGGCCGCGGGGAGGCGGTCAAACGCGAGGTTCCGTGCCCCCTCGCGCTTCTCTGTGCACAATAGGCGCGGTTGACCCTCGATCTGTTCCCCCTCTGGTTCCTGCGGACGTTCGCGGCCCTCTTCGGTCTGCTCTGGGGCAGTTTCTTGAACGTCGTTATCTATCGCGTGCCGCGTGGGATGAGCGTCGTCTCGCCGCCGTCGCACTGCCCGCACTGCAAGAAGCCGATCCGCGGCTACCAGAACATCCCGGTGCTCACGTGGGTCGTGCTGCGTGGTCGCTCGGCGTGCTGCAAGCAGCCCATCTCTCCGCGTTACCCGATGGTGGAGCTCATCGGCGGCGTGCTCAGCGCGGCGATCCTCGAGCTCGGCGTGCTCACGTTGCCCTTGCACCAGACCACGCTCGCGAAGGGGGTCGCGATCTGGCTCGCAGGGCTCGCGCTCGCGCTCGGCCTCGTCGCGACCGCGTTCGTCGACATGGAGCACCTCACGATCCTGCCGGACAAGGTGAACATCGCGGCGGCGATCCTCGGCATCGCGACGACGTCGTTCCGCGGGCTCGTCTGGTACGACGGCCTCGTCGGCGGCTTCGTCGGGCTCGGCATCGGCTGGGGGATCAACTCGGTCTACAAGATGCTGCGCGGTCGCACGGGCTTCGCGTCGGGCGACACGGTGCTGCTCGGCGTGCTCGGCGCTTGGTTCGGTTGGAGGGGCGCGCTCTTCGGGCTGCTCGCGGGCTCGATTCAAGGGTCGGTCGTGCTCATCCTCGTCCGCATATTCGGCGCGAAGGTCGAAGAGCCCGAGGAGGTCCGCAAGGAGCGAGAGGAGATCCTCGCCGAGATCGAGAAGCTCCCCGAGAGCCAACGCGAGGCCGCGCTCGAGGAGTGGCGCAAAGAGGACGAGCTCGCGGACGGAGGCGGTGAGGGGATGCAGGCGCCGGTGCCGTTCGGACCGTTCATCGCGCTCGCGGGCATCGAGCTGCTCCTCTTCTCGGGGCCGCTCGGCGACCTCTATTACTTGTGGGCCGCGCCCTGATGTCCCGATACCAGCCTGTGCTCGCGCTCGCGCTCGCGTGGGTCGCGTGCACGCCGGCGCTGCCCGAGCCCGCGATCGCAGCGCAGCCCGACGACGCGCAGCCGCTCGAGGTCCCGGAGCCGCCGCCTCCCGCGCGCATCGAGATCGTCCCCGATCCGCCTGCTGCGTTGCGCTCGCCGGTGTGGGTCGATGGGCAGTGGAAATACGAGGGCGGGGGCTGGCTCTGGCACCCCGGCGGGTGGGAGTCCGGTGTGCCGGCGCGGCGCTACGCGAGGCCGCGCATCGAGCGCCGTCCGGACGGTCAGCTCGTGTGGTACGAAGGCAAATTCCTCGATTGAAAGAGAGCTCGTCCCCATGACGATGATGGCTTGGACCTTCGCCGCGCGGCTCATCGACGAGGTCGCGCGGCTCGCTCGCTGCCTCGGCAAGCACCGCTACATCCGAGAGATCGACCACCGCGTGCACTTCACGGTCGACCTCGCGCTCCGCGATTTGACGCCGTTCAAGCCACACGCCGCGCGCATCGAGGCGCTGCTGAAGAGCACGCCGGACCTCGACCCGCGCTCGCGCGATCCGCGGCTCTGGCGCTCGGCCGACGTCGAGGAGGTCATCTCGATCCTCACGGCGTTTTGGGGCCCCGGCGACGAGCACATCGCGCGACGCGAGCAGCTCGTCGAGATCTTCCACAGCTACGAGCTGCCGATCGGGGAGCACGCGCCGTTCGACAGCGACCCCGAGGAGCCTCCGTTCCCCGAGCTCGTCGAGATGAACTGGGTGCTCTTGCCGGTCGATCAGCTCGACACCGAGCATCACGCGGGCGTGCTCACCGCGCTCGAGGACGACACCGAGGGCGACGAGTACCACCCGTCGGAGCCCATCTACCAAGAGGCCCCGTCGATCAGCATCGTCGAGCTCTGTGAGGGCGCGCCGCTCGGCATCTTGGAAGAGGACTTCTTCGTGTGGTCGGACGGGCCGTACGCGTACGCGAACTACGTCTTCAAGGGCGTGAGCAAGGCCGCGAAGCTCGCCGAGCCGCCGATCAGCCCGCGCCAGTGGGAGGCCGCGATCGACGAGGCCGAGGAGATCGAAGAAAGCCCCGCCAACGGATAAGCTCGCCGCGGGATGGTGCAATCAAGGGTCGCGGGCGCGCTCGTGGCGGCGGTCTTGCTCGTTGGGGCGGAGCGTGAGGCGCGAGCGGGCGACCCAGCAGCGGACGCCTTCTTTCAGGAGGGCAAGCGCCTCTACGCCGAGGGCTTCATCCCCGAGGCCTGCGCGAAGTTCGAGGAGAGCTACCGGCTCGATCCGCTCCTCGGGGCGCTCCTGAACCTCGCGAACTGCCGTGAAAAAGAGGGCAAGCTCGCGACGGCGTGGTCGCGCTGGGGTGAGGCCGTCGAGATCGCGCAGCGGAGCAAGGACACGCGCGAGGGCTTCGCGAGCGAGCATCGCAAGGGGCTCGAGTCGCGGCTGCCGAAGTTGACGATCGAGGTGCGCGGAGACCTCGCGGGCGCGGGGCTCGAGCTCCTGCGCGACGGCGCTGTGGTGGGCGCGGGCGCGGCGGGCGTCGCAGCGCCGATCGATCCAGGTGAGCACGTCCTCGAGGTCGCGCGCGGGGATGACGTGCTCTTTCGCCAGGCGTTCACGGCTGTGGAGGCGAAGGGCGAGACGGTGACGATCGACGTCGCGGCGGTCGCGGCGGCGACACCGGTCGGGCGACGGGCGGGCGCGCCAGCGCCCAGATCGATGAAGGCCGCGAGCGCTCCGACGAGCGGCGTGAGCCCGCAGCTCGTCGCTGGCTTCAGCGTGGGGGGCGTGGGGATCGCGGCCGGGATCGCGGGCTTCGTGATGGGCGGCCTCGCCCTCGAGCGGAAGAACTTCGCCGACCAAGAGGAGAACTGCAACGGCTCGAAGCAGTGTGCGCCGTCCGGGCTCGACGCGATCACGGACGCCGAGACCTTCGCGCATGTCAGCACGGGCCTGCTCGTCGGCGCGGGCGTGCTCTTCGGGACGGGGCTCGTGCTGGTGCTCACCGCGCCGCGCGACGCCGAGGGCGCGGCGCTCGAGGAGCGCGCGTCGCTCGAGCCGACGATCAGCGTCGCGGTGGCGGCGTTTCCGGGCGCGGCCTCGGTCGAGCTCCGCGGGGTGTTCCGATGAGCCGGCTGGTCGCCGCGCGCGCAGGCGTCGCGCTCCTCGCGTTCGCCGCGGGTTGCAACCTCGTGCTCGGCATCGACACGTCCGAATACGACGACGCAGCCGCGATCCTCTGCGCATGCCCAGACGTATCCAAGGTCGTCACCGACTGCGAGACGCGGGTTCGCGACTCGCTCGACGCGGCGGACGAGAAGACGCGTGAGAGCTGGCTCAGCAACTTCGACAACCTCGGCTGCGACCAGTGCGACGAGGACGGGCTCATCCGCTGCTTCCAAGCCGAGCCCGTCTGCAAGTCGATCGGTGAGTCCTGCAGCTGGGTCTTCGATTGCTGCGGCACGATCCAAGGCACGACGGTCTGCAAAGGGACCGGGCAAACCTACGAGTGCGCCGCGTGCGTGCAGGTTGGGGATGCTTGCACGCGCGACGACGAGTGCTGCGGCGGGCTCTTCTCCCCTGGCGAGGCCTACTGCGCGTCGGGCTCGTGTGTGGCAGAGCCGCCCTCGTGCAAGCACTCGTTCGACGACTGCACGACGGACGCGGACTGCTGCGGCTCCGAGTCGGGTTCGGCCTTCTGCGGCAACATCAATCCGGACCAACCCGGCACCTACTGCATCGAGCGCTGCGTCGGCGACGCAGCCTCGAACTGCCCCGGTTGCTGTTTGCGGTTCGAGGGCACCGGCCTCCCCGGCGAGTCGGTCTGCATCGACGGGAGCAAGGCAGCGGCGTTCCTCGACAGCGTCACGGGCACGTCGACCGCCTGCGAAATCACCTGCTTCTTGGGCGTCGACGAGGAGTGCCCGGCGGGCAAGGTCTGTCAGGGCATCCCTGTGGACAGCGGGGGAATCGTCGAGATCTGCGCTCCTCCGATGTAGCGCGCGCGATCAAGAGAAACGTGCGTCGACTCGCCGCGTACCAGAATTCGCTGCCCGGGTTGCTCACGTGGAAGAAGCCCTCGCCCTCCCCCCTGTCTGGTCGCTCCTGCCGGCCTTCCTCTCGCCCGCGACGCCGGCGCGAGACGATGCGCTTTTGCCCGGGGGCATTTCGTGGGATCAGAGGCGAGTGAGCGCCCCGGGCGACGTGCGCGACAGCACCTCCTCCTCGGCAGACGGCGACCTCGCGATGAGTCGCTACGCCGAGGGGGACGCCGCTGCGTTCGCTGTCGTTCACCGCGCCGTCGCCGATCGCCTGCGCGCGTTCTTGCTGCGCCTCGCGCGGTCGCCGGTCGCCGCCGAGGATCTTTTGCAAGAGACCTTCTTGCGCATGCACCGCGCGCGCGGCTCGTTCGAGCGCGGCGCTCGGCTCCTGCCTTGGGCGTACGCGATCGCGCGCAACGTCTACATCGACCAGGCCCGGCAGAAGGCCTTTCGCAAGGAGCAGCCGCGCTCGACGGACGACGACTCGGACCTCGGCGCGGAGTTGCCGGCCGGCCCCGAGACGGACGGCGAGCAAGTCGCGGTCGCGCGCGAGCTCGCGAACGTGGTGGATCGCGCGCTGGCGAAGCTGCCGCCCAATCAACGCGAGGCCTTCATCCTGCTACGCTACGAGGGTCTTAGCGTCGCTGATGCTGCGGGTGTTCTCGGTGTCACGGAGGGGGCGGTGAAGCTTCGAGCCTTTCACGCGTACGAGGCGCTTCGCGCCGCGCTGGGTGATGCTGCGCCCAAGAAGCGAGGGGGAACGTGAGCACGGATTTCGATCCCTCGGTCTTTGCGGACATCCCGGATCCGCTCGCCGCGGCACCCGCGGAGCGCGCGAGCGCCGCGCCCACGCCTCCGGCGCAGGTCATCGCTGCGGCTGCCGCCGAAGCGGGGCCCACCGCCGCCGAGCTCCGGCGTCGCCGGTGGATCGCTGCGGGCGCGGCCGCGCTCTGGCTGGCCTTCGTCCTCGCGCTCGAGGGCGTGCGGCAGGACTTCGCGTGGAGCCCCATACTGCTGCTGCAGTCGCTGCTCCCGGCGCTGCTCAGCGCGGGCGCGTGGTGGCTCGCGATGTCGCCCGGCCCTGTCGGCCTCGGCCCGAGCGCGCGCACGGTCGTCGTCTTCGCGGTGGTCGCGCCGCTCACGTTCGTCGCGTCGGCGTTCCTCTCGCCGTGCCTCGTCGGCCCGCCGATCGCGCGGCACGCTTTCCTCTGCGGCGATTGGATCCTGCTGCTCGGCGCGATCAGCTTGGGCATCATCGGGATGGTGCAGCGGCGCACGGTCGCGGCCGGTGCGCATCACAAGAGCCTCTTGCTCGGCATCAGCGCCGGCTTCGGCGCCGCCGCGGTGCACTCGCTCCACTGCGACAACACGACCGGCATTCACGTGGCGATCGGGCACACGTGGCCGGTCGTCGTCCTCGGCCTGCTCGGCCTCTTCTTCGTGCGCCGCGCCGTCCGGGCTTGAGTTTTCACGGGCGAAACCTTTCGCCTGCGGTCCAGCTGCGGTACGCGCGCTCGCGTGATCGGCCCGAAGGACTTCTACGATTTGCTCGCCGGCTCGCGCGTGACCCTGTTCGCGGGCGTGCCGGACTCCCTGCTCAAGGATTTTTGCGCCTACGTCACGGACACCGCGCCCGCGGAGCGTCACGTGATCACGGCCAACGAGGGCGCCGCCATCGCGCTCGCGATGGGACATCACCTCGCGACCGGTGAGCTCGGCCTCGTCTACATGCAGAACTCCGGGCTCGGCAACACCGTGAACCCGCTGACGTCGCTCGCCGATCCTGCGGTCTACGGCATCCCGATGCTGCTGCTCGTCGGTTGGCGCGGCAAACCCGGCGAACACGACGAGCCGCAGCACGTCCAGATGGGCGCCGTCACCCTCGCGACCCTCGAGGCGATCGGCGTCGAGCACGCGATCCTGCCCGACACGCTCGACGGCGCGCGCGCCGCACTCGAGCTCGCAGTCGAGCGCGCCCGCTCGGGCCGCCGCCCGTACGCGCTCGTCGTGCCGAAGGGGACGTTCGACGTCTACAAGCTCAAGAAGAAGGACAACGCGCCCTACGAGGTGAGCCGTGAGGCCGCCATCGAGCGCGTGGTCGCAGCCATCCCGCGCGGCGCCGCCGTCGTCGCGACCACGGGCATGCCGTCACGCGAGCTCTACGAGATCCGCGAGCGCCGCGGCGAGCCTCACGCGAGCGATTTTCTCACCGTCGGCGGCATGGGCCACGCGTCGATGATCGCGCTCGGTGTCGCGATGGCCGATCGCGCCCGCACTGTGTTTTGCCTCGACGGCGACGGCGCGGTGCTGATGCACATGGGCAGCCTCTCGACGATCGCGTCGCTCCGCCCCCAGCGCTACAAGCACATCGTCCTCAACAACGGCGCGCACGACAGCGTCGGCGGTCAGCCGACGGTCGCGTTCGACGTCGACCTCTGCGCCATCGCGCGTGCGTCCGGCTACCCGGTCGCGTTGCGGGCGACGACGCTCGCGGAGCTCGACGAGCGCCTCGCGGAGCTCGCCGCCGCGGACGGCCCCGCCCTCCTCGAGGTCCGCGTGAAGAAGGGCTCGCGCCCCGATCTCGGCCGCCCCAAGCAGTCGCCGGCCGATCTCACCAGGGACTTCTCGGGAGCGCTTCGAGGCGATCGAGCCCACGACTGACACGCATCGCGCGGAGGCGTCGCACGCGCTCCTCGGTCAGCGGGTGCGTGGAGAAGAGCGACAGCGCGCCGCCGAGCCCCGCGAACGGGTTCACGATGAAGAGGCTCGCCGTCGCAGGCGAAGCCCAGCTCGGCACGCGCTCGGCGCCGTACTCGAGCTTCTCGAGGGCGCGGGCGAGGGCCTCGGGGTCGCCCGAGATGCGCGCGCCCGACTCATCGGCCAGGTACTCGCGCGACCGCGAAATCCCGAGCTGAATGAGTACGGCCGCGATCGGCGCGACGAGCGCGAAGAGCAGCCCCGTCGCGGGTGAGCCGTGCTCGTCGTCGTCGTGCGAGCGCGGCGACAGCGCGGCGAAGCTGAGCAGCTGCCCGAGCATCGAGATGGCCGACGCTGCGACTGCGGCGATCGAGGACACGAGGATGTCGCGGTTCTTGATGTGCGCGATCTCGTGCGCGAGGACGCCGCGGAGCTCGCGATCCGTGAGCATCTCGAGGATGCCCGTCGTCACGGCGACCGCGCCGTGCTGCGGGTTGCGACCCGTGGCGAACGCGTTCGGCTGCGGGTCCTGCATCACGAAAACGCGAGGCATCGGGATCTCGGCGCGCGCGGCGAGCTCGGCCACGATGCGATGGAGGTCGGGTGCCTCGTACGGGCTGACCTCGCGGGCGTGGTTCATCGCGAGGACCAGCCGGTCCGAGAAGAAGTAGGCGCCCACGTTCATGACGCCAGCGATGACGATGGCTGCGATCATCGGACCCTCGCCGAGCGCGCGGCCGACGAGCACCAGGAGGGCCGAGAGCAGACCGAGGAGCAGGATGGTCTTCAGTTGATTGCGCATGGCGATCCCTCAGGCGGAACGCTGGCAATTTAAATCCGGTGTTTTCCAGCTCAAGAGCGCGGCGGCACAGGGACGAACTCACCCCAGCCGTGGCGCTTGAGGTAGTTGCGCCAGACGCCCTCGCAGCTCTTCTCGTAGTGGCAAGTCGCGCACTCGGGTCGTTTGTCGCGCTCCACGTCGTCGAGGTCCTGCCGCATCACGAGCACGAGGCCGCGCCCCTTACCGGTCTGTTCGCGCTCGCGGGTCGAGTCGAGTTGGACCTGCGACGCGAGATCGAAATGCCGATAGCGCTCGACGTAGCCGCGGTTGAAATCGGGCACTGCCTCCGTCGTACACAGGGGAATATCGACGAGGAAGGCCATCGGGCGAGCCTCCCCCGAGGCGCGACAGAACTCGGCGAAGCTCGCGGCAATATCGGTATAGCGGGGGAAGATCTGCTCGAAATAGGTGTTCGCACGGCCGTTCGCCTGCATCACGTTGAACACCACCTGATCGACGCCGTGCTCACGCAAGAACCGGTAGATCGGGAGCAGGTGGGGCAGGTTGCGATCGGTGAGCACCGTCGACGTGTGGAGCTCGATACCGCCAAATCGCTTGAGCTTCGCCACGGCGTCGAGGCCTGCGACCGTCTGCTCGAAGCTGTCGGGCGTCCGCGTGAGGCCCTCGTGGAGCTTCTTCGTGTGCCCGTGGATCGACACGTAGAAGCGGTTCATCCCGGCCTTCACGAGCGCAGCGGCGTAGGGCAGGTGCCCGATGCGGCGCCCGTTCGTCATCATGCTGATGCGCCGGTAGCCGAGCCCCTTCGCCCAGGCGACGAACTGGGGCAGCTCGGGGCGCGTCGTAGGCTCGCCAGAGGTGAAGCAGACCTCTTCGGCGCCGCGGTTCTCCTCGAGGATCCAGCGCACGCGCTCGGCCGTCATCGCCGAGTTGTTCACGTAGCGACCGTCGCGATCCTCCTCCATGCAGAAGATGCAGTTGTTGTTGCAGACCGCCCCGATCGAGATGTGGAGCCGCTCGCCCTGCGACTCGATGCGGTCTGTGATCGCGGCCTCCGTCGCCATGCTTCGACGTGGATCGTCCCAGGCGACGCACGCAAAAGCAACCGCCGCTCAGTCCTGCGCGAGCACGACGACGCGGTCGCTCGTCTTGAGGGTCAGGCGCTCGGTCTTCTTGGGGTTCAGCACGACGCCATTCGGGGGGCTCGGTCCGCCTCCCGCGCTGCGCGCGCCCCCCGACGCCTTCGACATGTAGCCGAGGGCGATCTCGCCGCGCCGTCGCGCGGCCTCGACGACGTGGTGATAGCTGAGCTCCGTGTCGAGCTTCACGTAGTCGCTCGCCGGCTTCAGGTAGATCTCCGAGCCGTCCGCGTCGAAGAGGTCCTCGAAGACGGGCGCGAGGTGTTTGTTCTCGGCGATCTGCCCGATGAGCAAGCTCACGAGGAGATCGCTCACGATGAAGTCGTCGGCCGACGTGATCTCGGCGAGGCGCCGGTTCTTCGTGTCGAGCATCTCGCTCACGATCGAGAAGCTCTCGCCCTGTTTTTCCTCGATGTCGCGCAGGTGGAGGAGGGTGATGAGGGTGATCGCGTCGGCCTCCTGGACCGAGAGGTGCTCGGCGTACGCGAGCGTGATCACGTGCTCGTAGGACGCGGGGTTAAGCTTGTCGAGGAGGCGTCGATCGGTGATGTCACCGACGACGGTCTTCACCGCGTGGTGGGTGAGGGGAGACTCGAGCTCGGCGAGGGCGCGCGCGGGGCCGTCGTCACGCGCGACGATGAGGAGCTCCGAGCCGTCGACCGCGTACTTGTCGAGCTCTTGCACGATGGTCGCGCCGCGCTCGTTCCACCCGAGGATGAGCGTTCGCTCGGGGACCCTCTCGCGAGGTGGTGACGTCGAGAGCATCGCCTCGTCGATCTTCGAGCCGCCCGCGTCCAAGCGTCGGACGACGCGATCGTCGTCCTCGGCGATCGCGATGAGCTCCGCGCCCTTCGGCACCATGCGATCCATCGGCGGGTTGAGCGCGGTCGCGCCCTCCGCGGTGCGCAGACCGATGATGGTCGAGTCGGGGAACTCCTTCAGGACGTCGCCGAAGGCCTTGCCCTCCACGCCGGGCTCGCGGTGGAAGTAGATCTCGTTGCCGCCGAAATCCAAGAGATCGCCGTAGATGCCGGAGAGCCCCGCCTGCCTGCAGGTCTGCACGGCGATGCGCGCGATGACCTCGCTCGCGACGACGATCTCGGCCTGATCGGCCGCGACCATGAGCGCGGGCGTGCGATTTCGCGGGTTCTTGATCTCCGCGACGATGTGGTGTTTGCCCTCGCGGCGAGGCTTGTGCGCGACGAGCGCGAGCACGGTCTTGATGACGGCGGCGTCGGGATCTTCGGCGCCCTCGGGGCCGAGCACGATGATCGAGCGCGCGACCTCGGGGCTGCCGAGCGCGAGATCGTCGAGATCGATCGGGCTGCCCGAGCGACAGATGATCCGCGTGCCGTGGCGGTCCTTCACCTTGACCGCGAGCTCGTCATCCATCTCGACCTTGTCGCGATCGGCCACGATGACGACGGTCGCGCCGCCGTGGTTCGCGGCCGCGAGCGCGATCTCGCTCGCGATGGTGTGGATCTGCGACGACCAGCCGAGGATGAGCGTGTGGTCGCGCTCGAGGACGCGGCTACGTCCCTTGCGGAGCTGGTCGAGGACCGTGCCGAGCCCGCTGTTCAAGATGCCGATGAGCGCGCTCACGATGAAGATGCCGGCCATCGTCACGAGCAGCATCAGGAAGAGGTAGAGGCGCGACCCGTCGTCTCCGCCGAGCGTCCCTGCGTCCATCGCGCGCATCGCGCTACGCCAGACGAGCTGCGCAAACCCGGGCGGCTGATCGTCGGGCGCGGCGCTCGTCAATTGGAGCGCGGCGGCGATGAGCAAGATGATCACCGCCGACGCGGCGAAGAGCGCGCCGACGAGCGCCGCGGTGCCTCGCGACATGAAGTTGTCGAATCGATAGCGGAGTCGTTCGCCGAAAGACGGATCGCTCATGCGAGCGCGCCTATGCCCTCGCTTCGCTGCGCGCTGCAATCAGCGGCGTGACTTGGGGAGGAAGAAGAGGCAGACGTCGGGCGGAGGCGGCTTCGGCTTCGGATGAGGTTTGGGGGCGACGCGCAAACATGGTTGCGGTGGCGGCTGCGAGCTCCCGCTCGACGACGCCGAGCCGCTCGCGCTCGAACCGGCGCTCGCGCTGTCGGAGGGCCGGGCTCCGCTCACGACCGCGGGAGGTTCGCTGGTCTTCGAGGAGGCTGACTGCGAGACCATCGCAGCAGTGCTCGCCATCTTCAGACACGGCTGCGGTGATGAGGGCTCGGGAGGGGGGCCGCTGTCGCCGCACCCGACGCCGATCTGTGCGATCGCCGACGCGATGAAGAGCGCTCGCCGTCGCAGGATCCAACCCCGATCGACCTCGGAGGGGTCTTGTTCCTCACGCTTCTCGTCGTCCGGAGAGCGATCGCGCGGCTCGGCCATGGGTCAGTCTAGAGCAGATCCCCGCGGCGCGCGGGCGCCCACATCGCTCGGTGCTAGAACCATCCGCGATGAAGAAAACCATGTCTCTCGTGGCGCTGGGGGCGGCGCTCGCGGGGTGCGACGGGACGCCAGCGGCGCGCCCCGACCTCCGCGCGCGACCCACGGACGACACCACCTCGACACTCCCAGGATTGACCGCCACATCGCGCGCGACGTCGTGTCCGAGCGCGCTTGCCCCTCCGAACAGCCAGAAGGTCAGCAAGGTGAAGGTGAAGAGCTTCAAGGCCGAACCCTACGGGATCGAGTTCGTCTTGGAGCCGCTGAACCCACCGAGCGGGGCCGTCACCGCGCGCGCTTACGGCGACGTCGTCCCCTTCCTGCTCGACGCGTTCCGCAATGCGACCCCCATCGAGGTCGCGCTCGATCAGAGCGGCTGCACGCCCTCTGTTGCGTTCGTGCGCAGCCCGTGAACACCGTTTGAATACACTCGCGGCTCGCGCAACGAAGTCCGTTGAAAGCACGAGACGCGCGCTGACTAGGTGATGCGCGCCGCGAACAGCGGCGCGTGGCCTCGGGGGGTGCGCGCTCGCTGGTGTTTGGCGGCAGGCTCGAGGAGTCGGCGAAATGCGGTCGTCCATGTTGATGAGGGGGAGCGTTGCGCTCGTCGCGGTGTTCGGCGCAGTGGGCTGTGGGGCTGCGACGCCACCCGCACGTGAGCCGGATGGCGCGGCCATCCTCGGGGCGTGCACCGAGCTGCACCCTTCGGAGGACGTCAGCTCTTGGGAGTGCGGTCACGGCGTGACGGCGGTCGAAGCCTTCGTCAACTCCGCCTCCGAGCGAGAGATCTCGATCGCCTTCGACGAGTTCGCGCAGAGCTTCGGAGTCGCGGGCGCGCGCCGCGTCGACAGCCTCTACACCTCGGGGAACACACGCAACCTCGCGGTCCGCATCGACGCAGACGCAGCGAGCGGAGAGTTCCTCGACGCTCAAATGGTGGCCGTCACGATGGGTCGCGGCGTGCGCCTCGTCACGTGCTCGAGCCGTGATCGCGCTGCGCCATGCAGTCCGCTCATCGCCGCGCTCGTCCAAGGACCGAAGCGCTCGACGCTCGTGCCCACGCCTTCGCAGCCGACCGCCACAGCCAGCGGGGACGCGGGCTCGTGGTAGGCTGCGCGGCCGCTCATGGCCGTGCCTCACCACATCTTTCGCGAGTACGACATCCGTGGCGTCGCAGACCGCGACCTCGACGGCGCCCTCGTTCGGCGCATCGCGGCCGAGCTCGTCGAGATGCTCTCGACCGGCCGCTCCGATGACGCCCGCTCGAGGATCGCGCTCGGTCGCGACGGACGGCTGAGCAGCCCACGCCTCCACGAGGCCTTCGTCGCGGGGCTCGTCTCGGCAGGCGCCGACGTCGTCGACATCGGCGTTGGTCCGACGCCGCTCCTCTACTTCGCGGCGCACCACCTCGGTACGGACGGCGCCGTGCAGATCACCGGCAGCCACAACCCCGCCGAGGACAACGGCTTCAAGGTGATGCGCGGCCGCGGCTCGTTCTTCGGCGATGACATCCGCGAGCTCCGCCGACGCATCCTCGAGTCCGCGGCGCCGAGCCCGCGTGACGGGGGCTCGATCACCGAGGTCGACGTCTCGAGCGCATACATCGAGGCCGTGCGGACCGCCTCACGTTTGCCTGCGGATGTGGCGCTGCCGCGGGTCGTCGTCGACGCAGGCAACGGCGCTGCGGGCCCGCTCGGCGTGCGCACGCTGCGCGCGCTCGGCTTCGAGGTCGAGGAGCTCTACTGCGATATCGACGGCCGCTTCCCCAATCATCACCCCGACCCGACTTTGGTCGAGAACCTCGCCGATCTCATCGCGCGCGTGCGCACCACCGGCGCGCCCGTCGGCATCGCGTGGGACGGCGACGGTGATCGCCTCGGCGCGATCGACGAGCGAGGCGGCGTGCTGTGGGGCGACAGCTTGATGATTTTGTTCTCTCGCGCGCTGCTCGCGGAGCGGCCTGGTGCGACCATCCTCGGCGAGGTGAAATGCAGCGAAACGCTCTTTCACGACGTTCGCGCGCGGGGCGGGGTCGCGTCTTATTCGAAGACGGGGCACTCGCTGATCAAGACGCGCATGAAGGCCGAGGGAGCGCTCCTCGCCGGCGAGATGAGCGGGCACATCTTCTTCGGCGATCGGTATTTCGGTTACGACGACGCCATCTACGCTGCGGTTCGCCTCCTCGAGATCGTGTGCGCCCGCGCGGGTTCGCCGCTGAGCGCGGCGCTCCACGACGTGCCGAAGACCTTCGTCACGCCCGAGCTCCGCGCGACCTGCCCCGACGAGAAGAAGGCCGCGGTCGTCGCGCACGTGCTCGAGCACTACCGCGCGCGGCACCCTGTCCTCGATCTCGACGGCGCGCGCGTCGACTTCGGCGACGGCGCGTGGGGCCTCTGCCGAGCGTCCAACACACAGCCGGTGCTCGTCTTGCGGTTCGAGGCGAAGTCTCAAGCGCGCCTCGACGAGATCCGCGCTGACATGGAGCGCGTCGTCGAGGAAGCGAGCTCGGCGCTGTCGTGACCGAGGTCTGGTCGATTCGCAAGGTCCTCACGTGGGCCGCTGACGATCTGCGCACGCGCGGTACGGACACGCCGCGGCTCGACGCGGAGCTCCTGCTCGCGCACGTGCTCGGGACCAACCGCATCGGCTTGGTCGTCGACGCCGAGCGCCCCCTGTCGAAGGCCGAGCTCGCCGCGTATCGCGAGCTCCACAAGCGACGTCGCACGGGCGAGCCGGTCGCGTACATGCTCGGCGTGCGCGAGTTCTACGGGCGCCCCTTCAGGGTCGATCGGCGCGTGCTCATCCCGCGGCCCGACACCGAGATCCTGGTCGAGGTCGCGATGGAGCGCACGAGCGCTCGCTCGCTCTCCGGGACCGCGGTCGACCTCTGCACCGGCTCGGGTTGTGTCGCGATCACCCTCGCGAAGGAGCGGCCGACTTGGTCCGTGATCGGGACCGATCTCTCGGCGGACGCGCTCGAGGTCGCGCGCGAGAACGCGCAGCGCCTCGGCGCCTTGCCACACGTGTGCTTCGCGCAAGGCGATCTCTTCGCGGCCGTCGCTGCGCTCGCGCCCCGCGCGCGTGGCAGGCTCAACCTCGTCACAGCGAACCCGCCGTACATCGCCGAACACGAGCGCAGCGAGCTCGCGCGCACCATCATCGACTTCGAACCCCACCTCGCCCTCTTCGGTGGTGAAGACGGCCTCGCGATCACTCGACGCGTCGTCGTCGAGGCCAGCGAATGGCTCGCCCCCGAGGGCGTGCTCGCGCTCGAGGTCGGCGCGGGACAGGCGCCTGCCGTCGCTGGGTTCCTGCGCGATCGCGGCTACCGCGACGTGGAATCACGCAAGGACTACGGCGGCGTCGAGCGTGTCGTCAGCGGCGTGCGCAGCGCGGCCTGAGCTACGGCAGCGCGAAGAGCGCCATCCTGAAGCCAGCGATCGCCGCGGGCCTGCGGATCGAGTCGCTCCACATGTAGTGGCCCGCGACGTACGGGCCCATGTGGATCTTCCACGCTTTGATGCCGTCCCAGAAGACGCCCACCGAGAGGTGCGAGCCGCTCGTGCCGTCGATGAGCGTCTCGTCGGTCTCGTTGTCGGTCGTCGTCGGAAAGCCGAGCCCGAAATCGGCCATCAACCCGAGGTCCGCCAGCATCCCGCCGAAGGGATAGAGCGGATAGATATCGAGGTGAAAAAGAAGGATCGGCGCGGGGCTCGTGGTCTCGCCGTTCACGATGATGCTGTAGCTGCCGCCGATCCCGAACGTGAGCCAATCGAACCCGCCGCCGATCCACAACGTGGACGAGGTGGCGAACCCGAGGCCGCTCTCGGTGTAGTAGCGCTCGAGGCCAATCTTCTTGGAGTCCGCGGGGAAGCCATTCGACGCGCCGACGCCGATCCCCAAATTGATGCCGACCGCGAAGCCGCCGCGACGGTCGAACGGGGCGTTCTCCCAAGCGGGCGGCTCTTCCTTCTTCTCCGACGGGGCAGCCTCGGCGGCCGGTGGCTCAGCCGCCGGCTTGTCCGCGCTCGCGTCGGTCTTCGTCGCGTCGGTCTTCGCCGCGTCGGTCTTCGGCGCCTCGGTCTTCTCGGGCTGGGGCGCGGGCGCACCGTCTTCTGCGGCCGCGACGGAGTGCGCGCTCACCGCGAGGACGATGGCGCCTGCTACGAGTCCCGAACCGAGGCGCAGCCACGCCTTCATCGCCAACGCGTCTTACCCTTCGAATGCGAAAAAAGGGACACCTTTCTGATCTGCCGTGCGCTCAGGCTTCTTCGTCGAAGGGGCTGCCCAGCTCGTCGAGCACACCCGTTCCGCCCTCGATGGGGATCGCGCGCGCGAGCGCGACGCGCTCGATCATCACCGCGAGATCGGTCTTCTTCTCGACGTCGGGCAGGTACTCCTGCCGTCCGTTCCACAGATCGAGCCGAATCTTCTTGCGTGGGGCACCGAGAACACCGGTCTTGATGCCGTCGCTCGAGACGGCCGGGATCCCCACGCGATCGATCTGCGCCCACGTCCAACGGCGAAGCCTGGGAATCCCGAGCGGCAGCACCTCTCGGGTCTCGATCCCGTCAGGTCGAACCACGACCCCCGCCATCTGTTGGCGGACGAGCGCCGCGAGCGCCGACGCGAAGAGCAGCGCCGCACAACCCTGCGACGTGAGCACCCGGTGGTTGTCTCCGATGACGACGACCCGATAGAGCCACGTGCTCGAGGGTAGAAACCTCGCCACGATGACGCCCAACCCAACCACGGTCGCGAAGCCGAAGTAGAGCGTCGCGGGCAAGCGCGCCGACCACGGCGGCATGAAGTTCACTCGCTCCGGCCGATAACTCATATCGAAGCCGGGCGGTCGGGACGGACGCGACATAGGACGATGACCCCCTTGGCGGAACGCACCCAAAACGGAAGCGTCCGGCTGAGACACCGACTCCTATTTTCGTCTTGGGGCCGCCGTCGTTTCGCTCTGTCGAGTCTGCACGTCCTCCAATTCACCCTCGGTGAGGGCTCGGAGGGTCTCGACCAAGCGAGACTCCGGCGACTCGACCTCTGCCTCGCGCGAGCGATCGGCCCACTCGGCGACTGCGGGTGAGAGCTCGCGACGTCGCTTCTCCCTTGCCGCCTTGTCGCCCCGCTGCGCGGGAGGCCAACGTGC
This sequence comes from Polyangiaceae bacterium, assembly GCA_046351325.1. Taxonomy (GTDB): domain Bacteria; phylum Myxococcota_A; class Polyangia; order Polyangiales; family Polyangiaceae; genus Xiheicaenibacterium. The sequence goes on along the minus strand of JAXLYR010000008.1, from coordinate 200,592 downwards.
CGTCGAGCCGCTCGTCGCGTTGCGCACCGAGGCCGGCACGTCCGTCAGCAGTCGAGGTGGGGGCGTCGGGCGTCGGTCGAAGCCCTCCAACGGAAAGTCGTCGGCCGAGCGTGTCGTGAGCCTGGCCACCGACTCCGGTGGAGGGTTCTCGATCGCAAACGTCGCTTCGAGGTCGAGCTCGAGCGGATCGTTCTTGCGGGGGGTGCTTCGCTTCGGATCGGCCACGGTCGCCCTAACTTACTCCCTCGCGGTCGGTGTGCCGATGTCGACGATCTCGGCTGTGCCGCTGAACGTCGAATTCGCGTCCGGCGGAGCTGCTGTCGTGTCGACCAATGCCTCCACGAGGCGCCACTTCTTGTTGCTCGGTTGGGGGTGATGCGGAGTTATCTCGAAGTCCTGGAGTGGAATCGTGAACTCTCGCTTCACGGTCTGGCCTGCCGACGTGTACCCGACCCGCAGGAAGACCCCTATCGAAGCGTCGTGTCGAGAGCGGTTGAAGAGATGCCTAATCACCTTCACGCACGGCACGATGAAGCCCGGAAATGCCGCGAGCGTCATGATGTGGTCGAAGTCGATGAGGTCCTGATTGTGGTGGTGCCCCTTCTCCACCGCCAAGAAGCCCATCTCTGCCTGTTGCTCCACCGCGGCGATCCACGGCTCGTACACGGGCTGATGAACGAACCGACTGCTGTCGTTTGACGGGGCAGACGAGGCAGCCCCCGCGTGACCGTTGAAGCCGATTGCAACTGCCGCAAAAGTGGCCAAGGCGATCACTCGAGGTGTTTGCCGCATACCGCTCTCCTTTGTTGACCGTCTCGCACCGGACGCGGGGGGCACGCCGGCTCTTTCACGGCTATTGCCAAATCGGGGTCGAGCTCTTCGTCGATTCGGCGGTTGAGGATTGACCCATTCGAGATTGGATATTCGTCAATCTGCTCCGCAACATCGAGACTACGGATCTCCCTGCGCGGCGTCGAGCAGTAGAAGACGAATTTTGAGGTCCTCGGGCGCCAATGACAGGAGCCTACGAATGAGCTCCTGAAAGTGCGGCTCCCGATATGTGCGCCCCTCGCGGAGCAGGACACTCATTGCGTCATGCATCGCGACATTGTTTTGGTCCTTCAACGCCAGCGCGAGGTCCAGCGCAGCGATCGTCGCGCGCTCGGGGGCCGCGCCCTGTCTCGATCCCCAGGCGGCACACACGTCGGCGTGCTTCTTCGCTGCGTCCCAATCGGACTCGAGGACTGCCCAACAAGCCGCGACGCCCTCCACCATCGAGACCGTTTGTCGCAGGCCACGCCGCTGCGCAGCCGCGCTCAGGACTTCGGTCTCGAGTGATGCTCGCGCTCTATCCCCCAATCGGAAGAGGGCCTCGATCCAGACCTGGCGCGCGAGCAACTCGATGCGGAGAGCGCCCGCCTCTATTGCCATTTCGACGGCGCGCCGACTCAGGGCCTCCATGCGAGTCGGCTCTTCGAGCGCGCTCTTCATCATGAGCACCTGCGCCTCGGAGCTGCGATTTTTGGCGCGCCTCAGGAGCGCGATGGACTCGTCGTAGCGCGAACTCGCTGTCGGGTAATCGCCGCGCCGAAATGCGTCGAGCCCGAGCTGCGCGCAGCAGAGCGCCTCGACCACGAGCTCTCCCGAGGTCTGCGCGAGCGTCCTCGCCTCCTCGCTGATGCGAGCCCCGTCGCCGACGCGACCTTGAAGTCGAACGACTTGCGCCTCGCGGAACTTCACCCACGCTGACGTCGCGGCGAAGCCGGCGTCGTCCTCCGCTGTGGCGAGGCTCTGCAGCCCCCGATCGAGCGTGGGGTTCGCGAGCTCGAAGCGCCCACCCTCCGCGTAGCAGTGCGCGAGCTCGGCGAGCGCGCGCGCTCGCAGCGCGCGGGCGCCGCTGACGTCCGTGTGGCGCTCGGCCCAACCGATCAAGCGAGACGTGCGCTTCTCGCGAGGCTCGCGCTCTGCGCGGCGCCAGCTCCACATCGCGGCTTCGAGCATCGTCGAGAGCGCCTCTTCGAATCGGCCCGCGACGTAGAGATGTTCGGCGCGGGCTTGCTCGACGTCCTCGCGGCCGACGAGCACCGCGAGCGCCGCGGCGGCCGCGCCGTGCAGCCTCGCCCGATCCTTCTCGGCGATCTCGGAGAGCAGGTAGTCCCGCAAAAGACCGTGCGAGAACGCGTAGAGATCCCCCTCCTTCACCACGAGTCCGGAACCGAGCGCCCGCGTGAAGGACTCTGTCCAGGTCTCTCCCATCGCGAGCGCGAGCGCATCGACGACCTCGCTCGAGACACGCTCGCGGACGAGCGCCAAGCCCATGAGGTGAAGCGGCGTCGCGCCGGAGAGCGCGACTCGACGCGCCCACAACGCGCGCATGTCGGGAGGGATCTCGCGCTCGATGTCGACGGGACCGCGTGCGCCCGCGACCTTCTTCGAGAGCGTGTATCGCCCCGCGCGTCGCACGATGGCTCGCGCGCGGACGAGCTGCGCTACGAGTTGACTGGCGAAGAGCGGGTTGCCCTCGCAGCGGCGCGCCACGACGGTCGCGAGCTCGTCGTCGAGATCGAGGAGGCCACGGATCATCGCGCGCGTCGCGGTCGCGTCGAGGGGCTGCATCGCGACGACCACGAGCTCTGCGGGCGCGCTCACCTCACGCATCGCAGCCACGTAGTCCGCGCTGGAGTCGGACTCGTCCGCGCGCTCCGTCGCCACGAACACCACGCCGGACGCGGGCGCGGCGCGAGCCACCGCACGCACGAGGAGCGCAGCTTCGCCCTTGCTCCATTGGACGTCGTCGAGCCGCACGATGAGCGGTTCGAACGCAGCCGCACGAACCACTACGTCGGCGGCGACGCGCAGCGGGAGCTCGGCGTCCGGCGCTGCGTCGGGGCCGGGTCGAAGCAGGACCTTCACCTCGCGCTCGAACGATCGGCTCGCGTCGAGGAAGCGCTCGAGAAGAACTTCACGCGCGCGTCGAAGTCCGCGCCTTGGCTACCGCGCGAGCCGAGCGCGCAATTCTCGACCAACCCGCGAAGGCCTTCGTCTGCGCTGCCGCTCGCCGACCAATGTGTCGACAGCTCCATCGCGAGGCCGTGCTCCACCGCGCGCTCGACCGCGTCTCGCGCGAGCCTCGTCTTGCCTGTGCCGGCTGGGCCGGAGAGGAGCACGCCTCGGATCGAGCTCGCCTCGACCGCCTCGCGCACGGTCGCCCAGACTGCGCGTCGCTCCTCGACGCGCCCGAGGACGGGCAGCTCACGCAAGCCGAAGAGACCGTACGCGCCAGGGTTCGGCGGCTGCGCTGACGCCGATTGCCCCACCGTGCGATCGAGCTCGAGCCGCCAGCTCCCCGAGGATTGCCGATTCGACGCGCGGCCCGAGCGGCTCGACTCGGGGCTCGGGACGCGCGCGGACACGGGGCGCTCGACGGTGGGAGCTTCGGAGCTCACGAAGCTCGTCGAGGGCTGCGTGTCGAGCGTCGCTTCGAGCTTTTCGAGCCGGAACGCGACCTCCGCAGCGCACGTCGGGCGCATGGTCGGAGAGGGGTGGAGCAGCTCGCTCACGAGCTCGATGAAGGCGTCCGGGATGCCGGCCAAGATCGGCTCGAGCGGTGGGACGATGGCTTCCATTCGCTTGCGCGTCGCGCCCAATCGATCGACGCCGTTGCCCTCGAACGGCAAGCGCCCGGAGCAGAGCTCATAGGCGAGCACGCCCACCGAGTAGAGGTCCGTCCAAGGGCCGAGCCGCTCGAGCTCTCCGAACCATTGCTCCGGCGCCATGTACTCGGGCGTGCCGGCGATCGAGCCGTCCTCGAACCAATTCTCAGCGCCGCGGCCCTCTCGCAGCACGCGCGCGATCCCGAAATCGACGAGCGTCGTCTCGAGCACCGGCGCCGTTTGAAGCAGCACGTTCTCGGGCTTCAGATCGAGGTGGAGCACCGAGCGCGCGTGCGCGTGCCCGAGCGCGCGGAGCAGCTGGACGAGCACGTCGCGCACCGTCGACCACGAGCGAGTCTTGGACAGCGCGCTCCCGAGCGGACGCCCCGAGCGCAGCGTCATCACGAGCAGCGGCGTTCCATCGGGGAGCGAGAGCAGGTCGAGCACCTCGACGATCCCCGGATGGGAGAGGCGCGCGACCGCGACGATCTCGGCGTGGAAGAGCCGGCGCACCCAAGGCTCCTGCACGTGCTTCGCGAGGATGACTTTGATCGCGACCGTGCGGCGCTCTTCGAGGTCGTAACACGCCCAGACCTCACCCATCCCGCCGCGGCCGAGGAGCCGTGCGGCGCGGTACCGGTCCTCGAACAACGTGCCAATGTCGATGTTCATTCGCGGGTTTGGCGACGATCAACGATACACGATTGTGCTGCGCCTCGGGCCGGGCTCAGCGCGAGAGTCGTCTGGTAGAGTGCGCCATCGCACGCACGCGGCGCCGCTCCCCGGTCTCGAACGCGCATCCCAAGGTCGCGCAAGCGAGCTCACCGACGCCCACCCCGAAGGCCCCCGCGGAGCTCATGTTCGGTGATGGGCTGCGCTCGTTCCTCCGAGGTTTTGCGCTGGTCTTCGGTGACGCGCGAGCGGCGCTGTTCGCGGTCGTGCCGGCGGTGGTTTGTGCGCTCGTCACCGTCGTGCTCCTGCCCCTCGCGGTGCTGGGGCCGACCGCGATGCTCGATCGCTGGGTGGGCGCGAACGGCGAGCCCACGGAGGCGCTCGCTTCGCTTGCGTCGAACTGTTACAGAATTGTCAGCGGTCTCGCGTGCGCCCTGCTCGCGCAGCCGGCGGCCGCGCCCGCGCTGCGAGGTCTCACGCATCGCGCCCGAGCGCGCCTCTCGGCGACGCCGCTCGAAGAACGCCCGACGCACGTCGAGGTGCTGGACTCGGCGCGCGCCGCCTTCCCCGCGTTGATCGCGGCGGTCGCGATCTTCGGGCTCGGCCTGCTCGTGGAGCGCGGGGCTCTTGCCCCGTTCGTGTCGGTGCCCGTGAAGGTCGTGTTCGCTGCGTCGTGCGTGTCCTTCAGTTTGTTCGACGCCACGCTGCGCGGCGCGGGGCTCGAATGGCGCGAGCGCCTCGACAGGCTCCGCGCAGGGCGATGGGCGCTCGCTGGCTTCACCCTCGGCGTCACGGTGGTGGCGGTCGTGCCCGCGGGCTTCCTCCTGCTCTTGCCCGTCGGCGTCGCGGGCGCGACCAGCCTCCACGCGAAGATCGAGATGGGCGCTGGGCGGCCCAATGGTAGGGTGCGGCTGTGAACGACCTATTTTTGCGCGCGTGCCGTCGTGAGCCCACGCCTGTGACGCCGGTGTGGTTCATGCGTCAGGCCGGACGCTACATGGCGGAGTACCGCGCCCTCCGCGAGAAGCACACGTTGCTCGAGCTCTGCAAGACTCCAGAGCTCGCGACCGAGGTCACGCTCCAGCCGCTGCGGCTCGGGATGGATGCGGCGATCCTCTTCGCTGACATCCTCTTGCCCCTCGAGCCGATGGGCGCCCCCTTCGAGTTCGCGAAGGGCGAGGGCCCCGTCGTTCATGCCCCGGTGCGCGATCGCGCCGCGATCGAGAAGCTGCGCGTCTTCGATCCCGAAGAGGGCCTCGGCTACGTGCTCGCTGCGATTCGTTTGCTCCGCAAAGAATTGGCCGACAAGGTCCCGCTCATCGGCTTCGCGGGGGCGCCGTTCACCATCGCGAGCTACCTGGTCGAGGGCGGCAAGAGCTCCGACTATCGCCGGACGAAGGTCCTGATGTGGTCCGACCCGCAGAGCTTCTCGCTCTTGATGGAGAAGATCTCGGAGGTCGTCCGCCGCTACCTGCGCGCTCAGATCGAGGCCGGCGCACAGGCCGTGCAGCTCTTCGACTCCTGGGTCGGCGCGCTCACGATCGAGGACTACCGCGATCACGTCGCGCCCCACGTGTCCCGCATCCTGCGCGACATCGAGACGACGGGCGTGCCGGTGATTCACTTCGGAACCAACACCTATCCGCTCCTCGAGCTCATGCGCGACGCTGGTGGCACCGTCATCGGCATCGATCACCGCACGCCGCTCGTCGAGGGATGGCGGCGCGTAGGCTTCGACAAGGCTGTCCAGGGCAACATCGATCCGCTGCTCCTCTGCGCGCCGCCCGCGATCGCCGCGGCTCGCGCGACCACCATCCTCGAGAGCGTCGGCGCGCGGCCCGGCCACATCTTCAACCTCGGGCACGGCATCATCCCCGAGACCCCGGTCGACAACGTGAAGGCCCTCATCGATCACGTCCACGCCGAGAGCGCTCGCATCCGCGCCCAGGGGCCCGCCGATGGCTGATGGTTCGACCGCGCCGGTCTCCATCGTCGTCGCAGGCGGTGGCGTCACGGGGCTCACGACCGCGTATCGCCTGCTCGCGCAGGGCGGGCCGCGCGTGCGCGTCACCGTCGTCGAGTCAGGCGATCGCCTCGGCGGCAAGATCAAGACAGTGCGGCGCGATGGGTTGGTCCTCGACGGTGGGCCCGACGCCTTCGTGACGGCGAAGCCGCACGCGACCGCGCTCTGCAAAGACCTCGGCCTCGGCGACCGTCTGATCGGCACGCGACCCGAGTCTCGCCGTGTCTACATGCACGCGCGCGGCAAGACTTTCCACCTGCCCGAGGGGCTCGTCCTCGCGATCCCGACGCGGTTCTGGCCCCTGGTGAAGAGCCCGCTCTTCTCGTGGCCCGGCCTCGCACGGATGGGCGCGGACCTCGTCCTGCCGCGAGGCAAGCGCGACGTCGACGAGTCGATCGCGGACTTCCTCGGTCGGCGCCTCGGCGCCGAGGTCGTCGATCGACTCGGCGATCCGCTGCTCGGCGGCATCTACGCGGGCGATCCGCGACGCCTCTCGATGGAGGCCACGTTCCCGCAGCTCCTCGAGCTCGAGACGAAACATCGAAGCTTGATGCTCGGCGCACTAGCAGGCCGTCGAAGTGCAGCGAGCAAGGGCTCCGCCGGTGGTGCACCCGCGAGCAAGCCCGGTGGGCCTCCGCCTTCGGTCTTCTATTCGCTGCGCGGTGGTCTCGGCGAGATCATCGAGACGCTCGCGCGCGAGATCCGCGAGCGAGGCGGCGAGATCCGCATGGGCACGCGCCTCACCAGCGTCGCGCACGCAGCGACCGGTGAGGGCATGCGGCTCACGCTCGAACCCACCAGTGACGGGTCCGGCTCGGCAGAGGTCGTCGACGCCGATCGCGTCGTCGTCGCGCTCCCCGCGAAGCCTGCGGCCGCCGCCCTCGAGACCATCGATCCACGCATCTCCGCCGAGCTCGGCGAGATCGAACACGTCTCGACCGCGACCTGCTTGCTCGCGTTCGATCGGGCGTCGATCGCGCACCCCCTCGACGCCGTCGGCATGATCCTCCCGAAGGGCGCGGACGGCGCAGCGATGGCGCTCACCTTCGTCACCAGCAAATGGCAGGACCGCGCGCCGGAGGGCACCGTCGTGATGCGCGTGTTCCTCGGCGGCTACGCCCACCCCGAGATCAAGGGCATGACCGACGCCGAGGTCGAGAGCGTCGCGCGCGCCGAGCTCGCTCGCCTGCTCGACATCCGAGCGAAGCCCAAGCTCGTCGAGGTCTTCCGCTGGAATGACTCGAGTCCGCAGCCTGTGATCGGGCACCTCGCGCGCATGGAGCGCGTGCGTCGCTTCCTCGCACCCCACCCGCAGCTTCGCCTTGCGGGTGCGGTGTACGACGGCGTCGGTATTCCTGATTGTGTGCGCCAAGCCAACGAGGCTGCCGAGTCCATCCTCGCGAGCGTGCGGGCGTGATCTCGTTCGCAGCCTGACGGTCGAGCCGAACGGCCGCGTGGTTCCGCCGCGCACCAGGCGACGATGTGAGCGAAGCTGGTCGATTCGCTCAACCTCACGTTGCCGTCGTGTGGGCGAGCCTTCGCTGCTAGAGTCCGCCGCTTCTCGGGGATTGCAGCCTCTCGAGGCAGCCGGCGCGCCTTGACGCGAGCTGCGTGGCCGCTAGCCTGAAAACCTAGACTTCTCCCTCTCGTGAGCGACTTCGAAGAGCCCACACGTGTGACGACGGTCGGCCCCGCCAAGGCCGATCCAGTCCAACCGAAAGGTACGGACTGCATCGTCGTCATTTACACGAAGCAGCCCACGCTGCTGGGCAAGCGGTTCCCGCTCGAGGTCAGCCCCACGCGACTCGGTCGAGGAGCGGACAATCACATCGTCCTCGACGGTGACTCGGTGTCGCGTCGTCATGCGCACTTCGAGCGGCGCGGCGACACGTGGCTCATCTGCGACAACGGCTCGACGAACGGCACCTACTGCAACGACGAGCAAATCAACCGTGAGGCTCAGCTCCGCAACGGCGACCGCGTGAAGGTCGGGCCGACGATCTTCAAGTTCCTGTCGGGCGCCGACGTCGAGGCCCAGTACCACGAAGAGATCTACCGCCTCACGATCATGGACGGCCTCACGCAGGCCTACAACGCGCGCTACCTCTACGAGGCGCTCGAGCGCGAGATGATCCGCAGCCGTCGACACGAGCGACCGCTCAGCGTGCTCATGTTCGACATCGACTTCTTCAAGCGCATCAACGACGTCCACGGCCACCTCGCGGGCGACTTCGTGTTGAAGGAGATCGCGCGCACCGTGCAGGGCCGCATCCGTCGCGACGAGGTCTTCGCTCGCTACGGTGGTGAAGAGTTCGCGATCATCTTGCCCGAGACCCCGATCGACGGCGCTGTCTCCCTGGCAGAGACTCTGCGCCAGCGCGTCGAAGAGAACGTCTTCACCTTCCAGGCCGACACCATCAAGGTCACGATCAGCGTCGGCGCCGCGCAGCTCGGGGACAACGACAAGGTCGCGAACGACCTGATCAAGCGCGCCGACGAGCTCCTCTACACCGCGAAGCGCACGGGTCGAAACCGCGTCTGTCACTGACAGGACTGTTATCGATGGCGGTGCTCGATCGTGGCCCCGACGTGAGCGTGGTGCCCCCCGGCCCACGCTCGCGCGATCTCGGTGCGCGCGCCGCTGCGCTCGAGTGCCCTGCGTTCGGTGAGCGGCGGGCGAAGCGCGCGGCCTCGCAGGACCCGGCCCCTTCGATCGTGCTCGCGCGCGGTCACGGCTCGAATGTCTGGGACGTCGACGAGAACCGCTTCGTCGATCTCGCGGCAGGGTTCGGCGCTGCGATCCTCGGGCACGGCCCGAGCCCCGCGCACCAGGCAGCCCACGCGCAGATCGACGTCCTCGTGCAGGGGCTCGGTGATCTCTACCCGAGCGACGTGAAGGTCGCGCTGCTCGAGCGCCTCGCGCGGCTCGTCCCCTCGATGGGAGCGGGGGCGCGCGTGATGCTCGGTCAGTCCGGCGCAGACGCGGTGACCATCGCGCTGAAGACCGCGGTGCTCGCCACGTCGCGCGCGGGCGTCCTCGCGTTCGAGGGGGCCTACCACGGGCTCTCGTATGCGCCGCTCGCGGCGTGTGGCTTCCGCGCGAGCTTCCGCGAGCCGTTCGCCGAGCAGCTCGGGCAGCACGTGGTGTTCGCGCCGTACCCGAGCCCCGCGAACGAGGCCGCGTCCCTCGTCGCGGTTCGGAGCGCGCTCGAGCGTGGCACCATCGGCGCGGTGCTCCTCGAGCCGATCCTCGGGCGCGGCGGCGTCGTCGTGCCGAACGACAGCGCTATCTTTTCGATAGCGCGCCTCGCCCGCGAGGCAGGCGCGTTGCTCGTCGCCGACGAGATCTGGACCGGCATGGGTCGCTCCGGCGCGATGCTTCGCTCGGTCGAGGTCGGGCTCGCGCCGGACCTCGTCGCTATCGGGAAGGGCCTCGGCGCCTCGTTTCCGATCTCCGCGTGCATCGGAACCGAGGCCTCGATGGCGGCGTGGGCCCGCTCCGGTGAGGTGCTGCACACGAGCACGCACGCGGGGGCGCCCATCGGCGCGGCGGCCGCGCTCGCGACCCTCGCGGCCGTCGAGGAGCTCGGCCTCGCGCCGCGCGCCCGGCGACTCGGTGCGGAGCTGCGCGCCCGCCTCAGCGACCTCGGCGAGCCCATCGTGTCCGTGCGCGGCGAGGGGCTCATCGTCGGGGTCGAATGGGCGAGCGGTGTCATGGGTCTGCGGGCTGCGTCGTCGCTCCTGCGGATGGGTTACTTGGTCACCGTCGGCGGCGCGCAAGGTGAGGTGACGGTGCTCACGCCGCCGCTCACCATCGACGAGGGCGTCCTCTTCGGTGTGGTCGACGCCTTCGCGCGGACGGCTGCGGTGCTCGGCGCCGCGCGAATCGCAGGGGACGCGCGGTGAGCGACGAGGTCGTTCGCGAGAGCGACGCTCTCCACGCGCGCGTGCGCGACCTCATCGCGAGGAGCGACGCAGCGGACGTCGCGATCGACGCCGAGATCGACGAGCTCGCGCTCGAGATTTCCCGCTTTCAGGAGCGACACGTCGAGCCCGTTCGACGGCTCGCGCGGACGACGTCGCGCCGTGCGCCCTGGCTCGCGCTGCCGGTCGACGTCTTTCGTCTGCGTCGCGTGAGCGCGCACGCGCCCGAGCTCGACGAGCGCGTCTTTCGCACGTCGGGCTCGACGAGCGCGAGCCGCGGCGCGCACTCCTTCAGGACGCTCGAGACCTACCGCCGAGCCGCGCTCTCGTTCGGCGCGCGCATGCTCGTCGATCCTCGCGGTGGGGCAGGGTGGCCGCGCCCGACGAGAGCGATCGTCTTCACCGCGAGCTCGGCCGCGCTCCCCGAGTCTTCGCTGTCGTTCATGATCGACCTCTTCGTCGAGCAGTTCGCGCTGCGCGCCTCGCACGTCGTGAGCGCGGCGCTCGGCCTCGAGGTCGAGCGCGCGCAACGCGAGCTCGAGTCCGCGGCAGCGAGCGACGAGCCCGTCCTCGTGATGGGGACGTCGTTCGCTTACGTGTTCCTCCTCGACGCGCTCGGCGGCTCGGGGCGCGCGCGTTTTCCGTTGCCGCGCGGCAGCCGCTTGATGCTCACGGGAGGCTTCAAGGGACGCACGCGCGAGGTCCCCGAGGGCGAGCTCCGAGACGCGCTCGCGACGTTGCTCGCGCTCGATCCGCGCGCGATCGTCGGCGAATACGGGATGACCGAGCTCTCGAGCCAGCTCTACGAGCCGCGGCTCGTGTCTTCGACGTTCGTGTCGAACGCTGTCTATCGCGCGCCGCCTTGGGTGCGTGTCGCGGCGGCGCACCCCGACACTCTGGAGCCCCTCGCGCGCGGCGAAGAGGGGCTGCTCGCGATCATGGATCTCGCGAACGTCGACAGCGCGCTCACCATCCAGACCATGGATCGCGGCGTCGTCCTCGAGAACGGCGATGTGCAGCTTCTCGGGCGCGCGCCCGCCGCGGAGCTGCGCGGTTGCTCGCTCACGATCGAGGAGCTCGGGCTCGCGCCTCCCGAGCGGTCGTGATCGACGAGCAAGCGCGCATCGAGATCCTCCTCGCGATCGCGCGGCGCGTGCGCGATCCCAGCGATCCGCTCGGTGAAGAGGTTCGCCGTGAGCTCCTCGCGCGCGGCGCGCTCAGTGCGCTCAGTGCACAGGGCGTCGAGCTCGCGCTGCGCGAGCACCTCGAGATCACCGTCTCCGCCCAGGATTTCGAGCGGCTCCTCGCTTCGGTGCCGCGCGCGCGGAGCGGTCGCGCGATCGTCGTCCTCTCGGCGCACGTCCCGGTCGCGCCCGTGCGCGCACTCGCGCTCGCGCTCGCTGCCGCGGACGAGGTTGTGGTCAAACCATCGCGTCGAGATCCGGCGCTCGCGACGATCCTCGTGCGCGAGCTCTCGGCTGCAGGGCTCTCAGTCTCGCTCGCGACCTCCGTCGACGCGCGCGCCGGCGATCTCGTGTTCGTCTACGGCTCGGCGGCGTCCATCGAGGCCGTCGCAGCCTCGTTGCCCGCGGGCGCGGAGCTCGAACCCCACGGCCCCGGCTTCGGCGTGGCCGTTGTATCGCGCGACGCGGATCTCGCTGCCGCCGCAAGCAAACTCGCGCGCGACGTCGTGCCCTTCGATCAGCGCGGATGTCTCTCGCCGCGGATCGCCTTCGTCGAGGGCGACGACGAGCGAGCGCGTGCGTTCGCGCTCGCGCTCGACCACGAACTCACGGCCTGCGGCGACGCGATCCCACGCGGGCAGCTCGCGTCCGACGAGCGCGAGCTGCTCGCGCGATGGCTCCTCACGATGCGCGCGATCGGTGAGGTCTTCGAGGGCTCGGCGCACGCGATCGCCGTCGATTCGGCCCCCACTGCGATCGAGCTCCCGCCCGCTGCTCGCGTGATCGTCGTCTACCCCTATTCGACACACGCGGTCCTTCTCCGGCTCCTCGCACCTCTCCGGGCACACCTCACGACACTCGGCCTCGCCGGCGAGGATGACGCGCTGCGTATCGCGCTGTCGAGCTTCGGTGCCCGCGTAACCGAGCTGGGTTGGATGCAGCGACCCCCTCTCGATGGCCCCGTCGACACGCGTCGGTTGACGCTCCGCAAAAGTTCGTAGAACTTGAAAAGCGAGCGTGTGTGTTCTCACGCTCACCGCGCCGCCGCGAGGAGCATGCGCGGACCGCCTGAAGACAGGGTTCCTTCGTTGCGACCTGGAGACCTCGTTTCGCAGAAGTACCGGCTCCTCCGCCAACTCGGTCGTGGCGGCATGGGCTCGGTGTGGGCGGCGCGCAACGAGTTGACCGATCGCGACTTCGCGGTGAAGTTCCTTCTCCCCGAGCTCGCCCGCAACCGCGACGCGCTCGATCGCTTCTTCCTCGAGGCTCGCGCGTGCGGCCAAATCAAGCACCCGGCGGTCGTGGCCGTCTACGACATGGGCCAGGCCGAGGACGGCACGCCCTACCTCGTGATGGAGTTGATGGAGGGTGAGGGCCTCGACCAGCGGCTCTCGCGCGCCGGGACCTTCCGCCCCGGTGAGGCCGCGGCCTTCGTCGCGTTCGTCGCGCGCGGCCTCGACGAAGCCCACGTGCGCGGTCTCGTGCACCGCGATCTCAAGCCAGCCAACATCTTCTTCGCGCTGGACGATCGCGGTGAGGTCGTCCCGAAGGTCCTCGACTTCGGCGTGAGCAAAGCGACGGCCGCTGCAGACCCGAAGTTCGTGCGCACGAACACCGGCGCTGTGCTCGGGTCGCCCGCGTACATGAGCCCCGAGCAAGCTCGCGGTGACGAGGACATCGACAGCCGCAGCGATGTCTGGTCGCTGGGCGTCATCCTCTACGAGGCTCTGACGGGCCGCGCTCCGTTCGACGGCGCCAACTACAACCAGCTGATGGTCAACATCCTGACCTCACCGCCGCGCCCTGCGATCGAGCTGAATCCGCTGTTGCCTCCCGATCTCTGCGACGTGATCGAGCGCGCCCTCTCGAAGGATCGCCAGAAGCGCATCCCCTCTGCAGCCGAGCTCGCGAACGAGCTCGAGGCGATCGCCGCTCGTATCACGGGCACGCCCTATCCCGGCATGCAGTTCAGGCAGCGAACGCGCACGCTGCAGCCCATCTCGCCGAGCCCGACCCCGACCGAGACTTGGGTCGACGTCGTCCCACCGCCGAAGCCGCCGCATCGCCAGAGCCACCTCGCGGTTTGGGTGAGCGGCGCGGTCCTCGCGCTCGCGACGGTCGCGTTCGGTGCGATCGCCATCGCGCGCTCGGCTCCGCCCACCGTCGACGTCGCGCCGCGATCGCTGGCGATCCTCAACGATGGGCGCGCGCGCTTGGTCGGCGTGCTCTCCACCGACCCGCCGAAGACGATCCCGACCGAGACCACGCGAACGCCCGTGACAGGAACCGTCGTCCATCCTGACGAGCTCCCCACGGTGAAGCCCTCATCGTCCGCGACGGTCACTCCAGCCACGACGACCACGAGCGCACCTTCAGCGACCAGCACGTCGAGCGCGTCGCCCACGACGAGCACGACGAAGCCGAAGAAGAAGAAGACGGGTGACGCGCACGGCGGCGTGACGAACCCTGGCTTCTAGCTCAATCGAGCGCGATCGACAGGCCCGCGCCTACGTCTCCGACCGAGAAGAAACGCGCTGACGCGGCCTTCGGCGGCGTGGGCTTCGGCGGCGCGATGAGCAGCCCGATCACGCCCACCACGGCCCCGACCCCCGCGATCGCGAAGGTCGCATTCGAAGCGTTCGCGATCGCGTTGGCGGTGTCCAAGTCCTCCGCGTCCTGACCCGTGCAGACGTCGTTCGTGCACTTCTCCCTCAGCGTCGGCACCTGCGCGATGGTCACCGCCCCAGTCACGATCGCGACGATCAGGCTGGCGCCGCCGATCGTGAATCCGGTGATCGCGATCGCCTTGCCCGGCCCCTCGTCGGGCTCGACGGGCTCGACCTTCTTGGGCGGCGGATCTTCCTTCTTGGGCGGCGGCGTCTCGTCGGGCACTTTGTCAGGTAGCTTGACGAGTGCGGGGATCTCGAGCTGCTGCTGGATCGGCCCGGGTTGGATCGTGATTCGGCGGTTGAACTCCGCATATCCGGTCGCCGACACGACGACGGTGTGGTCCCCCGGATCGAGCGGAAGACCCACGCCCAGCAGGACCGACTCGATCACCTTGTTGTCGAGCTTGATCACCAACCCGGGCGTGTCGCCGGTCTTTTGCAAGGTGAGGAAGGACAAGCGAGCTTTGAGCGCGGTCGCGTGCTCACGCGCGAAGTCGACGCGGTTCTGCTCTTTCCGGAGCTCGGCGAGGTTCGCGGCCTCTTTGAACTCGGCCCACGCAGTCGCGGTGCGGTTCTGACCCTCGTGGCAGAGCGCGACGTTGAGCAAGGTTCCGAGCTTGGGCTCGAGCCGTTGGCTCTCCTCGAGCTTGGGGCACGCCTCGTCGTAGTTCTTCGCCTCCAATAGCTCGCGGCCCTTTTCGAACAGGGCCTCGGCGAGGGCCTTCGAGTTGTCGACCGGTTGAGCGCGCGCAGCGTTGGAGAAGAAGACGCTGCCAGCGAGCACGCCGACGAGCAGAGCACTCGAGATGGAAGAGGAGCGGTGGCGTGCGTGGGTCATTGAGTCCGACGAGAAGAAAGCACCTAGTCGCGTGAGTTGAGCCCGGGATCCGAGCTCTTTGCGCTCGCTGTGGGCTTCGTCGTTGGTGCAGCAGTCGTGCCCATCGCGCGAGCGGTCGACGTGAGCTTGGGGGCAGAGCTCGCGCTGCTCGCGCTCGCCGACGCGATCGCGCTTGGATTCGACGGGGCGATCGCGCTCGCGTTGGGCTCGGAGGTCTTGGGCTCGACGATCGGGTGGACCTCCTCCGTCGCCGCGCGGCTCGTGCTGCGCTCGGCGAGCGGGGCCTCGGTCTTCGCCGTGGTCGTGGTCGTCTGCGCTGCGGGTGCGCTCGCGTTGGGGCGCGTCGCGACGAACACGGCCGCAGCGACGGCTGCGAGCGCGACGGCGCCCGCGACGATCTTCCACGGGGCGATCCGCGAAGGCTTCGAGTCGGCGACGGACATGCCCGTCTCCGTCGATTGCCCTGCCTTTACCGATGACGGTGTTAAAGCTGGCGAGCTCGGCGGCGACGCCCCCGATTCATCCTTCGCGGACACGTGCGTCGCGGCCACGGGGAGCGGACTGGCCAGCTGCGTCTCGACCGCCTCGCGTGCGATTCGCGTGGCTTTTGTCGGGGTCGACGGTGCTGCGCGCGTGGGCTCGCTCGCGACGTCGCTCGCGCGGTCGAGAGGAGCGGGCGAGCGCGCCCCCGCGGCTCGCGGGCGCTCGGTTGCCGTGGGATCCCCCGCGATCTCGTCGTGCTCGTGAAGGAGCGCTTGCATCCGCTTCGACGCGAACGGGGCGAGCGCGAACATCATGTTGCGCGCGTCGGGGAAGCGAGCGTCGCGGTCTTTCGCGAGGCATTTCTCGAGCACTTCGCTGAGGTCCTCGGGGACGTCGGGGCGCAGCTCGCGGAGCGGTTGCACCTGGGTCGTGAGGATGTTCGCGAGGATCTGCCCGGAGCTCGAGCCCTCGAAAGGATACACCGCTGTAAGCATCTCGTAGAGGATCAGGCCCATCGCCCAGAGGTCGGTGCGGTGGTCGACGTTCTTGGCGCTCGCGACCTGCTCCGGCGACATGTAGCGGGGGGTGCCGAGCATCTGCCCCGCGGAGGTGGTGGCTCCAGCCTTCAGGGCGGTGTCATCAGCGTCGAGGACCTTCGAGATGCCGAAGTCGAGCAGCTTGACCCGGCGCGAGCCGTCCGAGCGCTCCTCGAGGAAGAGGTTCGACGGCTTGAGATCGCGGTGGACGACCCCCTTCGCGTGCGCGGCCTCGAGCCCCAAGAGACCCTGGAGGGTGAGGTCGACCGCGAGCGCGATGGGCAGTCGGCCGCGCTTCTCCATGAGGGCGTTGAGGTCCTGACCCTCCAGGAACTCCATCACCATGAACGGCGTCTTCTCGTCGAGGAGGTCGACGTCGGTGACGCGCGCGACGTAGTCGCTCGTGATCTTCGCTGCGGCGCGGGCCTCTCGCAAAAAGCGCTGGGCGATATCGCGACGCGTCGCGAGCTCGGGCCGGATCAGCTTGATGGCGACGGGCTTGTCGAGGATCTCATGGTGCGCCCGCAGGACAGCGCCCATGCCGCCGGCCGCGAGGAGCTTCTCCACGCGGAACTTGCCGCCGATGACCATCCCCTCTCGGACTGGCAGCGAGTCGCTCAGTTCAGAATCATCGTCGGACATCGACTCCTCGATTCGATGCGAGCGCCACTCCAGCGTTCGAGCAGCTCGGCGCGAGACTCACATCGCGTCGCAAGGACGTAGCCTACCAAACCAACGTAGCGGCAGGACCCTCCACACGAAGCTACCGCGTGGGGGCCTCCTCGGGCACGGCAGTTGCGAATAGCCGGCACGCATGACCGCCGCCCACATCGACGTCCGCGTCGAAACCGCTGCCGTTCCACCCGGGGCGCTTCGCGTCCTCTATCTCGAGGGGCACGAGGCGCTCTCGACGCTCTTTCGCTTCGTCGTCCGCGTCGTTTGGCTCGGCGAGGCTGAAGGCTTCCCCATCGAGGACGCGATCGGCGACGACCTCAGCCTCAGCATCGCGCGCGACGACCACGTGATCCGCCGCGTGCACGGCATCGTCGCGTCCGTCGTTCGCCACGGGACTCGCAGCCTCGGGCACCCCGAGTACACGCTGGAGCTCCTGCCGCGGCTCGCGCGCGGCGCGTTCGTCACGAACCTCAAGGTCTGGGTCGACCCGAACCTCGAGCGCGTCATCACCGAGAAGCTCGAGCTCCTAGGGCTGGTGAAGGACGCGGACTTCGTCCTGCGGCTCACGCGGCCGCTGCCCGAGCGGCCCATGCTCGTGCAGTACCGCGAGAGCGATCTCGACTTCGTGAGCCGTCTCTTCGAGGTTCACGGGCTCGTCTATTTCTTCTCGCACGAGGACGATCGCGAGGTGCTGGTCGTGACCGATCACGCCGGCGGCTTCGACGAGAGCACCCCACCCACGCTCGGGTTTCACGCGGGCGGCGAGCATCGCGAGGTCTACGAGCTCGCATACGAGCGACGGCTCGTCGCCAAGAACTTCGTGTGCCGCGACTACAACGACCGCACCCCGAACCACGCGGTCTCCTCCGAGCGGATATCGATCGAAGAGGGCGATCTCGGCGGCGTGCACGAGTACGGGCTCGGTGCGCAGACCACCGACGAAGCCAACGTCCTCGCGCGCGGCCTCGCTGATCGCCACCTCGCGGGGAGGGACGTCTTCCGCGGTCGCGCCGTCGAGCCGGCGCTCTCACCGGGCAAGCGCGTCCACGTCGAGGGCCACCCCGACGAGCCGCCCCCGCTGCTCCTCACCCGCGTCGTGCACACGGTCCGCTCGTCCGCGGTGGACCCCGCCGCGCAGCACGAGAACCTCGCGTACGACGCCGTCTTCGACGCGATCCCCGCGATCCGCGTGCCGCGCCCCACACCGAGGACGCCGCGCCCACGCATTCACGGATTCTTACACGGCGTCATACAAACTGACGCGGTCGGCACCATCGGCAAGGCCGCGCGCCTCGACGCCGAGGGCCGCTACCTCGTGAAGTTTCGCTTCGACCCCGCGGCGGTCGACGAGACCGCGAGCGCGAGCTGCCGCGTGCGCATGATGCAGCCGAGCGCAGGCCCGAACTACGGCATGCACTTCCCGCTGCGACCCGGCGTCGAGGTGCTCGTCGCGTTCATCGACGGCGACCCCGATCGACCCATCATCGCCGGCGCTGTACCGAACCCCACGACGCCGAGCCCCGTCGTCGGTCGAACCAGCAACAAGAACCGCATCAAGAGCGCCTCGGGTGCGCTCATCGAGCTGGACGACGGGACATGAAGAAGAGCCTCACCCTGCTCGTCTCCGACTACACGAACGAGTCGGGCGACAGCGACACGACGAGCGCGCCGCTCACTTACTTCGTCGCGGGCGCGCCCCGCTCGGACGACGACGAGCCCGCGGCCGCGCTGCGCGGCGACGAGCTCGTCAGCGGCACGAAGTTCAAAGACGACCTGCGCGATCCGGTGAACCCGAGCCAGAGCTGCATCGTCGCGGACGGGGCAGAGAAGACGATCCTCGTCTCGAACACGGCGACGGCGCGCGCGTCGATCAGCGACGAGCTGCTCACGCGCGGCGGCTATCGCGATCACACCGACGGCAACCGCGTCTCGACGACGCGTGGTGACTCGGTCGAGGTCGTCTACGGCAACTACAAGCTCGTCGTGCTCGGTCGGATCACCCAGGGCTACGACCCGTCGGGGAGCTCGGGGCTCGGCGACGCGAACAACACGACGGAGAACACGACGCTCGCGCAGGTAGTCCTCGACTCGTCGGGTGGACACGACACGGACACGACCAGCACCGGCGGGCGCGTGGTCAGCGCGACGTGGGACGACGGCACCGAAGACGGGTCCTGGCGCACGCTCGAGCAGACCGACGACGGCGACAAACGCGTGGTCTTTCACGGGCGCGTCGACCGCACGCACTTCGGGCCGAAGATCACCCGGCGCGTCGGTAAGGGCGCGCCCGAGGTCTCGATCGATGGGGGGGCAAACCAAGCGCGCGCGCACGACGCCGCGCGCCCGACGATCGAGTCGCGCACGTTCGCGCGTTCGATCGCGTCGAAGGAGCGCTCACGCGCCGTCGTCGAGCGGCTCTCCGTGTCGAAGGATTTCGAGGAGAAAACCACCGCGCACGGTTCGTTCGTCCGCGCCGATGCCTGGGACAAACGCGGCGAGATCATCGGGGCAGCGGGCTTCCGCGAGACGCTCGCGGCCCAGAAGATCGAGCGCAAGCTCGACGCGGACTATCGGTTCGCGAGCTCCGTCGGCGCGGTCAGCTGCTCGGCCTCGGCGATCGCGTACTCGCAGACGCTGCTCCACGGAACACGGCTCGATCTCTGGTTCTTCGGCGGCGAGCTCACGGCCGACCTCGCGAAGGCGAGCCTGAAGATCGGCATGGACAGCGCGTACCGCATGGGTCCGAGCGTCGATCTCGCACAGGGCTTGCGGGTGCGCGCGCATGCGACCGTCGACGCGCTCGTCCCGATCTCGTGGCTGGCGACCCGGCTCTTCAACAAGAGCCAATACGTCTTCGATGGCGACGTCGTCGTCATCAAGGTCAAGAACGCCTCCTACAGCAACACCGTGTGACCAACATGAGCGACGACGAAGACGACTACACGCTCACGACGGACGCCTCGGACAAGGTCTCGATGCTGCTGCTCGCGACGTCCTCGGACGACGCGTCCGACCTCGCGCAGCCGCTCACGTATTTGCAGCTCGGCGCGTACCCGACGTGGGGCACCTCGAGCCAGCGCGGCGACGATCTCCTCGAGGCGATCGGCCTCACCTCGAC
This sequence comes from Polyangiaceae bacterium, assembly GCA_046351325.1. GTDB lineage: Bacteria > Myxococcota_A > Polyangia > Polyangiales > Polyangiaceae > Xiheicaenibacterium. The sequence goes on along the minus strand of JAXLYR010000008.1, from coordinate 180,817 downwards.
GACGACGCAGTTCTTCAAGGACGATTTTCGCTGGGCGAACGGCCTCTCCGAGCCGAGCACCAAGTACTGGCGCGCGGACGGAAACACCACCACCGAGACCACGCCGAGCGCGCTCACCGCCGAGCTCATGACCCGCGGCGGGATCCGCCTGCACACCGACGACAACTACGTCTCGACGACGCGCGGCGATCGCGTCGACGTGATCTTCGGCAACCACCACCTCGCGGTGCTCGGCCGCACGGGCTCGGCCGATGCCTACCGCGAGAGCTCGGGCGGACACGCGGTGCGCGCGGATCGCAGCACCCCACACCGCACGACGCTGGTCTCGTGGAACGCGGCCCGCGGCGCCTTCAGGACCTACGAAGAGACCGTGAAGGGCAACCACACGACGCGCTTCGAAGGGCCGCTCGAGACGACGTACGAGTGCGACGAGATCGTCGAACGCGTCGGTCGCGCCTACGACGACGACGCTGACGAAGCGCCGCTCATCCCTGCGACCTCGGCCGAAGCGCACGAGCAGACCGACGCGGCCGACAAGTGGGTGAACCCCTCGAGCGGCGAGGGGACAGGCTGGCCCCGCAGCGAGGAGTCTCCCGATCTCGACGAGGAGATCGCAGCGCTCGACGTGCGCGAGTCGACCAAGGTCAGGGCCTCGCTCGGCGCGGCCTCGAGCACGGGGCCGGCCGCGGGCAGCTTCACCGTCGCGCGCCGCGTGACAGGCTCGGAGTCGCGCCGCGTGACCGCAGGCCGCGAGGTTCGCGACGTCGTCGAGTCGCGCAACGGCGCGAAGCTCACCGAGGCCGCAGGCTTCGACGCGAGCCTCGTCTCGAGCGCCTCGAGCGATCAGGTGACGGGCACCGACTACCGCATCCGCGCCTTCGTCGCGGGGTATCGCGGCGCGCTCTTCACCACGCGCACGACCGATCTCGGCGGCTCGAAGTGGCCTTACGCCGTCACCCTCGTCGACATCATCGGGCTCGACGCGCGCGTGTCGACGGGAGTGCGGCTCACGGCTCCGAACCTCTCGAAGGTCACGCACCCGAGCTACGACTCGGTGCTCGGCGGCGTCATCAGCACCTTTTTCTTCGGGACGAGCGACACCATCATCAAGGTCGCCTCGAACACGCTCGAGGTGACCGCCGCGCGCGCGAGCGTTGCTATATCAACGTACAAGTCACGCGTGAGCGCCAACCACCTCGACGCGCACCTCGTCGGCGCGGCCTACGAGGTCGGCCTCGGGCGAATCGTCGCGACGCTCGCGAAGAGCGCGATCGACGCGGCGCGCGCGGAGTCCGGCGCGACGAAGCTCACCCTCGCGAGCCTCTACGTGAAGAGCTGACCATGAGCGACCTCGACGATCAAAAGCACCTCCTGCTCCTCGTCCCGAACTTCGACGGCACGGGCACGAGCGGTGGCTCGCCGCTCAGCTACGTGAAGCTCGGGTCCGCAAAGGCCCAAGAGGACCTCGACACCGACGCGAAGCGCGGCGACGACCTCTGCGAGAAGGCAGGCCTCTCCACATCGCTCTACGGCTCGTTCTTCGCGGATGATCTCCGCGGCGCAACCTGCTCGGCGTCCTCCGATCGAACGTCACCCGCAGTGAAGGCGAGCCACTACGACGAGGCTCACGCGAGCGCCGACTGTCACGACGCGACGCTCTCGCCGCTCACGACGAACCGCTATCGCAGCGACGAAGAGGGCGCGTTCGAGCTCGCGGGCTCGGGCGCCGAGCTCACCGCAGAGCTCGTCGGGGACGGCGCTGACGTGTCGGCTCGCGGCGGCTGGCGAGACCACACGGACGGAAACCGCATCGTCACCGTGCGCGGCGATCGGGTCGACGTCGTCGTCGGCAACTTCAAGCGCGTCGTCTTCGGTCGAGTCTCCGGCGACTACGTCGGCGCGACGATGGTCGAGGCCGCAGGCGGTCACCTGCTCGAGCGGACGAGCGGCGACGTCCTCTCGACCTACGCGATCGAGCACGTCGAGGAGACGGGGATTGACGGCAAATCCCGATGGAAGGTCGTCGAGCGCGCCGAGAACGGCGACGTCGTACGCCGGTTCTCGGGCGTGCTCAGCGAGTACTTCGACGGTCCGACGCTCACGACCACGATCGGCGCGGACACCTCCGACGCTGCGAAGAACCCCGAGATCTCTCGCGAGATCCGCTTCGATCGCGAGGCCCGCGAGCTCGACGCGACGAGCGTCGAGCGACACGTCGAGGCAGACGACCTCGAGCACGCGACCTTCGGAAAGGGCGCGACCAGCCTGCGCGAGACCTGGGCGCCGTCGTACGAGCGCCGCCGCGGATCGATGGCGCACAGGAGCTTCACGTTCCGCGAGGAGCTCCGCGCGAAGCACGCGACCGACAGCGAGTTCTTCGTCGGCCGCGCGAGCGTCGCGACGGGCGCCGCGTCGTTCGAGGAGCGCGGCGGGCACATCGGCGTCCGCGTCGGCTATCGCTGCGACGCGCACCTCGGCGTCTCGCTCCGCTGGCAATACGGCTCGCGCACGCGGATGTTCATCGGCAACTGGACCCGCGTGTGCATCGGCGCGAGCGCGCAGGTCGACGTCGGCATCAACACCGAGCTCTCACTCTTCACGCTGCACAAGGCGCCCGTGAAGTTCGAACAGCGGCTCGGGAATCTGTCGATGGCCTTCACCAAGAACCAGGCGTTGATCGGCGATCAGAGCGCGCTCGCGCTCCTGATGGAGCTCTGAGCGATGATCCCCACGAAGAAGCTCACGCCGCTCGCGTTCGGCTACCGCGTGACGTCGCTCGAGCCGCCGACGCCCGAGCTCGTCGTCATCCTCCGCGGAAAATACCGCCTCCGCCCCGGCGCGCCGCTCGAGCTCGTCCGCGCTTCGCTCGACTCGCTCGCCGACGACGAGCTCGAGGGCGCAGGTCGCGAGCAGCTCGATCAGGCCGCGATCGCAGTCGGGCAGGGCTCGCTCACACACGACGCCTTCGCGGAGGACGACGCGGACATGGTCGGCGAGGTCCTCTATCCGAGCGACTTCGCCGAGTTCAAACCCGCCGCCGACGTCATGATGAGAGGCACCTGTTATCCGCCGCTCGGCGCCGCCGAGTGCGTCGCTGGCTTCGGTGTCGTCGGTCGCTTCCACAAGGAGCTCGACGTGTCCGGGCCGCGCGTTTGGGTCGATCGCGTGGCGGGTGGCAAGCACACCGATCCTTTGGGGTTCAAACGAATGCCGCTCGACTGGGCGCACGCCTACGGCGGCCCTGATTTTCCCGAGAACCCCGTCGGTGTGGGCCACGAGGGGCGCGAGCTCCCGTCGGTCGAGCGGCGCGGCGCCCGCGCCGGTGCGCCGCAGCCCGTGAGCTTCGCGCCGCTTTCACCATCGTGGCCGGCGCGCCGCGCGAAGGTCGGCAAAGAGTACGGCGAGGCCTACGAGCGCGAGCGCGCCCCTTGGTACCCAGTCGACTACGACTGGCACGCGCAGAACGCGGCGCCGCCGGACCAGCAGGTCGCTGGTTTCCTCCGAGGCGACGAGGCGCTGCGATTCGTCAACGTGCACCCGCGCTCGGCGGACTTCACGGTGGCGCTCCCAGGCGTTCGCCCGCGCGCTTTCGCGATGCTCGAGCAGCCGAGCGGCACGCGGGTCGTCGTCGAGGTCTCGCTCGTCCTCGATACGGTGTTCGCCGACGTCGACGCGGAGCTCGCGTTCGTCACGTGGCGCGGCCGAACGAAAATCACCGAGGACGACCTCGCTGACGTGAAGTTCTTGCTCTTCGCCGACGAGCCGCTCGAGAGCGCGCCGCGCCCCGTCGAGCACTATCGCAGGCTCCTCGAGGACTTCGCCGCGGACCCGTACGCCCTCGAGGAGAACCCTGCGACGGAGCTCCAGGCGCTCGAGGAGAAGCTCGACAGCGGCGAGCTCGAGCGAGAGCTCGCGGCGCTCCCCGACGGCGCGGATCCGATCACGTCGATCTTCGGCAAGCTCCTCGCGCGGACGCCGGACGCGACCGCGACGCTCGCGGGCGTCGCCGATCTCTATCAGCGCACCGCTGCAAAAGACCCCGCCGCGAAGGCCGCGACCAACGCCTCGATCCTCGTGGCGCTGCGCGCTGCGTTCGACGGTCCGAGCGGGCCGCGCATGGTGATCGGCGCGAACGGCTCGGTCGAAGGGACGGGGTTCCTGCGGCGCACGATGCGCGAGACGGCGAAGACCGAGCGCGAGGCTGGCCGACCACCCGGTGAGCTCACGGGCGCGCTGCGTGCCGAGCTCGAGAAGGCCGAGATCCCAGGGATCTCAGCGGACGACGCAGCGGTGCCCGAGGCTCTCGAGCCGCCGGCACCGGAGCCCGGCGCGGACTTCTCCGGCTTCGACCTCGAGGGCCGATCCTTCGCTGGGATGGATCTCACGGGGTGCAAGTTCGAGAGCGCGATGTTGCGCGGCGTGGACTTCTGCGGCGCGACGCTCGCGGGCGCGAGCTTCCGCGGCGCGACGCTCGTGCGCGTCGATCTCTCCCGCGCGGACTGCCGCGGCGCAGACCTGACGCAGGCCCACCTCTCGAAATGCGATCTCTCGCGAGCACGGCTCGACGGCGCGAACCTCGATCAGGCGACGCTGTCGCGCTGCGAGCTCGCGGGCGCCTCGCTCGTCGAGGCTCACGCCGCGATGCTCCAGGTGATGAGCTCGAAGCTCACCGACGCGCTCGCGAGCCGCGCGAAGCTCGATAAATGCGTCTTCTCCGAGTGCGACGCGCGGAGCGCGGTGTTCGAACACGCCTCGCTCCCGCGCACGCTCTTCCGCGAGACGGACCTCACGGGCGCTCGCTTCGGCCGCTCGGATGTGTCGAACGTGGGTTTCATCTCGTGCAACCTCCGCGGCTCGAGCTTCTACGCCGCGAAAGGTGACACCGTCAGCTTCCAGCAGTCGGTGCTCGACGAGGCCGACCTCCGCCACGCGGATCTGCCGTCGGCGCAGCTCTCCGGCGTACCGGCGCGCGGCGCCGATCTCTTCGCCGCGAACCTGCCCCGGTCGCGCTTCTACAAGACCAGCCTGCGCGAGGCTCGGCTCGAGGGCGCGAACCTCCTACAGGCCGACGTGCGCAAGGCCGTGCTGACCGACGCGTCCTTCCGCGAGGCGAGCTGCTTTCAAGCCGCGTTCATCGAAGCTCACGGCAACGACGCGGACTTCCGCGGCGCTGACCTCGTCCAAGCCAACTTCTCGCGCAGCAGGCTGGTGAAGAAATCATGAACCTCACTGCAGCAGAGCTCGTCTCGGCGGTGCGCGCGGGTCGCTCGCTCGAGGACGTCGTCGTCGAGGGGCTCGATCTCTCGGAGCGCGATCTCTCCGGCGCGAAGCTCGCCGGCGCGACGTTCCTCGGCGTGCGGCTCGACGGCGCGAAGCTCACGGGCGCCGATCTCACGGGCGCGCGCTTCGAAGACGTGTCGCTCGTCGAGGCGCTCCTCGATGGCGCAAAGCTCACCGGTGCGAGCTTGGCTGGGGCCGATCTCGGCCGCGCCTCGCTGCGCGGGGCAGACCTCGACGGCGCGACGCTCGTCGGCGCGAGCCTCAGCCGGGCCGAGCTCGATGGCGCGTCGCTCGAGCGCACGATGCTGTCGTTCGCCGATCTCGCGGGCGCGAGCTTGCGCGACGTCCGCGCGAGGCAGGCGCGCTTCGACGGCGCCTCGCTGCGCGGCGCGCACCTCGAGGGCGCGAGCTTCGAGCAGTGCGGCTTCACCAAGAGCGAGCTCGAGGACGCGCACCTCGAGGGCGCGAAGCTCCTCGGCTGTCAGCTCGTCGAGGCCTCGCTGCACGGCGCGCGTCTCGATGCGGCCGACGTGACGGGCTCGATCTGGGTGCGCTGCGATCTGTCGCGGACGCGGTTGCCGCGGAGCGTGCGGCGTTGCCTCTTCGAGGCGTGTGTCCTCGGTCCGCGTGAGCTCGCCGGGACCGATCTCGCACACGCGTCGATGGAGGGCCAGCCGCTCTCGGGGGTCGATCTCTCGGGGGCCGATCTGTCACACGCAGTGCTCTCGGGGGTCGATCTTTCGCACGCGAACCTGCGCGGCGCGAACCTGCGGAACGCCGTCCTCGTCGGCGCCGACCTCACGGGCGCCGACCTGACGGACGCGGCGATCTACTTCACGACGTTCGATCGCGCGAAGCTCTCGGGGGTCGATCTCTCGGGGCGCGAGCTCTCGATGTGCAGCTTCGGCCGCGCGGACCTCCAGGGCGCGAACCTGAGCGGCGTCATCGCAGACAAGTGCGACTTCTCGCAGGCGCGGCTCGAGGGCGCCGACCTCACGCGGGCCCACCTGAAGCACTGCATCCTGCGCGGCGCGCGCGTGAGCGGCGCGTCGCTCGTCCGCACGCGCTTCGAGCAGGTCGATCTCTCGAGCCTCGACCTTCGCGCTTGCGTGCGAGACGGCGCGAGCTTCTCGGCGTGCCTCTTCATCGAGAGCGATCTGTCGGCGATGGACTTCTCGAGCGGTGATCTCGCGTCGTGCACGTTCAACCGCGCGAACCTCGAGAAGACTCGGCTCGAGGGCGCGCGCCTCGACCGCGCGACCTTCGACGGCGCGAACCTCGCGAAGGCCGATCTGCGACGCGCGAGCGCGACCGGCGCGTTCTTCGGGCGCGCCGATCTTCGCAGCGCAGACCTGCGCGGCGCGAACCTGCGTCAGAGCTCGTTCACCCGCGCTGACCTCACGCGCGCGACCTTCGCGGAGGCCGACCTGCGCGAGAGCATGCTCGATCACGTCGTCGCAGTCGGCACGGTGTTCGCGAGCGCGAAGCTCGAACACGCCGACCTGTCGCGCGCCGACCTCTCCCACGCCGAGCTCCGCGGCGCATCGCTCGCGCTAGCGAAACTCCACGCCGTCCGCGATCACGCGACCGAGTGGCCCGCCTCCAAGGCGCTCGCTCGTGGCACCGACGAAGACCGCCTGCGCGCCGAGAACTTCCGCCCAGCCCCGCCCCCCTCGAAGGAGATCCCCCGATGAGCAGCCTCAATCTTCAGCCTGAACTCCTCGCCGCGCTGAGCTCGGCCGAGACCGCGGGGCGTCGCGGTCCCGAGCTCTTCTTGGGACCCGCTCGCGTCGTCGCGATGGAGGGCGCGACCCCGATCGTGGAGCTCGACGGTCAACGCGAGCACGCGCGCCTCGCCCTGGCTTTTCCCTACGCGCCCGCGGTCGACGACGTCCTCTTGGTGCTCGGTCGGACGGGCGCGCTCTACGTCGTCGGCATCCTCGAAGGGCGCGGCGAGCTCGCGCTCCGCTTCCTCGGTGACGTGAAGCTCCACGCAGTCGGTGGCAAGCTCGAGCTCGAGGGCGATCAGGGTGTGCGCGTGCGCGGCGCCGCCGTGGAGATCGTCACGCGCCAATTGAAGACGCTCGCGGACTCGGTCGTCGAGCGCGCGAACGACGTCTATCGCCGCGTGCGCGACACGCTCAGCGTGCACGCCGGGGAGAAGCGCGTCCTCGTCGACGGCGCGCTCTCGACCCGCGCGGCGAGCGCGAGCACCGCGACGAGCGGCGTCGTCACCATCAACGGCAAGGAGATCCACCTCGGATGATGCCCGCAAGCAACCGCGGGGTCGGGATGAACGTGGGCTTCCCCGACGTCTGCATGACGCCGCCTCTCGGCGTGCCCGTGCCCTACCCGAACCTCGCGATGAACGCGCTCTCTGCGGTGTTCTCGCCGAACATCTTTGTCGGCTACATGCCGCAGCTCAACGTGGCGAGCGTCGTGCCGCTCACGCTCGGCGATCAGGCCGGCGTCATGCATCCGCTCTACATGCAGATGGGTGGGCAGACCGCGGGCAACCCTCGCGTGCTCATCAACTGCCTGCCGGCGAAGCACCTCTGCGTGCCGACGTTCGGCAACCTCTTCAACAACCCTGTCGGGCTCGTCGCCGTCCCGAGCGTGACGACGACGATGTACAGCGACGCAGGCGCAGCCCGCGCGGTGAAGCGCGAGCCTCACGGGAGCGCGCTCTCGTCGCGTGGGGTCCGCGCGCTCCGCGACGCGGTTCGTGGCCGCGCCGACGTGGTTTCGCTCGATGCGAGCGAGGACGGCGTCGCCGTCGTGTCGATTCGCCGCTTCACGAGCGACGCGCCGACGCGGCTCTGGAACGCCCTGCGACGCGCAGGGAAGGTTCGCGCGCTCGTCCTCGATCTGCGGGGCAACCCGGGTGGCGATCTCGACGCAGCGCTGTCCGTCGCCGAAGAGCTCGTGCCTGCGGGCGCGCTGCTCGCTCACGTCGATCGCGGCTTCGGCCCCGAGGCCCGCGCCTCGCGCTCACGGCCGAGCTTCGAGGGGTCGATCGCGTGCGCCGTCGACGGCGCGACCGCGAGCGCCGCCGAGGCCCTCGTCGCCTGCTTGCGCGCGCACGCTCGCGCGTTCGTCACCGGCGAGCGCACGGCCGGCAAAGGCAGCGCGCAGAGCGCGATGCGCGGAGCTCGCGGCGAGCTCACCTACGAGACCGTGGCGTGCGTGCTCGGCCCCGATGGTTCGTCGTATGATTCGGTCGGCCTCGCTCCTGATTTCCCATGCGCTGCGGATCTCGCCGTCGCGCACGGGCTGGAGCTCCTCAAGGAGTCCGCCTGATGTCTTTGTCGAGCGGCACGCGCGTGGGAGTCACAGCGTTCGCGCCGCTCCCCGCCGAGACAGGGCTCGTCGTGCCGATGTCGGTCGGCACGCTCACGTGGAAGATCGCCGGCCACCTCGGCATGAGCGTCCTCGTGAAGGCCGCGTTCCACCTCGACACGACGCCGATGCGGCCCGCGCACCCCGAGCCCATCCATGTCGCCGACGTCGTCGACGCGACTGGGCGCTGCCTCGTGCCGAGCGATCTGGTCCCACGTCGAGCCGGCGTCGACGTCGTCTTGCTCGGTCCGACGACCGCCCGAACTGCTCAAGTTCGCTTGACGATTTCTCAGCGCGGGGTCGCGATCCTCGACGTCGCGCGCGACGCTGCTCCCGGCGCGCCCTCGGGGCTCGGGCCCATGGTCGCGCATGGGCTGCCGCCGCTCGTCGAGGATCCTTGGGGCGGCCCCGCGATGGTCCTCCCGCAAATCGCTGCGCCGGACGCGTTCCAGTGCGCGCCGTTCGATCAGCGCGCGCCGCTGCTCGATCCGGACGCGCACATCGCGATCTCCGGCGTCTTCTTCGGGCGACCGATGGTGCTCGCGCAGCTCCCGTCGGCGCGCGCAGCCGGGGTGATCTTCGGCGCCGATCCGAGCGATCCGGGCTCTCCGATGCCGCTCTCGCTCCGCGCCGACACGCTCGGCATCGACCCCGAGCGCATGCTCGTGACGCTCGTGTGGCGCGCCGAGATCCCGCTCCACCCCGACGTCGACGCCTCGTCGCTCGTCGTCGCCGCGGGCGTCGCGACCCACGAGCACCCGCTCCGCTTGCGGCGTCGCCTCGCGGATCTCGCGATCGAGCCGCGCGCTCCTCGCGAGGCCGTGCGCGGCACGAGCGTGCTCGATCTCGCCGCGATCGCGGCGCTCGACACCGCTGAGGCTCGCGGTCGCAGCGGCACCATCGTCGTCGATCCGCAGGCGAAAGACGGCGACGACACCGTGCCCGGCCTCGCGCAGCAGGGCACGCAGGTCCTCGACCTCGAGACCATCGCGGCGGTCGAGAGCATGCCGTTCGCCGCGCTCCCCAAACCAAAGCCTGCGGCCGGGCTCGACATCCGCGCGTGGGCCAGCAAGACCTCGTCGGGGAGCGAGCCTCAGTCGGCGCCGGCGAGTCAGGCGCCGATGCAGACCGCGCCCGAAATGACGGCGTTCGGCGATCCGGACGCGACCTCGGCGCTCGGCGCCGGCCCTGTCAGCTTGCCCTTCGATCGGTCGAAGCAAGCGGAGCCCCCGGCGCCCGACTTCCGCGTGCGACGTCGCGCGCTCGACGACTCGAGCGGCACGATGAGCTCACCGGTGCCGGCCGCGCAAGCGCCGCTCCCCTTCACCTCCGAGGCCGAGCTGAAGCGCGCCGAGCTCGCGAAGAAGCTCGAGGAAGAAGAGAAGCGCGCAGCCGAGCGTCGCGCGAGCGAGCGTCGCGCCCGCGAGAAGGCCGAACGCGAGAAGTTCGAAGCCGACAACGCGCGCCTCAAAGAGCTCGAGGCCGAACGCAACGCGCTCGCGCAGAAGGCCGCGCGCGACAAGGAGCGACAGCTCGCCGAGGCTCTCTACGGCGCGTTCAAAAAGAAGAAGCCGACGACCTGATCACGCCGACGGCAAGGTCGCCCTGAGGCCGGAGAGCGACTCGAGCGTCTCGAGCAACGCCTCGGGCTCGACGGGCTTCGGCAGGAGCGCCGCGGCCCCCGCTTCGAGCGCTCGCGACACCGTCGCCGGATCACAGAACGCGCTGATGAGGACGATCGGCGCGTCGAGGTGCGTCTTCAGCGAGCTCTCGAGCGCGTCGAGCCCCGTGAAGAACGGCATGCGAATGTCGCTTACAATATAGTCAGGAGTTCGCGCCTCGTCGACCACACACGCCGCGAGCATCGACATGAGCTCGAGGCCGTGCACTGCCTCGACGACGGCGTAGCCACCGTCTCGCAAGATGTGGTTGAGCACGGCGCGCGTGTCACCGTCGTCCTCGGCCAGGAGCACGAGCGGCGTCCTCTCGAGGTCCGTCGTGAAGCGCTCTGTGGGCGGCTCGATTCGGTGCATCGCGTCCTCCTCAACTCACCGGATCGACGCGCCCTCGAGACAAGAGGGCGCTGAGGGTCGCGACCATTTCGAAGACGTCGAACGGCTTGCGGTAAAAGCCGTCAGCGCCCATCTCGCGCGCGTACTCTTCGAGCTGCTCGCTGCCGAACGCCGTCATGAGCAAGAACGGGATCGTCTTGTCGGTCGCACGCAGACCCCCGAGCACCGTCGTGCCGCTGAAGCCCGGCATCCGAATGTCGGAGATGACCGCGTCGGGCCTCGGGCCGTCGCAGAAGAGCAGCCAGTCGCCGACGATCTCGAGGAGCTCGGCGCCGGTCGCGGCCTCCACGACCTCGTAGCCCTCGCGTCGGAGCGCGACCGCGAGGAGCGTTCGTATGTCGGCGTCGTCGTCTGCGACGACCACCCTGGCCCGATAGCTGCTGATGCGCGGGCCGAGCTCCCGAGGCTCTCCTTCGCGGGTCGTGACTGCACGCTCGGAGGAAGTGTCGGAGTTTTGGGTGTTCATGAAGGCCTTGTCAGCAGTCGCTATGCCACTCCGCGACAGGCCAAGGGTGCGCGCGACGCTGGGGCAGAAATCCCCAAACAGGGGCGAATCGCCTCAGGCGATATGGGTCTTCAGCTTCCGCAGCAGCGTCTTGCGATCGAGCCCGAGGACCTTCGCCGCGAGGGATTTGTTGCCCCCGACGCTGTCGAGCACGTGGCGAATGTGATCTCTCTCCACGGTGCGCAGCGGCAGCAGTTGGTTGTCGGGGAGCGCGCGCTTCGGCGCTGAGCTCGGCACGCCCCGGCGAACACGCGATGGCAGATCGCGCGGCAGGAGCTGATCGTGATCGGTGAGGGTCACCGCGCGCTCGATGCAGTTCATCAGCTCACGCACGTTCCCGGGCCAGTCGTAGTCGAGCAGCGCTTGGGCCGCCGCGGGCGAGATCCCACCGACAGGTTTGTCAGCCTTGCGCGCGAACTGCTCGAGGAACGCCTGCGCGAGGAGGAGCACGTCGCCCCCGCGGGCCCGCAGCGGCGGCAGCTCGATCGTGATGACCGCGATGCGGAAGAAGAGGTCCTCGCGAAAGCGGCGCTCCGCGAGCGCGACCTCGATGTTCGCGTTCGTCGCCGCGATGATCCGCGCGTCGAAGGGCTGCTCGCGATCGGCGCCGATCGGCCGCACCACGCGATCCTGCAGCGCGCGCAGCAGCTTCGGTTGCAAGCCGAGCGGCATGTCACCGATCTCGTCGAGGAAGAGCGTGCCGCCGCTCGCCTGCGCGAAGAGCCCCGCGCGGCTCTGGCGCGCGTCGGTGAACGCGCCACGCGTGTGGCCGAAGAGCTCGCTCTCGAGCAAATGCTCGGGGACCGCGGTGCAGTTGACCGCGACGAACGGCCCCGTCGCCGCGCGCGAGCAAGCGTGCAGCGCGCGCGCGACGAGCTCTTTGCCCGTGCCGCTCTCACCCACGATGATGACCGACGCGTCGGTCGGTCCGGCGCGGCGAACGAGCTCGCTGACCGCGCGCATCTGAGGGCTCGCACCGAGCAAATCGGCGCTCGCTCCGCTCGACTTGTTCGGGGGGCTCGGTTCCGGCCGCGCGAGGCGATGGACCTCCTCGCGTAGCCGCGCGGACGCGAGCGTTCGCGCGAGCGTCTGCACGAGCGTGTCGTCGTCGAACGGCTTGAGGATGAAGTCGTGCGCTCCGACGCGCAGGGCCGCGACGGCGATCTCCAGGCTGCCGTGCGCGGTCACCACGACGATCGGCACGTTGGGGTGGCGGGACTTGACCCACGCGGAGAGCGCGATCCCGTCGTCGTCGCCGAGCTGGAGATCGGCGAGGACGAGGTCGAAGTCCTCGCCGTCGAGAGCCGCGCGCGCGGTCGCAGCGTCGTGCCTCTCGTACACGTCGAAGCCGTGCCCGCGCAGCGCCGTTCCGGCCCAAACGCAGAAGGCTTCGTCGTCGTCGACGATGAGGACGCGATCAGGCATGTGCCGGTTGACCTCGCTCGACGCTGCGTTGCTTACAGCTTCGATACTACAGCGTCGTCGCCCTGATGGGCCCGTCGCTTGCAGCGCTCTTCCCATGACAAAACTCGACCGCCTCACACCTCTGGTGGTCGACGACCTCGAGCGGTCGACCGAGAAATCCGAGCATGAAGCAGCGGTCTTGCTCGTCGACGACGATCCTCCCTTGCTGACAGCGCTGACAGCAACGCTCGAGGGGAGGATCGCGCAGATCGCACTCGAGCCTTGCGCGTCGTCGAGGCGCGCGCTCGAGCTCCTCTCGACGAAGGACTACGACGTCATCGTCACCGACGTGCGCATGCCGGACGTCGGCGGGCTCGAGCTCCTCGCCCACGCGAAGACGCATCAACCCGACTCGCCGGTGATCTTGATGACCGGCCTCGCGACCGAGGAGTTCACGCTGCGCGCGCTGCGCGGCGGCGCGTACGACTTCATCGCGAAGCCCGTCGACGCCGTCTACCTCACGATGGCCGTCGAGCGCGCGATCGAGACGCGCAGGCTGCGGCGCGAAAATGAACGCCGTCGCGAAGCGCTCGAGCGGCACGCGGCGGAGCTCGAGCGCACGGTCGAGGAGCGGACGCACGCGCTCCGCGAGGCGAACCGCATGAAGGACGAGTTCCTCGCGACCGTCTCGCACGAGCTCCGGACGCCGCTCACGCCGATCCTCGGTTGGGCGCGCCTGCTGCGTTCAGGCAAGCTCGACTCGACCAGCGTCGCGCAGGCGCTCGAGTCGATCGAGCGCAACGCGCGAGCGCAGGCGCAGCTCGTCGACGATCTGCTCGACGTCTCGCGCATCGTCACGGGCAAGCTCCGTCTCGATCGACAGATCGCTCCGATGGGCGAGACGCTCGCAGCCGCGCTCGACGTGGTCGCTCCGCTCGCCCGCGCGAAGGACATCACGCTCGAGGTGCCCGCGAACCTCGAGCTGTTCGGGCCCATCGAGGGCGACCCGAAGCGCCTGCAGCAGGTCTTCTGGAACCTGCTGACGAACGCGGTGAAGTTCACGCCCCCGCGCGGTCGCGTCCAGCTCGAGCTCGAGCGCAGCGACGCAGAGGTCACGGTGCGCGTGCGCGACACGGGCTGCGGGATTCGTCCGCAGCTCTTGCCCCACGTGTTCGATCGCTTTCGTCAGGGGCGGAGCACCGAGGCTCGCGCCGGGCTCGGTCTCGGCCTCTCGATCGTGCGACACATCGTCGCGCTCCACGGTGGGCAGGTCCGCGCCGAGAGCGCAGGCGAGGGGCACGGCGCGACCTTCATCGTCGAGCTGCCGATCGGCGACGTGCGCGACACCGCGCGCATGGTGCCCGCACCGCGCCGCAGAGCGACACCTCGCGAGGAGGCCCCGCCCTCGCGTTGCCTTCACGGTGTTCAACTTTTGCTCGTCGAGGACTCGGTCGACGCGCAGCACATGCTCGCGGTCGCGCTCGAGAGCGCCGGCGCTCGCGTCGCCGTCGCGGCGACCTCGGAGGAGGCGAAGCAGCATTTGTCCTCGGGCGCGGTGCACATCATCCTCTGCGACATCGGGCTCGGAGAGGACCACGCCGCGGGCTACGAGCTCCTGCGCTGGGTGCGCGCCCTTCCCCCCGAGCGCGGTGGCGCCGTCCCAGCCGTCGCGCTCACGGCCCTTGCCAAGCCCGAGGATCGCGTCCAAGCACTCGCGGCCGGCTTCCAGCTGCACCTACCGAAGCCGGGGCCACCGAACCTGCCGCTCATCCTTTCGCGCCTGCTGCAGACGAGCACCCCACCTGCGTCGTGGGTCGACGGCGCGCACCGTGGCTGACGGGTTCAGCTCTCCCCCATCACAACATGCACCCGCTCTTTTCGCAGGCCTCGCTCGTCTGGAGGTCCTCGGTGTTCGGCGGCGGCGAGCCCACGCAGGTGTAGCTGCACGCGTTCGTGCCGCACGTGACGCGGGTCGTGGCCGAGCACCCGTTGCCCGAGCAGTGCACGTTGCAAGGCCCCGAGTCGCAGAGGATGGTCGTGTCCCAGCAGGCGCCCTCGCCGTCGCAGTAGACGTCGCAGCGACTGTTTGAGGGGCAAATGATTCGTCGCGAGGCGCAGGGGCCGGCTCCGGTGCTGCCGCTGCCGCCACCGCCGCCCGCGCCGCCTGTGCCGCCGCCGCCCGCGCCCATCGTGTAGAGCCCGCAGTGGAGCTCGCAGTCCATCACCAAGCTCGCATCCATGACGTCGAAGCAAGGGATGTCTTCGTCGGGGCCGGCGACGATGGGGCTCGTGCAGATTTCATCCATCGCGTTCGGCATCGCGCAGTCGATGAGGCACCGATCGGGGTTGGTGATGCACTTGCCCGAGCAGCTGCCGGGCTTGTCGTCGACGCACTTCGACTCGGGCACCTCGCTGCACGTGCCCCCGCCCGCGCCGCCCGAACCACCCGCGCCGCCGACGGTCGCGCCACCCGCACCGCCGCCCCCGTGAGGGCCTTGTCCGCCAGCGCTCAGCTGGTTGAGCCCCGAGACATACTGACAACCCAGCAGGCCCAGCACCGAGGCCAGGCTCATGAATCCAAGGGAGCGCATGGTCACTCCTCGTCCGATGTGGGGACGCTCGCGCCGTGCTTGCGGACGAGGGCGCGCAGGTAGCTGCGGTCCATTTGAACCACGCGCGAGGCCTTCGAGAGGTTGCCCCCGGAGAAGCGCAGGAGCTCACCGAGGTACCACTTTTCCCAGGCGGAGGTCGCGACGGCCTTCGCGTCGCGGAAAGGCACCGACGGGTCGAAGACGAGCTGGGCCGCGCCTGCATCGCTCGTCGGCGCGCTCTTCTCCGAGGCGTGCGCACCCGCCGACGGTTCGAGGGAGTCCATGTCGAGATCTTCCAAAAGCACGCCGCGCTCCACTGCACCGCGCAGCTCGCGGACGTTGCCTGGGAAGGTCTGTCGCACGAGCTGGGCCAAGAGCTTCGGAGAGAGGGCGCGCCCTGGCGCGAGCTCTTCGTGGAAGTGCTTCGCCAAGAGGACGATGTCATCGCGACGCTCGCGCAGCGGCGGCACGTGCAGCCTCACGATGTTGAGTCGATAGTAGAGGTCCGCGCGGAACGTCCCCTCGTTGACCTCGGTGCGCAGATCGCGGTTCGTCGCAGCGATCACGCGCACGTCGAGCTGCACGCGGCGCGTACCGCCGACGGGCTTCACGGTGCGCTCCTCGAGCGCGCGCAGGAGCTTCGGCTGCATGTCAGCCGGCAGCTCGCCGATCTCGTCGATGAAGATCGTGCCGCCCTTCGCGAGCTCGAACGCGCCCTGGCGATCGCGCGACGCGCCCGTGAAGGAGCCCGCGACGTGCCCGAAGAGCTCGCTCTCCACGAGCGTCGGTGGGATCGCGGTGCAGTCGAGCACCACGAACGGGCCCTTCGCGCGGTTGCTCGTCTCGTGAATCGCGGCGGCCAGCAGGCCCTTGCCGGTGCCGGTCTCGCCGTCGATGAGCACCGTGCTCTCCGAGGCCGCGATGCGGGGCAGGATCGCGAAGATGCGCCGCATCGCTTCGCTCGAGCCGACGATGCGACCGAACCGATCCTGCAAGCTGAGCTCTTCGCGGATCGACTCGCCCTTCTGCAAGCGCAGGAGCGTGTGCCCGACCTCGAACGTCGCGCCGTCGAAGATGTACGCGCTCTCGATGCGCGTCCCCGCGACCCAGGTCCCGTTGCGGCTCCCCAGATCGCGCAGCAAAAAGCCTCGCTTCGTCGCGGTCACGGTCGCGTGGTGACGCGACACGCGCGAGTCGCCGAGCGTGAGATCGCTGCTCGGGTCCGTGCCGATCGAGACCTCGGTCTCTGCGGCGACGTGGTGTTTGCCCGCGTCGGGTCCGGCCTTCACCACGAGGGAGAAGCCATCGATCGTGTGCTCCACGGTTTGACTCGTAGGCAGCGTGCGATCGTCGCGCGGCATCGAGCACAGCCTACCAGCAACCTCGGCTCGGTCGGATCGCGCCTCGCGAGGCGCTCGCCTGGAGGCTCCACCCTTCAGGCCCTCGCCATCAGGGCTCGTGCCCCACTTCGGCGCGCGACGCGGTCGAGATCGGTGGCATGCTCGCGCCGTCCCAAGGCCCCGAGGCCCATCGAGGGACACGAGGGAGAAGACGATGAGCGACGGTGAGGGCGCCGCGAGTGGCGTGCTCTTTTGCTTGGATGGTGAGACCGCACCCGAGGAGGTCGTCGCGGCGATCTCGGCGCTCGCAGGGGAGGACGCGCGTTCGCTCGCGAAGCTGCCGGAGCTCGTCGCGGCCTGCTTCGACGTCGCCGCCGAGGACCAGCGCGAGGCCCGCATCTCGCGCATCGCGCGCCGCGATCAGCTCGACGCGTCGGTGATGGGCCCCGCCGCCCGCGCCGTGATCTTCCTGCTCGAGAACGCCGCGGCGATGAACCTCGATCGCGTGCGCTTCGAGGCCGATCTCGTCTCGGCCGGCGCCGCCGCTCGCGCTCGAGCCGCTGCTCGATCTCTTTGACGCCGTCATAGGTGAGCTCCGCGCCAACATCGCGCGCGCCACGATCGCCGCGCATGGCCCCGTCGTGACCGGGATCGAGTGGCGCATCGACACGGTGGGCTCCTCGAGCCGCGGCCGTCAGCTCGACGTCCCCGTCGCGCTCGTCACCTTCGAGTACCGCACCGGCGACAAGCAAGATCGCTTCACGCTGCAGATGCTCCCCGACGCGGTCCAAGGTTTGCGATCCATCTGCGATCACCTGCTCGGCAAGACCTGATCCCGAGCGAAGGAGCGCCATGCCTGCGAGCCCGCCGTCGATCCCCAAGCTGCCACGCGTCGTCGTTTGGGACGACGGCTCGCCCGCCGCAAAGCAGGTGCGCACCGTCCTCGAGCGCGCGCACCTCGAGCACGACGTCCGCGAGCTCGCGACAGCGCCGCCCTCCGCCGAGGAGCTCGCGATGGTCTCCGGCTGGCTCCCGACGCGCGTGCGACTCGCGCTGCCTACGAGCGCGCCCGTCGCGGTCGCGCCCGCCGAACAGCGAGCGATCCTCGCTCAGCCCCCCGAGCTCGTGCTCGCCCTCTTCGCCCCCGAGGCGGGCGATGGACGCAGCCCCGCCGAGCTCGTTCGAGCGAGCTTCCGTCGCGGGGCAGCTTTGTAAAAGAAAGGTCGAAGAGCAGCCGAACGACGATCAGCTAGCGGCCGGGTAAACCGACACGCACTTCGTCGTGTTGCTGCGCCACTCGTACTTCACCACGCCCTCGACGAGGGCGAACAGCGTGAAGTCGCGACCGGTGCCGACGTTCTTGCCGGCGTGGATGCTGGAGCCGACCTGGCGAACCAGGATCGAGCCGGCCGAAACGGCCTCACCGCCGTAGACCTTGGTGCCACGGCGCTGAGACTTCGAATCGCGCCCGTTGCGTGAAGAGCCGCCGCCTTTTTTGTGAGCCATGACGCAAACCTCGCAAATAGCCTGGAAAAACTCAGCCCGTGATGCCGGTGATCTTCACCAGCGTGTACGGCTGGCGGTGACCGTTCTTGCGGCGGTAGTTCTTACGCCGACGGAACTTGAAGACGACGATCTTCGCCGAACGATCGTGGTGCTTGATGGTCGCCGAGACCGAAGCCCCCGCAACCATGGGCTTGCCGATCTTCGGGGTGTCGCCGCCGATGAGGAGCACGTCGGAGAAGGTGATGGCATCGCCAGCGTTGCCAGCGAGCTTCTCGATGCGGAGCTCCTGCCCCTCGGTCACGCGGTACTGCTTACCGCCGGTCTTGATCACTGCGTACATGGCTCTCTCTCGTGTCTCGAGCTCGTCGGGGGAAATAACCCCCCGAGAAAGGGGGCGGCGAATATACCCGGCCCGGCGCCGTTTTCAAGAGTTCTAGATTCTCACGGCCCAACCTTTTCGCTTCGCGAAAAGACATGGGCCGGGCATGGGGCCCCCGGCCGGTTCAGTCACTTGAACGTGAACTTCTTCCCGTCGCCGAACTCGTCTGCGACGACCCCGACCTGGACGACCTTTCCAGCGGCGAAGCCACCCTGAAGGATCGTCTCGGCGAGCGGGTTCTGCAGCTCGCGGAGGATCGCGCGGCGCAGCGGGCGCGCGCCTAGCTGCGGCTCGTAGCCGAGCTCGACGAGGTGGAGCTTCGCCTCCTCGGTGAGGTCGAGCTTGATCTCGCGACCCTCGAGCAGCTTCTCCAGGCGGCGCAGCTGGATGTCGACGATGCCGCGCAGGTCCTTCTTGCTGAGGGCCTTGAAGATCACGGTGTCGTCGATGCGGTTCAAGAACTCCGGCCTGAAGAAGGCCTTGAGCTCCTCCTTCACGACCTCCTTCAGGGCCTCGACACCGTCGGCGGTCTCGAAGAGCTTCGTGTCGGACTCGAGGATGCGCTTGCTGCCGATGTTGCTCGTCATGATGACGACGGTGTTGCTGAAGTCCGCCGTGCGGCCGCGCCCGTCCGTGAGCCGGCCGTCGTCGAGCACCTGGAGCAGCAGGTTGAAGACGTCCTGGTGGGCCTTCTCGACCTCGTCGAAGAGGAGCACCGAGTAGGGGCGCCGACGCGCGGCCTCGGTGAGGAAGCCGCCCTGCTCGCTGTCGGCGTAGCCAGGCGGCGCGCCGATCAGGCGCTGCGCCATGTGCCGCTCCATGAACTCGCTCATGTCGAGGCGCGTGAGCGCTTGCTCGTCGTCGAACAAGAACTCGGCGAGGGCCTTCGCGAGCTCGGTCTTGCCGACGCCGCTCGGCCCGAGAAAGAGGAAGCTGCCGATCGGCTTGCCCGGATCACGCAGGCCGACGCGGCCGCGGCGCACCGCGCGCGCGATCGCTCGCACGGGCTCGTCCTGGCCGACGACGCGCTTCGCGAGCCGCTCCTCCATTTTGAGGAGCTTGTCGGCCTCGCCCTCGAGCATCTTGGCCACGGGGACGCCCGTCCAATCCGCGAGCGTCGCCGCGATGTCGGTCTCGGTCACGGTGTTGCTCGAGAGCGCGACGCCGGCCTTCTTCGCGGCCTCTTCGGCGGCGGTGAGCCGCTTCTTCACGTCGGGGATGCTCACGTGCTCGAGCTCGCCGAGCTTCGCGAAGTTCTTCTCCTTCTTCGCGATCTCGTACGTCGACTCGAGCTCGCCGAGCTCCTTGCGCAGGGCCTGGACAGCCGCGACGACGCCGCGTCGACCCGCGACCTGCTGCTTCAGCTCTTCGGCCTTGGGGGCGAGGTCCGCGTGCTCCTTCTCGAGGCGCTCGCGCGTCTTCACGCTGAGCTTGTCGTCGTCGTCCTTCAGCGAGGCGATCTGCGCCGTGAGCGCCTCGACGCGGCGGATGATCGCGTCGGCCTCGGCGGGGACGCCGTCGACCTCGACGCGCTTGCGCGCCGCGGTCTCGTCGAGGAGGTCGACCGCGGTGTCGGGGAGCGCGCGATCCGAGAGGTACCGCTTCGCCAGCGAGACGGCGGCGTTGACCGCGCCCTCGGAGACGCGCACGCGGTGGTGACGCTCGTAGCGCTCGGCGACGCCGCGGAGGATCTCGACCGCCTGATCGGTCGACGGCGGCGCGAGCTCGATCGTCGAGAAGCGGCGCACGACGTTGCCCTCGCGCTCGCTGATGCGCTTGAGTCCCTCGGGGGTGGTCGTCGCGAGCAGACGGATCTCGCTCCGCGCGAGCAGCGGCTTCAACAGATCGCCGACGCCCGCGCCCTGCACGCCCTGCCCGAAGAGCGACTCGATCTCCTCGACGACCAAGACGACCTCGGCGTCGGGGATCGCGCGCAGCCGATCGACGACGGCCTTGAGGCGCGCCTCGATCTCGCCGCGGAGCTTCGCGCCGGCGACGAGGCCGCCGGTGTCGAGCTCGAAGAGCTTCGCCCCGGCGAGGTTCGACGGGACGTCGCCGCTCGAGATGCGATCGGCGAGGGCGCGGATGACCGCGGTCTTTCCGACGCCAGGCTCCCCGACCAGGAGCGGGTGGTTCTTGAAGCGACGCTCGAGGATCTGGAGCAGCCGGCGCACCTCGACGTCGCGACCGATGACCGGATCGAACTTGCCGGCGCGCGCGTCGGCGATGAGATCGCGAAGGAACTCCTGCGCGCCGGGGGCTTGCAGCGCGCCGTTCGCGCCCGCGCGGTCTGCGGCCTTCGCGGCCTCGGCCAAGACGCCGACGTGCGGGCGGAACGCGCCAGGGCCGATGCCCTGCGCGGTGAGGATGTCGCCGGCCGGCCCGCGGATCTCCTGCGCGAGCGCATGGAGCAGGTGCTCGACGTTGACCGTCGGCGACTTGTCACGCGCGGCCTCGCGGTCGGCGCGCGCGAGCAAGTCCTGCATGCGCGGGCTGATGTACGCGACCCCGCTCGTCGCCTTGCCGAGCTTGCGGAGCTGGATCTCGGCGAGGTCGCGCACGACCGCCGGGTCCGCGTTCGCCCGACGAAAGACCTCACACACGCCGCGGTCTCGATCGAGCAGCCGCACGAGCAGGTGCAGCGGCGAGACCTCGGCGTGCTTCATCTCGTCCGCCATGTCCTGGGCGGCCGCGACGACTTGTTTTGCATCGGGGTGGTAGTTCGCGAGCTCCAGCGTTTTCTCGGCCATTGCGGGCGGGAGCGTAGCAGTCCGCGGGCGAACGCGAGCGCAACTCTTCGCCGAGCGAAGGGTGAGCGCGAGGGGGGCGCTGGTTGGGGGCCCCGATACGGACAACGCTGTCGGCATCAATTATCGTCGACTCATCGTGGCGAGACTCTGTGCAGGCCTCGAACGCTTCGCTTGTGTGCTCTGCATCGGGTGCAACTCCGCGCCGTCCGCTGCACCCTCGGCCTCGAGCGCGAGTGCGTCGTCGGAGCAACCCTCGATGCAGGCCGAGGCCGCCGAGGGCATGCGGTTGTTCTGGGACAGGCGTGACCCAGCGAACGCGACCCGAGCCGTAGAGCTCCTGAGAGAGGTGTGCGCAGCCGAGAATCAAGAAGGCTGCGCGGGGCTCGGGCTGGCCACCTATCGTGGACAGGGCCTGCCAAAAGACGAGGCGCGTGGGTACGCGCAACTGGAGTCGGCGTGTGAGGCTGGCGCGCAGCTCGGGTGCGCTGGTCTGGGCGAGGCTCTCCAGGACGGTCGGGTCGTCGCGCGGGACTACAAGCGGGCGATCGAGCTACTCGACCAAGCGTGCTCGTCGGGCGTTGCGCTCGGCTGCCGCATGCTCGGCTGGTCCTACGGCAACGGCCTTGGCGTCGCGAAAGACGAGAAGCGCTATGTCGAGCTCAGCGAGAAGGCCTGTGCTGGAGACGACGCCGTAGGCTGCATCAACCTTGGGCACGCCCATGCGGAGGGAATGGGCGTCCCTCGCGACGCAGCGCGAGCCCTCCAATACTTCCAGCGGGGTTGTGACAGCGGCTATTGGCAAGCGTGCACCGGCGTTGCGCTCGCATATGAGACTGGAGCCGGTGTGGAGCGAGACTCGAACGCAGCCTTTGAGCTGTTCGAGGCGAGCTGCAGCGCAAACGAAGCCGGAGCGTGTGCGCACCTGGGTCTCGCGTATATGGATGGCAAAGGGGTCGCCAAAGACCAAGTGCGGGGGGCCGCACGGCTCGAGAAGGCCTGCGACTTGGGCTTCGTCCCGGCTTGCTCGAGCATTGGGATGGCGTACCAACGCGCGCTAGGCGTCCCCAAAGATCTCGGTCGCGCGGCCGCGCTGTTCAAGCGCGGATGCGACGGCGATGCTGTGGATGCTTGCACCTACCTGGGAATTGCCTACCGCTTTGGAGACGGCGTTGGCAGGGACGACAAGCTCGCATGTGAGCTCTTCGACAAGGCTTGCTCCGCCGGCAACATGTTGGCTTGCGCCTATCTGGGGGGTGCCTACGCACTTGGAGCGGGCGTCCCCAAGAACGACGAGCGGGCCGTGGAGCTGATGCAGAGAGCCTGTGATGGTCAGGCGTGGATCGCGTGCGTCGCGCTCGGCGGTTACTACAGCTCTGGGCGCGGCGTCGTCAAAGACGACCAGCGCGCCACCGAGTTGGCTCGCCTCGCGTGCGATCACGGCGAGTGGTTGGGCTGCTCGAACTTGGGCGCTGCGTATGGGACGGGGGCAGGCGTCCCCAAGGACGAGAAACGCGCAGTCTCGCTCTATCAGAGCGCGTGTGATGCTGGCCTCGCACCAGCCTGTCACAACCTCGCCATCCACTACCTCGAGGGGCGGGGAGTGCCCATCGACCGGACCCGAGCGACGGAGCTTTTTCGCAAGGCCGCGAAGGGGGGGGACGCTCGTAGCCTTGCGGCGCTCAAGGCCCTGAAAGTCGAACCGTAGTTGGGGCGATGGGTTTGGTTGACTGACAGAAATGTCGGTTATCGCGTGGCCGCTACTCCGATTGTTCGGAGGGGTCGGTCCACCCCGTCGCGACGGCGACCTCGGCGAGGCTCGCGAGCTCTTCCTCGGTGGGGAAGCCGAGCGCTGCGCAGAGCGGCGGCTCGTAGTCGGACGCGAGCCGCACGAGGCGGCCGGGGAGGGCGCGCTCGAGGTCCTCGCGGCGGACCATGAGCACGTGCGTCGCGCCTGGGGTCGCCTCGTCGGGCCACGCCACGAAGAGGAGATCGGCGCACGGCAAGAGCCCGTCGGCGCCGCGTGCCCAGACCGCCGCGGTCGCGGTCGAAGCATCCCCGCGCGACACGAGGTTCAGCGGTGCGACGAGGAGGTCTTCCCCCTGATCGCGGGCGAGCTCCTCGAGCGCGAGGCGCTGGAGCTCGTGCTCCCGAACCTCGAGGAGCGCGGTCGCGCGCGGGTTCGGGAGCTCGGTGAAGGCGCCCTCGGCGTGCGCGTCGAACACGTAGATCGCCGGTGAGAGAGGCTCCGAAGCCTTGGTGAACGCGGCCTCGGCGGCGCGCGCCAGCCGATCGAGATCCTCGTTCGCGCGGCTCGTCACGAGCACGCAATTGGGCTCGGGGATCGCGAACGCGATGTCCTCGGCGTCGGCGTGGACGAGCGCAGGAAGCAGGTCCGGAACGAGCATCCGCGAGCTCGCGAGGCCGTCGGGCGCCGTCATCACGAGGAGATCGCGCTCCTCGTCGCGCGCGATGACGAGGCCCTCGGCGTCGAGGTTCTCGACGGCTCGCGCGAGGAGCTCGACGAAGGAGCGCCGCCAGCGGCCCGCGTCCTCGGGCCGGACGAGCCGCGGCAGATCACCGGTCGTGATCGCCGCGTACGCGTGGACGAAGGGCGCAACGCGGATGCGCACGAGGGGCGCCGGCAACCCTCCGAGGAAGATCGTCGAGCTGAGGAGCGGCACGAGGAGCGGCGCCGCAGCGTCCCAGGTGAGGTCGGGCTCGGTCGGGTCCACGACAGCCTTCGGTCGAAAGGGAACCGAGTGTATCCTCGAGCCGACATGCCAGCGAGCGTCGTGGTGTTCACGCGCATCCTCTGCCCCTACTGCGACATGGCGCGGGCGCTCCTGCACCAAAAGGGTGTGAAGTTCCGCGAGATCGACGCGACCAACGAGGTTGCGCTGCGCGCGTGGCTGGTGAAAGCCAGCGGCCAGCGGACGCTCCCGCAGGTGTTCGTCAACGGGCGTTCGCTCGGTGGTTTCTCGGACATCTCGGCGCTCGACGACGCTGGTGAGCTCGATCCGTTGCTCGCTTCACAGGCGTCTCCGACCGACCCACCCTTGCCGATCTGACCCGAGGCAGACGGGCTCGTCGCGCCCGCGCAGCATGGTACGCTGGGGGCGCTCATGCCGACTCGTGGGGAGGACATCGAGAACGACGAGCTGGTCGGTCGTACCGTCGGCAAATACAAGATCGTGCGCCTTCTCGGCGTGGGCGGCATGGGTCGCGTCTACGAGGCTGTTCACGAGACTTTGGGCAAGCGCTTCGCGCTGAAGTTCATCGATCGACAGACCGCCACCCCCGAGGCCGTGAGCCGCTTCCACCGCGAGGCGCAGGCCGCGAGCGCCGTCGAGAGCTCCCACATCGTGGAGATCTTCGACGTCGCGATGACCGACGACGGCCTCAACTACATCGTGATGGAGCTCCTGCGCGGCGAGGACCTCGGTCATCGGCTGCGCAGGCTCGGGCGCCTCGAGCTCGCCGAGGCTCTGCGCATCTCGGCCCAGGTGCTGCGCGGGCTCGCGCGCGCCCACGACGCGGGGATCGTCCACCGCGATCTCAAGCCCGACAACGTGTTCCTCGTCGAGCGCGACGACGACTCCACCTTCGCGAAGGTCCTCGATTTCGGCGTCTCGAAGATTCAGAAGCGCGACGCCTCCGTGAAGACGATCACCCGCGAGGGTGTGGTCGTCGGCACGCCGGTCTACATGGCGCCGGAGCAAGCGCAGGCGCTCTCTGACGTCGACGCACGCGCGGATCTCTGGGCGGTCGGCTGCATCCTCTACGAGTGCCTCACCGGTCGCACGCCGCACTCGGGCCCCACCTACGAGTCTGTCATCGTCAACATCTGCACGAAGGACATCGAGGACGTGCGCGTGTCGAACCCGGGCGTGCCCTCGGGCATCTCGGCCGTCATCAAGCGCGTCCTCTCGCGCGATCGCGAACAGCGATACCAGACGGCGCGCGACTTCCTCGACGCGCTGGTCGCCGAGTCGGACGGTGTGTTGCCCGTGTCGATGAAGAGCGACTCGCTGCGCAAGGCCGTCATCCGCATCAGCCACGACAAGGAAGGGCCGCGCACGCTCGCTGCGGTGTCGACCGTCGCGGCGACGCCGGCGATCACTGCGGGGACGCCGACGCCCCCGCCCGCGGTAGGTCGTCGGTGGCTCGTCGTCGGCGCCGGGGTCATCGCTGCCGCGGCCTTGTTCGCAGGCGCGTGGCTCGGCAAGAACGCGCTCCAGGTCGACCCAGCGAACCCCGACAAGAAGACACGCGTCGTCGTGTTGAGCGGGCAAACGGCGAGCGCGGCGTCCGCGCCCACCACGCCGTCCGCGCCCGTCGAGGCTCACAGCGTCGCGGTCTCCGCGCCCGCGGTCGTGAGCCAGAGCGCCGCGACGTCCGCGCTCGCGGCGTCGTCGACTCCCGCGAGCGCGTCCTCCAGCGTCAGCAGCGCTCGCCCGCGCATCCACGGCTCGGGCGGCGGTCTCGAGCTCAAGCTGAAGGACCATTGAGGGCGCGTTGAACGTCGTGCGGCGTCGCTCTCCGTTCACACGTGCCGCCGCTTCGCTCGCGATGGCGCTCGCGTTCGTGTTCGCGCTGGGTTCGTTCGCGCCTCCCGTCGCGCTGGCCCAAGACGAATACGCCGCGCACATGAAGAACGGCGTCGCGCTCTACAAGCTGAACGACTTCAAGGCAGCGCTCGCGGAGTTCGAGGCCGCGTACGCAGCCACGCCGAAGGCCAGCCCGCTCATCAATCAGGCGCTCTGCTATCGGCAGCTCGGCAAGTACGCGCAGGCCGTCGAGCGTCTCGAGCTCGCCCTCTCGAAGCACGGCGACACGATGAGCCCCGAAGATCAGCGCGCGGCGACGCAAGCCATCAGCGACATGCGCGCGCTCTTCGGGTTCTTGAACGTGTGGGTCTTCCCCGCTGACGCGGAGGTAACCGTCGACGGGCAGGCCGTCACGCCGAGCGCACGCGTCGCCCTCCCTCTCGGGCCCGGCGATCACGAGGTCGCGGTGAGCGCGCCGCGCTATGTCGCGTCGAAGAAGACGGTCGTGATCCACGCAGGGGATCGGCTCGACGTCGGCTTCGCGCTCGCGCCCGACTTCGGCACGGTCGAGGTCATCCCCAAGCTCACGACCACCCAGATCGAGGTCGATGACAAAGTCGTAGGGACTGGGCGATGGCGAGGCGAGCTCGATCCAGGGCCCCACGAGGTCCGCGCGATCGGCGAGACCGACCTCGGCCGCGTCGAGGTCGTCGCTGGCAACACCGTGTCGATCGATCTCACGAAGCAGCCGAACGCGCTGCCTCCGCTGCCTGCGGTGGTCCAGTCGACCGAGCAGCCGACGCCGCCCGAGCCGGAGCCTCCGTCTCGACCGCTGCGCGGCTTCTACGGCCACGCGAACGGCGCGGTCCTCATCCCTTTCACGAACCCGGTGGTCGTGCACGGGCCTCCCTCGAGCGGTGGCTTCGTCGGTCTTCGCATGGGCTATCGCGTGGGGGCGATCGGCTCCTTCGAAGGCCTCATCGACTACGGCAACATCGAGGGTCCCGGCAACGGCGCGAGCCCCAAGGCCTACTCGCTGACCTCGATCCTCGTCGGTCCCGGACTTCGCCTCACGAGCCCCGGCGAGACCGTTCGCTTCGTCGGTTGCATCAGCGGCGGCCTCGCGTTCCACCTCATCAAGTTCCGCGACGAGCGCTTGAGCACCGAGGTCAACCCGCTCTGCCCCGACGGCGCCGACAAGTGCGACTCGAGCGGCGTCGACTTCTTCGTGATGAGCGAGATCGGCTTCGAGTTCGGCTTCGACGGCGTGCTCATCGGCCTGCACGGCGCGTTCGTCGTCTCCGGAACGAAGGGCATGAACGACGACGCGCTGCAGGGTCAGGGCGGCTCGAAGAACCTCGCCGAGCCCTACGACAACGAGCTCCTGCTCATGGCAGGACCACGCGTTTGGGTGGGCTACTCGTTCTGGTGATTTCGCGGGGGAGAGTCCCTATCCTCCCGCGACCATGGCCGACCAATCCATCACCAGCGTGCTCAAGGAAGAGCGGCGCTTCGAGCCCGACGCGGAGTTCTCGCTGCTCGCCCGGGTGAAGTCTCGCGCCGAGTACGACAAGCTCTACCGCGAGAGCCTCGACGATCCGGACACGTTCTGGCGTCGCGAGACGGGGGATCTCGTCTTTCACGAGACCTGGTCGGCCCTCTCGCGAACGAAGGGTGGGGACAGCCCCGCGCAGTTCCCGTTCACCGAGTGGTTCGTCGGGGCGAAGCTCAACGTCACCGAGAGCTGCCTCGATCGGCACCTCGGGACGGGGCGCCGCAACAAGGCCGCGATCCTCTGGGAGGGCGAGCTCGGCGCGACGCGAACCATCACGTACGCAGAGCTCTGGCGCGAGACCGTGCGCCTCGCGAACTCGCTCGTCGCGCACGGAATCAAGGCTGGCGACCGCGTCGCGATCTACATGGGCATGGTCCCCGAGGTCGTCGTCGCGATGCTCGCGTGCGCGCGCATCGGCGCGGTCCACACGGTCGTGTTCGGTGGGTTCGCGGCCGACGCGCTCCGCGATCGCATCGCGGATTGCCAGGCGAAGCTCGTCATCACGCAGGACGGCGGCTACCGGCGCGGGCACGTGCTCGCCCTCAAGGAGGTCGTGGACCGCGCGCTCGCTCAACCCGAGGCCGCGAGCGTCGAGAAGGTCATCGTGTGGAAGCACCTCGGTGATCGCGGGCCGCAGATCCACATGAAAGAGGGCCGCGATCTCTGGTGGCACGAGATCATCGAGAGCTCGCTCGCGGGCCCCGCGAAGGCCGCGACGATCGTCGACGCCGAGCACCCGCTCTTCATCCTCTACACGTCGGGCTCGACCGGCAAACCGAAGGGCGTGTTGCACTCGACCGCGGGCTACCTCGCGGGGACGCACGTGAGCTTCAAGTACGTGTTCGACATCCGCGAGGAGGACATCTTCTGGTGCACGGCCGACGTCGGCTGGGTCACCGGACACAGCTACCTCGTGTACGGGCCGCTCTCGAACGGCGCGACGTGCCTCATGTACGAAGGCGCCCCGAACTACCCCGACTGGGGTCGCTTCTGGCGGATCATCGAGCGCTGGGGCGCGACGATCCTCTACACCGCGCCCACCGCGATCCGCGCGTTCATCCGCCAAGGCGACGAGTGGCCGGCGAAGAGCGATCTCAGCAGCCTGCGCCTCCTCGGGACAGTCGGTGAGCCCATCAACCCCGAGGCCTGGGTTTGGTATCACACCGTTATAGGTGGCGGGCGCTGCCCCATCGTCGACACGTGGTGGCAGACCGAGACGGGCGCGATCATGATGACGACCCTCCCTGGCGCCGCGTCCTCGAAGCCAGGGTCGACCGGGCTCCCGCTCTTCGGCGTCGAGCCCGCGGTCGTCACCAAGGACCCATCGCAGCCGCGGGGCTATCGGCGCGTCGAGCCGAACCAAGGTGGCTTGCTCATCCTCGAGCGGCCGTGGCCCAGCATGCTCCGCACGGTGTGGGGCGACGACGACCGCTTCAAGAAGCAGTACTTCTCCGAGATCGAGGGCGTCTATTTCACGGGCGACGGCGCGCGCGCGGACGCCGACGGCTACCACTGGGTCGTCGGTCGCATCGACGACGTGCTGAACGTCGCCGGGCATCGCATCGGCACGGCCGAGATCGAGAGCGCGCTCGTGTCTCACCCCGCGGTCGCAGAGGCCGCCGCGGTCGGTCGCCCCGACGACCTCAAGGGCCAAGCGCTCGTCGTCTTCGTCACCATCAAGCCTGGACACACCCCGAACACCGATCTCGCGGCGCGCTTGCTCGAGCACGTGGCGAACGAGATCGGCAAGTTCGCGCGCCCCGACGCTCTCCGCTTCGCCGACGCGCTGCCGAAGACCAGGAGCGGCAAGATCATGCGGCGCTTGCTCAAGGACGTCGCAGCAGGTCGTGAGTCCACCGGCGACACCTCCACACTCGAGGATTTCACCGTGCTCGCGAGGCTACGAGCGGACGAAGAATGAGGCGATCGCCGCCGCTCAAGCGACTTTCCCAGACGCCGTCGAGGGGGGTAGTCTCGTGCGTATGACGCGCGTCGCTCTGCGGCGGATCGCAGCTTCGGCGCTTCTTGCCCTCTCGGGCGCAATTGCAGGTGAGGCTCGCGCTGCAGGCGACTCGCCCGATCTGTCCGAGGCGATGAAGCACATGGAAGCGGGGACCTTGCTCTACAAGGACCCGCCGAAGGGCCACAAATGCGAGGAGGCCCTCGAGGAGTTCAAGAAGGCCTACGAGCTCTCGGGCAAGTGGCGTGCGCTCCGCGCGATGGCGATCTGCGAGTTCTGGCTCGAGCGTGATGCCGACGCGATCCTCCACTACGAACAGGTGCTGGAGAAGGGCAAAGACGAGCTCAAGCCCGAAGAGCGCAAGGAGATCGAGGACGACATCAAGCGGCTGAAGCCGCTCATCGCCTCGCTGCATCTGACGACCAACCAACCGAACGTGAAGCTCGTCGCGACGCGACAGCCGCTCCAAGGCGAGACCAAGAGCAACCGCTACACGATCCCCGCAGAGGGCATCACGCTCGGCATCCACCCGGGGCAATACACCTTCACCGCGACGGTCGACGGCTTCGAGCCAATCACCTGGGACCAGGAGGTCGGCAACGGCTCGAAGGTCGAGCGCCAGCTGACGTTCGAGCCGAAGAAGACGGCCGAGAAGAAGCCCGACACGGCGCCCGTGATGGAGCGACCGGTGCCCGTCACGGTGTGGATCTTCACAGGGCTGACAGTCGCGTCAGCTGCGACGTGGGGCGTAATGATGGGCCTCGCGAAGGTCGCGAACGACGACTTCAGCGAGCGAAACGGCGCGCCAGGCGCCACGCAGACCGAGCTCGAAGATCTGCGTCAGGACGTGATCACGAAGAATATCGTGGCCGACGTCATGTTGGGCGTAACTGGGCTCTCCCTCGGAGCAACGCTGATTTTCTATTTCACGCGCCCCGAGGTCGCTGTGACGAAAGAGACCTCGCTCGTCGTCCTACCGTTCGCGCCTTCTGGTATGTCTTCCGCGACGACGGTCGGTGCGACCGTGATAGGCACGTTCTGAGGGGTCGAGGATAAAGGGCCAAACTTGGAGCTCGAAGCCGGCAACGTTCTCGCGCAGCGATACCGCATCATCCGCCAGCTTGGTCGTGGCGGCATGGGTGAGGTCTTCGCCGCCGAGAACATCCGGACGGGTCGCATCGTCGCGGTCAAGGTGCTGCGCGCCGACTCCAAGCAGAAGAGCTCGGCGGTCGCGCGCTTTCGTCGTGAGGCTCGTGCGGCCGGCGCAATCAACTCCGACCACGTCACGCAGGTGCTCGACGTCGAGGAAGACGATCAGCACGGCATCATCATCGTCTTCGAACTGCTCGAGGGCGAGAGCCTGATCGACAGGCTGAAGCGCACCGGGCCGATGACGTTCGACGAGCTCTTCCCCGTCGTCGAGCAGGTCTGGATGGGCCTCGTCGACGCGCACAAGGCCGGCGTCATCCACCGCGATCTGAAGCCGAGCAACGTCTTCCTCGAGCGCCGGCCCGACGGCATCACGCGCGTGAAGATCCTGGATTTCGGCATCTCGAAGCTGCCGCGTGAGGTCGGCGGCGAGACGCTCACCGAGATGGGGCAGAGCCTCGGGACGTTCTCGTTCATGCCACCCGAGCAAATCGGCAAGGCAAAGACGGTCGATCACCGCGCCGACATCTACGCGTGCGCGACGCTCATCTACCAGGCGATGAGCGGTCAGCTCCCCTACGGGGCGAAGAACATCCTGCAGATGGTCGACCTCAAGACCAAGAGTGAGCCTCGCCCGCTCGCTTCGGTCCTCGATGGTCCGGTCGACCCCAAGCTCGAGGGCTTCCTGAAGAAGGGCTTGTCGCGCGATCCCGGTGATCGCTACCAGTCCGCGCAGGAGGCCCTCGACGTCTGGCGTGAGCTCAAGCGAACGACGGGCCGCTCGACCTCGAGCAGCTCGAACCCCGCGTACGCGCCGAACACGCCCTTCCAACAGCCGCAGACGAGCCAATCGGCGTACGGCCAGCAGGTTCAACAGCAGCAGGTTCAACAGCAGCAGCCCCAACAGCAGCAGCCCCAGCAACACCAACAGCAGCAGCCGTCGACGGGGCAGTTCGCTCAGCCAGGCGCCAACTATCCGCAGTTCGCTGGTGCTGCCGCAGCACCGCAGTCGTTCGCGAACACGCCGCAGCCGACGAGCTCAGGGGGCTACCCACCGAGCCGCAGCCCCGCGACCGTGATGCTGACCGATCCCAGTCGGCTCGCCGTGTCGCCGCTCCCCACAAATTACGGGCGGCAGACGAACGCGCCGGGGCAGCTTCCCCCGCAGAACATCAACCCACGACTCGGTGGCACCGTCGCGATGACGGGTTCGACGGGCGCGCCCATCAACGTGCCGATCTTGAACGACACGTCGAGTGAGGGGCCCGATCAGGTCGCGACGCTCGCGATGCCCATGCGCAATGTCTCGGCAGCCGTGGCTGCGTCGCTCGCTGCGAAGGGGTACGGCCCGGCGGGCACGCCGCACCAGGGCATGGCGACGCCGCAGCAGCAGCAGTCGAACGCCTCGGCGCCGGCGCAGCCGACGAACATCCCTCGGCTTCACGACGACAGCGGCGATCGCGGGCAGCAAGGCACGCAGCTGATGAGCCACGCGTCGCTTCGGCAAGCGGGCGTGCCCATCCCGACCAACATCCGTCAGACGGGCCGCTCGACGGGGCTCCCTCAGCCCGATGGAGGCCAGGGCCAGCAGCAACAACAGCAGTCAGCGCCAGCGAGCCAGGTCGCTCCGCAGAGCCAGGTCGCGTCGTCCCAATCGCCGAGCGCCGCCGCGCAGGGCTCGGCCGAGCCCGAGACAGCGGTCTATCGTCGCGAGACGCACGGGCCGCGCGCTTCGACGACGGGTCGCGACCCGAACTCTTCGGGTGTGTTCGCGAACCCAGTCACGTCGAGCGGGACGAACAACCCCGTGCTCGTGACGGCCCCCGCTCCGAAGCGATCGAACCTCGGGATCATCCTCGGGGTGATCGCGTTCGCGCTCGTGGGCTTCGGGGTCGCCGCTGTGCTCTTGCGCTACCTGCAAGCGCGATAGCACTGCCGGTCCTAAGTTCGCTGGGGGTTCGCCCAGGCCCCGCGCTGGCGCGCGCGAGTGAAGGGCCTGGTCGAACCCATGCGATCGGCCGCGTCTGACCACGCAGTTCGGACATATTTCGGTGCCTACGAACCTGCGGTTCGTAGGGCTAGTGGCGGGGGCCGTGCGGCTTCGCGCCGACGGGTGCAGCTCTCCCCCAAATAAAAAATCCGAGCTACGCCGACGCGAACACGCCGAGCGCGGCGCTGGGTTGGACGCGCTGCTCGACCAGGCCGAAGCGTCGCAAGAGCGCGTTGGCTGCGGTGAATCCCGAGGCCGTCGCGCGCTCCATCAGCGCGCTCGGGTAGGGGAGCTTGACGAAGTCACCGGCTAGCGTGACCTCGGGGAGCGAGGTCTCGACGGTCGGCCTGCGCGCGTGCGAGCCGGGCGCGAAGGCAGGGCAGTCGTCGCGGATCATGAAGCGGTCTTCGAGGACGCGAGCGCGCTTCGTCTCGGGGTAGAGCGCGTGGAGACCCGCGAGCAAATCGCGGCGGATTCGATCCTCGTCGGTGTGCTCGAGGGCGTACGCGTGGAGCTCGACGACGCCGCCGCCCGTGCGATCGGCCCAGCGCGCGCTCTCGCCCTCGAAGCGCTCGAAGAGCGAGATGTTGTCGAGGATGCCGGCGCCCGTGGTCCCGGCGAACGGCGCGCGTGAGGCTGCGCACGCGCGGTCGAGCCAGAGTCGCCACACCGCGAAGGGCAGCGTGTTGTCGAGCTCGGTGACGCCGGGGCCGAGCATCGCGAGCGCAGGTGAGCTCGCGACGAGGCGCTTCAAACCTCGAACGTCGACGGCGAGGACGATCGCATCCGCGTCGAGCGAGCGCGTGCCGCTCGCGTCGTTCGCGAGCTCGACGCGGTAGCCGCCGCCGTCGCGAGACACGACGCGCTCGACGCTGCGCCCGAGGTGGAGCTCGGCGCCGAGGCCACGCAGATACCGCTCGAGCGGCCCGAACAGCGACACGCTGAAGGGCTCGCGCATCACGTCGAAGACGAGGCCCTCGCGGTTGCCGATGAAATAGAACTGGAACATCGCGAGGAGCTCGGCCGCCGAGTAGTTCTCCTCGGGGTTGAAGAAGGAGTGCGCGAACACATCGAACAGCATCTGCCGCGCGTGCTGCGGGAAGCGCAGGCTGTCGAGGAAGGCCTTCGCGGTGGTGTCGTCGAGCTCGGCGTACGTGCGCGTCGGGTGGAACGCGAGCAGCTTGCGGGCCGCGTCGTGATCGACCTTCAGCAGATCGCGAAAGCGGATCGAGCGCGATCGCTGGATGAGCGCGAGCACGTTGAGCGGCGCTGTCTTCGGCAGCCCCGCGAACGACTCGGACGCGCCGTCGGGGCCGAGCAGCGGGTAGTCGCCGAGCGGGCGCAGGCACGCGAGCTCGGGATCGACCCGGCGTATGAGGGCGCGGACGTTCGCGTAGTTGCGGAAGAACGCATGGAACCCGCGTTCCATCTCGAACGGCGTGCCGTCCGCCAGCTGGTCGGTCCACGCACC
This sequence comes from Polyangiaceae bacterium, assembly GCA_046351325.1. Classification (GTDB taxonomy): domain Bacteria; phylum Myxococcota_A; class Polyangia; order Polyangiales; family Polyangiaceae; genus Xiheicaenibacterium. Next base: position 146,979 of record JAXLYR010000008.1, on the reverse strand, counting down.
TGCGCGCCCACCGAGGTAGGCCTCGCGCTCGACGAGCCGCACGCGCACCCCGCGCTCGGCGAGGCCGACCGCAGCCGCGCAGCCGGCGAGCCCGCCACCAATCACCACGACGTCGCGCTTCGACGGTTTGCTCACGGAAGCCTCCACGTTCTCAGTTACTCGGCGGCGGCAGCCCAGAGCGCGGCCGCTTCCTCCGGTGGGGCCGCGGCTTGGCGAGAGGACTCGGCAGCCCGGGCCAGCTGCGGGTAGCGCAGGCGTAGAACTCCGAGGCTGACGTCTCGAAGCCACCTCCGCAGCGGCTCGCGACCCGGGCACTCGGGGACGGCGGCCGCCGCATCGTGGAGCAGTCGATCGAGCAGATCGCGACAACCTTGTTCACCGAGGCGATCGAACGCGCTCGGTCGCTGCTTGGCCGAGTCCACCCCGACGTTCTTGCCGAGCGTCTCGGCGGTCAGGGTCGCGTCCGCGATGTCGTCGGCGATCTGATACGCGCGACCGAGCAGCTCGCCCACGACTGCCCAAGCGGCCGGGTCCCCGCCCGCGGCGATCGCACCGAGCGCGCACGCGGCCTCGAAGAGCGCCGCGGTCTTGGCGCGGTGATACGAGAACAGCGCGACCCCGGGCTCCGACTCCCAGGCTTGGCCGGCGATGATGCCGCCAGGGTGACCGACGCCCTTGCACAAGGTCAGCGTCAGATCCGCGAGCCGCTCGGGGCGGCTGGGCTTCGACTTCGCCAGAACCTGGAAAGCCATGACGATCAGCGCGTCGCCGACCAGCACTGCAGTAGGTTCGTCGAAGGCTACGTGCACCGTCGGCTGACCGCGCCGAGCTGCCGCGTCGTCGAAGCACGGCAGGTCGTCGTGGACGAGCGACGCACAATGAATGAGCTCCACCGCGGTGGCCGCCGCGTCCGTGACGCGCGGCTCGGGGTCACCCAGCGCTCGCGCAACCTGCATCGTGAGCTTCGGCCGTAGGCGCGCGCCGCCGGGGAACACCGAGTAGCGCATCGCTGCGCCCAGGCGAGGCGGGCCGCTCCGCTCCCGGAGCGAGGTGAAAGCGCTGCCGAGCGCGAGCTCGATTCGGTCTCCAAGGTCGTCCATTCGCCAGACGATGAGGCTACGTATAATGTTTGTCAAATTGTTTGTTCAAACATTTGACAACGAGACGGCCCGGGCGCATTGTGAGGCTATGCAATCGCGCGTCGTCGTCGTCGGGGCTGGGGTCGGGGGCTTGTCGGCTGCGGCTATCCTGGCGCGCCGCGGCCACGAGGTGACGGTGCTCGAGCGGGCTGAGACCGTGGGCGGCAAGCTCCGGGTCGAGAGCGTCGGTGCGAACGAGCGTGGCTCGAGCAAAAACATCGATGCTGGGCCCACGGTGCTCACGATGCGCTGGGCGCTCGAGCGCGTGTTCGAAGAGGCAGGCGCGAGCTTCTCCGACCTCGTGCAGCTCACGCCGCTCGACGTGATCGCTCGCCATTACTGGCCCGACGGGTCGTCGCTCGATCTCTTCTCGGACGTCGAGCGCACCGCAGCGGCCGTCGAGCAAATGGCAGGTCGGCGCAACGCGGACGGCTACGTCGCGTTCAGCCGCTACGCCGCCAAGATTTGGGAGCTCGTGCGCGGACCCTTCATCGAGTCGCAGCGCCCGACCTTCGGGAGCATGCTCTCGCTCGCGGCGCGCATCGGCCCGAGCGCGCTGGCTTCGATCGACTCCGCGCGCACGATGACCGAGTCGCTCGAGAGCTTCTTCCCGGACAAGCGGCTCGTGCAGCTCTTCGGGCGATACGCGACCTACTGCGGCTCGTCACCGCTCACCGCGCCCGCGACGCTGAACTGCATTTCGCACGTCGAGCGCGAGGGCGTTTGGTCGGTGGAGGGTGGGATGCGTGAGCTCGCGCTCGCGCTCGCGACGGTCGCTTCCCGCGCCGGCGCCCGCATCCGGACCGGCGCGCACGTCGAGGAGATCGTGGTGAAACGCGGTGCGGTCGCCGCCGTAAGACTCGCAAGCGGCGAGGTCCTCGCGGCGGATCGCGTCGTCTTCAACGGTGACGTCAACGCGCTCGCGCGCGGGCTCCTCGGTGACGGGGCGCGCGCTGCGGGGACGGCGACGACCAAGCCTTCGCTGTCGGCGGTCACGCTGGCCTCGGTCGGGCACGCGAGCGGGTTGCCTCTCGCACGCCACAACGTGTTCTTCGCGCGCGATGAGCGCGCCGAGTTCGCGGCGCTCGAGCGCGGCGAGATGCCCTCGGAGGCGACCGCGTACGTGTGCGCCCAGGACCGCGCGCTCGCGACGGCTCCGAGCGCCGACGGCGAGCGTTTCTTCATGATCCTCAACGCCCCCGCGAAGAGCGGGCGTGCGCCTTCTTCGACGGAGCGACTCGAATGCGAGACCAAGCTTCTTTCCGATCTGAGCCAGCGCGGGCTGAAAATCTCGACGACGTCGCGGTCCGTCGTGACGACGCCGGCGGACTTCGCGGCGCGCTTCCCGGGGACCGAGGGAGCGATCTACGGACCGGCCACGGCGGGGATGTGGTCGAGCTTCTCGAGGGCCGGGGCGAAGACGTCGATCACGGGTCTCTACCTGGCGAGTGGCTCGGTGCACCCTGGAGCGGGCGTGCCCATGGCGGCGACGAGCGGGCGTCTCGCAGCCGACGCGGTATCGGCGGACCTGCGTTCGACCGGCCGATGGCGCCGGGCGGCTACGCTTGGTGGTACCTCGACGCCGTGAGTGATGACGGCCGCTTCGCGGTCGTGATCATCGCGATGCTCGGTAACGTGTTCTCGCCCTACTACGCCGCAGCACGCGCGCGCGGTCGGGGCGTCGCAGATCCGCTCGACTTCGTGACGATGAACGTCGCGCTCTACGGGCCGTCTTCGCGGGCGTGGGCCCTCACGGAGCGGCGCGGCGCCGTGCGCGATCGCGATGCCCTCGCGATCGGACCGAGCTCGATTCGACACACCTCGGACGGCATCCTCGTCGAGGTCGACGAGGTGACCGCGCCGCTCGCCTCGCGCATCGCGGGCACCGTTCGACTCGAGCCCGAGGTCGTCTGCGGGCTGCCGCGCGAGCTCGACGCGAAGAAGGCGCATCGTTGGTGGCCGATCTCACCGCGTGCGCGCGTTACCGTGGATTTTCCCGAGCCGGGCGTGCGCTGGAGCGGTCACGGCTACTTCGACGCGAACGCTGGTGACGAGCCGCTCGAAGACGCGTTCTCGTCGTGGTCCTGGTCGCGCCTGCCGACGTCGCAGGGCGCGATCGTCTCGTACGACGTTCGACGTCGAGACGGCTCGACCAAGACACTCGACGTCTCGTTCGACGCACGACGTGGGGCGCAGCCTCTCTCGGACCTCACGGATCACGACCTCGGACAGACGCGATGGTGGCGTCTCGACCGACGCGTTCGCGCGCCGCGCGACGGCGCTCCGCGGCTCGTCCGCACGCTCGAGGACACGCCGTTCTACTCGCGGAGCGCGGTCGAAATGAGCCTCCGCGGCACGCGCGGCGTCGCGGTGCACGAGAGCCTCTCGCTCGAGCGGTTCGGCTCGAGGTGGGTGCGCACGCTGCTCCCGATGCGCATCCGGCGGGTGACGGCGTGAGCGCCGCGGCCTTCGGTGAGGCGGCCACGCTCGCGTGGGCCGCGTCCGTCGTGGGAACGACGGCTTGGGCCTCGTTTTCGGCGCTCCGCGACGCGCGGCGTGCTCGCAAGCGTCGCGCGGCGCTCGCCTCGTGTGATGCGCGCGACGTGCTGCTCGTGCGACCGTGCGCGGGTCGCGATCGCAACCTGCGAGCGATGCTCCAGTCGACAGCCGAGCTCGAGGACGCGCTCGGACTGCGCGTGGTGTTCGCTGTTCCTTCCGAGAGCGACCCTGCCTGCGGGGTCGCCCGCGAGGTCGCCGCCGAGCTCGCCGATCGCGGCGTCGACGCGGCCGTCGAGATCACCACCACGGCCGGCCCGAACAACAAGGCGGCGCAGCTCGCGACGGTCGTCGCGCGAACCTCTCCCGAGCGCTCCTTCGTCGTGGTCGCTGACAGTGATGTAAACCTCGCGGGCGCCAGGCTCGCGGCGCTGCTCGCTCCGCTGCGAGCGGACGGCGCAGTGGGTGCCGCTTGGGCCGCGCCCGTCGAGGCGCCCGGCGTCGACGCAACGCTCGGCGATCGTGTTTCGCGTGCGCTGCTCGCTGGCTCTCTCCACGCCTTCCCCGTGCTCGCGGCGCTCGACAAGACGGGCCTGGTCGGCAAGCTCTTCGCGGTGCGCCGCGCGACGCTGGAGCGCGCTGGTGGCTTCGGCGCACTCATCAACGTCCTCGGTGAGGACGTCGCGCTCGCATCGCGGATCCGCGAGCTCGGTGAGCGCGTCGAGCTCGCGCCGATCGTCGCGCGCGCCCACGTCTCAGGGCGATCCGTCGCGACCGTCGCGGCTCGGTTCGGCCGCTGGCTCACGGTCGTGCGCGGACAGCGACCGGCGCTGCTCGCGAGCTACCCGCTGCTCTTCTCGGCGACGTGGCCGCTCATCGCGCTCGCGCTCGTGCTCGGAACGTCGGCTGTCCACCTCGGGCTCGCGGCCGTGGTGCTCGGTGCGAGGCTCGCGGTCGCGCGCGTGGCCGCTCACGTGGCGGGCGTGCGCGCGCCGTCGATCGCGTTGGTGCTCCTCGCCGATGCAGTGCTGCTGTGGGCGCTCGGGCGCGCGGTATCGACGCGGCGCGTGCGGTGGCGCGATCGAGAGCTCATCCTCGGTCCGCGCGGTGAGCTGCTCGAGCTCACTTCCGGCGCGCGCTCCGATGTGTCCGGTCGTCGCGCTGCCGCTTGAGCTTCACCTCGAATACGTCGTTCCGCTGACCAACCGCCGCGAGAGCCTCGCGCCCCAGCGCAGCGTAGAGCCTACGCCGAGCTGCTTCAGAACATCGGAGTAGACGCGCGGTCGCGTGCGGGCCGTCGCTTGAAGGAACGCGACGAGCTCGCGCAGATCCATCTCGTCGCGGAGCAGCCTGCCCAAGGCGTCGCCACCCAAGGACGAGAGGGAGCCGAACGCTGCGTCGAGCAGCTCGTTGAGCGCGTGCGGATCGCGTGGAGGTGAGGTGAGCATCAGCGCGAGCGCGCCAGTCCCCTCGTGGATCGGTGTGTCGTGCACCGCGCTCACCACGACCGCGCCGTCAGCGACTCGCTCGATCGCGGCGGGGGCGCTCTCGAGCGAACGCAGCGTCGCGCCGAAGCCGCAGAACGTGAGCGGCGAGTGTCGAGCGGCCGCGTCACCCACGAGCACGACGCGCGGGTGCGGAGGTGAGGGCGCCGGCGAGAGCCGCGACCAGCCCGGGATGAACCCGAACGTCGCGCGCGCGAGGTCAGCGCGGCCACGTTTGTACCGCGGCAGCTCGGTGAAGAATCGTGCGTACCGATTTGTAAGCGAACCAGGCGCGCGATCGCGCGCTCTCGTGTAGTGAAAGAGGTAGACCGCGGTCTCGCCGGGTCGGCCGGGGAAGGCCTCCCAGAGGTGCTGTCGACCTTCCACGAGGTCCTCGGTCGTCACGAGGATCTCTCCGACGTTGCGCCGGAGCTCGGTCGGACCGTCGCCCTCCGCGAGGCCCGTCATCACGCCGCCCACGGTCGGGCAAACGAGATCGGCTGTCGCGTACGGGCTCGAAGCGCCGCGCGCGTCGACGAACACGCGCGCGAGCACCTCGCGCGGGCCCGCGGCCGACGTGATCTGCACGCGAACCGCGCTGTCACCGCAGCCGAGACCGGTGACGCTCGCGCCGTCGAGCAGCTCGACGCCCACTCGTTCGGCGTGGTCCCTGGCGCGAGTGAGGAGCGCGCCCGCGTCGACCGCGCAGTCGAGGACGCCGCGCACGCGCTGCTCTCCACCGCCGAACCAACGGCAGATGCCGTGATCGTAGCGCGCGACGATGAGCTCCTCGTCGAGGTCGCGCTGAGCCGCGAGGCCGACTCGCACCAACACCTCGAGCTCGGGGCGGCTCGCGTTCCACTCGCGATGCGCCACGCCCGCGCGCGCGCGCTCGACGACCAGCACACGCATCCCACGCGCTGCGAGGAGCGGCGCGTAGAGCAACGACAGTCCGCCGCCGGCGATGACCACGTCGAAGTCGTGTCGCGTCCCGATCGGCGGTGGCGAGAGGGCGACGTCTGCCCTCCGCGCGGGCAACCTGTCCAAATGCGCGAGGCGCTCCACGAGCTCGGGCCCCGAAGAATCGCGGACGATCGCGACTGCGCGCTCGGGGGTCACGACGTGCTCGACGGCAAGAGGAATCGAACCTCGGCGAGCGGCGGGAGCTCGACGGCGTGGGCCGAAATCGGACGTCGCCCGAGACTCCTGAGATAGGCGCGCAGCACCCAGAGGAGCTTGCGCGGTTTGCTCACCACGGCGCGACGACTTACAGAATCGTAACCCTGTCGCGCGAGCTCGCGATGCAGGTCGGAGTAGATGAGCCGCGCGGCGTGGATGGCGACCTGACAGTCCCGCGGCAAGCGCGCGATCCCTGCGTCCGCGCGTGCGTAGAGCACGTCGGCCGCGGCGACCAAGCGCTCGACCACAGCCGCGAGCGGAGCGCTCGGTCGGGGCCGAGCGACGAGCTCGAGCGGAGCGATCCCGACCTCGCGAAGCCAGGTCTCGGGCAGGTAAACACGGCCGCGCCTCGCGTCTTCGCCGACGTCGCGCGCGATGTTGGTGAGCTGCATCGCGACGCCGAGATCGCACGCGCGCGCCAGCGTCGAGGCCTCGCGCACACCCATGAGCACGGTCATCAGCACGCCAACGCTGCCCGCGACGCGCGCCGCGTACGCGTAGAGTTCGTCGAGCGTCGCGTACGAACGCTCCTCCAGATCCCAGGCAAATCCCTCGATCAGCGCGTCGAGGGGCGCGCGCGGAAGCGCGTGCTCGCGGGCGACCCACGCGAGCGCGCGATCGGCAGGGTGCGCGCCGGGACGCCCGTCGAAGATGGCGTCCAACCTGCGACGCAACCCGTCCAGCGCGACGAATCCTCGGCGCGCCCGGACGTCGTCGACGGCGTCGTCCGCGACGCGGCAGAACGCGTAGAGCGCCGCCGCGGGCGTAGTTCGGAACACGCCGCGCGCAGCGAGACGCCAGGTGCCGAAGCTCTTCGAGCCTTGCGCGAGGATCTCACGGCATGCCGCGAGGTCGCGCGCGTGTTCGAGCTCAGGCGAAGACGGAGGCACTGGGCACCACGCTGTCGAGGACGCGCGCCGAGGAAAGGACGCCGGGGACGCCCGCGCCGGGATGCGTCCCAGCGCCGACGATGAAGAGGTTCTTCACGTCCTCGCTCTTGTTGTGCGGTCGGAAGTACGCGCTCTGCGTGAGCACAGGCTCGAAGCCGAACGCTGCGCCGCGGTAGCTGAGCAGTCGATCCTGGAACTCGAGCGGAGTCGTCACGCGCGAGGTGACGATCGACGCGCCCAACCCGGGCATCACGGTTCGCTCGAGGAAGCTCTGAATGCGCTGACGGTAGCGCTCGGCCTCGACGTTCCAGTCGGTGCCGCTCGCGAGGTTCGGCACGGGCGAGAGCACGTAGAAGCCGTCGCAGCCGTCGGGCGCGAGCGAAGGATCGGTCGCGGTCGGCCTGTGCAAATACAGGCTGAAGTCGTCCGCGAGGACATGCCGCTCGAAGATGTCCTCGAGCAGTGCTTTGTAGCGGGGCCCGAGCAGGATCGTGTGGTGCGCGATGTCGGGGTACTTGCGGTTCGTGCCGAAGTACCAGACGAAGAGCCCCATCGAGAAGCGCGAGCGCTCGATGCGCCGATCGGTCCAGCGCTGACGATGCTCGCCGTCGATGAGGTATCGATAGGTCCACGCCGCGTCGGCGTTCGACACGACGATGTCCGCCGGCATCCGCTCGCCCGACGCGAGCTCGACGCCCTTCGCCGTGCGGTCCTCGACGACGATGCGTCGAACCTCGGCGTTGCAGCGCACGGTGCCGCCCTGGCCTTGGATGAGCTTCACCAAGCCGCGCACCAACGCGCCCGTCCCCCCGATCGGGAAGTGCACGCCCCACTTGCGCTCGAGGAACGCGATGAGCGTGTAAATCGAGGTCGTCGAGAACGGGTTTCCACCGACGAGGAGCGGGTGGAAGCTGAGAACCTGTCGCAGCCGATCGTCGCGAACATGGCGAGCGACCAACCCGTAGACGGTGCGATAGCTCTCGAGCCGCACCATGTCGGGGACGATCCGTGCCATGTCCGTCCATCGGCTGAAGGGGACGTGCGCGAGCTTCTCGAAGCCGACAGAGAAGATGCGCCGGCTCGTCTCGAGGAAGCGCTCGTAGCCAGCGACGTCGCTCGGCGCGAGGCGAGAGACCTCGGCGCGCATAGCCTCAGCGTCGCCCGAATAGTCGAATGTGTGCCCATCCTCGAAGCGGATTCTGTAGAAAGGATGAACAGGCCTTAGATCGATGTCCGCAGACAGCTCACGACCCGCCAGCTGCCAGAGCTCCTCGAGCAGCTGGGGCGCCGTGATGACCGTCGGCCCTGCGTCGAACACGAAGCCATCCTGGCGATGGACGTACGCGCGGCCGCCAGGCGCATCGAGCTTCTCCAACACGGTCACTCGGTATCCGCGAGCGCCGAGGCGCACGGCCGCTGCGAGTCCTCCGAACCCACTCCCGATCACGATGGCGTGGGGTCGTGTCGAGCGTTCAGCCGCTTTTGTCGTTCCGTCCATTGAAGGTATCCTAGTCGTGTATTAGGTTTGCACAAGGTGTAAACGAACAATGGATGACATTTCGGCGCGCTACCGTATTCAGACCGTCGCTCAGCTGACGGGCATCCCCGCCGCGACCCTTCGTGCGTGGGAGCGTCGCTACGGCTTCCCAGCGCCCGGCCGCAGCTCCTCGGCGTACCGGCTCTACTCCGACCGCGACGTCGAGCTCGTGAAGCGCATGCGGCAGCTGATCGAGTCCGGCATCGCGCCGAACGAGGCAGCGAAGAACCTCCTCGAGGCGAACAAGGACCAGCCTGTCTCCGCGTTGGAGGTGGCTGAGGATCCCTACGAGCTCGCGATCACGCGCATCGTCAGCGCGGCGAAGCGGCTCGACACGGGCGCCCTCAACATGGAGATCCGCAGGGCGCTCCTGCTCGACTCGGGGCTCACGGCCTTCGAGCGGGTGCTCCGACCGGCCCTCATCCGCATCGGCGATCTCTGGCACGCTGGCGAGATCTCGGTCGCGAGCGAGCATTTTGCCTCGCACCTCATCACCGCGGCCACGCTCGATCTGCTGCGCCTCGTCTCGGTGCCGACCGACGCCCCTACCGTGCTCATGGCCTGCTTCGCCGAGGAGCAGCACGTCCTGCCGCTCTACGGTGCGTCGCTCGAGCTCGCGTCCTGGGCCTACAGGCCCGTCATCGTCGGGGCGCGCACGCCACCCAACGCCATCGCGCGTTCGATCGAAGCTCTGCAACCCGACCTCGTCGGGCTCAGCGTGACGACTGTCCCTCAGCCGCCCAGCGTCGCTCGCGAGCTCGTCGACGCCTACGCCGACGCGTGCAAGGGCGTGCCCTTCATCATCGGCGGCTTGGGTGTGACCGCGCTCGAGGGCTGGATTCGGGCTCGCGGCGGGCTCGTCGCCCCCGAGGACTCCACCGAGCGGCGCAGGGTGATCGACCAGCTCATCTCAGCGCGTACGACTGCGTCCGCGACCGGTCCGGGAGCTGCCCCGCCACGCGGACAGCGCCGCGTCCACTGACGTCTTGCGCGGCTCATCACGAGCCGCGCTCGGTCGACACGAGCAGGCCGGCCGCGAGCGAGCCGGCCGCGAGCGAACGTCACTTCTTCATTTCGGCGCGCAGGATCGAGAGGACTTGCTTGCGGCTCTCACCCGAGAGGCCGCCGCTGTCCGCGAAGCGAACCGTACCGTCTTTGGCGAGCACCACGACGTTGCTCGTCCCCTTCGACAGGTCGAGCTTCTCGCGGAACGATCCATCCCAGTCGCAGTAGATGGTGAGGCCGACCTTCTTCGACTCCTCGCGGATCGCCTTCTTCACGAAGCCCTTGGCAGGCCAGCTGTTGTACTCGGTGACGTCGGCGATCGGGACGACGCGGATCCCGCCCATCCCGTCCTCGGCCATGAGGCTTGCGAGCTCGTCCTTCATTTCACGGTTGGTCTCGCCCGAGTCTTTGTCCTCGTAGAAGATCACCGCGACGCTCCCCGAGAGGTCGCTCACCCAGAGTTTGTTCTCGTCCGCGTCTTCGACCCGGGCATCTGGCGCAGAGTCACCGACGGTGGCGGCGCGCGCGTCGAGCGCGAGCGCGAGGGGAGCGCCGCCCAGGGCGACGAGCAAAAGGCACCAGCGTGTCCATCGTGTGTTCATAGTCTGTGCAAACTATGAACGAGATGCCGCTGCGTCAAGCTCTGCAGTTCGCGTCAGCTGAACCACCCACGCAGGGCCGCGCGCCAGCGTCCGAGGAGGCCGGGGCTCGGCTCGCTGCACAAGGGCGGAGCCGCGGGCAGCCCGAAGCGCTCGATGATCGCGGCCTGCGCGCGACGCACCGACTCGGGGTCGTTCCTGTCGAACAGGATCAGGTCCCCCGTGTCTTCGTCCGCGGTTTCGTGATGCGCGAGGTTCACGCCCGTCGTGAAGTGCGTGCCCATGCTCGGCATCGTGGCGAGCTCGCGTGACGGCTCTGTGGCGCCGGAGAAACCTTCGCGGGGCTTGATCGGGTCGGCGCGTCTCCGCGGCTCAGGGGTGAGCGCTCGCGGAAGGCGACGGCCCGGCCGAGGGTTTGGACAACGTTCCGTCCGGCACCACCGTGACGATGAGGGTGCGAGCCTCCCCGCGGCGAACGAAGCTGATTTGCACTTCGTTCGCGCCGGAGAGAAGCCCTTGGAGCTCCATCAAATCGTCGAGCGAGCGCGTCGGGTGGCCGTTCACTGCGGTAACGGTGTCACCGTTCTTGAGGTGGAGTCGCGCCGGTGCGCTGTTTGCCCTGAGGCCCAAGAGCTTGAGACCGGCGTTGTTCGCCGAGGGCACGATGCGCATGCGCAAGGGGAAGTCGCTGTGTGTGAGGTACGCGTCGAAAGCGGAGCGCTCGACCTTGCAGTGGAGCTCATCGACGCACTCGATGGGCGCGCTCTCGAGGTCGTCGGGCGACGATGCGGGCGTGGCGGAGGACGATCCGCTCGCGGTGACCAGCGCGCGAGGAGGGCGGATCGGCTTTGGTCGCGGCACCGGGGTGAGCTCTGGACAGGGTGGGTCGCCACCACGGTCGCGGATGACCTTGGCGCGCGACTGAGAGAGCTTCAGCCCATGAGCTTCGAGCGCGGCCTCGAGTTTCTCCGAGAGCTCCTCTTCGGTTTCGGCGCTGAGGCTGAGGTCGAAATGCAGGCAAGCCGTCTCTTTCCGCGTCGACTCCGCCACGCCGAGGTCTGCGCCGGTCGCCTTGCGATAGGCCCGCAGCAGGTCGTCGAGAGAGGCCTTCTCGACCTCGACGACCAGCGCTGCCGAAGGCTTCGGTGGGGCCTCACGCCAAGAGTCGGACGGCTTGTCCGAGGTCTGCTTGCAGCTCGTCGACCCGAGCGCGACCGCAAGCGCGAGCGCTCTCGTCAGAGTGCGCACGCGTAGCTACCCACGAGGATTCCCGGGCGCTTGCACGTCACCTCGACGGTCCGCTTGGGCGTGACCACCTGATACGTGTGCGCATACGGAGTCTTCTTGATCATCGTGAACTGCGCGTTGCACGAGGCCCCCTGGTCGCCGCACGCGACGGCCTTCGCGCGCTCCTTCACGGCGGAGTCGTCACCGACAACGTTGTAAACGCAGGCGCCCGAGATTCCGAGCAGCACGATGGTGACGACGAGGGAGGTGATTCGGCGCTTCACCTCGACAGGATAGGTCAGTTCGAACCACCACCACCGAGGGGTGAACCGCCCGCGCCACCGACCGGCGGAGCTCCGCCCCCAGCACTGCCGCCCGCGCCACCCTCGGCGGCGCCGCCACTCGAGAAGTCGCAGAGGACGTAGTCGCAGATCGTCTGAGACGCGCAGCCAGCCCAGCTGCTCGCGATGAGCATCAGGACGAGCGCCGTCAGCGCACCCAGGGGCAGGGCTCGAGGCAAGCGCGCAGTCACTGGAAGACTCCTCGAACGCCGACACCGAACAGATCCGGACCGAGGTGAACGTCGAGCGCGACCGCGAGCGGCGCTTGCGATGAACGAACGGCGTCGGCGGAGTCGTCGGGCGCGGGGACGATGAAGTAGAGGAGCATCGCGCCCACTGCGACGCTCGCGAGGACGAAGCTCGCGGTCGAGCCATCGCGCAGCGAGTTGCGCTCGTCGACGATGTTCGCGAGCTCGGCGCATCGACGCGAGAGCGCCGCGATGTTGCAGCTGTCGATCCCCTGCGCGAAGTCCGTCGCCTCGCTCTCGCGCTGGAGCGAAACGACGAGCGTCCCGATACCGGCAGCGATCCCTGCGCCGGCGAGCGCGCCGAGGAGAATCGGTGGCCAGATTGGCTTCGACGAGCTGCCGCGTGTCGCGTTGAACGTCAGCGGCACCGTGATGCTGTCGCCCGCCTTCACCGTGACTTGCACGGGCCCGTACACGCCGGCCGCGCTGTCGACCGCGAGCTGGTGCGCGCCCGGCTCCAAGTAGACGGGCACGCGCAGCGGGAAGCTCGGGCCGCGCGCGCCGTCGACGACGAGCGTGCCCTCGACTGCAGACGCGCCGCTGGCGGACGCGGGCGCACCCGTCAACCGCACGAGGACGGTCGCGACGAAGGCCTTCTGCGAAGCGAGCTCGGCCTGCAGCGCCTCGCGCTCGGGGCCCGCAGCTGCGAGCTGAATCGCGAGCGCGAAGTGCCCTGCAGCTTCGCGGTGCAACCCGAGCGCGGCCTCGGCGCGAGCGAGACCACCGGCGGAGGCCGCGTCGGGCGAGGTCGCGTAGGCCTTCTCGAAGAGCTCTCGAGCGCGCGCGGCGTCTCCCGCGCCGAGCGCTGCGTGTGCGGCGTCGAGCCCCTCTGTCGGCAACGGACTGTTCGGAGCGGGCTCATCCGCTTGCGCTGCTGCGTGCGCGGCGCTGACGAACGCGAGCGTCAGCGCGAGCGCGCTGAGGCGGCGGAGGAAAGGGTGACGGCGCGGTGAGGCCTCCATCGGTGTCGGCGATTACCACAACCGCCGCGAGCCGGTTGAGGCAACGTCGATCCACTCGACGGCTCGCGTCATCAGGTTTCTTCAAACAACGACGGGCGACGTTCGGCGAATCGGGAGCTATAACCAGCCGCCCATGGGCGCCGCCTCCAGCCAGCGTGACGCCGAGCCGGTTCGATCTCTCGACGACCTGCTCGAGCCCTTCCACAGCGCCTGCAAGCCGACCGCGCAGCATCGGATCGGCGCCGAGGCCGAGAAGATAGGCCTCGTGCGGGCGAGCGATGGTTCGGTGACCACGCTGCCTTACGACGGTGCGCCCGTCAGCGTGCTCGCGGTGATGCGCCAGCTCGTCGAGTCGCACGGGTGGCGCTACCCCGACGATGCCAGCGGTCCGCTCCTCGCGCTCGAGAAAAACGGGGCCTCCGTCACCCTCGAGCCGGGTGGGCAGCTCGAGCTCTCGGGTGCACCGCTCGATGACTTGCACGCCGTGAGCGCTGAGCTCGATGCCCACGCGGACGAGCTCCACGCGGTGAGCGACGTGCTCGCGGCGGCTCACGGCGCGCGGCTCGATTGGTTCGGGATCGGCTTTCATCCACTCGCCACGCAAGCGGACCTGCCTTGGGTCCCCAAGCCGCGATACGGCATCATGCGCGAGTACCTGCCGACGCGGGGCGCGTTCGGACTCGACATGATGCGACGCACGGCGACCGTGCAGGCCAACTTCGACTACCCGAGCGAGGAGTATGCGATGCGGTGCCTGCGCTTCGGGTTGCGCTTCGCGCCCTTCTTCGCAGCGCTCTTTGCGAACTCGCCCTTCATCGAGGGAGCGCCCTTCGGCGGGCTGAGTTACCGCGCCCGCGTGTGGCTCGACGTGGACCCCGATCGGCAGGGGCTCGTGCCGCGCGTGCTCGATGAAAAGAGCACCTTCGCCGACTACGTCGAGTGGGTCCTCGATGCACCGATGTTCCTCCTTTTGCGAGAGGGCGCCGTCGTCAAGAACACGGGGCAGACCTTCCGCGACCTCATGAAGAACGGCTTCACGGCGCCGGGGAGCGACGTCACCGAGCGCGCGAACTACGGCGACTGGATCACGCACCTCAACACGATGTTCCCCGAGGTCCGCCTGAAGCGCACGCTCGAGGTTCGCGGTGGAGATTCGCTGCCGCCTGCGCTCGTGCCGGGGCCTGCGGCGCTCTTCGCGGGGCTCTTCTACGACGAGCGCGCCCTCGCCGAAGCAGAGGACGTCGTCGCGGGCTTCGCGTTCGAAGAGCTGCAGGCTCTTCGAGTCGCTGTGGTTCAGGACGGACCGCGTGCGCCCTTTCGAGGTCGGCCATGCGGAGAGGTCACGGCCCGCATCGTGGACATCGCTTCGCATGGCTTGGAGCGCCGCGCGCGATCGGGCGGCGGCCACCCTGATGAGCGACGCTTCCTCGCGCCTGTGATGGAGCTCGCGAGCTCGCTCCGCTGCCCGGCAGATGCCCTCTTGCAAGCCTACGAGCGCCACCGAGAGAAGCTCCCGTCAGCTCAGGCTGTCGTAGCGGCATCGCTCGAGATTTGCCGTCTTTGAGCGAATCGTGGATCCATTCGCCGTAGGAGCTTCGCGCGTGTTGGGCGACCGCGCGCGCGAGCCAGGGTCACTTTTTCGCAAGTCGAAAGGCCGGCGAATACGGCATCCACCTAAAGAAGCGGCGCGGCTCGCGGATGGGGTTCCCCCGCGACGGACAGCGAAGTATCGTTCCGTGGTCGTCTCGCTCCGTTGAGGCTCTTCGCAATTTGGAAACGCTCGCGAATTGGATCCACCGGCGAGGCCCCCTCGCACCCCGCGATGCCGTCGGCTGGGCTATTCGGCTCGCCAAGCATCTCGAGGGACTTCACCAGCACGGTGTGGCGCACGGCAACGTCTCGCCAGCGTGCCTGCTGCTCGATGCCGCCGAGCCCTTCTCGCGTGGCCTCGTCGCCGACGTTCGGCGCACCGCGGAGATGGTGCAATACCACTCGCCGGAGCGCTTGCAGAACGGGCAGCTCTCACCCGTGGACGACGCGTGGGGCCTCGCGGGCACGCTCTACACGGCGGTCACGCGCGCTCGCCCCTTCGGTGAAGTTCGTCAAGAGATTCAAGCCCGCATCTACCAGGGGCTCCCTCCGCTCGCGGCGTACGGTGTCGCGGACGACTCGCTCTACGCCATCCTCGCGAACGCGCTGACGCCCGACCCTTCGCGGCGCACGGCTCACGTCGGCGCGCTCCGCGCACAGCTCGAGCGCTGGTTCAACGACCCGCGGGTGCACTACCTCACTCCCCTCGAGGACGAAGAGGGCAACGAAGAAGACCAAGCAGCGACCGCGATGGTCCCGATGGAGCGGATGGTCTTCGAAGACCAGGCCAATGCTCGTCCGGCCGACAGCGGCAATCCCCAGTCGATGGGGAACATCTTCGCGCCGCCCTCCTTCGATCCTTCGTCGAGCGCGCGCAGCCCACAACCGCACAACCCTCAAATGGCGCCGCAGGGCTACCCGCAGATGGGGCGTCCGCAGATGGGCCCACCGCAGATGGGTCCGCCGCAGATGGGCCCACCGCAGATGGGTCCGCCGCAGATGGGCCCGCCCCAAATGATGGGCCGGCCGGGACCTCATCAAGGGCCGGGACCTCATCAAGGGCCAGGACCTCATCAAGGGCCTCATCAGGCGCCACCTCCTCCGGCAGCTCGCCCTGCGCCCGTCACCCCGAATCCGCTGGGTGAACAGGACGCGACCGTCATGCGCGAGCTCCCCGCGCACATCATGGCGATGGCGGCGCGTGCTGCGAGCGGCTCGAACCCGCCGCCCCCACCAGCTGCTGAGCCCCAGCCGGAGCCCATGCGGGATGATGACTCGGACTACGGCGCGTCGACGAAGATCGCGCCAGCCCCCGATCTCGCAGCGGTGTTGCTTCAGTCGCGCGGCCCCCAACCCGGGCCTGCTGCAGGCGCGCCGGCTCGGCCGAATCCCTCGCAAGGCGGGCCGGGCGGGCCTTTCGGTCCACCGCCGGGCTATCCACCGCAGCAGTTCGGCGGACCTGGTGGGCCACCTCAGATGGGTCCTCCGCAGGGTCCTCCGGGCGGGCCTCCGTCTCCTCGCGTCCCGCGCGCCTTCAAGAGCACGCAGTTGGGGATGGGGCCGGGCGGTGCAGCGCCGGGCGGAGCACCCGGTGGTCCTGGTGCACCGCGACCGTTTGCCCCTGTTGCGGCTCCACCTGGGCCGGCTCCTCGTGGCGCAGGCGATCCGGACGATGTCCGCACCGTGATGCACAACATGGACGCCTCGGCGTACCTGAGTGCCATCGGCGCGAACGCACCCGGGCAGGCTCAGGCGCCGCAGCCGCCCCCAGGCCGCCCAGGGCCGCCGCCTCCGCAGCGTCCACAGATGCCTCCTCCGCGCGCGCAGGCGTTGGCACCGTTGCCCGCTCCGAACGTGGACCCCGGCGACGAGGACGACGACGGTGGGCGCACCGTGATGCGCGAGTCCCCCTCGCTCTCGGGTGACATCTTCCGACCGTCGCCCGATCCGGTCGCAGCAGAGTCAGCGTGGAAGCCTGCTGCTCCCCCGATGCAGCAGCAGCGTGGCTTCAACGAAGGTGGTCACGGTGGCCCGTTCGCGCCCGGTGGGGGCACCGAGCGTCCGCCGGCGCCGGGGGGGCGTGATGCTCCCAAGCCAGGGCCATTCGCGCCTCCGGCAGCGGGGAGTCCGCCCGCACCACCCGGAGCAGGCGTGTCCGCCCTCATCGCGGAGACCCTGGAGAATCTCGGTCCAGGCGAACCTGCTCAGCCAGCGCCGCCGGTCGAGCCCGCCGCCGATCCGCTCGGCGCCTTGCTCGGGCCACCGCCTGGTGACGCGAGCAATCCGTTTGGCCCAATCCCTGGACCAGCCGACGGAATCGACCCCGCGATGGGTCTCGCGGCGCCTCCTCCGATGGAGGCCGCGCCCGCTGGTGGATACCCGCTCGGGCTGCAGGGCAATCAGCCCGCAGCTGCTGCGGCGCCCGCCAAGCGTGGGTCGCGCGCGGGGCTCATCATCGTGTGCGTGCTCGTGCTCGTGCTGGCAGCTGCGCTCACGTTCCTCGCGTTGAAGTTCCGCGCACGGCTCGGCTTCTGACCGCAGCGTAGGGGATTACAGCGTTGTAAATGGCAACGACGCCGGTGACGGCGTCGTTGGTGATGTTGGCATCACTGACAGCGCTGTTGGTTACGGTGCTGTCAGTCGAAGTCCGCGGTTACTGGAACTTCGGTTATTGGCACTGCGCGGGGACCTGCGCGCCCTTCAACATGGCGCGGAGGGTCCCGAGCTGGGCGCGACCGTTCGGGTCGCGGCGCAGGCCGTCGCAGGCGCCGGCTGCCATCGTGTAGTACGGCTGCTGCTGGAGCGGCGCGTTCTTCGCCTGGGAGCGGAGGGCCGCGCAGCACGCCGCGACCGGGTCCGGACCCGAAGGCCCGGAAGCCTTCGCGATGGAGCGCATGGATCCGAACACGCTGTTCGAGTCGCCGTCGTTGTCCCACGAGCCGATGACCGCGAGATCGCCAGCGGTCACGTACGCGGCCTTCACCTGGCCGGCGCCGCGCGCGCACGTCCCATCCGCAGCGACGCCGGGCAGGCTGTCCTTCCCGACGGTGACAGGCTGGGGTGCTCCCCACTGGCAGTTCGTGAGGCCGGCGGTGCCCCCGACAGCGGCGAGCTTGGTGGTCGCGTCGCCAGTGAAGGCCGTCGCGGCGACGCGAGCCTTACCGTCTTGCGAGGCGGAGAACACGCCCGTCGCGTCGTTCTTCGGAGCGGTCCAGCCCTGCGGCGCCTGCAACGAGGCGTGCGCGCCAGCGGGCGTCATCGCGGTGCCGGTGATGCCGTCCTTGCGGTTGTTCACCTCGGCGACGACGCGAGCCTCCGAGCCGGCGGGCGGCGTGGGCCCATCGGTCGTGACGGGCGCGGGCGTGGGGGAGGTCGTCGCGTTCGAGCTACCGGACGAGTTGGACTCCTTCTTGTCCTCCTTCTTGTCCTTGTCCTCGTCCTTGTCCTTGTCCTTGTTCGGGCAAGCAGCGAGGAAGAGCGACGCAGCAACCAACCAGACCCGAGCGTTCATAGCTTCGATTTTCTCCGCGTTCTTAGGGCTGTTCTGCCGGCGAGCAGACGACCCTGGTCCAATCCTGCCAACAACTGTGGGCCGCACGCAAGAAACCCAAGCGTGCTCCACACGAGCGTCGTGCGGAGCCTTGCGTGTGGTGGTTCGACGTAGGAGGGCGAGCTCCGTAGGTTGAGAAATGTTTAGCTCAGCGAGCGGACACCGGCCGCTCGAAGAGCTGGAGGATCGCGTCGAAGCCGCCGAGATCCACGGGATGATCCAGCGCGAGCTCGAGGCCGGCGCGCTGACAAGCGCGCCGGCTCGCGGCGGGGCGCGGGGAAAGAAGCACGATTCGGCCTCCGGGTGCGAGCAGCGAGGCTGCGCGACCGAGCACGTCGTAGACGAGGGCGTCGAGGTCTTGCGCGCGCTGGAGACGGCGACCCATCGGCGGGTTGGTGAGGACGGCGGTGAGCGGCAAGCCGCGCTCGAGTGGGAGGGTGCGTGCGTCGCCGTGGAGGAGGTCGCGCGCTCGGCGCCGAGCGCGACGAGGTTCTCGCGGGCGGCGTCGAGCGCGCGCGGATCGACGTCGGTGCCGACGAGGCGCTCGTAGCGACCGAGGCGCGCGCGCTCGCAGAGCTCGAGGCCGCTGCCCGTGAACGGATCCCAGACGAGGGCGTCGCGGGCACCCGCGGGCGGGCGCGCGAGCCGCGCGAGCGCGGCCGCGACCGTCGGGTGCGAAGCGGCGCGCACGTCGGCGAGGCGATAGGCGAAGCGTCGATCGGGGACGTTGGGAAAGACATCGAGCGAGACCTCGCCGGGAGCGAGCGTCGCGCTGATGTCCCACGCGCTCGACGTGGGATCGTTCTCGACGCCCGAGGACTCGGCGCGTTTTGCGATGGCCTCGGCGACGGCCCACTTCAGCGCGCGCTGCTTGCCTTGGCCGGGAAAATCCAGGCGAAACGTCGCGGGACCGGCGGTCGTGCGCGCGAGGAGCTCGCGCACGGGGCCGCTCGAGATCGCGAGCGCGAGAGCGGTCGCGTCGTCGGCGCCGCTCGCGCGCGGGAGCCGAAACGCGAAGCCGAAGCGGAGCGCCGTGCGGATGCTCGCGGGCGCCGAGAGCGGACCTGACCATCCTGTAACGACGACCCGCGCCCGCAGTGAGCGAACGGCGCGCGTGCCCGGGAGGGTGCTCCTCTCCCCCCCAAACAAAGACTCCTCGATCTCGCGCGCGAGCACGTCTTCGAGCCCGGCCCGACACGAAAAGAAGAGGGTTTCGCCGGGGGGCACGACCGCGCTCGGAGCGACCTCGGTGGCGCGCGTGGTGCGCCGCGTGTCGCGCTCGGCGGCGAGGGCTTCGCGCGCGGTCGAAGTCGTCGGCGCGCGCTCGCCGAGGGCCTTCGCGGCCGCGCGACGAACGCCGTCGTCGGCGTCGTTCGTGAGCAAATCACGGAGGAGCGCGTCGAGCTCGGGATCGGCGGCGTGTGGCTCGGCGCGGGCTGCGGCGAGGGCGCGCACGATCTTGCGACGAGCCTTCGGGCCGAGCGAGGGCAGCGCGTCGCGGAGCGCGGCGGCGATCGACGTTTGAATGCGAGCGAGCGCGCGCGCGGCTGCGAGCGAGACGTCCTCGTCGCGATCAGCGGCGCGCTCGAGCAGAAACGGTACGTCGCGCGAACTGGGTGTGAAACCGCGATCGAAGAGGCGCGCGTCCGCGGCCGAGGTCTGCGCCATGCGCGGCAGCATAGCGCGCGCTCGACGATGCGCGCGGCGAGCCGTATCGTCGGCGCGATGAGCGACGCCGAGCGGATCATGCCGAAGACGGCCGCCGCGCCCGACGTGCTGCGTGAGGTCGTCGCCTGGCTCGACGCGGGCAGCGCGGTCGCCGTGGCGACGGTGATTTCGCGGCAGGGCTCCGCGCCCTCGACGCCAGGACAAAAGCTCGCGATCACGGTCGATGGCCGCGCGATCGGCACGATCGGCGGCGGCGCGGTCGAGCGCGCGGTCATCCGCGCGATGCTCGAGGCGCTCGAGTCCAAGGAGCCCGTGTTGCCTCGCGTGCACACGTTTCGGCTCGGGCCGAACCTCGGGATGTGCTGCGGCGGCAGCGCCGATGTGCTCCTCGAGATCATGCGCGCGGGCGCCGCGGTGCTCGTCGTCGGGGGTGGTCACGTCGGGCTCGCGACCTCGCGATTGCTCGCGGAGCTCGGCTTTCGAACGGTGCTCGTCGACGCGCGCGAGGGCGTCTTCGACGGGGATCGCGGCGCCGAGGCGACGCGCGCCGGCGCGCGGCTCGTGCAGGCCGAGCACGACGATCCCGAGGTCGTCGCGGCGCTCGGTGCGCCCGCGGCCGAGAGCGCGCTCGTCGTGATGACGCACGATCACCAGCTCGATCAGGCGGTGATCGAGCACGGACTGCGCGCGGGCTTCGCGTTCGTCGGCGGGGTCGGCAGTCACGCGAAAGCAGAGCGAACACGCCAGCGGCTCGCGGCGAAGGATTTCTCGGAGGCCGACGTCACGCGGGTGCGGATGCCGCTCGGCGTCTCGGTCGGCGCGCGCCGCCCGTTGGAGATCGCCATCGCGATCACCGCGGAGCTCGTCGGTTGGCGCGCCGCGCGCGAGGGGCTCGTTCGCAAGAGCACGCGCGACGACAGCTGAAGCGCTCTTGCCTCGGGCTGAGCTCCAGGGGAGAAGGCCCCGGCCCATGACGCGCACAGCGAATTCGCACGCCATCTCGTACACCGCGATCGTCGCAGCCGCGGGCCGCGGGAGCCGCATGGGCGGGCCGAAGGCCTTGCTCGCCGTGCGTTGGGGTGAGGGCCCGGGCGAGCTTCCGCTCGCGATCGCGCACGCTCGCGCGCACCTCGATGGTGGCGCGGAGCGCGTGGTCGTCGTGGTCCGCGCCGAGGTCGCGGCGGTCCTCAGCCGATTTCGCCAGCGCGGGCTCGACATCGTCGTATCGACCGCGCCCGACGAGCTCGGGCCCGCAGGCTCGATCAAGACGGCGCTCGAGCTCTTGCGGCTGCCCAAGAGCGCGTGGGTGATGATCGAGCCCGTCGACATGCCGTCGTCTAGCGCGTCGATCCGGCGCGAGCTCCTCGCCGCGGCCGAGTCTGCGCGACCTCAACCCGCCGCAGTGCGACCCGTGTTCGGAGAGCGTCGCGGGCACCCCGTGCTCGTGCGACGCGAGCACCTCGATCCGATGGTGAGCCCGACGCCGCCGCCGCTGCGCGACGTCCTGCACGCGCTCGACAAGGCCGTCCTCGACGTGCCCGTCCCCGATCCGCGCGCGACGACCGATCTCGACACGCCCGAGGACGTCGTGGCCTTCTACGGGAGCGCGCCGCGGTTCTTCGTCGAGGACGAGCCGACGAGCCCGTAGTCCCCTCCTCGGGGAATTCGTTGCTGCTCCAACGAATTCGCCCGTCCGGGTCGAACCGATGCATTAGGTTCTAGGGGATCGTGAACGGGTCGGGTGGAGCCGCGCAAGGAGCCGCTCGTGAGCGAGAGCGCCGCGTGCCGCGGCTCCTGCTCGCGGTGGTGCGCCCGTTCCGCCAGTTCTTCCGTACGCAGGCGGCCGGCGGCGTGGTCCTCATCGTCGCGACGACGCTCGCGCTCGCGTGGGCGAACTCGCGCTACGCGCGCTCGTACCACGAGCTCCACGCGACACCGTTGAGCATCGGGTTCGGCGCGCGCGCCGCGACGTGGACGCTCCATCACTTCATCAACGACGCGTTGATGACTGTGTTCTTCCTCGTCGCGGGCCTCGAGATCAAGCGCGAGATCCTCGTCGGCGAGCTGCGCACCGTGCGTCGCGCGCTCTTGCCTGCGTTCGCAGCGCTCGGCGGGATGCTCGTCCCCGCGGCGATCCATTTCGGGCTCAACCACGCGGGGCCAGCGCGCTCCGGTTGGGGCGTGCCGATGGCGACGGACATCGCGTTCGCGCTCGGCTGCTTGGCGTTGGTCGCGCGGCGCGTGCCGGCGTCGCTCGTCGTCTTCTTGATGGCGCTCGCGATCTTCGACGACCTCGGGGCGATCGTCGTCATCGCGCTCTTCTACGGGGCCAACGTCGATCTCGGCGCGTTGGTCGCGGCGGGCGCGATCACGGCCGCGCTCTTCGTGCTGACGCGGCTGCGCGTCGTGCGCGTGTGGCCGTACCTCTTGCTCGGCGGGGCGCTGTGGATCGCGGTGCTGCGCTCGGGTGTGCACGCGACGGTCGCGGGGGTGATCCTCGGGCTCTCGATCCCGGCGCGCGCGGAGAAGCGCCCGAGCGAGGTCCTCATCGACGTCGAGCGCGCGGTCGCGCAGCTCCGTCACAAGAAGGAGAGCGACCTCGACGCCGCGGGGCCCGTCGCGGCGATCGAGCGGCACCTCGAGGCCGTTCAACCACCGCTCGATCGGCTCGTGCACGGGCTGCACGGCTGGGTCGCTTTCCTCATCGTTCCGGTGTTCGCCGTCGCGAACGCGGGCGTCGAGATCGCCTCCGAGGTCGGGCCGCTCATCGTGTCGCGGCCGTCGCTCGGCGTGTCGCTCGGGCTCTTCTTCGGCAAGCCGATCGGCATCTTCGGCGCGACGTTGCTCGCGATTCGCCTCAAGCTCGCGCCGCGGCCGACAGGCGCTTCCTACCCGCAGATCTTCGGGGTCAGCGTGCTCGCGGGCATCGGCTTCACCATGTCGATCTTCGTCGCGACGCTCGCGTTTCCGGGCGCGCCGCTCCTGCAGGACGAGTCGAAGATCGGGATCTTCGCGGGGTCGTTCGCGAGCGCGCTCGTGGGCCTCGGCATCCTCGCGAGGAGCGCGAAGCCTGCGGCTGCGGTCGAGGTCGCGGACGCACCCGACGTCGATCTGCTCCTCGATCTGCCGCGCTTCGCCGAGGGATATTTGATCGAGCCTTGGGTCGTCGCGGGCCCCTCGGTGGGGCTCACGCTCGGTGAGCTCGAGCTGCGTTCGCGCTTCGGGGTGACCGCGCTCGGCGTGAATCGCGGTGGGCGCGCGAGCTCGGGCGGGCTCGAGCCAGTGGGCGCGAGCTACGCGCTCGCGGCCGGTGACACGCTCCTGCTCGTCGGCGATCGCGCTGCGATCGACGGCTTCTTCGCAGCGCAAGCCGGCGCAACGGAGCGCAACGCGGAAGATCAGGAGCGCGCGGACGAGGTCCCTTCGAGCCCCGCGCCGACAGCGGACTAAGCTCCGTGCGACCGGCGCACGTCAGACAAACGGGCTACATTGAGCGGGATGCGAGCTGTGCAAGTGCAGCAGATTCCGCGCGGCACGGTGCTCGCCGGCAAGTACGTCGTGGAGCGCGAGCTCGGTGCCGGGGGAATGGGTGTCGTCCTCGCGGTGCGCCATCGTGAGCTCGACGAGCTCTACGCGCTCAAGCTCATGCTGCACGGCGCGGGGAGCAACGCGGCGGCGCGCGAGCGCTTCGCCCGCGAGGCCAAATCCGCGGCGAAGCTACGCTCGGAGCACGTCGCGCGCGCGATCGATTTTGGCTTCCTCGACGACGAGTCGCCGTACATGGTGCTCGAGCTCCTCCACGGAGAGAACCTGGGTGAGCTCCTCGTCCGCACGGGCCCGCTCGCGCCCGAGAGCATCGCGCGGTTCATGATCGACGCGTGTGATGCCCTCCGCGAGGCTCACGGCTTGGGCATCATCCACCGCGATCTCAAGCCGACGAACCTCTTCGTCGTGCGCGCGACGAACGGCTCGGAGCGCGTCAAAGTCCTCGATTTCGGCATCGCGAAGACGATGGCCACGGACTCGAACGGCCTCACGAAGACGTCGACCACGATGGGCTCGCCGCTCTACATGTCTCCCGAGCAGATGCGCTCGGCGAAGAAGGCGGACGCTCGCAGCGACGTCTGGTCGCTCGGCGCGACGATGTTCGAGCTCGCGACGGGGCGTCCGCCGTTCATCGGCGAGACCGTGACCGAGGTCGCGATCTCGGTCATCGAAGATCCGACGCCCACGCTCCGCTCGATCCGCCCTGATATTTCGCAGGACTTCGAAGACATCGTGATGAAGTGCCTGCGCAAGCGACCCGAGGGTCGATACGCGACGATCGACGACCTCGCGACCGATCTCGCAGCGTTCGTGGGCACGACGTGGACTCGGGAGAAGCTCGCGCGCGTCTCGGCGTCGAGCGATGGCGAGGCGAGCTCCGTCGACACGCTCGAGCTCGCTCGCACCGAGCCTGTCGCGTCGAGTCCCGAGGCCGCTTCTGAAGCGCGGAGCGAGCAGCGCACAGTCGGCGCCGAGCCTCTGCGCACGGTCGAGCTGAGCCCGAGCGCGACCGACTCCGGCATGGTTCGCGCCGCGACGACCAACCCCAAGAAGCCTGCGCGACGCCTCTTGCTCGCGAGCGTCGTCGGCGGTTGCGTGGTCGCGATCGGCGCCGGCGTTTGGCTCACGAACTCCTCGCGCGAAGAGTCGCCGGGCACACCCGCCGCGATGAACGCGCCCACACCGTCCGCCGAGGCGAACGCTCCGGTCGCGACCGCTTCAGCGACAGCGACTGCGTCGACGGTGGTCGCGGCGAACAAAGCCGAGGCGCTGGCGAACCCCGATGACGCCCAAATGCCGACCTACGGGAAGAGCGTCGCGTACGATGCGACGCAGGTCGCGCCCATCCTCGACAAAAAGAAGGCGTCGATCACCCAGTGTTTCGTCGGCACTTCGCCCGCGGCTCTGCCTCCTCACGTCATGCTCACCCTGCGCATCCTCGCGAACGGCACCGTTCGGAGCGCGCAGTTCGTCGACGACAAGCTCGCGGGCAACGTCTCGCTGTCCGCATGTGTCGCCGCTGTCGTCCGCCCGCTCGCGATGCCCGCGCCGACGTCGAACGAACCCGCGGATGTCGACGTCGAGCTACCCATCGATCGCGCGGCGCTGGCGGTCCCCGTCGCGACCGCGTACGCAACAGCGACCAACACGACGCCGTACCTGAAGGGTGCCAAGAACGATCCCGGCGCCACCTCTCCCAGGTCGAAGCTTCAACTACGCGGCACGCCGGATTGATCCCATGCGAAACCAGCTCTCTCCTCGTACTTCCGCTGCGCTCCGCGCTCTGTCGGCGATCACCGCAGTCTCCGCGCTCGCGCTTCTGCCGGCGTGTTTCGGCAAGGACAGCGAGCACCCCGCGGACGCCGCACCCGGCGCAGGGCTCGTGCACGACGTGAAGCTCGAGGCCGTGGCGATCACCGACAAAGGCGAGGAGGCCATCGAGCTCGGCGGGCCGCTCGCAGCGGGCGATACGGTCGCGTTCTACGTGACCCCGAGCGACGACGCGATGGTGAACCTCGTCGTCGTGCGCAGCGATGGGACCATCGAGCGCGTGTCGGAGCAGCGCTTGCGCGGTGGCCTGCGCCAGCGCGTCCCGCAGCAGGGCCAGGCCGTCGAGCTCGGCGACACGGCCGGTGAGGAGAACCTCTTCCTGGTCGTGACGCCGGGCCTCATCGATCAATCCGATCCTGAGCTCGCGCGCTCGCTGCGCACCGTCCAGGCCCACAAGACCACCACCGAGCTTCCACCGACGACGGGCTTCTGCGGCGCGACGACCCGACCCACGATCGCGAGCGCGGAGGCCAGCGCATCCGCGAGCACTACTGCGAGCGCGACGCCCAGCGCGACGACGACCGCGATCGCCTCCGCGACCGCGACTGCGACCGCGACTGCGACTGCGACCGCGACTGCGCCCGCGACCGCACCCGCGACGACGAGCTCTGCGACGCTGGTCGCCACGACGTCCTCGCCGCCCCCCGAAGCCTCCTCGGTCGCGATCGCGCCGACCGCGTCGGCGACACCGACCGCTTCAGCGAGCGCTTCGCAGCGTCGTCCCCCCACGCCCGGTCCAGGCAACGGCAGCGGCGCTGGTTCGGGCGCGAGCCCCCCGCCTGGCAAATCGGCCACGCCGCCGAAGTCGGGGCTCGGTGGTGGTGGCGGTGGCGGCGGCGGCGATGCTCCAGCGCCGGCGTCTTCCAGCTCGTCGAGCGCGGCGGCCTCGAGCAGCGCCGCACCCCCGAAGGCCTCGAGCAGCGCAGCAGCGAGCGCGGGTCCTGCGGTTTCGAGCGCTCCCGCCGAGGCACCGAGCCTCGTCCTCGCGCGCCGCGCGACCCAGCTCGTCTCCGTGGAGACCGGCGTCTACTCCGCCAAGCCGACGGGCGCAGCCGCAGCATCTCAGCCGCTCATCCTTCGTTTCGCGGTCTGTCGCAAATAGTCTCACCGAGTCCCGTCACACTTCGGCGGGTCGTGGTGACTTGGCCAGTTCGAGGGAACCAATGCAGGACGACGGGGAACAGCGCCGCGAACCGCGCGGCGCAGCTTGGTATTTGGCGCGCGTGGGCGCGCTCACGCTGTCGATCAGCGTGGTCGGCTTCTTGATGTTCAGAGCGAGCGGGCTCGGGTGCAGCTCGGACGCTGCTTCGAGCGCGACACCGGAGAGCGCCGCGCCGAAGAGCTCGACCAGCGCGGCGAAGAACAACACTCCAGCGTCGAACACCGCTCCTCCAGCGACCAGCTCGACCGTGGCTGCGACCTCGGCTGCACCCGCACCGTCCGTGGCCGCCTCCGACGCACCCGCGAGCGCCACGACGCCACCCGCCGGGCAGAAGCCGACGCACCCGAAGCAGGCCTCGAGCGACGTGCCGTTCTTCGGCGGGTCGAAGGCCGCGCCCGTTCGCATCAACTCCGAGCGCTGACATGAAGCAGGTGCTCCTCGACAACCTGCTCTCGCTGGGTGTCGGTCTGGTGGTGCTGGTCTTCGTCTTCGTCCCGCTCGAGCGACTCTTCGCTGCTCGCAAGCAGCCGTTCCTTCGCCCCGAGTTCCGCATCGATCTCACGTTCCTCGCGGGGCAGTACCTGGTCTTCGCGACCGTGGTCTCGCTCGGCCTCCGCGCGCTCTACGACCGCACGCTCGCGTTCGAGCCGCTCGCGCCGCTGCAAGCGCAGGTCTCTTCGCTACCGATCTGGACGCAGGCCCTGCTCGCCGCGGCGATAGGTGATTTCCTCATCTATTGGTTTCACCGCGCGTGTCACCACTTCGACGTGCTCTGGCGTTTCCACGCCGTTCACCACTCCGTCGAGCACCTCGACTGGCTCGCTGCGCACCGCGAGCACCCGCTCGACGGCATCTTCACGCAGCTCTTCTTGAACCTGCCCGGCATCCTGCTCGGCGTGGACTTTCGCGCGCTCGGCGCGTTGATCGTCTTCCGCGGGATGTGGGCGATCTTCATCCACTCCAACGTGCGCATGAACGTCGGCCCGCTCCGCTGGGTCTTCGGCGCGCCCGAGCTCCATCACTGGCATCACGCGCGCGTTCGTTACACCGCTCACAACTTCGCGAACCTCGGGCCCTATTGGGACCTCGTCTTCGGCACGTATCACCGGCCCGTCTCGCGCGAGGAGACCTACCCGCTCGGCCTCGAGCCCGATGAGACCTTGGGGGTCTGGCCCCGCGGCTACGTCGCGCAGCTCCTTCGGCCGTTCGTAGGTCGAACGCTCGCGGAGCGTGTCTTGCGTTGGGTGGAGCCACCCTCACTCGCACGGTCGCCCGCTGAGTGACGTCTCCGCGAGTCTCACGGAGTCTCGCGCAGTCTCAGTTCTTTTTTGCGGAGGCCGAGCGCCCTTCGCCCGTAGATGATCGCAGCGTGCTCCAACCGGGCGACATCATCGGATCATTTCGCGTAGCTGCTCCGCTCCACCCAGGGACAGCCCGGCTCTACGTCGTCGCAGCGTTCGAGCACGCGGGCACACCCCGCGTGCTCAAGTTGCTTCCGCCCGACACACGCAACGTCAGCGGGCTCGCCGCGCTCTCGTCTGCATCCGCGGACTCCGAGCACGTCGTGAAGGTCTACGGGGTCATCTACTTCGGCGGCCATTACGCAGCCCAAAATCAATGGGTGGTCCTCGAGTACGTCGAGGGCACGAGCCTCGCCGCGTACCTCGAGCATCGCGGCACGCTAGGACGAGGCGAGCTCGTCGGTGTGCTCGAGGGCGTCGCGCGCGCGCTCGAGAGCGCGTCGCGCATCGGGGTCGCGCATGGCCACGTCGATCCGTCGAGCGTGCTCCTCGCTCAGCCTGCGAACACGGTGAAGCTCGCGGGCTTCGATCGTGGGTTCGCGCCGCTCAGCGACGAGCCCGAGCGGCTCCTTTACCTCGCGCCCGAGCTCACCGAGTCGACGGCTCCAGCGACCTCCCTCGCGGACGTGTGGTCCGCGGGCATCCTCGCGTTCCGCGCGCTCACGGGCGCGCACTACCACCGCGTCCCCGCGAACGCGTCGGGGCAGGACGTCCTGCGCGCAGTCCGCTTCGAAGTCCTCGCCCCGCCCTCGCAGCGCGCGCAGGAGCTCGGCGTCTCGCCGACCGTGCTGCCCGACGGCTTCGACGCTTGGTTCGGGCGCTGTGTGACCCGTGATCCGAGCGCGCGCTTCACGACCGTGACCGAGGCTGTGAGCGCGCTCGCGGCCGTCCTCGGGACGGACGCTGAGCCGCTCGCGCACGTCGCGCCGTGGAAACCCGACGATGACAACGAGCGAGCGCTCGTCGACGCGATCCGCGCGACGCCCGCGGACGGAGAGGCTCGCGCGGTCTACGCCGATTGGCTCGAGCAGCGCGGTCAGCGGCGCAAGCTCGCGGTGCTGCGTGGTGAGGTCTCGGGTGGCGACGGCGCTGGGCCCGGGTGGCGCGCGGTCGTCGCGCAGTCTCCGGTGTCGCGCTGCGTGCGGTTCGCTTTCGTGTGCCCGAAGCGGTGGGACTCGCTCACGCCGACGAGCGACGACGCCGTGCGTTTTTGCCCGAGCTGCATGAGCAACGTGTATTTTTGCAGCACCGTCGAGGAGGCCCATCGGCGCGGCGCTGCCCGCGAGTGCATCGCGATCGACGCGGCGCTCGCGCGCGGCCCGCTGGACGAGGCCTACGACGGAAGACGGGGTCCTGGGGGATTGGGCGGGGCGATCGCGGAGCCGGATCACCAGCCGCTGCTCATGGGCGCCCCCGCACCGGAGTACTACGAGCTCGCGCCGGAGCCGCCACCCGCGCCAACAGGGTTCTTTGCGCGAGTGCGCCGCTGGTTCGGCGGGTAGGGTGCAGACTCTGCCCCCAAAATAATGACAATGATGTAAGCGCTGCCCGATCGATTTACTGCGGGAGCGGGATCGGCAACGGGATGGGCAGCTTCACGGGCAGCGCGCCGACGCCGACCTTCATGAGCTGCTCGCGCGTGAGCGTCCCTCCGATGTCGAACGGCACGTCGAAATGCACGCTGTCCGTGCCGATCGCCGCGGTGCCCTCGACCTTGTAGGGGATGGTCGCGTTGTTCGCGGCGAGCATCGCGATGCCCGCGACGTCGGACCATTTGAGCTCGAGCGGTACGACGATCTTCTCGTGTTTCTTTGCGCCGATCGTGACCTTCGTCGGGGCGGTGACCTCACCGAGATCGATCTTGTCACCGACCTTCACGCGGGCCTTCACGCTGGTCGCCGAGAGGGTGAAGTTGTTGACGTTCTCCACGTCGAGCGTGACCTCGATGGTGAGGCCGCTCGCGTCGACGTTCTTCACGGTCGCGTTCTCGGCTTTGACCTTGGGGGGCTCGGGCTTCGAGCAGCCGGTGAAGAACGCCAGCGCCGCGAGGGCCATGAACAACCAGAAGGACGAGCTCCGCATGGTAGGCAACGAACCACGCCGCCCCGCCTCTCGCAAGGCGGAGTATGGTCGCCGGTCGCCATGCCACAACGAACCCCAGCCCCCCTTCGCCGTGCCGCGCACCTCGCTGACGTTCGCTACGAGATCCGCGGCCCCCTCGCTCGTCGTGCGCTCGAGCTCGAGCGCCAAGGCTACGAGGTCATCAAGCTGAACATCGGCAACCCGGCCGAGTTCAGGTTCCGCACGCCCGAGACGATGCGGCTCGCGATGATCGAGAACCTCTCGCACTCGGAGGGGTACTGCCATCAGAAGGGAATTTTCCCGGCGCGCGAGGCCGTCGTGATGGAGACCCAAGCGCGCGGCATCCGCGGCGTGACGGTCGACGACGTGTTCATGGGCAACGGCGTCTCGGAGCTCATCCTCATGACGCTCGAGGCGCTGCTCGAGCCGGGGGACGAGGTGCTCGTGCCCTCACCCGACTATCCGCTCTGGACCGCGGCCGTCTCGATCACCGGGTCGAAGGCCGTGCATTACCCGTGTCATCGCGTGAACGGCTTCGTCCCCGACCCCGAAGAGGTCGAGCGGCTCATCACGCCGCGCACGCGCGCGCTCGTCGTCATCTCGCCGAACAACCCGACGGGCGCGGTGTATCCACGCGCCGTGCTCGAGGGGCTCGTGCGCGTGGCCGAGCGGCACAAGCTCGTGCTGTTCTCCGACGAGATCTACGACCGCATCCTCTACGACGGCGCGGAGCACACGCCGCTCGCGACGCTCTGTGAGGACACGCTCTGCGGCACGTTCGGCGGCCTGTCGAAGGTCTATCGCGCGTGCGGCTTCCGCGTGGGTTGGGTGCATTTCAGCGGGCGCAAGGCGCACGCGGCCGACTACCTCGAGGGGCTCGAGCTGCTCGCGTCACTTCGTTTGTGCTCCAACGTTCCGGGTCAGTGGGCCGTGCAGACCGCGCTCGGCGGCACGCAGAGCATCTTCGATCTCACGGCCGACACGGGCAGGCTCGGGCGACAGCGGCGCGCGATCCTGCGCGGGGTCGAGCGCTCGCGCTTCTTGAAGGTCGCCCCGCCGCGCGGCGCGCTCTACGCGTTCCCGTGGGTCGACCTCGAGCGACTCCCGACCTTCGACGACGGGAAATTTGCGATGGATCTGCTCGAGCGCGAGAAGGTCCTCGTGGTGCCGGGCTCGAGCTTCAACTTCAAACCGAAGAACCACCTGCGCCTCACGTTCTTGCCCGAAGAGGACACGCTCGACGAGGTCTTCGTGCGGATGGAGCGCGCGCTCAGCCGATGGGAAAGCGGCGCCTCGGTGAAACCCAACGTGGATTCTGTGTCCGCTGGGCCCGCGGCCGATTAGCCTCTAGGGCGCTGTGAACGACCCGCGCGTCGACATCGCGAAGCTGCTGCTCGCCCAACAAGACGAAGTTCGCACCGCCGAGGTGCTGCTGACTCGCATGCTGGAGCTCACGGGCGCCGACCGCGGCTTCGTCGTCGCTCGCGAGGGAGATCAGTTCAACCCGAAGTTCGCCGTGCGCTTCGACACCGCGGCGGACGACGCGCCTGCGCGCTTCAGCCGCAGCCTCGTGCGGCAGGCGCTCGTCGACAACGCGATCGTGCACTCGTCGAACCCTGCCGACGATCCCGAGCTCTCCATGCTCGAGAGCCTCGCTGCGTCGGCGGGGCGCGCGATCATGGTCGCGCCGCTCTCGAGCGGTGAAGAGCGCTTCGGTGCGATTTACCTCGAGCACCCGCGCTCGGGTGGCTTCTCGAGCGCGGCGGTCGAGCTCGTCTCGGACGTCGCCGAGCTCGCGGGGCTCTGCCTCCACGCGGCCGTGCAGCGCGCCGTCTTGTCTCGGCGATCGTCGGCGCTCGAGCGCGATCTGTTCGCGCAGCACGACTTCGCGGGGATCATCACGCGCGACCAGCGCATGTTCGCGCTCTTGAAGACGGTCGCGCAGATCGCTCCGGCGAAGGCCGCGGTCCTCGTGCTCGGTGAGAGCGGGTCGGGCAAGGAGCTCATCGCCAAGGCGCTGCACGTCAACTCGGAGCGCAGGCGCGGCCCGTTCGTCGTAGTGCACTGCGCGGCGCTGCCGTCCACGATGCTCGAGAGCGAGCTCTTCGGGCACGTGCGCGGCGCGTTCACCGGCGCCGATCGCGATCGCACGGGGCGCTTCGCGAGCGCGCACCACGGCACGCTGTTCCTCGACGAGGTCGCCGAGATCCCGCTCGAAACACAGGCGAAGCTGCTGCGCGCGATCCAGTTCGGCGAGGTCCAGCGCGTCGGCACCGATCGCGTGGAGAAGGTCGACGTCCGCATCGTCGCGGCGACGCACGCGGATCTCGCGTCGCGCGTCGAGCGCGGGACCTTCCGCCAGGATCTCTACTATCGGCTGCGCGTCGTCGAGCTCCGCATCCCGCCGCTCCGCGAGCGTCGGAACGACATCGTCCTGCTCGCGCGGCACTTCGCGGCCGAGCTCTCGGAGGGCAAGCGCACGCTCTCGCAGTCGACGCTGCGCGCGCTCGAGGCGCACAGCTACCCCGGCAACGTCCGCGAGCTCGCGCACGCGGTCGAGCGGGCGCTCCTGCTCGCGGGCGACGAGCGCGAGGTCGGCACCGACGGTCTGCCCGAGGAGATCCTCGCCGCAGCGCGCGCACGCAAGCCCCCCGCTCCGCCGCCGTCGAACCCGGGCAGCGCGCCGATCTCGGCCCCTCCTGTCTCCGGCCAGCCGCGCTTCGAGCGCTACGATCTCGCTGAGCTCAAAGAGGTCACGCAGGCGCTCATCGCGGATCTCGAGCGCGAGTTCGTCGACGGCCTCCTGCAGAAACACAGCGGGAACGTGACGCAGGCCGCGGCGAAATCGGGGATCCACCGCAGCCAGCTCCAGAAGATGCGAGCTCGGCTCCGAGCTTGATCGACTGACTGCGAGCCAGTGGGAGGGACGCGATGTTCGTCGAGTGTGCATGCGGCGCGAGCAACTCGGTCTTCAACCCGATCTGCTCCACGTGTGGCGCGGCCATCCACGAGGGTGTCCCGCATCGGCCGTCGTCTCCGTCGTTCATCGGCCCGGGCGCCGAGATCGGCGGCCACAAACTCGAGAGCGCGATCGGCTCCGGCAGCTTGGGCCGCGTCTTTCGCGCGCTCGCGCCTGATGGTTCGCCGCGAGCCCTCAAGATCCTTCACCCCCACCTCATCGGGAGCGAGGACGCCAGGCACCGCTTCGTCCGCGAGACGCGCGCGCTCAAGGCGATCGAGCACCCGTCGTTCGCCCGGCTCTTCGACACGTTCGACTACGAGGGGTTGCCGGTGTTGGTCCTCGAGCTCGTCGAGGGGCTCTCGCTCCGCCGCATCCTCGACGACGGCGGCCCGCTCGCTCCCGACGAGGTTCGCGCGATCATCCGCGAGCTCGCGTCCGCGCTCGCGGTGCTGCACGGCGCGGGCTGGATCCACCGCGACCTCAAGCCCGAGAACGTGGTCCTCGTGGCCCGCGCGCCGCACCTGCGCCTCAAGCTCCTCGACTTCGGGCTCGCGCGCTCGGCAGCCGCGGCGTTCGACATGAAGACGAAGGAGGGCACCTTCATCGGCTCGCTCGCGTACGCGGCGCCCGAGCAGATCGTCGGTGAAGAGGTCGGCCCCGCGGCGGATCTGTGGGCGCTCGGCGCGATGGCTTACGAGCTTGTAACTGGAACGCGCCCGTTCGACGGCGCTCGCAGGCTCGAGATCGCGCGCGCGATCCTCGCGGCGGATCCCGCGGAGCTCCGCATCCCGGACCCGACGCTCGCCCGCGTCATTCGGGACTTGCTGGTGCGCGAACAGAGCGCCAGGCCGACGACCGCGGACCTCGTTCAGCGGCTCGAGCTCGATTGAGCAATAGCGCAGCTCACGTCGCCTTCGTGGCGCGGGCCTCGTCCGCTGTCCCAGCGTAGGGCGCGCGCGTGCCCGCGACATAGTCGTATATCGGCAGGCCTATCCCCCAGTTCTTCTCCGGGTCGGGGCCCATGTGATGATCGTAGTGCCAGGGCAGATGCTCGCGGGCCCACTGCGGGTCGAGGTGTCCCCGCTCGTGGAGTCGGTAAAACCGGTATCCGCAATAGGCGAGCGTCCCGACGAAGAAGGGCGCGATCGGTGCCAGGGGCAGGTGGGCGGCGACCCCGACCGCGATGGCGAGTCGTTCTTTGGTCTGGGGGTCGCGCAGGTGAAAGGCCCAGAAGCTCTTCGGGTTACGGCCGAGTCCGTGCAGGACATGACGGTGAAATAGCGACTCGACGACATTGGCGTAGAGGACGCCGAGCGGTATTCCGATCATGGGGTGCGTCGAGTCTACGGTTCGGCGCGACTACCCTGCCCACCCGACGAAGCCCGAGGTGAGGCGCTACGCCGACTCTGATGCTGACTGTCGTGTAAGCGTGTCGATCCGCGCGCGCACGTGTTTGTGCCACGGCGTCCCGACGAACGGATCGCGATCCTCCGCGGCTGTCAGCTCGTTCGGCGCCGCGCCGGTCGGGCGCCCACCGCTCTCCGCTGTCGGGTAGTCGGTGCCCAGGCCGTTGGGGAGAGAGACGTGTCCGCGCTGCATGCTCGGTGAGACCTCGACCTCGGCGACGAGCGAGCCCCGCTTGGTCGAGAGCCGCACCGAGTCTCCGGTCGCGACGCCGAGCGCCTGCGCGTCCTCGGGGCTCATGCGCAGCGCTCCGCGCTCGTCTTTCTTACGCCAGGCCGGGTCGCGCATGATCGTATTGGCGGTGAACGAGCGCCGCTCGCCGGCGCTCAGCACGAAGGGATACGCGTCGTCGCCAGCGTCCATCGGGGACGCGTGCAGCCTCTCGAGCTCACCGAGGAGATCGGGCAAATCGAGGTGCATCTTCTTGTCTTTGGTCTTCGCGCGGGCGAGCACTCCTTGCCATTCGTCGACGGCGAAGACGACCCCGCTCGGCTTCGCGAGGATGGCTTTGAAGAGCGAGAGCGCGGCCTCCATCGGGTTGCCGCCGAAGCCTGCGCGCGCGAGCGACTCGGGGTTTTCCATCGCGACCTTGAACGTGAGCCCCAATACGACCGCGCCCTCCCGGAGCTCTATTGGCAAATCGAGGGTGCGATAGAGCAATATCGGAGCAAGCGCCGTCAGCCTGGGATCGGGCAATACGGTCGACATCAAGACTCCGGCATAAGCCTCGAGCCCGACGCGGGCGGCCTCACGGAGAGGGGCGTAGTCCGCCTCGGTGAGGGCGCCGAGCGCCTCGACGAGGCGCGCGTGGATCTCCGCCTCGGGCAGGCGCTCACCGAGCGGCTCGAGCAGGCGCGGCCGAAGGTGGAAGTAGTTCTCGGGGAAGTCGAAGTTGAAGAAGGTCGCCTCGGCCTTTTCGAATTGGGTCGCAGCGGGAAGGACGTAGTCGGCGAGCCTCGCGGTTTCCGACATCGCGACGTCGATCACGACGAGGGTGTCGAGGGCGCGCAGGGCCTCGCGCATGCGCGGTGAGTCCGCGAGCGAGTGCGCTGGATTGGCGGCCTCGACGAGCATCGCGCGGTAGCGCTTCGGGTGATCGGTGAGGATCTCGTCGGCGATTTGGTTGCAGGGGACGAGGCCCGCGACGATAGGCGCCTTCACGACGGGGCTCGTGCGCCCCGACGCTCCCCCCGTCATTTGCACCATGGGCGACGGCACGTAGTGCGTGCCCGGTCGACCGACGCTGCCCGTGAGGACCACGAGCGCGCGGTGCAGATAGCTCACGAGCGTAGAGTTCTTGTTCATCTGAACCCCCAAGTCCTCGAAGCTCGAGAAGGCCTTGGCGGCGCCGATGACGCGCGCGGTCCGCTCGACGAGCGCGACGTCCATGCCCGCGCGCGCGCAGGCATCTCGCACGTCGATCGCGCGCAGCCGCTCGAAGAGCGCGTCGGCTCCGACGACGTGCGCCTCGACGAAGGCGCGGTCGAAGAGGCCCTCGTCGACGATGATCCGGAGGAGCGCCGAGAGCAGCCAGACGTCGCTACCCGGTTTGACCTGAAGGTGGATGTCCGCGAGCTCCGCTGTCTCGGTGCGGCGCGGGTCGACGACGATGAGCGTGCGATTGGGGTCTTTCGCGATCTCTTTGAGGGTCACGCGGGCGCGCGGGATCGAGTGCGAGTGCCACGGGTTCTTCCCGAGGAAGAAGGCGACGTCGCAGTGTTCGAAGTCGGCGCGCGTCGCTGTCCCCATGACCCGATCGCAGACCCAGAACTCCCCAGTCTTCTCCTGGGCGAGCGCGTTCGACCGATAGCGAGAGCCGAGCACGCGACGGGTCGCTCCGCTGTACGCGCCGGGGAGGTGATTACCCTGCCCGCCGCCACCGTAATAGAAGATGGTCTCTCCGCCGAAGCGGTCGCGCACGGACGCGAGTCGGGCCGCGACCTCCGAAATCGCTGTTGGCCAATCGATGCGCTCGAAGGTCCCGTCGCTCTTGCGCCTGAGCGGGTGAGTCAGGAGATCGCGGCTGTTCTGATAATGGTCGAGCTGGTGAGCCTTTTCACAGGCGTATCCGCGTGAAGACGGGTGTGACTTGTCCCCGCGGAGCCTCACGAAATGGCGGTCTCGTTCGCCGCCGAGGTCGACCTGAAGTCCGCAGTTGCACTCACAAAGGATGCAGGCCGTCGCGACAGAGGGCTTCATGTAACCGATGGTAACATCGCGAGCATCGGCGCGCCAACGGGTGGGCTGTCAGGTGTCTGCGGCCGTCGACGTCCGACTCGAAATGCGAGCGAGCTCACCTGGGCCAGTCGACGCGGCGCCTGCGACGATTCGCGCGGCGCAGCAGCTCGACGCCGAGCTCATCGCCCGCATCTACGCGCCGTACGTGCTCGAGACGGCGATCTCCTTCGAACTCGAGCCGCCCTCCGCGGAGGAGATCGTTCGCAGAATGCGCGCGCACGGGCCTGGCTACCCGTGGCTCGTCGCTGAGCTCGAGGGGACGACATGCGGCTACGCCTACGCGTCGCCCTTTCGTGCGCGCCCCGCCTATCGGTTCTCGGTGGAGGTGACCGTCTACGTCGACGCTTCGAAGCGCGGGCACGGGATCGGCCGTGCGCTCTACGCGGCGCTCCTCCCCGACCTCGCGGCCCGAGGCTACGCGCGCGCGATCGCCGGCATCACGCTGCCGAACGCCGCGAGCGTCGCGCTCCACGAGGCGATGGGCTTCGAGCCCGCCGGCGTGTTTCGACGGGTAGGTTACAAACGCGTCAGCGAATCGGACGGCGACGCGTGGCACGACGTCGGCTTCTGGCAGCGCGATCTCAGCTGAGGTCGAGCATGCGATCGATCGCGACGCGCGCCTTCTGGCGGAGCGTCTCGTCCATCTCGATGCGCGGGCTGAGATCGCGGAGCGCGAGGTAGACCTTCTCGAGGGAGTTCTTCTTCATGAAGGGGCACTCGTTGCACGCGCAGTTCGCGGTCGGCGGACCGGAGATGAACTCCTTGTCGGGCGAGGCCTTCTTCATCTGGTGGAGGATGCCGTCCTCCGTCAGCACGATGAACTGCTTCGACGAGTCGCTGATCGAGAACTTGAGGAGCGCGGTCGTCGAGCCAACGAAGTCGGCCATGCGGAGGATGGGCTCCTCGCACTCGGGGTGAGCGATGACCTTCGCGTGCGGGTAGCGCTCCTTGAGCTGCGTGAGCTTCTTCTCGCTGAAGGTCTCGTGCACGACGCAGCTGCCCTGCCAGAGACGCATCTTGCGACCCGTGCGCTCCATCAGCCAGCGGCCCAGGTTTTTGTCGGGCGCGAAGAGGATCTCTTTGTCCTCGGGGATGGCGCGGACGATCTTCTCCGCGTTGGAGGACGTGCAGATGTAGTCGCTCGCGGCCTTCACCGCGGCGGTGCAGTTGATGTACGAGATGGAGACGGCGTCGGGGTATTTCGCGCGCCACGCGACGAAGCGATCCGCGGGGCAGCCGTCGGCGAGCGAACACCCGGCCTCCATGTCGGGGACGACGACGACGCGGTCGGGGTTCAGGATCTTCGCGGTCTCGGCCATGAAGTGAACGCCGGCGAACAGGATGACGCTCGCCTGCG
Source organism: Polyangiaceae bacterium (assembly GCA_046351325.1). GTDB lineage: Bacteria > Myxococcota_A > Polyangia > Polyangiales > Polyangiaceae > Xiheicaenibacterium. The sequence continues at coordinate 109,122 of JAXLYR010000008.1, read as the reverse complement.
TCTTCTTCGCGGCTTGCGCGAGTTGGAGCGAATCACCGAGGAAATCGGCGAGATCCTGAATCTCGCCCTCTTGGTAATAGTGCGCGAGGACGACGGCGTTGCGCTCGCGCTTGAGGTCCAGGATGGCCTTCTCGAGATCGGTCGGGAGCTCGCTCATGCCTGGAACGTAGATGCGGCCGTCGGCTCCGTCGACCCCTCCTCACAAGCTCAGAGGGTGCCGGAGAAGATCGTCCCGAGGTAGCGCCGATCGCTGAAGCCGTCCGGTGAGAGCGCGTAACGGATGAGCTCGTTCGAGAAGCGATTCTGGAGGTACGCGCGCGGGTTCTCCGACGCATGCATGAGATCGGCCTCCCACTTTTGCATGCCCTCGAGCGACGTGAGGAGGTTGCCCGAGAGGATGTAGCCCGCGCGGTACTCGCTGCGTCGAACCCCGGCGAAGAACTGCCCCATGCTCATGCTCGGCGACAAGCTCTGGGCGCGCTCCTCGATGGCCTTGCGCTGTTTGCGGCCGATCGCGCGCTGCATGGCGACGTGCACGTTGGCGAGCGCGGCCTCGCGCTGGGGACCGAGTTCTCCGTTGCCCCACTGCGGCAGGACCTGGCGGACGGCGGAGAGCAGCAGCGCCTCGCAGACGTCGGGCGTGACGACGTCGAGCCACGTCATGCCCATCGCGATGCGCGCGAGCATGCGGCCGAGCGCGAACGCCTGCTCGCCCTCGGGGAGCTCGCTGAAGCTGTGGTGCGCGACGAGCATCGGCGGGTCGCCGGGGAAGAGGTGGAGCGGCCCGTTCCACGCGCCCGAGAGGTAGAGCTCGAAGTCGCTGAAGCCGAGGCACCGCGCGATGCGATCGGCGAGCGCGCGCGTGGGGTTGCCGTCGCGCGGGCCGACCTTCTCGCGCGAGGTGACCCCGTAGTTCGAGATGGACAAGGGAATGACTTTTCCGACAATCGGTTGGATCGAGATCGCGACGTCGATGAACGGGGAGCGAGCCTCGGCGACCATCGTTCGGACGATCTCGGTCTGGGCGAGCTGGTTCGGCGCCGGGGCGTCGGGCTCGATGCGGCGCGTGCGCAGCTTCTGTACGCGATCGGGCGGCACGTCGCCGAGGGCGGCGCGGACCTCCTCGCAGACGAGCCGCTCGTCGGCGCGGCCCTCGGTGGCGAGCGCCGCGTCGAGCGACGTGAGCACCGACCCGAGGATGGTGCCCGTGGCGGCGACGCTCGCGCTGCGAACAGTGTTGTAAGCGCTCGGCTCGAACATACGGAGCAAGAGGTCGTGCTCGGTCGAGGCGAGCTCGCGAAGGATCGTGATCGCGTCCTTCGTGCGGCCCGCCGAGAGGAGGCCGGTGCCGAGCGCGGCGCGCAGCTCGGGGAGGTTGTTCGCGGCGGTCGTCGGCGAGCCCGCGGATGGTGCCGAGGCCGCGCCGACGGCGGCTTGCAGGTGCGCGATGCCCTCGCTGAGGCGCTTGAGGACGTTGACCTCGAGCAGCCCGAGCGTGACGAGCCACCGAGCCTCGAGCGGTCGACGCCGGGCCTTGCCTTGCTCGAGGATTTGCTCGATCGCGTGCGCGAGGCCGGCCGCGCCCTCGGTCGTGTCGCTGCGATAGAGCCGCGTGAGGAGCGACCAAGGCCGGAGGTCCTGGGGCGTCGACACGACGGCGTCGCTGAGCGCGCGGAGCATCCCCGCGCCGTCTTGGGCCTCGCGGCAGACCTCGGCGACGCGCATCTGGTACTCGGTGCGCTGCGCGAGATCGGTCTCGTACTCGGCGAGGCGCTCGAGGCTCGATCGCGCGAGCTTCTTGTCGCCGTTCTTCACGGCGAGCGAGAAGAGGCGCTCGAGCGCGGCCTTGTTGCCCGGATCGCCCGAGAGGATCGAGACGAGCGTCGACTCGGCGAGCTGCGCGTCGCCCATCGGGCCCTCGTAGAGCTCGACGAGCGCGAAGAGCGCAGCGAGGCGCGTCTTCGGGTCGCCGTTGCCGACGACCTCGACGATGCGTTGGTAGGTCTCGCGAGCCTCGGCCCAGGCGTGTTGCGCGGAGTAGAGGCGCGCGAGCAGGAACAGGCTCGTCGGCTCCGCGGCGAGCTTGATTGCGCGCTTCAACGCGAGGATGCCGGGCGTGAAATCCATGCGGGCAGCGTCGCCCTCATCCGTGTGGATCTTGAGGTAGGCCTGCGCGATCTCGAGCCCGAGGTACGTGACCTGCGTCTGCGTCCCTGCGCGATCGAGGGCGGGTCGCAGTCGATCGATGAGCCGGCGCGGGTCGGACGCGAGCATCCCGACGAGGGCCTTCGCCGCGTCGCGGTTCTCCGCATCGGTCTCGAGCGCGACCTCGTAGAGCTCGAGCGCCGTGCGCGCGTCGCGGAGGACGCGGGCCGTGAGCTCTGCGGCGCGCACGAGGTGCTCGGCCTTCGCGGTGTGCGTCTCGACGAGCTTCGCGAGGCTGAGCTGGCTCGTGATGACGGCTTGGTGATCGCCGAGCTGCTCGCCGATGCGCTCGAGCCCGCGAGCCGCGAGGAAGCTGTCGGGCCACAGCGTCTGAGCTTCTTTGTAAGAGTCGAGCGCGGCGCGTGGGTCCGCGTCGACGGGTGCGGTCTCGAGGAGCGTCGCCTCTTCGAGCAGGTAGGAGGCGCGCGCGAGCGGATCGACGGCGAGCTCGCGACGCGCGCGGGTCGCGCCGAGGAGCTGACTGCGCACCGCGAGCGTCGACGGGTGCGGTGTGGCGCCACCCGCGACGAGCTTGCTCGCGATCCGCGCGATGGCGTCGAGCGCACCAACGTCGTGAGGGAATTCCTTGGTGATCCGCGCGAGGGCGTCGAGCGTGGTGCCCGCGCCGAGCCGCTCTTCCAGCGTCACGACCTCCCAGAGGGCGCCGACGCGAGCCACGCGCGAGGTGAAGACACCTGCCTGCATGAAGAGCGTCGCTGCGAGCGGCTGGTAACTACGCCGCGCGCGGTGCAGGTGCGTGAGCCGACGGAGCGCGGGGATGTGCGTCGGGACGACCGCGACGAGCGCGTCGAGGACCTCGATCGATTGCGCGGGCGAGGTCGACTCGAGCGCGCCGGCCAAGCCCACTCGAAGGGTGTGATCGACCGCAGCGGGGGGCTGGCGCTCGAGCCACTTCGCGTAGAGACGAAGCAAGCCATCGTCGTCGCCGACGCGGAAGAGGATGCGCTCCTGAGATTCGAAGACCGCAGGATCCCACGCGGGATCGGGCGGCGTCGCGCCGCGCAGGGCCTCGTCGGCGAGGGTGAGGCTCTTCAGCGCGGCCTCGTCGTCACCCAGGCAGAGCTCCTCGATCTCGGCGCACATCACGTTGAGCTGCGCGAGCGCGCGTGGCGTGATCTGCGTCGAATCCGAGCGCGTGAACGCCTTGATCTCGGTGACGAGTCGCTTGAAGTTCTTCGTCGTCCGAAGCAATCGAAAGAGCGAGAGCATCGGCAACGGATGGTTGGGCCGTAGCTTCTGCGCCGCGCGGTAGGCGTCGACCGCGTCCGACCAGCTCTTGCGATTCGACTCGTCGAGATCCGCGACCTCGAGCCACGTCTCGAAGCCGGCCTCCGCCTCGCGCTCGGCGAGCGCGACCAGCGTCTTGCGAGCGTCCTCGAATCGACTCATGCGGCGAAGCAGATCCGCGCGCGCGCGGGCCGCGTCCGGATCACCTGCCTTTGCGACGAGCGCGCGATCGATCAGCGACAGCGCGCGTTCTCGATCGCCCATCTTCTCGCTGACGTCCGCGGCCTCGAGCAGGAGGCGCACGCGGAGCGTGTCGTCCTTCGTCTGCTTCACCTCGTCGAGCAGCGCGGTCGCGAGCTTGTCGAGTTTGCCCGAGCGCCGCGCGTTCCGTTGGATCGCGACGACGGTCGTCCTGCGGCCGGGATCCATCGCGAGCATGCGCTCGGCCAAAGCGAGCGCGTCCTCGTGGCGGCCGAGCTCGTCTTCGTAGATCGACAGCGCCTTCTCGAGGAGCGCGAGCTTGCGATCCTTGTCGGCTTCGGTCGCCGCGGCCTGGTGGTAGAGGTCGAGGCGTTGCTCGGCGTTCTTCGTGGCCTCTTCGGTCGCGCGAGGCGGCGCGCGCAAGAGGCCGCTCAAGGCGTCGAACACCGCGCCGTTGCCGGGCGAGAGGAGCCACGCGGTGCGGAGCGCGTCGACGGCGTGATCGGGCTGGTTGAGCTGGCGCGCGGCGATGTCGGCCGCGCGGATGAACGCCTGCAAGCGCAGCCGCTCGGGGCGGTCCGAGTTGCCCTCGTTGAGCCACGAGCGCACGCGATCGGCGTGGCGTCCGAGGCGCGAGAGCGCTTGGTCGAGGTTCTCGCGGATCGTGCGGCTCGTCGGATCCTGAGCGAGCGCGCGCGCTGCGGCGTCGGCCGCGAGATCGGCGCGACCGAGGCGACCGTAAGCGTCCGCGAGGCGGACGTACTCGTACGCGATCGCCTCGCGCTGACGGATGAGGCTCAGGCGTTTGACACGGATTTCGACGAGTTTCGTGTGGTCGCCGTCGGCGTCGAGCTGCGACACGAGCTCGCCCAAGATGCGCTCCTGGATGAGGCTCGTGTGCGGCGCGCGCTGCTCTGCGCGGAGCAAGATGGGGACGGCGTCGCCGCGGTTCGCGCCGCGATCGAGCGCTATGCGCGCGCTCGAATAGAGGAGCCTCGCGGCGCGCTCTTGATCGGGTTCGCGCTCGGCCTCGACGCGGAGCGCGTCCATCAGCCCGGCCTCGCGGTCGTGCCGCGAGAGGAATCGCACGAACGCGGCGCGCACCGGGCCCGGCTGCGGCGACAGCGCGACGCTGCGCTTGAGGGCCTCGCGTGCGTTGCCGAGCTCCTTCAAGTTGCGCTCGAGCACCTCGGCGCGCTCCACGCAGATCCACGACGCGAGCCCGGCGTCTCCATCGCTGCCGTCCGGCGAATACGCGTCGGCGACGCGCTGCAGATGATCCGCGAGATCGCCGTGCAGCGTCTTCGCGTCGTCGAGGATCTCGCGACGGAGGATGACCTCGAGGCCGTGCAGCGCAGCGGGGTGCTTCGGCGCGAAGTGGAGAGCCTCGGTGTACGCGGCGCGTGCGTCGGCGAGCCGATTGAGATGCTCGAGCACACGCGCGCGCGTCGCGAGCAGATCGGCGCGCATGAGATCCGTCTCGGCGACCGAGATCTCGACCTCGAGCATGTCGAGCAGCTCGCGCGTGGTGTCGGGCGAGCCCGCGATCGCGCTCTGCGCGCTGCCGATCCGCCGCAGCCGCGTGAGCGCCGGCTGAAGCGTGCGCACGAGGTCGCGCGCCATCTCGTAGTGCTTGCGAGCGCGCCCGCGATCTTCGACCGCCCACTCGTACAGCAACCCGAGCTCGAGCTGCGCGCGCGCTGCGCCGACAGGATCCTCGCGGCGCAGGCGCTCCGCGCGTGAACGGAGCTCCTTGTCGATCGACGCGGCGAACGCGTTGGACGGCGGAGGCTCTGTCCCACGCGGCGCGGCGACCTGCGTGGTGGCGATGGTGCCGATCGCGGTGGCCGGAGGACCTGGAGTCGGAGCCTTCGCCGCCCCGCGGTCCGAACCGGATGCGGTCGGGGTCGCAGGGGGCGGCGCCGGTTGGGCCGCGCTGGGCTGAGCAACCAGCGGCCGCGTTCGCTCGACCGTGCCCGTCATGGAGTACGAGCTCATGCTGTACGAGCCGGCCGTGCGCGGACGCGCGGACTCGCTCGTTGCTGGCGGGGCCGCGGCGGCGCCAGGCTGTGGTGGCGAGGCCGGTGCTTTCGGGGCCTCGTCGGTTAGTTTGAGCTCCAACGAGTTCGGATCACCGAGCTCGAACGTGTCTCGCTCGGCCTCGACGGCCTCCCAGCTGGGCTCGTCCGTGAGCTCGGCCTCGACCTCCTCTGCCTCCGTCTCCGCAGGCGGGGCGGGCTCGCTGGGCGTCGCGGGCGTCTCGGGCAACGACCCGTACATGAGGGTCTTCCCTGAGACGGGCGCCTTGTCCATCGGCGTACGAATCGCCGGCAGGGGTGGGGGCGTCTTGCTCCGAATCGCCGGAAGTCGCGGGCTCCCAGGGATCACCGGGCCCGTCCCAGGTGCGGTTTTGCTCGGAGGGGACGGCGGTTGGAGCCCGCCTGGTGGTGGGGGAGGTGGGGCCGTTCCAGGGCGCGAGCCGCCCCACGCCGGCTTCAGAGGAGGGCGCAGTCGTGGCGGCTGAAGCGCGGCTCCAGGTGCGGGCGTCGCCTCGGCGGGTGCGGCGCCGGCAGGCGTCGTGGCACCAGAGCCGGCGGTTCCAGGAGCGTCTGGACTCGGCACGTTGTGACCCAGCAACGTACGGGTGGGAGCACGCGGGGGATTTTGCTCCGGCTGCGGGTCAGAGCCACCGTCCTTGGAATCAGCCACGCAGGCATCCTACCAGCAAGGTAATCCACCAAAGAAAGTCCAAGGTCTCGTTGACATGCCGCCGAGGGCCGTCAACCATCCGTACAACACGCCGCATGAACGCCCATGGCAGCATTCATCAGCAGTTCCGCATCGAGGTAGCTGGGGAGACCAACGTCGGTCGCAAGCGCAACCACAACGAAGACAACTTCTCCGTCATGGAGGATTACGGCCTCTTCGTTGTCGCCGACGGGATGGGTGGCCACGCCTCCGGTGAAGTCGCGTCGCAGATGGCGCTCGACGCCTTGCGCGAGTTCTTCGCCGCGACCCAAGACGATCCGGAGCGGACGTGGCCCTACAAGATGGACCGCTCCAAGGGCTACGAGGAGAACCGGCTCATCACCGGCATCAAGCTCGCGAACCTGCGCATCTACGAGACAGGGCAACGCGAGCTCAAGAAGCGCAACATGGGCACGACGCTGGTGTCCATCTTCGCAGCGAACGACGGCGTCTACGTCGCGCACGTCGGGGACAGCCGGGTGTATCGACACCGCAGCGGCAAGCTCGAGCAGCTCACCGACGATCACTCGCTGCTCAACGACTACATCAAGATGAAGCGCCTGACGGAGGAGGAGATCGCCAACTTCCCTCACAAGAACGTCATCGTGCGCGCCCTCGGGATGAAGGACACCGTCAAGGTCGACACTCGATTCGAGCTGCCCCAGGCGAACGACACCTTCTTGTTGTGCTCCGACGGACTGTCCGGGCCCGTGAGCGACCCTGAGATCAACGAGGTCCTCACGAACTTCGGTGACCTCAAGACCGCCGCGTCGAAGCTCATCGAGCGCGCGAACGAGAACGGCGGACCCGACAACGTGACCTGCGTGCTCGTGCGCTGGCGCGGCTGATCGCTGCGTCGCTCACTTCGCTCGACGAACATCGCTCGAAGTACAAAGCGAAACGAGCGGGCTTCAGGCCCGCTCGCTTGCTTTGTCGACTCGAGGTCGAAGGACTCAGTACGGCTGATCGAACGGATCGTCCGTGTCGGCCGGCTTCTCGACCTTCTTGTCTGCCTTCTTCTTGTTCTTCTTGTGCTTCTTCTTCGTCTTCTTTTCCTTCTTGGCGTCGGTCTTCGGCGCGTCGGTCTTGTCCGAAGCCTCGGCCTTGTCGGTGTCCGCGGGCTGCTCGTCGGCCTTCGCGGACTTGTCGGCAGCGACCTGTTGCTTGGCGGGCGGCGGCGTCGCGAACTGGTCTGCGGCCTTCTGCGCGGCGCCTGCGAGGACGTTGATCGCGTCGCCCACAGTCGGCTGCTGCTGCGTGCCCTGCTGAGTCGGGGCGACATTGCTCGCCGGCGCGTTGTTCGTGCCCGCAGCCTTCGCGACCTCGGGGGGCGTGCGCAGGACGACGTCGACGGTGCGGTACGCGTTGTTGCTGAAGAGCGTCAGCGGAACCTTCTCCCCGACGCCGTGCTTCTTGATTGCTGCAGCGAGCTCTTCGGGAGTGGTGACGGGCTCACCACCGACGCCGACGATCATGTCGCCGTCGTCTCCACCCTTCAGCTTTGCGTCCGCGGCCGGGCTGTTCTTCGCGACGGAGAGGACGCGCACGCCCTTCACCACATCGGTCGAGTCCGGTTGTCCTTGGATGCCGAGCCAGGGCGACGGAGGAACTGCATCCGGCGGCACAGTCTTGAGGAAGGACTTGATGGCGCTGACCGGGACGCCGTACGCGACCGGCGCGCAGGGCTTGCCCTCGACTGGAGCGCAGGCTCGACCGAGCACGCCGACGACGCGACCCTTCTCGTCGATGAGCGGCGAGCCGATGTCCTTTGCGTTGAAGCGCGACCCGAGCTCGAGCGCGTTCTCGAGGATGCGGTCGTCGCCACCGATCAAGGAGCGTCGTGACTTCACGTCGACGGGGCTCGCTACCGGCTTCGACTTCGAGGCGGCGGAGAAGCTGCGAGTAACAGCGCCCTCCTTGAGGGGATCGGCGTTCGAGGCGACGAGTCCGTCGGAAGCCTTGGCGGCGGACTGGGGAACGAGCAGCGCGAGATCCCAGACGCGGTCGTGATGGCCGAGCTTCAACTTCTGAACGGTGTCGTCGGGGTAGCGGGCCTCGAGGTCGTTGCCGGCGCCGAGCGGTGACAGCGCTGTAAGGATGCGGCCGTCGTTGTTGAGGATCGTGCCGAGGCCGATCGCCTGACCCGCGCGCTGGATGATGACGACGCCCTTCGAGGCTTTGACCTCGGGCGCCTCTTCAGCGGGAGCGGCCACCTCTTTCTCGACGAGGACAGCCTTCGGCTCCTTCTTCTTCTTGGCCGGGGCATCATCGGCGAAGGCTGCACCCCCGACCGCCATCAAACCCACCGACGCCAGCAGGCCGAAGGCCCACCGTCCGATGAAGCGTGACTTGCGGTTCACAAGGCTGCTGTGAACGACAGGCGTCTCGAACGAGGGACGGGCGTGGGGATCGCTGCTCATCGGGGCTCCTCTGGGAAGATTAGCAGAGCGCTGGGTCAGCGCTTTTTCAATGTCGGGTCGAACTACCAAGCGAAGCGGGTCACCGCGCCAGGCGGGACAACGCGGACATCTGCAAGCACCGCGCCGAAGCGGGGGCCATCGCCCGCTCGGTCCGAGTCGCCACGAAACTGTCGAACTTCCGCGTTGGACGCAGCGCTTTGTCGTTTCTTCTGCGTGCTCGTGCCGACCGCGAAGAAGTGTGCACCCCAACGGTCGGCTACAGGGGGTGTGACCGGAACGCCACGGTCGAGCCCAGTCGCGAGCGCGATGCGGAGCAAATGAGCGGTAGCCTGCGCCCGGGGACGCTCGCGAAATTCGAGGAGAGCGCCGCGCTGCGACGACACAGTCCGAGCGACCGACGTAAGCGCCCTCGCTTTCTTGCGTTCGTGGTCACGAACGATTCGGACGGGGTCACATGGGATTCGAAGAGGGCAAAATGGTCAAAGCGCTCGCCCGGGTGGATGCAGCCACCGACGAGGCCGACGCAATCTCGAAGCTCATCGCAGAGGGTCAGTACAAGGAAGCGCTCGCGCGGTGTGCGAGGGCTTATGCGGGCCCGCTCGGTAGGCTTTGTATGGCGTTGACGGGCTCCCAGGCCGAGGCCGAGGAGCTGGTTCAGGAGACGTTCATAGCGGCGTACGACTCGTTCCCGACTTTCAGGTTCGAGTCTCCTGTTCGCTCGTGGCTGTACGGGATCGCGCGCCGCATATGCGGCCGCCACAACGAAATGAAGAACCGGCGGCAGGCGCGCCTGCGGCTCGTGCACGACACGGGGCGCGGCGTGGACGCCGGGGAGCTCGCGCTCGAGCGCGAGCGAGCGATTCGAGCGCGCACGGCGCTCGCGCGCCTCAAACCCAGCGAACGTGAGGCTGTGGTCCTCCGCTACGACGCGGGCCTCAGCTTCCGCGAGGTCGCCGAGGCGTGTGGCGTCGACGAAGCCGCTGCCCGCAAGCGCGTGAGCCGAGCGCTCATGCGCATGCGCGAGTCCCTCACCGATGTCTAGGAATCTTCGGGCAACAGAAGGAACTGAGTCATGAGCATCACGACAGACGAACGCTGCCTCGAGGTCGAGGAGTCGATCGCCGAAATCCTGGATGGTGTCGCGCCGGCTCGCTTGATGGAGCACATCGCGGACTGCGACCGCTGCCGCGATCTGAAATACGAAGCCGAGCAAGCCTCGGAGCTCGTCGCCGCTGCAGGCGCCGACTTCCAGCCCACCGACGGCTTCGCAGAGCGCATCCTCGGGTTGGTCCTCGAGAAGCGCGCTGACGGCCCACAGCCGGGGACGTCCCCCGTGTCGACGAGCGGTGTGGTGACGCGCGATCCGCGCGCGCTCGCGCCGCCGTCGTCGACGCCCGAGATCCTCTCGTCGGCGAAGACCGAGTTCGCCGCGCCCGAGGGCGCCATCGTCGACAACGCCGCGACGGTTTTCGAGCCGGTTTCGAAGCACACCGAGCTCCAGGTCGACGCCGAGCCCAAGCAAGACGCGAAGCAAGAAGCGGCTGCGGACGTTGCGTCGACCGAGCACTCGAGCGAGCCGCCCGCGCCGTTCGTCCCCGCGCAGAAGACGATCCCGCTGTCGGAGTTCGTCGCGGAGCGCCGCTCCGAAAAAGATAGCGCGCGCAAGGACACCGATCCGGATCGCGTGGTCGAGGCCGTCACCGGAAAGAACAACACCGGCGCTGCGGCGACGAGCAACCGCTCGAGCCGCGCGAGCAAGACGCTGCCCGAGGCCGGCCGCGAGATCGCCGCCGGTGCGGTTCGTCCTTCGGGGACGCAGGAGATGTCGGCGCCGCCCGTCCCGCTGCGGAGCCCCTCCGCTACGAAGGTCGACGACGGAAAGCGCGGCAACGTCGTCTCGCTCTTCCGTCGCAAGGGTTTCCTCGCTGCGCTCATCGGTGGGATGGCTGCGGCGGCGGCCATCGGTGGCTTCGCGCTGGTGAAGCGGCACCACAACACACCGAACCCGCCCGCGGTCGCTGAGCTTGGTTGGAGCGGCACCGTCGACAGCGTCACCCACGCGTCGACCGACGGCGCCGTCGGCTTCGAGGTCTGCAAAGACACGTGTCAGCCCGCGTCGAGCGGCGCGCAGATCGGGCCTGGCTCGACCTTGCGGACCGACTCGAAGACGCGTGCGCGCGTCTCGCTCGCGGACGGCACGTGGATCGCCCTCGATCGGAACTCCGAGGTCACGCTCCCTGCTGGGAGCACCCGCGTCGCGAAGGTCGAGCGCGGCATGGTCATCGCCGACGTGAACAAGGTCGACGGCGCTGAGCCCGCGAAGCTCATCCTGCCTCAAGGCGAGGTCGCGGTCCTCGGGACGAAGGTCGCGTGCACGGTCACCGACCGGCGCGCCGCGGTCGAGGTCGTGCGCGGCGAGGTCGAGGTCACGAGCCTCGCGGGGTCCAGCGCGAAGGTCCGCGCCGGTGAAGAGGCCACGCTGAGCGATCGCGGCGAGCCCGTCGTCGCGCAGAAGACCACGATGAGCGACATGCTCGAGTGGAGCTCGGAGAGCGCCGACGACGTCGACGCGCCCGCGCTCCGCGGCGTCGGCGAGCTCCGCGCGCGCAAGCCCGGGTCTCAGGAGGAGCGCGCCAACGCGGTGAAGCTCACGAAGCACGACGTGAAGGTCCGCGTCGTCGACGTGGTCGCTCGCACCGAGGTCGACGAGACGTTCACCAACCAAACCGACGAAGAGCTCGAGGGCATCTTCCGCTTCCCGCTGCCCCCGGGCGCGCAGATCGAGAAGCTCGCGCTCGAGGTCGACGGCAAGCTCGTCGAGGGTTCGTTCGTCGATCGCGATCGCGGCGCGGCCATCTGGCGCGGCGTGATCCAGAACGCGGCGCCCAAGGCTCCGAAGCCTCGCGAGGAGATCGTCTGGGTCCCCGGGCCGTGGCGTGATCCGGCGCTGCTCGAGTGGCAGCGCGGTGGGCGCTTCGAGCTGCGCATCTTCCCGATCCCGAAGAAGGGCTCGAGGCGCGTGGTCCTCACGTACACGCAGACGGTCGCGCAATCGGCGGGCGTGCGGCGCTTCACCTATCCGATGGCGCACGACGGCACCGGCTCGATGAAGATCGACGACTTCAACCTCGACGTGCAGATCCTCGGGCACGACAAGGCCTACGGCGTCGACACGCGTGGCTACCAGCTCACGCAGGGCGACGCCGTCGCGGGCGCCGATCGCTTCGTGATGCACGAGAACGGCTTCATCCCCGCCGGTGATCTCACCGTCGAGTACGCCTTGCCGAACCGCTCTACGGAGCTCACCGCGTGGGCGTACAGCATGCCCACGACGACGACCGCTGCGGCGAACACGGGCGCGCCAGCGAAGCCCATCGCGTCGACGAACGCGAAGGACAACAAGAAGAAGGTCGCCGAGGCCGAGGCGAAGGCCCTCACGGACGACGGCTCGCCGTACGTCGCGATCTCGGTCCGACCGAAGCTCCCTCGCTTCCCCGAGGGCAAGGAGCGCCTGCACGTCATCGTGGTCGACTCGAGCCGATCGATGGTCGGTGAGCGCTTCGCTCGTGCGACGCGCCTTGCGGCCGGCATCGTGCGCGAAATGGATCGGCGCGACGAGTTCATGGTGCTCGCCTGCGACATGAACTGCCAGGTCATGGGCGCTTCGGCGGATCGCACGTTGCCCCCGCCGCTCGAGCCGAGCGCCGAGGCCGCGCAGCAGGTCGAGAGCTTCCTCGGTTCGGTCGAGCCGGACGGTGGCTCCAACTTGCTCGCCGCAGTGCAGGCTGCGCGCACTGCCGCCGGCAATCCGTCGGGGCGCGAGCTCCGCATCATCTACCTCGGCGACGGCACGCCGACCGTGGGTCCGACCAAGCCCTCGACGATCGAGGCCGCGGTTCGCCACGTGCTCCCCTCGGGCGATGGCTCGGTCGTCGCGGTCGCGCTCGGCGCCGACGCGGACACGACCTCGCTCGCTTCACTCGCACGCGGTGGCAACGGCGTGGTGGTTCCCTACGTGCCCGGCCAGCGCGTGAACGCTGCGGCGGTCGACGTGCTCGCCTCGGCGTACGGCTCGGTGCTCTCCGACGTCGACATCGTCCTGCCCCCCGGCCTCAAGGAAATCACCCCGCGTCGCATGGATCCCATCCCCGCAGGCGGCGAGACGTTCATCCTCGCGCGGATGACCGGCGAGCGCGTCGAGGGCACCGTCACCCTGCGCGGTCGCGTCGGTAGCGAGCGCTTCGAGCAATCGTACCCCGCGTCGATCGTCGCGAGCACGAGCGCCGGCAACGCCTTCGTTCCGCGGCTCTTCGCTGCGGCGAAGATCTCGGATCTCGAGCAGGCGAGCTCGGCCGACGATCGCGAGCGGATCGTCGCGCTCTCGCAGCAGTTCAACGTCGCGAGCCGACACACCTCGATGCTCGTCCTCGAGAGCGAGGCGATGTTCAAGGCCTTCGGGGTCGATCGCAGCGGTGGCTTCGCGCCGGTGTTCACCGGCGAGGATCGGGCGACGAGCTCGAGCTCCGACACGAAGGACGCGGGCGACGAGGAGGAGCGCGCCGACAGAGACGCCGCGAAGAAGGAGAAGGGCTTCTCCGATGACGAGGCGTTCCCCGGCGATGTTGCGACCGAGTCGAGCCCCAAGGCCGCAGGAAAGAGCGCCGGCGCAGCCGACGCACCCAGGCCGCAAGCGACTGCGACCGCCGCACCCCCGTCGTCGAACAGCGGACCCATTGCGAAGCCCCGCAACGATCCCTTCTTCGAGGTGGAGCCGAGTTCCCAGCGCCGCGAGCCACCGCGCCCCGGCATGGTCGCGATGCGCAAGGTCTTCGATCGCAAGGCCTCGTTCTCGAGCGACCTCCAGCTCAAGACCGACCTCGAGAAGGTCGTGACCGACGCGCAGGCCGCGCTCAACGCGACCCCGGACAGCCGCGACAAGACCGTCGCTCTCTACAAAGCCCTCGTCGCGTCGAGCCGCCTCGGTGAGGCGACCGAGCTCGCAGCGAAGTGGAGCCAGCGTGACGCGCTCGATCCGGACGCCCTCATCGCTCGCGCCGACATGGCTGCGATGAACGGCGAGCGTGAACGCGCCCTCCGCATCCTCTCGGGCCTCGCCGATGTGCGCCCTGGTGACAAACAAGTCCAGAAGCGCCTCATCTCGGCCTTCAACCTGATGGGCTCGACGCGGCTCGCCTGCCAGCACCGGCTCGCGCTCGCCGACCTCGACGCGACCGACGTCAACGCGATGGCCGCGGCCGTCCGCTGCTCGCAGGACCTCGGGCTCACGAACCTCTCGCAAGCTGTCCTCTCGAGCGCGTCGACGGACCTCCGCGACAAGATCGACAGCACCTCTCGCAGCCTCAAGCTCAGCGATGTGCCTGCGCTCCTCGGCGACGTGCGCGTCAGCGCGACGTGGACCGGCGGCGCGGACCTCGACCTCGCCATCGTCGACAAGAGCGGCCGGCGCATGTCGTGGCTCGGCTCGACGGCTCCGAACGTCACTGTCACGGCGAAGGACGCGTCGAGCACGCTCGGCGAGACCCTCGCGGTGTCGAACCTCAACGCCGGTAACTTCACCATCGAGATCGTCCGCGCGGCGACCGACCGCAGCACGCAGCCGATCTCGGGCGAGGTCACGATGCAGCTCCCTGGCGGCGAGACGCGGCGTGTCCCCTTCACCCTGAGCGGCGCTCGCACGGACATCGGCACCGTCCGCGTCTTCTTCACCTCGCGGCTCGTGCCGGTGAACGGCGGCGGAGGCGGTGGTGGCTGGCGCGGTCGGTCGACTTCTGAATCCGGTTGAACGCTGCACTCGCTCCCTCCTCACGTCGACGTGAAGTCGCGCTCGGTATTTCACTCGTTGCCCGAGCACGCGTCCGCGCCGGAAATAACCTCGGTGGGCGCGATCGGGTCGGTCGGGCCGTCCGCGCCGACGACCACGTCGAAGAGCGCGCCGTCCGCGTCGGCGACGATGACCTTGGCGTCGTCCTTCGCGAGGGCGCGGAGGTCGTCGAGCGCTCCGGTCGCGCCTGTGAGCGTGACGTGCGCATCGAGCTCGACGACGTTCGCTGCGTCGTGAACGTCGTAGAAGGAGATCACCTTCGCGTCGGTGGTCTCACGCGCGACGACCGCGAGGCCGTCGGAGACTGCGAGGAGCTTCTTCGCCCCCGGACCGAAGCTCGAATAGACGACGTGGGCCGCGCTCGACCGGTAATAGACAAATACGTAATTGGCATTGTCGAGCGTCGCGACGCTGATTTCCCCGTCGCTCTCGAGCTCGCGGATATAGCCATAGTGATGCACGCCATCGACGGCGAAGCCGTGGCTGTCGATGTTCGCTTCGCCCTCGGGGGCGCCGAGGTCCTGCTGCAGGACGCCGTCGGTGTGGTAGCTCGGCTCGGTCGTTCCCCACACGAGCCAGAGTGAACCCTGCGCGGTCCCGCTGTGGCCGAACCAGCCATCACAATAGGCATCGGGGCGTGCTTCGGGCGCGCTCGGGTGATGGGGATCGGTCAGATCGAAGCGGACGACGGCGGCGTTCTCGGTCGCCATCGAGATACTGCCCGAAGAGCCATTCCCCGCGGCGCCGAACGCGCGCGCGAAGCCGGTCGGGACCTCGCCGCCGAGGTCGCGACGATGAGATCGCAAGCGCGTGCTCGGGAGTCGTCGCGTCGAGGACCTGAATCGCGCCATCCATCACGCGCGCATGGTACGGGCCGTAAACCGGAATCCAGCCGGCCTCGCCAGCGAGGTCTTCGCGCGTCTCGATCAGCGCGGCGTCGTGCGGGTCGCCGCTGAGGTCGATTACGGCATAGAGCCGCGCCGCCGTCGAGCGAAGCCATCATGAAGGACTCCGCCGATGAGGCTCGCAGGCGGACCCCTGAGATTTCGTGGCGGATCGTGACGGGGCGGTCAGGGTCGCACGCAGGTGCGACGCTGGTCTCGCCGTCGTCGTTGGGGACGATTCGGACTTCGGAGCAAGCCGTGAAGAGGGAAGTCAGCGCGAGCAACGTCAGCGGTCTCATGCCGAGAGCGTGCAGGCTCCTCGGCGGTACGCGGCTTAATCACGCTTAATCGCCCGCTCGAGGCGGGGGGTTTCGCCCATGGCCGATTTTGACTAGAAAGCTTGCTCGATCATGAGCAGCGACGCGCACGGCGAACACGACAAGAACCACGCGGCCTCGGCGTCCGACCCTCACGGGGGCCACGGCCACGAGGCCTTCGATCCGGAGCCGGCGCGCACGCTGTCCGCCGGTGAGCCCCGCACGCCCGGCTGGGTCTCGCTCCTCGGCGGCGGGATTTTCCTGCTCGGTGGCGTCTACTTCCTCTCGGGGCAGAGCTCGTCGGACACGCCCGCGGCTCCGAGCGCGCCCGTGCTCGGCTCGTCGCGGCCCGTCACGCTCACGCCCCCGACCACTACGAAGGCTACAGCGTCGAGCTCCGACAGCCCGCTCACCCGCGACAGATCATGGACCTCGTCAGCAAGCAGAAGGAGCCGTTCCCCATGCCGGGGTCCTCTGCAGCTCCCGCGAAGAGCGGCAGCGCGAGCGCGGCGCCTCCCGGCAGCGCGAGCGGGAGCGCTCACCCCGCGACGAGCGGGAGCGCGCACCCCGCGACGAGCGGTAGCGCGCACCCCGCGGCGAGCGGCAGCGTGCGCCCCGGAGTTCAGCCTTCCGCGCGAGCGACCGCTGTGCGACCGGGGCTCGCGCCCGCGCCCACGGGGACCACGAAATGAGCGCTCACGGCTTCGACAAAGTCCTCGTGCTCGGCACGGGCACGATGGGGCAGGGCATCGCGCAGGTCGTCGCGGCCGCGGGGCTCGAGGCGCGCGTGTTCGACAGCGAGCCGAAGCGGGTCGACGACGCGCTCGCCGCGATCGGCAAGGTCACCTCTCGCATGGTCGAGAAGGGCAAGCTCGACGCCGCGGGGCGCACCGCGCTGCTCGAGCGCATCGTCAAGGTCTCCTCCCTCGAGGAGGGCGCGAGCGGCGCCGATCTCTGCATCGAAGCCATCCCCGAGAACATGGATCTCAAGGTCGAGGTGCTCGGGCGCGTCGTCGCCGCGGCGCCCGAGACCTGCGTCATCGGGTCGAACACGTCGAGCCTCTCCATCACCGAGATCGGCGGGCGGACGAAGCGCGGCGGCGCGTCGATCGGGGCGCGCACGATCGGCCTTCACTTCTTCAACCCGCCCCCGGTGATGGAGCTGCTCGAGGTCGTGCGCGGCCTCGCGACCACGTCGGAGCTCGTCGATCGCGCGCTCGCGTTCGCGAAGCACCTGGGCAAGACGCCGATCGTGGTGAACGACAGCCCCGGCTTCGCGACCAGCCGTCTCGGGGTCATCGTCGGGGTCGAGGCCATCCGCATGCTCGAGGCAGGCGTCGCGTCGGTCGAGTCGATCGATCGCGCGATGGAGCTCGGGTATCGCCACCCGATGGGCCCGCTGAAGCTCGGCGACCTCGTCGGTCTCGACGTGCGACTCGGGATCCTCGAGCACTTGCACCGCGAGATCGGCGAGCAGTTCCGGCCGCCCGTGCTGCTGCGACAGATGGTGCGCGCGGGCAAGCTCGGCAAGAAGACCGGTGAGGGCTTCTACCGCTGGACCGCAGACGGCGTCGCGGTCCCGCGCTGATCGTTGCACCTCAAACGAATCAAAGCACCGGCGGGTCGAAGCCGCGTGGTCCCTTGCCGCCCTTGCGCTTCGAGCCTGCGTCCTCGGCAGGAGCTGCGTCGTCGCTCGCGCCCGCGTCGTCGGATGCTCCCGCGTCGTCGCTCGTACCGGCATCGCCCGCGTCTTTGTCCTCGGTAGCCTTCGCGACCCAAGGCACGAGCTTGCCGTCTGCGGACGGCGGCCACTCGAAGAGCTGGATGTCGCCCGTCGCGCGGTCGACGAGGCGGAGCATCGTCGCGCGCGGTGAGTCCGCCATCCGCACGAAGAACTTGGTGTTCACGCGGAACTCGGGGCGCTTCTTGCCGGGCTGATCGTTGGGCCGGACGTCGTCCCCGGCGAGCGGGACGTTGAACCGCACGCGGTCGAGGAGCTCGCGCCCGACGTAGAGCTCGAACGCGTAGCGGCCCGTGTCTCGCGGCGTCGAGGTCGCCTTCTCCATCTCGACGGCGCTGACCTTCACCACGTTGGGCACGCTCTTCTCCGAGCGGACCTCGAAGAACCACTGCTTCTTCGTCTCGGCGGGCGGCGGATCGGCGGGCCATCCCTCTTTCGGGGGATCGGCGGCCGCGGGCAGCACCGGCAAGAGGGCGACGCTCGCTGCTGTCAGCGCGCCGAGCGCCAGGCCGAGGATGACCGCGTGCGTGAGGCGGCGACGCATCGGGGAGCGTCATTCCACAACCTCCGACGGCGTGCCATGCCTATTCGCCCGGCGCGGCTGGGCGATGCCTCGCGCGCTTCGACAATGTCCTACAGTGATGTCAGCGATAGCGGTGCTTGTGCTCGCGCCCCGAGAGGAATCTACTGACTACCGTGACCAAGATAGCGACCAAACGAGCCAAGTTCGAAGAGCTGGGGCGATTGGAAGACGAGCTGTTTCGCGACCTCGACGACGCGCCGCCCGTGCTCGTCGTGGTGTTCGCGTCGTCGAAGACCCCGTTCGCCGAGGTCATGCAGAAGCTCGAGCAGCGGTTTCAAGGCGCGACCGTGATCGGGTCGACCACCGCGGGAGAGTTCACCGAGGACGGCGACGGACAGGGCACCGTCACCGTGTTCGGGCTCGCGGGGGACTACCGCGCGTGCGCCGGCTTGGGCATGGGCCTCGCGAGCGATCCGGAGGGCGCCGTGCATCGCGCGATCGAGGGCCTGCCAACCTCGCAGGAAGGGTACGACCACAAGACGGGCATCGTGCTGCTCGATCCTCTCGCGGGGCACGGTGAGGAGGCCGCGCTGCTCCTCGCAGGTGAGCTCGGCGATTCACCGCTCGTCGGTGGCGCAGCCGGGGACGACCTGGCGATGACGAAGACGTTGGTCGCGGCGGCGGGGAAGGTCTCGAGCGACGCCATCGTGGCGGCGACGATCTTCTCGCGTGTCCCGCTCGGGATCGGCGTCAAACACGGTCACACGGCGCTCTCTCAGCCGCTGAAGGTCACGCGTGCGGACGGGAGCGTCGTGCTCGAGATCGACGGTCGACCCGCGTGGGAGGTCTGGCTCGAGAACACCCGTCAGCGCGCGCACGAGCTCGGGCTCGACGCCGAGGCGAACGCGGGCGCGTACCTCTTGCGATTCGAGGCAGGCCTGCGCGTTGGCCACGAATACAAGGTCCGCGCGCCGCTCGCGCCGAAGCCTGGCGGCGGCATCCTGTTCGCGACGCCGCTGCCCGAGGGCACGGTCTTCAGCATCATGGAGAGCGACGCGAGCGCGCAGGTCGACAGCGCCGTCGCGGCCGCGACGATCGCGCGGACGACGCTCGGTGGTCGCGAGGTCGCGGGCGCCCTCGTCTTCGACTGCATCTGTCGCAAGCTCATCCTCGAGGACGGCTACGGCCCGATGCTCGAGAAGGTGTCCGAGGCGCTCGGCGGCGCGCCGCTCGCGGGCTTCGAGACCTACGGCGAGATCGCGATGAACTCGGGCGACATGAGCGGCTTCCACAACACCACCAGCGTCGTGCTCGCCTTCCCCCGATGAGTCGATGAGCGCACCGCCGACCATCGAGACCATCGTCGAGATGCTCACGCCGTCGCTCGGTGCTGCGCGTGCGCGCGAGCTTTGTGAGCAAGCGGCGAAGGACGAGGGCATCACGGGCCCCGTGACTCCGGCGCACACGGTGGCCATCCTCAAGCGGCTCGAGAAGAGCCGCGACACAGCGGGGCTCGCGGCGCGCCTCGCGCTGGCCAGGCTCGATCGGCAGAGCCACGCATCGGTCGCCGATCTGCCAGCGGCGTCGGAGCCCCTGTCGACCGCTGCGCCTGCGAGCCAGGCCGCGCGTCCGAAGCAGTCGGTCCAACAAGCGGAGATCGTGGCGATCCTCGCGCGATCGCTCGGCGACGCGAAGGCCGCGGAGAGCGTCGCGAAGTGCCTCGCCGCGCTCGGGATCCAGCGCTCCGAGCTCACCCCCGAGGAGGCCGGGCGCGTCTTCGACAACCTCATGACCGAGGGCGGCGTCGTCGCCACCGTGGCTCGCTTCGCGAAGGCGCGATTCCTTTTACGGGGTTAGTTGACCATCGTTAAAGAATTCGGAGGCTGACCGCGCGCCACCGAGGCTCACCCAAAACTCCGAGAACGGAGCGGGTGCGACGACGAGCCGACCGTCGGGGGGCGCGAGCGTCGCGTCGAGCGCGACCGAGAGCGCGTGGAGCATGAGGCGAGGGACCGCGACGACCGCGCCGCCCTGCAGCACGACCGAGGTCGAGCCGCGGTATTTGCGATCGCCGAGGATGGGCGCGCCGGCGCCGCTCGCGTGCAGGCGGATCTGATGCGTGCGCCCCGTGACGGGCTCGCAGGCGAGCGCGACGACCTCGCGGCCGGCGGCCAGCGAGACTCGATCGACCACGCGATAGCGTGTCTCGGCGGGCTTGCCGTCGACGGGCGCGCGCCACACGCCGCGCTCCCCGAGGTCGACCGACGAGTCCCGGAGCACGAGCGCCGCGTAGGTTTTTTGCAGGGTTCCGCGCGCGCGCGAGGCCTCGGCGAGGCGCGCTCCGTCGTGATCGAGCGAGAACGTCACCGCGCCGCTCACGCCCATGTCGAGCCGCGAGAGCGCGTGCGTCCGTCGCTTCGTGCGGCGATCGAGCCAATCGCGGAGTGACTCCGCGCCTGACTTCTCGGGCTCGGTCGCCATGCCCGCCGGCTTGAAGGCGACCGCGACGTGCTCACCCTCGAACAGGATGGCCGGCTCGTCTCCCATGCCGAGCCTCAGACCCGCGCGCTGCCCGCGTCGCTCGAGGCCGCGCCCGTGAGCGACGGTCGCTTCGGCGGGGCGTCGAGCCGCTCGACGATGCCGCGGTCGCCGTCGACGCGGAGGCGCTCACCCGTGCGGATGCTGAGCGTCGCGCGATCGACGTTCACGACCGCGGGGACGTTGTATTCGCGCGCGACGATCGCCGCGTGAGACAGCGGCCCGCCGAGCTCGGTCACGATGCCCGCGGCGACGAGGAAGAGCGGTGACATGCCGATGTCGGTCGCACGCGCGACCAGGATTTCTCCAGGGCAGAGCGCGGTCGCGGCGTCGCTGCCAGGGCCCACGACGCGCGCCGGACCCTCGACTACGCCGGGGCTCGCGGCGAGCCCTTCGAGGCGAGGCGCGGCCGAAGGAGGCAGCGAAACCGGTGGCGGCCTGCCGACGAAGGTCGCGGGCGGATCGGGGCGCGCTGCGTCCCGCAGGTACTCCGCGCGCCGCAACCGGATGATGTGGGCGATCTCGGCGCGACCTGTGCGGAGCGCGGCGACGAGCTCTTCGAAGGTGCAGAAGAAGACGCTCTCGGGGAGGAGCGACGGATCGATGTGGCGAAGGCGCCGGTCGATGTCGAGCGCGACGGCGCGGATCATCCCGAGGGCGCGTGTGACCCACGCCCGCATGCGCTCGCGCAGCCGCGTGCCGAGCTGAGCGCGCGCGACGAGCACGCGGAGCGGCGCGACAGCGACCGCGCCGAGCGAGGCCTCGAGGCGCGCCATCTCGCGATCGGCGAGGGCGCGAGCGCGCACGGGGCCGGCGTCGGGATCGACCTCGGGGCCGCGCAAGGACGCTCGCAACATGGAGAGCAAGCTCGACGGGTCTTCGCTCCAGCGGGGCGTCGAGAGCTCGGCCTCGCGCACGGCGCGATCACCGAACGCGGAGAGGAACTCGAGCAGCGCCGCGCGCGTCGGGCCGAGCGGTAGGTCCTCGAGCTTGCGGGGCTCGTGCAACTCGAGGATCTCGAGCGCGTCGGGATCGCGGCGCGCGATGTTCGCGACGCGCAAGAGCGCGAGGCCGGGGTTCGCGCTCTCGAGCTCCGCGATGCCACCCGAGAGCGACTGCGCGATGCGCGCTGCCTCACGACGGTTCTCGAGCTCGGTGTCGCCGCGCGCGTCTCGGCGCTTGAGCACGCGGCCGAGGTACATCGTGAGCGCGAGGTGCGCGGCGAGCGACGCGCTCGCGGTCGTGAGCATCAGCTCGCCGGCGCTCGTGAGCATCTCCGAGGCGCTCGTGAGCGTCTGCGCGAGCGCGTCGTCGGGGAGGAGGCTCAGATCGAGCTCCGCGAGGTGACGGCGCTTGCGCTCGGCCTCGGCCTCCCACGTCGTGACCTCGCGCTCGAGCCGCACGTGCCTGAGCAGCATGCTCGGCAGCTTGAACGGCGCGCGGAGCAGGAAGGTCTGTCGGCTCGATCGCTCGATGGCTCGCTCGAGATCCGCGATGATGCCGTCGGGCGCGCCGCCGCTCTGCTCGAGCAGCGCGCGCGGCGACAAGCCGGGGACCTGGCCCGCGACCTCCATGAAGGCCGACAGATTCAAGTAGAACCGGCCGTAGACGTTCGAAACCAAGGTCAATCCCTTGGGGACGTGGCAGCCCAACGCGGAGAACGCCGCGCGGAAGCCTGCGTCGCTGAAGCGTCGCGCGACCGACCACGTGAGCGGCGTCGCAGCGCCGGGTAGAGCCTCACCGACGTTGGCGCGTGACCAGACGGTGGTCTCCTCACCGCCGTCGGGGAAGAGCCCGCCCGTGACGGGCCGCGCTTGCAGCACCACCACGCGATCCGCGGCTGGGTTCGAGGCGTCGACCGCGAACTCGACGTCGAGGGCCTCACCGCTCGGCGCGAGCTGCTTCGCGAGGTCGGCGAGCGCCGCGAGGTGCGCAGGCGTGAGCGCGGGGCTCAGCGCGCGCTCGGTCTCGACGCCCAAGCTCACGGTGCCCTCGGACTCGGGGCCATCGGGCGCGACGACGAGCTCGGTGCTCTTCTCCACGATGACCTGCTCGAGCAGCGCGCCGTCCGTGCTGAGTCGATAGGTGTCGACGAAGCTCGCGCCGTCGACGACGGGCGCGCCGAGCCCGAGCGTCGCGTGCACGAGTCGCTCGGCGCCGCTCCACCGCGCGCCCGCGAGACCCGGCGGCGGCCCCGTGAAGAGCACGCCCGCGGCCTTCGCGCGGACCATCGGCATGAACAGGACGGGCATCGCGACGTCTTTGATGCCCCAGCGATGCAAGTAGAGGAGCGTGCGCGGCAGATAGAGGCTCGCCCACACCTGACGGATCGCGTCCTCGAGCGGGCGCACCCCGCGCACACCGAGGATCGACGTGGCGAGCCCGGCGAGCGACGAGCCGCGAGCGTCTTCGCAGGTCGCGCTCGAGCGCACGCTGAGACCCCAGGGCGCGTGCGGTTGGACCTTGTTCCAGAGCTCCGCGAGCACGACGCGGAGCTCGTCGGGCAGAGGATCGGCGAGGATGCGATCCCTCGCGCGCGCGGCGCGATCCATCCCGGTCGTGGTGCCCGCGGTCTTCAGCAGCGACGCGACGTCGTGGTTGCGAGGCAAGCGACCGTCGACGAGCTGATGGAAGCTCTTCGCGTCGATGACCCAACCCTCGGGCACGGGCAGGCCGCGTCGCGCGAGCTCGGCGAGCGTCGCGGCCTTGCCGCCGAAGCGCGCGCGCGCCTCTTCCATCCGTTTGGCGTCGTCGCCCTTGCGGGAGAGTCGCCCGGCGGGACGCGTGCTCTCACCCACCGAACGGAGCGGCGAGAGCAGCGCGAGCGCCTTCTCAGAGAGCGCGGGAAACGCGGAGTCGACTCGGTCGAGGCTCGCCATCGATCAACGTTTTCCGGGGTAGCACGCGCTCTGTGCACATTGGATGGATTTCGCGTGAAGCCCCACCCTCGTGGCTCCTACGCGAGCGGCAAGCCGCGGAGCGCGCGCTCGTGGAAAATGAGGAGCTCCGCGCCGCCGGGCCCGCGGTTCCACACGTAGTCGTGAGGCCCCTTCGTGATCAGCAAGCGGTGCTCGAGCTTGCGCCGATCGAGCGCGCGAGCGAGGGCCTTCGTCGGCTCGAGGAACGGATCCTCTTCGCTCGAGACGAGGCGGATCTGCTGCGGCCCGTGCTCGCTCGCGCGCAGGGCGCGATCCGCGAACGCGTCGGCCTCGGACTCGCGCATCGCAGGCTGCAGCGCGCCCACGGCGCCGAACGTGTCGGGGAAGCCGAAGCCGAGCTCGAGCGCGTAGCGACCTCCCATGCTGACGCCGTCGATCCCCGTCGTCTTGCGCTCGATCGCCGACGCAGCCTTCGTCGAGGTGACGCGCTCGAGCAGCGGGCCCGTCACGAAGCGACCGAACGGGCGCGAGGCCTCTTCGTCGCGGCCCGTAGGTACAGGCGTGTAAGGGCACACCACGACGAGGCCTTGCCACGGGTTCGCGGCGAGCGACGCGTTGATCTTCGCGAGGCGATCCTCGTCGAGCATGCCGCCGACGTGGTCCGAAGCGAGCGAGCCCGCAGCCAAATGACCGATCATCGCGTCGAGGTCGTAGTCGTCGCGCCACCCGCGAGCGCCCGCGTCGAGCCCGCGCCCCGCCTCACCGCGGCCGTGCAAAGCGACGAGCACCGGGCGAGCCTCGCCCTCGGGCGCGGCCAGGACGAGGGCGCGCTGGCCGTCGGGCTGATCTTCGCTGCGCTCGAACGACTCGTCTCGCCAGCCGCCTCGGGCGAGCGCTCCCGGCGCTTGCTCCTTCGGGGCGCTCTTCGACCCGCAGCCCGCAGCGGCCGCCGAGAGCACGCCGAGGAGCCACGATCGTCGCGACCAGAAATCCATGTCTCACCCTACTCGATGAGCCCGACCCTCGCGGCATATCGGAGGATCTCGGGCACCGACTTCGCCCCGAGCTTTTCTTTCACCTTCATCAAGTGACCGCTCACCGTGCCCGCGGTCACGTCGAGCTCGGCCGCGACCTCGCTGACGGTGCGCCCGTGCACCAGCAAGAGGAAGACCTGGTACTCGCGAGCCGTCAGCCGCTCGTGCGGGAGCTTGTCGCCGGTCGCGCCCGCGGCCAGTTGGTCAGCGACGGTCTCGGTGACGTAGCGCCCGCCCTTGGCGACCTTGCGAATGGCCGCGAGGAGCTCGTCCCCCGAGCGATCCTTCGACAGATAAGCCGCAGCGCCTGCCTTGAGCGCCGAAGCCCCGTATTGCTCTTCGCCATACATAGATAAGACGACGATCGCGAGCTTGGGGTGCGAGACCCGCAGTCGCTCGAGCGCCGCGATGCCGCTCACCTTCGGCAGCGACAAATCCAGAATGAGCACGTCCCACTCGTCGGCCGCGGTCGAGCGCGCGAGCAGCGCGTGGCCGTCGGCGGCCTCGCCCACGACCTGCATGTCGCCTGCAGCCTCGATGATGTTCCGCAGGCCCTGTCGCACGATCGCGTGATCGTCGGCGATGAAGACCCTAATCAAGTCCCCTGCTCCTCGGCGGCTCGCTCGACCTGATTGGGTATCTCCACGAACACCGTAGTACCACCCGAGTCGTTCGACTCGAAGCGAGCGCTGCCCGAGAGCGCCGACGCGCGCTCTCGAATCCCGATGAGGCCGACCCCGCGCGGTCGACCGTCCTTCTTGCTGCTCGCCAGGCCGACCCCGTCGTCCGAGACGCGGATCGACAGCGCGCCCGCACGCTCGACGAGCCGCACCGCGACCGAGGTCGCGCGCGCATGGCGAACGACGTTGGTCAGCGACTCCTGCAAAATGCGGAACGCCGCGAGCGCGACATCGGGGCTCAACGCCGCGAGCTCGCCCTCGGCCTCGAGCGTCACCTCGAGCCCGACCCCTTGTCGGACCTTCGCGATGAGGGCCTCGGCCGCGCCACGAAGACCCAAATCATCGAGGGCCGCGGGGCGTAGCTCGGAGACCACGTGGCGCACGGTCGCCGCGGTCCGCTGCACGAGGGACTCGAGCTCGTCGAGGTTCGTGTGCACCGACGACGGGTCCTTCTGATAGCGCTGCTTCGTGAACGTGAGGCTGTAGCGCAAGGCCGTGAGCTCTTGTCCGAGCTCGTCGTGGAGCTCACGCGCGACCCGCGTCCTCTCGTCCTCGCGCGCCTGCTCCGTGCGGTGGACCAACATGCGGAGCTCTTCGGTTTGTGCGGCGATGCGATCGTCGAGCGTGCGCGAGAGCTCGGCGAGCGCCATCGAGACGCGGTGCTCGCGCCTCGCCGCCATGAAGCCGCGTCGCACCAAGCGATAGATGCCCTCACCCGACAGGACTGCAGCGGCCGTCACGATGAACGTGAAGGTCAGGATCGGCGTGCGCCACTCGATGGGGTCGAGCCCGCCGGCCCGATAGGCGAACCCGGCAAAGAGCGCAGTCGGCAGCGAAACGGCATAAGCGGCTCGCCAAGGCAGCGTCACGACGGGCAAGACAGCGCAGCTCAAGATTGGATAGCTGAAATGGACCCAGGGAGTGTCCAAAGGACCCTGACCACCGAAATAGAGCCCAATCGTGAGCAGCCCGAGCACGGACATCGGGAACAATACTGTAAGTGGTCGCGCGCGCAGGCGACGGGAGCGCGCAGCGACGAGCCCGCTCCCGAGCACACAGAGGTGCGCGAGCCTCATCGCGCGGAGCTCGGGCATGTTGATCCGTGAGGAGAAGACCAACGGATCGATGAGGAGCGCGACGAACGACAAGAACGCGAAGAGCCCGGCCATGCCCGCGACATTCCGCACGGTCAGCCGCCTCGCGTAGGCCTCGAACGCGGCGCTGTCGGGCTGCTCGAGGCGGAGCTCGTCCCCGTCCAGGGTCTCTCGCGGCAGCCATCGAAGACGCTCGCCCATCCTCGAGATGGTCGCCCAGATCCGCTCGACCCAACAAAGTTTGGGTCTCAGACCAACAGGCCACGGATGGGGCGTAACCGCGGGCGGTCGCATCCTCGCCGCATGCTCCGAATCCTCGAGAGAGAGACCTATTGCAGGTTGCGACGACAAGCCACCGCGGCGCTCCGCCGGTGGGGTGGTGCGGGGCTCGAGGCCGATGACCTGCTTCATGATGCGCTCTTGCGAATGGCACGTAGCGACGTGCGAGCCTCGAGCGAGGAGCATCTCGCCGCGTGCGCCCACAAGGCCCTGCGCCACGCGCTCTGCGACGGCGCCAGACGCCGCTGCTCGAAGAAGCGAGGCAGCGGCCACGTCCTCGAGCCGCTGTCGGAGGACACCATCGTCGATGGGGGCGGACCAGCCGAGCTCGAGACGCACGACCTCCTGCGCGAGCTCGATCGGCTCGACCCTCGCCTCGCGAAGGTCGCGACCCTGCGCGTCTTCGGCGGCTTCGAGATCGGGGAGATCGCGAGCGCGCTCGAGGTGTCGAAGAGCACAGTCGAGAAGGATTGGTGCAGGGCGAGCCGGTGGTTGAAACACCAGCTCGCCAGCAATGAGGATTAGCGATTCTCCAGGCGCGCCAGCCTGTCCTCGAGTGCGTCGAGGCGGTCGGACTGATCGTCGATGATGCGCTGCTGCTCCTTGACCGCGTTGATGAGCAGATAAGTCATCGCGCTCGGGTCGACGGATAGGTAGGTGTTGTCGCCTACTTGGTAGTTCTCCTTGACCATGTAGGGCGCGACCTTCTTGAGCTCCTGCGCGAGAACTCCAATGTAGCGCTCCTCGGTCGGGAGGCCCGATTCGGGCGTATACCGGAATGACACCGGGTGAATCGCGTCCACGACGCCGAGGCCGTCTTCGAAGTCGGCGACATCGGTCTTGAGCCGAACATCGGAGGGCGCGGACCAGCTACCGCCACCTGGCTTACCGGCGCTCCCGTTGACCTCGAGGGTGAACGACGGCGCTTTGTGGTTCACGCCGACGCGGCCGTTCTTGAGGACGCTGAGGTAGTCGAGGCCGTTCGTGTCGGGCGCTGTGATCGCGATGCGCGTGTCCTGTCCGCCGTTGTCGACCATACCGAAGTAGAACGCACCAAACCCGTTGGTGAACTGAATCCCAGGCCGATTGGCCCCAGTCGTGGACATGGAGAGGAGCGCGTTCGCGTTTGCGCTCTCAAGATGGAGCAGGGCCGCAGGATCGAGCGCCCCGATCCCTACGGTCGCCCCGTCGTCGAGGAGAGCCCCGTCGCCGCCCGTGGTCGCGCCCGTGAATCGCACCACGTGATCCGCAGTGCCGTTGATGTTCGCGGAGCCGTCTGCGCCGTTCATTCCGGCCGGACCTTCTGGCCCTTGCGGGCCTTCCGCGCCTTGCGGGCCGGGCGCGCCCTGGTCGCCCGCGGGGCCTTGTTCGCCTGCCAAACCCTGATCTCCGGGGTCGCCTTTGGGTCCTTCGGGGCCCTGTTCCCCTTGCGGTCCTTGCGGGCCCGTATCGCCCTTTTCGCCTCCATTACATGCCGTCAAAAGAACGAACGCGGACACGAGCGCGAGTCGGATAGAAGTCGCGTGGCGCATGGATCGGCCCTCTTTGGTGGTGTGGGGTTCACCCGAGTCCACGCAGCCGGCCCTTCAAACCCGTAAAAGAAAGTGCGCCGCGCGCGTCGTTTGCGACACGAGCTCAGCCGCGCTCGGCGCGATAGCGCTCTGTCACCTGCTTGCGGTTGCGGCGTGACAAGGGAACACGCATCCCGTCAGCGAGCTCGATCCAGGGCTCGCTCCCCTCGATGATTCGCGCGACGGAGGACCATTGGACGATCGCGCTCCGGTGCACGCGGACGAAGCGCGTGGGGTCGAGCCGCTCCTCCAAATGGACCAGCGTGAGCTCGGTGAGGTGCTCGCGGCCGCCGGTATAGAGGTACGTGTAATGCCCTTTGCTGACGAGGCAGCTGACAGCGTCGAGCTCGACCAGCTCGACGCGCGCGCCCGTGCGGATGGCGATGCGCTGCATGCCTTGACCCGCCCTCGCGAGCGAGCGCTCGAGCTCGCGGAGCCGGCGATCGGCCTGGAGCTCGGACTGCGCGCGCCTCGCGGCCGCGGCGAATCGCTCGGGGGTGAAGGGCTTTACCAGATAGTCGCAAGCGTTCGCCTCGAAGGCTCGGAGCGCGAAATGCTCGAACGCTGTTACGAAGACGATCCTCGGGCGAGGCTCCGGCAATTGGGAGAGCACGTCGAACCCGGAGCACTCGGGCATATCGACGTCGAGGAAGACAAGCGTCGGTGCGAGCTCGGCGGCGACGGCGAGCGCCTCGAAGCCGTCGCAGGCCTCGCGAACGACGGCCTCGGGGAAGACGACCGCGACCTGACGCAGCACGCTGCGCCGACCGAGCGGCTCGTCGTCGACGACCAAGATGCGCTCGGGGTCGGCGTTCACGTGAGCGCCAATCCCGAGACGTTGAAGCGCACGCGCGTCCCGAGCTCCTCGTCGGCGGTGACCGTGAGGCGCGCACCGGCCCCGTACATCATGGCGAGTCGGGCGCGGGTGTTCGCGAGGCCCGTTCGAGGCGCGGCGTTCGACGGTGCGATCGCGGTCTCGTCCTCGTTTGCGGGGGCGAACGGCGCGCCGGTGTTCGAGACCTCGAGCTCGAGCTCACCTGTCCCGACGCGGGTCGCGCAAACCCGTATTTGTCCCCCGGCGCGCGACTTGGCAATACCGTGCTTCACTGCGTTCTCCGCCAGCGTTTGGAGCATCAACGTCGGCACGTGCAGGCCTCGGGTCTCGTCGGGGGCGACGATGCTGTACCGGAGTCTATCGCCGAATCGGACGTGCTCGACCTCGAGGTAGTGCTCGACGATCGCGAGCTCGTCGGCGAGGGGAGCGGTCGGAGAGGTCGAGACCCGGAGGATGAGGCGGTAGAGGTCCGCCAGGCGCTGAGCGAAATCACGGGCGAGGTCGGGATCGTCGGTGATGAGCTCCTTCAGGGCGTTCAGCGAATTGAAGAGGAAGTGAGGCTGCATCTGGCCCTTGAGGGCGTCGAAGCCGGCGCGCGCGGCCGCGCCTTCGAGTCGCAGGCTCTGCAGCCGGTGCCACGACGAGGCGCCGCCGAGCCAACACACGAGCACCGCAGGCAAGATGATCCCCATATTGCGCCGGAAGTCCGCGGCCATGATCGGCAGCGTCCGCGTCGGGTCCCGATTGACCGCATAGCTGACTGCATATCCCGCCACATG
Organism: Polyangiaceae bacterium; assembly: GCA_046351325.1. GTDB lineage: Bacteria > Myxococcota_A > Polyangia > Polyangiales > Polyangiaceae > Xiheicaenibacterium. The sequence goes on along the minus strand of JAXLYR010000008.1, from coordinate 79,304 downwards.
CCCGACTGTGAGGCCGGCGAGCAGCACGGCCATCCTGGCCAATCCGTCGACTCTGCGCCCGAGGAGCCGGCCAGTCCGGTGCGCGACCTCGTCGAAGAAGATCATGAAACAAGGGATCAACAGACAGACCGCCAAGGTCGTGTCCCACCACCAATCGGACGGCCCGAAGAAGAGCAACATGCTCGGCAAGAGGATCGCTGTCAGCGCACCCGCGACCGCCCCGATCCTCGCCGCCCGAGCCGCGAGCGGAGCGTCCTCGATCCAAGGCGTTACGAGCCACTCGAGCGACGCGAGGGACGACGGGCTTCGCTGCGCTGACATCTTCTTCAATCTAACACCGGCTCTCCGAGGCTCGATTACCGCTTGGTCGGCGCAGGCGACCGCCTGGTCGGTGGGCGCGAGCGGCCCGCGCTCGCGTGCTCATGATGGCGCGGTACCCACGGAGGCTTCGACATCATGACGCTCATTCATAACCAGATGATCCGACTGGCCAGTTCGCTCTTTGCTTTGGGGCTCGGGATAGGGGCTCTCACGGGCTGTGAGACTGTCTACGGGAGCGGCCGGTCCGAGACCCAAGAGCGCGATGTCCAGGCCTTCACCAAGGTCGAGGTCAGCGCCGGCTTGGAGGCGCACGTGACCCAAGGGGCGACGCAATCCGTCGTCATCACCGGTGATGACAACATTGTCCCGACCATCTCGACCGAGGTCCGCAACGGTGTGCTGTTCATCGAGCCAGCCGTCGACTTCGACCCACGACTGCCGCTCGAGATCGAGGTCGTGGCGCCGTCGCTCGAGGGCGCGAGCCTGCGTGCTGGCGGCGCGCTTTGGATCGATGGTCTGGACGCTCCCACGTTCGAGCTCTCGTGCGAGGCTGGTGGTGAGGTCATGGCTTCGGGCCACGTCGACCGATTGACGGTCTCGCTCTCGGCGGGCGGCGACATCGACGCTGTCGACATCGACTCTCCGCGGGTCGTGCTGCGCGGCGAGGCGGGCGGCGAGATGAGCGTGACCGCGACCGATCGGGTGGAGGGGCACGTGGAGAGCGGCGCGACGGCGCGCGTCTTCGGTGATCCCGAGGTCCGGAGCGTCACGACCGAGAGCGGCGGAGAGGTCGAATACGTCTCCACACCTTAGGACTTCGGCTCAGCTTCTCCACTCCGCGGCGAGGCGCTCGGCCGTCGCCCTCGCGCGGTCGAGCAGCTCGAAATCGGTAATCGGGTTATCGAACCAGAGCGCGACGGCGTCGTCGCCGATCTCGACGGCTGCGAGGTGCTCGGTGCCCCGAGCGAGCTCGGTTATCGCGCCGCCGCTCTGCCCGAGGCGCAGCTTCGCAGCGTCCAAATCAGCCGAATAGGCAGTCCACTTCGGCGCGAGCTCGGCGAAGGGGATCTGCGGGTGGTGCGCGCCGCTCGCGCGGGCGCGGAGGAGCTGAAACGCAGGCGCGACGCCCTCCGCGAACACCGATATTCGGGTCGCGAGGACCTCGTCGTCCCAAGGCGGAGTCAGGACCTCGACCGTGGTCTCGCCGCGCGTCGCGCGAAAATGCTCGGCCTCGGGATCGAGCGAGAACCCGGCCTTCGTGAAATGCTCGGAGAAGGCCTCTCTCCACCTCCGCCTCGTCGCGCCGGTCATGGCGAACACGAGGCCGACGAGCAGCGCGAGACCCAGTGCGATGAAGACGTATTCCAAAGACGACTCTCGTCCTGTCGCGAGCGCTCCTTCGCGGTACGCCGCGCGATGGTAGAGTCATCGCATGTCTCCGACGGCCGCGCGAGCGGCCCTGTTGCGTGTCGCGGAGCTCGTTCGCGAGGGAGCCAATCACGCAGGCCGCGCGCTCCTCGACGAGGTCCGGAGAGAGCGCGTCGGCACCTGGCCGAACTCGCTCCACGTCGCGGCGGCGCGGCTCAGCTTCGTCGTGCGTGACTACAGCGCTGGCCTCGACGAGCTCGATCTGGCGCTCTCGCGTTCGCTCGCTGCACCGACGAGGAACGCGATTCTCCGGGTGAAGCTCGATCTCACGTCGCGGCTCGAGTGGAACCAAGAGGTCCTCGACACGGCCGAAGAGCTCCTCGCGCTCGAGCAGGATCCAGCGGCCGCGCGCGCCGTTCACCTCGTCCTCGCGAGGCTCTATCTGCGTCACGGGCGCGACCGCGCCGCGCTCGCGCACGTCGACAAAGTGCTCGCCCGCGAGCCTGCGCTCCACGCGCTGCGACTCCAGCGGGTCGAGCTCCAGCTGCGCGCGAACCCCGACTCGGCGCCAGCGCTCGCCGAGCTCCGTGCGCTCGAGAAGACTGGTGCGCTCGCGGATGGTCAGCGCCTCACGCTGGCGTGGCTCGCGGCGCGCGCCGGCGCGGTCGACGACGCTCGCCGCGCGCTCGAGGACTTCCGCGTTCGGCATCCGAGCGAGCTCTCCGCGACGATCCTCTCCGCCGAGCTCGCGCTCTGGTTGGGAGACGCGCGCTCTGCGTATCAGCAGGCCGACGAGGCCCTCCGCAGCGCGCCCGACACCGCGGCGCTCCTGCGGATCCGCGGCGGGGCAGCGGTGCTCTACGGCGATTGCCAGCTCGCCCTCGCGGACCTCGATCGCGCGCTCGAGCTCGACAGCGAGGACACCGCGACTTGGGTGTTCCGCGCCGAGGCTCGGCTGCGGCTCGGCGACTACGCAGGAGCCCAAACCGATCTGCACGCGGCGCTCGGCCCCTCGAGCGGATATGTGCTCTCGGCCGCGCTGATCCGAATTCTCGTCATCATCCGCGGCGGTGAGACGCCGTGGTCGCTCACGTACGGCGCCTATTCGGAGCTCCTGGAGGCCTTGCTGTTCCTGTGTCCCGAGGCCAGGCCCACCCTCGAGGCCGGTAATCCGTCGAGGGTCGCGCTCGTACTCGAGGAGGCCCTGGCGGCGCTGGGGGGTAATCGCACGGGCTCGCAGACCTACGTCCAGAGAGACGACTCGGGGCGACGCACGCTCGCTCGCCTCCCCGTGCTCACCGCGCCTCGGCACGCGTCGCGTCGTGCGCTCAACGGGATTCTAGCGTCGCGACCGGCCGAGGCCCTGCGGGAGTTCGACGAGATCATAAGGCGTTATCCGCAGTCGTCCTTACCCATTTGTCACCGCGGGGAGCTCCAGTCGTGGCTCGGCAATTACCAAGAGGCGCGCGCCGATCTCGAGGCCGCGATCGCCAAGGTTCGGCACACGCGCTGGGCCTATATCGGGCTCACGGCCCTCGACGTGCTCGCGGGCGATCCCGAGAAGGCCCTGGAGACTTGTGAGCTCGGCGTGCGCACGATGGGGTACACGACGGGCCCGGCCGTCTACGGCATTCGCGGTGAGGCTCACCGCCTGCTCGGCAATCGCGCCGAGGCCTTGGTCGATCTCGAGGCTGCCTGTCGCCTCAACCCGAGCCGCATATCGGCGTTCCTGAACCTCGGCCTGCTCCGCGGCGAGCTCGGTGACGAGGCCGGCGCCCTGACCCTCTATCGGGATCTCGTCGACCGCGCCTCGGGCCTCATGTCGGACGCCGCGGCGGCCGTCGGGCTCGCCGATTGGCCGGAGCCCGAGCGCTGCTCCAGCGCGTCGCGCGGAGAGGTCCTGCGAGCGGCGCTCGCCATGATGCGCGGCAATCGGTCATCGAGCTGTATTACCTATTTCGATGCCCGCGGGCGCCTGCGCACGGCGCCCGGCATGCGCGCGAACGAGCACATCCCGACGACGCGCGACGACGAGGATCGCCGCCGCGCGGTGGGCCTGCTCGAGAACGTCGGCTCGAACCCATTCGAGCGCGGGCCCGCTCCGTAAGGCCTCTGACCTTCGGCGCGCCTCGATCAGCGCGCGACTTGCCCCTTCAGATAGGTGGTTATCTCGTTCTCGGGGACATCGGAATAGATGCTGTCTTGATCCGCGTTCACATAAGCCATGCTCGGGCAGGCTCGATTGGGTGAGAACCGCTTGCGCGCGAGCTCCTTGCCCGTGCGTCGGTCGTATACAACCGTGTCGGTCTCGCGCAGGACGAGCTTGAGCGAGCGGCTCGTGAACTCGCACTTCACTTCGCCCTTCGACTCGGTGAGCGGCCTCACGAGCGCGACCTTGTCGACCTCGGCCAGCGTCGCGGGTCCACCGAAGAGCTCGAGGGTGCTCGTGTTCCAAACGACGACGAGGGCCTTCTTCTTCGGATCGTCGGGCGGCTCACCTTTGAAGGTGAGGGGACCGTCCGCGATCTTCTCGAGCGCGGCGGGGACCGCGAGCGACACGTTGGAGGCTGGCAGCGGGGCGTCGCCGGACGAGCCGTCCGGCAGCTCGAGCGAGACTACGGTCTTCGGATCGAAGCGGAGATCGATGAGCCGCTTGGATAGGTCGAGCTCACCGAGGAGCGGAGTCATGTCGCCGAGGTTGATTTGCTCGTAGATGTCGCTCTTCGTGACACCCTCTTTGCCGTTGGCGCGCCACTTCGTCCCGATCGGGAACTTGTTGAGCGTCGCGACGTACTGGGCGCCATTGACCAAGACCCCCTCGACCTCGAGTTGCGGTCGCGACTTCTCCACTGCAGAGCTCGAGATCGTGTTCTTTTTCTTCAGTTCGAACGCGAGCGGCGTCCCTGTCGATTTGGGCGTAGAGCCGGGGCTCCGGTTCTCGTAGGAGCCGGGGTCGCGGTTCTTGCAACCGAGCGCGACGAGCACCATCGCGAGGAAGGGGATAATTCGGTTCATCGGCTCTCGTGTGGGCTGGCTAGTTCGGTGTCGAGAAAGGATCCTTTTTGGGTCCTGAGACCTGAATCGACGCGCCCGCGGAAGCTGGATTGCCGGTAAAAGGCTGGGTCTTCGCGTTGCGGAAGGCGCCCTCCACGCATTTGCGGATAGCCTCGGTCCCTTTCGGGCCAGTCGCCGTCACGTTGGTGGCGGCGCCCGATGGTTGGAACGTCAGCGTCACGCGGATCGTCACGGGCGCGCCACCGCGGCCGCAGGCGCGAGCGACCTTGGTCGGGCCGCGGAGCGCTGCGTCGATCGTGGCCGAGTCGAGCGAGCTCTGGGGAGCACCTGAATCGACGGGAGCACCGGAGTCGATGGGAGCACCGGAGTCGACAGGAGCGCCTGAATCGACAGGAGCGCCAGAGTCGACAGGAGCGCTCGAGTCGACGGGAGCGCTCGAGTCGACAGGACTCGCCGAGTCGACGCGAGTCGAGACGCTCGCCTCTACCGTGGCCACGGGGTCACGCCGCTTACGATGGCTCGAGGGCTCGGTCGTGGCGCTCGGTCGCAGCGCGAAGAAGGCCGCGATCGCCGCGCCGCTGACGAGCACAGCCGGGACGATGAAGAGCCACGGCGAGCGCTTCGTAGGTGACACGGCTGTAGGCGCAGCGGGGACTGGGGCGTTCGGCGCCGAGTAGGTCACCATCGGCTGGACCGTCTTCGCGAAGGCCTCGGGGTGCGTCGCGAGCGGCCCGCTCACGACCGTCCCCGGCGGCGCTTGCGGCCCAGTCACTTGGACCGGAGCGCCGGTATTCACCGCTTGCGGCGCCGGCTGAGTCCAAGTCGGATTGCCCGTCGCGCCGATCGACGTGGTCGCGCCGCCCGACAACACGGGGAGGAGCGCGCCGATCGCCGCACCCGCGGTCGGGAAGCGCGCTTGTGGATCGCGCACGACGCAGCCGGCGAACCACGCGTCGAATTGGGGAGGAAGCGCTGGCGCCCCCAGCTCGCGCGCGCGCACGCTCGCGGGCGGTATGGGGTTCAGGAGGACCTCCTTGAGCAGGGAAGTCAGGCTGTCCAGATCGCGCCAGAACGTGCGGCCCGCGAGGCAATTGAAGGCCAAGAGACCGAGCGACCAGACGTCCGTCGCGGGGCTGATGTTGCCGTGTTTATCCCCTTGTTCGGGCGCCATGAAGAGCGGTGTCCCGAGCTGCTGAGTCGTGCGCTTTGCGCCCTCCGCGACGATCTTCGCGACCCCGAAATCGAGCACCTTTACGGTGAATCCGAACTCCGCCGCGTGAGACCGGGAGTGCGCGAGGAAGAGGTTCGCGGGCTTGAGGTCTCGGTGGACGATGCCCTGCACGTGGGCCTGCGCGAGCGCGTGACCCGCCTGCCGAAAGATGTGGCTCACCTCGGCGGCGGGCAGGGCGCCGCGCCGCGTGAGCGCCTCCTCCAGGTCTTCGCCTTTGAGGAGCTCCATCGCGAGGAACGGCGCGTGGGTGAGCTCGTCGACGCCGGCCGCGACGACCTCGACGACGTGGTCACTCTCGATCTTGGACGAGATGCGCGCCTCGTTGGTGAAGCGCTCGACGCTCACGGCATCCGTCGTCAGCTCGGCCGCCATGACCTTGAGCGCGCGCTCGCGCCCAGTGCTGAGCTGTTCTGCCACATAGACGGCCCCCATTCCGCCCTCGCGCAGAGGTCGCACGATGCGGAAGTCCTTGCCGATCACCGTGCCGACGGCGAGCCTGGTCATTGATATCAAGAGAAGCTAGCACGACCGCCACGCGCTCTCGCAGCTCGCAGACGAAGCGTAGAATGAAGCCGTGATCAAGCGTTTGAAGGCCTCACTCAGCCTGGTTTGCCTCGGCGTCCCGCTCTTCGCTCTATTCGGCTGCACCGAAGAGCCGAGCGACTCTGTCGTCGCGAAGTGCGCAGACGAGTGCGAGGCCGCGTCCGACTGTCCGGGTGGTGGAGGCGACTGCGTGGAGGCCTGCGAGGAGGAGCGCGACTTCGCCGAGCGCGTGGGCTGCACTCCCCAATACGAGCTGCTCATCGACTGCTTCGGCACGCTCACGGATCCGTGCTCCTACGACGCTTGCGATCTCGAGGTGACTTCGTACTCGACCTGCCTCGGTGAGTTCTGCGGCGCGAACCCGATGGACCCCGCGTGCCCTCAGTGAGGACTCGCGCGACGGAACGCGACCACACGTAGAATCCCGCGATGTCGACCATCGCGCTCACGGCTCCGATCCGCGTCCTGATCCTGGGCGGCGTCGCCAACCTGGTGCTCTCCTTCTTGCTGGGTTGGGTGCTCTCCGCGAAGCGCATGAAGGGCCCGATGGAGCCACACCACTGGCTGCTCACGGCGCACGTCGTCTCGCTGCAAGAGGGCCTCATGCTGCTCGGGCTCGCGTTCGCGATGGTCTTCGCCAAGCTCTCGCCGGCGCTCGCTTCGGCGGGCGCGTGGATGCTCGTCGCCGCCTCGTTCTTTCAGGACCTCTCGGGCATCGTCAATTGGCTGCGCGGCACGAAGGACCAGTTCGCGGAGCGATCGCTCGGCTGGATTTCTGCGACCATAAACGCCTTGCTCAACACCGCTGGGCTCGCGCTCATCGCGTACGGCGTCGGGCGAGGCCTGCTCGGAGATTGATGGAATGTCCCGTCTACGCCTGACCTCGTTGTTCGCGCTGGGCGCGGCTGGTTGCTTACAGGGTTGTTCGGATGACGAGACCGAGCCTCCGCCCACCGTCTGCGCAGCGTCGCTCGAGTCATCGTCGAGCGCCGATCTCGCGCTCCAGGGGACGGGCAGCTGCGCTGCGCGCGTCGAGCTCGCGCTGCGCGTCGCGACCGGTGATCCGAGCGCGCCCGAGTGGTCCGCGGCCGCGGACTCCCCGGTCGCGGTCGAGGGCTCGTGGACGCTCGACGGCGTGACGGCTCGCCGCGACGTGACGCTCCACAACAATGGATCATCGCCGGTAACCGTCGTCGGCCTCGAGTGGGCGACGGCGGCGCCGCTCGGGGTCTCGGTCGATCGATTCCTGCACAACGGCTACCAGAGTTGGAGCTACACCGGAGTCGAGAGCATCGGCAGCGGCGCGCTGACCGACGAGCTCGGCACCGCGCCACACGGCGGCGAGGACGGTGACGTCCTGAAAGAGCACTACGGCGTAGCGTGGTGGTGGACCTTCGTTTCGGACGCGAGCTCGAGCGGGTTCGTCGTCGGCGCGGACGGCGGCACGGTCCTCAAGACCTATATCGCGGTCGACGCACCGAGCTCCCCACGCGTGCGGATCGTCATGGGAATGACGGGCGATCGGGTGATCCTCGCGCCCGGTGAGAGCAAAGCTCTCGATGGACTCGTGGTCACGCTCGGCGACGTGGGGGAGGGGCTCGAGCGGTGGTCCGAGCGCGTGAGCGCCCTACACCCCAATCCCTCCGCGCGGCGACCGGCGCTCGGGGGCTGGGGTTCGTGGAACCTCTATTACGAAGACATCACGGCGGCGGCGCTCCGCGACGAGGCCACTTGGGCGACGGCGAACCTCGCTCCTATTGGCATGACCGACTTCCTCTTGGACGACGGGTACGAACCCCATTGGGGACAGTGGCAGGCCGACCCGTCGTTCGGGGCGGAGCTCGACGCGCTCGCCACCGAGCAGCAGGCTGCGGGCCTCGCGCCCGCGATCTGGGTCGCTCCGTTCTACGTGGACACGACGGATCCCGACTTCGCGGCGCACCCCGATTGGTTCGTTCGCGGCGACGACGGCGAGCCCAGGCTCTATACCAATTTCGGGCCGACCTACGCAGCGCTCGAGGTCACCGTGCCCGAGGCTCGTGACAAAGCTGTCAGCGCTCTACGCGCCCTCGCGGACGCCGGATATTCGACGTTGAAGATCGACTTCCTGTTCGGCGGCGCGCTCGAGGGCGCGCGCGACGGGTCGGTGACGAGTCTCGAGGCTTATGCCCTTTGGATGGCCGCCCTCCGCGAGGGCTTGCCCGACGTGCACCTCGTCGGCTGTGGAGCGCCCATATTGCCGAGCGTCGGCTGGGTCGACAGCATGCGCATCGGGCCCGATATTGCCTATTCGCTCCTGCCCGAAAATCACTGGGACTTCGTCGCGAGCGAGGCCCGACATACGGCCTTTCGCGCCGTCACCGACCGCTTTTGGGCGCTCGACCCGGACGTCGTGTTGCTGCGTGGGACCGAGATCGACGACGTCGAGGCCTGGACCCATGTCGTGTCGGGCGCGCTCGCGGGTGGCAACTACCTGCTAGGGGATGGTCGCCAATCGACGCCGCTCCGCACGGCGATGGCGCTCGACCCCGAGATCGTGGCGATGACCCGCGACGGCCTGAGCGCGCGCCCCGACGGCTTGGGTTCGGTGGTCGACGAGTTCAACGCCTATTCGCCAGTGCTCGTCGGCGGTCGCCCCGTCGCGATCCCCCACGTTTGGCGCAAGACCGCCAAAGACGGTAGCCGCACGTGGGTCGCGCTCTTCGGGTGGGACGACGGCGCGACTCTGGATCTCGAACTACCCGATAGCGCCGAAGAGCTGGCGCCGCCGGCGAGCGATGGAGACAGCGTCCACCGCGTCGCGGCCCCGACTGGCGAGCTCACCGTGGAGCCCCACGCGGTGCGGCTATTTGCTTATTGAGGGAGCGCCCGCGCGCCGCATCCACACCACGACTGCGGCGGCGAAGACGACGCCCATCGCGGTGATGCCGATGGCCCCGAACTCGGAGCCGCGCGTCGCGATGAAATAGACCATCGCGCCGTCGGTCGCCGCGTGAAGCAGGATGGCGAGGAGGAGAAAGACTGGGTTCTTGCGAGCGACGGCGTGCATCACGAGCAAGCTCGCGAACACGTGGAAGCTCATCGCGGAGAGCCGCTCGACGCCGGCCGACACGAGCACCCAGCTCGGCGCTTGCCAGTAGCTCGCTGCAGCGCCGTAGACGGCGCCGACCTGCGCCGCGGGCACGCCGAGCACCGTCGGCGGAACGAAGTGGAAGATGACGTAGTTGAGCGGCCCGGCCGACGCGAGCAGCCCGAAGATCGCGGCCTCGACGCCGCCGTGACCGAGGCCGAACGCGAAGCCGTCGCGCGCCGACCGATGCTCGGGGAGGAGCTGCCGCATCGAGACGAAGCGCGCGAGCTCCTCGCAGAGGCCCGCGGAGAGTCCCACTGCGACGGAGAGTCCCTCGAGCGGCTGCACGCCGAGCCCACGCGGCGCGCCGAGCAGGCCGAGCGCCCAGTTGAGCGGTAGGTGCACGACCTGCGAGCCGATGAAGCTGAGGACGCCGACGACCACCGCCCGCATCGCGATCGACCAGCGCCTCCGCGCGAGGAAGACCGCGACGAACGGCGACAGGATCATGAGCGGCAGCTGCACCGAGAGCGCGACCGCGATCTGGCTCCACCGCGGCGTCGGCTTCGGCGCGGGGCTCGGCGGGGCTGCAGGCTGCGCGATCGCGGGCTCGGCGCGCGAGGCGCGGACCCCGACGAGGTCGACCCTCGCGCCGCTCGCATTTTGATAGCGGATCATCCTGTGCGGTTCGCGCTCGTCGAACCACGCGTGGTGCGCTGTCGTGCCGAACGCGACCGTCACGTGCTTCGTGTCGAAGCTGCCCGCGGGGACCTCGACCTTCTCGAGTCCGACGACGCGCAGGCGCGCGGGCAAGCTCACGCCGAGCGGCGCGTTCACCACCCAGAGATCGAGCTGATGTCCAGGCGCGCCGAGGTCGAACGCGCGCAGCGCCTCGATCGACACCGCGTTCTCGAGCGCGCCTGCGGGGACCTGGAAGGCCTTCGGCGCGCCAGGCCCCGACGCGGTCGCGCGACCGCCGTCGACGTGGATCGTCGCGCCGTCCTTCTTCGCGTACGCGAGCAGATCGAAGGTCGGCGAGAGCTCGATCGTCTTCTGGGGTTCGCCGTCGCCAGTGAGCCAGCTCGCGGGGCCCTCGCGATAGATGAGGCCGCCCTCTTCGCGCCGCTGCCAGCGCCTGCCGCTGTAGTCGGTGACGACGCCGTCCGCTCTCACCGAGGCGTAGATCGCCTCCTCGCCATCCGAGAAGGCTCCTGCGTTGGGCGCGCCCGCTTTCTCGGCGCAGCCCGCGAGCGCGAGCAGCGCGACGGCGAGCGGCGCGTGTGCACGAACGAAGAACCCCACGCCCCCGAGCTTAGCCGTTGGCGAGGGCGGTTGGCGTCAGAGCCCGAACCACGGCCCGGGCTCGACTGCGCGGCCCTCTTTTCGGAGCTCGAAGTACATCCGGTACTCGCCCGAGGTCACGGCGACGTTGCCGAGCGCGAGGCCGGTGCGGACGACGTCACCGGCCTGCACGGTCGTGTCGGCGAGGTTCGCGTACACCGTGAAGTGCCGGTCGCCGTGATCGAGAACGACCGTGATTTGCTGGTCTTCGTAGCGATCGGCGAAGACGACGCGCCCTGGCGCGACGGCGCGCGCGGTCGACGCAGCGGTTGTCTTCAGCTCGAGGGCCGGGCCTTGCGCGCCCGACGCGGGGATCTTCGAGATCTCGGCGCGCCCCGAGATCGGCATCGGGAGCTTGCCGAAGAGCGCCTCGAAGCCGCGAGCCTCGCTCGGCGCGTCGGACGGGGGGCCGTTCTCGGCGCCGTAGATCGTGACGGAGTCGGGCGGCGGCGTGGACGACGAGAAGGCGCGATCGAAGGCCGCGCGTCGCTCGTCGGCTTGTCGCATCATCGCCTTCGCGCTGTCGAACGCCTTCTTCTGAGCGATCAGCGGTGCGCGCTCGGCGCCGATACGCAGGAGGCGCTCTTCGATCTCGTCGCGGTGCGCGCGCAGGTTCTTCTGCGACTCGAGGTCGCGGTTCAACGAGAGCCGCGTCCGCTCGACGCGCGCCGCGTGATCGACGAGCTCTTCGAAGCCGCCGCCTGCGGGCAGGAGTCCCGCGTGGACATGTTTGTAATAGGTCCGGCCGCGCGCGAGCAGGCGCGCCTCGACCTGCGTCAGGTCGTGCTCGGTGCGCGCCTGATCGTCGAGGAGATCCTTCTCCTCGGTGTCGAGCTTCTTCAGCGCGATCTCGACCTCGTACGGGTTCGAAGGGACCTCGATCGGAGCGGGCTTCGCGTCCTTCGCCTTCTTGTCGGCGAGGTGGTCGAGCGCCGCGGTGGGCGCGCGCGGCACGCCGAGCGCGGCTCCACCGGCGCCGGCCACACAGAGCGCGATGACGAGCGAGGTCGTGCGCTTCATGTCACACGCTCGCGAGCTTGCGCAGGCTGACGAAGGCCGTGGCTGCGCCGAGCGCCGCGCCGAGGCCGACCATCCCGAGCGCCATCTGCCAGGGCAGGAACGAGGGCGTGATGCCGAGCAGGTTCGCGAGCTGCTGGTCGAACCGATCTTTCACGATGAGGAAGAGCACGCCGAGCATGCCGAGCGCGAGCGCCGCGCCTAGCGCGCCTTGGGTCGCGCCCTCCATCACGAACGGGCGTCGCACGAAGTTGTCGGTCGCGCCGACGAGGCGCAGGACCTCGACCTCGATTTTGCGACGCTGCAAGAGCAGGCGCATCGTCGAGCCGACCACGCTGATGACGGCCGCGAGGACGATCGCCGCGAGGCACGCGGACGCGGTCACGCCGCCGCCGAGCAGCGCGGAGAGCCGATCGGTCCAGCGCTCGTAGGTCTCCACGGTCTCGACCGCGGGGAGCGCGCGCAGCTTGAGCGCGATCGTCTTCAGCTGCTCGTCGGTGATCGAGTCGTCGAACGCGACCTCGAGCGACGCGGGGAAGGCCTCGGCGGGCAAGGCCGCGAGCGTCTCGTCCGTCGCGACGACCTCGCGCCGAGCCTCGTCGGCGGTCACGCGCCGCACGCGCGACACGCCGCCGGTCTGCTGGAGCGCCGTCATCAAGGCCGCGACCTCGCCCTCGCGAGCGTTGTCCTTCAGATAGACGGTGGCGCGGCCCGCGCGTGACCAGCGATCACGCAGGGCCTCGATGTTCGTCACGACGAGGAGCGAGGCCGCGAGGCAGATGAACGCGACCGAGAGCGAGAAGACGCTGAGCACCTGAAGGCGCCAGTCGCTCCGCCCAGCGCGCCACGTTCCGAACAGCCCCCTCGATACAGAACCGCCGCCGTCCATGCGCTCTCCTTGATGGTCGAAGCTTGTGTGAAGGGCGCTCGCCGTCAGGCGGCGGCCTCTTCGAGATCGTTGGGGTCGTCGCCGTAACCCTCGTCGTCGGGCTCGATGTCGAGCTCGCCCTCGTGGTCGAGGCCGGCTTCCTCGAGGCCGTGCGGAACGTCGGTGGCCTTGCCCTCGTCGAGGATGACGACGCGGCGCGGGCGGACGTCGAGCAGCGAGCGATCGTGCGTCGCGAAGAGCACCGTCGTGCCCGTCTCGTGGATGTCCTCGAAGAGGCCGAGGATGTCGATCGCGAGCTGCGGATCGAGGTTGCCGGTGGGCTCGTCGGCGAGGATGAGCGCGGGCTCGTGCACGATCGCTCGCGCCACCGCGACGCGCTGCTGTTCGCCGCCCGAGAGCACGCGCGCCGGATCGGTGCCGCGCCCCGCGAGGCCCACGCGCTCGAGCGCTTCACCGACCCGCGTCCGCACGAGGCGGTTCGGCAGGCCGATCACCTCGAGGGCGATCGCGACGTTGTCGTAGACGCTCCAGCTCGGTACGAGCCGAAAATCCTGGAAGACGACGCCGACGTTGCGGCGCAGCGCGGGCACCGCGGAGTCGGGCAGGCGCGCGACGTCGCGCCCGAGGAACAGGATGCGGCCGTCGTCCACTGCCTCGGTCTTGTGGATGAGGCGGAGCAGCGTGCTCTTGCCCGAGCCCGACGGGCCCGTCACGAAGACGAACTCTCCGCGCTCGATGACGAGCGACATCCCGCGGAGCACGGGCTGGTCAGGTCGATACGATTTGTAGACGTTCTCGAAGACCAGGATCGGCCGGGACGCGGCCGAAGGATCGTACCGGTGCCCGGCACGCAGCGCCTGGTTGCGAAACGAGCTCTGCTGGGAGGAACCGGCCATCGCGACCGCGAATAACAAAAGCCCCCAGTCCCTTAAAACTTTTCGGCGAACTCGAGCCCCGCGGTTCGCGTTGTCCGAGCACGCGAGCTCGGCGAGACTCGGCCCGCGTGAAGATCGCCTTCTTCGGCTTACCGCTCGCGGCCTACCTTCTCCATCGCGACGGGCACGACGTCGTGCTCGCCGCGCTCAGTCGCAAAGACGCAGTCGGCGGGCGCAGGCTCCGCGCGAGCATCGGCGCGGCCCGCGTCGTGATGAAGCCCAAGCTCGACGCGGCGTTCACCGAACGCGTGAGGAAGACCGCGCCCGATCTCGTCGTCAGCTGGTTCTGGACCACGCTCATCCCTCCCTCCATCGTGGACCTCGCGAGGTTCGGTGGGGTGGGTGTGCACCCTTCGCTTCTCCCGAGGCACCGTGGTCCCGATCCGACGAGCTGGGCCATCCTGTCGGGCGACGCCGTCACGGGCGTCACGGCGCATCGGATCGCGGCCGACTACGACACCGGCGCGATCCTCGGGCAGCGCACGCTCCCGATCGACGAGCGCTGGGATTCTTTTACATTGGCAAAGGCACTCGATCGGCCTTCGCTCGCGCTCTTGCGTGAGATCTGCGGGCGGTTCGCGCGCGGCGAGGCCGTCCCCGAGGTCGCGCAGGACGAGCGCCTCGCGACCGCAGCGCCGATGCTCGAGGGTGACGAGACCATCCTCCGCTGGGACGAGCCCACCGACTCGGTGCTCCGACGGATCCGCGCGCTCGCGCCCTCGCCCGGTGCGGCCACCACCATTGGCGACCGCGACGTCGTCGTCCTCGCGGCTCGCGCGGCTCCCGCTCCCGCCGTCCTCGAAGCTCCCGGCGAGGCCGCGTTCGTGCGTGGCTGCGCCCTCGTGAAGACGCGCGACGGCGCGATCGAGCTCCTCGCCGTCGAAGCCGATGGCGCGTTGCTGAAAGGCTCGGATTTGCGAGCGCTCCTCACGTGATACCCTCCCGGCTCGAATCTCCAAAAGAGTGAGGATGGCTTGGCGACTCCCGACGTTTTTGCGAAGACCGCCCGAGAGAAGCTGTCGGCTGCGTTGAACGCGCTCCAAGAGAGCGCAGATACTCCCGTCGAGCTGCTCGAGCTCGCCGAGCCCATCGCGCAGGCCATGGGCATCCTCCACAAGGTCGAGCGCTCGAAGGGCGCCGATCTCACCGGCAAGGAGACCGTCCTCGCCAACGTGCGCGGCGCGCTCGACAAGCTCCAGAACATGACGATGAGCCATCCCGCGCTCGACGCCGTGATGGAGCAAGTCGCCGGCAGCCTCGCCAGCGTGCACCAGCTCGCGCGTGCGCAGCCCGTCGCGGCCGCGCCCGCTCCCGCGCCGGCTCAACCCGCACCGCCTCCCGCACCGAAGCCTGCCGCGCCCGCGCCACAGCCCGCGCCGGCCCCAGCCCCGGCCAAGGCTCCGAACGTCACGCAGCCCCTCAACGCTGCTGCCGCGGCCGTCGCGAACATCCCGCCGCCTCCGCCGCAGTTCGCGCCCGCTGCTCCGCCCGTCGCTGCGCCCGTGGTCGCGCCGGCCCCGGCTCCCGCGCCGATTGCTTTCACACCGTCATTCGGATCGCCCCCCGTCTCGCCTACTGCCGCGACCGCTCCCGTCTCCGTGCCGATGCCTGCGTTCGGCCCGCCGCCCGCGAGCGTGCAGAGCCCGCCCGCGAGCGCGAAGCCCTCGAGCCAGACGGTGCGCATGGACGCGGGCGCCGTCCAAGCAGGCCTCGCGCACGCGGCGCCGCAGCCTCACGTCGCCCCGCCCGCGCCTCCCCATTCGGTCCCGCAGCCGTCGCAGGGCTTCGCGGCCCCCGCACCGGTGTCTCAACCGACGCCCGTGCAGCGCACGGTGCCGCACGCGCCTCCCTCGCAGCCGGGCCACTCGCAGCCGGGCAACTCGCAGCCTGGATATTCACAGCCGGGCAACTCGCAGCCGGGGCACTCGCAGCCGGGTGCGCCCGTGTCGAACCGCGGCTCAGCTCCGGGGCGCGGCTCGTCGTCGCAGATCGGCAACGTCGTCGCCGAGCTCGGCACGCACTCCGCATCGAATTTCTACAAGGGCCTCGGGGGCAACGACGTCATCGAGCACGGCGGCATCTTCGTCGCCACCTACCGCATCCCGAAGATCGGCACGCCCGTGAACCTGCGCGTGCTCTTGCCCGGCGACTACGAATTCCAAGCCTCGGGCGTCGTGCAATGGATCCGTGAGGCCTCGGGCGACGGAATGGACCCAGGGTTCGGCGCGCGCTTCACCCAAATCACCCCCGAAGGTCGGCAGCTCGTCTACCGGTACACGCGTAACCGCGAGCCGATGTTCTACGACGATCTGTGATCTCGAAGCGGTCCACCCTGGCGCGCCTCGCGGGCGCGCTCGTGCTCGGCGCGGCGCTCACGGCGTCGCAGCCCGCGCACGCCGTGGACGATCCCTCGCTCGTTTGGTGGACGCTCGAGACCGCTCACTTCCGCATCACCTACCCGGAGAACCTCGAGCAGGTCGCGCGCCGCATCGCCACCGTGAGTGAAGACATCAACGGCCGCATGACGGCCGAGATGCAGTATCACCCCGACGAAAAGACCGAGATTCTCCTCACGGACGACACCGACAGCGCGAACGGCTCGGCGTCGCCGATCCCCTACGACGCGATTCGGCTCTACGTCACCGCGCCCGACGACATCTCGACCCTCGGTGACTACGACGACTGGTACGTCGGTCTCGTCACGCACGAGTACACGCACATCCTCCACACGGGGAACATCAGCGGGCTGCCCGCGGTCGCGAACCGCATCATCGGCCGGACGTTCTCGCCGAACTCGGCGCAGCCTCGCTGGATCATCGAGGGGCTCGCCGTCGTCCAAGAGAGCAAGAAGACCTCCGCGGGTCGCATCCGCTCGACGCTCTTCGACACGTTCCTCCGCGCCGACGTCCTCGAGGACAACATCGCGCGCCTCGATCAGATCTCGGGCGGCGCGCAGCGCTGGCCGTACGGCAACCTCTTCTATCTCTACGGCAGCCGCTTCCTTCGCTGGATCAGCGAGGTCTACGGGCCTGACGTCTTTCCCGCGATCTCGGCCGACTACGGCGCGACGACGATCCCGTTCGGCATCAACCGCGCGATCCGCCGCGTCACGGGCCGCACCTACGAGGAGCTCTACGACGGGTTCCTCGAGCACATGCGCATGCTCTACAAAGAGCAGAAGGACGCGGTCGACGCGAAGGGCCGGCGCGAGGGTGTGCGCATCACGCTCCACGGCGAGAACACGTTCTACCCGCGCTTCGTGCCGAAGGAGCTCCGCAAGGACCCCGACAAAGAAGAGCTCGTCTACTACCGCTCCGACACGGACCACCGCGAGGGCATCTATCGGATGCAGCTCGGCGATCCGACGAAGGCCGGCGCGCGCGACGCCGATCTCTTCATTCGGACCTCGACGAACGGCTTCGTCGCGTTCACCCCCGAGGGCAGCGCGCTCTTCCACGACACGGCGTATTTCAAGAACGTCTACGCGCGCAACGACCTCTTCGACCTGGCGAAGGGCGAGACCAGCACGTTCGGCACCGAGAAGGCTCGACGCCAGCTTACCTTCGGCGTGCGCGCGCTCTACCCGGACGTGAGCCCCGACGGCAAAGAGGTCGCGTACACGGTGAACAGCGCCGGCACGACGACGCTCTGGATGGCCGATCGCGACGCCGACGGCACCCTCCGCAACGAGCGCGTCCTCGTCGCGAACGCCGCGTACGACCAGGCCTACACGCCGCGCTTCTCCCCGGATGGAAAACACCTCGCGTACAGCGCGTGGTCCGCCGGCGGTTACCGCGATCTCAAGCTCGTCGATCTCGTCACTGGCGACGTCCGCGACCTCACGCGCGACCGCGCCCTCGACATGCAGCCGGTCTTCTCCTCCGACGGCAAGACCCTCTATTTCAGCTCGGATCGCTCGGGGATCTTCAACATCTACGCGATGACCCTCGAGACCGGCGAGCTCAAGATGGTCACGAACACGCTCGGCGCGGCGCTCGCCCCCGCGATCAGCGACGACGGCAAGACCCTCGTCTACCAGGGCTACACGCACAGCGGCTACGACCTCTTCGCGATGCCGCTCGACCCGGCGCTCTTCCTCGAGGCACCGCAGGCCCCCGACGATCGGCCGCACCCGAACCCCGAGCCTCCGGCCGTCGCGATGGAGAAGAGCCGCTACAACCCGCTCTACACGCTGCGACCGCAGACCTACTTCCTGTCGGTCGCGCCCGGCAACTACAGCCCGCTCGCGATCACCTTCACGACGAGCGGCGCCGATCTCGTGGGCTGGCACTCGTTCGACGCCGCGATCCGCTTCGACCCCGGCGCGCCCGAGCCTCGCATCGATCTCGACTACGCCTACGGCGGCCTGCCCGTGAACCTCGCGATCGGCTTCACGCGCACGCCCGTCCCGCGCACGCGCGGCTTCTCCGTGGGCGGCGACACCGTGAGCTACGACGAGATGCAGACCGCGTTCTCGACGGGCGTGAGCGCCCCGCTTCGCAACCCGTTCGTCTCGCAGAGCGTCGCGCTATCGTACAGTTTGCTTTACTATTCTCCGCAGCTCGAGTTCCCGAAGAGCTCGGCGTTCGACCCGTTCGGCACGGTCCCCTCGCTCCCGAGCGACGGCCTCCTCAGCCAGTTCCGGCTCTCGTACGCGCTCTCCACCGCCGAGGGCGGCGTCGACTACGTCGGGGGCAGCTCGCGTGGCTTCTCGCTACGCCTCAACGCGACCTTCGCCGACCCCAACACCGGCAGCGACTCCGCGCTCTACACCTTCGAGGGCTCGGCGGCCGGCTACATCCCGATGCCCTGGCCCGGCGATCACACGCTCGCGCTCCGCTTCGCTGGTGGCGTGAGCACCGGCAACTACTCGCGCCGCGGCACCTACTACGTCGGCGGCTACGACCTCGCGAGCACGACGCCGATCGACACGCTCATCACCGGCATCTACGACGGCTCCTTCGTCCTGCGCGGCTACGAGCCCGACTCCTTCGTCGGCTCGAAGTACCTGCTCGCCACGGCCGAGTACCGCGCGCCCCTCTTCCGCCCGAACTGGGGTCCCTCGACGATGCCCATCTTCTTCCAGCGCCTCGACGGCAGCTTCTTCCTCGACTGGGGCGGCGCGTTCGACGACTTCCAGGCCGACCGCGTGCGGGTCGCGTACAACGGTCGTCCGCTCTTCGTCCCCGATCTCCACGCCTCGATCGGCACCGAGCTCTGGCTCTCGATGACGCTCGCGCATCGCGTGGGCGCGAGCTTCCGCCTCGGCTACGCGTACGGCTTCGACCGCAACGCCGTCGAAAATGGTCAGGTCTACTTCATCGCCAACTCGGGCTTCTGATCGGAAGTTGGCCCGCCCTCGAACAATCCCGTACGGCCGACGGGATGAAGAGGTCCATCCCCCTCGTGTTCGCTGCTGCTCTCACCACGCTGGCCGGGTGCATGCCGCCGAACAGCCCGACCGACAAGCTGACCGAGACGGCCTACGACGTCGTCATGGCGGCGCGCTTCGGTCGCATGGACATCGTGCTCGACTCGGTGCACCCCGTCGAGCGCGAGGGTTACTCCGAATCCCACGTCGACTGGGGCGGGCAGGTCCGGATCCTCGACATCGAGTACGGCGGCGCGCGCATGACGGGCCCCGACACCGCGGTCGTCTTCATGACGGTCGCGTGGCAGCGGCTCGACGAGTCATTTTTGCGATCGAGCTCGATCAAGCAAACGTGGAAGCGCGTCGATCGCTGGCTGATCACGAAGGAGGAGATCGCCGCCGGCGATCACGGACTCCTCAAGAAGTTCGACAAAGGAAAGGAAGGCGACCCGCAGGACGCGATGGCCGCCGACCACCCCGATGAGCACCTCATCGGGCCTGAGCCGTCGGCAGCCTTCACGCGCTAGTCGTTAGCTCTGGCTGCTCGCGCTCTTCTTCGACTTCGGAGCGGCGGCCGGCTGATGGGCCTGCTTGCGGGCCGCGACCTTGCGACGAGCTCGCTCCTTCTTCTTCTTCTGCGCGTGCCGTCGGCGCATCTTCCTCGACCTGCGGCGATCACCATTGGCCATGACGAAGCTCCTCCTTGATAGGAGCGAGCGTCATTTCATACCGAGCGTGGAATCGCAAGCTCGGCGTGGTCCCGATCGGGTTTATCGGTCGCCGCCGCCGCTCGCCGCGCCATCCAGCGTGACCTCGCGGCCGCGCACCTCGAGCCGATAGCGCGAGTTCACGGTCTCGATGTAGAAGACCTCTTTGCCGGCGATCCGCAGCACGCGCTTCACGGGGGTCGTCACGTACTCGTGCATTCCATCGGAGAACTCGATGACGACCACCGAGCCCCGGCGTGGCGCGCGCACGAGTCGACCCACTACTGCCCGTGACCCCCGCCCGAGCTTTCGCAAGACGACCTGCACGATTCGATGTTAGCACCACAAGCGAGCCGAGCACGATCAACCAAACGGCGACGGCCAGGCTTTTTTGGCGCCGCTCTCCCACCACCGTCGCGACAGTGGCCAACTCTGAGTTTGGATCCACTCTCACCGTTTCGTCCCGATGCCCTTCCTCGGGCTGCAGCCATCTCGGCTCTTCAGGGCTTGCAGCGCGCCGCGATCCACGGCTTTTCTCTCGCGACATGACCCTCGTCCCGACCTTCTCCGGCAGCGTCGAGGTGATCACCGGCTCGATGTTCAGCGGCAAGACCGAGGAGCTCATCCGCCGAGTGAAGCGCGCGGTCCTCTCTCGCCAGCGCGTGCAGGCCTTCAAGCCGCGCATCGACGATCGCTACGACGCGAACAGGATTGTCAGCCACCCTGGGTTCCCGGCCGACGGCGCAGACGTCGTCGTCGGCGGCTCCGCGGGCCTCTCCCTCGCGGCGACCGCGGTCGCCACGAGCGACAGCCTCGAGGCCCGCGTCCTCAACGAGACGCAGGTCGTCGCGATCGACGAGGCCCAGTTCTTCGATCGCGGCATCGTCGACGTCGTCGGGCGCCTCGCCGATCGCGGCGTGCGGGTCATCGTGGCCGGCCTCGACCAGGACTACCTCGGGCGGCCCTTCTACCCGATGCCCGAGCTCATGAGCATCGCGGAGCACGTCACCAAGGTCCACGCCGTCTGCATGGTGTGCGGTGCGACAGCGAGCCGCTCTCAGCGCCTCATCCACGAGAACGGGACGGTGCTCGTCGGCGGCAGCGAGTCCTACGAGGCGCGGTGTCGCGCCTGCTTCGTCGCGCGCGAAATCGTCAAGTCGCCTGACCAGGTCGCGCCGGCCGACGACGCCGTCAGCGAGGACGGCTCGGTCGACGAAGACCAGCTCTCGTCTCCGTAGTCACTTCTTCTTCGCCGTCGGGTCGACCACACCTTTGTAGCCCTTGTCGGCGAAGTACACGCGCAGCATGTCCGACGCGACCTGCGTGCCCTTCACCTTCCAGTCGCCGCGGTTCTGCACGAGCACCGCCAGCGCGACCTCGGGGTTGTCGCTCGGCGCGAACCCGACCCACCACGTGAAGAGGTAGCCCTTGCCCTCGAGCGTGCCCGTCTTGCCAGCGACCTTGATGTTGGGCAGGTAGCTCCGGCCTTTGTGGTCGTGGAAGGTCTGGTAGCTCGTGCCGTTCTCGACCGTTTCTTCCATCATGCTGGTGACGGCGCGCGCGGTCTTCGCGTCGATGACGCGCGAGAGGACGTGCCTCTCGGTCAGGCCTTTGTACATGTCGCCCTGCGCGTCCGAGACTTTGTCGACGATGAAGAGCTGCACCATCTCGCCGCCGTTCGCGATCGTCGTCGCGACGTTCGCGGCCTGAAATGGCGAGAGCGTCGTGTGCCAGAAGCCGGCCGCCGTGCGCGCGAGCTCGTTCGGGTCGTCGGGGAACTCGGTCCGCGACTTCTCGACCGGCGCGTCGAACGGGATCTCGCGGTCCCACCCGTAGCGCGAGGTGATGCTGACGAGGTCCTCTTTCTCGAGGTGATCGTTCGCGAGCCTTGCCATAACGACGTTCAAGCTACGGCCCATCGCCTCGCTCATCGTCGCGCACCACTTGTCGCGCTTCTCGTCGCGCACGAGGTCGTTGTCTTCGATTCGGCTCTTGCCGCCGTGGTAGCACTCGCTCGTCGACGGCAGCACGCCCTTCTCCACGAGCGCCGAGCCCGTGATGATCTTGAAGATGCTCGCCGACGGCGCGAATGACTCGCGCGCGAGGTCGCGCAGCGGCGCCTCCTCCGAGTAGTTCGACCAGACGAGCACGCGCCCCGTCTTGATGTCGGTCATCACGATCGCGCCCTCGGCGACCGCGCCGTCGCGCAAGAAGTGGTTCGCGGCGCGCTGGTATTTCGGCACGACCGTGAGCGACGCGACCCGATCTCCATAGGCCGGTGCCGTCGCCACCTCCCCGCGCACGTCGATCTTCGCGAGGTCGAGCTTGAACAATGGAGGTGGCGTCACCGAACGCAGCTCGGTGCCGTGCGCAGCCTCCTCTTTGCCAAAGGCCAATTTCGCGAGGCCGAGATCGAAGCCAGGCAGCTTGCCCTTCACGAAGGGAAGCGACGCAGCGACGACCCCGAGCGCGGCGACGACGGCTACCCACGGACGCATGGGTGCGCGGTAGCCCCACCCGAAAGACAGGGCCAAGTTGTTGGCCGAGCGAAGCGAGGGCAACGAGGCCCAAGTTGTTGATCGAGCTCCAGCCCGGCGGTCCGCCGCAGACGGCGGCCCTTCCTCCCGGGCGTCGCTCGATGTTGTTGTTGATCGAGCTCCAGCCCAAGTCCGGCGCTGAATGCGCGACAAAGCACGGTCGTTCGGTGAAACTCGACCCGCGCAAAAGCTCCACGTGCCTTGCGACGTGGGAGGATGGGTCAGCGCTTGTAGAGCCGATCGCGCAGGTTGGGCGCTCGCGGTCGCGTGGGAACGGGTGCGGGCGCTGCCGGCTTCACGTCGTATTCGACCGGAGCGTTCTTGAAGACAGGAGCGTCGGGGGCGCGCTCGGCTCGAGGAGGACCGGGCAGCGGCGCGGGCTCGGTGGGGCGCGTCTCGAGCGCATCGGGGATCGTCGGCGAGGGAGGCGAGGGCGCGTCGGGGATTGTCGGCGGCACCCTGCGCGGCTCGAGCGCCGCCGCGGGGAGCGGCTCGGTTGGCGCGGGCACCGAGAAGCCGGTCGCCCCTCCAAGCGTGGCCGTCGCCAACCGCGACGCCGGCGCGACGGCCGGAGCGGGTTGCGGGCTCCACGGCGCGCCCGCGATGGGCCCAGCCGGCGCGGCCGGCGAGCGCGCCATGTTGGGCGCGGCCTCGAACGGCACCACGCGCAGCGAGCTCGGCGCTTGCGCGCCGGCTAGCGTAGCCGAGCCCGCGATCGTCCCGCCGAGCTCGGCCGTCCCGATCGCGGCGTTTGCCGAGCCCTGCGACGCAGCGATCGGTGGGAGCGGATCGAGCGCGACCGACCCGGAGTAGCCCTGCGGCAGCGAGAGCGTCACGGTGGCGCGGAGCTTCGGCGCGAGCGACTCGTCCATGAGCGTGAACGAGCCGCGAAACACGAGCGCCGCGCGCATCGCGTCCGTCTCGAGGCGCACGCTGTCGAGCGCGAGCGGCACCGACATGCTGCCGCCCGCCGGGTGATCGATCCGAGCGACGAGCTCGGCGCGCGGGAGGTAGGTCTCAAATGATTCGGTGTCCTTGACGATTCCCTCGAGCACTACGCGCTCGTCGCCGTGGAGCGCTTCGAGCCGCTGGTCGGTCGGCGCGGTGTTGAAGTACTCGACGGGGAGGCGCGCATCGAGCTCGAGCACGGGCGCGCGCAGGAGCGCGTCCGCTCCCGCGCCGAGCAGGCGACGACGAGCCTGCCAGCCGCTCGCGATCGGCCCGAAGCCGGCGGGCAGGTTCGCGCGCGGGGCCTCGGGGTAACTGATGTTCGGCGGGACCGTGTTTCCCATGAGATCCGGCTGTGCGCCCATCCCACACGGGTTGTCGCGCAGCGTGGGGCCGCCGAAGGCCCGCTCCCAAACGAGCGGCATGCTGGTGAACGGGCGCGGCGCGGCGGCCGCGTTCGCGCGATCCCCCGTGACGAGCAGCGTCTTGTCGACGAGCGGTCGCTGCCCGCGAAAGACCGCGAGCCGCGCGCGCGCTCGCTCGGTCGGCTGCGTCGTGTGCGCCGAGCCGACCAACGTGACCTCGGCGGCGGCGAGCCGTGGCGCGAGGTCGCTCGCGGCGCGCAGGCTCGCGCGAGGATCGTCGTCGCGGAATTGGTCGGCGCGGCAGAGCGCGATCGGATCGCTCAAGCGCATCGGCGCGCCCGCGACCAGCGTGAACGTGACCTTCGCGACGACCGCGACCGCGAGCGTCTTGTGCGCCGGGTTCTCGAACGCGGGCGCGCGATAGGGCCGCATCGCGGCGACGAGCGGGACGAACTCGCTGGTCTTTTCGAAGCTCATGAACCCCCCAAGTCCGACGTAGGCCGAGCCGCCCAGTCTACGTGCTGCTCGTGTCGCGCTCACCTGGCAGCTTGATGCGACCGAGGTCGGCCTCGGCGGCCTCGAGCCGGCTGCGCACCTGACGCACGAGCGGACTGCCGGCCTCGCGCCCTCCGAGACCGCGAACGAGCTCGTCGAACGCTCTGCGGTTGAACGCCACGCCGAGGGTCGAGCCCTTCTGGTGATTCAGCGTGATCGCGTCGCCGAGCATCGCGAGCGCGTCCTCGGGGCGCTCGGCCGCGAGCAGCGCGCTCGAGAGCGCGGACGCGGTGCGGGCGAGCCCGAAGAGATCTGCGAGCCGCTCCTGCTCGTCGAGCGCCGTCTTGAGGAAGCTCACGGCGCGCTCGAGCCGACCCCGCGCGAGCTCGAGTCGGCCCATGGTCTCGATGACACGTGCTCGCTCGCGCGCAGCGCCGAGCCGCTCGTAGCTCTTCTTCGCAGCGATCGCGTGGTCGAGCGCGCGCGAGAGCGCGTCGTCCTCGCGGCCCGGTCGCGCGGCCACGTGCAGCGGGATGCGCGCGATGAGGTGATCGGTCTCGGCGAGCTCGCGCAGCGCGACGGGGTCGCCCGCGGGGCGCGCCTCGAACACGGTGCGCGACTCCTCGAGCAGCGCCATCGCGCGCACCGGATCGCCCATGCGAAGGAGCACGGCGGCCTGGTCGTTCAGGAGGCGCGCCGCGAGCGTCGCGTGTTTGTTCTCGAGGAGGGAGCGGCTCATCTCGGTGAGCTCCGCGAACGCCTTCTCGAGCGACGGCAGATCGCCACGCTCGCAGTGCGCCGCCGCGAGCAGCTGCCCGATCTCGACGAGCAGCTCGGGCGGGTCCTCGGGTTTGAGCGAGCGCTTCGCGGCCTCGAGTGGCTGCAGCGCGCTCGCGAGATCGAACGTCGCCGTCGGCGCGAAGCCCTCGAGTCGCACGCGCCCGAGCAGGATGAGCGCGCGCGTGCGGATCTGATGGGCCTCGGTGCTCTCGGGCAGGCGGATCGCAGCCTCGAGCGCGCGCTGCGCCCATTGCTCGGCCTGCGCGTGCGCGCCGAGGCTCGCGGCCTTCGACGCGGCGAGGAGGGCGCGCCGCGCCGCGAGATCGAAGTCGCCGCTCTCGAACGAGTGCTCGCTCGCGCGCGCGGCGTTGGGCAAGGTCACCTCGCGAGGATCGGACCGCACGGTCGGCTTGCGAGGCTCGGCGCTGCTCTTCGGCGGCGGCGGATCCGAGGACGGATCCTCGATCGGAGGGGGAGGCGGAGGCGCCGGCGCCGGCGGCGGTGGCGGTGTCGGCGGAGGAGGCGGAGCGGGAGGATCGGGCGGCGGAGGTGGTGCAGCGGCGATCGGCTGAGCCGCGACAGGCTCGGCCGCGATCGGCTCGGCCGCGACAGGCGCGGGCGCGGCAGGCTCGGGCGCAGGCGGAGCTTCCTCTTCGAACGGAGCAATCGCGATCTCGGGCTGGGACGGCGGCGGATCGGAGATCGGCGGGCTCAAGAGCTCCGCGGCGCGTCGGTTGAGCACGGTGCGGAGCGAAGGCAGCATGCTCATGCGGAGCGCGTGCGCCTGACCCGCGTCGAGCGCGAACGTGCCGTCTCCCCGATCCTCGAGGACGAGGCCGACGTCGCGCGCGATCTGCAAATGCTCGAGGATCGTGAGCGGCGGGCGCTCGACCAGCGCGGCGAGGAGCGGCAGTTCGAACGCCGGCCCGATCACGCTCGCAGCGCGCGCGATGAAGCGCGTCTCGGTCGGGAGCAAGGTCGGTGAGAACGACGAGGGCGCGCGCGGCAGCGGCGCGTGCACGACCGCGTCCTGCCCGTGGACGCGGACGACGGTCGCGAGCAGCTCGCCAGCGAGGCCGAGCGGGGCCTCGCTCTTGAAGCCGAGCACCAACGCGGGTCGCAGCCAACCCGGCTGCTCGATGATCTGCTTGAGCGCCTCGAGCGTGGCTTCGTCGGCGGAGTCGGCCGCGTCGAGCACGATGACGGGGCACGCAGCGCTTCGCGCTCCCCCCAACTTGTTCGCGACGTGCACGAGCTGGCTCAGCGTGCCTGCGCTCGAGCTCGAGCCGCCCTCACCCCAGACCCGGCGCCCGAGCTCACTGAGCTGCGAGCGCGCTTGCTCGAGG
Source organism: Polyangiaceae bacterium (assembly GCA_046351325.1). Classification (GTDB taxonomy): domain Bacteria; phylum Myxococcota_A; class Polyangia; order Polyangiales; family Polyangiaceae; genus Xiheicaenibacterium. Next base: position 53,025 of record JAXLYR010000008.1, on the reverse strand, counting down.
AACGGCTGCGTCTCGCCCGTCAGGAATGACACGCGACTCGCGAGCGCGAGCAGCGGGCCGAGCGTCTCGCGCGGGACGTCACACGAGATGCGAACAACGGTGGTCTTCAGCTTCGTCGGGAGCGGCACGAAGCCGGCGCCGATGACGGCCACGACCTTCGCGGGAAGGATGTGCTTCTCCAGCTCTTCGATTTCTTCCACGGGCTACCTCTCAGCGTTGAGAAAACGCGTCGGTCGCGAGGACGAGCTCGTTCAGGATGCCGGCCTCCATCGCGGAGTGGCCGGCGTCCGGGACGATGACGAGCTTCGCGTCGGGGAGCGCTCGCTTCAGCTCCCACGCGCTCTCGGCGGGGCACACGACGTCGTAGCGGCCCTGCACGATCACCGTGGGGACGTGGCGGATCCGATCGGCGCGATCGAGCAGGAGCGACTCGCGATCGAAGAATCCTTTGTGCACAAAGTAATGGCACTCGATGCGGGCGAACGCGATGGCGAAGTGATCCGCGCCCATCCTCGCGATGAGATCGGGATCTTGGAACAGGCAGCTCGTCGAGCCCTCCCAGATGCTCCACGCGCGCGCGGCGTCGAGCGCGACCTTCTCGTCGTCCGACGAGAGCCTGCGGTGGTAGGCCGCGAGCAGATCGCCGCGCTCCTCTTCCGGGATCGGGGCGAGGTAAGCGTCCCACGCGTCGGGGAACATCCGGCTCGCGCCGCACTGGTAGAACCAGTCGATCTCCCATTTGCGAAGGAGGAAGATCCCTCGCAGCACGAGCTCCGTCACGCGGTCGGGGTGCTCCTCGGCGTACGCGAGCGAGAGCGTCGAGCCCCACGATCCGCCGAACACGAGCCAGCGCTCGATCCCGAGATGCGTGCGCAGCGCCTCCATGTCGCGGACGAGATCCCACGTCGTGTTGTCGACGAGCGACGCGTGCGGCTTGCTCTTGCCGCAGCCGCGCTGGTCGAAGAGCACGATGCGGTATTTCTCAGGGTCGAAGAAGCGACGGTGCTTCGGGTCGGTGCCGCCGCCCGGCCCACCATGGACGAACACCGCGGGCTTGCCGTTCGGGTTGCCGCACTGCTCGTAGTAGATCGTGTGGACGTCCGAGACGCGGAGCATGCCCTGGTCGTAGGGCTCGATGGAGGGGTAGAGAGTTCGGCGCTCGGTCATGGTTTGGGCTCCCGGGGTTCACGGAGAGTCGGAGTAAAGCCAGTAGTGCATCGACGCGAAGGTGAGCGGTTCGACCGTCGTCGGGCGAGGGGCGTGCACCTCGACGAGGTGCTTGCCGGTGAGCCCCTCCGGGAGCGGGACGCTGACCTCGCTCCACGCCGCCGCCGTGAGGTCGGCCGTCGCGACGTCCTTGCCGTCGACCGCGATCGTGAGCTTGACATCTTTGTCAGCGCCGAAGCGACCGATGAGCACGTGGCGCTTCGAGTTCGAGAAGTCGAGCGTGAACCGATCGAGCAAGCGCTGGTGCCGGCCGCCGTCGGCGACGTCGGTGTCGAGGCCACCCCAGTAGGTCGTGACGAGGTTCTGCGTCTCGTTCGTGTTGCCGACGAGGTAGTCGTGGGCCTCTTCGGACTCGAGATCCGACACGTCAAGCTCGTCGATCGGCGCGTCACCTCGCTCGAGGATGACGGGGTGATCGCCTTGGTGGAGGACAGCCCAGTCGGCCTCGTACGCGACCTTCGTCGCGCCCCCGAGGATGCTCTGGTTCTGCACCGTCGCCATCTCGAGCGTGCGCCCGAGGATCGGCGGTATCGCCATCCACTGGGGGTAGACGATGAAATGCGTCGGCAGCTTCTCTTTGCCGAGGCGCTCGTAATGCTCGTACCGCGAGCCGGGGCCAGCGACCCAGTAGCGGGCCTCGCCCTCGGTCGTGAGCCCGACGACGTCGAACGTCTGGTGCTCGGAGAAATAGGCGATCGCGCCGGTGTCGTTCACGCCGATGACCGCGTTCTCGGGCAGGTTCAGGCGAGCCCACATCCCGAGCGTGACCTGCTGTTCGCTGATGGCGCGCGAGCTGTTCGCGAGGTCGGCGATCGCCCAGTCGAGCTTGGTCGCGAGCGCCCCCGCGAAGACGCCCGTGACGACGGCCGGCACGAACTCGAGGCGGAGCGCCGGCGAGGCGGGGGCCTCTTCTTTCATCCACGTCGCGACGCGCGCGCGCACGCGTCGCGTGAGGTCCGCGACCCACAGCGCGCCGTGCTTGAGCTCGCTGCCGAGGCACGCGACCAGCACGAACCACCCCGGCGCGAACGGATAGATGTACCGCACGCGATTCCACAGGATGGTGAGGAAGGTGCACGGGATCAGCGTGCCTAGCGCGATGACGGCGACCATCGTCCCGCGCGCCCACTTTCGCGCGCGGAAGGTCGCGAGCGGGAGCGCGACGGCCCCCGCGAAGAGCACCGTGTGCGTGTGCTCGGGGATGAAGATCGCCGTGAACGGCCCGCCCGAGAGCAGCTCGGTGAGCAGCATGTGGATGTTGCCGCCGATCACGCCGAGGAGCGTTTCGCCCTGGAAATAAGGGTTGCCGACGGCCCACTTCACCATCGCGGTCGTCGAGCGTGCGTGGCCGACGAGCAGGATGTTGAGGATCGGCAAGAACGCCACGCCGCCGACTGGAAGGAGCGTCGGCCAGCGTGAGAGCACGGCCTTGCCCAGCTTCGGCGAGGCAGGCATCGCGAGCGCGATGACGAGCGCCGCCGCGAGCGCGATGACCCCGCCCTCGGGTCGGATGAGCGGGCACGCGAGCGCAGTGAGGGCGACGATCGCGGCGCGCCGTGGCGTTCGTTCCTCGACCGGCGCCTCGGCGAACTCTGCGGTGAGGCGCGCGGTCCTCGTCATGATCCACGCGAGGCCCACCGTCTCCATCCCGCTCCACGCGAACCAAGCGAACGCTCCGAAGAGCAAGCTCGCGGCCGCGGCGCCGACGCCGGCGGCCTTCCCGGCGAGCCCCTCGGCGAGCCGCTTCGTCTCGAGCGCGACCGCGGCGTGCAGCAGCGTGCCGATCGCCCACGTCGGGTACACGAGGTCGAGCCCGCGGAAACCGAGCAGGTAGAACGGTGCGAGCGCGAGCGGCCAGAGGAAGCTCGTCGCGCCGCTCGAGAACGTGCCGTCCTTCGCGAAGGTGAAGGGGTGTCCTTCGGCGAAGCGGCGCGCGTAGACGAAATGGATGAACGAGTCGTCGAGCGGCATCGCTGGCCGGCCGGCGTCGTGCAGGATGAGGCTCGTCGCTTGGTAAGCGAGGTACGAGCTCACCATGAGCGGCAGCGCGTAGGGCTTCGCCCGCCGCAGAAAAGCCAGCGTGGCCTTGGTAACCGAAGGCAGCTTCACGAGGTGCGCGGAGTCTATACCTACATCCGCGCGCGGATGGGTCCCCGTTCCCGCGACCAAGCGCGCCGCCAGTTCCCGCGAACGGTGCCGAGCGAACGCGAACGGGGTTGGGCCCCGGTTCCCCCGCGAACGGTGCCAAACGAACGCGAACGGGGTTGGGCCCCCGTTCGCTCCGAATGGGGGAGGGGGCCCCATTCCCGGGCCATGTCTTTTTCGCGAAGCGAAAAAGGTTGGCCCGTGCAAACCCAGTGTATAGGCAGCCGCGAGATGGTCGGGTCCAGCGAGCACGCTAGAGAACCGAAGCGCGGGCCCTACGCAAATGCTCCGGCTCTGCCCGCCGGGGACGAGCCCGTCGACGTGTCGCAAATCATCCCGGGCGCGGGTCCGTTCGAGCTCGAGATCGGGCCGGGGCGCGGCGGCTTCGTGTTCGAGCGCTGCGCCGCGGCTCCCGAGGCTCGTGTCCTCGGGCTCGAGATTCGTCGCAAGTGGGCGAGCATCGTCGACGCGCGCCTCGCGAAGGCCGGGCTCGGCGGCCGCGCGCGCGTGCTCGCGGCCGACGCAGGGCAGGCGCTCCCGCGGCTCCGCCCGGACGGCGCGCTCGAGCGCGCTTTCCTGCATTTCCCCGACCCTTGGTGGAAGCGCCGTCATCATAAGCGGCTCGTGATGCAGGACGCGTTGCTCACCGAGCTCGCGCGGCTCCTTCGACGCGGCGGTGAGCTCTTCGTGCAGACGGACGTCGAGGAGCGCGCGCACGAATATGCAGCGCGCATCTCGGCGTCGCCCGACTTCGAGCCGGCCGGTGACGAGCCGGGCTCGCCGTGGCTGATCGAGAACCCCTACGGCGCGCGCAGCCCACGCGAGCACCGCGCCATCGCGGATGGTCTGCCGGTCCATCGGATGCGCTTTCGCAGGCGCTGAGCGGAACGCGAGCGAGTACGCTCCCGCTCGTGCGAGACCGAGCGGAGGTCGTGATCATCGGCGGCGGCATCATGGGCCTGTCGATCGCCTACAACCTCGCGAAGAACCACGGCATCAAGGACGTCGTCGTCGTCGAGCAGAGCTACCTCTGCAGCGGCGCGAGCGGTCGCAACGGCGGCGGCGTGCGCGCCCAGTTCTCGACCGAGACCAACGTTCGCCTCATGCAGGAGAGCCTGCGCATCTGCCGCGACTTCGCGAGCGAGATGGGCATCAACGTCGGGTTTCGGCGAGGCGGCTACCTCTTCCTCGTCCGGTCGGAGGCCGCGCGCGCGACGCTCGAGCACAGCGTCGCCGTGCAGAACGAGTGCGGTCACCCGACCCGCATGCTGACGCCGCGCGAGGCTCAGCGAATCGTGCCGGAGCTCGACATCGAGGGCGTCGTCGCGACGAGCTACAACCCCGAGGACGCGGTCGTCTTTCCGTGGCCGTTCGTGTGGGGCTACGCGCGCGGCGCCGCGGATCAGGGCGTCGAGATCGCGACCTTCACCAAGGTCCTCGCGCTCGACGTTCAGAACCGACGCATGCGCGCGGTCGTCACCGACAAGGGCACGATCGAAGCGGGCCTCGTCGTGAACGCGGCCGGCGCGTGGAGCCCCGAGATCGCGAAGCTCGCGGGCGTCGAGCTCCCGAATCGACCTCACCGCCACGAGATCTGCTCGAGCGAGCCGCTCAAGCCTTGGCTCACGCCGCTCGTCGCCGACCTCTCGAACGGGCTCTATTTCTCGCAGTCGACCCGCGGAGAGATCGTCGGTGGCATCACGAACCACGACGTCCCCGAGGGCCTCGACATGCGCTCGAGCCATCGCTTCCTGTCGCTCTACGCGTCGGCGCTCATCAAGACCGCGCCGATCCTCGGCGCGGTGAAGGTGCTGCGCCAGTGGGCGGGTTGCTACGATCTCACTCCCGATCAGAACCCGATCGTCGGCGCCGTCGACGAGGTCGAGGGCTTCTATCAAGTGTCGGGCTTCATGGGCCACGGCTTCATGATGGCGCCCGTGATGGGCAAGCTCGTCGCGCAGCACATCGCCGAGGCCACCGAGCTGCCGCTCTTTGCTCGATGGAATCTTCGGCGCTTCAAAGAGGGCAAGCTCCTCCGCGAAGCGATGATCATCGGCTGATCGCGAACGGCTCGCGAAGCGAGGGGAAAAGTCCGCCCAAGTTCTCTACCCTGGGGCGATGACGATGAACTTCGTTCGACAGCTTGCGGCGCTCTGCGTGGTCCTTTCTCTCGGGTGTGGTGACGACGGCACGGGCGGCTCTGGGGGTTCGGGCGCGTCGAGCTCGGGGGGCGCGGGCGGCGCGCCCGGCACCGGTGGATCGGGTGGTTTGCCGACGAGCGCCTCGGGTGGCGCGGGGCAATCGTGCGACCACGTCTGCAACGTTTGGGCGACGCTCGAGCCCGACGTGATGTGTGGTTACGACGTCGCGGGCTGCGTCCCCAACTGTGAGGCAGCGTTCGCAGCGTTGAGCGCGGCCTGCCAGGACGAAGCGATCGCGTACAACGACTGCTTGCTCGAGCAGCCGCTCGAGGATTTCGGTTGCGCGAACATGCTCTATTCGCTGCAAACCACCGCGTGTGACGACCAGCTGGCCGCGCTCCAGGCTTGCCAGTGAGGCCAGGTCGCTGAGGCAATCGCGATCCGCATGGATCAAAACGGATCCGACCATTTAAGACCACACGGTGGGTGCTTCTCTCCAAAATACAAAATAGTCGCGTAAATTCTTGAGTGAGAGACAGCGGTTGGTGTGGCGCGGTGTGTGCACAAGGGGCCGCCATGCGAATCCTCGGATGGTCCCGGTCCCTCTTCTGCGCCTCGCTGTTGGGTCTCGCTTCGCTCGCTGGTGGCTGCAACGACAGCCCGGAGAGCGACACCCAGGACATCGTCGACGTGCAGGCGACCGACGTCGAGCGTCAGTCGATCGGCAACTGCTGGCTCTACGCGACGGCCTCGTGGGTCGAGTCGATTCATCTCTCGGCGACGGGTGAGAAGTTCGATGCGTCGCAGAGCTACTGGACCTACTGGCATTGGTACGACCAAATCACGAAGGAGCTGCCGAGCGAGATCTCGACTGGCGGCAGCGAGGACGTGAGCTTCCAGATCATCCGCGAGCGCGGCCTGATCGCCGAGGCTGACTTCATCCCCGAGGACTCGATCGGCGAGATGTCGACGCGGCAGAAGACGGCGCTCGACAAGATCAACGCCGAGCTCAAGAGCGGGCGGCTCTCGGCGTCGACGGCGCGCTCGAACGCGAAGCTCGTGCGCCAGGTGCTCGACGAGGCGTGGGGCCTCTCGACCGAGGTCCGCGCGCAGCTCGACAAAGCCTTCGGGACGACGGGCCGCAAGACCTACCTCACGTCGGCGACGGCGAAGGGCACGAAGATCATCCGCGCGAAGGACTTCAAGGTCCGCTACACCGAGCGCAAGACCAACCCGAACGCGCCCACGACGAAGGACACGACGCTCAAGGTCGCGGTCGACGAGTGGCGCACGGCCAGCTACCCGTACAGCGTCGCGGATCGTCGCAAGTTCCAGATCCGGATGCAGAAGGCGCTGCACGATCGCCAGCCGGTCATCATCACGTGGATGGTCGACTTCAACGCGATGGAGGGCGGCACGGGCGAGTATCAGGGCTCGTTCAACCTCGACACGCTGAAGCGCGCGGGCGGCCCCGGCCGTCAGGGCGGCCACATGACGGTGCTCGAGGATTACGAGGCGATCACCAAGGACTTCGGCACCCTCGAGGCCGGCGTGACGCTCGACCCGGCGAACGCCGACGACCAGAAGAAGCTCGACGCCGCGCTCTTGCCTTCTACGACGATCAAGTTTTGGCGCATCAAGAACTCGTGGGGTGCGTTCCGCGACGACCGCGCGAGCGCACCTGGCTTCCCCGGCTACCACGACCTCTACCAGACGTACCTCGACGGCCCGATCACCTGGTGCCCCGACGTCGAGACGACCAAGACGAGCTCGAACTGCAAGGGCTCGACCGATCCGCTCGAGAGCGTCGTGATGCCGCCGGGCTACTGAGTCGTTGTGGCCCTCGCGACCGGGCCATGTCTTTTCGCGAAGCGAAAAGGTTGGCCCGTTTTGGTTTTGATCGATGATGCACGCTCGATCGTGGAACTCGAGCCTCTCGATCCTGGTTTGTTCGGTCCCGAGTCGCGTTGCTTCGGGTGCAGCCCGTCGCACGCGATCGGGTTTCACCTGACCTTCAGCCGCGGCCCCGACTTCGTCGTCACGCGGTTCGTCCCCGACGATCGCCACGAGGGCCCGCCCGGCGTGATGCACGGCGGGCTCGTCACCACGCTCGGCGACGAGATCGCCGCGTGGACCGTGATCGGTCTCTTGCGCATGTTCGGCTTCACCGCGAGCCTCGGCGCGCGGCTCGCGCGCCCCGTGCGCGTCGGCGTCGAGGTCGAGGGGCGCGGGCGAATCGTCAAGCAGACCGCACGATTTTGCGACGTCGCCGTGGAGCTCGCTCAGAACGGCGTCGTTGCGTTCACGGGCGAGTTCAAGTTCGTCCTGTTGGACGAGCAAGGCGCCGAGCGGCTGCTCGGTGGGCCGCTCCCCGAATCGTGGAAGCGCTTCGCTCGCTCTCTACAACCGCGTATGAAAGAGGGCGATGGCAAAGTCTGAGCGCGCGAGCGCGGCCACAGCCTCGCCCCGTCGAGCGGCAGCTCGGTCGACGGAAGTTGCGGCGACCGATCCGGCAGAGAAGAGCGTGACGACGCGCGGCGAGGGCGATCTCACGCCGGTCGTCGGTCGCAACCTTCGACGCTTCCGCAGCGAGCGCGGCCTGTCGCTCGAGGCGCTCTCGAAGCTCAGCGGCGTGAGCCGCGCGATGCTCAATCAGGTCGAGCTCGGGCACAGCACGCCCACGATCAACGTCGTGTGGAAGATCGCGCGCGCCCTCGACATGCCGTTCTCGGCGCTCATCAGCCAAGAGCCCCATCAGGGCACGTGGATCTTGCCCCGCGCGAAGTCGCGCGTGCTGACCTCGCAGGACGGCTCGTTCACGTCGCGTGCGCTCTTCCCCATGGATCGGCCGCGGCTCGTCGAGTTCTACGAGCTCCGCCTCGCGCCAGGTGGCCGCGAGCTCGCCGAGGCTCACCCAGCCGGCACGACGGAGAACCTCGTCGTGGCGCGCGGTCGGCTGGCGCTCAGCGTGGACGGCGATCGCCGCCTCCTCGACGAGGGCGACGCGATCTTCTTCGAGGCTGATGTTCCACACGCTTACGAGAACATCGATCAGGCCGGCGAGGCCGTGCTTTATCTCGTCATGACCTACCCTCGAAAATCGGAAGGCCAGCTCGGCGGCTGAGGCTCGCGCGGCTTCGTGGACCTCGGGTAACCTGCACGTGGGGGCGATGGCCGCGTTCGATCACGAGGCGTTTGCGGCGGAGTGTCCGACCGCGATTGCGGTCGTAGCCGGCGACGGATCGCTCGTCTTCGCGAACCGCGCGCTCGCGTCGCTGCTCGGCTACGACCTCGAGGATCTCGAGAGCAAACCCTTCTCCGCCCTCGCAGCCGGGCACCTCGATCTTGCGACAGCTGCTCGCCGCGGGCGGTGAGACACGCAAGCTCTCGTGGCCGGTCCTCCATCGCGGCGGGCCCGAGATCGAGTGCGAATGGACGCTCCTCGCTGGGCGCGATCGCTCGGGGAACGACGTGCTCCAGATCGTCCTCAGCCAAAAGCCCTCGACCTCGTGGGGCCGCGCCGAGCCGCCCGACGCGGGCGCCGCCCCTTCGTCGAGCCCGTCGCAGATCGCCCAAGTGCACCGCGTGATCTTCGACAACGCGCCGATGGGGATCTTCCACTTCGACGCGGGCGCGGTGCTGATCGAGTGCAACGGCGCCTTCGTCGCGCTGATCGGCTCGTCTCGAAGACACCTCATCGGCCTGCGAATTCCCACGCTCCCGAACCGCGACATGGTCGACGTCGTGATGCGCGCGCTCGATGGTCAGACCGCCGTCTACGAGGGCCCGTACACGTCCGCGACCGGCGGCAAGACCTCGTTCGTGCGCGTCGTCGCGAGCGCCATCCGCGGCGCGAAGGGCGAGGTCGTCGGCGGCATCGGCATCGTCGAGAACATCACCGAGAAGCGCCGCGCGGAGGAGCTGATGGCGCGCACCGAGCGCCTCGCGAGCCTGGGCACGCTGGCAGCAGGCGTCGTCCACGAGGTGCAGAACCCGCTCGCGTACGCCCGCGCGAACCTCGATCTCGCGTATCGCTTACTCGACGCGAACCGCACCGGGGATCTACCGTCGGCGGTGAACCCCGAGGATTTTCGCAAGAACCTCGACGCCGCGCGCGAGGGCATCGATCGGGTCGTCGCCATCTCGCGCGACCTCAAGACCTTCGCGCGGAGCGACGAGGCCCTGCGCGGTCCGACCGATCTGCGCGCCGTGCTCGGCACCGCGACGAAGCTCACGCAGAGCGCGCTCAAACACAAAGCCAAGCTCGAGGTCCACGTCGCCGACGCGCCGCTCGTGTGGGCCTCCGAGCCTCGGCTCGTGCAGCTCTTCGTCAACCTCATCGTGAACGCCGCCGAGGCCATCACGCCTGGTCACGCGCACGCCAACGTCATTCGCGTGTGGTCGTCGGTGCTCGCCGACGGCCGCATCCAGGTCGTCGTCGAGGACTCCGGCAAGGGCATCACGCCCGAGGTCGCGTCGCGCGTGTTCGAGCCCTTCTTCACCGAGAAGGCCACGGGCATGGGGCTCGGCCTAGCGATTTGCCACGGCATCGTGACTTCGCTCGGGGGCGAGATCCACCTCGACATGGACCTCGCCGCGCGCGTCGCCGATCCCTACCCGCCGCTCACGGGCGCGCGCTTCGTCGTGCGATTGCCCGCCGCCAAAGGTCGCGAGCCGAGCGCGCGCGACTCTATCGTGCCGAGCGTGCGCTCGCCTCAGCCCGCGCCGTCCTCGCGCGGCCGCGTGCTGATCGTGGACGACGAGCAGCGCCTCGCCGAGACGCTGCGCATCGCCCTCGGCGGCAACCACGACGTCGACGTAGCGACGCGCGGCCGTCGCGCGCTCGAGCTCCTCCAGAGCGGCGCGCAATACGATGTCGTCCTCTGCGACCTGCTCATGCCCGATCTCTCGGGCGTCGACCTCTACGAGGCCGTCGTCGAGACCCGCCCCGACCTCGGCGCGCGCTTCGTGTTCCTCACGGGCGGCGCGTTCGGCGAGCGCACCCGCGACTTCTTGCAGGCAGTCGCCAACCCCCGTCTGGAGAAGCCGTTCGACCTCAACGCCCTCGAGCAGCTCGTCAACGACTGCGTCGCGCACAACCGCGCGCTGCACGCTTGAGCTTCGCGTGATGTCGGAGGGGTGGTGACGACCGCGAGCTCTCGCGTGGTCGACCTGTCGAGCGTGAGCGCCGCGCTCGACGCCAAGGACGCAGCCGCGTTCGACACCGCGCTCGCCCCGTTGGGTCTCGCGCTCGAGCTCGACACGCTCCTCGCCTACGTTCGCCGCTGGGAGGAGAACTTGGGCTCGCTTTCGCTCGCCCAACAGGGGACTCGTTCGACTCGCTTCGCGAGGCGAACAAGTACACGTCGCGTGTCGCGTTCGGGCTCGTCGAGGTCATCTCGGTCGCGCTCCGCGAGCCCGCCGCGTTCGGCTTCAGCCAATGGGTCGGGCGATATTCGCTCCTCGCGGTCGCGCTCGAGGAGCGGCTCGTCGTAGCGTTACAGCCCTGTAAGCAAAGCCAGCCGTTCCCCAAGACCGGGTGGAAGATGGGGCGCTGGTACACCGACCCCGCGCGCAATCGCCCGACGGTCGACGCTTGGGCGAACGACCCCGCGCGCGCGGCCGACAGCCTGACGCTCGCGCGGCCCGCTGCGCCGCGGCAGCTCGAGGCGCGTGGTCCCGCCCTCCTCCGCGCGGTGCTCGAGCGCCCCGACGACGACGAGCCGCGCCTCGTCTATGCCGATTGGCTGACAGAGCAGGGCGACGCGCGCGGCGAGCTCATCCAGGTCCAATGCGAGCTCGCGGGTATGGCGCTCTCGCGCGAGCGACGGAGGGCGCTCCGTGCGCGCGAGAAGCAGCTGCTCCAAGGCAGTCGCGCGGCCCTCGCGTCGCTCGAGGCGCTCAGCGAGAGCTCGTCGATCGAGCGCGGCCTGGTGAGCGGCGTGACGCTCTTCGCGCCCAAGCTCGTAAAGCACTGCGCCGAGCTGCGAGCGAGCCACCCTATCGTTCATTTCGAGGTCGTCGCCAGCAAACCCGAAGAGCTGGTGAAGCTCGCCGCGCTCGCGCCGCTCATGGGCGTCCCGAAGCTCACCATCCAGGCGCGCCGGACGCCGCGGATCTACCAATCGCGCGCGCACCTCGCGCTCGTCGCCACGGCGAAGAGCCCAATCTGGTCGCGCACCCGTGAGCTCGGGCTCGAACACGTGGACGACAGCGACGAGGAGTGGGGCGCCTTCTTCTCGGGCCTCGCGGCGCCCGAGCTCGATACGCTGGTCACGCGCGCCGCACAGTTCACCCCGACCGCGCTGCGCGCCCTCGCGGCCTCGGGCTCCTTGCCCGCGCTGCGGCGCGTGGTCCTCGACTATCCCGCTATGGGTCAATCCGCCGAGGGCGCGGGCGAGGTCGCTGCGGCGCTCTCCGCGCTCGCCGCGCGTGGGGTGCGGGGGCTCGGGCTCCATTCGTGGCATATGGGCGACACAGCGCTCGCGAGCTGTCTCCGCGCCTTTACGGACCACGGAACGCTTACAGACCTGTCCATCGTCAACTGCAAATTCGGCCCTCGCACTTTGGAGTGGCTCAGCGGCGCAAAGCAGCTCGAGCGGCTCGAGATGGGTAATAACGGCCGCTGGGGGCTCTCCCTCGTGGAGCTCGCCGACTGCGTCCGCTCACTGTCCAAGCTCCGCGAGGTCGTCCTGCACGAGCGGGACGTTGCTCGCGAGGCCGCCGCCGCGATGACGGACGCTTGGATGGCGCTCCCGTCCCTCGAGCGCGTGCGCTTGCGCGAGAGCCCGCTGACCGATGAAGAGGTCGAGCGCTTGATGCGCCACACTGGCTATTGGGAATAGCGAGCCGTGGCGCAACCAGCCGGATGCTGCCGACACTGAGCGGTACGCACTGTCCTTGATACCATCCTGCGAATGTCGGACCTCCACGCGAAGCTCGTCGTCGCGCGCGACGCCCTCGGCCGCAAGCAGCGCGTCGCCGCGCTCGACGCCCTATTGGATGCGTGGCGAACGTGCAAAGCACGGCCGATCGGTGACCTCGTCGTGGCGATGGGGGCCGAGATCGATCGCTCTCTTTCACCCATCGAGGGTAAATCGCACAAGCAGGCCTTCGAGCAGTGGATGAGTGTCTGTGACAAGAAGCGGCCAATCGACGTCGGGCGCATGCTCGACAGGATCTCGGAGGGCAATGGGCCCATGATTCGGGCGCGAACGAAGGCGCTCGCCTATTGGCCGCCCGACCCACGCATCTCGCGGAAGTTCGGCAGCCTCCTCTTCGACGCGGAGTCCGTCGGCGTCGCGGGCGTAGCGCGTGAGAGTTGGCGTTGGGTCTTCAACGCGCTGCGCACGATTGGAGACCCCTCGGTCACGCCGACCCTGGAGACTGCGCTCGCGAGGATCAAAGCCTCGACGTTGCTCCAATCCCACCCATTCGTACGGCAGATTATCCGGGAGGGACTCGACAAGACGCTCGTGGACCCTCCAGTCGAGCCTTCTATCGAGCCCGCAGACGCCGCGCTCGCCGCGGACCTCGCGGCCCAGATCGCAGCGTTGGCGAGCGCACCGCCGCTCCCTTTGGGCGAGGAGAAGAGCGTCGGCGCGACCGGTCTCACGGACGAGGAGCTCTACGCGATGGTCGCAGAGAGCCCCGCGGACGACGCTGCTCGTCAGGTGCTCGCGGACAGTTGGCTCGTGCGCGGCGACTCGCGCGGCGAGTTCGTAGCGTTGCAGCTCCGCATCGCGGCGCGCGGCAAGGCCAGCGCCGCCGAGAAGAAGCGTGTGAACGAGCTGCTCCGGACCCATGCACGTACGCTTGTCGGCGAGCTCGCGAACGTCATCGATATGAGGACAGCGGTCTTCGAGCGAGGTCGTTTGGCCAAGTGTGAGACGACGTTCGTACGCGAACAGCAGCGTCAGAAACTCTCGCGGAGCCCGCTCTGGGCGACTGTCCGCGAAATCCAGACCGAAGAGAGCTGTCTATTCGAGGCGAACTCCCTCCCCATCGTCGAGGTCCTCCACTGTCGACTCCCATTGCTCGAGCGTCTTTGGAGCGCGGAGGTGCCCACGCTGCGGCGGGTTCACGTCCTCGCGTCCATATCGGACCTCCTGGCGTCGCCGATCCTCAAGCAGCTACCCAAGCTCCCATTCGAGCATCTATCCATCACGCTGAGTCGCGAGTTCAAGAACATCACCCCCGAGGTTTGTCCTGCGCTCTTGGCGCTGCCATGGATTCTGCGACTCGAGACGCTCACTGTCGACTCGGGCTACGAGCATCTCGTGGACGCTTGGATACGCGCCATTCGCGGGGCCCCAACCCTCCCGAAGCAGGGGCTCGATCTGCGGCGCCCGAGCGAGCAGATATCTCACCTGCGCCCAGGGAGCCGCGGAGTTCGCTTCGAGCTGCGCAGCGGCGCTTACTCGGACCCGGCGTTGAAGAGGGCGTTCGGGGCCGTGCTACCCGACGAGATCGAGGAGATCCATATCCTCGAGGCGAGCGCACCCCTGCGCGCGTGGCTCGCGGAGCGATTCCCCGTGGCGACGTGAGCTCGCCCGACTCGTCCTCGAGGCGTTGACCTGTCTACGGCTTCACACTTTACGGTTCGGTCATGAGCACGCCCCTCGACGATTCGCTGGTTCGCGCCTTCGAGGCGCGGACGATCGACCCCGCGACCTTCCATCATCGTGAGCACCTGTATGTCGCGTGGTGTTATCTGCGCGCGCTCCCACTCGAGGACGCGCTCGCCCGCTACACGAGGCACCTCCGCGCGCTCACGGCCGCGCTCGGCGTGCCCGAGAAATACCACGCGACCATGACTTGGGCGTACCTCATAGTCCTCGACCAGGTGATGGAGCGTTCGCAAAGCGCCAGCTTCGACGAGCTCCTCGCCAAACACCCAGCGCTCCTCGACCGTGACGCGCTCTATGCCCATTACGAGCGCGCCGAGCTCGACAGCGCCGAGGCGCGGCGCCGCTTCATCCTGCCGAGGTGTCGATGACCCTGTCGATTGGCCGGCTCGCCGCGCGCTTCGGGCTCTCGAGGAGCACGCTCCTCTATTACGATCCTCCGCGCCGCCGGCCTCGACGACGAGGCGATGCATCGCTGGCACGTCGAGTTCGAGCGACTGTCGCCCGAGGCGCACCGAGACTTCCTCGAGTCGCTCGGGCTGCCGCACGCCGAGGTCGCGCGCATTCGCGATTGGTCGCGTCGCTCCGATTCGTGAGGCCCTATATCCCCGATACGATGCTGACGATCTTGTCAGCGGCGGCGGCGAGGGGCACGACCTCGAAGGCCTTGGGGTCGGCGGCGCTGCGCAGCTTGATCTCACAGGCCTTCTGCTCGAGGGTCTTCTTGCCGATGGTGACGCGCACGGGCACACCCAAGAGGTCGGCGTCTTTGAACTTCACGCCGGGCCGCTCGTCGCGATCGTCCCACAACACCTCGAGGCCCTGCGCCGCGAGCTGCTCGGCGAGCGCTTGACCCGCGGCGATCGTAGCCTCGTCGTTGGCGAGCGTGGCGAGATAGACATGATAGGGCGCGATGGACATCGGCCAGCGGATACCGTCCTGGTCGTGGTGCTGTTCGACAGTCGAGGCGACGAGCCGCGAGACGCCAATGCCGTAGCAACCCATGACGATTGGCTTCTCCGCGCCCTTCTCGTCGACGAAGGTGCAGCCCATCTTCGACGAATAGTGGGTCCCGAGGATGAAGATGTGGCCGCCCTCGATACCCTTGTAGGCCTTGAAGCCGCCCTTCTGCCCACAGCGCGGGCAGTCGTCGCCCGCGGCTGCCTGGCGCAGGTCGACCACCTCTCCA
Organism: Polyangiaceae bacterium; assembly: GCA_046351325.1. GTDB lineage: Bacteria > Myxococcota_A > Polyangia > Polyangiales > Polyangiaceae > Xiheicaenibacterium. Next base: position 37,696 of record JAXLYR010000008.1, on the reverse strand, counting down.
CGATAATCGCCGCGCGCGAAGTTGACGCCAGTGAGGTGCTGGTCCGTCTCGTTGGCGCCAGTGATGCCGTCGACGACCACTGCGGCGTGCCGGTCGACCAGGACCTTGCCGGCGAAGCCGACTGGCCCGGCGTACCCGACCTTGGCGCCTGTGGCTTTGACCACGTCGGCCTCGGTCGCGAGGTGCACCTCGAGCGCTGACAGCGCGTTGGCCAGCTTGATCTCGTTGACGTCGTGGTCACCCCGCACGCACACCATGACGACCTCCGTGGACTTGGCGCCGCCCTCGGCCGCGCGGACTGCCACGTAGAGGAGAGATTTGACAAACTTGTCAGCGCTCCGCCCCAAGAAGGCAGCGACCTCGGTGATGCTGCCTTTGCCCGGCGTATGGACCTTGGTGATTGGGGCCTTGCCCTCGTCGGTAGCGCTGGCGGGCGCCGCGACCTCGGCGGCCTCGACGTTTGCCGCATAATCGCAGCTCGTGCACGCGACGATGGCGTCCTCACCGCTGTCGGCGAGGATCTGGAACTCTGCGCTCGTCTTGCCGCCTATGGCGCCGCTGTCCGCCTGCACCACGCGGAAGGTGAGCCCGAGCCGTGTGAAGATCCGCTTGTACGCCTCGCGCATTCGCTCGTAGCTCGCTTGCGCGCCGGCCTCGTCCACGTCGAAGGAGTAAGCGTCCTTCATGGTGAACTCGCGGCCCCGCATGATGCCGCCGCGCGGCCGCGGCTCGTCGCGGAACTTCGTTTGGATTTGGTAGAGATTCAGCGGCAATTGCCGGTAGCTCCTGACCTCGCGCCGCACCATATCGGTGACGATCTCTTCGTGGGTCGGGCCGAGGTGATAGTCACCGCCTTTGCGATCACGAACGCGCAAGAGCACATCGCCGTAGAGGTCCCAGCGGCCAGTCTCTCGAAAGTAGTCAGCGGGCAAGAGCGCCGGCATCAGGACCTCCTGCGCGCCCGCGCGGTCCATCTCCTGCCTCACGACGTTCTCGATCTTGCGCAGGACGCGCAGCCCGAGCGGGAGGAAGTTGTAGATGCCCGCGCCCACCTGGCGCACGAAGCCCCCGCGCAGGAGCAGCTTGTGCGAGGCGTTCGTCGCGTCGGCCGGCGTCTCCTTCACCGTGGGGAAGAGGCCTCGGCTGAAGCGTTGAATCACAGCGGGGTTGGTCGTCGCGGCTTGGCTCACGTCGAGTCGATAACACCGCAGGTCGCCCCGGAGAATCCGCTTGACGTTATATAGCGAACGCATTATATAACGAACCATGCAAGCAGCGACGCAGCTGGACCGTGCCTTCGCGGCCCTGGCTGATCCTACGCGGCGAGAGATCCTGGCGCGGCTCGCGCGCGGTGAGGCGACGGTGAACGAGCTCGCCGAGCCCTTCGCGATCTCGCAGCCTGCGATCTCGCGACACATTCGTGTCCTCACCGACGCAGGGCTCATCGTCCAGCGCGTCGAAGGGACGAAGCGCCCATGTCGATTGGCGCCTGCGGCGCTGTCCGAACTGGACGCTTATCTCGGGATGCTGCGTGAGGCGCTGACCCAGAACTACGACCGACTGGATCGGCTGTTGGCCAAACAAGGAACCAAGTCGGGGGGCGCGCGAAGCGCCGGCGGCGAACCGAGCCCCCCCAAGAAGAGGAGAGAGGGACCATGAGCAAGCTCACGTTGAAGACAGAGGGCGACACCCACGTCGTCGTGACCCGTTGGTTCAACGCGCCGCCCGAGGCTGTCTATCGCGCGCATATGGACCCGGAGCTGATTCGACAATGGTGTCTGGGCCCCGACGGCTGGACGATGTCCGTCTGTATCAATGAGGCCAAACAGGGCGGTAAAATTCGCTACGAGTGGGTGAACGGCTCGGGAAAGGGCTTCTTCCTCACGGGGGAGATCCTCGAGGTCGAACCACCCCATCGCGTGGTGCACGTCGAGCGCATGCATATGCCAAACCCCACGCCTGACAACCATGTCGTCACGACGTTCGTGCCCGACAGCGGCGGGACGCTGTTGACGATGCGAATGTCGCTCCCCGACACGGCGACCCGCAAGGCTATGTTGGCTACTGGAATGGAGCACGGAATGGAGGCTTCGTATGTCAGGCTCGAGCGCCTCTCGGGCTGGGGGGCCGCAGCGTGACCGCGCGGACCAGCGTCCACGTCAGCATCGACGTGCCCGATCTCGCGGCCGGCCTGCGCTTTTACAATGGAGTGTTCGGCTTCGTCGAGACGAGCCGACCCTTCGCGAAGATGGCCATCCTCGACGCCAACAACGTCAGCATATGTATGCACGAGAAGCGGGCTGGCAGCGTGAGCTCGTCGGGTGGGACGGACCAGCGCCGCTACGAGCGGCATTGGACGCCAGTCCACCTCGATTTGCATGTAGCGGACTTCGACGCCACCCTCGCTGAGGTGCGCGCCCACGGCGGCGTCATCGAGAACGAGTTCCGCACGCAGGGTCCGCGGCCGGCGGCGTTCTGCAGCGACCCGTTCGGCAACGGGTTCTGCGTGATTGGTGGGACACACGCCCCCTGAGCAGGTCGCTCGATCTGGTGACGATGGGTTACGAAAGGGATGCACACGAGCTGTCCTGGCTGATATGGGTGTTCAATGCGGACACCTGCCAAATCGCTCGTATCTCTGCTGTCGATCATCGCGGTCGTTCACCTGTCAGCCTGCGGCGATGACGGGCCATCACCGACTGGAGGGAGCGGGGGGGAGGCACCAGGTGGTGCTGGCGGCACCCCGTCGTCCGGCGGCGCTGGAGGGACCAGCGTGGGAGGAACGGGTGTCGGAGGAACCGGCGGCGAGGGCGGAGCGCCCGACAACGACGCCGACGACGACGGAGTCCTCGACGCCGACGACAACTGCCCGAGCGACGCGAACGCCAACCAGGCAGACGCCGATCTCGACGGTCTCGGGGACGTCTGCGACGACGATATGGACGGTGACGGTCTGGCCAATGTCGACGACAACTGCCCGCTCGTCGTAAACGCCGATCAACAAGACACCGACAGCGACGGCACAGGCGACGCATGTGAAGACGACATCGACGGCGACGGAGTCCTCGACGCCAACGACAATTGCCTGCTGGTGGTGAACCCAGGCCAAGAGGACCTCGACCTCGACGGTGAGGGCGACGCCTGCGACAGCGACATCGACGCTGACACCATCCTCAACCGCTCGGACAACTGCCCACTCGACGCCAACGAGGGGCAGGAGGATCTCGACCTGGACGGCAAGGGTGACGCGTGCGACCCCGACGACGACGGTGATTCCATCGACGACGCCACGGACAATTGCCCGCTCGTCGTCAACCTCGACCAGACCGATACCGACAGCGACGGGACGGGCGACGCGTGTGACGACGACGTCGACGGCGACGGCGTCCTCAACGCCACGGACAATTGCGCGTACGTCCCCAACGCGACCCAGACGAACTCGGATGGCGACGGCCTGGGTGACGCGTGCGACAACTGCCCAGTCTTGTCGAACCCCACGCAGTTCGACACGGACGGTGACTCGATCGGCGACTACTGCGACTCCGAGGTCATCGACATCGGCGATCGCCTCATCATACCGGCGAGTGCTAGTTACAGTCTCGTAGGTGAACATTGCTACACGACAGAGGTCGCGATCTTCGGCACGCTCAATGTGGGGGCGGGCGGTCAGCTCACGCTTCAGGCACCGACCGTCATGGTGATGGGCACAATCAACGGCAACTCCGCTGGCGCCTCCGGCGGCGCGGCGAGCGGCACAGCGTCTCGCGGTGGCTTCGGCGGACAGGGCAGCGGGGCCAGCTGTGGAGGCGGGCCGGGCAGCTCGGTCGGTCAAGGCGGTACGGGCGCGACCTACGGGGGTCTCGGCGGCAAGCCAAACAACCAGTGGGCCGTCAACAACCCTTGCAACACCTGCAGTGAGGCGACTACCTCCCATTGTGCGGGGGCCACCGGCGCCATTTACGGTACCGATTCGAGCGACGTGATCAGCGTCGGCTCGGGAGGGGGCGCGGGGGGCAACTCGTCAGGCTGCATCAACGCGGGCGGTCGCGGGGGAGCCGGCGGCGCGGCAGTGCTGCTCGTCGGCACGACCTCCATCCGAATCGACGGGCTCGTCACCGCCAATGGGGAGATGCCGCCTTCGGACACGAGCACCTGCGGCTATCGACCTGGTGGGGGTGGTGGTTCGGGTGGAACGGTCGCGCTCGTGACTCCGCAACTGGACGGTAGCGGCGTCCTCAGCGCGAAGGGTGGCAACGGCGGCGCCGCGCTGGGAGAGACCGGTGGCCAGTCTTGGGGCTGGGGTGGTGGCGGCGGCGGTGGCGGTCGCGTGAAGATCTTCGGCGTTTCGAGCTTCGCGGGGACCGTCGTGGTTACGGGTGGCGCGGGCGGCGCGGCTCCAGCAACGCCGCAGAGCTTCGCGGGCTCGCCAGGGAACGGAGGGTCGTCGTTCATCGACGTCGCCATCCCGGCCACGTTGAGCGTCGATCAATGCACCAACTGAGGCGGCCGCAGCGGTCGGACCTCGGCCGCTATTGCCCAGTTGCCTACTTACATTGATGTCATGGCAAATAGGCGCCCGCGATCGCTTCGAGCGCGGCGCGGGCGCTAGCCGCGTCCGGGATAGGGAAGCGCCCTAGCGCCTTGGTCGGCCGCATGATCGGGTGGTCGTGCCAGCCGATCTGGTAGGCGGCCAGGATCGGTTGCGTGAGCGGGGAGTGCAGCTCGAGCGAGAGCGCGCGAGTGAAGTGCAGCTCGGTCGCGATGCGCAGCTCGAGCGGTGTGTGGGCGTCGCCGTCGACGCGATACCGCGCTCCGTTGGCGAGCAGTCGAGCCTCGTCGGGGCGGCTCGCGCGGAGCGTGCCCGCTGGGGCGAGCACCGCCGCAGCGAGCGGCTCGAGCGCGTAGCCCCATGTCCGCTCGAACGCGCGCTCCCCGGCTGCTCGCAGAACGCCAGCCAAGCGCAGCGTCGCGTCGTGGGAGAGGGGGCGCTCGGGGTGCTCACCGAGCTGCAGGATGAGGCCTGCTGGGCCCCAATGAAGCGTCGCACCGGCCGCTCGGAGCGAGGCCTGATCGGTCGGGGTCAGGCGCGACGCGAAGGGCTCGGTGACGAGCCCGAGGAAGGCGCCGAGCCCCGGCAAGAGCTCGGTGAAACACGCGAGCGTCGTGTGCGTCGCGAGCTCGGTCCGCGTGCGCTCCAGGGCCTGCGGGCCGTTCCCCCAGCGCACCTCGCCGCGCGACGAGCCCAACCGCGCGCACACGTCGTGAAGCCAAGCGACGAGCACGCTGGGATCGCGCGGCAGGGGTAGACGCCAGGTAGCACCGTCCCCGTTCGCGGAAACCCAGCAACCGAGCACGCTCGCGTCCTCCCTCGTGAGCACGAGCGTCGAGAACTCCTTGGCGATCTCCGCGGCGCGCGCGGCCACGAGCGCGCGCGGATCCGCGGCGGTCGCGAGCTCGCCCCAGCGACAAGAGCCGTAAAAACCTTGCTGCTGGACGCTGTCGACGTGGAGCTCGAGCGGCGCGAGCGTGTCCCACACGACGAGGGCGCGCTCGACGAGATCCGTTCGGCCACCCGCGACCGTCGCGTGCAGCTGCGCGCACGACGCGCCGCCGTCGAAGGGTCGCGCAGCAGGACGAGGGCCGGCCCGCAGCGTCGCGACCTCGAGCGCGGGCGCGAACGAGAGCGCGATCTCGACGAGCCTCTCGTGGCGCGCGAGCGCTCGCACCACGCGCTCGTCGGGGACCTCGGGCACACCGCGCACCGCGAAGCGACGGAGCGCGCTCGGTGCGACGGCGCCGAGCAACCGCGCGAGGTGCTCCGCGACGTCGTCGCTGGGAGCTTCGTCGGGGCCCATCCACGAGACCTCGAGAGCCCAGCCCTCGCCGCCTCGTCGGGCCTCGGCCTCGAGCTTCGCGTGGTGCAGCAGCGAGGCCCTCGCGATCACGCGCCCCGTGAAGCTCGGTCGAGCGTCGAGCGCGGTGAGGAAGATCGCGAGGTCGAGCAGCGAGTAGGTCCAGATCGCGTCGAGCCGCGCGCACAGCGGACTCGCCACGAGCCAAGCCGCTGCGTCGCTGGAAACACCGAGCAAGCGCAGCGCAGGCAAGCCCGTCGCTGCGTCGAGCGCGGGTCGCTCCTCGGGGCTGGGTGGACTGCTCAAACCCAGGGCGACGAGTGGCCACGGGCCCCCGGCCGCGAGCCGCGCGGCCGCGGTCGGCGATACGCCGGTGAGCGTGCGCAAGGTCGGCAGCGCGCTCAGATCGAGGGGCTCGGTGGAGCGCGATACGCGGTCGAGATCGATCGCGCGGAGCACGTGCCCTCCGGCGCGCGCGGCGAGCTTCGCGAGAGCCTCGGGGCCTGTGAGCACGCCGCCCGCGAAGAGGCCGTCGTCGTAGGCGCGGGGCTCGTCTTCGAAGAGCTCGTCGAGGTCGCCCGCGTGCGCGCGTCGCAGGCGTTTCTTCAGCGCGCCGAGGCGACGCAGCGCTTTGGGTGCGAGGCCGCGCGCCTCGCCGAGCAGGAGCGACACGAGCTCGCCGCGCTCGTCGCCGCGCTGCAAGAGCGCGTCGGCCCAGACCTCGCGCGCGCCGCGATCGTCGGGCCTGCGGAGGACCTCGGCCCAGAGCGACTCGACCGTCGCGACCTCGCGCGTCTTCTCCACGAAGCGGGCCTCGATCGCGCCGAGGGCGGCCTCGTCGTCCGCCGATAAAGCAGGCTCGGCGCGCTCGCGCAGCGCCGCGAGCGTCGCCTCCTGCGTGAGCAGCGTGGATTTTTTGTAGAACTCACGCTTGCCGCCGTCGTTCCCCGCGAGCCGCGCGATGACCCGCCGATCACCCCACTCGGCGAGCGCGTGTAGGACGGGCTGGTAGAAGTTCAGCGATCGGTACGAGTCGTACTCGGCCTCGCAGCAAACCCTCGCGAACAGCGTCGCGATGCGCGGGTCCTCGGGGAAGGTCGACCACACCGCGGTGATGGCCTCGGCGTCCTGCCATTTGCCTGGCCAGGGCACGACCGCGAGGCGCGCCACGTCGAGCGGATCCTTCGCGGCCGCGACCTCGAGCCAGGCCTTTCGCTGGGCAGCGAGCGTCTTGCCTTTGATCGCGGGTCGGCTCGCGCGGGTCCGCTCGGAGACGGCGTCGATCGCGTCAGCGACCCGCGCGCTGCGCACCGCGCGCCAGACCTCGAGCAGCGCGAGCAGCGCGGTCTCGTCTGCGCCCCTATCGAGGGCCTCGGCGGCGCGTCGCAGCGATGGCGTAGGGGGCGCGCTCATGGCTCGAGGCTAATAGCGATAAGGGTACGAGTCGCCGCTGCGCTCGATGTGGCTGTGTCCACTGAGGTCGGTCTGCCGCTGCTCTTGAGCAGGCATCAGCGCGGCCAGGAGGGCGAGGGCGAGGACCAGAAGGAGCCCCGGTGATTGTGTTGGGTAATGCGTAATATCGAGGAGGAAGAGGGACCCGGTGAGGAGCTTCTTGTCCTCCAGTGAGGCGCCCTGTGGGAACGTCAACGCGAGCCGATCCCGTCGCATCCAATACGGCTGAAAGAGACGGACATACCAGGGCTCACGGATGCGTCGCGCCTCACCCACCTGCGCGCCATTGGCGAGGATCTGGAAGCGAGAGCGAAACAAGAGACCCGAGCGCAGCACGTAGCGCTCACTGCCGTCGATTGCTTGAACGGCGTAATACCGACTAAGGGAAAAGCGCCGCTGGATCGACCCCAAATAGCGCCCGACGTCGTGGACGTCAGCGCGGTTCATGAACGGGAGCCAGGGCAAGAAGACGAAGCCGCGCTTCACCTGGAGCGAGTCGTGGCCGAAGTCGTCGACGACCAAGTTGATGGGCCGCCGCGCGCCGAGGAGGAGCCGCACCAGGAAATGCGAGCGCTCCGCCGCGTTGCCGCAGAAGGCGCTCCCCCCGTCCAAGAGCTCGTATTGATCGCGGCCGAGGCTGCCGAACAGGATGGAGCCCAGCGTGCGCTTCTGCCGCAGCTCGATCGAGCCCGTGGTGCGGATGGTGTCGTCCAGGATCCCCTGGGTGAAGGTCGGCGCGACCGCGGCTGCCTTGGGCTGGAACACCCGCAGGACCCCGAAGCCTGTACCGATCGAGGCCGCCACGACGACGAGCCAGTGCGCGACGCCCGGGCTGAACTGCGGGCCAGAGAGCGCGTCGAGCGCTTTGGCGCCGCCCCAGAACACGAGGCCAATCGAGACGACGGCGCCCACCCGCGTCAGCCACGCTCGGGACATCGCCGACTCCATCTCGGCGATGTCCGCTTGCTCTTCTTGGCTCGCTTTGGCGTTCAGCGCGCGGCGAACGAGGCGAGTCATGACGAGCGACCACGCGACATAAGCAAACGCCAGCGACAGACCGACTGGGAGCAGCCCTGTCAGCTCGAATTGCCTGTCCAAGACGAACAATCCGACAGCCATAAGGAGGATCGCCAGGGCTCCACTGATGAGGCGGGCTTTAACAATATAAATAGGGTGGTCGGCGTCCGCTGAGCTGTTGAAAGAGAGCTCAGGCTTCTTGGTGAACGCGAAGAAGAGCGCGCCACCCGGCACCGCCGCGAGCAGCGCTGCGATCGCCTGCGTCGTGCCCTGCTCTCGATCTCTGTACGCTAGGCCCGGGTACTTCTGACGCTGGGCCTCCTCGAGCCGAGCGGCGAGAATATCAAAATAGCCGACGAGCATGAGCGTGACGACAAGGGTGAGTGCGAGCGCTCCGAGGGCCAGCCACGCCGAGGCTGGGCGCCGTCGCTCCCCGACAAAGCCCATGACGGCTTGACGTACAGTGCGGGCGCCGACAGCTGCCGTGAGCAGTCCGAAGGCGAGGGGTGGAACATACGCCTGGTCCCCCCTGGACGCGTACGCGGCGACGATCGCCGCGACACAGACCCCCACGAAGAACAGGCGTCCAAAGTTCTTCGCGCGCACCTCGGCCTTGGTCCAGGCCGTGTACTCGTCGTCCCCGTCGAGCATCGCTGCTGCCATGTCGCCACTTCCTGCCGGTATCATCACTCGATCCCCTATGCGCTAGTCGATGGTTGCTCACACGCTACGGCGTGAGCATGTAAGTCGGTCCGTCCGCCCCGACCGAGCCGCTGCTGCTCTCGAGCCCCTTCACGAACAGGGTGCCGTCCGCGAGCACAGTGGGGTAGCGATAGACAGTGCTGTTGTCGCGCGCGGAGAGCAGTATCGGGGTCACCGTGTCCGCGTCGAGGTCGTAGGCGAAGATCCCGAAGTTCGCCTCGTAATAGATCATCGAGCCGCGCCTCGACCAATGGCAGTCGGTGTCGGGATAATGGGCCTCCGCGAAGGTTGCGTTGAGCTCGTAGCCATTGCCGCGGATGCGATCGCTCAGGTTCGAGCGCGAGTCGCTGGCTCGGTCATAGAGCCAGAACTCGGTGTCCTCGGAGTAGACGATCGCGTCGGATTGAAAGTCGGCGCCTGTGACTTCTTGGTCGTTCTGGACCCACGCGGCCTTCTCGTCGCCGAGCTCGGCCACCCAGATGCGCCCTCCCTCGTCGAAGATCAACGTGGACCCGCTGACAGCGAACGTGTGGAACTCGCCCATGGGGTTAGGGGCGATGAGGTCGTCGAAGACAGCGACTGTGGTCGAGGCCTCGGCCCCTGGCGTCCATTGCTGGAGCTCGAGCTTGCCGGCCTCGTTCAACACAGCAATGTAGACTTGTCCGCCGCTGACCGCGTAGGCCCACCAGCTCTGACCATAAGGTGGCGCGGGCAATACGAGCTTGCCGAGGTGCTCCTCGGCCTGCCCAGGCGCATAAGCGTTGACGCCGTCGAGCTCGTTCATCGTCGCGATCACCGACGTGCTCGCGAAGAAGTTCAAATTGTCGATCGGGTTCGGATTGTTCGGCCCGCTCAGATAAGGGCGAAAGGCATAGTCCGTCTCGGTGTTCGAGCCGTGGTCGAAGCTCTTGAGGACTGGATTGCCCGCGGACGCGTCGATGAAGAAGATGGTGTTCTCCGCGGCCGCGAAGTCTTGTGCGGCCCCCTCGCGAAAGACCTCGCGGTGCTGTTCGAGGTCGGCCTCGAGCGCGTCGTATTCGTCGACGTCCGCCTCGGGGCTCTGCCCGTCGCCACCTCCGCCACCGTTGCACGCAACAGTCAGCGACGCCGCCACCACCACCCAAGAACACCAATTCTCCATTTGCGAGCCCTCCGCTCGCGGGCCCTTGGCAAGGTGCGTTCCAAGGCGAGTGACTCGCCAATTCAGCTACAATGCAGCCGATCGGGGTTGGCGCGACGCTCGCGCGTGCTCGAGTCGAGTCCTCGCGGACTCGCGGACTCGCGGACACGCGTGTCTCGCGTCTCAGTCCTTGTGCGTCTGGAAGTACTCCACTGCTTCGCTGCAAAAACGCTCGTTGTTCGAGAACGCCGCTCGGTTGCGGTCCGCGTCCAGGGTCGGGTCGGGGCGCATGGCCAATGTCCGCTTCGCCCCCTCGCAGTAGCCTGCGCCCCGCTTCGTGGCGACTCGCTCAGGGCTGCACGCCATCTGCATGTAGGTCTTGCATGCCGACCAGGGGAAGGTCGCGGCGCTCTGCGCGGGCTGGGCGCTGCCTACAGGTTTGTCAGCGGTCCCGTTTGCGTAGCTGTCGTAGGACTTCTTGCACAGCTGATCGATCCCGGGCTTGTCTTCGTCGGGGCTCTTTTCCCACAAGGCGAGCTCATCGCGCTCGGTCTTGCAGTCCCAATCTGCTTGGTGGCCGAGGACCGCGAAGCGCTTCGGATCACACGCGCGCGCGACGAGCTTTTGGCACCAACCGAGCGGTCCCATTGCAGCCGCGACCGTGGCGCTCGCAGACCCGACAAGCTTCGCTGAAGCGCTGGCCGGGGCAGCTGGGGCGCTGGCAGAGGTCGATTGGGAGAGGTCAATCGACGCAGCCATCGCGGGCTCTTCGATTGGGGCGCTCGGCACGACAGTCGCCACGAGCTCGACCGAGGCCGACGAGGACGAGGTCGCAGCGGCGCTCGGCGCCGCAGCGTTCGGCGTGGCGGGGTGGTCTCGTCCAGTCGCCACGTAGACGGCGAGCGCACCCGCGATCGTGCCGGCGGCGACCCACAGGATCGTGCGAGCGCGCGCCGGCGGTGATGGGTGTTTGTCAGCGGCGGCGGTCGCGAAAGGCGTCGCGCGAGGCTCGTTCGGAGGGGGTGAGCTCACGCTCGAGCTCGAGGGCCGGAGCTCGATCGCGCGCGTCGTTCGCGGCTCGATCGTCTCGCGCGCGGCCTCGGCGACAGCGTCGGCGAGCGCTCGCGCCGAAGCAGGGCGGCGCGCTGGGCGCGTCGAGAGCGCCTGCATGACGACGGTCCCGAGCGCGCGCGGCACGCTCGGATCGACCTCGTTGGGTGGGAGCGCCGAGAGCCGCTCGTCGACGTCCGACTCGTCGGTCCAGGGGGCGCGCCCGACGAGCATCAAATAGAGCAATAGACCGAGCTCGTAGACATCCGAGGCGATCGACGCCGGCTGACCGAAGTGTCGCTCGGGCGCCATCGTCGCGGGCGTCCCTCGGATCACTCCGCGCTGGGTCGTCGTCGACGAGGCCGCGGCTGTGTCCTTCGCTATGCCCAAATCGAGGAGGACCGCGCGCGTCGGCTCGCCTGCGACGAGAAAGACGTTCTCCGCCTTGATGTCGCGATGAACGAGGCCGGCCGCGTGCAGAGCCTCCACGCCCGCCGCGAGCTCTGCGAAGAGCTCGAGGGCCACGCCTCGCTCGAGCGGACCGCGCGAGAGCCTCGCGGCCAGCGTCTCTCCCTCGAGGAGCGGCATCGCGAGGTACGCGCGTCCGTCGGGGAGCTCGCCCGCGTCCAACACCTCGATGAGCGCAGGGTGCGCCGTCTTCGAGAGGTGGCGAGCCTCCGCGAGGAAGCGCCGCACTTCCTCTTCGCCGGCGTCGTGGGCGACCTTCAGCGCGATCGGCTCGCCCTCTCGACGTGCGGCGAAGACGACGCCGCTGCCGCCTCGGCCAAGCTCGCGCTCGACGACGAAGGGACCGAGGTGTTTCACGAGCGGACCTTAGCGGATCACGACGCGACTGCCAGCACACGCCGCGTCGCCGAGGACTCGACCTCTCACCGACGGCGTGTCCTCGAGGACTCACTCGACGCACGCGCGAGGCGCGGGCAAAGTCACGCGCGACCTCCGTGAGCACTCGCATCACCACGCGGCTCGATCGCTCCGCGCCCGTCCACGCGGCCAGCCTTTCGGTCCTCTACGGTCCTGATCGCGGGCTCGTCGCCGAGGTTCCGCCCGCGGGCGTCGTCGTCGGGGCCGACCCAGGCGCGGACGTCACGCTCAAAGACCCCGCGGTCTCGGGCCGGCACTGCTCGGTGCGGCGCACGAACGCAGGCTTCGAGGTGAAAGACCTGGGATCGAAGAACGGCGTCCTCTTCGACGGCGCCCTCATCGAACGCGCCGTGCTCCGCCCTGGCAGCACAGTGCGCCTCGGCTCGACTGTCCTCTTGCTCGCCCCCGAGGACGCGCCTGTCGTCCTGCCACCGAGCGAGGCCTCGAGCTTCGGCCAGCTCGTGGGGAACAGCCTCGCGATGCGCCGCGTGTACGCCGTGCTCGAGCGCGTGAGCGCGAGCGCCGCGTCCGTCCTCATCCTCGGTGAGAGCGGCACTGGCAAAGAGCTCTGCGCCCGCGCCATCCACGAAGCCTCCAATCGCAAGAGCGGTCCCTTCGTCGTGTTCGACGCGAGCGCCGCGAGCGAGAGCCTCGTCGAGAGCGCCCTCTTCGGACACGCCAAAGGCGCTTTCACCGGCGCCGATCGCGAGCGTCGCGGCGCCTTCGCGGCGGCCCACGGCGGCACCCTCTTCATCGACGAGATTGGCGAGTTCCCGCTGCGGCTCCAGCCAAAGCTCTTACGCATGCTCGAGAGCGGTGAGGTCCAACCTCTCGGCGCCGAGAAGTACAGTCGGTACGACGTGCGAATCGTCGCGGCCACCCATAGAGACCTCGCCGCCGAGGTCGCTCAAGGGACCTTCCGCGGAGACGTCTATTTCCGACTCGCCGTCGTCGAGGTCGAGCTCCCACCGCTCCGCGAGCGCCCCGAGGATATTGCCCTCATCGCGTCTGCCCTCCTGTCGCGCGAGGGCATCAACCTCAAAGCGACCGAGCTCTGTGGCCCGAACCTCGACCGCCTCATGAACTACGGCTTTGCCGGCAACGTCCGCGAGCTCCGCAATATCCTCTCTCGCGCCGTAGCGCTCTCGTCGCCAGGCACGCCCTTCGCCGAAATGCCCATTATGGTGGGCTCGACCACTGCGTCCCGCGCCGAGCCGCCAGCCTCCGCCGACCGCCCCTTCTCCGACGCCAAGCTCGAGGTCGTCGAGCGCTTCGAACGCGCTTATCTGCGCGACCTCCTCGCCCGCTATGGCGAGAACCTCACCCACGCCGCGCGCGTCGCCGGCATCGAGCGCAAACACCTCTATCGATTGCTCGACAAACACGGCCTCCGCGCGACTACACCCGAAACATCATGACCGAAGCAAAAGCGACGACGGATTGGAAGCTACCCTGGACTGGCAGCTGTCGCTGCGGCCGCGTACGACTGCAAATTACCGCGCCGCCGCTCCTCACGATGGCGTGCCATTGCACGGGCTGCCAACGCATGAGCGCCAGCGCGTTCTCCCTCAGTATGTCGGTCCCGAGCGCCGGCTTCCAAGTCATAAAGGGTGAGCCGACGATTGGCGGTTTGCACGGCCCCGAGATTCGCCATCACCACTGCGAGCACTGTAAGAGCTGGCTCTTCACGCGCGTCGTCGGGATGGACTTCTTTGTCAATGTGCGGCCCACCATGATCGACGGCGCGTCCGAGTGGTTCGTGCCTTTCATCGAGTCCTACACCTCGGAGAAGCTGCCGTGGGCCACGACGCCGGCCGCTCACAGCTTCGACAAATTCCCCCCATTCGAGGCGTACGAGGCGCTCATGAAGGAGTTCGCCGGCCGGGTATGGCGTTGAGCGACGGACTGCCTCGCGCCCGAGGTTCAATCGTGGGCCGCAGCTGTGGCGCTGCTCTCGAGGCACGCGCGGGCCTCGCGCTCGAAAACCCCACCATCGAAGAGGGATCGCAGCGCAGCCTCGCCCCGCTCCTGCTCGCCGCGCTCGAGCAAACGTCGCCCGACCAAGAGCCGAGCGAGTCGCCGCGGCGAGGAGTTCTGCACGCTCTCGCGCACGCTGGAGCCTTCGTCGCGGTCCGCGAAGGCGTCGATGATGCGTTGGCTCGGGCAAATTGACGCCAGCCGCACCGCCCAGAGCAGGACCTCTTGATGCTTCAAGTGGTTGGCGTCCGACGAAATGAGGACCGCCAGATCCTCCGCGGCGGGGAGGTTCGATTGTTGATAGAGCGCGATCATCAGTTCGAACTCGGCGATTTGGCGGTTGCCGAGATCATCGCCAGTCTCGCCACGCGCGACCTCCAGCGCCGCGATCGCCGCGTCTTGCCACTCCGCGCGCTCCAGCAGGCGCTTCGCGCGTGCCGCGGCCTCGGTCGGTTGCCCGGCCTCCGCCGGCTCTGTCGGCTTCGTCGCCGAGGACGCTCCCGTCGACGCTCGTGATGGCAGCGTCGCGAAGCGAACGCGAGATGCGCTCGGGTCGACGTGAACCGCGCAGGACGGAGGCAGTGGGACGCTGCAATCGAAGCGTGGTTCGTGTGTCGGCTCGACCTCGGGCGGTGATGGCGCCGACGATCCACACGCGACCAACGTGGCGGCGCCAATGGCAGCGACGAGTCTTGCGGTCCGAGCCCCTCGACGTGACATTGTGTTCAATCTAGTACGCAATCGACCCGGCGGCAGCGACGCATCACTCGCTCGGTGGGCGACGAATCCATTCTAGAATGCCCCCATGAAACACGGGTGGTCGATCGTCTTTGGCCTGGCCACCTCGGCGCTCGCGCTGTTCCCTGGCCGCGCCGAAGCGGCTCAGGGGCTCGGGCTGAACGTTCATCAATCCGCCGACGTCGGCGTCCCCGTCACGGCGGACGCGGGGCTCACCTGGGTGCGGGTCGACTTCAATTGGCTCGACGCCGAGCCGTCGCAAGGCGTCTATGACTTCACCCGGTTCGACACGATCGTCGACAGCGCCAACGCGCGCGGGCTGAAGGTCCTGGCGACTGTCGGCTACGGTCCGGCGTGGGCGTCGGCGGGGGACACTTTGGGGGACGGCACCCTGAACGACGTTCCCATCGACGGCGCGTACGCAGCTTTCGTTACGGCGCTGGTCAGCCACTTCCAAGGTCGTGTGGACCATTATGAGCTATGGAACGAGCCCAACCTCGACGTCTTCTTCGAGGGCTCGGTCGACGATTACGTCGATCGCGTGTTGCTGCCTGGCGCGGCCGCCGTCCACGCGGCCTGCCCCGATTGCCTAGTAGTCGCCCCCGGCATCGCGTCCATTGGCGGCGAGTACGACGTCTGGCTCGACACGATCCTCACGCTCGCATCCGACGATATCGACATCATCAGCGCGCATGTCTATGCCGGATTCCCGGATATGGGGGCCGGCGGCGTCTCGGGGGACGACTTCTTCAACAAGCTCGACTCTCACCGGGTCTTCGAGGTCAACGGGACTGTGCTCTACGAGGGTCCGTTGTCCTTCAAAGAGGTCATGAACGCGCACGGCGCCAAGCAGCCATTCTGGATGACGGAGACAGGTATCGAGGCCGACCCCTCCGATCCCGAGGCCCTCGCCAAGCAGGCGACCTACACGCGCCACGTGCTCGAGGCGATGTTGCCCCGACTCTGGTGGACGGCGACCATCTTCTATGAGGCCTTCGACGAGCCCGCGTCGGGCTACACCTTCGGTGTCACAGTGCACGACGGCTCCTCGCCCAATGGATACTCCACCAAGCCGGCCTTCGAGGTGATCAAGAAGGCGCGCGCCACCCAACCGCGGTTTGGCGGGACGCCCGGCGACTGTGTCGACGGACTGGACGAGGACGGAGACAATCTCATCGACTATCCGGCTGATCCTGATTGCGAGAGCGTGGCCGACATCGCCGAGGGCATTCTATCGGGGGGTGCCGTCGGGGCCGGTGGTGGCGGTGGCACTGGTGGTCTCGGCGGCGGTGGCGGAGCCGGCGGCGCAGACACAACGGACTCGGGGGACGGTTGTGGCTGCGCGCTCAGCGCCGCATCCCCTGGCGCCCCCACGCTGCTGCTCTTGGCTCTATTCGGGTTTGGCGTCAGGCGTCGATCGCGTCGGATCAGGGCCAGAGCGTCTTGAGGGGGTCGCCGTTGCGCTCGCTCTCCATGGGGTGGAGCACCCGGTATGGGGGAATGCCCTCGACGGCGGAGAATTGGCCAAACCTCGACTGTACGAGGCGGACCTCCTCGAGGTGCGCAAAGGCGCTGTCGAATCGGTGCAGGAAAGCCCCGCTGGAGCCACCGTCGGGATGGACAGGTTGATTGAGCTCCAGCCGTCGCAGGTTTTGGAAGCCAGGCCACTCGATGACCGCTTCGATCTCTGACAACAGCATAGGGCGCCCCCTGGCGCCGACGCGGAGGTCAGTCACTTTGGGGGCGTGGATGCTCTTCAATAGCCCGCGGAGGTCTCGGACCGAGAGGTGGATGCCCAGGGTCTCCAGCGCTGGGAACTCGACGTCGGCCAGGGACGAGATCATCTGGTCCGCCCACTTGGCAATCCACACCTCGAGGTGTTCGAGGTGGGTTGCAGTGCTCGGTGCGAGCGTGAGTTCGGTGACGTCGAGGACGAGCTTTCGCAGGCCGGGGAGAGTCTCCCAAAGGCGCTGCACATCATGCAGATACAGCTCGGCGATGCGTCGCTGCTCGAGCACCTGTCCTACGTGCAGCGCCGCGAGCGTCGGCGGCGCCAGCTCGAGCATCGCGAGGCCACCGTCCATTCCAGGCGTCAGCTTGTTGTTGACGCCTCGCGCGAGGATGAGTCCTCGCAGGAACTTTACAGAGTCGTAAGTGAAGAGCTTCCTGAGCCGCGGCGCGTAGGCCACCTTCCCCCCGAACCGGGAGATGCGCGCCGTGCGGACGAAGCCGTTCCGCACGTAGACGGCTGGCCACTCGGGTCGCTCCTCGAGCCGAGGAAGGAAGTCCCGCAGCTCGGTCTCGACCAGCGACGCCAGCTCTTCGCCGATCTCCGCGGACGGATCGCTCTGCATCGCCTGGTGCAGGGCGATCCAACGCCCGAGCGGGTCCCCCTGCTCGATGAGCCAGTCGGCGTACACGGTGAACGCGCTGTCATCGTCGGGGTTGTTGCCGATGGCCGCCTCCAATGAGGCGTTTCGCGCGCGACGTTTGGGAGCACCCACGGCGCGAAGATACCCGATCAGGGTTCAAATCCTCCGCGCGCGGCATAGGCTCTGCGAGTGACCGCTGCAGATTCGATTCGACTGCTCACGAAAGACGACTTGGAGCCCTATGTCGCGCACGTCCTGGCTCACGACCGGGAGTCCGGGGCTGCCGGTGAGCCGCCTTCTAGTCCTTACAGTCGAAACCGACAACAAGACCCGGCCGAGCTGCGGCAGCGCACACTCGAGCGGTGGAGCACACCCCTATCCGAGATAGGCTGGCGTCGAGCGTGGGGGCTGTGGGCTGGCTCCAATATCGTCGGGTCCGTTCACTTGGGTGGCGCCGCCATCGAGAGCTCGCTTCATCGCGCCGAGCTGGGGATTGGCATTCGACGCGACTTTCGGGGCCGCGGCTGGGGCCGCAAGCTCATGGACGCCGCGCTCGATTGGGCGCGCGCCGAGCCCCGAATCGCCTGGGTCGACTTGGGCGTCTTCGAGGGCAATCAGGTCGCTTATGACCTATATATCAAGCTCGGCTTCGTCGAGCGCGGCCGCGCTGTCGACCGCTTCAGGGTCGACGAGTTCGTCATCACGGACATCGAGATGTCGCTCCGGGTCGGCTGACCAATCGCTACCCTCCAGTGCGTGCCTCAATGCGTGATGAAGTGGCGCTTGGGGAGCGCGGCGCGGACAGTCTCGCGGAGGACCGCGGCGGCGAACGGCTTGGGCAGGAACCACTCGTCCTTGCCCAGCTCGTCGAGGTTGAGCTCGGCGCGCGTGAATCCGCTCACGTAGATGACGGGTAACCCTGGGCGCTTTGCGCGGGCGATGCGACCGAGATCGCTGCCGGACAGGCCGGGCCCCAGCATCACGTCGGTCACGAGGAGGTCCACGGCCGTGGCGTCGAGGATCGCGAGCGCCTCGTTCGCGGTCGAGGCCTCGAGCGTGAGGACGCCCGTCTTCGCGAGCAGCCTCACGAGCACGCGTCGCACGCTCGGTTCGTCGTCGACGACGAGCACCCGTGCGCGCGGATCGCCAGGATCGAGAGGCTTGTTCGCGACCTGTTGGAGGCGCGGGAAGCGCAGGCGAACGACGGTGCCCTGACCGTGGTGGCTCTGCACCACCACGTGTCCACCGCTCTGTTGAACGAAGCCGTGCACGCTCGAGAGACCGAGCCCCACCGACGAGGGCTTGGTCGTGTAGAACGGCTCGAACGCGTGGCTCAGCACGTCGGCGTCCATGCCGACGCCGGTGTCGTTCACCGCGAGCTCCACGTGATCGGCGAGGCGCGAGGCGAGCGCGGGATCGATCTCGGTGCGCGAGACGTTGCGCGTGCGGAGCGTGACGTCGCCACCGCTCGGCATCGCGTCGCGCGCGTTCTCGATCACGCCGCGCACAGCGCCCTCGAGCTCGCGACGATCCACGGCGCAGAGCCACAGCGTCGGGTCGAGCTCCACGTGGAGGCGCAGGCTCGGGCTGATGTTCGAGAGCGAGCGCGCGATGTCCTCGACGACCTCGTTGAGAGACACAGGCTCGCTGTGGAGCGGCTGTCGCTGCGCGAACGCGAGGAGCTTGCGGATGAGCTCGGCGCTCCGATGCGAGGCCTCGAGCGCGGCGTGGGCGGCCTCGTGATCGTCGATGCCGAGCGGCGCGTCCTCGAGGAGCTCGAGCGAACCCGTGATGACCATGAGGAGATTGTTGAGCTCGTGCGCGACGCCGCCCGCGAGGCGACCGAGCGCCGCGAGGCGATTGTGCTGCTCGCGGAGCTCCGCCGTCATATCCACCGTGAAGCCGCGGAGCACGAGGGTCGCGCCGCTCATGACCGCGTGCACCTCGGTGCGAACCCAGAGGACGTGACCCTCCGCGTGTTCGAGTCGATGCACGAACTCGGCGCGAGTGTCCGGCACGAGCGCGCGGCAACGCTCCACGAAGCTCGTGCGATCGGGCTCTGGCAAGAGCGTGAGCCACGCGCCCGGCTTGCCGAGGAAGTGGAGATCGCCGTGCCCGGTGAGCGCGATCGCGGGGCGCGAGATGGTCTGGAGGGTCCACGTCTCCGCGTCCGCCTCCCACAACACGGCGCGGATCGAGCGCGTGATCAGGGCGAGGCCGTGCTCGAGCGTCTCGAGGTTTTCATTGACGACGCTCACGTCGGTGAGCTCGTCGAGCACCAGCGCCGCGCGCGCGCCGTCGGAGGGACCATTGGCCGAGCGCAGCGGAACGACCGTCGCGCGCAGCGAACGCGAGCCTGCGTTCAGGGTCCCGACCGCGCGGACCTGGCCGTCGATGAGCACGCGATCGATGAGCCGCGTCACGCCGTCGAACGGCACGATCGCGTCGATCCTCGTGCTGCGCACGAGCTGGGCGTCGAGGCCGAACATCGTCAGGAGGGCGGTGTTCGCGTGCTCGACACGCAGTCGCGCGTCGACGACGGCCACGCCTGCGGTGAGGCCCGCGAGCAGCTCGGAGGCGAAGCTGTCGCTCCGCAAGAGGGCCACGGCGCGCGCATCCATGTAGGCGTCGAGCACGAACGAGAGGTCGAAGAAGACCGCGCGCACGAGTGCTCGGACGGCCGCACGCGGATCGCGTGCGTCGGGGGCGACGCGCTCGATCAGATCGATGCTCTGGAGGGCGACGCCCACGAGGTAGTGCTCGATCGAGAGCCCGATCCGCTCGTGCACCACGCCGATGCGCGTCCGCGACGCTGCGTACATTCGATCGAACGTGCCGAGCGCGAGCTCGCTCCAATACGAGGCGACCTGCCGCTTCAGCGGCTCGATGGACTCGGCCGGCACGAGGTTCGCGGTGTCGGCGCGCTCCCCGAGCCTGTCGTAGAAGCGCGCGAGCACGCCTGGGATCTCGCGCTCGATCGCAGGCCGGAGCTCACGCAAGACCGAGCAGACCTCGTCGTCGAGGCCGACGAACGACGAGCGAATCGCCACGGCGTCGCTGTCGACGCGGATGCGTGAGAGCGGCGGGGGAACGGCGGGCGCGTCCGGCGAAACACTCGGTCCAGCTGCGACAGGCGCGGCGCCGGGCTCTCGGGAGATCTCGGCGTCGCGGAGCGCGTTGTGTTGCTGCACGCCGTACGCATCGAGGACGAGCGTGGTCTCGAAGAGCACGCGCCGCAGGAGGCTCGCGACGATCCCGAGCGCGTCGGCCGTCGAAGACGTCGCGGCGAAGGCCGTGTCCGCGTGATCCGCGACCCAATGCGCGAACGTGGCGAGGTACCACTGCGGGGGCAGGCGCACGTGGTGGTGGACGACGCTGAGCCGCACGCACGCGAGCGCATCGTCCCACGACAGGCGATCCGTGAACAGGGTGCGCAGGTAGTCGCGCTGCTTGAGCTTCAGGCGCTCGACCAAGTCTGCGCGCGAGAGCCACGGCGCCGTAGCCGAACACGAGGTGAGCCGCTCGTAGAGGCGATCGAGGAAGGGCCCAGCGCCCTCCTCGGCGGCGCGCGAGAGCACCGCCAGACGCCGCAGCGCCGCGTCATCGAGACCGAATCGCTCACGTCGTCGTTCGATCGAAGAAGGACTGAGATCGAGGACTGCCAGGAGGGGGGCGAGGTCAATCTCGCGCACGCCGGTCATCCTAGAATTGTCCACGCCGAGCGGGCTCGCGTCGATGGAATCGGCGGAGGCCAGCCGTACAGTGGCGAGCCACGGCGAACGGCTTCTACGCTCTGCCCCATGGCGGGCAATACCGTGGGGCCGAAGGACGCCGCGCAGGATCTCTCCAACTCCGAGCTCCAGCCCGAGCTGCGAGCAAAGCCTCTCCCGCGCAAGGACTTGGTCGAGCCAGATGCGGCGCTCGAGCTCGTCCCCGCGCGCATGGTCAACGAGGTCCTCTACTGCGAGCGCCTCTATTACCTGGAGGCGGTGCAGGGGGAGTTCGCTGACAACGTCTTCACCGTCGACGGGCGCGCCATCCACCGACGCGCTGACAAACCCGGAGGCAAACTCCCGACACCACCGACCGCCGTGTCAGCAGAGCCCGGCGCCGACCTCGAGGGCGACGACCCCCGCGAGCCCCGCCCTTATGTCGCGCGCTCGGTCTGGCTCTCCTCCGAGAAGCTGGGGTTGACCGCGAAGATCGATGTGGTCGAGGGTGATGAGACGGGCACCGTCGTCCCCATCGAATACAAGCGGGGCACCGCGCCGAACCTGCCAGAGGGGGCCTATCTACCAGAGCGCGCCCAGCTCTGCGCCCAAGTCCTGCTGCTGCGCGAGCACGGCTATCGGTGTGATCACGCTCAGCTCTATTTCGCGAAGAACAAGCGCCGCGTCAGCATCACCATCGACGAGGAGCTCGTGAACATCACCCTCGCGGCGGCGGCGCGCGCCCGCGCCCTCTCGACCGAGCGCCAGATCCCGCGGCCGCTCCAGGACAGTCCCAAGTGCCAAGGCTGTTCGCTCGTCGGCATATGTCTCCCCGACGAGGTCAATCTGCTTCGACGCCTCGACGCTGAACCCGCCAATGACGCGCACCTCCGTCGTCTCCACCCGCCGCGCGAGGATCGGCTACCGGTCTATGTACAGGAGCAAGGGGCGCGCGTCGGCCTCGACGGCGAGGTCCTTTCCATCAAGACGCCGGCAGGCGACGTCACCGAGGCGCGCATCCCCGACACCGCTCACGTCTCTTTGGTGGGCAATGTGCAGATCACCACCCAAGCGCTCCGCGCGCTCTTCGACTACGGAGTCCCCGTCAGCTTCTTCACCACAGGGGGCTATTTCGTCGGTCGCGCGACTGGCCACGACACCAACAATGTCGAGTTGCGCATCGCCCAATATCGAGCCGCGGATAGTCCACCGACGTGCCTGTCGCTCGCCCAAACCTGGATCGCGTCAAAGATCCGCAACTGTCGCACGCTCCTACGCCGCAATCACGACGACGCCGACCCTGTCGTATTGGGTGAGCTCGAACAACTCGCCAAGAAGGCCGAGGCCGCGCCCTCGCTCGACAGCCTGCTCGGGATCGAGGGCAGCGCCGCGCGGACCTACTTCGCGGCCTTCGCAGGGATGCTCAACGCCGACATGGGCTTCGACCTTGGGGGCCGCAATCGCCGCCCGCCGAAGGACCCGACGAACGCGCTGCTCTCCCTGGCCTACTCCCTCTTGACCAAAGATATGACGCTGGCGGTCGCCGCCGTCGGCCTCGACCCGCTCCGCGGCTTCTATCACCAGCCGCGCTACGGTCGAGTCTCGCTCGCCCTGGACCTGATGGAGGAGTTTCGCCCGCTCATCGCTGACTCCACTGTCATCAACGCCATCAACCAGGGAATCGTCACGCCGGCCGACTTTCGCGTGCACCCGACCGGCGTGTCCCTCGAACCGCCCGCGCGCCGCCGCTTCATCCTCGCTTATCAGCGGCGCCTCGAGCAGATCATCGCTCATCCGGTGTTCGGCTATCGAATCACGTACCGCGCTGTCCTCGAGGTCCAGGCCCGGCTCCTCGGCCGGGTGCTCACCGGCGAGATACCCACCTATCCGGCGTTCCGTACCCGCTAAAACCATGCGCCAGACCTACCTCGTCACCTACGACATCTCGGACCCCAAGCGACTGCGCGCCGTCTTTCAAATCATGCGCGGCTGGGGCGACCACCTCCAGCTCTCCGTCTTTCGCTGCGACTTGGACGCAAGAGAGCTCGTCGAGGTCCGGGCCGCCCTAACCGCCGAGATCGACCACGACGAGGACCAAGTCCTCTTCGTCGACGTCGGACCCGCCGACGGCCGCGCCCTCAGCAGCTTCACCACCCTGGGTCGACCCCCGAAGGCTGTGGTATCCGTGGCTATCGTCGTCTGAGCAGCGCGAGCGGTCCAGCGACGCACAACCCCCGCCACCCGCTCGCAACGCTCCCAGATCCTTGAAATCATGCTACACTCTCAGGGTCTGGCGGGCCCCCAGACCCCGAGCGTCCCATCATGCAACGAACCTCCCCCACCACCCGCTCGCAACCTGGCTCGGAAGAGCCCGAGATGTCTGCGGAACGGCGGGAGGACTATCCGGCCTTGAAGAAGGCCGGCCCCATTGAAGCTCGCGCCGTGGCGACCGACCTCGACTCGAAGGAGGAGCTATCCGGCCTTGAAGAAGGCCGGCCCCATTGAAGCCTCGCTCACCGTTTCGAGCCGAACGCCGCGCCCTGACTATCCGGCCTTGAAGAAGGCCGGCCCCATTGAAGCGAGCGCGACCGAGGTGTGCCTCAAGGCGTACGGAGCCTATCCGGCCTTGAAGAAGGCCGGCCCCATTGAAGCCGTGCCACTGACGTCCGCAGTCGGCTTGCGATCGCCGCTATCCGGCCTTGAAGAAGGCCGGCCCCATTGAAGCCTCGCGCAGCGGCGAGCACTTCGCGAGGCCGGGTTTCTATCCGGCCTTGAAGAAGGCCGGCCCCATTGAAGCAGCCAGTGAAGAGGTCTACGATGCGGCCAATATCTGCAACTATCCGGCCTTGAAGAAGGCCGGCCCCATTGAAGCAACGTTACGCTTGATTTGGAGTGCTCTGTGGAGTGGCCTATCCGGCCTTGAAGAAGGCCGGCCCCATTGAAGCACCAACTCCGGGAACGAGCTCCGCGTCGGGTACACTCTATCCGGCCTTGAAGAAGGCCGGCCCCATTGAAGCTGCTGCTCATCCTTCTTCGGAGCGCCACCGCCGCCGGCTGCTATCCGGCCTTGAAGAAGGCCGGCCCCATTGAAGCGACAGACGGTAAGAATTGGACGCGCTACCGGTGCGACACTATCCGGCCTTGAAGAAGGCCGGCCCCATTGAAGCCAGCGCTGACAGGACGTTTTCGACGCCTGCGCGGTATCTATCCGGCCTTGAAGAAGGCCGGCCCCATTGAAGCGTCAGCGGAGCGCAGCCAACGCACGCCAACGCGTTCACTATCCGGCCTTGAAGAAGGCCGGCCCCATTGAAGCGGTTCAGCGACCGCTTCCGACAAGGTCGTCAAGCTCGCTATCCGGCCTTGAAGAAGGCCGGCCCCATTGAAGCAGGAACAACTCCGCCGCGTCCATCGCGGGCGGCTGGATCTATCCGGCCTTGAAGAAGGCCGGCCCCATTGAAGCAGGACGGCGTGAGCTGCGTTGCCGAGTTCATGGCGACGCTATCCGGCCTTGAAGAAGGCCGGCCCCATTGAAGCCGCGATTAGCTGTCCGCGCGTCGGGTTCCTGGATTGAACTATCCGGCCTTGAAGAAGGCCGGCCCCATTGAAGCGTGATGAGGAAGAACGGA
Organism: Polyangiaceae bacterium; assembly: GCA_046351325.1. Lineage (GTDB taxonomy): Bacteria > Myxococcota_A > Polyangia > Polyangiales > Polyangiaceae > Xiheicaenibacterium. Next base: position 13,195 of record JAXLYR010000008.1, on the reverse strand, counting down.
ACCTCATATTTCCCCTCCCATCTATCCGGCCTTGAAGAAGGCCGGCCCCATTGAAGCACGACCCGCGTCCCGGGCCCAAGCTTCTTGGCCGCTCCTATCCGGCCTTGAAGAAGGCCGGCCCCATTGAAGCGTGCTTCAGCGCGCGGTTGCTCGGAAGGTCGAACATCCCTATCCGGCCTTGAAGAAGGCCGGCCCCATTGAAGCGTGATGAGGAAGAACGGAACCCTCATATCTCCCTCCCATCTATCCGGCCTTGAAGAAGGCCGGCCCCATTGAAGCACGACTCCGCGTCCCGGGCCCAAGCTTCTTGGCCGCCCTATCCGGCCTTGAAGAAGGCCGGCCCCATTGAAGCTCGTTCTGTGTCTCGTTCACACTGTTGCACAAGGCGAAGCTATCCGGCCTTGAAGAAGGCCGGCCCCATTGAAGCGCGGTCGTGTGGCAGATCGCCAATGCGCCCGCGGTGTCGCTATCCGGCCTTGAAGAAGGCCGGCCCCATTGAAGCTCAGGACACGGACCCCACTGGCGCGAGAACCGCTGCTCGCTATCCGGCCTTGAAGAAGGCCGGCCCCATTGAAGCGTGACCGTGGTCGTTTGGTGCAAGTTGGAGGGCGCTGCCTATCCGGCCTTTGAAGAAGGCCGGCCCCCATTGAAGCCTCTCGCGAGTCAGCAATGTACCGTGTCCAACCGAAGTCGCTATCCGGCCTTGAAGAAGGCCGGCCCCATTGAAGCCACTAGGTCGGGGCGCCGGCCGTTACGACCGGGAGCCCAGGCTATCCGGCCTTGAAGAAGGCCGGCCCCATTGAAGCGCGGCGGGCGCGCTGGTCTCAGTCGCGAACCCTCCCACTATCCGGCCTTGAAGAAGGCCGGCCCCATTGAAGCGCTCTCGAGTCGCTGCGCTGCATTCAGAATCGCGTCCTATCCGGCCTTGAAGAAGGCCGGCCCCATTGAAGCCACGGTCGCCCAGTTCACGGATGCAGCGATTACACTGGCGCTATCCGGCCTTGAAGAAGGCCGGCCCCATTGAAGCGACGCCGGGCAGACCGTGTACGGCACAGCGAGGCCGAGCTATCCGGCCTTGAAGAAGGCCGGCCCCATTGAAGCAAACAACTCTACAACGCAGCGCTCGCCGAGTGGACGGCTATCCGGCCTTGAAGAAGGCCGGCCCCATTGAAGCAATTCCGTGGCCAGTTCGTCGGCCTTCTCGCTCGCGCTATCCGGCCTTGAAGAAGGCCGGCCCCATTGAAGCAACCTCTCGAGCGGAGCGGGCAAGTTCTACGCATCGCGCGCTATCCGGCCTTGAAGAAGGCCGGCCCCATTGAAGCCAGGTCGTCTGATCGTGCTCCGGCGTTCCTGGGGGTGGCTATCCGGCCTTGAAGAAGGCCGGCCCCATTGAAGCCCTTCCTATTGAGTGAGGCTCGAAGGTCCGCGCGTTCTCTATCCGGCCTTGAAGAAGGCCGGCCCCATTGAAGCGGCCCGGCGCTCACGGCAGCCGCCATGGCCAGTCGAGCTATCCGGCCTTGAAGAAGGCCGGCCCCATTGAAGCTCAGGGATCGATGATGCGATCCTGAAGATAACCAAACTATCCGGCCTTGAAGAAGGCCGGCCCCATTGAAGCACTTATCGATCTTAACCCTAGCTCAGATTCGAGACCTGCTATCCGGCCTTGAAGAAGGCCGGCCCCATTGAAGCCTTTTGACAATGGCTTCGCAGAGATCCAACACGTCTTCTATCCGGCCTTGAAGAAGGCCGGCCCCATTGAAGCCCCGCGACCATCACGCGCGCAATGAAGTGGTCCTTGTACGCTATCCGGCCTTGAAGAAGGCCGGCCCCATTGAAGCAGATACAAGATTTCGGGGTTCGCCCCTGCGCCCGTCTATCCGGCCTTGAAGAAGGCCGGCCCCATTGAAGCCAGGTCTCGAGACACAACAGCGCCCTTGCAATTCGTTCGTCTATCCGGCCTTGAAGAAGGCCGGCCCCATTGAAGCGGCCGCAACACGACGGAACCCCGGTTAGGCATCACTACTATCCGGCCTTGAAGAAGGCCGGCCCCATTGAAGCGGCAATACCAAGCCAATATCCCTGCAGCTGAAATGGCTATCCGGCCTTGAAGAAGGCCGGCCCCATTGAAGCGCTCAATGGCCAACTCGTGCCGTGTATTGGTAGGCTGCACTATCCGGCCTTGAAGAAGGCCGGCCCCATTGAAGCACTCGTCATCGGCGAGGGCGCGGCACGGAACGAAATCCTGAGCTATCCGGCCTTGAAGAAGGCCGGCCCCATTGAAGCACGGCCTCGCTCAACCACCACGACTCAGTGCGCTCGCCTATCCGGCCTTGAAGAAGGCCGGCCCCATTGAAGCTACTGCAAACGGCGTCCCAATGACCCCAAGGGAATGGCTATCCGGCCTTGAAGAAGGCCGGCCCCATTGAAGCTGCAGCGCGTAGGCCTTACCGTTCTTCCCAGGGTTTGCCTATCCGGCCTTGAAGAAGGCCGGCCCCATTGAAGCGGTTTCACTTTCCAGCTGAAGCGCTTGAAAGCGTCCCCCTATCCGGCCTTGAAGAAGGCCGGCCCCATTGAAGCTACGTTGAGAGTGTGGGAGGCTCAGCGCCCGATGAGATTATCTATCCGGCCTTGAAGAAGGCCGGCCCCATTGAAGCATTATAATGGACGCTTTTCAAAACTTCAACCCGCACGACTATCCGGCCTTGAAGAAGGCCGGCCCCATTGAAGCGACCTGATCGCCTACCACGCGGACTGCCCCGACGGCACTATCCGGCCTTGAAGAAGGCCGGCCCCATTGAAGCAGCGCGGTTGACGCGATGGTCGGCCCGAGCTCTCCGCCTATCCGGCCTTGAAGAAGGCCGGCCCCATTGAAGCCCCGACTGGCGATCCGTGCCCGTGTCTTCACAGTCCGGACTATCCGGCCTTGAAGAAGGCCGGCCCCATTGAAGCGCGTCCACAAGGGCGCGCTGGTCGTCAGCAATACGCCCCACTATCCGGCCTTGAAGAAGGCCGGCCCCATTGAAGCGTGGGGAGGAATTGGCCGTTCACCGTGGGTGCACTCACTGCTATCCGGCCTTGAAGAAGGCCGGCCCCATTGAAGCATAGCAGCGGCCACCTCAGTAGCGACCGAAGCGTATCCACTATCCGGCCTTGAAGAAGGCCGGCCGCATTGAAGCAAACCCCAGGTTTGCAACTCTGCGGATATGGGGGTTTGCTATCCGGCCTTGAAGAAGGCCGGCCCCATTGAAGCCGCGCATAGGAACCATAGGAGACTTCGTTGGTGGTTTGGCTATCCGGCCTTGAAGAAGGCCGGCCCCATTGAAGCTCGCGTGCGCTCGCGTGGTCCCAGGCTGCGCGGATCTATCCGGCCTTGAAGAAGGCCGGCCCCATTGAAGCATATGCGGAGACGGGTCCAACGGTGCTACTGATTTCAACTATCCGGCCTTGAAGAAGGCCGGCCCCATTGAAGCTCCGCGAGATCAAAAGTCTCAGCAGAGGAGACTGCGTTCTATCCGGCCTTGAAGAAGGCCGGCCCCATTGAAGCTTCACGCCGATCCAATTCTGCGGCTTGTTCTGGAGTTCTATCCGGCCTTGAAGAAGGCCGGCCCCATTGAAGCCGCGTCGAGAACGTGAAGGGTTCTTGGGCTGAAGATGGCTATCCGGCCTTGAAGAAGGCCGGCCCCATTGAAGCACGAAAGTGGCCTGATCTGTGGACTCGGCACGCGCTCTATCCGGCCTTGAAGAAGGCCGGCCCCATTGAAGCAGCTTAGGCGCCACCGGCGCGACCGACGCTGGGGAACTATCCGGCCTTGAAGAAGGCCGGCCCCATTGAAGCTTCTAGACGCGTCGCGCAGCGAGCGCAGCCGCGACGTCCTATCCGGCCTTGAAGAAGGCCGGCCCCATTGAAGCGTCATGCCCGAGAGCGTCAACGTGCGGGCGCCGACAGCTATCCGGCCTTGAAGAAGGCCGGCCCCATTGAAGCGTGGTGACCCAGAAAAGGGCGTTACCGGCGCCCGCATTGCTATCCGGCCTTGAAGAAGGCCGGCCCCATTGAAGCAGCGAGGCAACGGTCGGCTTCACGAAGCTCTCCCGCTGCTATCCGGCCTTGAAGAAGGCCGGCCCCATTGAAGCGCTTCAACCCGAGACGAAGCCGGAGCCAAGCCAAAACCTATCCGGCCTTGAAGAAGGCCGGCCCCATTGAAGCCAACCATCTTCGAGGGCTTTGCTCGATCGGTAATCACCTATCCGGCCTTGAAGAAGGCCGGCCCCATTGAAGCACCTCGTACTTGGCGCTTTGATCGAGCCACCGAGCGACGCGCTATCCGGCCTTGAAGAAGGCCGGCCCCATTGAAGCCCAGCTCCCCGGAGGTGCGTTCGAGTTGGCCGTTCGGCTATCCGGCCTTGAAGAAGGCCGGCCCCATTGAAGCTCCGTCGAGTCGCAATCCCACCGTCGGCCCTCCGCGGGCTATCCGGCCTTGAAGAAGGCCGGCCCCATTGAAGCTGAATTTGGTGAGGAGGGGACGATCCAGCCCTCAACGGCTATCCGGCCTTGAAGAAGGCCGGCCCCATTGAAGCCACTGAAAGCCGGCGCCAAGCGTGATGCGCTGGTCCGCTATCCGGCCTTGAAGAAGGCCGGCCCCATTGAAGCGCCGGTATCAGTTCGCGCGGGCTGGTCAGTTGCATAGCTATCCGGCCTTGAAGAAGGCCGGCCCCATTGAAGCAAAATCAATCGTGAGCGCGCCGACGGCCGTCATCGTGACTATCCGGCCTTGAAGAAGGCCGGCCCCATTGAAGCTGCGACTAGGACGGCGCCGCGGGTGATGGCCACGGCTATCCGGCCTTGAAGAAGGCCGGCCCCATTGAAGCAGTTCGAGCGCACCAGCGATTTGCGCGATCCTGCGCCCTATCCGGCCTTGAAGAAGGCCGGCCCCATTGAAGCCGACTGGGCTGGTCGAGGCCCCGTCGTGGGCGCTGGTCTATCCGGCCTTGAAGAAGGCCGGCCCCATTGAAGCACCTTCGATGTACATCGTAGCACCGGCCGATGTGTCGGCTATCCGGCCTTGAAGAAGGCCGGCCCCATTGAAGCCAGCGCCACGAAGAGCTGCGCGTCGGCGGAGCTGCCTATCCGGCCTTGAAGAAGGCCGGCCCCATTGAAGCCGCTTGCTCGCGTTCCGCGCGGTACGCTGCGACCGCGCTATCCGGCCTTGAAGAAGGCCGGCCCCATTGAAGCGTCGTGATCGACTCGCCGTCGTCGATGTCGAGCGTCCTATCCGGCCTTGAAGAAGGCCGGCCCCATTGAAGCCCGTCACCATGGACGACGGGGATGCGGCAACCATCATCGCTATCCGGCCTTGAAGAAGGCCGGCCCCATTGAAGCGTCATGCTGCCGTCCTGCCCGAGCAGGATGCGCGCAGCTATCCGGCCTTGAAGAAGGCCGGCCCCATTGAAGCGCCTGGAGTCTCTCGCGCGCGAGGAAGCCGCGAAGAGCTATCCGGCCTTGAAGAAGGCCGGCCCCATTGAAGCCACGGCTCATAGCGACTCGATACGAACAAGACCCATCGTCTATCCGGCCTTGAAGAAGGCCGGCCCCATTGAAGCTTCTTGGACATTGAACGGACTCCTAGATGAGAGAGATCTATCCGGCCTTGAAGAAGGCCGGCCCCATTGAAGCGGCCTCGAGAAGCTCGACGTGCAGCGCGCGCAGGTCCTATCCGGCCTTGAAGAAGGCCGGCCCCGTGAAGAAGCTGGTCAGGCTTGGAGATCCGCTTGGTCCAAGTCGTGCTTCTCCGGCCTTGAAGAGGCCGGCCCCGATGAAGCGCCTTCGACGGTGGCCGTCCAAGCGCTCTCCAGCTCTATCCGGCCTTGAAGAAGGCCGGCCCCATTGAAGCCCATTTGAGCTCGTCCACGCACGCCGCATTCCACGCCTATCCGGCCTTGAAGAAGGCCGGCCCCATTGAAGCGCGAGGAGGACTGCTACCCGCTCGGAGATCGTGCCTTCCCTCTATCCGGCCTTGAAGAAGGCCGGCCCCATTGAAGCGCAAACACGACTGGAGAAAGTCTAGCGATTATTTGGCTATCCGGCCTTGAAGAAGGCCGGCCCCATTGAAGCCGACGCTGGCGAGATGCGTTCCCACGCAAGCCCTCGACGCTATCCGGCCTTGAAGAAGGCCGGCCCCATTGAAGCAAGAGGATGGCGATCTCTCTCATCGTAGCTCCGGGCACTATCCGGCCTTGAAGAAGGCCGGCCCCATTGAAGCGCGAACTCGTCCCATTCCTTCGGGCATTCCGGCAAGAGCTATCCGGCCTTGAAGAAGGCCGGCCCCATTGAAGCACAGCGGCAAGAAGAGAACCGCATGGGAACAGCTGGCCTATCCGGCCTTGAAGAAGGCCGGCCCCATTGAAGCACTGATGATAAGGTGTTTCTAAATGCTTGAATCACAGCTATCCGGCCTTGAAGAAGGCCGGCCCCATTGAAGCAGTCTTCTTTTTGAACCTCCACCCTTTTTTATCCCATCTATCCGGCCTTGAAGAAGGCCGGCCCCATTGAAGCGGGGTGTAGACGGCGCAAAGGGTATTCGGCCTTCGTACTATCCGGCCTTGAAGAAGGCCGGCCCCATTGAAGCGCCGAAGAAACCGATCGTCGTGCCGCTAGCCGGCTCGGCTATCCGGCCTTGAAGAAGGCCGGCCCCATTGAAGCCCGAGGGCATCGCGGCGGACCCAGCGAAGCCCTATGCCTATCCGGCCTTGAAGAAGGCCGGCCCCATTGAAGCAGTTCAGGCTTGGACGCCGTCTCCAAGAGCGCCTGGGCTATCCGGCCTTGAAGAAGGCCGGCCCCATTGAAGCGCAGCGCAGCAGTACGACCGCGTCAAGGTCATCAACCTATCCGGCCTTGAAGAAGGCCGGCCCCATTGAAGCGTCGCGTATGCGTCGACGTTGGGCCGCAGGATCGCGCTCTATCCGGCCTTGAAGAAGGCCGGCCCCATTGAAGCGCGGGCTGGCCGCCAGGGACAGCCAGAAGCTCGAGGAACTATCCGGCCTTGAAGAAGGCCGGCCCCATTGAAGCGGGGGGGATGAACGAAGCCTCCCCCAACACCTCAGTTTCTATCCGGCCTTGAAGAAGGCCGGCCCCATTGAAGCGTGTGCTGGTCGTGGCCTGACCACGAGGCCGACGACGTCTATCCGGCCTTGAAGAAGGCCGGCCCCATTGAAGCTCAACGTTGGCGCTCGGGTTGATGAACTTGAGCGCGCCTATCCGGCCTTGAAGAAGGCCGGCCCCATTGAAGCGAAATCGCGCAGTTCCGAGCCTCGCAAGATGTCGAACTATCCGGCCTTGAAGAAGGCCGGCCCCATTGAAGCCCAGCGATTCGGCCGCGTTGGGGGCCTCGATGATGTCACCTATCCGGCCTTGAAGAAGGCCGGCCCCATTGAAGCATCGGGTGCCCCGTCAGCGTGTGGAACTCGCGATGGGCTATCCGGCCTTGAAGAAGGCCGGCCCCATTGAAGCCGGGCACCCGAGGCGGCGCTGCTCGTCGGAGATCTGCCTATCCGGCCTTGAAGAAGGCCGGCCCCATTGAAGCAAATTCATGGTTAAAGACCATGTTTTCAATCAGCCTATCTATCCGGCCTTGAAGAAGGCCGGCCCCATTGAAGCTAGACTCGTGCGTTGAGAACTCAATCAAACAAGGTTGCTATCCGGCCTTGAAGAAGGCCGGCCCCATTGAAGCCACACTGGCGCGCAGGCGCTGATGCTCTCTGCCGAGCTATCCGGCCTTGAAGAAGGCCGGCCCCATTGAAGCCGCGCAGTGAAGTCGCGCGCCGCGAACGAAAACGATCTATCCGGCCTTGAAGAAGGCCGGCCCCATTGAAGCTAGTTGATGCGGATGCCGCCCAGGATGATGCCGTTCGCTATCCGGCCTTGAAGAAGGCCGGCCCCATTGAAGCGCGACGTCATTGGACGCTGGGTCGAGATCGATTGCGCCACCGCTATCCGGCCTTGAAGAAGGCCGGCCCCATTGAAGCGGGTCTGGGCAGTCTTAGGCACCGTCGGGGTAGGAGCCTATCCGGCCTTGAAGAAGGCCGGCCCCATTGAAGCAAGATCTTGGCTCCGTCCTTGTCCTTGCTGTAGTAGCTATCCGGCCTTGAAGAAGGCCGGCCCCATTGAAGCACGGAGATTGGCACCAACCAGGTGCCCAAGCTCACGCTATCCGGCCTTGAAGAAGGCCGGCCCCATTGAAGCAGTTGTGGGAACCGATTGCTTCTTCGCATACCCATCAACTATCCGGCCTTGAAGAAGGCCGGCCCCATTGAAGCCGGCATGACCAGTTTGGTCGTTAGCTCCGTCTGGAAGGCTATCCGGCCTTGAAGAAGGCCGGCCCCATTGAAGCCAGCCGCTCACGATGCCGAGAGCCCGCGCCGGGTCTGCAGCTATCCGGCCTTGAAGAAGGCCGGCCCCATTGAAGCGCCGAGCAGTCGCGCTGGGCTCCGCTGCGTACACGAGTCTATCCGGCCTTGAAGAAGGCCGGCCCCATTGAAGCATTCAAAACGCCCACGCGAGCACCTCGAACGCGCTCGAGCTATCCGGCCTTGAAGAAGGCCGGCCCCATTGAAGCGTGTTTGCCGCGCGCGACCTCACCGCCCGCAAGTCGACCTATCCGGCCTTGAAGAAGGCCGGCCCCATTGAAGCCAGGTGCAGAGTCAGACGGAGGCCGCCGCGGAAGGCCCGACTATCCGGCCTTGAAGAAGGCCGGCCCCATTGAAGCTTGGTGTGGCCGCTTGCATCGTTGACGTTCACCCCAACTATCCGGCCTTGAAGAAGGCCGGCCCCATTGAAGCGAGTCTTGCGCCTCGTCGGCGTCGCCCTCAGGAGCTATCCTATCCGGCCTTGAAGAAGGCCGGCCCCATTGAAGCTTGGCGCAGACGTGGAATGCCCACTCCTTGTTCAAGGACTATCCGGCCTTGAAGAAGGCCGGCCCCATTGAAGCCCGTCCTCGTCCTCCACCGTCTTGCGAGTCGTCGGGATACTATCCGGCCTTGAAGAAGGCCGGCCCCATTGAAGCAGGAGCAACTTTCGGGGTGGTTGACTGACGCGTTGTTCGGCTATCCGGCCTTGAAGAAGGCCGGCCCCATTGAAGCCGGAGCAGCAACGGGCATCCTTGGTCGATGACCCCCTATCCGGCCTTGAAGAAGGCCGGCCCCATTGAAGCGCCGTGCCTCGGAGAATGCGACCGATGACGCCCAGTCGCTATCCGGCCTTGAAGAAGGCCGGCCCCATTGAAGCGGATCTGAAAGCTTGTCAGCAACCCGCGCGCACAGTCTATCCGGCCTTGAAGAAGGCCGGCCCCATTGAAGCGTTGTCGAGGGTTGCCAACCCTCCGAGGAGAATCCTCCTATCCGGCCTTGAAGAAGGCCGGCCCCATTGAAGCGCTCCGGCTCCGGCCCAGTTCGGTCAGCCGTTCCAGGCCTATCCGGCCTTGAAGAAGGCCGGCCCCATTGAAGCAGTTCTAACCTCACCCGCCTCATCGTTTGCGTCGACACCTATCCGGCCTTGAAGAAGGCCGGCCCCATTGAAGCGCGAAAATCTTGAGCGCGATTTGCTCGAGATACCCGACTATCCGGCCTTGAAGAAGGCCGGCCCCATTGAAGCCGACGCGGCGCTCTCGCTCTGAAACATCGCCTCGAGCGCTATCCGGCCTTGAAGAAGGCCGGCCCCATTGAAGCGCGGTAGCGTTCGACCCGGATCGCTTGGACCATGAAACTATCCGGCCTTGAAGAAGGCCGGCCCCATTGAAGCATCGACTCGGGGCACGCCGACCTCGACCCCGACGGTACCTATCCGGCCTTGAAGAAGGCCGGCCCCATTGAAGCATTACTGACTTAGTTTGATGACTGATGCGTAAAAAAATCTATCCGGCCTTGAAGAAGGCCGGCCCCATTGAAGCGACGCAGTCGGGCCCTGGCTTCGATGTCTCTGTTCATCTATCCGGCCTTGAAGAAGGCCGGCCCCATTGAAGCAAATCATTAGGATCAGGGTGTAAGAGTGTCAGACTGACCTATCCGGCCTTGAAGAAGGCCGGCCCCATTGAAGCGGGCTCGATGGGCTCGAAGTTCGCTGGGTCTACCATCACTATCCGGCCTTGAAGAAGGCCGGCCCCATTGAAGCGCGGGCGAGATCACTACGCTACCGATGCGGCGCGTCTATCCGGCCTTGAAGAAGGCCGGCCCCATTGAAGCTGGATGGCCGGGGCCCGTCTGAGGAAGAGGCGCGCCTCTATCCGGCCTTGAAGAAGGCCGGCCCCATTGAAGCTACCTCGCCCAATCGCGCGGCGTGTGCGTGACGGCGCTATCCGGCCTTGAAGAAGGCCGGCCCCATTGAAGCAATTTCTCGGCCGTTCTCCCGGTCAACGAAATCGTAGCTATCCGGCCTTGAAGAAGGCCGGCCCCATTGAAGCGCGTTCTTGGTCATGGCGTAGGTGTCGACGCTGAAGGCTATCCGGCCTTGAAGAAGGCCGGCCCCATTGAAGCCACGTGTGCCGTTAGGCTCTTGACGAGCTCCGGCCACCTATCCGGCCTTGAAGAAGGCCGGCCCCATTGAAGCATGAAATCCGTCAACAAGAACCTCTCACCCATGTCGGCTATCCGGCCTTGAAGAAGGCCGGCCCCATTGAAGCAGCCATCTCGGGCTTACGGTAACGGCCGATTGGGTTTCTATCCGGCCTTGAAGAAGGCCGGCCCCATTGAAGCTCCAATCTGTTCTCCGAGGGGACGGTGATTTACGGTTCCTATCCGGCCTTGAAGAAGGCCGACCCCATTGAAGCAGGCGGAGCCGGCCAAGTGCCAGAGAAGAGCGAGGAGGTCTATCCGGCCTTGAAGAAGGCCGGCCCCATTGAAGCGCCGACGACTTGGTTGGGCGGCCGGGCTTGCGCTTGCTATCCGGCCTTGAAGAAGGCCGGCCCCATTGAAGCCAGCTCGTCCGGGACATCGTGGCCCTGTACCCTCGAGTCTATCCGGCCTTGAAGAAGGCCGGCCCCATTGAAGCCCGCCATCCGTATCGTCGTTATTGAATCGACGAGAGTTGCTATCCGGCCTTGAAGAAGGCCGGCCCCATTGAAGCGCCGTGCCTCGCGCTTGCGCACGCCCCCGAAGCGGAACTATCCGGCCTTGAAGAAGGCCGGCCCCATTGAAGCTGCAGCTGAGGATTGCCACGATCGCATCGATGCGGGCGCTATCCGGCCTTGAAGAAGGCCGGCCCCATTGAAGCCTGTGTCTGCAGCTGTTCCTAGGATCGCATCGTACGCGTCTATCCGGCCTTGAAGAAGGCCGGCCCCATTGAAGCGCGTTCTGTAAGGAACCCAGCAGCCCCCGCTTCGCAGACTATCCGGCCTTGAAGAAGGCCGGCCCCATTGAAGCGCGAGGCTGGCTTTCTTGTGCGGGTTCCGCTCATCGTGATCGTCTGGATCGGCGGATCGTGATCGCGCAGATCGGCGATCGTGATCGCCAGTCGGAGCGAAGCGACGTTCCTCTTGGTGGCGGGTTCAGTAGGCCGGTCAGGCCTCCGGCTTCCTTCTGGATGGTCCCTTCAGCTTGATCCGATGTGCGCTGTGCACCACGCGGTCGAGCAAGGCATCGGCGATTGTCGGGTCTGCGACGTAATCGTGCCACTTTTCGACAGGGAGTTGGCTTGTGAGGATCGCTGAGCGCGCTGCGTGGCGGTCGTCGAAGATCTCCAGCATGTCGCGCCGCTCTTGCTCGCGTAGTGGTGCGAGTCCCCAATCGTCGAGCACGAGGACGTCGACCTTCGCCAGGCGGCCGAGCAGTCGCGTGTACGTGCCGTCGGCGTGAGCGAGCGCGAGTTCCTCAAGCAGGCGGGGCATACGGCGATAGAGCGCCCGGTACCCACTACGACACGCTTGCTGCGCGAGCGCGCACGCCAGGTACGACTTGCCGGTACCGGTTGCGCCCGTGATGATCACGTTCGCGTGCAACGCGATCCACCCGCACGTCCCGAGCTGGCGCACGAGTGTTCGCTCGAGTTCTCGCTTTGGTGCGTAGTCGATGTCCTCGAGACAGGCGTTCGGGATCCGCAGCTTTGCCTCTCGCAGTGCACGCACGAGACGCTTGTTGTCGCGGGACAGATGCTCGGCGTCGACAATCATTCCGAAGCGCGAATCGAAGTCGACCTCGTGGATGTTCGGGTCCTCGCGCTGTGCGACCCATGCGGCCGCCATCGCGCCAAGGTGCAGCGCCTGGAGCTTTTCGATCGTTGGTTCAGTCAGCATTCGCTCGCTCCCTCCTAGAGCTTTGCGATCGTTGGTTCAGCATTCGTCTTACGTCCGTGTCAGTGGTAGTAGTCGCGGCCGCGCACGTTCTCGTGCGCGGGCGAGAAGGTCGTTTGCTCTTCGGTTGGGATGACTCGATCGAGCCCGTTCTTGAGGATCGACTCGACATGCCGGTACGAGCGCGCTCGCACGCGCAGCGCACGCCCGCACGCTGCCTCGAGCCGTATGTCGCCGTAGCGTTTGCCCAGCCGCAGAATGCCGAGACAGGAGCGAAATCCCTGCTCCGGGTGCGGGCGTTCGGCGAGGATCGCTTTGCACAGGTCGCGCGTCGCCGCGCCGACCTTGCATGCCCAGGTGAGGATCCTCGACGGCGTCCACTCAGCGTGCGCGCGGTGCGCGCTCGGCATGTGTTCGGTCAACGTCGTAAAGCCACCCTTCACGTTCGAGCGCCGGTGCGCTGCCACGCGCGTACGCCCGTGAAGGATCTCCACGACGTCGGTCATGAGTCGCGCCTCGACCGTTTCGTGCACGAGTCGATACGGGACCGAATAGAGATGTCCTTCAATCGCTACGTGATAGTCAATGTTCACGCGCGCCTTGCGCCATTCGGCGTACTCGAAACGCGTCGCTGGCAATGGCCTCAGTGCGGGTCGCTCCAGTCGGTCGAACAGGTCCTTGCGACTCGCCTGATAGCGGCGCATCACGCGCGCGTTCAGATCAACCAGCAGCTCGTGCAGTCGACGATTCAACGCGCCGAGCGAGTGAAATACCTCATTGCGAATCCGCGCAAGCAGCCATCGCTGCGCGATCTGCACACCCACTTCCACCTTCGCCTTGTCGCGCGGATGCGCGGGCCGCGCGGGCAGTACAGTCGTTCCGTAGTGCTCCGCAAGGTCCTCGTACGTCCGCTGCACCTCAGG
>JAXLYR010000007.1:0-445010 GCA_046351325.1 Polyangiaceae bacterium | reverse complement strand
GGGCGGGGACCCACCCGCTCGAAGTTCTTGTTTCGCTGCTCTCTCTCTCGTGAAGAGCCAGCGACGCCATCGAAGGGTGCGCGACGCCCACAAAAAGAACCGAGCCGCGCGAGGATCGCGCGGCCCGGCGGGTCGACCCGGCAGGGTCTCGGTCTCCAGCGCTTGCTACGAGGAGACCACCTCCGAGCAGACACCTTGGTTTTCTCGCATGTTCTCTGTCCCTCCTCCGGGTGACCGGCACCTCGAGATCGGATCAAGCGGCGCTGCCGTGTCCGTCTCCGCAGGTGTTCCTTTAGATGCGGCCCCGCCCAGTCGCTCGGGGCCGCCTGATGGGTAACGAGGCCGACGCCGCCCTCGCCGAGCCGCAAAGAGCTCGAGAGCGCGTGAGCGAACGAAGGCCCCGCACGCACGCCGCCGATGAGGCGACGCGGCTCGCGGTGCCAGGGTCATCCCCGGCGGGACCATTCCCGGAAGGAATCCTTCCGCGAGTCATCCCCTCGACGCTAGCACGCACCCGGCCGACTTCCACCGCGCAGCAGCGCACCTCTAGGGTGTCCCCGACCGGCCGAAGTTGGCTTATGGTGCGCCCGTGACTCCTTCGGTCAATACGCTTATCCCCTGGCTTGCGGCCTTCGTCATCACGATCGCCCTCACGACGATCCTTCGCGGTCGGCTGCACGGGCGGGCGCTGACCATCGTCAGCGTCGGTGGCGTGTTCCTCGCGACGATGTTCCTCGCGATCTTCGCGGGCAAGCTCGGCGCCTCGGTCCAACAGACCGGCAGCGACAACGCCCACGCACGCGCGGTCGACCTGATGAAAGGTGTGGTCGCGCTGACGGCGCTAGGCTGCGTCTTCTACGAGCTCCACCGCGTGGGCCAGCGTCGCCCGATCGCCGAGCGGTGGAAGAAGCTCATCGGCGTCATCCTCGGCTGCGCAGGCATTGTTCTCTACTTCAATGCCTTCAAGTGGGGCTACCCGAAGTACTACCACCGGCACGACCAGTACCACTACTACATGGGGGCAAAGTACTTCCCCGAGATTGGGTACGACGGCCTGTATAAATGCACGGCGATCGCGCAAGACGAGATCGGCGTAGCGACGGTCGAGGTCGACGGACGGACCCGCCCGTTCGACGTGCGCGGCAACGTCCGCAAACCCGGCAAGCTCATCCGCAACCTGTCGGGCGACAACCTCTTGATGAAGGTCGACGACCTCCTCGCCGACCACTCCATTTGCACCAAGCGCTTCACTCCCAAGCGTTGGGAGCAATACAAGCGCGACGTCACGTTCTTCGCGACCCAGGCGTACCTCGACGACTACTGGGACGGCATGCAGAAGGACCACGGGTACAACCCTCCACCCGTGTGGACGATGCTCGGGTATTTGCTGGGTAACGCGCACGACGCGAGCGTCCTCTACATGCAGTTCCTCGGCTGCATCGACGTCGTCTTCATCCTCGGGGCCTTCATCGCGCTCTGGTGGGCGTTCGGCTGGCGCGGCTTCGCGGTGGCCGGTGTCTTATGGGGTTGTCAGGCCTCGGCGCCCTATTACTGGACCGGCGGCGCGATGCTCCGGCAAGACTGGTTCTTCTTCTTCGTCTTCGCCGTCTGTCTCGCCCGCAAACGCTATATGGGCCTCGCGGCCGCGTCGCTCGTCTACAGCGCGCTCTTGCGCGTCTTCCCCGGACTGGCGGTCATGGGCTGGTTGGTCGTCGCAGGCGCTCACCTCGTGAAGCACCGCTCACTCAAGAAAGAGCACCTGCGCATGTTGGTCGGCGGCACCGCGGCCGCTGCGGTGCTCATCCTCGCGAGCATCGTCATCGTCGGCAAGGACTCCTACAAGAAGTTCTATCACCACACGATCGAGGTCCACGACCAGACGCCGCTCACGAACCACATGGGCCTTCGCGTCGTCATCGGCCACGACGTCGGCTTCGACAAGGAGTCGGGTCGCATGAAGTTCGCCAAAGAGGGCGGCCACATCGATCCGTTCGACAAGTGGAAGCAGATGCGAAACGACCGCTACAAGGCTTACAAGCCTGTAGCTTATTCGCTCATCGCGGTGTCGCTCATCGCGTTCATCGCGGTCGTCCGGCGCATCAAGAACATGTGGATCGCGCAGTGTGTGAGCCAGATCTGGATCATCCTCTTGAGCCAGCTGACTTGTTACTACTACTCGTTCGTCATCATCTCGGCGCCGCTCGCGCGGGCGCGCCGCTCGCTCGAGGCCTATATGTTCGGCTTCGCGGCGTTCACGCAGATCGGCTGGCGCACAGTCGGGATGAACGACGACAAGTACACGCTGCTCACCTTGATGAGCATGATCTTCTGCTATTTCCTCCTCTTCTCGTTCGCGGCGCGCGAGCTCCCCTCCTCTCAGAAAGCGAAGGGTGAACTCGTCGCCACGAATGGGGGGCTGGCGCAGGTCCTGGAGTGGAGCGGGCCGCGCCTCGGCGCGTTGGTCTCGTTCGTCCCCGGCTTGGTCTTCGCCGTCATGGGCGCGCTGAAGCGCGACGTCTCGACTGTCATCATCGGCGCGATCTCGATGGGTGGCGGCATCGGCCTCGCGGTCTGGGTCCAACGCGCGCGGGCCAAGGCCATGCACACCAGCGGTTCGAAGCCGAACGTCATCCCTCCCGTCCCCGCACGCTGAGTCTTCCATGACGAGCGCCCACACCATCACGCCAGGCCAGCCGCCCCTCGACGCGGCCGAGCAAGCCCCCAGCGACCCCTCGACGAGCGCCTCGGGTCACGCGATCCGCGGCGCCTTTCGTCGCGTTCCGCGCACGGGCGTCATCTACGTCATGGGTGAGGCCGGCAAGCGCGGCTACACCTACAGCGCCGAGCCCGGCGAGGACGACTGGTGCAACCTCGGGCAGGGCATGCCCGAGACAGGGTCGCTCCCGGGCGCGCCCGCGCGCTGCCAGTCGGTCGCGATCAGCGTCGGCGACCAGGAGTACGCGCCAGTCGCTGGCCTCTGGGAGCTCCGCGAGGCCATCGCTGGGCTCTACAATCAAGCCTACCGGCGAGGCATGCCCTCGCAGTACTCGGCCGAGAACGTCGCCATCTCGGGCGGCGGTCGGACCGCGCTCACACGCGCCGCTGCAGCCCTCGGGCAGATCAACCTCGGGCACTTCCTGCCCGACTACACCGCCTACGAGGAGCTCCTCGACGTCTTCCGGCTCTTCTCGCCAATCCCGATCTTGCTCGAGGGTGAGCGCCAATACGACTTCTCGGTGCGCGACCTGCGGCGCGAGATCTTGGGTCGCGGCCTCGGCGCCATTTTGATGAGCAATCCGTGCAATCCGACGGGCAAACACGTCCGCGGTGAGGAGCTCGCCGCGTGGGTCCGCGTGGCGCGGGAGCTCGACTGCACGATGCTCGTCGACGAGTTCTATTCGCATTACCTCTACGGGATCCCCGGCGCCGCCCCGATGGAGAGCGCGGCGCGCTACGTCGAGGACGTCGACGACGACCCGATCGTCATCTTCGACGGCTTGACCAAGAACTGGCGCTACCCGGGTTGGCGCGTGACGTGGACGGTCGGCCCGCGCGACGTCATCGACGCGGTCGCGAGTGCCGGCAGCTTCCTCGACGGTGGTGGCTCCAAGCCGATGCAGCGAGCTGCGATTTCCCTCCTCGATCACGAACACGTTGTTAAAGAAACCGCGGCCATCCAGCGGACGTTCTCGAAGAAGCGGCAGCTCATGCTCGAGGGACTGCGCCGCCTCGGCGTCTCGGTCGACGTCCCGCCCGAGGGCACGTTCTACGTGTGGGGCTCGGTCGCGAACCTGCCCGACGGCCTCAACGACGGGATGTCGTTCTTCCGAGCGGGCCTCGATCAGAAGGTCATCACCGTTCCAGGACAGTTCTTCGACGTGAACCCCGGCAAGCGACGCGCGGGTCGCGCCTCACGCTTCGCGCGCCACGTGCGCTTCAGCTTCGGCCCGTCCGAAGAGGTCTGCGCGCGCGCCCTCGTTCGGTTGGAGGCCATGGTTGCAGGGGCGAGGGACCTCTCCTCGAAGAGCTGACGTCGCGAGCGCGCCGAGTGTGGGGGAGGCGCCGGCTTCCTGCGGCAGCGACGGAATTCAGCTCCGCTGAGAATCGTTGCCCCTGGCTTTCGTCGGATCGCTCTACTAGTAGACTGCCGCGGCGGGCGTACTCAGCGCGACGACGGGCTCGGCGCGCCTGACTCGACCAGCCGTATGTACTTCGGCACGGCGAACGCCGAGCCCCCAAACCCAAAGGTACCACCATGAACCGAAGCTGCCTCCTGATCCTCGCGGCGACAGCGCTCTCGACAGCCGCTGGCTGTGCTGGCTCCGTCGAGTTCGAGACGAAGAGCCCCATCAGCATCAACGCGGAAGCCAAGCGCAAGCCCAAGCCCCCGGAGATCAAGGTCACCAAGGCCATCCTCACGGCCACGAAGATCGAGATCAAGGAGAAGGTCCAGTTCCAACTGAACAGCTCGGTGATCCTCCCCGAGAGCTTCGAGCTCTTGAACGAGGTCTCGCAAATCATCAAAGACCACCCTGAAATCACGAAGGTCTACATCGAGGGCCACGCGAGCTCGGACGGCGACGACAACGCCAACCTCGTGCTCTCGGACGCGCGCGCCAAGAGCGTCATGAGCTACCTCGTCACCCAGGGTGTCGAGCCCACGCGCCTCACGGCGAAGGGTTACGGCGAGACGAAGCCCATCGCGGACAACAACACCGAAGAGGGTCGTCAAGCCAACCGTCGCGTCGAGTTCAACGTCGAGAAGAGCGCCCCGAAGAAGTGAGGGAAAGTCAGATGAACAACACACTCAAGCTGGTGGGACTCAAGCTCGCCCTCCTCGGTTCGCTCGCCGCTTTCTCCGTCGGGTGTGGCGGCAGCGCTCGCACCGAGGCCGAATGGCAGGACGACACCTCGAAGTTCATGACGAACCAGAGCAGCGCGGTCAAGAACTGCTACGAGAACGCGCTCCAGAACAACCCCGACATCAAGGGGCGCCTCGTCGTGAAGTTCATGTTCCAGAATGACAGCGGTCGCATCAAGAAGGTCCGCTTCGACGAAGGCTCGAGCACCATCGCCGACAAGGGCATGCGTCGCTGCATCGAGAAGCACCTCGAGAAGCTCCGCATGGAGCCGGGCGACAAGAACGACGGCATCGCCACTGTCGTGTTCGACTTCAACGCCACCGTGACGGACGAGGCGGCTCCCCCGAAGAGCTGAGACCGTTCCGTTCCGAGCCCACGCACGAGGGGATCGGCGAGGCCGGTCCCCTCTCGCATTTCAGTCATTTGCGTTTCAGTCATTTGCCTGGCCGAGCTCGCTTGCGCTTGAGCAAGGGAACGCGGTTCGCGTGGCTGGGGAACGCATCGTCGGCCGGGTCTTCGTAGAGCGGCGCTGGGTGATTGTCCGCCGGCGTGCACTCGTTCACGTAGAGGCGCTTCGCGAGCACGAAGAACGTGTGTTTTGCCGGCTCCGGAAAGAGCGCTGGCACGTGGAAGACGATATCGATGGCGAAGACCTGTCGGTCCCCGACGTCGACGTCGGGGTGCGCCCGCGTGAACTCCGTTGGGTTCGACAGGCGAACGAGATCATCGCCCTCGATCCAAGTGTCTCTCCACTCTGCGGGCAGGTTGAAGAAGCTGACGTCCTTGAAGACGACGTCGACGTTTCGGTAATAGATGCGGTCGAAGCTCCCCGCGACGACGAGCGTCTTGTGCCGATAGCGGTGTATCCAGAAGCCGTCCCAAAGGCTGTGGAGGGGGACAGTGCGATTCACGCGCTCTACGATTACACGGAAGTCAGTTGCGCTCACGTCGTCCGCCTTGACTCGATGTGCTCCGAAATCTAGAGCACTTCACGCTTGTTCGCTGGTCCTCGGCCACGGATTTCTCAGCATCACGCTCACCGCTTGCTCCTCCACCCCGGCGCGACCGACAGCCAGGCAGAACAATTCCGCGAGCGCGGTGAGCTCGGCCACGTGGGGCTTCAAATCAAGCGGTTGACGTGTGATGCGGCGACCCCCGAGTACAAGAAGTACGACGCGCGTTTCTACCGAGCTTACCGAATCACGACCGACCGACTCGAGGTCAAGAGCGCCACGAGCGCGTTGCGAGCCGTCGCCGACAGCACCGTCGTCAGCAAGGTTCGGGCGAACGCCGCACCATCGAGGTGGGGATCCCGCTCGCCGAGCTGCCAATGACATGCCCCCGCCGCCGGACGACTTCACCGCCACCACAGCTGACTTCACGAACGCCAACCTCCTCGAGAAACGCGGGGAGATCGGCGAACTCGAGCTCTGGGGACGTGGTCGGACGAGGGCGCTTGCTCTTCGCGCGAGGTGGACTGAAGGACTGATCAATGGGTAGCGACCGAGGGGTGGACGACAGAGGGACTGTGGACCGTGACCGAGGTATCGCCGGACGGGACTGTAAGCGAGCTTTTGTCGGAGAGGCCCATCGTCACGTACGACGACGTCAGCGAGTTCCACGACTCCGCGTGCAAGAGCTTCGGCATTCGAGCCTTCTTCTCACGAGACAAAGGAATCACAGACAAAGACCTCATCCGCGAGATCACTTTTCGCTATGACGAGAAGTCGAACAGCTACCAAGAGACGACCAAAGACCTCCCCGTGAAGAGGCCTTAGCTTCCATTGGAGGCACGAGAGACGCCGGAACACGAATTTGCGCGAGCGCGCGGGGGCGTTGGTCTATCCTCTGTCGACCATGTCGATAGTCC
This sequence comes from Polyangiaceae bacterium, assembly GCA_046351325.1. GTDB lineage: Bacteria > Myxococcota_A > Polyangia > Polyangiales > Polyangiaceae > Xiheicaenibacterium. Next base: position 438,278 of record JAXLYR010000007.1, on the reverse strand, counting down.
TCTACCATCACCCCTTCTCGCGCGCGTCGACGGTCGTCTGGATGCTCGAGGAGCTCGGCGTCGAGTATCAACTACGCTATGTCGATCTGCTCGCCGGGGAGCACAAGCGCCCTGAGCTTACGACCTTGAACCCGATGGGTAAGCTCCCTGTGCTGACGGACGGGGACGCCATCGTGACGGAGGTCGCCGCGATTGGGCTCTATTTGGCAGACCGTTACAGTCTTGGGACGCTCTCACCTGCCGTCGACGACCCGCGACGAGGCACCTATTTCCGCTGGTCGTTCTTCGCTCCCTCGGTGATCGAGCCGGGCGCCATGGCCAAGGTCGCAGGCTGGGCCTTCAAACCTGGTCAGGCTGGCTGGGGTGACTACGAGACCATGATTGCGACCATCGACGGCGCCGTCACCGGTAAGGACTATTTGCTCGGTGAGACCTTCTCGATGGCGGACGTCATCTTCGGCGCGACGCTCCGATATATGGCTCGCTTCAAGATGCTCGAGCCCTCCGAGGCTGTCACGGCCTACCTCGACCGGCTGGGCGCTCGCGACGCGCTCCAGCGCGCCGAGGCGATCAACGCTCGAATCACCGAAGAGCGGGGGCTCAACCGCCCACGATGACCGACAGCCCTGTCAGGAAGTCGCGGGTGAAACGCGCCGCGCCCCCGGTGGTCGCGTCGACTTCGAAGCACCCGCCGCGCGCGCTGCCGCCTCGCACGAAGAGCCAGCAAGCCGCGATCGACAAGGCTTACAGCACTGTTCGTAAACTCTGCGCTGCGGTCCCCGGCTGCTACGAGAAGGCCGCTTGGGCAGCGCCGACCTTCCGCATCGAAAAGGGCAAGATGTTCCTCATGTTCGCGGACAACCACCACGACGATGGTCGGGCCGCGATCTGGTGCATGTCGACGCCTGACGCGCGCGAGGCCTGGCTGGCGATGGCGCCCGAGCGCTTCTTCATACCGCCTTATGTCGGCGCCTCGGGTTGGATCGGCGCCACCCTCGAGGGCGACGTCCCGTGGGACGTCCTCGAAGAGGTCATCCTCGAGGCCGCGAGGCTCGGTCGCCCCGTCGCGGGTCGCGCTCGCGGGCGACGCTAGAGCGCGCGTTCCTCGGGGAACACGGGTCGAGGGGCGCGCGTACCAAGCGTTGTGCGTGCGACCTCCACTGTGCTGTTCGTCCTGTCGCTTCAGGCGATCGGCTGCAGCGCTGCGCCGCCGGAGAGCCTGCCGCCGACCTCACAAAGAACGTGGCGCTCGCTGTTCTCCACGACCGCGACCAATGCCCCGCAGGCGCCCGCGACTGGAGAGGTCGCTGTCGAAGAGGGAGTCGGCCCCGCGGAGTGGATACGCACCACTTCTGACTATGGCGTCGAGACATGGACCCGCAGTCGTGGCGACGAGCCCGCGCCGACGCTCGCGTTCTACGGCACGGCGTTCTCCGGGACATACAACTACGGCTTTGGGTGCGAATCGTATGGCGACACGCGGCTCGGCGCGCCGGAGAGGAACTTCACCTTCGCGGGCCGCAAGCGTCCGCTCCATGTTTGGCTGCGGGCGAGCGGGACAGTCGCGCTCTTCGTGCATGGTGTTTGCTCCATTGTCGAAGCGAACAAGCCAGTGTCCGTGGAGGTGCCGGCCGAGGACATCGACCCGAATTATGGGTTCATGATTCAGGTGCTCGACGTCGACAGGCTCGGTGAGCGTCGCGGTCGAACAACACCGTTCGTATTGGTGGTTACGGAGCGCGCAGACGAAGAGAGGACGGAGAGACCAGAGCCGCTGCCGAAGATCGCTGGGGCGATCCCAGTCCGATGGGATTTGAAGCCTGCTCCCTGTCCTGCCGACACGCCGTCGAACTGGCGTTGTTACAAAGCAGCGGCGCTCTTCGGCGGAGAGCGACTCACCGTCCCCGGGACCATTCGCGCTCAAGACGACTGCTGGCCTGAGGGCACGAGCCTCACCTGTGGTGGAGCGTCGGGCGGGACAATCTACGCATTGGAGGTGGACGACGCGGGCCACGGCAAGCTCACGAGCGATTTCGCCTCCGATGGCGCCTGTGAGGACGGTGAGGTCTGCAACACAGTCGAGCTGCTTCGCACGTTCGAGGTTGTTCGTGGCTCGCGGCTCATCGCCGACCCCGCCGGAACCCTACCGCCTTGGGTCGAAGACCCTTTCAATCGCGCGACGGAGTAGCGACCCTCGGGATGGCGCAGGCTGGCGCATTCGTCAGGTGGCCAAGCGCTGTTTACCGAGCTCCGCGCCGTGACCTTCGACGTTGCTCCGAACGGCCCGAGCGTTGCACAGGGTTTCGCCATGACTTCTCGCCCCCATGCTCATGCGATCGCCCCGTTTCTCCTCGCGCTCGCGCCGAGCACGCTCGTCGCCTGCGCATCGCCGATTGGCGAGTTCGACGCGCAGGTGTGTCTCTATGAGGATGGCCTCGCCGATCTCGAACCGCCCGACGCGAAGTACGTCGCCCTCCGCAGCGAGAGCGACTTCTCGACGGACATCACGGTCGTCGCCGATTTCGGCGTGCCGTGCTCGACCTCGACGAACTACGACGGTTGCACGGCCGAGTTCGACGCCCTGCTGATCGACCCGCCGCTCGTGACCCGCTCGGGTTTCGAGGGCGTGACGAAGTACGACGTCGTCTATACGGCCGGCAACGAGGTCGGTCGGATCACGACGCGAGACCAGCTCATCGCGCTCCTCGGCACGATCGACACGGCCGGGGAGGCGCTGCTCGTGGCGTTCGTCGACGGCCACGACATCGCGTGTGGCGAGAACAACGTGCGGGTCGAGCCGGACGGCACGTATGTCCTGCTCGGCACGCGCGGGTCGGGCTGCGGTGAGGGCGACGACATCGTGCGCTACGAGGTCAACGTCGCGCCCGATGGAACGCTGACCGTGGGCGAGTCCGAGGTCATCGAGACGGGTGACCCCGGCTGTGCGATCGGTCGCAGGCCTCACGCGCTCGTCGCGTGTCGACCTCGCGTGCGGGCGCGCGCCTCGTCGCGCAGCGTCGGCGAGTTCTTCGCGAGCGCGGCGCGCCTCGAGGCCGCGAGCGTGCCCGCGTTCCGCCAGCTCGCGGTCGAGCTCGGGATGCACAGAGCGCCGGCGACGCTCGTGCGCCACGCGATCCGCTCGGCAGAGGACGAGGTCCGCCATGCTCGCGTCGTGAGCGCTCTCGCGCGCCGATACGGCGTGCGCCCCACCCGCGCGGAGGTCGGCCCGATGCAGCCCCGCCCGCTCGTCGACGTCGCGCTCGACAACGCGACGGAGGGCTGCGTGCGTGAGACCTTCGGCGCGGTCGTCGCGACCGTTCAAGCCCGCCGCGCTCGCGACCCCCAGGTCCGTCGCGTGCTCGCTGGGATCGCTCGCGACGAGGCGCGCCACGCGGCGCTCTCGTGGGCGATCGATGCTTGGGCGAGCTCGGTGCTCTCTCCGCGAGAGGCTCGCTTGGTTCGCGAGGCCCGGCGCGAGAGCCAAGAGCGCCTCGGACGCGAGCTCGAGGCGCGACACGCTCGCCCTGTCGAGGTCCTCGCGGGGATGCCCGACCCCGACCTCGGCAACGCGCTCTTCAAGCGGCTCGCGAGCGGTCTCTTCGACGCCCGCGCCTGACGCTTACAATACGGTCAGCTCGCGACGAGGCCCCGACGCACCGGTCCGACCGTCGGCAGGAGTGAGAGGTGCTGGCGGAGCATCGCCTCGGTGATGCCGTCCATTTGGACGATCTCGATGCCGATCGCGGGGCCCTCGTCCGCGAGGCGGCGGCCGTGCACGATGCGGGCGACGACGGCCTCCGCGTCGATGAACGTGCGCGTGAAGGGCGCCATGAACGAGAGGAAGAGCGACTCACCTGTCAGCACAGGCAGGCGCGTCCTGACGAGCAGCCCGCGCTCGGACAGATCGAGGGTCTCGCTCGCCACGAGCTTGAAATCTCGTTCGCGCACGACCTCACACGGGATGCGGATTTCGTGACGAGTGGGCCTTCGGGGGACGTATCGGAGCTGGGGACGGCGCATTTCTTCCTCCAACGGCAGGCGGGGACGCGAGGCGCTCGTGAGGTCTTTGCGGGCCCTGCAGGGCGCGGCCTTGCTCGGGGACTGACTCGTCCCTAAGCACGCTGGGCGCACCCGACCCAGGCTGTCGCTCGAACCTCATGGGCCCTCGTGGGCCCTGCGGAGCGAGGGGACGTTAGCGACGCTTGGTGGCTGGGGCCCAATGTTCTACAAGGCTCGCGGGCTCTGCCCACGAGGAGACCAGCACCATGGCCACGGTGAAGATCACGCACGACATCGACTGCAACGAAGCGACCTTCTGGGAGATCTTCTTCGACAAGACCTTCAACGAGAAGCTCTACCGCGAGGACCTCGAGTTCCCCGAGTTCACGATCCTCGAGCAGAAGGAGACGGACACCGAGATCCGTCGCAAGACCAAGGGCCGGCCGAAGCTCAAGAACATCCCTGGCCCCGTCGCGAAGATCCTCGGCGACAGCTTCGGCTACACCGAAGAGGGCTCGATGGATCGCAAGGCCAAGGTCTGGAAGTGGAAGCTCACGCCGACGACGATGGCCGACAAGATGAAGCAAGAGGGCAAGCTCCACCTCGAGCCCATCGGTGACAACAAAGTCCGCCGCCACGTCGAGATGCTCATCGAGGCGAGGGTCTTCGGCATCGGCGGCATGCTCGAGAGCACCGCGGAGAAGCAGCTCCGCGACGGCTGGGAGTCGAGCGCCAAGTTCATGAACAAGTGGATCGCAGCGAACAAGAAGTAGCCGTGGAAAAGCGCGCACGCCCCCGAGTGCTCATCGTCGGGGGCGGCTTTGGGGGGCTCTACGCGGCGCGCGCGATCGCGAACCGCGACGTCGACGTCACGCTCGTCGACCGCACGAATCACCACACCTTCCAGCCGCTCCTCTACCAGGTGGCGACCGCCGGCTTGAACCCCGCGGACATCGCCCGGCCGATTCGTCGCATCCTTCGCAAGGCGAAGAACATCACCGTCCTGCTCGGTCAGGTCACGGCCATCGACGTCGCGGAGAAGCGCGTCCTGCTCGAGGACGACGAGCCCCTCCCCTACGACTTCTTGATCGTCGCGACAGGCGCGACGCACTCGTACTTCGGCAAAGATCATTTCGCGGCCTTCGCGCCCGGCCTCAAGACGATCGACGAGGGCCTGCTGATTCGCCAGCGGATCTTCATGGCTTATGAAGAGGCCGAGCGCGACGACGACCCGGCCCATCGTGAGGCCCTCCTCACCTTCGTCGTGATCGGCGCAGGCCCGACGGGCGTCGAGATGGCGGGTGCGCTCGCCGAGATCTCGCAGAAAACGCTCGCGCACGAGTTTCGTCGTTATGACCCTCGCAAAGCTCGCATCATCCTGCTCGAGGGCGGGGAGCGCGTCCTCTCGAGCTACACGACCGATCTCAGCGACAAGGCGCGCGCGTCGCTCGAGCGCCTCGGCGTCGAGGTCCGAACGAAGGCGATGGTCACCGACGTCACCGCGGCCGGCGTGCGCGTCGGCGACGAGTTCATCCCCACGCGCACGGTGATTTGGGCCGCGGGCGTCGCGGCCTCACCGATTGCACGCTCGCTCGGCGTCCCGCTCGACAAAGTCGGGCGCGTCATCGTCACGCCCGAGCTCAGCATCCCAGGCCACGACGAGATCTACGTCGTCGGTGACCTCGCCCACTTCGATGAAGACGGCCGCGTTTTGCCTGGGGTCGCGCAGGTCGCGATGCAAGGCGGCACCCTCGCGGTGAAGAACATCCTCGCCCAGATCAAGGGCTCGGAGCGCAAGCCTTTTCACTACGTCGACAAGGGCTCGATGGCGACGATCGGGCGCGCAGCGGCCATCGCGGACCTCGGCTTCGTGCGGCTCTCCGGTTACCTCGCGTGGCTCGCGTGGTTCGCGATCCACGTGGTGTTCCTCATCGGGTTCAAGAACCGCCTGCTCGTCGTCCTGCAGTGGGCCTGGTCGTACTTCACGTACGACCGCGGCTCGCGCCTCATCCACGGCGCGGTGCACCCCTACGAGTTCGACGCCCCCGTCCTGCCGTCGAAGCGTGGCCGCGCCCTCGCGGAAGCTATGACGGCGGTAAACAAAAAAGCCCCGGCGAAACCGCCGGAGCCCGTCGAGGTCGACTAAGAACCCGGGTCAGGGCGCGGGAGCCGGCCCGCCCCCGAGACCCGACTCGCGGATCTTCTCGTCGACGTTGTTGACCGCACGCTTCGCGCGCTTGCGGATGTCGACGTGCAGGCTCTCGTCGAAGTTGATCGCGCTGAAGCACGCGCGGGCCTCGAGCGTCTTGCCGAGGCCGGAGTAAGCCTCCGCCTCGTTCCAGCGCAGGCGCCAGTCGCGAGCCTTCATGTCGCCGAGCTTGTTCGCGTCGGCGATAACGTCGTCATACTTTTGCTGCTTCGCGAGCTCGCCCCACCACTCGCTGCGGAGATCGTCGTCCGCGGGGCGGAGGTCGACGGCCTGCTTGAAGAGGTCGAGCGCCTCTTCGAGGCGGTTCAGCGTGAGGAACGCGCGAGCGAGCGAGCGGATGGCGCCGGGCACGTCTTTGTGCTCGCCGACGAACTTCTCGAGGTTCGGCAGCATGTCGCCGATCTTCTGGACGTCGTTCGGATCCTCGGGCCAGAACTTCAACATGATGGCGGTGAGATCGCCCGGGTCCTTTGCGAGGGCCTTGTCGATCGTCACCTCCGCGTCGGCGGAGTTGCCTTGCTGGCCGAGCACGCGCGCGAGCTCGATGAGCGCGGGTGCGCTCTCGCCCGAGCGCTCGACGTAGTCCTTCGCGGCGTCGAGGGCCTCACCGAGGCGGTTCAGCGAGCGCAGGGCCGCGATGCGCGCGAGCTCTGCAGGCTCACAGCCAGCCTCGCCCGCGGCCTTCAGCGCGCGGTCCGCTGCAGCGAGCACGACCTCGAAGCGTTGCTCGCGCTCGTGATACGCGATCTGCTCGAGGAAGAACGAGGCGGGGCGAGCCTCACCCGACGCGAGCGGCTCGTCCCATTGGCTGGTGAGGTACGAGACGACCGAGTCGGCGCGCACGTAGAGCATCGACGCCGCGTCGCGCGGGTTCTCGAAGATCTTCACGAGGACGCCGAGCTGCGTGAGCGAGTCGAGCGCGCCCTGGTGATCGGGCTTCGCCTCGAGGGCGCTCACGAACTCCTCGATCGCGAGGTCTTTGTCCTGCTTTCGGATGTAGACGTGGCCGAGCGCGATGTGGAACTCCGCGTCGCCCTTGAAGGTCTTCGCGATGGCCTTGAAGTACTTCAAGGCGTTTTCCATGTCGTTCTTGTTCGCGTAGGCCGACGCGAGGTTGAGCTTCGCCGCGTCGTCGCTCTCCGCCTGGACGACGATCTTCTTCAGCGTGCTGATCGCCTTCTCGTAGTCGTTCTCGCTGAAGGCCTTCTGCGCCTTCTCCCAGAGCGGGCCGGTGTCGATGAACGCCTCCATCGCGACGACCATCTCGCGGTTCTTCTTGCGCCAAGCGCCGTTCTTGCCGATCTCGGAGTTGCCCAAGAAGTCGCTGCACCAGGCGCGCGCGCTCTTCGCGTGCAGCCCCTTATCCGCGATCGACTCGAACTCCTTCTTCGGAACGGGCAACGTGGCGGGGAAGCCCTGCCGGCGTGCCATGGTGGGATCGAGGTTGATGAGGAGCCACTCTTCGCCTTCGCTCATGAGGCTAGGCAAGCTACCGGTCCGAGCACCGCTAGATCAATAGGGCCGGAGCATCCCTCACGAGGTGAGGAACCAGACGAAGACGATCATCGCGATCGCGATGACAAAAGCGACCGCCAGCGCGAACGGTACTGGCACACCAAAGACCTGCCCCCGCAGCATCGAGGCGAAGTCCCCACCCTGCGCCGAGCTCGGCCCCAAGGCATCGCCGGCGGGGAGGTTCGGGTATCGCGTCGAGGGTTTTGTCGGCTCGCGACGAGGATCGGGGGCCGCCGCGGCGGCCGGCGCAGCAGTCGGCTGGGGAGCCAGCAGCGCCGGGGCAGGAGGAGGAACGCTGGGGATCGGTGGCACGAAGCTCGGCCGCTGCGGGGCCTCGAACGGAGGCTCGGGGGCGGGCGCCGGGAGGAACGAGTCGCGCGGAGGCGGCGGCGCGAAAGACTCACGGTGCGGTTCACGCTGCGGCTGGGGCTCGGGCGGCACCGCCGAGGTTCGGCCCTCGTCGCCGCGCTTGAGGTCCGCGGGCGGCGCAGTGGACGAGCGGATCGCGCCGGTCTGCGCTTCACCACGCGCGATGCTCTCCTCGAGCCGATAAGCCTCGCGCATCATCGACACCGCGTGCTCGAGACCGCTCGTCGGCGCGGCGTGGAGCGCGTCTGCGGCGACCTGCGCGGCCTCCCTCGCGAGCTGCGCCAAGACCGAGCGATGCGCCGCGAGCTTCGCCGCGAGCTCGGCCTCGGCGAAGAGCTCGGCCGCTCGAATCGCGAGCCGATCAGCCTCCGCCGCGAGATCGCGCTCGCTCGAAATCCGCGTCGGAGTCGGCCCACCGCGACGTGGCTCCGTCGGTCGATCCTCGAGCGGAACGCGCGGATCGACGGGGCCTGGGGCGCGTGGAGCCGGCACGGGTTCGCGCCGCTTGACGACGGGCGGAGCCATCTTCGGTAGCGCGGGTGCGGGCGCGAGCGACCCTGGCAGCGCCTGCATCGGCACGGTGTGGACGGCGGGCGCGACGTGCGGCTGCGGCGCGGGCTGCGCGACGGGGGGTGGAGCAACCGACGGAGCCTTCGGAGGGGTGAGGCGCGCGAGGCGCCCCGGCGACGTCGGGAGCTCCTCGGCCTCGAACACCTCGAACGCATTGGCCGGGCTCGCGGGCTGTGGCGCTTGCAGCGCTCTCGCTTGCGCAGCGCGAATGGCCTCGTGCTGCGGATGGATCGTGACCTCGGTCGCCTTCTCGTTCGAGTCCTCGTCCTCGACGAAGCTCGGGAGCGCTTGATGGGGCGCCGCCGGTCCAATTTGCGCTCGCCCGGCGACGATGGGCGTCGGCGCCGAGCCTGAAGATGGGCCCGGCCCCGCGTCCTTCGCAGCGCGAGCCTTCTGCTCGGCGGCGCGGCGCGCGGCGGACGCGGGCTGCACGACCGTGGGGATCTCCTCACCCCAATCGGCGTTCTCGACCTCGGAGGACGCGGTGGTCGAGATCCCCGGTGGGATCGAGTCGTGCTCGTCGTCGAGTCGATCGCGCCGCGGCAGCTTGACGTTGACTGGCTCCTCGTGACCGCGCCGCGTCGCCCGTCGTCGCAACGGGATCGACGACGGCACCGGCGGCGGCGCCGGAAGCTCGGGCCCGCGCGTGCTCGCCGGTGCGGGTCGCACCGAGGTCCCGCTGCGCGTGCGCCCCGTGAGCCTGGCCTTCGCGCGCGTCGCCTCGGCGACGAACTCACCCTGCACGGCGCGCTCGAACCAGCGCATCTGCCGCATCGCATTTCGCCTCACGAAGCGGGCGACGGCGTCGGCGTTGTCGTCCTTGTAACCGTGCGTGTCGAGCCAGTGGAGCAGGCGCGCCCGAACCTCGTCGGCGGTCTGGAATCGCCTGTTCGGATCCTTCTCGATGAGGCGGTTGACGATGAGCGCGAGCTCGCGATCGATCTTCGGGCGCAGCGTCGTGATGTCGGTCGCCGGCTCCTTCATCATGCGCTCGAACGTGTCGATCTCGGTCACGCCGACCCACGGGCGGCGCCCGGTGAAGAGCTCGTACATCGTGACGCCGAGCGAGAAGAGATCGGCGCGCGCGTCGATGGGCCGATCGCTCGCCTGCTCCGGCGCCATGTACTGCGGCTGCCCTTTCATCATTCCGGTGAGCGTCTTCGTCACGCGCTGCTTGGCCTTCGCGAGGCCGAAGTCCGCGATCATCACGCGCCCGTCGAAGCCCACGAGCACGTTGCCCGGCGTGAGATCGCGGTGCACGAGCGCGAGGTGCTCGCCCTCGGGTGAGGCCAGCTTGTGCGCGGCCGAGAGCCCGGCGGCGAGCTCGCTCGTGATGTAGACGACGAGCCGCTCGGTGAAGGCCTCACGCGTCTCGAAGACCGTCTTTTCCAAGCGTGCGAGCGACACGCCCTCGACGAGCTCGACCGCGAGGTAGGTGCCCTCGGCGTCGGTGCCCCAGCCGACCACCCGCACGACGTTCGGATGATCGAGCGCCGCGGTCATCCAGACCTCGTCGACGAACATCCTGAAGAACTGCTGATCCTCGGCGATGTGCTGGTGAAGCCGCTTCACCGCGACGAGCTTGTCTCGGTGCTGCGCGGGCTCGCGCACGCGGCAGAGCTCGACACGCGCCGTGTTCCCCGTCGCGATCTCGGCGAGGAGCTCGAGCCCGAGCGACGTATCGGATCGAGGCGCGCCGCCGCTTGGGTGCGGGCGATTCGGCTCGGGCAGCTCCATGCTCGGGGGAGCCTATCAGGCGAGGCGCGTGCGCCCTAGTGTTGAGAAACCCAGTGCCGAGAGCAGCCGGCGGTCACGACCGCGCTGCGGTGACCGCGTCGCGCAGACCGCCCAGCGTCGCGCGCAAGTGCACGTCGAGGTGATCGTCCTTGCTGCGAATCGCGCGGACGGACAGCACCGGCGTCGCGATCGCGAGCGCCCTGCGGATCTTCGGGTTGTCGGAGAGCTTCGGAATTTTGAGCGCGTCGATGATGATGCGATCGTCCTTCGCGTCGATGATCATCGGCGGGCGCTTCGGGATGAACGCGACCAAGTTGCCAGGCTTCGAGAGGTCGAGCGCGCCCGACTGCACGAGCGCCGCGACCGGCGTCTGGAAGCCCTCGAGGACCTTCAAGTTGAGCTCGGCCACGCGCAGCGCGACGCGGATCTCGTCGCTGCCGATCGCGACCTCGTCGACGTAGAGCACGAGCGACACACGCAGCGTCGAGCCCACGGCCTCGACCGTCATGCCGATGCGAATGCCCGGCGGCGAGCTGTCGATCTCGATGTCCTTCGGCATCTTCTTTCCGCCGGCGAGCTCACGCGCGAAGTAGCGGAAGGCGTCGAGCGGCACGCCCACGCGGAGCCCGAGGGCGCCGCGCAGCGCGCGGGCGATCTCCTCCGGATGATCTTTCAGATAGGACTTTGCTGCGTTGAGGATCGCCTTCTTGTCGGGCCGCGCCATAGGGGCTGGAAGATTCCCCCCTTTAAGCCTGCTTTGGCAAGCGGGTCGGTCAGAGCGCGGCGAAGATTCCGAACGGACGGAAGACGCGTGCCGCCCATGCTTGTTCGTTGTGCGGTGCGCCGTCCTCGTGCCAGTGGAAGAGGTCCGTGTCGAAGACGTAACCCTTCGCCGTGAGCACGTCGCGCATCTGGACGGTCTCGCAATAGTTGTCCGCGCCGTTGCCGTCGTCCTGGATGCCGTCGCCGTCGCTGTCCGCGCAGGGGCCGCTGCCACCCGAGTCGAGATAGACGACGAACGGCGTCTTCGGCTTGGCCTCGTAACGTTCAATCATCGTCTCGCCGGTGTGCGGCCCGATGCTGCCCCAGCCGAGCGTGCCGGACATCGAGCCGACGAAGTCCCAACCCGTCGGGTTCAGGTAACCGATGTGTAAGCTGATGAGCCCGCCGAGCGACGAGCCCATCACACCGACCTTGGGGGCCTCACCGTAGTGGGTCGCCACAAGCGGGCGAACGACGTCCTCGACGTAAGCGGCATATTCGTCGCCGAGCCCGCCGACCACCTGACCAATGTCGTCTTGGACTTGGGTGTACTCATCCATACGCGCGGCGGTGTTGTCGATGCCGACGAGCATCATCGCGGGCGGCACCGTGTCTTGCAGATGCCAGCCGCCCCAGATGGCGTCAGGGTCGAACAGATTCTGACCGTCGTGTAAGTAAAGGACGTGAGTCGGGGCCTCCGCGGGTATCCAGATGCGGATGGTCCGCGGCTCGAGCAAGGTCTCACCGGCGCCGACTTCGAAGTAGCGCTCGAGATGGGCGGCCGTGGACGGCACGATCGAGAGCTCGCCGAATTGGTCGTAAACGTACGAGCGGGACCACTGGTCCGAGGCGTAGTTGGTCCCGTCGGTGAACTTGTAGCCACCGGGCGCGTCCGTGATGAGCGCCCACGAGAAGCCCTGATCGGCGGTGAGAGGCTCGACCTGCCAGTTGTTGAAGTCGCCCGCGACATTCGTGAGCGAGGCGTCGGTCGAGACGACTACGAGCCCACCCATCACGCGCACAGGCCAGCCGCCGTCGGCCGACTCCTCGAGCAGCGTGCCGTCGCGGTCCGCGCGCAGCCGCGCGAGGAGCGCGTCGAGATCCTCGATCGCCGCGCCGCCCTGCCCTCCACCGCCGCTCGCGCTGCCGCCGCTCGCGTCGCCGCCGCTCCCCCCGATCGAGCTGCCGCCGCTCTCGGTGCCGCCCGCGCCGGTGCCAGGCTCACCGCCCGAGCCGCCCGTCCACGTCGTGCCGCCGTGCCCGCCGCCGCCCGTCGTCGAGTCGTCGCCGCAGGCCCCGACCGCGGCCGATGCCAATACAACGTATAAGAAATACCGCTTCACGACGCCACCCCCTTCGACCCACTGCGCACGAGCGACGACGTCGGGATGAGTGTCCCCTCACCCGCGCCCTCGACACGAGCAACCTCGACACGAGCTGCTTCGATACGAGCGGCCTCGCGTCGACTGGCGAGCTCGGCGTCGACCGCGCCGTCGGCGCTGCCGTCGCCGCGCGCGGTCAGCATCGAGCGGACGAAGACCTCGGCGGCTTTGTAGCTCGAGCGCACGAGAGGCCCCGAAGCCGCGTAGAGGAAGCCGAGCTCTCGCGCGTGCGCCGCGTATCGATCGAACATCGCCGGCTCGACGAAGCGCAGCACCTCGTGGTGCTTCGGGCTCGGTCGCAGGTACTGGCCGATCGTGACGATGTTCACGCCGGCCGCGCGGAGGTCGCTCATCGCCTCGAGGACCTCGTCGTCCGTCTCGCCGAGGCCGACCATGATCGAGCTCTTCGTGAGCATGGGCCGCGCGCGGTTCGGCTCGTCCGCGCGAGCGCGCGCACGACGCAAGACCTCGAGCGATTGCTCGTAGCTGGAGCGCACGTCACGCACGCGCCGCGTGAGGCGCCGCACCGTCTCGATGTTGTGAGCGAAGACGTCGGGCGCGCCGTCGATGCAGGCCTCGATCGCGTCGGTGCGCCCCGAGAAATCGCCGACGAGCGTCTCGATGAGGATGTCGCCGCGGAGCTCGCGGAGGCGTGTCACCGTGCGCGCGACGTGCTCGGCGCCGCCGTCGAGCAGATCGTCGCGGTTCACCATCGTGAGCACGACGTACGAGAGGTCGAGCTTCGCGATCGCGCGCGCGACGTGCTCGGGCTCGCGCGTGTCGACCGCGCCCTGCGGATCGCCGGTCGTCACCGCGCAGAAGCGACAGCCGCGCGTGCAGACATCGCCGAGCAGCATGATCGTCGCGGTGCCCTCGCGCCAGCACTCGCCCACGTTGGGGCAACGCGCCTCTTCACAGACGGTGTGCAGATCGAGCGTCCCGAGCGTGCGCTTGAGGCCGTGGTAGCGGTCGCCACCCGGCGCTCGGACCTTCAGCCACTCGGGTTTGGGTGCATAGCGAGGAGACATCTCGCTCCTCATCTACTCGGGCGAGGCTCGCACTTCCACCCTACGCCTTCTTCTTTTTGAGCACGCCGAGGAGCAGCAGCACACTTCCGATCGCGAGCCCGCCGACGGCCCCCGCGAGCGTCGGGGTCTTGGTCGCGGAGTAGTCGTCGCGGCGCGACTTCTCGTCGCGGATGCGCTCCCCCAGCGCGCGGCACGCGGAGTCGCGCGACTTCAAGTCGCCCTCCTCGAGATTGCCGCAGCTCCTGTATTTTTCCAGGTTCTCCTTGCGAGCGTTCTCGAGACCCTGGCTCGCGAGGGAGGCCTGTTTGCTGACATCCGTGTAACGATAAAGGCTCGCTCCTCCACCTGCGAGGAACAGCACTCCGAGGACGATGAGCACGATCTTCATGACCGCTCGCAATGGCAATCGTCGAGCCAACGCAGGCGCCCGCGATTTACCGTGCCGCCGAGTGCTCTCGCGGTGGAGACGACGACGCGTCGTCGTCGCGAGCGCGTTCGCTCCCTAACCGCGATCGGCCTGCGCCCAATGGACGCAGCGCGGGTCGAGCCGCTTGAGCTTCTCCCAAATGTCGTGGTGGCGATCGCGCAGCGCTTGCGACGCGTCCCCCTTCGCCGAGACCTCCTCGAGGCGCGCGAGGGTGAGCGCCGCGGCGAGATAGGGAGTGTCCTCCGTGAAGCGGTGGACCGCGAGCTCGAGCAGCTCTTGGTCTGTCGGCGCGCGCGAGACGACTGAGCGATAGCCCACGAGCTTTTGCCCGCTGCTCTCCAGAAAGCCATGGAGACTGCGCTTCAGCTCCTCTCGGTAGGCGCGTGGCAAGACGCCAGGATCCACGGCCGCACCGACCCAGTCTTGATAGACGAAGCGCATGGCCTTCTCGTCGACGGTCAAGCGGCCGAACCGCGTGTTCGACAGCACGCCGAGGACGACGGCCCCCGCGGCGGCTATCAGGCACGGGAGCGCGAGCAGGCTTGAGCCCCGCGCCGCGGCGCTGAGCGCCAGCGCGACGAGGCCCAAGCCGGCAATGAAGAGCCAGACCCGCGCATAACCGAGGAGCAGCGAGCGGCCGTGAATCCCGAGCGGGATACCCTGGTAATGTCCGTTGGCGAGCTGACGGATGACTGCGCGCGAACCCATGGGCGCAATTGGAATGAAGTAGATGTGAAAGAACATCGTGCCGATGAAGCCGCTGCCGCACCGGTCGACGCGACCCGTCATGGTCTGTCCCAGATAGACGAACATGTCCCTCTCCACCCCGTCGCTCGTCGGGGGCGTTCCCAGCTTACAGGCCCGTCACCGCTCTGCCAACGCGCGGGAGTGATTACAAGGCTGTCACTCGCGATGGAGAGCGGGCGCTGCGCGCGACGCGACCCGGACCCGATGACGCGCTGAGCAAACCCAACTCCGTGCGCCGGTGCGCCGCGGTTGGTGTAGGGTCCGCGCCATATGACGAAGGGCGTGGTCCTCATCACCGGATCCAACGGCGAGATCGGGCAGAGCCTCATCGAGCGCATCGCGCTCGAGGGTCGCTATGACGTCGTCAGCGTCGACCTGACGCCGGCGCGCGAACCGATGGCGAAGCGGTGCATCGCCAGCTACACGGGCAACATCATGGACCGCTATCTGATGGATCAGATCGCGGCCCACCACGAGATCGAGGCCGTGTTTCACCTCGCGGCGCTGCTCTCGACGCGCGGCGAGCGCGACCCCGAGCTCGCCCACCAGGTCAACGTCGAGGGCACGCTCAACCTGCTGCGCGTCGCGCAGGCGCAGTCGGCGCGACTCGATCGGCACGTGCGCTTCCTCTTCCCGAGCTCCATCGCGGTCTACGGCCTGCCGGACCTCGAGACCAAGCGCCGGGTCGGCCGCATCCCCGAAGACATGTGGAACGTGCCCGTCACGATGTACGGCTGCAACAAGCTCTACTGCGAGCACCTCGGCCGGTACTTCACCCACTACTTCCGCCAGCTCGGCGCCCTCTCCAGCGCGGCGCGCCTGGATTTTCGCTCGCTGCGCTTCCCCGGGCTCATCTCCGCGGACACCGTTCCGACCGGCGGCACGAGCGACTTCGGCCCCGAAATGCTGCACGCCGCGGCGCAGGGCAAGCCGTACGCGTGCTTCGTCGGTGAGAACGCACGCATCCCCTTCATGGCGATGCCCGACGCCGTCAGCGCGCTGATTCGCCTGCTCGAGGCCGACAAACAGAAGCTGAGCCGCGTCGTCTACAACGTCGGCGGCTTCAGCTTGAGCGCCTCGGAGATCGCCGGCCGCGTGCGCGACGCCTTCCCCCAGTCGGAGGTCACGTACGCGCCGGACGCGGTGCGCGCCAAGATCGTCGACTCGTGGCCCGAGGACGTCGACGACAGCGCAGCGCACGCCGACTGGGGCTATGCGCCGCGCTACGACGCCGCGCGCGCGTTCGACGAGTACCTCGTCCCGCGGATCAGCGCTCGGTATAAGAACCAGTCTGCGTGAGCTCTCGGAGCTTCGCCTCGAAGAGCGGCTTCGCGGGCCCCAAGACCAAAGCGCTCCGCTTGAGCACGCGGACTCTCTCCGCGGGCTCCGCGTGCGTGAGCATCTCGTCGACGGCGAGCTTCGCGGCGGACTCGTCACCGCTCGCGGCGAGCGCGTGTGCGCGTGTCGCGAGGAGCGCTCGGCGGCGCAGAGGCTCGCGAGGCGGCGTGGCGCGCTCCAACTTCGCGAGCGCTTCGCGGCCGCGCCCCTCGAGCGCGTCGAGGAGCGCGTCGTTGAGGAGCAGCACCTCCAACATGAGCGGCGACTGAGCGCTCTGTGCGGCCTCCTTCAGGTGCGCGAACGCGACGTTGAGCTCGGCTCGCTGGAGCGCGACAGAGGCCTTCGTCGCGAAGACAGCCGCGCGCATGTCGCCCTTCAGCGGGCTCGGATCGACGCGCGCGATCACTGCGGCGGCCGCGTCGAACGCGAGCACATCCATGAGCGCGCTGACGGCGGTGAGCGCCCGCAACGCGAGCCGCCGAGCGGGGACGGACCCTTGTGGGGGCGGGCCGTCGAACGACGCGACGAGCGCGGCGACCGCCGGCTGCAGGCGCTCGGGGTCGTCCGCGAGCGCCCTCACCGCTGCGATGTGGCGGAGCGGTGCGAACCAGAGGAGGTACGTCGCGACGAAGACACCCGTCGACAGACCGAACGCGACCACCGGGGGCATCCACGCGGGTCCCCTCGGTGCCGATAACATCGTCAAAGCAGAGCCCGCGAGCGAGAGCGCGGCGAAGAGCGCGAGCCACGGCCGCGAGATCGGTGTGCGTGCCCCGCGCGGCGTCCCGAGGAGCGGATGCATCACGAGGTCGACCGCGATGGGAACCGCGACGGCGACCGCGAGCGACGCGAGGACGACCGCGGCCGACGCGCCACGCAGCGCGCTCGCCGTGAAGAGCGCCCCCGTGAGGAGGAGCGCGAGGGAGGCCTTCGACCAGTTGAGCACGCGCGACTCGATCGCTATTACAGCGTAATACCCATCGAGGCCGCGACGCGCGCGATGGCGTCCCGATCGCCCTCGGCGAGGAGGAACTGAGCGCGCGCCGCGTCCGCGCGACCGAGCCGCGCGAGGATGCAAGCGAGGCGAAGCGCGTTCGCGTGGTTCGCGTGGCGCGCGTCCTCCGCGAGGAGGTGCTCGATCACGGCGTCAGGGCTCGGCAGCGACGCGAGGTAGGGCAGGACGACGAGCTCGAGATCGTCCTTGAGCGCGCCGGCGACCGCGTCGGCGTCGGCGCACCCGGCCAGATCGATGGGTGGCTCGAAGAGGTGCTTGATCGCCGGCGAGGTGTTCGCCTGCACGCCGGCCGCGTCGAGCTTCACCCCGGCTGGGAGCTCACCGACCGCGATTCCATATTGGGTCGAGTAGAGCGCGGAGACGTTCGTGGTGAAGCGGCTGCCTTCGAAGGTGATCGTGTCGACGAGGCCCCCGCGCGCCCGGAGGAAGGACCGCCCGCTCGACTTGAAGCCAGCGTCGGCCAACATCGGCTTGAGCTTGCGAACTGCGCTGTCGAACATTCGCGACGGTGGCTGCGCCGGCACGCGTACGTGCGCGCGAGCCCGCTCGGCGAGCGCCTCGTGGCTGAGGTGTGCGCCGTGGGTGTCGAACACCGAGACCCGCGAGGCTCGCACCCGCAGGCGCCCCCCACGGATCGCAGCCCCACGATGCCAGGCGCGCACCCAAACGAAGAAGCGCCGCTCATCGTCCGCCGCCACGGGCGATTGCACAGTCTGGTGGAGGAGCTGGAGTGACAAAGAAGTAAGCGTATCGGCGTCGGTGATGGGCGCCGCTTCGCCTGCGCCGCTCGGCGTCGGCTCGAGCGCGAGCTCGAGGACACCCTCGAGCGCGACGACCACGATGCTCGTGTGGTAGGCAAACGTCAGGCGCGCGGTGTCGCCCGAGCGCACGACCGCGCGCAGCGTGCTCAGCCGAAGGAGAGAGAGCGTGTCTTCGAGCGGCGTCATTTCCAGTTCCGTCGATCCCCGAGCCTCGTATAGCCCCATTCGCCGCGGGCGGCGACAGCTTACAAAAATGTAGCCAGGAGGCCGCGCTCAGCCGTCCAACAAGACGCCCAGGCCGTGCTTCTCGGCGCGCTTGAACAGATCGCCGAGGGCGCTGAGGTCTTGCAAGCTCTCCGAGCTGCCGAAGAGCGCCGCGGCCGCGGCGTTCGGGTCGGGCTGACTGCCAATCCGCTCGCCGATCGCCGTGTAATAGGCGCGAAACCACTCTCGAACCTGCAGCGCCTGATCGGGGCGCAGGAACGAACGAAAGAAGAGGTGCTCGAGCACCATATAGACCGTGATGTTGTAGACGCGCCCATCCAGGGGGAACGCGACGGGGGTCGAGCCAGCGGGCGTCGGGCGCGCGTTCAAACCCTTGAGCAAGGCGAGCCAGCGCTCGCCGTTGCAGTCGCGCGCCTCGAGCAGCGAGCGAATGAAGCCGTCTGCTGGGGGCGTCAAATCGCTCGCGTTGATCTCGAGCGCCTCACGCAAGACAGCCAATGCGACGTCGTCGACAGGGTAGTTCACGCGCGCCGAGCAGCCCGGCGCCCACCTGCCGTTCGTGACGGGACAGGGCGCGCACGTCGCCGGCAGCTCCTGCAGTGCTTGAGCGGCGCGCATCGCCTCGGCGCGATGGACGGTGCGCTCCTCGACGCCGCGAGCCGTCCGCAGCTGGTACTTCACGGAGGGCACGCGCTTCTCGTCCATGATCCGCAGCATTGAAGTGAGGCGCTTGCTCTCGTTCAAGAAGTCGAGCGAGCCCTGCGGCCGATAGGAGCATTGATAATAGAGATAGGCGTCGAGTCCCATCGCGCGACCCTACCACGCGGAATCGCTGGTCGGGCGCGTGTGCATTGGCTATTGAGTCTTCATGCGCGCTCTTGTCCTGGCTTCCTCGTTCGCGGCGCTCCTGTTGGCTTGTGGCGACTCAGGGTCTGGCGGCGGCGGCAAAGGCGGCTCCGGCGGGGCCGCCGACGGCGGCTCCAACAATGGCGGCAACGGTACGGGCGGCAACGTTCAATCCGGTGGCGCCGGCACGGGCGGCAGCGTCCCGCTCGGGGAGATCGGCACTTGGCAAGACGCGCCCGGCGCCTGCCCCGACGGCTCGGTGCGCGCGGACATCACGACCGCCGACGAGATGGCGAGCGCCGCGCGCGGCGAGACCCACACCGACGCGACTTGTTTCTTCGTCCACGACGGCGAGTACGTCCAATCGGGCGGCTCGCCGCTGCTCTATTTCCTGCGCGGGGGCACCGCAGCACAGCCCATCGTCTGGGTCGGCGAATCACGGAGCGGCGTCGTCGTCCGCAGCCGCGCGACCTTCGAGCACAGCGTCGACGGGGACGGCAGCCACATGGTCCTCTCGAACATGACCTTCGACATCTCGACGCTGACGGACTCCGGCTCTTACAATACGATAAGCGTGCTCGCGAGCGACATTGTCCTATCGCATTTGACGCTCACGGGGGATTGCCAGCACGGCGCGCGCGGCGGCCACATCGAGGTCACCGCCCCGGACGACGCGACCCAGCCCACGGGGATCTTGATCGACTCGTGCCTCATCGAGAACTTCGGCCGATGCGGCACCGCGGATGGCGCGCTCGACCACGGTATCTACCTGTCGGCAGGCGACGACCTCGTCGTGCGCAACAACGTCATCCAGGGCAACTCGTCGCGCGGCATCCAGGTCTACACCCATTACGAGGACATCTCGCAGACCATCGACGGGTTGCTGGTCGAACAGAACCGCATCCTCGAGAACGGGCATGGCGACTACCAGGATGGAATGGTCATCAACGGCGACGTCGGCAGCGGCTTCGACGGCCCGCTGATGAACGTCACTATCCGGAACAACATCTTCTATCGCAATCACTACTCGGCGATTCGGTTCGTCGGCAACGCCGTGACTGGAGTGGACGTCTCGCACAATACCTTCGTCGAGGATGGGCAGCCGTCGAGCAGCGCGAACCGCTCGGAGATCAACCTCGACGAGGGCACGCCCGAGGCCACGATCTCGAAGAACATCTTCGTCCTCGACAATGTGCTCACGAACGACTGCAGCGCCGCGCTCAGCATCGACGACAACATCGCGAGCGGCGGCACCGCCGACGGAACCTGTGTGACCAACACCCAAGCGACCGACCCGCAGCTCGCCGACCCGGCGAATGGCGACTTCCACGCCGGCGCGCCCGCGGCTGCGGGCTATGGCGCTTACAGCCAGTAAATAGGCGCTCAGCGCCCGCGAGAGGGGGGCTCGAGTCCGCCGTCGAAGCCCGGGACAATCAGGCTGGCGAAGCGCGGCGGATCGAGCACGCCATTCTTGGCGAGCCAAGCGTCCGCCTCACGGAACCGGTCTTCATCACCGGTGACCTGGCCGAGCTTGTAACGAATGCACGCCGCGAGGCCGCCGAGCTCGAACTCCAGGGCCTCGCCGAGGGCTCGCTCGAGCGTCTCGATGGCAACCTCTCGCTGGCCGCGAACGAACGCAATGCCCGCCTCCACGGTCGTGCAAGCGGGCATATCCTTGAGCGTGCCGTTGTTGCGGGCGAAAGCGATCTGCCGGCAGGTCTGCCGCTCGAGGACGCTGTCCGTTGGTCTTCTGGACCAGGCCTGGAGAGAGGCCTGTGACGCGAACCAATTTGTAACAAATGGAATCCCGCGAAAGAACCGCATACTCGGCTGCTGCACGCGTCGAGCGAGGCGCCGACCTGATTCGCTGGCCTGCTCGAGGTTCCCCACGTAGAGGTCCACCAACAAGAGCGCCAAGTCCATATTGTGATATTGGACATCCACGTGGCCCACCGCCCGCAGCCATTTCGCCTGGGCGGACTCTATCTGTGCGCGAGCCTCTTCCGCTTGTCCTTGTGCAAGGTAGGTGAGGATGCAGTCTTGGACCAGCGCGCCGAGCGCCACCAAGCCGTGGTCGGCTGCGACGCGGTGTATCTCGCTGGCGTATTGGGCGGCCCCCCGAAACTGACCGAGGCGAATGGCCGCGGTGAGCGCCCAGGTCAGAATCAGGCCTTTCAACATCGGCGGAGGCTCCTCGCGAGGGCCCATGTTTTGGAGATACGAATCCACCATGTGAACTGTGGGCTGCCATTGTCCGCCGAGGCTCATGCACAGCCCTCGGTTCGCGACGAGCCAGCCGCGCTCGGTGGGCTCCAGCTCCATCCCCGAGACCATCTCGTCGACCTCCTCCAGGGCCTCGAGGGCCTCACGCACACTGGACTTACGCTTCTTGAAGGCCTCTCCGGTGAAACGTAGAGTCACCAGGAACGAGCGCGAGATGGCCAAGCTCGTGTCGGCGCGCTTCGCGTCGCCGCTGAGCGCCGCGCTGAAGACCAGGAACGCTCCAGTTGGGGGGTCGACTGAGAATTGAATGGCGCCAATCGCGAGGAGGAGCCGCACACGCTCGGAGGGGGCTGTAGGCTTGCGAGCGCCCGACGTCGCACGCCAAATCCTGACCCGCACGAGCACCACCATGACCAGCAAGGCCACGAGTCGAACCGCGGATTGTCTCGGCCACCAGATCTTGTAGTGCGCCAGAATCGGCTCGAGAGCCTGCCGCCCGCGCTCGACTTGCCCCATATACAGCAGGGTCTCCGCGGCGGTTCGCTGGAGCGCCATTCTCTCGGAGACTGGGCCGCTACCTGCCAGCTCCAAACAGGCCTGAACGCCAGCCTCGAACCGCTTGGCCTTCAGCAAGGCGTCGGCGCGCGCAAGTTGGAGCTCGCGCCGCTCTGTCGGCTCCATGGCGTCGAGCTCGAGCAGCTCGCTGAGCAGGTGACTCGCGCGGTCGAACGCAAGAGTTCGCGTGGCGGCGTCGGCCGCGCGCCGCCCCCACGCGAGCGCCTCCGCCGACAGCCCTCCCTCGCGATAATGCCGATAGACGGTCTCGGCGGGCGTCTCCGCGAACGTCTCGAGAGCCCGCCCGAGCTTCTGGTGGAGCGACTGGCGGGTGGCCTTGGGTATCTCGCCAAGGACCGCCTCGCGTATCCGGTCATGGTAGCTCTGGACGAACTCGCCGCGAGCGCCGACGAGGCGAACCAGGTGGGCGCTGTTCAACACGGTGAGGGCGTTTCGCGTCTCCGCCGCGCTCGAGTCATTGGCGTGCTGGACGACCTCGACGTTCACGCTGCGCTCCGCGACAGCCACCATTTCCAGGATTCGTCGAACGGGCGGCGCAAGAGCCTCGACGCGTTGGCTGACGAGGTCACGGATGTCAGCGAACGAGGCGTCGCCGCCGTGACGAAGAAGCTCCCCGACTAGGAACGGATTCCCACCCGTCGCGCGCGCGAGGTCAGCAATGGGTATATGAACGATATTGTCCGAAAACCCCTCTGCGAACGCTTGGACCTCGGTCTCGCTCAGCGGCTCGACGTCGAGGAACTCCACGTCCAATGAAGCGCCGAGCTCCGACGCGTGTCGAGTCAGCGCGTTCATGAAGACGCCGCTCTCCGGCTCGTTTGGACGACGGGTCAGGACGAGGAGTATCGGTGGTGGCTCCGCCGAGCCCAGGAGCTCTGCTACGAGCCAGCCGCTGTCCGCGTCCCCCCATTGGGCATCATCGATCAACAGGACCAAGCGCTTTCTATCGCAGAGGCGCACGACGAGCTCCCGAAGCGCGGCCGTCGCGGTCGCGCGCAGAGCCTGGTCACCGAGCGCCGTGACTGGGGCGCTCGCGATCGCCGACACGTGCATGAGAGCGGGAAACAGGCGCCCGAGCAGGTGAGCATGACGATGTAATAGAGACGCTGTCTCCTCGGCCGGGCGGCCCGACAAATACCGACTCAACTGGTCGATGATCTGGTCGAGCGCCTTGAAAGGAACAGACTCGCTTTGCAGACACCGCCCCTCGAGCTTCAGGACCTCGGGTGGAAGCGCTGACAGGAAAGTCCGCGCGAGCGACGTCTTCCCAATACCGGACGGCCCCTCGAGCACCACTACCTTCGGCTTACCGGACTTGCCGCACAGCTCGAACCTTGCTCTCAGCTCGTCGAGGTAGCGCTCCCGACCAATGAACGCGGGCTCGTCGCGCGGGACTGCGAGAGGGGCGACCGCTGGCGCGTGCTCGGCGCATAGGAGGATGTCGTCTCCCGTCGCGCGCCCCCGAACATCGCGCGAGAGGAGCTGATTGCACAGACTCGCCAAATCGGCAGGCACGTCGGGCGCGACCGACTCGACCGCAGGCGCGTCGCGCGACGTCTTTTGGTGGAAGAGGGCCATGACCGTCCCGGAGAAGGGCAATTGGCCACTACAAGCCTCGAAGAGCATGGTGCCGACCGCATACCAATCGGCAGCAGCCGTGACTTCATCACCGGAGAGCTGTTCGGGCGCCATGTACACGGGCGTCCCAATCAAGCTGTCTTGATGCGTGAGGCCACCGCCCTTCGTCTTGTCTGCCTCCATGGCGATGCCGAAGTCGAGTAGGACCAAGCGCCCCTCGTCGGTGACGAGGACGTTCTGGGGTTTTACGTCGCGGTGGACGATGCCGCGCGCGTGAATCGCCGAGAGCGCGCTGGCGAGCGCGCGGAGCGCGGCTCGAATGCGCCCCCAATCCGGGGCAGCGACGAGCTCGGGCGCTGCTTTTAGATGCCTATCGGAGACTCCACCTCCAGCCGAGTCCGGGGTGAGACTGGCTTGCACCGTCGGATCGAAGGCCACGCTCGGCCCTGACAAAAGAGACGGTCGCACGTCCTCGAGCCAGTTCCTGCCACGGAGCAGTTCCATGGTGAAGAACCAGCGCTCCTCGTGGGCGAAGAGCTCATGGAGCCTGACGAGGTTGGGGTGCTCGATCTCCGCGAACAGGCGAAACTCGCGCTTGAAGCGCAGCAAGGACACAGGGTCGAGGCGGAGGAGCGACTTGAGCGCCACGAGCTCGCCTCGCTGCCGATCGAGGACCTCGAAGACGGCCCCGAACCCGCCCTCACCCAGCTGTCGGCGGACCTCGAAACGTGGACCGAAGGACGTCATCGCCAATTCCGAACAATCCTGTCAGCGATATCGGAGAGCTCGCTGTCCATCGTCGCGAGCCCGGCCCGCCCGAGCGAGCCGAGCCACGCGGACTGGGCTGCTTCGAGCGGCGTGCCCGAGAGGAGCCGCGGCTCGGCTGCGAGCGCGACGGCCTCGACGGTCGACCAGTCGCTCCGGAGGCCGCGCTCGGTGAGGGCCGCGTGGGCGAGCGAGACCGCGCGCTCATGCGCGATCAGCACCAACGTCGGGGCGGGGTCGATGGGCTCGCCGGGCAGGGCGGTCGCGCCCACGTAGATCTCGTTCGCGAGGACGCGGCCGTGCAGACCGAGCGTCGCGGAGAGCCGCACGCCGTCGAGGATGCGTGGGCCGACCGCCCGCGCGCACTCTGTAACTTCATGCTCGAGGGCGCTCAGGTGCTCGCCGAAGACGAGGTCGAACGCGGCGTCGAACGCGGGCGCCGCGAGCAAAATCGCAGCGCGGAAGAGCTCGACGGGCGCCTCGGGCAGGGACGCGAGGGCGCCGAGCGCGAGCGGGGACGAGACCTGCGCGGGCACGAGCTCGGCGAGCGTGGAGCGCGCGGTCGCGAGGAGCGCGTCGAGCTCGAGGTGGAGCGCGGCCATCCAGCCGATGCCGTGCGCGACGCGGACGTCCTCGAAGAGCTGCGCGAGGAGCGCGGCGTCGTCCTCGAAGGGAGCGCGCGCGTCGACGGGCAGGTGCGCGCGGACGAAGGCGCAGTAGCGCTCGTCGAAGAGGCTCGCGGCGCGGACGGGCGCGCTCGAGGTCGTGGTGACCGGGATCATCGCGAGGCCGTGAAAGACGAGCTCCGCGACGCGCGAAGCGGTCGCGAGGGGGCGCGCGGGCGCGATGGATCGCTCGCTATCCATGCGCGGCTCTCACCAAAAACACCGAGGATCTCGAGCGACGCGCGAAGCCGAGCGCCGAAGCGGTATCGTTACGAGGTCGCATGCTTCGAACCTTCCCTCTTCGATCTCTGGTGCTTGCGCTCGTCGGCGCTGCAACGACCATCATCGCGCTGCCGGCCGCGGCGCACACCGTCCTGGTGAATCCGCAGCCGCTCTCGACGGACGACAACGCGAAGACCGCACCTTGCGGCTGCACGTTCGGCTCGGGGACGAGCCAGTGCGCGCCCGATTACAAGGTCACCGCGTTCACGCCGGGCCAGCAAATCACGGTCACCTGGAACGAGACCGTCAATCACGACGGCGAGTTCCGCGTCGCGTTCGTCGCCAAGGCGCCGCAAGACGTCACGGCCGCGGACTTCGACAACGCCACGCTGACGAAGACCATCACCGACAACCAAGCCGGCGGGCTGCAGTCGACCACGCTCACGTTGCCGTCGACGCCTTGCGATGAGTGCACCGTCCAGGTGAGGCAGTTCATGATGGGCGCGCCGAGCCCGTATTACTTCACGTGCGCGGCCGTGAGCATCGGCGCATCGACGGGTCAGGGCGGCGCGGGCGGCGGCGGGCCGATCGGCACGGGCGGCGACGGCGGCGCACCGAACACGAGCGGCCCCGCGACCGGCCCGGGTGTCGGCGGCGGCGAGCCCGAGTGGGCAGGCCCCGAGCCGAACGACGACGGCTGCACGACCGCGGCGCGCAGCGCGAACGACGCGGGCGCGCTCCTCGTGTTCGCTGGGATCGGCCTCGTCTTCGCACGACGACGAAGACCGCGCTGAGCCGATCGGCTATCCCGGCGCGCGCATGCCCCGCGCGGCTCTCTATCCCCTCCTCTTCCACGGCGTCCTTCGCCACCTCTCGGCCGAGACCGCGCACGAGCTCGCGATGACCGCGCTCGTCGTCGGCGATCACCTGCCGGGCGTCGCGGCTGGGCTCTCGCGCCTGCTGTCGGCGCGTGATCCGAGCCTCGCGGTCGACGCGTTCGGCGTGCGATTTCCCAGCCCGATCGGGCTCGCGGCCGGCTTCGACAAGGACGCTCGCGCTGCGCGCATGCTGCTCGCGCTCGGGTTCGGCTTCTTGGAGATCGGCACGGTCACCGCGCAGGCCCAGCCCGGAAACCCGAAGCCGCGGCTCTTCCGGCTCGTGAAAGACCACGCGATCGTGAATCGTATGGGCTTCAACAATCGCGGGGCGCGCGCCGCAGCCGAGCGGCTCGGGCGTCACTTGGCGAGGCCATCGGTCGCGGGCGGGGTCGTCGCCGCGAACATCGGCAAGACCAAGGTCGTGAGCGAGGCCGACGCGGCCGCGGACTACGCGGAGTCGGCGCGCGAGCTCGCGCCGCACGCGGCGTTCCTCGTCGTGAACGTGAGCTCTCCGAACACGCCGGGTCTGCGCGATCTGCAGCGCGCGGCCGCGCTCGAGCCGATCCTCGTCGCAGTGCGGGCGGCCCTAGATGAGAGCCGGCGTGGGTCGAGCGACGGAGCTCCGCGCAGGGTGCCGCTCCTCGTCAAGATCGCGCCCGACCTCGCCGACGAGGACGTCGACGCGGTCGCTGATCTTGCGGTGAAGCTCGGACTCGACGGCATCGTCGCCGCGAACACGACGATCTCGCGCGCGGGTCTCTCTTCGAGCGAGGCCGAGGTCGCGGCCTGCGGCGCCGGTGGTCTCAGCGGGCCGCCGCTCGCAGCGCGCAGCTCGGCGCTCGTCGAGCGGCTCTATCGGCGCGTCGGCGATCGGCTGGTCATCATCGCGGCGGGTGGCATCACGACCGACGCCGACGCGTGGGACCGCATCGTCCACGGCGCGACGCTCTGCGAGCTCTACACCGCGTTCATCTACGAGGGGCCGCTCGTCGCGTTCAGGATCCACCGCGGGCTCGCGAGGCGCGCTCGCGAGGCGGGCTTCAGCTCGATCCGCGACGCCGTTGGCTCGGCGGTCACCTTCACGGGGCGCTCGGTGGCCCCCCGAGCGCGCGGCCCTGTTTCATGATGTCGCCGACGCTGCGGGCGATGCTCTTGCCGATGTTGTCGAGCGGCAGATCGTTCGGGTCGTAGCCGAACGGGTCCTCGATCTCGACGCCGATCTCATCGATGCCGTAGAGCGCGAACGCGAGGATTCCTGCGGCGATCGGCGTGTACCAGTGCATGTCGTTCACCATCGCGAACGGCACGCTGAGGCAGAAGAGCGTGAGGAACATCTTGATGTGGTGCGCGTACGCGATCGGGACTGGCGTGTTGCGGATGCGCTCGCAGCCGCCGAGCGCGTCGGTGAGCGCCGTCAGGTTCTGATCGATGAGCAGCTGACGCTCACCCGAGAGGGTGCCCGCCGCGACGAGGTCCTGCACGCGCGCCGAGACCCACGAGAGCACGACGTACGGTCGCTGCGAGACGCCCTCGAGCGCCGCGCGCTCGTCCGCGGTGATGTCGTCGCCGAGCGCGTCGAGCTCGCGCTCGCTGCGGAGCGCTTGCACGCTCAGCTTGAAGAAGAGGACGAGGTGGCGCGCGAGCGCGTCGCGCCCGTCCGCGGCCTCGGGGACGAGCGACGCGAACTGGCGCGCGAGATCGCGGAGGCGGTTACCGATCGCGCCGACGAGGCGCCGCCCCTCCCAGAAGCGGTCGTACGAGGCGTTCGTGCGGAACACGAGCAGGAGGGCGAGCGCGGCGCCGACGAGCGTGTGCGCGATCGGCGGCAGCTTGAACCCCGTGCGCTGATTCAAGAGGGCGGCGGCGACGGCCACCAGCATCGTCACGAGCACGCGGCCGCTGATCCCCTTCGCGACCGAACCCTTGAAGTTGAACAGCAGCTCTAAGAACCGCTTCGGCTCATAGTCGACCATCTTCGCGGCCCAGCCATAGACGATCCATATCCGCCCGCAAGGCTCCACTCGCTGGCGTTCGGGGGGCGACGTGGGGTCTCTTGCGGGCCGCTGACTTTCACCGAACGATCGTGCTTTGTCGCGGCGGCACGACCTAGAGTTCGGCGGTGCTGGTCTTCGCGCTCGCCGCCGCTCTGTCGAGCGCGCTCGTCGCGCGCGCGCTCGGCCTGCGGCGCGCGCCGGAGCTCGTCCTGGCGACGTGGGTCATCTTTCACGCCGTCATTACAACGCTGATCCATGTCCTCGGGCTCAGCGGTGAGGTCCACAAGACATCGCTAGCGGGCGCGACGGCCGCAATCACAGGGATGGCAGCGGCAGGGTGGTTTCTCCAGCGGAGAAGATCCCCCGCGAGACACGGCGCAGAGAAGGAAGGCCCGAGCGAGGACCGAACGGCGAGCGAGGAGGAAGCGAGGGGGCCCCGAAGCGAGAACCAAACGGGGTTGGGGCCCCGTTCGCATGCGGGCCCCGTCTTTTTCGCAAAGCGAACAGGGTTGGCCCGTGAATATGCAGAGCGCGGTCTGGTGCTCGCGCTCGCGGGGCTCGCGGGGCTGGTGTTTGCCTACGCGCTCGCGTGCGTGTGGCTCCTGCCCTCCGAGGGATGGGACGGGATTTGGTATCACGAGACCCTCGTCGGCTGGACGGTCCAGACGGGCAGCTACGCGCCGATGCCGCTGCCCGCGAACGACATCCAACAGCTGAATGGCTTCCCTCGGAACGCCGAGATGGCGAGCGTCTTCTGGGTGCTGCTCGACGGCGAGCGACGCTTCGTCGAGCTGCCGAACGCGCTCGCGTTCGCGCCGCTTGTCGCGGGGAGTTACCTGCTCGCTCGCCGCTTCACGAAGCAGCGCCGCATCGCGGTCGCGGTCGCGTGTGTCGTCGCGCTCGCGCCCGGCTGCGTGCTCGAGCTCAACACGACGTACGTCGACGTGTTCGCGGCAGCGGCGGCGCTCGGGGCGATCCACTTCGCGACGAAGGGACCGACCTCGCGGCGCGACATCGTCCTCGCGGGGCTCGCGCTCGGACTCTATGTCGGCAGCAAAACTTCAGCGATCTTGTTCGCGCCGCTCCTCGGGCTCGCGCTCGTCGCGCGTGGTCGTCGGCACCTCGGCGCGCTCGGCGCGGCGCTCGCGTTCGTGCTCGCATCCGCGAGCGTGGTCTATGCGCGCAACCTGCTCGTGTGGAAGAACCCGCTCTATCCGTTCACGCTCGACGTGCCGCGGCTCGGGATCCACTGGCCCGGCCTGCATCCAGCGACCGACGTGAACCTCGGCGCACGCGAGACGCTGCGCTGGATCTTCACGCCCGCGCCACCCGGACATGACTTCGCCGACATTCGACGCGGAGGGTTCGGGCTCGCGGTGGCGTGGCTCCTCGCGCCGCTCTGCGCGGTTGGGCTAGGGCTCGCGGCCGTGTCCCTCGCGCGGGGCAAGCGGCGCGCTCACGAGGATCGGCGCAGGCTCCGCGCGCGACGTTGGCGAGCGCTCACACTGCTCGGCCTCGCGGCGATGCTCGTCCCGTCGGTCGCGCTGAGCCCTGCGATCTGGTCGGCCCGCTACCACCTCGCGGCGATCGCTTGCGCCGCGGCGCCTGCGGCGTTCGCGCTCGAGCGGTTGCCGGCGATCGCGCGCATGGTGGTCTTCGGCGCGGCGCTCTACCTCACGGCCGCGGCGCTCACGCACTTCGCGCCGCCGCTCGGAGGCGTGAGGCCCGGCGAGCTCGCCGATCGCCTTTGGATGACGCCGGCGGAGCGAGCGACGGCGCCCGTCGCCGAGTGGTCGATGGCGCCCGAGGTCGCCCACGCGAGGGAGCTCGAGCTCGGCCCGCGCTCGACGGTGGTCTTCAGCGACTACGTCACCTTCCCCGGCGTGCTCTGGAACGAGCACTACGAGAACCGAGTCGTTTACCTACCGAGCGAGGATGTGGACAACGACCACATCGCGGCGCTCAACGCGACATGGCTGGTCGCGCGGAGGGGAGAGCGGCTCTATCTCTACGCGGTCTCGCACAGCGGAGAGTGGGAGCGAATCGGGCTCGCGAGTCGGGGGCAGCCGACGTGGGCGTTTCGAAGGCGCGGGCTGCGGTAGGGGCCGAGGACGAGAATCGGCGAGTGTGAGTGGGGATGGGGATCGGTTTCGGTTTCGGTTTCGGGAGCGAGAGCGGTATCGGACTCGGTTTCGGTGGGGATGGGGCAGCGGGAATCGGATTGGATTGGGAGAGAGCGGGGCGATTGGTTGTGGTCGTGGTCCGGGCTTCTCGCCTTGGCTTTGGGTCCTGCTTGGGCGCACGCTGCGCGCCCAAGCGATGGCGCAGC
Organism: Polyangiaceae bacterium; assembly: GCA_046351325.1. Lineage (GTDB taxonomy): Bacteria > Myxococcota_A > Polyangia > Polyangiales > Polyangiaceae > Xiheicaenibacterium. The sequence continues at coordinate 408,118 of JAXLYR010000007.1, read as the reverse complement.
TGGCGTTCGAACCCAGGGCGGGCGTCTCGCGCCAACGCTTGGTCACGCATCCTGCGCCTGTGTGGGGCATGACCCAAAGCCAAGACGACAAGCCCTTCCGTCGCTTCCCACACCACGGGCTCGATGCCTATGCGGTCGCGCTCGACGCACTCGTGATGGCCGACGCGCTCGCTAAGAGACTGCCTCGCGGATACGGGCCGCTCAGCGATCAGCTGCGCCGAGCGAGCCAGTCAGCGTTTCTCCGGCTCAGCGAGGGTGCTGCGCGCACCGGGGCGGACCGCGCTCAACGCCTTCGGGGGGCGCTCGCCGAGGCCTGTGAGGCGGCCGCCTGCGTCGAGGCGCTCGAACGGTTGGGCCTGGCGGCACCCACGGATGTGACGCAGCTCCTGGATTTGCTCGGGCGACTCTGCGCGATGCTCACCAAGCTCGCGAGACGCTGACGCTCGGGTCCGGCTGGAGTCGTGGCTCGTGGCGCTTCAAGGCGGGGGACGAGCGACTCTCGAAGCGCCGGGTGAAGGAGAAGGATCTCGACGAGGCGCGGGAGGACGCGACGATTGATCGCCTCCTCACCCCGCGGGGTCGTCGGGCCAGAAGCCACGCACGTTGATCGGAGTGGCCTCGAAAGGGGGAAGCTGTGCAGCCTCCTCTTCGCGGTAGGCCCCGAGATCGAGCCACTGTCCACCCGAGAGTCGCAGCACGCTGAGTGTCTGTGCCTCGCGATCGATCTCCCACAGAAAGGGGACGCCCGCGGAGGCATAGAGCCGACGCTTCACCAGCAGCTGATAGCCGCGCGTAGTGGGCGACAGCACCTCGCACACCCAGTCGGGGACTACGCTGATCGCGTGGTCGGCCGGCAAAGTCGGCAGTCGCTCCCGTCGCCAACCTGCGACGTCTGGCGAGACCTCGGGCGCCCCGGGCAGCTCGATTCCAGGCTCCGGCAGGATCCACCAGCCGCCAGGCCCACCTCGTCCACGCTGAAACGCGAGCGTGAGATCCGTGCAGACGGCGCCAGCGATCTCCTGATGCACGGCGCGAGGCCGAGTCATGGCGTAGAGGACGCCCTCGATCAGCTCGCCCTTCATGTTCGGGGGAAGCGCCGCAAGATCGGCGAGCGTAGCCGGGTGCGGGAGCTTGACCGCGGGGAGTGCCACGGTCCCAGTTTATTCGACCTGCCAGATCAGTCGCCCGGCAAACACGGGCCCCTGCAGCTGCAGACGGACTGCTCGCCCGGCACCGTCGTGGTCCAGTTGCCGTCCCACGTGCGGCCGACGCCGGAGCAGGTCGTCGGGCACTTGCCGTTCGCGTCCTCTTGATTCCAGATGGGCCCCGCCCCGACCTGCATCGTGCACGGCGTGAGGCGCGTGCAGTCCGAGCTGCAGTGGGCCATGTTGGTGTCGCCGTCGCAGACCTCGGGGGGCTGCACGATGCGATCGCCGCACACGGCGCGTTGGGGTTGAGGCTGCGGCTGGGGTTGTGGCTGCGGTTGAGGTTGCGGCGTTGGCGGAGTCGTTGCGGTCGGCTCGACGGTGGGCACGGGCGCGGTCGTGTTCGCGCTGTCCGTCGTGACGGGCGAGACCGTGGGCGAAGCGCTCGCCGAGGGTCGGCTCTTGCTCTTCGGTCGCTCGTCGTCGTCGTCCTTCGAGGCGTGTTTGTCGGGGCGCGATTTGAGGATCGCGATGAGCCCGATGAGGAACACGAGCGCCACCGCGCCGACGATGAGCCACTTTGCGTTCGAGCTCTTCGCCGCGGCGTTCGGTGCGGGGCGCACAGCCGGCTGTTGGATCGGAGCCGCGGCGTAGCGCGCCGCGGGCGCCGCGGCAGGCACGGGCGCGGCCACACGCATGGGTGCGGGCATCGGCGCGGCTGCGGGCATCGGCGCGCGCTCGGTGGGCGGCGGGCCCGTCGTGAGAGCGTCCTCGAGCGGAGCCGGCGTGGGTCGACCGTAGGGAGACTGGGGCTCCGGTCCTCCGGAGCCCGAGCCGGCGGAGCGAACGTTGAAATCGAGCGGGATGCCGTACGCGGTGCGCGCCGACGGCCTCGAGCCCGCGGGCGCGGCGTGTGGAAGCGACGTCGAAGAGACCGCCGGCATCGATGCCATCGCGGGCATCGCCGACATCGCGGGCATCGCGGGCATCGCCGACATCGCGGGCATCGACGGCGAGCTCGCGTCGCGGCTCGACATCATCGTCGGTTTGTAGCCAGCCGCCGCTGCGACCGAGGGGCTCGCGGCGCGTGTTGGCAGCGCAGCGACCGGCACGGGAAGACCACCCCACGCGGAGTTCGAGGCGCGGGAGAGGGCCTGCGTCTCCGCGAAGGCGTGCTCGAGCAGGCGCATGGCCTCGGCCATCGTGGAGACGCGTCGCTCGGGGTTGTAGTTGACGGTGCTCGAGAAGAATCGATCGAACGCGGGCGGCAGCTCGCAGCCGTGCAGCCTGCGCGCGCGCGCGGTCGCGGCCTCGTAGTTGCCGACGAGGAGCTCGCGGAAGACGGTCTTGACGTCGCTGCCCTCCCAAAACGGGTAGCCGACGAAGACGCGGTACGCGAGCAGGCCGAACGCCCAGATGTCGGTCCGCGTGCTGACTTGCCCGTGTTTCTCGGTCTGTTCGGGCGCCACGTAGAGCAGCGTGCCGCCCGCCATCGTGCTCGTCGCGTGCGTGCCCTCGACGAACTTCGCGATGCCGAAGTCGAGGACCTTGAGGAGGCGCTCGTGCCCTGGCTTCTCGACGATGAAGAGGTTGTTCGGCTTGATGTCGCGGTGGACGATGCCCTTCTGGTGGGCGCGGCCGAGCGCGGTCGCGAGCTGCCGCATCAAGTCGAGGCCCTCGCGGACGCTCAGCGCGCCGACCTCGTCGAGGATCTCGGAGAGCTCTCGACCTTGGAGCAGCTCCATCACCATGAACGGCGCGTCGGTGATGTCGTCGACGCCGGCGTCGATGACGTTCACGACGTGGTCGGGGTCGTCGATGATGGCGTCGATCGTGGCCTCACGCTGGAAGCGCGCGCTGCTCGGGGCTGCCCACGAGCTTCTGGTGCATGAGCTTGAGCGCGTAGCGCTTGAGGGTCGCCGTGTGCTGCACGACGTAGACAGCGCCCATCCCACCCGTCGCGAGGCGCCCCTCGACGACGTACCTCCCGCTGAAGACCTCCCCAGGTCGCAGATCCGAGTGCTCGCTCAAGGCTCCGGGCGAAGCGTACTCCCCAAGTTGCCTCCGGGCGAGCGAGCGAAACCTCGGATAATACGACGGCGTTATAGCAATGTCCGATCGATATCTGCCGCGGGCTCCGAGGGCCGGCCGGGGCCCGAGCCGGTCAGTCGACCTTGCCGAGCGCGGCAGGGGCGCGCGAGCGGCCGACCCACACGACGAGGACCGCGATCGTGAGCGCGTAGGGGAACGCCGAGAGCAGCTGGCTCGGGATGGCTTGCCAGGACTGGAGCTGGATCTGCAGCGTCTCGGCGGCGGCGAAGACGACGCACGCGACGCCGGTCCGAAGCGGACGCCACGAGCCGGTGATGAGGGCGGCAAGCGCGATGAAGCCGCGACCGGCGCTCATGTTGTCCGAGAATTGGTGCTGGTCGAGCGAGAGGTACGCCCCGCCGAGCCCGACGAGCGCGCTCGAGATCGCGACGGCCACGAGGCGCACGCGCGCGACGCGGACGCCGACGGTCTCGGCAGCTTGCGGGTGCTCACCGACTGCGCGCACGCGAAGGCCGAACGCAGTGCGATCGATGAGGAACGCGACCGCAGGGATCGCCGCGAGCCCCATCCAGAAGAGCGGGCTCTGGAACGTCGCGAGATCGCCGCCCGTGTCCCCGAAGCCGGGGATGCGGCCCGAGTTGGAGGAGCTCTTGACGACCAGCTTGAGGAAGAGACGGGTCGCGCCGAGCGCGAGGAGATTCACTGCGATGCCGACCACGATCTGATCGGCGCGAAAGCGCAGGGCGGCGAGCGCGTAGAGCCCGCCAAAGAGGAGCCCACCGAAGACGCCCGCGAGGATGCCGACCCACGGGCTCCCCGAGAGCGACGTGCCGAGCACCGCGCAAAACGCACCCGAGAGGAGAAGGCCCTCGAGCTTCAGCGCGACGACGCCCGAGCGCTCGGCGAGCACGCCGCCCGCGGCCGCGAACAGGTACGGCACCGAGATCCGCATGGTCTGCTCGACGACGGAGAGCGCGCTCACGGGTCCTCCACGCGGATGGGGCGCACGCGCGCGAGCACGCGGCGGACCTCGGGGGCGGCGGCGGCCATCGACAGGATGACGGTCGCTTGCATGACCTCGACGAGCTGCTTCGGGACGGCGGCGTGGATCGCGAGGCCGCCCTGCGACAACGTCGCGAAGAGGAGCGACGCGACCACGACCCACGCGGGGTGGTTGCGACCGACGAGCGCGACGGCGATGCCCACGAAGCCGGCGCCGCCCGCGAGCCCGTCCTCGTAGTAGCCCTTGTACCCGAGGACGAAGTTCGCGCCGGCGAGCCCGGCGATCGCGCCCGCGAGCGTGAGCGACTGGATCCACACGCGCCCGACGCGGACGCCGCCGTACTCCGCAGCGTCGGGTTGCAAGCCGACGGCGCGCAGGTCGTAGCCAAAGCGCGTGCGAAAGAGCAGCACGGTGCAGCAGACTGCGACGAGGCCCGCGACGAGCACCGTGAGGTTCGCGGCCGAGCCGTGGAGCGCGTGGAAGATCGACGCGAGGCGCGGGATGCCGCCCGCGTGGATCGCCGGCGTGTGCAGCGTCTCGGGCGCGTGGAGCTTCGTCGCGACGATCCAATTGAGGAGCGCGAGCACGACGAAGTTCAGCATGATGGTGACGATCACCTCGTGCGTGCCGAACCGAGCCTTCAGCGCGCCGGGGACCGCGCCGGCCGCGCCGCCGCCGACCGCAGCCGCAGCGAGACAGAGCGGGATCGCGAGCGCGGCGGGCGTGCCGAGTGGCAGCGCGAGGCCCAAGGCGCCGGCCGCGAACGCGCCCGCGGCGAGCTGCCCCTCCGCGCCGATGTTGAAGAGCCCCGCGCGGAGCCCCATCGCAACGGACATTCCTGTAAGCGAAAGCGTCGTCGCTTTGTAGAGGACCTGCCCGAGCCCGTAAGGGTTGCCCCACGTGCCCTCGAGGAGCAGTCGATAGACGGTGCGCGGCGACTGACCGAACGCGAGGATGAGCACGTCACCGAGGACCGCCGCGATCATCAGCGCGATGAGCGGAGGCAGGACGGCCTCGATCCAGGCAGGGACGGTGCGCGCGCGCGCGGACGGTTCGTTCATAGCTCCTTGGCGGCGCCCGTCATCAGGGGCCCGAGGACGTCGGGGTGAGCCTCGGCGCGCGGCATGAGCGCGACGAGTTTGCCGCGAAACATCACGCCGACGCGATCCGAGAGCGCGAGGATCTCGGTGAGCTCGGCGGAGACGAGGAGGATCGCTTTGCCCTCGCGGCGCGCAGCGAGGAGGCGGCTGTGGATGAGCTCGATCGCGCCGATGTCCACGCCGCGTGTCGGCTGCGCAGCGCAGAGCACTTTGAAGCCGAAGCCCATCTCACGCGCGACGACGACCTTCTGTTGGTTGCCACCCGAGAGAGCGCGCGCCGTGAGGCGCGGATCGTTCGGGCGCACGTCGAAGTCGACCATTCGGTCCGCCGCGTGCGCGAGGAGCCGGCGCTCGTCGATGAGCCCGCTCCGCACGAAGCGCGACTGCCGACCGAGCACGAGGTTCTCGGCGACCGTGAAATCCAAGACGAGGCCGCGTCGATGCCGATCCTCGGGGATGTGCGCGAGCCCCGCGGCCTCGCGGTCGCGCGGCGTAGCCCGTGTGACGTCGCGCTCGCCGAGCTTCACCGTGCCGCGCTCGATCGCCGAGAGGCCCGTGAGCGCCTCGACGAGCTCGGTCTGGCCGTTGCCCTCGACCCCCGCGATCCCGAGGATTTCACCAGGCGCGAGCGAGAACGACACGCTGTCGACGGCGCGCATCCCGCGGCCGCTCTTCACGGTGAGATCGCGCACCTCGAGGAGCGGCGGGCCCTCCCGCGTGGGCTCGCCCTCGCGCTCGGGCAGGACGACGTCGCGCCCCACCAACGAGCGCGCGATCTCCGCCGAGGTCGTTGCCTTGGTCTCGAGGCGCGTGACGGTGCGGCCCCGGCGCATCACGGTGACGCGGCTCGAGACCTCCATGACCTCGGCGAGCTTGTGCGTGATGAGGACGATGGTCGTGCCGCCGTCGCGCAGGCGCGTGAGGACCTTCAGGAGCTCGGCGATCTCGTTCGGCGAGAGCACCGCCGTCGGCTCGTCGAGGATGAGCAAGCGAGCGCCGCGGTAGAGGGTCTTCAGGATCTCGACGCGCTGGCAAATACCGACGGGGAGCTCACCCACGAGCGCGGTCGCGGGGACCGCCAACCCTGACTCTCCGCATAGCTTCTCGACCTCGGCGCGGGCCTTCTCCAGATCGAGCGCGGGTCCGCGCGTGGGCTCGCGCCCGAGCACGATGTTCTCCGCCACGGTGAGCGTGGGGACGAGCATGAAATGCTGGTGGACCATGCCCACCCCGGCCGTGATCGCCTCGGCGGTCGACCAGCCCGTCACGTCCTTGCCGAAGACCTCGATCGCGCCGCGATCGGGCGGCGTGAGGCCGGCGATGAGCCGCATCAGCGTCGACTTGCCCGCGCCGTTCTCGCCGACGAGCGCGTGGATCTCGCCGCGCGCGACCTCGAGATCCGCGCCTGCGTTCGCGACGCAGTCGCCGAACTGCTTCCACACGCCGCGGACGCGGAGCGCCAAGTCCTCGCCGCTCACCGGCCCACCTTGATTCGAATGCGACCCGCGATGATGTCGGCGCGCAGGGCCTCGACGCGCTCGTGTACGTCGTCGGGGATGAGGCTCTTGTTGTGCTCGTCGTAGACGTAGCCGACGCCGCCCTCGGCGAGCCCGAACGAGTGCACGCCGCCCTCGAAGGTGCCGCTCTTCACGCGCGCGACCGTGTCGAAGACCGCGGTGTCGACCCCTTTGGTCATCGACGTGAGGATGTGGCCCGGAGCCTCGGCGTATTGGTCGGCGTCGACGCCGATCGCGAGCTTGCCCTTCGCGCGCGCGGCCTCGAAGACGCCGAGCCCCGTCGAGCCCGACGCGTGGAAGATGACGTTCACGCCCTCCTCGTATTGCGAGAGCGCGAGCTCCTTGCCTTTGCCGGGGTCTTTGAAGGCGTCGGGGGTCGCGCCCGCGTACTTCGCGATGACCTCGCAGTCGGCGCACACCGCGAGCACGCCCTGCCTGTAGCCATCCTCGAACTTGTGGATGAGCGGGATGTCCATCCCGCCGACGAAGCCGACCTTCTTCGAACCGCCCGCGAGCGCAGCGATCGCGCCCACCAAGAACGAGCCCTCTTCCTCGCGGAACTTGAGCGCGGCGAGGTTCGGTGGGAGCGGCACGACGTTCCCCTTCTCATCGACGCGCAGCGCGAAGTCGACGCCCGCGAAGCGGACCTCCGGGTACTCGGCCGCGAGCGTGAAGAGGTCGTCGGTGAAGATGAAGCCCACGCCGATGACGAGGTCCGAGTGCTGCGCCGCGAGCAAGCGGAGCCCTGCCTCGCGATCGGAGCCGTCGCCGGGCTCGATGAAGCGCACCGCTGCGCCGAGGTCGCGCTCGGCGCGCTCGGCCCCCGCCCACGCGCCGTCGTTGAAGGACTTGTCGCCGCGCCCACCGACGTCGAGCACGACGCCGAAGCGAGGGCCGTCGCCGTGCGCCTCGCCGAAGTTCGAGCGCGCCGGCCACGCGAGGAAGATGCCGTGCGCGACGACGAGCCCGCCGAGCACGAGGAGCGTGCGCCGCAGGCCTGCGCGACCCGCGGGCGCCTCCCCTTCTTTCAGGGCCCGTTCATCGGTCACAGCGACGGCTCAGGCGTCGTTGCCGCGTCGAATGCCGAGCCGAAGCAGGACAGCCTCGGCCTTGCGGAAGAACTTCGTGCGATCGAGGAGCGCGTTCAGCCAGCCAGTGGTGATGCAGTAGTGCCGGTCGTACGGCGGGATGTGGTGCTCGGCGTGGTGCTCCTTCGTGAGGAGAAAGCCCGTGCGCTGAAAGAACCGCACGACGCGCGGCGGCTCATCCATGTGGGCCCAGCCGTGCGCGAGGCTCGTGAGGAGCACCGAGCAGCCGAGGAGCACCGCGTAGAGCAGTGTCGCCGTAGCCCACCCCGAGTCGACGCCGCTCGCCATCAAGTGGATGATGATCATCATCGAGAGCGCGCAGAGCGAGTTGTCTCCGTTCGCCTCGATGAAGTCGTGCCGCGTGATCGCGAGCGGATCGCGGTGGTGCTCGCGGAAGGGCGCGACGAACTTGGGCCCGACGAACGGCGTCTTCGCCGTGCCGTAGGTGTCGGCCGCCCAGTGCACGAGGCCCGAGAAGAAGTCCGATCCGAGGTGCGCGCCGAGCGCGATCGGCGGCACGAGCAGCAGCATCAGCGGCCTGCGCTGCAGGCCCAGCAACACCTCTTCGGCCATGAGCCACGCGAGGTAGAGGAAGGCCGCGACGCTCAAGACCTCGACCGCGCGATAGCGGCTCTTGTAGCGCTCACCGCCACCGAAGAAGTACTCGACGTAGAGACTCCAGTTCCGACGCTTCTTTACTCGTTCGACGTCATCCAAGGTGAACGACCTTCCGGCCCCGGAGGATAGTTGGAGTTCAAACGGCTCGTCATCGCAGAAACTGGTCAGCCCGGCAGGATCTCTTCCACCTGGGAGAGCATCGACATCCGTCGCTGGATGACGGGGCTCGTGCCGTCGAGGAGGCGCGCGGTCTCGGCGAGCACCTCATCGATGGGGATGACGCGCACGCTCGGATCCATCGTCTCGCGACCGACGCCGAAAGGCGGTTCCCAACCGAGCATCACGTTCGAGAGCCCAGCCTCGAGCGCGAGCACTGCACCGAACGAGAGGCGCTGCGCGATCGTCCGATCGAGCGCGCTCGGATCGCCGCCACGCACGGTGTGACCGAGCACGGTCTCGCGACAGTCGACGCCGGGTGCGATCTCGTTGAGGACGTCGCCGATTCGCTTGCGCAACGTCGCGACGGGGATGGTGAGCCCCTCGCTCTTCACGATGAGGGCGCGCTTCTTGTTGCGACCCGGCGCGAAGCACCGCGCGAGGATGCGTCGCAGGCGCTCGACGACTGCATCTTCGGTCAAGCCTGCTTCACCATAGAGGATGGCGTCGGCCTCCGCGGCGATGCCTGCGCGCATCGCGAGGAAGCCGCAGTTGCGCCCCATGACCTCGACGATGAAGCACCGGCGATGCGCGCGCGCCGTGTCCGAGATGCGATCGCAGGCGCTGACAATCGTGTTCACGGCGGTGTCCACGCCGATCGCGAGCCCCGCGTGCCCGACGTCGTTGTCGATCGACGCGGCGAGGCCCACGACGCGGAGCGAGGTGTCACCCGCGCGCGTGGCCGCGGCTCCGATCGCGTTCGCGCCCGTGAGCGAACCGTTGCCGCCGATGACGACGAGCCCGTCGACGCCGAGTTCTTTCAGGCGCGCGAGGGCGATCTCGGGACCGCCGGGAGCCATCATCTCCATGCACCGCGACGACCCGAGGATCGTGCCGCCCTGGCGCGTGATGCCCTCGGTCAGATCGGCCTCGAGGGGCGAAGTGTCTCGCGTGAAGAGACCGTGGTAGCCGTGCTTCACCCCGATGACGGAGTGACCGCGTGCGGCGCCGACGACCGCGAGCGCGCGGATGGCGGCGTTCATGCCGGGAGCGTCGCCGCCCGAGGTGAGGATCGCGATGCGCATCGCGCGATGGTCGAATCCCCTCGAGGGTCTGGTCAAGTCCCGGGCGAGGCGATCTCCTCGAGCGCAGCGCGGGCACCCAGCGCGAACGTGAGCGCTCGGACGCGCGCGTCGCGGACCATGGGCTCGCGCAGGTTGATCCGCACGAGCGTCCCGGAGAGCTCGCGCGCGACGGCCTCGCTCGTCGAACGCACGGTGGGGATCGCCGTCCCCGCGCCACACTCGACGACGACGACCTTCGCTCGCGTTCGCTCGAGGTCGCGGCAGAACGCGCTGAAGCGACGCTCCTGCTCGTCGGTACGTTGCGGGAGCCACGTCCCGTCGCCGAACATCAGGATGTTCGGCCGCGCGAGCGCGCCGCACCGAGGGCACGTGGGCAGCTCACCGCGCGCCCGAAACGTGGACTCGTCGATGTCGGGCTCGAACCCGTCGGCGCCGAAGATGTCGTTCGAGCAAGGCTTCACGCACTGCAGGAAATCGATCGCGCCGTGACACTCGACGACGCGCTCGGGGTCGAAGCCCGCGCGCTGAAACGCGCCGTCGACGTTGCTCGTGAAGACGAACGCGCCCGCGCGCTTCCCCTCGGCCCACGCCCGCAAGATCGAGAAGCCTGCGTGCGGTGCTGTGCGCCGATAGAGCCCGAGGCGGTGCCCGTAGAACCCCCACGCGAAGCGCGGATCGGTCGCAAAAAGCCTGGGATTCGCCATGTCGACGAACGAGAGCCCGAGGTGCTTCATCGGCGGGTACGCGCGCCAGAAGCCCTCGTCTCCGCGGAAGTCCGGCAGCCCCGAGTCGACGCCCATCCCCGCCCCTGCGGTGACGATCAGCGCATCGGCCCCATCGATCGCTTCGCGCGCCTCGTCGAAGCGCCGTCGGTTTGGGTCCATCGTCATACGAGTCTACTATGCGCCGTCCGTACGGCGCCGCGCGCGGGGGCGAGGTTCTTGCGAGCACCGAGGCCCGCGCGCGCGACATCGCGCGTTGCTTGAACATCCATCAACGAATCAACGAGACGAAGCTCCGATGACGACGACTCCTACGACGACCCTCCCCGAGGCGCAGCGCGGCCCCGCCGAGCGACTGCTCGACCTCGTGCTGAACGCGTCCGCGCACCTCTGGCACAACCGCCCGGGTGTCGACGCCGGTGGGGTCTGGCACCCGCGCAAGTCCAAGAAGAAGGTCGCTGGCACCCCGGTCGAGCCCGGTCTCTTCGTGCCTGCCGCGGCCGTGCTCTACGGCAAGCTCGTCGACATCTACCTGCTGAACCCCACGCTGATGGCGCACTTCGCGAGCTACGCGCTCCGCGAGACGGAGTGGCGCGACCTCAAGGTCGCGTGCGCCGCGCTCATGTTGGTGCAGCCGCACTCGGGTCAGCCCGTCCGCGGGGACGACGGCGAGGTCGCGTTCCACGACGACGACCTGCGCGACATCGGCGAGGCCATGCTCCTCTTCTACGACAAGAAGTCGACTCGCATGCTCACGCCGAAGGCTGTCCTACGCATCGCCGAGCTCCTCGAGACGCCCGCGATCGCCGAGCTCAACCGCGCGGCTGGCTTCGGCGACCCCGACGCGAAGGGCGCGGCGCTCGGTCGCTGGCCGAAGGCCGCGGCGCGTTGGCTGCGCATCCGCGAGCAGAACCCGCAGATGCTCGCGGGCCTCGTGAAGGCTGGCTACAAGGAGACCATCAAGAAGCTCGCGCGGAAGATCGGCTACAAGCCCGAGTCCGACACGTTCTTCGCGGTGCTCGGTTGGAAGCAGAAGCAGGCGTCGAGCGGCCACCGCTCGATGGGGCTCACCGAGCTGAAGCTCGAGAAGCGAGGCCGCTTCGACGATCTCAGCGAGGCCGAGATCTGCGAGGCGATCGTCGAGCAGAAGCTCGCTTACAAAGATGTCGTCGGCCGCCTGCCGAAGGGGATGGGCCTCACGCCCGCGATCCTCGCGGCGCTGCTCCCGTCGCTGTCGGATCGCGATCTGCGCATCATGACCCCGACGCTCGAGGAGCTCGGCCTGCTCACCGATCTCGAGGTCCGCGCGCGATGGGAGAAGGCGATCATGCGATCCTCCGATCAGCGCGGCCTCAACATCGCGAAGAACGTCCGCTCCAAGGAGGTGCGCGAGCAACTCGAGGCCGCGGCCGACGCCGCCGTGAAGAAGGCGACGGAGGTCGTCGGGGCCGATCGCGTGACGATCATGTTCCTCATCGACAAGTCGGGCAGCATGCAGGGCGCGATCGAGCAGTCGATCGAGGCGCTCACGCGCATCCTCGCGGGCTTCGCGCCCGAGCGCGTCCACATCGCGACGTTCGACACGATGGGCACGGTCCTCAAGCCGAAGGCTCCGAACCGAGCCGGCATTTCGCACATGCTCGGGGGCATCAAGGCCGACGGCGGCACGATCCACGGCGCCGCGGTGCGGGCGCTCCACGCGAGTGGAGTGCACGAGCCTGCTGGTCACCAGCTTTTGGTGATCGTCGTCGGCGACGAGGCTGGTGAGGCCGGCTCGAGCCTCGCCGACACGTTCCGCGCGTGCGGCTACGCGCCCGCTGCGCTCGCGCTGCTCGTCAACGCGTCGCACGGTCGCGGCCAGACGATCCGCGAGTGTGCGTCGAACCTCGGCGTCGGCCTCTCCGAGATCACGATCAACCAGTTCGACGATCCGTACCAGGTCCCGCGCGTCATCCAGACGCTCTTCGAGGCGGCGGCGACGCCGATGCTCGGTGCGGTCAAGAAGACGGGCTGGGTCGAGAAGGTCATGGCGACGCCGCTCCTCAGCACGCACCCGGCCGCCGCGCCCGCGGCGCCCTGAGCGGTGGACCCTCGACGCTTCCTGCGGCCGACCGCGCCGATCACGGCCCTCTACCTCGGAGGGCTCGTGGTCTACGCGCCGAACCGCGTGATCCGGCTGCGCGCGGACAGCGCTCCCTCGGCAGACGCGCCGCTCGGCTTCGTGCGCGTGCGGCTCGAGGGGCGCTACGGCATTGTCGAGGGCCCCTCCGATGATTCGATCGACTTGACGAATTGTCCCGCGCGCACCGGGCATCACGCGTTCGGCTACCTGTTCTTCGACGCGGGCGTCGCGGCGCTCGAGCTCCTCGGCGCCCCCGAGCCCGAGGTCTTCGCGCCGGTGCGCGCGCGAGAGCACGAGACGGGCGCGCTCCTCTTCGCCGACGCCCTCTTCGAAACCGAGGTCGAGCTCGAGCTCCGCGCGCGCCTCGAACGAGGCGACGACGGCGCGATCTCCGACGTCAAAGGCGTCGGCAAGACGCTGCGCGCGGCCTACGCGTTCGCGCTCGCGACCCGCGTCGCGCGCGAGCTCGGCGCGCCGCTCTCACCCCTCGAGGTGCGCGGCGCAGGGCTCGCGATCGCAGAGCGCGGCGTGAGCGCTGCACGCGAGCTCGTCGGGGCGCGCCTCCGCGCGCGGGCCGCGGAGTCCGCGGCGGACGCAGCGCGTGGGATCCTGCACGCGCATCGACGCGCAGCCCGCGCGGACGCCGCGCTCGATCCCGTCGAGCGCGCCGAGCGCGCCCTCGAGCGAGCGGGCGCTCGCCTCTTGGGTGCTCGCGTGCTCGACGATGCGCAGCTCGAAGTTCGCTGGAGCTTCCTCGGCGAGCGCTTCATCAGCGTCGTGCACGCGGTCACGCTGCACGTGTTCGACGCCGGCATTTGCCTCGCGGGCGCCGACGAAGAGGTCACGCTCGAGAGCTTGCCGAGCGTCGTCCGCGAGGCCGTCGACACCGACGTGCTCGTCATCACGAGGCGATGATCATGCGACCGCGCGAGGTGTTCTTTCTCATCGATCTCGAAGGGGCCGTCCTCTTCGAAGAGGCGAGCGACAGCGCGATCGCCATCCCCGATGCACGCGCACGGTGGCAGCGCATCTGGGAGCTTCGCGATCGGCTCTCGGAGATCTCCCACTCGCACCCACTCGGCCCGCTCGGCTTCAGCGAGGTCGACGACACTACGATGGAGGCGATCGACTCCGCGCTCGGTCGCCGCCTCACCTTCAGCGTCGTCGCCCCCGACGGGATGGTCCGACGCGAGCCCGACGGTAAAGTCCACGCTGTGCGCGACGAGCCCGCGTGGACCTCACGCATGCGTGCCCTCTCGGGCATGACTTCGACGCCGGATGATGAGCCGAACGACCCGTCGAACGGGTCGTAGTCATCGCGCATCGAAGCTCATGGGCAGGAAGAAATTCCGCTCGGGATCGTTCCTCCAGCGAGCCGTGTGCTTCGAGCCCTGTGCTTCACGCAGTTTGATCTTCGCCGGTGAAACCTGGGTGGGCGTCATCCGTCGAAGGGGTTGTTTCGAGACCCGCAAACCCACGGGAGTTTGAGTCAGCGTAAGGTCAGATCGGGCGCGGACGTTCGTCGCTCCGAGCATCCAAGACCCCGCTCACACCGTGGGCGAGAAGGGAGAGTGCATCGTGACTGTCTTGAACATTACCTACGCTGGACTCTCCGCCGACTACCCGCTCGACGTCGAGATGAACCTTACGGATGGTGACGTCCGTCGCATCGCGTCCGAGGTCGTGCGGGCTGGGGGTGTGCGCGGCATGACCTTCCCCGACCTGCCGATGCACGCGTTCGACCACTACGTGATCGACCGGTTCACCTCGCCCGGTGGTGAGCATCGCATCTACCTCCGGCCGAAGGTCCCGTTCGGTGGGCGGAGGAGTGCGTGACGAAGCGCGTGGTGTTTTGCGGTGTGGGAGCGCTGGGCTCCCACGCCGCGGTCCTCTCGCGCAACCTCCCCTGGGACCTCGCCTTCGTCGACTTCGATCGCGTCGAGAGCAAGAACCTCCTGTCGCAGGCCTTCGTGAAGCCGTCGATCGGCAAGAACAAGGCGGACGGCCTGCGCTTGCAGCTTCTCAATTTCCACGGTCGAAAGACCGAGGCCTTCGGCGTCCGACTCGGTGACAACAATGTAACCGAGCTCCTCGCCGGAGCGGATCTCGTAGTCGACACGTTCGACAACGCCGCGAGTCGCGTCGTGCTCTCGCGCTGGGCTCGCGCGGCCGCCGCGTCGCGCGCGCTCGTCCACGCGGGTCTCTCCGGCGACGGCTCGTTCGGCCTCGTCCGATGGGACGAGCGCTTCACCGCCGACGAGGAAGATCACGCGGGTCAAGCGACGTGCGAGACCGGCGAGCACCTGCCGCTCATCGCGCTGGTCGCGGCGACGCTCGCGCGCACCATCCAGGACTTCGTCGCGACGGGCGAGCGCCGCGACACCCTCATCACCCTGAAGGCCGCGACGCCCGCCCTCGGGGGCTGAGCCTCGATCGGGCTTGCTGGGCCTTGGGGCTTCGCTTGGTCGTCGGGCTGCGATAGAAAAAACCTCGTGCGACCCTCGCGCATCATCCTCCTTCGGCACGGCGAGGCCGAGGGGAACATCGACGAGTCGCTCTTCGAGCATAAGCCCGACCACCGCATGGAGCTCACGGCGCGCGGTCTCGCGCAGTCGCGCGCTGTCGGTGAGAAGCTCCGCGAGCTCGTCGGCGCTTCGCGCGTCCGCGTCTACGTCTCGCCCTATTTGCGCGCGTGGCAGACACTCAACGAGCTCCACCTCGAGGACCTCGTCGATCGCGTGGTCGAGGAGCCGCGCCTGCGCGAGCAGGACTGGGGCAATTTCCAAAACGGCGCCACGATCGTCGCCCAAAAAGAAGAGCGAAATCGCTTCGGGCATTTCTTCTATCGGCTCGCCGACGGTGAGTCAGGCGCCGACGTCTTCGATCGCGTGAGCTCGTTCCTCGAGACGCTCCACCGCGACTTCCGCGATGACGACTACCCCGACACCGCGCTGCTCGTCACGCACGGCCTCATGATGCGCCTCTTCTTCATGCGGTGGTTTCACTGGACCGTCGACTACTTCGAGGCGCTCGAGAATCCCGGGCACTGCGAGATGAAGATCCTCGAGCAGGCGGGCGGTCGCTACGCCCTCGACCGCCCCTTCTCGACGTGGCGTGCGCCCGCGGTCTCGCCCTGGCCGCCCGCGCGCTGAGGCCTCGGCCCCGCGGGGTCGAACCGATAGAACGCCGCGAGCGCCGCGTAGACCGCGGGCTTGTCGCGACGAAGATCCACGGGTCGCTCGAAGAAGGCCTCGGTCGCGACCGCGAAGAACTCGGCCTCGTTCGTCGCGCCGTAGTCGCGCAGCACCCGTCGGCCGTTGCGCCCGACGCGCGATTGCAGGCTCGTGAACGCACGGCTCATCGCCGTTGCCCACGGCGCGTACGCGTCGAGCGAGTGGAGCTCGGGCGTGCCGTCGAACGCGCCGTCCGCGCCGTCGAGCGCGTGCGCGAACTCGTGCACCGCGGTGTCGTGGCCGTCGTGTGGGCTCCTCAGACCCGCGAGCACGGCTGCATACGAGAGCACGACGACGCCCGGCCCGAAGGCCTCGCCCAGGATGATGCCGTCCTGATCTTTGTGTTTGTAGTGGGACGGGTAGACGACGATCTCGTGGAGGCGCCCGTAGTGCTCGCCCGGCAGGTTCATCACGAGCCGCGCAGCGCACGCCGAGACGACGACACGCGCCTCCTCGGTCACGACGAAGCCGCCCGCTCCCTCGAAGCTCTTCGTCCGCGCGAAGACCTTCAGCTTCGATTCGAAGCGCTCGCGCTCGGCCTGGTCGAGGCGAGGGTAAAAGGGCACGCGGCGCTCGAGGATCGCGCGCCACCCCTCGGGGAAGGGCTCGCGCTCCGCGAGCTTGCGCCTGACGAAATCCAAGACGAAGTACACGTGGCTCCACTCTATCAGCGGCTACGCTGGGCCGATGCGCCTGCTCCACACCATGCTCCGCGTCGCTGACCTCGACGCCTCGCTCAAGTTCTACTGCGACCTTCTCGGGATGAAGCTCCTCCGCAAGCAGGACTACCCCGGCGGCGAGTTCACGCTCGCCTTTGTCGGATACGGTGAAGAAGCCTCGAACACCGTGCTCGAGCTCACGCACAACTGGGGCCGCGACAAGTACGAGCTCGGAGATGCGTTCGGCCACCTCGCCCTCGGGGTCGACGACATCAAGGCCACGGTCGAGCGTCTTCGCAATAACGGCGTCAAAGTCACCCGCGAGCCCGGTCCCATGAAACACGGAACGACGGTGATCGCGTTCGTCGAGGACCCGAACGGCTACAAGATCGAGCTCATCGAGCGCGCGTGAGCCGACTCTCCGCTCGACTTTCGGGCCATACAAAAGGCGAAGGCCGCGAACCGCTCGTCGCGGCCGCGGCCATCCTCGAGCGCCCGCGGTGGCAGGCGCTCGCTCAGCGACTCAGAGGCACTCCGGGCTCTTCTGACCGCTCATCGGGTTGCAGCTGAAGTCCAAGCAGTCGGCGAAGCCGTTGCCGTCGTTGTCGATGCCGTCCGAGCACTCCGCGGCGGAGAGCTCGTGACCGCACGTCGTGACGTACGGGTTCTTGCTGCAGGAGAAGTCCGCGCAGTCCGTGAACGTGTTGCCGTTGTTGTCCATCCCGTCCGAGCACTCGGCGTCGTTGGCCTCGGGGCAGATGGTGACGTCGGGGTTGATCTGGCAACCGAAGTCGGCGCAGTCGGTGAAGTTGTTGCCGTCGTTCGTCATGCCGTCGTTGCACTGCGCGTTCGCGAGCGCCTCCCACTGATCCATCGTGGGCAGCGGGTTCGCCGGCACCGCGCCATTGCAGACGACGATGCCTTCCTTTTGGCAGCCGGGGTCGGCGCAGTCGGTGAGGCTGTCTTTGTCGTCGTCCATGCCGTTCGAGCAGGACTCGTTGGTCCCCTCCTTCGGCAGGCCCTTGCACATCGTGACGTCGGGGTTGATGAGGCAGCTGTTGTCGCTGCAGTCGATGAACTGATTGGTGTCGTCGCTGACGCCGTTCGTGCACTCGGTGTTCGCGAGCATCACGAGCATGTTGTCGGCCGGCATCGGATTCGCGGGGACCGCGCCGTTGCAGACGACGATGCCCTCGGTCTGGCAGTCCGTGTCGGCGCAGTCCGTCATGCCGTCGCCGTCGTTGTCCATCCCGTCTTTGCACTTCGCGTTCGAGATCTCGCGAGCGCAGACGCCGAGCGACTGGCAGTTCATGTCGTCGCAGTCGGTGAAGCCGTCCTCGTCGTTATCCATCCCGTCGGAGCAGGCCGTGTTCGAGGCCTCGGCGGGCTTGATGCAGCTCGGGGTCTGCGAGCAGTCGAAATCCATGCAGTCCACGAAGTCGTCGCAGTCGTTGTCCACGCCGTCGCTGCAGGCCGTGTCGGTGTCCTCGGGGCTCGACGTGCACGAGTTGCCGCCCGTCCCACCGTTGCCGCCCGTGGTGTTGCCCGCACCGGTGCCGCCGTCGCTCGTGGTGCCTCCGCCGCTGCCGCCGTTGGGGTTCGACGCGCCGGAGCCCCCGCCGCCCGTCGTATCCGGGTCTTCGCGGCAGGCGATGAGTGCAGCACCAGTGAGGAAAGCAAGAATCGCGAAGGTCTTCGACTTCATGTCTGCTCCTATTCGATGTCCGATTACACCATCCTTGGGTCGGCGGGTGGAGCGAGAGCTCGGTTTCGCGCGACTTTGCGCCTGGTCACCGATTTGGCATACGGGCGCCATGTTCGGGCCTAAAGCGGGCGGTCGGGGTCGAGCGGCGTGAGCGCCGGGGTCGGCTCGATCATCGGGGCGCGCTACCGCCTCGAGGCCCAACTCGGTGAGGGCGGAATGGCCGTCGTCTGGCGTGCCGTTCACACCGAGACGCTGCGCCCCGTCGCGCTGAAGCTCGTCCGCTCCGAGTACGTCCGCGACGAGACCGTCCGCGATCTCTTCGTCCGCGAGGCCCGCATCGCGGCTCGCATCGGCGCTTGTGATCACATCGTCGACGTGCTCGACGCCGGCGTCGACGAACAGGAGAAGGTCCCGTTCATGGCGATGGAGCTGCTCGAGGGAGACCCGCTCGACAAGCTCCTGAAGACGAGCGGGCCGCTCCCCAACACCACCGTTGCCGAGCTCGTCGAGCAGCTCGCCGAGGCCCTCGATCAAGCGCACGCAGCGGGCGTCTTTCACCGCGATCTCAAGCCGCAGAACCTCTTCATCTCGCGCCACAAGAAGAAGAACAAGCCCGTCCTCAAGGTCCTCGACTTCGGCATCGCGAAGCTCGTCGAGACCGTGCAGGCCACGTCGACGCACGTCGGCACGCCGGCGTACAGCGCACCCGAGCAGCTCGGCCCCGCGTGGCGCCAGATCGCCGAGCAACGTGGCAAAGCCATCGCACCGCAGATCAGCGCCGCGACCGATGTCTGGGCGATGGGCATCGTCGTCTACGAGATGCTCACGGGCAGCCCTTCAGGCGCCTTCTGGGGCGCGACGACCTTGGCCGAGCTCCCGGTGAAGATCGTCCTCGAGCCGCAGCCAGTCGCGAGCGCGCGCGCCGGCGCTCGCAGCGCCCTCCTTCCCCAAGGCTTCGACACGTGGCTCGCGCGATGTCTGGACATCGACGCGACCAAGCGTTTCCCCAGCGCGGGGGCCGCTGCGGCAGTGCTCGTGCCCACGCTGCGCGCCCAGTCGGCGGCTTCGTTCGTGCCCGTCCCCTCCCCGAGCGCGCCGACTCCGCAAGGCCCCCTCCCCGCAGTGGGCTCAGCCGTGCCCATCGTGCAGGCGCCCATCGTGCAGGCTCCTGGCGTGCAGACGCCGGTCGCGCAGGCGCCGCACGCCGCGCAGTGGTGGCCTCAACCGCAGCACGCGCAGCCACCCACGCCGAGCTATCCGCCAGCGGCCGCGCCTCCTCCACCCCAACCCGCGCCGCCCGCGATCGATCCGCGATGGCCCGCTTGGCTCGCGCAGCACCGCGGCGAGCTCCGCCCGAACCCCGATCCTCGCCCGTATTTCGCCTGGAATCCGTTCGTCTTCATCCCAGCGATCGGGCGCGTCCTGCGCGAGGTGCGCTTCACCCTCCGCGACGCAGAGCTCCTGCTCGTCGAGGTCGAGTCCGCCGACAGCGTGCGCAACGCCTTCGGCGAGGGCCAGTTCGCGCTCGCGTTCGTTCTTTCACGTCGTCTGCTTTATCGAGCCGCGATCCGCTCGAAGCAGACGCGAGGCCTCTACGACGACGTCTCGCGCCTCTTCGGGTCGAACGTGAGCCGCAGCATGGGCGACCCGCATTTCGAGCGCTTCTTCGAGATCACGTCGCCCTCACCTCAAGAGGCGCACGCGGCGCTCACGCCCGCGCTCCGCCAGCTGCTCGTCACCGCCCAGTTCACCGGCGAGCTCGAGGTTCGTCAGGGTGGCTTCGCTCTTCACCGCGGCGACGCGCAGCGCTTCGACGTCACCGATTTGGATCGACTCGCCGACGCCGCCACACGCATCTACGCCGCGCTCGCGCCATGACTTACAAGAAAGTCATTCAATCCGCGTGGACAGCGGCGCCAAGGTCGAGGGGTCGAGTGGCGCGAGCAGCAATACGTCCTGTGGACCCTGCATGACACAGGCGTCCCCGACGAAAGCGTACGTCGCTGTCGTGGTGCGGGTCGTCACCGAATAGGCAGCATCGACGGGTGCCTCGGTGATGATGAGGCCGTCTGGCTGGTCGTAGTGCAAAGCGACAGTTGGTGCGGCAGCGCACGGGTCGACCGAAGAAGTCGGCGCGACAGGCTTCGAGCACGAGGGATCGCTGTACCAGGTGAATCCTGGGTTTACGCTCACCGGAGAGGGCACGCACCGCGTCGCCCCGTCGATGTCGACCGGCACACAAGGCGCGCCCGCGTTGGTGTCGATGAACCCGCCGAACGCGAGGATGTCCTCCGAGCCCTCGGGGGTCAGCGTGTCGACCTGGAGCCGCCCTTCTCCGATGGGTAGGTGCTGAAGCGCTGGGAAAGACCGTGGATCGAGCGTCGCTGTCGCGGGGAAGAAGACGCACGGCCCGAACACGACCTCTTCGCAGACGCCATTGGCGAGGCCATAAGACGACTGCTGGGCCCCGAGAGACAGCAGCGTGACCTCGCTCTCACAGTCCGTCGTCTGCGTGAAGACACCCAGCCCCGGAGTCGGGCACGGCGTCGCATCACAGGTAAACGCGCCCCGACTCTCCCCCGAACAATCGGGCGACGCATAATAGCCGTCTGCCACATACGTCGAGTCGAACGGTACGCAGACATCGACGCCGTTCGCGATCGTCGGCCCCCCCGCCTCGACACATCGAACGCCGGTCGCGTGATCGACGAGCGAAATGACCGCACGCGAGCCGTCGTCGCCGACTGCGAACACGACCTCGAGCGCGCCCAAAGCAGTCGTGGTGGTCGTCATCGGGACCAACTCGGCCGTCGCGTCGACAAGCCGATAGCGCGGGACCGACGGGTCTACGGTCTCGTCGGCCACGCAATCACCCGCGTCGGACCTCCCATAGACAGTGTCGGGCCCCAGCTCTGTCTCATCGATCCGCCAGACGTGCCATTCCGACTCGGCGCCGCAAAGCCCGTCCACCGCCGTCAGCGCTAACCCTGAATCGGGGACAGCGCCGAAGTGAATCGGCTCGGTGCACTCGGGGTCGGCAAAGTAGTTGTCTCGACTCTCGAGCGGCACGCAGCGGACACCGGCGTTCGTAGCCCGCATCTCACAATCGACGTCGAGCCCCGTGTCTCGCCACCCGACGAGCTTCACCGCGCCATCTCCGCCGTCGAGCACGCGCGCCCTCAGCCGCGTCCCGCTCGCGTAGTGTGCGAATGGGACCTCGGGCGTGGGGTCTCGGGTCTCGTCGGGTTCGCACCCCGCGACGACGAGGGCGACAGCGATGAATCGAGCGGCGAGCCTCATTGACCTAGGTTATCAGCGTCACGTCTCCGCCCTCGACGCCCCATGTGCTAGAAGCGTCAGCCGTGAGCGCGCAGCCCCTCCCCATCGCTCTCGACGCCAACGGACTGGCTGTGATGCCGCGCGCGTGCTTGCGTTGCGGACAGCCCTCGACCCGGCAGCACGAGTATCAGGCGCGGCGCGTCGACTGGATGGCGAGCTTGCCTGGAATTTTGCTCGCGATCGTGGGTTTCGGCTTTGTCACGCACCGGACCTTCAGGGTCAGCGTCCCCTATTGTGACGAGCACGAATATGAAGGCGCGCGCGCCATCCGCGCAAACACCAGGCGCAGCGTCGCTATCGTATTGGGGGCTATCGGGGCGTGGCTTGTCCCGCTGCTCTTCATCGGTATGGTCGGCCGGCGCTCGGCGTTGGGGTTCTTCCTGGGAACGGCATTGGGGCTCTTCGCAATCACGCTCGTTGGGGGCTTCCTCTGGCAGCGCTCGGCGCGATATGCGGCAGGGCTCGGCTTCGAACTGAACGCCGAAGACGGGCTCGTGCTGCACAATCCACATCCCCGCTTCGCGGCGGCCTATCCAATCAAAGCTCGCAAGCCGTTTGCGTCCGTGGACCGCGTTCGCCGTGCCTGGATGGTCCTGCGTGACGCGCTCGAGAATGGGCGCCTCCCGGCCGCGCCGACCTCGGCCTTCGACGCTCTTCATACCTACGACCCCGAAGAACAAGTCGTGAGCGTCCAGCGCCTCGCTCGCCAGGTCGCCGAGCAATACGGACTCAAAGTCGGTACGATCGTCGTCACGTTCAGACAGTTGAAGGTCCCCGCCCAGGTCGAGCTCGGGGACAGCATGGACTTCTTCGTGGAGGTCGACAAATCGCTCGCGGAGCACCCGTCAGACCTCGCCGCGGCCCTCGGCCATGAGGTCGCCCACATCTTCTTGCACCGACATGGCGTCAGACTGCCAGAGACCGCTGACAACGAGGTCCTCACGGACGCGACCGCCTGCCTTTATGGCTTTGCGCACCTGCTGGCGGGCACCTACCGCGTGGACAAGCACCAGACCCGCGCGCTCGGCTACATGACCACCGAAGAGATTGGCTATCTCCTCGAGCGCGCCAAGCTCCCACTCCCAGTCCTCGACGACGAACTCCCACGGGCCGCCCTGGCCGTCGGGCGACGACTGGCAGAGCGTGAAATGCGGGCCGCCCCCCTCCAGACCGCGACGCTCCTCTCCCGCCTCCACTACCTCTGGTCGAGCCAGAGAGCGCAGGGTGAAGCAGAGCTCGGCCTCACCGATCACGTCGCCGTCGGAGCCGAACGCGTGGCCTTCCGCTGCCCCCACTGCAGCCAAGGCGTCCGTATCCCCCGCAAGAAGAAGCTCGTAGCCACCTGCCCCGCCTGCAAGGCAAAGCTCCCCTGTAAGAGCTAGCGTGTGCCGTTACACGCCTGTTCGCGAGCGCGGATTATTTCGACGGCGAGAACTCGCGCTTGAGGAGCGGGCCCCACCGCCGCACGACCAGCCAATCGACGACGGGTGGGACGAGCGATTGCAAACAGACCAGTAACCGCGTCGAGGCGCCCATGACGGCGAGGGTTCGCTTGCCGAGCAAGGACTGTAGGACGAAGTTCGCGACGTTCTCCGGGGCGACGACGGCGCTCCCCATACGCCTCCAGAGCGCCGCGAACGGTCGCTCGGACTCCGTGTCCGCGGGCGCTGGGCAGACGTAGCAGAGTCGCTCGGTTCGTCGCTCGACGGCGAGCTCTCGATTGACCGACGCGACGAAGCCCGCGAGCCCCGCGCGCGCAGCGACGTTGGCAGAGTAGTAAGGGAGCGAGAGGCTCCCATCCGCGAAGCCGCCGAAGAGCGCGATCGTTCCTCCGGCGCGAACGAGCGAGAGGAACGCTCGCGCTACGTGCACGGGGCCCGCGAGCGCGACGTCGAGCTGGCGCGCCACGTCCTCGTCGGTGTGCTCGTCGAGCGCGCGGCGAACGTCGGCGCCCGTCGCGCAGACGACGTGGTCCACCGGCCCGCACGCGGCCGCAGCCTCGCGAAGAGAGGCAGGGCGGAGATCCGACACGATCGTCTTCGCCGCGAGCGCCTCGCCGAGCGCTGCGAGCTTCTCCTCATCACGAGCGATGAGCACGACCTCACCACCCTCGCGAGCGACCGCGCGCGCGACGGCCGAGCCCAGTCCGCCCGTCGCGCCGATGACGGCCACTCGCTTCGACGCGAAGCTGACCCCGGTCGTCACCTTCGGAGCTCGAAACTTCGCGATGACCTCCGCCCCGAGGACGAAGCCACCTATCCAGAACAAAGCCTCACCCGTAGCGATGCACGCCGCCGCAGCAACGGCCTTCGCCGCCGTGGCTATTGGCAAGAACGGGACGACCAAGAACGCGGCGAACCAAACGGGAAACGACGCGACGACCGCGGCCCACGCCGCCGCCCGCACCAAGCGCTTCGCGCGGCTCACGAGCGCCTCTCCTTCTTGCGGGTGAGCTCCTCGAGGCGCGCCACGATCGCCCTGCGCAGCTTGGGCTTCGGCGGCTCGAGCCCGAGCAGGTCCGCGAGCCAAAGCCCGTCGGCCGCGAGCCGCACGATGAACGCGTCCTCCTCCGCGATCCCGTCGTCGCGCAGGCGCTTGTTCCATCGGCGGTAGCGCTCGCGCAGCGGCTCGATGCTCTCGGGCGCGATCGCGACCGCCGCGAGGAGCGCGGAAGTCATCGACAGCGACGCCTCGTCGGCCTTCGCGGTCGAGTGCAAATACGCTCGCGAGAAGGCCCCCGGCGAACGATCGTCACCGCCTTCGAGCGACTGGTCGAAGCCATCCACCATGAGCTCGACGAGGCCCTTCACGAGCGCCTCCTTCGAGTCGAAGTGATAGAGCAGCCCGCCTTTGCTCACGCCCGCCTCCTCCGCGACAGCGTCGAGCGTGAGCGCGTCCGCGCCGTCCCGCTTCACGATCTTCGCCGCCGCTCGCAGGAGCTCCGTCTTCTTGCTCGGTCTCGCCATCGGTGGCGATTACTATACCGTCCGGTCGGTACAGTAACAAGCCCACACAATTCGAGCGCGACGAGCGCCGGCCTCCCTCGTGATGAATCAATGCCCCTTGTTGAGGGTGGAGCAATCAGGGGTTCGGCACGACCTCCACCGCAAGGATCTTCAGGCTCGAACCAAAGCTGACTCCAAGGTCTGATCACGGGAGTGACTCCCCTGCTCGGCGCCGGGGAAAAGAAGCCCGTCGGTTGACCATCAAAGAGACCGAATGGATCACCGCGACTGAGACGCCGCTCTGAGGCACTTAGTTAGAACAGGCGTCGCCACGCCCAATAGAGCAGATATGCGACGAGGAAGACTCGGAGCGCTACACTGAATGCCGAGTAGCCCAGCTGCGCCCGCTCCCGACGAAACCGGAACGGCAGATAGTCCGCCACGCGGGCCCACGGATTGAAACCGAACTGATATGTCTTGGTCGCGGTCCGAATGGATAGGACAAGGACCGGGATGAGCATCTGTCTCGCGCTGAAGAGGACAGCCTCCTCGACGTCGGAACCTTCGATTCGCCAGTCTCCGCACTCCACCCGGTCCGCGTAGATCCGAAACCAGTCGCGCCGCGCAACAGCCCAGTTCCCGGAGTAGCGAGGGGGTCCTGCCTCGGCGTCCGTGGCTTTGGTCCAGCATCGGTAGATCGGCGCCGTCATCGCTCCGCTTTTCAACCTACCATTGCCGCCGACGGTTCGACGGCCTGAATGCATCCCCGGGCCACACGGGGACCTAGAAGTTCAGGGGTCGACGCAGATCGCGATGTCAGCAGCGTACAGATAGGCCCGACCGGCGTTGGTCGCGGGGGCGTTGTTGGTGAAGCGCAGGTACCAGGTGCCGTTGGTTGCTTTGCCCGAGAAGACTGCGAGGGGTGACTCGGGGCGGTACAGGCCGGAGGTCGGGTAAGGCGGATAGTCATTGATCCAGCGCGCGGCACCGTCGCGAAAGACCAGATCGAGCCAATAGTCACTCCCATTCTCCAGGTTCAAGTCCACCGTCGCGCCCTGTGGCTCGGCGAGACGCACGGACATCTGCCGAGGCAATTGGCTGTTGAGATAGTAGTGCGCGGCGATGGCTCGAACGGTGCCGGTCTGGCTGATCGCGAGCGGAACAGACGCGGTGGTGCCACCGGCGATTTGGAGATAGGGGGAGAGCGTCGCGCTCGCTTGCACGATGGTCCCACCCGCGCACGACCCCAGGGAGCAGGCTGCCGTAGTGCAACCCGTGACGCTGAAGCACGCGCTCGGCGAGCCCTCGCAGACGTAGTTCGGCTCGGTCATGCAGCTCGACGAGCAGCCGTCACCCGCCGCAGTGCCGCCGTCGTCACACAGCTCCCACGAATTGATGACCCCGTCTCCGCACAAGCCGCGCTCCACACGCAGGTCGAACGGCGCATACTCCGAACCGGGGTACATGCTCTCGACCGAGAAGTAGACCGTCTCGGCGCTCGACGCGGTGTAATCGTGAAGAGCAGGATAGGTGTAGCCAGCGCAGCTCGCGGTGGCATTGCACACGCCAGCAAGCCGGTTGATGACAGCCTGAAAGTTGGGCGCGACGTCCTGAACGATCACGCGCTCACCCGCCGCCAGGTCGACTCGGAGCATGAGGTCGCTGCTGGCGCCATACCACGGCTGAAAGCACCCCGAGGACCCCTGGAAGTCATCGCCGTAGGAGCTCATGACGCCGGTGAGCTGGAACGGTGACGCGTCGACCGCGATGATGTTCGGGTCGGCGCTGCACGCCATACAGGTCGATTGGGTTCATGGCAGTTGAACCCTGGCTCGATCGAACATTGTGCGGAGCAGCCGTCCCCGTCGACCACGTTGCCGTCGTCACAAGTTTCGTTGAAGTTCACGGTCCCATCGCCGCACTCGAACACTTCGATTTGGAGGTCGAACGAATCGGAGCCGGCCAGCGCGCGAAGATAGATCGACTCTGCGGCTGTGGCCGTGTGATGCACCGTCGTGCCACCACCGACCACGCACCCCGAAGTTCCATCGCAGAAGTTGGGCTCGAGGATCGCGCCTGCCGCTCCCGAAGAGGTCATGCGGACGGTTTGACCGGGCTGCAGGTCGACGTGGAAGAGCATCTCGCCCAAGCCGTAGCCAGCGGGGCAACCAGGACCCACGCCATTCTGTTCGTGAGCGTAGTCGGCTGTGAGGCCGGTGAGCTGATAGGGGAACATCGTCACGTCGATCGCCGGCCCGAGGTCGCAGGTCTCGCAAGCGCTCGGCTCACCCCCGCAAGAAAAGCCTGCTTCCACGACGCAGTCGGAGGAGCAGCCGTCGGCGCTCGAGCGGTTGCCGTCGTCGCACGCCTCCCCCTCTTCGAGCACGCCGTTCCCGCAGTACGTGGTCAAGATTAGGGTGTTGACGGGAGGATTGGGATAGTAGCCGGGACTGTCATTGTGCTCCGCCTCGAACACGACAAAGACGGTTTCGTCTTGGGGAGCGATGTACGTTGCCTCTGCGTCCCAGCAGCCGCCTGCACAATCACTGTAAGCGCTCGCCTCGCACGCACCACTCGGACCACACTGGTCGGGCATGATGATGTGCGAGTAGAGATTGAAGTGGTGCGCGTAGCTGTGGAAGTTTTTCGTGTGCAGTCGTTCGCCCGCGAGCAGGTCGACGGACACGACGATGTCATCCGTGGCGGCGGAATCCGCCGGGCTGGCGCACCCCGGCCCCTGCGAAAAGTCAGGATCACTACCGTACTCGGCGAAGGTCCCAGGAAGGTCGCCATCCACCAGGAGCGACGCGGGGATAGGATCCGCGCAAGTCCCTGCGTAACAAACTGTCGGCGCCGTCCCCAAACAAAGGAACCCCGGCTCGAAGGAGCACTGCATCGTGCAGCCATCGCCATCGAGGTTGTTCGCGTCGTCGCAGGTCTCCAGGTATTCGACGTTACCGTTGCCGCAAGCCGCGATATTGAAGCGCAAGTCGAAGGTCTCCGCGGGGTCCACATCGGCACCTGCGACCAGCGTCTCGACTACAACGGTGTAAGTCCCCGAACCGGGAGCGGTGAAGTCGAATCCTGTCTCGCCAGCGCCGGAGAACGTCGCCAAACACGCTTGGGGGGCGCACGTGTCGACCACCTGAAACACGAGCTGCACCGTGCCGAGGTTGCGGACGTAGAGGTGCTCTTCTGCCTCCAATTCGACCGAGAAGACCAAGTCTGGCGACGTGTTCGGGACACCGCTCACGTTGGTGCAGCCCGGCCATGCCCCGAAGTCGAGGTCGTCGCCATAAGCAGCCAGATCGGAGCCCGCAAAGACGAATCCGTCGGTTACGATGATGGGAGCGACGCAGCTGACCCCGACTGGCTCGCAAAGACTCGGCTCGCCTCCACACCCGAAGCCAGGCTCGATCGCACAGGCCGTCGAGCAACCGTCTGCGCTCGCCAGGTTGCCGTCGTCACAAGCCTCGGCCCCAGCGATCGCGCCGTCACCACAGCCGGTCGTGCAGACGCTCGGCTCGAGGTCGCAAGACCAGCCGACCTCGATGTTGCACGAGCCATCACAGCCATCACCCAAAGCAACATTGCCATCGTCGCAAGCCTCGGCCCCGGCGGCCGGCGAGCCGTGCGCCACGATGCCATCGCCACATACCGCAGCGCAGTAGCTCGGCTCGGAATCGTCACAGAACCAACCGGGCTCGAGGCCGCATGTCGCGTTGCAGCCGTCGCCGCTCATCGTGCCGTCGTCGTCGCATTCCTCGCTCCCAGCGACGAAGCCATCCCCGCAGACGGTCTCACAGATGCTTGGGCTCCCATTGCACACGAAGCCCGACTCGACTCTGCATTCTTCGCTGCAGCCGTCGCCAGCGACGCTATTGCCATCGTCACAGAGCTCCCCCGGCGCGAAGGCTCCGTCCCCGCAAAAGGGCGTGCTGGGCTCTCCACCTATCCCCTCTCCCCCATTCCCCCCTTCACCGTGGGGCGAGCCACCTTGTCCGCTGCC
The DNA here is from genome assembly GCA_046351325.1 of Polyangiaceae bacterium. Taxonomy (GTDB): domain Bacteria; phylum Myxococcota_A; class Polyangia; order Polyangiales; family Polyangiaceae; genus Xiheicaenibacterium. The sequence goes on along the minus strand of JAXLYR010000007.1, from coordinate 379,620 downwards.
CGCTTCACCCCCAGCTCCGCCGCTGAGCAAAGTGTCGTCGCCGCAACCAGCCAACAAGGCGCTGGCCGCGACGAGCGATCCGAAGATGCGCCGCGCTCGGCCTCGATGGACACGAATCCTAAGAATGCTCGCCGCGAAGTGGCCCATGGAGGCGCGGAGCGGAGCACGCTCCGTACCATTGTCTGAACGACCGCTTTCCCGAGCAAAGAGCCGCCACGTTGGCGCGGCACGCCGCGGCCGCGCGGCGGATGCAATTGGAGCCTATCGCCTCTTTGCCGAGCTAGTTCAGGACGCGGGTGCAGCGAAAGCCGGCGACAACGACGAGGTCGGCGTCCACGCGGAGCTCGGTATAGCGGCTGGGCCCGAGGGCGGTGTAACCTGCCTGTCGTATGGCGATGTCTTGTGGCGCCGATTGCACGCTCATTCCGTGTGTCTTGCGAAACTCGTCCACGTCCTGCCACTCGATACCCACGGCCGGCGTTGTATCTGGATCCTTGAATTGCTGAGGCACCCTTTCTCGGGTGACATGCCCGCTCTTTCACGCAAGCGTCATAACGCCAGACTGCCACGGGCACAGCAGCTCGGCCTCGCCATAGGTGGAGATTACTATACCGTCTGGTTGGTATAGTAACCAGCCTCACACTGCGAGCGCGACGAGCGCTGGCCTCCCTGGCCGCTTACACCAGCGAAAGGCGTAGACATCGCGGCCCACGACGAGCGGCGCCGTGCAGATGGGCTCGCCCAGCTTCACGGCATCTGCGACCTCACCGGTCGCGAGGCGCACGCGCCGGAGCACGCCGGCCCAGTCGCCCGCGAAGAGATCGTCACCGGCCTGCGTGAAATGCGGGCAGCCGTTCTTCATCTTCACCTCCCACTCGGTCTCGCCGGTCGCGACGTCGTGACGCCGCAGGTGGCTTCCGTGCCCGCCCGAGGTGCCGAACACCATCGACGCTCCGTCGACCACGAGGGGCGTGTAGAGCCACTGCGCACGAAAGCGCCAGCGCTCTTCGCCGCTCTCGACGTCGACCCCGACGAGCGTCGAGCCGCCATTGACGCTCAGCACGGCTGTGCGCCCCACGACAACGAGCCCGCCCGTCGTCGACGACAGACGTCCCTTCTTGGTGAAGGTCCAGCGCACGGCGCCTGAAGCCGGATCGAACCGGAGGAGGCCACCCTTCTTCGGGGTCGACCACACGAAGAGCAAGTCGCCGTCCAAGCTGAAGGGCGGCTCGAGCACACCCATGCCGGGGAGCTCGAAGGAGTCGACGCGCTCGCCGGTCATTGGCTCGTACGTGCCGAGTAGGTCGTTGCCCCAAGAGACGATGCGGCCGTCGCGCGCCGCGATCGGACCCACGGCGCCGCCCTGTCGATTCGGGAGCGCGACCCTCCACACCTCGCGATCTCCCGCCAGATCGAGTGCGTGGAGCGTGCTCGTTCGCGAGTCAGCGCAATAGACCAGCCCCGCTTGCTCGCAGAAGATGCCGCGACCCGCGCCGTAGGTCGCGTTCACGAAGGGCAGCCCCGCGAGCGGCGCGCCGCGCGTCACCGAATGGAACCCACCCGTATGCACCACGACCTCCTCGCGCCCCGGGGAGGAACGACCAGGACGACGCGATCAGCGCCTCGTCGACTGGGCTGCTCGCCACTGTCGCGACGCCGTCGGGTCGCACGCGGTGAACGTCGAAGACATGACCTCGCGCCGACGCGTTCGCGGCGCGGACCTCCCGCGCGTGCGCGTACCGGTGAGTCGGGAGGAGCACCGCCCCACCATCCCAGTGGAGCGGCGCTGGCCCGTCGAACGGCGCGTCGAGGTCGACAGGCGGGAGCTCGTAGATCCAGCGGACACGCACGCGCTCGAGGCTACCCGTTGGCGGGCGCATGCGGCTCGGCCTGGTCATTTCTTTCGGCCCTGGCAATGTCCCAGGCACGTGTTTCCTCGATAACTGCTGGTTCCAGGGCAACTAGACCCTGACGACCGACTCCTGCCCGAGCGCCCAGACGGGACGCGCCGTGCGCAAAACTAATGACTATTCCCGTCGCGCGTCGCCATCGGGAACACTCGACGATGCCATCGCTCGAGGCTTCCGCCGTCGAGCGAAACAAGGAAGCGAGTCATGAAGCTCAAAGTGATTCACATCGATCTCGAGCTCAATCGCACGCAAAAGACAGCCATCGCGATGGTGCTCGCGTGCGTGGCTGTCGGCGGTGCGGCCTCACTGGCAAACGCCACCGTGAAGCATCAATTCACCTCTGGCCAAACCCTGAAGGCCATCGACTTGAACGACAACTTCGCTGACTTGGACAAGCGACTCGTCGCTCTCGAGAGTCCCACCAGCATCGCCGTCGAGGGCTACACCAGCTTCGACGCCTCGATTGGAGCTTACGTCCACGTCCCTTACGACACTATCCAGCACGACGCACTGGGCGAATTCGACGCCGCCGCGGGCACGTTCACACCACAACAGGCGGGCGACTACGAGATCTGCGCGGCCCTCAGCGGGAACTTCCCGAGCGGCACGCCAGCCTATGAAATCGACCTGTACGTCGACGACGTGCGGAACAAGCCATTCGTCTACGGCCACAGCACGGGCCTCGGTGGAGCTACTCGAGTCTTGGGTACGGGTTGCAACATCTTCGCGCTCGACGCTGGTGTGACCGTCGACTTTCGCGTGCATCAAGAGGCAACCGCCACGGCTTCGTTTCAAGCTGACGGCTATTGGGACACCCTCCGGATCCGCCGCCTTTGAAAAAGCTAATCGGTTGCACCGCCGTCATTTCTATAACGATGTCATTGCTCGCAACGGGCTGCCCGGAACCCCTCCCCGACGACGGGACGAGCGGAGGAGGCGCGGGCGCGAGCACGAACACCAGCTCGACCTCGACGGGCGTGGGTGGCGCGGGCGGCGCGTCACCAGAGCCATGCGTGCTTGACCAGGCGAACGTCGACGAGTGCGTCCTTGATTGACCCTGGTCGGGTTTGGGAGCCTCGTTTTCGAAAACTCTGTTGACCCTTCCCTTGGGGTCTTCGGTCGCAAGCGAACAGACGCTGCCCAAACAAAGGGAGTCCCCCTCCTCGAGCGCGCCGCGACTCTGCCCTCGCCAGGAGGGAGTTCATCATGTCGACGTCTTCAGCGCTGAAGGGCGCGGCCTTGGGGAAGCTCATTTGCCTCGTGTGTGTGATCGGCTGGTTGCTCGGCTGCTCCTCGCCAGAGAGTCTCCAGGCGGAGAACGCGAGCCCGGCGCCATCAATGGCTGTCAGCGCGCGCGACGGCGCGGACACCCAGCGCGTTGCATCCGCAGCTCCATCCACAACTGCGTCCGCAGGCGCACGATCACTTGCCATCATGACGACGGCGGCTCCAAACGCCGCGACCATCCCCACGGATCCTTGCGCCGCCGACGAGCCCGAGCCCGTCTCCCGCGACGTTCGCGTCCTCGAGGATGGCGGGCATATTTACTTGTGCAAGGGCTCGGTGCTCGAAGCCCAATTGACCGATACGGGCAAAGACTCGGCGCCCGAGCTGTCACCCAATGGTGCCCGGGTCACCTTCCTTCGCGACCGTGGCCGTGTCGTTCACCCAGTCTATGACGTAGAGGTCTCTGACAATCGGGTAATGATCATGGAGCTCGGCTCACGACAGTTCCGAGAGGTCGCTCACAACGACGTATGCTGGAGCCTTTGGCGTCCCGCGTTCGCGGACGACCACCACGTGATGTTCACGGCGCGAGGCAGCGAGTTTCCCCATTATACCCACTCGGCGATTTGCATCGTCGACGTCGACGCGCCCGGACTCAAGACCATCAAGGTCGAGACAGGCACCAACTGCGCTCGCTTCCTTGGACATGGCCGGTTCGCTGGCAAGCTCTACGTCGACGGCTTCCATGACCACCAAGGCCCCGGCGAATATTGGGAGATCGTGGATATGAATGGACGGCTCGTCGCCGAGAAGGAGCTGACGCTGACACCCCTCCTCCCAGGCGGAACCCCTGACCGCATGACGGGCGACTACTGCGACGTGCAAAGCGTGTTCGACCCGCGCGCCCCTTGAGCCTACCGTCCACGCGAACTAGTCCAGGACGCGGGTGCAGCGAAAGCCGGCGACGACGACGCGGTCGGCGTCCACGCGGAGCTCGGGATAGCGGCTCTGCCCGAGGGCTGAGTAACCTGCCTCGCGTATGGCGATGTCTTGTGGCGCCGATTGCACGCTCATTCCGTGGGTCTTGCAAAACTGGTCCGCGTCCTGCCACTCCATACCCACTGCTGGCGCTGTGTCAGGATCCTTGAAGGGCTGAGGCACCTGTCTCGGTTGACATGCCCGCTCCTTCACACAAGCGTCGTAACGCCAGGCCGCCACGGGCACAGCGTCGAACTCGAACGCCAACAATGAGAACTCTCGGTCGCCGATGGGAATGTCCGTGGGACCCGTGGTCGCGCGCGGCACCTCACGCCAGTCGGGATGCACCAAGGATGTGGATACAGACGAGCTCGTCGCTCCAGGCGCGCTGACAGAGCTCACCGCGACGTCGATGGGGTCTTCACGATCCTTGGAGTCTTTCGCCCCAGCGCACCCGGCGAGCGCGAATAGCAAGAAGGCCAGCCACGCTCTCATCTGGAACCACTCACGCCCGTCAATATACATGAACCAATCGAGGCATCGCCTCCCGTGCCATACTCGCGACGCATGGCTGGGGACCCTGCCCTCGATCCTGCGCTCTTCGCGCACCGCAATCCGACCTCGATCGCGGCGTTTGCTCGGATCTTCGGGCCGTTCGCGCGGACCTGGTTTCGCTACACGCTCCGTGGCCTCGAGCGACTTCCGCCGCCGCCGTGCCTCGTCGTCGGCAACCACAGCGGCTTCGGGACCTACGAGATCCCCTGCATGATCTCAGCGTGGACGCAGCAGCTCGGCACGGACCGTCCAGTGCACGGGCTCGCGCACGAGTCGGGCCTGCGGATCCCCATCTGGGGTCGCTGGGAGCGCGAGATGGGCGCCCTCCCAGCGTCGCGTGAGACGGCCCTCGTGGCGCTGCGCGCGGGGCGAGACGTAATGGTGTTTCCCGGCGGCGAGGCCGACGCTTGCCGACCGGTCTATCACGCGCGCCGCGTGGTCTTCGGCAAGCGTCGCGGGTACGCCCGTCTCGCGCTCGAAGCAGGCGTACCGATCGTGCCGCTCGCCACCATCGGGAGCCATTACACGGTACCGATGGCCCCGGGCGGAACGACCCTCGCGCGGCTCCTCGGCTTGAAGCGACTCATGCGACTCGAGACAGTCCCTTTGCCTATTGGCTGGATCACAGCGGTCGCTGCACTGGGTGGTACCGTGACTGGACACTTACCAGTCGTCCTCGGGGGCCTCGTCGCGACGGCCGGGCTCCTGCCAGTCCCGGCGCGGATCACGAGCGAGTTCCTCGCACCCATCGACGTCAGCGCTGCCACAGCGAACCTGCCAGAAGACGCTCGCGTCGAGGCCGCACACGAGCTCGTCTATTCGGCTCTGAGCGCCGCAGTCGCCACCATGAAACACGAACCCACGCAGGCCGCGACCTGACCATGCACCGCTGTTACCTCGGCGGCTACCTCGTGAGTACAGCCCATTCGCTCCCTTCGGAGCCCGCGGACCACCATGTCTTCGGCTTGTGGTTAATCGGCTGTAACCGCATCCAGTGCGGGCGTTGTGGTGTGCGAGTCCGAACCCCGTCGGGCCTCGGGCCGGCCAAATCCTCGACGCCATTGGACCTCCCCGAGCTCTACGACACCGAGGATCTCTCCAGCGTCCTCTCCCCAATGGGCGGGCCGCGCTTCTATTTCTGTCGCTGCAGCCGCTGGGTCGAGTTCTCGGACCGCGCGCTGGAGGACCCCGACGCAGACAACTTCGAGGCGCCGAACCTCCCATGGAGCTGCGCCGGCCATCCACCAGCCGCCCTGCCCCAAGCGCTCGATGGCGTCGAAGTGACCGGAGAAAACCTCGCGGCGCTCATCGATCGCTCGCTCCACGGTTGGACCCCGCCGAGAGTGCTGGCCGAGGACGCGTCGGGCGCTTATTGGCCATTGCGGATGCACACTCGACTCGGCGATACGCCGTGGCACGCGCTCGTCGCCCGCACTGTCGCCGCCGCGATGGATGCTCCCGACCCGAGGGCGCGTGGGCGTGCGCTCCAGTTCTTCTTCAGCCAATCGCTCGCTGTCGGTATGGAGCGCGCGGTCGAGCTGCTCGCTGGGGATCGCCGCCTCTTTGCTGGGGTCCCCGACGAGATTACCCAGGTCCGCGCTGACAAGACGCTCGAGGAGACGCTTTGGCGCGTCGTCACGCCGCTCGTCGCAGCCCCCGGCCCAGCGCGCGATCTGGCGCGCACCGACGCGCTCGCAACAGGCAAGGGCTCGGAGGCTCTTTATGCCGCGCTCACCTCGGGTGACGCGGCCTGGGTCGCCGAGCACGCGCTCGAGATCGCGCGCGCCACTCCAGCTCGCATCGAGGATCTCGTGACCCTCGTGCGAATCCACTTCCCGACGTCGTTGCCCTCGGCGCCCGTCGTCGCCGAACTGCGCAAGCTCGTAGCCCCGTCGAGCTGAGTCAGTCGCTCCTGCGACTTACATCCATGTCAACACGAGGCGACGCGCGCCATCGCCGTCACGAGCCGCACCCCGGCGTCGAGCGCCTCGGCGCGCTCCTCGAGGGCCCAGATCGCCTCGACTTGCCCCGCGCGATACGCCACACGGATAGCACCTGTCGACGGCGCCCGAGCGCCGAGCTCGACGAGCTCACTGCGCACCACCGGCGTGAGCAGCGCCTGCACAAAGGCTGGATTGTCGGTCGCGACGATGTACGCGCGCTCGAGCTCCGCGTCGTCGACGCGAACCACTTGGAGCTCGCTCGGCGCTGGCGCGAGCCGATCTCGCTGGCGAATGTCGACGACCGCGCTCGACGCGGCTGAGCCCTTCGCCGAGATGCGCATGACCTTCGAGCCCCTCGAGCCTGCAGTGGTGTCGATGGTGAATGCCACGCCGTTCCAGACCCCCTTCACCTGCATTGGCGCAACGGCATAACCACGCTCACGAGCATAAGCGGCCCACGCCTTTTGAATCGCCTGCGTGCGTCGCGACGCAAAGACGAACAGCGTGACGCCCGCGATCAAGAAGACGCCCAACACGATGTACCTGGCGACGGGCATGAACGGAGAGACTATCGCAACCCGCCACCAAACGGCTCACGGAGGGCAGGTCGCGTTGCCGCAGACCTCATCCAAGCCATTCGGGCAAACCGTGATCGGTCGGAGCTGGTTGGTCACTGGATCGGGGCACTTCATCGTGCCCCAGTTCTTGTTGGTATGCAGACATCCATTCGCGTGGCAGACCGAATCGACATAAGTGTTCGCCTCGCAGAGCTCACCCCAGCACTCGAATTGAAAGTGGCCCCCGCCGGGTTCCTGCCAGTGGCCAGCTCTGCAATAGGGGGCGTCGCACTTCCCCGAGCCGTATTTGAAGCCGGAGAACGAGCACGACGTGCGCGCCTTGCACACGCCACATTGGCCCCAGCTCTCGGTGATGCGACACTCGTCAGCCAAGCACCGAGCGGTGCCGCCCAAGACCGTTATATCGCATTTGCTGTCCACGAAGGACGTCTGCGTAACGAGCGTCCCGGAGCAGTCATCGGGCTCGCCTTCGGGGGGAAACAGCTCGGGTGCGCCACATCCCCAATCTACTTGGCCACTGCCGCCACCACCCGAACCTCCAGCGCCGCCATAACCTCCAGCGCCGCCATAACCTCCAGCGCCGCCATAACCTCCAGCGCCGCCATAACCTCCAGCGCCGCCATAACCTCCAGCGCCGCCATAACCTCCAGCGCCGTACCCGCCATATCCGCCCACGAGCGTGCCGCCCGCCCCGGCAGTCCCACCTGCCTCGGGCGAACCCCCCACAGGCACCTGACCACCCGTCGAGGGCGCGCCGCCCCCGCCCGCGCCCCCGAGAACCACAGGCGGCGGTTGCGTACCGCCGCTCCCGTCGTCCGTGGGTTTCACGACCTCCGCCGAGCAGGCAGACAGAACTGTAACCGTAAGGAACAGCCAGCGCGGACCAGCCATGTCGCTCATGGGTGCTCAGCCGCGGCGAATATTCAAGTTACATCTGCGAAATTCAACGGTTGCATGCAACACACTGCCGCATCCGAGGCGCGACGATGCACGCGCGCCCTACCCACGTCCGACCGCTGCCGCACAGCGGAAGCCGACAGTCTCAGCTCGCCGCGCAGGCATTTGCACCCCACCGAGCGCCGCACGCGCGTAGCCGTCGTCAATCGCGTACCACGACGCGCCATACGCCCAAACCGCCGCTGGGTGCTTACTGCGTTGTGGCGGGCGCACCCACTCGGAGACATTGCCGCCCAAATCTCGGACGCCCGCCGCGGTCTTGTCCTTCTCGAAGGTCTCGACCGCGCACGTCCCCGCTCGCTTCTTGGGCTTTCCCCAGCAGATTTCGTCCTTGGCGACCGGGCTCCCCCACGGCGACGGCACGCGAGCGCCGCGAGCCGCCCACTCCCATTCGTCGCCCGTCGGTAGGCGCTTCTCCTGAGCCGCGCAGAAGCTCTCAGCCTCACCGAACGAGACGCAATTCACCGGGTGTTGACCGCGATCGTCCTTCGCCGCGCCATTGCAGAACTGGCTTACACGCGCGTCCTCTTCGGGGTTGTCCCAATCGGTCCGCGCCGGCACCTCGGGGCACGCAGCGCCTGGCGCACACTCCCGAGCGCACTTGCCCGACGCCACGCACGCCCGAAACTCCGCGACTGTGACCTCGTGCTCGTCGATACAGAAGCTCGAGATCGCGACGTCGCGCCCCCGCTCCAGCGTGTCGAGCGTGCCCCCCTCGATACGCTGCATCCCCGCAGGGCACGCGCTCGGCGCCTCCTTCACGGGCATCGCGGTCGTAGGGTTACTCGCTTGTATTTTATTTGGGGCAGAGTTTGCACCCGACACTCCTGTAAGCGCCGCACTCCCCATGGGTTGCTTTGCGACGTCCTCCTTCGACGTCGACTCCGAAGCGGTCGCGCGGGCCGGCTCACAGCCCGCACACACGAGCGCCGCCAACGCAACCCCGAGCAGCGCGCAAGCCCGAGCGGTCATTGCGAGACCACCCCGTCGAGCTCGCCGCGGAGCGCGACCCGCGGCCCGTCGTCAGCGTCGAACGCGCAGCGCGCGCCCACCATATGACTGGTCGTCGAGGGCGACTCGCGCCGCACGTTCTCGGACGTCGTCACGCGCTTCGCCCTGCGGTCTTGTCCACCTATATAACAGAAGCCACCCCCGCGAGACACCGCGGTCTCCGGGCCAGCCGCGTCTATCGTCCATTCGAACATCGAGCCCGCGAGGTCCATATGGCCCCAGCGGCCCGCGCCGAGTGGTCGCGACCCGACAGGCAGAATGTCCGCGAGCGAGCAGCTCTGGTCGCCGTCGCCCATGCAATTGTAGACAGCCCGCTCGGGCGTCTGAGCGTCGGCCCCCCACGGATAGGGCCGATTCTCGTCGCCGCCTACAGCGGCGTAACGCCACTCGGCGTCGCTGGGCAGCCGGCCCCCGGCGAAATGGCATACAGCGGCCGCTGTATACCAATCGAGGAAGTTCTTCGGTTTGTCCTGTTGGGCGGTCTGCCACGTGTCGTACCGCTCCCAACCCTTCAGTTGAGCCTCGGTCTGGACCTGCCAACTCGACGCCCAGCGAACGGCGCCGCCGGCGCTGTCGAGCCCCAGGGTCTCGCCCACTGGCGGGACTGGAGAGCCCGCACGAACCCACGCCCGGACGCGCCCGACCGTGAGCTCGTATTTATCGAGGTAAAAGGCCTGCACCGACACTTTGCCGGCCTTCTTGTCGTCGTAGCTGCCTGTCGGCAGGAGCAGCTTGGTGCAACACGACTCGCCATTGCACAGGGAGTCAGCGTCACAGGATGGGTCGTGAAGCTCGGTCTTCGCCGAGGCGCTCGCGACTGGCGTTGGATTGGAGGCTAAGGGCGCTTCGGGGGCTCGGGCGGGTGCGCTCGCGCGCGCCTCGGCCACGCGGGCTGGCTCAGCAGCCGTCCCCGAACAACCCATCATTGACAGAAGAGAGAGCCCCAGGAGGTACCGCCCACAACTCGCCATATTCGGGCGAGCCTATGCGCTAATCGCCAGTGAGGCGAACTTCCAGGCAGGGTCAGGCGGCGGTCGGGACAGCGCGCCGCTGGCGGACAGCCGGCCGCCCCAGCACCGAGGCGATCGCAAAACCCTGCATGCTGAGCCGCACGCGGCTCGCGTCGACGAGGCCGGCAGCGTCGAGCGCGCGGAGCGTGCCCTCGACGTCCTGCTTGGTCATGGGCAACCCGAGATCGCTCACGAAGCGCACGACGCGCAGGACCGTGGCGTAGCGATCGGCGCGAGCGAGGGCGAAGAGTGCGTGGAGAACGGCGTGTTGTTCGCGGGTCATGTCCAGGTGTCTAGTGCTCCCCTGGTAGCTTGTCCAGTTTCCGGCGTATAGCGCACGTCGCTTCGATAAGTGCTTACGAGTCGCCGCTCAATGGCCAGCTTCGTCGTCGTGTTTGCGGTCTTTCATCGCGGTGAAATACGCGACAATCGCGTCCAGCTCGGCCGCGCCGAGGGACTCGTGCGCGGGCATCGTCGAGTAGCGGAAGGTCCGCGGGTTCTTGATGTAGGCCTTGATCTGGTCGACGGGGCGATACTCGACGACGCTCTGTGGCACGTTCAGGTCGGGCCCCACGCGGCCGCCCTGTCGATTGATCGCGTGGCAGTGAATGCACTGCTCGCGAAACACGGCGAAGCCCTTCCAAGCGGGCTCCGTCTCGGCCAAGCCCTTCGGGACCGTAAACGGGAAGACGTCCTCGAAGCGGGCGATCTCGAGCGTCGCAAGTTGGTAGGGCCGCGGGTGCGTCTCGAGGTCCGTCTGCGCCTTGCCGGCCCAAACAAGATAGAACGGTCCGGGGTTCGCCTTCTGCTGGCCGATGGGCTCCCAGCCCGACTTCTCGGTATCCTCGTAAGCGACGTACGCGCCGGCCTCGAATACTTTCGACCCTGTAAGTGGAACCGTGTAACCGTCGAGCGCCTTGAAGACGTATTCGCGGGTAGGCAGCCCGTCCACCCCCGAGAACCCCAGCTGAATCAGCGCCGCTAAGGGTACAGCCTTGTAAGTCTTCTCGCGGTTGTAATAGGGGTCGAGCTGCTTCACTGTCTCGGGCGGGATCGCCGCGAGGATGGCCCCGAGCTTCAGCGTCTTGTCCTCGCGCCCCGCCGCTCGAAAGACGAGGGACGGCTCCGCAGTTTGCGGGTCTGTCGCGAGCGGGGCCGACCCCGAGGGCCTCGCGGTCGCACTCGACGTGGTCGCGGACGGGACGGGCGGACACACCGGGTCGCTGCACCCCGAGGTCCACGCACAGCCGAGAAGAAACGCGACGCACCGGAAGTTGGATGGCCTAGGGCGCATGGTGCGAATCCAAACCGACCCCCGAGGTCGTGGCAACCACACCTTCACAACCCGACGTAGCCCGAGGATTCGACAGTGCACGTTCGCGGTGGGTTGACTCTAGGCAGGGGACCGCTAAAGGTTCGCATGCGAAATATTTGATCGCGCACCATTTCGGGCGAACGGTCGGTGCCCGGGGGTTGTCGGCGCGGCGTTCTGCGAGAGCGAAGGAGGGTTTCCATCATGGCGAGCGAGCTCCGATTCGACGGTCGCGTGGCGATCGTCACTGGCGCAGGCAACGGCTTGGGCCGGTCTCACGCACTCTTGCTCGGGAGTCGCGGCGCGAAGGTCGTCGTGAACGACCTCGGCGGGTCCATGCACGGGGGGTCGGGCGGCGACGCTACGCCCGCGGATCGCGTGGTCGCCGAGATCAAGGCCGCAGGTGGAGACGCCATCGCGAACTACGACTCCGTCGAGCACGGCGACAAGATCGTGAAGGCCGCGATCGACGCGTTCGGCAAGATCGACATCGTCGTCAACAACGCCGGCATCCTCCGCGACTCGAGCTTCCAGAAGATGAGCGACGAGGACTGGGACCTCATCTACCGGGTGCACGTGCTCGGCAGCTACCGCGTGACCAAGGCTGCGTGGCCGCACATGCGCGACGCGAAGTTCGGCCGCATCATCATGACGGCCTCCGCCGCGGGCATCTACGGAAACTTCGGCCAAGCGAACTACGCGATGGCGAAGATGGGGCTCATCGGCTTCGCGCAGACGCTCGCCCTCGAGGGCAAGAAGAACAACGTCTTCGTCAACACCATCGCGCCCATCGCGGGCTCGCGCCTGACCGAGACTGTCCTGCCGAAGGAGCTCGTCGACGCGCTCAAGCCCGAGGTCGTCGCGCCGCTCGTCGCGTACCTCGCCCACGAGTCCTGCACCGAGAACGGCGGCACGTTCGAGGTCGGCGGCGGCTTCATGGCGAAGCTCCGTTGGGAGCGCGCGGTCGGCAAGGTCTTCCCCAATGGTCGACCGATCTCGCTCGAGCAGGTGGAGAAGAGCTTCGGCGACATCACGAGCTTCGCGAAGACGACGCACCCCACGAACATCCAAGAGAGCATGCAGCCGGTGCTCGACAACGTTCAGAAGAAGAGCCGCGGCGGCAACGAGTTCATCGACGTCGACCAAGCCCTCGGGTTCGAGTTCCCCGCGCTCACGACCTCGTACGACGAGCGCGATCTCTCGCTCTACGCGCTCAGCATCGGCGCCGCGCAGAACCCGCTCGACTCGAAGGAGCTCGCGTACGTGAACGAGCTCGCCTCCGATGGGTTCGTCCCCTTCCCCACGTTCGCGGTCACGCCGACCATCAAGACCATCCTCGAGGCCGCGCGTCGCGGTGAGCAGGCTCCGGGCTTGAACTACGGCTTCGATCGCATCCTGCACGGAGAGCAGTACACGGCGGTCTCGCGTCCGCTCCCGCCCAAGGCGAAGCTCACGCTGAAGTCGCGCATCAAGGACATCTGGGACAAGGGCAAGAACGCGGTCGTCGTCATCGAGACGAAGAGCTACGACGAATCGGGCGAGCTCCTCGCCGACAACGAGATCTCGATGGTCGTGCGCGGCGCCGGCGGTTGGGGCGGCGAGCGCGGCCCGACGACCGACGGCGCGGGCGTCCCCGAGCGCGCCGCCGACAAGGTCGTCGAGCAGAAGATCGACCCGCAGCAGGCGCTCCTCTACCGCCTGAACGGCGACTGGAACCCGCTCCACGTCGACCCGAGCTTCGCCAAGGCCTTCGGGTTCGACCGGCCCATCCTGCACGGGCTCTGCACGTTCGGGTACGCGGCGCGCCACGCGATCAACGCGTTCGCCGACGGCGACGCCCGCCTCTTCAAGAGCATCCGAGCGCGCTTCGCCGACAGCGTTTTCCCTGGCGAAACGCTCGTCACCGAGCTGTGGAAGGACGGCGATCGCGTCGTCGTCCGCTGCAAGGTCAAGGAGCGTGACAAGGTCGTCCTCTCGAACTGCACGATCGAGCTCTTCAAGGAAGTACCGAAGCCCAAGGCGAAGGCCGCGCCCGCTCCCGCGGCGGCCGCCGCAGCGCCAGCTCAACCGGCCGCGGGCCTCACGATCACGAGCAAGCTCCTGTTCGACGTGATCGGCTTCTACATCGAGAAAAATCCCGATCTCGCGGGCCAGGTGAAGACGAGCTTCCAGTTCGCGCTCACGAACCCGGGCAGCGCCTACTTCGTCGATTTGAAGTCGGGTCCGGGCAAGGTCGGCGCGGGCAAGCTGGACGCGCCCGACGTCACGCTCGAGCTCAGCGACGCCGACTTCATCGGGATGGCGACGGGCAAGCTCAACCCGCAGAAGCTCTACTTCGGCGGTCAGCTCAAGATCACGGGCAACGTGATGGCCTCGCAGAAGCTCGAGTTCCTGAAGAAGATCGACGGCGAAAAGCTCCGCGCGCAGATGGCCGCGGAGGGCAAGCTCCCCGCCGAGGCTTCGACGCCTGCTGCAGCCGCTGCGCCCGCCGCGGCCGCTCCCGACAAGCTCACGAGCAAGGATATCTTCGTCGCGATCGCCGACTACGTCGGCAAGACGCCGGACCTCGCTGGGCAGATCAAGACGTCGTTCCAGTTCAAGCTCGCGAACCCCGCGAGCGCGTTCTACGTCGACCTCAAGGACGGCGCGGGCCGCGTCGAGCAGGGCACGCTCGGCTCACCCGATGTGACGCTGGAGCTCAGCGACGACGACTTCCTCGCGATGACGACCGGCGCAGCCGACCCGCAGAAGCTCTACTTCGCGGGCAAGCTGAAGATCTCGGGCAACGTGATGGCCTCGCAGAAGCTCATGTTCCTGAAGAAGGTCGATCCGAAGGCCGCCGAGGAGGCCATCAAGAAGGCTCGCGCTGCAGCGGGCGCGAGCGGCGCTGCGCCAGCCGCACAGGCTGCCGCGCCGACCGCGCAAGCGCCCGCGATCTTCAAGGCGCTCGGTGAGCGCTTGGCCAAAGAGACGGGCCTCGCGCAAGAGCTCGGCGCAGTCATCGTCGTGAAGGCAGGTGGCAGCGCCTTCACGATCGACGGCACGACACCCATCGGCAAGGTCACCGAGGGCGCGGCGAGCAACGCCTCCGCGACGCTCACGCTCTCCGACGACGACCTCGTCACGCTGTGCAAGAGCGGCAACGCGCGCGACCTCTTCATGCGCGGCAAGCTTCGTGTGGACGGCGACGTGCGCGTCGCCCATCGTTTGGGGTTCCTGAAAGGCCTCGCTTCCTGAGAGGAGAAGACCCATGGCTCGACGAGTAAACGTGATTGGTGTCGGGATGACGAAGTTCGCCAAGCCCGGCGCGAGCGAGGACTACAACGTGATGGCGGCGCACGCGGGGCGCGCTGCGCTCGCGGACGCGGGCATCGAATACCAGGACATCGAGCAGGTCTTCGCGGGGTACGTCTACGGCGACTCCACGTGCGGTCAGCGCGCTGCCTACGATCTCGGGCTCACCGGCGTGCCCGTGTTCAACGTCAACAACAACTGCAGCACCGGCTCGACCGCGCTCATGCTCGGTCGCCAGGCCGTCGAAGCAGGCGCCGAGTGCGTGCTCGTGCTCGGCTTCGAGAAGATGGAGAAGGGCGCGCTCGGCTCGAAGTTCAACGACCGAACGAACCCGCTCGAGCTGCACGTCAACGTGATGAACAAGGTGCAGGGTTTCACCTCGGCGCCGCCGGCCGCGCAGATGTTCGGCGGCGCGGGTCGCGAGTACCGGTGGAAGTACGGCACGAAGAAAGAGACCTTCGCGCGTGTCAGCGAGAAGGCCCGCAAGCACGCCGCGAACAACCCGTTCGCGATCTTCAACCAGCTCCTCAGCGTCGAGGAAATTCTCGCCTCCGAGGAGGTCTTCGATCCCCTCACCCGCTACCAGTGCTGCCCGCCGACGTGCGGCGCGGCCGCGGCGGTCCTCTGCTCCGACGAGTACGCCAAGAAGCACGGCATCAGCTCGCCGGTGTTCATCGCAGCGCAGGCGATGGCGACCGACCTCTCCTCGAGCTTCGGCGAGGACAGCATGATCAAAATGGTCGGCTACGACATGGCCCGCTCCGCGGCGAAGCAGGTCTACGAGAAGAGCGGTCTCGGACCGAGCGACGTGCAGGTCGTCGAGCTCCACGACTGCTTCACCGCCAACGAGATCCTCACCTACGAGGCCCTCGGTCTCTGCGGCGAGGGCGAGGCCGAGAAGTTCATAAGCGACGGCCAAAACACCTACGGGGGGAAGTTCGTGACGAACCCCTCGGGTGGTCTCCTGTCGAAGGGGCACCCGCTCGGCGCGACGGGCGTCGCTCAGTGCACCGAGCTCGTCTGGCAGCTCCGCGGCCAAGCGGAGAAGCGCCAGGTCCCGAACGCGAAGGTCGCTCTCCAGCACAACATCGGGCTCGGCGGCGCCTGCGTCGTCACGATGTATCGCAAGGACTAACCCAGGTCCGACCTTCGAAAAAAACGCGGGACGGCCGCCCTAACGCGACCGTCCCGCGCCATCCCCCACCGCTTGTTTCGCGCTGACTCGCTCCTCAGCTGTCAATCAGCGCGCAACGAAATTCGATCTGTGGTCGCTCGATGCGGCTCAGATCTGTTGGGTGCGCTCGCGCCCCGACCAGCCGTTGCTCACGCTGATGACCGGAGCGGTGTCCTGCGTCATCCACGTGCTGCTGAACCCGATCCGCATCGTCCTGACCTTCGCCTCGAGCTGCCCGGCACCCTCGGTGTCGGGCCGCATCGCAATGGAGGATTCGACGAAGCCGGGGCCCTGATCTTCACCCGTTCCGACAACATCGAGCACAGCGTCGAGCGTGACTACGGCGTTGGTCGCGACGCCCTTGCCAGTCTTCAAGCTGAAGACGACCGGACACGCCTCTTGCGAGCTCACGTTGTTCATTCCACCCGCTGAGCTCACCATCAGCGGACCGAAGAAAAACCGCTCTTTCGGGTGCTTCTTCCGCTGCACGAGGAACGTGACCTCACCGTCGCTCTGAGAGCCCCACACCGAAACGTTGCCGGGCAAATCGCGCAGCTTGATGAACTCGACCGACTGCGTCGACTGCAGCCGAACGCCCTGGGTCTCAGCGTCCACGAACGCGACCTTCACCGAGTAGGTCAGCCGGTCGCCCTCGACCTTCTCCACGCGGTCTGCGCGCACGAGCTGAACGCTGCCGTATTCGACGGGGCCATACGACGCGTGCTTGTAGTTCTGCACGCTCGTCGTGGTCGCCAGGCTGTTCGACCAATTCACGTCACCACCCGGGTTGGGGTAGGCGGTCATGAAGCAGCTCTCGGCCTCGGTGGCTGGCGTGCCGTTGTTGTGTGCGGTCGCTGCGTCCTTCGAGGCGTAGACCATCGCGTACGTCGGACCCTCACCGTATGAGGGGCCCGGCGTCTCGACGTAGAAGCCGTCCACGTGCTCGGTCGCTGGGATCGACTTTGGATTGGTGATCGACTTCGGGATCTTGAGCGAGCCGCTCTTCGGCAGCTTGTCGACGAGGCTGTCGTTCGCAGCCTTGCCAGCGACAGCGTCCGTTCCAGTTGTTGCAACCAAACCGCCGACCGCGATCGCGAGCACGAACTTCGACTTGAGCGACTTCATGGGATCTCGATGGACGAAGGTTAGAGCGAGTTGAGGTAAGCCTCGAGCGCATCGAGGTCGCCGTTGCCGAGCTGCTTCGTGTGCCCCATCGTCCCGTCGCTCTCGATGAGGAGCTGGCGGAGGTCCTGGTAGCGACCGTCGTGGAAGAACGGCCCGCGCCCTGACAGATAGGTCAGCGCCGGCGTGTTGAACGCGGCCTTCCGGTCGGCCGTGGCCTTCACCCCGAGGTCGTGGTTGCGACCATCCGTGCCGCCGTTCGCATGGCAGCTCGCGCACTCGGCCTCGGATGAGTTGAAGATCTGCTCGCCCTTCTTCACGAGCTCAGCGTCGGCGTTCCCCTCCTTCGGCGGGGGAGCCATCGTGCTCACGTAGGTGAGGAGCGCCTCGAACTCGACGTTGCGAAGGCCCTGCCCATTGAGGCGCTCGAACGTGTGACCGACGTGCTCACGAACATCCTTGTTCGCACCCAGCCACGAGAACGGCGCTGTGTCCGAGAGGCGCCCGGCGAGCATGATCGTGCGTCGCGGCCCATCGGGGGTCGACCAAGTGATGGCATCGTCACGACCATCCGGGTGGCAGCTCGCGCAAGCGCGACCGTCACGCGACACGCGGGCATCACCCGTGCTGTGGAAGATCTGCCGACCCAACAGGAAGGGCAGCGAGAGCGGCTCGGCCATCGGCGAGAGCGCGATCCGGTTTTCGTCCGACCCATCCGTCGTGTCACCCATCGCATTCAGATCGAGGATCTGCAGGCTTCGCTCGAACTGCGACCACACCACCGCGCGAGAGTGCGACTGATCGACCGCGATGCCCGTCGGGCCCGACCCCACGTTCCACCGAGCCTTCTGGATCGAGGCCGGGTTCGCGGAGGTCGCGTCGTACGCGACGACCGCGTCGATGCCGAGACACGTCACGAGGAGCGTCGACGAGCTGTCGTCGACCGCCGCGCCGCGCGGAAGCAAACACTCCCCGCCATCGGGATCGGCCGAAGCCTCGGCGTTGCGGAAGACGTCGACGGCGAACGAAGCGTTCACGAACCGCTGCGTGCCCGCGTCGATGACGCCAACGCTCGCGACCTCAGTCGGGACCTGCGCGTCGCCGTAGCCCTGCGCGCGATTCTCGGGGTCACCCGGGTCGACGAGGATCTGCGGCGCGAGAACGCGCCCCTTCGGCGCGGTCGTCTTCACCATCGGGTAGCCCTGGCAGCCCATCCGCGTGCCGAATCGACCGGGCATCGGCTTCTCACCGTTGCCGTCGCCGACCGAGCTCGTCACCGCAGACGCGAGGGAGAAAGGCTTGTCAGTCCCCTCTTGCGCGAGCTGCTGCGGGTTCACCACGACATCGAGCGTAGAGTTCGACCGCATCGTTGCCAGGTCGACGACGCTCACACGGCCCCCGACCGCATGCGTGACGTACGCGACCTTGCCGTCATCGTCGACGACGACGGTGCGCGGCTCACGAGGGAGCGACGTCTTGCCCGTCATCGCGAGCGAGGCCGCATCGAATGACTCGAGGGCGTGGCCCCAACCGGCGGTGACGAGCAACGTGCTCTTGTCCGGGGTCAGTGCGAGCGCGATCGGCTCGGCGGAGGTGTCGACGGCGCATCCCGCGACGAGCGACCCGTCCTCTGCGGCGTGGAAGACCGCGAGCTGGTTCTTGTCGCGCAGGGAAACGAGCACGCGACCGTCCTCGAGGATCATCACCTGCCCGGGCGTCGCACCAAGCTTGGTCGAGCTCAGCTCCTTCTTGGAGTCGACGTCGACCATGACGAGGCTCTTGTCGTCCTCGTCCGCAACGAACGCCACCGTCTTCGACGCGAGCGGCCCGCTCGAGAAAGACGCCAGCGCGACGGTCGCAGACTGATTCGGCGAGCTCACCGGCTTGAGCGGGCTCGTCCCCGCCACACACTGCCCCGCGAGCGGGTGGGTCGCGGCGACGTTCGCAGGCGTGGTTCCCGGCCCGGTTGCGCTGCACCCACCCGCGGTCAGCGCGGCAGCTGCGCCCATCGAAACCACGAGAAGAGCCGTGCTGGGGAAGGCGGACCTGAGAATCGTCATATTACTCCTTGTACGCGCAGCGTTTGCGGGGCCTTCCCCAAGAAACGCAATCTGAGACCCGGAACTTTCAGTCGACGCCAACTTTGCGCAGGCGGTGGCTTAGCTGTCCCCATCGCAAACCAAGGTGTCGACCGATGGGTCGAAGAGCAGGAATCCGTCGGGACCCTCACCACCAACCGCCCATGTCGCCTTCGACGAAGGCGATGTGACTCTCTTGGTAAAAAAAAGTTCCCGACCGTACTGGGAGAGTATTTTTTTCCACTCTCCAGCGCTGAGCGCGCCGTTCTCGCTGGCTCCGCCTTCGAAAGCTGGGCGCTTGCCCCACCCTATCGATTCGCGAGGGCAGCGGGGACTGCCAGCTCCACTTCACCCACGGGCGCCTGCGCCTCGTAGACCACCCCTCGCCGATCGGTCAGCCCGAGTCGCAGCGTTCCATCGGGGAGTGCCAGCGCGAAGGGAGCCCCGCCCACCGGAGTGGAGCTCCCGTCGGGGACCACGAAGATGGTCAGACTGAAGGTCTCCGTGGAGCTGATGCGCTGCGGGTTCTCCTCGCAAGCGCGCGCGACCCGGTATGTGGGATCTTCGGCGGCGCAGCGATCGAGCACGCGCTTCGACAGGTCGATCGGATCGACCGCGGGCGGCGGCTGGGTCGGCTGCCCTGCGCTGGTCGAGCTCGACGCGTCCGGTGCGGGCGCCGTTGGGCGGCCGATGACATCGCGGAGCAGCGCCGCCGCGGCGATGCGCACCCGCTCCGAGGTGTCAGTCGCGAGGAGGTTCGCGATGGTCGTCACGTCGCAGGTGCCCCCCGCGAGGAAGAGGCCCGAGAGCGCGTTCGCTCGAACGTAGGCTCGGGTATCCGCGAGGGCCTTGCAGGCCGGCCCCTCGACGACCGCGGAGTCTTTGGCGCGCGCTGCAGTGCGCCCGAGCGACGCGAGCGCGTTGCCCGCCACGTTCACGTCACCGTCCTCTGCGAGCTTCGCGAGAGCGGTGATGCCGTCTTTGCTCGCCACGAAGCCGAGCGACCACGCAGCGTTCGCGCGAACGCCGGGGTCGAGATCGCGGGCGAGATCGACGAGCAAGGCCTCGGCGGCCGTGCCCTGCCCCATAGCGACCTCCGCGACCTTGCGTCGGTCGTCCACGCTCTGCGACGCGCGGGCACGCAGTTGCTCGACCGCCCCCGCGACCTGCATCCGCCCGAGCCCCTCGAGCAGCGCGTCGCGCGCAGTGCTCGGAGCCGACGTCACCGCGGTCCCGATCTCGACCGCGAGCGAACCGTCGGTCGCGCGCGAGAGCACCCCGGCGAGCGCGATGCCGAGCGCACCGCGATCTTGCTCTGCGCTTTTGAGGAGCCGATCCATCAGCTTGCGCGCGAGCGCGGGCGTACCCACCCGAGAGAGCGCGACCGCGGCGTCCATGCGGACGGTCGCGAGGTCGTCGTCGAGCGCGGCGACGAGCTTCTCGTCGATCTCGGGTGAACCCTTGTGAAAGGAACCGAGCGCGCGCAGGGACGCGCGACGCAGCGCCGGAGCCTTCGCGCCGACGAACGAGACCACGAGGTCGGCCGCGCGCGGTGAGCCCGTGCGACCGAGCAACTCGATGAGCCCGATGCGATCGTCGACGTCGAGCGTGGGGTCGAACAGGATGTCGCGCACGACGTCAACGGCGCGCCCATCCTGTGCAGCCGGATCGATGATCGCAGTCGCGGCTCGGATCGCCGCGCGCCGCACGTCACCCGAGGGGTCGTCGATGAGCTCGAGGATCGACGGCAGCGCGTCGTCGGCCTTCAGCGCGGAGAGCGCGGAGAGCGCCGCGGGCGCGGGCACCGTGCCGCGTTGCATGGCGCGCACGATCGCAGGAGCCGCGCTGACATCACCGAGCGCGCCGAGCACGCTGACCGCGCCGCTCGCGACGCGCGCAGACGGCGAGCTCGAGAGCGCCGCGAGCAGCGGCTTCACCGCGGGCTTGCCGACCGTGACGAGAGCGTCCCGCGCCGGGGTCCGCATGGCCTCGGCGCGATCGGTGTCGAGCGCAGCAACCAAGAGCTCGATCGCTCGCTGCGAGCCGATTTGACCGAGCGCGCGCAGCGCAGCCTGTCGCACGGCGAGCGAGCTCTCGCCGCTCGGGCCGCTCTTCGTCGCCGACGCTTGCCCTTGCACCAGCGGCGCGAGCGACGTCGTCGCCTCGTCCGACCCGATGCGGCCGAGCGCGAGCGCGGCCTCCACGCGGACGTCGACGCTCTGATCGGTGAGGGAGAGCACGAGCGCCGCGGCAGCACGGGCGTCCTTGAGCTCACCGAGCGAACGCGCGACGCGACGTCGGACCTCGGGCGCGGCGTCTTGGACCTTGCCGACGAGCGGCAGGACCGCGCGCTGATCGCCGAGCCGCCCGAGTGCGCTCGCGACCTCGGCGCGAACCTCGGGCGAGCCGTCGTCGAGGTGCCCGAGGAGGAGCGACACAGCCTCGGAGGACGTCGACCGACCCATCGCCTGCGCCGCAGCGACGCGCACATCTTTGCTCGGGTCCGCGAGCACCCGACCGAGCGCCTGGATCGATCGGTCGGTCGGAGCCGCGCGGATGACCTCACACGCAGCGAGCCGAACGCGCGAATCCGAGTCGGTGAGCCAACCCGCGACGAGATCGCCGGCCCCGTCGATGCGCAGCTTCGCGACGACTTTCGCCGCGGTGATGCGCACTTCGTCGTCTTCGTCGTTCAGCGCCCGCAGTGCGAGGGGCTTCGCGACCTCGCTCGGGAGCGTCGCGATCTCCTGGGCCGCCGCGCGCCGTTCGTTCGGATCGGAGGATTGCAGCGAACGCGCGATGCGATCCGGAACGTTGGGCCAGACGAACGCGCTCGCGGAAGTCGGCGAGCTCGCCCACGCCGAGATCGCGATGAGGGCCGCTCCGCCTAGCTTCAAGAACTTCTGTTGCGCTCGCCCGCGACGGCCACCCATGGGGCGGCAGCCTAGCAGACTCGGCCGCACACTCCGCCCCGAGAGCGAATACACTCCGCCGCGCGCGCACTCGGAATGCTCCTTCGAGGACGCAGCGTTGTGTCCCCCATGCGGAGTCGGTCGAGGGTGGTCGGGATGAGCTTCTTGGAACGGGTCGCAGTCGGCTTCATTGCGGCGCTGGCGGTGGGTGCGCTCGGTGCTTCGTGCATGACCTCGCAGCCGAACGAGGCCTCCTCGGCGGCGTCGGCCCGGTCGTCGGCCTCGGCCACGAGCGCTCCCGTGCGTGCGAGCGCGACCACGAGCTCAGGCCCGAGCGAACCGAAGAGCGCAGCCGCAGCGAGCAGTCCAGCGAGCGCGACCCCTACCGCGAGCGCGCCGACCGCGACCACGGATCCTCGCAAGTTCGCAGACCTCGTCGATGGACTCTCCGAGCCCGACACGTACTTCTTCAGCGACAACCTCATCTCGAACGAGACGAGCTACCTCCAAATCGCCGAGGCGCTCGCGAAGAACGCGGACTCGACCGGGGTTTACCTCGGCGTCGGGCCCGAGCAGAACTTCACGTACATCGCGCTGAGCAAGCCCACGATGGCATTCATCGTCGACATCCGTCGCGGCAACATGCTCCTGCACCTGCTCTACCGCGCCGCGTTCGAGGAGGCCGAGAGCCGCGCGCACTTCCTCGCGCTGCTTGTGGGGCGCGCGGCCCCCGACGCTGCGAACGCCCCCGACGCATCGGTCAAAGACGTGCTCGCGCTCGTCGAGAAGGCAGCCTCCTCCGAGGCCACGTTCAAGGCCGCCCACGAGAAGCTCATGAAGCGCATCACGGGCTACGGGCTGAAGCTCGGGAAAGAGGACGAGAAAGCCCTCAGCGACATGCACAAGGAGTTTTGGAAGGGTGGGACGCAAATCCGCTTCGAGCTGAAGGAGAACAACGGCCGCAAATACCCGACCCTCGCGGAGCTCCTCGAGATGCGCAGCCCGTCTGGGGAGACTGGCGGGTTCCTCGCGACGAACGCCTCGTTCGAGACCGTGCAGAGCCTCGAGCGTGCGGGCAAGGTCGTCCCCCTCGTCGGGGATTTCGCAGGCGAGAAGGCCCTCCCACAGCTCGCGAAATACCTCGCCGCGGAGAACCTCACGGTGTCCGTCTTCTACGTCTCCAACGTCGAGCAGTACCTCCTCGAGCCGAAGACCTGGGCGAAGTGGGTCCGCAACGTCAAGGCTCTGCCGAAGAACGACAAGAGCCTCTTTTTGCGGGCGTACCTCGATCAGGGCAAGAAGCACCCGAAGCAGCTCGACGGGCACCGCACAGCGAGCGTGCTCTCTCGCATGGTCGACTTCGAGACCTCGTTCGGCGACAAAACGACGACGACGCTCTACGCCCTCAGCACGGACAAACTGATCGCGCCCTGACGCTCGTCCCTCGGCCTCACCCGCGGGGTGGAGCGTAGAAATCGACGACGGGGACGGGGTCGGTGATGTGAGCGCGCACCGTGGTGCGCTCGCCCATGATGTCCCCACCGATCTGGAAGTTCGTCGGCGGATCGAAGGCGATCTCCACATCGTCGACGTGAAAATCGAAGAGCTCGGAGGGGTCGTAATGGGTGCCCTTCCAGATCTCGCCGAGGTGCTTCACGAACGAGACGCTGGAGATCGTCGACACGCGCAGCTGCATTTTTCCAGGTCGATCCTCGGCGAACGGGAACATGCGGAAGCCGAAGCCGTAGTACGGGATGGTCGACAGCGACGCGATCGTCGCCGGGCCTTCGTAGAGCACCATCCCTGCCTCGAACGGCGGGCCCGCCGCGCCGCCGTTGCGAGCGATGCGATACGCAAGCCCCCCGCGGTTGACGACGCGGCAGTGGGGCGTCGGCTTCAGCAAGTAGCCAGGGATCGTGCGGGTCGTGGCCGCCACCGTGTAGCTGAAGAGCCCGGGTGCCCCGCGACGAAAGGGCCCGACCGACAGGGCGCGACGAGTGACCGTGTAGTCGTGGAGCACGTTCGCATCGATGCCGAAGCCACAGAAGGGCGAGATCATCCCCTCGACTTCGACGAGGGGCAGCGGACGACTGCCCGCGTCGGCCCGCAGGCGTGCGATGTCCGCCGAGAGGGCGCGTGCACCCCGAGCGCCGCCCCCCGTGCGGCTCGCGCCGAGCACCCACGCGAGCGAGTTGCCCGTGCCCAAGCGCAGGAGCCCGAAGCGCGGCAGTGGCAGTCCGCGCCGCCGAGCCTCTCGAACGACCGCGGTGACGACGACGGTGAACGTGCCGTCCCCTCCCCCTGTGAGGATGGTGCTGTACCCGCGGTCGAGGAGGGTTCTCGCGATGGCCTCGCTGTCCTCGATGCGACGCGACACGAACAGGTCGCCGCCGTCGAGCAGCTGATCGAGGGTCTCGATGACCTCGTCGCTGACGCTCTTCGCGTTGCCGTTGACCACGACGGCGATGCGGCCGCCTCCACGCTCGGTGGCCGGGGCGTTCGCGCTCTGCGTGGGGTCGCTCATCGACCCGTTCTAGCAAAGAGCCGAGCGAGGTCGCAAAGCACCGTGAAGGCCGCGGCGCTACGATGGACTAGACGAACAGCACCCAAATTTGGTAAGGAGCCACCGGGTTTTTAGACGCGCTGGCCGGCTCTTGCCAGAGATGCTCGGAGAAATCATGTCGAAGGCGAAGTCAGGCAAAGACGCGAAGAAGTCGCCCGCCAAGAAGTCCTCGAAGAGCGCGCCGGCCAAAGCCGCGAAGGCCCCTTCGAAGGGTGGCAAGGGCGCAGGCGCCAAGGCGCCGAAGTCGGCGGGCTCGGGGAAGCGTGGCAAGGGCGACGGAGAGGGCTCCGGCAGCTCCGCGCCGCCGCCGCTCAACCCGAAGCGCAAGCTCGGCCTCCGTGGTGCCGCCCCCTGGGCTGCCCGGCACGCCGCAAAGCACGCCGCCGAGGCTCGTGCCCGTGCCGCCGAGCCGGCCCCCCCGGGCAGCGCTCGCGCCACGATCCGGACGCCGAGCGGCGCCGAAGAGATCAAGCAAAAGATCGCTGATCTCCACAACCAGACCCAGAAGATCCGCACGCTCCGCAAGCGGCTCGACAAGGGCTTCTACGAGATCGGGCAGCTGCTCGGCGATATCCAGCTCCGCGAGCTCTTCCAGGCGAAGGGTTACGGTTCTTTCGAGGCCTTCCTCGAGCGCGAGATCGACCTCGGCAAGATGACCTGCATGCGGCTCGTCCGGCTCCCCACCGTCTTTCAGAAGGAAGCGGCGCTCGACTACGGCATGGAGCGCGTGTTCGCTGCCATGTCGGCGCTCGAGGGCGAGCTCATCCCGAAGGCCATTCCGTCGGCTCCCGGGTCGAAGCCCGGCCTGCCGTTGAAGCCGCCTTCGCGTCTCGTCGGCTGATCACGACATCAACGCAACACGCTGCCGCGGGGGGTCGCGCGCAGCGCCGCCGGGTCGGCCCGAGGTAGGCTGACCTCGACGGTCGTGCCTTCGGTCGGCCGCGAGGAGAGCTTCACCGCGCCGTTGTGGTGCTCGACGATCTTGCGAACGATCGCGAGACCCAACCCTGTTCCGGCGGGCTTCGTCGTGAAGAAGGGGTCGAACACCTCGGCGACGATCTTCGGGTCGATTCCCTTGCCGGTGTCCGACAAGGTGAAGACGACGTGGCTCGTGGTCATGGTGACGCGCGCGGTGAGCGTGCCCCCGTCGGGCATCGCGTCGAGCGCGTTCACCACGAGGTTCAACACGACCTGCTTGAGCTTCTCGGTGTCGCCAGCGACCGTGGCGCTGCGGGCGACGTCGAGCGCGAGCGTCACGTTGGAGCGCGACATCGCCTCCATCTCGAGGTCGAGGACCTCCGATACGACCCGGTCGAGATCCACGGGCTCGCGTTGCGGTGCGCGGGGACGGGCGAGCTCGAGGAACTCGGTGAGGAGCCGTTCCAGCCGTCGAACCTCGCCCACGACGACCTCGACGCGGCGTCGCATCGGCCCCTGGATCTTGGCGTCGTCGATCCGATCGATGGCGCGCCCAAGCAGGTGAAGCTCGAGCACCGCAGCGTTGAGCGGATTGCGGATCTCGTGCGCGAGCCCGAGCGCGAGCGGCGCCATCGCGTTGAGCGCCTCGGCGGCAGCCGCGCGCCGCTCGAGCACTCGGCGCTCGGTGACGTCGACGCCCATGCCGTAGACGTGGTCGACCCCCTCCGAGCTCTCCTCGGTGACGCCGGAGAGTCGCCAGAGGACTCGCCGTGCGACGCCGTCGCGATCGAGGACCCCGACCTCGAGCTCCTGCGAGCCCGCGCCGCTCATGACCTCGCCGATCGCGGCGTCGAAGCGACGCTGATCGGGCTCGTCGATCCAGCTGCTCGAGAAGCGAGTGCCCCGCGCTTGGGTCTCCTTCGTACCGAGGGCATCGCCGAGCTTCGCGTTGAAGAAGACGACGCGCCCCTGCGGGTCGAGGCCGACGATGAACACCTCGACGGCGTTCATCAGCGCGTCGTAGCGGCGCTCGAACATCTCGCGCTCGCGCCGCAAGCGGACCTTCAGCAGCGCTTGCTGGACGATCGCAACGAGCTCTTCGGGGCGGAAGCTCTTCAGGACGAACGCGCCGGCGCCAGCGCGCAGCGCCGAGATCGCGCTCTCGACGGTCGCGTTCCCGGTGAGCAACACGACCTCGCCGTGAGGCATGACGGCGTGCAGCGGCCCGACGAGATCGACGCCGTACGCATCGGGGAGCTTCACGTCCACGATGGCCACGTCGAACGGGCGCGCGCGCGCGAGGCTCAAGCCGCTCGCGGCGTCGTGCGCGATGACGACCTCCACGCGGCCGCTCTGTCGGAGGTCGTCGGAGCGCTCGAGGACGTCGCGGATGTTCTCCGAGAGCTCGCGGTTGTCGTCGAGAAGAAGAATGCGCGCAGCCAAGGTCCGCACCACGTTAGCTTCGTCGCGAGCCTCCTTCGAGACGTGTTAGAAGGCGCGCCGTGCGATTCGTCGATCATTGCCGAATTCGTGCCGTTGCAGGCGATGGCGGCAACGGCGTCGTCGCCTTTCGGCGCGAGAAGTTCATCCCTTTTGGTGGCCCCTCGGGGGGTGATGGAGGTCGCGGCGGCGACGTGATCATCGAGGGCGACGAGGGACTCTCGTCGCTCCAAGACGTCGTCTATGAGCGCACCATCGCCGCCGAGCGCGGCGAGCACGGGCAGGGCAGCGACTGCTACGGCCGCGCTGGGAAAGACCGCCTCGTGCGCGTGCCACTCGGTACGCAGATCTTCGACGAGGACACGGGCTCGCTCGTCGCCGACGTGACGGAGCACCAGCAGCGCCTCATCATCGCGAAGGGTGGCAAAGGCGGGCGCGGCAACATCCACTTCGCGACGCCATTCGACCGCGCTCCGCGCCGCGCCGAGAAGGGTGAGCCAGGCGAGACACGCAACCTGCGCCTCGAGCTCAAGGTCATGGCGGACGTCGGGCTCCTGGGTTTTCCCAACGTCGGCAAGAGCACGATGGTCGCCGCGCTCAGCGCAGCGCGGCCCGCGATCGCCGATTACCCCTTCACCACGCTCGTGCCGACGCTCGGTGTGGTCGACGTCGGCGGCGGCCCGCGACTCGGCGGCGCGAGCTTCGTCATCGCCGACATCCCTGGGCTCATCCCAGGCGCGAGCGAGGGCGTCGGGCTCGGCATCGAGTTCCTGAAGCACGTCGAGCGCACGCGCGTGCTCCTGCACCTCGTGACGCTCGACCCCGATCCCGCGCGCGATCCGATCGCGGACTACAAGGCCCTGCGTCGCGAGCTCGCGGCCTTCAGCGAGGAGCTCGCGGCGCGCCCCGAGATCGTCGCGATGTCGAAGGCTGATTTGCCCGAGGTCACCGAGGCCTATCCCGCGCTCGCGCGGCGCTTCGCGGACCTGGGGATTTGCCTCTTCCTCGTGAGCGCGGCGACCCATCAGGGGCTCGACGACCTGCGCGCCCGCCTGCTTCGCGCGGTGCGGGGCGAGCCGGTGGAGGTGCCTCCACCTCGCGAGAAGCGAGCGCCAGCAAAGTCGGTATCCACCCCAAAGAAAAAGCCGACGACGAAGAAGAAGGCCGCGACCGCGAAAAAGGTTGGGGCTCAAAAGAAGTCCGCTTCGAAGCCCGCTCCCAAGAAAAAGCCCGCTCCCAAGAAAAAGCCCGCTCCCAAGAAAAAGCCCGCTCCCAAGAAAAAGCCTGCGACTGCGAAAAAGGTTGGGGCTCAAAAGAAGTCCGCTTCGAAGCGCGCTGCGCCGAAGAAGAAGCCCGCGCCGAAGAAGAAGCCCGCTCCCAAGAAGAAGCCCGCGCCGAAGCGAGGGCGTCGATGACGTTCGCGCAGGTGCGCGGCCAGGACGCGCCCGTGGCGAGCCTGCAGCGCGCACTTCGCGACGGCCGCGTGCATCACGCTTATCGATTCGAGGGGCCGAGCGGTGTGGGCAAGGAGCTCGTCGCCTTCGCGCTCGCGCAGGCGCTCGTGTGCACGGGCGATCCCGCAGCGCTCGGCTGCGGAGCCTGCAGCGGGTGTCGGCGCGCCGTGACCTTCTCGGAGGAGTCGCCTTGCGTGCCGCTCCACCCCGACGTCGTGCTCGTCGAGCGAGGTCTTTACGACGGGATCCTGAAGGACGACAGCGGCCGCAAGATCGAGGAGCGCAAGGACATCTCGATCCACCAGATCCGCAAGGTCGTGCTCGAGAAGGCTCCGTTCGCGCCGTTCGAGGCGCGCGCGCGCATCTTCATTTTCAGAGCCGCAGAGGAGATGAACCCGTCCGCCGCGAACGCTCTGCTGAAGACGCTCGAGGAGCCGCGCCCCGGCACGCACTTCGTGCTCCTCACGAGCGCGCCCGATCGACTGCTGCCGACGATCCGCTCGCGGACGTTGCCGGTCCGGTTCGGCCCGCTCGCGTCGAACGTCATGCGCAGCCTCCTGGAGGAGCGCGGCGTCGCTGCCGAGCGGCTCGATGAGGCTGTCGAGCTCGGCGCCGGGAGCGTCGAGGCCGCCCTCGCCCACACGAACGACACCGAGGCCGAGCGACGGCGCGCGTTCGTGACAGGCCTGCTCGAGGCCGCGCTGACCCGCAGCGCCGGCGCAGCGGCGCGCTTCGCGGAGAGCAGCGATCTCGATCGCCTCGGCGCGCGCGACGAGCTACTCGCTGTGGCGGCGCACCTCGCACGGATCGCGCGCGTCGCGGCCGTGCGCGACCCCGCTGCGGCCAACGCGCTCGCGCAGGGCTACGAGGCCACGGTCGCGGCCGTGCGCGACTTCGAACAGGCCAACGCAGCGCCGACGTTGGCGCTCGGACGCCTCGTCCTCGCGCTCGGTAGAACCGGCGCCGCGCGCGCAGCGACGCGCTTCGCCGAGGCTTGACTCAGCCGGTCGGGTCGGGCGCCGCGCGCGCATCGCGGAGACGGGGGAGTCCGGGCTCGAGATCGCGGCCGCCTGGCAGCCCGACGTCGCCCTCGTCGACGTGCAGCTCTCGGACATGGACGGTCGCTTGTTCTGTCGCGCGCTCTCCGAGCGGCCGCGCACCAAGGACGTGCGGGTCGTCTTCCTCACCGCGCTGGAGGCGAGCGAGCACGACACGCTGCGCGTGCCCGGAGCGATCGGCGTCGTCTCGAAGCCCTTCTCTCCGGCGACCTTGGCGACCGAGCTCCGCAGGCTGTTCGAGGAGGCAGGCACGTCGCGGAGCGCGGGCTTCGGGCTCGCGTCGCCTCGTGGATGACCGAGCCCAGCACCGACGCAGACCCCGAGGTCCTTCGCCGCGCCTCGCTTGCGCGGGTCGCGGTCGTCGTCGCGCTCGTCTTCTTCATCGCGCTCAGCATGGCCCGCGGGCAGGTGAGCGAGCGTCGTGCACCTCGTCGCGCTCGCGCTCGTCGCCCTCCTCAGCCAACGGTTCGCGCGCGGGCGCGTCCGCGAAGGGGCCTTGCTCGGCGTCATCCTCGCGGACCTCATCGTCGTGTCCTTCACGTAGCGCACGCTGCGCTGAGCCCTTGGTTCTTGCTGCTCTTGGCGGTGCTCGCGCACGGAGACGGGATCGCGGCGACCGTGCGTTGGTCCGTCATCGCGGCCGTCGCGATGCTCGTCATCGATCTCAGCGTGCACGTGCTCGTGCTGCCGCCCGAGTTCGTCCCGAGCCCCGCGCACTACCTGCCCGTTCGGCTCGCGCTCCTCGCGCTCTTCGCGGCGTTCTCGATCACGACGAGGCGCGTGCACAACGCCCAGGTGATGCGGATCGCCGACAAAGAGCGAGAGAACCGCGCGCAGGCCTGGCGCTGCGCGACGCTCGCGACGAGGCCCTCGCCGCGGCCCGCGCGAAGGCTCAGTTCCTCGCGAACATGAGCCACGAGATCCGCACCCCGCTCGCGGGGGTGATGGGCATCATGGAGCGTTTCCTCGAAGACCGCGCTCGACAGCCCAGCGCGAGCTCGTCGACCTCGCGCGCGAGCGTGGTCGCACGCTGCACGCTCACGAACGACGTGCTCGATCTGCCGAAGCTCGAGGCGGGCGCCTCAGCTTGGACGAGCTCGTCTGCTGCGCGAGCTCGTGAACGGTGTGCTCGCGGTCGCGCGCGCCCTTCACGCGACTCGAGCCCGCTAGCCTCGCTGCCGCCGAGCGAGGCGGCCGCCCCGCGCGAGGACGAAGCCGCGGATCGTGCTCGAGGCGCGCTGGGTCGGTGAGCCTCCCGACCTCCTGCTCGGCGATCGATCTGCGCGTGCGACAGGTGCTCACGAACTTCGTCGGCAACGCGGTGAAGTTCACGCGCGAGGGACTGTGATGACGTGGTCGGCCCTACGAGGAGGAGAACGACCTGCTCCACGTCGAGGTGCGCGACTACCGGCATCGGCATCTCGCCCGAGAACCTCGAGAAGCTCTTCAAGCCGTTCGTTCAAGGGCGACGACTCGCACGCGAGGAAATACGGTACGGGGCTCGGGCTCGTGATCAGCAAGTCGCTCGTCGAGCGCGCATGGGCGGCACGCTCCGCGTCGAGAGCGAGCCCAACAAGGGCTCCCGTTCCGCTTCCGACTTCGGCTGCCGCGCGCCACACGACGAGTCCGATCTTGTGCCGCTCTTCGCGCGCGGCGCGCCCTCGTCTGCTCGCGCAGCTCGAGGCCCGCGCGCTGCCCAACATGCGGATCCTCGTCGCCGACGACAACGCAAGGTCAACCAGCGCCCATCGGCGCGATGCTCGAGGAGCCTTCGGCCAGCGCCGGAGCTTGCGTCCGATGGCGGTGGAGGCGCTCGACATGCTCGAGCGCGCGCCGTTCGATGTCGTGCTCATGGACATGCAGATGCCTGTCGTCGACGGCGTGACCGCGACGCGGAAGATCCCGTGCGCGCGACGGTGCCTGCCGGAAGATCGTGATGGTGTCGGCCAACGTCCTCGAAGAGTACTGGTGGGAGGTCCGCGGGCGTCGACGACTTCCTCGCGCGGCCGTTCACGCAGCGCGATTCCGCACGATGCTCGCGCGCCACCAGCCCCATCACATCGACACTTCGCGCGTCCGCGAGCTCGCGGCGATCTGCAAGCCGGGTGAGCTCCGCGAGCTCATCACCGACTACTTCAACAGCGTGGCGAAGCTGCGCGCGGAGCTCGACGCGGCCGCTGCCACGCGCGACGCCAAGCGCGCGCGCCGCGCCGCGCACGATCTCAAGGCCAACTGCGCGACGTTCGGCGCGGTCGCCGTCGCGCGGCTCGCAGCCGAGATCGAAGCGCGCGCCGTCCACGACGTCCCGCCCACGAGCGACACGCTCGCGCGGCTCGCTCAGCTCGACAGCGTCGCGACCGAAGAGCTCCGCTCGCTCGCGCCCGACTGAGCTCGGCCGCGATCAGCCCAACATCAGGACGACGGTGCGCGCGTCGTCCGCGCGCTCGATCGCGAGGCGCACGACAGGCGCGTGCGCCGGAGGCTCAGCGCCGACAGGGAGCGCGGTGAGCACGAGCTCGCCTGCGCGCTCGCCGGGTCGCACGAGGAAACAGCGGCCGTCGACAGCAGCGTTCTCTCTGGGGAGCGGCGTGGTCTCGGCCTCGAGGCGCGGCAGGCGAGGCGGGCGCGGCGGCGACGAGATGCGGCTCGCGACGGGTGAGCTCGCGGGCGGCGGAGGCGCGCTCGAGAGCGGCGGCGTCGACGGGGTTTGGAGCGCGCGCATCGCTCGCTCGCGCGCCGAAGGGAGCGGCGGCGGCACCGTGCGCGGAGCGCTCGAAGGCAGCGGCGGCGGAGTCGAAGGCAGCGGCGGCGGAGTCGAAGGCAGCGGCGGCGGCACGCTGCGCACGCTCGCGGGTGCCTCGGCGAGGACGCCCGGCCGCCGCAAGACCGGCCGCGGCGCTGACGAAGGCGGGCTCGACGCGGGCGGCGCCGACGTGATCGATCGCACCTCTTCGTGCGGACGCGCGGAGGACGCGGGCGCGCTCTCTTCCGTCGGAGGACGCAGACGAAGCGTTTGAGGCGAGGTGCTCGAGTTGCTCATGGCGTTCTCCCACATCAGCAAGCCTCAGGCCGAACGAGCCGATCCAGCCTCGACGTTGAAATCCGACCTCGCGACAAGCCATGACCAGCGACGCTGGAGGCTTACAGCACGGTCACAGCGATCGCGGCCTCGCGTGATGGACAATTGCACCACCACCCGGGGGACCGACGTCGTCGCTCACACCACGCGGTGCACGGTCGCCTCGCGATCGACGAGGCCGCGGCTCGCGTCCTCGGGGTCGATCGCGACGACCACGATCGAGCCCGGCTGGTAGCGCTCGGCCTCGTCGGGCGTGACGAGCTCGACCACCTCGAGCGTGCGCGGCGCGCTCTCTTCGGTGCGGAGCGCGAGCACGACCTCACCCTCGGCGCCGCCGCGCGCGAGCTGGGTCGTCACCCTCGCGCGCACGCGCTTGCCCTTCTTCAGGATGCGCTCTCGCACGCGGCGCTCGTGCACGACCGCGGCCGCGATCGACGAAGCGACGGCGGCGCTCACCACGAGGAGAAGGCTTTTCCAACCCTCACCTCGGCGGAGCACGCGAACGCCGCTGATCGTGAGCTCTGCACTCGCCGCGACGAACCCGAGCCCCACCAAGAGCGCCGCGGCGATCCAGATCGCCGCCAAGAGAACGCGCAGCGTCGTCTTCCCGCGACCGAACGCCATCACCCGAGGGGCATGTTACGACCCGCTCAAGGCCCCGCCAACCCTGCTGCGGGCTGGCTTTTCCCATGGTAGGAGCCCCGGCCATGCCCTCCTTCGACATCGTCTGCAAGGTCGCGTGGCACGAGGTCGACAACGCCGTCTTGCAGGCCCAAAAGGAGATCGGCACGCGCTTCGACTTCCGCGGCACGGGCGCCGAGATCGACCCCAAAAAAGAGGTCATCACCCTGAGCGCGAATAGCGATGACCGCGTTAAAGCCATCTTGGATGTGCTCAAGGAGAAGCTCGTCAAGCGCAAGGTGAGCCTCAAGCACCTCGACGTCGGCAAGGTCGAGCCCACGGGCAAGGGCGGCTCGAAGCTCACGGTGAAGATCAAAGAGGGGATCGACACCGACCACGCGCGCGAGCTCGTCAAATGGATCAAAGACGAAAAGCTCAAGGTGCAGGCCTCGATCGTCGAGCAGCAGGTGCGCGTGAGCGGCAAGAAGAAGGACGATCTGCAGGCGTGCATCGCTGCGGTGCGCGGTCGAGAGTTCGATCTCGAGCTCACATTCGTGAACTTCCGCGACTGACGGGCGTACGGGGCGAGCGTCGCCCTTCGGAGAAAAGCATGAGTCGAAAGATCTTCGGTACGGACGGGATCCGCGGGCGCGCGAACGTGCACCCCATGACGCCCGAGTTCGCGCTGCGCCTCGGTCGCGCCATCGCGTTCGTCGCCGGCAAGGGCAAGAGCCGCGCGGTGCGCGTCCTCATCGGCAAGGACACGCGCCTCTCGGGCTACATGCTCGAGACCGCGATCGCCTCCGGCGTCTGCGCGATGGGCGGCCACGTGATGCTCACCGGCCCGATCCCGACGCCCGCGATCGCGCAGCTCACCCAGAGCATGCGCGCCGACGCCGGCGTCGTGATCTCGGCGAGCCACAACCCCTACGACGACAACGGCATCAAGCTCTTCGGGCCGGACGGCTTCAAGCTCCCCGACGACGAGGAGCTCGCGATCGAGCACCTCCTCGAGGGGACGGCGCTCGATCAGGCGGGCGCGATCGGTGATCGCATCGGCGACGCGGTGCGCGTCGACGACGCGCGCGGCCGCTACGTCGTCTTCGCGAAGAGCACCTTCCCTCCCCGCCTCACGCTCGACGGCGTGAAGGTCGTCATCGACGCCGCGAACGGCGCTGCGTACCGCGCGGCGCCCACCGTGTTCGAAGAGCTCGGCGCCGAGGTCATCGCGATGGGCGTCTCGCCCGACGGCACGAACATCAACGCCGGCGTCGGCGCCCTGCACCCCGAGAGCATGGCCCGCGAGGTCGTCGCGCGCGGCGCGGCGTTCGGCATCGCGCTCGACGGCGACGCCGATCGCGTCATCATCGCGGACGAGCGCGGCAACATCGTCGACGGCGACGCCATCATGGCGATGTGCGCGGCCCGCCTGCTGAAGCAGAACAAACTCCCCGGCTCGACCGTCGTCGCGACCGTGATGAGCAACCTCGGG
Organism: Polyangiaceae bacterium; assembly: GCA_046351325.1. GTDB lineage: Bacteria > Myxococcota_A > Polyangia > Polyangiales > Polyangiaceae > Xiheicaenibacterium. Next base: position 344,934 of record JAXLYR010000007.1, on the reverse strand, counting down.
CTCGAGCGGCGCATGCGCGATCTCGGCGGGCGCGTCGTGCGCACGGCAGTCGGAGATCGCTACGTCGTCGAGGCCATGCGCAAGGGCGGCTTCAGCTTCGGCGGTGAGCAGTCGGGCCACCTCATCTTCCTCGACCACGCGACGACCGGCGACGGCATCGTGGCGGCGCTGCAGGTCGCGGCGATCGTCGTCGAGGAGGAGAAGCCGCTCTCCGAGATCGCGACCGGCGCGATCGAGCGCGTCCCGCAGGTGCTCGAGAACGCGACCTTCGCGAAGCGCCTCGCGCTCGACGCGATGGCGAAGACGGCCGCGGAGACCAAGCGCGCCGAGGACGAGCTCGGCGAGCGCGGCCGCGTGCTCGTGCGCTGGAGCGGCACCGAGCCCAAGCTCCGCGTCATGGTCGAGGGTGAGGACGAAGCTCGCATCCGCACGATCGCGCGCACCATCCTCGCCGCCGCGCGCGAGGACATGGCCGTCGGCGGTGCGCCGTGACGACCGACGCCGGCCACCCTGGTGATCCGCTCGCGCTCTTCGCGGCAGCCTTCGAGGAGGCCACGAAGCGCGAGGTCTTCGAGGCGAACGCGATGAGCCTCGCGACGGTCGACGGAGAGGGCAGGCCGAGCGTCCGCGTCGTGCTCCTGAAGGGCACCGACGCCCGCGGCTTCACGTTCTTTACGAACTACACGAGCCGCAAGGCTCGCGAGCTCGACGGCGCGCGCGTCGCGGCGCTCGGCTTCCACTGGCCGAAGGGCGAGCTCCAGGTCCGCGCCGAGGGCGCGGTCGAGCGCGTCTCGGCCGAGGAGAGCGACGCCTACTTCGCGACGCGCCACCGCGAGAGTCAGATCGGCGCGTGGGCCTCGCACCAGAGCCAACCGCTCGCCTCGCGCGAGGCCCTCGAGGCCCGTGTCGCGGAGCTCACGAAACAGTTTGAAGGGCCAACCGGTCCGCGGCCACCTCACTGGGGCGGCTACCGGCTCGTGCCGCGCTCGATCGAGTTCTGGTACGGGCGCCCGTCGCGCTTGCACGTGCGCCACGCTTACACCCGCGAAACCGAGGGCGCGCCCTTCGAGCACCAGTTGCTCTTCCCTTAGGAGGCCGAGAGCGCGCTCAGTCGCGCAGGTGCTTGCCCGTCAAATGCACGAAGACGTCCTCGAGCGTCGCGCGATGGGTCGACAGCCTGAGCACCGCGCGCCCCGCAGCGGCGAGCAAGTCGAAGAGCCGCGGCAGCGTGTCGTGCAGCCGCTCGGTCGCGAGCACCCAGCCGTCGGCCTCGGCGCGCGCCGTCGCGACACTCGGCAGCGCGGCGAGCGTCGCGAGCTCGAGCGGCCCGTCCGCCGCGAAGTCGATGATCTCGTCGCCGCCGAGCGACCGGATGAGCTCGCGCGGCGTGCCGAGCGCGATGCTCTTGCCGTGGTCGACGATGGCGACGCGATCGCAGAGCTTCTCGGCCTCGTCCATGTAGTGCGTCGTGAGCAGCACCGTCCCGCCCTTCTGTTTGAAGCCGATCACGAGGTCCCAGAGGCTGCGGCGTGACTGCGGGTCGAGCCCCGTCGTGGGCTCGTCGAGGAAGAGGAGATCGGGCTCGCCAGCGAGCGCGCAGCCCACGGCGACGCGCTGCTGCTGCCCGCCCGACAGGTGCTCGTAGCGAGCGCCGCGCTTCTCCTCGAGCTGCACCATCGCGAGGAGCTCGGCCGGCGAGGGCCCGCGCTCGTAGAATGACCTGAACAGCGTCAAAGTTTCCTCGACGGTGAGCTTGTCGGAGAGCCGCGTCTCCTGCAGCGTGATGCCGATGCGCTGACGCAGCCGAGCCTCGTCGCGCGCCCAGCTCATGCCGAAGAGCCGCACGTCGCCGCTCGTCGGCGCGAGCAGGCCCTCGAGGATCTCGATGGTCGTCGTCTTGCCCGCGCCGTTCGGCCCGAGCAAGCCGAAGCACTCGCCCTTCTCGACCGTGAGATCGAGGCCGCGAACAGCTTGAACATCGTCAAAGCTCTTCGTCAGCCCGCGACACTCGATGACGGGGAGAGGTCGCTCGGCCATGTTCGTGAGGCGGCGAGTGTAGCTCGTCGGCGAAGGCACGACAGTCGGGTCCGAGCAGCGGGGCTTTCACCGCCATGTCTCCCGCGGCATAGTGGTTGGATGATGCGTTCGTCTGTCGGCGCAGCAGCCGTCCACGTGGTCGTGCTCTCACCGCTGCGAGACGAGCGACAACAAGTCACGGACGCGCGCATCGACTTCGCCGACGACGTGTGGCGGAGCGCGCACACGAGCGGCGCCGATCCGACCGGGCACTCCTTACGCCGCTACCTCGGCGACGACAGCAGCGTCTTCGACGCCGTCGCTCGCGCCTCGAGGGGTGAGCACGTCGTCGGAGAGTTCCGCCACCCTCGCGCTCCGGAGCGAGTCGCAGAGGTTCACCTGACGCCGACGGGCGATCGCATCCTCGTCATGGGGCGGGAAATCACGCACGAACGCGCCCTCGACGACGAACTCGAGAGGAGCCGCGCCGAGCTCTTCGCCGCCCAGAAGGTCGCGCAGATGGGCAGCTGGAGCTGGGACCCGCGGACCGATCGCGCGGAGTGGTCCGACACCATGCTGGCGATCTACGGCCTGCCGCCCAAGACCCCGACGCCCTCGTTCGCCGAGCAAGCTCGCTTCTACGATCCCGAGACGGTGGCGCGCACGAACGCGCTCATCGAACGCGTCGTCCGCACGGGCGAGCCCTACTCCATGGAGTACGATCTCACCCGCGCCGACGGCCAGCGCCGCAGGGTGATCGCACACGGCGAGAGCATCGTCCTCGACGGAGTCTTCGCTGGTTTGCGCGGCACCGTCATCGACATCACCGCGCTCCACGAGACCCGTGAGGCGCTCGCTCGGGCCGAGCGTCGCTTCTCGACTGTGCTCGACGTCGTGCAGGAGTCCGTGGTGATCCTGCATCCCAAACGGGACGCCGCTGGCGACGTCACCGCGCTCTACATCGAGTGGGTGAACCCCGCGTGGCACGAGCTCTGGGGGCTCGACAAGCCAGTGATCGGCCTGGATGGCCTCGAGCTGCTGCCCGTCTTCCGTCCATTTCGCGCGCTGCTTCGCGAGCTCTTGGAGGACGGCGAGCCCCGCGAGCTCTCTCTGCAGCTGCCCGACGGCAGGCAGGTGGAGGTCACGCTCGTCGCCATGGGCGACCGCCTCGTAGGCGTCGGTCGCGACGTGACCGCGGCGCGTCGAGCACAGCACCAGCTCGAAGAACACAAGCGGGTCGAACAGCTCGTCACGCTCGCCACGGGCGTCGCCCACCAGTTCAACAACCTGCTCGCCGTGATCGTCGGCCACGCCGAGCTGCTCGCCGGCACCGCGGGTGACGACGACCAGGTCGACGTCCGCGCGATCCTCAACGCTACCCGTCGAGCCGCGACGCTCACGAGCCACCTGCTCGCCTACGCGGAGCGCCAGCCGCTCCATCCGAGGCGGTTCGAGCTCGCTCCCTTCGTCGAGCGGGTCTTGCCAGCCTTGCGCGTCGCGGGCGGCCCCTTCGTGGAGGTCGCGTTCGAGGATTGCGCGGACGGCGCTTGGGTTCGCTTCGATCGACATCAGCTCGAGCTCACGCTGCTCGAGCTCGTTCGGAACGCGCGGCGAGCGATGCCGACGGGCGGGCGGATCCAGCTGACGACGCGCGCGAGCTCACCGATGGTCCTGCTCGCCGTCGCGGACACCGGCAACGGCATCTCGCCTCAGGACCTCGAGCGCATCTTCGACCCCTTCTTCGCGAGCGGTCGCTTCGGGGAGTCGACCGGCCTCGGGCTCTCGAGCGTCTACGGCACCATGCGACAGTCGGGCGGCCGCGTGACGGTCGACAGCGCGCCAGGCGGTGGCTCGGTGTTCACCCTCCACCTCCCCGAGGCCCAAGCTCCGGACGAGACGCCGACGACGAGGCCCATCGCGCCGGCTCCTCGCCAAAGCGCGCTCCTCGTCGTCGACGGCGAGGACGCCATTCGACAGGTCATCGCTCGGCTGCTCCGGAGGAGAGGGTATGCCGTGCTCCAAGCAAAGACCGGCCCCGAAGCGCTTACCGTCCTGTCCGAGACCGAGGTCGATCTGCTCCTGACGGACGTGCACGTCGCGCCGATGACCGGCAGAGAGCTGGCTGAGCGCGCCCTCGCGCACCAACCAAGCCTGGGCGTCGTGTTCATGTCGGGCACCCCAGCAGCCGACCTCGAGGCGGAGGGAGCCTTGCCCCCCGAAGCTCCGTTCTTGGCCAAGCCCTTCGACGGAAGCGATCTGTTGGAGGTGCTCGAGCAAGCCCAGCGCTCGCGACCCCCGACCGTGCATTGAGGCCGCGCCCGATCTCGATCACGCCCCCCCATAGAAGCTGCTGTCCAAGTCCCCTCCCCACCAATAGCCGAGCTCGACTCCAACGAACCCGCCGAGGCGCTCGTTCCTTTGTCCGTTCAGGAAGAGCTGACCGCCAAGGAGGCTCGCTACAGTGAAGCTCTTTTGGTATCCGAGCTTGAAGCGGCCTTGTGGCTTCAAGATCCACTCGATGAGGACATAGTGGTTCACCTGTCCTACCGTCGTGAGGCCGTAGCCAACGTTGCATTGGTAGTTCAAGTGGAACGGCTCGAGGCCAAAGCCCACCCCACCACCACCCAGCACGCCCAAGGTGACACCAGCGCCGTAGCCCCCCAGCATGAGCGAGGCCTCGGCGAAGAGATGCAGGACGAACAGGTCCGCACCGACTCCCACCCCGCCGCGCACGGCGCCGCCGACACCCATTCCCACCTCCGTGTCGTCGTCGGTCAGGGGAACGAGAGCTCCGCCGCGACCCTCAGCAAACACATAGTCGGCAGCGTTCGCCGGGCGCGCGAACATCACTGTCACCGGCGCGACCAAGGTCACCAAGCGAAGGCGGCGAAGCATCCTTTTAGCTAATACGTTGTTATAGACAATACAACGAACCCTCAGGCCGAATTTCGTGCTTATCCGAGCGCCGAGAGCGCGACAGTCACGGAGCCCCCGAGGTGTTACAGGACGATAAGACCATCGGCCGGTGCGCAGAGCTTCGAGCGCCGAGTGGTAGGCTCGCCGGCATGGCGGCTCATTACCAAACCGACCTCGCGCACGTGCACCACGCGGGTTTCAGCGAGTACTCGGCGCGCGCGGGGCGCTGGCTGCTCGAGGAGCTCGCGCGGCGGGGGCTCACGCGCGGGACCGTGGTCGATCTCGGCTGCGGGGGCGGCACGTTCCTCGAGCTCTGCGCGCGCGCGGGGCTCGACGCCGTGGGGGTCGATCAGTCGCAGGCGCTCGCGACGATCGCACGACTGACAGCGCCGTCAGCGGAGGTCCACGTCGGCTCGGCGCACGCGTTCGAGCTCCCGCGATGTGTGGCGGTGACCGCGTTCGGTGAGGTGCTCGGTTACCTCGCGCCGGCCGCGCGAAAGGCGCCCGCGCTCGCGCCCCTCTTTCGGCGCGTCGCGAGGGCGCTCGAGCCGGGTGGCGTCTTCCTCTTCGATCTACTCGTCGAGGGCGCGGCGTCGCTCTCGGGCCAGCGCGCGGTCTCGACGCCCTCGTGGACGGTCCTCTCGACCACCTCCGAAGATCGGCGCGCCTGCGTTTTGACTCGCGACATCGTCACGTTCGTCGAGGAGGCCGACGGGCGCTACCGGCGGAGCCAAGAGCAGCACCGGCTCGCGGTCCACGAGCGCGGCGCGGTCGTGGAGGCTCTGCAGAGCGCGGGGTTCGTCGTGCGCACCCTGCGCGCGATCGGCGAGCAGCCGATGTTGCCTCGGCGCGTCGCCTTCTTCGCGCGGAAGCCGACTCGCGCCGCGCACCCCAGCTGAGCCGCGCGTCAGTCCTCCCCGAGGAACTTGCGTGTAAGCGCGCGCTCGAGCTCGGTCCGGGACTCGAAGACGCTCCACGCCTTCTCGGCGTACTCCTCCTCTGTCGGCTGCGGAGTCACGAGGCGGCGAAGCAGCGCGAAGCGCTCTTCGGGCGACGGATGCGTGGCGTAGGGCGAAGCCGGCGTTTGGATGGCTACCTCCACGGCGCGCTCCAGCTTCTCCCAGTCGACATCAGGCGGCGCTTTCGAGCGATAGAGGTTCTGGACCTTGCGGCGCTCGCGGGCGGCCGCGTCGATCGTCATCGAAGCGAGCAACGGGAACCCGAGGTTCTTGCGCACCACGTGACGCAGGCCGCGCTCCATAGGCTCGGCGCCGTAGGCGAACGCGGCCCAGCGATCCGCCAGAATCTCTTGAAGGCGCGACGCCCCGTGAGCCACTCGGATGAAGAGGAAACAGAACCCCTTCAACAGCCACCACGCTGGATTGTACCAAGTGGCCGCGCCGCCCGCGGCGAGGCTCGTGATGACCGCGCTCAAGGATCGACTGGCGGCGAGCGCGAACGCCCCGCCCGCCGTGTCCTCGTTCTTGAAATGGCCGTACTCGTGCGCCAGCACGGCCTTGAACTCGAGCAGGCGCATGTCCTTCAGGACGCCGGCCCCTATCGTGAGACAGCGCGTCCCGCGTGCCCCTCTGAGCCGCGCAGGCAACGTGAGCCTCTCGTATACTGACAAGTCAGTCATCGGTGTGAGATAGACCTCTTGAATGGGCTCGGTCTCGAGCTTTCGGGCGACCTCCTCGAGCAGCGCCCGGAGCTTGGGGTGCGCTCGCAAATCCAGCTTGTGACCCGTCACCACGTCTCGCGTGCTGGCACCGAAGAGCCCTTGGACGGTCGCGCCCAGGGTGACTACCAGCATCACCAAGAGCAAGAACAGGTAATACGGGTAGACGCGGCCGGCCGCGAACATGGCGTAGATCACGCCGCCAGCGACGATGAGGGTCGAGCCGAGCATGACTGGGATCGTCAAATAGAAGAGCAAACAGCTGACCCAAAGGACTGCACTGTAGAGCCCACGCAGCGCTCGAATCCCGGTCGAGTGGCTCGGCCCCTCCGTGGGTAGCGCCCTGGCGAAGTGGCGTGTAGCGGCGCTCAGCGCGAGCCCGAGGAGTGCGACAGTGAGCCCGACAGCGAGCCATACGAGCAAGAACACACGCACTTTACGCCACACACGCGTCGAGAGGGGCTTCGGCTCGGCGAGCTTCTCGGTTATCGGAGCGAGCTCGGCGTCGGACGCGCCGAGCGCTCTCGCAATATCCAGCTGGCTCTCCGCCTCATCGTCGTTTCCAGCCTCGGCCTCGAGGGCAGCGAGCTCGAGGTGGGGATAGCGGGAAGTGGGCAGCCTCTCGGCCAATCTCTCGAAGCAACGCCGCGCGTCCTTCTTCTTGCTGGTCGCCTTGATGATTTGGCACTTGGTCAAAGCGGATTGGAGGTGGCCCTTGTCCGCGCCCAAACCAGCCAAGTAGATCGCGCGCACCTCGTCCTCCGAAGAGCGAGGCTCGAGCATGAGGGCTCGCGCGAGCGCGTTCTCCACCTGGGGAGTGTCCGACGACGCGAGCGCTCGCTCGCAGGCGTCTACGGCATTCTGTCGTTGCTCGAGGTCGATGTACGACTGACATCGTTGCAAGTGCGCCGAGGCAGAGGAAGGAGCCTCGCGCTCGGCGCGCGCTTCATCGTCGATTTCGTCGGCGTGCGCCGAGTGGTCGCCGACGAGCGCGGCGAAGACCACGGTGAACAAGGCGAGCGACTCGAACGCGATCGACCGGGCGCTCACCGGTTGGACGATAACACGGCCCGCTCACACGATGACAGCGCTGTAACTGAGCGCGCCGCCGCCGAGCGCTACTCGCCTTTACCGAAGGCCCAGTCGTGGATGCACGAGCACATCAGAGCCTCGCTCATGGGCTTCGGGCGGACGTCGAAGTGCTGGGCCGTGTTCGGCTGGGGGGCGAGCGCGCGCACGATATATGCGGTCTCCCAGAGCGCGCCCCGCTGGTCACGCGCGACGAGCATCACGCCCTCGTCGAGGTCGGTGCCGACGAAGAGCGGGTGGGTCATACCACCCCGCGCGTTGACGATCGCCTCGAACGAGAGCGAGCCCGCGAACGCGAACCGATCCGTCTGCCAGCGGAACGCGAGCATGACCGGCGGGTCCTCACGGCGACCGAGCGGATCGCGATAGAGCACCAGCAGGACATCGGAGGAGCCGGACCGCGCGAGGCGCAACGCGAGCCCATACGCAGGCAACCCGTGCGTCGGCAGGCTCATGCTGTGGTCGTAGACCCCGCCGCGAAATACATGGATCGCGCGCTGATAGTCGGCCCCGAGGACCTGGACTGTGGCGCCACCGTCGCGCGCGAACTGGTCGTCGACGACGCCCGTGAGCTTGTGGGCGACGAGGGCCGCGCGGGCCTCGTCGAGGGTGGTCTTGCCACGCACGAACCCGAGCGATTCGGCTGGGAGATCGTCGACGTTGCCCACCCGCAGAGGCTCCGCGACGACGGGCGCCATCTCGGACACGCAGCCCGAGAGGGCGACAAAGAGCGCGAGTGTGGCCGCGAGTCGGAGACGGAGGAGGCAGCCAGAGACGAGCACCGGGAGAATCGATGCACGTGGGGTCGGCGACATTCAACCGCGATTCATACGTCGCGGCTGAGCGCGAGCCGTCGCTCGAGGAAACGTCGCTCGGAGTCGCTGCGCGCGAGCGCGAGCGCCCGCTCGAAATGCGAGGCGGCCTCGCGCGCGTGACCGAGCCGCAGGTGGAGCTCGCCGTGCGCGGCCTCGAGGAATGGATAGTTCGCGAGCCGTTCGCGGTCGGCGATCGCGTCGAGCTCGGCGAGGCCTGCCGCGGGGCCGTGCGCCTCGGCGTGGGCGATCGCGCGGCCGAGCGCGACGACCGGGGTCGGCCGAATGCGATAGAGCAGCTCGTAGAGCTCGCGGATGCGGCCCCACTGCGTCGCCTCGTGCGACGCCGCGAACGCGTGCTCGGCGGCGATCGCGGCCTCGACGTGGAACGCGCTGAGCTCGTCACCCTCGGCCGCGGACTCGAGCCAATCGAGGCCGCGCGCGATCAGCGAGCGATCCCAGAGCGAGCGATCCTGAGCGGAGAGCGTGAGCAGCTCACCCTCGGGAGAGGTGCGCGCCGGCAAGCGCGAGGCGTGAAGACACATCAGCGCGGCGAGCGCCCGCGTCTCGGGCGAGTCGGCCGTGGGATGTCGCGTGAGGAGCTCGACGAGCCGGATGGCCTCGAGGCAGAGCTCGGCGCGGATGGGATCGTCGGGGCTGCTGCCGTGGTACCCCTCGTTGAAGAGCAGATAGAGCGCGCCGAGGACCGCGCTCGTCCGCGCGCGGGCGCCGTCGCCCCCGAGCGGGGAGCTCTCCTCGTGAAAGACGTCGCGGAGCTCGGCGAGCGAAGCCTTACCGCGCTGTAAGCGCTTGAGCATCGCGGCCTCGGGGACGAGGAACGCGCGCGCGACCTCGGCCGCGCTGAAGCCCGAGAGGACGTGCAGCATCAGCGCGACCTGGGTCGGCTCGGGGATCGTGCGATGGCAGCACGCGAACATCATCGAGAGCTGCTCGTCGGCGAGCTCGCCGCTGAGCACGGCGGAGACGGTGCCGACGAGCGACCACTCGGTCGAGACCAAATGGGTGAGGTCGGGGGAGAAGTCGCGCGCCGTCTTCTCGCGGCGGAGCACGTCGATCGCGCGGTTGCGCGCTGCCGTGAGCAGCCACGCGCGCGGATCGTCCGGCACGCCGCTGAACTTCCACACCTCGACGGCGCGACAGAGCGCGTCGCTGAGGACGTCCTCGGCGAGCGCGAGGTTGTGCGTACCGAAGAGCCGCACGAGCGCCGCGAGCAGGCGCCCCGACTCGTGACGGAACAGGTGCGCGAGCTCCGTCCCCTCCCCCGCCGTCTTCACCCGAATCAATCTCTCACGTGCGACGCGCCCTCACGAGGGCTTCGGCATTTGCATGATCTGGCGAACCTCGACCGTGCCGTCCTCCTCGAGGATCGGGCAGCCCTTCGACAGCGCGACGGCCTCGGCGAGGTCGCGAGCTTGCACGAGCAGGTAGCCGCCGACGACGTCCTTCGCCTCGGCGTAGGGGCCGTCGGTGACGTGCTTTTCACGGCCTTTGACGACCGCGCCGCCACGCTCGAGCGGCTCGCCGCCTTTGAAGTGCCCCTTCTGCCCGAGCTCCTTCATCCAAGCGATCCACTTCTGCATGCCGGCCTGCATCTCTTCAGGCGAGTTCGCGCGCTCGCCACCCCGGAAGACATAGAGAAATTCTGACATGGTCAATCTCCTTGATGAACTCGATGGATGAGGTCGTGAGCGGTCACTTGTTCATGAGCTTGGCGATGAAGGGCTGAGCCTCGGCGAGGACCTTCGCGAAGCTCGGACGCTCGACCACGCGCCCGAAATAGGACACGAGGTTTGGGTACGCGTCGAATGGGTAGGTGTGGCGGAGGTATGCGAGCGACGGCGCGAGCGAGCAGTCGGCCATCGAGAAGCGATCGCCCATGATCCAGGTCTTACCGGCGAGCGTCTTGTCCGCGAGCTTGTAGCTGATGTCGAGCTGCTCCTTGGCGACGGCGACGCCCGCCGGGTCGCGCTCGCTCTCGGGCTTGCGCCCGTCGAAGAAGATCTTCTGGAAGGGGTTGTTGACGTATTGGTCGAAGACGCGGTCGTAAAAGCGCGTCTGGCGAGCCGCGTCGGCCTCGGTCGGGATGAGTGCCTCACCCTTCGCCGAAGGGAGCTTGTCGATGTACTCGATGATGATCGTCGACTCGGGGATGAGGTGCCCGTCGTCGAGGACGAGGAGCGGGATCTTCCCGATCGGGTAAATCTTCTTGTAGGCGGCGCGCCCCTCGGCCGTGGTCAGGTCGACGTACACCGGCTCGAAGTCGATCTGGCGCTCGTGCAAGGCGGTGAGCGTCTTCTGGCTGTAGGTCGAGAGCGGGAAATAATGGAGCTTCATGGGCGTGCCTCGTGTCCTGTCAGTGGAGGGTTCGGCGCGAGGACGCGTGGGCGCCGCCGGGGTGGACAAAAAAAAACGAGGTCGGATATCGCCGTTTCGACGGGTAGAAGAGCGTCAGCTCTGCGCGCTGACTCTCCCAACGGGCGATCTCGCCGCCGGGTAAAGACGGTAGGTGACCCCGCGGACAGCCCGGTGCGAGCTAAAGGGTAAAGCCAGCGCTCACGAGCGCCGCGTTGACCTCCACCATCGAGAACGACACCAACGAAGCGGCGTGGTGGAGGGCCGAGCCCAGCGAGTCGTGGACGTGAACGCGGCCGCGCAGCTCTGGAACGAGGAGGGCCACCCCACGCGCCGTCGAGCGCTGCAATGTGCCGAGCACGCCCTCCCCGGTGACCGCGACCTCGAGCACCTTCGCGATGCCGAGCGCCGTGCGAATGGCGCCGATGCCCTGCTTGCGGACCTCGGCGTCCGGGGGTCGAAGCGAAGCGCCCAACACGACGATCATCACGGGCTCTCGGCCATGTGCGTGCGCCGCTTGCCGGAGCCCCATCAGCGCCGCGCGCTGATCATCTACGGTTACAATGTTGTCCCAGCAAACGACGAACAGCGGCCCAACCGCGACGGCCTTCCCCACGTGACAACGAGACCAGCGCGAGGGTGGCGGGTCAAGGCGCGACAGTGCTCTCGCTCGGAGCAGGCGGGGGGTTCTTCTGGGGGTCCTTCAGGTGGGCGACCCATTGGGCCAGATTGTTTGGTTGGTTGCGCATGAAGTCGATCCACGCGCCCACGAACCAATAGTCGTTCTCGGTGACGTTCCGCTTCTGGCTCCAGCGATTCCTCTGTTGGATCGCTTGGCCCGGCTTCTGGAGCACATTGTCGGCGAGGGGCGCATCGAAGGCCTCGGTCAAGAAGGAGATCGCGGGCGAGTCGATGTCCAGCCAGCCCAACATACGATTGCCATCGGCGAGCGCCGAGGCCTCCGACCCACCCGCGACATAGATGTATTCGGTGTCGGCGATGGGCTTCGCGAACGGGTGCGCCTTGAGCGCGGCCTCCCAAACGGTGGGGTTCGGACTGGTCGGGATGCGCTTCTCCCACTGCTTCGTTCCGACGAGCGCGCCCCCGCCACCTTGGCCCCGACCTGGCTTACCTTGTTGTCCGCCGTCGGCGGTCACCCACCGCTCCGACGTGCTCGCGGGGACGTGGAGGATGAAGCCGACGTGGCGCAGCTGCGGGGTCTGGGGGACTTTGTCGACGACCCGCTCGAGGTCGCTGTAAAGCAGGTAGACGTCCCCGACGTTCGGCATCTTCTTGGCTGGGTTGGCGGCCCAAGGCACCCAGGCCTCCTCGAAATAGTAGGCCGCGAAGCCCCACTTCCCGCCCTTACCGACAAGGAAGTTCTCGATGTTGGTCGAGACGCTCGTACAGGACGTGCCGTTGCCGGGGGTCCACATCTCCATGTCTTGGAAGGGGACTTGGCTGACGGGGTCGATGTCCCCCGCCTTTTGATCCCAGACCATGGGGAAGCGATTCGCCAGCGTGGCGAGCAACCGCTTGCGCCGCTGCGAGATGCCGGGCGCGTTCCAAGTCCAGTATTTGGCGCCCATGAGGACCCTGCTGCCACCTGTCGGACGGACCACGCCAGCCGGCATCGTCACGCGCTGGCCGGCGGGTGGCGCGACGTTGGCCTGGACGTTCTTCACCCTCAGTTTGAAGGTGGCGACGAGCGTCCTCATGACGACAGGCCCGGCCGTCTTCGGGTCGGCCGCCGCCTGCTTCATCCCGGCCTGCTGCTTCACCTTGTCGCTGTCGTGGTAGGCGGCCAGCTTGTCGAAGTCCCAGTCCTTCCCCTGGTCATCGGTGTATTTGACGGTCACGTGCTCGAGCTCGCCGAGGGCGCCGTCGAGCTGCCTCCAGATGACGTAGCAGGGGCTCACGACGCCCTCGAGGATGTCCTCCCCGTTCTCCTTCGTCACCTTTGGCTTACAGTTTGTAAAGTCAGTCCAGACGACGCTGACGTCCAACCTGATCGCGTCGAAGTGCATGCGCAGGTGTCCCTCGGGCCCCGGCCCGCCGATGGGCGTACAGACGGTGAAGTCCGCGCTGGCCCGCGCCTTCAGGAGGTTCGGCGGTAGGTTGCTGCCGGTCACGAGGGTCCCCGGCGCGTCGAGGATGAAGTCGTCCTCACCCCCAGGCACGAACAGCGCGTAGTCGGTGTCGTTCTCGATGACGATCTTCAATTGATTCGACATATCTACACCTCACTCGCCGTGCGCCTGCTCGAGCGCGGAGCGTGTTGCGTCATCCATCACCCCGGTCGCAGGCAGATCGTGCGTCGCCTGGAACTGGCGGAGCGCAGCGGACAGTCGGTTCGCGGCGTCCTGCTCGGAGACGATCGCCCCCTTCGGTGGGAGCAGCCCCAGGTGTTGCAGCCGCTGCTCTTGGCCGCTCGGCTCGTCGATCGGGTCCATGTCGCCGATGAGCACGGGGAAGACCATTCGCTTGTCGGGGAAGGAGACTCGCACCTCCCTGACATAGACAGGTGCCTCGATGGTGACAGCGCCCTTGTCGTCGGTCTTGCCCTTTACCTCCGCGCCGAGCCCCTCGATCACATAATCGAGCTCGGCCCACGGGCCGTCCTCGTCCTCATAGACGAAGCGGGCTGTCGTCTTTGGCACCTTCGCCTTGAAGTCGTGGGTCTTGCCCTTCGACAGGGGTTGGCTCGCGCGTACGGCGCGGGGGAAGTGGAGGACATCTCCAGCGACCAATTGATTGGGGTCCTTCCTACGGGCTTTGACGTCGGCGTTCTTGGGGTCATTCCAGACCTTGTCTTCGTCGAAGCCGTGGACGAACGCGAGCTTGCCGAGATAGTCGCCTTGTCGGACGACATAAGGCTCGAAGGGCTTGGCGTCGAAGTCCCCGGGCGTCTTCAAATCGGGGAAGACGATGTTGCCGTCCTCGGCGAGCTGGAGCTCCGCTTTACCGTCTTGGTCCGTTCGACCGCTGAGCTCGGCGCCACCCTTCTGCAGCACGAGGAAGCGCTGCCTCGCGAGCGGAGCGCCGGAGTCCTCGTCGGTGAGCGTCAGGCGCGTCGGCGGCTCGGGCTGGGGCGGGGGCGCATCCGTGGCGTCGTTCGGCGAGTTGAGCAGGATCTTCTTGCCGTCGATCTTCACCTCCTTCTCGAGCGCGAGCGACGCGCTCTCCGTCTTGACGAGCATTCGCTTGTCGAGCCTGACCTCGGCTTTGTCTTTGGAGACGAGCGCCGCGCCGTTCTTGTCGATGGACATCGACGCGCCCTCACCGCTCGCGTGGAGCGCGCCGGCCAGCACCTCGATCTGTTCGGCGGTCAAACGAATCGTGCTCTTGCCTACGGAGAGGACGAGCTCCTTGTCGGCGGAGAGCTCCAATCGCTCGCCCGCGGAGAGGGTCGCGTTGCCCTCGGCGTGCGTGACCCAGGCGCGCCGTCGGTCGGCGCGGCCCACGACAGTCGTCACGCTCCCGAGCACACGCGTGGTGAGATCGCCGGTGTACTCGAGCTCCGCCGCCCCGCGCACCGTGCGCCGCTCGCTGCCCTCGACGCGCGTAATGGCCATTCCGCCGACGCGCTCGTCGCGGTCACGCGCCACGACCTCGAGGTGATTCCCGTCGATCTCGACGTGGACGTCGCCGCGCACGCGCTGCTCGAGATCGCCGCCGACGTGGTCGTTGCGGGTGCCGTTGACCTGTAGAGACTCGTCCCCGCGTATCAACGACGAATGGTTCGTACCGACGACTTCGTCGTAGCGAGCCTGCGCGTGCAGATAGACCTGTTCACGGCCGGAGGCGTCGTCGAAGGACAGCTCGTTGAAGCCCTCGCCGCCGGGGTAGGACCGCGTCCTCAAACCACTACGTGATTTGGACTCCGGCAAGGGAAACGGGACTGGATGCGTCGCGTTCGGGACGCAGCCGATGACGACTGGACAATCCTGATCCCCGCCGAGGAACGACACGAAGACCTCCATCCCGACGCGAGGGATGAACTGCGTGCCCCAGCCCGCGCCCGACCACCCCTGCATCAGGCGGATCCAAATGGAGCTTCGATCGTCGTTCTGACCCTCCAAGTCCCAATGGAATTGGACCTTGATGCGGCCGAACGCGTCGACGTGGATCTCCTCGTTTCGTGGGCCGACCACCACCGCCGTAGCGAGAACATTGTCGAGCGTGCGCCGGCCGCGTCGCGGGCGCGCCGCGAGGTCCGCGGGGATACACGTGAACCGGTTTTGATAGGTAGGCGCGCTGTCGCCGGCGATCTCTGGAATGACGCCCTCGTGACGAACGCTGGTGACCAGATAACGGTCTCTGAGATCGGCGCCCTCCTCCACTTCGAGCGCAAACACAGTCCCCGCCGCGAGCAGACGACAGCGGCTCACCCCCGATGCGCGCGCAGCACCGACGCGCGCCTGCTCGAGCTCGACGTCGGCGCGGGCCGCGTCGACGTCGACGGTCTCGAAGTCACCCCGATGTCGATAGGCCGTCAAATCCAGGTCGATCTCGGTGTCGCGGGAGGTCTCGGCGCGCACGTCGAGCAGCGGACGGCGAAAGTCGTAGTCGCGAATCAGAACCTTCTGCGTGCGCAAAGAGCTGCGCCGCGCGAAGCGCTCGACCTCGAGCTCTCCTGAGCCCACGGCCGTGCCCCCGCGGCGCAGCGACAACGTGAGCGGGGAATCACCTGCGGCCACGCCGCGCGCGTGGTCGACCAGAACGAGCCGGTCCTCGGGCCCCGTCAGCTCGACAGCCTCGGCCGTCGCGTGCTCGAACCAATAGCTGATGCCCTCCTCGGCGAGCAGGCGCTCGATGAACCCGAGGTCTGTCTCGCGGTATTGAACGCAATAGGCGCGGCGCGGATAAGAGCCTTGGAGGAGCTCCGTGATTGGAACGCCGACGGAGCCAGCCACGCGCGCGACGATCTCCGGCACCGAGAGATCCTGAAAAATGCGGCTGGTCTTTCTCAGTCGCAGGCACGCAAGGCGAGGCACGACCCGGATACGAAATGGGTGTCCGCGTCCACGCTCGGTGGTCGCCGCCTGCTCCACGGACTCGACGATTCCCGAGATGGCGCGCTTCTCGGCCGTGCTCGTTTGGATGAGGAGCGCGGCACGCGCGCCTACCAAGGCGTAGAGATCACGGCTCTCGGGCGCGAAGACCTCGGCGTCGAAGGCGAACGTGCTCGAGGCCCGCTCGCGCCCCCGAAAGCGGTTTACGCGCATGGAGAGCTTCTCGCGTCTCCCCCATATGAGCAGCTCGAAGGTGTCACGCTCGGTTTCGCTCATACGAGCTGGATTACCACCTCCCAAGCCCGAGCGGTCCCGTTCGAATAAGGCTGATTAAGCCAGCGCCGGAGGTCAGCGCGCACACGATGCGTGCATGCGCAGCTCCCATCTCTGCTTCCTCTTCGGAATGACGTCGGCGTGTTCGCTCGTAGTCGTCGAAGCTGACGACTCGGCATCTGACGGCGGCGCCTCGTCCTCCAGCTCGTCGAGTTCGACCTCGAGCTCGTCGTCGATGGGCGGGGGACCACCAACCGACGAATGCGAGCGTATTCCCATCGTATTGGAGGGGCGAGTGGAGGTCTACGAGGCGAAGGTCGGTGAGGACTGCACGACCTTCGTGGCTGGAGCCTTCTCCGATCAAGCCGTCCTTGCCGGGCGCGTGGTGAACGCCTCGGAGGGTGGGAACGACGGCTTCCTCGTCAAGGTCGACCGCGATGGTCACGCGTCGTGGGTGCTCTTGGTCGGAGACTCCAACGCGGGCGGCGACCAGATCGGACACGTGAAGCCAGACAGCAACGGTGGCGCCTATTTCACGGGGTTCGTGAAAGACCCGGACTTTGGTTACACGAATGTCATCGGAGCGGTCGACGCGGACGGAGTCCTTCGCTGGACGCGCGGGCTCGACGGCGAGGCCATCCCGACGATCTCGCCGCAAGGGTACCCGCGCGCGCTCGTCCAAGCCCCGGGTCGGATCGACCTCGTCGATATCGACGCGCCGAGTGGACAGCTCATCACCGCGATGGAGGTCGCGTTCGGATCGCTCGAAGCTGCGGCCGAAATCCAGGGGCGCTTCGGGATGCTCGTCGCCTTCAACCAATCGGCGACGCTGGCCGGGATACCCGTCGAGCGGCCCGGCTACGCTGTCGCGATCGTGTCCGTCGACGCGAACCGCAACCGAGGTCTGCTCGGCGTCTTCGACACACCCGAGCTCCAGATCTGGCACGCGAGCGCGGCGGTGGCGCCGAATGGCGAGTTCGCGGCGGCCCTGGGCTTTACAGGTCCTTTCGACTTCGGCAATGGCGTCTATGTGTCGCCCCCGTTGAGCGACGAGCAAGGTCTGTCCGTCGGGCTCTTGGGGGTCGATGCGGAGGGCGGCGACCCACGGACTGCCGCTGCCCTGTCGACCGGGTCGATGCGTGCCATCGCTGTAACCGCACGTCCCGACCGCGAAGTGCGCGCCCTCTTCGGGATCAGCAACGCCGTCACCAACGTCGAGGGGCAAGACATCGGCGGCGGCGGCGCGGAGTCGCGCGCGTACCTCGACTTGCTGGGAGACGACCACCTCGCGGCCACGCCGACCCAGGCCGATGGGATGTGGGCGCAAGACGACGGGAGCGCTCTCACGCGCACGCAAGAGGGGAGCGGCGCTGACAAGACGGTAACGATCACCTGGGTCACCGACCAGTAACAACGGAACGGTCTTCTCCGGGCAGCGTGGCGGCGGCACCATGGCGCGCTCTATGGCCCGTTCGCGCGCCCCCTACTTCACCTCGATGACGAGGACGTTGGACGAGAGGACCGTGGGCCCCGAGAGCGTCGCGAAGCGCCATTGAAGCCTGTGTGTGCCGGGCGCGAGGTGGTGGACGCTGACTTCGTAGTTGTGGTCCGCGTTCGGGCTGGGCAGCACCGCGCCGTCATACGGCGCGGGCGGCGCGGCCGCGGCAGCGCTTACAAGAACGTCATCGATATACTCGCCATAGATGGCCTTCGGCCCCATGACATAGAGCTCGGCGCCGGGCTTCGTCGCCTCGTGGACGTGGATGACGCGGATCTCCTCGCTCGCGAGATAGGTAGTCTTCGCCGTGAGGATGGTCAGCCGCTCACCCGCGGGGCCGGTCAGGGGCCCCTTGTCTTGGAACGCCGGGTAGCCGCGGAGCACAGCGATATCGGGCGCCGGTGCGTCTACAATTTTGTCACCGTCACGCGCGTAGAGGTCCCCGCTCTTCGAGAGGCGCGCGAGGTACTCGGGGAGCGCAGGATCGGTCGACGCCGAGGCCGAGCCGGACGACTGCTCGGTCTCCACGGTCTTCGTGGAGGACTGTGGTGCACAGGCGGCGGCGGTCATGGTGAGAGTCGCGAACAATAGGGGGCGCACGGCTGGCGAGAGCTTGCCACGGAAACTCGACAGCGCCACACGCCCCACTCCGACGGAGGTGGCCGACTCCACCGATCGAAGCCATAGATATGAAGTCCCGCATGCGTGACCCCAAGATCCAAGTGTTCTACCGGCCAGAGATGGCGGCCTCGGGGGAGGTCGAGAAGAGCGGCTGTCAGAGCCCGGAGAAGGCGCCGCTCCTTTTGGCGTTCCTCGCCCGGCACGGCCTTGCCGACATGTTCGAGATTCGAAGTGACTTCGAGCCGTTCGAGCGCGAAGACCTCCTCGTCGCGCACCACGAGAACTATGTCGATGCGTTCCTCGCCGGCGAGCCGCCGCTATGTGAGTCGAGCCGCTTGCCGTGGACACCAGAGCTCGCGCGCGCCGAGCGATTCCAGAACGCCAGTCTCTACTATGCGCTTCGAGCGGCGTGTTTATCGCCCTCTACAGTCATGCTCAGCCCGACTGCGGGCTTTCATCACGCGAGCCCCAGCCAAGGCAGCGGATATTGTGCCTTCAGCGGCCAGGTGATCGCGAGCATTCGTGTCTATCGCGAGCTCGGATTGAAGGGCGCTTGGCTCGATTTGGACGGACATTTCGGTAACTCGATCGAGGACTCGCGGGACTTCGCCCCGGAGCTCGAGCTCGCCGTGCCGAGGGGCTGCAACCTCAACCCCAATGGTCGACATGGCAAGTACCTACGCCAGCTCGAGGCCGGGCTGGCCTCGCTGGAGGATCGCATCCTGTCGGGCGAGCTCGGTTATGTCTATTTCGCCCACGGCGCGGACTCTCACGAGTGGGACGAGAACGGCTTCCAGCTCTCGACTGACGAGTGGGTAACGGCAGCCGAGATCGTCTACCGCTGGGTCGCGGCCGTCTCGACGAAGCTCGGTCGCCCGCTGCCGCTCGCCTTGGCGCTCTTCGGCGGCTATCGCGCCGACCATTATGATTCGGTCCTCGCGCTCCACACCGCCGACCTCGCGGCCTGCCTCAATATCCTCTCGGGGGCTTGCATCCAATTCGAGCCCGAGGTGCGGCGGCGCCCTTTGCTTGACGCCGCGACGTGAGTGGTCGACGTAGCGCTCGTCACCCGTTGGGTGATGCCTTCCGGCGAGGTGGCTTCGCTGCCTCAGGGAAGCTGGTGAGGTCGAACTTCGACTGATTCCAGCGCGGCCCCCGCCACTGTAACCGGGGACGACGGCGGCACGATCCACTGGCATGCGGCCTCGGTCGCACGCTGGGAAGGCGCCGCCCGAGGACGATCCGGAAGCCAGGAGACCGGCCAGTAGGCGAGACGTGCGCTCCGGGGCGTTGGGCGGCGCGGTCGACAGCGCATCCACGCGTGGGTGCTCGCGACCCGTCCTCGCGCTTCGGAGCTCCCACGAGCGCCGGGGACGGCGCGAGCGAGGTCGGTATGTGGATGCTTCGAGGTTTGCTGGTTTGTCTCGGGTGCGTGCTCATCGCGGGCTGCACCGACGAAGGTGAAGACGACGGCGGCGCGGGTGGACTCCTGCCTGTCACGGGTGGGGGCGGCGCCGGCAACGGTGGCAGCCCGATGGGCGGCGGCGGTGCAAGCGCGGGCGGCGCGGGCGGCGCGGGCGGTGGTGGGTCCGCGTGCCTCGATGCTTCGGTCGCGGCTGCGGATTTCACGCTCGGTGCGAGCGCGCTCTGCGTCGTCGAGGTCGACACCGCTGCGGGGCTTTCGCTCGCGGGTGGCGTCACGCCGACGTGGGGTCGACACGGTGGACCGCTGACGTTCGAAACGATGGCGAGCACCGTGGTGTTCACGCGCTGGACGGCGAACGCGGGTGCGCTCACGCCCACCGAGGAGAGCTTCGATTACACGATGCCGGGCGGCGCCTTCGCGGGAGGCATCGCGGTCGAGGGCTCGACACCTGCGGGCAACGGCTGCAGCGCCGGCACCGCGCTCACGTTCGGTTGGACGGGCGCGAGCTTCACGACCGAGGGCGCCGCAGTGCATTTCACCTCACCGTCGACCTCGAGCGAGCAGCTCGCGACGGGCATCTTCGGCATGACGACGATCGGCGATCGCTTCTTTTACACGGGGCTCTCGGCGATCGACGGCGCGACGAACGCGACGCCCGGGCTCTACTTCGCGGACGCGCACGCGTCGTGCGAGGGCGCTGATTTCGCAGCGGGCAGCCTCGCGTCTTCGTGGGGCGCGGCCGCCGGCCCGGTCGCCGCGGACAGCGACGGGAACCTCTTCGCGGTGATGACGGACTTCGTCGCAGGGACCCAGGAGATCCGCGGCTTCAAGGCGAGCGAAATCGCACCCGGCGGCACGCCCTCGGCGGGCGCGACGCTCGCGACGATGCCCGGCTTCGGGGACGCGCTCGCGGCGCTCGCACCGACCGCGACCGCGCCGGGCCTGCTCGTGCTTCAGCCGACGGACGCGACGACGTTCGTCGATGAGGACGTGCTCGCGCTCGAATACACGGCCGACGCAGGCGGCGACCTCTCCGCGATGCCTGCGTCGACGCTGCTGACGCTCACGACCCCAGGCACGAACGTCGCGCTCCTCAGCGACGACGAAGATCGCCTCTGGGTGGGCGTGACGAGCGCCGATCAGACGGAGACTCGGTTCTACGTGCTCGCCCGCAAGCCCGACTGACTCCTCTCCTGTGGCTTCTGGAAATGTGATAGCCCGATAGTTGGATGAGCTATCTGACGCTGGACGCGGATCGGCTCGTGCGCGACGCCGTGGACGCGTTCCTCGACGGGCGGCTGCGCTCCGACACGGGCGGCGACTGCGTGTACGCGACGCGGAACAGTCAGTACCGCGTCGTCGACGGCTTCGTCCATGAAGCCAGCGACACGGCGCTGATGGGCGCGGAGCTCGTCGGCTGGCTCGTCGAAGAGCTCGGTCAGCCGATGGTCGAGCCGCTCTGGCGACCGTACGCGCGCGCCATCTTCGCCGAGCGCAAGACACGGCACGTCGTCGTGACCTCGCGGACGCTCACGCGCACCGCGATCAGCGGCCCTGTCCCTGCCGTGCCGCTGGCGAAGCGGCGGCCGAGCGTGATCCCGCCGTCGCCGCCCATCCCCACGTTGAAGGGCAGCGCACCACCACCGTCGAGCACCGCCGAGAGCGTGCCGACGTTCCGCCTCCCCGAGGCTCTGCGCGACGCCGCGCGATCGATCGGGAGCGACAAGCCGACCGCGCCGCCACCACCGCCTGGTGAGTCTCCGTTCGAGCGGCCCACCGAGCGCCCCCCTCCGGAGGAAGCGACCGCGCTCGCGGATCGCGCTTCCTATGAGGATCTCCTCGTCGCCTCGCGCGCCGCACAGGGCCCGCTGCCGTCGTTCGAACCACCTGACGACGACGACGACGACAACGACAACACCCCGCAGTCCACGCGGTCGCCCGATGACGGAGCCAAGCGACCGCTGCCGGCGCCTCGGCCCAACGCGGGTCCGATCTTGCCGCGACCGCAGGTCGTCCCCGTTGTTCCGCGACCGTCTCCGCGCATCGTCTCGAAGCCCGAGCCGCTCACGCTCGACGAAGACGAGCTCGAGGAAAAGACAAACCCGAGCGGTCGATGACCGCTCGGGTCGACCGAGCTCGCTCAGGCAGCGCCGCGCCGGCTCAATAGGTCCGGCTCAGCGGGGTGCGGCTCAGTAGGTGCGGAACGGGCTGCCGACCGCGACCGCAGGCTTCTTGTTGCTCGAGGTCGAAGCGTCGAGAGCCTTGCTGTAGACCTCGTCGAGGTACATCGTGAGGTCGACGTAGAACTGCGCGGCCGGGCTGTAGAGGATGTTGCGGTTCTTGCCATCCTCGCCGAGGGTCAGGTTCTCGTTGTTGTAGCCGATCGTCAGCGACAAGACGTCGTAGATGCCCTGGCTCAGCGAGAAGTCGACGGACGAGTTGGTGAGGTACGTCGCAGTGTTGTCGGGCGTCTCTGCGTGCTGGCAAACACCGTCGACGGTGAAGTCACAGTTGGTGCCCTCCCACTCGTGACGCCAGCGGCTGATGAGGCGCCACTGCGTCGAGAACGAGAGATCGCCGACGATCGGGATCGTGCCCGTGAGGCTCAGCGTGAGCCGGTCGATGTCGAACGAGTAGAACGACAGCTGGTCGTCGGGGCCCACGCTCGAGGCCGTCATGCGGACGCGCTCGAGGTCGGGGTTCGTCGGGTTGAACGAACGCGAGAAGAGGTGCGCCCACGTCGCGGTGCCCGAGAGGGTCAGGTTGTTGAGGCCGACGGCCTCGTTGCCGAGCAGCTTGATCTGCTGCGAGAAACCGGCGCCGAGCGCAGTCGTGACGTACTTGCCCTGCGCCGAGCTGATCGGAGACGTGGGGAAGATGCCGCGCACGCGAAGCTGCAGGCGCGTGGCCCACTCACGATCGGCGCTCGTGAAGACGGCCGCGTCGTAGCCGAGCATGAGTTGAGTGTCGCGCCACTGAGGCTCTTGCCGCGTGAGCGTGTTCGAGGCGTCCGTGATCTCGACCGTCATCCCGAGCTCGGCGGAGATGAAGAGGCGGTGGATCTCCTCGTCGACCATGAAGTACGAGGGGTTGAACACGAGGTCCATCCCGTAGAAATCGTCCTCGTGGCCGATGTTGTCGCGGCCCACACCGACGAGCGTCGTCGACGCCGAGTTGGTGTACGTCAGCGTCGAGTTGCGGAATCGGCGCGGCTCGAGGGCCGACGGGACCGGGCTCTCCTCCTTCGCGGGAGGCGCGGTCGCAGTATCGGGCGCGGGTTGGCCCGCGACGGGCTGCGCCGCGACGCCGGTCGTGGCACCGACGGTGCCGCTCACGGGGGTGGCGTCGGTCGACTTCTCCTTGTCAGCCTGCTGCGAGGACGCAGCCTGCTCGGGCGCCTGCTGCTGCGGAGCAGCCTGCTCTGGCGCGGGGGTGGAGGGGGCCGCCTGCGCGAAGAGCGCGACGGGCGAGAGGGCGAGGAGGGCAGCCGCCGAGGCGAACAGGGGCTTGAGCGAGTTCACGTGGTGTTCTCCCAAAAACACGCGCACGGAGCGTGAGGCGCCAGTCCCGCGAGCTCCTCGACACGAGGAGAGCTGCGGGGTGCAACGAAGGAGCCTGAAGAAGAAGAAGCGAGAATAGAGCGAAGTGAAGGTGTGCGGGGCGTGACGGACGCGCACCGTTCCCATGGCCACGGGGCCACGTCAACGGCGCGGCGCGGACTGTTGCAATGTGCGTGCCCCTTTCAACGAGGGTCGGAGGGTGCAGAATCTTGCCAAAATCGCTGGATTCATGCGGTTTGGAAGCTATGGGCCACCCCTCCTCGTTAGGGAGCTGACGGGGCCACCGTTAGCTCTGGATGATCCTCTCGACGTCGTCCGGACGCTTCGGGCAGGTCGACGTCAGGACCTCGGGGGCGGTCGGGGTGCACACGACGTCGTCCTCGATGCGGATGCCACGCACGTCGGCGAACCTGGCGAGGACGTCGCGCGCGAGGTCGGCGCCGAGCGGATCGGTGAGGGTCGCGTCCTCGAGGATGCCGGGCACTTGGTAAAAACCAGGCTCGATGGTGACGGCCATGCCCGGCGCGAGATCGCGGTCGAGGCGCAGGTAGGCGTCGCCGAAGCGCGGTGAGCGCGTGCGACCAGGCGCATAGCCGGCTCGATCACCGAGGTCTTCCATGTCGTGGACGTCGAGCCCGAGCAGGTGGCCGACGCCGTGAGGGAAGAACAGGTTCGCCGCGCCGCGCTCGAGCAAGCCGTCGATCGAGCCTCGGAAGATCCCGAGCGCGACGAGGCCCTCGACGAGCGTGCGCTTCGCGGTCTCGTGGATGTCGCGGTAGCGCGTCCCCGGCGTGACGCGCTCGATCGCGCGCTCGTTGGCCGCGAGCACGACCTCGTAGATCGCGCGCTGGGTCGGCGAGAAGCGACCCGTCACGGGCCACGTCCGCGTGATGTCGCTCGCCCAGCCCTCGGGGCTCTCGCCGCCGACGTCGCAGAGCAGCAGGTCTCCGGGGCTGAGCGCGCCGTCGTGCCCGTGCGCGTGCAGGACCTCACCCGCGATGGTGACGATCGGGCCGTACGCGTCGTCCATGTTGCGCGCGCGCAGGGCGCCGACGAACGCGCCGAAGACCTCGGCCTCGGTGGTCGCGCCGCGCGTCGCACGCATCGCGATCTGGTGCGCTTCGCTCGAGGCGCGCGCCGCCGCGCGGAGCTGCGCGAGCGCGGCCTCGTCGTGCACGAGCCTCAGCGCGATCATGCGCTCGGCGAGCGCGACGTCACGCTCGACCGCGAGGGACGCGCCGCTCCCCTCGAGGACGCTGCGCCCGAGGAGCTCGGTCGCGAGGCGCGCGGACGCGACGTCTTGCGGCGGCAGCGTCGCGAGCTCGCTGGCGATCGGCGCGACGCGCGCGGCCAGCGTATCGAGCGGCGCGACCTCGTCGAAGCCGAGCTCGACGCGGAGAGCCTCGAGCGAAGGACGCGGCCCGTGCCAGAGCCCGTCGTCGCGCGAGGGCGGCTCGGCGAAGAGCGTCGCGCGCGCGCCCTCGCAGAGGAGGACCTGGTTCGGCTGCGGCGACGGCGCGAGGTACGCGAAGTGGCTGTTCGGCCGGAACGCGAAGGGGTTCGCTGGGTAGTTGCGAGCGATGTTCGTGCCGGCGAAGAAGATCGCTGGCGCCTGCGTGCCGCGCATGAGCGCCGCGCGCCGCGTCGCGAAGACCTGAGGCGCCGTTCGAGGGAACGTCATGATCCGCGCATACCACCGCTCGAAGCGCGCCGAAGCCGCCGCCGTGTGAGCGCGCGCGGCTCGCGCGCGGGGCGCGCGCTCTCTCAAGGATCTCTTCGGTGCGACGTTGCGCCGATTTCTCCGCTGCTCCGACCGTCGCGAGAACTCCCGCGCGCTGGTCTGCTGCTTGCGAACGCGAGGTGCGCGGGTTGAAAAGAGCGCCTCAATGTGGGCCGCGCCCTCGCGCTCACCCAAAATGAGAACACTCCCCGCGAGCTGGGGACGGAAAAGGAAACAGCATGGTCGGCTACTTCGAGCAGCAACCCGAGACGGAACCCTCCGCGGTGAAATGGGGGCGCTTCTTCGCGTGGGCGCTCGCCGCGCTCTACGTGTTCTGCGTCCTCGGCGGCGTGTTGATCCTCCTCTTCCTGCCGAACCCGTGGAAGCCGGTGAACAACCAAATGCCGCCCGGCGTGACGGCGATCATCCTCATCGTCGTGGGCATCCCGGCGATCATCATGTCGCTCCTCGCGGCTCGCATGAACCGCACGTCGGGCACGTGGACGCTGAACCTCGTGCTCCAGGCGCTCGCGATGACCTCGTGCTGCTGCATGCCCCTCGCGATCCCGCTGCTCATCCAATGGCTCAAGCCCGAGACCAAGAAGTGGTTCAACGCCTGAAGCGCCGCGCGCTCGCGCGCCGTCGTTGACTTACTTGTCTGTCATTATCGGAGTGGATTCGACACGCGCGTGCAGCGCCGTGCGGGCCGGCACTATGCTCCGTTCATGGTCCCTGTCCCACCGACCTACGAGGTCCGCCTGGCGCGCCCGAGCGACGCGCCGATGTTCGCCCGCCACATCGTTCGGCACCTCGCCGAATCGGGGGAGCACGGCGAGCCCCACTTCGCGCCGATGTCGGACGTCGACGCAGTGCACGTCGAAGAGTCGTCCGAGCGGCGGTGGCGCACGGAGATCGGGCGCGTCGGCTGGGGCCGCGCGTGGCTCGTCATGCGTGGGCGCGCGACGGGCGTGAGCCCTGACGAGCCGCTGCGCGTCGTCGGTCACGCCGAGCTTCGCGGTCCGCACGTCGAGGCGGGCCTGCACCGCGCCGAGTTCTCGATCGGGCTCGAGCGCGCGGCGCGCGGCATGGGGATCGGTCGCGCCCTCGCCGAGGCCGTGCTCGACTGGGCGCGCTCCGAGACCGAGCTCGTGTGGATCGACCTCAGGGTCTTCGCGTCGAACACGCCCGCGCGCGCCCTCTACCAAAAGCTCGGCTTTCGCGAGCTCGGCACGATCCCCGACGCCCTGCGTGCGGCCGACGGCGCCGCGGTCGACGACGTGCTGATGACGATCTCGCTCGAGCGAGCACCGAGCGCCGAGGTCTGACGCGCGCGGTTTCGCGCGGACGCCGACTGCAGACAGCCGCCGCGCACGGCACGCCCCACTCTCACGCTAGTCTTCGACCTGAAGAGAGACATAGGCGCTCAGACCGACCGCCTGTGCCCGGATGATGAGGATGTCCTGGCTGGTGGGCGTGACTTGTTCTCGAGAGGTCACCGCCGAGCTCTCCGAGGCGATGTTCGCGCTCCCCGCAACGACATTGAAGGTGAAGCTCTGGTCGGCGTTCAGGGGCCGGCCATTTGCGTCGAGGACGCGGCCGACCAGCACGCAGCTGTGGTTCAAATGGCATGTATCGCCGTCACGGAGCGCGACCTCGAGGCTCGCTGGCGCGACGGACTCGATTGGATAGCTGCCCGACAATGCGCCGTCCCTTCGAACCTCGAGAGCGCCAGTCCCGTCGTCACCCGTCTCGAAGGTCACTGCGGCGTAGCTGATCGCGTCGGGCCAAACCCAGCCGCTATTGGCAAACCCCGAACCGCCCTGTCCTCCCCCACCACCGAACCCACCAGCGCCGAGGCCGCCGGCGCCGCCCACGGTCATTGCACCACCATTGCCCCCTAGACCGAGACCACCATAGCCGCCGAGCGACGGGCTGCCGCCGGCCCCGCCTTCACCGTCTGGGCAAGAGACAGTCGTCGAGGTGCCCGTGACGAAGACGGAGCCTGTCCCCGTGACGTCGATCTTGTCGGCGCGCGGCACGACGACATAGACAGTCGCGCGGCCGCCTGTCGCCATACGACTGGGAGACAACACCTCGGAGGCCTCGGCGCCGGAGTAGCCGTAGCGGACCTCTCCCTGACCATTCTGTAAGCGTTCACTGGCCGAGAACTGGAGAAGACCGAGCGAGCAGAAGGGCTCCGGCACGGGGATGTCCCCCAGCTCTATGGTACAGTCCTTTGCAGAGAAGCAAGCTGACAGCGTGAGCGCGAGCAGCGCTCGCCCACTACCTGCCAGGGAGAGCGGTTTCGTACCTCTTCGAGGTTGCCCGATTGTCTTCGACTTGAGTAGTTCCACGCTGACCACTTTTGCAAAGCGTGTTCCGCGCCTGTTATTCAGCGTTCCACGCGGGCAAATTGGAATATTCCATTTGCGCTCTCTGGTGGTCGGATCATGCATCCCATCGAGCAACAGTGCACCTCGCCTTGGGCGAGCCCGAGTAGCGCCACAGTTGCACGGCCGAACTGGGAGCTCCGCGCTCCCGAATTGGGGGGGCGCACCGCGCACGGGGGGCGAATCCAGCCCCCCCAATCAGGGCGCTGGCGGGTCTGCCGTCTCGGGGCGACGCAGCCAAACCAGCGCCTCCTCGGGCGTGGAGTAGATGCGAACAGAGACACCCATGTCCGAATAGATATTGACGAAGCGCTTCATGTTCACGCGACCGAGCGCGGCGTCGGGCAGGACGATTGCCCAATAGGCCCACCCGGCCGCGACGACCCGCGGGCTCCAGACTGTCGTCGCCCAATTCGAGTCGTCGGGGTGCAATGCACCATTGCCGCGATCATCGGAGAGCCACTTTTGAGCGCCGTGGCGCTCGAAGATCTCGACGCCCCTCTCGAGCGCCTCTCGGAAGAGCGCGCCCGTCACGGGCTTGTGGATCTTGTGGTGAACGATCTTGCCCGCCGGGTGATACCAGAGCGTCACGAACTCGTTCTCGAGCTGGACTCGCGGAGTCCCCGTCGTCGTCATCGGCCCCTCCCATCATCGTCGACTTCTGGGCTGCGCAGCCAATTGCGCTCACCCGAAACCAACAACGTTAGTGGAGCTCCGAGCCGCCTGTCTACCGGCCCTCGCTTCTAGAGCGAGCTCGCGTCGTAGACGCTGGGTGCGGTTTCGGCCAAGCGGCCCTCGACGCCTTTGGCCCGCGGCGGCAGCGGGGGGAGCTCGGCCTCGTCGTAGCCGGGCGCGACCCAGAAGACCTCGGGCGCAGGGCGATAGAGGCTGAAGTACTTGCGCTCTTCGGTGCGGCCGTCTTTCCATTTGATGGATACGACGCTGGTCACGTCATAACCGGGCGAGCCCTTCTGGTGACGCTGGCGCGTCCCAGGCTTCATCCAGGACTTCACCGTAATGCGCCGCACGAAGTCCTCGGTCGCGCCGATGCCGAACGAATACGAGACGTCGGCGGTCGGGTCACCGCCGAGGAGCTCGACCCGCACGACGCCCGGCTTCGGAACGAAGGCGTGGACCATGATCGCGAACGTGTACGGGTTGCGGAGCTTGAGATCGACCGCGCCGTAGAAGACGGTCGCGTCGAGCCCGAGCTTCGCGTAGGCGCTCGGGCGCGAGTGGCTGCGGCGCTCGATGATGTCGAGCACGCCGTTGAGCGACGCGGCGAACAGCGTGCTCGAGACCTGGCAGGTGCCACCGCCGACGCCGGTCGTGAGCTCGTCGCCTTGGATCTCCGGGGCGAGCGCGAAGCCGCGCTCGAGCGTGCGCGGCCCGACCAGCTCGTTGAAGCTGAACGTCGCCTGCGGCGGGATGATCGCGCCGTCGATGAACGAGGCCGCCCGCGCGATGTTGATGGAGCGGCCGACGCCTGTGCCGGTCGTCGCGTACGTCGTCTCCCAGGCCGAGAGGATCTTCGAGACGTCGACCTGAATGAGATCGTTGAGCGTGACCTTGGCGCGGACGGGGACGATCGGCAGGTCGAAGGCGACGCCGTTCACGGCGCTCCAGTCCGCCCCGCGGATGCTCTCGAACGCGACCTCGATGTCGAGGCGTTGGCCCGCGACATCGGGGTACTTCTTCTTCTCGGCCATCACGAGGCGCGCGTCGATCGGCTCGCGCTTCACCTTCTCGGCGATGCGCTCGAGGATCGCCGTCGCCGCGGCCTCGTCGAATGTGTAGACGAGCGGCACGTCGATCTCGCCTCGCTTTGCGCGCTCGGCCTCTTTGATTTGGAAGAAGACGTCGCCCGTGTGAGCGACGAGCCGCGCCTTCTCGAGGGTCTTGGCGATGTCGATGTCGACCCCGAAGTCGCCGTAGGTGACCTCCTCGAGGTCTTCGCCGTAGCGGAGCACCACGCGTTTGTCGCGGATGGCCTGGCGCTCGGCCTCGAGCATGTCGGCCGCGCTGCCTTTGTCCGGGATCCGGTGCTCACCGATGGAGACGCCCCGCGCATAGGGGGACGTCGGCAACATCGCGTGGGCGCCGAGCCCGAGGCCGGTGCCACCCGCCATTCCAATCAAGACAACGATCGACCAGCGAAGGGGAGACACGGGGTTACGCTCGCGATCCTACCTACGCTCGGCGAGGGCGCTAACTTCTTAGAAGGGTGAAGATCCCCGCCCGAGGTCGGCGAGACACGCGTTCACCCCCCGAGGCTCAGCCGCCGCCGACGAAGTGGACGACCTCGATGTTGTCGCCCTCGGCGAGGACGGTCGAGGCGTGCTCTGCGCGGGGGATGACGTCGCCGTTCTTCTCCACCGCGACGGGGCCGTCGGGCGCGAGCTCGGCGACGAGGTCTGCGATGGTCATGGGCGTCTTCGTGAGCGCGCGCGGCTCGCCGTTGAGGACGATGTTCATGGTCAGGTCTCCTGACGATCGAAGAGGGCGCGGAAGCGCGAGGCGTTGTGGACGTAGTGCTCCGCGCCCGTGCGCCCCATCGCGAGCTCGTCGTCGGTGCAGGGGCGCAGCACCTTCGCGGGGCTGCCGCGCACGACCGAGCGCGCGGGGACGACGAACCGCGGGCTGAGGAGCGAGCCCGCCGCGACGAGGCATTCGGCGCCGACGACGGTGTTGTCGAGGAGGATGGAGCCCATGCCGATGAGGCAGCCGTCGCCGACGTGGGTGCCGTGCAAGATCGCCCCGTGACCGACGGTCACATCGTCGCCGACGACGACCGTCGAGACGCCGTCGGTCATGTGCACGCAGACGAGGTCTTGGATGTTGGTGCGCCGGCCGATGCGGATCGGCCCGATGTCGCCGCGCAGGACGCAGCCGAACCAGATGCTCGAGCCCGCGCCGATCTCGACGTCGCCGATGATCATGGCGTTCGGGGCGATGAAGACGTCCGCGGCGATCTTGGGGGTCTTGCCGTCGAAGGTGACGATGTTCGAGGTCATGAGCGGGTCGGTTCCTGGTTCGGGACCATGGGCAGGGCGCGGCGCGGCCGACGCCCGAAGGACGAGCCGGCTGGGGCGGCCGGGGTCTTCGACGAGGCGAGCGCGAGCGCGGCCGGACCGAGCGCCCCGATGAGCGAGTGCTTGAGGGCGCGGCGGATCTCGACCGCGACGACCTCACCGACGAGGGCGGGCGCGGCCGCGTCGTCGAGGTGGACGATCTCGTTGCGCTCGGTGCGACCGACGTAGGTCTTCGCCGAGGCGTCGTTCGGGCGCGCGGGGCCGTCGTCGGTGACCGCGCGCTTCGACGGGCCCTCGACGAGGACGCGCTGCTCGGAGCCGACGAGCGTGTCGAGGTGCCGCTTCATCAGCGCGTCCGAGAGCTCGAACAAAGCTGTAAGTCGCGCGGTCTTTTCGGCCTCGGGGATGTCGTCGTCCAGCTTGAGCGCGGGGGTGTAGGGCCGGCGCGAATATTTGAAACCGAACACACCCACGAAGCCGACGTCGCGAACGAGCTGGAGGGTGGATTCAAAATCAGACTCCGACTCACCCGGAAAGCCTACAATAATGTCAGTCGATAGCGTCAGACCGGGGACGCGCGCGCGCAGGCGCTCGACGCGCTCGCGGTAGTCGGCCGCGGTGTAGCGACGGATCATCCGCTTGAGGACGCGATCGCTGCCGGATTGAACCGGCAGGTGCACGTGGGGTGAGAGCATCGGCAGGGTCGCGTGGGCCTCGACGAGGGCGGGGCCGAGGTGACGCGGGTGCGGGCTCGTGTAGCGAAGGCGCGCGAGGCCGGGCACGCGCTCGGCGATCGCGTGGAGGAGCGCGGCGAACTCCGACGCGTCGTCGTCGTCCGCGCGAGGCGGGCGCGAGGGATCGCGGTAGCTGTTCACGGTCTGCCCGAGGAGCGTGACCTCGCGCGTGCCGCCCGCGACGAGCCGCTCGATCTCGCCGACGATCTCCTCGCTCGGACGGTAGCGCTCGGGGCCGCGCGTGTAGGGCACGACGCAGAACGAACAGCGCTCGTCGCAGCCCTTCATCGTGGTGACGAAGGCCGTGACGGCCGCGCGCTCGGGGCTGGCGGAGAGGAACCGCGGCGCGTCGAGGTCGAAGACCGTGCGATTCAACGGGGGCGCGCCGTGCTCGAGCTCGGTGAGCAGGCGCGGCAGCTCGGGGATGTTGTCGGGTCCGAGGACGAGATCGACGCCGCGAGCCTCACGGAGGAGGCGCTCGCCCTCTTGTTGCGCGACGCAGCCCGCGACCACGACGAGCATCTCTGGTCGACGGCGCTTGAGCTTCGCCAGGCGACCGAGCTCGCTGAGAAGCTTCTGTTCGGCCTTCTCGCGGACGCTGCACGTGTTGAGGACGACGACGTCCGAGCTCTCTTCGTCGTCGACGCGCTCCCAGCCCTCCGCGGACAAAACCTCCGCCATGCGGTCGGAGTCGTGCGCGTTCATCTGGCAGCCGAAGGTCGTGACCGCGTAGCGGCGAGACATAGTTGGAACGGTATTTCTCAGAAGGAGCGACGGCGCAAGCATGTCTTTTTGACGCGCGGGCCCCATCATCTGGGGATGACCGACGCGTTCATCCTCGACGCCGCGCGCACCCCTCGGGGCCGCGGCAAAATCGGCAAGGGCTCGCTCTCGAGCCTCCACCCGCAGGAGCTTCTCGCCCAGACGCTGCTCGCGCTCCTCGACAAAACCCGGCTCGATCGCGCCCTCGTGGAGGACGTCGTGATCGGCTGCGTCAGCCAGGCCAAGGAGCAGGGCGCGTGCATCGCGCGCAACGCCGTCCTCGCGGCGGGCCTGCCCGACGACATCACCGGCACGACGGTGAATCGGTTCTGCGGTTCGGGCCTCCAGGCGGTGAATTTCGCGGCGATGGGGGTCGGGAGCGGCCACCAAGGCCTCGTGATCGCGGGCGGCGTCGAGAGCATGTCGCGCGTGCCGATGGGCTCCGACGAGGGCGGCATCGACGGGAACAACCTGCTCCTCCGAAAGAAGGTCTTTCAGGTCCCGCAGGGGATCAGCGCGGATCTCATCGCCACGCGTGAGGGCTTCGATCGCGAGGCGCTCGACGCGTTCGCGCTCGCGTCGCAGCACAAGGCCGAGGCCGCGCAGAAGGCAGGACATTTCCAGCGCGCGCTCTTCCCCGTCAAAGACCCCGAGTCGGGTCGCACCCTGCTCGAGGTCGACGAGTACCCGCGGCACGGCGCGACGCCCGAGGCCCTCGCGAAGCTCGAGCCGGCCTTCGTCGGCATGGGCGCGGCGGCGGTCGGCCCGAACGGCGAGACGCTCGATCAGCTCGCGCTCTCGCGTTACAAGGACGTAACCGAGATCCGCCACCTGCACACGGCCGGCAACTCGAGCGGCATCGTCGACGGCGCGTGCGCCGTCCTGCTCGCGAGCGAGGCCGCGGTCAAGCAGCACGGCCTCGTGCCGCGCGCGCGCATCAGGGCGATGGCGACCGCCGGCGCCGAGCCGGTCATCATGCTCACGGCGCCGACGCCCGCGTCCGAGCGCGCCCTCGCGAAGGCCGGGATGAAGGCCTCGGACATCGACCTCTGGGAGATCAACGAGGCCTTCGCGGTCGTTCCTTTGAAGACGATGCGCGACCTCGATATCGACCCGGCGCGCGTGAACGTGAACGGTGGGGCGATCGCGCTCGGTCACCCGCTCGGGGCGACGGGCGCGATGCTCCTCTCCACCGCCATCGACGAACTCGAGCGCCGCTCGCTCAAGACGGCGCTCATCACTTTGTGCATCGGCGGCGGGATGGGCATCGCGACGATCATCGAGCGCGTGTGAGCCCGGCGAGCGCTTGCGCTGACATCAACGTAAGCGCTCGCTCGCGAGACTCTTTGAAGACGCTGCCTAGAAACCGAACGTGACCTCCGCGTAAGCGTAGCCCTCGTCGAACCAAACAAAGACGGGCGAGGTCCAATCCAATACGGGCTGCGCGACTCTGGCGACGGGCACGAGCGGGAGCGCCGGGGGCGCGATCTGCACGCCCACGACCTGGCTGGCCTCCAGCGTGGAGGCCGCGGTCGACGCGACGTCCGCAGACCAATCATCGTCGCTCGCTTCTGTCGCTCTCGCGGAGACCGCGAGCGAAAACAGGGCTGTCAGCAGGTGATCCATGGGCGGTCCCCCAGTGAATCCAGGGGACGACGCGCACACAGATCTCCTGACCTCGGACCCAGCGCGCTCCGCTGAATGGAGCACGGCGGCCGCGCACCAATGGAATGTCACCCTGCGCTCCACGCGAGCCGGCTCTCGACGACCCGCTGGGTCGCGGAGCCGTTGCCCGAGAGGCTACTCAGCGTGAAGGTCCTCTTCTTCGGAGATACGCCACACAGGGTCGCGGGGGCTCAGAAGAGCCTGCTCGCAGCGCTCTCGCGCATCTCGGAATATGGCATCGAGCCGCTCGTCGTCTTCCCCTTCGATCACCTCTACCCGCGCCTCTGCCGCGAGGCCGGGCTCGACGTGCGCATCCTGCCGGGGCCGCCCTCGTATCACGTCTTCAATCAGGGCCTACGCCGGCTGTCGCGCCTCGAGCAGCTGCGCCTCGTGCCTCGAGATCTGTACCCGTACAGTCGCGAGCTCGCCCGCTTCGCCGAGCGAGAGGGCGCGCCGGTCCTGCATTTCAACAGCGAGCGCGGCATCATCCTCGGGGGTGGCGCTGCCCATCTGGCGCGCGCCGGCTCGGTGATGCACCTGCGTGGCGCGCCGTGGGGGCGCGCGGCCCACGCGCTCGCGCAGGTGGTGACGGATCGGTTCGTCGTGGTCTCGCGCGCGCTGCTCTCGGAGCTCACGCCGACGGCCCGGGCGCGCGCGACCGTCGTTTACAACGGTGTCAACATACCGAGCCTCGAGCCTCGACCGGCCGCTCGGGCGAAGCTCGTCGACTGGCTCGCAAAGCGTGACATTCATGTAAGCGATACGACGCTCCTCGCGGTGACGCTCTCGTCGGTCGCGCCGCACAAGGGCCTTCATCACCTCGCGCGGGCGGCCCAAATCGCTCGCGCCCGAGGCCTCGAGCTCGCCGTCATGTGCGCGGGGCCGCGGGTGCCTGGCGCGTACGACACGTGGCTCGCGGGGGAGCTCGCGTCGCGCGGCCTGGACGGGGTCTTCCATTTGCTCGGCTTCGTCGAGGGCATCGAGCCGCTCCTCGCCGGCGCTGACATGTTTGTTCTGCCTTCGGTCGAGTCCGAGACGCTGCGGATGGGTGAAGAGACGCTGAGCGTGCGCGGCCACGAGGGCCTGCCCCGCGCGATCTTGGAGAGCCTCGCGCACGGGCTCCCCGTCATCGCCTCGCGCGTGACCGGCGTCCTCGAGCAGCTCGAGGACGGGCGGACGGGTCGCGTGGTGCCGCCG
This sequence comes from Polyangiaceae bacterium, assembly GCA_046351325.1. Taxonomy (GTDB): domain Bacteria; phylum Myxococcota_A; class Polyangia; order Polyangiales; family Polyangiaceae; genus Xiheicaenibacterium. The sequence continues at coordinate 310,157 of JAXLYR010000007.1, read as the reverse complement.
AGCGATCCGGCGGCGCTCGCAGAGGCGCTCGTCGAGCTCGGTTCGAACCCGTCGCTCCGCGGCGCGTGGGGGGCGGCGGGGCTCGAGACCGTGCGCAGTCGCTTCACGATCGCCAACGCTGCGCAGGGACTCGCGCGCGTCCTCGAGGCGGCCGCCCGCGCTCCCGAGACGGACGGTGGGCTCGGTCGCCTCCTTCCTCGGACGTCGCAGGTCGTCCTCGAGCAAGCTCTGCCGAAGGCCGCCGTGGACACGTCGGCGAGCGAGCGCGTCCCGAACACGAGGGTTCGACCGAGCGCGCTCCGCATCGAGTCCTCCGCACATTGCCAGCTGCGATGCCCGGGGTGTCACACGACCCAAGGGCTCGTCTCGCTCGGGATCGGCAAGGGTTGGCTCCGCGCGAGAGACTTTGCCCTGATGCTCGACAGCGCGCCGTTCATCCGCGAGGTCGAGCTCTCGAACTGGGGTGAGATGTTCTTGAACCCCGAGCTCGTCCAGATCCTCGAGCACGCCCGAGCGCGCGACGTCGCGTGCACCGCTGACAATGGAGTCAACCTGAACCACGCTCGCGCCGAGGCCCTCGAGGCTGTCGTCCGGTGCGGGATGCGCAGCTTGGTGGTGTCGATCGACGGCGCTTCGCAGGAGAGCTACGCCCAATACAGGGTGCGGGGGCGCCTCAGCCACGTGCTCGAGAACGTGCGCACCATCAACCGACATAAGGCGCGCTACGGGACTGACCTGCCGCGCCTCACGTGGAAGTTCATCCTCTTCGGCCACAACGAACACGAGGTGGAGCAGGCTCGACAGATCGCGCGTTCGCTCGACATGCGGTTCGTCGTCGCGATGCAGAGCGAAGACGAGGTCTCGCCCGTGCGGGACCGCGAGCGCGCGCGCAGCCTGCTCGGCTGGGTCGACGCGAAGACCTACAGGGAAGAAAGGGGCGAGGACGCGCGCGCTGGCATCTGCACGCAGCTCTGGCTGAAGCCCCAAATCCACTACGACGGAGCGGTGCTCGGCTGTTGTTACAACTCTTGGCGTCCCTTCGAGGGGAACGCCGTACGCGAGGGCGTCGAGCGCGCGCTCAACGGGGACGGGATACAGAGAGCGCGCGCGATGCTGATGGGCAAGCTCCCACCCGACCCTGCCGTGCCGTGCGCCACGTGTGACGTCTACGCATGGCGCGCAGAGCGGGGCGCGTGGGTGACTCGGGCGGAGCTCGTCGCGCACGGGCGGCTTAGACAGCTCGGTCGCAAGCTCCTGCGGACGGCAGCAGGTGGCCGCGTCGACGCCGGCGCCGTTCGCGCCAAGCTCGCCCTGCTCCAGAGAGCGTTCGCTTCGTCGCGCTGAGCCGACACTCGACTAGGGGTCTCACGGTGAGCGTCAGCCGCGACGACTTTGGTAGAGTGCGAGCGTGAGCGATCTCAAAGACCTCGGGCGCGACGCCAGCACCAAAGCCGCGCTCGCCGCCGGCAAGGACGCCGCCAAGCGCGCGCTCGACGATCTGCTCCTCTCGGACGAGGAGAAGGAGAAGCGCTCGCTGGCGGAGAAGCAGGCCGCGCGGCGACGCCGCTGGAAATACGTCGCCATCGGGGTCGTGTCGTTGCTCTTGCTCGCGGGGCTCGTCGGCCTCGTGATGGCGTATTGGCAATGGTTCTTGGCCGCGGGCATCCTGGGGCTCGCTGGCCTCCTCGGCTATTACCAACTTCGTCGCAAGCTGAGGGCGAAGCGGGCCGCTAAAGAAGAGGCCAACGCCGAGGCCGAGAAGGCAGAGAAGACCGAGGCCAAAGAGCGTAAGCGCGTGGAGAAAAGCTCTCCCCCGCCGAAGGCAGCCGCCAAACCCGAGCCCGTGCGCGTCGCTTCTACGGACCAATCGGTCGAGGAGATTCGGCGCCGGACCGCGGAGCTCCGCGCCGCCCGCGAGGCCCGCGAGGCCGCCGAGGCCGCGGCCGTCGACGAGGAGCTCGCCGCGATCAAAGCGAGGCTGAAGAAGTGACGCGCCGCCGGCTCCTGCCCATTGGCCTCGCGCTCCTCAGCACCGTCGCCTGTTCGAACCCGGCTCCTCAAGGGGCGAGCGCGAGCGCGAGCGCGCGGCCGAGCGGCTCGTCGGCGCGCTCCAGCGATTCGCCAGCGCCTCGAGCGTCGAGCGCGCAGTCGGCCGCGAGCGCGACCGTCGCATCGAACACTGCGAGCGCGCCCGCACCCGAAGCGCCGATTTCACCCGAGATCGCCGCGCGGATTGGGGCCTTCGAGGCGGGGCTATTGCCCAGTCTCACCCTCACCGGCGTGGACCTCGCGCAGCGCCTCGAGCCGCGTATGGTCCATTACAAAGTGCCGGCGTTCGGCGTCGCCGTCATCGAGGACGGTAAGGTCCAATGGGCGAAGAGCTACGGCCTGCGGGCGCGCGGCGGCGCCGGCGCGGTCGACCGCGACACGCTCTTTCAGGCAGCGTCCATAAGCAAGCCAGTGACCGCCGTCGCCGTCCTCCGTCTCGTACAAGCCGGTAAGCTGGACCTCGACGCCGACGTGAACACCTATCTGACCTCGTGGAAGGTCCCGACCACGGCGAAGAAGACGACGCTGCGCGCGCTCCTCAGCCACACGGCGGGGGTGAGCGCGCCCGAACAGACTGCGTACTTCGATCCTTCAGGTGGCTTCCGAGGCTACAAACCCACGGACCCGCTGCCCACGACGGCGCAGATCCTCAAAGGTGAAAAGCCCGCGATCAGCGAGGCCATCGAGGTCGCCACTCCTGACAAGCCTGTATTTGCGTACTCGGGCGGCGGATACACCATCATCCAGCAGGTCGTCGAGGACGTGACGGGCCAATCCTTCGCCGACGCGATGAAGACCTGGGTGCTCGACCCGGCCGGGATGACGCGCTCGACGTTCGCCACGACGCCACCCGACGACGACTATGCTCGCGCTCACACCCGCGAGGGCGACCCCGCCGAGGGCGGCTACGTCGTCGTCGTCGAGAAGGCCGCGGGCGGGCTCTGGACGACGCCGAGCGATCTGGCGCTCTTCGTGGCCGAGCTGATGGCGGCTTATCAAGGCAAGAGCGACAAGCTCCTGAAACAGGACACGGCGAAATTGATGCTCACCGCTGTCGCCGACGCTCGACCGCGCATCGCCGGCTCCATCGGTTTAGGAATGTTCGTCAGCGACGACCCGGGTGATCTCTGGTTCTCGCACAATGGGCACAACCCCGGCTTTCACGGGACGATCGCGGCCGTACCCGCTTTGGGCAAGGGCGTCGTCATGATGGTCAATCGCGAGGACGGCGCGGGCCTCATCGGGGAGGCCACCTACGGGCTCGGCGCGCTATACGATTGGCCGGCGCGCACGGGCGTGCGGTCCAGGGAGAAGCCGACAGCCACGATCGCAGCCGAGGACGCAGCGGCGCTGAAGGGCAGCTTCGAGGGGGGCGGCCTGCTCGCGCCCAGTCTCAAGGTCAAGCTGCGAACAGACGGGCTCGCCGTTTACGCGACACTCGACGACCAGCCCGAGGCCCGCGTATACCCCATATCGAAGACCGATTTCGTCGAGCCCTTCGCGCCGGCGATCCTGCGCTTCAAAGTGGATAAGGGTCGCGCGACCTCCGTGCTTTTGGACTCGCCGCTCGGCAAGCGGGAGGCCGACCGCTCCGGCGACTGACTGGCTGCTTTTCACGGGCCAACCTTTTTCGCCAGCAGGCGAAAAAGACATGGCCCGCAGAGCGAACGGGGCCCCAACCCCGTTCGAGACTCGGACTTCGGCCGAACCCCGGATTGCGTCCTTGCCAACCCCGAGTTGGGCGGCGATGCTCCTCGCCCGCACCAACCACCGCGCCCGAACGAGGTCCCCATGGTCGCCAAGCTTGAAGCGTCGTCACTCGGGTCTGATTTGCGAATCGTCACGTTTCGGGGGAGCGAGGCGCTCGGGCGCCCTTACCAATTCGTGATCCAGCTGATGCTCGCGAGCGGCGCCACCGCCGACCCCGCTGGTGCAATCGGCAGTGACGCCACCCTTACGCTCTCGCGCAAGAGCGATGACGAACCTCACGAAATCAACGGCATCCTCTCGAGCGTCAGCTTGCTCGCCCAGACCGCCGACTGGTCGCTCTACGAGGCGGTGCTGGTCCCCAAGCTCTGGCGACTGGGGCTCAGCCGGCACTCGAATGCCTTCACGAAGATGACCATTCCGGACATCATGAAGGCCGTCTTGGAGAGCGCGGGGCTCTCCAGTCAAGACTTCGAGTTTCGCCTGTCGGGCAGCTACGCCGAAGAGGAGCTCGTCGTGCAGTATCGCGAGAGCGATCTCGACTTCATCCACCGCTGGATGGAACACGAGGGCATCTACTACTTCTTCGAACACAAGGACGGCGCGGCCAAGGCTGTCTTCGTCGACCAGAAGGGGTCGCACGTGAAGCTGGCGGACAAGACGATGCGCTATCGGCCGACGGACGCGCGCGACCAGAGCGCCGCCGAGGCCCTCGACGAGTTCCGCGTCCACTTCAACAGCACCGTAAAGTCGGTGAAGCTGCGCGACTACGACTATTCGCGGCCGATGCTCGACGTGTCCGCGAGCTCCGACGTATCGGATAGAGGCGTCGGCGAGATCAACCTCCACCGCGGACGCTTTTGGGATCCTGCGCAGGCCCAGCACTACGCCAAGCTCCGCGCCGAAGAGCTGAAGGCCCAGGAGGTCGTGGTGCACGGCGGCGGTACAGTCCTGCACGTGGGCGCTGGATACCTCTTCGAGGTCAGCGAGCACCCCGGCGACTACAACAAGAAATACCTCGCCACCGAGGTTCAGCACTTCGGCAATCAGACCTCGGCTCTCGGCATCGGCATCATGGGGCGGCTGCCCAAGCCGCCGTTCGACGACGTCTATCGCGTACAGATCACTGCCCTCGAATCCTCGATTCAATATCGGCTGCCGCGCTCGACGCCTCGACCGCGCGTGTGGGGCTACGAGGCAGGCGTGGTGGACGGCGCTTCGGACGACAGCCCGTACGCCCAAATCGACGACCAAGGTCGCTACCTGGTCAAGTTCCACTTCGACGAGAGCGACCGCTCCGGCGGCAAGGCTTCGACCTTCGTCCGCATGATGCAGCCCCACGGCGGCACCACCGAGGGCTTCCACTTTCCACTGCGTAAAGGGACCGAGGTCATCTTCACCTTCCAAGGCGGAGACCCTGACAGGCCTGTAATCGCCGGGGTCGTCCCGAACATCACGACGCCGAGCCCTGTCGTGGACGCGAATCACACGCAGAACGTCATTCGCACCGGCAGCAATAACCACATCGTGCTCGAGGACAAGCAGGGCCAGGAGTTCATCGACATCCAGACTCCGCGCCACGGGACTGGCCTCTACATGGGCCACCCGAAGGGCATCACCGTCTCGCAGTTCGACGGGGAGAAGCCAGCGTGGGACGAGTTCGACGACGGGTCGGTGTGGTTGACGACGGCCGGCACCTCGATCTTCACCTTCAACGGCAACTTCTGGTGTTACACGGGCGGCGACTTCTCCGAGTGGGTCGTCGGCCCGGTCGACAAACACTTCAACGCGACCCACAAGCTCTTCATCAAAGGCACGAGCGACGAAGAGTACAAAGCCTTCCGCAATACGACGATCACGAGCGGCCGCACCGACAAGGTCCTCGGCGGCGGCATGCTCCAGGAGATCTCCGATGGCTTCACCCAGATCATCAAGAGCGGTGGCGGCAAACAGGACGTGACCGGCGGGTGGATTCACCACGTCACCGACGTCTTCACGTCGAAGTACGACGCGGCGTGGAACATCACGGCCAAGTCTTACACCGCGACCGTCGCCGACGCCGTCACGATCACCTGCACCGGCGGCAACACGATGCTCCACGCCGCGGGCGGCAACAACACCATCAAGGCGTCAGGCAAGATCATCTTCGACGCGCCCGAGGTCGACAATCAAGCGCCCGGCCAATGGCTGGTTAAGACGCCCATTCAGGTCGAGTTCTTCGGGATGAAGAACGCCGTCGGCATCAACTCCAATGAAGCGAACGGCATCAAGAGCGAGCACACCGGCTATTCGGCCGGCCTCTTCGGCGTCAAAGGCGAGTCGGTGGGCATCAATGACCTGACCTATATCGGCCTCTTCCAGACGCTCGGCAGCCACATCAAGACAGCCGCGACCGCCATCAAGAACGGCGCGGTCGCCGTCGGCAAACACGCGATCACGGTCGCCTCGTGAGAGTCGCCGAATGAAGGTCGCAAAGCCGCTGCGGGTCCCGATCCTCTCGCGCACTGTCGAGGTCGCGGGCGTGCCTACGTTCCACGTCGCGGCGATGCTCGGGTTTCCCCTCGAGAGCCCCCGCAAGATCTTCGACGAGCTCGCGTTCTGGCGCCTGGTTACAGAGGAGTTAGCGGAGAGCGCGATCGACGAGTGCGTGACCAAGGCGCGCGCGGAGGTCCTGGTTGCCGGCTCTTTCCACGCGCGCGGCGGCCAACCCATCCCAGCGTCGTTCGTGCACGTCCGCGTCGGTTCGTTCGACAAGCGGCTCGCCGTGCTCGGTGACCGCGAGTGGAGACACGGCGTCCCGAGCACCCCAGCGCCCATGACGACGATGCGGATCGATTGGGCGCACGCCTTCGGCGGCCCGAAGATCGGAACGAACCCGTACGGCAAGGGGGCCGACAAGATCCAAAGAGACGGCCGCGAGGTGCTGCCGCTCCCGAACGTGGAGCTCTACGGAAAGCTCATGATGTCCGCCGCGGACCGCCCGATGCCCGGCGGCTTCTTGCCGCAGGACATCACGTTCTCTCAACGGCGCAGTCGCGCGGGCAGCTACGACGCCGCCTGGATGGAGAAGCACTATCCAGGGATGCCCGCCGACACCCACCCGACGTTCTTCAACGTCGGCGCCGAGGACCAGTGGCTCGCGAGCGACCGCTTCGGTGGGGACGAGGCCATCAGGATCGAGAACATGCATCCTGACAAGCCTGTCATCGAAGGGCGACTACCGGGCCTGCGTATGCGTGTCTTCGTGACGCATCGACGGAGCGACGGTGAGGCCTTCGTCGAGCTGCCGGCCAAGCCCGACACGCTCTGGCTCTTCCCGAGCAAGGTCATGGGCGTACTCGTCTATCACGCCTCTTTGGAGGTCGCGGACGACGACGGCAAAGACATCGTCCATTTGCTGGTCGCTTGTGAAGAGAACGACAAGCCAGGCCGCAGCGTGGAGCACTACCACGAGGCCTTGCTGCGTCGCCTCGACAAGGACAAGGGCGCGCAAGCCGAACTCGTCGACCATGACATCATGCCGTCGCGCGAGAGCGGCATCGCGCCGAACCTCATCGACTCGGAGATGAACCGCTGGGTGGCCTCCGAGAACCTAGTCGGCAAACAGATGAGAGAGGGGGCTATCCGCAAGAAGGCAGAGATCAAAGCCGACATGCTCGCGAAGGGGATGGACCCGAGCGGCCACGGGCTCGACGAGGTGCCCGAGCTCCCCGAGCTCAATCAGGAGGATCCGAACCAGCTCGTCGTCGAGCTCGACGCGATGGCGAAGAAGAGCGCCGAGATGATGGAGGCGGCGCGCGCACAGTCCGCAAAGGCGGTAGAGCGCGCCCGTCAGGAGTACGCCGAGCAAGGCCTCGACTACGACCAGATGCTCGAAGAGGACGCGCGCAAGCACGCTGGGCCACCTCGGACCTCCGCGCGCGCTGGCTTCGAAGAGATGGAGCGCTTCTTGGCTGTCGCGCGCGAGGCCGGCTATCCGCGCCCGGAGCTCGAGGCCGAGTTCCAAAAGCCCCACGTGCGCGCCTTCATCGAGAACCAAGACGCCGCTGCCTTGGAGCACTATCGACAGCACGCTCATTTCCAGCCGGCCGCGCTGCCTGCGAGCGTCGAGGACTCGGAGCTCGCGCGCGCCTTCATCCCGATGGCGCAGGAGAACCAAGAGCCCCTCGCGCGCCGCAATTTTACAGGCATGGACCTGCACGGCATTTCGTTCGCTGGCGTCGATTTGACAGAGACGCTGTTCGAGGGCGCGGACCTGAGAGGCTGCGACTTTCGCGGAGCCAAGCTCACCAACGCCGTGCTCGCGCGCGCGCTGCTCGCAGGCGCCGACTTCACCGGCGCAGAGCTCCAAGGCGCCAATCTGGGCGCGACAGAGCTCGCGGGCGTGCGCTTCGACCGAGCCAACCTCACGGGCGCGATCCTGTCTCGCGCCAAGCTCGACAAAGCAGTCTTCGCTCACGCCTGCCTCGACCAGGTCAATTGGCGACTCGTCGAGGTCGGCGCGGTGGACGTGACGGGCGCGAGCCTCCTCGACTGTAGCTGGACTGGCTGTAACCTCGCTGGAGCGCACCTCGGCGGCGCCAATATGCGGGACGCGACGCTCGTCGAGTGTCAGCTCGACGGGGCCGACTTCACGGGCGCCAACCTGGAGAAGGCGACGTTCGTAGCGTGCAAAGGCGAACATGTCCCGTTCGTCGGCGCGACCCTCAAGAACGCAGCCTTCGTGCACCACACGGAGCTCGCGGGCGCGGACTTCAGCGACGCAAAGATGGAGAAGGTGAACCTGCGAGGGACGCTCTTGCGAGGCGCGCGCTTCGACCGCGCGCACCTGCCCTCCTCGGATCTGTCCGAGTGCGACCTCAAGAAGAGCTCGCTCGAGCGCGCGAACCTCAAAGGCTCTTTGCTCATCCGCACTGTCCTCGAGGGCGCTTCGCTCCGCGGCGCCAATCTCATGGATGTCATCCTGTCGAAGGCTCGAATCGCCGGCGCCGACTTCACCGGCTCCAATCTGTTTCAGGCGGATCTGTCTCGGACAGTCGGGGACGACGCGACCTCGTTCGCCGAGTCGGAGGTCGCTCGGGTCCGCTACCTGCCAAAGGCGCGGACGGAGCATCGAACATGAACAAAGAGACGCTGCTCGACGCCGTCAAACACGGCATCCCAGTGCGGGGTGAGGACTTGACCGGCCTCGATTTGACCGGGGCCTGGCTCGCCGGCGGGCTCTTCGAACACGTGCGCTTCCCCGAGAAGCTGCGCGGCGCCCTCTTCAAAGAGTCGAGCGTCGTCTCGTGCGACTTCACCGGGTGCGACGTCCGCGAGACCGATTGGCATTTGACGACGGTCTTTCGCACGAAGCTCGACGCAGCCCAGTTCGGCCGCGCGAGCTTGATCGCGACCAACTTCGTCGAGAGCAGCGCGAACACTGCGAACTTCGACGAGGCTCACGCGCCGCTCGCCAATTGGATCAAGACTCCCCTCATCGAGGCCTCCTTCCTGAAGGCGAACCTCGACCGCACGAGCTTCGTCGAGATCGACGCCTCGGGGACGAAGTTCGGCGGCGCCAATTTGGAGAAGTCGACGCTCTTCAAGGCCGACCTCCGCACCGCCGAGCTCGACGGCGCCAATTTGACGCTCACGACGCTGGTCGAGGCCAAGCTCGGGGCGAAGCGATTCCAGACGATGAAGCTCTTCAGGACCCAGTTCATGAAGGCGGACCTCGTGGGCGCGGACTTCTCCGGGGTCGATTGTTCACAATGCAATTTCTTGGGCGCCGAACTGGAGGGCGCGAGCTTCGAGGGGGCGATCGCGGTCCAGGCCTTCTTCGGCGAGATCAAGGCGCCGAAGACGCGGTTCAACAAGGCTGTGCTCAAACAGGCAGTCTTCGAGCGCGCCGCGCTGCCGCAGACCCTCTTCGTCGCCGCAGAGCTGGAGGAGTCCTACCTCGGCTATGCCCAAGCGCCAGGCGCGAGGTTCAACGGGGCGAACTTGAAACACGCCGACTTCAGCCACGCCGACGTGACAGGCGCGGACTTCGCGGACGCGACCCTCTTTCGCGCCAAGTTCCACCTCGCGAAGAAGGACAACGCCAACCTGCCGACAATGGCAGGTTGGCTCGGCGATGAAGACGTATTGAAGCGAGCGGAGACCTGGCAACCCAAACATGGCGCCGCCGAGCGGCCCGCGCCCAAGGAGCAGTCTGATCATGAGCGCTAGAGCAGGCAGCTTGACGGTCCTTCATACGGCAATCGAGGAGCGCCCGGCGGCTCCGCCCGAGGAGCATTTCACCAGCGCGACGGTGCTCGCGGTCAAGCCGACAATCCTCTTGAACTGCAAAGGTGAGGCGATCGAGGCCCGCCGCGCCAAGAGCTGCTTGGTCGCTCCGGAGGTCGGGGACCGCGTGCTCGGCGCGCTCGTCGACGGGACGTTCTATGTGCTCGCTGTTCTGGAGGGTAAAGTCGGCGGAGAGCCAGAGCCGACTCGACTCAGCGCCGACGCGGGGCTGCGCCTCGAGTCGACCGGCGGCCGCGTGACCCTCTGTTCGGCCGAGGGTGTCGACGTCTTGGGTGCGCGCGACGTCACCATCACGACGCGCGAGGTCGCCGTAAACGCCAAGGCCGCGACGATCTCCGTCGAGGAGCTCGGCTTCTTCGGCCGCGTGGCGCGCGCCCACCTGAAGAAGGCGGAGCTCGTCGCCACCGAGCTCGATCAGGTCCTCACGCGCTTCTCCCAGCGCGCCGAGAGAGCTTACCGATTTGTTACTGAACTCGACCAGGTGCGAGCGGGCGCGGTCGACATTCGCGCCGAGAACGTAGCCGCCATTCGGGCCGAGAACACGCTGGTAACAGCGCGTGTGCTGGCGAAGGTCGACGGCGAACAGATCCACATCGGCTGAGGCAAAAACCTCGAGAAACGGAGCTCATCATGCTAGCCAAGACCTCTGCCGGTGGGACGTGCATGGCCTTCCCCGACGTCTGCCTGACCCCGGCGCCACCCGCCCCCGCGCCGGTGCCCATCCCTTACCCGAATGTCGGCGTCGAGCCGACCGACACGTCCTTCGTCTCCAATGTCCTCATGACGTGCGCGCCCGCTCACAACATGATGACGATGCCCGCCATGACGAATGGCGACAACGCCGGCGTCGCCATGGGTGTGGCCTCGGGGACTGTCATGGGGCCGGCGCGCACCGTGACCGCGGCGTTCACGGTCATCGTCGGGGGGATGCCGCTCGGGCGCCTCACCAGCATGACCATCCAGAACAACACCAACGCACCCGGCTGTAAGCTCGTCCCGAGCGTCACGAACGTCCTCATCCTCGCACCGTGAGCAGACTGGTGAGCTCCGCATCGGACAAAGCACCGCCGAGACCTCAGGCCAACTCGATCGTGGCCGCGCTCGACAAGCTCCGCGAAGACCTGCGCGTGCGCGACGGCGGCGAGCCGAAGGAGCGCCTCGTCGCGCAGGCCTCGGAGGCCGATCGAACTTGGCGAACCGGGCCCTCGCTCAAGGCCGCCTCGTTGCGACTCTCGCACTTGTTCCTCACACCCGACGAGGCCATCGAGACCTACAAGAAGGGGCGCGGGGTCGGGCTCGAGCCCGCAGAGCTGATTCGCGTTCGCAAGCTCTTGGACCTCGTGCACGACGCGATGGTCGAGCCGACCGAAGAGATGAAGCGCCGCATCGACGCCGCGTTGAAGGTCCTGGAAGAAGGCGTCAGTTCGACCGCGCCCGTTCCACTTCCTGTCGCGCCGCCTCCCCCGCCTGTCGCGCCCGTTCCACTTCCTGTCGCGCCTGTTCCAATTCCGCCCGTCGCGGCGCCAGTTCCACTTCCGCGAGGCGCGGCGCCAGTTCCACTTCCGCCGCTCGCCGCGCCGCTTCCACCGCCTTTCGCACCTCCAATGCCGGCGCCAGTCGCGCCTCCAATGCCGGCGCCAATCGCGCCTCCAATGCCGGCGCCAATCGCGCCCCGCCAATACGTTCAACCCGAAGCGCCCGCGACTGCGAACGCCCTGAACTCGACAGCCGAGCTCGCGCCCAGTGTCCGCGCGGCGATGCGAGCTTTGCCCTTCAAGAGGGGCCAAGCGGCGCCTCCGCCGAGGTCCGAGCCCCGCGTGGAGCCTCACCGCCCCGCGAGCACTTTGGAGTTCGAAGACGAGGGCACCGTGGCCGTGTCGGAGGCGCCCTTGAGCCAAGCGCTGCCGTTCGCCGGCGCGAGCCCTGAACCGCACGCGCAGGCGGCCCCGCCCAATCAACTCGAGGCTCGGGGCGCGCCGCCCGCGTACTCGAATCCAGTGCCCGGCCTGCCGAGTTTGAGCGTGGAGCAGTACGCAGGCCTGCGGGCCGAGTGCACGGCCTATCCCAAACTCCGCGCCCAGATCCTTCAGAAGTACGGGATCGCCGACGAGCACGCCCTCGCCCGACTGGAGGGCTTCTGGAGCTCGCTCTTGGAGAATGACCCGAACCTCTGGCGCAAGTGGTCCGAGCTCTATCAGCGTTACCAAGATTGGTATGCAAGACGGCGCCGCTGACGTGCCCTCGCTCGAGGACCTCGGGGTCGAGCTCGAGTCGTACGTGCTCACCGAACCACCCAATCCGACCCCGCTCCTCGTCGAGGTTCCACACGCCGGCCTGCGGGTCGACGAGCGCTCCGCGCGCTTCATGACGACACAGGTCCGCTGCCTCGCCCTGGATGCTGACATGTTTGTAGATAGAATCTTCCGTCGAGCGCCCTCGCTCGGGGCAGGGCTCTTGGTGGCGCGCATGAGCCGGCACGTCGTCGATCTCAATGCGGCGCCTGAGCGCGACCTCGACGACGACACCGTCGTAGACCCGGAGCGGAGGGTCATCTATCGGCGTATCCCCGGCCTCGAGGACGCCATTGTGGAGCGTCCAATCCCGAGAGCCGAGCGCGTCCGTCGGGCCCGCGCCTACTTCTTGCCATATCACGCTGCGCTCCAGTCCGCGCTGCAGCGCCGAATCGAAGCGCTGGGCAGCGCAATTGTCTTGAGCGTTCATTCCTGGGACGACCGCGCCGATCGAGCGCCCGTCGATATTGTCCTCGGGACCCTAGGGAACACGAGCGCGGCCGCTGAATATTATGACGCTGTGGAAGAATCGGCGCGCAGGAGCGGCCTCACGGTGCGCCGCGATGTCCCCTTTGCAGGCGGCTATTCGACAGCCTCTTACGGCGCGCCTTCGAGGGGGTCGCACGCCCTTCAATTGGAGATCGCCCGCCGCCTCTACCTCGATCCGAAGACGCTCGAGGTTCATGAAGAGGGCTTCGCAAAGCTCCAATCCTTCGCCGACGACCTCGTGCAGGCCCTCGCCAATCGGCGGTGATTGACCGCGCTGTCAACGCTGGCGTCGCTGCGGTAAGCAATGGGTATGCGCAGCCTGCTCCTCGTCGCTCTGGTTGTCTCGCTCACAGCGTGCGCGCGCGAACCCGCGAACAACTCTCACTCGAGCGACGACACCGAAGCGACCGCCACCACGGCGACCGCGACCGCGACCGCGACCGCCTCTACCGCGAGCGCGCCGAGCGCATCGGCGGCAGTCGCGACCGTCGACACCGCGGCGAGCGCTTCGGCTTCGGCCGCGCTCGCGAAGCTCTGCGCCGAGCAACACAAGAAGCCCTACCCCGAGATCGGCTCCTCGGCCTCGGATATCCAGCTGAGGGTCGTGACCCAGTCGCTGCCTCGAACGTCAGCGACTGCGTCGGCATCGCCGAGCGCAGTGGGCGGCGGCACAGTCGCGAACGTTTCGCAGGTCGTCGCGTCGATGGCCGCAGGCTTTCGGCGCTGCTTCAATCAGGGTCTCCAATGCGACGAGCACATGGAGGGGAGCCTGCGCGTGTCGACCAAGATCGGTCCCGACGGCTCGATCGTCGCGGTCGCTCCGTACGGCGCACACGGCCTGAGCCAGGGAGTCATCGACTGCGTGCTCGGCGTCGTGACCTCGAAGCAGTTCGCTCCGCCCGACGGCGGCGGCGCGACCGTCGTCATTCCGGTGCTCTTCACGCGCGCCGAGTGAGCGCGCTTTGAGCGCTGACCTCGACCTGCCCGAGATCAGCGATCTCGTGGTCGCGTTCGATCCCGACAGCCTCGCGCGCGAGGACGTCGAACAAGAAGCCGTGGTCGCAGAGCTCGAGCGTCACGGGCTTCGCGCTGGGGCTCGCGTCGTGCGCTCGTGGCCGACCGAAGACGGCGCGCTCGTGCGCGAACACGTGGACGGCGTGCTCGTGCGCTCGCACCTCGAGATGCAGCGTTTGTCCGAGGAGTTCCAGCAGGGCGCGCGCATGCGGCGTTTGCTCGCGCCGCTCGTTCGAGCGGTCGCTGACGAGGGTGGCGCGGCGCCGCTCCGCATCGTCGATGTCGGCTGCGGGCTCGGGTACGTGACGAGGTGGCTCGCCGCGGAGCGCGCGTTCGCCGCGCGCGTGGAGCTCGTCGGCTGCGACTACAACAGCGCGCTCGTCACCGAGGCCGTAGCGCTCGCCGAGCGCGAGAAGCTCGCGTGCAGGTTCGAGGTCGCGAACGCGTTCACGACGTTGGCGGGCAGCGCAGCGACGCCGACGATCTTCACCTCGACCGGGGTCATCCACCACTTCCGGGGCGCGGCGCTCGAGCAATTCTTCGAGGAGCAGGCCGCGGCGCGACCTCTCGGCTTCGTCCACTCGGACATCAAGCCCTCGTGGCTCGCGCCCGTCGGCGCGTGGCTCTTCCACCAGGCTCGCATGCGCGAGCCCCTCGCGAAGATCGATGGAGTCCTCTCGGCGGTGCGCGCTCACTCGGGCGAACGACTCGCGCGGGCCGCAGCGAGCGCGGCACCCGAGTACGCGCTCTTCCTCTTCGACGCCGAGGAGGAGCGCTTGCCCATCCTCAAGGTCATGCAGGCCCTCATCGGCGTTCACGTCGACCTCGCCGCGTCCTTCGTCGCTGGACTCGGAGAGCTCGCGGGCCGCGTGCGTCGGGTGTCCGGGTGATGGACGCGACCGCCTGGGTCCCCGCTGCGATCGTCGCGCTCGCGCTCCTCGACACGACGCTCTCGGGCTTTCGTGCGGCCGCCGGCTGTGATGGACGCATCGACAAACGCGCCTACTACACGAGCGCGATGGCGCGTGGGTTCGGCTACGGCGCGCTGCTCGTCGCGACGATGGGCGCGGCCACGCTCGCGGTCGTCCTCGGCGCGCGCGACGGCGCGGCGATCTTCTCCGACCTCGTGGGCGTCGGCCTCCGCATGTTGCCCGTGTTCGCGGCGTTCGGCGGGCTCGTGCTCGTTGCCCTCGCGGTCTACGCCGTGTCTCGTCACGAGGTCAGGACGCTCGCGACCGTCGCGATCCTCGGGCCCTTCACGCTGGCGCGGCCGTGGGTGATCGCCGCGGCCTCGGTGTGGGGCGCGGCGGGCGCGCGGCACCTCGCGAGCGTGCTCCTCTGCCTCGCGGCCTCGACTGGCGTCTTGCTCGCGGAGCGCCGACTCGGCGAGCACTTCAAACCTCGGCGCCCACCGAAGAGCCCCGCCGAGGACGAGCCTCCCCCAGCCGACGACGCGATCTACGAGGTGCCGATCGAGGACTCGATCGACCTGCATTTCTTCGCACCGCGCGACGTGCTCTCCGTCGTCGACGAGTACCTCGCGGAGGCTTCGAAGAAGGGCCTGCGCGAGGTGCGGATCATCCACGGGCGCGGCAAGGGCGTGCAGCGCGCGCGCGTCCAGAAGCTCCTCGCGCGGCACCCGCGGGTCGCGAGCTATCGCTCGGACGGCACGGGCTCGACGCTCGCCGTCCTCACCGCGCCGCAGCGCAAACACAAACCACTGGGCAAATCGGGCCGCGTCGTGTGACCTCTTGGGTCATGGGACGACGGTTCGAGTTCGCTGCGCTCGCTCTCTCGGCCGCGCTCGGCGCGTGCGGGGACGACGAGCCCTCACCGACTGGAGCGGGTGGAGCCGGCGGCGCCGGCGCGGCCTCGGCGAGCGGCGGGGGCAACGCGGGCGGCGCGAGCAACGCGGGCGGCGCCGGCGGTAGCGCTAACAGCAATAAAGAATGCAAGCGCGGCCTGGCCTCGAACATCGCGCCGGGCGCGGCCTTCGCCCCGAAGATCGCGTGGTGGTACAACTGGTCGCTACAGGGCAGCGGACAGGGCGCCGGCATCGAGTTCGTCCCGATGGTTTGGGGTGAGGGCTCGGTCGGACAGCCGATCCCGGCGACCTCGGGCTTCGTCCTCGGCTTCAACGAGCCGAACTTCCACGCGCAGTCCAACCTGACCGCGGCCGCCGCGGCGACGCTGTGGCCGACCCTCGAAGCGGACGCCGTCGGGCTCGAGATCGTCGGCCCTGCGATGAACTTCTGCGGCCCCGAAGGCGAGTGCAACGGGACGAGCCCTTACCAATACTTGAAGGACTTCTTCCAAGCGTGCGCGGGCTGTCGCGTCGATTACCTCGCGATTCATTGGTATAATTGCGACCTACCCTCGCTCGTCGACTACATCGAGCCGGGCGGGAACCTCGAGGGCTTCGAACAATTCGGTAAGCCCATATGGGTTACAGAAATGTCCTGTAACCCGAGCGCGAGCGTCGCCGAACAACAGGCCTATATGGAGGCCGCGATCCCCTATTTGGAGTCGAAGCCCGAGATCTTTCGTTACTCGTGGTTCAGCGCGGGCCCCATCCCCAACGCCGAGCTCCTCCAGGCGGACGGCTCGCCGAACGCGCTCGGTCAGGTCTATATCGACCTGCCTCGGGCGTGTGACGAGGGGTGAACGAAATGAAGCGCGGTCTCGTCGCTCTATGCATCAATCTGTCGCTCGTCGCGGCGTGCTCCGACGACAGTCACGCGCCGACGACCGGGGGCGCCGGCGGCACGAGCCACACGGGCGCGGGCGGCGCTGGCGCTGCCGAGCCCATCGGCGGTGGCCTCGGGCCGAGCGACGTCGACCCAGGGCCGCTCTCGCACGGAGGCACCATTACCTTCCAAGAGATCGGCGCGCCA
The DNA here is from genome assembly GCA_046351325.1 of Polyangiaceae bacterium. GTDB lineage: Bacteria > Myxococcota_A > Polyangia > Polyangiales > Polyangiaceae > Xiheicaenibacterium. The sequence goes on along the minus strand of JAXLYR010000007.1, from coordinate 293,422 downwards.
GGCTGGTATCCGAGCCGCCGCGACCCCGCGGTCGGCCCCTGCGACGCCTATCAGAAGGACGACTGCTGCCTCGCGCGACAGGCCGTCACGGGCGACGCGCTCACCCCTTGGGACAGCGATCTCATCATGACGCTGCGCGGGCCGCTCCTCGTCAATCAGCTCGCTGTCTATCAGCCCTCCGGGGCGGGCTGGAGCTTGGTCTCCGCTTGGACCGAGGCCGACAAGACCGCGCCGCGCGGGGTCGCCTTTCATGGCAATGACACCGAGACCGCGGGGTTCGACGGTCGCATCGGGACGGAGTGCCTGGTCGATGTCTCGAGCGACGACCTGTTCGCCTGCGGCGCCGGCAGCTCCCCTTATTGTCCAGAGCCGCCAACTGGAGAGAGCCGCTATTGGGGGTGGTCCGGCTCGAAGCTGATTGTCATGCTCGCGAGCGCTCCGCACGCGACAGACGTGGGCGCGCCGTGTTCGGCCGACACTTCGGGCAACTGGTATGACGCGCCTTGGGTCGGCCTGAGCCTCGGCGAGCTGGTGCGCGCGGGCGCGTTCTCCAGTTGCCAGTGTTACGCGAAGAACCCCGACGAATGGTACTTGGGTGACGGCTGCGGACAGTTCAATGTCTTCGAGGTCGTCAACGACAACAACCAATTCAAGAACCTCGACGTCTTCAGCACGAACTTCTTCGGCTATGCCGGTTACGTCGGCGAGGGCCCCTGCGGCCCGCAGTGCGACGTCTCGTCGGTCGGCGACGAGGTCGACCTCATCGACAAATCGACCAGCACCGAGGCCGCGAGCGGCGCCGTCGCGACGCCGTCCGGCGGGCCAGGCGCGGCGCTGCGTCGCCCCGTCGAGGGTTGGCGCTACTTCGTGATCTTGCTCGACGCGACCTCGCGCACGACGCAGCTCGCGCTCGTCCACCCGCTCGCGATCCCGCCGAGCCTCGCGCCTCTCTTGCCCGCGCTGCCCGAGGAGGTCGGCGCTGACACCATCGTCGCGCTGCGCGACCTGCGCCTGCCGAACTGAGCGCGGCGCGTTCGCGAGCGGCCTGGTGTAGGCTGCGCTCCGTGTGGGTTCGTCGCGCCGCCATTCGCCCCGTCCCCGCGTATGCACGCGTGCCCGAGCACGTGCTCGCGCGGCTGGAGACGGACCTCGGCCGCGACATCGCCGAGGAGGACGATCAGTCCGTGCTCGACGAGGGACTCGAGCGCTTCGAGCGTGAGCAGCCCGCGCTCGCCGGTCACATGGCCGAGATCGTCGCGCGGCACGACAGCGAGCCCGCGCTCGGCTTCGGCTACTTCCTGATGATCGCGGTCTACCTCGCGTTCGAGCGCGCCTTCGGCGCCGAGATCGATCCGGTGAGCGAGCTCGACATCACCGCCGTCGAGGAGGCCCTGCGCCTCGACGAAGACCTGCGCCGCGGCGACGCCGAAGAGGTCGTCGAGTCCGACGACGTCGTCTCGATGGAGCAGCCCCACATGCTCCGCTACGTGCAAGACCACGTGGACGCCGCGCTCGAGGCGCACGCCGACGAGGTCGACGTCGATCACGTGCACGCGCTCTATCGCGCGGTCCTCGTCCAAATCCTGGCGCTCAGCTACGCCGTGCGGCCTCCCACGAACATGCCGCGCGACCTCAAGTCCGACGAGTTCTCGGCCTGAGCGCCCCTCCGGCGACTAGCCCCGTGAGGGCGCGTCGGCTCGACTCCGCAGCTCGCCGAAGCACGCCAGGACCTCGCTCGTCGAAAGCTCTTCGCGCCTCGCGCGCCGCCACTGACCGACGATGAACTCCGCCGCGTCCGTGATCCTCGCGACCGTCTTCTCCGGGTGCCTCGGCCGCGAGAGCAGCTGCAGCGTGGAGACGACGGCGCGCTGCGCGACCCCGGAGAGCCCCGGCTCCTCGACGATCGTTGCACCACAAACCAAGTTGTCGTCGAGGTGACGAATCCGCGACTGGATGACCTTGCGGACCCTCTCGTCGGGCAGCTGAGCCCCCTTCGAGATGCAGACCAAGAGCGCCCAGCGAGGCTCCAGCGGGGTGTCGTCGGGGCGACGTCGATCGGCCGTCAAGATCGCGATCAACGCGTCGAAGGCCTCGCTGACGTGGCGAACGTCGAGCACCGTCGGCTTCCACACGACGTAGAGCACGGGCCCGCCCTTCGCCACGATGACGCTCGGTGAGTCCACGATCGTCTGCAGGCGCGAGTCGGGCGTCACGCGCTTCGATCGCGGGGTCGAGTCGCCGCTCCCGAGAGGTGGCGTCGAGGGCTCGGAGGTTCTCACCGTCGGAGAGGTCACGCGTGGCGAGACCTGGCTCTCGGGAGTGGGCTGCTCCGGCAGCCTCACGCTGGACCTCGGAGCCTTGTCGCTCGGCGGGTTCGAGGTGCTCGGCTGCGGATATTGGGCGAGCGAGGACTCGAGCGCTCGGTAGAACTCACTCGCGTCGGGGAAGCGCTCGGTCGTGCGGACCGACAGCGCGCGCCGCAGCACTTCCTCCCACGGGCCGACGTCGACACCGAACCTGGCGGGCGTGGGCCGAGCCTCCGCGACGATGGTGGCGACCTCGTCGTCACCATACGCGCTGCGCCCCACGAGGACCTCGGTGAGGACGAGCGCGAGCGCGTGGACATCGGTCCAAGGCCCGGTCTTGACGCCGATGACCTGCTCCGGCGCGGCGTACCCAGGGGTGAAGACCCCAGGGCCGGTCGACCGCGTCCACCCCGTCGGGCCCTGCGAGACGAGCCCGCTCTTGGCGATGCCGAAGTCGATGAGGCGAGCGCTCTCGGGGTGGTCGGAGTCCGCCACGAGCATGACGTTCGAGGGCTTGATGTCGCGGTGAACGACGCCGCGCTTGTGCGCGTACGCGACCGCGTCGACGAGCGGCCCGAGGAGCGCCCAAGTCTCGGCGACCGAGCGAGGAGCACCGGCGCGCTCGTGGAGATCGTCGCGGAGCGTGCGCACCCCGCACCATTCCATGACGAGCCACGCCTGGGTGAGCGCGCCGTCCTGCCCCGAGTGGATCCCGACGTCGAGCACGCGCACGACGTTCGAGTGGCGAAGCTTTGACAGCGTTCTAGCTTCGTCGAGGAAGCGCGCGGCGCGCGCCCCGACGAGCTCGGCGCTCACGTCGTCCAGGCGAACGACCTTGACCGCGAGCGGTTGATCCAGCGTGAGGTGATGGCCGGCGAACACCACGCCGTGGCCCCCCTCCCCCACCTTGTGATCGAGCCGATAGCGCCCCTCGAGGACGGAGCCTGCGGTGAGCCCCGCGCGCTCTTCAAGGACGTCTCTGCTGTTCCTCTCGCCCACCAGAGCTCCACCGTCTCGCCGCAAGGATTTCGGTCTTCGCCAGCTTAGCAAAGCTCGGTCAAGCGAGTGGATCAGAACCGATCGCTCCTCACTCGAGCGCGCCGAGATCGACGGCCGCGTGATCCTCTTCGAGGAGGAACGGGCGCGACTCGAACGTCAATCCGCCTTTACCATCATGCACGACCACCGTGACCACGCCGAACGCGGCGCCGCCCGGTCCCTTCGTGACTTGGTGGACGACGAGCTTGCTCTTCTTCGGGCGGGGTCCGGAGAACGCGATGACCTCGGGGCCGAATCCGTCGCTGACATCGGAGTAAGCGAGCTTGCTCTCCTTGGCGTTCTCGGCGACGAGCTTGAGATCGAGATCGCTCCCGTCGGTCGCCCAGGTGAGCGCGATCTCGACGGAGGGGTTCGTCGCGGCCTCGAGCCCGCGCGCGGCGAGCTTGGTCTTCACCTCCTCGGCTTTGGACGCGGGCGCGGCCCGGAGCACCGCCGCCGCGAGGACGCTCGCCTCGCGCGCGAGCACGCCGCGCGCGCCACGGAAGACGCGTTGGTCGAAGGTGCGCTCGAGCGCCGAGAGGAGGACGGCGAGCGCTTCGTCGAGCCGACCTGCGCGCGCGAGCGTGTGCGCGAGCAAGAGGTGGGTCGACGGGCGATCGGGTCGCTCACGGAGCGCTTGCTGGTAGGCGCTCACGGCGAGGTCGAGCGCACGCGGCGAACGCGCACCGAGCGCGGCGAGCCGATCCGCTGCGACGCTGCGATGCTCCGGCTTCGTCGCGAGATCGAGGACGGAGCCGTAGGCGCGCGCCGCGTCGTCGAAGCGCGAGAGCGCCTCGAGCGCGCGGCCACGAGCCACGTGCGCCGAGAGGTTCTCGGGTTCGTCGCGCGTCCATTGGTCGGCGAGCTCGAGCGCCGCGCTCGCGTCGGCTTTGGCGAGGGCCTGCTCGACCTCCAGCATTCGCCCGCGCACCGGCTGCTCCGTCGGCGTCGCCTTGATCGCGTCGCCCCTGCGGAAGAGCTCGCTCGGAGTGATCTCGCTCGGGTCCCCGAGGCGCTCGACGCGGAAGTCGACGCGCCGGTTGGCCTCACGCCCCTCCTCGGTGTCGTTCGGCATGATGGGTCGCGTCTCGCCGTAGGCGACCGTGGTGAGCCGAACCGCGTCGACGCCGCGCTCGACGAGCGCGCGCTTCACAGCCTCGGCGCGTTCGCCCGAGAGCTTGCGGTTCGCCGCCTCGTCGCCGCTCGAATCGGTGTGGCCCTCGATGGTGACGAGCAGGATCTCGGGGTGCTCGCGCATGACGTCCGCGATCGCGTCGAGGAGGTTGAACGAGGTGCTGGCGATCCGCGCCGATTTGCCCTCGAACCGCACGCGCTCGAGGATGACGAGGCGATCGGCTTGTATGAGGACGCGCCTGACGTCCGGGCAACCGTCCTCGTCGTCGATGCCCTGGAAGTTCTCGGGCGCGTCGGGACAGGCGTCTTCGATGTCCGGGATGCCGTCGCCGTCCTGATCGCGAGCGGCGCGCGTGTCGTCGATGAGCGGACCATTGTCGCTCGGCCGGTCCCAAAACACGGGCCCGTCGCGCCGCGCGAGCTCGAGACCGGTGGGGCCTACGGTGATGAGGTTCGAGAGGCCCGTGCTGGGAATTTGCAAGCGCGCGAAATCCGAGCGCTGCTCGAGGACCAACATCGCTGTAAACGGCGAGAGCACGCGCGAGCGCGTCGACAGGTCCACGATCTCCTGCCTCAGCGACTCGCGCTGCCCACCGCTCGTGCCAGGCGCGGCCTGACGCGCGACGAGCGCGCGGATCTTCGCGTGGATCACCGCGCGAGCGACGAGCGCGTCGAGGGCCGGCGCGGCGTCGACGGAGGCCGCGGGTGCGCCGTCCAAGCTCGCCTCGAGCGGCGTGTTTTCGGCGGTGAGCTCCGCGTACACGAGCCCGCCGTCGACCGCGACGAAGGTGGAGCTCGGCACGGCGACGTTCACCTCGCGTGGGGGGGGTCGTGCGAACGCGCGCGCGATCTCCGCCGCGGGCGGCGCGCCGTCGAGCGCCACCCCGGGCGCGCGCGCGCCCGAGACGAGCGCGGAGAGCAGCGCTTCGTCGCGGCTCGCGCCCACGACGATCGCGTCCAGTCGCTCGAGGTTGTGCGTCAGCTTGCGGAGCTCGGCGGGGTCGGTTTCGCCCGCGGTCGCGTGGCCGTCCGTCACGAGGATCGCGCGCTTCGCCCCTGATTTTTCGAGCCACCCGAGCGCGGCCCCGAGGTCCGAGGCGCCGCCGGGCGCGCGCCCCGCGACCTCGTCGAGCGAGGCCGCGGGCACGACGCTCTGGTCGAACGTCGCGAGGCGCACCGAGCTCGCGCCGAGCGACGCGACGAGCTCGCGGGTGCGCGCGATGGAGGCTTCGTAGTCGGCTCTCCGCGAGGCGCTCGTGTCGATCGCGATCGCGACCGAGTCGACCGGGGCGGCCGGCTGCCGCGGCGGCGTAGCGACGCGGAACACTGCGAAGCGCCCCGCGCGGACCGCGCTCGGCGCGCTCGCGTCACTCGCGATCTCGAAGTCGCGGTCGGGCTGCCAGGCCTCGCGATGCAGGACGAACGCCTGCTTTTTGTGCGGGTAGAGGAGCTGCACGTCGACGAGGTCGGCCTTGGGCAGGCCGCGCAGCGGGAAGCGATAGGGAGCGTCCGCCGTGGCGAGCTCCTCGGAGTAGGAGATGACGATCTCCTTCTCGGAGCCCGCGAAGATCGGGTAGACGCGCCCGCGAAACGTGTTGCCGGCGGTCTTCTCCAAGATGGCCGGGTCGACTTGTTTGTGCTCAAACGATTCGAACGTCACCTGCGCCTTGCGGGACTCGACGACCTCCGCCTCTTGCCAGCCCATCGGCAATCGCATGGCGAAGCGGCTCACGGTCGCCGACTCGGGCAGGTGGATCGTGAACGTCCCCTCGCGCTCGCGCTGCTCGTCGTTCGCGAACGTGAGGTGGACCTCGGTGTAAGCGAGCGGCCCCACGACGACCGCGCGCGTCTCGAGCGCCTTCAGCCGGAGGCCCGTCCCGTCGGAGGCGGTCAACGTCGCGCTCGCCGTCGCAGCGCCGTCGGGCGCCGGGCCCTGCCAGTCCTTCGTCACGTCGAGGGGCTCGGCCTCGAACGCACACGCGGGCGCCGTCTTCGCCTCGGGAGGCTTCACGGGCGCGGGTGGAGCGGTCGCACACGACAACGCGACAAGCACGCACACGACCAGGCTGAGAGCGCGCCACATACTTGAAAGGGAACTGCGCGCGCGGCGTCCGCGCCAATGATTTCTCCGGCGCCCGAGTCGAAAATGCCTACGTCCCGCCGAATGGCAGTCCGCGGGCCGCGCTCGCTAACATCCCTGTAACGATAGAAGGACCCACCTCATCAAGGGGTTCGCAGTCCTCTTATGCTGAAGTCGCCCCCACACGAATACGCTGTGAATCCCGACTTGCCCTCGGCGATCCCAGTCAGTTGGTCGCCAGTCTGCGTCACGCTGCCCTCGATGTGGAAGAGCGCCCCGCGCCCGCCCGTCACGACATAGACACAGTCTGTATCCGACGGCCGAAGCAGGATGTCGAAGCCCTCATCCTCCCCCACCCCGTCGACGATCGTGACGGACTCGGGGACCTCGCAGCCGCCCTCATCACCCAGGGTCAAACGCCAAGTCCCACGCAAACTGCATGTCGAGCTTGGTTTGCCGGGACTCGCGGACGCAGCTTGGGTCTGGACCTGCGTGGCTGGGCGCTCATCGGGTAACCGAGGCTCCGCCGCGCGACCCTGCGAACAGGCCGCGAGGCTTGCGAATGAGAGGACGGCGAGCGCCTTCATGAACGAACTTACGCGCTCCGTGCGTGAGGGCTCCCTGAGCACGCGGCGAAGGAGCACGCCTCAGGCAGGGAGCGCGAGCGACAGAACAGTACCGCGCGGCCCAGTCTCCGCGACCGCGAGCGAGCCGCCGTGAGCGACCGCGATGGCGCGTGCGATGCGCATGCCGAGCCCCGAGCCACCTGGCTTCGTCGTGACCCCCGCGAACGCGACCCCGTCGGGCAGGCCCGGCCCGTCGTCGCGAATCGTGAGCACGACGCCGTCCTCCGAAACGCGCGCTGCGAGCTCGATGCTCCCGCCCCTCTCGCGGAGCGCGTCGACGGCGTTCTCGATCAGGTTGCCGACCGCCCGCGCGAGGAGATCGAGCTCGGCCGAGAGCGCTACGTCGGCGGGCTCGCGCACGACGAGGGTTACGCCCGCGGGCAGCGCGATCGCATCGATCGCCCGCTCGAAGACCACACGCGCGATCGTCGAAGCGCGCTCGAGCCGTTCGCCGCGTGAGACCGCGAGCGCTCGCGAGCAGAGGTCCTGGGCGCGCCGCGCGACCGTCGAAGCGCGCGCTGCGTGACGCCGCATGAGCTCGAGATCGCGGTCCGCCCGCGTGGGGGCGAGCTCGCTCGAGACGATCGACGCCGACGTGTCGATCGTCGCGAGGAGGTTCCTGAGATCGTGCAGCACGAGCGCCGCGAGCCCCGCCGCGACCTCGAGGTCCGCGCCGCTCTTCATGCCTCGATGCTCACCATCGCGGGCTCGGGCGCCTCTTCTTCCACGGGCGGCTCGGCCGCGACGTCGGGCGGCCCGAGCACGAGCTCAGTCCTGACAATCTGGTAAGGAAGCGCCGCGGCGTCCGGCCCGAGCGCGACCTCGGCGATCTCGGAGGGCTTGGCCGCGCCGGTGCCGCGGATGAACCCGACCGCCTCGAAGCCGACGAGATCGCCGACGAGCCCCGCGCGCCGAACCTGCGCGAGCCCATCGACTGACAACGGCGTAAGCTCAGCGAGGAGCTCGCGCACGTCGACCATCTTCGACAGGGCGCCGACCGTGCGCCGGACGCGGATGCTCTCCTCGGCGAGGACGGCTCGCACCCGCTCTCCGAGGAAGGCCTCGGGGTCGGATGTCACGCCGGCGAGCGCGCTCCGCGCGAGGACGATCGCGTAGCGCGCGCCGCGGATCATGCGCGAGAGCGACGGGTCACCAGGCTCGAGCCGCGCCGCGCCGGTGAACCTGAGCCCGAGCGGCGTGCGACCGTTCATCTTCTCGAGGAGCGCGGCGATCCCCTCCGCGTCGAGGTCGTCGTGCAAGTGGACGTCGACGGCCTCGTCGAGGCTCATGATGCCGAGCGCGAGCGCTGGCGCGAACGTCATGTCGGGCTTCGGGTGGAAGCCGCCCGTGTACTTCTGCTCGGCGCCCGCGCGACGGAACACGCGCGGCAGCTCGCGCACCAAATCCAGGTGTCCGATGAGCGCGACCGGCCCGACCTTCTCGAAGCGGAAGCGGTACCGATAGGAAGGTCGCTTGACCTTTTGTTTGGGGGGTGCGGCCGGCTCCTCCACCTCGACCGGCGGCGCTTCGGGCGCGATCGGCAGGTGTTTTTTGTCCGACACGTCCTCGTGCGCCCCGAGCTTGTCGAGGAATTGGATGCGTCGCGTGCGCATCGCCGTCATGTCGCAAGCGACGCCGCAGTCGTAGCAGACGAGGCGGCGCGTCTCGCGCTCCGCGGCCTCGACCGTGGTCTCGTGCACGAACGAGCCCGCGACCTTACCGCAGGGCGGGCTGAGCCTGCTCTTCAGCGCCTGGCGGTACTCGCGCGCGAGGAAGCCGTCCTCGAGCCCGACGTCGAGGTGATCCCAAGGCAGGCGCGCCGAGGTCGGCAGCGTACCGAGCATCGTCAGCGGATCCATCCCGTGGGCCTCGAACGCCGCGCGCCAAACGGGCAGATCGAGTTTGTCGTCCCACGAGTCGAAGCGCGCCCCGCCGCGCCAGGCGTCCTCGAGCACGTCGCCGAGCCTGCGATCACCGCGGGCGAAGACCCCCTCGAGCACGCTCGCCCTGGCGTCGTGCGTGCGGAGGTTGAGCCCGCGGACGCGCCGAGCCTCCTCGCGCAAGATGGCCTGCTTCTCCTCGATCATGTCGAGCGAGTCCATCGCGCACCATTGGAACGGCGTGTGCGGCTTGGGCACGTGCACCGAGACGCTGACGGTGACCTCGGGCTTCTTGCCGCGCTGCAGGTTCTTGCCGACGGCGAGCGCGCGCGCGCCCGTCTGCACGATGCCGCGCACGTCCTCTTCGGTCTCGGTCGGGAGGCCCGCGATGAAGTAGAGCTTCATCTTCGCCCAGCCGCGCGAGAACACGCGCTCGGCCGTCTCGAGGAGCTGCTCTTCGGTTACATTTTTGTTAATGACGTCGCGCATGCGCTGCGTGCCGGCCTCGGGTGCGAACGTGAGACCGGTCGCGCGGACCTTCTTCAGCTCGTCGAGGAGCTCGGGCGCGAGGCCGTAGGCGCGCAGCGACGAGACGCCGAGCGCGACCTTCTTCTTCGAGAGGCGATCGGTGACCTTCTGGATGAGGGGCGAGATGCACGAGACGTCCGCTGTGGACAATGCGGTCAGCGAGACCTCGTCTTGGCCGCTCTTCTCGACCGCGCGTACGACGGTCTCGACGATCTCCTCGGGGTCGCGTTCACGTACAGGCCTGTAAATCATCCCGGCCTGGCAGAAGCGACATCCCTCGGTGCAGCCGCGCGCGACCTCGATCGACATGCGGTCGAAGATGGCCTCGGGCCCACCGGTCGGAGACTCGTCGGGGAAAGGATATTTCGCGAGGTCGACGAGCGCGCGCTCGATGGGGAACGGCAGCGTCGGATCGGAGGGCCGCTTCACCACGTGGAGCTGCGAGTCGGGGTCGAGCTCGGTCTCGTAGAGCGACGGGACATAGACCGAGCCGAGCCGCGCGAGCGCGCGCAGCCGCTCGACGCGCGGGACGCCGCGGTCGCGCAGCGCCTTCCACGTGACGGCGAGCTCGGTGGCTTTCTCCTCGCCGTCGCCGAGGACGATCGCGTCGAGGAACGGCGCGATCGGCTCGGGGTGCGTCGCGACGGGCCCGCCCGCGACGACGAGAGGGTCGGCCTCACCGCGGTCGCGCGCGCGGAGCGGGATGCCCCCGTAATGGAGCATCGTGAGGATGTTCGAGTAGGTGAGCTCGAACTGGAGCGAGAAGCCGACGACGTCGAACTCGGAGAGCGCGCGATACGACTCGAGCGAAACGAGCGGGAGCGAGCGGGCCTTGAGCTCGGCCTCGAGGTCGACCCACGGCGCGTAGCAGCGCTCGGCGAGCGTGCGCGGATCGTCGTTCAAGACCTTGTAGAGGATCTTGAACCCGAGGTGGCTCATGCCGATGTCGTAGACATCCGGGAACGCGAGGCAGACCTTCGCCACGTCGTCGGTCCACGCGCGACGCCGGGCCCCGACCTCACCCCCTGTGTATCGCGCCGGCTTCTCGAGGCGCGGCAGGAAGGCCGCGTACGGGTGCACGGGCAGGTCTTTCTCGAACGAGGGAGCTGGTGACGCCACGGCAGCTCCTTAGCACGACCGGCCGACCGCGAGCTCTGGCCCTCGCCGCTTCACGGCCGCGATGAGCCCCGCGATCGGATCGAGCGCGCGCTCAACTTGGGAGCTGCTCTCCCAAGCGAGCCAGGAGACTCCGCGCGACGCTGGCGCGTGGCACCCCGGCGATATGGACCAGTTCGGCCGGCGGCTCCGCGGCGAGCTCCCTCTCGAGGGTTTGCCAGGCGTCTTCGCGAGCGTGGCGTACCGCGGCCCGGTCGGTCGCGGACAATCTCGACTCGGCCCAACTGGCTACGCGCCACGCCAGCGCTCCGTGGCGGATCTCGTCCTCCGCGATGTGGCGGAGCGCGGCCCGTACTCGCCGGTCTTGTGCGTGGCTCGCCTGCCAAAGCGCGCTCGCCGCACCAAAGGTCTCGCGAACGCAGCCCTCGCGGACATTCTCTACCGCGATGTCCCGGAGGGAGCGTGAGCTCGGGATTGGAATGGAGCGTCGGCGCGGGACGAGACCGCCGAAGCGATGCGCGAGCGCGTTCATTACGCGCGTGTGGCGCTGCTCATCGCGTCGGGCGATCGCGGCCGCTCTGAGGAGCGAGGCGGGGGCTTCGTGGGCTCGCAATTGGTCGCGCAGTATCGCGAAGGCGTCGATCGAAGCGGCCTCGAGCTGGGTGAGCTCGGCGAAGTATGCGCCAACCGCGGAAGCGCCCCGCGCTCTCATCGGTCGCATCCCGTGGGGTCTGCGACCGCAACTTATGGCATAGGTCTCCTCGCAGACGACGTAGAAGTCGAACGGCACCTCAAGCGCGTCGCTGTCGCAGCCGAAGCCCGCGCTGTCGGCGCCCCCTTCCCCCGCTGGCGGTTCGCACTGCACGATGATCCTGCAGCCGTCCACGGTCGACTGACAGAGCTGGTTGCAGGCGTCCGAGTCGATCTCGGGATCGTCGGGGCTACCGTAATAAACGTGCTCGCCGTCGCGGACCGCGTCGTCAGAGCGGGTCCACCCTGGAGGGAGCTCGAGCTCCCGAAGCTCACTGCGTCTTTCGTCTGAGCAGAAGCATGCAGATAGCTGTGTGAGGCTCACTCCCGTCGCGAGCGGAGAGACCAACGCGAGCGCTCGTGTCATGACGCGGCGAAGCTGGCGTGCATCCATAAGAACCCTCCAAGTTAGGTCGCTGAGAGTGTCACGCGACGAGGCTCCACACCAGTCGAACCCTCCAATGAGCGCTCCAATGAGCTCTCCAGTGGGCCGCCGTATCAGTAACAGGCCTGTAACCGCTCAGCGACAGAGGTGCGGCGGCACGTACTGGCGAACCGCGAACGGGACGCGCAGCGTCTTCAAGCGCTCCGCTGCAGGGCTGTCGAGCAGCACCTGGAGCGCGCCGCGCCCGAGGCTCGTCTCCGTGAGGTCGAGCTCGACGGGTCGCGCGATGCCCTCGGCGAGGGCGTGCGCGACGACGTCGCCGATGACACCCGCCCCCAAATGCAGGTGCTCGAGCTGCGCCGCGTTCGGGCCGGAGAGCCACGACTCGACTGCCCAGCGCGGGCTGAACCAGCTCTCGAGGGACAGGGCGCGAAGGCGCGCGAACGCCGGGGCGCTGCCGAACGCACCGAAGAGCGTCGCGAGCTCGGCTGCGTCGACCGAGCCCTTGCACGCGAGCTCGAGCCGCTCGATCGGGGGCGCGGCCACGTTCTCGGCGAGCCCGAAGAGCACGCTCGGGGCGAGCGGCGCGCCGCGCACGACGAGGCGCGCGAGGCGAGGCGCTGCAATTTGCGCGAGGGCCTCGCGCGCGTGCGTGGCCTCGAGCTCGACGTCGGTGAGGCGCAGGACCGCGAGCGACGCGAGGTTCGGCGAGCGACCGAGCGGCGCGCGCGAGAGCTCGCCGCGATGTCCGTGGAGCCAGAGACCGCGCAGGATCGCGAGCGCGGGCTCGGCGGCGAGCACCTCGAGCGAGGCGCGATCGAGCGGGCGCAGACGCAGGGTCTCGATCGGGTGCGCGGCGAAGAGGCGCGGGCCGTGGCGACCGAAGCTCGCCGCCGTCATCGTGACCTCGGAGACGAAGCCGCCCGTGAGCTCCCACGCGGCGGCGTAGCGCGCGACCTCGCCAGCGAGCGTGCTCGCGTGCGCCGCGACGAGGCGCTTGATTTTGAACGCGAGCGCCGCGCGCTCGGGGTGCCTCTCCGCGAGCTGATCGTGACGGTGTTGTAACTGAATGAGCTCGCCGCGGACGTCGCCGATCTCGTGGAGCGCGTCCGCGAGGACGAGGCGTGCGGCCACGTCATCGGGGTTCGCCACGACGGCGGCGAAGAGCTCCTCGAGGTGCGCGGCCGATCTCACGAAGCGAAAAGCACCGTGAAGAGCCCGCTCCGTCAAGCGCGCAGCGCGAGATGACGATCGCGCGTGCGGCGCCGTCGCGATCGGTCGAAGATCGAGGCATGTCTGCGGCCTTCGGTTTCATGAACGCGCTGCCCGACGAGGTCCGCGCGAGCGTCGGGAGCGACGTGCTCGATGCGGTCGCGCGAGCCTTCGCGCGCGCGGCTGCCGAGCACCCCGGCGCACCGCTCGACGACGCGAGCTTCGGCGCCGCGCTCGCGGCGCGCTGGTCGAGCCCACCACCCGACCTCGAGAGCCTCGCGGCCGGGGACCTCGCGCTCGTCGACGCGTGCGCGCGTGGTGAGACGTGGGCCATCGCGAGGTTCGATCAGCTCTTCGGGCCGGATATCGATCGCGCCATCGCGAAGAGCCCCAACCTCGGCGTGGGCGCGGACGAGCTCCGACAGCTCGTCCGCGAGAAGCTATTCGTCGCCGAGGCCGATCGGCCGCCGCGCATCGCCGCATACTCCGCGCGCGGCCCGCTCCGAGGCTGGGTGCGCGTGACGGTGTCGCGCATGGTGCTCGACCTCGCGCGACGCGACGACGGCGCGCGTCCGGCCGGTGATGCGTCGTTCTTCGATCGAGTCGAGGGCGGCGGCGCCGATCCCGAGACTGCCTATTTGCGCTCGGCCTCGCGCGCGACGCTCGAGGACGCGATGAAGCGCGCCCTCTCGAAGCTCTCGGTCCGCGAGCGAAACCTCCTGCGGCAGCGGTTCTTGTTCGATCTGCCCGGCGAGAAGATCGCAGTCGCCTACGGCGTGCACCGCGCGACCGCGTTCGGCTGGATCGAGGACGCACGCAAGGCTCTGCTCCGCGAGGTCCAAACGGAGCTCAACAAGACGCCGCGCGCACGCGGGGGCGCACGCGAGCTCGAGAGCTTGCTGCACGTCCTCGGGAGCCGCCTCGAGCTCAGCCTGCGAGGTGTGCTCGGCCAGGACTTGGAGGAGGGCTGACGCGCCTGCGCTGACAAGGTCGTAAGCCATTGCTCGACCCGCGGCCCCTGCCCCGCCCTCGCGGGGGCTTCGGCGGCGGCCGACTTTCACCGAACGATCGTGCTTTGTCGCGGCGCCAGCCGACCAGCTCACACCCAAGGTGTGGGCCACATAACGGATTTGCACTGAATTGGTCTCCTTCCAGAGAACCCCGTACGGGCACGGTCCGTCGTTCACAGCTTGAAGGAGTGACTCGACGCGCGACTTGAAGTCCAGTTCCTCTGACTCCAGAAAGCTCAGTCTGCCGACGTTCAGATGCATTGAACCTGACGGCCAGCCAGGCCTCCAGTGCTGAGCAGCCCATCGGACGCGACGACAACCCTGCCCGTGAAGGGAACCGGACCAAACGGGGTTGGCAAGGCGACTGCGCTGCCTAGCAAGGGTTTGCGTCGTTGCGATGCCGTGAGGTCCGTAACGCCGCGCCCGAGCAACCATGCTCCCGAATCGCCCACGCTGGCCCCAAACACAGTGGAATCCCGAGCCGCGAGCAATACGGCAGTCGTCTCACCTGCAGAGGAATCGTCTGCAATGAGCGCATCCAGTCGGCGGAGCTCCTGAATAGCATCCTCGGGCGTTGCTATGGTGAAACGAGCGTTGGCTACTATCTCTGCCGCGCGTCGCCCACCCGAAATGCCGCCTGCACCGTCAGCCAGCACAACCAGAGCCCAGTCTTCGCCAGAACTGTAGACGGCGCGGTCCTCATCCTGAGTGGCCGGAATCACACGAACGGCAGCGCGAATGTAGTCCATCAGCTCCGGCCAGTCCGCCTACTCGGAAACCAGGCTCCAGGTGACCATGGTTACGCCGGGGACGCAGATGCGGGCCCCGCCATTTCGACTCAGCAGGCCCTCAGGCGCTGACAATATGTCTCCCAGCAACGTCCAGCCAGTTCCAACCCTTTGCGCCGTCGCGATCGTATTGACCACGGCGTCTGCACGGATCGCCATCGGAGGGGAGCCATGGGCAAGGAGTGCGTACGCTTTGCGAGCTACGACCTCGGCCGTCTTCTTCGCTTTGCAGTCGAACCAGACCTTCCAGTACACGACCATGATTGCCGTCCGATGGGCCAGAATACCAGAGCCCGTCTCATCGGCACTGTCAGCCGGCGCCCTCAGGTGGGAATTCGCTGCGCCACGCTTCGAACCCGTGGGGAGCGAGGCGCATACTCACTCGACTGACATCATCCGAGACAGCCGGCGCGGCCGCGAAGGAGAGTACTTCGTTGTAAGCGATACCGGCGGGGCGCTCGAAGACAAGCTCCAGAACGGAAGCCGCGCAGCGGTAGGAGCAGCTTTCAGCCAGGATTGTTACCACTGCCCCAAAATCTGGATCCTCTGGCGCGAGTCCATCCGGATAAGCGGCGGCGAGCATCGCACAGGTCGAGGCCAAGTACGACGGGAAGTCCGACGGTTCGATGAGCACCTCCACGACTTTTATTGGAGGTGCCATCAGTTCGCGGACTGCTGTGGCAAACCGTCTTGCGGCGACGAACTTCTCAAACCGAATCTCAATCCGCTGACCCTCGAACACCGCCCGATCCACCAGCGCCTTTGCCTCACGCAGTGACAACCCAGTGTGCTGCTGGATCAGGCGCACGACTGACACGGTTCCGACGCTCATGGGACCAAGAAAGCGCCCCTCGATTGAGATGTTGACCTGGGCCATTTGAATCCCCTCGTTTGCCGCCGAGTACCCAACGAGATCAAAACGGACGCCCCCATCGCCCCGAAGCCGCACGCGACTTCGCGCTAGCGCTTGACGCGTCGTTGGTCACCCTCCCAGGAAATAAGGCGCTCGCGGGATAGGACACGATCCCAGTCGGGTGGGTAGGGCGGCTCGATGAAAAGGTGCCAGGCCACAGCCATCTGACGCGCGACCTCCGCCGGGGCGACTCCACCGAAACCTGCACCGAATGCGGGGAACACCACGGACTTGATCTCGGTGTCGGATGCGCGATTGTGATGGTAGACGCTCAGAAGTGCGGCTCGGGTCGCACGGTAGATGTTGTCGGTCTGAGATATATCGCCTGGAACACGCATGGTCGGAGCATGACAGAGAAACGGCACCCTTGGATGGCCAGTCGGCACAATGAAGGCCGACCCAACTGGTTGCTCGCCGAGGAACGTGTTGAGGATATAAAGCTGGACTACATCCTGAATGGCAATACCCAGCTCTTCAACGACGGCGGCATCGATGCCCGCGCTCATCAGGCCATAGGAATTGCCTGCGGTGACAAAGCAGTCGTGCGACGGCAGGTCCTCCCACTTACCTTGGACGACGGCGGTGTTCGGACCCTCGCGAAACCGGCTGCGAAAGGCCTCGGCCATCTCCTCATTGGTGGCGACAAACGTCAATGAGAGCTCGCCCACTGCACGAGCCTACCAGCGCGGCGGGGTTGCCGCAAACGCCGGGGTTCAACGCTCACGTCCGGCAAACGCGCCCGATGCCAACGCATAACGCGCCCGATGCAGACCCGCATAACGCGCCTCCTACAACGCGCCCGATGCAGACCCGCATAACGCGCCCGATGCAGACCCGCATAACGCCCCGATGCAGACCCGCATAACGCCCCGATGCAGACCCGCATAACGGGTTTGCGCCGAAGTACGGGCACAAGCCAACCGCGACATTATCTCTGTAACCTAGCGCACCTTCGCTTTTACTGACGAGTCCGCACCGCAAGTATGTTACAATCTAGTAAGCCAGGCTCTCACCTGCTCTCTACCGAGACCCTCCACCTACACCGCTTCCATCGACGTCAATTGCCCCGGCACGGGTCAGCGACATGCCAGCGGCCAACCGTCTTGGAGGGCTGTTTCGCGCCAGAGCATGCCCTAGGGCGAGAAGGGCGTTTCCCCTGACGCCGGCGTCGGAGTGCGTCGACAGTCTGAGACATATTGACTCGGACCAGCGGGCGTCTGGCGTTCCGTGGTTGGTGATCGCGATCGGAATAAGGCGGAGAACGTCTCTATCCGCCGTCCGCAACAGCGCGTCGATGTCGGACTTGCTCCAGGGATCCGGAATCATGGATGCTGCGCCCAGAACCGAAACTGGTCCCGATCAATGATGGGCAACGTGTTGGCACTGAGTCCACATGGCTCTGCAATCACACTCGTCCGTCGCGCATCGGAGGCGTCGATCTCGGGCAGATAGGGGCAGATCCGGATGAGCGGCATTGCCTGGTTGCCGCATTTTGCTGACGCCTCGAGCATGCCAATCACCGTACGGCTTGGTCCACCGGGCGGCAAAGTGCCAACTCGAGCTAGCGCGGCCGATGCAGACCCGCATAGCGCGGCCGATGCAGACCCGCATAGCGCGGCCGATGCAGACCCGCATAGCGCGGCCATGTGCCGGAGCCAGGCGCGTGTGGGCCTCGGCCGCGCGAGGTGGCCTCGAGTTCAGAGTGGCCTGAGCACCGATTCTCACCACAAAGCACGATCGTTCGGTGAAACTCTGCGGCCGAGTTTCGAATCAACGCCACGTGCGCCTCGTGGATTTGGGCAGTGGGCGGCCGCATAGCGCGGCCGACGCAGACCCGCATAGCGCGGCCGATGGCGGCTGACGCAGACCCGCATAGCGCGGCCGACGCAGACCCGCATAGCGCGCCCGATGGCGGCTGACGCAGACCCGGCATAGCGCGCCCGTGACGCGAGCCCGCGAACAGTTGGACGCCCACGGCGTCGCGAGCGAGAGTGCCGCGCATGAACCCGATCGGCGTCTTCGACTCCGGATTTGGTGGGCTCACGGTGCTCCGGGCGCTGCGCGCGGCGCTGCCGACGCACGACTTCGTCTACCTCGGTGACACTGGCCGCGCCCCCTACGGTGGCCGCGACACCGACGTCATCTTGGACCTCTCGGAGCAGTGCGTGGAGCGCCTCTTCGAGGAGGGATGTCGCCTCGTCGTCGTCGCGTGCCACACGGTCTCGAGCGTCGGCCTCAGGCACATGCAGCGCCGCTACCTCAGCGATGATCCGGAGTCGCCGCGACGCGTCCTCGGCGTGACGATCCCTGCCGTCGAGATGGCCGTGTCGCGCCCGGGCGCTCGCATCGGCTTCATCGGCACGGCGCGCACGATCGCCTCGGGCACGTTCGCGATCGAAGCGAAGAAGCTCGGCGCGGAGAACGTCAGCCTGCGCGCGGCGCCGCTCCTCGCGGCCATCGTCGAAGAAGGCTGGGAGGACACTCCGATCGCGCGCCAAGCCGTCGAGCGCTACGTCTCCGACTGGAGCGAGATCGACACGCTCGTCCTCGGCTGCACGCACTACCCGCTGCTCATGGCGGCGTTCCGCGCGGCGCTGCCCGAGAGCGTCACCGTCCTCGACCCCGCGCCCTTCATCGCCGCGCGGCTCGTCGATTGGCTCGCGCGACACCCTGGTTTTTCGGGCCCGAGCGAGGGCTCGCTGCGGGTGCTCTCGTCGGGGAACCCCGCGACGTTCGCCGAACACGGCGCGCGCTTCTTGGGCGCTCCACTCCCCGCAGTCGAGCACGTCGCCGAGGAGTGCTCACGCCTCGTGCCTCGCGAGCGACCCGCGAGTCCTCTCGGGCAAGTGGTGCGCTGAAGCGCCGCCAGGCAAAAGGCTCACACGGCCGCGCCCGCCGAGCGTACCTTGAGGTCGGTTTACAGTCGCCGAGCTTATCGATAATGATTTTCAAGTAGCATGCGCCGCCCTTTCTTCGCCCTGGCGGTCGTCGCCGTGTTGTTCGCGAGCTCACGAGCCCGCGCTGCAGATCCCCCCGCGCCCGACCCGGCGCCCGCGGAAGACGACCCCGAGAAGAACACCGTTGTAGTCACCGGCACGCGAACGACCGAAAACGCGAAGCGCTCGCTCGTGCGCGTCGACGTGGTCCAGCGCGACGAGGCAACGAAGCGCGGCGCCACCAACGTGGGCGAGGCTCTCTCGGGCGAGGCCGGATTGCAGGTCAATCCCTCGGCGTACGGGGCGATCGGCAACCCGAGCGCGGCGCAGATGTCCGGCCTCGATCGCGAGCGCATCCTCGTCCTCGAGGACGGCGAGCGCGTCGTCGGTGATGTTGGCGGCGCGGTGGATCTCTCGCAGATCTCGCTCGCCGGCGTGCAGCGCGTGGAGCTCGTGCGTGGGCCGACCAGCGCGCTCTACGGCACGAGCGCGCTCGGGGGCGTCATCAACGTCGTGTCCGGGCCGCCGCCGTTCGGGCTCTCGGAGCGCGCGCAGCTCGAGGGACGGTATCGCTGGGGCGGTCAGGCGCTCGGTGAGATCTCCTATCGCGCGGGCGACGCGTGGGTCTCGGGCGCGGCGTCGTTCTACGGGGCACAGCGGCTCGAGCTCGACCCGCCGGACACCGCGATCCCTGATCTTTACCGCGCGAGCGCGACGCTGCGCGGGGGCGTCGACGTCACCGAGAACGTGAAGCTCTTCGGCAAGATCCGATATGGCCGCGAGGCCTCGCTCGGCCTGGATTCACAGGCGGTGCCGGGGCTCGGGACGTACCTCATCGATCTGCCCGAGGTGACCGATCGGCTGTCGATCCTGCTGCGGAGCGACGTCGCCTTGGGGCCGGGGCACTCGCTCACCGTCTCGGCGGCGAAGCAGTGGTTCTGGAACGAGACCTCGAACGACAGGCGAGACTCGCCGCTCGACGACGTGCGCGATCGCTTTCACACGATGCAATCGATCGAGTCGACCGGAGCCTTCTTCGACGGCAAGATCGTGTCGTTCGTCGTCGGCAGCCGCGCCGAGGCCGAGAGCTTTCACCAAGACCTCGCGCGCTCGACGGTCGCGAACGGGCAAGTCCAGCACATCGATCTCGTCGAGGTCGAGCCGACGACGCTCATCACCGGCGCGCTCTATGCCCAAGTCCGCTTCGACCCCATCGAGGAGCTCTCGCTCCTCGTCGGCGGCCGGCTCGAGGCGAGTCCGCGATACGGCGCCGCGGGCGCGCCCCGCTTCGCGATCGCGGCGCGGCCCGCCCTGGGGCTCACGCTGCGGGCGAGCGTCGGCCGCGGCTACCGCGCCCCCACGGCGAAGGAGATCGGCTTCGTGTTCGATCACGCCGCGCTCGGATACCGGGTTATCGGCAATCCGGATTTGGACCCCGAGACCTCTTGGGGCTTCACCGCCGACGCGGAATACCGGTTTGGCGAGGCCCTGACGGTGAAGGCAGGTGGGTTCGCCAATTGGGTCTCCGACCTCATCGACCTGCGCTTCAAAGGCAAGAGCACGGTCGCCGGGGTCGACGACTATACTTACTTGAACGTTGGTAAAGCTACGACCTCCGGCCTGGACTTTTCGGTCCTCGTCCGCGCGACGCCGTGGCTGCGGGTCGACGCGGCCTACGCCTACCTGTTCACGCGGGACGAGGAGGCCCTGCGACCGCTGCCAGGTCGCCCTCCTCACACGCTCGCGTGCTCGTTCCTCGCCGACACGCCGATAGGGCTCTCCCTCTACGCGCGGGCCCGCGTCGTCACGGACGCCTATATCGAGGACACGATCCGCGCGCCCGCGTTCGGCACGCTCGACCTGCGCGTAGCGCAGCGCCTGTGGCCGCGCGCGCGCGCTTATGCCGGAGTCCTCAACGTGCTCGGCGCCCAAAAGGACCCGTCGCGGATTGGGGATCAGCGCCCGCTCGAGGGTCGGACGTTCTATCTTGGTATCGAGGCTGACTTTCCTTCTGAGGAGTAGCAACCATGACTCGCGGACTCGTTCGGTCGTTGGGGTTCTCGGCGCTTCTCTTGGTGTTCGCCGGCTGTGATGAGGTCCCCGACGAGACCGGCGGGGGCGGCGCCGGGGCTGCGGGCGGCGCCGGCGGCGGCGACTCGGGCACAGCGCTCTCCGTCCCGACGAGTGAAGAGACGACCTACGTCGATTTGGACCAGCCCGCGGTGGTCACGGCGACGGATGATTGGGACATCGCCTTTACGGGTCTCAACGTGATCACCAACGGCGGCGTGAGCGGCTCGGGGTTCGGGGCCTCGTTCCCCGTCGACAGGGCCGAGTTCTCCGGAGACTCCGTCCCCGCGGACGTCCCGTTCTTGATTGACGATCAGTTCGGCGGGCCGTTCGACGACTTCTACTACTACGACGGCGGCGAGCACGTGCTCTACAGCCGCTATCACGTGTTCGGCGTTCGGCGCGGCGGCGAGCTCTACAAACTCCAGGTGCTCGGGTTCTACGGTGATGTGCAGGGCGCGCCGGTCGCCGCGATCTACACCGTACGCTATGCCCCAGTCACGAGCGCGGGCCCGGGCGCGACCATCACGATCGCCGACATCGACGGAACGGCGGGCGGCTCGATGCCGACCGACGCGGACACGAGCGCTTGTCTCCGGCTCTCGACTCAGGATTTGCGGCAGCTCACGCCAGCCGAGGCCCTCGCCGACAGCGACTGGGATCTCTGCTTCCGCCGCGCGGTCATCAGCGTGAACGGCGGAGAGAGCGGCCCCGCCGACGTCCAGGCCGTCGACCTAAACATCGACGAGTCGGCTGGTGAAACGCTCGCGATCGTGAGCGCGCGCACCGCCGACACCGAGGCTCCGCGGTTCGACGGCGTCGGCTACGACGATCTCACGGCGGGCGCGCTCGCGTGGCGCGGCGACGGCGTCGTCTCCGGCTTCACGGAGCACTGGGTCGATTGGGCGAGCGACCCTCTCCAGCCGAACCCGGATATTGCGTACCTCGTCGCTGGGTCGGATGGTTTGACGCCGTTCTTCGTACGCTTCGACGGGTTCGACGGCTCGACGTCGAGCTCGGTCGGCACGGTGAACCTGCACGTGAAGAAGCTGAGCGGCTCGCTCCCCTGAGCGGGCCTCGATCCGCGGCGGGCCTCGATCCGCGGAGGGCCTCGATCCGGGGAGGGCCTCGATCCGCGGAGGGCCTCAATCCGCGGCGGGATGCGCCGGGTCTTTCACGCAGGTGGGCGCGTCCACGATGAGCTCTTCGAGCTTCACCACCTTGATGCTCTCGTGCTCGAAGAGCTTCAGCACCATGCCGAGAGCCTCTTTGTCGATGATGTCGTGCAGCAGCACGACGCCGCCGCGCTTGCCTGCCGAGACGGTCTGATCGACGAGGTAGCCCACGTCGTGCAAGCGGCCCTCGACGGTGTCGCCGGACGCGCCGTGCCACATCACGTTGATGTATCCGAGCTTGGCGAGCGCTCTCAAATAGATAGCGCGCCCCGGCTCGTCGGGTCCGGCGAGGAACGGACCGCCGCCCGGCGGCCTCGAGTAGCGGATCACGGAGGGGCGCTTGCCGTCGGTGAAGCCGCGCTCGGTGAGGACCTCGCCGAGGCGTCGCACGATGGCCTCGCGCTCGTCGACCAGCGCGCGATCGGAGATGAACGCGAACGGCTGGACGCCCATCACGCGCGAGAAGAGCGCGTCGAAATCATCCTCGCTCGTCGCGAGGAGCGCGATGTCGACGAGCGCGCGCGTGACCTCGTGCTCACCGAGGATGTAAGCCTCGGTCGTGGCCGCGTCGCCGTAGGTCGCCATCTTCATGTCGTGGTTGTAGCTGTGGAGGCCGAGCTCGTGCCCCTCGGCGATGACGCGCTGGAGGATCGCGTACGTCCGGTGGTTGATGGCCTTGCCGACGACGAAGAAGACGGCCTTGTGGTGGTGCTCGGCCAAGAGGTCGAGGATCTTCGGTGTCGCGCCGACGCGTGGACCGTCGTCGAACGTGAGCGCAGCTGTCTTGCGCGCGACGGGCGCGGTGCGCTCGAACGAGCGCGCGACGTCGCTCGCGCAGCCTGTCTTCGGATCGCAGGCCTCGGCGGCGCACGCAGTGCCCGCGCCGCAGACGAGAGGCTCCCCCGCGACGCACGTCCCGCTGGCGTCGCCCTGGCAGCGGTCACCGACGGTGCACGCGTTGCCGTCGGAGCACGCGACCGTCTGACCGGTGCCGTCGCTCTGACAACCTTGTAACGGATCGCAGCGATCCAAGGTGCACGGGTTGCCATCGTCGCAGTCGACCACGCGGCCCGGGACGCAGGTGCCCTCGTGATCCCCGAGGCACGCGTCGCCGACGGTGCAGGCGTCCGCGTCGTCACAAGGGCCGGCGACGCCCGAGCCGTCGTGCACGCAGCCTCCCGTGGGGTCCCATCGATCGAGCGTGCAGGCGTTCGCGTCATCGCACTCCGCCGAGACGGGGCTCGCCGATTCACAGGGAGGCTCAATCCGCCCACCAAGCGCTCCGCACCCCGATTCGTTGGTGGTGCAACTATCTGCGGCGGTCGGCGCGATCGGTGGGTTCGCTTCGTCGGCGGCCGTCGCTGCCGCGGCGCTCGACGAGCCCGCCGTGGGGGCCGTGGACTCCGCCGAGCACGCGGCGAAGAGCGCGACCACGAGGGCGAGGCTCGCGGGGGGGGCCCCACGACCGAAGGACTCGTGGGGCTCTGGAAAAGGGGCCCCACGACCGAAGGACTCGTGGGGCTCTGGAAGGGGGCAGCCCACGGGCGAGGAGCGTAGTCGGTTTTGCGACCGGTGCGCGCTCAGCGTCGAGCGCTCGGCTCGAGGAGCCGGCGCACGATCACGGTCGTGCCGCGAGGGCTCGAGCGGATGTCGAGCGCGTGCGACAACCTGCGGATCGCGCCGAGCCCGCTGCCGAGGCCGTCGTGCTGCGGATGTTCAGCGTCGATGACGTGACCACGAGACCAGCCGTCGGCGAGCGCGGCCTCGACGTCGGCGATTCCGGGTCCCGCGTCGACGCAGCGGAGCTCGACCCCGCGAGGCTCCTCGAGGAGCGTGAGCTCGAGCTCTCCGCCGCCGGCGTGTCGAACGGCGTTCGAGGCGAGCTCGGCCGCGCACACCGCGAGCTCGGCGGCGGCGTTCGAATCGAACCCGGCGCGCATCGCGAAGCGCCGAGTCACCGCCGCGCAGACGTAGCGGTCGCGCTCATCCGTGCACGGAATCTTCTCGCGCAAGACTCGAGAACCTACCATGAGGTGGAGTGCTCTTCGCGCATCGCTCTCGCCCCTGCCGAGGAGAGACCGCCAACGGGGATCTCGCTTTGGTGCTCGAGCGTGAGCACGCTCGGCTGCTCGCGCTCATCGACGGACTCGGGCACGGCCCCGCAGCCGAGCTCGCTGCGACGCGAGCCGCGGAGGCGCTCGTCGGGCTCTTCGGCGCGAGCGAGGTGCCGTCGGTGCTCGAGTGCTTCGAGGTCACTGGCAAGGCCCTGCGCTCGACGCGCGGCGCGGCGATGACCGTCGTCGTGGTGCACCCGTCGCGGGTCGAGATCGCTGGCGTCGGCAACGTCGGGCTGCGGACGAGCTCGCTGAAGATTCCGTTCTTGGCGACGGCCGGGATCGTCGGCGCCCAGCACCGACCGCTCCGCGTCGCTCACATGAAGACCGCGCCGAGCGGTCGCGTGGTGATGTTCAGCGACGGGATCTCTTCGCGCTTCGACATGGCCGCACTCGAGGGGCTCGCGCCCGACCGCGCGTGCGAGCGGCTGCTCTCGGACCACGGCGCCGACCACGACGACGCCACGGTGCTCGTCGCCGATTTCTGAGCGTCGCGTCAGGCGCCGCGGGACATGCAGTACTCGAGCGCGTGCTCGAGATCGCGGTGCGGCGCGAGCGTGTCGAGCTCTACGCCGATCGCGACGAGGGTCTGCGCGACGGCGGGGCGAATCCCGCTCACGACGCACTCGCTGCCGAGCAGGCGCAGCGCGCCGGCGAGCTTGAGCAGTCGATCTGCGGTGCTCGTGTCGATGACGGCGACCCCGGTCAGATCGACGACGACGAAGCGAGCGCGCGCGCGCACGACCTCCTCGAGGATCTTCTCCGTCATGGTGGCGCTGCGCTGCGTGTCGACGACGCCGATGATCGGGACGGCGAGGATGCCCGGGCCGAGCTCGAGGACCGGCGTCGAGAGGGCGTCGAGCGTGAGCCGCAGCCGCTCGATGAGCTCGCGGTTCTGGTCCTCCCTCGCGGCGAGATCGCGGTTCTTCTCGATGAGGGACTGCTCGGCGTTGCGCTCGCGGGTGATGTCCCTGAAGACCGCCATCGCGGAGCCGTCCGCGAGCGGCGACGCGGTGACATCGATGTAAATGCCCTCCGGGTTCTTCTGCGACCTCATGCGCAGGAGGCCACGCGCGGGTTCTCGATCGCGCAGGGCGCGATAGAGCGGGAGCTCCTCGTTGGGATACGGCGTGACGCCGTCCTCGTGGAAGATCCCGAAGCGCTTGGACCACTCCTCCGGCGACCCGGGATCGTTGGCGTCTTGGACCACCGATCCCATGAGCTGGTCGGCGCGCGAGTTGGTTCGAAACACGCCGTCCGCGGACGTCGTGCACACGCCGTGCGGCAGGTGCTCGAAGAGCAGATCGAGCAGCGCGTCGGCCTTGGTGATCTCGGCGTCGAGGCGCGCGATCTCGGCGAGCGTCTCCTCGAGGGTCTCGGGCTCGGTGCTCATCGCTTTGCCTCTCGTTTGGAGCTTGGGTTCACGCTGCGGGTCGGAGTCGCGGGGCGCGACCGCGCGCGTCCCCCGCCCTCGAGGCAGCTGCGGAGCGCGTGCGCGAGGTTGCGGTGAGGGACGAGCGTGTCGAGCTTCACCCCGAGCGCGACCAGCGTCTGCGCGACCTCCGGCTGAACACCGGAGAGCAGACACTTGGCGCCGAGGAGCGCGACAGCTCGCGAGAGCTTGGCGAGGTGATCGGCCGTCGTCGTGTCGAGGACCTCCACGCCCGTGACGTCGACGACGACGTAGCTCGCCTTCTCGCGCACGACGTCGTCGAGGACGCGCTCCACGATCAGCGTCGCGCGCTGGCTGTCGATGACGCCGATGAGGGGCATCACCAAGACACCGTTCGCGACGCGGAGCACGGGCGTCGCGAGCTCGTCGAGCGCTGCCCGCAGCCGCGCGATGAGGACCTTGTGCTCTTGTTCGCGTGCGGCGAGCCGCTCCTGCTGCGCGGCGAGCTCTCGCTCGAGCCGAACGCGCGCGCCGATGTCGCGGAACACCGAGATCGCACCGCCGCCCGGCAGCGGACCGACGTCGTTCGCGAGGTAGAGCGGGTCGGAGCCGGGCACGTGGATGGCGTTCTCCTCGTAGCCGCCCGGCAAACCGCGCAGCACGCGCAGCACCCCGAGGTCCGACGCGGCCTTCGGCGTGTTGGTCGACAAATCCACGAACTGCCAGCTTTCCATCCAGTTCGGGTCGGCGGCGGTCGGCGTGAGGAACATCTGCATCCCCAGCTCGTTGACGTCGCTCGAGCCGTCGGGCCTGAAGATCACGACGCCGTCGCTCGAATGGTGAAAGAGCTCGTCGAGCATCTTGCGACGCACCTCGAGCTGCGTTCGCTTCTCGGCGAGCTTCTGCTTGGCCAGGGTGAGCTCGTTCGCGGTCATGCTGGTTCCACCTCTTCGTCTTGCTCCGAGTCGTCGGGGTTCGAGCGTTCGTCGTTTGCGTCCCAGACCGAGAGCCCCAGTCGCTCGAGCGCGGACTCGAGGCCGAGTGCGGTGTCGACTCCCTCGAGGTCGAAGCCCATCGTCTCGAGCGTCATCGCGATGGCCGGCGTGAGCCCGCAGATGACCGGCTGGACGCCCATCACGCGAGCCGCGGCGGTGAGCCTGCCGAGCGTCGCGCAGAGGTGACTGTCCATGAGCCACACACCGGACGCGTCGATCGCGAGCCCCTCGGCGCCCTCACGCTTGATGTGGTCGAGGAGCCTGCGCTCGAGATCCTCTATCTGGTTGTCTCGAATGTCGCCCTGGAGCGAGACCACCAGACGACCCCAAAGCGACAATATCGGGATCGGGTTATTGAGCTCATTCTGCGGCTCGAGCTTGTCGTTGGTTCGTCTGTTCACGATTACCCCTCCCACGCCATTTGGAGCTGTGTAAGAGCACAGTCGAGTGACTGTCGGTCGAATGACACCGTGCCCCGCTCTAGAGGGGAATCTCGGCCTCTACCTGTGTGCCCGCCGCGCCCGTGTGGATGTTGAAGCGCGACGACATCCGCTGGACTCCGAGTAGGCCCTTGCCCAGGCCTGTGGTGCTCCGATATCGCCCTTGCAGGATGGTCTCCAGTTTGGCGATTCCGGGGCCGCGATCGACGGCCCGCACCACGAGCCGCGGCGGCACGCCAGCGTGGGGAACCATATCGATGTAGCCGCTGCCGACGTACATCACGATGTTACGCGCGAGCTCGCTCACTGCGGTCGAGGCGCGCTGGACGCCAAACGCCGTCCCCCCGAGCTGCTTGCAAATCTCACGGGCTCTCAGGCGCGCCCGAGACACGTCGGCCTCGCCCGCGACGCTGACGCGGTCGGGGTTGGCCTCAACCCGCGCGCCGCGCAGCTCTTCGAGCTCTGCGAGCAAGGTCCGCTGTTTGTGCAGATCCACGAAGAGTCGCACGCTGGCGCGGAGCTCGTCGACGAGCCGCTGGGGGTCCTGCGAGAGCGCCGTGGCCTCCTTCGCGCGCCGTATCATGGAGCTCGCGAGCACATCGGGGACGTGCCTGGAGAGGACGCGTGCGATGGCGGCTTCGGTCGGAGTGGTGGCTTCCTCGACGGGGCTCATTCGCGATAGCTGCCTAAAGTACCCTTACTCAGAATTACCGTTAACGGGCAGTCATTTCTCACGGGCCTGAGACACTCGGGCGCCCGCCAGCCATTGAATTACAACTCTGAAGGCGTCGCTAACTGCCAATCGCAGGATTGCGGTCCACGCCTGACTCGAAACGAGTCACGTTCCTGTCGGCGAGCGCCGCTGATAGGTTTTGAGGGTGTCTCGCTCTGTCCGTGGCGTCCTCTTCGTCGATTACGTCCGCATGATCCGCGGACAGAAGGGCATCGACTGGGAGACCTACCTCGCGCCCGAGGATCTCGGGTGGCTGCTCAGCCGGATCGATCTCGACGCCTGGTATCCGATGGAGGTCTTCGAGCGGATGGGCCTGGCCATCCTGAGCGAGGTCGCGAAGGGCGAGCTCGAGGCCGTTCGGATGTGGGGCCGATTCCAAGTCGAGAGCGCGCGGCGCCAGTTCCCTCAGCTCGTCGCGGACGGCGACGCTCGCAGCACGCTGATGCGCTTCCGCGTCCTCGCAGCCGGCTTCTTCGACTATGACGCAGTTCAAGTCACCGACGTGGATGACGGGCGGGCTGCGGTCTCGATCGCGTACGGCATGGCCCCGCAAGCCGAGGCCACGGCGTGTCATCAGTCGCTCGGGTTCTTCGAGCGCCTCGTCGAGGTCGCGGGCGCTCGCGACATCGCGGCGCGCTTCACCGCCGAGGCTTGGAAGGGCGCGCCGCGCACCCTCATCGAGCTCGTCTGGTCCCAAGACTGAGCGCGCGTGGTACGCGAGGGCATGCGCCCCATCGAGCTCCACCACGGTGAGCTCACCTTCAGCACCCTCGAGGCCGCGCCGACCGGCGCGGGTCGGGGCGAGACCGTGCTCCTGCTCCACGGCTTCCCCGATCACGCGCGCTCGTTCCGCGCGCAGCTGCCCGCCCTCGCGGCGGCTGGCTACCGCGCGGTCGCGCCCACCTTGCGTGGCTACGAGCCCTCCTCGCAGCCGCGCGACCGGGACTACCACCTCGACGCGATCGCGCGCGACGTGTTCGCGTTCGCCGACGAGCTCGGGGTCGAGCGCTTTCACCTCGTCGGGCACGACTGGGGCGCGCTCGTCGGGTACGTCGCTGCGGCGCTCCACGGCGATCGGCTGGCGTCGCTGACGACGCTCGCGGTCCCGCACCCAGGGCGCCTCGTGCGCGAGGGCCTCTTCAGGGTGCCGCGGCAAATTCGTTTGAGCTCCTACGTTCTGTTCTTCCAGCTGCGCGGCGTCGCGGAGTTCGCCCTCGAGCGCGACGACTGGGCGATGCTCGAGCGGCTCTGGCGCGACTGGTCCCCTGGGTGGACCGTGCCCTCCGAGGAGCTCGCGCTGCTCAAGCGGACCTTCGCGCAGCCTGGCGTGAAGCGCGCGGCGCTCGCGTATTACCGGGCGAACTTCGACGTGCTCTCGAGGCAGGGCCGCGCCGTCGGAGCCCTCCTGCGGGCGCGCGTCGAGGCGCCCACGCTCGCGCTCACCGGCGCGCTCGACGGCTGCATGGACAGCCGGCTCCACGACCTCGTCATGCACGCCGACGACTTCCCGCGCGGCGTGACGGTCGCGCGCGTCGAGGGCGCCGGCCACTTCTTGCATCAGGAGAAGCCCGAGCGCGTGAACGCCGAGCTCCTCGCCTGGCTCGAAGCGCACCCCGCGTTAGGCTAACGCTGTTCGTCTTTCGAGCTGGAGGAGATGCGCTCGACCGCCGCGGCGATGCGATCGAGCGCGCTGCGCACGGCGCGGAGCTCGCGCGCGACCAGGAAGCAGGCGATCGCGATCGGCACCTGGGTGAGCACGATCGACCAGACGGTGTCCCTCATCGGTGGGCTCCTGTCGGCGCGTCGGAGGTGGGCGAAGCTGCTCGGCGCGCGATGCGCTCCACGGAGTCGGCGGCGCGCTCGATCGAGCGGCGGACGCGGCGCGCGACGAGCACGACGAGCGCCGCGATGATCCAGTAGGCAGCGTGCGTGGCGACGAGCGCGACGGGGACGTTCGCGCTCATGCGCGGGACCTCGCGCCGCCCCGAGCCGCGCCGGACCGCGCGAGCAGAGCCTCGGCGGGGAGGCCGACGGCGAGCCCGGCCACGCAACCTGCCCCGAGGAGCGCACGACGCCAGAGCGGGATGGGGAGCGACGGCAGCGCGCCGAGGACGCGGCGATCGAAGTGGTTGTTGGCGCGCAGGGCTTCGCGGAGGGTGACGTGCGACGTCGCGATGGGGGCGGTTCGGATCGGCACAGCAGCGAGCTCGAGGTTCGCCATCACGGCGCGGATGAGGACCTCGTGCTCGTACACGAAGCCGCCGTAGGCGTTCTCCAGGAGAGGGAGCTTGTCGGCGCGGAACGCGCGCAACCCGCAGATGGTGTCCTCGATAGCAGGCGAGAGGAGCTTGAACCAGAAAAGCGCGAGCTCGTTCATCCATCGACGCGCGCCGCTCCGGTAGACGTGGCGCACACCGAGCGCGACGTCGGCGCGCTCGAGCGCAGCGAGCAAACGCGGGATGTCCGAGGGATCGTGCTCGCCGTCGGCGTCGAGCGTGACGACCGCGAACGGGTGCTTCGCGAGGGCGAGGCCGATGCCGTGCGAGAGCGCGCCGCCCTTGCCGCGGTTCGGGACGAGGCGTGACACCGACGCGCCCGCGTCCTCGGCGAGCGCGGCCGTCGCGTCGCTCGATCCATCGTCGACGACGATGACCTCGTCGACGTAGCGGAGGGTCTCGCGGACGACGTCCGCGATGGTCGAGGCCTCGTCGTGTGCGGGGATGACTGCGATCGCTCTCATCGGGGGCGTCCGAGGGTGAGGAGGCGGCCCACGAAGCGCGCGCCTGTCTCGGTGAAGAAGCGGGCGTTCGACGTGAGCTCGCCGCGGGTGAGCTCGCGCGCGACGCGACGCGGATCGAGGTAGAAGCGGCGGAGCGCGGCGTCCTGGTCGCGCTTCATCGTCACGCCGTCGATCCGACCGTTGAAGGTGAGCTTCGGATCGCCAGCGATGAGGTCAGCGAAGCGGATCGGGTCGGCCCAGCCCTTGGCGACGGCCTCGTCGTAGAGCGGCGTGCCCGGGAACGGCGTCGCGATCTCGTAGTTCACGTACGAGAGCCCGAGCTCCTCGACCCAATCCATCGTGCTGCGGACCTCCTCGGAGGTCTGCTCGGGTACGCCGATCACCGCGAGCCCGGCGGTGCGAACGCCGTTCGCCTCGAGGGCGCGGACCACGTCGGCGACCTTCTTCGGGGCGAGCGGGCGGCGGTGGTTCGCCTGGAGTGTCTCGGCCGCGAGCGGATCGACGCCGAACTCGATCGAGCGACAGCCGGCGCGGCCGAGCAGCTCGATGAGCTCGAAATCGAGCCGATCGAGCCGCGTCTCCATGCCCCACTCGACCTCGAGGCCCGCGTCGATCATCCCGCGGCAGAGCTGCTTCGCGCGCTCGATGTCCAACGTGAACGTGGGGTCTCGGAAGAGCACGCTCTCGATTTCGTAGCGCTCCACGAGGTGTCGCAGCTCGGCGACGACGGAGCCCGGCGCGCGCCCGCGGAAGGGTGCGCCCTGCGCGATCGGGTAAGGGCAGAAGTTGCACGCGTAGGGGCACCCGCGCGACGTCAGGATCGTGGTGAACGGCGTGCGCTTGAGCAGGGGGAAGTAGCGGTACTCCGCGAGCGGGAAGCGCGACCAGTCGGGCCACGGCAGCACGTCGAGATCGGGGACGAACGCGGGCTCGAGCGGGCTCGCCGACGGAGCGGTCGCGTAGCCGGGGCGCCCCGCCGCGAGCGCGCCGCGCGCGAGATCCGTGACCGCGAGCTCGGGGTCTCCAGCCGATACGATCTCGGCGAGGCCGGCGGCGAGGATGTCGTTCGCGTAGTACGTCGCGGTCGCCCCGAGGAGCAGCCGCTTCGCGCCTGTTTGCTCGGCCAGCGCGCGCAGGAAAGAGAGCTCGCTACCGAGGAACGCAAACGACGTCGCGGCGACGATCCAGTCGGGCTTCGAGCGCAGGGCGAGCTCCGTCGTGGCCTCGTCGGGCGCGCGATCCCCGAGGTCGAGCACCTCGACGTCCGCGTGCTCGGCGAGGATCGCGGCCGCGTACGCGAGCGAGAGCACGGGCATCCGCGTGCCGCGGTTCTTGAGGAAGGCGATGAAGCGCGCGCCGAGGCTCGTGCCGAAGTCGTCGTCGATCCCCATGCCGCCCATGAGATCGCGATTCGTCAAGCTGCCTGACGGCACCGGGGGATTGAGGACGAGGACGCGCACGCTTCGGTGACCGCGAGCTTATCAGGGGGTAGAGGCTTGGTTCGTGGGCAGCTCGTAGAAGCCGAGCTCGACCTCGCAGTCGCCCGTGCGATCGCCTGTGACGATGAACCCGAAGCCTGCCGCGGGTGGCTTGGGACACTGCGCGTCGAGGACGCGCGCGACGGGCGCGACGAGCTTGCGCTCCTCGACGATCGCGGAGCCGAGCGGGGCCGTCTTGCGGCCGGGCAACCTGCGCGCGAGGCCCTGAAAAATCACAGGGTCGCCGAGCGCGCCGTCGACGGAGAACACGGTCATTCCGGACGCGGGGGCTTCGGTCGCCGTCGTGAGCAAGGCCTTGGCGTCGTGCGCGAGCCCGAGCGCCATCGCGGGACCGAGCTCGAAATGCACGACGCCGGGCGCGCTCTCGGGCGAGGTCGGATCCGCGACGTCGAGGAGGACCGAGCGTCGAGCGGGCGCGTTCTGGAGGATGAACTGAAACTCCGCCTGCAAATCGACAGGGCGAAAGAGCGCGCCTCGCAGCAAGAGCAGCGGCGAGGCCGAGAGGACCAGCGCGACGCCCATCACCATCGCGCGCGGGTGCGCGAGCGCGGCCCGCAGAGGCGCCGCGAGCTCGCTCGAGCGGAGCCGTGTGGTTCGCGCGCGCTCGAGGGCGGCCGCCCCGGCGTCGACCGCGAGCGCAAAGCCGACCGCGACGAAGGGACAGAGCGAGAGCAGGTAGCGCCAGTGTCCGAAGAGCGGGTTGTCCTCCGACCCGAAGACGACGGCGGAGAAGACGAGCGCGGCCGCAGCGATGGCGAGCGCGCGTCGCGGCGCACGAAGATCGCCGCTCTCCGTCGGGGATCGAACGAACCAACCAAGGGCGCCCACGACCATCGCAGCCATCGGCGAAATCCCACGCGCGACCACCGATCGAAGCAACGTGCCGAGTCCGACGCCGAGCTCGGGAGAGGAACCCTTCGGGACGAGGTGCAGGACGGCGTAAGGCGCGAGGAGCAGCGCGAGCGCGCCGAGGACGGCGAGCTTCCACGCGCGCGCGCCCTCGCCCCAGACGAGCCACGGGACGAGCGCGAGCGCGACGAACCGGCCCTCGGGGCGCGCGTAGACACACAAGACGACGAGCGGGAGGAGGAGCGCAGCGCGCGAGATCGCGGCCACGCGGGGTCGCGAGACGACGAGGAGGATCGCGACCCAGAGCGCGCTCGCCAACGCCGAAGAGTTCGCGCCCGCCGAGTAGCGGGCGTGGACGGGCCACGTCGCGAGCACCAAGCCCGCGAGCACGCTCGCGCCGAGCGAAGCGCGGTGGGCGCGCGCAGGCCCCACGGTGAGCGCGCACGTCAGCGCGCCGATGAGCGGACCCACGAAGCGATAGAGGAGGATCGGGCGCACGCCGGTCGATCGCAGCCATTCGAAAGGAGCGCGAGCGAGCGTATTGCCCCTCGATGGGGCCGTCGCTCGCCAGAGGGGTTGGATGCGCTCGGCCTCGGCGAAGTCGAGCGGCCCCCAAGGGACTGCGAGCCGCAGCGCGAGCGCGACACCGAACACGAGCACCGGCGCAGCCCAATCGAGCGTCGGACGTTCGCGCCGACGCAGCATCGTGACGAGCCGCGCGATCACGAGACCGACGAGAGCGACCGCCAACGCGGGCCACGTGAAGAGCGGGACGAGCTCCACGAGACGCTTCCGCTTGGGTTTCGACGACCCGCCCGGGCCTCCCACCTTCGTGACGCCTTCGAGGACGTTGAGCTCTCCCTCGCGTTCACGCACGCGCGCGCCGAGCGCGTCGAGCAGGCCCGGCGGCGCTGCACCTTCGGCGACGCGAACCACGAATCGTTTGGTCGCGAGCTCGCTCGACGCGGGGTCCTCCTCTTGGCGGAGCTCGAGATGGACCGTGACCGCTGCGCCGTCACACGTGTAGCGGCTGACGATTCGCTCGGCCTCGACGTTGGCCCCGGCCCAGCGACAACCCCCGGGGAGATTCGCGCCGCGACCGACCATGTCGGCGACGCGCTCCTCTTGGCCGGGCGGGAGCGCGCGCTCCGCGAGCGCCGTCCTCGTCATCGACGCGACGCCGAGCGCGAAGGCCAGCGCGACGAGGAGCGCGAGCCTCGGCTTGTGAGGGTGGGCCGAGCGCCGCGTCACGCGGTGAGGCTAGTCCTCTCGGTCCGAAGTTCGTAGAGGGCTTCGAGCGACGCGTGCGCTAACCACCGCCGCCGATACCCGCGAGCTGATCGAAGAGGCCGACGAAGACTCCCACCATGTTGACCGAGACCTCGAAGACGAACTGATCGCGGTAGAGGTCGTGCTCCTGGGTGACCAAGAACTGGTGCCCGACCTCGACGTTGATCGCGTCGTAGAAGAAGCGGCCGACCAGGGAGTTGCGCATCCCGAGCGCGTACTCGTCGCGGCGCTCGCCGATGAGGAACCGCGGCTGGTAGGTGAGCGCCACCATCTGGTTACCGAAGCCGACGCCCACGGTCGCGGTGAAGAGGTAGGTCTGCGGGTGCAAGAACGCGAGCCACGTCCCGACCTCCGCGCCGTAGACGACGCCGATCTCCTCGCGCCTGTCGAACGCCGTGAAGCCCGCGCCGACCGGGATCGCGAGCGTTGCCCCCGCGTCGCTCACCGCCGTGCCCATCCCGAACCGCGCCACGGGGACGTAGCGCGGGTCGTCATCCCCCGCGCGCGCCGGACTGCTCGCGAGCGCGACGCCCGCGAAAATCACCGCGCCCACCGTCGTCCCCCCCGGCCTTCGCATGACGATAACTATAACGGCGTATCACATTTTGAGAAGCCGCCCGGTTCCTGCGACCGTGCCGCAACAGCGCGCTCAAGGGATGAAGAAGAACCCCGTCCAAGCCTCGGCGCGGAACCGAACGACCCCCGACGGGGTGGTCGTCTCCGCGCTGAAGTAGCGCTTCAGTTGGTTGTCGCCGCAGCGACCGCAGGACCAGCCCTGCGCGTAGAGCGCGTCGAGGTAATCCCCTGGCAACGTGAGCATGCCCATGTCGGGCCCCTCGCACTCGACCTCGACGGGCGAGATGCCGCCGTGCGTGCCGATGCCTGTCGTCATGCGCAGGTAGATCCGGGCGCCGGCGCGTGGGTTCGACCATGCGAGGACGACGTCTTCACCGGGCTGGCGCGCCGCGAGCAGCGCCGACCAGTCCGAGGTCGGCGACACGGCGTCGGGGACGCAGGCCTCGAGATCGAACGCGCCCGCGTCGCCGCCGCTCGCCACGAGGCGCGCGCGCGAGCCCGGCAAATAGGACGGATCGCTTGACCAATAGTAAATGCCGTCGGTCCCGCTCACCTGGATGGGCGCGCTCTGGAAGTCGTCGATCACGAGGTTGCCCGCGTCGATGACCGTGGGCTGAGCCACGCACTGGCTGTCGATGCAGAGCTCGGTCGGATCACACGCTGGCGTGCAGTTCGACGGCGTGTACGTGAGCAGCCGGCACAGGCCGCTGCGCTCGGACTCGACGTGGAAATCGATCGGCGCGCTCGAGAGGACCGACCCGTCGAAGGTCGCGAACTCCGGCTCGGCGCGCAGCGTGAAGCGCCCTGGCGGACTCGAGAAGTCGGGCTCGGTGCTGGTCGTGTGCGAACCGCAGTCGCCCGCGCCGCCCACGGGCCCCGCGCCGCTGCCCGTCCCGCCCGCGGCGCCCGAGCCGCCGCCGCCCGTCGCGTCGTCGCCACACGCCACCACGCCGATGACCGCGAGCACGCCCGCGGCGCCAAAGAAGAAGGAAGGTCGAACCATGAGAGCTCCTTGCAGTCGTCAGTCGGAGGCGCAGCGCGCGAGCGTGAGCTCCGTCTTGCTGTCGTCGATGGCTTTCACGCCGTTATCGCTCAAGAGCGCCGCCGCCGCGTCGAACGTGCGTCGCGCGGTCGCGCGCTCCTCGACGGTGTCGGCCTGCGCCGAGAGCTCGAGGATGGTGTCGCCGCCGATCGACCACGTCTCGAGGCGGACCTTACCGTTCGCGTCGCCGAGCGCCGTCGTCGTGAACGTCGCGCGGGTCATGCGCGCGGCGCACGTCCGCGTCGCGTTGGCCGGGCCCTCCAGCGACCCGCTCGAAGTTCTCTCGCAGCCGGTCGAGAAGGTCACCGACGTCGCGCCGTCGGACTTGCGGGTCGCGTCGGTGTCCTCGACCAAGGTCCAGCCGGGGTCGCACTTCGCGGGCTCGGGGCGACTCGACGCGCGCAGCTTGAAGTCCAAGCGGACCTCGAGCGGCGTCGAGGCGCCAGGGTCGGCGAGCTCCGAGCGGCGGCGCCAAATCGGAGCGGGCGCCCCCGCAGCGGGCACCTCGAAATACTCGACCTTGAAGTGCTTGTGCTTCGCCGGCTTCTTCTCACCGAGGAGCGCGACGACCGCGGCCTCCGACGCGAGCGCGCCAGAACCAGCGCGGAAGCGGAGCGTGATCTCGAGGCTTGCCGGCTCGGACGGGAGCTTCGCGAGCCAGTCGTCTGCGTCGCTCTTCCTCCCCGCGTCGCCGTCGCTTACGCGAGACGCGCAGCCTGCCGACGAGAGGCAGAGCGCGACGGAGAGCAACGTCGAACAGGTAAATCGCACTTGACCAACCTCCGCGCGGGGCCGGCGCATAATTACATGAATGTAATCAACCCGCAGCGCCCCCGAGGAGCGCGCGGGCGTGGTGCTCGAGGTGACCCTCGACGAAGCTCGCGATGAAGTAGTAGCTGTGATCGAAGCCGTCGCGCATCGTGAGCTCGAGCGGCTGGCCCGCGCGCTCGCAGGCCGCGCGGAGGAGCTCGGGCTTGAGCTCGCGCTCGAGGAATTTGTCGGCCGTGCCCTGATCGACGAGCAGCGCGCCATTGAAGCGTCGCCCCGCCTCGAGGAGCGCGACGGCGTCGTGTTCGAGCCAGCGCGCACGGTCGTCCCCGAGGTAACCGGCGAAGGCCTTCTGCCCCCAGGGGACCTGGCTGGGCGCGACGATGGGCGCGAACGCCGAGACCGAGCGATAGCGATCGGGGTGGCGCAGCGCGAGCGTGAGCGCGCCGTGGCCGCCCATCGAGTGGCCCATGATCGAGCGACGATCGCTCGCTACTCTGAGCCAGGTCTCGACCAACGCGGGGAGCTCGGTCGTGACGTACGACTCCATTCGATACGACGCGGACCAGGGCTCGCGCGTCGCGTCCAAGTAGAAGCCAGCGCCGAGCCCGAAGTCCCAGTCGGCGTCGTCGCCGGGGTAGCGCGCGTGGCGCGGGCTCGTGTCACACGCGACGAGCGCGAGGCCGAGGCGCGCCGCGACGCGCTGAGCCCCGGCCTTCGCCATGAAGGTCTCCTCGGTGCAGGTGAGCCCCGCGAGGTAATAGACGACGGGCGCGGGGCGCGCATCGCCGGCTGGGTTTGGTGGCAAAAAGACAGAGAAGCGCATCGGGCCGCCGATGACCTCGCTGTCGTGCTCGTAGAACGACACCGTGCCGTCGAAGGCCGCGTGCTGCGAGCGCAGCCGGAGCGGGCCGATCACGCGAACTCCACCACGGTGCGGATCGACTCGCCCGAGTGCATCAGATCGAAGGCCTCGTTGATGCGCTCGAGCGGGAGCTTGTGGGTGATGAGGCTGTCGATGTCGATCTTCTTGTCCATGTACCAATCGACGATCTTCGGGACGTCGGTGCGGCCGCGCGCGCCGCCGAAGGCCGAGCCCTTCCACACGCGGCCGGTGACGAGCTGGAACGGGCGCGTCGCGATCTCCTGGCCGGCGCCCGCGACGCCGATGATGACGCTCACGCCCCAGCCGCGGTGACAGCACTCGAGCGCCTGGCGCATGAGCTTCACGTTGCCGACGCACTCGAACGAGTAGTCCGCGCCGCCACCCGTGAGCTCGACGAGGTGGGCCACGAGATCGCCCGACACCGTGGTCGGGTTCACGAAGTGGGTCATCCCGAAGCGGCGGGCGATGCCCTCGCGCGCGGGGTTGATATCGACGCCGACAATTTTGTCAGCACCGACCATGCGCGCCGCTTGCACGACGTTCAAGCCAATCCCACCGAGGCCGAAGACGACGACGTTCGCGCCTGCCTCGACGCCCGCGGTGAAGAGGACCGCGCCGACGCCGGTCGTGACGCCGCAGCCGATGTAACAAACCTTGTCGAACGGCGCGTCCTTGCGGATCTTCGCGAGCGCAATCTCGGGCAGCACGGTGTGGTTCGAGAACGTCGAGCAGCCCATGTAGTGGTGGATGCGCTTGCCACCGATCGAGAAGCGGCTCGTCCCGTCGGGCATGAGCCCCTTGCCCTGCGTCGCGCGGATCGCCGTGCAGAGGTTCGTCTTCCTGCTGAGGCATGATTTGCAGCCGCGACACTCGGGCGTGTAGAGCGGGATCACGTGGTCGCCGACGGCGACGCTGGTCACGCCCGCGCCGACCTCGACGACGACGCCCGCGCCCTCGTGGCCGAACACGACGGGGAAGAGCCCCTCGGGGTCGGCGCCCGATCGGGTGAACTCGTCGGTGTGACAGACGCCCGTCGCCTTGAGCTCGACGAGCACCTCACCGGCCTTCGGTCCCTCGAGGTCGACCTCCTCGATCACGAGGGGTTTGCCTGCTTCGTACGCCACCGCAGCTTTGGTCCGCATCCGACGGAAGTAGCAGCCCGGTGGGCCGACGGGGAAGCCCCCTCGGTGGAGCGGAACTCAGGGGGCGGGCTCCTCGAGGTACTCGGCGACCTCGGGGTAGTTGTCGGTCAGCGCCGTCAGTCGCTCGGCGCGCGCGGGCTGACACTGCAGCGTCTCCTCGAAGACGGCGCTCGTCGCGTCGTTCACGATCTGCCAGCCGCGCGGGCCGTCGACGTACGACGGATCGCAGTCGAAGAGCGCGCCCGCGAGGTTGAGACCGCAGACCGCAGCGTCGGTCCCGATCTTCACGATATCCTCGCCGTCGTCGTTCGTGATCTGGCAGAGGCTCGAGAAGACGAGGTGCCCGGCGGGGCTGATGCTGACGAACCGCTTCTTCGGGGCGGTCGTGGACGCGTAGCCGTTCTGTTGCTGCGTGTGGTTCACCACCTGATCCTCGACCGCGCCCATCACGAGCACGCTGTCCACCCGGGTGCCAGGATCGGTGCCCCCCGCGGCCATCGGGATGAGCACCGCGCCGAAGTCCGCCTGGTTCGCGATCGCGCCACCGCCTGCGCTGTGGCCGGTCAAACCCAGGAGATTCGGATCGACGTGGCCCGCCAAGAAGGCGAGGTCGCCGCTCGGCGCCTGCACCGCGCCGCGCAGGGTCGCGAGGTCCGCGTCGAGGTCTTGCGGGGCCGGATCGCCGTCGCAGCCCGGGAGCGATTGGATGAGGTCCGCGAGGTCGAGCCCTGGGTGGTCGGCCGCGATCACGACGAAGCCGCGGCTCGCCCAGTGCTGCGTGAGCTCGAGCGATTGGGCGCGATAACCGGCAGTCCCGTGGACGAAGATGATGATGGGATAAGGGCCGTGCGCCTCGTCGAGCGGCAATTCGGAATAGCAGTCGCAGGTCTGCTTCGGAGCCTTCGCGTCGGGGATCTTCGGCTGCTCGGAAGGCGGCAAGAAGTCACGCAGATCGTAGGTCTTTTGCGAGACGCCAGCTTCACTACCGGGTACGGCTGGATACCAGACCTCGGCGGTGAGACCCCCAATCGAGACAGTGCGCGCGCCGACTGGCCACGCCCCGTGAAGGGAGGTATCCGCGGGGTTCTCGAGCAGCGTCGCGCCGTCGCAACCCATGACAACGTTGTCACCACCGGCGCCGCCACCACCAGCCGCGCCGCCGCCGGCGCCTGCTCCGCCGCCGCCCGGCGTCGTCGTGTCGTCGCCACAGGCCACAAGGAAAAGGACGCTCGAGAAGAGAGCACCGAAGACCGCGCGCTGTCTCATGCCCGGTCTATATCAGGTTTGTCGCGCGCCTCCCCAGGCTGCGCCCGCCTCGATTCGAAGAACGCGCGCACGTCCTCGAGGCGCTCGGTTCGCGAGCGGAAAGGCAGCTGCTTGAGGATGCTGCGCCCGTAGCCGCGCGTGACGAGGCGCCGATCGAGCACCGCCGATACACCCCAGTCGGTGCGGCTGCGGAGCAAGCGGCCGACGCCCTGCTTCAAGGTGATCGCAGCGTCGGGAACCGAATACGTTGTAAAAGGATCGAGCCCCGCGTCGCGGACGGCGCGCGCCCTGGCCGCGACCACCGCGTCGCTCGGGACCGCGAACGGGAGCTTGTCGATCACGACGAGGCGGAGCGCCTCACCCGGGACGTCGACGCCCTCCCAGAAGCCCATCGTCGCGACGAGGACGGCGTGCCCGTGCCGACGAAACCGATCGAGCAGCGTCGACTTCGGCGCGTCGCCCTGGACGAGCACGTCGCGACCGAGCGCGCGCCCGAGGTTTCGACCGAGGTTCTTCATCGCGCGGACGCTGGTCGTGAGGACGAACGCGCCCCCGCCCGCGGCCTCGACGAGCTCGACGCAGCGCTCGGTGGCTGCGTCCGTGAACCGCTCGTCGGTCGGCTCGGGCAGGTCGCGAGGGGTGTAGAAGAGCGCGGCCTCGTCGAAGTCGAACGGCGACGCGACGATGAGCTCGTCGATGGGGTACGGCCCGCTCTCCGCGAGGCCGAGGCGTCGCCGCAAGAACGAGAACTGCCCCTCGGAGGCGCGCTCCTCGGTGCGCGAGGTCGTCGCCACCGAAGCGAGCGTCGCGCTCGTGAAGACGACGCCCCCGAGGCGGCCGACGACCTGGTTGCGCACGATCGGACCGACGTCGATGAGCGACGCGCCGAGGACGACGCCGCTCGCGCCGTCCGCGGGATCGAGGGCCGCTTGACCACGGGCCTCGACCCAAGCGACGTGGTGGGTCGCAGGCTCGGCGACGCGCGAGAGATCCTCCGCCAGGGCGCGCGCGCGACGCGCGACGAGCTCGATGCCGTGGCTCGCGACGTGGGCGTGCGCGTGATCCTCGAGCGAAGAGAGCGCCTGCGCGACGTCGTCGTAGAGCGTGCGCTCGCGCGCGCCCATCGCGTCGGGCGCGAGGAGCGCGCGGCCGTCGGCGAGCTCGCGTGGGACGAGCCTGGCCATCGCCGCGAAGAAGGCGTCGCCGGTCCGCTCGAGGTTCGCGGCGAGCGCGCGGCCCTCCCCCACCCCACCGAGCACGCGGATCGCGTCGCGCGCGAGCGCCGCGAGCCGGCTGCGTGAGATGCGCACGCCGAAGAACGCGCTCACCACGTCCTCGATGCGGTGCGCCTCGTCGAAGATCACGGCCTCGAAGGGAGGAAGGACGCCCGCGCGCGCGGCGGTCTCGCCGGCCTTCGACTTCACCGCGAGGTCCGCGAAGAAGAGGTGGTGGTTCACGACGATGAGCTGCGCCGAGGCCACGCGGCGCTTCATGCGCGTGACGAAGCACTCGTCGAAATGCTCGCAGTTCGAACCGATGCGCGTGTCGACCCCCGACGCGACCTCGGCCAGGATCGCGTCGTTTTCACCGAGGTCCGCGGCCTCGGCGAGATCGCCGCTCTCGGTCTCGCGCGCCCACCGCTCGAGGAGCGGCAGCGCGCGGCGGTGCTCGTAGACGAACCGAGGATCGCGGCGCGCCTCTTTGTAACGACGCAGGCAAAGGTAATTCGAGAGGCCCTTCGCGACGGCGACGTCGACGCGCTTTCCGAGCGCGCGCTCGAGCCGCGGGATCTCGCGCTCGACGATTTGGTCCTCGAGCGCCTTGGTCGCGGTCGACACGACGACGCGCTGCCCGCTCAGCACCGCCGCGGTGAGGTAAGCGATGGTCTTGCCAGTGCCCGTGCCGGCCTCGCAGAAGAGGACGCGGCCGTCCACGAGCGCCCGCTCGACGGCGTCGGACATCTCGAGCTGGCCGGGCCGATGCTCGTAGCCGGGCTCGCCGGAGATGGGCCCGTCGGGCCCTAGAATGTCGCGCGCGCGCACGCCGACCGCCTGGCGCGAGGCTCAGCCGCCGCGCGGGTTCGACTGCGGCAGGGCCTCGCTGTCGGTGTCGAGCAGGCTGTCGCGAACGTCGGTGAACTCGACCCCGACGATTGCGCCGTCGGGCTCGTCCTGGATCCAGACGATGCGACCAGGACGCGCCGTTGCCTCGCCGATGGAGACCTCGACCTCGGTGCCGAGCTCGATGTTCTCGTCCACGATCGCGCGGAGCCCCCCACGGCTGATGTTGAGG
Organism: Polyangiaceae bacterium; assembly: GCA_046351325.1. Lineage (GTDB taxonomy): Bacteria > Myxococcota_A > Polyangia > Polyangiales > Polyangiaceae > Xiheicaenibacterium. Next base: position 251,450 of record JAXLYR010000007.1, on the reverse strand, counting down.
GCCCAGCCGTCGATGAGCTTGTCGGCCACGATGAACTTGAGCCGCTCGCTGGTCTCGTGACGGGTGCCGCCGACTCGCCGTGCGGGGGGCACGCCCGCCTGCGGGATGCCCGGGTTGGAAAGACTTCGTCGAGCCACGAGCGCTGAGCATAGCACGCAGCGATCGCCGGGCCGCGTTTCCGGGCGCCCGGCTATCGCTCGACCCACGCGGGCTCCGCTCTCGCCTTTGGTCGCTTCGCCCGCTCGGGCTCTGGGAGACCAGAGCCCCAGTCTCGCTTCGCTCGACCCACGCGGGCTCCGCTCATGCCTTTGGTCGCTTCGCCCGCTCGGGCTCTGGGGGACCAGAGCCCCAGTCTCGCTTCGCTCGACCCACGCGGGCTCCGCTCCTTAGGACTGTGGCAGCCGCGAAGTCGTGCTAGAGGCCGACTCGGAGCTCGAACGTGAACCGTCTGTCGTCGCTGCTGGGGGGTCTGGCGATCATCGCCATCGCCGTCGTTTTCGTCGTCAACTTCCAGCCAGGTGGCGGTCAAAACCAGCTGAAGGCCGGGCCCGAGTGCGCCGCGCACGTGCTCGGAAACTGCGTCAAAGTCTCGCACTTCTGGGCCAGCTACAACCTCCTGCGCGCTGGCGTCGATCAGGGCTCGGCGGATCGTCTGCAGCTCAAGCAGAAGACGCTCGACGGCCTGATCGAGCGCGAGCTCCTGCTCGCCGAGGCCAAGCGACTGGGCATCTCGGTGAGCGACGAAGAGGTCACCAAGGAGCTCTACGCAGGGCGCATCCGCTTCAGCGTGCCGTCCTCGATGCCCGCGCAGCAGGCCGGCCCGGGGATGCGGATCCTCCGCAACGAGTTCCTCGACAAGAAGACGAAGAAGTTCTCGCCCGAGCAATACAAGAAGGCGATCGCTCAGCTGACGCGCCTCTCCGAGGTCGAGTTCCGCGACTTCCAGAAGGAAGAGATCATCGCGTCACGCATGCGCGATCTCATCATGTCTCGCGTCCAAATCAGCGAGACCGAGGCCCGCGACGAGTTCATCGCCGAGAAGAGCACGGCGAAGGTTCGCTACGTCAAGCTCCACCCGGGGTTCTACGTCGACCGCGCCGTCGATCGCTCTGAGAAGGCCGTGAGCGCGTGGGCCGCATCGCACGAGGACAACATCTCCAAGGCCTTCGACGCCCGCAAGAAGGAGCTCGGCCAGGAGTGCCGTGAGGCGCGCCACATCCTCATCGAGGTGAAGAAGGGCGCGCCCGAGGATGTCAAAGCCAAGGCAAAAGCCAAGCTCGAGGCCGCGCGCAAGCGCATCCTCGCGGGCGAGAGCTTCGAGATGTTCGCCGAGGCGCTGAGTGAGGATCCGGGCACGCGGCTCGACGGCGGCCGCATCGGTTGCCTCCCGCGTGGCGAGATGAAGGGCCCGCAGCAGCCGTTCGAGACTGCCCTCTACAACATCAAGGACGAGGGCGGAGTCAGCGAGGTCGTGGAGACGGCGACGGGCGTGCATCTCATCCGATTCGACAAGCTCGTGAAGGGCGCGGACGCTGAGAAATCGCTGAAGGATCGCATCACCCGCGAGCAGTACGTCGCCTCCGAGGGCAAGCGCCTCGCCGAGGCCGCGGCGAAGGAACTCCAGGACGCGATGAAGGCCGGCACGTCGCTCGAGGACGCGCTGAAGAACCACCTCGCCAAGTACCCCGGTCGCAAGGCTCTGCCGGCTGCGCCCTTGCCCGTCCCCATGCTCGACCCGAACGAGAAGAAGGACGAGCCCAAGAAGGACGAGCCGGCGAAGACCGACGCGCCGAAGACCGATGGCCCCAAGCCGGACGACAAGGGCAAGCCCAAGAAGGACGAGCCCAAAAAGGACGAGCCCAAAAAGGACGAGCCCAAAAAGGACGAGCCCAAAAAGGACGAGCCCAAAAAGGACGAGCCCAAAAAGGACGAGCCCAAAAAGGACGAGCCCAAAAAGGACGAGGATCCTCTGGCGACTCCGTCCGCTGACATCCTTGTCCCGACCGTCGAGACGAGCCTCTCGTTCATCGCGACCGAGGAGGCGATCGACGACGCGCTCGACGGGCAAGAGGCCGCGGCCTACGCCTTCCAGCTCTCGAAGCCGAACGACGTCGCGGAGAAGCTCATCCCCTTGAAGAGCGGTGGGTTCGCCGTGATGCAGCTCATCGAGAAGAAGGTCCCGACCGACGACGAGTGGCTGAAGGTTCGAGGCGAGTACATCGACAAGCGACGCGCCAAGAAGCAGCAAGAGTCGTTCGCCGTTTACATGAAGCGGCTGCGCTCTCAGCACACGGGCGAGATCAAGGTGGACGACGAGGCGAACGTCGTCGGCTCCGCGAAGGCTGCGAACAGCAACCAGCCGCCGCCCCCCGAAGAAGAAGAGTAAGCCGACCGCTCCGCGCGACGATGGAGACCGTCGAGCTTCCGCAGGGCCTTCACGTCGCCCTCGTGCCGGGCGATCACCTTCATCGCTCCGCCGCCGCGTACGTCGTGCGGGTCGGAGCACGCTACGAGGCGAGCTCGCAGGCTGGGCTCTCGCACTTCCTCGAGCACATGCTGCATCGGGGCACGCCGTCGCACCCGACCGCGCACGCCCTGGCGCGGGCCATCGAGGACCTCGGCGCGAACCTCGACGCGGCGACCGGCGTCGACCACGGTTCGCTCGTCGTCACGTCTCCGCCGGAGAGCTTCCTCGCGACGCTCGGGATTCTTGGGCAGATCGTGACGAGCCCCGTGTTCTCCGAGATCGAGCTCGAGCGCGGCATCGTCCACGAGGAGCTCCTCGAGGATCGCGACGAGCGCGGGCGACTCGTCGATCCCGATGGGATTTTGCGAGCGGAGCTCTTCGGTGATCACCCCCTCGGTCAACCGATCGTCGGCTCGCTCCGCACGCTTCGCAGCTTCGACAACGACGCGCTCGCTCGGCACCATCGACGCCACTACACGGCGCGCTCCGGCGTGCTGGCGCTCGCGGGCCGCTTCCCACCTCGCGACGAGGTCCTCACGACGGTGAGCACCGCGTTCGCCGGCCTGCCCCGGGGCGCACGCGTCACCGCTCCTCGCTTCCGCACCGCCGCCGAACCTCGCGGCCTGCGCGTCGTGCGCACGCACGCGCCGCAGGTCTCGCTGCGCGTGGGCGTGCTCGGGCCGGGACGGCGTTCTCCACGCGTCGGCGCAGCCGAGCTCCTGCTCCGCGTCATCGACGACGGCAACGCGACCCGGCTCTACGAGCGCCTCTGTGACGGGCGCGGGCTCTGTTACGAGGTCTCGGCAGGCTTCGAGGCCTACGACGAGGTCGGGCTCTTCGACGTCGCCGCCGAGTCCCAGGAAGATCGCATCGTCGAGGTGCTCGAGACAGTGCTCGGGCTCTTCGCCGAGCTCGCGAAGGACGGCCCGCAGAGCGACGAGATCAGCCGCGCCGTGGCCCGCGCCGAGTGGCAAGCCAAGCGCAGCCTCGATCTCCCCGAGACGCTCGCGGAGCACGCCGCGCTCGGCATGCTCACGAGAGAGCCCCCCTCGCCCCTCGCTCGCGCCGAGCGCATGCGGGCCGTTTCCCTCGAGCAGATCCGCGCGACCGCCAAGTCGATGTTCAAGCCCGAGCACCTGACCGTGGTCGCAGTCGGCGCGCTCTCACGCTCGACGGAGCGAGACCTGCGCGCCGTGCTCGCGGAGGCTCAGGGTCGCGCTCGCTCGCCCCGCAAGAAAAGATCACGATGAGCCGCGCCGAGTCGACCGACACCGAGGATCTCGCGACACCGACCTCCGACGAGGCGCCCGAGGACGCCAACACAGAGGACAGCCCCGAGTCGCAGGACAAGCCCGCGCCGCAGGACAAGCCCGCGCCGCAGGACAAACCCCAGTCGCGGCCGCCCTCACGCGGGGTCCTCACGGCCATGCGCGCCGCGCCCTCGTGGGTTTGGGACGCGCTCGTCGCTGTCGTCTTCACCGCGGGCGCCGTCTGGCGATGGCTCTTCGTCGTGCGGTTCCACGACCCGCGCAAGTACGTCTACTCCGATATGGAGATGTACGTCCAACTGGCGAAGCGCATTAGCCGCTCCGGCTACAAGCTCCAGCCCTACGACGTAACCCATCCCCCGGGGCTCACCGAGCTCCTCATCTATTTCTATCGGAAGGACCCATCGTTCGCGAGCGCGGTCCATTTTCAGGCCGTGATCACCGTGCTCGTGCCGCTCGTCGTGGGCGTGCTCGGCTGGCTCGCCTTCAGTCGCAACACTGGGCGGTGGGCCGTCGTGGTTACAAGCCTGTATCTACCGTTCGTCGACTATGGCGGTTATTTCCTCGCCGAGATCTATCTGACCTTCACGGCCACGGTCGCAATGGCTGCTTATTTGGGCGCGGTCAGGGTCCTCGACGGCGCCCCCGACAAGAAGCGGCTCTTGCCCTTCATCGAGTCGACGCCAGTGCGCGCGGGGCTCGCGCTCGTCCTCGCCAGCCTCGCCGGCTTTTCGATGTCGCTCGCGATGGCGATGAAGATGGTCGCCGCGCCCGCGATCCTCGCGTTCCTCGGGATTCACGCGGTCCTCACCAAGGCGAGCCGCTTCAAGCGCAAGTTCGCCGTCGTCCTGGTCATGGGGCTCTTCGCTTTGCCCGTGACCAGCTGGCAAGCCGAGCGCTGCACCCGTGGCAATCAGGGCAAGTTCTGCCCCGGCTCGAACAAGGCCGCAGCCGACTTCCTCATGGGGCACACTGGCCGCGTCGGCAAAGTCGTTTGGAAGGACCCCAAGTCGAAGGGCGTCGTCGGCTTCGGCAGCCCCGCTGCCTATCAACATGGCTATCGGGACAGCGTCGAATACAACTTCGCGATCACCGACACCCAGCAAAACAAGGCCGCAGCCTGGACGTGGATCGGCAAGAACAAAGGCCAAGCCGTCGTGCTCGGGTTCGAGCACGTATTCGATAGCTTCGGGGGCAGCCTCCCTTGGCCTGCAGTCGCTACGAGCTATTGGGTCGGCCCCCAGGCCTACCAGTATCTCTTCCTCCTCCTCTTGTTGTTTCCGTCGCTCGTCCTCCTCGTCGACGTCGCCAGGAGCCGCGGCCTGATTGGCCTAGCCCGCTCACAGGAGCTCGCGATCATGGGTCCCATCTTCGGGGTCGCGCTCAGCGTCTTCATGGCCACGGGTGAGGCCCGCTACCGCATCCCTTGGGATATGTGCTTCATCGTGCTCGCCATCGAGTTCTATCGGCGATTGCGCATCCCCCTGCGGGAGCCCACGAACGGCTGACGTCTTTGCGGCACGACCAGCCCCAGGGAATGGTCGTATCGTGCGGCTGTTGTAAGGCCCGTGCGAAAATGGTTGGCCGTGGCGTCGCTCATCGGGCTGGCGTTGCTCTCGGGGTGTTCGAAAAAGCCCACTACCTGTGAGCTCTCGCCCGCATTGGTCGCCGACGCGTCGGGCCGTCCTGATGGGCTCTATGGTGTCGATGGGGATCGACTCGGCGCGCAGCCGCTCATGCGGTTCGATGAGCTCGCGTTGGTCGAGCACGGCGTGGACGAGGCGAGCGGCAAGCCCTGGCTGCACGTCCACATGAAGGACCCGAACAGCCACGCTCTCGCCGACTTTACGCAGGCGCCCGAGGGGCGTTCGCTCGCGGTGGTCGTCGGAGGCCAGGTCGCCTCCCATCACAAGCTACGGACGCCGACGACCGGCAGTGACTTTCAAGTAAGTTGCTGTAACCCCGCGGCGTGCGAGCGCTGGCTCACGCTGCTCGAGCCCTGACCCGCGACGGCCTCGAACCCGGCGCCGCGTTCGACTATCCATCTCGCGATGTCGACAGGACAAGAGGTGGATTGGGTCAAGCGCGTCGGCTACGCGGAGGCCGTCAGCTTCCTCGTGCTCCTCCTCGTCGCCGTGCCGCTCAAACACCTCGCGGACAAGCCGCTCATGGTGCGCGTCGTCGGGCCCGTCCACGGCCTCTTGTTCATGGTCTACGTCGTAATGGTCATTCTGACGGCTCGTCGCCGAGGGTGGAAGTTCGGCGACGGCGTCGCGCTCGTCGGCGCGGCGCTCCTACCATTGGGCCCGTTCTTCGCGCACCGCTCGACCCGTCCGAGCTGAGCCCATCGAGATCGCGCCGCGAGCCTGTATGTTCCTCGCCATGACAGACCTCACTGTCGAGCGCGCAGTCGCACTGATCCGTGAGCGCCGCTCCCTCCACGTGACTTGGGACACGGCGTCCGAGGCCGAGCGTGCGAGGCTGGCGCGCGGCGAAGGCGTGCATGGCGGAGTCCTCATCCCCGCGTCGGAGCAGCGCGCAGGGCTCACCGGAAACGTCGGCTTTCCCCTGCGGATCGCGACTGCTGCCATGCAGCGCGCGCGCTGTCGACGGGGCGCGCTCATACCCAGCTGGACCGCGTGCCTCGACGGCTACGGCCTCGTTTGCGCGCTCGACCCGAGCTGCGAGCCCTCGCAAGGCTTCAAGTCCACAGGCGCGAGGACGATATGGTTGAAGAAGGCGCTCCGCGCCGATCACGGAGCGGACGCCGCACTCAAAGCCATCGCCGGCGCGCTCATGGACGATTGGCTTCGAGAGACCCCCGACCGAGATGCGTCGCACGAGACCGCTACGACGAGCGCGTTCTTCGGGGGTGTTTTGCTCGCCCTTTACGAGCGCCCCAATCACGCAGCGGCCAGACAGTTCGCTTCGCTCGCCGCTCCTGCCAAGACGCTCGCGGAGCCCCCCACGCCGTCGACAGAGAGCGGCGAAATGGACGAGGCGCTGCTCGCGGCCATACGCGCCAATCCGGACGACGACGAACCTCGGCTCGTGCTGGCCGATTGGCTCACCGCTCGCGGTGACCCGCGCGGTGAGTTCATCCAAATCCAATGCAAGCTCAAGCGCGCGCTCGTCGGTGTGGCTGGGCGCGCCGCTCCGCCGCGCGACCTCGACGCGACCACCGAGGAGCTCGCCGATCGGGAGCAGGCGCTCTTGGCTCGATATGGAAACCAGTGGGCCCAACGAGAGACGCCGAACCTCACGAGCCGCGTGTGGCAACGTGGCTTCGTGAGCGCGGCCGTCGTGCGTGCGGCCAACGTGGGCGCGCTCGCGGCCATCCGCACACCGCTGCGCGCGATCAAGATCGACGGCCTCGAGGCTGGCGACGTCGAGGGCGTCGCGACGGCGAGGGTCCCTGAGACCTTGGTCTCGGTGGACCTCAGCAATAACCGCATCGGCCAGACGCGCACTCGCATCTTCGCCGCGCCCGCGGTCGCCGCGGCTCGGTTCCTGGCAGTCGGCGGCAACGCAGGCTTCGCCTACGAGAAGGTGATGAGCGCTATGCTCGCCGGAGCGCGCCAAGTCACGCACCTCTCTCTCCAGATGGCCTCACTCAACGACGCGACCATGGTCGTCCTCGCCCGCTCCGAGCAGTTCCCGAAGCTCGAGCAGTTGGACATCGCCTACAATCCGAATCTATCGCTCAAAGCCTTGGAGCTCCTCCGTCACGCGACCTCGCTCGTTTTGCTGAGGGTCGGCTCTACAGAACGGGCCGCTCATGAGCGAAACCTCGAGGGCCTCGAGCACCTCGTCGAAGTCGCGCCCGCGACGCTCACGCGTCTCCACGTCAGCGCCTGCGCGCTGCCCGCCGCGCTGCGCGCGAAGCTCGAGGGCCGCTTCAAGTTGACAGGACTGTTCCCCAATAGCTGACAATCATGTATCCAGAGCAACGCTCCTATCGAGCGCCCTACCCTCCAGTCGAGCGTTCCCTCGGACGCGAAGGAACGCGCCGCTGCAAGGACCAGGAATGCGGCATCACAGCACGAGCGTCCAACCTCGCGCGATGAAGCCTCTCCTCGTCACGATCGGCGCGACGCTCGCAATGGCAGCCTGCGCGCCCGCGAACCCAACCCCTCGGGCGCCCGATCGCAACCGTCCACACGTCGAACAACCGCGCGAAGTCCTCGTGCCGAGCGCGCTGCTGACGAACCCTGAGCCACCACCGGCGCTGTCCTCCAAGGTCGCGTCCGAGCCCGCTTCTCCGCCGTTCCCCGAGCCCGTGCGAGTCGAGGCCGACGCTCTCGCGATGCTCTATTGTTTGAACGGTGGTGCCCGGTTTTCGCCCTTGGGCGCAGCCCAGTCCGACGACGACAGGTTTTATCACCCCCTGTCTTGTGACGAAGTGACCCGAACAATAACTGCGGCCGACGCAGGCACGTTCCTCATCGACTTGATGGTAGCGCCGAGCTTCGCCGAAGAGAGCCAGTATCTCTATTTCCCAGACAAGAGAGCAGCCGTCTTTCTCTCGACGGGCTGGAGCGCTGGCGTTGGCGGGTTCAGCCACCAACTCGAGATGGATCCGATCAAGACGGGAGATGTCTATGGCGACCACGAGCTCGAGCTCTGGACAGTCGCCTCCTCGAGCTGGCTCGACGACGACATGGGGAGCTGCGAGCGACACGGCGAGATGAGGCGCGACCTCGTGCTCTGCACACAGGACAATGGGCGCTTCGGGTGCTTCGCTCTCGTCCTCGAGCAAAGTAGCTTTTACGATGTTGTCGCCATCCCCGGCGGACAACCCAGCGAATGCTCAGTGCCCCGGCATCTGGGAGAGGGGTTCGCCCAGACGGCTGTGGTCTCGAGAGACCTCGTCACCTTGACCCCCACCGGCGAGGTCTTCCAACGACCGAAGGCCGCGCCGTTCACGGGACAGGTGTCTATCGCCAAGCTGCTCGAGAGAGCCAAAGCGACGATCGTTCGCCTTTGACCACGGTCGCCGACCCCGAGCCTCGCTTGCGTGTCGCGAGTGGCCGGCCTACGTTTGGGCCCCAAGCAGACTTCGCTCGAGTCGACCCAATGGGAAGAACGCTGCCGACCGCAGCGTAGGTCGACCGGACGAAGAACGATCCCGAAGGGGAGGAGTCACATGAACGCAACGATGGTTCGGCGGTTTCTGGCGGGCGGTTTCGCCCTCGGCGTAGCGGCGATGATGACGGCGTCGACCGTGAGCGCAGCGAAGGGCAGCGTCACGGAGACGAGCCCGCTCTGCCAGAACGCAACGGCGGTCCTGCTCGTCGGTAACAGCGCCGACGCAGAGACGCACTGGGGCCGCATCAAGCAGTTCTTCGACACGAAGAAGGTTTGGAATGTCGGTGAGGCCAAGCCCGGTATCGCCGGCACGGTCTCGCTCGTCCAATGGGACATTGTGCATCCCTACAATGGCGGCCCGAACGCCGCGTTCACTGCACGTTGCGGGACCGGTGGCACCTGCAACGAGGTCGCGAAGCGGTTCCTCCAGGACTACGCCGAGATGCAGCCTGCTCCCATCGTGTTCTGCGGTGAGAGCGTGATGCTCGGTAACCCGAGCGGGCGATAGTTCACGCGAACGGGGCCCCAACCCCGTTCGGTTCACACGGGCCAACCCCATAAGGACATGGCCCGCGAACTATTTGGGGTGAGTGAGCAGCCAGTCGAGGAAGCGCGCGCCACCAAAGTCACCCAAGATGGGGATGTGGCCGCCACCTTGAATGGCCCATAGCTCTACAGCGGTGTCACTGCCGCAGTTCCCCCATTCGGTGACCGTCGTCTCGGCCCCGTCGATGCCAAAGTCCAAATCGATGGGTTCGAGCGACGTCGGCGTCGGGTCGCAGCCGTCGACCTCGGCCCACCGCTCGATGGTCGCCTCGGCGCCGGGATAGGCGATACCCGACATGTCGAGCACTCCGCCGTCGAACAGGATCGTGTCGTCGGCCGTCCCGTGAACGTGGAGGACACTCACGGGCTCGCTCGGTTCACAAGCCGTGAGGTCCGTGGAGAGCGCCCCTGCGAGCGTGACGATCCCGGCGATTCGATCGGCGTGGTTACAAGCCAGTCGGTGTGACATGAACGCGCCGTTCGAGTGGCCTATGAAGTAGACGCGCTTCGGGTCGATCTCGACGGTCATGGCGATCTCGTCGACGAGTCCCATCAAATAGCCCTCGTCATCGACGTCGAGGCCGTCGAAGTTGCAACACGCGTCGGTGGCGTTCCAGAAGGCTCTTCCCACGAGATCGGGAGTGCCCGTCGGCGCCGCGAACACGACGCCCCGATCGCGCGCGGCTGTCGAGACGTCGAGATAGACGTCTTCGAGATCGCCCGAAGCGCCATATCCGTGGAGCAGGACCACGAGCGGCGCCGGCGTTGTGGGGTCGTAGCCCGGGGGGACGTGAACGGTTACAGGCCTGTCACCGCCCGCTTGGAAATCGAGGTTCGGGCCTCCGCCCTCACCACCTGCGCCGCCCTGTCCGCCGCCACCACCAGCCCCCGACGCGCTGGTGTCGTCCCCGCACGCCGCGAGAACCGCGAGCCCCAAGAACAAGCCACCGAAGACCGCAGCGTCGCGAGATGCCCGCATGCGCTCGAGGATAGATCCCGCCGAGGGCGCCTGAGCGAACCCCTGCCCCAAGTTGGTATTTGCATTCATGCAGAAGTATGCAAATAGCTATCGGGCACCATGGACGTCGGCCAGACCCAATCCCTCGAGGAGGTCCCGCGGTGGGAGCTCTACCGCCTCCTCGCGGACTCGGTCCGCCTGCGTGTGCTCGCGCTCGTCGCCCAGGAGGAGCTCGCGGTCGGTGAGCTCGCCGAGCTCCTCGGTGAGGGCCAGCCGAAGATCTCGCGGCACGGCTCGGCCCTGCGTGAGGCGAGCCTGGTCGACGCCCGCAAGAACGGCACTTGGGTGCTCTACAAGATGAGCGCGCAGGCCGCCCGCGATCCCGTCGTGCGCGACGCCGTCGCGGCGGGGCGCCGTCTCTTGCTCGCCGAGGGGACGCTCGCTCGGGTCGACGATCTCATCCGCGCGCGCGACTCGAAGAGCCGTGAGTTCTTCTCGCGCGTCGCGCCCTCGCGCTCCACGACCGCGCCGCGCGAGACGCTCGCGTATTTGGTCGCGCTCGGCGCCCTCCTCGATCGGCGCGCGCTGGCCGTCGACGCCGGCACGGGGGACGGCTCGCTCCTCGGCGTGCTCGCTCCGGTGTTCGAGCGGGTCATCGCGATCGATCGGTCGAGCGCGCAGCTCGCTCACGCGCGTTCCTTCGCGCGCGCGCGCGGGCTCGACAACGTCGACTTCGTCGAGGGTGAGCTCACCGGGGACGAGGCCTGCGCCGCGGTCTTCGGCTGTTCGAGCGGCGCGGACTTGGTCTACGCGTCGCGCGTCCTTCACCACGCCCCCAAGCCCGAGGCCGCGATCGCGGGGCTCGCGGCGCTGCTCGCCCCGCGCCGCGACGGGCGCGCGGGCGGCTCGCTCGTCGTCCTCGACTACGAACCCCACGAGGACCTCGCCCTCCGCGACGCGCAGGCCGATCTCTGGATGGGGTTCGACGCGGCGGAGCTCGTCCGCCTCGCCGAGAACGCCGGGCTCGATCGGCCGCGCGTCCTCGACATCCCCGAAGCCTTCCGCAGCGAGGGCGCCGACGGCCGTGTCGGGTGGCACGTGCTCGTCGCGCACGCGCGCTGAATTACAAAACTGTCAGCAATTCTGAGAGCTGAGAAAGAGAAAAGAGAGAGGAACGCCATGGAGAAACTTCGCTACAAGGTCGCCGACATCAACCTCGCGGACTTCGGCCGCAAGGAGATCTCGATCGCCGAGAAGGAGATGCCCGGCCTGATGGCGCTGCGCGCTCAGTACGGCGCGTCGAAGCCTCTCAAGGGCGCCCGTGTCGCGGGCTGCTTGCACATGACCATCCAGACGGCGGTGCTCATCGAGACGCTGCTCGAGCTCGGCGCCGAGGTGACCTGGACGAGCTGCAACATCTTCTCGACGCAGGACCACGCGGCCGCTGCGATCGCGGCGCGCGGCATCCCCGTCTACGCGTGGAAGGGTGAGACCCTCGAGGAGTACGACTGGTGCCTCGAGCAGCAGATCTATGCCTTCGAGGGCGGCAAAGGCCCGAACATGATCCTCGACGACGGCGGTGATCTGACGAACTGGATCCACGACCGTCACCCGCACCTCTTCGAGGGCGCCGACCCGATCCGCGGCCTCAGCGAGGAGACCACGACGGGCGTGAAGAACCTGCGCAAGCGCTTCACCGACGGCAAGCTCAAGTGCCCCGCGATCAACGTCAACGACTCGGTCACGAAGAGCAAGTTCGACAACCTCTACGGCTGCCGCGAGTCTCTCGCTGACGGCATCAAGCGCGCGACCGACGTGATGTTCGCGGGCAAGGTCGCGGTCGTTTGCGGCTACGGCGACGTGGGCAAGGGCTGCGCGCAGTCGCTCCGTGGCTTCGGCGCGAAGGTCGTCATCACCGAGATCGATCCCATCTGCGCCCTGCAGGCCGCGATGGAGGGCTACGAGGTGAAGACGATGGAGCAGATGGCTCCGCTTGGTGACATCTTTGTCACCGCGACCGGCTGCCAGGACGTCATCCGCGGCGAGCACCTCGGCGCGATGAAGGACGAGGCCATCGTCTGCAACATCGGCCACTTCGACAGCGAGATCCAGATCGCGTGGCTCGACTCGCACCCCGAGATCAAGCGCGAGAACATCAAGCCGCAGGTCGATCACTACGTGTTCGCCGACGGCCGCAAGATCATCGTGCTCGCGAGCGGTCGCCTCGTGAACCTCGGCTGCGCGACGGGCCACCCGTCGTTCGTCATGTCGACGTCGTTCACCAACCAGGTGCTCGCGCAGCTCGCGCTCTTCGGTGAGAAGTTCGAGCCCGGCGTCCACACGCTGCCGAAGAAGCTCGACGAGCAGGTCGCGCGCCTCCACCTGAAGAAGCTGGGCGTCGAGCTCACGACGCTCACGCCGGATCAGGCGGAGTACCTCGGCCTCGCGATCGAGGGTCCGTACAAGCAGGACACCTACCGCTACTGAGCGAGTCGGTCGGGCGTCAGCGCGTGACGTCGACGGGGGGGCGCACCGAGACGAGGATGACGGTGACGTTGTCCTTACCCCCGCCGGCGTTCGCCATCTCGATGAGCTTGGCGACGCCGCGCTGCATGTCCTGCTCGCCTGCGAGCGCGGTTGTGAGATCGGCGTGCGGCACCATCTTGGTGAGGCCGTCCGAGCACAGCATGTAGAGATCACCCGGCTGAGGTCGAGCCATCACGACGTCGACCTTCACGGCGGCTTGGATGCCGACGGCGCGCTGCAGTCGCTCGCCGAGTGGACCCGAGAGCCCGACCGCCGACATGGTGTGGTCGGTCGTGATCTGCTTGAGCTCGCCGCCGCGAAGTCGATAGCAGCGGCTGTCGCCGACGTGCCCGATGTAGAGCCGCTGTTTGCGCTTCGCGAAGCGCGCGGCGACGATCGTCGTGCCCATACCCGAGAGCGCGAACTCGGCCTGAGCCTTCGCGAAGATGTTGGCGTTCGCCATCTGGATCGCGCGCGCGACCTCGGCGCCACGCTTCGGGACGGAGGGGTAATCCTCGCCCTCGAAGGCGTTCTTCTCGAAGGCGTTCTTGATCGTCTCGACTGCGATTTGGCTCGCGATCTCGCCGCCGCGGTGCCCACCCATCCCGTCGGCGATGACGAACAGATCGTGCGCCTCGAGGATGCTGTAAGCGTCCTCGTTCTTCGGGCGGACCTGCCCGCGATCGGTCTGCCCGACGGCGCTCACGAGGATGAGCTCCTTCGCGCGGGTGGGTTCGTCCGCAGCGTCGGCCTCGAACAGGATGGGCACGGCCTCGGGCGTCGGGACAGGGACGTCCTCGTCCTCGTCGTCGAAGCGTGGAATCGTCGCGAGGCCGCTCTTGCCCACCGGACCGAGCGTGACGACGGTGAGATCGCTGTCGTCGTCGAAGTCCTCGGCGGCGAGCCTCGGGACGGAGACGAGCGACGGGCGCGACGGTTGAGGCGTGGGCGTGGGCGCGGCCTTGGGCTGCGCTGCGGCGGCCTCAGCCGGGGCGGACGGCGGCGAGGCTGGCTCGGGTTTGGAGGTGGCCTTGCCGGGAGCGCCCGCGAGCGCGGGCTCACCCTGCCGTGCGAAGAAGAGGAACACCAGCGCTGCGCCCGCGAAGGCGATCAGAGCGAGGATTGCGCCTGCGGTCCACGTCATGACGTTCGCCGAGGAGAGGGCATGGTCCGAATATATCGAGACGCGCGTCGAGTTGTCGCCGCGAGATGTGTGGACCCCAAACGATCAGAGCGTGACGCCTCGGGCCCGAATCGCAGCGATCGCCCCCTCGAGTGCGGGGTCGCGGTAGGTGCAGCACGCTGTTCGGCGCTTGCACGGCCGGTTCATCATGATGAGCCAGCCCAGCGAGCGGCTGTCGCCGTATTGACCGGCGCGGGCGAGGAGGGCCTTTTTCGCCTCGCAGGTGCGCGCGGAGTAGAGCGCGTAGGCGATCTCCATCGCGTCCGTGCCGCGCGCGAGCGTCTTTTCGTCCGCGAGCAGCTGGGTCGCGATCGTCGCAGCCTCCGAGCCGCCCTTCGTCACGACGATGGTGTAGAGGACGTCGAGGCCGACCGGCGCGCACTCCTCGACGAGCGTCTGGAAGAGCCGCATGCCGGCGCCGTCAGGGAGCTTCGTGGCCGTCTGCGAGAGATCGACGACCTCGCCCTGGAGCTTCGTGTCCTTTAGTTTTTCCTTGTCGGCGGAGCAGAGGGCCGCGACGGCGTCCATCGCGCCCTCCGCGTCGTTCGCCGTCATCTTCGAGTGGAAGGCAGCGAGCGCAGCCTCGGCGGTCGCGGGCGTGTCGCTGCCAGTGGCGTCATTCGAGCCCGTGCCGGTCGAGCCCGTGCCTGTCGAGCCTGCGCTGCTCGAAGCGACGCTGTGCTTCGGTCGCGCCGCGCTTCGCCCGCTCTTGCCGACGTGCCCCGCCGACGCGCTCGAGACGGGGCTGACCGCGGGCGAGGACTTCGAGCGGCTCCCCCGATCCTCGTCGTCGTCGCCTCGATTCGGGGGCGCGCTCGCCGAGGCCTCGAGGTCGAGGCCTGTGAAGCCGACCTCGTACGGCCCTCGAACCAGCGCCACGAGGACGACTGCGAGGACCGTGCACACGCCAGCGAGCGTCGCGGGCAGGATCCACGACGCGGGCGCGGTCGGGCGGATCGCCGGTCCGCTCCAGCGGCCGATGCCCGGAGGGGTGGGGCCCGCCTGCGTCACTCGAAAAAGGGAGCACGATACGAGACGACCTGACAAGGGCCGCCACGTGTTGGCCCCGGTTGATGTTGGGACCGGGTTTGGATACGCATGCGGGCCATGCTCCGAACCCCCTCGACGACAACCCGCTCTCTACCCTCTCCGAAGCCTCAAGGAGGTCGGCGCGGCGGGCTGAGATACGCGCTCGGCCTCGCAGCGGCGAGCGCAGTGCTCAACGTGGGCTGCCTGAAGCAGCTCATCTTGGAGGGGCAGATCGAGTCGACGCGGAACGCGAGCGTCGAGATCAACACCATCCCCGACTACGAGGTCGCGGAGAAGATCGCGATGGCGGGCCTCGGGCAGCTCGAGGGCTACCACTTCCTCGCCAAGGACAACGAGAACGCGCTCTTCTTGCTCACGCGCTCGTGGGCCAGCGTGTCGTTCGGCTTCATCGAGGACGAGATGGAGCGCGCCGAGGACGCCGAGGGCAGCGGCCCGAACTGGGACTACCACAAGCGCCGCGCCGAGGCCGCGTACGACCGCTCGCTCTACTTCGGGATCATGCTCCTCGAGCAGACCGCGCCGAACTTCAAGGATCACCTCACGAACGAGGCCTCGCTCAAGAAGTACCTCGAGGCCTTCGACGAGCCCGAGCAGGCCGAGACGCTCTTCTGGGTCGGCTACGCGTGGCTCGGCCGCGTCAACGTCGCGAAGGAGAAGACCGCGCTCGTCGGTGAGGCTTGGGTGGGCGCGGCGATCATCGAGCGCTCCCTCGCGCTCGATCCGACCTTCTTGCACGGCTCCGGCTACACGGCGCTCGGCTCGTACCACGCGCGCACGCCCATGGCCGAGCTCGACGAGGCAAAGAGCGACTTCGACAAGGCCCTCGCGGCCTCGGACGGCAAGATGCTGATGCCCAAGGTTCAGCTCGCGATTCGCTACTACTGCAACAAACCGGACGACGAGAAGTCGGGCTACGTGAAGGCCGACGAGGGCAAGAAGCAGTACGTGAAGCTCCTCGAGGAGGTGCTCGCGGCGGGTGATGGCGACCCGTACCAGCGCCTCGCGAACACGATCGCGAAGCGCAAGGCCAAGCGCTGGCTCGGCAAAGAGCGCATGCGCGCGAACTGCGGCTTCTGATCGAGCGGGTCGCGCGCCGTCGCGGGGGGCCGCGCGCGATCAGTCCGTCTTGCTCTTGCTCGTCCGCTTGCGGGACTTCTTCTTCGCGGCGGGCTCGACCTTCTTCTCGGCGCGTCGCGCCTTGCGTTCGGTCGCGGCCGGCTTCTCGTCGGCGCGCGCGCCCTCGCTGGTCTTCGCCGCGACCGCCGGCGCGCTCGCGGCCGGGTTGGCGCCGGCCGCCGCGTCCGCGTCGATCGCCGCGTCGTCGCTGGCCGCTCGCACGGCCTGCTCGGTCACCGCGACGACATCGTCAGTCGACTTGACTTCTTCGGTCGCGGGCTTGTCCGCGGGCTGCTTGGTCGGGTGCGCCCCCGCCGCGCCCTGCGTCCAACCGAAGCGCTGATCCCGGCTCGCGCCCTTCACGCCGACCGCGATCGCCGCCGCCATCACGAAAGCTACAGCCGAGTAACCGAGGGTCCGCCGTCGCGCTCGGGCGCGCTCGGGCGCCGCGAGCGCGTTGCGGATCGCCGCGCGCATCTCCTCCGCCGATTCGAACCGCAGCGACGGGTGCCGCGACAGCGCGCGCAGGCAGAGCTCGTCGACCTCGCGCGGGAGCTCGCGCGTGCGAAGACGCACGCTCGGGGCCTCGGGGCTGCCCTTCGCTTTGAGCTCGAGGATCACGACGGCGCTGTCGCCCGTGAACGGGATCACGCCCGTGAGGACCTCGTAGAGCACCGCGCCGATCGAGTAGATGTCCGCGCGCTCGTCGACCTCGCTCGGCCTCGCGGCCTGCTCGGGCGCCATGTACTCGGGCGTGCCGTAGAGCGCGATCGCCTTGCCGCGCGGCGCGGGCGTCTCCAGGTCCGACATGAGGCGCTCGCTCTGCGAGATCGCGATCCCGAAGTCGAGCAACGTCACGCGGCCGTCGCCGTTCACGACGACGTTCGACGGCTTGATGTCGCGGTGGATGAAGCCGGCGCGATGGACCCCGTCGAGCACCTCGAGGAGTTTGTCGACGAGCGCGAGCGCCTCGCGCCACGGCAGCACCGTGCAGTCGCGGAGCTTCTGCTCGAGGGTGTCGCCTTGGCAGAGCTCGAGGACGGAGAAGCCGCGACCGTCGAGCGTCTTGCCCGCGTCGAGCACGCGCACGACGCCCTCGATCGCGAGGCCCGAGAGCACGCGCGCCTCGCGCCGGAGCCGCGCCTGCACCGCGGCCGAGCTGTTGTCCGAGCCGCACTGCAACTTGAGCGCGACGCGACGCCCGAGATCGACGTGCTCCGCCTCGTAGACGACGGTGCCGCTGCCGCGGCCCATCTCCCGACCCGTGCGATAGCGGGTCCCCGGCAAGAGCCCCTCTTGCTCGTCGCGCATGACGAGCGCCGTCCTCGGCGTGGCGGCCGCGGGCGTCCGCGCTGCACCGAAGATCTTGCGAGCCTCCGAGACGAGGCGCGCGAACTCGCGTCGCGTGCGCGCAGCGTCCGCCTCGAAGAGCCGCGTCATCAGCGCCGAGACGCGACCTCGCACGCCGCGCTCACCACCCGCGAGGGGCGGCGCCATGACGAGGATCGACGCGAGGTCTCGCGCGGCCTGCCGCGTCTTCGTGAAGCGCTGCTTGCGATCGAACGCCGTGAGCCTCGCGAGGATCTCGTCGAGCGCGCGCGGCGCGCCGCAGGCCTCGGCGACGGGCGGCAGGTTGCGGTCGTTGCGCGCGACGGCGGCCATGTGATCCGAGGCCTCGCCGGCGAGGAAGCGGCGCCCCGAGCAGAGCTCCCACAGCATCACGCCGAGCGCGTACAGGTCGACTCGGAAGTCGCCCGGGTCGCCGTTCGCGACCTCCGGTGCGACGTAGCCGGGCTTCGCGAACACGACGCCGCTCACGGTGTGGCAGCGCCGGTTCTCCCCGCGCGCCGTGCCGAAATCGATGATTTTTACCTCACCGCCGTAGCTCACCATCAGGTTCTGCGGCGACAGATCGCGGTGCACGATCGAGAGCGCCTGGCCCTGCGCGTCGACCCGCTCGTGCACGTGCGAGAGCGCCTCGGCCGCGAGGTGGGCGATGGCGACGGCCTCGTGCCACTCGATGCGCTGGCCCGTCGTGATCGATCGACTGCGCACGTCACCGAGGCTCTTGCCGTCGACGTACTCGACCGCGACGTAGGGCTCGCCGCTCTCGTCGTCGGTCGTCGCCTCGAGGACCTGCGCGACCCCCGGGTGCTCGAGCTGCGACTGCACGCGAGCCTCATCGAGGAAGCGCGCCTTGAAGCTCTTGTCCGTGCGGTGCTCGGTGCGGATCGTCTTGATGATCACCGGCCGCTCGGCGCCCTCGAGGCCGAGCGTCGAGGCGAGCATGACCTCGCCCATCCCGCCCTTCGCGATCCGTCGCAAGAGCACGTAGCGCCCGAAGCGCCGCGGCAGATCGTTGAAGGTCAGCGTCGCAGGGCGCATGCGCGAGGGACCTGTCGTCGAGGTCCCCGCGAGTCCCTGTGGGTCGCGGGGATTTGTCGTCCGAGCCGCGACCCCCGCGTCCGATTGAGACGTGGCCATTGGCGTGTCCTACGAACGCGGACATCGTCGGGCCAACAATTCGGGTCGCTCAGGGCATGGCCGGCACGCACACGCCGTCGACGCAGTCGAGCGTCATGTCGGGCGGCGACGGGCAATCGGCCGGCTGCGTGCACGTCGGGATGCAGGCCTTCCCCATCGGCGTGTCGGCGCACGTGCAGCCCACCGCGTCGGGCGGACATTTTCCGTCACAGTCCGCGAGGGTGTCGCAAGCGACGGGGCCCATGCCTCCACCCCCCGCACCGGGGCCCGGCCCCATCATGCCGCCGACGCCTGGGCCAGGGCCCATCATGCCGCCGACGCCGGGGCCCGGTCCCATCATCCCTCCCGACGAGGACGAGACGTCGCCACCCGCACCACCGCTCGCGGGACTGCTCGCGCCAGCGCCGCCGTCACCACCCGCTCCACCCTCACCTGCGGCGCCGCCCGTGCCCGACGACGAGCACGCGACGAGGCAAAAACCAGCTGCGCAGACGACGGCTGAGACCGACCTCTTCATTCTTCGCGACCTCCTCGGTGAGGTCATCGCAAGCGATGTGCCCTCTCGCTCGGCGCGGAATGCGAGGCGAAACCAGCGTGGGCGACGTCACCTGGAGGCTTCGGCCTTCAGGCCGTCGCCTCTACGTTCAGAAGCGGCCCGCGTGCCACATCGCGAGGAAGTCCATGCCGACCGCGACCGCGATGTGGATGCCGCAGCCGCCCAGGATCGACCGCGTCTTCAAGCTTACGGTGCCGAGCACGAAGCCCGTGATCGCCGAGCCGATGGCCTCGGCGGGGGGCTTACCGTAGTGAATCATCACGTAGGGCAGGATCGGGACGAACACCGCGGAGTAGCCCATCACGCGCCGCAGACCGTGGACCAAGTAGCCGCGGAAGAAGTACTCGAGCGCGACGAACGAGCTCGCGTAGAAGGCCTCCCAGAGCGCGGTGTTCGGCCAGAAGGGCTCGCGTTTGTCGGGCTTGTAATAGGGATACTTCGCTTGGAAGCCCTCGCCGAAGGAAGCCATGACCACGAACGGCGCGACGATGGCGAAGAGCGTGAGGTAGAGGCGGACGTAGCCGCTCGCCTGCTTCGGGGAGAAGCCGAAGTCCGAGATCTTCTCGCGAAGCGCGAACTTGGTGATGAGCAGCGGGACGAGCCCGTACCAAGTGAGGCGCGACACGGCCCACAGGATGCGCGCGTTGATCTTCGCGTTCGGGGCCTTCGTGAGCGCGAACTGGAGAGCCTTCGCCTTTTGGTCGAGGTGGAAGAACTTGAGGATCGCGACCTGCCGTTCGAGATCGTCGGCGTTGCCGATGTAGCGGATCGCCAAGAGGCAGATCGCCGCGCCGAGGATGACGCCGAGCGTGCGACGGTGGATCTCGAAGCTCGATTTGCCGGCGCGGAACTCTGCGGCCTCGGCGTCCACTTGGTCGGCGAGCCGAACCGTGTAATCGAGCACGATTTCCTTGAAGCGCGCGAGCATCGAGGCGCACGTATACACTTTCCGCGCGAAGACGACCCGTTGTATGGCTCCGCTCGATGAAACCGAGCACGATCGCCATCTTCGTCCTCGCCGTCTCGATCGGCGCGTGGGGTTGGATGCACGGCGCCGCACCTCATGGCGAGGCGAAGGTCGTCTACAACCCGGCCACGTGGAGCGACGCCGACGCGGCGGTCCCCGTGACGTCCGACGACCCGATGTGGGGTTCGCGTTACGCGCCAGTAACCATCGTGCTCTTCAGCGACTTCCAGTGCCCCTTCTGCTCGAAGGTCGAGGTCACGCTCGACAAGCTTCGTGAGCAATACGGCCCGGAGAAGCTCCGCATCATCTGGAAGAACAAGCCGCTCCCCATGCACCCGAGCGCGCGCCCCGCCGCGGAGGCCGCCATCGCGGTGAAGGCCCTCGGGGGGAACAACGCCTTCTGGCGCTTCCACAACATGATCTTCGACAACCAGAAGGACCTGAACCCCGGCCGCATCAGCGCGTGGGCCGTGGAGGCCGGCGTCGATCGGGCGGCCTACGAAGCAGCGATCGCCGACAAGCGATATGCTGACAAGCTGGTAAGCGATATGGAGCTCGCAGAGAAGCTCGGCGTGTCGGGGACGCCGTGCTCCTTCGTGAACGGCGTCCTGCTGAAGGGCGCCGCCGAGATCGAGAAGTTCCGCGAGACCATCGACGCGCAGCTCGCCGCCGCGCAGCTCCTCGTCGACGCAGGCACCGACGAGGCCGAGATCTACACGCTCCTCACCAACCAGAACCTCTCGAAGGACGGCAAGGAGCCGAGCGAGGATCCGAAGCAGCCGCGCGAGCGACCGTCGAAGCGCGACAAGGATCCGAACACCGCGTGGGCCGTGCCCATCGGCAACTCGCCCGTGCGCGGACCGGCCGACGCCCTCGTCACCATCGTCGAGTTCGCCGACTTTCAATGTCCGAACTGCGTCGACGCCGAGGCCACGCTCGCGACGCTGCTCAAGGACTACGACGGCAAGCTCCGCGTCGTGTGGAAGCACGCGCCGCTCCCCGTTCATCTGCGGGCCTTCCCTGCGTCGGTGTTCGCGCTCGCGGCCGCCGAGAGCGGTGGGTCGGAGGGCTTCTGGCGCGCGCACGACAAGCTCCTCGCAGCAGGTGGCAAGCTCGGCGTCGACGACCTGATGGGGTACGCGACCGAGCTCGGGCTGCCCGGCTCGATCGAGGCTGCGATCAAAGACGCGAACCCTTCGACCGACGCGTGGGACGCGCCCGCGGCAGCGCAGCCCTACCTCAAGACCATCGAGGGCGACCTCGCGCTCGCCGACGCGTTCGAGGCGAACGCGACCCCGCACTTCTTCATCAACGGCAAGCGCCTCGCCGGCGCGCGCACGGTCGACGAGTTCAAGGACGTCATCGACAAGGAGCTCGAGGCCGCCCAAGCGATGGTCGACAAGGGTGTTCCTGCGGCGAAGGTTTACGACGAAATCATGGCGTCCGCGTCGCCTCCGACGCCGCCGGAGATCAAGCTCATCGCGCCCGCCCCCGAGGGCACGCCCGCGCGCGGCCCAGCGAACGCGAAGGTCGCGCTCCACGTCTTCAGCGACTTCCAGTGCCCGTTCTGCAAGCGCGTCGAGACCACCATCAAGCAGCTCGAGAAGCGGTACGGCGATCGCGTGCGCGTCTATTGGCGAGACACCCCGCTCGCGATCCACAAGCTCGCTCCGCTCGCGGCGCAGGCCGCCCGCGAGGCCTACGCCGAGAAGGGTGACGAGGGCTTCTGGGCCTTCCACGCCGGGCTGTTCGAGCTGCAGGGCACGCCGGAGTTCAATCGCGAGGGCTTCGAGGGCCTGGCGTCGAAGCAGGGTTTGGATATGACGGCGTTCAAGCGAGCGCTCGACAGCGGCACGCACGCGAGCTGGGTCGAGGCCTCCGCCAAACAAGCCGAGGACGCCGAGATCACCTCGACGCCCGGGTTCGTCGCGACCTACGCCGAGAAGGACGGTGAGCTCGAGGGCTTCTTCGTCAGCGGCTCGGTGACGTACACGAAGTTCCGCCGCTTGCTGGACCGCGCGCTCGCCGAGGCCGACAAGCGCAACCTCACGAACTGAAGCGCGCGTCAGGGCGGCGAGTTTGAGTTGCGCTGGCTTGCGCCGCGCGACCGCTCGCGGCTCGGATGAGCGGACGATGGCAGCGCCGCTCCTCCGTGACCTCCTCAAGATCGATCGCGCGGTGAACTCGGACGTGCGCCTCCGGCACTGGGTCCGAGACGGCGACGACGCCGCGCGCTTCTCGCCCGCGGCCCACGACGCCCTCGAGCTCAGCGTCATCCACGAGGGGCACGTCGCGTTCGACGCGGGCGGCGAGGAGATCGTCGCGGGCCCCGGCGAGTGCGTGCTCGTCCCGATCGGCGTATCGCATCGAACCTCGTTCCTCTCGTCGATGCGGGGCACGGCCGTGTGGCTCGGCCCGGAGCTCGTGCGCGAGCTCGCCGACGCGCTCGGCTCGCGCGCAGGCCTGCCGCACGCGCTCTTCAAATGGCCTGCCTCGGAGGGGCGT
Organism: Polyangiaceae bacterium; assembly: GCA_046351325.1. GTDB lineage: Bacteria > Myxococcota_A > Polyangia > Polyangiales > Polyangiaceae > Xiheicaenibacterium. The sequence goes on along the minus strand of JAXLYR010000007.1, from coordinate 228,736 downwards.
CTACGGCGGCTGCTCTCCCTCCTCCACGAGGAGATCGAGCAGGGTGACCTCGGGCACGAGCGCGCGACCAGTGCCCTCACCGAGAGCGTGATCATCGAGATGCTGCGCGGAGCCCCGTCGAGCGCGTCGCTCGCCCCACCTCGCTCGCACGACCCGCGCGTCGCGCTCGCGATCGCGCACATGCACGAGGCGATCGCCGGGCCGCTCAGCGTCGACGATCTCGCCCGCGCCGCCCGCATGAGCCGATTCCATTTCAGCAGGCTGTTCCGCGAAGAGACGGGGCAAGCCCCCTATCAATATTTGCTGCGACTTCGGATCTCGCGGGCCGAGGCCCTCCTGCGCGCCGGCGGCTCGACGGTGACGGAGGCCGCGCTCGCGACGGGCTTCACCGACTTCAGCCGATTCGCCAGCACCTTCAGGAAGCACACTGGCAAGCGCCCCACCGAGGTGCTGAAGACCGCACGATTTGCATAACTTTTCGCACGATTCGCGCAGCGAGGCGGCGATTCGATATGGGAGGCTAGGACCCGTCCTATGCAACCTCGACAAGCTTGTTCGTTGATCGCTATTGGCATGTTGGTCATCGCGTGTGGTGACTCGGGCACCGACACGGGCGGCGCCGGCGGACAACCCACTGGGGGCGCTGGCGGCCAGCCACTCGGCGGCGCTGGCGGATTGGGCGCGGGTGGAATGGGCGGTAATTTGGAGGGCGGCGGCGGCAGCGGTGGCGCCCCCGAGATGCTCGCGCCGATGGGGCTCGCGCGCGCGATCGGCGCGGCGGCGCTTTGCACGGACGACTACGTGCGGATCGTCGGCGGCCTGACCCCCCAGGGCGTCGAGCGCTCGGTGGAGGCCTACGACCCTGTAAGCAATACGTGGGACATGGGCGTCCTCGGGAGCGCCGCCCGATATGGCCACGCGGTCGTCGCGACGAGCGGCAGCGAGCTCGTCGCGTTCGGCGGCACGACGGATGGGATGAACCCCATCGCGAGCGTCGAGCAATACGACACGGTCAACGACTCTTGGTCGAACCTGCCCGCCTTGCCGACAGCGCGGCTCGGCCTGGGCGCGGCGCGCGCCCCCGACGGTCGCATCTTCGTCATCGGTGGGCGCGGCGCGAACGGACTCCCCAGTAACGTGGTCGAGATCCTCGACGACGTGGCCTGGAGCACGGGCACCCCGATGCCCACAGCGCGGCTCGCCCTGCAGGTCGTCGCCGCGCCCGACGGTCGCATCTACGCGATAGGGGGGCGCGACGCCGCCAACAACCCGCTCCCGACCGTCGAGTCGCTCGACCCCGTCGCGGGGACCTGGCGCACCGAGCCCTCCTTGCAGGACGGTCGCTATTGGTTTGGCGCTGCAGTCGGCGGCGACGGTCGCATCCACGTGATGGGTGGGATCACCGGCTTCGGCTTCAGCGATTTGGCCGAGTCGTTCGCGCCCGGCGACAGCGCTTGGACGAGCGACGCCAACATGCCAGAGGCGCGCGCTTGGCTTGCCGCGGCTGCCCTCCCCGACGGCCGCGTCGTCGTCCTCGGCGGGTCGCCTGCCGGGCCGCAGCCTCAGCCGCCGCCGGTCGCGACGCTCATTGCTTACAATCCTGTTACGAACAGCTGGTCATTCTGAGACGCGCGCGGCCCGTCAGCTCGGGGGCCGCAGCTGGCGCCGCAGCTTCTTCATGAAGGTCTGCGTGCACGTGCCGTGAGCGGCCTCGTGGTCGATGATCTCGCGCACGAGCTTGGCCTTCGTGTCGCTCGAGAGGGTCGCGGCCTGCACCTCGTTCGCGAGCTTCACCCCCTCGGGGGTGGTCGGCCACGTCGCCTTCTCGACCTTGTTCGCTGCGACGTTGCTGCCGCGATAGTGTGAAGGCTTGGTCTTGGTCACGTCGCGAAAGCCCGTGTCCTCGACCTTCCTTCCCGTGCCGTGGCAGGCTGGACAGGTCTTCGCGCTGCCACCGAACGAGTTGTAGATGGTGCGGTCGCCGCCGCACACACCGCAGGTCTCTCCGCCAGTCATATTCGCTCCTCGACGAACGAGGAGCTCGAGTCCGCGGACGTCGGCCGCGACTCTACCGCAGGCCGCGTCCTCGGGCTCGAAGTATTCCGGCGCGAGCCCAATGCTTACAGCGCTGTTACGATCTCCAGCTCTGCAGGACGCGCATGTAGTTGCCGCGCTCGAAGGCGCCCGGGTTGGGGCACCGCGCGAGGTTCATGCTGCCGCGGAGCTGGTCGATGGACTCGTACTCGTGGGTCTCGAGCCAACGCTCGACGCCGTCGATGATCCGCCGCAGATACGCGGGCCCGTGGTGCAGGAGCGCCGAGACCATTTGCACGGTCGTCGCCCCGGCCATGAGGGCCTTGATGGCGTCGTCGACGTCGTGCACCCCACCGGAGCACGCGAGGTCGATCTTGGACGTGCCGGACAGGATCGCGAGCCAGCGCAGCCGCAAGAGGAGCTCGTGGGAATCGGAGAGCACCAATCGCGGCACGGCCTCCAGCGTCTCGGGGTCGATGTCAGGCTGATAGAAGCGATTGAAGAGGACGAGCCCGGCCGCGCCCGCGTCCGAGATCTGCTGGGTGAAGTGCGCGAGCGCCGAGTGGAACGGCGACAGCTTGACCGCGAGCGGCAGCTTGATCGAGCTCCTCACCGCCGCGACGATGTCGAGCGTGCGCCGATCGACGCCAGCCGCGGTCTCGTTCGGATCGGTCGCGACATAATAGACATTGAGCTCGAGCGCGTCGGCGCCCGCCTGCTCGATGAGCTTCGCGTATTCGAGCCAGCCCGTCGCCGTGATGCCGTTGAGCGACGCGATCACCGGCACCGAGACGGCCGCTTTGATGCGGCGCAGCTGCTCGAGGTATTCGACAGGGCGCAGGTGGAACTCCTGCGGCTTCGGGAAGAAGGACGAGGCCTCGGAGAACGCGTCGACGAAGGACTCGACGTCCTCGAGGGTGCGCGAGCGCTCGCGGACGATCTGCTCCTCGAACAGCGAGCGCATCACGATCGCCGAGGCGCCTGCGTCCTCCACCCGGCGGACAGTGTCGAGATCGTCGACGAGCGGCGACGCTCCGGGCATGAAGGGGTGGGCGAGCTCGAGGCCCAAGTACGAAGTGCGGAGGTCCATCTCAGTGCTCCTTCGCGCCGGTCTTTGCCTGCGCACCCGCGGGCGTCATCGCCCGCGCGAGGTTCTCGTACATCGCCCAGCGGGTGTGAATGTCGGCTTGCGCGGAGTCGGCCAAAGCGGCGAAGCGCGCCGGGTCTTGCTGTTCAATCATGCGGAAGCGCGTCTCGTTGCGACAGAACTCCGTCCATTTGCCCTTGGGCGCCGGCGAGTCGAGGTGAAGAGGGCTCTCTCCCTCGGCGACGCGACGCGGGTCGAACCTGTAGAGTGGCCAATAGCCCGTCTCGATCGCGCGCTTCTGTTGGGCGAGGCCTTGCGCCATGTCGTAGCCGTGCGCGATGCAATGCGAGTACGCGATGATGAGCGAGGTGCCCGGGTAGGCCTCGGCCTCCTGCATGGCCTTGACGGTCTGGACGTCCTTCGCGCCGAAGGCGATGCGCGCGACATAGACATTGCCGTAGGTCATCGCGAGCATGCCGAGGTCCTTCTTCTGGCCCTCTTTGCCATTCGCCGCGAACTTGGCGGCCGCGCCCTTCGGTGTGGACTTGGACTGCTGACCACCGGTGTTCGAGTAGACCTCCGTGTCGAGCACGAGGAGGTTCACGTCTTTGCCGGACGCGAGCACGTGGTCGAGCCCGCCGAAGCCGATGTCGTAGGCCCAGCCGTCACCGCCGATGATCCACACGCTCTTCTTTACAAGGTAGTCAGCGAGACCGAGGAGCCGCGCCGCGCGCTTGTCGGAGAGCTCCGCGAGCCGCTTCTTGAGCACCTCGACGCGGGCGCGCTGGGCCTCGATGCCGGCCTCGTCGCCCATGTTCGCCTCGAAGATGGCGCCGGTGAGCTCGTCACCGAGCTGTCCTGAGAGGCCCTTCAAGAGCTCGCGCGCTTGTTCGGTGTTCTTGTCGAGCGACAGCCGAATCCCCAAGCCGAACTCGGCGTTGTCCTCGAAGAGCGAGTTCGCCCACGCAGGGCCGCGACCGTCGCGGTTCGTCGTGTACGGGGTCGTCGGCAGGTTGCCGCCGTAGATCGACGAGCAGCCCGTCGCGTTTGCGATGACAGTCCTGTCACCGAACAGCTGCGTCGCGAGCTTGATGTACGGGGTCTCACCGCAGCCCGAGCACGCGCCCGAATACTCGAAGAGCGGCTCGAAGAACTGGACGCCCTTCACGTCGAGAGACACGCGCGTCCGCGGGGCCTCGGGCAGGGCGAGGAAGAAGTCGTAGTTCTCTGCCTCGGCCTCGCGGAGCGGCGCCTGCGGGGCGAGCTCGAGGGACTTGTGACGCGGGTTCGCCTTGTCCTTCGCAGGACAGACCTCGACACAGAGCGAGCAGCCGGTGCAGTCCTCGGGGGCGACCTGAACCGTGTAGCCGTCGCCCTTGAAGTCATTGCCCTTGTACGGCATCGACTTGAACGTCGCCGGCTTGTCGGCCAGTTTGCTCTGGTCATAGACCTTCACGCGAATGGCGGCGTGCGGGCAGACCATCGCGCACTTGTTACATTGGATACAGATCTTCTCGTCCCATATCGGGATGTCGAGCGCGATGTTGCGCTTCTCCCATTTGGCGGTGCCCGTCGGCCAGGTGCCGTCCACGGGGAACGCGCTGACTGGCAATAGGTCGCCCTGGCCCGCGAGCATGCGCGCGCTCACGCGCTGCACGAAGTCGGGCGCTTTGGCCGATACGGTCGGCGGGCGCCGACGCTCGGCGGTGACGCGCCCTGGGATTGGAACGGGGAACATGAAGTTCAGCGCCGCGTCGACCGCCGCAAAGTTCTTGGCGATGACCTCGGGGCCTTTGTTCTTGTAGGTCTTCTGGATAGCAGCCTTGATGTAGCCAATCGCCTCTTCCCTCGGGAAGATCTTCGCCAGGGCGAAGAAGCAGGTCTGCATCAGGGTGTTGATGCGCCCGCCCATCCCGGCCGCGCGCGCGACCGACACGGCGTCGATGGTGTAGACCTCGATCTTCTTCGCGAGGATGGTCTCTTGGACCTCGCGGGGCAGTGCGTCCCAGACCTTGTCGGGCTCGAACGGGGCATTGAGCAACAGCGTCGAGCCGGGCGCCGCGTTCTCCAATACATCGTAGCGCTCGAGGAAGCTGAACTGGTGCACGGCGACGAAGCCGGCGTGTCGAATCAGGTATTGCGAGCGGAGCAGGCGCGGCCCGAACCGCAGATGCGATATGGTGATAGCTCCCGACTTCTTCGAGTCGTAGACGAAATAACCCTGCGCATAGCGGTCCGTCTCTTCGCCGATGATCTTGATCGAGTTCTTGTTCGCGCCGACCGTCCCGTCCGCGCCCAGGCCCCAGAACATCGCGCGGACGACGTCGTCGGGCTCGATGTCGAACTCTGCGTCGTACGCCAAGCTGAGGTGCGAGACGTCGTCATGGATGCCGACCGTGAAATGGCGCTTCGGCTTGTCGGCCGCGAGCTCTTGATAGATCGCGCGCACCATCGCGGGCGTGAACTCTTTGGACGAGAGGCCATATCGACCGCCGAGCACGCGCGGCAGCGGGCCGTCCCAAAGGCCCGAGGACTGAGCCTCGAAGAGCGCCGCCACCACATCCTGATAGAGGGGTTCGCCGGGCGCGCCTGGCTCCTTCGTGCGGTCGAGGACCGCGATCGAGCGCGCCGTCTTCGGCAGGACGCGAATGCAGTCCTCGAGCGAGAATGGACGGAACAACCTGACGCGGACCAAGCCGAGCCGCTCGCCGCGAGCGTTCAAATAGTCGACGGTCTCGTGCACGGTCTCCGCGCCGGAGCCCATCATCACGACCACGCGGTCGGCCTCGGGGTGGCCGTAGTACTCGAAGAGATCGTAGTGTCGACCCGTGACGGCCTCGAAGCGACGCATGGCCGCGCGCACGCGCTCGGGACACGCCTGATAGAAGGGATTGCAGGCCTCGCGCGCTTGGAAGAAGGTGTCGGGGTTCTGGGCGCTGCCGCGCAGGACTGGGTGGTCCGGCGTGAGGGCGCGCTTGCGCTGCTCTGCGATCTTGTCGTCGTCGACGAGCTTTTGGAGCTGCTCGTCGGGCAGGTCGACGATCTTCGCGACCTCGTGCGAGGTGCGGAAGCCGTCGAAGAAATGCAGGAAGGGCACGCGCGCGTCCAACGTCGCGAGGTGCGCGACCGCGGCCAGATCCTGAGCCTCTTGCACGGAGCCCGAGCACAACATCGCGAAGCCCGTCATGCGGCACGCCATCACGTCGGAGTGGTCGCCGAAGATCGACAGCGCGTGCGTCGCGACAGTGCGCGCCGACACGTGCATGCAGAAGGGCGTGAGCTCGCCGGCGATCTTGAACATGTTGGGGATCATCAGGAGCAGGCCTTGCGAGGCCGTGAACGTGGTCGCGAGCGACCCCGCTTGCAGCGCGCCGTGCACGGCGCCCGCGGCGCCTGCCTCCGACTGCATCTCTGTGACATTGGGCACTGTCGCCCAAAGATTGGGGCGCTTCTTCGCGGCCCACTCGTCACTCAACTCACCCATCGAGGATGAGGGCGTAATTGGATAGATGGCTATCACCTCACTCAGTCGATAGGCGACGTCCGCTACAGCAGTGTTACCGTCCAACGTTACGAGGCTGGCGACCATGTCCGGCCGGTGTGCAAGGGCCGCGCCGCATGGACCACTCTCGCCTGTTCGACTCAAAAAATCAGGCGCGCCGGCCCGAACTCCCGCAAGCCTTGCAGTCGCTCGCGCCGTTTGCGCTGGTCAACCGCGTCGATTGAGCAGCCAGGCGAGCCAAGCGATGCCCAGGATTTGCCCGAGCGTGGGCCGCGCGATCTTCGGCGCGACCCGGAGGCGTGAGACCGGATAAAGGGAGAAGGTGTTGCGGATGCGCTGCGCCTGATTCTGGTCGAACTGTCCAGAGATCGTGACCCGCGCTCCACCTTCAGCTTTGTAAGCGCGCACGGAGCCGCTCGAGACGGGCGGACGCCGCGCGATATCCTCGAGGTCCGAGAGCAGGCCCGCGGGGATGCGACCACGCACGACGAGCGCGCGGCCATCGCGGACCGAGACGAGGAAGAGCTCGTTCTGACGCCATGTCCAATAGAGGAACGCGACGACGCCGAGCGCGACGAGGACGAAGGTCACGCGCCGCTCCGCTCCACGCTGGGCGCCCGCAGGAGCCGCTCGACGCTCGCGTCGAGGTCCTGGCGAGCGAGGCGAACGACGGAGTCGACGTCGCTCTCGGTGAGGGCGAGCTCGCGCTGGACGTGCTCGCGGACGGTGGTGACCAAGCGCTCGCGGATGTCCGCGAGCCATCGCGACGCCGTGACGCGGTGGACACCGTAGAGTCGCGCGATCGCGCCGAGCTCGACTCCATCGAGGAAATGCATGCGCAGGATGTTCCGCTCGCGGCTCGCGAGCGCGCCGACCGCGCGCTCGAAGCCTTGTTTCATCGCGGCTCGCGAGCGCGCGGCGAGGGCCTCGAGGGCGGGATCCACCATGGGCGCAGCGAGCTCGTCGAGCTCGGCGTCGTCGGCGCCTGGTCGAGCCGAGCGCAGGAACGACAGGGCCTCACGCGTGGCCACGACCCTGATGAAGCTCCGCAGCCTGCCCGATCCCACGTAGGTCGCGAGCAGCGGCAGCTCGTTCGGGTCGCTCGCGACGAGGAGCTTCGCGCGGACGCGCTGCATGATCTCGTCGCGCTCGCTGCTCGAGAGCTTGAGCCGAGCGAGCGACGAGCCGGCGGCGCTCACGTACTCGCGCTCGAGGATCTCGTTCGCGCGCGGGTGATTGTCCACGCAGGCCGCCATGAGCCCGACCTCGCCGAAATCCTCGACAGACAGATCGCGGGTGCGACGCGCGGAGAGGACGCGGAGGAAGCTGCGCTCGGACGGCCGAATCCCCGGCTGAGCCGCGAGCGCGCGCGCGTAGCCGTCGGCCGCGAGCTCGGCGAGCGCCGCCGGATCCTCGTCGTCTCCCTTGAGCTCGAGGGCGAGGGCAAGAAAGGACACGGGTCGAACCATATTCCTTTCCCCCTTCACCTGAAACGGCCACATCGAGTGCACCGAGACGCCGTGCCAGCGCGAGGCGTGACGTTGGGGGTGCGCCGACGCGCCGGGCCGCGCTGGAGGGTGCTTCTCTGCCCCAATATTTACAGTCGTGTCAGTCATGACGCCGTCGAGGTCGGGTTGCCGCTCGTGGTAGAAAGGCTCGAGAGCGTGACGACGTGAGGATCTGGACGGCCAGGTGGCTCGGGGCAGCGACTTTACTTACATTGTTGTCAGGCTGTGGCGACGACGACGGCGGCGCTGGCGGCACGGGGGGGAGCGGCGCCGGCGGCCAAGCGCTCCCCCCGACCCTGAGCGCTGTGGATCCCCCGCTCGGTGATCCGCTCGGAGGGGCGCGCGTCACCGTCTCCGGTGCGCACCTGCGCGGTGCCTCGGTGGAGATCGGTGGAGAGCCCTGTTCCGACGTCGAGCTCGTGGACGACGACGCGGTCCGCTGCCGAGCGCCGGCGCTGCCCTCGGGGTCGTGGGACGTCGTCGCGACGAACGCCGCGGGGAGCGCCACGCTCGCAAACGGCTATGAGGCGTGGAGTCCGGCCGAGCTCGAGGGGGCCCGCGTGTTCGACGCTCGCGTCGGCGTGGAGACCGAAGAGCCCGAGACGCTCTACGAGTGGCAGCGCCTCACCCCGGAGATCGCGCCCGACTGGAGGGTACGCGACGGCAATACGCTCACGTTCCTGCCGTCGACGAACCGCTTTTGGATGGTCGGCGGCTGGAATGGATTCCAGGAGCCCGACGGCTTCAGCCACGTGGATCCGGAGCTCGGCCTCTACCCGCCCGAGAACACCACGAACGAGGTCTGGTCGAGCGCCGACGGGATCTCTTGGACGCTCGAGCTACCGCACGAGCACACGCAATTCCAACGGCGACACGTGCATAGCACGGTGCTCTGGGGCGATGCCTTATGGGTGATAGGCGGCGACTCGCACCAGGGTTTCTACAACCACGACGTGCTCTCGAGCGCGGACGGCGTCACGTGGACCGAGGTCCTCAAGCCTGGAGAGCCGCCCTGGCAGCCGCGAGCCCTGCAGATCTCGGGCGTCTTCGACGGCGCCCTCTGGACTGGAGGCGGCCAGGATCTCCTCGGTTTGGAGGGGGACTACGCCTACCACAACGATCTCTGGCGGAGCGAAGACGGCGTCCATTGGACCGAGGTCGCGCCCGACGGCCCCGCGAGCGCGACCCGATGGGGTGGTTGCGGCATGGTCGACGGCTTCGTCGAATTCAAAGGAGAGCTCTGGCTCGTGGGCTGCGCGCGCTATCGCGAGGTCGCGGGCCACGAGCTCTTCGCCGAGGTCTGGTCCACAGCTGACGGGACGAGCTGGCATCGCCATGAGGACCCGCCCTGGGCGGGCAAGGCCTGGCCCAACGTCTTGGTGTGGGACGACAAGCTCTGGATCCTCTTCGGTTACACGTATGGAGATCCGAGCGCGGGCTGGAGCGCCGGCAACGCCAACGAGGTGTGGTTCTCCGAAGACGGTGAGACCTGGGAGGCCCTGCCCGTGGACTCGCCCGTGCCCGGGTCGCACGCCCAGGGTGTGGCGGTGCGAGGTGACGAGCTCGTCTATGCAGGCGGCAACTACTCCTTCGGCATTGGCCTGGGCGTCGACAAGTCGGCTTGGCGGCTCGTGCCCTTCCGCGGCGCGGCCGTCGGGGGGTGGGTGGACCGCGGGCGTGACGCGCTGACCGTCAAGGCGCTTGACGAGACGGCGCGACCGGCATGGGTTACAGACGTGTTCGGACCGGGGGAGCCTGGCCTGCAGTTCGACGGCTCGCGCTCGGTCCTCGCGCTGGAGGGCGTCGACGAGCAGCCGAGCGGGCGAACCGTATTGTGGGTCGCGCGAGCACCCTACGTCCCACTGCCGTGGGGCTGGGAGGAGACCTACGCGCCCCTCGGCACGGTCGTCGGTGGATTGGACGATAGCGGCAACCCCAATAGCTCCATAGGGCTCTCGGGCGGGGCAGTCGTGATGGTCAATCGCGAGGCCGGGACGGGCCCCTCGGGAGAGCCGCTCTGGGCGCGCGTCGAGGGCGGGAGCGATTTGCAGGACGGGCCCGGCGCGGCCCACCTCGTCGGGATGTCCCACGCGATCGACGGGACAGTCAGCGCGTGGGTGGACGGCGCCGAGGTGCCGACGAACGGGGCAGCCTCCTACGCCACGCCGCGCGCGTGGAGTCGGCTGGGCGGGAGCATGGAGGGCCCGTATTACGGGCCGAACACTCGCTTCGCGGGGACGCTCGGCGCCGTCATCATCCTCCCGCGCGCCGTCGACGAGGCGACCGCTCGACGCATCCACGCGTGGGCCCGAGGACGCTTCGGGGTCCCCTGAGAGCAGAAAAATAGCGCCCCGCCCTCGCGCTACATGACCCGACCCCTCGCGTTCAGCCGACGAGGAGGATGCTTCATGAACCTGCGAGGATTCGGTTGCCTGCTTTTTGTCACGCTCCCGCTGGGGGTATTGGTGGCTTGTGGAGACAGTGGAGAGAGCGGGGGCGCCGGCGGTGGCAGCACCGGTGGGAACTCCGCGGTCGGAGGCGGGGGTGGAGGCAACCACGCGCCAGCGGCGATTCGCGTCACGGGGATGGGCGCTGAGGAGATCACCAATGGAGGCGTCTATGCACAAACGAACCTCGACGGCATACCGCCTTGGTCGGACGGTGTCGCAGACATCTCTGTAACCAATATCTCCGGCGGTTCGCTGACAGTCCACTCCGTGACCCTCACACCAATTGGTGAGACGGAGGCCTACGAATGGACTGTCAACGCGCCCGGCACGACCGCGAAGGTGCCTACCCCCGTATCGGAGGTCGACCTCGCTGACGGCGACGGCATGACCTTCGGCCTCTTCTTCTATCCGCTCGCCTCGGGCCAGCGCGACGTGGAGGTCACCATCGAATACGGCGAAGGCCAGACCTTCACGTTCACGATGGCGGCGCGCGGCCGCGACAACGCGACCTTCAGCCCTGTCGTGTCGAACCAGCTCGAGCGCGTCTTCGGCCGCTCGAACGTCGAGCACTCGAACAGCTTCCAACCGGGCGGGCTCGCCGCCGACGCGAGCGGCAACGTCTTCTTCAACGGCAACGTGAACGAGTGGGCGGACCTCTACGGCGAGAACCTCGTCATGGTCCGCGTGGCCTCGGACGGCTCGCTGAGCTGGGTTCGCGAGCTCCAAGAAGAGTGGCCGCAGGAGTCTCGCGACATCGGCAACAACCAAGAGATCGGCGGCGGCGAGGACAGCCTGGCCGTCGACGCGTCGGGGCACGCGTACATCGTCGCGGAGCGCGCCGTGACCTCGAACCAGGCGTGGCAGGCGTTCGTGATGCAGGTCGACTCGACGAGCGGCGACCTCCAGTGGGCGCGCGGGCTGACGCTCAACCCGAACGCAGAGGAGGCGCAGATCGCGAGCCAGGCGCTGCGCGCGCAATCGGTCGACGCGACGCTCGCGGATCGCGTGCTCGTCGCCGGGCAGGTCGCTGACTCGGACGGCGCGTTCCTCGCCGCCTTGAAGAAGTCGGATGGTTCGCTCCTCTGGGCCGAGAGCTTCTCCCTCGGCGGCGTTCACCGCGTCGCGGGGCTCTCGGTCGATCAGGCGACGGGTCGCGCGTACCTCGCGGGCATCGCCAACAACGGGCCCTTCGTCGCGCGCATCGACGGCGTGTCGGGCGCCTCGCCCACGCTCGGCTGGGCGCGCGGCTACAACCCTGGCTTCGCCAACGTGCACTCGATCGCGCTCGACGGCGACGGGCTGCTCGCGGCCATCGGCGTTCGCGGCGCGACGACCCATTTCGTCGGCGCCAGGCTCTCGACCTCGGACGGCAGCATCGTCTGGTCGAAGGTCTGGGACGCCGACAACGCGGGTGACAGTAACAACACTGTCACTGTCGTGAAGCACGACGGGCGCGCGGTCTTCTCGGGTCGCGTCGCGTTCACGCCGTTCGATACCCAGGGCGGTGACGGCTTCCTCCTGTCGCTCGACCCGATGACGGGGGCCTACGACTCCGGGGCTTTCTATTACGGTGGTAAAGGAACGGAGGAGATCGAGGCGGACTTCTTGACGGGCCTCGTCTCCACGCCGAACGGGCTCTGGGCGCTCCATCAGAACACCCCCGGTTCGAACAACCACGAGCACTTCTGGGGTCGCTGGTATCAGGCGAACGACGCGACGCTCGACCTGCCAGGCGGCGACGGGAGCGGGCGGCTCGCGGACTATCCCATGTCGATCGCCGCGAGCTCGGCGTCGTTCGGGCCGCTGACGAACTGCACGGCTCACCCAGCGTCCGTCGACGACAGCGAGTGGGTCGACGTGACCGACTCGGTCGACTACGCGGAGCCTGTCGCCGCCGAGGCCGAGCACTACCAGACGGGGACACACGCGCTCCTGCAGCGACTGTCGATAGCGCACTGACAACGCCGGGGGGCAGCGTGAGAGTATGCTGCCCTCCGCCGACGCGCGCCGCCATGGACTGCCCCGACGACGAAGCTCTGCTCAAGCTGCTACGCGGGCGCTCGTCGGGCGCGAGCGATCTTCGTGTAGGCGACGCGATGACCGAGCTCGACGCGCACTTGGACACCTGCGCGGAGTGCCGTCGAGTGGTCGCGGCGCTCGCGGCGACCATGGAGTCCGAGCCACCTCGCACCGTCGAGCGCGACGAGACGCCCATCCCGCACTTCGAACCTCCGCCCAAGGAGACGACCAGCGCGCGCGTCGGGCGCTACGAGCTCGGGCGCGAGCTCGGCCGCGGCGGGATGGGCGTGGTCTACGAGGCGCGCGATCCTCAGCTCCTGCGCGCGGTCGCGGTGAAGGTCTTGCGACCAGGCGGCGGGCCGACGGCCGCGGCGCGCATGCTGCGAGAGGCGCAGATCCTCGCGCGCTTCAAACACCCCAACGTCATCACGATCCACGACGTCGGCACGTCGCTCGAGGGCGAGATCTTCCTCGCGATGGAGCTCGCGTCGCGCGGGAGCTTGAGGGCCTATCTGCGAGAGGAGGGGCGCACCTATCGAGAGGTCTGTGCGGCCTTCCTCCAAGCGGGGCGTGGCCTCTTCGCCGCGCACGAGCGAGGCCTCGTCCACCGGGACTTCAAGCCCGACAACGTGCTCCTCGGCGACGACGGACAGTTCCGGGTCACCGACTTCGGACTCGCGCGGAGCGGCGTCGCTGACAGCGGAGAAAGTGACAGCGCTGAAACCGAGGGCGCGCGCAAGGACCCGCGCCTCACGCACTCGGGCGCGATCCTCGGGACGCCGGCGTACATGGCTCACGAACAACACGCCGGCGAGCCCGTCGATCACCGCGCCGATCAGTTCGCGTTCGCGGTGTCGGTCTTCGAGGCCGTCACGGGCCGGAGACCATTCGAGGGCTCGGACCCCGACGCCGTCGCGAAGGCCGTCGAGGCCGGCGAGGTCGACTGGACGACCAGGCGATTTCCAGTGTCGCGCGCGCTGCGGGCTGCCCTCTCACCGAGCCTCTCACCCGATCGCGAGGCGCGGCACGCGTCGCTCGCGCCCCTCATCGCGGCGCTCGAGCGCGAGGCCTCTCCACCCCGCAGGGCCTACGCAGCGAGCGCCGGAGCTGTCCTCGCGCTCGGCGTCGCGGCCTCGCTGACGTTGGGCTACCGCGCGAACCATACTTACAGGTTTGTTCAGGCCACGCCCGAGCTCGGCGAGCCCCCCTCCCCGCTCGCGGTGTTCGGACAAACCTGTAACCTGGGCGCGGCCGCCGCACGCGAGGAGCTCGGGGGCGCGCGCCGGGACAAAGCGCTCACCGCTCTGAAGGCCATTCACCAGGACAGCGCGGAGCGCGTATTGCGCCCCGTCGACGCCTGGGCAGTCGACTACGCGCGCCTCTCGAGCGCGCAGTGTGAAGCGGCGATCGCCGCGGAGGATCTCGGCGCCGCGCTCTCGGGGAGGAAGTGCTTCGAGCGCCGATTGAGGCACGCGACCGCCCTGCTCGACGCGCTCGGGAAGGTCGATGGCCCGATGTTCTACGAGGTCGCGACCGGCCTCGCGACGCTCGACAACCTCGCGGAGTGCGAGGACCCCGCCGTGCGCGCGGTCGAGGCGGCGATCGCGGAGGACGTGACCGACGCGTCGCTCGGGCTCGCGCGCGCCGTCGAAGACGCGAGCGTGCGCACGGCGTTCGGGCAAGGTCGCGAGGCCTCGGTCGCGCTCGAGCAAGCGATCGCGCGCGCCCCCGAGGCGCCGATCGCGCTGCGCGCCGAGGCGGAGCTCGCGCGCGCCGAGGCGCTCGAGGTCACGGAGCACGCGCCCGCGCTCGAGGCTCGCCAGCGCGCGATCGACCTCGCGAAGGAGGGCCACCACACCGCGATCGTCCTCCGCGCGGAGCTCGGGCGCGCGGCGTCGATCGAGAACAGCGACCGCGCGCGGGCACGCGCCGACCTCGAGGATGTCCTCGCGCTCGCGAGCGATCACCGCGCCTGGCAGAACGACGTCGCCCTCGCGAACGCTCGGCTCGCGAGGCTCGCGCGCGACGAAGAGGACCTGCCGACGGCGCGAGCGTTCGCGGACCGCGCGAGGGCGGCGCTCCACGATCCGTCGATCCTCGTGCGGGGCGAGGTCCTCGCCGAGGCCGCGATGGTCGGCATCGCCGAGCGCGACACGGCGCGCTTGCCCGCCCTCCTCGATGAGCTCGCGCGCGTTTGGGACGAGGCCCTCGGCTCGTCGCACCCTCACGCGTTGCGCGCCCGTGTTCTGCAGGCGGACGGGCTCATCGCGCTCGGTCGGCTCGAGGAGGCGCTGCCTCTGCTCGAAGCGACCCGCCTCGCCCAGGAGCGCGCGCTCGGCCTCGAACACCCCGATTTGATCGCGACCTACCGCAGCCTGGCGATCGTGCTCGCGATGCGGGGGCGCCGCCGTGAGGCCCTCGAGATCGGCGAGCTCCGCCTGCCGATCCTCCGCAAGATCCCGCGTTTTGCCAGGGAGCGTCGCGTCGAGCCGCTCCACGAGGCGCTCCTCATGACGGCGAAACAAGCTCTCTATTTGGAGGAGGCGACGACCGCCGAGGCCTACGCCCGAGAGGCCGCCGAGGAGTGCAACCAACTGGGCAGCGCGATTCGCGACGCCTGCGAGCGCGACGCGCGCGCGACCTTGGGGACGATCTTCCTGTCGGTGGGTCATTATCAAGACGCGGCCGACGAGCTGACCCGCGCGCTGTCGATCCAGGCGAAGCCCCCGCTCGACGCGGTCACCCTCGGGACCATGCAGTTCGGGCGAGCCGTCGCTCATTACCAATTGGGCAATCGCGAGGAGGCCATTCGCGCCGGCCAAGCAGCTTATGCCGCCTACCCCGAGGACCACCCCAATCGCGAGGTCGTCCGCGACATGTTGAAGAGCATGGGCGCAGCGCCCTAGCCTTTACGTACTTAGGGAGACTCCTCATGCGCACCTTGCTCTCGACGACCGCATTGTCGCTGTGTCTCGCCGCGTGTGGCGACACCGGAGAGGCAGGTGGCAACGGGGGTGGGCCTGCGGGCGGCGCGGGCGGAGCGCACGGCGGCGCGGGCGGCGCCGGCCCGACCCCGAACCGAACGCTGGGGCTCGAGATCAACCAGCCCAATCCCGACGGGCACGACGCCGCCATCGAGAAGGCGAGAGCGGCCGGCGTGGGCGCGACGCAGCTCACGCTGCCGTGGGTGGTGTTCGAGCCCGACGCGGGCACGCACGACTTCAGCCTGAGCGACTTCGCTATCCCGTATTACGCGGACAAAGGACTGTCGCTCCTCTTGTCCATTCCGACGGTCGACACCGTCGCTCGCCTCGTGCCCCAGGACCTCGCCGCGGCCCTCGAATCCGGAGCGGCGCGCTGGAGCGACGGCGACGTGATCGCGCGCTTCGCCGCGGTGCTCGACGGAGCGCTCGCGAGCGCGGGCGACAAGCTCGATTACCTGGTCGTCGGCAACGAGCTCGACGTGTTCTTCGCGTCGAAGACCCAGGCCGAGTGGGACGAATTCGCGGTCTTCGTCGGCGCCGCCGTCGACCACGTGCACGCGAGTCATCCTGACATTCTTGTAGGTGTATCGGTCACGCTCGCGGGGGTCCTCGACCCGAGGCTCCCCGCGCTCACCGCGAACAGCGATGTCCGCTTCGTGACCTACTATCCATCGGGGAACCTGGGCGGACAAAGCAGCGGCGACATCGCCGCCGATCTCGACGCCATGCTCGCCTACGCCGGGGACAAGCCCTTGGTCCTGAAGGAGTGCGGCTACGCGACCGGTGACGCCCTCGCGGACGGTGAAGCGGGACAGGTGGCGTTCTTGACGGATCTCTTCGCCGCGTGGGACGACCGCGCCATTCCCCTCATCATGCTGAGCCGCATGTACGACGGCGATCGGACCCAATGCGAGGCGACCGCGGCGGCCTATGGACTACCTGGTAACGAAGCCTTCATTCAGTTCTTGTGCACGCTCGGGCTCTTCCACTTCGACGAGAGCGAGAAGCCCGGGTGGTCGACGCTCGAGGCGTTGAGCCAAGGGCTACGAACCGCAGGTTCGTAGGCCCCCAGCGAACTTGCGACTGGCAGTACTGGCCCGGGGCTTACAGTAGTTGGGGGCGCGGTCACTCTTGCAGATAGGGTGATACGCGCAGCTCGAGCTCGTCGACCGAAGCATTGTAAGCGTGGGCGCGCGCCGCGACCGTAGCGGGGTCGAACACTTGCTCGCCGACGTCGGGTGGGCAGACACTCCCTGCGATCCCTCGATCGCCGAGGGCTCGAACCACCGAGAGCTGACGCCCACCCGGATAGGCAGGGGCCGCGTATTGGGTAGTGCCGTCACAGAGCTGCGCGGGCGAATCTCCTTCGACGCACGAGGGACTGTCTGGGATCGCGGTGTCGAGGTCGAATGTGCACGCCGCTTGAAGCCAATAGCCGTTGGGATGCTGATAGTCGCCGCCGTTGATCGAGTTGGGCGCCGAGACGGACTCGTGCGTAGCGGGGCTCGAGCCGGTCCGCGGCTCGAGCGACTCGCGCATGAACGGGTCGAGCGCGTCGCGACCGAGGAGCCAACTCCACGTGCCGTCGGCCTCCATTTGCGAGCTCGTCTTGAGGTCGCTCGTCGGATCGGTCGGGTCCGTCACGAGGTCTTGCCACGGCACACCGACGATGGTCGTGAGCGTGACGAACTCGCGAGGCCTGCCACCGGCGAAGAGCGGATTGTCGACCGCCGAGGAGCCCTCGACGACCGCGAGGTCGCTGCGGGTCGGATCGATCGAGGCGCTCGACAAGGCGTTTGCGTAGCGCGCGGTCGGGTTGAGGATGTCTACGCCGTAGCGTCGTTTGGTGTCTGAACAACGCAGGTTCGGTGGGTCCTCGGCGTCGGTGTATCTGGGGTTCGCGCAGACGGGATCGGGCGCGCACCCCTCGGGCGTCGGCAGTCCACAGCTCGTGCAGCAAGCGTCGTCGGGGTTCGTCTCGCAGATGCTCGTCGCGCGATAGAACGGGTCCATGTTCAGGAAGAGCTGCCCCGGACCTTGCACGTCGATCGAGCAGTCGTTCTCGTCGGAGAGCAAGACGACCGCGACGAGCGAGTCGGGGCGGACGAACGCAGCGCGCTGAGCGAGCAGCGTTTGGTCGACGCCCACAGGCGCGCGCAGCCCTGTCGACTCGTCGAGCACGAGCGACTCATAAGGAGCCGGATCGGCGAGGAAGCGGTACGCCGCCTCGAGCGGCATCTCGTAGCCGCAGCCGAGCTCACCCACGCCGATCACGAGATCGCGAAGGCGCGACTCGAGCGCTCCGAGATCCGCCTCACCGGGCACGGGGAGGTGTGTTTGTCCTGGATCCCAATCGAGGTAGCCGAGGTCTTGATAGGTCGGGACGGTCGCGACCGGCCCACGCGTGAGGAGGTGGGCGCGGTCATCGGGGTTCGTCACGGCCGCGCTGTCGCACCCGTTGCCGCCAACCGCGCCGAGGCTCGAGCTGATGACGCCGACGTGCAAATCACGGACTGGCGTGTGCTCACGCGAGGAGCCGCTCGGGCAGGACGCGGAAGGATCGGTCGGCTGTGAGGCCGAGGGGAGCGGCGCGCCGCTCTCGTCGACGCAGCGAGGATTGACGAGGTTCTCGATGAGCCGCGCGACGCTGGGAGCCAGGATTTCCTGCTTGTCGGCCATGCTCATCGAGTTGTCGACGACGAGCAGGAGGTCCATCTTGTCGGCCACGAGGAGGGGATCCTGCGTCTCGGTCGGGTCCTCGCTCGGAGGATCGGTGCTCGGCCCTTTGGGGGATTCGTCCTTGCACGCCGCGAGCGTCACGAGCGCGAGCGCGCCCGCTGCACCGAAGAGACCGCATCGGAGCCATCGTGATCGAACCATCATCATCACCTCCGCACGTGGGTGGTGACTCGGTCCGTCGAACATCACCGAAAAGACGCGCTCATCGCGCCCGCATGGAGACAGCACAGTTCGACTCGGAGCTAGGATGGCGCTGCCCTATCCATATGCCGAGACTCCATATCCTCAGCGACGTCCACCTCGAGTTCGCGCCCTTCACCTTCAGCGACGTCGGCGCCGATGTCCTCGTGCTCGCTGGTGACATTGGTGTAGGCAAACAGGGTGTCGAGGCCGCCCTCGGGAGGGACGGGCGCTTGCCGGTCGTCTACGTGCTCGGCAACCACGAGCTCTATGGCCACGACTTCGACTCGCTCCCACGCGAGCTCGCGACGCTCGGCAAACCGGGTGAGGTGCACGTCCTCGACAACGCGGAGTGCGTGCTCGCGGGGGTTCGCTTCCTCGGGAGCACGCTGTGGACCGACTTTCTTGTAAGTCCAAACTTCACTGACAACGTCGAGTTCGCGCGCTTCGGGATGAGCGACTACGCCCGAATCCGCTCGGGCGCCGGCAAGCTCACGCCCGAGCGCACCGCCGAGCGATTCCGGCAGAGCCGCGACTGGCTCGCCGCGCGCCTCGCCGACCCCTTCGACGGCCCCACTGTCGTCGTGACCCATCACGGGCCGTCACGTCGCTCATGGCCCGCGTGGCTGCGGCACGACGAGCTCATGGCCTCGTGCGTGAGCGATCTCGAGGACCTGATGGCCGCGAGCGCGGCGAGCCTCTGGATCCACGGACACACCCATTGGTGCGTCGACTATGTCGTCGGCAGGACGCGCGTCGTCAGCAACCAGCTCGGCTATCCGAACCAACGCGTCCCCGGCTTCGACCCGCGCTTCACGGTCGACCTCGACGGCGGCTGAGCTACCGTGCGGCCACCATGGCCCCCGACGAACGGCAGAGAGCGGAGCGGGTCCTCTTCATCGTGTTCGTGTTGGCCGCGTGTTGGGTGATCGCGCCGCTCGCGCCGTGGATGCTCCTCGCGCTCTGGGTCGCGGGTTTGGTGCGACCGCTGCACACGCGAGTGCGCGCGCGCGTCCGCGGCTCGGAGCGCGGCGCCGCGGTCGTCGTCTTGGGCCTCACGCTCGCGGTCATCATCCCGCTCGGGCTCGTGGCGGGCTCACTCGCGATAGAGGCCTACGGGCTCGGCAAACGCCTGCTCGCCTCCGAGGGAGGGCGCGCTGCGCTCGCCAGCCTCGTGAGCGGGCCCGACGAAGAGGCCGGACTCTCGCCTCGCCGCGTGCTCGCGATCCTGCAGCAGCACGGCGATCGCGCGCTCTCGCTCGTGTCGATTGTCCTGTCGACGACCGCGAGCGTCACAGTCGGCGTGCTCATGTTCCTTTATGGGACCTACGTATTCTTGGTCGACGACGACCGAATCTACGGTTGGTTCAAAGGCGTGCTGCCGTTCACCGAGGGCACGATGGACCGAATGGCGCTCGCGTTTCGCCAGACAGGCCGCGGGCTCTTCATCGGCGTCGGCGTCACGGGGTTCGTCCAATCGATGGTCGCGACTGTCGCTTACATCGCCCTCGGCGTCCCTCGCGCGCTCGTCCTCGGGACGCTGACGTTCGTGGCGTCGATCGTACCGTCGTTCGGGACGGCGCTCGTGTGGCTGCCAATCGCCGCGGGCCTCGCGCTCACGGGCCGAACAGGCGCGGCGATCGCGCTCGCGGCGATCGGCTTCTTGGTCGTCGGGACGGTCGACAATCTGCTGCGCCCGCTCATCGCCCACAAGGCGGACGCGCACCTGCCGACGTTCGTGGTCATGCTCGGGATGTTCGGCGGCCTCGCGACGCTCGGCGCTTGGGGGGTCCTGCTCGGGCCGCTCGTCTTGCGACTCGCGATGGAGGCGCTCGAGATCCACGCGGCGGCCCGCGCCGCCGAGGCCCCGAAGGGGGGCGCGACCGCACCCAATCCCTGACAGAAATGTCAATGCTCGACCGGCCCTGGACGCGGCTCAGGCCGCGGCATCGACGCGGGCCGACTGCCGCTTGGGGTGGAGCCGCTTGCGATGCGCGGCGCGACAATGGCGATGAACGGGAGCCTCACAGCGCTTACAAGCGAGTCCCTCGGACTCGAGGATGATGCGCTCGCTGCACTCGACACAGTCAGCCCCCGCGACCTGTCCGGCGGAGGGGTGAATGGCGAGTCGAATATCCGGTAAGCGCGCGACCCATAGAGTGGCGAGGAAGAGCCCAATCGCGAGCCCGAGCAAGCCGAACGCGAACAGCCCCGCTTTACCGATGAGACTGAAGCCCGCGACCGCCCCCGCGATCTCCAAACCCAAGCCGAGCACGACCGTCGGCGTGATCCCGGCGCTCGTCGGGTGGCCCTTGCCCTCGGCGACCTTACCCCGTGAGCGCGCATACAGCGCGATGCACAATACGTCCAGCATCGAGACCTCCACTGTCGTGGTCTGGATTGAGGTGACGTGAGTGTCACTATCGGGGGCGTCACGCCCCACGCTGGCGCCCCCGACCTTGCACGTTACGGCTCGGATCGGTTGGTTCTACCCTGGCTTCGCTGTGGACTCCTCCGCCGTGAGCGTGGTGAGCTTCGGACTCGTATGCGACGGTGTCCGACCTGCGAGCTCGAGGGAGAAGGGACGAGCCCCTACCGAGCGTCCGGTGGAGAGCAGAAGCGCGAGCACGTCCCCCTCGTCGAAGAGCGCGTGCCCCCGACGGGAATCACTGTGGATCGGTGCCCCGAGTGTCGCGGCGTCTACCTCGACCATAGGGAGCTCGAGCGGCTCGAGGACGCTGCGCGGGGGTCGCGCTTCGTGGGGCTGGTGACGCGCGCGCTCTCGCAAGGGCGCCGCCCCGAAGACGAGCTCGCCGAGCGCCCAGCCAGACAATGCCCCGCCTGCGGCGAGGAGATGTTCGAGCGCGAATGGCGCGCGAGCCTCGTCAACATCGACGTCTGCTTGGGCTGTCGGGGCATTTGGCTCGACGGCGGGGAGCTCGAGAGCCTCACTGGCGACGCCTAGTTGATCAAAGTCGGCGTGGTGTTTTCACCTGCGCTCCGTAGAATGCCGCCTTCTCTTTTGAATTAGGGGAGGCTCACGTGGGATTCTTCAGCAACCTCAAGAACGCGGTGACGGGTGGGGCAGCGACCGTGCAGGTCCAGGCGCCCCCGGTTCAACGCGGCACGCCGGCGATGGTCCAGATTTGGGCCCAGGCAAAGTCGAGCGGCTCGGTCAACGGTGTCTATCTGCTCGTGCGCGCCGTCGAGCACGCTCAGGTGCGCGACACCGACTACAACAATGGTTCCGTGCGGACGGAGACAGTCCGCAACACCCATACCGCTTGGGAATATCGGATCCCCGTCGCGGGGCCGTTCCAAATGGCGGAGGGCCAGCAAATGAACTGGCAAGCGAGCCTCCAATTGCCGACCAATATCGGCCCCTCGTTCCAGGGGCAGACCATAAGCCACGTGTGGGAGGTTCAGGCCGGGCTCGACATGACGGGCAACGACCCGGACTCGGGGTGGGTGCAGCTACAAGTGTACTGAGCCGAGCCGTCCAATTCACATATATATTTATATACCGTCATATACCGAGCGCGCGGACCGAACGGCGTCGCGCGTTGCGCGCTCCGCTTGTCACGCAGGCCTCGTATTGTGGTCTTGGCGGCGACGATTTTCACCGAACGATCGTGCTTTGTCGCGGCGCGAGCCCAATCACGTGACGCAGCCGACGCAGACCTGCATAAGCCAATAGCGCGGCCGACGCAGACCCGTATAACGCGACCCAGGTGGCGGCCGGCTCAGACCCGCGTGACCGCCCGCTCTGGCGCGACGATTTTCACCGAACGATCGTGCTTTGTCGCGGCGCGAGCCCAATCCTCTATAGCGGTCTCAATGGATGACGGCCGACGCAGACCCGCATAGCGCGGCCCGCTTGGCGGCCGGCTCAGACCCGCATGACCGCCCGCTCGGGCGCGACGATTTTCACCGAACGATCGTGCTTTGTCGCGGCGCGAGCCCAATCCTCTCTAGCGGTCTGAATGGATGACGGCCGACGCAGACCCGCATAGCGCGGCCCGCTTGGCGGCCGGCGCAGACCCCAGTGCCGCGGCCCGCTGGGCGGCACGGATAACGCGGCCGGCTCAGACCCGCATAGCGCGGCCGACTTGGCGGCCTGCGCAGCCCCCAATGCCGCGGCCGACTTGGCGGCCGGCGCAGCCCCGTGTAGCGCGGCCCGGATAGCGCAACCGACGCAGACCCGTGGAGCGCGGCCCGCTTGGCGGCCCGGATAAGGCGGCCGACTCAGACCCGTGTAGCGCGGCCCGCTTGGCGGGTGCGAGCAGCACAAAGCACGATCGTTCGGTGAAACCCGGGTCCGCGTTTTGGAGACACGGCCCACTCAGCGGAAGCGGTACTTACCCTCGTCTTCCCACCACTGGCGGTAACGGGCTTGGGCGCGCTCGCGCTCGCGCGGGGGCAGGTCGTCGTAATAACCGAAGTACTCGCGTGTAAGTAGCTTGAGCTCGTCGCCGGCCGCGCGGCGCATGCTGGGCTGCTCGTGCGTGAGCGCTTGGATCAGCCACTCGAGGCGGTGCTCGTTTTTGTGCATCTCCCACCAGACCTCCCAGACGTCGGAGTGACGCCCGAGGTCTTGCCGCGTGACCACCATGAGCGCCGTCCGCGAGGCCTCGACGATGGCGTCGGAGGCGTCGCGCAGGCCCGCGATGAGCACGGGTACCACCGAAGGCACACGGATCTCGCTCAGGGCCTCGATCGCGAGGACGCGGCGCTGCATGCCCTCGTCGGGGCTGCGCATCGTGTGCTGCAGCGTCTGACGCAGCGGCTCGCCGGGCGCGCCTGCGTAGACGAGCGCCTGGGCGGCGCGACGCGCGACCCTCCGCACCGAGACGTCCTCGTCGAAGAGCCGCGGCATGACCGCGTTCGAAGACTCGGGGAAGAGGATTTCACCGAGCAAGTGCGTCGCCCAGAAGCGCTGCTCGACGTCGGCAGACGTGCTGCGCACCGTCATGAAGGGCAGCGCGGCGCGAGGCATCGAGGCGAGGACCTTGAGGAGCGGCCCGCACTCCGACGCGGGCGGCAGGTCCATGCGCGAGCGAAGTCGATCGACGACGAGCGGCCCGGGGAAGCGGTCGATGAGCTTCGGAAAGTCGGCCTCAGCCGCGCGCTGCAGGGCGCTCAGCGCCTCTTCGCCCTCGAGGCCGCCTTCGATCGCGCGCTCGAGGATGCGATCGATCCCGCCCTCACCGCGCCGGCGAGCCTCGGCGGGGCGTGGGACGAGGTGGTAACTGCCCGCGCGGTCCGCGGGTGGAGCCGTGCGGTGCGGCGGATCGTGCTCGTCCCAATCGTCGGTCGCGCTCGCGACGACGCTCGAGGCGTCCTCGTCGTCGACGCGAGGGATGGGCCGAACGAAGTCGCCGCCACGCCCATCCTCCGACTCTTGAAACGACGTGGCGGGCGACGCTGAGGGCTGATTTTGGGCTGGGCGAGCGCGCACCGGCTTCAGCGAAATGGCGAGCTCGGTCTCGGCGCGACCGAGCTCCTGCTTCTGCGCGGACCACGCGGACTCGGAGCCGCTCTCCTCGACGAAGGGCACCGCGGGCGCGGCGAGCGCCTGGGGATTCGGCTCGCCGTAGGGATGGGTCGTGTCGGGCCGAGCGGGCGGGTGGACGCTCGTCGCGCCGGGGCTCACGCGGGGCTGCAGGTGCGCCGGCGTGCCCGCGCTCGGCGTGAGCGAACGCTGCGGCTCGACAGCCGAAGCGGCCACTGGATCCAGCGCGCTCTTGAGGCCGCTCGCGTCCGGCGCGGGCGGCGAGAGCCCGAGCTCGGCGGCTGAATCCTCGAGAGCAGGGCTCGGCGCGGCGGTGACGGCGTCGTGCACCGACGGCTGCGCGCGGTCGGCCGCGAGCATGTCGGAGCCGAGCACAACGGTGTTGGGCCGGCTGCTGACGCGCGGCCGCGGCGCTTGGCTCGACGCCACGACGGGGGGCGCGTTGACGGTCTCGGCGCGCGTCGAGTCGCGAGGCGCGGGCGGCGGGCTCGGCTCGGACCAACCCCTCGGTGACATCGCGCCCGCGTCACCGGCGGGCAGCGAAAACGCTCGCGCGAGGGCCTGGACGCTCTCCGGTCGCGGCATCGTGGGACGACCGACCGCGGGCGCCGAGGTCGTCGAGCCCGCGCGCGGCGAGGCCGAGCGCGCGCGCGCAGCGTCCGTCGACCCCGAGCCAGTGCGCGAAGAGCCCGGCGCGACGAGGCCCGCGAACGGTCCCTTCTTGCTCTTCTTCAGGAGCGCGAGGCGCTCGATTTGGCTGGACGCGAGCGCGCTGAATCCCAGCAAATCGCCTAGCGACGCGAGCGAGACGTCGGCCTCGCCGTCGTCGCCGTAGAGCATCGCGACGCCGCGCCCGCGCACGGTGAGCGGCACGATGACGGCCATCGCAGCGCGCGACGGCGTGCGCGCGAGATCGTGTCGGAGCTCGCGATCGAGATCGAGGTCGTCGAACCGCGAGAGGAGGATCTTGCCCTCCTGTCGGACGGAGGCGAACGAGCTCGGCAGATCGAGCGGCACGCCCAGCCCGAGCACGCGGAGGTGGTCCGCGCCGGGGCCCCAAGCGTCGCGCCCCTCGACGAGATCGCCGTGCACTACGAAGAGCGCCGCGTACTCGAAGAACTGCGAGCCGAACGCGAAGAAGGTGTCGAGGACCTCCTCCGGTGTGCGCGCGGTCTCGAGCTCGCGCTCGGCGTCGGTGCGCGAGAACGGCCCCTTCTTGCGAGCGCTCTTCGCCGTGCGGCGGGTCGCGCCGACCTCGCGCTTGAGGAGCGAGGCGAGCGCGCGACGATCGAGCACGCCGGGTGGGCGCGGCGAATCGTGCGCGACCGGAGCCTCGTCGACGAGCGGTGGGAGCGCAGGCTCTTGCTCGGGCTCGGCGAGCTCGGTGGAGGGGACGGCCTCGGTGGGCGGCGCAGCCTCGACGGACGCGGCCTCTTCGACGGGTGCGGCCTCTTCGACGGGCGCGGCCTCTTCGACAGGCGCGGCCTCTTCGACGGGCGCGGCCTCTTCGACAGGCGCTGCCTCTTCGACGGGCGCTGCCTCTTCGACGGGCGCTGCCTCTTCGACGGGCGCTGCCTCTTCGACAGGCGCGGCCGATTCCGCTTGCGTTTCGCCAGGGATTGGAGACGCGGCGGTCGCCGCAGCTGCGGCCCCGTCGAGGGGGAGCTCGGCGTACGTGTCGCGGCGCGGCTCGCCCTCGTCGAGCTCCTCGAGGACCTGCTCGGCGTTCGGGAACGAGGCGCGCGCGGACTCGCGCTCGGCGCGCTCCGCGAGGGACGCGACCTCACCGGGGATCGCGGTCGGAGCCTCGGAGGTCGGCTCTACGGGCTCGATGCCGAGCGCGGTCGAGGTGCGGGGCGTGCGACGTCTCGTGGGTGCGTCGCTCCCCGTGCTGACGACAGACTCGGAGGGGAGCGGCCCCTCGACGTGCGTGCTGTCGATGACGGAGTCGGGCGCGCGTGAGCTCGTGTATCGCTCGACGGCGGGAGCATGCGGCCGCGAGCCCAAGCTCGGATCCCAGGTCGGAACCTGGGACTCCGGTATTTCGCCGGAGCTCGGCGGGCTGCTCGCGATGGGAGGCTCGGCCGGGATCGCGGGTAGGATCGTGGGCTCGGCGGGAGCAGCGGGCGCGTCGGGGAGCGGCGGCGCTGCGACGACCTCGACGTTGTCCGCGCTCGGGCGCACGACGGGGCGGACGAGCTCGGACGTGCTCATGCGTCGGCGCGAGCTCATCTGCGTGATCGCGGGCTGTCGATGCGGGATCTCGGGCCGCTCGGGACCGCCGAGCAAGCGCCCCGGCGTCTCGGGGCCCGGCGCTTCGGGCGGCTGAGAAACACCGGTGCGCAGGCTGGTCGGCAGGACGCTCACGGGCTCGGGCAGCGACGCGCGACGCGACACGGGAGCGAGCGGCTCGACCGGTTGTCGATTGTGCGCGCGAGCGTCGTCGAGGCGCTGCACGAGGCGCAGCTGACGCGGCTCGAGCGGGACGCCGTAGTGTGCGGCGATGCCCTCGCGGATTCGAATGAGGGGAGCCGCGACCTGGATGATGTCGAAGCCGAGCGTGAAGGCCACGTCGTGCTCGACGGTCGTCTTCAGGCGCTCGGCGATCGCGACGACCAGCGTCTTCTGCGTGAGTCGAAGCGGGAAGAGCGAGTAGCGGAGCGCGGTCTCGACGGGGACGGAGTCGAGCACCTCGTTCGGCGGAGCGGGCAGTCGGCCCGGCGGCACCGAGGGGATCCCCAGGCTCTCGGCGAGGACCCGCGTGAGCGCGTGCTCGGACTGCGGCGCGACCTCGAGCAGGTTGGTCACGAGATCGCCGCCGTGGATCACCTGACGCGCGATCGCCTGCTCGACCTCGGCGATGGTCGCGACCTGACGCTGCACAATCAAGGAGCTCAGGCTCGGCATCGCGGGCGGCATGACTCTACCGGACGGAGCGCACAAAAAGAATCATTGGCCAGCCCCGTCCTTGCCCGCACCGCGAGGCTCGGCGAGCCATCGAGCGAGGATCTCGCGACCAGCGACCAGCTTGCCGAGGGTCGTACGCTCGTTCTTTTGATGGGCTTGGGCGTTGTCGCCAGGACCAAAGTTCACCGCAGGAACGCCTATCGAAGCAAAGCGCGCGACGTCCGTCCACGCCTGCTTGGGCTCGACTCCCGCGACGCCCGCCGCGATCAGCCCGCGGACGAGGGGGTGCGCGGCGAACGGTGGCGCGGAGGGGCTGAGATCGAGCCACTCGATGCGGGCGCGGCTCGCAACCAAGGCCGCGATGTCGGACTGAGCCTCGGTGAGGGTGCGGTCGGGCGCGAACCGATGATTCAGGTTGAGCTCGAACTTGTCGGGGACGATGTTGCGGCTGCGCCCCCCGCTCGCGAGCGTGACGCTGGTGACGGTGCGGTAGAGGAGCCCGTCGAGCACGACGTCGCGAGGCGCGAGCGCCGCGAGCTCGGTGAGGAACGGCCCGGCCTTGTGGATGGCGTTCTCGCCTTGCCACGGGCGCGCGGAGTGGGCGGTCCTGCCCTCGAACGTGAGCCGCGCGTGGATGCTCCCGCTCGCGCCGAGGCTCAGCTTGTTGTCGCTCGGCTCGAGGCACACCGCGAGATCCACGTGCGCGAGCTCGGGGTCGCGCTCGAGCACGGGACCGAGCTCGTTCTCCGCGAACGGCCCCTCCTCGCGAGCGTAGAAGACGAGCGTGAGATCGACCGCGCGCGAGAAGCGGTGAAAGTGATGCTCGACGAGATCGATCATCACCGCGAGCCCGCTCTTCATGTCGGCTGCACCGGGGCCGTACACGAAGTCCCCGTCGATGCGCGGCGGCCCGTCGTGTTCGGTGCGAACGACGTCGAGGTGCCCGCAGAGCGCGATCTTCGGTCCGTTCGTACCGCGGGTCACCGGCACGACGATCGAGTTCGAATAGCGACGGATCGGCCCGGCGATCGGCAGCCCCGCGAGGCGCGCGGAGACCGCGTCGCAGATGGGCCCCTCTTCGCCGATGAACGACGGGATCGCGAGCAGCCACAGCAGCGTGTCGACGACCGGTGTCACACCGCCCGCGTTGAAGCCACGCGCTGTGCGGCGGAGGAGCTCTTTCGACATCGTCTTCGACCTCAGACCGCGACGCCGAAGTCGCGGAGCGCCGAGTTGAGCGAGACCTTGCGATCGGTGTTGGTCGTGCGCGTCCCGATGATGAGCGCGCACGGGACGCCGAACTCGCCCGCGGGGAACCGCTTCGGCCGGGTGCCTGGGATCACCACGCTGCGCGCGGGGACGCGGCCCCGCAACTCGACGACCTCGGGCCCGGTGACGTCGAGGATCGCGGTCGACGAGGTGAGCACGACGCCCGCGCCGATGACAGCCTCGCGCTCGACGAGGACGCCCTCGACGATGACGGCGCGCGAGCCGACGAACACACCATCCTCGACGATCACGGGGCGCGCCGAGGGCGGCTCGAGCACGCCGCCGATCCCCACGCCGCCCGAGAGATGGCAGTCGCGCCCGATCTGCGCGCAGCTCCCCACGGTCGCCCACGTGTCGACCATCGTTCCCGAGCCGACGTACGCGCCGATGTTCACGTAGCCGGGCATCACGATCGCAGTCGGCTCGAGGAAGGCGCCGTAGCGCACGGTGCCCGGCGGCACGACGCGCACACCCTCGAGCCGCGTCTTGATCGGGAGCCGATCGTGGAAAGCGAGCGGCCCCGCGTCGAGGCGCTCCATTTTTCGTAGCGCCATGAAGAGCAGGATCGCCTGCTTGACCCAGGCGTTGACGGTGTAGCCGCCGTTCGGGTCGGGCGTCACGGCGCGCAGCTCGCCGCGATCGAGCAGGTCGACCGCCGCGAGGACTGCGTCCTCGTGCGCCTTGGACATGAGCAGCGCGCGGTCCTTGAAGGCGGCGTCGACGAGGGGCTCAAGCTCGGAGGGGTTCACATCCGAGCAGGTACAACGTCGCGCGTGGAGCCTCAAGAACTTGGGGGGACTCGTTCCATCGCTGCGCACGGCGATGGAGCTTCGCCTTGTGAAGCGCGACCATGCAGCGACGTGAACTCCGCCGTGAACCGCGTCCCGCGCATCGTCCTTCTTTATTGGATCATCAAGATCGCCGCGACGACGCTGGGCGAGACCGGCGCCGACATGTTCTCGATGACGTGGAGCCTCGGCTACGGCGTCACGATCCTCCTCTTTCTCGGACTCTTCGCGATCGCCGCGGGGATCAAGATCGCGACCCGGCGCTATCACCCCGTCCTCTATTGGGTCACGTTCACGACGTCCGCGATCGCGGGTACGGCCATCTCCGACTTCATCGATCGGACCCTCGAGCTCGGCTACGCGCTCGGCTCGCTCGTGCTGGTGGGGCTCCTCGCGATCATCCTCGCTGCGTGGTACCGCTCGCAGCGCTCGCTCCAGGTCGAGCTCATCACGACCGCAGGCGCCGAGATCTTCTATTGGCTCGGCTTCCTCGTCGCGAACACGCTCGGCACCGCGGCCGGCGACTACATGGCCGACGATCTCGAGCTCGGCTTCATCACGAGCGCGCTCGTGCTCGGCGGGGTGCTCGGCGCGGTCGCTCTCCTGCAGCGCTTCACGAAGGCTTCGCGCGTCGCGCTCTTCTGGATCGCCTTCGTGGTGACGCGACCCTTCGGCGCGACGTTCGGTGATTTTCTGACGAAGTCGCGCGCCCAAGGTGGGATCGCGCTCGGCACGGTCGTGAGCTCCATCCTCTTTGGTGCGGCGCTCGTCATCGCTGTGGCGAGGGAGACGCAGCTCGAGCGACGACGCGTGCGGCAGCAGGCGTAGATCGCCCGTCTCAGCGATCGACGCGCACGAGCACGCCGTCGCCCGCGCCCTGCTCGACGGCGCCGATGACCCACGCAGGCTCGCCCGCGTCGCCGAGCCTCTTCACGAGGTCGGCGGCCGCGCCTTCGGGGACGAAGAGCAGTAGGCCGCCCGAGGTCTGCGCGTCGGCCAAGAGCAGGCGCGTCGTAGCTTCTACGTTGTCATCGAATCGCGTGGTAGCCTCGGCGCGCGCGAGGTTCTTCTTCGAGCCGCCGGGGACGAAGCCACCCTCCGCGAGGGCGCTGACGCCGTCGAGCAAGGGGATCGCCGACGCAGACAAGCGCGCGGTCACCGAGGACGCGGCGCACACGTTGCCGAGGTGACCGAGGAGCCCGAAGCCCGTCACGTCGGTGGCCGCGGTCGCGCCCGCCTCGAGCCCGGCGTCTCGCGCGACGCGGTTCATGCGCAGCATCGATGCGATCGCCGCGCGCGCTGCAGCCTCGGGCGCGAGCTCCTTCTTCATCGCTTGGATGACGACGCCGGTGCCGAGGGCCTTCGTCAGGACGATCTGCTGCCCGGCGCGCGCGTTGCGGTGCGACCAGAGCCGCGCGCGATCGACGACGCCCGTGACGGCGAGCCCTGCCTTCGGCTCGGGGTCGATGATCGTATGACCCCCAACGATCGCCGTGCCGGCGCGCGCGCAGGCCTCGGTCATGCCGGTCGCGATCTCCGCGAGCACCTCGAGCGGCAGCGTCCCGCTCGGGAAGCCGATGAACGAGAGCGCCACCTGCGGCAGCCCGCCCATCGCGTAGACGTCGCTCAAGGCGTTGGTCGCCGCGATCGCCCCGAAGACACGCGGGTCGTCGACCATCGGTGTGACGACGTCGATGGTCATCACGAGGCCGCTCGAGGCGGATCGATCCGGCACGACCAGCGCCGCGTCGTCGAGCGGGCCGGGCGCATCGTCGACCCACGGGTGGGCCGGCGCAGCAGGAAGGTGACTCAGAACCTGGACCAGGCTCTCGGCGGGGAGCTTGCGCGCTCAGCCGCCGCCCTGGACCAGCTCCATCAATCTCGGCATGGCGATTCGGTTAGCCTGGGCCGGGCCTCGCCCCAATCGCAAAAGAACAGCCCCTTGTGGTTCGCGCCTCGCGCGCGTATGAGCCGCGGCCTATGGCTACCACTCGTACGCTTTCGATCATCAAGCCCGACGCGATGGAAAATAACAAGGCCGGCGCGATCCTCGCCCGCTTCCAGGAGGAGGGCTTCCGGGTCGTGGCGATGAAGCACCTGCACCTCACCCGCGCCCAGGCCGAGGGCTTCTACGCCGAGCACAAGGGCCGTGGCTTCTTCGGCGAGCTCACGACGTTCATGTCGCGCGGCCCGGTGACCGTGCTCTGCCTCGAGCGCGAGGACGCAGTCGCAAAGTACCGTGAGGTCATCGGCGCGACGAACCCGGCGAACGCCGCCGAGGGGACGATCCGCAAGCTCTTCGGCGCGAACGTCGGTGAGAACGCCGTGCACGGCTCCGACAGCGACACGAGCGCGGCCCGCGAGATCGGCTACTTCTTCGCCGGCTACGAAGTCGTCTGAGCGGAGCGGAGGGCGCTGTAGTCCTCCGCCTGTCCCGTTGTAGCCTGCGGGAGCATGCCTTCGTGCCCCGATTGTAAGCAGCACTACGAGGACGGCACGGCTACCTGCGCGGCGGACGGAGCCACGCTGATCCCCGACGCGGTGGCCGAGCGTATCGCCAAGGCCGAGATCGCGCCCGGCACGATGATCGGCGAGTACCGCGTCGAGGCGAAGATCGGCGAGGGTGGCTTCGGCGCCGTGTACCGCGCCATCCAGCCGGTCATCGGCAAGGGCGTCGCGATCAAGCTCCTGTCGCAGTCCTTCTCCGAAGACCCGCAGATCGTCTCGCGGTTCATCGCCGAGGCGCGCGCCGTCAACCAGATCCACCACAAGAACATCGTCGACATCTTCTCGTTCGGCGCGCTGCCCGATGGGCGGCAGTACTTCGTGATGGAGCTCCTGCGGGGCATGCCGCTCGACGTGCACCTCCATGACAAGGGGCAGCTCGAGGTCAGCGAGATGGCGCCGATCATCCGCGCCGTGCTGCGAGCGCTCGTCGCTGCGCACGGCGCCGGCATCGCGCACCGAGACCTGAAGCCCGAGAACGTCTTCTTGGTCTTCGACGACGAGGGCAACGTCGCACCCAAGCTCATCGACTTCGGCATAGCGAAGCTCTTGGGAGAGGGTGAGTCGGACCACAAAACGCGGACCGGCACGCCGATCGGGACTCCCTATTACATGTCTCCCGAGCAGTGCCGCGGCAAGAAGGTGGACCACCGCACCGACCTCTATTCGATCGGCGCGATGATCCATGTCCTGCTCACGGGCAGGCGGCCATTCACGGGCGACTCGCCGATGGATGTCCTCTTCAAGCAGATGACGGAGCCGCCGCCGAAGCTCTCGGACCACCGGCCCGGCTTGCCCCAGGCGCTCGAGGATCTGGTCCTCAAGCTGCTCGAGAAGGACCCCGACAAGCGACCGCAGACCGCGACCGAAGTGTTGAAGCTCTTGGAGAGCGCGACGAACGATCGCTCGTCACGCGTCTCCATCACGACGAGCTCCGACGGCGCCCCGATCTCGCGCGCCTCCCTCGAGGGAGCGCGCACCGAAATAGGGATTACGGGCATCACCGCGGCGGACCCAGCCGCGGATCGGACGGGCAATCCCGACGCGACGCTCGGCCCCGCGGCGACCTCCATCACGACGCCGCCCGCGCGCTCGCGAACTTGGCAGTTCGTCGCGGGCGCGCTCGCTGTCGTCGTCCTCGGAGGTGGCGTCTTCGCGGCGACCCGCGGCGCGACCTCGAGCGCAGCGAGCGGCCCGCCTTCCTCGCGGCCCGAGACCTCGAGCGCCCAATCGAGCGGAGCTCCCACGGTGCGCGTGACCCCGCTCGTGTCGGCTCCGACCCCGCTCTCGTCCACGGCGTCAGCGAGCCCAGCACCCACGACGACGGCGCCCACGAGCACGGCGCCCACGAGCACAGCGCCCACCAACACGCCCTCCTCCGCTACGGCCACACCCAGCCCGAGCCCGAGCTCGAGCGCGAAACCCACGGCTCATCCCGCGACCACGTATGACCCCAACGACGTCACGTTCTAAGTTCCTTGACAATATTGTAAGAACAAAGCGTCACCCCCTCGCCGCCGCGCTCCTCGCGGCTGGGGGGCTGACCGTTCTCTTACAGGGCTGTTCGGATTTGGGCCGCCTCGAGCCCGATCAGTGCGGCAACCACATCATCGAGGCCGGCGAGGACTGCGACGGCGCGGGCATCGGCGAGAACGCCTGCAACGACGCGTGTCGCGTCGCGTGCACGGCGGACTCGACTTGCCCCGACGGCTGGGGCTGCGGCGTTGACAAGCTCTGCAGGCAGCCGAGCGGCGAGCTCGCCCCCCTCGGCGACGCCGTCACCCTCCCGATTGGGGATTTGCGATTCGCCGATTTCGACGGCGACGGGCGGAGCGATCTGCTCGCGAGTCAGGGCTCGAGCGCGGCGATCGCGTACTTGGACTCTGCGGGGCTCTTGCCGGGCACGACGACCCTCTCGGTGGAGCCGATCGACGAGCTGCCCGATTTGCCAGCCATCGGAGACGTCGACGGGGACGGCCGCGCGGACCTCGTCCTGCGTCAGGGCGAGGGCATCGGGGTCTTGCGCGGCCAGCGCGATCGCACGCTCCTCACCACGCCGTTCAAGCGAGCGCTCGCCGACGCCGACACCGAGCTCTTCGCCTTCGATATCGACCCGCGCGGGCAGGCCCCCGGAGCGGAGCTCATCGGCGTGCGGGACGACGGCATCTACCTGCTCTCGACGGCCGATCTCGCGACCCCGGTACCTACAAAAATGTACACGCTCCCGACCGGCGTCCCGAAGCACATCGTCTTCCAACAGGTCATCAACCCGAACTTGTCACCCGGCATCGACATCGTCGTAGCCGTCGACGGCGATCAGTTCGTGACGGTCTACGAGCCCTTCGTGGTGGGCACCAACTTCGAGGACGCCCCCATACGCCCGCCGATCGTCGTCAACCTGCCTGCGGACGCGATCGTGACGGGCCCCGCCATCCCCGTCCACCTGAAGACGGTGCTCGTGCAGACCATCCCCGACTTGCTCATCTCCGGATCCTCGGGCGGCGTTCACAAGGAGTACGTCGCGTTCAACTCTCAGAACCTCGGGTTCCACTCGCAGCCGCTCACCGCCGCGCTGACGACCTTCGACGGGGGCTCCAGCGAGCTCGTGCGCAGCGTGGACGGAGTCCCCTATTCCGGTGACGTGCTCGCGACACTCAACATCAACGGCGACGCCTTCATCGATTTCGTCACTCCGGATGGACTGCAGGTCTCGCAGTGCCCGACCGACGGCAGCGCCTGTCTGAGCTACGACGCGGCCACGCTCACGGTCGTAGCCCCTTATTACGCGACGTGGGTCTATCCCGATGTCCCGAGCGGCTGGACCGGCGCGAAGGTCCTGGTCGGAGCCTCGTTCCCAACAGGGGACTTCGTGACGTATTCGGAGGATCCTGGACTCACCCTTTGGAAGAGCCTCGCGCCCTTCAGGGTCAACACGACGAGCCCGATCCAGCACGTCGATTTCGGGGATCTCAACGGCGACACCGCGCGAGACCTCGTCTTCAGCCAGCGCTCGACGCGCGCCACCGCAGACGATCCCGAGCTCGAGTCGCTGCACGTCGCGTTCGGCGACCCGTTCGGGCTGCCGACGACCCCTGTCGATCTCGGCGACGTGGGCGACGTCGCGTCCCTGTTCACGGCGCGCGTCCCGGCCCCGGGCGCGCCCTTCGCGCCGCCGCTCGCGAGCATCTACGCGCGAACCTCGGCCGGGGACTATTACCTATTCTCCGGGTCGACGGACAAGGCGATCCAATCGCCGCTCGAGCTCGGTGAGATCTGCGAATCACCAGTCCCCGCGGGTGTACCGAAGTCCTTCGCGCTCGGCGCGTTCGACGACGAGCCCGGTGACGACATCGCGGTCCTCTACCGAGACGAGCACGCCGACGGCTCCATCTCGTGGGAGCTCTGGTCGATACCGAACTCCGCGCTCGTGAGCGACGAGGTCTGCTCCGCGCTGAGCGGCCCCGTGGATCTCGGCGAGTCTTCGGAAGAGAGCCTCCGCGTCGAGACCCTCGACGTCGACGGCGACGGCCTCGACGAGCTCGTCATCCTGCCCGAGGGCGCCTCGTATTTCTATTTGGCGCGCGCGGGTATGGCCGGCTGGGAGCTCACGAATATCCAATTGCCGGCGCCCACGTACGGCATGACCAAGCTCGCGCTGACCGATCACGGCCCACTCGACCTCGCGTTCTGGACCCAAGACGAGGTGCTCGTGATTTGGAATCAGGAGGACGGCACGCTCGACCCGACGACCGCGGGCCACGTGACCATCCGCGGCAGCACCTGCGCCGACGAGCCGGACCGGCCAGTCGGGCGACCCAATGGCGTGGCAGCGGTGCATTTCTACCCGACCGCGACTCGGGACCTCGTCGTCGTGACCGAGGACGACACGCTGGTCGTATCGGTCAATCCGACGACGCACGAATTGGCAATAGGCGGCTGTGAGACAGCGACCTTCTCGGGGGGCGCGACAGCCGTGCTCTCGGCCGACTTCGACGCGGACGGTGTGGAGGATCTGCTCCTCGCGCGGGTCGGTGGGACGAGGATCTTCGCAGGGGTACCGGTGATTCGATGATCAAGCACTCGTTTCGACGAACGCTCGCGGCGGCCCTCGTGGCGGCGACCCTCATCGGCGGTGGACCGTCCGTCGCGCACGCCGACCCGACCTCGGACGCGAAGGTCCTCTTCGAGGCCGGGCAGCGCGCTTACAAAGTCGGAAACTTCAAGGCCGCGATTACGGCCTTCGAGGCCGCGTACAAACTCGACGCGAGGCCGGGCCTCGTGTTTTCCATCGCGCAGGCGCACCGCCGGCAATACGGGGTAGACAACCGACCCGGGCACGTCGCCGCCGCGATAAAGGGATACAAGGATTACCTCGCGCTCGTCCCCGAAGGCGGCCGCCGCTCCGAGGCCGCCGAGGCGCTCGCGGCGCTCGAGCCTGTCGGACTCCAGCTCGAGATCGAAGGACGATTGCAGCCGCTCGACGACGAAGGCGGCACGCAGCTCGTCGTCTCCAGCGCGGTGAACGGCGCTCAAATCGAGATCGACGCCGACGGCAAACCGCGCGCGCTGCCCGTCGCCG
This sequence comes from Polyangiaceae bacterium, assembly GCA_046351325.1. Lineage (GTDB taxonomy): Bacteria > Myxococcota_A > Polyangia > Polyangiales > Polyangiaceae > Xiheicaenibacterium. Next base: position 192,673 of record JAXLYR010000007.1, on the reverse strand, counting down.
TCGAGGTCACTCCGGGGCCACACACCTTCAAGGTCACCGCCGCGGGTTACAAGGATGAAAGTCGATCGGTGGAGGTCGCGTCGGGCGCGGTCACGGCGTTCGACATCCCCTTGAGTGGTATCCCCGCCGAGGTCGACGTCACGGGTCCGAGCGGGGCGCGCGTCGAGGTCGACGGACAGTCGCAGGGAGAGCTGCCTCTCAGCGCGCCGCTCGCGGTCGCCGCGGGACCGCACGTCATCCGGTTGTCGATGGCGGGCTACGAGGAATACAGCGAGAACATCGCTGTAAGTCGGGCGGGCCGCGCGTCGGTGAAGGGCGATATGCCATTTCCCACCCAGCGAATGGGCTCCATCGGGCTCCTCGTCGCGGGTGGTGGCTTGTTCGCGGCGGGCGTCATCACTGGCAGCCTCGCGCTCGCGTCTCATGTGGCCGCGGCCTCGCAGCGCAGCGACATCGACGCCGGCAAGGTGGTTTGCCGGGGCGACACTTGCCAGGAGCTCGACGACTACAACACGTCTGTGGCGACGCGCGACGCGTTCGCGACGACGACGGGCGTGCTGCTCGGCGCGGCGGTGCTCGCGGCCGCTGGTGGGGTGGTGTTGTACGTGTTCGACAGTCCGCGGCCTGCGCGGCGCGACCTCTTGCCGAGTCAAACTCCAGCGGATGAGCAACCCAATCCGGACGGGCCGTCGCTCGAGATCTCGACGAACGGAACGGGTTTGCAAATGACGCTCGCGTTCTAGGCTCTTGGTCGGGGGGCGCGGGCGGGGGGGCGCTCGCGGGGCGCCGAGTTTCACCGAACGATCGTGCTTTGTCGCGGAGCCACGTGGTCGGCGGCTCGACACCTCGGCCTCCGGGCGATAGGCCAATAGGGTGTTCTTGTCGAGCGCCGTAGCCGAGAGATGGGGCGTCCTCGCGGCGGCCATCGGCTTCACACCGCACGAGCCCGTAGCGGGGTTTCGATCGAGCGCGAGCTTTCGTCAGCTTTGGCGAGCGCTCGGCCCGGTGGTCGGGCCGCCGCCGCGCTATCGACATTGGCTGCGCGGCTCCCACGCCGGTAAGCGCGCGCTCGTCGTCACGCACATCGAGGGCTCGGGCAGCAACCAAAGCGTGCACACCTCGGCCGTCACGGAGATCGTGCCGCCGCTCCTCGTCGGCGCATCCATCACGCGAGAGAACGCGCTCACGAGCCTCTTCGGCGGGCAGGATGTGCTGCTCGGCATCCCCGACGTCGACGCGGCGCTCCGCATCGGCGCGCTCGACCCACACGGCGTGCGACGTCTGCTGCTCGCGCGCGCCGGCGACCCGACATTTCTTACACGGATGTCAGCGCTCGTGCGCTCCGGCTACAGCGCCAGCGACTCGACGGCGGTCTGGTCGGGGCCCGGGCAAATCACCGACCCGCGCACCATCATGGCCGGGCTCGACGGCGCGGCGTGGATCGCAAACGAGCTCGCGGTTCGTCGCGCGGCGTGCCGGCGAACGGACGCCGAGCTCTTCGTCGAGTCCGTGTGGCGCGACTTCGCCGCCGAGCACGCGCTCGCGTTCGACGCGCCGCGCATGCTGATCGAGGGCGTGGTGTCGGGCGTCGCGGTGGAGCTCGCCCTGGAGACCAACGGCGGCGTATTGCGCACGGGCCTCGGCGTGCGCTTCCCCCACGAGGTCGGCGTGCGCATCCACCTGCGGCGCGCGAACGCGCTCGAGTTCCTGAGTCGACTGTTCACCGACCCCATTCGCACCGGAGATCCGTTCTTCGACGACGCCTTCGTCCTCTCGGGCCATCCGGCCCAAGCGGTGCGCGCCGTGTTCTCCAATGCATCGCTGCGCGCGGCGCTGTGTTCGCTCCTCGCGGCCTCCGAGCTCACGATGACGGACACCGGCATCTTTTGGGTTTGGCCGACTCCGGTCCAATCACGAGAGGCGCTCGAGGCGCAATTGAAGGCTGGGCTCTCGATCGCCGAGGCGCTCTTCGGCGCGGCGCGCACGCAAGGCCCCTATCGCTGAAGAAGGCTTACAGCGATGTAACAGTTACGCACCGGGCGCTCTCGCCAAGCGGCCGAGCGCGGTCTTGGTAAAGGCATCGACGCCCGAGGAGTCGACCATTTCGAGCACGTCGGCCCACTCCAGGTCGAGCTCGCTCGCGCGCCGAAGCTTGAGTGTCGCGAGCACGACATGGAGCGGCTGAAAGATCGGGATGAGCTTCTTCCAGAGGTCGACGATGAGCTTCTGCGTCTTGATTTGGGCGTAGCCGACGGCTTCGTTCCGACCCTCGCCGGACTCGACCTTCGCCTCGAGGACGACGGCGCTCGTCGGTGACATGAGCAAGATGTCGGGCTTCGCGTTGAAGGCCATTCGCACCTCCTTGAGGTGCGGCAGCGAGGCGCTGTCGAGGGCGTGGAGGTCCCAACGAGCAGGACTCCAGAGCTTGGAGCCGACACCGTTCGTCCAGAAGAGCGGCTCGCGATCGATGACACCCGTGTCAGTCGACGAGAACGAGAGGATGGCGTCCAGGACGGCGCGGCGCCGACGGTGCGTCTCTTCGTCGTAGCGCTGCGGGTCGCCGAGGTCGTTCCAATAATCGCGAAGGGCCGCGACCTCCAAATAGACCTCGAGGTGGTGCGGGTCGAGCGCGACCCCCGTGCGCCTTCGGATCACGACGCACGCCCGCTCGCGACAGTCGCTCGAGCTGAGCAGCGCGTGGGCGAAGAGGGCGCAGTAGTTCCGCTCTTCGCGGTTGACCTCGTAATAGGGCTTGGCGTTGAACACCAAACCTCAGCGAGCGGGGAGCTGGGGAAACGGGCTCGGTCCTGCCTGTTGGATCTCGGCGCGCAGTCGCTTGAGGTCGTCGCGGAGGGGGGCGATGAACTCGATCGAGATCGTGCGCTTCTTGCCCTTCATCGCGCGCGCCGTATGCCATTTGCAGAGCGCGAGGCGCGCGGCCGCGCCGATGAAGCGGCGCCAGAGCTTGCCGTTTCGCATGAAGTAAGTGCGGATACGACCGAGCGGGCTCGTGACGAAGAGGAGCTCGGCCTGCGTGAGGTTGCCGACGAGGACCTCATCGCGCAAGAACTCGCGAATCGTCCGGCCCTTGCGGATGACGAGCGCGACCACGATGACGCCGAACACACCGACGAAGGCAAACCAGAAGAGGAGCGACACGAGGAAGACGTCGCCGCCGAGGTTCGGCACGAAGTTCCAAATCGAGTGCAGCGTCATCGCGAACGCGAGGCCGCCCAAAGGAGCGAAGATGCGCACCGGCGTGCTCGAGCTCTCGCGGGCGATGCCGATCCCGATGCCCGTCATCGAGGTGTAGAGCGGGTGCCCCCATGGAGCCACGATGCCGCGTAGGAAGAAGGTCGCGGCGAAGACGTTCTGTCCCTCGAGCGCCGCGCGCGCGTAGTAGCTCACGTTCTCGACCGCGGCGAAGCCGAGCGCCGCGAACGTGGCGTAGATGATGCCGTCGACGACACCGTCGAACTCGCGTCGCAAGAACACGAAGAAGCCCCAAACGATCATGCCCTTCATCAGCTCTTCGCTGATTGGCGCGCTGACTACGGCGGCGACGAAGCTGCCCACCTTGTCCCCGGACGATTGGCCAACAGCGACGTGGACGATGGTGTTGACGAAGCCGGCCACCCCCGTCGCGACGATCGCGCCCCACGCGAACGCCATCCCGAGACACCACCAAGGCTCCGGATCGAACCGATCGAGGAAGCGCGGGACTGGGATGTAAAAGAGCAACATCGCGAACGCTGGAATCGCGCCCGCCAACATGGCTTGCGCCATCACCGAGGGCGGCCGTTTGCCGCCGAAGATCTCCAGTGTGAAGAAGAGAACATTGAGGAGAATCCCGACGACCATCGCGAGGATGTAGAGGACGAGCCCCACGCGTCGGCGGGCGCGGTCGGGGTCGGGCCGGGAGGCATTCGGTCGCGCCTGCGGAGGGGCGTGCTGCACATAAGGGGCAATGGGTGACTGCTGCGGATAACCCTGTTGTTGCGGATAACCCTGCTGCTGCGGATACCCCTGCTGCGGATAACCCTGCTGCTGCGGGTAACCCTGCTGTTGCGGATACCCCTGTTGCGGATAGCCCTGTTGCGGATAGCCCTGTTGCGGGTAACCCTGCTGTTGCGGATAGCCCTGTTGCGGATAACCCTGCTGCTGCGGATAACCCTGCTGCTGCGGATAACCCTGCTGCGGCCCCGGCGGTTGTGACCAGCCCGGTCCCCGAGGCGGGCCGCCCCCTTGGTCGCTCATCGAGCCCCCGAGCGACGAGGACGTTTCGAGTCAGCGTGACGAAGCGTGGAGAGCGGCAGCACTTGGTTCGAGCTTACTCGGGCCAGCCTGTTCGGGGCGACTCCGATGAACCTCTCGCGCCTCGCGGTACACTAAGTACGGCGCCTCGGATCGAGCTCCGAGCCTTCGCCGAGAACACGGATGGTCACGATGCGAATGTCTTTGCTTTCTCCGGTCGCGCTCTTGTTCGTGGCAGCTCTTTGGGCGGGCTTCGGCTGCGGCGGAGACACCGATCCGTCGGGCGGCGGGGGCGCCGGTGGCAGCGGGGCCGGAGGTGAGGCTGCGAACTGCGCCGCCGGCGAGGTCTGCTTCAACGTGACGCCGGCCGGGACGGTCACCGCCGGCAACCTCGGCGTGATTTGGCTGCGCCTCGAGGCCGACGGGGCGCACGACGCGACGGTCGCGTACACCGCGCCCTTCACGACCGATCTGCAGCTCGTCGGCGTGCCGCTCGCGCAGGTGACCGCACCACCCGACCTCGATTTCATGTGCGAGCGTAGCTGCGCCGACCCCGCGACGTGCCCCGCGTGCACCGGCGACTTCGCCGCGGCGGTGGCCTACGTGATGATCGTCGTCGACACGAACCAGAACAGCGTGATCGACACGGAAGAGCTCGCCGATCCGAACAACCTCGTCGGCATCGCGAACGCGGCGATCGTCTACTCGGAGGTCGCGCACGAGACCGCGCCGGCGCCCTACGACGCCACGTTCCCCGATGGCGTGAGCGCCGGCACCCACGCCTACCGCGTGGGGTCGAACACGACCTTCTTGAAGGCCGACGACACGCAGCGCTTCTCCTTGCGGGCCGGCACCGACGCGCTCTGACCCATCGCGGGCTCACGCCGCGGCTTCGAGTATAGTGCGCGCCCATGACGCGCTCCCATGGCGCCGCAGCGCTCCTCTTCTTCGGTGCGTTCGCGCAAGGTTGTGACCCCTCCGAGACCGTGGCGCGCGAGTCCGCGACCACCGCGTCGGGGTCTTCGTCCGCACCCGTCCCCGGCGCGAGCAGCGTGAAGCCCAAGCGTCCGTTCTGCGCAGCGGCGCCCGCCGCCGACGGAAAGAAGCCGGCGTCGGTCACGATGGCCCGCCTCTTCGGTGATGGGACGCCCGACACCTCGCTCACCGAGTCGCTCGAGACCGGCGGCGGCAAGTGGACTTGGATCAACCTCTGGGCCGGCTGGTGTCAGCCCTGTCGTGAAGAGATGCCCATCCTCAAGGCGTGGGAGGGACAGCTCTCGGACAAGCTCCGCGTGCGCTTCGTGAGCCTCGACGACGACGCGCGGCTCGCGTCGCGCTTCCTCAACCAGCAGCCCGCGACGGGTGTGCGGCAGAGCTACCACCTCGAGGACGACAAGGCGAAGAGCGACTTCCTCGACTCGATCGGCCTGGCGAAGCTCGACAAGCTCCCGATGCACGTGATCCTCGATCCGGCGGGCGCGGTGCGCTGCGTGATCAAGGGCTCGATCGACGCGGCGGATCTGCCGTCGCTCCAGGCGATGATCGCGCGCGGCCAGCGCTGATCGATCATGGCCGAGCGCGATCGCCCCCCGAAGCTCGGCGCGAAGGCCTCGGCCTCGCCGGCGAAGGCGGGCCGATCGGGTGAGCACACGCCCGAAGAGAAGATCTCCGCCCAGCCGAAGCGGAGCTCCCTACCGCTCTTCGGCAGCATCGCGTTCGCGACGTACGTCATCTCGGCGATCGTCAACGCGACGGGCGCGCCCGACGCAGCGCTCGCTGGAGCGATCCCCGCGGCGCTCGTTTTGACTGCAGTTCACCTCGCGACACGCGCGCTCCCCGCGCGCGAGGACGTCGTCGTCTCGTCGGCGCGCCTCGTCGCGCTCGGCTGCGTGCTCGGGATCACCGGCCTCGCGGGGTTGGATTTCACCGAGGGGCGCGCTGCTGCAGCGCTCGGTTGTGCGGCCGCGTCGCTCGGCGCGCTCCGCGCGCTCTCACACATCGCCGCGGAGCCGGGGCTCGCGTCCGACGCCGCAGCGCCGCAGACGAACCGCGCGGCGCTCGTGCTGCTCGCGCTCGGGTGGCTCGCTCCGCTCGGCGTGAGCGCGCTCCGCCTCACGAGCGGCAAGCCTCTCGCGCGCGGTCCGCTCCTCGTCGAGATGTTCGGCGCGCCTGCTGCCGCGCTCGCGTCGATGGGCACGCTGACGGCCGCTGCGCTGCTCGCGTCGAGCGCGCGCGCGCACGAGCTCGGCGTCCCCGATCGACTGCGCTCGTTCGCGACGATCTCCGCGACGGCGTTCGCGCTCGCGGTGCTCGCCGGCGCGGCCAAGCTCGCGCCGCTCGGCCTGATGTTCACCGCGTGCGCGCTCGCGACGTGCGCGGCGGGTGCGGTGCTCTCCGCGGCTCGCAAGCCCGAGCGCGTCTCGAGCGCCGCGACGCAGTTCGCCGTGCTCGGTGCGCTCTGCGTCGCGCCTGCGATCGGGCTCGCGGCCATCGCGAAGGCCTGGCCCGAGCGCGCTGCGCTCGCGGTCGTCGTCGCGTGTGTCGTCGCAGCGGCGGGCGGGCTCTTGTCTCCCCTCTTGGCGAAGCGCCTCGCGCCCCGACGCGAACCGTGGACCGAGGCCCTCGCGGCCGCGCGCGCCGCGGCCACGCTGCCCGATCCCGAGCCCGCGCTCGAGCAGGCGCTCCTCGAGCTGCGCGCGCTCTCTCCGTTCTCCGCCGACGGCCCCTCGCTCTACAAATACGAGCCCGCCGTCGTCACGACGACCGATCGCGCGGGCTACGCGCGCACCGAGCCGACGAGCCTGCCGCCGAAGCTCGCGGAGCTCGCGAGCGGCGAGGCCGGCCGCGTGCTGCTCACCGACGTGCTCCGCGCGATCAGCGTGCGTCGCCCCGATGTGCGCGGCGTGCTCGCGTGGCTCGAAGATCGCCGCGTGCACGCGGCCGCGGTGGTCTTCGACGGCGACGCGCCGCTCGGGATGCTCGCGCTGCCCCGCGGCGAGCGACAAGCGCCGCTCACGCTCGCCGAGGTCACCGCGCTCGGTGATTTGATGCGCGTGCTCGGCGCGCAGATCGCTGCGGGCTCGCGCCTCGCGCGATCGATCGCGCGCGAGGCCGCAGCCACGACCCGCGCGACCGAGTCGGCGGCGAGCGCGGGTGAGCTCACGACGAAGCTCACCCTCGAGCGAGATCGCAGCAAGGCCCTCGCCGAGGCCCTCGCCGCGCGCGCGCGCGTCGCGCTGTACAGCCCCGCGGCGCGCCTCGCGGTCGATAGCCTCGAGGGCGCGGCCGAGCGCGCCGAGCCGCTCGTCGTCGTCGGCTGCCCCGGCGTCGATCCCCTGCCCTACCTCGCGATTTACCACCTCGCGCGCGGTCGCGATGCGTCCGCGCTCGTCGTCGTCGACGGCCGCAGCCCCGCCCTCACCGACCTCGAGCTGTGGCGCGACCCCGAGCGCTCGCCCATCGAGCGCGCGCGCGGCGGCACCCTCGCGATCCTCGATCCCCAGCTCCTGCCGAAGCTCGTGCAAGGTCTCCTGGGCGCACACGACGCGCGCGATCACGCGCTCGCGATCGTCGTCCCCGAGACCGTCGACGTGCTCGCAGCGCGCGGCCTCATCGAAGAACGCCTCGCGGATCGGCTCGGGGATCGCGCGATCGCGCTGCCTCCCCTCGCCGCGCGCGGTGAAGATCTGCGCCCGCTCATCCTCGATCACCTCGTGCGGCTCGGCCTGCGACATCGCGGCAAGCCGATGGGGATCGACGCGGGCGCGCTCGCTGTGCTCACCGAGCACCTCTGGCCCGGCAACGACGCCGAGCTCGAGACGCTCCTCACGCGGGCCGTGCGCGCCGTCGAGGGCGACCTGCTCACGCGCCGCGATCTCGCGAGGCTCGGCTTCGTTCAGGAGACCGGCGCGGCCCCGGCGAAGGCCGGCTGACCGCGAGGCGTGTCAGACTGTCGCCTTCGATGACGACACGCTCGACGCCGATATGGGTGGTAGCGCTCGCTTCGGCTGCGTGCACACGCGCCGCGGAGCCGACGGTGACGCTCGAGCCCACGCCGAATTCGTCGCAGCGCGCGCTCGAACCGCGACGCGTCGCGGACACGCAGCCGTGGACCCGTCAGGAGACCGCGATCGGCCTCGGCGGCGACAGGGTGTTCTTCTGGGATCGTGAGCGGGCTGGCGTGCGCGACTGCTCCGCGGCGGACGGCGAACAGTGTCGCGTGCGACCGATCACTGACTTGCACATCAACGGCGAACCGTCCTATTGGCTCCCTGTCCGTGGCGGCTTCGTCGCTCAATGGGACTCGCCTGTATGGGTCCGCGACGCGGGCGCGACTTTGTCCGTCGGCTGGCGCGCACCCGACGGGCGGTGGTGGGGTCCGCCCGTCTTTCGCGGCGAATCCATGATCATTGGACGGTATAGACCCCAGTCGTCGTTGGTGTCTTTGTCGCTCCGAGACGGCTCGGTCGAATGGGCGGTAGACCTCCCCATGGAGGCACAGAGCGTCACGCTCCACCCCGACGGCGACGTCGTCTACGTCGAGTGGACCGAGTACTCTCCGACCGCGCCGACCCCGCAGGTGATCGTGCCTTTGCGCGTGCGTGCCTTCGACGTCCGCGGCCCGGCAAAGGCACTATGGACTGTGGACTTCGCCGAGACGCCCGGGCGCGTCGCGGCCGCGCGCGGCGTCGTGCTGGCCGCCGAGGGTGGGGATCTGCATTTCATCGACGGCGCGACTGGGCGGACCCTTCGCAGGCTCCACGCCGGTCGGCCCAACATCTATCCAGTGATGCTCGCCCACGACGGAGTGGTCTATGTCGCCTTGAACGACGAGCTTACCGCCTATTCGATCACGACGGGTGAGGCCGCGTGGCGCACCCCGCTCGCGATGGGCTCCGGCCCCGAGCTCGCGATCGACGAGGCGCGCGGCCATATCCTCGTGACGCTCGAGAACGCCGGCGTCACAGCGCTCTCGCTCGCGGACGGCGCGAGGGCCTGGTCGCTCGGGCTGGGCCTGGGCGGCTACAGACTTTGGACGAGCGACGCCGCGGCGGTCTTGTCGGGCGGCGCGACCGCGGGCTTCGCTTTGCCCGTACAGTCGCGCTCGCGCGCCGTCACTGTTTACGGCCATGTAACCAAAGTCGCGTGCGGCAACTTCGAGGACATCTTCGTCTACGTCGGCGAGACGAAGGTCAAAGTCGACTCGACAGGCGCCTATTCTGCCGAGGTCGAGGCTTCGTCGCCGCTCATCGTGAGCCTCCCCTCGTTCGCGAGAGGTTTCCCAGGGCCGGCGCCGCTTCGAATCGTGCTGCGAGACGGCCAAGATCGCTATCAGGCGCCCAATCTCGAGGCCGATTTGTGTCCTCGAGAGTGAGCGCTAGCGTGTCCCTTTGTCCAACATCCGCGGCACGCCGTTTTCCATACGGAAGAAGCGACAGCCCATCGCGAGCTCGCAGCTGTCGGGGCCATTCTTGCAATCCATTCCCTCGACGCCGACCGCGTAGGTCTCGCCCTCGACGAGCGTGGGGTTCGCCTCCGAGCAACCAACGGGGATGAACCAATCCGCCGGGAGCTGGCCGAATTGGATCTCCCCGTCGAGGAGACCACCGGGGAACTCCGACTTCGGGCCAGTGCAATCGGAGTAAGCGGAGCAAGCGCCCGCATACCAGATGCCCTCGGCCTCGTCTTGGCCCTTGTCCCAATCGCCGTCGACCTCGTCGTCGCCTTTGTTCCAGCACCAATCGTCAGGCTGGTCTTCGCAGTTGACGACGCAGTGTTCGACCCAAACCGTGTCCGCGAGGATGCCCTCCCAACGAAAGACCACATGGCCCGACTCGGGATCGACGGGCGCGTCGACCGCCGACCCGCGGGCCGTGCCCACGGCGCTCTCGGGCGCGCCTTCGATGGTGGCGCTGACCGCGAAGGTATCCATGTCATCACCTACATGAATGTCATCGCAGCCGACCCCGGTCGCCGACCATGCGAGCGACGCCAAGACAAAACCCAACCCCCGCGCCGTACCGACGTGCATGTCTACCTCCCAGTTGCTGTCTCTTGACGAGTGCCCCGTGAACACGGCCGACGGCTCACCTTTTTTCTTCGAGCCAAGCCCTTCGTGATCTCTCGACATCCAAGTCAACGCAACTTCACGAGGCCGCGGCGTACCGAATCGCTATGTGTTTGGGACTATGGTTCAAGGTCCGAAGTCTCCGCCGCCGCGACCGACTGACGGCTGTCGCGCCGAGCCAGGTCGATTCCAACCTGTCGTCGATCGCAACCGCTGTGAGGGCAAGCGCGCGTGCGTCGACGTCTGCCCCGAGAGCGTGTTCGAGGTGCGCACCATCGAGGACGCTGACTTCGAGCGGCTGAGCTTCTTCGGCAAGCTGAAGAGCCGCGTGCACGGGCGCCTGACCGTCTATACGCCGAACGCCGACGCGTGCCGGGCCTGCGGGCTCTGCGTGACCGCGTGCCCGGAGAAGGCCCTCAAGCTGAAGCCCGTCGGATAGCAGACTCTAGAGCGACTCGATCCACTCGAGGAGACAGGCCTCTTCGTCGGAGGTGAGCTTGTCGCCCGAGCTCGGCATCCGCGTCGCGCACTTGTTCGTGCTGAGGACCCTCGTATAGAGGAGGCTGTCTTCGGGCGCGCTCGTGTCGACGATCTTGCCGGGGCAGCCATTGCCGTCGACGTCGACGATGCGGCTCGCGAGGTCGGCGTCGGGCGTGAGGTCCAGCCCGCCCGCGGGCGCGCTCGAGTCGTGACAGTTCGCTGTCGCGCAGCGCTGTCCGAGGATTTGGACTTTGACGTCCCCGCAGGCGCCGTCGATGAACTGCTGCTTGTTCTCGAGCGAGCCGGGACACGCGCTCGCGAGCGCGACGAGCCACCCGAGCAGCACCAACGTCGCGCCGGCGGAGAGGGCGCGCTCAATAGACATATCCAAGCCCTCCCTCGAGGTGGACGAACTCGTCGAGCGCGCCGCCGGCGACATAGGAGTCACCGGGGACGGGACCGAACGCATAGAACCAGCGGATGTACTCGGCCGAGACCCGCAGCTCGAGGCCGCGCACGAGCGGGATCGCCAGCCCGCCGCCGACGTCGATGCCACCGATCGAAGGGTCGCGGAACCGATCGTGAACCTCGCCGGAGTCGGTCGCGCCGAGGTAATCGCCATAGGCGAAGAGCGCGACCGGCCCGAGGGGGAAGCGCCCGTCGAGACCTACGCTGACAAAAGTGTATTTGACGCTGGGCGTCTCGCCCGCGACCTCGGGGGCGCTGTCGATGACGAAGCGATCCTGGTGGAAGCCGCCGCGGACACCGAAGACGAGCGGCGTCTTGTCGTCGCGGCCGAGGTCGATCGGCAAGCGATAACGCAGGCCGCCGCCGAAGCGCAGCCACTCCGTCCCCAGCGCGGTCCCCGAGGTCGTCTCGCTCGAGATGCCGGGCTGATAGCGGACCTCGGCGGTGACGCCGAGATCGCGCAAGACCATGAACCCGAGCGGCGCGAACGGGAAGAGCTCGACGTCGGCGGCGAGGCCGGGGGCGCCGAGGATCTCGTAGCTGCGCAGGTTCGACGAGAGCCCGTCGTTGTAACCGAAGAAGCGGAACCCCGCGTCGAACGCCAGGGAAGCGCGCACGATCTCGAAGCCGTAGATCTCCTCGGGGCGCTGCCACGCGTCGCCCGACACCGTCATCGGCTGCTCGCCCGCGAGCGCGGCGCGAGGCGAGAAGAGGGCCGCGCCGCCGAGGAGCGCGCCGAGGACGACGAGGTGAACGGTGAGGTCTTTCACTTGGGCCCGAGCGCTACGCGGCGGGAATAAAAGACCAACTCGCGCCGCGCGTCGACCTGCTTCATCGCGGCGAACCGCGGCGAGTTCGCGCTTGGTTCGGCCGGAGAAATGCGGCAAGGGATCGGGATGGGCCGTCGACTCTTGATGGGGCTCCTCGCGATCGCGACGAGCGCTGCATGCCAGCGCGGCGGGGACGTCACGACCTCGAGCGCCGCTCCCTCGGTCGCGTCGGTGTCCGCGCTCCCGGCCGCCGAGGCCGCGCCCGCGCCGACCTTCGGCAAGAACTCGATCGCCGCGTCGATGTCCACTGACAAGCCGCTGCTCGGGGTCACGAGCTTCGTCGCGATCGTCTACAAAGAGCCGCGCGACACTTCGAAGCGGCTCGGGTACCTGCGCGTCGGCACCAAGGTCCCTCGCTCTGACAGCCCTGTCAGCACACGCGGCTGCCCCGGCGGCTGGTACCAGATCGAGCCGCACGGCTACGTTTGCGCCGGCAAGGACGCGACGATCGATCTCGAGGACCCGATCCTCAAGGCCGCGAGCCGTCGCCCGAACCTCACCGGTGCTTTGCCTTACCGCTACGGGTTCGTGCGCGCCGTCCTCCCGCTCTACCTGAAGATCCCGACGGCCGACGAGCAGCTGAAGGCCGAGTTCAAGCTGAAGGAGCACCTCGACTGGTACGCGGCGAACCACGCCGACATCGACAAGACCAAGCTCGGGGCGTGGGACGTGCCGCTCGACGACCGCGGCGTTCCTTTGAGGGGCAAACAAATCGGAGACCTCGGCCAGCAGAAGACCTCGGCGGAGCTCGGGCTGGGGCAGCTCTTCGGCGGAGAGTCCGAGAACGACGCGCCCCCGTTCTGGCTCGAGTCGGGCAAGCGCACCATCCGCAACATTTCGGACTTCGACGTGCCGGACTTCGCCGTGTTCGCCGATCGGGCGCGGCGCTTCAGCGGGCTCGCGTTCGTCGGCTCGTTCGCGATGGGCGACGACTACTTCAACCGGCGCTTCGCGATCACGACCGACCTCCGCTTGGCCCCGACGACCAAGCTCAAGCCGGACTCCGGGTCGCCCTGGCACGGCGTCGAGATCGAAGGTGAAGCCGACCTCCCGTTCGCGTTCGTTCGAGAGCAGGGCGCCTCGCGCTTCCAGGTGGACGGGAGCAGCGCATCCGCCGGGACAGAGCTCGAGTGGCGCAGCAAGGTGAAGCTCTCCGGCAAGCAGAAGCGCGTCGCGGGCGAGCGCTACCTCGCGCTCGAGGACGGTGGCTTCGTCAGGGCGAGCGACGTGGGCGTCATCATCGCGCCGCACACCTGGCCGAAGGCCGCTGAGGACGGCGAGAAGTGGATCGAGGTGAGCCTCTCGCAGCAGACGCTCACGATGTGGGAAGGCAAGCGTCCGATCTACGCGACGCTCGTCTCCACCGGCCGCGAAGAGTTCCCGACGATCACGGGCGAGTTCCGTATCCGCAACAAACACATCACGGCCACGATGGACTCGAACGAGTCGAGCGACGTGGGCGGCGCGCCCAAGGTCAAGCGCTCGTCCTCCTCGAGCAGCAGCTCGGACGGTGACGACGACGCCCCGAAGGCCGCCGCTTCGAAGGCCGCAGCTCCGAAGGCCGCGGCTCCGAAGGCCGCCGCCAAGGGCGCGCCCGCCGCGCCCGCGAAGCCGCAAAAGACGGCCTCGGCGAAGGGTGGCGACCCCAAGAAGAAGCCGGCCGCGCCCGGCAAGCCTGCGATCATCCCACGCAAGGGTGACGGCGAGTACGGCGTCACGAAGCGCCGCGGCGAGGGCACCTATCAGCTGCGCGACGTGCCTTACATCCAGTATTTCGCCTCGGGGTACGCGCTCCACGCGGCGTATTGGCACGACGTCTTCGGCAAGCAGCGCAGCCACGGCTGCGTGAACCTCTCGCCGATCGACGCGCACCGCGTCTTCAACTGGACCGAGCCTGCAGTCCCGGACGGCTGGCACGCGGTGAACACGGGCAGCGGCAAGGACGACGAGTTCGGCGAGGGAACCGTCGTCATCGTGCACGAGTGACGATGGCCCGCCCGCCTGCGCCCAGCGCTCTGTCGCGCAGGACCTTCCTCGGTGGGCTCACGGCGACGCTCGCGACAACGCAAGTCGCGTGGGCCGAGCCCTCGACCGAGCCCAAACCACCAGCCACCGAGCCGACCTCACCCGTCGACGGAGAGCCCGAGCCGCCCGCGGCCCCGCCGGACGATACGCCGCCCGACGTGATGGACGCGGGCCACACGCAGCGCGACTTGCCGGCCGGTCGCAAGACGCTCCACGTGCGCTTGCCTGCGGCGAGCTTCGCGACGATCGCGATCCTCGGGCCGAAGGCCGCGCTCCTCGGGATCGACATCGTCGGCGGCCCGCTGGCGAAGCGACTGCGTGCGCGCTCACCGCTCGACGAGGACGGGCTCTTGCCTCGCACGCTCAGCGTCCGCACCGGAGACCTCGAGGAGGAGCTCGATCTCACCGTCGATGTCGCTGACAGCGTACAAGTCATGTTGGCGCTCGCGACCGACGCAGACGACGTCGAGCCCTCCGCCAAGGGGCTGAAGAACGGCACCGAGCTCGCCCGCCCGCTCATCGGCTTCCCCACCCCTTCGACCGACGCGGACGGCTATCAGCTCGCGTCCTCGGCGCGCTACGTCTTCGCCCGCATCGACGTCGTCCGCTCGCTCCGCACCGCGTTCGCCAAGACCCGCAAGCGCTTCAAGCTGGACCCGCTCTTCCTCTCGGACGCGAGCCAGTGGAACGGCAAGCGCCCGAAGACGGATCTCGCGCAGCCCCACCACATCAGCCACGACGGCGGCTGCGACGTCGACATCGGCTTCCCCGCGAACGACACGTTCCCCTCGACGCCGCGCGACCACTGCCGCGGCGTCCTGCTCGAGCCCGATCGCTTCGGGTGCTCACCCGGCACGGCGAAGGGGATCGACTTCGATCGGCTCGCTTATTTCCTGGGTATCCTCTGCGACGAAGCGCCCGGCCGCATCACGAAGATCTTCATCGACGACGTCTATCGCCGCGAGGTCATCCGCGTCGCCCCGACGCTCTACGAGCGCCAGTGGATCAAGGAGGGCGCGCTCGTCGCCCTGGGCGAGGACGGCGTGCTCGTCGCCTCGCCGTGGCACACGGATCATTTCCACGTGCGTTTCGCCGGGGAAAAGGCTCGCCCGCTGCTCGCGACTTGAGGGCCGCACCTCAGAGCGACGCGAGGATGCGAGCGCCCGCGCGCTTGAGCGCCGGCTGCTCGGTGAGGCCGACCACCGCGTCCATGAAGGGCGTCTTCAAGAGGTGGCGAAACGCACCGGCCGCGAGGAAAGACGGCCGAAACGCGCGTCGAACCGAGCGCTCGTAGGCGCGGTGCGCGGCCGCTTCGCTGCACTCGCCCGAAAGCACCGACGCGATCGCGTCGGCCGCGAGGAGCCCCGAGCGCATGCCTTGGTAGATGCCCTCGGCGGTGGCCGGGTGCGTGAGGAGCCCGGACTCACCGATGACGACGCGGCCCGGCGCGGTGAGCTCCTCGATCGCGTAGCTCCACGTGATCGGGTGGCCCTTGAAATCACCGAGCTGCTCGGCGTTTGCGATGCGTCGCGCGTAGTGCCGCTCGAGGAACGCCGCGAAGAGAGCGCGCGCGTTCCGCTTCTCACCCGGTCGCTCCTCGTAGGTGATGCCGATGTTGACCGTCCCCTCACCCTCGGGGAAGAGCCAGCCGTAGTACGGCAAGAGCTCGCGGTCGTAGATCATCTCCACGGTGTTCGGCGTGAAGGGCACGTTCTGCCAGAAGCCCATGATGGCCTGGATGACCCGCTTGGTCGGGCGCACCGGGCCGCCGAAGCGACAGTGCGAACCGCCCGCGACGATCGTGTGCTTCGCGCGCACGACGCGCCCGTCGCGACCGACGAAGCCCGTCGTTCGACCGCCGTCCTCGGTCAGACGTGCGGCGTTGAAATACGGGATGAACTGTGTGCCGCGCTCGACCGCAGCCTGCAGGAGGTGATGGTCGAGCACGCGTCGCGGACACACGACGGCCTGCACATCGCCCGCGGACAACATGGCCTCGCGGCCCCCCGGAGTGACGAGGCGCAGCCCTCGAATCCAGTACGAGCTCGGCTCGACGCGCGACCACACGCCGAGCTCCTGCAGGACCTTGATGCCCTTCGGCGAGACGCCGCTCCCGCAGGTCTTCTCACGTGGGAAGTCGGCTTTGTCGACGAGCACGACGTCTCGCACGCCGAGCTGACCGAGCCGTGCGGCCATCGCAGTTCCAGCGGGCCCGGCGCCGATGATCGCGACGTCGACGAGACGAGAAAGCGAGGGCTTCCCGGCGCTAGCAGGAGCGCCGGGGCCCTTGGATGAGGTCCCCATGTCGGGGGGAGTTAAGCACGCCCCTCCCGAAGGGCGAAGCCTACGGCACGGTACGGCAGGACTTCGTCGACCTTTTGTGGGGGCTCAGTTCGCCCCGCCCTTTCGGGCCCCCCCAACCGCACGACGTCGACGTGCGAACACGAGCGCTACACCGAGGAGCGCAACAGCTGGGACGGCGAGCGGCTGCCGCGCGCCGGCGGTCTCGCAGCCGCAGCCACCACCCTCGACGGGCACTGTCGGCGGCTTGCCGCAGTTGGGATCGTCGTCGAGCGGGCACTCGTCCTCACCGTCGGCGATGCCGTCGCCGTCATCGTCGTCGTCGCACGCGTCGCCGTCGCCGTCGCTGTCGGTGTCGGTCTGGGAGGCGTTCGCCACGGTCGGGCAGTTGTCCTCGGTGTCGGGCTTGCCGTCCGCGTCGTCGTCGTCGTCGCAGACATCGCCGAGCTGATCGCCGTCGAGGTTCTCCTGGAGCGGGTTCGGATCGTTCGGGCAGTTGTCCTCGGCGTCGAGCTTGCCGTCCATGTCGGCGTCCGCGTCGTTGTGATCGTCGCAGGCGTCGCCGATCCCGTCGTCGTCGATGTCCGCCTGATCGTCGTTCGCGACGAGCGGGCAGTTGTCTTCCGCGTCGAGCTTCGTGTCGTCGTCGTCGTTGTCATCGCAGACGTTGCCGAGCAGGTCGCCGTCCGTGTCGGTCTGATCACCGTTCGCGACGAGCGGGCAGTTGTCGATGGTGTCGGCCTTGCCGTCGTCATCGTCGTCGTCATCGCAGGCGTCACCGTCCGGGTCGGTGTCGTGGTTCGCCTGGTCGTCGTTCGCGACCGTGGGGCAGTTGTCCTGGTTGTCCAGCCACATGTCCCCATCCTTGTTGTTCTCGCAGAGGTCACCGATGCCGTCGAAATCCGCGTCGGCTTGGTCGTTCTGGAAGACGAGGCGGCAGTTGTCGGTCTTGTCCGGGAAGCCATCGTCGTCCGAGTCGGTGTCGCGGTAGTCGGGCGTCCCGTCGTTGTCGGTGTCGATGGGCGCGGTCGCCAGGTTGGCGTCGCCTGCCTCTTCGGAGTCGGGGATCTCGTCGCCGTCGCTGTCCGCGTCGATGGCGTCGACCGTCCCATCGTTGTCGGACTGGTAGGCCTCGGCGGGAGCGTTCGGGCAGGCCGGCGGGATCGCGTTGCAACCCGTGACCTCGTAGACGTCGCGAATGGTGTCGCCGTCCGTGTCGACGCTGAAGGGGTTCGCGCCGATCGAGCTCTCGTAGTCGTTCAGCAGGCTGTCCCCGTCGATGTCGTCGTCGCAGGCGTCACCGAGGAGGTCCATATCGATGTTGTTCTGGTTCGAGTTCGCGACGGTCGGACAGTTGTCGCTGGCATCGTTGCGACTGTCGTTGTCGTCGTTGGGGTCGCAGACGTCGCCGATGTTGTCGCCC
Organism: Polyangiaceae bacterium; assembly: GCA_046351325.1. Taxonomy (GTDB): domain Bacteria; phylum Myxococcota_A; class Polyangia; order Polyangiales; family Polyangiaceae; genus Xiheicaenibacterium. The sequence goes on along the minus strand of JAXLYR010000007.1, from coordinate 174,825 downwards.
TCGTTGTCGTCCTGGCCCGGGTTGAAATCGGTCGGGCAGTTGTCGCAGGCGGTGCCCCAATCGTCGCCGTCCGGGTCTTCTTGGCCGACGTTCGAGTCGTCGGGGCAGTTGTCGCAGACGTCACCGACCGTGTCGCCGTCACGGTCCTCCTGCAGGTCGTTCTGGTCGATGGGGCAGTTGTCGCAGGCCGTCCCGTAGAGGTCGCCGTCGGGGTTCGCCTGGTTGGTGTTGGACTTGTTGACGCAGTTGTCGCAGCTGTCCCCGATCGTGTCGTTGTCGGTGTCGTCGCCCTTGCAGGTGAAGCCGGTGCAGACATCGTTTGGGGTGCAAGCATTTGCGTCGTTGCAGGTCGTTCCCGCGGTCTTCGGGCTGTCGGATGGGCAAACGACGCTCGCGCCCGTGCAGTTCTCGACCTCGTCACACTGCTGCGCGGACGGCCTGCAGACGTGCGAGGAAGGTTGGAGCACGTCGGTCGGGCAAGCCTTGGCGACGCCGTCGCAGTGGTCCGCGACGTCGCAGAGGTCAGCGACGGGGCGGCAGACCTTCGAGGTGTTCGAGATCTTGTCCGTGCAGGTGACCGAGAGGCCGTCGCACGTGTCGGGCTCGTCGCAGAGGTCGGTCGCCGAGCCGCAGTTTGCACCGTTCGGACGGAACAGGTCGGAGGGGCAGTTGGGAGACGAGCCCGTGCAGTTCTCGACAGCGTCGCAAGGCCCAGCGGCGAAGCGACAGACCGTCGTGTTCGGTGCGTTCGGGTTCGCGGGACAGCTCGCGTTGGAGCCGGTGCAGTGCGCGTCGAGATCGCAGTCGCTCTGCGGTGCGCGACACACGGTCGACGCCGGAGCGAAGGACTTCGCGCCGCAGGCCGCGCTCGACCCGGTGCAGGTCCCCGAGGACTGACAAGGGCCGTTCGACGGGTCGCAGACGGTGTTCACCGCGAGGAAAGACTTGGCGCCGCAGGTCGAGCTCGACCCGCTGCAAACGCCGTCCGTCTCGCAGGGCCCCGTCTTCGGGTTGCACACCGTGCTCGCGGACACGAAGGTCTTCGCGCCGCAGGTCGCGGTCGATCCGCTGCAAACACCGTCCGTCTCGCAGGGCCCCGTCTTCGGGTCGCACACCGAGCTCGCCGCGAGGAAGGACTTGGCGCCGCACGTCGCGGTCGAGCCGCTGCAAACACCGTCCGTCTCGCAGGGTCCCGTCTTCGGGTTGCACACCGTGCTCGCCGACACGAAGGACTTGGCGCCGCACGCTGCGCTCGACCCGCTGCAAACACCGTCCGTCTCGCAGGGCCCTGCCTTCGGGTCGCACACGGTGCTCGCCGACACGAAGGACTTGGCGCCGCACGTCGCGCTCGACCCGCTGCAAACGCCGTCCGTCTCACAAGGCCCCGTCTTCGCGTTGCAGACGGTGTTCGCGGCGAGCAGCGAGCACACGCTCCCGATGCAGTCCACGCAGTCCGTGGCGTCCGCACCGCACTGAGCGTCGGAGGTGCACGCTTCACCGAGACGGTCGATGCCCGGGGCGGCGGTGGTCGGCAGCGTGGCCGGCCCGAGGTCTGCTCGCGGGAGCGTCTGGCCCGGCTGGGTTGCCGGCTGTCCTACTTGGCTCGCTTGCTTGGAGCTCTCGACGTCGGTGTCGCTCTCTGTTTCGGGTGTCGACTCGGCGCAACCCGCAACGAGCGCGGTCAGGGAGACAAGAACGACGAAACGAAGCATTGGGGGTTCCTTCTCAAGCAAACAGGCCGAACCGCCATGATCCCTTCTCTAGGGCCCGGAGGTAAACGGCAAATGGGCCCCACGAGCCCGATGCGCGAGCGCAACCCAAACGGCGCTCAAAAAAGCTCAGTCTTCGAGGGAGCGCCAAATCGCGAGCGCGACACCGAGCAGTCCGAGAGGACCCGCGACGAAGATGGGCCGCACGGGGCCGAACGCGAGCCGCTCGCCGGTCGTGTGCGCGTAGACGTAGTCCGCGACGCCCATCGCAACCGCGAGGAACACCATCCAAGCCGGGCCGGAGTACCGCTCGCCGAGAGACTTGGAGGGCGCCTGCTGCCCGACCCAGACCCCCGTCGAAGCAGGGCGCGGTCTCGGGCCCGAAGGGCGTGGTCGGGGCCGCGTGGCACCCCGATCGAGATCGAGCGCGCCAGCGCCCAGGCCGATGTCGAGCGAGCCGCCGCCGACGTTCGGGTCAGTGATGGGCGGCAGGACTGGAGCCGAGCGCGGAGCGCTCGGGAGCGGTGCGGAGAGCGGCGCGGCGGGCAGTGGAGCCGGGGCAGCCTGAGTCGCGGCCTGCGCGGCGGGCAAGTCGAGCTCGAGGTCGGGCGCGGGGGGCGGAACGGACTCGTTCGAGACCGAAGCCGTCCGTCGTCGCAAGGACGGAACGCGCCCCAGCGAACGCTCGAGCTGCGACCAAAAGACCTCGATTTCCTGGGTGCGCGAGCGAGGATCCACCGCGAGCGCGGCTTGGAACGCGCGCTCGGCGTCGTCCGAGAGCTTCGCCCCGCGGCCGCGCGGCGTCGGGCGCGTCTGCGGGTTGATCGCCGCGCCGAGCATCGCCGTGAGCTCACCACCGATCGGCGGGTGGCCTATCAACACCTGCGTCACGGTCAGCGCGAGACCGTAGACGTCGGTCCACGGCCCCGTCGAGCCGTACGACTGCGAGTGCCACTGCTCCGGCGACGCATACGCCGGAGAGAACGCGTTGAGCGCGTCGCCCTTCGTGGCTTTGCCGGCGATCGCGCTCGTCTCGTCACGCACGCGAGCGATCCCGAAGTCGAGGATCTTCGGCCGGCGCTCGCCGTCAACCGTGGTGAGAAAGATGTTCTCGGGCTTCAGATCGCGGTGGACGATCGTGACCGTGCCGTCCTTGTCGGAGAAGTGATGGGCGCGCTGGAGGACGCGCGCGATCGGCGTGAGCAAGTCGAGCGCCTGACCGAGCGTCAACGGCGGCTTTCCCTGCGTTTCACGGCGCGCGACGTACTCGTCGAGCGTCTCGCCCGAGCCACCGAGCGCGAGGAAGGGCACGAAGGTGTCGGACTCGAGCAGGCCGAACTGAAGCGGACGCACGACCTCGGGGTTCGCCGCCGACAGGCGGAACATGAGCTCCGCCTCACCACGAAAGCGCTCCAAGAACATCGCGCGCTGCTCGTCGGTGAGCGACTCGGGGACCTTCAGGCACTTCAGCGCGACGGGGCTGCGAAAGACCTCGTGGAAGGCGCGGTACACGACCCCGAACCCGCCCTCGGCGACCGCGCGCTCCACGCGAAAGACCTTCTGTTGAAGGGTCCCCACGATTCCAAAAGGATCGGTCGCCTCACTCACGAAGTCGCCCCCTGCATGTCTAGCACTCCGCAGAGCCGCTCTTAAGGGAGGACCTCGACGACCTGCGAATCTCCCTGGTGCAGCTCGATGAGCCCATGCGCCGGGACGTTCGCGAAGGTCTCGGTCGTGCGCGCAGCGTCCGGCCAGACGACCTCGATCGTGTCGACAACGTCGCAGGCGCCGACGCCGAAGACGAGCGCCGTGTCGTTCTGCAACCCGAAGTGGCCGTACCCGCTCGTCAGCTCTTTCACCTGCTCGACGCGCCCCGCGCTGATCTTCACCCGCGCGCCGATGGCAGCGGCGTTCGACCCGCCCGCGCCGCGCAGGCGGACCGCGAGCGTGTGCGCGGAGGACTCGCCCCCGTTCTCGTAGAAATGCACCTCGTTGGTCGACCAGATCTGTGCGCAGTCGCGCGCGGTCCCCGACGCCACGACGACGTCGAGATCACCGTCGCGATCGAAGTCCGCGACCGTCACGCCGACCCCGCAAGGGTGGTGCATGCCCACTGTGTCGCCGATCTCCTCGAAGGTGCCGTCCGGCTTCTGATGCAGGACCCAGAGGTATTGATCGGGGTAATCGCTCGCGCCGAGCAAGATGTCCGTGCGCCCGTCCCCGTCGAGATCTGCGAGCGCCGAGACGATGCCGCCCTCGTTCCAGTCGACGCCCACGTGCGGGATCTCGAGGCCCGCCGCGGCTCGATCCTGCCGCTCGAACGAGAAGACGCCCGGGCCGGTCGAGGTGTTGAGGAGCGCGTCGCTCTTGTCGGAGCTCTCCCCCGCCCACCAGTGCGCGATCTCCGCGGTGTAGAGGTCGAGCTTGCCATCACCGTCGATGTCGCCACACGCGGTGCTGAATGTGTTGCCCCCCAAACGATTCGGCTTCTCCTCGCTGCTCGCCCAATACGAGTCGGCCGGGTTCGGGCACGCGATGCTCGGCGAGTCGACGCCTGCACAGTCGGGGTCCGTGTCGTGGAGCGTGCACCAACACAGGAAGTTCTGGTTGTCGTGGTAGTTCTGATCGTCGTCGAACGCGTAGGTCGAGCTCTCGCCGAGGTCCTCGTAGGTGCCGTCGCCGAGGCGGTGGAAGAGGACGTTCGGTCCGCGCGCGTACGCGCTCATCAAGAGCTCGGGGTTGCCGTCGCCGTCGAGGTCGCACGACGTCGCCCCGAAGGTCGCGCGCTTCTCCTTGGTCACGCCCGAGGCCGTGCTGATGTCCGTGAAGCTCCCGTCGCCCCCGCCCTTGAAGAGCGCCGGCGCCTGCAGCGCCCCGTTCGCCGAGTAGTGCACGCCCACGAAGAGATCGAGCAGCCCGTCCCGATCAACGTCGGCGAAGGTCGCGCTCGAGGTTCGACGCGCCGTCGAGAAGGCGACGCCGCTCGCGTCGCGCCGAGTGAAGTGCCCCGTCCCATCGTTCAGGTAGATCTCGCTGCGATCGAGATCGGCAGGCGTCGGCGGGCTGGCCGCCGGCAGATCGCTGTACGTGCCGGAGAACACGTCGAGGTCGCCGTCGTTGTCGACGTCACCGAGCACCGCGAGCTGCGAAGACTTGAGCTCGGTCGTCGAGCCGTCCGCGGGCACCCACAGCCCGCTCTCGTAGGTTCGATCGACGAAGTTGCGCCCGCCGTTCGCGGCCTCTTCGTTGATGAGGAGAAACACACGCTTCGGTGGCGTGCCGATCGTCTCGCGGACGTTCGGCGCGAAGCCGTGCACGATGAGGTCCGGGTAGCCGTCGCCGTTCACGTCGCCGCTCATCACGCGACCGCCCGCGACCGCGCTCAACCCCCAGGCCGCGGTCGTGTCCTCGAACGACGGCAGGCCCGCCGACGCGTGCGCGTCACACGAGGGCTCGCCCCCGCCGAAGCCACCCATCGGCCCTGCGCCGCCGCCCGCACCACCGGCCCCCGAGCCGCCCGTGCTCGGCGCGCCACCCGTCGTGGAGTCGTCGCCGCACGCAGCGGCCCAAGGCAAGCAGAGAGCGAGCAGAAGAGCACGCGAACGCAACGAAGCCATCGAATCAACCTCCCGAGCGCCCGAGCGCGGGGACGGAGCGCGTCTCCCGCGTAAAGTGATGAGCGCGCCATCGTACACCACTCGCCCGCGATTCGGCTCAGGGTGCGGCGCGGCCCTCGAGCGACTCGGCGGACGACGCTTCGTTCATGAAGCCCTCGACGAGCGAGCGCGCAGTGCCCGCTGGCAACGTCGCGAGGGCGCGGTGCATCGCCTGCAGCCCGCTCACGAGCCCAGCGCGGCGCAGCGCGCGGAGCGCGAGCGCCCGACCGACCGGCGACGCGAGCGCGCTCACCGTCGGCGTGCTGAAGAAGAACGGGGGAGCCTCGCGGTTCGCGCTCGCGAGATCGCTGAGCGGCGACAGGGCCACGAGCTGCGCGAGCGCCGCTTGAAACGCAGGGGCTTCGATCACGCTGAGGCCGTCGCACATGTCCGCGATCAGGTGTCGCGACGGTGTGACCTCGACGCGACGCAGGTTGGTCCACATCGTCGCGCGACGGGTGGGTGGCGTCCCGCGGAACCGCTCGGTGCCGGCCCACGAGCTTACCGTCGTGTCAGTACGTTGCAGCTCGAAGAGCCGCCCGAAGGTCGCGTAGCGCACGAGCAGCTCGAGCGCCGAGCGCGGCGCTGGGATCGTCCCGAGCAGGCGGAGCGTCGACGCGAGGAGCGTCTTGTGCCGGCCCCTCGTGAACGGGCCGGAGAGGCGGTGATTCGTCACCTGCAGGAGATCGTTGAGCGCCGCGATCATCGCCCACTCGGGCGGCGAGATGTCCGGCAGCGTGTCGACCGGTGCGAGGAGTCTCGCGCGGCGCACGCGCGCGACGTCGATGCTCGATCGCAGGTTGTCGTCTGAGATCCGCGACGCGCCGAGGACGACCGCTGCCTCGGGTCCGACGGGCGCGATGGGCACCACGTCTCCGCCGAGGAGCATCGGACCGAGGACGCGCTCCGCGAGCGACTCCTGGATCTCGAGCGCGTTCACGCGGCGCCGCCCTCGGGAGCCTTGCCGCTCGGCATGGGGAAGACGCCGGGAGACTCGAGCCGGACCTCGGGGACCGCGGTCGCGAGCGCCGACTCGAGCGCGCCCGCGGGCATGAGCGCCCACGTCTGGGCCTCGAGCAGCGCGGTCTCGAGCGGCGTGAACGCCGACTCTTCGACCCCGATGACGCGCGCGTCCCGCCCGAGAAAAAGCACGACTCCCGTGGGAGCGGCGATGCTCGCGCGGAGGACCTCGGGGCTCACCGCGGGCAGCGGGTCGTAGCCCGCCGGGATGTACAAGCCCGGGTGAATCTCGCGGAAGAACTCGCCGACGGGGATGGCCTCGATCCCCTGTGCGTGGCGCACGAACGCGCCGTGCGCCGTGAAGGCCGCGGTCGCGCGCCGCAAGGTCTCGGGGCCGAGCAAATACGCGAGCCGACGGAGGAGCCACGCGTCATTCGAGCTGACCCAGGTCGCGGTCACGCCGCGCCACGGATCGGTCGTCGGCACCATGCGCAGCGGCAGATGGAGCGATCGGACCTCGCTCGTCGGCTTCGCCGCGCCGACGATCTCCGGCTTCTGCGAGAGCTCGATGCGAGCGAACGCTTGCACGGCGCCCATCTGCGGCAGCTGCGCGAGGACGAGAGGCTCACCCTCGCCGCGGAAGAGCACGAGGCCCTCGCGATCGAACACGGGACACGCCCGCAGGTTGACGGGGTGGCGATACCCGAGCTCGACGCCAACGCCGTCCGCGACGGGCAAGTACATCGAGAGCCCCGGCGTCGTCGAGAGGAGCGGCAGCATGCGATCGGGCAGCGCGGGGACGCGCAGGATGTAGCGACGCACCGGTCCGTCGTCGAAGCTCGACGAGGGCGGCCACTCCCCGAGCCCGACCTCTGCGTCGACGTTCGAGCGCACGAAATATCCAATCAGCGCAGGGCCGAGCCCGGCCTCGGCGACGAGCCACTTCGGCCCCGCCTCTTTCATCGTCGACGGGTCGATCTGCGGCGCGAGGCGCAGCATGAGCGACCGGACCTCGACCGCGCGATCGAGCGCGTACGCCTGCGAGAAGGTGTTGTGATAGAGCGCGTACGCGCCGTCCTGGGCGAGCAGCTCGCTCGCGTCGTAGCCGAACGGCGCAGCGGCATCGCGATACTGGACGAAGTGCCGGCTCGTGCCCGTGAGCGTGAAGCCGCCCGCGAGCCGCGCGATCTCGGACACCCGATCCATGCGCTCGCTCCCCTCGGCCGCGAACGTGAGCACGACCTCGCGCGCGCCGAGCTTGGACTTCACGATCTCGACCTTGAGCGTGCGCAGGATGTCCTCGAGCGAGCCCTGCCGCGAGAACAACGCCAAGAAGGCCACGAGCCGATCGAGGCTCGGCAAGAGCACGAGCCCCTTCGATCCGAGCGCCACGCCCTTCGCGTCGAGGCCGATACCAGGTGTTCGCAGTCGGGTCTGGTTCAGCGCGACGCGCGTGAGCATGCTTTGGCCTCGAATTGGGGGGGCGCGGAGCGCAGGGGGCGAATCGAGCCCCCCGATGAATTGCGGGGCGAATCGAGCCCCCCGATGAATCGGGGCCAACGCCGACGACCCCGTGAGCGCGCGAGCCTACAAGCGAACCGTGCGAGGTTCCAGCGCTGGAGTTCTCGACGTTCCGACACTCCCGTTGGTCGTCTTCGCGTGATGGCGCGGGCGCCCTCCATCCACCCAGCGCACATGCCGAGGACGCTCACGCTGTGGATGGTCGGGGGCAGCCTCATGGCGGGCTGCGCGAGCAAGGTAGTCGAGGACGTGGACGCGGACGTGGAGCATCCGACGTTCATCGCCGAGCGGATCACCGAGGTTTTGCCCGAGCAGGCCCTCACGGGGATCTGCCTACCTCACCCATTGCTCGTCGACGCGGGCGGCCGAGCGCCATGCAGCGTGCTCGAGGTCCGCGACGACCCCGCGTGCGACTGCACGAGACCTGGCAGGGCCGTTCCCGACGAGCCCTACAGCGATGACGCCATCGACTACGTCGAACGGGATCCGACCGTCGCAGGGCTCGAGTGCATATGCGAGCTCGAGCAACTCCAGGGTCCATCGCTTGAACAATGTCAAAGCGGAGCAGCCCCGAGCGCCGAGGGCTGGTGTTATGTCGACAGCACGGTCACGCCACCCCTCGGCGACGCGACGCTCACCGCTCGTTGCGCTGCCGACGAGCAGCGGCTCATCCGGTTTACGCCTGGCGCTCCGCCCGAACCCGGCTCCGTCCTCTTCTTGGCGTGCGCTGTCGAGTGACTCGGCGCCCACGACAATGCTGGACTAGGGCTTTGGAGCGTCCACGGCAAAGTTGAACTCGCGGATGCCGGCGGTGCGTAGCGCGTCGATGACCTCGATGATTCGGCTGTGAGGGACGTTGGGATCGCTGCGCAGGGTCGCGGCGATGGCAGGGTTCGTCGCTATGGCCGCGCGCGCGAGCGCTTCGAGCTCGGCGTCCGCGGCCAGCGCCCTCCCGTTCACTTTGAGCTTCCCCGCGCGGTCGATGTCGACGACGAGGCTCGCTTTGGCGAGGGGATCCGCGGAGCGCGGCGGCGCCGGCGGCGCAGGGGCGCTGCTGACCGCGACCCACGGCTCGGAGCTCGAAGTCGTCGTCGAGGCTGCGGCCCTCGCCGACGAAGCGCCCTGATCACCGTGCCACTCCGTCTCCGAGGAACATCCGAGGAGCGCCGACGCGAGCAAGAGGTGGCCCCGACGCGGCGAAAACACGAGGCCAGTCTAATACGAGACGATCGCGCGCTACACGCTCCGCCGAGCTGCGTTCCGAGGGCATGAGACGACCCCAGCTTCGAACCCTGTCAGCCACGCTCGCGGTCCTCGGCGCCCTCGTCGGATGTGGCGGCGCGAGCAGCCCGAAGTCCTCGACCGGTGAGACAGCCCCCACGAGCGCTGACACCGCTGTAACAAATATCAAAGCGTCCTTGGATGGCAGGGAGCTCCAGTTCGGCAGCGTCGCGGCGTTCGGACTATCGAACAGTGTCGTGGAGCTCGTCCTCGCGCACGACGCCGATTGCCTGCGCGTTGGCGGCTGCGCGGACGGCAGCCCGACCATCAAGCTCCGCGTCGCCGACACGATAGGCGCTCGGGGCGCGCGCTCCTGGCGGGTCGTGAGCGCGGTCGTCGGCAACAGCTCGAGCTTCGAGGACGTCCCGCTCGAGCTGCGCGGCGATCCAGCGGGGCGAATCGCGCTGACCGTCCCACGCCTCACAGTCGGAGAACACCAATTGACCATCGACGGCCCGCTGGAATTGACAGTTCAGCGAGGCGAACAGGCGCCCGCGGGCACACCGCAACCCAAAGACGCCTTCGCGATCGAGGGCGTGAACATCCCAATCCATACCGTCCTCCTGAAGCGCGGCGCCGAGGGCGACACGCTGGTGGTCTCGAGCTCCCCAGTCGACTGCTACGGCTCGAGCGATGGCGCGCTCGCGCACGAGGCCAACTTCTGGATCGCGGTGCCCCGCGCCGGCGAGCCCGACGTGCGCTTGGAGGGCGAGCTCGTGCAGCGCCCGCCGGCGACGTTCAGCAGCCAGCCGAAGCTCAGCTTCAAGGTCGGCGCCGAAGCGAACGGCGTCGCGCCCGTGTCGATCGAGCTCGACTTCGCGCGGGAGGGACTCGACGCGCGACTGAAGGGCACACTCACGGCGAGCCTCTGTCCGAACGAGTGAGTCGAGCGCACCGAGCTCCAGCGCTGTAAGTTACAGCGCTGTCATTTCGAGCGAGGCTCACTGTCGCTCGCGAAACATGACGAGCCACCGATCGAGCGCGGCCGCGGCGTCCGCGGGCGGCGCGTGTGGCAGCGCTGACGTCTCGAACGACGCGTCGAGCCGCGCCACCGCGCCTCGGAGCTCAGCGGACCAGCGCGCCACCGTCGCTTCGTCGAGCGGGTGCCGCTCGGCCTTCCTCTTCTCCTCGATGAGCTCGCGCGCGTGGCCGAAGCCGTACTCGTCGAAGAGCTCGGTCACGTCGGTGACGAGCGCGCCGCTCGCGAGCAGGTGCGCGCCCGTGAGCGCCGTCCGCAGGACGTAGAGGGCCTTCTTGGCGCTCGGCTTCTCCTCGAGGGCCACGAGCTGCTGCCGCGCGAAGCCGCGGTAATGTCGGTGTGCGCGTCGCGAGAGCGCCGCGCGGACGAGCGGGCGAAGCTCCTCGAGCGCGGGGCTCTCCTCGAGCGTCGAGTGGCCGAGCAGGCGCTCGACGAAATTGCCGTTCCCGCCGAGGACCCCGCTGAGCACCGCGCCGATCTCGTTCGCCGTGTAGTCGATCTCGATGCTGTCGATCACCTCGGCGCGATCGAACGTGAGCCGCGGCGTGCCGAGGCCCAAGAACGCCGCGCGCGGCAGCACCGAGACGCACTTGAGATCCAGGTCGCTGTCCGGCGAGGGGAAGCCGTACGCGTGCGCACCGCTCAAATACACGACGAGGTGCGCATAGCCGTGGCGCGCGGCCTCCTCTTTGGCCACGCGATCGGCCAGGGAGAGCTCCTCGTCGCGGAGGAGCGGTCGGCCTCGCAGCCCTTCGACTCCCGAGGTCTTCACGCGCGCTCCAAGAGGTCAGCGCAGACACAAAAGACCCGCGCAACGTCCCCTACAAAGACGTAACGTGGATACGCACCCCCGACGACTATGCTGGCCATACTCAACAATACTCCGTTTGCGGTGCAGCTCGCGCCCGCCCTCGATCTGCAGCGGCGCGACGTCGCCATTGTCGTCGTCAAGGCGACGTTTCGCGTCTCACACGACGGCGCGACGACCGTCGCCGAGGCGCAAGAGCCTGTCGCGCTCGCCGACGTCCACGAGGGGGATCCGAGCCACTCGAGCGTGCGCTACGAGTCCGACCTCGCGCCTTACAAGCCAGGTACTGACGTGGTGCTGAACGGTCACGCGTACCCGCAGACTCCCCGCTCCGAGCTCATCGTCACGGTGGAGGCTGGGCCGCTTTCGAAGTCCGTGCGGGTCGTCGGCGATCGAACTTGGACACGCGATCCAACAGGCCATTACAGGCCTTCCTCACCGGCCAGGTTCGAGGCCATGCCTCTCGTCTACGAGCGAGCGTTCGGCGGGGTGGACCGGTCCATTCCACCTCCCGACGCGAGCTCCACTTCCCCCTCCGACCCTCGGAACCCTGTGGGGGTCGGCTTCCTCGCCGAGGCCACGCGCGCGTCCCCACAAGACCTCGAACTACCCAACCTCGAGGACCCGCAAGCACCCATGACCTCACCGACCGATCGACCCACGCCAGCGTCGTTTGGCTTCGTTCATCGGTCCTGGTCACCACGCGCCCGACTCGCTGGCACCTATGACGCCACCTGGCAGGCCGAGCGGGCGCCGTACCTCCCCGATGACTTCGACGTCCGCTTTCATCACGCGGCCTCGCCGGGCCTCGTCTCACCGCAGCCCTTCCGCGGGGGTGAGCTCGTGCGCGCGTACAACACCCGCCCGGGAGGCGGCATGTTCCAGTTTTACATTCCTCGTCACGTCGTCGAGGCCGACGTCCGATTGCACGGTAAAGACGCCGCCTACGTGGCCCAACTGGACACGGTTGTAATCGAACCCGACCTGGAGCGTGTGCTTTGCACCTGGCGCGCGGTCGTTCCCTGCCCGCGCAGCTTCTTGAAGATCGAGCGCGTCCGCGTGAAGCTCCGCGAATCGAACTAAGGGACCCTAAGCGCCCATCATCCGGTCCAGGGTCTCGAGGAAGATCCGGCCGAGGCCTTCGCGGACCTCCTCGGTGACGAGCGGCTCGTAGGACGAGCGCTTGCGGAAAGGCACAGCCGTGCTGGGCCTGGAGGCCAATTGCACGTTGGCGGTGCGCTTCCCAAAGCTCGTATCGTCTCGATTGGTCGCGGCCGGGCTCTTGAAGCCGGCGCTCTCGAGGGCCGACTTGAATGGAGGCAGAGGGGCCGCGGGCTGAGCGTCGTCTGTTGGCTTCGCGCCCTTGCGCTTGAAGGGTGTGGCGTAGCGCGCTCGCAAGGCCGCGACCTCCTCCGAAGACGCAATGGCGGTGTGGACCTCGGGGGCCTTCGCGGGCTCCGGCTCATCCACGCGAGGAGGAGGCGACTCGGCCGGCGGCGGCGCTGGAGCCGGCGGCGCTGGGGCCGGAGCCGGAGCCGGAGCCTTGACCAAAGCGCGCGCGCGGTCGAAAGGTGTCTTGAACATCGCGCGCACCGCCGCGACGTCCTCTCCGCTGTGAATGGCAGTCCCCGAAGGCGTCGCGGGGGACTCTGGCTCGGCCTTGGTTGCTGGTGGTGGTGGGGCGACCTGGGTCTTCGCGCGGCTCGCGTGGAATGGAGACTTGAACATCGCGCGCGCCTTCTCGACGTCTTCGGCGCTGTGCGTGACTGTTCGCGTTCCCGCTGTCGGCGTGGGCGGAGCCTCGGACTTCTTACCGTGCTGTAACTTCGACGCGAACTGCGGAGCGTATTGGGCGCGCAGCTGAGCGATCTCGTCCGCGCTCTGGAGCACTGTCCCTGTCGGCGCGTTGGGCTCGAGCGGGACAGACGGTGGGGCCGACGGGCGGTCGTCTTTGGCGGCTTGGAAGGGCAGGCCCACGGGACGAATCTCCGGTCGCGGCTGAGGCGTGGGAGCGGTCGGCCAAGAGAACGGGCTATTGTTGAAGCTCATCCCGATCACCGCTGCCACTGGAGCGCCCAACGCTGGCGCCCGCAGCTGACAGCGGAACGTAAGCGACAGAGTGCCCCGCTCGATATCCACGCGCGCGCTGTCGGCCCTCATATCGGCGGCGTGCGTGGCCGCGCCAGTCGTGACCTGCGCTCTGAGCCACAGGTTGGGCACGGTAAACACCATTCGTCGGACAGCATTGTTCGCCCACTCGATATGAATGGTATCACCGAGGAGAACGCCGTCGACCCGTTGCTCCTCGGGCGCTGATTGGAAATAGCGGGGGTCGAGGTCTTTGGGGACGACCAGCGTATTGCCAGCGAGCGCCCCCGCGTGGCTCCCCGCCATGGCGGCGCGCGACGGCGTCGAGCGCGGCGCTGCATCGACCCCACTCATGCCTTGCGGGCCTACGCTGAAGGTCTTTTGGAACAGCCATCGACCGGCGCGCCCATACGACAATCGACCCTTCATTGGCGCTGGGGTTCGGCCATTCACCGTCACGTCGGCCAACGGGCGGAACGGGACTGCGTCGTCGTCGTCGAGCTCCCCGGCAGCAGCGAGCCGCCCCGCGCCGTCTGCCCCGAAGTGAAGCACGGCCTTTGCGACCAACGTGAGCAGCTCGTCCTGACCTCGCTGCCAAAGCACACTGCGCGCGACGAGTCCCGAGGATGCTGTAATCGGTACGGGATCAGGCCCCCACATACGACCTTTATAGCACTGCCAGCTTGACATGGATCGTCGCTCCGTAGAGGCTCGCCTTACCCACGCGGGCGTCCGCATTGAGTGACAGCCATGTCGAACCAGCCGAGCCTGAGCATAATCGGAATTGGGATGTTGACCTCGTTGGGGGACGGGCCAGCTGCCACGTTCTCGGCGATCCGCGCGGGCATCGGGGGCTTGGCGCTCCAAAAGCGTCTGCCCCTTTCAGGTCGGGATCCGGATTGGGACCCTCCCGAGCCCATGCGCGCTGCGCGCGTACCGACAATTCCCCTCGACGTGCCAGGGCCCGAGCGCATTCGGCGACTCGCCCTCGCTGCCTTGAACGACGCGCTCGGCCGGGTCGCGTTCGGTCGCGCCGATCTGGCGAAGACTGCGCTGCTCGTCGGCGGGCCCTCTCTCGACTCCGCGGTCGAGGCCTGGCAGCTCCATTCCTTTGCGAATGACCTCGTCGATCGAGCGGGGCTCGGCGGGCTCGCGATCGTCGAGCAGCGCCTCTGCGGCCACGCGAGCGCGGCTATGCTGTTCGCGCGGGCGGCCGAGCTCCTCGCTCCGCGCCCCGCGCAGCCCAACGCGACAGCCGGCGCGATTGAACAGGTCATAGTCGTTCTCGCTGACACATATCTAAGCCGCGATCGGGTCGCGGCGCTCGACGCCGCCGGTCGCCTCGGCAGTCGCCGCTCTCCAGAGGGGTTCGCCGGGGGAGAGGCCGGCGTGGCCCTCGTGCTCAGGCCAGGGCGCCGCGGGGAGACTGGGTTCGCGAGCGTAAAGGGCATTGGGCTCGGGGTCGAAGCTGACACGTTCTTCACCGATCGCGCTCCTTCGGGGCGCGGCCTCGAGGCTGCCATTCAGACAGCGTGCAGCAGCTGGTCACCTGGGCGAGCCATTCAGTGGGTGCTGTCGGACATGAACGGTGAGCCCTATCGCGCGGCCGATTGGGGGGTAGCGCGGGCGCGCCTCGGCGCGCGCGTCGCCAGCGACCTCACGTTGATTCACCCTGCCGATCTCCTCGGTGATCTCGGGAGCGCGATGGGTGGCGTGCTCACGGCCTTCGCTGCAGATTCGCTCGCGACCGGCACCGCCGAGTCGGACCACGCGCTCGTGCTCAGCGCCGCCGACGGGGCAGAGCGAGCCGCCGTGCTCCTCGAGGGGGCGTAGCGCGCGGGCGCGTTGGTCAGGTACGCTGACCAGTTTATCTACATCTACCAGTGGCCGGCGACCAACAATCCTCGGGGGCGTGGCTCTCCCGCCTCATCCATGATCCACGGCGCGACTGACACTCCCACCGACGCCGGTTTGTCCGTCGAGGGCGCGGCGGCGATCATGATGATACCCGCGATGAGCGCCGCACCGCCGACAGCGGCGACGGACCAGCCGGCCTCGATCAAGACAGTCGCGTCGGCGTGGTCCGCTACAGCCTTGTCGAGCCCGGCGCTGTCGCCCTTGTCTCGCGCCGCATTGTACGCGTCGACGGCGTCCTCGGTCCCTTGGATCCCGGTGACAGCGACGCCGATGCCGACCGCGCCGAGGACGACCCCGAGCCCACCGACGACGAAGCCACCAATGCGAATGGGTGACATACCACCCGACTCGGCTTGCTCCGGCGTCGCAGTATAGGGATTGCTCAGGTTCTCGGGTGGAGCGCTCTCGCTCGTAGCGGACGTGGCCGTCTCTACCTTGTTCGGTTCGCCCCCCTCGCTTCGCGCGTCCCCCAACTTCTTCTCGAGGACGACCACGACCTTTGCGTCAGCGTCGAGCTCGGCCACCGTGACCTCCTGGTGAAATGGCTGGTAACCGGGGGCCTCGGCGTGAACGACGAAGGTGCCACCGTCCACCTTGAGCTCGAGATTGAAGAGCGCAGGCCGCACCTCCTCACCGTCGCGCGTGACGACGAGACCTTTGATGCTCGCAGTCTCGGGCGGCACGCTGACCGTGAACTTGGACAAATGGGGCGTGAGCTCGTCCTTCTTTGCGCGGTTCTTCTCGGCCCTTTGTTGATTGGACGCCGTTATAGATAGCGAGACGGCGCGATCGTAGGTGGCCTCGGCGCTCGCGTACTTCTTGATGTGAACGTAGCAGTCGGCCAGGCTCTCGCGCAGACCAACCCCGTTCGGGTAGAGCTTCGTCGCCTCCTCGAACTTGGGACAGGCAGCGGCGTAGTCCCCCTTCTTGACCAGCTCTGTTCCGGCGTCGAACAGCACCTGCGCCGCCTGTTGGTTCTCAGCCTCCGTTGGCGCCCCGAGGGCCGCCGACGCTTGGAGCACACAGAGCGAGAGGGTCAGTGAGAGAATGGCGTTTCGCATATACACTGGCTAGTCCATCCCTGATGTGGTGATAGTCGTGGGCCTGCTCGTGGGCTTGGTCGTGGTCGTGCCGCCGGAGGCAGCGGGCCGCTCGATAGGTCGTTGGACTGGAGCTTCAGCCGGCTTGGCTGCGACGCTCTTCGCGACAGCGGCGGACGGCGCGGACGCGACTGCGCTGCTCGAGCCCGTGATTGGAGCCTTCACCGCGGTCGCGGTCTTCGCCGATGTGGGGACGACAGCCGTCGCGGTTGTGGTGGCCGTCACAGTCGTCGCGATGATTGTCGTGGGCTCGTCGGTCGCCGCCAGGCCTGTGTCGACGGCCGCAGCCTTCGTCTTCGAACCGTACGCAAAGCCACCAATCCCCAAAGCCACGAGGACCGCGAGGCCGAGGAACAAGGGGATCGAGCTCTTCTTGGGGAGGACCACAGGGTCCCCAGCGAGGGTTCGATTCGTAGGGCCACCGTCGGTGTTGTAAGCGGTCGGGCCTACGACGCTCGGAAGCGAGGGCTCCGCCGCGTACTCCCTACGCTCCATTTCAGGGAGTTGGGGGAAAGGGCGACAGGCGGGGTCGCCAGGCACGGCGGGGAGCGGCAGCGTGGCGTTGGGTGAAAACTTTGGACGCGGAGCGACCTGGTTTACCGGCGTGAAAGGCACGACGGGAGCACCCGACAGGATGCTTGTACCGCTGGGCGCGTTGCCTTCGGCGGGCGCCCCGGCAAAGGCCGGGACTGGCGTCGGCGACACTGCGGCGTTGCCTGCAGCAACAGCAGCAGCGGGGAAGGCCGCGAACGGCGCCGGATGAATAGGCAGAGCCGAGCTGCCAGTCGGGGGTGCGCTCTTCTGCTGCAGTTCCCCGGCGCGAGCCGACAATGGCGCTGCCGCCGAGCCACCGAGTCCCGGATCCGTGCTCGCCAGCGTAGCCCTCAGTGCGGTCACCAGCGCTTCGACGTTCTCGTACCGCTCCTCCCGATCCTTCTTCAGACAGCGCATGACGACTTGCTCGACGGCCTCTGGAATCTCGGGCCGCAGCGCGCGCGGACTGACGGGCGGCTTGCTCATGATGAGCGCGCAGACCTGAGGGAGCGTCTCGCCGGGGAAGGGAGGCTTCGCCGTGAGGAGCTCATAGAGCACGACCCCGAGCGCCCAAATGTCGGTTCGCCCGTCGACGTCGCGCGCGGAGAGCATCTGCTCGGGGGACATGAACTCGGCCGAGCCCATGACCAAGTTGGTCTTCGTCATGCTGCCTTCGCCACTGTCAGGGGAAGCAGCGGCGTTGACCTTCGAGATGCCGAAGTCGAGCACCTTGACCTTGCAAGTCCCGTCCTCTTGTCTGGCGAGGAAGAGGTTCGCGGGCTTGATGTCCCGATGGACAATCCCGCGAGCGTGCGCTTTGGACAGCGCCGAGCAGGCTTGAACAATATAATCTATGGCCTCGCGGAACGGTAGCGGCTCTTTGGACCGCCGAACCACGGAGAGGTCCCAACCCTCCAAAAACTCCATGACGAGGTAGGGCGTTCCATCCTCCAGTCGGTCCACGTCGAGGATTCGCGCGACGTGCTCACCTTCGATGCGAGACGCGGCCCGCCCCTCGCGGAGGAAGCGCTCCACGATTTCAGCGTTGCTCCGGAGCTCCGGATGAAGCGTCTTGATGGCGACGCGGCGCTCGAGGTCGAGGTGGAAGGCCTCCAACACTCGACCCATACCGCCGCGACCGATCACCCGCTGGATCCGATACTTCCCTCGAAGTACGGCGCCCTCTTTCAGCTCGTCAGTCATTCTTGGCCACCAACCGCTGATTCGCGGCCCGATGGCCACTAGCAACGCGCACGCCAGCCGCTAAAGACGCGACGGTTCGCTTCTGCGTGAGCTACCGCAGTCGAAAGGCTCGAGTCACCGCCGCTCGAGGTGTCGGCGCCGCGCGAGACCGGCGCCGTCCTCGCGCGGCACCCAAGTCATTTGAGCCGAATTATGCGATGGCACGCATGGTGTTAGGTGGTCGCCAATTGCGCCGACTCCAGTCGCTCCGACGGGGGTCCAAGACGAAATAATGCCTATTGCTCGCCGAGATCGGTGGGCAGATCATCCGGGTGGCATGAAGCTGGAACAGTGGGTCAACCTGGCCAAGAACAAGTTTCAGGAGACGGCTGATCCCTCGAAGCCCCTCAGCGAGGCTCGACTCGGTCGAGCGACGGTCTTGTACGTCAAGTTCCGCAATCAGAACCCTGCGGAGGTAACCTACAGGATCGTCCCTACCAAGGCGCTCGACCAGGTCTACGAGTCCGACCGAGAGCAGGCGCACCCTGCTTTTCAGCTCGTCAACGGCAAGTCAAAAGTGGTGACGATCGGCGGGGACACCTACGTCGCTCAAGAGTGCGAGCTCCCCGCAATGGGCGCCAACGAGTACAAGGTGGAGGCGAAGCTCACGAGCGGCTCTGGAGAGGTGAAGACCTCGAGCACGCACCTCACTGGGCGGCGTCGCGTCTATTGTGTGCCGGTGATCATGGATCTACACCCGAGCGTCACCACCACGCTCGACCAGATCTTTCCGGCCGTCTGGGACAAGCTTTGGGCCCCGAAGAGAGAGCTCTTCGTCGACCTCCGCAAGCTCGCGCCCTCAAACTCAGGCAAGATCGCGCGCCAGGTCGCTCCTCGCTACGACGCCACCGTGGAGGCCTTCGGTCAGTTGCTGCGACCTCACGTGGAGCCCCTCAAACGCTGCGTTCCTGGGTTTGCGCTCGTGTTCGCTGATCAGATCGCGCAAAAGCTGGAGGGTGGGCATGGCTCCAGTCCGTCGAGCGCGTCCTTCCAATATGGGGTTGGCGGCAGGAGCGGTATCCAGCTCTTCGACGCCCTCAATGAAGAGATCGTCCTCACCTCGGGCGACCACCTCTGGCACGGCTTCTCCCCGATGGAGGATCTGGAGAAGCATTGGCTCGAGTACGTTCAGCTCGTCGCTGTCGACACGAACGGCGTGAAGCAGAATCCAATCGAGGTCCCGAGGGACGCGGTCGTCATCGACGACCCACCCGAGTTCGCGCACGGCGGCCACAAGCGGGTACGGGTCATGCTGCGCAGCGTGCCTGGTGTTTTGCACCAGATCCTCGAGACAGGTGGGAAGTTCGACGTGGAGTGGCAGTTCAGGACGGTAGGGTCGAACAGCTGGGCGGGCGGGGTTTGCCCCAAGACGCACAACTATCTAGTCGTCGCGACGCGCGTCCGTTGGGCGCCAGTGGACCCTTCGGACATCATCGACACACTGTTCCACGAGATCGGTCATAGGCTCGGGTTGGTACCGGACGGTACGTGGCCCAAGCACCTCGACAAGAGCCCTCGGGAGACAGCAGGCGGCCATTGCTCGCAGAAGGACTGCATCATGAACGAGGACGGCTGCGCCAAAGGTGAGCTCTGCCCAGTCTGCCGCGACGCGCTCCAGCGCTCTGAC
This sequence comes from Polyangiaceae bacterium, assembly GCA_046351325.1. Lineage (GTDB taxonomy): Bacteria > Myxococcota_A > Polyangia > Polyangiales > Polyangiaceae > Xiheicaenibacterium. Next base: position 155,403 of record JAXLYR010000007.1, on the reverse strand, counting down.
CTCTCGCTCTGGTCGAGGATATATGGCAGCAACATCGCCTGAGCCCGCCGCCGATTCCTTGGCGAATTGGGCGTCGGTCCCTCACGCCTCCTTCTTGAGGCACCCGCTCTCGCCGGAGCTCGCGCGCGGTGAGTTCGGCCTCCGGCTACGCGCGCCAGCAGCACTGAGAGATCCGGGGAGAGTGCCCATCGCGGGCAGCCTGCGCTTCACGAGGGCAGATCTATTGATGCCCACGCCCTGGGCTACATTGTTGACGTTCGTCGCGACGTCCGGCGGGTGGCTCGCGTCGGGCCGCTGGCCGTCGAGCGCACTCGCGATCGAGCCGACCGAGCGTTATCCAGGTATCCCGGACGACGGTCGCGACCTCACCCATACGAGCACGGAGTACTTCACGATCGACCTCGTGCGCCTCTTGGGTGAGGAGCCCCCTCTCGGCGCGCTGTACGTTTACGCGTTTGTAGGTCGTCACATCTCCAACGTCGCGCGCCTCGACCTCGCGCCGGAGGAAGAATGAAGCCCAAGAGCGCCGCAACTCCCCACGCGGGGGGCAGACTGCAGCCCGACGTCATGGGCATCCTGCTCGCCGCAGGCAATACGCCGATGGTCATTCACGGGGCCTTTCGCGTCCGCGACGCCGACGTGGAGGGGCTCCCCAGCCCAGCCGTCAAATCACTCGTCGTGGTCCTGCAGCGCCTGCATGAATCGCCGCGACAGATGCACCGAGCGGTCTCCGCGATCTTCACCCCTTTCAAAGAAGTCGTCGTGTTCCAAGACGACCAGCGCCGCTCCCACGACGTCGTCGAGGGCGGCTTCACGGTGGACCTCTCGCGTGAGCTACCGAGAGCCGACGGCGCGGGCGCTCGCTATTGCGTGTTCGCGTCGTTGGGCGTCCACACCTCGAACACGCTGGACCTCACCGTCAACGCCTGAGGAGCCTCCTGTGCCCGCAACCGTCAATGTCAATCTGCGCACCGTGGTCCACGCCAAGAGCAACGGGCTCGTCATCGGCTTCCCCGACGTGTGCCTGACGTCCTCGCCGGCAGGTCCGATCCCCATCCCCTACCCCAACATCGCAATGTCGTCCGACACCTCGGATGGCAGCAAAGACGTCAAAGCGGACGGCACTTCGATCATGGTCCAGGGCAGCTCGTTCTCGACCAGCACGGGCGACGAGGCTGGCTCGGTCGGTGGCATCGTTTCCCTCTGCACGAAGGGTAAAGCCAAGTTCATCCTCTATTCCTTCGACGTCCGGGTCGAGGGCAAGAACGTCTGCAGGCTCGGGGACCTCATGACGCTCAATGAGCAGGCAGCGCCGAACACGCCACCCTTCCCGGAGATTCAACCGCCCGCGCTGGGTCTGGTCTTGCCGTTCGGCAGAGACGAGCCCCCTGACAACGACATTGTCGAGGTCGACTTTCTCTAGAACGGAGCCCTGCGATGCACACGCTCGAGATCGATGGTGTCAGCTTTCCACTGCGGGTCGTCCGCTTCACCGGCGCCGAGGCCCTCTCGGAGCTCTTCCACTTTGCCATCACCGTAGTAACAGCGGAGTCAGCGCTGGACCTCGCTGGCGTGTCGGGCCAAGCGGGGGTGTTCACCCTCTCCGTGCCTGGGGGGTCTCGCGCGGTGCGCGGCATCGTCCAGCGCGTCGAGGCGGGGGAGCCTGACGCCGAGCGCGGCGCTACCTACCATATCGACTTCGTCCCTCCGCACTATGTCCTCACGCTTCGGCGCGACGTGCGCGTCTTCCAAGATGAGTCGGCCGTCGACGTCGTGAAGAAGGTCGTCGAGGGGGCGGGCCTCGAGCTGCGGACTGCGCTCCAAGGGTCCTATTCGCCGCGCGAGTATTGTGTGCAATACCGCGAAACGGATTGGGACTTCATCTCGCGCCTCTGTGAGGACGAGGGCATCACGCTGTTCTTCGAGGCCGGGGAGTCATCCAGTGTCCTCGTGCTCGCGGACGCGCCGGCGTCGCACCCAGACATCGAGGGCGCGGCGGCCGTTCTCTTCAGGCCGCCGACTGGGGGGCTCGTCGGTGGCGATCAAGTGTCGATGTTCCGCTGGTCCGAGGAGGTTCGGTCGGGGCGCTCGACGCTGCGCGACTACAACTTCAAGAAGCCCTTCTTGCTCGTCGAGGGGACTCGCAAGGAGCGCGTCAACGCCGATCTCGAGGTCTATGACTACCCCGGCCTCCACGACTCGCCCACGACGGGGGCGACGTTGGCGCGCATCCGCCAAGAGGCCGAAGAGTCGCGTCGCACCACCGCTCAGGCCGAGTCCAATTGCGCTCGACTGGTGCCCGGCGCCGTATTCGAATTGGTCGAGCACCCGCGGGACGAGGTCAATCAACGCTATTTGGTCACGCGCCTCTTGACCGAGGGACACGACCCTCAAATGTTCGCCAGCGGGGGCGACACGCCATTCCGGTCGTCGCTCGAGGTCGCCCGCGCTGACCGCCAGTATCGGCCAGCGAGGATCACCCCGCGGCCGCGCGTCTTCGGCCTCCAGACAGCGGTGGTAGTTGGCCCGAAGGGTGAAGAGATCTACGTCGACGACTTCGGGCGGGTGAAGGTCCAGTTCCATTGGGACCGCCTCGGGAACAGCGACGAGAAGAGCTCCTGTTGGATCCGCGTCTCCCAGCCGTGGGCAGGCGCTGGCTTCGGCGCCATCCACATTCCGCGCGTCGGCCACGAGGTCGTGATCGGCTTTTTGGAGGGCGACCCAGACCGTCCAATCATCACCGGGAGCGTCTATCACGGCGCGAACACTCCCCCGTATCCGCTCCCCGCTGACAAGACGCGAACCGCAATCCGCACGCGGTCCTCACCTGGTGGCGGCGGTTACAATGAGCTTCGCTTCGAGGATCGCGCAGGCCTCGAGGAGGTCTTTCTCCGAGCGCAGCGCGACCTGAACGCCCAAATCCTCCACGATCGCACCGAGCTCGTCGGCCACGACGAGAAGGTCGAAGTCGACTCGAACCGCACACACACCGTCGGCGTGAACGCGATGGAGACCGTCGGCGTCGACAAGACTGTCAAGGTCGGCGCAAACCACACGGAGGTCGTCGGCGCCAACCTGACAGTCTCGGTGGGCGCCAACGTCGGCTTCACGGGGAGCGGCGGCATGACAGCGACGTTCGCCGGCGACACCTCGACCATCATCGAGGGCGAAGTAAAGCGGGAGATCCACAAGAGCCAAGACGAGACCGTAGGGGGCAGCCGCACCCAAAAGGTCAGCGGGGACGACGCGACCTCCGTCAAAGGTGCTTACGAGCTCAAGGTCGAAAAGGACGCCACGGTCTCGGTCGCGGGGAACGCGTCGGAGACCGTCGACAAAGAAAAGCTCATCAGCGTTAAAGAAACCTACACGCTGGAGTGTGGGGACGGCCGCGTCGTCGTCCAGAAGAACGGCGACATCCTCATCGAGGGCAAGACCATCAAAATCAAGGGCTCGGGGCCCATCACCGTCGAGGGGAGCAAGCTCAAGATCAAGAGCGAAGGCACCGTCGACGTGAGCGCCGACGGCACGGTGAAGGTCAAGGGAAGCAACGTGGATCTCAACTAGGGCGAGCCATGGCGGACAGACGACAAGAGCAGGTTTCGGAGGTCGAGCTCACAGCCGACGACTCCGCTGACAATGAAGAAGGCGGCGACGCGGCGGCATTCGACCGCTTGCTCGAGCTCGTCACCTCGCCTCAGCCCGCGGTCGAGCGCACCATTCCAGAGCGGATCGTCGGCGTCGTGATTGGACGGTTGGTGGCGCTCGGTGGCGGGCCCCAAGTCTCCTGGGCCGGCGCGCCCCGCGGGACAGCTGCCAAATCCCTCGTCCCCCTGTCGGAGGCTCAATTGGGCCGCGAGGTCGCGTTGATGTTCGAGGAGCAGGATCCGTCGCGGCCGCTCGTCACCGGCGTGGTGGAGCGGTTCGAGCCGGCGCTCGACGGCCCCGAGCAGGGCAAACTCCAAGTCACCGTCGAGGCTCCCGACGAGCTCGTGCTCCGCGCGGGCGCCGCGAGCATCACGCTCACGAGGGCGGGGAAGATCCTGATCCGGGGCGCTTATGTCTCCTCCACCGCGACAGGCACGAACCGCATCCGCGGCGGCACTGTGGAGATCAACTGACATGGGTTTCCCGCACATCATCGAGCGGCACGCCGAAGAGGCCTCGGAGCTCTGGGTGCTGCGGAGTCGCGCGGTCTGTGCGCCCCACTATTTCCGCCGCGACATCGCCAAGCTCGACGCGCGCATCGAGGCGAACTTCGAGGGCCTTCGCGTCGCCGGCAAGGCAGGAGAGCGGGCCGCAGCGAGCCTCGCGCTGGACCACCCGGGCGCGGCCTTCGCGAGGACTGTCGTCGCTCTACACGCCAAAGATCCGGCGTCTTTCGCCAAGGTCCTCGACGCTCTGGACGCCTCGCCGGAGCTCGCGACAGGTGTCTTGGGGGCCCTCGCTTGGGTGCCCTTGTCGGTCTCGTCGTGGGCGACGCGGGCGCTCGTTCACGGCAGGTGTCCGCCCATTCTGCGTCGCTTCGGGCTCGCCACGCACATCGCGCATCGGAGCGACCCCGGTCCGCTCTTGGCGGACTCGCTCACGACGTCGAGCGCGCCCCTGCGCAGCGTCGCGCTGGAGGGCGTGGGGATCCTCGGCCGCGAGGATCTCTTGGACGATGTTAAAGACGATATAGCCTCACCCCACAGCGGCGTGCGGCGGGCCGCCTGTTGGAGCGCCGCGCTCCTCGGAGATCAGGACGCCACGCAGGGCCTCTGGGAGTTCGCAGATCCTGACACCACTGTCGGTCGTGGCGTGCTGGAGCTCGCGCTGGCTCGGTCGGAGCCAACAGTCGCGCGCGGGCAGCTGACCGCTTGGAGCCTCGAGGCCTCGACTGTCCGCTGCGCAGTGGCGGCCGCTGGTATCCTCGGCTCCGCGGACGGGCTCGACCTGATTGTGCAGTCCCTCGAGGTGCCGACCCTCGCGAGGATCGCCGGTGAGGCCTTCAGTCGCGTCACTGGAATCAAGATCGACGGACACCTCCGCGGCGCTCCAATCGAGGCGGCGCGCAAGGGACCGACCGACGATCCCGCGGACGACCGCGTCGAGGCGGACCCCGACGAGGCTCTCTCGTGGCCCAACGTCGAGGCCGTTCGCAAGGCCCACGACGAATGGCGCAAGCAGCGCCCGCCCGGGGCGCGCTTGCTCCTCGGCGCTCCGCTCGGTTTGGAGCAGTGTGACGCTGCCCTCCAGTCTGCGTCTCAGCGCGTCCGGTTCGGCGTCGCGCTGGAGCGCGCCATTCTGACGGCTGGCCCGGTCGCGAATGTCGGGCAGCCAGCGCACTTGCAGCGGCGGGTAATGTCGAGACCTCAAACACCGTAGAGAGCGCTCGCCGAGAGCGCTCGACAGCCAAGTTCCGACGATTGTGGGGAGGATGCCATGCCTAGGCAGTGTCATGCTTTTGTGTTTGGGTTGACCGCGGTCAGCTCGCTCTTGTTCGCTTGTGGTGAAGAGCTCGTCATCGAAGGAGGCGGCGGACAAGGCGCTAGCGGCGGCGGGGGCAGTGCTGTCGTCGGCGGCGGGGGCTCCAGTGATACTGGCGGGCTCGGGTCTGGCGGCTCCGACGGAGGAGGCCCTGCCGCTGGTGGTCACGGCGGACAAGGCGGTAGCGACTGCGTCCCCGCCCCTCGCGATTGCACGAGCACGAAGGACAACGACTGCAGCGGGACGGCGGATTATGTCGAGTGCACGGGCTGCACGACCTCCGACGGCCAGCAAGCGGTGGTGAACGATGTCGAGCCCTGCTTCACGTTTGCCCCACCCGCCACGCCGACTGGCGTATGTCAGTCAGGGACGAAGACCTGCGACACGACGCTGGACAAGACCGCGCTCGAGTGGGGCCCGTGTATCGGCGAGACAGGTCCGACGAGCACCAATGACTCCTGCGACCCGGCCGACAACGGGGATGAGAATTGTGACGGGCTGAGCCGCGACGGCTGTCCGTGTCCGCCGGGGCAATGCACGGTTACACAACTGTTCACAGGGGCGGCCGTGTCGTTCGTCGTGCCCGCTGGCGTGACGGCGCTCACGGTCGACGCCTACGGCGCAGAGGGCGGGCACGGCGGCTGGGGTAACTCCAACAACACGACAGGCACGCCGGGGCTGGGCGGCCGCTATCGCGCTGTGCTCAGCGTGACGCCCGGCGAGACTCTGACCATCAATGTCGGGGGCAAGGGGCTGCCGAACGTCGCTGGTTACAATGGAGGCGGCGCCGGTCACCTCTATGCAGGCAATTACCTGAGCGGTGGCGGTGGCGGCGCCACGACGGTCCTCAGGGACATGACGATGCTGCTCGCGGCCGGCGGGGGCGGCGGCGCCGGCGAGCCTATCTGTGGCGCGAGCTCGGTGGGTGGCGGCGGCGGCGGTGGGACGCCCGCTGGCCCGGGCGCTTGTGGTCAATTGCCAGGAGCGCTCGGCGGCGCAGCCACGTGGCTCGGTAACAACGCTGTCTGGCGCGGCGGCGGTGGTGGTGGCGGCTGGCGCGGCGGCACCGAGGGCGGCGACGGCAGCGGCGCCGGCGGTGGCTCCTCGGGCGCCATTGGGGGCTCGATGAACATGTTCGGTGCGGGCGGTGTCCAGGCCGGTAACGGCTGGGTTCGACTCTGTTGGGACGGCGACACGACTTGCGAGAGCTGAGAGTCCTGAGAATGTTCCATCTAGTCAACAGCACTGACTGCGTACACAGCATCGCAGCGTTCTATGGCCACTCGTGGAAGACGATCTGGAACCATCCACAGAACGAAGAGCTCCGCAAGATCCGAGAGACCCCGATGTGTCTCGAGGCGGGGGACAAAGTATTCATTCCGCCGATCGAGATCCGACAGCTCGAGCTCGACACTGCGCGCAGCTATCGCTTCAAGCGCAAAGAGGTTCCCCATCGGCTCAGGCTGACGTTCGAGGACGAGCAAGAGCTGCCTCGGTCGAACCTCGAGTTCGAGCTCGAGGTTGGCGGCAGAGTGCACACGGGCAAAACGGACGGCGACGGCAGGATCGATGTTCCCATTCCCCCGGACACGACCGCAGCCATCCTGAGGTTCTTCGCCGTTGATGAGTCGACCGGAGAACGCTACGTGCTCGAGCGATACGACCTCGTCGTTGGAGGGCTCGATCCCGTCGGGACCGCTCGCGGTGCACAGGCTCGGCTCAAGAGTTTGGGTCTCTACTGGGGGAGGATCGACGGTGAGCTCGGGCCGTTGTCGCGTGAGGCGCTCGCGCTCTTCCAACAGGACAACAGGCTCGAGCGCACTGGCGAGCTCGACGAGCCGACCAAAGCCGCGCTCTTCAAAGCGCAAGAGCGCTGACCCGCAGAGGAGTTTCATCATGACCCGACTCGATCCCCCGGTGCGCGTCAGCCACGTCAAACGCAACGCGCACAATCGCCATCGCCTCGATGACAAGCAGTGGTTCGTCGACTACCTGCCAATCACCGGCGGCAACAAGGTGACGCTCCTGGTAGACGGCGAGAACTATGGCAAGGCGCTCCTTGCCGATCTGGAGGCGGCGAGCGGCAAGAACATCATGCTCACGGGGCTTCACTTTGATCCGGGCTGGGTCCTGGACAGAGGCAAGGCCGATCCTGCCTATAAGCTCATGAGCCAGGGACGGACCAACGACCGTCGCTACTCGAACCTCTCGCACAAGAACTCTCTCGTCAATGTTCTCAAGCGCGCGGCCGAGAGAGGTTGTCACATCCACCTGATCGTCAATCAGTTCTGGGAGGATGAGGCTGCAGTCCTCGCAGGCCACGTCTGGGAGTTGGTGCGCCCGCTCATCGTCGACCAGGGAAACTTGGGCTGGTACCTTCCGCTCACGCTCGAGCTCTTCAGGGCGCTCTCGCATCCAGAGACGGGTGAACCGCTGCCGCACATTTACTGTCGCACCGACGTGCACCCGAGATCAGTGATGTCGACTCACCATCAGAAGACGGTCATCATCGGCAACGAGAAGTGTTTCGTTGGTGGCATCGACATGACGGCTGTCGACGGCGACCGCTGGGACCGCAACTCTCACGAGATCCCTGGTACGAGCGACGAGGACCGCCGCGAATACGATTTGCCCGAACACCTGTGGCACGACGTGCACTGCCGCGTCGAAGGTCCCGCAGTCCAGTTCGTCCTCGACAACTTTCATGCTCGCTGGAACCATGGCCGACTGTTTCGCTGGAAGGCGGTGACTCGCCACAAGTACCAGCGAGTGGGCTGGGGCATCGCCGCGACTCCAGTGAAAGCAGCGGAGCTCATCCCAACGCGAGAGGGCGCGCCCACGTTCGAGCGCGACTTCCAGTTCCTGAGGCTGCATCGGCCCCCTGATTGTGCCTACCAGGAGACGTCTCGAGAGGTAGCGGAAGGGTCGACGTCACTGCACACCATAGGACATGTGGAGGATCGCCGTCCCAGTGATGTCCCGTTTGGTGCGGCGGCCTGGAACGAGCTGCCAAATGCGAAGATCCAGGTGGTGCGCTCTATGCCAGCAGGGCCGTACGATCCAGATCGCCTCGTGACTGCCGGGCGTCAGAGCCGTACGCCCGATTGTCAGAAGCCTTATTGGAACATCAGCACACATGACTGGGAGCGGTCCACGAAGGACGCTTACATCGTTGGCATCCGCGCCGCGGAGAAGTACATCTACTTGGAGAATCAGTGGGTTTCGGATCAAGACATATGGTTCGAGCTCGCGTGCGCCATGAGGCGCAACAAGCGCAATCCGAACTTCAGGATCGTCGTCGTCATCCCGCGCCGCCCGCTTGAGGCGGCGGGTTTCGGACGTCACCAAGATGTCGATCTGGAACCTCACATCGAGCAAATGATCGACGCGTGCAAGGACGAGGGGACGCATCGATTTGGCATTTACTGTCTGGTTCAGCCGATTCCGACAGGCCGGCGGTCCGACATTCTGCTGAGTGAGGCTGACAAGAAGGACTTTGGCGAGACCGAGGCGCAGATCTATGTCCACTCCAAGATCATGATCGTCGATGATCGCTGGTCGCTCATCGGCTCGGCCAACGCTGGCGGCATTTCCCTGCTCGGCCTGTGGAACCCCGACCGCGCGTTCCGGGACACTGGGAGCACACCGGACTCCGAGCTCTCGGTGATTGTGTACGACGACGCTTTCGCCAAGCACTTTCGAGAGACGCTCTGGACGGAACACCTCGGCAGCGCTCCACCTGGGACTCCGCACGCGGGAGCCGACCTGTTTCGCGCAAACGCCGAGAGCAAAGTGGGGCGGCTGCGCAACGCGGGGGCCTATCGAGATGTGTTGACCAAGTCGAACTCGGCCTCGTACGCGGTGCTGGAGCCCGTCTTGAAGCGCCTGAGAGCGAGCGCGAGACTGATCAGGACCCTATCCGTCGAAGACCAGGAGGCTCTGATGAGTCGGGTCTCGAGCACGGATGACCTTGGCGCGGTCTGCAAAGCAGGAGACCTCGAACCCGACTCGCCGCTGCGACACTTCGATTCCGGCGTCACCACCTTCACTGTCGACATGATGAAGCCTCCTCCGATCTACGAGGTTCAGTGGACTCACAGCTTGGCGGTTACGACGCAGGGCCGCCAGGAGCAGTTTGTCTTGGAGTCGCAGGTTGTCGACGACGAGCCGCCCACCGTTGCTGTCGGCTTCTCAAGAGCGTTCCCGAATAGCAAGGTACCTGCAGGATGCAAGGCGACCATCAGCTTTACGTTCTACCTGACCGTCAAGGGACACCGCGGCGAGTCAGTGTATCCTCGAGATGGTCAGCAGTTCCTCGTCCTCGAACAGACCTTCCCGGTGTTGGAGTAGCGAATGCACTGGCTATTGCGAGATGGTGGGCACGTCTTCAGACTTCGCGTCCGTGGAGCGCGAGCGGTGACTGAAGAGCTCGTGCACAAGATCGCCGCGAGTGACGCTCGTCACGCCTGCGAACCAGCCTTTCGCCGAGCACCCGACGGAGGTCGACTTGCAACGGAGATCTGCAGCCACTTGGCGGGCGCAAGAGCCATGCAGCGAGAGGACGCGCTTCAGACCATCTTTCGAGCTCTGCGAACGGGTCGGCTCGAGCTTTGGAAAGAGGACAAGCCCGACGCGTCGCTGCCGACGAGCGAACCCGCCGAATCACCAGTCGTAGCCCGTTCGCGACTGCCTCACAGGGAGCTTACTTGGATCGAAGTCGAGCTCATCGATGAAGAGGGGGAGCCGGTCCCCAACCAACGCTATACGATCGAATTCCAAGATGGCAGTCCGCCAGTGAGCGGGCGTCTCGACGGCAAGGGGTTGGCCTTCGTCTCGGGAATCCCAGCAGGCAAGTGCTCGTTCACGTTCCCAGAATACGACGAGCACGTATGGGAGCTCATCGCGACGTCTCCCTCACCCCGCAGCAGCCGCTGATGCGAGCGACGCAGGTGCTTGCGACTGCCACGGTGAAGCCGCCGCGCTGCCGCCCGCTATCGCCGATGGTAGACGGGTTCTACTTCTCCTTCTCACCACGAGCCAGCTCGGCCAGGCTCTTCGCGTACTTCTTGTGCGCGTCGGAGGTCTTTGCGCCTTTCGCGACTTTGTCGGCCGCCTTCGCGATGGCTTCACGTTGGTCTTTGGTTCTCTCCGCCGAGCTGACATAACCGCGGAGCTCACCCCAGCTGGAGATATCCTCGTTCGACTTGTGCTCCGGGTCGGCCGCGCGCTCCAGTCGCTTGACGATCGCCGCCTGGACGGCCTCGCCCTCCTTCTCACACGACTTGCCGAGACTGCCGAGGGCGCTCAGCGCGTCGGTCCACTTGTCGGCGTCCTCTTCGATGGCTTTGCGCAAGATTGGACAGAACTCCTCGGCGCGCGAGGGCGCGTAGCCCATCAACGCGTAAGCGTCCTGTCGCAGCGAGCTCTGTGGCGAAGCTGCGAACGTACCTGCGAGGTCGAGCGCACCCTTGGGGGGCTCCGTGTTCATTCCAAACCAGTAAAGGCTGGCGACCATGAACGACATGGCGCGCCCGTCCTTGGCCGGGTCGAGCTTCTTCAGCGTCGCGACGACCGCATCCGCTTTATCGACAGACAAGGCATCGCGCTGCCAAATCGCTGAGCCGAGCGCCGCGCGTACGCCAGGCTCGGTCTCCTTCTCGATGGCGGGGAGGATGACGTCGAACACCTTGCCGACAGTCGGCTTGGCCTCGACGTCGCTCACGCCGAAGTAGAAGTCATAGAGGCACGCCGAGCCCATGACCCGAATCGCGGCGACCTTGTCCGAGATGGCAGACAAGCACCCATCGAGGGTCGCCGGCGTGTGGTTCGCCTCGACATATTTCTTCAGCTGCTCCTCGGCGTCGCAGCTCTGCATCAGGCCCTCATCGCTCCACTTGCACGTCGCCCCTGCGTCCAGCTTGGCGCGGAGCTCGGCCGGAATGGGCGGCGGCGCGAGTGCGCTCACCGACGCGGCGGCTGTGTTCGAGCGAGCGCTCGCCGCAGCCGTGGAGGAGCCGCGAGCAGACGACCCGCTCGGCGTGGATGTCGAGGTCGATGTCCCTTGACCCTTGTCACCGCACGCGGCGGTCAGGAGCGTGGCACCGACCAAGAGAGCAGAGCACCGTGAGCCTATGGAAGCTTGCATTCGGCGACACCCTAATACGAAATGCTCGGAGGTGTCGTCAGTTCGCGGTCATCATGTAGTGCCAGACTTCGCGATAGACGGGGTCCGCTCCTGACATCGGCGTCACCCCATCGAGCACCACGGCGTTGTGCGCGCTGATCGACGAGGTCGAGGTCGAGAGCTGGTGTGTGTCGCCGAACGGCGAGGCCGCGTCGTCCACGCTGGTGAGCGCGCCAGGCAGCTCCAGAGCGCCCCAGCCCGCCTCGATCCGAGGCGCGAGAGGATCGGCGGTGTGCGCGAACCCGAAGTAGCGATCGCTCGACGTGGCGTGCCCTGTCGTGAGCCACACCGCGGGCGTCGGCTGCGCCCCCGAGGACGCGTCCACCACCGAGGAGAACAGTACGACACGAGCGACTGCGTGGAGCTTCGCGAGGTAGGCCGCGTGCCCTCCTCCTTGCGAGTGGCCCGCGACCGCCACGAGATCCCAAGCGGGCTCCGCGCCAGAGAGGAAGGTATCCCATCCCTCGGTCGGGAACTGCGCCGCGAGGTAGTCAAGCAGTTTGACTGTTCGGTTCAAGATCGCGTTCTCGGGCGTCACGGAGACGACAGTGCTCATGTCGGCGCCCGCGATGATCTCCTGGCGGGCGAGGTCATAGCAGTCGAGGTCGTCGCCGCAGAGGTCGCTGAGCGCCGCGCTGTTCGGATAGTCCACGCCGATGACGTGATAACCGGCGCGCGCGGCCTCCTGAAGCAGGAGCTTGGTCTGGGAGGGCTGCTGTGTAGTGCCCGGCAAGAACAGGAAGAGCTCACCGCGCGGGGTCGCCGAAGGATCCAGATAGGCATATTCGTCGCGGTCAGGCGACCCAATCGACGAGTCTGTCGCGCTCGGCTTGACGACATGCTCGGTCAGCGACGAGCCGCCACCAGCACCGCCCGCGCCAGCAGCACTGCCGCCAACAGCACTGCCCCCAACAGCACTGCCGCCGCTCCCACCGGTTGGCCCAGTCGAGTCATCCCCGCAGGCGCCGCCGAGCCCAATCACAAGCACGACAGCACCCCATACCCACACCCCACCCTGTTTCATCGACCCATCTTCGACGACGCTGGGCGCACGTCAATCGTCGACGGTCGAAATGTCACGCCTCATCGGCGCGAGGACGCGCCGCGCCCCGGCGAGCGATTACAGCGATGTAGGTCCAGATGCCGTCTACGCTGTTGGAGTCTTCGGCGTGAGGTCTTGACGCTGCATAGCACCCATCTGATACCGTGCTGCCTTGGCGCGGAGCTCCCAGCCCGTTGGGCGGCTCGCGTCGCTCCGACGTTCACGTGATTTGCGACCGCTGCCATTTTCTCGTAACTCAGGTGAGCAGGAGAGCGTATGTCGAAGAGCACCCTCACGGCGCGGCCGGTCGCGGTTGACGTGCACGTGAACAATGAGGCTGCCTTTCCTGACGATCACGTAATGGTTTGCCTCGACGTTCGCCCGCAGCGGCGCCTGCGGCGCAGCCTCTTGATGGGTGCGGCAGCCCTCTCTGGCACGCTCGTCGCCGCTCCCCCTGCACACGCCTATGAGCGGGACGCCATCCGACCGATCGTGAGCGGCGGTGGAGGGGCGCTCATCCAAACTGACTATGTCTCTGGCTCCGTCCACGTTACTGGCGGGGTCACCTATTTCCGTGAGGTCGTGCAGGACAAGGCCGTTGGCTACTTTCTGAACGCCGAAGTGGGCTATGCTTTTCTTTCACCGGCGGAGGACAAGGCTGGGCATTTTGGCGAGCTGCGACTGGGCGCTGGCTTCGGTCACGAGTGGATCTACGGCCTCTTCGAAGAACGCCTCCTGCTCGGCAGCTATGACGGGTTTGCGGCGGGCCTCGAGACCATGGTCTCGGCTCACGGGGTGTTCGACATCGTTCGCCTCAGCGTCGGCTACGTCGTGCTCGGCAGCGCCGCGCGCGACGAGACGCGGCATGGTGGCCTTATCAGCTTCGAGGTCAATGTGATGGGGATTCTCAATGTCTTTCTCCTTGGAATGGCAAGGTGAAGAGTCCCCACCTGATTGCCGTCGAATCCAATTGAGGGGCGCCTCTTCGTTCAAGGCTCGAAGCGCTTGCGTTGGAGCGCGCCGCTCCCCCGCTTGCTCTCGACGATGAAGAGGTCGCCGTAGTCGCCATCGCCCAGCGTGAGCGCGTCCTTCACGCCTAGCTTGGCGGCGATCTCCGGCACGGTGTTGGAGTGTCCAGCGACGAGCACGGTGGCCCCAGCGTGCGCGCGGATCTTGGCGACGAGTCCCGCGACGTCGTCGGCGCTCACGACCTCGACCGAGAGGCCGTGCGCCTTCGCGGCGGGCTCGACTGTCTCCTGCGTGCGCTTGAACTGCGTGGCGAACACCGCGCGGAGCTCGACGCCGGCGACAGCCTTGGCGAGGCCGTCGGCGCGCCGGCGGCCCTGCTCGCTGAGCGGCGGGTCCTTCGCTGCGTCGCTGCTCGCCTCGACGACGGCCTTCTCGGCGTGGCGGACGAGGTACACGGTGACCGCGCGGTCACCACAGCCCAAAACCAAGGCGACGGCCATCACCGACAATGATGTCAGCGCGCGGCGACGAGATATGGACCTGAGCGCTGGAGCGGTTCGACGAAGCGGACTCACGATCCCGTGATAAGAGGCACAGGTCGGTTCGTCAACAACGAGCCGGAGCCGACAAACGCTCGCAGCAGCGTGATTACAGCCGCGTAAGCTGACTACCCAGCGAGGTGCGCTATCGCCGCCGCCATGGTCTTCTGGTGGTTCTTGCTCAACATCGGTGTATCGATGAGCTCGACGTGCTCGAACGAGCCGGCCGGCCAGCCACGACAGTCCCGCGCCAGGTTCGTGACGTAGTTGCCTGGCGGCCTCCCATAAGGGTCAGTCTCGAGCGCCATACGCAGCCGGCGAAAGCGTCCGTCCGCGCCACGGGTGAGCGTCAGCGTGAAGCCGCCCTGCACGCGCAGCGCTTGGAAATTCGCTGGCGCGCCGGAGAGCACGGCGGGCCACTCGGGGAAGGTGTCGAGCACCATATTGTGCACGTCGAGCACGCGCAGCCGCCCCTGGAAGTGGCCGATGAGCCCAGCGAGGGCGTCGAGCGCAACGCCGAGCCCCAACACGCCCAAACGCTCCAATCCCGCGAGCCGCTCCGAGCTGAGCAGCCCCACGAGCGCGTCATCGAAGGGACCCTGATACTGTCGAGACAGGCTGTTTCGATAATAGAGCGCCTCGATCGACCTGAGCGGCGGGTCACTCTCCACGATCGCGCGCAGCGCCTCGGGCTCGCGTACGAGGATGTCGCGCAGGTTGGGCCAGCGCGAGAGGAGCGCGGCCGGGTTCTTCACCGCTTGAAGGTTGACGCTGCGGACGGTCCGCCATTCGGGCGCGTCCAGTACCGCGGTCACGTCGCTCGCGATCACGGTCAAAGACACGAGCACGCCGTCCTCGAAGCGCGCGCTCGCCGGGTCGGCGACCGACGCGAGCTGGCCCATCCAGCTCTGACCGTGGGTCTTGATGAGAGCCGCCTCGCGCGCGGCCTCGACGCCATTGAGCGGACGCTCTTTGGCGAGCCGCTGCAGGGTAAAGAGCTCTCCGCGAGGGTCGCTGTTCTCGAGCAGTCGATCTGCCGCGACGAGCCGCGCCTCACCGGGCTCAATCAAGCTCGTACCGCTTTGGCGAGCGTCGAGCGCCGTCGAAGCTGCTTTGAGAGCGTCGCGCGCGTCGTCGCTGAGCGGCGCGTGAGGCAGCTTATTGACCGCTATCCGCAGGCGCCGGAGCCGCTCGGGCTTCTCCCCCGTGGAGTTCGTCCAGCGCTCCTCCAAGAGCGCGACGGAGGCGAGGTCGCCGTGCTGCGCGAGCAGTTTGAAGAGCGCCGTCCCTACAGGATTGTCATAGTCGTTCAACCAGCTCACGACGACCCGGTCGACGAGGGCGCGCGCGACGCGGGGATCCGCGTCGACCTCGGCGAGCGCTGCGAGGCGGGCGCGCAGCTTCGGCCGATCGGCGTTGAAGAGCTCGGGCAAGAGCACGGCGAGCTCGGCGGCGTCTTTGGTGAGGGCCCTCGAGAGCCAAGCCTCCTGCAGGGCCTTCTGGGTTTTTCCTGACGGCGCTGTAAGCTCGACGGCGACCAGCGCGGAGAGCCGATCCACGAGCGCGGCGACCTCGGTCGCGCGGGTCTCGCGCCAGACGCCGAGCCACGCGGCGAGGGCTCCGCGAAAGTCCTTTGACCCGAGAGCCGCGCGCGCCTTTTCGACCGACATCACGCGATGCTACACCGGTCGGCGCTCGCGAACAGGCGACCAGCCCTCTACCATCGCGGCGGTGGGGCACACGATCTGGTCGCTCGCGACGCCGAGCATAATCGGTCAAGATGGGCCGTGCCTCTTCGCCGGCTCCTAGGCCCTGCCCTGCTCTTCACCCTTGTAATGCCCGCCTGTCGCGCGGACCCACGCAGCCCTGACTCGGAGGTAACGGTACACTCGAGCGACGCCGCCATCGCGGCTGCGCCTCCCAGTCGTTCGCGCAAGATCGTCGAGCCGCCTGATCCTCCGGAGCGCGGACCGGCCAATGGGACGGAGGTCGCAGAGCAGGCCAATCGACTCTTCGAGACGCAGAAATTCGAGGCGGCGGCGCCGCTCCTCAGAGCGGTCGTCGCGGGGGAATCGGGCGACGACGACGAACACCGTCAGTTCGCCGAATATCGGCTAGCGATAGCCTTGTTCAAGCTGGAGCTCTATCAGGCGAGCTACGCAATCTTCGCCGAGATCGGCAATATGCCAGAGCATCGCCAGTTCGCCGCTTCGCTGAGGTGGCTGGGCCGGCTCGCCAGCGAATTGCCAGAGCGGGCCGACGTCGTAGAGCGTGTCGGCAGGTACGATCCGAAGCTGATCGCCAAGCTGGACGACCCGGCTCACCACGAGCGGGCGATGCAGCTCATGTACCTCTCTGGCGCTTACCAACTGCGCAATCGAAACTACGAGGAGGCGCTCGCGCGCTTGTCGGCCGTCGACGAGAAGAGTCAGTTCTTCGTGCTGGCTCAGCTCGCCTCTGGTGACGCACAGCTCGGGCAGAAGATGTGGGCGCAGGGCGCGGCGGCCTTCGGGCGCGCGGAGGCCGCCATTGGGAGCGGGGCAGCCTCGAGCGAGGACGCGCGACTGCGAGATTTGGCGCGGCTCGCGATGGGCAGCGCGCTGCTCTCCGCGGCCATTCAGGTCGACGAGGGCTGGGCCGTCGACGCGAAGGGCGTCGCGGCCGCAGTCGACGCGCTCGCGCGGGTGGACCCGAATGGCGAGTACGGACTCGACGCCGCCCTCGAGATGGCGAGAGGGTTCCTCCTTTCTGGCGATTCGGGGCGCGCCCTCGGCGTGCTCTCGAGCCTCAGCGGCGCGGAGGTGCCGACCGTCACTGCGTTCGAGGTGGACGCGTTGCGGGCGGCGGTCTCGTTCGCGAATTGTCGCGTCGACGAGGCCAACGCAGCAGTTCTGCAGCTCGAGAAGAACTATGAGCCAACGTCGAAGGAGCTCGCGGCGTTGCTCGATCGCGCTCCCTTCGCGGGCGACAACAAAGAGGAGGCGTTCCTCGGATTGATAGGATCCGACGGGACAGGCCTGTCAGCGGTGATTCGTAAGATGGCATTGACGATCGCGGCCGACAGGCAGGTATTGGCCAACTTGGAGTATCGCCAGTTCCTCGTCGACGAGGGGACCCGCCTCGACCGACTGTCCAAGTCCTTTCGCGACTCGCCCATCGGAGCCGACGAGATGGACGCGCTCGACCTGGCGAGAGACATTGTCTCGCGCAGCGCCGGCAGCCGCGCCGCGGACCTCTTCCGACGCGCCCTCGACCAGCTGACCCCAGCGCGGTCACTGGTGCTCGAGGCAATCAAGTCGGGCGCCCAATCGAACGCCGACAAGCAGGCTCGAGGCCGGCTGTTCCAATCGGTTTATCGACAACACGTCACCGCGTTGGTCGACGCTGGCGATCCCCTGCGGACAGGGCGAGGCAAGCGCCCTGCCTCGCCCAAAGACGCTGGCGAGGTCGCGATCGCGTCCAAATGCGGAAAGTAGCAGCTCGAAGCGAGATTGGCGCGTAGCTCACCCCTCGTTGATTTGCTGGAGGCGGCGCGCGAGCAGCGCTCTCTCGGGGTTCGTGGGCGCGGCGCCGAGGGCGCGCTTCGTATGGGCGAGAGCGTTCGCCCGGTCCCCACATCGCCTATGGAGCTCGCCCAGCGTCGCGTCCCAAAGATAATAGTCTCGTAGCCAGCTCGGGACCTCGAGCGTGGAGAGCGCCGCGAGTCCTTTGTCAGCGCCTTGCCACTCTGCGATCGCGATGGCTCGGTTCATCAGGTTGAGCGGCGAGGGCGCGATCCGGTCCAAAGCCTCGTAGAGCCGAACGATCTCCGACCAGTCCGTATCCGCATAACTCGACGCTGAACAATACTCCGCCGCGATGCCTGCCTCGACGTGGTAGCGCGTGAGCGACGAGCCGCGCGCCGAGCGCGCGAGGTGCTCGACGCCACGCTGAATGAGCGCTACGTCCCATCGCGAGCGGTCCTGCTCCTCGAGCAAGAGGAGACCTCCGGCGCCGTCGATCCGAGCGTCGAAGCGCGCCCCGTGGAAGCACATGAGCGCTATCAACGCGTCTGTCTCGGGGAGCGCGCCCTCGGGGTGCGCGCTCAGCATGAGCGCCAGTCGGAGCGCTTCATCGCAGAGCTCTCGGCGGATCAAGTGGTCTGGCTGCGACGAACTGTAACCCTCATTGAACAGCAAATAGAGCATGAGGAGCACGCTCGCTACGCGGTCGGGCTCGAGGCTCTCGACCTCCGCGTGGTCGCGCAGGCGGGCGCGTGCGCGCTGTAGCTTCTTGTGCACGGCGTCCGCGCTTTGAAACAACCGGAGCGCGATCTCGTCGGTGCTGAAGCCACACAAGGTCTTGAGGGCGAGGACGAGCTGCGCCTCAGGCGGGATCGCTGGATCGGCGCAGACGAAGAGCAGTCGCAGCACGTCGTCCTCGGCCTCTTGGAGCGAGTGTGTCAGCTGCGGCTCTGCCAGGTAGCGCTCGTCCCGCTTGTCGCGCCTCAGCTCGTCGAGCACGTGGTTGTGCGCTACGCGATAGAGCCACGCGCCGGGATCGTCAGGCATCTGCCGCGCCCACGCCTGCACTGCGTGGAGCATCGCTGTCTGCGCCGCGTCTTCGCAGAGCTCGAGGCGATGAAAGCCGAAGCGACGGGCGAGGATGGAGACGATGCGCCCGAACTCACGCCGAAAGTCGAGGGGCGCGTGAAGCCCGAAGAGGTCGTCGGGGAGCTCGGGCGCCGTCATCAGAACGAGGTGATCTCCACGATCTCGACGCTCGCGAACATCGGGACCTCCTTCGCGATCTCGGCCGCGGCCGCCAGAGAGTCGGCCTCGATGAAGGACCAACCCGCGACGATCTCCTTGCCCTCGACGAAGGGGCCGTCCGTGACTGCGCCGCGCCTGCACACCGCGGCCGAGCCCCCCGGCTTCGGGCCCGTGCGGGGCGGGGGCTGCTCGATGATTTCCTTCGCGTACTTGGTCATCCAGTTCTTCCACTGCGCGTAGCCCGCCTGCATTTCGGCGGCAGACGGCTGAGCGCTCGGGTCGGCGGGCTTTCGATACAAGAAGAGGAATTTCATGCGTTGGGACCTCCGAAAATCACCTGCTCCGTTGCAGGCTCCGACCGGACGACGCTGGCCTTCGCCGAAATGGACAACCGCCGAAATATTTTTCTCGAAGGTGGGCTCGACTGGACGCTCGGCTCAGGTGCCGCTCGCCAGGGCGATGATCGCCTGAATGACGTTCAGCGACGCCGTCAAGCTCACGCGATGCTGGAGGCCGTCGACGACCCAGAGCTCATGCGCGGCGTCCACGCGGAGGATATCGGCGATGCAGTGAACGCTCAGTCCGTGCGACCAGGCGAAGACGGCGTTGCCGTCGTCATCACTGCCGGCGTTGATGCCGGACGTCAGCTCGGCGAAGACCCAGCCGTTCCCTAGCCCTATGCCGAAGTTTGCGCGGAACGTGTCGACGAAGGTGCCGCCGTCGAAGAGGCCACCTCGATAGCCGATCACGGGCGTCATCCAGACCCCGAAATCTTCTGTCACGCGATAGATACGAATGCTGGCCCCTGCGTCGAAGCCCCCTGTCAAAAACGCCTGCTTCGTCAGTGAAAACGACCCGCCGATGGTTGCGTCGACATCCGGATATGCAGGCCACTCCAGCATTGGGGTCTCGAATGCGTGGCTCGTACTGGTCACCAGACTGACGCCGAGCGCAGCGAGGGCGGCGGCAATCACCCGTGTTCGTTTCATCGATCCCGCTCCTGGCTAAGGCAATTCGTCCTCTCTCGTACTTGGACGCCAGGTCGATGCTGCCCTCACGAGCAAGGATCTTACTCGGCCGCTTCTAGCGTCTTTGCTACGGCGCCGAGTCGGGTCAATTACAGATACGTAAGCGGACGCGGGCCACACTCGTGCGCAAGCGCGGCTACGTGACGGCTACGTCGCAGCGGCGCGCGCGCCAGAAGGTCGGCGACTCGGCCCGGGACGTTCGGTGGAAGGAGCCTTCATTGTTTCTTGGGCCTCGCGGCCCGCTTGGTGGTCGCGCTCTTCTTTGCTGCTTTGAGGTTCTGGGGCGACCACTTCGAATCGTCGAGTGGACCTTTACCCTCCGCGAGTCGAGCGACGAAGCCGGCTATCTTGCGCGCCCGCGCTTCAGGCGTCTTCACGTGGGTGAGCCTGAACGCGAGCGCGTAGCGGTTCTGCTTGTCGAGCGCCGCGAACGTCGCGCTCGCGCGCGGCTCGGCCGCAATGGCCGCTCTGAGATCGTCGGGGATTTCCATCTTGCTCGGGCTCGCATAAGCGGCGTCCCAACGTCCGTCGGCTTTGGCGGCCTCGACCTGTTTGCGGCCGTGCTCTGTCATCTTCCCGGCGGCCTCGAGGCGCGCGACGTGCTCGCGATTGATTTGGCTCCAAATGCTCTTCGAGCGCCTCGGGGTGAAGCGCTGGGCGTAGCTCGTCTCGTCGAGGCTCTTCACTTGCCCGTCGATCCATCCCCAAGAGAGCGCGACGTCGAGCGCCTCTTTGTAGACGATGGACGTCTTGCCCGAGCCCTTCTTGAAATAGCGAATCCAGATCTCGGTCTCGCGATCGTGATGCTTCGACAGCCACGCTTCGAACGCATCCTGGGTCTCGAATAGGCGGAGCTTCGCAGGGTCGATCACGACGGGCGGCATGATGAGGAGGAGTACCCAGCTGTCAGTCCGAGGCCAAGCCTCGGGCTCGAGCGAGTCGCTCGCATTGGAGGTCACGACTGCACGGCTCAATCAGTGGATGGGGTATCGTGCTCGGGATCGTCCATGACCCATCCCAAAGGCCCCCCGGAGCGTGCGAGCGAACCGCCGCGCCCAGAAAACGCGGACGCTGCGTTCATCCGGCGGCGCCGCGCGGTGTTCATCGCGACCGCGCTCGCGGGCCTCGGCTCCGCGACGAACGGCTGTGACTGCGCGCCGCGCCCTTGCCTGGACGTCGCGATGCCCGAGGAGCCGCAAACCAGCACGCCGACCTCCACCGCGACGGCCTCGAGCAGCGCTGCGAGCAGCGCCTCAGCGGCGCCCTCGAGCACACCCGCGGTCTACCCGTCTTCGAGCGGTGAGCCGACTCCCCCGCCTACCGTCTGCCTCGAAGTTTATGTGCCGCCCCCCGAGCCATGCCTCAACATCCGACGGCCCTGAGGCTGGCGTTCTTCACCGCCCTCGGCGCTTGTTCGCCGAGCTCTCGCAGCTCGGACGTCGTGACCGTCGAGCTCACGCCCGTCACGCCCGCCTCGTCGTCGGCCGTGCTGGCGACCGCTTCCGCGTTCACGAGGCCCGACGCGGACCAGGACCTCATCGCCGTCGTCGATCACAACCTGCGCGCCGTCGCGAACGAGTCGATGCGCGTCAAGCTCGCGGGTGGTCGCGTGACGAAGCTCCACACCGACGAGGCCTACGAGGAGGACTTCCTCCTGCGCGACGTCGACCACGTCGGCTACGTGTTCGAGGACAGCTGGATCCACAAACACGTCGCGCGCGTCTTCTTGCGGCCGAACGGCGTCACACGCTTTCGTCGCGGCGACGCACCTTGGACGACGTCGACCATCCCGAGCGTGTCGTTCGTCTTCGACACGCGTGACGCCGCCGAGGAGTCCGTCCGCGCGTTGAGCGCGCTCGCGCGCGTCACCAATCGGTTCAAGCCCGAATGATCGACGCGCTCGCTTCGCTCTTCAAACGGGACGAGCCGAGCGAGCTGCGTCGCGCGTGGCCTCACCTCGCGCTCGTCGCGCTCGTGCACCTCGCGGTCGCGTGGCCCGGCGCGGCCGAGCGCGGCGTCATCGCCGAAGAGGTCCAGCCCTACCTCCGCCGCTATCCCGCGGTCCTCGACCTGCAGATGGAGCAGGGCTCGCGCGAGCACGCTGACGAACACCTCGCGTTCCTCCCACCGAACGACGACCCCGCGGTGCGCGCGGCCGCCGACGCAGGTGGCGAGACGAGCTCGCGCTGGGTCGGCACGAACCAATGGCCCGAGGTCGGTTATCAAGGCCGCACGCGCAACTACCCCGTGTTCGTGCGCGGTCATCAGACCTCGATCGGCACGATGTGGGGCGTCGCGGGCGCGCCCCTCCTCGGTGGCGGGATCGGCGGTGTTCGACGCGCGAACGTGCTGCTCGGACTCGTGCTGCTGGGGCTCACGTGGGCCCTCGCGCGCAGGCTCGGCCTGAGCCGCGCCCTCGCGACGTTCGCGGCGATCGGCTGCGCGCTCTCGCCGGGGCTCTTCTGGGTCGGTCGCACGGGCTACGGCTACGAGATCGCGAGCCGCGTGCTCATGATGGCGGCCCTCTTCGCCATCGCGTCGACGGGGCGGCTCTCGACGAAACACGCCGTCCTCGGTGGGCTCGCGTTCGCCGGGGCGATCCTCTCGCGCGCGACCATCGCGACGACGCTCGTGCCCCCGCTCTTGCTCATGGCGCTGCATCCTCGGCGATTTGCAGGCTGGCCGCGCCTCGCGACGCTCCTCGGCGTCGGCGGCGGCGTGCCCGTCGCGTTCGTCGCGCTCGCGCTCGCGACGCTCCCCTTCGCCGCGGGGACCGAGCCCGCTGCAACGCTCTCGCTCGACGCGCTCGCGGGCCGCACGCTCGTCACGCCCGCGATGGCCGCAGTGCAGCTCGCGTGGGTCGCCGACGCGAGGATGATCCTCACGCCGCTCATCGAGGGCGGCGTCACGGTCTCGATGGGTTGGGTGCGCCCGCTGCTCGGCGGCGTCGTGCTGGTGATCGCGCTCGCGAGGTGGTGGTTCGGACGCGCGCGCGAGGGCGAGCGACTCTTCGTCGCGGGCCTCCTCGGCAACAGCCTGATCGGCGCTTGGCTCTACGGCAGCCCGCTCCAATTCCAGCTCGGGATGGCGCTCGAGCCGCTCTTCGTGCTGGCCGTCGCGCACCAGCTCCACGACCTCGGCGAGAGGCGCGCGCTCCACGCGGTGCTTGCGTGCGTGGCCCTCCTCGGCGTCCGCGCGGTGACACTGAGGTCGGTTATTTGGAGTGAGAGGAGCACCGACAATCCGATGCTCTCGGGCGTCGCTCAGCGCTCGCTGGTCACCGCCTTGCGCGAGCGCGGCGTGCGCGGCGACGACCTCGTCACGACGACTTACGATCATGTAGGCGTTCTCGAGAGCCTCACCGACGAGCGCCTCCGCCCCGTCCACGCGTGGCGCCTCCTCAAGGCCGCGAACGTCCCGCCCGACGTCGTGGAGGCTCACTGGCGCCTCATCCTCGACGACGCGCCCCGCTGTCACGTGCTGCTCACGCGCGCGCCGAGCCTCGTCGCGGGCCGCTTCGCCGATCAGGACGCGGTCGGCCGCGCGCTCGAAAAAGTCCTCACCGAGCGCGGCGTCGCCGTGACCGAGCGCTTGCCCATCACGGGCGACGGGGGCGCCGTGGTGTTCGAGCTCCTCACGCTCGCGCCCTGCGGACGCTGACACCAAGACGGGCGCACCCTTGACCAAGACAGCCCCCCCACCTCACCAAGCCCCAACCGCGCTGTTTGCGCGACAAAGCACGGTCGTTCGGTGAAGCTCGACCCCGCGCATCCCCCACCGGCACCGCCCCGCCCCGCGCCGCCGGAGGCTCGCTTGACATGAGAAAGTCCTGGAATGTAGCGTTTTTCAAGCCGTGCCCCCGAGTTCCGCGGGCGTTGTGAGGAGTCCCATGATGCCGCGCGTACTCACGAAGATCGGCTCGATGAGCCGACAGGTCGTCCCTGGTTTCAAGTTCGCGTGGGCCCGCGCGACGGGCGCGAAGTTCCCCGCGATGGTCACGCTCTCGCTCACGGATCGCTGCAATTTCCGGTGCGAGTATTGCAACCTGCCCCACCTCGATCGCGACGAGATGTCGACCGAGGAGTGGCTGCGCGCGATCGACGAGCTCGCCGACGCGGGCATGATGCGCGTGAGCCTCATGGGCGGCGAGCCGCTCGTCCGCAAGGACATCGGCGTCTTCATCGACAGGCTCAAGGCTCGCGGCGTGAACGTCGCGATGAACACGAACGGTTGGCTCGTGCCGCGCCGGATGAGCGACGTCGAGAAGCTCGACCTCGTGTGCGTGACGCTCGACGGCCCGCCCGCGGTGCACGACGTGCAGCGCCACAAGGGCTCGCAGAAGCGAGCGCTCACCGCGATCGAGCTCATGCGCAGCCGCGGGATGAACGTCGTCACGATGACGGTGCTCACGGCGCGCGCCGTCCAGCAGCACGACACGAAGTCGAACAACGACTTCGAGACCGTCGACTACGTCCTCGAGAAGGCGCGGGAGCTCGGCGTGCGCTCGTTCTTCCAGCTCGTGCACGACGCGGACGGCGACCCGAACAAGGACATCGGCGCCGGCATCTCCGACGAGGGCATCAACGCCGTCGCGCGCCACCTCATGCGCCGCAAAGACGAGGGCTGGCCTGTCGGCCCGTCGCGCACGTACCTCCGCGCGCTCGCCGGCGAGGGCGGCGCGGGCGTGCGCCGCCTGCACTCGTGTGATGACTGCTACGCCTCTCGCTACTCCCTCGCCATCACCCCGAAGGGCGAGGTCGTCGCGTGCCCCCTCACCTTCCGCGAGGACGCACCGAGCGGCCGACAGCTAGGTTATTTGCAGGCCTTCGAAGCGCTCGCTCAGCCGCGCGCGGCGGGCTGCGCGTGCTACCCGCTCCAAGAGATGAACTACATTCTCGACGGCACGCCCGAGGTCATCGCGAACGCGCTCGGCACCGCTGTCGGGCACCTCGTGACGCCTCAGCCGCGGCCGCCCGCGCCCGCGGAGAGCGACCTCGCAGAGCCCGTCGAGACGGGTCACGCCTACGTGGAGAAGCAGCTCCGCCGGCTCCCGCTCGTGCAAAACGCGCCGCGCTCGCCGTGAGCGGTGGCGCCTCGGCAGAGGGCGGCGTAGGCGCTTACCTGCGGCTCTATCGCGTGCGCGATTGGCTGCATTTCCTGCCTCTTCCGCTCGCTGGGTGGGCCGCCGATCCGACGTCGCACGGCCTCGCGACCCTCGCGTCGGGGGTCGTCGCTTGGGGCTTCGGGCTCGCGTACACGTGCGCGATCAACCAAGCCTTCGACGATCGCGTCGACCGAGCGTCGGCGAAGAACCCCGTCGGGTCGAGCTTCCAACGCCGCGCCGCGGTGAGGCTTGCCCTCCCGCCGCTCGCCCTCATGTTCGTCACGCTCGCGCTGGGCGCGCCCTCGGGCTTGCCCGCGGCCTTCATCCTCGCCGCGAGCGCGACGCTCTACTCCGCGCCGCCTCGCCTGAAGCGCTTCGTGTTCGTGGGCACGCTCTGGAACCTGATCGTCGCGCTGCCTGGGTTCTTCTTCGCCGCGCGTCCGCCGGTCCTCGAGCTGCCGCTGCGACCGCTCGCTGGGGCCTTCACGGTGGTGCTCCTCGCGAGCCAGCTCATCCACGAGGCCCAGGACAAAGACGACGACGCGCGCGCTGGGGTGCGCACCGTCGCGACCGTCGCGGGCCGGCGCGCGGCCTTGCTCGGCGCGCTCGCGCTCGTCGCCGTGTTGCCGCTCGTGACCTACCTCCTCGGGTCAGGGCTCGAGACCCGCTGGCTCGCGACCGCGCTGTGCGTCCCCTTCAGCGGCCTCTGGGTCGCGGTCCTCAACCTGTTTGGGCGCACCGAGGATCGCCGAGTCCTCAAGCTCCTGAGGCTCGGCTATCGCTATACGGGGCTCGGCCTCGGGGCGCTGCTCTTCCTCGCGACTCGCCTTTAACGCTGTATCAGCGAGGGCGCTGGGCTCATCCCATTTGGGCTTGTGCGGCGCGCGGCCGCGTCCGATAGTCGATTATCGGATAATGCCATCGGAACGGCCTATTGCCCGGGGGGCTCGAGGAACGCCCAGCGCCCCCCCAATGCCCAGGCACTACGCATGGCTGTTCGATCGCTATTGGGCTTTTGCAGCGCTCGTCGTGGTGCTGTCGCTGCCTTTGGTGCTCACGGGCGGTGGGCGAACCGATCTGCTCGCCCTGACGTTGTTCGGCGTCGCCTCGATCGCCGCGTGGGCCGTCGCGAGGCGGAGCGAGGGCTTCGCAGTTCGAGCGCACCTCGTCGCGCTCGTCGTCTTCTGGGCCTGGTACTCGGACCTCCCCGGCGGTTTGCCGGCGCGGGCCGATCGCGGCCCCGCGGCGCACGTCGTGCTGCTGTCCTTCCCGCTCTTGATTTTCGTCACGCTCGATGGCGTGCGCGGCGCCGCGGCGCTCGGCCTGCTCGCCGGCGCGACGATCCTCTACCGCTTCGGCGCGACCTTCGACGCCCTCACGGGGCTCTTCCTCGTCGGCATCGCCATCCTCATCGGCTTCACGTTTCGCAGGCAAGCGCAGCACCTGCAGCAGGTCAACGAGCGCCTCGTGCGGATCGCGTCCCATGATCCGGTGACCGAGCTCCCCAATCGGCGCGCGCTCAACGCCCGACTCGAGGCGCTCGAGTCTCCGAAGGGCGCGCTCTTGTTCGTCGACCTGAGCCGCTTCAAGACCGTGACCGAGGCCTTCGGTCACGGCACCGGGGACGAGCTCCTGCGCGTCGTCGCCGAGCGGCTCGCCGCGTTCGGTCGGGCCACGCGGTTCCCTTCGTTCTTGGCGCACCTCGGTGGAGATCAGTTCGCGCTCGTGCTCGAGGGCGCCTCACCCGCCGAAGCGCTCGAGTCAGCCGAGCGCCTGTGCGACGGCCAGCACGAGCCCTTCCTCGTCGAGGGCAACCGCCTGCAGCTGAGCTGCCGCGTGGGCGTCGCGATCTGGCCCGCCAACACGGCGCGCGAGCCGAGCCTCTTCGCGCGCGCGGATCGCGCCGTCGCGATGGCCCGCAAACAAGCGCGTCGGGTGGCGCTCTACGATCCGAGCGCGGACGCCGAGCTCGATCAAGCGGTGGAGGCCGAGCTCTGGCAGGCCATCGCGCGCGGCGAGATCATCTGCCACTACCAACCCGTCTGCGAGCTCGCGAGCAACGGGATGGTCGGCGTCGAAGCGCTCGTACGTTGGCAACACCCGACGCGCGGCCTCGTCAGCCCCGCTGGCTTCGTCGAGCTCGCCGAGCGCACCGGTCAGATCGTGCAGATCGACAGGATCGTTCTCTCGCGCGTCGCGGCGCAGCTCGAGGCCTGGCTCCAAAGTGGGAACGATCTCTGGGTCGCGGCCAACGTGAGCGCCCACACGCTCGGGGATCCGTCGTTCATCGACTCCGTGCGCGAGGTCCTCGAGCGGCACCCGACGATTCGCGGGCGCCTCGTCCTCGAGGTGACCGAGAGCGCCGCGATGCAAGACCCCGAGCGCGCGATCGCGCTGCTCAAGGAGATCCGCGAGCTCGGCGTGCGGACCGCGCTCGACGACTTCGGGGTCGGGCACTCGTCGCTCGTCTACCTGAAGCGCTTGCCCGCCGATCACCTGAAGCTCGACCGCATGTTCGTCAGCGGCATCGGCGTGAGCGACCGGGACGAGGCGCTGCTCGAGCTCTTGCTGCACTTGGCCAAGCAGTTCGGGATGGGGGTCATCGCCGAGGGCGTCGAGACGAAGGAGCAGCTCCGCTGGCTCACCGACCGCGGGTGCGGCTTCGTGCAGGGCTTTCTCTTCGCGCGCCCGTCCGCCCCGTCCGAGCTCGAGCTCCTGCGCGAGCGCGTGAGCGGGATCTTCGGCGTCGATCCCGAGCCGAGCAGCACCGGCGCGGCGCGCGCAGGCTTACAACAAAGTCACCGCTAACGGAGCCAACCCTTCTTGGGCAGCGCGCTCGCTGGCTTGTCCGGTGTTCGGGCGCCGAGCCGCGCGCTCGTGAGGCGCAGGTGGCGTTGCGCGTCGGTGAGGTTCGGATCGATCTTCACCGCGCGGGACAAGCGCCGCTGCGCGGTGTCGAGATCGCCCGCGAGGAACGCCACGCGCCCGAGGACGTAATGCGCGAACGCGTTGTTCGGGTCCTGTCGCAGCGACTCGACGCAGAGCGCCTCCATCTCGGCGAGCTCAGCGGGGGGCGCGGACGTCCCCTGCATCACGAACCGACACGCCGCGAGGTGCAGTTTGTACTCGGGTCGCTGCGGCATGAGCATCACCGCTCGCTCGAAGGCTCTGCGTGCTTGCGCGTAGCGCTCCTGCGCTGCGTGTGAAGTTCCACGCTGGAACGCGGTCTCCGCGAGCAGGCGAGCCTCCTGGGGGCTCTGCGGGTCTCGAAAGAGGTCGCCATCCTCGAGCGTGTAGCGACGCTCGGCCGACTCTTGCGAGATGCGTCGCAGCACGTTCGAGGTCCGCGTGCGCTCGATCTTCGCCGGGCGCGACGGAGGCCGAGGCTCGACGAGGGGCTCGCTCTTCAGCGGCTCGCTCCTCAGCGGCTCGCTCCTCAGCGGCTCGCTCTTCACCGGCTCGCTCTTCACCGGCTCGCTCTTCACCGGCTCGCTCGGCACGGGCGCGACCGGTTGGAAGCGGCACGATCCCAAGATGTGCATCGCTGTGAGCAGCGCCTCGACGTCCGTGTCGTCGTCCTGCGTCGAGGTGATGAGGTCCTGCGTGGTCGTGTCGCCGCTCATCCGCGCGAAGACCTGCACCGCGGACGGAGCGAGCCGATAGCGGTTGAGCAGCAGCCGATGCTCGAGCGGCGGCGCGACAGGACAGAGCGTCCTCACCCGATCGAGCTCGAGCTCCTTGCGTTGCTCGTCGTCGGTCCACGTGATCGCTTGGTAGAGGATCGACTCGAGCGACATCGCGATGAGCGGGATGTCCTCGAGCTGCGCCTCGCTCGCCTCGAAGGTCCACTCGTCGACGGGGCGCTGCAGGCAGCGGATCGCGCGCCACCGCACCTGCTCCTCGAGCGCCTGGCTGACCTCTTCTTCGGCCAGGTATCCGAGCTCGACCGCGACCTCACCGAAGCGCAGCTGCTCGTTGTAGACGAAAGCCTCGGTCATCTTCGCGATGACGTCGCGATATTGATCCTGCGTCAGCCGCTTCTGTCGGACGAGCATGCGCCCGAGCGTCTCGCCCGACGAGCCCTCCTCGGCGAAGACGAGCGTCCCGTCTTTGAAATAGAGGAAGGTGCGCACGCCCTCCGCTTGGATGGTGCACACTCCAGTCCGGCGCGCCGTACGCCAGGACGCGAGCGTTCGAGCGAGGATCGACACCTTGTACATGTCGATCCCCCACTATATCCGAACGCTCAGAGGAGGTTCGCGGCGAGCTCGGCGAGCTCGCTTCGCTCGCCCTTGCTCAAGACGACGTGCGCGGCGATCCGCTCGCGCTTGAAGCGCTCGGCCACGACGCTGAGGCCGTTCGACGCGTGATCGACGTAGGGGTTGTCGATCTGCTGCGGATCGCCCGTGAGGACGATCTTCGTCCCCTCACCACAGCGGGTGATGATGGTCTTCACCTCGTGGGGAGTGAGGTTCTGCGCCTCGTCGACGATGAGGTACTGGTTCGGCAGGCTGCGCCCGCGGATGTACGTGAGCGGCTCGACCTGAATGGTCCCGGCCTCGAGCAGATCGAGGAAGCCGCGCGTGCCGCGCCCGTTCTTCGCCCCGCCGTTCGAGAACAGGAACTCGAGGTTGTCGAAGATCGGCTGCATCCAGGGGTTGAGCTTCTCGTCGACGTCACCCGGCAAGAAGCCGATGTCGCGGCCCATCGGCATGATCGGGCGCGACACGACGAGGCGCGAGTAGGTCCCGTCCTCGGTCGTGCGCTTGAGCCCCGCGGCGATCGCCATCAGCGTCTTGCCCGTGCCGGCCTTGCCGAGCAGCGTGACGAGCCGGATGCTGTCGTCGAGCAAGACGTCGAGCGCGAAGCTCTGCTCGCGGTTGCGCGGACGCACGCCGAGCACGCCCTCGCGCGAGACCCGCAGCCCCACGACCTCGGCGCGCTGAGCGTCGTAGCGCCCGAGCGCGGTGTGCCCCGTCGAGGCCGCGTCGCGCAGCATCACCGGCGCGTTCGGGTAGAGCACCGCGGTCGCGGGCGGCGCGACCTTGCCGTCTTGAAAGAACGTGTCGACGAGCGCCCCGTCGACCTCGAGCTCGAAGAACGGCTGCTCGAGCGAGTCGGTCTCGACGCGTTGGTTCTCGTAGGTCTCGGAGATGATCCCGAGCGCGTCGGCGCGGATACGCAGGTTCGTATCCATCGTGACGAAGATGGTCGGCCGCGACGGGTCCTTGTCGCGCACCGCGATCGCCGTCTGCAGGATCGCTTGGTCCTGCGAGTGTTTGTCGAGGCCGACGCCGAGCTGCGGCCGCTTCTCCGGGATCCAGATGCGGAGCGTGCCGCCACCCTCGAGGGTCACGCCGCGCGAGAGCGATCCTTCTTCACCGCGCTGCTCGTCGAGCAGCCGCGAGATCGTGCGCGCGTTGCGACCGCGCTCGCTCCCCTCTCGCTTGAATTGATCGATCTCTTCGATGACGTAGATCGGCAGGACGACGTCGTTGTCCTCGAACTTGAAGATGGCGCGCGGATCGTGGAGCAGGACGTTGGTGTCGAGGACGTAGTGTTTTCTCATGCTTGTCCCGGTTCGTTCGGAGGTTAGTATCCGCGGTCCGAGGAGAGCAACAGCGGATCATCACCGCCTCTCACCTCGTGGTGAGGCCCACGTTGCAGAGCCCCGTTCCCCCCGCCGAGTTGCGGCCCGTGCGCGATGAAGATGCGCTCGACGTGATCGAGCTCATCGGCGGCGTCTTCGGCGAATATTCGAATTGCATCCTCGACGTCGACGGCGAGATGCCGGAGCTCCGGAGGATCGCGAGCTGGGTCGAGAGCGAGCGCGGTGAGCTCTGGGTGGCAGTGCAGGCCTGGGGCGAGCACGAGCGCGTCGTCGGAATGGGCGGCTACACCCGCAAGAGCGGCGGCGCCGAGGTCCGCAAGCTCTACGTGCACCGGCACGCGCGGCGCACCGGCCTCGGCGGCCAGATCCTCGAGCGCATCGAGCGCGCGGCCACAGCGCGCGGCGCCGCGTTCATCGAGCTCTGGAGCGACACGAAGTTCGTGACGGCGCATCGATTCTACGAGCGGCGCGGCTACATCCGCGGCCCGCACACGCGCGCGCTCCACGACAAGAGCGACACGATCGAGTTCTACTTTCGCAAGGATCTCCTCGCGAGCGAGGGGGGGGCACCGTGAGCCAGCGTCGCCGAAGCATCGCCAACCTCGTCTTGGGACTTCCCACGCGCCTGCGCGGCGCGGTCGACATCCTCCGCCTCGATCCCGTCGCGCCCGCGAGCGTCGTCGGCATCCTCGAGGATTGGGCCGCGAAGGATCCGCGTCGCCCGTTCCTGCTCTTCGAGGGCGAGCGCATCACCTACAGCGAGATGGCTCGGCGCATTCGCCGGCGCGCCGCGACGCTGGCCTCGCGCGGCGTGCGCCGCGGCGACGTCGTCGCGCTGATGATGTCGAATCACCCGCAGTTCCTCGTGAACGCGTGGGCCATCAGCTACCTCGGCGCCGTCGCGTCGCTCATCAACACAGCGCTCGCCGGCACACCGCTCGCGCACGCGCTCACGTCGACACCCGCGCGCCTCGTCATCGCGAGCCGCGAACTCGTGCCCGTCGCGTCGCACGCCCTCGACGTCGCGACCGCGGACGGCGTCGTCGCGCGCCCGCCGATCTATTGGGAGGAGATCCGCGGCGCACCCTACGCTGGCGCCTCCGGCCCCGAAGAGGCCAGCCGCGATCACGAGCTCGCCGCGCTCGACGCCGAGCCCGCTCGCGAGGTCTCGCGCGTGGTCACGCTGGGCGACGACACCTTCGCGTACATCTTCACGAGCGGGACGACAGGTCTCCCGAAGGCCGGGAAGATCACGCACAGCCGCGCGATCACCGCAGCGAACGGCTTCGGTCGCGCGGCGACGGGGCTCGCTCCCGACGACGTCTTCTACGTCTGCTTGCCGCTCTTCCACAGCTCGGGGTTCCTCATCGGCGCGTGCGGCTCAGCGGTCACCGGCGCGACGCTGGCGCTCGCGCGCAAGCTCTCCGTCAGCCGCTTCTGGGACGACATCGCCGACACCGGCGCGACCGCGTTCGTCTACATCGGCGAGGTCTGCCGCTACCTCGTGCAGGCCGCGCCGCACCCGCGCGAGCGCGAGCACCGCCTGCGCCGCATCATCGGCAACGGCATGCGCCCCGACGTGTGGAAGGCCTTCGTCGAGCGCTTCGAGCCCGGCATCGTCCACGAGTTTTACGGCGCGACCGAGGGCAACGTGAACATGATGAACCTCTTCGGGGTCCACGGCTCGGTCGGTCGCCTGCCGCCGCTCCCCGGCTACGACAACGCCTTCCTCGCCAAGTTCGATCCGACGACGGAGCGCCCCGCCCGCGACGCGCGCGGGCTCTGCATCCCGTGCAAGACCAACGAGCCCGGTGAGCTCCTCGGCCGCATCGATCCGTCGAAGCCGACGATGCGCTTCGACGGCTACCTCGGCGACGCCGCGACCGAGGCGAAGATCGTCCGCGACGTGGAGAAGCACGGCGACGCGTTCTTCCGCTCGGGCGATCTCCTCAAGAAGGACCGGCTCGGCTTCTACTACTTCGTCGATCGCATCGGCGACACCTTCCGGTGGAAGGGTGAGAACGTCTCCACCAACGAGGTCGGCGACGTCTGCGCGCGCGCCGCGGGCGTCGAGCTCGCGAACGTCTACGGCGTCGCAGTCCCTGGAAAAGACGGTCGCGCCGGCATGGTCGCGCTCACGCTCCTCCCCGACGCCGCGTTCTCACCCGACCGCTTCTACGAGCACGTGATGAGCGAGCTCGCCCCCTACGCGGCGCCGCTCTTCGTGCGCCTGCTCAGCGCCGCCGAGGTCACGCAGACCTTCAAGCTGAAGAAGCAGGACCTCCTCGCGCAGGGCTTCGATCCGCGCCGCACCGACGATTTGCTCTTCGTGCGCGACGACGGGTTGCGCACCTACCGCGAGCTCGATCTCGCCGAGTTCGAGCGCATCGAGCGCGGCGAGGCCCGCCTTTGAAGGGCTGTTAGCCGGATTTCCGCGTGATGCGAAAGACCCGGACCCATTGCTGACAGCCCTGTGAGCTCACCACGTAGAGCTCCTTCTTCCCGTCGGCGTCCGTGTCGTGTTCGAAGATAGTGACGTTGAGCGTGTCCAAGAGCTCAATCCACTTCCCTGCGTCCTCGACGCTGACTTTGTTGACACCGGTGTCATCACAATAGGTGTCCGTCGACTCGACGCGCACGCGCCCCACCTCGAAGTCGTAGTCCACTGGCTGACGCGCTCGAAACACAGCCAGATCGCACATATCGAACGTCTCGCGCCGCGCCGTCACCATATGGATTGCGGAGGCCCCGCTCGCGTGTCCGCGATGAACGCCGTCCTTCTCGATGAGAAGGTATTGACCAATGTCGACCGTCATCGGCGCCGCGGTCGAAATGACCGCGCCGATCCCCTCCTGCAGGGAGTCACCGAACTCCATCGGCTGGGACAGGCAGGTCTTCATCTCCTCTTTCCGGTAGTCCGCGGAGCCGTGTTGCTCGAACAGGACCTCGATGGTCAGGTTGCTAACTTTGCCGCGCACATATCCCGGGTCCGCGGTGACGTCCTTCGTAGCGCATAGTGGGGTCGGCTCGCGCTCGATGGTGGCGGGCACGCTAAGCGGCACTTCTGCGGGCGGCGCGCCATGCTCGAGAGCCCACGATTTGCCGTCGAAGAACAGGATTACCCCGCCCGCCCCAACGGCCCAAACATGGCTTTTGTCGGTGCCCCAAATGGCGCTCAACATGCCCGCCGGGGTCGCGACCTTGCTCCAAGTGTCCCCGTCGAAATGCCACAGCGCCTCACCGACGGCGAACACGTCAGTCCGACTGGCGCCCCATAGACCGGTGACATATCCCAACCGCACGCCCGTCGGCTTCAGGGTCTTGCCGTCGTATTCGAGGACTGCGCCGCGCTCGCCAATTGCCAACGCGAAGTCGGGCCCGCTCGCCCAGACCACACGCAGGTGCACATCAGACTTGCTCGCGACTTGCCGCCAGGCCCCACCGCGATAAGTCAGCGCCGTGCCGTAAGCGCCCACCGTGAACAAGCTGTCACCGCCGCCATTGTAGAGCCCGCCGATGCAGGCCTGCGCATCGGCCTTGGGAAAGGCTCGCGCCCAATTCCCAGGGCTCGCTCCCGACTTCTCGAGCACGGCCCCCGAAGAGAGCGCGAACGGAGCGCCGTCCGCGTGAAAGCCGAGGAAGTCTATGCTCGTGATGCCGAACCGCTCGAACGCATCAGAGCCGTAGACGTCGAGCGCCAGGCCTTCATAGTCGGTCTGGGAGCTCCACGATTGGCCATCATAATGAGCCACCGTATTCGCGCCGGGGCCCCGCGCGTACACGCTCTTCGGCCCTTTGCCCCAGAGCTGGACGTCGCCCCCCATCTGAATCGTCGCTTGCAGGGCCCACGCGTGACCGTCGAAATGGAGGATCGAGCCTGCTTCACCCGCCGCGTAGACGTCTGTCGCGCTCGTGCCCCACACCGCCGTGAGGGCCTCCGAGACAGGTGGAGCACCGACCGAGATGGGCGGCGGACTCGTGACCGCAGCGCTCGCGGTGCTCACAGCGCCCGCGGTCGCTGGGAGGGCTACGGACGCTGACACGCTAGTCAGCGGCACACTGGCCACTACGCTCGCCGATGATTGGACGGTAGACTCGGTGTCCGAGCCGCACGCCGTAGACGCACAATAGAGCAGCAGCGCTGCCGCGCTCGAGGCGGATCGGTCCATGTGGGTGCCGCGAGTCTGTCACACGCAGCGCACGTGGTCCAGGCGTCACAGTCCGAGCGCGAGCTTCGCTTCGTCGTACGTCGGTGCGTGCGGGAGGCCCATGCTGTCGAGCACTGGCGTCATGTCCACGCCGCCCGCGGCGTCCGTGAAGAGCACCAAGATGGCGTCGCCCGTGTGCTCCACGTTCTGGGAGCAGCTGTCGAAATCGACCGCATACTGCGGGTGAAACACCCCGGACAGGAACGCCGCGTCGAGCAGGCCTGCTGCCTTTACGTGCCAGAAGTAGCAATTGCCGACGTCGTGGATCTCCGTGAGGCCGCTGCAACCCTGGTCGAAGTCTCCGCCCTGCAGCCCAATCGGGCCGAAGTCAGCCTCGGGCAGGTGCCCGGAGGCAAAGGCCAGCGCGTCCGCGAGGCCCTCGTTGAGACAGGTGACGTTGCCCGGGAACGACGCGCTCACCTCGTTGAAGAGCTCGTGCGCATATTCGTGCGCGAACCGCGGGAGCGACGTGTTCATGATCCCACCGAGGGCGGCGATGTAATCGGGGTTACCGTAATTGATGGTCACGCGCCCGTCGCCGTACGACCAATTGCCCTCACCGTTCACGCCCGCGAGCTCACTCGGCATGAAGACCGCGTGCACATGCTCCGACATGAGATTGACCATGGCGCGCTCGTCCGCAATGGCAGCTTGCCCCTGGGTGTGGAGGTCGGCGGCGGCGGTCCCCGTGTCGTAGCTCGGGTGGGAGAAGAACACGCTGTCGAGGAGGTTCGACGCGCTCACGTCGCTCTGGAAGTCGAGTAAAGTGTCGCCTCCCCAGCTCGGGACAACGTTGTAATAGCTGACAGTAATGTCAATATCCGAATGGACCTCGATGAACGGCGTCTGCGCGGTCACGAGGTGCGCGAGGACGCTGGCGTTGCCCCCGACGACGCGGAGCGCGACCCCCTCGGGTGAGAAGACGGGGAACATCACGGCGCTGATCGGCCGGCCGTCAACGCTCGGGATGACGGTGGTTTGGCGCGACGGTGTGCACGTCGGATCATCGACCGGGCAGGCGTAAATGACCGCAGGCGTCGTCGAGCACGTGCCCTCGTCACAATACGTTAGCCACGGGGGGAGCTCCGCGCGGACGGGCTCGACGGCGCCACCGCCGCCGCCCTCGCCGCCGGCGCCCCCAACGCTTACAGCACCGTCACCGCCTACGCCGCCCACCCCGCCGCTGGCGGCGCCGCCGCCCGCCGCACCAGCGTTCGCCCCACCGCCACCCGTGGCGTTTTGACCACCGCCAGCCGCGCCGCCGCTCGGCGAAGAGTCGCCGCACGCCACGAGAAGGACCAAGGCCTGGCAAAACACGCCCCGACGCACTCGACTCCGCATGGCGCTGCCCTAACACGTGCCCGCGCGCGTCTTGTGGTCCTTTTGCCAGGAGCGTTCGAGAGCCGCTTCCGCAGCCTCGAATGCGCTCTCATCGACTTGCTCGACGCGGCGACGGGCGACGGGCGCGCCCGCCGACATAGCGCCCGAGCTCGCTGTAGAGGTGGTCGCAGACGAGGCGGACACGTGCGGTGTCACGGAGATCCTCGTGGGTCACGACCCACACCCCGAGCGGGATGGAGAGGTCGGGCAGCACGCGGACGAGCTCGTTGGATCGCGCCGCGAGCGGGACTTGGCAGACGCCGACGCCGACCCCCGCGCGCACCGCGCTCAGCTGGGCGAGATCGCTGTCGGAGCGAAAGGCGAAGTCACGCGGGCGCAGCGAGAGCCCCGCAGCATTGAGCGCGTCCAAGAGTCCGCGCGCGCGGTCCGAGCCGACGAGCGCGTGTCCCAGCAGATCCTTGAGCTTCTTCGGCTTCGCACGACCCTCCCAATAGCTCCTCGAGGCGAAGAGCCCGACGTCGACGACGCCGACCTTCCGCGCGACGAGCGCCGCCTGCGTGGGCTCGACCATGCGCACGGCCACGTCCGCGTCACGCCGCAGGAGATCCTCGTTGCGGTTGGACAAGACCAACTCGATTTGAAGTCCCGGGTGAGCCGCCAAGAGAGGCTCGAAGAGCGCCGGCAACACCTCGACCCCGACGATCTCGCTCGCCGCCACGCGCACCGTCCCTCGCGTCGCTTGCTTGGGCGCGGAGACCGCGCGCTCGAGCGCGAGCGCGGCCGCAGCCATCGCTTCGGCGTGGTGCAGCGTCGCCGTCGCTGCCTCCGTCGGGACAAGCCCGTTCGGGCTCCGCGTGAAGAGCACGACGCCGAGCGCTTGTTCGAGCTCTTCGATGCGCCGTCGCACGGTCGGCTGCGTGAGCTCGAGCGCGCGTGAGCCTGCGGACAGGCTGCCGCCGCGCATCACCACGAGGAAGGTCTCGAAGAGCTCCCAAGAGGCTTGCCGCGCAGTCACGCCCCATCGCAACGCGGACGGAGCTACCTGTCAAATTTCAATGAGCGGATGAACGACTTTGCACAATTACGCTTAGCGCTAGCAGAGGCCATGCTCTGTCTCGACGGCGCCGACGAAGCGCCCACGCACCCCGAGGAACCCCAACATGAGCACGACCTTCTCCCTCCCGCGCACCGCCGAAGACCACACCGCAAGCTCGCCAGCCTCACATGCGTCAGCCGGCGCACGAAGCGGCGCGACCCGCGGCGCCGTGCGCGTGACCCTCCGCCTCGAGGGTGCGGCGCTCTTCACTGTAGCGGTCGCGCTGTTTCATGCCCTCGGTGGCGGCTGGGCGCTCTTCGCAGTGCTCTTCCTCGTCCCCGATGTGTCGATGGTCGGCTATCTCGTGGGCGCTCGATTCGGCGCCGCGCTCTACAACGCGGGGCACAGCCTCCTCGGCCCACTCGCCCTCGGCGCCCTCGGCTTCGCTTTGGTCGGCGTGGGGAGCCCGCTCATCCTCGTCGCCGCCATTTGGGTCGCACACGTCGGCTTCGACCGAATGCTCGGATACGGCCTCAAATACTCGACGGGCTTTCGAGAGACGCACCTCTCGAGCGCAGCGTCGTGATGCCGGCCTTGAACGCGAGCGCAACGCTGCACGCCACGCTGCAGACTATGCTGTAAAATCCGGCGGCCGCGCACCATCGACGCTTTACATCGCAGGTTGTGCGGGCGAGAAGCCGCACTATGCATCATCGACTACGTGGGTGGGTCTACGCCGCTTTGCTGGCGCCGGCGCTTGCAGCTTGTGGTGACTCCGGGTCCACCTCCGACGGCGGCAACGCTTCGACGGGCGGGCAGTCCGCGGGTGGCAGCGGCGCGTCCTCGGTCGTGGGTGGCGCTGGGGTCGGTGGCGTCGGCGGGACTGGCGGGTCGGGCGTGGCCGACGGCGGCAACGCCGGGAACACGGGTGGGCTCGGCGGACAAGCGAACGAAGCGGGCGGCGGCAGCGGTGGTGGGTCCGTCGCGCTCGACCCGCTCTCCTGTCCAGTCGGCCCCGCGGATGGATGCTGCCCAGTCGCGGTGCAATATGGCGGTTCCGACCCCGACTGTCCGTCACTCGGTTGCGCGACCTTCACGAGCTCTTCGGACATTCCATTGGACGACGGGACCGAGGAGGGTGGCGGCGGGGTCGGTATGGTGTGGACGGGCACCGAGCTCGTCCTCGCGTGGAGCACGATCGACAAGTCGCAGCCCCAACCCAAGCGTACCCTCCATTTCGAACGGCGCGACGGCTCCGGCGCGTTGACCTTCGGGCCGCTCGAACAGCCCGACACCTTCACGACAGTCCCGACGTGGCACACATCCGCGGAGCTCGGCCTCCACCCCGAGACTGGACAGTTGCTGTTCGTCAGCGACACGGCGACGAACCGCTACGGGGTGCTGCTCGACCAGAACGGACAGCTCGGCGCTTCGCTCGCGCTCGGCGCCACCTGCAATGGGATCATGGCAGCGCACCGCGTGTACCCGGCTCCCGGCCAGTTCCTCGTCGCACAATACGAACAGCCCTGTAACGGCGGGTCGCTCCACGCACCTCGCGTCGACCTCGTGGGACTCGACGGAGCGCAGCTCGGCGCCCGACTCGGCGACTATGCGGTTCAGATCGGAATGACCTACAAGCCCGTAACGAGCGAGGTCCTCTTCACCGCAGGCGGCGGGGTGATCTCGGCGCGCACGTTCGCGCCCCCCTCGACGTGGTCGCCGATCAGCCAGCTCGCGGTCACCGACACGGACGAGACCGCGATCGCCGGCGACGGCACGCGGTACGGCGTGGTCTTCGGCGCCTACTCGTTCGACGGCTCGAACCTGGTCTCCACACCGTACTTTGGAATCTACGATCCGGTCGCCGGGACCTACGCCACGACGGCGAACATCTCCCCCGGGCCAAAGCACTTGATGGTCCCGCCGCGCTTGCTCTGGACAGGGGACGGATATGTCGCCATCGAGTCCGTCTTCAAGACGAACGGCGGCGGCCTACCCGACTCTTGGTCGACGTTCGAGACCTGGATATGGAGCCTCAGCGCTGACGGCGCTGTACGCGAGTCGTTCCGCCTCGGCGAGGGTGTACCCGCCTATTTGGTGAACGCCGTGCTCGCTGGTGGGCGCATCGCGATCACCTGGGTGACGCCCGAGCAACAGGGCGAGCGTCACTATCTTCGCTTCCTCGAGTGTTCGATGTGAGCCACCTTCGCGGCGAGCAGCGGCGGGATTCAGTTACGGGCATGTCAGCGGAACGCTGACAACGGCCTCACCTGGTTCGCTCCACGCGTGCTCGATGACGATGGTCGGACTCGACGCAGGCGCGTAGGTCCCGATCAGGTCGGACGGGAGCTCGGGCAGCGCGATGGCGGCTTCCCCGGGCGCGAAGTGCTGCACCCACTCGACGGGCGTTCCATCGACCGCTGTCCACGTCGCGCGCACGCGCAGCTCCAGCCCCGCCGAGCCTCCGCTCCGCAGGCCGACCGAGAGCGCGTCGAGGTCTCCAGAGATGTATGGGTGAGCCACGTTGTCGTATTCGAAGGGTGCCTCCAACGAGTCGCAGCGCGAGAGCGTCGCCGTCGCGCAGTCCGCACCCGTGAGCGCGAGCACCTGCCTCATACAAGTCGACACCCCCGCGAGCGAGGTGACGAAGACAGGGAGCGTCGCATCGCCGTCGTTGCCGGGAGCGACCAGCTCGCTCGAAGAGCTCACGAACTCCGTATCGTCCCAGCCGCGGAGGCCAGCGCTGAGCAGCGCGTGATCGACGCCACCCGTGCCGGTGAAGCTCACGTTCACCACCGAGGTCGTCGTGTCCAGCGGGGCTTCGCGCACCACGTCTCCCTCGTCGAGCCGATCATTCGCGACCGCGAACCCTAGCGGCGCGCCCGAGGAGTCGCGGGCGACGACCGCCCACTGGAAGTCCCACGCGGCCGGACAACCACCGTACCCCTCGAGCAGGAACGGCGACGCGTGTTGAGGCGTGATGAACTCCCCGCACGAGAGCGCGTAGTCGAACGACGCCACGCCGGGCACACCCGTCGGCGTGATCTCGATCGAGCGGTGCGTGAGGAACGGCAAGAGATACGTCGCGTCGATCAGGAACACGAAGTCATCGGCGTCGAGATCGCGCGTCTCGATGTGACGGCTCACCCCGCTCGCCGTCGGGGTCTCCCAGGCGACCGAGACCTCACCGCGCGTCCCTGAAGGCGCCCACGCGACGCCGTCGGCCCCGGTTGTTACATCAATGTCAGCGTTCGTCCCGAAGACGCGCACGCCCTCGAGCGCGAACCCCGTCCGGAGATCAGCGATCGCCATCCGCACCGGCATGTCTTGACCGCCACCGGTGCTGCTCGACTCGAAGCCGAACACGATGACGTCCTCGCACGCGCTCGCGGAGAGCGCCACGACGGCGAACGCGAGCCCGATCGCGAGGCCGAAGCGCGAGCTCATAGGTCGATCGCGTAGTCTTTGATCTTGTAGAGCAGCGCGCGGTGGCTGATCTCGAGCACCTCGGCGGCGCGCGTGCGGTTGCCCTTCGTCTTCTCGAGCGCGCGGCGGATGAGGATCTCCTCGATGATGCGCGAGGTCTTTTTGATCGAGAGCTCGCCCGTCGCGAGCTGAGCCTGCACGGGGTCGGCCGCGTCGCGGATGCGCTCGGGCAGGTCCTCCATCCCGACGATGTCGCCCTCGCAGAGCACCATCGCTCGCTCCACCGTGTTCTCGAGCTCGCGCACGTTGCCGGGCCACGCGTACTCGAGCAGCCGCTTCTTCGCCTCCACGGAGAGGCCGCGCACCCGCGTCCCGAGCCGCGCGTTGTTGCGCGCGATGAAATGGTCGATGAGGAGCGCGATGTCCTCGCGTCGCTCGCGGAGCGGCGGGATGCGCAGCGTGAGCACGTTGATGCGGTAGAAGAGGTCCTCGCGGAAGCGACCGGCCGCGGTCTCTGCCGACAGATCGCGGTGCGTCGCGGCCAGGATGCGCACGTCGACCTTCTGGTCCTTCGTGTCGCCGAGGCGGCGGATCGTCTCGTCCTGCAGGACGCGAAGCAGCTTCACCTGGAGCGAGAGCGGCAGCTCCCCGATCTCGTCGAGGAGCAGCGTCCCACCGTGCGCTTGCTCGAAGAGCCCTGCGCGATCGGCGACGGCGTCCGTGAAGGCGCCGCGCTTGTACCCGAAGAGCTCGCTCTCCAGCAGGTTCTCGGGGATGGCGCCGCAGTTTACAGCGATGAAAGGACCGGCGCGGCGGTTCGAGCGCTGATGGATCGCGCGCGCGATGAGCTCCTTGCCGACGCCGCTCTCCCCCGTGACGAGCGCGGTCGTCTTGTAGTCGGCGATCTTCGCGACCATCTTGAAGACCACCTGCATCTCGGCGCTCTTCGCGAGCAGGTCTTCGAACCGCGCTTTCTCCCTGATTTCCTGCTTCAGCGCGCGGTTCTCGCGCCGCAGCGTCTCGCGCTCTTCGGCCTTGCGGAGCGTGAGGAGGAGCTCCTCGGGCTTGAAGGGCTTCTGGATGTAGTCGTAGGCGCCGGCCTTCATCGCCTCGATCGCGAGGTCGATGCTGCCGTAGGCGCTCATGACGATGACCGAGACATCGCTGCCCTTCGCCTTGATGGTCGACAGGAGATCGAGCCCGCCCATCTTGGGCATGCGCACGTCGGTGAGCACCACGTCAGGCCCGAAGGTCTCGAGCAGCTTGAGCGCGGCCTCACCCCCGTCGGCGGTCTCGACCTCGTAGCCATCCCTACGCAGGAAGGAGCGCACCACCAACCGGAGGTTTTCCTCGTCGTCGACAACCAGAACGCGGCGCACCAAGAAAACTTTCTACACCCCGCGCTCGCCACTCGCAACTCGTTGCGGACCTCCGAGTCGGCCTTCCGTTGCGTGGTGCGGTGAAAACAATTCCCGCGGAACACATCCTGCCTTAGGAGCGACCCCGATGGGACTGCGCGAACGAATCGGTTCTTCTGGCGTGCTCATGCGGGTGCTCAGCGACGACCGCGTGATGAAGCTCACCAACGGCGTGATGGACGCTCGCAACCGCCTCCGCGTGGCGGGCGACATCGTCGGCCAGGCCTGGGTGGTCATCCGCGACGGCCAAGCCCTGCCGAGCATCGACCCTGCGCTCGAGGGCAGCGACGCCGACGTGGTCGACTCAGCGAAGCGCGCGCCTGCGAAGAGCAACGGCGCGGGTGCGCATGGTGGTTCCAACGGTGTAAACGGATATGCAGCCGCGGCTGGAGCGCAGCCCGCGGCGGCTCGCAAGCCCCAAGACGGCGAGGCCTCCGAGGCCGTCGCGGATCGTCCGCACATCGTCGCCGAGTCCGGCGAGGGCGCGGCCCCCGCAGCCCCCGCGCCGAAGCCTGTCGGGCCGCGCAACGCGTCCGAAGCGGACCTCGCGCAGTCGATGGCCGAGCGCGCGAGCCTCGCGAAGGTCGGCGGCAAGGACATCTTCGACAAGTGCTACAAATTCATGACGGCCGACAACGCCCGCGCGATGGGCGTCTATCCGTTCTTCCGGCCGCTCGACTTCAACAACGGACCGATCGCGCAGCTCGAGGGCCGCGAGGTCATCATGTTGGGGTCGAACAACTACCTCGGCCTGACGACTCACCCGAAGGTCCGTGAGGCCGCGAAGGCCGCGATCGACAAGTACGGCACCAGCATGACGGGCTCGCGCCTCGTCAACGGCTCGATGCGCCTGCACGAGGAGCTCGAGCACAAGCTCGCTGCGTTCCACGGCAAAGAGGCCGGCCTCGTCTTCACGACGGGCTACCAGGTCAACATCGCGACCATCTCGGCGCTGCTCTCGAACAAGAGCTCCGTCGGCGTCATCGACAAGGACGTGCACGCCTCGATCTACGACGGCATCCGCCTCGGGCTCGCGAACAAGGCGCGCATGGTCCGCTACAAGCACAACGATCCCGACTCGCTCGACGACGCGCTCAGCGAGATCGGCGATACCGAGGGCGCGCTGGTCATCACCGACGGCGTCTTCAGCGCGCAGGGCGAGATCGCGCACCTCCCGGGCCTCGTCGAGAAGGTGAAGAAGCACAACGCGCGCATCTTCGTCGACGACGCGCACGGCCTCGGTGTCCTCGGCCCGAGCGGTCGCGGCACCGCCGCCGAGCTCGGCGTCGCCGACAAGGTCGATCTCATCGGCGGCACGTTCTCCAAGTCGCTCGCGTCGATCGGTGGCTGGCTCGTCGGCGACCGCAAGGTCCTCGACTACATCCGACACTTCGCGTTCTCGTTCCTGTTCGCTGCGTCCGCGGCACCGCCCTGCGTGGCCGCCGCGATGGCCGCCCTCGAGGTCATGCAAGAGGAGACCTGGCGCCAGCAGAAGCTCCGCGAGAACT
Organism: Polyangiaceae bacterium; assembly: GCA_046351325.1. GTDB lineage: Bacteria > Myxococcota_A > Polyangia > Polyangiales > Polyangiaceae > Xiheicaenibacterium. The sequence continues at coordinate 111,772 of JAXLYR010000007.1, read as the reverse complement.
TCACGTACATGCGCAACGAGCTCCGGGGCATGGGCTTCGAGCTCGGCACCACGCAGACCGCGGTCATCCCGATCTACATCCGCCAGGATCTCCGCACCGTGATGATGTGGAAGAGCCTCCTCGACGACTACAGCATCTACGTGAACCCCTTCATCACGCCGGGCGTCCCGCCGAAGCAGCAGGTGCTGCGCACGAGCTACATGGCGACCCACGAGCGGCAGCACCTCGATCGCGCGCTCGAGGCCTTCCAGAAGGTCGGCAAGAAGTTCGGCGTCATCTAGCCCGCGCATCTTGGCTGGAACTTCTCGGTCGCCGTGCTTTCATCCTTGGGTGACCGAGGCGAGGCCACGTTGAAGAACAAGCGACCTGTCATCTCCGTCATCGCGGCGCTCTTCCTGTCGAGCCTCTTGGGCTTGCCCGCGGACGCTCAGCAGAGCTCGCAGCTGCACGAGTTCGTCGCCCCCGACCCGAGCGAGGATCTCTCGCTCGCGGCGACGACACTCGACGGCAACCTGCCCGCGGCGATCGAGACGCCGAGCGGCATCGCGACCGCGCCCGATCCCACGCGCCCGCCCGACCCGAACAAGCTCTACCAAGGCGGCAGCGTCGACGACACGCCCGAGAGCACGCTCGAGCCCGACCGCGACACGCAGCAGCCCAACATCGAGAGCTACGAGGACCCGTTCTCGCCGTCGACCGCGCCGTTCAAGCGCCTGCGCGCCTACGACTCCGTCGAGACGGACTACACCCTCCGCGTCGACAACCGCTCGACCTCGGTCATACCCGTCGGCGGCGACGTCAACGACGGCGACGAGTCCTTCTACGGTGATTTCTCGGTCGAGCTGCTCCCCGACGAGCTCGTGCGCATCCCGTCGGTCGGCCCCGGCGCTCGCGTCCTCAAGATGCACGTCGCGCCCGCGTCGACGGTCTCGCTCCTGCGCGACGGCGCCGAGAACTGGTTCATCCGCGGCACCGAGCGCAAGCGCGTGCGCGTCGTGATGCAGCTCGCGATCGCGCGCGCGACGTTCGGCAGCGAATTTCCGAACGTCACTTGGGGCAGCCTCGGCAGCTCGATTCCGACGAGCCTGGCCCACCACCGTCCTCAGGTCGAGCGCGTGATGGAGGCGATCGGCGTTCACGACGGCATGCCCCCGCGCGAGATGCTCGACAAGCTCGTCACCTACTTCAGGAGCTTCGCGCCCTCGACCGACCCGCCGAAGACGTACGGCGACATCTACCTCGACCTCGCGCTCTCGAAGAAGGGCGTCTGCCGACATCGCGCGTTCGCGTTCCTCGTCACCGCGCTCGAGGTCGGGCTGCCGACCCGCATGGTCACGAACGAGGCGCACGCGTGGGTCGAGGTCTACGACGGCTCGCTCTGGCACCGCATCGATCTCGGGGGCGCCGCGATGAACCTCGACTTCGATCTCGACCCGACTCGCCCGCAACACGAGCCCCCGAAGGACCCGTTCAGCTGGCCCGCGAACTCGAACTCCGGGCAAGACCTCATCGATCGGATGCAGGACCAGAACGGCTCGTCGAGCGATCCGGGCAACCCGTCGAACAACAACGGCAGCAGCGTCCAGCAGCCCGACCCCAACTCCACGAGTACCTCGACCGCGCCGAGCGATCTGCCGCCATCCGAGATCGCCGTCTCCCTCCCGGAGAAGGCCGTGCGTCGCGGCCGCACCGTCAAAGTTCAGGGCAAGGTCGTCGGCGAGGGCGGCGCTTGCAAGAACGTCCGCGTCGACGTCCAAATCAAGGGCGCGACCGCGGCCGCGCCGCGCACTGTCGGATCACTCTCGACCGACGACGAGGGCGCGTTCTCGGGCACCGTCGTCGTCCCCGCAGACACCGAAGCAGGCGACTACGACCTCACCGTCGTCACACGCGGCGACAAGAAGTGCGGTCCCGGCCGATCCAACTAGCTCTCGAACGCCGTTGGATTGACCACTCTCCCCACCGCGCCCCGCCGTCGTCGTGGCGCTCACGCGCTCGTCGCGTCGATGCGGGCCCCCCCGCGCCGCACGTCGATCACTTCTTGATGAGCGCGCGGACCTCGTCGGCGATCTTGTTCTCCTCGCCGTCCTCGTAGCCCGCGTGCACGTGCGCGATGTTGCCGTCCTTGTCGATGATGAAGCTCGTCGGCATCTTCTCGGGGTTGTAGGTCCCCGCCGTCTTGTGCTCCTTGTCCCAGACGACCGCGAACGAGACCTTGGCCTTCGCGGCGAAGTCCTTCAGCTTGTCGACCTTCACGTCGCCGGGCTCGTCGACGCTCACCGCGATGACCGCGAGGTCGCTCCCGAATTCGTCGAGCAGCTGCTGGTACTTGGGGAAGGACTTCTTGCAGGGACCACAATAGGTCGCCCAGAAGTCCACGATCACGACTTTGCCCTTCGCCTCCGCGAGGGTCTTCGGCCCCTTGCCGGTGACGAACTCCGCCGAGAGCTCGGCTGCAGCCTTCGCCGACTTCGGCTCTTGGGTCGCGGGCTCGCCCGTGCCGGTCGAGCTCGCCGACGCGTCCGCCGAGGCCTTCGGCTCGTTGCTGTCCGTCTTGCTGCCGCCGCAGCCAGCGAGCGCCCCAACGAGGCACAAGCAGGCGACGCGGGCGAGAAGCGAGTGGGTCGTCATGTGGAAACGTTCTCCTTGTTGTCGGGTCGCCGGGTGGCGCGCGGCGGAGCTTACCCTCGTCGCGCGTGCTGCAAAAGCGCTTGCGCGCGACTGCCTCAACTCGACGCCCGACAGACTGCGATCGGCTCGCGAGACGGCTCCGGAACTCGCGAGACGGCGCAAAAAAAAGATGCGAGGATTCGCAACGTGACCCGCTCCTTTGCGCTCGCGCTCGCCGCGCTGGCGCTCGCTTCTTGCAGCGTCGGCGACGCGATCTGCACCGACAAGACCGTCGAAGAAGACCGCAACGACGACTGCCCGTACGGTCCTCCCGGTGGGCCGCAACGCCAGCAGGCCGAGCGCTGCGAGATCACCTTCGACGATACGAACTGCACGAAGACCTGGCGCGACGACGTCTTCCCCATCCTCGTTCGCGCTTACGCAGGGCAGGACAGCGGCGGAGGATGCACGCTTCAAGCGTGTCACGGACCGAACGGCACGGGCCGCGGCGATCTCGTCCTCCCCGAAAGCCCGACCCCAGACGAGCTCTACGCCGCACTCGAGGCGAAGACCAACGACGCTGGCGATCCGTACCTCGAAGCCGGCAACGACCACGCTTACTTCCTCTGCAACCTCGAGGCGAAGATCGGTGGTGGCAGCGCGATGCCTCCCAACGCAGGCCTGACGGACTCACCGTCGACGCCGACGGACGACAACGACCTCGCCACGATCGAAGAGTGGGTTCGCTGCGGGATGGAGCTCGATGGCTCGGGCACGGGCGGCGGTGGCGGCGGGGTTGGTGGGGCGGGCGGTGGCCCCTAGCACGCGCATCGCTCGAGCCTCGTGTATAATGCGCCCCATGCTTGCCTCCAGGTCCAGCCGGCGCGCTTCTCCCCTGCGTTCGCGTGCTCGGATTCTTCGTGTGGTGCGCTCCGTCCTCGTGGTCGCTGCCATCGGCGTCGCTGCGGCGGCGGCCACGGGCTGCACCGCCGTGGCTCCCTACGAGCGCGGCAAGCTCGCGCACCCCACGATGGCTGCGGGCTCGCTCTCCACGATGGGTGAAGAGCACCTGCACGCCATCAGCGAGGGCGCGACGGGCGGCAGCGCCGGTACGGGCAGCGGCTGCGGCTGCAACTGATGCGGCGGCGCTCGAGACTCTTCGCCCTCGCGGCTGGGCTCTCCCTCGCGATCGCGTCGACCCTGCCGTCCACCGCTTCCGCAGCGGACACGACCGCGAACGACGCCGAAGTCGAGGTCCTCGTAGAGAGCGTCTTCGAGGCCGAGTATCCGCAGAAGCAGTTCGTCGAGGCGCTCGAGAAGCTGCAGCTCGCTGCGAACGTCTGCCAGGAGGGCAGCTGCAGCGCGAAGATCCGCGCGAAGGTCCTCGTCGGCGTCGCGACGGTGCTCGCGGGCGGCCTCGATCAAAAGCAGGACGCTGTCGAGGTCTTCAAGATCGCCCTCAAAGAAGACTCGAAGGTCCAGCTCATCAAGGGCTTCGACAAAGGCCCAATCAAAGCAGCCTGGGATGCCGCCAAAGGCAACGCGTCAGGGCCAGCCCCCACCACGGACACCGACGTCCCCCGGAAGAAGTACGCGGGCAACGTCACGCCCCCACGCGGGTGGAAGAGCGGCGAGGCCTATTTCTATTATCAAGAGGCCGTAAAGGCCAAAGAGGACCGCTCTTGGCTCGTCTGTGCGGGCTACGCCGACGACTCGATCGCCGCCGAGGAGCGCGTCACCACGAAGTACATCCGCGCGCAGTGCTTCGAGCGCAGCAACCGCTGGGTCCAGGCGATCGCCGACTACGAGATCGTCGCGAGCGAGGGCCCGCGCATGAACATGGGCGAGGCCGCGAAGGACTCGAAGGAGCGCATCGCGGACCTCTCCAAGCGGATGCCCAAGATCATCCTCACGCCGCCACCGAACGCCACGAACCTCGAGGTCAGCATCGACGGAGACGCCGTCGATCCCGGCAAGATCGGGGGCGAGCTCTGGATCAACCCCGGCCAGCGTCGCATCAAGGCCTCGGGCAAAATCGGCGAGGAAGACCTGGTCTTCGAGCGCGACGTCAGCATGACCGAGGGCGAGAGCCAGACCGTCGACATCAAGCTCGTCCCGCAGTCCTCGATCGTCAGCGACAACCGCATCCTCAAGTGCCTCGAGCAATCGAAGTCGAAGAGCGAGCTCGCGTCGTGCATCGGCGAGAACACGCGCGCGGCGAACTTCCATTTCGGCCTGGAGGTCTCCGGTTATCAGGACAGCGACGCGACGAGCGTCATCTCCCCTGCCCTCGAGTTCGACGCCGAGAGCCCGACCGCGGGCTGGAACGTCGGCGCGTCGTTCCTCGTCGACGTCGTGACGACAGCCTCGACCGACATCGTCGCGAGCGCCTCACCGCGGTTCACCGAGACGCGCTATGTCCCGGCCCTCTTCGGCGGTTTCAAGATCTCCGACTTCAAGCTCGGCCTCGGCGCGGGCGCGTCGATCGAACCCGACTATCTGTCTTTCGCCGCGGGCGTCAACGGCTCGATCGATCTCGCTGACAAGCGCGTAACCCCATCTCTCGCTTACGGCTTCGGCTACGACATCCAAGGCCGCAGCGGCACGAGCTTCGACGCCTTCAGCTCGGTCATCATCCAGAACAGCGTCGACGCGGCCGTGTCGGTCGTCGCCGACAAGTCGACGGTCGTGACGACAGGCGTGACGGCCATCTTCCAAAACGGCGACACCTCGAAGCCCTACCGCTATATCCCGCTCTTCGACGAAGACGTCGTCGCGCAGATCCCAGCGGGCCTCGTGAAGGAAGAGGTCAATCGAGTCCGCAGCCCCGTGCGAGCCCTCGAGCAGCTGCCGACCGAGCGCCAACGCTTCGCGGTGTCGGGGCGCCTGAATCACCGCTTCGACGCGAGCACGCTGCGCATCGACGAGCGGCTCTACATCGATACTTGGGGGCTCAAAGCAACGACCACCGACGCCCAATTCCTCGTCGACGTCGACCGCGTGCGCTTCTGGCCACACGTCCGCGTTCACGCCCAGACCGGCGTCGATTTCTGGGCGCTCGCCTACCCCGTTCGCACGGAGGCTGGGAAAATCGTATTGCCCAATTTCCGCACGGGTGATCGCGAGCTCGGCCCCTTGGTCTCGGCCAGCGCGGGCGGCGGCTTCAAGCTGACCTTGGGCGAGGACAAGAACTGGGGGTTCGGCTTCACGGGCGACTTCGTCTACACCCGGTTCCTCAATCACCTCTACATCATCGAGCGCTTCGGGTTCTTCGGCGCCCTCACGGCGGAGGTCTCGGTCGAATGAACCTCCCGAGCCGCGTCCAGGCGCTTCGCAGTGTCGCCGCCCTAGGCGCCTGTGCGCTTACAATGCTGTCTGTCTACGGATGCTTCAATCCGGTAGCGGACGAGCAGATCGAGGCGCTCGGCGGCGAGCTCGCCAACGTCCCGCCGAGTGAATATCACCGCCCCGGCCAGCCCTGCGTCGTCTGCCACGGGGTCTATGGGGGAGAGTCGCCCTCGATGGTGCTCGGGGGCACCGTCTTCGCCGACCAGCGCAGCTTCCTCCCCGTCGAGGGCGCCGAGGTCGTCATTTACGACTCTGTAGGTGACGTCTACACGATGACGTCGAATTGCATCGGCAACTTCTGGCTCGAGCGCGGCGACAAGATCCCTCAGTTCCCGCTGGCCGCCGAGATCCGCTGCCCGACCTACGACGCGAACGGCAACCCGCTCGAGGGCGTCAAGGTCCGCTCGATGAACAGCTGGATAAGCCGCGACGGCTCGTGCGCGACCTGCCATTCGCTGCGCGGCACGCAGGTCGACTCGACAGGCTGGCTCTTCTGCAACGACCCCGACGAGCGCTCGACCAACGTATACCCCCCAGTGGCAGAGGAGTGTCCCGGCGAGCCGCCCAAGGTCGCTGGCGAGGACAACACGGGAGGAGCCACGCCATGAAGACGCCCACCTCCAAACGCCGCTGGTTCGCAGGCGGTGCGCTGGGTGTTGCGACGCTCACGCTGATCGCTTGGGCGCCGAGCTGCAAACCCTCTCTCGCCCCGAACACCGTCGAGTGCCCGCCGTTCGAGGACTTCAAAGCAGTCTCGCCGCTCCTCGAGGCGCGTTGTGGGACGCTCGACTGTCATGGCAACGTCGCGCGTCCGCTGCGGATCTACGGGCAGACGGGGCTACGGTACAATCCCGACGACGACCCCGACCTCTATACTGGCAATCCTGCCGCACCCACGACGGACGCAGAGGTCGAGCGCAATTACTTCTCTGTCTGCGGCATCGAGCCCGAGAAGATGGCCTTCGTCGTAGCCGGCGAGGAGCCACCCGAGACCCTCACGCTGGTGCGCAAGCCGCGCCTGTCGGAGAAGCACAAGGGCGGCCGCATCTGGAACGAGGGCAAGGTCGAAGACCGCTGCCTCGTTAACTGGATCCTCTCGGACTATGAAGAGGGTTCGATGCCGACCCAGGACTGCGAAGACAGCCTCGTCCAATAGCGTGAGAGCGCGCTAAGGCTGGCGATCGACCACGGAGGCGAGGAGCTCCGCTTCGGCGCAGACAGTGTTGTCTACGCTCGCTGTACCCCTCAATCGCCAAACATTGGATCGGTGCTGCAAGACCTCGGCGTAGAGGTCCAATCGGTCCCCCGGCTCGACGGTGTGGCGGAATTTCGCCTTGTCGATCCCCAAGAAGAACATCAGGTGATTGGTCGCGTCGAAGGGGTCGCTCGCGTACGCGAGGACGCCCCCGACCTGCGCCAGTGCCTCGAGGATGAGGACGCCCGGCATGATAGGCCGCTGCGGGAAGTGACCAGGAAACCACGGCTCGTTGTAGGCAACGCACTTGTGGCCGCGCACGTACTTGCCGGGTACGACCTCTGTCACACGATCGACCATCACGAACGGGAAGCGGTGAGGGAGAATCGACAGGATCTGATGGATATCGAGGGCGCTGCCCTCACGGTTCGGGGCTGTCACGGTGACTCCGGCGCCGCTTGATCGGGCGTTGGTTGAGGGCTCGGGGCTCAGTCCCCAGCGTTGTACATCTGGACGACGCGATCTGTAATGTCGAGATCGGGTCGGGCGTAGAGTGCGGCCCCGCGAGCAATCACCATGTCGTAACCCTCTTGGCGAGCGATCTTGGTGATAATCGCGATCATCCGCTGCAGAATGGGCCCGGTGAGCTCGTTCTGCTTCTTCTCAAGCTCTTTATTGTAGTCCACGAATGACGACTGCAACGAGAGCATCTCGCGCTGCCAGTAATCCATACGACGCGCCAGTGCCTCGCGGCTGAGCACCCGCGCTTGCTTCTGGATGTCGTCGCGCATCTTGGTGAGCATCGTCTGCTTGCCGTCGATCTCTTGCTGACGGCGATCAGCGAGCTTCTTGAGGGTGGTCTGCGCCGCCATCCCCTCCTCGGTCTGCATCATCGCGGCTTGGACGTCGACGACCGCGAGCGATCCCTCGGCGTGCGCGGGGCCCGAGACCGTGACGAGAGCCGCCAACGCAGCTATGGCGCTCAGGCGGCCGAGCTTGGGGAGGATGCCTGCTGATTGCGTCGCGCGCGCTCGGGACTGCACACGAAGGGTTTATACGTGCCTCACCGCGCGGTCAACGCAGCGAGCCCGAGCGCCGATGCGTCACTGCGGTACGCACTCGTTCGAGATGCAGAGCTCAGCGTTCGGGCACGGGTTCTCGAGCGTGCACTGCGGGTTCAGCTCTTCGTTCGTCTTGCAGACATTCATGTCACAAGCGTCGAACCGAGAGTCGATGAGCTTGCACTCCGTCACCGTGTTGCACGCGTATCGGCAATAGCCGTCGGGCATACAAGTCTGACCGATACCCGGGCAGCTCATCGAGCCGTTGCAGAGCGGCGTCGGTGACGTGTCCTCGAAGCAGGTCCCCGTCGCGGCGTCACAGAGGAAGCCCGACTGGCAATCCATGTTCGTCGAGCAATGGGTCGTGCAGAGGCCGTCGATGCAGGGCAGGCCGTCGCACTCTGCCGGGCTCGTACACTGCGGGTTCTGCTCGTCCAGGATGCAGGCCCCAGCCACACAGGCAAACCCCAAATCACAGGGATTCGCGTCACTGCAAGAGTCGACACATTCACCGTTCGCGCAGACGCGACCCGCACCGCATTGGTAGTCGAAGTCACAGCCCGTGAGGCATTTGCCGTCGATGCAGGTGAGCCCATTCGTGCATTGGCCGTCTGGGTCGCACGGGCATACAGCCGTGTTCGGATCGCAGACCGCCGGCCCACCACCTTGGCCGCCTTGAGCAATCTGGCCGCCCTGTCCGCCAGCGTTTTGCCCACCACCACCCTGCGCAGGGGCTCCCCCACTGCCTTGTCCGCCACCGCCCGTGTTCACGGGGTAGCAGCCATAGGCGTCGCAGCAGACATCGTCATTGCACTCGACGTCGTTGCCGCCGCAGCTGACGACACACCCCGAAAGGAACAGTGGAAGGGGAGCGAGGAAGGTGAGCACGCGGCGCGTGAAAAGAGCCATGCTCGGAGCCTAGCATGCTGCGTTCCAACGCCGCGCAGCCACTTCTTGGCCTACCCGTCAACCAACGTTCACACAACTCGACGAGTCGTTCACGAAGTGGTGATGGACGCTACTGAGATTCGTTGCGAGCCACCCCAACAACGTTCGCGCGAACGCCTCAATACAAGCCGTCTCTTCAATGCGAGCGGTGCTCAGTGCGAGCGCTGCGTCGGGCGAGCGCGGCCCTCAGTGCGGGTGCGTGATCGCGAGTTCGCGGCCTTGTTCGGGGCAGCGTCGTCGTCGGCGGGACGAGGCACGCTCGATCGCCGCCCGTTCCCGTCGTCGGTCGCAGCAGGCGGCACGCTGAGCTGTGGCTCCCTCAAAGCGCGGACGCGGTCGAGCGGCAGGCCACGCGCGAAGGTGTCGGCCTCGGCGACGTCGACCGCGAGCGAGAAGATCTCGCTGCGGGCGAAGCGCCCCGCGCGACCCGAGAGCAGGCGCGGCAGGGCCGTGACGATTCGCCGAACGTCGTTCGCAAATCGCTTGGGAATCGCGAGGCGCTCGAGGAGAGGATCCATGAACTCGAGGGCAGCTGCCGTCCGGTCCCGTGCGCCCTCCGTCGCTTCCTTCAAGGGCTCGAGGAGCAAGCAAGTCCAGAGGACGGTGTCGTCGCAGACCGCGCCGGCTGCCGTTCGCCGATCGATGTACTCGAGCAGACGGAAGACGCGATGCGCGGGCGACTCTGCGGTTCCACCGAAGTCGTCGTCGAAGGAGTCGTAGAGGAGCGCCGCGAGCTCGGGCAGGAGCAGCTCGAGGACCCCGACCTCCCAAGCGAGATAGATGGTTCGACGCGCGCCGCCTCCTCGCATGAGGCGGAGAATCTCCTCGGCTACGCGCGGCCGAGCCGCGAGATCGAGCGTGCCGCGACACGAGACGATCGCGTCGTAGACGTCAGGGGCGATCCCGAGCTCGAGCCTGCCCGCGAACTTGAGCGCTCGCAGGATGCGAACCGGATCCTCCCGGAAGCGGAGGTTGGGCTCACCGATGGTGTTCACGACGCGCTGTTGAACGTCAGCGAGCCCGCCGACCCAATCGAGGATTTGGTGAGACTCCAAATCATAGAAGAGCGCGTTGATCGTGAAGTCGCGTCGGAGCGCATCCTCATGGGCCTCACCGAAGACGTTGTCGCTGCGGATGAGGAGATTCGCGCTCTCGTCGGTCGGATCGTCGGCCTCGAGCTCTTGCGGGTTGCGCCTGAAGGTCGCGACCTCGATGACTTTACCACCGTGAAAGAGAACGTGGACGAGGCGGAAGCGCTTGCCGATGACGCGCGAGTTGCGGAAGAGCTCGCGCACCTGCTCCGGGCGTGCGCTGGTCGCGACGTCGAAGTCCTTCGGGATGCGGCCGAGGAGGAGATCGCGGACGCAGCCGCCGACGAGGTAGGCCTCGTAGCCGTGCCGAACGAGTCGGCGAACGACCTTCTGCACGTCGGGGTCGATGCGCTCCTCACTGAGGGGCACGTCGAAGCGTGGATAAGCGCGGGCCGACGACGTCGCCTCGGGATTCGGTGCGGCGTCGGCGACGGCGCTGATCTCGACGGTGGGCAGCGCTTCGGCGGGCTCGATGGGAGCGGCGCCGGACGCCGCGGGGGGCGTTGACGTGCTCCGCGTGCTCTTTCTCACGCGCGCCCGTCTGCGCGGCGCGGCTCCGTCCGCGGGTACGCCCCCGAAATCGACCTCGTCAGGCGTGGGCTCGCGAGGTTCGGGCTCGCCGAGATCCGGGGGAGCCGGGGATGAAGGAACGGTCATTGGGCGAGGACTCAGGCGGGATGAGGGCGGGGCGCAGAGGGCGCCACAACCGCACTATCCATACCTGCGCAACCTACCAGAGGGCGCGCCCTCCGCCAAGTCGCGCCATCTTGCAACGACGCTCATCGGGTCAGCCGTGCTCGGGTGTTCGAGCGAGCGCCGCCGCAAACGCTTCCATATTGGGAAATCGGTCCGTTGGGGACTTTGCGAGGGCCGTTCGAACTGCGCTCGCGAGCTCGGGGCTCACCCTGCTGAGCGTCGGGATCGGGTCGCGGCTGTGCCGAATCACGACATCCATGAAGGAGCCGCCCGCGTAAGGAGGTTTGCCGGCGATCACCTCGTAGAGCACCACCCCGAGCGAATAGACGTCCGCCGTCGGCTTTCCCGTCGCGCCCTCGGCTTGCTCGGGCGAAAGATAGCCAGGCGTCCCGACGAAACCCGACGACATGGTGATGCGGATGCTGCTCGCGGGCGTGGTCTCTCCCTCGAGCCAAGCAGCGCCGAAGTCGACGATCTTCACGACCTCGCGACCGTCCGGAGCGTGTTGCAAAAAGAGGTTCTCCGGCTTCACGTCGCGATGAACGACGCCGACAGCGTGGGCCGCCGCGAGGCCTGCGGCCGCGCCCATGACGACGCGCACCGCACGCGCCGGCGCGAGGCGGCGATTCGACGACAGCACGTCCGCGAGATCGACGCCGACGAGGAGCTCGGCCGTGAAGAACCGGAAGCCGCGATCGCTCTGCACCGACTCGAAGACGCGCAGCACGTTCTCGTGGACGACGCGCGACGCGGCCAGGGCCTCGCGTTCGAAGCGGGCGACGACCTCGCCGCGCGCTTCGAGCTCGGGCCGCAAGAGCTTCAGCGCGAGGGGCTCGAGGCCCGGCAGATCGACGAGGTAGACGTGAGCGATGCCGCCGCTCGCCAGGTGTTGTCGAACGCGAGCCTTGCCGAGCGAGGTCACGACCTCCGTCCCGACGAGCTTCTCCGCATCGAAGCGCGCCCTCACGAGGGCCACCTCAGGTCGGAGAGCGGCACGTCGTGGTCGGGGAAGCGCTTCGGATCGAAGACGGTGGCGAGCGCGCCGAGGACGTCCACGTCCATCGAGGGCGACACGACTTGGGCATAAGCGTTCGCGAGGACACGCAGCACATCGACCCCCGCGATGCCGCGCTCGCGATGCTCGGAGACGGTCGCGCGCGGAGTTCGCTTCGCGAGGCGGTCGCCCGACGCGTCTGTCAGCATCGGAACATGGCAATAGGCCGGAGCCACGCCGCCGAGAAGCTCGGCGAGGAGCGCCTGTCGCGGGGCGCTCGGCATGAGATCTCTGCCGCGCACGACCTCGGTTATGCCCATCGCGAGATCGTCGACGACGACCGCGAACTGATAGGAAAACACGCCGTCTCCGCGTCGAAGTACGAAGTCACCCAAACCGGCAGTAGGGGAGCAAACCGTACCGACCACCGAGTCCTCATATCGGACTTGCGACGCGCTGTCGGGGATCCGTAGTCGCACCGCGGGGGGCCGTTTGAACGAGCGCGGCCGCATCCCGTTGGACCTGCACGTACCGGGATAGAGCGGGCCCTCGTCCCCTGCGTGCGGGGCACTCGCCGCTCGTTGGATGTCGGCTCGCGAGCAATCACAGTAGTAGGTGAGCCCTCGATCGGAGAGAGCCTCGAGCGCCGCCTCGTAGAGCGGCCGACGCTCGGACTGTCGGTAAGGTGCAGTCGGCCCGCCGCTGGTCGGTCCCTCGTCGGGCGTGAGTCCCAAATACTCGAGGTCGTTGAGCTGTTCGTGCTCGGCGCCAGGGACGACCCTGTCGGAGTCCAAATCCTCGACTCGCAGGAGCCAACGCCCGCCCGCGCGCCGCGCAGCGGCTGCCGCGAAGAGCGCGGTCGCCGCGCTACCGAGGTGCAATCGGCCCGTCGGGGAAGGCGCGAAGCGACCACGGTATGACACGGGCCTCTTATCGCACGAATCGACAGGAGCGCGAAGCGCCTGGACCTGGACGATCAGCCGACGAGGCTAGAGCCGAATCCGAGGCTCGCAGCTTGCGGCTTCGCGTGCGAGAGTAGCGGCTCCGCGCCTGTGACCCGCACGATCTCGAAGCTCCGCACCCACGTCTTGCTCTTCCTCGCGACGACCTTTTCGGTCTTCTTCGCGGGGGCTGGATACTCGGGGACGCTGGATGTGAACGCCGGAGTCATCGCGTTCCTCCGCAGCCTGGGTGGAGGCTGGCGTTTCGCGATACCCCTGCTCGCAATCCTCCTATGCCACGAATTCGGGCATTACATCGCGGCCCGCATCCACAGGGTCCCGGCCTCGCTGCCTTATTTCATCCCGGCCCCGATGCTCAGTCCGTTCGGCACGATGGGCGCTGTCATCGCAATGCCGGATAGAATCCGGTCGCGCAACGCGCTGCTCGATATAGGCGCAGCAGGCCCCCTCTGCGGGATCGCCGTCGCGATACCGGTCCTCTTGTTCGGGCTCGCGACCTCGCGGGTGGAGGTGCTCGACGGGCCCTATCTGCAAGAGGGGCAGAGCCTGCTCTATTTGGCAATGAAGCGGGTCGTGCTCGGGCCGATCCCTGCAGGCAGCGACGTCTCGCTCAACGCCACGGCATTCGCGGGTTGGGTGGGCCTCTTCGTCACGGCGATCAACCTGATACCGGTGTCCCAGCTCGACGGTGGACACATCGCGTACGCCCTATTCGGAGAAGCTCAGGACACCTACGCGATATGGCTTCATCGCGGGCTCTTCGTCGCGTTCCTCTTCAACGTAGGGAAGTTCGTGGTGCCCGCGGTGATGCACGGAACGAGCGTCGGCACCGCGATCGGCAACTCCATCTTCTACCTATTCTGGTTTGGCCTTCTCGCCCTCATCCGCTGGCGGAGCGGTCAAAACCACCCGCCCACGGACGCCGGTGAGCTGAGCTCCACCCGGAGACTCGTCGCGGGCGGTTGCCTCGTGCTCTTCGTGCTGCTTTTCATGCCCACGCCGTGGGCCGAGCTCGGGGGCTGAGCTCGATCAAGCTCGCTGGAACTTGAGGGCGAGCGCGCGGCAAACGTTCTCAGGGGCATAGTGCGCGACGTTGCCGCCGTGACTTGCTATCTCGCGCACGAGGGACGCGCTGATAAAGCCGTAGTTCGCACGCGTCGGCAGAAACACCGTATCGACCGCAGGGTCCATATCGGCGTTCGCGTGGGCGATCTGCAGCTCGTATTCGAAGTCCGTCGCGGCCCTCAACCCACGCACGATGACTTGGGCGCCGATTCGCCGACAATAATGGATGAGCAACCCGTCGAAGCGCTCGACGCGCGCGTTTCCGATGGGCTCGACCACCTCTTCGAGCAAGGCGAGACGCTCCTCGAAGTCGAAAAGCGGTCGCCGCGTCGGGTGGACGCCGATGGCCACGATGACGACGTCGAAGAGCTTGGCCGCGCGCTCGATGAGGTCGAGGTGGCCCAAGGTCACGGGGTCGAAGCTCCCCGCATAAACGGCTACGCGCGACCCGCCCTCCAAGGCGGGGGCGACTATGGACTTGTCGGCGGAGTCGAGTGTCGTCATGCGACTTGGGACTAGTCCCCGGGTGTCGAGTTGTCGGGCTGTGGACCGGGCGCGACCGGTCCGGGTTGTGACTGATTGATGGGGCCTTCCGTCGGCGTGTCGATGGGGGGCCCCTCGCCGAGCGAGTCAGCCATCGCTCGCACCTCGGAGTCGTCTTCGAGGTACATCACGCGGCCACCTTCTCCGAGCGTGATGCGATAGAGCGCGAGGACCGGAACACCCAAGACACCGTCGACATCCAGGCGAAGCGACTCTTCGATGTCCTTCACCGGCCCATCGAGAATGCCCGGCACGCGCTTCAGCTCGAAGGCGCCGAGCCTGAGCTCGGGGACGACGCCCTCCTTCATTTTTTGGGTCGTGTCGCCGGTGACGGGTTTGAGATCACCCGGAGTGACGCCTGCCTTGACCCAGCCTCGATCGTCGAGCGCGATCGGGTAACGCGACCGACTGTCGAGGAAGAGCGTCGCGCGCGAGTTGTCCCCCTGCCCGAGCGACGAGCCGATCACCATGCCCCCGCCGCGCTCGTAGTAGAGGTTGACGCGCGTCGCGTTGCTGGGCGGCGACGCGGACTCCTGACGGACGACGAACTGGCGCCCGGCGTAGTCCATCGTGACGTTGAGGCGCCGCAGCAGATTGGTGCCGATGAGCGCCTTGATGGGTGCGTTCATCTCCTTGCTGAGTCCGCTCAAATCTTGAGTGAGGGCGGGCACATCAGTTACATCGATGTAAGGAGCTTCGTCGGTCGGCGAGCTCGGTCGACCCGTGAAGCGAACGCTGACCCAGCTCGGTTGCGCGAGCGTCGACACGTCGACCATGAGCTCCGCGACGCCCGTCGAGACGACCGCCAAGCCGGCCTGACCATCGATCTCGACGGAGACGACGAAGTACGGGGCGACGTCGCTCACGTGATCCAACGAGACGACCGCGCGCGGCGCACCGGAGACCGCGAACGGCGAGCGGCCCTCACCGCGACGCGCGAGCCCGGCGACGCCCTTCGCCCACTCGTCACGGATGGCCGGATCGTCGAGCAGCGCGTCGAGCTCGTCGGCCGCGGGCGTGAGGTCACCGCGGAACCAATACGCGCGACCGCGCAGGCCGTGGGCTTCGCTGCCTGGGATCGAGGTGAGCAGCCGCAGGGACTCGTCGAACTCCAGGCGGGCGAGCGCGATGCGGCTCCCCAACGTGCGGATCTCGTCGTCCTGAGGCGCGTACTCGAGGGCCTTGACGATGGCGTCGTGCGCATCCTCGACACGCGCGGTGTTGAACTCGGCCTGGGCGCGCTTGAACCATTGGTCCGCTCGCTCGGGGCGCGCGGCAACGGGGGCCTTCGGCGGGTCGCACCCTGCTGCACCCACCGCGCACGTCGCGAGCGCCGCCGCGAGCATGACGGTTGGGAGCCTGGATTTCACCGAACGAGAGCCGCGGTGGACGAGCACGGTACTGCCTTTCGTCAGAGGAACGAAACCGAGAGGATGCGATCTGCGCGAAGCTCACGCCGGCCGCGACCGGGGAGCAAATAGCCAAGAACTTGCGGGGGGTCGAGTTCCGACCGCACCTTCGTTACGACCATGCGATAGTCCGTCGGCGGTTTGCCGCTCGGCCGGTATCGGACCGTCACGGGGATGCCCTGATCGCAGGCCGTGACGAGGTTCTCGAGCACCTGCGGGCGGGCGCTCTTCGCCCCGACCTTCACGTGCCACACGTCGCGGAGCGTGCGTGGTCGAAGCTGCGCGACCGTGCGATCGAAGATCGCTCGCAGCGTGTGGACGTCGTCGGCGGCGCGGTGCGCGCGCGCGGGCGTGAGCTCGAACGCGGCAGCCAGCGCAGCGAGCGCGTGACTTCGAAACCCGTAGACGCGTCGCGCGAGCGTCAGCGTATCGAGGAAGTGCGGTATTCGCAGAGCGCGCCCCGCGCGTGCGAACTCGGCCTCCAAGAACGCCACGTCGTAGGTTGCTCCGTGCGCGATGAGCGCGGCGCCGGAGAGCAGGTTCGCGACACGATCTGCGACGTCCGCGAAGAGCGGCGCGCCCTGCAAATCGGCGAGCGAAATGCCGTGGACATGCTCGTTACCGAAGGTCCCGTCATCGGGTCGCACGAGAATGGAGAACCGCTCGCTGACGCCGCCTTCGACGCGATCGATGCAGATCTCGATCACGCGGTCGGCGGTCGAGAGCCCCGTCATCTCGAGATCGACGAAGGCCATCGCGGCGCGCTCGATCGGCTCGTCCCAGGGCGGTCCGGGCGGAGGCTCGAGCCACTTGCCCCCTGCGCTGCGCGCTGTCGTCGGGGGAGGTTTCAAGGTGTGCCTTGCACGATGATGAGCTCGTTGTCGCCCTCCGAGCAGTACGCGACGAGGTCCCAACCCATGTCCGTGCACAGGTAGAAATCGAGGCAGCTCGTGAGGCACGGCGTCCCGCAACCCTCGGCGACGGCGGCGGGACAGTCGGGAGATTGCAGGTCCGGTGCGCAATCGACCGACTCGGCGGAGTGGTCGAACATCACTCCGCCGCTGCAGCCCCCTGCTCCCACGCCACCACCGGCGCCACCGGCACCGCCCCCGCCGGCCTGTGGGTCGCATGTCTCGACGAGCTGCCATCGCGCGTCGACGCAGTCGTAGAGCGCTGCGCAATACGGATCGTCGCACGTCCCGCCACGCCCGACAGGACAGCCATCCTCGGGGATGGTCCCGCAGAGCGGCAGAGGATCGGGGTCGCACGCTGCGCCGAACGCGACGAGCACGACCATGAGCCGGGTGCGCATGCCCTTCTGGTAGCATCGCGCCGATGCGGACGGTGAACTCAGGCGCATGGAGGGTCCCCTCCCCTTGCCCTCACCTCGCGATGGCGCTGCTCTTCGCGAGCGCGTGCTCGCCGGCAGGCACGGGCTCGAGCTCGAGTCCCTCGTCGGCCGTCGGCTCGACCGTGGTCGCGTCCACTCGCACGCCCTCGTCTGCGAGCGCCTCGAACACCGAAGCGGACTCAGCGTCGACCGCGTCGTCGTCCGCGAGCGCCTCGTCGGCGCCGCGGATCGTCGGCAAGACGGGCGACTTCATCGAAGACCCTCCGCAGGGTGGGATCGGCATGAGCAACGCCTCGCCTCCACCGGAGTCGGGGCCGCGCGATCGCCTCGTCGCCGTCATCGATTTCATGCGCGCGAACCGCGAGCGATTCCGCACTTGCTTCGATGTTTGGGGGGCGGACCACCCCGGCAAAGAGGGCTCGCTCCTGCTGGCGCTCGAGCTCGATCAGACGGGAAAGCTGAAGGACGCGCACGTCGACCGCGCGCAATCGACCGTGACGGACAGCGCCGTGGAGACGTGCGCGATCCAGGCCGCGAAGGCCCTCGAGTACCCCGCATCGCCATCGGGCAAGGAGACGCTCTATAGTGAGCTCTTCCGCTTCAAGGCGAACGCGAGCAGCTCGCAGAAGACCTCGCCTTAGGCCCCTCACCCCGCGCACGAGCCGCGCGGGCGCGCTTGGAAGAAAGCGGCCTTGCAACGTACGCCGTCCATCAAGAGCCCCGGGATATCTCAATCGCCGCAGAGCGGTCGCAACGCTTACGCAGAGCTCTTGCGGGACACGCGCGGGCTCCGGCGCGAGCAGCAGCAGGCCCGTGACGCTTGGTTCGCGTCCCTCCAAGCCGAGAAGAAGGACGAGGTCCTCTTCGAGTTGGAGATTCTGCTGAAGGGCGTCGCGTGCTTCGCGAACCCACGCAATCACCCTGGCATCGGCGCGCGCCGCACCTTCGTCTCGCTCGACTTTCGCGATCACCTCCATCAGGCGCGCGACGGCGTCCTGCGCATCGTGCAGCTCGCGCGCGCGCTGCTCGGCGATCGCGACCGTGCGTTCGTCTTCAACCGCTACCTCGAGAGCGTCCTGCCCGAGGACGGCGCCCGCACGCGCCTGCTCCGCTCCTCGCTCTCCGATCAGCAGACGCCCGACGAGAGTCTCGTCGTGATGCGCCACGGCCTGACGAACCTCATCGAGGTCATCAACGGTCTCCTCAAGCTCCAGCGCGTGCCGTTCCGCCTCTTCTACTCGATGCTCGCGACCGCGATGCGCGAGTCCGCGCAGTCGACGTTCTTCAACCCCCTCGCAGCGCTCGAGTTCCGCCCCGAGTTCGATCGCATCCCCTCCGCGCAGGTCCTCGAGCTGATCCAGGGCGTCACTGGCGAGCAGGCGCACCGCCTCATCGCGCTCACGTTCCTCTCGCTCTTCCGGATGCTGCGCTACCTGCGCCTGCTCGAGACCATCGTGAACGACCACACGGATCGTCGCATCGGCGGGCGCGCGTACCTGGTGCTCTCGGTCTTGCGCAGCGACGCGCGCGCCCTCTCGGGTTATTTGCGGCGGCGCGCGGGCACGTTGCTCGCGGACGGCTACCAGCGCGATCTGCTGCGCGTACCTGCGAGCCAGATCGGCGCGCGCTACGAAGAGCTCCGCGCCGAGGGCGAGCGGCTCGTCGGGATCAAGGGCACGCTGACCGGCGTCGCGTCGAAGCTGCGGCTCGAGATGCGGAGGGCGTTCGAGCACGACCTGCCCGGTGTCGAGGCGGGTTCGGTCGACGCCGAGCTACGCGCACGAATCCGCGATGTTGTCAAGAATCTCCGCCCCTCGATCCAAAACGCCATTCTTTTCCTAGGTAAATCGCTCCGTCGTGGCTTGGACGAGGGTCAGGTGTTCGACGACGCTGCGGCTCGACGGGCCTCGAGCGAGCGCCTCCGCCGCGACGTGTGGATGTTCGCGCAAATCGTCCGCGCGTTCGCCTCGAAGGCTCGTCACGCCAACCCCGAAGCCGACCAATGGACCAAGGTCCAGAGCTTCGCCTTCGTGCGCGAGTTCCTCGCCTACTTCCGCTCGATGGGCTTCCCCCTCTTGCGCGTCGGCGACTACCCGCGATTCGAGGCCTTCATGGGCGCGATGAGCGCGCTCAACGACACCGACCTGCTCGATCCCCAGCGACTCGGCCTCGCGGTCGACGAGGCCGAGGCCTTCCACACGTTTCTCAATCAGCTCTTCGAGCAAATCTCCAGCCGCGAAGAGCTGCGGGACGTGGTCTTCGACAAGCCTGGCGCGGCGCGTGCGCTGCGGCTCTATTTGGGTGATTGACGATCGGGACGACAAAAAGCACGAACAGCGGCCCCGGGTTCCTTCTTCCCGAGCCACTGTCGAGCTGCCTCGAGGCTCACCTCGAGAGTTGTTCCTCCACCAGCCGCGGCGAACCAATGCCGCGTTGACAAGCCAAGCCTCGCAGCAGCCGCGAGACCGAGCTCCACCGCGACCGGAGGGAACTATTCAGATTCGTCGTGCGAGGACGTTTCAGCTGCCGGCGCCGCTGGTGCGGGGGCGGCCTTCGCCTTGCGCGGCGCCGCCTTGCGAGCGGTCTTCTTCGCGGCCTTCTTCGGCGCAGCCTTCTTGGCAGCGGCCTTCTTCGGCGCAGCCTTCTTGGCAGCGGCCTTCTTCGGCGCAGCCTTCTTGGCAGCGGCCTTCTTCGGCGCAGCCTTCTTGGCAGCGGCCTTCTTCGGCGCAGCCTTCTTGGCCTTTGCGACCTTGGCGGCTTTGCCGGCAGCCGGCTTCTTCGCCGTCTTGGTCACCTTCTTCACGGGCTTCTTTGCGGTCTTCTTAGCAGCCATCTGCGTCCTCCTGGAGTGGCGCTCCATGTCGGGTCCCCGAGCGTCTCGTTGCTCCGCACATTCATGGGTTCAGCCTTCGAACCCGCCGACGACCAACCCCATGCCTGTACGTTCCTGCTGGAATGGGACCCCATGCAGCAACAGATGTTGCACGACGTATATTGCCACCTATGGGCATGGTCAAGGAAAAATTTCCGCGATTTTTGAGGACCCCTCCCGAAAACGCGCGAAGAAGGTCTGCAAGCGTTGCAGATATGAACGTGATCACAGGGGTAGAAGGCGTTTAGTGGGTCGTTGGCGTTTGTGTGATCCACTTTTTTATTGATTATGGACCCATCTTGTGTATCGGAGACGCCAACCCGAGCCTCCTCTTGTAAGGGCTGACAGCGTCGCATACGGTGCGCCGTGCTCCTCGCGCGGCGAGGGCAGGAGGATGGAATGCTCACTGGTCGACGGACGCGTGGGCTCTTGTTGGGGGCGCTGCTCTTCGCCCTCGTGCCCACCACGGGTTGCGGCCCAAGCCAGGACGAATACGACGCCAAGGTCCGCGAGGTCGAGGATCTCAAGAAGAAGCTCGCTGGAGAGGCCGACGCACGCAAGAAGGCCGAGAGCGAGCTCAGAGATGCCCAGGCACGCATCGAGCAGCTCACGGAGAAGCTCCGCGAGCAAGGCCTTGCAGTCTCCGACCTGACGGCCGATCTCGAGCAGAAGCGCGCAGCGCTCGAGGAATACAAGAAGCGCGCGGAGCAGCTCGAGGCCATTCGCCAGCGCTTCGAAGCCCTGCGCCGCAAGCTCGAGGAGCTCACCAAGTTCGGTTTGAAGGTGCAGATTCGCAAGAACCGCATCGTCATTCAGCTGCCTGGTGACGTGCTCTTCGACTCCGGCCGCGAGACCCTCAAGAAGGAGGGCAAGGACATCCTCAAGAAGGTCGCGGACGTCATCCGCGGCGACGATGGGCTGTCCTCTCGCGTCTACCAGGTCGCTGGTCACACCGACAACAAGCCCTTCACCGGCGCCTTCAAAGACAACTGGGGCCTCAGCGCGATGCGCGCCCGCGAGGTGCTGGTGTTCCTCATCGATCCGACCAGCTCTGGCGGTGGTGGCCTCAAGCGCGACAACTGGTCGGCAGTCGGCTACGGCGACACCGATCCGGTCGCGGACAACAGCGGCGACGACGGACGCAAGCAAAACCGGCGCGTCGAGCTCGTCGTGATGCCCAACGTCGAAGAGATGCTCGATCTCAAGACGCTCACGAAATGAGCGCACCAGCACGGCGCGTCGCCGCGATCGACATCGGGACGAACTCGGTGCTGCTGCTCGTCGCGGAGGTGACGAGCAGCGGCGCGCTGCGGCCCGTGCTCGAGCGCGCGACCATCACCCGATTGGGTGAGGGTGTCGATCGCGCCCGCGTCCTCAAACCCGAGGCGATCGACCGCACGCTCGCTTGCCTGGCGGAGTATGGCCAGCTCTTGCGCGAGCAGGGGGCCGGCTCAGTCGACGCGGTGGGTACGAGCGCCATGCGCGACGCGCGCGGCGGTGAGGTCTTCGTCGAGCGCGCGCGCGAGCTCATCGGTGTCGCGCCGCGGGTCATCTCCGGCGTCGAGGAGGCGACGCTCACCTTTCGCGGTGGGCTGAGCGGGCTCGTCCTCGACGATGGGCCGGTGGTGCTCTTCGACGTCGGCGGCGGCAGCACCGAGATCGTTCGGGGCGCCATCGATCGTGGCGTCTCGACCCCCTCCGCCGAGCCCGCGATCAGCCTCGACATCGGCAGCGTGCGCCTCACCGAGCGCCACGTTCGCAGCGATCCACCCACCCCCGACGAGCTCCGCGCGGTCGCGGCAGACGTTGATCGCGCGCTCGATGCCGCGCCCAACCTGCATGGGGCCACCCTCGTCGGCGTCGCGGGCACGGTCACTACGATCGCCGCTGTGGCGCAGGCGCTCGAGCCCTACGACGGCGCCCGCGTCCACGGCGCAGCGCTCACCCTCACCGAGGTCGAGCGCGTCGCCACCCAGCTGGCAGAGACGCCCCTTGCGGCGCGGTGCAAGCTGCCCGGCCTCTCCCCGAAGCGCGCTGACGTCATCGTGGCCGGGGCATGGTTGACCGCACGGCTGATGAAGCGGGCTGGAGCGGACCGGCTGGTCGTTTCCGATCGCGGTGTGCGTTGGGGGCTTGCCGAGCAGCTCGCGAGCCACTAAGGGGCCGCCCTTCCTCGCGAATGGCCTGCGTTTCTCGAGAGATCGCTCGCGCGGGGAGCTGAAAGCCCGCGCGCGGGCGCTTCCGCCGCAAACTGCTATACTGCCGATAGCATTCAGGTTATCGGGCAGGCCGCGCGGCGCGTCAATTTTTGTTGACAACGCAAACCCGACTGGGTAGAGTGCGCGCGCCTGGCGCAGAATGCCTAGTGTAGCCTGGCGCGGTTCGAGGCGAGCGACGAAGCATGGCTCGCTAGTCACTACCAGGTTTGAGGTTCAGTCCACGTTTGCGGACTGATCGCGGCAAGGTCCTTCGCGGCAGGGTCTTTGCTGCGGTGGATCGAGAGCGAGGACACGAGAAGTTACGGCTGCGCGTAGCCATCATGCACAGCACGGAATTTCCGCGTCAACTAGGAGGATCGTCGAACTCACTCGCAAACGGGAATGCTCTCAAAGAGTCGACTGTTGGGCTGGGTCGACCACCCCAACGGTCGAAAACCCAGGGCGAGGCTCGAACGTAGAAACGACAAATCCCGCGTGGTTCCTTTGCGGCGTTCAGACCGTGAGGGTTCGAGCAAGAAGGCGCGGGTCAGCTCCGTACTCAACGCGCAAGCGCGGAGCGCAACAAGCTCGACGCCACCGAGGGGTGGCTATCGAAGGGCTTCATTATCGGGCCCGACCGAAAAGAAAGAGGAACGCTATGCAGGCTCAATCCGGAGTTCAGTTCAAGGTGGGTGACAAGGCCGTCTATCCCCGGGGAGGCGTCGCCGAGGTTATTGCCATCCAAGAGCTGGACATCGCCGGCAACCGCCAACGCTTCTACGTGCTGCGGCTCCTTCAGAACAACAGCAAGGTGAGCGTCCCCGTGGGCAATGCGAGCGCCGTCGGGCTCCGCCAGCTCATCAACGAGCAGGAGATCCTCGAGGTTTTCGACATCCTCCGCGAGCGCACGATCGCGTTCGACAAGCAGACGTGGAACCGCCGCTATCGCGGCTTCATGGACAAGATCAAGACGGGGTCGATCTACGACGTCGCCGAGGTCCTGCGTGATCTCTATCGGTTGAAGACGGACAAGCAGCTCTCCTTCGGAGAGAAGCGGATGCTCGACGAGGCGCGTTCCCTCATCGTCAAGGAGATCGCTATCTCGCGCGGTCAGACCGAGGACGAGGTCAAGAACGAGATCGAAGCGATTTTCCTCTCGAACTGAGCGAACAACGCGGTCGCCGAGCGACCGTGGTCGAGCCCCCCGTGAACGCAGCATGCTGCTGCGACTTCAGGGGGGCTGCGTCGTTCCTTGGTTCTAGAGCGCGTGACGAGACGTGTTAACGTCGCGGACAGCCATGCGGGCGTCGCCACATGCCGAGCCGATCATCAACGCGATCGCGTGCCGAACGCGCACTCGCCCGATGCGTTCTCGTCCGACGCACCCTCGGCCCACGCGCTAGTCGTGCTGTCGCGTTCGCGGCCTTTCTCTTCACGCTCCACGCGCTGGCGCTGCGAGCGTTCGGGCAGCCTTCAGGGGGCCCTTCGACGTCCTCGACTGGGGGCACCTCGGCGACGGCCTCAGGCCCTGTTGTCAGCGCAGCGCCCGTAGTCTCGAGCGCGCCCGCGACGACCCTGAGCGTCGCTGTCGAACCGCCGCCTCCGCCCCCACCCGCGCGGCCGATCCCTGCGCCGACCTCGAGCGCCTCCGCCGCAGCGTCCGCCCCACCCGCGACCTCGCAGCCGGCGCCCAAGCCTGTGGTCTCGGTGGCGCCCGAGCCCGCGAGTTCGACATCCGAATCGCCACAGCCTCCGCCCGCAAAGGAGACCGCTGGCGAGGTTCGACTCGGGGACACCGTGGTGTTCGTCATCCTCACGCGATCGGGCGATCAAGGCGCCGCTGAGCGTGCGGTTGCAGCGACGAAGGCGCTGAAGAGCGCGGCGGTCGACGCCGCTCCTGAGGACGTGCACGTCGAGCGCGCCGGCGAGTTCGCGATCGTCTACGTCGGGCCCGTCCCCATCGTGCAGCTGACGACTGCCGACGCGACCGCGGCGGGCGATGCTTCGCTCGACGTCCACGCCGACGTGGTCGCGGGCAAGGTTCGCAAAGCGATCCGAGCCGAGAAAGAGCGGAGCGCGCTCGCGAGTCGGATCTTTTCGATCAGCCTCGTCGTGTTCTTCGGGATGGTGGTGCTCTACCTCCTTCGTCGCATCGGGCATCTGACCGAGCGCGCGAACGAGTGGGTGGACGACAACCCGCACCGCATCCCCGCGATTCGCGTGCGCACGCTCACGCTGCTCACACCGGTCGCGTTCCGCAGCGCCCTCGCGTTGGGGATCGGAGTCGCTCGGTGGTTCGGGCAGTTCGCGATCGTCTACGTGTGGATCATCGCCGCGCTCGGGCTCTTCGAGACGACGCGCGGCTACACCCAGAAGATGAACGGCTACCTGCTCGAGCCGTTCGTCGCGCTCACGGCGCGCGTAGTGACAGCGCTGCCGATCACGGTGGTCGTACTCATCTCGGCGCTGGTCGTGGCGCTCGTCTTTCGCGTGGTCAGCCTCTTCTTCGAGTCGGTCCGCGAGGGCACGACCGTCCTCGAGTGGATGCCCGTCGACCTCGCGCGGCCGACGAGCTCGCTCGTGCGCATCGGCATCGTCTTGGGGACGCTCGTGTTCGCTGCGCCGGTGTTGACCGGCCACCAGGAGGGCGCGCTCGCGCGGGCGGGCCTCGTCTTTTTGATCACGATCGGTCTCGCGAGCGTGCCGCTCGTCGCGAACGGCGTGGTCGGGGTCATCGCGATCTTCGGGCGCCGCTTCACCGTGGGCGACCGCGTGAGCATCGGCGACACGCGAGGCTTGCTGCGTGAGATCAGCCTCGTCGAGCTCATCCTCGAGACACGCGACGGCGTCGTCACGCGCGTGCCTCACCTCGTGTCGATGTTTCGTCCGACCGAGATCGACAGAGGTCGAGAGCGCGTCGCCGTTCGGATCGAGACCGAGCGATGGCGCTTCGACGATGTCCTGCGAGAGCGGCTGCTCGCAGCGATCGCGGTGCTCGGCAGCCACCCATCCGTGAAGGTCGTCGCGCTCGACGTCGAGCGTGTCGGGCTGGAGCTCGCTGCAGACGCGGGCGACGCCGCCGAGGCGAGAGGCGACGCGCTGCGAGACCAGCTCTTCAGCGCGGCGATCGACGTTCTCTCGAGCCCCGTCGAGGTCTCGGCGCACGAGGTCGCGGTCGAGCCGACAGACGCGCCGCCCTCGAGCGCGCCCGAGGCGCCGTGAGCATCCATCCGTACCTGGTGCTCACCGGGCTCCTGGTGCTCTCGTTCATCGGCAGCATGCTCGTCGGCGGCCGTGCTCTTCGCGGGTTCGGTTTGCCGAGCGGAACCGAGTTCGTGCTGCTCGGTGTGTTGTGCGGGCCGCACTTCACCGGGCTGCTCACGCAGCAGCTGCTCGCGAGCTTCGACACGCTGACGATCGTCGCGCTGGCGTGGCTCGCCCTGATCATCGGTGCGCAGTACGGCCTGGTTCGAGAGGTCGCGGTGCCGCGCGCCCGCATGCTCGCGGGCATCGGGCTCGCTGCGGCGACGCTCCTCTTCGTCGCCGCGATCGTCGCGGTGACCGCGCTCGTCACCACGGATCTCGCGCCCAAGGGGGTCGCTGCGCTCGCGCTCGGCGTGGGCGCGGTGAGCACCGAGACGACGCGGCACGCGGTGCGTTGGGTCGCGGAGAGATACTCCGCGACAGGCCCCGTGGCGACGCTGCTGATCGACGTTTGGGAGGCTGACGACGCGATCCCGTTGCTCACGCTCGCGGTGCTGTTCGCGCTGGTGCCGGGTCAGGGGACCGTCCACGTGCCGTGGCCCGCGGGCGGAGCGGTCGTCGCGAATCTCGGCATCGGCGCGGCGATCGGAGCGACGTGCGCTGCGCTCTTCGACATCGAGCCGCGCAACAGTCAGCGCTGGGGCATCTTGCTCGGCACGACGCTGCTCGCGGTCGGCGCGAGCATGCGGCTCGGTCTCGCGCCGGTCGCGACGGCGTTCGTCATGGGCTACGGGGCCGCGAGCTTGTCGAAGGAACGTCGCGAGCTCCGCGAGCTCGTGAGCTCGACGGAGCGCGCCGTGATGCTCCCAGCGCTGGTGCTCGCGGGCGCCCACGTCACGTTCCCGAGCCTCGGCTTGCTCGCGCCCATCCTCGTCGCGGCGCTGCTCTCTCGGTTCGTTGCAAAGATCGCTTCGGCGCGCGCTCTCGCGAAGGCCGCGCGGGTCCCGCGCGCCGTCACGCCGACGCTCGGCGTCGGCTTGATGCCGGCGGGGGCGCTCTCGATGACGGCGGGCTTCGCGTGCGCGTTGCGCTTCCCCGGCTTCATCGGATCCGCGGTGCTCACCATCGCGATCGTCAACGTCGTGCTCGGTGAGATCGTCGGGCCAGCGATGCTGCGACGCGCGTTGAAGCGCGTCGGCGAGGTGAGCGACGCGGCGACGAGCACGCCGCGGAGCTGCCGCAAAGAGTCGCCGCAAAACGCAACGGAGAACGCATGAGCGCGACCGCACGAAGCAGCCGCTCATGGCAGAAGCGCACCGTGCAGGCCGCTGCGCTCGTCGTCGTCTTCGGGTTGGTGATGGCGGCGACGCGCCTCGCGCCCGACTCGCGTGGGCTCGTCGGCACGGTCGCGGGGCTCGGCCTCCTGCTGCTCGCGGGCACGCTCACGAGCGAGCTCACGGAGATCGCGGGGTTGCCCCATCTCTCTGGCTATCTGCTCGCTGGGTTCGTCTCCGGACCCAACGTTCTCGCCCTGATCGATCACGACACGATCGATCGACTGGGCTCGGTGAACACGCTCGCGATCGCCCTCATCGCCCTCGCGGGCGGCGCCGAGCTCCGCGTCGAAATACTGAGGAGCGCGCTGCGTAGCCTCGGGACGGCGACGGTCCTCCAGCACTCGGTCGTCACCGTCGCGGGGACGTTCGCGTTCGTGCTCATCGCGCGACGTGGTCCATTCGAGCACCTCGGGCTGAGCGCGATTTGGGGCGTGGCGCTGCTCTGGGGCGTCGTGTCCGCGTCGCGCTCGCCCGCCGCGTTGCTCGGCGTGCTCTCTGAGCTACGGCCCGCAGGCCCGCTGACGACGTTCTCCGTCGCGTTCGTGATGTTCTCCGATCTCGTCGTCGTGATTCTGCTCGCGATCGTCTCGGCGTTCGTGCGTCCGCTCCTCGATGCCTCGTACGGGCTGTCCTTCGACGACCTGCGCATCGTCGGCCACGAGATGCTCGGCAGCGTCGCGCTGGGCGTGACCTTGGGGATCGCGCTTTCGATCTACCTGCGCCTCGTCGATCGAAGTCGCCTCCTCGTCCTGCTCGTCCTCGGCTTCGGTCTGTCGGAGCTCCTGCGCTACATCCAGTTCGACGCGCTCCTCTCGTTTTTGGTCGCCGGGTTCTTCGTACGCAACTTCAGCGAACAAGGCCCGAAGCTCGTGCAGTCGATCCAGCGCACGGGAGCCGTGGTGTTCGTGATCTTCTTCGCGCTCGCTGGCGCGCACGTCGACCTCGCGATCCTCAAGCTCGTCGGGCCCATCGCCCTCGCGCTGTCGGCGATTCGCTTCGTCGTCACGGTGGGCGTCGCGCGCGCCTCGAGCCGCATCGCGCGAGACACGGACGCCGTCCGACGTTGGGGTTGGTCGCCGATGATTTCGCAAGCCGGCTTGACGCTCGGGATGGGCGTCGTCGTCGCGCGCACGTTCCCCGCATTCGGGGAGGCGTTTCAAGCGCTCACCGTGGCCTGCGTGACCATCAACGAGATCGTCGGACCCATCCTCTTCAAGCTCGGCCTCGACCGCGCTGGGGAGTCCGGCATGGGCACCGGCGAAGCTGCCGAGCACTGACTGCGGGCGCTGTGCGCGCCTCTGCTCAGCGAGGTGGTGGACCCTTGCGAGGGTCTCCGTCGCGGGTGCGAACGACCTCGGGAGGGAGCGGCGGGAGATCGAGATGGACGCGCCAGCCTTCACGCTCGTAGACGCAGTGGATCTCCGCCGACTCTTCGGGGAGCAGGCCCTTCGCGCGGACGACGGCGTACCCGCCGCGAATCTCCGAGACCAGCTGGCGCGCCTCGAAGCGCTCGGTGAAGCTCGCGGGCGCGAGCATCATCTCGGGCGCGATGTGCTTGCCGCTCGCGGCGCTGTAGCGCTGCGCTCGCTCGATCAGGTTGTCCTGCGTGTCCTTCGAAAGGAGGTCGAACGCGGCCTTCGCTTCGGCGGCGCCACCGTCGAGTCGACGAAGGTGCTCGATGAGCGCGGTCACCGCTCCCTCGGGCGTCGCGTTCGGAGCCTCCCTTGAACAGCCGCCGACGAGCAGCACCGCCGCGCCGAAGAGAGCGCGGCGGCTGAGCGTTCGAGGATCGCGGGACGCACGCTGCATGGCGCTCTCAGTCGGTGAAGGTCTCGCGCAGAGCGCCGGCTTGTCGAAGAGCTTCGAAGAGGACGATCGAGACGGAGTTCGCGAGGTTCAGCGAGCGCACTGGCCCGAGCGTAGGGATCGCGAAGACGTTCGGTCGATGTGCCTCGAGCAGCTCGGGGTCGAGCCCGACGCTCTCCTTTCCGAAGACGAGCGCGTCGCCCGGCTGATAGCCAGCGTCGAGGTAGCTGCGCTCGCTGTGCGCCGAGAAGAGGAGCAGCCGAGCCGACGGCCGCGCGTGTCGAAAGTGGTCGAGCGAGACGTGCTGCTCGAGCTCGACGAGGTGCCAGTAGTCGAGGCCGGCGCGCCGCACCGCGTGCTCGTCGATGCGAAAGCCGAGGCGTCCGACGAGCGCGAGGGGGCTCTGGGTCGCGGCCGCGAGGCGCGCGATGTTGCCGGTGTTCTGCGGGATCTCCGGCTCGACCAGGACGATCGTGAAGGGTCGGTCGAGGGGCGCTGCGCGCAGCCTCACGGCGCGCTCGGCAAGCTGAAGCCGAGATCGGCGAGGACCTTCTTGAAGATGGACTCCTCGCGACGAGCGTCGTCGCAGAGCTCGACCACCATCGTGAAGCTGCCGTCGAGCGCGGCCTGCGCTGCGCGCTCGACCTTCGCCATGACGAGGAGCAGGTGCGGGTGAGCCTTCACCACGGCCTTCGGAACATCCATGTCCGAGGCGGCGCCGACGCGAGCCTCCGCGATGCGGTGGATGACGCGCACGAGCTCCTCGTCGGTCATCTTCGTGCGGAGCGCCTGGATGTCGGTGCCCGCTTCGCTCAGGAGGAGCGCCGCGCGATCGAGGTAGCTGCCCGCGTAAGCCGCGCGCGTCAGGAGCGGGAGCGCGAGCCCAGCGACGACGACGGGCGTCAGGCGGAGGAGCTCGCGACGGGTGACCACGAAGGGTGCTTAATCCTCCCCACGCAGGACGTGAAGAGCCTCCCGCGCGGCCTCTTGTTCGGCGGCCTTCTTCGAGCGCCCGCGTCCCCGACCGAGCTCTCGACCGAGGGCCTCGACGCTCACCTCGAAGGCCGGCTGATGATCGGCGCCGCCGCTGGATACAAGTTTGTAACGAGGCGCAGCGCCGCCGCGCGCCTGCACGACCTCTTGGAGCGCGCTCTTCGCGTCGCGCAGCGGGCGCTCCGCGGAGAGGCCGCGCTCGATGATCTCGCGCGCGAGCGTCCGCGCTGCGTCGAGGCCTCGATCGAGGAACGCGGCGCCGATCACGGCCTCGAGCGCGTCCGCGAGGACGGTGGCTTGCTCGCGCTCGCCGGCCGCAGCCGCGCCGCGCCCGAGGCGCAACACGCCGCCGAGCTCGATGTCGCGGGCGTGTGACGCGAGGGCCTCGGTGTTGACGATGTTGGAGCGGAGCGCGCTGAGCTCGCCCTCTTTTGCGGCCGGGAAGCGCGCGACGAGGACCTCGCTCACGCAGAGCTGGAGCACCGCGTCGCCCAGGAACTCGAGCCGCTGGTAGTCGAGGCGCGCACCGTGTTTCTGCTCGTTCGCGAAGCTCGGGTGCGTGAGGGCCTCGACGAGGTGAGGGGTCTCCTCGTGATCGAACACCGCTTGCAAGGCCGCGGGGAGCTTCACGCTAGACGACGCTCTGAAAGCGCTCCGCGAGGGCGTCGGTGGCCTCGGCGAGCTCGACGTCGAGCCGCGAGATGCCCCCGGCGTCGTGCGTCGACCAGAAGACGCTGACACGCCCGTAACTGAGCGAGATGTCGGGGTGGTGATCGCGTCGCTCGGCGACGAGGGCGATCGCCATCACGAACGCGACGGACTCCGGGTAGGTCGCGAAGCGAAAGGCACGCGACAAGCCCATGCCGCCCGGCACGGGCTCGAGGCGTTGCCATCCTGGGTGGGCTGCGAGGAAAGAATCCACGCGCTCGGGGGGGAGCATCGAGACACTCACGAGCGCGCAATACCAGCGTTTCCACGCGCCCGCCACGGCGACCAAGGCTCGAACGAACCTCCGGGAACACGCGCCGGGGACCGCTGTCGAACGTGTGTGGGCTACGCTTCCGTCCTCGCTCCGATGAAGAGCCTCATCGCGTGTCCGTTCTGTCGAGAGATGTTCGAGCCCGGCGAGGCCAAGGTCTGCCCCGCGTGTGGCCTTGCCCTGCGCAGGCTCGAGGACCTACCCCAGGCGAAGGTCATCGACGGCGCGCTCGAGCCCGAGGTCCCGCCCGACGAAGAGACGCTGCCGTGGACCTATTGGCGACGCGGGCGCGGCGCGATGTTGCTCGTGTCGGTGCTCGGCTTGGGCGCGTTCTTCCTGCCTTGGGTCAAGCAGCTCGCACCCGAGCACCGCGTGATGAACGGCCCGCAGGTCGCGAGCTACCTCGGGTGGATGTGGGCGCCGTTCGTGTCGTGGCTGGTGATGATCCCGCTCGTGCTCTCACGCCGCAGCGTCTATCGCATGCGCGGCGCGCGCGTCGCAGCTGCGTTCCTCGCCGCGATGAGCTTCGTCACGGTCGCGGTGCGCGTCGCGTTCCCGCCCGAACGACGTGGGCTCGATCCGCTCATCCTCGAGTGGGACTACGGCCTCTATGTCACGGGCGTGATCAGCCTGGTCGGCATCGCGGTCGCGCTCACGCTGGGCGGGCGAATCGACGTGCTCACTACCCAGAAGAACGTCGAGCGTCGGCCCAACGAGACGCTGCACTGACCGATCAGCGCAGGCCGCCCGGTGATCCCTCGGTCGGGACGGGCTGAGCGCCGCGCCGTGATCGAGGCAAGACGCCGGGGCGCTTCGCGCGCTCGAGCTCGCCGACGGCGTTGACCGTCACCATGTCGCAGAGCTCGACGTTCATCTCCTTCACCTCGGTGGTGCGGAGGGTCTCGAGGAGCTTCTTCGCCGCGTCGCGCGTGCGCTCGTCGGTGATCGTCGCGCGGATGCGCGGAGCCTCGTTTTCGAAGCCTGCGGCGCCGCCGCGCATGGTCTCGCGCTTCCACACGACGGCGAACTTGTCGCCCTCGACGACGGGCTCGGGGACGAGCTCGCCGTCCTTGACCTTCTGCGCGGCCTTGAAGAGCGCGACGTCGACGTGATCGGCGTGGTCCGTCGCGCCGTCCTCGGCGACGAAGCCGAGGTCTCCACCGTGAAGGTTCGTCGACGAGTCGAGCGACTTGTCGCGCGCGAGGTCGTTCCACTTCTTTTGATCGGGCTTGCTGCCGAGCTCGGAGAGGATCGCGCGTGCGTCGGCCTCGGTGTTCACGAGGATCCGATAGAGGCCGATGCGCGGCGGAGCTTTGAACTTGCCCGAGTTGGCGTCGAAGTAGGCGCGGACCTCGGCGTCGGAGATGTCGTCGGCGCGGATCTCGTGCCGCAGATCCTCGAGGAGCGCGGCGCGCAGCACGCCGAGGCTGCGATCGCGCACGTCGCGCTGAGCGTCGAGCTTGCGGTCGCGCGCCTCCTCCGCGATGAGGGCGTCCCGGATCAGCACGCGCTCGAGGAAGTTGCGGCGGATCTCCTCGGGGGTCGAGCCGTAGGCCTGGAGCGCTGCGCGCGAGGTCTGCGAGAGGCGCTTCTCGAGCTCGGCGGCGGTGATGTTCGTGCTGCCGACGCGTGCGACGACGACGTCGGAGTCTGCGGGTGGTGCGCTCGGCGGGTCGGCGGCGCGCGCCGGCGTGGCCAGCGTGAGCGCGGCCGGGCGTGAAGCGAGCGAGCTCACGGCGACGACGGCTGCGAGGGCGATCGCGGGGACGGCGACGATGCGGGAGGAGCGGCCCACACGGGTCGACATCGATTGGGGTTCCCTCAGTTTCGCGGCGCGGTCAAGCCATCGCTCCCCAAAGACGGGCGAGGCTCATGCTGCGCGGCGGGCGGCGCGCCGGCTCGAACGAGCGCGGTCCTGCGTCTTCGCGACCCCGGGTTTGTGCGAGGCACCCCCGCGTTGAGCGCCCCCTTTGCCGCGGGGGTCGACCCCAGCCTTGCGCAAGGTGGCGTCGTCGATCCCGACGAAGGCGTAGACCTCTTTGCGGAAGGCGTAGGCCCCGTGGATGGAGCGGACGCCGTCGATGAGCTCGTCGGTCGGCGGGAGCGGGCGCTGGGGTTTCGCAGCCTTCTTGATGGAGGCGAGCGGCTCGCCGAGCTCGAGGAGCTCTTGCACGCGGAGCAGGATGTCGATCGCCTTCAGCGGGCGCTTGGTCGAACGAGCGCAGCCATCGTGGAGCTCGCCGAGGAGGCGCGCCCGCCGCTTCGCCGTGCGACCGTCGAGCTGTCCGCCGCCGGCGTCGACCACGAGGTCGTTGAAGTGCCGCGCTGCCCGTCGCTTCGCCACGACGGAGGGGTCGCCGCGGCGCGTGCGCGTATTGCCTGCAGAAGACCGACTCTTTTCACGTCGGGGGCTCGCGTCTCGAACGGATGTGCGGGGCACGATGGTCTCCGGTCTGTTGAGATGGTCGGCCGAACAAACCGCGAACAATCGAAGAACTTCGCGCGGTTCAATCGGAATATAGCCGACTTCGCTCGAAGGGCCACCTTCAAGACCTGCAGAATTGCAGGTAGAAAGCGATGGCGATCACCAGGAGGAGCGGGCCGGCGCGGGTGAGGAAGCTGGTGAGATCCGACATCGCCGCCCGCGTCGATCGTCTGGCGAGCTCGCTCTTGCCGATGACCCGCTCACGATCGCGGGCGATGACGGCGCGCTCCTCCTCATCCATCGGGTCGTAGCCGGCCAAGAAGTGCAAGTGATGCTCGACCTCGTGGTCGAGCGTCTCCTCGATCTCGCGCGCGACGTCGAAGGACGAATCCAGCCGAAACTCGGATTGAAAGCTGCGCACGTAGAGGCGGATCTCGGGCGGACCGTCTTCGCCGGGCGCGAGGCCGGGTGTCGTCGGCAGGTAGGAGCCGAGGAGCGGCACCCCGCCGTCGTCGCAGTCGGGCACGCCGCCGTCGACGATCACGTCGACGCCCGCGACGCCTCGCGCCGCGAACACCCGCGCGCGAGCGTCTTCGACGAGGCGATCGAACTCGGCGTCCGAGGGGAAGCCCGCGGGCGCTCCCTCGCGCTCGGTGGGGAGCTCGGGGGCGATGCGATCGAGCTCGCGATCGGCAGGCGCGAGCAGCTCGTTGCGAGCGCCGCACGCACAGAACACCTGCGCGAAGAGCCGCGGCGAGTAGTGCGCGCGCTCCCAGAGGTGGCCGAGCTCGGTCCAGACGCGATCGCCCGCTCGAGCGAGCGCCCTGGCGATCGCCTGAGCGCGTCGCTCTTTCCCGAGCGCGACGATGCCGAGCGCAGTCACCAGCGCGGGGCTCAGCGCGACGGAGCTCGTTGCGTCGACGAGGAGCTTCGCCTCGCGAGCCGAGCGCGGCGCGAGGCGAGCCGTTCGCGCGAGGCCGCTCGGCGTGATGGTCGCGGGGATGCGATGCGTCCGCGCGAAGTCGAACGGCGCGTCGAGCTCGGGATCGGCGAGCTCACCGTCGAGGAAGGGCCCGAGCTCGACGTGCTCCGAGGGCGCGACCTCGAGCGGCGCGCCGCAGTTTTCGCAGGCGATCCGCGTGGGGGTCTCGGCGACGAGGCCGCTCCTCGCGAGGACGGCGGTGAGCACGTGCACGTCGCCGAGCGAGAGATCCCACGCGTCGACGGGAGCACCGCTCCCTGCGTCGAAGAGCCGCCCCTCGCAGAGCGCGAGCGCGCTCGCGACCTGAGTCCGCGGTGGAGCTTCTCGATCGCGCGGCTCTCTCTTGCCAACATCGCCGAACCGCACGCGCAAGCCGGAGGGCAGCGTGAGCGCGCTCGGCAAAGCGGGCAGGCTGCGCGCCATACTCAACGCGCTCGCGTTCAGCGACCGAAGAGCTTCTTCAGGAGACCGCCCTTGGCCTGGGTCGTACCGAGGGCCTCGGTCTCCTTCTTCGCGGCGGCGTGGGTGGGCTCGAGCTCGAGGACGCGTTTGAAATCGCTGAGCGCGCCCGCGTTGTCACCGAGCCGCTTGCGCAAGAGGCCGCGCACGTAGCGGAGCAGCGGCTCGCTGTCCTTCGCGGCGCGGATGGCGTCGTCGAGATCGAGCGTCGCGGCCTTGAGCGAGCTGTGTGGATCCGTCAGGCGAGCCCACGCCCGCAGCGCGACGAGCTCGCGGAAGACCGCGGTCTCCGTGTCCTTCTCGGACTCGAGCTTGCCGATCGCGAAGTCAGCGACCTCGGCGCAGGTCGTCGAGTCTTTCTCGTCGAGCTTCTCCCGGGCGAGCTTCGCGAGGGCGCTCGGGGTCATCGTCTTCAGCGTGTCGCTGACGAGGCGCCTCGTGGACTCTTCGCTCGGCTCCTCGGCCTCGGGCTCCGGATCCTTCGGCGTCGGCGCGGTCTCCTTCGCGGCCGGCGTCTCCTTCGCGGCCTCTTTCGCGACCGGTGGCGTCGGCGCGGGCTCTTTCGCAGCCGGCGCCTCTTTCGCGGCCGACGCCTCTTTCGCGGCCACTTTCGCAGCCGGTGGCGCAGCTGCGCTCTCGAGCGCGGGGCTCGAGCCGCGCGCGGCAGCGACCTCGCTCGAGGGCGTCGCGGCGGGGATGTTCACATCGGACGGCGTGCTCGCCGGCCCCACGTCTTCATCCTCACCACGAGGGATGAGCGCGCGTCCGCGCACGCTCACCGTTCGAACGGGTCGCACGCCGTCGCCCGGTGCGTCGAGCGCGGCGCCCCGGCGATGGACCTGCGATTGGAGACGGACCTTCGCGAGGTTGCGCGTGCGCTCCTCTTCCATCCCGACGGGGAGCGCGCCGCGCCCGAGATCCAGCTGCCGCGTGATCGCGAGGACGTAGACGACAGCGCGCGCGATCGTCGGGTCGACGTCCTCGACCTCGAGGACCTCGCCGATCGTGATCGGGTCGAGGCTCAGCACCTCGACCACGAGCAGGGCGTCCTCCTCCATGTTGAAGCGCGAGGCGTCCGCGCGCGAATGGACCTGGAGCGGCGTGTCCTTCAGCTTCTCGAGGGTGGATTCGAACTGTGCGGACTTCGTCGCGTGGGCGCGCACGCCCGCCCAAAGGAGCTCGAACGGATCGAGCGTCGACGGGTCGCCGCCCCACTCCGCGAGCGTCGCGGCCTTGTCCCAGTATTTGAACTTGGTCGACGCCGGCAGCTCGAAGAACCGCATCATGCGGAGCTTGAATTGCTTGACGAGCGTGGCCTCGAGCGTGGGCACCTCGACGTAGCCGCTCAGCACCAACATGTCGCCCAAGAGGCCGCCCGTGGCCGCCGCGCCGTCGACGACGTCGCGCGTGGTCACACCGTCTTCGACCAGCAAATCCCCGAGTCGCGCGAAGGCATCGCCCACGCGGATTTTCACCGGGACGCCGCGGTCGAAGCGGATCGTGTGAGTCGTTGCAGGGGCGTCACCGTCGCCTTCGAAGAGGAAGAGCTCCCCGGTGAGCCGTTTGTCGAGCGCGTAAACGCACAGGTGTGCGAACGGCGTCTGCTCGAGGTCCCCCTCCGCCGTAGGGGGGGTATCCGGCATCATGGAAACGTACGCTATCACAGCTCGATTCCTCGTGGGGCTCTGCGGCAGTGGGGGCTTGCTGCGCTAGGCTTCGCGCATGGCGCGCGGTCACGTGCTCGTCGTCGACGACGAGCGAGCGATCCTCACGACCCTCCAGAAGGCGCTGAGCCTCGAGGGATACACGGTCGACGTCGCAGGCGGGGTTCGCGTGGCCGAAGAGCGCCTCGCGAAGACCTCGTACGACCTCGCCCTCTTCGACGTCGCGCTCCCCGACGGTGATGGAGTCTCGCTCCTCGAGAAGGTGCGCGCGACGAACCTAGAGCTGCCCGTCGTCATGATGAGCGGCCACGCGACGGTCGACGCAGCCGTCCGCGCGACGCGCTTGGGGGCGTTCGATTTCCTCGAGAAGCCGGTCTCGACCGATCGGCTGCTCCTCATCGTCGAGAACGCCCTCCGCCTCGCGCGCGCCGAGGCCGAGGCGAAGGCCCTGCGCACACAGGCCGGCCTCGGTGAGCTCGTCGGGCAGAGCCGCGCGATGCAGCAGCTCCGCGAGCAGATCGAGCGCGCCGCGAAGACCGCGGCCACGGTGCTCGTGACGGGCGAGCGCGGCACCGGGAAAGAGCTCGTCGCGCGCGCCATCCACGTCGCGAGCAAGCGCGCGCGCGGACCGCTCGAGAAGATGAACTGCGCCGCGATCCCGACCGAGCTCTTCGAGAGCGAGCTCTTCGGTCACGAGGCCGGCGCGTTCACCGGCGCGACGAAGCAACGGCGTGGCAAATTCGAGCGCGCGAGCGGCGGCACGCTGTTCCTCGACGAGGTCGGCGACATGCCGCTGCCGATGCAGGCGAAGCTCCTCCGCGTCCTGCAGGAGCGCGAGATCGAGCGCGTCGGCGGCAACGAGGTCATCCGCGTCGACGTGCGCGTGGTCGCAGCGACGAACCGCGATCTCGAGCAGATGTCGCGCGAGGATCGCTTCCGCGCGGACCTCTACGATCGGCTCAACGTGATCCCGCTGCTCCTGCCGCCGCTCCGCGCGCGCCGCGAGGACATCCCGAGCTTGTGCCAGCATTTCCTCACGCTCGCGATGGCCGCGAACGATCGCCCCGGCATGCAGATCACCGAGCGCGCGATGGCGGCGATCGCGGCGCACAGCTTCCCCGGCAACGTGCGCGAGCTCCGCAACGTGGTCGAGCGGCTCGTCATCCTGACGCCGGACGACACGATCGACGACGAGGACGTGAGGCTCGCGCTCGGCGGCGGCACGCCCGCGGCGGCCTCGGCGCTCTATCGTCCTGGCGTTCCGTTTCGCGTCCTCAGCGAGGAGGCCGAGCGCACGATCCTCGAGCAAGCGCTCGTGCATCACAGCGGGCAGATGACCGCGACCGCGCGCGCTCTCGGGCTCGAGCGCAGCCACCTCTACAAGAAGTGCAAGGCCCTCGGGCTGCGACGCGGCGACAGCGAGACCGACGAGGCCGACCCCGGAGCGGGGACGTGACGCCGACGTTGCGGGCGACGGCGACAGCGCTCGCGCTCGCGGTGCTCCCCGGCTGCGTCCTCGGCATCGAGGGCGTGAACCAGAACCTCGCGCTCGCGGTCGAGAGCCCCGATCCGGTGCTCTTGCCTCCGTCGGCCTCGCTGCCGATCGCGACCGGCTCGACGATCACCTACGCGATCTACGACCTCGAGCCGCTGCCTCAGGGCAGCACGCAACAACGCACCCGCGCGCCCGCGAGCCTGCGCACCGCGTGGGTCGACGCCGACAGCGCGATCTCGCTCGGGCCGGTCGAAAAGAACCTCATCACGGTCGTCGCTGCTCGGCCCGGGAGGGCGCGACTGCACGTGCGCAGCGCGCGCGGTTTCGACGAGTTCGACGTCGAGGTGCGCGACATCGGCAAGGTCCAGCTGCTCGACGCGCATGAGGTCGCTGCGTCGATCCACGAGAAGGGCAGCGCCCCCGCGCTCGCGTTCGGCGGCGCGCCGCTCGCGCTCCGCGACGACTCGGTGCGCTTCGTCGCGCTCGCGTCCGACGAGGCAGGCAGCCGCTTGCTCGGGCTCGGACCGCACGCCCCGATCGACGTCGCGCCGATGGACAGCGCGCGCGTCGAGCCAGCGGAGCGCGACCTCGAACACGCGACCGTGACGTTCCTCGCCGCGGGTCAGGTGACGCTCACGCCTCGCGGGGGCGCGGCGCTCTCGGTCGACGTCGTCGAGCCTGCCGAGGTCGCGTCGCTGCGACTCGTCGCGAGCAGCGCGGGCCTCACGGTCGGCGGCGTCGAGGCGCTCTTCGCGGTGGGCACGCTGCGCGGCCGCGACGACGCGCGCTGGTTGATGAGCTCGAGGCTCGCGTTCGCGAGCTTGTCGCCGAGCGTGTGCAAGGTCGACACGACGATGCCCACGAGCTTCGCGAGCGGCTTTGCGTTCGTCAGCGCGACCGCGCGCGGCACGTGCGAGCTCGGGGTCGAGCTCGGAGCGGGCGCGCCGACGAAGGTCTTCGCGACGCTCGAGCTCGCGGCCGACGTACGGCGATGACGATGGAGGGACACCCTCGCGCCGTACGCTGCGAGGGTGCACCCATCAAAATACAATGTTCAAGGAACCGCCGAGCGGGTTCACGCGGAGCTCGAGGGCGAACGGATCGCGCTTGGGCTCGGGCTGCGTGCTCTTCACCGCGAGCACCGTGGCGCCGACGACCGCAGCGAGGACGCCGATCGCGAGCGTGAACTCACCCGCGAAGGCCGTGCCGCAGTCGGCCGGTGCGCCCCGCCCCTTCGGGCAAGCGCCGGTGTCCCACGTTGCTTTAACAGCGATAGCGTCTGCGGCCGTGAGCCCGCCCGCGAGCACGTAGAGCACGATCGAGCCCGCGAGGAGCTTCGGTCGTTGGATGGCAGGCGCGTCGGTCGAAGTCGTGGTCGCGTTCGAGGGTGCGGCGGCAGGCTCGGTCGCGGCGGGCTCGGTCGCGGGTGCGGCGTCGGCGTCGGTGGGCTCGGCCGCGAGCGCCGCGCTCGAGGACGTGGCCGCGGCGAACATCACGGAGAGAGCGCAGGCGCGCGAGACGAACCGCATGAGCACGCGCGAGCATGCTCGAGAGCGACGACGCTCTCAAGGAGATCCAGCGAGCTGTTGTTCGGCGTGCCGCGCCGGGCGATCCTGCCGCAACGATGGGAGAGAGCGACGTCTTCGGGCTTTGCGGCGCAGTGCTCGAGGGGAAATATCGGGTCGACTCCGTCGTCGGCGAGGGCGGGTTCGGCGTCGTTTACCGCGGGTTTCACCTCACGTTCGAACACGACATCGCGATCAAATGCCTGAAGGTCCCGGGGCACTTCACCGCCGAGGCGAAGAAGCTCTTCTTCGAGAAGTTCCGCGAGGAGGGCAAGCTCCTCTCGAAGCTCTCGAGCGCGCACCTCTCCATCGTGCGCGTCTACGACTTCGGCGTCGCGCAGCGCGGCGAGGGCTCGGTGCCGTTCATGGTGCTCGAGTGGCTGCGCGGCGTGGACCTCGAGCGGCACCTCGCTGATCACGGACCGTTCAGCGAGCGCGACGCGATCGCGCTCCTCCGCCCTGCGATCGACGCGCTCGCCCTCGCGCACAAGCAAGGCATCGCTCACCGCGACATCAAGCCGCAGAACCTCTACGTGGCGGACACGCCCGATGGCCCGCTCCTCAAGGTCCTCGATTTCGGGATCGCGAAGGCCATGCACGAAGGCGAGACCGCGACGCAGCTGACGACGCGCACGTCGAGCGGCTTCAGCGCGTTCTCACCGCGACACGGCGCGCCCGAGCAATTTCGGGCGAAGCGCTTCGGCGCGACCGGCCCGTGGACCGACGTGCACGCGCTCGGGCTGTGCCTCGTCGAGCTCGTGACGGGCCGCGCGGCGCTCGAGGGCGAGGAGCACGCCGACTTCTTCGAGGCCTCGACCAACGAGGCTCGGCCCACGCCGCGCGCGAAGGGCGCGACCGTCTCCGACGCGTTCGAAGCGCTCTGTGCGCGCGCCCTGTCGCTGAAGCCGAGCGATCGCTTTCAGAGCGCAGGCGAGCTGCTCGCCGAGCTCGATCGCGTCGGCTCGAATGCGCCCGCGGCTGGCGCTGTCGCTCCGAGCCGCACGATCGCGGCCGAGCCTCTCGAGCTCCCGAGCGAGGAGCCGCCGCGCAGAGCAAAGAGAACGAGAAGGAGGGGCCGCGAGCTCGGAGAGACCGAGCTCGCGGATGCACCGCCGCCGATGGCGGTCGCGCCGACTGCGATCGCACCCGAGAAGACCCCGCCGCGCGCAGCGAGCCCGCAACAAGGATCGATCGACGGCGGCCGACTCGCGCTCATCGTCGTGAGTGCGCTCGTGACCGGAGCCTTCGTGATTTACCTCGTCGCGACGAGCGGCAAGTCGACCGATGCGCCCGCGCCGAGCGCCTCGATCAGCGCCGCACCGAGCGCTCCGTCTTCAACGAACAAGATGGGCCCGACGCCGCGCTCCCCTACCCCACCACCACCGACGGCGAAGCCGACGGGCGCGCGCCCCGCGCAAGGACAGGGCGCGTGCGAGACGCCGGGCCGTCAGTGTCTGCGCAAGGTCGCGTGGCAACCCGTGCCCCAGTCGAAACCCGAGTGCGTCGAGTGCTGCGGGGCGAACTGCGTCCTCGACGAAAACTGCGTCTGTCGCTGATTACAGCGCTGTAACCGATCTCAATAAGACCGCGGGTCGTCGTGCTCCTTGCCCTCGCGCTCCTTCGCGCGCTCGGCGCGGGCCCGCATCTTCTTCTCGAGCTCGCGAGCGCGGGTCGCGAGCTCCGGCTTCTTCAGCTTGTCGTAGCCGAACGCGAGCTCGCGGTAGATGTCCGCGGCCATCTCGGGCGGCGCGCCGGCGAGGAGAGCGCTGTTGTATTCGTAGATCGCCGAGCGGTGCCGACCGACGTTCGCGAGGGCGCGGGCGTAGAGGCGATGCGCCTCGGGGTTCTCGGGGTCGATGAACATCAAGGACTCGCCGACGGTGACAGCCTCGTCCCATTTGTAGCGAGCGACCAGGCACTCGAGGAGCCGGAGCCACGCATCGCGGTCGTGCTGTTCGATCTGCGTGTAGCGACGGAGCGCGTCGAGCTCTTTGCGTTCGTCGTGCACCGAGCGGAAGAGGCGGACGAGCGAGATGAGCGGTTCGGCTTGGATCGGGTCGAGCTTCCACGCAGCCTCGAACCCGGCCTCCGCGCCGTCGACGTCGTCGACCGCGGCGGCGATGTTCGCCATCTTCATGCGGACGGCGTAGCCGTCGTGGCCGGCGTCGACGAGCTTCTCGAGGTAGCCCTTGGCCTTCGCGGCGCGGTCCTTCTCGGCGACGTTCTCTTCGTCGAGCGCGAGGTCGGCGAGCGCGTAGAGCGCGTCCGGCTCCTTCGGGTCGATCGCGAGCGTCGCTTGGAGCGCGGCCTCGCCCTCCTTGCGCTTGCCGGCGCGGAGCAGCGCGAACGCGTACTCGACCTGCTTGCGTGCGTCCTTGGGGTTCTTCTGCGCGGCCTCGGCCGCGTCCTCCATGTTCGGGGAGTGCAGATCGGGGACGTACTGCTTCGTGTAGCGCTCGTACCGCGCGTCGAGCCACGCGCGGTATTCCTTGTCGACTGTCTCAGCATCGACGCCGAGCGAGTGCTTGATGACGTCGGGCGTGCGCTCGCCTGCGCCCCAGCGCGGCAGCATCGAGACGACCTTGTCCCAGCCGTACTTCTCCACCATGAAGACGACGATCTGGCTCGCGGCGTAGTACGCCATCACGACCTCTTCGGTCGTGTCGACGTGCGTGAACGCGCGGTTGAAACCGGTCAGCGCCGGCACACGACCAGCCTTCAACGCGGCGTAGAGCGCGGGGTCCTCTTCGCGCTGCCACTCCTTGCGGCGAATGATCGTCTCGTACTCGCTGAGCCCCTCGGTGAACCAGCGCGGCACGTGGTTCTTCGAGAGCTGGATCGCGAAGACGTG
Organism: Polyangiaceae bacterium; assembly: GCA_046351325.1. Lineage (GTDB taxonomy): Bacteria > Myxococcota_A > Polyangia > Polyangiales > Polyangiaceae > Xiheicaenibacterium. The sequence continues at coordinate 69,669 of JAXLYR010000007.1, read as the reverse complement.
ACCGAGCTCGTGCCAGAGCACGTTGCCCCAGTTGAACGGCCCTGCGGACGGGCTGAGGAGGGCGAGCGACTTGCCGAAGCAGACGCCCTGGATGCCGACGTTCGGCAGGCCGCTCGTGCGCACGCTGAAGGCCTCGTCGGTCTCGTAGAGCTCGATCGACACGGGTGTCGTCGGCTTGAAGCCGTAGCGCTTCACCATCGAGGCCCACGCCTCCTCGAGCATCTGAGGGACGTAGCGCTCCATCACGTCCTTCTCGTCTTTCGCGTAGCGGATGCGGAACGTCTGACCGTCGACGGTCGTGTAGTCCTTGGCGATCGTGTTGGCGTAGAGGTCGAGCGTGTTCTTGACGCGCACGTTGTACGGGTCGCGATCGGCGGCCTCGGTCAGCGCCTTGACGCCCTCCTCCTCCTTGCCCGCGCGGATCAGGTTCAGCCCCAGCTGGGCGTACGCCTTCGGATCCTCGGGATCGATCTTCGTCGCCTTCTCCATGAACGCGAGGATGTCGTCGTAGCGATGCTCCCACTCCGCGTACTCCGCGACGATTTGGTAAAACGCAGAGAACTCGGGGTTGAGCTTCAGCACCGCAGCCTCGTACTTCTCGAAGCCGGGGCGATCGTCCGCGAGAAAGCGGATGGCGGCCTTCATGCTGAGGAGCTCGAGATCGCTCGGGTTCACCGCGAGCCCCTGATCGGCGGCGGCGTCGGCCGCGACGGTGTCGAGGTCGCGCAGCGCGAGCCCTGCCTTCACGAAGAAGGCCTCGGGCATGTTCGGGTTCACCGCGAGCGCGCGACGGATCTCCGACTCGGCGCCGGCGAAGTCCATCGCGTTCTCGAGCAGGACGCGGGCCTTCGCGACGCGCACGCGCGGGTCGCCAGGCGCTTGCTTCTCGGCGTCGAGCACCACCGCGCCCGCGTCGCCGGGGTTGTACTTCTCGAGGAAAAGATCCGCGCGCCAGAGGAGGATCTCGACGCTGGCCTTGCCGCCGGCCTGCTCGGCCTCGTTGTACGCGCGGTTCGCGGACTTGAACTTCCGCAGGAGGTGTGCGGCGCGCCCGACGTAGCCGAGCGATTCGTAGTCCGTCGGCGGAAACCGGTCCTGGTTGTAGTCTGCTACGACCGACTCGAGCGGGGCCTGCGCGTCGGCGCGCTTACCGACCTGAATGAGGTACTCGCCCAGGAAGAGGCGCGCGCGGCGTGCGGCGGGCTCGGTCTCGAGGGTCTTCAACGTCGCGATCGCGTCGTCGCGCTTGCCCTGCGCCCAGAGGATCTCCCCGCGCAGGGTGGTCGCGCGGATCTTCTCGCCCGCGTCCTTCGACTTCGCGGCCTTCTCGGCGTCCTTCTGCGCGTCGGGCAGCTTGCCCAACCGCATGTTGATCTCGGCGCGCAGCAAGAGGAGCGGGATCGAGTCGGTCGTGACCTTGGCGAGGTCGTCTCGAGCCTCCTCGATCTCCCCTTGCGCGAGCGCCTTCCGAGCATCCTCGAGCTCGTCGGCGAACGCCGGCGAGCCGAACAACGTGGAGAAGACCAGGACAATGGACGCGGCGAGCTTTCGCATGCGGCGTGAAGCTTAGCGCGGCTCCGCGAGCGTGGGCCCACCCGTGGGCGAGGTCACCGCCGGAGGGGCGAATGAAGTGCCCACCCTTGTCGCAAGGGGCCCCACTTCGTTCCGATGGTTGGAATTCCAAGGGAATACCCCGCCGCGTTGCGGACTCTTGTCCGAACGGTGCGTGCTCGCGCGAGGTTCGGGCGCGAACGAACCACCCACCCTCGACTCGAGGGTGCCGAGTTCATTCGCCCGCCAAGCGCGGATACCGACTGGCGAGCCCCACCCTCGTACGCCAAGCCCACTGAAGCTGCACCGCGCGAACGATCTCGGGCGCGCAGTCCGCGTGTCTCAGGAGCTCGACCGCGCGGGCCGTGAGCCGCAGCAGCTTCGCGAGCTGACTCGTGCCCATCGTCGTAGCGTGAACAGCTGCGCGCCGAGCGACGTTTTGCGCCGGCGAACGCCCCATCAAGTCGCCGACGCCCAACGCCGCGGCGGCGGCATCAGCCAAGAGTCGCGGATCACCACCGTCAGAACCCAAGCCATCGATTCCCAGCCAACGCTGGACCGTGCTCTTGGTCACGCGCGGCAACAGCCAACGAATGCGAGACAGCGCGACCTCACCGTGCGGGACGAGCCGCATTCCCAGCACGTCCGGAAAGCTCCCGCCGTCATGGCAAGGATCGAAGTTGGTCCCGTGATGCTGCTCTTGGGTGGCCAGATAGCGGAGCGATCGCTCCAAGTGCATGGGCGTATCAATCGGGCGAATGCGGGCCGGCTCGAACGCGACTGGCAGCTTCAATCGGTAGTGCAATGACGCCGCCGCGTAGCGCGCAAAGTGGCCAGCTGCGAGCCGCGCCGTGGCCGGATCGCCCGCGAGCACGACGTGCAAATGCGTGTCGGCTATCCGAAACGCCAACAGCTCCCGTCGGGCGCCCTGCTCGAAAAGAACGCGCGACGCGGCACGCAAACAACGGGGCGAGAGTCCGATGCCCCGGTTGTCCGGCGTACGCATCGACACGTGGAAGGCAACCGGCCCATAACTCACGACCTCTTGTCGTTGGTGAGGTCGTCCAGTTGTGTCGCGCTCACAAAAAAGACAGGCGAGACGCTTAACCCGAAAATCCGAGGATCCATGAAGGGTGCGCCTCCGTATGACGGGCCCATGAGCAACGTGGACCCGGTTTCGCAGGGCGCTGGCGATGGCTCTTTCAACTCGCAGCCTCCCTCCGGCCAGCCCGTAGGTCCTTATGGTCAACAGCCTGCGTACGGTCAGCAGCCCGCGTACGGTCAGCAGCCCGGCTACGGTCAGCAGCCTGCTTACGGTCAGCCTGCTTATGGCCAGCCCAGCTACGGCTACGGCCCTCCTGGCTTCAACCAGCCTGCGTTTCGCCAGCCGACTCCGTCCGGCCCCTCGTGGGGAATCGGCGTAGCGGTCCTCTCGGCCTTCGCTGGGATCGTCGCGTTCCTCTACTTGGGCATGCTCGGCGGTCGCGCCGCTGGTGAGGTCGTAGTCGGTGCGGTGGGCATCGCGTGCATCGCAGGACTCGTCGGGCTGATCGGTGGGATCGTCTCGATGCGTGGCAAGCGCGTGGGCCTCGGCGTCGCGACGATGATCGTCGCGTTCATCGGTCCCGCGGCGGGCATCGGCGGCATCGTCATCGACGACATGTACCGGGCAAGCCAACGCCATGCGTACGACGACTACTCGCGCCCGCTCTACGACGAAGACATGCGCGGGACCGCACCCACGACGAAGGACATCCCGACGACTGGCAAGACCGCTCCCCCCGAGACGACGACGGCCGCGCCTGCAGCGCCCGCTGGCAAGACGGTAGGCAAGAAGACGACGCCCGCGAAGCAACCCGCGAAGGCCGCCGCCCCCGCTCCGACGCCGAAGCGCGCGCCGCCCTCACAGCCCGAAATCTTCTAGTCCGAAGTCGCGAGCGCCCCGCGCGCGACGGACTCGAGCGCGTCGATGAACCGCGGCCGCTGACCGACCGCCGGCGCTCGCAGGAACGTCGCGATCCCCGCGTCGCGTGCGAGGAGCGGCCCCTCCACGTCGAGGTCGTAGAGCGTCTCGACGTGCTCCGCCAAGAACCCGATCGGCGCGACGACGACGGCGTCGATCCCCGCGGCTCGAACCCCACGCAGCGCCGTCGGCAGATCGGGCCCGAGCCACGGCTCCGCCGACGCGCCCTGGCTTTGAAACGCGACGCTCGCTTCAAGCCCGAGTTTCACCTCGATCGATGCTTTTACAAGGTTAGCCATCGCGCGGAAGGCGGCCTCGTACGGGTCGCCCGCAGCGAGCACGCGCAGCGGCAGCGAGTGCGCGGTGAGCAGCACGTGAGGGCGTGCGCCGGGCGCGCGCGAGATCGCCTCTTCGATGCTCTCGACGAACGCATCGATCAGCGCGGGCTCGGCGCCCCACGCGGGGGCGAGCACGAGCTCGACAGCGCGCTCGAGCACACCCACGGCCGTGCGCGCGGCCTCGTGGTAGACGTGCACCGACTGAGGCGCGAGCGGCAGGCTGAGCACGCGCTTCGCCCCGTGTTTCGCGAGATCTGCGAGCACCTCGCCGGGGTACGGCCCCCAAAGCCGACCGGCCGCGCGGACCGGGATCCCGAGCCGAGCCTCGAGCGTGCGCGCTTGCGACGCGGTCTGCTCGACGAGCGGCGAGCCGCCGATCCTCTCGTAGCGCGCGGTGATCTCCTCGACGAGCTCGCGCGGCGCGGGTCGGCCGCGCCTGATGTTCGAGAGGAAGGCCGGCATGTCGGAGAGGTTCGTGATCGAGCCGTGGTACCCGAGCAGCACGGCGTCGCCTTCGCGGAGGCTCATCGCCAGCGTTCTAGCAAACCTGCTCCGCGTTTGCGGACGGCGACCACTCGGTCACGATCAGGTCAGGGTTTGGTCAGCGTCGCGACCGCTCAGTCACACCGTGTTCTTGCGCTTGCGCGACACCGCGCTCCTGTGAAATGACTCCGAACAACCACGTGATCACCGGCAGAACGCTAGTCCTCGGGGACCTTCACCTCGTCCGCGAAACACCGACTGCGGTGGTCGACGATCTGGTCTCGCTCGTCACGTCGAACCCGGGGGCGCGCTTCGTGTTCCTCGGTGATCTGTTCGACCTCTCGGCCGATCACCCCGGCACCCCGAAGGCCCACGCGCTGCGCGAGGCCATCGCTTGTCAGCCGCGCGTGCGCCGCGCTCTCGCTGAGCACGTCGATCGCGGCGGCCAGATCTGGCTCGCGGGCGGCAACCACGACTCCGCGGTCGGCGACCCCGAGCACGACGACGGCCTCATCGAGGGCCTCGGCCTCGACACGGCAGCGGTGCGCGGCCGCGTGCGGACCTCGCCGTGGTTCTTCCGCGAGGGTGGGCTCCACCTCGAACACGGTCACCTCTACGACCCCGACAACGCGACGTCGCACCCGCTCGTGTCGGGCGTGCGCAGCCTCGGCGTTCACTTCGTCGAGGAGTTCATCGCGCCGACGGGCGCCTTCAAGTACCTCAACATGAACGACGAGCTGCCGCTGAAGATGCTGCTCTCGGCGTTCACGTTCTACGGCGTGCGCGGGCCCTACGTGATCTTCAAGTATTTCGACGCGGCCTTCCGCGCCGTGGCGAAGAGCGGGCCCTTCTTCGAGGGCGCGGTCGAACAGCTCGCGGGCGCCGCGCTCGAGGCCGACTTCAAGCACGAGCACGGCGTCTCCGACGATCTCCTGAAGGCCATGCTCCAGCTGCCCGCGCGCCCGACGATGGAGAGCTTCACCGCGACCTTCCAGCGGCTCTACCTCGATCGCACCGGGTCGACGTTCGCGATGATGGGTGGCCTCGGCTTGCTCGCGCGCGGCAAGCGCCGCGCGGGCGCGACGCTCTTCGGCGCGGGCGCGCTCACGATGGGCATCTCGTGGGCGCTCAACTACGACCGCTACAGCGGCTCGGTCCCGCAGCTCCTCGCGGACGGCGCGCAGCGCGTCGTCGACGCGACCGGCGCGAAGCTCGTCGTGATGGGCCACGCGCACCGCGAGGCCCTGACCGACAACTACGCGAACACCGGCAGCTTCTCGTTCCCGCGTGGCGCGCCTGGCCGTCCCTACCTCGAGATCGAGGGCACGCCGGACGCGCCGCGCGCCGTGCGCCGCTACCTCGCCGCCTGAGCGTCGAAGGTCCGGCCGACGAGTTCGAAGAGCGCCGCGCCGTCCTCGCGACCGAGCGTCGCGCTCGCCCCCTCCATCCACGCCATCCACGCGCGCCGTCGCTTGCTCGGCACGACCGTGAGCTCACCGCGCGAGCCACACGCGCGACACACGAGTCCCCCCTCGGCCGGATCGAACGCGCCGGCGCCGTTCGCCGGGCACTCCGTCCCGCACCGCACGCACCGCGCGAGCTCGAACGCATAGCCGAGCACGACGAGCAGGCTCGCTCCGGCGCGCGCCGCGATCGCGGCCGCGTCCTCGGCGGTCGCTGTGGTCAGTGCGTCGAGCGCTTCCTCGACGAGATCGAAGGCGCGCCGCTCCGGCGACGCGTGCGGCACGTGGGTTCGCGCCCAACGCAGGAGCCCCTCGGCGGCCTCGAACCGCTCGGGGAGCGCGACGAGCGCCATGCGCGCCGTGAGGATTTTCGCTTCTTTCAGCACGCCGAGGTCGCGACCCGGCACGAGATCGATCTCGACCCCGAGCGTGTGCAACGGCTCGACCGCACCGAGCTTGCTGGCCTTCGTCGCGGTCGCGCGTCGCACGCCGCGCGCCGACACGGTCACGCACCCGAGGTCGGGCGTGAGCAACGTCACCAAGAGATCCGCGTCCCCCGAAGGGACGCGCCGCACGACCAGCGCCCGCGTCTCGACTCGCTCGCGGAGCCTACGAAACGCGCGACCCGCCAAAGTCCAGCGCGGACGGGGCCTCGTTCACCTGCGAGAGCTCACGCGGCATGCCCTGACCGCGCGGCCGGAGCACGATGCTGATCGCGACCGTGAACAGAATCAGGAGCAGCACGAACGCGATCGCCACGCCCACGCGCCGCGTCGAAGAGCGGCGCCCCTGAGGCGCGCTCGCGAGCGGGATCTGCGTGGCCGTCGATGCACGCCGACCGGCCGTGTAACGCGCCAAGACATCGTCCGCCGAGGCCTGCACCGCCCGCGCGTACGCTCGCAAGAAGCCGCGAACGAACACCTCGCCGGGCAAGTCGTCGAAATGGTCCCCCTCGATCCGCTCGATGGATGACACGGGAATGCGTGTGGCCCGTGCGATCTCCTCGAGACTCATCCCTTGCGTCTCACGCAGGCTTTGAAGGTACCGTCCGACTGACTCCATAGCGCGCCCTTCGACCCGATGTCCTGACCTCCGCCCTGGTCGAGCTCGCCGGAGGGGAATGACCCAGCGCGCCGAAGGGCCGCATGGTGGTAGCGGATCTTGGGATGATTTGGGCGCTTGACTTTCGAAAAAAAGATCTTTTGTGGGAGAGGCGAACCCTCCCTCGCAGGGCGGCGAGGCCGCCACTCAGCGCTCGCTGCCGTCAGCCGGGCGGCTCACCCTTCGGCGCGCCACCCTCGTGGCTCGCGCCGACCGCGCTCGAGAGCTTGATGATCTCCACGGCGCAGCGCTCCCCGCTCTCGGTGTTTCGCGCGAGCTCGATGCACTTCGTGTAGTCGCCGCGGGCCTCCTCGACGAGCCCCGCCCCCGCCGAAGCGCGAGCGCGGCCCTCCCAGGCCTCTTGGATCCGGTTGCAGCCGGGGCGCTCGGTCGCGAGCGCCCGCGAGTACGCGGCGATCGCGGCCTTGAGCTCGCCCTTCTTCTCGTAGGCGGCCCCGAGCCGATAGTTGCCGACGCAGAAGTTCGGCTGGGAGGCTACCGCGCGGCGGAGCGCGTCGATCGCGTGGTCCGCGTCGCCCTTCTCCAGGTACGCCCACCCGAGGTTGCCCCACGACGTCTGCGGCGAGCCGTAGAGGATGTCCTCGGTGAGGAGCTTCAGGATCTCGATCGCCTCGTCGTGCTTCTTCTCGTGGATCAGGATCACCGCGAGCGTGTTCTTCGCCTCGCGGAGCTCCGCGTTGCGCTTCACCGCGAGGCGCGCGAGCTTCTCGGCCTGCTCGTAGCGGCAGTCGTTGCTGTCTTCGCCCTTCGCGCAGAACGCCAGGTAAATGAGCGCACCGAGGTGCGCGGCGTCGGCGTTGTCGCGGTCGACCTCGAGCGCCTCGTTCACCTTGGCGAGGGCCTCGCGCAGCCGCCCCTTCTTGAACTCGTCGTGCGCGACGTCGTAGATGGCGACGCTCTTCGGGTCGGAGACGCCGTCGCTCGCACCGAGGAAGCACCCGGCGAGGCTGGTGGTGGACGTCGCCGCCAAGAGCGCTGCACCCACCCAACGACCTCGTGATTGATCTCGCACGCTCATGGCTACACCTCGGGCCTTTTCGGGGCCGCGAGGACCGCTATCGACTCCGCGCGATGTGGGCCAAGTTTTTTGCGCTACGGTGGGGCGTGCTTCGCCGAGGACACGCCAGTTGGCTGCGATTTGCCTCGTTTCTAGCGCTGATCACGGCGGGCTGTTCGGCGCAAACACCGCCCGAGCGCGGGGTGGGGTCGGGGCAACCGCAGACCTCGGCGGCTGCGTCGTCGTCCGCGTCGTCAGGCCTCGCTCCGGGCTACGAGGTCCACGAGTGGGGCCTCGTCCGCGCCGAGCCGGCGGGTCCCAAGGGGGTCGACAAGGTCCGCATCGGCGGGGTCGCGCCACCCGTGCCGCCCGAGATCTTCATCGTGACGAAGCCGGTGCTCTACTTTCGCGCCGACGCGCCGATGACGCTGAAGAGCGTCACCGTGCGCGCGCCCGGAGGCACCATCCCCGAGACCTGGCCGCTCGCGACGCCCGGGTCCGACGAGCACACGGTGGAGTGGACCGACGTCTCGATCGATCCGCTCTCGGCGTGCCCGTTCTCGAGGTTGCCGCGCAAGACGGACCCACCGTGCTCCAAGCTCGCCGCGGGCGAAGAGTGCGAGAGCCTCGGCCTCGCAGCGGTGCGCAGCGTCGATGCGTCGTGTGTCCGCGTCGCAGGCAAGACCGACAGCTACCTCTTTTACCGGATCACGACGGACGCGCTCACTCCGCCGCTCCGCTTCAAGCGCGGCGAAGATGGTCGCTTCGAGGTCACGAACGAAGGGGACGAGGCAGTGCCCGGAACGCTGCTCCGCATCGAGACCACCCAAGCCCGAACGCGGACCCTCAGCGTCCGCCCCCCTGCCCCTCACCGCACCATCGTCGTCGGCCAGGGTTTTCCCACGTCGGAGCCGGGCCCCGCAGTCGACGAGCAGTCCTTACCGATTCCGCGCGTCGTCGTGGGCACCGGCCGAGAGGACCTGCGCGCTTCGTTGCGCGAACAGGGTCTCGCCGAGACCGAGATCGACGCGTTCATGAAGACCTGGGACGAGACGCTCTTCGGGAGCCCGAGCACGGGCGGGTTCCGGCCCATCCAGCCGGGCACGAGCTTTCTCTACTTCTTGCCCGAGGCCATGCTCGAGCGCGCAGCGCAGGTGACGTTCGACCCACCGCCACGAGCCATCCGGCGCGCGTGCGCGGTGTGGACCCAGGCCGGGCCGTAGCCACCTGCCGGCGGGTGTGCGGCGCCCGTACCCCCAGCGCAGGAGGGTCCATCTCTGCCAAATACAATTACAGACTTGTCAGCCCATTTCGTCGGGCTCGCCGCGGATCTCGTCTTTGACGCCGAGCAACGAGAAGAGCCGGCGGAGCGCGTCGACGTCGGGGATCTCGAGGCGCTCGTCGCTGACACGCAGGTATTGTCCGTCGCGGAGCTCTTGGACGACGCGCTTGACGGTGTCGACGTCCAAGCCGACGCGGGTCGAGAGCTCCATCGGCGAGATCGTGAACGACACCGCGCCCGCGGCCGCGGCCTCGGCCTGGTGTTGGGCGAGCTTGAGGAGAGCGCTCACGACCTTCGACTGGGTGTCGCTGAGCATCATGATCTCGATCTGATCTTCGGCGTCGCGGAGGCGGCGCACGAGCTGCTTCACGAGGCGCGAGGCGACGACCGGGTTCTTCTCGAGCAGGTTGTGCAGCGTCGTCTGATCGAGCGTGAGCGCGAGCCCAGGTGAGAGCGCGATCGCCGTCGAGGAGCGGAGCGCGCCCGCGAGGAGCGCGGACTCGCCGAAGAGATCACCGGGCTTGAGCACCATCAGGCTGCGCTCGACGCCGCGCACTCGCTTGATGAGACGCACGCGGCCCTCCTCGAGGAGGAAGGCGTTGCTGCCCTCTTCGCCCTCGCGGAAGAGGACCTCGCCGGGGCCGAACCGTCGACCGAACCGCGCGCGCAGCCGATCGCCTTGAGACGGCGGAGACTCGTCGTCCACGGGGGGCGTGGGCTGCGCTTCGTCGCCGGCTTCCAAGTGCGTCTCCATGAGCTGTCTTGTTTGGGCGCGAGGATACAGTGAACCGCGGTCGAAAACCCAGCGCGCCGTCAGCGCGTCGGAAGGACGGCGTCGGGCGGGCGGATGTACTCGGGGCTCAGGCTGAGCGGCGCGCCCGCGAGCAAGCGCGCGCGGCCGAGCGTCGCGACGACGTCGGCGGGCGGCGCGAGATCGATCGCACCTGGGAGCTCGGTCTGGGCGCGCGCGGTCGGACCTGCGACGAGATCACCGTGCGTACCGTGGAGTTCGCGCGCGCGGTCGATCGCCTGAGCCGCGGGCAGCGACTCGATCGGCCCGAGCAGCGCGGGGACTCGATCGAGCGCGTCGACGCGAAGGCGTGCGGTGAAGATCTCGCCTTTGCCGGCGTCGATCAGCGCGACGACGATCGCTGGTAGCGCGACGCCCGCGAGCCGCGCTGCGCCCGAGGCGATCGCCTCGAGCGAGCGCACGCCTGTGATGGGCAACGACCGCGCGAGCGCGATGCCGTGCGCGGCCGCGACGCCGACGCGGATCCCTGTGAAAGACCCCGGCCCGACGTCGACCGCGACGCCCTCGAGGCGCGCCGGAGTGGCGACGACGCTCTCGATCGTTTCGAAGAGGCGCTCGGCGTGGCCCTTGAGCTCGACGTACGACGCGGCGTCGGCGGTTTGTTCGGTGGCGCCAGCGAGGCCTGCGCCACCTTGCGCGGTCGAGGTGGTGACGCCGAGGACGAGCACGTCGCGCTTTCTGCCTCATCCGCGCGCGGAAGGGAAAGCCTGCGCGCGAGATCCGTTGCGCGGAGAACTCGGGGAGCGCACCGTTGTCGAAAGCCGTCGCATGCAGCGTGGAGACAGGGTGCTCGCAGGGGTCTTCGCGGTGGTCGCATCGCTGGTGCTCCACTTCGGCGCGGGCGCGACGCTGTCGCTGATGGCGCCGATGTCGCGAGGCTTCGCGGCGTCGAGCTCCGGGCGGCTCATCCCGGTCGAGGGCGACGTCGAGCTCGGCGCGACGACGAGCGCGCCCGCATACGACGACACGGTCGATGTCGACGTCGACGCGGCACAGGGCCCCGCGGGCGCTGGCGAGGTTCACCCGAACCCGGCGCCTGCGCAGCCAGCCGCGACCGAGGTCGCGAACGTCGACGTGACCGCGAACGAGCCGAGCAAGCCTGAGCCCACCAGCAAGCCCGAGCCGACCGCGACTGCGACTGCGACTGCGACCGCGACCGCGACCGCGACTGCGACTGCGACCGCGACCGCGACTGCGACTGCGACCGCGACTGCGACTGCGACCGCGACGACTGGGCTTGGGTCCGCTTCAGCAAGCACTTCGGTATCTGCGCTGGGCACGGGGAGCGGCGCGTCTCCGTCGGGCTCGTCGAGCGGCGACGGCGCGAACGGTGGGATCGCCCACGAGAAGGCGCCGGACGTCGCGGCGCAGTTCACCCGAAAGCTCGCGCGCTACGCCGCGGAGGTCCCCGCCTGGCAAACCGAGGCGGTGGGGACGCGTGGCCCCTTCGAGGTCACGATCGAGCTCGACGACGAAGGCAAGCTCGTGAGGACCGTCGAGGCTGTCCCGAAGGGCACCGACGCGACGTTCGCGAGCTCCGTCACGCGCACGCTCGCGGCGCTGCTCGGCAAGCTCGCGCTGCCTGGGCGCGGCGTGACCGGCGCGGGCACGCTCGTCCTCACGGTGGAGGTCACGATCTCGGACGGCGCGCCGCCGCCGAACGATCAGGAGCTCGAGCTCTCGTTCACGTTCGACCAAGGAAAAGGACAAGCTGCGTTCGTCTTGAAGAGCGGGCGCAGCGTGCGCTTCTCGACCGAGGTGAAGCAAGTGACGGCGCTGTAAGATGCGCGCGTGACCGACGAATCCCTCCTCGCGCGCCTCGAGGCCGCTCGCGACCAGGTGAAGCTCGACCCGAAAGGCACGCTCTCGCGGCTGCTCGAGGTCTTTCGGGTGCACCCTGCGGCCGAGGTCGCGACCGCGATTCGCGCGCTCGGTGCTTACGCCGCTGTAGGCGTCACCGCGCCCGCGGCCGCGAAAGGCAAGGAGCGCCAAGCGCTCTGGCTCGCAGGAATGCAGGGCGGAGACCCCGCGCTGCGCGGCGTCCTCCTGGCGGTCCTCCTCGAGACGAAGAGCAACGAAGAGTCGCTCGAGCGCCTCGAGGCCCTCGAGCCTTTCGTGCCGGACCCGCGAATCACGGACACAATTGTCAGCATCTTGGACAAGCCCCCGTACAACGCTGGCGCGTCGCGGACGGGGCGATTCTGGACGCGCGTCTTCCAATTGCTGAGCGCGCTCGGGGACCCCGCGATCGCGCCGCACCTCGAGCGCTGGCCGCTCCATTGGCAGTCGAAGGCAAGGCTCACCCCAACCGAGGCTCAAACGCTCGCGGAACGCCTCGACCGCACTCGAAAGCGCATGGCGCTCCCTGCCGCGCCGACCCTTGGCGAAAGAGAGAGGGCCGCGCTCGCGTCGCTCGTCGCCTCCCTCTCGTCCGCGACGAGCTCGTCGGACGACGACCTCGGGAGAGGTCTGCTCGAGGCGGTCTACGCGGACCCCGGCCCTGACGAGCCGCGCGCCGTCTACGCCGATTGGCTCGTACGCCGCGGCGACCCTTGGGGTGAGCTCATCAATCTGCAGCTTACACAGGCGTCAGCGTCTGCGCCCGCGGGCACGGCCTCGCGTGTCGCCGAGCTCGTCGCGGCGCACAGCCGGCGGATCTTGGGACCGCTCTACGAACGGGTGAAGCGCTCGAGCCTCACGTTCGAGCGCGGCTTCCTCGACGTCTGCGAGCCGGTGCAAGGCGTCACGAACGACCCGGCGTGGGCCACCGTCGGGACGCTCGTCGGGGCCGCGCCGGACGCGCGCATGAAGCGTCTTCACACGTTGATTCGTCAGTCGAACGCCACCTTGAGCGCGCTCGAGAAGCTCGATCCGCCGCCGCCGATCTCGACGCTCCAGTGGATGCCGGACGCCGACCCCGAGGCCGCCGAAGCGCTCTTCCTCCGGCTCTATCGGGCGGGGAAGCTAGCGAAGCTTACAAAACTGTACGCGACTCCCTACCCCATCACCCGCCCAGCGAACCTCGCGCTCCTCGGGTGGCTCTCGAAGGTCGCGGTCTTCTCGCAGCTCGAGGAGCTCGGCTTGTCGCTCGCCCCCGACTTCGTCGGGGAAATCCTCGCGTTCTTGCTCGCGCTCGATTCGTCGCCCGATTCACTTCCCGCGAGGGTCGTCATCACCGTCGGGTCATGGCTCACCGCCAAGGCCTTCGTCTGCCTGGAGAGGACCAGCGCGGGCTCGCGCTTGCTCGTCCTCGTGGGTCCACGCGGCGAGCCCGACTTCGAGCGATGTTGGGCCAGCGTCCGCGCCGCTGACTTCGACGTAACCGTCGTCGGGAGCGCCGCGACCATCACGCGACTGCTCCCGATCGTCCGAGCCTCCGCGCCACGCAGCGCGACCGCCTTGGTCCGCAAGCCGGAGAACCCCATCGCGTTTCTCCAGGTCTAGGACCGTGCTCTCGCCGCGACAAAGCACGATCGTTCGGTGAAAGTTTGCGGCCCGCGACCGTGGTAGATTGCGCGCATGCGAGCCGACCGAGCGTGTCCGCAGTGCGGAAAACCGGCGCGACACCGCGACGATGCGACCGCCCCGAACCCGGCGTTTCCGTTCTGCAGCCCCACCTGCAAGCTCGCCGATCTCAAGGGCTGGCTCGACGGCAGCTACCGCATCTCGACCGACGAGCAGCAGCCCTCGCACGACGAGCCCGCGAGCGGCATTCGGTCTTCATGATCTTCGATCGCGCGCGTCTCTCGCTCGTCGCGCTCGCAGCGGTGAGCACGCTCGCGCTCGCGAGCCCCGCAGCGGCGCAGACGCCGCCGGGTGTGGCCCCGCCGCCCCAAAACGGTGACCCGTGGAAGGGGCTCGCCGCGGGCACGCTGCGGCCTCCTCCTCCCATCTCGAACCCCGGCGACGATCCGCCCGCGAACACTCCGACCGAGTCCTCCTCCGCCGTCGAAGACTCGCTCATCGACGCGCGCGACGCCGACGTCGGTCGCGGCCTCGATTGGTTCTGGTTCGAGGTGCGCGGCGGCCTCGCACACGTCGGCCTCCAGAGCTTCCGCGCCGACGCGGGCGGCTCGAGCTCGATCGTCTCCAACGTCATCCCGACCGAGAGCACGGGTGGAGCTGCGTCGTTCGGCATCGGCGCGCAGATCATCTTCGTCACCATCGGCCTGCGCGGCGCGCTCGACTTCTGCGCGGACTGGCAGGTCGGCACGATCGGCGCCGAGGTCGGCGTGCGCTTCCCGTTCGGATTCGCTGATATTCGCCTCGATCTCGGCGCAGGTTACGCGGCGCTCGCGGACTTCAACGACGCGGTCCCCGACTCGATCTCGATGACGGGCTCTTACGTCCGCATGGGCGTTGGCGTCGACTTCTTCCCCGCGAGCTTCCTCTCGCTCGGCGTCCACACCGGGCTCGGCTTCTTGCTGCTCGGGCGCGACGCGCTCTCCGCCACCGACGTCGCCGCGCTCGGCGCCACGCTCTCGCCCGCCGAGGTCGCCGCGCTCGAGACCGCGGGCTCCTCGGACGGCGCCGAGTTCCACCTCACCGCTCTGGTCGGCCTCCACTTCTGAGCGATGCAGTTCCCTGGAGTCGAGACCATCGCGCTCTCGATCGCCTCGGCGTTCCTGCTCGCGACGCTCGCGCCGGTTTGGGATCGCAACGAGCAAAGGCGCATCGTCCCGTTCCCGCCGGGCGCGCTCGCGACCGGGCTCGGCGTCGTCGCGTACGCCGTCTCCTTCACGATCCGCAGGCTCGCCGCGGCGCGCTTCGGGATCGGCGAGCCACGTGACGGCGGAGACTCCGTCGCGATCGCGTTCAGCGTGCTCGTCATGGCCCCGCTCGACGAGAGCCTGCGCGCCGTCGGCCTCGCGATCCCGCTGCGATCGCGCCGCCTGCGTCGCCCGTACGACGCGATGCGGCTCGCGCTCGGCGCCGGGGTCGGCTTCGCGATGTGCGTCACCATCGAGCGGCTCCTCCTGTGGCCTCTCACGCCGCTCACGTTCGCGCGCACGAGCCTCGACGCGCTGACGCATCTCGCGCTCACGAGCCTCGTCGGCTTCGCGGTGGGCCGCGATCGCCGGCGCTCACTCGGCGGCCGCACGTTCAGCCGCGTCTTCCTCGCCGCGGTCGTGTTCGGCGCGGTCGCGAGCTACCTCCTGCTCGGGCGCGGCACGCTCGCGCTCTGGGCGGCGATCCCGCTCGTCGTCTCGACGCTCGCGACGGCCTTCGTCGCGCGCCGTGATCTGCTCGCCCTCAGCGAATCACCTCGCTCTCGACGCTCGCGCCTGCCGCGGCCGCCGACCATCGCCGAGCTCGAGCGCGCCCTGCTCGGCCGCCGCGAGCGGCCCGTCCTCTTCCGCTGGATCCTCCTCGCGGCCTTCGTGACCTCGGGGGTCCTCACCGCGCTGGTCGCGGGCGCCGTGGTGCTCGCGCAGCGAATCAACGTCGACTTCGCGGCGATCGACGAGGCCGCAGCGTTCGAGCAGAGCGCGCCACCGCTCATCCTCCTCGGGACCGCGCTCCTCGCGGCGTTCCCCGTCTCGGGCTTCCTCGTCGCGCGCGCGTCGGCCGCACGCAGCGTGCTCGAGCCCGCGCTCGGCGCGTCGATCGCCATCATCGGCATCGTCACCTTGCTCGGCCTCGCGGCGCCGGTCGCGGTCGTCTTCGGCCTGGCGCTCGCGCCGGTCGCGTTCGCCCTGTCGTGCGCGGGGGCGTGGGTCGGGCTCGAGCGCTGAACGCTTACAGCGATGTTACCGTGGCTCAGCCAGCGAGCTTACTGAACCGTAAGCAAAGCTCGAAGTAGCCTGTCCAGTCATCGACGTCCTCTGCGTCTCCGACCGTTTGCCCGCCGAAGATCGTCCATTGGTGGCGGGCCATCCAAGCGGTCCGTCGATAGTCGGCCGAGAGGTCGGTGAACTGCTTCTTGGTTTGGACGGGAGCGGTGACCCGCTGGACGAGGTACTCGGCGACGTCGGCGGGCGTCACGTCGACGAACTCCTCAATCCCCGTGGGGGTCTGATTGGGCAGGATCGCGACCAGATAGAGCGCGTTGTCTTTCACCTCCGGGCCCGGCGCACGCGAGACCTCCCAGATCCCGAGGTGTTTGCTCATGAAGCCCGACGGGGCGATCGTGACGGGCCCCTTGGAGGTCAGCGCGGACTCCTCGATCGTGTCGAAGAGCCGGAGCCCCGGCGACCAAGGCCCCGTCTCCGTGTCGACGAACGCAAACGCCCTCGCGTAGACCTGCGACCGTCGAAAGAAGTTCTTCTCCACGGGCCAGAGCGTGGCCCGTAGAGGACTCTCGGGGATCGCGAAGGTCTCCTTGTCGGGCGGTGATTGGCCCAAGTCCGCGAGGTGCGCGAGCATGAACTTCCGCTTGTCGCCTGCGATGTATCGGGCGCGCCGCTCGGGGTCCTTCTTCAGCCATTCGAGGACGACAGTCCAGTTCGCGTCGTACCCCATGGGGTCGAAGAGCCAGACCTCGTCGACCTTCGCCGCGTTGGCGCGCAGCGCGTTGTACACAGTCTGCCCGCCCGCGCTGAAGCCCGAGAGGACCAGCTCGCCGATCGCGACGGGCGCGTTCGAGTCGTCGCCGAGCACGGCCTCACCCTGAAGACAGGTGACAACCGACGCGAGCAAAGTGAGTAGATTCGCGGACGCTGCCGCGCCCTCACTCGCGGCGACGATCGGCATGACGACGACGGCCTTCTTACCGGATTGTCGGAGCTGCTTCGCGAGCCGCGCGCGCGGGTAGCCGACGACTCCGTGATCGACCTTGTCCTGGGGGAGGTCGTCGATCTTGCAGGGCTGGTACGCCCGGTCCGCCACGGTCGGCCTGAAATAGCCGAACCAAGCGTCGTCCTCGACGGACCAACCGAACGAGCTGTGACCGTCGTTGTCCCACGTGAACCCGTCGCCATACGAGGACACGAATCGACAGGTCGAGAACAGCGAGAGCTCGTCGATTGTCTTGTATCCCGAGCGCTCCGTCGGCTTTTGGAACACGACGACGCCGACAGAATTGTCACTCGGAGTGACGGCCGGCGGCACCAACACGGCGAAGACACCGGGCGCGCCCCCGGTGAACTGCAAGAGCCGCAGCTGACAACCCGCAAAGTCCTCCTCGAGGAAGCGCGTCGCGCCGTCGACGGTCTTCGTGTGCACGGCGTAGTCGCGGAAGAAGACGCGCCCGAAGTGTTTGCGCCGGGTCGTCAAGAAGCGGCTCGTCACGTCGAGGAACGCGAGATCCAAGACCAGCGTGAGCACCCCGCTCTTCGCCGACGCCGCGCCTGACAGCGGTGTAACCCTGGGGTGGAAGCCGGAGCTCGGAGAATCAGGGACCGCGGTGGACCCACCGTCGACGTGGAAGTCCTGATGAAACTCGAGGAGCGGGCGCGAGTCCGGCTCCGAGCCGACCTTCGCAAAAGGGTCCTTGAACGGCGGCGGCGCTGGGACCGACACGTCGAGGCGAAAGGCCGTGCCCTCGATGGGGTCGACGTCGAACTGGAGGAACCCGGGCTTGCCCGACTTCTTCTTGACGGGCTCGAGGGCGGCGCCGTTCGCGGACAGCGTGACCGCTATCGACTCGAGGAACGCGTGCGTCGCGTTCGCCCATTGGATGGTGATTCGGCCGGCGGTCATGTTTCTTCTTCGGGGTCGGCGTGCACAGCACGAGACTTCGGGTCGTCGCGCGGCGCCTCGAAGCGCGACGACTCCCCCCAGGTCCCCGGCTGCGGCAGAGCTTCGGGCGCGGCCGTATGGACGACATGCCGCGTGGGGGGTCGATGTCCTCTTTGGCGGTCTGCGCGGTGGAGGTCCTTCGCTGCGAGTTGGTCGCGGAGGAGCGCTGCGTTCGCGGGCCCCAAAACATGGAGCTCGCGATCGTCGAGTCGATAGACGACCTGGATGGTCCCCTCGAGCTCGGCTGGGTCGACCTCGAAGACGAGCGAGCCACCCACGGCGCGGCTCGCTGTCGAGCCTGCTCGCCGCGCGAGCTCTTCGCCCGCGGCGTCTCGAATGACGAGCTCGCCGGCGCGCTCGTCCGCGGCCTTCGCCCCGACATAAACGGAGAGCTCGAGCTTCGGCGGTGGCGCGGCCTCTTCGTTCGAGAGGCTCGCGTCCGACGCGGACGCGCCGCCACCCGAAGAGAGCGCGATCGAGCTCGCCTCGAGCTTCGCGGTGGAGCCGAGCTCGAGCTTCGCGGCCGAGCTGAGCAGGGTCGCGCTGCCGCCGATCCCCTCGAGGTCGTCGTCGAGGACGAGCGACGCGGCCCCGCCCGCCGCCTCGATCGAATCCGAGGCGCGCAGCGTGATCTTCGCCGCCTCGATCTCGACGCCCTCGTCGGACAACTTGAGCGTCGAGCGCCCCATCTTGATGCTGAGCTCGTCCCCCGAGATCGAGACGTTCGCGAGGAGCTCCAGCGCGGCGGCGCGCAGGCGCATCGCTCGAGCCGCGACCGCGACCTCGGTCGCAGCGACCTCGACGTTGCCCGCGCGCACCGAGAGCGCGCGCTCCGCGGCGAGCGACGCGTCCCCCGCGGCGCGAACGTCGACGTCCCTCGCGTCGAGCGAAGCGTCGCCGCCGGCGACCAGAGACAGCGCGCCGCGCTCGGCGGTCACGCTGACATTACCTTCAGCGTCGAGTTGACAATCCTGTCCGTTCAAACCCAGCGACCCGAGCGCCGACAAAGTGCAGGACTCCTCTGCGCTCATGAAGAGATGCTTCGCGACGCTGACAGTCTTGTTCCCCCCGACCCTCGCGCTGTCCGACGCACCGATCTCGGCGGAGCGTGCGCCGACGACGTGCTCGCGGAGGTCGCGCGCGGCGTGGAGCTCGATGCTCTCCTTGCCCGCCTCGTCGTCGAACGAGAGCTCGTTGTAAGCGGCCGAGCGGGGCGTGCTCCGCGTCCGGATACCGCTCTTGCTGCGAGCCCTCGGCAGCGAGAACGGCAGAGGGTGCTCCGTGTTGTAGAGCGCGCCGAGCACGACGGGCTTGTCGGTGTCGCCCGTCATGAACTGCACGACGACCTCCATCCCGACCCTCGGCAAGAACTGAAAGCCCCAGCCAGTCCCCGCCCAGGGCTGCATCACGCGCACCCAACACGACCGCGTGTCGTCGTCGTTCCCCTCGCGATCCCAATGGAACCGCACCTTGATGCGGCCGAGCTCGTCCACGTGGACCTCATCCTCCTTCGGCCCGACGACGGTCGCGGTCTCGAGCGTCTGCTGGGCCCTGCGCTCGGGTCGCTTGGGTCGGTACACCGTCGCGCTCGGCACAGCGCGGAAGGTGCAGTCGTAGGTCGCGCCCCGCGTCTCTCCAGCGAGCGGCGCGCGCGCCGAAATTTTACACGCCGCTATAGCGAACTCGTCGTGCGGCAGCGCCGCGTCCGTCCGAAACCGCGCCCCCGCGAAGACCCTGCGAGAGGGGCCGCTGCCCTTGTAGGTGGTCGCGTCGCGCCGATACGCGTCGAGGTGCATTGCCGCGGCCTCGCGAGAGACGTCGGCGCCCTCGAGATCGTCGTAGTGCGCGAACACCTCGAGCTCGCGCTCGTCGACCCGTCGCGGCCGCGCCCCCGCGTTCGCCGACGCTGTGAGGCGCAGCGAGGGCCGGCTGAAATCGAACTCGCGAATCGTGGCCGTCCCGGGTCGGATCACGAGTGACGGTGACAGGGATGTAAGGCAATCTTCGGGGGCCTGGAGGTCGTGAGCGCGCACTGGGATGTACGCGTCGGGGACTGGCTCGTAGGCGCCAGCGTCGTCGCCGAGGACCAAGACCTCACCCTCGGCCTGATCGTGCAGAAAGAAATAGAAGATGCCCTCTTCGGCGAGCAGGCGCTCGACGAAGCCGAGCTCCGTCTCGTCGTATTGGACGCAGTACGTCCGCTTCGGGTAGCGCCGCCCGAGCCTGTCCAGCGTATTGACGCCGCGCGCGGAGAGCAGCTCGCTGACGATCTCCGGGACGGTCTTCTCCTGAAAGACCCGCGTGCCGCGTCGCTGCGTGAGGAGCCACGCGCGCGGGGCGATCCGAAGCTCGAAGACGAGCCCGCCATTTTGTGTGGGGCCTCTCGCGCGGACGCGCGTGACGATTCCATTGACAACCTTGTCACTCGTTACGCCGGTCGCGCGGAGCCGAGCCGCGGCGCCCAAAGTGGTCTCGTCGAACGACACCGCGTCGTCGACCCAGACCTCTACGACATAGCTGTAGAGTCGACTCAGAGCCTCGGAGCCGCGAACGGTGATGACCCGCGAGGCCGAGGCCCCGTGCGACTCGAGCTCCAGCGAGAACGGCCAGGAGGCCTCTCGGTTGTTCATCATCCGACTCGAGACCTCACTGCGGCGACGATGGCTGCGACGTCCTCACGAGGCAAACCACGCCCGAGGAGCTCCGCCTCGAAGTCGTCCGCGGACCGAGGTCGGCGCCGCATCGGCTCGGGACGAGGCCGAGCTCGATTTGCTCGATTCGGCGGCGTGGGGGGTGGCGGCGCCGGAGGGGGGGTGCTGGGTCCCGGCTTCGCGGCGGGCCGCGGCTCGGGTAGCGCCGAGGCGACCGCGGGCGGCTTGGGCGGCGCTGGCGCGAGCGTCTCGTCGACGTTCGCGGCGCTGGGCGCAGGCGCGAGCGGTCGATCCCACGGGGTGGCTGCTTTGTTCGTGGGCGCTCGCGGGTTCGAGCTGCCCTCCTCGAAGGGCGTGACGGCGCGGCTCTCCACCCTGGCCTGCGCCGCAGCGCTGATGGGGAGCGTGCTGTCGACGGACAATACTGTAAGCGCCGACGGCGCGTCGGACGACGACGCGAGCGCGGGTGCGGCAGGCCAGGCCGCGAGCGCCCCCGCCTGCTCGATCGTCGCAACGCAGGCGATCGGCTCGGTCGGCGAGACGGCGCTCGCGCCGCGAAACGTGAGCGTGACCGCGCCGTCCTCGAGGTCGACGAACACGAGCGCGAGCTGCATCCCGATCGAGGTCGTGCCTCGCGGCGTGATCAGGTTCGCGGCAGCGCGCACGCCCGGCAGCTCCAGGCTCAGCGATTGATGCACGGGGTGCATGCCCTCGAGGACGAGCCACTCGTTGCCCGCGAGCGCGGCGACCCGCTGATCGAGCGGCGCGGACTGGTAATAGCGAAAGTCGAACTGGGGCGGCAGCGCGCTGACAAGGCTGTCGGCACGATCGCGCCCGAGGGACTCGACCATGCGCTCGCGGACTGGGAAATACCGAGGTATCGCGCCGAAGCCGCCTGCCACACCGGGGCTCTGCGGATAGACCACGTTGGGGAGCACCGCGGCGTCGGGGCCGGGGCCGAGCGGGTTCGTCGCGTCACCGATCGCGCGCTCCCAGACGATGGGCATTCGAGTGAAGGGCTCGATCATGCGCGGCGCGTCCGCGCGCCGATCGCCGTAGACGTGGAGCACCTTGCTGAAGAGCGGGCTCTGACCGCGATAGACCCCGAACCGAACGGCCCGCGTCGTCCCCGTCGCTCCTTGCGGCTGCCACGCCGACGCCCGCAGCACGACCTCCGCCATCGGCGAGAACGGAGCGACGTCGGCGGGGCGCCATGCCTTCGGGGTCTTGAGCGCTTGGTCACGCACGGCGAGCTCGGTCGGCGCGGTGAGGCGGAGCTGTCGCCGAGTGGGATCGAGCTCGAGCGTGACCTTCGCGACGACCGTGACGAAGGTCTTCTCGAGAGACGACCAGCGCATCGTGCCGGCGGCGAGGTGCGCGTCAGCGGAGATGGGGACGGGCCAACGGATCGACATGGCGATCCGAGAATGGAAGCGCCTTCCCGGTGCGGACCACAACGCTTACCGAACGGTCAGCGTGGTCGAGTCCTTCTTCAGGTCGAAGTGGAAGTGCGACTGGTGGTCGGCGTTGAAGCTCGGCGAGAGCAGCGTGTTGAAGATGCCCGAGCGCGCGACCTCACACACGAGGTTGCGCACCTCGATCGACGCCGCCGTGGGCGCGGCCATCACAGCGTCCGGCCCACACGGGACCTCGCCGATCACGGCGCCCCAGTCCTTGGTCGTGAGCCGCTCGCCGCTCGCGAGTTCGAAGCTCGTGATGTCGGCGGCGAGGCCGAACGCGTGCTGCGACTTCTTCTTTCGACCGGCGATCTTTGCGTTAACCCTGTAGAAGTTATCGACCTCGACCGCGACCACTCCGCGCGCCGCGAGGAGCTTCGTCAGATCGTCGAGCGCGAGCACCAAGCGACAATCGAGCATCCCGAACTTCTGCGTCGGGACGGCGAGCCGCACGCCGTTCATCGGCCCCGTGATCCGCATCGCGCGACCGATCCCGGGCGCTGCGTTCTTGGCGCGCGCCGCGGGCAGGTCGCGCTTCGCCACGGCCTTCGCGCAGGCCTCCGAGGTCATGCTCGCGTAGCGAAAAGCCGGAGAGCTCTTGTCGAGCGAGGTCGGCAACACCTCGCGGAAAGTCACCGCGGGCAGCGGCGCTGCGGGCGCGTCGTCTTCGTCCTCGGTCGAGGCGCTGTCGGCCGCGTCGTTCGGCCTGTGCGCGTCGCCGATGATGGCCTCGTCGGAGGCGTCGCCCTCGGGCATCGCGTGGTCGTGCTCGAGCTCTGCGTTGTCTCTTGCATCAGCAGCGGTCGCATCGCGCGGCGAGCCCGCGATGGGCTCCGCGCACGCTGCGAGCACGAGGACAGCCGCCCACCGCATGCTGGTGCTCTAGCGCGGATCGCCGTCCTCGGCCGAGATTTCCGCGACGGGACTATGCTGACTTGGCTTTGGGCGAGTCGTCGTCGACGACGGCGCTGTCGACGCGGCCGACCTCGGCGTCGAGCTCACGCAAGAGCTCCTCGGCGCGTGGCGACAGGTTCTTCGGAATCACGACCTGCACGACGACGTGGAGCGCGCCGCGACCGCGCCCATCGATCCGCGGGACACCGCGGTTGCGGGTGGTCACGACCTCACCGGGCTGCGTGCCCGCTGGGATTTCGACCGAGACCGCGCTGTCGTCGGGGAGCACGACCTCACGTTTGGCGCCGAGCGCGGCCTCCGCGATGGAGACCTTGAGTCGGGTGATGAGGTCGAGGCCGTCACGCTCGAAGCTCGCGTCCTGCGCGATCTCGACGTCGACGAAGAGATCACCCGGTGGACCACCCTGCGTGCCCGGCATGCCCTGACCCGGGACGCGAAGACGTTGACCCGAGTCGATGCCTGCGGGGAACGAGACCACGACCTTCCGCGACTTCTCGACGTGACCGGCGCCACCACAAGCCTCGCACGGAGACTTCACCGTCGAGCCCTCACCCTGACACTCGGGGCAAGTCTGCGTGAACATCACGAAGCCACGCGCCGTCGAGACCTGACCCGCGCCACCACAGGCGGCGCACGTCTTCCGCTTCGTGCCGGGCTTCGCTCCCGTGCCCTCGCACGTCTCGCATTGCGCGGGCGTGTGCAGCGGGACCTCACGCTTGCAGCCGGTGAGCGACTCCTTCAACGAGAGGCGCTGCTGCACGCGCAGGTCGCTGCCACGCGATGGCCCGTTGCGACGCGGCCCGCGGCGCGGCCCACCACCACCGAAGAACTCCGAGAAGATGTCTTGGAAGTGGCTGAAGATGTCGGCCCCGATGTTGGGGTCGCCACCCTCGAGGCCGGCGTGCCCGAAGCGGTCGTACCGCCCGCGCTTGTCATCGTCGGAGAGGACCTGAAAAGCCTCCGTCGCTTCCTTGAAGCGGGCCTCAGCCTCTTTGTCGCCGGGGTTTCTGTCGGGGTGATTCTTGAGGGCGGCCTGGCGATACGCCTTACGAATCTCATCCGACGATGCGGTTTTCGAGACCCCGAGGACCTCGTAGTAGTCTCGCTTCGCCGACATCACACTCCAGATAACCGCCCCATCGTCGAGAGCGACGGGCGCGCGGGCGGCTCACGCAGCACGTCAAGCTGGGCGACCATAAGTCGACGGCGTAGCAAGTCAACACCCACTCTCACCGCTGGCACGCAGCACGCATGTTCACGGCGTGCTCATTTCACTTGCCCGCGAAGAAGTCTGCCTCGAGCGGTCGTGCACGACTCCCAGGAGGCCACGCATCACGATCGACGATTTCGCCCTCGGCGATGTTCGAACCGATGCGCACCTTCAGCCGCGCGATCGCGCCGGCGCTTCCGTCGAAGTCCCCTGCGTCGGTGAACCAGACGGCACCCTCCGGCGTGGAGACGCGATGCAGGAGAGCTCCGTCTGCGACGCGATAGAACGTCTTGCCTCGAACGCTGTCGAGCTCGACGAACGACGGGCCTGAGTGGAACTGCGCGCGAACGGCCGGCGGGAGTTTGCCGAAGTACTCGAGAGTCCGCGCGCTCCACAGCTGGTAGACGCCGCGACCGTCCGTGAGCAACACGAGGTCGCCGGCGCGCTCGACGAAGATCCGTGCGCCGCTCAGCGAGCCGACCTCGACGCCAGTCGCGGCCTCGCGCGCGGTGAGCGCGGGACTCGAGCCACCAAGCACCTCGGGGCGCGTGACGACGAGCTCGTCGCTCACCCAGAAATCGACAGGATCGCCCGTCCACGCCACCGCGCCGGTGCTCACCTCGATGACGGTTCGTTCCATCGCGAACCAGCGCCCGCTCGGCGACCACGACAAGGGCCTGCGTCTCTTCGGGAGCGACGCGAGCTTCTTGCCATCGGGGAGCGAGTAGAGGTCGAGCGCGCGTGAGGATCTCTTTCCCGAGGTGTCCGTGACTTCGATGAGGACACGATCCTCGCTCGGCGAGAACTCGACCAGCTGCGATTGGTCAAGCTTGGCTGACTTTTTGGTACCCACGACGACGTCGACGATCTTCTTTCCCGTGCGCGTGGCCCACACGACGAGGCGTCGCTCGGCGGACTCTTCGTCCGGCCCCGCAGACACGCCGCTCCCCCACAAGAACAGCCCTGTCGGGGACGTGCCGAACCGCTCGAGGTCTCTCGCTCGACCCCACGCGATCGAGCTCTTCTCGAGGAGCCTCGTCTTGTCGCCGCGCTCGAGGCGGATGTCACCGACGCCCTCGGGGAAGCGGATCGGGAGCGTCTCCGCGCCGATCAGCACACTCTCCGGCAGGCCTGGTTTGGGTGCGGTGACGGGGAAGAGCGGGCTTTGCTCCTCGTCGATCGTGATGGGCAAAGGGTGCGCTTGCAGCTCGCCTTGGTCGATGACGACCACCGAGGGAGGCTTGTTGCGCGGATGCGGCCACGCGAGGGCCGTGCGGAGATCCGCGGACCACGCGCTGATGTCAGTGACTGGGTAGGTCGTCGCGTCGGCGGGGCGCGCGACGTCGAAGATGGTCACGCCGCGCTCGGAGCCGATCGCGACCCGCGCGCCGTCGCGGGACCACGCGGGCCAGCCGACGTTCATCGTGACGCTGCGCCCCTTCTCGGCACCCGTGAGGTTCAAGAGCTCCGCGTGCGTCGGCTCGCGATCGGCTGCACCGCTCGAAGCGACGGCGACGAGTCGGTTGTCGGGGCTGAAGCCGCTCGCCTCACAGACGTTGTCCCCCGCACACTTGTGGCGAAGGAGCTCGGCACCGCTGTCCACGTCGGAGATCACGAGCTCCCCGGAGAAGCTGCCGCGCGCGACGAGCCGCATGTCGTCGGAGAACCCGCGTGGCTCCGCCTCGCGGAAGACGACGGAGGTGTCGTTGTCGCGGTGGAGCGTCGTCGCCGAGGCCGAGGTTCCTACGTCTTCACTGCGCACGTAGCGATCACCGTCGCGGGCGAAGCGCACTGAGCCATGACCGCGCGCAGAGACGCGCCACTTCACGATGCCCGCCAGGTCCGTGACGAGCACCTCGGTCGGCGAGTAGAGGCCCACGCGGGTTCCCTCGCGAACGAACTCCGCTCCTTGGAACGGCCCTGTCGCCAGCGTCTCGACTCGATCACTGGAGAGATCCCAGAGGTACACGGACACATCGGGGAGCCGACTCGCGTCGGTGACAGGCTCGTCGGAGCAACCGAGCACCACGACGTGCCTCGAATCCGGAGCGAAGCGTGCGGCCCGCGCGCAGTGCGAAAACCAACCGCGCGTCGTGCCCGTGGTCGCGTCCATGATCGCCAAGCCCGCGCTGACGAGCGCGACGAGGCGACCGTCTGGGCTGAGCAGCCCATCCAAAGTGGAAGGCGGAGGGCCTGAGCCAGGAACGTAGAGCGCTCGTTCCACCCGAGGTTGCATCGGGCCTTGAACTACGAGGACCTTCGCTGGCGTGGCGGTTGTCGAGCTCGATCCGAGCAGCGCGTACGCGACGTCGTTGTTGGAACTGCCGCAGCCCGCGAACACGACGGCCGCGAGCCCAATTGCCATTCTCTTCGCGTTCAAGCCCCGCACCCCCCAGGCGCGAGGCTACGCAATTCTGAGCGCGTGAGCCTCACCCACGCGCGTGCGACCTCAGTGGCCGCGACGCTGGAACGCCGGCGTATCCCAATCGCTGTCGAGCGGCGGAACGAAGCTCGTGCGATCGCGCGACGGAGCGCTCGTCGACATCTCGCGCGGGGGGTTGCGACGCGTGGGAACTGCGGGAGCAGCCTCCTCGACCGCGGCCTCACGCGGGGGTGCGCTCTCACGCACGGGGAAAGCCTCACGAGGCATCGACGGCCGCATGCCGCGCGACTGCGCCGCGGGCTGCTGCGCGTGGACGGGAGGCTGCGCGTGCGCGGCCGGCGCGTGCTGCACGTGCTGCTGCACATGCTGCTGCGGCGCCTGCTGAACGCGCTCCTCGCGCGGGGCCTGGTGGAAGCTCGGGCCCTGCACGTGGTAGCCGCCGTACGCGGACGCCGGTGCCGTGCGAACGGCCTGCGCCGCGGGCACCATCTCGTCGGCCGTGCGATCGAAGCCGGTCGCGATGACGGTGACCTTCATCATGTCGCCCATGTTCTCGTCGACCGCGGCGCCGAAGATGATGTTCGCGTCCTCGTGGGCCTGCTCCTGGATGTAGCTCGCGGCCTCCTCGATCTCCTTCATCTTCATGTCGGGTCCGCCGACGATGTTGATGAGCACGCCCATCGCGCCCTCGACCGAGATGTCGTCGAGGAGCGGCGAGTTGACCGCCGTCTCCGCGGCGAGGCGAGCGCGGCCCTGGCCCTTGGCGCAGCCGGTGCCCATGAGCGCGCGGCCCATGTTGTTCATCACGGTCTTCACGTCGGCGAAGTCGACGTTCACGAGACCGCTCTGCGTGATGAGATCGCTGATGCCCTTGATGGCTTGGTAGAGGACCTCATCGGCCTTGCGGAAGGCCTCGACGAAGCTGAGCTCCTCGTCGCCGAGGCTCAGGAGCTTCTGGTTCGGGATCGTCACGAGCGTGTCGACGTGCTCGGCGAGCATGCCGAGGCCGACCTCGGCGCGACGCGAGCGCTGCTTGCCCTCGAAGAGGAAGGGCTTGGTCACGACGCCGACGGTCAAGCAGCCCTCTTCACGAGCGAGCTGCGCGATGACCGGCGCTGCGCCCGTGCCGGTGCCGCCGCCCATACCGGCGGTGACGAACACCATGTCGGCGCCGGAGAGCAGCTCCTTCAGCCGAGTCACGTCCTCGAGCGCGGCCTTGCGGCCCTTCTCCGGGTCGGCGCCCGCGCCGAGTCCGCGCGTCACGCTCGAGCCGATGTGGAGTTTGTTGGGGGCGAGGTTCGCCGCGAGCGCTTGCGCGTCCGTGTTGACGACGATGAACTCCACGCCCTCGAGCCCGAAGTTGATCATGGTGTTCACGGCGTTGCCGCCTGAACCACCGCACCCGATGACCTTGATTCGAGCGTCGTATGCGCCCTGATCGTCGGCGAACTCAATGGAGAAACTCATCGCAATCCTCCCGGGGAGCGCGCGTCATGCCGCCGCTATTCGATACCTGATCAGCCGTGCTCGGGCGCCTCTTCCCTCACGCGGCCAGAACCCAGAGCTCGCACCCCACAGGGCGCGAGTCGAACCACTCTGCCAGCGAACTCGGGCGCCTCTTCCCTCGCTCACCGGCTTGCAGCGTCCTCGCTCAAACGAGAGCGCTGCGCGAAATCAAATGAAGATCTTTCGATCGACAAATCAGATTGATGGAAACGACTCGCCCTGAAGTTGGGCGAATCATCGCTAAAAAGCTGCTCGTAGCCAATTCCAAAAGCGCCCCGACTTCTTCGCCGAGGACGCTGCTTCCACATCGTCAGGTTCCACGGGCATGGGAGCTTGGGCGCGCAAGATGCGCGGGCGTTCGCCCGAGCCCTCGAGCTCCCGCTCGCGTGCCTGCATGAGGGCCTTCGCGCCGAACTGCACGAGGCCCACGCCCGCCGAGAACTGAGGCCCCTGGACGAGCTGCGCGATCCCGCGCACCCCGACAGGGACACCCAATCGGACGGGCATGCCGAGGATCTCCTCGGCGAACTCGGTCATCCCCTCGAGGAGCACGCCGCCGCCCGTGAGGACCACGCCGGCAGACAGCTGCTCGAGCAAGCCGCAGTCTTCGATGCGCTTGCGCACGACTGCGAAGATCTCTTCGACGCGCGGCTCGATGATGTCGCTGAGCACGCGGCGCGAGACCCGACGCGGCATGTGTCCGCCGACGCCAGGCACCTCGATCTCGTCGTCCTCGGCGACCATGCGCCCGAGCGCGCAGCCGAAGTTCCGCTTGAGGCGCTCGGCCTCTCCCATCGGGGTGCGGAGGCCCGCCGCGACGTCCGCGGTCACGTTCATCCCGCCTGCCGGGATCACGCTCGAGTGCGCGATGCCGCCGTCGACGAAGACGAGCAGATCCGTCGTGCCTCCGCCCATGTCGATGACCGCGACGCCGATCTCCTTCTCGTCCTCGCTGAGCACGGACTCGGAGCTCGCGAGCGAACCGAGCACCGCGTCCGCGACGGTGAGCCCGCAGCGCTCGGCGCAGCGGACGACGTTCTGAACGCAGCTCGTCGCCGCGGTGACGAGGTTCACCTTCACCCCGAGCCGCACGCCGCTCATCCCGACCGGGTCGCGGATGCCATCCTGGTTGTCGACGGTGAACTCGCGCGGCAAGACGTGGAGGATCTGCCGATCGGCGTCGACCGGGATCGCGCGCGCTCCCTCGAGCACGCGCTGCACGTCGACGCGGCTGACCTCGCCGCCAGCGACCGCGGCGACGCCGTCGGAGGCCACGCTGCGAACGTGGCTGCCACCGACCGACGCGTACACCGTGCGGATCTCCACGCCGGCCATCGTCTGCGCGCTCTCGATCGCGTCGGCGATCGAGCGCATCGTCCACTCGATGTTCGACACGACCCCTTTGCGGAGCCCGCGACAGGGGACGTTCCCGACACCGAGCACGGTGATTCCGTCGGCATCGACCTCGCCCACCACGGCGCAGACCTTGGTGGTGCCGATGTCCAATCCGACGACAATTTCGGGTTCGTCGACTCGATTCTTCACGTCGCGCTCATTCCTTGGGGGTCCCGTTGCCGGCAGTCGCTCTCCGCTCGAAAGCGAGCGCTGCGCTGGCTGGGGCGACGCTGCCAGAAGCACCCGACTTCGTACAAATTCTCTGCGTCCGCGCCGCGGCGGGTGAAGGCTCGGTCGGGCATGTTCACCGCATCCTGACGACGACCCGCTCGGGGCTCGACTCGTTGTCCAAGAACACGATGGAGGGCTGCACCTTGCGTGCGGCGCACTCGGCGAAGACGCGCTCGGCCTGCTCGAGCTTGCCTCGATAAGGCGCCACCCCGAGGTGGAGCGCGATCGCGTCGTGACCTACGACGACCTCGACCGAGCCGTCTTTCACGAGGTGGACCTCCTGCAGGGGGTAGCGCTTCGCGAACTCGGTTTGTTCGACCTCGTCGATGACGTCGACCGCGCGCGCGACGTCCTTCTTCACGCCCTCGCGATCCTGTTGGGCGTTCTTCGCCGTGAGGCCGGTGATGACCGGCAGATCCATCGGATCACCGGGCGCGACCTCCTTGAAGACGTCCCCCGCCCGCGACGCGAGGAAGAGGTGATCTTCGATCGCGACGAGGGCCGCAGGCTCGTGCTCGACGACGCTGACCATCACGCTGCCGGGCAGCTTGCGGGTGACCGTCGCCGACTTCACCCACGGGTCCGCCTCGATTTTCTTTCGGGCGCCGTCGAGGTCGAGCACGAGGACGTTGTCGCCGACGCGAATCCCACCACGCGCAGCGATATCCTTTGGGCTCAAACGACTCGCGCCGTCGACGGTCACCGTGCGGATCGCGAAGCGCGGGCTCGTCGTCATGTACTTGCGCCCGCCCCACGCGACGCCGAGCGCCGCGACGATGACGATCGCGAGGCCGATCGCGAGCTTCGCGAGCGTGACGGCGCGCGCGACCTTGGGGAAGCGCACGGAGAGCGGCGGCTTCGGAGCCTTCGGCTCTGCGGGCTTCTCCGGCTTCTTCTTCGAATTCGGCGCGACGGGGTTCGCGGTCGGCCCGGGCTTCGGCGGCGGCGGGCGCATCGTCGCGGCGCGCGGCGGCTCGGGCGAGCCCGCGTCCGCGCTCTCCTTCGGCGGAGGGACGGACTCTTTGCGAGCCGCGCCGTCGGGCCCAGCCGGCGGCCTGCGCGTGTTGCGCGGAGGTGCGACGCTGCTCATGACGAGCCTCCCGAGGGATCGGGCACGACTGGAGCGGCTGCGTTGAGACGATCCGCGAGCGGCTGGAGGCACGCGTTGATGTCGCCCGCACCCAGCGCGATGACGATGTCTCCCTCGCGCGTGATGTCCGCGAGGAGCGCCGGCAGATCGCGTTTGTCGGGTGCGTAGTGCGCGTGGTGGTGGCCGTGCTCCCGGATCGACTGCACGAGCTTCTCGGCCGAGACGCCGGGGATCGGGCTCTCACCTGCCGCGTAGATGTCCGTGACGACGAGCACGTCCGCCTGGTTGAACGCTCGCGAGAAGTCGTCGAAGAGATCGCGCGTGCGCGAGTGCCGGTGCGGCTGGAACGCGACGACGATGCGGTGGTCCTCGCTCGGGTAGGCGCGGCGCGCGGCCTCGAGCGTCGCGCGGATCTCGGCGGGGTGATGACCGTAGTCGTCGACGAGCGTGCGGCCCTGCGATTTACCGACGATCGTGAACCTGCGCGCGACGCCGCCGAAGGTCGAGAGCGCCTGCTTCGTGACGTCGAGCGGCACCTCGAGCTCGTCCGCGACCGCGATCGTCGCGAGGCAGTTGAGGACGTTGTGCGCGCCCGGCATCTTCACGGTGAAGCCACCGAGCGACGTGCCGCGCCGATAAGCGTTGAAGCTCGTCTCGAGGCCGCGGAACTGGATCGCGCGCGCCGAGTAGTCGGCCTGCGGGTTGAGGCCGTAGGTCACGTAGCGCCGCTGCACCCGCGGCAGGATGTCCTGCACGTGCGGGTGATCGAGGCAGAGCACCGCGAGGCCGTAGAAGGGCACGCGCGCCGCGAACTCGACGAAGGCGTCTTTGATCTTCTGGTGTGTCCCGTAGTGATCGAGGTGCTCGGGATCGATGTTCGTGACGACCGCGATCGTCGGCGTGAGACGGAGGAAGCTCCCGTCGCTCTCGTCGGCCTCGGCGACGAGCAGATCGCCCGCGCCGAGCCGCGCGTTCGAGCCGAGCGCGGCCATCTTGCCGCCGACGACCACCGTCGGATCGAGCCCCGCGCTGCGCAGCACGGTCGCCACGAGCGAGGTCGTGGTCGTCTTGCCGTGGGAGCCCGCGATCGCGACGCCGTACTTGAGGCGCATGAGCTCGGCGAGCATCTCGGCGCGGGTGATGACCGGCGTCCCGAGCGCGCGAGCCTCGACGATCTCGGGGTTTTTGTCTTTAACAGCGCTCGAGTAAACGACGACGTCGGCGCCCGCGACGTTCTCGGCCCGGTGACCGATGTCGATGCGCACGCCGTGGCTCGAGAGCCGCTGCGTCGTGCTCGACTCCTTGAGGTCGGAGCCCGACACGTCGAAGCTCAGGCTGCGCAGGATCTCTGCGAGGCCGCTCATGCCGACGCCGCCGACGCCGACGAAATGGATGTGGCGGACGCGTCCTCGAAACATCACGGCCTCCCGCGGTGCGCGAGCGCGCAGAGGTCGCGCGCGACGTCTTCGGCGGCGCTCGGCTTGCCCAGCGCGCGTGCGCGATCCGCCATCTCTTGTCGCCGCGCCGGGTCCAGCGCGAGCTCCGTCAGCACGGAGCCGAGCCGCTCGGGCGTGGCCGCCGATTGCTCCATCGCGATCGCAGCGCCCTCGGCCTCGAGGCTCTTCGCGTTCGCGAGCTGGTGTTGATCGGCCGCGAACGGGAACGGCACGAGCACGCTCGCGCGACCCACCGCGCAGAGCTCGGCGAGCGAGCTCGCGCCGCAGCGCTGCACGACGAGATCCGCGCGGTCGAGCTCGGTCGCGACGTCGTCGATGAACTCCGAGACGTGCGCGTGGCCGGGCGCGAGCTCCGTGGTCGAGCTCGAGCTCGAGAGCGGCACACCCGCGGCCTCGTAGCGAGCGCGCGTGGCCTCGGCCTGACCGCGACCTGCCTGGTGAACGATGCTCGCGAACGGCGCGCGATCGAGGAGCGCCCGCACCGCAGCGGGCATGCTCTCGTTGAGGGCGCGCGCGCCCTGACTGCCGCCGAGCAGGACGACGCGCATGCGAGCGGCGACGGCCGAATACTTTGACGGCGTAAAAGAGCCACGGAGCGGCACGCCGAAGCGCGCCGCGACGCCGGCCCGAGCGCGCTTGTCGAGATCGCCGAACGCGAAGTAGGCGCGCGCGGCGAACGGCGCGAGGAGCTTGTTCGTCAGCCCGAGCACGCTGTTCGGCTCGAGGAACGCGAGGGGCACGCCCATGAGGCGCGCCGCGAGCGCGACGGGGCCGCCGGCGTAGCCACCGACCGAGAGCACGACGTCGGGTCGCACGCGCTGGACGAGGGCGCGCGCGGAGACGAGGCTGCGCACGGCCTTGAAGCCGCCGCGCACGAAGCCGCGCAGGCCACCGCCGCGGAGCGGAGCGACGTCGAGGAGCTCGAGCGCCTCACCCGCCGCGGGGATCGCGCGGGCCTCGAGACCGCGCGCGGTGCCGACGAAGACGACGCTCGCGTTCGGCGCGACGCGGTGGAGCGCCTGACCGACGGCGAGCATGGGGAAGACGTGGCCGCCCGTGCCGCCGCCCGCGATGAGCACGCGGGTCGCACGAGCGAGCACCTCGGCGCTCTCGTTTTCGACCATGACTGCGGTCACTCCAGGGAGGGCGAGGGTCACCAGCCGCCCTCCTCGACACCGGCCTTCGTCAGCACGACCGCGGTCGCGCTGGGCGCTGCCGGCTCGGCGGCCGCTGCGGCCTTCGCCTCTGCGGCCTTCTGCGACGCGGATGGAGCCGCGGGCGCGATCTTGCGACGCGGCCGCGAGATGCTGAGCAAGACGCCGATGGCCGCAGCGTTCACGAGGAGCGACGAGCCGCCGTAGCTGATGAACGGCAGGGTCAGGCCCTTCGTGGGGAGGATCGCCATCGCGACGCAGAGGTTCGTGAGGGCTTGGATCCCGAAGAGCGTCGAGATGCCGAACGCGAGGAAGCTGCCGTAGTCGTCGGCCGCGGCCCACGCGACCTTCACGCCGCGCGCGACGATCGCGAGGTACGCCATGCAGAGCACGAGGATGCCGACGAACCCGAGCTCCTCACCGATGATCGCGCTGATGAAGTCGGTGTGAGCTTCGGGCAGGTAGAGCACCTGGAGACCACGGCCGAGACCGAGCCCCCACGTTCCACCTGACCCGAAGCTCATCACCGACTGAAAGGGCTGATAAGCCAAGCCGTCGCGGTGAGACTCCATGTCGATCCACGAGACGTACCGGGCGTACCGATAGCTGCTGAACCGGACGGCGGCTGCTGCCCCCAGTCCAAGCAACATCGTGAACGCCGCGATGTAGGGGACACGGGCCCCCGCGACGAAGAGCATCGTGAAGGTAAGAAACAGGAGGACGACCGCGCTGCCGAAGTCTGGCTGCTTCAGACACAGCAGCATGAAGATGGAGCAGACGAAGAGGTGGGGAAGGAAACCCACCGCAAAAGATTTAACCTTGTCAGCCTTTTTCGAGAGCGAATACGCGAGCCAAATGACGATCGCGAGCTTCGCGAGCTCGGAGGGCTGGATGTGGATGGGGCCGACGGTGAGCCATCGATCGGCGCCGCCGCCGCGGTGCCCGTAGCCCGAGATGGTGAGGCCGAGCATGCCGGCGACGCCGAACAGGATCGGATAGGTGAGCGGGCGGAGCCGGCGATAGTCGATGCGGCTCGTGATCCAGAGCGCCGCCACCGCGAGGAGCGCGTAGATGACCTGACGCTTCAGGTAGTACTGACCGTCGTGAAAGCGCGTCGTCGCTTCGACCGCGCTCGCGGAGTACACCATCACCACGCCGAAGCCGACGAGCGCGATGACGACGGCGGCGAGCACCGAGTCGACCGGCCCGTCCGGGCTCGAGTGCAAGAGCTCCGCGATCGGTTGCGGGATGACCTTGCGCGGGGCCTCGGCCTCGCGTTTCTCGATCGGTCGGTTCTTGGGGAGCGCGGCGGTCTTGGCGAACATGGTCACCTGAGCTTCATCGAGGCGAGCGAGAGCAGCGCGAGCAGGATGCTGATGATCCAGAAGCGCACGATGATCTTCGGCTCGGCCCACCCCTTCTTCTCGTAGTGGTGGTGGATCGGGGCCATGAGGAAGATGCGTTTGCCGGTCAGTCGGAAGGACACGACCTGCGTGATGACGCTCACGGCCTCGATGAAGAAGATGCCGCCCAGCAGCACGCTGAGCAGCTCGTTCTTCGTGAACACGGCGAGCATCCCGATCCCGCCCCCGAGGGCGAGCGCGCCGACGTCGCCCATGAAGACTTGGGCTGGGTACGTGTTGTACCAAAGGAAGCCGATCCCAGCGCCGATGACCGAACCGCAGTACACGCTGAGCTCGCCCGCCGAGGCGATCTTCGGGATGTCGAGGTAGTCGGCGAGCGGCAGCTTCGCGATGGTCGCGCCCGCGACGTACGCCCAGATGAGGTACGTGCCGGCGTTGATCATGACGGGGCCGATCGCCAGGCCGTCGAGGCCGTCGGTGAGGTTCACGGCGTTCGACGTCCACACGACGACGAGCACCGCGAAGACCACGTAGACCGGCAGCGGCAGCTCGAGCGAGTGCTTGCTGAACGCCGCGAACGGGAACGCGAGGCGCGTCTTGATCGTCACCCAGTCGAGCGGCATGCGCTCGTCGAGCAAGAACGTGTAGCCGATGGCGGCGCCGCCGATCAGGAACTGGCCTACAAGTTTGTAACGGCCCGCGAGCCCGCCGCTGCTGCGTCGCTTGATCTTGAGGTAATCGTCGAGATATCCGATGAGCCCGTAGCCGGCCGTCACGGCCGTCGTCGCGAGGACGAACGGGTTACGGAGGTCGGCCCAGAGCACCGTCGGCAAGAGCAGCGACAGGAGGATGAGCGCGCCGCCCATCGTCGGCGTGCCCGCCTTCACGAGGTGCGAAGCGGGGCCCTCCTTGCGGACGACCTGACCGATCTGCTTGCGCTTCAGCTCGCGGATGAACCACGGCGCGAGGACGAACGTGATCATCATGGCCGTGATCGTGGCCATGATGGTCCTGAACGGGATGTAGCGAAGGACGTTGAGCCAGCTGAGCCACGAGTAGTGGTTCTTCAGCGGATAGAAGAGCTCGTAGATCACGCGCGACCTCCCCGCTCTGCGCGTCGGAGCGCGAGCGCGGCGCGCGCCTCGACGCGATCGTCGAAGGCGTGCGTGACCGCACCGATGATTTGGTAGGTCTCGTGGCCCTTGCCCGCGACGAGGACGATGTCGCCGGGCTGCGCGAGCTCGACTGCGCGACGGATGGCTGCGCGACGATCGAGCTCGACCTCGAACGGCGTGCCCGCGCTCGCGAGGCCCGGCACGACAGCGTCGGCGATCGCCTGCGGCGCCTCGCTGCGCGGGTTGTCGTTCGTGAGGATCGAGAGGTCTGCGCCGCGCCCGGCGGCCTCGCCCATCTTCGGCCGCTTCGTCGGATCACGATCGCCGCCGCAGCCGAAGACGCAGAGCACGCGGCCCTTCGCGAAGGCGCGCACGCTCGCGAGCACGCGCGCGAGGGCGTCGGGCGTGTGCGCGTAGTCGACGAGGACGGTGACGTCGTCGGTCGCGGGGTCGTCGCAGCGCTCGAGCCGACCGGGCACGCGAACGTCGCGCGAGAGGCCGTCGCCGATCTGGGCGGGCTCGAGCCCGAGCGCGCAGCCGATCGCGACCGCGGCGAGGAGGTTCTCGACGTTGTGCGCGCCGACGAGCGGGCTCACGATCTCGATTCGCCCGGCCGGCGAAGCGACCGACAGCGCGACACCTGCGCTGCTCGCTTCGAGCGCGAGCGGGTAGACCACGGGATCGCCGACGTCGGTCGCGCTCGAGTACCGCACGACCGACGCGCCGACGTCGAGCCGGGAGGCGAGCTCGCGACCGAACGGATCGCGGACGTTGATGACCGACGCGCCCGGCGTGAGCTCGGTGAAGAGCCGAGCCTTCGCCTCGGCGTAGGTGCGCATGTCGCCGTGGTAGTCGAGGTGGTCTTGCGTCAAATTCGTGAAGGCCGCGACGCGGAAGCGAACGCCGTCCGCCCTCTTCGCGGCGAGCGCGATCGAGCTGACCTCCATCACGAGGTGGGTCGCACCGCGATCGCGCATGTCACGTGCGATGCGCGCGAGCTCGTCGGCCTCGGGGCTCGTGTGCGGGCTCGCGCGTCGAACGCCGTCGAACTCGCTGCCGAGCGTGCCCACGATGCCCGGTCGCGATCCCGCGGCCTCGAGCAGCGCGCGCGTGAGCAACGTCGTCGTCGTCTTGCCGTTCGTCCCCGTGATGCCGACGACCTCGAGGCCGAACGTCGGGTGCCCGTAGACGCAGGCCGAAGCGAGCGCGAGCGCGAGCGGCACGTCGTCGACCTCGACGACAGGCACACCCGCTCGAGCCGGACTGAGCGCCCCGCGCCGCGCGATCACCGCGACCGCGCCGCGCTCGACGGCGGTGCGCACATAGTCAAGTCCGCTGACTTTTCCGCCCTCGCGCGCGACGAAGACATCACCGCCCTCGACGGCTCGCGAGTCGTGGTGCAGCCCGGTCACCGCGACACGCTCGGCGCCCGGCTCGCCCGCGAGGGTCGCGCCCGGGATCTCGCGCACGACGTCGACGAGCCGCGCCTTCGGGGGCGGCGTCGTGACGGGCGGGCTGCTCGGGCGATCTTCCTCGGTCATCACTGGGCGGGCTCGAGAACGACTCGGACGGTTGCACCTGCTTGAACAACGCTCCCCGCGGGTGGCTCCTGCCGCAGGACGCGGCCGGTGCCCTCGATCTGGGGGAACAGACCGAGCGCGATGAGCCGCTGGATCGCCTCGCGGACGGCGTACCCGGAGAGATCGGGCGTCTCGACCTCGCCGGCCTTGCGCGCCTTCTGTCCGGTCCCGGACTGCTCCGCGACCACGGCCCCGGCAGCGTCGGGGTCACCCTTGGCCGCGGCCGCGAGCTTGTACGTCTCGATCGCCGGGTCGTCGGTCTTCGTGAGCTTCGCGGCGTCGGCCAGGCCCTTCGCGTCCTTCGCGTCAGGGGTTACACCCATGTAAGCGAGCGCCATCTCGGCGACGCGGCGGAAGACGGGGGCGGCGACGGAGCCACCGGCGTAGGTGCCCGCCATCGGCTCGTCGATCGCGACGACGATCGCGAGGCGCGGTCGGTCCGCCGGGACGAAGCCAACGAACGACGCGACGTAGTGCGTGTCGGTGTATTTGCCGGTCTCGGGGTCGATCTTCTGCGCGGTCGCCGTCTTGCCCGCGACCTTGAAGCCCTGGATGCTCGCCTCGACGCCGGTGCCGTCGCCCTCGGTGACCGAGACCAGCATCTCGCTCATGAGCTTCGCGACCGCAGGCGAGACGGTGTTGCGTCGGACGCGAGCCTTCGGCTCGTCGAGGACGACGCCCGTCGAGTCGGTCACGCGCTTGATGAGGACGGGCTCGAGCAGCTGCCCGCGGTTCGCGATCGATGCGACCGCCGACACGAGCTGCATCGTGGTCACGCTGATGCCCTGACCGAAGCTCGCGCTCGCGGTCTCGACCTGCACCCACGGACGATCACGCGGACGGAGCACGCCAATCGACTGGCCGGGGAGCGGAAGACCCGGCGACTCGCCGAACCCGAAGCGACGCAGACCCTCGTAGAGGCGCTGCTGACCGAGCCCGAGCCCGATCTTCGCGCTGCCGATGTTCGACGAGTACTGGAGGATTTGCGTCGGCGTCAGCCACTTGTGGATGTGCGTGTCGTGAATGACAATGTTGTCAATCGGCATGTGGCCGTTCTCGCAGTAGATCGGCTCGGTGGGGCTGATCGTGTGGTGCGAAAACGCCGTCGAAAGCGTGAAGATCTTCATCGTCGAGCCCGGCTCGTAGCGGTCGACGACGGCGCGGTTGCGGCGGTTGCCAGGGTCGGCGGTGCCGTATTCGTTCGGGTCGAAGCCCGGGCCGCTGGCCATGGCGAGGATCTCGCCGGTGGCCGGATCCATCACGACGATCGAGCCGCCTTGCGCTTCGTAGGTCTTCAGCGCGGCCTCGAGCTCGCGCTCGGCGGTGAACTGAATCGCGCGGTCGATGGTGAGGTAGACGTTGTGACCAGCGAGGGCCTGCTCGTTCTCGAGCCCCTCGGAGAAGAGGAGGCGGCCCGCGCGATCGCGGAGCCCGTGAACCTCGGCGGGCTTGCCTTTGAGCTCCTCGTTGAGCGCGAGCTCGAGGCCCTCTCGGCCGTCACCGTCGGGAGCGACGAACCCGAGCAGGGCGCCGGCGAGCTCTTTGTTCGGGTAGAAGCGACGCCCCTCACCTTCGATCGACAGCCCGCGGATGGGGTAGCGCTGGTTCTTGTCGCCGAGCGCGCGGATCTTCTCGACCTCTTCTTCGGAGATGCGCCGCTTCAACCACGCGAAGCGACGGCGGCGCGTGATCTTGTCCTTCACGTCGTCGACCGGCAGATCGAGCGCGGCTGCGATGCGCTCCGAGTACTGGTCGATCCGCATCGCGACGTACTGGTCCTCGACGCCGCGGAGCATCTCGACGGCGTCCATCGAGATGCTCGGCACCTCGACGCTCTCCGCGAGGGGCACGCCGTTTCGATCGTAGATCGTGCCGCGCTTCGGCTCGATGTGGAGGCGTCGCTGGCGCTGTCGCTCGGCCATCTCGAACCAGGCCGCGCCGTCGCGGTTCTGGATTCGATCGGCGCCGCTGACGACGAACCCGAGGCCGAGGCCCATCAATCCGCAGAGGACACCCATGCGGATGCGGATCCACTTCGCGCGCTCGGGGCTGAGGTTCTTCATTCGGGTTCGCCCCCTTGCGCGGTCTGCGGTGTCGCCGCCTGCCGGCGTTCTTCGGGCACGG
Source organism: Polyangiaceae bacterium (assembly GCA_046351325.1). GTDB lineage: Bacteria > Myxococcota_A > Polyangia > Polyangiales > Polyangiaceae > Xiheicaenibacterium. Next base: position 30,347 of record JAXLYR010000007.1, on the reverse strand, counting down.
ATGCGTCCTTCAGCACGATGACGCGCTCGGCTGGCGGGGGCGTCATGCCGAGCAGCGTGCGCGCGACCATCTCCACGCGCTCCGGCGTTCGGTAGCTCGCGGCCTCGAGCGAGAGCACGCGCTTCATCTCACGCAGCTGCGCTTGCTCTTTGCGAGCCTTGCCGAGCTTGTAGCCGAGCTCGACCGTCCTGCCGCGGAGGCCCAAATGCAGGACGAACGCGACCACGGTCGCCGCGACCGCGAGCGTCCAGAGCGCGAGAAACGGACGCTGCTTCACGAGGGCTCCTCCTCGAAGGTCGGCTCCTCACCGAGCCGTCGCGCCGCACGCAGCTTCGCGCTTCGAGCCCGCGGGTTCTTCGTGACCTCTTCGTCCCCCGCCTCGATCGGCTTCTTCGAGAGCGGTTGCCACACCTCGCGGTTCGCCATCGCGCGCTTCGCGAGCCGATCCTCGAGCGAGTGGAACGAGATGATCGCGAGCACGCCGCCCGCACCGACGAGGCTCGGGGCCTGCTCGAGCAACGAGGTCAGCTCGTCGAGCTCGCCGTTCACCGCGATACGCAGCGCTTGGAACGTCCGCGTCGACGGGTCGACGCCGCCGACGCGCGCCGGACCGACCGCGCGCACGACCGCACGTCGCAGGTCGATCGTGGTCTCGAGCTCACCGGCGCCCCGCGCTTGCTTGATGCAGCGGGCGACCCTGCGGCTCCGGCGCTCTTCCCCGTATTTGTAGATGAGGTCCGCGAGGCTGTCGTCGAGTCGATGATGAGCTCGAGCGCAGTCTCACCCGACGAGGTGTCCATCCCGGCGGCCCCTCGAAGCGGAAGCTCATGCCGCGCAGCGGGTCGTCGGCTGCGCATCGGCGAGCTCCAGCCCGACGTCCGCGAGCAGCCCGTCGACCGAGCGAACGCCATCGACGCGAGCACCTCGCCCACCTGCGAGAACGTGTTCTGGAACGCCGCGAACCGGTCGCCGAAGGCGAGCCGCTCGCGAGCGATGCCGAGCGCCGTCGTGTCCCGGTCGAGGCCGATGACCCGCGTCCCGGGCACCTCGAGGATCGCCTGGGTATGACCGCCGGCCCCGAGCGTCGCGTCGACGTAGAGGCCGCCGGCCCTGGGCGCGAGCGCCCTCAACGACTCTTCGAGCAGGACCGAGACATGGGGTGCCTCCTCGCGGGGGGGCGGGGGAAACGAAGTACGCATGGGAACCACGTTGACGACGTTCATGGTTGCGCTCCGTGGGAGCTCAGAGCCCCAGCTTGCCCATGGCTGCGCGGAGCTCGCGGAGGTCCGAAGCCGCCTTCTGCGCGGCGATCGCCTCCCACTGCTCCTTCGACCAAAGCTCGGCCTTCTGACCGTGACCGAGCCACATCACCGTCTTTTGCAAGCCGGCGCGCGCCCGTAGCCCGGGCGGCACCAAGATCCGGCCTTGTTTGTCGAGCTCGCACTCGACCGCGGCCGATACGTAGAAGCGTCGAAACTCGATGACCTGCGGGTCGAACGCGTTGAGCGAGGCCAGCTTCGCCTCGAGCTCCTCCCACGCCTTCAGCGGGTAGACGTCGAGGCACGGGTCCCCGAGCGCCGGCGTCATCACCAACCGGAAGTCCGCCGCCGGCCCGAGCACATCGCGAAACCGGGCCGGAAGGCTCGTCCGGCCCTTGTCGTCGATGGCGTGCTCGTAGTGACCCCTGAACATGGTGCTCTGCCGGACGAATCGACTGGTGGGTTATTGGGCCTTCTTGCCACTTCTTCCCACCGCGGAGGGCCACGCTACGGAGACACCCCCACCCTGTCAACACTGGGGGTCGGTTTGTGGCCCTCGCACAACGCATGCGATATGGCGAGGGCGTTACCTGCTCCCTCGAATCTGGGCCAAATTCTTAGTTATTTGGAGAGATGAACCGGAGTGGTGGAAAGTGGGGATGAACCCACGGCGCACCGCGTGAATTCGCCGCCTTTTCAGGGTTGACACGCGATTTGGCACCCAACACCGGCGCCACCCTGGAGGTGGGCCTGGCGACGGTGGGAAGAGGGCCCATTTCCCAGGGAGGTGACGACCCCGTCAGCGTCGCCTAAACGACGTAATAATTACGGCGTCAGCTCCAAAGCCCGCGCCCGGCGTCGAACCTCCGAATGGTCGTCGAGCGCCGAAGGGCCTTCGGGCGACGACTTCGGGCGACGGCCAGCTAGCTTCGGCTGATGGCCAGCTAGCTTCGGCTGACGGCGGCTGGCGAGCTACTGAGCCGAGAAGCTGAAGGGGACCTTCACGGTGCCGCCGCTGTCCGAGGCGGGGAAAGTCCACGACTGCACGGCGCCCTGCACGCAGCTCACGAGGCCGGGATAGAAGCGCTCGTTGCCGCCGCCCGCGGTTGCGCCCGTGACGCTCCCCGAGGCCGCGTAGTTGATGTCGACGTTGACTTTGACCGTGCGCGGGGCGTCAGGCGGCGGGCTGCTCGCAAAGTGATCCCAACACCGCTTGCGCACGCGCGGGGTGTTCTGGGACACGACTCCCTGGACCTCACCGGAGGTCAAGTTGCCTTTACCACCCGTCGAGGTCGTCGTTGCGCTGGCGTTGGGGCCCTTCGGCCCGCCGAAGGTGAAGCCCGACGAGTCGATAGGAGCAGCGCTCTCGCCCGGCTTGGTCGAGGTCGGCGCGGTCCCCGGGATGCGCCCGTTCGGCCCCTGATAGCTGGTCGCCGTGCCGCTCTGGGCAGTGTCTGCGATGGCGATCTCTTGGCCGGACGCCAGCGGCCCGCTCGTCGAAGGGCCCTGCGAGATGGGTCCCGTGGTCGGCCCTGCGGTGGTGTTTTGTACGGTGTTCGTCTGAGGGAGGTAGACGACCGTCGACTTCTTGAAGAAGACCGCCCAAGCAGCGACACCGCCAAACGCCGCGGCCATGGCCACGAAAGCGAAGACCGCAGGGTGAGGCCCACGCTTCTTCGGGATGGCTGGGAGGCTGTCGCGGCCCGCCGAGGGGGGCGGGATCTCGTGGGTGGGCGCTGACGCGATCGCGGCCGCAGCGGTCGTGGTGAGCCCGTACCCACCTGCGCCGTGGCCGTTGGTCCCGTTCGAACCGTTCGAGCCGTTGTTGCTGACCGACCCGTTGTTGCTGACCGACGGGGCCGGCGCAGGGCTGGCGAAGGGGTCCTTGAGGACGGCCACGGCCTCGTTGGCGCTGCCGTTCGCCGCGACGCCGTTCGCAGTCGAACCGTTCGCAGTCGGAGGCCAAACCCCGAGCGAGGAGGACCCGATGCTCGAAGCGTTGGGTGTCGCGGTGGAGCCTGCGATCGTCGAGGACTGGCTGAAGAGACCGCCGCCCGGTGTGCTCGGGATCGCGCTGGCAGCGGCCGCCGCGACAGGGGCCGCAGGGGCGACCGCCGGGAGGTTCGTCCGACTCGCACGGGATTGGCGAGCCTCCTCGACGAGGGCGAGGAGCCCCGCGAAGCTCTTCAACGGAAGCCACTCGTCGAAGCCCTCACGCCACACGAGCGAGTCGCCATCGACCTGCCCTTGCGCTGCTTTGTCTCGCAGAACCGAGAGGCGCACGGGACCGAGCGGGACACCGCCGACGCCCACGTACCAATCCTCGGTGGGGATGGCCGCGATGGCTGCAGCTGGTTTCTGAGCGGCGCGGTTGAAGCCCTCGGTGAGGGCGGGCGCGCTCGACGAGTGCTGGTTCAGACCAGGCGCGCCACCCTCGGGAGGAGGAACGCTGCGCAACGATGGACGCGCCGGAGGCACGATGCGCGGGCCACCTGGGCGCACGCTCGCGGGGGCTTGATGTTGCGAGGGGCGGGGCGGTGGAACGTGCTCGGCGTGCGGCTGCTGAAAGAGGAAGAGCGGCGACTGCTTGACGATGGTCGCGCCGTCCTCGCCAGTCGATTCCTGGGGACCCGAGATCGCACCGAACGAACCGGTCGTCTCCCCGCGAGGGTGCGAGCCCAGGGCTGGGTCGGACCCATGTCCACCCATCCCAGGAAGGCGCTGAGAGACGGAATTCTCCGTTACGGATGCAGCGACCTGAATCAGGTGACCGCACCGGCGACACTTCATGCGCAGGGTCTTACCGGCGACTTTGTCGTCGCCGATTTGATACTTGGCCTTGCAGCTGTCGCAGACGAACTTCACCGGCTTCGGCCCTCTGTTTCTATCTAGCTTAGACGATTCACGCCGAACTGCACACAGGACCGGTCGAAACCGCTCCCATCAAGTCTCACCTCGGTGCGGCCAAGATCAAGCTCATTCACAATCGTTCGCATTCTCGGGGGCTCAAAGCATCGACACGATGTGCTCTTTGATCGCCTGGCGAGTCTCGTCGTCCGGGGCGATGCCGAGCGCGCGTTCCCAGGCCTCGAGCGCTTTGTTTCGGAAGCCCGCTTGTTGGTAAAGGATGGCGAGGTTCTTGATGCTCCCGAAGTGATTCGCCTTGAGCTGGACCGCCCGCTCGAGCTGCTCGATGGCGTCGTAGAGCATGCCCCGCTTGCCGTAGAGGAGACCGAGCTGGTAGCGCAGGCGATAAGCAAGCGGATCAATCTGCACGCCCTGAAGCAGGAGCGTGGTCGCGCCCTCGAGGTCGCCTGCTTTGTATGCCTCGACGCCCTCCCTCAAGAGGTTCTCGGCGGAGGCGTTCATGGCCTCGGGATCGGCGGCCACACGACGCGCGTTGAGGGCCTTCTCGATCACGTCGACGAGCTCTTGCACGCGGAAGGGCTTCTCGATGTAAGCGTCGACGCCGTAGCTCTGCTTGGCGTCCTGCGCGAAGCGCCAACCGCGATAGACCGCTGACACCATCACGATCGGGATGTGCCCGTACCGACTCGAGTTGCGGATCCGCTTCGCGATGTCGAAGCCGTGGACCTCGGGGAGCATCGCATCGAGCACCACCAGATCGGGTGACTCGCTCTTCACGAGCTGCAGCGCGAGCCTGCCGCGATCGGCCTCGACGACGACGTGACCTCGCTCCTCCAACACGCGTCGGATGAGCCGGCGAATGTCGGCCTCGTCGTCGACGACGAGGATCTTCTTGGCGCCGTCGGGCACTGGCGTCGGCTGCGGCTCGGGGTCCGGAGCTGGCTCGGCGGCCGTGGTTCGAGCCGGGGCGGTCGTTGCGCCGCCGGCGGATGCACCTCCGACCGTGAGGTTCAGCTCCTCGGCGATGTCTCCGAAGTCCGCTTCGTCGAAGTGAGCCTGCGAAGCCTGCTGCATGCGCTCGTCGACGATGACGGGGTTCTTCACCGCAGCCATGCCCGACACGGAGGGCCGGAAGCGGTTCTCCGTGTTGGTGGGCTCGTTCCGAAACATCGGAGCGGGCCGATTCGAAGGCGTGGTCGGTCCACTGCCATCCTCACGCGGGATGCTGACCTTCGGAGCGGGCGGACGCGGCAGCGTGCTGGGCGCTCGAAGCGCAGGCGGAGCGTTCGACTTGCCGGGCTCGGGCGGCCGCAAACCCATCGGGGTCGGGGGTTGGGGCCGCGTCGTCCCCGGGCGCCCACCGGCCGAGGCCGCAGGCGGCGGAGCTGGAGCGGCTTGAGCTTGCGGTTGCGAGGGCGGCGCTGGGGCGGGCGCGGGTGCCGGCGCTGCCGGAGCCGGCGCAGGGGTCGCGACTGGAGCGACCGGAGTCGCGGTGTCTTCGAGGCGACCGAACGCGGCTGGATCGAGCCCCGCGCGACGAAGAACATCCGCTGGACACGCCACGCCGACGTAGTGGCTCTGACCGCGATCTCGCGCGTCGTAGGCCTCGTTCAGCGTCTTTTTCAGCAGGCCCTCGAGCGCGATGTACGCGAAGACGCGCTTGCCCGTGACGAACTCGAGCTCCTCGAGGATCTTCTTGTCCTCGGGGTTGGCCATCGCGACGAAGATGCGGTCCGGTCGCTCGAGGACTGGCAGCAGCTTGTGGACCTGCGCGATGTCGCGCGGAATGGTCGAGAGGTCCGAGAGCTTGATGCAGATCTGATGAAGATCGATCCCGGGCACGCCGCGCTGTGCGCTGAGGGCGCGCAGGGCCTCGAGCTCGGTGACCAGGCCTTCCTCGATGAGCTTCGTCGCCAGCGGGGGGTCGCCCGGCCGCTGCTGCGAGAGGACGCGCTCGAGATCCTCAGGACGGATAGCTCGCTGCTCTAGCAGAATGCGCCCGAGAGCCTTCTTCTCGTCTTGGCTCATGCGCGAAGGTAGACGTTACAAGGTTTCCGCGCGACTTGCGAACCTTCGTCGAGCGACACAGCGAGCGCGCGGTCAAGCATCGGGCTCACCCATACCGGCGCGTGCCCAGCGTGCCTCGAACGCGGGGAACGTCCCCTCGCGGATCGCGGCGCGGGCTTCGCGCACGAGCTCTCCATAGAGCCAGAGATTGTGCAGCGAGAAGAGCCGCAGCACGAGCACCTCGCTCGCGAGGTAGAGGTGCCGCAGGTATGCGCGGGAGAAGCCACCGGCGCAGCATGGGCAGCTGCAGGTCGGGTCGAGCGGTGACTTGTCCTCGCGGTAGCGAGCTTGCTTGATGACGACGCGCCCGGCGCGGAGCAGCGCCTGCCCGTTGCGTGCGTTGCGCGTCGGCAGGACGCAGTCGAACATGTCGACTCCGGCGCCGATCGCGACGACGAGATCACGTGGGGTGCCGACGCCCATCAGGTAGCGGGGTCGCTCGGGATCGAGGTGGGGAGCGACCTCGGGCAGCGTCGTGTGCATCCGCTCGATCGGCTCGCCGACGCTGAAGCCGCCGAGCGCGAGGCCGTCGAAGGGCAGCGCTCCGAGCTCGGCCGCGTGCGCGCGGCGCAGGTCGATCTCGCAGCCGCCCTGAACGATGCCGAAGAGCGCTCGATCGGAGCGCTTCGCGGCGAGGCAGCGACGCGCCCATCGCGTGGTGCGCTCACAGGCGCGCTCGATCTCGTCGCGCGGAGCACCACCGGGTGGACACACGTCGAGCTGCATCGCGATGTCGGCGCCGAGCAAGCCCTGCACGCGCATCGCCTCTTCGGGGGAGAGGTGGTGCGCCGAGCCGTCGAGGTGCGACCGAAACGAGAAGCCGTCTTCGGTGAGCTTGCGCAGCGACGAGAGCGAGAAGGCTTGGAAGCCGCCGCTGTCCGTGAGCATCGCGTGTGGCCATCGCGTGAAGCCGTGCAGCGCACCGAGCGACGCGATGAGCTCGGCGCCGGGGCGGAGCCACAGGTGATACGTGTTGCCGAGGACGATGCGCGCGCCCGTCGACGCGACCTCGTCGGGGGTCAGCGTCTTCACCGAGCCCTGCGTGCCGACGGGCATGAAGGTCGGCGTCTCGACGACGGCGTGCGGTGTCGTAAGTCGGCCCGCGCGCGCGAGCCCTGCCTGCGCGAGGACCTCGAAGGCGTAGCCCGTGGTCGTGGGCTTCATCGGGCCCTCGCGCGAAAGCGTGAACGGAGAGAGGTCGGCACGTGGGAGCTCAAGAGCATCGCGTCGCCATAGGAGAAGAAACGGTAGCCGCGCTCGACGGCGGCGCGGTAGGCCCGAAGCACCGTCGCGCGCCCGCCGAACGCGCAGACGAGCGCGAGCAGCGTGCTCTTCGGTAGGTGAAAGTTGGTGAACAAACTATCCACGACGCGGAATCGATAGCCGGGCTGGATGAGGAGTCGAGTCCGATCGCGTCCCGCGCGCACGAGCCCGGGCCGCGCTGGGTCCGCGGCGCTCTCGAGGGCGCGTAGCGAGGTCGTCCCGATCGCGATGACGGGTGCGCCACGCGCTCGCGCCCTGCGAATTTGCTCGGTCGTGGTCTCGGAGATCTCGTACCACTCCGCGTGCATCGCGTGGTCGTCGAGGTCGTCGACCGTCACCGGCTTGAAGGTACCGAGCGACACGTGCAGCGTGACGCGAGCGATCTCGATGTCGCGCGCGGCGAGCTCCGCGACGAGTCGCTCGGAGAAATGCAGGCCTGCCGTGGGCGCGGCGACCGCGCCGCGCGAGGCCGCGAACACGGTCTGGTAGCGCTCGCGGTCCGCGAGATCGTCCGCGCGCTTGATGTACGGCGGGAGCGGGACGTGGCCCGCAGCTTCGATGGCGTCGACCAGCGCGCCCGACGAAGCCTCGAGCTCGACGCGGAAGAGCCCGGCGCCCGCGGGCTCGAGGACGCGCGCCGAGATCACGCCGCCCTCGACCGCGAGCTTCGCGTCGGGGCTGGTCTTCTTCGAGGAGCGAACCATACATCGCCAGATCGCGGTCGAGCTCGTGCGCTGCTCCTCGAGCTCGACGAGGAAGAGCTCGACGCGACCGCCGCTCGGCTTCGTCGCCGCGAGCCGCGCGGGGATGACCCGCGTGTCGTTCACGACGACGAGCGCGCGCCGCGGCAGGAGCGATGGGAGGTCGCGCACGCGAGCGTCGCGCGGCGCCGCGTCGCGCATGATCATCAGGCGAGCGCCGTCCCGCTCCTCGGTGGGGCGCGCGGCGATCCGGTCTTCGGGGAGTGCGTAGTCGAAGAGCGCTAGTCGCACGGAGCCGAACGCCGAGGTGCGAGCGTCGAGCTCACGAGCCGCCCGCGGGATAGGTGATTTCGAGGCGCGTCATCTTGCGCCACAAGGTCGTCGGGCTGATGCCGAGCAGCTCCGCTGCGCGCTCGCGGCTGCCCTCGCTCTCGCGCAGCGCGTTCTCGATCGCTTGGCGTTCGGCGGAGTCCACGACATCCGCGAGCGTGCGGCCCGTGGCCGCGGCCGGTCGCGCAGCGCTCCCCGTGGTCGGAAGAACGTCGTCGACCGTGATGCTGCCGCCACCCGAGAGCGCGACGGCCTGCTCGACCATGTTCTCGAGCTCGCGAACGTTGCCGGGATAGTCGTAGCCCATGAGGGCCTCGATCACGCCGTCCGCGACCTTCGCGCGGACACTCATCTTGCGGTTGTACTTCTCGAGGAAGTGGCTGAAGAGGAGCGGAATGTCCTCGCGGCGCTCGCGGAGCGGCGGCAACACGAAGCGCGCGACGTTGAGCCGGTAGTAGAGGTCTTGGCGGAACCGCTTCTCCGCGACGGCCTGCAAGAGGTCGAGGTTCGTCGCGGCGATGATGCGAACATCGACGCTGATCGGTTTGTTCTCGCCGACGCGGCGGATCTCGTTCTCTTGGATCGCGCGCAGCAACTTCGCTTGGAAGGCGAGTGGAGTCTCCGTGATCTCGTCGAAGAAGAACGTGCCGCCATCGGCCTCTTCGAAGAGACCTTTGCGAGCGCTGATCGCACCGGTGAACGAACCGCGCGCGTGTCCGAAGAGCTCGCTCTCGAGCAAGGTCTCGCTGATGGCGGCGCAGTTCACCGGGACGTAGGGGCGGTCGGCGCGGCGCGAGTTCGCGTGGATGGCCTTCGCGACGAGCTCCTTGCCAGTGCCGCTCTCGCCTTGGATGAGCACCGTGGCGTCGGTGGGAGCGACCTTCACGATCTTGCCGAGGACATCGCGGATCGCTTGCGATCGACCGATGATGTTCTCGAACTTGTACTTCTCCTTGAACTCGGTGGTGAGAAGCTGCACGTGGCCGGAGAGCCGCCGCTTCTCGACCGCGCGCTGGACCTTCACGAGGAGCTCTTCCTCGGTGAAGGGCTTCTGGATGTAGTCGAAGGCGCCGAGGCGCATGGCCTCGACGGCGCTCTCGATCGTGCCGTACGCGGTCATCATGATGACCTCCGTGTTGCTCGGCGACTCCTTCACCGCGCGCAGCACGCTCAGCCCGTCCTGCGAGCCCATGCGCAGATCGGTGAGCACGACGTCGAACGCGCCGCGCGCGCCCATCTCCGCGCCCTGGACGCCGTCCGCAGCCTCTTCAACCTCGTAGCCCGCGCCGCGCAGCATCAGGGCGAGCGTCGTGCGCATGTTGCGCTGGTCGTCGACGACCAAGACCTTCGACATGATTCGACCTCCCCGCCTGTCGCGATCGCCGTGCCGAGCCCGAGCTCAGCCGGCGTCCAACTGCTGCGCCAGGTAGTTTGCTTCGCCGAGCTTCTCGATCAAGCCGAGCTGCGTCTCGATCCAATCGACGTGCTCCTCTTCGCCGGCGAGGATCGACGCGAGGAGGTCCTCGCTCGTGCGGTCGCTCTTGTCGCGGCAGAGGTTGATGCCGTCGCGCAGGCGCTGGAGCGCGCGGTGCTCCACAGCGAGGTCGCTCTTCAGCTGTTCGACCACGGACTCGCCGATGTGGAGCTTGTCGAGGCGCTGCAGGTTCGGCAGCCCCTCGAGGAAGAGGATGCGCGTGATGAGCGCGTCCGCGTGCTTCATCTCGTCGATGGATTCGGCGCGGATCTTCTTCGCGAGCGCTTTGAAGCCCCAGTTGTCGCACATGCGAGCGTGCAAGAAATACTGGTTGATGGCCACGAGCTCGCCGGCCAGAACCTCGTTCAAAACCTCGATGACTTCTTGATGACCCTTCATCGGCGCTCCGTGGCCGGGCCTCGTCGTTGGGGGCGCACTCTGCGCCCCGACCCAGCGTGGCGAGCCTGTCACGAGGCGGCTCGGCCTCGATGACTCGCGCGCGGATGAAAAGGCAATTCCCCCGGTGGGTCAAGCCAGCGAGGAGCTCAGGCGGCGGTGACGAGCGGGAGCCGCACGACGTCCGGCGCGGAGACGGTCTGCGCGGGCATCGTCGGACGCTCGGCCGGGCCGCGCTCGGTCGCGCTGCTCTGGTCGGCGCGCGCCGCGGGTCGGCCGTATTGCGCGACGAGCTCCGCGATCTCGGGTTTGCAGCTGCCGCATCGCGAGCCCGCGCCCGTGCAGCCGACCACAGCATCGACCGTGGTGGCCCCCGCCTCGATGGCGCTGCGAATCACGCGCTCCGTCACGCCCCGGCAACAGCAGACGAACATCGATGTTGAATATAGCTTTCAACTTCACCATCGGCAAGGCCCCTCCATTCCGTGCGGGGAGCGTGCAAAAGGCGGCACCCGCAGGGTGCCGCCCCCAAATCCAAAGCACGCAAACCCCGAGGGGGTGGCGATCTACATGCCGAGGCCGCCGTCGACGTCGATGGTGCGCCCGTTGAAGTAGTCGCACTCCATGATGAAGCGGACGGCGAGCCAGATGTCCTCGGGGACGCCGATGCGGCCCACGGGGATCGAAGCGACGAGCGCGTCTCGGGCCTTCTGGTTCATGCCTTGGGTCATCGGGGTCTCGATCATCCCGGGGGCGACGGCGCCGACGCGGATGCCGAATTTCGCGAACTCGACGGACCAAGTTTTGGTGTTGGTCGCGAGCCCGGCCTTCGCCGCGGAGTAGTTCGATTGCCCGCGGTTTCCGTGGCGCGCGATCGAGCTCATGTTGACGATGACGCCCTGATTGCCGTTTTCGACCATCTTGGCGACGGTGTCGCGGACCATCAGCGTCGCGCCCGTGAGGTTCACGTCGATGACGGCTTGCCACTGCTCGCGCGAGAGCTTGGCGACCTTGCCGGTCTCTTTGTCGACCTTCACGAGGAGGCCGTCGCGAAGGATGCCTGCGTTGTTGACGAGGCCCGTGAGGCCACCGAGGGCTTTGTCAGCGGCGTCGACGAAGCTGCCGATGTCGGCCTCGCTGCCGACGTCGAGCTGACGCGTGAAGAGTTTGCCGCGCGCGCCCTCGGCGGCGGCCTTGAGACGCGCGAGGCCCTCTTCTTGGAGGTCACCGGCGGCGACCGAGCCGCCGGCCTCGAGGAGGCGCTTCGCGATGTGGAAGCCGATGCCCTGAGCGGCGCCCGTGACGATCATCTTCGTGTCTTCGAGTCGCATGTGTCGATCTCCTGCGTCGTGCCTTCAGCGGTGGTCGCGCAGAGCCTCGGCGAGCGCGGCGAGCGCTTGCGTGTGGAGGCGGCTCGCCCAGCTCTTCGAGATGCCGAAGCTGTGCGCGATCTCATCGAAGTCTTCTCCCTCGAAGTAGTGGCGCTCGAGCAGCGTGCGCTGCCGATCGGGGAGCGCCGCGACCGCGCGGCGCAGCTCGAGGACCTTGCGCTCGCGGAGCAGCAGCTCTTCGGGGGAGGGTGCGTCGTGCGGAGGCCGCTCGACGTGCTCGCGCATCGAGTCGGGGTTGCCGTCCTCGAGGCTCGGGCCGACGAGGCCGAGGACCATCGCCATCGCGCGGCCCGCGAGCACGGAGCGCAGCGCTCTGCGATGGTGTTCTTCGGGGGCGGTGGGATCGGGAGCGCTGACGGGCGCGTCCTCGGCGGCGCGCACCGAGGCCATCAAGGCGCGCGCGCGCCACGCGTAGTGCTTGCCGTGCCACTCGCGGCGGACGTGATCGAGCATGGCCCAGCGGAGCTTGAGGCGTGCGAACGGGACGAAGTTGGCGCGCGACGGATCGAAGGAGCGCGCGGCCTCGAAGAGCGCGGTGCGGCCCACGCTGACGAGCTCGTCGTGCTCGGCGCTGAAGCCGACCTCGCGGCGGACCGCGCCCGCGACGCGCTCGACTTGATCCCAAGCCTCGCGGACGAGGGAATCGACGCGGCCGCCGTCGCTCGGGGCCGCAGGCTCGGTCGGGTGCGCGGGCTCGGGGGCGGGTGCGTCGTGGTCGTCGACCGCGGTGAGCTCGTCGGAGAGCTCGAAGAGATGGCGCGCGACGGCCTCGGGAGTGTCGACCTCCGTCGGCAGGTCTGCGAACGGCTCGACAAGCTCGTCGTCACCCATGTCGCCCTCTCGAGGGAGTTCAGACCTTCGGCGGGGTGGGACGTCGCCCCGGCGGCGGAGCGAGTCTCAGCGCGCCGCCTGGTTGTGAGGGGCTCGCAGCGAGCGTCGGCGAACGCGGGACCTCGCCGCTCGCGTCGACGTTGCGAGGCGCCGCAGCGCTGACGAGCCGCGAGAGCGGAGCGTCTGCGAGAGCCTCGGCGATGAGCTTTTCACGGAGCCACGCGAGGTCGCGCGCGCCGAGCCCGGAGGCGACCTCGTCGAGGACCGCGTCGACCTCGGCGGTGACGAACGCGACGGTCGCGTCGTCCGCGGGTGGAGCCGCGAGGTCGGGGGCGTCAGCTGCGGGAGACTTCATGACCGGACTATACTACGCCGAAGCGGCCTGGGCGGAGTCACGGGGGGCTCTCGCCGCCGCTCAAGCAAACCTCGAGGGCGGAGACAGACTTCGAGGCCATGGCGCAGTCGAGCGACGACTCGAGGGTGAATTTGCCGGCGAGGTCGGTGTTGCACGACTTCTCCCAGCGCTCGGAGAGGGTCTTCACGGCCTCCTCGATCTGGCTGTAGACCTCGTTCTTCTTCTCGACAGAGAGCTTGTCGCTGACCTTCGCGCGCTGCTCGACGCGCGTGAGCTCACCGTATTTGGTCGCGAGCATGTGGCACTCCGCGACGGTGATCTCCCGCTCTTTCGAGCGGCTCGGGTCACTGCGTTGGGTCGTGACGGTGCTCGTGGGCTTCGACGAAGCGGACGGCGCGGGGTCGCTGCTCGCCGTGGTCGCGCTGCTCGTTTGAGGATCGGTCTCGGCCGTCGATGTGGACTTGGTGCTCGAACCGCACCCTGCCGCGCTCGCTGTGATGAAGAGGCATAACGAACCGACCAGACCTGTCTGCCCTGCGCTCACGGGGCTGCAGCATAGCAAGCCCGTGGCGCGCGCAACGCGGCTCGGGTCACGCGACGGAGATCGCCCGCTCGAGCGCGTGATTCATCGCGGCGACGGGCGCTGGCTTGCCCGTGTAGAGCTCGAACTGGCGACAGGCTTGATAGAGGAGCATGCGCCCGCCGTGCACCGCGCGCGCGCCGCGCACCTGCGCGGCCTCGTAGAGGCGCGTGCGGATCGGCGCGTAGACGATGTCCATCACGGTGAGGCGCGAACCGAGCGATCCGTCGGCGATCGGCGAGGCGTCGTCGCCCTCGCCGCGCATCCCGGCCGACGAAGCGTTCACGAGGATGTCGAACGCGGCGAGCTTCGCGTCGCGCTCGCTCCACGAGAGCGCCTTGGCGCCGGCGATCTCGCGTGCGAGCGACTCGGCGCGCGTGTCGGTGCGATTCGCGATCGTGACCTCGGCGCTGCGCGCTGCGAGCCCGAAGGCGACGGCCCGCGCCGCGCCTCCCGCGCCGAGCACGAGGCATCGCGCGCCAGCGAGGTCACCCGCGACCTCTTCGAGCGCGCGCGCGGCGCCCTCGGCGTCGCTGTTGAACCCGGTGAGCACGCCGTCGTCGTTGACGATCGTGTTCACGGCGCCGATCTGCTTCGCGAGCGGATCGAGCCGATCGAGGAGCGGCATGACCTCGAGCTTGAACGGCATCGACACGCCGAAGCCGCGGATCCCGAGCGCTCGCATGCCCGCGAGCGAGCCGGAGAGATCCTCGCTACGAACGCCGAACGGCACGTACACGAACGCGAGCCCGAGGGCGGCGTACGCGGCCTCGTGCATGGCGCGACCGAGCCCGACGGGGTGAAGCGAGAGCGAGCCGCAGAGCGTGACCGGCGAAGGCTGGCGAGTCCCCATGCGGCCCGCATTCTTGGCAGTGGGCGCGCGGGGCGCCAACAATGCGGTCGCAACGATGTGGGGGACGAGAACGTGACAGCTCCAAACGCCGCGAACCTCGGGCTCGGCGGCACCGGGATGACCTCGGTGGCGATCGCGCTTCTCGCGATCGCCGGCTGCACGACCGCGCCGTCTTCGAACTCGCGCGCGGACTCCACCGCGAGCACCGAGCCCGCCACGGGATCGGGGGCGAGCGCGAGCGCGACCTCGAGCGCCGGCGCTGCGTCGGTCGGCACCTCGAACGACGCTTCGAAGGCCGCGACTACGAGCTCCGCCGCGTCGTCCGCGAGCGCTGCGATCGCCACACCCGAAGCTCCGCCGGACATGGTCGTCGTCCCCGAGGGCTTCTTCATGATGGGCGGCGAGGGCAGCGAGAACAGCCCTCCACACGAGGTCGCGATCGCGCGCTTCTACTTCGACAAGACCGAGGTCACGATGGACGCGTACGCGGCGTGCATCAGCGCGGGCGCGTGCAAGCCGACGAAGCGCGACAACCCATTCTGCAACGCGAACTTCAACGACCGCGGCAAACACCCGGTGAACTGCATCGACTGGGTCGACGCCGACGCCTTCTGCAAGTTCGTGAAGAAGCGCCTGCCCACGGAGAGCGAGTGGGAGTACGCGGCGCGCGGCGGCGCCGAGGAGCGGCTCTACTCGTGGGGCAACGAGGAGCCCGACACGACGCGCTCTTGTTACATGCACGCTGGCGGCTCGTGCGAGGTCGGGACGCACCCGCCCGGAGCGTTCGGGCTTTACGACGTGACCGGCAACGTCTGGGAGTGGGTCTCGACCGCGTTCGTCCCCTACCCGACCGAGACCTTCGACGGCGCGCTGAAGGTCTACCGCGGCGGCTCGTGGTCGCGTCGCTTCGCGAAGTGGATGCGGAACGACTTGCGTAACCGCTATCGAACGGACGAACACAGCGCTTCGGTCGGCGTGCGGTGCGCGCGGGACATCGCCCCGACGGTCTGCCCGAGCGACGCAGACGCGAAGGACGGTCGCTGCGTGCGGGCGCGCGGGACGCCGCTCTGCCCGCGAGGTCAGGTGCCTGACGCGGGCGTCTGCAAATCTGCAGCGCTCGTCGGCGCAACCGGGCCGCGGCCCCCTGGCCCCACTGGGTCGGCCCCCGCGCTCACGACTGCGAGCGCGGAGCCTCCGCCCTCCGCGAACGAGACGCCCCGCCGCGTGCGCAGCCCCGCCATGGATGCCGACTGCGAGAAGCACTACGCCGGCACGCCGAAGGCTTACCAGTGGACCGGGGGGACGTTCCAAGCACGCGAGCCCCTCATCCAAGCCGCGGGTTGCAAGAAGCGCGACATCGGCGTCGGCTGGACGAGCGCTTGCTGCGCGAACTGATCGCTGGCGCACTCGGCCGCGAGCCAAGGGTTGACCCTTCGCTCATGAATGCGCCGCCTCAGAATTGAAGGGTTGACCCTTCCCGAAGGGTCGGACTCGCTTCCGACCGAAGGGTTGACCCTTGCCGAAGGGTCCTCGGCGCTGCGCGCGTGGCTCCTGTGCCTCCCGGTTGAGAACGGACGGCTGATAACGGACGGCTGATAGTCGGGGTTCTCAATCCCAACCCGCCAACCCCGCTGGCTTGCCCGCTCCACGGCCTCGTCGCCTGCCGCTAGTTTTCAGACTAGGCTGCCGCGCGATGGCCAGGTTCGAGATCCGTGCGCTCTTGCCGGGAGACGAAGACCAGCTCCATCGCGTGGCGCGGCACCTCAATTCGGTCAACCTACCGAACGATCGCAAGCGCATCGAAGAGATCGTCGAGCACAGCCTCAAGAGCTTCGCCGGGCTCGTGCCGCGTCCCGAGCGCGAGTTCGTCTTCGTGATGCTCGACGGCGAGCGCATCGTCGGCACGTCGATGATCCTCGCGCAGCTCGGTCGCCGGGGCGCGCCGTACATCTATTTGGACGTCATCGACGAGGAGAAATACTCGGCGACGATCGACCGCCACTTCCACCACACGCTCTTGCGCATCGGCTACTCGTACGACGGCCCGACCGAGATCGGTGGCCTCGTGATGGATCCGGCGTATCGCAGCGCGCCCGAGCGCCTCGGCACGCTCATCAGCTACGTGCGCTTCCTCTTCATCGGCATTCACCTCGACCTCTTCAAAGACGAGGTCGTCGCGGAGCTCCTGCCCCCGCTCGAACCGGACGGCACGAGCCACCTCTGGGAGGCTCTCGGCAGGAAGTTCACGCACATGAGCTACGCCGAGGCCGACCTGCTCTCGAAGAAGAACAAGGAGTTCATCAAGGGCCTCTTCCCCGAGGGCGTCATCTTCGCGACCGTCCTGCCGAAGGAAGCGCAGGACGTCATCGGCAAGGTCGGTGCGCAGACCAAGGGCGTCGAGAAGCTCCTTCGCCGCATCGGCTTCCGCTACGCGCACCGCGTGGACCCGTTCGATGGCGGCCCGCACTTCTCGGCGCAGGTCGACGAGATCGTCCCGGTGAACGACACCGTGAAGACCCGCGACTGGGCGCGGCTCGATCCGCAGGAGCACGCGCACACGCCCGTAGCGACTCCCGGTCGAAAGAGCGCGCGCGGGGTGAAGCGCCGAGGCCTCGTCGCCGTAGAGTTCGAGGTGCCGCCGTTCTTCCGCGCGACGCCCGCCGAGATCCTCACGCCCGAGTCCGGTGAGGGCACGACCCTCATCAGCGACGACGCGATCGAGCACCTCGAGCTGCGTCCTGGGCGTGAGATCGCGGTGCTCCCCATTCACACCTGATCCGCGACGCTCACCTCAGCCATGGCCTCTAGCTCCGGGGGCTCCGTCCCCTCGCCTTCGCTCACCATCCTCATCGCTGGTGCGAGCGGCCTCGTCGGTCGCGCGCTCGTCGCTCACCTCACCGAGGGTGGGCACCGTGTCGTGAGACTCGTGCGTCGCGACCCCACACAGCCGAACGAGCTCCGTTGGGATCCCTCGCGCGGCGAGATCGATCGGGCCGGGCTGGAGGGCGCCGACGCGATCGTCAACCTCGCCGGCGAAAACGTTGGCGACGGCCGCTGGTCGAAGGCTCGGCGCGCGGCGATCCTCGAGAGCCGCATCGCATCGACCGGCCTCCTCGCGAGAGCGGCCGCGGAGCTGACGCGCCGCCCTCGCGTTTTTGTCTCTGCCTCGGGAGTGGGCATCTACGGGCTCGAACGAGACCAGCCCGCCGACGAGACCGCGCCCGTCGGTGGTGGGTTCCTCGCCGAGGTCTGCGCCGCCTGGGAAGCTGCGGCCGAGCCGGCTCGGTCGGCGAAGATCCGCACCGTCGCGATGAGGCTCGGCGTGGTCCTGTCGAAGGAAGGAGGCGCGCTCGCCAAGATGCTGCCTGCGTTCAAGTTGGGCGCGGGCGGCCCCATCGGCGGCGGCCGGCAGTGGCTCAGCTGGATCTCGATGCGCGACGCAGTTCGAGCGTTCGCGCGTGCGATCGACGACCCGCGCCTCGCCGGCCCCGTCAACGTCGTCGCACCCGAGCCAGTCATGCAACGCGACTTCGCGATGACGCTCGGTCGAGTGCTGAAGAAGCCCGTCGGGCTGCCCGTGCCGCGCCTCGCGATTACAGCGATGTTCGGCGAAATGGGCCGCGAGACCGTCCTCGCCAGCCAGCGCGCGATGCCGAAGAAGCTCCTCGACGTAGGGTTCCGCTTCGATCACCCATCGCTGCTGACCGCGCTGGAAGCTGAGCTCCCACGAAGCTGACACCAAGTGCCACGTTTGTGGGCGCCTCTCGCGAAGCCATGCTTGCGATTCGGAGCCCTGGTTGTTATGGCATCGCGACTCAACGCACCGCCCAGCGCCACCTCGTCGGCCGCAGGCAGCGCGTCACCAACCGGCCCGCGAGGGGCCCTTTCTTCTAAGGAGTGGTCGATGTCCGCGAAACTCACGAAGTCCCAGTTGGTTGCCGCGCTCGCTGAGAAGGCCGGGCTCGACAAAGGACAAGTCAACGCGGTCTTCGATGCGCTGATCACGGTGGTCAAGGAGCAGCTGAGCCCCGAAGGTCCCGGCGAGATCACGATCCTCAACCTCCTCAAGCTGAAGGTCAAAGAGACCAAGGCCAAGGAAGCGGGCATGCGCCCCGACCCCGTCAGCAAGGAGCTGCGCATGCAGCGCGCGAAGCCCGCCTCTCGCAAGGTGAAGGCTACGCCGATGAAGGGTCTGAAAGAGCTGATCGAAGGGCCGAAGGACGCCTGAGCGCGTCGCCGAGCTCAGAGGTGGTGGTACCACCGGAACCAGACGCCGATCTCGTAGGTTCGCTCCTGCACTGGGTCTGAGGCGGCCGGCATGAAGAGCCGTGGGAAGTCGACGCGAACGCCGAGGTCGGCGATGGGGTTGTAGAGCCCGCTTGCGTTGATCCCGATCTCTCCCCCGAGCGGTATGGCGAAGGTCTCGGCCGCGTCCGAGAAGTCGTAGATCGCGATGCCGTTGTGAATCCCGAACCAAAGCTCGGGGAGCGGCTGAAACAGGAAGCGGAAGGGTATACCGCTGTCCAAGAAAAACGGGCTCGCGTTGAGATCGGAGAGCCCGACGACCACGTCGCCGTTCGCCGAGTCGCGAAGGAACGGGCTGCCACCCCCCACTCCGCTGAAGTCGAGCGTCAGGAACGCGCCGGTCTCGATGCGGCCCCAGTTCGAGAGGTGGATCGCCATCGGGACGCCGACGAGCATCGCGCCGCCGTTCGGATCCCAGGTGTCCGAGTCGAGCCCGATGAAGTAGCGCAGGCGGCCGCCGATCTCGAACGTGTGGCCCGTATAGCCGGCCGTGATGCCGAGGCTCGGATAGGCCCACGCTGGGTTCGGGGCGAGGCGGAACTCGTGCGGAGTGAACTCGACCTCGACCTGGTCGATGATGCCCCAGCGGATGCCGCTCGAGAGAAACACGAACGGCCCTGCACCCTCGGCGCCAGCAGCGCTGATCGCGATGTCGGGTGCGATCACGGCGTGAGGGAGCGTGAGCGGACGCTCGACGTAGCCCTTCGCCTGGCGACGTGACTTGCGGATCCGACGCTGCCGCTCTTCGTCCCAGCCCTCCGCGGTCGTGTTCTGGTCATCGGCGACGTCGGACTCGGGGACGTTGCTCGGGCGCTCCCAGTTGGTGGGGTCGTTGTCGGGGTTCTTCGTCGAGCCGTATTTCTCCGAGCGCGGCAGCGTGATCGTCACGAGGGAGCCCGCCTCGTTCTTCACGACCGAGAAGGTCGCGGAGCTGGGCTCGCGCAGGTCGATGATCAGGTTGGCGCCACCCGTGGTGGGCTCGAGCACGACCGAGGTCACCTGCGTCGGGAAGTGCTGGGTCAGCAGCGGCAGCCGATTGACCCGGTCGCTGACCTCGACACCGGCGAGCGAATAGATGATTCGGCCCTCGGCTTTTTGCTCGGTGATGTCCGCGAGGCCGCGCACTTGAATCGTGATGACGCTGCGCCCGTCGTCGAGGACCTCGAACGCGGGGTAGTTGGCGACGGTCGGGCCGGACGGCGTCCCCACGGCCTTCGTGGCCGTCGCCTGTTTCGACGTCGAGCCCGAGCTCCCTTGGGTATCGCCTGCTCCGGACTCGACCTCGGCGGGGCTCGAGGCCTCGCCTGAAGAAGAGCGCTTACAGCCTGTCGCTCCCGCGAGGAGCATCCCGACCACCCCGAGCACGGTCAGTGCAGCACCGCCCGGGGACGAACGTTGGGACGCAAAAACGCTGGCCGGACGCACGAGGTTCTGGGGCACGAGTCGATTACAACACGCACCCCGAAACCGATCCAAAGATCCGCCGACTCGTGTACGGTGCCGCCATGATCTCCCGCGTCTGGTTGGGGCCATCCGCGCGCGTCTGGTCGACCTCGGGGCTGCTCCTCGCGTGTGCCGGGCTAATCGCGGGGTGCAGCTCCGACCCGCCGCCAGCGCCTCCTGGGCAACCGCTCAACCCGCCCCAGACTCAGGAATCGGACCTCCTCGAGGCCATGATGGGCACCGACACCGCGAAACCGGCGCCAACGCCCGAGCCGACGCCCACGGCTGCCCCGTCCGCCAAGGTCGCCCCGTCGGCGAAGCCCTCGGCGTCGTCCCCGCCGAAGAAGTCGAAGTAGCGGGCCAACTTCGCTCTGAGAGCTAGTTGGACGCGGGCGCGTCGACCTTCTCACGCGCCGAACGAGACGAGGGGTTGTCGGACACGGGCGGCGGCCGATCGCCGACCTCTCGACGCTCGTCGGAGTCGACGACGCCATCCTTCATCGTAACGACGCGGGGCATGCTGCGAGCGAAGCCTGCGTCGTGGGTCACGACCACCACCGTCGTGCCGTGGCGCTGGTTCACCTCGAAGAAGAGGTCCTGAATCGCGCGCCCGGTCTTCGAGTCGAGGTTGCCCGTCGGCTCGTCCGCGAGCAGCAGCTTCGGCGAGAGGGCGAGCGCGCGCGCGAGCGCCACGCGTTGTTGCTCGCCGCCCGAGAGCTCGCCGGGTCGGTGCGTCGCGCGATGCGAGAGGCCGACCTCTTCGAGCAGGGCCATGGCGATCCCCTCCATGTCGCGGGCCGGTTTGCCCTGAATCAGGCCCGGCATCATCACGTTCTCGAGGGCGCTGAACTCGGGCAAGAGGTGATGGAACTGGAAGACGAAGCCGATCGCGCGATTTCGAATCTGCGCGAGCTTCGTGCTGGAGAGACCCGTGACGTCGTCGCGCCCGATCTTGATTCGCCCCTTCGTGGGGATGTCGAGCGTGCCGATGATGTGCAAGAGCGTGCTCTTACCCGCGCCGCTCGACCCGACGATCGCGACGATCTCGCCTTGCTCGATCGTGAGGTCGATCCCCGAGAGCACGTGAAGCGGCCGCCCCATGTGGACGAACGTCTTGTGCAAGCCTTCGACGGAGACGATCACCTCGGGCATGGCTCTCACTCGTACCGCAGCCCGTCGACGGGCGACACGCGTGCTGCGGCATATGCTGGATAGAGGGTGGAGATGGTGCAGATGAGCATCGCACAGAGCGCGACGAGCCCATAATCACCAAGGTCGACGTTCACGGGCAGCCGATCGATGTAATAGACCTCGGGTGGTAGGCGCGCACCGAACCACTTGAGCCCGGTGCAGGCCGCGAGCGCGACGCCCACGCCGAAGATTGTGCCGATCGCACCGATGATGATGCCCTCGAGCATGAAGATGCGGCGTATCGCGCCGTCGCTCGCGCCCAAGGCCTTGAGGATCGCGATCTGCCGGGCCTTCTCCGTCACCATGAGGAGCAGCGTGCAGATGATGCAGAAGCTGGCTACGGCGATTGCGATCGAGAGGATCATGAACGTCGCGACGCGCTCGAGCTTCAGCGCGCTGAAGAGGTTCTTGTTCATCTCCTTCCAGTCGCGCATGCGGAGCGCAGGCGGCTCTGGAGAGCCCGCGGGCCTGCGGGCGTACGCCGCGACCAACGCTTGTTCGACGCGTGCGCGGTAGCCCTCGACCTTCTCGGGGTCGCGCACGCGCACGTCGATCTGCGAGATCTTGTTCTCCAAGCTGAAGAAGGTCTGCGCCTCGTCGAGCGTGACGTACGCGTGGCTCGCGTCGTACTCGTACATGGCGCTGTAGAAGATCGCCGCGACCCTGAACTTTCGCGTGCGAGGGAGCACACCGCTCGCGCCGAGCTCGCCCAGCGGACTGAGCAACGTGATTTCGTCGCCGACGCACACGTGAAGGCTCTTCGCGAGCTCGCGACCGAGGATCACGCCGGGCCGCACGGGCGGGCCCTTCTTCGCCACGCGCACCGTGGGATCGACCGTCAGATCCTCGAGCGACGGGAGGTCGGCGAGCTTGCGTCGCGGGCTACCGTCGGGGAGTCGGCAGATGACCTCGCCCTCGGGGATGTTGGCGAGGGCCTCCGTGTCGGTGAGGTACTTGAAGCGCCCGACGTCGATGTTCTTCTCGAGATCGATCACGCGGCCGATGGTCTCGGGATCGATCCCACGCACGAGGACGCCGGCGGTGTTCGTCGCCGACGAGCTCATCGCGTCGCCCGCGACGACCGGCGTCGCGTAGCCCTCGGCGCCGAGCGTCCTGCGAACCTCTTCGAGCGGCAGATCGTAGTCGGCGAAGCCACCAGGGTGCTTCGGGTCGATGACGATGTGCGCGTTGTTCCCGAGGATCTTGAGCTTCAGGTCGTGACCGAAGCCGCCCATGATGCTCGTCACCGAGCAGAGCGCGCACGACGACACGCTGACGCCGAGGATCGAGAGCACCGAGATCACGGTGAGGAAGCCGCTCTTCGTCGCGCGCACGTGGCGAGAAGCGACGAACGACGTGAAGGTCGTGCGCTCGAAGAAGTTGAGCGCGAAGGGCATCACCGACGCGAGGACGAACACGAGAAAGACCGTGCCCGTACCGAGCGACGTGTAACGGATGGCTGCGTCGCCGACCGAGAACGGCAACGCGGCGGCCGGGATCGATTCGAGGTCGGTCGTCCCGAGGAACTCGGCGGCGCGCTCACGAGCCTGTTGCTCGAGGACGAACGAGAGCGTGTAGAGGGTCGCGAACGCCAGCCCGAACGTTCCGCCCAAGAGCCCCAAGCCGACGCGCCATGGATGGCGACGCTTCACCGAGGAGTTGCCCCACGGGATCTTCACCATGCCGCGCCAGACCACGAAGGCGACCAGCACGAGGGTCACTCCGCAGAGGGCGAGGACTGCGGGGTCGCGAAACGGCGCGCTACTCACCGGGGTTCTCGCCCCCACCCTTTCGAGCGCTGGTGGGGTTCGTCGTCTCGGGGCGAAGGAGGGGGAAGAGGATGACGTCGCGGATCGACGCGGCCGTCGTGAGCATCATCGTGAGCCGATCGATCCCCATTCCGAACCCTGCTGTCGGCGGCATGCCGTATTCGAGCGCGCGGATGTAGTCCTCGTCGTAGTCCATCGACTCGTCCGCGCCCTTCGCGCGCTTCTCCACTTGGGCCTCGAAGCGCGAGGCTTGGTCGTCGGGGTCGTTGAGCTCACTGAAGGCGTTGCAGACCTCGCGACCATCGACGAAGAGCTCGAACCGATCGGTGAGCGACGCATCGCGATCGTTCTTGCGTGCGAGCGGCGAGACTTCGAAGGGATAGTCCGTGACGAAGACGGGGACGCTCTTGTCGCCGGCGGCGTTGCGAAAATCGCGGGCGAGAAAAGGCTCGGCCAAGTACTCGTACGCAGCGAACGTGCGCTCGCCGGGGCCGTCGCACTTCTGCGCGGCCTTGCGGTAGTTCGACCAATCGATGTCGCGACCCGCGCTCTTCGCCTTGCGCGCCCACTCCTTGATCGGCGCGTCGTCGAGGTGAACGGACTCAGGCAGCGAGCTCGGCAGACCGCTCCGCTCGAGCGCGGCGCCGATGAGGTCGTGCATGCTCATTCGAACGAAGCGATCGAGATCGAACGGGCGCGTCTTCTTCCACGTTTCGTGCGCCTCGGGCATGCGGTCCGCGAGGTGTCCGTCGACGAACCGAATCATGGCCTCGGTCTGGTCCATGAGGGTCTGGTAGGTCGCGTACGCCTGGTAGTACTCGAGCATCGTGAACTCCGGGTTGTGCCGGGTCGAGATGCCCTCGTTGCGGTAGCAGCGGCCGATCTCGTACACGCGCTCGAAGCCACCGACGACGAGCCTCTTCAAATAGAGCTCGGGCGCGATGCGCATGAAGAGCTTCATGTCGAGGACGTTGTGGTGCGTCTCGAAGGGCTTCGCGAGCGCGCCGCCGACGAGCGTCGCCATCGTCGGGGTCTCCACCTCGATGAAGCCGCGCGTGTCGAGGAACTCACGGAGCGCCTGGACGATCGTCGCGCGAGCGCGGAAGACCTCGCGGACCTCTTTGTTCGCGACGAGGTCGACGTAGCGCATGCGGTAGCGCTGCTCGACGTCCTTGAACGAGGTCTTCGTCGGGAGCGGGCGATAGGCCTTCGTGAGCAAGCGCACCTGCTCCGGCGCGATCGAGAGCTCGCCTTTGTCGGTCGCCATCGATTCGCCGCGCGCCTCGACGAAGTCGCCGAGATCGAAATCCGCGAGGCGCTCGAAGGCCGCACCCATCACGCTCTCTTGGCAATAGAGCTGGAGCTCGCCCGAGCGATCGCGCAACCGGATGAAGCAGCCGGCGCCGAACGAGCGGATGAACAGCACGCGGCCCGCGACGCGGAACGTGGCCTTCGATCGCTCGACGTTCGCCTTGTCGTAGCGGCCGGCCTCGTTGCGATCGGCCGCGTGATGGCGACGCACTTCCTCCAACGTGGAGAGAGGCTCGGGCTGCTCGCGCTCGGTGATGTCGTTCGCGAACGGGTTCTCACCACGCGTGCGAAGCGCCTCGGCCTTGCTGCGACGGGCCGCGATGAGCGCCGTCTCCGCGGCAGCGCCGGCTCGATCCTCACTCATGCGTCGTCCTCCCCGGACTGTGCACCCTTCTTCAAAGTGCCGCCGGCCGCTGCCATCAGATAGTTCTCGATGAAGGTGTCGATGTCTCCGTCGAGAACCGAGTCCACGTTCGCGATCTCCGTCCCCGTCCGAACATCCTTGGCGAGGCGGTACGGAGCGAGGACGTAGTTTCGAATCTGGCTACCGAAGTTGATGCTCGACTTCTGCGCGTTGTAGGCGGCGGTCACGTCCGCGCGCTTCTGCAGCTCGATCTCGTAGAGGCGCGCCTTCAACATGCGCATCGCCATCGCGCGGTTCTGGTGTTGGCTGCGCTCGGCGCGACACACGATCATGATGCCGGTCGGCAAGTGCCGCAGGCGGACGGCGGTCTCGACCTTGTTCACGTTCTGCCCGCCCTTACCGCCGGCGCGCATGGTCGTGATCTCGATCTCCTTGTCGGCGACGGTGATGTCGATGTCGTCGTCCACGTCTGGTGAGACGTCCACGGCAGCGAAAGCGGTCTGACGAGTGTGATCGGCGTTGAACGGACTCATCCGAACGAGGCGGTGCACACCCACTTCGCTGCGGAGATAGCCGTACGCGGAGTCGCCCTCGACCGCGATCGTCACGTCGTCGATGCCGGCCTCTTCGGCCTCTTGGTAGTCGAGGACCTCGGTCTTGTAGCCGCGCTTCTCCGCCCAGCGCAGGTACATGCGCATGAGCATCGACGCCCAGTCTTTCGCGTCGGTCCCACCTGCGCCCGGATGGATGGTGAGGATGGCGTTCGCTTTGTCGGCGGGCCCGCTCAGCATGCGATCGAGCTCGGCCTTGCGCAAACGCGCTTCGATCGTCTTGGCTTGTGCGTTCGCGTCCGCGAGCACGGACTCATCGTTCTCGGCGGCGCCGAGCTCGAAGTACTCCTCGAGGTCCGCGATCTCTTTGCCGAGCTTGCCGGCGAGCTCGAGCTTCGCCTCGACCTGAGCTCGCTTGCGGAGGGTCTTTTGTGCCGCCTCGTTGTCGTTCCAGAAGCCGGGGCGGAGCGTCGCTTGGTTCAGATCTTCCAACATCCGCTCGAGTCGAGCGACGTCAAAGATGCCCCCTTAGCGCCTCATGACGCCTCTTGATGTCAGCGATGGTGTCCCGCGTCTCGGAAATCATGATGAGCCTGCGTCTTAGTGGGTACCGACGCAGGTCGCAATTGGTTCGACGCAATTGCTTCGAGGCAGAGTCGACGCGTGTTCGAGCGTGAAGCCTACTTGTACGGATTCGACAAGTCGTCTTCGGGGGGCTTCGTCGTCGCGGTCGTCGTCGGATCGGGCTTCGTCGTCGGGTCGGGCTTCGTCGTCGCGGTCGTCGTCGGATCGGGCTTCGTCGTCGGGTCAGGCTTGCCCGAGGTCGTACGACCCGTCGAACCAGCGTCGACGTGAGCCGAGGCCGAGGTCTCACTCGAGGCGGAGACCGGAGAACTCGCGACCTGTGCGGAAGCGATCGCGGTCGAGGACGGAGCCGACGTGGGGTTGGCTTCGGTCGCAGCTGCGGTCTCGGTCGCGGCCGTGCGCTCGTTCGTCGGCTTCGACCGATCCGTACGCTGGTCTGTCCGGTCCGAGGTCTTCGCGGGGCTCGAGTCGCGCGTCTTCAGCAGGATGAGCCCCGTACCGAACACGAGCAGGAACGCAGCGATCACGACCGCGTATTTGCCCCAGCTCGACTTGGGTGGCTGATGAACGAGCGTGGGGTCGAGCGTCTCGTTCTTCATCGAGAGCTCGGCCGGGAGGGTCATCGACCCAGGCGTGAACGCCCCAGCGGAGAGCTCCACGCCGCTCGCGCCGAGCGGGCGCGGGCGCCCCGGAGGATCCGAGGGCGTGGTCGCGATCGGTGCAGCGGGCGGAACGGAGCCGAAGCCGTTCGTGTGCCCGTTCGCCCCATTGCTCCCAGCCGCGCCGTTCGCTGGCGGAGAGCTGGGCGCCGTCGCATGAGACTCGTCGACCGCGGGCTGTGCAAAGAGGCCGCGCGCAGTCTTGACCTGAGGCTCGATGGGCGGCGGGTGATTCGTGTTCGGGCGCGCCAGCGTGACGGCGTCCTCACCAAGCTCATCCTGAAGCTTCGCACCCGTGAAGCTTGCGTCCGCGGTCTGGCCCATCGCCGGCGCCTGGCCCATCGCAGCTGCGCGACGCGACCGGGGAGGCGCGGGGGCATTTCGTTCAGGCCCTTGACCAATCAGCGTGCGCTGGCTCTGCTTCGCGGGCGGCGGAGCCTTCGGCGGTTCGGCTGCGCGAGCGTCGGATGGCTTCGGCGGAGCGGCCGGAGGCGGGAGCTCGGCCTTCGCTTGCTCGAGCGCGAACCGCATCGTGACGTCGGCCGCGACCTCGAAGCGCGGGACGTCGCGCTGGCTCGGGCTGCGTTGAGGCCCTTGTTGACCACCCCGGCCCTCGATGGCGGTCGGGGGCAGGTTCTCGGAGGGAGGGGCGCGATGAGACCCGGGCCCCAAATGCAAAGCGCCCCAAGCGCCGCTGCGCCCAGGTGTGAACCGAGGACCACCGCGGCTGCTCTCCGGCCCGTGATTGGGAGGCGGCGGTGGCGTCGCTGGGGTGCCCGCCGCGGGAGGGATCGGCATCGGTGAGGAATGCCGTCGCGGTGGGTTCGAGCTGTTGAAGACGAAGTCTTGCCCGGAGTCGCTCTGCGCGAGCCACGCGCGCACGCTCTCACGCTGAGCGCCGATCTCCTGACCGAGCACGGTCTGAACGAAGCTCGCGACCTCACGAGGGGATGCGACGCCGACGTCGTTCACCGAGAGGCGCGCGGCCTCTCGACCGGCAGCCTCGAGACCGTCCGCGAAGTCTGCGGCGGTTTGGTAGCGCTTGTCCGGGTCACGATCGAGCGCGCGCAGGACGACGTTGTCGAAGATCTTCGGGACAGCGCCGTTGATCTCGCTGGGCGGGCGGATGGGCTCGACGAGGATGCGTTGAAGCGTCGCGGCCTCGCTGTCGGCCTTGAAGAGCCGCTTACCGCAGAGGACCTCCCAAAGGATGATCCCCATCGCGAACAAGTCGGTGCGCCGATCGAGCTCGTCGCCACGCGTCTGCTCGGGCGCCATGTACGCGAGCTTGCCCTTCAGCTTTCCGTGCGCGGTCGACGTGAGTCGACTCGAGGCGCGAGCCACGCCGAAGTCCGTGATGCGCGCGGTGCCATCCACCCCGACGAGCAGGTTCTGTGGAGAGCAGTCGCGATGCACGAGACCGAGCAATTGCCCGCGGTCGTCACGAAGCTCGTGCGCGGCGTGCAACCCGGCGAGGGTGTCGAGGAGCACGCGCAGCACCACGTGGCGTGGTGGCAGCTGACCGAGCGACATCGTGCGCGCGACCATGCGCGAGAGCGTGTCGCCCTCGACGTATTCCATCACCAGGTAGTAGCCAGCGTCGCTCTCCCCGACCTCGAGGATCGGGACGACGTTGGGATGGTGAATCAGCGCCGCGAGCCGTGCCTCGTCGAGGAACATCTCGACGAACTCGGGCTCGTTCGCGAGGTGCGGGTGCAACCGCTTGATGGCGACGAAGCGCTGAAAGCCGCCGACGCCGCTGCGACGGGCCAGGAAGACCGTCGCCATGCCCCCCGTGGCGATCTCACCGATAAGCTCGTATCGGTCGAGTCGCCGTCTTGGATCAGTGGGGTCGAGGAGCTTGACCTTCGCCACGGTTCACCCGGCCGAAACTAGAACCGCCCCAGGACGTCGAGCTGAAGGCGCACGTCTTCGAAAGGCCCTTCTCGACCTTTAGCATCCCCAAAGCTCACCCACAACCGAGGAGCTTCGAGTCCAGCCTTCGGTTCGTCTTCTTTCTTGGTGTCCGACTTCCCCCCGCCCCAATCGGTGACGATGGCGAGGACGACGGTCACTGCTGCGAGCCCGGCCGTAACACCGATGAGCGCGTTGGTGCGCAACTCTTTGGCTTGGCCGTCTTGATAGAGCTGGCAATCCTCACCCTGCCCTGCGCACTCCTCACGAACGCGGTCCGCTCCCGGATCGTTGATGGTGTCGATGCCCGACCAGATCGTGGTCGCTCCGACGCCTGCGGTCGCGATGAGGCCGACGACGAAGAACGCTGGGTGGATTCGCCAATCAGAGCCCGCGCTGTCGGAGCCGCCCTGACCCGAGCCGCCCTCACTGGAGCCCCCTTGGTTGCTGCCGCCCTCACTCGAGCCGCCCGAACCGCCTTGATTCGACCCACCCTGATTCGAGCCGCCCTGGCTCGAGCCGCCCTGGTTCGAACCACCCTGACCCGAGCCGCCCTCTCCGCCACCACCCTTCGCAGGTTCGACGGGGACGAAGCGCAGCGTGCTCGAACCGCCAGCGACGGCGTCGATGGTCTGATCGCTGGCAGCGAGGTTGGCCATGAAGCTCGCGCCGATCGTGATCTTCCCCGGGTCGACGTAGAGCACCCACCGCGTCGAAGCGTCGCCGTGGACGAGGCGCGTGCCGACCGCGAGCAAACACGGTGAAACGCAGCTGATATCGACCTTGTGGAGCTTCGGTCCGAACGCGTCGATCGTCTCGGTCGCGAGCTTCTTGGTCTCGGGATCGTCGGAGTGTCGCTGAAGCGCGAGCGCTGCGAGCGAGGCCGCACGCGACCCTTGGTTGGCCTTGGTCCGAGCGCGGATCGCGAAGCGCAGAGCCTTTGCGCTGGGCGCGTTGTCGTCGGCAGTTTCGAACGACGCAGCGGCCTCCTCGAAGCG
This sequence comes from Polyangiaceae bacterium, assembly GCA_046351325.1. Taxonomy (GTDB): domain Bacteria; phylum Myxococcota_A; class Polyangia; order Polyangiales; family Polyangiaceae; genus Xiheicaenibacterium. The sequence goes on along the minus strand of JAXLYR010000007.1, from coordinate 889 downwards.
GTCCTCTTTGAAGGCCTTTGCACCGGCCTCGAAAGCCTCACCGGCAGCCTTGAGCTTGATCGGATCAGGGCCTGCTGCCGCGTCGCTCACGACGAGCAACGGAGCAAAGAGGCCGATCGCGAAGGCGAGGAGCAACCATTTCCAACTGGCGAGCCAGCCAGAGCTCGACCCGAAGCGGCGTCCCATAGGGTTGATCCATGGTTGCCCCGCGCTGCGTTGCCGTCAATTCACTGGCGCCGCAAACGCGACAGTCCCGCTCAATCGATCGTGCGTCAGGCCATCTCGAGGAAGAGCCGATCCGGATCCTCGAGGAAGCCGATGATGTCGTACGCGAAGGCCGCACCCACGTGGCCGTCGATGATCCGATGGTCGAACGACAGCGAGAGCAGCATCACGTTGCCGACGACGATCGCGCCGTTCTTCACGACCGGCTTCTCCTTGATCTTGTGCACGCCGAGGATGCCGACCTCCGGGTAGTTGAGGATGGGCGTGGCGAAGAGCCCACCTTGCGCGCCGAGTGAGGTGATCGTGAACGTCGAGCCCCCGAGATCCTCGGGGCGGATCTTGCCGGCCTTCGCGTCCTCACCCAAGCGAGCGATGTCCCGCGCGATGTCGAGGATGCTCTTGCGATCGGCGTCGCGCACGACCGGCACCATCAGCCCAGCGTCGGTCGACGCAGCGATGCCGAGGTGCGTGCGCTTGCGCGTGACGAGCTCGTTCGAGGCTTCGTCGTAATAGGAGTTGAGCGAGGGGTGACGCTTGAGCGCGGCGACCACAGCCTTCGCGATGAAGGGCAAGAAGGTCAGCTTCACGCCAGCGCGATCCGCGGCCGGCTTCAACCGATCGCGCAGCGCCATCATCGCCGTGGCGTCGCATTCCTCGACGAACG
>JAXLYR010000006.1:0-595436 GCA_046351325.1 Polyangiaceae bacterium | reverse complement strand
ACGTCGAGCGCTCGCGGGGCTCGAAGCCGCCCACGCGCGCGTCTGGCTATTGGTCTATCCCCAAGCGGCTACTTCACCCCTCAGGATCGCTCACGCGTTCATCGCCGACCCTCGCGGGTTCGTGAGCCGGGGCAGCGGTTCGTGGGCGAGCTGGGCGGGAGCGGTGTCGGGAGCCCTCTTCGAGGCCGTGCAGCTCCGCGCGGAGCACGAGCGCTTCTTGGCCTGTCCGGAGGCTCGGCTCGACGACAACGCGACCGCGTACGGCGCGTGGGCGTCGCCGCAGATCGTGCGGGAGCTCACGTCGTACCTCGACGCGCAGCCGAGGGAGGTCGTGGACGACGACCCTCGAGCGAAGCAGGCGTGGGTCGAGCGAAGCGAGACTGGGGCTCCGTTCCCCCGGAGCCCGAGCCGGCGGAGCAAGCAATGGCCTCGAGCGACGCCCGGGAGGAAGGGCCGCCCTCTGGGGCGGACCGCCGGGCTGGAGCTCGATCAATGGCCTCGAGATCGGCGCTCGGAGCTCTCGGTCAGCCAGCTCTACGGCGAGCTCTTGGAGAGCTTCACAAGACAAGGGCGGGCGCTCTTGGTCGCCGAGTTGCCCAGTCCAATCGCGGACTGGACGGCGGTTCGCGTCCTGATCCCCAAAGCGACGACGCACCAAGCTGCGTCACGGAGTCGTGGGGGTGAGCGGCTCGAGAACGCCACCTTCCTCTACGGCGTGCCCACCTGAAAACAATGGAGAACAGAGTATGACGCATTGGAGAGAGCCAACCCCTCCCCCCGCTCTCGGGCGACTGCGGCGGAGCGCGCTCGGCAGCGAGTCCGACTTCGAACGCGACCACCTGCGCGGCGGCGAGCCTGTGCTGCTCGACGGCGTGTACCGGGGCCAGCCAATCGAGGCGCTGCGCTCGCTCGACGCTCTCGAGACGAGGTTCGGCGATATGCCGATAGAGATCTGCGACGAGTACTTTGCTCGATACCAAACTACCAAGCAGTTCTATGGGGCGCCGCGCGAAGAGACCACGGTCGCCGCTTGGCTGGCGGGGCTCGAGCAGTCGAGCTCGCGGCGGATGGTGATCGAACTCGACATGCCAGAGTCGTTTCAAGCGCTGTTCGAGCTGCCAGCCCATGTCGGCTATCGCTATTGGGAGCCTGACGGCATTCGGGCGCTGCTCTTTCTGGGCAATCGCGGGAACGCCGCACACATGCATTTCGACACGGACTTCAATCACGTGCTCTTTCACCAGGTCATCGGGCAGAAGCGGCTCGTCCTCTTGCCTCCGCGCGTCGGGCCGTTGCTTCAACCCATCGCGAACGCGAGCGCCTACTGCTTCGAACGCATGCGAGAGGCGGATCAGCGCGGGCTCCTCGCCGGCCTCGGTGCGGTCGAGGTGCTGCTCGAGCCTGGAGACACGGTCTACATCCCGCCCCTCTGGTGGCATTACCTCGAATACACGGACGTGGGGCTGAGCTTCGCGCTCAGGTTCGGCCGGGGCGACGTCGGGCGATTCTTCGCGAGCTCCTTTCACCCGAGCTTTCAGCTCCAGAACCTCGCGTCGCTCCTCGTCCCGCACGACGAGCCGACGGGCGACCTCGCGCGCGTGCTCGACGAGCTGCGCGCCGCCGCATGCCAGCAAGTGCGCCACCCGCTCGATAAGTTTTACACTGTTCAACGAATCGCGCGCGAGGCCTACGATCGACTGTGCGTCGGCGCGCCCGCACAGGACACGGCGCACGGCCACGAAGACTGGCTCGAGGCCGTCGTGCGCGAGGGGATCAGCCGCGGTCTCTATTACAATGTTGTAGGGAACGAGCGGGCCGCCTGAGTCGGCCGCATCAGGGGTGCGCGATGAGCACGACCCCCTTCGCGCGGCGCTCGATGGTCGCCAAACATTGCGCGAGCGTGTCGGGGTCGAGGGCGCCGAGGCTCTCGTCGAGGATGACGAAGTCCGCGCCCTGGAGAAGCGCGCGGGCCAAGAACAGGCGGCTGCGCTCGCCGTGAGAGAGCTGCCAGCCAGTCTCGCCGACGATTTGGTGGAGCCCCGCGGGCATGCGCTGGAGCAGGTCCGACAAGCCGAGCTCGGCGCAGAGCTCCTCGGCGAGCTTCACGTCGCTCGGTTCGGGCGGCCAGCGCCGGCCCATGAGCAGGTTGAAGGCGAACGAGCCCGCGAACACGTGGTTCAAGTGAAACTGCGGAGCGCACGCCACGCGCGCCCGCCAGCCGCGGGTGCCGAGGGTCGCGAGGTCGAGCCCGTCGATCAGCACCGTCCCGCGCGAAGGTCGACGCAGCCCCGCGAGCAAGGCCGCGAGGGTCGACTTGCCGCCGCCGGAGCTGCCCTCGAGGAGGACGCGCTCGTGAGGTGAGAGCGACAGCGAACAGTCGCGCAAGACCACGCGCCCACCGGAGGCATACCCGAAGCTCACGCCTTTGCACTCGAGGGCGCCGCCCGTCTCGCGAGCGTGGCCAGCGCGGGTCGGCGCGCGCTGCTCGGGCTGTTCGTTGGGTTCGCGGTGACGGAGCCGCGCGAGCGCACGCCACGCGATGGTCGCGCCTCCGAGCGCGGTGAGCGCCTGCGCCAGGGACTCCAGGGCGGCGCTGGCGAGCAGCGACCCACCGATCGCGACGGCGATCGCAGCCGGCGGTGGATCTCGGAGAGCGATGACCCCGACGAGGGTGGCGACCGCGAGCAAGAGCCAGCCGCGCGCCGTCGAGCGCAAGTACACGAGCGCCCTGTCGGAGCGGATGGACTCGTCCGCGTAGCTCGAGAGCAGGTGGTCCTCGCCGTCGTGCCGATCGCGCGCGGGCATCTGAACGAGGCGCGTGCGATGTCCGATCATGCGCTCGACGAAGTCGTTCGTGACGGCGACGCGCAGGTCTGTCGAGCGTAAGCGCGTGCGAAACCAGGAGAGCGCGAGCAGACCCGAGACAGCGATCCACGCGGCCAGCGCGAGCACGTGCGCGACGCCACCTGCGCCGACGGCGAGCGTCGCGAAGGCCAGCGCCAGCTCGACGACGGCGTTGAGCCCACCGAGCGCAGCCCCGATGCCGAGCGACTCGATGGCGTCCGACTCGAAGACGCGCCCGAGGAGCCGGCCTACGCCCTCGGCGCGAACGCGGTCGACCGGGAGCTCGAGGGCGCCCGCGAGGATGCGCCGCTTGAGGAGCGCGCCTGCGTCGATCGACAGGTGAGCTTGAATCCAGGACGCCAGCGAGGAGAGCGCGACTTGTGCGACGAGCACGAGCGCGAAGCCGGTGAAGACCGAGCTGTCGGGGCGACGATCCAACTCCGCCCGACCGAGCCAGTACCAACCGAACGCGGTGAGCGCCCAACGCGCAGCGAGGAGCGCGATCGAGACCCCAAGCCGGCGCCGCGCGTGCGCGCGATCGAGCTCGACGCGGAGCTCGGTCGACGCGGGCACGCGGACCATCACGCCTGCTTCGATCGACTCCGCCGAGACCACGTGTGACGCGACGGCGCGCGCGGCGCGCCTGCTTCGCGACGCGGACCGGTTCTTGAAGCGGGTGCTCGAGGCGAGCGCGCGCGAGACGCGCTCCTCGAGCGGCGAGACGATGCGCGCCGTGAGCGCGGCAGCGACCACGTCGTGCGGGATCGGGTGGAGTCGCCCCTCGCGATCGAGCGCGAGCACCGCGCGGCGCGTCGCCGACGCGACGGCGAGGTGGCGATCGTCGCCGAGGTCGAGCAGCGCTGGCGCGACCTCTCTCAAGAAGCGCCGCGCCTCCGGCAAACGAAACGAGACGGGCTCGAGCTCCGAGCCCGAAGAGCTCCGCCGCGAGCTCGAGCTCCACGTCGGCGTCGTCCGAAACCCTGGTGATTTGCAGGTCGGCGGCGCGCGCGAGCATCGGCAGGGCGCGCGCTGCTTCTTTGCGCGACCAGAGCAACGGCAGGGCGATCGCAGAGGCGTTCACTGCGGCGCCGCCTCGTCGTGGAGGCAGCCCTCTTCGACGCGAATGCGGCGCGCGAACGCACCTCGCAAGAGAGCGTCGGCGCGGCGCTCGGACTCGAGCAGCGCTGCGTAGCGCGAGCCCTTCTTGCTGCTGAGCTCGCGCGGTGAGCCGTCCTCGACGATCTTGCCTCGCTCCACGACGAGCACCCGCGAAAACGAGAGCGTCTGCTCGACATCGTGCGTGACTGCGAGCATCGTCGCCTTCGGCCAGTGCGCTCGCGCGGCCTGCATGCTCGACGCGCGCATCGCTCGCGTGAGGCCGCGGAAGGGCTCGTCGAGAAGGACGAGCCGCGCGCCACCACGCAAGAGGCCGCGCGCGAACCGGACGCGCTGGCCCTCGCCGCCGGAGATCCGCGCGCCGCCGTCGCCCAGCTCGGTCTGCATTCCCTCGGGCAGGTGACCGAGCATTCCGTCGAGGTCCGCGCTCTTCAGGATCGACCCGAGCGAGGTGGGCCGACCGCATCCGTAGCGAACGTTGTCGTAGAGCGTGCGGTTCCAGAGCGTGATCTCCGGGTCGATCCACGCAGTGTCCTCGCGCAGGGCCTCGAGGGCCTCGCCCGCGATCGGGCGCCCATCGACCAGCGCGACCCCGCTCACCGGCGTGTAGAAGCCGAGCAGGAGCCGCACGAGGCTGGACTTTCCGGCGCCGGAGCTGCCGACGATCGCGACGTCTTGTCCCGGCGCGATCGAGAGATCGATGCGGTCGAGCACGACGTGCCCGCCCGCCGTGACGGTCACGTCCCGGAGCTCGATGCTCGCCGCGCTCGCACAACGCCTCGCGGGATCGAGAGCGAGACCGCCATCGGCGAGCTCGACCTCGGGTGCGCCGAGCGGCTCGACGACGCGCAGCACGCGGTTCTTCCGCGATGGAATTTGAAGGAGCGCCGCGCCGACCTGGCGTCCGCTCTCCGCGAGGCCGACCAACCAATAGACGAAGAGGAGCAGCGAGCTCATCCCCGCCTCGAAGGCTCGCCCGATCGCGAGCGCCGCGATGCCGACGGAGACCGCCGACGCCACGCTTTGCGCGATCAGCGTCGCGCGCGCGGCAGCGCGCTGGGCCTTCACCCACTCGACGAGGAGCGCCTCGTGCTCGCGCGACAGGGCTTGCTCTGCGCCGTGCGCCCTCGCCGGCAAGAGACCTACGAGCGCGTCGAGGTGGAAGCGCGCGAGCGCGCCCTTGTGTGTTCGCGCCCGCAGATCGAGCTCTTGGACGAGCGGACTCGTGAGGAGCGGAAGCACGATCGAACTGCACGCGAGCAGGGCGAGGAGCGGCCACGCCGTGCGATCGAGCAGCAAGAGCGCGCCGAACAGGACCGCCGTCTGAGCGACCCCGCCGATGATCTGCGATGCGAGCTCCGGCAGCTCGCGGAGGTCGTGGATCGCGTGCCCTCGTTCGGCCATGTCGGAGCTCAGGCGGCTCTGCAAATACGGATCGGCCAGCCGAGGGAGCTTCGCGTGGAGCTTCACGCGAAGGCCGACCTCGATGACGCGACCGAGGTGGGTCAGCGCGCGGCGCATCGGGATCTCGAGCGCGAGCACGAGCGCGCTGAACGCGAGCAGCGCGACGCCCGCGCCGAGCCGATCATGAAGGAAAGTGAGGCTCGGCGAGCGCTCGATCCACGCGCGAAACAGCACGGCCTCGAGCACCGTCATGCCGCCGCCGAGGACGAGCGCGATCAGCGCGGCGAGGGCGTGACGCCAATGCCCGCGAAGCTCGGAGAAGAGGACACCCGAGGCGTCGGGCTGCGGTTCGCGCACGGCGCGCGAGAGCTCGCGCGAGAGCTTCGGGGCGGGCTCGCCGCTCCATGCGAGCCCTCGTCCCGAGCGCAGGCCGCGCACGCGAAGGAGGAGCGCGCCGCGCACCCAGACCTTCTGCGGCCGATCGGACGGCATCGCGAACCAGAAGCCCTTCGGGATCGACCGCCGCGATTCGAGTCCTTGCGAATAGAGGACGCGGAGCACCTCGAGCGCGTCTGCGCGGCGGAGCGAGTCCGACTCGAGCAGGGACTCCACCATCGAAGTCGCCGCGTCGAGCGTCGCGATCTCCCGATAGGTGGACGCTGTGCGAGCGCGCTCGAGCAGGTCGAACGCGCCCACGCACCCGATCGCGCGGAGCCGCCTGCGGAGGTTCCGCTCGAGCTCGCCCGAGAGGAGCCACGCGCTCACTCCATCTTCGTCGAGCTCTTGCTCGTGCACGTAGAGCTCGCGTTGGAGCGCGCCGCGAGACACCCACCGCCTCCCTGAAGCCGGGTCCATGAGCTCCACCCAGGGGCCCATCGCGCGCCATCCGACGACGAAGTGCGTGCTCCCGTTCGGGAGCGCGACGACCACGAGCGCAGGTTGGTCGCGCGCGAGGTCCTCCTTGAGCTGCGTGACGGGGACCAGCACCTGCTCGACGTCGAGGCCCAAGTCCCCCGCGACGACCTCGAGCGTGTCGATCGAGGTGCCGTCGACCGAGGTCTGACAAGCCTCTCGGAGACGGCCGTAGCTCACCGGTATCCCGAACCCCTCGAGCAGACACTTCAGCGCTGCAGGACCGCAATCCATCGCGGAGGTCTGGATCACCTCGCAGGCGAAGAAGCGACGGCGGCTCATTGCGTCCGCACCGCCCAGTCGCCGAGCTCGCGAGCGACCATCGACCACGGCGAAGCTCGCTCCACCTCGACGTCGACCGTGCCCGTGAGCCCGCCGCGCAGTCGGAAGCGCTGCGGAGCGTCGACGACCGAGAGCTCCACCTGCACGAGGCCGTCGCGCGGCTCGGTTCCGACCGCCTCGACGCGCAGCTCGACCACGCCGTACCGCGTCCAATCGAAGCCATCGACCCGAAGACGCGCTGTTTGCCCAGGCGCGAGTCGCGCCGCGCGCTTCACGTCGAACTCTGCGACGACCTTGAGCGCATCGCTCGGCACGATCGTCGCGACGTTCTGGTCGACCGCGACGTGCGATCCAGGGAGCACGCCTGCGTCTACGGCTGCGATGGTCCCGTCGATCGGCGCCACGATCTCTGCCGCTCGCGCTCTCATCACCAGCGCGTCGAGCTCCCCACGAAGCACCGATCCCTGCCCCACCACGCGCGTCCGCGCCAACGCGATCTCCTCGAGCGCGCTCGCCGTCGTGGCGTCGACGACATCGACTTCACGCTGCCGGCGACCGAGCCCAGCGCGACCCGCGGCGAGCTCCGCGACGAGCCGCGTGTGGTTCGCTTCGGCCCGTTCGAGCTCGGCCCGTGAACCCGTGCCACCCTCGAAGCCCTTCGCCGCGCGCTCGGCCTCGAGCAGCGCGAGCTCCACCTCGGCGTCGACTGCCGCGTTGCGCGCCTGTTGCTCCGTGGCGGCGCGCTCGGCCACCTCGCGCTCGCTCGCCCCCTGGCGCGCCCGCGCTTGCATCGACCGCTCGAGCGCGTCGAGCTCCTTGCTGACCGCGCCGAGCCGCGCCTCGAGCTCGACCCGTGTCGCACGATCGGCGGTGTCGTCGAGGGTCACCAGCACCTCGCCTCGATGGACCACTGCGCCGAGCACCAAGCGCGACGACGCGACGAGCCCCGCCGCGGGCGCGTTGACCTGGTGCGGCCCGCGGCCGGCCGCTACCGAAGCGCGCGACGACGACTCGCGCGCGGCGACCTCCGACAGGACGAACCACGCGATCCAACCCGCGAGCAGGACCGAGGCGCCGATGAGCCACGCCGCTGGGTGGAGTCCGGCGCCGGCCCTCAGCGTGCGCAGCGTGGTCTGAAACGGAGTCGCCACACGAAGCGCTATTCAAGCTCCGAGCCAAAGGGGCGCCCGCGAGAACCTCGTGCTCGAGGGCTTCTTTTGCCTCTGCGCAACGCGAGGCGCGCCGGGGCGCAACGCCGCCCGAGCGGCTGACACCACTGTTCGAGAGGACCCGGACGACGCGCGCGCCAACGGTAAGAATGCACTGCGGAACACCCCGGGCTGCGGCGTACACGCTCGCGCGCTTATTGGTGTGTCTCCCCTTTTGGGCAGGCAGCACGCATCCGGCCAACTGAATTGACGAACTCCTTTTTCTTCAAGTCCAATCGCTTCGTCCCGCGCTCTCCCCGTTTCTCTTGGCATGGAGCTTCGTCTATTCACGCGACTTGGCGACGAGCGCACAATTCAGCGCCAATGCTGTCATCTGGGCCGCCCACCCATTGCCGCCTTCGAGTCGACGTCGGGCGATCGTGCTCGTAAGCTTGCGCCTCTCCTCCACGCCGTCGATTCAGGATGTCGCGGATGATCCTCGAGGATGTCTATGGTGAAGATTCATGGGCGCGGAGCCACTTACGAGTTTGTCCGTCGAGGCGCTCGCCCAACGGCGGACGCACGTGCAGACGAGTCTACACGCCTGGCGTTTCGCGATCCGGTCTACACGCGGTCCTTCCTGCGACGAATCCTGGGCCACGAACCCGCGGCGCTGCGGCGTGTGTTGGCTGTCGGCGACTCCTCGGATCGGGTCGACTCCGAGGCCGAAGTCCTCGAGCGGGTCGCGAGATGGTTGCTGAGTGGCTCGGTGCAAGTCCTCGAGCACCGGACATTGGAGCCTCCCGGCTTGGCTCGGCCAATGGGCGAGGTCGCGGTGTCGGCCCGTGTGGAACATACCTGGATCGAGGTCGAAATCGTCGACGACACGAGCGGAGACCCGGTGCCGAACGCGAAGGTCGCGCTGACAGCGCCGGGCACCGAACGTCGGGAGCTCACCACCACTTCTGCGGGCATTGTTGCCGTGAAACCCTGCGAGCACGGCACTGCCATCCTCGCAGCAAACCCCGGAGGGGCCTCGATAGGAGACACGCTCGAGGTGCTCGGAGCGGGAGAGGCTTCGATGACGCCACTGCGAGGGCAGCCGTTCCCACGTACGCCGGGACGCCCGTGGTCGCTCGCGCGGATCGTGCGCCATCGGGTGCGTACTGGTGAGTCGCTCGACTCCGTCGCGAAGGCGCATGGGATGACCTGGCAGGAGCTCGCAAAGTTCAACTTCGGTACCGATGACCCGAGGAAGATCAATGAAGCGCTCCGCGATCAAGTGGGCTGCACGCGTCGGACGAAGTCCGACAAGAACTACGTGCTGGACTCGGCGGACGAGCCTGGGATCCTGTTCATCCCCCAACCTGCCATAGTGACTGGCCTCGCAACTGGCGAGCAACACGTCGTGCGTGCGCGGGCCATCGACCGACCCATGCTGTTCTTTCTCTTCTCGCACTGAGGCGCTATGGATATCTCCTTTCCCATCGTCGACGGAACAGAGCAAGATCCAGAGGTCCTCTCCGAGCGATTGTCGCGCGAAAACGAGCGAGGCGACTCAGGGCACTACCCAATCGGAGCAAACAACTTTTGGCATGGCGGGGTGCACTACGAGACGGATCAGCCCGTTCGCGCGGTCGGCGACGGCGTGGTCGTCGCCTATCGGTTCAACAAGAAGGCACTCGAATGTGAAATTCGCACGGCGAACATCGCGAAGCGGCGGCACGGTCGCTATCTCCTTATCGATCGGGCTGAGCACTCCAGCCCCCAGTTCCGTGTCGAGAGTGACTTCGCGAAAGAGAGCGACGAGCCGCGCGAGCACTACTCGAACAGCTTCGTCCTTACGAAGCATGAGTATGTGACACCGCGTGGCGGACGCATCGTCTTCTACGCTCTCTACATGCATCTCTTGCCTTTCGACGACTGGGTCGAGGGCACGCATAGGCCAACCATCTTCCACTCCAAAGCGTGGTTCGTGAAAGCGAACACGGACGGTGGCGGGGTCGGGGTCTTCGAAGATGACGACTTGGTCCCGAGTCGCATCCTTCCAGTCGGAGCCGAGTTCAGTGTCACTCCGCTGGACGCGACGAGCGCAGCGGGCGCGCCCACATGGCGCACGATGGACCCTGAGTTGGAGGCACCGGGGCGGGTCCGCGTAGATACTGGCGACGTCCTCCAGATCAGCATCGACCGCTATCGGGTCGTGCGTGCGGTGGAGCGCCCGCCAGCAGCAGAAATGGGGCTTGCGGTCCGTGCCAACTCCCATCCGAAGTCCCCCGTCATTGGCATACTCCCGGCGGGCTCGCCGCTGCATTTCGCAAACGGAGCGCCCATTGTCGGGTCGATGAGCATGCTGGACGGTGGCGGCTGGATCATGTGCACGGTGGGTGGCACGATCGAGCGGCGAGACTCGGGACTCTGGCCAGAGAAGTTCGACGAAGTCGTCCACCCCAAAAAGGCGATCCGAGTCTCGCGCGGCGACATCTTGGGCTACCCTGGTCCTTACCGAGTCGCGCACAACCTCGTGCACTTCGAGATATTCCTAGAGAATGCGGCATTTCTGACCAACCCCGCAGGTGACAATTGGGGGCCTCAGATTTATCGCATCCCGCCAGGTCACGACTTCAGATTTCAGGTCGCAACTGCGAACCCCGACGCGGGTTTTACGCTCACCGCGCATCAGCGAATCATCATACATCAGGCGGATCCGGACTCTCCCTACGTCGAGATCTCAGCCCACCCGAGTGGGCCTCGCGGCTGGGTGACGCGGCAAGACTATTATAATGCTCACCACAGTAGCGGGCCCGACACATTCCACGTACGCGTGAATCACGGTACGCCAAAGCTCCACAATCCCTACGATCGGTTCGACATGACGATCGAAGCGCCGTCGAACACCCGCGAGATCGTCGCATACGCTGCGGATGAGTGGCAGCAACACCACGCTGACGCTGCTGGCCACGACGGACGGTGGTTGAAGTTCCATTATGAGGGATTCGAGGGTTGGACACGCGCGCGCAATGTCGGCCAGTACGGGCGGACCGCCTATGACTGGGTGCACGCAGGTTGGAAGACGATCGAGGACTCCAAATACAGCGACGATGGCTTCTGCAACGCTTCGGAGCTGCTCTTGGCGCTCGACGAAGATCACAGCGGTACGGTCTCGCAGGACGAGCTGAAGCACGCTCTCGCGAAGCCGCCAGTGGCCGAGAAGATCCGCCGGTTTGTTTGCAAGCATCCGACGGAGTGGGCGCCGCCGGGCAAGAAGTACGAGCGCCTGAAGAAGGGCCGCTGGTTCATGCCGAAGACCCTTTACGACCAGACAATGGAGCACCACGCAAAGCTCGAATGGTGGAGCCAAGTGCCGAACCTTACGCCTCGAGCGAGCGGCGTTTGGCACGTCCATCCCATCGAGTTTCTCCGCTACCTCAAGGCGCTGCCGGGCGTGACCAGCGCGCAACTGTTCGCCCAGATGTACCGTATGGGGGTGGGCCTGACCACTCCCGGGATCCATCCTGGTACCGTTCGCACATTCATGAACCTCGCAGCAACGGTTCCCGACGATCAAGTAATCAACGCCTACAAGGATCGGCTGAGAGGCTTCACGCTCGATCTCAACGAGAGTATGCAAGAGTGTGGCGTGATGGCTGCCTCGCACGGCATGACGCGGCGACGACAGAGCCATTTCATCGCACAGATGGCCCTCGAGTGCCGTCGGTTCCTCGAGATGCGAGAGGGCGGAGGGCCCAACAAACCCTATGCCCCGTTCTACGGCCGTGGGGCCATCCAGCTCACGTGGGCCGACGGTTACGCCGCTTGGTACCGCTCGGGCGGGAATCGTGCGCTATTTTCGGCGAATGAGCAGACGCTGCTCGATCGACTTGCCCAGGTCCATCACGACGGCTCCAACTTTACGACGGTATACAACGCACAGGAGCAAGCGGCGCTCATTGGCATCCTCGACACGCGCTTCACCGATCCGGCAATCGCCGTGCGCTCGGCCGGGTGGTACTGGAAGAAGGCGCATTGCAACTCTGGCGCAAACCTGGACGACGTGCGGACAGTGACGAGAATCATCAATGGGTGGTACACAGACCTCGACGCGCGTATCCGCTTCACGGAGCGTGCAAAGAGCGTCCTCCTCGGTTGCCTCTATTAGCTTGAGCACGCCGCTTGGCGAGTCCCGTGCATTGGGGGATGCGATACAAGGCTGGTGCGACTCCGCACCCATTTTTCGCCGCCATCATCGGCGGAGCTCGTTCGCGCCGACGGGAGTGCGGTCAGGTTGATCTGATCGGCCTCCTCACCTCATCGGTATGGCGCACCCTCCACGGCATCCGCCCAATTGGTAGGCCAGTACCGCCCATTGAAGAGCGATTCGTTCGCGAAGAAGTGGTCGGCCTCATAGTCCCATGAGTCGCAATTCGCGGTGAACATCGAGATCGAGCGCTCCACGTGGCCATACGTGAAGCTGAGCCGGCGCACGCGGTCAACGTTGATGACACACGTCGACTTCCAGGTGTCCGGCCTCAACACCACTCGAACATGAGGCCCGACAAGGAGGGAGAGCTGACCAACCCGAAAGTGTTTCGTACCATTGAGCTGGTAGACGCACGAGAACACTTTCCCGTACTCCACAGTATCCTCGATCGTTGCACCGCCCGCGAACGGCCTTGTGTCAGCGCGATTCTGCTGCACGACCTCGAAAGCACCTGTGGCGTGGCGGAATCGCCCACCACCCTCGAGATCCGCCTGCGTGCTAATTTGATCCGGTGGCGATTTGTGGGCCGAATCTCTATCAAGACGACGTCGCGATGAACACGCGCAACACCTACCTCGAGCTCGTCGACGGAGGCCTCGCTCCAAGTGACGCCGTGGCGCAACTGGTCGAGCGCGATCGCGCAGTGCTCGCGTCGGACGAGGCCTTTCGTTGCCCTTTCTGGCTCGCCGTCGCGGACACGATGCATTCGCGCGGAGAGCTCGTCTCGCATGTTCGAGACGCCGCTCTCGAGATCATCGATTCCAACGCCGACCTTGCTCTTTGGAGCGACGACGACGTCACACTCAAGACGGCGCGGGCGGAGGTGTTGCGACGACTTCGAGATGCGCTCACGTCGACACGGTCTCCAAAGAAGCGGGCGACGAGGCTGCGACGCATGGCCCCACCGTGGTCCATTGGGGAGGTGCTCGCGTGGGAGCGGCCCGACGGTCGACTCATGTTGCTCCACTTCTTTGCAATGGTGAAGGATGCCCCGGTCTTCTTCGCGCTCGATTGGATCGGCACAGACACTCCTCCTCTCGACGTGATCCGCGAGCTACCGGCCAAGCCGTCGAAGAACATGTGGAAGTTCACTGTCCAGATGCCGGAGGCATACCCCGCCTCCGAAGCGAGCGTGTGGCGAGCCGAGGTCGAGCCACGTTTCCGGAGCCTCGACATTCATCTCCCGAGCCACCGTACGCCGACTCCAAACGTCTTGGTGCCCTGGCGCGGACTCACAGAATATCTCGATTCGCAGTACGATTGGCCTTGCCTGCCAGGCTCGCTCTGAGCGCTTCGTTCGTTCGGCGAACCGGACTCGCCATGACGCTGTCATTTGGGGCATTGGTAGGCTTTCAACGGGACCAACTACTTGGTGGTCTCTACTGGGGACGGCCAGGCAACGATTGTTCTGGGTCTCGATCTGCTAGCCTGACGCAATCATGAGACGTCGCGAGTTCCTGGGGACCACGTTGACAGTCGCCGCCGCCGCGACCCCCGCTGCAGCTCAGCCCGCGGCAGCGGACAAGGAGGACACCCGCCGCTACAAATGCATGATGAGCGGGTACATCTACGATCCTCGGGAGGGCGACCCGCACAGCAACATCAAGCCCGGCACTCCCTTCGTCCAGCTCCCTGATGACTGGCGCTGCCCCGATTGCGGCGCGAGCAAGAGTGACTTCGAACCGATGGACAGCTGAGCCCCCCAGTGACCGCGCTCGAGGACGCCAACGACGCCTGGCGTGAGGGCCGCATCGGCGAAGCGCGGCGTGCGTATCTCTCAATCGTACGCAGCGATCCGACTGCGTGGGGTGCGGCGATGCAGCTGGCCTGGCTCGATGCGGTATTCGGGCGACTGTCGCTGCCGCACGCACGCGCGATGGATCGGCCCGAGCTGGGCGAGCGAGCCCGCGCGCTCGTCGCGGCGCTGATCGCGATGACCGAGGTTCCCGAGCCGCTCGACGGCACCGAGGACGACTGGGACTTGGACGCGATGCGCGCCCACGGCGCCGATGCACCCGCGGCGTGGTGGGAGGAGCGCGCGCGTCGCGCCGCACAGGCGGGCCTCTATGGGGTAGCGCTGGCAGCGTTCGAGGAAGCCGAGGCTCGCAGCCCAGCTTCCTATTGGGATCCGCCGCGCTGGAGTCAGACGTTGCCTGGCCGGGTCGCGGCGCATCTCGCGGCGGTGACTGCCCCCGGGGCGTGAGGGGCTTACACGACTGTCAGTCGTGCCACCGAGCGCCCCCCACTCGAGACGACATTGCTCAACGGTGCTGAAGGACGAAGGAATCGACGGTGATTCCATCGTCGCTCGGTTTGCCCGAGAAGGCCGTGCCGCCGACGTTCGGGAGCCGCTCTCGTCGAATCCCCTTATCCCGCACCTGGATCTTCTGCTCAGCCTTGACCGCGGCGACTGAAGGCGCCCGCAAGAGCTTCTGCGGCGCAGAGGCTGATGCGGAGACTGTCGGGATGGGGGCTGGCTGGACCGACGCTGTCGGCTCCGGGTGTGGCGGGGCTGGGCACTCCGCGGAGGTGTCTTTCACGACGCTGTCGAGCGCGGCGGCGAGCTCCTTGTCCACCTCCCTGAGGGGTTTTGGCGAGGTGATGAGGTAGATGTGCTCCTCGCCAGTGCAGAAGTCCGTATGAAACGCGTCGCGGGGATCGTCTGGGACGCGGAACCAGACATTGGGCACGGCGGGTCGTTCGGACCCATCGAAGAGCAGGTCGGCGACGCCGTCGGCGTGGAACTGGACGGCATACACATAGCGCGGACTATCCACCATGATCTCGAGCGCGAACCACGCGTCGGATTCCACGGTGTCGCCGCTGCGGAGCTCCGCGAGCACGCGCCCGTCGGAAGCGACTCGATTGGCCTTCAGCGCGCGGACGACCTCACCCGGCGCGCCGCGCGCCGCGCTCGTAGTGGACGACCCCTGCGCCGCACCGTTCGTGTCGTTTTGACCGGCACTGCACGCGAGAGTCATCAGCGGCAGGAGGACCAAGGCTCGTAGGCTCGACATCTCCATATCCTTACTGTGTTGTAACTCCAGTCGGCGGTTTGGGCGGCGCGGGCATCGCGCACCGGAAGCCCACGCCGACGTCCGCCCAGGTCACGAGATCGAAGCTTCGCCTGGCAGCGCGGAGCTCGCTCGGCCCCTTCGAGATCCAGGACCCACCGCGAATGACGTGCTCCTCCGCGTTGGAAGCGGGCACTTCGGCGCTGTCGACGCAGGGGCTCGAGCACGCCGCGTAAGCGCGAAACGGCGTTATCGTCCACTCCCGCAGGTTGCCGCCCAGGTCGAAGATGCCGTCTCGCGTCTTATCGGCATAAGCGCGCGCAGGACCGGGCCCGGGCGCGCCACACGATGGGGTCACGCCCTCGCCGCGACCGTAGATCGCAGTCTGACAGGTCGGCTCGGCGTCGCCCCAAGGATAGACGCGACCCTCCACTCCACGCGCCGCGAGCTCCCACTCGGCCTCGGTGGGGAGCCGCGCTCCGCGTGCGCGACAGAACTTATCCGCGCCAGTCCAGGTTACATAATTGACAGGGGTCGAGGCCGCGCGCGCCTGCGCCGCCGCGAACGCGAAGCCACCATCCGCGCGCTTGTGGTGCATGACGACGGAGTAGCGCGTGTCGAGCTCGAGGAGAGGCTCGCCCTTCTGAAGCACATAGAGGCCGCGAGCCTCCCCCTCGCCCCAGGTCGCGACGGTGAGCCCGTCGACGCGTCCGAGCCAAGCCGCATATTCCGCCGCGGAGACCTCGACCTCGTCGAGGAAGAAGCTCGCGACGACCACGGCGTGGGCAGGGGTCTCGCGCGCGACCTTCTCCCTGCACTTTTCGTCCGCGCCACACGCCGCGAGGAGCTCGCCGGCCTGAGCCTCTGTGGTGCCGATCGTGAAGGTTTGACCTCCAATGAATCGCATCCCGGACGGCGGCGACGGATTGGGGGATAGCGGCGCGAGCACCGAAGTCGCTGCCACGGGTGGACGTGAGCTCGGCGCGCTCGAGCTCGGCGCCGAAGGCGTGGACGCTGCGCTCGACGTCGGTGCGGTCTCTCTGGGATCACGCGAGCGCAACACCCCTATCGCGATCACCGCGCCCACGATCCCCAAGGCCACGCCACCGAACACGAGCCCGCGCTTCGCGCCCGTGGGTCTCATCACAATAGGCTCCGTCGGGTCGACCTTGGGTGGAGCGACGGGAGGATCGTGGACCAGAGGACGCTCGGTCTCGTCCGGAGCGCCACCACTCGGTGGAGGAGCGCTCGGCTCGGGGGCATGCACTGTCGCGGAGGTTGCGAGACCGTTCGCGAGCGCCTGGCGCATCTCGTCGGCGTTCGTGAAGCGCTCCTCGCGCCGAGCGGACATGGCCTTCGCCACGACGGCGTCGAGCCACTCGGGCACCTGGGGCGCGCGCGCGCGCGGGTGTCGATCGACGAGGCCGTTACCCACCTTGAAGACGATGTCGACTAGCGACTCCCCGTCGACGGGCGGCACGCCGGTCAGGACTTGATAGAGCGTCACGCCGAGCGAATAGAGGTCTGCGCGCGGGTCGACTGACGACGAGTCCACGACTTGCTCTGGGCTCATGAAGCGGGGCGTGCCGAGGATCATTCCCTCGTGGGTCGCGCCGCGCTCCGCGCCCAAGACCTTCGCTATTCCGAAGTCGAGGATCTTGATCGTGGGTGGCGAGCCCGGCTCCTCGCTCACGAAGAGGTTGGCGGGCTTCAGATCGCGGTGGACGAGGCCGCGCGCGTGCGCTTGCCCGAGCGCATCGAGCGCCTCGCAGAAGAGCCGAACGATCTGCTCGAGGGGTGGATGCCCCTCTTCGACATAGCGGTCGAGCGTGCGCCCGCGCAGGCGCTCCATCACGAGGAAGACAGTCCCGTCCGGCTCGCGACCGAAATCGCTGACGTCGACGATGCCCCGATGCCGAAGGGCGGACATCTCGTCGGCCTCGCGGCGGAAGCGCTCGAGCAGATCGGGCTGCTTCGCGAGCTGTCGGTCGAGGATCTTGACGGCGTAGGTGCGGCGCGCGAGCTCGACGTTCTGCGCCTCGTAGACGCTGGCCATACCACCCTCACCGAGCTGCGCGACGAGCCGGTATTTACCGCCGAGGACGCGCCCGAGCAGGCCCGCTGGCGGGGCGCTCGACGCTCCCTCCTCGGGCGAGAGCGGCGACGCAGCGATCGTCGTCGCGACCGCCTCGACCTCGGCTTGGGTGACCTGCTTTCCCCGGATGCGCTCGAGGAGGCCCGTGACCGCTGCGGTCGCGTCGTGCCCCTTGAGCTCATCGCCCGTCGCGTAGTCGAGATAGTCAGCCCGCTTGACCGACCCCTTCTTGTTCAGCGCGGCCCGGTTGATGAACCCGAACCGCTCTCGGCCGTGCTCGTCCTCGTCGAAGATCACGAGCGGATGGAGCGACACCGGCGGATCGTCGAGCAGGTGAATCTCGCGCTCGCCAGACGACGGCAGGGTCGAGCGGAGCCGGCGTGGGTCGAGCGAAGCGAGACTGGGGCTCCGGTCCTCCGGAGCCCGAGCCGGCGGAGCGAGTGTTGGCATCGAGGCCACGCTCGCCGCGGGAGCCTCGGAGGCCACGATGCCCGCGAGCCCCTCGAGCACCTTCCACCGGAGCGTCGGCGGCGCGTCGGCCTGCTCGTCGACCCAAGGAACCGCGAGCTGCCGCCCGCCCAAGTAGCTCGGTGAGAGCACCGCCTCGAGCGCGGCCCTCCTCAAGATGACTGCGAAGCGCTCGTAGAACGCCGCGCTCCGCAGCGCGCCGTGGCCCATCACCTGGTTCCGGTAACTCGCTAGAACATCGTAAAAGCCAAGCGTGCCCGCCTTCTTCGAGCGCTTGGCGGTCTCGTCCGTGATGAGGTCGGCCTCGCGCACGGCGTCGATGAACGCCGCCGTCGCGCTCGACGACGCGAGCGGTTTGCCCATCTCCTTCGAGGCGGCCCCGAGAGGAGTGTCACCAGCCTTCACCGCGAGCACGCGGCTCGACTCGGCGAGGAACGAGCACCAGTGCCCGACCGAGGGCAGCACGATCGCCTCGAGCTTCTGCGCGAGCTCCGGCTCGAGCCACTCGCGGCGCGCGAGCAGTCGCGAGAGCCGCGCGCCTGCAGCCAGCTTGAGGCTGGCCTCGGCGAAGTAAAACGCCGCGCCGTGGTGCTCCACGCCAGGCCTCGCGTTGAGGATGCGGCGCGCGAGCTGAGCCAGCGGCGTCGGGAGCCGCGCGAGCAGGTCGCGAAGCTCCGGCGCGGGCGGGGCCGTGGGAGGAGTCGCGCTGGGAGCCGTCAACGCCGGCATGATGCCACGAAGCGGCGCGCCCGACGCACCGCGCACGCAGCAACAGACTCGGGGTTACGTAGCTAGAACCCCGAATTCAAGGCTCGGCCCGAAATTGAAAGCGCGAAAGGGCGGCGTTGCGAACGCTTACAACGCCGTCACCGAAGGCCTCTACGGACCATACGCTCACGCTCTTCGGCGTACCGCTCGAGGGCCGTGCGCTTGTAAGAGGGACGATGATATCAGCGCATGAATGTTGTTACTCTCGTAGAGCCCAAAGCTCTCTCGCTTGCTACCTACCAAGATCAGGACAACGCCCGGACAACGGCCTTCTTTGAGTGGGCAAAGCTCACCTCATAAGGAGACCAATCGCTCTCGCTCATCTCGCCGCCCACACCAGAAGGTCGACTTGAAAGAGCGAGCTTTGCGTGATTGGATTGGCTCGTGCGTGCCGCTTGAGATTGAGAATGGAGTGGTCTCGTGTCGCCGAAAGATCTGGCTCTTCTGTTTTTGACTTCCTGCGCGTGTGTCGGGATTGGTGGATGCGCATCGGATGCCCACGACTCTCCCCAGCGCCCAGTCACTGCGAGCTCCGCGGCGGCGGGTGCGTCCACGGTTACAACGACATCAGCGTCAGCCCAACAACAAGAGGTCCTGATCGATCCCGATGTGATCGGTGTCGTGCTGGTGGCCAAACCTGCGGCGCTGCAAACGGACGGCGATCTGTCCGAATGGGGCTCGATGAACCTGGATCCCGAGCAGGTTGATGACCCCGATAGGCACTCGCTCGATTGGGCCGCCAAGAGGAGGTATGGCGACGACTGGCCCAGCATATACAAGAGCTGGAACGCAGAGTGGCCGGCCGAGGCCGAGGGAATGGATCCTGGCCAATTACCCGAGACGCCGATCAAACCACCGGTCGGGTCCCTGCCAGCTTCCATCGTAGCCCTGGCGATCGAGCAGGATGGGGTTCACGTCGCAGCGAGGCTGCGAGGCAACGCAAAACAGGGCTTTCGGCTTCGCATTGGGGCGGATATTCCCCTGCCCCCATCGGTTGGGAATGGCACCGCATCAAGCGGTGTCGCCCATGGTTTCGATTGCGAGTCGGCCCACGGCTGGGCCTCAGAACAGCCTACCCCGCTAACGCCGACTCAGAGTCTGAGCTGTCAGAAGGCGAAGGCCAGAGACTTTGAGCTGAACCTGGCATTCGGCGCCGATTACACGCGAACGATCATCTTCGAGCCAGCCGGGGTGTTTTTGCTGGGTTCTGACGCCAGTGACAAGGTTGCTATCAACGCCAAGGTCGCGTGGGTCCCCAACGCGGACGGCGCTGACGTCGAGCTAACGCTGCCTCTGTCGGTCTTGCCCTATCTGAGCTCCGCACCGGTCGAAGTCTTGCGCCTAGGCGCTGCACCCGACGCGCGGCCTGCCCCTTGGGCCTGGCTGAAACTGGTCAAGCCGTTCGAGCTTTCACCGCAGTCAAAGCTGCGCAACCTGTGGTTTCACTACCAGCAGGACACCCACCAAAGTTGGCCTTCAGATCCCTGCTTCTCCTATTCGCCAAGCACTCCTGATCGCGTTCGCTACTTTCGCGACATCGATCCCGAAAGCCGTGCCCATTTGGGGGCGAACATCGAGATCGAGCTCGTTCAGGCCGACCTCTACAAGAAGCTTGACGACTTCGGGACCATGGAGATTGGCTGGATGCCAGGCCCTGGTCCGGTTATCGTCGTCACGGACGGCGACAAGCTCACCGCCTACCCGCCAGTGCGAAACGACACTGACCTTATGCAGTTTACCATTGAATACTCGGGGCGCCGTGGCTTGGACTATGCTGTGGCCACCTACGGGGCGCCCTTCATGACGCGGGAGTTCTTTAGGCCATCTCCAGCCTGGTGGGTGCTCACGATCCACCCCGATGGAACCACCCAGCAGCACCAGTTGCCTCTTCTCGCTGCGGTCTCAAACAGTTTTGTCCAGGACTCTCGCGACTGCAAACCCTCCACAAACGCCGACGCGACCAAGCTTACCCTCGACTGCACGTACAAGCACCAACACTACGGGGCGACCTGGAAGTGGGATGCCGCCGAGGGCGATTACATCGTGTTGACGAGCTCACGCCCGAGACCTTGAGGCTTCAGCTTCGCCTCCTCGACCCGCCGGGCGTGCGCCCGATCCAGGAGCTCGGGCCCTGCGGCGCCGAGCATCGCTCACTGGCCGTAAGCACGATCGTGGCCGCACGCATGAAGGAGAAGCTCGGCGTGCAGAAGGCGCCTCTAGGCCCTTTTCTCGTGACCCCGCGAGGTCAATCGGAGCTCGAACCGCTACAGCGTCACTGGGCGTCCGTAGGACGCCAGGATCTCCTGCAGCTTTTGAGCGCACGAGGGCACCTGGGACCCCTCCAACACCAGCATGAAGAGCACTTGTCTGCCGCCGACGTCGTAGACCGGCACCATGGGCTGCGTGTGGATCTGAGCCTCGGAAAAGGCGTCATGAATATCGATATAGAGCCATATCCCATCCGGATCTGGATTGGGGACGGCCGCGGTCCAACCGCCAAGACCGGTCGAGCGGTGCGTATGATAGTCGTACGTGATGACAAGCCCGTCAGCGTGAAGGTGCTGACTCGGGTCGAACGATCGGAGCTGCGGACACTCTCCCCCGAGGGCCCTCACTCGCTCTGCGATGGCTTGCAGCGTCTCGCGCGGACCTTTCACGACGTTATTCTGTTCTGTCACGCTGGGTGACGCTGGAGCGGAGGCTGAGCTCGCGGCGGTCGGGACGGAGCCTGGCTGGTTTGCTGGTGAACCGCAGGACATGAGAAAAGCAGCTACCCATATACGCGCGCGACTCATGTTTATCGCTTAGCACGTGTCACGAGCCTTCCGCAGCAGCGCTCCCTACGGTTCGCAGCATTTGCGGGCTTGCGATTCGCTACGTTCTTGTCGTGACCACAGCCTCGCTGCGTGGAGCTCGAACGACGGTATTGGGACGCCCGCCGTTACCCGCTGTTCGCGGCCTGGATCCGAGGCGACCCGGCACCCTGCTCCACACGTCCGATGCGTGTTCGACGCGTCGCTCGGCCGCGGCGTCATCCCCACCGAGCCCCTCACGCATGGCTTGGTGGGGGCCAGCTCATCGCCTCTCATGACTCGCCGGGAGATACGGCGGGCGCGGGAGGCGGGACAGTGAGGTCGGGGCCGTCGGGCGCCCCCAATTCCCTTGGACAGCGCTGACCAAGCCGCTAGCCTTAAATTGCGGCGGCGGATACTGAAAGCCTGCGACGCCGAGCCCACTCTTGACCGAGGGATTGTCGTGTCGAGCGCAGTCGTGACCTTCGAGCTGTTGTCATTGTCCAATCTCACTGCCAGTTGGCGCTCCCCCCAAAGAGCCGCAACTGACATGGTAGTAACAACATGGCGGTCCTAAACGTTCATCGAGTGGACGGAACGCTTCGCTGGATTCTGCTCTGCCCCACGGTGTCGCTCGCGTGCTCAGCTGGGCCTGAGCCTACCGTGACCGTGGCCGCAACATCGGGCTCGAGTCGAACGGCGCCTGCCGTCTCGGTCGCGCGCCCCCGTCCCCATATGGTGGATGTTCCGGATTGTCGTGATGTCCTGCGCGTGTCGGAGCGTGGAGTCCAAGCGTGGCTCCACGTCACCAAGTTCACCGTTACTTGGGGCGAAGGACGCGCGTCTCTCGACCTGGACAAGTTTCGTTTCATCAGCGGCGTCTTCAGCGCGGCGTCGAAGTGGGAGAAGCCGCTTGCGCGGGAGATTGCGTCAAAGCTCTCCGAGGGAAGGTACGATCTCGTCGTTGGAGTCGCACAGAATGAAGACGAATCCTGGGCAGTGGTCACCATAACTCGCGTGCGCGGATCGGCCGATGCCAAGGGGGTCGTCGAGAACCTCAAGGTGGGTGCCTGCCCCGCTCGCCCCCTCGACTGCGTGGGGTGCGCATGGCTGCGTCGTTATGTTTCCTGCGCGAGCATGCCACCCGTAGCCCCCAGATCCCAGCGCGACTGGCTTCCTTCGCCGATTCCCTGCAATCCGCGCTGTTGCTCCGCGGGAGAAGGCGAGCCATGAAAGACGCTACCTCACGAGCGCACGGCCCGGTCGAGGTGGAGCCGCCGCTGCTGCTCTTGGACGCTCGGTGGGGTAGCGACCAGGGGCAGCCCTTTACAGCGCCACACCCTGTCCAGTTCCGGGTGCCGCCGAAGTCTGTGGGTGACTTCATGCGCGCCCTCGGTCCTTTACGACAGAGCGAGGGCAGCTGGCTCAAGGTATGTCAGCGTCTCGTTCAGAGCGGGAGCGGACCTGTGTTGCCACCCAACCATCCACTCGCCTGGCCGATGCTCCGCGCGCTGGCGGAGTGGGCACCGGACGACTTTGCGCGCTTGAAGCGAGACGCGTTCGCGGGCTGGAACGCGCCATTCGAGGTTCCTGTTCGATTGCTGTACATCCGGTGGCTCATCGCCAACCGGCGCGTCGAGGAAGCGCAAGCCGAGCTCGCGACCCTACACACCATCGCGCTCGGACTGGAGCGCGAGATCGCTGAGCTTCTTGTAAAATGATCGACAGTCGTCGCCTGTGCCGTGGCCCAGCGGAAGTGCCGTCTCCGCGTGACACGCGGTGCTCGTCTACAGGCACGCGCACGGTGTCACGCTTTACAGGCTCTTCACGCCCCCGCGACTTGCACGCCGTCAAAGACCATCGTCGGCGTGAGCACGGACGTATACGGGTACGGGTCGGAGCCTAGCGCGCTGAGGTGCGACCAGAGCTCGAGCAGGTTGCCCGAGACGTTCATCTCGCTGATTGGGGCGGTCTGTTTGCCATTCTCGATGAGGAAGCCCTGGATGCCGAACGAGAAGTCGCCAGTCGTCGGGTTGCTGTTCCCGCCGAGGAAGCCGGTGATGAGGATGCCATTGCCGACGTCGGCGATGAGCGCGGCGGCGCCCTTCTTGCCGACCCCGAAGACGAGGTTCGAGCTGCCCGCGGTCGTCGGCGCCATACCGAGCTTTCGACCGTAGTAGTCATCGATATAGAAGGTCTTGAGCACGCCCTTGTCGATGACCGGGAATGGCTTGGAGGCGAAGCCCTCACCGTCGTAGAGGCGCGAGCCGAAGCCCTTCTTGATGTGTGGATCGTCGCGCACGTCGAGGAGCGGCGCGGTGATTTGTGTGT
This sequence comes from Polyangiaceae bacterium, assembly GCA_046351325.1. Classification (GTDB taxonomy): domain Bacteria; phylum Myxococcota_A; class Polyangia; order Polyangiales; family Polyangiaceae; genus Xiheicaenibacterium. The sequence continues at coordinate 572,001 of JAXLYR010000006.1, read as the reverse complement.
CGAGCTTGCCCTCGAGGAATGACTGCTTCTGTTGGAGGGCGCGGCCTGAGAGCCCCCGGGCGAGGGCGCCGAAGAGTCGGCCTACGACGCGGTTCTCGACGACGACGGGGACGACCTGGCTCGGCGCCTTCTTCGCGCCGATGCAGCCGAAGGCGCGCTCGGTCGCCTCGCGGCCGAAGCCACCTGCGCTCGCGAGATCGGTGAGGTGACGCGCGCCGCCGCCGGCGCTGCCCTCGGGGCGGCGACCGTCAGGGTCTTTGGCGGTTACACCGGCGTAAAGCCAATAGGCGGTTCCGGCGGCCTGGCCCTCGAAGCCATTCGTCGTTACGCGGGCGCGCTCGGTGAACGAGTCCGACACATAGGCGCTTACGCTGACAAGAGAGTCAGCGCCAAACTCGCCGAACTTCGCCGAGCGTGCGCCCTCCTCGAGCTCCTTGGCCCAGGCGAGCCGCTGCTCCGCGGTGAGGCTGTCGTAAGCGGGGTCGGCGAGCTGGAGGTCGAGCTTGGCGCGGCCCTCGTAGAGCTTGGGATCGGGCAAGCTGCGGAAGGGGTCGCGCGCGAGCGTCTTCGTCATCGCGAGCGTCTCTTCGAGGAACTTCGAGACGGCGTCGGGGCGGAGGTCGCTCGTCGACACAGCCGAGTATTTGCCGTCGACGTAGAGCGCGACGGAGAGGCCGCGGGTCGTGGCCTCGCTGGTCTTCTCGACCTTGCCGTCGCGCCAGGTGAGCTCGACCTCGCGGGTCTTGTAGGCGCTGGCCGAGGCCTCGGTCGCGCCGACCTTGAGAGCGAGCGCGGCGGCGTTCTTGGCGATCTCGAGGAGCTCACTCACGACTTGCGCCCCCCCACGGTGAGAGACGAGACGCGCACGGTGGGCATGCCCTGCGAGACCGGCACGCTCTGCCCGTCTTTGCCGCAGGTCCAGCCGCCCTCGTCGATGGTCATGTCGTCGCCGACCATGTCGATCTGCTCGAGCACCTTCGGGCCGTTGCCGATGATGTTCACGTCCTTGATGGGCTTCGTGAGCTTGCCGTCCTCGATGAGGAAGCCGTTCTTCACGTAGAAGGTGAAGTCGCCGGCGCCGATCTTCACCTGGCCGTTCGCGAAGTTCTGGCAGTAGATCCCCTTCTTCACGCTCGAGATGATCTCCTCGGGCTTGTGCGGCCCGTTCAACATGTAGGTCGCGCGCATGCGCGGGAGCGGCGCCGAGCGGTACGACTCGCGCCGACCGCTGCCCGTTGGTTTAACACCGTAATGCTTTGCGCTGATGGTGTCGTGCAGGTAGGTCGCGAGCGTGCCCTCGTCGACGAGGACGGTGCGGCCCGCGACGTTGCCCTCGTCGTCGACGTTGATCGAGCCGCGCGCGCGATCGAGGCTGCCGTCGTCCACGATGGTGACGAACTTCTGCGCGACGGGTTTGCCGAGCTTGTCGGCGTAGATCGAGACGTTCTTGCGGTTGAAGTCCGCCTCCATCCCGTGGCCGATGGCCTCGTGGAGGAGGATGCCCGACGAGCCCGCGGCCATGACGACGGGCATCTCGCCAGCGGGTGGAGAGCCGGCCTCGAAGAGGACCACCGTGCGATCGACGGCCTCGTGGACGAGGCGTGAGAGGCGCGCCTCGTCGTAGAAGGAGAAGTCCTCGCGGCCTGCGAGGTTGTAGCCGTTCTGCTCGCGAACACCGTTCTGCTCGGCGACGCAGCTCAACCAGAGGTGCGTCATCGGCTGCTCGTCCTCGACGATGCGACCCGTCGAGTCCGCGATGAGGACCGCGCCGTATTCGTCGGACATGCCGACGCTGACCTTCTTCACGCGGCCGTCGGCGCCGAACGCGCGCTCGTTGAGCGAGTTGAGGATCGGCAGGCGTTCCTCGGGCAAAACGTCCTCCCAGCGGCGGCCGAGCTCGTAGCGCGAGGGGAAGCTCGCGAACGGCGCAGGGTCGGCGCGGAAGCCGATCGGAGCCTCGGTCGGGGGGCCGTCGGCGATCGCAGCGGCGGTCGCTGCGGCGCGGCTGAGGGCCTCGCGGGTGAGCTCTTCGGTGTAGCCGAAGCCAGTCTGATCGCCCTTCACGACGCGCACGCCGACGCCGAGCTCGACCATGGCGAACGCGCGGTTCACCTCGCCGTCTTCGAGCGCCATCGTGCGCGAGACCTTGTGTTGGAAGAACACGTCGGCGTAGTCGCCGCCGCGCGCGAGCGCGACGGAGAGCGTCTGGCGGATCATGGCCTCGTCGACGCCGAACCGCTGAAAGTACCGGATGGGCGACGCGCCTTTGGGCGTGTCGTTCGAGCTGGGTTGAGCCTGCACCATGGGGTCTTAGCGCGCATGATGGCACTTGGCTCTAGCGGTTGTCGCGCTTGCCAGGACCCGACCGATCGGTTAGCCCCGCCGCCGTGAGCACGAAGACCGACGAGCCCGCGGCCGACGCGAGCGAAGCGCGCACCGCAGGCCGCGGCGGCATCGCGATCGCGATCGCCAAGATCTCCTTCGTGCTGCTCGGGCTCGTGCAGCAGCTCGTGTTCCCGCGCGTCCTCGACGAGGCCGGCTACGGCTCGGTCTCGCGCATGCTGGCCATCGTCAGCGTCGTCAACAACGTCATCGTCGCGAGCAGCATCCAGGGCGTCTCGCGCATGGTCGCCGGCGCGAAACCCGGCGAGGAAGACGCGGCGTTCCGCACGACGTTGACGGTGCACGTCGTCATCGCCCTCACCGCATCCATCGTGTTCGCGGCGCTCGCGGGCTTCATCGCAGGGTGGGTCGGCGCGCCGCACGCGACGACGCCCATCCGCGTCGCGGGTGGCGTCATCCTTTGTTACGGCGTCTACGCCCCGATGGTGGGCGCGCTCAACGGTAAGAAGCGCTTCACCGTCCAAGCGAGCCTCGACATCCTCTACGGCGTCGCGCGCACCATCGCGATGACGGTCGGAGCGTGGGCGTTCGCGCGCGTGCTGCACCTCGACGGCGCGACTGGCGCCGCGACCGGCTTCGTCCTCGCCGCTGCGTTCATCATCCCGGTCGCGGTGCGCAAGAGCGGCACGGGATCGAACGGCTCGAGCGCGCTCTCGCGGGGCGCGTACGTCGCGTTCATCGGGCCGCTGATCGTCGCGCAGATCGGCCTGAATTTGCTGCTCCAGACCGACTTCTTCCTGATGTCGCGCGCCGTCGGCGCAGGCGCCCTCGCGCGGGGGTTGTCGCTCGATGAGGCTGACAAACTTGTAGGCTACTATCGCTCGGCGCAGCTCTTCGGGTTCCTGCCTTATCAGCTGCTCATGAGCGTGCAGTTCGTCCTCTTCCCGCTCCTCGCCAAGGCCAGCTCCGAGGATGACGCGGAGGGCGTCAAGCGCCTCACCCGGAGCGGCGTGCGCCTCGCGTTCATCCTCACGGGGCTCATCGCGGGGACGATCGCGTCGCTCGGGCCGCAGCTGCTCTCGTTCGCGTTCCCCGCCAACATCGCGGAGAAGGGCGCGAGCTTCGTGCGCATCTACGTGCTCGGCCTCGCGTCGCTCGCGATCTTGGGTGTCGCGTCCGCGGCGCTCACGAGCCTGCGGCGCGAGCGCTGGGCGGTGCTGCTCACGTGGGCTGCGGTCGCGCTCGTCGGCGGCGCGATCCTCGTCTTGCAGCCTGCGGACGCGTTCGGCCTGCCGCTCCTGCAGCGCACCGCGGCCGCGACGGCCGTCGCGATGACGCTCGCGGCGATCCTCGGGGCCGTGCTCCTTTGGCGCGCGGCCGGTGCTTTCGTCGCGCCGCTCACGATGGCGCGCGTGTTCGTCGCGACCGCGGTGACGGTCGGGCTCGGGCTCTTGGTGCCGTCGCCATCGCGCGGGATCGTGGCGAAGCTCATCGGCCCCGGCGTCGCGCCCGTGATGGCGGTCGTCTACCTCGGTGTGCTGTTCGCGCTGCGCGAGCTCGGCGCGGCCGACGTCGATCTCGTCAAGCGCGTGCTCCGCCGCGGGAAGCAGGGCTGACGCCACGGCCGCGGCTGGGCTCGTCCACCGCGTCGATGCGGCTGCGTGGCGGGCAGCAGGATCACCTGCGTTCGGCGCCGAATTGAGCGCGCTCGGGTCACAGCGCGCAGTCGTGGTGACGGGCCTCATGGGAGGGGTCGATGCCGAGCGCGCCGTCGAGGCCGTCTATCGTGCGCGCGGCGAGTGGGTCGCGGACTTCGGGGGCGAGCAGTTCACGCTGGGGCGCGCGTTCTATACGCACCTCGAGACAGGGCGGGCGCGCGAGTATTTCGCCGATCGCGCGGCGTCCGACGCGCGGGTCGAGCGTTGGCTACCGGGCCTGCAGGAGCGCGCGCGCCGGCTCTTCGCGGAGCTCGCGGGCGGCGTCGCGCGGGCGCGCCTCGGGTATTGCGGGCCTGGCGTGCACGTGTTCCCCGCGGGCGAGGTCGTCGCGCGTCGCGGTGGCATCATCCACTACGACGTCGAGGGGCTGAGCCCACACCACCTCGCTGAGCGGAGCGCGGCGCTCAGCTTCGTGCTGATGCTGCAGCCCGCGACGTGGGGTGGCGGGCTTCGCGTTTGGGACGTGAGCTACCACGGCACCGAGGCTGTCTCCGACGAGGAGGAGGCCGCGCCACACGCGCTCGTGCGCTACGGCGTGGGCGACGCGCTCTTGATGAGCTCGTACACAATGCACCAGATCCGCCCGTTTCGAGGCGACCGCGATCGCATCAGCGTTACCTTGCACGCTGTTCAAGTCGACGCGGGCGTTTGGGAGACTTGGTTCTAGTTCGGGCGGGCGCGAGTTTCACCGAACGATCGTGCTTTGTCGCGTAAACGCGCGGTTGTTCACTCGGCGGCGAGGGCTTGGGGCTCACCACCAGCCATGCGCTGTCTCGCCCTGGCGAACGCTCCCTCGGCCGGCTTCACGCCCGCGACAGCGCCGAGTCCGAAGGGCGGCATGTTGACGTAGACGTTCTCGTAGGCGCCGCGTGTGATCGAGTAGGTCTCATGCCAAATGCCGACGTCGGCGCTCTTGCCGATTGCCTTATAAAAGGCACGCCACGCTGGCAGATGTGTGGAGTTACGGCGCGAGGCGAACTCGAAGAGGTGCTCCTTCGACTGCCAATAAGAGAGCATCACCGTGGTTCGTCCGAACCAGCTCTCCGCCCCGAGGAACCCGAGCTCCGGCTGCTTTTGCAGCTCTTGGATCATGCGGGGCATCGCGAGGCCGACGGGCAGCCACTTCCACGGTTTCCACCAGGCGTTGATTCGCATGCCGATGAGGAAGACCGCAAAGCCATCGTCTTTGAGAGCCGTCACGCGTTGGGTGGTGGGCAGCATCGAGGGGTTCCTTCTTGATATGTAAACACTGTTAACAACGAGATCGCAAAAAGACCTCGCGCGCACGGCGGCGACGCGAGGTGGGGGTCAGGCCCGGGGGGCCAGGCCGTGGAGCAGGCGCTCTGTCGAGGTGTGGTAGAGCGCGGAGAAGCGCGTGAGATCCTCGCCCTCGGCGCCGAGGAGGCCGGCGATGCGGAGCGAGACGAGCCCGTGCAAATGGGCCCAGATCGAGAGCGCGAGCTCGTGCGGATCACCGCGAAGGACGAGCTTGTGCTCCTGACATTCGCGTACGCGATCGACGAGGAACGTGAAGGATGGGTCGGGTGAGGCGTCGTCAGGTGGCCTGACGAGTCGCCTGTCGACTGGCTCGCTCATGAAGATGACCCGGTAGTCGCGCGGTCGCTCAACCGAGAACTTGAGGTACTGATCGAGCGCGGCGCGCATGCGCTCGCGCGGCCCCTTCTTCGCGAGCGCCGCCAGCAAATATCCACCGAAGACGCGAAACCCCTCGTTGCAGACCTCGGCGAGGAGCGCCTCCTTCGAGTCGAAATGCCGATAGATCGCGGCGGCGGTGACGTCCGTCCTGCGCGCGACCTCGCGGAGCGAGAAGTGAACCGTGCCGACCTCGAGGTAGTGATCGCGCGCGGCGGAGAGGAGGCGCTCTTTGGTCGAGGGCGGCTCCGTCAGTTTCATGTTAACAGTGTTTACGTCCCCACCGCCCCTTCGTCAAGCCAGCCTCAACAAGAAAGAGTGGCACCGGCGGACAGGCGCCCGCGACTCGTGGTTGGTGGACGATCTGCGACGAGAAGGGGTGGGTTGAACGTGCGCTACTTGAGCTACTACGCGATGTGGGCGGTCCTGGCGCTCGTGATGCGGTACCCGCCGCTCTTGATTGGCATTGTGGTCGTCGTGGCGCTCCGCCGTGTGCTGCCGGACCCCGTGCGCATCCTGCAGACGCTCGGTCGCATGAGGGAGCTCAGGGCGCAGGTCACGCAGAACCCGGCGAACGCGACGGCGCGGCGGGACCTCGCCCTCCTCTATCTGAGTCAAGCGCGCCCCAAGAAGGCGCTCGTCCTATTGACGGACGCGCTCGCGAGGTTCCCCGACGACGCAGAGCTCCTCTATCTCAAGGGGCTAGCATGCGAACAAGCCGGTAAGTACGAAGAGGCCCTCGCGCCGCTCGTTCGGGCCGTCGAGCTCGACCCCGCTGTCAGGTTCGGCGAGCCCTATCGGGTCGCGGGCAACGTGCTGCGCAAGCTCGGCCGACTGGAGGAGGCCATGGACGCGTATGAACGTTATAACGCCCTCAACACGAGCTCGGTCGAGGGTCGGCTGAAGCTGGCGCTCGTGCACCACTCGGCGAAGGACTACCCGACCGCGCGCGCCGTCCTCGCGGACGCGCGACAGACGTGGAGCCAATTGCCCAGGTTCAAGCGCAGACGCGAGCTCGGGTGGTGGATGCTGGCGGTGCTCCACACCCTGCGGATTGGGTGGTAGCGCCGAGGGTTGCGGCCGCGACGATGAAGAGCGATCCAATGAGCATGGCTCGTTCGCTCCTTATTCTGGGCGTCTTCGTCGTCGGCTGCAGCTCCGCGCCGAGGAGCCCGGACGTCACGATTGAGACCTCCAGCGAGTCCTCCGGCACAATCGCGCGGTCGCGGCCGACGGACGCACCGATGATCACCTTCCAATACACACGAACAACCCAACAGAGGCCGCCTCTCCATACGCTCTATTTCAACGTCTCCCTGCGAAACCCTTCCGGGGAGCCGCGGTGGATCGTCATCCCCGATACGCTCCCGCACACGGGAGAGGCGGACCCCGCGCCTGGCGGGGATGTGGCAGAGTTGGAGATTTATCTCTTGTCCCAGAGTCCTCGCGCGACGCTCGTGCGGGCGGTCGGTGGCCACTACTGGGCTGTATGGCTCCCTGGTCACGGGCACATGACGCTGCGCGATTTGGGCATAAAGTCTTGGAACGAGGACGCGTCTACGATCGTGATCGAGACCCTGATCGCGCGGGAGATCACCTTCGACGGTGCCCCGCTCGCGTCGGTCATTGGGCCCAACGCGAGGAGTGACTCGAGCGTGGAGACCGACGCTCCCGCGTCGATCTCCGACCCGCGCGCGCAGAAGTTCTGGCACCCCGACGACGATCGAGGCGCGAAAGAGGTGATCGACGTCGAGACGACCGTGCGCTCCGAGGTGAGCGTGAGAACAAACCTGTAAGTACGCCACGAGCTCGGTCGAGGGTCGGCTGAAGCTGGCGCTCGAGTTCTCTCAGAGCAAACAGACCGAATAGGTCGCGCCGCACGCGTTGCAGTCTTGGCCCGCGCACGGATCATAGGTGAAGTCGACGCAGACCTCGTCGGCAGCGCAGCCAGTCGTCTGGCAATCCTCGACCGGATAACAACCCTCCACAATGGGTGGCTGGGCTTCGTCTCCGCAGCCAGGCCGCAGCCATTCGCAGCCCGTGGCGGTTGCACAGGAGGCTTCGTTCGCCAAGAGCCGACAATCGGCGCAGGTCGCGGGATCGACAATCGCCCAGTCTCCGCCGGGGATACACTCCAGCGTGACCTCGGACTCCGCGGCTCCGCAACTTACGGAATAGTAACAATAGGGCGCGTCCGAATAATCGGAGCAGTCGGTGCCCACGACGGGCATCTTGATGGGGCACGGCCCCGAGGGCCCACAGCGGGGCTGCCAGGTCAGCCAGCCGTCGACTGTACACTCGGCGACCAGGGTAGTGAGCGTCCCGCACGGATGGTCGTAGGAACACATCCTGCCGACCTCTTCGCACGGGTCGCCGTTCCAAGGCTCCGCGATGGGGCAGCCGGGTCCGGGGTCGGCGCAACTCGACTCAACGAGCTCCCACTGGTCGCCGACGCACTCGTAGCGTTCGTCGCAGTCGTCGTTGGCGACGGGCGGATCGCCCTCACAGTTGCCGTTGATTACCTGCGCGCTGCAGCCCACCACCAGAGACGCCGCGAGCGCGACGACACATACGTAATTCCAGGACATGGCGCTCGCGTTTGCATTCGATGTGCCTGGTAATTCCCAGGGAGCGAGCGCATTGGAGCGTTGCGCATGATTGCATGCGACAGTGGCGGTCAGAGGATCGGGCGCAGATACTCGAACTTGGGGTGGCGCAGGTCCTCGTCGGTCAGGCCGTATTCGGTGTCGCGCGGGATGAGATAGAGCGTGCTGCCCTCGACCGACGCAAAGTTCAAATACGCGAAGCTGTTGAGCACCCGCTCGAAGCTCGCTGCGGTCCAGAGCTGCGACTCGGGGATGTCGCATTGAGCCGCGATCTGCCGCTCGCTCGGCGTCATCTTCACCATCATGCAGGCCGCGGTGAATGTCATGTAGCGAGCGTCACCGCGGTAAGGGTCGGGCTGGCCGGACGGCGTCGGCCGCGCACCCTCCTCGGTGAGCATGCCTTGAACCCACATGTTGAAGTCGGACCGAGCCTTCGTGTCGTTGTCGAAGAAATCCCAGCAGCCCTTCACCCAGAGCGCGCGCTGCGAGACGAGCGTGCGGCGGACCTGATCGTAGAGCCACCATTTTTGGTGGAAGTTCAGCTTCTCGGTGCCGGTGGTGATGAGCTGTCGCAGGTAGTTCTGAATCGCTGGGTCGAGCCGCATGCAGAGCTCGACGGCGAGGATGGATCGCTCGCTCACGTCAGCCGCCCCACCCGCCCGACGAGCGGTTCCACGAGCCGTTGCGGTTGAGCTTCGCGCCGAGCAGCACGCCCGTACCAACGGCGATCATCACGGGCGCGAGGCCGATGCTCGTCGACGAGGGCGGCGGCACCGACGGCGCCGAAGCGGGCGCGTACGCGAGCGCAGCCGTGTTCTGCGGGACGCCGCCCTTCTTCTTTTTGTCGTCGCAGGCCTCCCAGCCGTAGTCGCAGAGGAACGAAGCGTCAGTGGCCTCCGAGCCGTAGTAGGCCGTGTCCGGCTTCGCCGCTTGGGTGACGAACGAGAGCGGGTCGAGCGCGCGAACCTCGAGCCCTGCCTTCTTCAGTATGTTGAAGGCGGCGTTCAAATCCGAAGCCTCGGGGAGCGTGGCGGAGACATAGAGCAGCCGCTTCGCGACGATGCTCGACGGCAACGAAGGCAGGTAGCGATTGTCGAACGTGGTCGCGTCGTCGGAGTAGGGCTTCGTCCGGTTGCGATCGAGGATGAACGCAGGCGGCGCGAGCTGGGTGCGGACGGTCTTCGCCTTCGCGAAGGCGGGCTGGTAGTAGACGGCCGCGCCGAGCGTGAGATGCGCGGGGACGACCCCCTTCGGGTGAGGCCAGTTCTCGAGGATGAACACCGGATCGAAGACGTTCGCCGCGCCCGCCGCGAACGCGACGGACTGCGTGCCGTCGAGGTCGATGACGAGGGCGACCTGTGCGTCGGCGACGAGCCGCGCGAGCGCGCGACCCGCGTTCTCGGCGGCCTGCATTTCGGGCGTGAGGATCGGACGCAGGGCCTCGGCGAGGGGGCGGACGCGCGCGGTGTCACCGTCTGGCAGCGTGAGTCGCGGCAGAGCCTCTGGGCTCTGGAAGAGCGCGGGCACGTAGTACGGCCTGTTCGACGGGTTGGCGGGCGCGAGATCGGCCTCGAGGGTCTTCAGCGCCTCGCGGGCGTAGGCCTTCGTGTAGGTGGTGTTGAACGCGACGGTCTCGCTGACCGCGCCGAAGTTCCACCCATAGTCCCGCTGCAGCTCGAGCGACTTGCGCATCTCCTCGCGCGCGTCGTCGTCGTCGTCGCTGACCGCGGCCTTGATGCCCCACGCCGCGAGCCCGCCGACGAGGAGGATCGCGCCGCCAGCGATCGCGCAGCCGAGGAGCGACGCGCGGCGCGTGGAGAGAGAGGAGGTCGTCACGAGCGCGCGGTTCCACCATCGCGCGCCGACGATGCCGGGCTTGTCGACGGAGGCGTCGCGCTCGAAAGGATTCGCTGTGGCCATCGGTGGTTCGTGCGCTCGGTTGACGGGGCGTGAGTATAGCGAGGCCTCGCCGATCGGATCACAACGTCGTGAACCCCGGCGAGCGCGCGAGCACCAAACCTGTAAAGGGCATAACTCCGCAGTTTCTCCCTACGAACGCGCTCGGGTAACGCTGCGTTCATGTGATTGAGGGATAGGCCAGCGAGACATGCCTCCCGCGGTGTTGCGCATCAGCTCGACACTCGAGGGCACCGCTTTGTCGACTGGCCGTTCACCGAAGGATCCTTACAACAATGTTATCTTTTCGACGCCTGTTTGTGCTCGCCGCTGGCCTCACGGTTGCCTGCGGAACCGACGACTCCAACACAGGCGCAGGCGGGGCAGACCACCCAGCGCTCGATCCAATCTGCGACAAAGATTGGTGCTGGGTGGCCCCGACCCCCACTGGCTTGCAGCTCAGGAGCGTCTCTGGCGTCGCTGGAGACGTCTGGATAGCCAGTGAACAGGACCTCTTTCATTGGGATGGGGCTCAGTTCGAACGATACGACGTAGGGGCCGCTCTCTATGACTATGACTACGGAGACGGGTCGGGGTTGGAGCCACCGCCGATCGTACGGGCGAAAGCCAACGAGATCTGGCTCAACCCCAACACGATGTTCGACGGAGAACACCTTCACCACTATACGCACGCGGAGCCGCCGCTCGCGTTGAACCCGACCCCATTCGGGGACGGCACTGCGGTGACGGAGACTGAGTATTTCGACGGGGCTCGATGGCTACCGCTCCCACAGCCTCGGCCCTACAGGACACCGGAGCTCGTCTGGGGGGATTCGCCGTCGAAGTTCAATGCGGTCTACACCGACGGGCAGATCCTCGCCTACGACGAGGGCTCGATTACGACCCTCGTGAGCTCGTCGCCCACATACGAGGGCGTGCTCGCCTTGCCGAGCGGTGAGCTCCTGGCCTGGACCGAACAGGACACTGGCACTGTCGATATGTGGGGCTTCAACGGTGAAGCATGGTCGACCCTGGGCAGCTACCCAGGCGGGTTTTCAAAGATCGCCGCGGCGTCCTCGGCCGAGGTCGTTGCCTTCGCCAACGAATCCGCTTACAGCATTGTCGGCGGTCAGACCACACTGCTCCCGCTGACAGCGAGGGTCGAGTACGCGACGGCATTGCCGACTGGCGAGGTCATGGCGACGACCACTGCCTCGGAGTTCTTGGAGATCGACGATGGCGCCGTTCGCCACCTGAATGAGGGCCCCGTTGGCCGGGTGAACGTAGTCTGGTGGCCGCTGATCGGCACCGAATTCGAAAGGAACCTGCGAACGACTTCGATCTTCAGCGTGGACGATGCGCTGTTTGTGACTCACGACGGCCCCGCTTCGCTCCTTCGGCTGCAAGATGGGGGGCGTCAGGAGTTTCCGATGGAGAGCCCCGACTGGACCCTCCAGGGCGTTTGGGCGGCGTCACCAAACGACGCTTGGGTCATTGGCCTCGTCTACGATCACGAGAATGACACTACCTTCGAGCGACTGTATGTACCCGCTATCTTCCATTTCGATGGCGTGAGCGTCACCCGAGTCGCATTGGACGACGACTTCATTCTCGGCGGACCGATGGGGATTCGCGGCACGGGTCCGAACGATATTTGGGCGTGGGGGACACAGGTGAACTTCCACTACGACGGCGTCAGCTGGACCCGCACGACGTCTGACCGGCTCAACTTCATGGGCGCCTCGGCGAATGATGTGTGGGCCTGTTCTTCTTATGCTGCCGAGCATTTCGACGGTCAAACATGGACGTCCTACGACCTGCCGAGCCCTCCCAGCATGATTGTCCTCGACGGCGCGACGACCTGGATGCTGGGGGACGACCTCTACAAGTCAGTCGACGGCGGACAGTTCCAGGAGGTCGACTTCTACACGAACTACATCGCTGCCGCGGGTGACAAGAAGTACTTCTGGATGTCGCCAGAGGACATTTGGGTCTTCACGGACGACATCGGCACAGGCAAGCGGATCAGTACGCCCATCGTCGACTACTACTTCAAAGAGCCGTCCGGTTTGACCAGCGATGCGGCGGGCAATCTCTACGTTCGAGTCGAGAACGGGATCCGCGAGCACTCTCCAGCGCATTGACGGCGCTCGATCAGAACCTCAGCGCTTGGTGCGGCGCTTCGCAGGACGAGGTGAGCGAGGGCGAGCGCGCCGCCGGAGCTCGGTCAAAAACGAGGGTTCGAAGACGCCGTCGACCCTGATCGAATAGCGGAAGAACGGGTCGGCCCGCACTCCGTGATAGTCGAAGTCGTTGAACCAATAGATGTCGGCGTCCACGTCGAGCTCGGTCTGCGCGGCGTCGTCATAGAGGTAGAGGCGCTTGTTTCGACCGGGCACGAACGTGATGAAGGTGTCTGGCTCCTCCTGCTCTTCGGGCTCGCCGTCGCGGTGTAGAGTGCCATAGTCGTGAGCCTCGAGGCCCATGACGTTGCAGCGACCGATCGAGACGAACGGCAGGGATTTCACGAACGCTATCGTCTTGGGGAAGAAGGTCTGCGCGAGCCGGGTGAAGGCCTTGCCACGACTTACAGCCTTGTCGGTCCAGCGCTCGTTCGGGATGAGCTCGACGTAGCCTTTCCACGGGAAGTAGACGCCGAAGCGGACCTTGAGCCAGAGCATCTGGCGCCGTGAGAGCGGCACCGCGCGCTCTTCACCCCACGTGAGCTCGCGCCGCTTCGCCCGATCGATCGCGCCGGGGTTGTCCGCGAGCGACACGAACACGTCGAACTCGGCGTCCGTCATCGAGGTGATGACCTCGACGTAGTCGGTGAGCGCTTCGGCGCGGCGAGCCTCGGGCATGATGCCCATCGAGCGGTGGCTGCCCCCCGTGTAGCCCGCGGGGAGCGACGTGTACGCGAGGCAGACCTCTTCGTGGATCGCGCCGAGCTCGAGGTCGACGCCGCGCGCCGCGAGCGCAGGCCTCAGATCGAGGAAGGGTCGGCCGAAGATCCCGCGGAGCGCCACGAGCCGAGGATAGGCCGGACGATACGCTGGGCCCGATCCCAAAAGAGGCCCCACCGCGTGTGGGGGCGGGCTATTTTCACGGCCGATGGAACCTTCGACGGGGGTGGTCGCGGCCTTCGGCGCAGTGACGATCGCGACGCTGCTGATCGCGCACAGGCTCTTGCGCAGGCTGCTGTCGGGCCAGTCGCAGAAGACCGTCGTGCTCGGCGAGAACCGCGCGAGCTCCCTCGCCGAGGCCGGCGCCTCGCTGGCGCTGTTCTTGGTCGGCGCGGGCGTGGTGAAGAACAGCGTTCACGGCGAGAGCCTCGTGCACGACGTCACGTGGTGCGCGGCGTTCGGGGCGCTCGGGCTCGCGCTGCTGGAGCTCACGGGGTTTCTCGGGCAGCGCGTGCTCCTCAAGCGGCGCCTGTCCGTCTCGCTCGAGCGCGGCAACGTCGCGGCGGGCATGGCCGCGGGCGGCCACTACGTCGCGACGGGTGTGCTGACGGCGCGCGCCGTCGCGGGCAGCGATCTGCGCGGGCTCGGGTTGTCGCTCGCGTTCTTCGTCCTCGCGCAGGTCGTGCACCAGGGGCTCGTCGCGGGCTTTCGCATGCTCACTTCGTACGACGACAGCGAGCAGATCGAGGGCGAGAACCTCGCCGCTGCGATCAGCTACGCGGGCATCTCGATCGCCGTCGCGATCGTGATCGGCCGCGCGCTCGAGGGTGACTTCGTCGATTGGCCGACGGCCCTCGGCGGCTTCGGATTGACGTCGCTGCCCGCGCTCGGCTTCTACTTCTTGAGGCAGCTCTTCGTGCAGCCCGTGCTCGTCGGCGGGCGGCCCACGCTCCGCGGCGGAGCGCTCGACGACGCGATCGGGCGCGACCGCAACGTCGGCGCCGCGACGCTCGAGGCGCTCGCGTACTCGGGTGCAGCGCTCGCCGTCGCGATGCTCGCCTGACATGAAGAGCTACGATCGGTTCGCGCGACGCCTCATCGAAGGCGGCATCATCACCGACCCTTGGCTGCGTGGTGAGCCGCGCTTCGAGAGCGAGCCGCTCGTGCTCCCGCTCGGGCGCGCCCGCGTGCTCGCCGACGCAGGCCGCGCGATCGCCGAGCTCTACGACGAGGCCGTGCAGCTCGTGGCGGACGATCTCGATCTCCTCGAGGGCTTCTTCGGGATGACGCCCGTGCAGGCCGCGATGTTCGAGGCCTCGAAGCCGATGTGGCACGGCCTCGCGCGGGCCGACCTGTTCTTCACCGCGGACGGGCTCGCGATGACCGAGCTCAACTGCGACACCCCCACCGGCGAGGCCGAGGCCGTCGTCCTCGGTGAGCTCGCGCGCGCCGATCACGCAGGGCTCGTCGATCCGAACGCAGGGCTCGAGCGCGCGTTCCTCGAGATGCTCGCGGCGGTGCGCGACGCGATCGTCGGGCCGAGCGCTGGCAAGACCGTCGGCATCGTGTACCCGACCGAGTTCACCGAGGATCTCTCGCTCGTGCGGCTCTACAAACGCTGGCTCGAGCGCGCGGGCTACGAGGTCGCGCTCGGCTCACCGTACAACCTGCGCGCGACGAAAGAAGACGCGCGCGCGCGTGTCTTCGACGAGCCGATCGGGCTCATGCTGCGTCACTACAAGACCGATTGGTGGAGCGAGCGCGCGGCTGCATGGGACACCGAAGACGTGCCCGACACCGCGCCGCTCACCGAGCCGCTCGCGATCGCCCTGCGCGCTCACGCCGAGGGCCGCACCGCCGTCGTGAACCCGTTCGGCGCTGTGCTCCCTCAAAACAAGCGGATGATGGCCTTCATGTGGGAGCACATCCATCGCTTCGGGCCGACCGCGCAGGATCGGATCCGCGAGCTCGTCCCCGTCACGAGCCGCCTCGAGACGCTGCACCCCGAGCAGCTCGTCGCCGAGCAAAAAGACTGGGTTTTGAAGAGCGACTACGGCGCCGAGGGGGAAGAGGTCGTCCTCGGCTGCGAGGCCGAGCCGGAGAGCTGGCGTGCGGCGGTCGAGCACGCGCGCCCAGGTCGATGGATCGCGCAGCGCTACTTCGAGGCCGAGCGCGACGCCGCGGGGCGGACCACGAACTTTGGTGTTTTCCTCGTCGCTGGTGAGCCCCGCGGGCTCTACGTGCGCCGGCACGAGGGCGTGACGGACGACGGCGCGGTCAGCGTGCCCGTCCTCATCGACGGCGTGGCATCCTGAGCAGGATGCACTCGATTCTCCCTCCCCTCCGCCTCACGCTCGTCGCGTCGATGCTCCCGCTCGTGCTCGCGCTCGGTGCGTGCTCCGACGACTCTTCGGATTCGAAGGGTGGCTCGACCACGGGAGGAGGCGGCGCGAGCTCGCAGGGTGGAGCCGGCGGC
Source organism: Polyangiaceae bacterium (assembly GCA_046351325.1). Taxonomy (GTDB): domain Bacteria; phylum Myxococcota_A; class Polyangia; order Polyangiales; family Polyangiaceae; genus Xiheicaenibacterium. Next base: position 556,406 of record JAXLYR010000006.1, on the reverse strand, counting down.
GCAGGGGGCGCCGAGCCCGTCACGCCGAGCCTCGTGATGATCGAGCTGCCTGCGCCGGTCGATCTCACGTCCGACGGCTCGGTGGCGTTGCTCGAAGATCCCGCGTCACCCGAGGTCGACGTCTACCTCTTCGACGCCGCGACCGCCGTCCTCGAAAAGAAGACGACCGCAGGCGACGCCTCGATCGATCTCGTGACGGGCCTCTCGAACACGCTGCGCGTGAGCGCGCTGCACGACAACCCCGCGCAAGCTGCGTTCTTCCACGAGCCCGAGGGCTGGAACGATCTCGCGAGCCCCTTCCCCGCGGGCTGCGATGTGAACGTCGGCGGCGCTTGGGACCTCAGCGACGACGGCGCGATCGTCGTCGGGTTCATGTGGGACGGTTGCGCTCCACGTGCGTTTCGCTGGGTCGACGACGACGCCGGTGGGGTCGTCCAGCTGCTCGATGTACTTGGCACGCCGAGCACCGGCGGCAATTTGCCCCCGACGAACCGCGCCTCCGTCGTGTCGGCCGATGGTGAGATCGCCGCGGGCTTCGCGCAGGTCGACTTCATCGATCGGTTCCCCGCGAGGTGGCGCGCAGATGGATCGGGCGAGCTCCTCGACGGCCTGCCGACCGACACACCGGGTGAGGTCCTCTCGATCTCGGCCGACGGCTCGGTCCTCGCCGGCCTCAGCGGCTTCGATGCGTTCCGCTGGACCGAGGCCGACGGAGCCACGTTGCTCCCACGCCTCGAGACCGCGCTCCCGACCGATCCGATGTTCGCGAACGCGATGTCGGCCGACGGCTCGATGATCTGGGGCGGCTCGGGGGACGCGTTCTCCGGCGTTCCGGTCGCGTTCGTGTGGACGGCAGCGGGCGGCACGCGCGCGCTCGAACCCATCATCACGGCGCTCGGCCTCGACCTGCCCCTCGGCTTCACGCTCACGAACGTGCTCGCGGCCTCGGCGGACGGCACCGTCGTGCTCGGGACCGCGCTCGATCCGAACACGCTCGAGACCCAGTCGTTCCTCTTGCGCTTGCCGCTCTCGGCCTACGATCCCTGACCGGCGACGACGCATGACACGCGCGCGCTCCGGCAAAGGCTCCGATCCGACGAGCGCGACCGACGTCGAGCGCTGGGATGATCTGCGCATCTTCCTCGCGGCCGCGCGGACCGGCAGCTTCACGCGGGCCGCGCGCGCCCTCGGGACCGACCAATCGACGGTGAGCCGGCGACTCGCCGCGCTCGAGGCGGAGATCGGCGCGCCGCTCTTCGAACGCACGCCGCGCGGGCCCGTCCCGACCGAGATCGGCGCGCGCTTGCGCGACGACGCGACGCGCGTCGAGGCCGAGGTTCGACGCTTCGTCGACACGGCTCGCGCGAGAGACGCCACGCGCGGCGTGGTCCGCGTCGCGACGATCGAGTCGGTCGCGATCCATTTCCTCGTGCCGCGCGTGCTGCCGGTGCTTCGGCGCACGCACCCGGAGATCGAGCTCGTGCTCCCGACCGGCGCCGGCGCTGTCGATCTCGCGAACCAAGAGGCCGACGTCGCGCTCCGGTTCTTTCGGTCGGCGCGCGGCGATCTCGTCGGGCGGCGGCTCGCGCGCCTGCCGATCGCAGTCCTCGCGTCGCGCACGCGCGCACGGGCGCTCCGCGGGGTGCCAGCCTCCGAGCTGCCGTGGATCGTGGTCGAGCTGCCGAACCTCGAGACCCCCGAGGTCGCGTGGTGGGCCGAGCACGGCGGCGGTCGCGCGGTCCTCCGCTGCACGAGCTACGAGGTTCAACTCGCCGCGATCCGTGCGGGCCTCGGGGTCGGCCTCGTCCCCCGCGCTGCGCTCCCGCTCCATCGGGACCTCGTCGCCCTCGAGGGCCTCGCCCCGACGCCGACGCTCGAGCTCTACCTCGTGACGCGTCGCGCGCTCCGCGCGTCATCGCGGGTGCGCGCGGTCATCGACTGCATCACGACCGAGCTCGCGTCGCTCGATGACGAAGCGTGATGATTCCCTGAGCGGCATTGGTTGGGCCCCAAACTAATTTCCCGTAAGCTCGCGAGCATGGAGGGCCTCTTCTCGCCACGTTCGCTGGCGGCCGTGCTCGAGTCTGTCTATCGGGTCGAGCAAGCGCGCGCGGACTGGATTCGAGGCATCTTGGAGGTGCTGGCTCCACAGCTCGATCGCGGCCTCGGCGTCTTGGCTTATTCGGTCGATGTGTCGCGCCCTGACGCGTTCGAGACCTCGGACTTCCAGTCGGTGATGACCGACGCGAACGACGCGCGACAGCGCTTCGACCTCTGGCATTCGGCCACACCGCTCGAGGTCAAACGGAAGATCCATACGTTCGGGGCGTGCGCGCTCGGACGCGAGCTGACACGCACGGCCGACATCACCGAAGAGCAGCTCGACGACACGCGAGCTGCGCACGGCTACCTGGAAATGTTCGGGCTCAACGCGCTCGATCCGACCGGTCGCGGCTGCACCATCGCGGTGCCCTTCATGGCAAAATCGGGCGAGACCGACATTCGACACCGCGAGCTCTGGGAGCGGCTCGCGGCGCACATCGCGACGGCCTCGCGACTGCAAACGAGGCTCGCGGGACAAGACGATGTCGGGGACGCCACGCTGTCCGCGAGCGGAAAGCTCGAGGCCATCCACCCGACGACGCGACAGTCCGCCGTGCAGGATGCGCTGCGCGACGCTGCGGTGGCGATCGATCGAGCGCGGGCCAAGCTGCGCGACGATCCGTCCGAGGTCACGCGGCTCTGGCGGTCGCTCACCGCGCGGCGCTGGACGCTCGTGGATCGCTTCGATCGCGGCGGCCGTCGATACGTCATCGCCTTTCGCAATGACGCGAGGATCCCCGAAGCTCAGGCCTTGACCGAGCGGGAAGAGCAGGTCGTGCGAGCCGTCCAACTCGGGCACAGCAACAAGCTCATCGCGTACGAGCTCGATCTCTCACCGTCGACGGTCGCGACGCTGCTGAATCGCGCGATGAAGAAGCTCGGCGTCGCGACGAGGGTCGAGCTCATCGCGCAGCGCCGCTCTTCAGACCGATGAGGTCCGCGGCGACGTAATCGACCGGGGGCGGTCGCGCTCCCTTCGCGCGCGGGCCGAAGAGGCGCTCGAGGAAGTGCTGCTTGTTCATCGCGCGAGCCGCGGCAGCGACGGCGCGCGAGGCCTCGAGCGCCGCGAGGAAGTGGTCGCGTCGCAGCGTGATGAAGAGGCAAGGATCGATGGTGCGCACGGTCGACGTGCTCGGCTCGTCGCGCACGAGCGCGAGCGTCCCGAACGCGTCGCCGTCATCGAGCCCGCCGAGCCGACGTTGCGCCTGCAAAAAGGTCCGCGAGAGCGTCTCCGCGCGACCGCGAACGAGGATGAAGAGGCGGTTGACGACCTTCCCCTCCTCCACGACGACCTGCCCCTCTTCGTAGAACTCCGACGTGAACTCGGTCGCGAGCCGCGCGAGCAGCGCTTCGTCCTCGACCTCGGCGAAGAGCGGGATCTGTCGGAGCCGGACCTTGTCGACCGTGGCGTGCCGACCATCCTCACTCACCTCGAAGCCTGTCTGCTTGCCCCAGAGCTGCGCGTAGAGCCCCTGCTTCGCGAGCAGCGCGTCGTGGGTCCCCTCCTCTGCGAGCTCGCCGTCGCGCAGGACGAAGATCTTGTCCGCCGCGACGACGGAAGCGAGCCGATGCGTGACGGAGAGGACCGTGCGTCCCTTCGCCAGCTGCTGGATGGTCTCGTTGACGGCGTGCTCCGTCGCAGGGTCGAGCGCGGACGTGGCCTCGTCGAGGACGAGCACGGCGGGGTCGCGCACCATCGCGCGTGCGATCGCGACGCGCTGACGCTGGCCACCCGAGAGCTTGCCGCCTGCCTCGCCGACCTCCGAGTCGTAGCCCCCAGGCAGCTTGACGACGATGTCGTGCAGGGCCGCTGCCTTGGCAGCTGCCACGATCTCTTCGTCGGTCGCGCCCTCCCGGCCGAGGCGGATGTTCTCGCGCACCGACGTGTTGAAGAGGAAGTTCTCCTGGAAGACGATGCCGAGCTGGTTGCGAACCGACGCCAACGTCGCCGTGCGAATGTCCGTGCCGTCGAAGGTGACCGCACCCGAGCTCGGATCGTAGAAGCGCATGACGAGGTTGAGGACCGAGCTCTTGCCTGAACCGCTCGGTCCGACGAACGCCGCGTAGCTGTTCTTCGGTACGAAGAGGCTCAGGTTCTTCAGGTTCGCGACCTCGCCGGTGTAGCTGAAGGTCACGTTCTCGAGGGCGATGCCGTCCTTCAATTCGGGGATGGGCTTCGCACCCTCCGCGTCGCGCACGTGGGGTCGCTCGAACAGGAGCTCGTCGATGCGTCGCAGGCCGCTCGACGCCTTGATCATGGCGGGCAGCACCTTCTTGGCGAGCTCGTAGGTGTCTTTGCTGACCTTCGTGAGCAGGGTGAGGAAAGCGACGAGCGCGCCCGCGCTGAGGTGCCCCGCGAGCGCCATCCACGCGCCGACCGCGGTCACGACGAGCTGCGTGAAGAGCACGCCCAAGCTGGGGATGACGCCCACGAGCTCCGAGCGAAAGTCGGATTGGACAGTACGGTCCGCGAGGTCCTCGAGCTGGGTGGAGAACCGCTTGGCGAGCAGCCCCTGGAGGGTGAAGGCCTTGACCACCGCCTGCGCCCGGACGTTCTCCTGGACAGTGGTGATCATGTCGCCCTCGCTCTTCTTGAGCTCGTAGCCGGCGTCGGCTGCGCTCGGCGCGACCCGACCGACCGCGAAGATCATGATCGGCGACAGACAGAAGACGAGGAGCCCAAGCCTCCAATCGAAGACCAGCAACATCGGGGCATTGATGACGAGCCCGATGCATACTGTCAGCGCTGTAACGATTCGCTCGGTGAGTGACTTCTTCAGCGTCTCGAGGTCACCCGAGAACCGCGAGACGATGTCTCCGCCCTTGTTGCGTAGATAGTAGTCGGTCGAGAGCGCCTGAAGATGCTCGAACATCTTCTTGCGAAGGTCGTTCAGGATGAGGACCGAGATCTTGGCGGTCAGGTACTCGCCATATAGAGCGGCCGCTGCCGCTGCGATGAAGGCGACGCCCAACCCGCCGACGATGAAGGGCAGCGAGAGGTCGCGTTTACCCTCGAGGAGACCGTCGATGATGCTCTTCAGTCCAATCGCGTAGACCGCGAAGAAGAGCTGCTGAATACCAATCATCGCGAGCAGCGAGAGGCTCACCGCCGCGTGAGGTCGCCAATACGAGAGCGTGCGCCCGAAGACGCCCAGGATCTTCAGCTTCTTCGGCGGGACGAGCTCCACGCTCCGACGAAACTGTGCAGAGAGCTCCTCGAAGGGCGCGCCGTAGACAGCCTCAATTGCAGCCTCGAGACCAGACTTCTCGTGCTCACGAGCGAGCCGCGTGAACGCCGCAGCGCCCCCGCGCTCCCACAGCCAAGCGATGAACGCGCCCGCGGTCCGCACCTCGACGGGACGCAAGCTGCTCGCGTCCTTCTTCAAGATCGAGGCGAGGCTCAGGTCCTCGACTGTCGCGAGCCAAGCGCCCAAGACAGGGTCCAGCTCGGTCCCCGACCCGACCTCGCGGCGCTCCACATAGTGCACGAGCCCGACGACGAGAGCGTCCGGCAGCCGCCCAAACGCTGACAGTCCTGTAACATCAGCGGCCACGCGCCGCGCGAGCGCGCACTCGAGGACGCTGCTGGCTTTGACGGAGCCGACGACCGAGCCCTCGGGCGCGCCGGCGCCGCTACCACCGAGCGCCACGCGGATAGGCTGACGCTCTTTGGACGCCCCCTCGGCCCCGAGGCGCGCGCGCAGTGCATCGACGAGCTTACAAAGATGTTTGCCGACGACCGCGGCGTCGGGCTCCGCGATCTCCGAAGCTCGATAGGTGAGGACGAGCCCACCGACCCGAAGCTCCGAATTGGCCCCCGCCCCCTCGGACGATGTGCGCTCAGCCACGGTTCTTGATGATCATGACGTCGGTGATCTTCAGGGCGAGCTCGTCGCTGATCGCGAGCACCTCGCGGAGGTCGGCCATGAGCTCCTTCTCGGCGTTGTCGATGACGCCGTCGGCGAGCGCGACGTCCAGCGCCAGCGCGAACGCAGTCTCCCGCAGCGAGTCAGGGAGCTTGTGGCGGGCAGCGGCGATGAGCCCCTTCGAGCCATTCGCGTTCAGATGCCTGAAGAGACGTTCGAACAGTCTCACGAAGTGAGCCGTCTCGAAGTCCTTGAAGAAGTGCATGCGCCGCAGATACGTCACCAGGTTCTCGACCTCGATGTCGTCCACCGAGCCGTCCGCCGCGGCGAGCGCGAGCGCAATGGCAGCGAAAGACTCGTGCTCGTCGAGCGGCTCTGGCTCGGCCCCCGCCGCGCCCTGATTGAAGACCTCGTCCAATTGCCCCATGAAGTCTTCGACGGACGCTAACGAACCTTGGCCCCAAGCGGAAGGCCGACAGGTTAGATTCTCGAGTTCTGCCCAATCGGGCTCACTGGGGGTCTCGCTCGAGTGTCACGCAATAGAACCAACGCCAAAGGCAGCGCCAGAGCGGTCGCCATTGGCGTAGACCTCGGCGGCACGAGCGTGCGCGTAGCTGCCATTGACGACGAGGGCGCGCTGCTCGAGCGATTCGCCGCGCCCTCGCGCGCGGGCACGCCAGATGAAGTGCTCGACGTCGCGTGCAGAGCGATCGACGAGCTCGCAAAGCTCCACTCTGGAGCGACGCGACCGCTCGTGGGCGTCGGCGTCGCAGGCATCCTCGACGCGAGCTCGGGCGTCTTGGTCGAGGCCCCGAGCCTCCCGGGTTGGAGCGGCCTCGACGTGCGCGCGGCCCTCGAGCATCGCCTCGAGAAGCGGTTCGTGATGGACAACGACGCGAACCTCGGCGCGCTCGGTGAGGCCTGGTGTGGCGCGGCGCGCGGCGCCGACAACGTCTGCATGTTGACGCTCGGCACGGGCATCGGCGGCGGGTGGATCCATGAAGGTCGACCGTTCCGAGGCATGACTGGGATGGCCGCCGAGTTCGGGCACATGACGGTGCAGAGAGAGGGCCTGCCTTGTCGCTGCGGCGGTCGCGGCTGCCTCGAGCAATACGCGTCCGCGTCCGCGGTGGAGCGCATGGCGCGCGCGACGCCGGCGCTGACCGAGGCCCTCGCCGACGCGCCCTCGGGCGGGGTCGCGCGGCACGTCCACACGCTCGCGCTGCGAGGCATTTCAGAGGCCCGGCGGATCTTCGAAGAGGTCGGCGCCGCGCTCGGCGTGGGGCTCGCCGCGTTGGTCAACGCGCTCAACTTGCCGATCTACGTCGTCGGCGGCGGGCTCTCCGCGGCGTGGGAGATGTTCGCGCCCGCGCTGTTCCGCGAGTTGCGCGAACGGTCGTTCGTCTATCGCGCGACCGAGCCTCGCGAGGGGCTCGCGCTCGCTCGCACGACGAGGATCGTCCCGGCGAGCTTCCCCGCTGACGCCGGGCTCTTCGGGGCAGCGCGGCTGGCCCTGCTCGAGGCCGAGAGCAGACAGGCTCACGCGTGAAGCTCGCCATCTTGCACGAGCGGTTGAACCCCGTGCTCCTCGAGGCCGTGGCGCGTCTCCGCGCGGACGGAGTGGTCGTCGATCTGCTCGGCCCCGAAGAGGTCGCGGGCGTCGAGCTCACGGCGCTGCGACCGGCGCACGACCTCTACTATTTGAAGACCTCGGCCGAGCCGATGTTGAGCTACGCGGGCGCGCTCCACGAGGCCGGCGCCGCGACGCTCAACCCCTACCCCGCGGTCGCGCGCTGGAGCGACAAGCTGATGGCGACGGTGGCGCTCTCCCACGCGGGCGTTCGCGTGCCGCGCACGTGGCTCGGGCCCAGCATGGCTGAGCTCGAGCGCCTCCTCGAGGAGGGCCCGCTCGTCCTGAAACCGCAGCGCGGATCGCGTGGGCGTGGCGTGCAGGTGGTGCGGCATAGAGCGGAGCTCGCGGCGCTCGGCGTGAGTGGACTCGCCCAGCGCTTCCACGAGAGCGACGACGGCCGCGATCACAAGCTCTATTGCATCGGCGATCAGGTCTTCGGGGTGCGCCGAGCGTGGCGTGTCTACGACGGCTGGGAAGAGAAGCGGCTCGCGAGCGAAGCCTTCAGCCCGAGCCCCGAGCTTTGTGAGCTCGCGCGACGGTGTGGTGCGGCGCTCGGACTTCGACTCTACGGGCTGGATGTCGTGATGAGCGGCGGGGTACCCTTCGTCGTAGACGTCAACAAGTGCGCGGGCTTCGTCGGCGTCCCAGACGCGCCGAGGTTGCTCGCAGATTTCCTCGGTAGCGCGCTCGGGGTGGCGACGCGCCGACAGCTGCAGTCGGGCCCATCGGGGGAGGAGCCGTCTGACAAGCGGTGCTGATCATCACGGAGGATCACGAGGCGTGGATGGCGGCGGGCCTTCATGAGAGGCTCGGCCGCCGCGTCGAATGCGAGCTGCGATCCGCCGGCGCGATCCGCGACGAGGACCTCGGCTGGTTGGTCGCGCGGCGCCTCGTCTTCGTGCGATCGCGCTCGCCGCGGCTCCTGCGCATCCTCGCGCGCGTCGAGCGACGAGGCTGTCAGGTGGTGAATCGCGTCTCTGCGATTCGCCGCGCTCGCCATCGCGCGACCGCGATCGCGCGCGTCGCGTCGGCGGGCGTCCCCGTCGCGCGCGACTACGAGGGCCCGCTGCACGCGCTGCCTTTCCGCCGCGCAGTCCTCAAGCGGCGGTTCGACAACGGTGAAGCGCACGCGGTGACCCACGCGCCCTCGACCCCGCGGGAACGCGGCGGCGCGCGGAGCAAAGCGATCGTCTACGCACAGGAGTTCGTCGCGTCGGAGTGGGAGCACAAGCTCTACATCGTGGGCGCGGAGGCCTTCGCGTTCGTGCAGCGCCCCACGCTGCTCGACCCCGACGCGCGCTCGACGCGACGGCGTGTGCAGGCCGACCCCGCGCTCGCAGACTCCGCACGAAGCGCCGCGCAGGCGCTCGGGCTCGAGGTCGCCGGCGTCGATTTCCTCGTCGGCGAGGACGGCGTCGCGCGCGTCACGGACATCAACTCCAACCAGGGCCTGCACACCTTCGCCGAGGGCTTCGAGGCGCTCGAGGCGCTGCTCCTCCATCGCTACGAGCACGCCGCGCTCGGGATGGTTTTGTGAGCGACGCCTCGACCCAGATGCGAGCGCGCGTCTTCCTCGTGACCGGTGGAACGCAGGGCGTCGGCGAGGCGATCGCTCTCGCGCTCGCGCAGGCGGGCGCAGCGGGCGTCGCGGTCTCGGGCCGCAACGAAGCGCGAGGCCGTGCGGTGGTCTCAGCCCTCGAGGCGCTCGGTGCGCGCGGGCTCTTCGTCCCTGGCGATCTGGCCGACCCCGACTCGTGCAGCGAGATCGTCGCGGCCTGCGACGCGGCGTTCGGTCGGATCGACGGCCTCGTCAATGCGGCGGCCGAGAGCACGCGCGGCACGCTCGACAGCACGACGCTCGAGCTCTGGGATCGGCTGTTCGCGGTCAACGTCCGCGCGCCCTTCCTCCTCTCGCAAGCGGTCGTGCGCGTCATGCGCCGCGAGGGCAACGGCGGGACGATCGTGAACGTGCTCAGCATGTCGGCGCACGGGGGCCAGTCGTTCCTCACGGCCTACGCTGCGAGCAAGGGCGCGCTCGCGACGCTCACGCGCAACCTCGCGCATGCGCTTCGCAACGAGCGTGTGAGGGTCAACGGCATCTATCTCGGTTGGACCGCGACGCCCGCGGAGGACGTCGTCCAACAAGCCAACGGCGCGCCCATCGATTGGCTGGCAATCGCAGACGGGCGCCAGCCGTTCGGCCGACTGATCCGGCCCCGAGACGTCGCGAACCTCGCAGTTTTCCTCGCGAGCGACGCGGCCGAAATGATGACAGGCGCGCTGGTCGATCTCGACCAGAACGTCGCAGGCGCTTACTTCGACCCGTGAACTGAGCAGGAGCCTCTCGACGAATGGTCTCGACACATCGGCTTGGCGTCGCAGTCATCGGGTTCGGTGGTGCCGTTTCGACGACGGCCGTGGCTGGGCTGGAGTTGCTGCGGCAGGGCGCGGTGGGCGCTTCCGGGCTGCCGCTCGCGAGCCTGCCTTCGGAGCTCACTTCGGCGCTCGTCGGGTACGACGCGCTGGTCTTTGCCGGGTGGGATCTCTGCGCGTCGAACCTCGCGGTCGCCGCGCGATCCCACGCTGTGCTCGATCCGACGCAGCTCGCAGCCGTCGAGCGCGCGCTCGAGCCGCTCACGCCGTGGCCCGCGCTAGGCGATGAAGCCTTCTGTCGAAATGTGGCGGGCTCTCATCGCCTCGCGGCGAAGTCGCGGCGCGACGCGATCCACCTGCTGCGCGCCGATCTGAGGAGGTTCCGCGAGACCGCCTCGCTCGACGCGCTCGTCGTCGTGAACCTCGCGTCCACCGAGCGACACGTCGACCCCGCGACGCCGGCGTTCGCCTCGCTTGCCGCGCTCGAGCGCGCCCTCGACGAGGACGACGCGAGCATCGGCCCCGCGGTGCTCTACGCATACGCCGCGCTCTCCGAGTCCGTGCCTTACGCGAACTTCACGCCCAACGTCTGCGTCGAGGTCCCTGCGCTTCGCGAGCTCGCGGCGGAGCGCAAAGTCCCAGTCGCCGGCAAAGACGGTAAGACGGGCCAGACCTTTTTGAAGACCGTCCTCGCCCCGGCGCTCCGCGCGCGCGCGCTCCGAGTCGAGGGCTGGTTCAGCACCAACCTATTGGGGAACCGCGACGGCCTGGCGCTCGACGATCCGGCCTCACGCGCCGCCAAGATCGAGACGAAGGGCACCGTGCTCGATCAGATGCTCGGCTACAGCGTGCCGGATCACGTCGTCGACATTCAGTACTACCGGCCGCGCGGCGACAACAAAGAGGCCTGGGACAACATCGACGTCGTCGGCTTCCTCGACCAGCGAATGCAGGTCAAAGTGAACTTCCTCTGCCGCGACTCGATCCTCGCGGCGCCGCTCGTCATCGAGCTCGCGCGGCTGCTCGATCTCGCCGCGCGTCGCGGCGCCTCCGGAGCGCAGGAGCAGCTCAGCGTGTTCTTCAAGCGGCCGATGGGCACCGAGCCCGATCGCACCCCCGAGCACGCCTTCGCAGAACAACAGCGCCGCCTGCTCGAGTGGTTGGCGAGCGATTCGCCTCACCGCTGACGCGATTGCCGGTCAGCGCTTGTGGCTCGCGACCTCCGCTTGAATGGCTGACGTCACCGTGTCGAAGCGTTGGTTCATCTCCTGAACCAACGCCTTCACGCGGGCCACGCGAGCGTCCAGCGCGTCACGAAAGCTCATTAGCGCATAGCGCGAGCGCTGCATTTCACGTCCCAGCGAATGGAAGCGCGCGGCGGCCTCCGCGCCCGGCTCGACGCTGTCCAAGAGCTCCTCGACCTCGGCGTTGATCCCGCTTTGAGCGCCGTATTGGGTCGTAAGCTCATTGTTGTACGCGTCTTCGATCTCGCCGATTCGCGACTCGATCTCCTTCGCCATCGCGTAGACCTCACCGAGCTGTTGCCCCAGCTTCTTTGCCGGCTCGTCTTTGAACAGCTTGATGCCGTCCTGCAAATACATCTGCCAAACCTCGTAACGATAGAGGGGTGACAGGTCGACGATCTTGAGCGCGACCTCGGGCGGCCTGGCCTCCCCGGCGATGATCTTTTGGCACTTCTCGGCCTTTGCCGCCGCGGCCTCACCCTTCTTGAGATTCGCCTCGATCTCGGCGCGGCCATCTTCGGTCTTGGCGAGCTCCTTGAGCTCCGCCTCGGTCATGGCCTTCTCCGAGGGGCCGTAGAGCATCTCGAGGCACCCGAGCAGCTTCGTGTCCCACTCCATCGAGCGGTCGTAAGCGGGAAAGATCTCCCCGAGCGGGCCGAGCGACTGGCCAGCCGCTTGCTGGTCGAGCGCGCCGAGCTGACTCTCCATTGCGCCGACCTTCTCGCGATTCACCGCGATCTCGCCTTGGAAGCTCTCGAGCTGGGTCACGTAGTCCTCCTGCTCTTTGCGGTCGTCGACCCAACCCTGAAACCAGAGCGCGGCGAACAGCCCGAGAGGGATGAGGACGACGTCGATCGCCTTGTCCGGCAAGATCTCGCGCCAAGGCACACCCTCCTTTTGCTCGGGCTCTTTGGAGTCGCCGGCCTTGGGGCTCTCCGCGCTGGCCTTTTCGGCGCCCCGGTCCTCGGTGCGGGTTGCTTCTTCCTCGTTCGCCACGTCGGCCACCTCGATGATGAGGGTCTCTCTCTGGACGCCCTCGACGGACGCCCCCCACGCCTATGTGACCCGCGAACCGAAGTCTCGGGCAAGTCCGCCCGGATTCGATTACAAGCCAGTAACCAACTCGGGGCTCGCGCGCCCGGGGACCAGCTTGCGAACGCGACGCGCGTCGGTCGTCGAGAGGCGCGCGACGCGCTCGACCCATCGACTGCGCGCCGCCGCGTCCATTTCTCGGACGCCGTGCAAGAGCGTGAAGTCCACGGGGGCGAAGCCCGAGAACGACAGCGTGGCCGTCCCCATCACGGCGTGCAGCGACCAGCGATGCGCCAGTGCATACCACCAGCCGGGGCTGTCCATCGTGGTGATGACGCGCGAGGAGCGACCGCGGAGCAGCCCCTCTGGTAGCGCGTGCCCTCGATAGCGGAAGGCCCAACCCGGCAAGAACAGCCGATCGATCAGGCCGCGCACGATTGCCGGCGGCGCGCCCCAATAGATCGGGAAGACCCAAACGACGTGGCTCGCGCTCTCGAAGGCCGCGCGCAGCTCGAGCAGATCGGGCTCGAGCGGCTGCGGCTCGGTGTGCCCGCCGCGCAGGACGGGATCGAACGCGAGGCGGGTGAGATCGACGAGGCGCGCTTCCTCGCCGCCCGCGCGCCAAGCCTCGACGTAGGCGCGCGCGAGCTCGGCGTTGAGGCTGCGGGGATCGGGGTGACCGAGGAGGACGAGGGCGGTTGGTTTCATGTCGACGACTCTGCGTGCCGCCGAGCGCCCGCGGAAGCCGAGCACCTGCATGGAGGTGATGCACCAGCGCATGGGCTCCGCCACCCGAGGGCGTGCTATCGTCCTTTCGACGATCAGAGCTTTGAGATCCAGCGCCGCCCTCCTCTGTCTCTCGACTGTAGCGTTCGGCCTGTTCGCCGGCGGTTGCAGCCCAGCGAGCTCTTCGGACGTGGCCACCGTGGAGCTCCAAAGCGCGAGCGCGTCGACGAGCGAGGTTCGCCCGGTGACGTCGAGCAGCGCGTCCGCGCGAGCCTCTGAGACGGTGCTCGTGAAGCGGCAGCGGGACGGCGAGGGCCGCTGCACTCCGATGCCGCGAGTCGGTGAGCCTTGCGCCCCCGGCGAGTCTTATTGTGTTGTCGATTGGGGCCAGCCCGGGGGCTCCAGTCGCGCGTTCTGGTGCAGAAAGGGCGAGTGGCATCTGGAGGAAGAGGCCAACCTCCCCTGAGCAACTGGGCTTTTACAATATAGTAAGCAAGCTATTCAGGGACAGCGAGCGACCCGAACCTCTCAGGGATGAACCACGGGATCGCCGACGAGGAACTTCTTGATGTCCGGGGGCAGGCTCGCCCACTCGGCCTTCACCTCGGGGGAGGCGAGGTCCTGATCGTCATGGAGAATGGCGTCCTCCGTCAGCTCGTTGAAGCCACCCAGGTAGTACTTTGTTTTACCGCCTTTGGCCTCGTAGACGCTCATTGTCCCGTAGAAGGTCGCGCCGTCTTGGTTGAAGGCATTCAAGCCTATGAAGGTGCGGCCATTGGCGGCCTTGAAGCCATCAATCGAGAGCGTGCAGTGGATCCCCTCGTCGGGCTTGCCAATCTCCATCGTCACGAGGGACGTCTTGGCCTTGGCCGCGCACTGCTTTATGAGCTTGTCCATCCCTTGGGTGCAGTAACAACCACCCGTGTCCCCCACCGCGGTCGCGAGCTCGACGATGGTCGGCTGCCAAGCCCCCTTCGCGGCTGACTTGTTGGGCTCGCAGCTCGCGAGGGCGTTCGAGCTGCGGCGGAACTTGCAGCCCACGTTCATCATCTCTTCTTGCTCGGGGGTCAGAGGCTCGGCGCTAGCGCTTATAGCGGAGTCAGCGCTGGCCGCTGCGGTGGAGCTGGAAGCGGCTGCGCTCGCGCTCGAAGTAGCCGCATTCGCGCTCGAAGTAGCCGCGCTCGCACTCGAGGTGGCCGCGCTCGCGCTCGCACTGGGCCCAGCCGATCGGGGCTCGCTCGATTGGGGCGCGCGCTCGGCCTGGCACCCCCAACTCACGAGAAGCACCCCCAATATCCTTTGAACCTTCATGCTCCCGTGAACCATGCGACCCCTCCTTCGGTAGGAAACGCCGAGAGCGCTCGCGGTCGTCCCGCGCTCCCCCACCCGACCCTCACGCGCTGTGGACGATGAGCGCGTGCTGCATCGCGAGCTCGTGCAGCGCCGCGGCGGCGCTCTCCTCGGGCCAGTTGAGGATCGACTCCTCGAGGCCGATGAGGCGCAGCTCCACGCCTTCGCAGAGCGCGACGCGCTCGAGGCCCGGGCGCGGCGCGGCGCCGTTCAGAGTGAGCGCGAGATCCTGGATGTTGAACGCGCCCATGTCCTCGAGCTGGTCCCACGAGTAGCTGTCCTGCGCGCCGCGCTGCTCGTAGACGAGCTGCACGTCCTCGAGGATCGAGGAGCGCTCTTCGCCGTCGAGCCAGCGCGTCCCCTCGGGCGTGACCTCCACGATGCGCGCGCCCTCGAGCGACGAGACCTCGTCCCAGCTCTTCTCCGCGAAGATCTCGCGAACGAGCGTCGTGTAGCCGCGGCCTACGAGGACCTCGAGCATCGCGACGACGGGCTCGGGGTGCGCGAAGGGATCGCCGTGAAATCTGCCGAGCCCCAGTTCGACCACGAGCGTCATGCTTCAGTCGATATCACGCCGTCGTCGCGTCCGGTCAGCGTCGCCCGAGCTTCACCGCGCGGCGCTCGAGGTCGCGCAGGAACGAAGGCTCGAAGACGCCGTCGACGCGCAGCGAATAGCGGAAGAACGGGTCGGGCAGGACCCCGTGATAGTCCATGTCGTTGAACCAATAGACGCGCTTGTCGACGACGAGTGGCTCGGCGTCTTCGGCGTTCGCGAGGTAGAACCGCTTCGTCCCGCGGGGGTCGATCGAGATGCACTGCGCGACCCCGAGCGAGCGCCCTGGCTCGGTGTCGCGGTGGAGCGGCGCGTGATCGTTGGCCTCGAGCCCGAAGATGACGACGCGCCCGATCTCGGTGAAAGGCAGGCTCTTCACGAGCTCCACCGTCTTCGGGAAGACCTCGAGAGCCTCGGGCAAGAAGTCCTTCCCCGCGCCCGAGTGCTTGTCGTCCCAGCGATCGTTCTCGAGCAGGTGGTAGCAGACCTTCCACGGGAAATAGACGCCATGGCGCAGCGTGAGCCAGCGGATCTGCGCCCGCGTGAAGGGTCGCTCGGTCTCGTCGCCGAAGCGCCGTGGCTCACCCTCGTCGAGCGGCTCGTCGTCGCCGAGCGCGATGAGCTCGTCGAGCTCCGCCTGCGAGAAGTCTTCGATCGCGGCCATCGCGTCGACGTAGCCGTCGTCCATCACCCACGGCGCGACGACGCCCATCCACTTGAGCGTGCCGCCGGTGGCCGTCGACTCGACGCGCATGAGCCCGCGGGTGATCTCGTCGTCGATCGCGTCGAGCTCCACGTCGCCGACGAGGTCCTCGAGCTCGAGGAAGGGCCTGCCGAAGATGCCGTACGTTCGCGCGCTGTTCACGGTTCGGCGCGCACTCTTTCGCTTCCGCGCGCGGGACGCCAGCCTACTGACGCCGCGCCGCGAACTCCGCCTTCTTCAGGAGGTCCGCCGACGCCTCGTCGCGCTGCGTGCGGAGCGCGCGCGTGACGCGCTCGAGCGCCTTGTCGTCGCGGAGCGCGATCAGCCCGTCGAGCGCGCCGTACCGCGCGTCGCCGCGCTTCACGTCGAGGACGATGCGCTCGAGCATCGACGCGAGCTTGGCGCGGTCGAAGAACGGCTTCACCTTCTCGTGCCAGCTCTTCCACGCGTCGTCGGCCAGCCAATCCGCGGCCGCCGCAAGCGCGCCGAGCCGCAGCATGCTCGGCAGCGGCGTGGCCTTGTCTTCGAGCCTCTTCGTGAACCAAGCGTAGGCCTTGGGGCTCGGGACCTCGGGGTAGGGCTTGCCCGTCCACATCCGGAGCGCACCCGCGACACAGCCGCTCCCAACCTCGGCCCAGCTCTCGCTCGCGAGCACCTCGTCGAACGTCGCGAGCGCGAGATCGTCGTGAAAGACGCCGAGCGCCTCGCACGCGAAGCTGGCCTCTTTCTTCTCGGTCGAGCGCAGCGCCAGGCCGCGAACGAGATCGAAGAGCGCGGCGGGCGGCGTCGCCTCGGCGAGAAGCAAACATCCGAGCGCGGTGCCGCGAACCTCGAGCGCGGGGCTCGCGAGCGCCCAACGGAGGAGCTCCGTGTCGACCGCACTGTAGGGTTCCTTGGCGCGCGTCACTCCGCGAGCCGCGGCGAGGATCGCCGCAGCGACGGCGGGCTCGGTCTCGGCCCGCGCTGCCGTCGCGAGCATGAGGCGCTCGGTGGCATCGAGCGCCAACCGCGCGACCAAGTGTGCGGCCTCCATTCGGACGGCGGGCGAGCTGTGCTGCAGGTGACGGATGGCCTCTTTCAGGAGGGGCCGCCAGCTCTTGACCGGCGGATGAAGGAGGAGCTCGAGCTCGTCCTCGTGGTAGCAGGGCTTGCCGAGCGACCCGTCGGCGTCGAAGGAACAGGCAGCGCGAAGCGCGAACCAGTCGCGGAGGATCTTCACCGTGAGGAGCTCGTTGCGGTCGCGAAGAAAGGCCTCCAGTGCGGGCTTGTCGAGCGCCGCCGTCGCGAAGAGCGGCGCGCTCGCGCTCGGCGCTGCGCTCGCGTTCGACGACGCCGTGGCGGTGCGCGCAGTCGACTGCGCGCTCGCGCTCGCGGTCGACTCGGGTGCTGTGCCCGCGTCGCCGTCGCGCGGAGGCTCGGTCGCGCACGCGCCCGAAGAGACGAACGCCAGCAACGCGACGCTCGTGCGCAGCTTCAAGTCCGCCACTCCCGCTTCCACGTCGAGCGCGAGAGCACCTCGACGAGCTCGTCGACGAGCTGCTCCGCGACGGCGACATCTCGACCGCGATAGGGCTCGGCGCGACCGACCTCGAGGATCGCGATGAGCGTCGCGCGCTCCCCGCCCTCGCGTCGCTCGAGGACGGGGACCATGAAGGCCGACTCGACCTCGGACCCGAGCCGCGTGAGCCGCTTCTTCAAGAGATGGCCCGCGACGCCCGAGAGGGGCTCGGCCAACACGATGCGCCCCTGACGCGCGGCCGCGAGCACGGCGTCGCCTGGCGAGAGCGTCTTGCCGAGCATCTCGAACATGCGCGGCCCGTGCGAGCACGCGACCGTCGTCGCGTCGCCCTGGACTCGATGCACCAGCGCGCCCGTCGCTTTGCAGCGATCGACCACGGTCGCGAGCAGGATGAGCATCGCCTCGGCGAGATCGGTCGCGCCCTCGAACACCGAAGGCGCGGGCTCGGCGGACCCCTCGTCGATCACCTCGATCGACGCGTCGTCGAGCTCTTCGGGTTCGGCCTCTTTGGGCGGGACCTTCACCGCGGGCAGGATTCGGAACGTGCGCTTCGGATCGAAGCTCGGGTCGAGCTCGACGAGATCCGCGAGGCCGCGCCAACCCGTCCACGACTCGTGTCGAACGAACGCGTCGGCCGGCACCTTCTCTGCGCGCAGGCCGCGCTCGAGCAGCTCGAGCCCCACGGGGCCCACCGCCGTCGCCCCATCTGTTACGTACCACGCGTCCGCAGCCGAAGGGTCGACGAGGGCGCGCAGCAGCTCCAGGGACTTCACGACTCTCTCTCTAGCCACACCGGGCTCTCCGCGCGAGACACGGCGCGCGTACCCTCGGCGTCGTGGCCAAGAAGATCCTCGTCCGGCGCTTCGAGCGGCTCGTCGAAGCGGGGGTGTTCGCGACGCTCTCGCTGCGCACCGCGGGCGACACGCTGACGCGCACCGAGCTGGATCCCCGAGCGCGACGACGCGCGCGGCGTCGCACCTCGGCCGACGGTGATGCGGCGGATGGTCCCGAGCCCGTCGAGGTCGAGACGACGTTCGCGACGCACGCCGACGCAAAAGCAGAGATGGACCGGCTCGCCCGCGAGCTCACCCTCGCTGGATGGACCGAGGTCCCGAACTTTCCCGAGCCGGGCAGCACCGCCATCAAGGGCGTCTCGGTGTCGAACCCCGCGCTCGAGGCCGCGCTCGCCAAGAACCTCGACGACGTGGACGCCTGGCAGATCTACGCCGACTGGCTCACCGAGCAGGGCGACATCCGAGGCGAGCTCGTCGCGGCGCAGCTCTGGGTCGCGAGGCGCCCTCACGACGGACGCCTCGCCGCGATCGAGTCGAAGCTCCTCCGCACCTACGCAAAGCCCCTCCTCGGTCCGCTCTACAAGAACCGCGCGATGCGCGCCGGCGAAGGCATGCGCCAGACGTACACCTGGCGAAACGGCTTCTTCAGAGCGGCGCGCCTCTGGCGAAACGACCACTACCCGCGCCTGCACGATCAGACCGCAGCGCTGCTCGAGCACCCCGTTTCGCACCTGCTCGAGCACCTCGTCCTCGGCCGCCCGGCGTACGCCGACGAAGAGACCTACGAGCGAACCTTCGACGTGCTCGAGCGCGGCGTGCCAGCGACGCTGACGAGCTTCACGATCGGCGAGGGCTTCAGCCGAGGCGCGGGCGACGTCTCGAGGGTCTTCCGCTGGCCCAACCTCCGACGCCTGCGCCTGCACCACGAGCCGATCGAGCTCGGTGAAATCGGCGAGAGCCAGCTCACCTCGCTCGTCCTCGACCTCGGTTGGCTCACGCCCTCGCTCGAGCGCTCGCTCGAGGGCGCGCGCTGGCCAGCGCTCGAGACGCTCTCCATCCCCGCGGCGTTCTTGCCAGCGTTTGCGCAGGTCCTCGGCGCGCCAGGGCGGCTCAGGCGGCTCACGATCAACGCCCCGACCGCCGAGACGATCGCACGGCTCGCTACCTCGCCAGCCCTTCAGCAGCTCGAGCGACTCACCTTCACTTCGATCGCGACGCTCGCGACGCTCGACGCGATGCTCGAGCGCGCAGCCACCTTCGACGCGCCCCGCGAGCTGCGGCTGCAGCTCACCGCTGCGTGGAGCGGCTCGACGATCCGCAGTCAGCTCCGCGAGGCCTTCCCGCGGCACGAGGCCTTCTCGTCCAAGAATGAACCCGACGTGCTCGAGGGAGGATGGGATTGAAGCACCTGACCTGCAACGAAGTGCTCGCGGCCTCACCGACGTGGCGACCGAACGCACCCCTCTGCGAGGACGCGCTCGCGTCCTTCGAGCGCGAGCTCGGCACGCGCCTCCCCGACGAGCTGCGCGCCGTGTGGCTCGCCTCGAACGGCGGTGAGCTCCATCGCATCGCGTTCTTCGACGACGACCTCCTGCGTGAGCTCAACGTCTTCGCCGACGATCGCGCCGAGCACATCCCCGATGCGCTCGTGTTCGCACACGACAACGGCGATCTCCTCTTCTACCTCGCCCCGAAGAACCGCCTCGGGCGCGGCGCGTGGGCCGTCTTCGGCGTGGAGCGCGGCGCGATCAGCTACGAACACTCGTTCTTCCTCGCGCCGACCTTGAGAGACTTCCTCGCGCTCGCCGCCGAGCGAGGTGACTTCTTCGACACCCCGCGACTCGAAGAGGAGTGGTCCCAGGCCCACGCGAGCGAAGCCACGCTGCTCGCGACCTTCTCCGCGAACGACCTCAGCGTCGAGCTCCTCTATTTCGAGACGCTGCTCGCGCAGAAGGTCATCCCTCGGCGCGACCTCGTAATCGACGGCCGGCCGTGCATGGCAGGACAAGAGGTCCACCTGTCGCGGACGGGCTGCGTGACCTACGCGTCCCTCGCCGTCACGACGGAGATCAACCAGGTTCGCTGTCGAAAAGGCACCTTGATCGTGCTGACGAACGACGGCGCGCTCTATCGCTTCACGCCTGACCAAGACATGACGTTCTTCGACGTGCCGTGCGCCGCGGGCCAGGAGATTTCGCTGCCCCACGAGCCCTCGGGCCACCGGACCTTCTCTGCGACGCTCGCAGCGCCGCGCGTCTTCGACGGAGTGGCATGCCGCGAGGGTAGAGTGGTGAGCTTCGACGGCGCTCGCGGCCCGCTCGTCAGCGCCACGCTCGACGCGGACCTCCACGTGAGCGGCGAGTTCTTCCCCGCGGGGACCCGCATCGAGCGCTCGGTCGCAGACTCCAAGTGGCGGAAGTGGTGACGGCTCACGTCGGCGCGACGGACGAGAGTCTTTCGTGGGATGCTGGTGGGTCGCGCTTCGGCCGAGCCGACGCGACGCGACCAATTTCCAAGGGAGGAGTGATCATGAACTTACGAGGCGCGCGTGACGCGCGGGCGTGGGCTGCGGTGTTGTTGTTGGCGGTGGGGTGTGGAGACGACACGAGCGCGACGGGGGGCACGGGCGCTGGTGGATCGAGCAACGGGGGGTCGAGCGCGGGAGGCTCCAGCGCCGGAGGCTACAACGCTGGTGGTTCGAATGCCGGTGGTTCGAACGCGGGTGGGTCCAACGCGGGCGGCACCGGTGGTGGTGGCTCCAACGCAGGCGGCGCTGGCGGAGGCTTCGCCGGAGGCTGCGCTGATTTGGTGGGCAGCTGCCTCGCCTCGAACGGCATCTGCTCGGACTACGGCGTCGGTGGGCCCGACCCCGTCAACTGCACCAACGCTGGCTTCGTCTGGGTCGAGGAGAGCTGCGTCACGCGCCCTGACGCGGATGTCGGCGCCGGCTGCATGGGGACCGATCCGTACTGCGGCATCGTCTGGTATCCCGTGACCTCGGCGGCCGCCTATCCGATGTTCCAGATGACCTGCGAGAACAGCGGACAGATGTGGATCGTGCTCTGACGAGGCGCGCAGGCACCTGGTAGCTTGGCGCGCTATGGCCAAGTCGAAGACCTCGAAGACCTCCACCAAAGACAAGGCCGAGGACGCGAGCGCGCCCTCGACCAGCGCCGACCTCCAACAACTCGCCGCGATCCGCGAGCTCTTCCCCGCGCTCGACGCGGACCTCGCGGACGCGCTCTACGGGCAGCACGACGAAGCGAGCTGCCGCGAGAAGGGCAAGACGACGAAGGGCGACGCCACCTTCCGCGGCGCGATGGCGTGGGCGCGCACGCTGGGTGAACACGCGGCGAACCTGCCCCTCTCGAAGGTCAAGGTGCGCTGGTTCCTCGACTGCTTGACGCTCGTCGGCACGCTGCTCGACAACGCGAGCCCCATCGCCAAGAACCCCGCGCACCAGTCGGCGTTCGACGCGGTCGAGCGCGAGGCCAAGAAGCTCATCACGCGCACCGAGCGCCGCATGCGTGAGGCCGCGGGCAGCGACGCAGGCTGGCGCGCCGAGCTCGCGGCCCTGCCCGCTCCGCCCGATCACCGGCACCCGCTCCTCGCGCGCCTCGAGGACCTCGAGGCCGCCCTGCGCCACTCCCTCAAGGACGCCACACGCGCGCAGCTCCTCACCGTCTGGGATCTCACCGAGGCCTCCGCGGACGCGCTCGGCGCGCTCAAGGCCCGCGTGAACGACCTCCTCGCGAACCGCCCCGCGCAGGGTCAGCCGATGCACGACAGCCCCCAGCTCAACATCGCCGAGGGCCGGCTCTACTTCGTGATGCGGCCCCTCTGGGACGACCTCGCCGAAGCCCGCGAGGACGGCGAGACGCAGCTGCAGCTCCCCATCACCCCCGCCCTCCAGCGCGGGCTCGACATCGGCTCCCGCAAGAAGTCCGAGAAGCAGGGCTGAGCGCCTACCGCGGCTTGAGCTTGGGCCCCCACGAGACTCGAAACGGATAGCCACCGGGCCGACCGAACACCTCGGGGTTGCGCGCGAGCTTCGCGAGCTCGCGCTCGAGCGGCGCGCCAGCGCGCTTGTCGACCTTGAGGAGCTCACGCTCGAGGCGAAGGACCTCCCCCCGCACATCGAGGCTAATTGCTCGCTACGCAGGCTCGGGCTCCGGAGGACCGGAGCCCCAGTCTCGCTACGCTCGACCCACGCCTGCTGCGCTCGAAGTCGCAGCGCATCCTCGTGGACCTGGCTGAGCGCGTCGTCGTCCGGTGCAGCGATGCGCTGTCGCTCGAGCTCGCGGAGCTTTGGATCGTCGCTCAGCAGGCTCTCCGTTGCGGGCACGAGCGTGCCTCGAATCAGGGCGAGAGCCACGCAGGCGGGATGGCCTATCGAGCCGAAAGCTCCCGCCGCCCTCGCCGCTCACCACGACGCTCGCGCAGTCCCGCCAACACCACGACGTCGTCACCCGAGCGGACCCTTCCGAGCGGGCGCGTGTGCTGGTTCCAACCGCCCCAGATCCGCTCGAGGCGACGTCCCACCTGGCCAGCGTCGATGGCCCATCGCACCAGCCAGTCCGACCAATAGAGGCTGAACGTCGTCACCCGACCACCTCACCAAGACCGTCGGGCTTCACCAAGACGCCCTCCCCCTTCACCAACTGGGGGCTCGGCTTCACCAACTTGGGGGTCCAGCTTCACCAAGACGCTCCGCGGCTTCACCAAGACACTCCCCCCGCTTCACCAAGACGCTCCGCGGCTTCACCAAGACACTCCCCCCGCTTCACCAAGACACTCCGCCCGCTTCACCAAGACCCAATCGCGCTGTTTGCGCGACAAAGCACGGTCGTTCGGTGAAACTCGGCGCCGCGCGAGACACCTCAGCCGCCCCGCCGCTTCCGGTACGCCGCCGCGACCTTCGCCACGAAGTTCGCCACACCATCCTCCGCCGGCCCGAGCCGCGCAGGCCGCGCCGACGCGAACCCGAGCCCTCGCTGCTGCGCCTCGCAGATGGCCCGATCCTCGCCGTTCGTGCGATCCCAAAACGCGAAGACGTCTGCGGCGGACCGCCGGGCTGGAGCTCCATCAGATAGCCCACACTCGGCGTGGAAGAAGATCTCCGCGAGGACGGCCGTGCGCGCGACGTCACGCGGCACGAGCCGATACGAGAGGAAGTAGTCGGGCTGCAGGCTCGTGAGCCACACGGGGAAGAACAGCGCATCACCGATCCGCCTGCGATCTTCCTCGGCGGCGACGAACGCGCGCCCGTGCAGCGCGCCGTCCTCGGACACGGTGTCGAAGCCAGGCTCGAGCTCCATCGTGCCCCCGAGGAGCGCGCCTCCCAGGTCGACGCTCGTCGAGCGCCGCCACGGCGTGCGCGCCTCAAGCGATGGGTGCACCGGCCCGAAGTGCTGCGACTCCTGGAAGTTCTCGACCATGAGCTTCCAGTTGGCGGAGACCTCGTAGGTCGTGCGCCGCCCGAGCCGGAGCGCGTGCATCGACGCCCGCTCGAGCCACGGGACCCCGGCGCCGACGGCGCGCGAGAAGCTCTCGCGCGGCTCGATCGACACGAACACGAACCCGTAGCGCTCCGCGACGCCGACAGGCTCGAGCGCGGGCCGCGTGAGCCGCATCCACTCCGGCACGCGCGTCGGCCGCCCCTCGAGATCGAGCGCGAGCCCGTGGTACGGGCAGCGCAGCTCCAGCCCCTCGAGGCACCCCGAGGTCACCGGCCCCTCCTCGCAACCTGCGAGCGGCACGAGCGGCACGCCACGGTGCGGGCAGCCGTCGAGGAACGCGCTCAACCCGAGCTCACGGTTGCGCGTGACGATGACTCGATCCCCACCGAGCTCGACAGTGACGAAGGCGCCAGGCCGCTCGAGCTCGGTGTGGTGGGCCGCGACGACCCAGCTCTGCCGCAAGAGTTTCTGGTCGCGCGCAAAGCTCTCGCGAGTTACGTAACTCTCCACCGGGAGCTGCGTTTTCACTCGCGCCACGTGCGCGAGCATAGGGCGACCGGCCTCGGGCTTGCGAAATCGCAACGGGTTTCTGCCGAGGTTGCGAAGGTGGAAGAGCAGCTCTGTACGCGCGCCGCGCTTTCCCACACTTGCGTCGCGTCGCTTGAGGGCACCGTTTTTGCTCGCCTGCGGTTCATGATGGCCACCAACCCTGGATCCGCGGGCGGGCTTGGTGAGCGGCCGAGCGCTCAGAGCGAGGCCGAGGGCGCCTGCGACAAGTCCATCCAGACCATCGCGACCTTCCTCGCCCGCGAGGCCGCACGCGGACTCCACACGACCTGGCTCTGCATCGAGCTGCCAGCCGGCGAGCTCGAGGGGCCGTGCGCGCAGCGCCTGCGACGCGCCGGCTTCTGCCCGACCGAGGACGACCCGCGCATCCTGCTCCGCAAGACCCCGGCTTCGGGCCGCGCGCTCGCCCACATGATCGAGGCGACGCTCGGCGCGCACAGCCACCACGGCCTGCGGATGTGCGTCGTGCAAGGCGACGAGGACCTCGACTTCGACCTCGTCCACGGCCGGCTGAAGGAGCTCGATCCAGCGCTCGACCGCCTGAAGGCCGAGTGGCTGATCCCGGTCCTCGTCGGTCGCCGCGTGTTCGTCGAGTTCATGCCGATGTTCGACGAGAAGGGAACGCTCTTCGCCGACGAGGCCCTCGCGCGCGGCACGACCGCGACCCACGACGTCGTGAGCGCGATCCCGCTCTTCATGGCGGGCAGGGCGCTCGGCCTCGCGACCGAGATCGATCGCCTCGCGCATCGCGCCGCGGTGCTCGAGTTCATGAAGCGACGCGGCTCGACGCAGCGACGCCTCGCCATCCACGTGACGTGCTCCTCTTTGGTGAAGGGCAGCCGCGCCGCCGCGTCGCTCCTCGAGAGCTCGCGCACCCACGGGCTCGATCCCGCGGACGTCATCGCCATCGTGCGCCCCGACTGCCACGTCGAGGTCGACCTCGCGATCCGCGGCGTCGAGTTCCTCGAGAAGGCGGGCTTCGAGATCTGGCTCGGCGGCCTCGACTCCGCCGAGCACACGCTCGCGGCGCTCCATGCGCTCCGCCCCAAGGTCGCGCGCATCACGCTGCCGCAGACGCTGAACTACGAGGAGAATCCCAACCTCGAAGACGCGCTGCTGGCCACGGCCGATCAGGCCGCCGCGATCGGCACGACCCTCGCGGTGACGGGCATCGAGACGCCCGACCACCTCGCGCTCGCGCGGACGCTGGGCGCCACGTACTTCTCGGGTCGGATGCTCACGGCGTCGGCCGCGTCGGACGGGCACGCGAGCTCGTAGAAGGCCCCCGGCGAGACGGTGTAGAGTCCGCTCGTGGCTCAACAGTTCGTCTTCACGATGCAGGATCTCCGGCGTGTTCACCCGCCGAACAAAGAGGTCCTGAAGGGTCTCTGGCTGTCGTTTCTACCGGGCGCAAAGATCGGCGTGCTCGGTCACAACGGCGCGGGCAAGAGCACGCTGCTCCGGATCATGGCGGGCATCGACAAGGACTTCCTCGGTGAGGCTCGCCCCGC
The DNA here is from genome assembly GCA_046351325.1 of Polyangiaceae bacterium. GTDB lineage: Bacteria > Myxococcota_A > Polyangia > Polyangiales > Polyangiaceae > Xiheicaenibacterium. The sequence goes on along the minus strand of JAXLYR010000006.1, from coordinate 530,973 downwards.
CGACGGTATCCGCGTCGGCTTCCTCCCGCAGGAGCCTGTCCTCACTGCCGCGACCGTCCGCGAGGAGGTCGACCTCGCGGTGAAGGAAGTGCGCGCACTCCTGAAGCGCACCGAGGACCTCGGCATGGAGATGGCCGAGAACCCCGACGACATGGACCGCTTGATGGCCGAGATGGCCGAGGTCCAGGACAAGATCGAGGCCGCGAACGGCTGGGAGCTCGACCGCACGATCGAGCGCGCGATGGACGCGCTGCAGCTGCCTTCGCCCGACGCCGAGTGCGCGAAGCTCTCGGGCGGCGAGCGACGTCGCGTCGCGCTCTGTCGGCTGCTGCTCGAGAAGCCGGATCTCCTGCTCCTCGACGAGCCGACGAACCACCTCGACGCGGAGAGCGTCGCGTGGCTCGAGCGCTTCCTGCACGACTTCCCCGGCACCGTCGTCGCCGTCACGCACGACCGCTACTTCCTCGACAACGTCGCGGGGTGGATCCTCGAGCTCGACCGCGGCCACGGCTACCCCTTCGAGGGCAACTACTCCGCGTGGCTCGAGTACAAACAGAAGCGGCTCATCGACGAGCAGAAGCAGGAGACCGCCCGCAAGAAGACGCTCGAGCACGAGCTCGAGTGGGTGCGCTCCTCGCCCCGCGCGCGCCAAGCCAAGAGCAAGGCCCGCATCGCCGCGTACGAGTCTCTCTTCGCCCAGGCGAAGGACGACAAGCCCTACGAGGCGACGGAGATCCGCATCCCCACGGGCGCGCGGCTCGGCAACCTCGTCGTCGAGGCGAAGAACGTCAAGAAGGGCTTCGGCGACCGGCTGCTCATCGACGACCTGACCTTCTCGCTCCCGCGCGGTGGCATCGTCGGCGTCATCGGCCCGAACGGCGCCGGCAAGACGACGCTCTTCCGCATGATCGTCGGCCAGGAGAAGGCGGACTCCGGTGACTTCCGCGTCGGCGACTCGGTCGAGCTCGCGTACGTCGACCAGAACCGCGACGCCCTCAACCCGAAGAACAACGTCTGGCAAGAGATCTCGGGCGGCCAGGAGAAGATCCTCGTCGGCAAGAAAGAGGTACAGAGCCGCGCGTACGTCGCGAGCTTCAACTTTGCCGGCAGCGACCAACAGAAGAAGGTCGGTGATCTCTCGGGCGGCGAGCGCAACCGCGTGCACCTCGCGAAGCTCCTGCGACGCGGTGGCAACCTGCTCCTCCTCGACGAGCCGACGAACGATCTCGACGTCGACACGCTGCGCTCACTCGAAGAGGCGCTGCTCGAGTTCGCGGGCTGCGCGGTCGTCATCAGCCACGATCGCTGGTTCCTCGATCGCGTCGCGACGCACATGCTCGCCTTCGAGGGCGACGCGAAGGTCACGTGGTTCGAGGGGAACTACCAGGCCTACGAGGCCGACCTCAAGCGACGCCTCGGCAAAGAGGCCGACGAGCCCCACCGCTTCCGCTATCGCAAGCTCACCGACCACTGAGGCCCCTGCGTTCACACGTCGCGCCGAGCGCGGCTCTCGGCCAAGCGCTGCGAGGCCGTGCTAGCCTCGCCACTATGAAGAGGTCTTTCTTTGGCATCCTGGCGCTCGCCGCGGTCGGCATGGGAGCGCTGGTCGGTTGCGGGGACGACTCCACGGGCGGCGGCGGCACTGGCGCGACCGGCGCCGCAGGTGGAGCGGGCGGGTCAGGCGGAGCAGGCGGCGGCACCCTCACGGGTCAGCCGATCAAGATCCTCAACTGGAACGTCCACAATTTCTTCGACACCGTTGAAGATACGACGAACACCGAGAACGACTCGCAGACGCAGGCCGCCTACAACAACAAGCTCGACGCGGTCGCGTCGGTGATCGGCGAGATCGATCCGGACATCATCGTCCTCCAAGAGGTCGAGAACGAGGCCGTCCTCGCGGACATCGACGAGGCGCTCGGGTCGAAATACCCCGAGCAAGACCTCATCCCCGGCAACGACCCGCGCGGCGTCGACATCGGCGCCCTCTCGAAGATCTCGTTCACCAGCGTCGTGTCGCACCTCGACGAGACCTTCGTCGTCGAGGGCACCGTCGCGCCCGAGTTCAACTTCACGCGCGACCTCCTCGAGTACCACTTCAAGGTCGGTGATCAGGACGTCGTCTTGCTCGGCGTCCACTACAAGGCGAAGGGCCCGCCCGACAACCCCGACAAGCGCCTCGCCGAGGCGCAGCGCACGCGCGCCATCGCCGACGAGCTCACCGCCGCCAACCCCGATCTCGCGGTGCTCGTGCTCGGCGACTACAACGACCTGCCCGACTCGCCCCCGCTCGACGCCATCACCGGCAAGGCCCCCGACCTCTACGTCGACTCGGCGTCGTTCGCCCCCGAGGCTGATCGTTGGAGCTTCGACTACATGGGCGCGCACGAGCTCATCGACCACCAGATGGCCAACCCCAAGATGGCCGGCAGGCTGGACAAATCCAGCATTGTCATCCCGCACAACACCACCGTCGGGACCGCGAGCGACCACTCACCCGTCGCGGCGACCTACTACCTCGAGTAGCGGCCCGGTTTCGACGCGTCATCCAATTGGGCGCCGCGCGTCGTGAGAGTACGCTTAGCGCGTGGCTGGCCGCGGTGATTCACGGGACGACGATGATCGCGCGCCGCGCGAAGACGTCCCGCTGATCCCGCGCGCGCCTCGCATGCCGACGCTCGACGACTCGGCCTTCGAGCCGAGCGACTTCGAGGGCCGCCCGAGCATCCCGAGCGGCTACTCGCTGCGACCGCCGAGCTCGGCCGCGGCTTCGCCGCCGTCGACACGCGAGCCTGTGCGTCGCACGGCCGCGATCCTCCCGCCCGAGGCCGACGCCGACGTCGGCGAACACGGCGACCACGGCGAACCCGAGGAGCCGCTGCCCCTCTTGTCGATGCGACCGCCGTCGACAGGGCGCGCGCGCACCGAGGTCGAGCCCGAAGCACCGACCTCCCTCGCCGATCCGCCGCTCAGCGCGGGCGAGCCCGTCTCGTCTGGATATTCGGTGCGCCCGCCTCCCGCCTCGCCGAAGGCTGCGCCACCACCGACCGCCAAAGGCGACGCTTCGAGGCAACCGCCCTCGCTCCATCCGGCGAGCGAACCCAAGCGCCAGCACAGCTCGGTCGCCGCCGAGCGCAACGTGCGGCGCAGCTCGCGGCCCGCGAGCATTCCTCCACACCACGGCAAGGCGGGCCGCGTCGTCGCCTTCATCCTGTGCGTGCTCTTCGCGATCATCGGCGCGGTCCCCGTGTTCGGCGCCGCGCTCGTGCGCACGCGGTTCGTGCAGACGTGGGCCGCGCGCGAGACCGCGCGCATCCTCGAGACCGAGCTCGGCACACGCGCGACCTACGAGGTCAACGTGAAGCCGTGGCCGCTCACCGTCACCGTCGAGAACCTCGTCATCGAGGGCGAAGACGACACGCCGTTCATGACGGTCGAGCGCGCGAGCGTCCGGCCGCGGCTCTTCTCGTTGCTCGCGGGCAAGCTCGACGTCGGCGACGTCGACGTCACCGGGGTGAAGGGGCGCGCCGTCGTTCGCAACGGCGAGCTCGTCAACTTCAAGCCGAAGACCCCCGAGACGAAGGAGCCCTCGAAGGGTCCGACGAAGGCGCCTTTCCACTCGGTCGCGGTGACCGACGCGGACCTCGACCTCGACGTCGACGGCAACATCGTCAGCCTGCGCGAGGTCGACGTAGACGTCGTCGTCGAGCGCGACGGGAGCTTCGAGGTCGGCCTGCGCGCCGGCGCGGGCGCGGTCAGCCGCACCTACCCCGATCCGCGCCACCCCGATGAAGACCTCCTCGACGAGGATCGCCTCTGCCGCCTCAACGCGCGCGCGCACTTCGATCCGAACACGAAGGATCTCCTCGTGCGACGGCTCGCGCTCGACGCCGTCGTCGACTTCGATCCGCGCGCCGGCACGCGGCCGAGCTGCGACCTCTCGGAGCGAGATTGGCGCCGCGTCTCGGTGCGCCTCAGCGCGTTCGAGGTGCCGGGGCGCGTCTTCGAGGGCGACGGCAAGGGCCTCGAGCTCCTCAGCGGGCGGCTCGCGGTGTCGGCGCCGGCCGCGCTCGCGCACCGCTTCGTGAAGCTCCCGCAGGTGTCGGGCGCGATCGATCTCAACGTCGAGCTCTTCCGCGCGCCGTTCGAGAAGACGCCGCTCGTCGCGGGGCGCTTGCATGGCGAGTACCTCGGCCTCGACGCGAAGGTCTTCTGCGATCGGCTCGACGGTGACGTACGCGTCGACGCGGAGGGCGTCACGTTGAGCGGCCTCGACGTGCGATGGGCCGACGGTGACTTTCACATCAAGCAAGCAAACATCGACTTCTACGACCCGAAGATCCCGCTCGACGCGCGCGGCATCGTCGCGGACAACGTCGAGCTCCAAGGCCTGCTCCGCGACCTCGGCGTGCACCCGCAGTCCCACGTCGGCTGGCACATCGTCCACACCGACGTCGCGTCGTTCGGCGGCACGCTGAACCCGCTCAACATCTCGGGCAAGCTCGTCTCCAAGACGCGCGACTTCGGCATCTACGACCGACCGTCCCACAAGCCCGACAAGGAGCGCATGATGAGCCTGTCGGGCGGCGACGTGACCGGCGTCCTCGCGATAAGACAGGATGCCGCCTACTTCGAGGGCATGCACGTCCTCACGCCGGGCTCGGACATCACCGCGTCGATCAAGCTCGGCTTCGACGACGCGTTCGGCCTCGACGTCGCGGCGGGCTCGCGCGTCGACCTCGCCGAGATCTCACCGCTCGTCTCGGTCGACATCGGCGGTAAGGCCACGGTGCAAGCGCACGGCACGGGCGACTTCGAGCGACCCCACGTCGAAGGCGAGCTCAAGGTCGACGCCTTCGAACTCGGCGGCTTCAAGGCCGGCGATCTCCGCCAGGCGCACGTCGTCTTCGAGCCTTTGTGGCTCGAGCTCAGCCAGGTCGAGCTCTGGAAGAACACGAGCTTCATCCAGAGCAACAAGCTCCGCGTCGCGTTCGACGCTGGCCCCGACGTGCTCGTCGACGCGGACCTCTCCACGGTGCAGGCGCCGCACCTCAAGATCCGCGACTTCTTCGAGGTGTTCCAGTTCGACAAGGATCCGCGCTACGCGGACATCGCGGGCACCGCGATCGGCAACGCGACCGTCCACTACGTCATCGGCGGGACCGAGGACCGCTGCGGCGGCGGCGTGATCGACGTGAGCGCGAACATGAACATCGATCACCCCGAGATCCTCGGCGAGACGTTCGACCGCGGCGCGATGGACTTCGATTTCCTCTGGGACGACCGCGATGCAGGCGGTGAGGGCATGGTCATCGACGTGTCGTCCGCGTCGTTCGAGGACGGCACGGGCAGCGTCGTCACGCAGCTCCACGTCGCGCACGGCGGCGCCGTCCGTGGCTCCGTGCTCGTCGCCGGCATGCCGCTCTCGCGCCTCGAGGCCTTCGGCTCGCTGCGCCCCTACCTCGACGGCGACATGTCGATGGTCGGTTCGGTCGGCGGCACGCTCTCGCGCCTCGAGGCCGACCTCGACGTGTCGGTGACGCCGCTCCGCTTCGGCGCGAACAAACTCCCTGCGTCGCGCCTCGCGATCCAGCTCGAGCGCGACCCGACGCCGCCCGCGCAGGTGGGCACGTCGCGCTGCCAACTCCCGATCTCGCCGCCCTTCTCCGAGGAGGAGTGGAAGAAGGACCTCCCGAACGGTCAGTTCCGCGTGAACGGCCAATTGTTTGGGGGGCAAATTACTTTGAGCGACGTCACGATCAGCCGTCAGAGCGCGAAGCTCGTCGAGGGCAAGATCGACCTCAACGCCCTCGACCTCGGCAAGATCGCCGCGGGCCTGCCGATGTACGCGCTCGGCGAGCAAGCGCCCGGCGCGCTTATCACCGCGTCGATCGACGTCTCCCACCTCGAGATGGAGAACCTCGCCGCGACGAACGCGACCATCCGCCTCGCGTCGCTCGAGGCCTCGTCCGGCGACCGCTCGGTCAAGGTGATGAAGGAGCCCGAGCCCATCCGCGTCTCGCGCGGCGACATCACCATCCCCGTCGTCGAGCTCGAGGCCCGCGATCAGCGCGGCCTCCGCGTCGGCTTCACCGCCGAGGGCGAGATCTCGAAGGTCTTCAGCGGCTCGCCGCAGCTCGACGCGAGCCTCGCGATCGCGCCGTTCGACATCTCGCGGCTGCGCGGCGACCTCGGCGTCGATCGGCTCGCCGGCACCCTCAACGCCGCGATCGATCTCGACGGCGACCTCACCGCGCCGAGCGTCAACGGCTACGCGAAGCTGCGCGACGGCACGCTCGCGATCAGCAGCGAATACCCGACGCTCGAGGACATCGCGCTCGACGTCTCGCTCGGAGACGGCGAGCTCCGCGTCACGCGCCTCACCGCGAACGTGGGCGCGGGCACCCTCGATGTCACGGGGCGCATCCCGATCGTGGGCCTCGGGCTCGGCACGGGGACCGCGTCGATCACCGCGCGAGGCATCAAGGTCCCGGTCGAGGACGGCATCGACGTCATCGCCGACGCCGACCTCAGCCTGCTCTTGCCTGCGAGCAGCCGCGAGCGCGTGATCCCCGAGCTCTCGGGCACCGTGTCGCTCTCGTCGTTCACCTACCGCAGGCCGATCGCGCTGCGCCTCGATCTCGGGCAGATCAGCCGCGACATCGGCATCAGCGACGCCCAGGCCCTCGACCCCGAGGGCGACTTCGTCCGGTTCAACTTGAAGATCGTCGCGCCGAACGCGCTCGTCGTGGAGAACGACCTCGCGGACATCCGCCTCGAGATGGAAGAGAGCGGCCTCGATGTCTCCGGGACCAACCAGCGCTACGGCGCGCGCGGCGCGCTGCGCGTCCTGCCCGAGTCGAAGCTCCGCCTGCGCAACCACGAGTTCGACGTCCGCGAGGGCTTCGTGCGCTTCGACGATCCGACCCGCGTCCGCGCCGAGATCGACGTGCGCGCGACCACCGAGCTCCGTCGCTACGCCTCGAGCGACTCCGCCGAGGGCGCGACGACCGCCGGCTTCTGGACCGTCAACGTGCGCGCGTACGGCAGCACGGACGACCTCAAGCTCGAGCTCACGAGCGACCCGCCCCTCGACCAGGAGGACATCGTGCTCCTGCTCGCGGTCGGCATGACCCGCGCCGAGGTCGATCGAGGCCTCGCGACCTCGCTCGGCGAGACCGTCGGCCTCGAGGCGCTCTCGGCGCTCACCGGCGCTGACAAGGCTGTAAAGACCATCGTCCCGATCATCGACTACTTCCACTTCGGCTCGAGCTACTCGTCGCGCACAGGGCGCACCGAGCCGAACGTGACCGTCGGCAAACGCCTCACCGATGACATCCGCGCGAGCGTCACGACGACGCTCACCCAGCGCGACGTCGCGGCGACGATCGAGTGGCGCCTCAAGAAAGGCGTCAGCCTGCAGGCCTCGTACGACAACACCAACGACGCGGGCACGATCATCGGTAATCTCGGGGCCGACCTCAGGTGGCGTCTCGAGTTCGAATGATCCGGTTCGTCTCGCTCGTTCTGCTCGCGTTCTTGGTTTTCGTCGCAAGCGCCGCGCGCGCTGAGGACGGCCCCGCGGAGAGCACCCCGGCCGAGAAGGCCGCGCGCTCGACAATGGTGCCGATCGATCAGATCCAGACGCTGACCATCCCCGAGGACGACGTCACCTTCGACGAGGACATCATCGGGCTGCCGATCGTCCGCGTGGAGGTTCGGGTGCAGGGCACGCGCTGGGCGTCGAAGCCCACGATCACCTCGGTGAAGTTCGGCGAGAAGCTCACGGCGGAGACCGCGCGACGCGCGATGCGCGAGCTCGGCGACACGGGTGGCTTCGCGAAGCTCGCCGCCGAGGCCGAACGCGCCGGCTCCGGCGCCGTCCTTCGCATCATCGCGGTGCCGGCGCGCATCGTCGCGGCCGTGCAGCTCGACGGGGGCGCGCTCGAGCGAGCCGCCACGCTGCGCGCCGCAAACCTCGTCGTTGGCGAGGAGATCACCGAGCGCGAGCTCGACGCGATCCCGGGCCGCGTGCAGGACTTCTATGCCGAGCGCGGCTTCCCCGCGGCGACGGTCACGGTGCGCGCTGCAGAGCTCGACGATCCGGGCACCGTCCTCGTCGTCGTCAACGTCGTTCCCGGCGAGCCACGCACGGTCGCGCAGCGCATCTTCGTCATCGAGCCCGACTACGACGCGCACGTGAAGGACCTCAAGTTCGACTACAAAGTCGACGCCGGCGCGCGCTTCGACGAGTCCGCGCTGGTCGACGCGGATCGCGCCCTCGCGCAGGCCCTCCGCGAGGCCGGCTTCTACCGCGCGCACGTGCAGCACTCGCGCAAGGACAAAGACGGCTTCAGCTACCTCTACATCTACGTCGACTCCGGGCCGAAGCTCGTCCCGATCTTCGAGGGCAGCCGGACCTTCGACTCGGAACAGCTCACCGACGCGCTGCAGATCGACAAGGGCGCCGTCGGCTCGCTCGATGAGCTCGCCGCGAAGCTTACGACCTACTACGTGCGCCACGGCTTCATGGACGCGATCGTCACCCCGACGCCGCGCCCCAACAAAGACCCCGGCCTCGAGTACGTCGCGTTCGACATCCGCGAGAACGAGCGCGTCGAGGTCGAGCGCCGCGTCTTCGTTTGCCTCGCAAACGAAGTCGATCCCGACGACGTGGGTCGCGAGATCGACGCGGTCCTCGAGACCGAGCTCCCCGTCGAGACCTTCATCTCGGCGCCCGATCCGGCGCTCGTCGACTCGATGCTGTCGACCCACGCCGTCACCGGCTCGCGTCCGGCGACGCTCGAGCTCGCGCCCGCCGTCGTCTACACCGAGGACGCCTACGCAAAGGCCCTGAAGCGCGTCCGCGAGATCTTCCTCAGCCAGGGTTACCTCAACGCGGTCGTCGGCCCTGTCACCGTCGTGCGACCCACGTGTGACCCGCTCTCGCTGCCGGGCGAGTGTCGCGAGCAGCCCATCGAACCCCTCCAGGGGACGTGCGCGAGCACCGACGCTGGGCTGCCGCTCCCCGAGCCTGCTGCGCCCTCGAGCGTGCGCTGCATCCCCGACCCCGACAAAGGCATCCGCTGCTCACCGCGGATCACCCTCCGGATCCCCATCAACCTCGGGCCGGTCACGCGCGTCTGGCAGATCGCGTTCACCGGCAACAAGGCCGTCTCGGAGAAGGACCTCGCGAACGCAGCGACCATCCCCGCCGGCGAGCCGCTGAGCCTCGACGCCCTCGAGGAGGCGAAGGCCCGCATCCTCGGCTACTACCAAGACCGCGGCTACGCCTACGTCGAGGTCACGAGCAACATCGAGCTCTCTCCCGATCGCACGCGCGCCCTCGTCCGCTTCGACGTCGAGGAGCGCGACATCGTCTTCATCGAGGACATCGACGTCGAGGGCGCGACTCGCACGGACCTCGACCTCATCAGGCGCCGCGTCGGCATCGCGAAAGGCGAGGTCTTCTCGCGCTCGAAGCTCCGCACCGCCGAGGAGCGCCTCGCCACGCTCGGCACGTTCTCGAGCGTGTCGGTCGCGCTCAGCGAGCCCGAGGTGGTGCGCCAGAGCAAGCGGCTCGTCGTGCGCGTCATCGAGTACCCCTCGCAATACATCGATCCGAAGGTCGGCTTCTCCACCGGCGAGGGCCTGCGCTTCGCGTTCGAGTACGGTCACCGCAACATCGCTTCGCTCGGCATCGCGCTCACGCTGCGCATCCAGCTCTCGTACCTCTTCGACTTCATGATCCTCGACCGCGACGTCGAGAAGAACCTCGGTCCCCTCCCCGCGAGCCAGCGCCTCGAGCGCCGCAACTCGGTGCGCGTGAGCTTCCCCGACATCGGCGCGGGCCCGCTCCTCACGCTGGACATCGAAGGCATCGACGTGCGCGACAATCAGCGCGACTTCGGGCTCAGTCGTCAGGCCATCGTGCCGACGTTCACGTTCCGCCCGCTCCGCGAGTTCGTCGGCACCTTCTCCGCTTCGATCGAGCTCAACGACGAAAAGATCTTCAGCGGCGACTCGGTCGATCAGGCCATCCTCAAGAACCCGACCCTCGCCCAGCTCCTCCGTTTCCCCGACGGCACGACCGTCGCGGCGGCGCAGCGTCTCACCGTCTCTTGGGATCGCCGCGATGTCCCGTTCAACGCGACCACAGGCACGCTCGTCGCGGTGGAGCTCGAGCACGTCAACGCCTTCCCCGCCGATCCCGACGACCCCGAGACCGACCCGCTCGTGTCTCACTTTCTTCGGATCAGCGGGCGCGTCGCGGGCTACTTGCGCCTCACCAAATCAGGCGTCGCGCTCGCGCTGAGCATGGCCGTCGGCGCGAACGTGCAGCTCGCGTCGGGCAGCCGCACCTATCCAGATCGCCTCTTTTACCTCGGCGGCTTCGACTCGCTCCGCTCGTTCCTCGCGTACTCCGTCGTCCCCGAGGACGTCGCGCAGCAGATCATCAACCCACCCGCCAACCAACCCGACGAGGAGCGGCTCAAGATCGAGGACGTCGCGATCCGCGGCGGCGACCTATCGATCAACCCACGCATCGAGCTGCGAGTGCCGCTCTCGGAGACCTTCGGCATCGGCATCTTCGCCGACGCTGGGAACCTCTGGGTGTCGCCGTCCAACTTCATCGACAACTTCGCGCTGCGCTTCGCGCTCGGCGCTGGCCTGCGCATCGGCACGCCAGTCGGCCCACTCGCCTTCGACTACGGCTTCAACCCCGACCCCCGCAAGCCGCTCGAAGAAGACATCGGGGCCCTCCACTTCTCGATCGGCCTCTTCTGAGGGTCTCGGCCGGGCGCCGCCCCCGCGGACAAACAATGTCCTAGCTCAGCGGTCCGGCGCTTCCCGAACCTCGGTCCCGAGGCTATGAACGTTCTTGCGAGCGACGCACACCGCGTTTGTGCGAGCGCCCCGCACGGGCCTTGAAGACTGAACATTCTCACAGTAAGGTGTACGCCATGTCCGACGAGAGAACCGCCAAGCAGAAGGCCGCCGCCCTGGAGCTCGCGATCGCCAGTGTCGAGAAGGAGTACGGCAAGGGGGCGATCATGCGCCTCAAGGAGGGTGAGTCTCTCCACGAGGAGATCGCCACGGTCCCGACGGGCTCGCTCGGCCTCGACATCGCGCTCGGCGTCGGTGGCTATCCGCGTGGTCGCATCATCGAGGTCTACGGCCCGGAGTCGAGCGGCAAGACCACGCTCACCCTGCACGCCATCGCGGCGATTCAGCGTCAGGGCGGCACGGCCGCCTTCATCGACGCCGAGCACGCGCTCGATGTTTCTTATGCTCGCAGGCTTGGGGTGAAGACGGATGAGCTTCTCATCTCTCAGCCCGACTACGGTGAGCAGGCGCTCGAGATCGCGGACATGCTCGTGCGCTCCAACGCCGTCGACATCATCGTCGTCGACTCGGTCGCGGCCCTCGTCCCCAAGGCCGAGATCGAGGGCGATATGGGTGACAGCCACGTCGGTCTGCAAGCCCGCCTGATGAGTCAGGCGCTTCGCAAGCTCACCGGCACGGTGTCGCGCTCGCAGTGCTTGCTCATGTTCATCAACCAGATCCGCATGAAGATCGGCGTGATGTTCGGCAATCCGGAGACGACGACAGGCGGCAACGCCCTCAAGTTTTATGCATCAGTTCGGCTCGACATCCGGCGTGTCGGCGCCATCAAAGAGACCGTCCCAACCGGCAAAGAGCCCTCGGTGGTCGGCAATCGCACGCGTGTCAAAGTGGTCAAGAACAAGCTCGCTCCCCCCTTCCGCGAGGTCGAGTTCGACATCCTCTATGGGCAGGGAATCAGCAGGAGCGGCGACGCGATCGATCTCGGCGTCGAGGCCGGTGTGGTGGAGAAGAGCGGAGCGTGGTTCTCGTTCCAGGGCGAGCGCATCGGACAGGGTCGTGAGAACGCGCGCACGTATCTCGAACAGAACCCTGCGACGATGAATCGCATCGAGGCTCTGGTCCTCGAGAAGAACGGCATCAAGCGCGGCGCCGCACAGGGCGGCAACTCCCAGGGAAGCGGGGGCCCACAGGCCGGGACGAAGGGTGGAATGCAGTCTTCGAGCTCGGGTGGCGCGACGCAGGCGAGCGCTCCTCAAGCGGCATCACGCGGCGCGGACAAGCCTGTTGCCGACAAGAGCGCAGCTGACAAGAACGCTGCCGACAAGGGCGCTGCCGACAAGGGCGCGACCGACAAGGGCGCGAGCGACAAAGACAAGCGTCCCGCGTCTCCCACGCGCGCCAACTAATCCCGGTTCTTCGACTAGGCCTGACCTCGAGCGAGAGATTCGGCGAGAGCGCTCGCAGGCCGCGTTGCGCGTTGCGGAACCTCGCGAGCGAAAACCGTGTAGTGCTGCCTATGACCCAATCGCGCGGTGGCCGCGTGTCGACGCGTTGAGGCGGAGTCTCCGCGTTTGCTTGGAAAATCACAGGCCACACGCGATCGGGCTAATCGGAATAGCGAACGCAAGCTAAAACCGAAAAGTACCACTGGACAGCGTTTCAGCCTGGGTCGCAATTTGCGATTTATTGGAGCATTTCAATAACTTCCAGCCTGTTACTTGACAATGTTCGGGGTGCGGAATACCCCCAAATAGGTACGTGGGCGTCCACGGAATGCGGGAGTGACATGCCGGGTCTGATTGCATTTCCGTTTGCGCAGAAGCCGGTCGGTCGCGACGCGCGAGCGCGGGTTCCTGTGCGCCCACTCGCCCCCCGCGTGGCGCCAGCCGCCGTGCGGGTGCCCGACCCGCGCCACGTCCAAGTCGAGATCCCATTTCCGGCTGGGCACCCGCAGATCTTCGTCCACGAGGGCGCTCGGCAACTCCTCGAGCGGCGCTTGAGCGCTGCTGCGGGCAAGCCTGTGATGCTGTCGGTAACGGACAATTTCCGCAGCATGATCGCGTTCGCCGATCGTGACGGGATTGTCCGCGCGCGGCTGCACCACATGTTCCTCGATGCGCCGACGACCGTGCAGGACGCGCTCGTTCGTTACATCGCCCGCGGCGACCGTGAGGCCTCACTCCTCGTCAGCCGCTACATCGACCAGAACAGTCACCGCATCCGCGCGGCCCGGCCGTTCTTGCGACCGCTGAATACGCAGGGCAGCTCACACGATCTGCTCAGCATCTTCTCCGGATTGAATGACAAGTACTTCGGGGGGACAGTCGACGCGCTCATCACGTGGGGTCGCGTCGGGCGCGCGCGCGTGGACGCCAATGGCGACACCGCTCGCCGTACGATCAAGCTCGGCAGTTACTCGGCCGCCGAGCGCCTCATCCGCGTCCACCCGATCCTCGATCGGCCGTGGGTCCCGCGGTACTTCGTGTCCTATATCGTCTACCACGAGATGCTCCACCACGTGATTCCTGCCTTGGTGGAGAGTCGGCGGCGCCTCTTGCACCCGCCCAAGTTCATGGAGCGCGAGCGACTGTTCCGTGACTACGACCGCGCTCTCGCTTGGGAGCGAGCTCACATCCACCGCTTGCTGCGCGCTCGCACCTGAGCTCGGCCGCTTCGCGCCTCGCTCGAGAGTCCTCTGGGAATCGCGCTCGCGATTGAGTAAAGAGCGCAGCCCGTCGCGGGTCAGACCTCTGTCCGAGGCCGCGTCGGTTCGACCGCTCCGTCTGGTGGAGCCCGACCCCGGATTTTCGAGAAGGACAGCACCGTGCACGAGCAAGCGACGCAGACGGGAGATGGCCGGCGAGCGATGGCTGCCCTCGAGTGGGCAGCGAGCATCGCTGAGCGGCCACGCCCGGATGCGCTCGACGGCACGTCGTCCATCGCGGCTGCCCCGCTGGATTTCCAGGTCGCCCTAGCTTGTTACCCGAGCGACCTGCGCAAGGTCCTCGATCGCGTGATGATGTCCGACGACGCTGAGGCTGGGCTCGACGCGCTCCTCGCGTGTGGGGCGCTGTCCGCGCTCATGCCCGAGGTCCAGGCGATGGTCGGCTTCGGCGACGGCGAGTGGCGTCACAAGGACGTGTGGAAGCACACGAAGCAGGTGGTTCGCCAGGCCGTGCCTCGGCTCGAGGTTCGGTGGGCGGCGCTCCTGCACGACATCGGCAAGATCAAGACGCGCTCGATTTCGCCTGACGGCGAGGTTCACTTCTTCGGCCACGCCGAGGTCGGCGCGCGCATGTTCGACAAGATGAACCGCCGCCTGCCGATCTTCGCGAGCGAGGCTTCGCTGCGCGACAGCGTGCGGTTTCTCATTCTGCACCACCTCCGCGCGAGCCAATACGACGCGAGCTGGACGGACAGCGCTGTCCGCCGCTTCGCGCGGGAGATGGGTGACTCCCTCGATGACCTCTTGTGTCTCTCGCGCGCGGACATCACGACCAAGCGCCCGGAGAAGAAGAAGAAGGGCCTGCGTCAGATCAGCGAGCTCGCGGATCGGGTGCGGGTCATCGCCGAGCAAGACGCTCAGGTGCCGCCGCTCCCGAGCGGGATCGGCGACGCCATCATGGCGTCCTTCGCCATCCCCCCGTCGCGGCTCATCGGTGAAATCAAGCGCAAGCTCGAGCTCGAGATCGAGGCGGGCGAGCTCACGCCGCACCTCACCGCGGACGACTACATCGCGATCCTCAGGGCCAACCCGGCGAAATACGGCCTGCCAGTCTAGAGGCGCGCGTCGCACGAGAGACAGCGCCGCGGCGCGGTCTCGCGGTGGTAGACCTGACCGCAGTAGCCGCAGAGGCGCGCGTCCTTCTCGAAGGAGATCGGCCGGCCCGAGGCTTTGCACGAGAGCCCGGCGATCTGCATGGGCTCGAGGACGACGCGCATGGAGGCGTCGGGGATAGGGGCCTCGAGCTTGTCGTCGATGGCAGCCACGCGGTTCGGGATGCGGCCGCGGGCCTCGCGGAGAGCGTGCGCTGCTGCGTCCGGGTGAGCCGCGATCGACAAGGCGACGACGCGCCCATTGCCCGAGAACGTGAGCACGCCCTCGGCGATGCGGACGCCGTCGACGTCACACCACGCGAGCCGCTCGATGCCGTCGCCACCCTCGGTGGCGAGCCCAGCGTCGCCGACGCGAACGACCGGGATCGCGCGACGACCGATCGCGTAGCCGATCAGGAACAAGACCGGCCCGGCCACGAGGAGCGGGATACCCCATTTGTGAGGACCGACCGCGCGGATGAACTGCGCGAAGACGCCCGCGCCGAAGAGCAGCGAGCCGAGCGCGGAGAGGAACACCGCTGCACCTGCCGCGACGTTGTTGCGTGGTGTAAAGCGGTACTCGACACGGCGGTCGTCGATGCGGCGGAGCGCACCGCCACCATCGCGATCGCCGTCGCTCGCGCGCTTCTTCTTTTTGGTCTTGGGGCTCGTGGCCATAAAGAACGAGCACCTTAGTACAAGGCCCGCCCTACCACTTCTATGCAAAAGACAGCGCGCCCGAGAGCGCTAAGCTCTCGGGGTGCTGCCGAGCAGGCTCTGGTTGTTGGTGCCCGCGGCAGAGACGCTGGTTCTCGTCGCGGTGCTGATCGGGCCAGGGCAGACGCGGCCGGTCCGCTACGCGCGGCTCCTCTCGACGGGGGACGCGCTGAGGAGCGCGCGCGTCGTCGTCGTGGAGCGCGATGAGCTGCGGGAGGAGGGCGTCGCGGAGGACGTCGCGCTCTTCGTCGCCGGTGAAGGGACGCCGCGCTGGCGTGGGCGAACGGCCGCGGACGGCACGGCGGACCTCGTGCTCGACGAGCCGATCGCGGCAGGCGCGGAGCTCGTCGTCGCGACCGAGGACAAAGCCAAGGCGACGCGAGCGCGCGGCCCGCTCGGGGACGGGCGCGGAGAGCGCGCGACCCTCGAGTCGCCCACGTTCGCGGTCTTGCGCGGTGGTGGACTCGAGCTCCGCGTCGACGTCGATCGAGGGGTGCTCGTGGCGCCTTTCCCCGAGGTCGTGACGTTCTCGCTCACCGATTCGTCGGGACGGCCAGTGAGCGGCTCCGTTTCATTTACAGGCGTGTCAGTCAATCCCGAGAGCGGCGCGATCGAGCTCTCTTCCGAGGGGCGCGGCAGCGTCGAGCTCACCGGCCTGGCCCAGCCCGCGCAGCTCACGTGTACGGTGCGCGCAGCGGACAAAGAGCTCTCGGGGGACGTGGTGCTCCCGGTCGCGATGAGCGGCCTCGACGCGACGCTCGACGGCGAAGAGCTGCGCATCACGAGTCCCTCGCCGCGCGCGGCGGCTTACATCGGTGTATACAACGCAGCTGGGCGGTTAGTGGGGTATCGCGCCGGCTTGAGGGACGACGGACGCGGGTATTTCACCGGTTCATTAAATATCCAAATACCGAGAGATGCCTCGGTGATCGTGGTGTCGAGCGACCCAGCCGAGGCAGGCTCGGGGACGGTCGCGCGGCCCGCGCCAGAACAGCGCGGGCGAGCTGGCGCGCCGACGCTCGCGGTCGTGCTCGACGGCAAGGCCGCTGCGATCGCGGCCGAGAAGACGAGGGCCGGACGCGTGCGGACGTTCGCGCTCGTGGGGCTGGGGCTCGCTGCAGTGTTCGAGCTCGGGCTCTTGCTCTGGAGCCGTCGGAACGCGCAGCGCGCACTCGAACGGCTCGATCGCGTGAACCGCGACGTGCAGGCCGGGATCGAGGGCGACGCCGAGCCGGGAGAGCTCGGGCGGACGACGTGGCCGATGGTGCTCGCGATCGCTTTGCTCGTCGTCACCGCGGCGGTCGCGACGGCTGGATTGACGTTGTTCCGCTGAGCGTTGACCCTTCGTCCTATGGCAGGTCGGGGATCGAGAGAGTACGGTTCTAGGGTGCGTCCGCTCGTTCTCGCTGCACTCCTTGGCGCGGTGGCGCTGCCCATCATGTCCGTGGCTCCCCACGACGCTCAAGCGGGCGATTTCGACCCGTCGGGTCGCGGAAAAAAGCCGAAGAAGCCAAAGAAGCCGACCGGCAACACAGACCCGCCGACGGGCAATTACACGCCGCCGAAGACGCAGCCCGGCGCGGGTGAGGACGACAAGGGCAAGACGCCCGAGAAGCTCATCGCGCGCTACACGGCGATCGTCCTCGCGCAGCCCGCGGCGCCGTTTCCGATTCAGCGCCTCGCGACTTTGTATCGCGAGCGCGACGGCAACCTGAAGAAGCTCCTCGAAGAGTTCGAGAACCGCGCGGCAGGCACCGGAGACGACGCGTGGGCCGCGAAGGTCGCGCTCGCGGGCTTCTACAAGCAAGACGGCCGCTACGAGGACGCGATCAAGACCTACGAGGAGGCCAGCACCGCCAAGCCGAAGGAGAGCGCGCCGCTCATGGCGCTCGCGCAGCTGCAGGTCGAGCGCGGGTCGAAGGCCGACGGCCGCGCCAGCTACGACAAGGCGCTACCGCTCCTCACCGAGGCCGCGGACATCGAGCAGACGACGCGCACGCTGATGGGTCTCTGCCTCGATCTCCAGGATTGGGAGGCCGCGAAGAAGCACCACACGTCGCTCGTCAATCGCTCGCAAAACTCCATGTTCGTGAAGGGTGAGCTCGGCCGCGAGCTCCTCGCGCGGAACGAGTTCGAGCGCGCCGAGGCCGAGTTTCGCGAGCTCGTGAAGGCTGCGTCGGGTGACAACCGCGCGCTCGCGCCGGCATACCGCGATCTCGGCACGGCCCTGCTGAAAGAGAAGAAGACCACCGAGGCCATCGACGTCCTCAAGAAGGCCCTCGCAGCTGCGAGCGCGGCCGCGGGCGTGCGCGCCGAGATCTTCGCGATCATGACGGACGCCTTCCGCGCGGAGGGCAAGCTCCCCGAGCTCATCGAGATCCTCGAGAAAGACGGCGGTCAGGACTTTCAGCGGATCAGCCGGCTCGGCGGGCTCTACGAGGAGACCGGCAACGTCGACAAGGCGCTCGACATGTACCGCAAGGCCCTCGCGATCGACGGCAGCCACGTCGATACCCGAATCAGGGTCGTGCACCTCCTGCAGACGGCGGGCAAGCTCGACGAGGCCATCAAGGAGTACGAGGAGATCATCCGGGTCGCGCCGAACAGCCCGGAGTTCGTGTTCGAACTCTGCGAGACGCACATCCAGCGAGGCGACCGACCGAAGGCGCTGAAGCTCCTCCAAGAGCTCGAGTCGCGCGCGCAAGAGGACGACGTCCTCGCGGCGATCGCCGACTTCTACGAGCGCGTCGAGGAGAAGGACAAGGCGATGGCGGTGCTCCAGCGCCTCGCGACCTCCACTGGCTCCGACCCCACGTTCCTCGTCGAGCTCGGGGATCGCTACTACCAAGCCGGCGACAAGAAGAAGGCCCTCGACACGTGGGCGCGCATCAAGGTCATCGTCCAGAACAAGGCGCGCGCCGCGTACATGCTCGGCGACGTCTACCTGAACCACGACATGCCCGACGAGGCCCTCGAGGCCCTGCGCGAGGCCGCGACCGCCGAGCCGAACAACCTGCAGTTCAAGAAGACGCTCGCGGTCGCGCTCGAGCGCACCGCGCCGGGGACGCCCTACGCGAACGATCGCTTCAACGAGGCCGTGCGCATCTGGGAGGAGCTGCTGCGCTCGCCGAAGTCTGACAAGAATGTAACTCGCGAGGCCCGCACGCACATCGTCAGCGTCTGGTCCGTGCTGAAGGAGCTACCGAACCGCGTCGCGCCGCTGCAGCAGCGCTTCGAGGCCGACCCGCCCGATCTCGAGGCCGGCCGCCTCCTCGCGGAGGTCCAGCGCAAGCTCACGAAGCTCGCGGACGCTGAGGCCACCCTCCGCAAGGTGCTCGAGAAGGACCCGGGCGACGAGGCCTCGATGCTCGCGCTCGAGCGGATCCTCGTGCAGGGCAACAAACTCGACGGCGCCATCGAGGTGCTCGGCAAATTGGCCGAGCGCGACAAACAAGGCGCCCTCCAATACTACCAGCGCATGTCGGGCTACGCGCGCGACCTGAAGCACGACGACGACGCGATCAAGTACGCGGCGATGGCGGTCGAGCTCTCGCCGGAGAACGCGAGCGGCCACAAGAACCTCGGCGACATGTACAAGGCGCGCCAGGATTTCCCCAAGGCGATCGCCTCCTATCGCATGGCGATCCTCAAGAACGATCGCCTCTTCCCCGTGTATTTCGATCTCGCCGAGCTCCTCAAGGCGACGGGGGATCCGGCCGAGGCCGACAAGCTGCTCCGACGCGTCGTGCGATCGTCGAACGACGAGGACCTCATCTCGAAGGCAGCGCTCGCGTCGCTCCAGCTCAACGTCGCGAACGGCACCCTCGAGACCTTGGAGCGCGACCTGCTTCCAGTCGCGGTCGGCAATCCGCAGAAGCCGGTCTATCGCAGGCGCCTCATCGACGTGTACCGCGCGATGACGGTGTCGCTCGTCGGCAAGATCCGCAACAGCACGAACCCCAAGGAGATCGCGGACGCGCAGGCTCAGCTCGCGGCGATCGGCGGGCGCGCGCTGAAGCCCTTGCTCGACACGCTCGCGGACGATCGCGAGCAGCAGCAGCAGGTTGCGATCGACATCCTCGCGTACGTGCAGAACAAGGCCGCTGGGCCGACGCTCTTCAACTTCGCGACCGGCACGGCCGACAAGCAGATGCGCACGCGCGCGATGATCGCCGTCGGCGCGCTCGGTGACCCGGAGATGCTGCCGAAGCTCGAGCAGCTGCTCACGCCGAAGCAAGGCGACGTCACCGTCGTCGCTTCCGACGACCTCGCGCTCGCCGCGGCGTGGGCGGTCGCACGCACGAGGGACGCGAAGGCCGAGGTCCTGCTCGGCAAGCTCCTCGAGGCCTCGTCCCCGGACGTGCGCGCCGTCGCAGCGATCGGGCTCGGCCTCACGAAGAACAAGAAGCACGGCGCGCCGCTGGTCGCGCTCGCGAAGGCCGCAGAGGCCGGGCCGAGCGCACGCGCTGCGGCGCTGCTCGGCCTCGGTCAGCTCGTCACGACAGGTGGCCTCGCGCCCGACAAGGAGCTCACGACGCTCGTCGCGAGCCTCCTCGAGGCGACCGATCCGCTGTTGCGGCGGGCGGCGCTCGTGCTCGCCTCACGCATCCAGGCCCAGGCGGGCGATCCGCTTACAACCAAGTCAGCGGATGCGGCGGCGACGCTCGAGGCCCTCGCGCAGGGCATCCTTTCGAGCGACGCGGCGCTCCGACAAGACTCCATCGCAGCGGCGGCTGCGCTCTTGAACAAGGGCTTCGCCGACAAATCCGAGCCGTTGCCGGTCCCGATCGACAAGCTCAACCTGAACGCGATCCTCATCGGCCTGATGCCGGCGACTCCGACCGCGGCGGCGCGCTTGAACGTGCTCGTCGCGCTCGAGCCGCACCTGCAAAAAGCTGCGGTCGCCGCGGTCGCGACGTCGCCCGATCGCGCGGCGATCATCGCGGACAGCCTCGCTGAGGGAGCGATCTTCGCGCCGTTCGCGGTAGACGCGACGACCACGCCGCCCGAGCTGCAAAAGAAGGCCGAGGCCGCGACTCGCAAGATCCTGGATGCGACGACGCCCGGCTTCACGCAGCTCGTGAAGCACCCGGACGCTGCGGTCCGCACGAAGGCCGCGCAGGTCCTCGCGCTCTCCGCCACCAAAGAAGCCCAGGACGCACTCGCCCGTGCACTCGAGGACGGCGACGAAGCGCTGAAGCGAGCGATTCTCCAATCCATCGCGTTCGCGAAGAGCGAGGGTCTCTTGACCACGGTCGCGAACCTCCTCGCGAAGGACGAGAGCTGGGCCGTGCGGGTCCGCGCCGCCGAGACGCTGGGGCGACTCGGGACGACCGACGCGACCCACGAAGACGCCGTGAAGGCTCTGTCGACCGCGGCGAAGTCCGACGGCTACGCGCTCGTCCGCGAGGCCGCGCTCGTGTCGCTCGCTTCGGTCGACGCCGCGCGCGCGAAGCCGGTGCTCGAGGACGCCGCCAAGAACGACGCCGAGACGCGCGTGCGCGAGACCGCGCAGCGCTTGCTCGAGCCCGCGCAGCCCGCAGCCCATTGACCACTCCGAAGAAGGTCCTGGGGATCGAGACGAGCTGCGACGAGACCGCCGCGGCCGTCGTGGAGGGCCCGCTCGATCGAGGCGCGGGCCGCGTCCTCTCGGACGTCGTGCGCACGCAGATCGAGCTGCACGCGCCGTTCGGAGGCGTCGTCCCCGAGGTCGCCGCGCGCGATCACGCCGAGTGGTTGCCTCGCGTCGTGACGAAGGCCCTCGACGACGCGAGCTGCACGCTCGCGGACCTCGACGGCATCGCGGTCACGAGCAGGCCCGGCCTCTCCGGCGCGCTCCTCGTCGGCCTCTCGCTCGCGAAGGGGCTCGCGTGGGGCTCTGGCTTGCCGCTCGTCGGCGTCGATCACCTGCTCGGACACATCCTCGCGGTCTTCTTGCGGCGCGGCGCGGAGGCTTCTGCTCTTCCCGAATTTCCCTTCGCAGCTCTCGTCGCCTCCGGTGGTCACACGGCCATTTACGAGGTGAATGCACCCTCCAGCGCGGCGGTGCGTGAGCTCGGCGCGACCCGCGACGACGCAGCCGGCGAGGCCTTCGACAAGTTCGCGAAGCTCGTCGGGCTCGGCTACCCGGGTGGGCCGGTCGTCGACCGACTCGCCGCGACCGGCGACGCGTCACGCTCACCCGTCGAGCTGCCGCGGCCCATGGCGCACAAGTCGGGTTCGAACTTCGAGATGAGCTTCAGCGGCATCAAGAGCGCGGTCGCCCGCTACGTCGAGACGCACGGCGCACCCACGGGCCAAGCGCTCGCCGATCTCGCCGCTGCATTTCAGGCCACGGTCGTCGGCACGCTCGCTGACAAAACTGTTCGCGCCGCGCGCCACGCAGGCCTCCGCCGCATCGTCATCGGGGGAGGCGTCTCGGCGAATCGCGGCCTGCGCGCCGCACTCGCCGCGCGGGCCCGCGACCTCGAGCTCTTCATCCCGCCGCTCGCGAGCTGCACCGACAACGCCGCGATGATCGCGTACACCGGCGCGGTCCAGCTCGCGCGCGGAGAGCGCAGCGATCTCAGCCTCGCCGCCGCCACGAAGACCTCGCTTGAGCGCGTCACGCGCAAGGGCGCCGGCAAGCGCCCCGAGTAGCGCCGCGCGAGGTGCGAGCTCAGGGCGCGGGCTCGAGGAACCGCGTCTTGATGCGCTTCGGGAGCCAGCCGCTGAACTCGACCATCGCGGTCGGGTCCGCGCTCGACTCGACCGACAGCACGACGCCCACCCCGAAGGTCGCGTGGAGCACGCGCGATCCCTTCGAGAACGCGCCCCCCGCGCGCCCGAGCTCCGCGCGTGAAGGCACGAGCTTCTGCGGGCTGCGGCGCTTCTCCAGGCCGCGCGCCGCCGCGACGTCCTCGTCGAGCTCGACGTAGCGCTCGCCCGCCACGGGGGCCGCCTCGTCGAGCGCGAGCGAGGTCTGCCGAGGAGGCTCCGACCGACGCGACCACTTGCGCAGCACGGCCTCCCCGAGATCGTCGTTCGGTGGCACCTCGTCGAAATCGGCGAGCTCCACCGCGTCGGCGCGCGCCTGTCGGCGTGCGATCGTCTGCGGCTGCGACCACGCGAGCCGGGCGCGCGCGCCCTCGCCCTCGAGGCCCGCGGCCTCCGCGGCTGGTGTGTAGAGCGGCCGATCGATGAAGCGCCCGCCGAGCGCGCGCTTCGACTCGGTCTCGCTGTGCCCGACGACCGTCGTGGGCATGTCCTTGATGAAGCGACTGGGCAAGCAGTAGCGCACGCGACCGTAGATGGTGCGGCGCTCGACGTGCAGCATCGTGAGGTGCTCGCGCGCGCGAGTTACAGCAACGTAAGCGAGGCGACGTTCCTCCTCGATGTCCTGCTCTCGCGTGGGGTCGCTGCTCTGGAAGGGGAAGGTCTCCTCCTCCATCCCCGTGATGAACACGTGTGAGAACTCGAGCCCCTTCGCTGCGTGCACCGTCATCAAGACGACGCGAGGTTGGTCCTTCAGCTCGTCGGCGGCGGCCGTAAGCGCGACCGACTCGAGCCAACCCGACAGCGTGGGCGCGTCGCCCGCCGAGAGCGCGGCGGCCTCGTACTCACCGATGGATCCGAGGAGCTCCTCGAGGTTCAAGAGGCGCGCCTCGGACTCGTCGTCGTCCTGATCGACGAGCATCTGCCGGTAGCCGGTGAGGTCGAGCACGCGCTCGGCGAGCTCTTCGGGGCCGACCGACGGCGGATCGGTCGCGTTCACGGGCGCGATCGCGCCGTCCGCGAGCTCGTCGAAGAGCACGCGGAAGTGCGCGAGGGCCTTGCGCGGCTGCGCGCCGAGCTCACCCGACTCGCAGAGCGGGACGATGGCCGAGAACATCGAGCTCTTGCGCGCCCGCGCGAAGGCCGCGAGCTTCTCCACTGTGGTCTCACCGATCTTGCGAGGCGGGACGTTGATGATCCGCATGAGATCGACGTCGCTGTCGGGGTTCGCGACGAGGCGCAGATACGCGATGAGATCCTTCACCTCGGTGCGCTCGAAGAACCGCATCCCGCCGACGACCTGGTGCGCGATGCGCGCGGAGCGCAGGACCTCCTCGAGGACACGCGACTGCGCGTGCGTCCTGTAAAAGACGGCGATTTCAGTCGGTGGGACGCCCGCCACGACGAGCTCGCGGATCCGCTCGGCGACGAACGCTGCCTCGTCGCGCTCGGTCGCCGCGGCGACGACGTCGACGGGCGTCCCGGGCTCGTTCTCGGTCCAGAGCTCCTTCGGGACGCGACCGCGCGCGGGCGCGATCACGCCGAGCGCCGCCGACACGATGTTCGCCGAAGACCTGTAGTTTTGCTCGAGCTTGACCGCGATCGCGTTCGGGTGGTCCACCGTGAAATTGCGGACGATGCGCACGTCGGCGCCGCGCCAGCGGTAGATGCTCTGGTCGTCGTCGCCGACGACGAAGAGGTTGTGGTGCTCGGCGGTGAGCGCGCGGACGAGGCGATACTGCACCTGGTTCACGTCCTGGAATTCGTCGACGAGCACGTAGCGAAAGCGACGGCGGAGCTCGCGCGCGACAGGGTGCGAAGTGTCCTCGACGAGGCGCAGGATGCGCACGAGGAGGTCGTCGAAATCCGCGGCGTTCGCCTGCGCGAGGCGCTCTTCGTAGGCCGCGAAGCTCCGCACGACGACGTCGTCGATGAAGTCCTTCACGGGGTAGTCGGCGGCGAGGAGCCCCTCTTGCTTCGCGCGGTGGATGCGCCCGAGCGTCTGCCGCACGGGGTAGCGGCGATCGTCGAGCTTGAGGTCGCGGTAGATGCGGTTCATGACCGCGCGCTGGTCGTCGTCGTCGTAGATGACGAAACCCGGGCGCAGGCCCGCGGCCTCGGCGTGGCGACGGAGCAAGCGCGAGCAGGTCGCGTGGAACGTGCCGACCCAGAGATCGCGCGCGAGATCCGCGCCTACGAGCTTCTCGAGGCGGCGCTTCATCTCGCCCGCGGCCTTGTTGGTGAACGTGACCGAGAGGATGCGGTAGGGCGGTACGCGGTGCGCCGCGAGCAGGTTCGCGATCCTGAACGTGATCACGCGCGTCTTGCCGCTGCCCGCGCCCGCGAAGACGACCATCGGCCCGTCGACGTGAGACGCGGCCTGCGCCTGCACGTCGTTGAGGAGCAGGAGATCCAAAGCGCCCGATGTCTGGGGATCGGTCGAGATTTGAGTGGCGTCCTCGGGGTCCATCATCGGGCTCTCGCCCTCCGCTGCGAGTGTGCTCGACGTGGAGCGCGGCCGCGTCAACGCCTCACACGCGCGCGCTTTGAGTGTACGATGCCTCCAGCGTGTTCGTGCGTCGAGCGCTCTTCCTTGCCCTGTCGGCTACGGCTGCCGCGACGACGGTGTTCGCCTTCAGCGAGCGCTCCGCGCACGCGTACTGCCGCAGCACGACCTGCACTGGCGACTGCGCGCGCGACGCTGACAACTGCAAGACCGAGGGGCTTCCCCTCTTTTGGCCGACCTCGTGCGTCGGCTTCAGCCTGCAAGCGGACGGCTCCGAGTACTTCGCGTTCAAGTACTTCGAGGACGTCGCGGAGAAGTCGTTCCTCGCGTGGACCGATCTCGACTGCCCGAGCGGGACCGCGACGCTGACGTTCTCGCGCCTCGCCGACGTGAGCTGCCACGCCGCCGAGTACAACGACGGCGGGACCAACGCGAACGTGATCCTCTTTCAGGACACGATGTGGCAGTACACGAGCGCCGACAACACGCTGGCGAAGACGACGGTGACCTTCGACGCGGACACCGGAGAGATCCTCGACGCGGATATCGAGCTCAACCACGCTTACAACGACTTCACCATCTCCGACACGAACATCGACTACGACCTCCAGTCGGTGCTCACGCACGAGATCGGTCACTTCGTGGGGCTCGATCACACGCCCGACGAGACCGCGACGATGTTCGCGACCTACGAGCCCGGCACCATCGAGCAGCGCACGCTCGAGACCGACGACGTCGACGCGATCTGCACGGTCTATCCCCCCGAGCGCACCACGGCCTGCGATCCGAACCCGCGCGGCGGACTCGGTGACGCGTGCGGCGGCGATCCTTCGCCGGCCGGCGGTGGTGGCGGAGGCGGCAGCGACGGCGACGGTGATTCCAGCGGCTGCTCGATCGTCGCGCCGAACCCGTCCGCCGGTGTGCTGCCCCTCCTCGCGGTCCTCGCGCTCTCTGCGCGTCGACGCCGGACTCACCCAAGCTCGCGCGCTCACCGCGCCCACCGAGACTCATGAAGCTCGCAACGACCTCCGCGCTCCTTTTGCTCCTCGCCGCGCCGCTCTTCTCCGTCGCTGCCTGCGGCGACAGCGGCACCAATCCCGACCAGACCTGTGAGCCCGGGACCGAGATTTTCTGCAAGTGCCGCGGCGGCTTCAAAGGCACGCGCACCTGCCTCGACGACGGGCAGAGCTTCGGCGAGTGCACGACGGAGGACGGCCCCTGCCCGACCATCGACGACACGTCGAGCTCGAGCTCGGCGATGATGAACTGCGACCCCGGCGTGACGGTGTTCTGCCAATGCACGGACGGCTCGGACGGGACCAAGACCTGCGACGACGCCGGGCAGGGCTTCAGCGACTGTGAAAACGCTGCTGGAACGTGCGGCGGCGTCCCCGCCGACAAGCTCCTCTACGACGCGTGCACGAGCTCCGCGGAGTGCGTGACGGGGCTCTGCGACCACGGCTTCTGCTCGCGTGACTGCGGCAACTGGACCGAGTGCGTCGACGAGGCGAACGAGCGCTACGGCGACTGCGTGCGGCTCGACAACATGACGAAGCAGATCTGCGCCCCGTACTGCATCGCGCAGACCGACTGCACGGCGTACGGCGCGTCGAGCCTCTGCGGCGGGGCCGTGGCGCTCGACGATCCGACCATCGCGTTCGCCGTCTGCGCGAATTGGGGGACGGCCGTCACCGGCATCGCGTACGGCACACCCTGCGATTTCGTGGACGGTCAGGAGCAGGTCCTCTTCGCGGGCGGCACCGTCGTCACGATGGACTGCGATCTCGGTTTGGCCGGCCAGCAGAACGTCTGCCTCTTCGGCGAATGCTCGAAGGGGTGCTACGAGTCCAACGAATGCCCCCAGATGGACTGCACCTCCGACGGGACAAACGCGGGGTGCTGCGCGAGCGACCCGCAATGCAACTGACTCGAACGACCCTTCTCTCTTGCTTCTTTTCCTTGGCGATCGTCGCGCCCCTCGCGGGGTGCGGAGACGACGGCAGCGGCGGCACCGGCGGCACCGGCGCGGCCGGCGGTGAGGGCGGTGGCGGCCCGCAGCCTGGCTGCGGCGACGCGATCGCCGACCCCGAGATCGGCGAGGAGTGCGACGACGGCAACCTCGACGAGACCGATGATTGCCTGAGCAACTGCACCTTCGCGAAGTGCGGAGACGGCTACATCCACGCGGGCTACGAGGACTGCGACGACGCGAACAGCGACAACAGCGACGACTGCGTCGAGGGCTGCGTCGTGGCGTCGTGCGGCGACGGCTTCCTGCACACCGGGGTCGAGGACTGCGACGACGGCAACGAGGAAGACGGCGACGCGTGCACGACGTCGTGTACCGCGGGCGCTGGGTGCGGCAATGGACAGCTCGATATCGGCGAAGAGTGCGACGACGCGAACCAGTCGAACGCCGACGCCTGCACCAACGCGTGCATGAACGCGATCTGCGGTGACGGCTACGCGCGCCTCGGGGTCGAGGGCTGCGACGACGGCAACACCGACGACACGGACAGCTGCTCCAACGACTGCCAGGTCAATTTGCCGGTCGACTACGGTTGTCCCGGCACGCCGGTCGCGGTCACGCCGAGCGCGGCCGTCACGCTCGGTGGAGACACGACGCCGTCGTCACCGACCTACGGTGGATCCTGCGGCGGCCAGGAGTCGGCGGAGATCGTCTACGCGCTGACGCCGTCGACGGCCGGCCTGCTCAACGTCGAGCTCCTGGCGACGTCCGCGGGCTACGACCCCGTGCTCTACATTCGCAGCGACTGCGAGGGCACGAGCGATCTCGCGTGTGCGGATCTCACCTTCGAGGGCGACTACGAGACCGCGAGCGTCGCGGTGCAGGGCGGCGTCACGTACTACGTCTTCGTCGACGGCTACGGCGGCAGCGCAGGCGAGTATTTGCTGGGCGCGACGCTCCTCACCACGATCCCCGGTGACGACTGCCCCGGCCTCACGGTGACCCTGCCCGGGCCGAACCAATCGGGCATCGTGAGCGGCGACACCTCGGTCGCGAACGCCGATCGAAAGGGCACGGGGCTCTGCGATTCGGCGAGCACGAAAGAGGTAGTCTACAAAGTCGTCGCCCCGGAGAGCGGCAAGCTGGCGGTCACGGTCGACGCGTCGTATGACGCCTCGGTCTACGCGCGCACGCTCTGCACGACGCCCTCGAGCCAGGTCGCTTGCTCGGAGACCGGGGGCGCGGGCGTCCCCGAGTCCGTCCTCTTCGACGTCGTGGCAGGTTCGAGCTACTTCGTCGTCGTCGACGGACACGCGGGTGCAGCAGGGCCCTTCAGCGCAGAGTTCGTCCTCCTCCCGCCCTAGAAAGCACGCATCGTGTCTCCGCTCGAGTCGTTTCTCCTCGGTGTGCTCGAGGGGCTCACCGAGTTTCTGCCCGTCTCGTCGACAGGCCACCTCATCTTGCTCGGCGAGGTGCTCGGGCACGACGACGACGCCAGCAAGACCCTCGAGATCGTCATCCAGGCCGGCGCGATCCTCGCGGTCGTCGTCTATTACCGCAAGCTCCTCGCGAACCTGATCGCGGGCGCGCTCCGTCGCGAAGCGAGCGCGCTCCGCCTCGTGCTCGCGCTCGGGATCGCGTTCGTCCCCGCCGCCGGGCTCGGCTTCGTCGCGCACAAGGCCATCAAGAACCTGCTCTTCAAGCCCGTGCCGATCGCCATCGCCCTCATCGTCGGCGGCGTCGTGATGATCGGGGCCGATCGCTGGGTGCGTGCGCGCGCACCGAGCGCGGCCACGAACAACCTCGAGGACGTGACGCCGCGTCGCGCGCTCACCGTCGGCCTCGCGCAGTGCTTCTCGCTATGGCCCGGCATGAGCCGCTCGATGTCGACCATCGTCGGCGGACAGGTCGCAGGCCTCGAGACCGCGACGGCCGCGGAGTTCAGCTTCTTGCTCTCGATCCCGGTGCTCGGCGCCGCGACGCTCTTCGATCTCCTGAAGAACGGGCGCACGCTCTTCGCTTCCAGCGGCGGCGGCATCTCGCTCGCGATCGGGCTCGCGACGGCCTTCATCGTGTCGATGGCGGTCATCGCAGGCTTCCTGCGCTACCTGAAGAAGTGGGGGCTCTTCCCCTTCGGCGTCTACCGCATCCTGCTCGGCGCCGTCGTGCTCATGCTCGCGACGATGCGGTGACGCTCGTGGTGGAGCACCCTTCGTCTAACTGTCGCAACTTGCCCTAAAAGGAGATCCACAATGCTGCGTAAGTCGATGTTGCCGCTCTGCCTCGCGGCGGCTGCGCTCGCCACCGCTGGCTGCAGAGTTCACGTTCGCGCGACCGTCGAGCCCATCCCCGTCTACGTCGAGGGCGAGCGCAACGATCGCCGGCTCGAGAAGGCCGGCTGGGAGAAGCTCGGGGAGCGCACGGTCGACGGTCGCGTCGACGTCGATACCATCCCCGTCGGCCGCGCCGAGGGTCGCTTCAACCGCTTGCTGCTCATGGTCGAACACAGCGACCTCGAGATGTACGACGTCGACGTCGAGTTCGTCGACGGGACGCACTTCTCACCGAACGTGCGCCACGTCTTCAAGGAGAACTCGCGCACACGCTCGATCGATCTGCCTGGTAAAAACCGAGCGATTCGCAGCGTCAGGTTCAAATACGGCAACCTGCCCGGCGGCGGCGCTGCGCAGATCGAGCTCTGGGCGCGCTGAGCTCAGAAGCCGTGCGCGTGCAGGCGCCACGCGCGCAGGAGTGCGCGGTTCGCAGGTTTGATCGGCGGCGGGTGCATCCAGAGCTTGCCATCCGTCGCGCCGCTGCCGTTCAACGCGGGCCCCGCGATGGGCCCTGAGAACGGCGCGACGCCTGCCCCCAACGTGCCCGAGCTCTCGGTGAGGTTGGTCGTCGAGTCTTGTACGGTGTTCAAGGCAATGACCACGCCTCCGGCCGCGTCGAAGGGCGCGTCGAGATCGGCGGTGCTCGCGGCGCCACGGTGAACGACGTCGACGCCGGCGCCGATCGGCGACAGGCCGTTGCCGTTCGCGGGGAGGAACACGGCGGCGAAGGCCTCGAGCTGGATCGGTGCCGCCATCGTCGCGACCTGCGGCTTCGCAGGGAGCGAGAGCATGCCCGAGAAGCCGAAGGGGCCCGTCGGCTCCTCGAGCCACGCGGCGGTGAGCATGTCGAGCTGCGTCTCCGCGAAGGTCTCACCGATCTGCGTCGATAGGAACGACGACATGTCGCCCGGCGAGCCCGTTCGATTGAAGAGCTCGCCGTACCCTGAGACGCCGCCGAGGCGTGACGCGACGTACGTCCAGAACACGTAGGCCTGCGCGTACTGCGCGTAGTTCGCGTAGTCCCATTTCACCAGGGACTTGCCGTTCACGAGACCGGGCGCTGCGGTGTAATACCAAGCGGCGGTGTCGTTCGAACCCGACACTGCGTGGACCGCGCACTCCGCGAGGCCCTCGTTGTGATAGGGCCAGTCCGCCGTGAAGAAGTCGTGCGCCTCGTTGTAGAGCAGGTGCTGAAACTCGTGGGACACGACCTCGACGGGCCCGAACGACCCGCCGATGTCCGGCGTCGAGATGTAGAGCATCTCCATCTCGTTCGAGTGGTAGCCCCACGACTCGGCCTCCTGGGCGGTGCGCGAGTCGACTGGGTTGAAGTACCCCGCGTAGTAGCCGTGCCCATCGAGCCCGAGGATGACGACCTTGCCGTTGTCGTCGCGATCGGGGACCGCGTGGAAGAGCTGCGTCTCGATCGGGATGATCTGCGAGTCGAAGTACGCGATCGTGTCGGCGACGTCGTCTGCGGGGACGTCGGGCGTCGCGTAGATCACGATGTTCTCGCCGACGCCGAGGCGCACGGCCTCGACCTCGACCTCGCTGAAGTCGGCGAAATTGGAGGTCCAGAACGTGGCGCGATCGGCCGCGAGGAAGGTCCCACCCTCCTGATCGAGAGCGTTCTCGGTCGCCGAGATCGTCAGCGTGTAGCTGACGCCGAGCTTCTGTTTCTCGGTGGTCAGCGTGATCACGCCTGCGGTCGCATCGATCGCCGCCGACTCGATCACGAGGTCGCCGCGATCGCTCGTGACGACGTAGGCCGCGGGATCCGTAGGCGCGAGCGTCGCGTCACCGGTGATCGTGATCGCGATGGTCGTCCGCGTCGGTGCACTCACGCCGTCGACGCTCGCGGAGGGCTGCATTCCGCCACCGCTTCCGCCGGTTCCACCGTCGCTCGAGTCAGCGCCGCCACCGCCCTGTTGAGAGCCGCCCGCGCCGCCCGAGCCGTCGTCACCGCAGCCAGCGCTAGCGGCGAACATCAAGAGCGCGAGCGTCGAGGCCACGCGAGAGGATCGAAGAGAGAAGCTCATCCGTTGCATTATGCGGGCTATTGGGCACGCAGGAGCCCTGCATGTGCAACTCAAGCCTGCTCAGTTCGCACGCGTGCTCTCGGGTCCCTCCGACGCGCCCATTCGCAGAGCACCATGCCCGTCGTCACCGTGACGGGGAACGAATGGTTGATGCCGTACATCGGGATCGCGAGCACGGCGTCACAGCGCGCGACGAGCTCGCGCGGCAGGCCGTCGTTCTCACTCCCGAAGAGAAAGACCGAGCGCGGCGGCATCGCGACCTCCCATAGCGAGGTCGTCGCGTCGTCACGCTCGACGCCGATCAGCGGGCGGCCCGCGACGGCCTCGAGGAACGAAGCCTCGTCCGGGCACTCGACGATCGTCTCGTACTTCTGCATGCCCATGGCGGCCCGCTCGTAGAAGGGCTCGACGCCGATGAGGAAGATCTCGCGGACGAGGAACGAGTGCGCGACGCGGATGATCGCGCCCACGTTGAACGGGTTCTTCGCGCGCACGACCGCGATGCTGACGTCGGCGCGGAGCGGCTCGAGCTCGGCGCGGATCTCGTCGGTCGACAAACCGAACGGCTCGACCTTCATCGATCACTCGGTGGGCGGTGCCGGCTTGTTCTCGCAAGACGGCTGAACCGAGAGCTGCGCGGAGTCTGCGAAGAGGGGGAAGATGGGCCCCTCTTTGACGGTGGCCTCGAGCGTGCCGCCGGCGGCGTGCTGCAGCGTGAGCGCGAGCCCCGCGGCGGGTATCGCGGAGAGCTTGCTTTGGACCTCGCCGGTCGACATCTCGGCGACCTTCTTGCCGTCGATCGAGAGGATGCGATCGCCTGCGACGATCCCCGCGCGCGACGCAGGGCTCCCGTCGATGAGCCGCGTGACGTAGCTCGCCTCGTTGCGGAGTTCGAACCAGAAGCCCGCGCCCCAAATGGGCCGCGCCTCCTCGAATTGGATCGACACGCGAGCCTCACCCGAGAGGTCGAAGTCCACCGCGCCACGATCGATCATGTCCGCGCTGAGCGTGGCCTCGGCGACGCCGACGGGAGTGTCGACGAGCGCGCCGTCATGCCAGAGCTCGATACGAAGCTTGTCGCCGACGACGACCGCGAAGTTGCCACACGGCGACTCCGTCCCCCACTTCGGGTCGAAGGTGTTGCTCGCGGCCTTCGTGTGAATCACCTCGACGCCGTTGACCTTGAGGATCGCGTAGGGATCCGCTGCGGTTCCGAACGTGCCGTCCCACGGCTGACCGTCGCGCTTGAGCTTCGGCATGTGCCCGGAGACGACGCGCACGAAGTGTCGATCCTGCGGAGCCGGCGGGTCGGGTTTGCGCGACGCAGGGAACGCCGACAGGCGCGTCGCGATCTCGGGGAAGATGGCCGCGCACGACGTCGAGAGCGTGAGAGCGACCGCACCAGCGAGCACGAAGGCAAGGCGCGCGGAGCGAGTCACGCAGCCGAGTTTCAGATCCACGCGCAGATACTACGCGCTCGGCCGAGAGGTGGGATACCGAGGCGGACGTTCGCGACGCGACTCGCGAGGAAATTGCGCAACGAACCTCCGTGGTGATAGGCAGAAAGAGAGCGGCGTGCACTCGTGTGTGCGAGTGGCAAAACGCCCAAAGTCGAGCACACTAGTCGGCAGTAGTTCTTCGATCCAAGCGCCCACGCGCGCGCAGTCACAGCGCGGCCGCGCGGCGTCCCAAGGAGCGCCATGGCAAGGCTCGTCGGCTTCATCGCCAATCGTCCCGATCTCGGTAGTCGTGCCCTCGCGATGGACGCGAGTTCGTTCAGCGTGAAGGTGCCCGACATCGAACCCGCCGGCGAGGGCGCGACCGACAAGCGCTCCTCCGACCCTCACGGGAGCGTGAGCTGGGGCGTAGGCTTTTATCAGGGCGGCGAGATCCTCCTCAAGCGCCGGCCCTTCGACGAGCGACGCACGCTCGGCTTCCCCGACCTCGTGAAGGACATCCGCGCCGAGGTCCTGATCGGGCACATCCGCACGGCCACCGTGGGCGCACTCCGCACGGAGAACACGCACCCGTTCCGCTATCGGCAGTGGCTCTTCGCGCAGACGGGGACGGTCCCGCACTTCAACCAGCTGCGGCCGCGCATGCTCGAGTCTCTCCCCCAGTTCCTCGCGCGCGACGTCCGCGGCGACACCGACGCCGAGCTCGTCTTTTATCTCTTCCTCTCGTTCCTCCACGACGCGGGCCGCCTCGATCGCGCCGACGTCGCGCCGGCTGCCGCGCGCGACGCCCTGCGCTCGGCGATGAGCTTGGTCGATCGGCTCTGCGCCGAGGAAGGGGAGAAGACGCCGCCTCAACTCAACATCGCGCTCGCTTGCAGCGAGTTCGTCCTCGGCGTGCGGACCTCCTCGAAGATGGGCTTTCAGAACGTCTCGGGGCGCGCGGCGCTCGAGCGACTCTTCGAGAACGAGAGCTTCTCGCGCACCAAGATCCCTCACCTCGCGTCAGCCCGCGTCTCGCTCTTCGCGTCGGACTTCGACGACGATAGGCTCCCTGCTGGATGGACGCCGGTCGCAGCTCGCTCGACCGTGACGATCAGTCACACGCATGAACCTCACGTCGAGTCTCTCTGAGCCGCACCGGTTCCCTCACGCTCTCTGTTGGTTCGTGCTCGCGTGCGCGACCGCGGCCTGCGGGCCCAGCGTCGGGGCGGCCTCGGCGTCCGACGGCCGACGTCACCCCGACGGCGTCGCGGTCGACCCTCCCGAGATCCCGCCTGAGGCCGTCGATCGCGCGGACACGAGTGACGGCGTCATCGCGCTGCGCACGCCCCTCGGCGTCGAGGCCGCACGCGAGACCGCAGCAGAGTTCATGCAAGCGATCGGTCGCGAGGACACCGAGACGATGCGCAAGCTCCTGTCGAGCGACGCGATGAGCATCAACCCGTCGACCCACGTGCGCGAGAACACCCAGTACTTCTTCGCGCGGCGCTTCTCGCGGCTCGACTACTTCCAGCTCGCGGTCGTCAGCTACTTCCAGGAGGAGACGATGGAGCTCTACCGCTCCTCCGAGGCACAAGGGCTCTGGTCGGACTCCGTCGGCGCGACCGCTACGCCTTCACCCGGAACGCCGTCCATCAACAACGACGCGCTCGAGAACGGCGACGTCATCGTGCGAGTCCCTGTGACGACGAGCCGGCTCGGCGCGACCCAGCTGCTCGGCGACGAGGTCACGCTGCTCATGAGGCGCTCGGGGGGGCGCTTCGTGGTTCATCGAGTCGTCGAAGATTTCCAATTGAATTGATCGCTTGCTGGCATTGACCAGCGCTCTTGTCCGAATTGACTGCTCAGCTTCCCCCCTGCCCGCGCTCCCCCCGCGGTCCCTCCTGCGAGCATTGCCCATGACCCGATTGAAAGTCGCCTTCGTGAGCTCTGGTGGTGCGGCACGTGGCCTCGCCCACCTCGGTGTGCTGAAAGCCTGCGAGGAGATCGGCGTCGTGCCGACCATCTTCGTCGGCGCGAGCGCAGGCGCGCTCGTGGCCGCGACCTACGGCCAGGACATCCCGCTGGATGTCCTGCTCGACGCCTACAGGCTGCCGTGGCGACGCCGACATCGCGGCCCGCGCCTCTACATGCGGACGTTCCTCGGGGCGCCCCGACTCGGCGACATGCTCGACCCCGGGTACCTGACCTCGGGCTTGTTCTCCCTCGACAAGCTCGAGCGATACCTCGAGAAGTTTCTGCCTCTCAACGACTTCCGGAAGCTCCACAATCAGGTCTTCGTGACAGCGGTCGACGTCGACACCGCCGAGCGCGTCGTCTTCGGGCCGGGCCACCGCGAGGACGTACCCATCAGCAAGGCCGTGGCCGCGAGCTGCTGCGTCCCCGGGCTCTTCCGTCCGATGAAGATCGGCGACCGGTATTTCCTCGACGGCGAGATCGTCAAGACGCTGAGCGCCGACCTCGCAGTCGCTGCCGGCGCGAACGTCGTCATCATCTCGAACGTCTACAAACCCGAGCAGCGCGCGCCCGGCGAGCGCTCGCTCGCGCGGAGCGGCGGGCTCGGCGTGCTGCGACAATCGCTGAGCACGCTGCTCGCCGAGAAGGAGCGTCGCGGGGTCGAGCTCCTCGCGCGGACCTACCCGCGCGTCGTCTTCATCGACATCGCGCCCGACATCGGGGAGTTCAGCTACCTCAGCCGCTTCAACGCGCGCTCGCTCGTCCTGCGCGGCTACCGAACGGCCCTGCGCGAGCTCACCGAGGCCAAAGAGCGCGGCGTCTTCAACACCATCCTGTCGAGCAACGCCTCGCTCAACTAGTCGAAACCCTCACGGAACCAAGACGCGCACCCAGCCCCGGGTGGTCTTGCCGGCCGTGAGGAAGAGCGTGTCGCCCTGTACGTTGAACGTGCGGTCGGGCTCGGCGCGGTCACCGCGCGCGTTCGCCAGGTTCATCGCGTCGATGTCGGCCTGGTCCATCTCGAAGGTGCCGTTCATCGAAGCGTCGGGGCACGCAGACAACGTCAGCTTACCGCTGTGAAAGCGAAGCTCGAGCGTGTTGCCGCGCGGGGGCGCGGCGAACGTCCCGTGATAGACGCGCTCGAGCGTGCATCCGGGCGCCGTGAGGTGGTCGGTGTCGAGGACCGATCGGTCGAACACCGTGATCGTCCCGTCCTTGGCGAGCTCCATCGTGACCGACTCGCTGACGACGGCGCGCGTCGGGTCTTTACCGTCGGCGGACGTCGTCTGGGACCACCGGCCGATCAAGCTCTCGCGACCGAGGCCACCGCACCCCCCCAGGACGGTCGCGAGCGCGAGCAGCGAGATCCACCGAGTCCGCACTCCGCGGTCTCTACTCCATCGGGGGCCCGCGTCCCGTGAGAAAGAAGCGCCCAGGGAGAACATCCAGGCGCTCCGGTGGTCGAAGGCCCCATGACTTGCTCGTTGGCTCGCGCGCTGCCGGTCGCGGCTCTCTGGATGATGGGGTGTGGACCAGCTCAGCCCCAGCGGACCGCTGCGGCCGAGATCGGCATTGCGGGCGGCGGCGCGAGCACCACCCGCGCGAAGAGCCTGCCGACAAAGCCCCCCGAGCCTCGACGCGAGGCCGAGGTCGTCTTGGGTCCTGCGGTCGCGAAGGTGAGACCTCGGCTGCCGACGACGTCGTTTCCTGGCTCCGCAGGCGCTTCGCTGCTCGTGCCCGGGCCCACGTCGCAGCCAGAACTCCCACCGACCCTCCCCTCCGACGTCACCGCGCGCATGCTGAGGCTCCGCTCGGGTTTGCGGGCCTGTTACAACCGCTCGCTCTCGTACAGCCTCGAGCCCTTCTCGCTCTCGGTCGAAATTCGCTTCAACCCGAGTGGAGAGGTCATGAGCACCGAAGTCCTCTCGGTGCCGCAGGGACAGCAGGAGCTCGCGAACTGCGTTGCCTACTACTTTCGCTCGCTCCAGATCGACCCGTCCGATACAGGCGCGACAATCATCGTGCCCATCAACTTCACCGTAAGCGAATGAAGAACGGGATTCGCTGATCCGAAGTCGGGCTATCCTGCTCGATATGGCTTCTCTTCGATCCTTCGGTTTGCCGGCTTGTGTGGTGTTCGGCGTGGCATTCAACGTGGGCTGCGGCGGCACGATCTCCACCGACGGCGGTGGTGGTTCGGGCGGCAACGCGACTGGCGCGAGCCACGCGGGTGGCGCCGGTGGCGACCTCCCCGCAGGCCCTTGTGATGGCAAGTCGTGCGGCGACCCTTGCTCGACGTGTCCCCCTCAAGCCCCCTGCCAACAAGAGGCCTGCAACAGCGCTGGTGAATGTGTCGGCGCCGAGCAAGCCGTCTGCTCGGCTTGCCCCGAAACAGCGCCCGTGGACGGCGACGCCTGTCCCTCGGTCGGTCTCGTTTGTGAGGTCGAGGACGGCGTGGTCGCCGTCTGCCGCGCGCGCGCGACCTGCACGGCGAATGGCTGGGTGAACGAAGCGCCCGGCTGCGATCCCAATCCCTCCCAAGACCCCAATTGCCCGCAGTCGCCGCCGACTGGCAATTGTGACGGCGCCGTGGATCCGGCCCTCTGCGTCTATACCGAGAGCACACTGTGCGGCTGCACCGACTGTGTCGGCGGCGGCCCTTGTGGCGGCCAGCCAGAGTGGTTCTGTGCGGCGCCGCCCGAGCCTCCCTGCCCCGCGGTCGCGCCGCGCCTCGGCGACGGCTGCGCCGATGAGGGGATCTCTTGCTACTACGGCGCGTGCTCAATCTCGCCCACGCTCGCGGGTCGCAAATGCCAGACGGGCCTGTGGGTGGACGACCCCGTGGGCTGCCCACTGTAGTCGTCGATCGGCTCGGATCTCGTCTGGCTCGCCAACTCACGTTCCGCGTGTATGCTTTCTACGGGCGATGCCAGCGCACACATTGCTCCTCAATGCGTGGATGCTCCCGCAGCGGATCATTCCCTGGCATGAGGCGATCACGCTGCTCTACCTCGGTAAGGTCGACGTCCTCGAGGAGTACGACGAGCTCATCTCCTCGCCCTCGATCAGCATTCCCCTGCCCGCGGTCGTGCGGCTGCGACGCCAGGTCGCCGGCGTCCGGCGAGGCGTGAAGTTCTCGCGCGCCAACGTCTTCAGCCGCGACGGTTACATGTGCCAATACTGCGGCGTGAAGCGACCGCGCGGCGAGCTCTCTTTCGACCACGTCTTACCGCGGACGCACGGCGGCAGGACGGGCTGGGAGAACATCGTAACCGCCTGTCGTCCGTGCAATCTTCGGAAGCGGAACCGCACCCCGGAACAAGCGGGTATGCGCCTCTTGCGCAAACCGATTAGACCCAT
This sequence comes from Polyangiaceae bacterium, assembly GCA_046351325.1. Taxonomy (GTDB): domain Bacteria; phylum Myxococcota_A; class Polyangia; order Polyangiales; family Polyangiaceae; genus Xiheicaenibacterium. The sequence continues at coordinate 493,219 of JAXLYR010000006.1, read as the reverse complement.
GAGTCTGCCCATCGAACCGATGAGCTTGGGCAGCGGGCAAATCCCGGAGCAATGGCGCGGATACTGTGGCAGCGAGTCGAATGCCGCCTGACAACCAACAAGACAAACAAGCGATCCTCGCGCGCCGCGCGCTCCTCCTGACTGCGGCTCTCGCGACCGTCAACTGCAGCGGACCGCAGGATCCTTCGCAGTCGGCCTCGAGCAGCGGTGCGGGCCCCAGTGCGTCGACGACTGCCTCGGCCAGCGCGAGCGCTTCGCAGACAGGAGTGGAGCCCCTCGCACCGTGGGACAAGGTGCTTGCGCTCGCGCCCCCGCGAGGAGCCCCCAAGTCTCCACCGCTCAGCACCGACGAGGCCGCGCGCCTCGCGGAGCTCGAGAAGGAGCTCGACGACAATTACAAGATAGTAAGCGAACTCTACACGAAGACCCCGGACTGCGACGCAGCGCTCGGCTCGTGTCGAAAACGCTGGCAGGAGCTCGGCGAGTTCTACCGCGCACGATTCCTCGCAACCCACCAGTTTCGCCCCCGCAGCTGCTCGGCCCCATTCGGGGAGACAGGCTCGCTGAACCTGCGTCGGGCGGCCCACGAGACCTATTTGGCAGAGCTGACGGAGCGCGCGCGCGCCCACAGCCTCGCGGTCGCCGCGGCCTTCTCCGCGCAAGGCGAACAAGAGTGGCGGAAGATCCTCGCTAACAGCGAGGTCACTCAACCGATGCCCTGCCTCAAGCCCTGCCCCGCTCCGGAGACTCAGCCCCTCTCCGAGGTCATTCGCTTCGAGCCCGGCAGCGCAGAGCTCACCACGACAGCCCGCGAGGCTCTCTCGTCGCTCATGACCAAGCTCGCCCGCTTCAAGAAGAACTCGCGCCTGGTCGTCCGCGGACACGCGAGCGCTCGCGAGAACGATCCTGTCTCGCTCGGCGCGGCGCGAGCGCGCGCGGTGCTCGCCGAGATCGAGCGCGCCAATCCGGGTGGCGTCTTCCAAAAGAAGGATCTCTCGGCGCTCTCGTTCGGCGCGGAGTATCCAATCGACGGCGCCGAGCCGCAGGCGAGCCTGGACCTGCGCGTCGACTTCGAAGCAGCCATGCCGAACTAGCCCTCGCCGCGACCCATCTAAATCGATGCGTCGCGGCGCCAGCTTTGAGGGTGGAAACTCCGTTTCCTCCACATTAGGGTGCGAGCGTGCTCGCGCCGGGGACGCTCCTCAGTCGTTATGTCGTGGAGGCCCCGATGGGCAGCGGGGGAATGGGCACGGTCTATCGCGCCCGAGACACGCACCTCGACCGGCCAGTCGCACTGAAGGTTTTGTCCGACGAGGGTGGCGGCCTCCCCGACCGTGAGGCCCGCGAGCGCCTCATCCGTGAGGCTCGCGCGGCGGCCGCGCTCTCGCATCCCAACGCCGTAGCGCTCTTCGACGCAGGCGACAGCGAGCACGGCCCGTTCATCGTGATGGAGCTGGTCGAGGGCGAGACCTTGCGCGTGGCCATGGGCCGCGAGATCCCCGTGAGCGACCTGGTCGCTTGGATGACGATGGCCGCGCTCGCCCTCGCCGAGGCTCACGATCGCGGCATCGTTCACCGGGACATCAAGCCGGAGAACCTGATGATCCGCAAAGACGGTATCGCCAAGGTGCTCGACTTCGGAATAGCGCGGCAGAGCCAGCGCGCGCTCGACGCCAGCGCGCCCACCCAGCCCGCGCTGCCGACCCTCACGGGGACTGGCGTTCAAATCGGGACGCCGCAATACATGGCGCCCGAGCAGATCAAAGGCGCCAAGGTCGACGGTCGAACAGACCAGTTCGCTTGGGCGGTGACGGCCTACGAGGCCCTCGCCGGCAAGCTCCCGTGGAGCGCGACGAATGGTCCGCTCGGGGTCGTAGCCGCCATTCTGGAGGAGACGCCGCCGGACGTCTCGACGCTGCGCGCGGGGGTCCCCGCTCACGTGGGCCGCGCCATCGCAAAGGCCATGTCCAAGCGCCCTGACGACCGCTTCGCGACCATGCGCGATCTCGTGCGCGCGCTCGAGGGCGCGACCGTCGCCGAGCCCGCTCCGACGGAGAATCCAATGCAGTCGCGTGCGGCTCCTGCCCCGGCGGCGCCATTCCAAACCCGATATGGCTCGGCCACGGTGAAGGCCGTCATCGGCAAAGCGCTCAGCCTCGAACAGCAAGGTGGATATTCGAAGAGCGAGCTCCGCGAGGCCGCAGAAGAGCTCGGCATCGGTGAGGCGGCCCTCGAGGAGGCCGCGGTCGCCGTCCGCGAGGAGCGCGCCCAGCGAGCGCTGGCGCAGCGCCATTCGGACGTCGTCGATCGGATCGTGCACCGGCGCCGGCGCGCGTTCATCAATCACTTCATCGCTTACATCGGCGTCAACATGGTCATCATGATGCCGGCGCTGATGCGAGGTATGTACGACAAGATTTGGGCGTTCACTGTCCCTGGCATCCTATGGGGGATAGGGCTCGTCATTCACGCGCTGAACGCCTTCTCCAAACATGTAGAGCCACGGGAGATTCGGCGCGAGATAGAGCGTGAGGAGCGGGCCCTCTCGCGCGACGCGGTTCGCCGCGCGGCGCTCGCGAGCAAGCTCGAGAAGCAGGCGCGGCGCGAACAAATGAAGAAGGACGCGGTCGCGGTGGGCCACGCCGTCGAGGAGGGTGTCGCGGCGATCTTGGACATCGCGGCTCGACGCGTCCGCGACGGCGCGGACCGCGCAGCCAACGCAGCCGAACACGCCGCGCGCCGCACGCAGGCCTCGGCGAACCACGCTGCCGGCGCTGACCCGGGTGTTCGCGTTCGCGCAGATCGCCCGCGCGTGAACCCGACAGGGCGGAGCGCGAGCGCGGCCGAGCGTGAGGCCGAGGCCGAGGCCGAGCAGGCCGAGCGCGACGCGGGACGGCGGCGGTCATGAGCACGCGGGCGTGGATCGCGATCGCCGCGTCCACACTGGCAGCCTGCGCGCCCGCTGCACCCTGCCCCTCGCTCGCCGAGGCCAGCGCGCCCGCACAGGCCGACGCCGCGGCGCCCGACCGCGAGGGTTTCTCGGTCGCGACCTCGATCCCCGCGTCGCTCGACCCAGCGGCGCTCGAGCGGATTCGGCAGCGGGCAAAGAGTGAACACAGCTCGGCGCTCGTCGTCATCGCCGACGGCGCCATCGTGGCGGAGGACTACTTCGGGTTCGACCCCGACAAACCACGAATGGCGATGTCCGTGACGAAGTCCGTCGTCGCGCTCGGGCTGGGGGTCTTCGTGGGCCGCGGCTTTCTCGACCTCGACAAACCGCTCTCGACTTGGATCCCCGAGCTCGCCAGCTCGGCCGCCGCCGACAAGTCTGCGATCACGCTCCGCCACCTGATGAATCACACGTCGGGGCTCACGACGGCGCGGGCAGGCGCCAAACAAGAAGATTGGTGGACCCACAGCATCGAGGAGCACGTGCTCGGCTCGAAGCTCGAGAGCGAGGTGGGCTCGAGCTTCGTCTACAACAACAACGCGACCGACTTCATCTCGGTCGTCGTGCGCCGCGCGAACCCGGAGCACGCCTTCTTCGACGATCTGCTCGACTTCACGCTCTTCGCCCCGCTCGGCGTGCACGCGACGGGTTGGAGCAAAGACGCCAAGGGTGACCCGCGCACGTCCGGTGAGCTCCAGATCCGCGCGATCGATCTGGCGAAGATCGGGCAGCTGCTGCTCGACCGGGGAAAGTGGCGCGGGGCCTCCCTCGTCCCCGAGTCCTTCATCGACGAGCTCGAGCGTCCCGGACAGTCCATCACCGACCAATGCGGCCTATTGTGGTGGCGCGACGGCAAACCCAAGACTGTATTCTTGAACGACAGGCGACTCGGCGTTTGGCGCTCGGCTGGCGCTGACAGCGCTGTCATTGAAAAGGCTGCTTCACTAGTCGGTAAAACCTTCCCCAGTCGAGGGGCGGCGCGCGAAGCCCTCGCCGCGCTCGTCGGCGAAGAGGCCGTCTCGGCTCTCGAGGAGCTATTGAAGAAGAGGCACTCCCGGATGTTCGAGCAGACGACCGACGTGCTCGCTTACAGGGCTGACGGCTGGCTCGGTCAATATGTCATCGTCGTCCCGTCGGCGCGGCTCGTCGCGGTCCGGATGCGCGACCCACGCGAGTCGAGCTGGAACGATCAGGAATACAACTACGACGACTTTCGCTGGGACGTGCTCGACCTCGCGCGGGTCTCCGTCCCCGTGGCAGATCGCTAGGGGCGGCGCGAATTCCTCAAGAAATGCTGGTTTTAGGGGACTAGCGGTACGAGCTCGCGCGCGCGGGGACGAGCGCCACGAGCAGGACGGCGGCGAGCGCGGCTGCAGCGCCAGCACCACCGAACGCGGCCGCGGCCCCGAAATGATCCCAGGCCGCGCCGAGCGCGAGGCTCGCGGCGAGCGACGCGAAGCCGCTGAGCATGTTGTAAGCGCCGAACGCGGAGCCGCGGCGGGCCTCGCTCGCGAGGTCGGCGATGAGCCCCTTCTCCGCGCCCTCGACGAGGCCGTGGGACACGCCGTACACCGCGACCAGCGCGAAGAGGAACGCGACCGACGGCGCGAGCCCGACCGCGCTCCACGTCACCGAGTAGACCAACCAACCGAGCGCGAGCGCGTTCCGCTTGCCGTATCGGTCCGCCAAACGCCCGCCCACCGTCGCCGTCGTTGCTTTAACAACGTGCAACACGAGCCAGAGCAAGGGCGCGACGACGGGAGGCGCGCCGAGCCGCGCGGCCCGCACGAGGATGAAGGCGTCGGTCGCGTTCGCGAAGGCGAAGAGCGTGATCGGCACGAGCGCGCGCTTCAACGCGGGAGGCAAGGCCGCGGGCGCGACCGCACCGTCAGCGGGCGCGATCGGCGCCGGGCGCGTCGGCTCGGGGACGAGGGCGAGCGCGATCATCGCGAGGAGGCCGGGGATCAACGCGAGCTCGAAGACGGTGCGCATCGCGCGGACGTCGCTGTCACCACCGTGCGTCGCGCCGAGCGCGTAGAGCGCGAGCGCGCCGAGCAGCGTGCCGATCGCCGCGCCGGTGTGATCCATCGCGCGGTGAAACCCGAAGGCCCGCGCGCGCTCCGACGGACGCGCGACGGCTGCGATGAGCGCGTCGCGAGGGCTCGTGCGGACACCCTTGCCGACGCGATCCCCGGCGCGAACGACGAGGACATGCCAGGGCGCTGTCGCGAACGCGACGAGCGGTCGCGCGAGGGTCGAGACGCCGTAGCCCGCGAGGACCCAAGGCTTGAGCTTGCGGCGGCGATCGGACGCGGCGCCCGTCCAATATTTGAGGAGGTTCGCGACGACGTCCGCGAGGCCCTCGACGAGGCCGATGAAGGTGTTCGAGGCGCCGAGCGTCGCGAGAAACGCAGGCAACAGGGGGAAGATGGCCTCGCTCGAGACGTCGGTGAGGAGGCTCACGACGCCGAGCCCGATGACGGTCGCGGGGAGCCTCCCGTCGGCTGGATTGGCTGGCCGTTCTTCGCTCATACGTCGCGCGCCAATCTATATAGCTCGCTCATGAGTCAGACTCCGCTCCGCGTCGCGATCGCCACCGCGACGACCCTGCCCATGCCCGACCCTGACGAACCGGCGCTCGTCGAGGCGCTCGCGCAGCGTGGCGCCGAGGTCCGCGTGCTCGCTTGGGACGGCGCGTCGGTCGACGCGTTCGCCGAGAGCGATCTCGTCGTCGTGCGCTCGACGTGGAACTACGTCTCGCGGCGCGACGCGTTCGTGGCGTGGGCCGACGCCGTCGGCGCGCGCACGGAGCTCGAGAACTCGGCGCGCACGCTGCGCGACAACACCGACAAAGCCTACCTCCTCGAGCTCGAGCGCGCGGGCATCCCGGTCGTGCCGACCACGATGCTCGAGCGCGGCGCGAGCGCGGCGCACGCCCTCGAGCAGGTGATCGCCGTCGGCGCGGACGTCGTGCTCAAGCCGAGGATCGGCGCGGGGTCGTTCGCGACCGAGCGTTTTCGGCTCGATCGCTCGGAGGACGTCGCGCGAGCGCGAGCGTTCCTCGAGGCGCACCTCGCGGAGCGCGCGCTCCTCGCGCAGCCCTTCATGCACCACGTCGAGGACTACGGTGAGCGCGCGCTGGTCGTGATCGACGGAGTCCTCACGCACGCCGTCCGCAAATCACCTCGTTTCTCGGGCGATCCGCCGCGGCTCTCGCGCGTCGCGGAGATCGCGGACGAGGAGCGAGCGCTCGCGGCTCGCGCGCTCGCGTTCTTCACCGAGCGGAGCCAACGTCCGCCGCTCTACGCGCGAGTCGACGTCGTGCCCGGCGGTGACGGCTCGGTGCGCGTCATGGAGATCGAGCTCTGCGAGCCTTTTCTCATGCTCGGTGAGTGTCGCGAGGCCGTCGAGCGGCTCGCCGACGCGACCCTGGCCCGCGCGCGCGCGGCGCGACAAACTCGAGGGAGCGAATGAAGACCACGAAGAAGAAGCCGCGACCGCACGCGCCGACGAACAAGAAGGCGACGCCGGCGCTCGACGGCTCGAAGCAGCGCCCGTTCGCGACGAAGCTCGCTCGGCCACGCGCGACGGCTGCCGAGGCGAGCGCCTCAAAAAAGACTGGCGCGCCGCGCCCCGCAGCCACGTCCAACGCCGCGACAGAGAAGCGCGAGGGCGAGGCCGGCCGCGAGCCGCGCTTCGCCGATCTGATGCTCGCAACCGAGCCACTCAAGGGACGCAAGCGCGCCTCGACGAAGGCCGTCGACGAGCCAATCTCCTCGAAATCCGACGACGAGAGCGCCGCTCGAGAGAGCCTCGCGACGCTGGTCTCCGACGCGCTCCGGTTCGAGGTGCTCGACGACGGCTCGACGCTCGAGGGGCGCCGCGTCGACGTCGATCCGAGGGAGCTTCGGAGGCTGCGGCGCCTCGCGTACGCGGTGGACGGCAAGCTCGATCTGCACGGCCACACCACCGTGACGGCGCGGCTCGCGGTCGAGCGATTCCTCGAGCGTCGCAGGATGCAGGGCGACCGCGCGATCGTCATCGTGCACGGGCGCGGCACGCACACGACCCGCGGCGACGCCATCCTGCGCGGCGAGCTCGGCGCGTGGCTCAGCCAGGGCGCGGCCGCGCGACACGTGCTCGCGTTCGCGTCGATCCCCGATCCGTCGCCTCATCGCGAACACTCCGGCGCGCTGGAGAGCGGGGCTGTCTTCGTCCTCCTGGCGAAGCGCTGAGCGTGCGCCTCGCGGTCCCCGTCGCCCTCGCGGTCTTGGCGTGCGTGTCGATCGTCGCGACGCGCCCGAGACCGATCACCTCGTCGAGCGGCAACATCGAGCGACGCCCGGGGGGAAGGGACGCCGTCTTCGGCGGCCCGCCGGGCTGGAGCTCGACAAACAACACGACGGTCGAGCTCCTGACACCGTTCGTCGCGCCCGGCGAGCAGGCGATGTTTCGCGCGCACGTGCGCGGCGGCTCGTTCGCGGAGTTCGTGTCAGCGGACGTCCGCGCGACGAACCTGCGCCAGGTCGTGAACAGCGAGCGCACGCCGACGCCGCAGTTCGGCAGCGTTCGCAGCGCTCAAGACGAGGACGTGTTCGACTTCCCTGTCGACATCCCTCGCGACGCCTCCGATGTGACTCCCCTCGAGCTCTCGATGGATGTCCTCTCCCTCCGCTCGACCTGGAACGGATCGACTTGGAGGCGAGAGAGCGAGACGTCGAACCTGCAGATGAGGCTGGATTTGCGCTCGCGCTCGTCGGCGCGCGCGCTGCGAGTCGGCGTCTTCACTTGCGCGCTGCTTTGGCTGATCGTGGGCGCGCTCGGTGCCCGCGACCTCTTCGCGCGGCGGCTCCGCGCTCGCTTCGAGGGCGCGATTCGCCGCGCGTGGCTGCTCGAGCTCGGCGTCGGGGCCCTCTTTCTCCTTGGGTCGAAGTACGTCGTCGGTCGGCCGCTCGGCTGGCTCACCGGAAACTCGGCCGATTTGGCGCTGAACCTGATCGCGGGCGCGAGCACGGTGGCGGTCGCTTCGTTCGGACGCGCGCTCGTCGGTCGTCGCCGCCCGCACACGCTTCGAGCCGCGCTCACGCACGCCGAAGCGGCCTCACCCGCCTACCGCACACCCGCGATCGACCGGCGAACGCTCTCGCGCACCGACCTCGTCGCAGCGCTCGCACGCTCTCGAGAACTGCGTGTCGTCGAGCGCGGCGAGGCCATCGTCCTCACCTGGGCGCGAAGGCATCGTCCCGCGGACGCCTTCGTGCAATTCGCGCTCGGCGAGGGACGTCAGCGTGACCTCGCTACGGTCCATTTCAACGACACCGAGCTGCTCCTCGCGGCTGTCATGCCCGCTGTGGACCTCGTCGGGCCGGTCTATTTGGAGCTCGTCTACGAGCGCGAGGCCTTCCGCTATCGCATTGATCGCGCGACCCGCCCCGAGGACGTCGTGCTCGACTTTCGTCGCGCCCAAGTGGACCGTATGCGGCTCCAAGACGTTCGCGAGGACCTCCTGCGCGTACTGAGCAGTCGAGCCTCCCGCCTGAGCCAGCGGAGCGCCCCGAGACGCTGACAAACCTGTTACAAGCGCGCGATTCGCTTACAGCACCGTCATCGTTCAGGGGCTCGGTTTGCGCTTGGGCGTCGAGAACTCCACCGTCGCTGCGCGGCTCGCGCGCGGGGCGTCGATGATGGTCGACGGCACCTCTACGGGAACGACCGGGGCCACGGCTGGCGCAGGCGCCGCGCCCCCCATCGCGTCGCGCAGCGTGCGAGCCGCGCGCTCGGCCGCCGACTCGTTCAGCCCCTGACGCGCCGAGGTCGACGCGGCGACGAACGGGTTCGGCATGTCGATCGTGTGCGTGTCGACGCGCAGCGTGTCGACCGCGAGATCGATCGCGAGCGCCCCTGCAGGCGAGACGAACGGCGCGAGCTCTGCCGCGAGCGCGGCCACGGTCGGCGTCCGCGAGACGGGATCCTTCTCGAGGGCGGCCGAGAGGATCTCGCTGATCTTCGGCGACAAATCAGGGCGGAACGTGCGCAGGTCGATCGGCGGGTCGTCGAGGATGCTCCCGAGCAAGCGCATGCGAGTCTGGGCCTGAAAGGGATACCGGGCCGAGAGGAGCCAGAAGAGCAGCACGCCGAGCGCCCAGACATCGGTGCGATGCCCGACGAGCCCGCCGCGGATCTGCTCGGGCGACATGAACTCGGGCGTGCCGACGATTCGACCCGAGTTGGTGACGAGCGAGTCGAGGCCGATCGATTTGGAGAGACCGAAATCGACGAGCTTCGCGACCGAGCGTCGCCCCTGAGCGGGGGCGAGGATGATGTTCGTCGGCTTGACGTCGCGATGCACGAGGCCGACTCGGTGCGCCTCGGCGAGGCCCGCGGCGGCCTGCGCGACGACATCCATCACCGAGGTGAGCGTCACGCGATTCACCGTGACGAAGTCCGCGAGCGAAGGTCCGTCGAGGTACTCGAGCACCAAGTACGGCTCGCCCGTCTCGAGCGTCCCGAAGTCGTAGGGGCGACACACGTACTCGCTGCGGACACGGGCGAGCGAGCGGGCCTCGCGGGCGAAGCGACGCAGGCTCTGCTCGTGCGACTCCATCTCGAGGGGCTCGCGCAGGACCTTGATCGCGACGGGCATCTCCAGCGTGCGATGCCACGCGAGGTAGACCGCGCCCATCCCGCCCTCACCGAGCAGGCGGCGCACCTCGTACCTGCCGAGGAGCAACGCCCCGGGCTGCAAGATCGCCGGTGACTTCACGAGCGCCGAACCTGTTCGGTCATTTCGCGGCAGAGTGTAGCGCCACGACTTGCTCGCGTCGCGACGCTTACATATTTGTCATCGAACCTTTCGGCGCGACCGTCACCCTCGGGCGGCGCTAACCTCGCGCGGGATGAGGACGCTGACCTGCGAGACGCTCGCCTGGGTTCGCGAGCTCGAGGGCGGCGACGCGGTCGTCGCGCCGATCGCCGAGCTCGCGAAGGCGTGCGCCGGCGAGGAGGACTCCGCGCTCCTCGAGCTCGCCACATTTCTCAGCGAACACCTCGGTCGATCGGGGCCCGAGGTGATCGCGCGGCACGCGATCCCGAGCGATGTCGACCCCGACGGAGACGCCGCCAAGCGGCCGCACCTCGTCTTCACCGACGTGCTCCTCGAGCGCGCGGATCTGCCGCGACGGCTGCGGATCGAGACGCCCATCAGCGTGCCGAGCGTGGTCTTGCCGGTCGCGCCGATCGAGGGCCGCCCTCATCGCGCGGACGCTTGGCTCATCATCCTGCCGCTCGCGCACACCCTCTACGTCCGCGAGGGTGAGGACGTGCACGAGCTCGTGCGACGCGAGGTCAAACGCTTGGTCTCCGCGCGCGAGCTCGGTCCGACCGAGTACCTCTCGCTCTTGCCCGCCGAGGTCGACGCGCTCGAGCACGTGACGGTCGAGATCGACAAAGGCGCCGGCGGCCCCGTGGGTCGCGCCGCGTCGCTCCGCAAGGCGATCGCCTGGCACGAGCGACGCAAGGCCGCGGTGAAGGTGCTCGAGTCAGTCTCGACGGCGATGCATCGCGAGTGGGCCGGCGCGCGCGACGCTGGCGCGCCGCTCGTCGGCAGAGAGCGAGAGGTCGCGATGCTCGAGGCTCTGCTCACGAGCAAGGAGCGGCTCTCGGTGGTGCTCGTCGGCGAGGCGCGCGTGGGCAAGAGCGCCGTGTTTCGCAGCTTTTTCGAACGCACGCGCGACCGCGGGTCCCTCGTCTACGCGACGAGCGGAGCGCAGCTCGTCGCGGGGATGAGCGGGCTCGGTGAGTGGCAGGAGCGCGTTCGCCGCGTCGCCGAGGCCGCCGAGCTCCTCGACGCCATCGTGTTGTTCGACGATCTCAGCGACCTCTTCGCCGAACACGGCACGAGCCGCATCGATCTCGCGGGCGCGCTGAAGCCCTACGTCGACGCGGGCCGCGTGCGACTCGCGTTCGAACTCGTCCCCGAGCGCGTCGACTTCATCGAGGCCCGGAGCCCTGCGTTTTTCGGCGCGCTGAAGCGCGTTCGGATCGATCCGCTCGACGCCGCCGCGACGGAGGCTGCGGTCCGCGCGCGCGTGGAGTTCGACGCGGCCCGGTTCCCGAGCCGCCCGCGCCTCGCCGACGGCGCCGTCGCGCCGCTCGTCGATCTCGCCGCGCGCTACATGCCGTACCAGGCCTTCCCCGGCAAAGCGCTCGCGCTCTACGACGAGCTCGTCGCGGCCCGCGAGTCCGAGCATCGCCACGATCCGATCGACGATCGCGCCGTTTACGACGCTGTAAGCCAACGAACCGGCGTCCCTGGTTTTCTCTTGCGAGACGATCAGCCTCTGCCGGTGTCGTCGGCCATCGCTGCGCTGCGCGCTCGGGTCGTCGGCCAAGCGGCCGCGGTCCGCGCGGTCGCCGACACGCTCGCCGTCGTGAAGGCCAAGCTCACCCGCCCCGAGGCTCCGATCGCGACGTTCCTCTTCGTGGGCCCGACCGGCGTCGGCAAGACCGAGCTCGCCCGCAGCCTCGCTGCGTTTCTCTTCGGCTCGGACACGCGGCTCGTGCGCATCGACATGAGCGAATACACGGACCCGAGCGCGGCCGAGCGGCTCTTCCGCGGGTCGGGTCGAACCGACGGGGTGCTCACGCGGCGCATCCGCGAGCAGCCCTTCAGCGTCGTGCTCCTCGACGAGATCGAGAAGGCCCACCCGTCCGTCCACGACCTGCTCTTGGCGATCGCGGGCGAGGGTCGCCTCACCGACGCGCGCGGCAAGACGGCGCTCTTCAAGGACGCGATCCTCGTGCTTACGAGCAACCTCGGCACCGACGAGCCCGCGCAGCCGATGGGCCTCGCCGCACGCGCGACCGATCCGACCGAGCGCTTCCTGCGCGCGGTCGATCGCTCGTTCCGGCCCGAGCTCGTGGCGCGGCTCGATCGCATCGTCGTCTTCGATTCTCTCGGCCCCGACGAGATGCGCCAGATCGTCGAGCTCTACGTCGAGCGCCTGCGTAGCCGGCGCGGGCTCAGCGACGCTGCGCTCGAGCTCACCGTCAGCCGTGGCGCGCTCGATCTGCTGGCTTCGCGCGGCTTCACCCGCGAGCACGGCGCGCGCAGCGTGCGCCGCTACGTCGAGGAGCACCTCGCGGTCCCCGCAGCGGCGCTGGTCGCTCGCGCGGCGGGCGCGGCGACGCGCGGGCGTCTGCTCGTCTTCGAGGCAACAAGCGCAGATCCGCCGGTGGATCCCGGGTTCGTCGTGTTCGGCACGGAGTCCGACGGAGAGATCTCCGTTCGCCTGGATCGTCGGCTGCGCGGCGCACAGTCTCGCGATCTCGCGGGCTGCGAGGCCGTGAGCGACACGCGCCGCGAGCTCACCGAGCTCGGCTCGCTCCCACCGATCGAGGCCCTCCGCGAGCAAGCAGCAATGCTGCGCCTCCGCGTCCACGAGACGACGACGGCCACGAAGAAGAAGAAAAAGCAGCGACGCTCGCGCGACGACGCGCCCGAGGCCGAGAGCGGCGCTTCCATCAGCGCGCTGCTCGCGGAGCATCACCGTCTCGGCTCGCTCGTCGACGCGCTCGACAAGGGGCTCCGCGAGGTGCTCGATCTCGAGGAGGTCGTGCTCGCCGCGCTGCTCGACGGGGAAAGCTTCGGGGATCTCAGCCGTGAGGTCGCGCGCGCGCGCCTCGCGTTTCGACGCGCGCTCGTGCACGCCTTGGTCGCGCTCGAGCCTTCGCGCGACGCGGCGGTGCTGCTCCTCTCCGAGCTCGACGGCGGGCACGCCTTCGATCTCTACCTCGCGCCGCTCCTGCGCGAGCTCGAGCGCCTCACGTGGACCGCGACCGCGCACCTCCCCGGCGAGACGGCCGCGGACTGGCCGACTGAGCGTCACTTCGGTCCGGCGGTGAGCTCACACGAGCTGCTCGACCGGCTCATGGGCAAAGGTGGCAAGCGACCACGCAGCGTCGTGCTCTCGGTTCGCGGGCCCGACGCTGGGATCTTCATGGGCCTCGAGAGCGGCGTGCACCGATTCCTGAAGGTCGCGTCCAACCTGTCCGAGACGGTCCTCTCCATCGAGCTCCTCGCGCTCCGTCCGGCGCTGTCCACCGAGGCCTGGCTCAGCGACGTCGTGTCGCCGACGACCCCCACAGGCGCCGCGCTCCTCCTTCGCGGCAAGGTCGCGCGCAGCTTCGACGTGTCCGAGGATCGGCTGATCATCGACGGCGCGACGCGCCTGTCGGTGCCGCTCGGCGACTACTGGCAGAACTTCGAGGAGGTCATCCTCGAGCAGCTCCTCGCGTGCGAGCGCGGCACAGGGCGGTCGCGCGCCGAGGTCCTGAGAGAGCTCGCCTTCGCGCCCGCGACCGACAAAGACCCGACTAAGGATTAGGAAGGATCTTCCAAATCCCGCTCGCCGCGACGACGTAGCCAGGCCTACCCGCGCGCGGCGGGACGATGCCCGTGAGCGGCGCGCGAGCGCTCAACGCCGCCCCCGACACGCGCTTGAAGGTCGCGCCGTCCGAGGAGTGCAAGAGCGTCCCGCCATCACCGGCGATCCAGACGTCGTCGCGGCCGGCGACGCTCACCGCTCGCAGCGCAGTCTCGGACGAGAGCCGATGACTCAGCGCCTTGTCGCCCTTCACGTGGACGATGCCACCACGCAGGCCCACGGCCCAAGCCTCCCCCTGCTCGGCGGGCGCGACCGACCACAGCACGCCGTCGGGCGCGCGATACCTGGTGAAGGCGCGGCCGTCGAAGCGCACCAAGGTCCCCTCGCCCTCGGGGCTGACATCGCCTGACTCCATTGTAAGCGAACGAAGCCCGCCCGCGAGCCAGACGTCGTCGCCCGAGCCGGCGGATACATCCATGTAAGTAGCGTCCGGCGCCCCGAGGACGACGCGCGTGCTCTTGGCGGTCGTCGCGACGAGGCTTACATCATTGTACATTGCGGACTCGACGACGCCCCAAACCTGGCCGGCTTCGTCGGGCGTGACGCTGGAGAGCTGCCCGAGCGCGAAGGGCCCGGCGGCGACCGGCGCTCCGTCGCGGATCCACACGAGCCCCTTCGGGCCGATGAACGCGCCCTCTCCGCGACGGGACGCGGCCGCGCATCGATCGCACTCGACGAGGAGCGGCTCGCGCGTCGTGCACGTCGCGCAGACCTCACAGTCCGGCTCGGGCGTGGACCAACACACGAAGGGGCGCGGCGGGGGCGCCTGATAGAGGACCCGCACGGCGCCGTCCGTGTCGACCTCGACGACCCTGACACCGTCGTAAAACCAGAGGAGCCCGTCTCGCGTCGCGGACACGCTGAGCGCGCCCCGCATCGGATCGCCGTGAGGCACGGCGATCTCATAGCGGGCCAGGGTGAATCCTGAGTCCTGTGTTGGACTATCGAGTACGGCGCTGGGCGGCGCGGCGTTCACGACGGGGGCCGCAGCGCCGACGATGTCCGCGCCGGCGGGGTCGGGCGTGACCCGCCAAAGCCCATATCCATTCCCCGCCCAAACACCGGCGCTCGTGTGCGCGAGCCGCAGCTCGCCGTGGTCGGGGTCGTGCGTTCCCTGGACGCCCACGACGCGCGCGAAGCGCTTGCCGTCGTAGTGCATGAGGCCGGAGGGGCCGCCCAACCAAACATCGGTCTCGGCCTGAGCCCATATCGAAAACAGCTTGTCGCTCGGCCCCTCTATCGATTGGAGCGCGCCGCCCTGTTGCCTAATCACGGTTTGGTCGTCGACGGCCCAGAGGGCCCCGTCGGCGCCGATGCTGCCATTGGCTCTCCAGGTCTCGTCACCCCAGGCGACCAGGGGCAAGACTCCCCAATAAGCCCCCCCGAGCGCGGTGGCGCGGCCCCCTTCGAGCTCGCGAAGCGAGCCTTCGAGCGGCGCCGCGGCGCCACCCCTCGGGAGTTGGACACAGCCGAGCTCGTCCCCCGCACAGAGAGTCTCCACACCCGAGGTCGTCACCGCATAGGTCGGCACGACGCCCGCGCGGTCGATATTCAGTTTGGAGAGCGCCGCTCGCAGGTCGGCACGCTCCCCTAGTCTCGGTTCGCCCCCCGCGCTTCGCGCGCCCCCCAACTTCCTTCGCTCGAGGACGACGGGACGGTCCCCGACATAACTCGCTCGGACCCCGAGCACGAGGACCCCGCCGTCAGGACCGATCGCGAGCGACTGAGGATCCACGCGGCTCGGTGCGGCCTCATGGCCCTCGGCGTAAACCGCTTTGGGGAGCTCCACGCTCGCAGAGCCGGCGTCGGACCAACCCTTTCCGTCGTAGTGGAAGAGGTGAATCTCGGGCTCCGTCGCCGGCTTCGTATCGGCGTTCATCCCGAGCGCCCAGAGCTCGTCCCCCGACGCGACCAAAGCGCGTACAGCCTGGAGCGGCCGCCCGTCGACGAAGACAGTCTCTGCGCGGTACGTCCCCGTGGGCGCGCTCGGTTGACGAACAGGATTGTCACCGACGAAGCGGCGATCGGCGACGTCGAGCGGCGGCGCGAGGGCCGGTAGGCTCGACAGGAGCACGTCGTCGGCGACGACTGCGCCGTTCGGCTGGACGACGGTGACCCGCCCCGCCGTCTCGGTGAAGACCAGAAAGGCGCCGTCGGCGAGAGGCTCGATCGCGTCGACCATGCCGCGAACCCCCAATTGGAAAATCGGGTTACCAGCCGGGTCGAACCCGAGGAGCGAGCCGTCGCGTCCGCCGACCAAGATGGTCCCGTCCGCGCCGACAGCCACATTGCGCCATACGTCGCCCTCGAATCCTCGCCCGGATGCATAGGCCCTCAGCGCGCGCCGCCATAGCTCCGCTCCGTTCGGCCCGCGTCGACTGACACCGTCGAGGTGAGCGTGAACCAAGACCTCGCCGCGCGCAGCGACATCGGTGATACCGGCGTCCAGCGGGGTGCGACCGAGGAGGGTGCCGCTCTTCGGATCGACGGTCGTGAGCAGGTGCTTCACGAAGTCGTAGAGGAGAATCTGATCGCCCACGGAGACGAGCCGCCGCGCTGTCTCCTCGATATCGGTGTGAGAGACTTCGTGTCCGCGATCGTCGTAGCGCGTGAGCTTCTTGTCGGAGAGAACCCAGGCGCCGCCGTCGGGTGACGCGAGCACCGAATTGACATCCCCGACGTTGACCGAATAGCGGACTTGCCCGTTCGGGCCGTGCGCGACGAGGACGGTATTCTTGCGCAGTCCGCCGCTCGGAATTCGCAGCTCGAGCCACGTGCGCTCAGGCGTGACGGTCGCGCCTGCCGAGCTCGTCCCCAGCGTGACAGGCTCGCTCGGGCCCGCGCCGCAGCCGACGAGCAGCGCCGCCGTGAGCGCACCGATTGCCTTGGTCTTCATCGTTGCCCCGCGTTCTTCGCCACGCTGAGCCGCAGCGCCGCGCCCGGGCTCGTTGGACTATCCGGCAGTTCGGCGCCGACCACCCAGATTTCCCCTTTGGGAGACACCCAAATATCCTCGACCGCGGCAGGCACCTCCGCGGCGGCGAGGTGCTCGCCATCCCACCGCAAAACACGGCTCTTGCCGATCAGCCAGAAGCCACCGTCGAAGGTCCGCAGCATGTCGGCGCCGGGTTGGGCGAGCCTGCGCCACGAGCCTGTTTGCCAATCAAGCTGAACGAGGGAATCGGCATTTCGCCCCCAAAGGTCGTACCCGGGCGGCGCGCTCGATGACCGCAAAATCCACATGTCTTCGAGGGGGCCGACGTCGAGCGGGACCTTTTGCCAATTGCGACCGTCTCCTCGATAGACCCAATCCGCCGCTGCGTTGTAGAGCCAGAGATCGTCCGCTGCGGCCGCGACGACGGTGCTCGGC
This sequence comes from Polyangiaceae bacterium, assembly GCA_046351325.1. GTDB lineage: Bacteria > Myxococcota_A > Polyangia > Polyangiales > Polyangiaceae > Xiheicaenibacterium. Next base: position 476,454 of record JAXLYR010000006.1, on the reverse strand, counting down.
TGCCAGCCCAGATCGTCGGGCAAGCGCAGGCGTCGGCCGTCGACTACGACGCTGATGCCGCCGAGCGGATTGATCAGATACGCAGGCCCTTCGAACTCGAAGCGCGCCCCGTCGCCCAACGTCTCGACGTTGCTGGAGCCCCACGCGCCGCGGGCGACCTGTCCTGGGAGGATGGTGTCGCCGCCGCCTTGCTCGCAAATCCACTTGCCGCTCTTGCTCCGTCGCGCGCCGACATAGCTGCCGCGGAGCCCGCCCGTATTGACGTAAGCGTCGGCTACGAGCTCGCCCTTTGCGTAGGTCAAACCGCTGAACTCGACAGGCATCCCGCAGCGTTGCCCCGAGAAGGCACTGCACGTCTCCATCGCCTTCTTCGTGCAGAGCTTCGGCTCTTTCTGACAGTCAATCAGCGTGCCGCAGCAGGCGTCAGCGACACAAAACGGGGTGCCGATGCTCTTCGTCTCACGGCCGTCCCACTCGAAGACTTCACCCTTCGAGCTGAGGAACCAAGCTCCCTTTTCGTCACGCGCCGCGAGCGCCCGAATGCGGTCCGTACCCTTCGGCAGGGGAACCGCGGCGACGTCGAGCGTGAGGCTCCCGAGGGGGAGCTCGGCGGCCGGGACATTGGCTGGAGCGACGCCGCTCGAAGCCATGAGGCCAGGCCAAATCCGAGCGCTCTCTCCGCGCGCTGTAGCGCTCGCGGTTGCGCTGCTCGATGCGGAGGCGACCTTCCTCGGGGACTCCGATGTTGCGGGTGCACCGCCGCAGCTCACGCACGCGAGCGTCGCGAGGAGCCCGCCTCCAATCCATTTCATGAAAGTCCCATACCGAGTTGGCTCGCCGCTCTCAACGCGCGTGATGGCGTAGGATGCGCCGAATGGTGAGGTCAGCTTCATTCTTGGTCGCCCTCTTGTTCACCGGGTGTGGCTCACAGACCACCGAGCACGACGCTCACAACGCCGAAGCGAGCGCGACGAGTCCGTCGAGTAGCGCGTCGGTCGTCGCGACCGTGAGCGCAGCGCCGCTCGCCCCGGCCTCGACCGCACCCATCGCGAAGCTCGAGCTCACGAAGGCTAGCTGCTCGATCGCAGCGTGGGACGTGCAGCTCGCCGTTCAAGAGGGCTCACGCATCCCGCAGCTCTGCGACGAGCGCGGCGAGCACTGCTTCGTCGAGGCCGTCGGCGATCGATTGACCGCGCCCAACTCCGATATGCGGGCGACGATCGCGCACACTGCCAACCCGGCAGTCCTCATCGAGCTGCCCTATTCCGGAATCGTCTTTCGGGGTTTTCTCTCGGGTCCGCCGCGCATCTTCCCGGCCAAGCCTGTCGCGCTGAATGCCTATTACGTCCCCGTCGAGGTGCGCCTCGCGGAGGGGCGCGACGACAAGGTCCTCGTGTCGGCAGAAGCGCCGAGCTGGTTCAAACCGAAGAAGCCCATCGAGGGCGACCTCGCGTGCGCCGACGTGGCCTGGTCGCGCCCGCCGTTCGACTTCGACGGCTTTCGACGCCTCGCGGGCGTGAAGGGCGACGGCGAGGTGGCGACGCTGAAGAACGGCCCGATCGATCTTTTTACGTCGTCAAAGGGACAGTCCGTCGCGACGCTCGAGACCGACGATCTCCACGTCGACGCCTACCAGAGTGATGGGGGTCGCAGGCTCGTGCTCTTCGCCTTGGGGGCTGACCGCGTCTTCGGCTGGGTGGCGAAGGACGCAGTAACGACGTTGAAGGTGGGCTACGGCATCGGCTCGGGGAACGTGGCCCGGCTCGTCAAACCCCTGGCGCCCGAGCTCCCGGGCACGCGCTGCGACCACGACGTTCGTGTGCTCGCCCTCGTGGACGGCGCGCGACTCGAGGTCGGCGTCATCCGGTCGAATACGGTGTTTACGACGGGCGAGTGGATCGACGAGGGGCACCGACGATTGGTGCTCAGACACCCGCGCTACCTGGATAAAGACGACGACAGCGGCGCCCGAGAGACGCAGATGCTCCAGGTCGCGAGGGGCGCGAAGCTCGCAGTGCTGAAGGACGAGCTCTCGGGTTGTACGGACAGTTCGAAGGCGAACTAGCCTGCCAACAATCGGTCAGGACTCGAGCTGCGCGACCACCTCACGCGACTCCTCTTCGATCACGCCAGCCATGAGACCGAAGAGCAGCCAGACGTGACGCATGTCCTCGAGGGAGCACGAGAAGGCCTGATAGACGACGATCACCAGCCCGCCCAAGAGGACCGTGCGGAGCGGAGCTGCTTGATCGCTCGAGGTGAAGGACAGTCGTCGCAGCCCGCGCGCGAGCCAGCCGAGCAGCGCGATGAACGCGGCCAACCCGAGCAAGCCGAGCTGCCCACCCACGCTGAGCCAGGCATTGTGCGGGTCCGTCAAGTGCTCGTGCACCCCGCGCGGAGCGTCGTAATAGATGTCAGCGAGCGGCACCCCGAGCCCGTTGCCGAAGAGCGGATGCTTCAAGAAGCTGTGCCACGAAGAGTTCCACGTGAGCCAGCGAGGCGACGCCGCGAGCACTACGCCAGCGTCGGTGCGCTTGGGGTAGCCCGCAGTGAAGATCATGAGCCCAATGGCGCCTAGCACGGCGAATGGAAACAGCGCGCGCAGCCCACCCCAGCGCTTGGTGTCGTTCTGATAGACCCACGCGAATATGCCGATAGCGAGGGCGAGCCCACCGAGCGCCGTGGACAGCGTGAAGAGCGCCGCAGCGGACATCGTGGCGGCGGCGATGAGGCCCGCCCGACGCAGCTTGGGATCGACCGCCGCGAGCCCGACGGAGAGGCAGCTGCTGAGGGCCAGGTAGTTGCCCGTCATGTTGCCGTTCTCGAAGAAGCCGCGAACACGAGGATAGTTACCGACTGGTAAGCTGCCCGCGGTCCACAGGACCGGATTGACCTTCGGGTCTTTCAAGCCGACGAGATAGAACAACACCGCGCTCAGCAGAATGAGAACTGCGGTAAAGACGGCGGAGCCGACCCACACGAGCGAGGTCCTGCGCAGGCTCGCCGGCGTGCGGACAAGATTGTAAGACAATACGGAGAGCCCCACGAGGTAGAGCTGGATGACGATGCGACTCAAGCTCTTGTGAGGGGCGACGACGGTCGTCACGGCCATCGCGGCGAGGTAGGCGCCGATGAAGAGGTAGAAGCGCCCACGGCGCAACACCTGACCTCGCGAAAGGACAACCGAGCCGGCCCAGACGAGGCCCGTCAATGCGAAGACCAGATCCGCGATCTGGGTGACCGAGCCGAGGAGCTTGACGTTGAACGGCCGCATGAACGGCACGATCGCCACGCCGACTAGAAACAGCGCGAATGCAGCCCGATATGCGAGCGCCGCGGCTGTCGATTTGTCTGCTGCGCGCTCCCCCCAATTCGTCTTGGTCGTGCTCACCGTCACCAAAGCCTTAGTAGCGCGCTGCGGCCCTGGTGATCAACGTCATCCCCGAAGAGCGCCCGCCTGCTGTGAGCTCGGGTGTGGGGCCGCCGACTCACGCGCCCACGCGCTGCGAGCCCCGAATTGGAGCAACCCGCCGAACGCCGCGACCAACATGTGACAGCTCAAGATGCAGAGCGACGCGGTCATCGCGTCGGCGTCGGACACCGAGGCGCCGCGATAGAGCGCAATGAACGCGGCCTCACGAGCGCCCGCACCCGCGATGGTGATAGGCAAATACATCGCTGCGTTCGCGAGCGGGACAATGACAAAAGACTGAGAGAGATGGGCCGCTGCGAGGGGCGCGATGAGGACGTGGCCGGTGAGCGCGACGAGCGACTGGGTCACGAGAGACAGGACCAAACCCATCCCGAACGCGCCAGGTGAGCGCAGCTCGGGCAGCGCTCGCGCCCGCGCCGCGAGAGACGCGGGTAGCCAGCGCGCGAGGCGCTTGGCAGATGCAATGGAGAGGACCGCGACGACCGCGCCGGACAAGCCAATCGTCGTCCAAAGGAACACGCCCTTCACCGAGGCGAGCGGGAAGAGGATGAACGCCGCGCAGGCGATCACGAGGAGGCCGCTGAGCCCCAAGACGCGGTCGACGAGCACGACGGCGAGCGACGCGGTCGCGCCCTTCTCCCCGAAGGCAGTGCGGGACGCGACCCCTCGGACGATGTCTCCACCGACCCCCCCCGGCAGATAGGTGCTGTAGAAAGTACCGATCAAATACTCGCGCCAGAGCCACGTCAGCGACGGGACGCGCTCTGCACCGTACGCGCGCAAGAGGGTCTGCCATCGCACCGTCGCGATGAACGTATTGGACAGTGTGATCAAGAAGGCCGCGAGGAACGGCCAGAGGCTCACGCGCGCGAGGGCCCCACGCAGAGCCTCGAACGACACGAGGCGAGCGACGTACACGAGCGCGGCCGCCGATACGGCGATACGGGCGCCGCGCAGCAGCCAAACGCGACCACTCTTGCGATTGGGGGCCTCGGGGGCCTCGGCGTTGGGCTCGGACGTCACGCTCACGGCTCCAATTGCAGTGCTAGACCGGACGGGCTTGCGGCTTTACGCCGTGTGAATTGGAGCGTCCGTCCGCGGGCTCAGCGCGCTTGTCCACGTCGAGCGGGGCGAGCGCCATACCGTGTTTGTTGCGGCTCAATCGCCCCGGGACCCCATAGCGAACAATGCAATGGACTGCACGGAACGCGTCCTTGAGACCAATCTTCTTGCCCTCGGCGTAGGTGCGCCCGTTGTAGCGAACCGGGACCTCCCAAATGCGGACACCCAGACTGGCGATCTTGGCGACGATCTCGGGCTCGATGCCGAAGCGGTTCTCTTTGACCTCGATGTGCTCGAGGACCTCACGGCGGAAGACTTTGTAGCAATTCTCCATGTCGGTGAGGTTGAGGTCCGTCACCATGTTGGAGAGCAACGTCAGGATGCTGTTGGCGGTGGAGTGCCAGAAATAGAGCACGCGGTGCGGGCCGCCCTGAAAGCGACTGCCGATCACTACGTCGGCCAAGCCGTCGAGGATCGGTTGCAAGAGCTGGGGATAGTCGCTCGGGTCGTACTCGAGGTCCGCGTCCTGGACGAGCACGATGGCCCCGCGCGCCGCGGCGAAGCCGGTGCGCAGCGCTGCGCCCTTGCCCTGGTTCTTCTCGTGAAAGAGAACCCGGATGCGGCTGTCGGTCATCTTGGCGAGGATCTCGCGCGTCCCGTCCTTCGAGCAGTCGTCGACGATGATGAGCTCGAGCGGCGGGGCGGGCGCGGCGAGGACGGTCTCGACGATCCGTTCGATTGTGGCGCGTTCGTTGTACGCCGGCATGACAACGGAGAGCACAGGGCCTCGAGACGACGAACTCATGACTGCTCCTTCAATTCGGTGGTTCGGATGCCGCCCCCGGCGCGAACCGGGTCAGTGTGCGCGGTTGTAAGGTGGTGAGGTGTTGGTGGCGAATGTCGCGGCGTCCCGACCGTATGCAGTGAGTTGCGAACGCCGTTGGAATCTTCAAAAAAAGTTCCGAGCTCCGAGCGTGGTCGGGACCAACGATGGTCAAACAGGGCGAGACGGTGATGCCGCGTCCCCTCCGGTGGTCACCGCGACGAGCTTCGCTCGGTCGGGAGTGCGCTGCATCGCCGCGTAGAGGAAGTGCTTCTTCAGGCGGAGGATGGGCTCCTCGAGGAGGCGCCACGACATCAGCGCGACGAGGATGGATATGCCCATCGCGAGCGCGTCGAACAGCAGCTGGGCAACGAGCAAATTGCCGAAGATCCGGGGCCACTTCGTCGGACCGAACAGGGTGTCTCGCACGAGGAAGTTCACCGGCATGTGCACGAGGTAGAGACAATAGCTGTACTTGCCGAGAAACGTGAGCGGCCGAAGGGAGAAGGCGCGGTTCACCGGGCGAACCGACATCGAGAGCACGACCAGCGAGGCCCACATCACAGCGAGCGCGGTCCACCCGACGCCCGCACCGAAGCGCCCATCCATGTGGCTGGACTTGGTGACGACCACGACCCCGAGGCTGCCGACCGCGCCGATCGCCCCTGTGACGAGCGCGACCTTCCCCGACGAGCGGAGCTTGGTTTGCGGGATGGTCGCCAAGAACCCACCGAGCGCGAGCCCGCCGAGCCGACAAGGCGTGAGCGTGTACACCATCGACCAGGGCGCGCCCGCGCCCGACATGACGAGCAAGAGCAGGCTCGAAGCGGCGAAGACCCCGAGCGCGACACGCGAGAGCAGTCTCGGCGGCGTGAGCCCGACGACGAGCGGCCATACGAGATAGAACTGCTCTTCGATCGAGAGTGACCAGCAAACGTCCAGCGTCTTATGGGACATCCCGTGGAACGCGAGATACCAATTCGACGCGTGTAGCCACCACCAAACCGTGTTGCCCCCGAGGTCGGGGACATCCAAGACGAGCGGTAGGACGAAGAGGCTCAGCGCGAGGACGACATAATAGAGCGGGATGATGCGGAGCGCGCGCCGGGCGTAGAAGATTGAGTAGTACTTCGCGTCGCCGCGGTACTCGATGAGGATGCTCGTAATCAGGTATCCGGAGAGGACGAAGAACAAGTCCACCCCGGACCACCCCAGCTTCCGCACGCCGAATACGGCTTTGTGGGCCAGCGAGTCTTTGGGTAGCCACGTGAAGTGATGCAGCATCACGAGCAAGATCGCGAGGCCGCGGACGCCGTCGAGCGCTTGGAGCCGCGGCAGCGGGTCGGGGCCGGTGTCCGCTGCTTTTGTGGTCATCGGGGGCTCACCAGCTCTCCACGCGCGAAGCATCCTACGACGAGCGCTCGCGCTGAATCAACCACGTCGCCTCGGCGATGCGCCTCGATGCAGCGCAACGCCCGCAACGCTGACAGCGCTGTAAATCAATCGGCGTCAATCGGGCCTATTGGTGCGTTGGCGAACTCGATCGGTGCGACCGACAGCGCTATAGCGTAGGCAGCATGGGATTGCGTCCGCTCAGCTGCGCGCTTCTTGCTTCGACGATGACGGCGTGCGCCTCGAATCCATCGAACGCACCGGAACCGAGCACCTCGAGCTCGCAGGAGGTCGTGCTCTCGTCGCTGCCGGCGAGCTCGGCGCCGCGCGCGGTGAGCTCGGCGCCAGCGCCCGACCTCCTCGACGAAGACGCCCCGCTCACGCAGGGCCGCGTCGCCTTCAGCGGGATGGTGCTGCCCATCAAAGGTGGATATGAGGTCCGCGGCGTCGACTTCGACGAGCGGTTCGCCAAGCGATTGGCGGACAGCAGCGTCGACGGGAAGCCCACCGATCCAGACTGGTTCTTGGGTGCGATCGTGAAGGTCGTCGCCGAGCTCGAGTGGGTGGAAGCGCCGCTCTCGCTCGGCAGCAGCAGCGGGCCCGTCGCGCAGCAGAGCTCGAGAGGGTCGTTTTGGCGGGTGGTGAAGCTCGAGACCGTGGAGCTTCTCGCGAACGCGGCGACGATCGAGGGGACGCTGACCCCGTCGAAGGGTTTTTATCAGGTCGATCGATACCTGGTCACCGAGTCGGATTTGGCCTGGTCGCTCGTGGGCTCGGGCGGCCCGAGGGAGGGCGTGCGGGTGAAGCTTTGGGGGCAGCCGCGGACGGTGTCATGCAAGCCTGGGGCGCAGTGTCTGACGACAGGGTCCTTGCCCATGTTCAGGGTCGCGCGGGCGAGCGTGCTCCGCTGACGGCGCGCCCGACGCATTGCTTACATACAATAAAGTAACACAACTGTACGCAGCAGGGCCCGCGACGACGACCGGTGGGGCATGCTCGAAAAAAAGATGTCCACCTCGAGCGGGCGCGTTCGTCCTCGCGCAGAACCGAGGAGAACTATGAACGCGCTCGCCAGCCTGCCCGCCCTGCAGCCCTACGTCGTCACCGTCCTCGTCTTGGGGGCCAACCTGATCGGCCTCGCCAACGCCACGGCGCTCACCCGAGGGCAGGCGTCCGAGGTCATCAACCCCGAAGATGTCGCGCTCAACAAGAAGGCAACGGTCGTCTTCGAGGCCGGTAACGACAAGACAGCTCGCTATCGGAGAGCCCACCGCAACGCCCTCGAGAACACGCCAGTCTTCATGACGACGGCGCTCGTCCTCACGATGATGGGCGCCTCGGGGACGATCGGCGCCGCGATCTTCTACCCTTATGCGGCCCTGCGAATCGCGCACAGCGTCTGCTACGTGCGAGCGATTCAGCCCTTTCGGACGCTGTCCTTCGTCCTCGCGCTGCTGCTCCAGGTCGCGGTGCTGGGGCTGATTGGCTATTACGGCTTCAAGGGCTGAGAGCGCCTGTCATCGGCCGGGCCGCCGCGTGCGAACGCGCCCGGCCTGGGTGCCGATGAACTGGATCATCTTCGCGAGCTCCGGGTGCTCGAGCAGAGCCTCTACAGTGCTGTAACTCTTCTCGAGCTCTTTGTTGTCGAACACCGCATGAATCGCGCGGTGGCAGTCGACGCAGATCGCCTGCGTCACCTTGCCGCCCCGTGAGCGCGGCACGAGGTGGTGGTCCGAGAGCCGCTGACCCTCACGCTGACAGAGCGGACACGGGGCCGGCTTGGACGCGGCCTCCACCAGCTCCTTGAGGGTGGGCGGTGCACTTCGTGTTGTCACGGCCCAGTTTAACACGCAGCGATCGATTCGCTCTTCGGCCGGCGACGTCGTGGGCGGGTAAGCTGCCCGCGGCGCATGGACTTCTCGATTCCGGTGTTTCAGCGTCGGCGAGGCCCCTATCTCGCTTGGACGACGGTCGGTCTCGGTCCCTTCTCGACGTCGCACAGCGCGCTCTCCGCCGCGAAGGTCGAAGAGCTCGTCACCCGCGATCTGAAGAAGGCGATCCGCGAGTCGCCCGCGCAACGCCTCGGTTACCTCGCGCCGAAGCGCGGGCTCGAGCTCGTGCGCGTGCGCGTCGACTGCGCGATCCGCGGCGCGGGTGGGCGCGTGCGCTTCACCGGAGAGCTGCCCCTCGTCCTCGAGACGCGTCGCTTCAACGCGAAGACCCGCGTCCGCATCGCGTATCACCCGCTCGCGCAAGACACGTGGTTTCCGGTCTACGACACGGAGCCGCTCTCGGCGCTCGCGAGCGCGTTTTTCGCCCGCTCGTTGGTCGATCGCGCCGAGGACGCGCTCGAGGATCTGCGCGCGACGCCGAAGGATCTGCTCCGGCTCTTCTCGTTGAGCGCGCGGGTCGAGAGCCCGCTCGATGCTCTGCACCGCGACGACCGCGGCATCTGGGACGACCTCTCGATCGATCCGGCGCGCACGAAGCGAGGCCCGAAGAAATCGAAGGCGCAGGTCCTCGCGTCGTTGGGTACGGACCTCACCCAGGCCCTCGTCGCAGCCCCGAAGAACCTCGGCCTACCGCGATCGCCACACCGCGAGCAGCTGCAGGCCGTCGCGCGGAGTCGCATGTCCGCGGGCGGGCGCGCGTTCGCTCCGGTGTACGTCGTCGGCCCCGCCGGCGTGGGAAAAACCACGCTGCTGCGACGCTTCGTCGTCGAGCTCGCCGAGTCCGAGGGCTACGGCTCGCACAAGAACCTCGACCGCATCACGCACGTCTGGGAGCTCTCGGGCAAGCGCCTCATCGCGGGCATGTCGCACCTCGGAGAGTGGGAGGAGCGCGTGGTCGACCTGCTCGCTGAGATCCGGTCGAAGCCCGTCATCCTGCTGATCCGCGATCTGCACCGCTTCGGCCTGCTCGGGCGTAGCCGCGACAGCGATCGCGCGCTCGCCAATCTGTTCCGCGGCGCCCTCGCCCGGCGCGAGATCGCCGTCATCGGCGAGGGCACGAGCTCCGACCTCGCGCGGCTCGAGTCGGACGCGCCCTCGCTCGCGGATCTCTTCGTGCGCGTCCCGATCCAGGAGCCCTCGCCCGGCGAGGCTTTTCGCATGCTGCTCCACGAGGCGCGCGAGGCCGAGGCCCAACACAAACTCCGAATCTCGCCGCTCGCGCTGCGCGCGCTCGTCGAGCTCTCGGGCGCGTTCGGCGCGGCGGCGTCGCTGCCTGGGCGCGCGACGCGCATGCTCGATCACGTGGTCGCGCACGTGCTCGCGGAGGCTGGCGGGCCCGCGTCGCGTGACGTCGACGTGGCCGAGGTCGTCGCCGCGCTCTCGTCGAAGCTCGGCGTGCCGCGCGCGCTCCTCAGCCGGGACGCCGCGATCGAACGCGACGAGGTCGAGCGCAGACTCGCAGAGCAGGTGCTCGGCCAGCCCGAGGCCACGCGCGCCGCGGCGGATCTCATCGTGCGAATCAAGGCGGGGCTCGTCGACGCGCGCCGCCCGTACGGCGTTTACCTCTTCACCGGGCCGACGGGGACGGGCAAGACCGAGCTCGCGAAGTGCATCGCGGAGTATCTCTTCGGCAGCGCGGGCCGGCTCGTGCGCTTCGATATGAGCGAGTTCAGCGGCCTCGACGCGGCGGCGCGCCTCGTCGGCGATCGGCTCGAGCCCGAGGGGCTCCTCACGCGCGCCGTGCGCGACAAGCCGCTCAGCGTGCTCCTCCTCGACGAGATCGACAAAGCGCACCCGAGCGTGCACGGGCTCTTGCTCCAGCTCTTCGAGGACGCGCGCCTCACGGACGCCGCCGGCAACACGGCGCGTTTCGAGAACACCGTCATCGTCATGACCTCGAATATCGGCGCGCGCTCGCGTGCTCCCGTCGGCGTCGTCGTGAGCGACACGGACGACTCCGTGCGCCGCGCCGCGGAGCACGACGTCACGCGTGACGTGCGCCAGTTCTTCTCCCCCGAGCTCTACAACCGCATCGATCGCGTGGTGCCGTTCCGCCCGCTCACGGCCGAGGTCGCGGTCGACGTCGCCGAGAAGGAGCTCTCGAAGCTCGAGACGCGGCGCGGCCTCGAGGCGCGCGACGTGTTCGTCGCCGCGAGCCGCTCCCTCGTCGAGCGCGTCGCCCGCGAGGCCCTCGCCGGGCGCGGCGGCGCGCGCAGCCTCAAGCGATTCCTCGAGGATCGCATCGTCGCCAAGGTGGCTGAGATCGTCGCCAGCGCGCCCTCGGCGTCGCTGCGGCGCCTCCACCTCTTCGACGAACCCTCGACCGGTGAGCTCGTGGTCGAGGACGAGCGCCTCACCGAGGCGCCGTCGCTCGCGTGGCGCTCGCTCGTCGAGGATCGCCTCGCGCACGCGACGCCCGCCGAGATCCTCGCGGACGTCGCCGCGGAGCGCCCGCGGCTCGTGCGGCTCTTGAAGGACGCCCGCGCGAACCTCGAGGTCGCGGCGCTCGCGACCGGCGCGCGCTTCCACGCCGAGGCCCTGGTCGACGAGCTCGTCCGCGTCGACGAAGCGCTCGCGGACCTCTCGGGGAGGGCTCACGCTCGCCCTCGCGACGACGACGAGGACGACGACGCGGCCGGGGACGATGCCGATGACGAGGACTTCGACGCCAGGAAGAGGGAGGTCGTCTTCATGGGACGCGGCCACACCTACCAGCGCGTGACGCTGCGGACGCGCGCGCCCGCGGCGCCTCTGCGCACGCTCGGCCGTGAGGATCTGCTCCGACTCCGCGGTCGCATCGAGCACCTCGCCCGCGCGGTCGAGAGCGCGACAGACGCGACGGCGCACAACGTCGTCCTCGAGATCGTTCGCGTCGCAGCGCCGCGCACCGCGCGCTTCACCGACGCGCTCGAGTCACCCACGGGCACGCGCAGGGCGGCGCTCGACGATTGGCTCGCGCGGTCCTACCTCGCGATCGCAGACGAGCTCGCGGGGCGCGCCGGTGCGTTCGATGGCGCCACGGTCGCGCGTGGTGGGCGCGCGATCGCGCTCTCTTCTGCGGAGGATCTCTCGCGCGAGCTCACCACGATGCGCGCGGACTGCATCGTGCTCTCGCTCTCCGCGATCGGCGTCCGCGACGCGCTCGCGCACGAGGAGGGCTGTCATGTTTGGCAGCCGCTCGCGGAGAGCCCCGAGATCGTCCGCGTGCGCGTCCTGCCCGCGGGCACCGCGCCGCTCGCCGCGGCGAAGGATTACCTCGCGCGGGCCGCTGCGTTTCGCCGCGCGATGCAGCTCTCCTCGGGCCTGGACGCGGCCGCGCGCCCATCGAATCCGGCGTCGCTCACGCCGATGGTGCGACGCTTTCGGTTCGAGCCCCCAGCGCGACCGGGGGCGCTCGCGCCCCTCGAGGTCGAGGACTACGTGCTCGGCCTCGTGCGCGAGCCGCCCGTGCGCGAGCCCGTCGAGGCCCTGCGCGCGCTCATCTGGGCGCGCCTGTCTCGCGAAGACGAGGCCGCGTCGTGAGCGACCACGACACGAAGGACGCGCGCCACGGCTCGCCTGGCTCGTTTCGGGTCTACCTCGTCCCGCACGGCTCGGGCCCGAACCGCCTGATCCACGGTCAGCTCATCCGCACGTGGAACGCGATCTTCGACACGCCCGTCCCGAGCGCGATCGGCCACACCGACACGGAGGTCCTGGCCGAGCTCGAGCAGATCATGCTGCAGCGGGTCGCGACGCAAGAGGACAGCGTCGAGCGCTACCTCTGGAGCGAGCCCTTCGCGGTGCGTGAGGTCAAGGTCGAGCTTTTTCCTTTAACAACGGTAGAGAATCGTCCGGTCATCGGCGCGAAGAGCGTCGAGCTCACGGTCGCCTACGCGCACTGCGCGCTCGAGGGCGGCGGGCACCGCATCATGGTCCCGCGCTTCGGCGGTTCGTTCGTGGTCGAGGAGCACAAGCTCGCCCCGGCGATCCTGCGCCACGCCATCTCGACGTGGATGCTCGGTGAGGAGCCTCGCAGCCTCTACGACTTCCGCTTCGAGGGGGAAGAGCGCGTCCTCGCGTGGTCGCCGCCGCTCCTCGCGCGGTTGCCCGCGAGCGGCGCAACCGAACGCGTCGACACGACCTTTCAGACGCTCCGCCGCATCGCCGACGACTGGGTCGCCTCGTCGCGGACGAGCGGCTCGAGCGACCCGCTGCCTTCGCAGGTGCCACCAATCTATGGCGACTCCGCGGAGCTCGCGGCCCTCCTCCCGCGGCTCTCTGCGCCCGTCTTGCCGTCGCTCCTCGTCGTGGGGCCGCCCTCGGTCGGCAAGACCACGCTCGTGCGCCGTATCGCGCGGCACTTCGCGCACGAGAAGCTCGAGCGCGGCGTGCGCCGTCGCAAGCTCTTCGCGACGAGCGCCGACCGCATCCTCGCGGGGATGGTCTACCTCGGGATGTGGCAAGAGCGCTGCCTGCACATCCTCCGCGAGCTCGAGGGACAGGGCGACTACCTCTACCTCGGCTCGCTCTCGTCGATCCTGCGCGCGCAGCCCGACGGCTCGTCGATCGCCGAGATGCTCGAGCCCGCGATCCTCGCAGGCGAGCTCTCCATCATCGTCGAGGCCACGCCCTTCGAACTCGAGCGCGCCGAGCGCGTCGCGCCCGGGCTCGTCGCGAAGCTCGTCCGCGTCCACGTCGCCGAGCCGACGACCAGCGCGACGATGGAGCTCGCGCGGACGCACGCCGCGCGACGCGGCCTGCCCGAGCTCACCCCGCGCGCGCTGAAGACGCTGGTCCACCTCTCGGCGACCTTCACGCGCGCCACGGCGTTCCCCGGCAAGGCCCTGCGCTTCGTGGATTGGCTCGCGACAGGCAGCGGCGGCGCGCTCGGCGGCGCGCCGCTCTTGCCACGCGAGATCGAGGTCGCGTTCTCGAAGTACTCGGGCATCCCCGTCGAGGTCCTCTCCGACGAGCACGCGATGACGGTGGACGACGTCACGGCGCGCCTCGGTGAGAAGGTCGTCGGTCAACCCGAGGCCTGTCGTGCGGCCGCGCGCGTGCTCGTCCGCTTCAAGGCGAACCTCGCGGACCCCGACAAGCCCGCGGGCACGCTCCTCTTCCTCGGCCCGACCGGCGTGGGAAAGACCGAGCTCGCGAAGCAGATCGGCAGGCTGCTCTTCGGTGAGGCCCGCCGCCTCGTGCGGCTCGACATGAGCGAGTACCGCGGCTGGGACGCGGCCGATCGCCTCATCGACGCCTCACCGGGCGTCGTGAGCCTCGCGCGCGCCGTCGCGACCGATCCGCTCAGCGTGGTCTTGCTCGACGAGATCGAGAAGGCGAGCGCCGCGGTGTTCGACCTCTTGCTCGGCGTCCTCGGGGAGGGGCGGCTCACCGACTCGGCCGGTCGGCTCGTCGACTTCCGCTCGGCGATCGTCGTCATGACTTCGAACCTCGGGTCGCGGGACGCGCGCCCGGCGGGGTTCGGGGCCTCTGCTGATCGCGACTACCTGCGCGCGGTTCGCGAGCATTTTCGGCCGGAGTTCGTCGCGCGCCTCGACGCCGTCGTGCCGTTCTCGTCCCTCCAGCGCGCGGACGTCGAGCGCATCACGCGCATGACGCTCGCTTCACTCTCCACCCGCGAGGGCTCGCGCGCCGCGGGATCGTCCTCGACGTGAGCGACGCCGCGATCGCGCGACTCGCTGAGCTCGGCTTCGATCGCGACAAGGGCGCGCGCCCGCTCAAGCACACCGTCGAAGAGCGCGTCATCGTGCCGCTCGCGGCGCTGCTCGCGGAGCGCCCTCACCTGCGCGATCAGAAGGCTCACGTCCGCACCGCGACCGAGCCGGCCCCGCGACCCGAAGGGACTCGCGGGGATCTCGAGAACGGGGCCCCGCGACCCGAAGGGACTCGCGGGGATCTCGAGAACGGGGCCCCGCGACCCGAAGGGACTCGCGGGGATCTGGAGAACGGGGCCCTCTCGATCGTGGTGCCCTGACTCACGGGGTCAGCGTCCGCAGGGTCGTGTCGTAGGGCTTCGTGTCGTCGCGCGATACGACCCCGGCCTGAACAATCCTGTCAGGCTCGGTCGCGAGTGTCATCCCGAAGGCGAAGTTACCGTCCTCTCCGCGATATTGGTCTTGCCAGAGCTCTTGTCCGTCAGCGTCGTAGGCCCTCGTGAACATCTCGGCGATGAAGGAGCCGTCGGCCGGCTCGGCCCACCCTCCAATCACGACCTCCCCCGTCTCGCCGATGGCTCCAATCCCCGTTATGCCGAAGAGCGAAGAGCCCGGATACTCGACGGGGTACTCCTCACGTGACCAACCACTTCCATCGCTGTAAGTCCATTTACAGAGGCGCCCGGCGCCCCCAGCAGTGGGCGACGACGCGGTGTAGATGATACCGCCCGGCGCCCCCGCGAGGAGCGGCCCGCAAGCGTCGTCCTCAACGATCTCGATGCCGTGCGGGCCGAACGCCCAGACGATCTCCGAGTGGACTGCCAGGTTGTCGCTGTCGTAATCCCATTTCGTCGCGACGAGGCCGCCGTCGGGGTGGGCGATCACCGACTCTGCGACGGGGCTCAGGCCGGGCGCGGAGGGCCCTTCGCCAACTGACAGATCTGCCAATCCAGCCGACGTCGCGGTCAAGTAGACCGCGACTTCACCGGAGGGATCCCGCCAGTCGATCCCGACAATACCCACGTTGCCAGCCACCCGATCGACGGTAAGGTCACGCCCCTCGATGCCGGGGACCTCGTACTCGCTGAAGAGCTGCCCCGCGGCGTCGTAGAAGAGGAGCCACGAGGTCGGCGTGTCGGCGACGACCGTCGCGAGCACGACGAGCCCACCGTCAAACCCGTCCGTCGCGCCGACGACCATGTTGAGGAGGTGGCCCGCGGCGCTCGCCGAGCGCTCGTCCATGGTCGTGAAGGTGCGATCGGGCGCGACCGATCGAATCAGGAGCGATAGGCCGCTGTCACGCGAGACCATCCCCACGACGATCGTCTCGCCATCGCGCAAGAGCACCTCACGTGGAAAGAGCATCTCGCGGTCGACGACCTCCGACGCGACCCACTGCTGGTGCGTCGGGGGATCGGTCGGTGGCTCAGCGGCGCCCCCGGCGCCCCCCCTGCCATTGCCATTGTCGTCGCCGTCGTCACCGACGATGCGGACCTCGGAACATGCCAAGAGCGCTACGGCCAAGAACGGAAGAAGCTTCGTCATAGGGGTCCTCGTGAGGGCGTCGCGTCGCCCACTCACACGATGACCCGCCCGCGAAGGCGAACGACTTAATCGGTCTTAACCCTGAACGACCCGCCTGGGCCTGTCACATAGAGCACGCCCGCCTCGCTGAAGATGTCGTCGAAGGAGAGGACCCGCGAGAGCCCGGCCGTGTTCGCGCGCGACAGGGCCTTGCCGTCCCAATGCAGCACTGTGGAGTCGTCGCCCGCGACCCAGACGTCGTTCGGCCCGAGCACCAAGACGGCGCGCAGGGTCGGCGGCGGGGCACCGCTCACGCCCTCGACCGTGAAGTCCGTCGCGACGTCGCCGACGACGTGCACGAGAGAGCCACCTGCCCCGACGGCCCAAGCCTCGTTGTCGGAGACGACCGCGACCCGGAGGAGCGCGCCCGCGAGCACACGATGCGCGGTGATCTTGTCGCCGGCGAGGTGGGCAAAGACGCCCTCTCCAGCAGGCCAATCGGGCGACTCCGGAGCCCGGTATTCTTCGCTTCGATCCGAATAGCCACCCACGATCCACGCCGAGTCGGCGCCCGTCGCTCGCAGGTCGGCGACGTTCCAAGCCGACACGGCGCGATGGTGCGTCAGCTTACCGCCTTGTCGGTGATGGATGGGCGCCGCAGACTGCACGACGCCCGGCCGCGTCGCGTACCAAGTCGAGTCGACCGAAGCCTCGACCGCCGAGACCTCGAGCGAGCCCGAATAGCTCTTCACGAATGACGCGAGCTGCGCTGTTCCGACGGCGTGCGGGCCTGGTCCGATTTTCGTGCCTTGTGACAGGGCCTCCAATCGAAAGGCTCCAATCGGCGGCTCGCCCGAGGGCGAGACTGTCGCGAGCCCGAGGTCGGTTACACGGTCGTCGACGTAGTCGTCCGAAGTGGCGCTGACACCCCCTGCGGCGGGTCGACCCAACCAAAGCTGATCCCAAGTCGTCACGACGAGGGTGCCGCTCGAGGTCTCTCCGATCTGTTGGATCGATCGCAAATCCGGAATGGTCACCCAGCGCCCGTCGGAGAACGTCGCGAGGGTGTCACCGCCCACCCAGATCTGGTCGCCGCGCGTCTCGTGGAGGACGGGTCCGTAGAACGGCATCGACAGGCTGCGAGAGGTCCCGTCGCCGAGGATATGAAGGATGCGCCCGTCGCTTCGGAGCACGTGCTCGCTCGAGGCGAACAAGCTCGCCGCGTACTCGGACTCGAGCGGCGTCGAGAGCCCCTCGGCCTGGACGTTGTGGGTGCTCGCCGACAAGGTCACGATGCCCTCGCCGAACTCGAAGAACCCCTCCCCCCCCTCGATGGAGAGCTCGCTCGGAGCGCGCCCTGTCACGTTCGCGAGGCACGGCGCATTCAAATAGCAAAAGACGAGTCCGTAGCGCTTGGTCGCCGCCACGGTCGCCTTGAAGAGCGTCGTCGCCTCGAACTCGCCCGAGTCGTATATCGACTTGAACTTCCCGTTCTTCTCAAGGCGATAGACGTGCGCGGCGACTTTGTAGACGACGTTGTCGAAGCTCGTCGAGTCCTCCGAGCTGAGCGCGCCGAGGTAGAGTTGGTCCTCGTAGACCGCGACCGTGAAGCCCCCGAGCAGCCGCTTCTTGACGCTCGGCACCTTGAGGAGGGTCGCGACCCCATCTTCGATACGAGCGACCGAACCCTCCCCGGCCACGTAGACGACATCGCCTTTGGTGGCGATCGAGCGCGCGCCCCTCACCGGAATAGGGACCGCGGTCCAATCACGCCCGGCCGTACCCGACACCACCTCGAGCGAGCCGAGCTCGATCGACTCCTCGCTCGACTCCACCTTTCCCGATTCGTCGAGGACGATATTCCCCGCGAGCACCGACGCGGAGACTCGACCGTTCGGCAGCGCCGTCACCTGGCTGACCTGCCCGGTCTTGGACGCCCAGCTCCACCCGATCACCCCGTCCGGGTTGACTTTAACAACGTGAAACAACGTCTCGACGGCGAACCCACCGAAGGCCCCCTCTGCCCCGACGAGCTCGACGACGTTTCGAGTCGACGAGAGCGGGCTCGGGAGCGGGGTCGTCGACGCGATCCGACCATCCGCTGAAAGCACGACGACGCGCGAGTCGGTGGTGACGGCGACGGCGCCTCCGCCGATTCGAGGCTTCATTCGCAAGATCCAATCGGCTCGATCGGGGTTCGCGCGATAGGTCACGGCCCGCGTCTTGGTCAGCGCGGCGCCGCTCGGGTGAAACCGGATTACGTCTCCACCGCGCGCGACCCAAATGACGGCGCTGTCGTCGACGAACCCGAAGCTGCCCCGCACGTGGATAGGGCCATAAGGGTCCTTGCCGTCCTCCGCGCGCGCCGAGAAGACGTCGATGGCGTCCGCCTGGGCGCTCGCGAGCACCACGCGCTCCCCCCCTATGCTGATATTGGCGTTGTCGTCGAGGTCCTTGATTGGCTGTCGCCACAGCGTCGAGCCTCCGAGCTCGGCGACGAGCTCGTTGCCTCGCAGCTTGAACACGGGCGCTGCCTCGACCCGCTCCTCGACGGGCGGCCGCGGCCGAGACTCGGTGGTAGCGCACCCGCCGGAGAGGAGCGCCGCGACCGCCATCGATAGGGCTGTTCGCGTCCCACTCACGGCGCCGACTCCCCTTTAGCGACCACGTGGGCCAGCATCCCTTGGAACGCGAAGCTGTCCTCGTTGTTGCGGGTCGGGACCTCCTTCGCCGGGTCCCAGCCACCGACCCAGAGCTCATGAGTCCCCGGCACCGGATAAACGGCAAAGGCCATCATCGGCGCCGCCATCGAGGAGACCACGTCGCCCTCGATCGTGAACCACCGCGTCGGCCCGAAGGCCCATATCCGCTTGCCGTCGCTCATCATCGACTCGACCACGAAGTCGGCCGGAGTGGGGATATACCGATAGGTCGTGCCGCTCCAATAGAGGAGCGCCGGGGTGTTTTGCTCCCCCAAACGGACTGCGAACCAGGCGCTCCCGGCGCCGTCCGCATAGAGGGCGTCGACGCGCGTGAGGTCGCGCGGCAGCGGGTGTCGGCGCCAGACTATGCCGTTGTACTCCATCGAATAGGAGTCGGGCCGATTGCCGACTGCATACCAGACTTGCGTCTCGCCCGCCGGCGCCCACGCGTCGAAGACCTCAGTGCCGAACACCGAGCTTGCCCGCCCGATCGGCGAACCCGTCTCATGACATTTCCATTTGCCCGACGGCGTGACGTGCACCGAATAGCCCTCGTTCCAGCTGCCGCGCCCGAAGCGCACGATGTAGCCCTCCAGGTCTATGCCCTTGTCGGTGACGTCGATGCTGAGGATCGTCGGCTCGATGGTCGGCGCCGGGGGCGGCCCCCAATAAGGCATGAACTCACGGCAGTCGCTCGAGCCGAGGACTTTGGCTTTGCGACCGCTCACCTCCAAGAGCGTCCCGTCGATCGTCGCGGCGAGCATCGTGCCCGACCGACCGGCGGTGACGGCGCTTATGCCAGTAAGCGTGGGCAGCGCAATCAGCTCTACGTCCGCGGCGAGCGCCCGAGCGTCGATGGATTCGGGCACCGCGGGGTCGGTAGTCTCCGCGTCCGACACGGGGTTTTCCGGCAATGGGGGCGTCGCCGGGCGGACTGGGAGCTTCACGACCCAGCGCTGTTTGGGTGCCTCGACATCGGCGCTCTGCGCGGGGCGTTCTACGGCGCAGCCCCACGTCATCCCCCCTGTGAGGAGCAACGCTACGCTCCCGAGGGTGCGCGCGGTCGCGGGCGAAATACACGACTTCATGAAGTCCCTATAACGCGTCTCGACCGCCGCGCGTTCCAATCGCACTCGACGGTGTGTTGCGCACCGTCGCGGGAGCTCTGAGCCATCCTAAGTTGAGCCGGCCTCGCGAGCTGCGTATCCCCACGAGGATGGAAACGAAGACTGCCTGTCTCGCCGTCGCCGGACTCGCTGCGCTCTTGTCCCTCGCGCACGACGCAGACGCGGCGAGCTTCGTGATCGTCCGCGACGACGGCTCCATCGCAGATCCCAACGGCCCGAGCGTGTCCGCGACGCGCAAGGTCGTCTTGGACGGCTATGAAGCCACCGGCAAGGAGCTGCCCGAGATCCTGTCGGTGTGGACAGCGTTCCCGATGAACGGCAGCGACTACGGCACAAGGATCGACATCCGCGCGAACGACGTTTCGGGCATCGGCCTCGAACACTGGCTCTTCCCACCGACGGGCCTGAAAGAACCCTCGGATCCGCCGCTCCGAGCGATCCTCTTTCACAGCAACGCCTTCGAGCTCCCGAAGCGAGCGGCTCTCCACCGCGCTCCCGAGTCCGCATATGGCCGTTATCTATTCTTGCTCGAGCTCTCGCACGTCTGGGGGCCCACCATCAAAGTCCCCTCGCCGCTCCCCGACGAGCTCATCGGCTTTCCATTTCACTGGTCTTTCTTCATGGACGCGGGCGGCTCTCCGGCGGGCGGCAATGTCTGGGTCGACAACGGCGACGGCACCTTCACGACCGCCCACGCCGACCCGGGCACGCTTCGGTATTCGATGTTGGACCTCTATCTCATGGGCCTCGCGACGCCCGACGAGGTCGCTCCCTTTTCGGTCCTCGAGCCCACCCAAATCCCCAATACGCCGACTGACCCGTTCTGGGGTGGCGCCTACGCCGCCCACTCGCTGCCTTGGTTCGACGTCGCGGACACGATGACGGTCACCGCGACGCGACGCACGCTCACGATCGACGACGTCATCGCGACGAACGGCGCGCGCAGCCCAGCGCCGAGCACGAAGACGAGCTTCACGCTGGGCGTCGTGCTCGTCGTCGCCCCCGAGACAACGGATGACGAGATCGCTGCGTTTTCAGCCGAATTCGAGCCCTTTGCGGCGTCGCTCGCGCCCGCGTTCGAGGACGCCACGAGCGGTCGCGCGACGATGGAGCTCGTGTCCGACGACGAGCCCGCGATGGGCGGCGCGGGCGGCGCGGGTGGTGGTGCGGGCGCGGGCGGCGACGCAGCATCGGGTGGTGCAGGCGGCGCGGCAGCAGGCGGCGCGGCAGCAGGGGGCGGCGGCGACGGCGCGACCGACTCGGGCTCGGGCTGCGCTTGTCGCTCGACTGGAGGTGCAGCCGACGCGTCGAGCGCGTGGTGGGTGAGCGGCCTCCTCGGCGTAGGACTCGCGGTGATTCGGCGGGCTCGGCTCGCACCCCGCGGTTCGGGCGCGCCCCGACTTGCGCGTCGCCCCGCAAGGTAAGCTGTCGCTCTCGCGAGGATGTTGCTCTACTGACCGCTTATTCGATGACAGCGCGGTCACCCGGTCGCAACGCCTATGTCTTCGTCCTCGTGACCGTCGCCATCGACATGATCGGCTTCGGCCTGATCATGCCGGTCGTGCCGCGCCTCATCTCCGAGCTCACCAATCTCGGCCTCGAGGACGCGGCGCCGTGGGGCGGCTACCTGTCGACGGTCTACGCAGTCCTCAATTTCCTCGCGGGCCCGACGATCGGCAACCTCTCCGATCGCTTCGGGCGCAGGCCGGTCCTGCTCGTCGCGATGGCGTCGCTCGGGGCGAACTTCCTCCTCATGGGGCTCGCGCGCTCGATCGCGGTCTTGTTCATCGGGCGCATCCTCTCGGGGATCGCCGGCGCCACGCTCTCGACGGCCTCTGCCTATATCGCCGACGTGACCGAGAAGGAGCGGCGCGCTCAGGCCTTCGGGATGATCGGCGCTGCGTTCGGCGTCGGTTTCATCCTCGGTCCGGTGCTCGGCGGCCTGCTCGCGGGCATCAGCACACGCGCGCCGTTCTTCGCCGCAGCGGCGCTCTCGCTCGTCAACGTGCTCTACGGGGCAATCGTCCTGCCCGAGTCTCTGCCCGCCGATCGCCGCCGCCCCTTCGATCTCTCACGCGCCAATCCGCTCGGCGCTTTCCGCCAATTCAGCAAGCTGCCCCACGTGAGCTT
Source organism: Polyangiaceae bacterium (assembly GCA_046351325.1). Taxonomy (GTDB): domain Bacteria; phylum Myxococcota_A; class Polyangia; order Polyangiales; family Polyangiaceae; genus Xiheicaenibacterium. The sequence continues at coordinate 454,652 of JAXLYR010000006.1, read as the reverse complement.
GCTCATCGTGACGCTCGGTATTTTCCAATTTGCGCAGATGCTCTTCCCCGTGATTTGGGCCTTCTATGCCGGAATCAAATTCGGCTGGAGCTCGCGCGCTATTGGCATATCCCTCGGGCTCGTCGGCCTGTCCGCCGCGGTCGTGCAAGGCGGCCTCATCGGCCCCGTGCTCCGACGTCTCGGCCCGGTGAAGACCGCGGTCTTCGCCATGGTCGGCGGCGCGGTCACGCTGGTGCTCTACGGGCTCGCGAACCAGGGTTGGATGGTCTACGTCCTCATCCCCTTCGGCGCCGTGATGGGCCTCGCGCCGCCCGCGGTGAACTCGATCGCCTCGAGTCGAATCGACCCCTCGGCCCAGGGTGAGCTCCAGGGCGCGGTCGCGAGCATCAACGCGCTCGCCACCGTGCTGAGCCCGCTCGTGATGACGCAGACGCTGAGCTATTTCTCGCGCAGCGGCGCTCCCATCCACTTCCCTGGCGCCCCGTTCATCGTCGCGGCCGCCGCGCTCCTCGTCGCGACCCTACCGTTCCTCGCTGGCGTTCGGCGCGCGGGCCCCCGGGTCGAATAACAGCCTTGTCAGCCTAGGGCTGCGCTCATTGGGGGTTATGGATGCACCCTCACTCGCTCGGGCACCGTTTTTCCTCGCTCCGTGAGCTCCCGCTCTCGGCGCGACCTTGATAAGGTCCCCGCATGATCGCGAACCCCTCGGCCGCGCGCTGGGCTTTGACCGCGGCGATCCTCGTGGCCCCGCTGCCTGCTTTGGCTGGGGAGCTCGAGCTCAAGCTCGCAGGCGGCGACGAGAAGCTCGTCGTCGTCGAGATCCCCGCGGGCACCTTCGATCAGGGCTCGGGCCCTACGGAGCAAGGGCGCGGCCCCGACGAGTCTCTTCGTAAAGTCACCTTGACGAAACCGTTCTTCATCTCGAAGACGCTCGTCACCAAAGGACAGTTCGCCCAGTTCGTGGCGGACACGAAATACGCGACCGAAGCGGAGAAGGGCACGAGCGGCGGCTACGGCATAGAGAGCGGCAAGCTCGTCCAGAAGAAGCAATACACCTGGCAAAACCCCGGCTTCTCCCAGACCGACAAACACCCCGTCGTCATCGTCACGTACGCCGACGCGCAGGCCTTCGCGCGCTGGGTCTCTGCCCAATATCCGACCGAATACGTCGCGCGCCTCCCGACCGAGGCGGAGTTCGAATATGCCGCCCGCGGCGAAAAGCCGAAGGGGGCTTACTTCTGGGGCACGGACAAAGCGCAGGCCGCGGCGAACGCCTGGTTCGCGCCGAACGCCGGCTCATCGACGCACCCCGTCGGGGAGAAGCCGGCGAACGCTTATGGCCTCTTCGACATGGCCGGCAATGTCTGGCAATGGTGTGAGGACTACTACGGCCCATTGGGTGACAGCCCTGTCACTGACTTCTTGCAATCGTCGCCGGTCACGTGGGCCCAATCCGACAAGCCCCGGCGCGTGCTGCGCGGCGGCTCCTTCCTGACGACGGACGCCTTCAAGCTGCGCACGGCCGCGCGCTATCGGGCAGATGGCGGCAGCCGCAACGCGGACTTCGGCTTTCGACTGGTGCTCACGCGGCGTGGCCCGGGCGACCCTCCCGCGACGGGGACGGGCACAGGCACGGCCGGGCCGAACAAGCTGAAGACGGTCGGCTCCGGTGGGCGCCCGTCGCCGGCCGCGCCGCCCCCGCACAACCCGCCCGCTTCGAACAGCGGCAGCGGCCTCTGGATCGTCTTCGTCATCCTCACGTTGGGCCTCGGGCTCGTCCTCATCATCGTCCTCGCGACGCGGAAGTCGCGTCCGTCGCAGCCTCGCTACTCGACCCGAATCGCCGGAGATGGATTCTGGGTCTCGGGGGCGGGCGGCCCTATTCGCTATTCGGTCCGGCGGCCCGATGGCATGTTCGACAGGGGGCAAACCGTGCTCTCGAATCCGGCGGGGACGTTCGTATATACCGGCTTTCGTCCGAGCCACGTGAACTGCGAGCCGGACTATGGCCCCACTTACGGGGCAAGCTACGACAACTCCAGCACCTCGTACGGCTCGAGCTCTTCGTACGACTCCAGCTCTTCGTCGGGCTCGAGCGGCTGGCCCTCTGCCTATTAGCTATGCCGATATTGGAGCGAGCGCGTTCGGCGATCGTCCTCGGCCCGATCGGGCGACTCTCGTCACGGACCGCGCGCGCGGTCCGCGCCTCGTCGTTCGAGGCCCGCATCACCACGAGCGCAGCGGACGCGGCGAGTGCCCTCGCCGAGGGCGCTCGCCACCTCGCCACGGCCGGCGCCTTCGGGTTCGCTTGCGTCGACGTACCGCCGAGCGCGACCGGCCGCCCGGTGCTCGCGGTCGGCCTCGACCGCAGCGCGGAGCCTGCGAATCGACTGCTCGCGGAGACAGGCGGGGACCTCTCCGCGATCGCGCGCTCGACCTCGCTCCCCTGGGCGCAGCTCGCGGTCGACGAGCGCGCGGCCTCGCTCCTCGCGCGCGCGCTCGAGCGCGAGGGCGCGCTCGAGCCCGCCGTCCGGCGCCTCGCCGAGGACGAGCGACCTCGCGTCGTTCACGTCGCGCGGCTCGATGGTTGGACCTCAAAGCATCTGCGCGTCGCCGAGATCGTGACGAGCCTCCAGATCGGCGGCGCCGAGCGCGTCGCGCGCGCCCTCGCCGCGGGCCTCGCGTGCTCGCGGCTCTTCGCGCTCGGCAGGCCTACGCGCACGCGCATGCCCCCGCTCGAGAACGAGCTCGATCTCGGCGCGGCGCTGCCCAAGGCCAGCCCCGGCGCGCGCATCGACGCCCTGCTCACCGAGCTCCGCGCGTGGGGCGCCGACGTCGCGCACGTGCACCTCTTCGGGCCCGACGTCGTCGGCGCCGTCGCGCGCGAGGTCCCGACGATGGTCACGATCCACAACGCCCGGCAGGCCTGGCCCGAGGGCACCCTCGAGCTCGCGGACCTCGGCGTCACGCTCGTCTGCGCGTGCGCGAGCGCGGTCGAACGCGAGCTCCGCGACGCAGGCCTCGGGGACAAGGTCGCGCTCCGCACGGTGCACAACGGCGTGCCGCAGACCAGCTCGACCCAGAACGCGACCCTGCGTGCGCGCTGGGGCCTCGCCGACGGCGAGCTCGCCGTGCTCGTGGTCGCGAACCCGCGCCCGCAGAAGCGGCTCGATCGGGTGCCGGCGGCCGTCCACGCGCTCGCGCGCAGGACGGGCCGTCCGACGCGGGTCGTGTGGGCCGGCGCTCCGTCCGCCCACAGCGAGGAGGCCGCGGCCATCGCGCGCGCGCTCGCGAGCGAGCTCGCGCGCCTCGAGGTCCCGCTCCTCGCGCTCGGCGCGATCGACGAGCTCGGCCCGATCTACGGCGCTTGCGACGTGCTCCTGTCGACGAGCGCGTGGGAGGGTCTGAGCCTCGCGCACCTCGAGGCCCTCGCCGCGGGCCTGCCTGTCGTCGCCACGCGCGTCGGAGGCACCGAGGAGATCGTCGCGCCCGCGATGACCATCCTCGAGGAGGACGCGACCGCCGACGATTTCGCAGGGGCGATGGCGCGCGCGACCGAGGCCGGCGCTCCCCGCGCAGAGCTCCCCGGGCGCTTCACCGAGGCCGCGATGGTCCGGTCGTACGCCCGCCTCGCGGCGCGCGTGCGATCCGCCGACTCAGTCCCCGATTCGTTTGAGCCCAAACCATCCTCCGAGCGGGGAGGGCTCGTGCTCGTCACGAACAACCTCTCGCCCGGCGGCGCGCAGTCGAGCGCGCGCCGCCTCGTCCTCGAGCTCGCGCGCCGCGGCTGGGACGTGCGCGTCGTGCTCCTCGAGGAGCACGACGCGAGCGATACGCCGGGCACGGCCGCGCTGCGGGCCGCGGCGATCCCGGTCCTCGCCCTCGACATCCATGGTTCCGGCGGCGGCGCGGAGCGCGCGGCGCTCCGCGTGCTCGACGAGCTCGACCGCGCTCCGACGCGCGCGGTCCTCTTTTGGAATGCGCTCGCCGAGGTGAAGCTCCTCGTCGCGGAGCTCTCCCTCGAGGTCCCCGTCGTCGACGTGAGCCCTGGCGAAATGCTCTACACCTCGCTCGAGCGCACGCTCGGGGGCGCGACCGAGCGCGCGCGCGAATACGGCGCGCGGCTCGCAGCGTTCGTCGTCAAACACGCGCGCGAGCTCGACGACGCGCGCCGCGTCCTCGGCTGCGCGGCGCGGGTCATCCCGAACGGTGTTCCCATCCGCGCGCGCTCGAGCGCGCGCGCGCCCACTGCGAGCGTCGTCTTCGGGACCGCGGTGCGCATCCACCCGCACAAACGCCTCGATCTTTTGCTCGACGCGTTCCGCGAGGTGGTCGCGGAGCTCGGGCCCGCGGGCGCAGAGCTCCGCGTCGCGGGGATGCCCGATCGCGGACAGGAGGCCTACGCGCTCGAGCTCGAGGCGAGCGCCCGCGATCTGCCCGTGCGCTGGCTCGGCTTCCGCGACGAGCTCGCGCCGTTCCTCGACGAGCTCGAGGTCTTCGTCCTCGTCTCCGAGCCCGCAGGCTGCCCCAACGCCTCGCTCGAGGCGATGGCTGCGGGCCTACCCATCGTCGCGACCGATCACGGCGGCGCCCGCGAGCAGCTCGAGGGCGTGGGTCTCGTGACGCCGCGGACCGACGCGAAGGCCCTCGCTCGAGCGATGCTCGAGCTCGCGCGCGATCCGGCGAAGCGCGCCTCGGCAAGCGAGCGAGCTCTCGAGCGCGCCCGCGCCCGCTTCTCGCTCGAGCGGATGGCCGACGACTACGAGAGCCTCTTGCGGACCGTCCGAACCCGATAGGTCAGTACCGCGTCCCGGCGACGCCCTCGCTCGCGAGCGCCTCGAGCCGTTCGAGGTGCGCTTTGGAGAGCGTGAGATCCTGCGCCGCGAAGTTCTGCTCCAGGCGCTCGAGGCTGCGCGTCCCTGGGATCGCCGCGAGGTTCGGCGCGCGTGAGAGGACCCACGCGAGGAGGACTTGGGCAGGGGTCGCCCCGGCCTCGCTCGCGATCTCTGCCACGGCGTCGGCCATCCGACTGTTCTTGGCAATGGCCTCCTCGCTGAAGCGAGGATTGGTCAATCGCCAGTCGGTGGGCGCGAGATCGGCGCGCGAGCGCACGGCGCCGGAGAGGAAGCCTCTACCTAGGGGACTGTAAGCGACGAAGCCGATCCCCAATTGCTTTGTCGTCGGCAGAATGTCGCGTTCGACCTCGCGCGACCAGAGCGAGTACTCGCTTTGGAGGGCGCTGATGGGATGGACCTTGTTCGCCCGCGTGATGGTCTCCGCGTCGGCCTCGGACAAGCCGAGGAAGCGCACTTTACCGGCTTTGACGAGCTCGGCCATGGCGCCGACGGTCTCCTCGATTGGCGTCTTGGGGTCGACACGATGTTGGTAATAGAGGTCGATATGGTCGGTGCCGAGGCGCTCGAGCGAGGCCTCGCAGCACTCCTTCACATACGCGGCGCCCCCTTTGATGCCCAACCACGCGCCGCTCGCGTCGCGCGCCACACCGAACTTGGTCGCGAGGACGACCTTCTCACGGCGACCCTCGAGGGCCTTGCCGAGCAAGCGCTCGTTCGTGTGTGGGCCGTACATGTCCGAGGTGTCCCAGAAATTGCAGCCGAGCTCCAAGGCCCGCTCGAGCACGCGGAGGTTCTCCGCTTCGGAGGCAGGCCCGTAGAAGTCGGACATCCCCATGCAGCCGAGTCCGATCGCGGGGACGCGCAGGCCTTGAGAGCCTAGGTCGATGTGTCTCATGGCCGCACTCTACGTCGCGGGGGCGCTCTCGGCGCAGGTGCAATCGAAGCAGCCTCCCCCCTCGGCGCAGGCGCCGCAGAGCGACTCGACCTTCTTCTTGAGGGCCTCGCGCGCGCGGAAGACGCGAACCGCTGCGTTGTTCGGCTGAATGCCGACCTCGGCGGCGAAGTCCTTCACCGGGATTTCGTCGACGACCGAGCGCGCGAGCGCCTCTCCGTATTCGGGCTTCAGCGTCGCGGCGGCGCGGCGGACACAAGCGCAGACGCGGGCCTCGCGCTCGAGCGCCGGCTCGATCTCGGGGGTCTCGAGCGCGAGCGCTGCGACCGCGCGACCGCGCGCGCCCTGGCGGCGACGCTGATCGACGATCTCGCGCCGAAGGATGCGATAGAACCACGCGACCGCCGAGGTCTCGACGTCACGGAGCTGATCGGCGCGGGCGGTCGCGCGCGTGAACGCTGTTTGAACGATGTCCTCGGCGTGGGCTGGGTTTTTGACGCGCGCCTGTGCGAACGCTACGAACTCGGCACGATGCGCCGCGAGGAGCGTGGCCACATCGGGTGTCGACGAGCAGCAGGAGTGACTCATGGCTGGGGGTGCGCGCTCGAGAGGGTCGTGGGGGTGCGGCCGAAACGTTTGAGCCGCAACGAGTTTAGCAAAACCGAGACGCTCGACAGCGCCATCGCTCCGCTCGCCAACACGGGGGAGAGCGTCACGCCGACCCCCGCGAGCACACCCGCGGCCACGGGGACGCCTACAACATTGTAGGCGAACGCCCAGAAGAGGTTCTGCCGAATCGTGCGGAACGTCGCCCGCGCGAGCTCGAGGGCGTCGGGGAGCGCCGCGATCCCACCGCGCACGAGCGCCACGTCCGCAGTCGCGACGGCGACGTCGGCCCCGGAGCCGATCGCGACGCCGAGGTGCGCGCCAGCGAGCGCCGGGGCGTCGTTGATGCCGTCACCGACCATCGCGACCGTGCGTCCGCGCGCCCGCTCGCGAGCGACGATCGCGGCCTTCTCGTCGGGCTTCACCTCGGCGACGACCTCGGTGAGGCCCACCTCGCGCGCGATGGCCTGCGCTGTCGCTCGCCGATCGCCGCTGACCATGACGACGCGGATGCCACGCGCCCGGAGCCTCTCCACGGCTGCGCGCGCTCCAGGCAGCGGCCGATCCGCGACACCGATGAGGCCGATGGTGGCGCCGTCCACCCCGACGAAGACGGGTGTGCGGCCCTTCTCCGCGAGCGTCGCAGCGCGCTCGGCCAGCGTCCCGCGAGGCGGCTCGCGCATCCAGTCCGCGGAGCCGACGAGCACCGAGTGCGCGCCGACTCGGGCGGAGGCCCCGAGGCCCGGCTCCGCGACGAAGCTTTGAGCTCCAACGATCGTGAGACCGCGCTGAGCCGCGCCCTCGACCACCGCGCGGGCGACGGGGTGCTCGCTCGACGCCTCGACGGAGGCCGCGAGCGCGAGCACCTCGCTCTCGGTGTGGGGCGAGACCGCGACGACGTCGGTGAGGACCGGCCGCCCCGTCGTCAGCGTGCCTGTTTTGTCGACGAGGACGGTGTCGACCTTGCTCGCGATCTCGAGCGCAGTGCCACCCTTCACGAGCACGCCGAGCTCCGCGCCGCGCCCCGTGCCGACTGCGACGGCGGCCGGCGTCGCGAGCCCGAGGGCGCACGGACAGGCGATGACGAGGACCGCGACGAAGTAGCGGAGCGCGTTGCCGACGCCCTCGGCGGTCGGGTCGAGCGCGATCCAAACCGCGAAGGTCAGGAGCGCCACACCGAGGACGGCTGGGACGAAGACCGCGCTCACGCGATCCGCGAGCTGTGCGATGGGAGCCTTCGAGCCCTGCGCCTGCTCGACGGCGCGCACGATCCGCGCGAGGGCCGTGTCCTTCGCGCCCTTCGTGATCCGCACGGTGAGCGCGCCGAGGTGGTTGAACGTGCCCGCGTAGACCTCGTCTCCCGAGCGCTTGAGCGCAGGCTGGCTCTCGCCCGTGAGCATCGACTCGTCGAGCGTCGAGCTGCCCTCCTCGATTCGCCCGTCCCCTGCGACGCGCTCGCCGGGGCGCACGCGGATGCGATCACCAGGGATCAACGTCTCGGCGTGGACCTCGCTCGCCACGTCGCCTTCGAGCCTCAGCGCCATTACGGGCTGGAGCGACACGAGCCCGCGCACAACCTCGGAGAGGCGCTTTCGGGCGCGGGTCTCGAGCCATTTGCCGAGCAATACGAAGGTCACGATCGCGCCCGCGGCCTCGAAATAGACGTGCGGCGGGTGGTGTTCGCCGTGAGGGAAAAGCCAAGGCGCGACGACGGCGACTGTCGAATAAAGCCAGGCCGCCGAGACGCCCATGCTGACAAGCGTGTTCATGTCGGCGGTGCGGTGCCGGAGCGCGGCGTAGGCGCCTCGGAAGAAGCGCCGCCCCGGCAACGCGAGCACGACGGCGGCGAGCGCGAGCTGGGTCCAGCGACCGACTGGCTCGTTCGCGAACGCGATGAGCCCGTGCGACATCCCGAGGACCAGGAGGGGCGTCGTGAGCCCGAGCGCGACGAGGAAATCACGCTTCGTCTTCGCAGCCTCGCGGTCCTCGGGGGCTCGCGCGTCCGAGACGCGCGGAGCTTCTCGAGCAGGGAGCGGCGCCGCGCCAACGCCGTAGCCGGCCTTCTTCACGGCGGCGACGAGCTCGGCTCGGCCAGCCTCGTTCGGATTGAAGGTGACGGTCGCGCGCTCCGTCGCGAAGTTCACCGTGGCCGCGGTGACGCCTGGGACAGCGAGCACGGCCTTCTCGACGCGGCGCACGCAGCTCGCGCAGGTCATTCCCTCGATGGGGAGCTCGAGCTCGCAGGTCTCCGGCGCCCCGAGCTCGATCGGTGGGGTCGCCAGGGTGATGGTTTGGGTCGTCATGCCGGCGCTGACGCACGCCGCTCGAATCCATTACAGCGCTGAGGGGTGTAATCGCGCCGGGTCGCCTGCGTCAGCGTGGTTGGAGGTCGAACGACCATGAACGGACTGACGACGACACTCGAAGTAACTGGAATGACCTGTGGCTCTTGCGTGCGGCACGTGAAGCAAGCGCTCGAGCGGATCGACGGCGTGGAGCGCGCGGAGGTGCAGCTCACGCCCGGCCGCGCGGCGGTGAAACACCGCGTCGGACTGACGGCTCAGGAGCTCCTCGGCGCGATCGAAGAGGAGGGTTACGAGGCCTGCGTGCTGTCGGCCCCATCCTGAGCGGGGCTCGCTAGTCGGAGGCCCCGACGGTGAGGCCCAAACCCGGCGCGCCCGGCGCGAGCCCGAGCCGCGGGCCGTCGATCTCGAGACCGCCGCGCGTCGGGTCGCGCGCCAAGAGGAACGCGACGTCGAGGTCGACCCAACCGGCGCCCCCCAGCGCCGCGGCGAGGTGCGCTGTCGACGTGAGCCCGACGCGGGACTCGAGCATCGCGCCCACCATGATCCCGAGCCCGCGCCGGCGCGCCTCGCGGCCGATCTCGAGGCAGCGATCGAGCCCGCCGGCCTTGATGATCTTGAGGTTCACGGCGTCGACCGCGCGCGCGTCCGCGAGGCGCGCGACGTCCTCGAGGCTCTGGAGCGACTCGTCCGCGATGACGGGGACCCTCCCGAGAGCGCGCACCCTCGCGAGGCCCTCGAGGTCGTCGCGCTTACAGGGCTGTTCGAATCCGTCGACCGCGACGCCGAGCGCGCGCGCCCGCTCGAGCAACGCGAGCGACTCCTCCGGGCCGAAGCCCTCGTTCGCGTCGAACCGGAGCGTCGCGTCGGGCGTGGCTTTGGCGATGGCCTCGAGCGCGCGCACGTCCGCGTCGAAATCAGCCCCGACCTTGACCTTGAAGATCCGGAATCCCTCTCGCCAATAGCGGAGCGCGTTCTTCGTCGTGCGATCCGGGTCGGCGATGGGCAGGGTGACGTCGGTCTCCAGGACTCGCGCGGCCCCCTCCCCGCCGAGGGCGAGATAAAGCGGCCGCCCCTCGAGCCGAGCGACCGCGTCGGCGACTGCACAATAAAGAGCCGCGCGGAGTGCGCGAGGGACCGTGCGGCCCACGCAGGCGTCGTCGACGAGCGCCGCCACGTCGGCGATGGATTGGAGCGTACGCCCGACGAAGCGTGGCGCGAGCGACTCGACCATCGCGAGGAGCTCGGCAGGCTCCTCGGGGGCGCGCAGCCCGAGCGCGGCCTCGCCGTAGCCGACCGCCGCGCGGCCGGCAGCGTCCAGTTCAGCGCGGACGAGGACGGCGCGGGTCTCCGAGCGAGAGGCCTGCGCGATGGTGAACGGCTCGAGGAGAGGGAGCGAATGGTCAATCGCGCCGAAGCTCAGGATCTGCACAGGCGCATCATGCCCGAGCGGGGCTCGTTCGAAAGAGTGTAATGGCGGGGAGCGGCCTGCGTCAGCACACCTCGAAAGGACGATGACGATGACGATGACGCTGAGTCGGAGAACAGCGCTGTTCGGGGGGGCGTTCGCCGTGGGTGGAGCGGTGGCGCTCGGGGCGCGACGTGCGCTCGGGGATTGGGAGGCGAGCTACAGCGGGGGCTCACTGGAGCGCGAAGCCGAGGCGCCCGGCGAGCCAGGCAAGGACTATCGGCCAGTCGTCACCCCGAACAACGTCGCGCTCGCTTACAAGATCGTAGACGGCGTAAAGGTCTATCACCTCGTCGCCGAGGAGGTCACCCACTCGTTCACGAGCGCGACCGGCCAAGGTGGTTTGGTCGCGCGGTGCTGGGGATACAACGGGCGCGTCCACGGGCCGACGATCGAAGCGGTCGAGGGCGATCGCGTGCGGATCTACGTGACGAACAAACTGCCCGCCCCGACGAGCACCCATTGGCACGGCCTCTTTCTGCCGGCCGGAATGGACGGCGTCGCGGGGCTGACCCAGCCCGTGATCCAGCCCGGCGAGACCTATCGCTACGAGTTCACGCTCAGGCAGCACGGGACGTTCATGTACCACTCGCACCATGACGAGATGACCCAAATGGCGCTCGGCATGATGGGCCTCTTCGTCATTCACCCGCGCAGGCCGAGCGCCGCCCAGCGAGTCGATCGCGACTTCGCGCTCTTGCTCAGTGAATGGGCCATTCCGGCGGGCGCGTCGCGCCCCAACCCGAACGCCATGGACGGGTTCAACGTCCTCACCATCAACGCCAAAGCCTTCCCCGGCACGGCGCCGCTGGTCATCAAGAAGGGCGATCGCGTGCGGCTGCGCATCGGGAACCTGTCCGCGATGGACCACCACTCGATCCATATGCACGGCCACTATTTCAAAGTCGTCGCCACCGACGGTGGTCCTATCCCCGAAAAGGCCCAATGGCCCGAGGCGACGATCCTCGTCCCCGTGGGCAGCACGCGAGATCTCGAGTTCATCGCGAGCGCCGAGGGCGACTGGGCACTCCACTGTCACATGACCCATCACGTCATGAACCAGATGGGGCACGAGTTCCCCAACACGACAGGGATGGACGCGACCAAGGTCGACGACAACATCAGGAAGCTCGTCCCCGGCTACATGACCATGGGGCAAAACGGAATGGGCGACATGGCCGACATGAACATGCCAGTCCCCGACAACAGCGTCCCCATGTCCGGACAAAAGGGTCCCTTCGGGACCATCACGATGGGCGGGATGTTCACGGTGCTCAAGGTGCGCGACGCGCTCGCGAGCTACGACGAAGACCCTGGTTGGTATCAGCACCCCGCGGGGACGGTGGCGCGCGCCGCCACACAGGAAGAGCTCGGAAAGGACGGTATCCAAGCATGAATATCAACGGCACTTTGTTCCTCGCGGCCATGTTCGTCGGTGGGTGCAGCGCGCCCGCCGCGGAGCGCTCGAACGCTTACACCAGCGTAACAATAGCCCCGATCACGCGCCCTGGTCGCGCGCTCGCGACGACATTCGACCCCGACACGCTCGCTCCAAGCGAAGAGCGAGCTCCTGCCGCCGACGAGGGCACGACGTACACCTGTCCTCACCACCCCGACGTAGCCAGTGACAAGCCCGGCAAGTGCCCCCACTGCGGCATGCCTCTCGAGCCCAAGAAGGGCGCCGACCACCACCACGAACCGCCCCCCGAGGGACCGAGCTCATGAACCCGGCGCGCCGCCTGTTCGCGATTTTGCTGACAGCAATGTCACTTACTGGATGCTTGAGCGCCGGCTACGGCTACGAGCGAGCACGACAGACCGCCACGGAGCGGATCGAGCTCACCTCGCCCGGACTGGATGACAGCGCCGAGGTCGGCTCGACTTCTGCGCTCCTCGACGGCCCGCTGACGGCCGATCGGGCGGCGCGCATCGCGCTGGCTCGCCACCCCGAGGTCGACGCAGCCCTCGCCGAGGTCGGCGGCGCGCGCGCGGCGCTCCTCCAGGCGCTCGCGATCGACAACCCGCGGGTCGGCGCGGGCGTCCGCATGAGCCCGAACGAGCCCGCGACTTTGGAGCTCAGCGCGACGCTCGATCTCGCGCGGCTCTTCACGCTCTCGCTCCGCGAGACCTCGGCGTCTCTGCGCGTCGACGCCGCGTCTTTGGACGCGGCCGGGCGCATCGTCCGAGTTGCGTTTCGCGCGCGGCGCGCCTTCTACGAGTATCGCGCGGCCCACCAGGACCTCGAGCTCGCGAAGACGATCGCGTTCGCTACAGCCCAATCCGCCGACTTCACGCGGCGAATGGCAGAAGCCGGCAACGTGCCGCCGCGCCTCGAGCTCCTCGAGCGCGCCCTCTTCGAGGAGTCGCGCCTCGCCCTCACGCGCGCCGAGGTCGCCGAGAGTGAACAGCGCGAAGCGCTCAATCGAGCCCTCGGGCTCTATGGCGAGGAGGCAGCCCTTTGGTCGATAGAGTCGGAGCTCGAGCCCCCAGACGACTGGGCGACCGCGGAGCTCGAGCCGCTGGCGGTCGCGCGCAACCTCGAGCTCGCGGCGCTGGAGAAACGCTACTCCGCCGCGCAGGCCGATGAGAGCGTCGCGTGGGCCGAGGGTCTCTTGCCCTCGTTCGAGGTCGGCGTGAGCGCCGAGCGCACAGGCGACACCTGGGCCGCAGGGCCCTCTGTCTCACTCTCCCTGCCCCTCTTTTACCAAGGGCAAGGCGCGGTCGAGGCCGCCGCCGCAGAGGCTCGCGGTGTCCGGGCGACGCAAGCCGAGTTGGCAATCTCGATAAGGAGCATGGCGCGAACGATCGCGACGCGGCTCGAGGGCGCGCGCGCCGGAGCACGCTTCTATGAACAGAGGCTCCTGCCGCTCAGGCGCCAGATCGTGGAGGCGACGCTGCAAAGCTACAACGCGATGACCGCGACCCCGACGGAGGTCCTCGAGGCCAAGCGCGCTGAGCTCGAGGCCGCGCGCGAGTACGTCTCAATCCTGCGCGACTATTGGGTTGCCCGTGCGGACGCTGAGTTGCTGTTAGCAGGCCAATCGATCGGGGGCCTCGATTCGCGGCCTGAACAATAGATTGACGTTACGGAATGAGCCGACTTCCACCGCTGGCGACACTTTTATTTCCAAACGAACTGGCGTGAGATCGTGAGGTGGTGCGTTCTCTGGTTGAGGATCCCGGCCCGAGCGCCGTTCCTCCAAACATGAGAGAGGGTGGTGGGGCGACCCCATTGGAGCCCCCGATACACGAGCTCTATAGGGCCTTCTTCGAGGGCAGCGTGGCCCCCGTCTTTTGGCTCACGATGCCCACGCCCATTTCCTGTGCGCTGCCCCCCGAGGAGCAGGTCGACGCCATCTTCCGGTTCGGCGTCATCGCGGACGCGAACGACCCGTGCGCTGCAATCTACGGCTTGAGCCGGGAGCAGCTCGTCGGCCGCCCCTTGTCCGAGGTCTGGGCCCCCGGTTCGTACGAGCGCGGCAGCAGCCGCCACGATATCTACCTCGACTTCGTCCGACGGAGCTATCGCAGTCCGTGGCACGAATACGGTCCCACCGCGACCCGCGAGGGCAAGCTCAAGTGGTTTTGGGGCGCGCTCTGGGGGCGCCTCGAGAACGGGTCGCTCACGGACATCTACGGGTCTCAGATCGACATCACCAGTCGTCGAGACATCCAGTTTCACGCGCTCTTCCAGGAGGCTCCGCTCGCGATCGCCATCACCGAGAACGGCGTCATCCGGAATGTCAATTCGGCCTACGCGCGGTGCTTCGGGCGCGCCGAGTCCGACTATCCGGGCCGAGAGATCCATTCGGACGTCGCCGAGCGAGATCGAAGCTTCTGGATGGAGCGCTTCTCAGCGGGAGAGGGCTTCGAGTGCGAGACACAGGGCATCCGCGCTGACGGCGCGCTCTTCGACATGGAGGTTCGCGTCGCGCCCCTGAGAGAGGTCGACAGGATGGTCGTGATCGTCCGTGACCTGACCGATCTGCGCCGCGCTGAACAGCATCGCCGCCGCTTGGAGGACCTCCAGCGCAGGCTCATCGACGCCGTACCCGACCCGCTCATGGTCGTGGACCGCGCAGCTCGGATCACGCTCGCCAATCAACGGCTCGCGAGCCTGCGCGGGGTGTCGCCGGAGAGCATGGTCGGACAGAGCGTGCTCGAGCTCGGCTCGACGTTCACCTCGGAGGAGCGCATGGCGTTGATGCGACGAGTCTTCGAGACTGGCCAAACGCTGGACGTCGAAGACCATTATCGAGGGCACTACGTCGAGAATCGCCTCTTCCCCATCTTCGAGGAGAATGGCGTCGTATCGAGCGTCGTGATCTTCGCGAGGGAGGTCACCGAGCAGCGGCGCGCCGAGTCCGCGCTGCGATTGAAAGAGCTCGTGTTCCACGCGTCCGCGGCGGCCAACGGCACCTTGGACGTCGACGGCCGACTCGTCGAGGTCAATCAGGCCTTCCTCGACCTCGTCCGCATACCGACCCTGGACGCCCTGCGTGGCCGCCCCTTGGCCGACTTCTTCCACGGCGACGCAGTCTGGGAGCGCGCCTTCAGAGCGGTCACGACCACGGGGCACTTCGCCGGCGACTTGCCCGGACAGCGCGCCGACGGCACGTGGTTTACAGCGTTTGGCGTCCTCACCGTCCTGCGCAACCTCGAGGGCTCGACCGCTGGCTTCTGGTGCTCGCTCGTCGACGTCTCGGCGTCGAGGGAGGCAGCGCGTCTGCTCGCGGACTCCGAGGCCCGGTATCGCACGCTGTTCGAGGGCAGCTCCGAGGCGATCTTGATTGCCGATCTGACGACGCTGCGAGTGAAGCTCTCGAACCCCGCCGCGTGCGCGATGTTCGGATACTCCGATACGGGGATGACAGACCTGCCCATTCGCGCCCTCCACCCGCCGAAAGACCTCGCGTCGGTCATGCGCGAATTCCAGGCGAACGCCAGCGGGAGGCTCGCCTCGATCGAGATTCCTTGTCTGCGAAGCGACGGCACGGCGTTCACCGCCGAGGTGACCACCGCGCTGATGGTGCTCGACGGACAGCGGTGTATGGCCGGCTTCTTCCGCGATGTGACCGATCGGATTTTGGCCGCGGAGCTCGCGGTGAAGACGCGGGAGCTCGAGACCTTCAACGAGGTAATGGTGGGTCGCGAGAGCCGCATCATCGAGCTCAAGGAAGAGGTCAATCGCCTGACGAGGGAGCTCGGCAGACCACCCGTGTATCCGCCCGTGTGGGACGACACGGGCCTCCTCGAGCGAGAGCGAGAGCCCGACGTATGACCCTCGAGGACAGCTTCTTTGCGCAGCTCGTGAGGGAGAGCGCCGCGGTGATCGTGGTGACCGACGCCAACGGCGTCGTCCAGTTCGTCAACAGGGCCTTCGAAATGACGACTGGCTATTCAGCCGCGGAGGTCATTGGACAGCACACGCGCGTCTTGAACGCGGGGGTGCTCCCCAAGTCTATTTACCGAGATCTGTGGTCCACCTTGCTCAGCGGGAATGTCTGGCGCGGAGACTTTTGTAACCGAAAGAAGACCGGGGAGATCTATTGGGAGGCCGCGACGGTCTTTCCCGTGCGCGACGAGAAGGGCATCAGTCACTTCGTCGCCATCAAGGACGACGTCACGCGCCGGAGAGACGCCGAGGCCGATCTAGAGCGGCAATCGGTGGCGCTCCGCGAGGCGAACCAGGCCCTCATCAACTCGCGTAGAGCGGCGCTCAGCATGATGCAGGACGCTCACGCGCAGCGGCTGCTCGCGGAGCGCGCGATGGCGGAGCTCGAGCGCTCGCAACACGCGCTCGACGCCGAGCGCGCGCGCCTGCAACAGATCCTCGACCTGTCGCCCGTCGGGGTGGGTATCTCCCATAAGAGCAAGCTCACGTATGCCAATCGGCGCGTCACGGAGATGCTGGGGCTCAAGATCGGGGACTCCACCAATACGCGCTTCGGCGATTCGGCCGAGTTTCAACGACTGACTGGGGTCCTCGAGCGCAGTGACGGCGCGACGAACATTCCACTGAAAGCCATCGGCGCCGACGGCCGGCCCATGCACGTCATCGCGAGCTTCGCCAAGATCGTGCACGAGAACAACCCCGCCATCTTGGCTTGGATCGTCGACGTGAGCGAGCTCCGGCGCGTGGAGCACGCGCTCGCCAGGCTCGCCGAGCGACTGACGCTCGCGACCCGCGCCGCTCGCGTCGGCGTATGGGAATGGCGCGCGGACACCAACGCCGTCAGCTGGGACGACATCATGTACGAGCTCCACGGTGAGGCTCGCGGCAAGAACACAGAGACGCTGAGCTCTTGGAGCAACCGCATATTGCCGGAGGACAGAGCCATCTTCACCGAGAAGTTCCAGGAGGTGATGGATGGCGGCGCGAGCTCGGATTTCGAATACCGGATTCGATTGTCCGACGGCTCTATCAGGGTGTTGAAGTCGAGCTCCCTCGTCGAAGAGGACGAGCACGGACACGCCCAGCGAATCATCGGTACGAATGAAGACATGACAGAGGTGCGCCACGTCGAGGCGACCTTGAGAGGCGCGAAGGAAGCCGCCGAGGCCGCGACCCATGCGAAGAGCGCCTTTTTGGCGAACATGAGCCACGAGATCCGTACGCCCATGAACGCGATCCTCGGTTATGCCCAATTGCTCGAGAAAGACGGGGCGCTCGATACAAAGCAGAGACAGCAGATAGAGACCATTCGGCGCAGCGGTGAGCACCTCTTGACGCTCCTCAACGACATTCTCGAAATGTCGAAGATCGAAGCGGGCAGGACAGTGCTCAATCCAACCATGTTCGAGCCGCGTGTCCTCATCGAGGAGGTCGTCGCGCTGTTCGAGCAGCTCGCCAGGGACAAGGGCATATCCCTCACGTGGGAGGCCGCGCGCGAAGTGCCCAGTGTCATCGAGGCCGACCAGGGCAAGGTTCGCCAGATCATCAGCAACCTGCTCAGCAACGCCACGAAGTTCACGGACCGCGGCGGCATCGCGGTCTCGCTCGGGCGGGTCGACGCGACACGGCTCTCCATCACGGTGTCGGACACTGGGTGTGGGATCGATCCGGCGAGCACGCAGCACCTCTTTCAAGCCTTCGAGCAGGGCGCTGCGGGGGCTCGCCGGGGCGGCACGGGCCTCGGGTTGGCGATCAGCCGCGGCTTCGCGCGACTCATGGGCGGCGACCTCACGGTGGAGAGCGAGGTCGGCGTGGGCAGCTCGTTCAGGGTGGTGTTCGGCTACAAGCCTGGGCTGCAGACGGTCGCGCCGCCGATGCCTCAGCTGACTCCGACCTTCGGCCTAAGGCAGCCGAGGGCCCTCGTCGTGGACGACAACGCAGCCAATCGCGAGGTCCTGCGCGCGCAGCTCGAGGCCCTCGGGGTGATGGTGACGCTCGCCGAGGGTGGCGAGGAGGCTGTTCGGATATTCGAACAGGTCTCCCCCGACCGCGAGCGCGGGCCCGATCTCGTGTTGATGGACCTTCGCATGCCCGGAATGGACGGCTTCTCGGCGATGCGCGAGCTGCGCCGGCGCGGCGTGAGCGTGCCGATCGTCGCGGTCTCGGCGAGCGTCTTCACGGCCGATCAGACGGCCGCGCTCGAGGCAGGCGCCACGTCTTTCCTGTCGAAGCCGATCGTCGAGGCGGAGCTCGTCGATGCCCTGACGCGATTCGTGGGCGTCGACCTCGTCGAGGGGGAGAGCGAGGCGAGCCCAACCGAGGAGAGCGAGCACGTCGACGGCCTCCTGCTCCAGCAAATCCGCGAGGCGACGCTGCACGCCCGCGCCGAACGGCTCAACGGGCTGTTCGCTCAACTGGCGAACAGCGCTCCGCGACTCGCAGCGCGCTGGGGTGCGCTCGGTGGCTCATTTAGGTATGAGGAGCTCGTGCAAGAGGTGGATGCTCTGGGGGTCCGCAGCATCAGGAACGCATCATGACCGCGAGACCGAGCATCCTCATCGTCGACGACACGGTCGAGAACCTGCAGCTCCTCGCGACCATGCTGACGGAGCTCGGGTACGAAGCGCGCCCCGTGCCGAGCGGCAAGCTCGCGCTGCAGGCCGCCGAGCGTGACCCGCCGGATCTCGTCCTCGTCGACATCAACATGCCCAACATGAACGGCTACGAGGTCTGCGAGAAGCTGAAGGCGGACAGCAAGACCTCGCAGATCCCCGTCATCTTCATCAGTGCGCTGACCGATCCGTCCGACAAAATCCGAGCCTTCAAGGTGGGCGGCGTCGACTACGTGACCAAGCCGTTCCACGTCGCCGAGGTCGCCGCGCGCGTGTCGGTGCACCTGTCGCTGCGCCGAACCCAACGCGAGCTCGCCGAGAGCTACGAGCGACTGCGCTCGCTCGAGGACCTGCGCGATCGGCTGGTCCACATGGTCGTCCACGACATGCGCTCGCCGCTGAGCACCATCCTCATGCACATGGATCTGCTCCGTGAGTCGCTGATGGAGAAGATCGAAGAGGAGGATCGCCAGGACCTCCTCGCCATCGAGGCCTCGGCGAAGCGGGTCCGCGACCTCGCGAACGATCTCCTCGACGTGAGCCGCCTCGAGGAGGGCCGCATGCCGGTCGAGCGCAACCGCTGCGATCTTTCGGAGGTCACGAAGCGCGTCGTGGAGTCGCTGCGCGCGCTCGACAAGAGCCGCCCCTTCGATCTGTCGTTGCCACCGTGCGAGCTCTCCTGCGACCCGAAGCTCGTCGAGCGCGTCATCGAGAACCTGGTCTCGAACGCCATCCGCCACACGCCGCAAGGCAGCGCAGTCAGCATCTCGTGCAGCCTCGACGAGACGCACGGGCGCTTCGTCGTTCGCGACCAAGGCGAGGGCATCCCGCGCGGGGCAGAGCGACGGATCTTCGAGCGATTCGGCACGCTCGCGACGCGGACCGATCGCACTTACCATTCTGTAGGTCTCGGGCTGGCCTTCAGCAAGCTCGCGGTCGAGGCTCAGGGCGGACAGATCGGCGTCGAGAGCGCGCCCGCCGCCGGCACCACGTTCTGGTTCACGCTGCCGCGCGGCTGAGCGCCGGCCTCACGAGCGCCGGCCTCACGAGCGCCGGCCTCACGCGGCCCAGAGCGCGCTCGCGAGGGCGTCGAGGAGCTCGACTGCGACGTCGGGGGGCGGCACGCCAGCGAGGTCGACGAGCGCAGGATCCACAGGCGCGAGGGCCTCGCTGCGGAGCTCGCGCACGGCACGATCCCGCGCCGCGCGGACACGCACGCGAGCGCTCTCCGACAGGCTGAGCGCACAGAACCGATCGATCTCGATCGAGAGCGCCGCGTGCGAGGCCTCGTCGTGCGCGAGGGAGGCCGCGAGCCGCGCGAGCCTCGGGTCCATCGCGTGCGCAGCCTGATAGGCCCCGACGAGCGCGCCGAAGGTCTCGCGGACACAGCCCTCGACCACGTTGTCCAAGGCGATTTGCTCGAGATCGCGCGCGGCGCTCGCCTCCGCGGATTGGAGCTTCGCGCCCTCGCGCTCGCGACCTCGCTCGGAGAGCGCAGCCCTCACCAGCGCGGCGTGGACGGTCTCCTCGCGCGCGGCCGCGCTGCACGCGCGGACGAGCGACGCCGGAGCGGCGAGCTGCGCGAGCTCGCGCGCGAGCTCCTCGAACGCGGGGACGCTCGCGGCCTCGAGCGCCGCGACGCGCTCGAGCCAAGCGTCGATCGGGTCGAGCGCACCATCGCTTACAACGCAGTCACCATCGCGCTCACCGAGGCCATTTCGCGGGCGGCGCCCGATCATGATGCAGCCGGTGCCTGTCTTGAGCTTGGTGCGCGAGACCTCGACGAGGTTCCCCTCCCGCGAGATGTCGACGACGAGGCGGCTCGTCTCGGGTGGGCAGAGGCTGGTCTCGTCCTCGAACGTGTAGCGATAGCCGCTGCCGCGCGGGACGATCTCGCCGGCGAGCTTGCCCTCGCTGCAGCTCACGGGGTGCCCCACCGCCCACGCGAGGAGCAGCGCATCCTGCGGGGTGTCCACGGGCGCGACGAAGCGCGTGAGCTCCTCGACCGAGCTCAAGACCTCGAGCGTGTGCCCGCGCCGCACGATCATGAAATGCGTGCAATAGCCAGGTAGGCACTGAGGCAGAAAGCCCTCATTGGTGTGCAGCCGGCCTCGCTCCGCGTCGCACGAGGCCTGGTCGCGACCCGCGCAGACGTCGCCGAACGACTCGATGACGTCGCCGGAGTCTTCACCGCCGTAGGCGCGCAAGATCTCGAGCGCGTCGAATGGAGCGCTCGAGGTCACGCCTGCGAGCAGGTTGGGTCGGTATTGGTCCTTCTCGCAGCGGAGCTCCATCGGCGGGCGCCTCGTGTGCACGTCTGTCGACGTCGACGCGACCGCCGAGCTCGCGGCAGGCTCCGTCTCGATCGTGACGGTCGTGTCATGCGACGACGACGCGCAGCCGAGGGGCGCAGCGAGGGTCGCGCCGACGATGCGAGCGAACAGACTCCGGAGCGCTGCAGCATCCATGAATTCTGGATTTATCACCTTTCGGAGGGTTTCCGGCCGTGTGCGACCGCGACTATGCGGGACGCATGCAGGGCTTCCGAAGCATCATCGAGCCATTTCGGATCAAGAGCGTAGAGCCGGTGCGGCTGACCACGAGAGAGGAGCGAGAACACAAGCTTCGAGAGGCTGGCTACAACCTCTTCGCGATCCACTCGGACGACGTCATCATCGATCTTTTGACGGACTCGGGCACGGGCGCGATGTCCGCGGAGCAGTGGGCGTCGATGCAGCGCGGGGACGAGAGCTACGCAGGCTCTCCGTCGTTCTATCGATTCGACGCGGCCGTGAAGGAGCTCTTCCCCTTCAAGCACGTCATCCCGACGCATCAGGGTCGCGCCGCCGAGAAGATCCTCTTCACGGTCATCGGCGGCCCCGGAAAGATCATCCCGAACAACACCCACTTCGACACCACGCGCGCCAACATCGAGCACACCGGCGCGCGCGCGGTCGACCTCGTCATCCCCGAGGGGCGGCGCGCGTCCGAGCGACATCCCTTCAAGGGCAACATGGACATCGGGGCCCTCGATCGGCTGCTCACCGAGCACGGGCGCGAGAAGGTCCCCGTCGTCTTCGTGACGATCACCAACAACTCCGGCGGTGGTCAGCCCGTCAGCCTCGCGAACCTGCGCGCGGTGCGCGAGGTCACGTCGAAGCACGGCGTGCCCCTCTTCCTCGATGGCTGCCGCTTCGCCGAGAACGCGTGGTTCATCCACACGCGAGAGCCGGGCTGCGCGCAGCGCACGGTGAAAGACATCGTCCGCGAGATGGCGAGCCTCGCGGATGGTATGACGATGTCAGCGAAAAAGGACGGCCTCGCGAACATCGGCGGCTGGCTCGCGCTGAACGACGACACGTGGGCGCGCGAGTGCCGCAACCTGCTCATCCTGACGGAGGGCTTCCCCACGTACGGCGGCCTTGCGGGGCGCGATCTGGACGCGATCGCACAGGGGCTCAGCGAGGTCGTGCGCCACGACTACCTGCGCTACCGCATCCGCTCGACCGAGTACCTCGGCGAGCGCCTCGAGGCCGCAGGCATCCCGATCGTCGTGCCCGTCGGCGGCCACGCTGTTTACATCGACGCGCGCGCGCTCCTGCCTCACGTGCCGCCGCTCGAGTACCCCGGGCAAGCCGTCGCGACGGCGCTCTACGTCGAGGGTGGCGTGCGCGGCTGCGAGATCGGCACTGTGATGTTCGGGCTCGCGCCCGACGGGACCGAGTCACCCGCGGCGATGGATCTCGTGCGGCTCGCGATCCCTCGACGCACGTACACCCAGAGCCACATCGACTTCGTCGTGGAGGTCGCCGAGCGCGTCGCCCGGCGCGCACCCGAGCTACGTGGTTACAAGATTGTCGAGCAGCCGTCGGCGCTGCGACATTTCTCGGCCCGCTTCGCGCCGCTCGGCGCGTCGTGAGCCACGCTGCAAATACACGGCTCGTTCGCGCGTCGATGCTCGTCGCTTGGGCGCTCGCGGCCTGCTCCGGCGGCGCTCGCGAGCAGCGCACCTCGGAGCTCGAGCTCGCGCCACCTCCGTCGTCTGCGTCGGCGAGCGCGGCGCCGGAGCTCGCAGGCGACTCGACGCCGCTCGCGCCCAATCCGCCCACCAAGCGGGAGGCCGGCGCGGAGACCTGCGAGGTCACTCGGCTCTCGCTCGGCGCCTCGTCGAGCGAGCCGCCGCTCGTCGCGTTCGGACGGACCGCGGGGCTCGCGGCGTGGACTCGCGCCAACGGTGGGCTCGCGCTTCAGTCGCTCGACGCGCTCGGCAACCCGACCGGCAGAGAGCACTCCATCAACCTCGCTCAACTGCAGGTCCCGTCCGCGCTGTTCGCGCTGGGCGATCGCTTCGTGCTGCTCGTTCGCTCGTGGGACTACGCGCAGCACGACGTGCGCTGGTGGGGGCTCGTCGTCCGCGACTCGGGCGAGCCGCTCGCGAACAAGCTCACTTCTCTCGGGTTCGACGGCTTCGACGTCGTCGTCGGCAGGGCGCTCGATCGAGCGCGCGTGGGCCTGCTCGTGCGGCCCGCGGCGATCGCTCCGCCCGACGTCGCGAGCTTGCCGGGTCATTGGCAGACGATCCACGCCGCCGACGACGGTCGATTGGAATCCACGGCGATCGCCGTGTCGTTCGACGATCTCGTGACGACGACCGAGGACGCCTGGGAGCCCGCGTCGCTCGACGGAAAGCGCGGCTGGGTCGCGACGCACGCAGGTGAGAAGGGTCGCTTCGGCGTCTTCGACGGGACGCGACAGGGCACCGCGCGCGCCTCGTTGGACCGCGCACCCGACGTCCTCGCGGTCACCGTGACCGATCGATCGTCACCACCTCCGCGCGGCCCGGGCGGGACCATCTACGAGATGCTCCCGCAGCTCGTCTTGGAGCGCAGGCTCGGCTCGACCTGGCTCGGCGCCACCTCGCTCGAGGTGAA
This sequence comes from Polyangiaceae bacterium, assembly GCA_046351325.1. Classification (GTDB taxonomy): domain Bacteria; phylum Myxococcota_A; class Polyangia; order Polyangiales; family Polyangiaceae; genus Xiheicaenibacterium. The sequence goes on along the minus strand of JAXLYR010000006.1, from coordinate 431,589 downwards.
CGTCAGCCGCGGCGCCTGGCCCGGCGTCGTCGCCTGGACCGGCCGGCTATTCCTATATCCTTGTCATAGCAACGACGCCGCGACGCTCGTGCGCGTCGACTGCCGCCCGCGCTGAAGCTCCGCGTGCTTCACGCGCCGAGGACGAAGCTCGCCTGTCCCGTGATCCAGCTCACGGTCCGCGCGCCCCAGCGCCAACCGAACCGCTCGGCGGCCTCGGTGAAGGCGCGGTGCTCGTCGGCGCGCCAGTGAGCGTTGCCGAGGTACTCGTCGAAGCAGAGGACGGTGCCGGCTCCGAGGCGCGGCCCGAGCGCGGCCAGCGCGACGCGCGCGCTCTCGTAGAGGTCCGAGTCGAAGTGCACGAACCCGGGACATTCTTGTAAGTCAGCGACGAAGGACGGCAGCGTGTCCTCGAAGAGGCCGACGTGGAAGACCACGTTGTCGGGGACGCTCGGCAGCTCGCCGGCCGTCGTGAACGCGCCCGCGCGCTGCGCGTGCCAAGCCGTCGGGAGCCCGGCGAACGAGTCGAAGGCGTGGACGGTCGCGTGGGTGCGGGACGCGAGGAGCCGCGTGCTCACCCCGTGTCGAACGCCGAGCTCGACGACGGGCGCGGACGCTGACGCCGCCGACAGCGCCGACGTGAGCGCTTCGAATTTCGAAGCGGTCGCGCGCGCCGAGGATCGATGCTGCTCGCAGAACGAGAGGACCTCGACGAGGCCCGGCGCGAGCGCCCCCGCTCTGTCGGCGGCGCCCTCGAGCAGCGGTCGAGCCCGCTCGATCGCGCCGTCCCATCGCAGCGCTCCCGCGAGGAAGAAGCGCGCGATCGCGTAGTCGGGTCGGAGCTCGACGGCGCGCGTCGCGGCGTCGATGGCAGGCCCGAGCGCGCGGTCGTCGAAGGCGCGCGATGGAGCTCGAGCCACGAGGACGCGTCGGTGGGAGCCTCCCCCGTCGCTGCGAGCGCGTGGTGGATCGCCGCGTCCCGCTCGCCGAGCTCGAGCGAGAGCCTCGCGAGCCCGAGCCGCGCGCCGACGCCTGCGCCGCCGATCGCGATCGCGGCCTCGAACGCAGCCCGCGCCGCTTGCAAAGCGCCGACGGCCGCGAGCCCCACCGCGGCATCGCGAAGCGCGCGCGCGTCGTGCGCGCCGAGCTGGATCGCTCGCGAGAGCGCAGCTTCGGCCTCGCGCGCGCGCCCGAGCCGGACGAGCGCGCCCCCCAGGTTGACCCACGCGTCGAGCGATCCATCGTCTCGCTCGACCGCGGCCTCGTAGAAGGTGACGGCCTCTTCGAGCTGGCCGCGGCGATGCCGCGAGATCGCCTGCAAGAGCTCGGCGGACGGCGGCGCACTCGACGCATACCGAGCCGGCGTTCGCTTCGCCCCACCTGCCTTGGAGCGCAGCGGTCCTCGTGTGGTCAGGCTGTCCTCCGCGCCCGAAGATGCCACGAAAGATCGCTCCGCCGAGACGGCTTTTGCGAGTCGCGCCTCGCTCGTGCATCATCGCTTCGGGAGAGCCCTTTGGATCGAGCCGCAAAGCTCGCGAACGCACTGGCCACGACGCGCACCGCGACGCGCGCGTGGCTCGAGCTCGTCCCCGAGGCGACGACGCCCGGCGAGCTCGTCGAGCGCGCCTTGCGCGACCTGCGAGCTTGTGGGTTCGACCGTGTTTCGCAGGTGTGCGAGCACGGCCACCTCGACTGCGGCACGCCTTGCTCGCGCGTGAACATCGCGCACGTCGAGGCCGCGCGCGCCGTTCGAGAGGGTCGCCTCGTGGTCGCGCCGCCTCTCATCGTCCTGCCGCTCCATCGAGGGCGCGGCGGCTTCGCCGTCGAGGACGCCGAGCTCACGACGGACGACGAGCTCGTCGACGTCCTCGGCACGTGGAGTCGCGTCGCGTCGCTCGTCTGGCGAGCCGCCGAAAGCGCAGCGCGCCAGCGCGGCCCTGGGCAAGAGGTCACCTCACCCGACCGAGGCCTCGATTATCTCTTCGAGCACGCGCCCGTCGGTCTGGCGCTGATGGGGCCGGAGGGTGAGTTCGTCCGCACGAACCGCCGGCTGTCCGAGCTGCTCGGCTACACGAAAGCAGAGCTCGAGAGCCGCTCCTACCAAGACATCACGCCCGCGGACTTCAGCGCGAGCGACGCGACGCTGCACCAAAAGCTCGCCGCGGGCGAAATCGATCGAACGGTGATCGTCAAGCAGCTCACCACGAAGGCAGGGGCCACGGTCTGGCATCGCGTGACCGTGTCGAGGCTGCCCGTCCCGGACGATCGCGTGCACTTCATCGCAGTGACCGAGGACGTCACCGCCGAGCACTGGGCGGCGCAGGCCGTCACCGAGAGCGAGGAGCGCCTCTGGCTGCTCGTCGAGCACGCACCAGCGGCGATCGCGATCTTCGATCGCGAGATGCGCTTCCTCGCGGCGAGCCGCCGGTTCGCGGCCGACTTCGACGCGGACAGCGAAGACTTGCTCGGACGCAACCACTACGAGGTCTTCCCCAACACGCCCGAGCATTGGCGCGCCGTGCATCAGCGCTGCTTGGCGGGCGCGATCGAACACAGCGATGGAGAGCCCCTCGTTCGAGCGAACGGTCGCGTCGAGTGGATCCGCTGGGAGGTCCGCCCGTGGCGCAACGCGAACGGCGACATCGGCGGGCTCGTCCTCTTCTCCGAGCTTTTGACCGAACAGCAGCGCATCGAGAAGGCCCTGCGCACCAGCGAGGCGCGCTTCCAAGCGGTGTTCGATCAGGCAGGGCTGGGCATCGCGCTCGTCGATCCCGACACGGGGAACTACCTCGAGGTCAACCCCGCGCTCGCTCGCATCCTCGGCGAACGCCAAGAAGATCTCGTCGGACATCCCTGGGACGATCTCTGTCCGGCCGTGGCCTCAGAGGTCCGCGACGGGACCTCGCGCGCTGCCTTCGACACGCGCTATCGACGCCGCTCGGGCGAGCTCATCTGGTGTCGCATCACCGTCACGCGCATCACGGCGCCCGACGCCACGCCCTGCGATCTCGCGGTCGTCGAAGACATCACGGACGCGCGCCGCGCCTCGGAGGCCCTGCGCGAGAGCGAGCGTCGCTTGGCCGTCGTGTTCGAGCACTCGCTCGCCGGGCTGGCGGTCGTGCGGCTGCGCGACAAGGTCATCCTGCACGTGACCGACTCCCTCGTTCGTCAGGTCGGCTGGTCGCGAGAAGAAATGGTCGGACACACGACGCTGGACCTCGGGCTCTACGTCGACGCCACGGATCGCGATCGCGTGTTCGCCAAAGCTCCCAGCTCCGACAAGACCCCCATCGAGGTCCGGCTGCGTCGGCGCTCCGGGGAGTTCGCCGACTTCCTCGTGACGGTCGGCACGCTCGAGCTCGAGGGCGAGCCCTGCATGGTCGTGATGCTCCACGACATCACCGAGCTCCGTCGCGCCGACGCCGCGCTCCTCGCGCGCGAGCGGCACCTTCGCGCCGTGTTCGATCTCGCCCCCGTCGGGATCGCGGAGATCGATCTGACGGGCGGGCGCGCGCTCCACGCGAACGCGCGGCTCTGCGCCATCTTCGGCTACGACCTCGCCGAGCTCACGCTGATGGAGGATCTCACGGCGCTCACGCACCCCGACGACCGCGAGCTGCTGCGTCGAGCGGGCGCCGCGGCGATCGCGAGCGAGGCGCGTGCGCCGCACCTCGAGCTGCGGTGCGTGCACCGCTCAGGCAGGCCCGTCTGGGTGAACCTGGGGCTCGCGGCGGTGCGCGACGCGAACGGCACCCCGACCACGCTCCTCGTCGCGGTCGAGGACATCACCGAGCGGCGCGCGGCGCAGGTCGCGCTTCTGCTGCGCACGAGCGCGATGGAAGCTGCGGCCAACGCGATCGTCATCGCCGACCCCGAGGGCTGCATCGAGACCTTCAACCCGGCGTTCTTGAAGCTCACGGGCTACGACGCCGAGGAGCTACGCGGCGCGCGGATGTCGCTCTTCAAGTCGGGCCTGCAGACGGGCGACTTCTACGAGGAGCTCTGGCGCACGGTGCTGGCCGGCGAGGTGTGGCACGGCGAGCTCGTCAACCGGAGGAAGGACGGCACCGAGTACTTCGAGGAGATGACCATCACGCCGGTGCGCGACGACCAAGGGGCGCTCTCGCACTTCGTCGCGATCAAGCAGGACGTCAGCGAGCGACGCCGCACCGAGGCCGCCCTCAGGGACAACGAGGAGCAATACAGGCTCCTCGTCGATAGCTTGAACGACGTTATATTCACGGCCGGTCACGACGCGCGGATCACCTTCGTCAACCGCGCGATCTCGTCGTTCGGCCACACGGCAGCGTCGCTCCAGGGCAGGTCCCTCCTCGAGCTCATCCACCCCGAGGATCGCGCGCACTGTCAGACGTTGCTCGACGCGGCCGGCGAGCCCCCGCCGAGTGAGATCCGCGTCCTCGACGCGAAGGGACAGGTCCACCCCGCGTGGCTGCGCTTGCGCGCGCGCCGCCCGGGCGATCGCTCCGCGGGCGTCACCGGCGTCATCACCGATCTGACCGCGCGGCGCACGGCCGAAGAGCAGCTCCGCGCAGCGCAGAAGATGGAGGCCATCGGCAGGCTCGCGGGCGGGGTCGCGCACGACTTCAACAACCTGCTCTCCGTCATCCTGTCGTACACCGAGCTCGCTGTCGGCGACCTGCACGACGGCGACCCGCTGCGCGCCGATCTGCTCGAGGTCGTCGCGGCGGCCCACCGCGCCGAGAGCCTCACGCGACAGCTCCTCGCGTTCAGCCGCAAGCAGCTGCTCAAGCCCGAGTCCACCGACCTCCACGAGCTCCTCACCGGGCTCGCCAAGATGCTCCGCCGCCTCATCGGCGAGGACATCGATCTCGCGCTCGACACCGAGCGGACGACGGGCCACGCGACGGTCGACCGCAGCCAGATGGAGCAGGTCATCATGAACCTCGTCGTCAACGCGCGCGACGCGATGCCCGACGGTGGGACGGTGACGATCTCGACCGCGGACGTCCACCTCGACGCGACGGGGGCGCACGCGCTCGAGCTCACGCCGGGTGAGTACGTCGAGCTCGTCGTTCGCGACACGGGCTCGGGGATGAGCGACGACATCCGAGCGCACATCTTCGAGCCCTTCTTCACCACGAAGGGCATGGGCAAAGGCACGGGGCTCGGCCTCTCGATGGTGTACGGCATCGTTCGGCAGAGCGGCGGCGCGATCACCGTCGAGAGCGAGGAGGGCGCCGGCGCCTGCTTCCGCATCTATCTGCCCTGCAACGGCGTCGTCGAGAACACGCTCCCACCGCGCGCGCCCTCGACGCACGCGCGCGCCGGTCACGAGATGGTCTTGGTCATCGACGACGAGTCTGCGCTTCGGAGCGTCGTGCAGCGCGTGCTCGTCAACGCCGGCTACCGCGTGCTCGTCGCGGGCAGCGCGGGCGAGGCTCTCTTCGCCGCCGAGCAGCACGGCGCCGAGGTCCGGCTCATCCTCACCGACGTGGTCATGCCCACGATGAGCGGGCCCGATCTCGCGCAGCGGCTCAAGCCGCTCTGTCCCCACGCGGCCGTCATCTTCATGTCCGGCTACACCGACGAGACCATCGAGCGGTTCGGCGTCCTCGACGCAGAGTTCCTGCGAAAACCCTTCGATCTCAGGGTGCTGACGGAGCGCGTGCGCCGCGCTCTCGACACGCGCGGCGAGCGTGAAGAGGCCGCGGCGCGCTCGAGCCGCAGGCCCTGATCGGCGACTACCACTCGTAGCCGTCGCCGACATCGAGCCGCAGCTCTTCGGCGAGCGGGCCGTCCGCGGTCTCTCGGCGAACCGCGGCGAGCACGCGCTCGGCCTCGGGGCGATCGTACGGGCCGAGCGCGAGGACATGGCCGCGCCCTCGCGGATCACCCGGCGCCGTGAGGAACGCCGGCGTCGCGGCGCCGAACGAGAACGCGCTCGCGAGCTCGTCGAGCGCCGCCCTGCTCTCGCGCCGCCCGAGCTCGACGAAGAACGTCCGCTCGAGGAACATCGACAAACTGCCGAGCTGCTCGTGCTGATCGTTCTCGAGGACGACGCTGACGCCGCGACAGAGCGAGCTCGCTCCGACCTTGATGCTCGAGCGCCATGCCGCGTACGAGCTCGTTTTCCCCCTGATTCGCAGCTCGATCGCGACGCCGGCGCCGAGCTCTGCGGCGCGCGAGGCGCTTGGCAAGAAGCGACCGCGCGGCCGCGCCGAGGCGGGCAAGAACGCGGGCTCACAGGACCACGCGCCCGAGGCCACGCTCACGCAGAGGTCGAGCATCGCGAGCGCTTCGGGGCCGGCGCCTCCGCTCTTCGGTTGGTAATTCCCGAGCCGGAGGCGATACCGCGCGTCGGCCTCGTCGTTGCCCGAGCAAGGGATACACGTGCGCTCGGTCGGGCAGCTCGCGAGGAGCGGCTCGGCGGTCTTGCAGGCCGCGCCGGCGCAGCACTCCGCGTCACACGTCGGCGGCGCGATCGGCACGAGGACCGCGCTCTCGACGGGTGGTGCGCCGCTCTCGACGGCCCCGGGCGCGCCCTTGCGCGGGTCGTCGTGGATGTTCGGCCCCGTCGGGCGCATGAAGAAGAGCGCCGCGGCCGCGGCGATCGCAGCGAACGCCGCGACGTACGGCAGCACGCGCACCCGCGCCCCGCGCTCGTCTCGACGACGTGTCGCCGGCGCTGGCGCGACCTCTTCGGGCGTGGAGTAGAGCTCCTCGAGCCCCTTCGGGAGCTCGACGTCCTTCGTCGACCCGGAGGCCTCGAGCACGGACTCGGTCGTCGTCGGCAAGAGCTCGCCCCTCGTGATGAACGCGCGGACGAGGTCCTCGTCGAGGTCGTGGTCGCTCGGTTCGCGGCTTCGGTCGTCGGTCACGATGCTCTCCCCGGCTCGACGCCGTTCGACGTGAGGAAGGCCTTCAGCTTCTTCATCGCGCGCGCGCGGATGGCGCGAATGTTGTCGTTGTTGGTGTTCCAGCGGCGCGACAGATCCTGCGCCACGGAGTTCGGGAGGCGGCCGTGCTCCTCGCCGACTTGTTTATATAACGACGTTATATGCAGTATGTCCCGCTCGCGCTCGGAGAGCTGCGAGAGCCCCTCGGACACGAGCGCGACCCTGGCTGCGGCTGCGGGCGTCGGAGGCTCCGGCTCCTCGACCGACAGGCGCTCCAAATAGGGGCTCGCCGAGACCTCGCGCAGCCGATTCATATGATCGGCGAGCAGGTGGCTCGCCACGCGACCGAGCCACGCGCGCGTGCGGGCCGTGACGTACGCCGGGTCCGCGCCGTGTGCGTCGAGCGAGGACTCCGCGACCTCGGTGAAGGTGTGCGCGCGCTCGAAGGCGCGGAGGAAGGTCTCCTGCACGAGGTCCTCGGCGGTGAGCCCCGCGAGCGCGAGCAGCTTGTCTTTCCGCTTCTCGAGCTGCCCGTACAGGTAGCGCACGTGGCGCCGATAAAAGACGGCCTCGGCCGCGCGCGACGCTGGCCCAATCCCGTCCGCGCGCGCGCGGGCGCTGTGCCCGAGGAGGGCCGCGTCGGTCTCTTGTTCGAGCTCGCTCATCAGCGGTAGTGACCCTCTACGGAGAACCGTGACGCGAGCCGCTCGTGTCACGGGTGCGCGTAGGGGCCTCTGATGACGCTCCTTCGTGCCCTCCGAGCGTACCGCGAGCTGCTCGTGGTACTCGCCATGACCGTCCTCGCCCTCCTCGGACACCGGGGCCGCGCCGAGGCCACCGTCTCCAAAGACGAGCCGCCGAAGACTTGGTCGAGGTCCGTGGACCTCGGTGGCTCCGTCGCCGACGCGCCCTCGCTCGACGAGCTCGATCGCGAGGCAGAAGAGACGATGACCGCAGAGACCACGGCGCAGCCTCTTCTCTCTGGAGCAGCCGCGACTGGCTCCCCTCTCCCCGAGAAGGTCCTGCTCCTCGGCGACTCCATGGTGGAGGTCCTCTCCCCGAGCTTCGCGGCGTACGCGAAGGCCGCGGGCTGGGAGCTCTCGCTCGCGATCTGGTACGGCTCGACCACGGCTGCATGGGCCGAGGGTCCGCACCTCGCCGGGCTCCTCCATCGCGTGAAACCGACGCTCGTCGTCGTCGCGCTCGGCTCCTCGGAGTTGACCGCGCGCAAGCCGATGGAGCGTCGCCCTTACGTCGAAGCGATCGTCCGCAGGGTCGGGGCGCGCAAGCTCGTATGGATCGGCCCGCCGAGCTGGCGCGAGGACACCGGCATCGTCTCGCTCCTCGAGGACGCCGTCGGGAAAGACCGCTATTTCCACTCCGATCGACTGGAGCTCACGCGCAAAAAGGATGGCATCCACCCTGACAAAGAGGGCGGCCAGCGGTGGATGCACGCCGTCGCGGATTGGCTCGGCGCCGAGTCTCGCTATGGCCTGGCGCTCACCACGCCGAACGCCCCCGCGCCACCCGTCCCCGCGATCGTGATCGGGAGCATGTAGCCATGGCCCCGCTCGATCTGCGCGCGCTGCTCCTCGGCTCGAACCATGGCCCGCTGCTCTTCCACTCCGCGGGCTTCGTCGTCCTCTTCATCGGCTTCATCCTCGTGCACGCGCTCCTCGCGGGTAAGGACCGCGCGCGCCTCGTCTGGATCCTCGCCTTCTCACTCTTTTATTATTGGCGCTCGAACGGCCTCTACACGGTAGTCCTCCTCGGGCTCGCCACGCTCGATTGGAGCCTCGCGCACGCCGTCCACAGGACCCAGCGCCCCCGATCGAGGACGCTCTTCCTGGCGCTCTCGCTCGGCGCCAACCTCGCGGCGCTCGGGTTCTTCAAGTACACGAACTTCCTCTTGTCGACGATCGCGAGCCTGCGCGGCGCGCCGAGCCACCCGCTCGACATCTTCCTGCCGCTCGGGATCTCGTTTCATGTCTTCCAGTCGATGAGCTACCTCATAGACGTCTATCGACGGCGGTACACGCCGACGAAGAGCCTGCTCGAGTACGTCGCGTTCCTTTGCTTTTTTCCTCAGATCGTCGCGGGCCCCATCGTCCGCGCGCCCGAGTTCTTCGGCGGAATACACCCCATACGCGACCCCGAGGAGGGCGACGTCAGCCGCGCGCTCGGGCGGATCCTCGTCGGCGTCGTCAAGAAGGCCATCCTCGCCGACTATCTGGCTCGCTACGTCGATTGGATCTTCGCCGCGCCCAGCACCTACTCGGGCCCCGAGGTCCTGCTCGGCGTATATGCCTATTGTCTACAAATCTATTTCGACTTCTCCGGCTACTCCGACATGGCGCTCGGGATGGCCAAGCTCCTCGGCGTGACCATCCCCGAGAACTTCCGCTCGCCTTACAAGGCTGTTACTATAACGGAGTTCTGGCGACGCTGGCACATCTCGCTCTCCACGTGGCTGCGTGAGTATCTCTACATATCGCTCGGTGGCAATCGACACGGTCGAGCGCGCCAGCTCGCGGCGCTCGCGCTGACGATGCTCCTCGGTGGGCTGTGGCACGGCGCGTCCTGGACCTTCGTCGTATGGGGTGGTCTGCACGGGCTCGCCCTCGCGTTCGACAAACTCACCCCCAGCCTACTGTCCACTCGGGCGCGTCCGCTCGCATGGCTCGCTACCTTCCATTTCGTCGCCCTCGCTTGGGTCTTCTTCAGGGCGCCGACGTTCGGCCTCGCGTTCGACGTCTTGAAGGCGATCGCCGCGGGCTGGAGTGACACTCCCCTCTTGGCGCTCGCGTCCGAGCGGCGCGGCGTCGTCGCGGCGCTCGTGGTGGGGGCGCTCTTCTGCGCCTTACCGGAGAAGCTCGTCGAGAGCCTCCACGCCCGCGCGCTGCGTGTCCCCGCCCTCGCAAAGGGCCTAGCGTTCGGGGTCCTCGCCGTCGTCGTGGCGGAGATGTCCGACGTCGACGTGCGCCCGTTCGTCTATTTCCAGTTCTGACGGGCGCTACTCGATCTCGACGGGGGGGAGCAGCACGCGCGCAGGCGGCTGCGGCTCCTCGTGAGCCGCGGCCTCACCCGGGGCGGGGCGCGCCGACCAGAGCGCGACCCGAAATGGAAAGAGCTCGGCGTGCATCACACCCGCCCGCACCGCAGGGTCGTGCTCCATGAACTCGCGCGCGAGCTCCTCATTCGGGGCGCGCAAAATGACAATGCCGAAGGTGTTCTCGTCGGCGGTGAGCGTGCGCCCGGCGGCGAGGACGACGCCAGCCTCACGCGCAGCGTCCAGGTAATTGAAATGGGCCTGGGTCGCGCCGGCCTCTTCAGGCGTCGGACCGCTCGTCAGCATCGCGAGCCGAGTCGGTCGAATGCGATAAAGGAACTCAGCGGACATGGCGGCAATAGAGCACCGCTCCTCGCACGCGTCGAGGCGAACCTGGGAATGACGCGCGTCGCTGCTCCGTACACCGAGGATGCGAATGAGCTCGGCCAACCAAGGCAGTGTCGCGCTCTCTATCGCAGTGACGCTGGTGGTCAGTCTGTTCGCTCGGCCGGCTCGGGCTTGTCAGGACCATGAGGAGACGCAGACCGTGCTCGGCGTCGGGAAAGACGGCGCCTTCCTCCGACTGAAGACGATCCCCGCCAATCAAAATGGCTATCCCGAGGAGGAGCTCACGCTCCACGACCCCGACGGCGTCGAGATATGGAGCATCTCGAGGGAGCTCGGCGACTCGGCGGACGGCGAGCCTGCGTGGAGGAGCTTCGAGGAGCCACCTACTCGCTATTTGGGTGGTTTGAACCTCGACCCCAATTGGTCGCGGACACGCCTCGTCTCCAAGCTCGCCGAGCGACTGCGAGCGACGCCTCTCGAGCGCTCGACTGTGCCCTTGTTCCCGAGCCTCGGAGCCTACCCGAGCTGCCTGGTCTTCGAGGCTTACGCGCCTGGAAGTGGGACGGTCGTCGCCGACTATCGGGCCGGCTTCTGCGCTGGCATTCCGCACGCCGCCGAGCTCTTCTTTCACCCGAAGAGCAAGCTCTGGTTTCTCCATTACGTCGACGGGAGTCTGCACCCCACGGGAGAAGTCGCCTGCAACGCCTTCGAGGACGCGTTCCTCTGGTTCCCACGGGCGCGGCTCGAGTCCGCTACCACGCTGTCACTCGCGGAGCGCGCAGGTCGACGCGGGGACTCGAGGCGCGCCGCGGACCTCGCGCGCGCGGCGGTCGCCGTCGATCCGAGCAACGGGCGCGCTTGGCTCGGTGTCGCGGAGTGGCTCGGTCGCGGGGGCGTCCCCTGGCCCGAAGTTCGGGACGTGGCGCTCGGTGATTGGAAGCCGGAGGCCGGGTGCCTGCCCATGAGTGGCCCCGACGAGCCGCCCGATCTCGAGGCGATCTTCGGGGAGCTCACGCCTGACGACGACGGACCTCGACCGAACGCGTGGCGCGCCGCGCTGGCTTCGTCGAGCTGCTCAGACAGCTTCTGAGGTCTCTCCAGGTTGCGCGCGGAGCGACACCACCATCTTGGTGCCGACGCCGGCAGGCCCCGCCTCACAATGGATTTTACCGCCATGTCGCTCGACGATTTGGCGACACAGATAGAGGCCTACGCCCGACCCGCGAACACCCATATCGACGCGCGGGTCCTCGTTCTCGACGCGGAAGAACTTCTGGAACACGAGCTCCCGATAGGGCTCGGCGATCCCGGGTCCGGTGTCGATCACGAGGAGCTCCACCGCGCCGTTATCGGCGCTCCCCTCGAGGCGGATCGTCCCACCATGAGGCGTGTATTTGAGGGCGTTCGAGAGCAGGTTGTCGAGGACCGCGCGGAGCCGACGCGCATCTGCCGTGACGATCTTCGGTGGGTCCGGCAGCGCGACGGAGAGCTCGACTCCAGCGTCGCGCGCGCGCTCGACCGCCTGCGAAGCCACCGTGCGCGCGAGGCCGAACACGTCGACCTCGGCGAGATCGAGGCGCAGCTGGCCGGCCTCGAGGCGCGCCAGATCCAGGAAGCTCTCGACGGTGTCCCCGAGCTGCTGAACACCGGACAGACTTGTAAGTAACAGCTCGCGCTGCCGCGCCGTGAGGCCCGCCACCTGCTCGTTCAGCATGAGGAGCGACATGCGGATGGTGGTGAGCGGCGTCTGGAGCTCGTGCGCGGCGACCGCGACGAGCTCGCTCCTCGTCTCGTCGAGCCGCACGAAGTCGGTCACGTCGTAGAGGATCACGATCGCAGTCCGACGCCCGTCGTCGGAGCGCGTCGCGACCACACGTGGCAGGAGCCTCTGCCGAGCCCCGCCCCGATCGACGAGGAGCGCGCGCTGCAGCGCGACGTCGACAGCCTCGCTCGCGGCTCGCTTCTCCTCTCGGCGGCCGAGCTCCTCCTTGATTCGCTCGTCGAGCCCCGGGACGCCGAGGTCCGCGAGACAGCTCGGCGGCTCGGCGCCGACCGAGCCCTTCGCGAGCTCGCTCGCGGTGCGATTCATCGAGAGGAGCTTGCCGTTCTCGTCGACTCGAAGGACGGCCTCGGGCAGCGCTTCGAGCGTCTCTTCGAGCGCGCTCTTGGCCCGCACGACCTCGTCCAAGTTGGTGCGCTCGAAATGGGCCAGGTGCTCCGCCATCTGGTTGAACGCGATCGCGAGCTCTCCGAACTCGGGGCCACCGGACGGATGGATTCGCTCGGCGAACGAGCGCCGCTGCACGGCGCGCACGCCGCGCAAGAGCGACCCAACGGGGCCGAGCACGCTGCCCGCGAGCCGCAGGGCGATGAGCAGAGAGAGCAGCGCGGCGCCCACGCTGATGCCGATGACGACGCGCTCGGTGCGCTCCGCCTCGTCGCGCGCGAGCTGCGCGGAGTGGCGCATCGCCTCGAAGTGCCCCGTCCGGATGTCCTCGGTGTAACGAACAGCCTCGCGCAGGAGCGGGTTCGCCTCGCGGTGATACGCGAAGAGGACCTGCCCGTCGTGTGGGCGCGCAGCGAGCGCGTCGGCCGCGCGTCGATACTCCGTGACGGCTCGCGTGGCCTCGGCGAAGAGCGCTCGCTCGTTGGGAGCGCGCAGGGTCGCGTAGAGATCGTGGAGCCGATCGTCGACGACGCCTCGGGTGCTCTCGAGCGCGCCCGTCGCAGCGTTCTCACCGCCGAGCACGAGCAAGAGCGCGTCGTCCTCGCGCTCGAGCGCGGTCGCGAGCGCCGCGGTCGCGGCCGCCGTGCGATCGCTCTCCAGGATGCTCGCGCCAGCGACGCGGCTGAGCTGCGAGAGCGCGTGGACCGTCCACGCGCTCGCCGCGACGGTGACCAACACGATGAGCCCCGCGGCGATGAGGAAGCGCCCTCGAATGCCGAGTCTGATGCCCGGGAACCAGCATTTCTTGAAGAATTCGCCCCGCCCCTGGCGGGGCGAAGGCGGCGCGAATTCTCCGTCGAGGCCATCGCTTTTGTTCCGCGGGCCATTTCTCTTGCGCGAAAACTTCGTTTCCACGGGACTAGGCATGGCGCGCGTCCGCCCTCACGAGAGGCCGTATCGCTTGCGTTTGCGCTGGAGCGTCGTGGGATCGATCCCGAGCGAGCGCGCCGCGGCCTCGAGCGTCGGCGCCTGCGAGATGACCTGCGCGATGTGCTCTCGCTCGATGTCCGCGAGCGACACCATCTCACCGAGCGACGCGCGCCGCCGCGACTCGACGACCTCGAGGTCGAGGTCGACGGGCTCGAGCACGGCCCCGCGCGCGAGGACCGAAGCCCGCTCGATGGCGTTCGCGAGCTCGCGGATGTTCCCCGGCCAGCTGTGCTCGAGGAGCGACTGCTTGGCCGCCGCCGAGAGCTCGGTCGCGCCGTACCCGTGCAGGAAATGCTCGGCGAGCGGCACGATGTCCCCTGCGCTCGCGCAGCGGCGGCACCTTTAGTGTAACAACGTTCAAGCGAAAAAGAGGTCGTCGCGGAAGCGCCCGCGTCGACCTCGGCCTCGAGCGCGCGGCGCGTGGCGGCGATGATCCGCACGTCCGAGAGCGGCGAGCGCTCTCTCGGCGCTTGCTCCCCGCGCGCGTCGAAGAAGCGCGAGAGCCGCGTCTGCTCCTCCGGCGAGAGCTCCGCGACCTCGTCGATGAAGATGGTGCCGCGGCGGGCCTCAGCGAGCTTGGCCGGGTCGAGCAAGTCCGCGCCAGTCGCGACCATGAACGGCTGCCCTGCGCGACGGCTGCGCTGCCACATCCAGCGCGCGAGCGTGCTCTTGCCAGTGCCGCTCTCCCCGCGCAGCAGCACCGTCGAGTCGGTCGCCGCGGCGCGCTCGGCCGCCGCGAGGAAGTCGCGAAAGACGGGGCTCTCGGTTTGACCGAACCGCTCGAGCTCGTCGGCCTCGTGCGGCTGAAGCGCGGGCGTCGCGCTGGGCGCGGCCACGACCTTGCGCGCGGAGGAGCCCGCGCCGCTCGCCGCGAGCGCGCTCGCCGCCGCCGCACGGACCTGGTCCGGCGTGAAGGGCTTGGGCAGATAGTTCGCCGCGCCGCGCTTCATCGCGAGGACGGCCGTCTCGAACGACGCGTACGCGGTCACGACGATGACGCCAGCGTGCGGCTGCTGCCGCAGGATGTCGCCGAGCAGATCCAAACCCGACACGCGCCCGAGCCAAAGATCGAGGAAAACAACGTCGAATCGAGTGCGCGTGAGCGCGTCGAGCGCGGCGGGCCCGCTGCCGACACCGAGCACCCTCGCGCCCGCGGCCTCGAGACAGAGGCGCAGAGACTGGCGCACCCCCGCGTCGTCATCGACGACGAGGCATGACCAAGGGCGTTCGCTGAGTGACGCGCTCATGGCTCTCTCCTCGCGTCTCGTCGATATAACACCTCGTCTTCGAGCGCGCCGCGCCCTCTACCCCTGCCCAGCGAGCGCGTGGCTGTCCGGGCAAAATGCAGGATCGGCGAGCGCGAACCGCGGGCGTCTTGCCGCGACGTGAAGGCTCCTATGCGCCGCTTCGACCTGGAGATTAGGCTGCAAGCGGGCGCCATGAAGACCGTCCCGCCTCCCCCGCCGAGCCGCCGCGCCGCCCTGGGCCACGCGTTCATGGTCGACCCTGCCTTCGTCGACGAAGCGCTCACACCCGAGGACCTTCGCGATGCTTGGGCGCTCCTCTCGACCGAGGAGCGGCTCGAGGGTGTCCACCACCTCGAGCGCGGCGTCGGCGATGATTTTTTCCTCACGCTGACCCCACGCGAGCAAGCGCAGATCATCCAATGGATGCCCCCGCGCGAGCGCCGGCTATGGGTGCGCCTGCTCCCTCCCGACGACGCCGCGGACGTCATTCAGCACACGCCGACGGAGGAGCGCGACTCGATCTTGGCGCTCCTCGACTCACCCACGCGCCGCGAGGTCAGGGCGCTCCTCGCCTACGCCGAAGACGCAGCCGGCGGTCTCATGAGCCCGCGCTTCGCCCGTCTGCGGCCGGAGATGACGGTCGACGAGGCCATCAGCTACCTGCGCCGCCAAGCGCACCGAAAGCTCGAGACCATCTATTACGCGTACGTGCTCGACGCCGAGCAGCGCCTGCGAGGCGTGGTCTCGTTCCGCGATCTCTTCGGCGCGTCGGGCGATCAACCCATCGCAGAGATGATGCGCTCGCCCGTCATCACGGTCGTCGAGACACAAGACCAAGAGGAGGTCGCGCGCCTCATGGCCGAGCACGACCTGCACGCGCTGCCGGTCGTCGACGTCGACGGCCGAATGAAGGGCATCGTCACCATCGACGACATCGTCGACGTCGTCGAGCAGGAGGCCACCGAGGACATCCAGAAGCTCGGCGGTATGGAGGCCCTCGATACGCCCTATTTGCAGACGCCCCTCCTCGCGATGGTGAAGAAGCGCGCGGGGTGGCTCTCTGCGCTCTTCCTCGGCGAGATGCTGACCGCCAGCGCCATGTCCAAATACGAAGACGAGATCGCCCGCGCCGTGGTGCTCGCGCTCTTCGTACCGCTCATCATCTCGAGCGGTGGCAACTCAGGCTCTCAAGCGACCACGCTCATCATCCGAGCGATGGCGCTCGGTGAGATCACGCTCCGCGATTGGTGGCGCATCATTCGTCGAGAGCTCAGCGCTGGCGTGATGCTGGGCGCCATCCTCGCGATGCTCGGTTTTGCCCGCATCCTCGTCTGGCAGGGCCTCTTCCACCTCTACGGCGCGCACTATCTCCAGGTCGCGTCCACGGTGGCCGTCAGCCTCGTCGGCGTGGTGATGTGGGGGACACTCGCGGGGTCGATGCTGCCGTTCATCATTCGTCGGCTCGGCTTCGACCCAGCGAGCGCGTCGGCCCCCTTCGTCGCCACGCTCGTCGATGTCTCGGGGCTGGTGATCTACTTCAGCGTCGCGAGCGTCATTCTGAACGGGACGCTGCTCTGACGCCCGTCATCACCACTTGTAGGTCGACGCGGCCTTCTGCGCCAAGGTTCCGTCCAGCTGGCCCGCGCCGTTCGGCAGGGTCGCCGAGATGGGGCCGCTGAAGTCACCCCGCGCCGGAGCAGCGCCGTCCGCGAAGAGCTCGATCGAGCCAGCGACCGAAGCCTTCAGGTGGCCCGACTTCGGGGAGTCCCCCTCCATCGTGCCTTTGACGTCGAGGATGATGGTCTTCTTGCCGTCGACCTCACCGAAGCCCTTCACCTTGATGGTGTAGTCGACCTTGCTCGGCCGATCGTCGCTCGAGCTGGTGAGATCGTGTGCGGCCAGCGCCTTCGCGAAGTTGTCGAGCGAGTCACCGACCTTGACCGAGCTCGGGAGCGCGTCGAGCAGCTTCTTCGTCGAGGGCTCCTCGTCGTAGTCCTTCTTCACCTGCTCGATCTCGGCGTCGCTCGGCTTGCTGCCGTCCTCGAGCGTGATGGTGGGCTTGTTTCCATTTCGCTCGACGACGTAGGTCTTGCCCTGACTGGCGAGGGCGCGCTCGTTCGTCTTGCCCGCCACGATCTCGCGTTGAGTTAGGGTTTTGTAAGTAACCTTCACCTTGACGCACTCTTTGTCGACGACCTTGAGGCACTCCTCGATCTTCTCTTTGCCCTCGGTGCGCTCGATCTCGACCGTCTTCTTCTCTTTGCCGTTCGTCACGTCGCCCTTCAGCTTGGTGACGCCGACCTTCTTCGTGGTCTCCACGTCGCCGACCTTCGGGTAGTGCTTGGTCAGCGTGACCGACGCGTCGGCCTTGCTGTCGAGCGGCTGCGCCGACGACACATCGCTGGCGAGGCTGGGTGCGCTCGCGAGAGACGTCGAGAGGATGACGGAACCGCCAATGATCCATGCAGAGAGCCCGAATATGCGTGCCATGAAGCCTCCTTGCCGTACGGCGCGGCGTTTTGCAATGGGCAGGCCCGCGGACTTCGGCGTTGCACCCTGCGGGTTGGCTCGAAGATCCCGGTGTTGCGCGCCACTCCGAGGGTGAGCGATCGATGCGCGCGCGCAAGCCGCGCGCAGCGCGCGCACAGCGAGAAACCTGCTCGAACCCGCCACGAACAGGAACAAGCCGAGCCGAGAGCGCGTAGGTTGAGCCCATGCGCCGAGCCACACGCGCCGTCGCTGGCCTGCTCGCTCCGATCGCCGTCGCTTGTGGCGCGGGGTCGGGTTCCCCCCAGGTCGCGGACCGACCCGTTGCGACCGCTAGCGCTTCGGCCTCGGCTGCGCCCGTCGCCGACGCCGCACCGACTCGCCACTATGAGAAGGGCGACACTGCGACGTTGGTCGTCCAAGAAGGCGGCCCATTCCAGGAGGGCCTGGCCCTCAGCCCCGACGGCGCCCTCCTCGCGCTCGCTCCCCAACATGGAGCGTCGATCGCCGTCTACGACCTCGACCGCAGCCAGTTCGTCGGGCGGTTCGCGGCGCCAGACGGCTGGCGCGACTTCGCGCTGTCGTTCGCCGACGACAATACCCTCCTCGCAAAGTCCTATTCGACGTTGACCGCATATGACCTGTCGACGTCGACTCGTATCGGTGAGTTGGCGACCGAGACGAGCGGCGTGGTCTCGACCGTCAACGGACTCGCCGCGCTCACGTGCCAATCTGAGAATTTAGTTGGCACCCTCACCCTCTTGAAGACGGGGGTGGCGCTGGCCGAGATTCCTTGTGACTTTGCGCGCGAGATCGTCGACCTCGACGAAGAGCGCTTCGCGGTCGTCGAGTCCGCGCGCGTCTCCGCGTTCCGCGCGAGCGGAGAGGCGCTGTGGACTTGGTCGCCGGACCCGACCTGCTCGAGGGGTATAAAGGCCAGTTGGAGCATCCCTGACGCGGGCCTACTCATCGTCGTGTGCGAGGAAGAACCCAAGGACAGCGCGCGCAAGTCTTACAGGTGGGTAGCTCTGGGCGCCGCCGACGGCGCCGAGACGGCGCGCGGAGCCGCTGACCTCTTCGCGAAGACGCGGACGGGGCTCGTCTTCACGCGGGGGTCCGAGCTCCACAGGTGGGTAGCGGACGGCCACACCGAGGTCGTCCTCGCCGACGACGCTGCCGGCGATCGACTGAGCGCGTCCCCGTCGGGCCGCACGGTCTCGTGGACAGTCGGCGACAAGACCTTCGTCTTCGACGAAAGGACCGGCGCGCGCCGTCACACGAGCGGGGCGCTTACAGTCCTGTTCGACGAGCGAGACCACCCCCGCTTGGGCCTCGGGGCAGATACATTATACAGAGTTATAGAATCCAAAGCCGCGGCTGACCTCGTGACGACGCCGCTCTTCTCGCTCCAGTCGAGCGGCCGACGGACTGTCGCCTTCACCGAGGCGCCGCTCGGGTTCGCGGGGACCTGCGAGAACGACCAAGTCGCGGTCCTCGATCCGAACGACAGCGCCGCGACAGCGCCGACCCCGGTCGCGCCCGCGCCCTCGACCGCTGAGCTCGACGTCGCGTCACCCGACGGCCGCTACCGAGCCCGCACCGTCGAGGACCCGAGCGGGTCCGTTTGGCCTGTCGTCATCTTCGGCAATCGCGAGGCCATCACCGTGGACGCGGGCGGGCCCGTCCAAAGGCTCGAGTTTCATCCGAATGGCCGCTACCTGCTCACGGCCGCGCACCTGCTGATGTCGGGCAATGGCTATCACGTCGACGAGCACGCGACGGTGCGCGTCTTCGACGTGCAGACCGGCGCGCTCAAGAAGAAGTTCGCCGCGGAGTCCTTCTCCTTCACCGGCAAGAGGCTCGTCCTCGGCTCCGCGGAGGACGTGAAGCTCCTCGACCGCGACACCTTCAAGGTGCTCCGCACCTGGAAGAACCGTTACACGAACGTCAGTGTCAGCCCCGACGATCGCTACGCGGTCGTCTCCACCTACGCCATCCCCGAGATCGGGATGGGCCCGGTCGAGTGGGCGAGCACGCGGCTCGAGGATTTGTCGACCGGGAAGTCGGTGCTCGACCTGCCGGAGAGTGTGTTCACGTTCTCGAGCTCGGGCGCCCTCTTCGCCGCGTCCGCCCAGGACCTCTATCGCGGTTCGCCCTTCGTATCGCTCTATGATTTACAATCCAGTAAGGTCCGAGCGGTCGACAACGTGCGCGTCGCGGGCGGCGTCGTCACCTTCGAGTTCGTGAGCGGCGACGCGGTGCTCGCGATCTCGACCGAGGAGCGCTCCGTGTTTCATCGGCTGCGCGACGCCGGTGAGCTGTTCGTCGAGCCCGTCTCGGTCGGCGCGGGCTGTCGCTTGATCGCGTACGACGAGCGAGGTCGCTACCAGGGCGCGGGAGCCGGGGCGCTCGCGATTCGTTGGGGCTCAAACCTTCGCACGAGCGCGCTCGAGCCGGCGGGCGCGGCGGACTCGAGCCTCGTCACCGATTTTTTCGGGGGGCTCGGTTCACCCCCGCGCTGAGCGCGGCGCTTCATCCCTCGGGGTCGAGCGCGACGCGCGGCAACTCCACCACGAAGCGCGTCGCCTCCGAGTCCGCGAGCTCGATCGAGCCGCCGTGGCGCTCGACGATCTCTCGGCTGATCGACAGGCCGAGGCCCGTCCCCTGCCCCGCGGGCTTGGTCGTGAAAAAGGCCCGGAAGAGCTCGCTGCGCACGGCAGGCGAGATGGGCGGCCCCGAGTCCTCGACCACGATGCGCGCGGTCTTTTCCATGCGGAGGAGGTCGAGCGCGATGCGGCCGTTGTCTCGCCCCCGCACGGCGTCGAAGGCGTTGTTGAGCAGGTTGACGAGCACCTGCCCGAGCTCGATCGGCCGCCCGAGCACCACCACACCGGGCGCGATGTTCACCTCGAGCGACACGGCCTCCGCGCGCAGCCGCGTGCGCCAGATCGTGAGCGTCTCCTGCACGAGCTTCGCGATGTCGACGGGCTCGAGCGAGTCGCCGGCTTTGCGCGCGTAGCGCTTGAGTCCTTGCACGATGTCCGCTGCGCGGGCGACAGCCTCGCGGATGGCCGCGAGGGCGGAGGTTGCGACGCCGAGCTCGTTGCGAGCGACGGCCTCACCGAGCAAGAACGCGTACGAGTCGATGATCTGCAGGGGGTTGTTGATCTCGTGCGCGATGCCAGCGGCCATCTCTCCGAGGGTCGCGAGCTTCGCCGTCTGGATCGCCTTCAGCCGCTCGACCTCGAGGTCGGACTCGAGCTTTCGCTGCGCGGTCAGGTCCTCGATGAGAGACCAGATGTAGGGCTCGCCGTTGCGCTCCACGACGAAGCCGTTGAGGCGAACCGGCACGTGACGCCCGTCCTTGCGAATGAACTCCTTTTCGTAGGGCCCGTAGCGCCTCGTCGCGCGGAGCTGCGCGAGCTGCTCGGCTTCGGCGTCGTCGTAGCTGCGAGGCGTGAGCTGCCAATACGTCAGGCCGCCGTCGGCCTCCGCGCGCCCGTAGCCGATGATGTCGAGGAACGCCGGGTTCGACTCGAGCCAGAGGCCATCCATCCGGCAGAGGTTCAGGCCGATGGGAGATCGCTCGAAGAGGTCGCGCACGAGCGCGTCGCGCTCCATGAGGCGGCGACGAGTCTCGACGCGCTCGGTGATGTTCTCCACGAAGATGACGACGCCGTTCGGTTGACCATCGTCGCTGCGCCACGGGGTCGCGACCCAACGCAGGTGATCACGGCCGCCGTCTTTGCGCTCGACGATCTCGTCGTCGCTGCGCGCGACCTCACCGGCGAGGCAGCTCACCTGCGCGGCGCTCCAGCTGATCACGAGCTCGGACTCGACCTCGTCGTGGCGCCGACCGAGAACGTCGTCGCGGTTCGTGAAGCCGTGCAAGAGAGCCCAGTTGCGGTTGTACGCGGCGTAGCGTTGTTGATGGTCGAAGACGGCGACGGCCCAGGGGACCTCACCGAGGACCAGATCCACCAGGCGTCGAGCTTGCTCGATAGATCGCACGACAATCCCCTCTTCGGTAATACACCACTCGCCGAGTCCCGCGCTCTCTATCGAAGTGGGCTTCACCTCGGAGAATCGACGGCACTACCCTCGTCGCATGCGAAGAGAGGGTGGTTGTCACTGCGGTCGCGTTCGGTTCGCCCTCGAGGGCGAGCCCTTCGCCGTGGCGTATTGTCACTGCAGCATCTGCCGGCGATCGAGCGGGGCGCCGTTCGTGTTCGTCGGGATGTGGCAGCCCGGGCAGCTCGAGGTCCTCGGTGGTGAGCCGCTCACCGAGCGCGCGACCTCGTCTTATTTGAAGCGACGACGCTGCCCCGACTGCGGCGCTGCGATCTACAACGCGGTCTCGTCGGCTCGCATGCAGTCGGTCAACGTGATGCTGCCGCTCCTCGACGAGAAGCCGAACCTGCGCGCGACGCACCACATCTACTACGCGGATCGCGTGGTCGACGTGGATGACGGGCTGCCGAAATTCGACGGCTTCGGCATGCCGAAGTAGCGCTCGCTGGCTGCGATCAGGCGTGCCCCGGGAGCGGCAGCCTGCGACGCGCGCCGAGCCCGCAGAGCACCGCGCGCACTCCATCCTCGAGCAGATACGTGCCCCACGCTTGCGACGTGTCGCCGTCGAGCAGCAGGCCGAGGTGGAGGTGATACGAGCCGTTCGCGCGGCCGCTCGTCCCGAGCCACACCCCCGCGTCGACGTGCACGCGCGGCTCGGCTCCGAGCGCGTGCTCGAACGCGAGCGCCGACAGGTGCGCGTACCAGACGTGGGTCACCAGGCGATCGCCTGCGTGCAGGGGCTCGTCGAGCTCGATGCGGATCGCGAGATCAGTGTCGCCAGGGCCCGTCCAAGCCGTGTGCCCAGCCTCGGCGTAATCGATGTAGCCGGACGCGATCGCGTAGACAGGCAGGTTCATCCCCGAGATGTCGAGACCGGTGTCCGCTGCGTAGCCGGTCGTGTAGCCGCCGGGCATCGGATTGAAGAGGCCACACGCGAGCGGCTCGCTCTTCGGGCCGTCGGTGATTTGGACGGTCGCGAGCACTGCGGGCGGCTCGGGGGCGTCGGCTGTGTCGACCGCGACGACACTCGAGGAAGCGGGCGGCTCGAGGGTCGACGGCGCTGGCTGCGCGAACACGAGCGGCTCGGGCCTCCTGCTCGAAGGAAGCTCGGTTGCGGAGCCACCACACGCTGCACCAAAGAACGCGAGCGCACAGGCAAAGAGACCCTTCATCGGGGTGTCCATCGCGTCGCAAGGGCGGAGCGTGACAACGCGGTTCGTGTACGATGGGCGCGATGCTAAGGCCCAGCGATCGCTTCTCGTTCCTTGCAGCAGCGCTGCTATTGACCGGCTGTTCGCTCATCGCCGCCCCCGATCCGGATTTGCTCGAGGGTGGGGGTGGCAGCACCAGCACGACCGGAGGCAACGGCGGGCAACCGCACGGTGGGTCGGGCGGCTCGACGGGTGGGGTCGGCGGCGTCGGTGGTAGCGGTGGTACCGGCGGGGTCGGTGGCACTGGCGGGGTCGGTGGCACTGGCGGGGTCGGCGGCCTTGGTGGATTCGGCGGGATGGGCGGTCAGGGCGGCGGGATGCCCGAGTGCGGCGTGCCCGGCGATTGCCCGACGCCCGTGAACGAGTGCGATCAGGCGACGTGCATCAACCAGATGTGCGGTGAGGCTCCGCGCTCCGCGGGCTTCGTCGTGGCGAACCAGACCGCGGGCGACTGCCAAGAGACGCAGTGCGACGGCTCGAGCGGGACGATGGACGTCGCCGACGACAACGACGTGCCGTTCGACAACAACGATTGCACCGACGACGTGTGCATGAACGGTGTGCCGACGAACCCGAACTTCATGTTGGGGACGGGGTGCGGCAACGGCCTCGCGTGTGATGGAGCCGGGCACTGCTCCGGCTGCACGCTGCCAACGCAATGCCCAGGCACGAACAACGAGTGCCAGACGAAGACCTGCAACAACTCGCAGTGCGGCTTCGACTACCAACCCATCAACACGCCCGTCGCCGGCCAGACCACGGGCGATTGCCAGGAGAACGTCTGCAACGGGATGGGGGCGATCGTCTCCATCGACGACGACCTCGATCTGCCGACCGACGCGTTCGAGTGCACGAACGACATCTGCACGAGCGGCGTGCCTTCGCACCCGTCGAAGGGCATCAACACAGCGTGCACGCAGGGCGGCGGCTCGTTCTGCGACGGCGGCACCACCTGCGTGCAGTGCAACTCGGCGCCGCAGTGCGGGACCGACACCAACTGCAAGACCTTCAACTGCACGAACCACTCGTGCGGCTCGAACAACGTCGGCACGGGCATCCCCGTGGGGACGCAGACGCCGGGCGATTGCCACGAGCAGCAGTGCGATGGCGCAGGCAACCCGCTCAACGCCGTCGACAACGCTGACGTCCCGGTCGACGCGAACCAGTGCACCGACAACCTCTGCACCAACGGCGTCGCGTCGAACCCCTCCTCGAGCCCTGGGACGACGTGCAATCAAAACGGCGGCACCCAGTGCGACGGCTCGGGTTCGTGCGTCGGCTGCATCCTCGACAATCAATGCCCCGGCCCCGACACGGACTGTCAGACCCCTCACTGCGGCAGCGGCACGTGCGGCTTCACCTTCGACGGGCTCGGAACGCTGACGTCGACACAAACCTCGGGGAACTGCACGGACAACGTCTGCGACGGGTTCGGCGGCACCACGACGCAGGCGAACAACAGCGACCTGCCTGACGACACGATCGACTGCACGCAAGACCTCTGCGTCGCGGGCGCGCCGTCGCATCCACCGCAAGCGGCCGGCTTCACCTGCAACGACAACGGCGGCACCAAGTGCGACGGCGCAGGCAACTGCGTGCAGTGTTTGGTCGGCCCGGACTGCGCGAGCGGCGTCTGCACCGGCAACGTCTGCCAGATGGCGACGTGCAGCGACAACACGAAGAACGGCACCGAGACGGACACCGATTGCGGCGGCTCGACCTGCGGTCCGTGCGGCTTCGGCAAGACCTGCAACGTCGCTTCGGACTGCTTGTCGGCTCAATGCGCGACGACCTGCGGCGCGGTGCAGGTGACCAACATCACGCCCACGGACGCCGCTACGGGCGTCGCCGTCGTCAACCAACAGATCGTCGTGACCTTCGGCGGTCAGGTCACGGCGAGCTCGCTCGCCCTCAAGACCTCGCTCGACTCGGGCGCGTGCTCCGGTGCGATCCAGGTCTCCTCCGACGACTTCACGACCTGCATCCCGTTCGCGACAGCGCTGCCTTCGATGAACGCGGCCAACACGATCGCGACGCTCACACCGCAGCCGGGCCTCGCGTTCGGCAGCACCTTCAAGGTTCGCGTGACGAACGCAGCGCTCGACGCGCTCGGCTCGCCCGTCACGCCCTTCACGCAGACCTCGGGCTTCACGACCCGGACGGACGCTGCGACCTCGGTCGTCATCAGCCAGGTCTTCGGCGGCGGGGGCAACGCCGGCGCGCCCTACACGAACGACTTCATCGAGCTCCACAATCGCGGCTCGGCCCCCGTCAACCTCGCTGGCTGGAGCGTGCAGTACGCGAGCTCCGCGGGCACGACGTGGACGGTCACGAACCTCACCGGCACCATCCAACCGGGCGCGTTCTACCTCGTTCAAGAAGCGGCGGGCGGCACGCCCTCCGGCACGCTCCCCACGCCGAATGCAACGGGCGCGATCGCGATGTCGGGCACGAACGGCAAGGTCGCGCTCGTGAGCTCGACGACGGCGCTCTCCGGCGCGTGCCCGAGCACGAACGTCGTCGACTTCGTGGGCTTCGGTAGCGCGAACTGCTTCGAGTCCGCAGCGACGCCGGTGCTCAGCAACACGACCAGCGCGACGCGCCTCGTGAGCGCCTGCCACGACACGAACTCGAACGCGCTCGACATGAGCGTCGGGACCGTGAACCCCCGCAACGACACCACGATCATCGTGTGCGCCGGCACCTCGAGGAACGAGACCTCGGTCGCAGGCGAGACGGCGTTCTGCAACACGCAGTTCCCACTCTCGCTGAACGTCGCGTCGGGCATGTCGGCGCCGACGGTCTTCGGCCAGGTCTACGAGCCTGGTGTCACCGAGGCCAATGGCGACTCCGGCGCCTTCCAGGTGCAGCTCGGCTACGGACCGCGGACGGCGAACCCCGAGTGGCAGCTCGGTTGGAGCTGGGTGACGGCGACGTACAACACGCAGTCCGGTAACAACGACGAATACCAAGCATCCTTCACGGCGCCGGCGTCGGGCTCGTACGGCTACGGCTACCGCTTCTCGAAGGACGGCGGCCAGACCTGGACGTATTGCGACGACGAGAACGGGGCTGGCTCGAACGCAGGCCTCACGTTCGAGACGACGCAGATCCTGACCCTCACCGTCCCCTGATCGGGCCGGACACACGAAGAAAACCTGCGCGCCGATGACGACCTGGCCTGCGATTCGCTAGGCTGGGTGGATGATCGGCGCTCGGTTCATCCTCGGTACTGCGACGCTCTTCGGCACGGCGCTCCTCTTGGCGTCGGCGTGTTCGGATGATGGGTCCGGCGGCACGGGTGGACATTCGCCGACGCCGTGCACGCAGAACGGAGCGGAGTGCGACGGTCTCTGTGATCCCGACCTCGGCTGTGTCGAGTGCCGCTTCGACTCCGACTGCACCGAGGGCACGCCGTTCTGCGTCCTCGGGCACTGCTCGGAGTGCGGCATCGAGAGCGACTGCTCGGCGCAGCAGGCGTGCTTCCCGGATTCACACACGTGCAACCCCGCATGCACGGACGCGTCCTCGTGCACGAACGGCGAGGCCCCGCTCTGCGACACGGTGACGGGGGCGTGCGTCGCCTGCATCTCGGACTCGGACTGCGGGCCCGAGACCCCGCTCTGCAGCGACGTCACCGGCCGATGCGGCGAGTGCTTGGCGGACAGCGATTGCGGCTCGTCGAAGCCCCACTGCTACGCGCCCCAGGGCCGCTGCGTCGACTGCATCATCGACGACGACTGCGACACGGGGACTTGTTCGGACCTCGAGTGTCACTCGGAGTGTCAGTCGGACGGCGACTGCCAGAACGCCGATCGCCCAGTGTGTGATCTGTCGACGGGCAGCTGCGTCGAGTGCCTGGGCGCGGAGGACTGCGCGACGTCCGTGCCCTTCTGCAACGACACGACGAACCGCTGCGTCGAGTGCCTCGAGGACTTCGACTGCGGGGCGGCGGCCCCGTTCTGTTTGGACGGCGACCACTGCGTCGAGTGCCAAGAGGATCTCGACTGCCCCGCCGACAAGCCGAAGTGCAAGAGCCACACGTGCGCCGGCTGATCGAGGACGTCAGCTTGGTCGCGGAGCCGCGTCCTTTCTCGGCGGTGCTCTGAGGGAGCAGGTGAACCCGGCTCGCTGTGACCGAGTCTCCAGGCGGGATCGATACCCGTAGAGCACCCCGGGTTTCTTTATCGCTGATTAAGTCATTCGTCGCGCGCGCACCGAACACCGACCAAGTCCTTGCGATGATCGCGGCGGGCCGGAGCGCGGAACGTCGTCGTCAGGTTCGCCGGGTTCGCGTAGTCCCAGCTCCCTCCACGACCGGCGCGCTCGAGCGCGCGGCAGGGCACGTCGTCGTAGCGACAGAACATGTCGCTCGTCCACTCCGAGACGTTGCCGGACATGTCGAGCACACCGTAGGGCGAAGCCCCCTTCGGAAAGCTGCCGACCGCGCAGGTGCCGAGCTTCTTGTCGAGCCGATTCCAACACGCGCGCGTGTCGTCGATCGGTTCGTTGCCCCACGGGTAGGCGCGCTCGTCGGTGCCTCGCGCGGCGAGCTCCCACTCGCTCTCGTGAGGCAGGCGCTTGCCGCGGTATTCGCAGTAGAGCTTGGCCTCGTCCCAGCCGACGCAGTTCATCGGGTGGTCGCGCCGATCGGCCTTGCCGTAGTTGCAGAAGGCCGCGTCCTCGGGTGCGGGTGGTACGAGCTTGCACGCGCCCGCGTTCACGCACTCTTCGTAGGCGGCGACGGTCGTCTCGAGTTTATCGATGTAAAAGGCTCCGACCGACACGGAGTGACGCGGCCCCTCGGTCTCGCGATCACCGTCGCGACCCATGAAGAACGTCGTTTGCGGGATGCGCACCATCCCCGCGAGCGGGTCAGGCTTCGACGCGGAGGGTGCTGGCGAAGCGGACCCCGACGCAGACGCGCTCGACGCCGACGACCCCGAGGCCATGGCTGACGACGAGGTGTCGCGACTCCGCCCGCAACCGACGACGCTCGACAAGAGCGCGAGTTGCGTGGCCAGTGCAAAAAACCGAAGCATCGGGGTCCCCAACCCACCCGTCCTTCGTAGTGCCCAGGGACGGAATCGAACCATCGACACGAGGATTTTCAATCCTCTGCTCTACCAACTGAGCTACCTGGGCGACGCGCGAACCTTCTAACCGATTTCCTGTCCCTCGCGCAAGCTGTGCCCGCACTCGACGAGCATCGCGAGCCAGAATCCGCGCAAGACGGGGACCCATGCGAGCAGCGCGAGGCTGCAAATCACGGCGCCTGCGACCGAGAGCGGCGTGCTCCCGAGCGCGAGCCGCAGCGTGAGAGCCGCCCCGGCCAACGTCGTGACCACGCTCACGAGGCTCGTGAGCACGTAGGACGCGAGCAGCGTCGGTAGATGACGACGCAGCGAGCGCGTGGCTGACATCAGGGCATCGAAGAACCCGACGTCCTCACACGTCGCCGCGACGCGAGCGCTGTCGAGCACGATCGCGAGGAGGAGCAGCGGGAGCGACGCGCCAATCGCGAACAGCACCCAGCGCACGATCGATGGACCGAGCACGCCGTAGAGGAGCTCGCCGAGGGTCGCGCTCGCGAACAGCGTCGCCGCGAGCAGCGCGTCGCCGAGCGCCGTGAAGAGCAGCGTCGTGCCTAGCCGTCGCGTCGCGGCGCGCAGCACGGCCGCGAAGGGCTCGTCGGGCTGCGCGAGCCTCGCGACGGCGACGGCGTGGAGCACCGCGCTCGCGACGACAGCCAAGAGACCGAGCGCGAGGAAAACAGCAGGCAACGCGGGTGGCGGTGCAGACCCGCGCGCGAACTCGAAGCCGAGCACGCCCCCCGCGTCGAGCAGCGCGAGCTCACCGCGTGGGAAGTGCTGCGTCGCGCGACCGACCCACGCGGCAGGGCTCGCCGCGGTGACGAGCGCGAGCCCCGCGCGAACGAGCGCCGCGACCCCGAGAATCCGCAGTGCTCCGCGCGTGCGCGTGGCGCCGGCTCGGAAGCGAGCGAGGTTCACGGCGCCACCCAACCGAACGACAGCGCTGTGAGCAGCGTCGCGACGAGCAGTGTGCGCGGCGCGACCGACGAGGGCGCGAGGCTCCGCGCATCGTTCAGCTTGTCCTCGTCGAGCAGGATCTTCGAGTCCGGGTCGAGCACCACCGACATCAGGGGTCGCTCGCCGCGATAGCGGACGACGCCGTGCTCGGCGAGGCCGTCCCAAACCAGTCGAACGCGCGCTCCCGCGTCATCGACGAGCTCGACGTCGACGGGGAGCGACACGTCACCGCGACGCTCGACGATCACCTCGCCGCTCCAGCCGTCGTCGGTTTGCCAGGTCGAGAGGCTCGTCGGCTCGTAGTCGACCCATCCGCGATCGAAGAGGACGCTGCGGAGCGCCGCGCTCGCCCGCGGCCCCGCTTCGTCGCGCACGGCATCGATCAGGTCTTCGGGCGACGGATGTTCGAACCTGTGCGCGCGCGCGTAGGCTCCGAGAGCGCGCATCGCCGCTCCGTCGAAGACCGCGTCGAGCGTGCGCAGCAGCGTCGCCGTGCGCCCGTAGACGAGCGCGCCGTAGTCGTAGCCCGTCTGAAACGCGCCGGCCGGGGACGCGACCGGCCCACGCGCCCACGCCCCGAGCTGCCAACTGCGCTCGATCGCGGCGACGTGCACCTCGCCGAGATCGCTGACCTCGGCTGGACCAAAGAGAGCGCGCGCTGCCTCGGCGCCGGCGTACGACGTGAGGCCCTCGTCGAGGAACGGGAACGCGTTCTCGTTCGTCGCGATCATCCCGTAGAACCACTGGTGCGCGAGCTCGTGGAGCGTGAGCTGCTCGAGGGCGCGCCCGGGGAGCCACGCGTGCCAGAAGGGCCCACCTGTGGTGATCAGCGTGGGATATTCCATGCCGCCGGCTTCCTCCGCGCCCTCGGGCGGATGGACGATGTTGAGCTCTCGATAGGGGTAAGGCCCGAAGCGCTCGCTCAAGAAGGCGAGCCCGCGCGCCGCAGCGTCGAGCTCGATCGCTGCCGTTCGCTCCTGCTCCTTCGGGTAAAAGCAGCGGAGGGTGACGCCACCGAGCTCGCGAGTTCGGACGTCGAAGCCGTCCCACGCGGCGAACGCGAAGTCGTGGACAGCAGCTCGCTTGAAGCGCGACACGCGCCGCCCCGGCTCGCCGTCCTCGCTCGAAACGAGCTCCCCGCTCGCCGCGATCGTGAACGTCGAGGGCGCGTCCACCGTCACGTCGTAGTCGCCGAAGTCGGCGTAGAACTCGCTGAACCTCTCGAACGGAAAGTGTGCGAACGAGCCGTCGCGCTGCAGCTTCGCGAGCTTCGGAAACCACTGCGCGACCATGTGAAACGACCCGAGATAGCCCGTTCGAAGGAGCACTGTCGGCAGCTTCGACTCGAACGCGACCTCGAGGACCAGCTCGTCACCGGGAGCGACCGACGCCGCCAGCGGGACCTCGATGTCGGTTCGATCGCGCGCGTCGCCCGGCGTGTGCGCCCCGCGCGGCCAGATGTCGCGACCAGTCCCGCGCTGAATCATGCGGGTGACCTCGATGTTGCCGGGCTCGGAGACCGTCGCGTTCCCTCGAAACCCTGCGCCGGATTTCCTGCGAAACACGGTACCCGCGTCCTCGAAGGCGTTGAGGTAGAGGTGGATGAAGACGGCGGTGAGCGGTCGCAGCGAGGTGTTGCGAAGTCGAATGACGCCCGTGCCGTCGACGACGTGGCGGTCCACATCCAGCCGCGCGGTGAGCTCGTAGTTGGCGACACGCTGCACGTCATCGAACGACTCGACGCCCAGGCCCTCCACACTCGGCGTCGTCGGCGCTGCCGCGTGGGCCGGCGCGACTGCGAGCGTGGGCGTCGGCACCCGCCCGAAGGTCCCCGACCCAATTCGCGCGCTCGCGATCAGGATGGTCAGCGCGAGCAGCGAGAGCGCGGCTTCACGCAGCGCGTGTCGTAGTGGTGGCGCCCGTCTCCGAGGTCCGGGCGCCACGGCTCTACGGCCTCAGAGCTTGGCCATGGAGTCGACGACGACGACCCCGTGCTCGCGCAGCTCGTAGAGCATTCGCAGCACGTCGAGCTCCGGCATCCCCGACATGTCGATGACGTCCCCGATCGTCGCCACTCCGTCGATGAGCGAGATCACGAAGCCGGCGCGGTTGTCGATCGACAGCCCCTGGATCTCGTTCAGCTGCATGGCGACACGCAACACGATGTCCGCGTTGCCCAGCTTCTCGAGGTACATCTGCTTCAGCTGGATCTGAGCTTCGTGGATGTACTCGCGAACGGTGGTGTCGTCCGGTCGCTCGTCGAGCAGAGCCTCCGCGCGCATCAACACGCCGGCGTAGTCGCCCTTCTCGAAGCGGATGCGGAGCGCTGCGATCTTCGGGTCCTCGGCGGCTGGAGGCGCGACCGGGGCCGAGCGCGCGGGCGACGAATCGAGCCCGCTGAACTCGCTGATGCTCGGCGGATCGAGCTCCAACACGACGCCCTCGCGGCTGAGAGCTTCGACCTCGTCGGCGCTGAGCGGGGCGTCATCACCGAACTCGAGATCAGCTTCGAGCTCAGCGTCTTTGCTCCCCGTTCCGAGCTCCGCGTCGAGGCCGTCGTCGATGTCGAGCTTGAGCTCGGGATCGCTGAGCGAGCTGATTTTCTTCGGAGCAACCGGGTCAGCCGCGCGTGTAGCGGCTGGCGCAGACGCCGCAACGGCGGACCGGTTCGTGGCGGGCGAAGAGCTCGGCTTTGCGGGGGTAGCGAGCGGAGAGACGGGAGTGCCCGCGGCGCGCAGCGTCGAGGCCTTCTCCCCGAAGGGCTGCAAACCCGCTCGCGGAGGCCGCGGGACCGCTGCCTCCTTCGCGGGCGTGAGGAGCGGCGACGCTGAAGGCGCACTCACGGCCTTCACCGCCGCCGGAAGCGTGGGGCGCAGACCTGGAAGGAGGCCTTTCGCTGAGGCTGGGGCCTGAGCCCGTACGGGCACCGCGGGTCCGGAGCTCACGGTGGTTGTGCGCGCCGTCGAGGGCACACCACGAGGGTCGTCATCCAGCCGCAGATCAGCGAGCGGATCGTCCGCGCCTTCCCCCTTCGGCAGAGCGTCGGGGTTGACCGCGGCGAAATTGACCTTGGTCGTGTTGTTCCGCCGCTGGCGTTGTTCGCGGAGCGCTGCCCCGGAGAATCGCAAGCCGGCGGCTTTCTGCTCGCCCTTGGTTTCGACGGGAGGCTCGAATGGCTTGGGACTCCCGCTGCTTTTACGGAGCTCGTCGGAGGGAGTCTGCACCGGCGTCTCGATGCGCCGACCGGCGAGGCGTATCGCCCCTTGTTGAGGCTCGCGACGGTGGGCTCGCTCGGTCATGGAGCGGAGCTCGTTGTCTGTCGCGCGCCGGGTCGTCGGAGGTTGCTCACCCTCGAGCGTGAGGCCGTCGAGGTCACCGAGGAAAGGCTCGACCTCGGACGTAGCTGCGAGGGAGTCCTTCGCCTGAGCCAGGAGCTGCACCGAGTTGACGGCGCGTGTCGAGGGAGCGGGCTCGTCGTCCCACCCCGAGTCGACCGAGTCGTCTTGATCGCGCCCGACCACCGTACCTAGCGTCCTTCAGCTTCCCGCGGTTGCCAACGTGCTCGGGCTCAGTGGGGCCGCGAGACAACACCCTTGAACATGCGGTGTGTGCGCTGGAGAGCCTCCATCTGCTCTTTGACCGCGGCCGGGTCCTTCTTGTCGATCGCCTCGCGTGTCTTCGCGAGGATGCTCCGCGCTTTGCTGATCGCTTCGCGGCCGAAATCGCTGGATGCGACGACTGCCTCGACCTGCGGGAACATCTTCTCGATCTCGGTGATGAACTTCTCCGCCTCCTGCTTCGCGCCCTCGAACTCGTCGTTCGTGCGGCTCTCGACCAGGTAGTCCTTGGCGTTGTCCATCATCTGCTTCACTTCGTCCTTGGTCAGGCCGGACGAAGCAGTGACCTGGATGCTCTGCGCTTGACCCGTCTCCAGGTCCTTGGCGCTGACGCTCACGATACCGTCGCTGTTGATCTCGAAGTTCACCTCGATCTCGACCTGGCCCTTCGGCGCGCGTCGCAGACCGGTGAGGATGAACTCGCCGAGCAGCTCGTTCTCGGTCGCCTTCTCGCTGTCGCCCTGCATGACGAGGATCTTCACCGCCGTCTGGTTGTCGCGGCTGGTCGTGAAGATCTTCGACCGGCTGGTCGGGACCGTCGTGTTCTTCGGGATCAGCTCCTCGAACTTGGAGCCGAACGTCATGATGCCGAGGGCGTGCGGCGTGACGTCGAGGAGGATCATCTCGCGGCTCTCGTCGACGAGGGCCGCACCTTGAACCGCAGCGCCCAAGCCGACGACCTCGTCGGGGTGCACGCCCTTGCAAGGATCCCGTCCAAAGAACTTGCTGACGGATTCCTGCACGGCGGGCATGCGCGTCATGCCCCCGACGAGAATCACCTCTTCGATCTCGTCCTTGTCGAGGCGCGCGTCCTCGAGCGTCTGCCGGCAGATCTCCACGCAGCGCTCGATGAGGTCCTCACAGAGCTGATTCAGCGTCGCGCGGGTCAGCGTGCGCTGCAGATGAAGCGCGTCGTTCTTGCCGCCCGAGATGATGAACGGCAGGTTGATCTCGGTCTCCGTCACGCCGGAGAGCTCGCATTTCGCCTTCTCCGCGGCGTCCTTGAGCCGCTGCAGGGCCATGCGATCTTGCCGAAGATCGACCGAATACTGTTCGCGGAAGCCCTCGACCAGCCAGTCGATGATGCGCCCGTCGAAATCCTCGCCGCCGAGGAACGTGTCGCCGGCCGTCGCGATGACCTTGAAGACGCCGCCCGCGCTGATCTCGAGGATCGAGATGTCGAACGTGCCTCCACCGAGGTCGAACACGGCGATGACCTTGTCGACGTTCTTGCCGAAGCCGTACGCGAGCGCTGCTGCCGTGGGCTCGTTGATGATGCGGATGACGTCGAGCCCAGCGATCGTGCCGGCGTCTTTGGTGGCCTGGCGCTGGTTGTCGTTGAAGTACGCGGGGACCGTGACGACGGCCTTGCTGACGGGTTCGTTGAGGTAATCCTCAGCGAACATCTTCACTTCTTGGAGGATCATCGCGCTGATCTCCGGGACGCTGTACGTCTTGTCCCGAAGCACGATGCGCACGTCGCCGTGGGGGCCTTCGACGATCTTGAACGAGGCGGTGGAGACCGCGTTCTTGACCTGCGGGCTGGTCCATTTGCGACCGATGAGCCGCTTCGCTGCGTAGACCGTGTTCTCAGCGTTGGTGATCGCCTGGCGCTTCGCGATGTGTCCGACCAGCCGCTTGCCCGCCTCGGTCACGGCGACCATGGACGGCGTCGTTTTGTAGCCACCCCGGTTGGGGATGACTGTGGGCACTCCGTCTTCGACGATGGCTACACAGGTGTTGGTGGTCCCCAGATCGATACCGAGTACGCGCTCCATCGGCTCCTCGAAGATTTCCTTCCACGCACCCCCACAGGGGCCCGGTGACGTGATCTACAGATGCCGCCGGTTTCGGAAGCATCCCATGCTTTGTCAGAACAACGCGAGAGTTTTGGCAAACTCTGCGTTCTCAGCCTTCTCGCGCATCTTTGGTCGAGAGCTCGCTCTCAGCGCTTCTTGCGGTCACCCGCATCGGGATTGACAACGCTGTACGAACCCGAGACTCGCACGCCGGGAGCGCCGGCTGGTCGAAGTGGGTTGGCAGGCGGCGGCGCGCTCGGCTGACCGCGCTGTGACTGTGGGGCGTCCGGTTGTGGCTGAGGCGGCGGACCGAAGCTTGGATGCGCAGGCGGCGGGCTCGACGGATTGTGAGCCGAGCCCTGCTGGTAGCCCTGCTGCGCGTAGCCCTGCTGCGGATAGTGCTGCTGTGTGGGGGCCTGTTGTTGCTGCTGCGGATATCCCTGCTGTTGCGGGTAGCCCTGCTGCGAATGGCCCTGCTGCGAATAGCCCTGCTGCGGATAGCCCTGCTGCTGCGGATAGCCCTGTTGCTGCTGCGGATAGCCTTGCTGGGGATAACCCTGCTGCGCATAACCCTGCTGCTGGGGATAGCCCTGCTGCGCATAACCCTGCTGCTGCGGATAAGCCTGCTGCTGGGGGTAGCCCTGCTGCTGCGGATAACCCTGCTGCGGATAGCCCTGTTGCTGCTGCACCTGAGCCTGCGGATGCGCAGCCTGCGCTGCTGCCTGCGGATAGGCAGCTTGTGGGGGAGTGGCTGCCGCTTGCTGCCCATAACCGGCTTGCTGCGGATAGCCCTGCTGGGCGTAGCTCGCCTGCTGCGAGAATCCCTGCTGAGACTGCTGAGCCTGCGGGTAATTGGGTTGCGCCGCGTAGCTCTGAGCGGCGACCGGCGCCGGACTGGCCTGTGGGGGTGGGGCACCAAACTTCGGCGCTGACCCAGCTGCAGGCGGCACGCTACCCAGGTTTGCCGGGGGGAGGAAGGCTGGCAGCTTGGCCGCACCAGGGTCGGAGGCGGGCTGGGCTGGAATCGCAGGTGAAGAGCTCGTGCGCGGCACTGCACCCGACGACGCTGAACTCGAGGACGCTGTACCTGGTGAGGAGTCGGCGGCCTTGGGTGTGACGACTGGAACGGTGGGCGAAGAGGGCCGGGTGCTCTGCGGGCCGCTCTTGTTTCCGCCGAGGAGAGCGCCGAGCAGACCCCCGCGGGCCGACGTCGGAGAGACCTCGCCCGAGGCCTGCTTCTTCGCGTCTTTGACGAGCTGCTTCACGGTCTCACGCGAGCCGCTCACGAGCTGGGCGTGCTTCTCGTCCTTCTGCGTGAGCTCGAGCAGGCGATCGAGCTCGGCGTTCGCGCTGCTCTCGAGTCCGGCTGTGGCGTAGCAGAACGCGAGCGTCACGCGGTACTGCGCGACCTTCGGGGCGAGCTCGACGGCGTGCTTCGCGAGCTCGACGGCGCGTTTCAGGTTCGTGTTGCTCTTGTGCATCGCGAACGCTGCGCGCTCGCAGAGCTTCGCGTCGTCGGGCTTGCCCATGACGGCCTTCGCAAAGCTCGCTGCAGCCTCGGCCCAGCGCTCCTGCTGAAGCTCGAACTCCCCAATACGAGAGTAGTTGTCGGCGAGCGCCACGCTGGCCTGCGTGTTGGCTGCCTCCATCTCGGCTTGGAGGGCGACGTCGTTCGGCGCGAGGCTCGTGGCGATCCGAAAGAAGTTTGCCCCCGAAACGAAGTCACCCTGCGCGACCAAGTTGCGCGCGGTGCGGATGTAGTTGTCGACCTGCGCGCGGGTCGCCTGGGAGCGGGCCTGCTCGTAGCGAGCGCGGAGAGCCTCGGCGGCTGCCTTGGCGTCCATCGGAGCGACACCGGGCGGGGGCCCGCCGGGTGTCGGCGGAGGTGGCGCAGCCGGAGCTGGAGCCTTCGAGTTTCGACCCGCGCCAAGCTTCGCGGCGAGCGCCCGACGACGATCTTGGAGATCGGTTTGCTTGCGTTGCTCGGCCGCCGCGTCGGCTGCAGCGCGGGCCTGGGCTTCGATCGCGGCCTGGGCCTCGGCGAGCTCCTGCTGGGCTTGCGTCGCGAGATCCTGCGCGCGGCGGTTGGCCTCGATGGTGTGCAGGTACTCGTCGTAATCGGCGCGCTTCTGCTTGTTCGACAGCGTGTCGTGCGCGAGCGTGAGGCGCGCGAAGATCGCTTCGATCTTGGATTTGTAGCTGCCGAGGTTGCGCTTGAAGAACTTGTCGGGGTGGAAGTCGGGCGCGATCGCATAGTACGCAGCCTTGACTTCTTTCTTGTCGACGAGCGCGTGCAGCCCGAGGAGCTCGTAGAAATTCAGGGTCTCGAGCCGCCCGAAGGCGTCGAGGATGACGAGCTTCTTGTCGAGATCGAGGTCGACGCTCTCGTCGAGCAAGCGCTTGTCGACGCCCTCGAGGCCGCGCCCCTGCAGACCCTTGCCGAGGTTGCCACCGAACGCCAAGCCGGTCGCGGCCTTGACCGTTCGCTCCTGCTGGTCCTTCTCGAGCTTCGCCTTGTCGACGAGCTCGATCGCGCCCAACTCGACCAAGCGATCGAGCGCGGTCTTGACGGTGTCCGCGTGAAACCCGGTGGCCTTGACGATGTCCGGTTCGGCGAGCTTGCCGTCGACTTTGAGGAACACCGACCCCTCCACGGGTGTGAGGGGTAGCTTCTTGAAGTCGACGTTCGGAACGAGACGAAAGAGCCTGGCCATCGATCTCCCGCGCGGACACTCAAGTCGAGAGACTCGCGCCGAGCGATGTCAGTCTAACGGGACTTCACTATCAGCTCAAGGCAACGAGGACGGCTGGGCACTCGCTGCCGAGGACGGTCGAGGGAGCGCGCTCGTGGTCGGCATCGAATCGGGAGGCAGGTTCTCGAGTGCCTGGTTGATGACTTCGTCTTGGATCTCGATGGCCTTCTCGAAGGCTTGGATCGCTCGCTCCTTCGCAGCCTCGGCGCCGTGCGTGTCGCCCTTCTTCTTGAGCTCCTCCATTTGGCGCTCCTCGATGACGCCGAGGATCTCGTAGAGGTGGCCGCGGTAGTGTGTGACCTCGCGGGCGAGGTCGAGACCGCGCTCGATCTCGCGCTTCGCGCCCTCGTAGTCGCCGTTGCGGCTTCGCAGATCAGCGAGGCGCGCGTGGGCGTCAGCCAGGACCTCGTTCGACTCGGGACTGCGTTCGGGGCGAGGCCCGTCCGTCAAGAGCTCGAGGTACGCGATCGCTTGGGCGAGGTCGTCCTTCGACTCGGCGAGATCCGCGTTGTGGTGGACAGCGCGAGCCTTCGAGAGGAATGCGACCAGCGGCGCGTCGACGACGCGTGGGACGCCCGAGGGCCAGGGCGTCGCGTCGCGCTGAGCAGCGCCAGGGCGGGCCGCGCTGATGGAGGCGCTCGCGTTCGGCTGGCCGGTCGTGGCGTCGTTGCCCGAACACGCCGCGGAACCGCAAGCGAGCGCGAGGCCGACGACAGCCGCGATGCGAAGCAGGGTGGTCTTCACGGCTCGCCAATCCCCCACGAAAGGAACTGGTTTTTCCGGAGGTCGGCCTGACGCGCTTCGTTGATGCGATCGATCCGCTGGGTCGTGCCGCCCGAGCGAGGAAAATCCTCTTTCTGGAACATGCTCGCCGTCGACCTGCGCTCGACCATCCCCGGCACGTAAGCAGGGGCCTCGCGCAACGCAGGCGGGCTCTCGAGCTGGGCTTGCGGACGCG
The DNA here is from genome assembly GCA_046351325.1 of Polyangiaceae bacterium. Classification (GTDB taxonomy): domain Bacteria; phylum Myxococcota_A; class Polyangia; order Polyangiales; family Polyangiaceae; genus Xiheicaenibacterium. The sequence continues at coordinate 393,967 of JAXLYR010000006.1, read as the reverse complement.
GATCGTGCTGGACCGGGGCAGTCTTCGGGCTGCGGAGCCAGAACGCCGCGAAGGCCGCTGCGAGCGCCAGCACGCCGACCACCGTGCCGAAGACGGCGCGGCGGTTCGCCACGCCGCTCGAGAGCGCAGATTTGACGAGCGCCTCGTTGCGAAGCTCGGGCAGCGCGCGTGGCGCGTAGGCGTTTTGCAACGCGACCGCGAGGCGCGCCAGCGCGTGCTCGACGACGCGGCGCTCGGCGACGAGCGTGAAGGCGTCGCGCAGCGACGCAGCCGCGCGCTCCTCGGCCGGGGATGCCGGAGGTTCCGCGGCCTCATCGAGCGTCGCACCGAGCGCCCTCGCGAGGATGCGCTCGTGGACGTCGTCGTCGAGCTCGGACGGTGCCGTCGCCGCGAGCAGCATCGCGACCATCGGATCGACGGTGCCCTCGAGGGCGCCGTCCTCCAGCTCCTCGGGCGAGATCGGCTCGTCGTCCGCTTCGGGGCGCGGGTCGTCGTCTCGATCGCCGGCGCTCATGATGCTGCCTCCTTCGCCAGTTCTTCTTCGGTCGCGCCCTTGCCGATCGCTTTCTTGAGCGCCGTCAACGCGCGGTGCAAGACCACATCGAAGGTCGCGACGCTCACGCCGAGCTCCTTCGCGACCTCCTCTCGAGGTCGCTCCTCGAGGACGCGCAGGCGAACCGCGCGCTCGTACCGCGGGTTCAGGGTCTTCAGCGCGGCGTCGACCTTGGCGCGCGCGGCCTCGCGATCTCGGGCCTCCAAGAGCTCGACGTCGAGCGCTGCCACGGGCGTCCGGTCCGAGCGCTCGATCTCGCGCGCGATGTCCTCGGGATCGAAGAGGCTCTCACGCTTCTTCGAGCGGAGAATGTCGAGGGCGATGCGCATCGCGACCACGCGGAGCCACGGGTAGACCCCGCACTCCTGCCACTCGTATTGGTGGAATCGCTCGACGACTCGGGCGTACGTCTCACCGAGCGCGTCCTGCGCGGCGGCCTCGCTGCCGAGGCGCGGGAGCAGCACCGACCGATAGAGAACCGGGCCGTACGTCCGCAGGATCTTCCCGAGGGCTGCGCGGTCGCCGGCCTTCGCGCGATCGCACAGCTGGCGCTCGATCTCCGGATCGATCCTCGTCACCGCCACACGCGCGACGATAGCGGCGCGTAGGATTCGTTGCACGTAAACCCAGCTCGGCACGAACGACGCGGGAGAAACCGCACCGTCGAGCACGGGGAGCGCTGGCCGTCCGAAAAAGGCCAGGCTCGGGTTGGCAGCGATCGTCGTCACACCATCGAAACGTGGACGGCTCGTTCGACCTTACGGCCCGCGACCGGCCGACGTACGAAGAGCTCACATGGCAGGCGCCCAGGAGACCCGAGAGCTGCGCTGCACCTGTGGTGCGTTGAATGACGTCGACTTCCCCACGTGCATTCGATGCAATCGTCCGCTCACCGCGGAAACCAGCGTCAGCGGTCCTGACGAGGCGGCACACGTCGAGGCGAGCGCACCGGCGACGACGGAGCCCGAGCGAGCACAATGGCGAGGCCGCCCGACGAAGCAAGCGGCACCGGATCGCGCCCCGCCCCCAGCCCGGGCAGGCATGCTCCTCGCCGGGATCGCGGCGTTCGTCTTCGCGCTCGAGCTGCTCTTGTCGCTGAAGCGCTCCGGCAACATCAACGTGCTGTCGGGCGGACACGCGGGCGACCTCCTGCGCGTCGGGGCCTTGTTCACCGCTCGCGAGATCGTGGTCTCCGAACCGTGGCGCTTGGTGTCGGCGGTGTTCGTGCACTTCGGGCTCGTGCATTTCGCCGTCAACATGTACGGGTTCGTGCAGCTCGCGCGCGCCGCTGAGACCGCGGTCGGTCCCGCGAGGACCGTCACGACCTTTCTCGTCACCGGGCTCGCGGGCAACCTCGTCACGCTGGCGGTTCAGGCAGCCGTGTCGGGTCGTCCGGTGCTCACCGCGGGTGCGAGCGGCGGCATCCTCGGCGTGATGGGTCTCTTGCTCGGCGTCCTGCTCAGGCGACGCAATCCACTGTGGGTGCGCTACCTCGTCGAGACGTTGGTGTTCGCGGTCGCGATCGGGTTCGTCATGAACGCGTCCGGCGGACCGATCGTCGTGAACAACGCTGCACACGTGGGCGGGCTCGTCGTGGGTCTCTTGCTCGGCCTCCTCTGGGGCCGCGCCGGTCGCGTCGAGTCGCGCGTCGATCGGCTCGTCGCGTTCAGCCTCCTCGGCGTCGCAGGCGTCTCACTCGCGCTCTCGTGGACCAGCGATCTACCTCGGGTCCTGCACTGAGTCAGACCCGCTAGAAGCGCTCCGGTCGGACGAGGTTACGCCGCATCGAGACGCTCATGAGGAGCGCGACGCCCATCATGTTGTTCGTCACGCTGCTGCCCCCGTAGGAAAAGAGCGGCAGCGTCACGCCGACGACGGGGAGCAGACCACACGTCATCGAGATGTTCACGACGGCGTGCCAGAAGATCATCGAAGTCACGCCGACCGCGAGCACCGCGCCGAACCGATCGCGCGCCTGGGAGGCTATGCGAATCGACCAGACGCAGAGCGCCGCGTAGAGCGCGATGAGGAAGGTGCTCCCGACAAAACCCCATTCCTCGGCCCACACGGGAAACGGGAAGTCGGTGGACTGGTCGGGCAGAAACAGAAACTGATTCTGCATCCCCTTCAAATAGCCGTCGCCCATCAGCTGGCCGTTGCCGATGGCGACGCGCGCGTGGTGGGCGTGCCATCCCTTTCCGAGGATGTCGGCCTCGGGATTGAGGAACACCTCGATGCGATCGCGCTGATAGTCGAGCAGGATGAAGTGATACGCGATGTACGCCGCGAGGATGGACGTGCCGACGAAGAGCAGGATGCTGCGACCTCGAACCTTCGTCACGGCGGCGGTCGTGAGGAAGATGAAGATGTGCACGAGCGCCGTCCCGAGGTCCGGCTGACGGAGGATGAGCACGGCTGGGACGAGCGCGAGCACCGCCGGCCAGAGGAGCTCCTTCAGCTGTCTACCCTCGTTCTTCGGATCGTGATGGAGGTACTTCGCGAGGGCGATGACGAGGCAGAGCTTCGTGAACTCGCTCGGTTGAAAGCGGAAGCTCCCGAACTCGATCCATCGTGTCGACCCACGCACGTCGCGCGCGAGCACGAGCACGAGCAGGAGCGCGAACACGCCGACCCCGTAGACCACGTACGCGTAGCGCTCGATGTGTCGGTAGTCGAACGCGATCACGATCCCGCCCATCACGCCCGCGCCGAGCAAGAAGTAGAGCTGCGTGACGTAGCGCTCGGCGATCGCTTGGTTCGAGTAGACGCTCGTCGCGCTGTAGAGGTTCACGACGCCGAGCAGCGCGATCATCGCCGCGATGATGAAGAGCGGCCAATCGAAGCGAGCCGACAGCGGCTCGTTCTGCCGGATCACGGCGGGCCTCCGCGCCGCAGATCGCGGCGCCCGTCGCGCGAGGCGTTCGGCTCACGCGACTTCTCGCCCGCGCGCCGCGCCATGATCGCGTTGTAGGACTCGATCACCTTGAACGCGATGGGGGCCGCGTGTTTGCCGCCAGCGCCGCCGTGCTCGACGAGGACGACGATCGCGATCTCGGGAGCGTTCGTCGGCGTGTAGCCAGCGAACCAAGAGTGGTCGCGGTTGAAGTAGTCGACCTTCATCGCTTCGGCGCCGCGGACGAGCTTGTGCCCGACCTGCGACGTGCCGGTCTTGCCGGCGAGATCGACGCCCTCGATGCGGGCGCGTCGCGCCGTCCCGCCCTCCTCGTTCACGCCGGCGACCAGCGCGTTTTGCACGAGCTTCAGGTTCTCCGGATCGAGGGTCACTTGTCGTCGCACGCGCGGCGAGAACTCCTGCACGACCGTCCCACCCGAGGTCTCGACGGCACGCACGAGCTGAGGCTGGTAGATCGTCCCGCCGTTCGCGAGCGCCGCGTACGCGAGCGCGAGCTGGAGCACCGTCACCGTGGTCGCGCCCTGCCCGATCGCGGCGTTGAGCGCGAAGCCTTGGAGGTACCTGCCTCGATTGCGGTAGGTCATCCACGCGCGCGTGGGCATGCGCCCCGAAGCCTCGGAGTTGATGCCGAGCCCCGTCTTTTGCCCGAAGCCGAAGCGCTGTCCCATCTCGGCGATGATGTCCATGCCGACCTGGTTGTCCGTGACGAGCTGCCAAAAATAGACGTTGCAGCTCTGCGCGATCGCTTTGTGCAGGTTGGTCGGCCCGTGGACGTGGGTGCAGCCGAAGGGCTTGTGCCCGAAGATGAGGTAGCCCGAGCAATAGAGCGTGGTCCGCGGATCGAGCAGCCCCTTCTCGAGCGCGGCGAGGGCCGTGAAAGGCTTGAAGGTGGAGCCCGGCGGATACGAACCGCTGACGCTCTTGTCGAGCGCGGGGTGGAGCGGATCGCTGTACATCTTCTTCATCGCCTCGCGCAGCACCGCGCGACCGTTGGCGCCGGACACCGCGTCGGGGTCGAAGCTCGGCTTGGAGTAGAGCCCGAGGATTCGCCCGGTGCGAACCTCGAGGACGACGACCGCTCCCGCGATCTCGCCGCGGAAGGCGTTGTCGATCGCGACCTGGAGCTCGGCGTCGAGCGTCAGGCGAATGTCACGACCCGGGATGGGATCGATCCGTCGCTCCGACGCAGGGATGATGCCGCTCGTGTCCTCGCGACGACGACCTCGCGCGTCGACGAGGACCTTCTCCGAGCCACGCGTCCCGCGCAGGTACGACTCCCACGCGCGCTCGGTGCCGCTCACGCCGATGCGGTCTCCTTCGACGTAGCCGGCGGGACGAAGCTTCGGCAGCGTGTCCGCGGAGACCTCGGCCATGTAGCCGAGCGCGTGCGCGCCAGCGGAGCCCTGCGGGTAATAGCGGACGGACACCGAGACGACGCTGACGCCAGCCAGCTCGGGCTGATTGCCGTCCATCTTTCGCTCGCCGAGCGCTTGGTTGAGCGTGATGAAGGCGTCCCAGCCGATGTCCTCCTTGAGGAGGATCTGTTGTTCTCGGCGGCGGTCGTCGGGGTTGTCGCGGATCTTCTGCAGCTTGTCCTCGAGCCGCACGCGCTCTTCTTGTTGCAGCCCGATGTACGTGGCCAATCGCTGCCAGCCGGTGTTTCCGAGGCGCGCAGGCACGACGTACACGTTGTACGAGGGGCGCGAGTCCGCGAGCAGCGTGCCGTTGCGGTCGTAGATGCGACCGCGCGTCGTCGCGAGCGTGACGTGGTGGATGATGTTCTCGATCGCGATCGCTTGGTTCTCGTCGCCCTCGATGATCTGGAGCTGAAAGAGGCGACCCACGATGCCGAGGAACATCGTGAACATGAAGACGGCGATCCAACGGAATCGCTTGCGAAACTCGGTCGTATCGGCCCTCTGAGCGAACAGATTCATCTCTCGGCCCTCACGTGCGGCCGGTGCCCTCGGGCGGCACCGGAGATGCGATGGTGGCGAGGTGGACCCGCTCCGCGATGCGGAAGACGAGCGGAGCCGAGACCGCCGTCGTGATCGCGTGCCCGGGCACCAAGATGGCGAGCGAGCGCGCGCGATGTGGATCACCACCGAAGATGGCGGTGAGCGCGACGACGAGGATGCTCTCGAAGAGTGCGAAGACGAACGCGAGCGCGACCTTCGTCGCGAGCGTCTGGGCCGCGAGCCGAACACCCGCGACGCGCGCGACGAGGAAGGTCGCGACGCTGATGAAGGTGAAGAGCCCGAGCGGCGCTGCAGCGAAGACGTCGAGGAAATAGCCGAGGATGAAGGCGAGCGCGGCACCGCGCGCGAGCGAGTACTCGTGCACGCCCATGAAGACGATGAGCGGCAGCAAGAGGCTCGGCGTTGCGATCGCCGGGTGAATGCGATCCAAGATGCGGAAGAGCCCTGACTCCACGATCAAGAGAGCGATTCCGAGCGCCAAGAACGCGGTGTTGCGCATGTCACTTCTCCTTCGCGGAGGTGGTCGGCGGCGGGATCTCGGGCTTGTTGGAGCCGAGCACGACGAGCACTTCTTCGAGCCGCGAGAAGTCGACCGTGGGGGTGCACGCGACCGTCTGATAGACCCCGAACTCTTGCTTCGTGACCTTCGTCACCTTGCAGACGGGGATGCCCTTCGGAAAGCGAAGGCCCTTGCCGCTGGTCACGAGCTCGTCGCCGATGTCGACCTCGTCGGTCCGCATGAGGTACTCGACGTTGCACGTGTACTCGCGCTCGTTGCCGCTGCCGCGGACGTAGCCGCGCGCGTTCGTGCGGGCGACGACCACGTCGACGCCGGCGCCCGCGTCGGCGACGAGGCGCACGTCGACGGTGTCGCCAGCGATCTTCAGCGTGGTCCCGACGACGCCGTCAGGCGAGAGCACGGGGAGGTTCGCTGTGATGTTGCGCGCGGGCTTGTCGAGCGTGATCCGGAGCACGCGGAAATAGGCGTTCGTGTTCTTGCCGATGACCTGCGCCGTGACGACCTCGTCCTCGAGGCTGTTCTTCAGATCGAGCAAGCGCCGAAGCCTGCGATTCTCCTGCTCGAGAGGAGTGAGCTCGTTCACGCGCTCGCGCAGGCGGGCGTTCTGCGAAGCGAGCGAGGCGTTGTCTTTCTTGACGTCGACCAGGTAGACGTAGTCCCCCCAGAGGTCGGAGAGACCGCGTGCGAGCGTCGCGGCGGCCTGCTGAATCGGCGCCGAGATCTGCACGACGACGCGGTCCGCGCCCGTTGCTTGACGCGGATCACGCATGCTCGCGCGAAGGAACCAGAACGGCACCGCCAGAGCGAGAACGACGATGATCGCGTCGCGGTACTTCTTGAGGTTCACGGCGCGAGCTCCGAATCAGGGTACTAGACCAACCCTATCGAGGGCGAAATCGCGTCTTACCTAGCGCGCCGGCGTGACCGACGCTCGCCCGACCGACGTCGACGCGCCGGCGTTCGAGATAGAACGCACAGCGCAGCTCTTCGATTCCCGCCCGCGAAACGCGCTTCAGGAAAGCGTGACCTCACGCAGGAGCTCGAGGTGCTCGAGGGCCTTGCCGCTACCGAGCACGACCGCGCTGATCGGATCGTCGCAGACCATCACGGGCAGGCCCGTCTCCTCGCGCAGCAGCACGTCGAGGTTCTTCAGCAGCGCGCCGCCGCCCGTGAGGACGACGCCCTTGTCGACGATGTCCGCCGCGAGCTCGGGAGGCGTGCGCTCGAGCGCGACGAGGACGGCCTCGACGATCGCGTTGATGGGCTCGGCGAGAGCCTCGCGGATCTCGTCCGAGTTCACGAGCACGGTCTTCGGAATGCCGGCGACCATGTCGCGGCCCTTGACCTCCATCGTGAGCGGCTGATCGAGCGGGTACGCGTTACCGATGCTGATCTTGATGCGCTCGGCGGTCTGCTCGCCGATGGCCATGTTGTACTTGCGCTTGATGTACCCCATGATGGCCTCGTCCATCTTGTCGCCCGCGACGCGGACGCTCTGCGAATAGACGATGCCCGCGAGCGAGATGACCGCGACCTCGGTGGTGCCGCCCCCGATGTCGACGACCATGTTGCCCGAGGCCTCGGTGATGGGCAGGCCTGCGCCGATCGCCGCGGCCATGGGCTCCTCGATGAGGTAGACCTCACGCGCGCCGGCGCTCTCCGCGCTCTCCTTCACCGCGCGCTTCTCGACCTCGGTGATGCCGAAGGGCACGCAAATGACGATGCGCGGCTTCACCAGCGTGCGCCGATTCGACGCGCGCGCGATGAAGTAGCGCAGCATCGCCTCGGTGATCTCGAAGTCGGCGATGACGCCGTCCCGCAGTGGGCGAACCGCTTGGATGTTGTGCGGCGTTCGACCGAGCATGTCCTTCGCCTCGCGGCCGACCGCGAGCACGCGCTTGTTGCCGCGCGAGTCGCGTTGCACCGCGACCACCGAGGGCTCACACGACACGATCCCCTTGCCGCGGACGTAGATCAGCGTCGTCGCCGTCCCGAGATCGATGGCGAGGTCGTTTGAGAACAGCCCCTGCACCCAGTCGAACACCATGGGATTCCGGCGAGTCGATCAGCCGACGCTTGTACGTGTCGCTCACAAAACAAGCGACCCGCGACCAGGGGCGCATCGTGCCATCGGATCGAGCGACGGGCAAACCTGGCGCCGCTGCTTGCCCGATTGGGGCTCCGCCTCGAGAGAGGCGTGAGCCCTGCGAAGGCAGAGCCCTACGAGAGCAGCGCTGCGAAAACAGCGCTGGAGACACGACACAGCGAGGCGATCAGCCGCGCGAGATCTTGCCTTCTTTGTGCTCGTGGTGCTTACGACACGCCGGACAGAACTTCTTGATGGCGAACTTCTCCGTCATCGTCCGCTTGTTCTTGGTCGTGTGGTAGTTCGCGCGGCCACAGTTGCCGCAAGTGAGCTTGATGACGTCACGCATCTCGAACTCCTTGAGTCGGGCAAGCGCTCAGCGCGAGCCCCAGGGGGGCCGCACCTTAGTGAACTCCAGCACCAAGTCAACCTGGTTGGAGTCTAGAGACGACTGAATCTGGGTGACCCTTGGGGGGTTGATGCGCTTGCTACGCCCCCCTTGCTCCTACCCCATCAATCGTCGTCGTCGCCGCGCGTGTCCCAATCGTTGTTGCGCTTGTTCTTCCGACCGCCGCCGACGCCACCGCCGTCGTCGAAGCTGCGCTTGCGTTTTTCGTCGAAGGCCTTGCGGCCGGGAGCTGGTCTGCGGTCGGGACCGCCACCACCACCACCACCGCCGCCGGGGCCACCACCACCGCCGCCGCCCGAGGGAGGGCCACCGAAGCTGTGACTCGGCGGACCACCGAAATCCGAGCGGGGCCCAGCGCCGTGGTAGTCCGAGCGAGGACCGGAGGGCGGGCCTGAGAAGCCACCCTCACGCGGGGGCGGGCGATCGTGCGCGTGGTTGACGACGAGTCGACGACCACGAACCTCGACCCCGCGGAGAAGGTCGATAGCGCCGCGAGCGGCCTCCGCGCTTGCCATGTACGCGAACGCGAAGCCGCGCTTACGACCATCCTGATCGCTCGGCATGATCACGCGAACGACAGGGCCAGCGCCGGTCCCGTTGACAGCGGCCTCGACCTCCTCCGGCGTTGCGTCGTAGGGAAGGTTGCCGATGTAAATCTTCCGATCGGGGGAGTCGGGGGGCGCGCCGCTCGACCGCGGGCCCGCGCCACCCTCACCACGCTTGGGGGGTGCAGACTCGAACGGTCGGACGGAGATACTGCGGCCGCCTTGGAAGCTGCCGTGAAGGGACTCGCGCGCGGCGTTTGCCTCGTCGCTTGTCGACATCGTGACGAATCCGAAGCCACGGGGGCGACCGGTCGTGCGGTCTTTGGGGAGGCTGACTTCGACCACTGCCCCCCCTGTCGCTTCGAACAATTGCCTGAGTACGTCTTCCGTGATGGTGTCCGGCAATCCGGCTACGAACAGCTTCCGCGAATCCTCAGCCATCGAAAATCAACCTGTCTTGAGATCAAGCGTCCACAAACGAAATCGCCCGCATCCGCCGGCGGGATTGCCGGATCCGGGCGCATGAGCCCACCCGTCGCTGAGGTGGGCACGCCGCGACACCAGAGACAATTGGCCCGTCATCGGGCTCTCGCCGACCAGCGAGACGACAAAACAGCTCTGGCAGCGCATGGCGAGCGGAGCCCTCAAGCTATCGGGGAATTGCCGAGCCCGTCAAGGGATCGCATCCCACTCAACCGGCCTCTTCGTCCTTTTTCGACTCGCTCTCTTCGGTGGACGAGGAGTTCGAATCGGCGGTGTCGTCCGTCGGGCGCTCGGCGTCGTCGGCCACGGGCTTCTTCTTTTTCTTCTTGCGACGGCGCTTGACGGGGGCGGTTTCCTCACCCGTCGTCTCTTCGCTCGGCTCTTCCACGAGGGCCGCCTTGGAGGTCGACTTCTTGGTTTTGACGGGGCGACCGGGCTCTTCGCCTTCTTCATCCTCATCGTCCGTCGCGGGGGCGTCGCCGGGCATCGGGAGCGCCTCGACCTCCGCCCAGGTAGCGGGCGGGGTGTATGCGCGCGACATCCGCAGGATCAGCACGCCGATCGCGACGAGGCCGAAGCAGGCCCACTGCGCAGGGGTCAGCCCGCCGTATCGAGGATCGGCCTCGTGCACACCACCGGGCTCGACGCGGAAGAAGTCGAGGATGAAGCGAACCGGCGCGTAGAGGATGCACTGCCAGCCCGCGTAGAAGCCCCACGCGCGCGGCTTCTGCCGCCAGAGGATGAAGAACGCGGTCGCGAGCGGGATCGTCAGGACCATCTCGATCAGGCCGAGATCGAACTGCCCGACTGTCTGGCCAGCGTCCCAGATGAAACCCCACTCGGTCGGGCTCCGCACGCGCGGGTTGAGCGACTGCACACCGAGCCAACTCTCGGTCTTCTTGCCCAAGTGATCGTGCACCGAGGCGCAGCCCGCGCGACCGAAGACCCACGCGAATGGGAAGGCCGAGCAGACGGTGTCGACGTAAGGGAGGACGTGGTCCTTCTTTACATATTTGTAAATGAGCGCACCGCTCATCGCACCGATGAAGCCGCCGTAGCTCGAGAGCCCCATGTGGAGCTTGAAGATGTAGAGCGGGTCGGCCTTCAGTCGCTCGGGGGTGTAGAAGAGCGCATCGAAGACGTGCGCGCCGATGAAGCCGATGCCGACGACGTAGAAGATGAAGGTGTTCATCTTCGCCACGTCGAGGCGCCGCTGTTTCGCGCGGCGCAGGGCCAGCTGAGAGCCGAGGTAGACCCCGGTGGCTACGAGCAGCCCAAAGGGCTTGATGCTATTGAAGGGGTCTGGCAACCCGAGAGGTATCTCGGGGATCTTCACGTAGGGAATTTGGGGCCCGGCCACGCGGGAGCGTTAGCGCACACGCGGGCGCTCGCAAAGCAAGATGGCACGTCGAAGCAAATGGGTTGCCGGTCGAGGGCATAACGGTTGATGCGCGCGCTCTGTCTTCCTGGTTGCGGATGTCGTGGGGCCTTCCAGTTCGGCGTGATGAGCACCCTCGCGGAGCGCGGCGAGCAGTTCGACGTGGTCGCGGGCGCATCGAGCGGCTCGATCTGCGGAGCGGTGACCGTCGCCGGCCTCGCGAGCGAGGGGCCTGCGATGTTCCGATCGCTCGCGAGCACCAAGATCGTCTCGCGCCAATACCTGCGCAGCGAGGGCAGCCCGTTCGGCATGGGCGCGATCTTGCGCGACGCGCTCACGAGGTTCGTCCCCGAGGCTCTGGTGCGCGCGAGCGCGACGGAGCTCCTCGTGTCGACGACGCGCGCAGGTCGCCTCTTGCGGAGCGCGCTCGAGCGCGCGCGGGCGCGGCTCGCGCCGGGGCGCGCGAGCTCCGAGAGCTACCCGTTCGAGAAGCCGAGCCCTGTCTACGAGCTCGCTGTGCGCGCCGAGGCTCGCGTCATCCACTCGAGCCGCGAGCGCACCAACATCCACGACATCATCGTCGCGAGCTGCACGATCCCCGGTCTCTACGCGAAGCTCCCTGTCCTCGACGGTGAGGTCCACGTCGACGGCGGCGCCGCCGACAACACGCTGCTCGGTGTTTTGCTCGAGCGCGGCGCGCGCGACATCACGGTCGTCACGCCCTACCCGAACGGGGCGGTCTCGCCGACGCTGTTCGAACGCACGCAGACGCCTCGCGTGCCGGCCGGCGTGCGGCTGCGCTTGCTCTCACCGAAGGAGCCGCTGCGGCTGCGCCACTTCGACTTCGACCCGGGTCGGCTCGACGAGGCGCTCGAGGCACCCTTCACCGAAGAGATCATCGACTGAGGACCGAAGCCCATTCTCTCTTCGAGTACCCCCTCGCGAAGAACCGTGCGAGGAGAAGGCATGGGAGAAACCAAGGCGATTCGAGCGATCACGGTGACCTCGAGCGACACCCGCACGACCGCGGACGACACCGGCGGCGCGCGACTGCGCGAGCTGCTCGGTGAGGCTGGTTGGACGCTCGGCGATCATCACATCGTGCGTGAAGATCCTGCGGAGCTCCGCGGCAAGCTGACGGAGCTCGGGGCGCGAGACGATGTCGATGTGATCGTGACGACCGGCGGCACGGGGCTCGGTCCGCGCGACAACACGGTGGAGATCGTGTCGGCGCTCGTGGACCGCGAGATGCTCGGCTTCGGCGAAGCCTTCCGTCGCAGATCGTGGGACCAGATCGGGCCGCGCTCGATGCTGTCGAACGCGACGGCCGGGACGCTCGGCGCGAAGCTCGTGTTCGCGCTGCCGGGTAGCCCCAAGGCCCTCGAGCTCGCGGTGCGCGAGCTCATCGTCCCGATCGCGGGCCATGCGCTCGCGGTCGCATCAGGGAAGGCGCGCCACGCGGACGCGCACGGGAGCAAGGGAGCCTGACATGCTGAGCTTCGACGAAGCGGTCGCGCGCGTGGTCGAGATGGCGCGCGAGGTTGGACAGGTCGGCGCAGAGCGCGTGTCGCTCTTCGAGAGCGACGGGCGCATCCTCGTCGAGGACGTCGTCGCACAGCACCCGTTGCCCGGGTTCGACTATTCGGCGATGGACGGCTACGCGGTGCGCGCCGCGGACTTCGCGCCCCTCGGGACGGATCGCGCGCTGCGCGTCGCTGGAGAGACCGCCGCGGGCGACGCAGCTGTCGCGCTGGCGCCGCACACTGCGCAGCGGATCTTCACGGGCGCGCCGCTGCCCGTGGGCGCGGACGCGGTGGTGATGCAGGAGGACACGGCGGTCGAGGTTCGCGACGGCGCGCGCTTCGTCGTCTTCAAGGCAGAAGCGCCGCGCGCGGGCGCGCACGTGCGCAAGAAGGGCGAAGACATCGCTGAAGGAGCGATCGCGATCGCGCGAGGCACGCGGCTCGACCCCGGCAAGGTCGCGCTCGCTGCGGCGCTCGATCACGCGACGCTCACCGTGTCGCGGCGCCCCGTGGTGACCATCCTCGGGACAGGCGATGAGCTGCGATCGCCCGGAGATCCACCGCGTGCGGGCTCGATCGTGGAGTCGAACGGTTTCTTCGTCGCGGGCGCCGCGCGTCGCGCGGGCGCGACGGTGCGGCTCGCGCCTTTCGTTCGCGACGACCCCGCAGAGGCCACGCGCGCGGTCGCGAGGGCGCTCGTCGCGACCGATGTCCTCGTCACGATCGGCGGCGTGAGCGTCGGGGATCACGACGTCGTGCGCCCTGCGCTCGAGGCCGCCGGCGTGAAGATCGATTTCTACAAAGTGGCGATGAAGCCCGGCAAACCGCTCACCGTCGGTCGCACCGCGAGCGGGACGGTCGTGCTCGGATTGCCTGGAAATCCAGCGTCGGCCTCGCTCACGTTCGTGCTCTTCGGGGTCCCGCTGCTGCGCGCGCTCGCGGGCGAGCGCGAGACCGCGCCGCCGGCGCTCGTGCTGCCCGTCGAGGGCGCGCTGTCACGCAAGCCGGGGCGCACCGAGTTCGCCCGCGCGCGGTTGGTGACGCGCGAACAAACCGCGCGGGCGGTGCTTCTCTCCAACCAATCCTCAGGCGCTGTGACCTCTTTCGCCGAGGCTGAACTGCTCTTGAAGATCCCCGCTGAGCGCGGCTCCGTCGCGGACGGCGACGTCCTCGAAGCGATCGACCTGCGCGCGATGCTGCGCGGATAGACGCGCCGCGCGCTCAACCGTGGTCGTGGTGGTGGTGTGCGTGCTCGCCGTCGGGGCTGCAGCGCGCGTCCGCCCAGCCGACCCAGTAGGGGCCATCCGGGCCGTGCTCCCGCTTCCACACTGGGAGGCGGGATTTGATCTCATCGATCAATTTGCGACACGCGCGGAAGGCCTCACCGCGGTGGGGCGCGCTCGCCGCGCAGACGACCGCGACGTCACCGACCTGCAGCGCGCCTACGCGGTGGAGCGCGAAGACGCGAACACCAGGCTCGGCCGACGCGATCTCGCGTTCGATGCGCTCGAGCTCGAGCTCGGCCATCGTGCCGTACGCCTCGTATTCGAGGAGCGTCACGGGGCGCCCGTCGTTGTGATCGCGCACGACGCCGAGGAACGTCGCGATGCCCCCCGCGCCAGCGTGGCTCACCGCTGCGATGGCCTCGTCGAGCGAGAGCGCCGTGGGGCGAATTCGCGGAGCTGCTTCAGGCGCCGTCTCGGACATAGGTCCCACCTCGACCGCCGCTCTTCTCGAGGAGCTTCACCTCCCCGATCACCATCTCGCGGTCCAATCCTTTAACCATGTCATAGATGGTGAGGCACGCGATCGAGGCCGCAGTGAGCGCCTCCATCTCGACGCCGGTGCGATAGGTGGCCTCCGCCGTCGCGCGGACGTCGACGCGGCCGATGCGCGCGTCGACGTCGATCGTGACCTCGACCGAGGTCAGCGCGATCGGGTGGCAGAGCGGGATGAGCTCGTGCGTGCGCTTCGCCGCCATGATGCCAGCGACGCGCGCGGTCGCGAGGACCTCGCCCTTCGGAGCGTCGTTGCGCGAGATGCGCTCGGCGACGGCCGGCGACATGTGAACCGAGCCGCACGCGACGGCGCGACGACGCGTCTCGGGTTTGTCGGCGACGTCCACCATGTGGACCTCACCCGCGGCGTTCACGTGACCGCGTCGCTCCTCGCGAGCGAAGCTGCGAGCCTGCGGCGGAGCTTCTTCTTCGGGGGCTCGGTTCGCCCCCGCGCTTCGCGCGCCCCCTACCTCTTCGAAGGAGCGCGGCGCGGGACGACGAACCGAGCGGACCTCTTCACGCGGCTCGGGGCGGGCGCGCGAGGGCTCTTCGCGAGCGTCGGCGCGAGATCGAACGGGCTCCTCGCGCGGCTCGGGGCGAGCTCGCGCGAACTCTTCGCGAGCGAGTCGACCGCCGAGCGGGCTCTCAGGCTCCGGGTTGCGCTGGCCCCGCTCGCGAGCGAACGACGCACGCGCGGACGGGGGCTCCTCCCGTTCCTCGCGCGGGGCAACCCGCGGCGCGACCGGCGAAGGCGCTGGGCTCGGCTCGACGGTCGGCGTGGTGTTGGGCGACCGCTTCGACGCGGCGCCGAAGCTCAGGAGGACAGCCGGCATGCCGTCGACGTCGTCGTACATCGAGGCGTCGGTCGACGCCGGCGGAGGCGACTCGTCTTCAGGGGGTGCCTCGCGTCGCGCTTGGCGCACGGGTGATGGCTGCCGCGCGGGAAGGATCACCGACGCGGCGGTGCCGAGCAGCGATGGGTCGTCGCGCGCGATCGAGCGACGAAGCACGTGGACGAGCGCGTAGCGATCGAGCGCGCGGAGGCGTGCCCACGCCGCAGGATCGACCGCACGCCGCGAGCCGAGCGCGGTGTTGAGCTGCTCGGGGGGCACGAGCGGATCGGGCTCGGGGACGGGCCGGATACGCGTCGGAGGCACGGAGCTCCGCCGGAGCAACCGCTCGATCGCGCTCGCGTCGACGTTGTCGCGGGAGCCTGCGATCGCGAGGTCGCGACGCTCACGATCACCGAGCGATTGATAGCCCTCGAGGGAGAGTCGGAAGCCGGCGACGTCGAGAGCCCGTCGCGCTGCCAACGGGAGCAGGCTCAACCCCTCGCCGGTGTCCTCGAAGGAAAACACCACGTTGTCGAGACCCTCGACGTCCATTGAAGGAGGAGAATGCCGAATCAGCAGGCGCTAAACAAGCTGTGCGCGCGACACACGCGCAAAACGCGGCAGCTCAGTGCCGGCTCGTCAGCCGCCGATCGCCCGCATGCTGAGGTCCGCTGCGGAGGACTCAGTGCAGCCCTTGAAGGTGCGACCGTCCGGCTTGTGCGACCAAGCCTCGGCGAGGAGCTCGGGGATCGCGTCGATTGCGCCGGCGCGCGCCTCTTGGCTCGCGTCGACGCCGTCGTCGGTCGCGAGGCAGGGCCGAAGCACGCCCGTCGACGAGACGCGCAGGCGGTCGCAGCTCGCGCAGTAGGTGTCGCTCGTGCCGCTGATGAAGCCGACGCGCAACGTGGGATCGTGCAGCGCGGAGAGGTACCGCGCCGGGCCGCGATCGGCCTCGACCTCGGCGGTGCCGGGATTGACGAGGTGGCCGAGGCGCTCTCGCATCTCTCGCACGGTGACGAGGTGCTCGCCGACGAGGCGTGCGCCCTCTGCGATGGGCATGACCTCGAGGAAGCGCGGCACGAGACGTCGCTCCCACGCGAAGCGAACGAGGGCTCGAGCTCGTCGTCGTTGACGCCGCGCAGGACGACAGCGTTCAGCTTGATTGGCGTGAGGCCCGCGGAGATCGCCGCGTCGATGCCGCGAAGGACCGGGGCGAGCTCGCCGCCGCGCGTGATCGCCCTGAAGCGATCGGCGTCGAGCGAGTCGATGGAGATGTTCACGCGATGGAGGCCCGCCGCAGCGAGCGGCGCGGCGAGGTCCTCGAGCTGCGAGGCGTTCGTCGTGAGGGCGATGTCCTCGGCGCCGCCGGCCGCGATGACGCGAACGATGTCGATGATGTTCGGGTGGAGCAGAGGCTCGCCGCCGGTGAGTCGGAAGCGCTTCACCCCCGATTTCACCAGGCCCGCGACGATCGTCGACCACCCGGCAGCGTCGAGCCGCGTGCGTACGTAGCCGTCGTTCCGCGAAGGGCGACAGTAGGTGCAGGCGAAGTCGCAGCGGTCGGTGATCGAGAGCCGAACGCTGCGCGGCTCGATGCGCGTGGGCGAAGTGGAGAGCGGGCGATCGTGCGTTTGGACGCGCCCGCCACTCTTCGGATCGAGCGGTCGAAGTCCGCGGTGGGGCATGCCCGCCGACGGATCGAAGATTGGGAGCGAGCGCCGCGCGAGCACTCAGCCTCCTGCCACGGGTGGGATGAGCGCGACCTCGTCGCCGGGTCGCACGGGATCTTGAGGGCCCGCGTAGGTCCCGTTCACCGCGAGCCGGATCGAGTTTCGATAGGGCGCGAGCGCTGGGTAGCGAGCCAAAATCGGCTCCCAAAGCTCGCCCGCAGTGCGAGCGCTGCCGAGCTCGAGCGAGCACTCTGCGTGACCGATGAGATCCCGCGCGCCAGCGAACGCAAGGAGCTTCAGGGTGCCGTCGCTCGGAGCGGTGGCCATGCCGAACCTTAGCAAGGCTTTCCGTGTGAGGGGAGCGAGCATGTCGAGCGCCGGCGACGCACTTCGGATCGGATGCGTCGCGTGTGTAGCGAGACCAAACACTAGCGCTGACGCCGCGGTTCTCTATATTCGGGCAGGTCGATGAGCGAGGAAGGCGTGTTTCCGCCCGGTGCGGTCCTGGCCGGGCGCTATCAAGTTCGCCGAGAGCTCGGCCGCGGCGGCATGGGTATGGTGTACCTGTGCCGCGATCTCGTGCTGGACGAGCGCGTCGCGCTCAAGCTCTTCGGTCGCCCCGGTGAGGCTCCGCGGCCCGAGGACGCGTGGTGGTTCCAAGAAGAGGCTCGCGCGCTCGCCGGTCTCAACCACCCGGCGATCGTGCGCGCGCGCGACTTCGGCACGCTGCCCGACAACACGCCGTTCCTCGTGATGGATGCGGCGCCCGGCCGCTCGCTGCACGAGTGGATTTACCTGGCTCAGCACGACGGCCTCTTGCCGTGGCCGGTGGTTTGGTCGGGCGTGGATCAGATCCTCGCGGGCCTCGCGCACGCGCACGCGCGCGGCGTGATCCACGGCGATCTCAAGCCGAGCAACGTCCTCTTCGACATCTCCCCCGACGGCGAAGAGGTGAAGGCCTTCATCCTCGATCTCGGGCTCGCGTGGCTCATGCAAGACCGCATCGATCATCGACTGGATGGTTCGGCGGAGGCCGAGCCCACGGTGCGGTACGGCGCGGGCACGCCCGGCTGGATGGCGCCCGAGCAGATTCGCTACGCGACTCCGCACATCGGCCCGGCGACCGATCTCTACGCGCTCGGCTGCATCCTCTTCGCGCTCGTCTCGAATCGCGAGCCTTACACCGGCAGCAACGAAGAGCTCCTCCAACAACATCGCAACGCGCCCATCCCCGACCCTGGCATTCCACCTGGCGCGCCGAAGGAAATGGGGCCGTTCGTCAAGCAGCTCATGGCCAAGCGGCCGTGGCATCGCTTCGCGTACGCCGCCGACGCGCGCCGCGTATGGCGCACGTTCAAGCCCGAGTCTTCGTCGAGCGCGACGAGCACCCCGCTGCCGAAGGGCGGAGCGCCCGATCGAGCGGACATGCGCTCCTCGCGCAACGCTGTCACTCTCCCCGAGCCCTTTCTCCACGGCGAGGCTCCGAGGCCGCCGCCTGCGGCGGGCCTGCTCGCGCTGCGGCCGAGCCCGTTCGTCGCCCGCAAAGAGGTCCGCTCGAAGCTCCTGACGGTCGCGCACGAGGTCGCGGATTCGTTCGCGGCGCGACATCGCGATCCGCGGGCGCGCCGTCTCGTGCTGCTCACCGGCGAGGCAGGCGTCGGCAAGAGCCGCGTGGCAGAGTGGCTCTGTGAAGAGGTCCATGAGCGCGGCCTCATGACCCCGCTGCGTGCGCGCTACCGCAAGATCGCAGCGCCGCTCGACGGCGTGAGCGGCGCGGTCACGATGCACTACCGCCTCGAGCGCGCCGATCGCGACGTCGCTGAGAAGGTCCTGATGAACCTCTGGGGCGTCGACCCGCAGGACGACGACGGCACGACGTGGGTCGCAGCAGCAGCGGAGTGGCTCGCGCCGCCGAACCAAACCGGCAAGGTCGGCCCGTCGGGCAAGCGCTTCTCGCTCGATCATCCCGAGCTCCGATGGCTCGTCATGCGGCGCACGCTCGAGCGCATCGGCGTCGATCGACCGCTCCTCTTGTGGATGGATGACATCCACCTCGCGCCGCCGGGCACCTACGAGAACCTCACGCGACTCGTGCGCGAGAGCGAGCGTCTCGGGCTGATGGTCGTCGCGACCGTCCGCACCGAGGCCGTCGAGGCCGAGCCGCAGAACGCCGAGCGCCTCGCGCAGATGATGCTCGCGGCCCCCGGCGAGCGCATCGACGTCGCGCCGCTCGACGCTCAAGAGACGCAGGAGCTCCTGAAGGAGACGCTGCCCCTCGACGAGGGCGCCGTCGCCGAGGCTGCGGCGCGCTGCAAAGGCAACCCGCTCTTCGCGCTGCAGCTCCTCCACGCGTGGGCGATGGGCGGCCACCTCGAGATGCGCGACGGCCTCTACCACGTGCCGAAGACCTCGCTCGCGACGCGGGCGAGCACCACGGCCGATCTCTGGGAGGATCGCGTCGGCGCAGTCCCCGAGGAGTTCCGTCGCGCGGCGCACGCAGCGGCGGCGCTCGGCGGCGACATCCGTCGCGACGTGCTCCGCGCTCAGTACGAGCTCCTCGGCATCGACGCCGCGCGCGCGATCGCCGTCCTGCGGAGCGCACAGATTCTCCTCGCCTCCGGCACGGAGAAGCTGCGCTGGCCTCACGCGCTCCTGCAGGAGCACCTCCTCACGCAGCTGTTCTCACGCCCCGACGCGAGCCAGCTCTTCCACGCGGCCGCGGACGCGCTCGCGCGACACCCCGCCGCGCAGACTCGCCGCATCGTGCGCCACCGCGTCGTGAACCTGATCCGCGCGAGCGACGTGACGGCCGCGGCCGACTTGCTCCACGGCTTCATCGCGACCAACTGGGGCCGCTCGCGCGAGACCTCGGCGACGCTCCGCGATCTCGCGCTGCTCGACGGCCGGCTCGAGGGTCGCACCGCCGCCGTGCAGCACCTCTGGCGCGGCGAGGCCCTGCGCCACGCGGGCCGCCTCGAGGACGCACGCCGCGAGGCCGAGGCCGCGCGGCAGATGTTCCAAGAGCTCGGCGATCGCAAGAGCGAGGCTACGTGCCTCCGCTTGCTCGGTCACATCGCGAGCGATCAGGCAGCGCCCGCGCTCGGCAGGCGCCTCGTCTCGCGCGGCCTCGCGATCTTCGACGAGCTGCACGACGACCACGGCGCCGCGCAATGCGAGGTCACCCTCGGCGAGATCGACTTCCTCATGGGCGACCACGCGCGCGCGCGCCAGGTCATCACGAGCGCGGCCTCGCGCTTCTCCCGCGTCGGCGATCGCCTCGGCTACGCGCAGAGCCTCGTCGTCCAGGTCTTCATCGAGCAGGCTGCGGGCGGGCTGCCGACGACGCGCGCGACGATCCTCGCCGCGCGCCGCGAGTTCGAAGCGATCGGTTATCGCCTCGGGATGGCGCAGAGCGATCTGACGCTCGCGCACACCGATCACCGCGACGGGCACTGGGACTCGGCGCGCGAGACCGCGATGTCGGCGCGTCAGGCCTTCCGCGATTTGGCGAACCCACGCGGCGAAGCCGGGTGCGAGCGCATCCTCGCCATGATCGCGATCGATCAGGATCGCACCGACGACGCGGAGGAGCACGCGCGCACCGCCGGGGCCCTCTTCGATCGCCTCGCCGATCCGTGGGGGCAGGTCGAGACTCGGCTGCTCAGCGCGCAGATCGCGCTCGCACGCGGCGACGCCGACACCGCGCGCGACTTCCTCATCGCGTGTGAGGCCGTCGCGCTCGTCGAGTCCGAGCCCAAGCAGCACCGTCACCTGACGAAGGCCTGGCTCGCGTACCACGAGGGCCGGTTCCACGAGGCCGGCAAGGAGCTCGACGCTGCGCGCGCGGCCTTCAAGGATCCGATCCGCACGGGCGATCACACGCCGATGCTGCTCGAGCGCTTCGCGGCGATGGCCTGGCCCAAGCCTGCCGGTCCACGCCTCGAGACGTGGCGCGCCGTCCTCGAAGGAGCGAGCGCTGCCAAGGGGGTCGAGTCGAAATCCTCGGAGAGAAAGCCGAGAGCGACCACCCCTGAGAGTCCGTCTCCGCTCCAGCGATGACCACCGATCGCTTAGCCAACTTCGAGATCCTGCGCCGCCTCGGCGCAGGCGGCATGGCCGAGGTCTTCCTCGCCAAGAAGCTCGGCGCCGAGGGCACGTTCAAGCTCCTCGTCCTCAAGCGCATCCACCCAGCGCACGCGAAATCCCGGCGCTTCCGCGCGATGTTCGTCGAGGAGGCGCACCTCGCGACGCGCCTCAATCACCCTAACATCGTTCAAGTTTACGAGTTCCTCGATCACGGCGAGGAGGGCTTGCTCCTCGCGATGGAGTACGTCGAGGGCTTCGACCTCGGCCGCTTGATGAGCGCCGCGCGCCAGAAGAGCACGCGGCTCCTCCCGTGGGTCGGCGCGTACATCATCTCGGAGGCCGCGAAGGGCCTGCACTACGCGCACGAGCGACGCGACGAGGTCGGCGCGCCGCTCGCGATCGTCCATCGCGACGTTTCGCCGCAGAACATCCTACTCAGCGTCGAGGGCGCGGTGAAGATCGCCGACTTCGGCATCGCGAGCGCGAACCTCTTCCGCGAGGAGCCGGGCACGCTGAAGGGCAAGTTCGGGTACATGTCGCCCGAGCAGGCGCGCGGCGAGCGCGTCGATCGGCGGAGCGACATCTACGGCCTCGGCGTCGTGCTCTACGAGGTCCTCACGTTGCGCTCGCCCTACGCGGCGCGGGGCGAGCCTCCGCAGAAGCCGCCCGACGACGAGCTGCTCGAGGCCGTGCGCACCGGGCGCTTCGAGCCGCCGAGCGTGCACAACCCCGACATCCCCGCGGAGCTCGAGGCCATCATCCTGCGCGCGATGAGCCTGGACCGCGAGGATCGGTTCCAGACGGCGCGCGACATGTCGGGCGCGATCGGCCGCGCGCTCCTCGCGAAGCAAGAGCTCGTCGACGCCGCGAGCGTCGAGGCCGTCCTCACGATGCTGCTCGGCAGGCACTCGCTCCTGCCGAGCGCGCCGCCGCCGAGCGAGGCCGCTCCCCTCACGCTCGCTGCGATCCCACAGAAGAGATCGCTCTCGGGCTCACAGCTCGCGCAGGAGGCCGCGCGTCCTTCCTCGCGTCGCCCGCGAGAGGTTCGGCACGTCGCAGTGCTCGCGATGCGCCTCGAGGGCCTCGCCGAGCTCGAGGCCGCGCTCGACGTGCTCGATCGCGCCCCAGCGCGGCGAGCCGCTGAAGACGGCGCCCCTCCCCTCACCTCGCTCGATCTGCTCGATCGAGGTCCGGCCTCGCGGGCCGTGGACACCGTCCCGCCGCCGTCGATGAGCGTGACGGCCTCGACCGAGGGCCCGATCTCGCTCGTGGAGCCCGCGCCGAAGGACGGGCCGCACCGTGGCGCTGCGTTCAAGCGCGCGTGTGAGAACCTTCGCAACACGCTCGATCACATCGCGTACAAGCGCGGCGCGCGGTGGTCCTGGCCCGACGGGTTGCTCTCGAGCGACACCATCACGACGGGCATCGTCGGGTTGCTTTCGAACCCGTCGCGCGCGGCCTTCGACGCGGCGTCGCTCGCGGTCGACGTCCACGAGGCCCTCGCGGGCGCCTCCGAGGATCTCCCGCGGCGCGTCGTCGCAGCCATCGGCATCGTGCGCGGCATCGCGACCGGCGAGCGCGACGAAGCGGGGCACCTCGTCGAGCACGCGCTCCAGGACCCGGTGCGGTTCCTCGCCGAGCGGCTCGGCAAGCGCACGCCCGCGGGCAGGACGTGGGTCGCAGGCGGGCTCTATCGCATCGTCCGCAAGGATTTTCGCTGGGGCGACGCGCCCACGCTCGAGCTCGACGACGCTGAGTCGCACTCCGCGCCGCGCACGATGCGCTGCTACGCGCTCTTGCGACCGCTCACCCGCGAGGAGCGCGCGGTCGAGATGGCGCTCGCGCCGAACGATCTCGTCGGGCGCGACGCGGAGAAGGCCGACCTCCACGCGGCCTACCACCGCGCGGTGACGCCGCAGCTCCGCGAGCGCGAGGCCGCGCAATCGAGCGTCCCACCACGCACCGTGCCCGGGCCGGCGCGGGGTCGCATCATGTCGCGCGTCGTCATCGGCGAGATGGGCATCGGCAAGACCGCGCTCGTCGCGACGTTTCTCAGCGAGCTGCCGCGCGACACGCGCGTGCTCTCGATCGAGTGCTCGCCGGTGAAGAGCGAGATCCCGATGGCCACGCTGTGTGATCTGCTGCGCGAGGCCACCGGCGTCGGGCTCGATCACAGCCTCGACGAGGGCATCGCTGTCTTCCGCGGTCTGCTCGGGCAGATCTCGCTGCGGACGGCGTCGACCGAGCGCCTTATCAGCCGCCTCGCCGAGGTCGCGACGGGCAAACAAGCGCAGACCGCCGACGAGGAGAGCGCGCACTACCGGCGCGATCTCTTGCTCATCGCTGTGCGCGTGCTGCTCGGAGCGCTCGCCGCGGAGCAGCCGCTCGTCATCGTCGTCGACGGGCTCAGCTGGGCCGATCGGCCGAGCCTCGAGATCGTGCAAGACCTGCTGCGTCGCGAGGAGCAGCTGCCGATCCTCGTCTTGCTCGTCACGCGCCCCGACGAGCGCGTGCTCCCCTTCCTCGAGGGGCCCGTGCGCGTCGAGCTCCGCGGCCTCAGCGCCGAGGAGCAGGTCCGCCTCGTCGAGGCTCGGCTCGGCGTGCGCGAGGGCGTCGCTGCGGTCTGCGGCGATCTGCTCCCGCGCGTCGCGGGCAACCCGTTCTTCCTCCTCGAGATGGTCGACGCGCTGCTCGAGCGCGGCACGCTCGAGATCCATGAGCGCCCCGACGGTCACCACGAGCTCCGTCGCAGCGAGCGCCCCGGCGTCGATCGCATCGAGGCCTTGCCTTCGACCCTCGAGCAAATCATCGGCGATCGCCTCGCGGAGCTCCCGACCGCCGAGCACGACGTCGTCGACTGGCTCGCGGTCGCCGGCGGCCCGCTGCTCGAGACCGATCTCCTCGCGCTGACGCGCAGCGAGAACGACGAGGCCATCACGCGCCTCTGCGCCCGCGGCCTCTGCGATCGCAAGCAGGGCGTCGTCGACTTTCGACATCCGCTCGCGCGCGACGTCGCGTACCTCGCGCTCGAGACGACGAACCGCACGCGCATGCATCGGCTGCTCGGTGAGCACCTCGCGACCACGCCCCTCGCGCACGGGCTCTCGGCCGCGATCGTGGCGCGGCACCTCGCGCGCGGTGAGACCCCGATCCCCGCCGCGACCTACTACCTCGAGGCCGCGTCGGCCGCGCGCACCGCGAACCAGACGCAGCTCGCGCAGCGCTACTACCTGCGCGCGCTCACGCTCTTGCCCCCGAGCCACCCGCAGCGCCTCATCGCCCACGAGGCCCTCGAGGCCATCTACCGTCACCTCGGGCGACGGCGCGAGCGGCGCCTGCACCTCTCGTCGATGCGCAAGCTCGCGCGCCACCTCGGCCAGGCGAAGTGGGCGGCGACGGCCTTGCTTCGCACCGCGCGCCTCGAGCTCGACGAGGGCGTGCTCGCCCGCGGTCTGCCGATCGCGCAGCGCGCCGCGGAGATCGCGCGCCTCGCGAGCAACGCTCCGCTCGAGGTCGAGAGCCTCGTCGTCCTCTCTGAAATTCTGCGTGACCTCGGCGACACGCAGGGTGCGATCGCGGCGTGTGATCGCGCGCTCGACGTCGCCGATCGCGGCAAGCTCCCGCCGCGCCTGCACGCCGAGGTCCGCCGCGCGAAGGGCGTCCTCCTCCGCTACGTCGGCCGCGTCGAGGACGCCGTCGAGTGCTACGTCCAGTCGCTCGCGGTGTTCCGTGCCGTGGGCGCGCGGCGCAGCGAGGCTCGCGTCCTCACGTCGCTCGCGTTCGCGATGTTCGTCTCCGAGCGGTTCGAAGACGTCATCGCGCTCGGGCTCGAGTCCATCCAGGTCGATCTCAGCATCGGCGGTCGCTTCCAGATCGCGAAGACCTTGAGCAACGTCGGCCAGGCCTACGCGCGCCTCGGCGATCTGCTGCGCGGCCTCTCGTTCCTGCGCCGCGCGCGCGAGGCCCACGAGCGCTACGCGGACCAGGACTCGCGCGCCGACACGCTGCTCTGCACCGCGGGCATCTTGCTCGAGGCAGGCGACGTCGACGCCGCGCACACGCTCGCCGGCGACGCGGGCGCGCTCGTCGCGGTCACCGGCAGCGTGTACGACCTCGTGCACGAGCGCATCGTGCGCGCGTGCCTCGCGCGGCTCGCGGGCGACGCCCAGAGCGCGATCGCGTACGCCTCCGAGGCTCGCCAGACCGCCGAGTCACAGGGTCTCATGAGCTTCCACGTCTACGCGACCGCCGTCGAGGCCGCGGCCCGCGTGGACGCCGGCGAGACCCACGCGGGCGTGCTGCTCGCGCGCACCGCCCTCGCGACGATCGACAGCTTCCACGGCTCCGAGTACGGCATCGAGATCCGCGCGCTCGGCTGCGACGCCATCCGCCGCGTGAACCCGATCGCCGCCGAGGACGCCTACCAGCGCGCCGCGGCGCACGTCCTCCGGGTCGCGGGATTCATCCGTGACCCGATGCTGTTCTCCAGTTTTTTCGCTCGTTCGATCGTCGATCGTATCT
This sequence comes from Polyangiaceae bacterium, assembly GCA_046351325.1. Classification (GTDB taxonomy): domain Bacteria; phylum Myxococcota_A; class Polyangia; order Polyangiales; family Polyangiaceae; genus Xiheicaenibacterium. Next base: position 368,689 of record JAXLYR010000006.1, on the reverse strand, counting down.
TGGTGGAGTCGGGCACGCCCCGGCCGTCCCCTCCGTCGACGGCGGGGGCCGCAGCTTCTTGATCCTTGGCGTCTGATCGTTGGGACTAGAACGATCGCGCCCCACTCGGATTGCCTTGCCCCCCACACGACCTCCCCCCGCGACGTTGCCGCCACCTTCCACGACGGGCGAGCGGCGCGGCCGCGTCGCCGTCATCCTCTCCGGTGGCGGGGCGCGCGGCGCGTACGAGGTCGGCGTGCTCTCGTACCTCTTCGATCACTTCGAACGCGTCCGAAAGCGCCCGATCCCGGTCGACTTCATCCTCGGCACGAGCGTCGGCGCGATCAACGGCTGCTTCCTCGCCTCGCACCTCAACGACCCGGGCCTCGGGGTGCGTCGCCTCTCGAACCTATGGTCCGAGATCCACATGGATGAGGTCCTCGGCTTCGGCTTCAGCCAGCTCTCGTCGCTGCCGCGCCTCCTCGTCGGCGGCGGTCGCGACGCGGTCGGCCTCTTCGATGTCTCGCCGATGGCGCGCCTCGTCGAGCGCGAGATCGCATGGCGTGCGATCTCCAAGTCGTTCCGCGATCGACGCCTGCTCGGCCTGAGCGTCTCGGCCACCGAAATCTCGACGGGCAAGACCGTCCTCTTCATGCAGACGGCGCCCGGCGTGCCGCTCCCGCCGGTCGCGCCCGCGCGGACCGAGATTCGAGCGGCCCGCATCGGTCCCATCCACGCGCTCGCGTCCGCCGCGATCCCGATCATCTTCCCTGCGGTCCGCATCGGGCAGCACCTCTACATGGATGGCGGCGTTCGACAGAACACGCCCATCGCCCCCGCCTTGCGCCTCGGCGCGACGCACGTGTTCGCGGTCGGCCTCTCGCGCGAGCTCCGCGACCTGCCGACCGATCGCGCCGAGAAGCCGCCGAACGTCGCCTTCGTCATCGGCAAGGTCCTGAACGCCTTCCTCCTCGATCACATCACGAGCGACTTCGAGATCCTCGACCGCGTGAACACGATGATCGACCAGGGCGTGCGCGCCTTCGGGCCCGACTTCATGGAGCGCGTGAACGCCGCGGCGTCGTCCAACCACGCGCCCGAGTTCCGTCGCGTCAAGACGCTCGTCGTCCGCCCGAGCGAGGACATCGGTCGCATCGCGGAGTCCTACGTGCGCTCGTCGCGCGTCCGCGCCGGGGCTGCCATGCGACGCGTGCTCTCTCTGCTCGACGTCGGCGAGGCCTCGGAGGCCGATCTCGCGAGCTACATGCTCTTCGACGGCGCCTTCGCGCGACGCCTCATCGAGCTCGGCTGGTCCGACGCCGAGGCCCAGCGCGACTCCCTGCGCGACTTCTTCGAGGACGCCGAAGCCGCCCTCTGACTGCGCCCCGCGAGACCGCGGCCCGCGTTCGCTTCGCGCCTCCCGCGCGTTGCGCTATGTTCCCGGCATGTTCCAAAGGGTCCTCGCCGCAGTGGTCTTCAGCGTCGCAGCTCTCGCTGCTGCTTGCTCTGGCTCGAGCAACGATCCCAAGACCGCGGACGACGGCGGCACCACGACCGACGACGGCGGGTCCACGACGACGACCACCGGCAAGACGCGGTCGACCGCTGCGATCATCAGCAAGCAGGGCCTCTGCTTCATCAAGATCGACTCGGCCAAGGTCAAGAACGAGGACGCGCTCTTCGTCGTCGGCGTCGCGGTCGACAACGGCGCCGTCACCCACGCGGAGTACCAGGTCGTCGGCAAGACCTTCGAGGTCTCGGGCAGCCGCGACGACGGTCACGAGCGCCTCACCGAGGGCGAGTGGACGACCATAACGGTGTACAAGGCACCGATGCCGGGCGACGACGACCTCGAGACCTTCGACTTCCGGATCAAGATCACCGGCGACGAGTTCGAGGTCAAAGAGACGAAGGAGAAGGGCTCCTGCAAGTGGAACTGAGCGCCTAGGTTTGCGGCGGACGCGCCTCACCAAGACGCGTCCGGGCTTCACCAAGACGCCCCCAGCTTCACCAAGACGCCCCCCCCAGCCTCACCAAGACGCCCGCCAGCTTCACCAAGACGCGTCTCGGCCTCACCAAGACAGCCCCCCGGCCTCACCAAGATAGGCCCCAGGCCTCACCAACCCGCTCAGTGCTTCTTGTTGGTGGGCTTCTTCTTGTTCGCGGGCTTCGCCGCGGGCTTACCGGGCTTGCCCGGCTTGGCCGCAGGCTTCGCGCCCGGCTTGTGGCTGGCGACCTTCTTCGGATCGCCCTTCTTCGACGGGGACTTCGCCGCGCCTTCCGAGCCGAGCTGGATGTCGATCTTGTCGCCGCGTGCGACGACGCGATGAGACGGCGTCTCGCCCTTGAAGCGGATCGTGATCTCAGCGCCGTCCTCGTTGTTGACGACGTCGACCGCCGCGAGGCGCTTGTCCTTCTTCAACAGCATCGACGTGGAGGACATCGTCGACTTGCGACCCGGCACCGTGAGGGAGAAGCCTCCGTCGACGTCGTGCGCGACGAAGCCCTCGACCGGACCGTCGAGCTTCACCTTGAGCGACGTGGGGTTGTGGACGCTCGCCTCGCCCCACTCCTTCACCGGCTCGCCGCTGCCTTCGGACTCCTCGCCGACCTCGGCGGGCTCCTCGGCCTCGGCGCCCTTGCCCTTGGCGCTCGGTCCATCCGGCGGCGTCGCGTCGACCTGCTCGGTCGTTGACGCGGGCGTGGGCCCGAAGAGCGGCACGTTCACCGTCCCGGGCGCGCCGGGGATCGGCGGCACCGAGTTCGGATCGACTTTGCCCTTCTCAGCGGACGCGACCGGCTTGTTGCTCGCGCTGTCGCCTCCACCGATCGCCTTCGACACGCCGACGATCCCGAGCACGAGCACGAGGCCCGCGGCGGCGCCGATGACGACGCCCTTCTTCGAGCGCTTCGGCGGCATCACCGGAGCGTCGTCGTCTCCCGCATCCGAGCCCTGACGCACGAGGCGTCGGCCGTCGCTCGTGAGCGCTCCGCTCGGCGGCGGCGCGGTGACACGCTTCGGTGCGCTGCCGCGTTTGCCGTCTTCTTTGTTCGCGCCGCGCTTCGCGACCGTGTCGCGGAGCTTCGCGACGAAGCCCTTCGCGCCGTCGCCCAGCTTGGAGAACGCCGGACCGATCGCGCTCGCGGCCTTGGAGGAGAGCTCCTTCGCCTTCTCCGAGGCAGCGCGCAGCTTGTTCGGCGGCGCCATCATCATCTCGTCGTCGTCGTCGTCCGTCGCGCGAGCGCTCGCCGCTTCGCTCTCGTCGGAGGTCGGCTTGGCCGGCTCCTTCTTCGAGCGCGCGGGCGCGTCGCTCAGCGAGAGCTCGCTCTCGGCGCGCGCGGCCTTGGTCGGGGGCGCGATGTCCTCACCCTCGGGGGCGGGCGGGCGCACCGAGGTCTTCTTCGACGGCTGCGGAGCGGGCTCCGCCGTCTTCATCGCGCCGCCGATCGTCGCGCCGTCGAAACGGAGCGAGACGATGAGCTGCGGGACGCTGGTGTTCGGGTCGACCTCGACCTTCACCGTGTCGACGAAGCCCTCGCGCCGGTCGCCAGCGTCGACGTCCTCGACCCCGACCTGCCGGCCGAGCTTGAGGAACTCGAGCGACGAGCCGACGCAGACCTCCTTCGAGGCGGAGCTGCGAACGCGCGCCTTCATCGGAGAGCCGAGGCCCTCGATGTGGAGCTTCACGCGAGCGCCCTTGCTGATCTCGGGCTTCGCGCCGCCGTCGGCCTTCTCCTCGGCGCCCTCGCGAGCGCAGAGCTCCTTCAGCGCCGTCGCCGTCTCGGGGTCCAGATCCACGAAGCGGACGCCGAACTCGCCGCCCTTCGCTTGCTCCGTCGCCCACGTCACCTCGCCGATCGCGATGAGCTCCCCTTCGGGGCCGTCGAATCGACAGACGAGTTGGTCGCCGATCTCGGGCAAATAGGCTGTCCGCAGCCGCATCCCCTCGGTCGAGACATCCATGCTTTCGGCCTCGAAGGCTGCACCGCCGGCGGCACCGCCGACCGCGACCATTGCCTCGAAGTGCACTCTTTGACCCGAGGTGCGCCTCTCGCGCGTGGCCTCCGAAGATCGAACGCTTCGACCCATGGGAACGAATCTCCTTCGACCCCCAGGTACGTTCGAACGAGATCTCTGGCCAACTTTGTTGGACGGCTCTCTCACCGATTGGGGTGAATCGAGCCCCGACTAATTGAGGTCCGCTTTGCGGGGCGCGCTACCGAATATGCCCTCCCAGCCATTGCGGAAGGCCTCGGAGTTCACCATGGCGGGGCCCTTGCGACTGGCGCCTTGGGCCTCGCTCTTGGGCTCGACCTTGGGGCTGCTCGGCGCCGTCTTCGCGAGGACCTCTACGTCATAGAGGCGCTCGTGCTCCGGGCGTTGATGCAGGCGAACACACTCGCCGACGATCGGCTGTCCCTCGCGGACGGCGCGGAGCTCACCCGCCTGCACCTGGTCGTCTTGAATGCGCACGACCTGGACGCCGTTTCCGTCGCTCGAAGGCCCGCCGACGATGAGCATGTCGCGCTGGCGGGCGGCTGCCTCGGTGACCGGCGTCGCGACGGGCCGACTGGCCAGATCAGCTGCGACCTCGGTCCGCTCGCCGACGTCGGTGGAGTCGGTCGAGGGCGCCGTCGGAGGCGCGCTGGAGTCACTGGAGTCGGAATCTCCCATGTCGTCTCGGCTCAGTATACGCGCGCCCGCGCCGACCGCCCACGAACCCCACGGCGCGCGAAGTCCATAGTGGGACACTATCTCGGACATTGCTCCCCCCGATGAGCAGCGCGATCACTCGCGCGATAGGTTGGTTGTCGTCGCCCAGGCAACCATGACCTCTCTGCCGACACTCCACGCTACATCCCAGTGCAACGCCGATATTCTGAATTGGCGGTTTTGCACGGACCGCGTAAGCCTGATTGCGAAGGTCTCGTTCGTCCTGAGGCCCGGCGTCGTCTCCGAGCTCACCGCGCCGGCTCCAATCGTGTTGCGCGATCGGCATCACCACGACGCGCCCGCCCGCTCGCTCTCGGCGACATCAGATCTCATACCGTTCATTCCGGGCGCCGAGGTCCTCGTCGTCGGGCACGCCTTCTCCCCCAATCATGCTCCCGTCCAGGCGCTGCGCGTCGCGCTCGAGTTGAGCGGCCCCCAGGGCTCGCTCGTCCACAAAGAGCTCGACGTGCTCGGGGACCGCCGCGGGCCCGCCGCGAGGCCCGCGCCGTTCATTCGCATGCCGCTCGTCTGGGAGCGCGCGCTCCGCACCAAGAACAATCCTGTAGGCATCGAGGGGATGTTCGCGATGCCCAATATCGTCGACCCCACCCACCCGAACACAGCCGCTGGACTCGGGCCTATCGCGCGGCAATGGCCCCTACGGCGGAGGCGCCTCGCGGGGGCGCCGATACCAGCGCTCGAGGACGACCCGCTCGAGCTCCCGCCCGCTTTGGACTTCGGCTTCTTCTTCACCGCCCCCGAGGACCAGCGCCTCGCGAGCCCGCTCTTCAAACCGGGCTCGCCTGCGACGCGCCTCGCGCTCGCGAACCTCCACCCTCAAATACCCCGCTTGGAGCTGCTATTGCCCAATGTCCGGGTCGTTGCGCGATTGTCGAACAGCGCGGACCTCGTCCTCCACGAGGTCGATATGGTGGCTGACCGCCTCGTCCTCGACACGGACCAACGCCTCGGGAGCCTCGTCTTTCGCGCGCTCTTCGGCGCGCTCGACGAGGTTCGTCGGGTCGAGCTCGGCGTCGCCCTCGGCGGCGAGGCTCCGCGTTTTGCCAATCCCTCGGACCCGAGCTCCTTACGCGGACGAAAGCGGGCCACGCGCGCGCTGCCACCGCAGCAGCCCTTGCGTACTCAGCGCCTCGAAGAGATCGACGACGGCACCCCGACGTCCTGAGGTAAAGAGAGGCGCATGCCCCTCGACCTCCCCGCATTGGATCCCTCGACGCTCGAACCCATCAACGCGTCGGGCTACCCCGAGCCCTTTCGCTCGCGCGTCCTGCCTCGCGAGAAGCGCCGCATCGCCAAGGCCCTCGGGCTCACGAAGATCGGGTGCAACCTGACGACGCTGATGCCCGGCAAAGAGTCCTCGATGCGGCACAGCCACACGCACGAAGAGGAGCTCGTCTTCGTCCTCGAGGGAGAGGTCGTGCTCCGCACGAACGCCGGCGAGCAGGTGCTCGGCCCGGGGATGTGCGCTCGCTTCCCCGCCGGGACGGGCGACGCCCACCAATTCGTCAATCGCACTGACCAACCCGCGCGCTATTTGGAGATCAGCGACCAGAACCCGAACGACTCCGCCGAATATCCGGACGACGACTTGGCCTATCGCAAAGCGCCGGACGGGAGCCCCACCTTCACGCGCAAAGACGGCTCGCGACACAACCAATAGCAGCCCGCATACCCCTACCGCGCCTGTCGCGTTCGGCTGTAGATTGAGCCGCATTATGGGGGTCCTGAGCATCGAGCGCGAGCGCACGCTGTTGGAGGGTAAGGAGGTCTACCGCCAAATCCTCGACGCGATCGCGGACATGGTGCTCGTCAAAGGCGAGGGCTCGCGCATCGTCTGGGCCAACAAGCCCTTCCGCGACTATTACGGAATGAGCAACGAGGAGCTGCGGGACCTCATCGACGCCCCGTTCAACCTCGAGGACAATACTGCTCAATACGTCCGCGACGACCTCCACGTCTTCCGTACCGGTGAGGTCCTGAACATCCCGGAAGAGCCAGTGACGCGTCACGACGGGGCGGTGCATACCTTTCACACCGTTAAATCGGCGTTGCGCGACGAGAGCGGCGCGATACGGATGACGGTCGGCGTCTCGCGGGACATCTCCGAGCAGAAGCGCGTGAGGGAGGAGCTCGCGCGCTATCGCGAGCACCTCGAGCGCCTCGTGGCGGATCGCACGCTGGAGCTCCGCACCCTGTCCGAGCGACTGCAGATCATCGTGTCCAGTCTGGCCGAGGGGATCTTGGCGCTCGACGCGGAGGGGAATGTCCAACTCGCCAATCCCGCGTTCGAGACATTGGCAGGTATCGAGCCCGGCGGCGCGGAGGGCAAGCACTGGTCGGGACTCCTGCCGCTCGAGTTCGACGCGCCCGACGGCTCGACGATCGCAGCGAGCCCCCCGCTGCTCACGCAGCTACTCGCCAATCGCAGCAGCGTCGACGGTTGGTCGCGCCCCTCCACCGGCAAGCGTCGCCGACTGCGTCTCTCCGCCACGGCGCTCGTCGGACCGCGCGACGATATCCTCGGCGCGGTGCTCGTCGTCCGCGACGTTACGCTCGAGCGCGAGGTCGAAGATCAGCGGCTCCGTCAGCAAAAGCTCGAGTCGCTCGGGGTGCTCGCCGGCGGCATCGCCCACGACTTCAACAACATCCTCGCAGGGATTCTCGGGAGCATCTCTGTCGCGCGGATGCGCTGGCAAGCGGGCGAGGACCCCACGCACATCCTCGAGAGCGCCGAACAGGCCTGTCTGCGCGCCCGCGGCTTGACGACGCAGCTGCTTACCTTCGCGAAAGGGGGCGCGCCGGTCATGCGGCGGGTCGCGCTCGACAAACTCGTCCGCGAGTCTGCAGAGCTCGCCTTGGCGGGCTCGCCAATCCAATTGGAGGTCGAGGCTCCACACGACCTGCCATTTGTCGACGGCGACGACGATCAGCTCACACAGGTCGTCAGCAACCTCGCAGTCAACGCGAGACAAGCGATGCCCGCGGGCGGCGAACTGCGTGTTCGTCTGCGACCTGTCGTGGTCGGTCCAGACGACGGCCTGACCTTGCCTGCCGGCGACTATGTGCGAATGGACGTCGAGGACACTGGCCACGGGATCGCCCCCGAGCATCTGCCCAGGGTCTTCGACCCCTATTTCACGACCAAAGCCAGCGGCACCGGCCTCGGGCTCTCGTCCGTACACTCCATTGTAGCGCGCCACGGCGGCGCGGTGACGGTGCGCTCGACCCCACCGAACGGCACGTGTTTCGCGGTGTTCTTGCGACAAGCGCGGGCCGTCGTTCGCCGCGACGTCACCCCCGTCCCGACCCGCCTCCTCAAGCTGCTCATCCTCGACGACGAGCCCCTCATTCGACAGGTGATGCACTCCATGCTGGAGAAGCTCGGGCACGCGGTGGCGACAGTCGACAGCTCGGCCGCGGCGCTACGTGCTTCTGAAGAGGCCGCCGCGCGCGGGGCGCCGTTCGATCTCGCCTTCGTCGACTTGACCCTACCGGGCGACCTCGCGGGCGCCGAGATCATCGCGCGCCTGCGCGAGCACTGCCCCGCGATGAAGCTCGTGGTCATGAGCGGCTACTCTGTAGACGAGACCATCGGGCGCGCCCACGAGCTCGGCCTCAGCGGGACCTTGAGCAAGCCCTTCGACATGGAAGCGGTGACGGCGATCCTCGAGAGCGTCTGATCACCAAAACGCCGCGTCTATTCGGCCCGCGGGAGCGTCACTGACAATCCGACCCCCGTCGTGAAGAGCCCAATCACGGTCGACGGTCCTATGCCGAAGAACGGCGCTCCCAATTGGAAAGAGAGCGCGAGATTCTCGTATATGGGGACACCCAAACGGACGAGCGCGCCGGCGTCGAGGACGGTGTCGATGGCCTCGCCGTAACCCTCTATCCCGCGGCTCGGATACCGGACCTCGTATTGCGATATCCAGTGCACGCCGCCGAGGTACACATACGTCGCGAGGGTGGCGACCTCGCGCTCGTGTGTCGCCTTGCCCGCGGCGACCGCGCGCCCGTCGTGAAAATGGAAGCCGAAGCCGAACGTCGCGCCGAACGGGATTCGATGCGTCGTCCCCGTCGTCGCGCTGTCATCCATCCACGGCTGCAGCTCGATGGGCTCGTTCTCGTAACCACCATACGCCCCGAGGTCGAGCGAGCCATTCGCCCTGTCGGTGCGCCAAGCGGGGAAGAGCCCAGTGACGTTCACTCGACCGCCGAGGGCGTGCCCGTTCCCGATGCCGTAGGTGAAGAGTCCGTCGAGCTCGACCCTGGGATCGCGCGGTGCCTCGGCGCGCGCGAACGTCGTCAAAGACGCAGCGCCGAGGCCCACGAGCGCCGCTATTGCCCATTTCACTGCGAGCTCTCCTCGAGCAGGAACGGCAGCCCCTTCTCCATCGAGAGCTGGATCAAGCCGCCGTGATCGGTCGGCTCATACGTCGACTCGAGCTCCAGATCGTCGAAGTCAGTCCTGATCCTGTGAGTCATCTCCGCGTGCGGGAAGGCCTGCGCGCCGCCGGTATAGAGCGAGGCCGTCAAGAACAGGCGCCCAGGCCGCGACCGTGAGAGAGCGCTCCGCTCCTCCTCGAAGGCGAAGATGACCCCGTCGTTTGCCCCGTAGCTCGGGTCGGCCGCGAGCACCTTGTCGAAGAACGGCTGGCCGTTACTGTCCTCTTGGAAGAAGGCATAGAGCGCAAAGAGGCCGCCGAGCGAGTGACCCACGAGCGCACGCCCGGGCGCGACCCGATAGGTCGACTCGACGTGGGGGACGAGCTCGTCGTGGAGGAACGCATAGAACTTGTCGGCGCGGCCGTCGTATTGGGCGTTATCGGGGTCGGCTGGCACGAAGTCATGCTCTCGCCCGAGGTCCGGCCCGCTCTCGAGGTGGCCAATCCCGACGATGATGGACTCTGGAATAGCGCCCTCCTCCTCGAGCCGCGAGACGGTCGCCGCGCAGGTGTCGAACTCGTCCAAAAACGTCGCGTCCAGCTGATAGATGACTGGATATTTGGAGTCGCCGCTCGCCTCGTAGCTCGGGGGCGTGCGCACGAGGATGGTGAAGTCCTCGCTCGCGACCCGCGAGGCGAACACGTCTTCACGGACAGTCCCGCTGACGGGCTCTCTGCCGGCGCAACCGAACAGGGATAGCCCGAGCACACAAGTCCACAGGCCCGTACGAGCCGCTACGCCGATTGGCATCTCTCACCTCTCGGCCCTCATGTGAAGCTACCCCCGAGAGACGGCTCAAGAATCGACAGCGCCCAATCAGTTACACGCCCCTCAGTCGGCCGAGAACCTGAATCGCACCGAGCTGGTCGTCATACAGACCGGTAAGCCCCAATCGACGCTCTCCCCACCGAGGCTCAGCGTCGTTTGGGGCAGTGTCGCGCCGCACGCGACGTCCGCGCGCAGCGAGACGAGCGGCGTCACGCGCGCTCCGGCGCCGAGCTCGAGCAGGCCCACCGGCGGGACCCAATCGACTTGACCGTCGTCGCTCTTCAACGTCCGCATCCAGACGAACCCAATCGACGCGCCGCCGTCGAGCTCGAGGAACTCGAGGTTGGGCAGCGGCCTGAAATGCACGCCCGCGACCGTCGAGAACAGCGTGGTCGACGAGCCGGCGCGCGTCGCGGGCGCGGTCGGGATCCACGAGGTGACGAGGACCTCGAGCCACGGGAGCACCCAAACACCGGCGCGAACCTCGAGCTGGGCCGCGGGCGGCAGCCCGCCAGGGCTCATGATCGCGCCCGCGCCGAACTGCAGCACGCCACCGACGGGCGTGGGCGTCGGTCGCTTCGTCGTCGCGTCGGGGGTCACCGCGGGGACGGGCTCGAGCACGTCGGGCGTGGAGCGACGAGCGATCGTCGTCGCTGCGAATTCGCGGTCGCTCCGCGAGACCTCGTTCGCCGCGCTCGGATCGCGAGCGGGCTCTGGGGTCGACGTGGGTGTCGTCGTCGGTGTCGTCGTCTCACCTGGGATCTTCGGCGTCGGCTCGGGCGAGGTCGTGTCGGGAGGCTGCGGAGTCTCGACGGGCAGGAGCGTCGCGCGCACGAGCTCGACGACCTTGGTCACCCCCTCACCGACATCGGCGTCGCGCGGCAAGCGGAGCTCGTGGTTCGCGTCCCCCGAGGGCTCGCTCGACGAGACGCGGCGGACCGAGACGACGAGGTCGCCGGCCTTGCGCTCGATGCGGACGGTCGCGCTCGAGGTGATCCCGCTGCTCTCGACGATCACGTAGCCGAGCGCCTCGAGCTCGGCGCGCACGCGCGCGGCGAACGCGGCCTCGCTCTTCGAAGACAAGAGCGTGATCCGCGAGACGCGCGCGGCCTCGCTCGGCTGGTCGTTCGCGGCGGCGTTGGACATCGTCGCGAACGCGAGCGCTGCGCAGACGCTCGCGAAACCGAGCTGCGCGCGGATCATGGCGAAGGCGCCGCGGGCGCAGAGCGAGCGCGCGAGCTTCTGATGCGCGCCGTTCGGATAGCTCGCGAGGTAGCGCTCGGCGAGCGCCGCCGCCGCGCTGTCGTTGCCGCGCGCGTGCTCGATCTCCATCATTCGACCGAGCGCCTCGGGGGCGAGCGCACCGCCCGGAGCCTCGGTCCGATAGGCCTGAAACAGCGCGAGCGCCGCCGCCGAGGGGAAGCTCATCACACCGAGCGCGAAGGCCGCGCGCGCGGCCTCGTGGGTGCCGGGGAAGCGCGCGCGCACCGACTCGTAGGCCTCCTTCGCGAGCGCGCCCTTCTTTGCGACGCGCGCCGCGTCCGCCGAGCGACACGAGCTCGCCCGCGCCTGCGGAGCTCGTCACGTTGCTCCAGCCCGCGTCTTCCGCGGCAGCGACCGCGTCCGCGAGCTTGCCCTCGGCGAGGAGCGCGCGATAGTTCGGCGTCGTTGACGAGTTTACGCTCGCAGTGGGGACCGACGCGCTCGCGCTCGGCGCGATCACCACCGGAGCTTCGCTCGCGGTCGTCGTCGCGGTCGCCGAGGCGTCGCTGGTCGCGTAGGGCGCGGCCGTCGGCGCGTTGCTCGAGGTCGCGCTCGTGAGCTCGAGACGTTGGCCTGCGACGACCACGTGATCCGCGCCGCTCCCCGACACGACCACGCTGCCGTCGAGCATCACGATTTCGAAGCGCCCGCTCGAGTCGGACCAATCGACGTCGAACCGCGTGCCCGTGACGTGCACGCGGTACGGGCCTGCCGCGATCGTCCAATCTCGACCTTGATTCGGTGGCACCGAGACCGAGATGTGCCCCGTCTCGAGCCGCACCACGCCGCCCTCGGGGGCGAGGCGCTCGAGCGCTGCGACGGCGCGCGCTTGGAGCAGCAGCGTCGTTCCATCGGAGAAACGCACGCCTTGTGCGCGCTCCGACGCGGCCACGCGGGCGCCCTCGACGAGCACCGCGCCGTCCTCACCGAACGCGACCACGGGCGCGCAGGCGGCGGCGGCCGCAGCGCGAACACGAGGACCGCGATCAGCGCCACGCACGCGAACGACGCGGCGAGCGCCAGCACGAGCCGAGCCGGGCGCAGCGTGCGCCGTCGGCGATCACCAGGCCCTCGAGCGGCGAGCTTCGCGCGCGCTCGCTCCACCACGCGCTCCTCCTCGAGGAGTGCGTCCTGCCGCTGACGAAGGGTCTCGAAGAGATCCGGCGGCGTCATGCGTCCCTCCACCGTGAGTTGAGGAGCCAGGTCTCGAGCGCGGGCTCGCGTTCGGCCAGGTTCACGAAGCGCCGCTCGGCGCCCGCGAGCTTGCGCTTGATGGTCGCGAGCGAGACCTCACACGCCGACGCGACCTCGGTGAGCTCCATGCCGTCCACGAAGCGGAGCGCGAACGCGGTGCGCTCGTCGACGGGGAGTTTGTCGAGGACGCGATACACCGCGTCGAGCGCGTCCAGCGCGTCGTCCGGCGCGGCGCGCGCGGGCTGTCGACTCTCGTCGAGCTCCTCGCGGAAGAGCCAGCGGAACCGCGTGCGACGCCGGATGCGAGCGCGGGCGTGATGCACCGCGATCGTGGTGATCCATGGGCGAAACGCGCTCGCATCGCGCAGCTTGTGGAGGTCGGTGAGCGCCGCGTGCAGCACGTCGTGCACGAGGTCCGCGAGCTCGGGGTCGCGGCCGAGCACGCGCGCGAGCACCCGGGTCACGTGCTGCAGGTAGCGCTCGCAGAGCTTCGCGCGGGCCTGCAGGTCGCCCGCCAGCGCGGCCTCACAGAGCTCGGCGTCGGACGCGACGAAGACGGCGGGCTCGATGACCTTCCCGCTGGCAGCGTCCTTGCGCAGAGCACCCATGGCCCGCCTAGAGTGATCGAAGGCCGCCCCCGCGGCTCATGATTCGTCCGGTGCCGCATCACGTCGGCCCTCCGACGCGGCGACGACGCCCCCGAAGCGCACTATCTTGCGCCCGTGTTTCGCTCGACTCCTGCCCCGCTCCTCGCTGCCTTGACGCTCCTCGACACCGCCTGCTCGAGCGAGGCGCCCAAGCCGGTAAACGCGACGCTCTCTGCCGCGCCGAGCGCCTCCGTCGGGGCGGCGCTGCCGGTGAAGGGCCGCGTCGCCTGCGGCAAGGGCTATTGCCTGACCGAATCGCAGCTGTGCTGCGACAGCGGCGACTCTGCGCACTGTGTCCCGCGCTCCGACGACTGGATGAAGGCCTGCAATTGGCGCGACGCCGCCTATTGTGATGACGCTGGCGACTGCAATCAGGGAGAGAGCTGCTGCGAAGAGCCTCAGCACTCGGAGACCGAGGACGCTTGGGTGAGCTCCTGTGTCGCCATGCTCCCAGACGGGACCTCACCGTGTCGCCGGACCCAGCGGTGCAGCGCCGACGACGAGAGCTGTCGCGCGCCGTTCGACACCTGCGCGCAGCACCAATTCTGTTACTCGAGCTCAGCGCCGCCCGGCGACGTCGTCTGCGGGGCCGCTCCCTGCCAGAATGGATTGACCTGTTTCGGCGGTGAAGACGGCCCCTTTTGCGCCCCATTCGACGAGAAGGCCGCTGAAGAAGACAGCTTCTACCGTCGAACCGTGATCGCGTGTAACCGCGGGCGCGACTGTGGCCCCGAACAAGCTTGTTACCAAAACCCACAGTCCCCCGGTCGGCGCTGCGACACGACCATCATGCTGCTCGATCAATTCTCCGAGCCCGCTTATTGCGAGGACGACAGCGACTGCGGCGGCTTCTGTCGCGCCGACGCCGGGACCAAGGGCCGCTGCAAACACGGCGTCTGTAGTTGCTATTCGCCGTGCAACGCGAAGACCCCGTGCAATGGCTGCTTCAACCACGAGATGTTCGCTGGAGCCGAGCTCGGGGAGGACGTCTGCGACCAAGCGAGCAAGTTCTGCGACTGTCGCCCCAAGCCTGGGCAAAAGCCGGGAAACTGACAGCCGAGTCAGCGCACCCGGCAGAGGGCCTCAGCCGCGAACCCCGAAGTCTCCTATCGGGAAGGCGACCCCGTTCACGAGGGCCTCGAGGCGATGCTGGCCGGGATAATGCTGCCTCGTCGTCATCGTCGCGAACGAGACCTTCCCCTCGAAGCTCGCGGACGCGTCCGCCTCGAGGCTGATGCGTCTCAGCTTGAAGACCTTGGGGCGCTGCGCGCCGTTCGCTTTGACGAAGTGAACCACATAGTCGACGACGAGTGACTGCGTCCGCTTCGCGAGGCTCGCCACGCTGAAGGAGAAGCGGAGCTCACCGCCGACTCGCACGATCTTCGGCGAGATGCGCGCGCCGACGAGCTCCACCTTGGGGGCGACGCCCACGCCGAGGACCTCGAGCGCGCCGCGATGTCCCCGCTTCACGAGCGATCGCAGCGCGTGACGGACGAGCGCCGTCATCTCGACCGAGGGGGAGGCCGCGAGCCAACGCCGACACGTCTCGACCGTGAGCTCGGGCTGGGACTTGCCCAGGTCATTCAGGTTGTTCGCGACGCTGCGGCGCACGAGCGTCGTCGGGTCGTCCTTCAAGCGCTCGAGGAGGGCGAGGACACGCGTCGGGTTCGCGTCGAGCCAAGCGACGCGCCCCGCCCAAGGCAGCCGTAGGCGCGTGCCCTCCGACACGAGGCGACGCACGTGCGCGCTCTCGTCCGTTGTCCAATCCGCGAGCTTCGCGAACGTGCGCTCCGGGTCTCTCTCGATGAAGGCCCGGATGCTGCCCTCCGCAGTGAACCGCTTTGTAAGCTCGTATTGAGCTCGAAACGAGAGCTCGAAGTGGTCGAGCCCGCGCTCGGCCACGAACAGCGTGTGCGGCAGATAATAGAACGGCGCCATCCCGGCCCCGACGAGCTCGTCGGTGGCGTGCTCCGCGCCGAGCGAGCGCAAGAGCACGTCGATCGCGCTCGGGTAGTCGGCGGGCAAATGCTCGGCGAGCGCCCGCGCGATCTGCTTGCCCCGATCCATGAGCTCGAGCTCGTCGAGGCCTGCGGAGGCGCGCCGCACGAACGCGCGCGCAGGGAACGACGGCTCCACGCGCTCGAGGTCGGCGGCGAGGCGGCGCACGAGCGCCGGGGAGAAGAACGTCTTCAGCGGTTCGGCCATGTTTTGACGTAGCGCCTATTGGTGACAGAAACTGTCACCGTAGAGATGCCACGCGCCGAACGCCTCATGGAACTGACCGAGCTCTTGCGGGGGCGCGACGCGACCACCGTGGCGGCGCTGGCCGCGGAGCTCGGGGTCAATCGCCGCACGCTCCTCCGCTATTTGGCGACGCTGCGCGAGCGCGGACTGCCCATCACGGGCGAGGCTGGGCCCGGGGGCGGCGTACGACTCGAGAGCAACCGAGGGCTCGCCGCGGTGCACCTGTCCGAGAGCGAGGTCGTCGCGCTCTGGCTCGGGGCGCGCCTCTCTCGGGCCGCGAGCGCTCTGCCTTGGGGCAACGCTGCCGACTCGGCGATGGCCAAGCTCCTCCGCGAGTTGCCGCCAGACAAAGCGCGTTCGCTGCGCGCGCTGTGTCGCCGCGTGATCGTCGGCCAGCCCGCGAGCCCCACAGTGCGCGCCAGCGCCGGCCTCCCCCCGAGAGAGCTGCTCGGCCTGTTCGAACAGGCCTTCTCGACCAAGGTCGGGCTCGGCTTCGACTACACGGATCGCGACGGCAAAAGGACCAGCCGGCGCGTGGAGCCCCACGGCCTGCTCGCCGAGCCCCCAGTCTGGTACGTGCTCGCCCGAGACGTCGACAAACACGAGCCGCGCATGTTCAGAATGGACCGTATCGCGAGCCCGCGGCTCCTCCGCGACATCGCGTTTCGTCCTGACATGGCTGTCATTCAAGCGCAGCTCCCGGACCTCGAGCGGTGGCGCCCGTTGACGGGGCGGTGGCATTGAACTCGTCGCGGCGGCACCCGAGCCGCCCGCGGTGCCAAAGACGTTAGCGCCTCCGAAAGCTCCACTCGCTATCGTCGATATGTGCGATGCCTTCGAGGGGTAATCGCATGATGGGCTCGGGCTTCCAAACGACCATCGCGGCGCTCGCCGTCGCGCTGACAGTCAGCTGCGTTGCGAACGAACGCGCGCCGGACGACCACGCGCACACCCCCGAAGCCCGGGCGACGGAGTCTGTGTCTGCAGCACCTGCTGCGTCCTCGGTGCCCGAACCTGTGGCGTCGACCCCGCCACCCAAGCCTCGGACGCGCGCGACCCTCGAGGTCACGGTCGTGGTGAACGGCACCCTCGCGCCGCGCTTTCGCTTCTTCATCGGCAAAGAAATCGTGAGCACGGACGCGACTGGACACTATCGAGGCGAGATCGAGTTCGAAGATGACTTCTCTGTAAGCGCGAGTCGCCTCGACCTCCCACCCCCGCGTGAGACACACGGCGAAGGGGCTGATTTCCGATGCGAGTGCATCGCTTGTCGATCTGGGACCAAGGGGGTCGACTCCGTGACAGTGCGGCCGACCGACGCCCCGGTGATCGAGGTTCGCCTCGACTTCGAGTCTGCTTGGGTGTGCGCGCCCGACAAGTGAGGGCTGACGTGCCAAGCAGAATAACGCAAGCCTCGCCCACTGGTTGGCCCAAGCGGAGACGGAGCTGGAAGCGCGCGTCGACAGTGAGTGTGGGAGGACAGGGAATCCTCGATAGTCTTCCATGTCGGCCGAGTGCGGCATTTGCCAACCAGTGCAGCCCAGTCAGAACACGAGGGACAGACCTATATATGGAGCAAAGTCCTCGCTGCGGCTCGCGGGGCCGTTGCTCCGATTCTTCTTGGCGCCGAGCACAGCACACCGACCGCAGTTGCCGCGACTCCCTGCAGAATGAGAAACACTGGCAAGGCTGCCGCACCGTCCTTTACCAGGTCGTCATCAGCGACGCCGACGGCGACCAGCATGAGGATCGAAGCTCCAATCGACGAGCTCACGAAGCCAGCAGCCAAGAGCGCAATACCGCCCCCAATCAGCTTCCCTCCAGGCCGCGCTTCTCCTGGCGTTCCAGTCGGCGCCTTGTCTGGTGCCGCGCACTGACACGGCTCGAATCGTCGACCGTCATCATCACAGACCTGAACGCCGGCGTCGCCGTGAGGACATGCGCAGGTTACCTGCGCCCCGGGCACGCAGTTTGCCGCGGGCTTCGCGGCCATTGCATTCGTGCTCACGAAGCAGGCACACAGGAGCCCAGCCACAACAGCGCAGAGCCGACGACCGTGCTGGGCATAGGCAGTCGAGTGACCAGGCGCCATGACAATAACCTCTATCGATCAACGGTAGTCTCTCCCGCTGCTTGGGGGCCGGTGAATGTCTTCGTATTTGGAACGCTAAGTGGGTCGTCAGCGATGTGACCTCGGAAAGACCAGCGCGCGAGCTCGAGGCGAGAGCTGACCCCAAGCTTTTTGAAGATGCTCGCAGTTTGGTTCGCGACCGTGCGCGCGCTCGTGCCACGGTGAACCCCAATCTCCGCGTTCGTTCGACCTTCGAGGAGTTGCGCCAGCACTTCGCGCTCTGCCGGCGTCAACGCACGAAGCTCGCCCCCGGGCACTGAGAAGCTCAATACGATATAGTGTTCGCCGCCGTGTTGCATCCGAAGCAAGTCCAGACCTGGCGGCGCGGCCAGTCGAGTTGCGCGTCTCTCCCAAGAAAGGTCTTTGTCACCAAAGGCCTCCGCCGGACCGAATCAGGTCCACACGACTTCGAAGTCCCATCTTGTCGAGGGCACGGCGGAGCGTCTCAGAGACGGTCGATTCTGCGATCCCCAACGTGTACGCGATCTGTTTGCTCGGCCACCCGAGCCGCGCGTAGGTGATCACGTGCTGTTCTCGGCGCGTGAGATGCACGACCGACGGTGCTACCGGCTGGTTTTCGCGTGCGACGATGAACCGGCGACCATCGGTGTCAAACACGTCGACCAGAGTCCAGCGCCCCGCCACGAGTGCCTGCCAGGCTCTCAGCCCCGCGTCTGGGTCGCGTTGACGCAGCGAGCCTCGCGCCCGGTCCATCGTCGCCGCCGCTTGACGGAGCTCCGTCCTGGCAGTTCTTGGTTTGGCTGCGCCGCGCGCGTCCACAATTCCTCCGTCTGGATTGAGCACCGCCTCGACTGGTGGCCGCTCGAGCAGCGGCGCATCACGGGGTTCATCGCGCATTGAGCGGTGCACGCGAAGCCCCGCGACGAGGTGCGCTGCGATGCGGTGCCAACGTGCCTTCTCCCGCTTTGATGGGGTGCTTACCGCGGGTCGTGCTGCCGCCATCAGGCAGCAAAAGCCCGAGGGGTCCGCCGCTCGCAGGAGGTCGAAGTCCGGCGCGCCGAATCGCTCGCGGAACGCTTTGAACATCCAATGATCGGGGGAGTAGGCGGCGCCTGCGCGGCCGCTCAAGCTGTCGAAGACCCCCGGACTGCCGTACGTTCTGCGAAAGTCCTCCTCAGACAACCCCCCAGCAGTGACCTGCTCGACGAACTCTCGCACAGACGCCGGGCAACCGCTGGTCACGAACTCGCCGAGCTCAACCCCTTTGGCAGACATGGATTCGACCACGAGAGCGAAGCTCCCCTGGCCTCGGTCGAGCAGGGGCGCCGCGTGGGTCACCACCGAATTCAACCACGTGCGGGTGTCGTGGGTCGGCACATAAGCCGCCTCGACAACCTCTATCATCCCCATGACTCGCGGTTCGGCGACAGGTCTAGGCGCAAGTGAGATACGAACTAGTGACTAACCCCAAAGATCGCCTGAGCTGACCGGATAGCCAGCATGTTTAAACCAAGCCCGACAATGGCGAGGTTTCACTCGCCTACGTGCTCTCGCAGCTGTGGCTCGCAGTGCTTCGCGCGTCTTGGGCGCGATTCTGCGGACGTACTGTTTCTGGAGCGCTCAACCTGGCTCGATTGGATTCAGGTCTGGTGAGTAGGGCGAAAAAATCGTTGCTTGTTTGCAGTTGCGAACATGCTGGACTGCACCACCCAGCCTGAGAGACGCATGGCGCCAATGACGGTCAGGTTGCCGTCCCAGTTTATGGGGATCCGGTCGACGTACTCCGAGCCGCGCTGGACCCACGCGTGGCTCCGGCTCATGACCAGGTTCATTCCGGATTCGTCCAGGAAGACCAGGTGGTCTACAGGAAACGTCCGAAGCTTCTTCAGATATTGCTCTCGGCGCACAACAACGTCGGGCCGCAAACCCTCCAGTGGCCGTCGACGCTTTTTTAACAACGTACCCGTGCCGATGAAGGGCGCGCTTAAGGTTAGAGTAGCCCAGAAACCGCAGCATCACGTTCCAGCACATCACCAACTCGAGAGGCGAGGCGCCACTCGGAGGCGCCACTCGAACACGTCGTTCATTTTGCACCGACGACCGACTCGAATCGGGTTTGAGTCGCACACAAAGGACCCGAGGACGACGGCCACCATCGAGTTCAATCCTCGGGAGAAGGGTGCTATTGTGCGTTCAACGCCGTGGGCGCCATATCCACGGTTTGGGGGAGCGATGTCGGTGAACATGTGGCTGTCGATCAGCGTATGGGGCTACAACGCCGAGCGCGAGCCGGCGTTGCGTTCAGCCCTCGAACGGCTGCTGGCGGAGGAAGGGCTCGAGAACGAATTCAAGGACCGACCTTCCGAAGCGCTGCGCATCGAGGGCATGGATCTGGTCCAAGGGGGCCGGATGCTGCAAGTCGGCTCACGCTACGCGGTCGGCATCTCAGACTTTGCCCGCTTCGAGGCCCACATGAGCCAGCTCTTGAGAGCGCGTGTTGCGGAAGCACACGGCGGCCTGGCGCAGTTCACAAGCTTGGATGCTGACGACTGGTACGGAGGCCAGGAGCATCACCTCCATGCGGCGCTGCACGCAGTTCGCAATCTGCTATTTAATAATGTGGAGGAGATGCGGCGCAAAGATTTGCAGCCGCTGCTGCCCAACCTGATGCACGAGTATTTCCGGCTTCCGGCATGGCAACAGCGCGACGAGATGCTGCACCTCATGATGGACTTCCGCGGGCCTGAGGTCGAGCCGATCTGGCGCGACATCCTGAGGGCGCCGGCAGATAGTGACAGTCTTTCGGCTCGCAGCTTTTCGCACCGCTGGGCGTTGGCTTGCCTGGAGGGCACGCACGCCCACGAGATATACTACGAGGCAATTCCGGAGCGCACCGCGAGGGTCGTAGCCCGCGTCGCCGCCGGAATGGCGCCTGCGGCTGCACGGGCAGCCGAATTTCCTGGCAGGCCAGAACGCCGCAGTGCGCTCGGGCAGGCGCCTGTCTACCGCGGCAGGCTCGACCCCCTGGACCGGGTCGACGAAATCCTGGAGTTGTCGCACCGTACTTCGGGGCTCTACCGTCTCATGGCGGCGCATTTTGCAAAGCGTGGGGCACTCGGCGGCGGATTCGTTTGGCGGGAGCTGCTGCAGTTGCTGGTGCCCAACCGCAGACCTGGACTGCTGGACGGAATGAATCTGCACGCCAGCCTCGAAGGCCTGCGGATTGATTCTAGAGACCTGGCATCGCCCGATCTGCTCGTCGAGTTTGTGCGCGAGCTGTTCGACGATGGGGAGCTGCTGGATTGGCTGTTGGTGCAAGCGGTCCACCGCATCCAAGCCCGGCGCCGGAACTGGGCAACGATAGATCCTCTATTCGGAGAACCGCTCGAGACACTGCTGCCCAGGCTCTGGGATGGGGGACTCTCGACCGACGAGCAGATCCGCCTGGCAAGACATCCAGAACCCTATGTTCACGAGGAGCTCCTGGGACTGGGTGAAAAACTAGCTGCCGAGGCCGTCGAGATTCTCCGCCAAAGCCCTTCGGCGCGCGTCCGACAGCTGCTGGCGCCGGAGAAGCTGGGGCAAACGAGTGGGGAGTTCAAACCCTGGTAGATCCATGTCTGGGTAACCCCTCCGGGGATGGATCCCTCGCGACGGCGTGATGTGCGTTGACGCGCCGCCGTCGCGGGCGGGTGCCGGCTCGCGTAGCTCCGCGAGCGCCTGAAGCTGCTTAGAACGACAACGGTTAAACCCGCGCAACGCTCAATTAAGGTTAGGCAGCCTGACGCTCGTGGCGGTGAAGAGCCACAATGTTCTGGATCGTAGCTGCGCGACGATGATCGAACAGATTGCATCTGATTCCGATGTAGCGCGCTCGTGAGACCCTTGTCTTGGACGGCTCAACGGGTGACGAAGCCATCCGCAAGGCGCGACTGGCAGAGCCGCGCTTCATACACAGCCAACTAGAGGCTGTGCGAGCGCTCGAGGGCGATCTCGCGATCTCCAACCCCACAACCAAATCAGCATCGAGGTGAACTCAATCCTAGACAAAGCAATCCAAGCGGCGCAGACGCAGGTCCCAGAGTGTTTGGCAGTAGGATACGTCGACATGCAGACTGGGATGCTCCTCGGAGTGAAGACCGTCGACTCTCACCCGAGCGAGGTGCTTGACCTCGTCGCGGCCGCGACCGCTCAGATGTTCCAGGGGCCGACCGTCCTATCGATCGAGAGCACTTCAAGAGGGTCCGCGGTGCGACCCAAGACGGAAACCACTACTTTCAGGAGATGGCCGTGTGGAGTCAGAATTTGCTCCACGTCTTTCTGAGAGGCAAGAAATACCATAATCACGCTACGGTGTTCGTCTGTCGCGCAAGCGAACGTTGGCATGGTGCTGGCCAAGTCGAGAATGGTTCACGCCTCGATCGAGGCCGCCGTTTAGGGATTTCGCCGATTTCGCCGACCCTGGGGATCCGGGGTCGGCGAGGTCCGCCTCGATGCAGAGGCGGTTGAGCTGGGGCTCGACTGCAGGGACGAGGAGCCGCTGTTTCCCCAAGGGCGAGACCGCGGGATCTACCGCCGCGGCAACGCTGCTCGTGTCGTCCACACGCGGCCCCTATCGCTACCTCCTGTGTCGGTCTGTGTTCGGCGCTGGTCACCACTGTCACGTCGACGTGCGACGTCACCGACAACAATACTCACCTTCGTTACACCTGCCCGTGCACCGCCAACTGTCAGCTCAGCCGGTCATGGACAGCGCTGGAACTACGCCGGGCGCGTGCGAATGCAAACAGGACAACATCGACGAATCGAGCATCCAATTCGATCTCCAGCATTGCACCCTCACTCAGTGATCGCTCCCCCTCAATCAGCGGTGCGCAAGGGACCGCAAGCTGAGTCCGTGATAGGCAGAGGCTGGTCACAGGTGGGGAGTTCGGTCACCGCGATTGGCTCCGTGACCACGAAGTCGCACGCGATGTGGACCAGTCCCTGTGCAAACCGGCTAGACTGCTGGCGTGCTCCTCACCGATCCCACCCCCGAGGAAGAGGCCATGGCCGAGGAGATCGCGACCGAGGCGATGGCCGGTCTCGATCCTTTGCTGCCGGCGGCTGAGCTCGAGGAGATCCGTGAGTTCCTCGTGGACGAACTGCTCTGCACAGAGACCGGGCGGGCGCGGCTACGGCGATGTCTATCTCCGCGCGTCGGGACGAAGAGTGACGACTTGGCGCGCTTCCCAGACGCCGCTCTCCACGCCAAAGACAAGAGCGGCATGGGCTCGTGACGGAGGACGCTCCCAGCAAAGCCGAGATCGAGCTCGTCGCCCGGCGCCTAACCCCGGAGCAACAAGCATTGGCGGTGGGTGCAATGGCCGTCGTCAGGAGGGTCGCCGCGCGCGTGCACCGGAAGTGGCCCCACGCAGACCTCAACGAGCTTGTCTCGATTGGACACTTGGTAATGGTCACTCAGCTCCCGAATTGGGAGCCGGAGCGCGGGCCTCTCGATGCCTTCATCTTCACGTGGACGCGATTCGCGATGCAGAAGCAGCTTCATCCGCGTGGATCGACGCAGGCGCTCGAGCGCGGGGCGACATTGCTCGAGCCGCTGCGTGACCCCGTCGAGCTCGCCGCCGATCCGGTCGAAGAGCTGATCGGTCGCACGGAAGCGCAAGAGCGAGCGGAGCTCTCGGCTGACCTGCGTGTGCAGGCAATTGGCCTGGCGATGCACACGATCGCGGATCCCGCGACGGGTGAAGACGACACGATCGCCGAGCTCGACCTCGCGCGTGGGCGCGCGGCGTTGGACCGGTTGGTCGCCACGCTCGACGGCGACATGCAGCACTTCTTCCGACGGCATTACCGGGAGTTCGCATCCTTCGAGGAGATCGCTGCGGAGCTCGGCGTGTCGAAGCGCACGGTGGAGCGCCTGGACTACAACCTGCGGAAGTGCGCGGCAGAGGTGTTGGGGCAGGCGAGCGCGGCGTGAGCGCCACTCGGCGCGGACAACGTCGGAAAACGTCACCGCCGTCGAAGTGACCGACGCGACTCTGCATGACTCGCGCTCGTCCGCAGCTCGTGCGCGAGACGGGAACTCCGCAGAACGAAAACTTCCGACGAAGCGGCGGGGGAAGGGCTGACCGCGTACGTCTTTGTTCGTCAGGAACTCAGACAGCCCGCTCGTAGGTGTAGAGCAAACTGCCATGGCCCAGAGCCCCGGAAACATCTTCTTCAAGCAACTACACGACCTCTGGATCGCCCCTGAGCTGGAGCGGCGCCGAGAACGCGGCACTTTGCAACCCGAATTCAGGATCTTTCGAGCGTTGATCCGGCTTCCGAAGGATCGGCCCGCCTTGGTCGATTTCAACGACGACATCGGCTGGAAGTCGCTTATCGACCTTCCTGAGAAGAACAACCTCAAGGTCGGTGACATCGTCTACTGGGACCAAGTTCGCTGCGTCACCAACGTGGACCCGCCTGACCTTGACGGGGAACGTGTTGCGTTCATCTACCTGTTCAAGGTGACGAAGGGCTACCAGTGGATTTGTGACTTCTCGCCGAACGACCCCGACGGAAACATCGTCGGGTTGGCGGAGTGGCGCGAGACGTTCGGGCCCGCCATTGCTGCGACGCTTCAGAGCGGCCTCGTTGAGCGAAGCGTCAATATCGACGCTCTTCGCCTGGAACAGCTGCGTCGTGCGGGCCTATGGCCAGCGCCTGCACTCGTGCCGTACCCATTCCAGGAGATCACGCGTCGTATTGTCGAGGGCGACCACGCTGGCGCACGTGCGAAGCTGATCGCACATTGCACGCCCGAGTTCTTGTCCGGCCTGTCGAACGCGTGGTGGGACGTTCCAGAATTCCGGCAACGACGAGCTGTGCTCTCAGATGCGGTAGCGGCCCATGGCGAGAGTCGCTTCGCGTTGAGTATCGCAGCGCTCGTCCCTCACATCGAGGGGATTGTCACGGACTGGCTGATCCGCCTCCTACCGCCCGCCGAGCAGATGAAGCAGCGGCGAAAGATGGAGAAGAAGATGGAGAAGTTCCGCGACAATCGGCTCCTTGCGGAAGAGAAGACCCTCGTCTTCCGCAAGGTCGTCAGCGCGACGATGACTTTCGTCCTGGAGGGCCCCGCGCTGGCCAACTTCCTTCAGTGGGACGCTGCGCTCGATGAGACGTTCCCGAATCGACACGCCTTGTCCCATGGGCGCTACGACGACGCGATGTGCAGCGAGGAAAGCTCGGTGAAGCTCATTCTCCTGCTCGACACGGTGAACTCGATGATGAAGGAGACCTGGCAGACAGCCTGACGCCTTCGGGGATTGAGGGGGGCAAAGCCCTGATGAGCCGGAAGGAGATCACCCGCGCTAAACCCGCCGAACCCGAACGAGTCCACAGGCGGCGGCCAGCACAGGATACTCTTCGTGAACGTCGGCGAGGGACATCGGAGAGCCGCTTGTGGACTTCGTCGCGAGGTCACCCGTCTCCCAATCATGCCGGTGGATGCATCGTTCGTAGACGAGGAACTCGTCACCGCGCTGGTAAAGCGTCTGGAAGCGCACGACAGTTTGATCCTCGTGCCGGCTCGCCCCCAGCTTCTTGGCCTCGAACGTCAGCACTTCGAACCGAGTGGGGATGTCGGCACGCTGCGACCAAAGCGTGCCGACTTTCACGCGGATTGGGGTCGCCACCGTGATCGGTTCAGCTCCCGGCGGCAGGTCGTCGGCATCAAGGGTCTCGCAGTATTTCGACCAGGCATCGCGGTGTCGACGCAGCTCCGAGGGCGAATACTTGGTGCCGCGCGGGTGCCGCGGGTTGTAGTGACCCGCCTCGCCGTGACACCTGGAGCAGAGCACGATCGCGTTGTCGATGGTGTTTGGGCCGCCATCGGCTTCCTGGACGATGTGGTGCACTTCAGCGTCTCGGCCAGCAAACTCCCAACAGACACAGCAGTGACGTTTCGACCCGACGAGGACTTGCTCTCTAAGCGAGGGGGAGAAGGGCACCGGACCCCAAATTCTACAGCGCCGCGACGAACGCGACACTCACCACGAGGGCGAACGTGCCCGAGAATTGCCAGCGCTGCTCGACAACTCGTTCTCGATCCAAGGTTCTCAGGCAAAGCCACGTTCGTTCGCTGGAGAGTGTGCCTGGGGTCCAGGCCGGGTGTTCGTCCGCGAAACACCTGCCCCCGACCCCCTGAAGGCTGCCTCGAGACCGCGTGAGGCCGACCTCGAGACCGCGTGAGGCCGACCTCGAGACCGCGTGAGGCCGACCGCCCGACGCCCTGAGGACTACCTCGAGACCCCCTGAGGACCCCGTCCCGACCCCCTGAGGACCCCGTCCCGACCCCCTGAGGACCCCGTTTTGCGCGAAAATTCGCTAGGTGGTCCGGTGGTGAAGGGTGTTTGCGAAAAAAAGCGCCCAGGGGTTGTCGGAATTTCCTTGGTCGAGGGCATTTAGATCTAGGGCGGCGAGTGGCGCGGCCCGGGGAGTGATCTGTCATGTCGAATCAGGGGCCCGTCGATCTCAACACGCCGCCGGCCAATGCACCGGTGGCATCTCCAACGGACGCGACTGTGCAGGATCTCCCTGATCCTACGCTGCTCACGCGGGTGATCCTCAGTCATCGGGATCGCCAGCTATTGGACAAGGGCACGAAGCTCCTCGTCGGCATCCAGTCGCCGATCTTCGAGATCCATTGCCGGCGAGTGCACTACACGGCCGAGGAGCACGCGATGGGCTGGAGCCTGCTCGGGCAGGCGAGCGGCCGCGACACCCCGCTCGAGTGCTACTTCTACCGGCAGCAGTCGACGCAGCCGCTCAGCGCGCGCGACATGACGCGGCTCGGTGACATCGACGCGTTCGAGAACGACTGGTTTCCTCGGACGCGTGTGATCATCCAGCGCGCCATCCCCAAGGCCGAGCGCGACGCGTTCGAGGCTGCGTTCTTCCTCGATATGGAGCAGCAGCCGCTCGGCCCCAGCGTCGTGCGGTCGGTCCGACTCTTCATCGAGCGCGTCGTCGCGCTCGAGACCAGCGCGCAGCCCCACGCCAAGGCTCTCCGCGAGACCCTCGCGAAGCGCGGCCTGACCGCTCAGGAGATCGACCGCATGCGCGCCATGCTCGACGACGCGGAGCAGGGCCTCTCGATGAAGAAGGCCGACAAGGATGCTCCTCGCCGCGTGCTCGCCGCGCGCGAGGCCCAGCTCGACGGCGTCGACAAATTCCGCGGTTGGTACAACGAGTGGGCGACCGCGTTTCGCCAGGTGATCACCAACGCGAACCACCTGGTAGTGCTCGGCCTCACCACGTTTACGCGTGAGGTGGCGGAGCCCGAAGAGCCCGAGGCGCCGCCTGCACCTGAGGCCCCCGCGAAGGAGCCGGTGGCTGCGAGCAAGGGAGCGACGGGCGCGAAGCCAGTGATTGGGCCAGAGGACGACAGTCCATTCGTCAGGCCTTGAGGTCCTGTCGAGCGGCGCGCCTTTGGGGCCGACATTCGAGACCCACAGTCCTGAATCCGAGCACGGGTGAGCCCGCGCGGGCACACCTCGCGGGCCGGTATCCACCCTATCGGCGACGAAGCCTCGCAAGTGGGCGCCACTCCAGCGGTTCTTCCGAGGAGGGGCGCGGGCACGGCGACTGCAATCTCTCGGGGCAGAATGACCATCGAATCCGCTCGCCCCACGAAGACTTGGCTCAGGCGTTTTGCGCTCTTGTCGGGGGTCCTCGCGCTCGTCGCCGCGGGCGCTTGCAGGTCCGAGGACGACTGCGTCGAGGTGTACGATGACACGGCTGTAACCAGCACCGTCTACACGGGCGCGGACGGCGTCGACCTCGAGGTGGACGGTGACTTCATGCTCGAGGACGACGGCGACCACTTCGCTGTCGTGCCCCTCTGGATTTACGATCGCGAGCAGCCCGGCGTCGAGCTCTTCGACGCGACCATCAAGTTCAATCGCCCTGCGAGCTTCGGGCGATTCGACTTGAGCGACCTCGACGCCGAGCGCTGTGAATGCGTGCCCGACCCGTACTATCTTTGCGAGGAGCAGGTCTGTTCTCCAGTCGAGGGGACACTCACCGTGATGGCCGTGGACTCGGAGGGATTGGACGCTACGCTCGAGGTCGAAGGCGAAGCGGGCGTGGCCACGTTCGCGTTCGAGCGCTCGGCGACAGAGGTCTGCGGCGACGACTCGGGTGGGAGCTCCTCCGGTGGGTGCGGCATGTCGTGGATGAACGGCTTCGCGGGCTGACGCTCAATCACGACTAGCGCCCGGCTGCCCCGAGAGATCACAGCTCCGTGACGCCCTCACGATGGTACGGTGGGGCTCTATGCGATTTTCGATTCTTCCAGTGATCTTCGTAGCATTGCTCGCGGCCTGTGGAGACTCTGGCTCGGGCGGCGGTGGCCAGGGTGGCAGCGGGGCGTCGAGCGGGGGCGGCGGTCAGAACTCAGGGGGTACGGGTGGGGCCGGCGGCGCGAGCGCGGTGCCGTGCGCCGACGTCTGTCCCGATGTCGTGGCTGCGGCTTGTTCGGCGGGCCCCCCGACGGTCGCGGAATGCGTCAATGGCTGTGAAACAATCCTCGCGGGACCCTGCGCGGACTTGTACGACGCACTCTACGTCTGCGCTGGGTCCAACCCGAGCTATCAGTGCACCCCGAGCGGGCAGGTTCAGGTCGCGGGGTGCGCCGACGAGAACACTGCGCTCTACAACTGTCTCGCTGGTGCCTGACAAAGATGTCAGCTCTTGCAGCGCTCGGTCATGCAGAGGAAGAGCGACGTGTTGTTCGTGAGCCCGCTGCACTGCTTCCAGCAATCGACGACCTTGGGGTCTTCTTTTGCCCACTCCAAGCAGAGCTTCTGGAGCTCGGCCGGGTCTGGAGCGCCTGAGGTCTCTCCGTCCGGTGGAAGCGGAGTGCCCCACGCCCCGCACATGGACTTGGCGGTAGCGTCGCTCTTGGGCTCGGGTAGTTTGACCGCCGCCGGGTCGTACTCCCGCTTGATGAAGAGCTCGTCGAATTTGGCCTCTTTCTTTTCGGACCAGCCTGCAATGCACACGAGGGTGGTCGGGCCGCCGGGGATGAAGTCGGCCTCCGCGCAGATCTCGATCCCGTCTTTGCCGGGGTCCTTACCGCCGCGCGCCGGGGCTTTGTAGGGGCCACCCTTCGAGTAGGTGTATTGAAAATGAATTGGGCGGATCATCGAATACCTGAGGCAGCTCCACCCGCCCTCTGCATCGCCGGACTCCCAATTCGTGTCTTTGATGGCCTTCCCCCCAACAGGCACGGTGCTTGGCATCGGTTCGGCCGAATTGCAGAACCCTTGCCGCGTTTCTGGAGTGGCGCTGTCGTCCGGCGGCGATTCCGAAGCGTCGACACGGTTGTAAAACCCGACCGCGCCGCGCTGTATGGCTCCGACCCAGTCCTTGGCCTCGGTCAGAATTGCCTCGAACTTGAAGTACTGGTCGATATCGATGCTCGCCATGGTCTCGGCGGGAGGGACAGCCGGCGACGGGGCCGCGCTGGCCGAGGCCCCGCCGCTCGTGGCGACGGGTTTGGGAGTCGACGTCGCCCCCGACGGTGAGGCTGATTTTGCAGCGCTAGCGCTCGAGCTGGGGGCGCTGCCCTTCGAAGCGCAACCCCAAAGACCGAAGAGGACCGTGACAATCGCACCCTTCCACAAGCTCATTGTTCTTACCCTCGCGTAAGGCGCAATGGCATCCGCCGTACCAATGGGGGCTACGCGCGGGGGCGCCGAAAGACGTGGCCTCGAGCACAAGCTGCGCTGCGCACTGCGCAGACTCGGCTCAACTGGGCGAGAGCTGCGCTACCGAATAGAGTCAGGCCGCAATGCGACGATCTCGAGAACCACGCCTCGGCTTCGCCCTCGCCGCGCTCGTGGGTGCTTGCGCGCCTGCGGCGCCCGACCCGAGGTCGACGCCCTCCGCGCCGCTTGCTTCGGCTGCGGCGTCCGCGCTCCCGACCGCCGCGGCGGAGGTCGTCACGGTCGACGCCGATACGCCCATGACCACCCCATCCGGGTCGACGTATGTCGTGCCCAAGGGTTGGACGGTCACGACGAGGCCTGAGTTCATCACGCTGGAGGACCCTGACCACCAGGTTTCAGTCGTGTTCGTCGAGCGCAAAGAAGCGGAGGGCTCGGACGCGATCGCGGCTGCGTGGAAGCAAGTCCGGCCCGACTTCGGGGCCGCGGTCAAAGACATCAACCGTGCGCCGGGGCGCGGCGGCTGGGATGCAAAGCTGACAGTGAGCTACGACGCCAAAGAAGGGCGCAAGGTCTCTGCGACCGCCTGGCGGAAAGGTGATGCGTGGTTCGTCGCGCTGTCGGAGGGAACTCGTGACGGCTGGGCCCGCGCAGGTTCGCAGGCCCAATTGGCGCGCGACAGCTTCCGCGCCAAAGGCGTGGTCAAAGAGAGCTTCGCCGGCAAGAAGGCTGTCGCCCTGGACGCCGCGCGCCTCGCCACCCTCGAGGCCTTCATCGAGGACGGGCGGCGCAGAGCCGAGATCCCTGGCGTCGTGGTCGCGGTCTTACAGGACGGTAAGGTCGTCTTCGAGAAGGGCTTCGG
This sequence comes from Polyangiaceae bacterium, assembly GCA_046351325.1. Taxonomy (GTDB): domain Bacteria; phylum Myxococcota_A; class Polyangia; order Polyangiales; family Polyangiaceae; genus Xiheicaenibacterium. Next base: position 338,742 of record JAXLYR010000006.1, on the reverse strand, counting down.
CGTGAAGGCCATCGGGAAGCCAGACCCGGTGACACCGAACACGCTATTTCGCATCGCTTCGCTGACGAAGCCGCTTACATCCCTGATGGTCGCCGCGCTGGTCAGCGAGGGGACCTTCGGCTGGGACACCCCTGTAACGCAGCTCTATCCTGGCTTCGCGTTGGGCGACGCGGCGCTCACCAAGCAGTTTTCGATGCGCAATGCGCTCTGTGCTTGTTCGGGAATTCCCTACGACAACGTCGGCACGCCCTACGAATATGGGGGCGTCGCCGTGGAGACCTGGTTTGGACGCCTCGGGCAGCTCACGCCGACGAAGCCGATGGGGGAGGTCGTCCAAGAGTCGAACCCGCTGATTTCGGTCGCGGGATATGTCGCTGCGCACGCCTATTATCCAAAGAAGTCGCTCGCGGATGCTTACGACGCAGCCATGCGTGAGAAGGTGTTCGGGCCGCTCGGCATGACGCGCACGACGTTCGACTCCCGTGTTGCTGGGCGAATGGACCACGCTTCGCCCCATGTCCGCGACGCGAGCTCGCGATGGGTCGTCCCACCCTACGACCCTGCGGAGTGGTTTACGTTGATGAAGCCGAGCGCCGGCGCGTGGTCGACCCTCGGCGATCTGGAGAAGGTGCTGGCGATGGAGCTCGCGAACGGCAAGACCGCGGACGGGAGACAGGCCTTCGCCGAGGCTACGCTCCTATCGAGACGCGAGCCCGAGACCCGCGATCGTGAGAGCAGCTATGGCCTCGGCCTCTATGTCGAGACGCCCTATGGGGTGCGCACGCTGGGGACCGCCGGGCACGCCCAGGGGTTCAGCGCGAACATGTTCTTCTTGCCCGACCATGGCGTCGGGGCGGTGATACTCACCAACGTCGAGTTTCCAAACCCGCTCGTATCCCGCTTTCAACGCAAACTGTTCGAGCTTTTGTTCGACGGGCGCGACGAGGCGACGGAGGATATGGCGCTCGAGTCGAAGTCGATCGAAGAGTCCTATGCGAAGGATATGGCGAAGATCGACTTTGCGCCCGAGCTCGCGTTCTTCGAGTCCTTCGTCGGCAGCTACACCAATCCTCTATACGGAGAGATCTCGATTCGCATCCAGGGCGACACAGCCATTCTCGACGTCGGCGAGTGGAAGACAGCGCTCGGTCGCGAGCGGCAGGACGACGGCACCGTGCGGTTGATAGGTGCCGAGCCCCCGTCGCTCGGGTGGCCGGCCTTCATCCGCAAGGAAGAAGGCGGCAAGGTCACGCTGGTCATGGAGGGAAGACAGGCAGTCGTATTCGAACGCAAAGGGAAATAGCTGGCCCTGCGACGACGAAAGCGCTGCTGCGTGGACTGCTGGCGAACGGTCTGTCCGGATCGCGGGCTTCGCCTGTCCGGAGGGCCAGGTTTGCGTCGACGATCCGAGTGACAGCTGCGACCCCACCAAGGGCGGCGCTGATTGCGGCGGTGTTTGCCGACACAGCAAGCCCACCAAGAAGAAGTGCGACAAGCACGATCGACAGTACGTCGCCACGAGCCCCGAGGAGTGCTCGACGGTGAAGTTCTATTGTGGGGAGGGGACGCCTTTCTTCGACAGCTGCGGTTGTGGCTGTGAGATCCCGCCCGGGCCGTCTTGCGGTGGCAAGACCTGCGGCGCCAACGAGTATTGTTGCAATGACAGCTGTGGCATCTGCGCCCCGATGGGAGCGCTCTGCATTCAGCAGGTCTGTGGTCAGGCCTGCACCGAGTCCGACTGTGGCCCTGCGCTGGGCATGCCCAACTATGTATGTCCCGACGGCGTGACTGTCGCCGGCCCGACGGGCAACTGCGTAGCTCAAAACGGTGCTTGCGGTTGGGAGGTCACGACCTGCCCCTGATTCGACGAAGGCCCTCGCCGAGAATGTGACATTGTTGTAAGTTCTTCGAGGTGCGGCGGGCGTGGCCGAGGTGCGGTCGGGGCGCGTCCAGACCCGTGGACCCTGGGGGGCCTCGCGGGCGCTCGTGCATCGAGCTCTTGCGTGAGCGTTCAGACTGGGCTAACTGTTAGTGACTCAGTGATGAGTTACGAATAGAAAAAAGACCGTCCAAGGCTGGGTAAAGCGAACGTTCGAGGGCTCGTTCAGAGCGCCATCTCCTTCAAAGGAACTGTCATGATTCACCCGACCCCACTCGCCAATCCGGGCCCGTTTGGTGCGAGCAGCGTGCTCGTGACCGACGCTCACGGTCGCGACCAAGTGCTCACGGTGATCAAGCTCGGTTGGCGCGCGCCGAAGGGGGGGCTTCCCGAATTGCCCGGCCCCGCCGAGGTGCGGTTTGCCGCGCAGCCTTATGAGGTCAAGCCAGCCGCTCCCATTCAGTTCCCGTCGGACTTGGCGCCGCACAAGCCAGGGACGGAGCTTCTATTGAACGGCCACGCGCGCCACCCCGCGGCGTTCCCGGATGCGCGCTGGGTGGACGTGACGCTCGCGGTCTCGGGTGAAGCGCTGCTCTTGAAGAAGGCCCTACGGGTCTTCGGCCCGCGGGTTTGGAGCGGCACTGCGAGCGCGCCAGTCCCGTCCGAGCCTGGGCGTTTCCAGGACACGCCGCTCCGCTGGGAGTGGGCCTATGGTGGTAGCGGCCCGACGGGCGCTCATCCTCGCAATCCCATTGGCCGCGGCTTCGGCGCTGTCCTCGGTGAGGCCTGTCATAGGCTCCAGGACCCGCGACAGATCGCTCAGCAAACCGAGTATTCACCTGTCGGCTTCGGGGCGATCTCGGCGCATTGGGAGCCACGCCGCTCCCGACGCGGCACCGTCCAGTCGGAGGGACATATCGACGCGCCCTATCCTCCTTCGGATAGGGATCCACGCCATTACTGCTCCGCGCCGGACGACCAGTGGCTCGCGGCTCCGCTCGCGGGGGACGAGAGCATCACTGTGTCGGGGGTCGACTCGGTCCACGCTTGGCGGGTCGAGCTGCCTCGTTTGACCCCGGAGCTCACGTACGTCCTCTCTGGCAAGCCCCACCGCGCGACGCCGCACCTCGACACCGTCCTCTTGGACGCCGACGACGATTGGGTCGAGCTCACGTGGCGCGTCTCGTTCGCAGCGCCGCGCGTGCTCGGTGAGCTCGAGCTCCTGTCAGTCGAGCCGACGGCGCTGCCCGAGCGGCGCGCGGTCACGAAGGCTGCGTGACGCGGATCAGGCGGCCGACGGCGCCGAGCGTGAGGTCTGCAGCGGCGTCGCGACGCGATCGCCGAGGTCGGTGAGCGGGTCGCCCTGTTTGATCGAGGCTTTGAGATCGCGGGCGAGGGCCTTCGCGCGGCCGCGCACGGAGTCCTCGGTCGCGCGCAGCGTCGCGGCGATCTCGCCGACGAAGTCGGCCTCGGCCGACGTGGGCGCGTCGGCCTCGACGAAGCGCACGATCTTCTCGAGGGCGTTCGCGCCGTCGAGCGTGAGCGTGGCGGTGAGGGCCTTGCCCTCGGCGAGCCATTCGGCGCGGTAGACGTCTTTGTGGAAGCGCCGCGCGACCTCGACGTCGAAGCGCGTCCCCATGATGCGGTTCGCGAGCGCGTCGACGCCGAAGTTGCGGCTGTGGAAGGCCCGCATGCTGAGGTCGAAGACACGCTCGACCTGAGGATTCGCGAGCGAGTAGTCCCACTGCAGGTAGTCGCCGCGCGCGCGGTTTTCGGCGCGCATGCGCTCGAGCAGCGGCGTGCCGGCGTAGAGCTCGACGCGACCGAAGTTCGAGGGGTACTCGGGGGCGAACTTCAGGAAGTCGACGTTGATGAGGATGCTCTCGAGCGTCGTGTCCGGATCGAAGAGCAGCATGTTGAAGCACGTGTAGAGGTCGAGCTTGCGCACGAGCTCGATCGCGCGGTGGTTCTGCTTGGAGGGTGACCAGCGGCGCAGCGTCTCGAGGCCTTGGTCGGCGTCGCTCTCGACGCCGATGTACACGCGGATGCAGTGCAGGCGCTCGACGAGGATGCGAAAGACCTCGGGATCGACGTCGGTCGGGCGCGCTTTGACGACGGTCGCGAACGGCGTCATCGGGAGCCGATCGAGCGCGTCGGCGAGGGCCGAGAGGCGCTCGCGGTTCTTCTTGTGGCCGGGGACGAAGAAGTTGTCGTCGTGGAAGACGAAGATGTCGACGCCGCGCGAGCGCTGAAGCTCGAGCATTTCATCGGCGACGTCGGCGACCTCGCGGATGCGGTAGCGCTTGCCCGGGAGCGTCTGCTCATGCCACGCGGCGATGCAGCAGAACGAGCAGTTCGCGTAGCAGCCGCGGCTCGCGACGAGGGGCGCGATGCCGTGCCCGAAGCACGCGGCGGGTGTGCCGCGGCGATCGGGACGAGGGAGCTTCGCGAGGTCTGGAGGCGTCGGCATCGCGGTGAAGAAGACCTGGCCGTCGCCGTCGTGGAGCGCGAGCCCGGGGATCTCGCGGAGCGCTGTCGCGAGGGCCTGCGCGCCGTCGGGGTGGGCCGCGACGGCATCTGCGAGGGCGACCATCGTGAGCTCGGCCTCCTGCCGGCAGACCGAGCTCAGCTCTGGGAAATCGCGGAGGATCTCGCGCGCGGCGAACGTCGCGAAGTGCCCGCCCACGGTGAGGTGCCCAGCGAAGCCTTGCTCGCGGATCGCGACGCCGAGCGCGAGGAAGTCGCTCGCACGCCACTGAAATGCGAGCGAAATCCCTACGAGATCGAAGTTGCCCTGGAGGACCGTGTGGAGCGCGTAGGCGAAGTCGGCCTCGACGTTGAACGCGACGATCTCGGCCGTGTGGCCGGCCGCGGCGAGGCTCGAAGCGATGTATCGCAGGCTGAGGTTCTCCTCGATCTCGGGCCCGACCAGCGCGACGCGAAGGCTGCGGCTCATGGTCACTTGCTCGCTTTCGGCTGAGGAATCCCAGGGGGAAGGGGAGGGATCGCGGTCGGCACCATCGAGCCCGGCACGGTCGGGACACCGCTCGGGAGCGGTGGAAGCTGGGTGGGTGTGGGCATCGGATCGACGACGATGTAACCGGGCGTGGACGGTATTGGCGGCGTCGTCGGCTGGACGCGCGTCGTGCCCGTGCCGGTGTTGGTCGTCACGGGAGGCGTCGTTGCGGTCGCCGAGCCGGGCGGCTGCGTGAAGTTGCCACCCACGCTCGCGCTCGCGGTCGCTGTGGCGCTCGGGGCGGCGCTCTTCGCCGGATCCTTGCCGGCCGTGTCGGGCGAGGCCGTGTCGCCCGAAGAGCAGCCGACGAGGACCGCGGTCGTCGTGGCGCTCGCGATCATCCTGCGCATGTGCTCGAGCGTTCGAGCGCGGGCATTCGTTGGAGCTCCAACGGTCGCGACCGCGGAGCCGGCGCTGCTGCAGGATCCCTCGGCGGCGGGGACCCCGGCCCTCAGAGGATCCGGCAGGACCTCGGGCATGAGGGTGAGTTTGTGTCGCTTTCGATCAGCGCTGTCGTCGGCCATGCGAGCCCCTTCCCGTGGATGAGGCTAGCCGCTCGCGCGCGCACCCGCCAACGCTCGGCGCTTCAGGGCGTGGCGAGATACACGAACGGACACGAGAGCTCGCCGATGACGTCGGCGTAAGCGAGCACCGCGGCGTGTTTGCGATAACCGGGGAAGAACAGGAGGCCTTCGTCGGTGACCGCGAACCACGTCCCGCTGTCGGGTTCGCCCCATGGGGGCCAGTCCGAGACGCGCGACGCCGCCCCGTCGATGTCGATGAACAAGTCGCCCGCGACCACGTGCCGCCACGCGCCGCCGTCGTTCACGAACGTGAGCCCGGTCGAGTAGGCGTGGTTCGGGAAGCCGCCGACGTAGGGAAAATTCAGGCACTCGACGCTGAAGACGCGGCCGTCGTTCTTCGTCACGGAGCAGCCCGCGTCGAGCACGCAGGGGTCGGTCGGGCCCATCGCGCAGCCGAGGCCCGACTCGTGGTCGGGGACGAACGAGGCCCAGTCCTTTCGGTAGTCGTCGATCACGCCCTTGACGAGATCGTCGATGTTCGCGACCCCCGTCGAGATCCACGCGAGGTTCTCTCGCTTGGGGAAGCCCTTCGTGTGGCTCTCGTGGACCCGGATCGGGAGCGGCGCTCCCAGGGCCGTCGGCGGGCAAGCGCCACGCTCGGGGACGGGGCCGAGCGTCCAATACGGGCCGTCGGGGACGCGGCGATACGGGCACGCGAGCTCGCTTTGGAGCGCCGCGACGTCGGTGTGCGAATCCGGTACGCCCGCGTCTTGTGACAGGATTGTCACTTCGCGGAAGTCGAAGGCGAACGAGCCTGTCGACTTCCACGTCTCGCGGTCGACGCCGAGCCGATGCCGGGCGTGCCCGTCCACGAAGAGATCCTTCAGCGCGTGACGCACGTAGCGGCGACCGTCGCTCTCGCGCGTGAAGAGGAAGCCCTCGTCGCGCTCGGTCAAGCCCTCGGTGTAGCGCGCGCTCGAGCAGCGCACGCTGTAGAGGTTCGACGTGTTGATTTGGAGGTCGCAAGCGACCTCGAGGTGGCAATAGGGAGAGGTCCCGCACGACAGCGCGAGCTTGTCGACGTTCGCGAGCTCGCTGTCGACGAAGGCCTTGATGAGATCGTCAACGTCGGAGGCGCCGCTCTCGGTCCACCGTGCGGCGAAGTCGAGCTTGCCGACGCGGCCCGCACTGCGCCGGACGTGCACGGTCGGCTTCGGGCCGGTGGCCGGCGCGCACGTTGTCTCGTTGACGGCCGCCGAGGCTGTCGCGCTCGCGGTCGCGCTCGTCGTCGCGCTGAGCTCGAGGGTCGCGGGTGGCCGCTGCGTGCAACCCGCGAGGCCCGCGAGGAGAGCGAACGCAGCGGCGCGCCTCAATCGAGCTCGCGCACGCCGCGCGAGTCGATCTCGACGAGCGCGCCCTCGGGGAGCTCGGTCCAGCCCTCTCGGGTGAGCGGTTGGCTCGCGATCGCGGTCGAGGCTGCGCGGCGCTCTCGAACGCGGCCGCGGACGAGCGTGAAGAGCGGGCGACCCAAGCGGTGCGCGAAGAGCCGCTCACCGTCCGAGAAGAGGAAGCTCGCCGAGCCGCTGTCGCCGAGCGCGGCGAGCTCGCGTACGGCGGCGCGGAGCGCTGCTGCGGTGGTGGCGTGCTCGTCGAGCCGCGAGCAGACGAACGCGAAGAGCCACTCCGAATCGGTGGCGCCGCGCACGGCTGCCGCGCGCGCCGCAGACGTGCGCGCCGCGAGGCGCTCGTGATGCGCGATCGTCCCGTTGTGCACGAGCACCGCGCGACCGCTCGAGAACGGGTGGGTATTCTCGGCCGCGACGACGCCGACCGTGCGCTTGCGGATGTGCGCGAGCACCATGCGGCTCTCGAGCGTACACGCGAGCCGATCGAAGCCGTGCGAGCGTCGCGCGGTCTCGGGGCCTTCTCGATGCGCCAGCCTCCATCTTCGGTGACGGCCGCGACGCCCCAGCCGTCGGGGTGCTCCCCGAGAGGGTCTCGAGGCTCTGAGGTGCGTCCTTCAAGAGGGCGCGCAAGGCGACGGGCCGTTCGGAGACGAGCCCCAGCATGCGACACATGGCTCGGCTGCGGTTTCGCACGCCGATCGTTTGGGAGGCAAATTTCCTTGGACTCGACGCGCACTCAGTCGCGGCGACGACGAAGGAGCGCGAGCGCTGCGAGGGCCGCGAGCGCGCCGAAGGCTCCACCGGTCGCGTCTCGCGCGCCGTTCGCCGAGCAGCTGAGCGAGACGGGGACACAGGTCTCGCCGGAGCCGGTGCTCGCCGAGCTGCCGCCTGCCGAGGTCGCGCCGCCGCTTCCGTCGGGCGAGCCGCCCGAGCCGTTGCAATGCGCGGGATCGGAGAGGCAATCACCAGGGATCGAGCCTGCTCCGCCGTCGCTCGGCGCGCTGCCGCCGCCACCGACGCTCGTCGCAGGTGCGCCGCCAGCGCCGCCTGCGCCACCCTCGGGGGCGCCGCCCTGTCCTGGGTCGATGATGGGCGCGATGAACTCGACGTAGGCCGACGCGACGCGCGCGTAGTTCGCGACGTATTCGCAGTTCTGGTCGGCGTTCGAGGCGACGCCCACGACGTGGACCTTGTCACCGGTCATCGCGTACGCCGGCCCGCCCGAGTCACCGAAGCAGGCGGTCTTGCCCGTCGTCGCGTCGAAGCGCAGCCAATCAGGCCAGACGCTCGAGAGCGGGACCGTCACGTGGTTGCGTCGCGACTGGAAGTTGTTGGGGTCGTTCGGGCCCGAGTACGTGCGGCCGTAGCCCGAGAGCTCGACGAGGACACCTGCCGAGAGCGAGTCCGGGTTCGTCGAGACGGGGACGACAGGGGTGCTCGCCGACGCGCCCTCGAAGGTCACGACGGCGAAGTCTCGCGTGTGCTCGTTCGGGTCGTACGCGGGGTCGGCGGCCCACGTCTGAGGCACGTAGACGGCCTCGCAGAGCGCGGCGTTGCCACCGGACAAACAGTCGCGGAAGTCGGTCGCTTGGGCGATGAGCATGTCGCTCACGCCGACCACGCAGTGCGCGGCGGTGAGGACATAACCAGTGGTTCCGTGCGTCGCGACGATGGTCCCCGAGCAGAGCCCGTGTGTGCCGTCGGGGCGCGTGAGGATCAGCGCGACAGTCGCGTGGTTCGCCGTGTCGACCTCGCCGCCGATGATGCCGTCGCGGCTCTCGCTGGTCGCTTCTTCGGCGAGCTTCTGCGTGTCCGCGCAGAGCTGGAAGTCGCATCCCGTGGGTCCGAAGAGGAGGAGGGCGGCGAAGACGAGGCGCGGCGAAGTGTCCACGTTGCCCGGGACGGATCGTCGCCCGAGACCTTTAGTCTGCGCAGGGTCGACCCGTGCAGGGCTCGAGCATGCACGAGCGCAGCTCGAGCTTCGCGCGATGGAGGAGTACGTCGACGTACGCGCGCGAGATGCCGAGGCGCGCCGCGACGTCCTCGCCCTCGCGGTCCTCGAAGAGGCGCAGCGTCACGACCGCGCGCTGGCGGACGCAGAGCCGCGCGACGCAGGCGTGGAGGCGGAGGTGCTCTTCGGCCTCGGCGAGCCGAGCGTCGGTGCCCGCGGCGCCGTCGGCTGGCTCGAGGCTCTCGAGGTCCGCGTGGGGCTTCGCGAGGTGGTGGCGGCGGCGCTTGTTTCGCGCGGCGTTCTTCACGATGACGTGGAGGCGCTGGGCGAGCTCGCGGCTCGTCGGAGGAGCCGCGGCTCGCTCCTTTGCCAGGAGCTGGAGCAGCGTGACGAAGCCCTCGTGAACGCAGTCGATCGCGTCCTCCGGGCCGAGGCCCTCGCGGCGCGCGAGCGCTGCGAGACGCGCGCGCTCGGTGGGGATGGCGCTGAGCAGTCGCTCGAGGGGCGTGGCTTTGTCGGGGAGGCTTTCCATCGGGGTGGGGAGAGCGCGAGCGCGCCCCGTCTGGTGGGTGCCGACGAGGACGGATCTTACAGCGTTAGATCCGAGGGCGCCGGCACCCGAACCTCACATGAGCGAACAAGCCGTGATCGAGCTGAACGATTCGAACTTCGACGACGTGGTGAAGAACGCGAAGGTGCCGGTGCTCGTCGACTTCACCGCGACCTGGTGTGGGCCGTGCAAAGCGATCGGGAAGATCGTCGAGCAGATCGCCGTCGAGGGCGCGGGGCGCATCCTGGTCGCCAAGGTCGACATCGAGGACTCCCCGAAGGTCGCGGCGCGCTTCGGCGTGCGCGCGGTGCCGACGGTGGTCGTGTTTCGTGGAGGATCGCCGGTCGGGCACAGGCTCGGGCTCTCGACGAAGGCGAAGCTGCTCGAGCTCGCGGCGACCTAGTCCCGGTCCCGGCCTCACGGCGACCTAGTCCAGCGCACAGCTCGGACTCGTCGCACTTGCGCCAGAAAGCAAAACGGGGCTTGCTGGTCGCGCCGCGATGAGCAGCAGCGTTCCCTACAGCATCGAGAACAGCGCGGGACGCCTCGTCGAAGCGCGCGTCTTCGACCTCCGCACGAACGCGGAGCTCGAGAGCTACATCGCGGACCTCGCCAAGGTCTTTCGCAAGGTCGCGTCCGTCGCGTCCCCCGTGCTCTGCGCCGACCATCGCCCGGTGCGCGTCTACCCAGGCCCCGTCGCGGACGCGCTCATCGCGAATTTTCAGAAGCTCAACACCACGATCGAGCGCGTGGCGATCCTCGTCGCGCCGTCGAACGCCGTCCTGCTCTTGCAGCTCGAGCGCATCGTGCGCGAGGCGCACTACACCAAGAGGAAGGTCTTCAAGGAGCCGGCCCAAGCGCTCGCGCACCTCGGGGAGTCGTTGAATCCAGGTGAGCTCTCGCGGGCGCGGACGTTCTTGGCTGGGTTCGTCTGAGCCGTCGTCATCGGCGTGGCCGTGAAAACACCGGTCGGTCGCGGCGGTAGCATCGCCAGCGTGCAATGTGCCTTTGCGTCGCGACGCTTGCGCTGAAGGGTGCATACATCCAACAAAATATCGTGGCACGATCACGGGTTCGGCGTGCTACTGAAGAGCCATGTGGGTCGTGATCCTGATGGGGCTCGTCCTCGGCGCGAAGCACGCTACGGATGCGGACCACGTCGTCGCGGTCTCGACGCTCGTGAGCCGTGAGCGCTCGCTCCGCGCGGCCGTCCCGCTCGGGGTTTTTTGGGGGCTCGGTCACACGCTGACGCTGCTCGCGTTTGGTGGGGCGATCGTGCTCGCGGGGATCACCATCTCGCCGCGCGTCGGGTTGTCCCTCGAGCTCGCGGTCGGCGTGATGCTCGTCGCGCTCGGCGTCGCTGCCGTCGTGAATTGGAGGCGCTCGTCGCCGCCCCACGAGGAGCACGTCGAGCCGCGTTCGACCGAGCAAAACACCAGCGAGCCGAGGATGTGGCTGCGGCTCGCGCGCTCGGCGTTCGTCGGCGTGGTGCACGGGCTCGCGGGGTCGGCGGCGGCTGCGCTCTTGGTCCTCGGCGCGATCCGCGACCCGCGCTGGGCGATGGTCTATCTCGGGGTCTTCGGGCTCGGGACGATCGTGGGCATGGCCGCGGTGACGATCGCGATGGCGGTCCCGCTGCGTTTCGGCTTGCGGCGCGCGCGCTTCATGAACCTCTCGGCGGCGCTGCTCAGCGTGGGCTTCGGGCTCTTCCTCATCGTCGACATCGGCTTCGTCGAGGGGCTCTTCGTCTCCGCGTCGCCGACGTGGACGCCCGAGTAACCGCGCGCGACGCGGCTCTTGCTACCATCGCGACGATGAGCGCGACGAGGCACGACGTCAGAGTGGCGCTGCCGCCGCGCACCACGCGACGGCTCGGGCTCGCGCTCTCCGCGTCGGCCGTGCTCGTGTCGATCGCGTGTGGGATCTCGGCGCGCAAGGCCTACGCGCTCGGGCAGGGCACGCCGATCGAGGAGCAACCGACGGACGCGGTCTTGCCGTGGCTCGTCGCGGCGCTCGTGCTCTTGCTCGTGGCTCTCCTCCTCCGGATGTTCGCGGCGATCTGCGAGCTGCTCTGGCTCGAGCGGACGTGGGCGAACCTGCCCGAGACCCTGCGCAAGGTCGGGCCGATCGACAAGGTGAACGGCGCGATGATCATCGGCCTCAGCCTCGTGCCGGGCCTTGCGTGGGTGTGGAAGCTCGGCGTCGTGCTCGGCATCGCGGACGGGTTCGAACGCATCCGCAGCCACACGCCGTTTCGCGCCCGCATCCCTCGCCGACTCGGGATGTCGGCCGTGATCGCGGGTTGGGTGCCGGGGCTCAACGTGTACCTCGCGCCCTTCCTGTGGGAGGTCTTCGCGACGCACATCGACGGCGCTGTAACCGAGCTCTACGCGACGCTCGAGGCCCCCGCGGTGAAAGCTGCTGCGCCCACCTGATCGGCGGACGAATGCGCTAGCTTCCGCCTCGAGGGAGGTGGCTCATGGGGTTCTCTTCGAGGCTCGCGCTGGTGATCGGGCTCGGTGTCGTGGGTGCGGCGCCGCTCGTGGGATGCGGCGACGACACGGAGACGGGCGGCGGCGGCGCAGGTGGCGGGGGCGGTGCGGGTGGCTCGGCCGAGCCGGCGACGTTCGGCGAGACGCTGTCGAAAAGCCTCTGCGACAAGGTCTTCGAGTGCTGCAACGCGAGCGATCTCGTCCAGCTCTTCGGCGAGGGGAGCGTCGTCGACTACGCGGGCTGCAGGCTCCTCTACGACTCGGTCTACGAGGGCGCTTTCGATCCGATCCTCGCGGCGTCGGTCGACGCGGGGCGCGTCGAGATCGATCAGGCAGCGGCCGACGCGTGCGCCGCGACCATCACGGCGGCTGACTGCAACATCCTCTCGGGCAACGCGGCGAACAGCCTCGGCGCGTGCGTGGACGCCCTCATCCCGAAGGTCGAGCTCGGGGGCGACTGCGCGCAGGCCTTCGAGTGCACGACGGGTAAATGCGAGATCCCCGACGGTGCGAGCCTCGGCACGTGCATCGAGCCGCCCGTGCTGCCCGGCCCGAACGACGCCTGTCCGACGGGCGAGTGCGACGTGAACCTCTTCTGCGATCAGGGGCTCTGCGCCTCGACGAAGACCGACGGCTCGACGTGCACGTCGGACGGCGAGTGCGCGTCGCATGTCTGCGTGCAGACCGGCGGTGGGCCGGGCACCTGCGAGACAGTGTGCGAGGGCGGCGGGCCTGGGCCCGGTCCGCTCGACGATGCGCTGGCGGGTGTGGGCGCAGCGCTCGCGAGCGCGCAGTGCTCGAAGATCTTCGATTGCTGCACGACCGCGGAGATCCCGGAGCTGACGCTCGGCACGGACACCGAGCTCGAGTGCCTCGCGCTGCTGAGCGCGCTCGGGGGACTCGCCGTCGTTCAACTCCACAACTTCGCGGCCGAAGACAAAGTCACCATCGACAGCGCGGGGCTCGACACGTGCCTCGCGGCGCTCGCTGGTCAGAGCTGCGCGGAGTTCTCGATGTCGGCCGATCTGTCGTGCGACGACGCGGTCACGGGGCTCGTCGCCGAGGGCCAGGACTGCGACGCAAACGTCGTCTGCGTGAGCGGCTATTGCGATGAGTCGGGGGTGCAGGGGCTCTGCGCGCCGATGCCTCAGGCGAACGATGCGTGCACGGGCACGTGCGCGGACGGGCTCTTCTGCGACAACGGCGCGTGCGCCCCGACGAAGCCCGTCGGCTCGTCGTGTTTCTCGAACGCCGAGTGCACGGCCTCGCGCTGTGTGGACGCGCAGGCTGGCAGCGAGTGCACCGTCATCTGCGACGGCAATTAGGCGCCCGCTCGAATCGGGGAGGGCTCAGCTCTCAGGCTGCAGGTGGAGCGAGCAGCCCTCTTCCGAGCGTGAGAGCTGCGCGTAGGAGCCCGTCCGCGGGCGAGACAGATCGCGGTTCGCGGGCGTGTCGCGCTCGGTCGGCGTGAAGCCGGCGCGCTCGAGAGCCGCGAGCGCAGCCTTGCCGCCCGTCTCGCAGTCGAGGTCGATCGTGGTCGTCGCGTAGCGCGCGACGCCGCCGCCGAAGAAGACATCCGTGACGGCGATCGCGCCGAGCTGCCCGACGACGTCGTCGACGCGCTCGTCGCGGAGCGCTGGGAGCGCGGCGTAGACCTCGGCGAGGGTCGGGGGCGCGCTCGCGGCCTGCTGGCCGACGACGGTCCACGTGACGCGGGTGCCCGCAGCGTCGCGCCGCCCGCCCATCCAAGCGCGCGGGCTCTCGAGCTCGACCCGCTCGGTGAAGCCCTGCGGCGCGCGGGTGTAGACGAGCCGCTCCTCCATCGCGGGGCGTCGCGTGAGACCCGCGGCCTCGAGCGGCGCGGTGAGCGCTCGAGTGACGTCATCGACGGTGCCGGGCACGCCGATCTCGTCGAAGTACCATAAGAGCTCGTGATGATCTTTCACCCATCGATAAGCCTGGCTCATGCTCATGCGGAGGATCTCGAACGACGAGATCCACCGGCGCAGCGTCCCAGGCGCCGTGGAGTCCGGGGTCGCCAGGGCCTTCTCGAGCACTCCTCGAAAGGGCTCGTCCGAACCGACCGCGGCGAGCTCCACGAGGGCCGAGAGCGAGGTCTTCGCCGGGTTCGCGTGGTCGCGGATCGCGACGTCGGTCGACGGAGCGCTCGAGGCCGAGGTCGAGGTCGAGGGGCCGGCGGAGGACGTCGCGGTGCTCCCGTCCCGCGACGTGCTGCCGCACCCGACGACGAGGGCGGCGACGATGAGGACCGGTGAGCTGCGCGTCACGCGCCTACGGTAGCGCGCTTGCTCGGTTACTCGATTGTAGGAATACGGCGAGCCCGGCGGCGTAGGATGCGGGGGTGAGCGAGGCCAACGAGCGCGCCGTGCTGCGCGCCAGCAAATACGTGGTCGGCGTCGTCCGGCGCGGCTCAGTCTGGGGAACGCTGTGTTTGATCGTGGCGACCGTTTGGGCGCTCGTCTCGTGGTGGTTGGGCGTGAAGATGTTGTGGCGTGTCGGGGGCGCTTTGACCCTCGTGGCCATGCCCATCGTCGGCTGGCTCGTCGAGCGCCTGCAGCCGACGCCCGTCTCGCGGGTCGCCAAGCGGTTGCGACGTCGCGCCAGTGCCGCGCAGGACTTCAAGGCCGCCGCGGTCCGCGGTGACACCGTTGTATGCGAGGGCGAGCTCGTCGTGCTGACACCGACGTCCAGCCCGCTCGAGGGCACAGCGTGCGCGGCCTATTTCGCACACGAGACGACGCAGCATTGGGTCGAGGCCGTCGCAGGCGTGGGCCAGCTCGTACTGCGCACCGAGGCCCACGGTGAGCTCGAGCTCGTCGATGGTCGATGGCGACTCGAGTCGAACTTCGATCCGGCGGTCTCCAACGGCGAGTCGCTGCTGCAAGGTGGGGAGCGCGTGCTGGTCGAGGGCCTCGCCACCCCGTCGAGCACTCAGGGCTATCGCGGCGAGGTGGAGAGCTTCTCCCTCAAGCCGAGCCGACTGCGACGTCGGCCCACGCGGATCGTCCCCGCGAGCGGCGCGTACAGCGCGACGTCGACCCGGACACGCCGCGCAGCCGTCGACCACTGGTCCGTGCTGCTCGTGTTCATCGTCGGTGCGATCACCGCTCTGCCTGGACTCAACGCGAAGCCAACGCCCGACGCACCACGCGCGGCGTCGGCGGCTCCGTGCGGCTCGGGTGAGAGGTCCGTCGGCGGCGCCTGCAAGACTGCGTGCGACGCTGCGGGCGCGTGCGCGGACGGCAAGGTCTGTGACGCCGAGCAATGGACCTGCGAGACGCAGCTCGCGGGCACGAAGAAGGAAGGGGAGACCTGTCAGAAGTACGAGTGCGGCGCTGGACTGCGCTGCCGCGCGGACCTCATCGGCGGCGGGCCGAATCGTCAGTGCGTCCGCGCGTGCGAGAGCAACGCGCAGTGCGCCGCTGACGAGTGGTGTGTGCCCTGCAAATTGGCTGGAATGAAAGGGGAGCCCGGCGATTGCATCAAGCGCGCGAAGGTCACGGGGGCGGTTCAGGTGATGTGCGAGGCGCTGACGCCCGCTTCGTCGGCGGCCCCGCGCTGATTCGCGAACTGGACCTCAATCCGCGCTCAGCCAGTCGCGCTGATGGAGCTTCTTGTGGACTCGGAGCGGGCGCGCGCTCTTCGGCAAAGTGCACGAGGTCTGGTAAATCTCGAGCTCCTCGAGCCGATCGAGCCCCGCGGAGAAGAGCGCGTTCAGGCCTTCGTCGGTGACGCGGTTCGTGCCGATGAAGAGGGTCTTCAGCCGCTTCAACCCTGGCCACCCGGCGAGGGCCTTCAGGCCCGCATCGGTGACGTCGTTGTTCTCGATCGACAGGTGCTCGAGCGCGGGCAGCGCGCCGCTCTCCGCGAGCATCTGGAGGCCGCGGTCGCCGACGTGCCAGCCGTAAATATCCAAGCTGCGCAGCCGAGGCAGGGCGTCGGGCGTCAAGAGGACCGGCATCGCGCCGAGCCCCATCGGGTTCGTGCCGAGGTCGAGCGCCTCGAGGTTTTGCGCGATGTTCGACCGGACGAGCGCAGCGAGTCCCTCCGAGGTCAGCCGAGCCTGCGAGATCTGGAGTCGACGCAAGCGGCTGAAGCTTCCTTTTCGGGTGATGTTCGTGAGCGCTTCGTCGGTCATGGTCTCCAGCCGAAAACGGAGCTCCTCGACCAAGCGCATGGCTGGAGATTCGCTGAGCGCAGCGACGCCGCCGTCACCCACCGAGCACTCCATCAAATCGAGTGTGCGCAGCCCGCGGAAGGTGGGGGCCTCCGCGAGCTTCACGACGCCCTTCGCGCCGAGCCGCACGTTGTAAACGGCGAGCTCCCGCAGGTTCGCGAGCGCCTGTCCTTCGGCGAGCGTCGCGCCGAGGTCCGAGCCGAGCTTGTCGGTCGCGAGGCGCAGTCGACGCAGGGAGCCGAGCCGCGGCGACGCGACCAGCTCGCGCACGAACGCGAGCGAAATCCCAGTTCCCGCGAGATCGAGCGAGCCCAGCGCTCGAAACGCGGCTCCGTGAAGGAGCGCTCGCGCCCCGTCGTCGCCGATGCGATTGGTGCTCAGCGAGAGCTCGTCGACCTGACTGAGGGCCTCGCTCGACGCCAGCTTCGCGACGGTTCCAGCGTCGACTTTGCTGGCCCTGACCTCCAATCGCCGGAGCGCTGGGCGCGGCGTCGCGCTCAGCAGAGCGGCCTCTTTGTCCTTGAAGGTGCACTTGCGCAGGTCGAGGACGACAGCCTCTCGCGCCTCGGGGGAAGCGAGCGCCGTGCCGAGAGCCTTGCCGGCGAGCTCGCGGAGCACCAGCGTGAACCTGGCGAAGACCGCCGCGCGCAACGTCGCGAGCCCGTCCTCTGGGGGCTGCTCGCTCACCGCTCGGAGGTAGTCGTGCTCGAGCTCGTGCGTCATCCGCACGGCGAGATCTTTAACGTCGTTAGCGTATAGGTGAGCGCGGTCGCGCAAGGCATCCAGCAGCTGAATGAGCTCGTTCGAGGACGTCGGCGTCGTGGGCACGTCGAGAACGTAGCCCATCGCCCGTGCGCCGACGGGCGAAGCGCTTGTGTTAGGTTCTTCGGTGGATTGGAGGCTTCGCATGCGCTTTGGCATTACGACGCTCGGCATCTCACTCGCATCGGCGCTGTTGATTGTGGGGGTGGGCTGCGGTGACAGCGGGAGCGGCGGAGCTGGCGGGTCGGGCGCGACAGGCGCGGCCGGCGGCGGCGATGCTGGCGGTGCCGGCGGGCAAGGGACGGGAGCCGCGGGCGCGGGCGGTGAAGCAGGGTCCGGCGGCGCGGGTGGCTCGGTCCCGACCACCTCGTGCACCTTCGCCGACGGCGCGTCGATCCCGGGTGACTGCGGGCTCTTCGTGAAGAGCGACCTCGGGACTGGCGGCGACGGCTCACAAGCCGACCCGTTCGGAAACCTGAACGAGGCGCTCGTGCACGCGACGGAGCTCGTCGGCACGACCAACGCCGCCGTCAACGTGTACGTCTGCAGCAACACGATCGACATCGTCGGTCCGATCGAGCTCACGGCCGGCGTGCACCTCGTCGGCGCGATCGATTGCGCGGACGGCTATCGCTTCAGCGCAGCGTCGTTCAACAGCAAGATCGTCGGCTCCCGCGACACGCCTGTCGTTCGGGTCACGGGCGGCGCGCTGCCGAACAGCCTCTCGAACTTCGATGTGCGCGCGGTGCCCGGGATCAACCCGGGCAGCTCTTCGATCGGTGTCCTCGTGAACGGCGGCACGCTCGCGGTCACGGGCTGTCACATCGAGGCCAGCGACGGCTTGCCAGGGACGGACGGGGTCGACGGGATCCCTGGCGCGGCGGTGGCGGACGGTGAGGGTGGCTCGTTCGGCGACGTCCCTGGGATGGGCGGCGCGAGCAGCTGCGGCACGGCTGGCGGCGGTGGTGGTGGCCGCGCGACGATCTGGGGCTCGCCGATCAACGTCGCCGCGAGCAACGGCTCGCCCAACCAAACCAACAAAGGCTCGAGCGGGACCACCTGTACGAACGGGCAACCCGGCGCGGACCACGGAAACGACGACGGCCCCAATGGACTGGACGGTATCGGAGTCGGGACGATCGACGAGAACGGTTACACGGGCGTCAGTGGAACGCCGGGCGCCGACGGCCTGAACGGCGCGGGCGGCGGCGGCGGTGGCTACACGGAGACGGCGGTCGGGCTCGCGGCGGGGGGCGGCGGTGGGGCCGGGGCGTGCGCGGGTACGGCCGGGACGAATGGCTCGTATGGAGGCTCCAGTCTCGGGATCGTCTCGGTGGGGGCCGCGCTCACCGTGAGCGACTCGAGCATCGTGCTCGGCGATGGCGCGCCTGGCGGCAAACGAGGCGTCGGGGGCCTCGCTTCGACACGCGGGGTGGGCGCGATGGGCAGAATCGTCCAGAGCGGTATGATGATCGTGCACGGTTGCCCTGGTGGTGACGGTGGCGCGGCCGGCGACGGTGGCTTCGGCGGCGCGGGCTCGGGCGGGCACTCGGTGGGCATCGCTTATCAGGGCTCGGCGCCCGTCGTCACGACGGTCGACGTGACCTTGGGCGCGCCTGGAATGGCCGGTAGCGGCGGCGCCGCCTCGAGCGGGGTCGCCCAGAATACCCTGCTCTTCCCCTGACCGGACTGTTGCTTACAGTGCGGTCAGCATAGGATCGCCTTCAGCGCCCCGGCCTGAACCTTCGCGCTCGCGAAGCGCTGCGCTGGATCGAAGTGCGTAGCCTTGGCGAACCAGAGGTCGAACGCGCGCGGGACGTTCGCGACGGCGGACAGTCCGGCGGCGGGCCGGGCACCTGGTGAATCACTGTCTCACGGCAACGCCCCGCGCGTACGATCGCGCCCGTGACGGTGGCAGATGCCGACGTGAAGACGAGTCGACACATCGTGGGAGTCGTCCGCAGGACGACTTTGTGGTCGACGTTCGCGCTTATCGTCGCAGTGGTGTGGGCCATTGCATCTTGGATCGGGTTCGGGCGTCCCCACACGAGCGACTCCCGAGAGACGTGGCTGCGCCTCGGCGTGGGCGGGGCCCTCCTGCTCGTGCCAACGCTCGGCTGGGTCATCGAATGGCTGCGCCCGCACCCGGTCGTCCGACGTGCGCGGGAGCTCCGTGAGGAAGCGAAGGCCCCGCCCGACTTCGAGGGCGCCGCGGCGGGGGGCTTCACGGTGGTGTGTGAGGGCGAGCTGCTCGTCACCATGCCGACGGCGAGCCCGATCGAGACCCACCCTTGCGCGGCGTACTTCGCACATCGCCTGGTCGAGGGGTCCGTCCAGGCGCTCTTTGGCAGCGGGTTGCTCGTGCTTCGCACGGCGAGCCACGGCGATCTCGAGCTCGGCGAGGGCTCGTGGTGGCTCGAGTCGAGCTTCGATCCGACGATCGAGAACGGTGAGGCGCTGCTTCAAGCGGGCGCGCGTGTGCTCGTCGAGGGCATCCCGAAGGCGACGGCGGGCGGCGTCGGGTACCGGGACGAGGCGCGGAAGTTCTCGCTCGAGCCGAACCCCAAGGTCACGCACGGGCCGCGCACGCGCATCGTGCCCGCGAGCGGGGAGTACAGCTCGACGGAGATCCGCACGCGCAGACCCGCCGACGCGGTGACCGTCGGGCTCGCCGTCGCGGCCGTCGCGCTCACGACGGCGCCGTACCTCATCCCTGCCAAGACAACCCCGACCGCGGCGTCCTCGTCCGCCAAGCCTTGCGCCTCGGGTGAGGTCTTGATCGAAGGCGCGTGCGCGGCGCGCTGCGACGCGAGCGCCGCGTGCAGCGACGGCAAGGTGTGCGACGCGGAGGAGTGGACTTGCGTGAAGCACGTCGCGGGCTCGAAGAAGGAGGGCGAGGACTGCGCTCGGTCGGAGTGTGGCGCGGGTCTGCGCTGTCGCGCTGACATCGCGGGCGGGACGATGAAGCGCGCGTGTCGCCGGGCGTGCACGAGCGACGCGCAGTGTGCGGCCGACGAGTGGTGCCTGCCGTGTTCCATGTCGACGCTGCCCGAGGCTCAGCGTGGGGACTGCGTGAAGCGGTCGAAGCTCGCGGGCGCGTTCGAGTCGGTCTGCCGGATGACGCACGGCCTCTTGCCCTCGGCGGCGCCTGCGTCGCCGAGCCCTTCGGCGAGCCCGTGAGCGCCGCGGTCAGCGGAGGATCGCCTTCAGCGCCGCGGCCTGATCCTTCGCGCTCGCGAAGCGCTGCGCTGGATCGAAGTGCGTAGCCTTGGCGAACCAGATGTCGAACGCGCGCGGGACGTTCGCGACGGCGGAGGGGCGCACGAGCTCGCCCGCGGCAGCGAAGCTGAGGATCTCGGCGAGATCTTCGGCGTCGAAGGGGAGCCTGCCCGTGAGCGCCTCGAACGCGAGGATGCCGAGCGAATAGAGGTCGGTGCGGTAATCGACGGCTTTGCCGAGGGCTTGCTCGGGGCTCATGTAGTGCGGCGTCCCGAGGAGGGTGCCCGCTTGGGTGAGGTCCGTGAGGGCGCCGTCGTCGATTTTGACCTTGGCGATGCCGAAGTCGAAGACCTTCGCCACCTCGTCGTCGAGGTCCTCGCCGCCGACGAGGAAGATGTTCGCGGGCTTGAGATCGCGGTGCACGATGCCGGCGTCGTGGGCCTTGGCGAGGGCCCGGCTCACGTCGCGCACGACGCGGTGGACCTTCTCCGGGCTGAGGCGCTCCACGCGATCGAGCCGATCGGCGAGGGTCTCGCCCTCGAGCAGCTCCATCGTGATGTACGCGAGCGCGCCGTCGAAGCCCTGATCCAATATTTGAACGACGTGCAAGCTACGGATGCGCGCGGCGCTCTGCGCCTCTTTGAGGAAGCGCTGCGCGGTGACGGCGTTCGTGAGCGCGGGGTCGAGGAGCTTGATGGCGACGTGCGCGCGCAGCTTCAGGTCGAGGGCGCGCCAGACCTCGCCCGCGCCGCCGGAGCCGAGGTGCTGCTCGAGCTGGTAGCGGCTCGCGACGACCTTGCTCGGCTGCCACGTGGGGGACACGTTAGCTCTCTACCAAATCCGCCGCCGCGGAGGGTGTTCGTCACCGCGAGGGCGACCTCGGGTGGGAGTGGGGCGGCCGCACGCTCGCCTGGGAGGGTGCATCTCTCCCCCCCAAAAATAGTCGCATCGATCACGCGCGTTCGAGGATGACGAGCGGCAGTTCGCTCGGGCACGCGAGGCGAAACGCGGCCCAGTGACCCGCGCCGCTCGACGTGTAGAGCTGGCTCGCGCCGCGCGTGTACGCACCCCAGAGGTGCATGTTCGGCAGGACGGGCTCGAGGGCGCTGCGACCCGCGAAGCCCATCTGCGCGCCGTGGGTGTGGCCGCTCAGCGTGAGGTGCATG
This sequence comes from Polyangiaceae bacterium, assembly GCA_046351325.1. Classification (GTDB taxonomy): domain Bacteria; phylum Myxococcota_A; class Polyangia; order Polyangiales; family Polyangiaceae; genus Xiheicaenibacterium. The sequence goes on along the minus strand of JAXLYR010000006.1, from coordinate 317,579 downwards.
CCGCGCGCGGCGAGGGCGTCGAAGCCGCTCGGTCGATGGGAGAGCGCGACGCTGAAGAGGTCGCTCGGCGCGCCGTCGAGCGCGGCGTCGGCGTGACGCTCGTAGTGCTCGCTCGTGTGATCCCAGCCGCTCGGATCGTCGACGCCCGCGAGGAGCAGGCGCGCGCCGCCGCGCTCGAGGACGGCGTGTTTGTCGAGCAGGAGCGGGATGCCGGCGCGGTCGTAGCCAGCGCGGTTCTTGAGCGCGCCGCGGTAGTGCTCGTGGTTGCCGAAGACCGCGAAGGTGCCGAGCGGGGCCTGGATTCGTTTAACGTGGTTCAAGCCTTCCGCGAGCCAGGGGAGGTGATCGCAGAAGTCGCCCGTCACGACGACGAGATCGGCGCGCGCGTCGGCGCAGGTCTCGACGAGCTCGGGCAGCGAGTCGAGATCGCGGAAGGCGCCGAGGTGGAGGTCGGTGATCTGCAGAATGCGCAGCCCTTCGAGGCCGGCGGGCAGGCCCGCGAAGCGCATGCGGCGCTCGGCGAGGTGCGTGCGCGCGAAGGCTCCGGCGATGCCGGCCGCGCCCATCCCGAGCGCGGTGAGCGGCAGCGAGGCCGCGGCGACCTCGAGGATCACGCGGCGGCGAGTGAGCGGCAGCGGCGCCGGAGTTTTGTGTGCGGGAGCTTCGGGCGCGGGAGCCTCTGTGGTGGAGGCTTCGGGCGCGGGAGCTTCAGGCGCGGGAGCTTCGGCTGCGGGAGCTTCGAGCGCGGAGGCTTGGGTGGTGGGCGCGCCGCGCGAAACGCGGAGCGCGCGGGCCGCGACGAAGCGCACGAGACCCGCGATCGGCACGGTGAAAAACAGGGCGAGCGTGAGGATCGCGCCGCCGCCCAAGGTCGCGCCCAAGATGCCGAGCGTCGCGGACGAGAAGCCGGTGACGAGGCGACCCGTCCCGAGCGCGCGCGAGAGGATGCCGATGGGCGGACACGCGATGAGCACGGCGAGCGCGACGCGAACCGCGCGCAGCTGCCACCACGTCGGGTGAAGCTTGCGCACGGCGAACACCACGGAGAGCCCGATGAAGAGGCCGAAGAACGCGGCGACGATCATGCTGCGGCTGCGCTCGGTCGGTCGGCGCGCGAGGGGAGCGTGGTCACGTGGCTGAGTATGCGCGACGTGGTGAAGCGGTGCCATCGGGGCAGCACGCGCGCGGGCTGCCCGTCTTTGCGTGGCAACTTCGTTTCCGCGGGACTAGGCTCCGCCTCGCGATGACAAACATCTTCGCTGACAATTCGCGGACCATCGGGCGCACGCCGCTCGTCCAAATCAACCGCCTCGCCAAGGGGCTCGACGCGCGCGTGCTCGCCAAGATCGAGGGGCGAAACCCGGCCTTCTCGGTCAAGTGTCGCATCGGGGCTGCGATGGTTTGGGACGCCGAGGAGCGCGGCGTCCTCAAGCCCGGCGGCGGCATCATCGAAGCGACGAGCGGGAACACAGGGATCGCGCTCGCGTTCGCGGCCGCCGCGCGCGGCTATCGATGCGTCCTCACGATGCCCGAGACCATGAGCATCGAGCGCCGCAAGGTCTTGCTCGCGTTCGGCGCGGAGCTCGTGCTCACGCCGGGCTCTCAGGGCATGCGCGGCGCGATCGCGCGCGCCGAGGAGATCGCCGCGAAGGACACGACGCTCACGGCGATGCACCAGTTCGACAACCCCGCGAACCCTGCGATCCACGAGCGCACGACGGGCCCCGAGATTTGGGAGGACACGGCCGGCGCGGTCGACGCCTTCGTCGCGGGCATCGGCACCGGTGGCACGATGACCGGCGTCAGCCGCTACCTCAAGAACACGAAGGGCAAGGCCATCACGAGCGTCGCGGTCGAGCCCGTGCACTCGCCAGTCATCACGCAGACCCGCGAGAAGCGCGAGCTCGCGCCCGGCCCGCACAAAATCCAAGGGATCGGCGCGGGCTTCGTGCCGAAGAACCTCGACCTGTCACTCGTCGATCGGGTCGAGCAGGTCTCGAACGACGAGTCGATCGCGATGGCGCGCAGGCTCGCTCGCGAAGAGGGGATCCTCTGCGGCATCTCGTGCGGCGCTGCGATGACGGCGGCGCTCCGCCTCGCGGCCGAGCGCGAGTTCGCGGGCAAGACGATCGTCGTCGTCCTGCCGGACGCGGGCGAGCGCTACCTCTCGAGCGTGCTCTTCGAGGGCATGTTCGACAACGTCGAGCGCATGACCGCCTAGCAGGAGGCTTCTCGTGGCAGCAGAGGGCAACGGACGGGCAGCGGGCGAGCTCGACGACGTCGTCGCGGCCGTCCTCAAGAGCTACCGCGCCGATCCGCGCGGGCAGTTCATCAACCGGCACTTCCTGCCGAACCGCGAGGAGATCGAGGCGATCATCCGCCTCTTCCTCGAGCTCTTTTACCCTGGCTATTACGGTCGTCAGGACCTCACGGACGAGATCCTGCCCTACCACGTGGGCGCGATCGTGAGTCAGCTGCGCGACAGGCTCTCGCGGCAGATCGAGCTCTGCTTGTGTCACGCGGCCGAGTGCGGCGATCGAGTCTCGCACTGCGGCGACGAGGCGAAGCGCCTCGCGCAGAAGCTCCTCTCGGTCGTCCCCGAGCTGCGCGAGACGCTCATCACCGACGTTCAAGCGGCGCACGATGGCGACCCCGCGGCCTTCAGCCTGCACGAGATCATCCTCGCGTATCCGGGGCTCCTCGCGACGACGGTCTACCGCGTCGCGCACGAGATCCACAAGCTCGGGATCCCGCTCTTGCCGCGCATGATGACCGAGTGGGCGCACTCGCGGACGGGCGCCGACATCCACCCGGGCGCGACCGTCGGGCAGAGCTTCTTCATCGATCACGCGACGGGCGTCGTCATCGGCGAGACCAGCCGCATCGGCGTCAACGTGAAGCTCTACCAAGGCGTCACGCTCGGCGCGATCAGCCACCCGCGTGATCCGGATGGTCAGATCATCCGCGGCATCAAGCGGCACCCGACCGTGGCGGACGACGTGACGATCTACGCGAACGCGACGGTGCTCGGTGGCCAGACCGAGCTCGGTCAGGGCAGCGTCATCGGCGGCTCGGTGTTTCTCACGAAATCCGTGCCTTCGGGTTCGCGCGTGGCGCTCAAGCCGCCCGAGCTCTCGGTGCGCACCGCGTCGGCGCCCTGGGAGCCCGACTACGAGATCTGAGCGCGCGCTACTTCGCTTTCTTCAGCGCGCTCGCGCGCGCGCCGGCGCTCCGCTCCTTCACGGCGATGCAACGCTTCGCCTCCTCGACGCCCTCCTCGAAGGCTCGGTCGACGCCCTCGAGGCTCGCGATCTTCGGCTTGAAGAAGGCCACCGCCTCGTCGAGCTCACCTTGATCGCAGAGGTCGCGTAGCCCCGCGACGAGCGCACCCGCACCGTCAAGAGCCTTGACCAATGCGTCGAAGCGCTCGCGCACGAAGGCCATGTAGGGGGCGCGCGTCTCGGGCCTGCGCGCGGCGGTCCAGCGCACGTGGCGGAAGTCGCCCGCGCGGATCGTCCCGTCGACGACGAGCTCGAGCGCTCGCTTGAGCGCCGCTGGATCACCGAGCGACGCGAGGGCTTGGGTGAGGGCGACTCGCTCGTCAGGGGTCCGCGCGAGCTTGAGGCGCGCGCCGTCGAGAGCGCGCGCGGCGCCGCCCACGCGAGCCGAGAGGCGTAGCGCGAGCGGGCCGAGATCGGGGTCGGCCTTGTCGGGATCGTCGAGGTACGCGACCGCGCTCGGCTCGAGCCCGCCCGCGATCGACGAGTCCGCGCCCTGGTCCGCGAGCGCGGTGAGCACCGCGACGCGCGCGAGCTTCGTCGCGTCGGGCTCGCCCGGCGTCGGCGCGCCGAGGGCCTTCTTCACCGGAGCGAGCAGCTCGACGACGAACGCGTTGAAGGCCGCTCGCGAGGTCGCGTCGACCATCGTCCGCTCCATCTCGCCGAGGACGGTGACGACCGCATCGAGGACGACGCGAGAGCGCTCCTTGGCGAGATCCGCGGCGCGCAGCAGGCGAACGACCGACGCGACGTCACCCTTTTGCGAGAGCGCGAGGGCCCAGACATCGAGCAGGAGCCCGGCGCGCTCGGCCTCGGAGAGCGTCGCGAACGAGGCCTCGAGGCGGGACTCGGCCGCGGCGTCGAGGCGGTATCGGTAATAGCCATTCTCGCCCGCGTTGGGGACGACCACGGGGCAGCTGTCAGGCTTTCGAGCGGTGAACTCTATCTTTACAGGGCTGTCAGCGACGAGGGCGCATTTCGTCTCGCCGAGAGCCCGCAGACAGACTGGGATATTCCACTTTCGGCCGCGCTCCGAGAGGTCCGACGCGACGAGCTCGACTTCGGTCTTCGACGCTGTGCAGCTGACCTTCGCGTCGACGAGCGGGACGCCCGGCTGGTCGAGGAACGACGCGGCGACGCTCGAGACCGGTTTACCGGTGTTCGAGTCGAGCGCTTGAAAGAGCGCGCTCGAGGTGATGCTCCGCCCGGCGTTGTCTCTCACGTAGTGCTCGATCGCCTTTTGGAACCGCTCTTCACCGACCCAGGCCTCGAGCATCGCGAGGACGCTTGCGCCCTTTTGGTAGGCGCTCCACCCGCCGGCGTCGCGGATCTGGTCCTCATCGGTGACAGGGGAGCGCACGGGCCGCGCGGACGGCAGCGTGTCGGCCGTCATCGCATAGGCCTTGTCGAGGACGCGCTCGGGGACGCCGCTGAAGTCGGCGAACGCGCGATCGCAGGCCTTCGGGGCCATCCACGTGGCGAAGCCCTCGTTGAGCCAGAGATCGTCCCACCAATGCATGGTGACGAGATCGCCGAACCACATGTGCGCGAGCTCGTGCGCGAGGACGAGGCGCATCCGGCGGCGCGCGATCGCCGGTGAATTCGGGCGCGCCAAGATGAGCTCCTCGCGGAAGGTCACGAGGCCCGCGTTCTCCATCGCACCGGGACCGAAGTTCGGGACGGCCGCAATATCCAGTTTGTCAAAGGGGTAATCGATACCGAAATAGCCCTCGAGCGCGCGGCGCGCCGCGTCCGCGGCCTCGAGGCCGAGCGCCCCCGAAGCGCCGCGGCCACGGGTCGTGACGAGGCGAAGGCCGCGACCCTGCGTGAGCTCCAGCGGGCCGACCCCGAGCGCGACGAGATAGGTCGGGAGTGGCGCCGTCGGGGCGAAATCGAAGCGTACGCGGCTGTCCGCGAGCGTCGTGCGCGAGGCCTCGGGGGCGTTCGAAACCGCGATCGCGCCGGGCGGGGTCGTGACGCTGATCGTGAATGGAGTCTTGTATCGGGGCTCGTCGAAACAGGGAAACATGCGGCGCGCGTCGATAGGCTCCATTTGGGTGAACGCGAATTCGCCGTCCGGGGTCGAGACCCGATAAAGCCCTTGCAGGAGGGCGAAGGGCGCCTCGTATTCCAGGATAAGACTGGCCGGTTCGTGAGCCGTGAGGGGCTCCGACAAGAGGACGACGAGCTCCGTCGGCTGATGGCCGCCGACGGCGACGCGGCTCGCGAGGGTCGCGGTGAGCTGGCGGCCGCCTGCCGTCACGCGGGCCTCGTGAATGACCTGGTCGCGCGCGTGAAGGACGATGAGATCCGTAGTCGCGTTCACCGAGAGAGCGATCTCGACCTTGCCTTGAAAACGGTCCTTCGTCGGGTCGACCTCGAGCGAGAGCCGATATGCAGTCGGCGACACGGCGTCGGGGAGCTCTAGGGTCGTAGCCTCCGGAATCGTGCGCGGGATATTGGGCTTTGCGCTCGCCGAGGCGATTGGCTTCTCCGCGGTCGGGTGCGGACAACCGGTCAGCAGGATTGCACTGAAGAGGAGCGGAGCGCGCGACCGGAGTTGCATGTCGGCTCGGATGCTACCAAGAAGCCACGCGAGTCGGGCGAGCGCGACAGAGGTGGGGCAGGCGAGAGAGGACAATGGCCTGAGTTTGTCGCACTGAGCTTCGATTGTTCGGTGAACGCCGAGCAGATCGCCGGGCGCGGCTGTTGCTAAGATGGGCTCATGCTTAGAGAGAACGTCGCGCGTGTGGTCTCGGCTGCGGCCGTGCTTTGGGCGATTGGCTGTGGCGATTCGTCGGCTACGGGCGGTTCGGATCAAGGTGGCGCCGGGGCGGGCTCTTCGTCCGGAGGGCAGGGTCAGGGCGGCGAGCTGCCGCCTTTCCCCGATGACGGGCCGCCCGCTGGAAACCCGAATGGCAATTGCGCAGTCCCGGCGGACGCTCAGCTCGAGGACACGTCGAGCCCGACGCACGTCATCGGCGATGGAACGCCCGCGAGCTGCACGTCGGCCGCGGTCGTGAGCACCATCGCGCAGGGTGGGATCATCACGTTCGACTGCGGGCCCGACCCCATCACCATCACGCTCGACGAGACCGCGAAGATCTTCAACGACACAGGGCCGAAGATCGTGATCGACGGCGGCGGCCTCGTGACGTTGAGCGGCGGCGGCAAGCGCCGAATCCTCTATCAGAACACGTGTGACCAGGCGCAGGTCTGGACTACGGATCATTGCAACGACCAAGATCATCCGCAGCTGACTGTGCAGAACCTCACGTTCATCGACGGTGATGCCTCCGGCCTGGATCCCGACGGCGGCGGCGCGATCTTCGTGCGGGGTGGTCGATTCAAGATCATCAACTCCCGCTTCTTCCGCAATGCGTGCGACAGCGTGGGCCCCGATGTCGGAGGCGCCGCTGTCCGGGTGTTCGACCAGTCTCAGGGATTGCCGGTTTATGTCGTGCACAGCACCTTCGGCGGGGACGACCAGCGCGCCGGCGTTTGCTCGAACGGCGGCGGACTGTCGAGCATCGGCGTGTCGTTTACGGTGTTGAACTCGCTCTTCAGCCACAACAAGGCAGTCGGCAACGGCGCGAACCCGGCCCAGGCGAACACGCCTGGCGGCGGGAGCGGGGGCGCGATCTACAACGACGGTAACACCTATACGCTCGAGCTCTGCGGCGTGCAGATGAACGACAACACCGCAAACGAGGGCGGCGGGGCGATCTTCTTCGTCAGCAACGACCAGACGGGGCATCTCATCATACGGGACTCGGTGCTGACCCAGAACCCGAGCGGCAAGTTCGAGACCTACCCCGGTATCTTCTACATCGGTCAGGGCGACCCGGTGTTCGAGAACTCGACCATCGAATAGGGACTAGTGAGTGTCCTCAAAGCGCTGTGTGTCTCGCCGTGCTGCCTTGTCCGAGCTCCCTGCCCGTGCCCGTGCCCTTGCCCGTGCCCGGGCACGGGCACGGCGCACAGAGGCCTTTGAGACACTCCCTAGTCCCGGGAAGAGTGCTACGAACCGCAGTTTCGCAGGCACCAAAAATATGTCCGAGCTGGGCGGTCAGACGCTGTTGATCGGATGGGCTGCGGGCTGACGCGGTTCTAGGTGCCGCCAATCGCGTCAAACCCCCTCCGCGCCCAACTTCACCAGGGAGACACAGAGTCACGGAGCAGCAGTTATCAATATCCTCCGTGTCTTCGCGCCTCCGTTGTGAAAATCTCCTCATCCATGCGAGCAGCAGGCCTGCGCAGTGGGATTTGCACCAAAGCAGTTAGAAGCGGGAAGGTCTTTTGTTGGGGGAGAGATGGACCCTCCAGCTCTAGCTAGACAGCGTTTTTCAAACCCGGCAGGGCGGCACGGGCACGGGCGCGGGGCCTGGGCGAACGCTAGCGCGGGTCGAGCCGAAAGACCGTGAGACTAGCCATCACGTAGATCTCTCCGTAGGCGTCCTGCCCGAAGCCGAGCAGGTCGCCCGCGGTGAAGTCTGCCGTATGGTCGAGGTAATCGTCCGCGGTGTTGGTGACAGGGTTGTAGCGGAATGAAGCGAACATCCCTGTAACGAAATCCCCGAAGAGGTAGCGCCCGCGCATCGCGGGTATCGCCGAGCCTCGGTAGACGAAGCCCCCAATCACGGAGGCTTTGTCCTGAAAGAGCTGCTCGTGCGGGTACTCGAACACCGGCAAGGTCACGCCCGTCATGTCGCAAGGCGAGGGCTCGCTGATACAGTGCGTGCCCTCCATGATTCGCCAGCCGAAGTTGAGGTTCTGATCGGTGGGTCGGACGACGTTGATCTCCTCCCAGTCGTTCTGTCCGACGTCGGCGACATAGAGATCTCCAGTGCAGAGATCGAACGAGTCTCGCCACGGGTTGCGGAGCCCTATCCCCCATATCTCGGGGAGGGCGTTCACGTAGCCACCGGCCGGCACGAAGGGATCACCCGAGTCGACGTCGATGCGCAGGACCTTGGCGAGGCGCGTATTCGGGTTTTGCCCGTTGCCCTGAGGGTCGAGCGACGAGCCGCCGTCTCCGAGGAAAATGTAGAGCAGGCCGTCGGGGCCGAACGCGATCGTGCCGCCGTTGTGGTTCACGAAGGGCTGAGTCTGCGTGAGGATGGTCTTCACCTTCGTGGGGAAGGCGTGCTCCTCATCCATCCTGGCGAACTCGGCGATCTCGGTGTCTCCAGTGCCGCCCTGGGAATAGTGCAAGAAGAAGCGGCCGTTTTCGGCGTAGTTCGGGTGGAACGCTATTCCCAATAGGCCTTGCTCACCGCCAACCGTGATGTCGAGCCCGATATGGAGAAAGGGCTGGGGATTGAGGACCCCAGTCACGCGGTCGAAGAGCCAAATCTTGCCGCTGATGTCGAGCAGGTAGAGGTGGACGTCGTCGCCCGGAGCGCTGATGACCTGGGCTGGAATATCGGGGCCCGAGCCGGCCGGGATAATGGGCGTAAGCTTGAGCGCCGGTATCGCGCCGCTCGGTGGACTGCAGTCCCAAGTCGTGGTCGGACCGGCGCCACCGCCGCCCTCGAGACCACCGGCCCCCGCCGTACCGCCCGCGCCGCCCGCGCCGCCCTGCGCGAGACCGCCAGCGCCACCCATCGGCAGGGCGCCACCCGTCCCACCGAGCTGACCTCCAGCGCCGCCGTCTCGACCCCCTGCGCCCGCACCACCCGAGCCCGCTTGGGACCCGTCATCGCCACAGGCAAACAGCAGGACCGCGCCGAGGAGCCCTGCGCGCGTGCCGATTCGGAAGCCCATGCGCCCAGCGTATCAGGGCGAGGTCGGCCCCTCGTGTCACTCGAGAGCAGCCGCAATCGCTTGGGCGAGGGCGGGCGCGACTGCGCTGTCGAGCTTGCTCGCGGGCCACTTGATGCCGAGGCCGGCCGCGGGGTCATCCTCGTACTTGGGGATGATGTGGAAGTGCACGTGCATGACGGCCTGATGCGCGACCGGCCCGTTGTTCTGCAGGACGTTGAAGCCCGTGCAGCCCGTGGCCGCGCGGACGGCGCGACAGATGCGAGGCAGGACCTTGCCGATCGCCGCGCCTGACTCCGCCGAGAGCTCGTCGAGCGTGACCGCGGGCTCCTTCGGGATGACGAGGGTGTGGCCGCGCGACAGGGGAAACACGTCGAGGAACGAGAGGACGTGCTCGTCTTCGTAGACGCGGTAGCAGGGGATCTCGCCGCGGAGGATCTTGCCGAAGATGGTGTCAGCCATGGTCGTGCGAGCTTTCTCGAGGTTCGGGCGTCACGCGACGGCCGCTGCAGGGGCAGTCGGTGCCTGGCTGCGCGAGGACGCGGCCTCGTTGATCTTGACGCTGACGAGCTTCGAGACGCCAGGCTCTTGCATCGTCACGCCGTAGAGGACGTCGACCGACTGCATCGTCCGCTTGATGTGCGTGATCAAGATGAACTGCGAGCGATCCGTCATGCTGCGGATGCCCTCGTTGTAGCGAGCGACGTTGGCCTCATCGAGCGGGGCGTCGACCTCGTCGAGGATGCAGAACGGGCTCGGCTTGAATTGGAAGATCGCGAAGATGAGCGAGACCGCGGTGAGGGCCTTCTCTCCGCCGCTCATGAGCTCGATGCTCGCGAGCTTTTTCCCAGGCGGCTGCGCGAGGATCTCGATGCCGGTCTCGAGCATGTCGTCGGGGTTCGTCAGCCGAAGCTCGGCCTGACCACCGCGGAACATGCGCGGGAAGATCATCTTGAAGCGCTGATTGATCCCCTCGAAGGCGTCGCGGAAGAGCTTCTTCGACTCGCGGTTCATCTGCGCGATGGCCTCCTCAAGGTCGGCGAGGGCTTTGTCGAGATCGGCCTTCTGCGAGCTGTAATACGTGAAGCGCTCCTGCGCCTCGGCGTGCTCGCGGACTGCGTCGAGGTTCACCGGGCCCATGCGATCGAGCAGATCGGTGAGCTCTTGCATGCGGGCGCGGTGCTTGCCGTCGACCATCGGGCGCTTGTGGTAATCGCCGACGACGGTCGCGAGCTCGAGGCCGCGGAAGCGCTCGCGCACGCCGTCGAGCAGGTGGCGGCGCTCGATCTCGAGCTTGGCGAGCGCGGTCTCGTGGACGCGGAGCTTCTCCGTCGCGTCGGCGGTGTCCTTGCGGAGTTGACGGACATCGACCTCGGCGAGGCCGAGCTCGTGCCGCTCCTGATCGAGCGTGATGCGGGCCTCCGCGAGGGTCTGACGGCAGACCTTCGCGACGGACTCGGCAGCGACCGCGAGATCGCGGCTCACGAACAAGCGCCCCGCGGCCTGGCCCGCGCCGATCGCGCACTCGAGCTCGTCTTGGTCGAGCTTCTTCACGCGCGTCGACATCTCGGCGCACGACCTCTCGAGGCGCTCGACCGTCTGACCGACGCTGCGCGCGCGCTCCTTGACCTGCGCGAGCAGGATCTTGCGCTCTGTGACGACGGCCTGCTGGCGCTGGACCTCGCTCCGCCACGTCTCGGCGCGCGCCTCCGCTTCGATCGCGGCCTCGTCGAGCTCGGATTTGCGCGTGCGGTTCTCGGTGAGCACCGCGAGCGCTTTGTCGCGCTCGGCTGCCGCTGCGGAGAGCCGCTCGGCGAGCTGCGCGCGCTCGGAGCGCACGACGACGAGGCGCTTCTGCACGGTCGCGAGCTGGTCCTCGCTGCGCTTCTTGTCCTTCTCGGCGCCGAGGTGCGCGATCTCGGATTGGTGCGCGTCGGCGCGCGCGCGCTCGAGCCGCACGCCGAGATCGTGGATGCGAGCGCGCGTAGCCTCTTGCGTCGCAAGGAGGCGCGCGACCTCCGCGTCCTTCTCGGCGACGGCGTCGTGGAGCACGCGCATCTCGCGCTTCTGCTCGAGCAAGCCCTCGGCGACCGCGTCGCCGGCGCCGCCGGTGATCGCGCCGTCGCGACCGAGCACCGTGCCGTCGAGAGCGACGATCGGCCCGTAATAACCAGCGTCGCGCGCTGCGAACGCGACCGCTGTGTCGCGGACGACGAGGTATTCACCGAGGACGCGCTCGGCGAGGATCGCGTCGCCGGGGTCGAACGTCGCGAGCTCCGCGAGGCGACCGAGGACCGCGCCCTCGTGCTCGGGGAGCACGGGGATCGGCTGCGCTGCCGCTGCGACGTAAGGCGGCCGACGCGCGATCAGCGTCGCGCGGCCCTTCTTCGACGCGGCGAGCGCGCGCAGGAGCTCGGCGCCGCGGCGCGTGTCGTCGACGACGATCCACTGGAGGCGCTCGCCGAGCGCGGCCGCGAGCGCGTGCGTGAGCTCGTGCGGGACCTCGAAGCGATCGCCGAGCAGGCCGACCACGGTCGGATCCTTCGTCGCGACGATCGCGCGCGGGCCCTGGCCGACGCCCTCGAGGCGCGCGTGGATCTCCTCGAGCGCGCGCAAACGACCGCGCTTTTGTGAGAGCTCGTTGCGCTTCTGATCGACCTGGCGATCCAGGCCGACGGTCTCCTCGCGGACAGACTTGAGCTCGGCCGAGAGGGCCTCGCGCTCTTCGGCGGTGCGCTGGCGGCGATCGGCGAGGTCCTCGATGTGCTCCGCGAGGCCGTCGCTGCGCGCGGTCGCGTCCTCGAGCTCCATCGACAGGCGGCCGTCCTCGTCCTCGAGGGCCTCCGCGCGATGGGTCATGTCGGCCGCGCGCTGCTCGAAGCCGCGGAGCGTGGCCTCGGCGCCGGCGACGCGAGCCTGCGCGTCGGCCGAGGAGCGTCGGTACTCGTTTACTTTGTTGTCAGCTTCTTGCTGGTTCGCGCGGAGCTCGTCGAGCCGCTCCTGCTCGAGGTTCGCTGCCTCGACCCCGCGAGCCTCTTCTTCCTCGGCGTTGCGGAGCGAGTCCTCGAGGCCCTCGCGCTCGGCGGCGAGCTCCTCGAGGCGGAGCGAGAGCTCGCGACGCTCCTTGTGCGAGGTCGCGCGTCGCTCCTCGAGGGTGCGGTACTTCTCGCGAGCGCGGTCCATCTCTGCCTCATGGAGACGGACCTCGTTGTCAGCGTGGTACGAGGCAGTCTGCGCCTTCTCGGCGGCGTCCTCGGCGGCGAGCGCGCGCTGGCGCGTCGCTTCGATCGTCGCGTCCTTGGCGCCGAGCTCCACGCTGAAGCGCTGCGAGAGCTCCGCGGCGATCTCGCGCTCCGAGGCCTCGACCTGGTGCACGACCATGAGCTCGAGCAGCTTGTGCGAGGCCTCGTGGAGGGTGAGGTCCTCGAGCTCTGATTTGTACGAGAGGTAGCGCTCGGCCTTCGAGGCTTGGCGCTTGAGGGACGCGAGGCTGCGCTCGATCTCGGAGACGATGTCGCCGACGCGCAGGAGGTTCTGCCGGGTCGCGTCCATCTTCTGTTCGGCTTGCTTGCGGCGCGCTTGTACTTCGTGATGCCGGCGGCCTCTTCGATGAGCATGCGGCGATCTTCGGGGCGGGCCGACACGATGAGCCCGACCTTGCCCTGCTCGATGATGGAGTAGGCCTTCGAGACCGACGCCGGTGCCGAGGAAGAGATCGGTGAGGTCCTTCAGCCGAACCTGGGTCTTGTTGACGAGGTACTCGCTGGTCCCATCTCGATAGAGGCGGCGCGTGACGGCGATCTCGGCGTAGTCGCGGTACTCGAGCGGGAGCTCCTGCGCGAGCTTCGGGTCGCTGTTGTCGAACGTGAGCGTGACCTCGGCGAGGCCGTGCGGGCCGCGCGTCGCGGAGCCCGCGAAGATGACGTCCTGCATCTGGCGACCGCGCAGGTGCTTCGCGCTCTGCTCGCCCATGCACCAGCGGATCGCGTCGACGATGTTCGACTTACCGCACCCGTTCGGACCGACGATGCCGACGATGTCGTGGTCGAAATGAACCACGGTGCGATCCACGAAGGATTTGAAGCCGGCGATCTCGAGCTTCTTGATGTGCATGGCAGTACCTCGGCCGCGTCAACCGGAAGGCCGGAGCAGGACACACGTAGTGTCACGCCATGGCACGTACAGTCACGCAGCTAACCTCGGCGTACATGGAGCTCGTCGGACGTTCAAGACTTGATCTGTTCACCTGAGATGCGGATCGGCTCATTCTTCCCACGCGGGCGGCGTGTTGGAGGCCGCTCCGCTCAGCGCGCCGGATGATCCAGGGGTGCCAGGTGTGAGGGGGTCGAGTGTGAGGGCTGGATTGGCGCCGGGCTCGTTGGGGCGGGCCGCGTGTGCGGGCGTCGGATCGGTGACCGAAGGCACCTTGACACCCGAAGCGCCGTCCGCTCCACGCGCGATCGCGGTGGGGGGCCCTGGGTTCGGGTCGGGCTCGATGCGGCCGCTGCATCCGGAGAGGACTGCGAAGGTGAGCGAGGCGATGGGCGCGAGGTGAGGGGAGGGGCGCGGGGCCTTCAGCACGAGGGAAAGGTAGCCTGTGAGGACGGGCGTGGGGGCGTGGGGCGATAGGAAAATGGCGGGCGCTGTACTAATGAGCTCGCCGATGTCCACGAACCAGCACGCGAGCGAGTCGGATCGCACCTCGGTGCGAGCGCTCGCGGAGCGCGCGCGTGTCGCTGCGCGCACGCTCGCTGCGTCGTCGCGCGCCGTTCGCGACGCAGCCCTCATGGAGATCGCTGCGCGCCTCGACGCCGAGGCCGGCGCCGCGGACAGCGCGGTGCTCGCGGCGAATCGCGCCGACCTCGACGCGGGGCGCGCCGCGGGGATGGAGGCGGCGCTCGTCGATCGCCTCGCGCTCAGCCCGAAGCGACTCGCGCAGATCGCAGCGGCCGTCCGCGAGATCGCGGCGTACGACGATCCGATCGGCCAGGTGATCGGGATGGCGCGCCGACCGAACGGCCTGCTCGCGGGCCGCGTGCGTGCGCCGCTCGGGGTCATCGCGATCGTCTACGAGGCTCGGCCCAACGTGACGATCGACGCCGCTGCGCTCACGTTGAAGAGCGGCAACGCCGTGCTCCTACGCGGTGGAAAAGAAGCGGCCCGCTCGAACGCGGCCCTCCTCGAGCTCGCGCGCGGCGCGATCGCGGCGGTGGGCTTGCCCGCGGACGCAGCGACCTTGGTGCCGCCCGGTGATCGCGAGGAGATCCGCGCGCTCGTCGGGCTGACGGGCCTCGTCGATCTCGCGATCCCCCGCGGTGGTGAGGCCCTCATCCGGTTCGTCACGGAGCACGCGCGCGTCCCGGTCATCCAGCATTTCAAGGGCGTCTGCCACGTGTTCGTCGATGAGGGCGCGGACCTCGACATGGCCGCGCGCATCGTCGAGGACGGCAAGCTCGTGCGACCGAGCGTGTGCAACGCGCTCGAGTGCTTGCTCGTGCACGCGCGCGAGGCCGAGGCGATGCTCCCGCGCGTCGCGAAGCTCGTCGCGGAGCGCGGGCTCGAGGTCCGCGCCGACGCACGCGGGCTCGCGATCGGCGGCGCAGCATTTCGAGCGGCGTGCGACGAGGACTTCGGCCAGGAGTTCGGCGCGCCGATCCTCGCGCTGCGCGTGGTGGACGGCCTCGACGAAGCGCTCGAGCACATCGCGCGCTACGGCTCGAACCACACCGAGGCCATCGTGACGAAGAGCTGGGATCGAGCGCAGCGCTTCCTGCGCGAGGTCGACGCGAGCTGCGTGCTCGTGAACGCCTCGACGCGCTTCAACGACGGCGGCGAGCTCGGGCTCGGCGCCGAGATGGGAATTTCGACGTCGAAGCTGCACGCGTACGGCCCGATGGGCCTCGAGCACCTGACGACGCTGAAGTGGATCGTTCACGGTGAGGGTCAGGTGCGCGGCGGTTGAGCCGTCGCGGGAGGAGTTCGTTTTGAGCAAGAAGCGTGAGGAGGACACGGTGAGCACGCGCTCGACCGAGAAGAAGACTGGGAGCTCGCGGAGCGCTGGAGGCGCGTCCGCGCGACCCCGAGCGAAGACGCCCGCCGCCGCGTCCGGCGGAACGCCGGGCCCGCGCGCTCGCGCGACGACCCGTGGCGGCCCGCGCATCCGCGCGACGCACGCCGAGGGCGCCGGTCCCGACGAGCGTCGTTCGGCCGGTGATATCGAGCGACGTCGCGTCCGCGCGCGTGCGACCGTGCGCGCGCTCGGCGGCGCCGAGGCTCGCCCCGCGCGCAAGCCGCTGCCGACTGTCCCCGCGAAGCGTGAGGGCACGCGCGGCCCCTCGTCGAAGCGTCGAAGCGTCCCGCCGCCGCCCGCGCGGACCGCGTCGACCGCGACCCGCGAGATGGCCCTCGCGATCGCGGGCGCCGGCCTCGAGAAGAAGGCGATCGGCATCGAGGTGATCGACGTCACCGGCCGCGTCGACTACGCGGACTACCTCGTCATCATGACGGGGAGCAGCGACCGACACGTCCACGCGATCGCGATGGGCATCGAGGAGGCGCTGAAGAAGAACAAGATCGCTCCGCTCAGCGTCGAGGGTCTGTCGACGGCGTCGTGGGTCCTCATGGACTACGAGGACATCGTCGTGCACATCTTCCAAGAGGAGACGCGTCGCCTCTACGACATCGAGGGGCTCTGGATGGACGCGGGCCGCGTGAACGTCCCCGAGGGTCCTTCGGCGTGAAGCTGACGGTCGTCGCGGTGGGGGCGCTCCGCGATCGGCCGATGCGCGAGGCCGCGGACGACTACGTCGCGCGGCTCACACGCTACGCACGCGCGACCGAGCTCGAGATCCCCGATCGCGACGGCGACAGCGCCCTCGTCGAGGCCGTGAACAAGTGCCGCGCGCGCGGCGCGAGCATCGTCGCGCTCGAGAGCGACGGCGAGCAGATGACGTCGCCCGGGTTCGCGCGGTTCGTCGAGCGGCTCGGCTCGCGCGGCAAAGGTGAGATCGCGTTCGTGCTCGGCGGCCGCGAGGGCCTGCCGACGAGCGTGCGCTCGATTGCTGACAATGTTGTTAGTTTTGGGCTGATGACGCTGCCGCATCGGCTCGCGCGCGTGGTGCTGTTCGAGCAGCTCTACCGGGCGATGACGATCCTGCGCGGCGAACCCTACGGCGAGACCACCTCGAGGAGATGAGCATGGCGCACGTCCTCGTGCCCGGCGATCGCGCGATGTCGCGCGACGCGATCGACGACGCGATCGGCGCGGCGTCGCTGACGCTCACCAACATCGTGAAGGAGAGCGCGACGCATCCTCGACAGCTCGTCGCGACGACCCGCGACGGCGGGACGTTCGTGACCTTCGTCACCGACGCGCCGCTCGGGCTCGTCTACGCGATCGTCGAGGGGCGTGAAGCCGATGCGCTCGCGCGCTGTCTCTCGGACGAGCTCGAGGCCGTGCGCGGCGCCGATCTCGAGGCACGTGCCGCCGAGGGCGGGCCCGGTCTCGTCTGGGCGCTCACGCGGGCCGCGGCGCTCCGCGACGTCGCGCGCGCAGAGCCTCTCGCGCTCGCCGCCCTCTCCGACGAGAGCGCAGCCGTGCGTCGCGCGGCAGCGCTCGCGTGCGCGTACGTCGCGTCCCCGGCCCTCGTGGCCGCCGCGACCGAGCGGCTCGCGACCGAGCCCGACGCCCAAGTCCGCGGGCTGCTCGAGGCCTGCAAAGCGCGAGGTGCATCGTGACGATCCAACGGCCGCGGCTCGCGGACCACGCCCTCTTGCGGCACCACACCGTCGGCGATCGCCAGCTCTTCGTCGTGCACGACTCGCGCGATGGCTCGCTCGTACGGCTCGATCCTCACGCGGCAGCGGTCGCGCGACTCGCCGACGGCACGCGCGATCTCGACGGCCTCGCGCTCGCGTGCTCCCGCGCCGGGATCTATCGGCGGATGAGCGAGCTCGAGGGCATCGTGCTCGCGCTCGAGCAGGCAGGGCTCTTGGCCGACGGCGTCGAGGCCGGGCCACCGCCGCTCCGGAGTGATGGGTTCTACGCTTTTCAAGTATCGACGGATGCCGAGCGAGCGCGCCCCATCGAGGAGCTCGAGGGCTACCGCTTCTCTTGCTCGGGCGGTGGCGCATGCTGCGCGCAATACGGGACGATCGCGCTCGATCGCGAGGACGTCGCGCGCTTCGTGAACGCGGGCGGCGACCCGGCGAAGCTCACACCGCTCGCGGGTGGCGTTCGGACCGAGCGCGTCGCGTTGCCCATCGTCGACGGCCACTGCGCCGAGCTCACGAACGACGGTCGCTGCCGCGTCCACGCGACCGGCGGCCTCGACGCAAAGCCGCAGGGTTGCCGCATCTACCCGGCGCTCTTCGTCGACGACGGCGCGGCCATTCGGACCTCGGCTGTCGTCGAGTGCGACTGCGTGCTCGCGAGCGATGGGCTCGGCGAACGCGACGGCGACCCGCTCGCGGGGGGTGCTCGCGAGGCCGGCGCACTCCCCGCGGGGGCGGTGGTTCGCGTGCTCCCTGCGACGATCGCGCTGACCGCCGAGCACACCGCGAGTCGCGGTGAGCTCCGCGCGTGGAGCGCCGCGGTCGACGCTGCCCTCCGCGGTGCAGCCGCAGACGCAGCCGTCGACGGCATCGCGGCGGCGGTCGCGCTCTCGCACGCCGTCGAGGCGCACGGGCTCTCACCGGAGGCGAGCGTCGCAGCGCTCGCGCCCGTCGAGCTCGCGACGATCGCGACCGCGCTCGGTCCTGTCGTCGGTCGCATCAGCACCGAGATGCGCGCGGCCGCAGCCGCTGCGGACGCCTGGCGCAGCCCGAACGATCGGCTTCGGCGCGTGCGACACGCGACCCAGCGCGCGGCGAGCTCGCTCGCAGCACGCGGCGCCGAGGCTACGCTCGCGCTGCCGCTGCCCGACCCGCGTTGGTCGAGCGCGGAGCGCCTCTCGCTGAGGATGGCCGTCTTCGGCTACCAGCTCGTCGGTGACCGGCCGCTCGCCGCCGAGCTGCTCGAGCTTGCCGCGAGGCTCGCGGTCGCGCGCGAGCTCGCGTCGTCGGGCGACCGCTCGCTCGGGCACCCGATCACCGTCGTGACGGCTGCGCTGCGTAACTAGAACGGCGTTAGGCTAACGTTCGGCGGTCGCGGGGAGCGCAGCGTGCGCGGCCCCGAGGTCTCGTCGGCGTCGTCGTCGAGGTCGGGCGGCTCGGTCGAGAGCGAGAAGCGCCGCGCGGGCTCGAGCGAGCTCTCGGGTGCGGGCATGGACGGTGGCGCTGAGACACCCGCGATGTCCTCGCGCGGACGCGGGCGCCAGAGCACGCGGTAGAGCTGCGCCGCGAGCACCGCGCCCGCGATGGGAGCGATGAAGAAGAGGGGGAGCTCGACGAGCGCGTCGAGGCCCGCGTAGAGGCTCGGGCCGAACGACCGCGCGGGGTTCGCGCCCATGCGGGTCACCGGCAGCCCGACGAGGTGGATGAGCCCGTACCCCACGCCGATGACCGCAGCCGCGGTGAAGTGCGTCGACCGCTGGGCGCGCGCGGCCTCGACGGAGACGCGCTCCTGAGAGGGCTCGGCGACGGTGAGGAACACGAGCACGAAGAGCGCCGTCAGCACCGTCTCGACGACGGCGGCGGCCGCGAGACCGAAGCCACGTGGCGAGAGCGCGTTGTAGCCGTTCGCGAGCGTCTTGGCGGCGAGCGACGGGTCCGCGCCAGCCGAGGCCGCGAGCGGAAACAGCAGGCTCGCTGCGAGCGCCGCACCGGCGAGCTGCGCGCCCACGTAGGCCGGGACGCGGCGCCACTCGACGCGGCGAATGCTCGCGAGCGCGAGCGTCACGGCGGGGTTGAAATGGCCACCCGAGAGCGGCCCGAGCGCCGTGGTCATGGCCGTGAGCGCGAGGCCGAACGCGAGGGCGACGCCTGTGTCGCCGATGCGATTGCCTGCGAGCGAGGCGGCCCCGCAACCCGCGAAGACCACCCCGAAGGTCCCCGCTCCCTCCGCAATGTAACGACGAAGATTGTCGCTCATGTGGTCACACTGTGCGAAGCCACGGCGGCCTCGCGCGAAATCCAACCCTTGAGAACACGCCGGTTGGACGTTGTTCCCAGGGAGAGTTCTTGGGTGTTTCGTGGTGTGAATCGAGTCCCGTCGAACCGAGAACGCCGGACGCCGCGGTTTGCTTTCAGACGAGGCAGGAAACTCGTGGCTAACGCTCGAGGAGGCGCTCGATGTGGATCGGCTTTTCGGCGACCGCGCTCGGGGAGAAGAACGAGACGCGCACTCCGAGGTCGGTGAAGAGCCGGGGTGGCTCGAGCTTCGCCGAACCGAGGAAGCGATCGACGTCGATGTCCGTCCCTAGGAGCAGCTCGTCTTCGAGCCTGCGGAGCGACTCGAGGTGCTCGTCGTGGAGGACCTTTCGGAGGTCGGGCGCGCCCTCGAGGACGCGCGCGGCTCCATAGTCGACGTCGAGCGCAGCGTCGCAGAGCACGAGGAAACCCTGGCGGTGGGCGTCGTCGGCGTAGAGGCGCGCGTGCTTGAAGACGGAGCGACCGGTGAAGACCACGGAGCGGAGGTCGCTCGGGTCGACGTGGTGGAGCTGCAGCCACGCGACGAGCACGCCACCCGCTGCGAGGTGGTCGTGCACGACCGCGAAGAGCTCACGCGAGAACGCGCGGCCGCTCGAGGCGAAGGCGAGCCCCTCCGTCGAAAGAACAACGGTGTTATAGGAACGCGAGCTCGCCGCGAGAAAATCGCGCGGGTCGTCGACCGTGAGCGAAACGTGGCGCGTGTCGGCGAGGGGACGCTCGAGGAAGGTCTTGAAGTGCTTGCGGCCGAGCGCGACCGTCGCATCGCTCGGCTCGACGACGTCGATCTGCTCGAAGTCCATCGCGTGGAGCGTGCGTAGGACGCGCCCGGTGCCGAGGCCGAGCACGGCCGCGCGATCGAACGACGTGGTGTGGAGGCCAGCGATCAGGGCGAGCCGATCCTGAAAATCAGCGCGACGGTCCGAGCCGAGGGGCTTGCCGTCGACCTCGAGGACCTTCGCGCCGGAGCGCGTCTTCGACACGCTGACGAAGCCCGCGTGCAGGTCCTCGCGCAGCTCGAGGACGCGGCGGTGCTGCGACCGAGCCTGCCAGAGGTAGTGGCTGCCCGCCGTGAGCCGCGACGTCGTGAGCTTCGGTAGGAGCAAGACGAGCGCGAGCGGGAGCGCGGCCGCGGTCAGCCACGCGCCTCGCAGCGGTCGCGCGGAGAGCGGCGCGAACGCGAGCGCAGCGAACACGAACGCGTGCCCGCGAAGCGCCGTGTCCGCGCTCACGCGCCCGATGAGCAGCGCCGTCGCGATCGAGGCCCCGAACCCAGCCCCGAGCGCGAGCGCCGCGGTAAACGCCGCGCGACTCGGCGCAGCGGGTTCGGTTGGCTCTGTGGGCAGCGTGAACCTGCGCAAGGCGAACCCGAGCGCGAGCGCGGTCGGACCCGTCGTCGAGAAGAGGAACGCGAGGCGCACGAGCTCGCGGGCGAAGAAAGGCACGCTCGCTCGCTTTGGGCTCGTGGCGGCGACGAAGGCGCCGAACCGATCCCAAACGAGGAGCGACAGCGCCGTCGCGAGCGCCGCGAAGAGGAGAGCGGCTGCGACGAGCGCGTGGTGATCGCGGAGGCGGGCCCGACCGACGTTCGCGAGGGCGGCACCCGCGCCGATCGACACGAGGAGGGCCGCGACGACGAGGTGCGGCGTGAAGACCGTCACGCCGATCGACGTTCGCGCGAGGTGGAGAGCGTAGATCGCGAGCGACGCAGCGACGGCCGCAGCCGCGCCCGAAGTGAAGAGCGAGGGGAGGGTGGGGGCGGCGAGCGCAAGGCTCGTGCGCGACGAGCTCTCCCGAGCGACGGTCGCGACAGCGAGCCCGAGGAGGACCGCGGACGCGATGAGCATCGTGCCCCGGACCGAGAGGTCGGGCAGCGCGAAATAGCTCGACGCGATCACGCCGAGTGACGCTGATAGTGCTGTCAATATGGGGGCTTGCGCGAAGGCGCGGCGCGAGACCCCGAGCGCGAATGCAGGTGGTGCCACGAAGGCCACGATCGCGACGGGCCGAAGCGCAGGGTGGGAAGCTGCGAGCGCCGAGAACGGCGGATGGATCGCAGGGACGAGCCCGACGAGGAGCGCGAACGTCGCGAGGCCGAGCGGCGTCGACCGCGGCCTCGAGAGCGCGGGCAGACACCCGAGGGCGAAGCCGATCGTCAGGGCTGCGAAGGCTGCGACGCGCGCTCCGGCGCGGGCGCCTGCGAGGTCATCCGCGAGCAGCCACCCTGGGACGAGCGCGAACGGCAAGACCGCGCCGAGCGCGATCGAGATGGCGATGGGCGCCGCAGCCCTCGGCTCTTCGACGCGCGGCTCTTCGTTGGATGGCTCGCGCGCCTCGACCATGTTGGGGCGCTGCGGTCAGCTCTGCTTGTCGGACTTGCCGGCTTCGGGCGCGTCCGCTTTGGACTTCTCCGCTTCGGGCTTCGTCGCTTCGGGCTTGGCCTCGGCGGCCTTCGCGGCGAGGAGTTTCTGGCGTTCGCGGCGCAGCCGCTCTCGCTCGCGCTCTCGGTCGCGCTCGGCCTTGGCGCGCGCCTCGCGCTCGGCCTTCTCCTCGGCCTCGGCGGCGGCCTTCTCGCGCTGCAGCTCGCGCTCGGCGGCGAGGGCCTCGGGGCGCTGGAAGATGTAGACGAGCCCGATCGACATGAAATAGAGGCCGCAGGCGGGGAACGCCATCACCAGCTGGCTCGCCCAATCCGGGGGCGTCAGGATGGCAGCGACCAAGAACGCGATGAAGATGTAGTAGCGCGCCCAGCGAAACAGCTTGATGTGCGTGACGAGGCCGATCCGGGCGAGGAACATCATCAGGATCGGGATCTGGAAGACGATGCCAAAACCGAGCAGCGTCTTCAGCGTGAAGCTGATGTAGTCGTCCATCATCAGCGTCGGCTTGACCGTCACGCCGCCGATGTCGCCCGCGAGGCTCAAGAAGTAGCCGAACGTGAACGGGAAGGCGGCGAGGAAGCCGAAGTACCCGCCGCCCACGAAGAGGATGCTCGAGAACATCACGAAGGGGATGACGTATCGCTTCTCCTTCGCGTAGAGGCCGGGCGCGACGAACGACCACAGCTGGTAGAAGACGACGGGCGCTGCGAGCCCCAGCCCACCGATCAGCGACAGGTTGAAGTAGGCGAGGAACGAGCCCTCGGGCGACGAGAAGTTGAGGTCGGGGTTGCCAGCGAGGTGGTTCGACTCCCACGCGTCCTTCAACGGCTTCGTCAGGAAATAGAGGAGCTTCTCCTTGTAGTACCAGGCGACGAGGCAGCCGGCGGTGACGGCGACGAGGCTGTAGACGATGCGCTTGCGGAGCTCCTCGAGGTGCTCCCAGAACGTCATCGGCTTGTCGTCTTCCGGTCCCGCTTCCTCGCCGTCTTCGGGCTCGTCCTTCTTCGCCGTGGCCTCGCTCACGCTCGCGTCTCCTCAGCGGGATCGGCTGCGGAGGGCGCTTCCCCGACGAGCGCGGCGGCTGCCGGATCCTCGAGGTCGCTCTCGTCGCTGTCGTCGATATCGTCAGGTAGCGCGCCGTAGTGGTCGGGCCCGTAGCTCGGGTACTCGCGCGCTCGAAAGGACTTGAAGGGCTCGCTCGAGACGGGGGTCGTGGGAAGACCGAGCGGCCGCACGACCGCGCCGGAGCGAGGGATAGCGTTGGGCGCGGGCTTGATGAGGGCGCCCGCAGTCGTCGTCGTCGCCGTGCCGTCGGAGCCCGTCGCGACCGCGGTGGGGGCTGGTGCGGGCTCGGCGGCCGGGGCCGTGGAAGCTGGCGTCTCGGGCGCAGGCGGAAGAACCGGGGCCGGAGAAGCTGCCGTCACCGCCGGCGGCTTCGGCGCGGGCCGTGGTTTGGGCGGCGGCGGCGGCGCGTTGACCGCATTCACCAAGCCATCGAGCATCGCTTGGCGGGAGAGGGAGTCACGCAGGGCGCGGAGCTCGGCGATCTCCTTCTCCAGACCCTCTTCGCGGATGATTCGGTCGATGCCGCTCTGCGCGCGCAGGTCGCTGGAGAGTCTGCGCAGCTTCGCGATGTTTCTGCCGGCCCACCGCATCATCGTGGGTAGGCGCTGCGGCCCGACGACGACGATCCCGACGATGAGGAGGATCATCACCTCGGCTGCGCTCATCCCGAACACGTGTCTCGCTCTCCTCGACGCGAACACTAGCCCAAGGCTCGGCGAATGGCTTGCCGAACCGACGGGTTCCGAACGTAAGGGGAAGGCTGCGGCAGGAGGCTCTACTCAGCCTGTCCAACGAACAACGCGGGAGAGCGCGAGTTGTTCTTGTCAAGAAGAGAACCGCGAGTGCCACATTTGGCGTTCGCTACACCCAAGATAGCCGAAGGCCAAAGCGCCCTATTGTCTTGTCCGAATTGCGCATAAACTGGAGGGTTTGGTCGATTGGACAATAGCCGACCAACAAGACGATGAACGACTCGATTGGAGTTCGTCGTGCGTGCGTGATTGGAGCGAAAACGCCCGGGGCCGGGTGGTAAGGGGAGAAGCGTAGAGGAGAGGGGTACTCCGCGCTGCTCCACTCGCCGCTCCCGGCCCCGAGCGAGTCGAGCATACAGAGAATCCTCGGCGCGGAAAGGCCGTTCGAGCGTCGCTCGGCGTCGCGGCGCAGCGATGACAGCGTTGTCCGCGCGTCGCGTCTTGCATGGGTGACGGCACTGTCAGTGACAGTGGGCGCGCTTCGCGATATTGCCCGGAGAGCCGTAGGAAGTGCCTATCCCCAGCGCTGAAGGGTGCATCTCTGCACCAAAGAATTCCGAGTCTGTGCGCCAGGTATTCACCTACAAAAACGCGCGCAGCAGTTGCGCACCCGAGTGTCGGCGAGGCGTGCTAAGGCGCTGTCGTATGAGTGTTGTCATGAGGTCTTTTCGGGGCGCGGCCCTCGGGATTGGCGTTCTGGTTTTGGGGAGCGCGGCAGTCGGCGCGCTCGGCTGCTCGGGCAAGTCGGGGTCCAGCTCGGCGACGAGCTCAGAGGGACAGATGTCCGGCAAAGAGGCCGTCGCCAAAGCGGCGCTCGTCATCGACGTCCGAACTCCGGAAGAGTTCGGCACGGGTCACCTCGACAAGGCCGAGAACATCCCGGTCGACGACGTGCAGGCCAAGGTCGAGGACATCGCGCAGAAGGTCGGGGGCGACAAATCCAAGCCCATCGCAGTCTATTGTGCGTCTGGCGGGCGGGCCTCTCGGGCGAAGGAAATCCTCCAGAAGGCCGGCTTCACCAACGTGACGAACGCTGGTGGCTACTCGTCGCTGAAATAGGTTTGGCGGTCAGCGACCGAGCAGCGAGCGCACCTTCCTGCGCTCGCCGGCGAGCGCGAGCTGGCCACACGCAGCAGCGACGTCGTCGCCCCGCTGGCGGCGAATGAAGCAGCTGTATCCCTCGTTGGTGAGGATCGACTGGAAGGCGAAGACGCGATCTGCGCCAGGCCCTGTCTCGCTCGAACCCGTGATCGGGTTCATCGGGATGAGGTTGATCTTCACCCGGAGCGGTCGAAGCAGGCGGCTGAGGGCGCGCGCGGCCTGGTCCGAGTCGTTGCGGCCAGCGACCAGCGTGTATTCGATCGTGATGCGACGCCGTGGAGCGAGCGGATAAGCACGAAGCGCCGCGATGAGCTCGGCGAGCGGGTACTTGCGGTTGATGGGCATCAGCGTCGAGCGGGTCTCGTCGTCGGCTGCGTGCAGGCTGATCGCGAGCGCGATCTGGCCGCCGAAGTCGGCGCCGAGCCGAGCGATCTCCGGCACGAGACCCGAGGTGGAGACCGTCACGCGGCGCTTGGAGAGGCCGATGCCGTCGGGGTGGGTGAGGAGCTCGAGGCTGCGCTTCGTCGCTTCGTAGTTGTGCAGAGGCTCGCCCATGCCCATGTAGACGACGTTGCGGAGAGCCTCGCCGGGGTCGAGCGTCGCGCGCGCGATGAGGACTTGGGCGACGATCTCCTCGGGGCCGAGGTGACGCTTCAACCCGGCGACGCCGCTCGCGCAGAAGCCACAGCCCATCGCGCAGCCGACCTGCGTCGAGACGCACTGGGTGACGCGGATGGCTGGCTCCGTCTTGCCCGGTGAGCCCTCGACGGGCTCGGCGTCGTCATCGTCGTCGTCTGCGCTGGAGCTGGCGGCCGCGTCGAGGGGGTTGCCCGTCATTTTGCCGGGGCCCGACACGCGCGGGATGAGCACGGACTCGATGGTGGCGCCGTCGTGCAGGCCGATGAGGAGCTTGCGTGTGTCGTCGGCGGAGCGGTGGCTCGTCGTGAGCGTGCCGGCGGAGCGAGCGGGCTCACCGTTCACTTGAAAGAGGCTCTGCCGAAGGCCGCGCGGCAGGCTGGTCATGGCCTCGGGGTCGAGCGCGTTTCGCTGATGAATCCAGCGAAAGACCTCTTTTGCGCGGAAGGGACGCTCGCCGAGCGTCGTGAGAACGGCGGCCCAATCTTCGGGGCTGCGGGCGATGGGGTGGGGCGCGAGAGGTCTATCGGACATGGGAGTTGGTCGCGTTCACGCGCTCGGATATGAGGCGGTATGCCTCGTCCTTTCGCGCCTGTCGATGTCCCTCCGCTCGAGGAGCAGGATGGTCGGACCTTCCCGCGGCTCGTGGAGCTCATGCGCCGGCTCCTCGCCGACGATGGTTGTCCCTGGGATCGCGAGCAGACCTTCGAGTCGCTCCGTCGCTACGTGCTCGAAGAGGCGTGCGAGGTCATCGACGCGATCGACGGTGGCGATCGGCAGGAGCTCTGCGCCGAGCTCGGCGATCTCAGCCTGCAGGTCGTCTTTCAGGCCGAGCTCGCGCGCAAGGAGCGGGTCTTCGGGCCGGACGATGTCGTCGCGGCGATCTGCGAGAAGCTCGTGCGTCGCCACCCTCACGTGTTCGCTGGCGTGGAGGTGGGCGGCTCGGAGGAGGTCCTCACGAATTGGGAGCGAATCAAGCTGCAGGAGAAGCCCGACAAGGGCTTGCTCGACGGCGTCCCGCGCAGCTTGCCATCGCTCGTGCGCGCCCAGCGCATCGGCGAAAAGGTCGCCCGGGTTGGCTTCGATTGGCCCGATTCGCGCGGCTCGCGAGCGAAGGTCACCGAGGAGCTCGGTGAGCTCGACCGAGCCCTCGAGGCCGGGGACCGCGCGAACATCGCGGCGGAGATCGGCGATGTGCTCTTCGCGCTCGTGAACCTGTCACGACACCTCGGCGTCGACGCCGAGAGCGCGCTCCGGGCCACGAACGACAAATTCACGGCCCGCTTTCGGCACGTGGAGGCTCGGGTTCGGCAGGAACACGGGGGCTGGCCCAAGCCGCGAATGACGGCCGATTCCAACGCCGACGCAGCAGGGGCGCCCGCCGCCGAAGCCCTCAGTCTCGAGGTGCTGGACCGCTATTGGGACGAGGCGAAAGCGCGCGAGGCCGCGGCGGCGCGTGAAAAGTCCCCCGCGCAAGGCTAGAGTTGGCTCGTGGGCGCGACGGGTGAGCACGACGTAGTCATCCCTCCGGGGACGGTCGTACTCGACAAGTACCGTGTCGTCCGACTGCTGGGAACCGGGGGGATGGGCGTCGTCGTGCAGGCGACGCACGTCGCGCTCGGCACGCAGGTCGCGATCAAGTTCCTCTTGCCGCAATACGCAGCCTCGACGGACGCGGCGCGCCGCTTCGTGCGAGAGGCGCAAGCGACCTCGAGGATCACGAGCGAGCACATCGTGCGGGTGTTCGACACCGGCACGTCGCACCCGTGGGGCCCGTATATCGTCATGGAGTTCATGCAGGGCAACGACCTGTCGCGACACTTGCGCAAGGCCGGGCCCATGACGACCGAGGCCGCGATCGAGTTCACGGTGCAGGCCGCGACCGCGCTCGGAGAGGCCCACACGAACGGCATCGTTCACCGCGACGTGAAGCCGGCGAACCTGTTCTTGGTGGAGCGCGCCGACGGCGCCCCGATCGTGAAGGTCCTCGACTTCGGGATCTCCAAGGTCGTCGAGGAGACCTCGCTCGAGGTGACCAAGACGACGGCGATCCTCGGCTCGGGGCTCTACATGTCGCCCGAGCAAATGAAGGCGAGCAAGCGCGTCGATCACCGGACGGACGTGTACGCGCTCGGCGTCACCTTGTTCGAGCTCCTCGCGAAGACGCAGCCTTTCACCGCCGATTCGTTCGCGGAGCTCGCCATCAAGGTGAACATGGAGCCGCCGGCGGAGCTGCGGCGCTTCCGTCCTGATGTTCCGGAAGGGCTTGCCCGAGCGATCGCACGCGCCTACGCCAAGAAGCCAGAGGAGCGGTACCAGTCGATGGGCGAGTTCGCGCTCGCGCTCGCGCCGTGGGCGCCGCCCTCGGCCAAGGCGACGATCGATTCGCTCGCGCGCCTCGAGACGCGGCGTGGTCGCGCACCGTCGGTCGTGCCGCCCGCGACAGAGCAGCCTCGGCTCGTGATCGAGAGCGCGCCTCCGCGCGCGAGCGCTCCCGACGCAGAGACCGTCGTCGGCGTCACGCAGCAGAGCTTCGACGGCGAGATTCGCATCCCCCCGCCGCCGTCGCTCCCGACCCCGAGCTCGGTCGGGATGGACACCTTCGGTCTGTCACAGAAGAAGGCGCAGCCCGCGGAGTCGCTCCACCAGACCTCCGAGAAGAGCTTCGTCGCGATCGAGCGCCGCCCTCGCTCGAACGTCGGGATGCTGAGCGTCGGCGTGGGCATCGGCGCGGTCCTCTCGATCGGCGTCATCGGGTTCATCCTGTTCCGCGCGCACGTCTTCGGTGACGCTCACGACGCGGCCGCCGGGACTGCCGCGGGCTCTGCCCAGGCGAGCGCCGTCGGGGTCGAGTCCCGACCTACAGCTTCGAACAATTCTGTAAGCGTCGTACCGAGCGCCGCCTCGAACGGCGAGGCTACGGTCGCGACGAGTTCGAACGCCAAATCCGCCGCCCTGCCGCGACCCACCGGGACGACGGTCGGGCCGACCGCGAACACCGCCACCACCACGACGGCGCCGAGCGCGCCGACGACGGCCACCGCGCCGACGACGGCCACCGCGCCGACGACCGCGACCGCGCCGACGACCGCCACGACCGAGCCGACGACGACGGCCACAGCCACGGCGACGTCGACCGGTGGGTGCAAGATGCGCGACCTCGACGGAAACCTCGTGGACTGCCCCAAAACCAACTGAAACCGGGCTAGTCTCCCGAAGTTGCGCTCATCACGACTCTCCGGGACGAGGACTGTCGCTCAGGCGATCAACGACGGATTGGTGTCGGTCGTCTTCCAACCGATCGTGAGCGTGACCTCGGGCCGCATCTTCGCGTACGAAGCGCTCGCGAGATCGCGCGCCAAGGGACTCGAGAACCCGATGCGCCTCTTCGAGGTCGCCGCCGAAGAGGAGCTCTGCGGAGCGCTCGGGCGGCAGATCCGAGAGCTCGCCACCGAGAACGTCGACGCTCCGCTCTTCCTCAACGTGCACCCGCACGAGCTCTCCGATCGCTGGTTGGTCCAACCCGACGATCCGATCTTCACGCACGACCACGACGTCTACCTCGAGATCACCGAGAGCGTGCCGCTCTCGCATTTCGACCTCGTCAACGGCGTCTTGCGTGAGGTCCGCGGCAAGGGCGTGGGCCTCGTGGTCGACGACCTCGGCGCGGGCTACTCGAACCTTCGGTACATCGCGGATCTCGCGCCCGAGGTCGTGAAGCTCGATCGCGGGCTCGTCGCAGGTTTGGACGGTGATGCGCGCAGAGGAAAGCTCGTCGCGAGCATCGTGCGCCTCTGCGAAGACCTCGGCGCGCGCGTGGTGGCTGAGGGCATCGAGACCGAGGCAGAGCTCGCCGCTGTGACGGACGCAGGCGTCCACTACGTGCAGGGCTTCCTCATCGCTCGGCCTGCGACGCCGCCGCCGCGACCGACGTACGTGATTCAGAATCGACGCACCGCCGAGCGCGCGTCGCAGCCCTTGCCGCCGCGTCGTCGACCCAGCGTCGGCATCAAGCCGGGGCAGGAGCTCGCGCGCAAGCAGGCGGTGCTCCGCTCGGGAACGAGCAGCCAGAAGATCCCGCGTTCGCGCTGAATCGCTCGCGGAATCGCTCAGCGCTTGCGAGGCGAATCGTTCGCGACTTCCCGCTTCGAGCGGTGGGAGTCCGCGCGCCTGCGCGACGTCGCAGTCTCGCGCTCGGCGGCCTCGAGGAACTCGTTGGCCTCGGCGTCGTGGCCCTGGGCGCGCGCGACCCGAGACATCAAGAGCCACGCGCGAGCGCGCTCCTGACCGCCGCGAGCGAGCGCGAGCGCGTCTTTCAGCGCGCGCTGCGCGGCGTTGAAATCACCCGTCTCGAGATGCGCTTCGCCGAGCTTCGCGCTCAGGATCGCCACGACGTGGATGGGGTCCTCGAGCTCGCCTTTGTCGAGATCGGCGCGCGCCATGCTGATGCCGCGGCTGAGCACCGCGGCCGCACCCCGAGGATCGCCGACGCGCATTCGGTTTTGTGCGAGCTGCTCGAGGAAGACGAGCGATGTGTTCGCGTCACCGGAGGAGATCGCGGCGGCGATCGCTTCTTCGACCCCGCGATCGGGCGGCGGCCGCTCGGAGAGCTTCGCGGACCCAGGTGAGCCGACCTCGTGCCCCGAGCCGGGTGAGGGCATGGGCGGCGGCATCGTGCCGCGGAGTGGCTTCGGCACCTCGCGGGCGGGCTGCTTGTTCGGACCGAAGTGCTCGCTCGGGATCGACCCGATGGGCGAGTCCTCGCGCGCTATGCGACGAGCGGGCGCGGCCGCGCCCGTGCGTGCTTCCGCGGGTCGAACGTCGGTGTTTGCCTTGGGCGGAGCGGGCTCCTCGTCGACGGGCTTCTCGCCCGCTGGCTCGCCGAGGTTGGGTTCGGGTATCGGCGAGGTGAGGAGCTCACGGAATCGCTGGACCGCTGGCGGGGGTGCGTCCGTGTCGATGGCGTCGAGGGTCTCGGCGCGTCGAGCGGCGGGCGAGCGGCTGGGCAGCGGTGCACGAGCCGGAGGGCTGGGCGCAGGGGTCGGCGTGCGAAAGGCTGCAATGCCGTTCGGCAGCGATTCGCGCTCGATGGTCTCGCCGCACTCGCCGCAGAACCGTGCAATCGGGGGGTTGAGGTTGCCGCAGTGTGGACACGCCCGATACGCGGCGCGCACCCACGAGCGACGGTCGCTCGTGCTGCGATCTCCGGTTCGGTAAGCGACGATCTCGCGCAGCGCATCGGCGAAGTCGGTCGCGCTCTGGTATCGCGCGGAGGGCTCTTTCTTCAGGGCGCGCTCGATGACCGAGTCGAGCCCAAACATGCTGCGCTCTTGGGCGAGCTCGGCGATGCGCGGCGGCGGATCGTAGACGTGCATCTCGAGCAGACGCTGCGGATCGTCGGCGTCGAAGGGACGCCGACCCGCCGTCATCTCGAACAGCATCACACCGAGCGCGTAGAGGTCCGTCCGCGGATCGGTGTCCTTCGCCATGGCTTGCTCGGGAGTGATGTACTCCGGCGTGCCGAAGACGAGGCCGCCCGGCTGGCTGATGCTCGTGTGCAGCTTCGCGAGGCCGAAGTCGACGACCTTGATGAGGTCGCCGCCGCCGCGCTGAGGCATCACGAAGACGTTCGCGGGCTTGAGGTCGCGGTGCACGACCTCGAGGCTGTGGGCTTCTTCGAGCGCGCTGAGGATCTGCAGCGTGATGTCGAGCACGCGCGGCATCGGAGGCAGCGGCTCCTGCGCGAGCACGACCTCGAGGTCCTGGCCCGACAGCAGCTCCATCACGAAGTAGGGTCTGCCGTCGGGTGTCTGCCCGAAGTCGTAGACCCTCACGCAGTTCGGATGGTTCAGCGAGCTCGCGGCGCGCGCCTCGTTCTTGAAGCGCTCGACCATCTCGGGCTTCGACATGAGCGCGTTGCTCATGACCTTCACCGCGACCGGCCGACCGAGGTTCGACTGCTCGGCGCGATAGACGCG
Source organism: Polyangiaceae bacterium (assembly GCA_046351325.1). Taxonomy (GTDB): domain Bacteria; phylum Myxococcota_A; class Polyangia; order Polyangiales; family Polyangiaceae; genus Xiheicaenibacterium. The sequence continues at coordinate 286,539 of JAXLYR010000006.1, read as the reverse complement.
GCCCATCGAACCTTGGGCGAGCGGCTCGACGATGCGATAGCCACCGGGGAGCGCGCGCCCGACGAGCGGATCACTCGCGGCGTCTTCGGTGCGAGCGCGCGAGAGGGCGAACCCACACTCCGAACAGAACGCGTCTGTCGCACGCGCGCGGTGACCACACGACGGACACTCGATGGAAGGCTGCTGCGTCATGATGGCGTGGCTCGAGAACGCGCCTGCTGCCTCAGCATGTTACTCGATGATAGACGCCCGTTCGAAGCTTCTAGGTGACGGGGCGCGGGCGGGGTGTGGCGCCCCGACCTGGTCCGCCGGATTGTTGCGCTGCTGGATGTGGGGGAACGGAGTCGAGCGTGGTCGAGGGCTGCTCTCCAACCCCAACGGGCCGGCTAGCTCGCGCCGTGCCTGAGGAGGTGGGCGCTGTAGCGACGGTCGCTGCCGCGGATATGCCCGTTCAGCCACATCCGCAGGAAAAGGTAGAGGTCGCTGCCGAGCCCCGAGTGGCGGTTCTCGCCGAAGGCATCGACGTAGCGCGCGACCTGATCCGCCAGGCGGTGGTGAGCGAGCTTGTGCTGCGCGAGCTCGGGGTAGCCGTACTCGTCGAGCAAGGTCTCCTCGAAGGCGAAGTGGATCTTGGTGTACTCGACGAGCTCGTCGAGCAGCTCGTGGACGACGACCTCGCGTGAGTCGTTGATGTTCGCCTGGTGGAACTGGTTCAGCATGTCGAAGAGCACGCGGTGCTGACCGTCGATCGAAGGGATCCGCACCGAGAGCGCGTCGCTCCACTCCATGATCGGCAGGCGCGCGCGCTCGAGCTTGAGCTTCTCCGCGATGTCTCGATCCACGCGGCGCGCGAGCGTGGTCGCGTCCACGCCCGACCCCAACATCCCGCCGAGGAGCGAGTCCTCCTGAGCCGACAGCATGACGGCGATCGCGACCGTGAGCACACGGCGAAACGCTGCGAAGACGCGTAAGGCTCCCGAGGGTTCGAACGCGCTCATCGCGTGCGCGAGGAAGGACTCCTCGATTGCCCCCGACGCTGCGGCCACGAGCCCGGCCTCGACTCCCATCTTCGCGTGGACGAGCCCGGCCATGCAGCACTCGGCCCAAAAACCTGGCGTCGGCGTGCCCGAGAGGATGTTCTCGAACCACGTCGTCATCACGTTCTCGCGCTCGAGGACGCTCCGGGTTCGCATGATCGGCGCGGTCGCGGGCTCGTCGTAGAGCTTCGCGATGAAGCGGCGCGCGATCGTCGCGGCCCACGGCATCGTCACGGGGGACGCTTCAGCGAGGACCTTCCAGTCTTGGTCGACGTGTCCGCAGAGCCTCGCCGCTGCGCCAGCCGTCTCGGTGGCGTACTTCAGAAGGTCTGCCATGCGACCCCGAATATAGCCGGGATGCCGCTACGTAGCTCGGATCTCGTGGCGCAGCCGGGCGAGTTCGTGCCATGAAGCGACATGTTCCGAAGGTCCGAGCCCCGGCGCCTCGACGCTCGGGCCGTCGACGTCGTGAGAGCGCGCCTCGATCGCGCTCTCGGCACCTCCAAGATCCTCACCGACGAGGGCGCTCTGCTCGGGTTCGCGAGCGACGAGTCCGAGAACGAGCCCATCATGCCCGACGTCGTCGTGCGCGCCGAGAACGCCGCGGACTGCGCCAAAGTCCTGGAGATCGCCTCGGAGCTCGCGGTCCCCGTCACGCCTCGCGCGGGCGGGAGCGGCAAGTCGGGGGGCTGCATCCCCGCGGCCGGCGGCATCGTCCTCGCGACGCTTGGGTTGAACGGCATTAAAGAAATCGATCGCCGCGAGCTCCTCGCCGTCGTCGAACCTGGGGTGATCCTCGGCGAGCTCCACGCGGCCGTCGAGGCCGAGGGGCTCTTCTATCCGCCCGATGCGAACTCGCTCGAGTCGTGCGCGCTCGGCGGCAACGTCGCGGAGAATGCTGCGGGCCCGCGGGCCTTCAAATACGGCTCGACACGCGACTACGTGCTCGGCCTCGAGGTGTTGACGATCGGCGGCGCGCCGCTCAGGGTCGGGCGCCGCACGAAGAAGGGCGTGACGGGCTACGACCTCGCGGGCTTGCTCGTCGGAAGCGAGGGAACGCTCGCGCTGACGACCGAGATCACCGTGCGCCTCGTCCCCAAGCCGGAGCACATCGTCACGCTGATGGCGCTCTTCGCGGACGTGCACGCGGCCGGGCGCGCGGTCGCTGAGATCCTCGCGGCGCGCGTCGTCCCGCGCTGCATCGAGCTGCTCGATCGAGCGACGCTCGAGGCCGTGCGCGCTCGCGGGCTCGCGCTCGACCCCACGGCGCAAGCGATGCTCGTGATCGAAGTCGACGGCGCCGAGCCGACGACCATGCTCGAAGCGGAGCGCGTGGGTGAAGCTGCGGATCGAGCCGGCGCGATCTCGGTGCTCGTGGCGCAAGACGAAGCGCAGCGCGATCGGCTGTGGGCGGCTCGCCGTGCGCTCTCGCGGACGACGCGCGCGATGGCGAAATACAAGGTCAGCGAGGACGTCGTCGTGCCGCGTTCACGCATCGGCGCGCTGCTCGACGAGATCGATCGCATCCGCGCGGAGACGGGGATCATGATGCTCTCGTACGGCCACGCGGGGGACGGCAACCTGCACGTGAACTTCCTCTGGAACGATCCGTCCGAACAGCCCGCCGTCGAGCGCGGGCTCGGGATGCTCTTCCGCGCGGTCGTCGCCGAGCGCGGCACGCTCACGGGTGAACACGGCGTCGGGCTCTCGAAGCGCGACTACCTGCCGATCGAGCAGTCGAGCGCGGTGATCGATCTGCAGCGTCAGCTCAAGGCCGTCTTCGATCCGCACGACCTCTTGAACCCCGGCAAGATCTTCCCGCGACCCGGCGGCGGTCACGCGAGCTGCTGATGCGCGTGCTCGGCCTCGATCCAGGCAGTCGCCATTTCGGCTGGGGCGTCGTCACCCGTGAAGGCACGCGCGTGCGCCACGTCGCGCACGGAGTCATCGACACGGACACGGACAGGCCGCTCGCGGAGCGCCTCATCGAGATCGATGCTGGGCTGCGCGCGGTCCTCACCGAGCATCAGCCCGAGGTCGCCGTGATCGAGGCGATCTTCTTCGCGAAGGACGCGCAGGCTGCCTCCAAGCTCGGTCACGCGCGTGGTGTCGCCCTCCTCGTGATGGCGCTCGCGAAGCTCCCGATCTTCGAGTACCCGCCTGCGCGGGTGAAGCGCGCGGTCGTCGGTGGCGGCCTCGCCACGAAGGAGCAGGTCGCGCGCGTCATGACGCAGATCCTCGGGCTCGCCGAGCCCCCGCGTGAGGACGCTGCCGACGCCCTCGCGAACGCTTTCGCGCACCTCACGATGGCTCCCTTTCAAGCCGCGCTCGCGGCGCGCGGCGTGCCGCCCGCACGACCGAAGGGGCCACCGCGCAGGCGACGCGCCTGATCGGGAGCGACGCCGCACCCGGGTTGCGCTAGCTGTTCTCCAAGGTCGAGAGGCGTGCGGTGAACGACGAGACGGGTCGCTGGAGACGCAGGGTGCGGGCGACGAGCCACAGCGGTGAGCACAACCCCGCGGCGCCGCTTCGGGCACACGGGTTGCTGCGCGCGGCCGCGATGCGCGCCCTGTCCACGCTCGCCTTCACGTTGCTCGCACCGCTCATGGCCTGCTCTTCGGGGCCCTCGCCCACGGTCGCCGGCCGATCGACCGCGACGGCGAGCGCAGCGGCGAGCGCGTCGACCTCGAGCTCCGCGGCCGAACCCATCGCCTCGGCCAGCGTTGCACCGAGCGCCTCCGAGGTCGCGTCCTCGGTCGAGCCTTCTGCGAGCGCGTCGGCCGACCCACCGGCGCACGTCTTCGCGCACGCGACCGTCCCGGCCGCGGACACGCGCGTCGTCGTCCTCGAGTACCACGACTTCGGCACGCTGAACGATGCTGCTGTCCTCGAGCCCGAGGACTTCAAGGCGCAGCTCGATTGGCTCACGAGCCACGACATCGAGGTCATTCGCACGAGCGATCTGCTGGATTTCCTCGCGAAGAAGATCGAGCTGCCGGCGCGCGTGGCGGTCATCATGATCGACGACGCTCTTCGAAGCGCGAAGACGGTCGCGTACCCCGCGCTCGCCGATCGGGGGATGCCGTTCACGCTCGCGATCAACACGAAGGTCGTCGACAACCACCCGCGCGCCCTCAAATGGGACGACATCACCGAGCTGCTCGGCACCGGCCTCTGCGAGCTCGCGAGCCACAGCCACGTGCACGGCCACATGGCTCGCATGCGCGAGGCCGGCATCAAGAAAGAGCTCGATCTGTCGCGGCAGCTCATCGAAGAGCACACCGGCATTCGCGTGCGGAGCTTCGTCTACCCGTTCGGCTCGTCCGACGATCGCGTGGAGCGCCTCACGAAAGAAGCGGGCTACGAGGCCGGCTTCGCGGCGAGCGGCGCGGCCGCGCGCATCGACTCGCCGCGCTTTGCGGTCCCGCGCATGGGCATCACGCGTACGACCAAGATGTCGAAGCGCTTTTGGGAGTTCGACTTCACCAAGCAGAAGAAGCAAAAGAAGAAGAAGGCGCCTAGCGAGTGAGGCGCGCGTGAGCGGGGCGCGTCGCTCGCGTCCGCCACATCTCGGCGAGCAGCCACACGCCGAGCACGAGGCCCAAGAAGCCGATCGAGGCCGCGCAGACGCGCAGCAGCGTCGCGAAGAGCTGCGCTTGGTTGAGCACGTGCCATTGGGTGAGCAGCGTCTCCCAGTCGTGCTCGACGTTGTCGCCCATGCCGACGAGGGGCAGTTCGCCGCGGTTCGCGTCGTCGACGTACGTCGCGAGTTCGAACGTCGAGTAGCTGAGCCAGCTCGCGCCCACGACACCACCGAACCAATCGCGCTGTCGCACGACGAGGTAGATGCCAGCGGCGAGCGGCGCTGCGATCTGGACGATGCTGCCCCCGAGGAACATCAAGGTCCGCCCGAAGAACATGAACATGAGGTGCCCGCCCTCGTGGAGCACCAGCGTGAGACCCGCGAACCACGAGCGATAGAGCGGGTCGAGCAGGTGCCGCGCGAAGGCGTACGCGAGATATGCGAGGAGTACTCCACGCACCCAGGGCGATCGACCGCGCGCCCATTCGGCTGCGTCCGCGGCGAGCGACGACGAAGACTCGAGCTCGACGGGCTCGGTCGACAAGCCGGCCGAGGGGGCAGGGGTGATCGCTCGCTCGCTGCGGGTGAGGACCTCGTCGCCGAGCTGCAGTCGCCCGCTGCCCTGTTCGTGGATTCGCTCGGCCGGGCCACGTCCGCTCGCCACCATGTCCGGAGCGTACCTGGGGCGAGTCGGGCTGTCGCGAGCGTGGAACGCGTTTGACACGGACGGGTGCTTCGAATTGAATCAACGGAGCCTCAGGAGCACGCTCGATCGTGACCCTTCCTCTCGTGCCGGGCGCTGTGTTCGCCGGCGACTACCGCGTCGTGCGTCCGCTCTCCGCTGGCGGGATGGGGAGCGTCTTCATCGTCGAGCAGCTATCGACGGGCAAACAGCGTGCGCTCAAGGTCATGCACGCGCACATGTTCTACAGCCAGGACGCGCGCGAACGCTTCGTTCGCGAGGCCCGCGTCGGCGCGCGCATCCCGAGCGGCCACGTCGTCGAGGTCATCGCCTCGGGCGTCGACAGTCACACTGGGTTGCCGTGGCTCGCGATGGAGCTGCTCGACGGCGAGGATCTGTCGACGCGGCTGCGGCGCGAGCCGATGTTGCCATTGCCGCTCGTCGCCGATCTGTTGGGTCAGCTCGGTCACGCGCTCACCGCGGCGCATGGCGCTGGCGTCGTCCACCGCGACCTCAAACCCGAGAACCTCTTCTTGGCGAGGACGCACCGCGCTGGACAGGACTTGGTCCTCAAGGTGCTCGACTTCGGCATCGCAAAGGTCGTGTCCGAGGCCAGCGCGGCGACGACTGCCACGATCGGCTCGCCCGGATGGATGGCCCCCGAGCAAGTGCAACGCGGAATGGCGATTAGCCCCGCGACCGACATATGGTCCTTTGCGCTCATCGCCTTCAGGCTCCTCAGCGGACAGGTCTATTGGCGGAGCGCGACCCAAGAGAACGTCTCTCCGATCATGGTCGTCTCCGAGATGATCATGGAGTCGATGGATTCGCCGACTGCGCGCATCGCCCAGATCGGTGGGCGCGCCCTGCCGAGCGGCTTCGACGCATGGTTTTCGGCCTGCACCGAGCGCGACCCCACCCGTCGAACGAGCGACGCCGCGCTCGCGACGCGCACGCTGCTCGGCATCCTCGGTTGTGTCGCGCCGCAGCTGACCGCACCGGCGCCGCAGAGCGCGCCCACCGGTCCGTGGTCGGCGACCGTGGCCCACGCAGTGACCCAGCGCGCGTCGCACCCTGGCTCGTTCACGCCACCCGTCGGACAGCCGAGCGCCCCGGTGAGCGCGCCAGGCTGGTCGACGTCGGCCGGGCTCGCGGGTCGGGCCTCGTCGACCGGGCCCGCTGGTTTGCCTGCGGGCGTGTCGGTAACACCCGAGTCAGTTACACGATCTTCGGTTACGCCGGCGTCAGTTACACCGGCGTCGGTTACACCGGCGTCAGTCATGTCGACGTCAGTCGTGCCGTCGTCGGCCATTCCCGTATCGGTGACACCGGCGTCAGCAAATCTGCCGAGCAGCGCGACTGGGCCGCAGCTCGCTCTCGCCGGGTCCCACCCACCTTCGGCGGCCTTGGCTGGCTCCCCCAAGGCCGCGCCCCGACGCCTCTTCGCGATAGGCGCTCTCGGTGGGCTCGCGCTGGTCGCTGTCGCCGCCGTCGCGATATGGCAGTTAGCGCCACGCGCCGGCGCGACGAGCGGTAGCTCCGTCACGACCTCCAGCAGCAGCTCCACCGTGCCGGCTCCCGTCGCGTCGACGGGGCAAATCGCGGTCGTCTCGGCGCCGACGCCGTCGGTCGCCGACGTCGACGCGGCCCCGAACCTGCCCGCGTCCGTGTCTGTCGCCGGCACCGTCGGGGGGCCGCGTTCGGTTGCGCCCAACGGCACCTCCAAACCCAACGCGCCAATCGACGCGATCTGGACTCCCGCGAGCGGGGACGCGAACCCGCTCCAAACCGAGCCTTCATCGCCGGATCGGCGAACGGCGCTCCTCCAGAACCTCGACAAGTTGACCGAGCCCCAGACCAAGAATCTGCTCGTGCTCTGCCATCAGGCGAACGACAGCAATTGCGTGAACCGATGCGCGGCGCGGCTCATGGAGTTCAAGAAGCAGAAGTACTCGAAGAAGGACTGACGACCGCAGCGTCGACCAAGAGGCGACGAGGCTCCGTGCCCTGATTGGCTTCACCCGAAACGTTCCCAACGGGCACGTCATCGTTCAAACCGTGCCCCTCCGCGAAGCGGGTAAACTGCGTCGAATATGGATGATGGCTCTCCCCGAGAGACCTCCGCGATTCGCGCCTTCTACCTCTTCCCCAGCGCGCTCGCGATCCTCGACGCGCGCGGTGTCATCGTCGCGGTCAACTCGGCCCTGGTCGAGCGCTTCGGTGGGGAACCGCGTGTGGTCACGCTCGACGCAGCCTCCAACGTCGCCGCAGGGACGAAGAGCACCGTAGAGCCAGTCTCGGTGCGCGTGGACGATCGGTCCTATCGCGCAGAGGCCCACATCTTCAGGTTCGACAGCGGTGCGATTGTCGCCTTCGATTTGGCGACGCACACGAACGAGGTCGAAGCGCTCCGCGCGCGCGTGGACGCGCTCGAGCGGTTCGCCGCGACCGACTACCTGACTGGGACTTGGAACCGCGCCCATTTCGAGCGCGTGATTCAGTCCGAATCGGAACGCCAACCGATCTCGCTGATGCTCTTCGATATCGACTTTTTCAAGCGGGTAAACGACACCTTCGGGCACGCCGCTGGTGACTCCGTCCTGCGCGAGGTCGTGGAGGTCGCGTCGTCCAGCATTCGGCCTTCCGACACATTGTTTCGCTGGGGCGGTGAGGAGTTCGCCGTCCTGCTCGCGGTCGGGTATCGCGGTGCCGCTCGAGCGGCCGAGCGAGTCCGCGCGGCGATCGCGGCGAGGGCGTTCGCGGTCGTGGGTCGCGTGACCGTCAGCATCGGCGTGGCCGAGCGACTCTCGAACGAGGCGCTCCCCGAGTGGTTCGCTCGCCTCGACGAGAGCCTCTACGCCGCGAAGCGCGGGGGCCGCGATCGCGTCATCGTCGACCGTCGCGGCGCGTCCGACCTCGCGATGCCTTCCATTCCATTGCGGCTCGAGTGGCAGGAGTCCTACGAGTGCGGGGAGCCGACCATCGATCGCGAGCACCAAGCGCTCTTCGAGCAGGTCGGGCGGGTGCTCGCTTTGATCGGTGGCCCAATGCGCACCGAGAAAACACTCGAGCCGGTGCGCGCCGAGATTCGCGCGCTCCGCTCCACGATTGAAGAGCACTTCACCCATGAAGAGGCGCTGCTCGCAGCGCACCGCTATCCGGACCTCCGTGCGCACGCTCGCGCCCACGCCGGGCTATTGCGCCGGGCCGCCTATTTGGAAGCCAAAGCAGATCGCGGCGAGGTGTCTTTCGGCGAGGTCGTGGAGTTCCTCGCGCTCGACGTCGTGACGCGCCACCTCCTGAACGTGGATAGGGCCTATTTCCCTATCTTCCAATCCGACGGGTGAGCTCGGGCGTCGCGATCAAGGCGACAGCGCGAGGTTCAATATGTAGCTACCGACGCCGTATTCATCGTCGTTCCAGCCGTCGACGAATACGTAGTAGTCGGTGCCCGCGGTCACGCTGAAGCTGACCTCTTCGGGGCGCCACCAATCCAATGGATCGTCGGAGCAGGCGACCTCGGTCGCTTGATCTTCGCAGCTGGTTCGTACGTGGAGTGCTCGGTCGTAGCACCCAGTCGGGTAGGGGAAGGACGGCTGCACGCTCTCGTCCAGGCCGCAGAATGGAATCCCCTCGATGTCATCGCCAAGCCTGATGGTGAGCGTGCCGCTCGCAGCCGGTCGGACGCGGTAGACGTGATCGGGCGCGGGCCGGATGTCGCCGGCGGGCTGCAGCATGCAGCTGCCCGTGCCGCTGTCGGTCGCGCCCATCGTGTTCGCGGGCGGATTGGAGCCGGGCAGGTCGAGCGTTTGGGACATCCCTATTTCGATCGGCGAGCCGCTGGCTGCGCCCGCGCAGGTGTCGAGCGTCGCGCTGGCGGCCTCGAGGGCGCAGGTCGCGCTGCAGCCGTCGTCTCCGACTGTATTGCCGTCATCGCAGCCCTCTCCTGCGTTCAAGAAGCCGTCGCCGCAGATCGGCGCCTTGCACTCGACGCTCAAGGTGAAGTCATTCGAGGAGGTGTCTGTCGCGGATAGAAGCACCCAATACGTCCCAGCCTCGAGCGCCGCGTGGAACGCGCCCGAGGGCGCGACGATCATGCAGTACTCGTCCGTCGTACATGCCTGTGTGCGGAATGAGAGCGCGCCGACAAAACTCGAGTCGCCGACGAGCGTGACAATGGTCGAGCAGGCGCTCGCCAGGTCGAGTTCGAAGGCCACGTCCCTGAGAGAGGCCTCGGCTCCGGCGCCGTCCGCACAAGAGGTCTCATAGTCGTCGACGGCCCCGAGCATCGTGCCGTTGATTTGGGCGGTCTCGCCGACGAGCGGTGACAAAACCGTCGGCTTGTCGCAGGTGTCGTTGCTCGGGGGCGTGGGCGGATCGACCCACCCCTCCATCCCGACCGGGCCGGGGCTTGGCCGCTCGCCACCCGCGCTACCACCCTGATTGGAGACTGTCGTGGAGCCGCCTCCACCCATTTCATCTGTAGATTTGGCCTCACTGCTCTCGGTGGGTCCGTTGACACAAGACACCAGACCGAGGAGAAAAAGCGAGGTGTAGCCCGACACGGGCCCCTTCTGGCCATTCGACTTCATGTCCAGTTGGACGGTTCGTAATCTGGTAACTAAAGAGGGCTCGGTGGCCGCGGTGATCCAGATCACCATGCTGAAATTGGGGTAAAATGCAGCGTCGATGGTGAAATTGCTTAATGAATTGTATGCACCGAGCGGCTCCGGGGGCCGCTCGGTCGAACGTGTGCCGAACGCGTGTGCGATATTGAACCAGCGAGCCCACGAGGCGCTTTCGTGGCATCACTCGGCCCGTGAGAATTCTCGTTACCGGCAGCTCTGGGCACCTCGGTGAAGGGCTCGTCCGCGTCCTCGCATCGCAAGGCCACGACGTCGTCGCGCTCGACGTGCTCGAACGAGCGCACGCCCCGACCGGCCACGCGGGCGACGTCCCACGCGCCGCGCCCCCCCACACGAAGATCGTGGGTTCCATCGTCGATCGAGCGCTCGTGCGCCGCGCCGTCGAGGGGGTCCACTACGTCCTTCACACAGCCACACTCCACAAACCCCACGTCGGCTCCCACAGTCGGCAGGCCTTCATCGACACGAACGTGACAGGGACGCTCAACCTGCTCGAGGAGGCCGCCGCGGCGGGCGTGCGCGGCTTCGTGTTCACCAGCACGACGAGCACGTTCGGCAGGGCGCTCACGCCCCCCTTCGGGGCGCCCGCGGCGTGGATCACCGAGGACGTGAAGCCCATCCCCAAGAACATCTACGGCGCGACCAAGATGGCGGCGGAGGACCTCTGCGAGCTCGTGCATCGCGATCACGGGATGCCCGTCCTCGTCCTGCGGACCTCGCGGTTCTTCCCCGAGGGGGACGACCGTGACGAGGTGCGCTCGGCCTACGACGACGCGAACATCAAGGTGAACGAGCTGCTCTATCGACGTGTGGATTTGCAGGATGTCGTCGACGCTCACCTGCTCGCGATCGAGCGCGCAAAGTCGATCGGCTTCGGCCGCTACATCATCACCGCGACCGCGCCCTTCTCGAGGGACGACCTGCCCGCGCTGCGGCTCGACGCGCCGTCGGTCGTGCGCCGCCTGTACCCCGATTACCTGGAGATTTACGCCGCGCGCGGCTGGCGCATGTTCCCGGGGATCGAGCGCGTCTACGTCAACGACAGGGCTCGTCGCGAGCTCGGGTGGTCTCCGCGATACGACTTCCGGGCCGCCCTCGACGCTGTGGCGCGCGGGGAGCCTTGGTCGAGCCCGCTCGCGCGCGAGGTCGGCGCGAAGGGCTATCACGACGTGGCGACTGGCGTTTATACGGTTCGCTGAGCGAGGAGAGCGATGTCTTACACCCAGAAATTCCGCGGCTCTTTACGCTTCGCCGACCCCCACTGTCTCGAGGCCGGGCTCGACGCTTTCGTCGCTGTCACTGACAGCATTGTCGATCTCGACGATCTGAAGTTCGAGGATGACCTCCTCGTCAAGGTGGACATGGACACGTCGGCGCCCGCGAGCATGTGGGACTCGACGCTTACAGCCCTGTCCGAGCTCGCCCAGTTCGCGAACACAGGTTACGTCTCGACGGAGTTCCACCTCGACGGCATCTCGCGAAACCCCATTTACCCGGGCGGCCGCACCAACGCGCACGGACTGCCGCCTCGTCATCATCGTTGGGACATCCTGCTCGCAGCTGACAAAGGCGACGCCGAGGCGCTCCGCGCGTTGCGAGCCGACGGCGTCGAGCTGGCGATCACGTTCGAGCATTATCGAGGCTATTCGCCATTGCACCTCGCGGCTCGGGCTGGGAGCGAGGCCGCGGTCGAGGTCCTGCTCGGCGCTGGGATTTCAGCCGACGTCGCACCGAGCGCCACTCTGCCTGCGCCCCTCGCGCTCGCGCGGTCCGCTGGCGTCGCGCGGCAGCTGATCGCCGCGGGCGCGGACGTGAACCGATCGCTCGAGAGCTCGCCAGCCATCGAGCGCGCGGCGCGACACGGTCGCGAGGACGTGGTGCTCGCCCTCCTCGACGCGGGCGCCAAGGTGCCCGAGTCCTCGCGGCTCGAGGTGCTCAACGGCCTCGCTCGTCACGCGAGGCTCAATGGACTGCTCGCGCTCGTCGCGAAGGAGCCAGCGGTCGTCGCGCTCCTCGGTGAAGAGGAGGTGATGAGCCACGCGATCTCGGGGGGCGAGCCTGTCGTCATCGACTTCTTGCTCTCGCAGGGGGGGCGCTTGCCGGAGTCCTTCTTGTTCGACGCGATCCAGGCCGACGCGCCCGCCCTCCTCGAGATGGCGCTGCGCGCCCCCGACGCCATGACCCAGTGCGGGGATTCCTCGAAACGAGAGGACGCGATGGTCTGGGCGGCGCGGAGGTCAGTTACAATGATGGAAGTACTCGCGCGCCACGGCGTGCCCCTCCACCCGAAGACGCCGGGGCAGACCTCGCCAATCCACGCTGCGGTCTCGTCCTTCGCGGAGCGCCAGTCGCCCAGCGTCGATTGGTTGCTAGCGCGGGGCGTGCCGCGGGACGCAGTGACGGCGGACGGCGAGACGATCATGCAGGCCGCGTGGTCGACGATGAAGGCGCACCTCGTCAACGCGCACGGCTTCGACCCGGCGACGATCGACCGATCCGAGATGGCGCCGGAGGACGTGAGCACGATGGATCGGCTGCTCGCGGCCGGCGCGCGCAAGCGCCAAGAGGTCGCGCGCAAGGCCGAGGCTGCGCAGCGCAAGCTCGACCGCGAGGCCGCGAAGGCCCAGCGAGAGGCCGACAAGGCGACGAAGGCCGAGGCAGCCGCGGCGGCGAAGGCTGCGAAGGAAGCAGCGAAGGCCGAAAAGGAAGCAGCGAAGGCCGCGAAGGAAGCAGCGAAGGCCGCGAAGGAAGCAGCGAAGGCCGAAAAGGCTGCGACGCCGAAGACCAAGAAGCGGGGAGCCGGCGACGAAGGCTGACAGCAAAATGAAAAAGATCGCGACAGTCGGGCGAGCGCTGCGTCTTTGGTGATGACAGGCCGATACGGCCGCCACCGAGGACGAACCGCGATGAAGAAGAGCTGGACGACGACGCTGATTCTCTCACTCTTGCTGGGCAGCTTGGGCGTGGACCGCTTCTACCTGGGATATACCGGTCTCGGCATCCTGAAGCTCATCACCTGCGGGGGCGGGGGCATCTGGGCGATCATCGACGTCATCCTGATCGCCACTGGCAAGATGAAGGACGCGCAGGGCAACGAGCTCGAGAAGGGTTGAGCTCGCGGTCGATCGAGCCGTCGAGCTGCTAGGCTCCACGCCGAGCTTCGTGCCTGACCCCAACTCGACAGAGCCACCTCCGAAACCCCGTGTTTGGCCGGTCTTCGCCGGCTTCTTCGGCGCCGTAGTCGGCGTGCAACTGGTCGGGACGATCGCGCTCGTGGCGTTGGTCGCCGCGCGCTGGGGGGCGTTCGCTCCGGGCACACCGCTCGACGAGCGGGTCACGGCGTGCGCGTTCTCACCGATAGGGGTCGTCCTGTCGGTCCTCGCGAGCGCTACAGCTTTGTCAGCGTTGGCGCTGCTCCTCGGCGCCAAACCGACCCGCCTCGAGCGACTGCGCCTCGGTCCGGGCAGGCGCCCCGCGTGGCACGTCGCGGTCGGGGCTTTGGGGGCGCTCGCGCTGAGCGGGCTCTGCGGCGCTGCTGCGTCGCACGTCCCCCAGAAGAGCTTCGCGCTCGACCTCTTCGACTCGACGCTCTCCAAGCTCGGGACGCCGGGGCTCGTGCTCGCGACCGCTGCGATCGGCCTCGCCGCTCCAGTCGCGGAGGAGCTCTTCTTCCGCGGCTTCGTGCAAACGCGGCTCGCCGCGCGTTGGCCCCGCGGCCTCGGGGTCCTCATCTCGGCGGTCGCGTTCGGGGTCTTTCACCTCGACCTCGTGCAGGGCACCGTCGCGGCCGTATTGGGTATTTACCTCGGCTGGATCGTCGAGCGCACGGGGAGCATTCGCACCTCGATCGCCGCGCACGCGGTCAACAACCTCTTTGCGGTCCTCGCCGCTACCACCCAATCAGAGTCGACCCCGAGTGCTGACATCCCTGTCATCGTCGGGTCGTCCGTGGTCTTCGCCGCGGCCGTCTTCGTGTTCGCGCGCCCGTCAAATCAGCCCGAGCTCGCGCCCGCCGTGCACGAGCCCGCTCATGGCGTGTTGAACAAAGTCGATGCGAATGATGGGTGAGCCGACGTTCTCGCTGAAGCCGCCCGGGATGCGGAGGCGACGCGTGCAGAGGAAGCAATTGTCGTCTCGCCATTGGTGCCGCATCAAATAGGAGAGGACGTCGGAGAGGATGGCCTCGTCCTCGCTGGTGTCGAGGTGCCGTGCGCGCTTCAGCGTGATCGACGCGGCGAGCGCCTCGCTGAAGCCCGCCGCTGCGGCGTGGTGCGGGGGGAACAGATCGCCGAACCCATAAGCGCCGACGTGCTCCTCCTCGACGCCGCTGCCCTCGCGCCGCACGAACCGCTTCTTCATCGTCATATAGTCGATACAGAACTTCTCGTAGGCGTCATTGCGGTGATGGTCGAGCGCCGCGACCGCTGCGAGGCAGTGCCAGTTCTCTTCGAGATAGAAGAAGTCGCGGATCGGGATGTCCCAATAGGGCCCCGAGTAATAGGCCATCGCGCGATCGATGGCCTTCGACAGGCCGGCGGGGCGCTCGAGGCCGTCGCCCGCTTTGCCCTCCCAAAGGACGAGCGCGAAGACAGCTTGCCCTGCTGCGTAGAGCGCGGCCTTACCGTCTTTGGGGTTGCCCGTCGTCGGGTCCCAAGCGGGCAGGAACCGTCCATTTTCAGCCTGCATCGACAGGACCCCGCGACCGAGATCTTCGATGGTCCTGTCGATGTCGGTGCCGGTCTTTTCTCGACAAGCGAGCATAGAAATCAGCGAGAGCGCGGTGCTGCCGAGCGGCGCGCCCGTGCGCGCGCCTCGGGGGAAGACGACGCCGGCGCGGCCGTCACGCGTTTGGGCGAGGCCCGCGAGGAACTTCGTCGAGAGGCGCGCGGCGTCGATCGCTTTGGGGTCGAACGCCGAGGCCTCGCAGAGCGCGAGCGTCGTACCCGCCTGTCGCGGGACGGAGAAATTGTCGAACGACACGCGGCCCGAATAGGGGTCTACCGTGTAGCGGAACCGACCGTCTTTGACCTGCGACGCGACGATGAAGCCAGCCGCGTCGCGGATCGCCGCGCTCAGGTTCTCGGTGTCGAGCGGGCGCTTGCCGAACTCGAGGTATCGCATCGGGCGCGCGCGCGTCCCGTCGAAGAGGTAGCTGCGCGTCGCGAAGGCATCGAGATCGGCGAAGCCCTTGCCGTCGATCTCGAGGTGCTTGCGGAGCGCCTCCGCGGTGACGCCGATCTGCGCCTGCATCGCCGAGAGGTTCATGGCCTCGGTGAAGGCGTCGAGCCCGACGAGCTGCCACGGCAAGAGGCAGCGCTCCGCGCGACAGACGCCCTCGACGGCGGGGCGAACGACCACCGGGCCGAGCAGCGGTCCCGCGTCGGGTAGCGCGCGCGAGCGGGTGACGACGTCGATGATCACGTCCCCGCGCAGCGCCGTCTCGCCCGACCGACTGCGCACGGCCGCGAGCACTCCGTCGAGAGAGTCCGCCTGGAGGCATTCGACGAGGGGCTGGACCTCCATCCTCTCCTTCGGCTTTTCGGGCGGCGCGGGAGGGACGAGCCGCGTGACGAATGCGGTTACGCCGCTGTAAGTGTGTGGGGGCTCCGCGCAGGTGACTGGGGCCTTCGTGAAGAGGCTCGGCAGCGAGCCCTGCTCCTTGCGATTGGCAGGCGCGGGCAGGCTCGCGAGCGCGCTCGCGACGCGCGCGTCGAGGTCAGCGTCCGTGAGATCGAGGTGGGCCCGACCACGCGCGGAGCCCGCGTCGAGCGCGGCGGTGAAGCCGAGGATGCTGAGACCGGTCGCGCTCGCGAGGCCGGAGCCCATCTTCGAGGCGCCCTTGGAGCGCGAACCGCCGGTGACCGCGAGGCCCCATATCGAGAGCGGCAGGAGAAACAGGGCGCCCACGCACCAAGCCGCGACGGCCGCGCCGAGCACGGGCAACCCGACGCCGTCGTAGAGCTGATTGACGTAGAGGCCCGAGCCGATGGCGCCGTACGTGAGATAAGCGAGGACGCCGAGCGAGAGGAGCGCGGTCAGGCGCCAAGCCATCGCGCGCCGACGAGAGCCCGCGAGCGCGAGCCCCGCGGTCACGAGATGGAACGACGCGAGCGCGCCCGCGAGGAGCGCGAACAAGGTGAAGCTCGGCCAGGGCAAGAACGCCGCGGCCACGCCGAAGACGCCAGCGTGGATCGGACAGAGGGCCACGAGCGGCCAGCGCGGCAGCGGCGAAGTGGTCGGTTGGTCGGCCATGGGCGCGAACATACCGTGAACGACGCGCAGCGGAGCGTGGCGCGCGCGGCGCGAGGGTGAGATTCTCGGCGCGCCTCGTCGCCGATGGAACTCGACCTTCCTCCCTATTTGCAGCGCGCGAACGACGACCCGCCACCGCCCGCGCCCCGAGGTAGAGAGAGGGCTCTGCGCTTGGCGCTGCTCTGCGCGCTGCCCGCTGTGGCCCTGTTCGAACTCGGCGCGGGTTGCTGGAGCCGGAGCCGCGCGCCCGAGCCCGCGGACTACGCGCTCCTCGAGCCTGCGATGGCCGAGCTCTACAAGCCTGGAGATCTCGTCGTCGTCGCGCCCCGTTGGGCCGAGCCCTACGCGCGGGCGAGCGTCCCCGACGCGCGCGTCTTCACCCTCGAGACGTTGGGTCGGAGCGACGCGGGCACCTATGCGCGCGCCATCGAGATCTCGGCGCTCGGAGCGCACGCGCCCGAGCTCTCGCAGTTTCGCGAGGTCGAGCGCCGCTCGGTCGGCCCTTTCGAGCTGCGCGTCCTCGAGAACCCCGCGCCCGAGCACGTGCTCTTCGACTTCGTCGAGAACCTCGAGCCACGTTGGGCGAGCGCGTTCGGGACGACCGGTGGTCCAGGTGGAGGCGGCACGCGCTGCACCTGGTCGGAGCGCGCGCGGCCCGCGGCGGGTGGGCTCGGTGGGCACCCTGGTTTCCCAGCGCGCCGCTTCGTCTGCCCCGAGGGCTTCTATCTGAATGTGTCAGCGACGGTCATCGCAGACGAGGAGTTCCTGCCGCGTCGCTGCATCTATGCCCACCCGACGGAGCAGGGTGAGCGGGTCGTGCGCTTCGACAAGGTCCCGCTCGGTGACAAGATTGTAGGTCATGCGGGGCTCTATTGGATGATCGAGCGCGCGCAGCTCGGAGCGCCCATTCGCCTCGAGGTGCGGGTCGACGGCGACGTCGTCGGAGCGCTCATCCACACGGACGGGGAGGGGTGGCGTCGCTTCGAGTTCCCGCTCGGTGGGCACGCCGGCGCCGAGGCCAGCGTCGAGTTCGCGGTCTCCTCGACCGACTATCGCGATCGGCACTTCTGCTTTCAGGCGGACACGCGATGAGCGCCGTTCGCTGGGGCCTCGCGCTCGCGCTCTTCGTGACGACGCTCGCGGTCCTCGTGTCGACCGCGCGCGAGCTCGGCTACTCGCGCGACGAGGGCTTCTACTTTCACGCGGCCTCGGTCTACGAGAAGTGGTTCGACGACGTCGGGGTGAACCGCGCCCGCGCGCTCGAGCGCACGCGCGTCGACGAGACCTTCTCGGTCAATCACGAGCACCCCGCGCTGATGAAGGGGCTCTTCGCGCTGTCGCATCGCGAGCTCCACGTGCGCCACGCCGTCTTCTCCGAGCCGGGTACGAGCTACCGCTTCCCCGGTATGGTCGTGTCTGCGCTGCTCGTGACCGCGGTGTTTCTCTGGGCGAGCGCGCGTCGCGGCGTCGCGGTCGGGCTCGCGTCCGCGGGCGTGCTCTTTCTCGCCCCGCGCTTCTTCTATCACGCGCACCTCGCGTGCTTCGACGCGCCGATCGCCGCGCTCTTCTTCTTCACGTGTATGGCGTACGCGC
The DNA here is from genome assembly GCA_046351325.1 of Polyangiaceae bacterium. Classification (GTDB taxonomy): domain Bacteria; phylum Myxococcota_A; class Polyangia; order Polyangiales; family Polyangiaceae; genus Xiheicaenibacterium. Next base: position 268,746 of record JAXLYR010000006.1, on the reverse strand, counting down.
GCTCGCTCGAGACCGAGGGGCCGCTCTGGCCGGTGCTCACGGGCGTGCTCTTCGGGCTCGCGCTCGACACGAAGCACAACTCCTGGTTTCTGCCGTTCGTCGTCGTCGCGCACGCGGCGCTCCTCGGGCTCACCACGCTGCGAACGCGGCGCGGGCTGGTCGCGACGCTGCGCCGGCCGCTCCAGGTCCTCGCCGCGATGGGGCTCGTCGGTCCGATGGTTTGCTACGCGCTCTGGCCTTGGATCTGGCACGACACGGTGGCGCGCCTGCGCGAGTACGCGCGCTTCCACCTCGAGCACGAGTACTACAACATGGAGTTTCTCGGCTCGAACTACTTCGAGCCGCCCATGCCGCGGCTCTATGCGCCAATCATGACGCTCGCCACGGTCCCGATGGCGACGCTCTTGGCCGCGGGGGTCGGTGTCCTCTTCGCCCTGCGGAGCCTCGTGCGCGACCTCCGCGCGCGTGATCGCGAGGTCGTCGAGACCCACGGCGACGCGGCGCTATGGGCCATTGCCGTCCTCGTGTCTTATGCGCCTTGGCTCCGCGACTCGACGCCCATCTTCGGCGGTACGAAGCATTGGATGACCGCCTATCCATTCTTGGCGCTCTTCGCTGGCGAGGGGATCCATCAAGTCTCCATTCGCCTGAAGACGGAGCTCGAGCTCCGCGGCCTCGCGCGCGCGGCCGCGTCCTTGCGAGCGGTCGTGGCGGGTTTGGTGCTCGCGCCCTCGCTCGAGCAGGCTTGGGACGCGCACCCTTGGGGGCTCAGCGCTTACAGTCCTGTCGTCGGGGGCGCGTCGGGGGCGGCGAGCTTGGGGCTCAATCGCGGCTTCTGGGGCTACACGACAGGAGCGCTCGTGGATTATTTGAACAGGACAGTCCCCGAGGACGGGGCGGTCTATCCTCATGACACCGGCCTCGTCGCCTGGGAGACCCTCAAAGAGGACGGTCGCTTGCGCCGCGACATCCGCGCCGTGTGGTCGATCGACGCGGCTGACATCGTCCTCTACCACCACGAGATGCACATGCAAGGGCAGGAATATCAGGCGTGGGTCGTCTGCGGGACGACGCGACCCGACGTCGTCCGCGGGCTCGACGGGGTGCCCGTCGTATGGGCCTATCGCTGCTCGAAGAACGTGCGCACGGCGAACCGCGAGGCCCGATGAAGCCCCGTTCGAGTTACGGGGCTGTCAGCGAGTCTTGATCGCTCCGACCCACACCGCGCCGTTGAGCGACCGGCCTTCCGCCTGTGAGCTCGACGCTACCGGGTAGTCTGCCCCCATCCCGACGGTCTTGATGCGGGTCGCGGGGATGCCCCCCTTCACGAGCGCTGCTTTCACGTTGTTAGCCCGATCGAGCGCCAGTTTGTCTGGGTTCTGTTCGGAGGCGTCGGCGTGTCCGCGCAGCGTGATGTCACCGGTGGGTGAGCTCTTGAGGATGTTGACGAGGCTCTCGACCGTCCCACTGCCGAGGTCGCCGATGGTCGCCTCGCCCGTGCGAAACGCGATGGGGCTGCCGAGGCGATAGGACGAGGGCGCGACACAGGAGAGGCAAGGCATCGCGATGACGCCGGGCATCGGACGCGTCACGAGCTTCAGCCAGACTTGCTCGGAGAAGATGCCGCTCGGCGCGACGCGGGCGTCGAGCGCGGCTCGGACCTTCGTCACGAGCTCGCGGAGGAAGGTCTCATGCTGGCCGCCGAGCTCGATGCTCTCGTCGAGCAGGTCGTCCGGAGGCGAGCCGCAGAGGCCGAAGTCGCGAGCCTTCGGGATGGAGTCCTCCGTGTCGAGGAGCTTCTTCGCCACGGCGGCCCAAGCGCGCTTGCAGGTCTCGTCGCGCAGGTCGCAGGTCGCGGGCGGTGACTCGTAGAGATCCTTCAGCGCGTCGTAGATGCGGTTGATCGGGTCCAGCACGGCCTTGCGCTGGGTCGCGTCCGTCGCGGCGAGCTTGAGCGATACGTCGCGAGGCGGGGCGTTGGCGACGAGCTCACGCCAGGGAGTCGCTGGCGGCGCTGTGGCCACGCTGCTCGAGGCCGACGCCGAGGTGGACGCCGACGGGGCGCTCATCGCGGCGCTCACCGTGACGCTCGCGCTCGCCGACGCGCTCGCGGACGTGTCGGGCGAGGCCGCAGGGGAGCAGCCAACTGCCGCGACGAGGGACGAGATGAGCAGCGCACGCCGACGCTGGATCGCGTCGCGATCTTCGTCGTGGGGGCCCCGCGACCCGCAGGGGCTCGCGGGGATCTGGAGACGACGGGGCGACTTCACGGCCATGCACCTGCGTAGCACGCGGCGCGCGACCGACGCAGCTCACTCGTCGTCGGGCGGCGAATTCTTCTTCGCCTTCGTGGCTCGAGGGGCCGCGCCGTCCGAGGTCTTCTTCGCGGCTCGCGGCTTCTTCTCGGTCTTCGCGGCCTTGTCGGCTTTCTCGGCAGCGGCCGGTTTGTCGGCCTTCTTCGCCTTTACAGGGCTGTCAGCGACCGCGGCCTTGGCGCGCTTGGCGGGGGCGCGGTCGACGGCCTCGATCGCGGCGAGCAGGTCCCGCGTCCGATCCATGAGGCTGCGCGAGATCGCCGCGCTCGCGCTCTCGGGCTGAAACCGCCGAGCCATGCTCGAGCGCGCGGGCCTGTGGGAGGAGGGGACGGCGGGCTCGTCGTCGGCGGACTCGGGGGTCGCGAGCACGGTGCGGATCTCGCGCTCGAAGTCGGCGGTGACGCGGGCGAAGAGGGCCTCGTCGGGCTCGGCGAGCGGGATGAAGACGACGAAGGCCTGGGTCTTGTCGTCGCTCCACTCCCACGTGCCGCGGCACACCGCGAGCGACAGATGCTTCTCCACGAGCTCGTCGAGCCTGAGCCGAACGGCGCGGCGGCGGGCCTCGGGGATGGGGTCGGTGTCGAGCTTGCGCTTGACCGAGGGGAGGTCGACGATGCCCTGCTCGACGAGGTCCGAGAGCTCCTCTTCGATCGCGGCCTCGATGTCGATGCGACGCTCGGGGTCGGCCGCGGGACGGAAGAACGCGGTGCGCGACCCGGCCTCGAAGCTCTTCAGCTCGCTGTCGGCGGCCTCGGCGGCGCGGTCGAGCGCGTCCTTGAGGGTGGCCTGATCCGCGCCGCGCGCGGCGGACGATGCGACGTAGCCGAGCGTGTCGAGTCGCACGCTGATCGGCGGCATCTCCTCTTCGTCGTCGTCCTCTTCGTGGCTGCGGCGCCCGAGCGCGCGAAGCGAGTCGCTGAGCGCCCGGAAGATCGCGCGATCCATCGTGCGGTCGTCCGCGAAGACGTCCTCGACGCTCTCGCTGTCGAGGAGCGCGTCGCGGATCTCCTCGACCAGCTCCTCGACGAGCTCGTCGGTCGCCTCGTCGCCGAAGGTGCTCGACGGCTCGCCCATCAGCGGCCCGCGCAGGTTGATGCGCGGCAAGATGCGCTGAATCACGGGTGCTATCAGCATCCCGAGGTCGCGCAGGAGCTGCTCGCCTTCACCGGGCGTGAGGACGATGTGCCCCGCCTTCTTGAGGGCCTCGACTGTTTGCTGCGCAACCTGTCGCGGAAGAGGAGACCCGTCCACGGCGCGGTGGTACCACGAAACCTGATCCGGCGTGCGAGGTCTTTTCTCGCCGTCGAGCCGTCCTCAGAGGTGGCGACGGGCGATGTCCGCCCAAGTCCCCGTCGGCTCGAGGTCGAGGTACTTGCGCCAGCACGGGCGAGCCTCGGTCACGTTGCCGACCTGCTCGAACGCCATCGCGAGGTTGAAGTAGGCGTCGGCGAAGCGGGGGTCGCTCTTGATGGCGCCCTGGAAATACGAGATCGCGCGGTCGGGGTGCCCGCGCTCGAGCATCACGTAGCCGAGGTTATATTGGGCCTCGGGCTGCGTGGAGTCGATGCCGAGCGCGCGCTGGTAGAGCTCGAGCGCGCGGTCCTCGTCGCCGCGGCGGAAGGCGATGTTGCCGAGGTTCGTGTGGGCGATCGCGAGCCACGGATCGAGCTCGACGGCCTGACGGTAGAGAGCCTCGGCTTGATCGAGCGTCGCGGGGTCCTCGTCGAGCTGGCTCGCCTTGACGTAGAGGTCGTACGCGCTCTTCGCGCGAGCGCGACCAGCGTTCGGACGCAGCACGCGGACGACGTCGTCGCGCAGCGACTTGATCTCGAAGTCGAGCACGAGCTGCCCGGTCGCGGGGAGGTAGTTGCCGGCCTCGGAGCGCAGGACGACCTGGCGGCCATCCGAGACGAGCGTGAGCTCCGCGAGAGGGCGCGTGACACGCGGGAGCTCTGCGCGGATCGAGTCGATCGCGCGCGTGACGTCGCGCAGTCGGACCTTGCGCGCGAGGAGGTCGCGCGCGGTGCGGAGCGCGATGAGATCCGGGAACGTGTACGCGCGCCGGCCGCGTCGACGACCCGACGGCGACACGATGCGGTTCTTGTCGAGCGAGCGCAGACGACCCGGCGACATCGCGAGGAGCTTCGCGACTTCGCTCAGGGTGAAGAGGTCGGTGACCGGCTCCTTCGCGGAGCGCGGGACGTCGACGTCGCTGTCGTCACCGAGCGTGTCGGCGCTGCGCCGTGCGTCCTTCTCCACGCGTCCGCCGCCGGGGCCGAACACCACGTGGATGACCTTCTGCTCGTCGGTTTTGCCTCGCTTGCTCATCCCCAACACCGACTCGACTTGCGTGCTTCGAGACACGCGCCTCGTCGTCACGCGGGCCACGGGTCCAACACGTGAGGCCGTGCGTCAAGGGCCCTCAACGCGCACTCGAGAAACCCGCGGTGCGCACGCGCGCTTCGAGATCGACGGCGAAGAGGAGTCCTCTCGAGGTGCCTCGGCAAGTGATTTCGACATGCATGGAGTCGAGGTCCGCGCTCGCGCGCGACTCTGCTTCGCGTCGCGCGATCCGCGTGATGCGGATGCGCAGGTGTGGATCGCTCGCGAGCACGGGGAGCGTGGATGGATAGGTAAACCGCGGGTCGGGCACGCGATCCCAAGGCAGCAAGATCGACGTCGATCCGAAGTAGGTGAGGCCCGAAGAGGTCGGCTCCTCGCGGCCCTCGCTCATCACGTCCGCGGTCTCGAGCCAGTCGCGCACGGCTCCATCGAGCAAGCGCACGAACGCGCGCGCCTTCATGTGGAGCGCGCGCGAACGATGCGTCTTTGCGAGACCAGGCCGAGCGATCATGGACAACGCGATCGTGCCGCGGGCCATCGCTCGCGGTTAAGTTCCTTGGGGCCCCACCGCGAGGCGCTCCCGTCGTGGCGTCAGCCTTTTTGGCCGCGCGCGACCAACCTCAATAGCCTTCGGGTCGGAGGTCGATTGCGATGAGCTACACGGGCCAAGAGCGACGGCGACACCGCCTCGTCGTCACGCGCAACACGGAGTACCACCTGCGTGACGAGGTCTGCGTCGCGGTACGCGACCGTCGCACGAAGAAGTGGTGCGAAGGTCACCTCGCCGTCTCGCTGAAGGTCGAGGGCGGCGTGCGCTTTCACGACAACGGAGCGGTCGTCCCCAGCCTCGAGGATCCGCAGCCGGGCGACGCGATGTTCTTCACCTATCGAACGGACCTCGGTCACGAGCGTCAGCTCATCACGAGCAAGATCGAGTCGATCGCTCGGACGCCGAAGCGCGACGTGCTCGCGTACGCGACGATGCGACCGCGTCAGCCCGCGCAGAAGCCCTCGTAGTCGACGTAGCCGGTGATCGTCGGCGCGTCCCCGCACGCAGGGCAGGTGCGATCGCGCCGGAGCTTGAGCTCGACGAACTTCATCTTCAGCGAGTCGTAGGTCAGGAGCCGACCGACGAGCGGCGTGCCGCGACCGAGGATCAGCTTGATGGCCTCGGTCGCCTGCGCGACGCCGATCATGCCGGGGAGGATGCCGAGGACGCCAGCCTCTTGGCAGGAGGGCGCGAGCTCGGGCGGCGGCGGCTCGGGGTAGAGGCAGCGATAACAAGGACCGCCACCAGCCGGGTGAAACACCGTCACCTGGCCCTCGAAGCGGAAGATGCTGCCGTGCACGACGGGCACCTTGTGGAAGATGCTCGCGTCGTTCACGAGGTAGCGCGTGGGGAAGTTGTCGCAGCCGTCGACGACGACATCCCAGCCGAGACCGAAGATGCGGTCGATGTTCTCGGTCGTGAGTCGCTCGCGGAATTTCTGGATCTTCACGTCGGGGTTGAGGTCGCGCAGGGTCTCTTCGGCGGAGTCGACCTTCGCCATGCCGATGCGGCTCGTCGCGTGGAGGACCTGGCGCTGCAGGTTCGACGCGTCGACGACGTCGGCGTCGACGAGCCCGAGCGTGCCGACGCCCGCGGCCGCGAGGTAGAGCGCGGATGGGCTGCCGAGCCCACCTGCGCCGAGCATCAGGACCTTCGCGCCGAGCAAGCGCGCCTGACCAGCCTCGCCGACCTCGGGCAGGAGGATGTGTCGCGAGTAGCGCTCGCGCTGCGCTGAGGTGAGCTCGGGCGGGACCTCGACGGGGAAGCCGAGCTCCTTCCACCGGTTGAAGCCGGGGTTCGCGCTCTCGACGCGCTGGTAGCCGAGGTCGAGCAGCGTGTTCGCAGCGAGGGCGCTGCGCGTCCCGGCCGCGCAGTAGAGGATGACCGACGCGTCTTTGTTCGGGACCTTCGCCTCGATTTGCATCTCGAGGAAGCCACGCGGGATCCGCAGCGCGCCGGGGATGAAGCCCCCGCGCGTCTCGTCGGTCTCGCGCACGTCGACGAGGAGCACGTCAGCTCGCGCGTCGATGCGCTGCTTCAACTCTTCGAGCGAGACCAGTCGGACTCGCTGCCGGACGCTCTGGATGAGGTCGTCGTAGCTCTTGGCCATGGCAGTCTTTACCAAAGTCGGAGGAAGGGGTTGACCGAAGACCGAAAGGCGCCGTAACCCCGGACTCATGAGTCGAGCCAAGCGACCGGCCCGCGAGGTCGGTAAAGGCGAGCCCGAGCGGGCGCGCACGCCCACGATGACGCTTCCACCCGCCACCCACCACGAGGGCGCGCCGACCGTGCGCAGCGCGCTCGAGCCGCTCGCGGCGAACGGTCCGTTCGCCGACCCGCGCGTCGCGATCAACCGCGTCTACACCAAGAAAGGCGACCAGGGCCGCACGAGCCTCGTCGGCGGACAGAAGGTCGACAAAGACGACCTCCGCATCGAGGCTTACGGCACGGTCGACGAGCTCAACGCGATCGTCGGCGCGGCCCGACAGAGCGCTATTGAAGCCCTCGATCGACGCGAGCGCACCAAATCGGGGGCCGGGCGCGGCCCGTCGGCGAGCGCGCAGAAGAGCACGCTCCTCGCCCTCGCCGAGGCCCTGCTCCGCGTGCAGCACGAGCTCTTCAACCTAGGCTCGCTCCTCGCGACCTTGCCGGAAGATTTGCACCCCAAACAACCGCGCGTGACCGACATCGAGGTCGTGACGCTCGAGCGCGAGATGGACTCGGCGAACGCGAACCTCGAGCCTCTGCGGTCCTTCGTGCTGCCGGGTGGCAGCCGACTCAACACCGACCTGCACCTCGCGCGCACCGTGTGTCGTCGCGCCGAGCGGTGCGTCGTTCGCCTCGCGCACGCGACGGCTCCTTCGACGCCTGGCGACGCGCTGGTCGCCGAGCCCATCGGGATCGCGGTCCGCTACCTCAACCGCTTGAGCGACGCGTTCTTCGTCTGGAGTCGCCTCGCGACCGTCGCGGAGGGCGCGGACGAAATCCTCTGGACGCCGAACCGCGCGGCCTCGGGCGAGGGCAGCGGCTGAGCTCGAGCCGCGAGCGAACGGCCGCGCTCAGCCCGTCTGACCGCGGGCGAGGTAGCTCGCGAGCCTGCGAAAGAGCTCGCGACCGAGCACCGGGTCGTGCTGCGTGATCTCCTGAAAATCGTCGCGACGGATCCGCAGCGCGCGCCGCGTCGACGACCGTGGCGGTGGCGCGGGGCTCGACCCCCGCGAGCGACTCGGCGAAGACGAGGGCCGGCGGCCCGAAGAGCGTGCCGTTCGCCGTGCGAATCGTCCCGTCGAGCAGCACGTAGGCGCAGAGATCGCCTGCCTCGAACGCGCCGAGCCGCTGGTCGGGCTCGAGCTCGACCTCGATGCCGGCGGCGAGCGCTGCGACGAGGCTCTGCATCGGCAGGCCGTCGAAGAGCGGGCAGATCTTGAGGTGCGCCAGGTCATCGCTCGCGTGCCCGCCGACCTCGCCGCGCGCCACGAGCCGATCCTCGACGCGAACCGCGACGACGGTCGCGTTGTCGCGCCCCCCGCGTGAGAGCGAATGGCGCAGCAGCTGCTCTGCGACGGCGCGTGGCGAGCCGCGCAGCAGCGCCGCGAGGGAGGCCTCGTCATCGATGGGATCCCATGCACCGTCCGTCGCGAGGACGATCGTGTCCCCCTTGCGGAGGTCGACCGCGAAGACGTCGACCCGGAGCGGGATCGGCAGCCCGACGCCGCTCGAGAGCGGCCGCGGCTCTCGACGCGAGCCCGCCTTCAGCGAATCGCCAGGCGCGCGGATGACGTGGTCCTCGGTGAGCTGAAGCGTCGCGTGCGTCCGCGCGAGGAACGCGCGACCGTCCCCGACGTGCGCGACGAAGGCCTTGTCGCGAGCGAAAAGGCAGAGATCGAGCGTCGTCCCCATCGGTCCGCCGCGGACGTCCTGTTCGGCGACGACGCCTTCGTGTGCGCTGGCGCACGCTGCGCGCAGCACGCTGAAGACAGCGCGGCGTCGCTCGAGCGTGGGCGTCTTCACGTACTCGTCGAGCGTGCGCGCGGACTCCTTGTCGGCGATGTGCGCGCGGGCGCGGGCGAGCGCGATGCGGGAGGCGTGATCGCCAGCGTTGAGCCCGCCCATTCCGTCCGCGATGCCGAAGAGCGCGAGCTCCGGCGCGACGAGCATCGCGTCCTCGTTGCGTGGACGCACGTGGCCGACGATCGAGTCAGCGGCGACGTCCACCCGGAAGTCGAACCGAGGCAGGATGCGGAGGCTCTGTTGAGGCGCCTGCCCGTTCGACATGGCTCGTCAGAGATCGACGCAGGCGCGGGCGTTGTTGAGCGGCAAGCACAGGTTGTCCGGATCACCGCTGCACTGCAGATCGCCCAAGCAGACCGACGAGCCGATGCAGGCCTCACCCGCCTGCGGCCGCGCGACGCACGTGCCGTCGAGGCAGACCGCATACCGCGCGCAGATCATGTCCGAAGTGCCGTTCACAGCGCAGGGCTGGCCGGCTTCTGGGAGCGCAACGCACTTGCTCGTGTCGGCGCTGCAATACTCACCGAGGCTCGCGCAAGCGTCGGTCAAGCCGGGGTTGCACTGCGCGCCGCTCGTCGCTTGCTTGAAGCACTTCAGCGTCGCGTTGTCGCACTGGTAGCCGTCGATGCAGCCGTCGATGACGCACGTCTCGTTGGCACCCGCGCGCTTCACGCACTCGGTCGTGCCCCCCTCGACGAAGCTGCAATAGAAGTCGGGTGCGCACGGCGTGAGGTCGTCGCACGCGTCGCCCTCCTGTCCGAAGGCGTCCGCTGAGACACAGGTGCCCTCGCAGCAGTCCTCTCCGCAGGAGCCTTCACAAGCAGCGACCGTGCCCTGGCACTCGGCGGCCGAGAGGCAGGGAGCACCCACCGCGCCTCGCCCACCGAAGACGGGGTCGCAGGACTCGCGGACCGCCGGCGGCACGAAGTAGGCCGACTCGCACGATGCGTTCGTCAACGCGTCGATGCACTCCTTCGCTTTCGCGGGGTCGTACGTGATCTTGCCGTAGGCGGCGGCCCCGACCGAGTCGACCAGCCAGCGATCGTAGGCGAGCGCAGCCTTGCACGCGTCGACGTCGGGGAAGAGCAAGCACGAGACCGCGCGCGTGCACTCGGCGTCGCGGAAGGCCTCGGGGAAGGCCTCGAGGGTGAGGTCGTCGGGAGCCGTCCCCGTCGTGTCATCGCCACAAGCGCCGACCACAGCCAGGGGTGCGACCGCGACGAGAGCAATCGCTGCACCACGCACCGTCCGGAGCCGGCCGGCAAAGGAACCAGTTCGTACAAGCGTCATGCTGCCAGCCTAGCGCGATCGTTGCCGATGGCCCACGGACTGTCACTCCGCGCACACACCTTCCCACGTCTCGTCGAACCGTCGTTCGTGACGATTCCCCTGGAAAACTCGGTCGAGTCGTGAGTCGTGGAGCCGCCTTGATGCTCGCCGGAGGCTTGGCCTCGACCTTGCGAACACGTAGCTCGTGCTCCAAAACACCTCGCTCTTCGTCGGTTCCAAGTCGTTCACCAAGGTCTCCGTCGTGCTCGCCCTCGCGCTGTCGTTCGCGAGCGGTTGCGGCAAGGCCCGTCCCACAGGCGAGAGCGCTCCGACCACCCACGAGAGCGCAGGCGCCGCGCAGACGTCGCAGGTCCAGGCTCCGAGCCCCGTCACCCCCGCGAACGCTCCGCCCGCCGACCGACCCGTGCTCGTCGCCGCCGACCCGCCCGCGGCGCCGGAGAAGACCGAGAAAGCTCGGCCTGCCGCGGAGCGACCGCGCGGTGACGGACACGCCCTCAAGGTGAAGAAGCTCGTGCTCGCGACCTCGATCGACAAGAGCGCGCGCGCCCCGCGCGGCGTCGCGACGACCTTCGAGAAGGGCAAGTTCGAGCGCCTCTTCGCCTACGTCGAGGTCGAGAACAAGGACGATCCGGCCGAGATCTTCGTGCGCTTCGAGCGGCCGAGCTACAAGCCCGCGCGCGGGCTCGTGCACCTCGACGTCGGCCATTCGAAGCGCTGGCGCACGTGGGCTTCCTCGCGCGTCATCGACGAGGTCGGCAAATGGGAGGTCGTCGTGACGACGGCCGACGGCCGCGAGCTCGCTCGCGAGGTGTTCGAGATCACCGAGCCGGCCCCCGCGAGCGCGCCCTCCACCTGACGCAGGCCAGGAACAAAACTTGAGTGGTGTCCCGGTCGGCGATACCCAAAGAGAGATGGCGACCATCCCAGCCGACCCGTTGCCCCGTGAGCGCGGCTTGTTCTGCAACCGCACGCTCAACATGCGCGCCATTCGCGCCATCGGCTACGACATGGACTACACGCTGGTCCACTACAAAATCGACGTCTGGGAGAACCGCGCCTACGAGCACTTGAGGGCGCGCCTCGTCGACCTCGGCTGGCCCGTCGAGAACCTCACCTTCGACCCGAAGGGGATCGTCCGCGGCCTCATCATCGACACCGAGCTCGGTAACGTTGTTAAAGCAAACCGCTTCGGCTACGTGAAGCGCGCGTTCCACGGCACGAAGCCGCTCGCGTTCGAGGCGCTGCGCGCGGCCTACGCGCACACCATCGTCGACCTCGCGGAGCCTCGCTGGGTCTTCTTGAACACGCTGTTCTCGCTCTCCGAGGCGTACATGTTCTCGCAGCTCGTCGACCTCTTCGACGAGGGCGCGACGCCCGGCGTCCGGTCCTATCGCGAGATCTACGCGCTCACTCGCAAGCACATCGACCTCACCCACATGGAGGGCGAGCTCAAGCGCGAGATCGTCGAGAACCCCGAGAAATACGTGGAGCTCGACCCCGACACGGCGCTCACGCTCCTCGACCAGAGGAGCGCCGGCAAGCAGCTGATGCTCATCACGAACTCCGAGTGGCCCTTCACGGTCGAGATGATGAAGTACAACTTCGACCGGTTTTTACCGACCGGGATGACGTGGCGCGACCTCTTCGACCTCGTGATCGTCGCCGCGAGCAAGCCCACGTTCTTCTCGTCGCGCGCGCCCTTCCTCGAGGTCGCGAGCCCCGACGGACTGCTGCGTCCGATCATCGGCTCCCTCAAGAAGAGCGCCGCGTACTTCGGTGGGAACGCAGTCGGCGTAGAGCAGTTCCTCGGTTTGTCGGGCGACGAGATCCTCTACATCGGCGATCACATGTTCGGCGACGTCCACGTCACGAAGGGCATGCTGCGTTGGCGCACGGCGCTCATCGTGCGCGAGCTCGAGGACGAGATCGCCGCGACGCTCGCCGCGGAGCCGGACGTGGAGGAGCTCGCTGGCCTCATGATGGAGAAGGAGAGCCTCGAGCGGGACGCTTGTCAGTGGCGCCTCGAGCTCACGCGGCTGCGCGCGGGGTACGGCGAAGAGACCGCTTCGGAGGCCGAGATCACCGCTGCGATCAACGTGCTTCGCGGGCGGATCGCGTCGCTCGACGATCGCATCTCGCCCCTCGCGAAGCGCGCGAGCGAGGTCGGCAACCCGAGCTGGGGACCGATCATGTGGGCGGGCAACGACAAGAGTCACCTCGCGCGCCAGATCGAGCGCTACGCCGATGTCTACACGTCGCGCGTTTCGAACTTCGCGAGCGCGACGCCGTTCGTCTATTTGCGCTCGCCGCGAGGCACGCTGCCCCACGATCACGCGCCTGCGCCCGCGGCCGGTAGCGGCGCGTACGCGCTCGGCGGCCCGCGCAGCAGCCCGCGCGACAGCAGGCCGAGCGAGCCCGGCGGCGAGTTCTCGGGTGGCCTGGACTAGGCTAAGGTCTCGGCTCGCATGCTCCGAAGACGGCTCTCGGTCGCGTTCACGATCTTCGGTCTGATCGGGGTTCGTGGGGTAGCCCTCGCCGACCAGCCCGAGCCCGCGCGTACCGCGTTCGAGGCCGGACTTCAGGCGGAGTCGCAGGGCCGGCACGAGGACGCCTGCAAGCTCTTTCGGACGAGCCTCGAGCTGAAGCAAGAGCTCGGGCCGCTCCTCAAGGTGAAGGACTGCGACCTGAGCTCGGGCAAGCTGCGCGACGCGGCTCGCCACCTCGAGGAGATCGTCGCGGCGTGGCCCGAGCAGGGCCCCGAGCTCGAGGGCTATCGCGCGGAGCTCGCCGACGTCGAAGCGCGCGTGCCGCACCTCACCGTCGAGGTCGCGGCGAACGCCACGCCACCGACTCGCGTCGTCCTCGACGGCAAGCCACTCGCGCTCCCCGCGGTGAACGTCGCGCTCGATCCTGGCAAACACGAGCTCGTGATCGAGCTCTCGGGTTCTCCGCCCGAGACGCGCTCGATCGAGCTCAAAGAGCGAGCCAGCGAACGCGTCGAGGTCGGCCGAGTCGTCGAGCCCACGAAGCCTCCACCGCCGAAGCCCGAGGAGGGCGGCGGGCTGCGAACGCTGGGGATCGCCGGCGTGATCGTCGGCGCGGTCGGCGTCGCCGCGTTCGGCGGGGTGATCGGCACTGGCGTCGTCGTCCTCGACAAACAGGACGAATTTGAACAATGTAAAAGAAATACCCCTGGCGATTGTTCGAGCGTCGCCTCCGACGGGAACACGATGCTCGCGGTGAACGGTGTGCTCTGGGGGCTCGGCCTGCTCGGCGTGGGCCTCGGCGTCACGCTCGTCGCCGTCGACCTCGCGACCGGCCCGTCCTCTTCGGAGAAGGCGAGCTCGCCAGCGCCTCGCGCCTCGCTCGAGATCGGACCGAGCTCGCTAGCGCTCGCCGTTACTTACTGACGCGACTGTCACTTCTCGCACTTCGCGCACGGGCATTTCTGCGTGTACGGGTCGCGCTTGCATGTCGCGGGCGGGGGCGACGCGGTCGTCTCCACGGCCTTGGCGGTGCGCGTGGTCGAGCTGGTCAGTGGTGGCGAGACGCTCGCTTTCGGTCGAGCCGTGATCGAGCCACCCGCTGAGATGTTGGGCGGGCTCGAATGCGAGCTCTGGGCGCTGTCGCTCGCCGCGCCTGCGGGTGTGACCGCGATGGCCGGGCCGCTCGGCAGGGCCGGCCGCGAGGTGCCGGCAAGGCTCTCCGCTGCGTCCTCGGAGGCTGCTGCAGAGTCGGCCGGGGAGGCCTTGTGTTCTTCGACCTTGTGGGTCGCGAAGTAGACTGCCGCGCCGACCCCCACGCCGATGAGGAGCACCGCGCCGACCGCGGCGAGCGCTCCCGTCTTCACGTGGGACGTGCCCGAGCTGACGGCGCTCTCCGAGTTGCGTCCGAGTCCGGGCGGAGCCTGCCCCGCTGGTAGCGTCGCGTGCCCTGCGCTGCGGGCCGCGGCCGGTGGCAAGCGCGCCGTCGCGTGGCCAACGCGGCCGGGAGCCACCAGCGTGGGCTCCGAGCCTATGTCCAGCGATTCTGGCGCGGCCTCGCTGTTCGCGCTGGCGAGCGTCGCGCGAACCATGGGCTGACGCGCGGCCGCGCGGAGGGCCTCGAGCATTTCGCCCGCGTCGCGGAAGCGATCCTCCGGGCGGAAGGCGAGCGCGCGATCGATGACGCCAGCGAGGGCAGGGGAGACGTCGGGTACGACAGCGCGGATCGGGCGCGCGGGCCGCGTCGAAACCGCGACGATGAGCTCGGGGACGGTGGTTCCGTCGTGAACGAGCTCACCTGTGATGAGCGTGAAGAGCGAGGCTCCGAGCGAATAGACGTCGCTGCGCGTGTCGACCTTGTCCCAGTGCGCGAGCGCTTGTTCGGGGGGCATGAACGCGGGCGTCCCGAGGGGCACGCCCGTGGTCGTGAGGCGCTTCTGACTTACGGTCTCTTTCAGGCGGGCGAGCCCGAAGTCGAGGACCTTGACCGAGCCGTCGCTGCAGACGAAGACGTTCTCGGGCTTGAGGTCGCGGTGCACGATCCCCTGGGCGTGCGCGGCTGCGACGATGGGCGTCCAATCGAGCGCGAGCGCCTGGACCTGAGCAATCGGGAGACGGCCGCCCGCGCGCTCAGCGAGCTGCTCGACGGTCACGCCGTCGAGTCGCTCCATGACGATGTACACGTGGCCGTCGGGGGTCGTCCCATCGTCAAGAACCTTGACGACCCCGCTGTGGCCGACGCGGTTCGCGAGGTAGCCCTCGTGCAGGAACCGCTCGGTCGCGCCGGCGTCGCGAGCGACGTCCGCGTGCAGCACCTTGATGGCGACGCGGTTGCCGTTGCGGACATGCACTGCCGCGTAGACGGCGCCCATCCCGCCTTCACCCAGCAGGGCGTCGATGCGCCATTTGCCGTCGAAGACTTGTTGGGGAGAGAACACGTGCGCCACGACGATGCTCGGGAGGCTAGCACGCGAGGCCGAGCGTCAGCCCTCGATCACCACGCGATACACAGTCTCGCCGACCGCGAAGTAGACGCGACCATTGTCGACGACGATTGGTCCAAGCTCGTCGCGCGCAAAGGGTTCGCTGAGGGCCTTGCACTGCCTTGTCGCGAGCTCACAGCGGCTGAGTGTCAGTTCCATTCCGTTGGTGGGCACCCACAGATAGGCCGCGGCGTCGTCGGCGGCCATGAAGGGCATCTCTCCAACTACCGTCAGCGGGAGGAACTGAGCCTCGCCCAAGAAGTACTCGGTGTGATCCGAGAAAACGACGGCGAAGAGGTGGCTGGCGCCTTGGCTGGCCGTCACCGAAATCACGTTCCCGATGCGCATGGGGGCAACAACGCCCGGCAACAGGGCGGCACACTCCATGGATCCCGGGTCCGTCAGCTTCGAGAGGTCGGTCATTGCCATGCAGCGGTTTGGTGAATCCGTCCCGCCGGGGGCCACCACGGTGACCTCGCTGCCGAGAATCGACACAAAGGACAAGCCCATCACCGCCAGGTCGCCGATCGCGATCGTCGGGCCAGCCATGAAAGTATCCTGGTTGGCGTTGATGGTCAGAATCCGCCCGGAATTGGGGCCGACGGCCACGATTGCATCACTGGTCCTAGCGAACCCACGAAGCGTTGTGTCGATTGCGTTGGCGGGTTGAAGGAGGCCTGTGCACGTTGTCTTGCTGCACCGGAAGACGGGGATGTCAGCGCTGGAGCCTGCGGGCGAGTAGTAAGCGTTACCCTTGAGGAGTTGCAGATGGGTGCCCCGATGGTCCCAGGGGTTGCCCGTATTGCACGCACAGGCCGTCGGGTCGGAGCAGTCTTGTTGGCTGGCGGTCGAAGAGACGATGCAGAGGTTTCCAGTGTTGTCTTCGAGGTAGGCGAGGTTGTCGCCCTCTGCGGCGAGCAAGCGGATCGAATGACTGGCCTTCGCGACAATCGCTTGAGGAGCGGCGCCACCAGCGCCACCCGCACCCCCGACGTCCGTGCCACCGGTCGAGGCCGTCGTGTCCCCGCCCTGTCCACCCTTGCCCCCGTGCCCGCCACCTGCCGTCGTCTCGTCGAAGTCGACCACGAGGAAGCAAGCTGGAGTGACCGCGACGAGCGCAGTCAGCCACGCGACGCGTACATCAAAAGCCATGTTGGGACGCTAGCATCTCCGTGAGCTTTTCGGGCCGACCTCGGCGGGCGAGCGACTAAACTCCACCCGCCCGCATGATGCCCTTCAGCAGCGATCCCAAGGTCGCCGAACAGCAGATGCACGCGATCATCTACTACCTGACCGCGGTCGGGTACGTGGACGGCGACTTCGACACCACCGAGCGCGGCTTCTTGCGCGACTACATCGCGAAGCTCGTGGCGGAGCGCGCGCGGCAAGCGATGCCCGATGGGGACCCGTCCCTCTTCGCCGAGATCGTCTCGAAGTGGACGCAGTACTTCCACGAGGTGCTCGACGGCATCGACGTCGAGATCAAGGCGAACCTCGCGGAGCCCACGGCTGACGGTGAGGACTCGAAGGGCTTCGCCATGTCACGGCTGAAGCTCCGCTGCTTCGAGCTCTTCCACGAGTTCGACAACGACGCGCGGCGCGCCCTGCTCGCCTCGGCCGACGAGCTCATCCACGCCGACGGCAAGGTCGACGAGGCGGAAGCTCGGTTTCGTGACGACATGCTCGCGCTCATCGACGCCGACGAGGTCTTCGAGGTGCAGGACCTCGACATCCTCGAGGAGGGCTCGGTCAAAATCGAGGCGGCGCGCATCATGGAGGTCAAGAAGACGGACCATCCCTTCTTCAGCCGAACCGAGTGGCGCTACGCCCCCGACAAAGAGACCTTCGCGCAGCAGGCCATGCGCGACGTCGAGGTCGTGCGGCGCGCGACGAAGCAGCTCGAGGATCGCGCGAGCCTCGGCCGCGGCAAGCTCGCGCTCGGCCACACGGTCGCCGACTTCGCGACCGACGCGCCCTTCACCGACGGGCACGTCGTCGTGCACCCGCCGAACAACAAGGACTACGAGCTCCTCGTCCTCGGCGATTTGCACGGCTGTTACTCCTGTTTGAAGGCCGCGCTCCTCCAGGCCGACTTCTTCGAGAAGGTCCAGCGCTACCACGACCACCCGGACACCGAGCCGAACATGCTGCTCGTCCTGCTCGGGGACTACATCGATCGCGGTCGCTTCTCCTATAACGGCATATTGCGTACCGTCCTATCGCTCTATTTGACGGTCCCCGACCACGTGATCCCGCTCCGCGGCAACCACGAGTACTACGTCGAGCTCAACAGTCGCATTTACAGCGCTGTAAAGCCGAGCGAGGCGATGGCCGAGCTCAAGCCAGTCGCGGGCGACGAGATCTTCGCCGAGTACATGCGCCTCTTCGAGGCGATGCCGCACGTCGCCGTCTTCGACAAGCTGTTCTTCGTCCACGCGGGCATCCCGCGTGAGGACACCTTCAGCGAGAAGTGGATCGGCCTCGAGTCGCTCAACGACTCCGACATGCGGTTCCAAATGATGTGGAGCGACCCGAGCATGGCCGACGTCGTCCCGACCGAGCTGCAGAAGCAGTCGGCGCGCTTCGCCTTCGGCAAGAAGCAGTTCCGCTCCTTCATGCAGAAGGTGGGCGCGACCACCATGATCCGCGGCCACGAGCGCGTCGTCTCCGGCTTCAAGGAGGTCTACCCCGAGCCTGACGCGCGCCTCATCAACCTGTTCTCGGCCGGCGGCGCCACCAACGACGACCTACCCGCGGACAGCAATTACCGCGAGGTCACGCCGATGGCGCTCACCGTGCAACACAGGAGCGGCCTCACGCAGATCACGCCGTTCGCCATCGACTACGAGCGATACAACGACCCGCAGGTGAACGCCTTCTTCCGGGAGCAGATCCAGGGCGAGGGCGCCGCGAGTCGCTGACATCTCAGTAACGGTCGAAACGGCCCGGAGCCGAACGAGGTCGACCGCGGTTCGCTACCCAAATCTCAGAGAAACTGCGCGTTCTCGGTCGAGCCGCTGAGGGCCAGAGTCGAGGCCTCGCCGCCGCTGATGACCTGCGAGACCTGGTCGAAGTAGCCAGTGCCGACCTCGCGCTGGTGTTTGGTCGCGGTGTAGCCGTGAGCCTCGGCGGAGAACTCCGCCTGCTGCAGGCGCGAATAGGCGCTCATGCCCTCGGTCTTGTACTCGGTCGCGAGCTCGAACATCGAGTAGTTCAGGCTGTGGAAGCCAGCGAGCGTGACGAACTGGAAGCGATAGCCCATCGCCGCGAGCTCGCGCTGGAACTTCGCGATCGTCGTGTCGTCGAGGTGCTTTTTCCAGTTGAAGGACGGCGAGCAGTTGTACGCGAGCATCTTGCCAGGGAAATAGCGGTGTACGCCCTCGGCGAAGCGGCGGGCCTCCTCGAGATCGGGGGTCTGCGTCTCGCACCAGATGAGGTCTGCGAATGGCGCGTACGCGACGGCGCGGCTGATGGCAGCTTCGACGCCGCCCTTGTAACGGAAGAAGCCCTCGCTCGTGCGCTCGCCGGTGATGAACGGCTTGTCGCGCGGGTCGATGTCGCTCGTGAGGAGCTTCGCGCTCTCGGCGTCGGTGCGCGCGACGATCAGCGTCGGCACGCCCATCGTGTCGGCGGCGAGGCGCGCGGCGACCAGCGTGCGGATGAAGTGCGCGACCGGGATGAGGACCTTACCGCCCATATGACCGCACTTCTTCTCGCTCGCGAGCTGATCCTCGAAGTGGACGCCAGCAGCGCCGGCCTCGATCATGCCCTTCATCAGCTCGAAGGCGTTGAGCGGCCCGCCGAAGCCGGCCTCGGCGTCGGCCACGATCGGCGCGAGCCAGTGGTGATGTCCCTTGCCCTCGGCGTGCTCGATCTGGTCGGCGCGGAGGAGCGTCTGGTTGATGCGCTTGACGACGGCCGGGACGCTATTGGCCGGATAGAGGCTCTGGTCGGGATACATCGCGCCCGAGAGGTTCGCGTCGGCGGCGACCTGCCAGCCCGACAAGTAGATGGCTTTGAGGCCAGCGCGGACCTGCTGCATGGCCTGATTGCCAGTGAGCGCGCCGAGCGCCGCGACATAAGACTCTGTGTGGAGGAGCTCCCAAAGGCGGCGCGCACCGAGATCGGCGAGCGTGTACTCGATCTTCACGCTGCCGCGCAGCCGATCGACGTCGGCGGCGGAGTAGGGGCGGACGATGCCGGCGAAACGGTCAGGGGTACGCGAGGGGGTGAATTGGAGTGCAGCGCTCATGGTGGGCTCCGTGGATAGTTTGCGGGACAAACCTCTCCCCATGGCGGAGAGAGAACCCGCGGTTCGGATGCGATGGCTCGGGGTCAGCCCCGTTGTTCGTGAACTAACGTGTCAGTAAGTCGTAGGCTTCCAGCGTGAGGAAGTCGGCGAGCTCCGGGCCCGTGGCGAGCCGATCGAAGAGCTCGCGGGCGTCGTCGAAGCGAGAGCCCTCCTTCATGGCGGGCGCGAGCTTCTGCATCTCTTCGGCGAGGATGGTGCGGAACGCGGGCGTCGTGAGGCGCGTGCCGTCGACGTCGGCGCCGTGGCGAAGCCACTGCCACACCTGGCTGCGGCTGATCTCGGCCGTCGCCGCGTCCTCCATCAAATTGTAGAGCGGCACGCAGCCTTGGCCGCGGAGCCAGGCCTCGATGTATTGCACGCCGACGCGGACGTTGTGGCGCAGGCCCTCGGCGGTGCGCTTGCCCCGCGGGGTCTCGACCAAGGTGGCCGCGGTGGTGGTGAAGTCCTCGCGGAGCTTGTCGAGCTGGTTCGCGCCGGGCATGTGCGCGTCGAAGATCTCGCGCGCGGTCGGGACGAGGCCCGGGTGCGCGACCCACGTGCCGTCGTGGCCGTCGCGGACCTCACGGAGTTTGTCGGCGCGGACCTTGGTAAAAGCCACCTCGTTCGCGGCGGGGTCGCTCTTCACTGGGATCTGCGCGGCCATGCCGCCCATCGCGTGGGCGCCGCGGCGGTGGCAGGTCTTCACGAGGAGCTGCGTGTACGCCCGCATCATGGGCTGCTCCATCGTGACCTCGGAGCGATCGGGCAGGACAGCGCTCGCGTGCGCGCGGAAGGTCTTGATGGTGCTGAAGATGTAATCCCAGCGGCCGCAGTTGAGCCCCGACGAGTAATCACGGAGCTCGTAGAGGATCTCGTCCATTTGGAAGGCCGCGGGCAGGGTCTCGATGAGGACGGTCGCGCGCACCGAGCCGTGCGCGACGCCGAGCTCGCGCTCCGCCGCGTCGAAGACCTCGGCCCAGAGGCGTGCCTCGAGGTAGCTCTCCATCTTCGGCAGGTAGAAGTACGGGCCCGTCCCGCGCTTCACGAGCTCTTTAGCGTTGTGAAAGAAATAGAGCCCGAAGTCGACGAGCGAACCGGGCGCGACCTCACCGTCGACGAGGATGTGTTTCTCCGGCAGGTGCCAGCCGCGCGGCCGCACGAGCAAGGTCGCGGTGCGCTCGGCGAGCGCGTACCGCTTCTTCGTCTCGGGGTCCTCGTAGTCGATGGCGCGACGGACCGCGTCCGAGAGGTTCAGCTGGCCGCGGACTTGGTTGTCCCAGGTCGGCGCGGACGCGTCCTCGAAGTCGGCCATGAAGCAACTCGCGCCCGAGTTGAGCGCGTTGATGACCATCTTGCGATCGACGGGGCCGGTGATCTCGACGCGGCGATCGGCGAGGTCCGCAGGGATCGAAGCGACCCGCCAATCTCCAGCGCGGACGCTCTTCGTCTCTTCGAGGAAGTCGAGCGGCTCGCCAGCGTCGCGCGCGGCCTGTCGCTCCTTGCGCAGGGCGAGGAGCTCACGCCGCCGAGGCCCGAACTTGCGGACGAGGCCTGCGACGAACGCGAGCGCGGCGTCGGAGAGGACAGCCTCCGTCCCGCTCGGAGCGGGCTTCGCGAGCTCAACGGACGGGGCCGCGGTCATCGGACGCTCCTTGGTTGACGCTGCGCGCTGTCACGGTGACAGATTGTAATGGTCCGCTTGCGATGCGCAATAGTCGTAGTCATTTTATGCAGTTAACCTTTCAACGCGAGTCACTGTACTTGCTGTCAATTTGTAAATCTTGTAAAGATTGCCCATGAATGACGCGGCGCTCGGGGGTCGAATCAAGGGCCTGCGGCGGACCGAGGGGCTGTCCCAGGCGGAGCTCGCGACGAGACTCGGCATCTCGGCCAGCTATCTGAACCTCATCGAGTCCAACAAGCGACCGCTGACCGCGTCGCTCCTGCTCAAGCTCGCACAGATTTTCCGCGTCGAGCTGTCGACGTTCGCGAGCGAAGAGGACGCGCAGCTCGGCGCAGACCTCGCCGAGGTGCTGGTCGATCCGCTCTTCGAGAGCTCGGGTGTCGCGCCCGCCGACGCGCGCGAGCTCGCGACGGAGAGCCCGTCGGTCGCGCGCGCGATGCTCACGCTCTATCGCGCGTATCGGTCGTCGCGCGACGCGGCCCAAGCGCTCGCCGAGCGGGTGGGGGACAGCGGCGCGAGCACTGCGAGCGCGGGCCTGCCGAGCGAAGAGGTGAGCGACTTCATCCAGCGCCACATGAACTACTTCCCGCTCCTCGAGCAGGCGGCCGAGCACGTCTGGCGCGAGGCTGGTCTCGTCGCTGACGATCTTGTAGGTGGTCTCGTCCGGCACCTCGGCAAGCGCCACGCCGTCACCGTGCGGATCCTCCGCGTGAGCGACGAGCGCAAGGCCATGCGGCGCTACGATCCGGAGCGCAGGATCCTCTCCATCAGCGAGGTCTTGCCGCCTCGATCGCGCCGCTTCCAGATCGCGCATCAGCTCTGCCTCCTCGAGGCGAGCGAGCAGCTCGACGCGACGCTGAGGGACGCGCGCGAGCTCACGACCCCCGACGCGCACGCCCTCGGTCGCGTCGCGCTCGCGAACTACTTCGCGGCCGCCGTGCTCATGCCCTACGAGACGCTGCTCGAGGCCGCGCGCGCCGAGCGCTACGACATCGAGCTGCTCGGGCACCGCTTCGGCACGAGCTTCGAGCAGGTCTGCCACAGGCTCACGTCGCTGCGTCGCCCGGGCCGCGAGGGCGTGCCGTTCCACCTCTTGCGGATCGACATGGCGGGCAACATCTCGAAGCGCTTCAGCGCCTCGGGGATCCGCATCGCGCGCTTCAGCGGCGCCTGCCCGCGCTGGAACATCCACGCGGCGTTCCTCACGCCGGGGATGATCCGCGTCCAGCTCTCCCGCATGCCCGAGGGCGCGATCTACTTCTGCATCGCGCGCACGCTGCGGAGCGATCGCGGTGGCTACAACGTGCCTCACACCGTGCAAGCGATCGGGATGGGCTGCACCCTCGAGCACGCGCGCTCGCTCGTCTACGCGGACGGCGTCGACCTCGAGAACCGCGAGGCCGTCGTCCCCGTCGGGGTCACGTGCCGGACGTGCGAGCACCTCGACTGCGCGCAGCGAGCATTTCCCCCGCTGCTTTACCCGCTGCGTGTCAACGAGAACGTCCGGGGCGTCTCTTTCTACACCCCGGTTTCTTCGTAGCGAGATCGTGCGGCCGTAGGCCATGATGGAGCCGCCCGCTTCGAGGGATTTCGCTCCGAGAATTTCGCTCCGAGAGATGCGCTGCCCGTCCTGCCACTCCAACCTCGACGTGTTCGGGGCACGCTTCTGTCCGGCGTGTGGCGCGGCGACCGATCCGGCGGCGGATCCGATGATCGGGCAGGTCGTCGGCGGTCGATACACCATCCAGTACCTCGTCGCCGAGGGCGGGATGGGGCGCGTCTATGCGGCCGAGCAGTCGATGGGCGGCAGGCGCCGACGCGTCGCGATCAAGGTGCTGCTCACCGAGTACGCGATGCAGGACAACGACCTCGCGCGGCTCGCGCGCGAGTGCGCGACGGTCGCCGAGCTCGAGCACCCGAACACCATCAAGTTCTACGACTTCGGCGAGACGAAGGAGGGCGACCTCTACATCGCGATGGAGTTCCTGACGGGCGACTCGCTCGCGCAGGCGCTGAAGGACGGCCAGCACATGCCGCCCGAGCGCGTCGACATGATCGTCGGGCAGATCTGCGGCTCGCTCCAAGAGGCGCACGACCACGGCATCATCCACCGTGACCTCAAGCCCGATAACATCATCCTCACCTCGCCGGGCGGGACTGCCGACTTCGTCAAGGTGCTCGACTTCGGCATAGCGAAGCGGGTCAATCGCGCCGATCCCAAGTTGACGCCGCTCGGGGTGGTGCTCGGCTCACCGCCTTATATGAGCCCGGAGCAGTTCACGCTCCAGGAGATCGACGCGCGCAGCGACATCTATTCGCTCGGGGTCGTCGCCTATCAAATGCTCACCGGGACTTTGCCGTTCACCGCCAACGACAACCTCGAGTGGGCGGCGCTCCATATGGGTGTAGCGCCCATTCCAGTCGACGCGCACAATATCCCAATACCGCCTTCGATGCGGGTCGCCGTCATGCGCTCGCTCGCGAAGGACCCGCGCAGCAGGCCCCAGACGATGCGCGAGTTCTATTCGGAGTTCACGATCGGCGCCGGCACTGGGCGCGGATCGAGCGGCTTTTCGCTGACTCCCTCGCTCGCGCCGATGAGCCCCGCGGTGCGGCCTTCGTCGATCTCGGCACCCATCGCGACGCCGAGCGCGCCCCCCGTGCCTCTGCACGCGCCGGCGCCGGTGATACCGGATTATCGAGCGTCGTCGCCGGTGCCGATCGCGCCAGTCGCAGGCGCGATTCGGTCCTCTGCGTCGCCAACAGCGAGCGCTTCGGTCGTCACGCCGCCGCCCGTTACTGGCCAATACCGCGCGAATTTCCCGGCTCCGCTCGACGATCCCTCGCCAGAGACCATTCGAGATCCCATATCGGCGGAGCAGAGCTTCGTCGTCGAGTCCGGGCGCTCCGCGGCCGACTCGCTGCCATGGCCCCTCGATGCGAAGGCCCCGGCCGCCAAAAAGGACGGCGCAAAAGCTCCCCCCAAAAAGGGCTTCGGTGAGACGCTCCCTCTCAAGACCGAAAAGGGCACGCTGGTCATTCGGCCCGACTCACCCGGCGGAAACCCAATAGCGGAGATCGTCCGTCAGCTCGAGGCCTCCAAAGCCGAGCCGCGCCCTGCTTCGGCGCCGCCTCACGGGCCATCGGCGCCACCTCGCGGGTCGTCTGCGCCACCACGGATGAGCCCTGCGGCGCCGCTCCCGGTGAGCTCACCACCCGTCGCGCTGAGCCCACCTATCCCGCCGCCGACGATCCCTCGCGCGCCCATCGCGCCCGTCGCCGACGACGTCAGCTGGGCCGAGCCCGTAGCGGCCTTTCCGCCGCCACAACCTACGGCCCTGCCGATCGCGGGCCCCCCGCTCCCGATCGTGCGAGAGCGCCCGCCGCCGACGATCCGCGACCCGAAGGCCCTGCGCGCGGCCGGTCGCCGCGGCAAGCGACTCGGGCTCTTCATCGCCCTCGGGGTCGTGATGCTGCTCGGCGCGGCGGCTGCGTATTTCTTCGTCTTCTTGCGACGGGTCTGAGCCGTCGACTCGGCGCGATCTTCGAGGACTATGAGCGATCTCTTCGACGTGCGCGTAGTGGGGCTCAGCGAGCGGACGGCGCGGCTCCGCGTGCGCGAGGTGCACCCCGACGCCGCGACGACGTTCGACGAGGGCTTCGCGTTGATGGTGCTCGTCGAGGGCACGAACCCTGGAGATCCGCTCACGGACGCAGTCTCCTTCGACGACACGCTCGATGCAGGGTGGATGGCCCGCTACGCGCGAGCGTTCGTAGCTTCCGTCCAGTCGAACGGCGAAGAGCTCAGCGTCACGGTGACGGACTCAGCGTGGATCGCGCATCTCTCGGTGGGCAAACGCTGGGCGAGCGCGGCCTTCTCCCCCGACGTCGAATACCAGCGCTGTGAGCCCGCGCGCCCCGGAGACGACGCGGCAGGCTCGCTGGACGCTGACGACGCTTGGATCGTCGCGCCCCGTGAGGCCTTCGCGGGCCTCGAGGGTGCGCCGCCCGTGTTGACCCTGCCGGCCTATTCGCCAGGCGCTTACGCCGTTGTAGATGTCGTGCCGGCTGCCGCGCTCACCCCTCGAGTGCTCCAATCGCTCGCGGCCTCCGCCGTGGAGGTGCTGACAAAATACAAAGCGCGGCGCGGAGCGCTCGTACTCGGAGATTGGCTGCACGTCGCGGAGGCCGGTATTGGCCATATCGGCAGCGGGGCCGTGCCGCCGAGTGAGCTTGTCTCGGTGGGGCGACTCGTCCCGAAACGCGGAGCGCGACGCGGCGAGCGACTTCGTCCTAGCCAGCTGCTTCGCTCGGTACCGATTGTCATGGAGAGCGCTGACGTGAAGGGGGCGCACGCGACACTCCAGCTGCGTTTGCCGCCGGACGGGCGGCTCCCCGACCTGCGCTCGGCCACAGACGCGCTGCGGCTCATCACTAGACCCTTCGGTGACGAGCTCCGCGGCGACGCGCCGCTCGCAAGGTCGATGCGACGCGACCAAGAGACGCTGCGCATCCCCTACATCACAGCCGTGCCTCACACGGTCGCTCGTGGCTACGTGACAGAGTTCCGCCTCTATCCGCCAGACCCGACTTCGCAGCTCGCTTTGGACTCGCTGGACAATGCCGCGCTCACGCTGCTCTACACGCGCCCTTGGCCGCGCGCCCGCGTGGAGGTCACGGTCACGCATCCAAGCTGGCTCACGCATCTCGCGGGCGCCGCGCCCTATGAGCTCTCGCGAATGGTGGGCCCAGAGGCCCTGCCCTGGAGCGCGCCACCCCGGGCGCCCTGATCGCGTGTAGCTACGGCTCGGGGAAGGGCTCTAGCGTCTTTGCGAACTCGGCGGCTGCGGTCGGCGGGCTGTTCTTGAGCGCCGAAATGAGAAGGGTGTTTTGGTTGGCGTCCCGCAGGACGAGGGCCTGTTTCTGGTGCCCAAACTGGCTTGCGCGAGGGACGAAGAGCACCATCACTTGGTCGGTTCGCCCCCGGTCGGCGTGATCCATCGTCAACTCCCAACCAGGTCCAACGGACGAATGCAGGCTTCGCCAGCCGTGCGCTCTGCCCCGCGCGAGGATGTCGGCACAGGTTAGGCCTCTAAATCGGGACTCTGGACCCGAGGGGACATCCTCACAGTCGACGATCGACTCCGACGGAGAGGTCTCGGGCACGCTCGTGCGCGGGCGGATTGGGGCCCGGCGCGCAGTGGTGGAAGTCGTCGGCGCAGTCGGCGAGGGGGATTGGCGCTCTTCCGACTCGGGTGTCGCAGCCGATTGGGTGTTTGGCTGCGGTTTGGTCGACGCCCTGAGCACCAGTCCCAGTGCGCCTGCCGTGATGATCGTGGCGAATACCGCGGCTCCGACTGCGAGGGGCCAGCGCACCCGTCGAGCGGGCTCGGACCTGGGGGCGAGCAGCGACAATTCGTCAGGGCGCTTGCCCAATACGCGAGCGAGCTCGCTCACCTGCGCTATCGCGTTCGGAAATCGCGCCTCGGGCTGAGCGGCCGTGGCGCGTGCAAACCAAACCTCGAAGCCGGGAGGCAGCGCGACCGAGCGGCGCGCCGCGCGGATACTGGCTGGCTCGACGGGGCCTCGCACGAGCTCAGGAAGGAGCTGCGTGAGCGACCCGCCGCCGCGCGGCCCGTCCAACCAATAAGCGCCGCCCGTCAAAAGCACATAGGCCAATTGCCCTGTCGAATAGAGGTCCGCTGCGGGCCCGATGCGCCCGTCGCCTCGCAGCGCCTCGGGGGCCATGTAGAGCGGAGTGCCGAGCGCGGCTGTCTCGGCAGGTGTCTTTCCATTCGGTACGATCGCCTTCGCTACACCGAAGTCGAGGATCTTGAGCGCCGATGGGCGCACGCTCGCGTCGAGGAAGAGGTTCTCGGGTTTCAGGTCGCGATGGACGAAGCCCGCGCCGTGCAGCACGGTGAGCGCGCGCGCGAGCTCGGCGAGCAAGCGAAGCGCGTCCTCGGGCGCTAGCCGCTTCTGCCTTGCGAGGAGCGTCCCAACGTCCTCGCCCGCGAGCAGCTCCATGACGAGGTACGGCGCGCGCGTGGTCGCGTCGATGCCGGCATCGAAGATGCGAGGGAAATAGCGGCTGTCGATCCCCTGCGCGAGGACCTCGAGGCGGAAGCGCGCACGCAGACTGTCGTCGAGCGCGACGACAGGGTCGAGCACCTTGAGCGCCGCGCGCAGGCCGCCCTCCCCGACGACCTCATAGACCTTGCCTTGCGCCCCGCCCCCGAGCCTACGCACGACCTGATAGCGACCCGCGAAGACCTCGCCGGGGCTCAGCTCGGGAGCTTGGGAGCGGGACACTACTGCATATTACGCGCGTCTCGACTTGCGCGCCGACCGACGCGAAACGACAGCCGCGAGCGCGCCGAGGCCGACGAGCCAGCTCACGCCGGGGGCAGGGGAGCCCGCCGTCGCGCAGCCGCAGCCGTCGTCGTCTCCGCCGGTGGGGTTATTGCCAGCGCCGCCGCTGCCACCCGCGCCGCCGGTGTCCCCGCCGCCCGCGCCGCCCTGGCCACCGCAGGAGCCGTCCGCGCAAGGATCATTCGACGCGACACCGACGACGCAGAAGTCGTCGAGCGTCCAGCCGCCGAACTCGAGCCCGCCGTCGCTTGCAAGCTTGTAAGTAACTTGGACCTTGCCGTCGACCACGGTGCTCGAGAGGTCGACGTCCTGGAAGCGCCACTCCACGTCGAGGTGCTGCGTGTCGCTGTTGTCACCCTGGTCGCTGTCGAGGTTCTGCCAGAGGGGGATGTCGTTGCCGAGGATGGACGCCTGGTCGAATTGCCCGTCCTCGACGGTCAGCCAGCGGCGATACTGAAGCCGAACAATCTTGTAACCCTGCGTGTCGATGACGGGCGACTTTGCCCAGTTGGTCTTGTTGCTCTGGTAGAGCCCGTTGAAGTTCGCCTGCTTCGACAGGTCGTTGCCGAAGACGTATTTGCCCGAGTAGGCCGTGGGCGCGTCGCCGTTGGTGGCGTCGCCCTTGGCCTTGCCCCAGGTCCAGTCGTCGGCGCCGTCGGTGGCCTCACCCGCCTCGAGCCCGTGCGTCCAGCCATTCAGCGTGGGGTCTGCCTCGAAGTCCGTGCAATAGAGCGGAACGACGTCGCCGATGTAGAATTGATAATACGGGTCGGCCGCGTTCTTCGGCATCTCGATGGTCTGGCCCTCGAGGTCGACCTCTACCTTGTATTCGACCACCGTGTCGGCGGGCTGCATCGGGATGGTCGCGCTGAGCTTGCTGCCCTCGATGGTGAGGGGAATGTCAGCCTCGGCGTTGGGGGCGGACCGATCACGCCAAGCGACCTGTCCGCCGACAATCCCGTCGCCCTGACATTGCGGATAAAGGCCCGTGATCTCGACCTCGACTTTGTAGCCCTCCATCGTGGGGGGCAATACGCCTGGCGTCACGGTGCTCTGTCCGATCGCCCGCAGCCCATGCAAGCCGAAGGCTTGATTGATCTCGCAGACGTTGGGCGTGCCGTTCGTCAGATCGCCGTCGTCGTCGTCGGCCGCCAGGATCTCGACGTACATCGTCGGGATGTCGCTCGCGCGACGGATACCCTGATAATAGAGGTTGTTCGCCGCGGCGACGCCCTCGGCGTCTCCGTACTTTGCGATGAGCGCCTTCCTCAGATCCCAGAGGGTCTGACCGATGATGATGCCGTCCTCGTGGACCTCGCCCTTGAGATCTTCGGGCCAGTGGTTCTCTTTGTTGGGCGGGTCGAGATCGCGCAGCGGCTCGGTGTCGTTGAAGAAGCCGCGCGCGGTCCCCGGATCGCCGGTGATCGTCGCCGCGAGATAGTCCGACTGGCCCTCGCTGAGCGCGCCCTCGAACGCGCCGACGCCCTCGATGATGGCGTGCGCGTGAATCGAGTGGCCGTACTCGTGATAGACGACGTCGGCGATGCGGCCCGTGTTCTCGCAGCCATTGCCAGCACGATAGAAGTTGATCGTCGTGCCGTCCGAATAGGCGTTACAGATGTCGTCGATGTTGACGGTCGCTTGGACCTTCGCGCTGAGGAAGCCGAGCGTGGGCGCGAACGACTTGGCATATTCGCGGACCGTCGCCGCGTGCACGAACGTCGTCAGCTGCGAGTCGACCGTGATGGTCTGCGAGGCGTCCCAGATATAGGGCGTCGCGTCCGTCGCAGAGATCGCGAGGATGGCCTCGTCCCCGACGTCGTTCAGCACGCGGACGCGGTCACCGTCGAGGAAGAGCTGAATGTCGGTCGGGTCCGTGCCCGTCCAGCTGAAGGCTCCAGCGACGTCGGTCTTCACGGCGGCGCCCTCGACGTTGATGGTCGCGAGGGCCGCGGGCGCGTCGAAGCGAGGCCCGAACGACGGTGAGCGCTCGGGTACGTGGAGGAGCACGCTCGACTCGGCGAAATGGAAGAGCTGCTCGCGCAGGATGGGCTCACCCGTCGCCGTGTCGACGAACACGCGGAAACGCCCAGCCGAGCCAGCGTCGACTTCGAAGGAGCTCGCTACCGTGTAGTCCGGGTTCTCGGTGGGGACGGCGTTCACGGGGACGATCGCGAGCTCGCCAATCGAGCGGAGCGTGGCTGTGCCGTAGTCGCGAGATACCCAATCTACGGCGCTCGTCAGATCGCGACCGAAGTCCCACGCGACGGGCTCGGAGAGGACGCGCGGCACGTTCGGCAGAGCCTCCGAGCCGATCACGTAGAGCCTGTCGTTCTTGAAGCGGAAGCTCACCTGCCCGCCGCGGACGCGCAGCGCACCGACGCGCTGGATGAAGCCGACCGAGCGGATGCCGGCGTCGAGATCGTTCGAGACGAGCTCGAAGTCGGAGACGTCAGCGCCCGGGGCGACGAGGGCGACGATCTCGGCGAAGAAGGCGCGCGAGAACTGCTCGGCGACAGCGGCGTCGGCGACAGCGCCGGGAGCCGAAATGCCAGGGCCGAAGATGCGGCGCGGGACGCCGGTGCGCGGATCGAAGCCAGCCCTGAAGTCAGGCCCGTGAGAAGCCTTGAAGCGGGCCCAGGCCTTCGCGAGCGAGCGCGGCGCCTGATCCCAGACGAGCGCGCCATTCGACGCCACGTGGCTGCCTGCGACGGCGGCGTCGGGGGAATACCCCTCCACGTCGGGGCGGGTGATTGGACTGTTCGCGCCGCGCAGCGCCCATGCGGGCGATGCACTGGCGGCCACACCGAGAGCGAGGAGGAGTGCCGGAGCGACCTTGATCTTGCGCATAGGGTGCGAGTCGCGTCGCACCGCCGATGACCCGAATCAAGAAGATCTATGGGCCTGCTTGAGCAAGTTTGATGAGGTTGGGGGTGCGGCGCGCGAACGCTCGATTGTCGCAGCGCGCCGCGTCGTCCCTCAATGAGGCTTGGGTCCTTGGAAGGTGACCTCGAGCTCGACGCGCTGGCCGTTGCGCATCACGACGGCCTTTGCCTTCTGACCGGGCTTGGCCTCCGCGAGGACGTACATCAGGTCTTCGACCGAGTGCACCTGGTGTTCGCCGACCTGAACCAAGAGGTCGCCGCGCTGCATACCAGCCTGCTCGGCGGCACCGCCCGGGCGAACGCCGGAGAGGAGCACGCCGCTCGCGCCGTCGGAGCCCGCATAGTCGGGGATCGTCCCGAGCGAGGCGCCGAAGGTGCGGGTGTCGCCGCGCGGCGCGGGAGTAGGTACAGACTTGTAAGTCAGTTTGCCGTCGCGGGCGGCGAGCGTCTGTGTGAACGACTGCACGAGCTCGGCCACCTGCGCCATGCCGGCGTAGTTGAGCTTCTCGGGGGTGTCGCTCGGCTTGTGGTAGTCCGCGTGCGTCCCGGAGAAGAGGAACAGCACCGGCACGCCGGCGCCGTAGAACGACGAGTGATCGCTCGGCCCGTATCCGCCGCCCTCGGCGAGGCGACACTCGACGCGGCGCTCCTCGCAGGATGCTTTAACGATGTTGTCGAATTCGGTCGCCGTGTCGTGCCCGACGATGTCGAGTTGGTTTTGCCGGACCCGACCGACCATATCGAGGTTGATCATCGCGAAGAGCTCCTTCGGGTCGAGGCCCGGGGGCGGGTTCTTCGTCAGGTAGTTCGACCCAAGCAGGCCGCGCTCTTCGCCGCTGAAGGTGACGAGGTAGACGTCGCGATCGAGCGCTGGGCCCTGCTTCAGGAGCCGGGCGATCTCGAGCACGGTCGCGGTCCCCGAGGCGTTGTCGTCGGCGCCCGGGTGAATGGCGTCTTCACCCGGAGCGAGCGAACCCTCGCCGCCGTGGCCGAGGTGGTCGTAGTGAGCGCCGATGACGATCGCGCCCTGCTTCTTGGCAGCGCCGGTTGCGGAGAGCTTGGCGATGACGTTGAACGCCGGCTTCTTCGTCGGGGTGAGCGCGACGTCGAGGTGCGCGCGAACGGGTTTGCCTTTGCCCTTCTCGAGCTTCTCGACGATGGACGCCATTGCGGCGCGCGGCGCGATGAGCGCCGGAATCCCGAGCGCGCCGTTCGTGTCGGGGCTGAGCCCGGGCATCTTGCCCTCGTCGGGCGGCGCCCAGTTCTTCGGCGCCTTCTTCGGGCGCTCCGGCACGTCGACGATCACGACGGCCTTGGCGCCGGCCTCGCGCGCGAGCCAGGCCTTACGCCGGAGATCGCCGTTCTTGCGCTTGACGTCGACCTTGTCGAAGGCCGGGTCCTCGGGGACATATCGTCGGAGGACGGCGATCTTGTCTTTGAGGTTGATCCCTTTGAAGTCGTCGCGGCCGAGCGCGTCGTCCTTGATCCCATATCCGGCGAGGACGAGATCCCCCTCGACGGCGTCGGCGGGGGACGAGAACGATAGGGGCTTAGCGCCCTCGATCTTGGCGCCGTCGACGGTGAGTCCAGCCGCGCCCTCGACGGAGACGGTGACGTCGAAGGCCTGGCGGTAGCTGCCATTCTCGCCAGCGGGCTCGAGGCCGAGCTCCTTGAAGCGAGCCTCGATATAAGCGCCCGAGGCCTCGAGGCCCGAGGTGCCGACGCCGCGGCCCTCCCTCACTGGATCGGCGAGCCATTGAGCGTCCGCGGCCACGCGATCGGGCCCGCGCGTCTCGGCGGCGACGGAGCCTGCTACCCAATCCGCGACGAAGACGTTGGTGTCGTGGCTGCCCTCGGGCGTATTGCGATTGGACGAGAACGCGAGGCGTTTGCCGTCCGGCGAGAACATGGGGAAGCCGTCGAAGCCAGGGCTCGTGGTGATCCGCTCGAGGCCTGTCCCGTCGACGTTGATGGCCCAGATGTCGAACTCCCGCCCCTTCGGGTCGCCGTAGTTGCTGCTGAACGCGATTCGCTTACCGTCCGGAAAGAAGAAGGGCGCGAACGACGCGGAGTTCAGATAGGTGACTTGGACCGGGTCGGTGCCGTCGGCGTTTGCCACGTAGAGCTCGAGCTTGGTCGGGCGCACGAGGTGCTTCGCCAAGAGGGCGCGGAAATCCTCGAGGTCTTTTCCGTGCGGGCGCGAGGCGCGCCAGACGATCTTGGTGCAGTCCGCGTTGAAGAACGCGCCGCCGTCGTATCCCGGTGTGTTCGTGAGGCGCTTGACGTTCTTGCCGTCCGCGTCCATCCGATAGAGGTCGATGTCGCCGTCGCGGACGCTCGTGAAGATGATCGACCCGTCCTTCGAGCAGACGGTGCCTTCAGCGTCGTAACCCGGAGTGTCGGTGAGGCGCGTGACGCCGGTGCCGTCGGCCTTGGCGCGGAAGATGTCGTACGTGTCATAAAGCGCCCAGACGTAGCCCTGCGAATGGTCGGGCTTGGGCGGGCAGGCGTCGCCCCCGAGGTGGGTCGACGCATAGATGACATCATTGTCATTGGGCGGTAGGAAATAGGAGCAAGTGGTCGCCCCCTTGCCGCTGGAGACAGGGATACGCTTGGTCGGGTCTGCGACGTTCAATCGGACGATCTGGTCGCACTGCTGATCCCCAGAGCGCGACTGCATGATGAGCTCGGCGCCCGAGTTCGCCCAATAGGCCTCGGCGTTCTCGCCGCCGAAGGTCAGCTGTCGCAGATTGGCGAGGTGCGGCTCCTTGGGCGGCTCGGACTTCGGTGTTGTTGCGGAGCTCGAGGCGGTCGCGTGCTGGTCGGGCGGCGTGCTGGCGCAGCTCAGGAGCGAGAGAGAGGCGAGCGCGAGGAGGGGGACCGCAGGGTGGAGGCGGGAATCGGGCCGTCGCATCGGCGCGACTCTAGTTGCCCGCAAACCGGTTTTCCACCGCTCAGTGCCGCTCGCCCTCGACCAGCCACGTGAGCCCTTCGCGCATCGTCGGCTCGGCGAGCGGGCCATATTCGCCGTGTCGCGCCTTGGGGAGCTCGAGATACCGGACCTTCCTCCCGCGCTTCGCGAGTCGCTTGGCGGCGTCCTCGAGCGGCTCGCGCACGTCGCGCTCCCCCACCATCAAGAGGACACGCTCTGCCTTGCCGAGGCTATCGTCGCGTGGCGCGCGTGGCCCCGCGATGAGGACGGGCAGCGGATAGCGATCGGGGAAGCGCGTCGCGAGCGCCTCGGCGCGGAGCGAGCCCTGCGAATAGCCGACGACGACGCGACGATCCTGGTCGAGCTCGATACCCGTCTCGGCCGCGACCGCCGAGATCGCAGCGCTCACGCGGGCGTCGATGGCGCGCGCGTCCTCGGTCCATTGTGTGCGCCCGCCGCCTTTGCATTTCTTGTCGCCGCGCACGCTGATGATGGTGCCGAAGGTGCGGCCGACGCTCGCCCAAGCCTTGAATGCGGTCGGGTCGCCGCAGCGCCCGTGGAGGTACACGATCGGTGTCGACGCGCCGCGAACGACCAATACGGGCTTATCGCCTTTGACCGCGATCTCCTCGAGCGCGACGGGCGCTTGGTCGATTGGGGTCTCGTCGGGTTTGGCGTCGTCGGGTTTGGCGTCGTCGGCCGACGCAACCGCCGAGGGCTGCGGCGCGCTCGACTCGGAAGTAGGCGCGCTCGCGATCGGCGCGCTCGAGATCGACTCGTTCGTCGCCGCCGAGGCCTGTCGCGCTGGCATCGCGCGCGGGCTCACTCCCCGGTTGCTGCACGCCGCGAGCAACGAGACGAGGAGCGCGAGAGGCGCGCGGGTTCTCGTCGTTCGTGTGCCCTTCACGAGGGCGCAGTATAGGCGGCTCGCGCGGGGCGGTGAAAGGGACCGCCGATCGTGGTAACGAGGGCCTCACATGAGTGAGAAGAACATCTTCGCCGTCGAGGCCGCCGCCGAAGCCGAGAACAAGAAGCTCGTCGAGGAGAGCCAACGTGGGCTCGACAACCGCTGTCCCGAGTGCGGGGCGCTCGGCAGCCTCGAGGAGTTCGACGACGGCGAGCAGCGCTGCATCGACTGCGACGTAGTCGTCGGGGCCGCGCGGCGATTGGGTGGTTACGGGCGAAAGTGAAGGGCGCCTTGAAGATCGCGCACGTCCTGTCGAGCTTGCACGTGGGCGGCGCAGAGCGCGTCTCGCTCCTCATCGTGGCGGAGCTCGTACGACGCGGCAATGCAGTCAGCGTCGTCTCGCTCGAGGAGTTCAAAGACGGTCCCCTCGAGTCAGAGTTCGAAGCGGCGGGCGCGACGGTCGTGCGCGTGCCGAAGGCGCAGGGCGGCTACGACAAGCGCCTTGGGCTCGCGCTCTATCGGCATTTCGCGAGCGCGCGCTATTCGGTAATCCACACCCATAACCCAATACCGCTCATCTATGCCGCAATCCCCGCGCGTGCCTCGGGCGCGCGCGTCGTGCACACGAAACACGGTCCTCACCCGGACTCGCGAGCGCGCGTGATGCTTCGGCGGTTCGGCGCGCTCGCGACACATCGCTTCGTGGCAGTCAGCCGCGCGACTGCGGACTACGCGCTCGAGATCCACGAGGTCTCGGCCAAGAAGCTGCGCGTCGTCGAGAACGGGACCGACCTCGAGCGCTTCAAGCCGAACCCAGCCCTCCGCGCGGCGGTGCGCGCAGAGCTCGGTATCCCCGAGAGCGCCTTCGTCATCGGCACCGTCGGACGGATGGCCCCCGTCAAGAATCACCCGTTGCTCGTGCGCGCGGCCGCACCGCTCCTCGGCGCGGAGACCCGCCTCGTCATCGTTGGAAATGGGGCCGAGTTCGAGCGCACCCAGGCCGTCGCCGAGGACGTCGGCGTGCGCGCCTATTGCCATTTCCCCGGTGAGACTCGAGCGGTCGAGCGCTACCTCGCAGCGCTGGACGTGTTCGCTTTGAGCAGCGACTCGGAGGGCATGCCGCTCTCGCTCACCGAGGCAATGGGCGTCGAGCTCCCCATGGTGTCCACCCGAGTCGGCGGTATCCCGAAGATCATCGACGAGGGCGAGACCGGCCTCATGGTGGACAAGGGCGATGAAGCCGGCCTGCGCGCGGCCTTCGAGCGACTTCGCAGCGATCGCGCGCTCGGCCAGCTCATGGGGCGCCGCGGACGCGAGATCGCGGAGAGCCGATATTCCGCCGCGCGCATGGTCGACGCCTACGAGGAGCTCTACCGCCCATGAGCCGCGTCGTCGCTGCGCTCGCTCTCCTGGGTTGTCTCGCGAACTGCACGCCGCCAGCGCCGGCCCGAGACATTGCGACCTCGAGCGACTTGGACGCGGCGCGCGACAAGCGTGTTCGCTTTCGCGGGCGCGCCCTCGATTCTCTCCCGTCCGCCCGCGTCGAGCGCGACGGGTTCGGGATCTATTGCCTCAACTACGACAAGTGGCCCGCAGAGCTCCGCGAGCAAGAGCTCGTCGTCGAGGGCAAGCTCGAGCTTACAGACGAGTTCGTATCGCAAGACCCCCGCGTGCGCTCGATGTCGACGCTCTACGTGATTCGGGACTGCACGGTCGAGCGCGCGCGCTGACGTCGGCTAGTTGATGCCCGTGCAAGCAATGGCCGCCGCAGCCTCGGTCTCGCACGCGTCGACCCGGACCGAGCAAATGTCCTCGAGCTCGTCGACGCAGGTGAGGTAGTCGTTGACCAGGTCCTCGCAGCCTTGTTGCTCGCCGAGGTCCTGCAGCTGGTTGAGCGCTTGCTTGCAATCCGTGAGCTCGTCGGCGGCGTTGCACTCCTCTGCGTAGCGCTCGCAGAGGGCATCCGGGTCGGGGGGGCCGCAGGCGATGAGGGCCAGCGCTGCGAGCGGAAAGATCAGGGTGGTAAGGGAAGTGAGTTTCATGCGGGGCACTCTATAGAATTGTTGGAGGTCATCCAAACTCGAGCACACCACCGACGCTGTGTGCACGAATCGATCACTATTGCGATTGCACGCGACGTGGGCCAATCCCGAACGGGGTTGGCGCGTGAGAATCACGGAGCAATTGCACGCCCTCGCACGCGACCTGTCCCCAGCGAGGGCACGTATCGTTGGTAGAACACCAGCGACCCGCCCGCCGCGTCGCCGACGACTGCGGGCGCCGTTACGTCGTCTGGCCCAGTCGCGACGAGGAAGGCGCCGCCCGAGTTCGTACCCGCAGGGGTCACTTGTCGTCCGTAAATCTCGGTGTGCACGCCGCTTCGTTGATCCTCCCAGACGACCTGATAATTGGTCCCGTTGAACGCGACCTGGGGCGCGAGTTGATCGCTGGTCGTGGGCGTGCCGAGGGAGACCCCGTTCGGGTCTTGAACGGTCGCGCCCGAGAGGCGCGCGCCGTAGATGTCCCAAGAGCCAGAGCGATTGTCCTCCCACACGATGAAGGTTGCCGAACCATTGGAGGCTATCGAAGGCCGCGCCTCTGCGGTCGCGCGGCTCGATATGACGATTCCATTCGCGTCGAGGACGGAGCCGCTGGCGGTGACCCGCGCGGCCATCACGTCTGGACCAAAGGCCGCGCCGCGACGCCAATCCTCCCAGGCGACGACGAACTCCGCGCCATTGAAGGTCACCGCAGGCTCGACTTGGCTGTTCGTCGCTGCCGACACGACCACGTCAGCGGGCAGCGCTGGTGCGTTGGTCGCCGGCACGAGGGTGCCGCGGACATCGGCGTTACCCAAGGAATCCCGGGACTCCCTGACGACGAAGAAGGGGCCATTGTTCGCCGCGGCGACGCGGGGAGCGACGTCGTCACCGTATGGACTCGGCAGCGCGAGGTCGCGATAGAGGATGCCACCCGCCGAGCTCACCCCGCTCACGCTGACGCCGCGCGTGGCACCTGCTGCGCACTCGAAAGCGACCAGGAACATCGAACCATTCGAGCCGACTGACGGCGAACCAGCTGTCGACCCCGCGTTGAGGCACCCGAGCCGCGTCGCGTCCGCCTGAAGCGGGGCGCCTGCCTTCGTCGTCATGGTGCCCACGACCTCGACCCGCCCCGGCTGGATGTCTCGCCAAGCGACGAGGCAAGACGCCGAGTCGCACGCGACTGAGGGGGACTCCTCGTCGTTGGCGACCCGCGTCGACGCGAGCCGAGCCGGATAAACCTTGCCGGTCGGCGCCACCCGGACCGTCTTGACGTCCTCACCATCAGCGAGCAATGCCGAATACGCAACCGTGAAGTCGGTGCCGTCCCAGTCGAGAGAACTCGATGAGGCTGCGTCGGGTGCGTAGCTCGCGAGGCTCGTCCATGCGCCCCCTGACCCTGTGAAATCACGGGTCCACACGCTGCGATCGTCGGCCACGAAAGCGCACTGCGTGGTCGTGCACGTCATGTCTTGGATGACCAATGGCGAGGGTAGCAACGACGCAGAGGTGGCCTCCGAGACCGCGCCCCAGCTCGTGAAGCTCATCGTGAACAGCGAAGTCTGGTCGAACATGTCGCGGGTCAAGAGGACCAGATCGGTGCCCACGTGACCCACGCGGGGCTTGTCGCGATCAAAGATGGATTGCTCGAAGTACATGCTCGTCGCGTGGTTGAAGCCGTGGACGAAGACGCCCCAGGGTTGTTCGGCGGCCAGGAGACAAGTGCGCGTCTCGGTCGAACAGTCGAGATCGATTTCTCCCTGGGCGGAGGGCCCAGGGACCACATAGAGCGGGCTTTGGCCCTGGTAGATGAGCTCGCCCTCGCGACTGTAGGGAGTGTAGCCGACGAAGCCCCCCTCCGAGACTGCGACGTAGTCATAAACGCCATCGGACGCGAGCTTGAACGTGGGGTTGAAAGAGAACTGAGCATTGTATGCCGAGATGGGGGTGGCGAGGACGACGCCTGCCGCGGACACCCGTGTGGTCGCGATGCTCACGCCGCGTTGCCATCCGACGTAGTAGTTCAGCCCATCCCAGATGACCTGCGGATCGTCGCCGCCGTAGCTGGTTATCAAGATGCCATCGGGGTCGAGCACCGTGCCGTCTTTGGCGATCCGCGCGCCGTAGATGGCGCCATAGAAGGATGTCGACGCTGTCCGGTAGTCTGTCCAGACGACGAAGTGCTGGTTCGGGCCGAAGGCGATCGCCGGCCGAGACTGTCGTCCTACCGCGGGGGCGAGGACTGGACTGTCGACTCCCTGTTCGGCGGCAACGACGGGATCCAGCACTGCCGGATAGGCGGATTGGGCGACGACGTCCGCAGCGACGCGAATGACGATCTCGCCGCCCTCGAACGTCGGCGTAACCGTGGTTTCATTTCCGTTCGCGTCGATCCAGGTCGCGACCCCGTAACGGACACCGAGCCCCGTCAGCGGATCGTCGAAGTGCAGGCCAGTCTCGGTGGAGCTGATGTAGCCCTGCGTTCCGTCGACGCGCACCCGCACGACCAGATCGCCCTCGCCCTCGGGCATCGCCGCGAAGCTCCAGGATTGTTCGACGCCCTCCTCCTCGTTCTCGAGGTGCTCGACGACAGGGCCGCGCGCAATGCTTACAGTGCCGTCAGTCTCGATGACCGCGTCCGCGGCGGCTTCTGCGATCTCCGTCTCGCCGCGCTCGACGGCGATCGTCTCGAGGCCGATGGGCGCTCCGGGGACGGCGACCGGCGCCGGATCGTCGGAGGAGACGGGAAAAAAGGGCGTGAACTCGAAGCGCGAGTCGCCGACGTCGACGGCGTGGGTGCTGTGCCCCGCAGTGACGCGACCAGCCTCCTCTCGGAACGAGAAGTGGGTACGCCTCATCAGCTGCGCGAGGTCTCGCTCGCGTACGGGCATCACGCCCTGGTCCTCTTCGGTGTCTTCCGTGGGGTTCGCCGGCTCTTCGAGGGCATTGTGCTGACAGGCCGCGAGCACGGCGGGACATAGAAACACCAATAGGCGCGATCGACCGGACATCATCCGACTGACTCCTTTTGAGCTCAGCGAGCTCGTCGGGGTCGCCGAGTGCAGGGGTGATGCCAACGACGCAGTCTCTGGTTACGGCGGATCGGACGCGGCTCGTGCGCCAGAAGCGCGCAACTGCGCGACTCTCGCTCAATTGAGCAAGCTCGGCGCGAGTTACTCCGACTCGGGTGAATGCGAGCGCGGCGCTGCGGTCGAGTGAGGCTCAGCGTCGGCGTCGGTCGCGCGGACGACGTCGGGGAGCTTCCTGTACATGAAGACGAAGTAGCCGAGGGCGAGGGCCGTCCCGGGAATCCACCAGAGGAGGCCGACCGTGAGTCCGTAGTCGCTCGTCTTTGCGGCCTCGATCGTGAGGCCGAGGCCAGGCCGGCGACTGGGCAATACGAAGGGATACATCGCCGCGGCCGCGGTGAGGACCATCGCGGCGGACATCGCCGCCGAGGCCCTGAAGGCCGCGCGGAAGCTGCCCCTCCGCGCGAGCGCGGCCGCGGCGCCGAGCGCGAGCGCGGCGACGAAGGGCGGGATCGCGGTGCGCGCGCTTACCGCAATGTCAGTCTTTACGCTGAAGACGGCCGCTGACGTCAGGGCGAAGGCGACGCCCGTCGCGGCGGCGAGCGGGACCGCTAGCCGAGCCGCGCGCTCGGCGGGGGGACCCTCCACGCGGTGCGCGATCCACAGCGCCCCGTGCAGCGCGAGCGCGGACATCGCTGTAAGCCCGACGAGCACCGTGAACCAGTCGAGGATGCCCGCGTTGTCGCTTACAGTGAAGTCCGTCCAGAGCGGCGCGAAGAAGGTGCCTCGCTCGTCGATGGGGAGCCCGCGGACGACGTTGCCGAGCGCGACGCCGAGGAAGAGCGTGATGAGCGCGCTCGAGCCGAAGAACGCGGCGTCCCAGAGATCGTCCCAGAGCGGGTGGTGCATCTGGTGCTTCATCTCCAGGCCGAGGGCGCGGAAGGCGAGCAGCCATACGAGGATGTTGACTGGCAAATAGAAGCCGGCGATCGCCGTCGCGTAGAGCTTGGGGAACGCGAAGTAGAGGGTGCCGCCCGCGGCGAGAAGCCAGACCTCGTTGCCATCCCAGACGGGGCCGATCGAGCGCATCACGAGCGCGCGCTCGCTGCGGGTGCGCGCGAGCACCCGCGAGAGCAGCCCGACGCCCAAATCGAAGCCGTCGAGGACCACGTAGGCCGCGAAGGAGCAGGCGGCGAGCCAGAACCAGAGCGTCTCGAGGTTCACGACGCGGACTCCTCTGTCGAGGAAGCATAGGCGCCCGGGCCGCGCGCACAGATCCGTACGAACAAGAAGAAGAAGAGGAGCGCGAGCATCGCGTAGAGGCCCATGTAACCGAGGAGAGCGAAGAGCACGTTGCCGCTCGAGACCACGTGGCTCGAGCCGTGCTCTGTGCGCATGAGGCCGTAGATGAGCCAGGGCTGGCGCCCGAGCTCGGCCGTCATCCAGCCCGCGGTATTGGCGATATAGGGTAGAGGGAACGCCAGCATGAGCGCCCAGAGGACTGGCTTGGTTCGATAGAGGCGCCCCTTGCGCAGCAAGAGGAGCGCGCCGGACATGAGCGCGATCATGATGGTCCCGAGCCCGACCATCACGTGATAGCTGTAATAGAGGAGCGGGACATTGTCGGGCCAACTGTCCTTGTCGAAGGAGCTCAGGCCGTCGATGCGCGCGTTGAAGCGCTGATAGGTCATGAAGCTGAGAGCCGACGGGACGATGATGGGGTTGTCGAGCGTGAGGTGCTCGACGTCGGGCTGCCCGACGAGGGCCATCCCCGCGCTGTCCTCGGTGTGGAAGTGACCCTCCATCGCGGCGAACGTGACGGGTTGGTGCTTGATCACCATGCGAGAGGAGAAGTCGCCCGTGGGCATCGCCATCGCGACCGTCGCGACGGCGCCGACCCCGACGCCGACCTGCAGCAGCCGCTTCGCCTGGGGGAGCGCTCGCTTGGACAACGTATAGAAGGCCCCGAGCGACGCAGTGACCACCGAGGCTGTAACCAAGCTACCCGTGATCACATGACTGAACTGCACCATTGCCCACGGGTTCGTCAGATAGGTGCTCAGGCTGACGAGGCGAATGGTGCCGTCGGCGGCGACCTCGTGGCCGACGGGGTGCTGCATCCAGGCGTTGGTGACGATGATGAAGAACCCCGAGAGCCAACTGCCAATCAAGACCAGAATGGCCGATAAGAAATGGAGCTTCGGGCTTACCTTCTTTTCACCGAAGAGGAGCAAATAGAGGAACGACGACTCGAGAAAGAAGGCGAAGAGCCCCTCCATCGCGAGGGTCTGGCCGATGACGCCGCCCGCTGCCTCGCTGAAGCGTGACCAGCTCGCGCCGAACTGAAACTCCATCGGGATGCCGGTCACGACCCCCATGACGAAGTTCAAGCCGAAGAGCTTGGAGAGGAAGCGGGCGCAGTCTCGGGCGAGCTCGTCCCCGCGGTAGGTCGCGAGGTACTTGAGCACCACGATGACGAAAGCGAGCCCCATCGTGAGCTGCGGAAACAGGTAGTGGAACGTGATGGTGAACGCGAAGCTCAGTCGATGCAGGCCGGTCGCATCCATGGCCGGCGGAGCATAGGGGCAGCGCCGCGGCCGGGGTATGGCGAGGAGCGTAACTCCCTAACCGACCCGTGAAGACCGAACAGGGTGGGGGCCCCACACCGGGCCATGTCTTTTTCGCTCCGCGAAAAAGGTTGGCCCGTGAAAACTCCTGCCTCTCAGGGCCGGGAGACGACGACCACTGCGCTCGCTGGATCGAGGGCCTCGGCGGCGGTTTGCACGGTCGCCGAGGGCACCGAATCGAGCGATTCGCCGAGGAGGAGGCGCGTGAGCCGCGCCCGCGGATCGAAGAGCGATTCGACGACGCGGCTCGCTGCGGCGTCGAGCGCGGCGCGCGAGGGAGAGAGCCCGCGGAGCGCGGCGTCGGCGCGGGCCCACGCTGCGTCGAGCTCGGAGTCGGGGGCGGCGACCTCGACGAGCAGGCTCGTCGAGGTCGCGGTCGAGAGGGCGCGAGCGCTCACACCAGGCTGAGCGCCGACGAGGGCTGCGAGCGCGTCGCCGAGCGCGGGCTGCCTGCGGGGAAGACGGCGCGCGAAACCGCAGGACCGCGCCGCTCCTCGCGGGCTCGAGCCGCATCGCCGAGCAGACCACGCGCTGCAGCAGGCGTCGAGCACGGCTCAAGAGGT
The DNA here is from genome assembly GCA_046351325.1 of Polyangiaceae bacterium. Lineage (GTDB taxonomy): Bacteria > Myxococcota_A > Polyangia > Polyangiales > Polyangiaceae > Xiheicaenibacterium. Next base: position 226,440 of record JAXLYR010000006.1, on the reverse strand, counting down.
CGATCCAGCAGGCGACCGCGCGCGCCGCACGGTCGCCTTCGGCCATCGGATGAGCAGGCGCCGATGATGCCGGACGACTCGGCAGGCGCGGTGAGGCCTTCACCCAGCGTGTCCGCGTCGAAGCGCGCCGTTCGCTGCGGAGGACCGAAGGGCTCGAGCGCTCGGCGCGTCGCCGAGCGCGGTCGCGAGATCCCCGAGGCCAGGAGCGCCGCGACCCCACCGCCCGACGACCGCGCGAAACGCGCGCCTCGCGAGCGGCGGCGAGGGCCTCGCTGGGGGCGCCCCCGCCGAAGGAACTGCAGCGACACCGGCGTCCCCGGCCGCTTCAGCAGCGCGCCGTCGTCCTCGTCGAGGAGGGCGGGCCGTGCGCGACGAACCGAAGCCGCGGGCGAGGTGAGCCTCGGCGGTGGTGCTCGCGCCGGCGCGCTCACGAGCGCGTGGCTCGGCGGCGACGACGGCCTGCGCGGCCGCGCCCCGCTGTGCAGGGGCTCGTCGAGCGGCGCGCACAGGTTCGCGACGAGGACCCAAGTCTCGCCCTGGCCGCGCTCGAGGCGCACGCGCGTCTCGGGGAGCGCGGCCGCGCGGGTGTGCCCAGCGGCGAGCGCGCTCGCGATGGGATCGCGCTCGCCCGCGGCCGGCGTCGGGGCGACCTCGAGCGCGAGCGCCGCGGGGCCGCGAGGCCCGCGGCGCGGGCGCGGAGCCAGTCGGCGCGGCGAGCGTCCACACCACGCGAGATCGGCCGTGTCGCGCGCTCTCGGCGCGCGCGACGTGGGCTGCGATGCTCTCGTCGGCGGGCCGCTCGCGATCGCGACGCCGAGCTCGCGCTCGGCGGTCGCCGCGAGATCGGTGAAGACGCGCGGTCGACGTCGTGGCGAGCAGGCCCTCGAGGGTGACGGCGACGCAGCCACCGTCAGGGTCGGCCGTCGCGATGACGCGCTCGACAAGAGCAGCACGATGCGGCCACGCCGGCAGCAGGCGCCTGCCGAGGCCGTTGCGCAGCTTGTACTGCAGCCGAAGGTTGCACCGACTGCAGCGGTGATGCGGGCGCGGCCGGAGTCGAGGTTCGGGTCGATCGACACGAGCGATGCGCCCGCGCTCCCGCTGTTCGTGAGGGTCGGGCGATTGAGCGGCGTCGGTGACGCAGGCCAGGCAGCGGTGTCGGAGAGCGCTCTCGGCGCGATCGCGAGGAGGGCCGCGGAGCCGACGATCGCGAACGACGCTCGACGTGGAGACGGCGGCGAGGCGCGCGGCCTCGACGCGCGCAGCGTCGCCTGGCTCGAGCTTGTCGTTGGGGTCGAGCAGGCTGGCCGAGGCACGCGCGAGCCTCGGCGAGCGCGGGGCTCGGGTCGAGCGGCACGAGCAGGGCGAGCGTCGATCGCCGCGCGCGTTGCCTCGTCGAGCTGATGCAGCGTCGCGAGCGCGCGAGCGAGCGTGGTGATCGTGGGGGCGGGGTCGTCGCCGACGCGGGCGTCGGCGACGAGGCCAGCCTCGTCGACGCGGATGCGGAGCTCCACTCCGTCGGCGGCGGCGCGCTGGCGCACGACCTCACCGAGGGCGACGAGCGCGAGTGGATCGCCGTGCGCGTGGAGAGCGACCGCGACGACGCTCGCTGGATCGCCCTCGCGCACGACGGCCGCGAGCGGCGGGTGCCCATCCAGTCGAACGAGCTCGACGTTGTCTGCGGGGGCGACGAGGTGCTTGCGAGGATCGCCGTCCTCGAGACGACCCGTCGGGGCGCCGCCACACGAGACCGCGAGCGCTGCCGCGAGGAGGATGCGCGCTCTGCGGGGAGGGTTCTTCTCTCCCACCAAAAATCTCACATCTCGAAGTCGTCGGGAGAGCGAGGCGCGATGTGGAAGCCGTAGAAGAAGGTGAGGATGCCGGTGACCGACTGGAACTGAGCGCCCTGGAGCGTCGGGCCCTCGTTCTTGATGTCGTAGAGCTCGTTCGAGATCTTGATGACGTCGTCGGCCGAGATGCCGCCGCCCATGTCGATCGTCGCGTTGAGGCGGCCTTTGCTCTCGGAGGGGTTGCCCGCGATGATGACGCCCTCGATGCGGACGAGCATGCCAAGATATTGGCGAGCTTGCTCGTATCCTAGAATCGGCTTCCACCGGTCGGCGCCGCCGTTCAGCTGCACGACGGTGAGGGGCTCGGGGACGTGGCCGTCGAAGCGGAAGGTCATCGTGCCGCTGATCTCGGGCAGGCTCTTGCACTCGCCGAAGAGCCCGGAGCTCGGGCCGAGGAACTCCTGGACGTTGCCGAAGGTGTCGACGACGTCGCCCTCGAAGAGGCGGAGATCGGGCGGGGTGAACGAGGGGGCGAAGACGGTTACACCCGAGTAAGGCGGCGGGCTGTCGCCGGGCTCGGTGTAGTCCTGGATGTACATGTTGCCGAGCGCGCCCTCACCGGTCTCGTCGAAGCGATCGATCGCGACGATGGTCTGGCCGGTGACGTTCGCCTGGTGATCGGAGGGGGCCTTGCAGCCGGCGCTCTCGATGTTGCCAGGCTCGAACCAGGTGGCTGGACCGATGACTTCTCGCAGGCGATCGCCGTTGCCGAGGACATCGGGGTCGGGGGTGGTGGGCGGGTCGCCCGTGGAGCCGTCCGAGGTCTGATCGCAGCCCGAGAGGACGAGCGCGAAGGGAGCGGCGACGAGGGCGAGGAGAGCGGCGGCGCGTGCGACCGTCATGAACGACGGATTATCACACTCAGGCCGCGGCCGAGAGGAGCGACTCGAGGCGGGACTGAATCTTGTGCTTCTTCGAGTAGACGGTCTTGATGCTGATGTTCATGCGCTCGGCGATCTGCTCGGGCTCGAGGCCCTCACCGAAGTAGAGCTCCACGAACTGCTGATCCTTCGCGGAGAAGGTGCGGAGGGCGACGACGACGCGCTCGGCGCGCTCGCGCTGCTCGCAGAGATCGTCGGGGGTGGGGCACTCGCTGCGGAGATCCTCGGCCTCGGCGAGGGGGGCGCGGTTCGGCTCGCGGCGGAGCGAGCGGAGGTAGTCGTAGGAGGCGTTGATCGCGAGCAGGCCGAGCCAGGAGCTGAAGCGGTTGCCGCGCGCGGGGTCGAACGTGCGGAGCTTGTGCATGTCGTTCGAGAGGAGCTGCACGACGAGGGTCGCGTAGATCTCGCGGACGTCGTCCTGGCTGACGACCGCGGAGAAACGACCCGTGACCTTGGTGATGCAGCGGTAGATGAGGCGGTCGTAGCGGATGTGGAACTGACGCCAGGCGCGGTCGCTGCCGGCGAGCAGACCGTCGAGGAGAGCGCGCTCGTCGTTCGGCGAGAGGGCGTCCGAGGCGATGTCAGAGCTCGAGTTGCAGGCGATCGTTGCGGTGGTGTCCGTGAGCATGTGAGGCACTGGTGCAGCGGACGTGCCACGTGACAGGTCTCAAGATCCCGCGAAAACTGAGGTGGAACGAGCGTCACAGGGGCGTAACACCGTAACAAGACCGTAACGCGAGACGCTCGAGATCAGCCTGTGTTACGCGCAGCATGTCGGCTTCCTCCCTAGGTCGGTGCCAGCTGCTAAGGTCCCCACGGAGATGGCTTCATCGGCAGGCGGGCATCAGCTCAAGAACCGCGTGGCCTCGGGGCGGGCGCTCGCGGCGCTCGTGCTCGCGGCGGCGCTCGTGCGCGTGCTCGTCTTGCGGGCGTTCGGCGTGCTGACGGGGCTAACGCTGTTCAAGCAAAACTACGGGCCGGATCGGTTGCCCGCGGTGAACCCCACGGAGCGCGAGGCGATGCCGGCGTTCTCGGGGTGCTTCGCGTGCGGGCGCTGCGACGTCGGTGAGGGCGAGCGCATGAGCGCCTCGCGCGGTCGCTACCCTGGCGTGATGGGCTTCGTGCTCGCGTCGTCGCGGAGCATGCCGGACTACGACGCTGCGGCGCGCTCGATCGCAGAGGTTCCGGACGCGGTCTTCGCGGAGAAGGAGCGCGGCTGCCCAGCGCACGTGCCAATCGAGGCCCTCGCGCGGTTCGTTCGCGCGAAGGCCGCGGAGATGTGACGCTCCCCCCCGAGAGCGCGCTCTCTGCCGAGAAGCTCAGCCGAGGAGCTCAGCCGTTGGAAGCGGGCGCGGGTGAGGCGGGGCGACGGCCGATGCCCTGGTAGCTGAAGCCGAGGCGCGCGACCTCTTCACGCGGCCACATGTTGCGACCGTCGAAGAGGGCGGGCGTGCGCATGATCTTGCGGAGGCGGCTGAAATCGGGGGCGCGGAACGCGTGCCACTCGGTGACGAGAGCGAGCGCGTCGGCGCCGTCGGCGGCCTCGTAGGGGCCCGAGGTGAGCGTGATCTTGTCGCCGAAGATCTCGCGGACGTTGTCCATCGCCTGCGGATCGTGGGCCTTCACCGTGGCGCCTGCGTCGAGCAAATCCTGGACGAGGACGAGCGCCGGAGACTCACGGATGTCGTCGGTCTCGGGCTTGAACGCGAGGCCCCAGACGGCGACGACCTTGCCTTTGAGGTCGCCGTTGAAGTGAGCGGCGATCTTGGTGCCGAGGACCTTCTTCTGGCGCTTGTTGACGTTCTCGGCGGCGCGCACGACCTCGAGGCCGTGGTTGACCTTGTCGGCGAGGAACACGAGGGCCGACAGATCCTTCGGGAAGCAGGAGCCGCCGTAGCCGGGGCCGGAGAAGAGGAACTTGGGGCCGATGCGCGTATCGGCGCCGACGCCCTTCCTCACGAGCTCGATGTCGGCGCCGACCTTCTCGGCGAGGACGGCGAGGTCGTTCATGAAGGAGATGCGGGTCGCGAGCATCGCGTTGGCGGCGTACTTCGTGAGCTCGGCGGAGCGCGGATCCATCATTTGGATGCGGTCGGCGGTGCGGACGAAGGGCGCGTAGAGCTGGCGCATGATCTCGCGGGCGCGGTCGTCTTCGGTGCCGATGATGACGCGATCGGGCTTCATGAAGTCGTTGATGGCCGCGCCCTCTTTCAGGAACTCGGGGTTCGAGCAGACGGCGAACGGGACCTTGGTGAAGCTCGAGGCGATCTCGCGGACCTTGTCGGCGGTGCCGACGGGGACGGTGCTCTTGTTGACGATGACCTTGTAGTGGTCGATCGTCTTGCCGAAGATCTCGGCGACCTTGTAGACGGCCGAGAGATCGGCGGAGCCATCGGCGGCCGGCGGGGTGCCGACGGCGACGAAGACGACGTCGGCGTGGCGGATGGTCTCGGTGACGTCGGTCGTGAAGCGGATGCGCCCAGCCTTCGCGTTGCGCTCGATCAGGGCGTCGAGGCCGGGCTCGTAGATCGGGACCTGGCCGTTGTTGAGGCGGTCGATCTTGCTCTGGTCGACGTCCGCGCAGACGACGTCGTTGCCGAAGTCGGAGAAGCCTGCGCCAGCGACGAGGCCCACGTAACCGGTGCCGATGATTCCAAGGTGCATGGCGCGCGTCCTAGCACAACTCTGAAGCTCGGCGAACGGACGGCTGAGGGAGGGCGCGCGGGCGGTGGGTGTGGGGCGGCCTGCCGTGCTCGAGCAGGAGGGTCCATCTCTCCAAACCCAAGTCTTTCACCGAACGATCGTGCTTTGTGCGCGGCCCCTGGTTTGGCGGAATCGGCGCGCCCTTGCGGAAGGGGACGAGGCTCGGTCAGCGCACGAGCGAGCGACGCGCGAGGAGGTAGGCGCGGTCGTCTTCGGGGAGCTCTTCACCGCGGTAGGTGTTCAGGGCCTCGGACAATGCGTTGGCAGAAGCGTCGACGGGTTGGAGGCGGCGCTCGCGGTAGATGCGAGAGAAGGACTCGCAGAGGAGGGTCTCGCCGAGCATGTCGCGCTGATGGTTGCGGAGCTCGGTGAGGCCGTCGGTGTAGAGGAGCAGGACTTCACCGGGGGAGATGCGGTCGGCGTTCGGGATGAAGTCGCAGACGCCGACGCCGAGCGCGGGGTTCTCGGCGGAGCCGAGCGGGCGAGAGACGCCGAGCTCGTCGAAGACGTAGGGCGGCGGGTGACCGGCGTTGACGTACTCCATCGCGCCGGTGCGCGGATCGATCGCGCACGAGAACATCGTGACGAAGGAGTCGTCGGGGAGGTACTCGCAGAGGTGCTTGTTCAAGCGCTCGACGATTTGCACGACGGAGCGGTCGTGATCGGCGACTGCGCGGATCATCGTGTGGATCGAGAAGGTCACGAGGGCGGCCTGCAGACCCTTGCCGCAGACGTCCGCGATCGTGCAGAGGATGCGACCGTCGGTGAGCTGCACGGTGTCGACGTAGTCGCCGCCGACCCAGCGACAGGGCTCGAAGCCGATCGCGATCTCGAGGCCGGGGTAGTGCGGTGATTTCGGGACGAGGGCGTGCTGGATGAGGCGCGCGGTCTCGAGCTCGCGCTCGATGGCGGCGTGCTGCTGCGCGTGCCGACGCGCGGTCCACGCGGTGTCGGCCTGCTGATAGGCCTCACCGACGAGGGCGAAGAGCGCGAGCCAATCCGAGCGGCCGTAGTGAGGCGGGAGGTTCGTGTAGAGGATGTCGGTGAAGCCGTCCTCACGGTGGATGGGGACCGCGATGGTCGCGAGCGGGACGACCTCGGCGGAGAGCGTGAGCTCGAGGCCCGGGTTCACCTGCGGGAGGTTGGTGCCGAGCACGGCCTCCTGCGTTTCGAGGGCCTGCTTGAGGACCGAGCGCGAGACGTACGGAGGCTCGTCGGGGAGGTGAGGCGGGCGCTTGGGGCCGGCGACGACGCGCGAAGGCTCACCGGGGCGCATGCGGACGACGAGCGCGACGGAGCCGTGGAAATCGGGCGAGACGACGAGCTCGCAGATGGCGTCGAGGCGCTCCTGCGCGTTCTCGAGCGAGAGCATGCGACGGCTGAAGCCCATGAGCGTCGAGAGCTGCGTCGCGCTGATTTGCGGGGGCTCGACGTCGCGCAGGGTGCGCACCCAGCTCGGCGAGCCCGTGCCGTCGAGCGTGTCCTCGAGGGCGGGGGCCGAGATGCGGGAGTTCCGAGCCTCGGGGAGGGTGCCGACGTTGAAGCGAAGTCGGAAGTCGCCGATGCCGATGCGATCCGACGGGCGGAGCACGCGCTCGGTGATGCGGTCGCCGTTGACGGTCGTGCCGTTCGTACTGCCGAGATCGCGGATCCACCAGCGAAAGAACGGGTCGCAGAAGATCTCGGCGTGACGGCGGCTGACCGTGTCGTGCTCGAGCGTCAGCGAGAGCCCCGGCGTGCGGCCGATGACGTTGTGCTGGCTGAGGTACGCGCGCGGAAGACGCTCGACGGAGCCGCCCTCGGTGTCGAGCTCGATGTCGACGTACACGCGGCGTGGGCTGCTCGGCGGGATGCCGAGCAGCGGCTCACGAGAATCGGTGTCACTCGGGCTGCGACCCATGCGCGGGCCGGATCATTAGTGCAGCGCTACATGGGTCGCAAGGTGCGGGTGTGGCGCTACTTCACGACGGAGAGCCGAGCCGCGGCCGAGAAGGCGGCGACGTAGCCGCTCTCCTCGGCGACGTAGACGTCGCAACGCTCGTCCACGCGGAGCAAATCGGGGATGAGATCCGTCGTGATCGAGCCGATGAGCTGACCATCGGAGGGGCGCACGACGTGGACGATGCTCTGGGGGACGAAGAGCGCGCCGGAGCGAAGGACGGGATCGAGGCGGCGCGGGCGGTCGCCCTCGGGGCCCTCGGAGAAGACGTGGCGGTAGCGCAAAGCCCCGTCGCGCGCGCCGATGGCGACGAGCTCGCCCGCGTCGGAGTTGAGGACGACGACGTCGTCGACGACGAGGGCCGCGGCCGCGCCCGCCGAGACCTCGCGGTGATAGCGACGCTCGCCCGTGTGCGCGTCGAAGGCCGCGACCTGCATGCCGCGACGACCGAGCGACGGGATGACGACGGTGTCGTGCGCGACGAGGGGTGGTCCGATCGGTCGCGCGCCGTCGGGCAGCGGAGCGCTCCATCGCGCCGCGCCCGACCAAGGATCGAGGTGGCAGAGGCGCACGCCGCCCGGGACACCGAGCGCGCCGTCGCCGGCGATCGCGTAGAGCGAGTCGCCCGCGACCGTCGGGAGCTGCGAGAAGCGCAGCCGATCGGGGAAGCGCCAGACGACGGAGCCAGCGACGACGTCGATCGCGGTGAGGGTCTGCTCGCCGCTCGCGACGATGACGATGCGACCAGCGCGCTTCAGGCGGAAGGCTCCGGCGCGCCTTGCGGCGTAGCGCCAAAGGATTTCCCCCGTGTCGAGGTCGACGCCGACGAGGTTCTTGCGACCCTCGCTGAGCACGAGCATGCGAGGCAGGCCCGGGCCGCTGACGACGGCGCCCGTGACGGGGCCACCGACGCGGGGCACGAGCTTCAGCCTCGTGCGCGTCTCACCACTCGACATGTCGATGACCGTGAGCTCGCCGTCGAGATCGAAGCGCGCGATCCCACACGGGGTGAGGACGCTTACACCTTTGTTAACGGGGCGCGTCCACGAGATCGTGCCCGAGGTCCGATCGATGCTGCAGAGCTCTCGCGCGTTGCCGACGACGAAGGCGTCGCCCGCGAGGAACGTCGAGCGCAGATCGATCGCGGGGATCGCGGCGGTCCACTTCGGCGAGAAGCGGATCCGACCGGTCGGCGGGGCCGAGGGCGCGACGCTCTCGCGGAGCTTCGCGTAGGCGCGGTAGCTCTCGGGCGAGGCGTTGATGACCGCGTCGTTCTCGCGCGCGTCGCGGCACGTCTCGGCGATCTCGCGCAGGGTCGAGCGGAAGTCGACGAGCCGCAGGTTGTGGGTCTGCGCCCGATCGCTCCGGACGAGGGCGCGGCAGAGGCCGCGGCCGAAGTCGACGACGGCGCGGGCGAAGACGCCGACCTCGATCGACGGGAACGTCCACGTGTCGTGACGACCCGGGCCCGCGCGACCGAGCGTGAGCGCGATGCGCTCGCCGTCGATGTTATCGCTCGAGCTCCAGCCCGGCGGTCCGCCGGGGACGGCGGCCCTTCCCCCCGGGCGTCGCTCGATGTTATCGGTCGAGCTCCAGCCCGGCGGTCCGCCGGGGACGGCGGCCCTTCCCCCCGGGCGTCGCTCGAGGTTGCCGCGCCCGAGCAAGCGCACGCCCACGGTCGCGCCGCCGATCTGGACCTTGCGCCAGAGCGGTCGCATCGCGCCGTGCGCCTCGAGCGCGTCGAGGGCGAAGCGCGCGAGCTGCTCCGCGACGAGGAAGACATGGAGGTCTCCGAGCTCGCGCGTGTGCGGGGCGGCGGTCACGCGCAGCTTGCCGCGACCGAGCAAGCTGAAGAGATCCGCGCGCAGCACGCTGCCACTCTGGGGCGCGCCCGCGCCCGAGCCCGATTGCGACCCCGCGGGACGGAGCGCGATCTCGCCCGAGAGCGCGAACGGCTCGTCGTCGGGCGCGTCGATCGACGTCGGCTCAGGGCTGATGACGTCGTCCATCAGCGAGCCGGGGAACGTCGCGCCCTCGAGCATTAGCTCGGCGGCCTCGATGCGCTCGCACTCGCGAGGTCCCGCGCCTTCCTTTCGGAGCGCGAGCTCGGCGGCGACACGCTGCGAGAGCTCGTCGGCGACGACGCGGCGCTCGAAGACGTGCACCACCGGGAGCGCACCGCCGGAGAAGAGGCTCACGAGGAGCAAGCCACCGGCGCGCTCGAGGCCGAGCTCGCATGGCTCTTCTCCGATCCGGACGCGCACGGTCGTCCTGCGTCGATCGGATCGACTGAGCTCCGCGAGCGCTTGAGCGAGCTCGCAAAGCACGCTCGCGCTGGGATAGCGCGGCGCGCCGCTCGGTCGCTCGGCGCTCGCGCCGTCGATCCAATCGAGGAGCAAGCGCTGCCGCTCGCTCCAGGCTCTCTGGCTCTGCTTGGCTTCTGCGAGAGAGATTCCAGTCATCCGATCGAGGTCGATGTTAGGTAGGGCCTCGGGCTTATCTAACTTTTCGGATCCATTCGCCGCGGAGTGGACATTGGATTGGGGTCGGGCTAGCGCCGGCGAGGGGCGCGCGAGAGCGTTGTGGAGCCGATCGAAGCGGCGCGTAGGCGCCGTCTTGTCGGTCGAGCTCCAGCCCGGGCGTCGCTCGAGGTTGCTCGGCGCGCTGGCACCGCTCGCGGGCGCGTTTCTCCTGCGCGGCTTCACCGTCGACGACGCGCTCATCACCTGCCGCTACGCGCACAACCTCGCGACCGGCGCGGGCTACGTCTTCAACAAAGGTGGACCGAGCACCGATGGCGTGACGCCGCTCGGGTTCGCGTATTTGCTCGCGCCGTTCGCGCGGACGAGCGCCCTCGACGCGCTCGTCGCGGCGAAGATCCTCGGGCTCCTCGCGCACGTCGTCGGCTCGATCTTCATCACACGCGCGGTCGCGGCGCGCGGCTCGAGTTGGCTGCGTTGGTCGGGCCCCGTCGTGTTTTGGGTGAGCGCGCCCGCGGCTGCGTGGGCCGTGTCCGGCATGGAGACAGGGCTCGTCGCGGCGCTCTTCGCGATCGCGGCGTCGCTGCGCCTCGAGGGAAAACGCGAGCGGATCGCGCTCACGCTGGTCGGCCTCGCGGCGGGCTTGCGGCCGGAGACGCTGCCGCTCGCGGTCGTCCTCGGCGTGCCGGCGGCGACGGGGCCGCGTGACGCGAACCCGCGTGAAGTTCGCGCAGACCTGGACGCGGGCGAGGTCTTCGCGCCGCGCCCACGCCTGCTCGAGCTCGCTCACGGCCTGCGGCTCCTCGCTGTGAGCGCGCCGTTCGTCGCGGTCGCGACCTTGCGCGCGCTCGTGTTCGGTCGACCCGCGCCGCTCTCGGCGCTCGCGAAGCCCGCGGAGCCGTCGCTCGGGTTCGTGTACGCGGGGGCGTGCCTACTCCTCACGGGGTTCGTGCTGCTCGCAGCGCCGCTCGCGGCGAGGCGGATGGCTCGCTACGCGAAATGGCTGCTCGCGGCGCTCGCGACGCACGCGCTCGCGATCTCGCTCGCGGGTGGCGACTGGATGCCGCTCTCGCGGCTCTTCGTCGCGGCGCTGCCGGTGCTCGCGCTCGCGGGCGCCGAGGTCGCCGAGGCCTCGCACCCGAGCGCGGCTGCAGCACGCGCCGCGCTCGCGCTCGCCGGCGAGCTCTGGGCGTGGTGGACGACTGGAGAGAAGGCCGCGCGCGTCGGAAGGGATCGCGAAGCCCTCATCGCGGAGCTTCGCGGCCCCCTCTCCGAGGCGCGCGTGATCGCGAGCATCGATATCGGATGGGTCGGCGCGGCCGCGCCCGACGCGACCATCGTCGACCTCGCGGGCGTGACCGATCCCGAGATCGCGCGCCTGCCGGGGCGCCACATCGAGAAGAAGATCCCCGACGATCTCCTCGAGGAGCGCGGTGTCGACACGCTCGTGCTCCTCCTCTACAAAGACCAGCCCCTCGCCGAGCCGTGGTCGCGCTCGACGTTCGGGCGCGGCATCGAGATGTACATCGCGACCGCGCCGGGTCTCGCCGATAGGTCTGAACCCGAGCGCGTGACCGAGGGACGGCTGCGCTATGTCTTACTGCGCCGTAAGCAACGAGCGGCCGAGCGACCGGCCGAATGACCCGAGACATGTAGAAGGGCCGAGCTCCGCGCTGGAAGAGGCGCGGTCGCTTATCGCTGAGTGACGAATATGTCAGTCAGCACGGGGCGCCTCGACCGACTGAATGAAATTACCTATCGTCCTTTGTTCGGCGTTGGGCGGGCGCGCAATTGGGGAGTGCGCTGCGCTGGGGGGCAAACCGGCCTCCACACAACTCGAATGGAGGTTCTCATGACGAATCGAGATCCGGGCGGGGATTCTGAGGGCGTGGCGGACCGGGAGGCGTGGCGCAGCTCCATTGGCGACGAGGTGGAGCGAAACGGTTTGGCGGCGACTTGGTCCACGCGACTGGCAGACATCGTTCGCGTGCACAACGACCCGAGGCCGGGGGACCCGCCATTCGGCGCGATGCTCAGCGCGTGGGCTCAACGCGACCCCGAGATTGCCGCGCACCTGTCGTCCGAGGTCGAACCCGAGGAGAGGGCGCTCGCGGCCCACACACCCGTAACCATCATCGAGGAGGCCGTCGCCGAGGGGACGAGCGCGCTGCTGTCGCTCTTCAAACCTCATTCGAAGGTCCTCGAAGAGAGCGGCGCTGGCGTGCTCCACCTCATGAATCGCGAGTTCCAGAACTGGGGTCGCACGGTCAAAAACACGCCGGCGATAACCTTCGTGCCGACGACGAAGGTCGGCGTAGAGAACATCGTCAAGTGGGCCATCGCCAACGACAAGCGCGTACGCGTAGCCGGCTATCGGCACTCCTGGAGCTCCATCTTCTCCGCAACCGGCGACGTCCTGGTGTCGCTGCTCCCCATCGACGTCGTCGAGAAGCTCCCGGCCGTCGAGCCGAAGCTCGATCCCAAGAACCAGCTCCAAGGGATCACCTTCGTCAAAAAGATCTCCGAGAATGGCCGCGAGAAGGCGCTCTTCAAGATCGGGGCTGGAACGACGAACGAGATGTTCCGCGAGTGGGCGGTGAAGAACCAAGAGTGGACGGTTCCGCTCAATGTCATCATGGTCGAGATCACGTTCGGCGGTTCCAATGGACCCATTTGTCACGGCGCTGGGTGGCGGAACGAGACGCTGAGCGACTTGGTGGCCGGAGTGGAGGTCGTGAACGCGAAGGGCGAGCTTCAGGTCGTCGACGACCCCCAAATCCTGAAGGCGGTAGCGGGGTGCTTTGGTCTGCTCGGCGTACTGGTCTCGCTGACGCTCAAGCTCGACCCGATGACCTACGCGCGCATGACACCCGCGAAGAAGCCATTGTGCCTGACGATCCCGCCCCCGAAGGGCGCGACGCTCCCCAAACAAATCGACCCGAGCAAGCACACGCAGGCCGAGCTCGACGCGGCGTGGAAGGACTTCGTCGCGCGCTGTGAACAGGACTACTACGCGGAGTGGTTCTGGTTTCCCTTTCAGGACAATTGCTGGATCAACACCTGGAAGAACGACGGCAAGAAGGCCGACGCCAAGGACTATCCGGGCTCCACGAAGACCACGTTCCAGGAGATCGAGTCGTTCCTAGCGCAGCTGATGAACGACAGCTTCTTCAAACTGCTGCCAGGCCACGCGCAGGCGAGCCTGATGGGCTCGACCGCCATGTCCGCGCTCCCCGCCGGACAGACCATCGTCACGCCGCTCATCGACGCGCTGCACTTTCGCAGGGGGATCCAGAACATGCGCGTACAGGACATGGAGCTCGAGATCCCGATCCCCGGGCGCGCCGACGACCCGACCAAGCCGGATTGGACGCTATGTCAACGGGCCTGGTGGGCAGCGATCAATGCTGTATATAGCGAGTACAACAATCACGACAAGAGCGCGCCGATGCGAGTCGCGCTCGAGATGCGGGTCATGGGCGGCTCCTCGGTCATCATGGCCCCCCAATACGGTAACCACCTCGGGACTTGCTCGATCGAGGTCCTTACGAACATGAACGTCGACGCGGGCGACTGGCTGAAGTTCATGCAGGTCATCACCGACGCGTGGGACGGCTTCACCGACGCGGCCGGGCACAAGCTCAACGTGAGGCCGCACTGGGCGAAGCAGTGGCGCGGCTTGAAGTTTCGCGGGATCCCGATGCGAGACCACCTCAAGACGGTCGCTTACAAGGACCGTATCCCCGAGTTTGGGGCTGCGCTCGCCAAGGCCGCGGCGGCGGGGGGCGTCACCCTACAAGACCTCAAGAAGCGGTTCTCCAACCCGCTGCTCGACGACTTGTTCGCCGGCATCTTCTAGCCCCGCACGCGTGGCAATTCGCGGGGCGTGACCATCATCGCGGCGTGAAGTCGATGGGCACGACGATCGTTTTGCCCCCACCATCGGGCGCTGCGAATTTGGCAGAGACCGTGTGCGCGACGATGCATCGCACGACCGTTTCCGACAATCCTGTCACGGATGTCGCCTCGGCGGACAGCACGTCACCGTCCGGGCCGAGCTTCACGGTGACCTTGAGTTTGCCCTTCGAGTCGGGGTCGTCCGCGAGGCCCTTTTGGTAACAGCGGCGAAAGCCAGCGGCCAACCCTGCCACGACAGAACCCGGCCTTGCGACGGCGCCGAGCTCGGGCATCCCACCCTCGAACGAGCGCGAAGCACATTGACCGTCGCTGCGACAGTCGAACGCGTCGAGCCAGGCGTCCTCGAACAACAAGGCGCCCGTGTCGCCACGGAGCGCGTCCGCGACCGCGACGACCTCAGCCGCGAGCACAGGGCCCGCTCCACCGATGGACACTTTGGCGTCGCTGGCGAGCACTCCGGCGTTCTGAGCGCGGACGCACGCGGCGAGCGCCGCGAGGTCGAGACCAGACGGTCCGCGGCTGGCGATGAATGGCGTCGCGTCCGGGCCCTGCGAGCCCGAGGCGCAGCTGGCGCCGAGACGAACACCATCGACGTCGAGCAGGACGCCCCGATCGGTCACGATGACGTGAGTTCGCGGTTGGGCGACGGGCTTCATCCGCATGAGCGTCAGCTCGCGCGCTGGACGGCCGTCGAGGACGATCTTGATGGTTACATCTTTGTTCGCGAGGTGGCGGCGGAGGCGCGACGCGAGATCGAACAGGGAGGCGAACAGCGCGTCTCCTTGGAGGTGAATATCCACCCGATCCACCGCGCCGAGCGAGCCGACGAGTCCACGGAGCGGCTGCTCGACCTCGTCGGGGAAGAGCCCATCCTCACTCGGGATGCTGACTGTGTTGTCAGCGATTGTGAGCGCTCGCCTCGAGAGGACGAGCGCCGGCGTAATGCCCGAATGGAACGAGGCGAGAAACGCGACGGAATTGGATGGTAAGCCGGGGTGAGCGGTGGTGGCGCTCGAGGCCCCTTCGCCGGCCGAGTCGTCCGTCGAGTCGCTCGACTGAGGAGGAACCGAACTCCGTGTGTCCATCGCCAAGAGCGTCGCGGCGACACCAGCAATGGCCAATAGGCCCACGCCGATCGCCAACGTGCGATTCGCCGACCGCGCCCGTACGGGGGGCTCGGACTCGGGGCCAGCGTCGTGTTTGTTCACTTGGCTACGCTCCGACAGGTCGTTGGGATTGGAGGACATCGCCCGTGGGTCCGAGGATTGTAGCTCGTCCGTGGAGCGGCCGTCGTGCCCCCGGGCGAGGCCTGATAGGTTGTTCGCGATGGCGCTGCGCGCGGAGGCGATGCTCGGTTCGATCCGGCTAGTGGCCCCGCTGGGCGCCGGCGGCATGGGCAGCGTGTGGCGCGCCGAGGACTCGTCGCTCGGGCGTGCGGTCGCGGTCAAGGTCATCGGGACCGCGGCGCCGGACGAGACAGCGATCGCGCGGTTCAAGCGCGAGGCCACGCTCGCAGCGCGCATCGCGAGCCCTCACGTCGTTCAGATCTACGCGCACGCCCTGACCGATGAGGGGTTGCCATACATCGTGATGGAGCTCCTGCGCGGCGAGTCGCTCGCGGAGCGGCTCGGGCGCGGGCGGCTCGACCGAGCCGAGATCGGTGAGATCGTGCGGCAGGTCGCGCGGGCGCTCAGCGCCGCACACGAGCTCGACGTCGTGCACCGCGACATCAAGCCCGCCAACGTGTTCTTGGTGAAGGACGCGAGCTACGGCGTCTTCGTCAAGGTGCTCGACTTCGGCATCGCGAAGGACACCGAGGCGCTCGGCGACGATCTCACCGGCACGGGCGCCGCGGTCGGCACGCCGAGCTACATGAGCCCCGAGCAGCTCACGACCGTGCGTGGCGTCGATCGGCGCGCCGATCTGTGGGCGCTCGGCGTGATGACGTACGAAATGCTGACGGGTCGGCTGCCGTTCGTCGCGGAGACGGTCGGCGCGCTCGCGGTGGCTGTCTCGCGCGGGGACTTCGTGCGGCCGAGCGAGCGGCTCGAGGACGGCGAGACCGCGTTCGACGCGTGGTGCGCTCGCGCGCTCCGCGTCGAACGTGAAGCGCGGTTTGCGTCGGCGAACGAGATGTCCGAGGCGTTCCAAGCGGCGCTCGCAGCGCAGGGCAAGGGCCCCGCGCGCCCGCCGCCCCCGATCGACGCGCACGCGCCAACGGAGGAGTTTCTCCTCGCGCAACGCGCGACGGAAGGCGGCGAATCGGAGCGCATTGAGCCCCCCGGTGAATCGGGGGGGCGCGAAGCGCATGGCGCACCGATGCAGGCGCGGTCGGCGCCGGCGCGCGCCGGCCGGCGCCCATCGTGGGTGGTGGGCGTCGCGGCTGTCGGCGTCGCGGCCGCGGGCCTCACGGCGTACGCGCTCTCGTCTGGCCCAGCCGGCACTGCGGCGAGCGCCCAGTCCGGAGCCCCGTCGGCGAGCGTGCCCGGCAGAACCCCGACGACGAGCGCGCCGCTCACCGCGCCGCCATCCGCGAGCGCGGCGTCGAGCCCGACGAGCGCGCCGCGCTACCTGTGCCCGGACCAGGTGGAGAAGGCACACGCTTGCGGCAAGCTCGCCGACGCTTGGTGCGACGCGACCGATGCGTTCATCGGGTGCTGTGGCCACGGCCTCGCGGCGGTCGGGCACGACGGCCTGTGCGCCTGCGGCGTGGGCGGGACGAAGGTCAAGGCGGCGCTCGACGCTGGCTGCGGACCACCGCCAGCCGGACCGACCGCTACGCAAGCGATGAGCGAGTTCCTCGACGGCGCGCGCCCCGAGCTCGTCGCGTGCTTCGACGCCGCGCGCGCGAAGAACCCACGCGCCCACGGCGTGCTCGCGATCGAGTTCGCTGCCGATCCCGACGGTCACGTCTTTCGCGCGCGCCTGATCCGAACGACGCACCCCGATCCCGAGGCGCAGGCGTGTGCGCTGACCATCCTCCGGCGGTTCCAGCGAATCCCACCGCGCCTCGTCGAAGAAACGACGGCCTTCGGCATCGAGATGGACCTGTGACCCGACGCTGGTAGAGCGGCTGGTGACGGCGTTGTAAATGGATCGGCGTCGCGGGTGCGCTTACTTAGTTGTAAGCGCAGCGCGCCCGCGCGAGGGTCGCGCCTATTGGAGCTTCGCGCAGTTCGCCCAGAACTGCAGGTTGCCAGCGCTCGTGCAGCCCGCATACCAGGTCGACAACCCCGTGGGCGCGTTGATGTAGAGAGCCCCAACGGAGCAGTGGGCGCCAGCGTTGAGGATGACGTAACCCGCCGGACAGGGGGTGCACGAATAGGCTTGGAGCGCGTTGACGGGTTGGGAGCAGACGTTGTTGGCCTGGGTGAACGGTATGTCCAGTAGGTTCGCCGTGACGGTGCCCGAGGCCGTGACACTCGACGCCGAGACGGCGTTCAACACCGACGTCGCGTTCGGGTCGACGAAGTAGGCCCCGTTGTCCGCGTCGGTGAAGGAGCTGGCGACGGGGGGCCCAGCGGGGCCAGTCGGACCGGTGGGTCCAATTGGACCTGTGGGGCCCGTCGGTCCAATCGGGCCCGAGGGGCCAGTCGAGCCCTGCGGTCCAGTCGAGCCTTGCGGTCCAGTCAAGCCCTGCGGACCCGTGGCACCCGTGGCACCCATGGGGCCTGCGGGGCCTTCTGGACCCTCTGGACCCTCGGGTCCTACGAGCCCAGTGGGGTCGCCAACCCACTTGCCGGAGGCGTCAATCACCTCTGCGCCGTTGACGAACACCGAGGCAGGATGAATGTCGCCCACAGCGTCTTGCGCGATAAGAGCATAAGGCACGCTCCGAAGCGGGGCGCGCGGTGACATGGGCTCGTCGTCACCAATCGTGATCTCCAGATGGAGGTCCTCGCCATTGAGGACGCCCGCGAGCGGCTCACTACCCCCGAGCTCGACCGAATAGATACCCTCGTCAAAGGCAACGTCCTGCGTTTCTTGCCATAGCAACGAGCCGCCACTCGGAGCATCGTAGATGGCGAAGGTGACCTGGAGGGTGCCCGTGACGGGCTCTCCGTCAACCGTATAGAGGCGGCCTTGGTGCGTGACGCTGGCGGGCACGCCTGCGTGTGCAGCGTTCAATGCGAGAACACACAAGGCAGCTGGGACCAGCGTCACAGCGCGGCGAAGGAAGCTCCGAGTGCGGTTCATTGTCGACTCCCTGCGGCGCCGATGACGCCACCGACGATGGTGTATTTCGAGGATTTCATGACCATCTGGTTGGGGGTCGACTGACCAACTGTCAGATCCATCTTGTGCTTGCTATTGGCGACTGTCTGTCCGGCGTTGACGAACCCAGCTGCAGGCCCCCCCTTGCCCGCGCTCGCAGCGCCTCCACCCCCTCCACCCTCGGATGTCTCGAGCGGCTCGCCGCAGCCAGCCAAGAGGCAAGCGGCGCTTAATCCAAAGGCGAGGCCCCCCCAACTCCCTATGGTCTTCATCTTCATGGGCGCCCCATTCCAAGGTTCGTGCCGACGAAGATTCGCGAAGATCGCGGACTCTAGGCCTGATTTAGCCGCCACTCTGCTGAGGCGTGCCACTTGGTCGCGGCGGCTCGGCTCTCGAGCACCACACGCTCCGTTCGAGGCCGGTTCAAGCGCCTTTGGATGACCGCGCCCTCAAAAAAAGCACCGTCGGCGGTCGATCTTTTGAGCGCGAGATGCTTCGAGGTCGCGTTGACCGACGTCTTCGTGAGCAGGCGCCCGTCCTGACCCCAGTTGGCGGTCGACTTCTTGAGCGGGCGGTCTCACGGCGAGGTTTGAACGGCGTTTTTGTGAGCAGGCGCTCGTCCTGACCCCGTTGGCGGTCGGTTTTTTGAGCGTGCGCCGCGTCAAGGTCGCGTTGATCGACGTTTTTGTGAGGGCGCCCTCAAAAAACGACCGCAAACGGTGCCCTGGAGCATCGCGTGATGCGGAAATCGGCTCTCGACCGGCTCCAGAATGACCGCGCGCTCAAAATTTCGACCGCGAACGGTGCTTTGGAGCATCACCCGATGCGGAAATCGGCTCTCGACCAGCTCCAGAATGACCGCGCGCTCAAATAACGACCGCGCGAGGTCAAAGAGTTAACCGCGCGGTTAATTATGTGACCGCCGACGGTGCCCAATTTGACCGCGCGCTCAAATTCTTCGCGCAAATGGCGTGTGGCCTTTGGGCGCACAGCGGGCGCAGCACGAGAGGTGGGCTGCGGTGTGCTGATGCAAGCTTGAGAGGTTGAGAGCCGTGAGGGTGAGGGTGGGGAGCGAGCACACCAAACGCATCGGTCGTCCCCAGCGAACGCAAGACCGAGCAGAGCGACTGACGGCTTGTTGGTTAGCGCAGTCTCATGTGCACGGAGGAAAGTCGCTTGCGAGCGTCCCCACCGCCGAACCCGCGATTCGGCGAATCGCTTGCTACGCGAAGTGGATGATCGCGGCCCTCGCGACGCACGCGCTCGCGATCACGCTCGCAGGCGCTGACTAGATACCGCTCTCCCGGCTCTTCGTCGCGGCGTTGCCGGTGCTCACACTCGCTGGCGCCGAGGTCGCGGAAGCGCCGCGCCCGACGCGACCATCGTCGACGTCGCGGACGTGACCGATCCCGACATCGCGCGCCTGCCGGGCCGACATATCGAGAAGAAGATCCCCGACAGCTTGCTCGAGGAGCGCGGCGTCGACACGCTCGTGTGCTTCTCTACAAGGACCAACCGCTCGCAGAGCCGTGGTCGCGCTCGACGTTCAAACGCGGCATCGAGATGTACATCGCGACCGCGCCGGGGCTCGACACAGCATTCGAGCCCGCGCGCGTGACCGAGGGACGGCCGCGGGACGTCTTACTCCGTCGTAAGCGGCGGGCGCCCGAGCGCGGCGAGTGAGCTGCCATCCGAGTGCGACGCTGTCCTGCGTACTCGACAGTGCGCGTGGTGGGCGCGCGCTTACTGGCACCGCTCTCTCGAGGCCCGGGCTAGAACGACGAACCGCCAGCGGCGCGCTTGTTCGACAGGGCGTTTACAATCATGTAATCCGTTGCCCCGTGCCGACCGCGTAAGACGAGCTGTTCCTTGCGTTGATGATGGGTAAGCTGTGAGCCTGAGTCGGAGCGCCCTCGCGGCGTGCATTCGAGTGTCCCCTTCGTGCGGAGCTGAGTGCATGAGCGACGGGGTCGACAACGCGCTCCGGTCCCTGACGTACTTACCCCGGGAGAGGCGATCCAAGAACGCGTTGTATTGTCGATCTGGCCGACGTCTTCGGGGTGGAACAAGTCAGGGCACGCCAGCGGCCCCCGGCGTGCTCGATGCCATCGATCGAGCTCCAGCTCGGCGGGATGCCGCGGACGGCATCCCTTCCCCCCTCGCGTCGCTCGATGCCGCTCCCGAACAGTCGATCTCGCGGCCGTCGTGGTCACCTCTACTCGCCCATGGTCGGGTGCCGCCGCGCCAGCTCCGGAACGGCGCACCGTCACAGGCGCAGTAGAAGATCGGGATGGCCGTCGCCGCGCTGAGCTTGTTGCAGAGGTCTGGCTCCTTCGGCTCCCTGCAGGGATCGCGCTCGCAGCGGCCCTGCGGGTGACCGCAGCCGGGATCGGGGTAGATGCAGTCCTCGTTGGCGCGGCACGACGTGACCGGGCCGCAGCCGCCCTTCTCCGGAGCCGCAGCCGGCGACAAGATCGAGACCGGTGCGGTCGGCGCGGGGCTGTCGGGGTGCTCACTGTTCGCGCAGCTCGCCAGCGAGGCCAGGACCCACGGTCGCTGCGGCAAGCGTCATGCGCGTGTCCACGGCGGTCATTTCATCAGGGTCGTCGGTCGAAGAAAATGAGCGAGACAGCGTGGGACCGCTGCAAAGCCCCGGCGGAATGGGAGGTCAGGGGCACGTCGGCTTGCTGCCTTTGGCGTCAGCTCCAGCGAAGGCGACAACCTGAGGTCATCTATCGAACCCAAAACTGCACGTGGGGATTCTCGCTGGGCCGCCCGTCGAATGCATGCACGTTGTCGTCCAGGTGCCCCGCAAAGACGTGGTTGCCGTCGTGACTCGTACCGATTGCGCCATAGTTGATACAATCCGAAGCAACAAGGCCATAGTGCCAACTGCAGGGGGCGGCGCTCACTGGGTTCGTGAACGAAGACGTCTCGAAAGCGGTGGAACACGCCTGCGAGTTCGAGTTGCTCGAGTACTCACAAGTCGCCTGCCAAAAGAGCAGAGTGTCCACGCTGCAAGGTCCGGTGACGCATTCGGTGGCCGTCCCACGAGCCCTGAAGCCAAACGTACGGAGCGAATTGATCTCTGTGTCGGAGAGCTTAAAAGGCTTCGCAATGTCAGTAAAGCCGCTGCCCACGCGCTCTCCACTTGTCCATCCATTGATGCCAGCCGTGTTTCCAGGCCAGGGGAAATTGCCCACAAGCGTCCATCCGCCCCCGTCGACGCTCATGAGACACAGCACATCTGTCGGAATTCCGCCAATCAGAATCGAGTATTCACCATCGCTCGTGGCGACTCCGGTGTCGTAGAGCTCTCGGCAACTCGTCGCGAAATTGCCACCGCCGGAGGAGGAGCTGGACATGCTTGTGCTGCTGCCAGTCGCTGTACCATTGGCGCTGCCTCCCGAAGAGCCGGTCGATGCATTGCCGCCACCGCCCATAGGCTCGGCCGAGGTGCCCACGCTGGCGTCCCCATGCTCGGAGTCAAGGTCGCTTCTGGCCCCACAAGCGGCAAGAGCAAGCCCCATTAGTGAGATGAGCACCAGGCGCATTCGCAAAACCAGACCGCCCGCTGCCACGTTTGACTGTTTGGGAAGACCTCGCCCACCGTAATGCCATGGTGTTAGCGCGGGGAGGGTCGCGAGACACATCGTGGCTTCCTGCTCCAAACGTATCGGCCGTCCCCAGCGAACGCAAGACCGAGCAGAGCGACCGACGGCCTATTGGCCAGCGCAGTCTAAGGTTAATGTGCGCGGTTGCTGCCTGACTGACTATCGCGGGCGGTTCTTGAGGGCCGTCGACCAAGGCGCCGGACGCGACCCCGACGCAGGCGGGCGCATTGCAATGGCGATAGGGGCAACACCGGTGCGGCGGTGGGGACAGTGCGGTCGAGTACGCAGAGGTTTACGGTGTTGCCCGCTCCGCCATCGCCGCCGACGCGGCCGGCCCCGCACCACTGCGCCGTTGGTCGATGCGCCGCCCGAGGAACTCGTGGAGGACGTGCTCCCGCCGCCTCAAGTTTCTCCCGAGTCCCCGCAGCTCGCGACGGACAATGCAGTTATCAAGAGCGAGAGCGCACCGCGCCCCCGATCACCTATCCTTGTCAGAATGGGCCACCTTTCGCTGACTCCTATGTCAGCGTTGAGTATTCATGGGCAGGCAAAGCTCACTGTCGGGTCGGTGGCCAGAGCGCCGACGCTCGGTAGCGTGCCGCCGGCGCTCACACCAGTGCAGCTGCACTGTCCCCAGCGTCCGAGCCCCCGTCGCTATGGGACCTCGATTGGGGCATCCGACCGACCCCCGGGTCGCTACCGCATATTGGGTCTTCTAGCCAACGACAGGCAGATCCGGAACTATGGAGAACCTAGCGTCCACCTTTGTTGGGCCTGAGGCCCCCGCGATTGGAGGGTGGCTTTCGGGGTTGGAGTGTCCAGAAGTTCGCCGCGAGCGAAGCGCGGTTCTCCACGTTCGCTTTCGCCAAGATCGAGGCGACGTGAACGAGGCCGCTGGGATGGCATCTCAAGTGCCCTCAGCACGGACCAACAAACGGTTTCGTCGGTTGGGCGATCTCGCCGCCCTCGCGCGGAGGACGCTGCGGCGCCGCAGGCGCGCGCGTTGACTGACAGCGCTGTCAACGTTCGCAGCCTAGGCGACGCCAGGACGGTCCCGTGCTCAAAGTGGGTGAGGTCGAGCCTCATGAACGAAGAAGCCACGTCTTACGATCGCGTCCCGTATCGATGCACGGTGCACACCGTGACCGCGCCGCACTACCTCGCCGTGGTCTCGCGCGTTCACGGCGGCCCCGAGCCGCGCAGCTCGGCGTATCGAATGCTCGAGCTCGGGTGCGGCGACGGCACGAACCTCCTCTCGCTCGCCTTCTTCAACCCAGCGTGCAGCTTCGTCGGCGTCGATGCGTCGCGCGTCCAGATCGAGATGGGGCGGCGCGCGATCGCGGAGCTCGGGCTCGAGAACCTCACGCTCGAGGTCGGCGACGTGAGAGCGCTGCCCGCGTCGTGTGACGGCGAGTTCGACTACATCGTCTCGCACGGGGTCTTTTCCTGGGTTCCCGAGGACGCGCGCGCCGGCATCCTGCGCTCGGCGCGCGCGCGACTCGCTCAGAACGGCCTGCTCTATGTGAGCTACAACGTCCTGCCCGGGTGGAAGATGCGCGGCGTCGTGCGCGACCTCGCGATGCAGGCCGCGGGCGATATCGCAGACGGTCGCGAGCGCGTCGCCGCAGCGAGGAAGGCCGCGACGGAGCTCCGCGACCTGCTCGATGTGGAGCATCCGTACCGCGCCATCCTGAAGAAGGAGCTCGGCAGCGTGATCGACAGCGAGCTCTCGTACGTGCTCCACGAGTACCTCAGCGAAGAGAACGTCGCCTTCTACTTCAGCGACTTCGTCGCGCTCGCGGCGCGCGCTGGCTTCGCGCACGTGGGGGACGCGCTCATCCGCAGCGTGGAGAACAGCTTGCCCCGCGAGGCTCGCGAGCGGCTCGGCAAAGAAGCCGCCGGCGTCGAGGGGCATCGCTTGTCGGACCTCATCCACAATCGCCCGTTCCGCGCGACGGTGCTCTGTCGCGACGACGCGCGAGTCACCGCGCCCGAGAGCGCTCACGAGCTCCTGCGCTCGCTGTCGGTGGCGGCGCGGCTAACGAGCGCGGACCTCGAGCTCGACCTCGAGGACGGCGTGGAGATCTCCTTCTCGAGCCCGTCGGGGAGCGTCGTCACGGCGAAGGATCCGCTGCTGAAAGCGTGCATCTCGCTCCTCGCCGATCGGTACCCGGACTCGATCGCGTTCGACGGGCTCGTCACCGAGGCGACCGAGCTCCTCCGCGCGC
Source organism: Polyangiaceae bacterium (assembly GCA_046351325.1). GTDB lineage: Bacteria > Myxococcota_A > Polyangia > Polyangiales > Polyangiaceae > Xiheicaenibacterium. The sequence goes on along the minus strand of JAXLYR010000006.1, from coordinate 202,612 downwards.
GCAAGCCGAACACCGAGGTGCGCCCCGAGCAGATCGACAAGCTCGTGCGTGGCCTCCTCCTCCTCTACCAAAACGAGCAGGGTGAGCTCCGCGTCGCGCACCCCGAGCTCCGCGTGACGCCGAGTGAGCGCCCGCGCCTCGGCAAGCTCGCTCGCTTCGAACTCGAGGGCGGCCGGCACTTCACGACGCCGCTCCACATCCCGATGCCGCTCGAGCCGATCGAGCGACAGATCGCCGCGCGCCTCGATGGGACGCGCACCGCGCGAGAGCTGGTGCCCGAGCTCGCGCGCCGCGCGGCGCAGGGTGATCCCGTCATCAGCGTCGAGGGCCGACCCATCACCGACCCCGCGCTGCTCGAGCCGATGGTCGAGGCCCTCGTCCACCGCACGCTCGGACGGCTCGCTCGCTGGGGGCTCGCGACCTAGAAAATTGCCTTCGATTTCAGGTGGTTGAGATTTTTGCGTCGGCCATGTCGATCGCCCCGAGCGTCGTTCGTCGCCGGCACGAACAACGACACTCGGAGGTTCTGATGCAGAGCGTTTCCGTCTCTTCGGGCGAGCTCGATGCGCCGACCCAAAGTCCGCGGGACTCGCGCGCGATGGTGTGGACGGGTCGGGTGCTTACAGGGCTCATCGTGGTCTTCTTGCTCGTGGACTCGGTGGGCAAGCTCATCCCGCTCGCACCCTACGTCGAGGGTACGAAGAAGTTCGGCTTCCCCGTCGAGAGCGTGCGGCCGCTCGGCGCAGTGCTCGGCGCCGCGACCACGCTCCACGCTGTGCCGCGGACGCAGTTCGTCGGCGCGCTGCTGCTCACCGCTTACCTCGGCGGCGCGACGGCAGCGCACGTGCTCACGGGCACCGCGTTCTGGTTTCCGGTCTTGATGGGCGCGCTCCTCTGGGCGGCCTACGGCCTGCGCAGCCCTTCGCTGCGTTCCCTCTTTCTCTCGAAGAATCGCTAGGAGTCGACGATGCGCTTCATGGTCATGCACAAGAACGATCCGAACACCGAAGCAGGCCTCCCTCCTCCGATGGAGCTCGTGCAGAAGATGGGCGCGTTCATCGGAGAGCTCGCAGAGACCGGGCGCTTCCTCGACGGCGCCGGGCTCAGCGGCAGCGCGACGCGCACGCGACTCACGTTCCGCGGTGGCAAATGCACGGTGAAACACGGCCCGTACGCGGGTGAGCACGAGCTCCCGGCCTCGACGCTGCTCCTCAAGGTGAAGACGCGTGACGAGGCGATCGGCTGGGCCGAGCGCTACGGCAAGATCCTCGGCGACGGCGAGCTCGAGCTCGGCAAGATCAACGAACCGTGGGACATCGGCCTCATGCCGGCGCCGGAGAATCCGCCGCTGCAGATGTTGCTCATCGACAAATCCGACGCCGCGACCGAGGGCGCAGGTCGCTCACCGAAGCAGAAGTCCGACCTCACGCGCCTGAAGACCGAGATGACCAAGGCGGGCGTGCTCGTCCGCACGATCGAGCTCGCGCCGAGCTCTCGAGCCAAGCGCCTCCGCTTCAAGGACCGCGCGCTCGAGGTGCTCGACGGCCCGTTCGCCGAGACCAAAGAGCTCGTCGGCGGCTTCTCCGTGATGGAGCTCACGGGGATGGAAGAGGCGATCGAGCTCTGCAAGCGGTACGCGGATATCCTTGGCGGAACGCTGGAGATCGACGTGCGCGTGGTCGAGGTCCCGAGCGTCAGCTAGGGAGCACGCCGAGCTGGCGCATCATCGTGAGATCGTCGGTCAGCCGATGGTGCGCGACGATCGAGGCCCCCTCGAAGCGCTCGATCGTGAACTGCGTCACGCGGACGGAGCGCCCCGTCGGCGGCAGGCCGAAGAGCTCGCCCTCGTGGGTGCCGGTCATCGTGGCGCGCACCGCGACCGCGTCCTCGCCGACGACGAGGTCGTCGATGGTGTAGCGGAGATCGGGGAACGCGCGCCGGAGCGCCGCGACGACGATGCGCACGCCGTCGCGGCCGCGTGGCAGGTCCGGCGAGCCCGGTGAGTGGTTCACGTAGTCGGGGTGCAAGAGCTCGTCGACGACGTCGAGGCGTCCGGCGTTGAAGAGCTCTTCGAAGTAGCGCTGGATGACCAGCCGTTTGGGGTCGTTCATGCGCCGAACATCGTCTCGCTCACTCATCCTGTCCAATATCGCTTCGAGCGCGATTGATACGAATCGCGTATGAATCGATCGTGGAGCTGCGCCTTCTTCGATCCTTCCTCGTCGTCGCCGAAGAGCTGCATTTCGGGCGCGCGGCGCGCCGGTTGTCGATCTCGCAGCCGCCGCTGAGCGCCCAAATCAAGAAGCTCGAGGACGAGCTCGGCGCTGTCCTCTTCGAGCGCACGAAGCGCAAGGTTGAGCTCACCGCGGCAGGCCGCGAGCTCTGCGAGCGCGCGCGCCGACTGCTCGCGGAGGCCGACAAGGCCGCGCTCGAGGTGCAGCGCATCGCGCGCGGCGAGTCGGGCAGCCTGCGCATCGGCTACGCCGCCGCCGCGACGCACGCCGTCCTGCCCGCGCTCGTCCCGCGGTTTCGTGCGAGCCATCGCGACGTTCGCCTCGAGCTCTTCGAGATGCCGAGCGCGACCCAGCCGCCCGCGCTGCGCGAGAGACGGATCGATCTCGGTCTCGTGTGCGCCCCCGTGGACGCTCCCGATCTGCGCCTCCACGTCCTCGCGCGCGAGGCTCTCTTCGTGGCCCTGCCTGCAGGCCACCCGCTCGCGCGCCGCGCCTCCGTGTCCGTTCGCGCTCTGCACGGCGCGCCTTACGTGGGTGTCAGGCCGGACATCGAGCCAGGGTGGGCAGGCGCCTCGGTGCGTGCGCTCGAGCGCGCCGGGGTCTCGCTCGAGCTCGTCCAAGAGACCGACACGAAGATCGCGCTCCTCGGCCTCGTCGCCGCCGGCCTGGGCCTGTCTGTCGTCTCGGAGTCCATGCAGACGCTCGGCCGTCGTGGCGTCGTCTTTCGCCCTCTGCGCGGGCTCGATCTGCACCTCACCCTCGGCGTGGTGCTCCCCCCGAGCCCGCAGCCTGCTGCGGTCGCCCTCGTCGAGCTCGCGCGCTCTCTGTCGTTTGCGGTGTTGCCGCGGCGGCGCTGAGCGCGATTGGGCGGCCTCTGGCGGCGTGACACGAAAGTCAGAGCGCAATGGCGCGAAGGACGCATCCTCGCGCGAAAATCTGTTGGCACACACGCTGCTAAACGGCGGATATGCGAACGCTTTCGGGGTTGATTGCCGTGCTCTTCGTCTCCTCTGTCGCGACTGTAGCGTCGGCCGAACCCGCGGAGGCGGAGCGACAGGACAACACCCCCGCCAAATCAAAAGTGGTCATAACGGTCGATCGCAACAAGACAGTCGAGGTCGTGACCAGTCCGGATCTCGAGGATTGTGAGGCCGCGGAAGACTGTGCTGATGATGAAGACGCCGTCGACGATGAAGCCGACGAGGCTGACGAGGAGGTCGTCGTTGCGCCGGCCAAGCCTATCGTTCAAAAGAAACACCGCCAGAGGCGTGCTCGCATCGCCATGGTCGACCCTGTCGAGCAGCCAGAGCGCGAGCATCATATTTGGCGGGGAATGACCATTGCGGGTGGCATCGTCTCCGCGGTCGGCGCGGGTTGGATTGTGGCGGGCGCTGCGACCTACGCGAGTGATCCTGTGGACGACGGTTGGTTCGATGGCATTGGGCGCGGTTATGGCGCTGCCTTCATGACGTTCGGCGCGATCGCTTCGGCGGTCGGTATCCCGCTCTTGATCGTGGGTCTCACCAATCCCAAAAACCATGGTCGCGCGCCTCATCCTCGCTTGGAGCTCTCGACGAGCGGCGCGGGCTTCATGCTCTCCGGCAGCTTCTGACGATTGCAAACTTCGGGGAGGGGGGAACTTCGCGCGACGCTGGTAGACTCTATCGTCGAGTGATGCGCTTCATCGAGGGGTCGGGGCTCTTTCTGTCGGTCATCTCCGTGACTGTCGCGCTGACGTATTGGTGGGCGCACCGGACGATGCAGAAGACGCTCGCGGCTCTCCGGGCCGCGGGGCTCACGCCTGTCGAGGGTTCCTGGCGCGTCAGGTTCAGTGGCTTCACTGGGGTCGCGCGGAGTGCGGCGTTTCCATTTCGTTTCGACGTGACGCTCGGCCGCGCTCAATACGGCAAACTGACGATCGACTTGCCGCGCCGTAGTGGGGTGTGGAGCCACCTCGGGGTGGGGCCGCTGACGTTCTCACAGGGCCACCTGGCGAACGGGCTCGTTTTGCGGCGTGGTGAAATCGGGGCTCTGCAAAACAGGTTTGTGATCTCGCCGGGCCTCGTCGCCCGCATCAATCAGCATCCGGCGTGGTTCCGCTTGGGCATCGCGCTCAACGCGGAGCAAGTGCTCGTGGGCGGCGTTCCGTCGGCGCTCACGGAGGCGACCTGTTTGCGTGAGGCCGTCGAGGTCGCGAGCGAGCTCGGCCAATCCCTCGTGAGCTGAGTTCCTCCTGAGCTGACTCCCTCCTAAACTGAGTCCCTCATGAACTGGGCGGCCGCTGCGTTGTGGGCCGCGGGGCCCGGCGTTATACGCGGTCATGCCCTATCGAGATTCGACGCCAGCGCAGCCTCTCATTGTTGCTTTGGGTAAGAGCGTGTTCGCCCTCGAGGTGAAGACGGGGCGTAGGCTGTGGACTTGGACAGAAGCGCGTACAAGCTCGTCCGCGAAGGTCTTCGTCGAGGGTGACCGCGTCTACGTGTTGAAGCTCGACGTCGTGTCGTGCCTGGCTCTCGCCACGGGGGAGGTCCTCTGGCAGGGCGAGGCTCCGTCGGCGGACACTCTGCTCGTGAGGTCTGGGTTCGTGTTCGTCGGCGGGGCAGGCGTGGTGAAGGCCTTTCTGCCAGACGGCTCCACACTTTGGGAGGAGCCGTTCTTGGGGAGCGGCACCGACTCGGTCGCGCTTGTGATCGAGGAGAACGCGACCTTCGAGGTCGATTGAGGATCGACCGGGGCGTACGGCTTCACCTTTACGGTCGCTCGCCTCTTTGGCTTGCGTGGCCTGCACCTCATCGGGCGCCTCTCGGGGATGTTGCTATAACGATGTTATAGTCTGTAGCCCGCGACGCGCTCCTTGCACCACCGAGCCAGGCTGAGCGCGGCGGGCGCGCCGGAGAAATAGAGGCAGGGCAGCCAAATGGGTACGAGCCAGAGCTCGCGGTAGTTGTAGGCGCAGACGCCGGTCGCGTGGAGCGCGAGCTCCCCCAGGGTGCCGAGGACCCCGAGGAGCAGCGAGAAGCCCCAGACCCAGCGCGGTCGGCGCGCGACGTAGAGGGCGTTGGCCGCGAGCATCAAGACAGCGAGCGTGAGGCCGTATCGCCCGGCGACGCCGGTGATCGCATAGGACGCAAAGAACCAAGCAATGTCCCGCCCGAGCGACGCGGCGGTCGCGCTGTCCGGCAGGTGCGTGAACCGCCAGGCGAAGGCGACGAGGGCGATCGTCGCAGCGGCGAAGCCTGGCGCGACCCACCACGCTTGCCCGAAGACGGGGCCCGGAGGCACATATCGAATGACGCCGAACTGGACATGAAACTGATCACCGATCGTGAGGACCAGCGTGGAGAAGAGCAGCGCGGCGAGGAGGGGGCGCAACCGCATGACGAGACTCTACGCGAGTTTGGAGCTTCAACGTTGTCAGGTGAAATCCAATACGACCCAATCTTCCGACACGCGCGGGCCAAGCTTGTGGTGCGTGACGCCCGCGCGGTAGCCGCTGCCGCCGGCCGTGGGCGGCGACGACCACCCCGTATTCGTTCGGGTGTCGGAGCTTGTTTTCGGTGAGGCAAACGCAGCGGACGCAGATCCCACGAGGGCGCCGTAGGCTGCCGAGCTTCTCGTGGACCTTGGGGCCACCGCGAACGGCGTAAGCGAGGCCGTTGAGGACGCGACCGAAGAACCCCATGCGCGGCTCCTAACACAGGCCGAAGCCTGTTGGCTCTCGCCAACACTGTTGGGAGCTCCCAACAGCGCGAGCGCTCGAGAACGCGAAATTGAGCCATTTTCGCGACGCGACGGCGACACGTGTGTTGGTGCGGCCCTTGCGATGGTGGGGGTCATGAGGACGCTCGACGCTTCGGACTTGGGCTCAAACGCGTTTCCCTTCGAGGTCGATCGCACCGATCCGCGGGCTGGGACCCCGAGCCACAGCGTCTACGGCTTTCCGCGGGCGCCCGAGAGCGTCGCGCCGACGGGCGGCACGATGTTCGTGCGACGTTGCCACGTGCACGGGCTCGCGCTCGACGAGTTCGCCGAGTGCCAGCGCTGTCAGACCGCGCGCGCCGAGGCCGCGCAGAGGGCCTCGCGTCGCGCGATCGTCCTCGTCGTGATGTTGGGGATGTTCTTCGCGTCGCTCGTCGGGCTCTTCTTCGCTTGGCGACACTACAACTCGACGACGCAGGCGCGCGCGGCCTACGCGATCACGCAGCGATATGAGAATAAGGTCGTCGTCTATACCTCCCAATCGTGCGGCGCCTGTCAGGTGGCGAAGGCCCACCTCGACGCGAAGAAGATCCCTTATGTCGAGCGCAGCTTGGACGGTGACATCACCGCGATGCCGGAGTTCGAGACGCTCGGGGTTCGTTCGCTCGTGCCGACGTTCGTCGTCGGCGACGAGGTCATTCAGGGCTTCGACACGTCGGGCATGACGCTCGCGCGTGCGATGCAGAAGCACGGCGCGCCGATGAAGAAGGCCGAGGGCGAAGACGAGCTCGAGTGAGCGCCGCGCTCGGGATCGGCGAGGTATCGTAGCGACCGATGGTTGAAGCTACCCGAGTGGGTACGAGCTCGAGGCGACCGCTCGAGCCGGTCGCGCGCTTGAGCGTCGCGGTCGCGCGCGGGCCCGACGCTGGCGCTCTCGCCGAGCCCCCCGCTGGAGATTCGCTCACGATCGGCACCGCCGCCGACAGCGGCCTCCGGCTGCAAGACCCCACGGTCAGCCGCTACCACCTCGAGGTGACGCCGACGCGCGAGGGGATCCGCGTGGCGGATCTCGGCAGCACGAACGGCACCTTCCTCGGGGCCGTGCGCGTCCACTTCGCGGTCGTGCCGCGCGGGACGCAGCTCCGAATCGGGGACAGCGTGCTCGTGCTCGACGCGGCCGCGAGCGGTGAGGGCGCTCCCTCGCCGAGCGAGAGCCTGCCCTCGATGGTGTTCGACAGCGACGTGATGCGCGAGGTCGCGCGCCGCGTTCGCGCGGTCGCGGCGCTGCCATCGCCTGCGCTCGTGCAGGGCGAGACGGGCACTGGCAAAGAGCTCGTGACGCGCGCGATCCACGATCTCGGTCCCGCATCGAGTGGGCCTTTCGTCGTCGTCGACTGCGGCGCGCTCCCAGCGGCGCTGCTCGAGGCCGAGCTCTTCGGGCACGAGCGCGGCGCGTTCACCGGAGCCGAGCGCGCGCGCGCGGGCGCGTTCGAGCGCGCCGACGGCGGCTCGATCTTCTTGGACGAGGTCGGTGAGCTGCCGCTTCCGGCGCAGGCCGCGCTCCTCGGGGTCCTCGAGCGCCGCAGGTTTCGCCGCGTGGGCGGTGAGCGCGAGCAGGTCGTTTCGGTGCGCGTCCTGTCGGCGACGCACCGCGATCTCCGGCAGGAGGTGAACCGCGGGGCGTTCCGCGCCGACCTGTATTTTCGGCTCGCGGGCGCGCGCATCGTCGTCCCGCCGCTGCGCGAGCGACCGAGCGACATCCCGCTCCTCGCGCGACACTTCGCGCGGGAGGTCGCAGGCACCGACGACGCGATCGGCGCCGAGGTCCTCGAGGCCTTCAGCGTCCAGAGCTGGCCAGGCAACGTCCGCGAGCTGCGCCGCGCGGTCGAGCAGCTCATCGCGTTCGGCCCCGCGGAGCTCGCGGCGCTCGTCTCTTCACCGCGGAGCTCGAGCGACTCTTCGGGCCCCGCGCCGAGCTCGCGCCCCGACGCTCCGCACGAGATCGAGCGCTATCGAGACGCGAAGGCCACCGCGATCTCCGAGTTCGATCGCGCCTATCTCTCGCGGCTCCTCGGCGCGTGCGCCAACAACGTCTCGGAGGCCGCGCGCCGCGCGCGCATGGATCGGCCCTACCTGATCGAGCTCCTCAAGCGCTACGGCCTGCGCTGAGCCGCCGCGATGTACGCGACGAGCCCGAGCGCGGCGAGCGTCGCGAAGCCACCCAAGACAAACCAGCTCGTGCGGAAGAAGACGCCGAGCACGAGGAAAACGAACAACGAGTAGCCGGCGACGCGCTTCGATATGCCGGTGGGGATCGTCGCGAGCGAGGCCATCAAGCCACGTTCTGCGGGCGGCTCTCGTGCGGGCGGACTCGGCGGATTCCAGGGCGCGAGAGGCGCTCCGTAGCTGGGCGCTCCGTAGCTGGGCGCTCCGTAGCTGGGCGCTCCGTAGCTGGGCGATGTAACCGCCGGCGACATGGGCGCGTGGGACGGCTGCGCCGGGGTCTGCGGTGGACCGAAGTCGACCTCGAGTCGAGCCGCGGCTGCGTCTTCGGTCGCGCTCGCGGAAGCGAGCGGCGCAGGCGCGAGCGCGAGCTCGAGCTCTCCTGCGACGGTGGGCTGCGCGCTCGGCGCCGAGGGCGCGGCGCTCGACGCGGGGGGTTCCTCGAGCACCTCGAGCAGGCGTCGGCGTGCGTCGTCGGCGTCACGCGGACGCGCGGCCTTCTCCTTCGCGAGCAGCATCTCGAGCAAGGCCGCGACGCGGGCCTCCTGCGCGGGCGTCGCGTCGGCGACGTGCGGCAGCGGTGGCGGCTCGACGAGCAGGTGCGCGTGGATCATCGACGCGGCCGTGTCGCGCACGAACGGGACGACGCCCGAGAGCATGCGGTAGAGCGTGATCCCGAGCGCGTAGAGGTCCGCGCGACCGTCGAGCGCCTCACCGCGGATTTGCTCCGGAGCCATGTACGTGAGCGTCCCGACGAGGACGCCAGGGTCCGTCTCGACGGTGTTCGCGTCGATTCGTTTGGCGATCCCAAAGTCAATGAGCTTGACCAACGGGTGGGCCTGGCTGCCGGTTACAAAGATGTTCGCGGGCTTCACGTCGCGGTGGATGATCCCGAGCGCGTGCGACGCCGCGAGCCCGGCGGAGATGTCCGCGGCCAGGCCGAGCGCGGTGGCGAGCGGGACGCGACCCTCTCGGGCGAGGCGATCCTCGAGCGTCTCGCCCCGCAGCCGCTCCATCACGATGAAGCTTTCCGAGCCGTCTTCACCCACCTCGAGCACCGTGACGACGTTCGGGTGGCTGAGCTTCGCGGTCTTGCGGGCCTCGGAGAGGAAGCGATCGCGATCGGCAGGATCGGTGAGCAGCTTGATGGCCACCTCGCGATCGAGCGCCGTGTCGCGCCCGAGGAAGACGCGCGCCATCCCTCCGCGACCGAGCTCCTCACCGAGCTCGAAGCGACCCCCGAGCAAACGTGGCTGCGGCGTCTGCGCGAGCGGGGTGGAGGAAGGTCCAGTCATGCCCACCCCGAGAGTATTCCGACGATTGGTTCGAGTCGCTGGAGCTGAGCAGCTACCCGAGCTCGCGCAGCAGCGTGTCGCGTAGGGCGGCGACGCGCCGAGGCAGGTAACGCCCCGAGGGATAGACGAGAAAGAGCGGTTGGATCGGGGAGTCGAAGCGAGGCAGGACGCGCTCGATCGGCTTGTGGCCAGCGCAATGCGCGACAAACTCCGGCAGGAGGCCGATGCCCGCCCCAGCGGCCACTGCCTCCCGCAGATACACGAACTCGTCGCCGCTGATTACCCCCGAGACCGCGACGGTCTGCGCGCCCTTGGGCCCGTGAAGCGCCCAGCTGGCGCGCCCCGAGGCCCCGCGAAATAGCACGCAGCGATGTCGCGCCAGATCGCTCGGGCGGCGAGGTGCGCCGTGCGCGTCGAGGTAGGCGCGTGAGGCGTAGAGGCCGAAGCGGATCGGCCGGAGCTTGCGCGCCACGAGCGACTCGTCGGCTACGCCCCGCGCGCGCAGCGCCAGGTCGAAGCCGCCCTCGGCGAGGCCGAGCACGCGGCTCTGAAGCTCGCACTCGACCTGCACCTTGGGGTGCTCCGCCGCGAACGCCGCGATCACCGGCGCGAGCAGCCACGCGCCGACATCGGGCGGAGCGGTCACGCGTACGCGGCCCGCCATCTCGGCGGTCCTCGAGGCGACCTCCTCGCGCGCCTCGGCGAGCGCCTCCAGGCCGCGCGCAGCCTTCTCGAAGAACGCGCTACCGGTCTCGGTCAGCGAGATCCCGCGGGTCAAGCGCTGCAGCAGGCGAGAGCCGACCGAGGCCTCGAGCAGCGACACCGCTCGGCTGATCGACGACTTCGGCAGACCGAGCGCGCGCGCGGCGGCGCTGATGCTGCCGTGCTCGACGACGGCGGCGAGCACCTCGACGTGCCGGAGGTCCATGGCCGAGGAGCGTCGCGTGGATCACCGTTCGCCGCAAGCGAACGAGGGGTTCGATATAGGACGTCTCCCGGCAACCATGGTCCGGACCCAAGCTGATCGACATGCGAAACACCGCGCAGCTCTCTCACCCCAGGACCAACACCATGAGCCGTCTCCGCACCCTCGCGTCGCTCGCCCCCATCGCTCTCGTCGCGCTCCTCGGCTGCGCATCGACCTCGGCCCCGAGCAGCACCGACACGACGGCGGAGAAGCTCTGGCAGGACGAGCAGCAACACGTCGCCCAGAACCTCGCGCTCTTCGACGACCTCGACTTCAACGTCTTTACGCATCAGCGCTGGGACGACCTCCACAAGAGCCACAGCAAAGACGTGATCGTGCATTGGCCCGACGGCCACACGACGAACGGCATCGACAAGCACATCGAAGATCTCAAGGGGATGTTCGTCTGGGCACCCGACACCCGCATCGAGACGCACCCGATCAAGGTCGGTCAGAAGGACTGGACGGGCGTCGTGGGCGTGATCGAGGGGACGTTCACGCAGCCGATGCCGATCGGCGACGGCAAGAGCATCCCCCCGACGGGCAAGGCCTACAAAGTCACGATGGCGACCTTCTCGCATTGGACGAAGGACGGCCCCATGGACGAGGAGTACCTGTTCTGGGACAGCGCAGAGCTGATGAAGCAGCTCGGCCTGGGCAAGTGATGTCGTTCAGCTTCGGGCGCGTGGGCGCGACGGCACCCCTACGGCTGACAATCCCAGAACACGGCGTTCATCGGGGGCGAGGCCTCGAGCACGAAGACCCCACGGAACTGCTCTTCGAGGACAGCGCGCTCCTTGAACGAATAGGGAGTGATCTGCCCGGGAGGCAGAAACGGCGCTTCACCCGAGGTCGCCGCGACGAGATCGACGAGGGTGTTCTTCACGCCCAGCTGCTCGACCTTCTCCTCGAGGGAGTTCGGTCGCGGTAGCCCGTAGTCCTCGGAGCACTCGAAGCCGGGCCAATTGATGCCCGTCTTCAGCGAGGTGAGGCCGAATGGCCGGTAGTCGTCCCCGTGGGTGTCGAACAGATAGGACCCGAGCGCGTGGATGACGGGCTGCTCCTTTGCGGCGTCGCTGTGCTTACGGAGATGAAAGTCGTGCGCCCATACGATGGTGTCCTCGGGGAAGCGCCAGGTTCGCTGCGTCTCGAAGACGGTCGACATCGCCGTGTCCCGCACCTGATAGGACTGTCCGATGTTGGTGTTGTAATAGAAGGCCTCGTCCTCCCAGGACCTCAGGCCGAGGAGCGAGAGGCGGTCGAACGCGAGCGTCTCCTCACCGCGGGCGGCGAGGAGCTCGGCCTCGTGGTCCCCGATGTAAGCCTCCAGCTCGTCGAGGGCCTGGAGGCAAGCGTCGTGCTCCGCCGCCGGTATCGTGACAATCTCGTAAGTAAGCCAGCAGGCGTCGTCGATCGGTTGGAGGAGCGCCGCCGCGTCCGCCGGAGCGGCGCTCTCGAGGAACGCGCCGAGCGCCGCGCGGTCGTCGGCGGGCTGCTGGACGTCGAACCCGAAGAAGCGCACTTTGTCGTTCGGGTGGGCCGTGTTCCATTCGCATAGCCACTCGAAGAGGTGCTGCGTGTTGTCGTCGGCGAAGACGCCGAAGATGCCTTTGAGCGCCTCCGTCGAGGTGCCCTGACAGGCGTCGATGAAGGGCGCCGCCTGGCTCTCCGCGAGCGTGCGCGGCGTCTCCATCGCGAGGACCCTGAAGCCCTTCTCCTCGACGAGGTAGCGAATGAGCCGGTGTTTTGCAGCATAGAAGCCGCCGCTCGTGTGCACGCTCTCCCCGAGACCGACGATATGGGCGCCGTCGACCATTGCTCCGAACGGCGCGAGATCGTCATAGGGGAGCGCCACGTCGGTGCCGTCGAAGGCATGGAGGCCGATTGGAAGAGCCGGCCCGCTACCCCCCGCTCCCCCCTGACCGCTGCCCGCCGAAGCTGGAGAACCCCCGGCACCGCCGTTCGTCGATGGAGCGTCGCCCCCGCTCCCCCCGCCACCCGCCGACGGCGTGATGGGGCCGTCGTCACCGCACGCGACGAGCGAGGACAGCGAGATGGCGAGCCAGAGCGAATAGCGCATAGGTGCTTCCTACCCTCGATGGCGGAGCGTCGAAGATTGAAGATGATCAAGCCTTGTCATGTGATGTTCGAGTGGCGCTCGTGACGCGCAACAGGCGCGAATGACACCTTCCTGGATGCGGGGGCAGCAATTGTCGCGCGAATGGCGATGATGAAGGTGGCATGTCCGTTGCCAATGTCGATAGCGACGGCGCGCCTGGCGCGCAGGTCTTGGAGGCTTGTCATGATGAAATCATCGGTAGCGCTCTCGCTCGCCACTCTCCTGTCGCTCACGACCATTGCCGGGTGCTTCGTCGAGTCCGACTCGATCGACGAGGTCGATCCCGACGAGGATGTCGATGCGCAGGACCTCATTCCAATCGATGGGCCGTATCCAACCAAGCCGCCGCCGGACACAGCGTCGACGGTGACGTTCTTCCAGAACGCCAACTTCACGGGCCTGCAGACGACTGTCACGCTCACGCCAGTGATGGGCCTCGAGAAGATGGTGACGATTCCCTACTCGCAAGTAGGCGCGGTCGGCACCGCAGGCGCCAAGTCGCTCCGGCTCACCTGCGGGACACGCGAGACTGCGCTGCAACTCTATGCGGCCGCCAACAACACGGTAGCGTACCTCGGCTGGGTCACCTCGACAGGAGCGGGTGAGCTCGCTTGCACGCCGGGCCAGACAGTGTCGCTCGCGCTCCCGACGCCACTCGGTCTCACGACGGTGAAGTCGGTGAAGGCCTTGATGCACCCGCTCGGGAGTCGCCTTCCAATCGACTTCACGGGCGCCTTCCCGACACACTTTGCGGCTGCGCTCGACGCCGAGCTCGGTGACGGCGCCGTTCGAGACGGCTATCCGAAGCTCAAGTCCGGCGGCTCGCGCACGTTCCGCATCGAGCAACACTTCAAGCTGGACGACACGTTTTGCTTCGAGCGCAAGGCCTCCGCGACACTGTCTATCACGCTGAACGGTCCTGGTGACGTGTCGGCCGTCGTGAGCAGCTGGTATGTCGATACGCCGAGCTGGCCCGAGCCTGCGCCGCTCGGCAGCGAGTGTCAGTCGGGTATGGAGAGTGAATTCAAGGCAGGAATGGACACGCTCGCGCAGCACCTACGGGACACACTCTCCATGAGCCTGACCGCGTTCGCCAATGGCAAGTGCCGGCAGCTGCAGTACTTCGACCACGCCGCCCCAGAGAACTTCCAACTGGTGAGCGCTGGCGCAGAGCTGCCGCTCGCGAACTGCGAATAGCTGCCGTCGAGCGAGCGTTCCGGCGACGATGCCGCGATGCGGTTCGTCGCGCGCGGCTCGAGGCGGTTCTTTACATTGGCGCTTTGGGCGAGCGCGCTCGCTGCTTGCGGCGGGCCCAGTCCGCGCCCGAGCGTCGCGCACCAAACCGCGTCCGCCTCGACCAGCGCCCTGGTCGAGGCCACGCGCAAGCTCGGCCCCGGACTGCATTTCGACCTCGGCGCAGTCGATCAGAGCGTCTCGCCTTGTGACGACTTCTATGCGTTTGCGTGTGGCCCTTGGCGTGCCGCGCACCCGCTCCCAGCCGATCAGGCGAAGTGGAGCTGGTATTCGGAGATGACCGCCGTGAACGTAGCTCGCGCGCGCGCCATCCTCGATGACGCTGTTGAAGCGGGCGAAAAGGGCAGCCCCGCGGAGCAGCGCGTGGGCGCGTATTACGCGGCCTGCCTCGACCAAGCGACCATCGACGCGCGGGGACTCGAGCCCATCCGCGCGCTGCTCGACGCGATCGGGGCGATCAAGACGTCCGCGGACGCGCAGCGAGTCCTCGTGGATTTGCATCGCCATTGGGTCGAAGCGGCGTTCTCGATCGTCGCGTCCCCCGACATCCACGACGCCAAAGAGGTCATCGCCTGGCTCGACAAGGGCTCGCTCGGGATGCCGGACGCGAGCGATTACACGAGCGCCGAAGACGCCTCGAGGGAGCGACGCGCGCAGTATTCGGCGCACCTCGAGCGCCTCTTTGGAAGGCTCGGTGACGCAGCGCCTCTCGCGAAGAAGGCCGCCGAGCGGACGCTCGCGTTCGAGACCTCGCTCGCGGAGAAGGCCCTCTCGCGCGCCGAGCGTCGCAAGCGCGAGAACCTCGATCACCCGATGACGGTCGCCGAGCTCGCGAGGCGCTATCGCTCCATCGATTGGCCAGCATACTTCTCGGCTCTCGGCGTCGGCGCGATCGACAGAGTCAACGTCACCCAACCGGCCTGGTACGACGCGCTCGACCAACAGCTCTCGAAGAAGGACCTCGGCGGGTTGCGCGACTACCTGCGCATGATGCTCGTGCGCTTCGAGTCGCACGCGCTGCCGGCGGCCCTCGAGGCCGAGGTGTTCGACTTCACCCAGCGCACGCTGCGAGGCAAAAAGGAGCAATCCCCACGCACCGAGCGCTGCGTCGCGCTCGTCGACGACGACGTCGGTGACGACGTCGGCCGCGTCTTCGTCGAGCGCTACTTCGACAGCGCAGCCCGAGCCCGCGTCACCGCGCTCAGCCAGAAGGTGCTCGCGGCCTATCGGGCCGACCTCGACACGACCGACTGGCTCGGTCCCGACGCGCGAGCGCGGGCGAAGACCAAGCTCGACAATATGCTCCTCGTCCTCGGCAGGTCGAATAGACCGCGCGCGCTCGATGGCCTCACGGTCGCGCGGGACGATGCGTTCGGCAACGCGTGGCGCGCCCAGGCGTTGACCGTCGCGACCAGCCTCGAACAAGTTGGTAAGCCAGTCGACCGCGAGACCTTCTTCGATGCGCTGCCCCAGCAGCTCGACGGCTTCGGGTCGAAGAGCAAGAACGCTACTGGGTTTACGGCGGGCTTCCTCCAGCCGCCGCTGCTCGATCCCGATATGGACGACGCCGTGATCTTCGGTGGTTTGGGCAGCGTGATTGGGCACGAGCTCTCTCACCAACTCGACGACGAAGGTCGCAAATACGACGTCGACGGGAGCCTGCGGGATTGGTGGTCGGAGACCGACGTCGCGCGGTTCCGTGAGCGCGCGCAGTGCTTCGTGGACGAGTATTCGGCCTTCTCGCTCGAGGACGGCACGCCCATCGACGGGGCGCTCACGCTCGGCGAGAACCTGGCAGACAACGGTGGGATTCGCCTCTCGTACAGCGCGCTCAATCCGTCCGAGAGCGGCCCGAAGATCGACGGCTTCACCCCGGCGCAGCGCTTCTTCCTCGCGTGGGCGCAGATCCGCTGTGAGAACGTCGCGCCGGCGGAGGCGCGGCGGCTCGCGAAGACGGACGAGCACGCGCCGGGGCGGTTCCGCGTGAACGGCGTTGTTACAAACCTGTCAGAGTTTGCGCGCGCCTTCCAATGCAAGGCTGGAGCGCCGATGGCGCCGGAGAAGCGCTGCAGGGTTTGGTGACCGAAGCGCCGCCGCCCTTCTCGGGATTGGCGGCTCTCACTCTCCGCCGCGAGCGGACTACGATGCGGCCGTGCCCCCGCTCGTAGAAAGCCTTTCCCGCCTCGCGTCCCGCGTCGAGCTCTTCGCTCGCGGCATGGAGGGTGACCGTCGCATCGCCGAGTCCATGCTCGAGCGCGGGCGTCCGCTCGACGCTCGAGAGAGCGCTCGCGCCATCCTCGCCGAGGTCCCCGAGTCACCCGTCGGCCTCGCGCTCTGGGCCGACGCCGCAGAGGCCGCTTGGCTCGATCACGAGGTCGTCGAGGCGCTCGAGGCCCTCGCGAAGATCGTCCCTTGGCGCGCCGACGTTTGGCTGCGGCTCGGGCGCGCCGGACTGCGGAGCGAGTGGCCGGGTGCTCGCGAGGCGCTCGAGCGCGCGGTGTCGGCCCCCGACGAGCCATGGGCTGCGCGCGCTGCGCTGCTCGAGCTCGCTGATTTGGACCTCGCGCTCGGCGATCCGATGCGCGCGCTTCGATGGCTCGATCGGCTCGCGCCCGAGCTCAGCGGCGCGAACGCACGCGACGAGGCCGTCGCGCTCCGCCGCGCCGAGTGCGCGTTCGCGCTCGGTCGCTTCGCCGAGGCCCGCGCGCTCGCCGAAGGGCTCGACGACGCGCTCGGTGAGGAGTCGGCGGAAGAGCAGCACCCGGGGCGGCGCGCGCTGCTCTTCGCGCGGCTCGCGTGGCAGGCCGAGCGGGTCTCGAGCGGATCGCTGAGCGGCAGCTCGAACCTCAGCATCGAGGCGCGCACGAGGGCGCGCATCTTCGCGCTGCGCGCGTTCATCCTGGACGTGCCCGGATCGCGCGAGCTCCTCGCGGCGATCGTGGCCGCGACCGACGACGCGAAGATCCTCGCGGAGCTCCGCGCGATCGTCGCGGGCGCGGGGCACTTCGACGACGCGGGGCTCACCGCGGCGTTCGCGCTCGCCGAGGGACGCAAGGCCGACGCGCGCGCGGCGCTCGCGCGGGCGCTGCCGAACCGCGATCCGCTCGCGGCGCGCGCACGCGCCGCGCTCGCGATCGCGCCGCGCGCCGCGCCCGCGCTCGCCGAGGTCGCGAGCCACGCGCCGGGCGCGCTCGGGCAGGGGCTCACGGCGCTGCTCGAGGCCGCGCGCGCGAGCGAGCAGGGCAACGTGCTCGAGGCGCTCTCGCGAGCGGACGCTGCTGCGGCGGCCTACGACGCTTCGCCCGAGCTCGAGGTTTGGCTCGATGAGCTGCGCGAGCAGGCGTTCACGCGCTGGACCGCGACCGAGCCGACTGCATGGGCCAGCGTCTCCGAGGAGCTCGCGCGCGCGGCGCGAGAGCTCGGTGATTTGCCGCGTCTCGCGCGGGTCGCGGAGCTCGGCGCGGAGCTGAATCGGCCGCTCGTGCTCGCCGTCGTCGGCGAGTTCAACGCGGGCAAGAGCACGCTCATCAACGCGCTGCTCGGGGTCGACGTCGCGCCGACGGGCATCCTGCCGACGACCGCGACGCTCCACCGCGTCGGGTGGGCGCCGGACCCGTTCGCGCGCATCCTCTTGCAGGGCGATCCCGATCGCATCGTCGTGCACGCCGCGCTGAAGAGCACGCTCGCGGCGTTGCAGAAGGAGGGCAAGCGCCCGCTTCGCGTGCAAATTTACGCGCCGATCGAGCGGCTGCGCTGGGTCGAGATCCTCGACACGCCGGGCTTCAACGCGCCCGATCCCGAGCACGCGGCGTCGGCGCGCGGCGCGTTCGACGAGGCCCACGTCGTCCTCTGGCTGCTCGACGCGACGGCGCCGCTCAAGGCGAGCGAGGGCGAGATCCTGAAGCAGGTGCGCGAGCTCGGGCTACCGATCGTCGTGCTCCTCAACAAGCGCGATCGGCTCACGGACGACGCGATGAAGACCGTGCGCGAGCACGTCGAGGCTGGCCTCGCGGAGCTCAAGATCGAGCCGGCCTCGCCGCCGCTCTTCATCTCGGCGCGCCTCGCGCTCGAGGGAAAGACGGGCGACGCCGACAAGCTCGCGCGGTCGGGCTGGCCCGAGGTCGAGAACCTCTTCGCGACGGAGATCGTCGATCGCGCCGACTCGCTGCGCGAGCGAGCGCTGCGTCGGCGTGCGGCGCACCTCGCGGTCGAGCTCGCCGAGCTCTGGGACGAGCGCGACACGCGAGCACGCGCCGACGCCGAGGCTCGGGCCGAGCGCGCGCGCAAGCTTCGCTCGGCGAAGTCCGCGCTCGACGCGCCGGACCCCACGCGAGGCCGCGCGCTCCGCACCGAGATCGAGGCCGCCGAGCGCGCGCTCGCGACCGATCTGCGACCCGTCTCCGCCATCGGTGAGGGCGCGCGCGACGATGAGGGCGTGCGCAGCTACATCGCGTCGCGCGCCGTCGTTCGGCTCGCGCCCGCGATCGTGCAGGCGCTCGCGGCGCGCGGTGGCGTCGAGGCGCCGTGGATCGCGACGCCGCTCGTCTCGGCGTGCGTCGAGGGCGCGGCGATGTCCGCGCCGCGCGACTTCTTACAAGGTGGTCAGCTCCTCGAGGCGCCGCTCGCCGCGGCGGCGCACGCGTTCGCCGAGTCGCTCGGAATGGAGGCCGCGCGCGAAGAGGCGAGCCGTCCGCGCAGCGCCGAGGGGCCGCGCATGCGAGCGTTGGGTCGCGCGCTCACCAAGAAGGACTGAGCAGGCCGCGCGGGTTGCGCCGCGTGGCGTGCCCGCGGCATTGGCGGCTCGCGTGAGCCGACTTATGAGCCCCGCGTGACCCCCGAGAAGCTCGCCCGCTGCTCCCTCGTCGTCCTCTCGCTGTCCGCGTGCAAAGAGCCTGCGCCGAGCGGCTCGAGTGGCGCGGAGACCTCGACGGACAGCGCGAAGGCGAAGCCGAGCGCGCGCCCCTCGGAGAAGTCCGCGAGAGGGCCCGCCGCGAGCGCCTCGTCGAGCGCGAGCGCGAGCGCCGGACCGACCCTGCCGAAGGCGACCGCCATCACGCACAAGGCGCCGCAGGGCACGATCGGGGGCACCGCGTTCGCGCCCGACTTCGTGCGCCTCGAGGAGACGGGGGACGGCGACAAGCTGGGGCTCTACACCATGCGCGCCGATCGCCGCGACGCGCGCGAGGCGTGTCAGATGACCGAGTTCTTCACCGATCGCGAGCTCGCGACGTACTTGACGTGGGGCGCCAATCGAACGGCGGGGCCCTTCGAGTTTGAGCTTACAGGTTTGTTCGGAACCAACATCGAAACGAACCACCAGCCGCCCGGCAAGGCGAAGGTCACCATCACCAAGCGCGACGCAGCGACCCTCTCGTTCGAGGGCACGATCGAGGTCGCGAGCGAGGACGGGACGTGGAAGCTCGCGGGGCCCATCGCGGGCGAGTACTGCCCGACGAAGGCCGTGCGTCGCGAGAAGGCCACGCCGCTCCTCGGCCGCGACTGGACGCTCGACCCCGTCGCCGCCAAAGACCTGCCCGCCGAGCCGGCGCAGGGGGTCTTCGCTGGAATGGCGGCGAAGCCGATCGCGCTCGCGACCGTGCGCGACGCGAAGAAGTACGACGGGTCGCGCCGGTTCGAGTTCGTGTTCTACCCCGAGACCCGCAGAGACCCTTGCGCCGAGCGCCCCTATCGCGAGTCGACTCCGAGAGAATGGCTGGACTCGTTCGCGATCGATCTGCCCATCGCTTCACCGAGCGCGGCTCCGGGTGAAGGCGCTGGCTCGTCGTCCGCGAGGCCTGTCGCGAGCGCCGCGGCGTCGGCGGCTCCGGCGGCGCCTCCCATTCAATTGGTCGCCGGCGCGGTTTTTAGTGGTCATTATTCGACGTCGATGTCTGCGGCGGAGGGGCCGATGGACAATGTCGACCTGCGCGCCTTCGAGCCTGATGGTTACCGCAGCTGGACGTACTCTCAATATTACAGCGTGGCGCTCGCGCTCGACGCGGTCGATGACAAGGTTGTAAAGGGTCGCGTCTATTTGGCGCTCCCCGACAATGGCAAGTCCATGGTGGTGGGTGGCTTCGAGGCTGTGCGCTGCCCCGCCGAGCCGTGAGCTTCAAAAGGCCACGCGCGTCGCGCTAGACTGCAGGATCGACATGCAGGGAGCCCCTCCGCCGAAAGGACTGCGCGCGACGGTGATGACGATCGACGGGCAGACGCTCTTGGTGTTGAGCCACGAGCTCGCCGAGCAGCCGGCCGTATCCGTCGACGCCGCGGTCGCGCTGACTGCCACGGAGCGCGCGATCGCCGAGATGCTCCATTCGGGGGCGACCTACAAGAAGATGGCCGAGGTCCGCGGCACCAGCATCGCGACCATTCGCAAGCAGGTCCACGCCCTCTATACGAAGCTCGGGATCTCGAGCCGACGCGAGCTCCTCGGCGCCGAGCCCCCGAAGCTACGCGCCTGAGCTCAAGTCTCGTGGACGAGCTCGCGCCGCGCCCAAACGCCGAGTTCCATGGCGTTGCGCAGGCCGAGGCGCGCCGCGGCCCGTCGCAAGAGCGTAGCGACAGTCGAGGTCGAGAGGCCTAGCTCGTAGCTAATCGCCTTGTTGGTGCGCCCGAGCGCGAGCAAGGACACGACTTGTCGCTCTCGCTCGCTCAGGTTCGAGAACGAGCGCGCCGGCGGAGACGGCACGTTGGGGCGCGCAATGTAATAGCGCCGCCCGTCGCTCTCGAACGTCTCGACGAGCGACCACCTGCCCGCGTGCAGCGCGCGCCAGAGCTCGAGGGCCTCGTCGGTCTTGCGGATGCGCCGCGTTCGGGCGCGGTCGACTTGCTGGGTAGCTCGCCTGAGGCTGTCTTGAGCGGCCGCGCGCCGGGCCGGCCCCTCGACGTGCTCGAGACGCCCATTCGGGTGAATGACGGCCTCGCCATAGGAGGTGCTTTGCAGCTTTGCCCGAAGTCGAAGCGCCGCCACGATATGACCCGACAGCTTGGTCCAGAGCGCTGCCTTCTCGGCGGGCACTGGCCTCGAGGCGAGCTGCGAGGTCTGACTGAAGAAGCCGAGCCCGACGCTCGAAGGGTCGACCGCGAGGACATTGAGTGAGTCGGGATAGAACAGGCGGCTGTTCACGGGCCGCGTGGCGAATTGGCCGAAGGCCTCACCCCAGCCGGAGCCGCCCAATTGGGAGAGGAGCCTGCGGTATTTCGAGTCGCGCTCGTGCGCCGCGCGCCACAAGGCCGACGAATAGAAGACCTGACCGAACTGGGTCGCGAACCGCAGCTGCGGGCCGTCGAGCGCTTGCATGAGCGGCTCCCACCAGTTCTCTCTCCAAGAGCGCTGCCACTCGGCCGTCCCCCCGACGACGACAGGGTCCGTTACGCGCCCCTTCTGCAGGTCGAAGCGCACGGCCTCGACGCCGTAGCCCTCGTCGAGGAGCGCGGCGACGCGCTTCGCGAGCTCGCGATACCAAGTGTCCTCGTCGGCCTCGAGTGCGTAGGCTGCCTCCACCACGTCGAGCGGGCTCACCTTCGTGTCGCTCCTCGAAGAGGCTCGCCGCATGGATAGCTCGAGCATTACCAAGAGCCGCGGCCCGAGGCAATGGCGCGCGCTTACCATCAATATCGCAGCGCGTGTCGACGAACGTACCATTGAGCGGTAGGGGGCGGCTGTGGATACTGGCCATTGACAGCCATTGAACGGGGGCCGGGCAATGGACGCTCGTCGAGCGTCCAATCGGTACGGAGGGTGAGATGTTCACGCGCAGTTTGAAGAAGAGTTGGCGAGCCAAAGCGCTCGCAGTCGGCTTATTCAGTGGTCTCTTGGCGCTCTCGTCGGTCGGGTGCACCGGCATCATGGCGCGCGCCGAGTTCGACAACCACGTCGTCGTCGAAGCGCAGAAGTCCTGGCCCGAGAGCGTGGACGTCGTCCACGTCGCGGCGGTCGCCGAGCTCCAGGCACAGGGTTACCGCATCCGAGAGGACACGCCGAACCGGATCAAGACCGCCAAAGGCCCGAGCGGTCTCAACTCCAACCCAGGCTCCTATGCGTTCCTCGAGGTCAACCTCACCGCTTTGGATGGCGGGACCGCCGTGGAGGTCGTCGAACACCACTTGCTCAAGAACGATCAGGGCAAGAGCTCGACGTTCGAGCAGCGCCTCGGAATGATGGAGTACTACATCCTCAAGCGAGCGAACCCCGAGCGCGCCGCCAAGATCGAGAAGGACGGCGAGGAGAAGGCGAACGCTTACCTCGCAGAGAAGGGGAAGCCCGCTGAGAAGTTCTCGGTGCCGGACCCGGGCAGCTCACCGAAGAGCTTCGCCGAGGGGCAGGACCCCGAGGCGAATGGCAGCTCGGGGAGCACCTCGAGCGGCACGTCGAGCGCTGGGGCCTGCATGCCCGAGGGCAGCGTGCTCCTCGCCAAGGGCAACAACGGCAGCTCCCGCAAGTGCCCCGACGGCTCCTTCACCCTCATCAAGGTCGAGGTGCAGGGCAACCAGTGCGCTTATCAATTCTCCTTCAGCGATCCGACGATCGCCGACGTGTACGTCACGGCGAAGGCTGACCTCTCCGTCGAGGGGCAAGCCTCCGTCAACCGTGACGGTCACATCATCATGGGCTCGCTCGACGCGAGCGCGAAGGCCTTCTTGCTGTTCGAGCTCGACAACCAAAGCAATCGCCAGCTCGCCTGCAGCTGGGACCTGCGCTGAGCCGGCGAGCGCGCGAGATTGGTTACAGCGCTGTAGGTCTTCGCGCGCTCAGAACGTGACCGGAAGGAAGCGATAGAGCGCGAAGCCGACGCCGACCCCGGCGCCCGCAGAGAGCAGCACGCAGAGCCAGCCCACGACGCCCCATCCGCGGCGCGGCGCGGGCTGCGCGGGCTGGAACACGATCGGCGGGGCCGCAGGCTGCGCCGCAGATTCGGGGGCGGCGCCGATCGGGACCGCGACCGGGATGGGAGCGGGGGAGGGCGCGGGCTGCGGCGCGAGCTGCTGGCCCGCAGGCAGATCCGGCGGGGGCTTGAAGAGGTGAGCGTTCGGCCCCGCGAACGGGTTAGCGGGCGGAGCGCTCTGTCGAGGCGCCGCGTTCTCGGCGCCCATCGCTGCGCCGCGCGCGCGAAGGAACTCGTCGACCGAAGGCGCGCTGGCGTTGAGCGGCAGCGTCCGCCCGAGACCCCGCAGGTTCTGACCCTGCTGCTGCGAGGCGTTCTGCCGTGCAGCCTCCATCTGGGAGAAGCGCTCGACGAAGTGTCCGAGGATCTGCCGGAGCTCCTCCGCCGACTGCGGGCGCGCGTCCGGGGCCTTCGACAGCGTGCGCAAAATGATGGATTCCATCTCGGGATCGAGCTGCGGATTGCGCGCGCGCGGAGGCGGCGGCTCCTCGAAGGCTTGTTTGCCGGCGACCTCGATCGGGCTCTCGGAGGAGAACGGCACGTCGCCCGTGACGAGCTGATAGAGGAGGATGCCGCACGTGTAGACGTCGCTCCGGCCATCGAGCGGCTGACCGCGGCACTGCTCCGGGCTCATGTATTGGGGCGTGCCCATCACGACGCCGAACTGCGTGAGCGCGGGCGGTGGCTCGCTGTCCGTCGACTCGCTCGCGCGGATCTTCGGCTGGTTGTCGACGAGCTTCGCGATGCCGAAATCCAGCACCTTCACGCGGTCGGTGTTGGTCTGCGGATCGTGCAGCACCATGACGTTCTCGGGCTTGAGGTCGCGGTGCACGACGCCGATCGCGTGCGCTGCGGAGAGGGCCTCGCAGATGGCCATCACGATGCGCGCCGCGCGGCCCTCGCTCAACCGACGCTCGGCCTTGAGCGTGTCGCGGAGATCGCGCCCGGCGCAGAGCTCCATCACGAGGTAGTGGACGCCGGCCTCTTCACCGACGTCGAGGATCGCGACGCTGTTCGCGTGCTTCACCATCGACGCGGCCTTCGCCTCGCGTTTGAAGCGCGCGGTGAACGACGGATCCATCGCGAGGTGCGGGTGCATGACCTTCACCGCGACGTCCACGCTACCGCCCGGGCCCGCGACGTCGATCCCGCGGAAGACGCTTGCCATCGCGCCCTCGCCGATATGCGCCGTCAGCTTGAACCGTCCTCCGAGCGTTCTGCCCAAGAGAGGTTGGCTGCTACCCATCGCCGGTACGTTAACAAGAACCTGAAGCGCGCGCCTCTTCTTGCACGTCAGTCAAACAGGGTCAGCCGAGCAAGGCCTCGAGCACCGGGCGATCGCCTTGCAAGGCGACCCGCTGCGCGTAGAAGTTGAGACCGCGCAGACCGCCGAGCTCCTCACCACCGCCGGCGCGACCGGGCCCGCCGTGGATGCTGTGCGGGAGCACCGTGCCCGGGCCCGGCGTTTGGTCCGCGATCTTCGCGCTCGTGAGGACGACGCGCCCGTGCGCCGAGGCGATCTCCAGGCCGATCGCGCCGAGCGTCGCGCGATCGTCGGAGTACACCGTCGAGACGAGCCCGCCGCCGCCGCGTCGAACCGCGGCCACTGCGTCGGCGGTCGCGTCGTACGCGAGCACGGTCTGCACTGGGCCGAAGACCTCGTGCTCGTGGACCGCGCAGGCCTTACTGGGATCGTCCTGCACGAGCAGCGTCGGCGGCACGAAGTAACCCTTGCCCGAGGGAACGCCGACGCCGTCGATGGGCGCCGCGCCGCCGAGCACGCACTTCGACTCGCGCGCGAGCAGCTCGATCCCCGCGCGCACGTCGCGGAGCTGGTTCGCCGTCGCGACAGGACCCATCGTGACTTTGTCTGCGTTCGGATCGCCGACGACGAACTCGCGCAGGCGCTCGACCAAATCCTCGGTCACGTCGACGACGCGATCGCGCGGGACGAACACGCGGCGGATCGCCGTGCACTTCTGCCCCGTCTTCTGCGTCATGTCGCGCACGACGTCGCGCAGGAACGCGAGGTACGTGTCGCTGCCGCGCTCGACGTCAGCGCCGAGGATCGCCGCGTTCAAGCTGTCGGCCTCGACGTTCACGCGCACCGAGTCGCGCACGACGCTCTCGGCGCTGCGCAGGGTGGTGGCCGTCGAGCCGCCGCCGGTGAACGCGAGGACGTCCTCACCTTTCAAATGAGAGAGCATGTCACCGGCCGCGCCCGCGACGAACGAGAGCGCGCCCGCGGGCAAGATGTTCGCTTCTACGATGAGCTCGACGATGCGGTGCGCGACGATCGCCGTCGACGTCGCGGGCTTGACGACGATCGGCATGCCCGCGAGGAGGGCGCACGCGGCCTTCTCACCGAGGCCCCACGCAGGGAAATTGAAGGCGTTCACGTGCACCGCGACCCCGCGTCGAGGCAGGAGCACGTGCTGTCCGACGAAGCGCGGGCTGCGCCCGAGCTGCGTCGCGTCTCCGTCGAGGAGGACCTTCTTGCCGCCGAGCTCCTTGCTGAGCTCCGCGTAATACGCGAGCGTCCCCGACGCGCCGTCGACGTCGAACTTCGCGTCGCTGCGCGTGTTGCCGCCGTTCGCCATCGCGAGATCCAACAAGTGATCGCGGTGGCTGTGGATCACGCGGCTCATCGCGCGCAGCAAATCTCCTCGCTCCGCGAACGTCATCGCGCGGAGGGCGGGGCCGCCCTTGTCACGTGCGAAGGCGAGCGCCGCGCCGAAGTCGATCCCGCCCGTGCTGGTCTCCGCGAGCGCCTCCTCGGTGGCGGGATTGACGAGCGTCGCTGGTTTGCCGTCGCCCTTGAACCAAGAACCCGAGACGTAGCTCGCGAGGACCTTCATGGCGCGCGACCTTACACGATCGCTCGCGCACGAAAAGAGGAGGGACCAGTGTCGCGCCGCGTCGTGTCTTCGCGTGCTCCGCCGATCGCAGAGCGCTCGCGAAATCCCTAGGGGACGAGCGACTCCCAGAAGTCGCACTCGGTCGTTCGAATGCCGTCCTCGACCGAGATGGGCGCGTCGAGCACGAGCGTGTTGTCGAGCGTCGGATCGTAGACGGGCCAAGCGGGCTGCCCCTCTGCGATCGGCGAACCGGTGCGCGCGAAGCTCGCCCAATAGCCCATCATCGCGTCGCTCAGCGAGACGTCCTCGGTCGCGGGTGTGAAGCCGGGGATGTCGTTCAACGTCCCGAAGACGTAGAGGAGCTCGATGCCGTGTTGCGCTGGCTTCGTCCCGTTCGGCGTCGTCGCACGGCGGCTGAAGAAATAGCGGCGGATCGGCGCACCGTGCCCCGACGCCGTGCGCGCGTAGTAGCGCGTAGGGCAAACGAAGCGCTGATCGGAGAGCAGCGCGACGAGCGCGTCCTGCGGGGTCGCGTACGCCGAGGCTGGATACATCGCGAGCGCCTCGCTCGCGGCCTGCGCACCGAACGGCGCCATCGCGGTGTTCACGGCGGCCTCGTATTCGGCCTCGGTGTTCACGGTCACGGTGATCGCCGCCGCGAGCTCCTCGGCGTTCGAACCGATCACGATCGGCACGGGTTCGAACGCGCCGCTCGCGAGGGCGACGTCGGGTGAGAGCGGCAAGAAGTGATCGTCGACGACGGGGCCATAGCGGCCCGCGCTCGTGACGACGAGCCCGAACACGCCGAGCGAGCCGGGGAGCTCCTCGACGAGTTGGTCGGCGGGCAGCGCGCGAAGGCAGGCGATCGGATCCGGATCGGCGCCGCATACGCTGTCGTCAACCGCCTTGTCCATCCAGGTGCGAGCCTCCGCCGCCGTCGACTGGTGGCAGCCCCCGCTCTCCATCAGCGCGGCCTGAAAGAGCCCCTTCGAGAGCGGCGACGCGATCAAGGTGCACGTGTCCACGGCGCCCGCGGACTCGCCGAAGACGAGCACACGGCTCGGGTCGCCACCGAACGCCGCGATGTTGCGCTGGACCCACGCGAGCGCGGCGAGCTGATCGGCGACGGCGTAGTTGCCCGACACGCCGTCGGGGCTCTCCGCGTCGAGCGCAGCCTGGCTCAAGAAGCCGAGCGCGCCGAGGCGATATTCGATCGTCACCACCACGGCGTCCTGCGTCTCCGCGAGGTGCTTGCCATCGAAGATCAGCTGATCGCCGAACAGCGTCTGCGTCGCCGAGCCCGCGATGTTCCCACCGCCGTGGATGTAGAAGAGGACGGGCCGCGGCGCGCCGTCGTCGCGCGGACGGAAAACGTTGAGGGTCAAACAATCTTCGTCGCCCTCGTAAATCCCCTCTTGGGTGAGCTGCGGGCAGGACGGCTTCGGCGCTGTGGCGTCGAGCGTCCCGTCGAAGCAAGCGTGCTCGACCGGCAGACGCCAGCGCAGCTCGCCGATGGGTGGGGCCGCGTACGGGATGCCCAAGAACGCGACGACCGCGCCCTCGTCGACTCCTTCGACGGCGCCGCGATCGGTGATCGCTACCGTCGCGCTCGGCGCTGCCGTCGTCGAACACACGGGGCCGCCACCCGCGCCGCCCCCACCTGAGTCAGCGCCGCCTGCGCTGCTCCCGCCGTGAGCCTCGCCGCCTGCGCCGCCCCCGCCCGTCGTGCTGTCGTCGCCACAGCCGGCGAGGAGAAGCGCGAGCGCTACGGCAAGCGGTGAGGGTGCACGCTTGGCAGAGCCCGAGGCCGCGAGGGGAAAGCTTGCCGCAATCACGAAGTGAGGACACCCGACCGCCGCGAAGGTGAAAAGAGAAGTGTCACCACTCGGACGATCTCGTTGCCCGCAATGGCGATCACGAATCTGGGCAGCTGCGGGGCGTCGCTGGCACTCGTGTTGCTGGCGTTGCGCCGGCGGGTGGGGCCGGAGATGCATAATCTCTCATCAATTGCGCGCTTGGTCGGGCCGCGGCTGCAAACAGACTGCCGACGCTCTTGCGTCTACGTGCATGAACTGCAGACCGCGGCGCAAACTGCTTGTGGACTTCAGCACGTTACGGGAGTGTGCAAGTGATTCGGGACGAGAACGCCCACGCGCTGGGGCCGCTCAACGTCGGCCGATTCGTCTGGATACTCTCCAATCGTCCATTCGTCACGATCGTCGTGAAGGCCACCTATTGGCTCCGTCACGATCGTCGAATGGAGCGCAGCGAGCCCCTGCCGCTCTTCGAGCGAGACATCCTCGCCGACGCAGGGGATACGAGCCCCGTCTGGCCGAGCGACGTAGCCCCTTATCGCGGGCGCGCAGACGTCGTCCTGCGCGGCCACGTCCACGGTGATCCCAGCGCGCCCTCCCAGCGGCGCGTTCGGGTCGAGCTCCGCGGCGCGGGGGGTGAGTCGCTCGTCGACAAGTCCATACTGGCGATTGGCGATCGCTCGGCGGTCGGCGAGCTCCCGCGCCCCTTCTCACGCCTCCCTATCTCCTATGCGCTCGCTTGGCGCGACCGTGACAATCCAATCGGCGTCTCGGGCCCAGCCTTCGCAAACTTCCAGTCTGACGACGGCTCGCGTCGCTCTGTGGGCTTTGGAGCAATGGCTGCCCACTGGCCCTCACGCCGGGCGCTCCTGAGCGCTTCAATGGTCGAGTCGCTCGCGCGGCGCATCCCACAGCTCGGCGCTGGCTTTGCTTGGCGCTATTTTCAGGCCGCGCCCGCAGATCAGCAGACGCGTTACCTGTTTGGTGGGGAGGTCTTGACCCTCGAGGGGCTCTGCCCGAGCCGCGCAGTGCTTCGCTCGAGCCTGCCTCAGTCGCGCCCCGTCGTCTGGGTCTGGTCGGCACGTCGCGGACCCGCGACCGCGGTTGTGGTCCCCGTGAACGCGGATGGTCTTCAAATCGACACGGACGCCGAGCGCTGCGCCGTCGTCTGGCGTGGGGTCATGCCGCTCGAGACGCTCGACGCGGTGGACGACTTGACGATAGCGGCGTGTGTTGTCGAGCCAGGGGAGGACGTCGCGTCCTATTGGTCGTCGGGGCTACCCACCATTGCTCGACGTGCCACGACAAGAGCCGCGACCACGGTGCTGACCCCGGACGCTCGACCTGGCGGCAATGCGCGAGACCCGTTGGGCGCGACACTGGCGATCGCGCCCGATGATCTGGCTAGACCGGTGTTGCCGTTTCGTGATGATAACAGCGCTGTCAGCGTCGCGCGTGCGGGGGACCTGTCAGCGTCTCGGTCGACCGAGGCAGAGCCTGCGACTGCGCCGGCGCCACTGCCCGCGCCGGCGCCCCCGCCACCACCGAGCGCGGTCCCAGCGCGGGATCGATTGGCGGGTACCCTCGGGGTGTCTTGGGATCGCGCGGGCGACCTTCAGGCGCCGTTTCCAATTGCACCTCCGCGCACGACAGCGCCGCCGCTCATCGCCATTCCCGGCGCGCCTTGGGCTGCGCCCGGCGCCGCTCGAATGATGGCCGCGCCAGTCGTCTCGGACCCGCTCGCGTCGACGCTCGCGCTCACCCCGGACGTACAGAGCTCGCCTACTGAAGAGCCAGCGTCACCGCTCCACGGGGCGCGCACGAGCGCCACCGTCGAGGTCGTGTCGGACGACGATGCACTGTCGGCTGCGACGCTCGTCTGGAGCCGCACGCCTCGCAAGTACTCCCTCACCATCATCGTCAAAGGCACGTTCGAGTTGCGTCGGTCGGGCCCCGCGGTCCTGCGAGACGAGGCCGCTCCGCTCCAGGGTGATGTTCGCGTCGACCCCGACGATCCGGCGTCGAGCCTCGCTTATGCGAGCGACTTTGCGATCGAGAAGCCTCGCGCTGACGTGACCTTGGTGGGTAGCGCGCGCGCCGCCAAAGACGAACCCACTGCGATGATGGTGGTGCGCTTCCAGTTCGGCGCCGAGGCCTTCGACCGAACCATCCGGGTATTCGGGGACAGGGTGCTCGAGCCGACTGCTCATCGGTATCGAGCGCCGCAGCCGTTCACGCGCATGGCCCTCCAATGGGAGAACGCCGTTCAAGACCCGCAAAACCCCGTCGGACGATCCACCCGGGCCCCGACGACGCCCGCAAAGGTCGCACTGCCCAACCTCGAGACGACAGAGCAATCACAAAGCGACAGTACGGCTATCTGCTTTGCGCCAATCGACGCGTCTTGGCCGCCTCGGCGCGTCCGGCTCGGCACCTTCGATGACGGGTGGCTCGCGGATCGATGGCCGTTCTTTCCCGCCGACTTCGACCCTGCGTTCTTCCAATCCGCACCCCGAGAGCAGCAGGTCGATCGCATCCGCGGTGACGAACCCTACAGGCTCGAGGGCTTGGTCACCGGCGAGCCCGTCTTCGAGGGCAGGCTACCGGGCGTGCGAGCGCGCGCGTTCCTCCAGCGGTCGAACGCCGGGGGAGAAGGCTTCAGTGAGGTCCCGCTCGTTTTGGATACTGTCCATTTCGACACGGACGCCGCCACTGTCACGTTGGTGTGGCGCGCGGTCGTCGCGACAGCCGACGTGCGAGCCTCGGACCTTACAGCGCTGTATGTACGTCACGAGCCCCTGTCGGGCCCGTCGCTGCCGCTCGAGTCGATCCATCAGGACTATTTGCGGACGAGGCGAGCGCGTGAAGCACCGGAGGCTTCAGTCGTGGAGCCGCCCGAGCCGGTGACCCACACCACCGCGGAGGCTCTTGCGAAGCGTCGTCGCGTCGAGCAGGCCGTCGCGAGCGGCGCCTCCTTGTCGGGGATGCACCTCGAGCGCGCGGACCTCTCTCGGATGAACCTCTCCGGGGTCGATTTGAGCCGCGCGCGCCTGCAGGGGGCGAACCTCGTTGGTGCTCGGCTCGAAGAGGCGCGCCTCACCCAAGCCAACCTGTCGAGAGCCGATCTCAGCGACGCGAGCCTCGTCGGGGCCCACTGTGATCGAGCTGACTTTGCTTTCTGTAAGCTGAACAACGCGAACCTGAAGCGCGCGACCCTCGATCGGGCCGACCTCGAGGGCGTCGTTGGGCACGCGGCGAAGCTCGACGCCGCGAGCGCGGTCGACGCCAAGTTCATCGGCGCCGACCTCACGAAGGCGACCTTCACGAACGCGATATTGACCACCGCGGATATGTCCAAGGCGACGCTCGAGGGCGCGGTCTTCGACGACGCAACGGCGGCCGATCTGCGCCTCTACGACGCGCGTGGTGCAGGCGCTTCGTTCAAGCGCTGCGATCTCACCGACGTCCGCGCCGACGCGAGCAGCTTCCCCAAGGCTTGCTTCGACCACGCGCGCGGCGTCTCCGGCATATGGGAGGGCGCTACTCTGGAGTCTGCCACGTTCCAGGCGGCTGTATTGGACGGCGCCAGCTTCGCCGCGAGCAGGGCCTCCGGGGCAGATTTCTCGGGCGCGCGCCTGCGTGGCGCCCGTTTGAAGGGGGCCCGTCTAGCGCGTTCGAAGTTGGTTCGAGCCGATCTCATGCGCGCCAATCTGCGGGCGGCCGATCTGACCGAGGCGGACCTCTCTGGCGCGAATCTGTTCGCCGTCGAGACCTACGAGAGCACCCTGGAGAACGCGAGGCTCGACGGAGCCCACGTCGCGGGGAGCAAGCTGGCAACGCCGGGTTGAGCGACCGGCCAACAAGCAACTTGTGATGTGAGGACAAGATGAAACCAGCGCTGCCCCATATGGAAACCACGAGCGACCCCAGCGCCGCCCAGGAGGCCGTGGTCGAAGAGATCGACTCGGCCGGTGAGCCGACTGTGCGGCTCGTTCGACCTCCTGCGACGAGGCGACTCTCTGCGCGCTCCGCTGTCCCTCAGTATCGCCCGCGCGTCGGCGATCGAGTGGTCGTCGTTCAAAGCAGGGACGAGGCCTTCCTCGTCGGGGTCCTGCACACTGCGTCCGCAACTCCGCCAGAGACAGCGTCGACAGCTACGCTGACGACGGGGGAGCAGGCGCTCGTCGGACCGGACTATTTGGAGCTGCGTGACGCCACTGGGGTGCTCCTATTTGCCTATCGGGCGGGCGCGCTCATGGTCTCGGCCGCGCACGGCGATCTCACGCTCGAGGCCCCCGAGGGTCGCGTGCGAATCAACGCAGGACTGGATGTCTCGATCAACGCAAAGCGCGATATCGAACAACACGCGGAGAGGCGGATCACCACGAGAGCCGGGCGCTCCGACACCCCGCAGCTTTCCGTGAGCCCACGCGACGTGGAGCTGGACGTCGCGCGCGTGTCCACTCGCGCCCAGCGCATCGAGGCGACGACAGAGCAGCTGCGCGTGGCCGCGCAGTCGATTGGCTT
Organism: Polyangiaceae bacterium; assembly: GCA_046351325.1. Classification (GTDB taxonomy): domain Bacteria; phylum Myxococcota_A; class Polyangia; order Polyangiales; family Polyangiaceae; genus Xiheicaenibacterium. The sequence continues at coordinate 170,734 of JAXLYR010000006.1, read as the reverse complement.
GGATGCGGAGGCGCTCGTGCAGCGCGTGGAGGCGTGGGAGCTCACCGCGCAGACTGTCGTGGAGCGCACGCGCAACGTGCTCAGGGTGACGGCCGAGCTCGTCGAAGAGCGCGCGGGTCGCGTCCGCTCCCTGGTCGAGGGGACCTGGTCGCTATGGTCCAATCGGTCGACGATGGTCTCGACCGAAGACACCAGCATCGACGGCGAGCGCGTGTTGCTCGGGTGAGGGGTGAGTCATGGGAATGGCAGCGTCCTCGACGAAGGGTGGTATCTGTCTGGCTTTCCCGGATGTCTGCAAGACACCCGTCTTGGGGGTGCCAGTCCCAATCCCCTATCCGAACATTGGCCAGGTCAGCAACGCCAGCGACACCGTCGACAAGGTGTTGATCGAGAACAAGGACACCGTCGTCGAGTCCTCGAAGATCTCCACGAGCTCGGGGGACGAGGCCGGCGTGCAGATGGGCGTAGTGTCGAACAAGCAGCTCGATGAGATCGGCTTCGACGGCTACAGCTCGAAGGTCTACGCCAAGGGCAAGAAGATCGTCTACCACACCGCGACGACCGCTCACAATGGCAGCAACGCCAACATGCCAATGGGCGCGCAGCTCTCCCCCTCGCAGAGCAAGGTCAAGGTCGCGACCTGAGGTCCATTCCATCCGCGGGAGTCCACCATGCAATATGCGCCCACTGTTCGTTTCGAATCCGAGGCCATCACCCGCCCCGAGGCCGTCGCGGTCGCACGGTTGACCGGTGTCGAGAGCATCTCGCGCCCCTTCTCGTTCGAGCTCGAGCTCGTGTGTCAGGACCCCGCGGGGATCGACGACGCTGCGTTGTTGACCAAGCCGGTTACAATCCTGTTCGAGCGTGACGCGCGCGCGACCCTCTCGACGGTGCCACCGCTCGACCCCGAGGTGCCCTTGGGGACGGCGCTCGTCCGCAAAATCCACGGGATGGTGGCGAGCGTCCGCGAGCGCTTCGTGATCGAGTCGAAGTATCGACACTATACCGTCCTCGTCGCGCCCAGGCTCTGGCGCGCTCACCTGACGACGAAGAACGACATCTACATGGATATGTCGGTGCCCCAAATCCTGGAGCGGAAGCTCGAGGAGTCCGGGCTCACGAGCGACGACTTCGATTTGAAGCGGCTCGCGTCGGGCTATCCGAAGCGGGAGTTCGTCGTCCAATATCGAGAGAGCGATCTGGCGTTCATGAGTCGCCTCGCAGAGGACATCGGCATAGCGTTCCACTTCGCGCACCAAGACGGGCGCGACGTCGTGGTGTTCACCGACTCGAACCAGGGCTTCTCGCGGCTCTCGCCGGAGGCCGTCGGCTTCACCCAGCGCGGTCTCCTGCGTGAGGTCTACGAGCTCGAGGCGACGCGTCGCCTCGTCACGACCCAGGTCGTCGCGCGCGACTACAATTACCGAAACCCGTCGATGGACGTCTCGGGGCGCGCGGAGCTCGATTGCCTGGGTGGCGGGCGCTTCGACGAGTTCGGCGCACACGTCAAGAACCCCACAGAAGCCACCGATCTCGCTCGACTGCGCGCCGAGGAGATAGGCGTCGACCACTTCCACCTGAGCGGTCTCTCCGGGCTCCCCGAGTTCTACGCGGGAGGTGTCGTCGGTATCGAGAACCATCCTTTGAGCGAGGTCGGTCCAGTCCTCTTGACGATGGTTCGCCACCAGATCATGCAGGCGACGTTCGGCGGCAGTCAGTCGCGGACTGCGGGCTACAGCAACGAGTTCGAGGCTATCCCCCTATCAGTCCCGTATCGGCCAGCGCGCCTCACGCCCAAACCCGTCGTGTCCGGGGCCCTGACTGCGATCGTCGAACACCCCACGACGACCCAATATGGTGCGGTGGATCCTGACGGGCGCTACCGTGTGAGCTTCATGTTCGACTCGGTCTCCGGCCGCGGCGACGCGAAGGCTTCGCGGCCAGTGCGCATGGCGCAGCCGAGCGCGGGCGCCGACCGCGGCTTCCACCTTCCGCTCAAGCCAGGCACGGAGGTCATCCTGACTTGCGTCAATGGCGATCCCGACCGCCCCATCATCACGGGCGCGATGCCGAACCCACAAGCCAGGAGCCCGGTCGGCGCGAGCAACAACGAGAAGTCCGTCCTCTTCACCAATCGAGCGCGCGTCGCGATCGACGATCGTCAACCTCGCGTACGAATCACAGTCGGTGAGGACGACGCCGAGGAGCACGTCCTGCAAATGGGGGCTCCGAACGCCCCCGAGCTCGGCATCGCAGCCATCACGAAGGGCAATTTGACGCTGAACCCAGCCTTTGCGCTCACGTCGATATCGTCCTCGAACAGCAGCTTCACGGACTCCTATACGTGCATGTCGTCGGGCAACGTCGTGTCCGTTGCAGGTCAGGAGCGCCCCCTCGACACGTTGATGGGCGCCGTCGACGCGACGACTGGCGTCATGAGCTTCACCAAGGGACTGACCGATCTCGTCGGTGAGGTCGGGCAGCAGCACATGAGCTGGAACGAGTCCGACTACAAGAAGCTCCACAACGCGACAGTCGTCGAGCTGAGGAAGAGCCACGACGCGTCGCCCCGGAAGGTCGAGACGGAGGACGGGACAATCCGACAAGAGACCGCAGAGGAGGTCGACGCCCGCCTCCTCAAGGAGCACGCGACGAACGACCAGCGCAAGGCGCTCCAGGCGCAGCAGGACCTCGTGGATTGGACGAAGAGCACCTGGCACGAGACCCTGGTGGAGGTCGCCGACGTGAGCAAGGGCTTCGAGATCGCCTTGAAGGCCGCGGAGCAGCTCGGCTCGAAGGGCGTCTTTTACAGTACATTGAGCGCCTTTTACGCCGCCACGATCGAGACCGTTCGGCACAAGCTCGGGATCAACCTGCAAGAGGCTGCGCGCAAGTGCGCTTCGGAGAGCGCGGGCGGGCGCCTCGGCCTCGATGCGTGGACCCCGTTCGCGAGAGAGCCCGCGCTCAACCCACTTCAGGAGTTCTGCAAGGACCTCGCGAGCAAGGGACCGATCTACGCGGCGAGCGCGCTCGGTGATCCGTTCAAGCCCAGCCCCGACAATGAGCCTGTCCATATGCAGGCCGCCGCCCACACAGCGGCGCTGATCGGCGACGTCAATGCGTTCATCCACGGCACCGAACAAGCCTGTGTCGCCTCGACCAAGACCGCGGCGCTCATCGCCAACGGCCAGGTTCACGTCAAGGCGGGGGACCAGGCCGAGATCTCCTCGACCAACAAGCTTTGGCTGAGCAGCAAGCTAGTCGACGCCATCGCGAGCGAGACCGCCCTCGTAACCGGCAAGAAGAAGGGCGTCTTCGCCGCGGGCGACTCGGACGGCTTCGGCCTGTTCTTGGAGCCCAAGGACGCCTGGTTCGGAAAGCTGAAGTCCGCGTCCGACATCGACAAGGCCGGCAAAGACGACAAGGTGACGGTGCACGTCTGCGACGACTCCATCACGCTCACCCTCGGGGACAGCGAGCTCAAATTGGAGAGCGACAATGTGGCCGCGGCGGCGAGCAGCAAATTCGAGGCGAAGGTGAAATCCTCGAAGGTGCTCCTCGACGGCGACGCCACCATCGATGGCGATTCGATCAAGCTCGGTTGAGGCGATATGACCCTTACAGCGCAGCAACTGGTCGACAAGGCGCGGACTGGCAGGAGCATCGCAGGCGTCGAGCTCCGCGGGATCGATGTGTCAGGCCTCGACCTAGCGGGGCTCCTCGCGCCGCGGACCCGCTGGGTGGATTGTCGGCTCGCGGACGCCGACCTGACCGCGGCCGATCTGCGAGACGCGACCTTCGTCGACTGCGACCTCACGCATTGCACGCTGCGGTCCGCGGTGCTGACAAGCAGCGATCTGCGGACGAGCTGCCTCGTGCGCGCGACGCTCGTGGACGCCATGCTCTCTTCGGCGAGGCTCGACGGCTGTGCGCTCATGGACGCCCACCTGGAGAAGGCGAGCTTGAACGACGCACGACTCGAGGGCGCCGATTTGACCTCTGCGAGCCTCGACGATGCGTTGGTCGACCGCGCTGATTTCAAGGCGAGCAAGCTGCGCGGCGCCTCGGCGCGCGGCGTGGATTTCACCTCGGCCAAGCTCGAGTCCGCCGACCTCACTGGGAGCGATCTCTCCCATTCCATGCTCGTCGGCTTCGATTTCCGCAAGTGTGGTGCTCCGCGCGCCGCAGCGTTCGCGAACCTCACAGGGGCGCTGTTCACGGACGTCGACCTCCGCGGCTGTGCGCTCGAGGGCGCTCGATTGCGAGGCGCCTTCGGAGAGCGCGCTCGCCTCGACGGCGCGACCGCACAAGGCGCCGATTTTTGCGGCGCGAGCCTCGTCGGAGCCAGCTTTCACCACGCCCTCCTGGAGAGGGCCAGCTTCTCGAGCGCCAACTTGGAGCGGTCGACATTGTCGAGCGCGGATCTCAGCGAGTCCGACCTGACCGAAGCTTGTCTTCGCAACGCCAAGCTCGACAGCGCACGCCTCGCGGGCGCGCGTCTGACTGGCGCCGAGCTGTCGAATGTCGATCTGCGCTCGACGCAGCTCAGCGGAGCCTCATTGAGTGGAGCGGTCCTCACAGGCGTCGACCTGCGGGGAGCGGCACTGGACGGTATCGACCTCAGCGGCGCCGATTTGTCGGGCGCCGATTTGAGGGGGGCCGCGTTGAATGGCGCGGATCTCTCGCGCGCGAAGCTCAGCAGCGCAAAGCTCGGAGCGCGCCTGTCGAACATGCAGATGTCCGAGGTCGACCTGACCCAGGCCGAGCTCACGGGCGCAGAGTTCGTCAAGGTCGATTTACGAATAGCCAAGCTCGACGGCGTGGACCTCACCCAGACGCGGCTCACGCGATGTGACCTGTCCAAGGTCGATTTGACGCGATGTCGGCTGTCGGACGGCGAGCGCCGGGGCGCCGCGCTGATTCAGTGCCTCCTCAACGAGGTCGTAGCGGAGAATGTCTGCTTCGATGCGACGACGCTGACCGACTCGAGCTTCAAGCGAGCCCGCCTCGGCGGCGCGAGCTTCGTCGACGCGACGGCCCACCAGGCGAGCTTCGCCGAGGCTGAGCTCTCTCGAGCGAGGTTCACGCGCGTGCGCGCTGATCGCGCCCGCTTCAGCGGAGCCAGCATGCAAGGTGCTGATTTCTCCGATGCGGTCGTGCGCGACGCGTCCTTCGACGGGGTCGACGCCAACTCGATGAAGGCGCCGCGCGCCGACCTCCAGCGCTCGCGCTTCACGGGCGGGAAGCTGGGGGCGGCCAACTTGACTCAAGCGAAGCTCCGCTACGGAGAGCTCTCGCATTGTGATCTTCGTGACGCGGACTTGCGCGGGGCCGACCTGCGACAAGCGGCCATGCATCGCACCCAGTTGGAGCGCGCTCGACTCGAGGACGCCAATAGGACCGACGTGCGCGAGACAGACCGGGATCGCGCGGCAGCCGAGGATTTCTCCAGCTCGATGGAGTGAGCGACGATGAGCGACGACACGAGCGGGACACAGCAGCGATTGCGGAGTCTGCACGACGTTTATATGCAGACCCGCCAAGAGGTCGAAGACCAGATACGACTCGGCTTCCTTTTGGACACGGTGCGATTGTCCCAAGTCGTCAGGGCGGCGCGCGGCGAGGGGGAGGCCAGCGCACTCTCTAGTGCGGTCGGTGAGATGTTCAAGGCCCTCGACGCGTTCCTCGCGGAGCTGCGTCTCGCGCCTCGCGAGCCTTGGGTCGTCGCCCTGGTAAAGGAGCTATTTGCACCGCCGATCGACTTTGCGCCGGGAGAGGAAGGCGCGCGCGACGCCATTGTCTACGTCCACGTCGCCTCGGCGGAGCAGCTCGACCTCCTCGGCGAAGACACTGGGGACGACCATTTCGATCTTGTCTTGGAGTTCGTCCGGTCGGACCTCCGCAAGGCCATCAAGGCTGCGCTGCTCCGACCTCGGGCCGACGAGATGGCACGGCTAGTGAGCATTGCCAGTGTCGCTGGGGCGATGGGGGTCGACGGTCCGGAGGTCGACGAGGCTGGCTCTTTACTCTCCAATTACAATGCGCTCACGAACGATCCGAATCCGCAATTCCGCGCTCTCGCCAAGGAGGATTTGGCCATTTTGACACGTGACTTGCGCAAGAAATACAAGGTCACAACCGAGCAATATGCCCCGCCGAGGGCGTGTCAGTATCATTTCATGAGTCCAATCCGCCACCGCAAAGATCTCTGAGGCGAGCAAAGCATGCAGGGGCACGTCCTGGGTGGTCGCTATCGACTGGAGACCCCAATAGGCGAGGGGACGATGGGCTCCGTCTGGCGCGCGGAGCATTTGACGCTCGGGGTCCCTGTTGCCGTCAAGCTCGTGCAAGCGCACTCGGCCCAGCTCCCCGAGGCACTGGCGCGCTTCGAGCGGGAGGCTCGGCTCGCGGCGCGCGTGCGGAGCGCACACGTAGCGCACGTGCTCGACTATGGGGTCGACCGAGGTCATCCCTACCTCGCAATGGAGTGGCTCGAGGGCGAGAGTGTTCGCGCTCGGCTCACCAGGCAAAAGAGGCTATCGCTCGTAGAGGTCGTGGAGCTCTCCACGCATGTCGGTCGCGCGCTCGGCGCCGCCCACAAGTTGAACCTCGTCCACCGAGACATCAAACCGGACAATGTCTTCATCGTAGACGGCGAGTTTGGCGGCCCCGAGACTTACAAGGTGCTCGACTTCGGCGTGGCGAAGAGCGCCGATCAGCTCGGGCTCGACTCGACCGCGTTCATGACCAAACCGGGGGCGCTCGTCGGCACTCCTTATTACATGAGCCCCGAGCAAGCGCTCGGCGAGCCCGTCGACTTCCGCGCGGACTTGTGGGCGCTCACGGTGACCATCTTCGAGTGCTTGGTCGGAGAGCGTCCATTTCAAGACAGCACGCTGAGAGGACTGATCGGTAAGGTCGTCTCGGGGTCGATCCCCATTCCCTCACAGCGCGTCGCCGGGCTCCCGCCCGCGTTCGATGCCTTCGTCGCAAAGGGGCTCAGCCGCGACCCGGCGAGCAGGTTCGCCAGCGCGATGGAACTGGCGCGCGAGATGGCGAAGGTCGTGTTTGGCGGGTAGACCCACTGGCTGTCACGGCGCTCGAGTCTCGACTGCCGACTGCGTCGCCAGAAAGGTCGCTCCAGTGTCGCGCGCCTCAGCCAATCCCCATTGATAGAGCGCCTCGAGCGCGGGCCGGAGCAGCTCCGCCCGCTGTGATAGGCGATAGCTCGACGGCGCGCCGCGGCGACCCCGTTTGCTCTGGAGGACGAGGCCTGAATCAATGAGCTGGCGGAGTCGCTCCGTCAGCACTTTGTCGCTTATCCCAGGAGTCGCAGCGCGGAGCTCCGCGTACCTGTGGGGTCTGTCCTTCAGTCGAGCGAGCAGCACGACCTTCCATTTGCCGCCGAGCAACGTGAGGGCGAGTTCGACGGGGCAGTTGTATCGCTGGGCGTGCACGGCTCGCAGTCTAGCTCGGGCGACCGCCGGCAAGAGAGCAACGAACCAATCGGTGCGTTGTAGGTCTGCGGTGTGAGCGTTAGAGCTGTGACCACGAAGTGAGGCACGCGATGATTGTCGAGTACATCCGTTATGAGGTTCCGCCCGACCGGGTCGACGCGCTCCTCGAGGCCTACCGCCTAGCCTCCAGACATTTGGACGCCGCGCCCGAGTGCTTGCGCTATGAGGTCGAGCGCGGCGTCGAGGAGCCCAGCAAGGTCGTCGTGCGCATCGAGTGGACCTCGGTGGAGGCGCACGAGCACTCCTTCCGAGGTGGCCCCCATTTCCCGCCGTTCCTCGAGCTCGTGCGCCCCTTCATACCGCTCATTCGGGAGATGAAGCACTACCGCCCAATACACCCGGGCCCCACGGCGCCGACCCTGTCCGAGTGGCTCGGTGGCGCCGAGCGGCTGCGCGCGGTCGTCGAGCGCTTCTATGGCGTCGCCACGTCGAAATGGTTCGCCGACACGTCGGTAAGCACATCTCGGAGGCGCAGCGCAGGCGCTGGCTCGAGCTCTGGCTCGGAGAGCGCGGACGCGTGCGGCGTGCCCGATGACCCGGAGTTTCGGTCTGCGCTCGTCGGGTATCTCGAGTGGGGCAGTCGGCTCGCCGTGCTGAACTCCGAGCTCGAAGAGACGCCGGCGGTCTGGGCCCCGACGCCCCGCTGGGGTTGGGGGGAGGTAAGGGGCCCGTACACCCCAAAAGAAGAGGGCGGCGCGGGCACCGGCTCGTAACAGTCATGTAACTCGATCGCGCGGCAGCGCGCGCACGAGCTTGAGCTTGCCCGGCCCGGACTCGCGAGCGATCTCTGGGACCGACCGAGCGCGCACCGCCGAGTCGGCGCCGCGATCGCGCAATACGATGGAGAGAGCGCTCTCGATGCGGGTGAGGGTGTCGGGGCCGGCTGTCGGCGCGAGCACGAGAGCGACATCGAGCGACTCGGCGTGCTGGGTGACTTGATATTGGAGCACCGCCCGGTCTCCACCGAGGACGCTGCGGAGGTGAATGGGGTGGAGGGTGACCGCGCCGCGGGGGCCTCGCAGCTCGAGGACGTCGTCGCTCCGCCCGTCGAGCGCGACCACGCGCTTGAACGTGCGCCCGCACGCGCACCGCTCGCTCGTGACGGTCATCAGATCGCTGACCTCGAGCCGGATGATGGGTTCTACACGGTTATAGAGGTTCGTCACGAGGACCTTCGCGCCAGGCGCTCCATCCCTGACAGGTTTGTTCGCGGCGTCGACGACCTCGACGATCGAGAGGTCCTCGAAGAGGTGCATCCCGGCGTGCTCGTAGCAATCGACGGCTGTGATCCCTGTCTCCGTGAGGCCCAGACAATCGAAGGGCTCGACGCCCCACGCGTCGCGGATCGCCTCGCTCATCGCGGCCGTGCGAACCTCGGACGAGGTGATGATCGCGCGCGGATGAAGGTCGAGTCGCCCCGCCTTTTGCTCGCGCGCGAGCTGCGCGAGCACCGACGGGTATCCGAGGATGAAGTCCGGTTGATAGCGGTCGAGAGCGCGGGACAGCTCGTCGAGCGGCGCGGCCGCGGAGAAGCGCTCCGCGCGATAGACGCCGATGTCCATCGACGCGCTGCCTCGGTAGGTCATGTGTTTGCCGTCGGGCGCCGCGACGCTCGCGATGCGTGGCCGCGGCCAACCGGGCGCGAGCCCCACGAGCTCGGAGAGGCGCAGATTGGCTTGCATCATTCCGGTCCGCCAGGCCTCCCTGTCGTAGACATAGACAGCCTTGCGACCCGAGCTGCCGCTCGAGCTCATCACGCGATGCTCTCCCAAATAGAGCTCGTCACTCCGCAGGGACGACAGGTGAGCGAGGAGTCCGTCGAGCTCGAGGCGCGGGTCGGTCACGACGTCGTCGAAGCGAGCCATCATCATGTCTTTGGTCAGCGTCGGGAGCTGGCCGAGGATGATTGGACCTCCAACGACCCCGCCGTAATGGTCGCGATAGAACCGTGAAGAGCGCGTCGCGTGCGCGACGAGCTCGTTGAGGCGCGCGGCCTGCCAAGCCTCGAGTCGATCGCGACTCCAATAGGCGCGTTCGCTGTGCGCTTGGCGCAGCCGCATCGCGGAGGCCATGTTCCCGACGCGCTCGAACCAGCTGCTCACGAGCTCACCTTCGACGTGGTGAAGAGCCCCTCGATGAGGGCGCGGCTCGCCCGCATCGTGAGCTCGGGTGTCGCGACCTCGGCGGCGACGAGGCGCTCGAGCAGCAGGCCGTTCGCGAGCGCCATCCCCGCGTGCGCGGCCTCCTCCGGGGTGACCTTCAGACTGAGGCCCTCCGAGGACTCGACGTCGCGGGCGACGACGGACGCCATCGCGACGACCAAACGCCGGTGCAGCTCCTGATACCGCGCGAGGTGGGCGGGCTCACGCGCGGCTTGTATGCGGAACTCGAGGACGACCAAGGACCAAGCCTCGTCGCCGCGCAGCCGCTCCAGCCATTGCCGCGTGAGCGCCTCGGGCGTGCGCTTCGCACGGCTCCGCGGCAGGGCGCCGATCTCGCGGACGCGCGCCTCGACGCGCTCGGCGTAGAGCTCCAAGAAGAGCTCCGCCTTGCTCGAGAAGCGCGAGAAGAGGGCCCCCTTCGTGAAGCCCGCGCGCTCCGCAATGCGATCGAGTGTGGTCGCAGCGTAGCCCTGCGCGACGAACACCTCGCGCGCGGCGTCGAGGACCCGTCGGCGATTGTCCTCGGCCTGCTCGACGCGCGTGCGACGCTCTTTGATACTCACGGTATTCAGATACCATGAGTATCCTAACAATGGAAGCTAGCTGTGGCGCCTGACTCCGCGACAGTCGGTGTTGCAGTGATCGCCGTCGCGCTCATGGCTCAACCCTGCACACGAAAGCGCCGCTCGCGACCGTGCCGTGACCGACCTGGATTGGCCCCGACGTTGCAACTCAATGAGCCATGCTTACGACAGAACTTCTCCGGCGGGCTCGGTTCATCGCTCTTGGCTTCTGTGCTGCGGCGGGCTTCGTCGTCCTCGGCGGCTGCGGGGACGACACCCTGGTGAAGGGCACAGTCACGCGCGAGACGACGGCGACGACCTTCAACGACGAGATCACGCTCTCCGCCGATGCCCACGCCAAGATCTCGCTACGGCGTTATCAGGGTGAAGACGCCGAGGCGCCGCTCGTCACCGAGATCGACGTGCCCTTCACCGGGTTCCCGTTCGAATACGAGGTCACCGGCGACCCCGACGCGGCCTTCGGCGCGGGAGACACTCTGCTCTTGAACATCGACGTGTACAACCACGCGGGCGATGACATGGCTGTAGGTGACTTCAGCTCCGAGCACACCGTCGAGGTGGACGAGGCCGGCGCCGAGGTCGACGTCCAAGTCGGGGGCCTCGAGTCTTGCTCCGCACCGAACGCGGGTGGCTATTGCATTTGAACGCAGTCGTCGTCGCGAACGGCTGGCAACTGTCCTATAGGTGACTTTCTTGTCAGCTTGTGCGCGGCGCTCTCTTCATTGCGCGGCAGGGGCGCTATCACTAACATCAGGGTCAGCGAGGTCGCGTGACCCTTCCGTCGAACGAGGGCGTTGTCTTCATCCCGGGGCTGATGGGGTTCGGGCGTTTCGGCTCGGCCGCGGCGCCGGTCATTCAATACTTCGACCACGTCTTGGACGACTTCGACGTCCCGGACATCAGGGAGCGCTGCATCTTCCACGAGCCGCCCCCGACTGGCTCGCTCTCGGCGCGCGTGAGCTCGCTCGCGCGCGCACTCGATCAGGCGCTGTCGTCGAGTCCGAGGCGCGGCAGGCCTCCGCCGACGAAATGGCACCTCGTCGGGCACTCGACAGGTGGGCTCGACGCGCGGCTCCTCGTCAATCGCCTCTATAGCGGTATCGGTGGGCCGACTGCGTCCGAGAAGGCGCCGCTCCTCGCGCGCATCGGCAACGTCGTCAGCATCTCGGCTCCGCTGCGCGGGGCGCCTATCGCTGCTCGCGTCGGGCGACACGCCGACGGCGCCCTCGATTATCCGGTAACGCTGCTCTTGCGGGCGGCGTACGGGCTCAGCATCGCGCACGAGCTCAGGCACGCCGGGTTGCGCGTCCGGCTCGCGAGCGCCCTGCTGGGGCAGTCTTGGGGCCGGGCCCTCGCGAACGTCGACTGGCGGGTCGCCGAGCAATTGGACAGGTTCTTCAGCAGCATCCGCGAGGATCATCACCTCTTGCGCGACCTCGAGCCGGCGACCATGTTCGACCTGAATCAGCGCATCGCTCGGGGCGATTGCCACACGATTCACAGCTTCGCGACGGTTTCGCCGCCGCCGAGGCTCCGCTTGAGCGGAGCAGGGGATGCGCTTGTCTCCCGAGCGATCTACGCGGCCGCTCACCACTATGCGCGGCCGACGGCGCGCGACGAGGCGCCGTTTCCATTCGTGCCTTATGCAGACTGGATTGGCGCCCTCGACACGCGCTTCGAGACGCCCGACGCGAACGACGGCATCGTGCCGACCGCCTCTCAGATGTACGACGGGCCGGGGCGACGCTTCGCGGTGCTGGGAGATCACCTCGACGTCGTCGGGCACTTCAAAGGCGTCGGCGAGACCTTCTTCAAGTCCGACGCGAACATGGACAGGCCGCGCTTTCGCCGCCTGTGGAAGCGCGTGCTCGAGGTCCTGAGGATGACGAACTAGTAAGTAAGCGAGCGGCCCGCGTCAGGCGGCCTCACAGCTTGCAGGTCGAGGTCGCGAGCATCGACGCGATCTTGGCGCGCACGAGCTCGAGCTCGCGGATGGCGAGGTTCAGCTCGGCCTCGCGGAGGCGGCGCGCGGCGTCGACGACGTCGAAGCTCGTGCCGTCCCCGTTGTTGAAGGCGTTCTGCGCGATCGTCGCGACCTCGGCGGCCAGGTTGCGCGCCTCGGCGGCGATGTCGCGGGCGTCGGTGGCGACCTCGACGGCGCGGCTCGCCTGCGTGACCTCGACCTTGGCGGCGCGGGTCGCGGCGTCGAGACGCTCCTCGGCCTGGCGCGTCGAGGCGATCGCGACGCGGCGTGCGCCGTAGCGAGCCCCACCGTCGAAGATGGGGATCGTGAGCACGCCCTGGATGCTCCAGCTCGAGTGGTTGTCGCCGAGGATCGAGGTCGCGCTCGTGTACGAGAGCGTCGAGACGAGATCCGCGGTCGGCAAATATTGGAGGTCCGCGTCGGTGATCGCGCGCTCGCTGAGGTCCTTCTGCTTCTTGAGGGCGCGCAGGTCGGCTCGGTCGGTGAGGTCGCCCGTCGCGCAGACGCGCCCGAGCGTCGACTCGATCTCGTCGATGTTGATCGCCGGGTCGACGCTGTAGCCGTCCGCAGCGCCCAGCGCGAGCCCGAGGCGCTCGCGAGCCTGCGCCAAGGACTCGTCGCCCTGGACGATCTGGCTGCGCGCGGAGACGACGTCCTGCTTGAAGCGCAGAACGTCCAGGTCCGTGCCCGAGCCGAGCTCGCGCTTACGGCGCTGTAGGCGAAGGCGCTCGAGGGCGGCGCGCGCCCCGACGCGGTTCACCTCGGCGACGCGCTCGGCGGTGACGACAGTGACAATCGCGTCAGCGAGCCCGGCGATGAGGACGCGCTGTTTGTCCTCGACGTTGATCTGCGCGAGCTCGACCTGCTCGGCCGCGGTGCCGATCGCCCACCACGTGCGCGGCGCGAGGAGCGGCTGCCGGATCGTGGTGGAAGCCGTCGCGACGAAGGAGTCGGAGTCGACGGTGACCGCGTCCTGGCGGATGAGGTTCAGCGTCAGCGAGCCGCTCGCGGAGATCGTGGGCAGGGCGCCCGCGAGGGTCTGACGCGCGAGGCCCTTTTGCCGGTCGATCTCGAGGACGGCGACCGAGTAGTCGACGTTCTCGGCCGAGGCGAGGGCGACGGCCTCACGCCACGAGGTCAGCGTCTTCGGCGCGGCCGGCACGGGCTGCACGTCCGCGTCGACGATGGGCGAGGGCGGGTCCTTCGTTACAGGCTCGTCGGCGTCGGCCGTGCGGGCAGTGGCGAGCGCGCCGATGAAGAGCACGCTCGCGGCGCGTGCGCGTGACAGCCCGATGGAGCGTTTCGTCATCCTGCGGGGAGGCTTGGGCCAGGCTCGACCAAGATGCAAGCTGGTGAAGCCCGGCGAAGCGAACGGACTAGACGAAATTGCCTCGCGTGTTCGAGGTGAGTTGGTTATCCCATAATGGATGGGTCTTCGTCCTGAGCTCGAGCAAAAGCGGCGCGAAGTCGAGCGCGCTTTGTGGGCTGGGGAGTCGGCGACCTGGCTCGTCGCCGACCTGGTCACGCTCGCGCGCGAGAGCGATCCGGGCAGCGAGCTCTGGCTCTTCGCCCATCGTGAGCTCGCGCTCGCGACCGCGACCGAGCACCCGTGGCGCGCGTCCGTCGTCGCGCGTCGCGTCCTCGATTTGGACGCCGGGGATCACGTGGCGTGGGCCACGCTCGGTCTCGCGCAGTCGCTGCTCGGCAATCTGCGGTTCGCGGTGCGCTGCTACGAGCGCGCGCTCGCGATCTCGCCTCATCAGCCGCGGTACGCGCACAACCTCGGGCACCTCTACGACGTCGCGCTCGACGAGCCCGAGCGAGCGCTGCCGTTGCTCGCTCGCGCGCATCGGGCCGAGCCTCGCTCGGTCGAGGTGACCGCGAGCTACGCCCACGCGCTGGGCCGGGCCGGCCGCGCCAGCGACGGTCTCGCGCTGCTGCGGCCCGCGCTAGCCCGGGGAGCCACGCGCGATCAGCAGGCGCTCTCTACGTGGCTCGAGCAATTGGTGGCAGCGGCGCGCTGAGTTCAGCGCGCGTCGCCCGAGCAAGCAGCGAGACGACTCGTACTGCCGGTCCTAAGTTCGCTGGGGGTTCGCCCAGGCCCCGCGCTGGCGCGCGTGAGTGAAGGGCCTGGTCGAACCCATTCGATCTGCAGCGCCTGACCGCGCAGCTCTGACCTATTGGGGTGCCGACGAACCTGCGGTTCGTGGCACTAGGGCAGGGGCGCCTCTTCCATCGCGGCGCGCTCGCGGGCGAGCTCCACCGTGACCGCGTCTTTGCCTGCGATGTTGGTGTTGTGCAGGCGGGCGATGGCGCGCTCGGCGTCGTCCTTGCGGACAGCGACGAAGGCGTGGCGATCGCGGACGCGGATGCGTCGGATGTGATCCTTGTCGACGCCACCATTCTCGCTGAGCGCACGCAGGAGATCTTGCGCACGAGCGCCGTCGCGACGGCCGACCCCGACGAAGAGCTCGACGTACGGCACGTCGTCGCCGATGTCCGGGAGCTGAGGCGGAGGCGAGCTCTCCGTGCGGGTGACCTCGCGCGACGGCTCTGCCGCGCGTTGCGGCTCGACGCGCGGAGCTTCAGCGCGCGGAGCTTCGGCCCGCGGAGCCTCAGCGCGCGGAGCTTCAGCGCGCGGAGCCTCGGGTCGGCGGTCGTCGCGGTCGTGGCGCGACATCGAGACGTGGGGTCGAATCTCGTGCGGTCGGTGCGGCTCACGGCGCCCGGGTGCAGCTTCGGGGCGCGACGGGATGAGCGGCTCGTCGTCTCCCTCTTCGACGGGAGGCTTCCACGCGGAGAAGTCCGCGGCCGAAGTCGGAGCCTCCGTGCTGCGGCCCTCGCTCGAGCGACGCTCGAGCTCACCGCGATTCAGCGTGACGGGCGTGTCGACGCGGCGTCGTTCCTCGCGAATCGCGGGCTCGCGCACAGGTTCGATGGGCGGAGCGGGCGCAGCGACCTCGGCGGCAGCAGGCGCGGCGTCATCGCGACGCTCAGGCAAATCCCAGGGTCGATCGCGGCGCGGTCGATCCTCACGGCGCGGCCTACGCTCGCGGCGCGGGGCGTCTCCCTCCGCGGCGGCGGGGCGATCCTCGGGGTTGGGCTCCTCGAAGCGGACCGGTGCATCTGCGGCGGGCGCAGCAGCTTCCACCCGAGGTTGGTCGCGATCGCGATCGCGGTCCCGATCCCGATCCCGGTCGCGATCACGTCGATCGCGAGAGAAATCTCGGCGATCGCGATCGTCGCGCGGTCCTCGGCCGCCGAAATCTCGGCCACCACCGAAATCGCGACGCGGTCGCTCGCCGCGGTCGTCGCGCGGGCGAGGCGGCGCCGCTGCAGCCTCACCCTCGGCGGGCGCCGCTGCGGCGTTCTCGACCGGAGGAGGAGCGTCGAGTACGGCGACGTCGGTCGGCGTCCTCTTCGAGGTGGAGGCGCTCTCCATCACGTCACCCGCGGAGAGCAGCGTCGTGGAAGGGGCGCTCCGCGCGGGGCTGCGACGGATGGTCGCGCGGCGCGCCTGGCTGGCCTCTTCCTGGGCGCGCGGTCGCGCCCCTAGAACATCGTGCAAGAGACCCGCGAGGATTCCCTCGGCCTGATCGTGCGAGAGGAGCCGGCGAGCGAGCGCGCGATCCTCACGTGTGCCCTTCGGCAGGTAGCCCTCGGCGAGCATCGCGACGAGGTCAGCCTCAGCGCGGGTCTGGAGCTCGCTCTGCGAGGGCAGGACGCGCTCGACCGGGCGGATCTTGTAGGTGAGCCGCAGGATGTAGAGGTTGCCGATGTCCTGCGCCGTGATGAGCGAGATCGCCGTGCCGGTGCGGCCCGCGCGACCCGTGCGGCCCGTGCGATGAACGTAGGCCTCGGAGTCGAACGGGAAGTCGTAGTTGATGACGTGCGTGAGGTGCGAGATGTCGATGCCGCGCGCCGCAACGTCCGTCGCGACGAGGAAGCGCAGCTTGCCCGCGCGCGTGCGGGTCATGACTCGCTCGCGATCGGACTGCGGCAGGTCGCCGTTCAACCAATCGGCGTCGTAGCCGCGCGCCTGCAGACCGGACGCGACCGTCTCGGTCACGTCGCGCGTGTTGCAGAAGACCACCGCGCTCTCGGGGTTCTCGGTCTCGATGATGCGGACGAGAGAGCGCAGCTTGTCCTCGTTCACGAGGTACGATGTAGTGCTTTATCCTTGGCGCGCCCCGATAATGTGTGGTCACCGCTCAGCGTGATGAACTCCGGGCGTGTGCAGCCTGTTCTTCGCGATGCGCGCTCGATGTCGAAGACGCGCTTGCCGGGACGGTCGCCGAGAAGAGCAACGTCTACGACGCGCGCGTCGGCGGCAGGGCCTCGAGGATGGAGGCGAGCTCGCGCTCGAAGCCCATCGAGAGCATCTCGTCGGCCTCGTCGAGGACGAGGAGGCGGATGCTGCTCGTGTGCAGCGTGCGGCGGCGGATGTGATCGAGAACGCGGCCGGGCGTGCCGACGACGAGCTGTGCGCCGGCTGCGAGGGCCGCGACCTGGCGTTCCATCGAGGCGCCGCCATAGACGCAGACGCTCTTCACGCCGCGGTACTGCGCGATTCGCTCGATCTCCGCGAGCACCTGCAGCGCGAGCTCGCGCGTCGGGCAGAGCACGAGCGCCTGCACGCCGCTCTCGTTGCGGTGGATGATTCGGTCGACGATCGGCAGACCGAAGCTCGCGGTCTTGCCAGTGCCCGTGCGGGCCTGAACGACCGCGTCGCGCCCGCGCGTCGCGGGCTCCCACACTGCGAGCTGCACGGGCGTCGGGTTGAGGTAGCCCATCTCGTCGATGGCTTTTCGAACCTCCTCCGACAGGGGGAGCGCATCGAACGTCGGCGGAGGCTCCGGGCGGGCGGGCTCCGCGGGGGCGGGGCTCTCAGCACTTGCGAGAGCAGCGGTTCCCGGGTTTGCCTCACCGGCCGCCGGCGCGGCCCCATCTTGCGTGCTGTGGTCTTCGTTCACGGTCGAGTCCAAGTCGGAAGGAGATTGCTGGTCTCGCGAGAGCCGTAGCGCTCACGCGGGGGGATTACCAGCGGGAGTCAGGGGTGTTGCTTGCGCCTCGGGCGCGAAGCACGGCCGAAGGCCTGGGAGAGGATCATGGATGCGCTAGCTTCGCCACATCGCTGGCGACTTGCCGCCGCAGGGCGGTGAGGCTCGAAGCCTCACGCCGGACAGCATGCTCCTCCGCATAGCGGAGCCTTTCGAGCGCGTCGAGACTGCGGCGCTCTTCGTCGGTCTTGCACGACGCTCGAACGGCCTCGACGAGCGTCCACTCGGGCTCGAGGCCCTTGCGAAATCGGACGAGGGCAACCTCCGGCGGGAGATCACCCTCGCTCTCGCCCCGAGCGCGCTCGAGCGCGCCGTGCAGCGCGACGACGCCCTCCGCGCAGGAGTGGTACGGGGCGGACGGGACCTTGGGAAAGATGGCCTGCTGAACGATCTGTCCGCTCGCCGCCGCGACCCAAGTGCCCACGGCCAAAAGAAACACGATCGCTGTGATTCGTCGGGCGCGGCGCAGCCCGGCGGCGTCCTCCGCGCTCGGAGCGGGCGCCGGGCCTTGGGCGGGGGCGCGCTCCGATCGGCCCCGGGCATCGCTTGCCTGGGCGTTGGGCCGTTCGTCGCCGGAGTCAGCCGCCATGTCGCGCCCTCATACCATGCGCCGCACGCGGCCGAAGCGCGATAGAACAACGTCGTGCGGCTTTGGAGGGACATCCCCCGGCTCGGCCGGTTCGGGGGGAGCGCGTTCGCGCTCACGTTCGTCCTCGCGTTCGCGCGTCGTGCCCACGCCGATCCGCTCCCGACCGACGACTACGCCATCGATCTTTTCCAGGGCCCGCTGCTCTCGCCCGTGCGGGTCATGGCGCTCGGCGGCGCGTACGCAGGGCTGGCCGAGGACCTGCCCGGCCTCGTCTCGAACTCCGCCGCGCCCGCCGTTCGGAAGATGCACGCGCTCCGGCACGTCGAGGTCGACTTCTCCGGGAGCTTCTCGATTCCCATCGACGCGTTCGACAACAACGACTTCGACAACAGCGGCGACATCGACGACGAGTACTCCGACTTCGTCTACGCGACGGCCGGGGTGAACGTGCAGGTCGGCGCGTTCGGCGCGGGCCTGCTCGCCGAGGCGCAGACCTACCAAATCACGTCGAACGGCTCGGGCAAGACCGCCGTCGTCGTCGGTAAATTCCACGCGCTCGCGGGCTACGCCTTCGTGGACGGGCAGGTCTGCGTCGGCGGCGGCGTGCGCGGCGTCACGATGGGCTTCGACGCCGTCGACGCCGACCCGATCTACGCAGGCGTCTCGCCCGAGCTCGGGATCCTGCTGAAGCCCTCGGCGATCCCGTTTCGCTTCGGGGCGACGCTGCGTTTCCCCGTCGTCGCGACGCTCGTCTCGCAAGAGCCTCCCGCGCGCGATGCGAATCAACCCGTCTCCACCGTGGGCGGGCTCGTTTTGCCTCGCCGCGTGATCGAGCCGTGGGAGATCGAGACCGGCATCGCGTTCCAGATCGGTCCGCGCCCGCTCAACGTGCGCTTCATCGACCCCGAAGACGTCGACGATCGCGCCGAGGCTGCGGTCCGCGTCGCCCGTCGCGCGCGCGCCGCCGAGCGCGAGCGCATCCTCGCCGAGGCCGCGAGCGGCGAGGCCCGCGCCGCCGCGCGCTCCGAGCTCGACGATCGCGAGGCCGATCTCCGTGCGCGCGAAGACGACTGGATCACGCGCGAGGAGAGCTGGGCCCTCGGCCGCCAAGACGATCACCTCGCGGCGCTCCCACGCGAGCGCTTCCTCGCGCTCTTCTCGCTCGTCGCGACGGGCGCCGTCGAGAACGGCGTCGGCATCGAGGACTTCCTCGCGCAGTCGGTCGACGGCAAATCAGGGCGCGGCGTGATCGGCACCTCGGGCGCGGGCGTGAACTTCTCGCCGCGCTTCGGCATCGAGGTCGAGCCCGTCGCGAACCTCCTCATCTTGCGCGCGGGCTCCTATTACGAGCCGAACCGCTTCGGCGACATCGGCCGTCAGCACTTCACGTTCGGCGCGCACCTCAGGCTGCTCTCGACGAATTTCTGGGGGCTCCTGCCCGAGGTCGGCTACGGCATCGAGGCCGGGCTCGACGTCGCGCCTCGCTATCAGTCCCTCAGCGCGACCATCTCGGTCTATCGCTGACCCCACGCGATGTTGTTACAGAACTGTAAGAATTGGGCGGCGCTCATCGGGCTCTCCCTGCTCGTCGCCTGCTCGAGCACTGGCCGCTCGACCGCCGACGACGGCGTCGACGTCCGCGTGTCGGCCGCGCCGGCCTCGTCGGTCGCGCGCGAGCCCATCGTCTCGGCCCGCGAGCCCGTCGTCGCTGCACGCGAGTGTCGCTCGGACGACGACTGCGCGTGGGACGATCCGTGTTTGCCGCTCGCGTGTGCGCCCGGCCGCGCGTCGCTTGCGAAATGCCTCGAGTCGCGGCCGCCACCCGGCGAGTGCGGCTGTCTCGCGGGCCGCTGCGCCATCGTCTACAAGCCAGTTCCCATCTCGTGCGACGAGGACGGCGAATGCGAGTGGCGACCCGCGTGCACCCCGACGGCGTGCGGCGCTGCGGACGACAATCTCAGCGTCTGCAACCGCAGCAGCGATCCTCCTGGCGTCTGCGCGTGCCTCGACCACGTTTGCGCTGGCATCGTGAGGCCGCGCCTTCGGTAACAGCGCTGTCAGCTATTTGCGCCCGCGCTGGGAAAAATGGGCCTGCGGCGCCGGCGCCGCTTCTTGCGGAGGACGGGGTTCCGCCGCCTCCCGAGCCCCCCGACCCGAGGGGTTGACTGGGCCCGAACGACGCGGCGAGCGCCCGGAGCTGACAGCAGTAGACTCGCCGAGTGGATGCGGACCCGGAGTTCTCTCGTGGCCCGTGCGGCTATGCCTCATTGCGAGCTCCGCTTGGACCGCCGGGTGGTGACCTTGGGCGAGCCATTTCATTTGCAGCTCAAACAATCGGGGACCCTCGATGTCGCTCTCTACGAAGTTCGGTGCATCGCCGAGGAGCACTCGAAGAGCGAGGGTGAAGAGCCTCACCTCCACGACGAGATCGTCTCGAGCGCCGTCCTCGTCCACGTCACGAATCAACGGCTCTCAAAGGCAGTCTGGCCGCAGCTCGGCCCTTATCGCGGAGTGTGAACATGATCGAACTGGAGCGCGAGACCCTGGAGCTCGGTGGCCACGTCGTCGTCAGGTTGCACGCCGTGCGAGAAGCGACCCGCGCCGAAGTCCAGCTCGTCCTCCGCTACCATTGCCCGAGATACGGCCAAGAGCGATTGGACGTGACGGAGAGGACACTCGACAGGCGAGTCATCGACCAAGTCGGGCCCTCGATGACGCCCACCGTCGAGTTCACTCTCCCGTCGAGTCCCCCGAGTTATTCGGGGGCGCGCTGCAAGATCGAGTGGGTCATCAAGGTCGCCGCGGGCCGCAATGGCAAACACGAGCGGGTCTTCTGTGGGTCACGTCGACCGAGCGCGGCCCTGGATTCACGTCGCGGACGAAGGCTAAACCGCACTGTGGAAGAGCTCCGCGGCGCGCACGACCACGTGCCCCGCGATCGCGAGGAGCGCCGCCAATCCGACCCCGAAGGCCCGCGTGCGATGCGGCTGCCGCGGGACGAGTAGGAAATAGGCGTGCGCGACCCTCGAGAGCGCATACACACCAAAGTAGACGGGCGCGAGCTTGGGCGCCGCCCCCAAGACGACATACGCCGCAGCGAGCCCGATGAAGAGCGGTTGTCCCTCACTGTCGTTGCGCAGGAGGCGCTGCGCCCGAGTCACTCTCTCGTGCTCGACATCCACGACTACGCCGCCGAAGCTCTGCGCGTCCTCGGGGTATTGAAAGGTCTTCTCGCGAACCCTCGTGATGCCTTGCAAACTCGTCGTAAACACGAATTTCAGGAACAAGACGGTAAGCGCGATGCCAAAGGCCGCGATGGCGATAGGAGACATGGCCCATTCTTGGGGTCGCGAGGTCGAGCGCGGCTTGAACGATTCGGGCGAGGACGAGGCCGCGAGCGTGTTTTCGAAGGGCGCGGCTCACAAGAGCCGGGGCAGGCGGACGAGCACGCACGCTCACCACGCGTGGAAGGTCCACGTCGGCGTCGACGCGCCCGTCTGGGTCCGATCGCGCGCGGCGCACGTGTCCGCGTCGTCGGGCGCGCGTGTCATCGTGGTCCCACCCAACGTCGAACACGAGACGGGCGCGGTGGGTTGGTCGCTCGCGCTCTTCATCGAGCCGGGGTCGCGCAAGACCCCCTATCGCGAGCGGAGCGGTCCTTTCGTGGTCGAGGGCGCGGCCGCGTCGCGCGCGATCGATGCCTGCCGCGCTCACTTTCGTGCGGGCGCAGGCCCGAACAGCATCGTCGAAGACGTGGTTCGCGCGACGATCGAGCCCGAGAGCGGCCGCCTCGATCGTCGGGTCGGCGCCGCGCTCGAGCGATTTCGGCTCGTCCCCGAGGTCGAGCTCCAGGGCTTCGCGGCCGCGCTCGACGTCTCGCTCGATCGACTGACACACCTCGTCTCCGAGTCGACAGGGATCCCACCGCGCCGCCACCTCCTCTGGCAGCGGCTCTTGCGCGCGCTCGGCGGCGAGCTCACGCCCGACAAGCTCGCTGGCGCCGCGCTCGCCGCGGGCTTCACGGATCACGCTCACATGACGCGGACGTTCCGCCGCTTCCTCGGTCGTGTCCCGTCGGAGTTCAGCGCGCCGCCACGCGTGCTCGAACCGTGGAACGCGCCCGCCGCGAACAGCGGTGTACGATGACCGCATGTCGGAGCGTCTTGGCTTTTCGGGTCTCGCTGGCTTCCTGATCGCGCTCTCTGCGTGTGGTGACGACGGCACGGGCGGCAGCGGCAACAGCGGCGGGGCTGGCGGCTCGGGCGCGGGCCACTCGACGGGCGCGACGGGCGGCGGTGGCTCGAGCGGCGACGGCGGCTCCACGGGTGGCGCGGGCGTCGGCGGCACCGGCGTCGGAGGGAGCGGCGGCGGTACGGTGGAGACCTGCCTCGGGTCGAACCTGCTCGCGGATCTCAACGTCAATCACCTGATGGTCGGCGTCGCGACGTTCGAGCCGACGACCGCCGCAGAGCCCTTCGACCTGCAATATCGGTATCTGTCGGGCGGCTACGCCGACGGCGACGGGCCGTGCGACTCGTGTGCGACGGGCTGCACCGCGAGCGGACAAAATTGTTCGAACGCGGGCGGTGGCTGCAGTTGGTGGGGCTGTTGGCAATACGACCAAGACCCGCCGGGCGCCTATGTCCGTTCGTTCGTCACCGACACGCTGGCGAACGGGCAGATCCCGATGATCACTTATTATGAAATCCTCCAGGCCTCGGGCGTCGCCGAGGGTTCCCCCGAGGTCGTCGTCATGAACGACGCCGCGTTCCTCCGGCGTTTCTTCAACGACGTTCGCTTCTTGCTGCAGCAGATTGGCAATAACCCGGCGATCTTCCACCCGGAGCCCGACTTCTGGGGCTACGCCGAGCAGATGAACCCGGACCCGCACGCGATCCCCGCTGCTGTCCAATCGGCGAACCCGACCGACTGCGCCGGTGAGGAGAACAGCATCGCGGGCCTCGGTCGTTGCCTCGTCACGATGACACACAAGTATGCACCCAACGCGAAGATTGGACTGCACGGCTCGCCCTGGGCGACGAACTACGACGTCGTGCAGAACTCCGACCCGGGCTTCGACGTCGCGGGTCATGCGGCCCAGTTGGGTACATTCCTGTCAGCGTGCGGGCCCGACGCCGACCTCGTGATCATCGACGGCTCCGATCGCGACGCTGGCTACGACCAAGCGAATGGCCAGGACACTTGGTGGGACGCTACCAACCAGTCGCTGCCCAATTTCCACCAGGCCTTCGCCTGGTCGAGCGCGCTCTCGGTGGCGATGGGCAAGCCCAACCTCTGGTGGCAGCTCCCCGTCGGGAACTCGAACTTGCCGGACGTCCCCAACCAGTGGAAGGACAATCGCGTCGAGTACTTCATGGCTCATATGGATGAGGTCGCAGCGGCGCACGGGGTCGGTGCCGCGTTCGGCGCCGGTCAGGGAGACCAAACCTCCGCCGAGACGGACGGGGGGCTGCTCATCTCGCTCGTCCAAAGCTACGACGCGAGCGGCGGCGAGCCTCTCTGTCCTTAGGCGGATGATAAGATTGTAACCGATCGGCCTAGGGTGTTGTCAGCGACGGCGCGCGACACCCGAGACGACCGTCGAGAGCCACGCGGGCACGGCGACGTGAACCTCGGTGCGCTCGATCTCGAAGGCGGTGTTCGCGAGGTCCGAGACGATGTCGCGCCGCAGGTGACAGCCACCCGCGACCCGGCTCCAACCGGGCTCGACCCAGCGCTGCACAGTGCGGGACGACTCTCGAGCCGCGAGGCCGTGTTCGACGAACAGCAGCGTGCCGCCCGGACGCACGACGCGCTCGAGCTCGCGGAGGGCGGCGGCTGGGTCCGCGACCGAGCAATAGGTGTACGTCACGAGCGCCGTGTCGAACGTGGCCGCGTCGAAGGGCAGGGCCTCGGCCACGCCCTGAAGGAGCTCCACCGCGAAGCCGACCTCTTTTGCGCGCTCGGTCGCGCGATCGAGCAGCCCACGCGAGGGATCGATCCCCACCCAGCGCGTGACCTTCGCGGGGTCGGCGACTGCCAAATTGAGGCCCGAGCCCACCCCGAGGTCGAGCACCGCGCCCTCTGCCAATGGCGCGAGCTCTCCCCGGCGAATCTTCGGCCCTTTGCCGGAGCAAACCCAATCGACGAGGGAAGGGAGCACGCGCTCGGACCAAAACACGGCTAGCCAATACGACGGTTGGTCGCGACCGTCGACTGGGCCTTTTGCGGCGGCGAAAAAGGATGGAGGATGCCTGCCCATGCGCCTCCGACACGCGATCGCCGCGAGCCTCACGATGGTCGTCCCCGTCGCGCTCGGCTGCTCGAGCAAACAGCACTCGGACGACAGCGCCGAGGTCTCGCTCTCCGCGGCCTCGAGCGCCTCCACGCAGCCGACAGGGTCGTCGCCCGCACGCGACGATGGTCCACTGCGGGGCAGCGAATGTCGTGTCGACGCAGACTGCGCGTGGGACGACCCCTGCATGCCCTCCGCGTGCTCGGCAGGCCCGAAGAAGCCTCAAAATTGTGACGAGTCAGCGCCCGAACCGGGTGTGTGCGGGTGCCGCGCAGGCCACTGCGCCATTGTTTACAAGCCTGCCCCCGTCTCCTGCGCCACGGATCGCGATTGCGGTTGGCAGCCCGAGTGCACGCCTCGAACCTGCGGCGCCGCGATCGACACGAGTGGCAGCTGCGACAAGAGCTTTCCCCCGCCGGGCGAGTGTCGCTGTCTGGACCGTATGTGCGCCGGCGTGGTGCATCGCCGCTGAGGCAAAACGGCAATTCGAGCGCGCCCTGACAGACCTGTAAAAGGGGGTCCCCCGAGAGGAGGCGCATGATCGAGGCATGGGATCCGATGACGGCTGTTCGCAAACGGCCTGGAATGTACATTGGCGCCGCCGCCGTCGTGAACAAGACTATCCGGTCCACGTTCGCTGCCAAGGCGACTAGCGCTCTCAAGGCCCACTTGCGCGGGCGACTCATGGTCTAGCCAAGCGTGTAGTCGATCTCGTAGTGGTGTTTGCCGTCGACGATGTCGATCCGCATGGTTCCGCGCAAGCCCGCGAGCTCACCGGTCGCAGAGTCCGGGACGATCTCGAGGGTCAGCGACGCAGCGCCGCGGTTCATAAGACCCATATGCAAGACGACGAACGAGCCGGCGCGCCCTTCCAAGACGCCCTCGATGCGCTCGAGCGCCACATAGCCAGCCGACCCCGATATGGCGGTTCGCGCTGACAGCATCGTAGCTTTGCTTTTACCCTCCAATGCTCCGCGAAAGCGCTTGTCGAGCGCGATGCGGGCCTGGATGATCCCGTCGAGCTCTTCTTGGGTCTCGGGGGCGAGCGTCACGTCGAAGGTTCCCTTGCCGATCATGCGCCCTGTCATGAACCTCGCGCGGCCCTAGCGCTTGAACAAAAGCGACGGCCTCGCAGGAGGCTCGCGCCCTCGTCAGATCAGCTCGTCCGCCGCGAGATAGGGCGGTAGGCCATAGCGGGTCGCGGGCGCCGTTGGCTCCACTGTCGAGGCGCTCGTGCTCGCCCCCGAGGTCGTCGGGTTCGTCGCCGAGGCCGTCGTCGCCGTGCTCGACGCGCTGGAGGAGCCGTCTTTGTTCGCTGTCTTGGTTCCGCCGCAGCCCGCGACGGCGACGGACGCCGCGAGGAACACGGCCGCCCGCCGCGCGAAGGGCACGCGGAGCTCGCCCCCGTCGGCGACCGGAGTTCGCGGAGCACTACAGAACGGACACGCGAGCTCGCGCGTCCGGATATGGCGATCGCAAGCTGCGCACTTCGTGAAGGGGGAGCTCATCACCCGAGGCTAGCGAGCTTCGCCCCGGGCGCACAAGCGCGCCACGGACTTACGGGCTTGTAACCGCTCGCGCTCGCGCGCGGTCAGTTCATCTCTTTGACGTTGCGCTCTTGCTGGCCGGGCTCGAGGAACGTCGCCGAGATCTCGCGCTCGAGGGCGGCGAGGATCTCGGCCTCGATCGCGCTGAGTTGGCCCGCTTGTCGCGCGACGTTGATCGCGTAGATGAAGACGCGCGCGGCGCGGACGGGCTGGCGCATGACGCGCGCGATATCCTCCTGCGAGCCGTCGTCGTCGAAGCCGTCGAGGATGATGAGCGCGCGCGGATCGACACCCTCGGCGACGAGCTCGACGCCGGGCAGGTCGGAGATGAAGACGTCCGCGCCGCCGACGTACTTGTGGAGCAGCGGATTGAGCATGCCGAACGCGTTCGCGGCGCAGCGCTCCCACTCCTCGCGCGGCGGGGACCACGGCGGCATGCCCTGCGTGAGATCGAGCTCGCGCGCGCGGAGGAACGCGACCGTCGCGCCCTTGCCGTCACCGAGCTCGTCCTTGATCAGGCCGAGGTAATAGTGCGCCTCGGGGTGGCGCGGGTCCTTGTCGGCGGCGTCCTCGACGAGGCGGCGAGCTTTGTCGATGTCGCCCATCTCGTAGAGCGCGCGGCCCACCAAGAACAGGTGGGTCGGGTTCTCGTACGGTCCCTCGGGGACCTGGTTCAGGACCTTCTTCGCTTCTTCTCGTTCGCCTTTGCCCATGAGCGCGTCGAATTTCAAAAGGAGGGCGTCGATGACCTCTTCGTCGACCTCGGCGAGGTCGAGCGCTTGGTCGCACATACGTATGGCTTGATCGAAATCACCGAGCGGAGAGATGTAGACCTCCGCAGCGTTGAGCATGGCCTCGAGGTAGGTGTCGTCGAGCGCGATGGCCTGCTGGTAGGCCTCGATCGCCTCCTCGCCCTCGCCCTCCATCGCGGCGACGTAGCCAAGGAGGTTGTGCGCCTCGGGGGAGTTGGGGTCGAGCTCCAGAGCGCGGCGCGCGGACGCTGCTGCACCCCGCGTATCGCCCTTCTGGACGAGCTCCCAACCGCGGTCGAGGTGCGCGGAGAACTGATCCATCCGCCCTCCCTTATCGTGGGGGCTCCGAGCGTCAAGCGATAGTGTCCCGAGGCCCCGCGATGCGCGCGCTACTCGTGGAGCACGACGAGGCTGCCGGGATGATCCTTCGTCGCGAAGACGCCGTGCCAGCCGCGCGGCAGGTGCGGCTCGACGAAATCGAAGACGACCTTCGCGTCGCGCGGGCTGAGGTTCACGCAGCCGTGGCTCATCTCGCGACCGAAGTTCTGATGCCAGAACGCGGCGTGGAGCGCATACGAGCCCTTGAAGTAGGCGACGTACGGGACGTCTTCGATGGAGTAGGGGAGGTCGCCGGCCGCGCCGTCGCCATCCATGGTCACCGAGACGTGCTTCTCGCGAATTCGGAATTTGCCCGTCGGCGTCGCGTGGTCCTTCTTCTTGATGCGCGAGCGTTTGCCGGGAGAGATGAGCGCCGCGTACATGGGCTTGTCGCCCTCGAAGAGCACCAGCGTCTTCGCGTCGAGGTTCACGTCGACCCAGCGCTCGTGCTCACCGACCTCGCTCGGGCGAGCGCCCGGCGCGGTGATCGTTCCGGCGCTCGCCTTGACCCAGCCGCCGTCGATGGTCTCGCGATAGAGCGTGCCGCTCACCTCCATCGTCTTGCCGGTGAGGCCCACGCTGCCGAGCCGTGGGACCTTCTGCGAGCCCTTCTTCTCACGCATCTTCTTCTGGTCGTCGGTCGGTTCGTAGCGAACAGCTTTGTCACCAAGCGCGAAGAAGACAGCCTGCGCACCCTCGGGCCAAGCGAGCCCCTTGCTCTCGGGCGGCTTGTTGATCCACATGCGATCGGTCGGCGCGACGAGGCCGCCGGTCGTGCGGTACCAGAGCCGATCGTTCCAGCCGAAGGTCTTGTCGACCGCGACGAAGAAGCCCTTCACCATGCGCTTGGCGAGGTTGCCGTCGGCCTCGGCGTCGAGATCGGCGAGCGTCACGTTGGGCTTCTTGCCGTCCTTGCTCTCGTCCTGCCACCAAGGCTTGGGCGGGGGCGGCGGCGCTTCGTCGCCTGTCGCGGGCGCGCTCGAGTCACCCGCTGCAGGTTCGCTGACGGCCTCGACCGCGGCCTTCGCGTCGGGGGTGTCGGCCGTCGGGACGTTGCCGTCGCTCGAGCCCTCGACGGGCGGCGCGTGCTTGCCCTTCGGTCGCTCGCTGTCCGCGACAGGCTCCGCGCTCGCCGAGCTCGAAGCGCTCGCGGCCGCCGCGGCCTTCGCCTCCTCCTCCTTCTTCTTCTTTTTCTCGAGGAGGTAGGGCTCGTATTTGTTCATCTCGTCGCGCGTGGGCAGCGACTTGTAGAGCGGCGTCCCGTTGAAGCGGTTGTACGCGTATTGGTAGGGGACGATCGCGTTGAGGTCGGGCTGGCGTACGCCGAGCTTCACGCGCGGGTTGTCGAGGTCGAGCGTCGCGTATTTGCCGCAGACGTAGCCGCCGTCGACGAGCTCGTACCAGCCGTCCTTGCAGTTCGATTTCTTGATGGGGTTCGGCTTGACCGGGACCTTGCCGCCCTGGCGGATGTACCCGACGCGCTCCTCACCGAAGCGCGTGTCCGGGTAGATCGGCGTGGTCATCGCTGTGGCGCCGAGCCACGGCCCATCCCAAGGGATCTCCTTCGCGGGCTCCTCGGGCGTCGCGGTCGTGCTCGTGCTCGACGGCGTCGAGGCAGCGCTCGAATTCGACGAGACGTTCGGCTTCTCGCTCGCGTGGCTTGGATCGGCGTTCGTGCCGCCGGGCGCCGCTTGATTCGACGCCGAGCCGATCACGCTGAGCGGTCGCTCGGTGCCGGCCGACTCGTTCGAGCGACAACCCATGCCGTAGACGACGCCCGAAGCGATCCCACCCGCCGCGAGGAAGGCGAGGATGGGCGCGAAGCTCAGCCGCGAGGCTCGGGGGCTAGCGGTCGGCTTGGGGCGCGCAGCGCGCTCCGCGCGCGCACCGCTTGCGCGAGTGCCGGCGCGTGAGGAGGAGTTTCGTTGGTCCGCCATGAGCTTTTTTTCGAAGCGGCGCCTGTCCTACTACTCAGGAGCAAGAACCGGATCCAGTTTTGGGGCGAAGGTTATGTGCGCGCATCCGTCGAATCTGTTGTGACTCGCTTGATTCGACGGTGTCCGCACGCCGCGGCAGCAACCCTGATGCCTTACCCGCCACCACGCCAGTTCGCCATGTCCAGCACCCCGCCTACGTGGATTCCCACGACGGAATTCGATAGAAGTTGGGGGGTGCGTGGAGGAGTGGGAGAGCTTCGAGGTCCCAGCTCTGATTTGTGGTCCAGGCGACGCACCGCTGTTGCTGGTGTGACACGGAGACGCTCATGGGTGCTGTGACCGCTGCGCACGCTCCTTCCGGGTTCCCCGCGATGCAGGTCGCGCGGGACGGCCGCGGTCGTCGCACGAACCGCACGCTCATCGTCTGCGCGCTGATCGCGGCCGCGCTCCACATCCCAGCAACGCCGTATGGCTCGCTGCTCGGTCGATTCTGGACGGACGACAGCGAGACTGAGGACGAGGGCGAGGCTGTCGTCCCTCTGAGCCTCGAGATCGATCTGACCCAGGACGAGACCAACACTCCGCCGAAGATCACGCCGCCTCCGCCGCCGAAGCCCGAGCCGCCGAAGCCCGAGCCGCCGAAGCGTGACGAACTGGTGCTCGACAAGCCGAAGGTCGAGGAGCCGCCGCCAGTCATCCCCGAGAACACCGAGCCCGCACCCAAACCCGAAGACACCGCCCCCGCCAAGCCGAAGCTCCCCGAGACTCCGATCGCCGACCTCAAGGTCGCGATGCAGCTCACGCCGAAGAACTCGAACCACGTGCAGGTGGTGCTCGTCGGCGCCAACCTGAGGAAGAACTCGGTCGGCGCGCGGCTCGGCACGCTGTTCGCGACGCTCCCTGATTGGCAGGGTTTCTTCGCGGGCAACGCGATCGACCCCATCAACGACGTCGACGCGATCATCCTCACGGGGCCGCGCTTCCGCGTGACCGGCAAGGTCCTGGCGATCCTCCAGTTCGCGAAGCCGATGGCGACCGTCCACGACACGGTTGACAAACTTGTTACCGGCGGCGACCCGAAGGGCCGCTGGATCGATGGTGCTCCCGTCGAGGCCGCGCTCGCGACCGTCGACGACAACGAGCGCCTCTTCGCGCTCGTGCCGGACAGCCGCCTGCTCTACGTCATCCCGTCGCCGTACCCGAGCGAGTCCGAGCGCAAGAAGCTCGAGGACAAGGACAAAGACAAGCTCGACGAGCGGCTCGACAAGGCGAAGAAGCAGACCGACGACCAGCTCAAGCGCGTGAAGCGGGCGACCTTCAACGACTACACGAAGGCTGACTTCGCGATCGACGCGTACATGAGCGAGCCCTACAAGCTCATCGGCAAGCCCGGAAAAGAGGGCACGATCGAGCTGCCTCTCCTCGGTGAGATCGAGATCCTGCCGAAGTCGATCAAGGGCGGTCGCATCACGGTCGTGCCGGCGGGTGACGACGCCATCGTGACGCTCACCGGTGAGGCCAAAGACGAAGACGAGGCCAAACTCGAGGCCGAGCACTTCACGAGCCTCTGGCCTACCGCGAGCATGGCCGCCTCGGCCAAGTACGACCTCAGCCTGCCCGACCTGAAGTTCGTCGCCGAGGGCAAGACCATCAAGGCCACGGCAACCGTCCCGGCCGCGACCCTCGAGCGGATGCTCGCGATCGCGAACGAGTACGTCGAAGACCTGAAGAAGAAGCGCGCGAAGAAGACCTGAGCTCGCGCGCCACGGAATTGTGGGGAGCCGCCCGCGCGTACTCCGGTCGCTGCGCTCTAGCGGCCGGAGTGGGGTGCGGCTAAGAGCGCTCTCCGCTCGTTCGTGCAGGTCCCTGATGCCCTTCGACGCCGACAAGAGCCCGCGCGCAGTCCTCGACGAACTCGCCTCCCACCCCAAAGGTGAGGCCCTCGCTCGCCTCACGCACGCCGTCGCGCTGACCGCGCACGACGAGCGTCGCACGACGTTCGACGACGGCCTCGATGAGGCCGCGACCCGCCTCGGTGTGGACGAGCCCGCGGCTGAGACCTCCTTCGGCAACGTCCTGCGCGCGCTGCGCAAGCACGACGCGGCGACGGGCCCCGAGCGCACGCTGCTGGCCGTGCTCATCGGGCGGGGCGTCGCGCTTCAGCTCGCGGACAAAACGCAGGACGACGCCGCCGTCACGCGCGTCGCCGAAGCCCTCGCCTGGCTCTCCGCACACACGATCGCCGACCCTCTCAACGTCCTCGACGTCGCCGCGCCCGATCTCGAGCGCGCACTTCTCGGGGCCCTCGCGACGGCGGTGCGCTCGAGCGACAACGGCACCGCAGGCTCGCTGGATCGACCGAGCGCGATCGCAGCGTCGCTCGTCCTCGGGCGACGTCGCGCGTCGCTCGATCTCGAGGGCGCAATGGCGCAGCCGCTCCGCGATCCGCTCCTCGCGTCCCTGTGGTCGCCGCCGTCCACAGAGGGTCTGGCGCAAGCCGGTTTGACCATCTCCGCCGAAGAGACGGCAGCTCCTCGCGGGCCGATCCTCACCCTCCTGCTGACGGTGACGTTCATCCTGCCCGCGCTCGATCTGGCGCGCCTCTTCGGCCGCTTCGCGCTGCAGCTCCGCCGTCCCGCCGAGGTCCTCATCTCGAAGGAGGGCGTGCGGATCAAGTCGCGCATCGAGCTGCTCGGCAAGATCCTGCGAGAGAACGAGGTCTTCATCCCTTCGGGCAGCCTTGTGCGCGCCGGCCGTGAGATCCGCTACCCGCGCGTCGCGACCTACGTCGGCATCGCGTCGCTGCTCGTCGGCAGCTTCATCGGGCTGCGCCTCGTGCTCACGGGCGCGAAGAAGGGCGCGCCGGAGTTCCTCGGCTTG
This sequence comes from Polyangiaceae bacterium, assembly GCA_046351325.1. GTDB lineage: Bacteria > Myxococcota_A > Polyangia > Polyangiales > Polyangiaceae > Xiheicaenibacterium. Next base: position 139,049 of record JAXLYR010000006.1, on the reverse strand, counting down.
GGGCTCTTGATCCTGCTCGTCGCGCTCGCGGTCGACTACGGCCTCACGCTCTTGCCGCGCCGCAACCCGGCGACCTGCCGGCTCGTGCTGCAACCGCAGCGTGGGCGCGTCGTCTCGCTCCGCGACGTGGAGCTCGCGGTCGCCGAGCGCGCGCTCCGTCGACTCGCCCCCTGATTACATCCAAGTAAGTCGTTGCGCCGCGCTGAAGCTCAGGCAACGGCGCGCGACAGGCGACGAGCAACGACGCCCGAAGTGGGGGCATCGTCGCGCGCGGTCGTCGTCGGCGTCGGCACGATGCGCGCGTCCGACATCGACTCGAGCTCCTCGTCGCGAACGGCAGGCCCGCCGAGCGCGGCGCGCTCCTCGGCGACGATCGCGAGCAGCTCTTTCGTCGTCGCGAGCTTCGCGTCGAGCAGCGCTCGCATGTATCCGTCCGCGAACCCCTGCGAGAACGAAAGCTTGGGAAAGCTCGAGCCGCGGCTGCGCAGAGCCAAGGTCTCTCGAAGTGCCCGTCGAAGCTCTTGGGTGAGCTCGTTCTTCATGGCTCTCGGCTATCGAAGAGCGAGGCTCCGGGCCAAACTTTCTGCCTCGTTCGCGTGCCACAAAACGAAAGCGAGGGCCTCCAGCCCTCGCTACCGCTGCAGTCGCTGACGCGCCGGGTTACGGCGTCACGACCGACACGTTGCCGACGCCCTTCTTCACGCCCTCGACGTCCGCGAGCTTGCGCCACCAGTTCACGATGCGAACCGAGCCGTCGAGCTCGATCTGCCGCGAGAAGTAACCGGCGAACGCGTCCTGCTCGATGACCGAGAGGTCCCACTGGTGGCCCGTCTGCTGGGGCACGCCCACCGCGAACCGCAGCCGACCGTTGGTCGAGTCCTGGTAGCTGATGTGGACCTCACCCTGCGGGGTGATGAAGACGCTGGTGTCGTCGCCCACGAGGTGCTGGCCATCGGGGTGCGTCGTGCCACCGACGGAGAGCCCGTCGTCCACGACCTCGATGCCCGTCACCGCACCGTTCGCGACCGAGGCGTACTTCATGGCCTCGGCGTAGCCGTCGACGTAAGCGAGGTGCCAGGTCGAGTTCGCGTCGATCGCGAGCGAGGTGCCGATGCCGACGTCGCTCACCGAGGTATCGGGGAGGACCCCGCCGTCGACGACCGCCGTGACCCAGCCGTTCGCGTCTTCGGCGGCGATGTTCAGCGTGCCTGCGACGCGGTCGTAGTAGGCGACGCCGAGACCCCCACCGGGGATCTTCGCCATCGAGATGTAGAGACCGGTGGCGAGCGGGTAGGCCTCGACCTTCGCGGTCGTCAGCGTCGTCGCACACTGATCGGTGCCGTCGAGGTTCACGCAGGCGTCCGTCCCGCAATCACCGCACGTGGTGCCGGGCATCGCGCAGACGCCTGTCGTGTCGACGCACACGCTGCCGCCCGTGCAGAACCCGAAGCGGCAAGGCGTCGCCGCATTGGTGACGATGTCCGTCGTCGAGAAGCCGCTGGTTCCACCGCTCGCGAGGCGAACTGCGGAGGTGAGCGGACCGCCCGCGGAGGAGGAGATCGCTTGGTAAGCGATCTTCGCCGTGCCGCCGTCGAACATGAGCTTCGCGTAGCGACCCGTGTCGCTGTCGCCCGCGTCGTCGACCGTGGTGATCGTCCACTTCGTCCCATCGTAGAGCGCGTACTTCAGGCCCTTGTGGGTTCGGTCGTAGTAGGCGACGGCCGGCATGTCGCTGTTCGGATCGATGGCGATGCTGGTCCACAAGCCCACGTCGTCGCCGGGCGCGGTCTGTCCACCACGGAAGCCCTCGACGTTGGTGGCCTTCGGGTCGGGCGGCGGATCCGTGGGGACGCCGTCGATGATCTCCCACTCGACCGAGTCGGTCGACGGGTCGTATTTGCCGACGACGAGATCGCCGTAGCTCGGGAACGCAGAGTCGTAGTCGGCCTCGAGGTACCCAGCGACCCAGAGCGTGCCCTTCGAGTCGACGGCCGCGCTCGTGTACGAGCCGATGAGGCCGGGCTCGAGCGTGAGACAGGAGGGCTCGTCGCAGGAGTAGGGCGGGTTCGTGTTCGTGTCGGTCTCGTCACACGAGCAGCCCGAGAACGTGCTGCCGACGCCCATCACCACGAGGCCTGCTACAGCCTCGAGCGCGCGCGTCTTGACCTTGCTCGTCGGGGAGGCCGCGGCCGAGGCCTTGGCCTTCGCGGTGGGCTTCACGGGCTCGGCCTTCTTCGACGACGCGCGTCGACGACGACGTGCGCCCATCGCGACGACACCGAGCGCGAGCAGCGAGAGCGGCCACTTGGCGTTCGGGGTCTGCGAAGCCTCGCCAGGGACAGCGCAGCCACAACCGCCGCCCGCGTCGCGCGGCAGGCCGCGGATGATGGGCTGCTTCGCCGTGCTGACGTTGCCGGATTGGTCCTTCGCTTCGATTTCGATTTCTTGCGCGTCGGCCGGCACGGCCACCGCGAGATCCTCGGCGTCCATCCACTCCGAGAATTGACCGCTATCGAATCGATAGCGGACCTTGGCGTCCTCGTCGGAGACCGCGTCGACGACGTCGATCTTGGCCGAGCCGCTCTCGTCCACGGCGCTCATGCGCGCGTCGGGCGGCATCGTGTCGACGACGAACTCGAGCTCGAGGGGCTCACGGTCGACGCTGTACGGCTTGTCGACGATGCGGCTGCGGACCTCGAGCTTGTGGTGACCCTCGAGGCTGAGCTCGGGGCCTCGGACCTTCACGAACCGATCCCGCGACCACGGCTTCCACACGCCGTTGTCGACGCGAACCTGCGTCTCGAGCGCATGACCGCGCGTGTCGGTGGTCTCCGCGCGGACGAGGACCTCGGGGTTGGCGTGCCAGCGCGTCGGCGTGGACGGTGAGTCCAGGTGCTGCATCTGCTCCTTGTGGAGGTCGATGCTCTCGATCTCGGCGTTGGTCGTCACGTTGCCGTAGAGCGCCTGCTGCTGCGCCGCGACCTCGAGCGAGCCGAAGATACCGAGGAAGTTGTCACCGCCCGGCGTGGTGATCTTGCGCAGACCGGGCGAGCCTTGACCCTCCACCGTCTCGGGGATGACGAGCCTGAGGCCGAGGCCGGAGAGCGCGCCGTTGATGTCGACCGCGGGCAGCCCACTGCCGAGGAGCGCGCCGACCTGACCCGCGAGCAGACCCTGCAGCGAGGCTGCGAGCGTCGAGGGGTCCTCCTTCAGGAGCTCGGAGTTCGTGACCTCGCCGTTCTCGATCGAGAGCTTGTCGAGCACGGGGACGAGACCCTCGGGCGTCACCGTGAGGTTGATCGGCGCGCGGATGTCGAACGTCGCCGTCATGAAGCGGACGTAGCGATCAGTCGAGAACATGTAGAAATCGAAGCTCGTCTTGTCCATCCGGAGGTCGATGAGCGGATCGGTCTCGAGGTTCGTCCCATTGCCGAAGGTGACCTGCGGGGGCGTCTGCGGCTTGAGGACGATCGCGACGGGTTGCGTCTCGCGCTGCAAACCGAGGTCGCGGAGCGACTGCGCGAGCAGCCCGAGCGTGCCCGAGTTGAGGAGGTCGATCGTCTCGGTCGAGAGGCCGAGGCAGAGCAGCCCCGAGTTGTACATGCCGCTGAGCGCGTAGTTGAAGAAGCGCTCCGCGACCCCGATGCCGATGTGCGGACCCGGCGTTGCTGCGGGCCAGTTGCTCACGGTGTTCTGCGTGAGCTCGACCGGGATCGTGATGCCGGTGGGCAGCGGCAGGTTGCTCATCGGCACGCACTTGCTCACCGGGTTCGGCTCGACGCCGCCCATGAGCCCGAGCGTCGCGCCGTTGTTGATCGGGTTGATGTCGCCCCAGGTGTAGCCGCTGCCATCGTCGCGCGGGTGCTCGCCACCGGCGGCGAAGAGGAAGTCGAGACCGCCCTTCGTCCCTGGAGAAATGCTGGCGAGGAGCGCGGCGAGGTTCGCGTGCCCGTCGCTCCCGAGCATCATCGAGACGCACTCGGCGTTGTCGTCGCTCCCATACCGGCACGTGCCGTTGACGTCGTTGCTGCCGATCGGGCAGGACGGCGACACCGCGGGGTTCGACTTCTGACAGAGTTGTTGCTCGACCGTGGTGACGAGGGTGTCCTGCAAGCCACCGAAGAGCTGGCCGACGATGATGCCCTTCAGCGCGTCGACGATCGCCGCGGTGAACCCGCCACAGGCCTTGAAGCCGTCCTCGATGTCGGACTGGCTGATGTTGACCTGGAGGATCTTGAGTCGGGTGTAGCCGTAGCGACCCGTGTGCGCCTGGTTGGTGTCGGTCTCCACGGAGATGCGGAGGTCGACGTTGACGTTCTTGAAGGTCGCGTTGTCACCCGGGCAGGCTTGGTTGCCAGTGATGGTGATGTCGAAATCGCCGAGGTCCGACTGGATCGGCAGGTAGGCGAGCCGCACGGGCAGAAGCCCGGCGATCTGAATCTCGTGCGGGCCCTGAGGCTGGATGCCGAGCTGCGCGTTCGCGAGATCGATCTCCATCTGGCATTTCTTCGGGTTCTGCGTGCCGTCAGCACCGCCCGGACAGACGGTGTAATCGATGAAGCTGAGGACGGTGCCGCCGCTCTGCGGAACGTCGAAGGTGAGGATGCCGCTCCCGTCGCCGCCGAGCATGCTGCCCACGATCGCGCCGAGGTTGTCCTCCATGAAGTCGAAGCCACCCTGCGTGACACGCACGGCGGCTGCGTTCTCGATGCGTGCGGCGGGTTGGAAACCGCCTGGCAGCGGGGTGACGCCGCTGCAGCTCGAGCAGCCGCCACCCGAACACGCGGGGACGAGCGCGAGCAGCAGCGCATACGAAAATCGGGGGAGGGAGCGCGACATGAAGCAGGACCTCCGTCATTTCGGCGGCGCGCTGCGCAGCGCGCACGAGCCCACCCCGTGCGCGAAGCTGAGCGCCGCCCAATGAAAAGACATCTCAAACGAGGCTACGAGGGCTCAGGCCCTCGCTGCAACGGTTACGCAATAAATTGCGGCCGATCGTCCGATGCTGGGACGCGGCCGATCGATCAGGGGCAGTCGGTTCTAAGCGTTGCGCCTGCGGCGGCGAACGTGGCCTGGAGCTGCATGGCGTCGGCGCAGCTCGCGTCGGCGGGGCCGCCCGGGTCACCCTCCATCGCGCCTTGGCACCAGTCGCCTTGGTAGACGATCGCGTTGTTCGCGTCGCGCTGGCACTTTTTGGTTGCTTGGTCGACGTATTGCGCGCCGGCGATGAGGGCGCAGAGCGAAGCGTTGCCGAGCTCGGGGACGAGCACGGCGTCTGCGTCTTCGAGCGTGACGTAGCCCTGGAGGCTGGCTCCGTCGATGAACATCGGCGTGTCCGTGCTCTCGAGGCAGAGGTTGCCGGGGTCGAGATTCGCACTGTTGAACGTGCCGATGCAGTTGTTGTCCGTCGAGAGCGCGGCGTCGAAAATGCTGACTCCTCGCAGCGGCAAGAGGATGACTTTGCTCGGGTCGTTGACGTCGGTGAAGACGGGAACGACGACGTCGCGGACGTCCTGGATCTCGAACGAGCCGTCCGCTGCGATCGCGATGTTGGTGGTGAGCGGCGCGACCGCGAAGCCGCCGATCGTGTCGTCGACGAAGCAGTAGCCCTTGGTCGGATCCGTCTCGATGACCGCGCCGCCCGTGCGCAGCGTGCTCGCAGTCTTGTCGATCTCGAGGATCCAGTTGAAGGTGCCCTGACCCGTGAAGAGCGACAAGCCATCGGAGCTCTTGCACTCTGTGTAGTCGAGCGTGATGCCCTTCGTGAGGAGGTTGGTCACCGTGGGATCGGTGAGCGCGGTCGGCTTCGTCACCGTCAGGTGCGACATGCGCAGCGCGAACGAGTCCTTCGCGCTGTTGTCGGTGAACGCGATGCAGTCGCTCTCGACCGCGGGGCAACCCGCTGCGGGCTCGCAGTTCGAGCTCCCCCCCCCGCTGCCCCCGGTCGAATCGTCGCCGCAGCCGGCGGCGAAGAGACCGGTCGCGAGGAGCGCTGCGGCGCACGTCGTGAGGGCGATGGAAGCGGTCGAACGGAGCGGCGAAGCGACGGTCATCATGATGGTTCCTCTCGGTCGGAAGAAGCTTGGAGAGATCAGCGGGGCAGCTCGAAGAGGGCGCGGATCTGGACGACGCGGGCGTCGACGTCGGAGCTCGCGAGCAGCTGGAGCTTCGACGTGCCGACCCCCTCGACGCACTGTGAGGCCGTCGCTGTGCCGTAGAGCATCGCAGAGCGCAAGATCGCAGGCGAGAGCGACAGCGCGTGGGACGCGAGGAAGCCGATGAAGCCACCCGCGAACGAATCGCCTGCGCCCGTGGGGTCGACAGCCTCCTCGAGAGGAAAGCCGGGGACCGCGAAGATCCCCGAGTCGTCGAAGAGCATCGCGCCATGCTCGCCGCGCTTGATGATGAGCGTGTGCGGACCGCGCTTGCGGATGTCGGCCGCGGCCTTGCGGATGCTGTGGATGCCGGAGAGCTCGCGCGCCTCCTCGTCGTTGATGATGAGGACGTTGACGCGAGGGAGGAGCTCAGCGAGCCGCTGAGGCTCGCCCTTGATCCAGAAGTTCATCGTGTCCGCGACGACGAGCTTCGGGCTGGAGCCCACGGCGTCGAGCACCTGCGATTGCAGCGTCGGATGGATGTTGCCGAGCAGCACGATCTGGCTGTCGCGGAACGAGGGCGGCAGCTTCGGCTGGAAGTCGGCGAACACGTTGAGCTGCGTGTCGAGCGTGACGCGGCCGACGAGGTCAGCGTCGTAGCGCCCGGCCCAGCGGAAGGTCTTGCCAGCGACGCGCTCGATGCCCTCGGTCGCGACGCCGCGGGTTGCGAGCGCTGTGAGCATGTCCTCGGGGAAGTCGGTGCCGACCACGGCGACGACGCGAACCGTCGTGAAGGTCGACGCGGCGAACGCTGCGTACGTGGCGGAGCCGCCGATCGTGTTGGGGTACTTGCCGGTCGGCAGCTCGAGGTCGTCGAAGGCCATCGAGCCGACGATGAGGACGGGGGCGCGGGTGCTCACAGGATCTCCTTGGTTCTAAGAAACGGGACGGCGCGCTGCGTGCGCGCGTGAAGAGCTGAAGCTGATCGATCAGGGGCGCTGGCGGATCTCCGAGAGGAGCGCCTCGCAGCGGCGCGCCCAGCGAGGGCGACGACAGCGCTCGGCGAGGACGACCGCGCGGAGTCGCCCGTAGGCCTGCTCGATGTCGTCGTTGACGACGACGTAGTCGAAGAAGCCGTAGTGCTCGATCTCGCCGCGCGCTGCGGCGAGCCGGCGCTGCGTCGTCGCCTCGTCTTCGGTGCCGCGACCCCGCAGCCGGCGCTCGAGCTCGACGAGCGAAGGCGGGAGGATGAAGACGCCCACGGCCTCGGGGAAGGTGGCTTTGATCTGCCGCGCGCCCTGATAGTCGATGTCGAAGAGCACGCCCTCGGCGCCGGTCGCGCGCGCGAGCTCGATCTCTTTCACCGACGTGCCGTAGAGGTTGCCGTGGACCTCGGCGTGCTCCGCGAAGGCGCCGGCGCGGATCATCTCGCCGAAGGTCGCGCGCTCCACGAAGTGATACTCGCGGCCGTCGACCTCGGTCGGTCGCGGCTTGCGCGTCGTGTGCGACACGCTGAAGCGCATCCGCGAGAACTCGCCGCGCAGCCGGTTGCAGAGCGTGGTCTTACCGGCGCCGGACGGCGACGACAGGATGAGGAGCAGGAAGTCCTCGACTCGGTCACTCGACATTCTGAACTTGCTCCCGCATGCGATCGAGCTCGACCTTCATCGCGACGACGTCGGTCGAGATGGCTGCGTCCTGAGCCTTCGCGGAGAGGGTCGTCGCTTCACGAAGCATTTCCTGAAGCAGAAAATCCAGGCGGCGGCCCTCGGGCTCGTCGGGTCGATGGGTGCCGGCGGCGCACGCCGCGCGAGCGGTCACGACGATCTCGACGAAGTGGGCGAGGTGCGTCCTCAAGCGATGGACCTCCTCCGCGACGTCGATGCGCTCGACGAGCACGGCGACCTCGGACTCGATGCGGAGGGCGTCGAGGGCGACCCCGACTCGTTCGAAGCGCTCGGCGAGCCGCACGCGGTGACCATCGCGCGCGGCCTCGGCTCGAGCGCGCACGCTCTAGCATCTGCCCCGCGAGCTCGCAGCGGCTGAGGAGCTCACTCGCCGTGGCGTCGCCCTCGCGCGCGCGGTCTTGATCGAGCGAGATCAGCGCGTGATCGAGCGCCCCCTCGGCGGCTTGGCGCAGCGCCGCGACGTCTCGCGCGCTCTGCGAGAAGAGCCCCGGCACCGACGAGAGGAGCGACAGCGGCACGGCCTCTTCACCGACTGCGCGGGCGATCTCGGTGAAGTGGCGCATGGCCTCGAGCGCGCGGTCGCGATCCATCGCGAGGCGCACGCCGCTCGCTCCTTCACAGCGAATCGAGACCTCCACGCGCCCCCGTCGCAGCCGTCGCCGGACGAGCTGTTCGGCCCACAGCGAGGTCTCACCGAGGGCTTCGGGAAGGCGTGTGCGCACGTCGAGCGAGCGCGAGTTGACGCTTCGAACCTCTGCGACGACCCGACCCTCGGGGAGCTCTACCGACCCAGTGCCAAACCCGGTCATGCTGCGCACGGTGTCGTCCTCGTCGGCCTGCGCCGCGGCCAGGGCAGCTAGCGGTTCTTCCAGAGCGAGGCCATGACGTTCGACCCCGCCGACAAGCCGCTCTCGCGCAGCGTCTTCAAGTACTCGATGGTGGAGGGGATGCCGTCCTCCCAGCGGACGTCGGGCGAGTAGCCGAGCAGCTCCTCCGCGCGAGAGATGTCCCCGAGCGAGTGCCGGATGTCGCCCGCGCGCGGCGCGCCGTGGACGACCTCGACGCTGCGACCGAGTACGCGACCGATCTCCTTCACCAAATCGTTGAGAGCGATCCTGCGCCCGCCCGCGATGTTGACGACCTCTCCAGCGAGCTTCTTCGACGTCGAGCCCGCGAGCATGTTCGCTTTGACGGTGTTCTTCACGAAGCAGAAGTCACGGGTTTGCTCACCGTCGCCGAAGATCTCGATCGGGCGACCGGAGATGGCGCGATCGACGAAGCGGGGGATCGCGGCTGCGTACGCGCCGTCGGGCGTCTGCGCAGGACCGAACACGTTGAAGTAGCGAAGGCTCAAGGTCTCGAGCCCGTAAATGGAGGCGAAGACCTTGAGGTACATCTCGCACGCGAGCTTCGACACCGCGTAGGGCGAGAGCGGCTGTGGAGTCATCGACTCGCGCTTCGGCAGCTCTTCGGTCTCGCCGTAGGCTGCGCTGCTCGCGGCGAAGATCACGCGGCGCACCCCGATGTGGCGCGCGACGTCGAGCACCGAGACCGTACCGTCGACGTTGACCGAGTCGCTCTCCACGGGGAGCTCGACGCTCTTCGGCACGCTGCCGAGCGCGCCCTCGTGGAAGATGACCTCGACGCCTGCTGCTGCGCGCTCGACCGCCGCGCGATCGCGGATGTCACCCTCGATGCGCTCGATCTGCGACTGCTCGGGGATACCGTCGAGGTTCTCCCAATAGCCGGTCGCGAGGTTGTCGAGCACACGGACGCGCTCGCCCGCTGCCGTCAGCGCCGCGACCAGGTTCGAGCCGATGAAGCCCGCACCACCCGTGACGAGATACTTGGCCGACGCGCCCATCAGACGAGCCCCTTCCTGCGCTGGATCTCGTTCATCACGCGCTGGTACTCGACCTCCCAGCTCTGCGAGCCCTCTTTCATGTGCTTGAGCTTGCCGCGGACCTCGGTGTCCAGCGTGTCCTCGAGCTCGAGGTACTTGCGGAGCACCGGTCGCATCTGCCTGCGCAGCTCGTGGTCCTCGGCGAAGACCTCGTCGACGCTGCTCGAGTGCAAGAGCATCTCGATGCACTGGTCGAGCAGGTAGTCGAACATGTCGTCGCCCAGCTTGATCCCGCGCTCGTCCGCGGCGAGCCGACGGAGGCGACCCATCTCTGCCGGGGGCAGGTTGCGGATCTCCTGGAGCTTCTTCGCGCGTTCGTTGACCTCGCGCTCTGCCTGGAGAAAGCCGTTGAAGACCGACTCGAGGTCCTTCGTTACCTCGCCGGGCTGCTCGGCCTCGATGGCCTTGCCCTGCACGAGAGCCTTCGTGATTTCCTCGGAGAGAGGTTTGACCTTGCCGCTGAAGAGCCGCATGACGCGCGAGCGTTTCGCATGGCGCGGTCGCGCCGTCGAGCCCGGACGCAACCAAAACGCATCACGTGCGGCGCCGCGCAGGCGGCGTGCTGCCGCGCGGTGGTGTCTTCGGGACGCGCTCGCCCATCTTCAGCCGGCGCTTCACGGCCATGCGCTGGCGCTCCTTGTACTTCTCGTGGCTCGCGTCTCCGCGCTCGTTCCGCTGTTCGGTCGAGAGGTCGAGCACCTGGAACTCGCATAGGACGAACACGATGGGCCCGAGCGCCCACGCCGCGGGCGGCGCGAGCTCCATCGTCTCGTCGGGCAGCCGCACGGGCAGGTCCACGACGAAGTGAATCACGCGGTAGTTCTCGTCCGAGAACATGTTGTCGCTGGGCGTGAAGGCGTCGTCGACCCCCGTCTGAAAGTCCTTGATCATCGGACGGAGATGAGGGTGCTCGGCGACGTAGCTCCGGAAGTGGAACATCGTGTTGATGCTCTCGTTCGCCACCACCAGCGAGAACGGAAACAGCTCCTCGGTGAGGTAGAGCAGGACTGGCAGGATGTCATCCCGCGTGCGGGTGACAATGCGGAAGCGAACCTTGTCGTAGATGTGCGAGGCGGATGAGTCGCGCTTCGACAGGAGCTTCGTGTAGAGCGAGTCTTTGTTTTTGCGGCCGCCGACGAACTCGACGATCGGGTGGCCCTGGGACAGCATCGCGCCGATGACGCGGTAGACCTTCTCCTCCACGAGGTGGAAGACGTCCTGGTCGCTCATCGGCAAGCAAAAGAGCAGCTCGCGTCCATCGAGGTGATGGATGATGTGCATGGCCTTGAGGATGGCGCAGGCGCACGTCTGCCGATGGCCCTTGCCGGAGGCCATCAACAAGAGCTCTTCGACGCTGGCGCGCTCGACGGGGCGCGGAATGGGGAAGTCGAACTGGCGCCGCAAATAGCTCACGGCCTCGTTGCGGATGGCGTCGAGGCGTGCGCGATCTGCTGGCTCGTCGGGGAGGAACTCGTTCGCGCGCAGAAGGCGGCGAGCGTCATCCTCGGACTCGAGGTTGAGCCGATGCCAATCCACGACCGAATCGCCGCGCAAGAGAAGGCGGACCGACTCGAGGTCGTGCAGCGTGAACTCCGTCAGCTGCTTGAGGCGCCCTAGGTCCGCCGGCGGATCCGTCATCCCCTCAAGGGAACGGGGACCGAGAACGCCCGTCAAGTGGGCTGCTCACGACCGCGGGCGATTCGCGGGGGGGCTCAATCCGCCCCCCATGCGCTCCGCGCCCCCCCGATTCGGCTCGGGCAACCCAGAAACGGGGCTGTGTTGAGTGCTACTCGAGGTTGGGCTTCTGCTGGGGGGCAGGCGTCCGATTCATCGACAGCGTACCGAGGAACATACCAACCGTGAGGACGACCACGACCGCGTGGCCAAGGTAACCGCTGTAGGCAATGGCTCCGAACGGAGCAAGCGCAGCCAGAAACCAGGGGGCGAATTTCATGCCGTCAGCTCTCCATCGAGACGGGACGTTTGGATGCGATGTAGGATAAGCTGCCACAGCCCTGATGACCGGGGCAACAAGTAGCGGCTTGTGCGGTGGCATCGCAATCGAAAAACACCCTCAAAGGTCGAGCCAGGCTGAACAGGTGATCCGTGTCGGACTTAAATAAGCTTTAAGATCCGAATGATAGGGTGCGTTATTCATCCAAAAAAAGAGTGGGACAAAGCGTCAGGTCGGACACGAGGGTTTCTCTGGAGACACACGACACGCTTGATCTTCACTCGATTTCGTTGGGGGTTCGGTCGCCATCGAAACAACGCGCGCGCGGCGAAGCTCCTCAAGCGCGCTGAAGCGCGTGAGAGTTCGCAGGCAAGTCACGAGAAGAAGCCGCGATTAGCGCGGGTGGCCGGGGGGCAACGAGTCGTCACCGGAGTCCGGCGCGACGTTGGGATGACCCGGCGGCAAATCGTCGCCACCCTGGTCGGGAGCGCCCTTTGGCGTGCTCACGTTGGGGTGGCCGGCGGGGACGCGGCCATGCGGTGCGTCAGGCTGCCCGCCGCCACGCATCGCAGGACTACCGAACATCCGGATACCTCGAACGAGCGAGGCGACGACGGTGTCGGGGATGTCGGGGTTCGGCGGCATCGAACCCTTGCCTTCCTTGATGGTCTTCGCGATTTGGTCGTCCGTCACTGAGGCTTGCCACTCGGGTGACGTGAAATCGGGGAGCTTGAGGTTGCGAGCAGCGGGCCCGTTGCCTGCCCCCGAGCCATGGCAGTTCTGACAAACGCTCTGGTAGACGGTGATGGCGTTCGCCATCGCGACGTCCTTCGCCGGGCGATTCTGGTTCTGCTGTGCGGGGCGCTGCTGCCCACCCATGTTCTGGGGCTTCGCGCCGAGGTCGTGATCCGCGGCGACCCAGTCGCGGACAGAGCCGCGATCGGGGTCACAGCCAGCGATGCTCGACACAGCGAAGACGACTGCGAGGGCGTGGGCTCGACGACACGAAAGAGTCACCCTGACGTTCTCCCCCACCTGAGCCGGCGACGCAACGCCACCTACTTGAGTTGGCAGGGATCGCCGGCCTTTTGGCCGCCGCCGTCGTAGGGGATCGCGACGCCTTTGTCGTCGTTGACGGGCTTGTTGTTGACTAGCGCGTCGAAGAACGAAACGCGGCGGTTCTTTGCGCGGGCGTCCTCGGTCTGCTCCTTCACGAGCGGGCGGGTCTCACCGAAGCCCACAGGGTAGAGGCGCTTGCAGTCGACGCCGTTGTCGACGAGCCACTTGGTGACCGAGTTCGCGCGATCCTTGGAGAGCTGCATGTTCATCGCGTCGTCGCCCACGTCGTCCGTGTGGCCCTCGATGCGCAGGAGGGTCAGCTCCTTCGACTGGTTCATGTAGTCGCGCACCATGCTGAGGAGCTCCTCGGCGCCACCCTCGAGGTCGAGCTCGGAGCTGCCGAACTTGAACGGGATGGGGGCGGGCAACGCGACCTCGTTCTTCACCTTTTTGAAGGTGATGTTCTGGAAGCGGAGCACTCTCTTCGGCTTCTTGTCGGGCTCTGCGGTCTTGACCGGCTCTGCGGTCTTCACGGGCTCGGCGGTCTTCTTGGCCGTGGGTTGGGCGCGACGGCGGCGCGGGCTGTCGGCCTCGGTGGTTTGGACGGTGACGGTGCAGGCTGCGACGAGCGGGAGGGCGACCGTGAGGGCCGCGACGAAGAGGTAGGCACCGTTGGACATGCGCATGGGAATCTCCAGGGAAGCGAGGCCGACGTGGGGGCGCGAAACACGTTGGAGGCGGATTCAGTCGCCCAACGGATCGAGTCCCGCTTGCGGATTGGACGTAGGAGGCGGCGGAGCCGGCTCAAGGCATTTTCTTGCCGGACCTCGACAACTTCAACCCGAGAGCGAAGTCGAGGGGTCAGAGCGGTGGGAATCGCTCTGAGACGGAGCGGGCGGGAATCGCTCTGAGAGCACAAAAGGCCAAGGCCGCGGGCGTTTCGCGCCGCGGCCCTGGAGTGCTCGGAGAGCTCGGTGAGATTAGGGCGCGCCGCCCGCTCCACCGCCGCCACCCGCGCCGCCGGTGCCCTGGCAGGGCGGGGTGCCCGGCTCAGCAGGCATGCCCACGCCGTCGAGCGTGACCACGCCAGCGTCGAAGCCGAGGCCGATCGAGATGCCGTCGCACGTCGCGTTCGGGTCCTGCGTGCCGTCGGCCATGATGTCCGAGGCCATCGTGATCTGGTTCAGGATGCCCTCGACGGCCGCGCCCTCGCAGAACGAGGGGTCGACAGCGCCGATGACCGAGCGGAGCTGATCGACGAGCTCAGCCGTGTTGAGAACGCCGGCGATGACGCCGTTCGTCGCGGTCGTGTGGCCCGCGTCGAGCTCCATCGAGATGACGGCGCTGTTGATGTTGAGGTCCAGGTCGAAGCCCGCGATGGCGATGCTCAGCGTGAGCGTGCCCTTGCTGCCGGAGACCCAGGTGTTCGCGTTGAGGTAGGACTCGGGGAACTTGACCTTCGAGCTGTTGATGTCAGCCGGGTTGTTCAGGAACTCCGGCGCGGCCTTCCACGTGGTGCCGACGCCTTCCTTGCCCGCGAGGAGCAGGGTGTTGAGCGGGTCGTAGTTCTCCGCGGTGCCGAGGTCGGTGATGTTCAACATGATGTTGAACGAGCCACCGCTGATGGCGTTGTTGAGCTCGGCCTCGAGGTCCTGGACGCTCGTCATCGCAGCCGTCTTGATGATCGGGAGCAGGACCTTGCCGAACGCGTTGTCACGCCCCTCGTTGCCGTCGGGGAAGACGTTCGCCGGGGCTGCGCCGCCAGCGGGCTTGCAGTGTTTGGTGAAGTCGCCGGCGGTGATCTGACCGTCGAGGTCGTAGCCGTAGTCTTTCCACGCATCGCCACTCTCGGTGCCGCTGCGGGTCTTGGTGCCGATGTAGATGTGGGTCGTGCCGAAGACGGTGCCGGAGCCGTCTCCGGGGACGCCGTCGCTGGGGGGCCCGGGGGGCTCGACGCCGCCCGCAGGAGCCTGACCACCTGCACCGCCGGTGTTGGTGCCGCTGTCACCACACGCCGTCAGGCCCGAAAGAAGCAATGCAGCCGCGCCCATGGCGCCGAGGACAAGATGCGAACGAAGCATACCGCTAACCTCCCGTCGACAACCTCGCACGGCCAGAGCGCGCACGAGATGCCTGAACTTTTTCGCTGAACTCACACACGCGCACGCGAAGCTCACTTGTCGACCGAAGTGGAGTCGGCGAACTCCCGCGTTCCGCCCGCGCGATGATCGGTCGGTCGTATAACGCGAGCCCCCCGTGAGGGGAAGCCACTTCGCAGTCCGCGGTTGAGGCCACGGTCCAATCGCAAGGAACGACAGAGTGTAGCGCTCGACATGAGGGGGCAGCAAGCGTACGCGACGAAGGGTGAGCGCGGAGTTCGTGCACCTGCACGTCCACAGCCAGTACTCGCTCCTCGATGGAGCGATCCGAATCAAAGAGCTCGTCAGTCGGACGAAGAGCCTGGGCATGGGCGCGGTCGCGCTCACCGACCACGGCAACATGTTCGGGATCATCCAGCTTCACCTGGCTTGCAAAGAGCAGGGGGTGAAGCCGATCTTCGGCTGCGAGATCAACGTCGCCCGTGATCGCGACGAGCGCGCTCCGCCGTCGAAGGCCGCGGCGAACATGGGAGGCGAGGACCTGCCCGTCGACCACCTGGTGCTCCTCGCGGGCTCGGAGCAGGGCTACAAAAACCTCGTCCGCATCGTGTCGGCGGGGCACCTCGAGCCAGCGAGCGCACGCGCACCGAGCGTGAAGCTCGAGACGGTGGCGGCGAACCGGCAAGGTGTCATCGGCCTGACCGGGTGCATGGGCGGCGTGCTCGCGCAGCAGATCCTCGAGCAAGGTGAGGACGCGGGCCGCAGCACGCTCGGGCGCCTGCGCGACGTCTTCGAGGAGGGCTCGCTCTACGTCGAACTCCAGGACCACGGTCTTCAAGAGCAGCCCGTGCTGAACGGCATCCTCGCGGGTGCGGCGAAGGACATGGGCCTGCGCACGGTCGCGACCAACGACGCGCACTTCGCGGGGCGCGACGACGGCGAGAGCCAGCTGCTGCTCGGCTGCATCGCGACGCGGCGGCTCTTCTCCGACGCTCACGCCGCGCACCACGGCAGCTACGAGATGTTCCTCAAATCGCCGGACGAGATGGCCGCGACGTTCGTCGATTTTCCAGAGGCGATCCGCGAGACGATGGCCATCGCGGAGCGTTGCACGTCGTTCAAGTTGAAGCTCGGCGAGCCGATGCTGCCGACGTTCAAGGTGCCCGAGGGCTTCGAGACCGACACGTACTTCAGGCACGTCGCGCACGAGGGCCTGAAGCGACGCTTCGGCGAGGCCGAGAAGGCCGGGCGGGTCATTGATCACGACGCGTATCGCGCTCGGCTCGACACCGAGCTCGACGTCATCTGCCGGATGAAGTTCCCCGGCTACTTCCTCATCGTTTGGGACTTCATCCGCTACGCGAAGGAGCACGGCATCCCCGTGGGACCGGGGCGCGGCTCGGGGGCGGGGTCACTCGTCGCGTGGTCGATGCGCATCACGGACTTGGACCCCATCCCGTACAACCTGCTCTTCGAGCGCTTCCTCAACCCCGAGCGCGTGTCGATGCCCGACTTCGACGTCGACTTCTGCATGGATCGCCGCGACGAGGTGATCTCCTACGTCGCGGAGAAATACGGCAAGCGCAGCGTCGGGCAGATCGCCACGTTCCACGAGATGAAATCGCGCAGCGTCATCAAGGACGTCGCGCGCACGATGAACATCCCGCCGAACGAGTCGAACCAGATCGCGAGCCTCGTCCCGGAGAAGGGGCCGGGGCAGATGTACACGATCCCCGAGGCCCTCGAGATCGAGCCGAAGCTGAAGGCGATGGTCGCGAGCGACCCCTCGGTCGCGGAGCTCATCAAGCAAGCGATGAAGCTCGAGGGCCTGACGCGGCACGCGGGCATGCACGCCGCCGGCGTCGTCATCAGCGAGGGCCCGCTCGACGATCACGTGCCGTGCTTCAAGCCGGACGAGCAGATCGTCACGCAATACCACAAGGACGACGTCGAGAAGGCGGGGCTCGTCAAGTTCGACTTCCTCGGGCTGAAGACGCTCACCGTCATCGCGATCGCGGAGAAGCTCGTGAACGCGAGGCCCGATCGTCAAGGTGGTGAACGATTTGAGGTCGGCTCGCTGCCGCTCGACGACGTCGAGACCTACAAGCTCCTGCAGTCGGGCGAGACGACGGGCGTGTTCCAGCTCGAGTCGAGCGGCATGCAGCAGCTCTTCAAGGATCTGAAGCCCGACGCGTTCGAGGACATCGTCGCGGCCGTCGCGCTCTACCGGCCGGGGCCGCTCGGCACCGGTATGGTGAAGGACTTCGTCGACTGCAAGCACGGTCGCAAGCCCATCCAGAAGATGCACGCGCTCGTCGACGAGCTCCTCGCGCCGACCTACGGCGTCATCGTCTACCAGGAGCAGGTCATGCAGATCGCGCAGCGCCTCGCGGGCTACACGCTCGGCGGCGCCGACCTGCTCCGCCGCGCGATGGGCAAGAAGAAGCCCGAGGAGATGGCCAAGCAGAAGGCGACGTTCGTGAACGGCGCGTCGTCGCTCGGCGTGACGACGGACGACTCGGAGCGGATCTTCGGGCTGCTCGAGTACTTCGCCGGGTACGGCTTCAACAAGAGCCACTCTGCGGCGTACGCGCTCCTCACCTACCAGACCGCGTACCTCAAGGCGCACTACCCGGTCGAGTTCCTCTGCGCGCTGATGACCGCGGATCGCGACAAGATCGAGAAGGTCGTCCGCATCATCGCCGAGGGGCGCGCGTGGGGAGTCGAGACTCTGCCGCCCGAGGTGAACGAGAGCAAAGTCGACTTCACGGTGGTCTACACCGACCCCGGCGCCTCGCGCGAGGGGACGCGCCGTCGCGGTGGTGGTCAACGACGCTTGACTGATCCGTACCAGCCGAAGATCCGCTTCGGGCTCGGCGCGATCCGCGGCGTCGGCGACAGCGCGCTCGAGGCCGTGCTCGAGTCACGCGAGTCGGGGCCGTTCCGCGATCTGTTCGATTTCGCCGAGCGGGTCGACGCGCGCAGGGTGAACCGCGGCGTCCTCGAGGCGCTCGTCGCGAGCGGCGCGTTCGACGCGACCCTGCTTCCGCGCGGCGTCTCTCGGGCGCGCGCGTTCGCGGCGATCGATCGCGCGGTCGAGCGCTCGCGCTCCGCGAGCAAGGATCGCGAGCGCGGACAGACCAGCCTGTTCGGCCTGCTCAGCGCGGCCGCGCCGGTCGCCTCGGCGAGCTCGAACGGCATGGATGACTACCCGCCGTGCGAGCCTTGGGATCTCCGCGAGACGCTCGCGCGCGAGAAGGAGGCGCTCGGCTTCTACGTGTCCGGCCACCCGCTCGACCGCTACGGGATCGAGCTCGCGCGCTACGAGGTCGCCGCGGTGCAGACGCTCGCGGCGATGGAGCCGTGGTCGCGCGTGCGCGTCTGCGGCGTCGTCGAGGGTTACCGCGTGCGGATCTTCAAGGGCGGCGGCGGCAAGGTCGCGTTCTTCACGCTCGAGGATCCGACGGGGCGCATCGAGGTCAAGGTCCGCGAGAAGCAGATCGATGCCTACGAGGCGGTGCTGAGCCGCGGCGAGCCCGTGCTCGTCAACGGCAAGCTGAGCTTCCCCATCGTCGAGGATGAGGAGGAGTCGCAAGGGCCGCGCGAGCCGACGCTGCTGCTCGACGAGGCCGTGCTCTTCGCCGACACGATCCGCGCGGAGGCTCGCGGCGTGACGCTGAAGGTGTCGGCCGCACGCCACCAACCCGAGAGCGTGGCGAAGCTCCGCCGCGTGCTCGAAACCTGTCCGGGCACGTGCCTCGTGTCGGTGACGATCGAGCTCCCCGGTGGCGGCGAGGTCGCGCTCTCGACGCAAGCTCGCATCGAGCCGAGCGACTCGTTCCTCTCGCAGGTCGAGAAGGTCCTCGGCGCGCGCGCGATCGAGATGCGCTGACAGAGCTGTTACTGTAGCGGCAGCTCACGCAGCTCGCCGGCGAGCTCGGCGAGGTCGTCGGTGCGAGGGTGCCCCTTGCGCCACACGAGCCGGAAGAAGTCGACCGAGAGCTTGCTCTTCGGCAGCGGCTCGACGAGCTCACCCGACGCGAGCGAGGGCTCGACGAAGTACCGAGGCAGGACCGCGATGCCAGCGCCACGGCGAGCCTCGGTGAGGATCGCAGCGATCGTGCCGAGGCGTCGGACGCCTGCGAAACGCCAGGTCTCACGCGGTGGGCGCCGATCCAAGAAGTAGCGGAAGAGCGGCAGATCGAGGTGGACGTCGAGGAGCACGTGCTCGCTCGCGTCCTTGAAGCCGGCGAGCGGCTTCGCTCCGAGGAGCGAGGGCGCGGCGACGAGCGCGTAGTGCTCCTCGTGAAGGCTCGCGGTCTCGAGGTTCGCGTGCGAGAGCCGCGCGCTCGTCACGATCGCGTCGACTTGGCCTCCGGTGAGCGCGCTCAGCAGGGCGTCGGTGTCGCCGAAGTAGAGGTGCAGCTGCCGCTCGGGGTGCGTCTCCTCGAGCGGTCCGAGCGCTGGGAGGAGCCACGAGAGCCCGAGTTCGAAGCGGGTGCCGAGCACGAGATCGAACGAGGGCTTCGTCTCGGACCCGGCCTCGACGCAGCGCTGCGCGGCCTCGAGCGCGGCCTTCGCGAAGGGCAGGGCGCGCTCGCCTGCTTTGCTGAGGCGACAGCTGCGCGTCGTGCGGACGAAGAGGCGCTCGCCGACGACCTCCTCGAGGCGCTTCATGCGATCGCTGAACGCGGCGGGCGAGAGCGCGACCTCACGCGCTGCGCGCCGGAAGCTCTGGTGATGCGCTGCTACGACGAAGCACCTCAGCGACTCCGTGTCGGGGAGCATCATGATGCAGGTTCGGCAGCGGCTACTGCTTGGAGCAGCGCCGGCGCGCGCTGCTCGACGAGCGTGCGATCTTCCTTGTGTTTGAGCAGCACGCCGAGCGTCTCGTTGACGAGATCGGGATCGAGCTGGCTCTTGCCGAGGAGCAGCAGCGTGCGCGCCCAGTCGAGCGTCTCGCCGATGCTCGGAGCCTTCCGGAGCTCGAGCGCGCGCAGCCCGGCGACGAACTGCGTGAGGCTCCGCGCGAGCCTGCGATCGATCCCCGGCAGGCGTCGCTCGAGGATGCGGAGCTCGCGCTCCGGCGAGGGATATTCCACGAAAGCGTGGAGGCAGCGCCTGCGGAGCGCCTCGGTCATTTCGCGGGTGCCGTTGGTAGTGAGGAGCACGAGCGGCGCGTGCTTTGCGCGGATCGTGCCGAGCTCGGGGATGGTGATCACCATGTCCGCGAGGAGCTCGAGCAAGAAGGCCTCGAACTCGGGATCGGCGCGATCGACCTCGTCGATGAGGAGCACCGCGGGGGTGTCGCTCTCGAGCGCCGCGAGGAGCGGGCGCGGAAGGAGGAAGCGCCGATCGTAGAAGCTCGCCTCGGAGGAGGACACGAGCTCGACGGCCTGCGAGATGGTCGTCGCCCCGCTCGTCGTGCGCGCGAGGGCGTCGCGTACGAGCTGCGTGTAGAGCATCTGCTTCGCGTGATCCCAGTCGTAGAGGGCCTTCGACTCGTCGAGGCCCTCGTAGCAAGAGAGGCGAATGAGGCGGCGATCGAGCGCGCGCGCTGCGGCGCGTGCGAGCTCGGTCTTGCCGACGCCAGCGGGGCCCTCGACCAGGATGGGGCGCTCGAGCGAGAGCGCGAGGTAGAGCACGAGCGACGTGGCGCGATCCGCGACGTAGTCAGCCTCGAGGAGCGCGCGAGACAGCGCGTCGACGGACGCAGTCGGAGCTCGGCTGGCAGAGTCGCTCGGGGGCTCGGCGGGCATGGAGAGACGGTACACCGACGCTGCAGTAGGTGTCGCGCGCGCGGAGGGCGCGTTTTTCGGTCCCGGCGTGGTAAGAGACTTCTAACGATCGCCCAAGAGAGGTTAGAAATAGGTTTCGATGTCCGAAGAGCGTGGCGACCTCGTGCGTGTGGACCAGACCGGGGCCGCGCACCCTGTCGGTAGGCAAGCCAGCCAGTGGATGCGGGCGAAGAAGGGCATCTTCCGGGTCTTCCCTGGCCCCAACCACCTCGTCTTCATGCGCCACGTCGGCGAGGACGGCAAACGCGACGCCGAGGACGGCGCCGTGTGCCGACTCGCGGGGGAGATCACCCTCCCCGGCGCGATCTGCGACATCGTCTCGCTGGTCGGCCAAGCCTCGTGGAAGGGCGAGCTCATCGTGATGAGCCCCAACGCGACGCGATCGGTTTTCTTTGACAGCGGTCAAGTCATTTGCGCGAACTCCACCGCGGAGGGCGAGCGCCTCGGGGAGGTCCTCTACCGCTACGGGGTTCTCACACGAGAGCAGGTCGACGAGGCCGCGCGCGCTGTCACGAGCGAGCAGCGCTTCGGTGAGGCCGCGGTCAAGCTCGGCTTCGTCTCGCGCGAGCGCCTCTTCCAGCTGATGGCCAAGCAGACCGAAGAGGTCGTCTACTCGGTGCTGCTCGTCAGCGACGGGATGTTCTACTTCCTCGATTCGTACGAGGAGAACCGGCTCGCGGCGCACCTCAACATCAGCGTGAGCAGCCTCCTCATGGAGGGGGTGCGCCGGATGGACGAGACGCGCTACTTCCGCGAGCGCGTCCCGAGCGAGCTCCACGTGCCGGCGAAGGTCGCGGGCAGGGGACCGCCGACCGAAGAGGGCGCCGACGCGCTCATCCCCGTCTACAACGCGATCGACGGCACACGCTGCGTCGCTGAGATTTGCCGCGTCGTCGGTCAGGGCGAGTTCGAGGTCACGCACGCGATCTTCCAGCTCGTGCAGTCGGGCGCGGTCGCCGTACATCCACCGCGTCCCACGGGGCCGGCGGCGATCGTCGCGCGCTTCAACGAAGCGCTGAGCCAGCTGCTCGCTACGGTGGACTTGGTGGGGCGGGGCAAAGACGTGCGCGATCAGCTCTCGAGCTTCGCGACGGGCGCGGGGGTCTACGACGCGCTCTTCATGGGCGCTGGCCCGCAGCCGGACGGCACGCTCCTGCCGGACCGCATCCTCGACAACGCGGCGATGATGGTCGGCCCCGGCGAGGCCGGCGAGGCCATGCTCTCGCAGTGGCTCTACGAGTACGCCTCGTTCGGCCTGTTCGTGTGCGAGCCCGTGCTGCGGACCCACGACAAGCTCAACATGACCGCCCGCAAGGTCGGCGAGCTCATCGCGCCACTCGCTCCGAAGTGACTTGACCGTGGCCGGGGCGAGGCCGAGCTGATAGAAGCTCGCGCATGTCTCCGCGGCTGTCGCCCGTCTTCGTCGCGGTCCTCGCGCTCGCCGGCACGCCGGCCTGTGTGGAGGTCGGCACGGGCCCGACTCGAACGCTCACCTACACCGAGGACGCGCGCAAAGCCTACGAGGAGGCGATGCAGGCCTTCAACGCGAAGGACTGGGAGGGTGCGCGCCCCCTCTTTCAGGAGGTGAAGAAGCGCTTCCCGCAAAGCCGCTACGCGCGCCTCGCTGAGCTCCGCATCGCGGACATCGACTTCGCGCAGGAGAAGTACACGGACGCCATCAGCGGCTACCGCTCGTACATCACGACCTACCGCACCGATCGCGAGGTCGAATACGCGCGCTACCGCCTCGCGAAGGCCCTCTACTTCGACATCAGCGACACCATCTTGCAGCCCCCCGCCGAGGAGCGCGATCAGGCGACGACCGTCGACGCGCACCGCGAGCTGCGAGCCTTCCTCAAGGCCTTCCCCCGCAGCAAGTTCCACAAGGAAGCGACCTTCATGCTGGAGGTCGTCACCGGCAGGCTCGTGCGCCACGAGCTCTACGTGGCGCGCTACTACCGCCGCAAGGAGAACTACGCGGCCACCGTCGCGCGCATCGACTACGCGCTGAAGAAGTATCCGAACTCGGGGCTCGATCCCGAGGCGCTCGTCCTCAAAGGCGAGACGCTGATGATGATGAACCGCAAGGAAGAGGCGAAGGCCGTCTTTCAGCAGGTCGTCAAGGACTGGGGTGGTCCCTTCGGTGAGGACGCGAAGTCCTTCCTGAAGGAGCTCGAGACGCCCTCGCAGGACCCGCCGAAGATCACGCGGCCGAGCGATCCGGGGTTGCCCGCGGACCCGAGCGCGCCGGCTCCCACGGGCACGCCAGCTCCCCCACGCCGGCTCCGAAGAAGTGACCGCAGCCGCAGAGCGTGACGCGGGCGTTCGGATGGATGCGCGGCTCGTGTCGTTCGAGCCTCGCGACGAGGGCGGAAGGGCGGTATATCGCGGGCGCTTCGTCACGCGCGAGCTCGACGTCCCATTCGAAGCGGTCGCCACGATCGCGAAGGTCGACATTCAGCTCCTCGGTGAAGCCGGAGCTCTCGAGTCGACCCTCGTGAAGCTGGCTGCGCCGCTCCTTCGCGCAGCCACGCGGGTCGAGCTCGCAGCAGGCGAGCCTCCTCCGCGCCGGATCACACGCTGGAGAAGGCTCGCAGCTTAGGAGGCGGTCAGCCGGCTTGCTTCTTCGACGGCGGGGTCGCGGCGCGCATCCCGCCGCTCGAAACCCAGCCCGTCTCGATGCCACGACCGAGGAACGAGAGCGTGACCTTGTTCTTGCCCGCTGTCGTTGCGATCGGCTCGCTCCACTTCGACGAAGGCGGGAGCGTGAGCGACTTCTGCTCTTTCATGGCCTTCATCGAGGCGTCGTCGGCAGCGAAGCAAGCGATGCCCTCGCTCGAGAGCGTGGTCACGACCTGACTCGGGATCAGCGAGGCGACGACGGCCCGCACGGAGTCGCGCCCGAGCGGCGTGTCCCCGAAGTGCCGAACCTCGTCGAGCGTGGAGAGCACGAGGGCGCACGGGCTCGCGGAGGGCGTCACGCCCTCGACGAGGTCGAGCGTCACGGCTTCCTTGAAGGGCTCGCGGAGTGGCCCCGTCGCCGGCTTCTTCGCGGCTTGGGTCTCCGTGCCCTTCTTGTCGCGCAAGACGAGGACGTCGTCCGTCGGCAATGCGCGGGGGACCGTCACGCGAACGGGGCGCTTGAACGTGCGAGGATCGCCGACGGCGCCGGTCGCGACCGCGTACGCGACGGTCTCCGCCGAGGCGACGACGAAGCGCGGAGCGCCCGCGACCGCAGGCTCGGGGTCGGCGGTGCGGAGCGAGAGCGCGCCGCGAGGCGGCGGGTAGATCGCACCCGAGACGACGCGAGCGTCGGGCTCGACGATGCGTGCACCTGTCGCCACGAGATCGACCAAGGAGCCCGACTGAGCGAGGACCTCGAGGACCTGGCGGGACGGTGGCGACACCAACAAATCCAGCCGCGAGGGAACACGCTTCGATTTTAGAAGCATGGCCGCGGCGAGCATGTCTCGCAGCGTCGTGCCGCTGTCGCCGCCGAGCACGACCTGCGCGACGGGCTTGCCGGCGAGGTCGCGCACGGGTCGAACGACGCCCTGCTCATCCATCAGCAGCGGATCGACGGTCGCGAGGTCGAGCGAGACAACCTCTTCGCATGGGGCGCCGGGGTCGGGGACGATCGCGCGGTGGGCCTTGCTGCGGCGCTGATCGCGGAGAAAGACCTCGGTCTTCTCGTCGCTGACGAAGATCGCCGCGGCGCCGAGGTACGGCGCGATGCCCGCGAGGACGCTGCGCTCGGGCACGGAGAGGAGGCGCACGCTGGGGCCGACGAACTCGAGCACGACGGGGGCGTGGTGCTCGTTCTCGATGCGGCGGACGACCACGTCGAGCCCGCGACGGAGGAGCTCGAGCGCGACGTCGCGCGCGCAGACGAAGGGCCGGACGCGGCCGCTGAGGTGAATCTGCACGCTGCGCGGGGGGCGCAGCCACACGCTGCCCGTGGCGAGCGCTTGCCCGAGCATGGTAGGGGAGGCGACGAGGCAGAGCATGCCCGCGCCGCCCACGCTCGCGAGGCGCGGATCGTCGGTGAGCGCGAGCCGCGCCGGCGCCGCGAAGCGCTCGAGGTGCACGGGACCGGGGAAGCCGATGCCGGGCCGCGCGATCTGGATGTTGTAGGCGGGGAGCTCGGGTGGTGTGCTGCCCGGGCCGCGGTTCTCGGCGTCGGTGAGGGCAGCGCCATCGGTCACGCAGCGACCGTCGTACGCAACCGCGACCTCGATGGGAGACTTCTTGAGGCCCATGGTGAGGGCCTCGGCGAGGGCCCGCGCTGGCGCCCTCGACAGAATCACCTGGTCGACCTTGACCTGGACGAGATCGCCCCGCAGTTGAGGGTCGGCCGCTCGACCAGCCAGGATCTTCTGAGGCATCGTGCGGGGGGGATCCCCGGCTCGTGCGCGCATGTCGCTTCGTCTTCCTTTCGTCCCTGCGGGACGAACCTATCGAGAATCAAGGCCGCAAGCCGGGTGCAGAAACGACACGGGCCACGCCTGCACCCGCGCCGTGTGCGCTCCTATGACTCATCGCCGTAGGACCGAGCGGCAACGCACGTTAGCCGCTCGAAACCGGGGGGGTCAAGGCGCAAGCTGGGGGCCGGGGGCTCATGGCCCATCCACCGAATCCTGCCAGGAAGCAAGTCGTAACGGCGGCCACTCCAGCGTTGGTGAATCACGACGTGCGGCGAAACTTTACGAGCTCGTGTCGGGATCGCTAGAGTAGCTCTCGCGAGCGCATGCTCGCTCTTGGAGGGCCATGTTCCAGCCGCTGCTCAAGGAAGTGATTGACGGGGTCGACGGTAGCCTAGCCACCCTCGTGATGGACTTCGAAGGCATCCCCGTGGACAGCTACGCCCGGCCGAACCCGAGCGTGGACTTCGACATCACCACGATTGGGGCCGAGTTCAGCGTCGTGCTGAAGTCGATCCAGCGAGCGTCGCAGATGCTCGAATCGGGCGAGCCCGCCGAGGTCACCATCCAGGCCGAGAAGGTCACCACGCTCATTCGGGTCGTGAGCAGCACGTACTTCGTTGCGATCACGATGACCCCCGACGCGAACATCGGCAAGGCGCGCTACATGCTGCGCACCCGCGTGCCGACGCTCCTGAAAGAGCTCTCCTGAGATAGGCGAGATCGTGCAGCGCGTGTTGGTGCTCTCCGGGCCGAACCTGGATCGGCTCGGCGCGCGCGCGGGCGTGTATGGCACGACCACGCTGGCAGAGATCCACGCGCGTCTCGCATCGGTCGGTCTCGAGCTCGGTGTCGCGGTCGTCGCGCGACAGAGCGCCCACGAGGGCGAGCTCGTCACGTGGGTGAACAGCGCGAAGGACGAGGGCTTCGAGGGCCTCGTCATCAACCCGGGCGGCTACGCGCACACATCGGTCGCGCTTCACGATGCGCTCCTCGACTCGCCCCTCGTGAAGGTCGAGGTGCACGTGACCAACACCGACGCGCGTGAGCCCTTCCGAAGGCGCGCGCTCACCGCGAGAGCTTGCACGGCGAAGGTCGCTGGCTTCGGAGCGCTCTCGTACGAGTTGGGTTTGCGCGGGGTCGTCGCTTTGCTCGATCGGGCGTCCTGACGACACGGCGCGTCGCTCGACCGCAAGCGCGTCGCCTCCAAGTTTCCTCTTTGAACCCACCGCGAGTCATGCGAAGTGGCCTCGAGCGACGCCCGAAATGCCGGGCCGGAGCTCGAACGGCGCCATCGCCAGGAGTCGGGTTTGGAGATCGACATTCCGCAGCTCAAGGCTTTGCTCGCAGCGCTCAGCGAAGCCTCCGTGAATGAATTCGAGTTCGAAGACGAGCACGTCCGCATGCGCATCGCGCGCGGCGCGCCGCCCTCGACAGCCCCTGCGATGCAGTATGTGGTCGCGCAAGCACCCATGCCGACGACGCCGCCGAGCAGCGTCGCACCGGCAGCCTCGCAGGACAGCGGACCCGCCTCGGTGCCCGCGTTGGTAGCGCCGAACGCTGCCGATGACGCCAAGACCATCGCGGTGACCTCGCCGTTCGTCGGCACGTTCTATCGCGCGCCGTCTCCCGACGCTCCGGCGTTCGTGGAGATCGGCTCGAAGGTCCGCGAGGGGCAGACCCTCTGCATCATCGAAGCGATGAAGCTCATGAACGAGATCGAGGCCGACGTCGCGGGCACGATCGTCGACATCCTCGGTGAGAACGGCAAGCCCGTCGAGTTCGGGCAGAAGCTCTTCAAGATCCGCGCTCTCGGCTAGCCCATTCACACGGGAGCCCAAGAGGTCTGCTCATGTTCAAGAAGGTCCTGATCGCCAATCGCGGTGAGATCGCGATGCGGGTGCTCCGCGCGTGCCGCATGCTGGGCATTCGGACGGTGGCGATCCACTCCACCGCCGACGAGGCCGCGCTGCACGTCCGCTTCGCGGACGAGGCGGTCTGCGTGGGCCCGCCCGAGCCGGGGAAGAGTTACCTCAACATCCCCTCGATCATCGCGGCCGCCGAGGTCACGAACGCCGACGCCATCCATCCCGGCTACGGCTTCCTCAGCGAGAACGCCGCGTTCGCAGAGCTCTGCAAGAAGTGTCGGCTCACCTTCATCGGCCCGACACCCGACGCGATGCAACGCTGGGGAGACAAGGTCAGCTCGCGCGAGAACGCGAAGCGATTCGGCTTGCCGCTTCTGCCCGGGACGGGCGTGCTCAAGAACGCCGACGACGCTGCGGATCGCGCCGCGGAGATCGGCTATCCGGTCATCCTGAAGGCCTCGGGTGGTGGCGGCGGCCGCGGAATGCGCATCGTGCGCAGCCCCGACGAGGTGCAGCGTGCGTTCGAGACCGCGCGTCACGAGGCGACGGTCGGCTTCAAGAACCCCGACGTCTACCTCGAGCGCTACGTCGAGGAGCCGCGCCACATCGAGTTCCAGGTGCTCGCTGATCAACACGGCGGCATCTGGACGCTCGGCGAGCGCGAGTGCTCGCTCCAGCGCCGCCACCAGAAGGTCATCGAGGAGGCGCCGAGCCCCGCGATGACGAACGAGCTGCGCAGCGAGATCAGCGAGAAGATCCGTCACGCGATCGGGTCGACGGGGTACACCTCCCTCGGCACGCTCGAGTTTTTGATGGATGAGGCAGGGCGCCTCTACTTCATGGAGATGAACACGCGCGTGCAGGTCGAGCACCCCGTCACCGAGATGACGACCGGACTCGATCTCGTGGAGCTCCAGATTCGCGCCGCGGCCGGCGAGAAGCTGAACCTGCCTGACACGCGGCCGTGGAGCTTCCGCGGTCACGCGATCGAGTGCCGCATCAACGCCGAAGATCCGCGCTCGTTCGCGCCGTGGCCGGGCCTCATCACGAGCTACCACGCGCCTGGCGGCGGCGGGATTCGCGTGGACTCGGGCGTCTACGGTGGCTTCCGCGTACCCCCGAACTACGACGCGCTCATGGCGAAGGTCATCGCCCACGCGCCCACCCGCCGCGAGGCCTTGCAGAAGATGCGGGTCGCGCTCGACGAGTTCGTCATCGAGGGGATCCGCACGAACATCCCGCTCCACCAAGCGCTCCTGTCGGACCCCGAGGTCCTCGAGGGCCGCATGAGCACGAAGACGATCGAGCGGGTCGTCGCGCGCGGGTTCTAGCCGTCGACGCTGTTACCGCTGACTATTTGCAGGCCCCGGACTTGGTCAGGGCGTCCGAGCCCTGCTTGCAGCTGCTCGCCGCGATGGACTTTCCCGGACCGCTCGCGGCCTGCTTGTAGGCCTCGCGCATCTGGCCGATGCCACCGGCGGCCTGCGGCAAGCACTTCGCGTAGAGCGCGAGGTACTGGTCGCACTCGGGGATTCCGGTCGAGTCGCCGGAGGCCGTCGCGGTCGTCGACGCGGTCGCCGTGGAGCTCGCCGAGCCCGACGCCGTCGTCGTCGAAGTGGTCGTGCCCGTGCCCGTCGCGGTGGTGCCCGTCGTGGTGCCCGTCGCGGTCGGAGGCGGAGTGCCGCTCACCGTCGCGCTCGCGCTCTTCTTGTCGGTCGAGTCCTCCTCGTCCTCGTCGTCCGAACTCTTCTTTTTCTTCTTCTTGCTCTTGCTGTCGTCGTCGTCGTCCTTGTCCTTCTTGCTCGACTCGTCCTTGTTGCAAGCGGGGGCGACCACGGCGACCGAGCAGAGGACCGCGAGCCAGAGCGTCGCGGGCGAAGACAGCTGCCACGATTTGAACATGCTTCCTCCGAGCGCGAGAGGCGCGCTTCGAAAGCGAACGCTACTCAGGGAGGCAAGTGCCAGCAACATCGCGGCTCGATCACGACACGTCACTTTGCTCGGAATCGGCGTGTTCGTGTGGTAGAGCGCCCAAGATCCATGACCGTCACGACGTCTTCGAACTATGGCGGCAAAGTCCCTGCGGACGGCCAAGAGGCAACGACCGAAGAGAGCACGATGCAGCGCGATTTCTCGAGCTGGGTTCGTGCGACGCGCGATCCCGCTGAGCTCGTCCTCGGCGTCCCTGGCTTCACCTATCCGGACCTCTTCGACCCGAGCAGGCTCGCCGCGCTGACCAAGGTCTTCGACAGCGAGCTCGCGACGGCGGCGCCCGAAGCGTTCGCGGCGCTCGAGAAGTACCGCGCGTGCAAAGGCGAGGGGATGGAGGCGACGGCGGTCTCCAACGTGCTGCTCGCCGTGGCGCCGCACGTGTCGCGCTTCGTGGCGAAGCTCTTCTCGATCGAGGACGAGGTCGCGGCGCTCGTCGACGACACCGAGAGTCGAAAGCCGCTCTGGGATTTCAAGCGCGACGTGGTGAAGAAGCGCGTGCTCAAGCCGAGCGCGGGCAAGGCCTTCGCGGCACGCTGCGACGGCGTGCCGAGTGGAGAGCTCGTGGACCTCGCGCGCCGGATCGCGGTCACGAGTTTGTCGAGCCTCGGCGCAGCGCGCTCGCTCCTCGGCACCGGTTCGACGGAGGAAGAGAGCGCCGTCGCGGACGCGGTGCTCGCTCTCCTCGAGGTCGACGAGACCGGGCGCAAGGCCGCGAAGGCCGGCGGTGCGCGTTGGACCGATGAGCTCCACGCGCGGGCCGCGCGGCTCCGCGAAGCGCAGCGCAGCCTCGACCTGCCTGCTGCACTCCGCACGACGCTCGTCACCGACGACGCTGGGCCGACCGACGCGCAGGACCTCGAGGTCGCGGCGCTCGCGCTCGATGCGGTCGAAGCGTGGCTCGCTGCGCGTCGGGTCGACGCGAACGATCCGGCGCATGGGTGGCCGTCGCTGCGCGCCCCACACAGCATCGACGCCGAGCAGCTCGTGCAGCTGCGTCGGCCCGACCCGAAGCTCCCCGAGCTCTTCGTCGGGCCCGAGCACGAGCGCAGGCTGCGCGACGGCTTCGCCCTGACGGATCGACGAATGTCTCGCCGCTCTGTCGAGCAAGAGGTCGACTATTGCCTCCTCTGCCACGACCGCGACAAGGACTCCTGCTCGAAGGGGCTCGTCGAGGCGAAGACCGGCGCTCTCAAAAAGAACGCGCTCGGGGTCCCGCTCGCCGGCTGTCCGCTCGGCGAGAAGATCTCCGAGATGCACACGATGCGTGGCAAGGGCGACTCGATCGCGGCGCTGGCGCTCGTCTGCGTAGACAACCCGATGCTGCCCGGCACGGGCCACCGCATCTGCAATGACTGCATGAAGGCCTGCGTCTTCCAGAAGCAGGAGCCCGTGAACATCCCCGAGGTCGAGACCAACTCGCTCACCGACGTGCTCGGTTTGCCGTGGGGCTTCGAGATCTACGGCCTGCTCACGCGATGGAATCCGCTGAATATCGAGCGCCCCCACGCGAGGCCATACAACGGCCGCAACGTGCTCGTGGTCGGCCTTGGGCCCGCGGGTTACACGCTCTCGCACCACCTCACGCAGGAGGGCTTCGCGGTCGTGGCGCTCGACGGCCTCAAGATCGAGCCGCTGCCGGTCGAGCTCACGGGAGACGAGACGCACGCGCCGCGCCCGATCAAGGACTACCGCGATCTCTACGTCGAGCTCGACGAGCGCATCGTGCTCGGGTTCGGCGGGGTCAGCGAGTACGGCATCACGGTTCGCTGGGACAAGAACTTCCTCACCGTGCTCTACGTGACGCTCGCGCGACAGCGGCTCATGCGGATCTACGGCGGCGTGCGCTTCGGCGGCTCGGTCACGCTCGACGACGCGTGGCGGCTCGGCTTCGACCACGTCGCGATCGCGGCCGGTGCGGGGCGGCCCACGCTCATCAACATCAAGAACAACCTCTCGCGCGGCATCCGCAAGGCCTCCGACTTCCTCATGGCCTTGCAGCTCTCCGGCGCTTACAAGCGCTCGGCGCTCGCGAACCTGCAGGTTCGCTTGCCTGCGGTCGTCGTGGGCGGTGGCCTCACCGCGATCGACACCGCGACCGAGCTCATCGCGTACTACCCCATCCAGGTCGAGAAGACGGCGGAGCGCATCGAGGAGCTCGTGCGCACGCGCGGGGAGAAGGCGATCGTCGAGCTCTTCGACGCCGAGGAGCGCTCGTTCATCGCCGAGCAGCTCGGTCACGCGGCGCTCGTTCGCGAGGAGCGCGCGCGCGCCGAGGAGGAGGGCCGCGCCCCCGATTTCCAGCCGCTCATCGAGGCCTGGGGTGGCGTGTCGATCGCCTATCGCAAGCGCCTCATGGACTCGCCCGCGTACAGGCTGAATCACGAGGAGGTCGGCAAGAGCCTCGAGGAGGGCGTCCGCTACCTCGAGAACCTGTCGCCGACCGAGGCCGTGCTCGATGACTTTCACGCCGTTAAGGCCATGCGCTTTGCCCGTCAGCGGCAGAACGAAGCCGGCAAATGGGTCGACAGCGACGACATCGTCGAGCTCCGCGCGCGGACGGTCTGCATCGCGGCGGGCACCCAGCCCAACGTGACCTACGAGCGCGAGCGCCCGGGGACCTTCAAGTTCGACAAGCGCGGGCAGTATTTCCAGCCGCACAAAGCCTACGTCGACGACGCAGGCGCGCTCCACGTCGAGCCTGTCGCCAACGCGAAGGACGGGTTCTTCACGAGCTACGACGACGGCGCTCACACCGTCAGCTTCTACGGCGACAACCACCCGCACTACGCGGGCAGCGTCGTCAAAGCGATGGCCAGCGCGAAGGACGCGTACCCGTCGGTGACGGCGCTCTTCCGGCGCGACGCCGACAAGCTCGCGGCCGAGCCTCAGTCGGCGCGTGACGAGCGCAGGCGCGCGCTCTTCAGCCTGCTCGACGACGAGCTCCTCGCGGTGGTCCACGAGGTCAATCGACTGACGCCGACCATCATCGAGGTCATCGTCCGCGCGCCGAACGCCGCGCGCAAATTCGAGCCGGGGCAGTTCTATCGGCTCCAGAACTTCGAGTCGCGCGCCGAGATCGCGGACCACGCGCGCCTCGCGACCGAGGGCATCGCGCTCACGGGCGCGTGGGTCGACAAGGAGCGTGGGCTGCTCTCGCTCATCGCGCTCGAGCTCGGGTCGTCGACGCGCATGCTCGCGCTGCTCAAGCCGGGGGAGCGGGTCGTCGTGATGGGCCCGACCGGCGCGCCGACCGAGATCCCCGAGGGAGAGACCGTACTGCTCGCGGGCGGTGGGCTCGGCAACGCGGTGCTCTTCTCGATCGCGCGCGCGTTCAAGGCGCGCGGCTCACGCGTCGTCTACTTCGCCGGCTATCGCAACGGCGAGGATCTCTTCAAGCAAGAGGAGATCGAGGTTGCGACCGATCAGGTCATCTGGTGCACCGACGCCGGTCGCGAGATCACGCCGCGTCGACCGACGGATCGGCACTATCGAGGCAACATCGTGAAGGCGATGGTCGCCTTCGCCGAGGGCGAGCTCGGCGAGCGCGTCGTGGAGCTCTCGAGCGTGAACCGCATCATCGCGATCGGCAGCGATCGAATGATGAACGCCGTGCGCGACGCTCGTCACGGCGTGCTCGCGAAGCACCTCGATCCGAAGCACGTCGCGATCGGCAGCATCAACTCACCGATGCAGTGCATGATGAAGGAGGTCTGCGCGCAGTGCCTCCAGCGCCACGTCGACCCGAAGACCGGCAAAGAGACCTTCGTCTTTACCTGCTTCAACCAGGATCAAGAGCTCGACAAGGTCGACTTCGAGCACTTGAACGCGCGGCTGCGCCAGTCGAGCGCGCAGGAGAAGGTCTCGAACGCGTACCTCGGCGGGCTCTTGCGGCGCCGCTGAGCCGGCGCGCGCTCAGCGCGTGCGGGGCGGCTTGCGGCCGATGTTCTCGGCGCGGAACGCGCTCGGGCAGAGCGCCGAGACGCCGCAGGTCGCGCACGCAGGTCGCTGCGCGAAGCACACGCGTCGACCGTGGAAGATGAGCGTGTGCGAGAGCGGATCCCAGTCCTCGCGAGGGAAGAGCTCGACGAGGGCCTGCTCGATCTCCTCGGGCTTCGTCTTCTTGGTGAAGCCGAGTCGCTGAGATAGGCGCTGCACGTGCGTGTCGACGACGACCCCGTCGGGCGCGCCCCAGATGACCCCCAGCACGACGTTCGCGGTCTTGCGGCCGACGCCGGGGAGCTCGACGAGCGCATCGATGCTGTTCGGAACCTCACCGCCGTGGTTCTCACAGAGGCCCTTCGCGAGGCCGACGATGCTCTTCGCCTTGTTGTTGTACATCCCGAGGCCGCCGCTCTTGAGCACGTCGGCGACCTCCGCGACGGGCGCCGCGGCAAGCGTGCGCGCGTCGGGGTAGCGAGCGAAGAGGCTGGGCGTCGCGCGGTTGACGAGCTTGTCGGTCGTCTGCGCGCTCAGCACCGTCGCGACCAGCAGCTGGAACGCGCCCCCGTGATCGAGCTCACAGTGCGCGTCGGGATGAAGCGCACGCAGGCCCTTGAAGATCTCGAGCGCGCGCTCCTGGCGTGCGGCCTTTGTCTTGGGGCCCGCAGCCTTGGGGGCTGCAGCCTTCGGGGCTGCCGCCTTCGGGGCCGCAGCCTTGGGGACTTTAGAGGTTGCGCTTGCGCGCGTCGTGCTCGTCGAGGTGCTTTTCGATGCTCGAGAGGCCATCTTCCACCGCGTCCTGCACAATCCGGAGGATCTTGTTCGGCTCCCCCTTCAGTGCTTCATAATAGCCCTGGCGTTCCTTCGCGTGGATGATCGCGGGCGGGTAGCCGGCGCGATAGAGAAGGAGGTTCATGAGCAGCCGCGCGACCTTGCCGCTGTCGGTTTGGAAGGGGAAGACGCGCAGGAGATCGTAGTGCGCGCGCGCCGCGATTCGCAGGGCGTTGCGAGTCTTGCGCGTCTCGGGCTCGTTCAGCCAGTCGATGACCGAGCGGACCTTGTAGGCGATCTTGTCGGGCGGCGCGTACTCGTGGAAGTAGAGCCGGTGCTGCGGGACGTCCTTGCGGTATTTGACCGTCTTCAGGTCGCCCTCGCTCGGGTGGAGGATGAGGTAGAGCTTCTTCACCGTGTCGACCGTGACGGGGAGCTTCTTCTTGCTCGCGTCGCGCACGTAGTCGATGGCCTCGCGGTGGCGGCGGATCTGGTCGGCCGCAGGCTGCAGGCTGGAGTCCGTGACGATGGGGTCGTTGCTGAACCCAGCCATGAACTCTTCGGGCGTGTAGACGTTGCCCTCGAGCGCGGAGTCGTGGCTGACCCATGCCTGGTCGAACCGAAGGTAGAAGTCCGTGCGCGTGCGCTCGTCGAGCTCGTTGAGGCGCTTCTCCAGGCGGGTGAAGCGGTCCTCGAGCGAGAGCATCGGCTCGAGCTTGCGAACGGGGATCGGCAGCGTCGGTGACTGCATCGCCGCTGCGGCAGGACGCTCGCTCACGCGACGAACCAGCGTCACCGCGCCAGGGCGCTGAGACGGAGGCGCGAGCCGCGGTGCGTTCGGGTTCGAGGGGCGGCCGCGGACCTCTGCGGCGCGAGGTTGGGAGGAGCGCGCGGGCAAGAGCGTGAGCTGCTCGCGGCCCTTGACCGAGGGAGGCGGCGCCGGCTTGAGCGCGAGCTTGCCTGGGGCAGACTTGGTCGGCAGGCCGGGCTTGCTCTGCGGAGGCCCCGCAGGCTTCAGGACGAGGCGGTCCTTGCCTTTGGGAGCGCTCGGCGGGGGAGCGGCCTGCTTCGAAGGCGACGCCTGCTTCGAGGGCAGCACTTGCTTCGAGGGTGCTTGCTTCGAAGGCGGCGCCTGCTTCGAGGGCGGCGCTTGCTTCGACGGCTTCGAAGGCGGCGCCTGCTTCGAGGGCGGCGCCTGCTTCGAGGGCGGCGCCTGCTTCGTGGGCGGCGCCTGCTTCGAGGCCTTCTTCGGCGGCGGCGCTGCCTTCGCCGGAGCGGGCTTGCCCTTCTTGGCGGGCTTGCTCGCGGCCTTCACGGCCTTGGCGGGCGGCGGAGCAGCGCGCTTCTTCTTCCCCTTCGGTGCGGGCTTGGGCGCGCTCTTCTTCGCCTTCTTCGGGTTGGGAGCTTTGCCGCCGGATTTGGCGGCAGCCTTCTTCGGGCTCTTGGCGGGCTTCGGCGTGGGTTTGACCTTCGCCTTCGCTTTCTTCGCCCCCGCCCGCTTCACTGCGGCAGGCTTGGACCCCGTGCGCCCGGCACCCTTTTTTGCGCTCTTCGACGTTCGCTTTGCCGCCATCTCGATCTCTTGGGCGCCGGAGCGAGCGCGCGCGAACTGATGGGCCGCCACCACTACGGCCACATCACCCCACGCCGCGACATCACATGCGGCGATACACGACGATCCGCCCGGAAATTGGGCGGAACCGAGGGCAAATCCGCGCCCGCGAGAGCGCAGATCCGAATAACTACGTCGGCGCGCCAGCCTAGTCTCGCCGATCCCGGTTCGTCAACGGCTCAGGCGTCGATGTTGACGCCGAGCCGCTTACGGAGACTGAAGAACTCCTCGCTTACGGAGAACAGCAACAGCTCACGGCTGCGCTCGCGTGAAGCGATGCTGCCACCACCCTCCTCGGAGGCGCGCAGCAGCTCCATCACGACATCGAGATCGTTGGCGAGGAGCAAACCAGCGCGGTCGCCGGTGAGGTCCACGCCCGAGACCCACTTCTTCAGGTCGATGGCGCCCGCCTGGAGGAGCTTGGTGACGGCGCTCGCGAGCTGGTCACGCGTGGCGCCGCCGATGTTCTTGTCGAGGAGGGTGAGGTTCTCGCCGACGGGGCCCTCGAGGTCGGGCGCGACCGGGAAGGCCGGCACCACGAGCCGAATCGCAGCGAAGAGCCACGCGCGGAGCCCCGTCCCGGTGGGGACGAGGTGCCGCATGTAGAGCCCGGGTCGATAGTAGGTGAGGTGGCGACCCGCGACGAAGGCCGCCGCTTGCATCGGCACCTCGAGGGCGAGCGCGGCCTGGCCGAGGACGATCGACGGGGTGTGCGCGTGGAGGAAGGTGAGGCCGCCGGGGTCTTCGGGGTTCTGGAAGGTCTGAGGCGCATCCATCCCGAGGACGCCGGCTGCGTAGTAGAGCGTCTGCGACATCGGGTAGGGGTGCCGCAGAAGGTCGAGCGCGTAGACCTGCTGATACCCGAGAGCCTCGAGTGGCTGGCCGTTGCGCTTGAGGACCGCCGGCTCGATGAGCTGGAAGATCGTCGTGACGAGCGGATCCGCATCGGGATGCAGCATGAGATCCCAGTCGTCCTGGTTGAGTCGCGTCTGCGCGGCTGCAGGCCCGTCGGCGCGCATGCGGCGGTAGAAGCGCTCCTCGTCGGGCTCCGCCATGTTCATGCAGGTGAGGGCCTGGCAGAGACACCACGCGCAGTCGGCGCGCTTCGTCTCCGTGTAGAGCTTGCGGAGGAGACGATAGGGCTCGGGCTTCGACGGGTTCTTGCGGAGGATCGGCCGCTGCGCCGCGATGGCCTTGTCGAGGTACTGCGCCGGATCGCTCGCGTAGAGCGAGGCGAGGAGCTCGTTGCGCTCGAGGTTGTCGGGGTCGAGCGTCTGCGCGGCCTCGAAGGCGTCGATGGCCTCGCTCGTCCAGCCGAGCTTCTCGCGGTAGAGCTTGCCGAGCCGCTCGAAGCTCGCGAGGATCTTCTCGCGATCGCCGGCGTCGGTCGCTTGGTCGAGCTGGACCTTGAGGAGTCGCTCGACGCCCTCGTAGTCACCGAGCTGATCGCGGACGTCGATCGCCTCGACGACCGCCTTGTCGAGCGTCGGATCGAGCTCGAGCACCTCGTCGTAGAACTTCGCGGCGCGGTCGAGCTCGCCCATCTGGCGACCCGCGACGATCGCGGCGGTGTGCAGGTACTTCGCCTTCTGGCGGTTGTCCGACACCATCGACGCGAGCTTGAGGACGACGTCGACGAGTCGCGACCAGTCCTTCTCCTCGCTGTAGAGCTGCATCAGCTTGGTGAGGACGCGGCGATCTTCGGGGCGCTCGTCGAGCGCGGCGACGTAGCTCTTGCTCGCGCGCGTGCGGTCATTGAGCTTCTGCGAGTAGATGTTGCCGATCTCGAGGAGCATCGTCGTGCGGGCCTCGCCGGTGAGCGCGTCGAGGCGGCGCGTCTTCAGGCGGATGAGCTCCTCCCACGAGCCCTTGTCCTCGTAGACCTTCGCGAGGGCGTCGAGCGGCAGGTTCGACTCGGGGTCCAGATCCGCGGCCTCGCTGAGGGGCGCGATCGCGGCGTCGAGGTCGCCGAGCTTCACGCGGGCGGTGCCGAGGCCGACGAGCGCGTCGGCGCGCGCCTGCGTCGACAGCTTGTCCTCGAACTTGCCGAGCAGCTCGGTGAAGAGCTCGACTGCGCGGCGAGCGTCGCCCGCGTCGAGGAAGACGCGCGCTGCAGCGGCGACGGCCTCGTGCGAGTCCGACGCCATCTTCAGCAGCAGATCGACGACGCCCTTCGCCTTCTCGGTCGAGCCGATCTTGGCGAGCGACTCGACGAACCGCATCGCGACGCGCGGGGCGTCGGTCTTCGGCAGGGCGTCGACGCGTCCGATGACGACCTCGTAGGACTTCGCGGCCTCGAGGAAGCGGTTCGCGTCGAACGCGAGGTCCGCGGTTACGAGGTGACCGTAGAGCGAGGTGGGGTCGAGATCGACGGCCTTGGTCGCGGCCTCCGCGGCGCGCTTGCTGTCGCGGATCTTCTCGCGAAGGAGGTTCGCCATCTCACCGTAGAGGCGGGCTTTGCCGATCTTGCCGTCGGCGGTCTCGATCTCGCGTGCGATGAGCTCGACCGCGCTCGCGGCGTCGCCGCGTGCGAGGTACGCCTGCCGCAGCGCCTGGGCCGCGGAGAGGTTCGAGGGCATCGCGTCGAGCGCGGCCTTGTACCGCTCGATCGCGCCGTCTTTGTCGCCCTTCTCCTCGAGCATCTTGGCGGCGCGCACCCAGAGATCGGCGCGGGCCTCGGGTTTGCCGGCCTCCGCCGCGAGGGCCGCGACGCCCTTGACCGCGGCCTCGGCGTCGCCGGTCGCGACGCGCACGTGCGCGAGCGACTCGAGCGCGCCCTCATGGTGCGGGTCGATCTCGAGGACGCGCTCGAAGACGCGCTCGGCGCGGTGAGGGAGCCGACCTGCTCGACGAGCACGCGGCCCATCGCGAGGAGCGTGTCGACGCGGATCTTGTCGTCGGTGATGAGCTTCAGCTGCTTCTCGTAGGCGGTGACGACGTCCTCCCACCGATCGAGGGCGCGGTAGTGGCGGACGAGCGCTGTCAGCGCCGTCTGGTTCGTCGCCTCGATCTCGAGGACGCGCTCGAAGATCTGCGCGGCCTTCACGTGGTCGAGGAACTCCTCTTCGCGCACGGCGGCCATGCGCTCGAGCAGCTTGATCTTCTGGCGAGGCGTCGCGGCGATCGCGAGCTGGCGCTCGAGGACATCGAGGAGCTCGCCGTAGCGGCCCTGTCGATTGAGGATGCGGTCCTGTCCGCGGAGCGCGGTGAGGCTGCGCGGGTCGAGCTCGAGCGCGGCCTCGTAGCGGCGGTAGGCCTCGTGCAGGTTGTTGAGCTGGTCTTCGTAGAGCTCGGCGACGCGGCAGACGGCCTCGACGCGGGCGTCGCCGCGGAGCGCGTCGGCGCGGCGCTCGAGGATCTTCGCGAGCCCCTCGAAGTCCTTGAGCTGTTCGTAGATGCGGGTGAGGGCCTCGCAGGCGGCCTCCTGGCCCGGATCTTCCTTGATGATCTGCTCGTAGAGGTCGCGCGCGCGGCTCGCGTCGTTGAGCTTCGTCTCGAGGAGGTCGGCGGCCTCGGCGCGGTAGGCGCGGGCCCGCTCGGGGGTCGGCGCGCGGTCGGCGCGGCGGAGGAGCACCTGGCCGAGCTCGTTCCACTGCTGCGCGCGGCGATAGACGCCCGCCATACCGGCGAGCGCGCCGTCGTTGGCGGGATCGATCTGGAGCACGGCCTGGAAACACGGCAGGCCGAGATCGGGGCGCGCGACCTTGTCGGCGTACCAAGCGCCGAGGCGGGTGTAGAGCGTGACCTTGACCTCGGGCGGCATGCGCGGGTGCGTCGTGACCTCACCGAGGATCTGGAGAGACTCGGTCCAGAGCTTCATGTCGGTGCCGGCGGCGCGCTCGAGATCCGCGGCGTACTCCTCGTTCTGGACGTCTTGTGCGAGCGCCTGCGCGAAGGCGAAGACGCCCTGCTCGCGGTCGTCGAGCTCGCGGACGTAGAGGTGGCCGATCTGGCTGAAGCAGCGCGCGCGCTCGCTGTGGCTCTCGCTCTTCTCGCTGCGGCTGAGCAGCATCTCGATGAGCTCTTCGTGTTTGCCGAGCTGGCGGCGGAGCTCCTCGAGCGCGGTCTGCGCGATGTCGTCGCTCGCGTCGAGCTCGCAGATCGAGGCGTACATGTCCTCGGCGCGATCCATCTGCTTCGCGTTCTCGAGGATGCGCGCGGCGCGATAGAGCAGGGCCTTCTTGGTCTCGATGCTCTTCTGTCGGGCCTCTCCGTCCTCTTCGAGCTCGATGCCCTCGGCGGAGACGGCGAAGGCCTCGGCGACCTTGTTCGGGTCGATGCCCTGCTCGACCGCCGACTCGAGCGCCATCGCGGCGTCGTGGTCGTTCGGGTCCGCGACGAGGAGGTCGACCTTCTCGTCGAAGTCGCTCGTCGCCATCTTCGCGGACGAGGCGGGCTTGCCGATGCCCTCGAGGGCCTCGAGGACGGCGGTCGCGCTCTTCGGTCGCTTGTCGGCGGACTTGTCGAGCAGCTTGAGGATGAGCTCCTCGATCTCCTTGGTGACCCAGCCGCGCGGCGCGACCGACGAGGGCGCGGGAGGCGTCGCGCTGACGTGCTGCGCGGCGAGCTCGACTGCGGTCGCGCCCGTGAACGGAGGCTTGCCGGTGAGGAGCTCGAAGAGGAGTGTGCCGAACGCATAGAGATCGCTCTGCACTGTCGCGGGCTGACCGCGAAGCTGCTCGGGGCTCGCGGCGCGCACCGACCAAGGCTGCGCGAGCGCTGCGAGCCCGGCTGCGAGCTTCTCGGCGCCGCCGTCGAGGAGGAGCGGCTGCGGCGTGCCGGCGGCGCTGCGCGCGACGAGGACGTTCTCGAGCTTCACGTTGCCGTGGACGAGCCGAGCGCCGTGGATGGCGCTGAGCGCGCCGAGGATGCCGCGGATGAGCGGGCGCGCCTCGTTCAGGTGGAGCGCCCCGCTCCGCGAGATGCGCGCGGAGAGCGGCTGGGCCTCGCTCATCTTCGACGAGACGAGCACGCGAGAGCCCTGCAGCGAGACCTCGAGCTCGGGTGCGAGGTTCTCGTGGCGGACGCGCGCGAGGAGGCGCGCGTGCGTGAGGAACCGACGCACCGCCGCCGCGTCGGTCGTGGCCGCCGCGCGGTAGACCTTCAAGACGCGGTCTTCGCCGTCCTTCTTGGCGGAGTAGACGGTCGCGCGCGGACCGTCGCCGAGCTTCTTCGTGATCGTGAACGACCCGATCGTGGCGCCGGCCTTCAGCTCGGGGTCGGTCGAGACGCCCGTCCGCGCGAGGTCCCGAACCTTCGCGTCGACGTCCGTGCGCGTCGCGACCACCGCGTCGAGCAGCGCGGCGACCGCGTCGGCCTCGATGCAGCGCTCGACTAACGCCTTCGCGAAGGACGCTTTGGACGCCGTGCCACCAACCTCGACCGGGGTGAACCCAAGGAGGTCACCGGAAATCGCGAGGAGCTCCTCCAACGAAAAGAGTCGCTCCAGCTCTCCGCGCACGATCTCGATCGACATGGCTCTCCTGTCCTGGGGGTCGATGCCAGCTCGACAAACGCGAGCTCGGGCGGCGCGGATGCTACTCGCGACCGGTCTAGGAAGTCCCCCGCATTCGACGTGGATTCGCAGGAGGGCAGAGCGCCACCGACGTCGGAGTATTGGGTCCAGCAGAACGCGAATGGGGCTGGGGCCCCATTCGCTCTCAGCGGGGTTGGGGCCCCGCTCCCAGGCCATGTCTTTTCGCAAAGCGAAAAGGTTGGCCTGTGAAAACAGGGTTGGGGCCCCGCTCCCAGGCCATGTCTTTTCGCAAAGCGAAAAGGTTGGCCTGTGAAAACCGGGCTGGGGCCCTCGCCAGAAAGAACTTCTCCTTTTTCGCGCAGCGAAAAAGACTGGCCTGTGTAAAAACTGCCTTTGATGCGGCGCGTTCGGTCCACCTTGGCGGCGCTCCTCCTGTGCGTCGGCACCGTGGGCTCCGGCTGCTCGACGAAGAGCGGCGGCTACGAGGTCATCCACCACGTGCCGCCGTTCGTCATCACGGTGTACGAGCTGCGCGAGCGCGTCGCGCGCACCCAGCACGAGCTCGGGGTCCACACGTCGGGCGTCACCGTGGTGGGCGTGCTCGTGCGGCGAGCCCTGCCTTGTGATCCGGGCGCCGCGGCTCCCGGCGTCAAGCCGTGCACCCTTGGCAAGGGCGACAAGTTCCTCTTCGCCGATCCGGCCTCGCCCACGCGGCCGGCGCTCTCCGCGGTGCTCGTCGACGGCGGGGGTCTCGTCGAGGGGCAGACCTATGTGATCCAAGGCAACGTCGAGGTCATGCCCGAGGTCCCCGAGCGGTGGGGCGTGCGTGGGCAGGTCCTCGCGCTCGTCGCTCCGTGAGCGTCGGGGCGGCGGGGGGACTTGCTCGGGGCAGCGGGGGGACTTGCTCGGGGCGGTGGGGGGACTTGCTCGGGGCAGCCGGGGAGCATCTCGGGGCGGCGGGGGGACTTGCTCGGGGCCGCGAGGGAGCATCTCGGGGCGGCCGGGGAGCATCTCGGGGCGGCCGGGGAGCATCTCGGGGCGGCCGTATCCCCACGTCGGTTGCTGGCTAGCCGCTCTTGCTGGGGAAGAGCCGTGCGAGCGGGAGCTCGACTGCCTCGAAGGGTGGGATGCGTGCGACCTCCGTCGCGTCGAGCACCGCGACCTCCACCCAAGCGCCCTCTTCGAGGCGCAGGGCTTCGAGTGTCCCCTCGGTAGGATCGATGATCCAGTAGAAGCGCACGCCGTGCCTCGCGTAGAGGCGTCGCTTCGTCACGCGATCGTGCGCCGCGTTCGAAGGCGACAGCACCTCGCAGATCCAGTCGGGCACGACCTCGATGGGCTGCACGTCCCATGGGTCCGGCAGACGTTCGCGTTGCCAGCCGACGAGGTCGGGATGCACGACGACGTGTGCGCTCAGCTGAACCGCGACCTCGAGCAGGATCCACCAGCCGCCGGGCCCACCGAAGCCGTCGTCGTCGTGAAAGGGCTTCCCAATGAAGTTACCCAGTGCGCGCTGCACGTTGCTGTGTCGAGGCAGCGGGCGCGGCAAGGTGACCATCGTCCCCTCGATGACCTCGGCGCGAACGTCCTCAGGCAGCGTCGCGAGCTCCGCGAACGTGGCGAGTTTGGGCGCCGGCTCCACAAAACGATGGTAGCGCTTCACGTCGCGCTTCGCGCGCTGAGACGAGGTCGCCCGACAAGCACAGCGGGCGCGAGGTCAAAAAATCCCCACTCCATCGGGCTTGGGTTGGGCTGACGCCGTTTAGGGCAGCGGGTCAGCCCTCGCGTGCTCGGCGCTGCGCCCGCGTCCGCAAGAGCACCGCGGCGATGTTGAGCGTGAACGTCAGCGTGAGGAGGACGAGCACGGTGCCGAAGAGGAGGGGCTTGGTCTTGTCCACGTCGGGCGACTGCGTCGCGAGCACGAGCACGTGGTAGCCGAGGTTCATGAAGGGGTCGTTGAGGTGCTCGGGCAGGTACGGAAGGAAGTACGCGACGCCCGTGAAGAGCAGCGGCGCGACCTCGCCGGCGCCGCGACCGACCGCGAGGATCGCGCCGGTGAGGATTCCGCCGGAGGCCTGCGGGAGGACGACGCGCACGAGCGTCTGCAAGCGTGTCGCGCCGAGCGCTGTGCTCGCGTCGCGGAGCTCTCGAGGCACGGCACGGAGGGCCTCTTCGGTCGAGACGATGACGACGGGCAGCGTGAGGACAGCGAGGGTCGCGGCCGCCCAAACGAGCGAGGGTTTGCCGTAGGTCGGCTCGCCGTCGAAGACGAGGCGATCCACTCCGCGCCCGAGCGTGAGCACGAAGAAGCCGAGCCCGAACAGCCCGAAGACCACCGAGGGGACGCCGGCGAGGTTCGCGATCGAGATGCGCGCGAGGCGCGCGATGCGCGAGCTCGGCGAGGCGTACTCGTGGAGGTAGACGGCGGTGAGCACGCCGGCCGGCACGCCCATCGCGGTCATCAGCAGCGTGAGCGCCGCGGTGCCGAAGATGGCGGGGAAGATGCCGCCGTCGGTCATGCCCTTCGTCGGCGCCGACGAGAGAAAGGTCCAGCTCAAGGTGCCGGCGCCGCCGCGGACTGCGTGCAGCACGACGAGCGCGAGCATGCCGAGGAGGAGCAAACACGCGGCGCCCGTCACGAGCGCGAGCGGGTCGAAGGTCGAGCGGCGAGTCCGCGCGCGCGTGGGCTCTTTGGAGCTGAGAGGTCCGAGCGGGAGATCGGCTTGGCTCATGTTGCCCCGAGGCGCTTGCGCATGGCGCTGACGACGCGCTCGCCCACGATGTTGATGCACAAGGTCGCGACGAAGAGGATCGCGCCGAGCGCGAAGAGCACGTGGTAGTGGGGGCTGCCGACGACGACCTCACCGAGCTCCTGGGCGATGGTCGCGGTGACCGTGCGCGTCGACCGTCCGAAGGAGAGGTCGGCGATGGCGGCGTTGCCCGACGCGAGCAGCACGATCATCGTCTCGCCGATCGCGCGGCCGAGCCCGAGGATGAGCGCGGCGCCGATCCCTGGCGCGGCCGCGGGCAAGACGACGCGCGTCACGTATTGAGCCTTCGTCGAGCCGAGCGCGAGCGCGGCAGAACGCAGGTGCGCGGGCACTGCGACGAGCGCGTCGTCAGCGACCGTGAAGACGACGGGGCAGATCGCGAACGCGAGGCCGGCGCCGGCGACGAGCGCGTTCAGCCGATGTTCGGTGCCGAACGCGTGCTGCACCCAAGACGCGAGCACGACGAGCGCGAAGAAGCCGACGACCACCGAGGGGACGCCGGCGAGCATTTCGATCGCGGGCTTGATGAGCTCGCGTGCGCGGCGCGGGGCGTACTCGGCGACGAAGATCGCAGCGGCGACGCTGAGCGGCGCGGCGAACAACATCGCGACGAGCGTGACCTTGAGCGAGCCGAGGAAGAGCGGCAGGACTGCGTACTTCGGGGTCTCGCCGACGGGCTGCCAGACCGCGCCCGTCGGCGGCGCGAAGAGCGCTCGGAGGCTAGCCTCTTTGCCAATCTCGGCGTCGAGCAATATCGGGATAGCCTCGCGCCCGACGAAGAGGAATATGAGCACGATGGCGGAGATCGAGCCGAGCGCGACGCCGCGAATCACGAGCTCGATCGCGCCCTCGACCCATCGCCGCTTGCGACGCAGGGCGAGCGCCGAGCTCATGACTTGCTCTTCGGGAGTGGGTAATAGCCCACGCTCTCGATGAGCCGTTGTCCCTCGGCGGAGAGCACGTAATCGAGGAAGGCCTTG
The DNA here is from genome assembly GCA_046351325.1 of Polyangiaceae bacterium. Taxonomy (GTDB): domain Bacteria; phylum Myxococcota_A; class Polyangia; order Polyangiales; family Polyangiaceae; genus Xiheicaenibacterium. The sequence continues at coordinate 94,623 of JAXLYR010000006.1, read as the reverse complement.
GCCGGGCCCTTCGGCTCGCCGGCCGTGTAGAAGTAGAGGAAGCGCGCGAGCGGGTACGCGCCGCTCTGCGCAGTCTCGAGCGAGGGCGTGATGGCCTCGGCGGCCGCGTCCTTCTGGATCTTGAGGGCCTTCACTCCTGCGGCGTAGGCGATCCCTCCGTAGCCGATGCCTTGTGGATCACCCTTCACCGCGGCGACGACCGCGCTCGTCCCACCGAGCGTCTGCACCGTCGTCGCGAAGTCCTTGTTGTCGAGGACGTGCTCCTTGAAATAGCCGTACGTCCCCGAGTTGTTCTCGCGGCCGTAGAGGACGATGGAGCCCGAGCCGCCGCCCACGTCGGACCAGCTCTTCGCCGAGCCGTCGTAGACCTTGCGCAGGTCCGCGATCGAGAGCTTCTCGAGCGGGTTCTTCTCGTGGACGTAGACCGCGAGCGCGTCGAGCGCGACGCGCGTCTCGACGGCCTCGGCGTTGCGCTTCGATTTGAGGTCCGCCTTCTCCGAGTCCTTCATCGGGCGGCTCGCTTGGCAGATGTCGGTCGTGCCGTTGATGAGCGCCGCGATGCCCGTGCCGGAGCCGCCGCCGGTGACCTGAATCGAGGCCTTCGGGTGGAGCTTCATGTACTCCTCGGCCCAGCGCTGCCCGAGGATGACCATCGTGTCGGAGCCCTTGAGCGACACCGTGCCCGCGTCGCCTTCAGCGCCGCCGTCGGACTTCTTCCGCGTGCAGCTCGCGATCGAAACCGCCGCCGCGCCCAACAGCCAAGCTCGCCTCGTAATCACCGTGTGCCTCCGAATCTCGCGGGCGACTCAGCCGAAGCGGCCCGCCACGTAGTCCTCTGTCTCGCGACGCGACGGGGCCGTGAACAAAGCCTCCGTCTCGCCGACCTCGATGAGGCGCCCCAGGTTGAAGAACGCCGTGCGCTGCGAGATGCGCCGCGCTTGCTGCATGTTGTGGGTCACGATCACGATCGCGACCGTGTCGCGGAGCGCCACGATGAGCTCCTCGAGCTTCGCGGCGGCGATGGGATCGAGCGCGCTCGCGGGCTCATCCATGAGGAGCACCGCCGGCTCGACGGCGAGCGCGCGCGCGATGCACAGGCGCTGCTGCTGGCCGCCCGAGAGCCCGAGCGCCGACTCGTTCAGTCGGTCCTTCACCTCGTCCCAGAGCGCGGCGTGGCGGAGCGCGCGCTCGACCTTCTCGGCGATCGCCTTTTGGGAGCGCAGGCCACCGATCCGAAGTCCGTACGCGACGTTCTCGAAGATGCTCTTCGGGAAGGGGTGCGACTTCTGAAACACCATGCCGACGTGGCGTCGAACGAGCACCGGGTCGACGTCGCGCGCGTAGATGTCCTCACCCTCGAGGAGCACGCGGCCGCTCACGCGCGCCGACTCGATCGTGTCGTTCATGCGGTTGAGGCAGCGGAGGAACGTGCTCTTGCCGCAGCCGCTCGGGCCGATGAGCGCGAGCACCTCGCGCGCCCGAACCTCGAGGTTCACGCCCTCGACGCCCACGCGGTCGCCGTAATAAACGGTGACCTCCTCCGCGGACATCTTGATGGTGCGCTCGCGCGTCGCGACCGACTCGACGGCGCGATGCTCGACGCGAGGGAGGGAGAGGGCAGGGGCGACGCCGACGGTTGCGTTCACACGCCCACTCATGCCGGCCGTCTGCGAGGACGCCGTTCGGATTCGGCAACAAACCTGTGACAACCCCCGACTCGGGGTTCGAAGCTGCGCTACCGCATCGCGAGGAGGCTCGTCAGGGCCTCGCCGGCGCGCTTCGAGATTTCACCGAGGGCCTTCGTCCCGAGCAGCGTGTCGTCGAGCTCGTCCGCGATGAGGAGCAGCGTCGGTCGACCGCGCACGCGTGCGACGTAGACGGCGACATCGGGGGTCGAACGCCCGAGCAGCCCGAGCAGCGGCCTGTGCACGGAGGTCTGCGGGATCGGCCCCAAATAGAAGCCGGCCGCTGCGGCGGTCGCGAAGATGCTCGGCTGCTGACTCGGGATCAGAATATCGCGCAGCGACTCCTCCGAACCGAACGCCGGATTGCACTGCCAGCCCTGAAAGCCCTCTTTGCGAACGACGAAGAGGGCTGCGCGCTGCGCGACCAACGTGATCGCGCGGAGGGCCAAATCCAAGATCACGTCGCGGCTGCGCGCGCGCGACATCAGGTTGAGGAGCTCGGGCAAGGTCGGTGACCAGCCGGCGTCGGGCGCGCGCGGGATCGGGTCGGGGTCGAGCTCGAGCGTCGGTTGGCGTTCGCGTCGCGGAGGAGGCGGCGGCGAGTCGAGAAAGGGCGGCGCGCTCGCGGGCTCGGCGAGGGTCGGCGCTTCCATCATCGGCTCGGGGGGCGCCGAGGTTACATCGCTGTTCGTCGTGTCGAGGAGGAGCCGCGGCGGCGAGGGCTCGACAGGCTCGGTCGCTTCGGTGAGGGCCTCGTGGATGCCGGACGCTGGTCGCAGCCGCACCGAGGGCGGCGCGCTCGGGTCGGCGAGCGGCGCGATCGCGACGGGCTCGGGCGGCGGAGGAGGCAGATTGCTCGGAAACGAGACCGCGGGCTGGTGGGTCGCGGTGTCCTCGAGCGCGAGCCGGCGCGAGCGCGGCACGGGCTCGTCGGGGAGCGGCGGCTCATCGTCGAAGTCGAGCGGATTGTTCGGCGCGACGAGGCCCTCGGGAGCTTGCGGAGACGAGATGCGCCGGACGAGCGGGATCGGCACCTCCTCGGCTTGTGGGGGCGGCGAGGGCGGCGGCGGTGAGGGCGGCACCGACTCGGGTGCGCCGTGCGGAAACGCTGGGGTTTGACGCCGCGAACGGCTCGTCGGCATGCCCTCGGCGAGCTCGAGCCGACGGATCGCTTCTTCGATCGCGGCCATCGTCGCGCGCTGCACGCGGACTGGCGCGCCGAGGTGAAACGAGAACTCGCGCGCGACGTGCATGTCGGTCGGATCGACGGCCGCGACCTCGATGGAGCCGGTGATAGGATCGTGGCGGAGCGGGACGGCCGCGAGCATGCGGCACATGCCGCGAGGCAGCTGCGAGACGAGCTCGGGCTGCGGGTTCACCTGGCGGAGCGGGAGCCCGCGCCTGCGGTTGAGCTCCTCCTCGAGCGCGCGCTCGCTGAGCACACCGCGATCGACCAGCGCGCGGGCGGTCGACACGCCGCGAACGACCGAGAGGTACAGGGCTGCTTCGACGTCCCGCGGCGAGATCGCGCCCGCTGCGAGCAACCGTCGGGCGAGCTCGAGGGTCACGGCGGCGACTCTACAGGACCGCGAACGTCGATGGAATGGTTCGCTCCGTTCGGCCTGCAAACCCTGGTGTCGGCGAGCGCGTCGCCAAAAACTTGGCCCGGCTCGATGGGGCAGGGCATCGCAGGCGCGTGAACCTCAAGCTGCTCGTCGAGCGTGTGCTTCCCATCGGCGTGCTCGGGCTCGCGCTCGTCGGCGCGCCGGCGCTCATCTTCTCGCCCGAGGGCCTGCCGCGCTTGCGCGGACTCGAGCGCGAGCTCGCGAGCGTCGAGGAGGAAAACAAGGGCCTCGAGCGTGAGATCGAGGAGCTCGAGGGCTCGGTCTCGCGCATGCGCGACGACCCCGCCGCGGTCGAGCGCAACGCGCGCGACGACCTCGGGCTCGTCCGTCAGAGCGAGCTCGTCTTCCAGTTCGCGGGGAAAAAGAAGTAGTCTGCGGGCGGCGTCGCCGGGCCAGGCTCGACGCAGGAAGGACCCTCCCCGATGACGTCGCTCGTGAGGTCGCTCACCGCTCTATCGTTGCTTTCGCTGGGTTTCGCCGTGGGTTGTGGAGACAACGAGGCCACGGGCGGCTCGGGTGGTGGCACTGGCGGCGACGGTTCGGGCGGCGCTCCCGTCGGCAACGTGACCTTCCACAAAGACATCGAGCCCATCCTCCAGCGCTCGTGTTTGCACTGCCACACCGAGGGTCGCATCGGCGGCTTCTCGCTCCTCACCTACGAAGAGGCGAAGCCGCAGGCCGGCGTGATGGCCGCGAACGTCGAGGCCGGCATCATGCCTCCGTGGCACGCGATCGAGACCGATCAGTGCGATCCCGAGCTGCCCTTCCGCAATGACGCGCGCCTCTCCGCGGATGAGATCGCGCTCATGCGCGCGTGGGCCGATGACGGCGCGCCCGAGGGTGATCCTGCCGACGCGCCGCCGCCTTATCAGCTGAACGAGCCAGGCCTCACGAACGCGAGTCTGGAGATGACGCCGGTCGACGCGAGCGTCGTCTCGGGCGACACCGATCAGTTCACCTGCGTCGTCTACGACCCTCAGCTCACCGAGGAGAAGTTCATCGACGGCATCCACTTCATGCCCGGCAACCCGAAGGTCGCGCACCACGCGCTCGCGTTCCGCTTGCCGCGCACGGATGCGCAGGCGCTCTCGGGTGGCAAAGAGCGCTTCGACTGCTTCGGTGCGCCGCCAGGCTCGCTCATCGAGGCTTGGGCGCCGGGCTCGATCCCGCTCGAGCTCCCGCAGGGCGTCGGCATGCGCATCACCCCGGACGACGTGATCGTCGTGCAAATGCACTATCACCCGACCGGCACGACGACCGAAGAGGACCGCTCGACGGTGCAGCTCCGCTACCTCGACGCGACGCCCTCGTGGGAGTTCTTGCTCGTCCTCGTCGGCAACGCGGCGAGCGCGCCCGAGCTCCTGCCCGACCCCGACGATCGCGGCACGCCCGAGTTCCGCATCCCCGCGAACGCGACCGATCACGTCGAACAGATGGCGTTCAACGTGCAGATCGACTCGACGTTCGAGTTCCCGGTCCTGCTCACGGGGACGCACATGCACTACGTCGGCTACGACGCTCGCTTCTGGGTCGAGCGGCCGACCGCTGGCCCCTCCGAACCCGCGGAGGAGTGCTTCGTCGAGACCCCGCATTGGGACTTCAACTGGCAGCGCGGCTACGTCTACGACGCCGACATCGCCTCGCTGCCCACCGTGTCGAACGGCGATGTCCTTCGTCTCGAGTGTCGATTCAACAACAGCATGTCGAATCGCTTCGTCGCGGAGGCTCTCGCCGCTCGCGGGTTGAGCGCCCCCGAGGACGTCTACCTCGGTGAGCAGACGCTCGACGAAATGTGCCTCGGTATTCTCGGCGTCTTGGTGCCTTTGTGATCCTGCGCTCCCTCTCTCTCTCGGTCCTGCTCTCTCTCTTCGCCGCTGCGTGCTCCAACGGCGCGCGCTCCGAGGCCCCCGCGACGACGACGTCGAGCTCGACGAGCTCCGCGCCTGCGGCCACGGCTTCGGCGACTGCGTCCGCGTCCGCATCGACGACCGCGTCCGCGTCGACGACCGCGACCGCGTCGGCTGAGCCGACCGCGAGCGCCTCCGCCGAGCCCACCGCGACCGCGACCGCCGAGGAGGAGCCCCTGCCCGACGTCGAGGTGAAGAACATCGGGATGCACATCGGCGGCGGGCCGAACGACGAGCCCACCAAGGCCCCGATCAAGCGCAGCGTCGCGCCTCACTTCGACGCCTTCAAGCGATGCTTCGCGAAGGCCGCCGATCAGAAGAAGGGCGGCGACGTGAGCGTCGATCTCAAGATCGACAAGGCCGGCGGCAAGGCCGAGCTGCAGAAGTACAAGAGCGGCGTCGAGGGCGCCGATTTCGCTGACTGCGTTAAAGCCACCTTCGCGGCGATCGACTTCGAGAAGCCGAAGAAGGGCACGACCATCGTCAGCTATTCGCTGCGCTTCACGCCCGCCAAGAAGAAGAAAGCCGGCTAGCCCGCCGTAAGACTGGTTCCGCATGCCGAGGGTGCGCTTCTCCGCCGTTGGCCACGCAGCGCTCGGCGCGCTCGCGTGGATGAGCCACGAGCGCCACTTCCTCACCGTCATCGCGAAGGTCGGGTACGTCGCGACGCCCGACGGCTGGCAAGCGACGCCGGCTCCGCTCGCGATGGGCGACGCCTGGTCCGCGACCGCGACCGAGCTCATCGACACGAACGACCTCGCGCCCTTCCTCCCCGAGGCCGAGGTGCTCGTCTCGGGCGCGCTCGAGTCCACACACGACCGCGCGCGCTTCAGCGTGTTCGCAGCCGATGGCTCGGAGCTCGTCACGAAGACGGCGCGCCGCGCGGCCGAGCAGGGCGGCTCGCGCATCCCGCTCACGTACGGTGCCTCCGCGGGTGGGCCGGAGAGCCCGTGGAACCCGGTGGGGTCCTCGTCACCGGCGCTCGTGAATGACGCGATCGCGGACCTGCCCGCGGCGACGGGGCCCATGCCGCCCGGCTGGCCCATGCGTGGCGGTACCCTGCGCCCGATCGATGCGCCAGGCCTGCGCACGACGCCGATCGACCTCGAGCCAGGCTTTCGCTGGACCTTCTTCCAGACGGCGCCCGCTGACCAGCGTGTAACCGGCTACTTCTCTGGCGACGAAATCCTCGAGCTCGAGGGCTTCGCGCCGTCGCCGCGAATCCGGTGTTCGCTGCCTCGCATTCAGGTCTTCACACGACACCTGCTCCGTGACGGTGGGCTCGGCGCGGACATCACCATGGCGGCCGACCGACTTCGGATCAGCGCTGATCCCTTGTCGTTCTCGCTCACGTATCGGGGGCTCGTGACCGTGCGCCGACCCGACGAGGAGATCTGGCTGCACGTGGAGACGCGCGACGCCTGCGAGGCCGCCGCCGCTGCGCCTCTGCGCCCAGCGCCGGTCTTCGGTCCTCGACCGCCCGAGCTCGAGCGCGCCTACCATCCTCCGCAGTCGATTCCTGTGCTTACACCGTTGTCAGCGGTTCCGGCCGCGCCCGCTCCAGTCCCGCCCCCGCGCCTCAGCGCGCCGCCGGTTCAATTGGGCAATGGGCTCGGCGCGGAGCTCCTCGTCGCGTTCCTCGACGGCATGAAGGAGCGCGACCTCAGCCGATGATCGGCTTGGCGCCCTCGCGCACGCGGCCGAAGAGCGCGCGGTAGTCGGCGCGGCGAACCTCCAAGTCGGCGCGCGTCGAGAACTCGTATCGCGCCCGAGAGGTCCAATCCCCCTCGACTGGCAAATAGCCGGCTTCGTCGAGCCCACAGAGCGCGAGCGCGAGCGCGCGCTCGGTCGGCCAGAGCTCGAGGATGACCGAGAGCGCAGCGTAGAGATCGATGTCGAAGGCGACGGGAGGCGTCTCGCCCGGGCGCCCTGTGAGCCTGGGATTCGACGCTGCTCTCTTTTGCTCCTCGGATTTTTTTTGTGGGAGAGCTGCACCGTCCTTCTTGGGACTCCAGGGAAACCCACGCAGCTTGCGGGCGTCGACGGATAGCTTGGTCGGCGCGGGCAGCTCGGTCTTTGCTAGGCGCTTCAGCGTCTCGGGGATCTGCGGGTCGAGCGCGCACCGCCTATCCCAGACTCGTCGCGCCCGACTCAGGTCTCCGAGCGTGAGCCCGAGCGGCCCCAATACCGAATTGGGATCGTCCGCGAAGACGAGCGCGCGGAGCAGGCCCACCCAAACGGCGGGGTCGGAGTGGAGCGGCTCGATCTTGCGAAAGAGCGCGTCCTCAGCGCGGGCGCGGAGTCGCGCGAGCTCGTCGAGGAGCGCGGGTTCCTCCGCGAGCTTGAGGGGCCAATCGGCCGCGGCCTGATTCCAATCCGGCTCGAGGATCTGCTCTTGGGCGAGGACCTCGGCGCGGGCGAAGCCCTCCGCGAGGGCCGTGGTCACGCCGGCGTATTGCTCGAGGCTGACCGTGCTCGTGGCTTGCAAAGGACCTCGCGAAGGATAGCCTCAATCCTGGCGCATCGATCGCGCCCTTTCTTGTTTTCACAGCGTTAGCCTCGGAGGGGTCATGTCTCGAAAGAAGCTCGACCTGCTGCTCGCCACGTCGCTGGCGCTCGGCGCGCTCGGTCTCGCGGGTTGCGGCGACAGCGATCCTGTCGGTCCGACGGGCGGCGGTGGCAGCGGCGCGGGGGGTGACGCAGCGGGCGGCGCAGGTGGCGCGGTCGACGACCCCGGTGATCTCTACGACCCGAGCCGCGTCATCGAGGTGAGCATCGAGATCGCCGACGCCGACGCCGAGGAGCTCGCGAACCAGACGCGAGATCTCCTCGATTTGCTCGCTGGCGATCAGTGTCTGTCGGAGCCCTTCCCGTCGCCGTTCACGTTCTTCCCCGCGACCGTCACCGTCGAGGGCTACACCCGAGAGCAAGTCGGCGTTCGCAAGAAGGGCTTCCTGGGCTCGCTCTCCACGACGAAGCCCTCGCTCAAGGTCGACTTCGCCGAGTTCGTACCGGATCAGACGATTGGGCCCTACGAGCGACTCACCCTCAACAATTCGAAGCAAGACCCGTCGTTCGTACGCACCTGTCTGACCTATTGGGTATTCGAGAAGGCGGGGCTACCCGCGCCACGGTGCAATTTCGCGCACGTCGTCGCGAACGGGAATGACCTCGGTATTTACGTCAACATCGAGCCCATCAACTCGGACTTCGTGAAGGCCCATTTCGACGACCCCTCGGGCGACCTTTACGAGGGGACGCTCAACGACTTTCGCCCCGGGTTCGACGGCGGCTACGAGAAAGAAACCAACAAATCGACGCCGGGGCACCCGCGCATCGACGCCCTCACTGCAGCGCTCACGGGCCCCGACGCAGGCCTGCTCGACGCCGTCGGCAGCGTCGTCGACCTCGACACGTTCTACACCTATTGGGCAGTCGAGGTCCTGACGAACCACTGGGATGGATATACCAACAACACCAACAACTATTACGTATACGACGACCCCACGAGCGGCGGATTCCAGTTCGTGGTCTCGGGGCCGGACGGCGCGTTCCAACTCCAGACTTCGTTCCAGCCGGGCGTCGACCCGCCCAAATCGGTATTCGCGACTGGGATGCTCGCGCGCCGGCTCTACCTCCTTCCCGAGTCACGCGACGCCTACCTCGCGCGCCTCCGCTCGCTCCTCGACACCGTCTGGGACGAGAACGCCCTCCTCGCCGAGGTCGACTCGCTCGAAGCGACGCTCGCGCCCGTCGCCGACCCGTCGTTCGAGGCCGCGCTCGGTGAGGTCCGCACCTTCATCCAGGGCCGGCGCGCGGCGCTCCTCGCCGAGATCGACCAGGGCCCACCCGCGTGGAACTTCGACGCTCGCAACTCGCCTTGTATGCCTGTCCTCGGGAGTGTCGACGCGACGTTCACGACGACGTTCGGCAGCCTCGGGAGCGACCCTTTCATCTCCGGGGACGGCACCATATCGGCGACCCTCGGCGGCGCGCCCATCGCGCTCGTCGGGACAGCGGGCGCCGTCGCGGGGCTCGACCCCAACACCACTCCACCCAACGGGGTCGTCATCGTGCAGGTGCCTTCCCTGCGCGCCGACTCCAAGGTCGAGGTCGTCGTCCTCGCGATCGACAAGGGGCTCTTCGGGGTAGGCCAAACCCGGTTCGACCTCTTCGGGCGAGTCGGCTATTTGGGTGTCTTCGATCCCGCGGATATGAGCTTTACGGTTTCGGCGGTGATCCAGGGCGATTTGGTTCTCGAGCAGGCCGCGCAAACCCCCAATGCGCCCGTCATCGGCAGCGTGCACGGTCAGGTGCTCGACCCCAACGTGTTCTAGCTCGGGATCGAGCGCTCACTCGCACGCGCCTTCTGCGACGCTCGCGTCCGAGACACTCACCGCCGCGACCGCTGCGGTCGCCCTCGCCACGTCGGTGCCTTGCGGGACCGACGTGCCGATGACCTCCGCCGGCGGCACATGATCCCAGGCGTTGCCGCTCATTTCGATGGGCGTCGTCGAGGTCGTCGAGATCGCTACGTCGATCTGATTGCAGGAGAGGACGTTCATCCCCGGGTCGCCGGAGGTGCCGAAGTCGGATTGGGCGTAGCTCTGCGCATCTCCGTCTTGGAGCACGAGTCCGAAGACGTTGTTGCGAACGATGTTCTCTCGCGCTCGGTCGACGCTCGCGCCCGTCTCACCGAACGCGCTCGTGAGCAGAATCCCGATCTGGCTTGCCTCGAAGCTGTTGCCGACGAGCTCGTTGGCGTGGGCGCCTGAGCCGAGCCAGAGCCCGGCCTTGACGGAGTCGTGGAACGTGTTGCCTGCGACGCGCATATACGGGCGAGGCGTCGTGTCCGTCGGTCGCCAATGGGCCGCGATGGCGACGCCCGCCCAGGCCGCGTCGAACGTGTTGCCGTCGACCGCGACGTACTTCGTGCAGTCCCACACGTTGACGCCCGCGGTGTCGCTCTGGTTGTGCGAGGTGAAGAAGTTCGCGTCTTCGGTGGCGGGGCCACCGACGCGCAGCGCAGGTCGCGTCGACCCGTCGCAGCCGATGCTCCACACCGCCCAGAAGTTGTCGACGAACCGAGAGCCTGTGATCTCGGCGAAGCAGCCGCCCTCCGGCGTCGACGTGACGAGCACGCCGAGGTTGAAGTCGTGCACCTCGACGTCGCGCAGTCGGAAGTCACCCGGTGGTGGCTCCGCGACCGGCGGCGCTTCAGCGAGCGGAGCGTTGCCGTTCACGCAGGCGACGCCCGTCGTACCCAGGCCTGGCGCGATCGGCTCGAGGGTCAGGCTCGCGAGGTCGACGGGACCGCTCGCGCTCGACACGAGGATCGTCAGGTCCTTTACGCCGGCCGACGGCAGGCTCGTCGAGCTGCCGCCCCGCACGATGGTCTCGCCGACGCCTGCGCCGAGCAGCGTGACAGGACCGACGAGTGCGAGCGGGAAGGACTCTGTCGTGCCGTCGAAGAGGCCCGCCGCGACGTGCACAGTGCGCGTGGTCGCGCTCGAGGTCGCCACGAACGCCAACCCCGCGGTGATGGTCGGGAACGGGCAGATCGAGGTGCCCGTGCCGTTCTTCGGGCTCGAGGCGTCGACCCAAACCTCACCGAGTGAGGGGTCGGGAGCGCCACACGGAACGCACCCCATCGACGGGTCCGGATCACATCCGAAACCCGGCCCGCAGCTCGTGGGATCGCAGCTGGCAGCTCCGCCGCCGCCGTTGCCGCCCGCGCCCGTCGCGGTGCCGCCCGCGCCGCCGTCTTCTGCGAGCCGCCTGTCTTCGATGTCGAAGATCAGCGCACAGCCGGGCAACGTCATCGCGAGGAAGAAGAGGCGCCCACGCATCTTCGGCCAATCCGCCATGAGCATCAGGGCCGCGCAACTCAAATAGGCGGCGCCCTCGGATGTAGCCTATCCCAGGGCGCCTATTTGCGGCTTTTCAGACCACCCGCAATCTTCGTTTAAGGCCGCGGCTCAGCTGTGAAGAGTCCGTGCTCTACCGTTGAACGACCTCCCAGCGCGCGCCGCGACCGCATGGTCGTGACGTGGGCTGGGAGGGCGAGAGTTGAACTCGCACCCGGACTCGGTGCCGCGGCCGGTTGATCGGGAGGCCGCCGTGTTGATGAGTTTGTAGCGATAGCTTGATGCTGGGTTGCCAGGCCGCCTGCCTCTACCGTCTTGGGCTACCCGCTCGAGGTGTGGGCGTGCCCCGCTGGGAGGGGCGTCGCCGGTGAGCGGGGCAGGGCTCGAACCTGCACCTTTGGGGGTCTGGCGTGACGATGATGCTGATGCTGATGCTGTGCTCACGGATGGGGCGAACCCCACCCGAGTCTTTGGGTCTCGGGGGCCTCAGCCCTTGAAGATGAAGTCGAGCACGGCGCGCCCGATCTTCTTCTCTTCGACCTCGGTGGCGTTCGCCTTCTCGCGGGCGAACTTCACCGCCTTCTGCAGCTCCTCGGCGCGACGAAGCATCTCGTTGCGGCGTTGAAGGGGGAGGGCGGACGAATATTTGATGGTCGACCAGGTGCCGGCCTGGACGTCCTCGGTGATCTCTTTGACCTGCGCGGGGTGCTCCTTGGTGGCTTCGTAGAGCACGAGGGCGCGCGAGATCTTCTTGGTGCGGACCGAGTGGATCGGAGGCGTCGCGAAGAGGTCCTGCGACGCGTTGAACTCCCAGTTCTCGGTCGGGTCGAGCGTGGGCAGTTTGCGGATGAACGTGAGCAAATCGTCGATGCGCTTCTCGAGGAAGAGCAGATAGGTGACGGGCACGTCCTTCATGAGGACGCGGCCGTCGACCTCGACGTCGGCCTTCGCGACGCAGTTGCCGTAGTCGCGCGTCGCCGCGAGATCGTAGTGCTCGGTGAGCCGCTCGAGCGTGAGCTTCACCAGAGCTTCGGCGCGGCCGACGACCTTCTTGTTCTCTTCGGGGAGACGCTCGCCGAGCGGCGAGGTCGGATCCTCGTTGCGAGGTTCGTACTTGCGCGAGTGACCGTGGAATAGATCCGTCTTTTGCAGATCCTTGTGGGCCTCGGTGAGCTCCGCCGTCACGCGGGTCTTCACGGAGCTCTCGATCGCGATGAACTGGCAGAGCTTCTTCATGGGCGCGAGCGACGCTCGCACGGGCGAGCGCCTGACGTCTACCGAGAGAGGAAGTCGGCTTGCTCGGCGCTGCGTCGCACTTGCTTCGAGGGCTTGGGGGCCGGGGCGGGGGGCGCGCCCGTCGCCGTCCCGGTCGCCATCGGCGCCTGAGATGCCACGGGGGTGGGGCTGAGGTTGTCGGCTGCGCGGCCGAGCTCCGCTTCTTGGCTCGCGAGGCTCGCGTCGAGGCCAGCTCGCTTTTCGTCAGGTGCCTTGATGGTCGGCCGGAGCGTGGAGACGGCCTTCTGCTGGGCCTCGAGGACGCGGCGGGCCTCGTCGGCCTTGCCCACGGAGAAGAGAGAGTTCGCCTCACGGAGCGCGGACGCTGTGTCGCTGCGCGCGACGCGATCGGCGACGACCGAGTCCATCTCCTCGAGCGAGCCGCGATCCTGGACGAGCGCTGCCGTGAGGGCACCGCTCACGTGCGCGTCGCGATCCTCGAGCGCGTCCTTGAACGAGACGTCGACGTTCGCGACGTCGGCGAGGCCGACGGTGCCCTTCGGGACGCGAACCTTGAGCAGGACGGTCTTGGTCTCGCCGCGCGCGAAGTTGCCGAGCGGGACGGTCACGTGCGACCCCGAGCGAGAGAAGCTGCGATCGAACACGCGCACGAGCTCGACGCCGCGGCCGAGCTCGATGTCGGCGACGGTCTGCGACGCGACGGTCGAGGTGAGGGTGTTCGCCTCGGCGTCGAAGACGCGCGTGAGGTCCGCGACGTTCTCGACGAAGTAGTGGCGGCCGTTCGCGTTCACCGCGATCGCGCTCATGATGCGCTCGTTGTACTGGTCGTCGACGCCGATGGTGCTGATCTCGACGGCGTTCGACGTCGCGCGCTCGGCGAGGCTGCGGAAGCCAGCGATGTCCCGAATGCCGTTGTTGGTGTCGCCGTCCGAGAGGACGAGCATGCGCTTCACCACCGAGGGGTCGAGATCGCCGGCGGTCTTCAGATCGACGAGCGCGTTCTCGATGCCGCACGAGATGCACGTGTCGCCGCCGAGCCGGATGTTGCGGATGGAGTCGAGGATCGTCTGGCGCGAGCTCGAGGTGATCGTCGTGAGCGGCACGACCTTCTCGGCGCGCGTGTCGAACGCGACGACGGAGACGCTGTCGCCCTCGCGCAGGCGCTCGACCGCGCCGACCGCGCCTTGGATCGCGTTCTCGAAGCGACTGCCGCGCATCGAGCCCGACTTGTCGATGACGAGCGAGAGCGCGACCTTCGCGGGGGCGCCCTTGGCGTCGTCGGCGCCCTTCAGCTCGAGCATGACGTAGGTCTCGTCGGGCGCGTCCGCGAGCAGATCGGGATTGCCGAGCCTGCCCTCGACGCTCAACGTCGCGCCGGCTTTGAACGTGTGTGAGCGATCGGGTGAGCTAGCGCGGCTGCCCAAGGTCGAGGTGGGCTTGAAAGAATTGCTGTCCACTTGCGAGGCGGATGCGCTCTCGGTCGACGCGCGCTCGTCTGCGGGAGCCCGCGCGTGAAAACCACCTTGGGGCGTGACCGCGAAGACGGCCCCACCCACGGCGATCGATCCGAAGCACGAGAGGATGCCGACGCTGCTCAACTTCATGGTTGCCTTCCCGAGCAAGGACGTGGCCGCGAGCCGCCACATTGTGACCGCTTTTGTCGTGGGGCGTGTTCCAACGCTGTGCAGTTGGCTGGTAGCTTTGTGCCCATGTTGAAGATTGGCCGTCTTTTGCTCCTTATTTCGGTGGCGGCGCTGGGCGCTGCCTGCGGCGATCCCGAGGTCATCAATCCACCCGAGGGTGGCAGCGGCGGCAGCGGCGGCTCGACGGGCGGTTCATCGAAAGGCGGCTCGGGCGGCGAGGGAAACACCTTCCCCCAGGGCGGCTCGATGTCGACCGGACCGATGGATCCATGCGTCGGCGTCGTCTGCGATCCGGGCCTGCAGTGCGAGGCCAACGGCGACACCGCGAGCTGCGTGCCGATCACGTGCGCCGAGGCCAACTGCAGCGCGACCGAGGAGTGTCAGATCCAGCCGAACGGCGGCGCGATCTGCGTCGACATCAGCTGCACCGATGACCTCGACTGCGCGGCGACCGAGTTCTGCAACGGGACCATCTGCGTCGACGATATCTGCAACCCGGGCGAGACCTCGTGCACTGGCGACGAGCTCTTCGAGTGCGCGGCGAACGGCTCGGCGAACGCGAGCAAGGCGACCTGCGGGAGCGACGCCTACTTCGACAGCAACTGCATCGACGACATGATGGGCCTCGCGTTCTGCGGCTGTCAGGACGACTGGGATTGCCCGACCTTCATGGACTGCGATGTCAGCGAGTGCACGGGCACCGGCAAGGCCCCGACGTGCAGCTTGCCGCCGTCGGACTTCTCGACGGTGCTGCCCGCGAACGAGATCCAATGGGGCGGCACGAGCGAACAGCAGCGCTTCGCGCTCGGGAGCCCGTTCGAGAAGTCGGCGCAGGTCGTCATGACCCCGCTCGTCATCAACCTCGACGACGACAACGGCGATGGCCTCGTCAACGAGCGCGACTTCCCCGAGGTCGTGTTCATGACGTTCTGCAACAGCGAGATCTCGAACAACGGCATCTTGCGAGCGATCCACGGCGGCGGCGTCAACAAGGGCAAGGACTACTTCGCGGTGTGCGGCGCGCAGGCGTGGCACGAGGGCGACCCGCTCCCGACGACGTGCGCGACGGGCGCCGACACGTGCGCCGCAGCGACGCTGAACTCGACCTCACCGATCGCGGCGGGAGACATCGACGGCGACGGCTTCCCCGAGATCGTCGCGCCGACCGAGAACAGCTCGCTCCAGATCTTCAGGCACGACGGCACGCTCGCGCTGACTTTGCCGAACAACCAATGGTCGGGCTACACGAACCCCGCGCCCGCGATCGTCAACATCGACAACAAGGGCTTCGCCGAGGTCGTCGTCGGTCGCAACGTCTTCACGTTCGCGAACGACATGAACGGTAACCTCGTGTTCGTCGATCGCTTCAGCGGCAATTTGATGCACGGCTCGCAAGGGCAGGGGCCGAGCGTTTGCCCAGCGAACCTCGTCGGTGACGCCCGCCAGGAGATCGTCGCGGGCACGACGCTCTACGGCTTCCCGAACCCACCCGCGGGCGCGACGACCCGCGCGGACTGCGCGACGTTCCCGCCGACGAACGCCGAGGAGACCGCGTTCTGCAACGGTCAGCTCACGGTCGTTTGGGACGGGCAGACCGTGAACGGCGCGGTGACGATCCCGAACACGATCCGCGACGGGTTCTGCGCGATCGCCGACGTCCTCGGCACCGACCCGGTGCTCGCGCCGAGCCCGACGAACCCGCTCGACGGCAAGCCCGATGTCGTCCTCATCAACGAGGGCACGCTGCTCATCCTCGACTCGGCGACGGGCACCGTCCTGCGCAAGAGCGCGCTCGGCCTCGGTGCGGACGGCGGCCCGCCGAACATCGACGACTTCGACGGCGACGGCTTCCCCGAGATCGGTACGGCCTTCGGCGCGGCCTACAACGTGATCGATCTGCAGGACCCGACGGCGTCGTCGTGCCGCGCGTGGACCGCGGTGCTCGACGACGCGGTGAGCCTCACCGGCCCGCAGAGCAACCCCGCGCGCACCCCGCCCGCGGGCGCCTGCACGACCGACGCGGACTGCAGCGCGCAGGACCCGGGCACGGTCTGCAACGAGACCGTGGGTCGCTGCGTGTGCCTCCACAACAGCTGGGCTCGCAAGACCGAAGACGACTCGAGCCGCGTGACGGGCTCCAGCGTGTTCGACTTCAACGGCGACGGTGGCGCCGAGGTCATCTACAACGACGAGTGCTTCTTCCGCGTGTATGACGGGCTCACCGGCTCGGTCTATTTCAAGGAAGCGAGCGAGAGCCGAACGCGCATCGAGTACCCCGTCGTGGCGGACGTCGACAACGACGGCAACGCGGAGATCGTCTTCGGGACGTCGAACGAGTCTGGCTTCTGCTCGGTCGGCGCGTCGTACAACTACAACAACGGCATAGAGGTCTGGGGCGAGCCCACTGACAAATGGGTCAGCGCTCGGCGCATCTGGAGCGAGCACTCCTATCACGTCACCAACGTGACCGAGGGCGGCAGCGTCCCCGTGACCGAGCCCGAGAACTGGCTCCCCTACAACGGCCGGCTCTACAACACCTACCGATCGAACCCGCGCTCGTACGGCGTCGCGCCCGACCTTGCCGTCACCGCGATCCAGTTCACCTCTCCCGGTGAAGCGTGCGGCACGCTCTCCGATCAGATCGACATCACGTTCGAGATCAAGAACCTCGGTGACCTGCGCGTGGGCCCGGGCGTGACCGTCCACTTCGAAGGCACTTGGGCGAGCCCCGCGCTGACCGAGCTCCTTTATCAGGACGCGGCGCACACGCTCCCGCTCGAGGTCGTCCTGCAGAACAGCCTCGAACCCGGCGACTCCGTCATCCTCACGGTCTCGTACGACTCGACGACGAGCACGCCGATGACGCCGCCCGACTCCATCAAGGTGATCGTCGACGCGCTCTCGCAGGAGAGCGAATGCGACGAGACGAACAACGAGCTCACGGAGCCCGTCGCGGCCGGCAACGCGAAGGCCGATCTCCTGCTCGCGATCGACGACGTCAACGGCCTGTGTCCGCCGACGGTCACGGCCACGGTGACCAACGCCGGCTCGGCGGACGCGAGCGGTGTCGTCGTCCGCTTCTTCGCTGGCGATCCGAACCAGGGCGGCGCTCCCATCGAGGACGTCACCGTGCCCGGCACCATCCCCGCGGGGGGCAGCGTCATGATCACGCCGGTCCTCGGTAACTTCCCGTCGTCGGCGTTCAACGTCACGATCTACGGGGTCGTCGACCCTGACAATCTTGTAGACGAATGCAACGACGGCAACAACAAGGACGCGGCGAACGAGACGCTCTCGTGCGCGCCGAGCTGAGGCCCCATTCATGCGAGATACCTGCAAGTGTCCGAAGTGCCACGGCACCGAGATCCTGTATTTGCCGCGATTGACCGACTACCAGCGCTCGACGATCGCGGCGCACGTGGACACCTCCGAGTGGAAGGAGGACGGCGCCGTCGCGCCCGTCGGCCAAATCGAGGTCTACGCGTGTCGCAACTGCGGCTTCGCGGAGACCTATGTCGTCGGCGTCGACGCGATCGACGTCGACCAGATCGAGGGGGCGAAGCTCCTCCGCCCACGCGGAGAGAGCCCGTTTCGCTAGCGTGGAAACGAAGTTTCCACGCAAAAGAAGTGGGGGCCCGCGGAACAAAAGCGATGGCTTCTCCAAGAAATGCTGGTTCAGAGGGCTGAATGAGTGAGAGCCGCACGCGCTGCCCGATTCACGGCCTCGTCTACGACCCGAGCGTCGAGGCTGGTTGCGTCGTCTGCAGGCGCGGCGCGCGCGAGCGACGTCGCGCGGTGCCGTGGATCCTGCTCGGTGTCGGCGTGCTCCTGCTCTTCGGCGCGTCGCTCGTGTTCGTGGTCTTGCGTGGGACGTGGCGCGCGGTGAGCGACGTTCGCGCGCGTCGTCAGGGCACGGGCGTCATCACGCAGATCGAGGCCTCTGAGATCCCCGCACGGACCGAGGAGGCTAAGGGGAAGGTTCGCGTCGTCCATCTGTGGGCGACGTGGTGTCCGACGTGCCGCGGTGAGCTCCCCGAGATCGACGCTGCGCTGTCGAAATACTCGTCCGACGACGTCGAGATGATGATGCTCGCGATGGACGACTCCCCGGGCGCGGTCGAGCGCTTCGTGGCCGCGAACCCCATGACGTTCACGCCGGTGCAGGTGAAGCCCTACAAACCCGGTGAGCTCGGTCAGGCGGTGAGGCAGCTCGGGGGCAAGTTCCGAGACGCTATCCCCTATACGCTGGTGCTCTCGCCTTCGGGCGCGATCGTGGCGGAGTGGACGGGCGGTGTCACCCGCGAGGACTACCAGCGAGCGATCTCCGAAGCGTTGGAGAAGGGCTGAGGCTCCCGAGCTTTGCCAATCGGAATAGACCGGTCACGCTCAAGTCGTGTTCGAACACGAGCTCGTCGTCCTCGATCAGGATCACCCAGGCTTCCGCGACGCGGCGTATCGCGCGCGTCGTGACACCATCGCTCGCGTCGCGCGGGCGTATCGCGACGGCTCGGCGGTCCCCGACGTCCCTTATACCGATGACGAGCACGCAGTCTGGCGCACCGTCCAGGAGAGCCTCGCGCCGCTCCACGCGCGCTACGCGTGCTCGGCCTACCAGCGCGGCGCCGCAATGCTCGACCTGCCGCGCGCTCGCATCCCGCAGCTCGCCGAGGTGAACCGCGCGCTCGCGGCGCGCGGCGGCTTCTCCCTCGTGCCGGTCGCGGGGCTCGTGTCTCCGCGCGTCTTCATGCAGGAGCTCTTCTCCCAGCGATTCCTCTCGACCCAATACATCCGACATCACTCGCGGCCGCTCTACACGCCGGAGCCCGACGTCATCCACGAGCTCGTCGGTCACGCGCCGACCCTGATCGAGCCCGCGTTCATCGCGCTCAATCGGGCCTTCGGCAGCGCGACGCTCGCGACCCACGACGAGCGCGCCGTCACGCGCTTGATTCGACTCTATTGGTACACGCTCGAGTTCGGCGCCGTCGAAGAGGCAGGGCAGCTGCGCGTGTTCGGCGCCGGGCTCCTCTCGAGCTTCGGTGAGCTCGGGCGCTTCGAGGCCGCGGCGGAGCTCGTGCCGCTCGACATCGGGCGCGTGGTCGAGACGCCGTTCGACCCGACGAGCTACCAGTCGACCATCTTCGTCGCGCCGAGCTTCGACGCGCTCTCGAGGACCTTGCTCGGCTATTTGGCAGACGAGAAATGCGCTGACTCGAATGTCAGTTCGGGCGCCGCGGGCGACCCAAGAGCTTGATCCGAAGTCGCATGAGCTTCGGCATGGCGAAGGTCAAAGCGCGCACGACGGCTGTATTGGGTGGTTTGAACGAGTTGCCGCTGCCCGCGCGACCGGCGATCCAGTCCTCGAGGAACTGCTCGTAGGTCGTCGGGGTGATCCCCTGTTCGCGAAGGGTGTCGTGCACACGCTCCACGCGGCGCTCGCGAACGAGCTTGGCGATGACCTCGACGTGTTTGCGGGGCGTCTCCGGTACGCCGAGGATCTTCATCACGACCTCCATCGAGCCAGCGTCGCCCTCGACAAAGGAGACGGGGCGATGGAGCGCGCGCTCGAGGAGCTCGGCCATGTCCCACATACCGAGCGCTTGCGGGCCCGTGATCTCGTAGAGCTTCCCCTCGTGGCCTGGCTCGGTGAGCGCTTTGACGGCGAGCGCCGCCACGTCGCGCACGTCGACGAGCGGCATCTTGCCCTCACCGTGGGGTGCGCTGATGACGCCGGCCTCGCGGACGAGGTCCCAAGAGAACAGCGTGAAGGTCTGCATGAAGCCGTGCGGGCGGAGGATCGTCCACGCCATCCCCGAGTCGCGCAGCGCTCGCTCCACTACCCCGTGGCTCCGCAGGTTGGGCGACTCGGAGGACTCGTCGGCGAGGTAAGCCGAGCACTTCACGATGTGGCGAACGCCAGCCTTTTTGGCCGCGTCGATGAAGGCGCCCTCGCGCCGCATGAGGGTCTCGTCAGGCGTGCTGACGAGGTACGCGCGCTCGATGCCCTCGAGCGCCGAAGCGAGCGACTTCGGATCATCGAAATCACCCGCGACGACCTCGAGGCCGCGCTCGGTGAGCTCGCGTCTGCGAGCGCTGCTCCGAGCCATCGCGACGAAGGGGACGCCGCGCGCGGAGAGCTCTCTGGCGATCGCAGAGCCGGTATTCCCCGTCGCGCCTGTAAGCAGAATCACACGAAAAACGGTAGCACTCGCGGGTGGCGCTCGCTGGTCTAGGATGCGCGCTTACAGCCATGTTGACGATTCAAGCGGGGACCCTCTTCGCGGGTGACTTCCGTATCGTGCGGCCACTCGCGCGCGGCGGAATGGGGGCTGTCTACGTGGCGGAACAGCTCTCGACGGGGCGCGAGCGCGCGCTCAAGGTCATGCTCGGCGACCTCGCGTCGAACGCCGATCTGCGCCGCAGGTTCGAGCAAGAGGCGAAGATCGGCGCGCAGATCGCGAGCGACCATGTTGTCGAGGTCGTCGCCGCTGGCATCGACCCTCAATCGGGGAGCCCCTGGCTCGCGATGGAGCTCCTGCAGGGGCGCGACCTGAACTCGATGCTCGCGGAGCGAGGCCCGCTCTCCGCGAACGAGGTCGTCGAGCTCTTCGAGCAGCTGTCCCACGCAGTCGGCGCAGCGCACGCGCACGGCATCGTTCACCGCGACCTGAAGCCGGAGAACATCTTCATCGCGGCAGAGCGGCGCGCCGGCGGGGCCTATGTCGCCAAGATCCTCGACTTCGGCATAGCGAAGCTCGTATCGCAGGCCCGCACCGCGGCGACCGCCGCGATCGGTACACCGATGTGGATGGCGCCCGAGCAAATGCAACACGGCAGCGTGATTGGCCCGCAGGCCGACGTGTGGGCGCTCGGGCTCATTGCCTTCAGGGCGCTCGCCGGGATCTCGTATTGGTGTTCGGCGCGCGATCCGCACGCGTCGGCGATGATGCTCATGCGCGAGGTCGCGTTCGATCCCCTCGCGCCAGCGAGTGCGCGCTCGCAGCTGCTCGGCGGCGCGGTGCTCCCCGTGGGGTTCGACGCTTGGTTCGCGCGGTGTGTCGCGCGTGACCCCAGCGCGCGCTTCTCGGATGCGACGGTGATGTTCGCGGCGATGAAGGAGGCCCTCGGCTTCGGTGCGGGGACGACGCTGCATCGCTTGAGCGCGGCGGTTCCGCTCTCCGAGGGCACGGAGCCAACGCCGCCCGCGCCCGCGCCGCCGACGCTGCAGCCGACCGAGCCCGCGCCGTCGACGTTTGCGGGGGTCGCGCCGGCGCCGACGCGATCGCCCCAAAGACCTACAGGATTGTTCGCGGCTCTCGGCGCGGTCTTGGTGATCGGGGTCGGCGCGGCGGCGTTCTTCCTCACGCGGAGCCCGAGCGCACCGGTGCCTTTGGTGACAGACGTGTCTGTAAGTCAAACGGCGTCCGCCGCGGCGGCTGCGAGCGCGAGCGTGGCCGCGTCCGCGGCCGCGACCCCCTCCGCGAGCGCAGCCTCGAGCGCGTCCGCCGGGGTGAACGCCGCAGCGACGAGCGTCTCGAGCGCGCACCCGCGCAGCGCGCAAGCGCTCGCTTCATCACCGACAGGGCCGACGCCGCCCAACACACCAGGGTCCGTCGATCGCTCCCTCCTCAAGCCGGACGACGGCGTCAGGCGCGAACAGCTGAAGAGCAACCTGAGCTCGCTCGACGAAGCCGACACGAAGACGTTGATCGGGCTCTGTCAGAAGGTGAACGACCAGGCGTGCATCCGCTCGGCCGCGACCCACTTGGGTGAGCTGCGGAAGAAGTAGCGGAAGAAATGGCGAAGGACCCCTAACAATTTTGTCAAGGGTCCCCACGCTAGCGGACGCCGCCGATCGGGCGGGTCAGTGCCCGTGCGCGTCGGTGAGCTTGGACTTGGTGTCGGCGTCGAGCTCGCCCGTGGGCTCGAGGGAGTTCGCGCGTTGGAAGGCGCGGATCGAGTCCTGTGCCGGACCGTCCAGGACGTCGCTCGGCTCACCCCAATAGAACCCGAGGTTCTTGAGTCGGGAGAGGCTGCCCTTGACCGAGTCCTCGGGGAGCTCCTCGAGGGCGACGCGATAGCGGAGCTGCTCACCCTCGGGGCGCTTGCCGAGATAGAGGACAATCTGAGCGACGGTCGCGCTCTTCGGAACCTCGACCTCGAGCTTGCCGTCGCCGTCCGTCGTGCCCTCGAAGCGAGCGCCGCCAGCGGAGAGGACATATTCCTTGCTCGCGTGGGGCTTGCCGTCCGCGTCGGCGAGCTTGAGCGAGACCTTCTTGGTTTGGGGCTCGCCGTCCTCGGAGACCAGATCCTTCGGGTCGATGCCGCCGCAGTTGAGCTTGATGGCGGTGCCGTCGAGCTTGGCGTCCTCGTTGAGGACGAGGCTCGCCTTCTTCGACACGAGGTTGATGGTATTGGCGGAGATCGTGCCCTCCTCACCGAGCGAGATGGAGGGGCCATTGCCCTTCATCGTGGCCGACTTCGCCGCCTCGACGGCGACTTTACCGCCCTTGATGCTGATCCCGTCTTTGGTGATTTGGAGAATCGAGTCACCGCAGCGCAGCGTGATTCCGTCGTCCGAGGTGAGGATCATGGGGCCGTCGGCGCCTAGGTTGTAGTCGCCCCAGATGAAGGACTCCGCCGTGGCGGGCTGCTCCTTCGTACCGACCATCAAGCTGTAGTGTCCACCGACCTGGACGCCGTGGGCTTTGTCGATCTGGGTCGTGCGGTCGCCGGCTACGCGCTCCTGGTCGGAGCCGAACACCGAGAGCTTGCGGCTCTTGCCGACGGCTAGACTGTAGTTCTGACCGACCTGTTCGCTGCGGTCTTTGGCGGTGCGGTATTGGGCATTGCCCGCGACGTCGTCGCTGCGGTTCCCACCAATCTGAGCGGACTGGTCGCGCGAGATGGTGGTGTGGTGGTCATTGAGGACGACCTCGTCGAGATCGCGCTGGGCGTGGAGAAACACTTGCTCGCCGCCCTTGCGGTCTTCGAAGCTGAGCTCGTTGAAGCCGCCGCCACCCGGCGACGTCTGCGTGCGCCAGCCGCTGCGCGTCCTGTCGAGGGGCAGGGGGAACGGCGTCGGGTGCGTGCCATTGTAGAGCGTGCCGAGGATCATCGGCTTGTCGGGGTCACCACCCTCGAAGCCGACGACGACCTCCATCCCGACGCGCGGGATGAACTGGACGCCCCAGCCAGCGCCGCCCCAAGGCTGCATAACGCGGATCCAGCAGGAGCTGTTGCCGTCGAGCTTGCCCTCGCGGTCCCAATGGAACTGGACCTTGATGCGGCCGAGCCCGTCGACGTAGATCTCCTCGCCGCCGGGGCCCACGACCGTCGCGGTGAGCGAGACCTGGACGCTCTTGCGCTTGGGGCGCGCAGGCGGGTAGGGCATCGAGGCGGGGGCGCACTCGAACTTGTTGACATAGCTGTCACCATCGCCACGGAGGGCGCCCGTGTGCTCGACCCGCAATAGCACGTAGGTACTGTCCAATTGGGCCGCCGGGTGACCCGCGAGCGAGAAGCGGTGCCCAGGCGCCATGAGCGCGTTGCCACACTCACCCGTAGCGAGGGAGGCTCGGCGACGCTTTTGGCGCAGGATGAGCGGAGCCTCGTTCGGGGCGTGGTCCCAGCGCGGGAAGTGATAATCGCCGTGGTGCTCGTAGACCTCGTTGGGGACCGCGGCGCCCAATACGGTATTGGCGACATCCGCGACCACACCCGCGACCGCCGCGACGGTGCCGGCGATGGCGCCCGCTTCACCAGGCAGGGCGCTCGCGAGGGGGCTGCTGCTCACCGCGCTGAGGGCGTTCGTCGCAGTGGCGGCGGCGATGGCGGCGGCCTCGGCCGGGGAGGGGGGGAAGGGAGCCGTCGACACAGCGACGCTCTGCAAGCGGACGAGCGGCTTCTCCGGGTCGTAATCACGGAACATCGCGCCCGACGAACGCACCGAGTTGCGGAGGACGAAGCGCGCGACCTTCTCCCTGTGGACGGCGTGGCCAGCCTCGTAAGGCGCATATTGGAGCGTGGGCGCCGAGCCCTCGAGGGCGCCGATGATCGCGGTCGCCGCGGCGCCCGCGACAGCACTTGCGACGCCAGCGCCAGGCAGGCCTGCGACCTCGGCGGCGCCGAGCGCGAGCGACGCAGCGGTCGCGGCGGCGAGCGCGGCGGGGTCGTCGTAGCCGAGCGCGGGATAACAAACCGAGTCGTCAGCACATACAAGCGTGTCACCAGGGACCGCGACGAGGCCCGCGGCGAGCGACGCAGCCGCCGAGAGGGCGTCCGCGCCGGGGACGCCAATCGCCGAGGCCACACCTGCGGCCGCGCCCGCGACGGTCGCGACGGCGCCAGCCGTGGACGCCGTGTCGCTCGGACCGCCGGTGAAGAAGCGGAAGAAGATGCCCGACTCGGCGAGGAGGCGGCGGACGAACTGCTCGTCGGTCTCCTCGTATTGCGTGCAATACTCACGGAGCGGATAGGGGCGTACGAGCTGCCATTGGACGCCGATGCCTGCCTCACCGAGGACGGTCGCGACGATGTCGACGACGCGCATCCGCTGGAAGATCCGCGAGCGCTTCTTCTTCTTCAAGAGCCAGAAGCGCGGCACGACCTTGAGCGTGTAGCGTACAGCGCCGTCGGCGAGGACCTCCTCGAGGCGCACAGCGCTTACAATGCCGTAAAATGCGCGCGGCTGCTCGGCCGTGTTGAGGGTGAGCGTCGCGCGGCTGCCGAGCGCGGCCTGCTCGATGTCGGGGCCGTCACCGGCCGCGGTGACATTCACGTCGAAGCGCCAGGCCTCGTTGAGTTGCTCCGTACCGTGGATCTTGTGGACCGTGAGGGCTCGGACGCCGTCCACCGAAAGCTCGTAGGGTGCCATTGTCTAGTCTCTATTCCTTCGTCGAGGTCTCAAATGGAGGCGGGGGCGCCGTTGGTGGGTGCGCAGCTCGCGGGCTCTTGCGGCTTTCCGGGGTCGGGCGCAGGGCGCATCGTGCCATGGTCGAAGACCACCGATTGACCCATACCCTTCAGACCGGCGCCGAGCTTCTTACGAATCTTGAGCGAGGCCTTGTCCAGTTCGTCGATTGAATTGGGGTTACGGCACGCGGCCTCCCAAGAGATGATCGCGAGGTTGCTGCTCGTCGGCGGCGGATTTGGGGTGTAGTTGACGGCGCCTGGTGACGAGTTCTTGTAGGCCCAGAGCGTCGAGAGGTTCGGGAACTTCTTGAACATCTCTTTCGCGATGTCGGGGAAATAGGCCGTATAGCAGGCCGAGAAGCACAGGTCCTCGACTCGCGAGAAGGCTTTGGGGAAGATCTCGGCGAGCCCGGCGAGGATGCCGTGGACGGTACCATCATTGAACAGCGTTAAAACAACGGCGGGCGGAGAGTCGTGGCCGACCGAGCCCCAGAGCAGGTCATCGCGGCCTTTGGTCCAGCTGGAAGCGTGATGGCTCGATATGCAGAGACGCCTGAGAGCGTGGCAGTCGACTTTGCCCGCGTTGAAGTCTTCGTCGCATTTGACGAGCTCGGCGGCGAGCGCGCGGATCGTGTAGACGCGTAGGCTCGGCTTGACGATGAGTGGATGCTCGTCCGAGTAGCCGGGGCCCGTGAACTCCATGAGGTCTTCCGCCTCCTCGAGCTCCTTCAGCTTCTTGCGGGCGGCTGGCGTGATGAGGGGCGTGTCTTTCTCGAACCGTGCGTCGTCGAGCACCCATTTGTGGGTGGCGTCCGTGATCACCGTCAGGTTGGTCTTCTCGTCGGGGACCTGCGCTCGCAGCTGCTTGACCTCGTGGATCGCCGACGTCTGCGACATCCCGAAGTAGAGGATCTTGCGGAAGCCGGGCGGGCACTGGACAGTCGTCGTCTGCGCGGGCGGGGCCGCTGCGACGCGCGTATCGGCTGGGGTAGGGGCGGCCGCAGGGGCGGGTGCAGGTGCAGGCTCGACCTTCTCCTCTTGGCCGAAGCGATAGGTGATATTGAAGTGCCCACCGCTCTCGAACTGTATCGGATCTGCGGGCGTCTTCACGCGATGCTGGGGGCGCATCGGGTCGTAGTCGAGATAGTCGGGGACGCCAGCGCCGCCGCCCTCGGCAGGTGGGATGAGGCGCTGGGTGAACTTGTTTTTGCCGCTGAAGGGGTCATCCCAATACATCTCGAGCTTGGCGCCCGTGTCGCCGACCTTGTAGACGACCGTGCCCTCGGTCCCACTGAAGGGGCCGCCGGACTCGGCGCCCCAGGTGCCGGAGCTCTGCGCGACGACGATCGACGGCGGCTTGCCGACCCAGTCGCCCCAAGGAAGATCCGCTTTTTCTAGGATGAGGTTGTGCTCTTTGGAGTCGTTGACCAGCGTGCATTTGACGGTTTGGGCAGCCACGCCCCGAAGTTACGCTGAGTCGCGGGCTTTCTTCCACCGCGTCGTGGTGCACGTGGAGCGCGTTTTTGCTCAAGTGGACGCAGATGGCCCTGGCGCCGCGCAGCTCGCGGGGACCTGCGGTTGACCGGGCTCTGGGGCCGGGCGCATCGTGCCGTGGCTGAACACGACGGATTGCCCCTGGTCGCTCAAACCCGCGCCGATCTTCTTGCGAATGGCGAGCGACGCTTTGTCGAGCTCGTCAATCGCGTTGGGGGTGCGCGTCGCAGTCTCCCAAGAGATGAGGGCGAGGTTGCTGCTCGTCGGCGGCGGGCTTGCTGTGTAGTTCACCGCCGCGGGGGACGAGTTGCGATAGGCCCATAGCGTCGAGAGGTTCTTGAACTGCTTGAACATCGCCGGCGGGATTGGACATTTGCCCTTGTCGTCGTACCAGGCGGTGTAACACGCGGAGAAACACAGGTCCTCGACGCGGGCGAAGGCCTTGGGGAAGATCTCCCCGAGCCCGGCGAGGATGCCGTTCACGGAGCCGTTCTTGAACAGCGTTAGTACAACAAGCGGCGCGCCGTCGTGGTTCATCGACCCCCAGAGGAAGTCCTGTCGGCCATTGGACCAGCCGCCGCGCGAGTGGTGCCCCGAGATGGCGAGGCGCCGGAGCGCGTGGCAGTCGGCGCCCGGGTTGAAATCGTCATCACACTTGACGAACTCGGAGGCGAGCGCCCTTATCGTGTATTTGCGCAGGTCTTTGCTGACTGTGAGCGCGTTGTCGCCGTAGCCAGGGCCGGTGAACTCCATCAGATCCGGGGCGTCCTCCAAGCGTTTGATGGCCTCGCGCGCTTTCGAGGTGAGGAGCGGGGTGCCCTTCTCGAACCCCGCGTCGTCGAGCACCCATTTGTGGCTGACGTCATTGATGACAGTGAGGTTCTCGTTGGCTTTGGGGATGTGATTCTTGAGCTGCTGGGCCTCGGCGATGACGGACGTGTGAGACATGCCGAAGAAGAGGACCTTGCGAAAGCCAGGCGGACACTGGACGGTCGTAGTCTGCGCCGGGGGTGCTGCGGCGATGCGCGTATCCGTGGAGCTCGGGGGTGAGGCCGGAGCGGGCGCCGGCATGGGCTCGGCGGGGGCGGCCTGTCCAAAGCGATACGTGACAGTCAGGTGACCGCCGCTCTCGAACTGGATTGGATCGGTCGGGGTCTTGATCCGATGTTGCGGTCGCATCGGGTCGAACTCGAGATAGTCGGGGACACCAGGGTCGGTGCTCGAGCTCGGGGGTATGAGCCGCTGCGTGAACTTGTTCTTTCCGCAGAAGGGGTCGTCCCAATAGAGCTCGAGTTTGGCGCCTGTCGCGCCAATCTTGTAGACGACAGTGCCCTCTGTCCCGCTGAACGGGCCCCCCGACTCGGCCCCCCATTTGCCCGAGCTCTTCGCGACGATGATTTGAGGTGGCTTACCCTCCGAGGACCAGTCGCCCCAGGGCAGGTCCGCCTTCTCGAGCAGGAGGTTGTGTTCGGTGGATTCGTTGAAGAGCGTGCATTGGACGGTTTGGGCAGCCACGCTCGGAACGTACGCCGATTGGCGCACTTCCTTCCAGCGGTCTTGTCCGACACCGCGCCCAACCAAGGACGGCGGGCCTGATCGAGGGCTGCGAGAAAATTCTTGGCGAGGTAAACCGACGCCGGCCTGTTCCGTACCACCAACGCCCCCAAGTTTCGGATGGCTGCTCCCGTTCCCCGATCCGTCCTCCTCGTCGACGATGACGAGCTCTTCCTGGATGCGACCGCCACCATCCTGGCGAGCCATGGTTTTGTGGTGGGCAAGGCCGCGAGCCTGCGCGAGGCCCGCGCCCTCGACCCCGAGCGGTTCGACTGCGCGGTGATCGATCACCATCTGCCCGACGGGGATGGGTTGGCCCTCGCCGCTTCGATCGAGAACGCGCGGCTCCGGGTGATCTTCGTGTCGGGCGCGCCGCCGCTCGAGGCCGCGCTCGCGGCCGTGCGGCTCGGGGTCGCGGCGTTCTTGCTCAAGCCGCTCGACTTCGACGAGCTGCTCTCGATCCTCGGGCCGAGTCACGCGCCGGGTGACGGGCTCTTGCCGTCGATGGAGCCGCAGCGCTCCGTGCTCACGGCCGTGGCCAGGTCGCGCTGCCCCGTCCTCATCACGGGCGAGACCGGCGTCGGCAAGAGCTACCTGGCGCGCTCGATCCACGCGATGGGCGGCGCCGGGGCCTTCGTCGAGACCAACTGCGCGGCGCTCCCCGAGAACCTCATCGAGGCGGAGCTCTTCGGCGTCGAGCGCGGCGCGTTCACGGGCGCTGAGGCTCGCAAGGGTCTGCTCGAGGAGGCCGACGGTGGGACGCTCCTGCTCGACGAGGTCGGTGAGCTATCCCTCGCGATGCAGGCGAAGCTCCTCACGTTCCTCGACAATCAGCAGGTGCGCCGCGTCGGCAGCACCCAGGTGAAGCGCGTCGATGTGCGGATCATCGCGGCCACCAACGTCGACGTCGACGCCGACCGCGACGCGCGTCGGCTGCGCGCGGACCTCTTGCATCGACTCGACGTCGCGCGCTTCGAGCTGCGGCCGCTGCGCGAGCGCATCGAGGACCTCGAGCCGCTCGTCGCGACCCTGCTCGACAAGCTCTCGATGCGCCATCGGACGCGGTACGTCCTCGCGCCCGGCGAGCTCGAGAGGCTCGCCGCACACGCGTGGCCCGGCAACGTGCGCGAGCTGCAAAACACGGTCGAGCGCGCGACCCTGACGGGCGCAGCGGGGCCGCTCCGACCCTCGGAGTTTTTGCGCCGGTCGGCCGCGGCGCTCGCGGGGCCGCCTGCTCCGCCGAAGAGCGGCGTGACGCTCGACGCGGTCGAGCGCGAGCACGTGCTCCGCGTCCTCGAGGAGCACGGGGGCAACCGCACGCACGCCGCGAAGCAGCTCGGCATGGGGCTCTCGACGCTCCGCCGCAAACTCCGATCCTGGGGCTCGACAGACTGACAATGCTGAAAGCGCGGCTGGCTCAAATGGTCGTCGAACACATGGACGACGCGGTGGCCATCCTCGTGGCGGACGAGGGACAGATCGTGTTCCGCTATGTGAACCCGGCCTTCGAGCGCACGTTCGGGCATCGCGCGGACGACGTGGTCGGCCGCCCGGTGTCCATCCTCTCGCCGAATCGACCCTCCGACGCGCTCCTCCGCCTCGACTTCGATCGCGGGCATCCTCACCGCGGCGAGACGCGCCTCGTCACGCGCGACGGCGACGAGGTTTGGGTGGAGGTGCAGCTCCAACAGGTCGCCCTCGACGGCGAGCCCGCGGGCCTGCTCGTGATGCGCGACGTGACCGAGTACAGGCGCCTCGAGCACATCACGGACGCGAGCGCGGTCGCCGACAGCGTCGGGTACGTCTTCGCGGGGCTTCGCCACGAGCTCGGTAACCCGCTCAACTCGCTGAAGACGACGCTCTATCTCCTCACGAGCCCGACGGTCGAGCTCACGAACGAAGAGCGGCTGGATTTTCTGCGGCGGTGCGGCGGTGAGGTCGCGCGGATGGAGCAGCTCCTCGAGCAGATGCGCACGTTCAACGCGAACGAGCACCCGCACGTGGAGCCCATCGAGCTCTCGTCTTTCCTCGGGCGGTTCGTGCGCCTCACGCGGCCGACGTGCGAGGCGAACCAAGTCGAGATGGACCTCGCGCCGATTCAACCCGTGTGGGCCTACGCGGACGGGCGGCTCCTGCAGCAGATCCTGTCGCTCTTGCTCTCGAACGCGATCGACGCGCTGCCCGCGGACGGCAATCGCCGTGTCTCGCTCGACGTCCAGACGTCACCTCGGCGCTGCGTGATTCACCTCTCGGACTCCGGGGTCGGGATGACGGAGCAGCAGCTGGAGGTCGCGCAGCGACCGTTCATGTCGACCAAGCGCAAGGGGACGGGGCTCGGCCTGCCGCTCGCGCGTCGGTACGCGACGCTCACGCGATGTGATCTCACGCTGGAGAGCGAGTTCGGCGTCGGGACCCGCTGCTCGCTCGATTTGGAGCGGGTCAAAATGAGCGAGCGCCCACCAGAATGAGCGAGCAGCGTCGCTCGCACCGCGAAAGCGCAGCGAGGCGTGGCTGGCACGAAGGTTGGTAACCAGCTGCCCGTGTGCGCTCCGAGGGTCGAGGACGAACCCGACTCACGAGAGAGAGCACGCGGACCGGAGGAACTACATGGCCGACGTGAAGAAGACCCTGGATGAGCTCATGAAGATCGACGGCGCCATCGGCGCGGTGGTCGCGGACTGGGAGAGCGGCATGGCGCTCGGCAACGTCGGCGGCCAAGGTCGGCTCGACATGGAGATGGCCGCGGCCGGCAACTGCCAGGTCGTGAAGGCGAAGATGGCCACGATGAAGTCGCTCGGCATTCAAGGCGGGATCCAAGACATCCTCATCACGCTCGACGATCAGCTCCACCTCATCCGGCCGTCGAAGAACCACGCGTCGCTCTTCATCTACCTCGCCGTCGACAAGGCGAAGGGAAACCTCGCGATGGCTCGGATGAAGCTGCAAACGCTCGAGAGCGAGCTGCGGATCTGAGCTGCTGACTGGCGCGCGGGGCCCCTCGTCGACACGGAGTAACATGAATGTAACCAAAGAGCCGACGAGCCCAGAGAGCGTCCGCGTCCTACCGGTGAGCGTCCTCACGGTCGGCCTCGACATCGCGACGCTGTCGCTCGTGACGTCGGCCGTGCACGCGGAGGGTGTGTCCCGCCTCGAGTCGGTCGAGGCGCTCGATGCCGCGCGCCTGTTCGTGGACGTCGCGGGCGGGCCCATCATCGCGATCATCGATCGGTCGGCCCTCGTGAAGGCGCTCGCGTTCCCCGACACGGTTCACGTCATCCTCTTGGCCGGGCCGAGCGAGCGCGGTGAGCCGATCGCGGGCGTCGACGAGGTGCTCGCGCGTCCGCTGCGCGTCGACGATCTCCGCAGCCGCCTGCGGATCGCGGCGCGCGCGCTCAGTCGCTCGCGTACGAGCCCGGTCGACGTGCTCGCCCAGGCCCTCGCCGCCGAGCGCAGCGGTGAGGTCATCGTCGCGAGCGGGGACGAGTCGGCGCGCGTGCACGTCGAGCAGGGCCGCATCGTCTGGGTCCACCGCTCGCAGCGAGCGGCGTCGGTGCGGCAGCTGCTCTCGCGCGCGGGCGCGAACATCGACGAGGAGGGCGTGCGCGATCTCCTGGAAGAGAGCCGCCGCACGCGCCAGCATTTCGCCGACGTGGTCGTGTCTTGGGGGCTCGTCGAGCCCGCCGCGCTCCGCGAGGCCTTGCGTCAACATCTCGCGGAGGAGCTCGCGATCGTGCTCGGTTGGCCGAGCGCGTCCGCGGCCTTCGTCGCCGACCACCGCGCGAGCTCGAGCGCGGCGCGCGTCTCGTTCAGCGGACCGGAGCTCGGGTTGCGAGCGCGCTCTCTCTCGAGGGTGAGCACGTTGCAGGACCTGCCCGCGGTGGAGATCCCCTCGGTGGGTGACCGCAGCGTCGAGGCCTGGCTCGAGCGGGTCCGCGCGATCGAGCACGTGCTCGGCAGCGCGCTCGTCGACCCGAAGATGGGGCGCGTCGTCGGGAGCCTGGGCTTCGCGAGCTCCGAGATGACGATCGTGTGGGAGATGGCGCGGGCCTTCACCGCGATGGGTGAAGGCGCGGAGGAGATCCTCGCGACCGCCCACGACAAAGCCTTCTTGGTGCGCGCCGCGCCGCTGCTCGGTGGCTTGGTGTTCGTCGTGCGCTTCGACTCCGCACGCTTGAGCCCCGCGATGGCGCGCATCGTGGTCTCGCGCGTCAGCCCGCCGCGCGCCGAGGGCGCAGCGTCATCGAGCGAGAGGCTCGAGTGACGGTTCGGGTCCTGCTCGTCGACGACGAGCCGCTGTTCGCGCAGACGCTCGCGACGCTGCTCCGCTCGCGCGGCTGTGAGGTCGACGTCGCGCACGACTGCGAAGAGGCGCTCGAGAGGCTGCGACGAGCGCACGCGGTCGGGGGCTTCCACGTGATCGTCGTGGACGTCGAGATGCCGGGGCGCTCGGGCATCTCTCTCTTGGCCGAGCTCTGTGGAGCGCCGTCGAATCCGCTCGTCCACGTCGTCAGCGCGTACGTGTCTCCGATCCAGCCGGTCGCCGGCGTCGTGTGGTCGAAGCCCGTCGACCTCGCGCGGCTGCTCGCCGAGGTCTCCTCGGGGCGTGGCGCGCGGCTGACGCTCGACTTCGTCGTCACGGTGGCGGCGCTCACGAACCAGAGCTGGGTGTTCGACGTCGAGCGGCGCGAGGGGAGCGGCACGCTCTGGATCGGCCAGGGGCGCGTCCTCGGCGCGACGCTCGATTCACCCTCCACCGAGAGCGCGCAGGGTGGGCTCCTCGCGATGTTGCAGCTCGCGCGCGAGCTCGATGCTCGGGTTCGCGTCCGGTCGAGGGCGAACGTCTCGAGCCTCGGTCCGACCGAGGCCATCGAAGAGTCGCTGCACCAGGTGCTGCTCACCGTGAAGGCTCATCGCGGACGGCTCGAGAGCGCGCAGCGCGGGGGGCGAACCGAGCCCCCGGAACAATTTGTTCGAGCGGACGAGTTCGAGTCGAACGGTTCGTTCTAGTCCGCGCATCTCGCGCTTGCGAAAACGCAGGCAAACACCGCCGGCACGACCCCTGCCATCGCTCCTCTGCCGCCAACGCGGCGAGAGGAGACAGCATGCTTCGCAGAGGATTCCTTGGTTCGGTGGCCGGGCTCGCGCTGGTGAGTTGTGTCTCGGGCGACGGAGAGCAGTCCGAGCTCGACGACTTCACGACGAGCACGATCGAAAAACGCGGGCTCATGGGGCTCGGCGTCGCGATCCGTGAGAAGGACGGCCGCGTCCTCGAGTCGTCCGCCGGGCTCGTCGCGCCCGGGGGCAAGCCGTACGACGCAGCGAGCTCGGCGCAGATCGTCGGCAGCGTGACCAAGCTCTACACGGCCACGATGGTCATGCAGCTCGTCGAAGAGGGTGCGCTCTCGCTCGACGAGAAGGCCGCTGATTTCGTGGGCGTGCCCGACGCCGACAAGATCACGCTCCGCGACCTGCTCGAGCATCGGAGCGGCCTCAACGAGTACCTCTCGAGCCTCACCCCCGACGAGCTCCGTCGCGCATGGTCGCCCGAAGAGCTCGTCGCGCGCGCCGTGGAGCTCGGCCCGATCGGACCGCGGCGCGCCGCGTTCAGCCGCTACGCGAACACCAACTTCACGGTGCTCGCGCTCGCGATCGAGGCGGTGACCGGTCGCTCGTGGAGGAGAAGACCTGCGCACGCGCATCACCAGCCCGCTCGGTCTAACGCTCACCGACGACGTCACCGGGTTCGCGCCGGGGGCTGTGGTAGAGGGCTTCAAGAAGGACGACGACGGCGAGCTCCAGTCGGTCACGGGGCTCGTGGATCCTTCGGTCGGGTGGGGGGTCGGCGCGCTCGCGACGACCGCGCGAGAGCTCGCGATCTTCGCCGAGGCTCTCCTCCGCGGCTCACTCTTCGCGCATACGTCGACCGTCGACGCGATGTGCGCGCGCTTTCACCCGCTCGATCCCACCATGTTGGACGGTAACCCCGAGGGCACGAGCATCGCCCTCGCGCTGCAGCGGTTCGAGGTCCAAGGGACGGTCCTCGTCGGTCACCGCGGCACCGCCCTCGGATACGATGCGGCGGCGTTCTTCGACCCCGAGACGGGCGCGGTGACAGCGGTGACGACGAACACCCATGAGGCCGGGGCGGCGGCGCTCACGGCCTATGAGATCGCAGTGCACCTCCGGAATGCGTGAGCGCGTCGTGCTGAGCGGCGCGCCGCTGGCTCTCGCGGTCGCACTCGCCGGCTGCGCCGCGCCTCCGTCGGTCGTCACCATCGACGGCGCGCACGAGCGCTTCTCGATTTGGGGTGCGCTCCGCGCGCGGGCCGATCTCGACCCTTCGCTCGAGCCCGACGAGATCGCGCGCCTCGATTTCGACAGGCCCTCGCGCCCGGCGCCAGGCCCGGTTTGGCTGCGCGTCGAGGTCGACGTCGAGGACGCGAGCCGCCCGCTCTACCTGAGCGTGTCGCCACCCTACGACCCGGGCGTCGTGTACGTCGTTCGCCAGGGCTCCGACGCGAGCGCGCCCGCGTGGCGGAGCGCGCCGATCCCGCGCGACGGCCTCGTGCCTCTCTCGCTCGAGGCGGGGCGCTCCACGGTCCTCGTCCGCCTCGAGACGATGTCGCGCGCGCCGGACCAGCTCGAGATCGCGACGTTGCCCGGGCACGTGCAGGCGCGCGGCGGCCTCCTCTTTCGCCAGGGTCTCTACGCGGGCGCGGCGCTCCTCGCGCTCGTGTGGAACGCGGTCCTCGCCCTGCGCGGCCGCGCTCACGCGACCTACGCCGTGCTCGTCGCCGCGAACCTCGCGTACTTCTCGATCCGCTCGGGCGCCGCTTCGATGCTCGGCCTCGCGCCGACGTCGGCGCACGCCTCGGTGCGCGCCGAGGTCGTGACGCTCCTCGCGAGCGTGGTGCTCGTCGTCGCGTTCACGCGCGACCTCTTCGACACGAGGCGCTCGCTGCCACGGCTCGATCGGGTTCTGGTTGGTTACATGATTGTCACGAGCGCGATCCTCGCGCTCGGCGTGCTCGGGGTCGCCGAATACGGCGCTGCTCGATGGATCGGCCTGTCCTTGCCGCTCGTGACCTTGTCCGCCGGCGCGCTCGCGCTGCGCGGAGGTCAGCGCCAGGCCGGCCCTTACCTCGTCGGCTTCGGCTTCTACGCGCTCGGCGCGCTGGCGCTGGCCGCTCCCATCGTGCCCGCGTCGTTCCCGGCGAGGCCGCCGCATCTCTTCCAGCTCGGCTCCGCGCTCGAGCTCGCGTCGTTCTCGGTGGCCATCGTCATGCGGCTGCGCACGCTCGAGGTCGAGCAGGCACGCGTCGCGCAGCACCTCGCGCGGGCCGAGCGCTTGACGACGCTGGGCAAGCTCGCCGCGAACGTCGCTCACGAGGTGAACAACCCGAACAACGTCGTCACGTTCAACGTGCCCCTCGTCGAGCGCTACGTGGACGCCCTCGAGGATCCCGCCCACGGCGACCTCGCTCCAGCGCAGGCCGCCGCGGACGCGCGAGCCGCGCTCGCGGAGATGGGCGCGGCCTCACGCCGCATCACCAACATCGTCGCGCAGCTGAAGGGGCACGCGCGTGCGCCCGTCGAGCGGACCGTGCAGAGCCTCGACGTCGTCGCGAGGCGCGCGTTCGAGGCCGTGCGGCACCGAGAGCGACGCGGCCTCACGATGGAGCTCGATCTCGACGCGAACCACCCCGAGATCGAGATGGCCGACGAGCACCTCGAGCGCGCGGTGATCAACCTGCTCGAGAACGCGATCGAAGCGACGGCGGAGCGCGAGCACGCGACGGTCACGCTCCGGACGCGCAGAACGCCACGCGCCCTGCGGCTCGAGGTCGCGGACGATGGCCCCGGCGTCCCGAAGGAGATCGCCGCGCACGTCTTCGAGCCTTTCGTGACCGGTCGCTCCCACGGCACCGGGCTCGGGCTCGCGCTCGCGCTCGACATCGCGAAAGATCACGGTGGAACGCTGACGCTCGCGTCGGTGACCCGCGGGACCCTCTTCGTTCTCGAGCTCCCCCTCCAAGGCAAGCTTCAAGGCAAAGCCCGATGATCAGCGTGCTCGTCGTCGACGACGAACCTTCGTTCCTCGAGAGCGCGCGGCGCGCTTTTCGACTGCGCCGCGGCGTGGAGGTGCACACGGCGGAGCGCGCGAGTGACGCGCTCACGCTGCTCGATCGCGCTGCGATCGACGTCGCGTTCTTGGACGTCACGATGCCGGGGACGAGCGGCCTCGAGCTGCTCGCGCTCGTCGCCGAGCGCTGGCCTCGCGTCGCGTGCGTGATGGTCACGGCGCGCGACGACGTGCAGACGGTGATGCGCGCGACGCGCCTCGGGGCGGTCGACTACCTCGTGAAGCCGATCGTGCCCGACCAGCTGCACGACGCGCTCGATCGCGCGCACGAGCAGACGCGCCTGAGAGATCTCGTGCTCCTCTCGCAGCAGCGCGACGTCGCCGAGCCTTCCTCCGCGTTCGCCGCGATCGCGACCTGCGATCCGCGCATGCTCCGCTGCATGAAGGAGGCCGAGCTCCACGCGCGGAGCGACATCCCCGTGCTCGTTCGCGGCGAGACCGGGACTGGCAAGGAGCTCATGGCGCACGCGGTCCACGCGGCGAGCCCGCGCTGCGACGGCCCGTTCATCGCGGTCAACATGCTCTCGATCGCGCCGACGCTCTTCGAATCCGAGTTCTTCGGGCACAAGCGCGGCGCCTTCACGGGCGCGCTCGCCGATCGCGACGGCTACTTGCATCGCGCTCGGCGCGGCACGCTCTTTCTCGACGAGATCGGCGATCTCTCCGGCGAGCTCCAGGGCAAGCTGCTGCGTCTCCTTCAAGAGGGCGAGTTCACGCCCGTCGGCGCGACGAGCGCCACGCGCTCCGATTGCCGCTTCGTCGCCGCCACCCACCAGGACCTCGACGCGCTCGTGCAGGCGGGGCGCTTCCGTCGCGATCTCTACTATCGACTGCGCTTCGCCCAGGTGACGCTGCCGCCGCTGCGCGAGCGACCCGACGACGTGCTGCTCCTCGCTGCGCGCTTCGCGCGGAGCTCGGCGCGTCCGGGCGTGCGCCTCTCCGAGCTCGCGATGGTCGAGCTCGTGCAGCACGACTGGCCGGGCAACGTGCGCGAGCTGCGCGGCGTGATCGAGGCCGCCGCGAACCTCGCCGAAGAGGGCGAGATCCACCCGCACCACCTGGCGCTGCGCGCGCCTCGCGCGGACGATCCCGAGCCGCACGTGGGGTTCGTCCCGCTCGCTGACGTCGAGCGCAGGCATATCCTCGCGACGTACGAGCGGCTCGCTCGCAACAAGACCCACGCAGCGCGGGCCCTCGGGATCAGCA
This sequence comes from Polyangiaceae bacterium, assembly GCA_046351325.1. Classification (GTDB taxonomy): domain Bacteria; phylum Myxococcota_A; class Polyangia; order Polyangiales; family Polyangiaceae; genus Xiheicaenibacterium. The sequence goes on along the minus strand of JAXLYR010000006.1, from coordinate 57,349 downwards.
TCCCGACCCTCGTTCGGAAGCTGCGTGCGTACGGCGAAGATTGAGGCGTCGCGCGCTCGTAACCTCGCGGCCCGGCAAATCTTTCGCGATCCGGGAAGAGAATCGGGCCTCATCGGTTAGGTGGGCGCGATGCTGAAGGCGAAGGCCGAGGCGAGAGCTCCGAGAGCGCCCTCCTTGCGGGGGTTCTTCGCTCGGGCGGCGCTCGCGCTCTCAGTCCTGCTCGCGCTGTTGCTCTCGGGTGCTCCGCTCACCGCAGCGGCCCTGCTGGCGCCCGCGAACAGCGCGGCGGTCGCAGCGCCCTCCGAGGTCGAAGAGGTCGTCGAAGAGCACGAGGCCGCGCCCGCGCCCAAGCGCCACGCGCGCGCCACGCTCATCCCGATCCCCGAGCAGCGTGCGCGGCTCGTCGCTAGGCCGCGCGTCGATCGGAGCGCGCGACCACGCGCGCCGCTCGCGGCGACCGCTCACGTTCCATCGCAGCTGAAGACTCGCCTGCGCGTCCTCTGTTGAGGCCACGCGGCTCACCGCCGCGCCGTCTCCACCCCCCAGAGGACGATGCCCGACGAGCGCCGACGCGCTCGCGAACGGAGAGTTTTTCCATGCAAAAGCTTATCGATGGTCTGCACAAGTTCCGCTCCGAGGTCTTCCCCGCACGCGCCGATTTCTTCGGCGAGCTCGCGAGGGGCCAGCGCCCGGAGACCCTCTTCATCACCTGCAGCGACAGTCGCATCAACCCGAACCTCCTCACGCAGACCGAGCCCGGCGAGCTCTTCATCCTGCGCAACGCCGGCAACCTCGTGCCCGCCTATTCGCCTCAATCCTCGGGTGAGGCCGCGACGATCGAGTTCGCGGTTCAACACCTCGGGGTTCAGCACGTCGTCGTGTGCGGGCACACGCAGTGCGGCGCGATGAAGGCGCTGCTCGCGCCTGGCGTGCTCAGCGACTCGCCCGCGGTCGCGACGTGGCTCCAGCACGCGGAGGCCACGCGCCGACACGTCGCTGACAACTACAAGCACCTCACCGGCGAGGCCCTCGCGACGGTGCTCGTCGAGGAGAACGTCCTCTCCCAACTCGAGAACCTCCGCACCCATCCGGCGATCCGCGCGCGGCTCGCGCGCAGCGAGCTGACCTTGCACGGCTGGGTCTATCGGATGGACAGCACCGAGGTCTTCCAGTTCGACACCGAAGAAGGTCAGTTCGTCCGCATCGATCGCGAAGCGCGGACCCGCGGCGTGGTCCGGCCCATGCGCGCCCTGGTCGGGATCTGAGGTCCGCGATGACTGAAAAGGGACTTCCTTCGATGCTTCGAAACCTGCGCTTCGATCTGCCCGCAGGGCTCGTCGTCTTCCTCGTCGCGGTGCCGCTCTGCCTCGGCATCGCGCTCGCGTCGGGCGCTCCGCTCGTCGCGGGCCTCGTCGCCGGGATGGTCGGTGGGCTCGTCGTACCGCTCGTCAGCCGCTCCGAGCTCAGCGTCTGCGGTCCGGCTGCGGGGCTCGCGGCGATCGTGCTCGCCGGCATCACGGCGCTCGGCAGCTTCGAGGCCTTCGCGGTCGCGGTGGTGCTCGCGGGCGTCATGCAGATCGCGATGGGGCTCGCGCGGCTCGGCAGGCTCTCCGCGTGGTTTCCGAGCGGCGTCGTCGCAGGGATGCTCGCGGCCATCGGCGTCCTCTTGATCCTCAAGCAGCTGCCGCACTTCGTCGGCTTCGACAAGGACGCGTTCTCCGTCGAGGACAACGCGTCGCAACGCTTCACGCCGAGCGCGCTCGCGTCCGCGGTCGAGCCCGGCGCGATCGTGTCCGCGGGCGCGGCGCTCGCGGCGCTCCTCGGGTGGGAGCGCTTCTCGAAGCGTCGCGGCGGCTCGCTCGTCCCGGCGCCGCTCGTCGCGGTCGTAGCGGGCTTGGGCGCGCACGAGCTCCTTCGCGTGGTCCTGCCCTCGCAGAGCCTCGCGCGCGAGCACCTCGTGAACATCCCGGACGCGGGCGCGTGGGCGAGCTCGCTTGCGCTGCCCTCTCCCTCGGCGCTCCTGCGCTTCGACGTCTGGGGCGTCGCCGCGACGCTCGCGGTCGTCGCGAGCATCGAGTCGCTCCTCAACGTCGAGGCGATGGATCGGCTCGATCCACAAGGTCGCAGGAGCCCGATGAACCGCGAGCTCGTCGCGCAAGGCGTGGGCAACGCGGTGTCGGGGTTGCTCGGCGGCCTGCCCATCACCTCGGTCGTCATCCGCAGCTCGACCGCGCTCCAAGCCGGGGCGAAGACGCGCGTCGCGTCGCTCTTCCACGGCGCGCTCATCGTGCTCACGGTCGTCGCGTTGGCGCCGGCGCTCGAGCGGATCCCGCTCGCGTGCCTCGCGGCCATCCTCATCGTCACGGGCTACAAGCTCGCTGGGCCGGCCGTCCTACGCGCCGCGCACAAGGCTGGGCCCGAGCACTACATCCCGTTCGCCGCGACGCTCATCGGGGTCGTCGCGCTCGATCTCCTGAAGGGCGTGGGCATCGGCGTCGCGGTCGCGCTCGCGCTCGCGGTGCGCCGCGCGTTCGGTCGCGCCGTCGAGGTCGTCCGCGAGGAGGGTCGCATCATCGTGAAGCTCGTGCGCGACGTGCCGTTCTTCGCGCGCGCCGATGTGCAAGCGGCGCTCGACGCGATCCCACCCGAGGCTCGGGTCGTCGTCGACGCCGAGGGCGCGACGAGCGTGCACCGCGACGTGCACGAGACCATCCGGTCCTTCTTGCGGTCAGCGCCGAAGCGCGCCGTCGAGGTGGAGGTGCGCGGCTTGGCGATGCACTAGTCCCGAATCCACGGACCGACTCAGGCGCGCGCCCAGCTCTTCGGATCGAGATCGGGGAAGGTCACCCGGCACTTGCCCGGATCGATCCCGCTGACGCGCGCCATCCCGTTTCCATCGAGGTTCCCCTCGTGCGTCGAGCCGTCGGGGAGCTCGATGATGTAGCGCCGAAACGGCACTGGCTTCGGCGGGTCCGCGTCGTCGACGAGGCGGATCGCGATCCAGGTCTTCTCCTCTTCGCGATCGCGACGCCGACTCGGCATCGCGAACTCGGGCTCGGGGACGGGCGCGCCCACGCCCACATGCCGAGCTGCCGGTCGACGCTCGACCTCGAGCTCGCCGCGCTCGATCGCTGCGTGGATCTCGGCGACGAGCTCCTGGCTGCGCGTGTGCGTCGGATCGAGCGCGCGGACGGCGCGCCCGATCTCGACGAGGAGTTGCCTGCGCTCCGGCCCGCCGAGCCAAGCCTCGAGCTCGGAGCGAGACGCGAGCCGGTTCCGCGAGCCGCGGCTCGCGCCGACGACGTGCCGCAGCACGATGGTCTCGCCCATGTTCCACAGCGTCCAACTGGCGGTCATCGTGGGAAGCTCTCCTCGCTCGGACGCGCCCCAGCGGCGTCGGCGACAGCGCCTTGAACCTAGCGCGCTCCGTCGACTTCGCACAGCCGTTCCCGAGGCTTCGGGGAGCGCGAAGCAAGAAGTTCAACCGTGACCCGGTGCAACCGCAACGTTGCGCTCGGGTTGCGAGCGCGCTCGTGGTCAACGCTCGGTGACCTCGATGTTGAGCTTCATCAGGTTCGGACGAGCTCCCCTCTCCATCGCGACGTCGACGCGGCTGAATTGCCCCGTGGCCTCGAGCCGACGCTTCGACTCCTCGATGGCCGAGAGGCTGAAGCGGTTGCCGGGGACGACGGTGATCGAGCCGAGGATGGTCGCTGCCGGGACGTTGACGTTGCCGACCACGTTCACCGTGTCGAAGTACCAAATCTGGTGACGTCGAATGAGCACCTCGACGTCGACGGTCGCGCTCTTCCGCTTCTGCTCCAAGCTCGGCAGGACCTCGACCGCCGCGTAGCCGGCGTCCGAGTAGAGGTCGTGGATCTGTCTCGCGAACTCTCCGAACTTGGTCCTCGAGAAGACCTCGGGGGACTTGATCGTGAGCCTCGCGAGCAGGGCCTTCTTGGTCTCGAGCGGTGTGATCTCCTTGTCTTGATCGTCGCGCTCGACGAGGTCGACCTTGCCGAGTTTGTAGGCGATCCCCTCGTGGATCGTGACGCGAACCTGCGTCTCGCCGCGCTCCTCGGGGAGGATGTTCGGCGCGTCGACCGTCACGTCGATGAACCCGCGGTCCATGTAGAGGCTCGAGATGTAGAGCACGTCTCGCTCGAGCAGGACGTCGAGCCCGTTGATCGCGACCGAGGCCGGATCCGTCGCCTTCATCACGGCGCGGAGGTCGGCCTCGTCCACGTGCGCATTGCCGACGAAGAAGACGCTGACCTTCGGGGGCGAGGGCGCGGTCGCTTCTGTCGCGCTGCTCGAGGCTCGCAGCGCCGGGGTCGTGGCGCTCGGCGTCGCGTCGGGCGCCGCGTGCTGTTCGTGCGACGGAGCCTCGCTCGGCTTGGGCTGCGGAGCGCAAGCCGTCAGGACAACGAGGAGGCAGGCGAGGCCGGCGCGACGGAGCATGGTTGGTCTTCCTAATCCTCGCGCCGACGTCGCTCGACCCGCGAGCACCTTCTCGGCCTGCCCAGCGCGCCCTCCGACCTTCGACCGTTCACCACCGACTTTCGACCGCTCAAAAAGAGAGGCGCGGCAGAAATCTGAGGGCGGGCTCACGTTCTGCCGCATGCGCATCGTTCGAACTGTCGTCTGCCTCGCGCTCGCGATCGCGGCCGCGCTCACGTCGCTCCACGCTGGTTTCAGCACGACGCCCGAGGAGGTGGCCGCGCCGCTCCACGAGCGCCTGCTCGAGGATTGGGAGGCTCCGCGGCGCCTCGGTGCCTCGCGCGAAGCGGAGCTCCACAAGACCAACCCCGAGTGGGTCCTCATGTCGAGGATGTTCACCGCGCTCGCGTTCGCCAACGACGCCGCGAAGGATCCACCCGCGCGAGCGCGCTACGTCGCCGCGATGGATCGCATCGCGCGGACCACGATCGCGGAGCTCGACGGCGGCGGGATGAATCACTTCCTCCTGCCGTACGCGAGGCGCGCGCGGTTCGTCGACCAGCGAGGGCGGAGCCTCTTCGTCGACGGTGAGATCGCGCTGATGCTCGCCGCCTTGGAGTTGGTAGACGCGGGCCCCGATCGCGAGGTCGTGGCCGAGGTTTGGGTGCGGCGCGCGCGCGAGCAGATCGAGCGCGGGCCCGCGCTCCTCGGCGAGAGCTACCCCGACGAGGCCTGGATGTTCTGCAACGCCGTCGCGCTCGCGGCGATCCGCTTGCACGACGTCGCGCGAGGCGAGCCCGACGCGCACGCCGAGCTCTTCACCCGATGGGTCGAGCACGCCCGCGCGCACCTCGTCGATCCCGGGACGGGCCTCCTCGTCTCGAGGTTGAGGTACGACGGCGCGGCCGTCGAGGGCCCCGAGGGCTCGACGATTTGGCTCGTCGCCGACATGTTGCTCCTCGTCGACGAGGACTTCGCCCGCGAGCAATACGCGCTCGCGCGCAGGGCGCTCGGACGCTCGCTCGTCGGCTTCGCGTGGTCGCGAGAGTGGCCCGCGTCGCGCCCGGGCAGCGACGACATCGACTCGGGGCCGACGATCCCGATCGTCGGGGCCAACGCTGGCGCGTCCGGGCTCGCGATCGTCGGTGCCAAGGCCTTCGATGACGAGGAGTTCCTCGACGGCCTGCTCACCAGCCTCGAGTTCGCCGGGTTCCCTGTCGACGGCCGCTCGCGCTACGCGGCGGGAAACCTCACTGCGGACGCCGTCATCGCGTACGGGACGCGCACGGGCCCGCTCTGGGCGCTCGCGCGCGCTCGAGGAGGCGCGTGATGAAACGCGAGCGTTTGCTCACGCCGATCCGCATCGTCGCGCTCGTCCTCGCGGCGATGTTCGCGGCGGTCGCCACGGTGCTATCCATCGTCGGGATGCGGAGCGACGTCGCGTTCCTCTCGGGCGGGCCGTCCAGCGACTCGGGCGCAGCGTGTGGGCTCGCGTACCTCTTCGCGTGGTTCGGCGCGACCCTCCTCGCGCCGCCGCTCGTGCTCTTCGTCCTCTTCGACCTCGCGGCCGAGCGCGTGCCGCACCTCCTTCGATGGATCGCTTCCTCTCGACGCGGACCGCGCTCGCGGTGCCGCGACGAGCCGTGCCGATCGCGCTCGTCGCCGCGACCCTCGTCGCCGTCGAGTGGCGCTACGGCGGCGGCGCTCGCGCGGCGCTCGTCCCGTTCGCGATGACGCTCGCGTTCGTCGTGTTCGCGCCGTGGTCATGGCGCGCGCTCGCGGCCTCGGCGCGCGAGCGTCGCGCGGCGCGGAGCGCGCTCGGCCTCGTCGCCTACGCCGCGAGCGCAGCGGCGAGCGGCCTCGTCGTCGGCCTGGGCCTCTCGCGCGCGCTCGGTCTCGGCGTGACCTTCCTCACCGACGAGGGCAGCTTGGTCGTCGCGGCGGTGCTCTACGCGATCGGCGGCTGGGGGCTCGGGCGCGACATCGACATCGAGCTGAGCCTCGAGGTCGCGCGGCTGAACGCCGTGCGCGCGCACCTCGATCCGCATTTTCTCTACAACACGCTCAACGCGATCGCCGAGTGGTGCGCCGAGGATCCGAAGGTCGCGGAGGAGGCGCTGCTGCGCCTCGCCGCGATGATGCGCTCCGTGCTCGAGGCGCTCGAGCTCGAGCGCTGGCCGCTCGCCCGCGAGCTCTCGCTTGCGCGCGATCTGCTGGAGCTTCACCGCATTCGCGACGAGGGCGCGTTCAGCTGCGAGCTCCACGTCGACGCGGCCGACGACGCCGCCGAGATCGTCCCCCTCTCGCTCCTCACGTTGGTCGAGAACGCGCTCAAGCACGGTCCCCGCAAAGGTCATCGGGGCCTCATCGAGATCCGCGCGACCCGCGCCCCGCGCGAGCTCCGCTTGGTCGTCGAGAACCCCGGCCCCTACGCGCCCGCGCCCGACGTCGCGACCGCAGGCCTGCCGACGCTTCGAAAGCGCGTCGCGCTCGCGCACGGGCCACGCGCGACGCTCTCCGTCGGGCCTGCCGCTTCCGCGGGCCGAACGCGCGCGGCGCTCTCCATCCCGAGGGTCGGCTGATGGCCTTGCGCGTGCTCGTCGCCGACGATGAGTTACAAGCGCGTAAGCGTCTCGTGCGCCTCCTCGAGGGCCTGGAGGACCTCGAGATCGTCTGCGTCTGTGCGAGCGGCGACGAGGTGCTCGAGCGCGTCGCCATCGCTCGACCCGACGTCCTCGTCCTCGATATTTCGATGCCCGCGAGCGTTGGCCCCCAACCCGAGCGCACCGGACTCGCGCTCCGCGCAGCCCTCCCGCCGACGCTGCCGGTCATCTTCGTGACCGCCCATCGAGAGCACGCGATCGAAGCCTTCGACCTCGGCGCGACCGACTACGTGCTCAAGCCCGTGACAGCGGCGCGTCTGGGCCAGGCGATCGACCGCGCGCGCGAGAGGCTCGCGCAGAGCCTCTCTCCGCCCGCGACGCGCATCCCGATCGAGACGCGTGACGGCGTCGTCCTCGTCGATCCGAACACCGTCATCCATGCGTCCTTCGACGGCGCGCTCGTGTCGGTCGTGACCCCAGCGGGCACGTGGCTCACGACCTCCACGCTGCGCGAGCTCGAGGCTCGGCTGCCCCCGAAGTTCGTCCGCACCGATCGCCGCCACCTCTTGAACCTCGACGAGGTCGAGCGGCTCGAACCCGAGCCCGACGGAGGCTCGATCGCCGTCACGCGCGGCGCTCACCGCGTCCCCGTCTCTCGGCAGGCCACACGCGAGCTGCGCCGGCGCTTGGGCTTCTGACGCGGTCGTGCGTCCGGCCGATCGCGGGGCTCGCTGCGCGCCGCGTCCCGTCGGACGCACCCACGCGCGCCCCACGCTCGAAACGCGCGCTATCCGAGCGCTTCGCCTTGGCGCGTGGGTTGCCATGCACGTCGCCATGCCCCTCCTATTGGTCCGCTCCTCCGCTTGGTCGGGGGGCTCGGTTCGCCCCCCGCGCTGCGCGCTTCCCCTGACTTGCTTGGTCGCGATCCTCGGACTCTTCTCCGCCGCGTGTGGCGACGACACCTCGACAGGTGGGTCGGGCGCGGGCGGTGAGCACGCTGGTGGCAATGGCCAGGGCGGCTCGTCGAACGGCGGCTCTCCCAACGGGGGCGCTCCCAATGGGGGCGCGGCGAACGGCGGTGGCGGCGCTGCCAATGAGGGCGGGGCAGGCGGCCTCGAGACGGGTGGAATGGGCGGTACGTCGACTGGAGGACAGGGCGGTGGCAGCGCCATGCCGGCCGGTTGGCTCCTGACGAAGCCTGGCGACAACAAGGTCTATGTCTCCGACGGAGCCTCCGAGTCCGTGTGGGTCGGACGCGGCGTGAACGTCGATGACATGTTCCTATGTGGATATAACTACGGGTTTTGGATGTCGAACCCAGGCGGTGATCAAGCGCTCGGCGCGGTCTTCGACGCGCTCGTCGCAGAGTGGCACCCGACGTTCTTGCGACTGTCGCTATCCATGAACAGCTTCAGCCCGGTCGTCGGTTGGACCAGCGACAACGCCTACAAGACCGCGATGACCAACATCATCAAGGGGCTCGGCGCGCACCCGAACACCTATGTCCTCGTCACCCTGCGGAGCGACACGACGATGGTCGAGCCGAATGGGGGCTCGTGCGGGCAGGGGGACGACGCCATTTGTTTGCCGTCCAATGCGACCGACGACGTCTATCGGGCCTTGGTCACGACCTTCAAAGACGATGCCTTCGTCCTCTTCGGGATCGCGAACGAGCCAGGCGGGTTGAGCTCGACCGACTCGGACATTCGCTCGCGTATGGATCACGCGGTGTCGGTCATTCGGGCGGAGGAGGACCAGCTCGGTGTGCCGCACCACATCGTCAGCGTCCAGGGCAACCAGTGGACGAGCAAGATCGGGTTCTACGACAATGACCCGCTGCCCTACGACAACGTCGTATATGAATACCATTCTTATCCGCCCACCTCCGCGGGCTACACGATGAGCAACATCCCTGTCATCATCGGCGAATATGGGCCGCTCAACGGCGACACCTCGTTCGCGTCGTCCTTCTATAACGACGTTGAAGCGAAGAGCATCCCGAACCTCGCGTGGTCGCTCTCACCCTACAGCAACTGCGCACCCGATCTGACGCAGGTCACCTACGACGACTCGCTTACGACGACCGCCTGGGGCCAGGTCGTGCGGACCTACCTACAATCGCATTGACCCGGCCCGGAGCTTTTTCGCGGTGTGCGTAGACGTCGTGGGGGCGGGTTGATATCAGCGGAGAATGCCTGCCTCCCAACCCTCCATTCGCGCGAGCTGTCTGTGCCTCGTGGCCCTCCTGACAGCCTGCGGAGACGACGCGACGAGCGACGGCGGGGGAGGCAGCTCCACCTCGACCTCGAGCGGCGCCGCAGGGGGCGGTGGGGCGGGCACGTCTTCGAGCCACTCCACTTCGAGCCAGTCCACGTCTACGACTGGTGTAGGAGCGATGGGCGGCGCCGGCGGCGAGGCTCCGGACTGGGCGTGCGTCGGCGAGGTGAGCTATCCAGGGCCCGTCGGCGCTACCGCGGTCGTTCAGGGCAGCGCGGGAGACGTGCTGTCTGCGCAGGCAGTCGCCGGCGTGACCATCGACGTCTGCGACCGAGCGGACCTCGGGTGCGCGACCCCGCTCGCCACCACGACCTCGCAGGATCCCCAGTTCCCACCCCTCACGATCCCGACGCTGCCACCCATTGGCTTCGCCGGGTATTTCCGAACGACCGGGCCGAACCTGGTTCCCTCCAATCACTACTTCAATCCCATCGCGGCCGACGCCTACGGGATCTACCTGGCTGTCGCCACCGTGGACGAGGCGAACGCTGCGGCGGCCATCGCGGGCGTGACGCTCGACCCGGGTCGCGCCCAGATCATCATCGCCGTGACGAACTGCAACCAGAACCCAGGGCTCGTTTACGGTACATTGGCTTCGGACATGATTGTCAGCGTCGACGCCGCGACCGCGGGCACCACGACCGTCTATTCAGGAGCGAACAACATCCCGAACCCGATGTTGACGGCGACGAGCGGGGCAGGCTCTGCGGTGATTTTCAACGTGCCGCCGGGCCCGACCACCGTGCGCTCCTTCATCGCCTCGTCCAGTCTTCAAACGGCGGAGTTCGACGTCGCGTTGGTCGCAGGCGAGATCACGCACGTCGTGATGGCCCCGACCCCCTGAGGGCGCCCGCCTGCCCGCCGAGCTCGCGTCAGCCGCTTTTGCTGGGTTCCGTCATCGCCGCCCGCAGCTTGGCTTGGATGGCGTCGGCGTAGGCCTCGCTGAAAGACAGTTCTCCGGAGGACGACTTCACGATCTGCCCCTGGGCGAGCCGCTTCTTCAGCCACTCTGCGACGAAGTTCGGCGCATAACCACCCGTGCCGAAGGCCCCATCCCCGAGGGCCAGGATCTGCGGGTAGGCCTCGAGGTAAGCGCTCTCGTTCTTCACTTTCTCCGAGGTGGTGACCAGATAGAACTGAATATCGTAGACGAACATCGACGCCTCGTCGGAGTGGAGCGCGAAGTAGCCTTTCTCTTCTGTAAGTGCGCGGCAGACCCGGCGCACGGTCGGCCCGAGCTCGGGTCGGCCGCTCGCCTCGAGCAGCTGGGAGAGCCGCGTCGAGAATGATCCGTTATCGATCTTGTCGAGCGCCGCAGCGAGGTCCGCCGCGCTCGTGTCGTAGACGCTCTCGTTCACCAGGCCGCGGACGAAGGTCTCGAAGTCCTTCGCGAGGAAGGTGATGCGGAATTTGGCCTCTTGGTCGACGTGGACGACCGCGGGCTCCCCTTCGGGGCCACACTCGCGATAGTCGAGCATGATCATGTCGTGGCCCGCGGACGGGCAGTCGCAAATGCAGATGCCGATCTTCGGATAGCCCCACGCGCTTTGCATGAACTTCGACCCGAGTGAGCCGCAAAGCGAGTACTGCTTCGTCCGGCCTATCCCCATGATGCCCGTGATGGCCACGTGGTTATGGGACCAGCTCGTCGCCTTCGTCGTGGGGAAGCGAGTGTTCCTCGGCTCGCCGCCGTTTTGGACCCGCATGAGCTCGACGTACGAGCGGGGGAGGCGCACGCCGAGCTCCGCTTCGATCGAGGTGATCATCGCGTCGTCGGGCCAGGGCTCGACGTACTCTGCGCGAGCATAATCGCTGTCTTTCCAGAAGCTCCCCAGATCGAAGTCACGAAAGTGGCTGGTCATCGCCGCCGAATCCTCTCACGACGCGTACGCGCTCGGCCGGAGTTCGTGGGTCGAGGGTCAGTTCGTCAGTGGAGGAACGTCGAGGTGATTGCCAAGGAGGCTACCGTGTTTCTCTCATTGGATCGCGTGGACGTGCAGGCCGAGCTCCCTGACGGACGTAGGCTCTGGGTGCAGACGGATCATAGGACGGCGGAGGAGATCGCCGCGACCGAGGCGCTCTCGACCATCGCCGCGCTCATCCGCTGTTTGAACGCGAGGCGGCACGCTCCGTCGGGCGTGGAGACGGTGATCGCGTACAGCCTCAGGTGCGAGCCGCCGGCCTTCCTTCGAACTGCCGTCGAGCGCGCCTCGGGCCACGTTTGGCTCGATCGCGACCCAGCGCTCTTGAAGCAGCCAATTCACCCAGGGTCGGTCGACGTCGAGTTCGTCGAAGCGCTCGCGAACGCCTCGTTCATCGCTCTCGCCGAGGAGGTCGCTGCGGGGCGACGCTGCGCTTCGCCGATGGAGGCCTTGCGCGCCTACGAGGCGGAGCTCGAGGCGAACGGCTTCCCGGAGGAGGACGACGAAAGCTCGTTCTGGAGGACGATCCTCGAGCTCGCGGCGCTCACGGGGCGCGCGATCGAGCAGACGAACTGTGGGCGATGGAGGTACAGCCCGACGACCATAGGCACGCTGCCCCTCACGTTCGAGTGCTCTTTCAATCGCGAGCGCGCGACCGCGAACCCGCTCGGCAAGGCGCTGAAGTTCCTGCGTGAGAAGGGCGGGGGAGACGAACCGTCCGCGATGGTCGCGATGCTGGCGGGCGCCCCCTGGAAGTAGCTCTCCAATCGGCCTCGGAGCGGTTACAGCGGTGTCAATCGAGTGCCCTCTTCGCGACCCTGCGGGTTGGCACTCGCGCGTCGCGCGGTGTCAGAATCTCTGCAAATTTGCAGCGATTTGTTGCGACGGGTGTGTAATCCGGAGAGCTCGGTCGCGTTCTCGGGTCATGACGCGCTCGACACTCCAAGCCTCGACTCCACGCTCGGCTCCGCTCCAAGGGCTCGCCGCTCTCCTCTCGTTCGTCGCGTTCGCTTACGGGTGCACGGCGACTCGACCCCCGACGAGCGCTGGCGCCAGTGCAACGGCCCAGTCCAGCGCGACCACGACTACGACTGCGACTGCGTCGACCTCGCCTTCGGCCTCAGCGTCGACCTCGGCGAGTGCGACCGTCTCGACGAGCGCGAGCAACACCTTGCCCGCTGGCTGTCCCGCGACCTTCGAGGAAGCTGACAACCCGAGCGTCCAAGCTCGAGTCCCGGATGGGAGCTTCTGTGTCTATCCGGAAGGCACGTGTGGCGTGCAGGGCTACCAGCTATGTGGTCCGAACCCCGCTCCGTCTTGGCATTGCGAGGCGGACCGCACCAAGCGCACGGACGGCTGCCCGCCAGTTCGGCCAGACGTGGGCGCCGCGTGCGACCGCTCCCCCAAGGACCGATGTTCCTACGACTGTGACACCGCGATCTGTGAGCGCGGCAAATGGAGCTTCGAGTACTCTCTGGCACCGTAGCCCCGGCGCGCCCGTGTCGCAGCTTGACATCATTGTAAGTCGTTGATGGCGCCGCCAATGCTCCGGGCGTGTACCCTGCGACGGTGGATGACGCACAGTTCCTCGACCTTCTGGCGAAGAATCCTGGCGACCTCGAGACGCGTCGTGTGTACGCGGATTGGCTCGAGGCGAGGAGCGATCCGCGAGCGGAGTATCTGCGCCTCGAGCTCCGCCGCGCCGAGCTCACGCGAACGATCGACGCGCGCTGGCTTCATGACGTGAGGTTGCGCAGCCCCGGGGGCCCGCGGTTCTTCGTGCGCGGCGCCTCCGTCACCCTGATGGAGCTCAACGTCATTGGGACGTACGAGGGGCTCCTCGAGGGCTTGCCGACTCGCGAACGAAACGCTCGCAGGCTCGCTGCCCTGCGTGCCGAGAAAGACGCTCTCGGCTGGGCGCGCTACGTGATTGAGCCGGAAGAGACGCCCATCGACCACCCGAGGTATCCCTTCGGTAACCCGGCGAGCTTACCGGCCTATCAGTGCGTCGGCCGCCTCCAAGGAATGGCTGTGGGGGATGGCGACGCCGCCTCGCTCACGGTGGTTTGGTTCCAGGACGAGATGCCGACACCGATCGCGGCGCCCGTCGTGGAAGAGCTCGCCAGGCTCGACTGGGCTGCGCACGCCCACGACTTTGTTTGGTGAGCTAGCGCGGGACAAGCGGCGATAGGGCCTTGCGCTCACTCACGCTCGAGTGCAATGGACTCGAGCAGTGAGGTCAGTAGGTGAAGAATCTCGTTGGTACGTTGAGTGAGATTGTCTGCGACCGCGACCTCTTCCGTCTCTCGCTGGGCAAGTCAACCGTTCGGGCCCAACTGGCTTGGGCCTCCGACTACGCGCCAGCCGTCGTGTTCGTCGGCGTCGTGGATGGGCGCGAGGCATTGGTCTCGACCCCACTCGGTGCGGCATTGGACGGTTGGCCTCCCCAACAGGGGAGTGTTTCGTTGTACTTTGCAGAGCTCCATCACGATACGATTGGACCTATTCAGTCGCGCTCCGACGGGGTCTTCTCGCTGCCCTTGTCCGGCAGGACCATTGTCGGACAGGTCGGCGTGGCGGGTACCAGGCTCGTGACGGACGGCTCTGTACACCTCGATCCGCGACCGGGCACGGGTGGTTATGTCGTGCGCAGGGTGCTGGGAGAGCGTGCGGCGGAGATCCGACGGTACAACACGCTCGAGGACTCGACCCCATTCGACGTCTTGGCTCGAGTGCCCTGCTCTCCGCTGCCAGACGCCGCGGTCCTGCCTATGGCAGACGGCAGTCTGATGATCGCTATGGGGTCCGCCGAGGGCTTCCGGGAGAGTGGTGAAGACAGGATTGACCTTTATCATGTCACGGACAGTGGCGACGTGCGCCGCACCGCTACACTCAACGTGCCATTCTCCGGCTTTCAGAAGAACCTGGTGCGCCGTCCGTCAGGTGGCGCTTGGCTCGCAATCTCGACTCGACGGAAGGGGGTCGTCATCTACGCTCTCGACGCTTCGGGTGCCGTCGACGGGGCGCCGCACAAGAGCTTCGTGCCCTTCGAGAACGAGAGCCGCATTCACGCGTTTCGAGACGGGTTCGTCCACGTCGAGCCAACGCAGCATCTCGGAGTTCAATTGAGCGTCAGCGATGGGGAGCGCACGCTCCTCGCCAATCAGGAGATAGGTGGACTGGGCCGCGGACACTCGATACTCGCAGACGCAGATGGCAAGCGGTTCTGGGTTGGCTATGAGGGTAGGCCGGGCAGCTTCGAACTGTGTCGCTTGCGAGCTCTGGACTTCGGCGAGGATTGCGAGCGGGTTCTTCTCGAGACTCGAGAGGCCCGGCCCGTCATCCCCGCGCCCAGACCCTCGCCGCCCTCACTCCACCCGCTCTCGCGAGAACGCTTCGTCTCTAGGGTGCGGCTGCGCTACTTGCGTGGCGTCGCTACGACCCCCCCGGACCTCCTGAGCTTCAGCGGGAGCGCCGCCCGGGGCGAGTTCTTTTGCGCCAGCGGTCAGGGTGACATGCACGCGGTGGTTTGGGCGAAGGATGCTCTTGTCGCTCTCTCGTTCGACAGGCGCAGCTCGACGCGCGTCGCCTCTCCGCCTGGCAAGGTCAACCCGCTCCTGGACTCGTCGCGCCGCTCGCTTCGTTCGATCGCAAAGCGTGTGAGCGCGATGATTCCATTCGCGTCTTGCGCTGTTTGGATCGAGGACGCGGAGTCCAGCCACACGTTGCCAATAGACGCGCCGATCGACGGAATGGATCAGCTATTGGAATATGTGGTCGACGTGAGCTCGCTTGGACGGCTGGCGCTCTCTGGCCCGATCGAGGAATGGCTTTGGGCTTTGCTCGACGACCAGCGGGCGATGAGGCTCTTCGAGACGCCGACGCCTCACTCGCTCACCTCCGAGCAGGCAGACATCTTCCTGGTTGGTCGACCGAGAGCTTCTGAGGCGCTTTCACGCTCGCTCGCGGCGTTGGGGTTTCATCTCCCATCGGAGCGTGACTACGCGTCGTAGGAGACTCGTTGCCCTCGCTTCGCTCGGCGAAGCGGGCGCTATGGTTACTGGCCTGTAATTGGCGCGAGGTAGACATCGACGACGCGCGCCCGCCGCGCGCCGCGCGTGTCGAGCTCGATCGCTGCGCGCTCTCCTTCATAGGAGCCGGCCGTTGGCGTCCCACCCGTGTACGCGAGCTCGATGCGGGTGATGCCGGCGTGCGCGAGGTGCTCGAGCTCCGCGGGCTCACAGACGCGGTCCTCGTTCACGTCGCGCCAGAGGAGCAACGTCGCGAACGCTGGATCCGCGCTGTCGATCGCGCCGCTCGCGTCCGCGTCGAGGCGGCGCAGGCTCTCGAAGCCGTTTGCGGCGCCGCTACTCGCCCCGAAGAGCTCCGCCTCGTCTTCGATGCAACCGCTCTCGTCGAGATCTCGCGCGAGCCACGGCGTCTTTGCGCTCACCCATTCGGTGCGTCGTGAGGCGCCGATCGCGAACCGTCGCGCTGACAGAGCTGTTATGAACTCGACCGGTGCGTCGTCGAAGGCGACGACGAGGGGCGTGTTGCATCCCGTTCCGGTGAACCGAAAACCCCGTGGGGTCCGCACGCAGTAGTCATACGGTGCGCCCTCGCCGCCAGGCACACACGACTGTCGCTGGCCGGGGCGACACTCGCCTTTTGGCGACGGCGCGGGCGTCGCGCTCGCGAGGACGACTGGAGGGGGCAGTGGCGTGCTGCTCACCGCGGAGCTGGAGGCTGAAGCCAGCGGCGTGAGTGCATTGGGGCTCGCCAGCTCGTTCCCGGCGGGCGCGCTCAGGGGAGTCGCAATCGAAGGAGGTGGAGGAGGCGCGCTGTCGCGCGACGCGACTGGCTCGCCGCGGGAACAACCGAGCGCGAGACCGAGCAGAGGGAGCGTGTGGACGAGCGCGACTGGCTGACGCATGCCCCTCTTCGTCGCGCCCACCCAAAGTGTGACGCGGCGAGCGCGCACAACGTTGTCACTCGAGCACCAACCCCCCAACGGCGCGAGCCCATTCATGCTCGAGAGCGAGTGCGCGCAGGCCCGCGTGCAGGATCGTCTCGGCCAGACCGGTGGCTGTCGGTAGGCCCGCCTGGTTCCGCAGTCAGGCGTGGTCCATCAGTCTTCCGATGGTCTTGTGCTCCGGGCTGTGAGGAGGAAGAGAGTGGAGCCGATGTCGTTCGCGCAGAGCCAGGTGACAGCGCCTGTCTTGGGATTGGTCCACCAAAGATAGCGACTACGGCAAGACTTTGTCGTAAGTGCCAACGCAAGAAGCCCCACCAGCTCTTCCATCGGTCTCGGAGAGCAAGTAACAGCCGCAGCGTGATGCAGCCCTCCCCCGATCGGCTAGCCTTTATCCTTGCGTCGCTCTGCATTAGCGGGTGTAGCGGGGGGGCCAAAACAACCCAACTGCAAGCAAACGCAACGGCCGGCGTAAGCACAGCCGTAGTGGTGACTTGGTCCGCATCCAGTAGTGGTGCCAGCGCTAGCGGTACAACCAGTGCTTCCACCGGTGCGCAGGCCCGACTACCGACGGCGGTCGACGCCGGGCTCGCATTGACGCCGCCGGAGGGCATCGACTTCACAATTCCCGCACTGCCTACGGATGCCGCATTCCAAGAGCCCGCCGACAAATGGTGGAAGTCTGCCAACCCGTGTCCCAAGGGCAGCGTGCTCAAGCGGATCGAGAACACGATTCCCAAAGAGAGCCGAAAGCAGAACCCCAACTATGATTTCGACTACACGCTGCTCTGCCACCAACAAGATGGAAGAATCAATGGCGGCGGGGTGACCTTTTGGCCAGACGGCAAGAAGATGGAGGAATTCTACGAAAAAGACGGTGCGAAGCACGGCCTCAAGCGAGCCTGGTATCGCGGCGGCAAACTGAAGTCGACCGAATATTACGATATGAATGTCCAGGTTGGCGTTGAGAAGTACGTGTTCGAGAACGGTGAAATTGCGTTCGAAGGCCCGTTCGTGGCGGGCAAGCGCCATGGGCTCTGGATCGACGGAACCGATTGGGGCTTGGCCTTTCGAGGGTACTATGTGGAGGGAAAAAAGGAGGGGCCGTGGTTAGGCGAGGCAGGTGGTGTAACAACGTTCAACGTTTCCTACAAAAAGGGTCTCCTGGACGGCCATGGTGAGTTCTTTGACTTTGATCGTACGGTCGTGGCGATCGGAACGTTCGACAAAGGCGCAGGAACGTGGACGTTCTACCGGAAGGGCGTGCGTGCGGCAGAGTACACTTGCAGTGGCGAGCTCCTCACCGCCGCCACGTGGTACGACCAAACTGGTGTTGTGACGGAAACGTTTTCGAGCGCAAAACCAGGGGACGTGATTGGCTTCTTGAGTCGACAATATGAAAAAGATCAAGTCTGTCGTGATGAGCCAATTCTCCTAATAGCGAGCAAGCTGTTCGGCGGACACGGATAATGTCTGCTGCGGCGAGCTGCAAGCACCACGCACTTCACACGTAGCCCGACCTTCGGTCGCGCGTGGGCGCTGCGCCTGAAGTCCGGGCTCGGGTTCGCTCGGCCAACAGCTTGGGCTCGCGCTCGCTCGGCCAACAGCTTGGGCACTCGTTGCCCTCGCTTCGCTCGGCCAACAACTTGGGCTCGCGTTCGCTCGCCCAACAGCTTGGGCTCGCGTTCGCTCGCCCGACAGGGGACTCGTTGCCCTCGCTTCGCTCGGCCAACAAGTTTGTAACTACAACGAGCCCGCGATGCCCTATAAGCGGGACGGGGCGGTTCTTCGCCGCTCGAGGAGGGCACCTTCATGGGACATCGTGAGCTGGTCGCGCGTTGGTTCGACGAGGGCTGGGAAGAAGAACGAGGCCGTCCTCGACGAGCTCTTCGCACCGAGCTTCGTGGTCAAGGGCCTCAATGGAGACCTCACCCGCGAGGACTTTCGACAGTTCTTCAGGGCCATGACCGCCGCGTTCGCGCACGTTCAGATCGTCATCAACGAGGCGTACGAAAGGGGGGATGACTTCGCGGTCCAGTCCACCCTCACGCTGACAGGGTGGGACGGCTCGAAGCACGTCTGCGCGGGCGCGGGGTTCGGGACGGTGCGTGATGGCAAGTTCACGCGGACTCAGGATCAGTGGGATTTCACGAGCATCCTCGAGTCGACGCAGACCATTCCGGCCGGCAGCTTGGCGAACATGATGGTCGCGTGCGCCGCGAAGGCCCCGCGCCTCCCGACGCCGAAGCGCAGGTTCCTCGACGAGTGGTTTCACCGCTTGTGGACCCTGCGTGATCGCTCGGTGATCGAGGAGAAGGTCGACGAGGCCTGCGTGATCATCGGCCTACCGAACACGAACAGCCGCGCCTCGTTCCACGCCTTCTTCGAGGCGTTCGCGGGCGCCTTTCAGAAGGTCGAAATCAAGGTGGACGAGAGCGTCGAGGAGGGCGAGACCATCGCCTTCCGGTGCAGCGCCACCGCGACTGATTGCACGGGCCAAACTCACCCCTTCGTTGGCGGCGGCTTCGTCAAGATACGCGACGGTAAGATGATCGAGGCGTGGAACCAGTGGGACTTCCTCAGCCTGCTCGAGTCCGCGGGCACGCTCCCGAAGAGCTCGTTCGGCGAAGGCCTGGCGGAGCTCGCCAGGCAGGCCGCCAAAGCTCGAGCCTGACCAACGCGTCCTTCACCAACCAAGGTCAGGCTCTCGGGCGATGCGCTCGCTACTCGCGAGCCATTCATCGGGGCTCGATTCGCCCCCCCGCGCGCTCCGCGCCCCTCGAATTGCCCTCACCGGGGCTTGATTTCGGCGTTCGGGAAATGGGCGCGGAGCCGCTCGTGGAGGTTCTGAGAGCGCTTCGGCGTGAAGGTGAGCATTGGAGGCCTGACGAACAATTTTCTGAGCTTCGGCAGGCTCACCTGAAAAAGCGTGTCGAGCATGAACTCGGACATATGGGCCGGAAGATCCAAGTGCTCGAGTGGAGACTCTGACATTCCTGTAAAATCTGCATCCGTGAACTGGAGGATGAGCTTCGAGAGGCGAGGGGCGCGCGCGAAGAGCGAACGGGGGACGCTGAAACGAAGTTGGTCCTGGTATTGCGCGTCTGTCAGTTCGAGCGAGCGAAGCATCGGGAGGCTTGCGCCACCGAGAGCTTCCATTGCGAGGTCTGGCATCGACGTGATGACCTGCAGCCTCCTCAAGAAGCGCGCAGACGGGTGGGCGCACAACTCCCCAAGCCGTGTGCCGACGTTCGTGTTTGCAGAGATCTCCGCCCGGCGCCGCGCGAGCGGCCCCCACGCTCTGTCCTCGTCAGCTGTCGGCCCGAGCTGCGAGAGGATGTACTCGCCGCGTATGTCGCCCTGGCTGAGGAGCCAATCCGCGTAGACCAAATAGCCCACCTCCGAGTCGGGGTCGGCCTCGATGCCATCGATCGAGCTCCAGCTCGGCGGGATGCCGGCGGACGGCATCCCTTCCCCCCTCGCGTCGCTCGATGGCTCTCTCGAGATCCTCCCGACGGCCGGGTTCCTTTACGAGCCGCTTCACCATGATCGCTTCACGACGAGTCAATCCCACTAGGAGCATGAGCGCAAGTCTCGGTGACCGTGTCCCGCCGTCGCGTGCCGGAACGTCCCGTGGACGGAGTTACTCGAGTGTTAAGTCCAAGAGCGACAGTCGGTGAAAGCCAGCTAACCTGCACGCGTGCGAAACAGCCTCGTCGCCGTAGCCCTCGTTGGAGTCGCCTGTAGAGCCAACGTCCCGCCACCCCCAGAAGCTCTCGGGTCGCGAGCCTCGGCCGAACAGCGGGCTTCGACGCAGCCAAGCCAAGTGGCTATCGCGCGGCAGACCGACGCGATGTGCGCGGCGAAACCGGCCTGCGCGAGCGATGGCCTCTGCCATGTCGACGAGGACGGCGAGACCTGCGGCGCGCGTACCGCCGAAGACTGCTCGGCGAGTGAGGCGTGCCTGGTGCACGGCGCCTGCGAGCTGGACGAGGCCCACCACACCTGCAACGTGCCAGAAGACAAGCTGTGCGCGGACCTCCCTGTCTGTCGACAGTACGGTCATTGTAACCGAGCGGGGGAGGGACCGGAGATCCGGCACTCGAGCGCGGACCGTTGCGTGGCCCACTACGACAGCTCCTGCGCTGACACGGATGTATGCCGTGATAAGGGTCAGTGCTTCCGACGCGGGGACCAGTGCGTACGAGACGATCAGAAGACCTGTCGCGAGAGCCTCGCGTGCTCCAAGGCGGGTAGGTGCGAGTCCATCGACGGTGGCTGCAGAGCTGCGCTCCGCGAGGACTGCGTGAAGAGCGAGGTCTGTCGATTGGACGGTCGCTGCGGCCTCGAGCGACGCCCAGGTGGAAGGGCCGCCGTCTCCGGCGGACCGCCGGGCTGGAGCTCGATCGATGGCATCGACAATCACGAATGCACTGTTACGAAGGAGGGCTGCGCGCGGTCAGAGGGGTGCGCCGCGCTCGGGCGATGCTCCCTCGTGAATGGAGCTTGCGCGATCGCGAGCGACCAGGACTGCCGAGCCTCGAGCGGCTGCCAATTCGACGCGGAGTGCGCATTCAGAAATGGCGCCTGCGTCGTGCTCACCGAGGAGCAGTGCAAGAAGAGCTATGTCTGTAGCCAAATCGGCGCGTGCACGCTCGTGAACGGTCACTGCGTCGACACGAGCGGCAGCGACAAATAGAAGGTCGCGCCGTTGCCTGGCGTTGCCTCGGCCCACGTGCGCCCGCCGTGGCGTCCGATGATCCGCCTGACAGTCGCGAGTCCGATGCCGGTGCCCTCGAACTCACGCGCGCTGTGTTGTCGGTCGCGCCGTGCAGCGCGAGCGCGGCCTGATTGACGTTCTCGACCTTCACGAGGGGGGAGGAAGGCGGACAACGCTTACGTTGCTGTAGGCTTATTGCTCTGGTTGTTCTCGAGAACGAGCAAGAGCTCCTTCATCTGTTCGGACTCGGCGCGCGCCAGGAGCTCTGCATGGATCGCCGGCGAGGCGTTGGCGTTCTTCGCGAGCGCGATCCAAACACGAGGGGAGGAGTCGGCGAGGAGCCGCTCGAAGGTTGCAGCAGAGCAGGAGGGATTGGCTGCGACGCCCGCGCGAGTGTGTTCGTCGGGGCTGGCCGCCAGGCCCTCCAATCGAGCTCCCGCGAGCGTCGGGTTGGAGGCCGCTGCATACCGTGTTGTCGGGGTCTCGTTCGAGAGCGCGCGTTCGACGAGCGAGATTGGGACGGCAGGGTTCGCAGCCAAAGTCTCCAAGAGCTCGGGGGACCTTACCGAGATGTCGGCGAGCACGTGGGACGGGGCGCGAGGGTTGGCTGCGACCGCACCAGGGAATTGCGCGGCGATGGCGGTGAGCACTTCGGCGGGTGTGCGCAGGTTGCGTGCGATAGCGAAGCAGATGGGTCGACGATTGACGCCGTCACCCAAGGAATCGAAGATCCTGATGAGCAGCTGGTCCGTCACCGAAGCGTTCTGCGCTAGGGCGAAGAGGAGGGCGTCGCGTGCGAAGGGCTCGGGCGTACCGTTGATGGCTTGGTCGGTGAGGTCGACCAGTGTGGGCAGCGGCGTGTTGGGGTTTTGGGCAATAGCGTTGACGATGTGTCCTTCGCTCGCGTGAGAAGCCGCGAGCGCCCGCAGCGTCTCGGGCGAGGTGTCGCTGCGCGCGGCGATGGCTGCGAGGACCTTGCTGTGCGTGCTGGTCAAGAGCAGGGCGCGGGTCTCCTCGGAGAGCCTCTGCTGCTGGGCAACCTGATGCCACGTGGCCTCCCCCGAGCGCTGGAGAATCGTCAAAAGCGTTCGAGTCGTGAGGTTGGGATATTCGACGTAAGCGCCGCACCAGCCGAGGCCCTCGGCGATGACCCTCTCGAGCGCATCAGCGCTGATGTTGCGATTGCCCGCTACCGCGACACGAACTGTCTTGAATTTGGATTGGAGGAGCTGGTCCAAGAGAGCCGCGGATGCATTCTTGTGGAGGGCGACAGAGGCGAGCACCGTCGCCGGCGCTTTGTGAGAGAAGACGCAGGCGAGCGCTTCGGATGGGGCGTTGGGATTCGTGAGAACGGCTTTGAATAGGTCGAAGCTCTCAGCTGCCGAGGCCGTCAGCACCTCGGGCTGCGTGGCGGGGTCTTGGGCGACCTCGACCCGAGTGGCAGCCCTGCGCGGAGCGACCTTCTTCGACGGGCCATCGTGGCGATGTGGCACGTCCCCGAGTGGGGCGCTCTCCAGTTGGGCGCAGGCGCGGAGGTCGGTCGAACGCGCCGAGAACGCGTCGTCGAAGGCGTCCGTATGAGGCCTCAGCGTGACGCGGCTCGAGAGCCTGACTCTCGTGTCGCTCGAGAGAAGAGACAAGGTCTGTGCATTGAGCACGATGCTCTCGAGGGATTGCATGCTGAGCAGCGCTCGCGCCTGTTCCTCGTCCAAGGGTGACTCGGGGCTCGTCGGATTGATGTAGCGGAGCGATTGGAACACAGGTGACGTCGCTAGCAGCCTCAAGTCCCTCCTGCTCAGCGCCGTCCGTTGTCCGATGGAGATGGCGCGCAGGGCCCTGGGTAGTTGGCTCATGGTCGCGAGCTCCTCGATGACTGTCGGCGATTCTGAGTCATGCGCACAACGAAGCCACACAATCGAGCTCGCCCCGGGCAAAGACAGGAGACGCGCGATTGACCCACGATGACCGCCTGTCCCCAAGACGAGTAGCTCACGATTCTGCAGGAAAGCCTCGAGCTCTTCACCCGTCCAGCCGACGTCCAAACGCTCGAGCGCTGGGAACTCCCCGCTCACGGCGAGGCGACCCAACACAGCCTGCGCGGGCTTGCAGCGAAGCGCAGTGAGCTTGCTTGCCCACGAGGTATTGCCGATCACGTCGAGATCGGCCTCACTGACATTGGCGGCGAACGAAGAAGAGTTCCCGACGTCGAGCACGCGTAAACTATCCAGAAACGGTGAGGCTGCGAGTCGCATCCAATCCGCGTTGTCGATTGCGCGGTCCGACAGGTCGAGCTCGTGTATTCGTGAAAGCGCCGCGGTGTTGAGCAAGATCTCCAGAGATTCAGGCGTGTGAGGCACGAGCCGCAGCCTGCGAATGGGTGCGCTCGCGACCATCTCGGCGCCGTGTTTCCTGAAGGCGGACGCGCTGACCGTCAGGCCCTCGACGAGGCCACGCCGGTACATGACCGAACGCGCGTAGGCAAGACTGGGCGGGAGCCAGCCCTTACCGAATTGCTCGAGCAGCGCGAGCTCTCTCTGCTGCATTGCGTGACCCCTCTCGCTCGGCACCAGAAATGGGGCTCGCTTCAACTGGAGGGAAATGAGCTCGCCCCGTTGATTGCCCTGATCGAGCAGCGCATCTGCGAGAACGGCTCGCGACGCGTCGTCATCGGGGTTCTGGACGATGGCTCGCTCGATCGCGGCTACATCAACGTTCGGCCCTGCCGGCTTCTTGTCTGGCCTTTGCACCAAGCCAAAGGCCAGGCTTCGGGACTTTGCCCACTCGAGGCACTTCTCTACGTTCTTGGCTCTCGCCTGGTGCCATGGACGGAGCTCGGACCACGCCATTGCGGGCGAATGGACCGTTCCTTTGGAGACCCCAATGTCGACGAATAGTCGCTCGCTCCGCCGCACCGCGAGACACAGAATGGTCTTGAAGCCCTCTCCGGCGCTCCAGCCGATCCCGATGTCGCTCTCGACGGCAGCCATCACCGCCTGGAGGAAGAGACGCCGTCCTTCCAGTACTCTTGTTACGCCTCTCTTCGCGAGGGCAATGCGCGAATCGACGCTGCGCATCGTCGGCTCGTCGAGCGACACGCCGATGCGCTCGGACAGGGATGCCACCCTGACGAAGTCCCCCGCATCCCACGCCGCGAGGCACTCGTCGACGAGGTCTTCAGCCAAAGGAGGCGTATCCAACTCGGCCATACGAGAGCCACCTTGCCAGCTCAGAAGCTCGGCTCGAGGGCGTGCCCGTTGGAGGCCCAAAAGAGACACCATCGGCTCGCCGCGAGGACCATGTCCACACGGGCCTCGAGTGATTCGATGTCATCGACAGCTGCCGGCTCCAGATTGTCGACATCGACGTTGTGCGCTTTGGCGTAATCGAGCGCGCTCTCTCTCAGCAGATTCCCATATTCGGCCAGCTCAGCGGGGCGCATGTACTCGAACGCCGCGTCGAGGAGCTCTGGGCCGATGATCTCTTCGCAGCTGAGGACCAAACACTCTGCGCGGAAGGAGTCAGGCCCCACGGCTCCAGTCGGGCTGTTGGAGTATCGGGGGGTGCCGTCG
This sequence comes from Polyangiaceae bacterium, assembly GCA_046351325.1. GTDB lineage: Bacteria > Myxococcota_A > Polyangia > Polyangiales > Polyangiaceae > Xiheicaenibacterium. Next base: position 32,846 of record JAXLYR010000006.1, on the reverse strand, counting down.
CACGCGGGCCCGCAAGAGTGAGCTTGCAGCGTCTCTATTGGCTGAATGGACAGTTCCTCGTAGCGCTGGTGGGCTGACTCGAGGTCGGCACACTCGTCGTTGACGAGCTCCTCCCACAGGGCCCAAAACTCACGCTCGTGTCCCTGTCGCGGCTTGTTCGTCGGAATCCAATCGAGGCCCATGACGTCATTGCCGCATAGTCCTCACGGATGAGGTTCGCAATGTGCGATTTTCGACGTCGCTTGTCTCGAGCGACGCCGGGTACGCAAAGACTGTAGCGCTACCCAATGGCGACAGCGTGCTGCGCACGGCGCCTTCAGCTCACTTGAGCAAGGGATGCGCAGAGCCTCGGAGGTTGAGCGGATCGTGCGCAGTTGCGCAGCCACGTTCGACCTCTTTCTTAGAGCGTTTCCACGCATCCACGCTGGCCCCGGTCTTGTATCGGTGGCGCCCCAGAAGGAGTGGCTATCGTGAATGACTCGTTTCGTTCTTGGGTGGGGGCTGGGCTGCTCGTTGTCTCTCTAGGTGGTTGCACCAACAACGCGGCCTCGAGCACGAGCAGCACGTCCAGCGCTGGCGCCAAGTCCACGACCTCGGCAGCAAAGGCCAGCGCCTCCGCGCCGGGCAAGCCGAGCGCGTCCGCGGCGGTCGCCACGACGGCCTCGGCGCAGCCGAGCGCGGCGAAGGTCGAGGCGCCGCCAGCTGCACCTACCGTCAAGTCGTCCGATCTGAAGACGCTGGGTGTCGTGGACAAGACCTTCGAGATTGCGCTCTATCCGCAGGGCGTCGTCTTCTCCGGTCTCGACGCGACGTCGCGCATCCCTCTGGAGGGTGGGGCCGCTCTGTCGCTCTCCAAGGTCGCAGGGACGAGCCTCGTCGCTGACGCCTCGGACCTGTTCACCGACACGTTCGAGCCTGGAGGCAAACGCGGCATTACAAAGATCGCAGGAGACCCCAACGGAAACGGCGCCCCGACAGTCCTCGCGACGTCGCCCGCCGACACCCACGGGCTCACGGTCGATGCTGACCGCGTCTATTGGCTCGCGGGCGCGTCCGACAAAGAGCCGACCTCGGGTGTCTACAGTGTGGCCAAGAGCGGGGGAGACATATCGACCTTGACGACTGGCCTGTTGAACCCGTTTGGGCTGACCTCCGACGAGTCGGCTTTGTACTTCTGCGAGGGCGCGGAGGCGAAGCGCCGCGTCGTCAGCGTCCCCAAAGCAGGCGGAGAGTTGAAGGTCCTTCAGAGCAACTTGAAGGACTGCCCCTCTCTGATTGTGGATGATGAGGCCGTTTACGTGAGCGAGGTCATGGTCAAGGACGACGGCTCGGGTCCGATCTGGAGAGTGCCCAAGACCTCCGGGACGCCCACTGTGGTGTGGGAGTCGACGATCAACGCCTGCTTTGGGCGACGCGGCAAAGAGGTGTACGCCATCACCAATTGCGGCAACGCGGCGGGGGAGCTCATTCAGCTCGCGCCGACCCGCAAGCGCCTCGTCACCATCGAGCGCATTGCGTTCTCCCTGCGAGTGGACGCGACCCACGCCTATTGGCTCGAGCTCCAAACCCTGGGCGGCACGAGCAACGACCTCAAGCGCTTTCAGCTCTGACAGCGAGTCAGCACACGCGATAGCTTCTAGGTGATGCCGGAGCTCTCCCTCACGATCTCGGGCGTCCAAAGTGTGGTCCGGCTCGGGCCCTATGAGGCCTTGGGGCGCGGGCGCACCAATACGATCATCGTAGAACACCCGACCATCGAGGCCGATCACGCGTTCCTGGAGCGCCGAGGGGGCAAGACGTGGCTGTTCGATCTCGGGTCGTCGCGGGGCACGTACGTCGGTCGGGACCGCAACCGAGGCGAGGGGATGTCGCTCCTCGATGGCGACGAGCTCCGATGGGGTGACGTTCGCGGGATCTACCGAGAGGAGGTCACCGACTGGGGCGAGCTGTTCGTCTCCCGAGAGGAGCAAGAGCGAGCGCTCGCCGCGGCCGTGCGCGCCGCGCCGGACGACGAAGTCCCGCGCTACGTCTTCGGGGATTGGCTCGAGGCGCGAGGGGAGCTCGCCCGCGCCGAATACGTGCGGCGCGGCCCCGAGTCATTTCGCGCCGGAGCAGGGCCCGTCGCAAAGGTCGACAACGCCTTCGTGGCCGTCTTCGATCGGTCGCCGATCGAGGGCTGCCCGCACGGCGCAGGATGTCCAGCGCAGCGATGGGATCGGCTGCGGGCGGCGGGCGGGGTTCGACGCCGCTGCGATCACTGCCAAATCGAGGTCGCCTATTGCTGCTCCGAGAGCGAGCGGGACAAGCATCGCTTGCTGCGCCGGCCCATCGTGCTCGGAGCGATGGTGAAGCGAAGCGCGCGAGGCCCATATCGCGCCCCGTCCGCGGAGGGCGAATCGGGGTGGATTGAGCCCCCCGGCGAATCCCCCGCGTGGGATCACCACGGAGCGTCTCTCATCGGCTCGACGGAGGGGGGCCGCTGGCTGTTCCCCATCACGCGGGACATCGTCCTGGGTCGCGAGCCCAGCTCGGACATCGTGCTCGGAAAGGCTGCGTCGCGGCGGCATATGCGCGTCTTCGGGCGCGACGGCGGTCACTGGATAGAAGATCTCCAATCTTCTGGCGGGACGTATGTCCACCGCGCCCAGCTTCGCGGCCCCACGATGCTGCGGCACGGCGACGAGTTTTACGCCAATCCCGACGAGCGATTCGTCTATCGAGCTGTCCTGTCCGGACGCCTCTGAAGCGTTCGCGATACGGACCATTCGGTACGCCAATCGCGCCAGAACCCCTCCGTAATGCGATATTGGGACCGCTAATCACCTGTAAAACGGTCTACAAGAGGTTTGGCGATCCGCCAATCACCTGCAAAGCCGTTAGAAGCGGGAAAGGTCTATTGTTGGGGGAGAGATGGACCCTCCAGCTCTAGCCGTGAGCCTCTCCCACAGCCCGCCGGATGCCGACGCGCGCGAGCGTGTCCCACGGGGGGATGCTGCCGATCATGACGAAGAGCGCGTCGAAGCCGAGCGTCTCGGTCGCTGACTTCGAGCGCGTGACGACGTGGCTCGGCTGGACCTCGGTGACCTCGGTGTCGAAGCGGACCTCGACGCGGCGCGCGGCGACGAGCCGCTCGATCTCGGCGATGTTGCGCGGCTGCCCGCGGGAGAAGCCGGCTCCGCGCGCGAGCAGCGTGACGCGCGTGCGCGGCTGGTGGGCGAGGGCGATCGCCGCCTCCATCGCGACGTCGCCGAGGCCGACGACGACCACGTTCGCGCCCGCGAGGCTGCGCGCGTCGGCGAGGTGGTAGTGCACGCGGGACTCGGCCTCCTCGGGGATGGGGACGGGGAGCTTGCGCGGCGAGCCGCGCTGGCCAATGGCGACGATGACCGAGCGCGCGATGGCCTCGGTCGGCGCGCCGTCGGGGTTCACGGCGCGCACGACGAAGAGCCCGTCCGGCCTGCGGTCGACGCCGGTCATGCGGTGGTGCTCGTGCACCACGAGATCGGCGCGGCGGATGATGCGCAGCCAGTGCATGAGCAGCTCCTCCTTGGTCGACTCCTCGAGCCAGAGCTTGCCGAGGACGGGCAGATCGAGGGGCTGATCGAAGACGAGCTTGCCGCGCGGGAAGTTCTGGATCGACTGCGCGACCGAGCCCTGGTCGAGGATCTCGAAGGTCGCGCCGAGCTCCTTCAGGCGGAGCGCGGCGCTGATGCCTGCGGGGCCCGCGCCGATGACGCAGACGTCGACCGCGCCGGAGCTCGCGCGCGCACGCGATGAGAGCGCTCGGTGTGCGGCCTCGGCGGCGCGCACGCCCTGGGAGATGGCGTTCTTGATGAGCGGCACGCCGGTGACGTCGCCCGCGAGGTAGAGGCCGGGGACGTCCTCGCTCTCGAGCGACGAGCTGACGCGCGGGCGCTCGAGCAGCGTGTCTTCGTCGCCGACCTGGAGCGACCCGTTTGGACATTTCTGTTCGCAGAGGAGCAGGCCGCAGCAGGCGTCGGGGCGCGCGACGACCGCCACGTAGCGCTCGACCTCGAAGACGCCGTAGGGGCAAGCGTCGACGCACGCGTAGCAGCCGAGGCACGTCGAGGTGTCGATGACGGGCAGCCGCTTCTTCACCGCGGTCGCGGGCGTCGGGGGCTTCGCGGTCGCGGATTTCTTCTTTTTCCCCTGGCGAACGCGCTCCCCGAGCGCGGCGCCGCCGTAGCCGAGCGCGGCGCCGAGGACGCCCCCGACGAGCCAGCCGATCGAGCCGCGCGAGGGCTTGCGAGCGACCGCGGGGACACGCGCGACGGCCTCGCGAGCGGCCTCCCACGCGAAGGACCGATCCTCGAAGTGCTGTTCGGCGCAGACGGCGTCGTCGCGCTTCGGCTTCGCGCGCGTGTCCGCGTCGCGCCCTCGGCCGCGTCGCGGATCGTTGGGGGTCAAATCATCTCGGTCACGACGATCGCGGTCGCGGCCGCCGCGGGGCGGGGGGCTCGGGTCGGGCTGCGCGAACGGCGAGAGCGCCGTGCGGTGCTCATCGAAGCAGACCATCGGCTCGAGATCGCCCGTGCCGACGTAGCTGCGACACCGCGCGATCGGATCGGTCTCGCTCTTCGGATCGTGGCAGCGCGCGCACGCGCGGAGCGGGATGGTCGGCACGAGGATCGTGCGCCCGCTGCGGAAGCTCACGCCGTCGACCTCGACCTCGCCCCACGTGGAGTAGCGCACCGCGGGCCCGTCCCCGAAGCGCACGCCGCTCTGCGGGCCGTGGATGGTGTGGCACGTCACGCAGCCGAGCTCGCCGTCTTTGATGAGCGCGCGGTGCGGCGCGCGCGTCGAGAGGTGCGCGCCGTGGCAGTCGACGCAGGCTTCCTTCGCGTGGCTCACGAACGTCGGCGCGCCGGGCTCTAGGCTGCCGTGGCAGTTCTTGCATTTGAGCTTCGCGGCGTGTGGCGGCGTGAGCGGCCCTGGACCCGCCGACCCGCCGTAGACGGTGCCAGCGGGGCGCGAGGCGTAGAACCCGATCACGGCGCCGAGCGCGGCGAGGAGCGCGCCCGCGTACGCGGGGCGCACGCGCCCGACGTCGCTGCTCGCGGGGCGAACTTCGGCGCGACGCGCGGCGGCCGCGTGGCCTCCGTCGCTGGCCGCGACCCCTCGACCGATCGCGCCCGGTGCGTCGGGGCGCGCGACGAAGAGCGTGCGCGCGTGCAGGGTCGGCGGCGCGCGATCCTTCGAGGGATCGTTCGCGCGGTCGTTGATGGGCCCGCTCACGGCGAGCCCCCGCGCAGGACGCCGAGCACGTGGATCGCGAGCATGACGAGCGCGATCGCGAAGAGCGCGAGGTGGATCGGCAAGAGCCCGCGGAGCAGGAACGTCAGCGCGCGCTGCGCCGGCATCGCGCGGAGCTCGACCGCGGTGCGCACGAGCTCGTCGAGGCCCGCGAGGCGCTCGCTCCCGCGGCCCGCGAGGATGGTGTCGATGCGGACGCGCACGCGCCGCTCCTCGGTGCGCAGATCGCGACCGCTCGCGAGGAGCACGAGCGGTCCCCAGAATTTGCGGGCGTACGGGAGCAGCACCTTGTCGGCGACGGCCTTGAGGAGCTCGTCGCGCCCGGTGAGGCTCTTGTAGAGCCGCGTCGTCAGGGCGCTCTGTTCGCGGGCGAAGTCCTCGGGGAGGAGCGGCGCGCGCTCGAGCCGAGCGAGGGCGCGCGGCACGAGCGCGTACGCGAGACCGAGGAGAATCCCAGAGATCGACGCTGTCACGAACGCGAGGAAGAGCGCGCTCCCCGCGGTCTCGCGGAGCTCGAAGACCCCGCGGCCCGCGCGCAAACCGGGGGCGTGCACGCACGCGACGCCGAGCCCGAACACGCCGAGGACGAGGTGAATCACATAGGGTACGCGTGTGCCTCGCCCGAGCGCGGAGGTCGTGGCGCGGGGGCGCGCGTTCGGCGTCGAGCGCTTGAGCCAGAGGCGCGCGAGCCGCTTCGGCGCGGCGTACGAGAGGAGGCCGAGCATCACGAACGCGGCGACCCAGCCCGCCGCGTAGCCGGCGCCTTTGCTGGGTGCGAGGTGCCCGCGCGACTGCATGATGAGCCCCCACGCAGCGAGCGCCGCGCTCGCGATGGCCGCGCCCGAGACCGCGGGCCAACCGAGGATGGGGCGCGCGGTCGCGGCGGTCGCGCGGCCCTCGCTCGAGGCGCGTCGGCGCGCGCCGAAGAGCGCCGCGACGTCGGCAAAATCGCTCTCGGGATCGACGCGGAAGATGGCCTGCGTCGGGCACGCCTGCACGCACGCGGGCCCGCGCTCGTAGGTGCGGCAGAGGTCGCATTTGACGGCGACGGTGTCGGCGGCGATCCCTTGAGGGCGCGGCGCGTCCGCGGGTCGCGGGCTCATCTGGATGTTCGTCCAAGGGCACGCGCGCGCGCAGCTGCCGCAGCCGGTGCAGAGCTCCTCGCGGACGAAGACCTCGCCGCCAGCGTCCTTGCCGATCGCGCCCGTCGGGCAATCGACCATGCACGCGGGGTTCTCGCAGTGCTGACACGAGCTCGGCAACATCAAGCTGCGGGGCATCCCGTTTACGGGAGCAACTTTGGGAAGAGCGAGGTCTTCGCCGCGCAGGTTGAAGACGTCGAAGTCTCCGCTCGGCTCGGTCGCGCGGGTTTGGGTGACAACCTTGTCACCGCGTCGGATGAGGCGACTCGTCCCGTAGAGCGAGGCGCACGTCCACGCGCAGTGCCCGCAGCGCACGCACGTCTCGAGGTCGATGACGAGCAGCGAACGCGCGACCTGGAGGCGATAGAGATCGCGGAAGACGTGCTCGGTCGCGCGGCCCGCGGCCTTCTCGACGACCTCGCGCTGCCGCTCGTTCTCACCGAGCGCGACGCGCCGGAGCCGCGAGAAGAGCTCGGGATCCTGCAGGGCGATCGCGCGGACGACGCGCGCGGGGATCACCAAGATCGTCGACGGGCCGTTGGCGATCGCCGTCGCGGCGCGGGGCCGCGCGAGCTCGAGCTCCTCGTCGCCGAAGAAGTCGCCGCGCGCGAGGTACGCGCGCACGCGGATGCGCTCGTCGTCTTCGGTCTGGATTTGTACGAGGCCCTCGCCGACGACGAAGAGCGCCGACGACGCGTCTCCCGCGCGGTAGACCGTCTGCCCGCGCGCGAAGCTCTGGAAGGTGACGGCGTCGAGCAGAGCATCGAGCGACGCCCGGAAGGAAGGGCCGCCGTCTGCGGCGGACCGCCGGGCTGGAGCTCGATCGAGAGCACCAGCATCTAGCCCAGCGGCGTCGAGGCTCTGCGCGAGCGGCGTGCCCGAGAGGAGATCGGACGCGGCGCCGCGGCGGAGCACGCGCTCCATGCGATCGGCGAGCTCGCTCCGGCCCGACCGAACGACGGCGCGTCGAAAGAGGTGCACCGGGAACTCGGCCGCGAGGACGTGGCTCGAGGCGTACGCGTCGTGCTGTCGGTGACCCGTGACGGTCGCCTCCTCACCGAACGTCTCGCCGGGCGAGACTGTGCGCACGAAGCTCGGATCGGCGGTCGGGCTGCGCGCGCCGTAGAGATCGAGGTTGCCCTCGGCGAGCACGAAGAACGAGTCGGCGCGATCGCCGCGCGCGTAGAGGCGCTCGCCGCGCCGCGCTCGGACAACGCGGAGCGCGGCCTCGAGCTCGCGTCGGCCTCGCGCATCGAGCCCTCGCAGCACCGGCGTTTCGAAGACGATCGAAAGGGCGGTGTGGGGGAGGGACGGCTCGGCCGTCGTGGTCATCGCCCGACCGTGACCTTGCGGCGGGCGATCTCCACGACCTCGAGCCGCGAGAGCATCGCGTCGTCGACGAGCGGCCCGCTCGGGCGCCTGCCGAGGCGATCCATCGCGCGCTCGTAGTCCGCGAAGGCCTTGATGAGGAAGGGAGGGAACGCGCGGAAGAGCAAGCGAGCCTCGACCGTGAACGGGCCGCGCGCGCCGCGCGTGTCGAGGTCGTACGTGTAGACGAGGGGGACCTCGGGCGGGACCGAGCGCGTGTCGATGATCGCGTCCGGGGCCTTCGGCGCGCCGCGCGTCGCGTCGAGCGAACCGACAGGAAAATAGGTCTCGAAGAGCGCGTTCTCTCCGACGAGGTTCGAGCGGCACTCGCCCGTGTCGAGGTCGTAGCCGCCGTCGACGAAGCGATCCGCGCGCGTCACGCCCTGCCCGGGGCCGGGCGCGCACGAGCCATCCGCTTGGATGATCCCGATGCAGCTCACACACCGCAGAAAGCCGTTCTGGAAATTGATGAGCCCGCGCCCGGTGAAGCGCGTGCCTCCGCGGCTCGGCGGCGGCGACCAGAGCGGCACGTCGGGGCCGTCCGCGACGTCCGCACCGAAGAGGCCGATCGGTTGCCCCTGGAAGTCGACGGCGGTCGGATCGGTGTTCACCCTGCGAAAGACCTTGTCGTGAAGGTCTTCGTCGTCGCGGTCGACGCGGCCGACCTCGTAGACGACGCGGCCGTCGCGATCGGTCACGCGCAGGTGCACCCAGAACTCGCGCTCCTGGCTGAAGCCCGCGGGCACGCGATGTCCGCCGCCGACGTTCTCGATCTCGATCGGGATCGACAGGCGACCGCGATCGGCGCGGCTCGCGCCGATCTCGAAGTCGAAGGCCGACTTCAGGAGCGCGTCGCGCCGCGCGCGCGCCGAGATGGGGATGCCCGCGAGATCGAGCGCGGACTCGTCGAGCAGGTCCTCGGGGTACTCGCGCGAGAGCGGCAGATCGACCCCGCTGAAGTAGTGCGTCGAGAGCGCGGTCGCGTCCTTCGAGCCGGTGGCCATCCTGCCGAGCGGCAGATCGCCGGGCTTGCGCGTGGTGAAGCGCGTCCCGCTCGGACAGATCGCGTCGCCGCTGCTCTCCGCGTCGGCCTCGCAGACGCCGGGGAACGTCGACATGTGACAGCCCTGGCAGGTCGCGGGCTCACGGCCCTTCTTGCGCTCGAGCGCGGCCCACGCGTCCCACTCGCTGTACGCGTTGCGCAGGCGCTTGAAGTGCTCGCCGCGCTGCGGGGCCGCGATCGCGTCGCTCCCGAAGAGGCGAACGTCGTGGCAGGTGCCGCAGAACTCGCTCGACGCGAGGTATCGGCTCTGCGCGCGATCGTGCCGCTCGTGCACGAGCCCGAGCTCGGGCTCGCTCTTCGCCGGCGAGAGGAACGACCGCGGATCGAGCTCGTAGCCGCTGTTCGCGATCCCGAAGAGGCCGCGCCGATCCTCGGGGCGCGACTCGAACACCGTGCCGGTGATGAACGACGTCCACGTGGGATTTCCCTGGTATCCGCGCGAGCGCGGCGTCACCGGCCCGTGCACCTGGTGGCAGAACGCGCAGTCGATGCCCTCGTTCGCGCGCGCCCCGAGCAGGTCCTTCACAGGGTGGTTGTCGCGCGGATTGCCGGCGCCGATCGCGTCCCACGCGGGCATGCGAAGCTCGAGGTTCTCGTTCGGCGCGTGGCAGTTCACGCACCAGTGCTCGCCGCCCGACCCTGTGATGACGAGGCCCGTCGCTTGGCTCCTGCACGCGGTCGACGCGCTCGCCTTGCGGAGCGCGCCGCCGCCGTTCGGGCAGTCGTTGCTGCGGCCGATCTGCTCCTCGACCAGCGACTCGAGCGCGTTGAAGAGCGGGCTCTTCACTGCGTGGCCCATCACGCTGCGACGCCACTCCGAGGTCTGTCGCGGGTGGCAGCTCGCGCAGTCGGTCGCGAGCGTCTCGTCGGCCGCCAAGGGATGGAGCGAGCCCACGTCGGCGAGCTTCTTCGAGGGCGGCGGAGCTGGCTCGAGCCTGCTCGCGACGCCGAGCGCGAGCAGCGCACCGGCACCGATCGGCAGGAAAATCCGGGGCCAGCTCACCGAGCGCGAGCGCGATGGTGGCGTCGCGCGTCGCGCTGGCCGCGGCCTCGCGGCGGGCGCGCTCTCCGCGGCAAGCGTGCGCGGAGCCGCCTCTCGAGCGCGCGCGTTGCGAGGTTTTTTCGGGGCGATCGGGATCACCTGCGGCGGGCGCGCGCCGCCGACGACCGCGTCGCGCGACGGCAACGTCGGCGCGAACTTCGGCTCGGGCTCGGGATCGGGGGGCGGCTCGGCGCCCCGTCCGAGCGCGCCGAGGCCTTGCGGCGAGCGCAGGAACCCAGTGAGCGCGTCGGCGATCGCCTCGGCCGAGGCAGGGCGCTCGGCGGCGTTCGGGCTCAACGTGCGCAGGACGAGCGACTGCAGGCCCGGCGGCAGCTTCGAGGCGACCTCGTCCGCGAACGGCGGCGCGCCCGCGGTCTTCGCAGCGTCGAGTGCGCGCCTGAGCCCCGCCCCGGAGAAGGGGTGCGCGCCCGCGAGGAGCTTGTACAGAGTTAGCCCTAAAACGTAGCGATTCGCCGCCGCGTCGAAGGGTGCTCCGTCGGCCTGCGCGGGGGGGCACCAGGCCGGAGCGAGCGACGCCGAAGCGTCGCGCGGCGGTGCGCCGAGCTCCCGCGCGAAGAGCTCGTCAGCGGTGAGGAACGCGCGCTCACGCTCGGGCCCCGCGCCGCGCGAGACGCCGATCCCCTCGGGGCCGAGCGCCCCTGGGAAGAGGCCGCGCTGCTCACACGCCGCGAGCGCGTCCGCTACGTCGAGCGCGAGCCGAACGACCCGCTCCCACGCGACGCCGTGCGCGACGCCGCGATGACGCTTCATCCACGCGGCGGCGTTGTCCTCGGCGGTCGCGCGGACGAGCCAAATCCCCTCGTCGTCGCGACCCGCGTCGAGGACGCCTACAGCCTTGCCGAGCTCGGCGAGTCGCTCCGCAGCGGGCGTGTCCTCCACGCCGAGCCGTAGGATCTCGATCGCATCTCTTTCACCGATCTCGCTCGAGTTCGAACCCGCGCGTCGGTCGAGCCGCGCGCGCCGCGCCCGCCCGAAGAGCTCCCACGTGAGGGAAGGGGCGCCATCCAGAGCCGCGCACCGCTTCGCCGGGAGCAAGGCCGCCCGGGCGCGCGACGTCAATGGCGGTACCTCCGGTCGCCCGCGCTGTCGCGCGCACCGGCCTTCGGCTCGCTGGTGGATTTCGCGGATTCGCTCGCCGCGGGCGCGCTCTTGCTCGGCTCGGTCGACGCCGAGGTCGCGCGAACGAAGTACGCGATGAGCCCCGAGACGAGAGAGAGGACGACGATGATCGCGACCGCGATCGTGATTGGGACCTCGCGACCGCGGTCGGCGCGATCGAGCAGGGCGATCGTGTCGGCGCGCTGCACGGCGCCCTCGGGGCGGAGCGGCTCTTCGGGGATCGTGTTGCCCGCGCGCGATCGACCTGCGGCCGAGAGTCGCTCCGCGGGCGCGCTCGCGGCGGGCACCGTCCCACGAGCTGGTGCGCTCGCGCGGCCCTCGTTCGAATCGGGCGCGGCCGCTCCGTTCACCGAAGCGCGCGGGCTCGGCGCGGAGGGACTGCGCGGCCCATCTGCCGAGGTTCGGTCCGGGGTCTCGAGCGTGCGCGGCGACGAGACGCCGGAGCCCGAGCGCATGCGAACCGTGCTGCCCCCGCGCCCGCTCCGCGCGTTGCCGCCGCCGCTCGCAGGGATGAAGGGTTCGAGGCGGGAGACGATGTCCTCCGCGAGGTAGGGGCGGTCCTCAGGGGCCTTCTCGAGCAGCTGAAAGAGGAGCTCCTCGACGCCCTTCGGCAGGCCGGAGCGCACGTCCTCCGAGAGCTCGGGAGGCTCGGCGGTGCACTGCAAATTGAGGAGCTGCCGCGGTGAGCTCGACGTGAAGGGCGGCTTGCCCTCCAGCAGCTCGTAGAGGATGAGGCCGAGACAATAGAGGTCCGAGCGGTGATCGATCGCGTGCGCGTCGATCTGCTCGGGGCTCATGTATTGGAGCGTCCCCACGCTCTGCGTGTTCGTCTGGTTCATCGCCTCGACGACCTTGGCGATGCCGAAATCCATGACTTTGATGCTGCCGTCCGCGAGCACCATGATGTTCTCGGGCTTGAGATCGCGGTGGATGACAGGCGGGTTCTGGCCGTGTGCGGCCGCGAGCGCGCTCGCCGCTGCGGCGACGATGCCGACCGCTTCGACCCAGGGAAGCCGCACGCGCTCGGTGATCACGTGGCGCAGGGTCCGCCCGTCGAGGTACTCGAGCACCATCACGAGATCGCCCCCGACCTCCATGCTGGCGAGGCTGCGCACGATGTTGGGGTGCTCGATCCGCGCGAGGATCTGCATCTCGTTGAGGAACAGCTTGCGGGCCTGGTCACTCTTCGAGAGCTCGGAGTGCAGCACCTTGAGGGCGACGCGCCGCTTGCTCAGGCGCTCCTCGGCCTCGTAGACCTTGCCCATACCTCCTTCGCCGACCAAACGGCGGACGAGGTACTCGCCCATTTGCTCCATGCGCTCGATGTCCTCGACTGGGGTTCGGACGACGCTCGAAACTTGCAACATGGTCGGCGGGCTCGGAGACTGGTAGCCACGAGCCTCGCCGACGTGACCGGAAAATTGTTTGGGTCGTTCTCCGCGGGAGGCCCACGGCTCCCGCGCCTCGGGATTCTACGCTCGCGCTCTCGACGAAGTGCCATTTCAGGGGCGAGCGCCGCGTCCACCGTGGTTCTGCTCGCGCTCGCGATCGCTGGCTGCGGGCCGAAGGACGCCGAGCCGGGCCCGCGAGGCACCACGACGAGCACGGGCGCGGCCTCGATGAAGCAGCTCGGCTTCACCGCGCCCGCGCGCTGGAACAAGACCGAGTCGAGCCCCACCGGCGCGCGCCGCGCGGGGTTCAGCGTGCCCGCGACCGCGGGCGACAAAGAAGACGCCGAGGTCCTCGTCCTCTTTTTCGGGACTGGTTCGAACGGCGATCGCGACAAGAACTGGGAGCCCTGGTTCAAGCAGTTCGACGGCGACGCGAAATCCCTGGCGAAACGCGAGACCTTCACGAGCGCGAGCGGCCTCGAGGTCGAGACCTTCGAGCACGTCGGGACCTACAAACTGAACCTCGGACCGCACCGACCCGGCATGACCGCGTCGCCGATGCAGATGGTGAAGGAGAACTTCCGCATGATCGCGGCGGTCATCCACACCCCCGACCGCGGCAACTGGTTCGTCCGCATGGTCGGCCCCGACGCGACGGTCCTCGCGGCGCGCGACGAGCTCCTCACCATGCTGAAGGGCGTCGAGTAGCGCCGCCGCGTACTTGCTGTCCGCGTACTTGCTGTCCGCGGATTGGTCGGGTACCAAACCCGTGTGTTCGAGCTCGCCGTCATCATCGCTGCGATCCTGGCTTTTGACGCGGTCCTGCTCGGCTACCTCGCGTGGGCGTTCCACGCGCAGCGCTTCGCCGACCGCCGCTTGAGCCCCTCCGTCTCGCTCCGCGTCCCGCAGGGCGAGCGCCTACGGACGATGGCCGTGAGCAGCACGCTCTCGCTCGTCACCATCATCGGCGCGCTGACGTTCGCCCATCGCTTCCTCGTGACGACGGCGCCGACCTCGATCGGCCGCATGATCTTCCAGGCCGCGGCGATCCTCGTCATCTACGACTTCGTCTACTACTGGCTGCACCGCACGATGCACATCCAGGCGCTGATGCGGTTCGTCCACGGCATCCACCACCGGGCGAAGAACCCGTCGGCCCTCGAGAGCTTCTATCTGCACCCCGCCGAGCTCCTCGCGGGCCTCGCCCTCCTCATGCTCTCGACGTGGATCGTCGGTCCGGTGCACGTCTACGCGTTCGCCGTGTGCTTCTTCATCTATTCGACGCTCAACATCCTCATCCACTCGGGGCTGCAGTTCGGTCACCCGCTGCTCCGCCCGATCGATGCCCTGACGGCGAAGCACTACGTCCACCACATGACCGACCATCACAAGAACTACTCGTCGCTCACGCCGCTGCCCGACTTCGTGTTCCGCACGGCCGGATCGCTTACACGATAGTAACTTCGCTGGTCGGGCTTCAGACCCGTCGATTACGCGCCGGTAAGCGAATCAGCGCAGCCGCTTCGAGAGGTCGGCGATCGCGGACTCGAGGTCGGCGTTGTTCAGGATGCAGCAGCCGCCGTTCACGGTCGCGCAGTCCATCCCGCGCGACGCGATGAGGATCGCGAGCACGCGGTCGTCGCCGTCGGTGCGCACGCGGTCGAGCAATTTCAGCCGCTCCATGCACGGGGTCGCCCGCAGATCGAGCAGCAGGCCGAGGGCCTTCGAGCCGCGCGCTCGAACCTCGGGTCGCGCGAGCATCTCCGTCGCCATCGTCGCGGCCCGCGAGCCGCCGCGCCGCGTGACGAGCTCGTAGAGCACGTCGATCCCGTCCGCCCCGAAGCTCCTCGACAGCGCGTCGATGAGCTTGTCGCCGAGCTCTTTGTTGATGCTGAGCCTCGTCGCGACCTCGGTCGCCGCGAGCCGCAGCTCCGGCGATCCGAGCGCTGTCGGCGCGCCGGCCGCGAGCGCGAGGAGCGCGTCGGCGGCGCCGCTCCAGTTGTTGCTCGTCTGCGCTTGGAGCAGCGTCTTCTTGTGCGCCTCGATTTCGGCCGCGGGCAGCGTGTCTCGCGGCGCGCTCGCCGAGGTCGCGGGCGGAGCGGACCTCGCAACCGCCTGCGTCGAGTCAGCCGGAGCCGTCCCCAACGAGGACGCCACCGAAGCCGCCGGTGAAGAGGCCGCGCTCGCGGGCGCCGTCGATCCTGGTGGTGCGGGCGCGTCCGCCGGTGAGCGAGAGCGCCCGAACATGAACCAGCCGCCTCCAGCCAAGACCGCGACCGCCGCCAACGCGAGCGCGAGCTTGGTCGCGCCGCCGCCGCCCGCGCTCGGTCGCGGCTGTGTGAGCGACGACGGAGCCTCGGTGGTGGAGGAGGCCGCGACGTCCTCGTAGCGAGGCAGCGTCACGTCCTCGGCGGCGCCGAGCACGGTGAGCTCGGGCGTGTCCGTCGCGGGCGCGGGGCGCGACTCGGGCGCGAGGTGCACGGCCGCGGCCTCGAGGGCGCGCTCGACGTCGCGCGCCGACGCGTAGCGGTTCTCCGGTCGCTTCTCGAGGAGCTTCACCGCGATGGCCTCGAGCTCGGCCGGCACGCGCGCGTCCTTCGCGCGGTCGGCCATCTTCGGGACGGGGTCATTCCGGTGTTTGAGGAAGAGCCGCCCCTGCGACGCGGCCTCGAACGGCGGCACGCCCGAGAAGAGCTCGTAGAAGATGGCGCCGAGCGCGTAGAGATCGCTCCGCTCGTCGACGGCCGACATGCCGAGCGCGGCCTCCGGCGCGAGGTAGCCGATCGTCCCGAAGACGACGCCGGGCGCGGTGATCTCGCTCGGCAGGATGGGTGTGCCTTGCTGGACGCTCAGCGCGCGAAAGCGCTCGACCGGGACCTTCGCGAACCCAAAGTCAATCAGCTTGACCTTGTCTTCGGCGCCCGGCACGACCATCACGTTGCGCGGGGCGATGTCGCGATGAAAGATGCCGACCTCGTGCAAGGCGGAGAGCGCGCTCGCGATCTGCCTCGCGATCGGCAGCGCGCGCGAGATCGGGATCTTACCCTTTTGTAAGAGCTGCCTCAGCGTGATGCCGCGGACGAACTCCAGGACGAGGTAATACGAGCCGTCCTTCAGCTTGCCGAAGTCGCGCGCGGACGCGATGTTCGGGTGCTCGACGTGCGCGCCGACGATGGCCTCGCGCTCGAACCGCGAGACCAGCGAGGGCAGGTTCTCGGTGTCGGGGTGGAGCAGCTTGATCGCCACGCGCTTGCGCATGTGGACGTGCTCACCGGTGTAGACGGCGCCCATGCCGCCCATCGCGAGCAGGTTGTGGATCCGATAGCGATCCGAGAGCGTCGTGCCGACGAGCTTCTCGGCGCGGCGCCGGGCCTCATCGGCGGACTCGTCCGGAGCGCTGGCTCGACTGCGCTTCGGATCCTCGTCCGGAGCGCTCGCCCGACCTCGCTTACGGTCGTCGTCCACCTCAAGGAATGTCCTCGGGTGGAGCGACTTCGTCAAAATGAAAGCGCAGGGCCGGCCGCGCGGAGGAGCGCGACGCGCCAGGAACTTGGGCTCGCTCGGCGAACAAGCACTGACAGGCTTGTTATTGGATGGAGCGCTTCAGGTGGCGTCAGCCACGGCGACGCCACGTGGGCGCCTCTCGCCAGGAGGGCGGGGGGCGCACGGTCGCGCGCTCCGCGAGCAGGTCTCGCACGGCCTCGAAGGTGACCGGAGTGGTGAGCACCCGAATCGGATCCCCGTGGCGATGGCTGACAGGGACGTCGGGCTCGGCGATGAAGACCACGCGCTTTCCGCGCAGACCCTGATTGAGCTCGGCACCGCTCCGAGGATCGGCGTCGACGAAGATCCAGTCGAAGTCGCCATTGTGCGTGAGCTCCGCCGCCATCCGAGGATTGGGGGCGTGCGTGATCGTGAGGGCCGTGCTGGGCACGAGCCGCGACAGCAGGGCCGTGAGCTCCACGACGAAGCGAGTGGAGAGGAGCACGCTGACAGGTTTGGCAGTCGACGCGTGGTCGACGACCCTCGAGGGATTGAGCTCACTCATGGGGCGAGTGATCGTCCTCTTCATAGGCACGCGAGGGCGTCAGCAATGGGCATGCCGCCCATCGACGCTCACGAGGACACGGACTTTTCGCTCCTGAGCTTCATTCGGGGTTTCGTTTGCGAATTGCCCCATTGCGCATTTGGGGTGAGGCCTGGGATCAGCGAGTCGACGAGCCCGAGTTTGCGAGCGCGGCGCTCCTCGTCCGTAGGATGTGCTCCACGATCGTGTCGACCCCGACGCCGCGTGTGACCTGTGCGAACACAGTGGGCCCATCGCCGCGCATCCTGCGAGCGTCCCGCGCCATCACGTCGAGATCGGCGCCCACGTGCGGAGCGAGGTCGGTCTTGTTGATGACCAGCAGGTCGCTCTGGGTGATGCCTGGCCCGCCCTTGCGGGGGACCTTGTCGCCACCGGCGACGTCGATGACGTAGACCGTGTAGTCGACGAGCTCGCGGCTGTATTGCGCGGCGAGGTTGTCGCCGCCGCTCTCGACGAAGAGGAGCTCGGGCCCGTCGACCATGAGCTCCTCGAGGGCGAGCAGGTTCGGCGAGATGTCGTCGCGGATCGCCGCGTGCGGGCAGCCGCCGGTCTCGACGGCGCGAATTTGTTTGTGGGGCAAAGCTTCGTGGCGCGTGAGGAACTCCGCGTCCTCTCGGGTGAAGATGTCGTTCGTCACGACGCCGAGCCGCAGTCGGTCCCGCAGCGCGCGGCAGAGCGCGAGGAGGAGCGCGGTCTTGCCGCTGCCCACCGGACCGCCGATGCCGACGGTGAAGGCGCGCTCGCCGTAGTCGCGGTCGAGCGGCGCGTCGCGCTCGTGGAAGAGGCCTGGCGCGGACGGGTGGGTGTGCGGGTGATCGTGAGCATGATCGTGGGGGTGATCGTGATCGTGCTCGTGCGAGTGACCGTGGTCGTGCATGGCTCCGGCCCTATACGACGAGCGGGCGCTCGCATGGGGCTCGAGGGGTCGGCCCGCGATAGGATCGCGAGGTGATTTCGGGTCGCAAAGCGGCGCTCCTGTTCGCGCTCTCGTGTGCGGCGGGCTGCCCGAACCCCGACGACACGCACGGGGGCACTGGCGGAGGCTCGAGCTCTTCGACCGGCGCGAGCGGCGCGAGTGGGGGGAATGGCGGGAGGGGCGGCGAGGCCTCGACCTCGACCTCGATGGCCTCGTCGGTGGGAGGCTCGGGTGGCGCCACACAAGAAGGGGCGCGATGGAGCGACCCGATTTGGGCCGAGAGCTTCCTCGGGGACAGCGCCTCTGCGCGGGCGCTCGCCGTCGCGCCGACAGGCACGAGCTACGTGTGCGCGACGTTCGACGGAGTTCTCACGGTCGACGCGACGACCTTCTCGAGCGCGGAGCGCGCGCTGCTTTTTCTCGCGTTCGACCAGGCGGGCGCGCTCGTCGTTGCGCGACAGATCGACGCGCCGGGCGCGAACTGCGCAGGGCTCGGCGTGCAGCCCGACGGCACCGTGATCGCGATCGGGACCTTCACCGGGCAACTGGACTTCGGCGGAGGAGCGCTGTCGGCGGACGGCGAGGACGTGTTCGTCGCGGCCTTCGACGCGGCGCTCGCGCCGACGTGGAGCGAGCAATTCGGCGGGGCAGGGGACCAGCGCGCGCTCGACGCGGCCGTCGCAGCGGACGGCAGCGTCATCCTCGGGGGTCACTATGACGGCGTATTAGATTTTGGCGCTGTGGCGCTACCCGAGCTCGTCGGCGCGAGCTTGCCCGATGGCTTCGTGGCGAAGCTCGATCCGATCGGCGCGGGGCTCTGGGCCACGTCGATCGGTGGCGCCCTGCTCGACGAGGTTCGCGCCGTGGCCGTCGATGGGCAGACGGGCGAGATCGCGCTCGCCGGTCGCGCCTACGGCACGTTCGCGGTCGCGGACGGGCCGCCCGTGACGAGCGACGCCTCGCAGGATGGGTTCGTCGCGCGCCTCACGAGCGACGGCGGCTACGTCTTCGATCATCGGCTCGCGATCTCGCCGTTCGAGCCGTGCGCGGTCGCTCCCACGAGCGACGGCGGGCTCGTCTTGGGCTTCGCTTTCGGTGGTGAGCAGGCGCTCGGCGGGGTCGTCCTCTCCGCGCCGGGGCTCGAGGTCGACGTGGCTGTCGCGCGCTTCGATGCTTCGGGCGAGCCCGTCGCGGCCCGCGAGCTCGAGGCGAGGCTGCCCCCGGGCGCGCTCGAGCCCTTTCCCCCCGAGGAGTCGGTGCGCGAGCTCTTCGTGGACGAGCTCGGGCGGATCGTCCTCACGGGGCACGACCCCGCGGGGCTCGACTTCGGCGGCGGCCCCTCCGAGCGACGAGGCATGTTCGTCGCCGCCCTCACGCCCGAGCTGGAGATCACTTCGGTCGAGCTCCACACGGTCTTCTCCAGCGCGTTCGGCGTGGCGGTCGCGCCGAGGCCCGGGGGCGGAGTCGTCGCGTTCGGTGACGGCTGGACCGACACGCAAGAGGTTCTCCTGCTCGCGGCGCTCTCGCTCTGAAGGCCGTTGGAGCACCAACGAATCGCCCGCGGCCCGGCGCGCGGCCGCTCTCTGCTCAGCTCTGGAAGAGTCGCGAGTAGAGCCGATCGTGCGTCGCGCCGAAGAGCTCGAGGAGCGGCGCCGTCTGCGCGAGATCCTCGAGCGGCGTCGCCTCACCGCGCGCGAGCGCAGCCTCGAGGAGGGCGCGCTGCCGGTGCTGGAGGGCCTGCGCCTCGAACGGACCGACCACGCCGAGCCGCACGGCCGCCGAGAGCGCGCCGCGATGGGTGGTGAAGAGGAGCGTCGCGAGCGTGCCGCGCCGATCGAGGCCCATCGCGAGGCCGACGAGGCCGAACACAGGCGCGAAGTGACCCTCGAGCGAAGGGGCGCCGTCCGGAGCGCGGCCTCGCAGCGCAGCCTTGGCGGCGCGGAGCGAGGCGGAGTCGAGGATGCGCGCCGCGGCGTCGAGGAGCGCCCGGCCTTGGGCCCGGCTCGCGCGCGCTGCGACCGCGCTCCACAGGTAGCTACCGGCGAGAGCGTCGAGCTCGGCGAGCCGGTCCGGCTGGTCGAAGGCCGCGCCCGCGAGCGGCAGCGCAAACGAAGCGGCCTGCTCGATGACGTCGCGGCTCACGACCTCGAGGGAGCGCCGATCGAGCGCCCCCGCTTGGTGCAGGGCCTCGAGCCCGTTCGAGTGGGCGAAGCCACCCGCGGGGAAGGCCGAGTCGGCGAGCTGCAGCAGGTGGAAGTCGAACATCGTTTGAGGTCAAAACAAACTGTAGCGCTGCGCGAGCGGCAGGCTCACCGACGGCGAGCACGTGAGGAGCACGCCGTCGGCGCGGACCTCGTAGGTCTCGGGGTCGATCTCGAGCTTGGGCAGGGCGTCGTTGAGCTTCATGTGGCGCTTGCCGATGCCGCGGCAGCCGCGCACGACCGAGAGCTGCTTGGTGAGGCCGAGGGCGCGCAGGTGTCCCTCTTGCCAGGCGCGCTCGGAGACGAACGCCAGCGAGGTCGCGCCGGTCGCGCGGCCGCGCGCGCCGAACATCGGGCGCATGAGGACGGGCTCGGGCGTCGGGATGGACGCGTTCGCGTCGCCCATCTGCGACCACGCGACGAAGCCACCTTTCAAGACGAGCTCGGGTCGAACGCCGAAGAACGCAGGCCGCCAGAGCACGAGGTCCGCGAGCTTGCCGACCTCGACCGAGCCGATGTCGTGCGATAGCCCGTGCGCGATCGCAGGGTTCACCGTGTACTTCGCCACGTAGCGCCGGATGCGGTTGTTGTCGCTGCCGGTCGCCTCGGAGGGCAGCGCGCCGCGCTCGCGCATCTTGTGAGCGAGTTTGCCAGGGCGCGCGTGATGACCTCGCCGACGCGGCCCATCGCTTGGCTGTCGCTCGAGACGATGCTGAGCGCGCCCATGTCGTGCAGCACGTCCTCGGCGGCGATCGTCTCGGGGCGGATGCGCGACTCGGCGAACGCGACGTCCTCGGGGATCTCGCGGTCGAGGTGATGATATCGGCGAGCAGCGGCCGAGGTGTCGTCGAGCGTGTTCCTCGTGTAAGGGAGCGTCGGGTTCGTCGAGCTCGGGATGACGTTCGGCTCGCCCGCGACGCGCAGGCGATGTCGGGCGTGCCCGCCGCCTGCGCCTCCTCGGTGTGGTACGTGGATCGTGCGGCCCTTGAAGGCCGCGATCGAGTCGCTCACGTAGCCCGACTGTTCTGCGCGTCGGTGCGGATCGTGACCTGGATGTCCTCGGCGTCGGCGACGGTGAGGCAGCAGTCGATCGCGGTCGGCGTCGTGCCCCAGTCCTCGTGGAGCTTGAGCCCGATCGCCCCGGCTCGGATCTGATCGATGAGCCCGTTCGACATCGAGGTGTTCCCCTGCCGGTGAGGCCGATGTTGAGCGGCAGCGAGTCCGTCGCCTGCAGCATGAGTCGATGTGGCGCGCGCCCGGCGCGCACGTCGTGGCCTTCGTCCCGGCGGTCGGGCCCGTGCCGCCGCCGACGAACGTCGTGATGCCGCTCGCGATGGCCTCGTCGGCCTGCTGAGGGCAGATGAAATGGATGTGCGTGTCGATGCCGCCCGCCGTCACGATGAGGCCCTCGGCGGCGATGGCTTCGGTCGTGACGCCGACGATCATCCCCGGCCCGACGCCGTGCATGACGGCGGGGTTGCCGGCCTTCCTGATTCCGACGATGCGCCCGTGTTTGACGCCGATGTCGCCTTCGGTGATGCCGGTCCAGTCGATGATGATCGCGTTGGTGATCACGAGGTCGAGCGCGTCGGCGTCGTCGGCGCCGGCGAACTGGCCCATGCGATCGCGCAGCACCTTGCCGCCGCCGAATTTGCATTCGTCGCCGTAGGTCGTGAAGTCGCGCTCGATCTCGGCGACGAGGTTCGTGTCGCCGAGGCGCACGCGATCGCCGGCGGTCGACCAGAGATCGGCGTAGGTCTTTCGCGAGAGGACGACGCTCACGGTGACCTGCTGATCGCCGGCGGCCCGCGACGAGGCGCACGCGTTTGGTCTCGCCCGACCTGGAAGCGCACCGTGCCCGCGGGGATGTCGAGTCGCATGCCGCTCGCGAGGGCGCGATCGAAGACGAGCGCCGCGTTCACCTCGAAGAAGTGGAAGTGGCTGCCGACCTGGATGGGGCGATCGCCCGTGTTGGTGACGTCGAGGCGGTCGCGGCCCTCGCTGGAGCACGACCTCGCCGTCCGCGACCTCGATCGCCCCGGCGTCGAGGCGGTTTCTCGAGCGCGCCGAAGCTCGACGCTCGCCGGCACCGAAGCTGCCGTAGAGCGCGAGCTCGAGGTCGCCGTCGTCCGCGACGAGGGTGGTGCACCGTGACGAGCTTCGTCCCACGGGGAAGGTCCTCGACCTGGATCTGGTGACGAGCCGGCGACGCCCTGGTACGACCTGCCGGACGGCCGAGGAGTGTGCGACCCAACCATCAACTCCGCGACCGAGCGACCGTCGCGTATGAGCTCGAGCAGCTGCGTCGCGAGGAGGGCGACGGCCTCGGGGTAGTTGAGTCGAACCCCGCGCGCCAAGCGCTTCTGCGCGAGGAACCCGGCGTTGTGGAGGATGAGTTTGTCGAGATCGCGAGGCGCGAGTCGCATCGTGGGGCCATGCCTTAGTGCCGACGCGACGCGTTCCCAACCGCATTCGACGCGCCCTTGCTTCGTCGAAATTGTTGACAGGAATGTCACCAGAGTCGCCGGCCGATTGGGGTATTCATGGAGGCGATGAGAGCGCGCGGCGCGAGATCGCTTTTGATCGCCGTCGTGACGAGCGGGCTGCTCGTCTTTTGGGTTTGGGCGCGGCTCGAGGGGCGGGTCGCAGGGCCCGACGGCGAGTGGTTCGCCGAGCTCTCTCTTGCGTTGATCCCGGTGGCGCACGCGGTCTTCGGCTTGAAGATGCTGCGCGCGGCGAAGAACGAAGCCTTGTCGGGCGAGGCAGCGCAGCTCCATCGCCTGCGCCTCGAGACCTCGCAGCCCTTCGGAGGCGCGAAGCTCGTCGGGATCGCCCTCGCGGCGATCACAGCGTCCGCCGGCGTCCTAGGCCTCTTTCTTTGGGCCACCTATCCACGGCATTGGAGCGACGCGTGGTCGTGCGGCGGGTGCAGCGACGGAGAGGGTGTTTGCTGCGATGTCGTCGCGCCGCAGCCAGCGCCGACGCTCTTCATCCTCGCGTGCATCGTCGTGCCGCTCGCCGCGATCGCGGCGCTCCCGAGCGCGTTCGGGGCGCTCCACTACCTGACGATTCGCGCGCGCGGCCCTGCACCGATCGTCGAGGTCGACGCCGACACGCTCACGGCGGGTGAGCTCCTGCGGGTCGCGGTGCGACTCTTCGGGCCGGAGCGGCTCGCCGCGGCCGAGCTCTTCTTCGAGTGCGTCGAGACCGCCCGCTTCAGCAAGGGGAGCACCGTCGAGAGCGTCGAGCACGTCGCACGGAGCCTGCGCATCGCGTCCGCGTCCGCGGGCAACGACGCGTCCGACGGCCCGCTCGAGCTCCGCGCCGACTATCGAGTCCCCGCCGACGCGATGCACTCCTTCAAGGGGCCGCGCGGGATGAACAGCCTCGGCTGGCGACTGCGGCTCGTCACGCGAGCGGACGCGTCTCGCGAGCACGTCTACCCCATCACGATCTCGGCGGTTCGGACGTGAGCCTTCGAATCGACCTCTCGACGAGCGAGGTCGTCGCTGGGCAGCCGCTGCGAGGCTCGGTCGAGCTCGGACCCACCCAGCAGCTCG
Source organism: Polyangiaceae bacterium (assembly GCA_046351325.1). Classification (GTDB taxonomy): domain Bacteria; phylum Myxococcota_A; class Polyangia; order Polyangiales; family Polyangiaceae; genus Xiheicaenibacterium. The sequence goes on along the minus strand of JAXLYR010000006.1, from coordinate 9,662 downwards.
CGAATACGCAGGTCCTCGCGATCCTGCGCTATCGCACCGAGGGGCGCGGCGACCAGGAAGAGCTCGACTTGCCAGCGCGGGTCTTGGTTCCGGTCTCGACCGCGAGCCTGCCCGCGACCGTGCGCTTCGAGATCCCGACGCCGACCGAGCCTTGGAGCTACGAGGGTGTGATCCTCAAGATCCATTGGTTCTTGGAGATCACCGTCGGCGCCGAGCGCGCCGAGGTCGCGTTTCACTTGGCCTCACCGTTCGCGCGCCGCGAGGTCGGCGGCCCGCATCGCAGTCCTGGTTGATCGATGGGCGCGCCCCGGAATCCGTTTTCGACCGAGCATCTCCGGCCCGGCGCGCTCGAGTTCGTGTTCGACGAGGCGGACGCGCGCACGCTCCTCGAGCAGTGGGCGCGCGCTCGGCAAGCGCAGCTCGTCGGACCGCCAGGTTCGGGCAAGACGACGCTGCTCCGATCGCTCGGCCGCGCTGCGCGATCGCAGGGTGTGCGCACGCTCGAGCTGCGCGCCGACCGCGACGCTCTGCCTCGCCTCGGACCCGACGCTCCCTTCGACGCGCTCCTCCTCGACGAGGCCGACGCGCTGTCGCGCTGGCGGCTCCATCGCTTGCGACGCGCGATCGAACGCGCGGGGCGCACGCTGCTCGTCGCGACGCATCGCGATCTCGGGCTGCCCACGCTGCGGCGCTGCGCGGTCGACGAAGCGCTCGCGATCCGCCTGACGGAGCAGGTGCTCCTCGCGAGCCCCGACCTGCCCGTCCTCGTGCGCGCCGACGAGATCGTCGCGCCGCTGCGACTTCATGATCACAACCTGCGCGAGGCTCTGCTCGCGCTCTACGATCTCTACGAAGCGCGCTGGGCCGAGCGCTACTGAAGCTCGAGACGCAGGTCGTAGACGCCCGATCCGAACGCATCGTCGTTCCAGCCATCGACGAAGACGTAGTAGTCGACGTTGGCCGCGACCGTCACGAGCACCTCCTCGGGCGCCCACCAGTCGTACGGGTTGTCCGAGCACGCGACCTCGTTCGCGACGCTGTCGCAGACGCCCTCGCGGACGTGCACTGCGCGGTCATAACAGCCCGTCGGGTAGGGGCTCGTCGGCCCGTTGGGGTCGGTGCCGCAGTAGGGCTGATCGTCGAGGCCGAGCCCGAGCGTCACGCGCAGCGTGCCGTTCGCGCTGGGGCGCACGCGGTAGACGTGATCCGGCGCGCCGATGATGTCCACGCCATCGGGTTGGAGAGAGCAGCTCCCCGTGCCGCTGTCGGTCGCGCCGATGGTCGAGCGGAGCGGCTCTGCGCTCGGGACGTGGACGGTCTCCGCCGGTCCGATGATGATCGGCGCCGCCGCTGCCGCGCCCTCGCACGTGTCGAAGGTGCTGTCCGCGGCCTCGAAGCGGCAGGTGCTGCTGCAGCCGTCGCCGTCGAGGCTGTTGCCGTCGTCGCACTGCTCTTGGCCGGTGGCGTTGAGGACGCCGTCGCCGCAGGTCGGGATGGCGCAGTCGATCGACAGCGTGAACGGGCCCTGCTCGGTGCCAACATTGCTGACGACGACCCAGTAGGTCCCAGCGTCCAACGAGGCGCGGAAGAGCTCGTGATTGCCAGGGTGATCGACGCAGTATTCGTCGATCGAGCAGTCCTGGGATCGCAGCGAGATGACCCCGTCGATCCCCACGGGGCCGTCGACGGTCAGCGTCGTCGTGCACTCCGCGGCCAAGCTCAGTTGATAGACGACGTCGGGCAGGCCAGGGCCGCCGGCCTCTGCGCAGAACGAGCTCTCGTCGTCGTTCGCACCGGCGAACGTGCCGTGCTCGAACGCCTGCTGACCCGAGCCGACGTCCACGATCGCAGCGGTCGCGCACGAGTCGTTGTCGGGGGCCGGCAGCGGAGCTCCGCCGCTCCCGCCTTGGCTGCTCGCGCCGCCGACGACAGCCGCGCCGCCCTGCGATGCGCCGCCCTGCGATGTGCCGCCGCCCTGCGAGGCCGCGCCGGCGTTGCTCCCACCGAACGCGCTCCCGTCGTCGAACACACAGTTGAGCTCGCCGTTCACCAACGTGCACTCGCCGTTGCCGTTCGACGGCAAGGTCCCGCCGAACTGGCAGCCGGCCGTCAGACACAAAACGGCAATGAGGCGCGATGTCTTCATGACAGGCGCGACGGATCGACCGACCGGAGCTTAAGGGGCGTAAAGGAGCGGGGAGTCTCGAACGACCCTTTGGACTACGGAAAGGGAACTCATCCTTTACGAGCGAAGGGGTCCTCGTCGAAGACAGCGCAGGCAGCGCTCGCGAGCGCGCGGGTCGCGTCGATCGCCTGCGAGATCGTCGGGCTCGCGAGGCGCACGATGGCCCCGCCCGCGACAGGTGAGCTCGCGAGGACGGGGCCCTGGAGACCGCGGCCCCGATCGGCGCGCGCCGGTGTGCGATCGGCGAGCCAATTCGCAGTGAGTTCGGTGAAGGCTGGGCCGAGCGCGACCACCGTCCCGAGCGCGTCGAAGGACCGCATGCGCTCGGCGACGCCGCCGTGCGCTGGGTCGAGCAGCAGCCGATCTCGAAAGAACGTTCGGTCGGGCGTCTTCAGCACGAGGCGCGCGTCGAGCCCCGCGAGGTCCCAGCGCTCGCCGTGCGCGACGCGACCCGCGGTGAAGACCTCGACGAAGAGGAGGTTCGCGTCGGGCTCGAGCGTCAGCTCGGTGCGCTGCTCGAGGCGCGCGCCCCGATAGAGCGAGATCGGGTCGGGCACCGCGAGGAGCGCGCCGCCGCTCCCGATCCGTGCCGCGAGTTCGAACCGAGACGAGCCGCGGTAGACCTTCGTCGAGCCCTGCGTCGTGAGGAGGCACCGAGCCTCGGCGCCGACGTCGAGCTCGAGCCGCTGAGCGTCGCCGCGGACGAGTCCACCACCGAGGTTGCTCGTGACGACCCACGCAGCTGTCGGCGACGTCCGCGGGAACATCAGGCGAAGCGCGCCGGCCGAGCGAGCGCGATGAATCTCGCTCTCGGCCCCTCGGGCGCGCACGACCGCCGACGCGAGCTCCATGCACGGGGTCTTAACAGCTCGCGGGGAAACGGCACCCCAACAACGAACCTCGAAAGGGCCATGTGAGAGATCGGCGCCACGCGGATGGATCGACGTTGTTCGGTCACGCGCGATCGTGAGACTCGATATGCTCCTTTCCCGCATGGATATCAGCCGAGACGCGATTGATTTGATCATCGCGTGGGAGGTCGGGGGCGGCGACCGACAGGCCGCTCGCCCGCAGTACGACCGGCAATACACGCACCCGCACTGGCCCGGTAACAGCGCGTCCGGGCTCACCATCGGGATTGGCTATGACCTCAGGTTCGCGCGGTCATGGTTCGAGGGCGATTGGAAGGCCAAGCTCGACGCGCTCCAAACCCCCGCTGACGCCTTCGATCGATTGAAGGCCTATGTCGGCCTGCACGGCAGCACCGCGGCCGTGCGCGCGACGCGCGACATCGCCATCCCTTGGGACGATGCCATATCGGTCTTTCGCGTGCGTCGATTGCCGCATTTCGCCGACGACGCCGCGAGCGCGTTCCCTGGCCTCGAGGCCATGAACGCCGATGTCCGCGGCGCGCTGACCTCGCTCGTCTACAACTGCGGGACGGGCACGCAGAAGGCGTCGCAGGTGCTCAAGAAGGCCGCTTACGACCATATCCGTAGCGCGGTCGCGGCGGGCGACATCGCGGGCGTCGCCGAGGGTCTGCGGATGATGAAGGCCTATCACAACCGCTCTCCGAAGGTCGCGCGCGGCCTGAACCGTCGCCGCGACGCCGAGGCCGAGCTCGTATTGCAGTCTGCTGCCCAGCCGAGCGCTGCGGCTGCTGCTCCCTAGATAGAGGAACACGCCGATGATCTTCGAGAACCGAAATCACGCCAGGGCCACGGTCGCTACGGGGGACTCCCTCGACGTGAGGAGCTTCAGCGTCAAGCAAGGCCTCTCCCAGCTTTTTACGGTCGATCTGCGCGTCGTCTCACCGAATGGGGATCTCGACTTCGACGAGATCATCGGCAAAGAGGCGCGCTTCGATCTCGGGTCGCAGTGGTCGAACGTCGCGTGGGACGGGCTCTGCTCGCAGATCGACCAAGTCCGCGTCGAGGACCACGGGCTCGCCACGTACGAGCTCACCATCGTGCCGCGCGCTTGGCTCATGACCCAGCGCAAGAACTACCGCATCTTCCAGATGGTCTCGGAGCTCGACATCGTCACGTCGCTGCTCGACGAGTGGGGCATCGACTACAAGACGCGCGTCGATCCCGCGCTCCACAAGCCGCGGAAGTACCGCGTCCAATATGCCGAGACGGACTTCGCGTTCATGTCGCGCATGCTCGAGGACGCCGCGATCACCTACCTCTTCGAGCAGGGTGAGGACGGGCTCGTGATGGTGCTCGACGACGCGCCCCACGCGCGCGACGTCTCGAAGCCGCTCGTCCCATTTCACGATCGACCCGAGCGCGCCGCGGGCGAGTTCGTCACGCGCGTCGCCATCACCCAGCGCGTCCGCCCGGGCAAAATGACCGTCGGCGATCTCGACTACCGCAAGCCGAGCAGCTCGCAGCCGCGCCTCACGTCGAGCGGCGGCCTGCCTCAAGAGGCGATGCTCGAGCAGTTCGACTACGAGCCCGGCGTCTTCCTCTTCAAGGCCGAGAGCGGCGGCGAGACGCCGAGCGCGGACGATCGCGGCGCGAGCCGTGTCGACGAGCGGCTGGGCTCGCACCGCACCGAGCAGCGGCTCGCGGCACGGCGCGGCAGCGCCAAGCGGATCGTGTTCGAGTCGAACGCGATCGACCTCACGCCCGGCACGTTGATGTCGGTTTCGAACCACCCGCACAGGGCGCTCGCGGGCGGCGAGAAGCTCCTCGTCACCGAGGCCCTGCTCACCGGCGATCACGACAGCGAGTGGGTCGTCCACGCCGAGGTCGTCTCGGGCAACGAGCCGCACCCTCCCGCGATGAAGACGCCGCGCCCGCGGGTCGTCGGCCTCGAGAGCGCGACCGTCGTCGGCGCCGACGGCGAGGACATCCACACCGACGAATACGGTCGCATCCGCGTGCATTTTCACTGGGATCGCGAGAGTCAGCGCGACCAGAACAGCTCCTGCTGGATCCCGAGCAGCCAGCCCTGGAGCGGCGCGGGCTTCGGCGGGGTGAACCTGCCGCGCGTCGGCCAAGAGGTCCTCGTCCAGTTCCTCGGCGGAGACCCGGATCGCCCGGTGGTGGTCGGCCGCGTCTACACCGAGACCCAAGGCGTGCCGTACTCGCTGCCCAAGTACAAAAATGTAAGCGGCATCCGCTCCGAGACCACGCCGCGCCTCGTCAGCGGGGCCGCCGACGGCGCGGGCACACCCGCCGCGCCGACGAGCCTGCTCGGCGGCGGTCAGCCGCTCTCACCGGCCGCGATCAGCCAGCTCGTCACCGACTCCTCGGGGCCCTTCCAGGCGACCTCGCCGAACCGACAGACGCAGGCGTGGCGCGGCAGCGAGCTCACGTTCGACGACAGCGCGGGGCGCGAGATCCTCTATCTGCAAGCGCAGAAGGACATGAACGTCGTCGTGAAGAACGCGCTCACGACCGTCGTCGGCAACCACCGCGCGACCTGCATCGGCACCGACGATCTCCTCGCCGTGAACAACAAACAGGTCATCGGCGTGACGAGCGATCGCTCGGTCTCGGTGCACGGCGCGCAGACCCACGAGGTCCGCGGCGTGATGCTCCAAAAGACCGAGAGCTCCTTCGGCCACCTGTCGAAGGACTCGAGCGTCTTCGAGAGCGAGAAGGAGATCATCCTCAAGGTCGGCACCTCGATCATCAAGATGACCCCGAACCAGATCATCGTTCGCGCGGACCTCGTCCACATCAACCCGGACTCCGCGCCCGCGCCGCCGCCGCCGCCGCCCCCCGCCGAAGAGGCGCCGTCGCCGTGGATTGGTCCTGACGGCATGGTCTACGCCCCCTGATCGATCGCGAGCGATCCAGAACCGATGCGAATACGAAGAGTCATCTGCGACGGCGTGCTCGGCGTTCAAGACGCGTCGTTCGACCTCAGCGATGCGAGCACGGGGCGGCCCGCGAACATCGTCGCGATCACGGGGCCGGCCGCGAGCGGCAAGACTCGCCTGCTCGAGGCCGTGCTCGCCGCGAAGGAGACGCTCGCGCCCTACGCGACGCGGCCCTCGCCGGACGAGTGGGTGCGCACGCCCGAGGGCGCGGCGAAGATCACCCTCGATTGGGAGCTCGACGACACGGAGAAGCGCCGCTTCCACGTCGGGCGCGTGGCCTTCACGACCGAGGCCATCCTCACGCGTGACCCGAGCTTTCTCTCACCGATCGACGGCGGCCTCGCCGAGATCTTGCGGCACTTCAACACCGCGCCCGAGCACCCGAAGCTCGCTTATTTCCACGCGCGGCGCGATCTCCCAGTGGGCCTCTCGATCGACGTCGGGCCGACGGGCACCGACGCGCTCGAGGCAGGCAAACGCCTCACGCGCGACAACGGCAAGTTCGCCGGGCTCGTGCGCTTCATCGCCGAGTCCGGGCTCGGCCTGCGCCGCGACGCCGATGGCCGGCCCGCGGAGCGCGGGCAGATCACCCAGGCCTTCGCCTCGCTCTGCGCGACGAAGAAGCTGCTCGGCCTCTACCCCACGCCGCAGGGGCACCTGCCCGGCTTCACCGACGGCGGGGGTCGCGCGTTCGGCCTGAATCAGCTCGCGGACAGCGAGCTCGACGCGCTCCTCTTCGCCGCGTCGTGGGTGCGCTGGGGGCTCGTCGGCAGCTCGTCGATCGTGCTCATCGACACGCCCGAGCGCGGCCGCGCCGAGGGCGACGCAGCGGCCTTCGTGCGCGCCCTGTCGGGCCTCGGGCCGCTCAACCAAATCATCGTCGCGACGCGCTCGGAGAGCGTCGCGCGCGCGGCGAACGCCGTCGTGCGGCTCGGGTGAGGGCGCGCATGCTCTTCGAGACGAACGACTGCTCCTTCGAGGTCCCCGACGGCTCTGTCGACCACACCGTCAACACCCTCGTGTGGAGCCGCGAGCCGCACACGTTCTCGCTCACGATCACGCGAGACCCTCGCACCGAGGGCTCGCTCGCCTCGCAGGTCGACGAGACGCTCGCCGGCCTCGCGAGGGCAGGGGCCGAGCTCCGCGTCGTCGGTCGTCGCGAGGGCGAGATCCCAGGCTCCGAGGTTCACGAAGCCCGCTTGCACGCGGCGCTCGACGGCGGGTTTGTTTATCAGCGTCAGCTCTACCTCGAGCGCGACGGCGCCTTCCTCCTCGTCGCGGTCGCCGCGCCGCGCTCGCAGAGCGAGGCCTGCGACGAGGCCGCGGACGCCGTGCTCGAGTCGCTGCGGCTGCGGGGTGGGTGAGCGATGCGCGAGTACCTCACCCAAGAGCTCCGCCTCGAGGTCCCCGACGACGCGCTCGATCTGTCGATCCAGTCGCTCGAGCTGCCGCACGCAGCCGGCACCGTGCGCATCGTGGTCTACCGCGACGCCGGGCTCAAGGCGCCGCTTGACAATCCTGTAACCGAGCACCTGGCGAAGCAGCGGCGCCGCTCGCTCGGCTTCGAACTCGTCGAGCGCGGGCCCGTCGACGTCGCGGGCGTGCGCGCCATCGCGACGACCGTGCGCCTCGTCGCCGACGAGGTGCCGCTCGAGCAGCGCGCGATCTACACCGAGCGCGGCCTCGTCGTCGGCGTGACGGGGCCGGTCGCGTGCGCGAGCGAGCTCGCGTCGATCTTCTCGGCCATCCTGCGGACCTTCCAGTGGAGGAGCTGATCCATGGGCAAGCTTGAACCTGCAGCGCGCATCGACGATCCGATCGAACACAGTCGGACCGTGGCCGGCACCGTCGTCGGCGCGCTCGTCGGCATTGGGGTCGTCGTCGTCGGCTGGGAGGCCGCGGCGACCGCGACGGTCGGCGCCGCGCTCCTCGCGCTCTGGCAGGGCCGCACGGTGATCTCGGGGTTCATGTCGGCCGGCAACTGGATCGGCAGCTTGATCAAATTCTCCGCGGGCGACATCGCGGACGGCTCCCCCAATTGCTACGTGGGCCTCGGCCCGCGACGCGCCGCACGCGCGCTCGATCCCGTCAAATGTCACAGCGGCCAGAAGATCGTCACCGGCTGCAAGACCATCTTCATCAACACGATGAACGCCGCGCGCAAGACCGAGAAGACGAGCTGCGACGGCGAGATCAAAGACGGCTGCGCGACCGTGCTCTACGGCGGCGACTCGGTGCAGGTCGCGCCGCGTCGGCTCTCGGGCGAGATGCCGCTCGGCCTCTTCTTGGTGAACGAGCTCATTGGGCTCACGAACCCCTTCAGCAGGCTCTCGGCGACGACGTCGCTCGGCCGCACGCTCGAGGTCGCCGATCGCCTCGCCGACTGGGGTGACAAGGCGGCGACGAACGCCCAGCGAATCGCCGAGCAAACGGGGCACTACGAGGCCGCGGACTCCATCCGCAGCGTGCTCGACAACCCCGCCTACAAGGCCGCGCAGCAGGCGCGCGGCGGCATCGGAACCTTCAACGGAGTGCGCGGCACGCCCTCGAGCGCGATCCCCGGCGGCGGTCCGTCGACGCCCTACCAACCGACGCGCCACCTCTTCGACGACGTGCAATAAGCGACCGCCCAGCGCTAGCGCGCGAGCTCGGCGGTCCGCGCGAGGGCGAGCGTGAGCAGCACGATCTGCTCGCTGTCGGGCTCTTGGAAGAGATGGGGCTCCGCGATCATGCGCACGCGCACGCGGGGCACGAGCGGCAGCCGAGCGCGGATCGCGACTGGCAGATACGCGATCGCCGAGGCCCCGGACGCCGAGAACGCGCGCGCGACGAGGTGCGTCCCACCGAGCACCTCGCGCTCGGCCCATTTGCGTCGCTCGAGCAGCGAGCGCTCGACGCTCGTCTCGAGGTAGGTCGGCGCGAGCGAGCGATTCGCCTGCGCAAACGCTTGGCGAAGGCGATTGAGCGCGCCCTCGAGGATCGGCAACGTCACGGGTCGATCGGGCTCGGCGAGCTCGACCGCCGCGTCGACGGCCTCCTTCAGCCGCTTGTCCGCGCTGGCGAAGAGCCGCGCGGTCGACGCCGACGCGCGCAGCACATCGACGGGATCGAACGTGACCTCGAGCTCACCGTCGAGGACGAGCAGCGGCCGAGCGAGGAGCCCGTCCTCGTCGACCGAGTCCGCGACGACAGCGCCGAGCGCCGAGAGGTCGAGCGGGGGCACGCGGGTCATCGCGCGCGCGACCGGCCGTGCAGGGTCTGTCTTCTGCTCTTTTGCTTTAACAGCGTCAGCGTTGGTCACCCACTCGCGCTTCTTCGGTGCGTCCTTCAGCGCGTCGGCCCACGGCGAGTAGCCGCGGATGCGATCGGCGAGGGCCGGGTCGAACCAGAGCAGGTCCACCATCGACGAGGGCTTCGGCTTCACCTCGGGCGCGGTCGCAGGCTCGGCGGTGCGCGTGGCCTCGGTGCGATCGACACGCGCCGCTGCGTTGGACGCCGCGATGACCCCGGCCTCGCCGGCGCTGCGATCGTGCGCGACGGAACCGTCGGCCTCGTCCGCTTTCGTGGGCTGGTCACCCTTCATGAAGGAGGGTGCCGCGGCCTGACTGACTCCCGTCAGCACGATCGACGGCTGACTCGCGC